>NZ_JAVDVZ010000001.1:0-928248 GCF_031457145.1 Neobacillus niacini
TGGTAGAGCGGAAATTGGGTAACAATAGTAGCATGATTTTGCCTGAAAAACTTGGTAGAGCGGAAATTGGGTAACAATAGTAGCATGATTTTGCCCGAAAAACGTGGTGGAGTGGAGATTGGGTAACAATCCTTTTATATTCCTCTGTCCGGCCATGCCATTTGTCTGTATTATACTAAATACACATAAAAAAATAGATGACCTAATCGCCTTTGCGATAGGTCATCTATTCTTATTTACCATCAAATGCAACCAGTATTTATTTTTTTACTTTCGGCAGTATTCTATTTAACGGCACATTTTTGCGGCGTTCCCAAGTTGCTTCATTATTTGGATCGAATTGTTCTATGAATGAAATGACTTCCTTGGTGATCGGTGTTGGAGTGGAGGCTCCAGATGTAACAGCCACGTTCTTGGCATCCTTAATCCATTCGATTTCTAACTCAGAGATATCTGCGATCCGATAGGCCTTTGTTCCGGCAATTTCTTCTGAGACTTGTGCGAGTCGATTGGAGTTGTTACTCATCGGATCTCCCACTACGATGGTGACATCAGCTTCAGGTGCTTGACCCGCTACAGCTTCTTGACGTACTTGTGTTGCCATGCAAATTTCATTATGAGCTTCAGCGTGAGGATATTTTTCTAGCACCTTTTTCATGGTATCAGCAACATCCCACTGGCTCATGGTGGTTTGATTGGTAACAATCAATTTATCACTAGTAATGGTTAAGGCTTCTACATCTTTGGGTGTTTCAACAAGATGGACAGCACTAGGTGCTACACCTACAGCTCCTTCAGGCTCTGGATGACCTTTTTTACCGATGTAAATCACCTGAAAGCCCTGCTTTGTTTTCTCTTCAATCAAAACATGTGTTTTTGTAACATCAGGACAAGTCGCGTCAATCGTAACGAGACCTTTCTTTTTGGCAAGCTCTCTTACTTCTGGTGAGATACCGTGGGCTGTAAAAATAACAGTTCCCGTATCTACCTTCTCAAGTATGTCCTTACGATTTTTACCGTCAAGGGTAATAATCCCTTCTTCGGCAAAGGCATCGGTAACATGTTTATTATGAACGATCATTCCTAAAATGTAGATAGGGCGCGGTAATGATTTATCTAAAGCAGCATTTCTTGCTATTACCATGGCGTCAACAACACCATAACAGTATCCGCGTGGTGAAATCTTTATGATTTGCATATTTTAAGTCCTCCTAAGGAACATGTGACTTTGAATCTATGTAATTATTATATAAAACTAATAGAAATAATACAAAGATACATTTTTCCTATGAAATTTCTGTAAAAATTTCCTGTGAAATTTACAGAAAAATAAAAAGATGCTGTTTTTTCAGCACCCATTCATTAAATGTATAGTTTTGGCATAGATGTTCCGCCATTTCGTTTTTTTACTTTAACCATTTCCGGATCAATATCCTCTTTCTTTTTAGTTCTTTTAACCGGTTCAGATTTTGATAGGTCGGTCTCTTCTTCCATTAGTGGCGTTTCTGCGATACTTTCATCTGCCTTTTCTTCTGTTGGTAGGTCTTTAAACCCCTTATATAATTTCCACATCATAGGAAGATTCTTGACGATGGGTCCATATTGTTGAATCATTGGTCCAAACGATTCTGCAGTCTTCAAAACCTGTTGGGTGTTATTAAGAAACCCTGTAACACTGTCTGGATTGCTCAGGGTCCGCAGGATGGACCCAACTCCTCCTGAACCACTTTGAACAGCACGACCAGCCCCCTGGATACCTTGACGACCTGCTAGTTGACCACCTTGCTTTTTCCCGCCAAGAATTTTAGATAGTAATCCTCCGCCATTTCTTCTTTCTTGTCCTCTTCCCATCGCTTGACCCATCATATGTCTTCCGCCGTTCATTGGCTGCTGCAATCCCATCATTGGTCCACTGCCTCCATAGGGATTCATCATCTGTTGTTGATGACGTCCAAATGGCCCCGAACCCATCATTTGTGGACCCATATGCCCATGCTGGGAATATCTTTGTCTCGAGTACATACGAATGTCCTCCTCTCAAATAAAAGCCTTATTATTTAAGGTATGCAAATTCCTAAATATGGTTTAGGAATAAACACAAGGATAAACTTAAAATTTTCGTGATTAAAAGTAGTTCAAAGGTAAAAGATGATATTAACTGGTTATTTAGAGGAATTTTGTCTATAATTACATGATGGAAATAAAAGTGGAAGCTCTTGCTATTGTAAGAAAACTACTCCATAAACGGAAATTCATTAATATATGAGGAGCAATAACATGAAGGAAAATCGTTTTGAACGTTTTAATTTTCAACCTTTTATCATAGAAGCAGTTAAGGAACAAGGTTTTTATGAACCGACTGAAATTCAGGAACGGATGATTCCATTAGTTCTAAAAAATGAAAGTGCGATTGGTCAATCCCAAACGGGTACAGGGAAAACACTTGCTTTTGTCTTACCTATACTCGAAAGGATTAATCCAGAACGCCCAGAAGTCCAAGCTGTCATCACTGCACCAACGAGAGAGCTTGCTTCGCAAATCTATCATCAAATTTTAAAAGTAACAGAGCACTGCAGCCCTGACAAGTCAATCATGACCCGATGCTATATTGGTGGAACAGACAAGCAAAGAACGATTGATAAATTAAAGGTGCAGCCACACATCGTTGTAGGTACCCCAGGAAGAATTAAAGATCTTATGATTGAAAAAGCTCTTTTTGTTCATACTTCAGAAGTACTTGTAGTTGATGAGGCAGATATGATGCTTGATATGGGCTTTATCGAGGATTTGGATCAAGTAGCTGCAAAAATGCCTGAGAAATTGCAAATGCTTGTATTCTCTGCAACCATTCCAGAAAAGCTCAAGCCATTTCTTAAAAAGTATATGGAAAATCCGAAAATGATTCAGATTGATGCTAAAAGAAAAACAGCAGAAAATTTGACTCATTATCTCTTGCCGTCAAGGCACAGAAATAAAAAGCAGCTTGTTCACGATATGCTCATTCATTACAACCCATATTTAGCGATTGTTTTTACAAATACTAAAAAAATGGCTGAGGATGTTGCCAACTTTTTAATCGAAAAGGGATTAAAGGTTGCACGTGTCCATGGAGATCTAAACCCGCGTGAACGAAAAAAAATGATGAAACAAATACAAGATTTAGAATTCCAATATATTGTGGCAACTGATCTTGCTTCAAGAGGAATTGATATTGAAGGAATAAGTCATATAATAAACTATGAGTTACCTACAGACTTGGACTTTTACATCCACAGAGTAGGAAGGACCGCAAGAGCTGGAAATTCGGGAATTGCCCTTACTATCTATGATATCTCTGATGAAGATGCACTAAATCGATTAGAAAAGATGGGAATTCAATTCAAGTATGTAGATATTAAAAAAGAGGAATTTGTTGAATTAGAGGATCGAAACAAACGAAAGACTCGTGTAAGGAAAGAGGATGAAGTAGAAAAGACTGCTAAATCGATGGTTAAAAAACCTCAAAAAGTAAAGCCAGGCTACAAAAAGAAAATGCAATGGGAACTAGACAAAATAAAAAAACGTCAACGAAGACTAAATAAGAAGTAAGAATAGAAGGGAGAGAGAAGGGTTGTTGAAAATTGGTTCACATGTTTCAATGAGCGGAAAGAATATGCTTTTAGCAGCAAGTGAAGAAGCAGTTTCCTATGGTGGAAATACATTTATGGTCTATACCGGTGCACCTCAAAACACTAGACGGAAGAAAATAGAGGATTTGAATATTGAAGCTGGAAGACGGCATATGGAGGAGAATGGGATTTCTGACATTGTTGTCCATGCGCCATACATCATCAATATCGGCAATACCACAAATCCAGATACGTTTGAATTAGGGGTTAGGTTCCTTCGCACAGAAATTGAAAGAACTGAGGCCATTGGTGCGAAACAAATCGTGCTCCACCCTGGTGCACATGTTGGTGCTGGTACGGAAGCGGGGATAAAGAAAATTATCGAAGGCTTAAATGAAGTATTAACGGGGAAAGAGCAAGTGCAAATTGCTTTAGAAACAATGGCTGGCAAAGGGTCTGAATGTGGCAAGTCGTTCGAGGAATTGGCGATGATTATGGATGGTGTAAACTATAGTGACAAGCTATCTGTTTGTTTTGATACCTGCCATACACACGATGCCGGATACAACATTGTCGAGGATTTTGATGGTGTATTGAATGAATTTGATAAAATTGTTGGCTTAGATAAATTAAAGGTCCTTCATATTAATGATAGTAAAAATGCAGTAGGAATGAGAAAAGACCGTCACGAAAATATAGGATTTGGTCATATCGGTTTTACAGCACTTAATTATATCGTACACCATCCACAGTTGACTGACATACCGAAAATTCTTGAGACACCATATGTTGGTGAAGATAAGAATAATAAGAAGCCGCCATATTTATTTGAAATCGAAATGCTCCGGGAACAGAAGTTTAACGAAAATTTACTTGATAGAATCATACAAGGTTAACAAAAAGCTGTGCTCTTGGGCACAGCTTTTCGATTTTACTTCGTAAACTTTACAAGGAGCTTATTTACCTCTCTTGCTGTTTCAGGGCCAGCAATTTTTGCTATTTCTTTAATTAATGCCGATCTTTCTCGATCATCAAAAATATTTACATTTTTTCCTCTTAAGTACTGAGCGACCTTATAGGCTTGCTGCCGATTTACTTTAATATTAAATTGTTCTGCATACTTGAATAGTTCGTCACCGGTAATGGTATTCATCTTATGATTTATGACATTCTCAAAAATCTTCATACTCATCACTCCTTCATCTACTGTATGAAGGAGGAAATTAGAGTGTTACAAAACAAAACCTAAATTCGTGTAAAGGTAAAAGCTTTACATTAGGAAATTCATATTGTATACTACTTTAAGTTAAATCGGAATGATTCTTAAAATTAAAGGTGAGATTGTCTATGAACTCGCAGTCTATTATTGAAATAAAGCAGCTTTTTTATCGATATGAAAAGGATACAGTCCTTGAGAATATTAATCTAACCGTACCAAGTGGCTCATTTCTAGCAATTGTTGGTCCAAACGGTTCTGGTAAATCAACATTGTTAAAATTAATTTTGGGGCTTCTGAAGCCCCAAAAAGGCGATATTTCCTTATTTGGGCAAGAAATTAATAAATTTAATAATTGGCAGAAAATTGGTTATGTTTCACAAAAGGCTAACTCCTTTAATACAGGTTTTCCAGCTACTGTCTTTGAAGTGGTTTCCAGCGGCTTAACTAAGAAACTTGGATTGTTTCGTTTTTTTAAGAAAGAGCATGCCCAAAAAGTATATGACGCATTAGACTCTGTGGGAATGAAGGAGTTTACTAATCGAAATATTGGGGAGCTTTCAGGAGGGCAGCAGCAGAGAGTTTTCATTGCCCGGGCACTTGTGAGCGAGCCTAAGCTATTGATACTAGATGAACCAACCGTCGGAGTTGATGCTGAAAATGTCAATGCTTTCTACCTTATGCTTACTGAACTAAATCAAAAGCGGGGGATTACTCTCCTATTAGTTACACATGATATCGGAACCATTTCAGATAAAGTGACCCATGTGGCTTGTTTAAATAAACATTTACATTTTCATGGAGATACAAGTGAATTTGAAAAGCAGCGAATGGAGGGGATGTCTGAATTCTATGGAACGGATGTCCATCTTCTAGCCCATCAACATGACCACGGAGGCGTTTTTAAATGATTCAATCAATATTTCAATATGAATTTTTACAAAATGCCTTTTTAACAGGAATCCTAATTGGTTTTCTTGCACCATTATTGGGTGTCTTCATTGTGGTCAGGAGACTTTCTTTAATTGCAGATGCCTTAAGTCATGTTACCCTTGCAGGAATAGCCGCCAGTCTCCTTCTTGAAAAATACTTTGTTGCCTTACATGGACTCAACCCTCTTTACCTAGGTATGGCCTTTTCAGTCGGAGGCTCATTGTTCATTGAAAAGCTAAGAGGGGTTTACAATCATTATCAAGAGCTGGCTATACCCATTATATTATCCGGTGGTATAGGCCTTGGGGTGATTTTCATATCACTTGCTGATGGTTTTAATACAGATTTATATAGTTATTTGTTTGGTAGTGTGTCTGCTGTAAGCCGAACAGATTTATGGGTTATTTTCATTATTAGTATCGTGGTCGTTATAACCATCATTTTATTATATAAAGAGCTTTTTTTATTATCGTTTGATGAAGAGCATGCTAAGGCGTCCGGAATTGCTGCAAAAAGCATTCATTTTATTTTTATAATTATGGTTGCACTTGTGATTGCGGCGTCAATGAGAATTGTAGGGATTCTGCTTGTTTCTTCGTTAATAACATTGCCAGTTGCAGCAAGTATACGTATAGCCAAAGGATTTAAACAAACCATCTTTTTGTCAATCATTTTTGGAGAAATAGCCGTCCTCGGCGGGCTGTTTACATCTTATTATATTGACCTTGCCCCTGGTGGAACGATTGTTATAATCGCCGTGGTGATTTTAGTGTTTACAATCGTTTATAAAAAAATGCTGATAAAAAGTCAGATTTCAAAAGGGGGGACAGCAGGATGAATGTAAATGAAGCCATTCAATTCTTAAAAGAAAATGGATTTAAACAAACAGGAAAAAGAGAAGATATGCTTCAATTGTTTGCAGATAGTGATAAATACTTAACAGCAAAGGAAGTCTTAGATGAGTTAAAGGAAGACTACCCAGGGTTAAGCTTTGATACCATCTATCGGAATCTTTCACTTTTTGTTAAAATGGGAATTCTTGAAATGACGGAACTATCTGGTGAAAAACATTTTCGCTTTTCCTGTTCACGCCATCAACATCATCATCACTTTATCTGTATGGATTGTGGTAAGACGAAAGAAATTGAAACCTGCCCAATGAACAGTTTAAGTGAAGATTTAAAAGGGTACGATATCTCAGGACATAAATTTGAAATTTATGGACGCTGTCCAGATTGTAACTAGAAAAGCTGCAGCCCCTATGCGCTGCAGCTAGACATAAAAAGCAAAACAGCAGGCTTGCCTATGCTGTTTTGCTTTTTATTTTATCCAATCCAATTTTTTACCCAATGGTTGGCTTCATGCCAATTATTTACACGAACAACACCTTTTGGGATAGGGTCCTGATTATAGGGAGTATTAAACAATAAAACAGGAATGTCACATTCCTCATGAATCATAACAGCATTGTCGTGTTTATCCTCAAGGAAAATATCCACTTCATGAAGCTTAGCAGTTGAAACTTTGTCATGGGATCCAATTAATTCAATATGGTCGTAGGACAAGCCTTTTTTATTAAACCAATCCTTTGTATTTTCTAAAAGATGTGAACCCCTGGCACTAATAAAAAATAATTCATGTTCCTTTTGCCATATGGTAAGAATCTTTTCTGCGCCCTCAGCAAGTGGAGATTCCTGATAAATAATCGGTTCGTTTTCAATAAACCACTTTGCAAATTTTTCCTCTGGGACCTTAACGACCTTATTTAAGTCATAATCCTTCACATCAGCTAATGTAATGTTTAATCCAAATCCTTCATTTATGAAGGGTATAAGCGCCGATGGACATGTTACTGTACCATCAATATCAATTCCAAATCTCTTCCTCATCTGTATTCACCTTCAAATGCCAAGTTTTTAACTTTATTTTACCATACTAAAAAGCTGAAAGTTACAAACAATAATTAATGCTCCTATTACTGAAAGTGAGGGATTCGGATGGAAGATGAAAAAGACACGAAAGTGGCTGGGTATCTCCCAAGTCCAAACACTGATGTAAAAAGTACAAATAGCCCTTCAGAATATAGAGAAGAGACTGCTGCTGAAATTGCAGCACCTGTTCCTCTAACTCGACCAACTTTCCGGGAAAGATCAAAAGATGATACCGGGGCTGAAACGGGTACAGGTACAGGAATGGGTTGGGCTGCATTAGTCCTATCTATATTATCACTGTTTGTCATGCCGATTCTTTTTGGTGCAGCAGGTATTGTGTTAGGGTTCGTTGCCAGACGCCGAGGTGCAGAGGGTCTCGGTGCATGGGCTATCGGGATAGGTGCTATATCGATTGTTGTCGGTATCTTTATCCTCCCGTTCTTTTAACAGCAGCTTGCGAATATAGGGGCAAAAAAAGAAACCCGGCAGCTCATGCCGGGTTTCTTCAATTCGTTTATTAGTTTGTAACTTCAGCTTCTTCTGCTGCCTTCTTCTGGAAATATTCCTCAGCAAGTTGATCGATTTCCTTTTTTAATTCATCGACTAATTGATTTTCAGGGACTTTACGAACGATCTCACCTTTACGGAATAGCAAGCCCTCACCACGAGCACCAGCAATTCCAATGTCAGCTTCTCTTGCTTCACCAGGACCGTTAACGGCACAGCCTAGAACAGCTACTTTAATTGGTGCTTTAATTTTTGAAATATACTCTTCCACATCATTTGCAATGCTGATTAAATCAATTTCAATTCTTCCACAGGTTGGACATGAGATTAATGTTGCAGCATTTGAAGATAGTCCAAAATCTTTGAGGAGCTCTCTTGCAACCTTTACCTCTTCAACTGGATCAGCACTTAATGAAATACGGAGTGTATTACCGATTCCTTTGCTAATAATCGCTCCTAATCCAGCAGCACTTTTAACTGTTCCTGCAAAAAGTGTTCCTGATTCCGTAATCCCTAAGTGCAACGGATAATCAAATGCCTTTGCGGCTTTTTCATATGCTTCAATTGCAAGGTTTACATCAGAGGCTTTCATGGAAACAATAATATCATGGAAATCCAAATCTTCAAGGATTTTGATATGATGGAGGGCACTTTCAACCATTCCATCGGCAGTTGGATAACCATACTTTTCAAGAATTCGTTTTTCAAGCGAGCCAGCATTTACACCAATGCGAATTGGGATTCCTCGCTTCTTAGCTGCATTTACGACTGCTTCTACTTTTTCTCTTTTTCCAATATTTCCTGGATTAATCCGAATTTTATCAGCGCCGCCTTCAATAGCTTTAAGCGCTAATTTATAATCAAAATGGATATCTACTACTAAAGGAATGTTGATTCTTTTTTTAATTTCAGGTATAGCATTTGCAGCCCGTTCGTCCGGACAAGCAACACGAACGATTTGGCAGCCTGCTTCTTCAAGACGTTTGATTTCAGCAACGGTTGCTTCAACATCATGTGTTTTAGTAGTGGTCATGCTTTGTATAAATAATTCGTTACTCCCGCCAATCGTTAAGTTACCAACTTTAACGGGACGTGTTTTCGTACGATGTGTAATTTCACTCAAGGAAATTCGCTCCTTCAAATTGGATTCGAATAATAGATAGTTTAAACTCGCACCTATTATTTTATCAGTCCTTTATTCATCTTGACAAGACTGAAGCATTTATCTGCCTATTTTGAGTAATCAGGAAACTGATAGGTTGAGCCAATTTGAATTTTTTCTGGAGCTTGTCCTGGGTTTAAGGTTTGGAAATCTTCAATTAATTGATCAATCGAGACCGGTAAGGACTTTTCTATATGACTTTCTACAATAGAAATTAACGTTTCTCCAGGTTCAACTTCCGCTTCAAATGCTTCGATAGTGTTCTCAAGGCTGGACATTGTTACTGCTGTTTTTACGGCAGGCTGGGTTTCATCCTTTGATAAAGTACCTGCTGTTAGATCGATATATATAACATAAATTGTAAGAAGTCCAAATAAAAAAAGGAAAATTCTTTTCATGTGACATGCCTCCAAAATGGAATGTTTGTACATTCCTATGCTTGTCCACTTCTAAATAGAACGAAAAAAACGCACCCAGTGGATGCGTTTAGTTCTCAAGCGTATTTTTTTGGTTTGGAATTTCTTTTATTGCTAAAAATAAGATGATTATTTGTACAAACCAATTGATAACTATACTATTTGGTACGGTTGTATTAATTGCAGCCATAATGGTAAAGAACACCGTCGGCAAAGTTACACTGTAGGCAGCCATTCGCCACGAATGCCGGTAACTTATACTCCTCCCGGCTAGATTTTTCAATGCTAAGCCAATCCAAGCCAGAATCGATATTTCAATGAAGTTTATCGCACTTGAAAAGAGGAACATAAAGGTGGACACAACCGGAATAATAATTCCCTTCATTCCATCAACCTTATCGACGATATCGGTAAAGTCGTCTTTTGTTAACGACAATCCTTCGAGCATGGAATACGAATAGGTATCAACACGTCCTCCTCCCGCTACCGCAATTTCATTTTTAAGTAAAGCAAAAGCATTATCTTCGTCATTCACATCTTCGTTTGTGATAACTCCTGTTGGATCAACAATAATGGAAAAATCCCCTTTATCGATGGTAATAGGTAAATCTGTTTCTGCAGATAAGGTTCCATTTTCAATCGTAAAGGAGGGAATGTCATCATTTATTACTGATTTTGTACTCTCAATCCCAGCAGTAAGTAGTGTACTTAAGTAATAAATGGAAGGCAAAATGGATATGAGAGTAAGAATAAATACATATAAAATCGTTTTTCCGATTCCCTGAAATCGAAAAGAGGCAATGTCCTTTGGAGAATGAGTGCTTTTATAAAATTGCTTGAAAATATTCATGATTACCACCCTAATAAAGATTCACCATTCTATTGTAGCTTGAGGAGCTGTTAGAAACAAGAATGTTGATTTATGAAACTATTTAGGGAACTTTTGCGTATAGAGTACAGAATAAATTTTCTAAAGGATGGAGAAATAATGGAGATAGTTTATTGGTCGATTATATCAATTCTCTTTATCATCGGGTTTATTGGACTTGTTTATCCAATCATTCCAAGTGTATTGTTCCTATTAGCAGGGTATTTATTATATGGTGTCTTTTTTTCCTTTGAGCCTTTTGGATGGTTCTTTTGGATTATTCAAAGTTTGTTTATCATTCTTTTATTTGTCGCGGATTATATAGCAAATATGATTGGCATTCAAAAATATGGCGGTTCGAAAGCGGGGGTGTGGGGAAGTACGATTGGTCTTTTGGTGGGACCTTTCGTCATTCCTTTTTTGGGAATTCTGATTGGACCATTTATCGGTGCAGTAGGTGCGGAGCTTTTAGTTAATAAGAGAAACTTTAAAGATAGTTTAAAAATTGGTTTCGGATCAGTTGTTGGCTTTGTAAGTAGTGTTATAACAAAAACGGTTATCCAAATTCTAATGATTGCATACTTCCTGGTGGTTGTTCTTTAATTTATAGGATAATCCTCCTTACATGATAGTGAGGAGGATTATTTATTAATTTACACCGCATATCTCATGGGCACAATTTTGGCAGTCAACTTCTTCTTTCAGATAACTTATATTTTTTATCGTGAATTTTTGCTGATCGTAAGAAATTATTTCTTTTTCCCGTAATTCTTTTAAAGCACGTTGAATGACTTCCCTAGTCCCATAGGTTAAGTTAGCAAGTTCCTGGTGGGTTAATGGAAAATCAATGAGAATACCATCTTCTGTCTTCACCCCATAAGTATTAGAAAGTCGGATTAGTATTGAGTATAAGCCACCTTTTTTTCCATTCATGATTAAATCCTGGCATTTCATTTGAGCCTTAAGGTAGCCAGTGCTCAACCAAGATACAAAAGCATTCATCGCATCGGGGTCAGTCTTAATAAATGCTTCAAATTGTTCCTTTTTAATCGCAAGAATTTCACTATCAGCAAGTGTCTTCGCATAAGCCTGATAATGGGGATTATGTTTAAATAGTTGATATTCTACGATTAGTTCTCCACTGTTTAAAATCTTTAAAATAAAATCTTTCCCGCGCATGTGGACTCTCCCAAGAGCAACTGTTCCACTGAGTAATAGGTATACATATTCAACAGAATCCTTCTCCTGAAATAAAACGGTTCCCGCTTTGACCTTTTGAATTTGCTCTGTCTTCTGGAAGAATTGATTCAATAAACTATATATAGAAAAACTGCTTCTGAGCATATTTCCCACTCCTTTTATCCCTACAATTTGATTAAATCATTTATTAACACCATTTTAATAAGTGAAACATGACAATTTATTGAAAACATTAAAATAAATTATTAAAAGAATTATGTATAAAATATCACCTGGAGGGAAATTGTAAATTTGTTAGGTGTACAAGGCATTTTATTTGAAACAATAGACTATCTCTGATAATCTTAAGCTGGAAGCTTTAGGAATATTCTAAAATCGTTTTGATTATAGACAAAACTAAAGCCAAAAAATCTTTCAATACATAGGAGGAAATAATAATGGCATTTGAATTACCACAATTACCTTACGCATATGATGCGCTTGAACCACACATTGACAAAGAAACAATGAATATTCATCACACAAAACACCACAACACTTATGTGACTAACTTAAATAATGCATTACAAGGCAATGAAGAATTATTATCAAAATCTGTTGAAGAAGTTATTGCTAACTTAGATGCAGTACCTGAAGCAGCTCGTACAGCTGTACGTAATAATGGCGGCGGCCACGCTAACCACTCATTATTCTGGCAAATTCTTGCTCCCAATGCTGGCGGTGCACCAACAGGTGAACTAGCTGACGCAATCAGCAGTAAGTTTGGCAGCTTTGAAAGCTTTAAAGAAGAGTTTGCGAAAGCAGCTACAACTCGCTTTGGCTCAGGCTGGGCATGGCTTTCTGTAAGCAATGGTGAATTAGAAGTTTCAAGCACACCAAACCAAGACTCTCCATTAATGGAAGGTAAAACACCTATCCTTGGACTTGATGTTTGGGAGCATGCTTATTACTTAAACTATCAAAACCGTCGTCCTGATTACATTTCTTCTTTCTGGAACGTTGTAAACTGGGATGAAGTTTCTAAAAGATATACTGCAGCAAAATAATAATATAATTTGTTGATAAGGCAGCTGTTTTCAGCTGTCTTTTTATTTTTTCGTATAAAGGACCAATCCTTGTTAAAGACTAACCCTTATCACAAAGGGGAGTTTTTATGGCGAAAAAGTTTAAGTTTTTAGGTGACATAAAATTTACAAAAGATTTATCCTTGCTGTTAATAATCGGTGGGTTATATTCTTTAAGTGTTGCACTATCAAATACTTTTGTGAATATCTATTTGTGGAAACAAACAGGAGAATTTTCAGATCTAGCTCTTTATAACCTTTCGATTGTTATTTTACAGCCTTTAACCTTTATCCTAGCAGGTCGATGGGCAAAAAAAGTAGATCGGGTTAAAGTGTTAAGGATTGGAGTTATTTTTCTAGCTATTTTTTACTTGACGGTGCTAATAACCGGCAAACATGCCTCAACTTATTTACTCCTTTTAGGAAGCCTCCTCGGTATTGGATATGGTTTTTATTGGCTTGCCTATAATGTATTAACGTTTGAAATAACAGAACCAGAAACAAGAGATTTTTTTAATGGCTTTTTAGGAATTTTATCCTCAACTGGTGGTATGATAGGACCCATTGCCGCTGGCATTATCATTACTCGTTTTGAGAAATTTACAGGTTATTTTATTGTATTTGGGATATCCTTGTCACTATTTGCACTAGCTGTTTTCTTTAGTTTTTCATTAAAACCACGCCCGGCAAATGGTAAATATTGTTTCAAACGGATTCTCGAAGAACGAAAACAAAATAAAAACTGGCGTCTTATTACCAATGCACATTTTTTCCAAGGTCTTAGAGAAGGGACATTTTTATTTGTTATCTCGGTACTTGTCTACATTTCCACTGGAAGTGAACTGGCTCTAGGAACGTTTGGCCTTATTAATTCCGGGATTTCCTTTATAGCCTATTTTGCAGCCTCCCGGTTAATTAAAAAAAACAAGCGAAAAAAGGCGATCCTTGTTGGTGGTATCATCCTTTATTTAGCTGTTTTGTTAATCGTCTGGGATGTTAATTATGTAAAACTTCTAATATACGCAGCGATGATTGCGGTTGCCTATCCAATCTTACTGGTGCCATATGTTTCAACTACATACGATATTATAGGAACTGCTTGGAAAGCAGCAGAAATGAGAATAGAGTATATTGTTGTTCGAGAGATTTTTGTTAATATGGGAAGAATAGTTTCAATATTGTCATTCTTAGCTGCAGTAACTTGGTTTAATGAAAAACAAAGTATTCCGATCCTGCTTTTATTTTTGGGTGCCGGACATTCAATGATTTACTTTTTTGTAAGAAGAGTACAAATACCTACAACATAATGCAATGAGTAATTCAAATTACTCATTGCGTTTTTTTATTTATAAGGTTTTCATGGTTTTTTGATGAACGTTGTCAATTGGTAAGTGTTTTTCGTAGAAAGCAGGGTGATTTTCCGTTAAAATAAAACGTATCATGTCGAAATGACAAGGAAGTGAAAAACTTGAATATTAAGAAGAAAAAGAAGGAGCATGTTACCTTTCGTTTGAACATTGTTTTTTTAGTTGTATTTCTGTTGTTTTCTGTTCTTATTCTCCGTTTAGGTTTAGTCCAGATCGTTTATGGAGAGGATTTTAAACGGGAAATTGAACGGACTGAAGATATAACGGTTAATAGCCCAGTGCCGAGGGGGAAAATGTTTGACCGTAACGGTAAAGTTATTGTTGATAATACCCCGTTAAATGCTATCACGTACACAAAATTCCAAGATACAAGTCAAGAGGAAATGCTCGAAACAGCTGAAGTTTTGGCAAAGCTAATTGACAAAGATACATCAAAAATCCGTGATCGAGATAAACAGGATTTCTGGATGTTAAAAAACCCTGAGAAAGCAAAAGAAAAAATTACAGAAAAAGAATGGACCTTGTATGATCAAGACGAATTAGATGATAAAGAAATTTACAATCTCCAGCTAAAAAGAATTACCGATAAAGACTTAGCAAGTTTAACTACCCAAGATTTAGAAACCCTTGCGATTTTCAGGGAATTTAACAGTGGTTATGCATTAACTCAACAGATTGTTAAAAATGAAAATGTCACTCCTGAAGAATTTGCTGTTGTCAGTGAAAATCTAGAGGCATTGCCAGGTGTTGATACCACTACAGATTGGGAACGATATTATGCTTTTGGAAATACATTAAAAACTGTACTTGGAAATGTATCGTCTTCTGGTGAAGGCTTACCAAAGGATAAACTAGAGGAATATCTTGCTCGTGATTATAACCGGAATGATCGTGTCGGTAAAAGCTATATTGAGCTGCAATATGAAGATGTACTACATGGGCAAAAAGGGAAAGTGAAGAATGTAACGGATAAAGGTGGTAAAATTTTGTCCACTGAAGTGGTTTCAGAAGGGCAGCGTGGAAAAGACCTTGTCTTAACGATTGATATGAATCTTCAACTTGAAATTGAAAAAATTATTGAAGAAGAACTTTGGAATGCTAAGCAAAATTCTAGGTCTGCTCTTTTAGACCGCGCCTTTGTTGTTCTCATGAATCCACATACTGGCGAAATATTAACAATGGCCGGAAAGCAAATTGCTAAAAATGAGGATACAAATAAACAAGAAATGCGTGACTTTGCTCTTGGGAATATAACGACCTCTTATGCAGTTGGGTCTGTTGTCAAAGGAGCGACGATTTTAACGGGTTATAATACAGGGGTAATTCAGCCAGGTTCAACTCAATATGATTCACCTTTATTGATAAAAAATACACAACCTAAGTCTTCTTGGAAGAACTTTGGGATGATTAATGATTTAAGAGCATTACAAGTATCATCAAACGTATATATGTGGAAGACAGTAATTGAAATGGCCAAAGGGCACTATGCACCGAATAAGCCGCTGCCATTAGACTTAACTGCTTTTGATACGATGCGTCAATCGTTCAGTCAATTTGGTCTAGGAACAAAAACAGGAATTGACCTTCCAAATGAAAGTACTGGTTATCCCGGTCCGTTGAAACAGTCTGGTTTGCTTCTTGACTTTGCGATAGGTCAGTATGATACCTATACTGTAATGCAATTGGCACAATATGTTTCAACCATTGCGAACGGGGGATATCGCGTCCAGCCTCATATTGTGAAGGAAATTCGTGAACCTGTTCTAGAGAATAATGAATTGGGTCCGATTGTACAAGAGATTGAAGCAAATATTTTAAATCGAATTGATGGTAAGGATGAATGGATTGATCGGGTCCAGGAAGGCTTTAGAATGGTTATGCAGGTAGGGGATGGTACCGGTGTTAGTACCTTTAAGGGTGCGGAGTACAATCCTGCAGGTAAAACAGGAACAGCCGAGGCCTTTTATGATGGTCCTGAACGTAAGAAGTTTGGGAAAATACCTCCTGAAGTAATGAACCTTAGTTTGGTAAGCTATGCACCATCTGATAATCCAGAGGTTGCAATGGCTGTATTAGTACCATGGGCATACCAAGGAAACAGTGGTCCAGCTACAGCTAATATTATTGGCAAAAGAGTATTGGATACCTATTTTAATCTAAAAAAACAAGATCAAACAGTTGAAGCTAAAGATATGGAACAAACTAACGAAGCTGCTGAATAATAGAAATCAAAAACATCTGTCTCAAATTTTGAGACAGATGTTTTATTTTATAAAAAAAAGTACATGCTAACAATAGTAATATATTTATGATTTACAAAAGTCATACACACATTTACAAAACCTTTACAATTCGTTAAAACAAGCTTTACAGAAGGGGTATATTATTAGTCTTGTAAGGAAAAAGAACACAATTCGACAAAACAATCTTAGGGGGAATAAAGCAATGAAAAGCTTTAAAAAATTAGCATTAACAGCAATGATGACTGGAGTGCTTGCTGTATCTGCAGCTTGTGGAGCGCAAGGAACTGATAGCAACAAGAACAATGAACAAAAAGAACAAGCTGGTGAAGAAGTAAAACAACTTCAAGGTGAAATTAAAATAGACGGTTCATCCACAGTTTTCCCAATTATGGAAGCAATTGTTGAAGAATACGGCGCAGTACAACCTGGTGTTAAAGTTCCTGTTGGTTCATCTGGAACTGGTGGCGGATTTAAGGCTATGATTGCAGGTGAAACTGACCTAGCTAATGCTTCTCGTCCGATTAAAGATGAAGAGAAAGCTGCACTTACTGAAAAAGGAATTGATGTAACTGAATTTAAATTAGCGTATGATGGTATTTCAGTAGTAGTTAATAAAGATAATAACTGGGTAGAAAGCTTAACCATTGATGATTTAAAGAAAATTTGGATCGAAGATGGAACAGTAAAAAAATGGTCTGATATCAATCCAAAATGGCCGAATGAAGAGATTAAATTATACTCTCCTGGTGCAGACTCAGGAACGTTTGATTATTTTGATGAAGTAGTTCTTGCAGAAGCTCCAATCGTTCAAAAAGCTACACTTTCTGAAGATGATAATGTGTTAGTACAAGGTGTTAAAGGTGACAAGAACGCAATTGGTTACTTCGGATATGCTTATTATGCAGAGAATAAAGACGTATTGAAAGTTGTTAAAATCGATGGTGGCAAAGGTGCTGTTGAGCCTAACAATAAAACAATCGAATCAGGTGAATACGCACCTCTTTCACGTCCTTTATTCACATATGTAAAGAACTCAGCTGTTAAGGATAACGAAGCAGTATATGATTTTGTTAAATTTGCTATTGAAAATTCAGCGACATTATCAGAGGATGTTGGCTACGTGAAATTACCTGAAGCAGAGTACAAAAAAGATTTAGAAAAACTAGAAACTCTTAAATAAGAATTAGAATAATTCAATAGGTGAGAAGCACAAAAAATGTGCTTCTCATCTTGTCATGTGAATGAAAGGGGTTTTTGAAATTGGCCACTCAAAATACAAATTCTTTCTCTGTACAGAAAATGATTCAAGAGAAGAAAAAAAGAAAGAGCGCTGGTGGAATTACCGAAAAAATTATGCCGTATATTTTGTTCTTTACCGCGGCAGTCTCTGTTTTAACAACGATTGGTATTGTTCTTACACTCATTTTTGAAACGTTCTTATTCTTTGATGCTGTATCGATTAAAGAGTTTTTTACTGGAAAAACATGGTATCCTTTTTCCGAAACCAATGGATCATTTGGTATTTTGCCGTTAGTAATGGGAACGCTAAAGGTATCATTAATTGCAGCTATTGTTGCTGTTCCAATCGGATTAGCTTCAGCCATTTATTTGAGTGAATATGCATCAGATCGAACTCGCAGAATTATTAAACCGATATTAGAAGTTTTAGCTGGAATTCCAACGATTGTTTATGGATTTTTTGCACTAACCTTTGTAACTCCAATATTACGTGACATTATTCCATCCCTTGAAATTTTTAATGCATTAAGCCCTGGTATTGTAATTGGAATCATGATCACACCGATGATTGCTTCTCTCTCAGAGGATGCGATGACTTCGGTTCCTAATGCAATGCGTGAAGGTGCCCTGGCACTGGGTTCAACTAAGTTTGAAGTAGCAATCAAAGTTGTATTACCTGCTGCTGTTTCAGGAATAGTTGCCTCCATTGTGTTGGCGATATCTCGGGCGATTGGTGAGACAATGATTGTGGCTGTTGCGGGTGGTTCTACTCCAAATCTGGAATGGAATTTGACAGGCTCGATTCAAACGATGACTGCTTATATTGTCCAAGTCAGCCAAGGTGATGTAGGTTATGGTACGACAATCTACTATAGCATTTACGCAGTTGGAATGACGCTTTTTGTATTTACGTTAGTGATGAATTTATTCGCTCAATACATCACCCGTCGTTTTAGGGAGGCATATTAATGAATTTAATTAATCATGATTCCGTTGTAAAACGGATGAAACCAAGATTATCTAAAAATATATTTTCGAAATGGATATTTCTTGCATTAACCATGTTTATATTATTAATATTAGGAGTATTATTATATCGGATATTCTCTCAAGGATTTGGCTATTTAGATTTACAATTTTTACAAAGCCTTCCGTCAAGGAAGCCTGAAAATGCAGGTGTTTATGCTGCCTTAATCGGAACCATGTGGCTTATGGCTGTTGTTGCACCTGTTTCATTATTGCTAGGTGTGGGGACTGCCATTTATCTCGAAGAATATGCAAAAGATAATTGGATATCCAATTTTATTAAAGTTAATATTTCCAATTTAGCAGGTGTCCCATCTATTGTATTCGGGTTACTCGGATTAACTGTATTTGTACGTGCTTTAGCGCTTGGGACAAGTGTTTTAGCCGCAGGTCTAACCATGAGTCTACTTGTTTTACCGGTCATTATTGTTGCTTCACAAGAAGCTATTCGTGCTGTGCCTAATCAATTAAGAGAGGCTTCATTTGGGTTAGGGGCTACTAAATGGCAGACCATTGTGCGGATTGTTCTACCTGCTGCTATTCCAGGAATACTTACTGGGGCGATTTTGGCACTTTCACGTGCAATCGGAGAAACAGCACCACTTGTTGTCCTTGGTATGCCATTATTCCTTGCGTTTTTACCAAGAACAGTATTAGATAGCATGACCGTTCTGCCATTGCAAATTTACAACTGGACAAGTCGTCCTCAAGCAGAGTTTCATGCTTTAGCTGCAGCAGGTATTATTGTTTTACTGTTCATGTTAATCGTTATGAACTCAATTGCTGTGTTAATTCGAAATAAATTTCAAAAGAGATATTAAAGGCTAGGATCAGGGAGGCAAACAATTATGGAAACATCATCAGCCACTGCTAAAATTAATAATCCAGAAGAAAAACAAATTGTCTATAAAACAAAGGACTTAGATTTATGGTACGGTGATAATCAAGCGCTAAAGAAAATAAATTTAGATATTATGGAAAATGAAGTTACTGCTATTATTGGACCTTCAGGATGTGGGAAATCCACTTATATTAAAACCTTGAATCGAATGATTGAATTAGTTCCCGGAGTAAGAACAGATGGTGAAATTCTTTACAGAGGAAAAAATATCCTTGATAAATCCTATCAGGTAGAGGAATTGCGAACAAAAGTAGGAATGGTGTTTCAAAAGCCAAACCCATTTCCAAAATCTATCTATGAAAATGTTGCTTATGGACCAAAAATTCATGGAATTCGTGACAAGAAAATCTTAGATCAGATAGTGGAAAAAAGCTTAAGAGGTGCGGCCATTTGGGATGAGGTAAAGGACCGTCTTAACCAAAACGCTTATGGGTTATCAGGAGGACAGCAGCAGCGTCTTTGTATCGCTCGCTGTCTGGCGATTGAACCAGATGTTATTTTAATGGATGAACCAACTTCCGCACTAGATCCTATCTCTACTTTAAAAGTAGAGGAACTTATCCAGGAATTGAAGAAAGAGTTTAGTATCATTATCGTTACTCATAACATGCAGCAGGCTGCACGTATATCTAAAAAAACAGCTTTCTTTTTAAATGGGGAAGTGATAGAATTTTCAGAAACTAACAAAATATTCTCTACTCCTAAGGATAAGAGAACAGAGGACTATATTACAGGAAGATTTGGATAATGAGGTGAAGAGATGAGTACGAGATCAAAATTTGACAGTAAATTAATCGAATTAAAAGAAAACCTGCTAGAGATGGAAAAGCTAGCGGAAGCAGCAGTTCGGAATTCACTTAGTGCCCTTCTCAATCATGATATTGAGAAAGCTAAACAGGTTATTGATGGTGATGATAAAATTGATGCCTTAGAACATGAGATTCACGATAAAGCATTGTTATTGATTGCAAGAGAATCACCAGTTGCAAAAGATTTGCGAACACTTAATGTGGCTTTAAAGGTCTCATCCGAAGTGGAACGTATGGCAGATATGGCGGTAAATATAGCAAAAGCTGCTATGCATATTGGCAATGAAAAGCACTTTAAAGAAATATTAGACATCCCGAAAATGATGGATAATGCTCTCGAAATGGTAACAATGGCAGTTAAAGCATATGTTGATGAAGATGTCATGCTCGCACAGAAATGTGCTGAAAAAGACGATGCAGTAGATAACATGTTCGGCAAGTTAGTTCATGAACTTATCAGTATGGTTCCAGATAATCCGAACGCTACAAATCAAATCATTCAACTTGCATTTGTTTGCCGATTTATAGAAAGAATTGCTGACCATTCAACGAATATTGCAGAAAATGTAATCTACCTAGTAACAGGGAAACGATTTAACTTAAACGAATAAAAAATATTTCACCTTAAGAATGAGACGCATAATAAACGTCTCATTTTTTTTATTTTTCGGAGAAATTTGTCGTTTTATGGAGTACTTTAAAATTTTTAATTTTTTTCCATAACCCTGCATTCTTTTATAGCAAGGGACAAGCAAAATACGACAAAATACGTTTATTGTACAGTTTGATTAGTGATGTTACCATTAAAATTATCTATGAAGGAATATTTAGATTATTTATGCATAAAATAGGAGTTTGCAGAAATGGAGGATAACAATGATAGAAGAAATTATTAAATTAAGAGGGGATGGTTTATCGTTCCGAAAAATCGCCTCGCAATTAAATACGACAGTTGGAAGAGTCCAATATAGATGGAATAAATATGTTAATACTCAGGAAAATCAAATAGAAGATTTATCGGTTGAAGGTGAGGAGCAAAAAGAAAGCGGTGTATTAATACAGGCAACAATCGATGAAGGTCCGATAAAAGGTGAACTCTCAATTAAACTTGTTTCCCAAAGAAAGGTAATCGTATATTGGGAGGCATCCAAGATACCTGAAACGGTCTTCACCTTATTTTATAATCAATCATTTGAGGAGCTCGTCCATATTGTTAGATTATATGATGTAACAGATGTTATTTTCACGGGCAATAATGCACATCATTACTATGATATTACTGTTCCTTATAATAAAGGCTATTGGTTTATTAAAGGATTAACAGCGAGTCGGAGCTACGTGGCCGAATTAGGTGTTAAAATGAATGATAAAGACTTCTTTCCTATCCTTCGCTCGAATGCGATTCAAACACCTAATATGGGTGGTTCTGGTGTTTACAATCATTTAGTACTTAATCAACAGATCGAACATTATTCGCCTAAATGGATTGATCATGTAAGTACCTACAGCTATTACGAGGAATCAAAAATTATGGGGCAGAAAAATGGATAATGATGGAATGTACCTAAAACATTCTTATAATCGGAAATTAAAAATTCTTATTCTAACCTGGGAATACCCTCCCAATGTTGTTGGCGGGCTCTCGAGGCATGTCTACGGTCTTTCTGTCCATTTGGCCCAACTTGGCCATGAGGTTCATGTTATTACTGCAGGAAATGGCGGCTTGCCTGTTTTTGAGATGATAAATGGTGTTCATGTCCATCGTGTTACGCCTTTAAACTACCAAGACGATGATTTTCTTGCTTGGATTGCAGGCCTGAATTTAGCTATGAGTTATAAAGCTGAAAAAATAGCAGCAGAAATAAAGTTTGATATTATCCATGCGCACGATTGGCTTGTAGGAACGGCGGCAATCACGTTGAAAGAAGTGCTATCCATTCCTTTATTAACAACGATTCATGCTACTGAACATGGAAGGAATAAGGGAATTCACACTGAAATGCAGCGTTTTATTCATGAAAAAGAACATCGGTTAATGAAGGATTCCGATCAACTAATTGTTTGCAGTAATTTTATGAAAGAAGAATTATTAACTCACTTCCGTTTATCTGAACATAAAATGACCATTATTCCAAATGGTATTGAACAAGGGGATGTGAAGGTAGACTCAACTGAGATTTTCCCATCCTTAAAGGACAGGAAATATGTTTTTTCTGTAGGTAGAATTGTACAGGAAAAGGGATTTGAGACGATTATTGAGGCAGCAGAATCGGCAATGGAAATCGGGAGAAAAATTTATTTTGTTATAGCAGGCAAAGGTCCGATGCTTGAAAGATATCGTAAGATGGTATCGGAAAAACAATTAGATCATTACGTTGCTTTTATTGGCTATGTTTCTGACCAGCAAAGAAATGCCCTGTTAATAAACAGTGAAATAGCTGTCTTTCCAAGCTTGTACGAGCCCTTTGGCATAGTAGCTCTTGAAGCCATGATTCTTGGTAAACCGACGATTGTATCAGAAACAGGCGGTCTCAAAGGAATTGTCAAGCATTCACAGTCTGGTATGCTTATGGTCCCTGGAAATCATGAAAGTCTCCTATCAAACATAGACTTTTTGTTGCAAAATCCAGAAAAAGCAAAAGAGATTGGTGCAAAAGGACAGCAGATTGTAAAGAGTCTTTATGGATGGAAACGAATTGCATCTCAAACCGTAACAGTCATGGAAGATACTTTGTTGAATAAACGTGCGAATTTAAATGAAAAGACAAGTAAATAAGGGGTATATAAGCAAGATAATTAATCTAAAATGGTACTTTTAAAAAACACACTAGCATTTCCTTTTGAAAAATGATATTATAGAAAAGTCGTATGAACGAACTAGCTTAATCGTTTGGAGGGAAATTGACATGCGTGTAAATATTACGTTAGCTTGCACTGAGTGTGGAGATCGTAACTATATTTCAACAAAAAATAAACGAAACAATCCTGATCGTCTTGAGCTTAAGAAATATTGCCCAAGAGAAAAGCGTACAACAGCACACCGTGAAACAAAATAAGCAGTAGGGCTTCCTGCTGCTTTTTTTGTTGTCAAAAATAAGGAGAATACCATTTCATGAGTGAAAAAAATATCATCCGGAAAGAAATGAAAGATAAACTTTCCGCACTTTCAAAGCCGCTTTATGAACATTATTCCTATAAAATTGCCAGTACACTTTATAATCATGAAGACTGGATGAATGCCAAAGTAATCGGGATTACCATCTCAAAGGAACCTGAAGTGGATACATATCAAATTATTCGACGAGCGTGGGAGACAGGAAAAGAGATTGTCGTTCCAAAATGCCATCCAACGAAAAAGGCATTAACCTTTCATAAAATTACAGAATTTTCGCAGCTAGAATCTGTTTTTTATGGGTTATTTGAACCCATAATAGAGCAGACCATGGAGGTAAGGCCTGAGAATATCGATCTTTTAATTGTGCCGGGCTTAGCTTATACAAAAGAGGGATTCCGGCTAGGCTTTGGCGGAGGATACTATGATCGATTTTTAACCCATTTTAAAGGGAAAACAATGTCTCTTTCTTTTCATTTTCAGGTTATTCCACAATTTTCTATTGAAATGCACGATATACCAGTCTCAAAAATTATTACAAATAGTGAGGTAATAAATACAAAATGACACAGAACCTTATTCTTCTCGCCATCATCGTTTTAGGAGGTTTAGCGGGTTATTTGGAACGGTCATTAAGTAGTAATGGTGCGATTGCTGCAGTATTGGTAGGAGCAGCTGTCTACTTCGGGTTTGGAGTGAAGGGACTTCTCCTCCTTGGAATTTTCTTTGCCACATCTAGCTATTGGTCAAAATATAAAAGCACCAAAAAAAAAGAAATTGAAGAGAAATTAGCAAAGGGAGCGACAAGAGATTGGCGTCAGGTAATAGCCAATGGCGGTGGCGCTGCGCTGCTTAGCATCATCTACTATTTCAATCAGGACATCATCTGGTTGGTCGGTTTTCTTGTTTGCGTAGCTAGTTCAAACTCAGATACATGGGCTTCAGAGATTGGTACCCTAAGTAAAAGTAAGCCAGTATACATACGTACCCTTAAAAGAATAGAAAAAGGGACCTCCGGTGCTGTCAGCCTGTTAGGAACTATAGCAGCAATACTAGGGTCATTATTAATCGCTTTGACGGGTACTTGGCTTTTTCAATTGGAGTTATTCCACTTCTTTATTATTTTCCTATTTGGCTTCTTAGGAAATATCATTGATACTATATTTGGTGCCTATTATCAACAGGTCTATGTCTGTAGTAAATGTGGAATTGAAACCGAGAAAAAGGTACATTGCGAAACTCCTACAAAAAGAATAAAAGGCTATCATATAGTGGATAATGATATGGTGAATTTTTTATCTGGATTTGTTGCTGCATTGTTATCAATAATGGTTATTTATGTTGTAACAAAATAGATTTAAAGACAACGATTTCACAGAAAATTTAATATTGATAAAAATTTGTGAAATAATGAACAATTAAATTGTAACAAGGTTATCCTTTATTAAATAGTAAAAACCCACTATTGTGAGGAGGAAATATCATGGTAAAAGTGAATAGAGTTGTCCTTGTTGGAACAGGTTTTGTAGGCTCAAGCTATGCCTTTGCGTTATTAAATCAGGGAATAACAGAAGAACTAGTCTTAGTTGATTTAAATGAAGCTAAAGCTGAAGGGGATGCGATGGATTTAAATCATGGTCTTCCTTTCGCTCCTTCTCGTACAAAGATTTGGTATGGCAGCTATGCAGATTGCGACCAAGCTGATCTTGTCGTGATTACGGCTGGTGCTAATCAAAAGCCAGGTGAAACACGTCTTGACCTAGTTGAGAAGAACACCAATATCTTTAAAGGTATCGTGGAACAAATAATGGCTAGTGGTTTTGATGGGATATTCTTAGTAGCAACAAATCCAGTTGATATTTTAACCTATGCAGTATGGAAATTTTCTGGTCTTCCAAAGGAAAGAGTAATTGGTTCTGGTACCATTTTAGATACAGCGCGATTCCGTTTTTTACTTGGTGAGTATTATGATGTCGATACCCGAAATGTCCACGCTTATATTATTGGTGAGCACGGAGACACGGAACTTCCTGTTTGGAGCCACGCAGATATTGCAGGTATGAAAATATCGGAATGGACAAACAAACATGAGACCAACCAAGAAGATCTAGATCGAATATTTATTAATGTGCGGGACGCAGCCTATCATATTATTGAACGTAAAGGTGCAACGTACTATGGTATTGCGATGGGACTCGTCCGCTTAACAAAAGCGATTTTACGAAATGAAAATTCAGTTTTAACTGTCTCCGCCTATTTAGATGGAGAATATGGTCATAAGGATGTTTACATCGGTGTACCGGCAGTAGTAAACCGCAGTGGGATTAGAGAAGTGGTTGAACTTGACCTGAATAAGAAAGAAAAGGAAAAATTCACGCACTCCGTTAATGTATTAAAAGAAACAATGAATCCTGTGATAAGCAAGTACTAAAAAGGGTGGATAAAAATTGACTCCTATTCACACAATATGGGTAGGAGGGGATGATAATGTCTCGTATGTTGACATCCATATTTATGATTGGGTCAATTGGCTATTTTGGATACCGCTTCAGATATCGGATTATCAACCTTTTACTGAGGTCAGGCTGGATGCGTCGATTTGCTGTAGGTTCAGTCATGAGTTTTCCAGGTGTAAAAAGTAAAATGATGCAGACTGTATTTGGGAGATATGCTGAAAGACCATCTGAATGGTGAAAGCCACAGATGGTTTTTTTTGTTCGGAATTTGCACATGCAATCATTCCTCATTTGGTATGATAATCGTTTATAATAAAATAAACTAGTGAAAAAATTTACTAGGCAGTCCTATAAGAAAGTAGTGTGGGTATTGAACTTTAAAGAGGATTATTTATTTTGGAAATTAGCTGATTTCTTTATTTCGGAGCAAGGCTACCGAATGATTCAATTATTTGAAAATCAAAAAGAATTATGGCTGGAGAAACTCGAAAATAAAAAAGCCCCAATCGTTCGTTTGTTACGAATTGATCTAGATTGGAGCAATTCCATGCAAAGAGATATAGAATTTACAGCCTCTAATGGTGAAAAAATTCGAAAACAGATTGGTCATGGTGAACTCTTAGTTGTGAATATTTATATTAGTCAATTTCCTCCTGTTGATGACTACGAGTACCGGTTAGAAAGTCCATTTGTCTTTCCTCAGGGAAAAAAAACGATAGTTAGCTCAGTCTTATTGACGAGTGATCAATACGAAACAGGATTTAAAGTTTTATCAGAAAGATTAGAAAAAGAAGTGTCCATTCAAATTCATAGTGAGTATTCAGAGCAAGAGGCTGCTCTTCAAAAGAAAACTACGTTAGAATCTGCGATACAGAAGGCAAAAAAGGAAAATGAAATATTCACGAATGGCAAGCCATTATTTACATACTTTTTTATGATTATTCAGGTTGTAGTCTTTTTAATCTTAGAGCTTCAAGGAGGAAGTACTAATACATCTACATTGATTAAGTTTGGGGCAAAATTTAATCCTTATATCTATGAGGGTGAATGGTGGCGATTCATTACTCCCATTTTCCTACATATTGGATTTTTACACTTAGCAATGAATACGTTGGCTTTGTACTTTTTAGGTCCAGCAGTTGAAAGAATATTTGGAAATACTAGGTTTTTATTTATCTATCTATTTGCAGGCATATCAGGTGTCATTGCGAGTTTTATCTTTAGCCCAAATATATCAGCGGGAGCCAGTGGGGCTATCTTTGGCTGTTTTGGAGCATTACTTTACTTTGCACTCATTTATCCAAAGCTATTTTTCCGGACAATGGGTCCAAGTGTTATCACGGTGTTGGTCTTTAATTTAATATTTGGATTCACCGTTTCAATCGTTGATAATGCCGGACATTTAGGTGGACTAGCTGGTGGTTTCCTTGCTGCTGGTATCATGCATTTCCCTAAAAAGAAAAAGCCATTATTACAGTCGTTATTTTTGTTCGTATCTGCAGCAGTTATATATGGCTCTTTAGTATATGGTTTTCAAAATTCCGAATCGGGTGGTAATGAAAGCTCGACCATGATGTTAGCCCAAGAATATATTAAGCAGGAAAACTATGAACAAGCATATGACATTTTAACGAAATACGTAGAGAACTCAAGTAAAACATCATCTGCAGAGGTATATTTTGCTTTATCTTTTATTGAAATTAAGATGGGTTTGCTTGATGATGCAAAATCTCATTTACTCCAGGTGATAAAGTTAGATTCAGATTTACCTGAAGCTTATTACAATCTCTCATTAATCTATTTAGAAGAAAATGACCTATTGAATGCAAGGGAAAATGCTGAAAAGGCTGCAGAATTAAAACCAGACCAA
Source organism: Neobacillus niacini (assembly GCF_031457145.1). Taxonomy (GTDB): domain Bacteria; phylum Bacillota; class Bacilli; order Bacillales; family Cytobacillaceae; genus Neobacillus; species Neobacillus niacini_J. The sequence goes on from NZ_JAVDVZ010000001.1 coordinate 27,929, forward strand.
CAGGAATACGCTGATTTGGTTCAGGAACTTACTCGTTTGCTTCCACCATCTGCTGAAGGAGAATAGGCTTAATGGCATGTAAGAACATCTTGAGGGTGGCAGGGGCATAGGGTATACTTTTAATGTTAGGCTGTTTTCGGAAAGATTGTTGTTAAATCTTACAGCCGGTTTTAATGTGGCAATAGTTATTTTGTGCTTTTGAATTTAGTTTGCAGGCTCTTTTCTTAAAAGTATTTGCTATTTTCTGCGGAAAATTTAGCAAAAACTTTAAATTTTGATTCAAAAAGCAAAAAAGTATAATAAAAGGGCCTAATGTAATGTTTCTCATCCTTTATGTAAGAGGGCTAAATAAAATGAAATCAATTTATGAAATTCAGCAATTTTTAAAGCAATATGGAACGATTATTTATATTGGGGACCGAATCGCAGACCTTGAATTAATGGAGTCAGAATTAAAAGAGTTGTATCACGCTCAGTTAATTGAACCGAAGGAATACTCGACTGCACTGTTAATTTTAAGGCATGAAGTAAGATTTTTAAAAGAAAAAGAAGAAAAAAATAGGTGATTACAATGTCGGAAAAATGGATTGTTGGTGTTGACCTTGGCGGGACAACTACAAAGATAGCCTTTATTGATATAGACGGCGAACTCCTTCATAAGTGGGAAATCCCTACTGATAACTCGAACGAGGGGCAAAATATCACAATAAATATTGCAAATGCGATAGATCAAAAACTAGTAGAGTTAAAAGAGCAGAAAACAAAATTAATTGGGATTGGTATGGGTGCGCCTGGGCCAATGAATTATGATTCGGGTGTCGTCCTAAATGTCGTAAATTTGGGGTGGAAGGATAACTTTCCATTACAAGAAAGCCTGCATACACTAACGGCCTTACCAGTAGTTATTGAAAATGACGCTAACTGTGCCGCATTAGGTGAAATGTGGAATGGTGCTGGTAAGGGGACAAACGACCTAGTGTGTGTAACACTCGGAACGGGTGTAGGCGGTGGAGTAATCGCTAATGGTAATATTGTTCGAGGTATTAATGGTGCGGCTGGTGAAATTGGTCATATTACATCTATACCCTTTGGAGGAGCACCTTGTAACTGTGGTAAGTCTGGCTGTCTTGAAACCATTGCTTCTGCAACTGGCATTGTTCGGCAGGCAGAAAATGAGCTTTCTAAAGCAGATGTAAAGGGACCGCTAGCAACAATCTTTGCGGAAAATAGAAAAGTTACAGCCAAGGATGTCTTTGATTGTGCTCGAAATGGTGATGAAGTGGCAAAAAAAATAATTGATGAAGTCGCCTTTCATTTAGGATTTGCTCTAGCCAATATTGCGAATACATTGAATCCACAAATGATCGTTCTCGGCGGAGGAGTTTCTCGTGCTGGTGATATTTTATTAGACACAGTAAAAGTAAACTTTTCAATGTTTGCTTTTTCAGCGGTTAGAGAGTCTACAAATCTAGCGCTGGCAACACTTGGTAATGATGCCGGGGTAATTGGTGCTGGATGGCTAATAAAAAATAAACTCAACATTTAAAGGCTTATTAAAGAACCTGCAATTACATGCAGGTTTTTGTTTTGCTCATTTTCCCCCTCCATTCATCATATGATTTTTATCATGGAAGGAGGGAGAATGATATGGAAGTTCGAGTACGTGAAGGTGACACTTTTTCGTATTATGGGCGATTATTTATGGTTCCTCTTGAGCTCATTATCGATGCAAATGAGAACGTAAATCCATCTAGTTTAAAACTTGGTACAAAAATAATGATTCCAGGCTACGTATCCATTCCGTATACCATTAAAGAAGAAGACACGTTATGGAAAATTGGAAATGCGAAAAATTTATCCCTTGATGCTATGATGATCTTAAATCAAATGCAAAATCCTAATCAATTAGTCCCTGGTGAAATTATTTATTTACCAGAACGGATTTCACAGCCTAATGTTAGTTCAAAATTGCCATTTAGCGCCAAGATCCTCATGAAACAAATTACTACTCTTAAGAAATCTTATCCATTTATAAATGTGAAAACAATTGGCACGAGTGTTTTAGGTCAACCGATTCAAGAAATAAGAATTGGAAAGGGATTGAAGAAAGTTCATATGAATGCCTCTTTTCATGCTAATGAATGGATTACAACAATGGTGTTAATGAACCTCGTTAATCAATATCTTATTTCTTTAACGAACCGAAGCACAATAAGAGGAATAAATACAATTAATTTATATTATGAAACTGAATTATCTCTTGTGCCAATGGTAAATCCAGACGGGGTAGACTTGGTATTAAATGGACCGCCAACAAGCCGTCATGATGAGGTGATGAATATAAATGAAGGCAGTAATGAATTTGTTCATTGGAAGGCGAATATTAGAGGGGTGGACTTAAACAATCAATTTCCGGCGAATTGGGAGATTGAGCAAGAGAGGAAAGCACCGAAGTCTCCTGCACCTAGAGACTATCCAGGTAAGTCTTCTTTATCTGAACCGGAAGCCATTGCTATGGCGAATTTGATTAAGGACAATCAATATGATCGCATTTTGGCCTTTCATACTCAAGGTGAGGAATTTTATTGGGGATATGAAGGTTTTGAGCCGCCAGAATCTGAACTTCTGGCAAAAGAATTCGAACAAGTCAGTGGGTACAAGGCCATTCGAAATGTTGATAGTCATGCGGGATTCAAGGATTGGTATATTCAAGAGTTTAAAAGGCCTGGTTTCACTATAGAACTAGGAAGGGGAATCAATCCATTACCCCTATCTCAATTTAAGGACATTCTCCAAAAAGTTGAGGGCATTTTTCTAGCTTCACTTTATTTATAATTAGTTAGTTTCATGACTTGTAAAATCAAATTAATGACATTAAAATTAACTATTGTGTTGGTTTTTATAAGAAAAAGTCGTACATGCGACTTTCTCCTTATTTTTAGAATAATTCTGTTATTTTTGAAACATTTTTGTAATAAAAACGTACTAATCTATGTAAGGAAAAGGAGGGAGGGGGAAAATGCAGCTTCACAAGGTAATAAAATTTATTTTTCAAATTTCGTTTTTGCTCGTTTTTTCCTCCATTTTTAGTGCTTGTACGCATCAACAAGATGCCAAGCATAGCCCTTCTGAAGATATTGACAAGCAAAATGTCCCGCCATCACAGCCAGTAGAAGAAGCATGGAAACTCCCAATTAAAATTCCTGAGGGTGATTTTTATAAAATTGGCGGCTGGCTTTACGACAACCAATTACTCTATATAACGAATCTTGGACAATCATCGTCTATTTACCTCTATGATCTACTCACCGGTAATAGTGAATTACTATTTAAAAGTGAAGTACCCATTGTCACCTTGCAGATTAGCCCAACAAAAAAATATATCCTAGTTCAATCATCGCCTTCCACCTATGAAGGGCAAGTTACCATAATAACGCCAGAGGGATCGGAAATCTTTAAACAATCTATCCCCTCATATGAAATGGGCTTTGAATGGAACCCATATCATGAGTCTGAGATTCTAATCTCTTCTTTTAATGAAGATTGGACATTTCAAATGCAGCTTTTAGATATTGAACAGAGTAAATTAACTGAACTATCAATTCCTCAACCATTTATTAAATGGTTAGGAGAAGAGGAGATTGCCTTTTTGAACTGGGATGAAGCCAGTCCTTCACTTTTTGCTCCACTCATGAGGAATAAATTGGGTTCTGGGAAGGAGGAAGTTATACTAAACGATGTCCTCTATTTTTCAACCTACCAAAACCTTCTTATGACGATTACCGTCAACGATGAGGAAAAGTTACAGGCTACTTATACCTTTTACAAAACAGATAATAAGCAACTTTATTCTTTTTCAATACCCCATTTGACCATGTTTTCGAGCTGGTTAGTTCCTTACTATGACTTCAATGAAAGTAAAGGGAAATTTATTACCCTAAAGCCACTGAAAAGTGGTGAAGCGGATGCTTACTCGGAAGGTTTTGAACTTGTAAGCTATGATATTAATAAGGGTAGTAACAGCATTATTTTGCAAGGTCTTAAGAACGAACCCATTCTTTTATCCCCTTCGGGTGAATTCGCACTTTATGGAAATCGATTTGAAAAAATGATTGATCTCAAAACGAAAGAAATTCATGAACTTGTAAAAAAATAAAAGACTGCCATTTGGCAGTCTTTCAATTTTAACTTAGTGTGTTCCAGTAGGAAAACCACTTTCAATAAGTGTCATGATTGCAAACCAGCCAAAAACAGCTAGTGATGCTACTGCAAAAAATGCTCCTAAGAAATTTTTATTTTTTAGGGCAGTGAATGCGCCGTAAGCAGCAAGTAAGGCAACCAAAGCAAAAATAATAACTACTCCCATTAATAAAGCCCCCTTTATTTAATAATAATTGGGCTAAGCCCAACATTCCTAAAGATAGTTATGTAAGAATATTATATACATTCGACTCTAATTTTATATTCTTTTTATCCATTTGTCGAGGGCTAAAAAAGTTAGCAATGTTGCTTAGATAGTGTAGAATAAAATTAATGTAAAAATAGTTGGAGGTAGTGTAATTGATGAAGTGGTCCCAAATACCTTTAGGGGTTTTACAAACGAATTGTTACATAGTTGAAAGTCCTGATAAATCCTGTTTGATATTTGATCCTGGCAGTGAAGGGAAAAAGCTAATTAAGTGGTTAACAAAAAGGGAACTCAAGCCGATTGCCATTTTTTTAACACATGCACATTTCGACCATATCGGTGCAGTTGATGAGGTTAGAGATTATTACAGAATTCCTGTTTATATTCATGAAGAGGAAGAAGACTGGTTAATAGACCCTGCATTAAATGGTTCGAAGTTTTTTAAAATGCAAGAGTTAATAAAAATGAAAAAAGCAGACTATACCCTCAAAAAAGAAGAGACTATAACGATTGAAGATTTCACCTTTTCTATCTTTGAGACACCAGGTCATTCTCCAGGTAGTGTATCGTATTTTTTTGAGGCAGAGGGTTTTGTTATTTCAGGTGATGCGTTATTTCAAAACAGTATTGGTCGAACAGATCTTCCAGGAGGTAATCATAAACAACTAATTAAGAGTATTCATGAGAAGTTATTATTTTTACCTGAAGAAACAGTCGTTTTATCTGGGCATGGCCCAGTAACCACCATTGGAGAAGAGATGGATAGTAATCCATTTTTAAATGGGTTTTAAGTATGTTTGCTTATTTAAGGAGTTTAATTATAAACTCACCAACTCAATTGATTTCTTATGCAGAATACATTGACGCTGTCCTTTACCATCACGAATTGGGTTACTATATGAAAAATAAACAAAAAATTGGCAGTCAAGGAGATTTTATTACTACCAGTAATATTTCTGACATTTATGGTCGAATCACTGCGAAGTGGTTCGCAAGTGTTTGTAAGCAAAATAACCTTGAGCCAACTTTTTGTGAGATTGGCGCTGGCAATGGACGTTTTGCCTATGCTTTTTTACAGGAATGGAAGGATTCCATCAAAACTCCATTAACATACATGATTGTGGAAAGCAGTCCATATCATCTGAAGTTACAAAATGATTTACTAAAACCAAAGTATTCTATAACCCAAGTAAGTAAGCTAGATGATCTTGAGCCATTTGAAGGAATGGTTTTTTCTAACGAATTATTCGATGCCTTGCCTGTTCATGTAATTGAGAAAGAAACTGGTCAATTGTATGAGGTTATGGTGGGAATTAAAAATAATACTCTGTATGAGGTCAAAGTTCCATTAACAAATCCTGCTATACACTCTTTCTTAGGAGAGACTGGATTGGAATTAAAAGATGAGCAGCGGATAGAAGTACCTTTGTTAATGGCAGGGATGGTGCAGGATATATCGAGGGTGCTAGCAAAGGGGATTGTAGTAACAGCAGATTATGGTTATACCAATGAAGACTGGAAGCACCCTTCAAGAAGAAAGGGGAGCCTTAGAGGATATTATCAGCATCAAATGATCGATAATGTTTTGGAGCACCCAGGAGACATGGACATCACCACACACATCCATTTTGATTGGTTTATTCAAAAGGGTGAGCAAACAGAATTGTTATTTCATTCGAAACTAAGACAGGATGAGTATTTATTAAAAGCAGGGATTTTAAAAGAATTAGAAAACCATTATGATCCTAATCCATTTTCAGAGATAAGCAAACGAAATCGTGCGATTCGAAGTTTGATTATGCCGTCTGGAATTAGTTCGTTTTTTCACTTAGTTATTCAACAAAAGGGTTTTAATGAGTGCAAGCTCTTTGAAGAATAAAAAACACCGGAGAACAACTCCGGTGTTTTTTATGTACTAAAATCTTCTTAATGTCCTCCACCAAGCGGCATCATAAATGTTGTCCAATAAGTGAAGCCTGCGAAGAATACGGTTAAATATGCTCCGAAAACATACATATACATACGTTCGGAAAGTTTAAGATAGCTTAACAAAACAAAGAATCCAGTTTGGGCCAAGAAAAGCATTGCAGTTTTATCCATATCACCTAGATAGAACATTACGGTAAAAATACCCGTCCAGAAACCCAAAACTCTGAACATGCGATCCATATGTATCCCTCCTTTTCCCCTACGGTACCATCAAGCAATATTATAAAGAAAAGGAGTTCAAAAGTAAATAAGCTTTCAAATTAGTTTGAAACTAGGGCCTGGTAAGAGCATGTTTCACAGCCTGTGATGATATTTTCTTTTTCAACTAACTCTACTGAATCAAACAATGCTTCAAACATTCCTTTAAGGAATTCATGATGCATAGCACAAACTGATTCGTGTTCTTCTGCCACTTCTTTGAATGGGCAATTGTAAATCTTGAAATAAATTTTTGTATGATCATCATTTGCTTCAAATTCTGGATAAAATCCAGCTAATGTCGCAGCACTTTTTAAAATTGATAACTTTTGATCAAAATCTATATCTTCACCAAATGACCTTCTTGCCATTTCCTGGTCAATTATCTCTGTGCCAAATTTCTTTCCAGTTAAGTAAAGAGCTTGTTTACCTGCTTCACCTAATGTAAGCATTGTCGAAATGGCTACCTTAGAAAGGAGCATGTAATCACGGAATGGAAAGTGCAATTGAATGACATCGTCTGATAGACGGTATAATCTACTTGGTCTTCCACCTTTACCAGTCTTCTTTGTTTCAGAAGCTAACATGTTAACATCTTCAAGCTTTGATAAATGTAATCTTGCAACATTGGGATGGATATTAAAATTTTCTGCCACCTCTTGTACTGTAACTTCTTGGTGGCGTTTAGTAATGTATTGATAGATGTAGTACCTAGTTGGATCTGATAAAACATTTGTTATCTTTAATGTTTGTTCCATCTCTGTTCACCTCGGACCCCCATAATTTAATCCAATTATAATACAGCAATTTCCACTTGGGAATGAGGTTAACAATGTTAACACTATATGTTTAGAAATTGTTCACAATTAAAGAAAAGACAAAGTGCTATGATTGTACAATTGTTATACAAAACATAAACAGTTTGTATGTCAATAGTTGTTCTTTAAGAGGTATTTGTAAAAATGGTTTAAATAAAAAAGAAAAAATATTTTTTAAAAAAAGAAGAATCTTGAAGGAAAAGCTTGAAAGTTGTCGAATAACTATAAAGACAAATTAAAAGGTGGTGTTACTCATTGTAAGCGCAATCGAAATACTAGCAAATAGGATTGTCACAGATGCTGCCAGGAACCAGGCAACAGATATTCACATTATTCCAAGGAAGAAAGACACACTCATTCAAATCCGCTTAACAAACAAACTTATTCCCCGATTATCACTTCCAAAAGATGAATGCGACAAATTAATTTCTCATTTTAAGTTTACTGCTAATATGGATATCGGAGAACGAAGACGCCCTCAAAGTGGTGCGATTTTTTGTGAAGTGGATGGCAAAATAATGGGTCTCAGGCTTTCAACTCTTCCATCCAACAATCGAGAAAGTCTTGTTATTAGACTATTGCCCCAACAAGAACAGATTCCCTTTCACCAACTCTCACTTTTCCCTGGAATGACCAGAAAACTACTAGCTCTCCTGAAACACGCACACGGCTTAATTATCTTCACAGGTCCAACCGGATCAGGAAAAACCACAACTCTTTATTCCCTTTTAAATGAAACCGCACATCTTTTTCATCGAAATGTCATCACACTTGAAGACCCCATCGAAAAAAATTACGACTCTGTTTTACAAATACAAGTGAATGAAAAAGCGGGCGTAACATACGCTGCTGGCCTTAAGGCGATTCTTCGTCATGATCCCGACATTATTATGGTCGGTGAAATACGTGATGCGGAAACGGCTAAAATTGCAGTGCGGGCTGCATTAACGGGACATTTGGTTCTCAGTACAATGCATACAAGGGATGCGAAGGGGGCGGTATATCGTCTCCATGAGTTTGGTGTAAATTGGTTAGAGGTAGAACAAACCTTAATTGCGGTAACAGCGCAGCGATTAGTGGAGCTAACATGTCCATATTGCCAAGGGGAGTGTTCGCCCTTCTGCTACTCATATGGGAGATGGAAAAGGGCGAGTGTTTTTGAACTTCTATCAGGAAGAAATCTTAATGCTGCGATGAAAGAAGCAAAAGGAGAAAATATTATATCGCGATACACGACAGTTAGGGAAGTAATAAACAAGGGGATTGCTCTGGGTTATATTAAAGAGTCTGAATACGATCGCTTGGTGTATGACCATGAAGCTCCATAATTGGACCGTAGATGAGCAGGCAAAATTTTTAAAACGAATCGGAGAATTACTAGAAAGAGGGTACCCCATTGCTGAAGCAATAGAATCTATATCCTTGCACTTACCAAAGAATCGAAAGGAGGAGTTGTATAATTGCTTGGTTGATTTGAAAAATGGAGGTTCGTTCCATGATGTATTAGGTAATCTAGGCTTTCACAAAGATTTAATTGGGTATGTCTATTTTGCAGAGCAGCATGGAAGCTTTGCAGAGGCACTCATGGAAGGCAGCAATCTAGCTTTAGTAAAGGAGAATGATAGAAAAAAACTATTAAAACTCTTACAGTATCCCGCGTTGCTAATGTTTATTACTGGTTTTTTATTTGTATTTGTCCAAAAATCATTGCTGCCCAAATTTACTAGTCTCTTTCAATCTATGAGACTAGAAGCAAATTTCTTTATGAAATTACTTTATTCGTTTGATACGTATTTTCCAATTGTTTTCGGTTTGGTGGTGCTGCTAGTAGCAATAGTTGTACTCTATTATGTTATTGTATTTCGTAAAATCTCGGTCCTGCAACAAAGGTCACAACTCGTAAGAATTCCTTTATTAGGAAGTATCCTCAAATTATTGTTTACCCACTATTTTTCTGTTCAATTAAGTTTTCTATTAGCAGGTGGAATCTCTGTTTTTGAAGCCTTACAATTATTTGAGAAGAATCACAGACAGCCGTTTTTTAGTCAGTTGGGAATGGAAATAAAGAAAAAGCTGTTAACCGGTGAAAATCTAGAGTCTATTTTGGCTTGCTTTCCATTTTTTGAAAAAGAATTCCCGATGATTATTAAACATGGGCAGGAAAATGGAAAATTAGAGCAAGAATTACTTTTCTTTAGCCAGCACTGTGTAGTAAACATGGAAGAAAAAATTGAAAAAAGTTTTAAAATGATTCAGCCTGTTCTCTATCTTTTTATTGGATTACTAGTTGTTTCAATGTACTTAGCCATATTATTGCCTATGTTCAACCTATTAGATGGAATATAAAAAATGGAGGAATTTCTAATGAAGAATGAAAAAGGGTTTACACTTGTAGAAATGATGATTGTTATGCTAGTTATTTCGGTTTTACTAATCGTAACCATCCCAAATGTTGCCAAGCATAATACAAATATTAACAAAAAAGGTTGTGAGGCATATGTGAAAATGGTACAAGCCCAGGTTCAGTCGTATATCATTGACAAGAATCAAGTACCAACCTTGGCTCAACTTAGTTCAGATGGGTATTTAAATCAAAACGCAACTGGTTGTCCAGATGGAACAAAAGTTGTATCGATCGATTCTGAAGGAAATGTAACTGCAGTAACAAAAACTACACCATAATGCTCCGCAATCAAAAAGGATTTACCTTGATTGAATCTTTGATTGTTCTCTCCATCTTTCTAATTATCTCCTCAATAACAGCCTTTAACTTCAAGCCACAGTATAATTCAGCAAATGATAAGGCCTTTATTTCCCAATTAAAAGCAGATTTATATTATGGTCAACAATACGCGATCTCACATCAGATGGAAGTGAAAGTTATCTTCTATGAATATGACCATAAGTATACGCTCGTTTCTGGCAGTAATCCGATAGTTGAGAGAAATCATTCTCCAAAGATTCGTGTAAGCCAAGGCACCATCCCACTATTTTTTAAATTTAATCCGAATGGGAATGTAGATCGATTCGGTACATTATTTATCCGAACAGCAAAAAAAAATTATCGATTAACCGTTTTGATTGGAAAGGGACGGTTTTATGTTATTGAAGAATGAGGGTTTCTTTCTGCTTGAACTCCTTTTATCATTGTCTGCATTGTTAATGCTGTGTTTGTTTTTTATGCCTTTACTAATGGATGTATCCAATCAATCACACAGGCTTGCCAGTGGAAAAAAAGCTAAACAGCTTGTATTTGAGGAGCTGCAAGCAAATTTATTGGAAGACAGGATTTCTTACAACTACTCTAAATTTCATAATGGAACAGAATATAAGATTTACTGGAAACAATCACCACTGAATGGACAAAAGGAGGTGTGTGTAGAAGTTGTTGAACAGACATTTCATCCGCGAATTGAAATCTGTGCTATACCCGAATGAAAAAGCTTTTACCCTCCTTGAAGTGCTGTTTGCATTTTCAATCTTTTCGACTATTGTATTTTTCATGATTCCATTATTACAGATTATAGAAGACACAAAAGATTCAAATGGAAAACTTCAGGAAATGGAATGGGAAGTATTTTGCAGTCAGGTAAAAAAGGAAATCCATATGAGTTCTAAAGTGGAGGTGCTTTCAGGCAGGTTGGTGTTAACAAATAACAATGAAACCATTAATTACGAGAAATATGGCAGTAATATCAGAAGGCGTGTGAATTCTACTGGGCATGAAACACTACTGCAAAATATAGCTGTGGTCACTTTTACTAGGATTGGTAACTCGGTGGAAATTATCGTAGTTGATGTTTGGGGGAAGGAATACAGTGTAGTGGTGCATTCCTATATTAGGTGGGTTTCAGCAATATGAGGAATAACGAAAATGGATTTACCTACCCATTGACATTAGTTTTGCTTATCCTATTTCTAACTGTCTTTTCCTTTCGTGTAGAACAACTAGTAACGGAAAGGAAGTTGGCTCATGAAACGGCAGTTATTCTTCAGGAGGAATATTATTTTCACTCGTCGTCAAAAAAAATAGAAAAATTAATGCAATCAGGCGCGGTTATTCCAGCTAAAGGTACATTCTCCTATTTGAAAGGCATTATAGATTTTCAGGCTGACAGTCCCATAGGATCCGTACAGAAAATTAACTTTACCCTTAGACTGCATACAGGTGAAACAGTGGTGGGACGAGGTTTTTTCGATATTGCTACCAAAAAAATGATTAAATGGACTGAGATTAATTAATGCGTGCGAAGCTGTCTAAATTTTATAAACATGGATATACTTTTAGTGTAGAAATCAAGGCAGGTGTGTCCATGAAAACGAATGATTATGTAAAATATATGACTCAAACTCTTGTTAAATATGCGGACCAGCCAAAGGATGAACGAAAACGACTCCGGGAAGAGCGAAAGCAGGCAAAAGCATCTTTTTGGTATCGTTGGTTTGGGATTCTTCCTTATATTTTTTATATTGAAGTAAAGAATAGAAGAAAAAAGTAAGAAGCAGACTCATGTCTGCTTCTTATTTTATACCGCCTGATCGGTTAAATAAAACAATCCCCCATTAATAAACGATATGTTAATTTTGGGTTCATACTGATCTCGTAATGCTTTTTTCTCGGTTTCATAACTTTCATTTTCTTCCTCTATATCCTCGTAAAAATGGTCAAGAAGCTTTAAATCCTGTTCCCAGCGCTTTCTCGCATCTTCTGCCCAGGAATGGTCATCACCTTCAATTATTGCTTTCAGATAGTTTTCAATTCTCGATAAACCACTTTTGGGTTTTACAAGTGGTGAAAGCGTAAAGGAATAGTCTGGTATTTTCGGTGTCAGCTGAACATTCTGCAGGAGTTCATCAAAATCCTCCACCATTTGTCCATTAATGAGCTGTAAACCAATGGATTTATATATATCCCGTTTACGGTCGCATTGATAGGAAATCTTAACATTCATACACAACCATGGCATTAAGGGAGTTTGTTGATTGCCATTTAAATGATTCTCATATAGCCTGATGTAGCTTGCAAGCTTTTTGGTTGTTTGGAATATTTGGTGCAGGCGGGGAGAGCCAAAATGGATGGTTTCTCCCTTAATTTTTTCAGGTGCAATCTGTGTGTTCGTAATAAAAGTAAGCTTCATCGGATTAGCTATCCCACCTGTTTTTTCTAAGTAATGCCAATAAAATGGGCGATTCATCAATTCCTTATCGAGTTCAATCGATAACTGCACAGTTAAGTAACCAGGGCCATTCTCTGTTATTGCACATTCATTCGCTTGAAAATAGCGAATGAGAAAGTTATGAATTTCCAGCTGCTGCATGTGAATCCTCCTTCTGCATATCCTTAGCCAAATCTATCATCGATGTAAGGTTTTCCATCTTTATCCGCATTTCTCCTTCAGAACAGGATTGTCCAAATATATCAATTAAATGATCTTCAATATTACCAAAGTCTAGCTTCGTTAGAATGTCGTCTAAATCACCAATTACCTTTTCAAAGAGTTCAATTTTTTCATATAGCAGCTTTAGTATATGTTCTTCAACCGTGTTCTTAATGGCGAAATTATAAATCATAACATCTTTTTCCTGTCCAAGACGATGAATCCTCCCGATTCTTTGCTCAAGCTTCATTGGATTCCAAGGTAAATCAAAATTAATAATATGATTACAAAATTGAAGGTTAATACCTTCACCACCAGCTTCAGTTGCAATTAGTACTTGAGCATGCTTCTGAAAAAGTTCCCTCATCCAGTCTTTTTTGCCGCGTTTAAAGCCGCCGCGAAACGGAACCGATGAGATCCCATGTTGCTTTAAATACCATTGCAGGTACATTTGGGTTGCTCTATATTCGGTGAAAATAATAACTTTATCATTTATTTTTTGGATTAACTCCAATGTCTTTTCTGCCTTAGAATTGGTTTGAACTGCTTCTACCTTTGTAATTAAAGACTGAATTTGATCTTCGTATACCTTTGTTGGATTTTCTTTTTTTTGCAGCATATTTTTAAGTGTATAAAATACGGACTCCCTGCTGCTGCACGCTTCTCGCTGTAAAGTCATTACCGAGAAGGCACTCGTTTGAACCCAATCACCTTCGCTCTTTAAATCAGTAATGGCATCATATAATTTTCTCTCTTCAGGGGTAAATTCAATTGCGATCGTTTCAACCTGTCTTTTTGTCCATTCAATCCCGGTATCAGCACGGCGATTTCGAATCATGACTTTATTAACGAGCTCTTTTAAATGTTCGTTATCATTCAATGACCGGGCATCCCGTTTGTATTTATCAAAAAATGTTGTTTCACTTCCTAAATGTCCAGGTTTCAATAGGGAAACAAGATTAAAGATTTCCTCGATTCGATTTTGAATCGGTGTTGCAGTAAGAAGCAGACAAAACTTCTTTTTTAAATTTTGAACAAATTCATAGTTTTTTGTTTTATTGTTTTTTAGCTTGTGAGCCTCATCGATAATGATTAAATCATAGTCCTGCTTATAAATGATATCACGGTGAGGATCGCGTTTAGCTGTATCAATCGATGAGACGACAACGTCGCATTGTTCCCATACATAGCTTTTCCTTTGAGAAACCGCAGGAATAAAAAATTTACTATTCAATTCATAGGACCATTGTGTTACTAGGGAAGCCGGGACAAGAATCAGGACTTTTTTAACGAGTCCGCGAATCATGTATTCTTTTAAAATAAGGCCTGCCTCTATTGTTTTCCCGAGCCCAACTTCATCTGCTAGAATAGCTTTTCCATTCATATTCTCTATCACTTGTTTTGCAGTTTCGAGCTGATGTGGAAGCGGAGTCAGATTAGGCAAATGTTTTGGTGCCTGTAAACCTTCAAATTCAGGGATTATTAGATTTTTTTCGACTCCAACTGCCAGCTTAAAAAGCTCCCAATTTCCCCATGGGCCATCGTTCTCAATCCTATGTAAAAATTCATCTTGCCAGGAAGAATCAAACTCTATTTGAACGGTCATGGTTCCAGCTCCTTTATTCACAAAAATTTATTGCTCAATTTGATGCTTTAATGGTAGGATGGAAATAGCTTAGAAAGTTTTAAATATTGTAATAAAATAATTTTTTTTAGATGTATATTTTAGTATGACCCGTTTGTAAAATTATTATAATGCGGATGATGACAAGGGGAGAGACTACAAATGTAGCGCCGAAGGAGCAAGCACAATGTGTGAATCTCTCAGGCAAAAGAACTCTTGTTTGACGCAGCTCTGGAGAGTGCTGACTATTAGAGAGCAGCCACCAAAGGGGAAAGCCGAGCTAGGTAAACTTTCAGGTGCAAGGACAGAGACCTTCTTTTGTTAAGGGGAGGTTTCTGTCCTTTTTTGTTGTTTAATGCGCTGTAGTCTATCAACGAATGAAAAACAACTTGTTCGAAGGGGGATTATTAATGACTGAATTAAAACGCACACCACTTTATGAAGTGTATAAGGAATATGGTGGAAAAACGATTGACTTTGGCGGCTGGGACCTGCCAGTTCAATTCTCCAGTATTAAGGAAGAACATGAAGCTGTCCGTACTAAGGCTGGTTTATTCGATGTTTCTCATATGGGAGAAGTAGAGGTAAAGGGACCAGACAGCTTAAACTATTTACAAAAGATGTTAACAAACGACATTTCGAAAATTAAAGATGGTGGAGCACAGTACAATGCTATGTGCTATGAAAATGGCGGTACTATTGATGATCTCCTTGTCTACAAAATAGAGGACAATCATTACTTATTGGTTGTTAACGCCTCAAATATTGAGAAGGATTATAAATGGCTTGAAGAGCATTTAGAAGGGAATGTATCGATAGATAACCTATCTGAAAAAATGGCACTATTGGCTCTTCAAGGACCTTTAGCAGAAAAAGTACTTCAAAAGCTTGCTGGTGATAGCAATTTAACTGAAATAGGCATTTTTAAGTTCCAACAGGAAGTGAAAATAAACGGTAAAAATGCACTTGTGTCACGAACTGGTTATACCGGGGAAGATGGTTTTGAAATATATTGTGATTCATCAGATGCAGTTGAACTTTGGAAGGCGATTCTAGCAGCTGGAGAAGAAGAAGGCGTTGTACCATGTGGATTAGGTGCGAGGGATACGCTGCGATTCGAAGCCACACTTGCCCTTTATGGACAAGAGTTATCTCCTGAAATATCTCCACTAGAAGCAGGGATTGGCTTTGCTGTTAAGTTAAATAAAGAAGCAGATTTTATTGGAAAAGAAGCACTTAAGCAGCAAAAAGAAACAGGTGCAGCTAGAAAGCTAGTCGGAATTGAAATGATCGATCGCGGTATTCCACGTCATGGGTACCCAGTCTATAAAGGTGAAGAGTTAATTGGTGAGGTAACAACAGGAACTCAATCACCATCCTTGAAAAAAAATATTGGCCTTGTCCTTATTAAAAGCGAACATGCAGGTCTTGATTCTGAAATAGAAGTTGAGATTCGCGGAAAACGCCTAAAGGCAAAAATTGTACCAACACCTTTTTATAAACGAGAAAAGTAGACACGAAGGGAGATTAGGTTTATGAAACATCGTTATTTACCTATGACTGAAGAAGATAAAAAGGCAATGCTTGAAACAATTGGCGTTAGCTCCGTTGATGAATTGTTCAGTGATATTCCAGAAAAAGTGAGATTTAATGGTGAATATAATATCAAAGCTGCGAAATCTGAGACTGCTTTGATGAAAGAATTATCTAAAATGGCTTCCCGTAATGCCGATTTAAAACAAAATGTATCCTTTTTAGGAGCAGGAGTTTACGACCATTACATGCCAGTCATTGTTGATCATGTTATTTCTCGTTCTGAATTTTATACAGCTTACACACCATATCAACCTGAAATTTCTCAAGGTGAGCTTCAAGCCATTTTTGAATTCCAGACGATGATTTGTGAGTTAACAGGAATGGATGTTGCAAACTCCTCTATGTATGATGGCGGTACAGCTCTAGCTGAAGCTGCAATGTTAAGTGCGGGACATACAAAACGGAAAAAGATCATCGTATCAGGTGCAGTACATCCTGAATCTCGTGAAGTCCTTAAAACCTATGCAAAAGGGCAGTATCTAGAAGTGATTGAAGTACCTGTTAACGATGGGATTACTGATATTGAAGCGTTAAAGGGTTTGGCGAATGAAGAAATTGCAGCAGTTATCGTTCAGTATCCAAACTTCTTTGGTCGAATTGAGCCATTAAAGGAACTTGAAGAAATTGTCCATGCTAACAAATCATTGTTTGTTGTTTCTAGCAATCCACTTTCACTCGGGGTATTAACACCTCCAGGTAAATTTGGTGCAGATATTGTCATAGGGGATGCGCAACCGTTTGGAATTCCTACTGCGTTTGGCGGACCACACTGCGGTTATTTTGCAGTAACCACTAAGTTAATGCGAAAAGTACCAGGACGTCTTGTCGGTCAGACGACAGATGATCAAGGACGTCGTGGATTTGTATTAACACTACAAGCTCGTGAACAGCATATCCGTCGCGATAAAGCGACATCAAATATTTGTTCAAACCAAGCGTTAAATGCTTTGGCCGCATCGGTTGCCATGACAGCCCTTGGTAAAAAAGGCGTGCGTGAAATGGCAGCAGCAAACTTACAGAAGACACACTATGCAAAAAATACATTTAAAGAAGCAGGATTTGAAGTTGTCTATGAAGGGCATTCCTTCAATGAATTCGTTGTTAAATTAAACAAACCAGTAAAAGAGATCAATCAGGAGCTGTTACAAAAAGGAATCATTGGCGGTTACGATTTAGGACGTGACTATCCGGAGCTTGCTAACCATATGCTGGTTGCTGTAACAGAGCAAAGATCAAAGGAAGAAATTGATACTCTTGTGAAAGAAGTGGGGGATTTGCATGCATAACCAAGACCAGGCACTCATTTTTGAATCTAGTACACCAGGAAGAATTGGATACAGTCTCCCGGAAATGGATGTACCTGAATTAGACCTTAGCAGCCTTCTGCCTGAAGGATATCTACGCAGCGAAGAGCCAGAGCTTCCTGAGGTTTCGGAGCTTGATATTATGCGGCATTACACTGCTCTATCGCGGAGAAATCATGGTGTAGATTCTGGTTTCTACCCATTAGGCTCTTGTACCATGAAATACAATCCGAAAATCAATGAAAACGTAGCTCGTTTTAACGGATTTGCTCATGTTCACCCATTGCAGGACGAAAGCTCAGTCCAAGGTGCTCTTGAGCTGCTGTATGATTTGCAGCAGCATTTGATTGAAATTACTGGAATGGATGAAGTCACTTTACAGCCAGCAGCAGGTGCGCATGGAGAATGGACTGGATTGATGATGATTCGTTCCTACCATGAAGCAAATGGAGATCTAAAGCGTACGAAGGTTATTGTTCCAGATTCAGCACATGGTACAAACCCGGCTTCTGCTTCGGTAGCAGGTCTGGAAACCATTACTGTTAAATCTAATGAATATGGTCTAGTAGACCTTGACGATTTAAGACGAGTAGTTGGTGAAGATACTGCGGCCTTAATGTTAACAAATCCGAATACCCTTGGACTTTTTGAAGAAAATATCATGGAAATGGCTGAAATTGTCCATGGTGCCGGCGGTAAGCTTTATTACGATGGTGCAAACTTAAATGCCGTTCTATCAAAAGCTAGACCGGGAGATATGGGATTTGACGTTGTTCACTTAAATCTTCATAAAACTTTTACTGGTCCACATGGAGGCGGAGGACCTGGTTCAGGTCCAGTCGGTGTTAAAGCAGACCTTATTCCATTCCTTCCAAAGCCATTAATTACAAAACGCGGGGAAGAGTATGGGTTTGATTATGACCGTCCACAATCAATTGGACGCGTAAAACCTTTCTATGGGAATTTTGGAATAAATGTTCGTGCCTACACGTATATCCGCTCCATGGGTCCAGACGGCTTAAAGGCTGTAACGGAATATGCAGTATTAAATGCGAACTACATGATGAGAAGGCTTGCTGAGTATTATGATCTTCCATTTGATAAGCATTGCAAGCACGAATTCGTCTTAAGTGGAAGACGCCAGAAAAAATTAGGTGTTCGGACCTTGGATATCGCGAAACGCCTGCTTGATTTTGGTTATCATCCGCCAACCATTTACTTCCCATTAAATGTGGAAGAATGTATCATGATCGAGCCGACGGAAACAGAATCAAAAGAGACTCTTGATTCTTTCGTGGACATCATGATTCAAATTGCTAAAGAGGTAGAAGAGAGTCCTGAAATCGTCCAAGAAGCACCACACACAACCGTTGTCGGTCGTATGGACGAAGCAACAGCTGCACGTAAACCTATCTTAAAATATCAAAAGGCATAGTAATAGAAGGAGCCAGATTCAGAGTGCTGAATCTGGCTTTTTTTTCGGGTAAAGGGGATTGTGCCCGAAAATGTGTGGAATAGGAAATAGGGGCACAATAATAGGTTTATTGTTCCCGAAAATTAGACGGGAGGGAATAGGGGTAGAATCATGGGTTTATTGTGCCCGTAAATCACTTAGTCCAGAGAGTTGGGTAACAATTAGATAAAGTGTTTGGGTAATAAAAAAAGACTTCCGTATATGGGAAGTCTTTATCGATTTATTTCTTTGCTTTAATTTTACCAGACCATTTTTTAAACCCGCCTTGCAGCTGGGTAAGATCCTTATAACCTTTACGATATAACATTTGGGCTGCCCGGGCACTGCGCAAACCATTTTGATCATATAGATATACAGGTAGATCAGGACGGAGTTCCTTCAATCTCATTTTTAATTGAGACATTGGAATATTACGAGCTCCCAAGATATGACCAGCATCGAATTCGTTTGCTTCACGAACATCGATCAGCTGTGCCTTTCTATAACCGGCGCGAAACTCCTCTTCTGTTACCGTTTTAACAATCCTTTTTTGATAAAAATAGTTGAAAACGGAATAAGCTAAAACTGCTACGATTATGACTAGTAGGGTATAAAGTGAATTCAATTTCTTTTTGCTCCTTTCAAGCTTGTTACACTATGTTTTATTATATAAGTCAATCCAGTAAAGATAAAGAATAAACGACAAAATATTTCTATTCACATATAAAATTATACCAGAATCTTCTCGTTTTGAATTCATATCAGATTTTGGTAGACTTAAACTTGAGTAAACTACATAAAGATGAGGTTTTTATATGAATAAAGAGGTATGGCGTTTTATAGATTCTGGGAATTGTTCTCCTTCTTTTAATATGGCATTAGATGAAGCTTTACTTGATTGGCATAGCGAGGGAAAAATACCTCCTGTGATCCGCTTCTATGGCTGGAAACCTGCAACACTATCGATTGGATATTTTCAAAAGGTGGAAAAGGAAATTGACTTAGAGGCAGTTAAAGCTCATGGATTAGGTTTTGTTAGAAGACCGACAGGCGGCCGAGGAGTGCTTCATGAGCATGAGCTTACCTATAGTGTCATTGTTTCAGAAGACCACCCAGAAATGCCTAAAACAGTAACTGAGGCATATCGTGTGATTTCAGAAGGAATTTTAAAAGGATTTCATCAATTGGGTCTAGAAGCTTATTTTGCAGTCCCAAAAACAGATGAAGAACGAAGTGCACTTAAGAATCCTCGTTCAGCTGTTTGTTTCGACGCACCGAGCTGGTATGAACTAGTGGTTGAAGGCCGCAAAGTTGCTGGCAGTGCCCAGACAAGGCAGAAGGGTGTAATCCTGCAGCATGGATCGATTTTATTAGATATAGATGAAGATAAGCTGTTCAGTTTATTTAAATATCCGAATGAGAGAGTAAAGGAACGGATGAAATCTGCCTTTAAAAGTAAAGCCGTGGCGATTAATGATATTAGTCCTAGAAGGATTACATTGGACGAAGCAAAAGAAGCATTTTACAAAGGCTTTGCTGAAGGGCTTAATATCGAACTTGAATCCTATGAATTAACGGACGAAGAACTAGCTTATGTAAATCAAATTGCTAAAGATCGGTATGAAAATGATGAGTGGAACTTTAAAAGATAATTTGAGCAGGCGAACCCAGTATTAAGGGTTCGCTGGTAATATTATTGTTGATTTACTTTCTCGATTTCTTTAACATATCTTTCGTACCAGATTTTCCATTCTTCTTTACGTTCAATGGTTCTGCCGTCTAGCAATGCTTCGATCACATCTAAACAGACATGCCATCCTGCAAGGTCTCTTGGAGTATGGTCAGTAATCGTATGTATTTTTTCTATTAAACGCAATGAAGAGCCTTCTGATTCTTGGGACAATTCGAAACGAACGGTATCTGCCCACCAGGAAAATTCTAAAACAGAATTGATCTTTAATTCGAGGATAGAAAGCTCATCAAATGTTCCATCCCCCATATCAAATTTAATTACCCCACCTTTACGGAGCTCGTCTACATGTAACTCTGAAAACCATTTTGGCAGTTTCTCGTTATCGGTTAAATATGACCAGACCTCTTCTATTGGATGTTTAAGATTGCGTTCAAATGTGGCGGAGTAGCCATTTTCTCCATTTTGAATTCTTGCTATCATCTAGTTTTCCTCCTTTAAATCATTCTTTATTAAGTATACCTTTTTTAATATTCTTGTTAATCAAATAAACACCTTTTTTACGGGATTCTTCCTTTTATTAAAATCGCAACCTGCGAAATTTGTTAAATTTTCCTGTATTATGCCGAAATTTAAGAGATATCGTATCTTTCCTCCTGTTTATAGTTTATTTTGAGTTTGACAAACTAAATTTTTTCTGCATAAAACACAATATATAGTGGTGTCGAAAATATTTTCGGTACTATATATTGATTTGTGCATCCAACCTGTGTTAATTTATTTATATCAAGTCAACACGATATACAAGATATAGTCTAACTTACTAGAATTTTACACAAGATATAGAATTTTTTGAAGGAGTTGTTCTCATGTCTGTTGTTTTTAGACAAAAATTGAATATTGATTTTGAAAGGTTGAATGAGGATATCCACTTATTCCCCCAGGTCCACCCAGTAACCCCAGATATGAAAATAACTCATAAGGGTGTTTCACGTTTGGTCATGTTGGACCGCTACACCTTCAAAGATACTGCAAAAATAACCCTAACAAGTGGCGACTTTGTTGTACTCACAATAAAAGAAGATCCAAAATTCCCAGCACGCGGACTTGGATACATCATGGATATAGATTGGGAGCAGAAAAAAGCAAAGGTTTTAGTAGAAGAAGAATTTAGAGGTGTCCTTGATGCCCCTGAAGAAAGTGCAACTGGTTTAATTTGGCGGTCTCTTGATGTAATTGAAAAACCTCTGGAACTGTTTTATGAGCAAATCGCTAAGCGTAATGCAACGGGTCTTGCCTCAGTTGAAGAGACAGAAGAGAAGCGAATCGAGTGGTTTGAAAAGTTTTACAATGAGTTAGTTTCGATGAACTTCATTCCAGCAGGCCGTGTCCTTTATGGAGCAGGAGCAGAAACGGATGTTACATTCTTTAACTGTTACGTAATGCCTTTCGTTCCGGATTCACGTGAAGGGATTTCTGATCATCGTAAGCAGGTAATGGAAATCATGAGCCGCGGCGGCGGTGTAGGAACAAATGGTTCAACATTAAGACCTCGAAACACCTTGGCAAGAGGCGTAAATGGAAAATCATCTGGTTCGGTATCGTGGTTAGATGATATTGCGAAATTGACGCATTTAGTAGAACAAGGTGGTTCACGGCGTGGAGCACAAATGATAATGTTAGCGGATTAACTAAAGGTGCACTAGTCCGCGTCGTTCAGAAAATGAATGACTAGAAAATCGGGTGAATTGCAGGAAAATCCTTAGAGACTTGCAAGCTACAACGTGACCGGAAACGGTGAGCGTGAATGCTTTAAAAATTGTAAGTATTGGACAATCTGCAGCCAAGCGTCATAGGGCAAAGGTTATGGCGAAGGTTCAACGACTAGAGAGTGAGTCCCAACAATAAACTCTCATAAGCGCCCGGCCCCTAACAGTTTTAAGCTGAGGGTGATGATATAGTCTAGTCCGTCTGCCTTTAGTGGGCAGAGTAATATCCTGAAAAGGACGGTATATACGTGGCATCCAGACATAATTGAATTTATTATCTCAAAAATGCAAAACCCAAGAATTCTACGGTTTTTAATTGAAAATACAAACGATGAAACTATAAAGAAACATGCAAAGGATAAACTTAAATTCACTCCTTTAACAGCACAAGAGAAGGCAATGTACCAAGGAATCATCAATTACAAACACATTCCAGGATTGGGTGGTTTCGGTGAGGATGTTATTGCTGAGGCTGAAGAGAAGCTTCAAACTGGCGGTAACTACACTGTTCATAACCCAGAATTCCTAACAGGAGCAAATATATCTATTTGTTTGACGAAGGAATTCATGGAGGCAGTTGAAAATGATAGTGAGTACGAGCTTCGTTTCCCATATGTTGAACATTATAGTAAAGAGGAAATGAAGATTTACAATGAAGAATGGCATAATGTTGGAGACGTACGCGAATGGGAGAAACTCGGTCATAAAATACGGGTTTATAAGAAATTTCAAGCAAAAGAACTTTGGAACCTTATAAACATTTGCGCTACCTACTCTGCGGAGCCAGGAATATTTTTCATCGATAATGCTAACGACATGACAAATGCAAAAGCATATGATCAGCAAGTCGTTGCAACAAATCCGTGTGGTAAAGTGCTTGCCTCACGTTAAAAACTCGACCTAATTGACTTGGAACCTGACCACGTAATGGTGAAGGCAACAGGGCGGAACCCAAGGGACCGTGAGAGACTAAAGCGGTTGAGCCAGTATTTCGATACTGTAAGCGATAGTCCAATCCTCTTAGAAATAAGAGAGCGAGAAACAAGGAGCAACCTCTCGCACCATTCTCTGTATGTAACCTTGCAGCTGTTAACCTTGCGGAAATGGCTGATAAGGAAACAAAAACAGTTGATTTTGAGAAGTTAAAGAAAACAGTTGCTATTGGCGTTAGAATGCAGGATAACGTTATTAATGCTACACCATACTTCCTTGAAGAAAATAAGAAGCAGGCTCTTGGTGAGCGTCGAGTAGGTTTAGGAGTAATGGGCTTACACGATATGCTTATCTACTGTGAAACTGAGTACGGTTCTGAAAAAGGGAATAAACTTGTAGATCAGGTTTTTGAAGTAATTGCAACCACAGCGTATAAAACATCAGTGGAATTAGCCAAAGAAAAGGGAAGCTTCCCATTCTTAAATGGTGAAACACGAGAAGAAACGAACCGTTTACGACAAGCGTTTATCGATACAGGATATATGAAAAAAATGCCTGAAGACGTTCGCCACTCTATTTTAGAAAATGGAATAAGAAATTCACATTTGCTAACTGTTGCTCCTACGGGATCGACTGGTACCATGGTTGGGGTTTCTACAGGATTAGAACCTTATTTCTCATTCTCTTATTTCAGAAGCGGACGCCTTGGTAAATTTATTGAAGTGAAAGCTGATATCGTTCAAGAATACTTAGATAAGCACCCGGAAGCTGACCCAGAAAACCTTCCAAACTGGTTTGTTGCAGCGATGGAACTGGCTCCTGAAGCGCATGCAGATGTTCAATGTGTCATTCAACGTTGGATTGATAGTTCAATCAGTAAAACTGTTAATGCACCACAAGGTTTTAGTGTTGAGCAAGTTGAAAAGATATATGAGCGATTATATCGCGGTGGTGCAAAAGGTGGTACAGTTTATGTAGATGGTTCACGCGATTCACAAGTTCTTACCCTTAAAGCAGAAGAAAACGAAATTCCAACCCAGTTCAAAGAAAAGTCAAAACAGCACGTGGTCCTTCTAGATACTATTAGTGACCTACGTTCAACGGATGTAACCATTGGTTCAGAAGTTGGCAACACGTGTCCTGTCTGCCGCAAAGGAAAAGTAAAAGAAATTGGCGGCTGTAATACATGTTCTAACTGTGGAACGCAGCTTAAGTGCGGTTTATAGAATTCATTCTAAAGAAAATACATCACCATGAAAAATGCCGTTAGTATATTTTACTAACGGTCTTTTTTATATCGAAGATTAAATTCAATTTTTAAAAAGCCGGTTTAGTATCAAGGTTTTCGAAATTTATTTATGATTACAGTAAATATTTTCTCATTACTTTTTTTACTTATAAATACTATAATTGTGTCATTGACCTAATAAAAAAATTGTGATTTTTTCCCTTGTTAGTCGAGTTATTCTTATGCCTTTGTTAAAATCCTTATTATGTAAATACGGGGTGTGGAAATGGAAAAAATAGGGGATTTAACTGGTGAAACGTTTGGGGATTGGAAGATAATAGAAAAAGATGGAAACAAAAACAGAAATATCTATTGGCTTTGTAAGTGCAAAAATTGTGGAGAAATAAAAAGTAAACGAGGAATAAATTTATTGCAAGGAATTGGATTAAACTGTTGTTGTTTAACCGAGAAGCCTTATAAACATAAAGAATCTTTAGAAAAGTTAATAGAAAAATATAGTGATAGTGAAATTGGAAAAATGTTTAATGTGAAAAGAGAAACGATTAAGTATTTTAGGACTAAGTATGAGTTACCTCCATGTCCAATTAGGGATAGTAAAAGACCAAATAAATATACTTTAAATAAACAATTTTTCAAAGAAATTAATAATGAATTCCAAGCATATATACTAGGATTTATTTGTGCAGATGGTTATGTTCATAAGAATGGTAAGGTTGTAAGTATAGCCATTAAACAAAGTGATAAACAAATATTAGAGAATATTAAGGGTGTCATGGAAACGAATGCAGAGTTACGGGTAAAAAAGAAACCTTCAAATCAAGAGGATCTTTTGGTATTAAATATATCAAGTTGTGAACTAGTAAATGATCTAGCAACACTTGGAATAACTCCAAATAAATCAAAAATTATTAATTTACCATTAATAAAAACACATTTGTACAAGCATTTCTTCCGTGGCTTATTTGATGGTGATGGGTATATTGGAGAAAGGCAATTTACATTAACAAGCGGTTCAATTTATATCCTAACAAGACTGCGCGAAATAGTGCAGAAGGAAACTAAGCAAAAGCTGACCTTAAGAGAACTAAAAAAGGATGGTTACATTAGAGGTTATCAATTATATGGTGGAAAAAAGAATAAGGACGTGTTGGATTGGGCATATAGTAATTCTAAAATAAGTTTAGAAAGGAAATATAGAAGATATATTAAATTTTGGACTTAGTAATTTAAATGAAGAAACTTCACAAGGATGAAAAATAATAGTGTTTTCATTTTGTGAATTTCATTTTTTATCCATGGGACACAACTTAAGTGCGTTTATAAAAATTAAAAAAACGAGGATGTCCTAATAGGGCATCCTCGTTCTTGAAATATTATCCAATTAGGCTCATCAGGTAACCACCAATGGTCCCGGTAATCACGATTACCCATGGAGGCAGCTTCCAATAAGCTATCATGCTAAATAAAATGGCAGCAAAGACGAAATCAATAGGTGTTAAAATTGAACTTGTCCAGATTGGATTGTAAAATGCTGCGATTAAAATTCCAACAACAGCTGCATTTACCCCCATTAATGCACCCTTTATTTTTGGATTACGGCTTAATCTGTCCCAGAAAGGTAATGTACCTAAGACGAGCAAGAAAGCAGGCAGAAAAATTGCTACAGTTGCTAGCAGCCCTCCTGGCCAACCATCAACAACTGCACCTATATAAGCAGCAAAAGTAAACAGTGGTCCAGGGACAGCCTGTGTTGCTCCATATCCTGCAAGGAATTCTTCCTTATTAAGCCAGCCGGTTGGGACAAATTCACGTTCCAATAGAGGTAAAACCACATGCCCGCCTCCAAAGACTAAAGATCCAGAACGATAAAAACTATCAAACATTGCGATCCAATTAGTGGTAGTCAATTCTCTTAAAATAGGAAGAACAATTAGCAATCCAAAGAATAGTCCTAGACTTATGAATGCAAATCTACGGGAAAGTGGAAAATGCATCGAGGATTGAGGAGATTCTTTCTGATCCTTATAGATAAAATAACCGACAGCTGCAGAAATTAGGATTACAATTACCTGTATATAGGCAGTTTGCCATATAAGTGTACCTATTAAAGCAAACAAAGCTATCGATTTTCGTGATAAATCGGGGGTTAACTTTTGAGCCATACCTAAAATGGCATGAGCAACCACAGCAACAGCAACAATTTTTAACCCGTGAATCCAGCCAGTATTTCCAATATCCACGCCTTGGAGTATATGGGCAAAAAGTATAAGCGCTATAACTGAAGGAATCGTAAAGCCAAGAAATGCAAATATCCCTCCTAATAATCCACCCCGCAGAACTCCAATTCCAATTCCAACTTGGCTGCTTGCCGGTCCAGGCAAAAATTGACATAGTGCTACTAAATTAGCATACCCCTGTTCATCGAGCCACTTTCTTTTTCGAACATACTCTTCATGAAAATATCCTAAATGAGCGATAGGACCGCCAAAGGATGTAAGACCAAGCTTTGTAGAAACAATAAGAATTTCGAATAGTAGTGAAAGCTTTTTTTGATTCATATATCCCCCTTTTTTGGAGCTCAATAGTATTAATTATATTTTAAATGGTTACGTGAAAGATTTATGTTTATTGTTTGTAAAGATTTATTAACTTTATTATGACAATAAGTTGTCGCAAAATTGTCGAAATCTCTACATACGTTCTTCATATAACCTGAGTACTATTGAAATAGTAGTAATTCATAAGAACAATATTTACTAGAATTCAGGTGATCAAATGTACAATTTAATGAGCCAATTTAGTTCGTTTGTTAGCAAACCGTTTTTTATCATTGCCAATAACTTGGAGTCATTGCCAATCGTTTTCGCCCTTATATTAGGAATTGTAGGAGCGCTGGCACCCTGCCAACTTACGGGGAACATCAGCGCTTTAACACTTTATGGTAACCGATCTTTTCAACAGAAAATTGTTTGGAAGGATGTTATCTTCTTCACTTTAGGAAAAATAGCGGCATTTTCATTATTAGGTGGACTGGTATGGATTTTAGGAAGAGAAATTCAAGAAAGTCTATTATCGTATTTTCCTTGGATCCGTAAAATTATGGGACCATTATTAATCATTGTAGGGTTATATATGATTGGATTAATAAAACTAAAAGGGACCATTAATTTATTTAAAGGATTTAAAGATTACAAACAGGAAACACCATTTGGTTCATTTATGTTAGGTTTTAGTTTTTCCCTTGCTTTTTGTCCCACCATGTTTATCCTGTTCTTTGTTACTCTAATGCCGGTTGTATTGTCCAGTTCATATGGGTTTATTCTACCGTCTATTTTTGCGATAGGAACTGCCCTGCCGCTGATTCTTTTCATTTTGATTATTTGGTATCTAGGCGGTGGTGGGGTATTAATGAAAAAGGGAAGAGGAGTTGGTGTTATTATACAAAGACTTGCTGGAATCATTTTGTTACTTCTGGGGATATTTGACTCCATTACCTATTGGTCTTTGTAACATTTTCTGCATGAAAAATGGCTTTATGAACAAAATGTGAAAGTTGGAAAATAATAAAATATATCTATAAAAAGTGCTTTACATAGGGTAGGGGGGTATGGTTAAATGGAATCAAGAACCTTACCTCTATTACGAGGTTATAATAAGTGTAAATCAGGAAAGGGTGTATATAAGTGGAAAAAGTAACATTAAACGTTCAAGGTATGTCATGCGATCATTGTGTAAAAGCTGTTGAAGGTAGTGTTGGTGAACTTACCGGAGTTAGTGCAGTAAAAGTAAACTTAAAAGCCAATACAGTGGATGTTGAATATAACAATCAAGAGGTAACGCTGGATAAAATCAAAGAAACAATTGATGACCAAGGATACGATGTAAACTAAAAATAATGGCACGTGCTATTCATTAGCACGTTCTTTTTTCAAATATATATACCCGGGCAGGGTATGTGGAGGTGGCTTTTATGATTCAAAGTTTAAAAGAAACCAATTTGCAAATCTCTGGAATGACCTGTGCCGCTTGTGCCACAAGGATTGAAAAGGGACTAAATAAATTAGAAGGTGTACAAACAGCAACCGTCAATTTGGCTTTAGAAAAATCTGCTATTAAATACGACTCAGAAAAATTAAAAGTCGAGGACATTGAGAAAAAAATTAGAGATCTTGGGTATGACGTCGTTACCGAAAAGGCTGAGTTTGATATTACCGGTATGACATGCGCAGCCTGCTCTACAAGAATAGAAAAAGGTCTAAATAAACTTGATGGTATCGTTAAGGCAAATGTAAATCTTGCTCTTGAAAAGGCAACTGTTGAATATAATGGTTCGGCGTTAACAGCAAGTGACATTATTAAAAAGGTAGAAAACCTTGGTTATGGGGCTCATATAAAGGAGGACGCAAAAGAAACAAGCGACTATCGTCAAAAGGAAATTAAAAAGCAATCAAGAAAATTTATTGTTTCAGCAATTCTTTCACTCCCATTATTATGGGCGATGGTTGGACATTTTACATTTACTTCCTTTATCTGGGTTCCTGAAGCCTTTATGAATCCTTGGGTTCAGCTAGCATTGGCAACACCCGTTCAATTTATTATTGGTGCCCAGTTCTATATTGGAGCATATAAAGCATTGAAAAATAAAAGTGCCAATATGGATGTCCTTGTTGCCCTTGGTACATCTGCAGCTTATTTTTACAGTTTATATTTATCGATTATGTCGATTTCGATGGGTACACATTCACTTGAACTTTATTATGAAACCAGTGCAGTCCTTATAACATTAATCATTTTAGGTAAGCTTTTTGAAGCGAAAGCTAAAGGTCGTTCCTCAGAGGCAATTAAAAAATTAATGGGGCTTCAAGCTAAGACGGCAACTGTCGAAAGAAACGGGCAAGAACTGGAAATCCCGCTTGAGGAAGTTATCGTTGGTGATATCATATATATCAAGCCTGGAGAAAAAATTCCGGTGGACGGAAAAATTATCGAAGGAAATTCTGCAATTGATGAGTCAATGCTTACAGGTGAGAGCGTCCCAGTTGATAAGAGTATTGGTGATGAAGTAATTGGAGCAACTCTAAACAAAAACGGTTTCTTAAAAGTGGAGGCTAAAAAAGTTGGCAGGGATACCGCATTAGCTCAAATTATTAAAGTGGTCGAAGAGGCACAAGGTTCGAAGGCTCCTATCCAGCGCTTAGCTGATAAAATATCTGGAATATTTGTTCCGATTGTTGTTGGGATTGCGGTAATAGCTTTTATTATTTGGTATATGTGGGTGGCCCCTGGAGATTTTGCAGAAGCTTTAGAAAAAATGATTGCTATTCTCGTGATTGCCTGCCCATGTGCATTAGGATTAGCAACACCAACATCTATTATGGCTGGGTCAGGGAGAGCGGCAGAATTTGGTATTCTATTTAAAGGTGGGGAACATTTGGAAATGACCCATCGAATTTCAACCGTTGTATTGGATAAAACTGGGACAGTAACGAATGGAACACCTGTATTAACCGATGTTTTCACTAATGAATTAGTTGATGAGAATGAATTTTTATCCTTAGTTGCTTCAGCTGAAAAGCAGTCGGAACATCCACTTGCACAAGCAATCGTTCAAGGAATAAAAGAAAAAGGGATTCCTTTAAAAAATGTCACAGAATTTGAAGCCATTCCTGGTTTCGGTATTAAAGCAATGGTCGATGGTAAAGAATTATTAGTTGGTACAAGGAAATTAATGAACAAGTATAATGTACATGTTGAAGCTGCTCTTGCACAAATGGATGACATGGAAAGGGTAGGAAAAACAGCTATGCTTACCGCAATTAATGGTCAATATGCAGGTACCGTGGCTGTTGCTGACACCATTAAAGAAACGTCAAAAATGGCGATTAGCCGCCTCAAAAACATGGGACTCGATGTCATTATGATCACAGGTGATAATCAACAAACAGCTGAGGCTATTGCAAAGCAAGCAGGTATTGTTCACGTAATTGCCGAGGTTCTTCCAGAAGGAAAGGCAGCTGAAATTAAGAAATTACAGGAACAAGGCAAGAAAGTGGCAATGGTCGGAGATGGAATTAACGATGCTCCAGCACTTGCTGTGGCAGATATTGGAATGGCAATCGGTACCGGAACGGATGTAGCGATGGAAGCGGCGGATATTACCCTCATTCGCGGAGATTTAAATAGTATTGCAGACGCAATCTTCATGAGTAAGAAGACGATAACGAACATAAAGCAAAATCTTTTCTGGGCACTCGCTTATAATTCCCTTGGTATTCCATTTGCTGCCCTCGGCTTCCTAGCACCTTGGCTTGCAGGCGCCGCAATGGCATTCAGTTCAGTATCAGTTGTTCTAAATGCATTAAGGTTACAAAAAGTAAAATTATAATTGTGAAACTTCATAGATAAACCCTAAGGCTGACACATAATTGTCAGCCTTTTTCATATTTTCCACTATATTCAGCTAGTATACTTATTTTACAAAGGATTGAAAAAATAGTGAGCAGGGTGAAATAGTATGAATCATATTTTACTTATTGAAGATGAGGAAAGTGTATCAACTGTCATAAAAGGTTATTTAGAAAAAGAAGGATATAAAGTTCATAGTGCTGCAACTGGATTAACAGGAATAGACCTTTTTAAAACAGTAGATTTTAAACTTTTAATCTTAGATTTAATGCTTCCTGATTTAAGTGGCGAGGAAGTCTGTAAAATAATCCGTCAAACCTCTGATGTCCATATTTTTATGCTGACGGCAAAAGGATCACTAAATGACAAAATAGAAGGATTAAATATAGGTGCAGATGAGTACTTGATAAAGCCGTTTAGCCCAAGAGAACTAACTGCAAGGGTGAATGCACTGTTCAGGAGAATCAGTGCCAAATTTCCATCTTCAAAGGTAATTTTTGATGATGGTTATTTACAGATTGATTGTGACAAGAGATCCGTGCGAATTTTGGACCAAGAGATTCCGTTTACACCTAATGAATTTGATATTATCTGTGCTTTAGTAACTGTCAAAGGAAATGTACTATCAAGAGAACAGCTAATAGATAAAATCTTTGGAGTAGATTTTAGCGGATACGATCGAACAATTGATGTGCACATAAAAAATATTCGAAAAAAAATAGAAAATGACACCAAGAATCCTAAATATATCGTTACGGTAATGAAAGCGGGCTATAAATTTGGCGGTGAGAAGTAAGTGCAATCTATCAACAGAAGATTAAGTATTTTATTTGTTTTGTGTGCAATTGCTGCGATCTTTCTAGTCACAGTGTTTGTGAATATAACAGTTTCAAATAAATTTAACGAATACATGATTGATATTCAAAATAAGAGGTATGAACGAATCGTTTCCTATTTTGAGGAAGCATACAAGCGGGAAGGTAAATGGACTGTTGATACTGGTGTGGAATTAATGCATGAGGCTTATATGGGAAACTATTGTTTGACTCTTTTGGATCGTGATAAACAGCCTGTATGGGGAATGGACCCCAATGATTTATTAAATCAAATTCATATCGGTGAAATGTCTGTCCTTGATAAAGGTGTCTACACAACCAAAACGTTTGAAATAAAAGTGGATGGTATAGTTGTTGGCTTTGTTGATATTGGACAATATTCATCTGTATTGTTATCAGAAGAGGATATAAACTTTAAGGATTCTATTAATAAAAGTATTGTTGTCAGTGGGGTTATTACTCTAATAATCGTCAGTTTTTTAAGCCTTTATTTTTCAAAACAATTTTCTACTCCGATTCGGGAGGTAGCAAAAATGTCCGTTAGCTTATCCCAAGGGAATTTTGATGCTAAATCGGATGTAAAAAGTAATATAGAAGAGCTCGAGGATTTAAGGAAGAGCGTAAATATTCTTGCCGAAAAATTAAAGTATCAGGACGCGCTTAGAAAGAGGTTAGTATCAGATATAACACATGAAATTAGAACGCCATTGAATGTCCTGCAAAATAACCTCGAGGCCATGATTGATGGCGTGTTACCTGTAACAAAATTGGGGTTAAATTATTTAAATGAGGAAGTAATTCGGTTTGGCAAATTAATAAATGACTTAAATTTATTAAAGGAGTTTGAATCGGAAAGTATCAAGCTTAATTATGAACCCATCCACTTGGATGATTTTATAATAGAAATGAGTAAAGATTTCTTTATCGGGGTGGAAAGTAAAGGTATCTCCATCGAATATGAAATACTACCTAATGAAAAATTTCAAATTATTGGAGATATAGATAAAATAAAACAAGTTATCATAAACTTACTATCAAACGCTATTAAATTTACTGGAAATAATGGGAAAATTACTATTAAACTATATAAAGAAATGAAACAGATCGTTGTAGAAGTGATTGATAACGGCATCGGTATTAAGCAAGATGATTTACCCTTTATCTTTGAAAGGTTATACAGAGGAGATAAAAGCAGGAATCAAATTGAAGGAAATGGTATCGGGTTAACGATTGTTAAGAATATACTAGAGCTTCACAATGCAAAGATTGCGATTGATAGTAAGGAAGGAATAGGAACCAAGGTGAAAGTCTATTTTAATTCAGCAAATTAAATGAAGGTAAAAAAGAGCTTTGGTAATCAATATGATTGCCAAAGCTCTTTGTCATTACTGAATATATTTTGCTCTAACCTCTTCAACGTCCACTGTATTTAGATCTTCCACCACTTCAATGATACCAAGCAATTCTTGCTCATTTAAGAAGATGCCATAAGATCCACTATCTTCAATGGAGAATTCAATATTATTAATCCCTTTTGTACCTGTAAAATCAGTTACTATTTGCTTTGTTGATGAATTCAATATCATAAAGTAGCCTTCAGCAATATCAAAGGCCGTTAAATCTAAAGCCATTTTTGTATTAATTCCTTTATTCACTATAATAATAAGCGGTTCAAACTCATATCCAGTTCCTTTAATAGCTAATGTCTGTCCGTTTGCAGTAACTTCAGCTTTTTTAACTAAACGATCTGTCGTTACCTTACTGAAATCGTCACCGTAGATGCTAGGCTTGGCTGGTTCAGTTGGGGGTGCTGTTACAGCTGAATCAACACCCTCTCCGTCACTACTTGAAGCCGAGATAGATTCTAAATCATCTACAACTTTTATTACTCCACGCTTCATTCCCATCCAACAACTAAAGTTAAGATCATCATTTCCAGGTGTAAATTCAATCAGGTTATTCCCACTTTGCAGTTTCTGTTGAATGTTCATATCCGGTACGACAATCGTATTATTACAACCAGTAATCTCTTCGCCTTCGACAACCCATTTAAGAGGCATTCCCTTTTGTACATAAAGCGTTTTTGGAGTGTAGCCATAAACATTGGCAGTCATATTCAATACCTGAACACCGTCTTTAATTGTTGCTTTAACTGCATTGGATGGGTCTGTTGAGGCGCGTGTCTCACCAAATGCTCCAACGCTAGCCATAATCGCCATCGGGCTTATATTCATACCTGCAAGGGCAAGTCCCCTATTACTCATAATAAGGCCAAGCATAATAATTAAAACACCGCTAAATTTAAGTATTTTCTTTGTATAGCCTTTGCTTAATAATCCAGATAATGCTCCAAATGTCAGCATTAATGGAACCGTTCCGATTGAAAACATAAACATTGATAAAGCACCAGCTGCTGCACTGCCAGTTCCTAAAGCAAATATTTGCATGGTTTGTAATGGACCACATGGCATTAACCCGTTTAGAAGCCCGACAAAAAACGGAGCTTTCGGTTTACTCATTGCTTTACAGGCAACATTAGGTAATTTAATTTGGAATTTCCTAAAAGCCTTAAACCCTGACATATTAAATCCCATCATAATCATGAAAATACCAGCAAATAACTGTAATCCTGCTTTAGCATTTAGAGATAAGGCGAATACTGAACCAATGGCTCCAATGACTCCACCTAGAATGGTATAGGCTACTACCCTTCCAGCATTATATAAAAGTGCTGGTTTTATGGCTTCAAATTTATTCTTGCTTTCTTTACCGATACTTTGTGAAAGCATGATGCCGCCGCACATTCCAACACAATGGATAGAAGTAATCACACCTACAACAAATAATACAGCATAAGAAGCATTATTTAGTTGTGATTCCATATCGTAGTTACCAGAATTGATTCCGAGCAGCACAACCGTTACTACTGCGATCATAATGCCGATAAACTTATAGTCATTAGACTTTTCTGTGCTATAGCCAACACTTTGAATGGCTGCTTTTATTTTTTTTATACTGCAAAGGTCATCATCATATTCGATATCCGCAAATTGACCACTAAAACTTGCTTTTACATTTACTACACCATCTAATTTCTTTACTGTTCGTTCAACCCGCTTCTCACAGGATGTACAAGTCATCTCATACACCTTTATGCTTTCTTTTTTTATGCTCATAAGAGTTCCCTGCCTTTACTTGTTAATCAACATTAACTAATTAATAGGTAAAGTATAGTGAATTCTTGTGTTGATGATATGAAGAAAGAGAGTACTAAAGTGAACAATTTGTAGCCAAAATATAAACAAATTATGAACCATGTTAATAAAATTATTGCTCATACTATAAAAAATAGATTGAAAAGAGGAAAACAATTTGGAACCTTTTATGCCGCAATTAGTATATTTTGAACCGAGAGCCTTAGAATACCCACTTGGAAGAGAACTGAAAGAGAAATTTGAAAACTTGAATCTTGAAATTAGAGAGACTACCTCCCATAACCAAATTCGAGATTTGCCAGGGGAAAATGAAAACCAGAAATACCGAAATGCAAAATCAACCCTTGTTGTAGGAATTAGAAAGACTTTGAAATTTGATACTTCTAAGCCTTCAGCTGAATATGCCATTCCTTTGGCTACTGGCTGTATGGGGCATTGTCATTATTGTTATTTGCAAACAACACTCGGAAGTAAACCCTACATTCGCACCTATGTAAACTTAGATGATATTTTTGAGCAGGCCCAAAAGTACATGGATGAGCGTGCACCAGAAATCACAAGATTTGAAGCGGCTTGTACCTCGGACATTGTTGGTTTGGATCATTTAACACACTCACTAAAGAAGACAATTGAGTTCATTGGACAATCGGACTTTGGAAGGCTCCGATTTGTTACAAAATTCCATCATGTAGATCATCTTCTTGACGCCAACCACAATGGCAAGACAAGGTTCCGTTTTAGTGTTAATTCACGTTATGTGATAAAAAACTTCGAACCAGGGACCTCTTCCTTTGAAAATCGGCTGTCAGCTGCTAGAAAGGTCGCAAAGGCAAATTATCCTTTAGGGTTTATTGTTGCACCTATTTATTTGCATGAAGATTGGAAAGAGGGGTATCGTGAACTCTTCCAACGATTATGTGATGAACTTACAGGTATAGACATACCCGATTTAACGTTTGAACTTATCCAACACCGCTTTACAAAACCTGCAAAAAATGTGATTGCCAAACGGTACCCAAAAACAAAGCTAGAAATGGATGAGGAAAAGCGGAAATATAAATGGGGTCGCTATGGGATTGGAAAATACGTTTATCCTACAGAAGAAGCAAATGAATTAGAAACCACGATTCGCACTTATATTGAAGAATATTTTCCAAATGCTGTGGTCGAATATTTCACGTAGAAAATTAATTTAGTTTTTTTTACTTGTACACCGTACTATTTCTGCCTGCACCTGCTTAAAGATGTAACAATAAGTTCACCTTTAGGAGTGGCTGCCATGAAAATAGACGGTGTTTTTTCTGGAGGAGGAATTAAAGGTTTTGCCCTTATTGGGGCCATTCAAGAAATTGAAAAAAGAGGCTTTCAATTTGAAAGAGTTGCTGGAACGAGTGCTGGGTCGATAGTAGCTGCGTTAATTGCTGCAGGGTATGGGAGTGGAGAAATAGAACAACTTCTTGACGAACTGGATTTAACTAAATTTCTCGATCCACGGAAAATGATTATTCCTTTTCCACTTGCTAAATGGCTGTTTGTTTATTGGAAGTTAGGATTATATAAAGGAAATGAGTTGGAAAAATGGATTGAAGAAAAATTAGCTTCAAGGGGGGTAAGAACGTTTTCGGATTTGCCAGCGCAAAACCTAAGGATTATTGCATCAGACCTCTCAAATGGAAGATTAATGGTTCTACCAGATGACTTAGTGAAATATGGTATTTCACCTGAATCATTTTCAATCGCGAAGGCAGTAAGAATGAGCTGTAGTATCCCATACTTTTTTGAACCTGTAAAATTGAAATCAATGGATGGTGTAAATGTTATAGTGGATGGCGGGGTATTGAGCAATTTCCCCATGTGGCTTTTCGACAGAGATAACCTACAAAAAATAAGACCGGTAATTGGGATTAAGTTAAGCGCAAATGAATACGAGCATGAAAAACATCAAATCAAAAATGCCATTCAATTGTTTGGTGCATTATTTGAAACCATGAAGGATGCTCATGATTCACGTTATATTTCTAGAAAACATGAAAAAAATATTATATTTGTACCTAACGAGGGTGCCTTATCAATGGAGTTTCATTTGACTGCAGAAAAGAAACAGGAGTTGTTCGAGTTAGGCAGAAATGCTGCTCAAAAGTTTTTTAAGTCATGGTGTTATTAAATTGCAGAATTATCAGAAATAAAAAAGTCGAGCGTTTATAAGGACGCTCGATTTTTCTTTTTACCTTTTTTTCCATCGATGACAGTTAAGTGAACTGGAGATTTCTTTTTTATCTTCTTGCTTTTCTTTAATGAAGCTAGCGAGCCTAATGAAGAACTTTTAGTTTGAAGTTCTCCAGTTTTAGATTGCAATCGCTTTTTGGATTTCTTAGCTGCTTTAATAAATGCTTGCTGCTCTTTTTTCTGAGGATTTGCTCTAACAATTAGACGGAATACGAAAAATATGGCTAAGCCGACTAATGCAAAGACTGCTATACTCTGAAGAAAACCAATAGGATCACTCGTTAATGCCCCAATAATGCCAATTATACCCAGAACAATAACACTACCAACCAAAGGAACGGAAATCCGATTTTTCAAGAACGCCACCTCCCTAAGAGCATCATAAGCATTTTCTTAATTTTTTAAACACATAAATAATAATGTTTTAGAGTATTTCTACAGCGATATACTACTATTTAATCACCATTTCCCTATTTTTAAGTTCGTTAAAGGGAAGAACGGTTCTTAAGATGGATAACCAATGACATAAAGAAAAATTGTATATACTTAATTTAATTCTACTTCAAATAAGAAAAAACCTCTAGGATGACATAATATTTCCATTAAAAAATTTATTCTATGCAATTGAATGGTAAGGAAAGGGCATAATATGGTGGAATTCTAATGAGTTAATATTTAATTTAAAAAAATTCACCATTATTGGAGGTATTTATTATGGCTAATGAGCCAAAAAAATCAAATTACCCAAAACCAATGTCTTTTACCGCTCTAGTTTTCTGGACGGGATTATTTGGAGGACTTTTTTGGGGTACTATAGGTTTTATCGCATATTACTTCAACTTCACTGAAGTTCGTCCAAATGTCATCCTTGAACCATGGGCATTAGGGAAATGGAAAAATGAATGGTTAGGGACTGTTATTTCCATTATTTTGCTTGGTATTTTCTCCGTTGGTGCTGCATTTGTTTATTCCATCGCATTAAAAAAATTTAATGGAATATGGTTGGGATTAGGTTATGGAATAGTACTATTCCTATTGGTGTACTTAATATTGAATCCAATTTTTCCTGGAATAAAGCCATTTTTAGACCTAGGTCGAGACACGATTATTACGACAATCTGTTTATATTTGGTATATGGATTATTTATTGGTTATTCCATTAACTACGAATATGAAATCAATCATATGGAAGAAACTTCAGCCTCTTAACCTTTATTAGTCTTTAAGGAATAAGATATGGTAAAATGATTGTTGATATTACTGTTTATGGCAATATACTTTGCTGCTATAGGAGAGTGGGAGAAATGGGAAAGATAGATAAGTTACGATCAAGTTTTTCTACGTTTGGAATCGATGGTTTTTTAATTACAAGCCAATTTAACCGTCGCTATATGACAAACTTTACTGGTTCTGCTGGAGTGGTTCTCATTAGTGCTGACAAGGCACAATTTATTACCGATTTCAGATATGTAGAACAGGCTACAAATCAATGTGAAGGATATGAAATTGTTAAAATGGCAGGAACGCTTGTTGAAGAGGTTGCAAGGCAAGCAAAAAAACTTGGTATTAAAAAGCTCGGTTTTGAAGAAGATCATCTAACATTTTCTACATATAAAGCATATGAAAAAGAAGTTGAAGCAGAACTTATTCCGGTTTCGGGTGTAATTGAAAAGTTACGCTTGATTAAGACGGAAGCAGAGATTAAGATATTAAAGGTAGCAGCCGATATTGCTGACGCTGCATTTAAGCATATATTGGATTTTATTCGTCCCGGAAAAACGGAGCTTGAAGTATCCAATGAATTAGAGTTCTTTATGAGAAAGGCAGGAGCAACTTCTTCTTCTTTCGATACTATTGTTGCTTCAGGGCATCGATCTGCACTTCCTCATGGAGTGGCAAGTGATAAAGTCATTGAGTCTGGAGATTTTGTAACACTGGACTATGGGGCATATTACAACGGCTATATATCGGATATCACCAGAACAGTGGCAGTGGGAGAACCCGATCCAAAGTTAAAAGAACTTTATGACATTGTCCTTGAAGCACAATTAAGGGGAATGGCAGGAATTAAGCCAGGAATGACTGGGAAAGAAGCAGATGCATTAACCCGGGATTACATAACTGAAAAAGGATATGGTGAATACTTTGGACATTCAACCGGTCACGGTATCGGTTTAGAGGTCCATGAAGGTCCAACTCTTTCTTTCCGTTCAGATATTGTTCTCGAACCAGGAATGCTTGTTACTGTTGAACCCGGTATTTACATACCAGGCCTAGGCGGGGTTCGGATTGAGGATGATACGCTCATTACGAAAGACCTTAACGAAGCTTTGACTCATTCAACAAAAGAACTTATTATTTTGTAATAGACATAGGAGGATATAACATGAGTATTTCTGTTAATGATTTTAAAACCGGTCTAACCATTGAAGTTGATGGCGGCCTTTGGCGCGTTCTTGATTTCCAACATGTAAAACCAGGTAAGGGAGCGGCCTTCGTTCGTTCAAAGCTTCGTAACCTTCGTAATGGTGCAATTCAAGAAAAAACATTCCGTGCTGGTGAGAAAGTAGAAAAAGCACAAATTGACAATCGTAAAATGCAATATTTATATGCTAGCGGTGATCAGCATATCTTCATGGATATGGAATCATACGAGCAGGTTGAACTGCCAGCCAACAATATTGAATATGAATTAAAGTTCCTAAAAGAAAACATGGAAGTGCACATCATGATGTTTAATTATGAAACTCTTGGTGTTGAACTGCCAAACACTGTTGTATTAGAAGTTGCTGAAACGGAGCCAGGAATAAAAGGTGATACCTCTTCTGGCGGCACTAAGTCAGCAACCCTTGAAACAGGACTACATGTTCAAGTTCCGTTCTTCATTAACCAAGGCGATAAACTAATAATTAATACTACAGAAGCTTCGTACGTTTCACGTGCATAATTTACAAGCCTTAGTCCTTAATTGGACCAAGGCTATTTTTTTTGCAATTCTTTTTCGATTGCAAAGTTTTAAAACTTCACTAAATAGTAATAATTAGCTGATTCAGGTCAGAACTTAGTTTGCTAAAATTAAAATGAAATTACATTACAAACGAAGGGGTGACATATAAGTGAAAAAAGTCTATACACTAATGTTCTTTAGTATCCTATTAGTGATAATTGCAGTCGGTTGCAGCTCGAATAAAGAAAAATTAACTCTTGATAAGAAACATAGTGCATTACCTGATTATGTTTTGAACACATCTGAAAAAATTGAAGAGACATATACAATGGCGGCAACCTATCCCGAGGTTTTAGCTAGTGTTCCATGTTTTTGCGGTTGTGGAATGATTGGGCATGAAAGTAATCTTGATTGCTTCGTAGGGCAATTTGGAGATGAAAATGCGGTTACCGAGTGGTCCGATCACGGTGTATCATGTGATGTTTGTGTGGACATCGCACAGGACGCAGTAGAAATGCACCAAGACGGTAAAAGCCTTAAGAAAATCAATGATTTAATTATTAAAAAATATGAAGATTATGGAGAGGCAACGCAAACTCCTGAACCTAAGTAAGGGACAGCCATGAAAAAAATATTATATGGCCTCTATATACTTATTATAATTGGAATTATCGTTTGTCTTATTAATAGTGATATTTTTAATAAAAAGGAATCCGAAGCTATTTTTGCAGGAGAAAAAGTCTATAAAAAACAATGTTTGATTTGTCATGGTGAAACTGGAAAAGGTGAAGGACCGAATGCAGGAACAGCTATTAACAATCAAAACTATCTAAATACTGTTTCAAATAAGGATATTTACAATAGTATTAAATATGGTAGAAATGGTACAGGTATGCCAGCTTATGAAGAACGAATATCAGAAAACGATTTGAAAAATCTAGTGGCATTCATTAGAGATTGGCAGACTGAAGAAATTAAGTTTGATGTTCCCAAAGTAATAGCTGGGGATCCTGTAGCAGGTGAAAAACTTTACAATTTAAAATGTCTAAATTGTCACGGTGAAGCAGGAGTAGGTAAATTAAAAATGGGGCCTGCCATTTCTAATTCAGAGTATCTTAAATATACCAGTGATAAGCAAATATGGATTAGTGCAGCTTACGGACGTGAAAATACTTCTATGGGTCCGTCTTTAAAGGGCTTAGATGGTGTACGGCAGCTTAAAAAAGAAGAAATCACAGATATTGTTAGCTATCTACGTTCCGTTAAGGTACAAGAAGAAAGTCGAACGGATTATCTTAAACCTTGAATTCAATGAATGAATTCAAGGTTTTTTTATTGTTTTATACGGAGTTGCCATAGAAATAGTCTGATTGTGAGGAATTTAACAAAACGTTCATTTTCAAACCATCTAGGTATATAGGTTAGGGTTTATAGTACTAGTTGGGATATTAAAAAACAGGAGGATATTATTGATAGATAGGTAAATGTGAACATTATGTGGTCATTTTTTGACGAAACCGTAACGTTTTATCTCCTTTTACAAAATGTTCAAATGTGAATCAACTATACATAGGTGATTAATATTATATTTATTTCAAAGAGGGCTATAGTGAAAAATTGCTTTTTATTGGAGCTCAAGGAGGATCAATATGCTTAAAAAAAGGTTATTCGCTTTATTTGTTATCATGTCATTTTTAGTAAGTTTTATCGTTCCAAATGCATATGCAGAGACAACCTTTCAACCAGAAAAGTTTCCGTATACGGATATGCAAATCCAGATTATGCCTGAGTTTGACTATCCTGAAAACTGGCCAAAAGACACACCTTCATTACTTATCGGACAGTATGGCACTTTTACTAACAAAAGTGGGCAGGATTTTGATGGGAAAATTGAAATTGAAGTACCTGCAAATGAAAAAGGTTTCCAAGCTTACTTAGTTGCAGAATTTCCTGAAGACAATAAGCCTGAAGTACAGCGCCCATTTGATGTAGATAAAGAAAAGGGAATTATCTCCTGGAAACCGTCCAAACCAATAAAGAAAGATGAATCGTATAGATTCGTAGTTGAGTATTATACCAGCTCAGTGGAAGTAAAAGATGATAGAAGCTTTACTTTTGAATACAGTAACACAGCTGAAATTGGCACATTTGATGTAATCTTCTATGCCCCAATGGATGCAAAGGAAATCAAATTAGAGCCAAAGGCTCCAAACAATACGAAGAGTGAGTATGGGGAGGAACTTTTCTACTACCAATACAAAGATGTGAAAGTAGGAGAAAACTATACATATTCATTTTCCTATCAAAAAGATGGTTTTAAATCAACTTTAGACGCCATTAATGAGAAACAACCCCCTAATGACGAAAACCATACAGGTGTTGAAGGAACTGCAACAGATCAAATTACCGGGGGATCAAGTAGCCCAGGTAGCTCGGGCTCAGATCGACCACTGATTGGAATTGGCGGTGCAAGCGTAATTGGAATTGCAATCATCATTGCTGGTGTGTTTGTATACTTAGGGTTAAAAGGAAAGTCATATTCTGCACCTAGAGCTTCAAGTTCCAAAGCAACA
This sequence comes from Neobacillus niacini, assembly GCF_031457145.1. GTDB lineage: Bacteria > Bacillota > Bacilli > Bacillales > Cytobacillaceae > Neobacillus > Neobacillus niacini_J. The sequence continues at coordinate 70,540 of NZ_JAVDVZ010000001.1, forward strand.
AACCATCACCCAAAAAAGCAAACAGTAAAAAAAGAAAACAAGTCAATCAGTGTTGATGATAAGAAAGAACTGCGTAAGAAACTTCTAAATGGAAAGATTGACCAAGAAACATACGATGAGGAAATGAAAAAATTAATTTAACGGGGTGAATAGTATGAAAAAGAACACAATCGTCATGCTTGGCGGATTTATTATTGCTGGGGCTATTGTTTTCTTACTAATGGCTGCTACACCAGGATCTAGCGGTATTGAATTAACGATGAAAGAGCTTTTAGCGAATCAAGAAAAACATAAAGATGATTTTGTAACAGTTGAAGGTCTACTAATCGATGAATCTATTAAATGGAACCCAGATAAAATCGAGTTGAAATTTGATTTAAAAGATAATGAAGGTAATTTAATGCATGTCATCCATAACGGCACAAGACCTGATAACTTCTCAGAAGGTGTTATTGTTATCCTGCAGGGCGCACCTACAAAGAAAGATACCTTTGTTGCAGAAACGGTTAAAACAAGATGTCCTTCTAAATATGAGGGTGAAGATGTTGAAAACTATGATCCCGAAGCACATAAAAAATTATTAGATCAGCCACCAACGCAAAACTGATACGGCAAAATAATAAGAAGGTGACGATATGTATTTATTTGCTAACGCAACAATATATGTAGGCTTAGCGCTTGCAATATACTCTCTCCTTATCATTACATTAGGGATTAGTACAAAGAACCAAAAATTAATCAACAGTGGAAAAGGCGGAGTAATTGCAATCTTAGTCTGTGCTTCGATGGCTATGCTCTCATTATTCTACTTACTAGCAACCTCACAATTTCAATATGAATACGTTACAGATTATACGAGCAGTGAGCTTCCTATTATTTATAAGCTTACAGCATTATGGGCTGGGAATTCAGGTTCCTTGTTATTATGGACTTTCTTCTTAGTTCTTTACACGGTAATGATTGCCTTCTCTAGAAAAATGAGAGGAAATCCAATGGTTCCATATATTTCCGCGATTCTATTGGGGAATATTGTATTCTTCTTTCTGATCCTTGGATTCGTTGCTAAACCTTTCATTTTATTGGATCAAGTTCCGATTGAAGGTCATGGTTTGAACCCAATGCTGCAAAATCCGGGTATGATTATACATCCTGTTACACTCTACCTTGGATATGTAGGGCTCGCTATCCCATTTGCATTTGCAATGGCTGCGCTATTATTGAAAAATGTGGATGATTTCTGGATAAAAATGACTAGACGCTGGACGATAATTGCCTGGTTGTTTTTAAGTCTTGGTAATATCTTCGGCGGGCAATGGGCTTATGTGGAGCTAGGCTGGGGTGGTTACTGGGCATGGGATCCGGTAGAAAATGCCTCCTTTATGCCTTGGTTAACGGCAACTGCGTTCTTACACTCGGTCATGATCCAAGAACGTAAAAACATGTTGAAGATTTGGAACATAAGCTTGATCATTACTTCTTATGCTTTAACATTATTCGGAACCTTCCTAGTACGAAGCGGTGTATTAACATCTGTTCACGCATTCGCTAATTCAAACTTAGGATTATATTTCCTGATTTTCATGGGCGTTGCTGTAATCGGAGCCCTGTATGTGTTAATGAGTCGTTACAGTCTCCTAAAGCGAAGCGCAGGAGAATTCAATTCTTATATATCAAAGGAAAGCAGCTTCTTAATAAATAACCTATTGTTAGTAGGAGCAGCTTTTGGTGTATTTTGGGGAACAGTTTTCCCATTAGTATCTGAAGCTGTACGGGGTACAAAGGTTACAGTGGGTATGCCGTTCTTTAATACAGTTCAAGCTCCTATTTTATTATCGATGATGTTTGTAATGGCTGTATGTCCATTACTTGCATGGCAAAGGTCATCATTAAAGAATTTAAAGAAAAACTTCTTAATACCAGCAATCCTTGCAGTTGTTGCAATGGCTTTAATGGTTGTTCTCGGTATACAAAAAGCCTGGGCAGTAATTGGCTTTGGCGTAATCGTTCTACTATTTATCACACACTTCCTAGAGTTTTACCGAGGTGTCAAAGCACGTAGAAAAATGACGAAGGAAAAAGTTTATCTTTCTCTATATCGATTAATGACTAAAAACCGTCGCCGGTATGGCGGGTACATGGTTCATATTGGGATAGCGTTTATTGCAATGGGAATTATCGGTTCACAAAACTATGATGTGCAAACGATGAAAACTGTGAATCTAGGAGATTCCATTGAAGTCAAGGATTATCGTATTAATTACGAGCGTCTTGATCAAAAAAGGGAAGGTATTAATGATATCGTATACGCTGAAATGACCGTTTTCAAGAATGGAAAACGAATTGGAAACATTATGCCTGAAAAAGTATTTTACGGAAACTGGGATCAGCCTTCATCGGAAGTTGGCCTAATCTCATCCTTAAAAGAAGATCTATATGTTGTATTAAGTGATTGGGAAGATGATGGCAAAGCAACCTTTATTGTAAAAGTTAACCCAATGATCGCATGGCTATGGATTGGTTCATTCATGATTGTAATTGGTTCTCTATTTGCAGTTTGGAATGGAAAATATCAAAATATTACTCCACGATACACAGGAGTACGCAAAGAGGTGTCTTAATGTGAAAAATAAAATTTATATTGGACTCCTTCTGATTGCATTTATTTTTCAAGCTTCCATCGTTCGAGTAGGTGCTGAGGAATTTGATTACAAATCTAAAGAATTCGAAGCAGCTGCGTCACAATTTATGTGTACATGCGGCTGTGGACAGGATCACTTTGAGTGTGACCCAAAGACTTGTAATCTTACCATTGGCTTTAAGGAAGACATCGTTGAAATGATGAACAAGGGCTGGAATAAGGACAAAATTCGTGAATACTACGTTAATATTTACGGTGAAGAAATTTTAACAGCTCCTGAAAAAAGCGGGTTCAGTTTAGTTGCTTGGGTACTGCCTTTTGTAGTTTTAGGAATTGCAGGGGTAGCGATATTCTTCATCATTCGTAAATGGGTGAAGAAAAAGGGAACAGATGAAGGAGCCCTTGACAACGATATCGATAAGGATGAAGTAGAAGAGGAAATCCTTACATCTATGATTGAAGAAGAACGCAAAAAGTACCTTTAGGATGTGAACATAATGCAAGAAATCTCTATCATATCAATGATATTTACTGCAGCTCTTGTGCTAATCTGTTTATTTCTAGTGCTGGCACCATTCTTTTCGTTTGATTCATATTTAAGTTTCGCGAATAAGGATCAAGATTCAGCATCTAACAAAGAAGTGCTTTTATCCACTCTTAACGAATTAGAATTTGAATACAAGATGGATAAAATCTCCCACGTGGATTATAAAAATCTTAAGAAACAATATGAATCTCAAGTTGTCAGTATCATGAAGGATGAAGAAGAGCAAATGACTTCTCAGGCAGCTGATAAGGATTTAATGGCTGAAATCGAAAGTGAAATCGAAGCTACCATGAATAATTATAAAAATAAAAAGGGGGAAGGAAAGTGATCAAGAAAGTCACAGTATTCCTCCTCGGGCTGCTGCTGCTTATTCCGCTAAACGGAATGGCAGCTGCAGAATCACCGATATCAGTTGATATGCATTATCTAGTCGTTAGCCCCACTGAAGATGGTTCAACTAATATGATGAATATGGTGAACTTCACAAATACCACTTCAGAGGAATATAAAGGCGACGGCACGGGTGAAGCAGTATTGAATGTCACTATACCCACGGGAGCAACAGGATTTTCTTTTTTAGATAACAAAACAGCTCAAAAACAAGTAGATACAGGATTTATCACAACGGATCCTATCCCAGCTAATCAGACAGTAGTTCTGCCTTACAGCTATCGAATGGTAAAGGGCGAAGAAATTAATTTAAGCTTCGAATATCCTGTACAGGCAATGCAAATTCTTGTTCCAGAGGGAATGGGAAGTATTGAATTTAAAAATGTTACTGCTACTAATCAAGGTCTATTCAAAATGGACGATCAAAATTATCAGGGTTACAGCGTTGAGGGCATTCAAGCCAAACAATCCTTTACAATGATTTATGACAAAGATAAACAGCCTGCAGCGAGTGAAACCCAAGGTTCTTCAGAACTAGGAGCAGGAGAAGCGAACACAAACGTAACAAAAACAGCTCCTGCGTTTCATAATCCTGGCCATCTTAGGATGTGGGCACAATCCCCTTTGAAAACCTTTGATCCGCATGTTTTCATAATTGTTATGGCAGCCATTATAATCGCTGCATTGTCCTACTTTGGTTATTTTAGAATGAAGGCTAGGGCAGAAGAAAAGAGAATTGGCGCAGACAAGGAAGAAAGTGCATTTAAAAATCTAATGGCGAAGCAAAAAGCAATAATGGATAAAATCCTCGAATTAGAAGAAAACTTCGGTGATGGAAATATGTCAGAAGAGGATTATCAAGCCAAATTGGCAGCTTATAAGCAGCATTTAGTACAAGTAAAAATTAATTTACGCCAATTTGTAGAGTAACAGTCGGAATGCGAGGGATACTTGATGATTGAAATAAAAAAGCTTACAAAGCAAGCCGACAATAAGTTAATCCTACGAGGTGTAGACCTATCAATAAAACAAGGTGAAACGGTGGCTATCCTTGGTCCAAATGGTGCAGGAAAGAGTACTCTGCTAAAAGTGATAGCAACATTAATTAAGCCTACATCGGGACTTGTAAAGATTAACGGATTGGATTTGAAAAAGGAACATATTGAAGTGAAAAAATTGTTCGGTTACTTACCTCATTCCAGCTTGCTTTATGATCACTATACTCCTTTAGAAAACCTTATTTTCTTTGGGAATTTATACGGTGTCAAGGATGTTGAAAATATAGCAAGGCAACTTGTAAAAGAAGTGGGTCTCTCATTCTTTATCAATGAACCTGTAAAGAATTTCTCTCGTGGGATGATCCAGAGGATTGCGATAGCAAGAGCCATTATCCATGATCCAAAAATTATGCTGCTAGATGAACCACATACAGGCTTGGATCAAGGTGCCATTAATATCCTAAATAATGTTGTACTTTCTATGAAAGAGAAGGGTTGTACAACATTAATGGTCACACATGATTTTAAACAGGCAGCAGAAATATGTGATCGAATTATCATTTTGAAAAACGGCAAGATTGCAGATGATTTTAAAATCAACAATCGTTCATTGGCTTTAGTTACAGAAAAATACCAGGTTTTAGTGGAGGGAGTATCGTAATGTTAAGAGCAGCCCTCACAATTGCCAAAAAAGATATCTATTCAGAAATAAGAACGAAGCAAGTTTTGGGGACGATGATCATTTTTGCTGGTTTAGTTATTTTAGTACTTAGCTTTGCATTTGACCCAGCAAACAATACGACAAAAGCAGTTATTCCTGGCGCTGTCTGGATCATCATCGTTTTTTCAGGAATTTTGGGCCTTAACCGTTCTTTAGTGTCAGAACAGCGAAATGATACTATGCATGGTTTATTGGTTGCTCCAATGGATGCATCCAGTATTTATTTAGGCAAGTTCATGGCAAATTTCTCGATGATATTAATAGTAGAAATTGTTGCTATACCGTTTCTGTTTCTGTTATTTGATTTTAAAATGACTGGAAGTATTTTATATTTCATTTTAGTGCTTTTTGTTGGTAGTTTCGGCTTCGTCGCCATTGGAACCTTTTTGGCTGCACTTGCTTCCAATTCAAAGAGCAGTGAAATGTTATTACCACTTTTGCTTTTCCCAATGACAAGCCCTGTCTTAATTGGTGTTACGCAAGCGACCAAAATTATCTTAACAAATATGGAGAAATTACCGAATGCTATTGCTTGGATGCAATTGGTTGCAGCCTATGACGTAATCTTTTTTGTTCTTTGTTTTATCCTAATTGAGTATGTCCTGGAGGTTTAAAAAATGAGTATGAATCTCGAAAGAGAAACAGCAATCCTTCCCATAGAAGAGGTAGTCCAGATAAAAACATCAATGCTTACGAAAGTTTTATACGCAGGAATGGTAGTATCCATGTTAGCAGCATTTTACTTTATTTTTATGTATGCAGAAGTTGAAAAGACAATGGGTGTCGTACAAAAGATATTTTATATGCATGTTCCATCAGCATGGGTAGCCTTTTTAGCATTCTTCGTGACATTTGTTTTCAGTATCTTATTTTTGATAAAGCGCAAACGAATTTTTGACACATACGCCTATGTATCTGCAGAAATCGGGGTAGTTTTTACTGCTATCGTTTTAACAACAGGTCCAATCTGGGCAAAGTCTTCTTGGAATACGTGGTGGGCATGGGAACCACGCTTAACCACAACCTTGATTCTGTTCTTCCTTTTTATGGCTTATCTAATGGTTCGCCAGATGGATGGAGTTTGGGATAAAAAAGCAAGACTAGCTGCTGTATTTGGGATTATCGGGTTTGCAGATGTTCCTATCGTATTCTTTGCGATTCGTTGGTGGCAGTCAAAATTCCATCCAATTGTATTTGGGGATGGTCCTTCACAACAAGGCGGAGGAATTGCACCTAGTATGCTCGTTGCCTTGCTGGTTACAATTGCGGCATTTACCTTCCTTTACGCTTACCTTCTTCATAAGGGAGTTTCATTTGAAAATATGAAAATCAAAGTAGGTCACTTCAAAGAAAAATTACGTGAAAGATTAGAAAACTAGGAGGAATTTAGTATGGGATTCATGTATGCAGCATATTCAGTCGTTTGGATAATCATTTTTGGTTATATGCTTCTTATCGGAAAGCGTCATAACAGCCTTAAGAAAGATATTGAATTCTTAAAACAACTGGATAAATAAGTGGTTGTCAGGAGGAAACACAATGAGCAGACGGGTCATTAACTTACTCGTATTGTTTCTATTGATAGGAATGTTTGGTTTTTTTGGATATAGTTTAGCAAGTAAAGGTGACAATACTGATGTTGGAGATCAAGCCTATAATTTTGAACTGCCTAACTTAGATGGAACCAATACAAAGCTCTCTGATTACAAAGGTGAAGTAATTATCTTGAATTATTTTGCATCGTGGTGTAAACCATGTGTAGATGAAGCTCCAGAGCTTGAAGCATTTGCAAAAGATTATGGTGATCAATACAGATTAATCATGATTAACAAGGGTGAGACAAAAGACCGCGTTAAAAAATTCCTTGAAAAATATAATACACCTGCCGTTTATGTATTTGATTACAATTCTAAAGTTGCAAAAAAATATAATGTAACGGGGCAGCCTGAAACCTTCGTCATCGATAGACAAGGCGTAATAAGAGAGCACTACAATGGACCCTTAACATCCGCACAACTTTACGGAATGGTTAAGAAATACGATCAATAAAAAATGAAAAAGGATTGAAGCCACTCATCATGGTTCAATCCTTTTTTTTATCCATTTATTGAGCTATATCTATACTCTGTTGAAACACTTGCTCGGATAAGGAGCTGGCCCGGTTGAATTGGTGTGGAGCTAACCCCTTTAGCAAACGCAACGTGCTGGCTCTCAAAGGGCTGGATAGTGTCTCCGCGTTCCACCACGAGAATAGGTGTAGGATTTAATGTCACTTGTATAGTATTGGCAATGGTTTTCGCCTTGTTGCTTGCATTATTTAAAGCCATGGCTAGTGCTTGTTGGTAATAAGCTTCCTTGTACTTTGATGTGAAAAGAACATTAGCAACATAGTTGGCTCCGTTTTCAACTCCTGTATCTACTACCTTTCCAATAATAGATAAATCATCTATTTTCACCTGCAAAATATGTGTTATTTTATAGCCTCGGAAAATTTGTTGTCCAGAAGAATAATCATATTCTGGTTCAATCCGATATTCAACCGTCTGTATCTGATTTTTATCAATCCCTAAGGCAATAAGAGCATTAATTACTTTGTTCGCAATGATTGAATTCTGCTGCTGTGCCTCCATCAATTCTTTACTTTCCGTCACAACTCCAAGATTAACTGTTGCTGTATCAGGCTGAACAGCAATTTCCCCTTCACCATACACTTTTATTATATTATTCCTCTTCGTCAGGTTATTCCGGTCTCCAGCATTCGGCATGTACATGAATTTTTCCTCCTTACTTTTTACTCTTTATTTCATTCTACTAACTCTCTTAGAAAAATAGAATATAAGAGAATATTAAAAGAATTGAAATTTTCAAAGTCATATTGCGTATCGAAAGGCATACATTTTAAATAATGAGACAAGCAACAAGGAGGAATGAATGTGGAAAAGATCCTAAAATTCTTACCAAAAAACATTGCAGATCTAATCAGTAAAATCCCTCCTAATCAAAAAGAAGAATTGGAAGAAATCCGAATTCGCATCGACCGCCCAATTGAAATTACGATGAAAGGAGCCCCAAGGTTTCTATCGTACATTATAAGGCAGGAAGATGCTTTCCATTTAATGAATAAGATTAGCCAATTCTCCATATATACACTCGAGGAAGAATTGAAGCGGGGGTATATCACTGTTTCAGGAGGACATCGAATTGGACTTGCAGGAAAGGTAATCCTTGAAGAAGGAAAGGTAAAAGCGATAAGGGATATTTCTTCTTTTAATATCCGGATTGCCAAGGAAAAGATCGGAATTGGAGAAAAGATTACACCGTTTATTTTCAATGGTTCTTGGATGCATACCATGATTGTTGGACCACCACAAACAGGGAAAACAACACTATTACGGGATATTGCCAGAATTATTTCCACTGGAAATCATGAAAAAGGCATTCAAGCATATAAGGTAGGAATCGTAGATGAACGTTCCGAAATAGCAGGATGTGTAAATGGGATTCCTCAAATGTCGTTCGGGCACCGTCTAGACGTGCTCGATGCCTGTCCAAAAGCTGAGGGGATGATGATGATGATCCGTTCAATGAGTCCAGATGTGTTAGTAGTTGACGAAATCGGCCGAAGGGAAGACGCAGTAGCAATTCAAGAAGCTGTCCACGCCGGTATAAAACTAGTCATGACTACTCATGGGGCAAGTTTGGGAGAAGTTAGGAACAGACCTTCATTAATGAACATAATAGACCAAAAAATATTCCAACGATATATTATCCTAAACAGGTCTCAAGGACCAGGAACGATTACACATATTTTGGATAGCACGGGAAAAGAACTGAGTCAAAAAGTGAGAGTGACATAAATGATTAAATTACTTGGAGCCATTTTTATTATTCTCGCTACCACATGGACAGGATTTGAATCCGCCAAACACTTAAGTGAGCGTCCTAAACAGCTTAGGCAATTAAAATCTGCACTTCAATCGCTTGAAGCAGAAATTATGTACGGGCATACACCTCTTCATGAAGCTGCAAGAAGATTAGCGGCACAATTACCAAAGCCATTATCATCATTCTTTGAGGGTTTCGCAAAGAAACTGACAGATACTGAAACAACTGTAAAGGATGCCTGGGAAGACAGCTTGAAGGAGGTTTGGAAGCAGACAGCCTTTAAACAAGGTGAATTTGAGATTATGAAGCAATTTGGTGAAACCCTGGGTCGGCACGATCGCTTTTCCCAGCAAAAACATATTATGCTAACTCTTTCCCATCTAGAAAGAGAGGAAGCAGATGCAATTGATAAACAAGCAAAATATGAAAAAATGGTAAAGAGTTTAGGGTTCTTTTCAGGATTATTACTGATTATTTTATTAATTTAGGGGGAAAAGCAATGGGCTTAGAGGTAGATATTATTTTTAAAATTGCCGGAGTGGGAATCGTCGTTGCGTTTTTGCATACAGTGCTGGATCAGGTTGGGAAAAAGGAATATGCCCAGTGGGTTACTTTATTCGGTTTTATCTATATATTGTTCCAAGTCGCGTCGATTGTGGATGACCTCTTCCAAAAAATAAAATCAGTCTTCTTGTTTCAATAGAAAGGAGGGCTTCGCCATTGAAATTATTAAAATAGTTGGAGTGGCACTTGTCGCAACCTTTCTTGCATTAATCATAAAAGAGCAAAAACCTAATTTTGCCTTCCTCTTAATTGTATTTGTAGGCTGCAGCATCTTCCTTTTTTTAGTCGATAAAATCTATGAAATTATTCATATGCTTGAAAAGCTCGCAGTGAATGCAAATGTGAACCTTGTTTATGTAGAGACAATCCTAAAAATTATTGGAATTGCCTATATTGCCGAGTTTGCATCTCAAATAACCAAGGATGCAGGGCAGGGTGCTGTGGCTTCTAAAATTGAACTTGCTGGAAAAGTGTTAATTCTTGCGATGGCCATTCCGATTTTAACCGTTATGATTGAAACAATAATCAAGCTGATTCCAAGCTAGTAAGGTCATTTTCGTTTGAACAATAAGAGGTGAAAAATGATGAAGCAAAGGCTGCAGATTATTCCCATTATGATTCTATTATTTTTGTTATTTACTTCGACAAGTGTACAAGCTAACGAAGAAGAGAATGTTGTTCAGGCACCTCTTTCACCACAGGAATTAGTTGACGCGCAGCTTAAAAATATGGATTTAACAGAGCTTAAACAATATTGGGAGGATATCCAAACGAAATACGGCGGCTTCCTCCCAGAAAGCCAAAAAGGGAGTTTGTATGATTTTGTCAAGGGAGATAAGACATTCTCCTTCAAGGGATGGACACAAGGGATACTAAAGTTCTTATTTCATGAATTTGTTGTAAATGGTAAATTGCTTGGTTCATTAATCCTTCTTACGATATTTAGTATGTTTCTCCAATCGATGCAAAATGCGTTTGAAAGCAGCACGATAAGTAAAGTTGCCTATTCAATTGTTTATATGGTTCTAGTAATTCTTGCACTTAATAGTTTCCATGTGGTCATAGAATATACTAATGAGGCGATTGGCAGCATGATATCCTTTGTCCTTGCCCTTATTCCTCTTTTGTTAGCGTTAATCGCTTCTTCTGGTGGAATTATCTCAGCCGCTTTCTTCCATCCAGTCATTTTGTTTTTAATGAATATCAGTGGGATGTTTATGCAATTTGTCATTCTCCCGCTGCTCTTCCTAGCCACTCTGTTGAGTATTGTAAGTACGATGTCAGACCAGTATAAGGTAACACAGCTGGCCCAGCTGATAAGAAATTGGAGCATAGGGTTAATGGGTCTTTTCTTGACAGTTTTTCTTGGGGTTATTTCTGTACAAGGGGCTTCTACAGCGATAACAGATGGAGTAGCGATCCGCACAGCGAAATTCGTTACAGGTAACTTTATCCCTGTAATTGGGAGAATATTTACGGACGCCGCGGACACAGTAGTCAGTGCCTCTGGATTATTGAAAAATTCTGTTGGTATTGCAGGTGTAGCTATCCTACTAATTATCGTTGCTTTCCCCGCTATTAAAATCTTAATGATTGCCTTTATTTATAAATTTGCAGCGGCCGTTTTACAGCCCTTAGGCGGGGGTCCGGTTATTAAATGCTTAGATATTATCAGCAAAAGTGTCATTTATGTATTTGCTGCATTGGGTATTGTCTCTCTCATGTTCTTTTTAAGTATTACAGTAATTGTCGCAGCTGGGAATCTAACGATGATGATGAGATAGGGGAGAACTTTATGGAGTTTTTAATTGAATGGGTAACCAATATTATTCTTTTTATCCTCTTGGCAACCGTTATAGATATGCTGCTTCCAAATACTAGTATGCAGAAATATACAAAAATGGTTACAGGGCTTCTGCTGATTGCCATCATTTTGACACCTATTTTTAAGTTAATTTCAAAGGATTTTGAAACAGCAATGGCTCAAATCCCAACATTTCAAGGTCCAGGAGAAAAAAATATGGAAAATTTAATAGAATTGCAAAAAAAAGAAATACAAGCATCCAATCATGCATATATTTTAGAAACGATGGCTGTCCAGCTTGAAAAGGGAGTAGAAGAGGAGTTGATGGAACAATTTAATTTGGAAATTGCAAAAATAGAACTAACAACCAAGGATGATAGTCAAGAGTCATTCCCTGAAAACCTTGAAATGGTTACAGTTCGCCTGAAGCAGCCAGAAACAACTGTTACGACAGTCGAAGCTATACAACCAGTAAGTATTACTACAGAAACGCCTCTTCCATCTAAGGATCCAACAGAGGAATCTGAAAAAATCGCCGCATTTCTTTCGCAGCAATGGAATGTAACTGAAAAAGCCATTGAAGTCTCGGTTGAAGGGGGGAAGAATAAACTGAATGGAAAATAATAATAAAGGGCCATTTTCATGGCTTAAAAACATTGTTTCAAAGGGAGAGAGTTCGGATAAAAAGGCAGGAAAATATCAATATATGATTCTAGTTCTTTGTATCGGTGCTGCCTTCATGATTGTCGGCAATGTAATATTTTCTGACAAAACAACTCCGGTTGATAGTCAGGCAGTCAATAGCAGTCAAGGTCAAACTGAAGATGTGGAGACATTTAGTCTTAAAAAGGATTCGAACAATAAGACTATCTCAGGCTATGAAGAATCATATGAGAAAGAGCTGACGAAGGCACTTGAAGAAATGCTGGGTGTAGACGATGTAACGGTAGTAGTGAACATTGATTCCACCGATAAGCAAGTGCTTGAGAAAAACAAAGTAACAAAATCACAAACAACGGAAGAAAAGGACAACGAGGGTGGGGAGCGAAAAGTTCAAGATACTTCAACAGATGAGCAAGTAGTCATCATTCGTAATGGGGAGAAAGAAGTTCCCATTATTGTTGGAGAGATTAAACCGGAAATTCGCGGCGTACTGGTAGTTGCTAAAGGTGCAGAAAATATTCAAGTTAAAAAATGGATTATTGAGGCAGTAACAAGATCGCTTGATGTGCCAAGCCATCGCGTTGCCGTTATGCCTAAAAAATAAAAGGGGGATTTACAAATGCTATTGAAAAAACAAACTGTTTGGTTATTAACAATGTTAAGTTTGGTGGTTGTATTATCGGTTTATTACATTACTTCACCTGAACAAAAAAGCAATGAACTTGCTACAGTGAAGCAAGAAGAGAAATCTGACCAAAAGGAAACGAAAACAGAAGCTGAAGCCAAAGAGGGAGATACTATTATTTCTCAGGTTGCTGGCGATGAAGAATTTGAAGCACTTCGTTTGAAGCTTCAAGATGATCGCAGCGAATTAAAGGAACAATTAAACACAGTTGTGGCAACCACTGACCTGCCTGCTAGTGAAAGAAGCGAAGCAGTTGACCAAATGAAAAAATTAAATGATATTGCCCAAAAGGAACAAATGCTTGAAACATTAATTAAAGCTAGAGATTATGAGGATGTCCTCGTTAGAGCAGATGGTTCAACAGTCAAAATTATTGTAAAGTCTAAAAAGGAATCTTCCAAATCAGAAGCCAATGCCATTATTCAAATGGTAAAGAAAGAAATTGGTGAAACTAATTTTGTTGCTGTAGAATTCCAACCTACTAAATAAGTCTAAAAAAGGAAAGCCCGCCGGCTTTCCTTTTTTAGCTGAACGAGAAGAAGCATATTGAACTTTAACAAGGTATTAGCGTATAGTATTAATAGATAGTCTTAATCTAATGGACAAGGAGTGTTCAGATTGTTAAAAGTACAAGAAATTCGTGAGTTAATTAAATTAGTTGACCAATCCTGCATTGATGAATTCGTATATGAAAATGAAGGTTCAAAAATCAAAATGAAAAAAAATACCGGAACAACTGTAGCTACCATACAAACCGTACCACAAGTAGCGGCACAGGCAGCTCCTATGATTCAACCAGCAGCACCAGTAGCCGTAACAGCGGCAGCACCTGTTCAAGAAGCAGCACCGACGGCAGCAGAAAATACCGTAGCAAGTCAAACCGATACTTCAAATTTACACAAAATTACTTCTCCTATGGTTGGGACATTTTATGCTTCACCAACACCAGAAGCAGATGTATACGTAAAAGCCGGATCTGTTGTTTCGAAAGATTCTATTGTATGTATTGTTGAAGCAATGAAATTATTTAATGAAATTGAAGCAGAAGTTAATGGTGAAATCGTTGAAATTCTTGCAAAGAATGGTCAATTAGTAGAATACGGACAGCCATTATTTTTAGTAAAACCGGAATAAGGAGCGGGTAACAGGATGATAAAGAAACTGTTAATTGCAAACAGAGGAGAAATTGCGGTCAGAATTATTCGCGCATGTAGAGAAATGGGAATAGAATCTGTTGCCGTTTTCTCCGAAGCAGACCGTGAAGCTCTTCATGTACAACTTGCAGACGAAGCCTATTGTATAGGACCGATATTATCAAAAGATAGTTATTTAAATGTAACCAATATTATAAGTGTGGCAAAATTAACAGGTTGTGAAGCGATACACCCTGGCTATGGATTCCTAGCCGAAAATGCAGATTTTGCTGAACTATGCCGTGAATGTAATATTACCTTCGTCGGACCAAGTCCTGAAGCGATTACAAAAATGGGAACAAAGGATATTGCCAGAGAAACCATGCGCGAAGCAGGTGTTCCGATTGTGCCAGGTTCAACAGGTATCATAAACGATATCGATGAGGCGCTTGAGCTAGTTAAAGAGATACAATACCCCGTAATCATTAAAGCGACAGCTGGCGGAGGCGGAAAAGGTATCCGCGTGGCAAAAAATGAACAAGAACTAATTAAGGGGATAAGTATTACCCAGCAGGAGGCTTTAACTGCTTTTGGTAATCCTGGTGTGTACATAGAGAAGTATATTGAGGATTTCCGCCATGTCGAAATTCAAATACTTGCTGACACCTATGGAAACACAATCCATCTGGGGGAAAGAGACTGTTCGATTCAACGGAGACTTCAAAAGCTCTTAGAAGAGACACCTTCACCAGCATTAGATGGAGAAATTCGCACAGAAATGGGAAATGCGGCAGTTAAAGCAGCAAAAGCAGTTGATTATTCAGGTGCAGGAACGGTAGAATTTATATATGACTACCGCAATCGTAAATATTATTTTATGGAAATGAACACAAGGATACAGGTGGAGCACCCTGTAACTGAATTGGTCACAGGAATCGATCTAATTAAGGAGCAAATCAGAGTTGCTTCTGGAGAAAAACTATCGGTAAATCAGCAAGAAGTTACCTTTACAGGCTGGGCGATTGAGTGCCGAATCAATGCTGAGAATCCGGAAAAGAACTTCATGCCTTCAGCAGGGAAGATTAATATGTATTTGCCTCCTGGCGGCTTCGGAGTTCGAATTGATTCAGCTGCATACCCAGGTTATACCATTCCACCGTATTATGATTCCATGATTGCGAAAGTCATCACATATGGTAGTAGCAGGGAAGAAGCAATCTCACGAATGAAACGTGCACTCAGTGAATTTGTGATTGAGGGTGTTCATACCACTATCCCATTCCATTTGAAATTGCTGGAGCATGATGCATTTGTAGAGGGACAATTCAATACGAAGTTTCTTGAGTTACATGATGTGATGAAGTCTAGCTAAAATCTGGAGGTGTCCTTTATGAGCGAGTATAATGTACTGGAAATGAATCAAGGAAACAGTGGCCATGGTAAAGTGGAAATTGCTCCTGAAGTAATTGAAGTCATTGCGGGTATTGCTGCTTCTGAGGTCGAGGGAGTTTCACAAATGCGTGGAAATTTCGCGACTGGTGTGGTTGAACGGTTAGGAAAGAAAAACCACGGCAAAGGTGTTAAGGTAGAGCTATCAGAAGAAGGAATTAAAGTTGATGTATACTGCATAATGAAATTCGGTGTATCGATTCCGACTGTAGCAGGGAAAATACAAGATAACATTCGCCAAGCATTGCTCAATATGACAGCATTAGAGGCTGAGGCAGTAAACATCCACGTTGTCGGGATCTCTTTTGAAAACCAAAAGCCAGAACTTGAAATAGAAGAAGAGGTTTAAAAGTAAGACCAAAGGAGTAAATCCTTTGGTTTTTTCTTTTGAAGGACAAAACTCATGAAGGGGCCGAAAGATTTGTCCTTCATCCAGGTCATGAAGGACAAAACTCACGAAGAGGCCGAAAGATTTGTCCTTCATCGAGGCAATGAAGGACAAAACTCATGAAGAAACCGAAAGATTTGTCCTTCATCCAGGTCATGAAGGACAAAACTCATGAAGAAACCGAAAGATTTGTCCTTCATCCAGGTCATGAAGGACAAAACTCACGAAGAAGCCGAAAGATTTGTCCTTCATCCAGGTCATGAAGGACAAAACTCACGAAGAGGCCGAAAGATTTGTCCTTCATCGAGGCAATGAAGGACAAAACTCATGAAGAAACCGAAAGATTTGTCCTTCATCCAGGTCATGAAGGACAAAACTCATGAAGAAACCGAAAGATTTGTCCTTCATCGAGGCAATGAAGGACAAAACTCATGAAGAAACCGAAAGATTTGTCCTTCATCCAGGTCATGAAGGACAAAACTCACGAAGAAACAAAAAGATTTGTCCTTCATCTCATAATCGATTATAAAACGCACTAAAAATAACAGATGTCGCTTCTCTAAGATTCATTCATAATATGTCCATTGGTGAACACCACAAATTTTAAGATTCTTCCCCAGGATTCTCCTTATTCTTTTTTTAGAATCGACTAGGTCACACCATTCATGAATAACATTTGTCGTGATTTTACGATCTGGAAAAAGGAGTTTGAATTCCTCTACATTACGCATAACGGCAACAGTTACAAATTCTTCGCGTCCACATTTACCACAGATCAATTTCTTCCCAAAGATCGTCACTGAAAATGAATCACATTTACAGCAGGACATCCCTTTTTTCACTGTCTCATACCTATAGTTAGGTAGCTGGATTTTTGGGGGTACTGGTTGGTGCAACGAAATGAGTTTGTCCGCCAAATCTTTATGCGACTGATTGAGCCGTGATGGCTTTTGGTCTAGTTTTTTCATAAAGCTGTTAAGCTGGGTTGGAAGTATAAAAGGCAGGTCAGCTGGAGTTTTATATAACGTAAAATGAGGGTTAATGAAAATAACGTACGCCTCAACAGTAAGTTTACTTCCAAGCGATTGAAGAAGTTGGCTCAGCAATAATTTACTTCGTTTTAATTGATCAAGCGGATTTTGGATGTCCTTTCCAGAAGGTGTTTTAAAATATTCAGAGTCATAAACATACTCGCCTTCGAAATTTTTCACCTCAAAAATGGAATAGGTTTCTTGGAAAATAAGGGATGAATCAAGTTGGAAACTAGATTTATTGCTCTCAAGCTGCAGATCATTCAAAATATGACAGTCACGTTGGAGTTTCACCGTCAATAAATCAAACTGAACTTCCCCTTCAAATCCTTTTTCTTGGTTTAGATAATACCTCTGCTCATCCCCAGATAATTTTATCCGCTTGTTTAAAATTCGTAAAATCTTTAATACTACTGGTTCACTCCGAGCTCTGTATGGCATATCCTACATCCTTTCTACCTCCCATCATATCGAAAAAAATAGAATAAAAAGTATGAAAATGTTATCAAATTCCGAAAATTTCAGGCTCTTCTTTTCATTTTACGGTTATTAGCATACTGCATCTAGGTAAAAATAAGTTCTTACAGTGCGAATCGTTTTTAGTTATGCTATTATCTTTTTATGTACAAAACATTAATATGACATTGTTGTATAAAATTAGACAAAAATTAATTATTTTCTCTAAAGGAGTTAACGGTATAATGAAAAGAAGAACAGCAAGAGAAAAAGCCTTACAGGCACTTTTTCAAATCGACGTAAGTAACACAGATTCAAAATCTGCAATTGAACATGTTTTGGAAGGTGAACCAGGAGACGACTATTTAGCAAGCCTTGTTTTGGGAGTTGTCGAACAAAAAAATGAAATAGATCCGTTGATCAAAGAACATCTTGAAAAATGGACACTTGATCGTTTAGCTACTGTAGACAGGAATTTATTAAGAATCGCCGTGTATGAATTAAAATTTTCCCAAAATGAAATTCCCGCAAATGTTATTTTAGACGAAGCAATCGAAATTGCTAAAATATATGGAGATGAACAATCAAGCCGATTTATTAATGGTGTACTTTCGAAAATAAAAGAAAAACTCTAAGCGTCAATTTGGATAGGAGGAAATGTTATGACTGCTGTGATTATTGATGGGAAAGAAATTGCCTCAAAGAAAAAGGTAGAAATTGCACAGGAAGTACAAAAATTAAAGGAATTAGGGATTACGCCAGGACTTGCTGTCGTGCTGGTGGGAAATAATCATGCCTCAAGAACCTATGTAACAAATAAAGAAAAAACCTGTCGAGACCTCGGCATGTACTCAGTGCTGATTGAATTACCAGAAGAAGCTTCACAGGAAGAATTGCTTTCTAAAATTAAGGAACTAAATGAGAATCCTGCAATCCACGGTATTCTCGTGCAACTTCCTCTTCCTAAGCATATTGATGAAATTAGAGTAATTGAATCTATCTCCCCTCTTAAGGATGTCGATGGGTTCCACCCAATTAATATTGGGAGAATGATGACAGGTCAGGATGCGTTCTTACCGTGTACACCTTATGGAATTATGGTGCTCTTAGAAGAAATGGGTATATCTGTTGCTGGTAAACATGTTGTTGTGGTTGGGAGAAGTAATATTGTTGGAAAACCTGTAGGTCAGTTATTCCTTAACCAGCATGCAACGGTAACATATTGTCATTCAAGGACAAAGGATTTGCAGTTCCATACATCACAAGCGGATATTATAGTTGCAGCAGTTGGTATAGCCAACTTTATTAAAGCTGACCATGTAAAAGAAGGTGCTGTCGTTATTGATGTAGGAATCAACCGGAATGAGGCTGGTAAGCTTTGCGGAGATGTTGCTTTCGACGAAGTGAGTGAGAAAGCCGGTTATATCACCCCTGTTCCAAAAGGAGTAGGTCCGATGACAATAACTATGCTTATGTATAACACGCTTAAATCAGCAAAAAATACGCTGCGGTTCTAATAAGGAGTTTGTTATGCAGGAAAAAAAGTATTTAACTGTGCTGGCCTTAACAAAATACATAAAAAGAAAATTTGATGCTGACCCTCATTTACAGGATGTCCATGTTCGAGGTGAAATTTCAAACTTTAAACAGCATTCGAGCGGACATATGTATTTTACATTAAAGGATGAAAAAGCACGCATTCTAGCAGTTATGTTCTCAAGTCAATCACGGACTATGAAGTTTTCGCCAGAAAATGGGATGAAAGTGGTTGTGAAAGGCGATATTTCTGTCTATGAACCAAGCGGTCAATACCAAATATATATTAAGGAAATGCAGCCAGATGGAATTGGAGAATTATTCTTAGCTTATGAGCAGTTAAGAAAAAGGCTTGAAGCGGAAGGCTTATTTTCTGTTGAACATAAAAAGACAATTCCGAGTTATCCGAAAACGGTGGGCGTCATTACATCACCAACAGGAGCAGCAATAAGAGATGTTATCACGACGATTAAAAGACGTTATCCGATTGCTAATATTCTAGTATTACCTGCCCTCGTACAAGGAGGGAATGCAGCCTCGTCGATTGCAAGAGCTATTGAAAAGGCAAACACGTTGGATGGGATTGATGTTCTAATTGTCGGGCGTGGAGGCGGCTCTATTGAAGAATTGTGGGCATTTAATGAGGAGTTAGTCGCTAGAGCTATTCATCAATCAGAAGTCCCAATCATTTCTGCTGTTGGCCATGAAACAGATTTTACCATTGCTGATTTTGTTGCCGACATGCGAGCTCCAACACCTACTGCGGCAGCAGAGCTAGCAGTTCCCCATATTGATGAATTAATGGAGAGACTATTGCAGAGGAAAACTCGTATGCTTCAGTCTATGAATGGAAGATATCGCTTTGAAAAACAACGATTAGACCGTGTACAAAAATCTTATGCTTTTCGTTATCCACATCGTCTCTACGAACAAAAGCTGGAACAGGTTGATAAATTAACGGAAATGCTTGTTCGTGGTGCGTCTAGATTAACGGATGTAAAGAAATCACAACATGAAACGATTCATAACCGTCTAATGCGAAACCATCCAAGAGTAGCTCTACGAGAAGCGGAGAGCAGATTTGTCCGCTCGCAAAAAGATATCGGGCGGGCAATGGAACAAATTCTTTTGAAGAAACAGACCGAATTTAAAAGGATTATTTCAACCCTTCAAGCCTTAAGTCCGCTGAAAATTATGGAACGTGGGTACAGTCTCGTCTATTCAGAAGAAAATCAATTAATAAAAAGTATAAAACAAGTTAAAGAGAACGAACCACTTCAAATACAATTAACAGATGGCAGCCTTCTCTGTAATGTACAGAACATAAAGGAGAGCGAAAACCGTGACGAATGAACAAAAGGTTTCCTTTGAGGAAGCGATGAATAAGCTCGAACAAATTGTAGATAAGCTTGAAGAAGGAGATGTCCCATTAGAAGAGGCGATAGCCTTTTATAAAGAAGGGATGGAGTTGTCCAAGCTTTGTCATAATAAGTTAAAAAGTGTTGAGGAACAATTAACGCAGATTATCACGGAGGATGGAAGTAAACAAAACTTTGCGATTGAAGAGGAGGAGTAGGCTTTGAATACTAAAGTTCTAGATGCTTTTACACAAGAACATAAACAACTGCTTGAATCAGAGCTTCGAACCTTGGTGGAAAAGCTGGAAGCACCTCCTATTATCAAAGAAGCCATGCATTATTCCCTTGAGGCAGGCGGAAAGAGAATCCGCCCCTTACTTGTATTTGCTACCCTTGCAGCCTTTGGGAAGGATTCTAAAATGGGGCTGTTGGCAGCCTCAGCTATAGAAATGATTCACACCTATTCATTAATCCATGATGATTTGCCAAGCATGGATAACGATGATCTTAGAAGAGGTAAGCCGACAAATCACAAAGTGTTCGGTGATGCAATTGCGATATTAGCCGGAGATGCATTATTAACTTATAGCTTCGAGGTAATCGGAAAAATTCCAAACGAAATGGCTTCAAGTCAGACCAAACTCCAATTGGTTATCGAGATGGCCAAAGCTGCTGGCTGTGAAGGTATGGTTGGCGGTCAGGTTGCAGATATGGAAGGCGAGGGGAAGAGCCTTACAATAGATGAGCTTGAATATATCCATATTCATAAAACAGGGAAGCTTTTAAGATACAGTGTTATTGCAGGTGCGTTGTTAGGAGGAGCTAATCCAACTCAACTTGAAAACTTATCTTCATTTGCCCATCATCTTGGTCTTGCTTTTCAAATTCGAGATGATATTCTCGATTTAGAAGGGAATCCTGAAGTTTTAGGTAAACCCGTTGGAAGTGATACAGCTAATGAGAAAAGCACTTACCCCCAGCTATTATCAATGGAAGGTGCGAAAGAAGCTTTACAAAAACACTTAGACCTGGCTAAGCAATACTTAGAAAAGACAGGACTTAATATTAAACTGCTCAAAGAAATTGCAGAACTAATAGCATCAAGAGACCACTAGAATAACTGGTATTTGAACAACAACGTAATTGTGTTATAATTGTTGTCAATGTAGAGAACGTTGTCAATGCCGTTACCACTTTTGTGTTAGCGGCTATTTTTTCTAGGTGAAAAACGAAAGAAAGTGAGTGGTCCAAACATGGATCTGTTATCAATAAAAGACCCTTCCTTTTTAAAAGGAATGTCAAATCAAGAATTGGAGGTTTTAAGTCAAGAAATACGCAAATTCTTGATTGAAAAGCTATCTGTAACTGGAGGCCATATTGGACCAAACTTAGGTGTCGTCGAATTAACTATAGCCTTACACAAATGTTTTGACAGCCCCAATGATAAATTTATTTGGGATGTCGGACATCAGTCCTATGTTCATAAGATTCTTACAGGCAGGGCTTGTGATTTCGATACATTGCGTCAATACAAAGGATTGTGCGGCTTCCCGAAAAGAATTGAAAGTGAACATGATGTTTGGGAGACTGGTCATAGCTCAACTTCACTTTCAGCAGCAATGGGGATGGCGATTGCAAGAGATTTGAAAAAGGAAAATTCCTTTGTCATACCAATTATTGGTGATGGTGCGTTAACAGGTGGAATGGCCTTAGAAGCATTAAACCATATTGGTCATGAAAAGAAGAACATGATTGTGATTCTTAACGATAATGAAATGTCGATTGCCCCAAATGTCGGTGCAATCAATAATATACTTGGTCAATTGAGAACAGCTGGAAAATATCAATGGGTGAAGGATGAATTAGAGCTGCTCTTGAAAAAGGTTCCTGCTGTTGGGGGTAAACTGGCAGCAACAGCCGAACGTATAAAAGACAGTTTAAAATATTTATTTGTTTCTGGCATGTTTTTTGAGGAAATGGGCTTCACTTACTTAGGCCCCGTTGATGGGCATGATTATGAAGCATTATTTGAAAACTTTCGATATGCGAGAAAAACGGAAGGTCCTGTTCTTCTTCATGTAATCACGAAAAAGGGGAAAGGCTTCCATCCTGCTGAAAGTGATACGACAGGTACATGGCACGGAACGGGACCTTATAAAATGGATACAGGTGCTTTTGTTAAACCAGCTAAGACACCACCGCCAGCCTGGAGCAGCTTAGTTAGTGAAACAGTTCGCAAGCTCGCTCGCGAGGATGAGCGGATTGTGGCGATAACTCCTGCTATGCCAGTTGGCTCAAAGCTAGAGGGCTTTGCAAGTGAGTTTCCAGAGAGAATGTATGATGTTGGGATTGCAGAGCAGCATGCTGCTACAGTTGCTGCTGGATTGGCCACTCAAAAAATGAAGCCATTTTTAGCGATTTACTCGACATTTTTACAACGGGCGTACGATCAGGTTGTTCATGATATTTGTCGTCAAAATTTAAATGTGTTTATTGGAATTGATCGAGCTGGATTAGTAGGGGCAGATGGTGAGACACATCAAGGTGTGTTTGACATTGCTTTTTTAAGACATGTACCTAATATTGTTTTAATGATGCCCAAAGATGAAAATGAAGGTCAGCATATGGTTTATACAGCGTTAAATTATGATGATGGGCCGATTGCGATGAGATTTCCACGTGGTAATGGACTGGGTGTTCCGATGGATGAAAAATTCGAAAGTATTCCAATTGGTACATGGGAGATTTTAAAAGAAGGCGAAGATGCTGCAATCTTAACCTTTGGCACAACCATACCAATGGCGCTGGAAGCAGCGGATATCCTTGGAAAACAGGGGATTTCTGTCAAAGTCGTAAATGCTCGTTTCATAAAGCCATTGGATGAAAAAATGCTCAACCAATTATTCTTTAATAATATCCCGATTCTGACCATTGAAGAAGCAGTATTACAGGGTGGTTTTGGAAGCTCTGTTCTAGAATACGCACATGATAAGGCGTATTATCATCAAGCAATTGACAGAATGGGAATTCCAGACCAATTTATTGAACATGGTGATGTGAATTCACTTCTTGAAGAAATTGGATTGACTACTTCTGAGGTTGTTAATAGAATAACCATACTTGCTCGAAAAAAACAAAAAAGGGCATAACCATGAAAAATAAAGAACGATTAGATGTGTTATTAGTTGAAAGAGGATTAGCCGAAACTAGGGAAAAGGCCAAACGTTCAATCATGGCTGGATTAGTTTATACGAATGAAGAACGTTTAGATAAACCTGGAGAGAAAGTAAAAGTTGATATCCCTCTCATGATAAAAGGAAATGCACTTCCATATGTCAGCCGAGGCGGTCTTAAGCTGGAAAAGGCTTTAAAGATTTTTGATGTGTCAGTCAAAGATAAGACGATGCTCGATATTGGAGCTTCAACAGGTGGTTTTACGGACTGTGCACTGCAGAATGGTGCGAAAATGTCATATGCCCTTGATGTAGGTTATAATCAGCTTGCTTGGAAGCTGCGTCAAGATGAGCGAGTAGTAGTAATGGAAAGAACCAATTTTCGATATGTAACACCGAAAGATCTAGCAGGAGAAATGCCTAATTTTGCAACTATCGATGTATCTTTTATTTCTTTAAGGTTAATATTACCTGTTCTAAAGACACTTCTTGTACCACAAAGTGATATTGTTGCACTTGTGAAGCCACAATTTGAGGCTGGACGTGAGCAAGTTGGAAAAAAAGGTATCGTTCGTGATGAAAAAGTACATTTACAAGTTGTGAATAAAATTGTCGATTTTTCCATTGAACAGGGATTCAATGTGGTTAACCTTTCCTTTTCTCCGATAACGGGCGGAGACGGAAATATTGAGTTTCTTCTACACCTTAAATGGTTAGGAAGTCAGGATAAAGGTCAGAATCTATTACCAATCCAGCCTTCCCAAATTGTAAAGGACTCACATCAAGAATTTAAATCGAAACAAGATGTGGAAGGATAAGCATGTGCTTATCCTTCTATTTTGTTATGGTCATTTTTTGCTAAATAATCATTGTACTTCTTCGGAAAAATCGGCTAACATAGGGTTAGAAGCGACATTTTTGTACAAAATACGGAGATGTTTCAATGACTACGGGGTGAATACATTGAATAAAGGGCAACGACATATAAAAATTAGAGAAATTATTGCTAGTAATGATATTGAAACACAAGATGAACTGGTTGATGAGTTAAAAAGTGCAGGGGTTAATGTGACTCAAGCAACTGTTTCTCGGGACATTAAAGAGTTGCACCTAGTTAAAGTACCATTGTCTGATGGGAGATACAAATATAGCCTTCCAGCAGATCAACGGTTTAATCCATTGCAAAAATTAAAAAGGTCATTAATAGACGCGTTTGTTCGGATAGACTCAGCTGGACATTTACTTGTCATGAAATGTTTGCCTGGTAATGCGATGGCAATTGGGGCTCTCTTGGATAACCTTGATTGGGAAGAAATAATAGGAACCCTTTGTGGCGACGATACCATCTTAATTATTTGTCGTACACCCGAAGATACAGAAACAATAACCAATCGGTTCCTTGATATGCTTTAAGGGAGGAAGCACCATGTTATCAGAATTATCGATTAAGAACTTTGCTATTATAGAGGCCATTTCCTTATCATTTGAAAAGGGTATGACTGTGTTAACTGGTGAGACCGGTGCCGGGAAGTCAATTATTATCGACGCTATTCATCTTCTAGTAGGCGGTAGGGGCTCAGCTGATTTTGTCAGGCATGGGGAGGAAAAAGCCGAAATTGAAGGACTTTTTCAAATGGATGAACACCATCCCGTGTTTTCAAAAGCATTAGAGTTTGGAATTGATATTGAAGAAGGTATGGTTGTTTTACGCAGAGATATTTTTCGTACAGGCAAAAGTGTGTGTAGAATCAATGGTAAACTTGTGACTATTTCAACTCTTCGGGAAGTTGGTTCAACATTAGTTGATATACATAGCCAGCATGAACACCAAGATTTAATGGATGAAAGCAGGCACATACATCTGCTTGATCAATTTGGGTCAGAAGATATTTCACTTTCACAGGCAGAATATCATGAAGTGTTTCATCGCTATGAACAAACCTTACAAAAGCTTAAGTCTTTAACTGAGAATGAGCAGAAAACAGCACATCGTCTGGATTTAATTCAATTTCAATTTGACGAGATTCAAAATGCACATTTAAAGCTGCATGAAGATGAGGAGCTTTTTGAAGAAAAAAGAAAACTAGCTAATTTTGAGCGAGTTTTTGAAGCGGTTCAATCCAGTTATAATGCCTTAACAGGTGAACAAAAGGGTCTTGATTGGATTAGTTTGGTGATGGGACAGCTTGAAGACGCAGCTACGTTAGATTCTTCTTACAAAGAAGTATTTGAAAACGTCATGAATTGCTTTTATCAATTAGAGGATGCTTCTCGTACATTAAGGAATGAACTTGATGTCTTAGAATATGACCCGCAACGTTTAAATCAAATTGAAGAAAGACTAAATGAAATCAATCAACTAAAACGGAAATACGGAAAAACGATTGAAGAAATTTTAGAATATGCAGCAAAAATTGAGGAAGAAATTGAAACCTTGCAAAACAAAGAAACGCATATTGGACAATTAGAGAAGCAATTAGCTTCGATTAGGAAGGATTTAAGTCTTGAAGCCAAACAGCTAACAGAGCTTCGCAAAAGTTGGGCGAAAAAGCTAACAAAATTAATACATAATGAGTTAAAAGGGCTATACATGGCAAAAACAGTCTTTGAAATTCGCTTTGAATCGATTTTACCTCATTTTACAAAAAATGGAGTTGATCATGTCGAGTTTTTTATCTCAACAAATCCTGGTGAACCGTTAAAGCCATTATCGAAAATTGCCTCTGGTGGTGAGTTATCAAGGATTATGCTCGCACTTAAGAGCATTTTTTCGAAACACCAAGGTATTACCTCGATTATTTTTGATGAGGTGGACACCGGAGTCAGCGGCAGGGTGGCACAATCAATCGCTGAAAAAATTTATAAAGTGGCCGTAGACTCCCAGGTTTTATGTATTTCTCACTTACCTCAAGTAGCTGCCATGGCAGATATCCATTTGTTTATTTCCAAAGTGACAGAAGGCGGTCGAACTAAAACCTCGGTAAGTCCTCTCAGTATGAAAGAAAAAATAAAGGAAATTGGCCGAATGATTTCTGGGACTGAAATTACCGACTTAACCAAAAAACATGCTGAAGAATTGTTGTTTTTAGCATCTGAAAATAAAAAAATTGAAAAGCTTCCCAAATAGGGGAGCTTTTTTATGTAGTCTCAGGTTATAAATGCCGCAGATACAGGCAAAATTAAAGATGTAGCCATTTAATAAAGAGTGAAGTGAAACGCAAACGAGGAGAGTGAAGATTTTGAAGTTAGAAATAATTAGAAAGATCATTGGTGGAATTCTCCTTGTTTCATTAATCAGCGTTCTTTTTTTTCAGCCAATTCAGAGGTACCTTGATATACCAAAGACCATTACAGTCTTTGAAGGACAAGATTATACTTTCCAAAAGGCTGTACCGGTATCAGCCTCTTTTGTATCTCACAATTCGAATATCACGCTTGAACAAGATCAAAAGGACATTACATTGAATGCAAGTGAAAAAGGCAAAGAAGCAATGTTATTAGAATTTGCAGGAATCCCCGTAAAAAAGGTCGATGTAAATGTCTTAAAGGATTTCAGAGTCCAACCAGGTGGACAATCCATTGGCGTTAAATTAAATACGGTTGGCGTATTGGTCGTAGGTCACCATTTAGTTAATACCGAGGATGGAAAAAAATCACCTGGAGAAATTGCAGGAATCAAAATCGGTGATATCATTACAGAAATCAATGGAAACAAAATAGAAAAGATGACTGATGTGGCACCCTTTGTACAAACAGCAGGACAAAATGAGAAAGCATTAGATATGGTTATCAGCAGGGAAAGTGGTAAGTTCACCACGAAACTTACCCCATTAAAAGAAAAGGGAGAAAATTCCTATAAGCTTGGTTTATATATTCGCGATTCAGCAGCAGGAATTGGAACCATGACATTTTTTGATCCTCAATCAAAAAAATATGGTGCCTTAGGGCACGTTATTTCCGATATGGATACGAAAAAACCGATTGTTGTTGAGGATGGTCAAATCGTTCGTTCTACGGTTACATCGATTGAAAAAGGGAGTAACGGAGATCCAGGTGAAAAGCTTGCACGCTTTTCCTCAGACCGCGAAATTGTCGGAAACATCCAAAAAAATAGTCCATTTGGCATATTTGGGGTGTTAAATAAAGATTTAAAGAATGGAATTATGGATAAACCACTGCCAATTGCCTTATCTCACCAAATAAAGGAAGGGAAGGCAAAAATTTTAACAGTGGTAAATGACGACAGAGTTGAAGAATTCGAAATTGAAATTGTCAGCACTATCCCGCAGAAATTTCCAGCAACTAAAGGCATGGTAATAAAAGTTACTGACCCAAGACTCCTTGAAAAAACAGGAGGAATCGTTCAGGGGATGAGCGGAAGCCCAATTATCCAAGATGGCAAGTTGATTGGTGCAGTAACACATGTCTTTGTCAATGACCCAACCTCCGGTTATGGAGTACACATTGAATGGATGTTGAATGAAGCAGGAATTAACATATATGAGAAAATACAGGAAAAAGCAAGTTAAATAAGATCAGTAAACAAAATAGGCGAAATACGCCTATTTTGTTTTTGCATAAGGCTGTTTTTGTAACGATTGTTGTTAAAATCCTAAAGCCGATTTTAACGTGGAAATAGTTATTTTGCGCCTTAGATTAAAGTTTGCAAGCTCTTTTCTTTTTTAATTTCTGCTGTTTTCTGCTAAAACACAGCATAATCATTAATTTTTGTTATTAACAGCAACAAAGTTTAAGAAAAGAGCCTTGCATAAAGAAAATTCGACAACCATTGGTGATATTTAGCAAACCATGCGAATTAAGTCGAAATTTAAAGGAAAACAAAGAAAAGATAAGATTTTATCACTATTTTAAGAAATATTAAAAAAACTAGAGGAATTTTAGTTGCATTGTCGAATTTGTAATTTAGAATAGAAATGAGAGAATAAAATTAAATGATTAAATAGATATGACCATTTGGACTTGAGGAGGATATAAAGGTGAAAAAGATTAAAGTATGTGTCGTTGATGACAATAGGGAGTTAGTGGGATTACTAGAAGACTATATTTCTTCCCAAGATGATATGGAAATTGCGGGTATCGCACATAATGGTCAAGATTGCTTAGAACTTCTTGAATCAACAGATACGGATGTACTCGTTTTAGATATTATTATGCCGCATCTAGATGGTTTAGCCGTTCTAGAGCGCTTAAGAGAGCTGAAAAAGGGCGCTATTCCTAATGTAATTATGCTAACTGCATTTGGACAAGAAGACGTTACTAAGAAGGCTGTAGAGCTTGGTGCTTCCTATTTTATTTTGAAGCCATTTGATATGGAGAACCTAGGAAATCATATTCGCCAAGTAAGCGGTAAAAGCAGTCAGGTTAGCCGCAAGGTTCCATCAGGAAGTTATCGATCACATACTGAAAATAAACCAAGAAACCTCGATGCCAGCATTACAAGCATTATCCATGAAATTGGTGTTCCGGCGCATATTAAGGGTTATTTATATCTGCGCGAAGCGATTTCAATGGTTTACAACGATATTGAATTACTCGGTTCTATTACCAAAGTGTTATACCCTGATATTGCGAAAAAATACAACACTACAGCCAGCCGTGTGGAACGAGCTATTCGCCATGCAATCGAAGTAGCTTGGAGTCGTGGAAATATCGATTCGATTTCGTCCCTATTCGGTTACACTGTAAGCATGTCCAAGGCTAAACCGACAAACTCAGAGTTTATCGCTATGGTTGCGGATAAACTACGTTTAGAGCACAAGGCCTCTTGAAGGGAAACGGAATAAGGGTATACAGGTTATTTTTTGCCAACCAATTATTTCAGATTTAAAGCCAACAAACTTATACCATCTCACCCAATAAATCATTTGATTTGTTGGGTTTTGTATTTGTTGGGATGATTAGGTTTTTGGTACACTTCTTGCATATTAATTAGTTGCCTTATTTAAATTTCAATATGAAGGAGGAAATGATTGTGTGGGTATTAACTTATTATGTAAAAGGCAGCATCCAATTGTTTGAATTTGATAATAGGGATGAGGCAAAAGCGAAGTATGATAAATTAGAAGGCAGTAGAATCCTTTCAGAGGTCATTTATTATAATGACTTTGAAAAGGTACCAGTGTTATCATAAGGTTATTAGGTCATTCCAAGGCAAAAAGGCGGGGCAGTGCCTCGCCTTTTTTTATATCGTGTTAGTCTTTGCTTATTTTGTGCTTTTTCACACGGTACTGGAGGTTTTGTCGGCTCATGCCAAGAGATTTGGCAGCTTGCGTAATATTGAAATTATTTTGCTTTAAAACCGTCTTTAAATAATAGATTTCAGCTTCCTCCATATATTGATCTAAAGGTATAACTTGCCTGCCCTTTTGAATCGGCATTTCGTCTGGCAGTACGGGTGAGGCGTTATTCGATTTCAATTGCTGCTTATTTCGAAAATGAATCGGCAGGTGAATATAGGATATAGTATCTTCGTGGTCGATTAAATTCATAGCACCTTCGATAATATGCTCCAATTCACGGACATTACCAGGCCAATCGTATTGATCAAAAGCCCTCAAAACCTCATCATTAATCCCTGTAACCCGCATACCAAATAATTGATTATATTTCTCTATGAAATCCTGAACAAGATCCCGGATATCCTTTCTTCTCTTATTCAGAGGTGGAATAAAAAGGGAAACGACACTAAGCCTGTAGTATAAATCCTTGCGAAGTCTCCCGGCGGAAATGGCATCTATCGGATCTTCATTAATCGTCGCAATTACTCTGACATCTACTTTCTGGTCCTTTGTATCACCGATTCGACGTATGGTCTTTTCCTGTAAAACCCGTAATAGCTTTGCTTGTAAGGGTGGATTTAATGAATTCAGTTCATCCAGCAGCAGTGTTCCGCCTTCTGCCTGTTCAAATAATCCAGGACGCTCTATTGCTCCGGTGAATGCTCCTTTTTTTGTTCCAAAAAGAAGCCCTTCGATAAGACTATCAGGCAATGCTGCACAGTTTTGAGAAATGAAAGGCTTTGAGGATCGGCTGCTTCCATTATGAATACTTTGAGCGAAGATTTCCTTTCCTGTTCCTGTCTCCCCGGTGATAAGAATGGATGAATTTGTACGGGTGGCTCTTTTGCTCGCTTCAATAACCTCCTGGATTTGCTCGCTGCTCCCAATAATACTGTTAAAGGTATAGCGGGTATCGCCCTTTTTATTCATATTTTCCCTGATCAGTTTCTCTAATTTCGTGACGTCACGGGCAATTTCCATGGCACCAATACGCACTCCGTTGTCTGTAATGGGTATCGTATTATTAATTGTGGTAATTTCTTGCCCTTGATTATTAAAATAAGTCTGCTTTGAGTTTTTAATCCTTGTTCCTTTTTGAAGTACTTCAAGGAGAGTGCTGTCCTCATTTTTGTGAAAGGAGAAAACATCCAGCAGGCTTTTATCCAAAACGTCTTCGAAATTCATGCCCTCGATTTCGGCCATTTTCCTATTGTAAATCATTGTTTTTCCTTCATGATTTACAACATGAACACCAACATCTATTTCATCTAGAATCTGCTTAAAAAATTTATTCATTAAATTTAGATGTACAACATCCTTCATGTTAAAACTCCTTTTTCTTACTCCTTTTATTTTATATAGAGTGAAGCAAAGGTGCAATAAAATTTTGCACTTTGTGGAGCAAAAAAAATTAGCACAGAAAAAATAATTTGCTCTAAAAAATTTAAAAGCATTGCCATCCTTCA
Source organism: Neobacillus niacini (assembly GCF_031457145.1). Lineage (GTDB taxonomy): Bacteria > Bacillota > Bacilli > Bacillales > Cytobacillaceae > Neobacillus > Neobacillus niacini_J. Next base: position 101,724 of record NZ_JAVDVZ010000001.1, read on the forward strand.
TTTGTGAAGTTGGCACAATTCTTGCATTAATGTATATTGACCGAAAAAATTAATTATAAGGGGATGAAATAATGGTACAACCATATAAACATGAACCATTCACAGATTTTTCTTTAGAAGCTAATCAAACTGCATTTAAAAAAGGATTACAAACAGTGGAGAGCTACTTAGGCCAAGATTACGATCTAATAATCGGGGGAGAGCGTGTCACTACTGAGGAAAAAATCGTATCAATCAATCCAGCTAATAAAGAAGAAGTCGTTGGACGCGTATCAAAAGCAAACCGTAATTTAGCTGAAAAAGCTATGCAAGCGGCTGTAAAAGCCTTCAAAACATGGAAAAGGGTGGCACCGGAAACACGTGCGGACGTATTATTTAAAGCGGCTGCAATCATTCGCCGCCGTAAGCATGAGTTTTCTGCCTTAATGACAAAAGAGGCAGGAAAGCCATGGAGAGAAGCAGATGCTGATACAGCTGAAGCCATTGACTTCCTTGAATTTTACGCTCGCGAAATGCTAAGAATCAAAGATGGTGTTAAAGTAAACAGCCGTCCGAATGAATATAACCGTTATGATTATATTCCATTGGGTGTTGGCGTTATCATCTCACCTTGGAACTTCCCGTTTGCTATCATGGCTGGAACAACTGTGGCTGCAATTGTTGCCGGAAATACAGTTCTATTAAAACCAGCTTCTACAACTCCGATTATCGCTGCGAAATTTGTTGAAGTGATGGAAGAAGCAGGTCTTCCCGCAGGCGTTCTTAACTTCGTTCCAGGAAGCGGTTCTGAAGTGGGAGATTATTTAGTTGACCATAAAGATACTCGTTTCATTTCATTCACTGGTTCTCGTGATGTTGGTCTTCGCATCAACGAGCGTGCTTCTAAATTGAATGAAGGCCAAATCTGGATTAAACGTGTAATCGCTGAAATGGGCGGTAAAGACACAATCGTTGTTGATAAGGAAGCAGATCTTGAACTAGCAGCTCAGTCTATTGTGACTTCAGCGTTTGGTTTCTCTGGACAAAAATGTTCAGCATGTTCCCGTGCAGTTATCGTTGAAGATGTATACGACCAAGTGTTAAGCCGTGTTGTTGAATTAACAAATGAATTAACACAAGGGGATCCAGCAGACCTTGGTAATTACATGGCGACAGTCATTGACCAAAATGCATTTGATAAAATCATGAGTTATATTGAAATTGGTAAAGAAGAAGGAAAGCTGATGACAGGCGGAGAAGGAGACAGCTCTAAAGGCTTCTTCATCAAACCGACAGTATTCGCTGACCTTACGCCAGATGCACGTATCATGAAGGAAGAAATCTTCGGACCAGTAGTCGGCTTAACTAAAGCAAAAGATTTCGATCATGCCATTGAAATCGCAAACGATACAGAATACGGCTTAACAGGTGCAGTGATAACAAACAACCGTGTTAACATCCAAAAAGCCCGTGAAGATTTCCATGTAGGTAACCTTTACTTTAACCGCGGCTGTACGGGCGCGATTGTTGGCTACCAGCCATTTGGCGGATTCAACATGTCAGGAACAGATTCAAAAGCAGGCGGTCCTGACTACGTTCAGCTTCATATGCAAGCCAAAACAACTTCTGAAATGTATTAAGAATAGCTTGTCCAGCGGCCGGCACCTTGGGGAGCGCCGGACACTAGCTAAATGGCAGGTTCGGAGAATAATCTTGGATTTTCGCAAATAAAATTTAGATTTTTTTTTAAAGAAAGTGCTTACTTGTAACCAGAACTATCTATTAAATTCAACTTTCCACAAGGAGGAAATATTATATGATTGCACAATCAACAAAGACACAATCATTAATTGATCAATCTGAAAAATTTGGGGCACACAACTATAACCCGCTGCCAATTGTTATTTCAAAAGCTGAAGGAGTATGGGTAGAAGACCCTGAAGGCAATAAATATATGGATATGTTAAGTGCTTACTCAGCAGTTAACCAGGGGCACCGTCATCCAAAAATCATTCAAGCGTTAAAAGATCAGGCTGATCGTGTGACGTTAACTTCCCGTGCATTTCATAATGACCAGCTTGGCCCATGGTATGAAATGATATGCAAATTAACAAATAAAGAAATGGCTCTTCCTATGAATACAGGGGCTGAAGCAGTTGAAACGGCAATTAAAGCTGCTCGCCGCTGGGCTTATGATGTAAAAGGCGTAGCTGAAAATCAAGCCGAGATTGTTGCATGTGTAGGAAATTTCCATGGCCGGACTATGACAGCGGTTTCGCTTTCCTCTGAAGCAGAATATCAACGCGGATTCGGTCCAATGCTGCCAGGTATTAAACTTATCCCTTACGGTGACTTAGAAGCCTTGAAAAATGCCATTACAGAAAATACAGCAGCTTTCCTAATTGAGCCTATCCAAGGTGAAGCTGGAATTGTGATTCCGCCGGAAGGATTCTTGAAGAATGCATCTGAATTATGTAAAGAAAATAATGTTCTCTTCGTTGCCGACGAAATTCAGGCTGGGCTAGCTCGCACGGGTAAAATGTTTGCATGTGAATGGGAAGATGTTGATCCTGATATGTTCATCTTAGGAAAAGCATTAGGCGGCGGAGTGTTCCCGATTTCTTGTGTAGTTGCTAGTAAAGACATTCTTGGCGTATTTAACCCAGGATCACACGGTTCAACATTCGGTGGAAACCCAATGGCATGTGCTGTTTCAGTTGCTTCTATGAATGTACTTGTTGAAGAAAAACTGGCGGATCGTTCTCTTGAACTTGGCGAATATTTTGTGGGCAAATTAAAAGAAATTAAAAACCCAATCATTAAAGAAGTTCGCGGACGAGGTTTATTTATCGGTGTCGAGCTAACAGAGCCTGCCCGCAAATATTGTGAAGCATTAAAAGAAGAAGGTCTTTTATGTAAAGAAACGCATGATACAGTTATTCGTTTTGCTCCCCCATTAGTAATCAGCAAAAAAGAATTAGATTGGGCAATCGAACGTATCAGCATAATTTTAGGTTAATTTAAACGGGAGAAGTTTTTTTATATAACTAATTAAGAGGTGCCATTATGGGGACTGCAGTGGTAACGGAGAAACCGGATCAAAAAGTGGAGGAAACATTAAATCTATTTACTTCAACTCAAGTTGTTATCAAAGATGCTTTGAATAAATTGGGTTATTCAGATGTGATGTATGAGCTTCTTAAAGAGCCGTTAAGAATGCTGACAGTTAGAATTCCTGTAAGGATGGATAGTGGTGAGGTTAAAATTTTTACCGGTTATCGCTCACAGCATAATGATGCGGTAGGGCCAACTAAAGGCGGCGTAAGATTCCATCCTGAAGTCAATGAAGATGAAGTGAAAGCATTATCGATGTGGATGAGTTTAAAATGCGGTATCGTTAATCTTCCGTACGGGGGCGGTAAAGGCGGAATCATTTGTGATCCACGCACCATGTCTATGGGCGAATTAGAACGTTTAAGTCGTGGATACGTAAGAGCCATTAGCCAAATCGTAGGTCCAACAAAAGATATTCCTGCACCTGATGTTTATACGAACTCTCAAATCATGGCTTGGATGATGGATGAGTACAGCCGTTTGCGTGAACACGATTCTCCAGGATTCATTACGGGCAAACCTATTGTACTTGGTGGATCACAAGGGAGAGATAAGGCTACTGCCCAAGGCGTTGTCATTTGCATAGAAGAAGCAGCAAAGAAACGAGGTATTTCAATTGAAGGTGCCCATGTCGTAGTTCAGGGATTTGGTAACGCAGGCAGTTTTTTAGCAAAATTCATGCATGATGCTGGAGCGAGGGTAATTGGAATATCTGATGCATACGGGGCTCTACATGATCCTGATGGCCTTGATATTAATTATCTTTTAGACAAAAGAGATAGTTTCGGAACGGTAACAACACTATTTGAAAATACGATTTCGAATAAAGAGCTGCTTGAATTGGATTGCGACATTCTTGTACCGGCCGCTATATCCAATCAAATTACAGCTGAGAATGCTGATAATATTAAAGCATCTATCGTTGTGGAGGCAGCTAATGGACCGACAACAATTGAAGCTACAAAGATCTTAACTGACCGCGGAATTCTCCTTGTTCCTGATGTGTTAGCAAGCTCTGGCGGGGTAACTGTTTCTTATTTTGAGTGGGTTCAAAACAATCAGGGCTATTACTGGACGGAGGAAGAAGTGAACGATAAACTTCGCAAAGCACTCGTTCAGGCCTTCAGTAATGTGTATGATACAGCCCAGCATAGAAAAGTAAATATGCGTCTTGCTGCCTACATGGTTGGCGCCCGCAGAATGTCTGAAGCATCTCGCTTTAGAGGCTGGGTTTAAAATTGGAAAATCCTTGTGCTTGTGCGCAAGGATTTTTTTTTGTTATTCATTTTTTATAACTTATACGTGTTGGGGGTTATCCTGAAATTTGGATTGGATATCCGCGATTTTATCATTTTATCCGCGTTGAGTTTCCTAAAAACTACTCCTCAACCAATTCCTTCTCACTTATTCTCAAATTGAATTTTTTTAACCGACGAATGATATAGGATTGGGATACACCGAGTTTTTTTGCCGTTTTCCATGTGCTATTCGTTTCATTATAGGTTTTAATTAAAATGCTTTTTTCAATCTGTTCTAAATAGAATGGTAAACTCACTTCTTCTACGATTTGAGGGAGCTTTTGCTGAGACTGCTGAAGGGGGAAGTCGCTTGGTAAATCATTTATATCAAGTTTTGGACCTGGAGATGTAATCACTAATCGTTCTATTAAATTTTCAAGTTCACGAATATTTCCTTCCCAACGGTAATTGTATAGGGTATCCAAAATGTTTTTTGATAAAGTATGCTGCCGACCATACTTTTGGTTGAATTTACTTAAATAAAAATTTAAAAGTGGAATAATATCTTCTTTTCTTTCGCGTAAAGGTGGTAGTTTCATAGGAAGGATGTTTAAACGATAAAATAAGTCCTTACGAAATGTTCCTTCTTTGACGCGTTCCACTAAATTTACATTCGTGGCTGCAATAATTCGCACATCCGCTTGTTGTACTTGGTTATCCCCAATCATTCGAAATGTCTTGTTTTGTAAAAATTGCAGAAGCTTTGATTGTAGATGAAGAGGGAATTCCCCGATTTCGTCTAAAAATAAAGTTCCCTGATCAGCCGCTGCAATTAAACCGAGTTTTCCAGTCGTATTGGCCCCTGTAAATGCCCCTTTTTTGTATCCAAATAATTCAGATTCAATGAGAGATTCTGGAATTGCACCGCAGTCTAAATGAATAAATGGTTTTTTATTACGACTACTCAGCTGATGAATTCGATAGGCAAAGGCTGTTTTCCCAACACCTGTTTCTCCTGTTAATAGAATCGTTGTATCGATATCAGCAATCTTTTGAAACCATACAGAAATGGATTGAGCAGCTTTACTTTTTCCAACATAGAAATCTTCATCCTGCTGAGTTTTTTGCAAGATTAGTTCGCGAATTTGCTGTTTATATAGTTGTAAAATAGATTCGACTTTTTCTAATTCACTCGATTGATTGATAGCTTGGGATAATTGTCTTGCATGTGTAATGATATATTCAATATCCCCGTTCTCGTCTGGAATATAGTCACCAGAAACAAGCAAGTGAACATTATTTTGGGTAATCTGGGCGGTGCTAATAAACCGTTTCTGTTCGATGACAAGCCTTGCGATAGAAGGTGAAAATAGACCTTTTTTTTCCATTTCAAAAACATTTTGGCCTTTCAGATCACCGATTGAAAAAAAATCATCAGCTGCCTGATTTACCCACAATACATTTCCATTTTTATCGTTAATCCAAATAGGGTCTTTTAATGTATTAAGAATCTTTAAAAGTAATTGCCCATCAAATTGTTGTAAGGCCTTTGCTGTCAAAGTGTTTGCCCCCATTCCATAAGAATTTCAACATATAAGAAAAGTTTTAAACCTTCAGTATTGATTCGTAACCGACTCATTCTAAACCCCTATGTAAGAAACTATAGCATATAATTAGGCGTAGTTATACATTTTTCGACACGGAGTGAATCTAATTAGAATCAATAAGTTGGAATTGAATTATAAATTCAATTTAAGTTTTTAGAAAGTACTGATTTATCAGTATTTTAAAATTGGCATGCTTCTTGCGTATTACAAAGTGTACTCAATTATAGATTGAAGGGGAGAGCATCATGGATCATTTACTTAGTAAAACAGTAAAAAACATCAAAATTTCTGCCATTCGTGAAATTGGAAATAAAGTGGCGAATGATCCGTCGATTATTAACTTTACAATTGGGCAACCGGATTTTGTAACACCGGATTCCATTTTAGAAGCAGGGAAACGTGCAATTGAAGCGCGTATGACTGGTTATACACATAACTCAGGTCTGCTTGAACTTAGACAAGCTGCGTCTGACTTTGTAAAAAGACGTTACCATCTAAATTATCGCCCAGAAGATGAAATTTTAATTACAATGGGCGCAAGTGAAGCGCTGGATATTGCCTTCCGTACGATATTAGAGCCAGGTGATGAAGTCATTTTACCAGCACCAATTTATCCAGGTTATGAACCACTTATTCGAATGTGCTACGCAACACCTGTGTTTGTGGATACTCGTAAAAATAATTGTAAAATCTCTGCAAAATTAATTGAAGAAAATTTAACAGAAAAAACAAAATGTGTTGTTTTACCATATCCTTCAAACCCTACAGGTACTATTTTAAACGCTCAAGAAATAGAAAAAATTGCAAACCTATTAAGAGGAAAAGATATACTTATTATTTCAGATGAAATATACAGTGAACTAACATATGGATTGAAACATATTTCAATCGCTTCATTCCCAGAAATGAAAGAGCAATGCATAGTCATTAATGGTTTATCAAAGTCCCATGCTATGACAGGTTGGAGAATTGGCTACACATTAGCCCCTGCATATATAACAGACGAAATGTTTAAAGTTCATGCATATAACTGTGTGTGTGCAAGTTCAGTGAGTCAATACGCTGCAATCGAGGCATTAAATCACGATTTACCAGAAGTCGAAGAAATGCGTCAGCAATATGAAAAACGACGTAACTATATTTATCAACTTATTACGGACATGGGCTTAGAAGCAATTAAACCAGATGGTGCGTTTTATTTATTTGTTTCAATCGAAAAGACAGGTTTAAGTTCGAATGAATTTATCCATCAACTAGTGGATAAAGAGAAAGTGGCCGTCATTCCGGGCTATGGTTTTTCTGAATATGGCGAAGGGTACATCCGTATTTCATATGCATGTTCAATGGGAAATCTGGAAAAGGGCATGTACCGTATGAAACGGTTTGTACAAACTTTATTAAAAGTAGAGGAGGTTGTTTAATTTGAAACCATTATATTTTCTGGTGTTTATTCCGGTTGTTGCTTTTCTTATTGGTGTACCTTTAGCGAATCGGATTGAACCTTATGTATTAGGGCTGCCATTTTCAATGTTTTGGACCGTATTGTGGGTTATTTTAAGTTCTTTAACTATATTTATTTTGTATAGGTTTGATCAACATGATGAGGAGGTGTCAGATTGAATATTTCATTATTGATTATGATAGCCGTTGTAATCTTTTGCATGTATACGGCGATACAAGCAGGTAAAGGCAAAAATGACAAATTGGAAGAGTGGGCATTAGGTGGACGAGGCATGGGCGCTATCATTACTTTCTTTTTATTAGCAGGGGAGTTTTTTACCGCCTTCACTCTAACTGGGTTAGTAGGACTAGCTTATAATAGTGGGATTGCGACTCTTTATATCATGTCATATATCTCGATTGCTTGCATTATTGGCTATTTTCTATTACCGAAAATTAGACATTATAGTAAAAAGCATAATCTAATTTCACAAGGTGACTTTTTTGAGAAAAAATATAATAGTCCGTTTTTAGGGAAGCTTATTACAATCGTAGGAGCTATAGCAATTATTCCTACATTAGTAATGGCATTAAAAGGGATGGGACTAATTGTGTCAGTCGCATCCTACGGAGCAATATCTTCTACAGCAGCAATTTGGTTTGGAAGTATTATTGTCTTAATCTATACATTAATTTCGGGTCTTCATGGATCTGCTCGTGTAGCCTTGATTAAGGATATTCTTCTGTTTGGTGTGCTTCTATTTTTAGGTCTTTACTTCCCATTCCATTATTATGATGGAGTTGGATCAATGGTTAAAGAAGTTGCTGAGGTTAGGCCTCAAGTATTAATATTTCCAGATAAAGGTCTAAGTCTTGTATGGTATGTCTCTACTGTCGTATTAATGTGTTTAGGGTTATATCTTTGGCCAAATTCATTTTTATCGATTTATGCAGCGAAAAATGACAAAGCCCTTCGTAAAAATACTATTTTAATGCCGTTATATTCATTGATGCAGCTATTTGCATGTCTTGTCGGATTAACGGCGATATTAGCGATTCCGACACTAACAGGAGCTGAAAGTGATTTAGCATTAATTAAGTTAGTATTTGAAACATTTGATCCTTGGTTTGTAGGATTCATTGGAGCAGCGGGGTTACTGGCATCTTTAGTACCGTGTTCTGTCGCGCTCATTACAATTGGTTCAATGATAACTTCGAATATTTATATGCCGTTGAAACCAGATACTTCAGTTCGTAAGCAAATGAATATTGCACGTCTTTTCGCAATTGTTGCAGCAATTATTAGCTTATACTCAACATTAAATTCACACGGTGCAATCGTGTTCCTGCAATTAATTAGCTATAACTTTATTATGCAGCTATTCCCAGCTCTTATTTTTAGTTTACAAAAGAAAAACTTTGTTACGGAACAAGGTGCAATCAGTGGTATTGTCATGGGTGTATCATTAGCTTTATACTCCGCAGCGACAGGTACAACTGTGGCAACATTATTCCCGGACCTACCTTCATTTATTTTAGATATTAATAATGGTTTATATATGTTAATCATTAACGCAATCGTAACGGTAGTTGTCAGTCTTGTAACTCAAAAATCAACAGCGGAAATAAAAAGTTTAGAAAGTGAGATTATATAAAATGAAAATTCAAAATTATGAATTGGCAAAAAAACTACGACACGAATTGCATCAACATCCTGAACTTTCTAACGAAGAAGTTTGGACAAAACAACATTTAATGGAGTTTTTGAAAGCGAATACAGAACTTGAACTTGTAGATAAAGGAAATTGGTTCTACGCGATATATCGAGCAGGAACAGATAAACCAAATATTGCTTTCCGTGCAGAGTTTGATGCACTTCCAATGGATGAATTCATCGAACTGCCATGGGCTTCTCAATTCCCTGGAAAAGCACACAAATGTGGTCATGATGGCCACTCAGCAACTCTAGCAGGATTTGCGCTTGAAATCAATCAGGTGGGTGCAGATAAAAATATCTTTTTCCTCTTTCAGCCTGCTGAAGAAACAGGAGATGGTGCTATTCAATGTATTGATTTCATTAAAGAACATAATATTGATGAAATTTATGCCTACCATAATATGAGTGGTTTCCCTTACAAGACTGTAGGAATTATCGATGGAACGATGATGTGTGCATCTAAAGGGATGACGATACATATGGAAGGTGCTCCTGCCCATGCTAGTCAGCCAGAAACGGGGATTAATCCATCCTTCGCAATCGGTAATATTCTCGGAGCAATCCCTGAATTCACCTCTCCGGAAAAAAATAAAGGTCTTATCCTATGCACAGTTGTCCAAATCGATGTAGGTGAAAAAGCTTTTGGTATTGCTGCATCAAAAGGAGATCTTCGTATGACAATACGTGCTCTTTACGAAGAAGAGTTGGATCGACTACAAGAAAACCTTGAAAACTCTGCGAAAGAGCAGGCCGAAGAATTCGGGTTAAAAGTAAGTTTCCAATATAATGATGAATTCCCGGAAACGTTTAATCATAAAGAAAGTGCAGATAAGATTCGATTGGTTGCACAAGCCAAGGGAATGGAATTATTTGAAATGAAAGAAGCATTCCGTGCTTCAGAAGATTTTGGACACTTTACAAAGTTAACAAAAGGTACATATTTCTTTATTGGAAATGGGGAAGATTATCCACATATTCATACGCAAGAGTATGACTTCCGTGATGAACTGATTGAATCGGGAGTTGAACTATTCAAGGGGCTAGCTGAGCAGGCATTTTGCGAAAAATGTTAGAAAGATTTAGAGAATTAACTAACATTTTATAGCTATTTTTAAGCTGAACTAATTTTAACAATTAGTTCAGCTTTGAAAAAGCCAGCCTCAACTATAGAATCAAGACTGGCTTTTAACGAAACGAATCTTACGCGTGTATTTGTTCCTAAGCAGCCCTTATTTTTTCACACACTCCAGTTTAGGATCAAAAGTATCGAAAAACGGAACAAGCAGCCTCAAATGTTCGGGCCCTAATTTATCTGTAGAATGGAGCAGCCAGTCGAAGATAATGCCTCTGGTAAAAATGAGAATCATGTGGGCGATAAATCCGGCATCCATATCTCGGCGGAATTCATTTTGCTTCTGTCCCTTTTGAATAATCCCTTTAAAATGGTTAAACATTCGCCGTTCTTGTGAAATCATGTAGGAAGGCTGTTCGTCATTGATTTGCAAGGTATAGATGGTCACTGTCCATTCTCTGCGCCCTTCATTTACATAATTGTACATTCCCTCACATAGGGCGATCAATTCTTCTTTATTAGTTTGATAGGTTTGTGATGATACACTGGTAATCACATCCTCATCAAGGTCAAACCAGGAACTAAGGATAATTTCACCTTTATTTTTAAAATGATTATAAAAAGCCCCTTTGGTGACCCCAGCTTTTTTGCAAATGTCGTCAATTGTTGTATTATGGTAGCCTTTCTTAAGAAAGAGGTCCAAACTAATCTGGTTCAGCATATTGCGTGTTTTTTTCGCTTCTTCTCTGCTTTTTCGGGCCATTTTGACATCGTTCCTTTACTTAAAATACATTTTTTCCAGATAGTGTAATTCACAAGTAAATCATATCACAGAATGAAATCCAACAAAAATAGAAGGAGTATAATAATATTTTTTATTTTTCAAATTATTGAAATATTTAAAAATATATAGTAAGATAAAAACATTAATTAGATACCGTAGTATCTAAATGATAATGTATGTCCTTGGTTTAATCAATCACGAAGGAGGAAAATAGGGAAAAGTACTTATGTTTTTCTAAATTAGATTAAGAGATTCAAAGGAGGGTTCTTTTTATGACCAAAAGGAAATCAAAGTTTTTATATCTTAATGCTATGATTGGTTTGATAATTGCTGTTATACTTTCCGGCTGTTCGGTATCAAAATCTACTACCTCAGATTCTCCATCTTCCTTGCAAAACCAGGAAGATTTAGGAAAGCCACAGTATGGCGGCTTATTAAAAATTTCCTCACCAATTGAACCCGCGAATTTAGGAAATCCACCTGAGCAAGTTGGAAGCGGTTTCTTGCACATGATGACACCAGTTCTTGAAACTTTAGGGAAATTTGATGAGAAGGGCGTTATGCAGCCGCTTTTGGCAGAAAAGTGGGAAACCGACCCGCAGGCAAAAACCATTACCTATTATTTGAAAAAAGGAATTAAGTTCCATGACGGTACTGATTTTAACGCAGAGGCTGTGAAATGGAATCTTGAGTTGTTCCAAAAAGCCAAACGGGGCGAAGTAAATGGGATTAACTCGATTGACGTAGTAGATGAATCTACCGTAAGAGTGAATCTGGAGAAATGGAACAGCAGCTTGAACAACGCGCTTTGTTTCTGGATTCAAATGATTTCACCAACAGCCTATGAAAAGAATGGAAAAGACTGGGCAGCCATCCATCCAGTGGGTACCGGTGCATTCATGTATGACAACTGGGAACGTGGCGTCACCATTAAATATAAGAAAAACGAGAATTACTGGCAAAAGGGTCTTCCGTATCTTGACGGAATCGAATACAAAATCATTTCAGATCCAATGACTGCCTCTGCTGCTTTCCAGCAAAGAGAAGTGGACGCATCCTTCTATTTACCAGTTGATAGGGTCCTAGAATTAGAAAAGAACGATCAATACAAAGTCGTCACACTTCAAACAGGCCTTGGTAACAGAGAAAACGGGCTTATCCCAAATAGCGGAAATCCGGATTCTCCATGGGCCAATTTAAAGGTCAGGGAAGCATTAGCCTATGCTATTGATAGGAAAACCATTGTTGAAAAGGTTCTAAAAGGAGGCTATGAAGTAACAGACCAGTGGGGGCCAATGACAGGTTCTTCTTACAATAAGGACGTAAAAAAATTCGAATTTAATCCTGAAAAAGCGAAGAAATTGCTGGCAGAAGCCGGATATCCAAACGGCTTTAAAACGAAGCTAATCTCTTGGCCTGGTCTTCAGCATGAATCACTGCCGCCTGTTTATCAGAGCTATTTAAAGGAAGTTGGAATTGATGCGGAAGTCGTGCCTGTTGATACTGCAAGAATGTATGACCTAATTGGCACAGAGTGGGACGGGCTGATGTACTTTGACGTCATTACCGATCCAGACCTGCCGCTTTACATGGAACGTTACTTAAGTAAAAATGCCAAATTATACGTAAACATTGACCATCCGGAAAAAGTGGAAGAGCTCATTAGTAATGGTAAAGCTGCAACCGATCCGGAAACAAAACAGCAGACAAATCTTGAATTACAGAAGGCTGCCTTCGAGGAAAACCATATGTTCTTCCCATTAGCTGTTACGACTATGCCAATTGTCATGTATCCGAATATTCAAGACAGCGGATTTAATGAAACATATGGCAATGTGTATTCTCCAGAAAAGACATGGCTTTCAAAATAACGAAAACCTAGAGGGGATGATGTTATTCATCTTCCCTCTTATCTAACTGAAAAGGAGAGCTGTCATGATTGCGTTTATAATCCGCAGGCTATTGCAGACCGTTATTGTTTTGATTATGGTGAGCCTCATCGTATTTTCCATTCTGCAGGTTCTGCCGGGAGATCCCGCACGGACTTTGTTAGGACCCGAAGCCTCGCCGGAACAAGTAGAACAAATTCGCGAAGAATTAGGGCTGAACCGCTCGCTGCCAGTCCAATATTTTACCTGGGTCGGACATGCCATTCAAGGGGATCTGGGCAAGTCGATTGCCTTTAGAGAAGATGTTACGGGAATTATTGGCGAACACTTACCAAAAACCATTTATATCAGTATTCTCTCGATGGTATTAGCCATCATTATTGGGGTGCCGGCCGGGATTATTGCAGCTATTAAAAGGGGAGGAAAAATTGATTCCCTCATTTCCGTCGTCGCAAACTTTGGAATGGCGGTACCTGCCTTTTGGCTCGCTGTTTTATGTATTTATTTCTTTAGCCTCAAACTGGGATGGTTTCCGGTGCAAGGATATACCTCCCCATTTGAAGATTTATGGTTAAGTACACAGCAGGTCATCATGCCTGTTATCTGCCTCGCCTTTGCCGCCCTAGCTTCCTTTGCCCGCCAGACCAGGTCGGCCATGCTAGAAGTGATTATGCAGGATTTCACCAGAACGGCCCGTTCCAAAGGATTAAAGGAAGGTACTATTATCATCAAACATACGTTGAAAAATGCCATTATTCCTGTTATCACCTTAGTGGGGCTACAGGTGCGAAACATCGTGGGCAGTACCATATTTATTGAACAGGTCTTCAATATTCCCGGTATGGGGCGGCTCGTCGTTCAAAGTATCTTTAATCAAGACTTTGTTGTCGTTCAGGGCTGCGTGCTCGTCATTGCCATAATCGTTGCACTTACCAATCTATTAATTGATATTTCATATGGCTATGCAGACCCAAGGATACGGATTAAATAAGGAGGGACAAAGATGACAACAGAAATCATTGCTTCTGAAAAAGTCGTAGAACAGGAGGTTGAAAATACAAGCAATACTCTGCGCTTTTTTCGTGTATTCCTTGCCCGAAAAACAGTGGTAGCAAGTTTAGCCATTATACTTATTATGATTATTTGTGCTATTTTCGCTCCGTTAATTGCTCCATTTGATCCATATAAACAAGACTATACGCAGGTACTTGCGGATCCATCACTAGCCCATCCATTAGGAACAGACCTTGTTGGACGGGATGTCTTAAGCCGGATTATTTACGGCAGCCAGGCAGCACTGCTGGTTGGTATTGTATCCGTCGCAATTGCAAGTGTGATTGGAATCATCCTGGGATTATTTTCAGGCTATGTTGGTGGGTTGATTGATGCCATTATTATGAGAGCAATGGACGCCCTCATGGCGATTCCTCCTATTATATTGGCGGTGGTTTTCGTAGCAGCTTTTGGCGGCGGTTTAACGAACGTCATCATTACGTTAGGCCTTTCGCTTGTACCGACTTACGCACGGTTAATGCGGGGCCAGGTACTAGCGATAAGAGAATCGGATTTTATTGTGGCTCAGGAGCTCATGGGCTCAACGAATTTACGAAATATGATCAAGCATGTACTGCCAAACTGTATTTCACCGCTGATCGTCTTAATTACTTTAAACTTTGGTGTGGCAATTTTGGCTGAAGCGGGACTCAGCTTTTTAGGGCTTGGTATTGTACCGCCTAAAGCTGCCTGGGGTTCCATGATCAATGATGGCTATAAATATTTATTATCGAATCCAATCCTCTCCTTTGCCCCTGGAATGGCCGTTGTTCTCGTAGTGGTGGCCTTCAATATTGTCGGTGACGCATTAAGGGATGCCCTTGATCCACGTCTTAAAGGAACCTTATAAAAAAAAGGAGGTGTTCATGAATGAGTCATTTGCTCGAGGTTAAAAATTTACAAACACAATTTACAGTCGACCGCAATGTCGTAAAAGCAGTTGATGGCGTTTCCTACTACGTAGATGAGGGAGAGGTTGTGGCCATCGTTGGTGAGAGCGGCAGCGGGAAATCCGTTACCCAGTATTCCGGCATCCAGCTAATCCCAACGCCCCCAGGGAAAATTGTCGGCGGGGAAGTCCTGTTTAATGGTAAAAACTTGCTTCAGTTAAGCGGGGAGGAACTGCGGCAGGTACGCGGCGGGGAAATCGGGGTCGTGTTCCAGGAACCGATGACATCGCTAAACCCTGTTTTAACGATTGGTTATCAAATAATCGAGACGATTGTCCTCCATCTAAAGATGAATAAGAAATATGCCCGCAAACATGCGATTGAATTGCTGAAAAGTGTGGGGATTCCAGATGCGGAAGAGCGGATTGACTATTACCCTCACCAATTCAGCGGAGGTATGCGTCAGAGGGTGTGCATTGCAATGGCTATGGCCTGCAATCCAAAAATTCTGATTGCGGATGAAGCAACCACAGCGCTTGATGTTACTACACAGGCACAAATCTTGGAGATGCTAAAAGATATTGTAAAAGAAACAAAGACTTCTATTGTATTAGTGACCCATAATTTAGGGATTGTGGCCCGCTATGCAGACCGTATTTATGTCATGTATGCTGGCGAAATCGTTGAATCAGGCACCACGAAGGAAATTTTCTCAAGTCCAAAGCACCCCTACACGATTTCCTTGTTGAATGCCATCCCTAGATTAGATGATCCAAAAGGCCGGAAGCTGATTCCTATTGACGGTATTCCTCCATCCTTGATTAACAAGCAGGACATTTGTGCCTTTTTACCAAGATGTCTGCACCGGACGGCAGCCTGCTCCTTCAAGCCGGCGCCAAAGCTTGAGTCTATGGGTGGCAACCATTATTCAGCCTGCCATGAAGATATAAATGCGGAAGCAATTCTAGAGGTGGCAGCCGCCAGAGCCGCTGCGGAGGATTCTTCTACAGAAGTATTCCATCATCGGCAATTGGATAACGAAAACCTTTTAGAGGTTAAAAACTTAAAAATGTATTTTCCCGTCACAAAAGGGATTCTAAAGCGAAAAGTAGCAGATGTCAAAGCCGTGGATGACGTGAGCTTCTCGATTAAAAAAGGGGAAACTCTTGGTTTGGTTGGGGAAAGCGGATGCGGAAAAACAACAATCATCCGCAGTATCTTACGGATGTATGAACCTACTTCGGGTGAAGTAATTTTTGACGGACAAAACATTGCCAAAATGCCAAAGGGCAAACTGCGTCCGATACGCAAAAACATATCCCTGGTATTCCAGGATCCATATAGTTCACTTGACCCCCGTCAAAGTGCGGGCAGTATTGTCGGAGAGCCTTTGATCATTCATCAATTAACGAAGACGAAACAGGAATATGAAAAACGGGTCGATGAATTATTTGAACTAGTGGGCCTAAACCCTGCCTGGAAAAATAGAGTTCCTCACGAATTCAGCGGCGGGCAACGGCAGCGGATAGGAATCGCCCGGGCCTTGGCCAGTAACCCATCGTTTATCGTGTGTGACGAGGCCATTTCCGCACTGGATGTTTCGATCCAGGCACAAATTATTAATCTATTAGAAGATTTACAGAAAAAACTGGGCCTTACCTATTTATTTGTGGCCCACGATCTATCTGTTGTCCGCCATATCAGCGACCGGGTTGTCGTCATGTATCTAGGTAAGATAGTCGAGGTAGCGGATTGGAAGTCGCTGTATGAAAACCCATTGCATCCTTATACAAAGGGACTACTTGCGGCCGTACCTATACCAGACCCGTTCGTAGAGGAAACCCGGGATCATGTGATGCTGGAAGGGGAAATCCCAAGCGTGATGAACCGGCCAAAAGGCTGCGCCTTTATTAACCGCTGTCCGATGGCAACCAAGGAATGCAGTGAAGTGGAACCGCCGCTTGTGGAGACCGAAGAGGGGCACAGTGTTGCTTGCATTAAAGTAGGAAAGGAAGTGGGAGTATGAGCCATACGAAAAGAATTGATCAAGCATTAGAAACAAGAGGCATTGCGGTTGGTACCTTTATTTCCTTTAACAATCCTGACGGCGCTGAGTTTGCTGCCCATTCTGGTTTCGATTTTGTTCTAATTGATGCGGAGCACGGAGCTTTCTATTTTGAAGGCACCGTTGCGATGATGCGTGCGGCCGCAGCAGGCGGAGCAGCATCTGTTGTCCGGCTCCCAACTAGTGAGCATTCCGGCATCACCAAAATCTTAGACGCTGGTGCAGCAGGTGTACTGATCTCGAGCATTCGCACTGGCGAGGAAGCAAGAAGGGTTGTGCAGGCAGCCAAATACGGGCCAGTTGGTAAGAGAGGCTTTAGCCCAGGTACCCGGGCTATGGATGGTTTTAACAACAATAAGGAATACCGGGAGTGGAGCGATAAAAACACCCTGATTTGGGCAATTATCGAGAATGAAGAGGCGCTCGAGAATATCGAGGATATACTTGATTCTGGCATCTCCGGCATTATGCCCGGTCCTTATGATTTATCGATGGCCATGGGGTATGAAGGGGACACGACACATCCAGTAGTCGTGAAGGCGCTAGATCGTGTTGCCGAGATTGCTGTCAAGAAGGGTGTCGACCTCGTTGTCTTTACCGAGGTGCCAGAAGGGGAAGGCGCACCCACTCCATATGAAATCGCCATGTCTTGGAAAAAGCGCGGAGCCCGGTTTATTCATTTCAGCACAGACCGGATGATTATGGCGTCAGGTTACGGAAAAATCTTAGACGGTTTGAAGGAACCGTTAGACGTTTAACAAGTAGATAGAAGGAGCTGTGTAAAGATGAAAACCATAAATACTTCCATTAAAAGACCAGACCCTGAATTGGTAAGACAATTGGGGGAGATTACTCCAAGTGATTACGGTCACCAGCTTAATTTTCAATTCATTACGGCAAGCAAAATGAAGCCGCTATTTGAGATTGAAAAACCTTTTGCAGGCCCGGCGGTAACTGTGCGAATCCCACCAAACGATACGGTATTTACCTGTAAGGCATTGGATAATATCCGGCCAGGTGACATTGTCGTGATTGATGCATCCGAAGAGGAACGTTATGCCTGCTGGGGTGAAGTGACCACCAGAATTGCGATGGAAAAAGGGGCAGCAGCGGCGATTGTCAATGGAGCCATAACGGACACTATTGCCTTAAGAGATTTAGGGTTTAAAGTGTATTCGCATGCAGTGTCGCCTATGACGACGAAATTCTACGACCTCGGCGGCGATGTCAACGTTCCTGTTTCGATTTCTGGCTGTGTCATCCAGCCTGGAGATGTGATCGTCGGCAGCAATGACGGGCTTTTAGTTGTGCCACAGGATGAAATTGATGCGTATTTAAAGATCGGGAAAGAGGCAAAGGAATTAGATGAACAAAACCTCCGAGACTTAAAGATGTTAGGAGCGGAAACGCTCTTGCGCCGTTGGGATTCAAAATAGGTGGATATGGTGGAAAAGGATGAAAACTAAGGGGATGGTAACAGATGCTTCATTTAATTAACAAGAATGTAAGACAAATAGAAATATCCGGCATTCGGAAAGTTTTTAATAAAGTATTAAAGGATCCAAGTATCATCAATTTATCCGTGGGCCAGCCGGATTTTGCCACTCCTGAGAAGGTGATAAAGGCCGGCATCAAATCACTGGAGGAAAAACGAACAGGTTATACAGCCAACGCCGGATTACCCGAACTAAGACAAGCGATTGCAAGCTTCGTAGACCGCCGCTACGGACTCCAATATGATGCGGAAGAGGAAATTCTTGTTACCATCGGTGCAAGTGAGGCGCTTGATATTGCCTTTCGCACCATTCTTGAAGAAGGTTGTGAAGTGATTGTGCCGGGACCCGTTTACCCGGCATATGAACCGCTCATCAGATTATGCGGTGCCATCCCCATTATTATCGATACAAGAGAAAATGGTTTCAAATTAAGCCCGGAGATGCTCAAAGCAAAACTAACGGATAAAACCCGCTGTGTCCTTCTTCCTTATCCATCCAATCCATGCGGATGCATTTTGGAAAAAGAAGAACTTCAAGAGATTTCTAATCTTTTAATGGAAAAAGATCTCTTTGTGATCTCCGATGAAATTTACAGTGAATTAACCTATGGAACAAGACATCATTCGATTGCGTCTTTTCCTGGGATGAAAGAAAAGACCATTGTCATTAATGGTGTTTCAAAGTCCCATGCCATGACAGGCTGGAGAATTGGATTCACACTGGCACCACAATACCTAACAAAAGAAATGATGAAAATCCATGTATACAATACCGTTTGTGCCACTACTGCGAGCCAATATGCTGCTTTAGAGGCATTAGCAACAGATTTAATCGAAGTAGAACAGATGAAGGCAGAGTACCAAAAACGCAGGGATTATGTATTTGATCGTATCAAATCAATGGGTCTTGATGTGAAATGGCCAGAAGGCGCTTTCTACATATTTCCTTCTGTAGAAAATACAGGATTGAGTTCTGAGGAATTTGCCGACCAATTAATTGATCAGGCGAAAGTAGCAGTCATACCTGGCAGTGCCTTCTCTACCTATGGCGAGGGATATATTCGAATTTCTTATGCCAGCTCAATGGAAAATCTAGTAGAAGGGTTAAATAGGTTAGAAACATTTTTGGAAAAAATAAATATCAAAATGGATTGCTAGAATAGTTTTTCCAAAAAAATGGGGTCAATCAGAGCGGCTAAGCATAGGTCGTAATAAATAGCAGGTGGGATTCCAAGCCTTCATTATCAAAATGAAGGTTTTTTTGTCTAGCTGCATCGGGTAGCGCTTAGGAAGGCAGAAAACGCCTTCTGTCAGCGCTCGTCTTATGCCTGTCGCCACTAGGAAAAAATGAACTGCTTTTTTCCTGGGCAAGGCGCTGCTCCGCTTTTCTTACTTATTAAATATTATTTTTCTTTTTCTAGTTCCATTAATTTTTGAATAAGTATATGCTGAGGCATATGCATAAGCTGTTCTATCGGAACATTTAGTTTTTCTGCAAGCTTAATGGCAGTTTCAGGTGATAATTGTAAGGGTTTCATTGCAAGTTCATACCTCCATTTTTTTAGTTAGGATGTGAAAAAATGACACAGATTTTTGCACACCGAGGTTTTTCTGCAGCTTATGCTGAAAACACCATGAGTGCTTTTATTGCAGCCGAAAAGGCAGGTGCAAATGGCTTAGAGCTTGATGTTCAATTAACAAAAGATGATGAAGTGGTCGTCATTCATGATGAAAAAGTTGACCGGACAACAAGTGGTAATGGCTATGTAAAAAATTTAACATTTAAAGAGATTCGAAAGTTTAATGCCAATAAAAAAGGTATGAAAAAAGAGCCAATACCATCATTAATTGAAGTTTTAGAATGGATGCAAACCAACCAATTAATTTGTAATATTGAGCTGAAAAACGGGATATTTCCATATGAAGGAATGGAAGATAAAGTGATTCAGCTTATACGGAAGTATGACTTAAGCGACCGAATTATCATTTCATCTTTTAATCATTATAGCATCGTACTAAGTTATCGGATGGCACCCGAGATTGAAACAGCACCACTATTTAATGAGCGAATGTATATGCCTTGGGTTTATGCGCAATCCATTCGAGCGCAAGGAATTCATCCGAAGCTAACATCGATAACAGATGAGATTATCAAAGGTGCACTCGAAAATGGAATAGCAGTAAGACCTTACACAGTAAACAAAGAGGCAGATATGCATAGGCTTTTTAAAATAAATTGTACTTCGATTATTACAGATGATCCAGTTACAGCCATAAAGATTAAGAAACAATATGAAACGAGACTATAATGAATTATATAGTAAATAATTATACAAAAACTTAATAATAATTACCTAAAACAGCCTTATTCTGAATAAATAGGGCTGTTTTCTATTCCATTACTTTATAAAATAGCACATTGAGTTGAAAATGTTTAGGTATATACATAATTTATTCTCCTCATTTCACCATATTAATTACTCTCTTTTCCATCACTTCTGCCATTTGTTGAGAATTTAGATTTTCCTCACTATGCAGTTGGTCAATGATGTTAAGATAATCCTCCTCATTCCGATTCTGACTTAATTTATAAGAAGCTTGAATATCTTGTACTTTAATCTTAAATCCAACAATGCCTTTAAGTTCGCTTTCTAATAACTGGGGTGAAAGTTTATCCCATAAAATTGGATTTTTCCGATGCTTTTCATATTTTTCTAGTAATAGAATCAGGTCTTGTTTTAACTCTTCTTCCCCCAATATGTTCGCCCTTCCATAAACGTGGACAGATTGATAATTCCACGTTGGAACATTTTCATGTCCATACCAAGAAGAAGAGATATAAGCATGCGGTCCTTGGTACATAATCAGTACCTCCTCGCAGGTTTCAAACGTTCTCCATTGAGGATTCCCATAAGCCATGTGACCAGTTATATAGTGATCGTCCCCTTTTTTACTTAACTCCAAAGGTAAGTGTGTAGCTATTGGTTTCCCTTTCTTTGTTGTTGTAACAATAGTCCCAAATGAGTTTACATGGACAAATTCTCTAATTTCATCAAAATCTGTAACCTTAAAATATTTAGGTATATACATATTTTTAGCTCCTCCTTATATGAAGACTTTATTAAGAAACTTTTTAAAATAATTATTCGTTATGAGTTATTTTATAATGCAGACTGACATAAAAAAAGGTACAATAATAAAAAAATACACATGTCAATGGTGATTTAATGAAAAATACAATATTTTCCTTTATGAATGATTCCCCCAAATACAAACAAATTTACGAACAGTTTAAATTATTTATAGAGCGTGGTGACATACCAGCTGGAGATCCATTACCCTCCATTCGTCAACTTGCAGACTCCCTGCAAGTAAGTCGCAATACCACATTAATGGCATATGAGCAGCTTGTAGCTGAAGGCTATATACGTGGAGAAGGTCGAAAAGGGTTTTTTGTAAATGAATTAGAGCCGCTTTTATTTAAAGATGCTCAGATCCTTTCTAATAAGACGAAAACAATGTCGGTGAAATCCGACTTAATTGATTTCCGAGCAGGAGCCGTAGATCAAACTAATTTCCCCTTAAAAATTTGGAGGAGAATAGCAAATCAAGTTTTAACATTACAGGAGAGCTTTCGATACGGGGAACCCTTTGGTGAACTGTGCTTGCGTGAACAAATCGCCACATATTTACTCCAATCTCGTGGGGTGAAAACATATCCAAATGCGATTATAATCGGCAGTAGTACCCAACAAATGTTGATTTATCTAGGACAAATCCTGAAGGATGATTTCACTAGCATTACTGTAGAAGACCCAGGGTATGATGGAGCAAGGGAGGTTTTTCAATTTCATTGTTTCACGCTTGAAACTTTACCAGTGTATGAATCAGGTGCTGATTTTTCAAAATTAGAACAAATGACTTCAAGGTTAATTTATGTAACACCTTCCCATCAAAGTCCATTAGGAGTAACCATGTCTATTCAACAAAGACAAATGCTTATTCATTGGGCTAACAAGATGGATGGATATATTATCGAAGACGATTATGATAGTGAATTCCGTTATAAGCAGCAGCCATTTCCAGCACTTACTTCCATTGATTCATCAAGAGTTATTTACCTAGGGAATTTCTCAAAGTCCTTTCTTCCAGGAATCCGTTTGAGTTATATGGTATTGCCACAGCAACTTTTAAACCGTTATAAAAATCAATTCCTTCATTTCGAGAGTACCACTTCACTTCTTAGCCAGCTTACAATGGCTAAATTTATGGAAGATGGAGAATGGTTTCGCCATATTAAACGAATGCGTCTTGTTTATAAGAGAAAAATGCAGTGCTTAGTTTCAGAATTAAAAATACAATTCAAACAAAATATATCCATTATTGGGGAGCAGTCAGGTTTGTTCGTATTAGTTAAGATACATCTAAAACGTTCAGAAGAATGGTTAATCGAGCGTGCTTCCTTTTATCGGGTTAAAGTGTACCCTACCTCCATCTATTTCATAAAGAATCATACTGATGAAGCAATTATTAAACTTGGATTCAGTAATCTTACTTGTGAGGAAATCGAGTTAGGTGTGAAGCTTTTAAAAAAGGCTTGGTCATAAATAAACACCCCGTAGTCGTTAGTACACTAACGAATGCGAGGTGTTCCATTTGTAAGACAGCTTTCACAGTATTCAATCAAGATGGTTTGTATAGCAATGTAAAATGAAATGTAAAGGAATTTGTAGTGGTAAATACACTGTAAAAAGCGAGGTTTATACATTACACCTGGCTTTTTTTGTTAATAAGATTTCGTATATGTTTTCGTGCATATACCAAAACCTAAAACCAGTAATATCATGGCTCGACTGTGTTTTGGTATAGATATTGCTATATATTTCATTAAAGTCTCGTTTATTTTTTCGTAAACCTCGTTTGCACTTTGTTTCTTTTTCGGTCTCGATGAAATATGAAACCAGCAACAAATCCAAGACCACCAAGGAAAAATATAAGTCCAATAAGAAATTGCATCCATAAGAAAGGGATCGGTCTTTGAAGAATTCCAAATGTCATATCTCGCATTAATTTAATCCCATAACCAGCCAAAAAACCTGGAATTACTAGTATAAGTAGAGCAATAATCCGCTTCATAATTAATCCTTCCAATTGTTTAGTCAAACCCAATGAGATAAACCCACAAGAAAAATATTAGTACAAAGATATAATTTGTCAAGACATCTAAAAAAATATAGAATAAATAATGAAATATATTGCATGTTTTCGATTATTTGGTATGAAAAGGTTTTCTAGCTTTAAATTTAATTAAGGGGCTAAAAAATGCAAAATGTCATGATTGTTGGAGCCGGGAAGGGCGGAACAGCGATCCTTAAATTACTCAATGAGACAGAAGTGCTTAAAGTTCAGGTTGTGATTGACAGGAATTTGGATGCACCGGGTATTTTAGCAGCGCAAAGTGAAGGGATTAAAACAGGGACTGATTGGAAGCCGTTTTTAAGTGAGAAAGTTGATATAATTATTGAGGTAACAGGAGATGAACATGTATTTCAAGAGTTGAGGAACACAAAGGATAAGAAAACAGTCTTAATTCCTGGCAGTGTAGCCTTTCTGCTTGCGAAGCTTCTTGAAGAAAAAGAAGAATTAATTGTTAATCACCAAAATGCTTTATATCAACAAGAGTTAATCTTTAATGCGGCAAATGATGGGATGCTAGTAATTGATATAAAAGGCAACTTGATCTTATTTAATCGTCGAGCTGAAGAGATGACAGGTGTAACACGTGACCAGGCAATCGGGAAATATGTGGTTGAAGTGATACCAGAAAGCAGGCTCCCACTAATTCTTGAATCGAGAAGAATAGAAACAAACCAAGAAATGATTTTAGGAAATGGTCGAAAAATTATTACAACCCGTATTCCTATTATCGAAGAGAATGGAACGTTAATTGGGGCATTTGCAGTCTTTAAAGATATTACAGAAGTAGTAAACCTAGCTGAAGAAATTACAAATTTAAAAGAAATTCAAACGATGCTTCAGGCAATCATCCATTCTAGTGATGACGCTATTTCAGTAGTTGATGAAAACGGCAGGGGTATTCTCATTAATCCAGCCTATACCCGGCTTACCGGGCTTGCGCAAGAACAGGTAATTGGACATCCTGCCACAGCTGACATATCCGAAGGTGAAAGTATGCATATGAAGGTGCTGCAAACAAGAAGAGCAGTCCGCGGGGTTCCGATGCGAGTCGGCGCCAATAAACGTGAAGTCATTGTGAATGTAGCCCCGATTATTGTAAAAGGGAAACTAAAAGGCAGTGTCGGTGTTATACATGATATGTCAGAAATAAAGTCTCTCAATCGAGAATTGAACCGTGCTAGACAAATCATTCGCACACTTGAAGCGAAATATACCTTTGAAGATATCATAGGAAGTTCTGAAGAAATGAGCTTAGCGATTGAGCAGGCAAAGCTTGGTGCAAAAACGCCTGCAACCGTCCTGTTACGAGGGGAATCTGGGACAGGAAAGGAATTGTTCGCACACGCTATACATAATGCAAGTGATCGAAAATACAACAAGTTTATCCGTGTTAATTGTGCCGCTATTTCCGAGTCACTTCTAGAAAGTGAATTATTTGGTTATGAAGAGGGAGCATTTTCTGGGGCAAAAAGAGGAGGAAAAAGAGGATTTTTTGAAGAGGCGAATAACGGTAGTATCTTTCTAGATGAAATAGGTGAATTATCTGCCAATACTCAAGCAAAATTACTCAGGGTGCTGCAAGAACATGAAATTATCCGAGTTGGCGGGACAAAGCCTGTTCCGATAAATGTTCGAATCATTGCGGCAACCCATGTGAATCTTGAGAAAGGAATTGCAAAAGGTTCTTTTAGGGAAGACTTATACTATCGTTTAAATCGCATGCCAATACATATACCTCCATTAAGAAATCGTAAAGAGGAAATTCCTGTTTTATGTGAAATGCTTATTCAAAAAATAAATCGTGATTACGGAAGAAATGTTGAGGGTGTTACGCAAGCAGCTGTGCTTAAATTGATGAATTATGATTGGCCGGGAAATGTAAGGGAACTAGAGAATATACTTGGCAGGGCGATGATTTTTATGAATTATTATGAAACATTGATTAATGTACATCACCTGCCGGAGCTAAGACCTAAAAAACTGGGCAATAAACCCCCACTAGCTGATACAAGCAAAAATGAATCTATTCAGCAGGACCGTTCCCTAACATCAATGGTTGAAGAGTATGAAGCGGAAATTATCTCGCAGACA
The DNA here is from genome assembly GCF_031457145.1 of Neobacillus niacini. GTDB lineage: Bacteria > Bacillota > Bacilli > Bacillales > Cytobacillaceae > Neobacillus > Neobacillus niacini_J. The sequence goes on from NZ_JAVDVZ010000001.1 coordinate 127,357, forward strand.
CTTCACCGCTTGAATGGAAATAAAACCGCAACTGCTAAAGCTCTTGGATTATCGGTAAGGAATCTTTATTATAAGTTAGAAAAATATAAGATTGAAAATAACAGCATGCAATAATCTTCATGGTATGAAAATTATTGCAGTTAGAATTCTATGTTTTGAAGCGCTTTCATTGGGAAATAACTTGGCACGTATATTGCATATTAAATTGATGGAGTTTTAGTAGAAGAGAGAAAGGGTTGATGACAACTTGTTGCTTGAATCACTGATAGACAAAGCAACCCAACTTGAAGGTAATACGGTAGCAGTTGCAGTGGCAGAAGATGAAGAAGTCATTGAAGCTGTTATTGAGGCATTAAATCGTGATATCGCCAATTTTATTTTATTTGGTGATAAAGAAAAAATTAATACGATATTGGAACTTAACGACAACAAATATCAAAACACAAATAACAAAAAACTTACGGTGGTTCATGCTGATTCAAATGCACTGGCTGCAGAATTAGCAGTAAGGGCTGTTTCCAAAAGGCAAGCAACGGTGTTAATGAAAGGGCATATCCCTACTAATGTTCTTTTAAAAGCAGTACTAAATAAGGAATATGGTCTTAGAACAGGAAATATTTTATCCCACTTGGCCGTTTTTGCAGTTCCAGAATTCGAGCGGTTTATCATCGTGACGGATGCTGGGATGAACATTTCCCCGGATTTAGAGCAAAAAGCTCAAATCATAAAAAACGCTACAGCACTGGCAAAGGCAATTGGAATAGAATATCCCAAGGTAGCACCAATAGCTGCCGTAGAAGTAGTAAATCCATCGATGCAGGCAACTGTTGATGCAGCTGCATTAACAGTTATGAATAAGCGTGGGCAAATCACTGGCTGTATTGTAGATGGACCATTAGCATTAGATAATGCCGTTTCTGCTTTAGCTGCTGAACATAAAGGGATTCATAGTGAAGTAGCAGGAAAAGCTGATATTTTATTAGTCCCCACTATAGAGGTCGGAAACGTCTTATATAAGTCATTAATTTATTTTGCAAAAGCAAAGGTAGGGGCGATTATTGCAGGTGCAAGAGCTCCCATCGTACTAACCTCAAGATCTGATTCGGCTGAAAGTAAGCTATATTCACTGGCACTCGCGATCTGCTCTGTAACTAAATAGCATTATTTTTTTAGCTTTTAAAATAAGGCTGTTTTCTTAAAGATTATTGTTAAAATCTTAAAGCTGATTTTAACGTGGAAATATTATTTTGCGCTTAAGAATATCGTTGCAGGCTCTATTCTTATTAAATTTATGCTATTTTCTGCGGAAACATAGTACAATCATTAAATTTTGTTCCAAAAAGCAACAAAGTTTAAGAAATGAGCTTAAATTAAAGGAGGATTTTCACATGGAAATTTTTAAGTACTTAGAACAATATGATTACGAGCAGGTTGTATTTTGCCAAGATAAACAATCTGGACTAAAAGCAATTATTGCCATACATGATACAACATTGGGACCAGCATTAGGTGGTACCCGCATGTGGACATATGAATCCGAGGAAGCTGCAATTATTGATGCATTACGTTTAGCAAAAGGAATGACCTATAAAAACGCAGCAGCTGGATTAAACCTTGGCGGTGGTAAAACGGTTATCATTGGTGACCCGCGAAAGGATAAGAGCGAAGAACTGTTCCGTGCTTTTGGACGCTATGTTCAAGGGTTAAATGGTAGATATATTACGGCAGAGGATGTTGGAACAACGGTTGCTGATATGGACTTAATTCATGAAGAAACAGACTATGTTACTGGTATTTCACCTGCATTTGGTTCATCAGGTAATCCTTCACCTGTAACGGCATATGGTGTCTATGTTGGTATGAAAGCTGCTGCAAAAGAAGCTTTTGGCTCCGATTCTTTAGAAGGTAAAGTGGTTGCAATTCAAGGAGTAGGGAATGTTGCGTATACTCTTTGTCAATACTTGCATGAAGAAGGTGCTCAATTAATTGTTACGGATATTAACAAGGAAGCTGTACAGCGTGCAGTAGATGACTTCGGTGCTCGTGCGGTTGATCCAAATGAAATATATGGTGTTGAATGTGATATTTATGCTCCTTGTGCTTTAGGTGCCACCATCAATGACGATACGATTCCACAGCTTAAGGCAAAGGTTATTGCTGGTTCTGCCAATAACCAGTTAAAAGATACCCGTCACGGTGATAGTATCCATGAATTGGGTATTGTCTATGCTCCGGATTATGTAATCAACGCTGGAGGCGTAATCAATGTTGCCGATGAATTATATGGTTATAACCATGAACGGGCAATGAAAAAAGTAGATCAAATTTATGCAAGTATCGAAAAGGTAATTGCTATTTCAAAGCGTGATGGTATTCCAACCTATGTTGCAGCAGACAGAATGGCCGAAGAGAGAATTGAAAAAATGCGTAACTCTCGCAGTCAATTTCTACAAAATGGCCACCATATTTTAAGTCGTCGATAAGGCAATTGAGAATAGTAAGGGCTGAGCGCTGAATGGGTAATTCAGCGTCTTTCCCTTTAATAAATGTGAAATGTAGAAAAAATGGAGGACAAATACCTTGCCTGATATTAAATATCGAATGCTCGTCATCAACCCAGGTTCCACTTCAACTAAGATCGGGGTCTTCGATAATGAAATTTCCATTTTAGAAAAAACAATCCGTCATGGTTCAGAAATGATTAATTCATTTGCCAATATTATTGATCAATATGAATTTAGAAAGAAAACCATCTTGGAAACACTTGATAATGAAGGAATCAATATATCCAAACTGAGTGCTGTTTGTGGCCGTGGAGGGTTGCTGCGACCGATTGAGGGTGGAACCTATGCAGTCAACGAGACCATGTTAAATGATTTACGGACTGGTTTTGCTGGGCAGCACGCTTCAAATCTGGGTGGTATTATTGCCTACGAAATTGCTTCAGGTTTAAATATTCCTTCCTTTATTGTGGATCCGGTTGTTGTTGATGAACTTGACCCGATTGCGAGAATCTCTGGTTTTTCTTTAATTGAGAGAGTGAGTATTTTTCATGCGTTAAATCAAAAAGCGGTAGCACGAAGAGTTGCAAATGAATTAGGGAAAAAATATACCGAGTTAAACCTTATTGTTACACATATGGGCGGCGGGATTACTGTTGGGGTACATAAGCAAGGCAAAGTCATAGATGTAAATAATGGTCTCCATGGTGATGGTCCTTTTAGCCCTGAACGTGCAGGAACTGTTCCTGTTGGGGATTTAGTTGCACTTTGCTATTCAGGACAATATTACCGGGATGAAATAATGAAAAAACTCGTAGGTCAAGGTGGACTAGTCGGTTATCTAGGAACCAACGACGCTGTGGAAGTTGAAAGAAGAATTGAAGCTGGTGATGAGCAGGCAGCTCTCGTTTACGAAGCAATGGCCTACCAGGTTGCAAAGGAAATTGGTGCAGCCAGTGCAGTATTAGCAGGTAAAGTAGATGCTATAGTGCTGACAGGCGGTCTGGCTTATGGTAAAGGATTTGTGAAATCCATCACCGATAGGATTAATTGGATATCTGACACGATTGTCCATCCAGGTGAGAATGAACTTCAGGCGTTAGCTGAAGGTTCCCTAAGGGTCTTGCGTGGAGAGGAAAATGTAAAAGAATATCCGGGTACGTTCAAAACAGCAAAAATCTAAGAATTTGGGGAGGGAATACAGTGTCACAAGAATACGATTTAGTCATTCTTGGCGGTGGTACCGGCGGTTATGTGGCTGCCATTCGTGCCTCTCAGCTCGGTTTAAAAACAGCAATCGTCGAAAAAGGGAAGCTTGGAGGAACATGCCTTCATAAAGGGTGTATCCCTAGTAAGGCACTTCTTAGAAGTGCTGAAGTTTATGCGACAGCTAAACACAGTGAAGATTTTGGTGTTATCACAAGTGAAGTTTCCTATAACTTTGGAAAAGTACAAGACAGAAAAAATAAAATTATCGATACTCTCCATAAAGGCGTACAACACCTCATGAAGCAAGGGAAAATTGACGTATACGAAGGATTAGGCAGAATTTTGGGACCTTCCATTTTTTCACCAATGCCCGGGACCATTTCTGTTGAAATGAATAATGGTGAAGAAAATGAAATGCTCATTCCAAAAAATGTGGTGGTTGCTACTGGTTCAAGGCCAAGAACTCTACCAGGATTGGATATTGATGGAGAATTTGTCCTAACCTCTGATGAAGCATTGGAGCTAGAAACATTACCAGCTTCCATCATTATTGTTGGCGGGGGTGTTATCGGGATTGAATGGGCATCGATGCTTTCTGATTTCGGTGTCGAAGTTACGGTTATAGAATATGCTGACCGCATTATTCCAACAGAAGATCACGAGATTTCTAGAGAAATGCAGCGACTTATGAAGAAAAAGGGCATTAAGCTTGTGACTGGAGCAAAGGTTCTTCCTGAAACTCTTGTAAAAGGTGAGGGTGTAACGATTTCTGCAGAAGTAAAAGCTGGCTTGAAAGAATTTAAAGCAGAAAAGCTTCTTGTTTCGGTAGGTCGTCAAGCAAATGTCGGGGGAATTGGATTAGAAAATACAGAAATCCAAGTTGAAAAAGGGTTTATCGTGACCAATAAATTTTACCAAACAAAAGAATCTCATATCTATGCCATTGGTGATGTAATTGGCGGCTTACAGCTGGCACATGTTGCTTCCCATGAAGGTATTATTGCAGTGGAGCATATTGCCGGAAAAGATCCATCTGTGCTCGATTACAACCTAGTTTCTAGATGTATTTATAGTAATCCAGAGGTTTCTAGTGTTGGTATAACAGAAGAACAGGCGAGTGATAAGGGTCATAAAGTAAAAGTGGGTAAGTTTTCATTCCGAGCAATCGGAAAAGCGCTCGTATTCGGAGAATCTGATGGCTTTGTCAAAATTGTTGCTGATGAAGAAACCAATGATATTCTAGGGGTACATATGATTGGTCCGCATGTGACAGACATGATTACAGAAGCTGGTTTGGCAATGGTATTGGATGCGACTCCATGGGAGATTGCTCATACTATCCACCCACATCCAACACTTTCTGAAGCAATTGGTGAAGCTGCACTAGCAGTAGATGGCAGAGCAATCCATTCGTAGGAATTTTTGTTTGAACAAACGGGAGGTATAAAAATGGCTGAAAATCGTCATCATGCAATAGGTTTAAGTGATGAAAAGGTTTTGGAAATGTATGAAACTATGCTTTTAGCCCGCCGGATTGATGAGCGGATGTGGTTGTTGAATCGTGCTGGTAAAATACCATTTGTTATTTCATGTCAAGGGCAAGAAGCAGCTCAAGTAGGTGCAGCGTTTGCTCTCGATAAGGAAAAGGATTACGTGTTGCCTTATTACCGTGATATGGGGGTTGTCTTAACTTTTGGAATGACACCAAAGGAACTAATGTTATCTGGTTTTGCTAAGGCTGAAGATCCAAACTCAGGCGGTCGTCAAATGCCTGGGCACTTTGGTCAAAAAAGAAATCGCATTGTAACCGGATCATCTCCAGTTACAACCCAGGTTCCACATGCTGTCGGTGTAGCGTTAGCAGGGAAAATGGAAAGAAAAGACCTCGTAACCTTTGTAACCTTTGGAGAAGGTTCCTCCAACCAAGGGGATTTTCATGAAGGAGCTAACTTTGCTGGAGTCCATAAATTACCAGTCATATTCTTGTGTGAAAATAATAAATATGCCATCTCTGTTCCGATTGAGAAACAATTGGGCTGCGAAAAAGTCTCAGATCGTGCAATTGGTTATGGTATGCCAGGATTCACTGTTGATGGAAACGATCCATTAGAAGTATATAAAGTGGTAAAAGAAGCAGCTGACCGTGGACGCCGTGGCGAAGGTCCTACATTAATAGAAACCATCTCATACAGGCTTACACCACACTCTTCTGACGATGATGACCGTTCGTATCGCGCCCCTGATGAAGTGGCTAAAGCGAAAACGAAGGATCCAATCATTACATTTGGCGCCTATTTAAAAGAAACAGGTGTGATGAATGATGTGTTGGAAAAAGAAATCAACGATCGTATGATGAAGTTAGTGAATGAAGCCACTGATTATGCTGAGAATGCACCGTATGCAGCACCTGAACACGCGTTGAAATATGTTTATGGTGATAAGTAAGGGGGATGGAACATGGCAGTAATTTCTTATATTGACGCGGTCACAATGGCCATTCGCGAAGAAATGGAAAGAGACCCAAAGGTTTTTGTTCTTGGTGAAGACGTTGGGGTAAAAGGCGGAGTTTTTAAGGCAACACAAGGCTTGTATGAACAATTTGGTGAAGAGCGTGTAATTGATACACCGCTTGCTGAATCTGCGATTGCCGGAGTAGGAATTGGTGCAGCGATGTACGGAATGAGACCCATTGCTGAAATGCAATTCGCTGATTTTATTATGCCTGCTGTAAACCAAATTATTTCAGAAGCAGCCAAGATTCGTTATCGCTCAAATAACGATTGGAGCTGTCCGATGGTTATTCGTGCACCATATGGCGGCGGTGTACACGGTGCACTTTATCATTCTCAATCTGTTGAGGCATTATTTGCGAATACACCAGGTTTAAAAATTGTTATGCCGTCCACTCCTTATGATGTAAAGGGGCTATTAAAAGCAGCTATTCGAGACAATGATCCAGTATTATTCTTTGAGCATAAGCGAGCATACCGTTTAATCAAAGGAGAAGTACCTACGGAAGATTATACTTTGCCGATTGGAAAAGCAGATGTGAAGCGTGAAGGTGATGACATTACTGTTATTACCTATGGCCTTTGTGTACATTTTGCCCTACAAGCAGCAGAAAAATTAGCCAAGGATGGTATCTCGGCACATATCCTTGATTTAAGAACGGTCTATCCTTTAGATAAAGAAGCGATTATCGAAGCTGCTTCCAAAACTGGTAAAGTCTTACTCGTAACAGAGGCTAATAAAGAAGGCAGCATTATTAGTGAAGTATCTGCGATTATAGCTGAAAATTGCTTATTTGAATTAGACGCTCCAATTATGCGCTTAGCTGGTCCAGATGTCCCAGCGATGCCATATGCGCCAACCATGGAAAAATTCTTTATGATCAATCCTGACAAAGTCGAAAAAGCAATGCGCGAGCTTGCTGAATATTAATTGGAGGTCGTAATCTTGGTTATTGAACAAATTAAAATGCCTCAGTTGGGGGAAAGCGTAACCGAAGGAACAATCTCAAAGTGGCTTGTTTCTGTTGGTGATAAGGTTAATAAATACGATCCATTAGCTGAAGTAATGACAGATAAGGTAAATGCGGAAGTTCCTTCTTCCTTTGCAGGGACCATTAAAGAATTAATTGCTAATGACGGAGATACACTAGCAGTCGGCGAAATCATTTGTACAATCGAAGTCGAAGGCGGCAATACCGAAGAAGTGGTGGTTAGTGACCAAAAAATAGAAGCAGCTGAAACAGATGCTGTTTCGCCAACGGATTTAGGAAACAAAGCTCGCTACTCACCTGCCGTGTTGAAAATTTCTCAAGAACATGGAATTGATTTAGCACAGGTGACAGGTACCGGTGCTGGCGGCCGTATAACAAGGAAAGATTTATTGAAATTGATTGAATCGGGTAATATCCCAAGGGCGGGTGCGCTGAAAGAAGCACCAAAGCAGCCTGAGGTTCAACCAACAGCTGTACAAGAAAAGGTACCAGCGGCTTCAACTCATCCAGCTGCTCCTGCAGTAAATATCCCCGCTGAAGTTGGCGACATTGAAATACCAGTTACGGGAATTCGTAAAGCGATTGCGGCCAACATGCTTCGCAGTAAGCATGAGGCACCGCATGCTTGGACGATGATTGAAGTAGACGCAACAAATCTTGTGGAATACCGCAATTCCTTAAAGGATGAATTTAAGAAAAAAGAAGGCTTCAATTTAACGTTTTTTGCCTTTTTCGTAAAAGCTGTGGCGCAGGCATTAAAGGAATTCCCACAGATTAATTCCATGTGGGCTGGAGATAAAATTATCCAGAAGAAAGATATCAATATTTCGATTGCTGTTGCAACAGATGATGCATTGTATGTTCCGGTTATTAAGCATGCGGATGAGAAAACTATTAAGGGAATTGCCCGCGAAATCACTGATCTTGCAGGAAAAGTCAGGACAGGAAAACTTCGTTCAGAAGATATGCAGGGTGGTACTTTTACTGTCAATAACACTGGGTCATTTGGCTCAGTTCAATCAATGGGAATTATCAACTATCCACAAGCAGCGATTCTCCAAGTAGAATCAATCGTCAAGCGCCCGGTCGTTATGAACAACAACATGATTGCCGTTCGTGATATAGTAAACCTATGTATGTCACTCGACCATAGAGTATTAGACGGACTCGTCTGCGGACGATTCTTACAACGAGTAAAAGAAATCCTTGAAAATACATCTAAATCAACAACATCCATTTATTAATAAGACTGTCTTCGTAAAGATTGTTGTTAAAATCTTAAAGCCGATATTAACGTGGAAATAGTTATTTTGCACTTAAAAATTTAGCTTGCAGGCTCTTTTCTAAGACAAGAGCTATTAATGAAAATAACCGCTGCCTGAATGGCGGCGGTTATTTTCATTGCTTGTACTGTCATTGTGTCATAAAATAGAGTTTAAAGAATATTAAGTTTTTTAATCGTTAGGGGGGAAACATATGAGTTTAGATGATTTACGAGATCAAACTTTTCCTTTAAAGACACAAGATGATTGGGAAGTAAAAGCAGAGGAATCTTTAAAAGGCAAAAGTATTGAGTTACTTAAAAGCATTACATATGAGAATATAGTTTTGAAACCGCTTTATTCAAGACTAGATCAAAAAGATGTTCCTGATTATCCTGGAGGTTCAGATTTTCGCAGAGGTGTTTACCCATTAGGTTATGTTACGAATGACTGGAGGGCAGCGCAGCGAATATCCTATGTAACGGTTGGTGAGCTGAAAGATAAGCTCCATCAAGCGGTTGAAAAGGGACAGACGGCACTATCATTTGAAGTTTCTAAGGCTCTTTTTGAAACAAAAGGCATCTTAGATGAAATACTAGGGGATTTACCTGCAACATTTCCCTTTGCAGTTAATAGTAAAGGTTTGCAAACTGCATTTCTAGGTGCATTGGCAGAACATAAGGGGGCTAATCAAGTTACAGGATATGTGGGAAATGACCCGATTTCGATGTTTGCTGAGGAAGGAATGCTTTCAGAGGACTTTCTCAATGAATGGCTAGAGGAAGTTAAACACGCAAACGAAAAACTTCCAAATTTACGGACAGTGTTAATCAATACATCTACCTATCATCAAGGAGGAGCAAATGCGGTTCAGGAGCTTGGAATTGCGGCTGCAACCGGTACTTTCTACCTTCAACAGTTACTTGATAGTGAAGTGAAGCTTGAGGAAGTCCTATCGAAAATGATCTTTCAATTCTCAATCGGCAGTAATTTCTTTATGGAGCTGGCAAAACTGAGAGCTGCTCGGATTCTATGGGATAAAATAACCAAAGTATACGGAGCCAAAGTTAAATACAGAGGAATGCAGATTGCAGCAGAAACTTCTTCTTTAACTAAAACGGTATATGACCCTCATGTAAATATACTCCGAGCTGGTAATGAGGCATTTGCAGCTGTTGTTGGCGGAGTTCAATACTTACACGTAACAGCTTTTGATGATATTTCAGGCAGTTCTCATCTTTCAGAACGAATTGCGAGAAACACCCAAAATATTCTAAAGGAAGAAGCACATCTTCAAAAAGTTGTCGATCCTGCGGGCGGTTCCTGGTATGTAGAAGCATTGACAACTGAGCTTGCTGAAAAGGCTTGGCAGTATTTTCAACAGATTGAAGCAAAAGGCGGCATACTGGAAGTATTAAAATCTGGCTGGCTACAAGATGAAATATTCTCCGTTTACACTGAACGGAAGCAAGATATTTTCACAAGAAAACAAAGTATTATAGGGACGAATGTATATGCCAATCTTGCAGAGGCAGTTGCTCCGGATATAGAAAAAACCTCTGACAACTATTTTAGATATGCTAGTTCAACTATTAAGATTAAGGCAATTACAAATACAAGAATATCAAAGCCTTTCGAGGAACTGCGAAAAATTAGCGAACGAATTGAAGTGAAATTAGGCAACAAACCTGAGATTGGAATGATTTGCCTTGGCGAGCTGAAACAATACAAACCAAGACTGGATTTCATGAAAGGATTTCTGGCTGCTGGTGGTCTTACAGTTGCCGAAAGTGATTCGATAACTTCTTTGGAAACGGCTAAACAATTTATTTTTAATCAGGATACCAAGTATTTCTGCCTATGTGGTGGTAATGATCAATATGAATTGTTAGGACATGAAATTCTTGCTGGCCTAAATCAGGAATTTTTGGATCGAATCTTTTATCTAGCAGGTTTGCCAGAAAATGAGCAGCAGCCCCAATGGATAAAAGAGGGAGTTAAACAATTTATACATTTAAAAAGTAATTGCTATGAAGTTCTCTCTACCATTCTTACAGATATGGAGGTGGCACTAGATGAGTTCACAAAAGCCTGATTTTCAACATATATCCCTGTTTGATGAGCAAGATTCCATGACAAAAGAACAATGGCAGGAACAGGTTGATAGAGAGATAGAAGGTTCTATTGACGAAATGTTGTTTGAGACCAATGAACAAATTCAACTAAAACCACTCTATACATCAGAGGACAGAGAAGGAATACAGCATTTAGATGATCTCCCAGGTCTCCCGCCATTTACACGAGGCCCGTATCCGACCATGTATGTAAATCGTCCTTGGACTGTCCGGCAATATGCTGGATTTTCAACTGCTGAGGAAAGTAATGCCTTCTATCGCCGGAATCTAGCAATGGGTCAAAAAGGCTTATCGGTTGCCTTTGATTTAGCCACACACCGCGGCTATGATTCTGACCATCCCCGCGTTGTTGGCGATGTCGGTAAAGCCGGGGTGGCAATTGATTCTGTGCTTGACATGAAAACACTCTTTGATGGAATTCCATTGGACCAAATGTCGGTTTCCATGACCATGAACGGTGCAGTTTTACCAATCCTCGCCTTTTTCATTGTTACGGCAGAAGAACAGGGAGTTACACAGGATAAGCTGTCCGGTACGATTCAAAATGATATTTTAAAAGAGTATATGGTCCGTAACACCTATATCTATCCACCAGAGATGTCGATGAAAATCATTGCGGATATCTTTGAGTACACATCTAAATATATGCCAAAGTTTAATAGTATCAGTATTTCAGGCTATCATATGCAGGAGGCTGGCGCTCCAGCAGATTTAGAATTAGCATACACTCTTGCTGACGGATTAGAGTATGTAAGAACTGGCCTAGAGGCTGGAATTGACATCGATAAATTTGCGCCGCGTTTGTCCTTCTTCTGGGCAGTTGGAATGAATTATTTTATGGAAGTGGCCAAAATGCGGGCCGCCAGGTTGATTTGGGCAAAAATGATGAAATCATTTGAACCGAAAAACGAGAAATCAATGGCACTCCGAACTCATTCTCAAACATCAGGCTGGAGTTTAACGGAGCAAGATCCATTTAACAATGTAATGAGAACCTTACTTGAAGCGCATGCAGCGGCTATGGGGCACACTCAGTCTCTCCATACCAATGCTTTGGACGAAGCGATTGCTCTGCCAACGGATTTCTCTGCGCGAATTGCCCGGAATACACAGTTATTTTTACAAGAAGAAACAGGAATTACCAAGGTAATTGATCCATGGGCAGGTTCCTATTATGTTGAAAAGCTTACCGATGAATTAGTGAAAAGGGCTTGGACACATATTGAGGAGATTGAAAATCTCGGTGGAATGGCGAAAGCAATTGAAACGGGCCTTCCAAAAATGAGGATTGAAGAGGCAGCAGCAAGAAGACAAGCCCAAATCGACTCCGGAAAAGAAAGCATTATTGGAGTAAATCGTTATCGTCTCGAAAAAGAGGATGCCATCGATATTTTAGATATTGATAACACGGCAGTCCGCTTAAAGCAACTTGAAAAATTATCTACCTTAAAAGCTGGTCGTGATGACAGCGAGGTAGCGGAAGCTTTATCCGCATTAACAAAGGCTGCAGAAACAGGAGAAAGGAACCTGTTGGAGCTTGCAGTCCAAGCGGCAAGAGTGAGGGCAACATTAGGTGAAATTTCCGATGCAATTGAGAAGGTGGCAAACAGGCATAAAGCAGTGATTCGCTCGATTAGTGGAGTATACAGCAAAGCATTTACCAATGAAGATGAAATTTCAGAAGTGAAAAAGATGACTGATGAGTTCCTTGAGAACGAAGGAAGAAGACCACGAATTCTAATTGCGAAAATGGGTCAGGACGGACATGACCGTGGTGCGAAGGTCATTGCTACTGCCTTTGCCGACCTAGGATTTGATGTTGATATCGGACCATTGTTCCAGACTCCAGAAGAAACTGCGATGCAAGCGGTTGAAAATGATGTTCATGTTATTGGGATGAGCTCGCTTGCTGCAGGTCATAAGACATTATTGCCACAGCTTGCTGCTGAATTGGAAAAGCTTGGTCGCGAAGATATTTTACTTGTAATCGGCGGTGTTATCCCGGCACAGGATTATCAATTTTTATATGAAAATGGTGCTTGTGCTATCTTTGGTCCGGGTACAATTATCCCAGTTGCCGCTCAAAAGGTGATCAAGGAAATTTATAATCAGCTTGGCTATGAGGAAGTGGGAAAATAGATGGCTGAGGACATGAAACCGGAATGGAGCGACCCAAATGAACCGGAGAAATTCTCAACCGTAATCAAAAAAGGGACAGAGCAGGAAGGTTACCCTGCTTCCATCGAAAAAAACATGGTCTTTCAAAAACGCAAATCTAACGAACCTACAGTTGAAGAATTAGTGGATGGGGTTTTATCAGGAAATAGAGGGCAGCTGGCACGTGCTATTACTTTGGTTGAAAGTAATGCAGAACAGCATTTTCATAGGGCACAGGAGCTTCTGCAAAAGCTCCTGGTGCACAGTGGTAAATCAATCCGGATCGGAATTACCGGTGTGCCTGGTGCAGGAAAAAGTACCTTTATCGAAGCATTTGGAACGTACCTTTGCAGCCTGGGGCTTCGGGTCGCAGTCCTTGCAATCGATCCAAGCTCTAGTCTCACGGGTGGCAGTATCCTTGGCGATAAAACTCGAATGGAGCAATTGTCACGCAACCCATTGGCCTTTATCCGTCCTTCACCAACGGCAGGAAAGCTTGGCGGTGTGCATCGGAAAACAAGAGAAGCGATGTTGATTTGTGAAGCGGCAGGTTTTGACGTGATCTTAATCGAAACCGTGGGAGTCGGCCAAAATGAAGTGATCATCAGAGACATGGTCGACTTCTTCATGCTTCTCGTTCTGACAGGCGCTGGTGATGAATTGCAGGGGATGAAAAAAGGAATCATGGAGCTTGCAGATGCAGTTCTAGTTCATAAAGCAGATGGATCCAATAAAGAGAAAGCCGAGCAGACGAGAAAAGAGTATAGCCGTATCCTGCACTTTCTCCAGCCAGCAACTAAAGGGTGGTCCTCCAAGGCATATTCCTGCTCATCGTTAACAGGAGAAGGAATTAAAGAAGTTTGGGAAGTAATTAAGGATTTTGAGCATAAAGGAAAAATCTCTGGAGTGTTTGCAGAAAGACGAAAAGGGCAGCAGCGTGATTGGATTTATTCGCTAATTACCGATCAGCTCCATTACAGCTTTTTCCACCATCCAGAAGTAAAACATAAACTACCTCAATTGGAAAATGAAGTAATGGCAGGAGAAAAAACCGCCGCCACTGCGGTAGAAATTCTATTTAATACATTCCTATCTAAATAAAAAGTAACGATTATTTGAAAAAAACATATTTTTACTGTTATCATGTAGTTATATCGACATAAATTAGGAGTGAAAAGTATGAGCATGGATTTCAATTTTTTCATGAACGATGTTGTGACGGGGGCGCGCACAGAAATCGTAGCTGCTGGTTATAAAGAACTCAAAACACCTGAAGAGGTTGAAGAGGCATTAAATCAAAAAGGAACAACCTTAGTAATGATTAATTCAGTTTGCGGTTGTGCGGGTGGTATTGCACGTCCAGCAGCGGCTCATGCCCTTCATTATGATAAACGACCAGACAATCTGGTTACCGTTTTTGCTGGACAGGATAAAGAAGCAACAGAAAAAGCACGTAGTTATTTTACTGGTTATCCACCATCCTCACCTTCTTTTGCCTTGCTTAAAGACGGGAAGATTATTTCAATGGTTGAAAGACACCAAATTGAAGGCTACGATCCTGCTTCAGTGGTAGCTAGATTACAGAAGGAATTCGAAGAAAACTGTGAAGAACTATAAATTGCAGTCAAAAGGGCTAATCTCTTTAATCAGAGGTTAGCTTTTATTATTTTAGAAAAATAATATTAAATTAAATAAATATACTTGCAAAACTATTTTATCCTGTGTTAAAATTCATTACGTTGCATAAATATTAACCTTTTATTGTATTAAGTTAGTAAAAGTTCAAACTAAATTAATAATATTATTCAGAAAATTATAGGAGGAAAACAAAAATGAAAAAAGCAATTATATTATTCATGACAACAATATTATTTGCGGGTATATTAGCAGCCTGCGGTAAAAGTGAAAGTGGTAATGCAGGTGATAATAAGACACTAGTGATGGCAACCTCAGCCGATTATGCACCGTTTGAATATATTGAATCAGATAAAAGTGACGAAATTATTGGTTTTGATGTTGATTTAGCTAATGCAATTGCTGGAAAACTTGGCTATGAAGTTGAAGTAAAAGATATGGATTTTGGCGGTTTGATTCAGTCACTTAAATCTGGACAAGCAGACTTTGTATTAGCGGGAATGACTCCAACCGAAAAAAGAAAGAAAAACGTAGATTTCAGTGATATCTACTATACAGCACAGCACATGGTTATTTCTAAAAAAGAAAGTGGTATTGCAACAATAGAAGATTTAGAAGGTAAAACAGTTGGTGTTCAGTTGGGTTCTATTCAAGAAGGTAAAGCAGAAGAAATTAATAAAACGGTAGCAATAAAAGTAGAAAATCGTAACCGTATCCCAGAGCTTATTCAAGAATTGAAAGCCGGCCGTTTTGACGCTATCATTATTGAAGACACAGTAGCTAAAGGCTATCTTGAGAAAGAAGCGGATTTAACGAACTTCACAATGAGTGATGACCCTGAAGAAGCAGGATCTGCGATTGCATTTCCAAAGGATAGCGATCTAACAGAGAAATTTAACAAAGAGCTTCAAAACATGAAGGAAAACGGTGAATTACAAGAATTGATTGTTAAATGGTTTGGCGGGGAAAACTAATTCTACAACTAAGACGTTCAGAAGTCTTCTGAACGTCTTCCTGATTTTTCATTATTTTAGAGAGGACGGCAGATGAATGAACTTAGATTTTACGCAATTCATTCCTTCGATGCCATACATTTTAGAAGGAATATACGTTACACTTAAAATTGTCATTTTGGCAGGGATATTAGGATTTGCTTTAGGTATTATTCTTTCGTTGTTTAAAATTAGCAAATTTAAATTTCTCGGCTGGTTTGCGGACGCTTATACTTCAATTTTTCGTGGTACCCCATTAGTTTTACAACTGATGTTGATTTATTATGGTTCGCCACAGTTGATCGGTTATCAAATTGAACCTTATACAGCTGCTATATTATCCTTTGCCCTTAATTCGGGTGCTTACATATCTGAGATTATTAGAGCAGGGATCCAGGCAATTGATAAAGGACAGCAGGAAGCAGCAATGGCCCTTGGTGTGCCTTATACAAAAATGATGTGGGATATCATAATGCCTCAAGCACTTAAAAATATCCTGCCTGCATTAATGAACGAATTTATTACCTTAACAAAGGAATCGGCAATTGTTACGACAATTGGGGTAATGGATATTATGCGCCGTTCTTATCAGGTAGGGGCAGAAAATTATTCATTCTTCGAACCATTATTAATAGCTGGACTTATTTATTACGTTATGGTCGTTATCCTGACCTTCTTAGGAAAAGCAGTTGAAAGGAGAATGAGACGCAGTGATTAAGGTAGAGAATTTGTATAAAAATTATGGCAAGCTTGAAGTATTAAAAGGGATCTCCACGACAATCGAGGCAGGAGAAGTGGTTGCAATTATTGGACCCTCTGGTTCTGGTAAATCTACCTTCCTGCGCTGCATGAATCTCCTTGAAAACCCAACAAGCGGAAGAATTTTAGTAGGGGGCCAAGACGTAACGGATAAGAAGACAAACATTTTGAAAGTACGGCAGAATGTGGGAATGGTTTTTCAACATTTTCATCTTTTTCCGCATAAAACCGTTTTACAAAATCTCACTTATGCACCGATAAAGGTAAAAGGTTTATCAAATGCTGAAGCAGAAAAAATTGCCTATGACCTATTAGATAGAGTCGGTTTATCAGAAAAAGCAAATGAATATCCGACAAGATTATCTGGAGGACAAAAGCAACGGGTTGCAATCGCAAGAGCATTGGCAATGGAACCAGAGGTTATGCTCTTTGATGAACCAACCTCAGCACTTGACCCTGAGATGGTGAAAGAAGTTTTAGAAGTAATGAAATCCCTTGCCCATACAGGGATGACGATGGCTATTGTAACGCACGAAATGGGATTTGCACGGGAAGTAGCAGATCGGGTTCTTTTCCTTGATGGCGGTGTACTTGTGGAAGATGCTAAACCACAAGAGTTTTTTACCCGTCCTAAAAGCCAGCGTGCACAAGATTTCTTGCAAAAAATGCTATAAAAGGGATAAGCTAAAGATGGTCAAAGTTGATCATCTTTTTTTATTGGGGAGAAATGCAAATGCTAATGAAATACAAAATCGGGTATCGGACAATTAAAACGGCTTTAGGGACTGCGATCTCTATCTTAATCGCTCAACAGCTTGGATTAGACAACTTTGCCTCAGCAGGTATATTAACGATTTTATGTATCAAGGTTACGAAAAGAAAGTCTTTAAGGGCGTCATGGGATCGATTTTTAGCTTGTGTTTTAGCCATGCTATTTTCAAGCATATTTTTTGAAGTCATCGGCTACCATCCAATCGTCATTGGAGTCATGCTATTATTTTTTATCCCAACCGTTGTGATGTTTAGAGCTAACGATGGAATCGTTACCAGCAGTGTCATTGTCTTACATATATATATGGCGAACAAGTTATCCGTTGATCTTTTTCTTAATGAACTGGGGGTTATTATCATCGGGATTGGTGTTGCGCTTTTGATTAATTTATACATGCCGAGTGCGGATGATAAATTAAAACACTATCAATTGAGAATCGAGGAAACCTTTAAAGTTATCTTCTGTGAAATGGTTTCTTATCTAAGAACAGGGGAAAGTGATTGGTCTGGAAAAGAAATTACTGAAACGGCAAAATTGCTCGAAGAAGCAAAGTCTTTCGCCTATCGAGATGTAGAAAATCATTTTTTAAGAGAAGAAAATGACTATTTTCATTATTTTAAAATGAGAGAAAAGCAATTTGAAATTATCGAAAGGGTGCTACCGATTGTTACTTCACTTACAGTGACACTGCCCCAAGGAAAAATGATTGCCGAATTTCTCGAGGAATTATCCGAAAATATCCGCCCGGGAAACACAGCGCATATTTATCTTGGTAAATTAAAAGAAATGAAAACGGAATTTGAAGAAATGGAGCTACCGAAAACAAGGGAGGAATTTGAAGTCCGTGCTGCACTGCTTCAATTAGTAAAAGAGATGAATGAATATCTCATCATTAAAAGTTCCTTTAAAACATCGAAATGGAATAATTCAAGGAAAATCGAAGCAAACTAAGGAAAAAATGGCAGGTGGATTTCATGATTAAAATACTATCACCAATCCTGTTTGCTTTTTTTATTTCCCCTCTCTGGCCGTTAGGACCAAATCCGCTTCCTGGTGACCCTTTTGTTATTGTAAATAAAACAACAAATGAAATGGCATTAATTGATGATAATAGGGTCCAGACCGTAGTGAGTGTTGGTACGGGTGTGACAGGAGAGTTAACACCAGAAGGCTTATTTACAATAACTGTGAAGGCAGAAGAACCATACTATCGCCGAAAGAATATCCCTGGCGGGGATCCTAATAATCCGCTTGGTTCCAGATGGATTGGCTTTGACGCAGAAGGAACAGATGGACGGATATACGGAATACATGGAACGAATCAGCCTGCATCAATTGGAAAATATGTCTCAAATGGTTGTATACGAACTCAAAACGAAGTAATTACATCTCTTTACCCAATGATTCCTCTCGGGACAAAAATTCTTGTTACCTCTACTAATAAGCCTTTTGAATTGCTCGCAAAAGAAATTGGAGCCATTCAATAGACATTAAAAGGGACTGTTCCTTCGCGGAACAGTCCCTTTGCTATTTTTTTATTAAATGAATTGAGCGATCCCGATTAGCAGTGTTGAGGCTAACATAGCAAATAACATTAAATATACTACAATTTTTCTCGTTTTCTTCTTAGACAATGTGGGTTCCCCCTTTTAATAATATGCTTTATCTATATTCTACAGGGAAAAGCCTAAATGAACAATGGAACAACATCTCAATTTGGGAAGGAATTATGAATTTTTTAGCGAATAAGGTAATTGTCGAAACTATTAAAATTTTGAAAAACAGAGGGGTAAAAATGATAAAAAAAGTAGATCACATAGGTATCGCTGTTCGATCACTTGAAACGACACTTCCCTTTTATACTGAGGTGTTGAATCTTCCTTTATTAGGGATTGAAGTGGTTGAAAGCCAAAAGGTCAGAGTGGCTTTTCTGAAGGCTGGGGAAACCAAGCTTGAGCTTCTTGAGCCAACGTCAGAGGAAAGTCCAATTGCCAAATATATCGAAAAACGTGGTGAGGGGATACACCATGTTGCCCTTGGCGTTGATTCTATTGAAGAGAGAATCCAGGAAATGAATGAAAAGGGAATTACGATGATTGATTCAGAACCAAGACTTGGTGCCGGTGGAGCTCATATAGCCTTCATGCATCCTAAGTCAGCTTCAGGAGTTCTGGTAGAGCTTTGCGAAAAGAAGGGGTGAAGAGGTAATGATAGACATCTATGAAAAAATTAATGAATTATATGATAAGCGCCGGGAAGTTGAACTAGGGGGCGGAGACGAAAGAATTGAGAAGCAGCATGAAAAGGGAAAATTAACGGCAAGAGAAAGAATTGAGATTTTAGTAGATAAAGGAACATTCGTAGAATTAAGTCCATTTATCGAGCACAGAACTAACGACTTTGGTCTTGATGAACAGAAAGGACCTGGCGACGGTGTTGTAACCGGTTATGGGAAAGTAAACGGTAGGCCAATCTACTTATTTTCTCAGGATTTTACGGTATTTGGTGGGGCTCTTGGGGAAATGCATGCTAAAAAAATCGCTAATGTCATGGATTTAGCGGCTAAAAGCGGTACACCGTTTGTCGGCTTAAATGATTCCGGCGGGGCACGAATCCAAGAAGGTGTTGTCTCACTAGACGGGTACGGTCATATTTTTTACCGTAATGCCATTTATTCAGGAGTAATTCCACAAATATCTGTTATTATGGGACCTTGTGCCGGTGGAGCCGTCTATTCACCAGCGATAACCGATTTCGTCTTTATGGTTGAAAAAACAAGTCAAATGTTTATTACAGGTCCAAAAGTAATTGAAACCGTAACAGGTGAGAAGATCTCAGCAGAAGACCTTGGTGGAGCCCATGTGCATAATAGCATTAGCGGGAATGCTCATTTTGAATCTCCTTCTGAGCAGGAGGTATTAGAAGAGGTTCGAAAACTACTAAGCTATCTTCCGCAAAATAATGAAGAAAAGCCTCCAAGGCTTGCGGTCGAAGATGAAAATGATTATCGTCCGGACTTAACTGACGTAATTCCATTTGACGCGATTCGTCCCTATGATGTTCGAAAGGTAATTGAACAAGTAGCAGATGCAGACTCTTTTATGGAAATTCAAAAGAATTTTGCAAAAAATATCGTAGTAGGCTTTGCGCGTATCAAAGGTGAAACTGTCGGGTTAGTTTGCAATCAGCCAAAGGTTATGGCTGGCGGGCTTGACATCAATTCATCTGACAAGGCTGCGAGATTTATCCGCACCTGTGATTCGTTTAATATTCCGATTATTACATTTGAAGATGTTACTGGTTTCTTCCCAGGAGTAAAACAGGAGCATGGAGGCATTATTCGACATGGAGCCAAGATCTTATATGCTTATTCAGAAGCGACAGTTCCAAAACTGACAGTGATCACAAGAAAAGCTTATGGAGGGGCGTATGTAGCACTTAATAGCAAGTCCATCGGTGCAGATTTAGTCTTTGCCTGGCCAAATGCTGAGATTGCTGTAATGGGTCCACAGGGTGCGGCAAATATCATATTTGCTAAAGAGATTCAAAATAGTGAAAATCCTGAACAAGTGAGGCAACAAAAGATTGAAGAATATCGTGAAAAGTTTGCCAATCCATATGTCGCTGCCAGCAGAGGGATGGTCGATGATGTGATTGACCCGCGTGAAACGAGAATAAAGATTATTCAAGCATTAGAAATGCTGCGAAACAAAAAAGAATCCAGACCGTTCAAGAAACACGGGAATATCCCACTTTAAAGCAATCATTTGAAGACAGGTTTATGAAGGAGTATACTGAGAAAAGCAGAAGCGACCGTTTAGCGACGTATGAACTGGACCGCTCCGAACGAGATAAAGAAAACACGAAGAAGCGATAGCGATTCGATGTTGACTTATCGTAAGGAGGAGAGGGAAGTTCACTAGTCGTTGGTCGCTGGAGCTCGACATGTAGTAGTCAGTACATAAAACGGAGGTCTATTCTGATGATTAATCATGAGCGTCTTTTGAATGAATTTTTAGAGCTTGTCCAAATTGATTCAGAAACAAAATTCGAAACAGAAATTGCGAAAGTGCTAAAACAAAAGTTTACCGATTTAGGTCTTGATGTGTTTGAAGACGATACAACGGCTGTAACAGGTCATGGAGCAGGAAACTTAGTTTGTACCCTTGCTGCGACTAAAGAAGGCGTAGATCCTATTTATTTCACTTCTCATATGGATACAGTCGTTCCAGCAAGAGGTGTGAAGCCATCGATTAAAGACGGCTATGTGGTTACGGATGGAACAACGATTTTAGGTGCAGATGATAAAACTGGATTATCGGTTATGCTTGAAACCATCCGCGTTTTAAAAGAGCAGAATATTCCTCACGGGATGATTCAATTTGTCATCACAGTTGGAGAAGAATCTGGTCTTGTCGGTGCTAAGGCTCTTGATTCTTCGTTATTGAAAGCAAAGTATGGTTATGCGTTAGACAGTGACGGGTTAGTAGGGAACATCGTGGTTGCAGCTCCGACACAGGCTAAGATAAAAGCTGTTATCTACGGTAAAACGGCTCATGCTGGTGTTGCACCAGAAAAAGGGGTTTCCGCGATTACGATTGCTGCGAAATCGATTGCGAAAATGCCATTAGGCAGAATTGACTCCGAAACCACTGCAAATATCGGCCGGTTCGAGGGTGGTACTCAAACAAATATCGTTTGCGACCGTGTTGATATTTTAGCAGAAGCGCGTTCACTGATCCCAGAAAAAATGGAAGCACAAGCTGCCAAAATGAGAGCAGCCTTTGAAACGGTTGCGGCTGAAATGGGCGGAAGAGCGGAAGTGGAAATTGAGGTCATGTACCCAGGTTTTAAATTTGGCGAAGGTGATTTGGTAGTTGAAATCGCACGCAAAGCGGCAGGGAAAATTGGCCGCAGCTGTGAATTGCAGCATAGCGGCGGCGGAAGTGACGCAAATGTCATAGCTGGCTTTAACATCCCAACTGTAAACCTTGCTGTTGGTTATGAAGATATTCATACAACCAATGAACGTATGCCTATTGAGGAATTATACAAGCTTGCAGAAATGACAATTGCCATTATCGAAGAGGTTACGAATCAATAAGGGTAGGACAGAGGAGAGCCATTTGGTTCTCCTCTTTGCTATAATATAGGTACTTTTGTTTAGGAAGTGCGACCATGAAGGAAATGTATCCAAAAAAGGGAAGAGTCATACTACATGTAGATATGAATAGCTTTTATGCCTCTGTGGAGATGGCTTATGACCCTGAGCTTAAGGGCAAGCCACTTGCCGTTGCTGGAAACGTCGAGGAGCGACGGGGAATCATTATTACTTGCAGCTATGAAGCAAGAAAATTTGGTGTCAAGACGACTATGCCACTATGGGAAGCGAAGAAGCTCTGCCCGCAGTTAATTGTGAGGAAGCCCAATTTTGAGCGGTATCGGACTGCGTCGATTGCTATGTTTGAGATCCTGAGAAATTATTCTGAACTGGTGGAACCTGTATCGATTGATGAAGGGTATTTGGATATAACGGATTCTTATGAATTGGGCAGTCCAATCGAAATCGCTCAAAGTATTCAAAAAAGGGTCCTCGAACAACTGGATTTGCCGTGCAGCATTGGAATCGCGCCTAATAAATTTTTAGCAAAAACAGCTTCTGATATGAAAAAACCAATGGGAATTACAATCCTTCGCAAGCGGGATATCCCATCAGTGCTGTGGCCGTTAAATACGAATGAAATGCATGGTGTGGGTAAAAAAACAGCTGAGAAGCTAACGACCATTGGGATTCACACGATTGGGGAGTTAGCTGTTGGAAATGAGATACAACTGAAATCACTGCTTGGTATTAATGGTATTCGAATAAAGGAAAGGGCAAATGGAATCGATAATCGACCTGTAGACCCTGAGGCGGTTTCGGAGTTTAAAAGTATTGGGAATTCAACGACTTTGCCAAAAGATACGAGTAATCAACAAGAGTTGTATCGGGTATTGGAATCATTGGCTGAAACTGTTTCAGTAAGGCTTAAACGAAAAAATGTCCTTGCAACCACATTAGGGATCACAATCCGTTTTAAAGATCGAAAAACAATAACACGAAGTAAAAAACTTTCCAATCCCATTCAACATAAAGAAGACATCGCAACACTAGCAAAGCAGATTTTTCTCAAGCATTGGAATGGGAACCCTGTCCGATTGTTAGGCATTACAGGATATGATTTAGTGGAGCAAGAATTAGCTTTTAAGCAGCTTGATTTGTTTTCTTTTGAAAAAGATGCCAAAAAAGAGCCGTTACTTAAAACCCTTACTACTCTACGTGATAAATATGGGAAACATATCATTGAAAATGCCGGCACGCGAAAAGTGGACAATGCTGATAATGTGGGAACAGGAACTAGTTTTAATAAAGATTTTCTTCGCACCTTCCCGCAAAAAAATAAAGAAGAAGAGTAAAAGGCCCCGCTATTGTTGGAATAACAAAAGCGGAGCCTTTTTTTTATTTAGGCTGTTTCCGTAATACTTGCTGTTAAAATCTTAAAGCCGATTTTAACGTGGAAATAGTTATTTTGCGTTTATGAATTTAGCTTGCAGGATCTTTTCTTAATAAATTTATTCTATTTTCTGCAGAAACTTAAACAATCATAAAATTTTGTTCAAAAAGCAACAAAGTTTAAGAAAAGAGCCTCTATTTACAAATATCAACATCTAAAGCATTAACTGGCCACCAGAAGAAACCGTCTTCTTCTAATAGCTTATCTGCAGCCTCTGGACCCATTGATCCGGATGGATAGTTTGGATAGTATTTTGCCTTGTTTTTTTCCCATACTTCAGAAATATTATCTACAAACGCCCAAGAGTATGCAACCTCATCCCAGTGTGTAAAGTTCGTCGCATCTCCATGCATACAGTCATAAAGGAGTTTTTCATATCCTTCAGGGGTATTCATAGCGTGAATTCCTGTATTGGCAAAGCTTAGTTTAACTTCTTGGGCATCAAGATGGCCGCCAGCTTTTTTAGCATTAAGATGAAGCGTAATTCCTTCCTCTGGCTGGATATGAATCACAAGTAGATTCGGATTTAACAGTTTTTCAGGCTGATAATAAAGGTTCATCGGAATGTCTTTAAATTGAACAACGATTTTCGTTGATTTTGTTGCCATTCTTTTTCCGGTACGGATATAAAATGGAACTCCTGCCCAGCGGAAATTATCAATCATAATTTTTCCAGCTACGAATGTTTCTGTGTTTGATTCCTTATCCACCATTGTCTCGGCACGGTATTCAGGCACATGTTCATCCTCGACCATTCCGGCACCATATTGCCCCCGGACAAAATATTTATCTACCTTCTCACCCTTAATCATTCTTAATGAACGAAACACTCTTACTTTCTCAGAACGGACCTCATCTGTTGTTAACTTTATCGGTGGTTCCATTGCAAGCAGTGCTACCATCTGCATCATATGGTTTTGCACCATATCCCGAAGGGCTCCGCTTGTTTCATAATAACGGCCGCGTTCTTCTACTCCGAGTACTTCACTGGAGGTAATTTGAATATTGGAGATATAACGGTTATTCCATAAAGGTTCAAAAATGGCATTGGCAAAACGAATAACTTCAATATTCCTAACCATTTCTTTCCCTAAATAGTGATCAATTCGGTAAACCTCTTCCTCTGAAAAAGCAGTTCGAATTTGCTTATTCAACTCTTTTGCAGATTCTAAATTATGACCGAATGGTTTTTCAATTACAAGACGTTTGTACCCCTTAACATCTGTTAATCCATCAGATTTTAAATGTAAGGCAATTGGACCGAAAAATTCAGGTGCCATCGCAAGGTAAAAAATTCGATTTCCTTCTAACTCATATTGGTCATCAATCTGTTCTGCCAAATCTTTTAGAGCTAAATAAGAGCTGGAATCCGCTACATCATGTGACTGATAGTAGAAATGAGACACAAACTCATCGATTTTATCTTTCTTACCTAGAGCGTTTAAAACAGATTCCTTCACAGAATTTTGAAAATCTTCAGTTGATAATGGTCTCCTGGCTACACCAACGACCGCAAATTTATCTAACTTTCCTTTTTGAAACAAGCGGTAAAGGGAGGGAAAGAGCTTTCGAATAGCTAAATCTCCTGTTGCACCGAAAATCATGATTAATGATGTCATATTTCTTGATTGTTCCACTGTCATTACCTCTCCTTAATATGTATTCAATTTAGATTTAGCAAAAATCGACTGAAGCATGTATTGAAATCTAAATCCCTTTAAAAGAGAATACCACGGATATAGGGCATTTGTGCAAGTGATATGCTATATTATTTGTAACATTATACCGAAAAGGAGGAGTTGGGTTGGATATCCTTTTTTTAGGAACGGGTGCTGGTGTTCCTGCAAAGCTTCGCAATGTCACTTCAATTGCCTTAAAATTACTCGAAGAGCGCGGCGCGATTTGGTTATTTGACGCTGGTGAAGCAACCCAGCATCAAATCTTACATACATCCATAAAACCTCGCAGAATCGAGAAAGTTTTCGTCACTCATCTTCATGGCGATCATATCTATGGTATTCCTGGTTTATTAGCGAGTCGTTCTTTTCAAGGCGGTGAATCAGAAGTAATCGTCTACGGTCCAAAAGGTATAAAAGAATATATAACGATAAGTCTTTCTGTCAGCCAAACCTACTTAAAATATCCGTTAAAGATTATAGAAATTGATGAGGGAATTATTTTTGAAGATGAACAATTTCGTGTAGAAGCACGGCTGCTTCAGCACGGCATTCCCTCATATGGGTATCGCATTGTCGAAAAAGACAAACCTGGGACTCTTTTGGCTGATAAGCTTGTTGAAGCCGGAGTACAGCCGGGTCCTATCTTTCGAAAAATAAAAGAAGGTGAAAGTGTGACGCTTGAAAATGGCAGAGTCATCATCCCTGAAGATTACCTAGGTCCAGATCAAAAGGGACGGATTGTGACTATTCTTGGCGATACAAGATACTGCGATAATGCTATTTCATTGGCAAAGGACGCTGATTTGTTAATACATGAAGCCACTTTTTCAAAAGGGGAAGAGCAGCTTGCCTTTGATTATTTCCACTCGACCACTCACCAGGCCGCAGAAGTGGCTAGGCGCTCTGGCAGCAAGCAGCTCTGTCTAACCCATATTAGCTCACGTTACGATCGTCAGGAGTGGCGTGAACTCGTGATGGAAGCACAGGAAATCTTTACGAATACGGACATTGCCGAAGACTTTAAAGAAATAAACATACCGAGTAAATAAATGTATCTGTGGGATATTGTTTAGGACATACATTATGAGCCGGTCTTTACACCACTATCTATAGTGATTCAAACCTAATATGAATGAAGCTGCCGGTCACTATCGACCACCTTTAGTGACCGCAACCGGTCCAAAAATGAGTTTCGGGTCACGGCAAGCTGGAGTGACCGAACTCGATTCAGAAAAGAGTTTTGGGTCTATGCAGACCAGCTGGAGTGACCGAACTCGATTCAGAAAAGAGTTTTGGGTCAATGCAGACCAGCTGGAGTGACCGAACTCAATTCAGAAAAGAGTTTTGGGTCAATGCAGACCAGCTGGAGTGACCGAACCCGATTCAGAAAAGAGTTTTGGGTCAATGCAGACCAGCTGGAGTGACCGAACTCAATTCAGAAAAGAGTTTTGGGTCAATGCAGACCAGCTGGAGTGACCGAACCCGATTCAGAAAAGAGTTTTGGGTCAATGCAGACCAACTGGAGTGACCGAACTCAATTCAGAAAAGAGTTTTGGGTCAATGCAGACCAGCTGGAGTGACCGAACCCGATTCAGAAAAGAGTTTTGGGTCAATGCAGACCAGCTGGAGCGACCGAACCCATTACAGAAAAGAGTTTCGGGTCACTCCAGATTACTATTAGACCTAAAACTAACCCCCCAAAAATAACCCCCTACTCCTTTTCCCGTAACTCGCTTAACTTGTACAGTGTGCCTCTCCACATGATGCCGCCGCGTTTATAGGTTAGCCAGCTGGCACGGATGATTGAATAGATAAACAAGAGAGCAGTCACCGGTAACACTAGAAACATAGCAGGAGAGAAGATGGTCATTTTTTTAATGACCAGTACGTAGTGGATTCCACTTAAAAAAATGACTCCTAAGCTCAACATGGCGACAATTTTATCAGAAGAAAAAATCGTAATAAAGGGCAGGACATTGGTAATAAATACACCGAATACTGCAAAAAACACCATGCTTACCCGGTAATGTAATCCGGCAAATGTATTCTTTTCCAGCCCGACAAAAGCTTCCTGCAAACTTCCATACCATTCGACCTCAATCAGCCTAAGTGCCGTGACAATTCTTTGACGATAACCAGATTGTTTCATTCTCATTCCAAGCTGCAAGTCGTCGTCCGGTCGCATTTTTACCATTTCATGTGTTCCAAAGCTTTCATATGCTTTTTTCGTAACGAGATTAAAGGCGCCAATTCCAGTCCCAATTTTTGATTTTGGGTTATTGGCGGCCCAAGGTCGTTTAAAATAGGAAAATCCAAACATAAAAAAGGCAACAAATGATTTAAGCCAAAAGTTTTTTGCGCTCAAGTTTGGGGCAGCTGTTAAATGGTCTAGCTTATGCCTTTCAAAATAATGAAGCGCCTTGGCGAATGCCTGTTTTTCAAATTTTACATCAGCATCGGTAAATAAAATCCATTTCCCAGAGGCTTGAAGGAATCCTCTATATAAGGCGTTATTTTTTCCAAGCCAGCCTTCTGGTAATTCCTCAATATGAATAACGGAAACGCGCATATCTTCTTTTTTTAACTCTTCCATTATAAGCCCAGTGGCATCGGTTGATCGATCGTTGACGAGAATCCATTCAATATTTCTGTATGTTTGCTCTAACTGACTAAGGACACTGTCTTTAATTTGAATTTCTTCATTGCGGGCAGCAACAATGACCGATAACAAAGGTCCATTTTCTAAGCTTTCTTCAGCTTCTAAAGCGTCCATTTTTCGTAAACCTAGTAATCCGTCTAGGAGAAACACAATCCAGACAAGGATTCCCATAGAAAATAAAATGGTTAGCATTGCGTACACTTCCCAATTTTTTATAACTAGTTTAAATGAATAGAACTAAACATCCAAATTAGGTAGTTGGTTCTGTAACCTCTAGCTTTGAACGTAAGTCAGCTCCCATTTTTTTCGATTGTGCCGTTGCAGCTTTAATACAAGAAATAAACGCTTGTTGCACTCGATGTTCTTCAAGCACCTTGACCCCAGCCTCTGTGGTTCCCCCTGGGCTGGTAACATCCCTGCGTAATTGCTCAGTTGATTTTGTGGAGTTTTTCACCATTTCGGCAGCCCCAATTAAGGTTTGCACAATTAACTCACTTGCCATTTCCTTATTGAGCCCAACATCCACTGCACTTTTTTCCATGGCTTCAATAAGGTAATAAATATAAGCAGGTCCGCTGCCTGAAAGTCCTGTTACGGCGTCAAGCTGCTCCTCCTCGACAAAAGTAGTCAAGCCGACCGTTCCAAACAGGTTTTTCATTAATTCAATTTGTTCGGAGGTAACACGATTATTGACAGCAACTGCAGTGGCTGATTTCCCAACAGCTGCGGATGTATTCGGCATTGCTCTTACAATGGCAATGGGTAGTCTTGCCAATGTTTCCATGGTACTAATGGACACTCCAGCTAATACAGAAACGACCAGCATTTGTTCCGTTAAATATTCCCGAATAGATTGAATGGCTGTTGCAGCATCCTTTGGCTTCATGGATAGTATGACCATGTCTGCTCCTGCAAATAATTCGTTTAAATCATAGGTTGTACGGACACCATAAGTGTCGCTTAGCTTCTTTAATTTCTCGGCATTTGAATGATTGGTAACCCAAACATTTTTTCTATCCATTAATTTATTCTCAAGAATCCCTGAAATTAATGCCTCTGCCATCGAACCTGCACCGATAAACACTAGTTTTTTCAAAAATAATAGCCTCCTCAAAATATCTTAATAAACACAAAAAGACCCTCATCCAAAAAAGGACGAAAGGTCTATCTTATCTTCCGCGGTACCACCTTCATTTACCCTGCTAACAAATAATAGTCAGGGTTCACTCGACTCCGATAACGCCGGATTTACGTTAGGTTTTCCTAAGTGCTCGTAAGGTAGGTTCAATGATAAAGAGGGCTGCGAAGCCTTACAGCCGGTGGACTTCACTCTCTTTCGCCATTTTTCATTTACTGGTCTCAGTCATTGCAATTTACGAATCAAATTTTACTAGTGATTATGCTTGATATACACCCTGTCTGTCAAGGGATAAAATTGCAGAATTTTTTATTTATTTGAATCAATTATGCAGAAATAATGACAATGAGCAAGAAAATCGCTACACTTTACCTTATATATAATTGTCAAAAAATGATAGGAGTTTTTTGAATGAGCGAATGGAAAGACGGTATTACAAAAATAAACTTGCCGACTCCTTTTGCGGTCGGGGATGTTAATGTCTATTTAATTAAAGGAGAGCGTTTGACACTTGTCGATTGTGGTGTGAAGACAAAAGAGTCATGGGTGGCATTCAAGAAGCAGCTGGCTGATTTACACTTAACACCGGATGATATTGAACAGGTAATTATTACCCATCATCATGTTGATCATGTTGGAATGCTGGATTTTTTATCAGATAACATCGAGGTATATGGTCACTCTCTAAATGAAAGATGGATCAATCCAACGGATGCATTTTTTGAAGAACAAGAGAAATTTTTTGGTGCACAATTTCTTGACTATGGTTTACCACAAGAACTTTTTCCATCTCGTTCCATGTTAAGGCATACACTGAAGTATTCCTGTAATCGCTCCTTGACGGGAGAGCTGAGTGAAGGGATGAATCCGCCTGGACTAAGTGAGTGGACGGTCATTGAGACCCCTGGTCATGCCCAGAGTCAAATTGCTCTTTTTCGAGAAAAAGACGGGGTACTCATTGGAGGCGATTTAATTCTTGCACATATTTCACCCAACCCATTCCTTGAGACGCCAGCGCCTGGTGAAAAAGAAAGACCGAAGCCTCAGCTGCAGCATAATCACTCGATGAAGAAACTATTGTCTTATCCAATTCAGTTTGTCTACACAGGTCACGGGGATGAAGTTTTTCAACTAAAAGAGTTGATTGAAAAAAGGCTGATTCACCAACATGAAAGGGCGATGAAGGTCAATAATTGGCTTAAAGAAGATCAGCAAACCGTATTTGCACTTTGCAAACGTCTTTTTCCGTCCGCATACAAGCGTGAATTAATGCTGACACTATCGGAAACAGTAGGGCAGCTTGACTATTTAGCCTCTATCGGTGAGATTATTAGTATTAAGGATAATCACCCTGTCCTTTATCAAGCTAGATGAGGTGTAATATATGGCGAGAGAACAACTTAAAGGTAAAAATATTGTTATTACCGGTGCCTCCGGGGGAATAGGTGCTGAAATTGCCAAGCTTTGTGGAGCGAGTGGTGCTAATCTTGTCCTCATCGCACGCAGCATTGAAAAGCTGAATCAGCTGCAAACGGAATTGCAGCAGAAGCATCAAGTAAGGGTAGATGTCTATCAATTAGATGTCTCTGATACGGATAAAGTAAAGGAAGTTTTCAACAAGATTTTGGAAAAAATTGACCATATTGATATTCTTGTGAATAATGCGGGATTCGGTGTTTTCCGTGAAGCCCATGAAGCAACAATGACTGAAATCAAAGGGATGTTCGATGTCAATGTTGTTGGGCTGATGGCGTGTACTAGCATGGTTCTGCCCAAAATGCGCGAACGCCGCTTTGGACATATTATAAACATCGCCTCCCAGGCAGGGAAAATCGCTACGCCAAAATCGAGTGTTTACTCTGCTACCAAGCATGCCGTTCTTGGCTACACCAATTCTCTCCGGATGGAGCTTAGTGATTACAATGTGTGGGTGACATCTGTGAATCCTGGACCGATTGCAACGAACTTTTTTAACATCGCCGATGAAAAAGGCACGTATGTTAAAAATGTTAAAAGATATATGCTGCAGCCAGAATATGTGGCAAAGAAAGTCGTTGACAGCATGCTGACGAAAACGAGGGAGATCAACCTGCCGCGCTGGATGAATATGGGCAGCGTCGTATATGTTCTCTTTCCAAGACTTTTTGAACGGATTGGGAAAAAGGCGTTTAACAAAAAATAAAACCGCGATTTGCGGTTTTTTTTGATTTGAAGTGATTATCCTGTTAAAAATTCATATACCGTATCATTTACAGCCTCGTATAAATCTACAGCGGGTTGTTCTACTTTTATTTGAATAATCTTATCCGCTAGTTCCTCTAAATCTTTACTGTTCATTGGCAGGGAATCCACTTCGGAATAATATTGTTTAAAACAATTCTTTATCATTTTGATGATCAATTTTTTCTCCATTTACCTGCACCTCACTCATAATTATACCGCTTTTTCCTCCAATAGCCATTTAAGAAAATAACCAAAACCATGAAATCTGTCAAAAAATTTCCATTGAAAGCGAACGTATATTCGTTTAAGATGTGTATATAATATAAAGAACGGATGTTCGATAATTTGAGGTGAAGGAAGGAAAAGCCATGATTGATTACAGCACGTTACCGCACAATCAAATTTTATGCGTAGACATGAAGAGCTTTTATGCAAGCTGTTCTGCTGTCATGCTTGGTCTTGATCCCTTGACTTGCTATTTAGCTGTGGCCGGTAACAAAGAACGGAATGGAAGTGTTGTGCTTGCCGCTTCACCGCGTTTGAAGAAAGAATTTGGAATTAAAACAGGTTCCAGGCTATTTGAGATTCCTGATGATCCCCGCATTCAAGTAGTCGAGCCGAAAATGGCCACTTATTTGCGTATTTCTACTGAAATTACCCGCGTGTTTAATCGTTATGTACCAAAGGAAGCCATCCACACGTACAGCGTTGATGAAAGTTTTATTAAGGTGGATGGAGCACTTCATTTGTGGGGGGATGCCTTTACGATTGCAGCAAAAATAAAGAATGATATTGAACGTGAGTTCCAGCTTCCCTGTGCGGTTGGAATCGGTCCTAATATGTTACTGTCGAAGCTTTGCCTTGATCTTGAAGCAAAGAAGCATGGAATTGCCGAATGGATGTACGAGGACGTCCAGACAAAGCTTTGGAACGTATCACCGCTGAGAGAAATGTGGGGAATTGGCAGGCGTGTTGAAAAAACATTAAATGGGATGGGCATTTTCACGGTTGGTCAGCTTGCGCGCTATGATTTAGAAGCGCTGGAAAAGAAATTTGGAATTATGGGCAATCAGCTTTACCATCATGCTTGGGGAGTAGACCTTTCAGACTTGGGAGCCCCCCTGATTGAGGGGCAAATAAGCTTTGGAAAAAGCCAAATTCTTTTAAGAGATTATAAAGAGGAAGAAGACATAAAGCATGTGATTTTAGAAATGTGTGAAGAAGTTGCCCGGAGAGCGCGATCTCGCCGTAAAGCCGGCAGGACGATTAGCCTTAGCATTGGCTACAGCCAAGATGAACTGGGTGGGGGCTTTCATCGCTCAAGAACGATTAAGCAGCCAACAAATGTAACCATGGAACTATACCGTGTCTGTCTCGAATTATTTCACGAACATTATACAGGAAAGACGGTAAGGCAAATTGCGATCAGCATCGGAAATATCGTCGATGACCGTGAGTTTCAGCTCGATCTTTTTGACATGGGTGCGGTAAAGCGACGGGAGCTTGGCTATGTGGTTGATTCTGTCCGCAGACGTTTTGGCTCAGGTTCCCTATTACGGGCTGTTTCCTATACAGCTGCTGGAACCGCCAAGCATCGGGCCACGCTTGTTGGAGGTCATAAAAGGTAAGGGAGGGACTAGAGAAGATGATTCGTGACCGAGGAAGGATTAAATGGGTTTCGATGATGCTTCCTGAACACATCAATTTGCTCAGGGATTGGGTAAAGGAAGATCAGTATGAAGAGCAAAAAGAAATGGATGAACAGCAGCTCGAAGTCATGAATGCGACCTTATCTGAAGCAATCGAATTCGATCAATTCGTTACCATTACTCATTATCGAAATCGTAATTATGAAATCGTCATTGGAAAAATTCATTATTGGGATGAAATGGTGCTAAAGCTTCATATCGTCGATCACTTTGAAGAAGTACACCGTATCCCGATTGCAGCCATTGCGGATATCAGGATTACAGATATGTAAATATTCAACAAGAGCGGACCCTAATCGGAGCCGCTCTTGTTTGGGTATTCAATTAACGGAAGTCCGCTTTAAATTCACCAGTAATTTTTTGGTGGCCGTTATTTTCATCGAACGATTGCTCTTGTTCTAGGTCGAAACGGTTCATAATTGGTAAATCATTTACTGAGAATAGGTAAGAGTCTTCTGATGCAGAGTGTTCATACCAAGCCCAGTTTGGAACAACGAAGTAATCTCCTTTTTTCCAATCGAAGCGAATGCCATTAATGACTGTGTGACCTGAACCTTTGTGTACTTGGTAAACAGTTGAGTGTGTATGGCGTAATGCCTTTGTTTTGAAACCATGTGGCAAATGCTGCATTCTGGTGCCAAGCGTCGGGTTAGCGGATTTACCTGTAGATGGGTTAATGTACTCTACAGCATATCCGTGATGTGGATCTGGATCGAATTCCATCAGTCCTTTAATTCCTTCTACCGTGCGGTCCCATTTATAATTCGCAAGTGGTGCAACTGTGAATTTATCATCACCAACAGGACGAACCATGCCGCCGCGATAACGTCTCTCTGAAAAATTATCTGGAATATCTGGCTGCTGTAAACCATCTTCATAAGGTTCAAAGAATGTACCGCCAATTGCGTAAATAGTAGGAATATCTAAGGCATCCATCCAATACATAGGCTCTGTCCCTAAATGTGCATGCCCATGCCATAAATTCTTTGGAGTAATTAAAAAGTCGCCTTCTTCCATGAAAATACGCTCACCCTGTACGATTGTGTATGCACCTGAACCTTCAGAAATGAAGCGCAATGCACTTTGTGAGTGACGGTGAGATGGCGCTTTTTCACCAGGCAATAACATTTGAACAGCGGCATAAATCGTTTGAGTAGTAGATCCCCATCCCCAAGGTTCACGATAAGTTAAGCCAGGATTTTGGAAATAGATCGCACGACGTTCACCACCGCGTTCTGGTGTGAAGATTTGAGCTGCTTCAGCCATTTTCTTTTTAATTAATTCATCGCTCCAAAGATAAGCTTGAGCTTGAGGCTTTGGCGTTTTGTGCATAATTGTAGGAATTGCTTCCCAAAGAGGTCCTAAGTTGTATTGTTGAATATCTTTTGTGTAATCGGTTACAATTGAGCTCTTCATAAACTCTTGAACTTCTGGATTTACTTCAGCCATTTCTCATTCTCCTTTATTATTCATTTTTATAGAGAAAAGGGGAGCAGCGTATGCTGCTTGACCCCTTGCAAAATCCTAATTAAACAGTGGCTAAGACTTCAGTTGCCTTTACTTTATTTTCAAGGGCACCAATTTGGTCGATTTCAATACGAACGACGTCTCCATCTTTTAAGAATTGCTGAGGATTCATCGCAACTCCAACACCCCCAGGAGTTCCTGTTAATACAACATCTCCTGGCTCTAATGTCATTAAATTGGATAAGAAAGATACTAATTTTTGAACAGAGAATACTAGATTTGCAGTATTTGTTTTTTGACGTACTTCACCATTTACTTTAAGTACAACATCTAAGCCGGATGGATTTTGTAATTCATCGGAAGTTACTAAATATGGTCCCATTGGTGCACTGCCATCCACTGTTTTTCCTTGTAGCCATTGAAGTGTGCGTCGTTGAATATCACGATATGTTACATCGTTTGTAATGGTATAACCTGCTACATAGTCTAATGCATCTTCTTCGGAAACATTGCGAGCTTGTTTGCCAACAACAAAAGTAAACTCTGCTTCATAGTCAAGCTGGTCAGAAATTGGATAGTGTGGAATATCGTCCTCTGGTCCTAAGATTGTATTTGCGAATTTCGCAAAAATAACTGGGTTCGATGGGATTTCTCGACCCATTTCTAAAATGTGTTCACGGTAGTTGTGACCAACACAAATAATTTTGCCGGGCTTTTGAACAGGCGCTCCTACCTTAACTTCCTCGCGATTGTAAATGACTTTTTTATCAAAGCTTTCAGGATTAGCTAAAATGAAATCGATTGCATTTTGGGCGAGAATCAGCGATTCTTTACCACCTTGGTATAACTCGTCTGTATTTTCTGGCACATATGCTTTTGCGATTGCTTCGAATCGGTATTTTCCTTCTGTTTTTAACTGTGCTTGGAAGGCATAGTTTAAGTCGATTACTTGGTTGTCAACGATTGCCCCTGCACGTGTATGCCCAGCGACAGTATAATTAATAAGTTTCATGATTGTCCTCCTAATACTCACTATTTGTGAAACTAGTTCACTATTTATAAAAAATATTAAAAGAAATCGAGAGAATTGTCAATATTATTTGTTTTCAGAAATTTACTTTCTAAAACCAAAATACTCTGAAATTTCCTTTGCGACAATGAGAACATATTGTCCAGTCAGATGGTCCGCTGATTTTGGTACTGTCTCAGTAATACCAACGATGGTAATGGCACCCATTAGTTCATGGTTGAAATTTAATATAGGGACACTAAAAGAAGAGACATGCTTTATTAGAGGTTCCGTTTTTGATGCAAAAAACACTCCTCTTGTCTTTTCTTTTTCACCTTGAAATTCCTGTAATTCACTTTCATTGAACTTCGATAATTCTTTTTCTTCCCATTCTTTCATAAGGATGTCTTTCTCAAAAGCAGAAAAAACAACGCCAGTAGAGGAGGAGAGCGGTAAGTGTGTCCCCATTTGTGCACCAATATTTATTCCATAATCAGCACTTAAAATATATGAAATGAGTGGACCCTTTTTAGTAGGTACAGCCAAAAGTACTGTTAGGTTCGTTTTCTCAGTAATCTTTTTGAAATAGGGAATAACCACTTCTATTAAAGAAGATTGACCTAAAGCAACATTTCCTAACTGTACTAATTTATGTCCAAGCGTATACGCGTTTGTATGAGGATTACGATAGATTAATCCAAATTGGGATAGTGTAGACAAATATTTATATAAATTACTTTTTGTCATTGAAGTTAGGTTTTGAATATCAGTAAACTTTAGAGGTTCTTTTTCCATTGCTAAGATTTCTAATATGTTTAACCCA
The DNA here is from genome assembly GCF_031457145.1 of Neobacillus niacini. Lineage (GTDB taxonomy): Bacteria > Bacillota > Bacilli > Bacillales > Cytobacillaceae > Neobacillus > Neobacillus niacini_J. The sequence continues at coordinate 163,542 of NZ_JAVDVZ010000001.1, forward strand.
ATTTGTAATGATTGAATACCGATCGTTTTCGTTTCAGTTGTCATAATGCTCACCCCATTTTCGATTGATTTTGGATAGTAGTAGAAAAAATGATTAATAGAAATTTCTAAATTTTTAAAAGTTTTTGTTGACGAATTGATAAAAAATGATTTAAAGTTTTCTTATCAGGTAACAAAGTTCTCTATTTGTGGAAGATAATAACTCAATCGAAGGGGAAATGTCAAATGACTAATGTAAGCGACATCATTATAGTAGGCGGAGGAATTGGCGGTTTAGCAGCAGCATTATCAATTCAAGAAACAGGTAAATCAGTAGCAGTTTTTGAGCAAGCACCTGAATTTGGTGAAGTAGGTGCAGGAATTCAGTTAGCACCAAATGCGTTAGAAGTTTTAGACCGTTTAGGTGTAAAGGAAGAAATCTTAAAGCATGCGGTAATACCAAAACGTCTGGTACTAAAAGATGTATATACAGCAAAAGAATTAGCAACTCTTGATTTAGGGGAAGGTTTCCAAAAAGAATTCGGCCAGCCCTATATCGTATTGCATCGCTCTGACTTACACAGAGTTCTTTATGAAGCATGTCAAAAAAGCAGTAATATCAAATTCTTTACAAACCAAATGATTCAAACGGCAGAACAAAATAGTGATACTGTAACAATTGTTAACCAAAATGGTGAAACGTTTAGTGCAGAAGCAGTTATTGGTGCGGATGGGGTAAAATCAAACATGCGTAAGCAGCTAGTTGATGATAACCCAGTAAACTCTGCGTATGTAGCTTACCGTGGAACAATTCCAATAGAAGAAGTGTCTACTAACGCAAACTTAGACTTAGATGATGTCATCATGTGGATTGGACCAAACCTGCACATGGTACAATATCCAGTTCGTCGCGGAGAGCTTTATAACCAAGTAGTAGTATTTAAATCCTATGATGCTACTGTAGAAGACTGGGGAACTCCAGAAGAAATGGCACGTCGTTTTGAGAATTGTCATCCAAAGGTTGAAAACGCTTTAACTTACATTAACCGTCAATTCCGTTGGCAAATGTATGATCGTGAACCAATCGACAATTGGACAAATGGCAACATTACGCTATTAGGAGATTCTGGTCATGCAATGCTTCAATATTTAGCTCAAGGCGGCGTTCAGGCTCTCGAGGATGCATTTGTATTAGGTGAGAAATTGAAAGAACATACTTCTTACGAAGAAGCATTTAAAGCGTACCAAGATATTCGAATCCCACGTTCTGCAATGGTACAAGGATCAGCACGCAGATGGGGCGAAATTATTCATGCGGAGGATCCAACTGCACTTGCACTTCGTAACTTTATTTTCGAACAACACAAACCAACTGATTACAATGTTGTTGATTTCCTATATGGCTATTTCAATAAAAATTACCAACGTGTAGATTGCTAGTTTACAAAAAAACGCGTTAGAGCTAACTCTAACGCATTTTTTTAATTTATATATGGATGAATTAAAGGAGGAAGTAATTTTATGGCAACAGCAGTACTGAATGAAAAATTGGAAACTTTTAAAAAGAGTATAGATGATATTGTATCGGTATTGAAAAATACTGAAGAGGCAACACTTTATGTGAAACCGTCTGAAACAGAATGGTCAGCAATGCAAATTGTTTCTCATATTTTAGAGGCTGTAGAATTTTGGGTTGCTGATTTGGAAGCGTTGTTAGTTGTTCCAGGTGCAAAATGGGGACGTAATCATGAACATGTACGTCGTTTAGCTGCAGTAGAGGAAAACGTTGTATCTCGAATTAAGAAAGAGGATGCCATCACTGCGCTACAAAACTTAGTCCCGAAAGTAGAGTCAGGCCTTGTAAAAGTGAAAGAAGAGGATTTAGTAAAAACAGCTCCAAGTTATAATCCAAACTTTGACGGAAAACCATTATCTTTTTTAGTCGACCATTTAATCGTTAAGCACGTGACTGGACATTACGGGCAACTCGTTCGTCATTTAGAAAAAGTTCAATAAGTTGAAAAAAATATATTACTCAGAAAAAGGACTCCCATAGAGGAAGTCCTTTTCTGATGGCATTAATCCTCCTTTAGCGCAAGCAAGCAAAAACAATAGCTGCTGCAAAAAGTTATGTTACAATCAGCGTATGTCATCTAGTGGGGAGATTTAAACATGGAGATTATGATAACAACGGCAGCAGCTGAGAAACTTAATGAGCGAATAAATGGCCGTGAAGGTTATTTAGAGCTAAAATACGATACAGAAGATTGCGGATGTGCGGTAAACGGTGTGATTGCCTTGTGGTTTGTACCGGAACTTGATGCAGACGATATTACATTCGAAACAAACGATCGAAACGTTTATATGGAAAAATCAAAAATGGTTTTCTTTGATGAAAAGATGACGATTGATTTTTCAAATGCAAGTAATACCTTTCAACTAAAAAGCCCACAGCAAATCTTAAACGGATACATGAGTTTTGTTGTAAAAGAAAAAGCAGACTGACCACTTGGGCAGTCTGCTTTTTTCGGAACGCAGATATATTTCATTTAACGCAGAAAATTCGAATTTATGCAGATATAATCGATTTAACGCAGATATATTCAAATTATCGCAGATAAATAGAAATACCAACGTGAGTTTAAGCTTTTTCAACGTATTTTGACAAAAAATTATCTAGGACACTGCGATACTCTTCAGGATTTTCATTAAATGACTGGGCGTGGCGGCCATTTGTAGCGAGATAAAGCATTTTTGGACCTTGTTTTTTCTTATATAATTCCTTCGTCATGCTTGGAAGGATAAAATCATCGTTCTCGCTGTGAATAAATAGAATGGGATGTTTAATATGTTCAATAACAGATATAGGTGAGACGTGACGGATTGAATATTTTTCACGAAGGCGCAAAATAAAATCAGCAATCGGAATTAATAGTGTCGGTATCATTTTGTATTCTTTTTTTAGCTGATAAGAAAGCTGCTCTTTCAAGTCGGAAAACGGACAGTCGGCAATATAAAAATCTGCGCCATCCTCAAGCATACCAGCGTACAAGAGCATCGTAGCCGCCCCCATTGATTCACCATGGATACCGAGTGTAAGAGTCGGTCCCTTCTCGTTTTTTAACCAATCAATAACAGCCTTTAAATCAAATTTTTCATAGTGGCCAAAGCTGGTTGTCTTTCCCCCGGACTCCCCGTGGCGGCGATGGTCATAAATGATTGTATTAAATCCGCGCTCTAAAAAAAGATTCATATATTTTATTGAATTAATTTTTGTTTCCGTTACACCATGAGAAATAATAACATAACGATTTGACTCGTGCGGCTCTGCAAGCAAAGCTTTGATCGGATAGCCGAAAGGGGATTCAATGGTAACCTCCCGCTTTGGAAGAGATTCGAACTGTTCGGGGTTAAATCTGCCCGCTTCCTTTTCCCGTTGAACAATAAATTGCTCATCCTTCTTTTTCATATACATAAGCCGATTTGTAAAATAAAAACCTAAAGAAAATGTAAACAAGAATGAAATTAAAAGAGCTCGCAACGCCTTTCTCACAAGTACACCTCCAAAAGGTCCTCGGGTAGTCATTATTTGGTAATGCTGGCTTTAATTTTAACATAGGAAAAGCCGCTAACTCCATTTAGCGGCTTAACGAAAAAATAATTATTGCTCAGCATTCTGTCTCTTAGTAGGATGAATTGCTTTTTCTATTTCCTCGGCAGAAATCATTCGCTTTCCTGTACCTGCAGATTCGGCGTAATCCTTACCTTTTTGGCTGTGACCTTTATCGCGTTTTTGGCTCATAATCGTCAGACTCCCTTCGAAGTGGTTTACTTTAATAAGGTGCTTATAAGAGAGCATGATTATTCATGTGAAAAAACTATATCGTTTGGACAGGAAGCTAAATGTTTTTAGGATAATTAAACATTTTTTTCCCTCGTGCGTTTATTGTAGAGTGTTGCAATTTTAATAAAAAGAATAATAAAAATTTTGACAAAATAGGAGGAATTTCTATGTTCGAGGTCGAATTAGTATAAGGTAAAAATTATTTAATAGGAGTGTTAGAAAATGACTCAAACAGAAGTAGTAATAGTAAGCGCTGTGCGTACTGCACTAGGGAATTTTAGCGGAAGTTTAAAAAATGTACCGGCTACAGAATTAGGAGCAACAGTTATCAAAGGAGCACTCGAACAAGCAGGTATTAAGCCAGAACAAGTGGATGAAGTTATTTTAGGAAACGTTTTGCAGGCAGGTCTTGGACAAAATCCAGCCAGACAGGCTGCTATCGCTGCTGGAATTCCTGAAAGTGTTTCCTCATTGACAATCAATAAAGTCTGCGGCTCAGGATTAAAGGCTGTACACCTGGCAACTCAAGCAATTTTAGCAGGAGATGCTGAGATTGTTGTTGCTGGAGGAATGGAGAACATGAACCAAGCTCCTTACATATTAAAAAATGCCCGTGATGGTTTTAAAATGGGTGATCAAAAATTAATAGATACTATGACTAGTGACGGATTGACATGTGTTTTTAATCAATATCATATGGGAATTACAGCTGAAAACTTGGCAGATAAATATTCCATTACCAGAGAAGAGCAGGACCAATTTTCAGCATGGAGTCAGGAAAAGGCTGTTAAGGCGATTGAAGAAGGTAAATTTAAAGATGAGATTGTGCCTGTTGTCATTCCACAGCGCAAAGGTGATCCAATTGTTTTTGATACAGATGAATATCCAAAAAAAGGGTCAACAGCAGAAAAACTCGCAGGATTACGTCCAGCATTCAAAAAAGATGGCAGCGTAACAGCAGGTAATGCATCCGGAATCAATGATGGAGCTGCAGTTTTAGTTGTGATGAGCAGGAAAAAGGCAGACGAATTAGGGATTAAACCTTTAGTAACAATTAAAGGGAATGCAAGTGCTGGTGTTGATCCAAGCATCATGGGAATTGGTCCAGTTCCAGCGGTGAAAAAGGTTCTGGAAAAAACCTCTATTTCTATGGAAGAGATTGAGTTAATTGAAGCGAATGAGGCATTTGCTGCCCAAGCACTGGCAGTTGACCGTGAACTTCATTTTAATAAAGAAATCTTAAATGTTAATGGCGGTGCGATTGCGCTAGGTCACCCAATCGGCGCAAGCGGTGCTAGAATTCTAGTTACGCTGATTCATGAAATGAAACGTAGAAACGCGCAAAAAGGATTGGCAACTCTTTGTATTGGCGGCGGTCAAGGGGTAGCAACGATCGTTGAGTTAGCATAAACCTTACAATGAGGGGAGAACGAACACAATGAAGAAAATTAGTACATCCTTCCAAGAGGCTGTCGCTGATATTCAAGATGGAGCGACGTTGATGGTTGGCGGTTTCGGTTTGTGTGGCATTCCTGAAAATCTGATTTTAGCCTTGGTTGATAAGGGTGTAAAGGATTTAACCGTTATATCGAATAACTGTGGAATCGATGATTGGGGTCTTGGGCCACTCTTGAAAAATAAACAGATTAAAAAAATGATAGGTTCCTATGTGGGAGAGAATAAAGAGTTTGAAAGACAGGTTTTAGCAGGCGAGCTGGAAGTAGAATTGACACCACAAGGTACATTAGCGGAAAAAATAAGAGCTGGTGGAGCTGGGATTCCCGCTTTTTATACTCCTGCAGGGGTAGGAACTCCGATTGCGGATGGCAAAGATACAAAGGTCTTTAATGGCAGAGAGTATCTACTAGAAGAAGCATTGACTGCTGATTTTAGCCTTGTTAGGGCATGGAAGGGAGACAAGATGGGAAATCTTGTTTACCACAAAACAGCACGGAACTTTAACCCGATGATTGCTACAGCTGGTAAAGTAACGATTGCTGAAGTAGAGACACTCTGTGAAATCGGGGAACTCGACCCGAATTTTATCCATACTCCGAGCGTTTACGTTCAGATGATTATAGAAGGTAAGCAGGAAAAACGGATTGAAAGAATGACAGTTAGGAAATAGATTGGTGCAGGGAGTGAGAGTCAATGGTCTCTGTTAGAGAGAGAATTGCAATTAGGGCAGAGAAAGAAATCGAAGACGGTTTTTATGTAAACTTAGGTATTGGTATGCCGACACTAGTTGCTAATTATATATCTGAAAATAAACAGGTTGTTCTTCAATCGGAAAATGGGCTGCTTGGAATTGGTCCTTATCCAACGGAGGAAGAAGTAGATCCTGATTTAATCAATGCCGGAAAAGAAACGGTTACAGCGATTAGCGGGGCATCTTATTTTGATAGTGCTGAATCCTTCGCGATGATTCGCGGGGGACACATCAACGTGGCTATCCTTGGAGGCATGGAGGTTTCTGAAAATGGGGACCTGGCAAACTGGATGATTCCAGGGAAAATGATTAAAGGGATGGGCGGAGCTATGGATCTCGTCCATGGAGCTCAGAAAATCATTGTCATCATGGAGCATGTGAACAAGCGCGGCGAATCAAAAATTTTAAAACAATGCACTCTTCCATTAACAGGAAAAAGTGTCGTTCATCGAATTATCACTGAACGTGCTGTAATGGATGTAACCGAGGCAGGGTTAAAGCTTGTTGAAGTTGCTAAAGGCTATACTGTCGAGGATGTAATAAACTCAACAGAGGCTTCATTAACAGTGAACGATAACGTAGTTCTAGAAGCATATTAATAGAAGGTATGGCAGGCTGATCAGCAGAACAGCCTGCTTTTTCTATTAAAAATGCTATAATACATATGAAATGATGTTTATGGGGGATTTAGGATGAAAAAGAAATCGAAACAAAAAAATCAATCTAAACCAAAAAAAGAAGATGCAGCGGTTACGCTTAAAGATATGATTAATCCGGAATTAATTAAGCAGCTGAAAGAACAACAGGATCAGCTCAAGGCAGCAGAGGAGCGAAAAAAAGAAGAGGTAGAGCAGCGTAAACGCGAAGAACGCCGTTTAAAAGAAAAGAATAAATCATTTGAGGAGCTGCTGAACGAAAGCGGGATGAACTGGAAGGAGTTTAAATAGAAAATGCAAGATAAAATGCCTATCGAATTGCAGGATAATTTGATAGGTATTTATTGTTGGTATAAATTGTCTATTGAGGGGGTTTTTTGCAATGAGTTTGTCTATTTATAATTTAAAAGTACTAAGAATGGTTTACGAATCTGAGAGTATAAAAGCTGTTGCCGAAAAAATGTTTGTTTCACAGTCTGCTGTAAGTCATCAGTTAAGAGTTATGGAAGAATACTTAGGTGTGGAATTATTTGAGAGGAAAGGTCGAAATACTATCCCTACAAAAGCAGGTCACATGGTTTATGGATTTGTTGTCAACATTTTAGATGAATTTGATAAATTACATACTTCTGTACAAGATATAAAGAAGTCTAAGACAGGAGAAATAAACATAGCAGGAAGCATTAATTTAGGAACATATCTGCTGCCTTCCATTGTAAGTCGTTTTAAAGAGGATTATCCACTTGTTCATCTTAATCTTCATGTCTATGGCAGCTCAGAAGTTTTGAAAATTACGGCAAATGGTAATATTGATTTTTGCATCGTACCAGTTAAAGTAGAATCAGAACATTTAATCTATGAACATATAAGATCAGAAGAAATAGTCTTAACCATTTCGCCAAATGCAAGAGAAGATTTAACACCAAAGATCATGAAGGATTTAGAATCTCTCCCGTTTGTCTGCGCTCCTAAAGACACTCAATTTAGAAAAACCATAGATTCTGCACTTGAATCTTACGGAATTATTCGTTCAAACATTGTGATGGAGGTAGGACATCCTGAAGGGACCAAACAGGCTGTTCGAGCTGGACTAGGATTAGGAATGAACTTCCGTTTTGTAGTTCAAGAGGAAATTGAAATGGGATTATTAGAAGAAATAAGGATTGATGGACTTAGACTCTATGGTGATATATATCTAGCATATAGACCACATAAATATTTTTTACCTATTGAAAAAAAATTAATTAACTTTATAAAAAATGAACTAACATTAATAGAATAAGTATATTATGAAAAATAAACATGAGAAAAACCTCAAGTATTGATAATTTTATTGAACTATTAATTGTCTGAATCTTATGATAACGTTAGGTTGTAAGCGTTATAGACTAATAAATTTACATATTAAGAGGTGGAGTTTTTTGTCGAGATTATCTTTGTCATTTGGTTGTTGGGATTATGACCGAGTTAGACCAATAGTAGAGGGCTCAGTAAAACCTGAGGGGATAGAGCTAAATTGGTTAAATATGCCTGTGGAAGAAACCTTTTTTCGTATGATGCGTCATCAAGAATTTGATGTAGCTGAATTATCACTATCATCCTATTTAATAGCAAAAGATCGGGGATTTCCTAATTTTACAGCCATACCAGTTTTTATGTCACGTATGTTCAGGCATTCTGGAATTTATATAAACACAAATTCTGGAATAAAAGAACCAAAGGATTTAATCGGAAAGAGAATTGGGATTCCAGAGTATCAGTTAACAGCTTGCGTTTGGATAAGGGGAATTTTAAATAATTATTATGGTGTTAAACAGTCTGATGTCGAATGGTTCATGGGGGGAGAGGAGACTCCTGGGAGAGTTGAGAAAGTAAAGGTCGATTTACCGCCTGAAATAAAAATTTACCAAATAGGTGAGGAGGAAACATTAAACGAATTATTGGAATCAGGAAAAATTGACGCATTTATTGGACCACGTGCACCGTCAAGTTTTTTAAATGGCTCTCCTAATGTAAAGAGACTTTTTACAGACTATGCTTCAGTTGAACAAGAATATTACAGGCAAACGGGAATCTTCCCAATCATGCACGTTGTTGCAATTAAAGACGAAATCCTTGAAAAACACCCATGGGTCGCACGAAACTTATACCAAGCGTTCCTAAAAGCAAAAGAAATGATATACGATGGCTTTAATCAAACAGCTGCATTAAAAGTGACGGTACCGTGGTTAATTCCGGAACTAGAAAGAACAAAAGAAATCTTAGGTGAAGACTTCTGGCCGTACGGTTTAGAAAGTAATCGAAAAACATTAGAAGCGGTTATCCAATATTCCTATGAAGATGGATTAATCAAAAACAAATTAAATATTGAGGATTTGTTTGCTAAATCTACTTTTGAAGAGTATGTCATTTAAGGACAGATAATTATAAATTTAATTATTTGAAAAATAAAATAGTTTATGTACTTTGAGGAGGAAGAACTGTGAAGTATTTTGTCGGAACGGATACCGGGGGAACTTTTACAGACACAATAGTAATGGATGAGAACGGCCACCTAAGGATGTACAAAACGCACACAACACCACATGACCGGAGTATTGGAATAATGAAGGCTGTTTCGCTGGCAGCGAATGATCTAGGAGTGAGCGAAAATGCATTCCTTGAAAATGTTAGTTATTTCGGCCATGGCTCGACAGCTGCTACAAATGCATTTATTGAACGAAAAGGAGTTCGAACAGGCTTAATTACTACAGAAGGCTTTGGGGATACCATGTTAATCCAACGGACTATGGGACAGTGGGCAGGACTCGGGGATCAACTTACACATTACAGTATTAGGAAACTGCCTGACCCTATCATTCCTAAACATTTAATTGCGGAGGTGCCGGAAAGAATTGATTATAAGGGAGCCGTGATTGTAGCCCTGAATGAGCAGAAAGCAAGACAGGCAGTGCGAAGTTTGCTGGGGCAAGGTGTAGAAGCAATCGCAGTGAGTCTGCTCTGGTCTTTTGCAAATCCAGTTCATGAACAACTAATCAAAAGGATTGTTCAGGAAGAAGCTCCCGGCATCTTCCTCTCGATTTCTTCTGAAACCGCACCGGTATTAGGAGAATATGAACGTACAGCAACAACTGCAATTAATGCTTATTTAGGACCAAGTATTGATTCGTACGTTACGACTTTAGAAGATAAGTTAAAAGCGAAAGGTTTTAATGGTATTTTTACAATAATGAATTCAAACGGGGGTGTAATTCCCGCAGAAGAGGCACGAGAAGCGGCTGTATCCTTATTAACATCTGGTCCAGCTGGCGGAGTGTTAGCATCTGTTCATTTAGCCGGGAAGCTCGGTTACCCGAACGTGATCACATCTGATATGGGTGGAACTAGTTTTGATGTGGGCTTGATTATTGATGGAAAGCCTATAGTGAGCAATAACTCAGAGGTTGAAAGTTATCATATTGTGCAGCCAATGGTAAAAGTAACAGCCATCGGTGCTGGTGGAGGAAGTATTGCATATGTAGAAAACGGCCACTTGTTTGTAGGGCCTCAAAGTGCAGGAGCAGTTCCAGGGCCTGTTTGTTATGACCAAGGGGGAACGGAGCCAACAATTACAGATGCGGATGTCGTGTTAGGAATTATCGACCCAGATCACTTCCTAGGTGGAAAAATGAAGCTGAATAAAGCAAAGGCAGAAGATGCGATTCGCACGAAGATTGCAGAGCCATTAGGAATGACTGTTGTTGAAGCTGCAGCTGGTATTCGCACTATTTCAGACAATCGAATGGCTGATTTATTAAGACAGGCCACGATTAGTCAAGGGCACGATCCCCGAGATTTCGTACTGTTTGCATACGGTGGGGCAGGACCAGCACATAGTTACAGCTTTGGGGCTGAAAGTGGTGTTAAGGCAATCATTGTTCCTTACACAGCGACAGTTCACTCAGCTTATGGAATAGGGACATCGGATATTCATCGTTCTTATTATCTATCTAAGCGAATGCAAACACCAGCAATGTTCCAAGTGGCATCAGATCATATTTCAGCATCAGAATTTAATAAAGTGTTTGAACAGCTAGAGGAAAAGTGTGAAAAAGCATTGATAAATGACTTTGTAACAAAAGAAAATGTACGCTTTAGTCGTTTAGTGGATCTACGCTTTCGAGGCCAATTTAACCAGGTTTCAGTTGAAATTGAAGGTGGCGAGTTGACAGCACAGCACATTAACGACCTAATTGCTCGTTTTGAACAAAATTATGAAGAACGCTATGGGAATGGTACGGGTTATCGCGAGGCAGGAATTGAAATTACAGGATTCCGTGTGCATGGTAAGGCACCTGTTCCAAAAGCAACGATTGCTAAAAAATTGAGTCATTCGAATGGGAAAGCAACGCCACGTACTGAAAGAAATGTTTATTTCCATGAGGTGAATGATTTCATGACAACTTACATTTACAACGAAGAAGATTTAGAGGCAGGAATGGAAATTACAGGACCAGCTATTATTGAACATCCAGGGACTACAATCGTAATTGGTCCACAACAAAAGGCGATGATTGATGAATATTTAAACACGGTCATTTTGCCGGAAGCAATTCTTCTTAACGACAAGCAAATCCATAACGAAGGGGAAATGGTCCATTGAAACAGATTGTAGAAAAGGATGTATCAAGAGTTGCTGTTGACCCTGTGACATTTGAAGTTATTCGAAATCGCTTAATGGCGATATCAGAAGAGATGTCCATTAATTTGCAGGCTGTTTCTGGATCACCAATCGTAGTGGAAGCGGCAGATTTTAACGTTGGTATTTTTACTGCTAACGGTAATCTTGTGACGATGGGAAAAACGGTTATTGCACATACGGGATCGCTCGTTAAAATGCTGGAACATATTATTGCGGACTGCGCGGAAGACCCAGGAATAGAAGATGGAGACATGTTTGTTGTCAACAGCCCTTACAAAGGTGCCCTGCATGCTCCGGACATGGGTGTTCTTGCTCCAATTTTCTATGAAGGCGAAAGAATCGGCTGGGCTGGGGCGTGTTTGCATCAATTGGATGTAGGGGGCATGGTTTTTGGCAGTTTGGCATCTTCGGCCACTGAGGTGTATCAGGAATCCATGATTATTCCGCCAGTGAAAATTATCGAACGAGGCAAGTTGAGAAAAGATGTATGGAACATGATCTCAGGTATGTCACGTTTGCCAAAAAATTTCACTTTGGATTTTCGGGCTATGACATCCGCAAACAAAGTGGCAATTAAACAAGTATTACAACTTGTTGACCGATACAGTTTCCCCACCATTAATACGGTATTTGAAGATATTATTCAATTAACAAAAGATAAAATTGCATTCCGGTTAAGACAACTGCCGGACGGGGTGTATCGGGCACGAAACTATCTCGATCACGATGGGCAAAGTAATCGACTGTACCATATCTCACTTTCGCTAACCAAAAAAAATGATAAATTGACCTTTGATTTTAGCGAATCCTCTGAACAAACACCAGGTTTCGCAAACTGTACGGAAAGCGCATTAGTAGGAGGAATCTTTTCGGGAATGCTGCCGCTGCTTGCCTATGACATCCCTTGGAATGACGGCGTTCTTGATCCTGTTGAAATTATCGCACCAGAGGGAATTATTTGTAATGCAAAATGGCCGGCAGCTGTTGGTCATGCAACATTAAGTGTTATGTGGCTTGTTGAATCACTAGTTGTAGAAGCAATTTCAAAAATGTTGGCCAGCTCTGACGAATATTTATCAGAAGCACATTCATCGTACTTTGGTGGTGCTGATTTATTGAATGTTGCTGGCTTAAATCAATATAAAGAACCTTTCGGTAATACATTTACGGAGCAAATGGCTTCTGGTGCAGGCGCTTATCATCATCGTGATGGTATAGATGCGGGGGGCTGTCACCATATTCCTGCTCAAAAAATTCCGAATGTTGAAACGATGGAAAGTGGTACGCCGGTTCTTTACCTATACCGAAGATATATGGAAGATACAGCGGGAGCTGGCCGTAATCGTGGAGGAATGTCTTTAGGCTCGGCATTTGTCGTACATGATACACCATCATTAATGGGTATCCCTATGGCCCACGGATTAGAAGTCCCGAATGCCTTTGGATTATGGGGTGGAAAACCAGGTTCATGTATTGTTCGGTCCATGTATCGTGAAACAGATATTCAAGTCAAATTTGCCGCACAAGAATGGGTATCAGATCCGTCACAATTAAATGCTAAAAAAGAATCTTTGTCTGCCAAGCCTGGCCCAATTTTCTTCCAGCCTGGTGATGTATTTGAGTGGTCCTGGCAAGGAGGAGGAGGTTGGGGTGACTCCCTTGACCGTGAACCAGAGCGCGTGTTAAAAGATGTCAACAATGGCGTTTATCTAAAAGAAACAGCGGAAAATCTGTTCAAAGTTGTCATTGTGGATGGGAAAATTGATCAAGAAGCAACACAAAAGGCTAGAGACGATAAACGTCGTGAACGGATGAATTATAAGATGACAAAGCGGTTACCAAACTCTTTACAAAATGAAAATAGTGTAGTTATAGGACCAATAGGCGATACCCTACAACGAGTTCAAGTAGCAGATGACGTATACGTTCAGTGCGGATGTAAACAACTACTTGCTCCAGCAAACGAAAATATTAAAGAGTATCTTGGGGTGAAAGCAATAGCAGCTGAGGATATTGGAACAAGAGCAAAACTACATGAAGAATTAGAAATGCATGAATATGCATGCCCAAGCTGCGGTTTAGCCCATTTTACAGAAGTAAAACGTAAGGGAACAGCTTCATTACACGATATTAAACTAGTAGATTAATAAAAAGGAAGTGTCATCAAAATGAATACGTCTTGGATAGATTTTCTTGGTGGGCAGATTAGTTATTACGATGCAGGAGGTGTCCGAACTCGCTGCCTTGAAGCAGGTCAAGGTGAAACGGTATTTTTCCTTCATGGCATCGGAGGACATGCCGAAGCCTTTGTTAAAAATGTAACCACTTTATCGAAACATTATCGTGTCGTGGCAGTAGATTTATTAGGTCATGGCTTAACAGACAAACCAGATTGTGATTATGAGATTCCGGATTATGTTCAACATATGAAGGATTTAATGAAAGCAATGGGCGTTGAAAAGGCTCACTTTGTTGGTGAATCTCTGGGTGGCTGGGTTAGTTTTTGGTTAGCTTACAATCATCCAGAACTGGTACATTCATTCATCTCTGTAACAGGGGCTGGACTATTAGTAGACGATTTTGATGTTACGAGATCGGATGCACTAAAAAATCTGCGTAATTTAAGTAAACGGTCTTCTGCAACAGAAGTAACCCGAGATTCTGTAAGAGAACGATTAAAGTGGTTATTCTATGAACCAGAAAAATCAATCACCGAAGAACTAGTTGAAATTCGTTATCGCTTATATGCAAATCTAGATTGGCAGCGAATCCAGCCAAAAATTCAGGCCATGATGGATCCAGAACGGGCAACGAAATGGTACATCAGACCGGAACATCTTCAAGCGTTCACTGTACCAACTTATATTGTATGGACGCGCCATAACCCAAGTACGCCATGGCAGACAGGTGAACGAGCGAGTAAATTGGTGAAGGGTGCAAAATTTGACTTAATGGAAGATTGTGGACATTGGCCGCAATGGGAACAGCCTGAAGAATTTGACCAATTGATTCACCAGTATATCCTAAGTTTAAAATCTAGCGTTCTTCAATAATATAGGGGGAATATCTATGGCTAAAATTGTAGCGGCGGGGGCAGTATCACATACTGCCCTTATGGTAAGAGCGAAAGATAAAGCACCGATAGAACAAGCTCACAACGTTTTTGAGGCTTTCTCAGAATTGGGACGCCGTCTGATAGAAAAACAAGTGGATACGATAGTGGTTCTATCTGCTGATCACTTAAAAACCTTCTTTTTTGATAACATGCCATCGATTTGTATAGGCATTGGTGAAACAGGCAAAGGTTGGGGAGATGCAGGGGTTCCACAATATGATGTACCTATGGATCAACCTTTAGCGAAACACTTATTAACCTATGGCTTAGAAAATGAATTTGACCTATCTTCTTCCTATGAAATGAGATTGGATCATGGATTTATGGCACCGCTTCATTATTTAACACCACAAATGGATATTCCAATCGTACCGATCTTTATTAATGCTGCAACTCCGCCAATCTCTCCTCTTAAAAGAATGTATCGTTTTGGGGAGATGATTGCGAAAGCGATAAACGAATGGGAAGAGGATAAAAGAGTGGCCCTAATTGCTACCGGAGGGCTGTCACATTGGGTAGCTGTACCACGGATGGGGGAAATTGCAGAAGAATTTGACCATCGCATTATCAATCAATTATTACAAAATCAAAATCTAGAAATTCAACAATGGAGCAATGAAGAGATTGAAAAAGAAGCTGGAAACGGAGCCTTAGAAATTCGTTCTTGGGTTGCAGTTGCAGGTGCATGTCCAAATGAAAAACGCGAACTTCTTTGCTACGAACCAGTCACAGAATGGGCAACTGGTATCGGAATCATGGATTTTATGGGCGGTGAATGATGATATGAACGCTTATCGGATCAATAAATTTCTCTCCCAACTGTCAAAGGATGAAGAAAAGACAGCAAGATTTTTAGAAGGAGATATGTCCCTATTTGAAAACGATGGATTAACTCGAGAGGAAAGAGAAGCGGTGATTTCTTGCCAGGCTACAAAACTATATGAAGCAGGCGTTCATCCTTTAATAATGATGCATCTTTCAATTATTTTGAAAAAAGATATTAAAGAACTGTATCAAAAAGGCTTGTAGTTGGTTGAATATTAGGAAAGGCTTTCGTCAAAAGTATTGACGTTAAGCCTTTTTTAAAGAAATCAATATCCATTGGGTATAAAAATCAAATTTAAATAGGACAGGGTGATAAAATGGGAAACCGCAAATTTTGGAATTATGAAAATAAGTTAGTAGCAATTTTTTTCTTTACAATTGGATTTGTATTCTTTGATAGACTAGCTATTAATTTCCTTATTCCATATATACAGGAGGATTTTAGTTTAACAAATACCCAAATTGGATTACTAGCTTCTGCTTTAGCAATCAGCTGGGCAATCTCGAGCCCGCTTGTAAGCTATTTATCTGACAAGGTGAAAAGTAAAACTGCAGTTCTACTAATTTTTGTACTGTTATTCTCCTTACTATCGTTTGCACACGGTCTAACTGCAACATTTGGTTCCCTACTAATCCTTCGCTTACTGATGGGGTTTGCTGAAGGACCGATTATCCCTATCACTTCATCTATTTTGGCTCAAGAATCAACCAAAAAGCGCCTGGGCTTTAACTTAGGATTTACGACAGGTACTTCTTATGGTGTGTTTGGTGGTTTACTGGCACCAATTGTAATTGTAGCTTTAGCAAATGCGTTTGATTGGAAAACAGCATTTTATTTAACCATAATACCTGGACTTGTAATCACTTTCTTTATTTGGAAGACTGTAAAAAACCCTAAAAACAATCAGGAAGTATCAAATTCTCCAGCAGCTAAGGCTGAAAAGGTGAGCTTAAAAGCTATCATGAAGAAGCGAAACGTTTGGTTATGTCTTGTCATTGCTTCTAGCTTATGGGTATTCCTGTTACCTTTCTCAATCTTTACGCCTCTGTATTTAGTGAATGTAAAAGGATTGTCTGCAAGTACGATGAGTTTTGTAATGGCGGCATTTGGAGCGGGGATCGCGGTTTGGGGATTCATTGTTCCAGCCATTTCAGATCGTATTGGACGTAAACCTGCTACTTTTGGATTCATGATTTTAACTGTATTTGCACCATTCGTTATTATTTACGTTGATAATCTTGTATTAATGTGTGTATTACTATTCATCTTAGTATCAGGTATTGGTGCATTAGCAATGTTAACAACCATTATTCCATCGGAATCTGTACCGGTAAAATATGCAGCGGCTACGATGGGGTTAATCCTAGCTTCTACGGAAATTGTTGGAGGCGTATTAAGCCCATTATTTACAGGTATGGCAGCGGATGCTTGGGGACTAGCAGCGCCGCTATTGATTAGTTCTTGTGGTGCGCTTGTTGCTTGCTTGTTTGCTTTATTCCTGAAAGAAACTGCACCAGTTAAAGTTCAAGTAACTAAAAATGTAGAAAATGTTGTGTCATAATAACTGTAAAGTATTTAGGGCTGTTCGCTATGGAACAGCCCTAATATATTTTTCATAAGAAGTTTTCTACCTTTTTAACGATGTTCTTGATAGGCATTAGCTTTTGAAATTTTTTTTATTAAAGAAAGTTCTTCTTTTGTTAGTGGTTGGCTTTTAATAGCTCGGGCATTGCTTCTTACTTGCTCCGGACTGCTTGCCCCCGTAATAACCGAGGCAACAGCAGGATTGGCCAAATTATATTGAAGTGCAATTTCTGTAAAAGAGCGTTGTGCAGCCAACTTGTCCTTCAGTGCCGGTAACACTTCAAGTAGCTCTTTCTGACTATAGTCTTGATAGCCTTTTTGTGCCACCTTTTCAAGCATTTTATCACTTAATAGTCCTTTTGCGAGAGGACCGCGGGTTACTACGCTTATTCCTTGCTGATGTAGAAGCGGCAATGCTTCTTCTTCTGGGCGTCGGTCTAAAATACTATATTGCATCATACAAGAGGCAATATGAGATTTCTTTACATATTCACGTATGACATTAGGACGAATCGATGAAATTCCATAATAGCGGATATAGCCTTCAGACTTTAATTCCTCAAATGCTTCAATTGTTTCATCAATTCGATCCTCAATCGTACCGCCATGCAGCTGGTAAAGGTCAATATAATCCGTGCCCAATCGTGTCAAACTTTGTTTGACTGCTTCCTTTATGTAATGTTTGGACGGATCCCAAGACCACCCAGACTGATCAGGCTTCCAACGGTTTCCAACCTTTGTGGCAAGAATTACGTGTTCACGTACTTCCTTTAAGGCAGTGCCGACGATTTTTTCATTTTCACCAAAATCATATAAGTCTGCGGTATCAAAATAATTGATTCCCTCATCCAAAGCAGTCTCAATTATCTCCCTAGCAGCTCTCTCTTCTGTACCAATTGACATACAGCCTAAGCCTAACTCTGTTACCCATAAATCAGAGTTTCCGAGTTTTCTTTTTTTCAAATCATCACCCCGTCCTTTTCTATAATTTTAGTAAAGAACGGGGGAGACTACAAATGGAAAGGGTTATTTAGCCGCAACATTTTCTATCCATTCGGAAACAGTAGAAAATTCTTTATTATATTCTTTTATCTTTTGGATAATTTCCCATCCCTTACCTACAAGAATAATCCCTTTATCATGCACGTATACCTTCATCCATACCCCTCCAAATAATGTATGGTAAAATGTATGAGGTGCACATACCGAATTAGAACAGGAGTTGACATAGATGGGTAATCTTAATGAAAAAACGATACATAGCGAAGAAATATTTTCAGGTAAAGTGATTAGCCTTCACCTTCAGGATGTTGAACTTCCAAATGGAAGACAGTCCAAACGGGAGATTATAAAACATCCAGGTGCAGTCGCTATTTTGGCGGTTACCGATAATAATAAAATTGTGATGGTAGAGCAATTCCGCAAAGCACTGGAACGGACTATCGTTGAAATACCAGCTGGAAAGCTAGAAAAAGGCGAAGAGCCTGCACTTTGTGCGCGCAGAGAATTAGAAGAAGAGACAGGGTATGAATGTGAAAATCTGGAGCTTCTCGTCTCGTTTTACACATCTCCTGGATTTGCGGATGAAATCGTTCATCTGTTTGTTGCCAAAGGATTAACGAAGAAGGAAAATCCCGCCACGCTGGATGAAGATGAATTTGTAAACCTCGAAGAGATAACTCTTGATGAAGCGGTTCAATATATTAAGGATAAAAAAATCTTTGATGCCAAAACTGCCTATGCTGTTCAATACCTGCAACTACAAGAGGCGTTAGCGAAAAAATGAAACGATATTATGTAGATTTACATATTCATATCGGAAGAACATGGACGGGGAAGCCTGTAAAAATAACCGGTGCCAAATCATTAACGTTTACAAACATCATTGAGCATGCGCGCCATGAAAAAGGTCTGAATATGGTTGGAATTATAGATAGTCATTCACCAGAAGTTATTCTGGAAATGGAGAGCTTGGTTTCGAGTGGAGACATTGTTGAACATCCAGACGGCGGCTTGGTATTTGGTGATTTAACGGTGATTCTCGGTTCGGAGTTAGAAATCTATGATGAACAATGCAATGGACCAATCCATGTACTATGTTATTTTCCTACTATCGCCATCATGAGAGAGTTCTCTAATTGGCTATCCGCTCATCTAAAAAATGTTCAATTGAGTTCGCAGCGGATATATGCGTCAGGTCTCGAATTACAAAGTAAAGTAAAAGGAATGGGTGGATTATTTATTCCTGCCCATGTGTTTACTCCTTTTAAAAGTCTTTACGGGAAAGGTGTCAATAAATCACTAACAGAAGTTTTTGAACCCGCCCTTATAGATGGGATTGAGCTAGGGTTGAGTTCTAATACAAGAATGGCGGACCAAATAAAAGAATTACACGACTATACCTTTGTGACTAATTCTGATGCCCACTCATTAGCGAAAATTGCCCGCGAATATCAGGTTATCTCAATGAAGGAACCTTCATTTAAAGAATTAGAGAAGGCTTTGAAAAAGAAAGATGGAAGACAGATTGTAGCGAATTATGGTCTAGATCCGCTCCTTGGAAAATATCACAAAACCGTCTGTGCAGAATGTCTGCATCCAGCTGGCGAGAAAGACCAAATTTGCAGTCAGTGCGGTAATAGAAAGATCATTAAAGGTGTAGCGGACCGTATCCTTGAATTGAAGACAGCTGAACAAAGCCCGGAAGGACGTCCTCCATATGTCCATCAAGTCCCGCTCGAATTTATCCCTGGGTTAGGACCAAAATTGCTTGAAAAGCTGGTCAATCATTTTGGTTCGGAAATGGCAATTTTACACGAAGTTCCTTTTGAAGTATTGATTGAAGTAGTTCCAGCGAAAATAGCAGACCTCATCATGAAAGCCCGAGAAGGAAAAGTAAACTTAGCTGCAGGCGGCGGTGGAAAATACGGAAAAATAGCCGATTAATTTCATATCTCTATTTAAAAACCTGGCAGAGTCACTAAAATCTGCCGGGTTTTTAGTCGTAATCGACTCGAAAAACTGATATATCTGCGTTAAATGGAGTTTATCTGCGATAAACCAAATATATCTGCGTAAATGGAATTATATCTGCGATAAATCAAATATATCTGCGATGCCCCACATCTCTCTCTTTTAAAAATTTAATTCTATTAATTTATCGTCATAGAAATACTAGAACCGCATAAAATGTAATAACTTATACCGAGAAAAATAGGAGGAACCGCAGATGAAGAAACGATTGTACCCGAACGATGCCGCCAGTTATTTCCGTGAACATTCCTCAATTTTTTTATTTATTGTCATTTTATTTTTAATGGGTGTGATTTTTGGTGCTATTGTCGTCAACAGCATGAGTATCACCCAAAAAGAAGATTTATTTTATTATCTTTCACAGTTCTTTGGTCAAATTTTAAATGGAAAAGTTGCAGAAAATAATGATTTATTTGCACAAAGCTTTCTTCATAACAGCAAGTTTATTGGGCTGATTTGGATTTTGGGAATATCGATCATTGGACTGCCGGTAATCCTCATTGTCTTATTTATTAAAGGTTTGGTGGTTGGTTTTACTGTTGGTTTCCTTGTAAGTCAATTGGGGATAAAAGGATTTTTACTTGCATTTGTGTCCATTTTGCCACAAAATCTGATTATCATTCCCGTTTTCATTATGATGGCTGCATTATCTGTTATATTCTCATTGAGAATGATTAAAAAACAATTCTTTAAGAAATCTGGACAGCCTATCCTGCCATTTTTTAAGAACTATATATTAACCTTCGTTGTAGCTGTTGTTCTTATTTCTGCGGCTTCTGGAGTTGAGGCATATGTATCACCTTGGCTGATGAAAACCATGATGGGATCACTTAATTTATAATAATAATTAAATAATAATTAATATAACCACTTGTTTATAATAATTTTATTTTGACACCTCTTTCTCATCTGTTATAATGAGAATAGCAGCGGCGAGGGAGGGACTTCGGGATGGAAACTAGAATTGAGAGAATTAAAAAGCAGTTGCATTCATCAAGCTATAAGCTAACACCTCAACGTGAAGCAACCGTACGGGTATTGTTAGAGCATGAAGAGGATCATTTAAGTGCAGAAGATGTATACCTCCTCGTTAAGGAAAAATCCCCTGAAATCGGATTAGCAACTGTATATCGTACACTTGAATTACTAACTGAATTAAAAATTGTAGATAAAATTAATTTTGGTGATGGAGTTTCACGTTATGACCTTCGCCAAGAAGGGGCAGCTCATTTTCATCATCATCTCGTTTGCATTGAATGCGGTGCAGTTGATGAAATTCAAGAAGACCTTCTTGAAGATGTGGAGGCTACAGTCGAACGCAGGTGGAATTTCATAATAAAAGATCACCGCCTCACATTTCATGGCATCTGTTATCGTTGCAAAGATAAGGGAAATGCAGAGGAAAATAACATATAATACACGAAGTCCTTTTTGAGTAAAGGGCTTTTTTTATCGTTCTCCGACAGAAGACTCCTACCTCAAGGAATGTGAAGGGCGAAGCCCAATGAGTAGGTCGGATATGAATGTCGGTTGGCGTTAGCCAAAAAGGACCTCACCATGGTATAATAAGAACAAATGTTTCTATTTGGTGAGGTGAGATTCATGCTGATCAACAAAGCCTATAAATTTCGTATTTATCCAAAAAAAAAACAGATCGAATTAATTAATAAAACCATCGGTTGTTCAAGATTTGTATTCAATTTTTTTCTAGGCAAACAACAAGAAAAAGATGCCTATTGGTGTATAGTCGAAGAAATGGTTCAAAAAGGTCAACTTCCGATAAATAACTGGAGGGGCCAATTCCTTAACAAATACGAAACAGTAAAATCACTGCCTGAACTTAAGAAACATTATTCTTTTTTAAAAGAAGTCGACAGTATCGCTTTGCAAAAATCAGTTGAGAACTTAGCGGATTCCTATAATCGCTTTTACAAAAAGCAGAATAAAAAACCACGTTTTAAATCAAAAAAGAATCGAGTACAATCTTATACCACTAAACAGACGAATGGGAATATAACGGTCATGAACAACTATGTAAAATTACCAAAGCTAGGACTTGTCCGTTTTGCGAAAAGTCGTGAAGTAGAAGGAAGAATTTTGAATGCAACCATTAGACGCAATCCTTCTGGTAAATATTTTGTTTCTCTAGGAACAGAAATAGAAGTAGCAGAATTACCTAAAATAAACGCTGTCGTTGGAATAGATGTCGGCATTAAAGACCTTGCCATTCTTTCAGATGGAACGATCTATTCCAATCCAAAGTTTTTCAGTAAATTAGAAGAAAAGTTAGCCAAAGCACAACAAGTGATGAGCAGACGAACAATAGGCGGTGCAAACTGGTACAAAGCTAAAAGAAAAGTCGCTTGTATCCATGAAAGAATAACGAACGCAAGAAAAGACTATTTAGACAAAATCTCCACTCAAATTGTCAAAAACCACGACATTATTGGGATGGAAGATTTGTCAGTATCAAACATGCTGAAGAATCATCATCTTGCCAAAGCGATTAGTGATGTATCTTGGTCACAATTCAAAAGTATGATTGAATACAAGGCGAGATGGTACGGTAGACAAGTCATAACCGTAGCAAAGAACTTCGCCAGCAGTCAGCTTTGTTCTTGTTGTGGCTATCAAAACAAAGACGTTAAAAATCTTGGATTACGTGAATGGGAATGTCCCAAATGCCATACCTATCATGAGAACAGAGATATTAACGCAAGTATCAATCTTAAAAATGAAGCTATAAGACTTCTAACCGCAGGGACTGCGGAGCTAGCCTATCAAGAAAACTGAAGGATACTTTGGTGTTTATAGGAAACCCCTTCTTCAATCAGAGCGTAAGATTTGATAAGGAGGGGTAGTTCAAGTCTATCATTTTTCTTACAATTCTAAATTTATTCCCCGAAAATAGTTATTATAGGTATAAAAGTTGGACAAATTGGCATATCTTTTACTAGGCTAACTGTTTGGGGGAAGATAAATGTTCTCTTTTATTAAAGTAATATTACAAACCTTAAAGGTTTTTATTATATTCACTGGGTGCACTGTACTCTTTTATTATGGTATTATGTGGGTAAATGAGGAGTATCAAAATTATCATCGCTATGAGTCACCGGAAGGTTCTGCTTTAAAGGTTTCCACACTAAATACTGAGCAAAACCCTTCTTGGCTGGATCGGCTGATTTTGTTTTACTTAAATGGGGAGTAATCGTAATGGATGATTATTTAAAAAAGTTTATACAGTTTTCGCAAGTAGAAAAAAGGATGGCGAAGAATACGTTGCTCTCATATGAACGAGATTTGAAAAGCTATCTTCAATATATAAAACATGTGGAAGCAGTCGAAACATTGAATTATGTTCAGCGGGTTCATATTGTCCAGTTCTTGTCCTTTTTAAAAGAGCAAGGGAAATCTGCAAAAACTTTGGCAAGACATGTTGCATCTATTCGTGCTTTTCATCAATTTTTATTACGTGAGCAGGTAACAAACCAGGATCCATCTGTCCTTATCGAAACTCCTAAGTCAGAGAGATCAATGCCAAAGGTATTAAGTTTAGAGGAAGTAGAAAAACTTTTAGACTTATCTAATGGACAAGGGCATTTTGGTTTACGGGACAAGGCGATGCTAGAGTTACTTTATGCAACGGGTATTCGTGTCAGTGAACTTATTCAAATTGATTTAGAGCATGTGAATGTAACAATGGGGTTTATCCATGTTACCGGTAAAAGTAATAAAGAGCGAGTTATTCCAATTGGTAAAACAGCGGCTGAGGCACTAAAACGTTACATTGAACATGGGAGAGCAAATTTCACTGCAAAAAATGAAATTCTTGAGAGTGCTTTATTCTTAAACCACCATGGAAAACGATTAACACGTCAAGGGTTTTGGAAAATCTTAAAAAAGCTGGCTAAAGAAGCGGGAATCCAGAATGAACTGACTCCACACACACTACGTCATTCATTTGCGACACATCTTTTGGAAAATGGAGCTGACTTAAAGGCTGTTCAAGAAATGCTGGGGCACGCGGATATCTCTACAACACAAATATATACTCATGTATCGAAATCAAGGTTGAAGGATGTCTATAGCAAATTCCATCCAAGAGCTTGATAGAATCATAGTTTCAATAAAAAGTTCAAAACTGTTGAAAAGCTGCCGAAATTAGTGGCAGCTTTTTCTTGTAATTTTACAAGATTTTAGTAAACTATAGAGGTCAGACTTCTGACATTAGATGTATTAAAGTAATCATAATCCTATTTTAATAAGGGTAATCTATTCTTAATAATTAGCAAAAGATTCAATACAGAAAAAGGAGGAAGACTAGCATGTCTTTTTATACATATAAACGTCTTTTTGTAATTGTCATGGATTCTGTAGGTATTGGGGAATCACCGGATGCAGATAAATTTGGTGACAAAGGTGCGGATACACTTGGTCATATTGCAGAAAGTATGAACGGCCTAAACATGCCAAATATGGGGAAATTAGGTTTGAGCAATATCCGTGAAATTAAGGGAATCGAAAAGGCAGAAAAACCATTGGCATACTTTACAAAAATGATGGAAGCGTCGAATGGCAAGGACACCATGACTGGTCACTGGGAAATTATGGGGTTGAATATCCAAACCCCTTTTCGTGTATTTCCTGATGGTTTCCCGGATGAGCTACTTTCTGAAATAGAAGAACGCACGGGAAGAAAGATTATTGGAAATAAACCAGCTAGTGGAACAGAAATCCTCGTTGAACTAGGGGAAGAGCATATGAAAACCGGAGCATTGATTGTCTATACCTCGGCAGATTCAGTGCTTCAAATAGCAGCACATGAAGATATAATTCCAATTGATGAACAATATAAAATTTGTAAAATTGCTCGCGAATTAACTCTTGATGAAAAATACATGGTCGGACGTGTTATTGCTCGGCCATTCTTAGGTGAACCAGGTAATTTTAAAAGAACAGCTAATCGTCACGACTATGCATTAAAACCCTTTGATAGAACGGTTATGAGTGAGATGAAGGACACTGGTTTAGATGTAATTGCGATTGGGAAAATTTCAGATATTTTTGATGGTGAAGGAGTAACACAGTCTCTAAGAACAATTTCTAATATGGATGGTATGGATAAACTAGTCCAAACACTTGATATGGATTTTACTGGAATGAGCTTCTTAAATTTGGTTGATTTTGATGCATTATACGGACACCGCCGCGACCCCGAAGGCTATGGGAAAGCACTTGAAGAATATGATGCACGCCTGCCAGAAGTTTTTGCAAAGATGAAAGAAGATGATTTATTAATCATTACGGCTGATCATGGTAATGATCCAGTTGCGCCTGGAACAGACCATACACGTGAGTATGTACCTTTACTTATTTACTCTAAAAACATGTCAACTGGAAAAGAATTGCCGATTAGAGAGACATTTGCTGACATTGGTGCAACGGTTGCAGACAACTTTAATGTGAAAATGCCTAACTTCGGAAAAAGCTTTTTAAATGAACTAACTTAAAGGAGAATGAAAATGGGAATTAAAAAAATTCAAAAAGCATCAAGCTTCTTAAAACAGAAATATGCTAACACACCAAAGATTGGACTTATTCTAGGCTCAGGTCTTGGTGTTCTAGCGGATGAAATTGAAAACCCTGTTAAAATTCCTTATAACGAGATACCTAAATTTCCAATTTCAACGGTTGAGGGACATGCTGGTCAACTTGTATTTGGGATAATTGAAGGAGTTGAAGTGGTAGCGATGCAAGGTCGTTTCCATTTTTATGAAGGGTATGGAATGGACAAGGTGACCTTCCCTGTTCGAGTTATGAAAGAATTAGGTGTCGACATGTTAATCGTAACGAATGCTGCAGGCGGAGTGAATGAAAGTTTCGAAGCAGGAGACCTGATGATTATTAGTGATCATATTAATTTTACAGGGACGAATCCATTGATTGGTCCGAATGATTCAAAAATTGGTCCGCGCTTCCCAGATATGTCAGAAGCTTATACCAAAGATTTAAGGAATGCAGCAAAAGAAATTGCTGCCCGCTTAAATATTGATGTAAAAGAAGGCGTCTATTTTGGATTTTCGGGACCAGTTTATGAAACGCCTGCTGAAATTAGAATGGTCAGAACACTTGGCGGGGATGCTGTGGGGATGTCAACAGTACCAGAAGTAATTGTTGCTCGGCATAGTGGTTTGAAGGTTCTCGGAATTTCTTGTATTACAAATATGGCTGCAGGGATTCTTGACCAGCCTTTATCACATGAAGAAGTAATCGAAACAACAGAAAGAGTAAAAGAGAACTTCCTTTCCTATATAAAAGAAATCGTTAAAACAATTGGGAAATAATCCTGTAATGTGATTCTAAATAAAGTGGTGAA
Source organism: Neobacillus niacini (assembly GCF_031457145.1). Lineage (GTDB taxonomy): Bacteria > Bacillota > Bacilli > Bacillales > Cytobacillaceae > Neobacillus > Neobacillus niacini_J. The sequence continues at coordinate 189,844 of NZ_JAVDVZ010000001.1, forward strand.
TATAGATGAGAATGGTTGACTTAATTGAAAAAAAGCGTGATGGGTATGAACTAACAACAGAAGAAATTAAATTTATTATTAATGGATATACAAATGAATCAATTCCCGATTATCAAGTTAGTGCCCTGATGATGGCTATCTTTTTTAAAGGAATGACTGAAAAAGAAAGAGCTGATTTAACCATGGCAATGGTCGAATCAGGCGATCAAATTGATTTATCACAAATAACAGGTATTAAAGTAGATAAGCATTCTACTGGCGGGGTCGGCGATACAACAACACTTGTTCTCGGACCGCTTGTTGCAGCATTGGATGTTCCTGTTGCAAAGATGTCAGGACGCGGTTTAGGTCATACTGGGGGAACGATTGACAAATTAGAAGCAGTAAAAGGGTTCCATGTTGAAATTGAGAACGAGGAATTTATTGAATTGGTAAACAAAAACAAGATTGCGGTAATTGGTCAAAGTGGTAACTTAACCCCCGCTGATAAAAAGTTATATGCGTTAAGAGATGTAACAGCAACAGTAAATAGTATTCCGTTAATTGCCAGCTCGATTATGAGCAAAAAACTTGCTGCTGGTGCTGACGCAATTGTTTTAGATGTAAAGACTGGTGCTGGTGCCTTTATGAAGACACTTGATGACTCACGAGAATTAGCTAAAGCGATGGTAGGTATTGGAAACAATGTTGGCAGAAGGACGATGGCGGTCATTTCTGATATGAGTCAGCCACTTGGTTATGCTATCGGGAATGCTCTTGAAGTGAAGGAAGCGATTGATACTTTAAAGGGGGAAGGTCCTGAGGACTTAACAGAGCTTTGTTTGACGCTTGGTAGTCATATGGTTTACATAGCTGAAAAAGCGAGTTCATTAGACGAAGCACGCACAATGCTTGAAAATGTCATTAAAGACGGATCTGCACTTGAAAAATTAAAGGTATTCTTAAGCTCACAAGGAGGAGACGCCTCAATTGTCGATGATCCTTCCAAAATGCCGCAGGCTCAATTCACGTTTGAATTAGAAGCGAAGGAAGATGGTTATGTTTCTGAAATCGTTGCAGATGAAGTAGGTACGGCTGCAATGATATTAGGAGCAGGAAGAGCGACAAAAGAGTCCGTAATTGATTTAGCTGTAGGGCTTGTCCTTAGAAAGAAAATCGGCGATCAGGTAAAAAAAGGCGAATCATTAGTCACGATATACAGTAATTTTGAAGATGTAAATGAGGTTAAGCAAAAGCTGTATGAAAACATCATTGTTTCTCCCGAAAAAGTAGACGCACCAATCCTCATTCATGGCGAAATAACAGAATAGTTTTTAGTAGGCAGAAGCCCAGGTATATACTTGGGCTTTTTTTATTTTTATTAATAGGAAAATACTGTATAAAGTTGTTGAATTTGGAAAAAATGGAATCTATATAAAGAATGGAGGGTTATGCGAATGAAACGATATTTCTCTTTACTAGTAATAGCCTTGTTTTTGACAAGTTTATGGATACCATCCGTAACTGCAGAAGAAAAACCAAGCACCGATATCACTAATAACGTAAGATCAGCGATATTAATTGAGCGTGATACAGGTCAAATTCTTTATGAAAAAAATAGTAATGAGGAGCTGCCACCAGCGAGCATGACAAAAATCATGACCATGCTGCTTATTATGGAAGCAATTGACCAAGGAAAACTTAAATGGGATGAAAGTGTTCGAACAAGTGAGTATGCTGCGTCAATGGGAGGCTCGCAAATTTTCCTTGAAGCTGGAGAAGAAATGACCGTAAAGCAAATGCTCCAAGGCATTGCGATTGGTTCAGGAAATGATGCTTCTGTTGCTATGGCAGAAAAAATAGCAGGGTCTGAAGAAGCCTTTGTGGATATGATGAATAACAAAGTGAAAGAACTTGGTTTAAAGAATACTATTTTTAAAAATACAACCGGCCTTCCGGGAAGCGGTCACTTTAGTTCAGCGCATGATATGGCGATTATGTCCAAGGAACTACTAAAATATGAAGACATTACAAAGTTTACTGGTATGTATGAAGCGTATCTTCGTGAAAATACCGACAAAAAATTCTGGCTGGTTAATACCAATAAATTAGTACGCTTTTATCCAGGGGTAGATGGTCTGAAAACAGGCTACACAGCTGAGGCAAAATATTGTTTGACAGCAACTGCTCAAAAGGATGGTATGCGTGTCATTGCAGTCGTTTTTGGAGCACCAACCTCCAAAGAAAGAAATGCCCAAGTGACAAAGATGCTTAACCACGCGTTTGCCCAATATCAAACACACCCAATGTTCAAACGAAACCAAGTGATTGGCAATGCCCATGTAAATAAGGGGAAGGACAAGAAAGTTGAGGCCATAACGAGTGAACCTCTATCCTTACTCACTAAAAAAGGCGAAAAAACGGAGGATGTAACACGGAAAGTCACTCTTGATAAAAACCTTGATGCCCCCATTGAAAAAGGAGATAAGGTTGGGACCATCCAACTCCTGAAAGATGGAAAGGTTGTCCTTGAAAGTGAGTTAGTTGCGAGAAATGCCGTAAAAGAAGCAAGCTGGTGGACACTTTATAAACGCTCATTTGGAATGTTTACAAAGGCTGGAAAATAATATTTCTTTAATTGTCGAAAACTAACTTTTTTTAGCAAAAATCAACTAGTTTTGTCTTGATAGAAGGAGATTGCTCTAACGGTAACGAATTGACTCACTATACCAGATGAAGGAGGCTAGGGATAGTGAGTCTTAACATTGAAATGGAAATAAAACATGATGTTTTATGCTTGCGTTTAAGTGGTGAACTAGATCATCATACAGCGGACGAATTGCGTGAACAAGCTGCTAATGCAATTGAAAAAAATGATATTCGTCATATAGTTTTAAATCTAGAGCAGCTTTCTTTTATGGATAGCTCTGGATTAGGTGTCATTTTAGGGCGGTACAAGCAAATAAAGCAGGTGCATGGTGAGATGGTGGTTTGTGCGATTTCCCCTGCAATACAACGTTTATTCGATATGTCGGGGATGTTTAAGATTATTAAGCTAGAACCGTCAGAAGAGTTTGCATTGCAAAGATTGGGGGTGGCATGAGATGAAGAATCAGATGAATCTTCAATTTAGTGCCTTAAGTCAAAATGAATCATTTGCGCGTGTCACTGTTGCAGCCTTTATTGCGCAGCTTGACCCTACAATGGACGAACTGACTGAAATCAAAACAGTTGTTTCTGAAGCAGTAACCAACTCTATCATTCATGGTTATGAAAATGACCCAGATGGAATTGTTTATATCCAGGTTTCGATTGAAGAGAATCTAGTGGATATTTCGATTAAAGATGTTGGATTAGGAATTGTAGATGTGGAAGAAGCTCGACAGCCATTATTTACAACGAAGCCAGATTTAGAAAGATCTGGCATGGGATTCACTATCATGGAAAATTTCATGGATGAGGTTGAGGTTCTCACACAACCAGGTAAAGGAACCGAAGTAAGACTAAAAAAGCATTTACACACAAGCAAAATGCTATGCAATTAAGGAGACTTGCCAATGGATGTGGAGGTCAAAAAAGATAAAGCGCAAACGTATTTAAAGGACAATGAAGTTAAAGAACTTATTAAAAAAAGCCAAGACGGAGACCAAGCAGCTAGAGATTTAATTGCTGAAAAAAATATGCGTCTTGTATGGTCCGTTGTCCAGCGATTTTTAAATAGGGGATATGATCCAGATGATCTTTTCCAAATTGGATGTATCGGATTGCTGAAATCAGTAGATAAGTTTGATCTTTCCTATGATGTGAAATTTTCTACCTATGCGGTTCCAATGATTATTGGTGAAATCCAAAGGTTTATTCGTGATGATGGAACGGTAAAGGTTAGCCGTTCATTAAAGGAAATGGGAAACAAGATAAGAAAGGCGAAGGATGAATTATCGAAAACATTTGGAAGAATTCCAACTGTTAATGAAATTTCAGAGCACCTTCAGCTATCGCCAGAGGATGTCATTCTCGCTCAGGAAGCAAGCAGGACACCGTCTTCCATTCATGAAACTGTTTATGAGAATGATGGGGACCCTATAACGTTATTAGATCAAATAGACGACGGAAATGAAGGCAAATGGTTCGATAAAATAGCTTTGAAAGAAGCAATTCGAGAATTGGATGAACGTGAGCGTCTTATTGTATATTTGCGATATTATAAAGACCAAACGCAATCGGAAGTAGCAGTGAGGCTTGGTATTTCTCAGGTTCAAGTTTCAAGACTCGAAAAAAAGATACTGCAGCAAATGAAAGACCGTATGGATCTCTAATCCATTCGGTTTTTTTTTAGTAAAGATTGAAATTTTGCTCATACTAGTTATACAAGGAAATCAATGTATGGGGAGTGAATGTTTTGGAAAAAACAGTCTACATCCGCATGCGGAATCGTGTTTTGGCGAAACCGGAAGAATGTATCTATTTAACGGACATTGCTCAGATAATTGCTCCTGAAACCATCATACCTCAATTAAAAAAACTGAAAGTTTACCAAATATCAGAAAGTGATAAAAATATTATCATCATTGATGTTATGAAAATAATCAGATTGATTTCCAGTTTAATCGAGGATGTAGAAGTTCAAACCATTGGACCAGCGCAAACCATTGTAGAAGTTATACTAAAGAAAAAACAAATGTCGTTTCCATATTTTATCTTAATATGGTTTTTATTATTTTTTGGTTCAGCTATGGCCATCATGAACTTTCATGACGATGTAAGCATGCGGAGTGTTCAGGAAAAATTGTACAGAATTATTACAGGTGTCGAAGATTCAAAGCCATGGATTTTTCAAATTCCCTATTCGATTGGATTAGGTTTAGGGATGATCTTATTCTTTAATCATGTATTTCAAAAAAGGATCAATGAAGAACCGAGTCCCTTGGAAGTTGAGATGTTTAACTATCAAATGGATTTAGATAACTATGTCATTATTCATGAAAATAAGGAAAGTATGAAACATACCAATGACGATTAAAGTAATTGCCGTAATGTTTATTGGTCTTGCAGGGGGATTAGCCGTTGGTTCAGGTTTTGTAGCGTTTCTAACAGTACTAGGTATCATCCCTAGACTTACGCAGCTGACAAAAACAATGAAAATGATCAGGCACTACGAATGGTCTGTGGTTTTGGGGGCGTTAACTGGTGTGGCGGGGAGTTTAAGGGATCCGATTTTAGGGATATCTCCATATTTTATGCTGCCTCTTGGATTAGCCGGCGGTGTCTTTGTTGGAATGTTAGCCGCAGGGCTAACAGAGGCATTGAACGTTTTTCCTGTCCTCGCGAAGAGGCTAGGGATTGATGGGAAGATTATCATCTTAATTATGGCAATTGTTTTAGGTAAAATTGTTGGATCAATTTTTCAATGGGTTTATTTTGTTCATCAATAAAGTCAGCCCCGAAAGGACATCCAGAATGAGTATTCGCAGTCGTGTTATATTAATCACTGATGGAGATGAGTATGCAAAAAGGGCAATCGAACTTGTCGCCCATGAAGTAGGTGGGCGATGTATTACGATGTCTCAAGGGAATCCCTCTGTATTAACAGGGGAGGAGCTCGTAAATTTAATTAAAAAGGCTGCTAATGATCCAGTATTAGTCATGTTTGATGACAGTGGACTTGTTGGAGAAGGTGCGGGTGAACGGGCATTGAAATATGTCGCTTCCCATAAAGATATAGAAGTTTTGGGAGTTATTGCCGTTGCCGCAAAAACCCATCAAGCCGAGTGGACGAGAATCGATGTAAGCATCGACCGAGATGGTGAAATAACGCCTTATGGCGTAGATAAACACGGAATTCCAGAGCTTGAAATAGGAAGGTTAAATGGTGATACCGTAACCTGCCTTGATGAATTAGATGTTCCAATCATAGTTGGAATTGGAGATGTGGGGAAAATGGCCCGACGTGATGATTATGAACGAGGGGCACCGATTACGAAAAAGGCGGTAGAGTTAATACTCGAAAGGAGTAGATATCGTGACGAGAGAGAACGAGCAAACATGGCCGATACCTGAATCGCTGCTAGAAATTGAACATTACATGAAACAGCGAGTCGGTTTAGGTGTAAGTTTTGATTTTGGTGTTCGTAAGTTAAAAATCTTAAAAAAAGATGTACACTTTTACTGGGTGACAGGATTATGTGATACAAGGTATATCATAGAAATAGTAGAATCATTAGTCGCGATTAATGACCATGAAAAACTGTCTGCAAATCTTTTTAAAATCGTTGAAAATCGTCTCGTTAATCAATCCGTTCAGCCAATCGAAACACTGGATGAAATGGTTACACAGGTTTTATCTGGATTAATTGTAGTAGTGGTTGAAGGGGCGAATATTGCTCTTGGGGTTGACGTCAGAAGCTATCCCGGTCGTACCCCGCAAGAGCCGGATACTGAAAAGGTTGTTAGAGGCTCTCGCGATGGGTTTGTAGAAAACTTTGTTTTAAATACAGCGCTTACCAGAAGAAGAATTCGCGATGAACGACTTCGATTTGAAATATTAAAAGTTGGGGTTCGCTCAAAAACAGATGTCGCAATTGGCTATCTTGAAGATGTTGCTGACCCAGACTTAGTTAATATTATTCGTAAAGAACTTAAGGCCATTAAAATTGATGGGATTCCGATGGCCGATAAAACAATAGAAGAGTTTATTTTAAAACAAGGATTTAATCCTTATCCATTGGTAAGATACACGGAGCGAGCAGATGTTGCTGCTGCACATATTCTAGAAGGTCATGTGGTCATATATGTTGATACCTCACCAAGTGTAATTATTGCACCAACCACATATTTCCATCATGTACAACACGCTGAGGAATTCCGTGAAGCACCTGTCATGGGTACCTTCGTTCGTTGGTCACGGTTTTTAGGTATTTTAACATCAATATTTTTACTTCCATTATGGTTATTGTTTGTGTTAGAACCGTCCCTGCTGCCAGATAACCTATCGTTCATCGGACCTAATAAAAAAACCAATATACCAATTGTTCTTCAAATTCTTTTAGCAGATTTTGGACTTGAATTTTTAAAGATTGCAGCCATACATACACCCACTCCCTTATCAACCGCCATGGGCTTAGTTGCAGCAGTATTGATTGGTCAAATTGCTATCGAAGTCGGTTTGTTTGTTCCTGAAGTCATTCTTTATGTAGCAGTAGCAGGTATAGGTTCTTTTACTACACCGAGTTATGAGTTAAGTGTTGCAAATAAAATAGGCAGAATGGTCCTAGTGATTCTAGTATCCATATTCCATACACCAGGATTCGTTATTGGATCTACTCTGTTGTTTATTCATCTAGTAGCGACCCGAACCTTTAATACTCCGTATTTTTGGCCGTTTCTTCCTTTCGAACCAAAGGGATTTTTGCAAATTATTTTCCGCCGTGCAATACCAGGGGCAATCCTTAGGCCGAGTATCGTTCATCCGAGAAATCGTTACCGTCAGCCGCCTAACAATAAATGATTGCGGAATACAAAATGGTGTGCTAAAGTATTTTTAATTAAAAAAAGGATAAAAGGCTAATAATTAGGCAGAATCCTTTGCGGATTCTGTCTATTTATTTATTACTTTTTTTATGCTTGACCATACAATAAATAAAGAGTCAGTCTATACGGAAGAGAGGGAAGATCATGTATTTTTACGGAACAACAGGGGTAAACGGCAAGGGTAATTTAGAAATAGGCGGAGTAGATGCAGTAGAGTTGGCCGAGCAATTTGGAACTCCCCTCTATGTTTATGACGTAGCATTGATGAGAGAGAGAGCAAGAGGATTTAAAAAGACCTTCGATGAGCAAAATGTGAAAGCACAGGTTGCTTATGCTAGTAAGGCATTTTCGACAATTGCCATGCTCCAGCTTGCTGAGGAGGAAGGTTTGTCTCTAGATGTAGTCTCTGGTGGCGAGTTATATACAGCCATTAGGGCAGGTTTTCCAGTTGAGAGAATTCATTTTCATGGCAATAATAAAAGCCGGGAAGAATTAGAAATGGCGCTAGAGCATAAAATTGGTTGTATTGTAGTCGATAATTTTTATGAATTAGAACTTTTAAAAACGATTTGTCTTGAAAAAAGTGAGACCATAAGCATTCTACTCCGGGTTACTCCTGGAATTGAAGCACACACACATGATTACATCTTAACAGGGCAGGAAGATTCAAAATTTGGATTTGATTTGCAAAATGGACAGGCGGAAGAAGCGTTAGCCACTGCTCTTCGTATTAATAACTTTAATGTTTTAGGGTTACATTGTCATATTGGTTCGCAAATATTTGAAACAACCGGTTTCTTGCTTGCCGCTGAAAAAATTGTTGGCAAAATGAATCAGTGGAAAGATTCACTTAACTTTGAAGCAAAAGTACTAAATCTCGGAGGCGGTTTCGGGATTCGCTATACAAGTGAAGATGAACCACTATTGCCATCTCAATATGTTAGTCAAATAATTAAAGAAGTGAAGAGATTAATACAGCAATACTCCATGGAAATGCCTGAAATATGGATAGAACCTGGACGGTCACTTGTAGGTGATGCAGGTACAACACTGTACCAAATAGGTTCTTCTAAAGAAGTACCTGGGGTTAGAAATTATCTAGCAGTAGATGGGGGTATGAGTGACAATATTAGACCTGCTCTTTATCAGGCTAAATATGAAGCTGTTCTTGCCAATAAGCCTTTAGCGAAAAGCACGAAAAAGGTGTCGATAGCTGGTAAATGTTGTGAATCTGGTGATATGTTGATTTGGGATTTGCCACTCCCAGAAACAGAAGAAGATGACCTTCTCGCTGTTTTTTGTACTGGAGCATATGGATATTCAATGGCAAACAATTATAACCGTATCCCGCGTCCAGCAGTGGTATTTGTTGAAAACGGCAAGGCAGCGCTTGTTGTAAAAAGAGAAACATATGAAGATTTGATTCGGCTAGACCTTCCATTAAAGTAATGAACTGCCGCGTAATGCGGCGGTTTATTTGTTTTATTGAGAGAATGGATTATTTTTGAGATATAGTGTAGAATGACACATGTACGCTATCTTCAAATCCTATTTGGAGGCTTTGTTATGAAGAAAAGTAATTGGACGGTTTTCGGTATCCTTCTTGGACTAGCACTAATTTGGGGAATCAACTATTGGGTTTTTATTGTACCAAAATAATAATCAATGTTGGGATTGATAGATAAACATTTATTATGTATGATTGACAATAACGAAACACTTTACGTGATTGACTACATATTATAGAGTAAAACAGTTTATTTATGAACAAATTGGTAAAAATATACTATCCCTAACTGGGTTTATTTAATATAATGAGGGAGCTATTATGTTAATTCGTTATAAGAAAACTTTTGAAAAAATAGCCATGGGCTTATTGTCCTTTATGCCTACAGAAAAGGACTTAAAGAAACTGCAACTAACCATTAAGGAGTACGAAACGGAAGAGAACTTACAGCTCTTTCTTTGGAAGGAAGAAGATATTATCGGCCTTATTGGTGTTCAAATGAGCGACGATGATTCTTCACTATTGATTCAACATATCTCTGTCAATCCGTCCCATCGTCACCAAGGGGTTGGGAAAAAAATGGTTAAATCGTTAAAGGACATGTATCCAAACAAGCAAATAACAGCAAATGACACGACTGCACCCTTTGTGGAGAAATGTGATTTTTGCTAAGTGGTAAAAAGGCAACGGATGCTTTATTCGTTGCCTTTTCTATTCTGTAGTGCTTCCATACGTTCTTTAATAACATTTGTTCTGTCACGAGATTTATGTTTATGCACTAAGAATTTATCCTCTAGGTTACTATCCTGTCCCCAAATAAATCCTAATTCTTTACATTTCTTTTTACAGGCTTCTAAAAGAACGGGGTCTGTTACTGGCATATTAAAGCTTTGATAGCTTACCTCTTTATGAATTTGGTCAAGAAGTTTTGAAAGCAAAGGAAATAAAATATCCACATCCAAGCCTAGCAGGGATTGTTTAATTTCTTGAATGGACAAGATATTTATAGCTTTTTCCAATGTTCTTTTGGCACCCTTAAAATTTCCACGCCGGTGATGATATCTCGACACCGCCAATAGAATAAAGCCTACCCAAATAGAATCCTTTTTCAAGTCGTTAGATTTTTTCCAATACTCTTCTAATATTTCGTGACATTCAAAGTAATCACGATCACCATTAAAATGGATTAAAAATTGAATATACTCCTTCGGGTACAAAAAATCACCCCTAATTAATATGGTATGTACAGTTTAGCATATTAGGTTCGTTTCTTCAGTTAATCGACAAAGAAAAAAGCCCGCTATAAAAAGAAGCGGGCTGTGGCGTTAGCAGAACCAAGAAGCACCAACGATAATTAACAGAATGAATAGTACCACGATTAATGCAAAACCTCCACCAAAATGAGAACCATCAGACATATTCAAATACCTCCTATAAAGTTTTGTTATTGTTTTCACTCTCATCATATGTAGTGGCCTTGTCCAGTGTTATGGGCAAACACCATATTTTCAATAATTAGTGAAACGAATAAATTTTCTATTGGATAACGATATGTGAATCCTCTATACTAATACTAGTCATGATTAAATTACTTCAAGGATTCTGGTGAAAGATGATACATTATAATGTAAAAATTGATGCGTTTGAAGGTCCATTGGATTTACTCCTCCATTTAATAAATCGACTTGAAATTGATATATATGATATTCCTGTTGCCCAAATTACCGAGCAGTACTTAATATATATAAAAACAATGACAGAACTTAAATTGGATATTGCCAGCGAGTTTTTAGTGATGGCAGCCAGTCTTTTAGCAATTAAAAGTAAAATGTTATTACCAAAGCATGAAGAGGAATTGGATGAATTTGATGCAGATATGACCTACGAAGAAGACCCTAGAGACGAGCTTGTTGAAAGGTTGATTGAGTATCGAAAATACAAAGAGGCTGCACATGACTTAAAGTCACTGGAGGAAGAACGAGGATTAATGTATACAAAACCCCCTAGTGACCTTTCGGACTTTGCAAAGGAAAAGCAACCGGAAAAAACAGAAATAAATATCACACTCTATGATATGCTGGCCGCATTTCAAAAACTTTTACGAAGAAAAAAGCTGCAACGCCCAATGGCCACAAAGATATCTAGACAAGAAATATCGATTGAAACAAGAATGACTGAAATCATGCGTGAGTTAAACCATCTAAAAGGCAAGAAAAACTTTAATGATTTATTTACAATTCCTGCTAAAGAGCATATCGTTGTAACGTTTTTGGCGGTTCTAGAGCTTATTAAAAGAAAAGAAATAGACGTAGAACAATATGAAAACTTTGGTGATATCTTTGTTCATACTGTAGAGGAAGGAGAGTAAAGAGCTTGGAACTAATTATTTGGCATAGTATCTTAGAGAGTCTTTTATTTGCTTCAGGTGATGAGGGACTTACTTTAAAGCATGTGGCAGAGGTCCTTGAGGTAGAGGAACTAAAGGCTAGTGAGATTATCGAAGAATTGAAACAAGTTTATGAAAAAGACATCAATCGGGGCATTATGATTGTCGAGCTCGCTGGCACCTATCAGCTTGCGACAAAAAAAGAAAATGCTGCCTACTTAAAAAGGCTTGTTGACTCGCCTAATACTTCAACTCTATCGCAGGCAGCTTTGGAAACATTGGCAATTATTGCTTATAAACAGCCAATTACACGTGCTGAAATTGAAGAGATACGCGGTGTGAAAACAGAAAGACCACTTCATACACTAATGTCTAAAGCACTTATTAAAGAAGTGGGAAGGGCTGAAGGGACAGGCAGAGCTTATTTATATGGAACCACAAAGGAGTTTCTTGATTATTTTGGTTTAAAAAATATTGAAGAGCTGCCCAAGCTCCCTGATAGAGTGGAAGAAGAATTTGTCCAAGAAGAAGCAGATTTATTTTTTGAAAAATTTCAAGAGACCATAAATTCTTGAAAACAAAACAATTACCTCAATTTGTGATAAAATAGAAGTAATTTCATAGGAAATTCCGAAAATTCAACTTTTTATTAATGGTAAAAGGGGATTGATTTATTTGTTCATAAAAGAATGTATCGGGTTCGAATTAGAAAAGGAAAAATCAAATACTTCAGAGGACTTCTTTAATAGAAGTGAAGTAACATTTAGTGAAGGTTCTGAAGAAAAGACCCTACATGTTTTATATGTTAGATACTTTGATGAATTTTTCCAAGAATTCACTCCTTATCAGCAAAACCCAATTTTTACTAAAGAAGATATCCAAGTAACTTTCAAGGACATTGTTGCCTTAGTGTGTTTAATAAAGAATCCGGGTTTGCGCAATCGCAAACGGTTATATATTAATTCTAAACATGAATTTGCATCTTATTTTCAAGATATTGATTTTGATAAATTAACTGAAATAGTACTTGCAGTTAAGCAAAACAATAAAGTTGAACTCCAATCTCCGCTCGACTTTATTAAGCAGCCGAGTTAAGAAGGTTTAAAAGAATTCAGGAGGGGTGTAGAGATGGGGAATTCATTAGTAAAAACGCAGTTAAAAGATGTGAGAGGGTTTTTAACCTCAACAATAAGTACATTAGAAGCTTATTTAAATGAAACAACTATTTCACAAATGGAACAACAGTTAACAGGTGATGAGAACTATTATAAATTAATCCTATCAAATTTGAGAAAACTTCTTGTTTATTGTGAGGAAGGCTTAGATGCGTGCTCAGTCATTTTACAGAGTGAACCGTTTCAGAAAGCCACTGCTGAAAAAACCCTTTATCGCATTTTTCACCAGTGTGTTGAAGAATTTTTCTCACCTAAAAATGACGCCTGGTTTGAAGATAGTCGTTCTGCCTATACTGGAAAGAATTCCATTAAATTTTATAAAAACGTACCTGAAAGCGTGCAGAAATTAATTAAAGGATTCGAGGGGGAATTTCAACAAGTACGAGAAGAACTTGAATACTATGAAACAGATTATCGTACAAAGATGATACAAACGAAATAAAAAAAAGAGAAACTGTCCTTTTTTAAAGGGCAGTTTTTTTGTTTTGAACAGGTTCGATTGTTCATAATCACGAATATTTTTCATACCTTTTAGTTAGATTCGATATGAAGGGTGGATGAAAATGAATCGATTTAGTGAGTATGTTCATGAACTTTTTGAATGGAATGAGGAAATGAAACGATTTCTAGATTCAGGTGATGTGAAAGATAACCTAGAGCTATGGGAGCATCTTGAACATTTTACTGAGCTGATAGAAAATACAAGTGAATCACTTTCTGATCATGACATGCTGAGTCTTCAGTCAAAAGCCGAGGAAATTCATGAACAAATGGAACGTTATTTTTCTAGCAAACAAGGTGTTGGGAGTATTTGGGTAGAAAATAAAGCTGTTCCCCCAGGTGGTCATACACTCCCAGATCTGCCTTATGCCTACAATGCACTTGAACCCTATATCTCTGAAGAAATAATGCGGCTGCACCATGATAAGCACCATCGCTCCTATGTTGATGGATTAAACAAAGCGGAGATAAACCTAAAGAAGGCTAGAGATAGCAATGATTTTTCCCTTATAAAACATTGGTCAAGGGAATTAGCTTTTCATGGTTCAGGGCATTACTTGCATACGATATTTTGGAAAAACATGATCCCGAAAGGTGGAGGAACCCCTCAAGGACTCCTTAAGCGAGAAATCGACCATTATTTTGGCAGTTTCGATAAGTTTAAAAAACAATTCTCAGAAGCAGCCAAACAGGTAGAAGGAGTCGGGTGGGCTATCCTCGTATGGTCACCGCGGGCAAGGCACCTTGAAATATTGCAATCAGAAAGTCATATGTTATTAACACAATGGGACACCATTCCCCTGCTAGTTCTTGATGTTTGGGAGCATGCTTATTATCTCCAGTATAAAAACAACCGGGCTAACTATGTAGACAATTGGTGGAATCTAGTAAACTGGAACGATGTAGAAATGAGATTTGACAAAGCCTCTGAAATTACATGGCCAGCATTTTAAACCTTTGACAATCGGCATGATGCTGATTGTCTTTTTCATTTTTAAAGACAAATTGTCATATCAAGCCTTGTCCTGCATAAAATTTTAGAAAGCTAGTCTCACAATTGATGCTAGACATGTTAAAGAAGGGGACGAGGTAAACTTATGAGAATGATTTGGAAGCTAGTCATTTTTGCCCTCATGGTCTCACTATTCATTACAAACATTCCTCAAAAGGTGGATGCTTCCGTTTCCGTAAGTGCACGTGGTGCAGTTCTAATGGAGCAAGAATCAGGGCGTGTCCTATTTGAGAAAGATGCCCACACAAAAAGAAGGATCGCTAGTATTACGAAAATAATGACAGCGATTCTTGCTATCGAATCGGGTAAAATGAATGAACTAGTGAAAGTAAGTGAACAAGCTACCCGAGCTGAAGGCTCGTCTGTGTACTTAAAGCCAGGAGAAAAAATCACGCTTGAGCATTTAGTATATGGCTTGATGCTGAGGTCTGGGAATGACACTGCCGTTGCCATTGCCGAGCATGTCGGAGGAAGTTTAGATGGGTTTGTTTATTTGATGAACCAAAAAGCGAAAGAAATTGGCATGTTAAATACTCATTTTTCTAATCCTCATGGTCTAGATGATCATGAAGACCATTACTCAACTGCCTATGACATGGCACTATTGACTCGGTATGCGATGCAAAGTAAAACATACCAAAAAATTGCTGGAACGAAGAAGTATAAAGCTCCAAATCCCACTGAAAATTGGAATCGTGAGTGGAAAAACAAAAACCGTTTACTTACAAAATATAAGTATACGACTGGCGGTAAAACGGGGTATACGAAACGTGCAAAAAGAACCCTTGTTACAACAGCAGCCAAAGGGGACATGAGTCTAATTGCTGTTACATTGAATGCTTCAGATGACTGGAATGATCACATATCCATGTATGAAAATGGTTTTAACACCTATGATATGGCGGAAGTGTTGTCAAAAGGAAAAATAGATATCAAAACAAATAAGATTTATCAAAAACATCTATATTTAAAAAACACGATTGTTTATCCAGCCACTGATGAAGAAATGGACTTGTTCTCTATTAAATATAAATTGAATAAGCCGGGAGAAGATTGGAACGATTCGAACCATACCGGTGAGGCTGTTGGGAAAGCACAGGTTTTCCTTGATGGAAAAGTGGTAAGAGAAACTCCAATTTATTATCAGGGAGGTCCTGAGAAGAAGAAGGGACTATTTGATTACTTAAGAGATATATTTCTATCCGTTATAGGCGTGAAACTAAATGGTTAACTATATTTGGGTTTTTATGACGATCGTTGGCTTTGTTTTTGCAATGTTTAATGGGACATTGGAAGAAGTGAATAAGGCGATATTTGATGGAGCAAAGGAGGCTGTTACACTTTGTATTGGGTTGATCAGCATTCTTGTGTTTTGGCTAGGGATGATGCGAATTGCAGAGGAATCGGGATTGCTTAATAAATTGTCCATGTTATTTCGTCCCATAGTGAACAGGATATTTCCTGATGTACCATCGAATCATCCCGCAATGGGGTATATATTATCCAATATGATTGCGAATATGTTTGGCTTAGGTAATGCAGCTACACCTCTTGGCATTAAAGCGATGGAGGAATTAAAACAACTAAATGGCGGCAAGAATTCCGCAAGCAGGTCAATGGTTACCTTCTTGGCTATCAATACTGCGAGTATCACGATCATCCCAACAACAGTCATTGCAATCCGAATGAATTACAATTCTGCCTCCCCAACTGAAATTGTTGTACCAACATTAATTGCAACCATAATCTCAATGCTCGGAGCTGTAATGATAGACCGTTATTTTTATAATCGACGACGTCGTAAAGGATGAATAAAATGGAATTTCTTTCGCTTATTTCACTAGGATTTATCCCTGTATTAATCGGTTTTATCCTCCTATATGGAACCATTAAACAAGTTCCGACATATGAAAGCTTTGTTGAAGGAGGAAAGGAAGGAATTAAAATTGCATTCTCTATTATTCCGTTTCTGGTAGGCATGCTTGTAGCTATTACTGTCTTTCGGGCTTCAGGTGCATTGGAAGCACTTATGAATTGGATTAGACCTGCAATGGAGGCAATCGGCGTTCCAGCGGAAATTGTTCCCCTTATCTTAATTAGACCAATCTCTGGAACAGCTGCACTTGGCATGACAAGTGACTTAATCGCGGTTTATGGTCCAGATTCTTTTATTGGTAGACTTGCCTCGGTTTTACAAGGCAGTACAGATACGACATTTTACGTGTTAACCGTTTATTTCGGTGCTGTTGGAATTAAAAAAATGGGAGACGCATTAAAGGTTGGACTTCTTGCAGATGTAGTCGGGATTATCGCAGCTATAATTGTAGTGGTATTCGTATTCGGTTCTAATTAAATGAACAGAAAGAGGAAGTTTTATAAATATAAAGCGGGTTCCTAGCAGTGGTAAACATGAATAGGAACCGGCTTTTTATATTTTTTCTAGGATAAAATAGTCGTTACTTTGAAAAAGGGCAATAATGTGTCATAATTCAGTAGGAAAGAATAACAAATTTGTTTCCTAGTAAACTGTGGTGCTGTCACCCAGTACTCCAAAATAACGGTAAACAGCTGAGGTGGATCATATTGGAAAGATTGCAAAAGGTAATTGCTCGTGCAGGAATAGCGTCAAGAAGGAAATCTGAAGAATTGATTAAAGAAGGTAAGGTAAAAGTTAATGGGAAAATTGTTACAGAACTTGGGATAAAAGTTACCCAGTCTGACAGAGTTGAAGTTAATGGGATCCAGATTGAGAAGGAGGAACCTGTTTACTTTCTATTATATAAACCGCGTGGTGTTATTTCGAGTGTAAGTGATGATAAAGGAAGAAAAGTCGTAACTGATTTCTTTCCATACATTCAAGAAAGAATTTTTCCAGTAGGACGACTTGATTATGATACTTCGGGATTATTGGTGTTAACAAATGACGGGGAGTTTGCTAATTTACTTATGCACCCCAGCAATCAAATTGATAAGGTGTATGTCGCGAAAACGAAGGGAATTCCATCAAAGGAGAATCTGAAAAAATTAGAAAGAGGAATTCATCTTGAAGATGGGAAAACGGCTCCGGCTAAAGTCAAACTGCTTTCAGCTGATAAGCAAAAGCAAACTTCAATCATTGAAATAACGATTCATGAAGGACGGAATCGCCAAGTCAGGAGAATGTTTGAAGCAATTGGGCATGATGTTTTGAAACTAAAAAGAGAACGATATAGCTTTTTAACTTTGAATGGTTTATCAGCTGGGGAAGCTAGACAGTTAACACATCATGAGGTAAAGCTATTAAGAGGATTATCACTAGAGTCTACTAAAAAAAATTCATAAAGATGTCACAATTACGCTTGGATGTTTTTACTATAGATACAGTGATAAATGATATAATTTAGACAAATTGTGTCTATTTTTGTAACTTTCAGGGAGGGGAGAAATATGAAAAAACGGCGATTAATAATGAGGACCACAATTCTAATTATTCTTGCTGCTGCCGTTGTCTACACGCTGTATGCCAACCTGACAAAGGATAATCGAATGAAAGTGGAAGTTGGTAAACAAGCACCTGATTTTGCGTTGGTTGATATGAATGGTGAGAAGCATAAGCTTTCTGATTATAAAGGGCAGGGTGTATTTTTAAATTTCTGGGGAACTTGGTGCAAGCCGTGTGAAGCAGAAATGCCTTATATCAATAATCAATTTAACCATTACAAAGATCAGGGTGTTCAAGTGCTGGCGGTTAATGTGAGTGAGTCAGAACTAGCCGTTAATCAATTTGCAGAACGCAAGAAACTAGATTTTCCAATCGTGATTGATACAGACGGACAGGTTCAAACAGCATATGGAATAAATCCACTGCCAGCAACCTTTTTGATTGATAAGGACGGGAAAGTGGTTAAATATCATACAGGTACGCTGACCGAAAGAACTGTCAGGGAGTTTATGGAGAAAATTAAACCTTAAGGGGTTGTAGGGAGTTTTTAGCAATGAAAGAGGTTAAATGTGAATGCGGACATGTTAATCCACACGGGACCGTATTGTGTGAGGCATGCGGAAAAGTCCTCGATGAACAGTCACAAGATAAATCGCTGCTGGATATGCGTTATGAAGGCAGTGCCCGCCGCTCACAAACATATAATAAGTCCATTGTTGATAAAATATGGAACTTTTTTTCTTCCGTCAAGGTTGGTGTATGGCTCATCGTCATCACGTTAGTTGCTTCTGCAGCTGGAACGATTCTTCCGCAGGAAATGTACATACCTCCAACAATGCCAGCGGAAGAATACTATGAAGATCAATATGGCTGGTTTGGAAAGCTATATTATGAATTAGGATTTAATAATTTGTATAGTTCTTGGTGGTATTTAGTATTTATAGCCATGATAGGTATTTCCCTCGTGATTTGTAGTCTAGACAGGGTTGTGCCATTGTATAAAGCACTAAAAGCGCAAAGAGTAACTAGACACGAAGGATTTTTAAAGCGTCAACGCGTGTTTGGAATAAGCAAGAATGTTGATGAGAATGACATTCTAGTGGTTAAACAACGATTACAGGCTAAACGCTATCATGTAAGGGAAGAAAATGGCGATTTACTTGCTGAAAAAGGTCGTTTTTCTCGTTGGGGCCCATATGTAAACCATGTAGGACTAATTATTTTCTTAATTGGCGGCATGCTGCGATTTGTTCCAGGAATGTATATAGATAAAGTCTTATGGCTTCGTGAAGGTGAAACTAAGGTTGTCCCTGAAACGGATGGACAATATTATGTTGCAAACGAAAAGTTTATTTTGGAAAATTATGATAAAGAAAAAGAAAACAAAGCATTCGAAGCCGCAATTGATCGAGCAGGGATGGTCGTTAAAAATTATCAGACAAACGCAGTCCTTTACAAAAGAGTTGGACCAGCAATTCCAGGTGAACAGCCAGAATTAGAAAAAGTGAAAGAACACCAAATTCGAGTAAATCAGCCTTTGAAATTTGAAAAGTTTGCTTTATATCAAGTAGATTACAAACTCGATGAACTAAATACAATGTCCTTCTCATTAACAAACAAAGAAACAGGTAAAACATTTGGAGATGTAAAAATAAGTCTTTATGACCCAAAGCCAAAATATGACCTTGGGAATGGATACGGGGTTGAAGTGTTGAGCTTTTTCCCAGACTTTGAATTTGCAGAAAATGGGGAGCCGACAACAAAATCTCGAATACCTAATAATCCTGCTTTTGTTTTTAGAATGACATCACCAGAAGTTCCGGATGGGGAAACAAGTTTTGTTGCGATTCAGCAAACCATTGAGCCATTAGGTGATAATCAATATAAAATGGCTTTCAAAGGGATTGAAACCAAAAATGTTACTGCTTTAACCGTTCGTAAAGACTTAACGATTTGGATTATCGTTTTGGGTGGTATTCTCTTTATGATTGGTGTTATGCAGGGAGCTTACTGGAATCATCGCAGAATTTGGCTACAACATAAGAATGGTGAAATTTGGATTTCTGCTCATACGAATAAAAATTGGTACGGGTTAAAAAGAGAAATTGAATCCGCACTTTCAGAAACGAAAATTAATATTCCCGATGATCAAGTTCAAAAGGAAACTATGGATAAGGAGAGTGTCTAGTTGGTAACAATAAGTAGTAATTTACTTTATATTGCATTTATTCTTTATTTAGTTGCGACCCTCTTCTTTGGCGGAGCCATTAAGGCTAAGAGGGATATAGGAGATAAGAAAGGCACAAATCGGTGGGGAAAAATTGCTGTCTTTTTAACAATAATCGGTTTCCTTTCTCAGGTAGGATACTTTATAACAAGATGGATTGCAGCAGGACATGCACCTGTTAGTAATCTATTTGAATTTACAACGTTCTTTGGAATGTGTCTTGTTGGTGCATTCATCGTTATTTATTTTATTTATCGGACACCTCTTCTTGGATTGTTTACTATGCCTGTTGCCATACTCGTTATAGCTTACGCAAGCATGTTTCCAAGAGATATATCTCCATTAATACCTGCATTGCAAAGTGACTGGCTTCATATCCATGTTACGACTGCAGCTTTAGGAGAAGCAATTTTAGCCATTAGTTTTGCGGCAGGATTAATTTATCTTGTAAAGGTTATTGACCAATCTAAAGCAAGTAAGAGAACCTTTTGGCTTGAAGCCGTAATGTTTGGATTAGTGACAACATTAGGGTTTGTTCTTGTATCCACTCTTTTCTCTTCTATCGATTATAAAGCCGAATTTAATTGGATTGATAAGAACGACCGAGAGGCTGTAATAGAATATACCATGCCAGCCATTACGGGACCGCATGAAGGGGAGTTAACAACAGACGGGAAGTTTCAACCGCTTGTTGAAATGCCAGCTCTAATTAACGCTAAAAAAATGAATTCTGTTATTTGGTCATTGATAGGCGGAATAATCCTATATGGTTTAATAAGACTCATTTTAAGAAAACGTATTTCAGCAGCGCTCCAGCCTTTGGTTAAAAACATTAACTTGGATTTTGTTGATGAAATAAGCTATCGTTCTGTGTTAATTGGATTCCCTGTCTTTACTTTAGGTGCATTAATTTTTGCGATGATTTGGGCACAAATTGCCTGGACGAGGTTCTGGGGCTGGGATCCTAAAGAGGTTTGGGCATTAATTACTTGGTTATTTTACGCAGCATTTTTACACCTTCGCCTATCCAAGGGATGGCACGGTGAAAAATCCGCATGGCTTGCCGTAATTGGTTTTGTCATAATCATGTTTAACTTGGTGGCTGTAAACTTAGTGATTGCTGGACTTCATTCCTATGCTGGTTAATGATAAAATTTATAGCCTTTACTTTTTTCTAAGTGAAGGCTTTTTTGCAAATATTTAGTTTAAAAAAACTCAATTGTCGAAAATTCGACACTTTTTACGAGGACAATTACTTTTAGTTATAGATTAAAATAGTCACATTTTGTAAAATAACTGCATGGGGGGATTAATAATGGATAAAGATGTGAAGATTTTAGTAGTAGATGACGAGGAAAGAATTCGCCGGTTATTAAAAATGTATTTAGAGCGTGAAGAATATTCAATTGACGAAGCGGAAGATGGAAATGAAGCGTTAACAAAAGCAATTGCAAATGATTATGATGTAATCCTTTTAGACTTGATGATGCCTGGTAAGGATGGGTTAGAGGTTTGCCGTGAATTAAGGGAAAAGAAAGCTACACCTGTAATCATGTTAACAGCTAAGGGTGAAGAGGTTAATCGTGTACAGGGGTTTGAAGTTGGTACTGACGACTATATTGTTAAACCATTCAGCCCAAGAGAAGTTGTGTTACGTGTTAAGGCTCTATTAAGAAGGTCTTCACAAACTAGTTATCTCCAAACAGACACAACAACCAAAGATGTAATTGTTTTCCCACATTTAACGATTGACAATGACGCGCATAGGGTTTTAGCGGATGGTAAAGAAGTAAGTTTAACTCCAAAAGAATACGAATTACTTTATTTCCTTGCTAAATCACCTGACAAGGTTTTTGATCGAGAGCAATTACTGAAAGAAGTTTGGCATTACGAATTTTTTGGTGATTTGCGTACGGTTGATACACATGTTAAACGTTTGCGTGAAAAGTTAAATAAAGTCTCTGAGCAGGCTGCACGAATGATTGTAACGGTTTGGGGAGTGGGCTACAAATTTGAGGTAGTTAATGAATGACCTTTTTACGAAGTGTAGTTGGTAAGCTTTGGTTTACCATAATATTTTTGGTTGCCTTTATACTTTTCATCTTAACTGTCATGCTTCTAGAGTTTTTTGAGAATAACACTATTATTGAAACCAAAAATGATCTTACTCATCAGGCTGAGAAAATAGCAAAAGTTTTGGAAAATCATCCTGGTGAGCAATTTTCTTTAGGATTAGAAATCTCTTGGGAAATTATTGATGAAGTCACAAATGTTGTCATCATTAAAAATGACCAGGAAGTTTATTTCTCTCCCAACTCGGAAAAATCAGTAAAATTATCGGTTCCAGACATCCGCAATGATGTCGAGTTATCCAAAGTTTTTGAGGAGAACATTTCGGTCGAAAAGGTTTCAAAGCTTTCATCCAACCAATCAGAAAAAGACATTGCCAAATACTCAATTATTGGTGTACCACTGCACATGGATGATAGACAAAATGGTGCGGTATTTATCTATCAATCCTTGGAAATAGTCCAAGAAACTACACATTCAACCACTAATTTTATATTACTAGTTGCGGGTGTCGCTATTATCCTAACCACTATTTTTGCCTTTTTCTTATCAACCAGGATTACTGCGCCATTAAGGAAAATGAGAGAAGCTGCCTTTGAAGTAGCAAGAGGGAAATTTGATACGAAAGTACCGATTCTGACCCATGACGAAATTGGGGAACTTGCTACAGCGTTCAACCAAATGGGGCGGCAGTTAAAATTCAATATGAATGCACTTAGTCAGGAAAAAGAGCAGCTTGCTAGTATCCTAAGTAGTATGGCAGATGGAGTAATTACTTTTAACCGAGATGGAACAATCTTGATAACAAATCCGCCTGCGGACCGATTTTTGCAATATTGGTACTATGAAAAAGGTGGAACGGGCGCCACTAGGGAAGAAATTCCAACAGAAGCAATGGGTCTTTTTCAAAAAGCGGTTGATACAGAGAAAGAGCAAATAGGGGAAATTACTCTTCAAGGACGCCATTGGGTCGTTCTGGTCAGCCCACTATATAGCAATCGATTCATCCGTGGAGCTGTAGCTGTTCTAAGAGATATGACAGAAGAACGTGTATTAGAAAAGATGAGAAAAGACTTTATTGCAAATGTTTCTCATGAGCTTAGAACACCAATATCAATGTTACAGGGCTATAGTGAAGCTATTGTTGATGATATTGCGGAATCTCAGGAAGAGAAAAAGGAAATGGCTAAAGTTATTTATGACGAATCATTGAGGATGGGTCGACTTGTTAATGAGCTGCTTGATCTCGCAAGAATGGAAGCAGGGCATATTCAATTAACGCTGGATGAGGTTAGCCTCCATTCGTTTATGAATAGAATTGTTCATAAATTTCAAGGGCTGGCAAGAGATAATGAAATACTACTAAGTGCTAACTTGGAGCACAATATACCTAATATTTTATTTGATCCAGATCGTATCGAACAAGTATTGACCAATTTAATTGATAATGCCATCAGACATACTCCACAAGGCGGGTCAGTTACATTACTTGTAAAAAGCGATGACTTCGGAATTAAAGTGGAAGTATCGGATTCAGGGTCAGGTATACCGGAAGAGGATTTACCATTCGTTTTCGAACGCTTCTATAAAGCAGATAAAGCACGTACTAGAGGAAGAGCAGGTACTGGATTGGGACTAGCGATAGCAAAAAATATTATTGATGCTCACAGGGGGCATATTTCTGTTCAGAGTAAAATTGGACAAGGAACGACATTTACCTTCTTGCTGCCACGAAAATAAGAAAAAAATGCCGATTTCTCTTGATTCACGGGAAACAATTAAAAGCGGAAGCGCCTTGTACAGGAGCGACAAGCATAAGACGAGCGCTGACAGAAGGCGCGTTTTTTGCCTTCCGAAGCGATTGTCTTATGACTCGAGCTCCTAGGCGCTGGAGCTAGATAACATTTTTCTAAACTCTAAACTCATCTAATTAGATGGGTTTTTTGTCGTTTACGTAGAAACCATCCGAAGCACCCTTCACTTTTTTCTATAAAAAGTCTATAGTTAATATGTGAAACCTTTTATACATAAGTAACGACTAATTCTATGAACGGGGAGGGGAATTGATGATGGACTCCGTTTTCGATGAGCTATATCAAAAATATCATCATGACGTTTTTCAATTTCTATTTTATATGGTAAGAAACAAAGAACAGGCAGAAGACCTGGTCCAAGAAGTTTATATTAGGGTTTTTAAATCCTACCAACGGTTTGAAGGGAAGAGCAGTGAAAAAACTTGGCTATATTCTATTGCACGCAATGTTGCGATTGATTCATTTCGAAAACAAAAGGGATGGAAAGGCAGGCTGCTAGATAAATTTGATTGGTCCTCGAGCCAAGTAAAGGATGAGTCTCCGATTCCAGAAGAAATTACGATTCAAAACGAAGAGATTAAGTGGATTTATCAATGTTTGGATTATTGCACAGTGGATCAACGCTCTGTTGTCATCTTGCGTTTTTTAAACGATTTATCCATAACTGAAACTGCCGAAGCGCTGGGATGGACTGAAAGTAAAGTGAAAACAACACAGCACCGTGCATTGAAAGTATTAAAAAAGCAAATGGAAATATTAAATGAGAAGGAGGGATTAGAAAGTGAAAAAGTCAGAGTGGAGCGATAAGCAGCTCGAAGAATTACTACGACAGATGCCTAAAATACAAGATCATCGCAATCCTCGTGACATATATCAAAATCTTTCTATCAAAAAGAGAAAAAGACCTGCATGGTTAGTACCTGGCTTCGCTACAGCCGCAGCGTTACTCCTTATTTTCTTATTAGTTCCTAAAATGTTGGATGGTACTGAATCTTCTTTTAATAGTGCAAAACAGGAAGAATCGTCCAGCGAGGAGAAGATAAGCCTCTCTGACGATAACTCATCTATTATGATGAAAAAAGAAGATGTTGCTGAAACAGAGAATGGAATTTCAGGTGCAGAACCCAAAATGCTGATGACCGGAAGTGATAAAACGGCATTATATGATTATGAAGTAGGAAATGGGACAGTAATGACTTATTGGATTCCTGATTCTCAAGCACAAATATTAGTACCTATATCAACAGTGGTTAATATAGATAGTAATAAGGATTGGCTGACAACTTTTACCGAATCAATGGGCCTTTTAAAAGAAGAGGAATGGGGACTAACAGACTATTACCCTCTTAACGCAACGTTTAAATGGGATAGTATTAATAATACCGTCACTGTAGATGTTCCTAAAGATCATAAATATGGGCAAGGGTCTGCGGCTGAAACTAATTTTATAAATTCATTGAAGAATAACATTGTTTCGAATAGCCAAGTAAGTAAAATTAAGTTAACTACAAACGGTCAGCCAGGAATGGAACTAGGTAATTATGGTGTAATCGAAGAAATAGAGGTTGAACGAAAGGGAAAACAAGCATATTTCTTTTATACACCAGACGGAATGGATACTACCTACTTGGTACCTTCGACAGACAAATATCAAGATATTAACGCAGCTTTTGAAGCTATGAAGATAGGGCAACAAGAACTAGGATTAGCAGCTTCATTAGTACCTTCCTTTACTATTAAGGAATTCACTATAAAAGATAATAAGTTAGTAATTACCATGGATGATAACGCCGCACTCGAGAATAACCGGGAAACGATTAATTCCTACGAAGCTATTTTATTAACTGCAAAGGGATTTGGAATAGAGACTGTTACGATTTTGAATCCGCCGATCCAGATTTTAGGACCTTTTGATTTATCGAAGGAAATGAAAGTGCCAATAGGAGCAAATCTTCACCAAATTCAATAAAGTGATGTGAAAAAAGATTAACTATTATAAGGTTAATCTTTTTTAATGCATAAAAAATCATTACTCTCCAAATTATAACAAGTATGCTTAACCACTCTTACCATACGTTATGTTCTAAACATCAAAAGATAAACATATGGTGTCTGGAAGAGAGGACAAGATTAAGGAGGAAAACAGTAAAATGCGAGACTACATAAGGCGGCTTCTAATCGCCGCAATTATGGCGCTTTGTGTCAGTTTATTATTTTTAGGAGGTAAACAAACTGAAGCGAGTATGCAAGATTCAAAAGAAATACAAGCTGGATGGATATGGCCCACAGATGGTGTCATATCTGATACATATGGGACAAGGCATGGAACACATAAAGGAATCGATATTGCTGGAAGTCTAAATTCTCCTATTGTTGCTGTGGAGGATGGAGTAGTAGGTAAATCTTATTATTCAAAGACGTATGGAAATGTCATTTTTATTAAACACCCAAATAATTTTGTCACGGTGTATGCCCACTTAAATAATCGACTTGTAAATGAAGGACAGGAGATTAAAAAGGGTGATAGAATCGGGACAATGGGAAGAACAGGCGAATCTACAGGGGTCCATCTTCACTTTGAGAGTCATCAAATAGAATGGACATTTGATAAGAAAAATGCAATTGACCCTGAAAAGCTGCTTGGACATGCTGAGGTAGGTGTCGCAGTCCAAGGTGGAATGGCTGGCAGAACAGATAGTTTAGAAGTCAGTACGACTTTAAAAGGTGACATAGCCCGTTACATTGTCCAAGCAGGAGACACTTTAACTTCGATTGCTAAAAAAAGCAACCTTACAGTTGCCAAACTAAAAGAAGTCAACCAGCTAAAATCAGATCTCATCAGGCCTGAACAAATATTAGTAATCGATAAATAATTGATTATTACGCTAACCTTCTAAAGGTTAGTGTTTTTTTCTTTTCATAACGAATTATTAATAGTATAATAAAAAAGAATTTAATATCGATCTATCTTCGGGGCAGGGTGAAATTCCCGATCGGCGGTATTGAGAGCAAAGCTCTCTGAGCCCGCGAGCCTTTATGGCAGGATTTGGTGTGATTCCAAAGCCGACAGTATAGTCTGGATGGGAGAAGATGGAGGTTCTGCGACGTTCAAAAAATGCTGACTTATTGAACGTTTATTAAGAGTGCCTTTGTAAACTCCCTCAAGAAATTTATCTTGAGGTTTTTTATTTTACAGGACACCTTAACGCGGCACGAACCTCTCTTCCTAACGCGATGGATCTAAAAGGAGAGAGGAAAAATGAAGAAAAAAATGAGTGTCAAAGCAATTGTATCAATCGGAATGCTGAGCAGTATCGCATATCTCTTAATGCTGATTAATTTCCCGCTGCCGTTATTTCCAAATTTCTTGTTTATTGATTTCAGCGATATTCCAGCATTAATCGCAGCGTTAATTTTTGGCCCAGTTGCAGGTATATTAGTGGAGTTTTTCAAAAATGCACTCAATTATTTTGCTACTGGAAGCGCAACGGGGGTTCCTGTTGGTCATATTGCAAATTTTCTAGCTGGTATTCTGTTTGTATTGCCTACTTACTTTGTATACAACAAAATGAAAACTAGAAAAGGAATGACACTTGCACTAATAGCGGGGACTTTTATTATGGCGGTAATGATGAGCATTTTAAATTACCTATTTATCTTACCGGCATACACATCGCTGCTAAAGTTTCCTGACATGCGTAATTTAGTGGTACCGGCTATCTTACCTTTCAATATCATTAAGGGCATAATTATGTCTTCATTATTCATGCTACTTTTCATCAGAATGCAGACATGGATAAATAAATTAACTATAGTAAAAAATGCATAAAATCAACTAGAAATCAGGTTTCTGCCTGGTTTCTTTTTATTTTAAGGCTCTTTTCTTAAACTTTGTTGCTTTTTATAACAAAAATTAATGATTCTGCTGTGTTTTCGCAGAAAACAGCATAAATTTACTAAGAAAAGAGCTTGCAAACTAAATTCACAGCCGCAAAATAACTAGTTCCACGTTAAAATCGGCTTTAAGATTTTAACAACAATCGTTACGAAAACAGCCTATTTTAAAGCATAAAACCCCCACCATTATGGCGAGGGTAGTAACTTAACAATATTGTAATGACAAAATATTATTCGAATTTTGTTGGGTTGCCATCAAATGATTCGTCAGCAACTTTGATTGAGTCAGTTGGACAACCTTCGAAAGCATCCATCATGTCATCGATTAAAACATCAGGGATTTCAACAATACCCTCGTTATCGTCAAGCGTTACAAATGCAATGCCCTCATCATCATAATCATAAATATCTGGTGCCGCTGCCCCACATGCTCCGCATGCAATGCAAGTTTCTTTGTCAACAATCGTATACTTTGCCATGAAAAAAAAACCTCCCAATAAAATAACTTACTAACTTTCCCATATTAATATGGAAACGCATTACTCATTCCTATTGTAAAACTGAATGATTAACTTTTCAATAGGAAAATGCCTATAGGAATTGGATTCTCTAATCTTCCACATATTTTAGCAACATGAAAATCAGTTTCATGATAGAATAGGAATAGAAATTTAGGTGATTTTGTCGATTATAAGCAAAAAGTGGTGAGATGGAATGCGTTATATTGAAAACATTTTATTATATTGTTTAAAACAGTTAAATGGTGAAAGAACCATTTATTCCATCTATCATCTTTTAAATGGAAAAAAATCTTCTCAAACACTTCAGGATGCCCATTTATTTTCACTCAAAAAGTATTTTCGAATACTCGAACCATTAACGCGCGAGTCTTTTGTAGAGATTTTTAACAGCTTACATGAAAAAAAACTGGTGGAAGCCTGTGGGGAACAAAGATTTCAACTTACCAAAGCAGGTGAGGAATATTTAGTAAATCATCCACAGCCGTATTACATAAATGGTTGGAGATATCAGGCCTATACATTATTAGTATGGGAAAGACTTTCCTTGTTAATCCAAGTAACATCTAACATTACATTCCAAGAAACGAAATATATTCCTATTCAAAAAAATACTGAGGTTCATAACTGGTTAAAAGAATTCTTGAAAGTTTGCTCAATACCAAAGCAAACACTAGGGAAAATCCTTTTTTCAGAATTAGTGGATTGCCTGGAGCAGGCAAGGGGTATAAATCCTGCAATACTGGTTTTTCGATTAACAGGATATCGGCAAATTGGCTTGACCTCTACGCAAACAGCAAAAATGTTGAATGTTGATTCTATCCAGTATCATCTAGAATTTATAAATATACTTCATTGTATAATTCAAAAACTTGAAGATGCCCCTTCTGGTTTAAAGGTGTTGCCTTCACTGCTTACAGATATGGAACAAAAGGATTCGTTAACTCTTTCTTCTCGTAAAACCTGGCAACTGTTAAATCAAGGATTTTCACCGGAGGAAATCGCAAGCATTCGGAATTTAAAAATAAGTACGATTGAAGATCATCTTGTAGAATTTGCTTTAAATATAAAAGACTTTTCCATTAATACGTTTGTAGAAGAAGAAGTCCAACAGAAAATCTTAGAAATTTCTCGGAAAGAAGCTACAAGGCAGCTTAAAGTTATTAGAAACAGTTTAATATCTGCTTCTTATTTTCAAATAAGGATTGTTCTTGCAAAGTATGGTGATAGAAAATGGAATTAGAAAAACTTTTATATAAGTATTTTGGTTATCGGACATTTAAAACCGGGCAAAAAGAAGTGATTTCATCTCTCCTTGAAGGAAACCATACCATTGCAATGCTTCCAACAGGTACTGGTAAATCTTTATGTTACCAACTACCAGGCTATTGTCTTGATGGTCAGATTTTAATTATTTCTCCCCTTTTATCTCTTATGCAGGATCAGGTGGAGCAATTAATGAAGTTTGGTGTGAAACGTGTTGTTGCTTTGAACTCTTTTCTTGATTCTGAAAAGAGAGGCTTCGTCTTAGGTAATTTAACAAAATACAAATATATCTTTGTCTCACCAGAAATGTTAGGTATTCCTTCTATTATAAAAAAACTGCAAGCATTAAACATTTCATTATTTGTAGTGGATGAAGCCCATTGTATTTCACAATGGGGCTATGACTTTCGCCCGGACTATTCTAAACTTGGAGAATTTCGAAAAAAACTTGGGAATCCTCTAACTCTCGCTTTAACAGCAACGGCAACGAAAAAAGTACGGAAGGATATAATCCAATCTCTTGGCTTACAGGAGTTTAACAAAATTGAGTCAACGATTGATCGTCCTAATATTGCTTTTTATGTTGAACATGTACCAAACTATTATGATAAGCCATCACGGTTGATAGAATTAGTTCTACAGCTGCAAAAGCCTGGAATTATTTATTTCTCAAGTAAGAAGGTTGCTGAACAAATGGCTTCTCTATTAGCTGAGAAGGGAATAAACAGGGTCATGGCCTACCATGGAGGTTTAGATCAAGAACAAAGAATCTTAATACAACAACAATTTATCCACGGCCAACTTGATGTGATTTGTGCAACAAGTGCTTTTGGGATGGGAGTAAATAAGGAAAATATTCGATTTATCATTCATTACCATATGCCAATGCAAATTGAATCTTACCTTCAAGAGATAGGTAGATCTGGACGTGACGGTGATGCAAGTATTGCGATATTACTATATTCCCCTGGGGATGAACAGCTTCCAATGCAGCTTGCGGAAGGCGAACTACCAACAGAGCTGCAAATTGATTGGCTGTTTTCACAATTTCCCCACAGAGAATTGCTTGATCATCATTTTCTAGAGGGGAATCTACATTTAAGGGACATTGGGGGTTTCTCCGAGGTCCAATGGCGTATTATTAAGGAATTTATCAAAAATCCTCAAGTGCCTTCAAATCCTGATCGGCTCAAGCAGAGTTTGAAGGAATTTGTAAATGAAAGAATAACAGTTAAGAAAGATAGTATTCATTATTTGAAAAAGTGGATTAAGTCAAACTCATGTAGAAGAGATTTAATTTTAGACTATTTCGAGGAAGAGGCTATTAAAGAGAAAGTAAGTAATTGCTGCGATGTTTGCGGTGTTCAGCTAGATCAATACAATGCGAAGGAAAGTGCCCAAACCTATCCTGCTAATGAAGGAATGTGGAAGGATTATTTAGCCAATATTCTACTAAATAGTGAGTTGAGTGAATGAAAAATAAATATCATGAATTAATCAAAGGATTAACAGATAAAGAACTTCTCTTTCATTTATACATGACCCAAATCATCCTGCTTGTCATTACATTTATTTTAGGTATTCTTTTGTTTGATCATTTTTCATTTTTACAATCTATAGATTTTTCTAATCTTAGAATTCTATTGATTGGTGTTCTTGCAGGGGGAGTGGTGGTCTTTATAGATATCCTATTAATGAAATTGCTTCCGCTTTCTTTTTATGATGATGGCGGTTTGAATGAAAGAATCTTCAAAAATAAAAGTGTCATTCACATTGCTTGGATTGCAGCATTTGTAGCACTCAGTGAAGAATTACTTTTCCGCGGTGTCATTCAAACAAAAGTTGGATTAATCCTAGCAAGCCTCATTTTTGCCATCATACATTATCGATATCTGTTTAATTGGTTTTTATTTTCGAATATTGTAATCATTAGTTTTTTCATAGGATTCATTTACAATTGGAGTGACAATTTAGCTGTTACTATTATAATGCACTTTACAATTGATTTTTTATTAGGCCTGTATATTAGATTTAGACACTCCATAGATGACGATGAACAGGGGGGACCACTTCATGAATAAAGAAGAACCTTTCAGAAACCAAGCAGAACGGCTTAAGCAGCGAATTGAAAAACTAAATGAAGAAACAACTGAGGTTCGTGATCAGTTACCTCCGAGAGAGCAGATTCATAGGGAAAAACGAAAGAAAACGAAATGGAAATTAAAGTATCCTGTTATTCGAATATTGGTTTTATTTTTTATCCTTCTTCCAATTGTTATTTTTAGCGCTTACTCCTATCTTGAAGAAGGGAAAAGTAAAGGGACTGGGAAAGTCTCTGGAGATTCATCTGGCTATGAGGTCATAAATATTGAAAAATCCGAAACAGAAAGCATCACAGATAAAAAAGAAGAAGAAGAAACAGAAAATCCTCCACGAGACAATGTTGAAGTGGCTGTCGAAGTGCAACAGTCAGTTAACCCGACCCCCGTTGAGGCTTCAAGTTCGGAACAAGTTACGAGCAGTGGCCAAGGCACTGATAAGAATGTTAGTACTCCCACAGAAACAGTCATTTATCATACGGTTAAAAGGGGAGAAAATCTTTATCGAATTTCATTAAAATATTATCATTCTAAATCCGGAGAGGAAATTATTCGAAAAGCAAACAACCTAAAGGGGAATGAAATTTATTTGGGGCAAGTCTTAGAAATCCCATTAAGCAAGTAGCCGATCAATCTTGATCGGTTTTTTTGATGCAATACTTTCATAATTTGCCGGACAAGTTCATATTTATGGTAAAGAGGTGATTACTAGTATGGATAAACCAATCCGTTCACTGGAGCATACTGATGAAGCAACGAAACAAATGCTTGAAAACGTACGTAAAAGAAAGATTAAGTTTGATACTGCAAAAAGATGGCATTATTTAGCTATTTATTCTATGTTGCTCTTTGCTTTCCTCTTTTTTAGTTATTTCTATTTTATGATTGCCAAACAATATTCTTATTCTTTTTTCGCCATGTTTTCTGCTTCGGTTAGTGATGCCGTAAATATTAGTTTGTTAGCGATAACAGCCATACTATATGGGGCAATGAATGTATTAAAACAGCAAAAAGATAAAAAGGAAAAAGAATACCAAGAATTAAGGTGTGAAATTGTAAACCGAAGTAAGGATTTATGGAAGAAGGAAGAGCATTGGAAAAATCGCCATATTGATTTTGAAGCAATGAAAAAAACGTACGACATTAATCTTTATCATGAAAAAAAATAAGAAGCAGCGCGGGTCTGCTTCTTCTGTCATTAAAAAAATATTTTCTTACCTTGCTCATCTTTTAATATTTCTACTGCTTCACGGAAACGTTGGGAATGGATAATCTCTCGCTCCCGAAGGAAACGCAGACCATCATTTAAATCAGGGTCATCACTTAAATTAATAATCCATTGATAGGTGGCTCTTGCCTTTTCCTCAGCGGCGATATCCTCATAAAGGTCAGCAATTGGGTCTCCTTTTGCTTGTATATAAGATGCTGTCCAAGGAACCCCAGAGGAGTTTGCATAATATAAGGCGTTATCATGAATAGCATAGTGATCCCCTAAACCGGCTGCCTTCATCATTTCTGGCGTGGCATCTTTTGTGAGTTTATAAATCATTGTGGCAATCATTTCCAGGTGTGCGAATTCCTCTGTACCGATATCCGTTAATAATCCAATTACTTTATCAGGTATGGAATATCTTTGATTTAAATATCGTAATGCTGCTGAAAGTTCGCCATCGGCACCACCATATTGCTCAACTAAATATTTTGCTAATGTTGGATTACAAGTACTCACCCGAACTGGATATTGAAGCTTCTTTTCGTATATCCACATGTACAAAAATCCCTCCCTTAATTTTTAGATTTAGACTTGCCACGGCCAAGGTGGTTCGTTCCAATTCCATGGGTGTCCCGAATAGCTGTTGCCAAACTGTAATAGGGGACCGAATTGACTTTCAAATGCTTTTTTTATCGTTTTTCTTTCTTTTGCATAATGATTGAATTGCTTAATAGCTTCAAGGTCATCAGGGTGTGTATCTAAATATAAGGTTAATTCGACTAAGACAAAGTCAACCGTTTGTAACTGCTCCATGATTTGATAATATTCTGGTGGGATTTGTTTCATCTAGGTAATCCCCCTTTGGCTTTCTCAAATGGGTTGAAGTAGGGGTCATAAAATGCTTTCCAGAGTGTTCCTGCTCGTAGTGCTTCCTGCGGTGAAAATTGTGGAAGATTTGGCGGTTGAAATCCTATATATAGATTCGGTGGAGTAGAAAACGTTTTTTCTAAAATTGGCTTGCAGGGGTCAAATGGACTAGCGATAGGGTGCCAAGTTTTATATAGTGTAAACATAGTTGCCCTCCCTTAATTAATATCATTAATAAATATGAAAAATCTCAAGATTCATTACATAATATTGAATAAAAAGGATAATCCCAATGTTTTGTTGAAGTATAATTAGGTAAGTAGGATAATTACATAGAGGTGATTGATAGTGTTTGTAAAAAATATGATGATTCCGAATCATGCCTGTGTGACGGTTCAAGAAGACACAACATTAGCGGATGCATTAGAACAATTAGAGAAAAATGAAATTGATGGTGTTCCAGTTTTACAAGGAGAAAAGTATTTAGGAGTTGCTACTCGTTATAAGATTTATGAGAGCTACTTTCAATCCGACAAAACAAAGGATGAGTATTTAAATTCTATCACAGTTAAAGATATTGCTACCCATCAGGAAAAGTTTTTAGAGGGTGAAGAAGTTTTTGAAAAAACACTTCTTGATTTAAAGGATTTCCCGTTATTAGCGGTGGTTGACTCAAAGCGTAAATTTCTTGGGGTTGTCACACGCTCAGATGTACTCTCCACGTTTCAGAGTGCTTTCGGAGTAAATCGACCAGGGGTAAGAATTGCCTTTACATCTGTAGAAACAGAAGGGCGTATCGCTCGGCTTTCTGAAATTGCCCATCACTTCCATGAACATATAATTTCACTTGTAACATTTGATGAGACTGATAAATTAGTTCGGAGAATTGTTATGAAAGTTGAAAAGAAGGATAATATTGATAAGTTCACGAAGAAGCTTGAAGAGCAAGGTTTCCGTATCTTAAGTATTCAGGAAGATAAGTAAATCTAAACGGAAAGAAATGAAATCCTCCTCATACACTGTATGGGAGGGATTTTTTTGTTAAGAATCATTTGGCGACTATTTTTTATTCTTTTGTGTGGATATTTACTTATTG
Organism: Neobacillus niacini; assembly: GCF_031457145.1. Taxonomy (GTDB): domain Bacteria; phylum Bacillota; class Bacilli; order Bacillales; family Cytobacillaceae; genus Neobacillus; species Neobacillus niacini_J. The sequence goes on from NZ_JAVDVZ010000001.1 coordinate 224,419, forward strand.
AGTGGTTTCCTATTTCATACCCATTTCATTTTGCTGATATTTTGGTCGGACCGATTATTTATCCCTTGGAATTTTTTGCTGCCTCATTAGCTTTTTTCTTTGGATTAATCGTCAGTCTACAACTATTTCAAGAAATTTTTCAACTAACTAAAAAGATAGTAAAGAAAAAACGGAGCAAACGTTAGTCCTGTTTGGTTTTAGTTTCCTTTATGGTATGATTTTAAGTAGAACATTGAGGCTCTTTTCTTAGACTTTGTTGCTTTTGGAACAAGAATTTAAGGATTGTGCTAAGATTCCGCAGGAAAATAGATAAATATAATAAGGAAAGAGCCTGCAAACTAAATTCTAAAGCGCCAAATAACTATTTCCACGTTAAAATCGGCTTTAAGATTTTAACAACAATCATTACGAAAACAGGCAACATATAAAGGGGAAAATATGGGTATTATAATCATTTTGCTTCTGATTGCAGGAGCAGGTCTTATCTTGTATATGCTAAAAGAAGCTTTCCTAAATACTGTGGTACTTCACGAGATGACGTACGAGGATTTTCCAGCCTCGTTTGGTAAGGTTTCGATATTTTTTATCTCTGATATACATAAGCGTCTTATTTCCGATGATGTTATCACCGAAGTTACTGGGAAATCGGATATCGTCGTAATTGGCGGGGATTTAACTGAGAAGAAGGTTCCTTTTGAAAGGGTAAAGAAGAACCTCGAGAAATTAAAAAAGTTAGGACCTGTGTATTTTGTTTGGGGCAATAATGATTATGAAACGGACTATCGTAAGTTAGATGCCATCCTTTTGGATTATGGAGTAAAGGTATTGGATAATACCGCGGCAACTTTTGAATCTGAAAATGGAGATAAATTATCCTTGCTTGGTGTGGACGCATTAAATCAAGAGCGTGATAGACTGGATCTAGCATTATTAGATGCTGGGGATAAAAACTTCAAAATTTTAGCAAGTCATTACCCAGATATCACAAAAAAAATATTGCCAGAACATAATATACGACTTGTTTTAAGTGGTCATACCCATGGAGGACAAATTCATATACTTGGTTACAGTCCATATGAAAAAGGGAAAGTGGAAAAATTAGATAATACTACATTATTAATTAGTAATGGCTATGGTACAACGGGAGTTCCTTTACGATTAGGGGCACCTGCACAGTGTCATTTAATTACCATTAAGAATGGTTAGGATAGTTGATTCAATAATGGTTTGGGTAAATATCGGAGGATTCGAGGATGGCGGACCAAGTAGGTAAATATAATATTAAAGCTGCAGCATTAATGCTAGGGATTCAACCAGGTACGTTAAGAGCATGGGAAAGACGTTATCAAATGATTGCACCAGTAAGAAATGAAGCAGGTCATCGATTATATACAGAAGAGCATATTAAAATACTAAAGTGGTTAATAAAAAAGATAGACCAAGGCTTTACCATCAGTCAGGCCATCTCCTTAATGGGGCATACTCATGAGCATATGGATGGAGAAGAGATAAATCTGAAGCAGGGTAATCCTATAACCAGTCTAACTGAAGCATTGTATGACGCCTTAATTCACTTTGAGCAAGATAAGATAAACGAAGTATTCGATAAAATGTTTAGTATTTTTACGATGGAAAAAGTAATCATTGATATTATTAGTCAGGTCTTTGTGAAAATAGAGGAATCTTTTAAGAATGGACAAATCATTAATGCCCAAAGAAATTTTTCTTCAGGACTATTAAAAGCAAAGATTACAACAATTATTCAAAGCTTTCCAAATAATGCTCATATGAATAAAGCTATATGTGCTTCTTGCTCCAAAGAAGGGGATCCAATAGGGTTACTCATGTTCACTTATTATTTAAGAAAACGGGGTATAGAAGTAATAAACATAGGTACTTATGGTTCTGAAGTCGATATTTATAAATCAATAGAAATCATTCATCCCGATTTATTTATCTTCTCATGTGAGGAGCATAACAATCTAAATGAAGCACTTTCGCTTATTAAACGCCTATCCTTAAACCACAAAGAAATTACTATTGGCCTTTGTGGAGAGGCTATAAGGACAATGAACACTGCAGATAAAGAACAGTTTTCAACTTACATTTTCGGACAAACTGTAAAAGAATGGGAAATGTGGCTATTGAAACGGATGGTATACTAGACAAAGCACCAACCAACGCCATTGACATACACTAGGGATAAGAGTTATGTCACGGCAGGGGGCAAAAGAGCATGCGCTTAGAACGCTTAACAGTCAATAAGATAAAAATTTTTTTAACCTCTGATGATTTACATGATAGGGGACTTTCCAAAGATGATATTTGGAAAGATTCCATAAAATGGCATCAACTTTTCCATGATATGCTGGAAGAGGCAAGTGAGGAATTTGATGTTGAGATTCAGGGTTCAGTAGCAGTTGAAATTTTCTCCTTGCAGGCTCAAGGAATGATTATGATTATTACGGTTGATGATAATATTGAAGAAGAGGAAGAAATATTATTTGACGGCTTTCTAGAAATGCAGGTTAGGGTGGAAGGGTGTGAAAATCTCCTTTACCATTTTGAAAGCTTCGAAGATATCATCGTACTCACACACAGGTTGTTTTCATTACAAGTTAGTGGCGGCAGTTTATACGCTTATAATAATCAATATTACTTACTTATGAATAATTTAGACCCTTCCAATATTGAAAAGATTGCTGCCTTTTTATCGGAATATGGTAGTCCATCTATTCTTAGTACGCATGTGCTAGCAGAATATGGGAACCTAATTATTGAAAATAAAGCGGTGGAAACAATTCTAAAATATTTCAAATAAATGAGGTTTTGAGGAGCAGTTCACCGCTCCTTTTTGTTATGTAATGCAGCAAATATTTTGTCTCCAATACCCGATATAATAATGATGATAGCGATTACAAATGATAACTAGGTAATAATGAATTGTGTATTTTCCATCTTGCATAAATCCATTAAACGTGTATACTTGTGTCTGAAAGCGACAACATAGTTAAAGTGATTTTCTAGGAGGTTTACAGATGGTAGCCGAAAAAAGTAATGAAAAAACTAATCAAGAGGAAGAAAATAATGTATTAACTTCAACACAGACAGTTATACATAAAGCTCTTGAAAAGTTAGGTTATCCTGAAGAGGTATATGAGCTCTTAAAAGAGCCGTTACGTATGTTGACAGTGAAAATTCCAGTAAGAATGGATGACGGATCAATAAAGATATTTACCGGTTACCGTGCACAGCACAATGACGCAGTCGGTCCAACTAAGGGTGGGATCAGGTTTCATCCCAATGTAACGGAGACCGAAGTAAAGGCTCTTTCCATTTGGATGAGCTTAAAATGTGGAATTGTTGACCTTCCATATGGAGGCGGAAAAGGCGGAATCATTTGTGACCCACGTGATATGTCATTTAGAGAGCTTGAAAGATTAAGTCGTGGGTATGTACGAGCAATCAGTCAAATCGTTGGCCCGACTAAAGATATTCCAGCACCGGATGTTTTTACAAATTCTCAAATTATGGCTTGGATGATGGACGAGTATAGTCGTATTGATGAATTTAACTCTCCTGGTTTTATTACTGGTAAGCCACTTGTCTTAGGAGGATCTCACGGTCGTGAATCTGCTACAGCTAAAGGTGTAACGATTTGCATCCGTGAAGCTGCTAAAAAGAAGGGGGTTCAGATCGAGGGTGCAAGGGTCGTAGTTCAAGGCTTTGGTAATGCTGGAAGCTTCCTATCGAAATTTATGCATGATGCAGGAGCTAAGGTTGTGGGTATTTCCGATGCTTACGGTGCATTGTACGATCCGGAAGGACTAGATATTGACTACCTGCTAGACCGTCGTGATAGTTTCGGAACAGTAACCAAATTGTTTAATAATACGATTACAAATAAAGAATTGCTTGAACTTGAATGTGACATTCTCGTGCCTGCTGCAATTGAAAATCAAATTACTGCAGAAAATGCACATAATATTCGTGCAGGTATAGTTGTTGAGGCTGCTAACGGACCGACAACACTAGAGGCAACTGAAATTTTAACTGAGCGGGGTATTTTACTTGTACCAGACGTACTAGCATCTGCAGGCGGGGTTACGGTTTCTTACTTCGAATGGGTTCAAAATAACCAAGGTTATTATTGGTCTGAAGAAGAAGTAGAAGAAAAACTTGAAAAAGTAATGGTGAAGTCATTTAATAATATTTATGATACTGCCCAGACACGCCGTGTTGATATGCGCTTAGCTGCATATATGGTTGGTGTAAGAAAAATGGCTGAAGCAAGCCGCTTCAGAGGCTGGATTTAAAAGCAATACTATTGAAAGATAATAAAAAAACTCCTATCATTATTCAGGTAGGAGTTTTTTTATGGAATAATAAATTTTATATATTAAGTAATGCTTCTTAGGGGGTAATTAATTTGCAAGTTGAAGATATTATTATTGTGGGCGGTGGACCATGTGGATTGGCCGCTGCGATTGCTTTTAAAGAGGCTGGGTTCAACCCTCTTGTTATTGAAAAAGGGAATGTAGTTAATGCTATCTATCATTATCCAACACATCAAACGTTTTTTAGTACAAGTGAAAAGCTAGAAATTGGAGATGTTCCGTTCATAACAGAGAGCTATAAACCGAAACGAAACCAAGCCCTCGTATATTATCGAGATGTTGTAAAGCGGAAACAACTGCGTGTCAACTCCTTTGAAAAAGTATCAGAGGTGGTAAAAGAGGGAAAACAGTTTCAGGTTGTAACAGATAAACAAACATACCAAGCTCAGTTTGTTGTGATTGCTACAGGATACTATGACAACCCAAACCTTATGAATGTTCGCGGGGAAGATTTGCCGAAGGTGTTTCATTATTTTAAAGAAGCACATCCATATTTTGATAAGGATGTCTGTGTAATTGGCGGAAAAAATTCTAGTGTAGATGCAGCCCTTGAACTCGTAAAAGCGGGTGCTAGAGTTACTGTTTTATACCGTGGAAAAGAGTATTCTTCTAGCGTTAAACCGTGGATTCTCCCGGAATTTGAAGCATTAGTACGAAACGGTATCATTAAGATGGAATTCAACTCCCATATAGTAGAAATAACGGAGGACCAAGTTCGATATAAAAAAGATGAAGAAGAAAAGTCAATATACAATGATTTCGTTTTTGCGATGACTGGCTACAGACCAGATCACCAATTCCTAAAAACTATGGGGATAATAATTGACGAGGAGTCCGGAAGACCATTATTTAATCCTGATTCAATGGAGACGAATGTTGAGGGCATATATATTGCGGGAGTTATCGCTGCAGGTAATAATGCCAACGAAATATTTATTGAAAATGGCCGGTTCCATGGTGGTCTTATTGCACAATCAATCCAAGAAAAAGCAATAAGAGGGTGAAAATATGAAAAAAGTTGTTTTGTTAACGACTGGAGGAACGATTGCGAGTAAACCAAACAAGGAATCAGGGAAATTAGCTTCGGGTGAATTAACCGGTGAAGAGCTTGCTGCGATGTGTAATCTCCCAAATGATATTGAAGTCATAATAGAATCTGTATTTCAAAAGGCGAGCATACATATTACCTTTGATGATTTAATTGTATTAAAGAATAAGATTGAAAAATATTATGAGGACGATACCGTTTCAGGAGTGGTCGTAACCCATGGTACGGATACTCTTGAAGAAACAGCCTATTTTCTTGACTTAACCATCAAAGACCCAAGACCTGTGGTCATAACTGGATCCCAACGTTCTCCAGAGGACTTAGGAAGCGATGTATACATCAACCTGAGGCATGCTATTTATTCTGCTTGTTGTGAAGAACTAAAGAACGCAGGAGCTGTAGTTGTCTTCAATGAACGAATATTTGCTGCCAGATATGTAAAAAAAGAACATGCCTCAAATATCCAAGGATTTAACGTTTTTGGATTTGGTTATCTTGGTATTATCGATAATGATGTGGTGCTTATATTTCAAAAGCCAATAAAGCGAGAATATTTTGCTATTCAATTACCGATTCCTCAAGTAGAGATAATAAAATGTTATATAGGTGCTGATGGGAAATTCATTAAGGCTGCAAGAGAGTCCGGGGTAAAGGGAATTGTTCTTGAAGGTGTAGGGCGTGGTCAGGTTGCTCCGCAAATGATGGAGGAAATAGAGAAGTCACTTTCAGAAGGAATCGTTTTGGTTATTACAACAAGTGCTGAAGAAGGTTCCGTTTACACTACCTATGATTATAAAGGCAGTGCATATGACTTATCTAAAAAGGGTGTAATCCTTGGCAGTGACAATGACTCGAAAAAAGCTAGAATTAAGTTAGCGGTTGCTCTTGCCTGTGGATTAGAGAGAATTAATTTTTAAAGGGCAATTCTTAAATGGGTATAATCTTTCATTTAATTAATGACCATATCATGTTACGATTAAGGAAACCATTGATTTGAAATGAGGATTATCCATGCTGGGAATATTATCAGCCGGTATTGCCCCCGGACTGGCCTTGTTAAGTTACTTTTATTTAAAAGATGAATATGAGTCAGAACCAATTTCCGTTGTGTTTAGAACATTCATGTTTGGTGCACTGTTGGTGTTTCCAATTATGTTTATTCAGCATGTACTCCAAACAGAGAATATAATAAAATCAGGATTTATTGAAGCATTTCTATCTTCTAGTCTTCTCGAAGAGTTTTTCAAATGGTTTATTCTGTTCTATGCTATTTACCAACATGTGGAGTTAGATGAACCATTTGATGGTATTGTATATGGTGTGGCTGTGTCACTTGGTTTTGCGACTGTTGAAAATATTTTTTATTTGATTGCTAATGGGATAGAACATGCAATGGCAAGGGCGTTACTTCCTGTATCGAGTCATGCTCTTTTTGGGGTTATTATGGGGTTTTACATTGGTAAAGCAAAATTTACAGAAGGGAAAAAAGTAAAATGGGTAATAATCTCCTTACTTTTGCCTTTCATTTTGCATGGATCTTATGATTATATTTTAATCTCACAAGAAAACTGGTTATATATCATTTTACCTTTTATGATCTTTCTTTGGTGGTTTGGATTAAGAAAGGTTAAAATGGCGAGAATCTTAACGGCAAATCACAAGAAAAAACAATATTCAACACAAAAATCCTTTCATTCTTAATGAAGAATTCCCTTCATTCTGAAATGAGAGGATTTTTTTTGAATAAATTTGCCATAATAACAAAAAATAGGCTTACATCTAAAATGATTTACAACTGGGGGTTATTTTACAATGAAGAAAAAAATTGTTCGATTTACAGTTCCAATCTTAATCTCCCTTTGTATCATGCCATTTACGAATCTTGAGGACAACAGGGCATTTGCATTTTCTAATCAGGTTATTCAACAAGGCGCTGTTGGAGATGATGTCATCGAGCTTCAATCAAGACTTCAGTATTTGGGATTTTACAATAAGAAAATTGATGGAGTGTTCGGATGGAGCACCTATTGGGCACTTAGGAATTTTCAATATGAGTTTGGATTACCAATTGACGGCCTTGCAGGTCCAGAGACAAAGGCTAAATTAGCTAAAGCAAGTAAGTATAATCAACAATTTGTAAAAGAACAAATCAATAAAGGAAATAAATTTACGCATTATGGCGGGGTGGAGCAAAAAAAACAGAGTGCACCACAACCTAAAGCACCAGCACCAAAAGCTCCTGCTAAAACGGCAGCCCCAAAACCAGCAGCACCAGCACCGGCAGCCCCAAAAGCAGCACCCAAAAAACCAACTGCGGCTAATACTCCAGGAGGTTTTTCAAGTAATGATATACAGTTGATGGCTAATGCTGTTTACGGAGAAGCAAGGGGTGAGCCTTACACCGGACAAGTGGCAGTAGCTGCTGTTATCCTAAACCGTGTAAATAGTGCATCTTTTCCAAACACTGTATCAGGTGTTATTTTCGAGCCAGGTGCTTTTACGGCCGTGGCAGATGGTCAAATTTGGCTTACCCCGAACGAACAAGCCAAAAAAGCGGTATTAGATGCCATAAATGGCATCGATCCTACTGGGGAAGCGTTATATTATTTTAATCCGGTTACTGCTACTAGTAAGTGGATATGGTCAAGACCACAAATTAAACGAATTGGGAAACATATTTTTTGCGAATAGAGGGGTGAATAGGATGATACGAGGAATAATCATAGGTGTTCTAGCAGTAGGTGTTGCGGGCACAGCCTACTGGGGTTATCAAGAACATCGGGAGAAAAATGCGATTTTGTTAAATGCCGAAAATAATTATCAACGTGCCTTTCATGATCTAACTTATCAAATGGATTTACTTAATGATAAAATTGGAACAACTCTTGCTATGAATTCTAGGCATTCTCTGTCCCCTTCACTAGTGGAAGTTTGGAGATTAACATCCGAAGCACATAGTGATGTAGGGCAATTGCCGCTAACGTTACTTCCATTTAATAAAACTGAAGAATTTTTGGCGAAAATCGGTAAATTTAGTTATCAAACAGCAGTAAGGGATTTAGATAAAGATCCATTATCTGAGGAGGAGTATGAAACCTTAAAGGTTTTATACAAGCAATCTGGCGATATTCAGAGTGAGCTGCGGAAGGTACAGCATATGGTTTTGAAAAATAATCTCCGCTGGATGGATGTTGAACTAGCATTAGCATCAGGAAAAGAAACTACAGACAATACGATAATTGATGGCTTTAAAACAGTTGAGAAAACCGTGTCAGGCTATTCTGAAAGCGACTTTGGACCGACATTTGCGAACCTGCAAATGAAAAATGAAAATTTCAAAAAAATTAAGGGTAAAACCATTTCTGAAAAAGAAGCCATAAGCATTGCAAGAAGATATATGAAATTTGATGGAAATGAAGAAGTAAAAGTAACAGAGAACGGAAAAGGCTCTGATTATGGGTTTTATAGTGTTGCAATAAGAAATAAGAATACTGGTCAAGAAGGAAGTATGGATATTACGAAAAAAGCAGGATATCCAATTTGGTTTATTAATTATAGAGAAGTAACACAGCAAAAACTTAGCGTAAACGATGCAAACCTTAAAGCTTCTGCATTTCTTAAGGAAAATGGTTACAAAAATCTTGAGTTGTTTGAGAGTACTCAATATGATAATACGGGTGTCTTTAATTTTGTAACCAGTGAGAATAATATTAGAATTTACCCAGAGGCCATAAAAGTGGAAGTAGCACTTGATAATGGAGACATTATTGGTTTCTCAGCAGAGGAATACTTGAAATCGTTAAATGATACAAGGAAAGTTGAAAAACCAGTGTTAACAAGTGAGCAAGCTCGTGCAAAAGTAAATCCTAACTTCAAAATTATGGAAGAAAGACAATCGATTATTGTTAATAATCTAAATAAAGAAGTTTTATGTTATGAGTTCTTAGGAACGATTGAAAATGATACCTATAGAATCTTTATTAATGCAGTAGACGGTGTTGAAGAAGAAGTTGAAAAGTTAAAAAATGCCGAGGAAGTATATGACGAAGTAATTTAATGGTGAGAATAAAACCATGCCATCACTCCAATAATAGTAGTAATTGGTTAATTGGAGTGATGGTATAACATGAAGGTAATTGAAAGAATATTAATAAAGGTAATTATTATTCAATTTGTCTTTCTTTTATTAGCGCAGTTATTTTTACATCAATTAGATATTTTCCCACAATTAGAGCAGTTAACAAAGTATGAAGGAGTAAATGAAAATACATTTACTGAGATATTACAGACATTTAACGGTGATTAAAAAAGCAGAAATTCTGCTTTTTTTTTTATTCTCTTAGGGGGAAAATATAGAAGAAATCTAATATTAAAATGTTCAAAAAAAAGAGGCAATCAGCTTTCTTATGGTAAAATAAAATAGAGGTGTACGTGACGAACATGAGTAACTTAGGAGGATCTATGGAAAAAAAATTATCAATTGCAATTGACGGACCTGCCGCAGCAGGCAAGAGTACAGTTGCAAAAGTGGTCGCAGAAAAATTATCCTACATATATATTGATACCGGTGCAATGTATCGTGCCTTAACTTATAAAGCATTGGTAAACAACATTAACTTAGAAGATGAAAACTCATTATTAGACACTCTATTATCAACAAAATTAGAACTATTTCCTTCACAGAAAGGTCAATTGGTTGTTCTTGATAATCAAGAAGTAACAGAAGCCATTCGGTCACGTGAAGTGACAAATTCCGTATCGATTGTTGCAAAGCATCAAAAAGTGCGTGAAGAAATGGTAAGGATGCAGCAATCCTTTGCTGTAAATGGTGGGGTTGTGATGGATGGCAGGGATATCGGGACCCATGTGCTACCAAAGGCAGAAGTAAAGGTCTTCTTACTAGCGAGTGTTGAGGAAAGAGCAGGTAGGCGCCATACGGAAAACCTCCAAAAAGGCTACCCTTCCAACTTAGAACAATTAAAGGAAGAAATTGCCCGTCGTGATAAAATAGATTCTGAGCGAGAGTATGCACCTTTAAAAAAAGCAGACGACGCAATTGAAATTGACACCACATCCTTGTCTATCCCTCAAGTAGTTGAAAAAATAATGGCTCTCGTGCATGAAAGGGTTGGATAAGTGTGACATTTTATTCGTTTGCAAGATCGGTTGTAGCTGGCTTTCTTAAACCGTTGTATAGAATTGAAGTTATTGGATTAGAGTATTTTCCTAAAGATGGAGGAGTGCTCCTATGCACAAATCATATTCATAATTTTGATCCTTTAGTTGTTGGTGCTACAGCTCCTAGACCTGTCCATTTTATGGCGAAGGAAGAAATATTTAATGTTCCTGTTTTGGGTAATATCGTGAGAAGGTGCAACGCTTTCCCCGTAAAAAGGGGGAAAGGGGACAGGGAATCATTAAGAGCAGGATTAAAGGTATTAAAGGACGGAAATGTGTTCGGGCTTTTTCCTGAAGGGACAAGAAGTAAAACTGGTGAAATCGGCAAAGGTCTATCGGGAGCTGGTTTTTTTGCCCTAAGAACAGAAGCTGATGTGGTCCCATGCGCCATAATTGGTCCCTACAAAAGTTTGGGGAAATTAAAGGTTGTTTATGGAAAGCCGATTGCAATGGAGGAAATGAGGGCGGCTAAGGCCTCGGCGGAACAGGTGACTGAATTAATAATGTCAGAAATCGATAAACTAATTAAAGAGCACCAATAGGTTCTGCTTGACAAAATCCGCTATTTGTAAGAAGTTAATAAAAAGAGATTTTATTAGAATATTCACTCGTTTATCATTTTGATATTATATAATTTATTTAGCAGTAATTGGATTAAGGAGGAATACATATGTCGGAAGAAATGAACCAAGTAGAAGTGAAGAATTATACCATTGGTGATAAAGTCACTGGACAAGTTACGAAAGTAGAAGAAAAACAGGTCATTGTAAATATTCAAGATAGTAAACATGATGGTATTATACCAATCAGTGAGCTTTCCAGCCTTCATGTTGAAAAAGCCTCAGATGTTGTTTCTGAAGGCGATGAATTAGAACTTGAGGTTTTAAAGGTAGAAGAGGATGCCCTTGTATTATCAAAAAGAAAAGTAGATGCTGAAAAGGCATGGGTAAATCTAGAAAATCTCTTCGATAGCGGCGAAGTATTTGAAACGGAAGTAAAGGATGTAGTAAAGGGAGGTCTTGTCGTTGATCTTGGCGTTCGAGGCTTTGTACCTGCATCTTTAGTAGAAGCACATTTTGTCGAAGATTTTTCAGATTATAAGGGAAAAAATCTTACTTTTAAAATTGTTGAACTTGACAGAGAAAAAAATCGTTTAATTCTATCTCATCGTGCTGTGGTGGAAGAAGAAAAGGGAAAACACAAGAAAAATCTTCTAAGTACGATTAATCCAGGTCAGGTTATTGATGGAACTGTTCAAAGAATTACGGACTTTGGAGCATTTGTTGATATTGGCGGTATCGATGGACTTGTTCATATTTCCCAACTATCACATCAACATATCGATAAACCATCAGATGTAGTACAAGAAGGTCAATCAGTAAAAGTAAAGGTTCTTAGTGTAGATCGTGATAGTGAAAGAATTTCTTTATCTATTAAAGAAACACAGCCAGGACCATGGACTGATGTAGCTGAAAAAGCACCTAAGGGCAGTACGCTTACTGGCACCGTCAGAAGATTAGTTTCCTATGGTGCCTTTGTAGAAGTCTTTCCTGGTGTTGAAGGACTTGTTCATATCTCACAAATTGCTCATAAGCATATTGGTACGCCCCATGAGGTATTGAAGGAAGGGCAAGAGGTGCAAGTAAAAGTACTGGATGCCAACGAACAGGAGCAGAGACTTTCTCTAAGCATAAAGGACCTTCTCGAAAAAGATGTTGAAGAGAACTTTGATTACGAACTTCCTGAAGAATCAAAAGGGTTTCAGCTTGGTGAAATGATTGGCGATAAATTAAAGAATCTGGGAAAATAATGGTGATACGCAGTGTCTAGATCTGAACGGAAATGGGACCATATTCGCTATGCCCTGGAAACAGGGCAAAAACGATCAACAGCATTTGATGATATTCAATTTATTCATCAAAGTTTACCAAACATTAATGTTTCAGATGTCCGCTTACACCAAAAAATTGGCGAACTTTCTTTAAGTTCGCCAATTTTTATCAATGCAATGACAGGTGGCGGCGGAGAGAAAACCTACATGCTTAACAAGCAGCTTGCGATAGTGGCAAAGGAGGCTGGGCTTGCCATGGCAGTAGGGTCACAAATGTCAGCTTTGAAAGACAAGTCTGAAAGATACACATATGAAGTGGTAAGAAAAGAAAATCCATCAGGAGTACTTATAGCCAACCTAGGAAGTGAAGCAACCCCTGAACAAGCAAAAATAGCGGTTGAGATGATTGAAGCAAATGCCTTACAGGTTCATTTAAATGTAATTCAGGAGCTGACAATGCCCGAAGGAGACCGGGAATTTTCTGGTGCTCTAAAAAGAATTGAAGGTATTGTAAACGAGTTAAGCGTTCCCGTAATTGTTAAAGAAGTTGGGTTTGGCATGTCTAAAGAAACTGTAGGGCTACTTTCATCAGTGGGGGTTTCTTCAGTAGATGTTGGCGGCTATGGCGGTACGAATTTTGCTGAAATAGAAAATAAACGCAGTGATGTAGCACAATTCTTCTTTAATCAGTGGGGAATCCCTACAGCCATATCTATTTGTGAGGCTGCTCAAGCTTCTAGAGTGCCTATCATTGGTTCTGGTGGATTTACTTCGAGTATTGATATAGCAAAAGGCTTAGCATTGGGGGCGAGTGCTACTGGCTTTGCAGGCTACTTCTTAAAAATCCTAGTTGAAGAGGGGATTGATTCACTAAACGAAGAAATTTCGTCACTTCATTATGGGTTAAAAATAATAATGACTGCTTTAGGAGCTAAATCGATTCGAGATTTACAAGGAGCACCAATAATAATTTCAGGCCAAATGCATCATTGGTTAACTCAAAGGGGTATCGATACAAAAACATACAGTCAGCGTCAAATAAAATAAGCTCTCGCACCCAGCGAGAGCTTATTTGTTTAGCTATACTTACCATCATTTAATTTTCGTGCTTCTTCAGGGCTTTGCATCTTTGTTGCTCCAGGATAATGCAGTGCTTGATTCCGGTCTGATTCGACTGTTCTACTAGCTTTTAGCTTTTTTTCTTGACGGTCCTTTCCCATTTCTCCACACCTCCTACTATTAACATGAATTTGTTGCCGAAAGATTATACAAGTAAGTATAAAACTACATAAAGAATACCGATAATGGAAATAGTAGGAGGTGTGTGATAGTGGAGGGTTCATTGTTTTATTGGATTCTTTGGCTTTTTTGGGTATACATTACTTTTTTTATGGGTAAGCAAAATCCGTATCGTACAAAATTAGCCGCTGGCATTTTATTGGTTATAATATCTTCAAATGTACATTTTATGGTTGCAAAATTTGAGTTCTATGCAAGTGGGTTATTTATCCTGATATTATCCTATATTATTTTGAGTAAGAAAAAGCTTGGGTCTTTGCTGTATGCATTCATTTGTTCATTTATCATAACCATTTCATACGTTACCTTTAATCTGTTTGTCATTTATGATCCCGTTTGGGTTATTTTTCAAAAGGAATGGATGTTAGCGGTTTGCTTTAGCTGCCTGGCGATATTTTTGCTAACATCTTTAAAAGACAGATTGTTGATTTTGGTTAGCGGCACCATGCAAGGTGAGATACTCTATGCTTATTACCTAAGTAAATTTGAATTTTCTTATCCAATTGGAACAATAGCTTATTTTGATGTCAGTGCGTTAACAATATTATTAGTAGTAGGCTGGAGCATCCTTGAAAATGCAGGCCCTTTCTTTCAAAACCATTTTCATTTTTTTGAGAAGGGTAAGCAAAAATCATCCTAAAATAATTCTTTCCAAGAATTTGGATTGCTAGAAAGGATTAACATTGCTAAAATAATATGGTTAGACCCTTCTGTTTGAAAGAAGGGTTTCTTTATCATTAGTACTCGATTGCTTAATTAATAAATTGAGTTTTTCTGCTCTTAACGATAAAAATAACAAAAATATTGATAAATAGAATAGAAAGGATGGCGATGATAATGGTAAAACCTGTTATAGCCATTGTTGGACGACCGAATGTTGGGAAATCGACCATTTTTAACAGAATTGTTGGAGAAAGAATTTCCATCGTTGAGGATATCCCGGGAGTAACGCGTGATCGAATTTATAGCTCTGGGGAATGGTTAACACATGATTTTAATGTAATTGATACTGGTGGTATTGATATTGGAGATGAACCATTTCTTGAGCAGATTCGTCAGCAGGCTGAAGTGGCGATAGACGAAGCCGATGTTATTATTTTTTTAACAAATGGCAGAGAAGGAGTAACAGCTGCAGACGAAGAGGTAGCAAAGATATTATATAAATCTAAAAAACCTGTTGTATTAGCTGTTAATAAAATCGATAATCCTGAAATGCGTGAACAAATCTATGATTTTTATTCTTTAGGGTTCGGCGAACCAATGCCAGTATCTGGATCTCATGGCCTTGGATTAGGTGACCTGTTGGATGAGGCTGCTAAACACTTTCCAAAAAATAAGGGTCAGGATTATGATGCAGATACGATTAAATTTTCCTTAATAGGCCGACCGAATGTTGGAAAATCATCACTAGTTAATGCAATTCTGGGAGAAGACCGCGTTATTGTAAGTGATATTGCGGGAACAACAAGGGATGCAGTGGATTCTCCCTATACGTATAATGGAGGAAAGTATGTTATCATCGACACTGCTGGAATGCGTAAAAAAGGTAAGGTTTATGAGACTACAGAAAAATATAGCGTACTCCGTGCATTAAGGGCAATAGAACGCTCAGATGTCGTTTTAGTGGTTATTAATGCAGAAGAAGGAATTATCGAACAGGATAAGAAAATTGCCGGATATGCACATGAAGCGGGCAGAGCAATTGTTATTGTGGTCAACAAGTGGGATGCGGTTGAAAAAGATGAAAAAACAATGAAGGAACTTGAACAGAAAATTAGAGAGCATTTTCTCTACTTAAGTTATGCTCCGATTGTTTTCTTGTCTGCAAAGACGAAAAAACGTATTCATACACTATTACCAATGATTAATACAGCTAGTGAAAACCATTCAATGCGTGTCGAAACAAGTGTATTAAATGATATAATTATGGATGCGGTAGCCATGAATCCAACACCTACAGATAAAGGTCGTCGATTAAAGATTTATTACACCACACAAGTAGCTGTTAAACCGCCAACCTTTGTTGTTTTTGTTAACGAACCAGAATTAATGCATTTCTCTTATGAGCGCTTCTTAGAAAATCGAATCCGTGAAGCTTTTGGATTCGAGGGAACCCCGATTAAAATTTACGCAAGAGAGAGAAAATAATTTTACGGTGGGAGTGATCTAAATGCAGGAAAAAAAGGAAGCTATCGCTGTTATTGGTGCTGGCAGCTGGGGAACTGCTCTTGCCATGGTCCTTGTAGACAATGGACATGAAGTTAGGCTGTGGAGTCATAATGAAGCACAGGTTCAAGAAATTAATCAATACCATACAAATAAAAAATACTTGCCAGAAATAATATTGCCAGATTTGATTGCAGGTTATGCTTCATTACGTGATGCGTTGGCAGGAATAAATACGGTTATCTTAGCGGTACCAACCAAAGCGATTCGTGAAGTACTAGGGAAGATGAGGGCTGTTCAAAGTACACCTTTGATTATTGCACATGTTAGTAAAGGGATTGAGCCTGATACCCTCTTGAGAGTGTCAGAGCTAATTAAAGAAGAAATGCCAAATGAGCTTTTGGAAGCAGTTGTAGTGCTCTCGGGTCCTAGCCACGCAGAAGAAGTTAGTAAAAGACACCCAACCACAGTAACTGTATCATCCGAAGACATGGCTGCTGCCGAAAAAATTCAAGATTTATTTATTAACCTAAATTTTCGAGTCTACACGAACCCAGATGTCATTGGTGTTGAAATTGGCGGAGCATTGAAGAATATCATAGCTTTGGCTGCAGGAATAACGGACGGGCTAGGTTATGGCGATAATGCAAAAGCAGCGTTAATGACAAGAGGATTAGCTGAAATCGCACGACTTGGAACGAAAATGGGCGCTAACCCTTTAACCTTTTCCGGATTAACCGGAATAGGTGATTTGATTGTAACTTGTACAAGCGTACATTCAAGGAACTGGAGAGCTGGAAATTTGCTCGGTAAAGGGAAAAACCTAGAAGAGGTCCTTGATAACATGGGAATGGTTGTAGAGGGCGTTAGGACAACCAAAGCAGCCTATCAGCTTTCTAAGAAATATAATGTCAGCATGCCGATTACATGTGTTCTTTATGATGTATTATTTAATGGGAAGAATGCAAAAGACGCAGTTGATGTATTAATGGCACGTGGTAAAACTCATGAAATGGAAGATTTAGTCAATATTCTTGAAGAAAGAACGCAAGAGGATTAAAAATTGTGCATTTTCCAATGAAAAATAGGCATTCGATGATTCGCATCTTCACCTGTTTGCATACAATGCAAGCGAAGCACACGTGTAGTATGAACCTAAAATTTGGGTTGTTTAGTCACTAAGACTGAAGTAGAGAATTCGCCCCTCTTTACTTCAGTTTTTTTATTACCGTTAAACAAAAATTTTTTATGAAACACTTCCCTTATGTTATAATAGCTTTCGGAATAAGGGGGGTGTCCTAATGTCACCAGGTATGCTGAAAATGTGGATATCAATTGCAGGGATGGGACTTATGTTTCTTGCTATTATTACAATTTATTTTAGCCGTTATAAGTTAAAAGGAGTCCTTAAGTTTTTAACAGCGATCATTGCTTACATTTTTTTATTTATTTCGGGAATTACGTTGTTTATAGTCCTTTTTACATAAAAAAAAGAAAAAATAGGTGATTGTATGAATTGGAAAGTCATAGGCACTCTGCTTGTTTTAACTTCATTATTTTTGACAGGTTGTATGTATCCATCTGAGAAGTTAACACAAAATCAAATCCCATATGAAGACCAAATACAAGCAGTTCAACAAGCTGTTAACTCCTTTAAGGAGGATAATGGGGGAATCCTGCCGATTAAAACAAGGGACGCAGTGACTCCAATCTATCAAAAATATCCGATTGAATTTAAAAAAATTGCTCCTAAATATCTTGCAGAGCCCCCAGGGAATGCCTTTGAAAGTGGCGGGATTTTTCAATATGTGCTTGTAGATGTTGAAACCAATCCAACTGTAAAACTGTTAGACTTAAGGATGGTTGATACGATTCGTGATATCAAACTGAGGATTAAATCCAATGGATATCCGCCATATAAAGACAAACTTGCTGATAATGTGTATACGATTGATTTTAATGAATTAGGTTATAAGCAGGAGCCATATGCTGTTAGTCCATTTTCTAATCAAAATCTCCCACTTGTGGTCACAGCAGATGCTGAAGTCTATGTCGATTACCGGCAGGATTTATTCCAGCAGCTACAAAAACCGGTAAAGCCGGTAAAACCAGGTGAGGATATACGTAATATTCTTGTGGAAGATTCCATGTTTGTTCCTGCCTATTCTTTACCTTACACAATTGATGAGAATAATGAGCCAGTTTTTTTAAAGCAATAAGAATGTCAAATAGTCATAACCCTTCACCTGCGAAATATATTGTAGGAGTAGGGTTTTTTTTTGGGCAAAAAAGGATCTATTGTACTTTGCCTCGGAAACCCTCATTCGTTCAACTGTTCAGACACAACAGATACTAGCAAATTCAAGGAAAATTAATTAAGGGGGTAAAAAATTATAAAAAAGTGTCATAACAATATAGGACAACGTCATAAATATATATTGTCCAAAAATATCTTGATGGATAATATTATCCCACTTTACTCTATGATCGGGAGGGGATCACTTGGAAAAGGTTGATATTTTCAAAGATATTGCCGAAAGAACTGGCGGTGATATTTATTTAGGAGTAGTAGGTGCTGTTCGAACAGGAAAATCCACATTTATTAAAAAATTTATGGAGCTAGTGGTTTTACCGAATATAGAAAATGAGGCAGAGAGATCTAGAACAGTTGATGAACTTCCTCAGAGTGCTGCAGGGAAAACAATCATGACAACGGAGCCTAAGTTTGTTCCGAATCAGGCTGCATCAGTTCATGTTGACGAAGGGCTTAATGTTAATATTAGACTGGTCGATTGTGTCGGTTACACCGTTCCAGGTGCTAAAGGATATGAGGATGAAAATGGTCCTAGAATGATTACTACACCTTGGTATGAAGAGCCAATCCCGTTCCATGAAGCGGCTGAAATTGGTACTAGAAAGGTCATTCAAGAGCATTCTACCATTGGAGTAGTGGTTACTACTGATGGAACGATTGGTGAAATTCCAAGAAGTAATTATATTGAAGCGGAAGAAAGAGTCATTAACGAGTTGAAGGAAGTTGGCAAACCATTCATTATGGTTGTCAATAGCGCCCAACCATATCACCCGAGCACTGAAACACTTAGGTCTAGCCTAGCGGAAAAGTATGACATTCCAGTGCTGGCGATGAGTGTGGAGAGCATGCGTGACAGTGATGTACTTAATGTTCTACGTGAGGCCCTTTATGAATTTCCGGTCCTTGAAGTTAATGTTAATCTCCCAAGCTGGGTAATGGTGTTAAGAGAAAATCACTGGCTGCGTGAAAGCTATCAAGAAGCAGTTAAAGAAACGGTTAAAGATATCAAGAGATTAAGAGATGTTGATAGGGTTGTGCAGCAATTTAGCGACTTTGACTACATTGAGAGAGCTGGTTTAGCTGGAATTGAAATGGGTCAAGGGGTTGCCGAGATTGATTTATTTGCACCGGATGAACTTTATGATGATATCCTAAAAGAAATTGTCGGTGTAGAAATTAGAGGGAAAGATCATCTACTTGAGTTAATGCAGGATTTTGCCCATGCAAAGGCAGAATATGATCATATCTCAGATGCATTAAGAATGGTGAAGCAGACTGGTTATGGTATTGCATCCCCGTCACTTTCAGATATGAGTCTTGAAGAACCTGAAATTATCCGTCAAGGTGCTAGATTTGGGGTAAGACTGCGAGCAGTGGCTCCATCGATTCATATGATAAAGGTCGATGTTGAATCTGAGTTTGCTCCAATTATTGGGACAGAAAAGCAAAGTGAAGAACTTGTCCGCTACTTGATGCAGGACTTTGAGGATGATCCACTATCCATCTGGAATTCTGATATATTTGGCCGCTCATTAAGTTCTATCGTTAGAGAGGGTATCCAAGCTAAGTTATCCTTGATGCCAGAGAATGCAAGATATAAATTAAAAGAAACATTAGAAAGAATCATTAACGAAGGATCAGGAGGCTTAATCGCAATAATCCTTTAATCTGAGGAGACTCCAATTAGGAGTCTTTTTCTATTGTTACAAAAAACAACATCCAAAATTGTGAAATTCAGTAGAAATTTGTAGTAATGAAGAAAAGATTACCATTATTTCATGAAATATTCTTGATAAGAGTAAATGATTGTGATAATCTTTTAACAGACTCACGTTTAGTGCTTAAAACCTTTATATAATAAGGTTTTTTATTAAAAAAGTAGATTAAAAAACAAAAGTAGTAATTTTTGATTACTTTGCCAATAAAATCGCGCTATGACGTATAGAAATAAGAAAAATTGTTTAGAAATGTAGATAAGTACTCTTATTTACGATTCTTTACTTAAATTATTGGGAGGAGGTGAATAGCATGAACAAGACAGAACTAATTAACGCAGTTGCAGAAGCAAGCGAACTTTCTAAAAAAGACGCTACAAAAGCAGTTGATGCTGTTTTTGATTCAATTCTAGATGCTCTTAAAAATGGTGATAAAGTCCAATTAATCGGTTTTGGTAACTTTGAAGTGCGCGAACGTGCAGCACGTAAAGGTCGTAATCCTCAAACTGGTGAGGAAATCGAAATTGGTGCAAGCAAGGTTCCTGCTTTCAAACCAGGTAAAGCACTTAAAGACGCAGTAAAATAATTACATAAATTTATTGCCTCGGAAAAAAGGTCATGGTAACCCCATGGCCTTTTTTCTATGTTCTTTGAACATTGTATTTGTTGTGCTAATATGTATTTGTCGTATATACTTGTGTGATATATAGTAGGGGGAATAGGAATGTCTGAAGTGAATCGTACCCAAATTGAAGAGGCGGTACGTTTAATACTAACGGCGATTGGGGAAGATCCAGGCAGAGAAGGTCTGCTTGATACGCCGAAACGAGTTGCAAAAATGTATGAAGAAGTTTTTAGCGGGATGAATGAAGATCCAAAAAAACATTTTGAGACCATTTTCAGTGAAGATCATGAAGAATTGGTTTTGGTGAAGGATATCCCATTCTATTCCATGTGTGAACACCATCTCGTACCTTTCTTTGGAACAGCCCATGTGGCATATATTCCAAAAAACGGTCGTGTAACGGGATTAAGTAAATTGGCTAGGGCGGTAGAGGCGGTTGCTAAAAGACCCCAGTTACAAGAAAGAATTACTTCAACCATTGCGGATAGTATGATGGAAAAATTAGACCCTCATGGAGTAATGGTTATTGTTGAGGCAGAACATATGTGTATGACGATGCGCGGGGTAAAGAAGCCAGGCTCAAAAACTGTGACGACAGCAGTAAGGGGCAATCTTGCGAATGATACGAATGCTCGTTCTGAAATTCTAACGTTAATTAAGAACTAGTAGGGGGGATACTATGGAAAAGCGGGAACCACAAAGTAGTGACTTTGTTGTAATAAAAGCAATTGATGATGGAGTTAGTGTAATAGGATTGACGCGAGGAACGGACACGAAATTTCACCATTCTGAGAAGCTTGATAAGGGGGAAGTATTAATTGCCCAATTTACAGAACATACATCAGCAATTAAAATCAGGGGAAATGCAAAAATAATGACGCAATTTGGTGAAATTGATAGTGAAATGAAAAAATAAGATATCAAATATAGAAATGTATTTATTTTGTGAATTTCTGCCCATACATAAGCTTTTATGATATAATTGTCACTGCCTTGTTTATACAAAAGGGTCATAATAAATATTTAAAATCGGGGAAGCAAGGGTGATTAAATTGCCAGACATTCGACAAAAATTCACAGACATAAAGGAGCAAGTTGAGCGAAAAGTATTTCATCCTTACTTGCTTAAATACATTGACATGCCTGTAATTGATGAAGATAAACTGCTTATTCTTGTGTCCATTATGGATAGACTCGAATTGTCTTACAATGAGTTAAAGAATTATGCAACGACAACTATGCTAATCCAAATTGCCCTTGATACCCATGAGCATATATCTAATGCAACTGTTGATGAAATAAATAGACAATTAACAGTCCTTGCCGGGGATTATTATAGCGGCTTGTACTATAAACTATTGGCAGAGTCAGAAGATATCCAAATGATAAAGGAACTCTCTAAAGGGGTAAAAGAGGTTAATGAACATAAAGTTTCCATCTATCAAAAAGAAATTGATAATATAGAAAATTTAATGACAAGTATAAAGAAAATTGAAAGCTCTTTACTTGTAAAATTCTCTGCATGTTTTAAAGTGGACTTATGGAATGAATTTATTACTAATTTATTTTTTTTCAAGCGCTTGCTTCAGGAAAAGACACTTTTTATGGAAACTGGAAGCAGCATCATGTTCGAATCTATGAAGGATCTTATAATTCCTAATAAAAATCTTTCAATTAAAAATTTATCAGATAAACAGCATAGAGATTTGCTTGGGATTTGTGATCGTTATCTTGATTCATCGAAACAATTCCTATTAAATGGAATCAGTCAGCTCCCATATTTAAATGATATGCTTGAAGCTAGAATTACTTCGATCATTAATGAACATCAACCATTTGCGAATACTTTAGTGGAAGAAGGGTAAGTAAATGCAGCAATCCAAGGAACAACGAGTTCATAAGGTTTTTGAGAAAATTTCCGATAACTACGATAAAATGAACTCTGTGATTAGTTTTCAGCAGCATATCAAATGGCGTAAAGATACCATGAAAAGAATGAACGTCAAGCCGGGTTCGAAAGCGCTGGATGTATGTTGCGGAACAGGGGACTGGACGATTGCACTCGCGGAGGCTGTTGGTCCTTCCGGTGAGGTTACTGGATTGGATTTTAGTCAAAACATGCTAAATGTTGGAATTGAAAAAGTAAAAAGTATGGGCTTAAAGCAAGTTAGCTTAATTCATGGTAATGCCATGGAGCTCCCTTTCCCTGATAATAGTTTTGATTATGTAACTATAGGCTTTGGTTTGAGAAATGTACCGGATTATCTTCAAGTATTAAAAGAAATGAACCGTGTAGTTAAACCCGGAGGTATTGCGGTTTGCCTTGAAACCTCCCAGCCTACCTTAATTGGATATAAACAGCTTTATTATTTTTATTTCCGTTTTATCATGCCGATGTTTGGCAAGTTATTTGCAAAAAGCTATCGAGAATACTCTTGGCTCCATGAATCTGCGCGAAATTTCCCAGGTATGAAAGAATTAGCGCGAATGTTTGAAACTGCAGGCTTCAAGGATGTTTTTTATAAGCCATATAGTGGTGGAGCGGCAGCAGTTCATATAGGATATAAAAAGTAATTTTTGATATGTAAACAGGATGAAAAGCTGGTGAATACAAATGAAATTAAAGATGATGTATTCATTTTTGAATTCAGATATTAATATAATCGAAAAAAAATTAGAAGAAACAATCCAGGCGGACTCTCTTCTTTTGAAACGGGCTTCTTTGCACACCCTGCAGGCAGGAGGTAAAAGAATTCGGCCTGTTTTTGTTTTATTGGCTGGAAAGTTTGGCCGTTACGATATTAATATAATGAAAAACGTTGCCGTTGCTCTTGAACTTATTCATATGGCATCGCTTGTCCACGATGATGTAATCGACGATGCTGATATACGAAGAGGTCAGCCTACAGTTAAAGCGAAATGGGACAATAAGACTGCTATGTATACGGGTGATTTTATCTTTGCGCTTGCCTTAGAATTGATGAGCGAAATTAATAAGCCCTTAGCACATAAAATATTAGCCAATACAATTGTTGAAGTATCTGTTGGTGAAATCCAACAGATTAAAGATAAGTATCGTTTTAATCAAAATCTTAGAGATTATTTGCGTAGAATTAAAAGAAAGACAGCATTATTAATTTCTGCAAGCTGTCAGCTGGGTGCGATTACTGCGGATGTTGAAGAGTCCATACATAAAAAATTGTACCTATTTGGGTATTACGTCGGTATGGCATTTCAGATAACGGATGATATTTTGGATTTTACCTCGACAGAAGAGGAACTTGGTAAGCCAGCTGGCAGTGACCTTCTCCAGGGGAATATCACAGCTCCTGCTCTCTATGCAATGGAAAATGATAAGGTTCGCCGTGAAATAGAAAAGGTCCATGAAGATATGGAGCCTGTTCAAATACAAAAAATAATCTCTCTTATTAAAGAGTCAGATGCTATTGAAAGATCCATTGCACTAAGCGATTTGTACCTAGATAAAGCACTAGCAGTACTAGAAGAGCTTCCCGCTAATAGAGCCAAAAAAACACTGCGAGATATCGCTAAGTTTATTGGAAGGCGTAAATATTAAAGACATGAGAGTTAACCGTGGTTTACTCTCTTTTTTAATGTATCGATGAATACGTTTTCTACTTGCGAAATATTCAAAAAAATGTTAACATTTTGATGGATTGTCCCACTATGACAATTATTATACATACTATTTTAGGAGTGGAATTCATGGAAAAAACATTTTTAATGGTGAAGCCTGATGGTGTACAGCGTAATTTAATCGGAGAAATCGTTGCTCGCTTTGAAAAAAAAGGTTTCCAATTAGCAGGCGCTAAATTGATGAGTATTCCGACTGAGCTTGCCGAGGAGCACTATGGTGAACATAAAGAACGCCCATTCTTTGGTGAATTAGTAGATTTCATCACATCTGGACCCGTTTTTGCTATGGTATGGCAAGGAGAAAATGTTATTGCAACTGCTCGCCAAATGATGGGATCAACAAATCCTAAGGATGCAGCACCAGGTACTATTCGTGGAGATTTTGGCTTAACTGTTGGAAAGAATGTTATACACGGATCAGATTCTCCTGCAAGTGCAGAGCGTGAAATCGGGTTGTTTTTTAAAGATGGCGGCGTTGTAGAGTACTCTAAAGTAGTAAACGAATGGATTTACTAAACTAACTATAAAAAGGCACTTGTATCCTATATACAGGTGCCTTTTTTTGTATGCGTATTCATCAGAATTAAAAAATATTTCAGCACCAATGGGTGTACAAAAGGGTGAAACGTGTTTATCATTAATTAAATAATCACTATCAATTTATGCTATTTTCAGATAATTATACTAGGTTTATTAGTCTTAATATGGTATATTGATAAAAATCCTTTAATGAGTTGAAGGGGGAAAGAGTAATGGGAATGAGATATTTAACAGCTGGAGAATCACACGGTCCACAATTAACGACCATTCTAGAAGGACTGCCAGCAGGAATGCCATTATTAGCAGAAGATATAAATACTGAGCTTGCAAGAAGGCAGCAGGGATACGGTCGCGGAAGAAGAATGCAAATAGAAAAAGATACAGTTCAAATCACATCTGGGGTTCGTCATGGACAAACACTTGGTTCTCCAATTGCGTTAGTCGTGGAGAACAATGATTGGAAGCATTGGACCAAAATTATGGGTGCAGACCCATTAATTGAAGGACAAGAGGACGAAGTTAAACGAAAAATTACTCGTCCAAGACCTGGACACGCAGATTTAAATGGTGCGATAAAATACGGTCATCGAGATATGAGAAATGTTCTTGAGCGTTCATCGGCTCGAGAAACCACAGTAAGAGTAGCAGCCGGTGCAGTTGCTAAGAAACTTTTATCTTTAGTTGGGGTTACACTCGTTTCTCATGTTGTAGAAATTGGTGGAATTAAGGCTAAAGCTAATGCCAATTTAACGATTGACGAGTTAAAGGAAAGAACAGAGCTTTCACCTGTACGCTGTGCCGACCCAGAGGTAGAACAGGAAATGATGGATGCGATTGATACTGCTAAGAAGAATGGTGATTCAATTGGCGGCGTTGTTGAAGTCATTGCAACTGGGATGCCAGCAGGGGTAGGCAGCTATGTTCAATATGATAGGAAATTAGATGCTAAGCTTGCAGCAGCTATTATAAGTATTAATGCATTTAAAGGGGTAGAGTTTGGTATTGGCTTTGAAGCAGCAAGAAAGCCTGGCAGTGAAGTACATGATGAGATTATTTGGGATCAAGAAAATGGTTATACCCGCAAGTCTAATCGTCTAGGTGGTTTTGAAGGTGGAATGTCCACGGGAATGCCTATTGTCGTCCGCGGAGTTATGAAGCCTATTCCAACGCTTTATAAGCCGTTAATGAGTGTTGATATCGATACAAAGGAGCCATTTTCTGCGAGTGTTGAGCGTTCTGATAGCTGTGCTGTTCCTGCTGCTGCTGTTGTAGCAGAACATGTTGTCGCATGGGAACTAGCTAATTCACTAATTGATCAATTCTATAGTGACCGTTTTGAAACATTCGCTGCTGAAATTAAGCGCCAGCGTGATTACGCGAGGGAATTTTAATGGAAGCTATCCAAATTCAAACGAGCTCGAAACAGTATGAGGTGTTTGTTGGCGAAGGCGTTCGAAGTGAAATCAACACTTTTTTATCCAATCATTTTACTAACCTGACTAGAATATTAATTATTACGGATGAAACCGTTGGAAAATTGCACCTGGATAAATTAGTACCACTTTTATCCGAATGGAATCCTGTTATTTTTACTGCTCCAAGTGGTGAGAAAGCCAAAACGTTCGAGGTATTCTATGACGCCTTATCCGTGGCATTAGAAAGCCGATTAGATCGAAAATCCGTTATTCTGGCATTTGGCGGCGGTGCAGTAGGTGACTTATCGGGCTTTGTTGCAGCATCATTTATGAGAGGAATTCCATTTATCCAGATTCCAACTACCATTCTCGCCCATGATAGTGCAGTTGGCGGAAAAGTAGCTATTAATCATCCTCTAGGCAAAAATATGATTGGAGCTTTCCATCAACCTGAGGCTGTTTTTTACGATCTTGAACTACTCAACACACTTTCAAAACAAGAAATTCGATCTGGTTTTGCAGAGGTTATTAAACATGCCCTTATTTATAATCCTAACTTTTATCAATGGTTAAAATCAGATATTCACGATCTTGGCTCTTTATCTTCTGAACAATTATTTGAATCACTTACAAGAGGGATTAAAATAAAAAACGAATTTGTGTCAAAGGACGAAAAAGAGACGGGAATTCGTGCGTACCTAAATTTTGGACATACTTTAGGACATGCAATTGAATCGGAAATGGGTTATGGGAATTTTACACATGGTGAAGCTGTTATGATTGGGATGATTTTTGCCTTAAAGTTAAGCAATGAGGTATTAGGATTATCCTTTGAAACAGAAGAATTTGTAAACTGGGTACAAGAACTTGGTTATCAAACAAAGATTCCAGTTCATCTTTCAGCTGAACGATTGCTGGCAAAAATGAAGCAGGATAAAAAATCAGCGGGTGGATCGGTTAAGTTTGTATTATTAGAGCAAGTAGGAAAACCAAAGCTTCAGGAGCTTTCGGATGACTTTTTATTAGGCCAGATCAATAATTTTTAAAACAAAGGGGGACTTGTCATGATTAGAGGGATGAGGGGAGCAGTTACTGTAGATAGTAATTCCGAAGAAGTAATCATATCAGCAACAGAAGAACTTTTAAAACAACTAATCGAGGGAAACAATATCCTTCCAGAGCAGGTTGCTTCTGTTTTTATTTCAACAACGGAGGACCTAAACGCAGCCTTCCCAGCAAGAGCACTGCGTAAATTTGATGGCTGGACGTATGTACCGGTTATGTGTATGAGGGAATTGCCAGTGACAAATGGTTTACCCATGTGCGTAAGAGTCATGCTGCATGTGAATACGGCTGTTAAACAGGAAGAAATTGTTCATGTTTATCTAAAAGGGGCGAAGGTATTACGACCTGATTTAGGAAACACTTTGGCTAAATAGTTAACAACAATATTATTACGGATGGAGTGGAGAAAATGAGATGGAAAAAGCAATTATTAACCCTGACTCCATATCAGCCAGGAAAATCAATTGAGTCAGTTAAAAGACAATATAAATTAGATCAGATTGTTAAGCTTGCTTCAAATGAGAATCCTTTTGGGTGTTCTCCTAACGTGCTTACAGAATTAGAAAGTAATCAACCAAGCTTTGCGATTTATCCTGATGGCTATGCTACCAGCTTAAGGGAATCAGTAGCTTCTTTTTTAAAGGTAAATCAGGATGAACTAATTTTTGGTAATGGATCGGATAATATTATTCAAATTATTTCAAGGTCTCTTTTACATCCTGGTGCCAATACTGTAATGGCAACCCCTTCCTTCTCGCAATACAAACATAATGCTGTGATTGAAGGAGCAGAGATAAGGGAAATTCCTTTACTTGATGGTCAACATGACTTAGAGAAAATGTATGGTGCTATCGACGATAATACGAATGTTGTCTGGGTTTGCAGCCCTAATAATCCAACAGGTACATATGTATCAAAAAATAATTTAATTTCATTCTTAGATAAAGTCCCATCCCATGTTTTGGTTGTATTGGATGAGGCGTATTATGAATACGTTTGTGCAGATGATTATTATGATTCAATTGAATTAACACGAAATTATTCAAACCTAATCGTGCTGCGAACTTTTTCTAAAATATATGGCCTTGCCTCATTAAGGGTTGGTTATGGCATTGCGAACAAAGAGATTATTAAAGCGTTGGAACCTGCAAGAGAACCGTTCAATGTTAATTCATTTGGAATGGTGGCGGCACAAGCTGCAATTCTTGACCAAGAGTTTGTCCAAACTTGTAAAGAAAAGAACAAACAAGGCTTAACTCAATTTTATCACTTCTGTGAGGATCACAAACTTAGCTATTATCCTTCTCAAACTAATTTTATATTAATTGATATCAATGCTGATGCAGACAAGGGGTTTCAATTTCTATTAGAAAAAGGCTACATTGTCAGATCAGGGAAAGCTTTAGGATTCCCTTCATCTTTAAGAATTACAGTTGGCAGCTTTGAGCAAAATGAGGGTGTGCTTAAAGCGTTAGGTGTATTTCTAGCTGAGCAACCTGAACAGCTCAGTGAAAACTAGGGGGGCTACCAATGAAAGGCCGAGTGTTTGTTATTGGGCTTGGATTAATTGGCGGTTCTTTAGCTTTATGTATAAAGAAAGAACATAAAGAGGCTATCATTATCGGTTACGATATTCATCAAGAACAAGCTAGACTTGCTAAAATGCTGGGTGTTATTGATGAAGTGGCTGATCATATAGCGGAAGGTGCCGCATCCGCGGATTTAATCATCATTTCCGCACCAGTAATTGAAACGGAAGCGATTATTCACTTATTGTCAGAACAATTGTTGAATCCTGAAGTGATCATTACTGATACCGGAAGTACAAAAAGTAAAATTGTTGAAATTGCTGCAACCTTGAGGAAAAGAGGATACACATTTATTGGAGGACATCCAATGGCTGGTTCTCATAAAAGCGGTGTATCAGCGGCAAAAGAGTTTCTCTTTGAAAATGCCTTTTACCTTTTAACTCCAGAGGATCATATTGAAAACTCAAAAGTAGAACAGCTAAAGTCTTGGCTTAAAGGTACAAATGCAAAATTCTTAAGTGTTACACCCAGTACCCATGATTATCTTACTGGGGTTGTCAGTCATTTCCCCCATATCATTGCAGCATCGATTGTCCGTCAAACGGAAAGGTTATCTGAGGATGAGAGTCTTATTCCGCGTTTAGCAGCAGGAGGGTTTCGAGATATTACTAGGATAGCTTCTAGCAGCCCAGAAATGTGGAAGGACATTTTACTGCATAATCGTGAGGTTTTGATAGATTTAATAGATAAATGGAAGGAAGAAATGGACTCAGTAAAAGTGTTACTCGAGCAAGAAAATAGTGGTGAAATCTTTCGCTATTTTCAACAGGCTAAACAATATCGTGATGGCCTGCCAGTACGAGAAAAAGGAGCCATTCCTTCCTTTTATGATTTATATGTTGATGTTCCAGATTATCCTGGTGTCATCTCTGAGATTACAGGTTATTTAGCAAAAGAAAATATTAGTATAACAAATATTCGTATATTAGAAACTCGAGAAGACGAGATTTATGGCGTACTAGTGATTAGTTTTCAAACAGAAGAGGATCGACAGCGTGCAGAGAAATGTATCCATATCTGCTCAAGCTACGCAACCTCAATTGGAACATAATTTGATCTGAATATAGGTGATGACATGGAATTTATAAAATTACAGCCAACAATGAATGGCTTGGAGGGTGTTATTGAAATACCTGGTGATAAATCAATTTCTCATCGATCCGTTATGTTTGGCTCCATAGCCCAAGGTGTAACAAGGGTAACGAATTTCCTGCCCGGCGATGATTGTTTGAGCACGATTTCCTGTTTTAGAAAATTAGGGGTCGTAATTGAAGAAAATGAAAATGAAATTATCATATATGGTAATGGATTTGATGGTTTAAAGGAACCTAACGACCTATTGGACGTAGGTAATTCTGGAACGACTATTCGATTATTATTAGGTATTTTAGCGGGGAGACCATTTTTCTCCTCACTTATTGGAGACCATTCAATTGGAAAAAGACCGATGACAAGGGTAACGGAGCCGCTTAAAACGATGGGGGTACAAATTGACGGTCGAAAGAACGGAGAGTATACTCCTTTAAGTATTCGCGGTGGTCACTTAAATCCGATTCACTATAAAATGCCAGTGGCAAGTGCTCAGGTAAAGTCTGCGCTTATTCTTGCCGGTCTGCAAGCTGAAGGAGAAACAACCATAATCGAAAAAGCTGAATCGCGTGATCATACGGAAAGAATGATTAGAAAATTTGGCGGTGAAATTCAAAAGGATAATCGTACGATTACGGTAAAGGGAGGCCAAAAGCTTACTGCTTCAGATATTCTTGTTCCTGGAGATATTTCTTCCGCTGCGTTTTTCCTAGTTGCTGGTGCGATTGTTCCAGATAGTGAAATTGTTCTCAAGAATGTTGGCCTCAACCCGACAAGGACTGGCATTATCGAAATTATGAATAAAATGGGAGCCAATTTAGAAATTCGTCAAAATGCGGCTGATGCCTTTGAACCAGCAGGGGATTTAACCATTAAAACATCAAGTCTTAAAGGAACTGTCATAGAAGGTGATGTTATTCCAAGACTCATAGATGAAATCCCAATTATTGCTCTATTGGCAACACAAGCAGAAGGTAAAACGATTATTAAAGACGCATCAGAGCTTAAAGTCAAAGAAACGAATCGAATTGATACAGTTGTTCAAGAATTAACAAAATTAGGCGCCTCAATAGAAGCTACCGAGGACGGAATGATTATCCATGGGGGAACGGAACTTAAAGGTGGAACTGTTTCTAGTCATGGCGATCATAGAATTGGAATGATGCTTGCGATTGCTTCTCTGCTCTGCAAGGACCAGGTTGAACTTGAAAACCCAGAATCCATATCCGTATCCTATCCAAACTTCTTTAGCCATTTGAATAGCCTGAAAAACTAAAGCTGCCATGTGCAGCTTTTTTCCTTTTTTTTCTTGTCATAGTATTTATGTATGACACATAGCTTGTCTTAAAGAGGTAAAGTTGGGAAAAGGGTGGTACGATGGGATATATCATTGAAAATGCTAATATTCTAAAGGAAACTAAACTTACACAAACATCGCTGCTAATAGAGGGAAACCACATTGCCGCAAAGCAAAATCATAATAATCATAATAAGTTAATGAAAATGAATGCAGAATCTTTTATAATGACCCCTTCTTTTGTACTGTTAGATACAAAAATACCACTTAATGCTTCCTTTCAGGAATTTCGGAAATACATCATTGATAACTTCCTTTTGAAGGGGTGCACCACAATACTAACCTATATTTCGATTTCCTACGAAAATGAATTAGCTGAAAAAATAAAAGAAACAAAAACTGCTCTTATTAGCAGTCCAATTGATTTTCTCATCAGTGTAAAAATTCCACTAAAGTCTTTAACTCCCTCATTCATCAGGAAATGTAAGAAAGAAAGAGTTCCGGCAATTTTTTTAGAGATTGATGACCTCAATGAATTAAGTGATATTCCTTGGGGGTGGATAAAAGAGGCGCTCTTTCCTTATAATTGTCCGCTTGTTCCAATAATTTCTAATGATTTAAAGAAGGAAGCAAGGAGGGCTCTGTCGAAATGGAAGGTAATAATGGAAAATCAAAAAATCCCTTCAATTCTTGAAGAAATTAGAGAGAACCAACCATTGTCTAGTCTAGTTCTAAACAAACTAGGATTATTACCACAAAAAGCAAGCCTGCTGCATGGGTCAGAGGTAAGCTATAATTTATTTCTTAAAGTTAGAGAAATCATGAATGTTGATGAAATGGCATTATTTCATTATCATTGTGATAGACTTGTAGTTACAGTTAACAAGGGACAAGTAGTACGAGCAGGGGAAAAGGTTTTATTTAAACCAGGAAATGGAGAATATGTTAGGGTGCGAACCCCATCATATTTTGCATTTTAGTCAAACAAGGGAACCGAGAGGATAGAAATCATGGACAGAGTAAATAAAATTATTACAATGTTGGAAAACGGCCAACATAATGAAGCTATAAATGAATATAATGTTGTATTAACCAAAGGTCAGCCCGATGAAAAATTTCTTCTTGCTGAAGAAATGTTTCAGTATGGTTTTTTAAGTGAATCAAAGGCTTTAGTTGAAAATCTATTAGTAATATATCCTGAAGAAGGTGAGCTCCTCGTCTTACTGGGGGAAATATTAGTTGAATCTGGAGATGAGGAACAAGCAATTCTTGAATTAGAAAAGATTTCTGAACACGACCCAAGCTTTGGACAATCTCTATTGCTATTAGCGGATCTTTATCAAGTTCAAGGATTATATGAAGTTTGTGAAAGAAAACTTCAAAAAGCAAAGGAATTACTGCCCGATGAGGTTATCATTGATTTTGCCCTTGGTGAACTCTATAGTGAACAAGGAGAAGTAACGAAGGCATTAATTTCATATGAAGCAGTCTTAAAGGAGCAGGATGAAATTGCAGGTGTGAGTATTTTTCAACGCATGGCCGAGCTTCTGAGTGCCTCAGGGGAATTTGAAGAAGCATTAACCTTTTATGACAAAGCAATCGATGACAAATTAGAGATTAATACCCTTTTTGGTTATGCCTTTACAGCACTCCAAGCAGGATATAATCGAACTTCAATCGAGAAATTTGAGGAATTAAAAGGGATAGATCCAGAATATCATTCCTTATATTTACATCTAGCAAAAGCATATGAGCGGGAAGAAGAACTTGAAAATAGCATGAACGTTGTTCAAGAAGGCATTAGGCAAGATGAATTTAATAAGGATTTATTTTTCTTCGGTGGAAAAATTGCTATCAAGCTTGGAAAACCAGATCTGGCTGAACAGTATTTCCGCGAGGCGCTTGTATTAGATCCAGGCTTTACAGAAGCAGCACTTACTTTAAATAAGCTCTTTTTTCAACAAGAGAGGTATGAAGCAGTAATTGATTTGATTTCACAGCTGGATTTTGTAGAAGATGAGGAGCCTCAACTCTTATGGGACTCTGCCCTTGCATTTGATAAGCTTGAGAAATATTCCAATGCATTAGACAAATACGAAAGTGCATATACTTTTTTTAAGAATAATGAAGCATTTTTGAACGATTACGGATATTTTTTAATTGAGGAAGGAAAAACCGACCTTGCTGCCGAAATTTTTAAACAGTTACAAAAAGGTGATCCAACAAATGGAGAGTATACTGATTTGCTTGACCGTCTAATTAGTAGAGAGAATTAATAAAAAAGCTGAATATACAGAGGAGGGAAACTATCAAATGGCAACCCCTGTTTCTGTCAACGAGAAAAAGGACTTTATTCGCTGGTTTTTAAATCACTATCAATTAAAAAGAAGAGAGTGTGTTTGGATTCTTAATTATTTAATGAGTCACGACCAATTAATGGAGAAGGTTCATTTTGTAGAACAAGCACAGTATTGTCCACGTGGGCTGATCATGTCAACTCATTGCGTTGATAAAGTACCATTTCGCTTTTATAAAGAAAATGTTATGACAACTGATGCTGAAAAATCCTTTCATGATATTCGGTTAAATCGTGACGAAGATATTTTTATTCAATTAAACTTTCATGCTTCCAATCAAGCGCACCAATATGCAGCAGTATTAGAGGAAAATCCATTTGTTCCAAAACACCTTCAAGTAAATGAGAAAGACGGAATTGTAGCAGAGCAATTTTTACAAAATAGCATTGAAAGGTTCCAACGAGAGAAGTTGCTTCAATTAATTGATGAAGCACTAGATAAACAGGATAAAATAGCCTTTCGTGCCTTAACAGAGCAGCTAAATCAACTTAAAGAAACAGAGAAAAATGGAAGCTTGCGATAAGCAAGTTTCTATTTTTTTTGATTACTTCCCGGTTTTCCTTTTTTTCTTTTGCGGTAGTCCAATATATTTTGATATGATAGGGGTAATGATGAGAAAAGGGTTGGTGTCAAAATGAAGTGGGTCTCAAAGGATATAGAAACCTATTTATCAGCAAAAGAATACGTGGATACAGCAGTAATTCCTTTGTTTAAGGTTTCATTTGGGAATGAGATGAAACAATCGGCCTCAAGTGCAGAATTTATTACCTTATTAACGAATTACTTAGAAAGGCAGTTTACCGGAAGATTGATGTTGTTTCCACCTTTTACATACTTGCAAACTGACGGTCTTGAAGAGGTATTTAATAAGTTAAGAAACTGGGAAGCAAACATAGAAAAAAGTGAATTTAAACATATTTTCTACATAACCTCTGAAAGTGACTGGAAAAAATATGAGAAAGAGTTGACAGGTCCATTAATATGGCTCCCATCTTTGCCTCTCGAGCACTTAAATGATTCTCAAAAAATTTCAATGATTGAGAGCCAAGTTAATCAACTCTTAAGTCTGTTTACTCAAAAATGGCATGAAAATTTATAATTCTTTGCTATTAAACATGTTTTTGAAATAGTATGATATTGACCTAGGATAAAGATTGATATATCATTGTTATGTCCTAGTTTTATATGTGTTTATTTTATGTCCGATGGACTTAACTTGTGAATAGAGGGGGGATAAGCATGAGTAAGCATCGCGTATCAAGAAGACAATTTTTAACCTACACTTTAACAGGTGTTGGGGGATTTATGGCAGCAGGAATGTTAATGCCAATGGTTCGTTTCGCGATTGATCCGGTATTAACAGCGGAAGCAGGCGGAGATTTTATTGCAACTCCATTGAAGATTTCTGATATCAAAGCCGAACCACAACGGGTAGATTTTTCGTTTGAGCAAAAGGATGCATGGTATACGTCAGAAGTTACAAATACTGCCTGGGTTTATAAGGATGACCAAGATAATATTATAGCCCTATCTCCAGTATGTAAACACTTAGGTTGTACTGTTGCTTGGGGAACGGATAAAGAACATCCTGAACAATTCTTCTGTCCGTGTCACTTTGGCCGTTATGAAAAGGATGGTACAAACGTTAAGGGAACTCCACCAATTGCACCACTGGATGTATATCCATTACAAGAAAAAGATGGTTTACTTTATTTAGGTAAAGCTGAACCACGGACGAAGGAGGCGTAATCATTGTTAAACAAAATTTACGATTGGGTAGATGAACGTTTAGATATTACGCCTTTGTGGCGCGATATCGCAGATCATGAAGTTCCTGAGCATGTCAATCCAGCGCATCACTTTTCTGCGTTTGTTTACTGCTTTGGCGGTATGACATTTTTTGTTACAGTAATTCAAATTCTATCTGGTATGTTCTTAACGATGTATTATGTACCGGATATTAAAAACGCGTGGGAATCTGTTTTCTACCTTCAAAACCAAGTAGCATTCGGACAAATCGTACGCGGTATGCACCACTGGGGTGCTAGTTTAGTTATTGTAATGATGTTCTTACATACATTACGCGTTTTCTTCCAAGGCGCATACAAAAAGCCTCGTGAACTTAACTGGGTTGTTGGAGTTCTTATTTTCTTCATCATGCTAGCTTTGGGTTTAACTGGTTATTTATTACCTTGGGATATGAAAGCGTTGTTCGCAACAAAGGTTACACTTCAAATTATTGAAGCAGTACCGTTTATTGGTGTCTACTTAAAAACTTTACTTTCGGGTCATGAGACGATTGTTGGTGCTCAAACCTTAACTCGTTTCTTTGCGATTCACGTGTTCTTCTTACCTGCTGCATTATTTGGGTTAATGGCAGCTCATTTCATGATGATTCGTAAACAGGGTATTTCTGGACCACTATAATACTCTTAAATTGATTCTGATCTATTTATAATCTTAATTTACGAATAAAGGAGGGGGATTGTTCGATGCATCGCGGTAAAGGAATGAAATTCGTTGGTGACTCACGTGTATTGGCACCTGAGGCCCGTACGAAAAAGAATATTCCGAAAGATTACTCAGAATACCCTGGTAAAACAGAGGCATTTTGGCCTAACTTCCTTTTAAAAGAATGGTTGGTAGGTGCAGTATTTCTTGTCGGTATTTTATGTTTAACAGTTGCACATCCGAGTCCACTTGAAAGGATTGCAGATCCATCAGATACAGGTTACACTCCAATGCCTGACTGGTACTTCTTGTTCTTATATCAATTACTGAAGTATGAGTTTGCAGCTGGACCTTACACAGTAGTTGGTGCAATGGTTATCCCTGGACTAGCTTTTGGAGCATTATTATTAGCACCGTTCTTAGATCGTGGACCAGAACGCCGTCCGAGCAAGCGTCCATTAGCAACTGGCTTTATGCTGTTAGCAATCGCTGCTATTACATTTTTAACATGGCAGTCCGTTTCTACCCATGATTGGGAAGCGGCAAAAGAGTATGGTAAGATTGTTGCTGATGTAGAGATTGATAAGACATCTGAAGAATATACAATCGCTTCAGATAATACTTGTATTACATGTCATGGTGATAGTTTCCAGGGTGGTGCTGGTGCGCCAACGTTAATTGACACTGGACTATCTGCTGACGAAATTGCGAAAATCGCAAAAGAAGGTGTAGGAACTATGCCGCCGGGAGTCTTCAAAGGTGACGATGAACAGCTTAAAAAGCTTTCAGAATACATCTCAGGCTTAGGTAAATAATAAAAGATTTTAAAAGCTGACGGACTATCGTCAGCTTTTATTATTAAAATGGCTGTGTTAATGGGTATTATTTATTTTGGCACATGTTGATTTGTGCGGAAGGCACGAAGACTCCTGCAGGAGGACGGGACAGGGGAGACCCCGCAGACGCTTTAGCGTCGAGGAGGCTTCCCGAACCGCCTGCGGAAAGCGAAGTGCCTCGGGACAGGCAAAGACCGCCTGTCCCTGCGAAGATTATTCAAAGAAGCCTTCCTTAGTGGAGCACAAATCAACAGTCCAGTTTAACACAGCTATTAATATAAAAGAAAAGAGGAGTTACAAGTGAACCGTATATATCCTCTCTTAGCAAACAGATCATTCTTGTGGCTTTTGCTAGTTGTCAATACTGCTGGAACTGCTTATGGCTATGTGTGGTACGGTTGGCAATTAAAAGAAACACCACCAATTTTCCTACTATTTGTTCCAGATAGCCCTACTGCAAGTTTGTTTTTTGTCTTTGTACTTCTTGCTTTTCTGTTGAAAAGGAACTGGCCGCTAATGGAATCGCTCGCGATTGTCACTTTATTTAAGTATGGAATTTGGGCGGTTGTAATGAACTCTCTTGTGTTTTTAATACAAGATGAATTGGACTGGATTGGACTGATGTTAGCTTTGTCTCATTTTGCCATGGCCGTTCAAGCGTTGCTGTATGCGCCTTTTTATCATTTTAAATGGTGGCACTTGATGGTGGCAGCTATTTGGACTTTACATAATGATGTGATTGATTATGTGTTTTTCATGCTTCCGAGGTACCAAATGTTAAATGATTTTATACCTGAAATTGGTTATTTTACGTTTTGGCTATCGATTTTGTCCATTGCAATAGGCTATTATTTTGTGATTCGCCCAAAACGTTTTCAACTAGAACTAAAATAGTTAATGATAGTATAAAAGATGGTCTAACCTTGTCCACCCCTTCATACATTTTAATAGTAATGATAGGGGGGACAAGGTTTGAAGTATAAATGGTTACTACTATTTTTAATTAGCGTTATGCTCACTCCCATGACGGCCTACGCCCATGAGCATAGACCGATAGAGAAGTTAGATAGTATCTCTGATGAAGCACTTCAAATGATCAAATTTCAGAGATATGATGATGGCAAAAAGCTGTTAAATTATTTCTCAGAACAGTTCACGGACATTTCAAACAAAGAACATCCATTTACCATGGATGAACGAAGGATTATAACAGTATCTCATGATGAAGCGTTGGAGGCAGCAGCGAGTTCAAATATGGAATATGAGGAAAGAGTCCAAAGACTAACGAAGTTTCGTCTAGTGGTTGACGCGATTGCAACTAGCCATCAACCATTATGGACAGAGATGGAAAATCAAATTATGAGGGCTTTCCAGGAGGCAAGAGAAGCAGCAAGTACCGGTGATTCCGCACATTTCCACTCTAATTTTAATACGTTTATGTCCTTATACAACGTTATTTATCCAAGTATGAAAATTGATGTTTCTGCAGAAAATATCCAAAGAATCGATGCGCGTATCAATCTTATTGATGAATATCGGTCAGAGGTTGTTAATAACGTAAAAAATTTACAGGAATTAGAAGGCCTAGAGTCGGATTTAAAGAATTTATTCGATAACATGGATGAGGATGAGGCAGACCCATCCCTATGGTGGGTAATCATTTCAACAGGAAGCATTATCATATTAACCCTTTCCTATGTAGGGTGGAGAAAATATCAAGGTGAAAAAGAGATAAGGAAAAACCGTTCTAGGGTTCATAAGGATTAAAAATTTTCATTTGAACTTCAACA
This sequence comes from Neobacillus niacini, assembly GCF_031457145.1. Taxonomy (GTDB): domain Bacteria; phylum Bacillota; class Bacilli; order Bacillales; family Cytobacillaceae; genus Neobacillus; species Neobacillus niacini_J. The sequence goes on from NZ_JAVDVZ010000001.1 coordinate 263,078, forward strand.
AGAATAATTTCACCGTTAGAAAACTGGAGGTTCAAGATGGCATTCTTAATTTATTTTCTAATCATTATGTTGGTGCCTTTATGGGCTCAATTTAGGGTTAAAGGTACTTTTGTAAAATATTCTCGTGTAGCCAATTCATCCTACCGAACCGGAGCAGAAGTTGCTAGAGAAGTACTAAATTCAAATGGTCTTTTTAATGTTGGTGTCGAAGAAGGAAGAGGTTTTTTAAGTGATCACTATGATCCACGGACGAAAACTGTCCGGTTATCCCCAGAAAATTATCAAGGTCATTCAATCGCTTCAACCGCCATCGCTGCCCATGAATGTGGACATGCTATACAAGACGCGCAGCGCTATACTTTTTTACGGTTCCGCCATGCTTTAGTTCCAGTAGCGAATATTGGCTCGAATTTTTCGTGGGTACTTGTTTTGATAGGAATCTTTTTTCAAATGAGCGGGCTGTTGTTAGCGGGTATCGTGTTTATGGCAGCGGCTGTTCTATTTCAAGTAATCACGTTACCGGTTGAATTTAATGCTTCCAACCGAGCAATGGACCAGGTGGTCTCGCTAGGATTAATCCGTAATGAGGAAGAACGTAATGCTAGGAAGGTATTAAATGCAGCCGCGTTAACTTACGTTGCAGCAGCAGCAGTAGCTGTTTTGGAGTTATTAAGACTGGTCCTTATATTCACTGGCATGAATAGAAGTAATGAATAAAAGCAATGTCCCAGCTGGACATTGCTTTTCTATATTTCAATTGGCTTTTTATTTTCGTCTAGTGTAAAGCCTTCGCCATGGACATCATGGACAACCGTGACTGAAACAAAAGCATGAGGGTCGACGGAGGTTATTAAATTTTTTAAGCGGACAATCTCATTCTTAGCCACAACACAATATAGAACTTCGCGCTCTATTTTGGTAAAAGAACCATATCCTTTTAGAACGGTAACTCCCCGATCCATTTCCTCCATAATCTTTTTCGCTATATCTTCATTTCTTTCAGAGACAATCATCGCACCTCTTGCCGTATAGGCACCTTCTTGAATGAAATCAATCACTCTAGCCCCAATAAATACAGCCACCAGGGTATACATAGCTTCTTTATAATTGAGATATGTAAGCACAGAAACACCAATAACACAAATATCGAAGATAAACATGGTTCTACCCATGCTCCAGCCTGCGTATTTCTGAACAAGTCGTGCAATAATATCGACGCCGCCTGTGGTGCCGCCATAGCGAAAGATAATCCCTAACCCAATTCCCAAAAAGACTCCTGCAAATAATGCAGCTAGTAATAAATCGTCCTTTAGTGGCATTTCAATCGAGTAACGTTGGAAAATCCATAAAAACACGGAGAGACCTACTGTCCCTAGAATGGTATAAAAGAAAGCGTTTCTTCCTAGCAATTTCCAACCGATAAAAAAGAGAGGAATATTTAAAATTAAGTTTGTATAGGATGGGTCCCATTTGAACATGAAGTAAAGAAGAAGGGTTATACCTGTAAAACCGCCTTCGGCGAGTTTATTTTGCATATTAAAATGTACAAGTCCAAAAGACATAATCGCAGTTCCTAATAAGATAAATAAGATATTTTTTATTTTAAGTCCAAATAACATGAATCTTAACTCCTCTGCCAATATTTTCTACAACCAGCGGATATTATTATAGCGAATTAACTATAGAAGAGCAATTTTCGGCATGAAAGAGTATACTTAATACAAAAATATTTGTAAAACTAAAATATTTTAGCTAATGTATTTAGTAGATGTTTTTTTATATTTAAAAGAGGTGAATGTGTTTGGTCAATGGGAAATCTATCAAAGACCTGCAGGTAGAAGTAGATACATACATAAGTCAATTTAAAGAGGGGTATTTTAGTCCTCTTGCAATGGTGGCCCGACTAACAGAAGAGTTAGGAGAGCTTGCTAGAGAAGTCAACCATTATTATGGTGAGAAACCAAAGAAATCCAGTGAAACCGAGAAGGCTATTGAGGAAGAGCTTGGAGACCTTCTTTTTGTCATTATTTGTTTAGCCAATTCCTTAAATATTGACTTAGAAGAAGCACACGACTACGTTATGAATAAATTTAATACGAGGGACAAGGATCGTTGGACAAGGATAGATAATAAGAATCAGGAGTGAGAGAGATTGAATAAGGTAAAAATTATTATTGCAGGACCACGGGGACGTATGGGCAGCGAAGCTGTCAAAATGGTAACCAATACCGAACATTTTGAACTAAAGGCTGTTATTGATTATAAGTACGAGGGTCATATGTTAAGTGACCTTGAGGGATTCCAAGCTATTAATAATGTACCAATTTTTTCAAACATCGAAACTTGCCTTCAAAATGTGGAGTGTGATGTATTAATTGATTTAACTACACCAGAGGTTGGGATGCATCATGCAAAAACAGCCCTTCTTCATAATGTCAGACCAGTTGTCGGCACCACAGGATTTACAAAAGCTGATTTGGAAGAGTTAGAAGGTATTTGTAAGGACAAAAATCTCGGTTGTATTATCGCCCCTAATTTTGCCCTTGGCGCTGTGTTAATGATGAAATTTTCACAAATGGCTGCAAAATATTTTAATGATGTCGAAATCATTGAACTACATCATGACAAAAAACTCGATGCTCCTTCCGGAACAGCCGTGAAGACTGCCGAAATGATTTCCGCTGTAAGGGAATCAAAACAACAGGGTCATCCGGATGAGAAAGAAACACTAAGCGGTGCCAGAGGTGCTGAACTTGACGGCATGCATATTCATTCAGTGAGACTGCCAGGTCTAGTTGCGCATCAACAGGTTTTATTTGGTTCAGATGGTCAAACCTTATCCATCCGTCATGATTCCTATAATCGTGCATCGTTTATGTCTGGTGTAAAGATTGCAGTAGATACAGTAATGAAGCAAGATCTTTTTGTATATGGTCTTGAAAATATTATAGAATAGGAGCACTTCCATGAATATAGCCTTAATCGCACATGATAATAAAAAGAATGACCTTGTTCAATTTGCAACAGCATATCAAACTATTTTTTCAAAGCATGCTCTTTTTGCAACGGGTACAACAGGGCAGAGAATCCAAGAAGCAACTGGATTACCCATTACCAGATTTCAATCAGGTCCTTTAGGTGGAGATCAACAAATCGGTGCGATGATTGCAAAAAATAAGATGGATGCTATTTTCTTTTTCCGCGACCCGCTAACAGCACAGCCGCATGAACCTGATGTAACAGCACTCGTTCGCCTTTGTGATGTATATTCTATTCCCCTTGCTACTAACATGGGGACTGCGGAATTGTTGATAAGAGGCCTAGATGAGGGCTTCCTAGAATGGAGAAATATTGTCCACGAGAACGGTGAAAGTGATGAAGGATAAGCCCTTACATATTTTAGCTTTTGGTGCCCATGCTGATGATGTGGAAATCGGCATGGGAGGCAGTATCGCAAAATGGACAACAAGTGGAAAAAGGGTAGGTATTTGTGATTTAACCGAAGCGCAACTTTCTTCAAATGGGACCATTGAGATAAGAAAAAAGGAAGCGAATAAGGCTGCAGAACTATTAGGAGTCACCGAAAGGCTGTCACTCGGATTTCCGGATAGAGGACTCCTTCTCCAGGAGGAATTCATCAGGAGGATTGCATCAGTAATTAGAAGGTACCAACCTCAAATTGTCTTTGCTCCCTACTTTGAAGATCGCCATCCTGATCATGGAAACTGCGCCCGCCTTGTCGAAGAGGCGGTCTTTTCCGCGGGCATAAGAAAATACCAAACGGAGAATTCCCAAAAACCCCACAAGGTTTCAAGAGTATATTTCTATATGATAAATGGTTTCCATAAGCCCGATTTCACAATCGATATCTCAGCTTATATGGAAAATAAAATTGCAGCCTTGAGAGCTTACAAAAGCCAATTTGAACAAACAGATACTAGCGTCGAAACTCCGCTTGTAAATGGGTATATCGAAACCGTTGAGGCAAGGGAAAGATTATTCGGTCAACAAGTTGGTGTTAATTTTGCAGAAGGTTTTAAATCAAAAGTACCAATCCTTTTGAATTGTGATTTGATGGGAGATTAAGAATGAGGAAACTTAAAATTGGAATTACCTGCTACCCTACAGTTGGTGGCTCAGGTGTGGTAGCGACGGAATTAGGTAAAATGCTGGCAGAGAAAGGACATGAGATCCATTTTATCTCATCTAGTATTCCTTTTAGACTGAATAGAATTTATCATAATATTTATTATCATCAGGTTGAAGTCAATCAATACTCAGTTTTTCAATTTCCACCTTATGACATTGCTTTAGCTAGTAAAATGGCAGAGGTTGCTAACAGAGAGAAACTGGACATTCTCCATGTTCATTATGCGATTCCTCATGCTGTTTGCGCGATATTGGCCAAACAAATGAGTAAGGTAGATGTAAAGATTGTCACCACTCTTCATGGGACAGATATAACAGTCCTTGGGTACGATCCATCCCTAACGGAGGCAATTAAATTCGGAATTGAAAAATCTGACGTAGTAACGGCTGTTTCCAGGTCTTTAATTGAGCAAACTCACGAACTTATTCAGCCAGATAAACAAATTGAAACAGTATATAACTTTATTGATCAAAGAATTTATCAAAAACGAGACGCCAACCATTTAAAGAAAGAATTCGGGATTAAAGAAGATGAAAAGGTTGTTATCCATGTTTCGAATTTCCGACCAGTTAAACGAGTTCAGGATGTTGTAAAAACCTTCGCGAGAATTTCTGAAACAATGCCGGCTAAACTTTTGCTGGTAGGCGATGGCCCCGAAATGACACCTGTGTGCAGACTGGTTAAGAAGCTAGGCTTAACAGACAAAGTTCACTTCCTCGGAAAACAAGAAAACCTTGAGGAGTTATACTCAATCAGTGATTTGAAGCTTTTATTATCAGAAAAAGAAAGCTTTGGACTGGTGGCTCTTGAGGCAATGGCTTGTGGTGTTCCATGTATCGGTACGAATGTTGGTGGAATGCCTGAAGTGATTCAGCATGGTGAGACTGGGTACATATGTGAATTAGGTGATATTGCAGATATTTCTTCAAAAGCAATCTTGCTATTAAGTAATCAACAACTTCATCAAGAATTTGCTAATAATGGAGTCTTGGTTGTAAATGAAAAATTTAGAGCCGAACAAATTGTCGGTCAATATGAGCAGTTATACTATAAGCTCTTAAACTAAGGATGTTTTTGAAAAGAATGTTGTTAAAATCTTAAAGCCGATTTTAACGTGGAAATAGTTATTTTGCGCTTTAGAATTTAGTTTGTAGGCTCTTTTCTTTTTAATTTATTCTATTTTCTGCGGAAACTAGCATAATCATTATATTTTGTTCCAAAAAGCAACAAAGTTTAAGAAAAGAGCCTATATAAAGGATGATAAATATGAAAGAGCCTTTTTTAGCAGCTGTACCAGTTTTAACAAAGTTAGAATCTGCAGGTTATGAGGCTTATTTTGTAGGTGGGGCAGTCAGGGATTTCCTTCTGAAAAAAGAAATAAACGACATTGATATTGCAACTTCTGCAACCCCCGAGGAAGTAAAGCAAATCTTTTCAAAAACCGTAGATGTTGGTATTGAGCACGGAACCGTTCTCGTTTTATATCAAAATCAATCGTATGAAATTACTACCTTCCGTACGGAAGCTGAATACGAGGACTATCGCAGGCCGAAAGCAGTGTCATTTATTAGGAGCCTGAAGGAGGATTTGCAACGTAGGGATTTTACTATGAATGCAATTGCAATGGATAAAGACGGAAATCTAATTGACCCCTTTCATGGAGAACTTTCAATAAAGAATCAAGTTATTCAAACAGTCGGAAAAGCAACAGATCGTTTTCAAGAGGATGCTCTTAGAATGATGAGAGCGGTTCGTTTTGTTAGTCAGTTGTCTTTCCGGATTGAAGAAGAAACACTTACTGCTTTGGAAGATTTAGTGCATTTGCTTGGTAAGATTGCAATTGAACGAAAACAATCGGAGTTCGATAAATTACTTTCTGGTGATAATCGAAAACAAGCATTACAACTTATTCTTCAAACCAAAATTTATCTCTATTTACCAGGTTTATCAAACCAGGAGGAAAGCCTTAAGTTAATATTAGAGTACAAGTTTGACCGATTAACTACCCGGGAAATGTGGGCATTGCTTGTATATTGTCTGAAACTCAAAAATAAGGAAATAGAGGAGTTTCTCAGAGGCTGGAGAATGCCATTAAAGGAAATTAGGGAGATTCAACTTATTATGCACTACTTAAATAAGAGATTCGAAGTTAACTGGTCTTCATATGATTTGTATGAAGCTACGCAGGAAATTTTCCTATCTGCGGAGGTTCTCTATCTTGTAATAAATGGTTTTGAGTCTAATGATTCCATACAGCATTATATACAAATATATGAAGGTCTTCCGATAAAAGCGCGTTCAGAAATGGATGTAACGGGTAATGATTTAATGGAATGGTTTAACAAAAGCGGCGGACCATGGGTAAAAGAACTGCTTCTTAAGGTTGAGCAAGCTATTTTAGCTGGAAGCCTGGTCAATAATAAGAAAAATATAAAGGAGTGGCTCACAGAATGCAATCACAACTAAGGAAGGACTTACTTGATGCCTTTACAAAAGCTGATGGGGCCTATTTATCAGGGCAGCATATTGCGGAGTTAATTGGCTGCTCAAGGACAGCCGTGTGGAAGCATATAGGGGAGCTTCGAAAAGAAGGTTTTGAATTAGAGGCAGTGCGCCGGAAAGGCTATCGGATTGTGAAAACACCTGAAAAAATAACAGCTGATGAATTGAGACTCGGATTAACGACTAAATTCATTGGTAAAAATTTGCACTATGAGGAAACTGTAGATTCTACCCAAAAAATTGCGCACCGGTTAGCATATGACGATGCTCCTGAAGGAACAGTAATCATTGCCGAAGAACAGGTATCTGGCCGTGGAAGAATGGCCCGCAGGTGGCATTCCCCTAAGTATACTGGTATTTGGATGAGTATCATCCTTAGACCTAATATCTCACTGCCAAAAGCTCCACAATTAACACTATTAACAGCAGTGGCAATTGTTCAGGCAATTGAGGAACTTACTGGTTTACTTCCAGAAATAAAATGGCCAAACGATATCCTAATTAAAGGAAAAAAGGTAACAGGTATACTTACTGAGCTCGAAGCAGAATCGGACCGGATTAATTCAATCATCATTGGTATTGGCATAAATGTTAATCAAACAAAAGAAGACTTTCCAAGCGACCTAGAGCAAATAGCTACCTCACTCCTGCTTGAAAAAGGCGAGACGGTATCTCGAGCTGACTTAATAAAAGGTATCTTTACAAATCTAGAAAAATTGTATTTACTTTATTTAGAAGAGGGCTTCCTTCCTATTAAGCTTCTATGGGAAAGCTATGCGATAAGTATTGGCAAGAAGATTACAGCCCGTACACTCACACAATCCATTATCGGTAAAGCACTAGGGATAACAGATGATGGAGTGTTAATGATTGAGGACGATCATGGCAAAATACACCATGTCTATTCGGCAGATATAGAGCTTTAAAATATTGCATGTTTTAATCAAAGGCTGTTTTCATAAAGAGTGTTGTTAAAATCTTAAAGCCGATTTTAACGTGGAAATAGGTAATTTGCGCTTTTGAATTTAGTTTGCAGGCTCTTTTTTAATAAAATATTTTCTATTTTCTGTGGAAACTTTAGTACAAACATTAAATTTTGTTTCAAAAAGCAACATAGTATATGAAAAAAGCATAATCAAAAGAATATCTTGCGATTTATTCAGTTTTTTCTTATAATTCAAATAATGGGCGGTATCCTTGAGAGCTGCACCTGAAACTGATTTTTACAACTTAAAATGGTTTCTGCCTAGATCCGTATAGCGGACCGGGACAGAGGGATAGAACACGTAAAAGAGTACCAAGATCCTCTGCCTTCAGATGGGTCTTTTTATTTGCTCTTTTCCCCTCTCTTCCTACTAACAAGGAGGGAATATTGATGAAGCAAAGTACAGATTTCTTGAAAATGAAAAAAGATAATGAAAAAATCGTCATGCTCACAGCGTACGATTATCCATCTGCAAAGCAGGCAGAGCAGGCTGGAGTGGATGTCATTTTAGTTGGAGACTCTCTTGGGATGGTTGTCCTTGGATATGATTCCACAGTTCCAGTGACTTTAGAGGATATGATTCATCATGCAAAAGCAGTAAAGCGAGGAGCTAAGGAGACGTATATCGTTGTTGATATGCCATTTCTTACCTATCATCTTTCAATTAGGGATACCTTACTAAATGCAGGCAGATTGATTCAGGAAACAGGTGCTCATGCTGTTAAGCTGGAGGGTGCAGATGAAGTACTTGAACAAATCTCAGCACTTACAAAGGCAGGAATTCCAGTTTGTGGGCATCTTGGGCTTACACCTCAATCCGTTGGCGTATTAGGCGGTTATAAAGTTCAAGGAAAAGAAGCTAAAGACGCAATTAAATTATTGGAAGACGCAAAGAAATGTGAAGAGGCCGGGGCATTCGCCCTTGTGCTTGAATGTGTACCTAAACAGCTTGCAGATGAAGTCTCTAAAAACGTATCTATTCCTGTTATCGGTATTGGGGCAGGGGTTGATGTGGATGGGCAAGTATTAGTCTATCATGATATTTTAGGTTATGGTGTAGAGCGAGTACCGAAGTTCGTAAAACAATATTACTCCTTAAATCCGTTTATTGTTGAATCTATCCAAGCTTATGTGAAGGAAGTAAAAATGGAACAGTTTCCTGACGATAAGCATTCCTTTACCATGAAAGAACGTGAGCTAAGCGGACTCTACGGAGGATTAAAATGAGAGTCATTACCAAAATACATGAGATGCAAACTGAAATAAAAAATCTTAAATCCCAATCCAAAACAATTGGATTTGTGCCAACAATGGGATTTTTACATGAAGGCCATTTAACCTTATTAAAAAAAGCTAGACAAGAAAATGATCTTGTTGTATTAAGTATTTTCGTAAATCCACTGCAATTTGGTCCGTCTGAAGATTTTTCAACGTACCCTAGAGACATTAATAGAGACCAATCACTGGCTGAATGTGAAGGAGTAGACATCCTGTTTTATCCTGGTGTGGAAGAAATGTATCCACAGCCTTCATCAGTAAGGGTTATCGTTCAAGAGCGTACCGATGTTTTATGCGGAAAATCGAGACCGGGACATTTTGATGGTGTTGCTACCGTCTTAACAAAGCTATTTAATATTGTTATGCCAACAAGAGCCTATTTTGGGAAAAAGGATGCGCAGCAAGTGGCTGTAGTAGAAGGATTAATTTCCGATTTTAATTTCCCTATTGAATTAATCCCTGTAGATATCGTTCGTGAAGAAGATGGTCTTGCGAAAAGTTCTCGTAATGTCAATCTTCTGCTGGAAGAGAGGGCTCAAGCAAGCACCATTTTTAAAAGCTTAACAGCTGCTAAAACGGAGATTGGGAAAGGAGTTCGGGATCCAAACTCCATAAAGACGTTAGTAACTGATATTATTACCTCCCAGACCAATGGGGAAGTTGATTATGTTGAAATCTATTCTTATCCTCAGTTAAAACCATTGGAGAATTTAGATGGTACCTGTATCATTGCACTGGCTGTAAAATTTTCTAAGGTTCGGTTAATAGATAATATCATCTTAGAAGTTGGTCTGGAAATTGGAGGAGAAAAATAATGTTTCGTCACATGATGAATGGGAAAATCCATCGTGCAACTGTAACAGAAGCAAATCTAAATTATGTTGGTAGTATTACAATTGATGAAGATTTACTTGATGCTGTGGGAATGGTTGCAAATGAAAAGGTTCAAATCGTCAATAATAATAATGGCGCACGACTGGAAACCTATATTATTCCGGGTGAAAGAGGCAGTGGTGTCGTTTGCTTAAATGGAGCTGCCGCACGACTTGTTCAAAAAGGTGATATTGTTATTATTATTTCATATTGCTTGGTATCCGAAGAGAAAGTCCACAGCCATAAGCCTAAAGTGGCGATTATGGGGGAAGATAACAGGATAAAAGAACTTATAAGTGCAGAACCAGCATTAACGATTATGTAGAAAATTCCCGTTCATAACGGGGATTTTTTCTTTTTTTGTGTTAATTTTGTATACTGTAGATTAAGGTTTTCTTTTTCTTTTACCTTTTTTGTGATACCGTTTTAATGAAGGTTTGAGGTGTTATGTAAAATGTTAAATAAATTTGTTGTAGTAGATTTAGAAACTACAGGAAATAACCCTAAAAAAGGGGATAAAATAATCCAATTTGCCGCTGTAGTCATTGAAGACGGGATAATCACGGAAAGCTTCTCATCTCTGATCAATCCTGAAAAATCAATCCCAGCTTTTATCGAGGAATTGACAGGCTTAAAGGATGAGATGGTAAAGGACGCTCCATTATTTGCAGAAATAGCCCCCAGGGTGAACGCTTTATTAGAAGGTGCTTATTTCGTAGCTCATAATGTATTATTTGATTTGTCATTTTTACAGGAAGAATTAATTCAAGCAGGATTTGAAGGCTTTTACGGGTCGGTTCTTGATACAGTAGAAATGGCAAGAATCATCTTTCCGACTGCAGATGGCTATAAGCTAACTGACCTAGCAATACGTGAGGACTTGCAGCATGATCGACCACATCAAGCAGATAGTGATGCCCAGGTGACAGCAGAGCTTTTTCTTATACTTGTGAAGCGTTTATCTCAATTACCTGAATTGACTCTCCGTCAGCTTTCTCAAGCTTCAGGAGGGCTAAAAAGCGATTTACAACAATTAATGGATGAAATCATATTAGAATTAGACCAGAGTAATGAGAGTTGGCAAGAATCGCTTGAGATATGTAACATGCTTGCTTTGAAAAAATCGCCAAGTAATTCCAAGTCAACAAGCAAGCCGTATCAGGTTGATTTTAAATATCCAATCGGTGAAGAAGATAAAATAGAGTTGGTTACAAAAGGCTTTACTGCCTATGAAAAAAGAATCGGTCAATTTCAAATGATGGATGGGGTCTATCAAGCATTTAAGTCAGGAATGCATACACTCATTGAAGCTGGAACGGGTGTAGGGAAATCTCTTGGGTATCTGCTGCCAGTTGCTTATTTTGCTAAACAGAACTCGCTCCCAGTTGTGGTAAGTACACATACCGTTCAACTACAGGAACAAATCATTCATAATGAAATCCCTTTATTAGCAAAGATCCTTCCTTTTGGAGTAAAGACCGTTTTGTTAAAAGGAAGAAATCATTATATAAGTTTAGAGAAATTTGCGCTTTCCTTACTCGAGGAAAACGATAATTATGATACCACATTAACAAAAATGCAGATTCTTGTATGGCTGACCGAAACTGAAACCGGAGATAGAGACGAGTTGAATCTCTCAAGCGGTGGAAATTTATTCTGGAATAAGATTAGGAACGAACAATCTGTCTTTCCAATAAATAGGCTTTGGCAAGAGAAGGATTTTTATTTGCGGGCAAAAAACGAGGCACAAAATGCAGATATAATTATTACCAATCATTCATTGTTATTAAGTAATCTATCGGCCGAAAAATCCTTTTTGCCAGACTTTGATTATGCCATCATCGACGAAGGGCATCATTTTGAAAAGGTTGCAAGTCAATATTTTGGGCGTTCATTAGATTACTTAACAACTCGATTGCTCTTAAGTCAGTTTGGTCAATCTGAACAAAGACTACTTTTTTATGAACTAGAATTAATCCTTGATGAACTAAAAGCTAACAAAGGAGATTTAACTAAAAACATAAAAATAAATCAATTAGCGGCAGACCTTTCCTATGAAATGGACGAATTTTTTAAGCTGACTGCTCTTTATGCAAAATCAAATACTGCTCAAAGGCTTGGATTAAATAGAGCGAAAGTACGTTTTTCACGGGACAAGGGTGGAAAAGAAAAAATTGCGCTCGTACACAGCGCTGAAAGATTTGCCTTCCTTTTGAAAGATTTACATGATGCTATAACCGAACGTTTAGAGTTAATAAAGATAAATAAGGAATCATTATCAAGTAAGCAAAAAGGAAAATTAGAGGAAATCATTTCCTTTAATAACGATTTAGCAGAGTTGAGAAATACCGTTCAAGATTGTTTTATTAAGGAATCAAATGATGTTAAATGGATTGAAATTGACTTTCGCTCACAACAGAATGTCACAACCTTTTATGCTCAGCCTGCATTTGTTGAAGCTGGTTTACGGGAAAGATTCTTTAGCCTTAAAAAAGGCGTTGTCCTAACTTCTGCTACCCTTACTGTCAATCATTCATTTGACTACATGATAAAAGAGATAGGGCTTTCTAAAGACACTACACTAACAATGACCATCACCTCACCTTTTGATTATAAAAATCAGGTGCAGCTATTAATCCCAGAAGATTTGCCTGAGGTTAATTCAACCAGTCTAGAAGATTATGTCATTGCAATAACGGAGCATATCATAACGATCGCTGAGGCAACCAAGGGGAGAATGCTGATTCTCTTTACGGCTCATGACATGTTAAAGAAAACATATGAGCTAATTAAAGAAAGTGGTTTTTTAGATGACTATGCCATGATTGCTCAAGGGATTACCAGCGGCAGCCGCTCGAGGCTGACGAGGAATTTCCAAAGGTATGATAAAGCCATTTTGTTAGGCACAAGCAGCTTTTGGGAGGGAGTAGATATCCCCGGGGAGGATTTATCCTGTTTGGTTATTGTCCGATTGCCATTTAGTCCGCCTGATGAACCGCTGACAGAGGCTAAGTGTCAAATAATTAAACAAAAGGGTGGAAATGCTTTTACGGAGTATTCTTTACCTGAAGCAATCCTCAGATTTAAACAGGGCTTTGGCCGCCTTATTCGCACGGAAAACGACCGAGGGATTATGATGGTTTTTGATAAAAGGATTATTACTACAAAATATGGGAAGGCTTTTCTGCAATCCATTCCATCCGTACCCATGAAAAAGGGGAATATTGACGAGTTAGTTGAAATAATTTACAAATGGTTATAATGAAATTTGGAAAAATTACACATCCTAATCATAAGGGGGTATGTGTATGAGAGTGTTATTATTAATGACAGCAATCTTTTTTCAATTGACTTCGTTTGGAAGTGCCTCTTCAATTGAGTATGGAAATGTCGAGAGTATTGACTTGAATTTGAGGGATCATGAGATTGCTGTCACTTTTTTGGGTTTAAGTGACGGAGAAGCCACCCTAATCCAAGGCTCAAATGGAGAAAATATATTGGTTAATATGGGTGGTGAAGAAACAAGTGAAGAATTACGAGATATGCTTAAAACATATGGTGTTAAAGAAATTTCAACACTTGTTATTACGAACCGCCAAAATCTTTTTGTAAATCAACTTTCACCAATCATATCAAAATACAATGTAAAGCAATTAATTTCAACACCTGAAATAGCAAACGAATTAACAGATATGGCGGCTGCCTTTACCGAAGTTGTAGTGGTACCTTGGAAAGAGGGTACTGCACAAATCCTTCTGCCTGATTTGTCTGCAGATGTTCTTTTTGCAGGAAACGGTGAAGATGAAGGGTTAGATTTTAGGTTACAATTTTTTAAGCATCGTCTGTTTCTTATGACCTCATCTAGTGATCGTGCGGAAGAGAATTTATTAAAGAAAAATCTAGACGATATCAATATTTTTAAGGTACCAAACTGGGCCATGGAAGATTCGTTATCTGAGAAATTGATTCAATACGTTAACCCGCAAATATCGATTCTTTTTGAATCAGAACAACATCAACCTGACCCCGATATCATTTATGAGTTGCAAGATACATGGTCAGAAGTTTTTTTTACCAAGAAACATGGCAACATCACAATAAAATTTACAGAAAATAATTATGAGGTATTCACTTTTCCAGTAGAAAAGGAAGACTATAGCTGATATTATTGCTTTAGAGAGATAAAGGAGGAGTAGAATGGAATCAAAAGTCGAAGTCCTCTCCACTGTAAAACTTCAGCATAGTCCGGACTTATACAAAATTGTAGATGCCCTAAATCGAACATTGAAGCAAAAGGATCTAATGTTTGGATTGGCGCTTGATCGAGAAGATCAAAGCAAAGCGATATTTACCATCTATCGTACATAGAAAAGTGGAGTAAAATGAAAAAAATAATATTAATTCTTGTACTATTTATAGTTGTTTGTGTGGGGGTTTTTATTAAAGTATATGTAAGTGCTCAGGAGCCTCTAGCTGCTGCGGAAGAAAAAGCAGTATCCTTGGCAAAAGAGAAGGTCAATCTAAGTGAAGTAGAGGATTTCCATATCTATCATGGTACAGAGACCGTTAGTGTCTTAGAAGGGAAAAATAATAAAGGTGAGAATATCATCGTATGGATTCCCGAGAAGAGCAAAAAAGTCATGGTTGATAAACGAAAAAATGGATTATCCAAAGAGGAAGCTATTAAAAGGCTTATGGATGAAAAAAACCCAAAAAAAATTATGTCTGTTAGATTAGGAATGGAAAATAATATCCCATTATGGGAAATTCATTACCGTTCTGAAAATAATTTAATAAATTATTATTATGTAGACTTTAAAACAGGTGAGTGGCTAAAAAAAATTGAAAATTTATAGCTTGATTTAGTGGGAGGAAATAGGAATGGCAATCAATTTAGCAAACAGGGTAATGGCACTTACACCTTCAACAACATTAGCCATTACAGCAAAAGCAAAAGAATTAAAGGAGCAAGGGGTAGATGTAATTGGTCTAGGTGCAGGTGAACCCGATTATAACACTCCTCAGCATATCCTAGACGCTGCAGCCCGGTCGATGAATGAAGGTCATACAAAGTATACTCCTTCTGCGGGCTTACCAGCTTTAAAAAAGGCAATTATCGAAAAGTTTGAGAGAGATCAAGGTCTATCCTATAAACTAAATGAAATTATTGTTGCCAATGGGGCAAAACATGCTCTCTATACTTTATTTCAAGTGCTCTTAAATGAAGGTGATGAGGTTATTATCCCAACACCTTATTGGGTAAGCTACCCAGAACAAGTAAAATTAGCCGGAGGGGTACCGGTTTATGTAGATGGATTGGAGTCGCAGCAATTTAAGGTTACTCCTCAACAATTAGAAACGGTGATTACTGAAAAAACAAAAGCGATTATCATTAATTCGCCAAGTAATCCTACAGGTATTATTTATACTGCGGAAGAACTGCAGGAATTAGGAAAATTATGCCTAGAAAAAAACATTTTAATCGTATCAGATGAGATATATGAAAAGCTCATATATGGTGATCATAAGCATGTATCGATTGCACAGCTATCACCTGAGTTAAAGGAGCAGACAATCGTTATAAATGGAGTTTCTAAATCACACTCTATGACAGGCTGGCGCATCGGATATGCCGCTGGAAATAGAGCGATAATAGAGGCGATGACAAACCTTGCTAGTCATAGCACTTCTAACCCAACAACAACTGCTCAATATGCCTCGATTGCGGCCTATAACGGCCCTCAAGAGCCTGTAGAAGAAATGCGTCAGGCATTTGAACATCGCTTAGAAGTAATTTATGATAAATTAGTTTCGATACCAGGTTTTACTTGTGTAAAGCCTCAAGGTGCGTTTTATTTATATCCAAATGCAAAGGGTGCTGCAGAAATAACAGGCTATCCAAATGTTGACGCGTTTGTTGAAGCACTGCTAGTAGAAGCAAAGGTAGCCGTAATTCCGGGCTCGGGGTTTGGTACACCAGATAATATCCGTCTTTCTTATGCTACTTCTCTAAATCAATTAGAAGAAGCAGTAGCTAGAATCAAAAATTTCGTTGAGAGTAAACGTCAAGCTTAAAATATTGGATTTCCAAAGGAAAGTCTGCTAAAGCAGGCTTTTTCTTTTCCTTATAATATCTGGATAATCCATCCCTCTTACTCAGACGGGTTGTTCATGTTATACTAATCAAGAGGTGTCGTAAAAGATGAAAACAAATATATTATCCTGGCTTCAGGAAGGTAATCTAACGGTTCCTGCTGTATTATTTTCTGAGTACCGTAATATGAATCTAAATGAACATGAACTTGTTCTTATATTAAATATTATTACTTTTATAGAGAAAGGAAATAACTTCCCAACCCCAGAAGAGCTCTCCTCACGAATGACAATTACTGTTTCCGAATGTAATGAGCTGCTGCGAAAATTAATCCAAAAAGGGTTTATAGCTATAATAGACGAATACTCATCAGAGGGTATCAGGTTTGAGAAATACTCTGTTGAACCATTATGGGAGCGGCTTGTAGACCGGTTTTTGATTAAAAATAAAAATACTCAAGAAGTTACTAAGAAGGCTGACGAAAGTGATCTTTATACATGCTTTGAGAAGGAATTTGGACGTCCATTATCCCCATTTGAATGTGAATCATTGGCGATGTGGATGGATGATGATCACCATGATCCTATTATCATAAAGGCAGCATTGCGAGAATCAGTCATGTCGGGGAAGTTAAATTTTCGCTATATTGATAGGATTCTTTTTGAATGGAAAAAGAATGGTATAAAGACAATTGAACAGGCAAAAAATCATGGTCGAAAGTTTCGCCAAAAGCAAACACAAAATCGACCAGCTCAAGACTCTCAAGGCTCTACAGCAAATTCAGTACCATTTTATAATTGGCTTGAGCAATAAAACCTAGTAAACGAGAGGAAAATTTCTCTCGTTTGTTTCTCTTTGTACACCAAAAAGTATTAATACAACAGGCAGGTGAGATTTCTTTGTTAAACAATACGCAAATTCGATATTGTCTAGATCAAATGGGTGAGATGTTTCCTGAGGCTCATTGTGAATTAACACATTCAAATCCTTTTGAGCTAGTCATTGCAGTTGCATTGTCCGCACAATGTACCGATGTCCTCGTCAATAAGGTTACTAAGAAATTATTTGAAAAATACAAATCCCCAGAGGATTATTTACGTGTACCTCTGGAAGAACTGCAAAATGATATTCGCTCGATTGGACTCTTCAGGAATAAAGCTAAAAATATTCAGAATTTATGCCGTTTATTACTGGATGAATATGATGGGGAAGTACCTAATGATCGGGACGAATTAACGAAACTTCCAGGTGTTGGCAGAAAAACGGCAAACGTTGTCGTGTCTGTGGCATTTAACATTCCTGCAATTGCGGTAGACACACATGTAGAGAGAGTAAGTAAGCGACTGGGAATATGCCGCTGGAAGGATTCTGTGTTGGAGGTTGAAAAAACTCTGATGAAAAAGGTACCAAAGGAAGAGTGGTCTGTGACCCACCACAGATTGATTTTCTTTGGGAGATATCATTGTAAAGCTCAAAACCCACAATGCCCAAGCTGTCCTTTATTGGAGCTGTGCAGAGAAGGTAAAAAGAGAATGAAAGGGAAGGAAGTAGTGAATGGATAAACAAATCTTCGTCCCTTTTCTAGAGGAAATGGAATTAGCTACACAGATAGAAAATCCAGATGAAGCTATTTCACATCTTCTAGCTGAATGGGGTCAAGTAAAAGGTGAACTGGAAATCCTTTATCGTAATCGAGAGCAAAAAACGACGCTTCAAGGGATGAAAAAAGGAATTGGATTGTTCATCCTCTTTTTATATTTATCCAATGATAGCCAGGCTAACCTTAAAGAACTTGAGCCAATTGACTTTATAGAAATGAAACCAGTTAATCTTGAAGAAAGATTAGGTTTTATCATTAGCAGACCAACCTTATTTCATTCATATCGCCAGCTCACTGAGTTGATGGTGGAGCAAGAAAAACTATATGCAAAAAAAAATATCGTAAAAAAGCGTCTAAGCCAAAATGGTTAGACGCTTCTTTATGCTTATGGATTTCCTCTTCCACCATTACCATTCCCATTACCTGTACCGTTGTCATTTCCGGTTCCGGTTCCGTCTCCAGGGGTCGGGATTCCAGGAACTATACCACCATCACCGTCGCCATTACTTGTACCATTACCATTACCTTCACCCTCTTCTTCTTGTTGTGGTAAAGGTATGTCTACTGCGGTTGTTGCAGGGTCACTTCTCTTTTCATTGATAATTGCAACGATTGTAATGCTATACTTTGCACCAGGTGTTGGATTCTGAAGTGTGACTACTTTTTCTGAAATTATATCTGTTTTTGGTGCCACACCATCAGTGACTGTAATCTCGAATTGAGCCTGAGCATTACCTGGATTGTTATAATCCCATGTCAGTGTCACTACATTTTTTCCTGGATCATAAATTGCCTGTGGATTACCAGGAGCATCAATCTTGTTATATTTCACCGACACTGATTTTGGTGCATGACCTTTCACTGCATACTCTGTAATAACCTCACTATCAGGTGTAAACTCACTTGCAAGTGCTGGCGGCATAGAGCCTTTTTCAATCCTAACCTTCTGAACACTGTCTGGAACAGGAAAATCAGCTGTTTTAATATCCTTTGATACATATTCCATGAGGTTTTTAAAGATTAATTGTGCAATTTTTTGATCAGCACCTGCTTGAATAGGAGTCTTTATACTAGAATAACCCGTCCAAACAGCTGCAGTATAGTTGGTTGTGTACCCTGCTATCCATGCATCAGGAACTACCTTATCACTTTTGATGTTCCACTTTTTCATATCTTCTGTTGTATAGTTCGTTGTACCTGTTTTTCCTGCAATTGGCAGTCCAGGAACTTTTGCTGTCGTTCCAGTACCAGGGGAAACCATAACACTTTTTAGCATATCTGTGATCATGAATGCAGTTGAATCTTTCATAACAGGCTTTGTTTCTGGTGCTGTGTCAAGGACAGTACCATCTCTAAGCTCAATTTTTTTCACCGCATAGGGTTGTGTATACATTCCGTTATTTCCAAATGCACTAAAAGCGCCAGCCATTTGGAGCGGAGAAACTCCAACCCTAAAGCCGCCAATCGCGTATGATTCAAAAATTTCCTTAAGTGGAATTCCTAAGTTAATGGCAAATTCTTTAGCCCTTTCTAAACCAACCTGCTGAAGTGCTTGAACTGCGGTTGTATTTTTTGAAAGCTGTATAGCTGTACGCATGGAGATTGGGCCCATATACTTATCATTCCAGTTGCCAAACTCTTGACCTGTTGAATACTTTATTGGTTTATCATCAATAGTCTGATAGGTACCCCAATTGAGATATTCAATGGCTGGACCATAATCAAGTACAGGTTTGATCGTTGAACCAGGCTGTCGTTTTGTATCGATTGCATAGTTGAAGCCTCGCTTGACTTCTTGGTTCCGTCCGCCGCCAATGGCACGGATTTCACCTGTTTTTGTATCAATGAGAGCGACTCCTGCTTGAAATTCAGCATCTGGGTATTTAATCACTTCATCGGTATTTAGAATCGTATTCACATGCAACTGAGCGTTTCTATCGAGGGTTGTATGAATCGTTAACCCGTCTGAAAAAATATCAAAATCACCTTGTTTCTCTACTTCATCAATGACGGCATCGACAAAGGCATCATAAGGTTTTTCGTCTCTTTCACGTTCCTCTTCTTTAACTAATGAGGCTGTAACAGGTACACTTTTTGCTGCATCCATATCTTCTTTTGAAATGTATCCATGCTGCTCCATTAAAGTTAAAACAATATTACGTCTTTTTTCTGCTAAGTCCGGATGGTCAAATGGGTTATAATTATTTGGACTTTGCGGCATTCCAGCTATTTGTGCTGCTTCTGGAAGGGTTAATTCATTTAATGATTTATTATAATAAACTTTTGCAGCCGTTGCCAGTCCATGACTATTTTCCGATACAAAGACTTTATTAATATACATTTCAAGGATTTGGTGTTTTGTATATTTTTGTTCAAGCTGATAGGCCATCCATGCTTCCTGAACTTTACGTTTCAAGGTTTTTTCAGGAGTTAAAAATGAATTTTTTATGACCTGCTGCGTAATCGTACTTGCCCCTTCAGAACCAAATCCTTCACGGAAATTGGCAACCACGGCACCAGCTAAGCGGATGGGGTCCAGCCCATGGTGTTTATAAAAACGGGCATCCTCCACTGCTAGTACTGCATTTTCAACTTGTTTGGGTATATCCTTATAATTTACATACTCCCGGTTTTCTGACCCGACCTCAGAAATCAACTCACCATCTTTATCTAAAACCTTAGAAGAGATAGGGTCCTTTAATAATTTCGGATCAAGTTTAGGGGTATCCTTTACTAAAAAAGCAAAAGTTCCAACGCCAGCCAAAATACCAATAATGCCAAGTACCACAAGGGATAGAAAAATCTTCTTAACGATACCACTAGGTTTTTTCTTCGCTTGCTTTTTTCCTTTGGACTGTTGGAGTTTCTTACGGCGCTCTTCTCTTGATTGAAATTCTCCTGCCATAATAAAATTCCTTCCTTTCATACAACAACCAATTTCATTTTATAAATGAAAAAGAGTATCTATTATTTTAATATAATCAATTCTAGGTCGAAATCCAAGCGGAATAAAATCTGCATTTTGCTCAATTTCTTCTTTGGTAATTGATTTTCTTCCCCCATTTTTCATTCTTTCCCAAAAGAATAACAAGTGAGTTGCTTGGAGAAAATATACTTGTTCCTGCTTTGAAAACCGAAGAATAACAAAACAAATTCCACCATGAGAAACTACTTCCTGCATATGATCAATTTGGTGTTGATGGAAATTCTTCAATGGAAACGAAGTAGTATTAATTGTTTCCTTCGCCTCAAAATCGATATATTTCCCTTTATATACCCCATTATAGTCGGTCGTTGAAGCTTGTTTAAAGTATGCCTCTTTTATTACTGCAGCACTTCTTTTCGGGTAATCGACCTTGACAATTTGAACGGGTGTAGGTTTTTTATGGATAACAGCAATATTTCTCTCTCGGTAGTATTCATTCGTATCATTCAAATCATCTTCTAGTGTCATACCTCTATTACTATAGGATGGATTACTCTGTTTCTTTCCTTTGAATTCTGTTTCGCTAACTTTTGGAATGTACCTTTTTCCGTTTGGGTAATTAAAGTTCATGACAAGCACCTCTCAAGCTATTACTTATCATAACAAATCTCTGCAGCAATCGGGTGTATAAAATTTTTAAGTAAACACACGCTAATAAAAATAATGTACCTTGACTCTCAAGAAAAAGCATGATTCTTTTTTCATAAAAATCAATTCTCTAAAACTACCTATTGTGAAAGTTGTTGATGAATATGAATCATCTTACAATACCTGAGATTGAGACCATCAGTCAAATTAAGGGTGAAACCGATAAAAAGAATCTTGACAATATTTCAAGGACTGATGCATATTTCTCTTATTTTAAAAGGAACCCTGATATTATTTGGTCTTTCCTTGCCAGTATGGTTTCAAGGAATGGTGGCTGGAACATGTGTGATCTGGAAGGCCATGTCTTTCGAGAAATTTTAGAGCCTAAAACAAGGAAAGATCTATTCCTTACCTTTGAACGTGCCAATTGGTTAATCTTCCATGATGTTTACCCTCAATTACTGGTCTACCAATATTCGACGAAAATAAAGCGTCCAATGTTTCATCTCCTTCCATACTTTAAATGTTCTGAATTTATACAAAAAGAGTGGGAGAGGTACTGGAGAGAAGGAAATCATGAACGGCTCACTACGGCTTTAATTATTAATGAGCAAAATGTTATTCATAGACCAGTAATCCAACATCCCGTGTATAAAAAGAGGGTTTTTGAGTCGTGGATTTTTAATGTTCAAGATTGGCTTCATTTTAGCTGTGTCTTATTTCCTACATGTGGGGGAGAATTATATGGAGCGAGTGTAAATGGCTTTAAGTCACTTTCTAAACGAATTAATCTTGGAAAAAGGCTTTCAAGAATACTTACGCACCCACGTTTATTCCCTTTTTTCTTCGAGTTTGCCGATAAAACCCCACATACTGGATCTCGCAATGATTATGAACAATATTTTAAGACAGAAACTAGTCGTAAAACACCGTTATTAAGAGCAACTTTTCCCGTTATTCAGCACAATCATTTTCAATATGAGGATTGGAGTAAGACGCGGATGATTTCCCCTCTATGGCTTCATTTTCCAGCAAGACACCGCCATCCCATTCACTTAACCGATTGGTACTTTGAAAAATCAAACCAACTTGAATTAATTCTTGCCTTACAAAAGTCAGCACACATAAAGAAAATATAAAAAGCAAGGCAAATTGCCTTGCTTTTGCGCACTTCTTCATTACTCTGCAGGACGATTTGGTCCTTCGAGCTTCTTATCACCATAGCCAACTTTATTTTCTACTTGTGTTGTTCCGGATTTTTTGTTTTGTTTCTTTTTTGGCATTATCAACACCTCCATTTTTAGCTTGTTCGATTTTTCATTTTTCATGCGAAATTGAGATAGTGTCGAAAGTAAAGGTAATAAATGCCAGATTGCCACTTTCTTTGGCGAATCGCTTCTAGTTTTGTCAGAGGGGAAGGAAGCCTAAAAAAGAAAGAGAATAGTACTTAGTAAGAAAAAGCGAGGAGGTTCTAAATTTGATGAACTCGTCATTGCCAGAAAAGGAAAAGCTGCTTTCTATGCTGACAGAAATATATGATCAATTAGAAGAATTGGAGATTGTTTTAGAAACATCTTTCTCAGACCTTCGCATTCAAATGAATCATGAGGAAATAATAAAATTAACTGCACCCGTACAAAAACTTCATAAACTTGAAAAAGAATTAGATAGGATAAATCCAACATCAGACGAAGCGACAGAACAGACTAGCTCCATTGCAAGAGCTCTAAAACTTGAAATGGGCTTTTAATTACAGATAGAATAGGGACAGAAAACATTGAGTAGCTTTATAAAAAAAGCTGCTTTTTATTTTGCAGAAATAGAAAGGAATTAATGGCGATGTCCGAAAAAATTCTCCAGTTAACAAAAAAACTAATAAACTATAACCATTTATTTGTAAAATATTACGAGGACGCTCGTGAGAAAGGGATTACCCATGATTTTCATGAGATTATTAAGCCATTTGCAAATGAGGTAAAGAGTGTATCGGTGGAATGGAGTGCCTTAATGCAGAATTGGCTAGTAAACAATCCGCAGAAGCATCTTCATCCTAAACAAATCGATACTACAACAGAACATATCGAACAATTATCCATACAGGCATTTTTTCCGAAAACAAGCCGTTCAAGATTTTTAAATGCAAATCGGACAGTTGAATTTTTTCTATTGGAAGTGATAAAAGAACTTGAAAAATAAAAAGAGACGCATTTCTGCATCTCTTTGGGTACTTGTCTAGTTGTATTGTATCCTTTTAGGCATTTTCGATGAGGGAGTCTTCAATAAAATCGTCAGGAATCATAGCGCCCTGAGCTTCAAGCTCGCGCACAAGGAGACGGTATTCTTTAATGTCAATCTCGTTGTGAATATAAGCCTTCTTAGCAAAATCCAAAAGCGTATTAACATCATCTGTGTTGTATTCCCGACTTTGATTAAATTTGCTTTTAAGTGAGCGTATGACCATATGTAATTCCTCCTTCATCATTTTTTTAATAGTACCATGAAAAAAAAGGATTCCTAGTTTTTAAAATATTTAAACTTTAGACAAAATTCCCCGCATTTTGACATTGAAATCTGTTTGACCATATGCACCCATCTCCCCTTCTAAACATAAAGTGTAGTAATGAAAACGGGGGAGGAGATGTTTGCCCATGTTTGGTAAAAATAGATCAAATCATTTTATAAATCATGAATACTTAGGGCAAATGAATTACAGGAGACCGATATATGATCCAGCGAATTTTCACCCGTCTCCTCGTAATCAGCCATATCCATACCAAGCTGTTCAAGGAATGGAATGGCATCCATATCAACAACAAAACACTTACTATCAGCAAACTTATCCACAGTCCTATCAACCATATCAATCAGCCTATCAGCCTGTAGGAATACCTCAGCAGGTAGCTAATCAAACCGGTCAGTATCCTCCTAAAGATGCGCAATTTCTCTTTGAAAATCCATTGCAGCCCAAGGAGCAAATGGCACCAAATCCATATATGCAGCAAATGAATGACTACCCTGTAATGAACCCGTATCCAAAGCCAAATGGTATGCTGAAGCAGCCTGGGGGAATTCAATCAATTATGAATTCATTTAAATCACAAGATGGGACAGTGGATGTAAACAAGATGGTAAATACGGCAGGGCAAATGGTAAATGCTGTAACTCAAGTATCCTCTTTGGTCAAAGGTCTCGGAGGTATATTTAAGACATAAAAAGGAGAAGACGGCCAAAAGCCGTCTTTCTTATTGGAATTTTGTCGAAAACTTTTTCGGTTCCGTCAATCCTCAATATTTATTGTTTTTCCCTTTATGATTGGAATTCGTATATTTAGTAAGCCATCCCGATAAGAGGCTTTAACCATTTTATCATTAATTACCACAGGTAATGGAATCGTTCGAGATAACCTTTGTTGGGAAACTCTTTTTTGAAAAAGGTGGTTGTTAAGATCTTCTTTTGTTTCAATCTCTTTATTATCGACGGAAATGCTCACTTGATTAGGTAAAATATTTAGAAGTATTTGCTCCTTTTTAACACCCGGCAGCTCTGCGGAAATAATGTATTCATCTTCGGTTTCCCGTACTTGGACTGGAAAAGCCACACCAGGAAACGGGCTATTAAAAAATTCGTCAATAGATTGTAGAAATCCTTTTACCGGTTTTTCATGAACAAAGTCATTCATCGTTCTAATAAAGTCTCGAAAATGCTCAGGTTTAACCTTTTTTTGGTTATCTTGATCACCAGGGGGCATAGATGACATCATGAGTTCCTCCTCTTTTCAAAATTTCTCACCATATCATATGCCAATAGCTGCTGATTGTGCCCTGACATAAGATTGAGATAAAGTTATGAACCTTTTATTACAACTCTATTAATTGTGAGAAATGTCACATGAAAATTTTACAAGAATTTGTATTCTTAAACCGTAAATTGAGGAAAGCGAGGAAGATATATGTTCTGTAATCAATGTGAACAAACCCCTGCTGGAGGATGTACTGTGGTGGGTGTATGTGGGAAAGATGAGACAATTTCAAGCTTGCAGGATACCATTATCTACGGTTTGAAAGGAATTGCTGCCTACAGAACTCATGCCAATCAATTAGGCTATACGGATTCTTTTGTAGATACCACTACACAAGAAGCACTTTATATGACACTAACGAATTCCAATTTCAACGTTCAAGAACATATCGAAATGGCGATGAAAGTGGGTCAGGCTACTGTTCGCGTGATGGAGATGCTTGATGAAGCCCATACGAAGCGTCTTGGCATACCTGGGCCAATCCGAGTAAGTCAGAACAAAATAGAAGGAAAATCTATTGTTGTCTCTGGTCATAACTTGTTCGCACTCGAAGAACTGCTCAAGCAAACAGAAGGAAAGGGTATTAACATTTATACACATTCCGAAATGCTGCCTGCTCATGGGTACCCAGCATTAAAAAAATATGCACACTTAAAGGGAAATATCGGCAAGGCATGGTATGACCAGCGCCGCCTTTTTGAAAAATTCCCTGGAGCGATTTTAGCCACAACAAACTGTGTAATGCCCATTAAAGGTACATATGCCGATAGAATGTTCAGTTATGAAGTAGCAGGTCTAGAGAATGTACAAAAAATTACCAATGATGATTTTTCACCATTAATTGAGAGAGCACTAGAGCTGCCAGAAGCGGATATCCATTCAGATGAAACCTTACTTACAGGTTTCCACCATGAAACGGTTCTTGGCTTAGCACCTGAAGTCATTGAGGCTGTGAAAGCAGGCAAAATTAAACGCTTCTTTGTTATTGCGGGCTGTGACGCTCCTGGTGAAGGCGGGGACTATTATCGTGAGCTAGCAACCTCACTCCCACAGGAAACGGTTATTTTAACAACATCATGTGGTAAATTCCGCTTTAACGATGTTGACTATGGTGTCGTGCCTGGAACAAATATCCCACGTTATATTGACTTAGGTCAATGTAATAACTCAGGCTCTACAGTTAAGATTGCGATGGCGCTAGCCGATGCATTTGGCTGCGAAATCAATGAACTTCCTGTAAGTATCGTCTTATCTTGGTTTGAGCAAAAAGCAGTGGCGATCCTTTTAGGACTATTCAGCTTAGGGATCCAAGATATTCGTATTGGACCAAAGCCGCCTGAATTCATATCGGAAGGTGTTTTAAAGGTTCTCCAAGAAACATTTAACTTAAAGTTAATCAGTACTGCACAAGAAGACATGGCAGACATGCTCCAGCTTTCAAAATCATAGTGAAAAGACCGCAGAAAAGGCTGCGGTCTTTTAAATTAAATTAATTTCCTCCATGAGGATTTCAATATCTACGATCATATCCCCGTGATCATCGACTTCAATCAGTTCATCTTTTTTCATTTTTGTCAGCGTTCTGCTAATTGTTTCCCTAGTGGTCCCAATCATACTGGCGAGATCTCGGTTGGTAAATTCTGATTTCAATTGGATTGTTCCATCCTCTAATGCCTTACCATGTTTTTGAGCAAGGCGAATGATCAGTTTAATAATTTGCTCATATGTATTATTAAGGATTTGTTCTTCTAGACGATTTTGTAAATCCACTATCTTCTCACCTAATACCTTAAATACCTTAATACAAAGCTCTGGGTACTCAATGAGCACACTTTCAAATTTCAAAATAGGGACTGCGATAAGTGTTGATGGTTCGAGAACTTCAGCGTAAGCAGGGTAATCGCCTTTTCTAAAAAAGCCTACATGAGGAAACATTTCACCTTTTTTCATGATGGCGACAATCTGTTCTTTTCCATGGATATCACTTTTGTACACTTTGATTTTTCCGTCATAAATGAAATAAACATTTTCCAACGGATCACCTTGAAGAAAAACATAACTTTGCTTTTTCCATTCTCTCGCAATGGAAATATTGGCAATCTTTGTTAATTCATAGTTATCTAATTCTTTAAAAAGCATGAATTCAGATAGCACTCTCTTAATTTCTTCAATCCTCATACTCCACCTCCACAGACGTAATAAAATATCTTATACTATTGTAACAGACAAACAAATAATAATTAACAAGCTTTTTCTACGAACATTTATTCGTTATAATAGAAGTAATGAGGTGATACTATGAAATTGAAAAAAAACCTTCAAGAAATTCTTGCTGATTTAAAAATACATGATCATTTTAAAGAAAATATCGTTACGTGGAAGACACTAGAGGCTAAGGAAGCACAAACTGTTTCACTTCCAGATAACCTGCATTCGGCATTAACCAAGGCATTAAAGAGGAAAGGGATTGAAAATCTCTATACGCATCAAAAAACGGCTTATGAAGAAATTATGGCTGGAAATAGTGTTGTAGCTGTAACTCCTACTGCTTCGGGGAAAACACTTTGTTATAACCTTCCAGTTTTACAAAGCATTTTGTCAAACCCGAGTGCCAGGGCGCTTTATATGTTTCCAACAAAAGCTCTAGCGCAGGACCAGAAGAGTGAAATCAATGAAATCATTCAGGCTGCGGGGATTGATATTAATAGTTATACCTATGACGGTGATACACCGGCAAATATTCGCCAAAAGGTCCGCAAAGCCGGGCATGTTGTGATAACCAATCCTGATATGCTCCATTCAGCCATTCTGCCTCATCATACAAAATGGGTTTCGCTCTTTGAAAATCTAAAATTTGTTGTAATTGATGAGCTTCATACCTATCGAGGCGTTTTTGGCAGTCATGTTGCTAATGTTATTCGCAGGTTAAAAAGAATTTGTCGGTACTATGGCAGCAATCCAGTTTTTATTTGTACATCAGCCACAATCGCCAATCCAGTCGAGCTTGCTGAAAACTTAACAGAAGAAAGCATGGTCCTTATTGATAATAATGGCGCTCCGAGCGGGACGAAACACTTTCTTTTCTATAATCCGCCCATTGTTAATAAGCCTTTAAATATTAGAAGAAGTGCTACTCTTGAGGTTCGAAAAATCGCAGGTGAATTGTTAAAAAATAAAATTCAAACAATCGTCTTCGCTAGAAGCAGAGTTCGGGTTGAAATTATTTTAACGTATCTGCAGGAATTAGTGAAAAATCAATTAGGACCAAAATCGATTATGGGGTATCGAGGCGGCTATCTGCCAACAGAGAGAAGAAAAATTGAAAAAGGTCTGCGCTCAGGATATATATACGGAGTAGTAAGTACCAATGCGTTGGAGCTGGGGGTTGATATCGGTCAGCTGCAAGTATGCATTATGACGGGATATCCTGGAACGATTTCAAGCGCTTGGCAGCAAGCAGGAAGAGCAGGGAGACGGCACGGGGAAGCTCTTGTTATAATGGTGGCCAGTTCAAGTCCTCTTGACCAATATATTATCCAGCACCCTGAGTATTTTTTTAATCAAAGCCCGGAGACGGCAAGGATTAATCCTGATAACTTGATTATTTTAATCGATCATATGAAGTGTGCAGCGTTTGAGCTTCCCTTTAAAGCTGATGAGCAGTTTGGGGATGTTGGAACGGAAGAGCTGCTTGAATATTTGACAGAGGAACGTATTCTCTATCAGAACGGTGATAAATGGTATTGGATGAATGATTCATTTCCTGCTCATAATATCAGCTTACGCTCTGCTTCACAGGAAAATGTCATCATTATTGATCAATCAGATGTGGCAAATGCTAGAGTGATTGGGGAAATGGACCGGTTTTCAGCTATGACTCTTCTACATGATGAAGCCATATACCTCCACCAAGGAACTCAATTCCAAGTAGAAAAGCTTGATTGGGATGAAAAAAAGGCATTTGTCCGGGAAGTCAATGTGGATTATTTTACAGATGCCAATTTAGCCGTTCAACTAAAGGTATTAGAAGAGGACAAGCTTAAAAAGCTGGATGATTCTGAAGTTGGCTACGGGGATGTCAGTGTACGAGCAATGGCGACCATTTTCAAGAAAATCAAATTCGAAACACATGAAAATATCGGCTCAGGTCCCATACATCTCCCCGAGGAAGAGCTGCACACGAGTGCAGCATGGATTTCTTTAAACAAGTCTTTCGCAGAAATGGGACACGACCGATTAGAACAAGGACTTGTTGGAACGGCACATGCGTTAAATCATATTGCTCCATTATTTGTAATGGCTGATCCCCAAGACATTCATGTGATTCCACAGGTGAAAGCAGATCACAATGAAAAACCAACGATATTCTTTTATGATCGCTATCCTGGCGGTATTGGTTTAAGTGAGAAGATTCATTCAGGAATGACAGTAGTATTTACAGAAACAAAAAAGATGATTGAAAACTGTAAATGTCAAACTGGCTGCCCATCATGTATCGGAACCGATACTGTAAGTGAGACTGCAAAGTATGATACATTAAAAATTATCGAAGCGTTTTTAAATTCTTCCTATTAAAACGAGGTAGTGCAACCATGTCATTGAAAAACAAATTAAATCGTTTAAAACCGCATATTTCTGGTGGAGCACAAGGGGCACAAAATAATGTTTCTCCTGAAACAGCAAGGATTGAGATCCCTTTCCTTCCCAAATGGGAAAGTGAAAATGTGAGTCCTTATTTTTTGGATCAGGATTACTGCCTTATTCGTGAAGTAAAATATCCATTGTCACAAAAACATGGTCACTACCATTTTTATGATTTTCTTAAAGCCGTAGAGATCTGGAATAAACAGCCGGTTCACCATCCATTATCAGCTGAAGGGCATCGTGCGGAAGAATTATTCTTTTTTGATACTGAAACGACTGGACTTGGAGGGGGAGTAGGAAATACGATTTTTTTACTTGGTTATGCGAGTATAAAGGATGAACATCTGGTTCTAAGACAGCATATTCTCCCGCATCCAGGTGCAGAAGTACCTTTATATCAAAGCTTTCTGGAAAAGGTGAACTATAAAACATTAGTCACCTATAATGGGAAATCCTTTGATTGGCCGCAAGTAAAAACGAGGCATACGCTTGTAAGGGAGCATGTTCCAAAGCTTCCGGCGTTCGGTCATTTTGATTTATATCATGCAGCTAGAAGGCTCTGGAAGCATAAATTAGACCGGTTAAAGTTAGCGATTGTAGAAAAGGATGTCTTAGGTATTGAGCGAGAAGATGATATCCCAGGTTTTTTGGCGCCAATGATATATTTTGATTTCATCGAAAGCAAACAGCCGGATGGAATGCTTGGCATCATTAAGCATAATGAAATCGATATTTTGTCCCTTGTCACATTATATACCCATCTAACCTTTCAGCTATGTGGAATGGACAATAACCAAACACGTTCAGAATCATTTGAAGTCGGTCGGTGGTATGACTCACTCGGGGAAAAGGAAGAAGCCGCTAAGGTATTGACGAAGCTTGTAGAAGGAAGTGATACTACTTCACTAAAAGCAAAGCTTGCATTAGCCTATCAGTCTAAAAGAGTACAAAACTGGGAACGTAGTTTACCATTATTTTTGGAAGTGGCTGAAACAGAAAATGACCAGCTGAGTCCAGAAGCATGTATAGAAGCCGCTAAAATTTATGAGCATAAAATAAAAGATTATAAGCTTGCTTTGGATTACTGCTTAATGGCTCTGGATGTTGTTGGTAATACGAAAGCTTCCATGCAAAAAGTTCAGCAACAGCTCGAAAAGCGAAGGGAAAGATTGGAGAGGAAATTCGCTAAACTTCCCAGGTAAGCGCAACATTCGGCAATTATTTTGCATTCGGTAATTAATTTGACAAACCTCGAGTATTTGTAACAAAAATTTCACATTTCATTCACGTTTTCCATCTTGTTTCTTATAGTTGGAACATGTAAAATAGTAAACTGTGAGTAAAAAACGACTATAAAACAATAATGAGGTAGATACTATGTATAAAGCAATCTTGTATTTATTTTTTATTGTCGTTTGTTTGACTGCAGTACTTTTTTCAAACTTAAAAGATAACTTATATTCGATGCTATAAAAAAGCATAAGCGCCAATCTGCTAGATATATAGACACTTATCACTAGGCGCTTTAGCTAGACAGATGTCTAAGTGAAGTTAATCTTAAATAGATTTATGAAAAATAGGTATTTTCATTAGTACAAGAATTTCCCTTCTAACATAGGCTGTTAATGTAAACAGAATATAATTATTGAAGGGAGAGCTTAAATTGTATCTTGGAACTAATTTTGCGCCGCCAGTCATTCATCCGACTCAACAATTCGTTAACCACACTTTTTCAACAACTGTGGTTCCGCATATTCATCCAAAACATATGACAACTATTAATCATCATCTGTTCCAGCATAAACACTATTGTCCTCAGTCTGCTTCTTGCGTACAAGAAAATTGTAATCAGCACATTGACTGTTGCTGTCCAGGTGGTATGCCGGGACCTGCACCAATGGCTGTTGCTGGAGCACAGAGCAATGCATTACCTCTTGGAAACAACATGCCGCCTAATATGGGACCAGGCATGATGGGACCGGGTATGGGACCAGGCATGATGGGACCAGGAATGGGGCCAGGAATGGCTCCAGGGCAATACCCACGCCCTCGACGTTTCTGGAGATAATACCACTGACAAGGGCAGCTTGCCCTTGTTTTTTTCTATTATTTGAAACGTTTATTATAAAAAGGTGAGTTTCAACTGCCTAATAAGGAGAAGAACCTTGATCAAAGTTGCAGCAATCTCAGGTTACAAACCATTTGAGTTAGGGATTTTTAAAAACGACCATCCTTCCGTTTTTTTTATCAAAGCAGCGCTAAAGAAAGCTTTAATCCCGATGATCGACGACGGTTTAGAGTGGGTTATCATCAGCGGACAACTGGGAGTGGAGCTATGGGCTGCCGAAGTTGTTTTTGATTTAAAATCAGAATATCCTGAAGTAAAGCTAGCAGTGATTACGCCATTTTTAGAACAAGAGGCTTCCTGGAGTGAAAACAACACGGAGTGGTATAAAGCTATTCTTGCACAGGCAGATTTCATTGATTCTATAACGAAAAAGGGATATGAAAAACCTTGGCAGTTCCGCTTGAAAAATCAATTTTTCATAGAAAAGAGTGACACATTGATTCTTTTATTTGATCACGAAAAGGAAGGAAGTCCAAGATACATATATGAAATGGCTGTTCAATACCAAAATAAACATTCTTATCCTATCCAGCTGATATCCTTTTATGATTTACAGGTGATTGTTGAAGAAGAAGAGTTAAAGCGTTCTGATTTTTAGAATTTTTTATGATAAGAAAGAAGAATTGACAAAATCACATATTTTTGAGTAAATAATAGGTAATGATTGGCGAATGACTTGAGGTGGAAATGAATGGTGACCGATAAAGTGAAATTAACCGCTAAGGATATATTAGAGAAAGAATTTAAGACCGGTGTTAGAGGATATAAACAAGAAGATGTCGATAAGTATTTAGACTTAATCATCAAGGATTATGAAATGTTCCAACAAGAAATTGAAGATCTGCAACAAGAAAATCTCCGCTTACGTAAGCAGCTTGAAGAAACATCTAGAAGACAGCCGGTAACACAGCCTGCTGGTACAACGAACTTTGATATCCTGAAGCGTTTATCGAATCTAGAAAAGCATGTTTTCGGAAACAAGCTATACAACGATTGACAGATTGCACCTATAATTTCAAATTAATACCATTGATTAATAAAACAAAAATGCATATAATAACTAAGTACTCATTAATTACGTTCGGGTAATCGCTGCAATGAGCGTATGCGAATTGTAGAGGAAAGTCCATGCTCGCACGAGCTGAGATGCTCGTAGTGTTCGTGCCTAGTGAATTCATAAGCTAGGGCAGCCTGTACAAGGCTGACGGCCGGGAAAATACCTAAGTCCTATAAGGATATGGTATGAATACCTATAAAAGTGCCACAGTGACGGAGCCTTTCCAGAAATGAAAAGGGTGGAACGAGGTAAACCCCACGAGCGAGAAACCCAAATAATGGTAGGGGCACTTTCTCTGAGGAATTGAACGAGGAGAAGGACAGATTCTCTGCGAATCTGTAGATAGATGATTACCACCTAAGTACGAGGCGTCTAACGCCGTTTGCAGTACTCTGGTACAGAACATGGCTTACAGAACGTTATTAATGTAAATAAAATTAATGGTATCGACTCTCCCATGAGGAGGGTTTTTTTACTTTTAGAAGATAGATTATTTTGCATGGGCTTACTGATTTTGGTCTATAATGGTATGATAGACCAGCATATATTCATACATAATAAGGTAAAAAGTTAAGGGTGGACTAAATGGGAAAATATCAATTAATTGCAACGGCCGCGATGGGTCTAGAAGCACTAGTAGCAAAAGAGGTGCGCGCTCTAGGTTATGAGTGTGAAGTAGAAAATGGCAAGGTAATTTATACTGGTGACGAAAATGCAATTGCTCGCAGTAATCTGTGGCTTAGAACGGCAGACCGAGTAAAAATAAAGGTCGGTGAATTTAAAGCCTATACCTTTGATGAATTATTTGAAAAAACGAAAGCTTTGCCATGGGAAAAGTATCTCCCGGAGGATGCTGAGTTTCCTGTTACGGGTAAGTCAGTAAAATCAAAATTATTTAGTGTCTCAGATTGCCAGGCAATTGTGAAAAAAGCAGTTGTCGACCGGATGAAAAGCTATTATAAACGGAATTCCTGGTTTGAAGAGACAGGTGCATATTTCCGAATTGAAGTAGCATTGTTAAAAGACGTTGCTACGATAACGATTGATACGAGTGGCCAAGGACTCCATAAACGAGGATATCGAGTAGATCAAGGGGAAGCGCCATTAAAGGAAACACTCGCTGCTGCATTAGTTTCAGTGACAAATTGGAAGCCGGATAAACCGTTTATCGATCCTTTCTGTGGGTCTGGCACCATTCCAATTGAAGCCGCCATGATAGGTCAAAATATTGCTCCAGGTTTTAATCGAGAATTCGTGTCAGAGAATTGGAATTGGATTCCAGGTAGTGTTTGGGATGAGGCTCGAATAGAAGCAGAGGATTTAGCAAATTATGATCAGCCACTAGATATTATAGGAACTGATATTGATCATCGAATGATTAAGATCGCACAGGAAAATTCCTTTGAAGCCGGTCTCGGAGACCTCATTCAATATAAACAAATGCAGGTGAGAGATATCACCACGAATAAGGAATATGGCGTGATGGTTGGAAATCCTCCATATGGCGAAAGACTTGGTGAAAAGAAAGCTGTTGAGCAAATGTACAAAGAAATGGGACAGGCGTTTAGTAAGCTTGATACTTGGTCCATTTATATCTTGACCTCGAATGAAGAGTTCGAACAATTTTATGGGAAGCCAGCGACAAAAAAGCGAAAGCTGTTTAATGGCTTTATTCGTACAGACCTTTATCAATATTGGGGAAAACGACCTCCCCGTATAATTGAATAGTAATGTTTAGACCAATTGGAGCCTATTGAAAAGGGCTCCATTTAATTCGTTTATTGGAGGAGTTATATGCAAGACCGTATTCCATTTGTAGTTTCTAAAACTGAATCCTTTTATGACAAGCTGAGTGAGTGGATTGGTGACTTATTTTATGATATTTTACCCGAAGCTGGGTTTGAATTACGAGATGAACAAATCTTTATGGCCTTCCAGCTTGAAAAAGCCTTTAAAGACAAGAAAGTTATGTTTGCAGAAGCGGGAGTAGGGACCGGAAAGACAATCGTTTACTTACTTTACGCAATTATGTACGCTAGATACACCAATCGACCAGCCATTATTGCCTGTGCAGATGAAACTTTAATTGAACAGCTAGTTAAAAAAGAAGGTGACATTGCTAAGCTAGAAAAAGTTCTTGGGCTTAATATTGATGTCCGTTTGGCAAAGTCTAGAGACCAATACCTTTGCTTAAAAAAGCTTGACTATGTAAGGCATGAAGATTTTAACGATGATATTGCTGGGATTTATGAGGAATTACCAGATTTTGTCCATAGTGACGGCTCGATGCAAAAGTTTGAAAGATATGGCGATCGCCGGGATTATCCTACGCTGTCCGATGATACTTGGGGAAAAATTAACTGGGATATGGTTCAGGACTGTTTTTCTTGTGAAAAAAGGCATCGTTGCGGACTCACTCTTAATCGTGACTACTACAGACATGCAAAAGACTTAATTATTTGCTCTCATGACTTTTATATGGAGCATATTTGGACAAAAGAGTCGCGTAAACGTGAAGGACAGCTGCCGCTATTGCCTGAACACTCTTCTGTTGTCTTTGATGAAGGACATTTACTTGAATATGCTGCGCAGAAAGCGTTAAGCTATCGTTTCACCGATTCTACCCTAGAGACGCTTTTAACAAGGCTGATGGAAAATGAAGTGCGTGAAAAAACGTTATATACTATTGAGGAAGCTCTTTTGGATAATGACAAGTTCTTTAATACCATTTCACAGCATGCTGTTCCGTCAGATGGATCAGAAAAACAAATGATTACCATGAGTCCTGCCCTAATACAATATGGTACTAGGCTGCTAAATAGGCTCCAAGCAATCGAAGAAGAGCTTGTCTTTGAAAGTGAATTGTACGTAATCAATGAATACGATTTAAAAATCGTTGAGGAATATTTAGAACAAATCACTTACTCTTTATCACTTTTCCTTAAAGAAATGAACGGAATTACTTGGTTTGAGGAAAAGGGGTATGAACGGACGCTTGTCATTATGCCGAAAATGGTAGAAGAAGTGATGAGGGATGATGTATTCACTCAGAAAAAACCGTTTATTTTTTCCTCAGCTACATTATCAAATGAGAAGAAGTTTGATTACATTACCAATAGCTTGGGTATAAAAGAGTTCTTATCCTTTTCAGTTGATTCACCCTTTGATTACCAGGAAAAAATGGAAGTATACTTGCCAAAATTCAATAAAGGGGCAATGGAGGAGAAACTTGACTATTGTCTTAGCAAAATTGTTCAAACAGAGGGTCGAGCCCTGATTCTCCTAAACAATCAAAATGAATTAAAGAGTCTTAAACAAAGGCTTTCAGGAAACGTTCCCTACCCGGTTTATTTTGAAGGTGACGAGGAAATTAGCACGCTTGTTTCGAAGTTTCAAAATGAGGAGCATGCAATTCTGTGTACGATTCACCTCTGGGAAGGTTTAGATATTCCGGGAAGATCATTAGAAAATGTGATGATTTTTTCACTACCGTTCCCGCCAAATGATCCGGTGTTTACGGCAAAAAGGAATGGTGTCACTGACCCATATGCGGAAGTGGATTTACCCTATATGCTTCTGCGTTTGAGACAGGGGATTGGACGATTAATTAGAAGTGAAAATGATCAAGGTACAGTTCATATCATGCTAAATGAGGATATCGATCCAGCGTTATTGCAGAAAATAAAAGATGTCCTGCCTACAGAGGCAGTAGAAGTATAGAAAAAGGTCAGCCATGGCGGCTGACCTTTTTCTTATCTACCTAATAATCGAAGACCCTCTGGAGTCATTTTATCAGGCGACCATGCAGGTTCCCATACTAGATTAACTTCAACGTTTTTTGTTTCTTCAATCCCTTGCACCGCATAGCGAACGCCAGTAGTTATACTGTCATGAAGTGGACATCCAGGTGTGGTTAACGTCATTGTAACATCTACATTTTTTTCTTCTGTAACCTCGACATTATAAATTAATCCTAGGTCAACCACATTAATATTTAACTCAGGGTCATATACACTTTTTAAAGCTTCCAACACTTTTTCTTTTAAGTTCATCCTAAACACCTCGTTATTTTTTTAATACGTTCAGAATCGTTAAAGCAATGGCTATAAAAACAATCGATAATACAAACTGTCCAACATTAAACAGGATAATACTTTTAAAGATAATGGAAAGGAAGACCGCTAGTACTGCAATTACAAATATGGTAAAGAAGGGAACAACCACTTGTTCGTTCATCACATCTTTTAAGGAAGGGACGGCTCGTTTCCCCATTTCCTTACTGTACTTATAAGTCCACCATAGAAACGGAACAATTTTAAATAAATATCCCATTATACTTAGAACAATCCAGAGCAATAAATAAAGGTATACCAAAGGTCCTATTAGGATTGAAAACTGTTCAGTCCACAATGCAATGAATGCGGCTAAGTGGACGAGGTTTCCTAAGCCTATGGCTGCTAACGCAAAGGAAAACGAATGATCGAGCTTCTTCTTCAGCCTTTTTTTAATGATAATCGAGACATGCCAGCTGAAAACTGAAAAACCAACAAGCAGAAGGAAAAATCCTGCTTTTAGTAGGTAACTATTATCACTAAAAAACGAAATCAGGGTGATCACGAGACCAGACATATATAAGCCATATACATATCGTGCATGAACCATTGGAAACCCATGTGATAATGAAAACATAGGAGCCATTTTATAAGAAAAACCGAAAATTAATAGTGTAAACCAACCTGTTACACCCATTAAAAGATGACTTTTAAATATTGCTTGATAGTATTCAGCAGCAAACCCAGTTTGAAGAGAATAAATTAATGTAATCCCCAGGAATATCGTTAAGAATAAACAAACAAGTGCACTGCCGACAAAGGCTGTTAGGATATTGGGTTTTGCCTGCTTTCTTAAGGTCATAAACATTTGGAATAAAAACATTAAGATTCCTAGAAGCATTAAAATACCTGGTAGGAACGCGTTCTGTGGCGACACATACAGCATCCAAGAGAACGACGCAATTCCTAAAGCAGTAACAAAAAACTGAATGAAACCAAATTTCTCATTCCATATTTTTGTTAAAAAAGCAACTGGAACAAGCTGATACATCGCACCCATTGCCACCATGAGCGCCCAGCCCAAGACAAGCAGGTGGGCGGCGGACCAGATGGCAGGTATGCGAAAGCTGCCATTAACAAGCATTTGTCCGTTTATTAGCACGAGTATCTGAGATAACACCAACGCAATTAGACTGAAAATTATAAATGAGAAAGGAAGCTTTATATTTGTTTCATTTCCCATCGACGATTGTGGAAGCATATTTTTACACCTTCTTAGCGGAAGATTTCAATTTTAAAACTTCCGTCGTTTTGTGGTTCTGTTCGCTGCTTGTAGCCAAGTTCCTCTAACTGTTCATAAAGGAACATCGGTCTTCTATCATTAATAATGGTTAATACTTCACCTTCACCCAAGTTTTCTAAGGCTGCAAGAGTCCTCATCATTGGCTGAGGCGGTTCTAAACCTCGATTATCTAGTATCATACTGATCACCTTTCCTTATTCTCATTAGGCATTCTTTGTGAAAGTAACTTTCCAGTGTTTGGATTCAATTTCCTCTGCTTCATGGGTAAAGCCCTTTGCTTTTAAGACAGCAAACAATGGTACCGGCTTGAAAGGAGCGTGGAGGATAAATATATCATTATTTTTCACTTCTTTTATCGCTTCCATAATTTTTTGGAAAGGTTCAATCTTATTCTTTAAATCTTCTCTAACATCTAGCTCAATAATTTTCTGTTCCATTTCGGACAACTCCTTGAATGATTAATATTAGTAATTCTTAATTACCTTCATTTTATCAGTGATTGAATGGGAATAATGTGACCTCCATCATAGATGTGAAAATTATTCTCAATAGAAAAAAATGTATAAAAAAATCCACAAGGGCTAACCTTGCGGATTTTCTTCCTTACTTGATTCATAGCATTCAAAGCAATATAACTTTCGATCATCAGAATAAATTCCGTTAAAGAAGCCATCCAAACAATAAACCTCTTTTGAGCATGTAGTGCAAGTGCCTACCAGCTCTTTCAATCAAAACCTCTCCTTTTCGGATACTATAAGCAAAATCATCGCAAAGGTGTGATGTTAAACACTCAAGTCTATAAATTTATGTTTTATTATAAAAAAGAAGTTAACGAACTATTAAGGAGTGAAACTATGCAAACATACGCAAAAGTTATTCACGTGCCAGATTATCCACCACGTGAAAAGCATTCAACTATTTTTAAAGGGTTTGACGAACTAGAATCAGGTGAATTTATGCAGATTGTAAACGACCATGACCCAAGACCACTTCAATATCAGTTTATGATGGAAAGACCTGAACAATTTACTTGGGAATACGCTGAACAAGGTCCAGAAGTTTGGAAAGTAACAATCGGTAAGAAATAATCGGGTCAACTGTAACTCTCATTGAACATACTTAACTTCTCTTTAACATACTCTTTCCCTAAAATCATTTTACAACAGATTTCATCGTCTGTTGTTTTTTTTATCCAATTATTCTCAGAAAAATGTGATAAAATACAAATGGTTAGTAAAGACTCTTTTCTTAAACTTTGTTGCTTTTTGGGACAAAATTTAATGATTGTGCTGTGTTTCCACAGAAAAGTAGCATAAATTTAGTAAGAAAAGAGCTAGCAAACTAAATTTTCACGCGCAAAATATCTATTTCCACGTTAAAATCGGCTTTAAGATTTTAACAACAAACTTACGAAAACAGCCTTAGTAAAAAGGGGGATTTATTATG
The DNA here is from genome assembly GCF_031457145.1 of Neobacillus niacini. Lineage (GTDB taxonomy): Bacteria > Bacillota > Bacilli > Bacillales > Cytobacillaceae > Neobacillus > Neobacillus niacini_J. The sequence continues at coordinate 302,563 of NZ_JAVDVZ010000001.1, forward strand.
AGAATGACTCCAGAGCAAATAGAAAAAAAGTTTTTGGAATACGTAAAGAAAATGAGTGCTTATAATGAGGCGTTAGGGTTAATTTTTTGGGACCTAAGGACAGGTGCCCCCAAACAAGGGATGGATCAGCGGTCTGAGGTGATTGGTGTACTTTCATCTGAGGTCTTTAAAATGTCGACATCAGAGGAAATGGCAGCATACATAGCAAACTTATCAAAAAATAAACTTTCTGAAACCACTAGGAAAATTCTTGAGGAATGCAAGAAAGAATACGAACGAAACAAAAAAATTCCTGCTGAGGAATACAAAGAATATGTCATTCTCCAATCAAAAGCGGAAACAGTTTGGGAAGATGCGAAAGAAAAGTCAGATTTTGAAATGTTCAGGCCTTACTTAGAAAAGCTGGTTGAAACGACAAAACGATTTGTAAATTATTGGGGTTTTGAAGGAAATCGGTATGATGTCTTACTAGACCTATATGAACCTGGAATTACGGTAGAAGTTCTAGACAAAGTATTTGGGGATTTAAGGGATAAAATCGTCCCGCTAGTTAAACAAATTGCTGACTCCCCAAATAAACCCAAAACTGAATTCTTGTTTGATACGTTTAAAAAGGAAAAACAGCGTGCCTTTAGTTTAGATATTCTTGCGAAAATGGGCTACAATTTCAATGCCGGCAGGTTGGATGAGACCGTTCATCCTTTTGCAACAGGTTTAAATCCAGGAGATGTCCGAGTTACAACAAATTATGATGAACAGGATTTTCGTACAGCAGTTTTCGGTACGATTCATGAAGGCGGCCATGCCTTGTATGAACAAAATATTTCAAATGATTTAATCGGAACCCCATTGTGTACTGGAACGTCAATGGGCATTCATGAATCGCAATCTCTGTTCTACGAAAATATCGTGGGACGTAGTTATTCTTTTTGGAAAAACAATTATGAGCTGCTAAAGACTTATGCAACGGGTCAGTTTGACCAAGTTGCCATCGAAGATTTTTACCGAGCCATTAATGAATCGAAGCCTTCACTCATTCGAATCGAGGCAGATGAATTAACCTATCCACTTCATATTATTATTCGATATGAAATTGAAAAAGGCTTATTTAATGGGGAGATAGAGGTAAAGGACCTGCCGAAAGTTTGGAATAATTTATATGAGGAATATTTAGGAATTACACCAGATAATGATGCGATGGGCGTCCTTCAGGATGTTCACTGGGCAGGGGGAAGTTTTGGATACTTCCCGTCCTATGCACTAGGATACATGTACGCGGCACAGTTTAAGAAGAAAATGCTTGCGGATCTGCCGAACTTTGACCAACTGTTAGAGGAAGGAAATTTGCTGCCAATTAAGGAATGGCTGACGAAAAACGTACATCGATATGGTAAGCTTAAAAAACCGCTCGAGATTCTTAAAGATGTAACTGGGGAAGGCTTAAATGCGCAATATTTAGTTGATTATTTGTATGAAAAATATGGAAAAGTATATCAATTAAAATAAAAATGAAGAAGAGGAAGGGAGAATTTATCCCTTCCTTCTTATATAAGGTGTGTGGGGGATGGGGAAATTTGTTCCGTTTATGATGATCGCAGTAAGTGCAGCATTATGGGGAATCATTGCAATTTTCGTCAGGAATTTGGCGAATATTGGTTTTACCCCAATGGAAATCGTTACATTGAGGGTTGTTTCAGCCGTAGTGCTACTTGGTTTGATTGGAATTCTAAAATATAAAGAACAGTTGAAAATTAGATTTTCTGATACAAGATATTTTATTGGAACTGGGGTCTTTAGTATTGTTCTATTCAATTGGTGCTATTTTACTTCTATAAACCAAATGAGTTTATCATTTGCCGTCATTTTACTTTATACAGCACCGGCATTTGTGGTTGTTTTATCCTTTTTTTTTCTAAAAGAAAAGCTGGATAGGTGGAAAATTATTTCTGTCCTAGGAACTTTAACAGGCTGTGTTTTAATTGCAGGAGTAGGGGTATTTGAAACAACCACAATTAGTTTGGCAGGGATTATTACTGGGCTGGGTGCAGGATTTGGCTATGCACTTTACACTATATTTGGGAAATTCGCCTTGAAAAAATATTCACCATTCACTGTTACATTCTACACGTTCTTAGTTGCTTCTATTGCCTTACTGCCTATTACGGATATGTGGAAAAAAGCTAGTATTCTGGTAAGTGCGGAGGTTCTTTTTTACGGAATTGGGTTAGGGTTGTTTCCAACTGTACTAGCGTACCTATTATATACAAAAGGGCTAGAGAAAATGGACAGCAGTAAAGCGGCAATCATTGCAACGGTGGAACCTGTGGTAGCAACGCTATTAAGCGTTTTTTTGTACAATGAAGGCTTTGGTTTATGGCAATTTATTGGATCACTCTTAATCTTATTTTCAGTGATTCTGGTTAATCTTCCTATACTTTCTTTCCGGAAAAATAACAGAGAAAAGGCTACAATACTGTGATTGTAGCCTTCTGCTTTTCTATTTGTCTAGCTCCAGGCGCCATCGGCTCGAGTCAGAAGCAATCCGTCAAGAAGGTAAAAAACAACCTTCCTGCCGGCTCGTCTTCTGCTTGTCGCCGATAATCGGGCGCCTTCTGCTTTTCTATTTACCAAGAACCCCAAGTCTTAAAGCCTTCTGATCCAGGCGGTGCATTTTGAATCATGTCAATAAACGGTATTGTGTAAGCGAAAATAATAAGTAAAGCAGTGATACCGAGCCATAACTTCCAGTTTTCGAATATCATTGGTGCTTTTTCTTCCGAATTCTCAGCTTCACCAACAGGGAATTCTTCCTCTCCTTTAGGAGCGAAGAAAGCAAGATTAATAAAGATGATAAGAATCAAAATGATTCCAAGGAATAGAATCGATCCGCCAACTGCCTGTGCAATTTGATAAGGAATCCATTCAAGAGCTTGAGCTGAATCTCCATAAGTTGAGAAAGCGGAACGTCTAGGACCTCCAAGAAGACCTTGGAAGTGCATAGCGCCTGACATAAATGCCATACCGATAAACCAAACCCAACCTTGAATAATTGCTAACTTATTCATCGCTTTTGTTAATTTACGTCCGGTTAAATGTGGAACTAGCCAATAAGAAATTCCAAAGAACGTTAAGACAACCGAGGTTGCAGCAGTTAAATGGAAGTGACCTGTTACCCATATCGTGTTATGGACTACTTGGTTCATTTGGTTGGAAGCGTTGATGATACCGCCTGCTCCTGCTGGAATAAAGCTTGCCATACCGATAAATGGAACGGTAAAACGAGCATCCTTCCATGGCAGTACCTTGAACCAGCCGAAAAGACCAGTTGCCCCTTTAGAGCGTCCATATCTCTCAAACGTTGCAAATAAAGAAAATGCCGTCATCAATGATGGAATAATAACCATAAACGTTAAAACTACCTGTAAAAATTTCCATGCTGGATCAATTCCTGGCTCCGTTAATTGATGGTGGAAACCAACTGGAATTGAGAATAGTAAAAACAGAATAAACGATAGACGTGCTAATGAATCCGAGAAAATTTTACCGCCAATAATTTTTGGTATGATTGCATACCAGCACATATAAGCAGGAAGTAACCAGAAATACACAAGCGGGTGTCCGAAATACCAGAACAATGTACGGCTGACAAGGACATCAACTGTATCTACTAAGCCAAGTGACCAAGGTAATAACTGGAATAGTACGGTTGACGCTACTCCTAATGTTGCTACAATCCACATTACTGTATTTATGATAGCCATAAAGCTTAACAACGGACTTGGTTTACCCGGGTTTTCTTTACGCCATCTGGCATAAGTCATAATTTGGGCAGCTCCATCAAGCCAGCTTCCCACAACTACGAATGTCAAACCTAAGTAAAAGATCCAGTGAGCTTTCAGTGGTGCGTAGAATGTATAAAGAACAGATGCTTCCTTAAGTAAAACCATCGTTGCCGCCATGATGGTTCCTACTGTCATAACCCAAAAACCAATCCAGCCTATTCTTCGTGCTGCTGGAGAATGGGTACCTGCTGTGCGGCTAATCGCAGCATATTGGAATCCCATTATAAAGAACGTGGTTAAAACTAGTCCCATCAAAACACCATGTACAGTTAAAATTTGATAATAATCAATACCCCATGGAAGTTCGAATTTACCTGAACGAACGAGGGTTTGCAGTAACCCCATCAGACCGCCTAAAGCCAGAGCAATAAAGGCAACATAAAAGTGTGCCATCGCAAGCTTTCCATCACGCGGATCAACTTTTAATTTTGTTGTTTGGCTAATCATTATTTAACCACCTTTATCTTAGAACTCATTAAGTGGTGACCAGTACCACAGTACTCATTACAAACTACTAAATATTCGCCTTCTTTATCAAATGTAGTGACAATTTCGTTAACATATCCTGGTTCAAGCATCATATTAATATTCGTACCAGCTACTTGAAAACCGTGAACTACATCTTTTGTTGTTGCAATAACTTTTACTTTTGCTCCCAGTGGTACTTCTACTTCACCAGGATTGTAGAGGAAAGCAGAAGCAACATACACTAATTCATAATCCCATTCTTTCCCTTCAACCTTATTTAACCCAGGTTTGTCGAACGGAGCTTCTGTATCAACTTTTTTTGGATCAATGGTTGTTAAACAGCTAGGCGGCTTGTTACCTAAGTAAAAAGCGCTTACACCTACAACTGATAAGAAAACTACAAGAGCGCCTATACCGAAGATAAGCCAAATTTTTTCAAACTTATGCATATGCATGGTTTTTCCCCTTTCTCTCTTTAAGGCTCTTTTCTTAAACATTGTTGCTTTTTGGAACAATTCTGCTAAGTTTCACGCGATAATAGAAAATAAAATAAATTTAATATGAAAAGAGCCTGCAAACTAAATTCTAAAGCGCAAAATAACTATTTCCACGTTAAAATCGGCTTTAGGATTTTAACAACAACTTTACGAAAACTGTCATCATTAAAAACGTTCTACGAATAAGACATAGACACTTACCCATGTGACAACTAAAAAGATCCCCAAAAAGAAAACGGATGCTAAAGTCCCTTTAAGAGAAGAGCTGTCTTCAATTTCTGTTCGTTTGTTTGTTTTAAGTTCCGCTTTCGCCATCCCCCTTGCACTCCCTTCAGAAAATTAAAATTTAATAATAAGTTCTCTTTCATAATACAAAACAATTGTGTAGAAAAAATAACAAAATTGACAGTTCACAAAAAGTTCATTCCTGAGATATTCACTATGATAAAGTTATAAACTTGATATATCAGTGATATATATCACAATAGTAGTGACTAAGTTGTGACTGAAATGTGAACTATCAATAAATAGCTGTGATAAAAGTAATTGAATATGATTTTTTTGATGATAAAAGCTTGTTTTTTAATATTTGTCACAATTGTGAAACTTTTTAATAGAATAAAAGAAATATATTAGAATTTCGAGAAGCGAGCGTGTTATTGATGGAAAAATATTATTGTGAACCATGCCGTCTCCTCTATGACAAAAAAGAACATTGTCAAATCTGTGGGTCCTTGGCTGATAAAAAGATAAAAATTGAGGTTCAATCTCAACCAGAAAAATAATGGAGTTTGTGAAGCGTCGAAAACTGGAAATGTTTTCGTAATGAATTGAATCCACATCCGAGTTATAATCAAATAGCACAACAACAACCTTCAAAACGTTTGCTTCCCTTTCGTAGGGAGGCTTTTTTTTATACATAAATCTCCTTTTTTTGGTAAAAATACCAATACATACATTTAAGGAGAATGAACGGATGCCATCGATTCTTTCAATCGCAGAAGCAATTCCCCCTTTTGAACTAAAACAAGAGCAAGCTATGGACTTTGCCAGGGAGCTTTTTTCAGAAAGGTTCAAGGATATCGAAAGACTCCTCAAAGCCTTTCAGAACGGACAAATCGAAAAAAGACAATTGGCTAAAAATATCGAATGGTATAAAGAAGACCGTTCCTTTGCAGAGAAAAATAATGCCTATATTGAATCAGCTATAATACTCGGAAAACAGGCTATTGAGAACTGCCTTAAAAATGGGACATTTTTGACTAGAGAAATAGACTGTGAAGAAATTGATGCGATCATCTATATCTCGACCACTGGTATAGCAACTCCCAGTATCGAAGCAAGAATTATGAATCTATTGCCATTCCGAGCACATACAAAAAGAATACCCATTTGGGGTCTTGGCTGTGCAGGAGGTGCTGCTGGATTATCAAGGGCATTTGAATATTGCAAGGCTTACCCAGAAGCGAAGGTATTAGTGCTTTCTGTAGAACTCTGCAGCTTGACGTTTCAACGGAATGATTTTTCAAAGAGCAACTTGATCGGAACCTCACTATTTGCAGATGGAGTCTCTTGTGCTTTGGTTTGTGGAGATGAGGTAAACATTCGTTCATTGAATGCCAAAAAGACTGCTCCGGTAATCAAAAATACTCAATCTACGTTGATGCAAGATTCATTAGATGTAATGGGCTGGGATATTCGCGATCAAGGACTTTTTGTCGTGTTCTCAAGAGATATCCCAAGTATCATCGAAGACTGGTTAAAACCGAATGTAAGTAATTTCCTAACTCAGAATGGGCTTGAGTTAGCGGATATTAGCCATTTTATTGCCCACCCCGGCGGAAAAAAAGTTATTGACGCCTACATAAAATCGTTGGGTATTCCTTCTTCCATGACGGACATTTCACTAGATGTTTTAAAAAATTATGGAAACATGTCTTCAGCAACGATTTTATATGTACTTAAAAGGTTTATGGAATTAGGTGGTGAAGTGGGTTCGTATGGTCTGTGTACCGCACTTGGACCAGGATTTAGTTCAGAATTATTAATAATTCAATGGGGGTAACAAATGATTCCTTTTCTCGTAATTATTTCGGTTATTATGTTTCAGCGATTACTGGAGTTGGTGATTGCTCGTAGAAATGAAAAGTGGATGAAGGAACAAGGTGCGCTAGAATTTGGAAGTAATCATTATCCGTATATCGTGTTGATGCATTCTTTATTTTTTTTAGTATTTATCTTTGAGAAATTTGCCTTTTCACGTGAAATTTCACCCATCTGGCCATTATTAGCTGTTGTGTTTGTTTTTGCTCAGTTGATGAGAATTTGGGCAATATCTTCGCTCGGGAGGTACTGGAATACAAAAATCATCGTTTTACCAAACGTTGATGTTGTCAGAAAAGGACCATACCGTTTTATCAAACATCCCAACTATGTAGTTGTCACAATTGAACTTATGGTTGTTCCGTTATTCTTTGGCGCATACATAACAGCTAGTTTGTTCACGCTATTAAATGTATTGATGTTGTCGATCCGAATACCAGCAGAGGAAAAAGCGCTGCGCGCGCTAACGGAATATGAAGGCAGTTTTGAAAAATGTAATCGGTTTCTACCGAAATTGTTAAATAAATATGACAATTAACTTATCTGTATTGAAAATGATTATCACCTGTGATATCCTATTTTTATAGAAAATGAAAATCATTCTCATTGAAATCGAGCGGATAGGAAGGTGTAACTTATGGCTTTTGCATTAGTAGGTGGAACGGTAATCATATACGCATTTGTCATGAAACACGTCTTAAAAAATGTAACGCATTAACAGAGGGTATTGTTTAAAGCCAGGGAGAAATCTCTGGCTTTTTCTTTGTCTGTGGGGTGGAGTGACAGAAGAGCATTCAGAAAAAGCAATTGGGTCGATGCAAGAGGTCTGGAGTGACCGTAGAGCATAAAGAAACTTCGTTTGGGTCAATGCAAGGGGTCTGGAATGACTGAAGAGCATTCAGAAAAAGCATTTGGGTCGATGCAAGAGGTCTGGAGTGACCGTAGAGCATAAAGAAACTGCGTTTGGGTCAATGCAAGGTAGGCTGGAGTGACCGAAGAGCATTCAGAAAGAGCAATTGGGTCGATGCAGGTAAGCTGGAGTGACCGAAGAGCATTCAGAAAAAGCATTTGGGTCAATGCAGGAGGTCTGGAGTGACCGAAGAGCATTCAGAAAAGGCGTTTGGGTCGATGCAGTAAACTTAGAGTGACCGAAGAGCATTTAGAAAAGGCATTTGGGTCAATGCAGGTTGTCTAGAGTAACCGAAGAGCATTCAGAAAAAGCATTTGGGTCGATGCAGGTAGGCTGGAGTGACCGAAGAGCATTCAGAAAAAGCAATTGGGTCAATGCAGGAGGTCTGGAGTGACCGAAGAGCATTCAGAAAAAGCAATTGGGTCAATGCAGGGGGTCTGGAATGACCGAAGATCATTCAGAAAAAGCATTTGGGTCGATGCAGGTAAGCTGGAGTGACCGAAGAGCATTCAGAAAAAGCATTTGGGTCATTGCAGTAAACTTAGAGTGACCGAAAGCCATAAATGAAAAGCATTTTCGGTCACTCCACCCAATTTTTATCTCTTTATATATAATAGGTAGAATGCCTTGATCCCATTTTATTAAAATGCTTCTTCAATATCCGCCTAATCTGTTTTCTAGATTCAATCACCTGACACCACTCAAATATCAAATTTGTGGTGATTTTTATATCTGGAAAGAGCAGCTGAAGTTCCCTAACGGACCGCAATATGGCGTCTTCCACATATTCTACACACCCACATGAATGGCAGGCTAAGATCGTTCCATCAGACGAAACCGTAAAGGAATGACACACCATGCAGCATGGTCCTTTCTTCATTTGATAATAGTCATATGGAGGTAATCGGGTATAGGGGGAGATTGTTTTATGTTCCTTCACTAAATCTTCGGCAAGCTTATAGTGGTCATCGTTTAGAATAGAAGTTCTCGCATTTAATTCCTCCAAAAATTTAGCGAGCTGAGTGGGATAAATAATTGGCTTGTCCCGTGGTGCTTGATAGAGGGTGAATGCAGGATTGACAAAGAAGACATTTGATTTTATCGAAATAGAGTATTTTTTCTTCTGGAGAAACTGGCGAAGCAATGCGTCACTTCTCTTTATTTGGTCTAGCGGATTCTGTATCTCAGTATCATTCATGGCAAAGAACTGATCGGATTTATAATAGTAATCCCCCTCGAAATTTTTCACTTCACACGGAAAATGGGTCCCTTGGCTAATGATAAATGAATCTATTTGAAAAGTGGTAGAGTTCGTCTCCAGAAGTAAATCATTCACTATCAAAAACTTATTTGGATTAAGCCCTTCCGTTAATTGATCAAACATCACTTCACCTTTAAATCCTTTTTCTAAGTTAGAATAGATTTGTTTCTCTTTACTTGGTAATATCGTACGATTATTCAAAATCCTAAAAATCTTCAACTCATCTGACTCCGTACGTTCCCTAAATGCCATAATCCACTTCCTTTCCTTATTTCTTTATTGTAACTAAGAAAAAAATTAAAAGAAGTGAATATTATGTTAACAATTTGAGTTTTCGCAATAGGAAAAGTTTGAATTATCGTATAAAATATAAAATATTACAAAGTTGTGAACAAGGGGAAGAAATTATGGTGCAAATGGCTACTAAACAAGAAACGATTCCATCGCTTAAAAATAAGATTCTTGCTTTATATGAATACCTTATCAAAAATGGTGATACAGAAAACGCTGAAAAGACAAAGCAATTAGCAAAAAAACTTCAGAACCGAGAGTTTATGATTGCTTTTTGCGGTCACTTCTCAGCGGGAAAATCAACGATGATTAATAAGGTAGTTGGCGAAAATTTGCTGCCTTCAAGCCCGATTCCCACCAGTGCAAACCTTGTAAAGGTAAAAACAGGTGAGGAATATGCGAAAGTTATTTTCAAAAATGAGAAACCGAGGATTTATTTGGCCCCTTATGATTATGAATTAGTAAAAAACTACTGCAAGGATGGCGACCAAATCGAAGAAATTGAAATCAGCCATGCTGACTCGCAGTTACCTGCTAATACCGTGATTATGGATACGCCTGGGATTGACTCGGCTGACGATGCTCATAGGGTGGCAACTGAATCTGCAATCCACCTGGCTGATTTAGTTTTATATGTGATGGATTATAATCACGTCCAAGCTGAGCTTAATTTTTTATTTACCAAGGAGTTAACGGAAGCCGGAAAAGAAGTATATCTCGTAATCAACCAAGTGGATAAGCACAAGGAAGAAGAGCTTACTTTCGGTAAATTTAAAGAAAGTGTTCAGGATTCTTTTGGCGCATGGGGAGTTAAGCCAGCGCGAATCTTTTATACTTCCTTAAAGTTTCAAGACCATAAACTGAATGAATTTAAGGAACTAAAGGCATTTATTGCAGAGAAATTACAGAATAAAGATCAACTTCTTCAACAATCCATTTTTCATTCATTAAAAAAGATAGCTCAAGACCATCTTGATCAACAACGAAAAACAAGGGAAGACGAACTTCAGCCGATTTTTGACGTGTTAAGTGAACTGGCAGAGGAAGAAAAACAGCAATTAATACTAACCTATCAATCCATTACCGAAAATCTTCAGACCCTTGAAAAAGGGGTAAAGGAAACGGAAAAGGAAATGGATGATGAAATCGCTACAATTATGAAAAATGCTTATTTAATGCCTTTTCAAACAAGGGAGCTAGCAGAGGCTTTTCTTGAAGCAGCGCAGCCGGAATTTAAGGTGGGATTCCTTTTCTCGAAACAAAAAACTCTTGAAGAGAAGAATGCTCGTCTTGACCTTCTTTACCAAGACCTGGTAGATAAAACGAAATCACAGCTGGAATGGCATTTGCGTGAATATTTAATTTCTGTCCTAAAGAACAATGGTCTTGATAACCAAGAGCTGTTAAGTAAGGCACAATCGTTTGCCATCGAGGTTCCAATCGACTTGATGGTTCAAACGGTTAAGCCGGGGGCTATGGTTTCAGGTGAATATCTCCTTCATTACACAGAAGATTTGGCAAATGGGATCAAGAAAATAGCCCGAGACGGCATTTTGAATTTTAAAGATGCGCTCATTCCTGCATTAGAAGCGAAAACAGATCAGTTAACAAAAATGTATCAAAAAGAGTTTCAGAATCTAGAGCAATATGTGACTGCCCTTGCTGAACGAACGAAATTTGAACAAGAAACGGCGATTACTGAAGCTTCAGTGGTTAAATTGCTAAATGAACCTGTTGAAAGCAAACAAGACGATTACTTGCTATTTCAACAGGAGGAAGAAGAGGCTGAAGTTGTTCATGGTCAGCCTCGTTCTGAAACAAAGGAAGTTCAGAAGAATGAGCCAATACTACCAGTAACAAAGATAAATACGAATGAGACAAAGAAAAACGAAACGGAAGCAGCAAGAGGTCATTTACAAAGCATGGTTACCCGTTTAAATCAATCCGCAAAGCTGATTAACAGCCTGCCTGGATTTCAAAAGCTGGCAAAGGAATTGGAAGACAAATCAGACCGATTGGAACACAAAGGGTTTACAGTGGCATTATTTGGTGCATTCAGTGCGGGTAAGTCTTCATTTGCTAATGCACTAATGGGAGAAAAGGTACTTCCGGTATCACCAAACCCAACCACTGCTGCGATTAATAAAATTAAGCCAATTACTGACCGTTATCAGCATGGAACGGTGCTTGTTAAATTTAAAGAAAAAAATGCAATGCTCGAGGACGTAAACCGTTCTCTGAAATTATTTGAGCTCCAAGGTTCCAATTTAGAAACAGCGGCAAATGAAATTGAAAAAGTATTGCTTGAAAAGGGTCAGGAAGGCATCACGGAAAAGACTCACTATGCCTTTTTACAAGCATTTAAAAAGGGGTTCAATCTCCACGGTAATCAGCTCGGAAGTGTATTGGAAACCGATTTAAAAGAATTTGCTGACTTCGTTGCTTTGGAAGAGAAGTCGTGCTTTGTGGAATGGATTGAGCTTTACTATGATTGTGAATTAACTCGTAAAGGAATCACGCTCGTAGATACACCTGGAGCCGATTCAATCAATGCCCGCCATACGGGTGTAGCGTTTGATTATATTAAAAACTCCGATGCGATTTTGTTTGTTACGTATTACAATCATGCCTTTTCTAAAGCAGACAGGGAATTTTTAATTCAGCTTGGACGCGTAAAGGAATCGTTCCAGCTCGATAAAATGTTTTTTATTATTAATGCGATTGATTTAGCTGAAAACGAGGAAGAAAAGGATACCGTTGCCGATTATGTTACAGAGCAATTAATAAAATATGGAATCCGGAATCCACATCTTTACCCGTTATCTAGTTTACTAGCACTAAAAGAAAAGCTCGAACCGAACAAAGATATGCAGTCTGGAATGGGAGATTTTGAAGGAGATTTCTATCATTTTATTTCAAATGATTTAACAGAAATGGCGATTACCTCTGCGGGGAATGAATTATATCGTGTTCAGGAGCTAGTTGGAAAACTAATTCAAAGTTCAAAAGAGGATCAAACTGTAAAAGAACAAAGACTCTTCGAATTAAAAAAACAAAAATCGATGATGAAGGCTATCCTGGAAAAACAAACACCAGATGGTTTACAAAAACGAATGAATCAAGAAGCAGAAGAACTCCTTTACTATATTAAACAAAGAGTATTTTTCCGATTCGGTGACTTTTTTAAAGAAGCATTTAATCCTGCAGCCTTAAGGGATGATGGAAGAAATTTAAAGAAGGCATTACAGACTGCTTTGGATGAGCTGTTAGAAAGTCTAGGCTTCGATTTCGCACAGGAGCTTAGAGCGACAACGGTCAGACTGGATGCTTTTGCAGGAAAAGTGTTAACTGACTATCATATAGCCCTAACGCGCAGCATGGTGGAAATAAATAAGGACATATCCTTTTCAACCTTTGAGATGAAGCATGAAGGAGATATTGAATTTCCATTAGCCTTCAATCATCTAAACAAACAGCTCTTTTTGAAAGCCTTGTCTTATTTCAAAAATCCAAAGTCCTTTTTTGAAAAAAATGAAAAGAAGTTAATGAGTGATGAGCTCTATAACGTTTTAAACGGTCCAGCCGATGACTATTTAAAAGTTGAAGGTGAAAACCTAGCTGCTTTTTACTCTCAAAAATTGAGTGACCAATTTGAAAAATTAGTAACGCAAATAGAAGAGCAGGCCGAAGATTTTTACGTAAGCATCCTTACTGCATTGGATGGCGGAGTGCCAATCGATACGTTAGAAGCTGTTTATCAAAAGCTAGAAGAGTCAAAGTATTAAATGACTGGGGGATTCCTATGAATGTTATTGTTGACAAAGAATGGCTTCTGAAAAATTTACATCAGGAAAATGTCCGGATTGTGGATTGCTCTTTTTCATTAGCAAACTTTGAAAAAGGCAGACAGGAATATGATCAAAATCATATTCCTGGAGCCATTCATTTTGATCTCGAAAAAGACCTATCTGGTGAAGTAAGTGAACACGGCGGCAGACATCCATTGCCACCTATCAAAGAGTTCATTAACAAGCTTGAGCATGCTGGAATCGATGAAAGCACGACCGTTATTGCTTATGACCAAGGGGAAGGTGCATTTGCCGCAAGATTTTGGTGGATGTTGATGTACCTTGGGCATGAAAAAGTATCGGTCTTGGACGGAGGATTCAGTGGCTGGAAGGAAGGTAACTATCCAGTGACAACAGAAGTTCTAGTCTTCAAGCAAACTACATTTAAGCCCAACATAAACCACGAAGTATTTGCAAGTATGGAGGATGTTAGAGTAATAGCGGGGGGCCAGGATTCTCAAACGATTCTTATAGATTCAAGGGAAGAAAGACGCTATTTGGGATTAGAGGAACCGATTGATAAAAAAGCGGGGCGTATTCCTGGGGCGATTAACAAACCGTGGTTTGAAGGCTTAAATGCAGGCTACTACAAACCTGCAGAAGGACAAAAACAACGTTTTAATGACATCAATCCTGATAAACAAATTATCGTATATTGTGGATCTGGTGTGACTGCCGCGCCGAATTTTTTAGCATTAAAAGCAGCTGGGTTTGAAAAGGTAAAACTTTACTTGGGAAGTTTTAGCGACTGGATTTCCTATCAAGAAAACAAAATTCAGTAATATTTATGCTATAATAGAACCCGTGTTGTTTTTTAATTGATAGGAGGTCAATACATTGGAAAATCAAAAACCTTCACTTATGCTAGTAGATGGAATGGCGCTATTATTCCGAGCTTTTTATGCTACGGCTGTTTCAGGCCAGTTTATGATAAATTCAAAAGGAATTCCAACGAATGGAATTCACGGCTTCATTAAACATTTATTTACTGCAGTATCTTCCTTTAACCCTTCCCACGTAGCGGTTTGTTGGGATATGGGAAGTAAAACATTTCGAACTGAATTGTACAGTGCATATAAAGGGAATCGTGGTGAAGCCCCAGTAGAATTAATACCACAATTTGATTTAGTAAAAGAAGTAGTCGCTGCTTTTGATATTCCAAACATTGGTTTAGTGGGCTATGAAGCGGATGACTGCATTGGAACCATTGCCTATCAGGCTAAAGAGCATGCAAATGTCTCGATTTTAACCGGTGACCAGGATATTCTTCAGCTACTTGATGATAGCATTTCAGTTATTTTATTGAAAAAGGGATATGGTAATTATCAAGTGCATACTCCTGATACATTCTTTGAAGAAAAAGGGATCAAACCTCGACAAATGATAGACCTAAAGGCTTTAATGGGGGATACTAGTGATAATTATCCTGGAGTAAAGGGTATTGGTGAAAAAACCGCTCTTAAGCTCTTAAAGGAATTTGAACATGTTGAGGGGATTATCTCTAATCTCGACTGTCTTTCAAAGTCTCACAAAACGAAAATTGAGCAGGATTTAGAAATGCTCCATTTATCGCGAATCCTTGCGGAAATTAAGTGTGATGTCCCTGTAACATGTAATTTAGAAGAGGCAGGACTTAAGATTGAAAAGGAAAAAGCATTAAATAAATTAATGGAACTAGAACTTCGTGGCGTGCAGCGTCTGCTGCCGCTTGAAGCATCATTTGTTTCCTAAAATCCGAGGCTGCCCCAACACAGGGCAGCCTGCTTCTATATAATCTCCTATTGAATGACGGGGCATTTCTATTGAAGGATACATAAAAAACGTAGGAAGTGACAAGAATGGAGAAGCTAATAGACGCACATATTCATTTAGATCAATATGACGACATTGAAATTGCCGCGCTAGCTGAGGAGAACGAAGCCATTGAAGCACTGGTTTCAGTTTCGATGAATCTGGATTCCTGTAAGAGGAATCTTGTTTTATCGGAACGATATCCAATCGTAAAACCTGCATTTGGTTTTCATCCAGAGCAGCTTCTACCAACAGAAAAAGAACTTGGTGAACTAATAAACTGGATGAGAGTTAACAAAGACAAAATGATTGCTGTGGGAGAAGTAGGGCTGCCATTTTTTATGAGGGCAGAAAATAAAGTCACAAAAAAAGATTATGGCCGCTATATTGAATTGCTTGAAATATTTGTGAAACTAGCAAAAAATTGGGAAAAGCCAATCTCTCTTCATGCTGTCTATTCTGATGCCCCAGTTGTTTGTGATCTTCTCGAAAAGCATTCCGTTTCTAAGGCTCATTTTCACTGGTTTAAAGGGGATCAGCGGACAACAGAGAGAATGTTGGCAAACGGATACTTTGTTTCAGTTACTCCGGAGATTGCCATGGAAGAACCTGAAAACGTCACTTTAGTTCGAAATTATTCGATTAATCAACTCATGGTTGAAACAGATGGTCCATGGCCCTTTGAAGGTCCATTTTCTGGGAAAAGAACACACCCCCTTATGATCAAGGAGTCGCTTAAAAAAATAGCGGAAATCAAAGGTATGAATTTACAGGTGATAAACACCCAAATTCGAAACAATACCAAAATCTTTTTTAATATTAATTAATGGCTCTCATTTATGATGTAAAGCCTGAGGCTGTCCTTTAAAATAGGGCAGCCTCTTTCCGGACTATTATTTTGTATTTTTTTTCTTAGCAGCATTTTCTAATTTACTTTTTGGTTCTTCAGCAAACTCTGCATCTTGACCATATCCTTGTGGATTGACCCCATGAGTCTTTATACCGCGATTAGCATTATCGTTTTTGCTCATCTTCGTTCACCTCCCATTTTTTTAGTATTTCCACGCGAGAATAATAAAACTCAACTTTCTAAACAATAAGGTAAGAGGTGATGAAATGAACAAAGGTGTTTACTTAGCCCTTTTCAGCATTGGCTTAGCACAGGGCATGAAAATTCCCATTCATTATTATAAAAAGAAAGAATGGCGCCCAGACCTCTTTTTCCAAACAGGTGGGATGCCAAGCTCCCATTCAGCAGGAGTCTCAACACTCACCACTTTTATCGCGTTACAACGTGGTCTGCCAACCTTTGATTTTGCCCTTTCATTGGTTTACGGATTAATTGTTATGTATGACGCGCAGGGAATCCGGCGCCAAACGGGTGAACTCACCTTAAAGGTAAATTCCATGCATGACCTAATTGAAAAGGTCGATAAAGAAGAAAGTGTTGAATTTGAACAAGAAGCTCCTAAAAAGCTAAAAGAAATGTTAGGACATCAGCCTGAAGAAGTAATTGGCGGTGCCATTCTTGGTGCTTTAGTCGGTGTGGTTGGGCATGCATGCACAAAAAAGAGTAGAACATTGTCGAAATATAGGTTAAAATCTGATAGTGAATGGTTTTAGATTGCTTGGATAGGGGATGGAGAAGCCAGTGCGGACAGTTGATGAGTACTTGCATTACTTGGAAGGAAAAGGTTTTCAATTTCAAGATGAGGCAATCGGGTTTATTTATTTCGGAAAACAATATACGAATGCTTCTGATGAATTGATTAATTCCGCAATAGAGATCACTTTAAAAGCCCAGAAAAGCTTTGATGGCAGCTTTTATGTGTCGTTATTAGAAACTCTTGTTTCGAGCAAAATACAAACAAGAAATGCGGCCCTAAAGTTTGTTAAAGAAAGAGAACTAGTCGCAATTTAAACGAGAATCCTCCCAAAAGGGAGGATTTTTGTTTATCCGCTAGTGTTTGTATTTTTTCGAATTGCGGCCCTGGCCAATTCATCGGCCGCTTTATTTTCAATGCTTGGAATCCACTTCATAAAAAATAAATCAAATTGTTTGGCTAACTCTAATGCTTTTTCTAAAAGCGGCGCATACATTTTGTTTTTAACAAATTCTTTCTCGACCGCTTTATTAACTAATTCAGAATCGGTGCGAAAGGATACAACTGATTGAGAGTAGCCTTTCTCTAGGCAAATCTCTAGCGCTGTTATAAAGGCATGATATTCAGCCTCATGGTTTGTCATCAAACCAAGCGGGATCGAATATTTTTCGGCTGTGCCATTTCCCTTAATAAATATTCCAGCACCACTTGGTCCAGGGTTACCGGCACTGGCACCGTCGATGTAAACTTCAATCAATGCAGACCCTCCCAGTTTCATAATAAAAGAAATTTTATCATAATGAAACACAAAACGCAGGATTTATATTTTTCCTATTTCTACTTTGTTGAAGTGGGTATGCTAAGATTATATCTTTAAACATATGGTAAGAAAGTGCAATCAAAGATTCTTTCTATATACATGTGGGTTTCAAGTCGGAAATTTTTGTCAGAAAGGTTGAATATCATGAAATATAGACTTGAGTGGAATTATAAAACAGGCGGAAATGAAAAAATTCAATTTACCTCTGATTGGATATCAACTGAATTGGCAATACAAGCTGGTGAAGAACTTGAAAAGTTAGGGAAAGCAAATGATATATATTTCTATGATGAAGCTGGTACATCATGGATATTAAAAGAACTGAAGAAGCTTACAACTGAAATCGAAGATGATCCTCATGAAATCACCGTTTATTTTGATGGTGGATTTCAAAAGGATACCAATACGGCCGGTCTTGGTGTTGTAATATTTTTTAAACAAGGGAAAAAGAAATATCGAATACGGGCGAACGAAAAGTTCGATGAAATGGAAACAAATAATGAAGCAGAATATGCAGCCTTTTACTATGCTCTAACGATTTTAGAGGAATTAGGTGTTCACCATCTGCCTTGTGAATTCAAAGGTGACTCACAGGTTGTTTTGAAACAGCTGGAAGGCGAATGGCCATGCTACGAGGATGTTCTCAATGCCTGGCTTGACAGGATTGAGGAAAAGATCAAAGCGCTCTCGCTCACGCCAAAGTACACCCCAATTCCAAGAAACGATAATAAGGAAGCAGATAAATTAGCTACACAGGCGTTAGAGGGGAAGGAAATTTTTGCAAGAGCGCAAATTATATAGGAATCGGGGTGCCTGAATTCGTGAGAAATTCTAACAGAAAAGAACTGTTTCATCATGTTGAATCACTGCTAGGTCAATACTGTAACGGTTGTTTTGTACATAAACAGTTTAAACAGGACGGCGGCAGGAGGTTAGCACATCGCTTTTGTATTTCACAATGTACAGTTGGGGAAAAACTGCAGGAATATGGGAAGAAACTAACATGATTTCAGTTTCTTGACTGAAGAGTCGTTCAACTCGGGGTTGGTCAGGCACCTTGGCTGGATAAGAAAAAGGCTGACAAATATGTCAGCCTTTGGTTTGTTTTTTAGATTAAAGTTTAACTACGTTAGCAGCTTGTGGTCCACGGTTTCCTTCAACGATTTCGAAAGAAACTTCTTGGCCTTCTTCTAAAGACTTGAAGCCTTCACCAGTAATCGCGCTAAAGTGTACGAATACATCGTCTCCACCTTCAACTTCGATAAAACCGAAACCTTTTTCATTGTTGAACCATTTTACTTTACCGTTTTGCATCTACTATTTCCTCCTAAGCCTTTGAAGGACACCTATTAAAGTGCCAAAGATAAATATTATCATGTACAACAAAAGGTAGCATAATTGCTATTCAAATAATTATACATGACACTTAAAATATACATGAATATTTTTGGGCAGTCAAGGAATGAAAGTGCTTTTTTATCCATAAATCTTATTCTGGCGAAAATATTCTGAATAAATAAAATCTATTCTAACATATATTTTTTTCAGCCTCATATTCTTATAAAAAAGGTTATTAAAGGGTGGGGAGTAATGTACCGATTTTCGATTGAGGGAGATGAATGGATTTTAAGATTCTCGCCGCAAGTCTTCATTGAAGCCGAAGAAAAACAAGTAGTCTTGATGTCATTGCTTCAGATCGGAAATGATTTATCATCTTATTCACATGGTGACGCCTTTCTCATGTTCACAAAGAAGATAGGTGCAATCGTTTTTGATGTTGAAAGAATACCATCATTTATTTTGACTGTATCTAACATCATTCCAGAAGAAAATTGGTATATGCAGGATTCAACTTTAAAACTAATACAATAAGCAGTAGAAGAGTTCGGAAATTTTTAACAATTGGCATCCTTAAATAAGGGTGCCAATTTTTTAATCTTTACAAAAAGACAAATAAAGTGGGAAAATGAATCCTGGATGCTTTATCAAAAGGGAGCCATCATAAATGAAATTAATTATTGCTGAAAAACCAGACCAAGGTTCCACCTTGGCTTCTATTTTTAAACATAAAAAACAAAATGGCTTTATTGAGATTTTTCCAAATGAGACTTTTCCGAATGGCGCTTATGTCACTTGGGCGATTGGCCACTTATGCCAACTCGTGAATCCTGAACAGTATGAGCCTGGATGGAAGAAATGGTCTTTAGATAATTTGCCGATGATACCGAATCAGTTCCAATATGAGGTTACCAAGGATAAAGTAAAACAATTTTCCGTTATCCAAAAGCTTGTAGAGAGTCCCGCTGTAACTGAAATTATTCATGCGGGCGATGCTGGGCGGGAAGGTGAATTAATCATCCGAAATATTCTCCGGTTAACTGGCTGCAAAAAGCCAATGAAGCGACTATGGATTTCTTCGTTAACGGCTAATTCGATTCGTGATGGATTTTCTAAATTACTAGACGAAGATTATACAAGAAATTTATATTATGAAGCATACACCCGCGCCTGTGCGGATTGGGTGGTCGGGATGAATGCATCACGGCTGTATAGTTTGCTCCTGCAAAAACAAGGATTTTCTGATGTGTTTTCAGTTGGCAGGGTACAAACTCCGACATTAGCGCTTATTGTTAAAAGAGAATTAGAAATCGAGAATTTTAAATCTGAACCCTTTTGGGAAGTAATTGCTCATTTTAACATCGAGGGCAAGAAATACAGTGGTAAGTGGCAGAATGATGGAGAAACTCGTGTAAAAACAAAAGAAATGGCTGAGAAGGTTGCTGCTTTTTGCCGAGAAAAGCCTGCAGAGGTAGCAGAGGTTGACTCGGAAAGAAAAGAGTTTTTACCACCGTTACTGTATAATCTATCAGCTCTTCAGGCAGAAGCGAATAAACGCTATAAATTTTCGCCAAAAAAGACACTTGATGTCCTGCAGAAGCTCTATCAAAAGGGAAATGTTTCCTATCCCCGCTCTGATTCAAGGTATGTCACAAAAGAAGAAGCGAATACATTCCCAGAAATTCTAAATAAAATTAGTCATATCAACGGTTATGAACAGTTTTTTCCACTGCCTGTGGAATCATTAGTCGATAACAAGCGGTATGTAAACGAAAAAAAGGTTACCGATCACTATGCCATCATTCCTACTGAACAAATTCCTAATCTTGACAGAATCGATGCCGATGAAAAGAAATTATACGACATGATTGTCACCAGCTTAATCGCGGCACATTACACAAAAGCCATTGCTGAATATACGACGGTAAAAACTTTAGTAGATGGTCGAGCTGTTTTCCAATCGAAAGGAAAGGTTCAAATCGAAGAAGGCTGGCGAAAGGTTCTGAAACAAAAGGATAAAGAGGATGAACCAGCACTTCCCCGTTTAACAAAAGGGGAACAAGGCCGAACAACGAAAGTGGATGTAAAAGAGAGCCAGACACAGCCGCCTAAACGCTATACGGAAGGCCAGTTAATCACGCTAATGAAAACAGCTGGAAAGCATATCGATGACAAGGAAATGGAGAAAATATTATCTAAAACAGAAGGTCTTGGTACAGAGGCAACAAGAGCCGGAATCATCACGATGCTGAAGGATAGACGATATATCGATGTTACCAAGAATCTAGTTTATGCTACTGCGAAAGCTAGAATATTAATTGAAGCGATTGGGCAGGAAATCCTTGCTTCTCCAGAAATGACAGCAAAATGGGAGCAGAAATTAAAAGAGATTTCAGATGGTGCTTTTTTACCAAAGAACTTTATGGAACAAACGAATAAAATGGTGTACCATCTCGTATCCTCAGGAGTAGGGCATTCAGCAAACTGGGTTTTCTCAGAAGATATGCGTGAAAACTTTACTCCTAGTAAAAAGATGACCAAGTCTAAAGGCGGGACGAAGCTGGGAAATTGCAAAAAATGTGATGGCTCGGTCGTGGATAAAGGCAGCTTTTATGGTTGTTCCAACTATCAAAAAAATCAATGTAATTTTACGATATCAAAAAAGATTCTTGGGAAAAACATTACTCAAAAGAATATTAAACTACTGTTATTGGAAGGGAAAACGGAGTTGATCGAAGGATTTACAAATAAAGAAAAAACATTCAATGCCAGGCTTTATCTCGATGAACAGGAGAAAAAGATAAAGTTTCTGTTCGATAATCACGAAAAGGAACAAAAGCAAAGTGTAACAAAGTGATAAATCAACTTGTCACTAATTTTTTTCTATAGTAAACTTTTAAGAGAGTAATTTTTTTGGAGGTACGGGATGCCAACACCTAGTATGGAAGATTATATAGAACAAATTTATATGTTAATTGAAGAAAAAGGATATGCCCGAGTTTCAGATATTGCCGAGGCCTTAGCTGTTCATCCCTCCTCAGTAACAAAAATGGTTCAAAAGTTAGATAAAGATGAATATTTAGTTTATGAAAAATACAGAGGTTTTAGCTTAACCACAAAAGGTAATAAAATCGGCAAACGGCTTGTATTTAGACATGATTTACTTGAACAGTTCCTAAAAATCATCGGAGTTAAAGATGAAAATATATATAATGACGTTGAAGGGATCGAGCACCACTTAAGCTGGGATTCCATTGAGCGCATCGTAGACCTCGTTCAGTTTTTTCAAGAAGACGAATCGAGAATTGATGCATTAAAAGAAATTCAAAAACAAAACGAAGCTGAATAAATGGAAAGCACCTGGCCTATCACCAGGTGCTTAACTGTATTCTTATTTAGAACAAATCTGGAAAATGGTCAAATGATAGTTCCTGCTCTGGGCTTAGAATTAGTTTGCCGTCGAATCCCTCAGTTGCCTGAACGCCTTTGATAATGCCGTCAGTGGCTTCCGCTAATGCTTTTTGATAAGATATGACTCGACCTCCGGATGTAACAAAACTGATAATCTCTCCAAAATGGTTCCGATGAAGTGCTACTACTGTTTCCACAACGTTTCCCCCCTTTTGCTCGATATTCTTTCTAATATGAGCAAAAAATAAACTTAAAGGGATTATAAATTTAGCAGCGAAAAAATGATTTGGAGGCTTAAATGAATAATTTCAAATGGGTAAATGAAGCAGAAAAACAATGGGATGAGCGGGCTGATACATGGCATTCAAACAGCAAAGAAATGTGGGAGACAGGTAGTCGGAAAAACATTCTTCCTTTTTTTACAAAGCACGTGAAAGCGGAGGCGTCGATTTGTGATCTTGGCTGTGGTGACGGCTATGCCTCCTATAAGTTAGCAACTAAAGGGTATCAAGTTACTGGTGTCGATCTTTCCGAACAAATGCTTGAAAAGGCAAGGGGAAGAGCGAAAGACACTACTGCACAATTCCTTAAAGCCGATATTTCAAGGGTGCCGGTAGAATCGGGCTCCTTCGACGCCTGCATGGCAATCAATTCTCTTGAATGGACAGAGGATCCGTTAGATGTGTTGCATGAAATGAAACGGATCATTAAAAAAGATGGTTTGATTTGTATTGCGATTTTAGGACCGACCGCTATGCCGCGAATGAACAGCTACCGACGACTGTATGGAGAAAAGGTGATTTGTAATACGATGATGCCTTGGGAGCTAGGGAAACTAGCCGAAGAAAATGGTTTAGTCAAAGTGGATGAAATCGGAGTTTACAAGCGGGGAGCAGACACGCTGACTTTAGATAAACTGTCACTAGATTTGAAACAAGCATTGACCTTTATGTGGGTTTTCATGTTTCAAAATAAATAAGCGGAAGTGCCATAGTGCACTTCCGCATTTCTTACTTTCCTGCTTCAACATCTTGAAAAAGGTACTTTCGATTCTTTCAATCCCAATGAAAAGGTGTTTCTTGATAGACATAATAGTTGAGCCAGTTTGAAAAGAACAAGTGTCCATGGGAACGCCAACGATTAATCGGAGGTTGTGTTGGATCATTGTTAGGAAAGTAATTTTCCGGAATATGAATTTCCAGCCCTCTATCAATATCTCGATTGTATTCCTGGGCTAAGGAATCAGATTCGTATTCCAAGTGTCCTGTAATCATCACATGTTTTCTATCCCGAGAGGCAATAAGCAATGCTCCCGCTTCTTCGGATGCGGCTAAGAGCTTGAGTTTCGGATTTTCATGAATTTCACCAATCGATACATCTGTATATCGAGAATGGGGAGCATAAAAATGATCATCAAAACCGCGTAAGAGAAAATCATTATGTTCAAAAATTTGGTGCTCATAGATTCCAGAACATTTACGGGCCAATTCAAATTTATCAATCCCATAATGATAAAAAAGTGCTGCCTGTGCTCCCCAGCAAATATGCAAGGTAGAGGTGACATTGGTTTTGGTCCAGTCCATGATTTTCTTGAGTTCTTCCCAGTATTTTACCTGTTCAAATTCCATCAGTTCAACAGGTGCTCCGGTAATGATCATACCATCATATTTTTGATTTTTGACCTCTGGAAAGGTGGTGTAAAATTGTTCTAGGTGCTGTTTACTGGTGTGCGTAGCTTCATAGGAATCTGTTTTTAAAAATCTTACATTTACTTGCAGCGGGCTGTTTCCCAAAAGCCTTAATAGCTGCGTTTCTGCCTTTTCTTTGTCGGGCATTAAATTTAAGATAAGAATATTTAATGGCCGAATATCCTGTTGAATGGCCCTTTCATCGTCCATGATAAAAATATTTTCATGTTCGAGGATTTCTCTTGCCGGCAGCAGCTTTGGAATGTTAATAGGCATGGTGCACTCCCCCTTTGTTTCTAAACTATATAAGTATATTTTTAAAATTCGCTCATTAACATTATAAACATTATCTTTAATTCAGAAAAGAATAATTTCTTGTGAAAAATATTACACGAAATAAATCCGTGATTTGGTACAATATAAGAGGTTACTAATTCTATGTGAATGCGGGGGATCATTTTTGCAAATGAAAACATCATATAAGTCCGACATTGAAATTGCACAAGAATCAACCATGAAGCCCATTGTCGACATTGCAGAAACAATTGGTTTATCAGAGGATGACCTCGAACTTTTTGGAAAATACAAAGCAAAAATTTCGTATGAGGCGCTTACTAAGATTGAAACAAATGAAACTGGAAAAATAATTCTCGTCACCTCTATCAATCCTACGCCTGCAGGCGAAGGGAAATCAACAGTAACGGTTGGTCTTGGTGATGCTTTTCAACGCATCGGAAAAAAAGCGATTATTGCTATGCGCGAGCCTTCATTAGGTCCAACAATGGGAATAAAAGGTGGGGCAACCGGTGGCGGCTATTCACAGGTTTTGCCGATGGAAGACATTAATTTGCATTTTACTGGTGACTTGCATGCGATTACTACAGCTAATAATGCTCTTGCAGCTTTATTGGATAATCATCTGCAACAAGGAAATGAGCTTAACATCGACCAACGCCGAATTGTTTGGAAACGTGCAGTGGATTTAAATGATCGAGCTTTAAGGAAAGTCATAATCGGGCTGGGCGGTCCACTTCAAGGAGTCCCACGTGAAGATGGCTTTGATATTACAGTAGCTTCAGAAATTATGGCAGTCTTATGCTTGGCTGCAGATTTAAAGGATTTGAAAGTTCGTCTAGCAAGAATGGTCGTTGCCTATAATGTCAAAAAGGAACCAATAACGGTTGGTGACCTTGGTGTTGAAGGTGCGTTGACCTTATTGCTAAAAGACGCAGTCAAACCAAACATTGTTCAAACCATTGAACATACACCAGCACTCGTACATGGAGGTCCCTTTGCTAATATAGCCCATGGCTGTAATAGTGTAATTGCCACTCGTGCCGCTGCAAAACTTGCGGATTATGTGATTACAGAGGGCGGTTTTGGTGCAGATTTAGGAGCGGAAAAGTTTTTACATATTAAAGCAAGAAGTGCTGGTATTAAACCGGAAGCAGTAGTAATCGTTGCCACCATCCGAGCGTTAAAAATGCATGGCGGGGTTGCAAAATCTGATTTGGCTAAAGAAAACATTGCTTCGTTAACGTTGGGCTTTGCTAATCTGCAAAAACATATAGAGACCATTAGAAGCTTTGGTTTACCAGTGGTCGTGGCGATAAATAAATTTATTACTGATACAGACTTAGAAGTACAAACTTTACTTGAATGGTGTAAACGGGAGTCTGTCCCTGTTGCCTTAACGGAAGTTTGGGAAAAAGGCGGTGCCGGCGGGGTTGCCCTTGCTAAAACGCTTTTAGAAGTAATTGAAAAAGAAGAAAACAAATTCCATCCGCTTTACGATTTATCAGATTCGCTTGAACAAAAGGTGAGAACCATCGTTCAAAAAGTTTATGGCGGAAAAGATGTAGAATTCTCGTCCAAAGCAAAAAAACAGCTTGAAGAGTTTGAAAAATTTGGATGGTCTAATTTAGCGATTTGTATGGCTAAATCACAATACTCCTTGTCAGACGATCCAACTAAACTTGGCAGGCCAACTGGCTTTATAGTGAATGTCAGGGAGTTTAAACCATCTATTGGTGCTGGTTTCATTGTTGCCTTAACTGGTGAGGTCATGACCATGCCAGGTCTCCCGAAAAAGCCAGCAGCCTTAAATATGGATGTAAATGAGAATGGTAAGGCACTTGGGTTGTTCTAAAAATTGAGGTGAAAAAAATGTTTGATCCAACTGCTTTCGATAATATGAAAGTAGTCATCGAGGGCGCACTTTATGATTTAGATCTTGCCGGTAAAATCGAAATCATTGACCGAAATGACATCGTGAACATGGCAAAAATGTCGCGAAGTTTTGACTTGTACTTTAGGTTGCCTGAAGCACTGGAATCAGCAAAGATCGAAATTAATTCTGATTTTATTAATCTAGCCACCGAGCTTTTACCCAATTCCCTTTCAGAGAAACAGTCGGGCTGCTATATGAACCTGCAATTTTTTCATGAAGGTATAACAGAGGCTAAACCCTTGAAGAAAATCCAAAGGATACTCTTCGATATTTGGGGAGGCACAAGGAAGATCGGTCAATCCTTTACCATTAATCCCTCTGAATCGATGATTTATAATGTTATTAGCATTGAATTAGACAGATTGGTGGGGGAAGACCAAATGGAAGATATGGTTGAATTAATCGATACAATGGTTACCACACTTGAACATCTGCAATCTTACCTTATTGAGATACAAACAACGTAATTTATTAGAAAAACCAGCTTTTGTATTTAGCTGGTTTTTGTATGTTTACAAGAAAACAATTTCAAGGTACGATTATTTTAACTAGATATTAGGACCTCATACCAATTTAAAGGGGAGATTACATTGGTTAAAACGGCATGGGTAACAGACAGTACCGCTTTTTTAGATGAAGAATTAAAAAATCATCCTGATTTGTATACAATTCCATTAACCATTTTATTAGACGGTGAAGAATTTGCTGACGGGATTGATTTAACAGCAGCACAGCTGTTTGCAAGATTAAAAGAGCTTAAATCACCTCCGAAAACATCACAGCCAGCTGTGGGTGTTTTTCAAGAGTTATACGAAAAACTTTCCAAGGATTATGATCAAGTGGTAGCGGTTCTTTTATCAGGAAAACTTAGTGGTACCGTTTCATCGAGCGAACAGGCAGCAAAGCTTGTGGACATTCCTGTTACAACCTTTGATTCCCAGATTCTAACTGCTCCCATGACTGCTTTATTAAAAAAAGGCATGGAGTTAGTGGAGGCTGGAAATAGCATTGAATCTGTCATCGAACAATTAGATTCGTTAAAGGCTACAAATGAGACGTATGTACTAATTGGAAGCTTAGAGCAGCTACATCGGAGCGGCAGGATGTCTGGGTTGCAATTTTTCCTAGGAAGTATGCTTAACGTGAAGCCGATTATTTCGATTGAAAATGGTGCCCTCAATACAAAAGAAAAAGTTAGAAGTGATAAAAAAGCAAAAGAAAAAATTCTTGATTATTTTAAATCTTCCTATAAACAGCATAAATTTAAGGAAGTTTATATTTTATATGGTTTACACCTCGAACATGCCAATGAATGGAAGGTGGAATTGGAGCAATCATATCCTGAACTAAAAGTGATTTGCTGTCCACTAGGTGCGGTCATTGGTGTCCACGCTGGAGAAAACACACTTGGAATCAGCTGGCATAATGGATTAAAATAATCTTGTCAATAACTCCGGATTTTTTCGGGGTTATTTTTTGTTCGTTATTCATGCTAAAATAGCTAAGGTGAAGGAAGGTGTTTCTAAAATGAATGAAATCATTGAACAGACTGAAATGTATGTCCGCAATGAGTTAGGTGAAGATGCAACGGGGCATGATTGGTTTCATGTCGACCGCGTCAGACGGACAGCTTTACATATAGCTAAACAAGAACAAGTGGGGGATCCCTTTATTATTGAAATGGCTGCGCTACTGCATGATATTCCTGACGAAAAGCTGAATGAGAGTGCTGAAGCAGGGAAAAACAAGCTGGATTTATTTTTTCAAACGATATCATTGCCTGAAGAGGTACAAAACTCAATTAATCAAATTATCGAATCGATTTCATATAAAGGCGGAAGAAAAACAGAGTTGGAAACGATTGAAGCGAAAATCGTTCAGGACGCCGACAGATTAGATGCAATTGGGGCAATTGGGATCGCTAGAACATTTGCTTATGGCGGGAAAAAAGGACAACCCATCTACGACCCTAACCTTAATGTGCGAGAAGAAATGAGTTTAGAAGAATACCGTAAGGGTAAATCAACGAGCATTCATCATTTTTATGAAAAATTATTAAAGCTAAAGGATTTATTGAATACTAAAACTGCAAAAGAATTGGCAGAAAGCCGTAATCAAATGATGGTGTTATTTTTGGATCAATTTTATCTAGAATGGGATGGTCAAGACCAATGAAAATGCTCACAGTAGAAAATGTTACAAAAACATATGGGGAGAAACAACTGTTTAACAATATTTCTATTACAATCGGTGAAAAAGAGCGTGTCGGCTTAATTGGAATCAATGGGACCGGAAAATCTTCATTGTTAAAAATTATTGCAGGCATAGACCAGCCGGATGATGGGAAAATCATCACTGGTAAGGATTATTCGATTGCATTTCTTGACCAGCAGCCAGATTTAGATTCAGCTAAAACTGTTCTGGAACAGGTCTTTCACGGTGAAGCACCGATTCTAAAGCTAATGCGTGAATATGAAAAAACGTTATTGCTTCTAAATACCGCTCCTAATGATACAAAGGTTCAAGAGAATCTATTCCATTTACAAAAGCAAATGGATGCTTTAAATGCTTGGGATGCAAGTACAAACGCCAAATCGATTTTAATGAAACTCGGAATCGAGGATTTCACAAAGAAAATTGGTGAGTTATCTGGAGGGCAGAAGAAACGTGTAGCTTTAGCGCAAGTTCTCATTGCTGAGCCTGATTTACTCATCCTTGATGAACCTACGAACCACTTAGACTTCGACTCTGTGAAGTGGCTGGAGGATTACTTAAGCAGATATAGTGGTTCTATCCTACTTGTTACACATGATCGTTACTTTTTAGACCGGGTTGCAAACCGAATGTTCGAACTAGATGGTGGTAATCTCTACAGCTACAAAGGAAATTACGCTGCATTTTTAGAGGCAAAAGCCATTCGTGAGGAAAATGAGGCCGCAACCTTTGAAAAAAGACAGAATTTGTTTAGACGAGAGCTTGAGTGGATGAGACGCGGCGCCAAAGCACGAACAACGAAGCAAAAAGCACGGATTCAGCGTTTTGATGAGCTTGATGACAAGCTCTCTGGTGGAAAGCCAACAGGTGAAAAGGTAGATATCTCGTTAAATGGAAGCAGGCTTGGAAAACAGGTCTTTGAACTTAAGGACGCTTCCAAATTTTATGGAGAAAAAATAATTCTTAGTCACTTTAATTTGCTTGTAAAACCAGGTGACCGGCTGGGGATTATAGGCAGGAATGGAACAGGAAAATCGACACTTTTGAATGTCCTGGCAAAAAAGCTTCCTCTTGATGAAGGTGAATTCATCATGGGGCAAACGGTGAAAATTGCTTATTATACACAGGAAAATGAAGACATGGATGAAAACAAGCGGATGATTGAATACATTAAAGAAACCGCTGAAGTGGTGGAGACATCCGATGGTAAAACACTATCTGCAGCACTCATGCTCGAACGCTTTTTGTTTCCGCCATTTTCGCATGGAACCCCAATCCGTAAATTATCCGGTGGAGAAAAGCGTCGTTTATACTTATTGAAGCTATTAATGACCGCTCCTAATGTCCTTTTACTGGACGAGCCGACAAATGATCTCGATACTCAGACATTGACGGTTCTTGAAGACTATCTCGAAGAATTTCCTGGCGTGGTAATCACAGTATCCCATGACCGATATTTCCTTGATAAAGTGGTAGACCAGCTGCTAGTCTTGCGTGGTGAAGGGCAAATTGATTCTTTTTATGGAAATTACAGCGAATATCTAGAAAAAGAATCTGCAGTAGATGCGAAAAAGCCGGAAAAAAGTACGGCTGCACCTATAAAAGCTCCAGAAAAGGAAAAAAAGAAAAGAATGACCTTTAAGGAGAAAAAAGAGTGGGAAGAAATTGACGAATTGATTGAGAAAACCGAAACTCGTCTGGAAGAAATCGCCGAAGAAATGGGCAGCACAGGTAGCGACTTCACAAAAGCCCAGGATTTAATGAAACTAGAAGCAGAATTAAACGAAAAGCTCGAATATTTGATGGGAAGATGGGAATATCTAGCTGAATTAGCCGAAAGTGAGTAAAAAAGTGCGTCATTGACGTACTTTTTTTGCATTTTATTGTTGCCCAAAAATATATCTGCGATAAATTCAGATATATCTGCGCTAAATGAATTATATCCGCGTTAATTCAACTATATCCGCGATAAACGAAATATATCTGCGTTAACGATTCCATAAGCCCAATTTATAGAATGAACTATCACCAATATGTTAAACTTGTGAAGAGAAACTAAGGAATTAGGTGATCATCTTGAAAATTAAGGCAATCGAACCAACCCCAAGTCCAAATACAATGAAAATAATATTGGACCAAGAACTACCAATGGGGAAAAGTCATAATTATAAAAAAGAAACGTCAGCTGATGCACCTACAGTTATCCAAGGAATCCTTCAAATAGAGGGGATCAAAGGTGTTTACCACGTTGCCGATTTCCTTGCTGTTGAACGAAATGCGAAATACGATTGGAAGGATTTATTACCTCAAGTCCGCCAGGCATTTGGTGAAACAACAGAACAATCGGATCGGGCCCAAATTAAAGTAGATGAACATTTTGGCGAAATTAAGGTTGAGGTCCAAATGTTTAAGGATATCCCGCTTCAGGTAAAACTGACAGATGGTACCACTGAACGAAGGTTTGGAATGCCAGAATACTTTCTAAAGGTAAGAGAACGTGCCCAGCTTCCAGACGAAAATTATATTCTACTACGTAGATGGGACCAACAAGGTGTGAGATACGGTGAATTTGATCAAATTGGGCAGGAAGTAGTGGAAGAATTAATTGCTGCATATCCAAATGAGCGGCTAGAAGAACTCGTTTCCAAAGCACAAACAAAAGAATCTGCTACAAAACAAAAACCTACAAGGGAACTCAAAAAGGTTACTCTTGAATCTTTAGCCAATCCTGATTGGCAGATTCGCTATCAACTGCTCGAACAAATGGATAATCCTGAGCTAGAGGATCTACCTGTATTAGAAAATGCGTTAGCAGATGAGAAGCCCTCAATTCGTAGATTAGCCACAGTCTACTTAGGGATGATTAAAGATCCTGCTGTATTAACATATTTATATAAGGCTTTAAAGGATAAAACTGTTACCGTTCGCAGGACGGCTGGAGATTGCTTATCCGACCTTGGTTTCCCTGAAGCAAGTGAAGAGATGACCAAAGCACTTCAAGATCCTAGTAAATTAGTTCGTTGGCGGGCAGCCATGTTTTTGTATGAGGTCGGAGATGAAACATCATTGCCAGCTTTAAAAGCAGCACAAAATGACCCTGAATTTGAGGTAAGCATGCAAATAAAAATGGCAATTGAAAGAATTGAAGGCGGAGAGGCTGCAAAAGGTTCAGTCTGGAAGCAAATGACTGAAGTGCGAAAGGCAGAAAGTTAATTAGAATTGCATAGAATTAATTAGATATAGTACACTGCAAATATAGAAAGTGAGGTTTTATAAATGTCAATGGCATATGAAGAATACATGAAACAAATGGTTTTACCAATGCGTGAGGAGTTAACGAGGACTGGATTCCAAGAACTCACAACAGCCGAAGAAGTTGAAAATTACATGGAGAATGCAAGTGGGACAACGCTAGTAGTTGTAAACTCTGTTTGTGGATGTGCTGCAGGACTCGCACGTCCAGCTGCAACACAAGCGGTTCTATCAAGCGAGAAAAAGCCAGATCACCTCGTAACGGTCTTTGCTGGACAGGATAAAGAAGCAACAGCCAAAATGCGTGAGTATTTCGAGGGTATCGAGCCATCATCACCATCAATGGCATTGATAAATGGCAATAAAGTGGTTCATTTCATTCCTCGTCATGATATTGAAGGAATGCCAATGGAAAACATCATGGATAACTTAAAGGCTGCATTCAACGCTAATTGCTAATTTCTAAAAAGGATGTCTAACGACATCCTTTTTTAATAGCTAAAATTCTTTTGGGTCTTAGTAAATAAAATTTCTACCATTCTGTGAGAAATGGTTTTTCCATTTTACCTAGAAAAGAAGTATAATAATTGGTAAGAGTCAAAAAATATCGGAAAAATTAGCTGAATTCTTCCAGGAACAAAGGGGAATAAAGATGAATAAGTGGATTCGTAAATCGGCTGTCGTACTGATTTCAGTTTTAACCTTTGGATTAATTACACCAACACAATTAATAAATAGCGTAAATGGAGAGAAACCTAGTGAGAGAGACACTGTTGAGGAAACGCTATTAGGCAGTTATGGTCGAGAGACTAGCTACTTTCAGGAAGCAGAAGTAGACAAAGAAAAATTCATTGGAGAGCTTTTGAAACAGGCAGAGCTGCAGTCCTATCAAAAATTTGGCACAAGGATTAAACCAGTGATTGAAAATGAGTTTCGAGAAATTATCATGCCAAATATTGAAAAAGCCTTACATGATACAGCTTTACAGTTTCCAACAGAGGATTTATTAAACTTGACCATCACTGAGTCTCCGGGCAAAGGTCAATCAGAGAAGATATTTAATATCAAAAACAGTGATACCAAAAAGGATGTTCTTCGTTTTCATGTTAGAAGAGATAATCCGCCACAAGCAGGATACTGGTTTAACTTTCATTACCATACATACCATGACGGTTTTCAAAGTCACCATGAACTAGGTTCCATCTATTGGGATAAAAATACACCACCGAAATGGATGAGTTAATGATTTGCTATAGTAGCAAAAAAAGTTTTATTATATTTTTGAAACCTTTCTTAGAGAAACTCGTATAAAAACTATTACCTAAAATGGAGGAATGAAAAAATGGCAATTAGTTTATCAAAAGGTCAAAAAGTAGATTTAACAAAATCAAATCCTGGGTTAACAAATGTTGTTGTAGGATTAGGCTGGGATACAAATAAATATGATGGCGGTAATGATTTCGACTTAGATTCATCCGTATTCCTATTAGGAGAAAACGGAAAAGTTACAAATGAAACAGATTTTGTTTTCTACAATAATCCAAAAGGTGCAAATGGCGCGGTTGTACATAATGGGGATAATCGTACTGGCGAAGGTGATGGAGATGACGAGACAGTAAGCATCAACTTAACAACGATTCCTGCTACTATTCAACGTGTTACTTTTACCATTACAATTCACGATGCAGCGGCTAGAAATCAAAACTTTGGTCAAGTATCCAACGCATATGCTCGTATTTTCAATGAAGCAAATGGTGAGGAACTAATCCGTTACGATTTAGGAGAAGATTTCTCTATTGAAACAGCTGTTGTTGTAGGTGAATTATATCGTCATAACGGCGAATGGAAGTTTAGTGCAATTGGCAGCGGCTACCAAGGCGGCTTAGCAGCATTGGCAACAGACTTCGGTTTGTCAGTAGGATAAAACATACGGTGGGAAAACCTCCCATCAATCTTAGATTAACAACACAGAAACGAGAGACCCAGCCTCGGCTGGGTCTCTTTTGCTAAAAAACACTACTGCACTTATGAATTTTAATTTTAGAAGTATCTGACATCAGTGCCATGGCGCTAATGCTTTTCTACTGGGAGGAATTTTTTTTATGTCGATTTTGCAAGGAATTATTGATACGTATGCGCAATTTTTTAACTGGGAAATGTGGGGAGAGGTTCTAACAGATCCAGTTGCATGGGGATTAATCGGAACTTTAGTTATTCTTGAAGGATTACTATCAGCCGATAATGCGCTTGTTCTCGCAGTTATGGTAAAGCACTTGCCACCTGAGCAACGTAAAAAGGCACTTTTTTATGGATTACTAGGAGCTTATATTTTCCGCTTTATTGCTATCGGTGTAGGGGTTTTCTTAATTAAACTCTGGTGGGTAAAGATTTTAGGTGCAGCCTACCTAGCTTGGTTAGCTATTAAGTATTTCATGGATAAACGAAAAGCAGCACAAAATGAAGAGGAAGAAGCACATGGAATGAATCAAAAGGGGCTGCTTATCCGTCTATTTGGTACCTTCTGGGGAACAGTTGTCGCAGTAGAAATCATGGACATTGCCTTTTCTGTTGACAGCGTTCTTGCTGCTTTTGGTGTTAGTGAACAGGTTTGGGTATTATTAGTCGGTGGTATGCTCGGGGTCCTTATGATGCGAGGTATTGCCGGAGTATTTTTGAAGTTAATTGACCGTGTTCCAGAGCTTGAAACATCAGCGTATATCTTAATCCTGTTAATTGCAGTGAAAATGTTCGTAGCGGTTTTCAATATTCACGTACCACACGCAGCATTCTTTATCATTATCTTATTAACATTCGGAGCTACTTTTGTTGTTCATTTTAGGAACAAAAAGAAAGAAGTTGGCAAAGAATCATAATTATCGATGTACGACATAAAATGGGGAACAGACGAAAGTCCGTCCCCATTCTTTTTTATTTAGGCTGTTTTCGCATAGATTGTTGTTAAAATCTTAAAGCCGATTTTAACGTGGAAATAGTCATTTTACGCTTTAGAATTTAGTTTGCAGGCTCATTTCTTATTGGAATTTTTCTATTTTCGGTGGAAACTTAGCATAATCATTAAATTAGTTCCATAAAGCAGCAAAGTTTAAGAAAAGAGCCTTTATATAAAAGGAGTAAAAGAGTATGAAATTATTTACCTATTTTTATGAAAATGAGCTTGACGCACTATTTTTTCAAAAACCGAATGAATTTAATAAGTATAGTGACCGTGAGCTATTATCATATGGTCTTGGTGCCACGCTTTACATGCCGGCAACTCGTCCAAATATTCATCAAGATCTCCTTTCAAAAAAGCATGAAGGGTTAACATCACTTGTGATTGACCTTGAAGATGCTGTGGATGATATTGAACTTGAAAAAGCAGAAGAGCTGCTAGTTCAAGAATTATTAAAATTATATAGTGAATTCAGCAAAAAATATTTAACAATTGACGATTTACCACTCATGTTTATCAGAATTCGAAATCTAGAACAGCTTAAACGGATTAAAGAACAATTAGGGAATGCCATCCGGTTGCTAACTGGTGTGGTGTTGCCGAAATTTAGTGCTGAGTCTGGTGAAGAATTACTGTCTGAGGTTGTGAAAATCCACACAAAGCACAAGCCTTTTTACGCCATGCCAATTTTAGAAAGTGATAAAATTATACACAAAGAAACCAGAATGACAGAGTTAATGGCTATTAAACATCTGCTTGATCGATATAAGAACAATATATTGAATGTACGAATTGGAGCGACTGATTTTTGCGGGTTATATGGAATACGCAGGAGTTTCGATACTACAGTCTACGAGATTGCGGTTTTACGAGATTGTATTGCGGATATCATTAATGTTTTTCAAAGAGCAGAAAGTCCATACGTGGTATCAGGGCCGGTTTGGGAATATTTCTCCTCAAAACCAAGAATGTTCAAGCCTCAGCTTAGACAAACCCCTTTTCGTGAACGTTATGGGGATGAAGGCTTGAAATGGCGGGCTGAATTAATTGATCAAAATATGGATGGTTTAATCAGAGAGGTGTTAATGGATATTGCCAACGGACTTACGGGAAAAACAATCATCCATCCCACCCATATAAAGGCAGTCCAGGCCCTTAATGTTGTTACATACGAAGAATATATCGATGCGTGTTCAATCGTTGAATTTGCAGACAGTGAAAATGGTGTTAAGAAAAGTAATTTTTCCAATAAAATGAATGAAATAAAGCCTCATTTGTTTTGGGCAAAAAAAATCATTTTAAAATCTCAGCTTTACGGGGTGCTACATGAAGGATACACAAATATCGACCTTATCAAAAAAGACATATACGTATACAATTCTTGATGCAATTAGCTGCGACATTGAAGTAAAGGCTAACCCATATGAGTTATCTCTCGAAGAACTCTTTACGATGGCAGCAAGAATTAATAAAAAACGTTCGTTTTTATTTGTCAGTAAAGTTCTTGGGAAACATTTACCCATACATCCACAAAAAGGCCTGCTAACAGGCGCACTGCTTGCGTCTAGATTTGCGGAAAGTATCAAAGGGTTGAATTGTCAGGTAACAGAGAAACTAATTAAATCATTTAATCAGAATGAGATGGAGTTTCAGAGTGTTACTTTTATACCTAAGAATGTTAATCCTGTTGTTATTGGTTTTGCGGAAACTGCTACTGCTCTTGGCCACGCTTTTTTTGATTGCTTTGAAGAGGCAGAGTATTTTCACACAACACGGGAAGAAATTGATAGTTTAACACCATGTATTACCTTTGAAGAGGAGCATTCTCACGCTACCTCGCACCGCTGCTATATTCCGATTAGCATGATTCAAAATGAGCGCGAAATCATACTAGTGGATGATGAAATGACAACGGGAAAAACGGCGATCAATATTATCAAATCCATCCATTCCCAGTTTCCAAGGAAGGAATATACGGTTGTATCGATTTTGGATTGGCGTTCAGAGGAAAACAAACAAAGGTTTACACAATTAGAAAAAACACTTGGGATAAAGATAAACATTGTTAGTTTAATCGGAGGCAACGTTGTAGTAAACGAAATTACTAAGCTTCAAGAACACGAGGTTCAACGAGATTGTTTTGATCCAAAAGAACCGTTAATTGAAATACTTTCTTTATCTAGCTTTTTTGAAAGTGCAAATGTCGCTGCGAATAATAAGACTCCACTAATTAAGGAAACAGGCCGCTTTGGAATAGAGAGCAGAGCTAACCTTGACCTTCATCAGAAAATACAAAATGCATCATCTGAATTACGGCAGCACAGAACTGGTATTAGAACACTTTGTTTGGGGACCGGAGAATTTATGTATATCCCGATGAAATTGGCGGCGGAAATGGGGAGCAATATCTTCTATCAATCAAGTACTAGAAGTCCAATCTTTACTCAGGATATCAATGGCTATGGTGCAAGACATCGAATCAGTTTTCCTAATCCTGAGGACCAGGATGTTGCTCATTTCGTTTATAATATTCCTCCCGGAGAATATGATGAACTATTTGTTTTCATTGAAAGGGAAGTACCGGCCGCAAACCTTCGACCATTAGTAAAACAAGTAGAAAAATTACAGATCAAGTCGATGAAAATCGTCTTTTTCACGCATTAATGGGGGTGAAAGAATGTCGACGATAACCAATCAGCCAGCTAAAATGGGAAGCTATTCGGAGGATGATGTTCTTTTTCTATTAAAGGATTTGAGTAATATTGAGCTGGAAGACTCTACCATAAATCGTGAATTAAGAGTTCAATCTGGCCAGCATTACAGTGAATCTCTGCCAATCGAATACCAGCCTCCAAAGGAATATGTAAATTTGTTTTGGCATACAATCACGGAATATAAGCGGAAAGTGGCCCTATGCGTCGGCATTGTGGCTGAGCAAGTCTATCAAGCTAAGGGTAATAAAGCCATTCTCGTGTCACTTGCTAGAGCAGGTACACCTGTTGGAATTCTAATAAAAAGATATATTAAATTACGATATGGAGTAGCCTTGCCACATTATAGTGTTTCGATTATCCGTGATCGAGGCATTGATGAAAATGCACTTCACTATATTCTATCGAAACATCCAGAGGGAAAGGTTCAGTTCGTGGATGGCTGGACAGGAAAAGGGGCCATTTCGATTGAATTAACAAAGGCATGCAATCACTATGAAAAAAACTATCAAATAAAGCTTGATGATACCCTGGCTGTGATCGCCGATCCCGGTCATTGCACTACATTATTTGGAACGAGAGAAGATTTTTTGATTCCAAGTGCCTGCTTAAATTCAACCGTCTCAGGTTTGGTAAGCCGTACTGTTTTAAATGAACAATATATCGGTAAAAACGATTTTCATGGGGCTAAATATTACCGGGAGCTGCTTTCTAGTGATGTGTCTAATGATTATATCGATTTAATTGCTGGTGAGTACTCAGC
This sequence comes from Neobacillus niacini, assembly GCF_031457145.1. Lineage (GTDB taxonomy): Bacteria > Bacillota > Bacilli > Bacillales > Cytobacillaceae > Neobacillus > Neobacillus niacini_J. Next base: position 340,558 of record NZ_JAVDVZ010000001.1, read on the forward strand.
TATCATGCAAGAAGCTGAGAATATTGCCTCACAAAAAAAACAGAAAAATATTAGGAATGAATTTTTAGGCATGCAGGATGTTAAGCAAATCCAGGCTGAATTTGGGATTGAAAATACAAATTACATTAAACCAGGTGTGGGTGAAACAACAAGAGTACTCCTCCGCAGAGTCCCGTGGAAAATCCTCATGCGCGACCCTTCTAGTCCTTCTGTAAAACATATTCTGATGCTAGCAGAAGAAAAAGGTGTGGAGGTAGCAGCCTATCCGGAAATGAATTATTTGTGTATGGGTCTAATAAAATCGGTTAAGGGGACTAGTAAATGATAACAGCATCGGATCTTGATCGAACCCTAATGTATTCCAATCGGGCACTAGAAGAATTCGGAAGACCGAAAGATAAAGTGTTAAAGCCGGTTGAAATGTATCAGGGTAACTGGACAGGGTATATGACAGAATCTGCTTTTTCCTTGTTAAAGGAAGTCAGCAAGCATAGTTTGTTTATACCAGTGACAACGAGAACAACTGAACAATTTAAGAGGTTTGTGATTTTTGAAAAAGAAATACCTTTATCCTATGCGGTTACTACAAATGGGGCTCATATCTTATATAAAGGGGAACCATTAAAAGATTGGTCTGAACAATTATTCATTCAATTAAAAAATGGATGTTCATCTGAGGAAGAGTTACAATCTGCCTTAAAAAACACAGGAATTACGTTGGATGGGAAAAGAAAGCAGGCGGAGAAGTTATTTTTTTACTATCTATTAAATTGCCTTCCGACCCCATCAGAACTCATAGAAATTCGTGAGCTTACAGCACAATATGGCTGGAAAATGAGCCTTCAGGGGAGAAAACTTTACTTTATCCCAAATGCGATAAGCAAAGGGAAGGCACTTGAATTTATTTGTAACCGAGAGGGAATGGAAGCAATGGCTGGCGCAGGTGATTCTGTTTTAGATTGGGATTTTCTAAAAGACTGCCGCTATCGATTCGTCCCAAGCCATGGAGAGCTGTTAAAAGTCAGGGGACCAGCTGATATTACACTGACAAACCAACTCGGCGTTGCCGCCGGAGAAGAAATCCTCCAGCAATTTCTAAATTTAGTATCACTCAAAATCTAAGGTTTTTTTAAATAGGGATAAAAGAAAAATAAATAGATCGAACAGAATACGGCAAAAGAACTGCAAAAAAATAGTATAGACATAGCAACCGTGGCAAGAACGGGAGAAAGTAACAGTGTAAAAAGTAAGCATAACCAGAATAAGTCTATCATAACGAAGGTTTTCGAGAGCATTAAATCCATGATTAAATTTAATTCCTCGCTAACTTCGTCTAATCTTGGCCGCCTGTATAAAAATCTCATGAAGTCACCTACTTATACGTCAGTACTTAAATCTTATGTAAGGACAGGAAAAAAGGTGAAAAGTGAGGAATTTATTTGCATCATGAAACATTTTACGATTACTTTCGTATAAAACATGAACCAATTATTTAACTGTGATATGATTGTAAAGAATACCCATACATAATGTAACTGTAACAAAAAAATCTTTCGCTTTTTTGAGGGAAGGGATTATGAATGAATTTACCATACAACCAAATGAACGTCCGACCTTTATCCCTTTCATTTGAAAATTGGCTTGATAAGCTGAAAATGCCCCTGTCAGAACGGCCAGAATTTTCAGTTGACAAGGGAACTATTCAGATTGGGCAAGTTCTAGGGAAATTTCTTGGAGTTCCGATTGATAGTGATGAATATTATAACCAGCTTTTTGATTATGTCATGTCTCCTGAACCGGTCTTATTGTTGTTATGTGATGAATCACTAAATAAAAATATTGATAATCGGCATTTTCAATCGATTCAAAAGGTACTGAATATCGCCCAGGAACAGAAGCTTTCGATTAACCGATTCACCGCTTTTCTTGATGGTGAACAGCTATTGTATAAGTCCAAAATCCCAGCCATACATCGGAAAATAAGGGAAGCGATGATCTGTACACTTGAACTATTTAGCAATCGTGAAAAAGATGGGTTAAAAAATCATGAACTAAGAAGAGTCTTAGTTGATGTAATTAAATGGTCGATGAACCATCTCAATCCGTTGCTTGACGCTGTTGATCTACATAAGGAAATGCCCAAATTTATATGGTATGGCGATATGAAAAGAAGTCAGCCTTATTTTTTATATTATTTAATAAAGCTTGGCTGTGATTTAGTTATTTTTCATCCGGAGGGCAAGGATGATTTGGCCGGATTTATTGAAGAGGAAATTTTTACACATCATTTTCCGAATAAGCAGCCTGCTGAGGCCTTTCCCAAAGAGAGAAGAAATCGCCAAACGACTGTTGCATACCGAGCGTCAAGAGAAATTGAGACCATACTAAATCAAGAAGGTTCAGGTTTATATAAACCATGGCAGTTAAGGGATTACACGCCATCTTCCATTACCTTAAAAACTACTTACGATGAATTATTTATTCTTGGTAAGGAAATCGCAATGGTACGGCCAGGTTTTGAGGTGGAAAATGGACAGGTCAAAATTCCTTCCCTCTTTGCAAAAATACAGGGAGTCAGTAAAAATCGGAAAGAGTATTGGGAGCGAATTCAAAACCTCTCAGAATTCGAGCATACCTTGTTAATCCGTCAATTGCCATTTACATGGTCAAGCTCTAATGATTTTCGCTTTCATTACCGGAATGCACTTGGCAGAGATGGATTATTGAATCCGGAAGCAATGATGCAGGCACATTATTGGCCTTATTCATTCCTGCCAACTGGATTGCAAAAAGGGATTGCCAATGCCATTCGGCGAATTTGTGAAAAGCCGGGTTTAAAGTTGTTACCAGGGGAAAACATGGAAGAGGTAAGCATCTATTTATTTAGTCAGGCGATGTTTACACCAAAAGAAATCATCCAATTAATGGAGAGATTTGATTACTCACAGCATGTGCCGAAGTTGGTCATTTATAATAATGAGTGCCGCGGTATGCTGGCAAGATCAGATGCAGCTCTTATGCTGCTGTTAAACCAATTTGGTATTGATATTATTGTATATAATCCGCCAGGGCATAATGATATTGAAAATTTCCTTCATGATAATTTATTCGATACCCACTGGCTTGAGGATGTTGTTTTTGAATTAGACTATAAAGAACCTTTTAAGTTGAAGAAAGGGTTCTTTCAAGGAATCTTAAAAAATTTAAGGGGAGATTAAAAGAATGAATCTACAAAAACAATCTGCTGACATAATGCCAGCAACCACAGATGATACACTGAGTGAAGCGAAGATTTCTGACATTAAGCTTGCCCTTCGGAAGGAAACAGAAGTTCAGAATTTGGCAAGGTCGATTGATGAAAGAGACCAGATAAAAATCTTGGAATTCGGAAAAGAGCCTGCTGTTCAAATCTCCCGTTTCTCTGACCAAATCTTAGGCAATATGCGGACCACAAAAGTGGAGGATTCAGGAGAGCTTCTTAAACAGCTTACCAAAATTATGGATAGGTTCGACCCGAAAGACTTTCAAAAAACCTCACCCGGATTCTTTGGAAAGCTTTTTAAAAAGGGCGAAAAGATGATTGAAAAGGTGTTTGGCAAATACCAATCCATGGGATCTGAAATTGATAAGGTCTATGTGGAAATTTCCAAGTATCAGCATGAAATGGTCGATTCTACGAAAATGCTTGAGAATATGTATGAGCAAAACTACCAGTACTATATGACGCTGGAAAAATACGTGGTTGCCGGTGAGCTCAAGGTAGAGGAACTAAAAAACAATCAATTGCCACAGCTTGAAGCCCGGGTTGCCGCAGGTGATCAGATTGCTTCCATGCAATTAGATACACTAAAAAATGCAATTGAGGCGTTAGAACAGCGTATTTATGACCTTGAAATGGCCAAAATGGTCTCCTTGCAGACTGCACCGCAAATTCGCTTGCTGCAGCGTGGAAATACGAAGCTAATTGGAAAAATTAATTCCGCTTTCGTTACGACGATTCCGATTTTTAAAAATGGTCTCATTCAAGCTGTTGCTGCTAAAAGGCAAAAGCTTGTTGCTGAATCAATGAGCGAGCTTGATCGCCGCACCAATGAAATGCTTCTGAAGAATGCTACTAACATATCGAAGCAAAGTACAGACATTGCAAGGCTTGCTGGTGGTCCAAGTATTAAAATTGAGACGATTGAAGAATCCTGGAACGTTATTATTAAAGGCATGCAGGAAACAAGAGCGATTGAAGAAGAAAACAAGCGCTTGCGTGTTGAGGGTACAAAGCGCTTAGAACAGCTGCAGGACAACTTTAAACAATTGAAACAACAATACTAATTTATTGTTATATAAAAATTTATTAATGAGGTGAATGATTTGGCTATTAGTTTACAAAAAGGTCAAAGAGTAGATTTAACAAAAGGGAATCCAGGACTATCTAAAATCTTGGTTGGTTTGGGCTGGGATCCAGTTCAAGCTGGTAAAAGCGGAGGCGGCGGTCTCTTTGGTGGATTGTTTGGCGGCGGTGGAGCAGGTGGCGGTGCAAATGTTGACTGTGATGCTTCGGTAATTATGCTTGGTGCCAATGATAAGATTCAAAATAATAAGGATGTCATTTATTTTGGAAATCTAAAGAGTAATGACGGAAGCGTTCAGCACTCTGGTGACAACCTTACAGGTGACGGAGACGGTGACGACGAGCAAGTTATGATTGATTTAAGCCGTGTTCCTGCAAGCGTTCAAAAGCTTGTATTTGTCGTTAACATCTATGACTGTGTCAAAAGAAAGCAGCACTTCGGAATGATCCGTAATGCCTTTATTCGCGTAGTAAATCCTTCTAATAATAATGAATTAATTCGTTATAATTTATCTGATGATTATAGCGGACAAACATCTTTAGTGGTTGGGGAAATTTATCGCCACAACACAGAATGGAAATTCGCTGCTGTAGGAACTGGTACAACCGCAGCTAGCTTAAGTGAAGTAGTTCGTTCTTATTCTTAATTTTGTGGGAACAGGCTTTGCTTGTTCCCTTCTATATCAAGTTTGCGAAGAGGTGAGATAATTGGGCATCAATTTATCTAAGGGACAAAGGATTGATTTAACGAAAACGAATCCAGGACTTACTAGAGCCGTTATTGGGCTGGGCTGGGATACAAACCGCTATAATGGCGGACACGATTTCGACCTTGACGCCTCTGCTTTTTTAGCGGATGCAAATGGCCGGGTCACCCAGGACTTGGACTTTATTTTTTATAATAATTTAGCTCATGCCTCTGGCGGAGTAGAGCATACTGGAGATAACCGCACAGGTGAGGGTGACGGGGATGACGAACAAATCAGGATTGATTTCAGCAAGGTTCCTCCACACGTTCATCGGATTGCCATTGCTGTAACGATTCACGATGCGGACTCGCGGAATCAAAATTTTGGACAGGTTACCAACGCGTTTGCCCGTTTGTTTGACGAAGAAACCAATCGTGAAATTCTTCGTTTTGACCTTGGGGAGGATTTTTCCGTTGAAACAGCCGTCGTCATTTGTGAGTTATATCGTCACAACGCAGAATGGAAATTCAACGCCATCGGCAGTGGCTTTTCAGGTGGATTAGCGGCACTTTGCCGGAATTATGGACTAGAAGTATAGATATTTAATGGAAAGCTGCCTGATGGCGGCTTTTCTCTGCGTTTTCAGGGCTTTTGGCTATGAAAATTGGTATCTTTAGTTTTTGTGGAAGTTATATCTGCTTAAATTGGGTTATATCTGCGATAAATCAAATATATCTGCGATAATCGAAATATATCTGCGTTTCTGGGAATATATCTGCGATGCCCAACTTTGCCCTCAAAAAATAGTAATTTCCCCCACTTATACCAAGTACTTACCAGTATTCCATCACATCTACCATGTTATAATTCTAGTAAGCATACGAATTACTAGGAGGATTATAATATGCGTAAATGGGTCGTTTCCTCCATCATTGCCGGATTTTTTATGTCGATGATCACCACCTCTCAAGCCTCATTTGATAGTATTATGTTAGCGGACTATCCAAAAAACTCTGAACTTTATCAACTTTTAAATACTGATACTTCCTTCGAACAAATAAACCAAATGATAGAATTACCAAAAAGCCTTTTTGATGAAAAAGAAGCTGCAGCGATTATTAATCGAATTGGTAATCTACCAGAAACTCTTTTGAAAAAAAGTAACAAGCAAGGCATTATTCTTAAACTGTTTACGGGGAAATTAACCGATAACCGAACTGCTCAATATTTAGCTGGGCAGATACCAAGGGGCTATCATTCACAAACTACATGGGATGAGGTACCGGGAATTGGCGGCTCGCAAGTTGTTTTAGTGAAAATAGGCTACAGTGAAAAAGGTAAAGGGCATGGATCGGTAAACTTAGAACTTCATGAACTCGCTCATTCAATTGATAGTCTCGTCTATCAAAATATAAGTAAAGATAAACAATTTCAGTTGATTTGGGAAGAGGAGCGAGGAATCTTGTTTCCTGGGAACACCTATGTTATCCTGCACGCCGAGGAGTATTTTGCTGAAACCTTCGCGATGTACTACTTAAATGATGTCACGAGAGAACAATTACAAAAAATCGCTCCCCAGACTTATGATTTCTTTCAAAACCTTCATTAATGCTCTTTTTATGGTAAAATAAAAGGTTTATGATAAAATGAAAAACATATGTAGCAAAAGGGAGTGTCAGTTTTTGAAGCAATATTTAGAGCTATGTGAGCATGTTTTGAATAATGGTCATGAAAAGGGAGATCGTACCGGAACAGGGACAATCAGTACTTTTGGTTATCAAATGCGATTTGATTTACAAGAGGGCTTTCCTTTATTAACAACAAAAAAATTGCATTTAAAATCAATTATTTATGAATTGCTTTGGTTTTTAAATGGAGATACAAATGTCCGTTATTTGCAAGAGAATGGCGTGAGAATTTGGAATGAATGGGCCGATGAAAACGGCGAATTGGGTCCAGTATACGGACATCAATGGCGTTCATGGACGGGTGCAGATGGAACTACAGTAGACCAAATCAGTGAGTTAATCCATCAAATTAAGACCAATCCTAATTCGAGAAGACTGATTGTGAATGCTTGGAATGTAGCAGAGATTGATAAAATGGCGTTAGCTCCGTGCCATTGCTTATTCCAATTTTACGTATCTGATGGAAAATTATCCTGTCAGTTGTATCAACGTTCAGCGGATGTCTTTCTTGGCGTACCATTCAACATTGCCTCTTACGCACTATTAACGATGATGATCGCTCAGGTATGTGATTTAGAACCGGGTGAATTTGTGCACTCGTTTGGTGATGTTCATATCTATCAAAACCATTTGGAACAAGTGAAAATGCAAATGGAGCGAGAGCCAAGGATATTACCAAAATTACAGATTAATCCTAACGTAAAGGATATATTCTCGTTTGAATTCGAGGATTTCGCTTTAGAAGGGTACGATCCGCACCCACATATTAAAGGAGCGGTCTCGGTATGATATCCTTTATAGTCGCAATGGATGAAAACAGAGTCATTGGTAAGGACAATCAATTGCCTTGGCATTTACCGGAGGATTTAAAGTTTTTCAAACGAACCACCATGGGACACCCGATTGCAATGGGCAGAAAGACGCACGAATCCATTGGCCGGGTTCTTCCAGGCAGAGAAAATATCGTGATTACCCGCCAATTAGATTATAAGAGCAATGATATGACAATTTTCTACTCGGTGGAGGAATTTGTAGAATATTGCAGAAATCAAGAGGATGAAATCTTCGTGATTGGTGGAGCTGAAATATTCAAAGAAACGTTTGCTTATGTAGACAGGCTTTACATAACACATATATTCGAAGAATTTGAGGGAGATACGTACTTCCCAGAGTTTAATGAACGTGAATGGAACCTGGTTTCCAGTGAAAAAGGGATCAAGGATGAGAAAAACCCTTATAAGTACGAATATAGAATTTATGACCGGAGATTGAAAGGCAGCCATTAATTCGGCTTTCTTGCAAACCGGAATGACCGCGGTCTCGCCACGTAGAAAAGAAGCATCTTTAGCCGATGCTTCTTTTCTTTTTAAAAATAGGACCCATTTAATTCATAATCAGCTAGTTTATCAAGCATTCCTCTGAATTCATCTGGATGGCAGAAGTCTTCCTCGTGGAAATGTGCTTTCACCCATTGAATCAATTCGTTGGGGCTATTAAAGTATTCACCACTACGGTCGCTTTTGCGAATCATATACCTTCCGTTATCCTCATCGATGGTGACTTCTACTGGCAGGGCTCCATCAAAACTACTGAGTGAAAATTCCATCTTCATCACATCCATTCCATTTAGATATCCTATAGTATATGTTTCTGTTGATGAAATTATAAACGAATAAATACCTAATTGTCAAAATATTTTTACAATTGTACATTAGAATTTACATTGACTTTAGGGGGTGTTCTTGATAAATTGTTAAGAGTAACGAGTGTAAATATAAATAACAAATATCACACATAGGTATTTTTTCGAGATTATGTGAAATTACTATGAATTATTACGAATATTTAACTCAAAAAGGCATATCAGTACTATAATCGTAGTAGAAAGATAATTTACTAAAGGGGATGTAAATGAATGTTCTCAAATATTGGAATACCAGGATTAATCCTTATCTTAACTCTAGCGCTCATCATTTTTGGACCTAAAAAGCTGCCTGAAATCGGTCGTGCCTTCGGACAAACATTGAAGGAATTCAAGAAGTCTACTCGTGAATTAACGGATGATGTAATGAAGGACATCGATGAAGAAAAGCAAAAAGTGACTAAATAAGGTGTAAGATTCATTCTTGCACCTTTTTTTCTTCTTTTTTCTTTTTAACTATAAAAATGGTGGTAAACATGTTTTTTTGAAAAGAAGGATGAACTAAAAAATCATTTTCAACCTTTGAAATTGGCAGGGGAAATACATGGAAGATAAAGAATTACAATTAGTTGATCATTTAGATGAATTGCGAAAACGGATTATTATTTCCGCCGTCGCTTTTGTTGCTTTTTTCATTGTTGGATTCATTTATGTTACAGATATTTATAATTGGTTAGTTCGTGATCTTGAAGTTAAATTAATCGTACTAGGACCAAGCGATATTATTTGGGTCTACTTTATGATAGCGACTATTATCGCTATTGCTGGTACCATTCCAGTGCTTGCAAGTCAGCTATGGATGTTTGTGAAGCCAGCACTTAAACCGCTTGAGAGAAAAATTACTCTTTCCTACATTCCAGCATTGTTTATTTTGTTTATTGTGGGACTTGCATTTGGATATTTTGTTATTTTCCCAATGGTGTTAGAGTTTTTAGTGAAAATGGGAGCAGATATGTTTGTAACAAACTTTACGGCAGATCGATACTTCCGATTTATTATGAATATGACACTTCCATTTGGCGTGTTGTTCGAACTGCCAGCTGTCGTTATGTTCTTAACTTCACTAGGGATTATTAATCCATTCGTATTAGCAAAAATTCGAAAATACGCTTATTTCGTTTTAATCCTGATTGCGATTGTTATCACACCTCCGGATTTCATGTCGGATTTTGTAGTGACGCTGCCATTGTTACTACTATATGAAATCTCAATAAACTTATCGAAAATTGTACACAAGAAACGAATGAAAAAGCTTCAGGAGCATGAAGAAGAGTTTGCAGAAGAAGCATAAATAAAGCACAAGAATATATTAATAATAAAAAAGTCCTCATTCTAAAAATGAACTATGACCCATAATATGGACAGTTTAATAAAAGAGCCTATGCTGCTAACAGATGACCTCGGTATTGTACCGGGGTCATCTTTTTTAATCCCCACTGGTAACGATGATTATTGTACTCCTCGATATATGAATTCACCATCTGCTTTAACTCAATAAAACTAGTACATTCTTTATAATCAACCTCATCTTTAAAATGACCGAAAAAGGATTCCATTGTAGCGTTATCCCAACAGTTACCCTTACGGGACATTGATTGAGTTATATTCAACTTTTTTACCCTTTTTTGAAAGAGAGGATGAGTGTAATGGAAGCCTTGATCTGAATGTAGAATCGCTTCTGGATGGAAATGATTCTGCATAGCTTCTTTTAGCCTCCCTAATGTTCTATAAACAATATTCATCTTTAATGAAGTGGATAAATAATGGGCTAGTATTTCATTAGTACTGCCATCTTTAACACATGATAAATAGGCTTTTTGACCATTTGCATAATATAGATATGTGATATCTGTTAATAACACTTTCCCTGGTTCCTCTTGATTAAACTCACGGTTTAAAATGTTAGGGCATGTTTTATGCTAACCCACATAATGGTGATAGATATATTGGAAGTGGTTCAGGTGATGGTACTGCTGCACAAGTAAATCCAGGTGGAACTAATGGTGTTGGTACTATTGCAACTCCAGTTACAAAAGGATCCGATGGTCCAAGCGATAACTAAAAATATAATGGGGCGGTGGGAATTTTCTCCTCCCGCCTTTAAAAAATGATCATGAGGTAAAATATGAAAATAATAAAAATTTGTTTATTAATTTTTCTTCTTATTTTTCCATTAAAGGTATTCGGCAATGTGAATTCGCAAATACTTGATCTTACTGTAAATCCACAAAAAGTTTTATTTGGTTTTAGTAATTTAAAGCCAGGCGATTCTATGGAGAGAATTCTAATTATTGGTAATAATGGTGCTAATAACTTTAACTATAAGATAACAAGTAAATTTATAGATGGTTCTCAAAAGTTTTATGATCAATTATTACTAACAATTACAAATAAAAATATCACTTTGTTTCAAGGTAAATTAAGAGATTTTAATGGTTTACAGTCAATGTCTTTAAATAGCGGAAGTCAAGAAGAATTAGTATTCAATATTAATGTACCTGGAGAGCTTGGGAATGAGTTCCAAGGATTAACAAGTACAGTTGAATTTAAATTCTATGTTGAAGGTACCTTAGGTGGTGTATTACCTGCAGACGGACCAAAACTTCCTAATACCGGATCAAATATGTTCAATATTCTAGTAATTGGAGCAGCATTAGTTTTAACTGGTTCTTTCTTTCAATTTATCGTTAAAAGGCGAAAAAAGTTAGATAATCAGGTATAGAGGGGCCTTGGTTTTAAAAGTTGAAAATCAGGGTCTTATAGTTTTAAAAGATTAGAATACATATTTATTGATTGTTAAATATATATTTTTCTAGTATTGATTAGAATGGTGTTGCCACCCCAATGTACAAAAAAATCTGCCCTAAATGCCACCAATAATCCTTCAGCAGCATTGACTCTGGAAAATGGCTTTGACCTACTTGCAATAAAGAGCTTACAAAAGCTACTCTCCAAGATGCCCTAAAGACCAGAACAAAAAAACCTCATTTATACATAATCAATAAACAATTCACTCAAGATATCCCCAAAATTAAATAATTCACATTCCCCTCATTCGATTAAGTAACAGGTCATCCATACTGTGGCCTGTTTTTTGCCCAGAAAATAAAATTTTCTCAATAAATATTCACAAATATTTTTCAAACCAACCAGATTTAGACACTTTTCGATTAGCTAAAGGTGTATAATATTTACAAACGGGTGAAAAAGAGGATTGATATTTTGTTATTCAAGAGCCTAGAGTTCAAAAATGATGTTGGACAGAAGGTTAAAGTTATTGAAATTCCTGTATTGGAGCAAGGCAGCACTTATAATTTTATGATCCAAGTCCGTTTACAGAATTTTATTACGACACTTTATCAGGAGACCAAACCGAAAAAATGCTATTCGTTTAAAGAGTATTTGAAAAAGGTTATGAAATGGCCTGATTATGAAGCTTTGTTTAAAGTACAAGAACTAAAGAATAACGCATAACTTTTTCAGAACACTGGATACCCCAGTGTTCTTTTAATTTTCACAATTAAATTCATGAAAATAGGGGAATTTATTTCTTAAAGAACAGGGAACCTGTATAATACAAAAGAGTAAACGCTAGGATGTGAGGATATGAGCAAGATTAAGATTGTAACGGATTCGACAATGGATATGACAAAAGAACAGGCTGAACAGCTTGGAGTTGTGGTTGTGCCTTTGTCCGTAACGATAAATGGAGAAACGTATTTAGACAGAGTTGAAATACAACCTGCTGAATTTATGGAAACGATGAAAGGCTTAGTGGAATTGCCGAAAAGCTCACAGCCTTCAGCTGGAACCTTTCTTGAAGTATATGATAGGCTTGGCAATGAAGGTTATGAAGTAATATCCATACATATGACTGGAAAAATGAGCGGGACGATTCGCTCTGCTGAAAGTGCAGCGCAAATGACGAAGACGAAGGTAACCGTGGTTGACTCCAAATTTATTTCGATTGCCCTTCAGTTTCAAGTTAGAGAAGCGGCTGAAATGGCGAAGCAAGGCAAGAGTGCGGAGGAAATTCTAGAGCGTCTGGACAAGGTAAGTGAAAACTCGAAACTTTATATTATGATTGATACACTCGAGAACATGGTGAAAGGCGGGCGGATTGGTAAAGGGAAGGCTTTTATTGGCTCGCTACTCAATATCAAGCCGGTTGCCTCTCTTGAAGGTGCAGAATATAATCCAGTTGCAAAAGTGCGCAGCCATTCCCAAGTGGTTAAATGGCTCGCTAAACAATTTGCAGAGGATGTAAAAGGAAAAACAGTGCTTGGTGCTGGGATTGTTCATGCCGAGGCACAGGAATTAGCTTCAAAGGTAAAGGAATCAATTATAGAAGTAACGGGATACCAGGACATCCCGATTTGTTATACTGGTCCAACCATCAGTACCCATACAGGACCTGGTGCAATTGCTTTAATGTATTACACGGATTAAAAAATGTGGATGGTGCATAGTGGCACCATCCTATTTATTTACCAACAAAATTTCTGATGACTCGTGAACAGTATACCCAAGACGCTGTAGATGCTTCCGAATCCCACTCCGTTCCCATGTCCTTAGAATCATAGTGCTTAGTATTTTTTTCGGATAGAAGATTCCGATATTTGTGAGTTCCTCAAAGTTCAGTCCCTTACGCACATATTTTTCAATCATTACGTCACGTTGATCGATAATCGCTAAAAATTTGTCCATTGCCTCGATAAATTCCTGTTTCGTAAAAACACCTTTTTGATGACCTGTAATAAAAGTATCTGCATCCAACTCTAATAGTCGTTTACCTGATTCAATCAACTCGTCAATATCTCCATCTGTTCCAAAATACCATGGACCAAAAGAAGTCATATCGAAATCCCCTACATAGACGACCCCTAATTCAGGAAAGTAGGGGCTTGCATATCCTTTTGTGTGACCAGGCGTATGCAGGAAGTTAACCGTAACACCGCTAAAATTATATTCTTCCTCATATTGATAGGTTGCAGAAATTCCCCCAAGGTTTTGTACCCATTCCTTAGGCATGTGATTCCTTAATGCTTCAACACCTTCCGGACCCCATTCTTGATAAACTCCGTTTCCACGCGCAATTCCTTCGATGGATTGAATAGTTTCAAATTCTAGTGGGTTAATCCATTTTTCAACACCCGGAAACAAATGATTATGCAAGGTGTGATCGGGGTGGTAGTGAGTATTGATAATCAACTCAACCCCATACTGATTATCTAAGGCAAGCAGTTTAGTTGGGTCTGCTCCAGTATCAATAAGTACTTTATCTTTACTATTAATAAACAAGCTTCTTGAAAAGGGAACCTTACTGTTATTCGGACCTTCAATGATCATGAGCGGGCCAATCTGCGGAATTTTAAACACCTCTTCTAAATAGACTTAATTTTCTGTTTTCTGAATGAATACTCATTCATGATACCATATCTTATCCTTTCATTAAACCATTTCGCCTTCAGCCTGTCATTCGACATAAAATTTAAATATCTTGTGAATTAATTTTATTTTTAAAGGAAAAAACCCTTTTTTTGTAGAATTCTTGAGAATGAAGCAACTCGAAGGGGCTTAGAATATGTCAAAAGAAAAGCAACTCAAAGATCTGCCACTATATCGTAAGCTATTATTATTTTCCTTTTTCATCACCTTAATGATTGTGATTTCAACAGCAGGCTTCACTTTTATCTTTCAGACCGAGCAGCTAGAAAATCAATTGACAGATCGTGTAAAGGGACTTGCCTCACTTTGGTCTACCACCATTGACCCAATTGATGTTCAACTTGCGTTGGATTCACATGATAAGGATAATTCATATGTAAAGAAGCTGAGTGAACAAGTCTCTATGTTAAATGATAAAAACTCAAATTATATAGGCGGATTCATTATTGATGGGAAAATGAAGAATGTGAATCAATTAACTTTCATTTCTATTTCAAAGCATTATGAAGCCTATGGGCTTGATAACTTTTATCTGTACCAGCCGGGAAAGGAATTTCTTACAGCCTATAATACCGCCATTAAAGAGAAAGTATTGACGAATACCAAAGTTTATCGGGACGAGACAGGGGAGTGGATCACTGCCTTTTACCCGATAATGAATGATAAGGATAAAGTGATTGCCCTATTAGCAGTCGATGTCGATGCGGCAATTATTGAAAATTTCCAAGAAAAAATTGCCTTCTATCTCATTTTCTCGTTTCTTATCGTGAGTATAATTGTTTATTTTACCTTGAGATGGGGGCTTAAAAAGGCATTAGCACCCGTCCATGAAATCATTTCAGGTATTAATGCCGTTAGTGCTGGTAATTTTAATGTGAAGCTTAACATTACAGATCAAGCTGATATGGAAGAATTAAGCGATAAATTCAATCATATGACTGAAAAATTATCGATTTTGTTTGAACGACTTTCCGATACAAGTAAAAAGTTAGGTTCTAATTCAACTAGCCCCAGCAATATCCATCGAATTGAAGAGGCAATTGGAGAAATGGACAATATCATTGCCAAAACGAAAATCCAAAAGGAGCTGCAGCGTGCGGAAAAAATGAATGCGATTGGCCAGCTGGCTGCCTCAGTGGCCCATGAAATCCGCAACCCGATGACAGTGGTTAAAGGCTTTTTGCAGCTATTCCTAGCAAAAGATCATTTTAGTTCTGAAGAATTAATGTTTGTTCAATTAATGATCGATGAGTTAAACCGAGCCGAAATGATTATCAACGATTATCTCTCGCTTGCAAAACCGAACCTAGAACAAATTGAAAAAGTAGATGGTAGTGAATTAGCCCATAATGTCATGGATTTAATGAACACCTTTGCACTAATGAAACAGAATATTACGCTCAAAGTTGATATTGATAGTGAAATACAATTAAAAGGGAATAACAACGAAATGAAGCAGGTGTTAATCAATATTGTCAAGAATGGCATTGAAGCTATGAGAAATGGAGGAACCCTCAGTCTTAAAGTCTATCAACAGGAGGAATACGGTGTCTTTGAAGTAACTGATACAGGGATTGGAATGTCCCCAGAGGAATTAGCGCGATTAGGTACGGCTTTTTATTCGCTGAAGGAAAAAGGAACGGGAATGGGTTTAATGGTGTGCTACCAAATCATTGAGAAAATGAAGGGTCAAATTGATGTCATCAGCGAAAAGGACAAGGGAACAACTTTTAGGGTTTTTATCCCTGTATGGACAGAGTAAGAAAGCAGGATGGTATTTAGCGCGATTTAAGGAACGCTTTCCTTTTCTCTTTCGTGAATCTTTGTTAAACTATTCTCGAAAAGTAATTAAGGTTGCGGGGGATTTATATGAAATTACGATTATCGATTCTATTTATGATTATTTTTACATTACTTTTATCTGCTTGTGGACAAAAAGGAATTGAGAATCAGCTCGATTACCCAGTGAATGATTTTTCTGCTGTGACAGAAGAGAATAAACCGTTTGAAAAGAAGAATTTAGACGGCAAGATTTGGGTCGCTGATTTTATTTTTACCAATTGTGCAGATGTTTGTCCGCCAATGACAGCGAATATGACCAAGCTGCAGAAAATGGTGGCAGAGGAAGATTTGAAAAATGTTGAGTTCGTCTCGTTTAGCGTCGATCCAACTGTTGACACACCTGAAGTTCTTGCAGCTTATGCGAAAAATTTTGGCTTGGATTCAACGAATTGGACTTTTTTGACAGGTTATTCACAAGAGTTTATTGAGACTTATGCGAGAGAAACATTTAAGACATTAGTGAAAAAACCTCAAGAGGGCAATCAAGTAATTCATCAGACATATTTTTTCTTAGTAGGACCGGATAGCAAGGTTAAAAAGACTTACGCAGGTTATGAAGAAGTACCTTATGAAGAGATGATTAGTGATATAAAAACGTTGCAATAGACCTATTCTCCAGGGTCTATTTTTTTGACAATGAATAGGATATAGTACTAGCATGTTTTGAATTATTTTGTTCATGTTATAATATCATTGGTAAGAGGGTGGTGAATAAAATGAAAAAAGTTTTCACCCTTCTCATTCTTTCGACTTTTTTCTTAAGTTCTTGCAGTCAATCCGATCGCTGGGAATTGCATAAAGAACGTACCGCTTCGGCAGTTGTTTATCAAGAGGTTCCTGCCGATTTTGTCCCAAAGGAAATAAAGATCATCTCCGCTGGTGATTCTTTAACAGAGGGAGTTGGCGATAGTACAAAAAATGGAGGATACCTGCCTTACTTAAGAACTTTGCTCGAGGAAGAAAAGGGGATTAAGGAAGTTGATTTCTACAACTTCGGTGTAAAGGGTAATCGTACGACACAATTATTAAAAAGGCTGCAAAGAGAGGAAATCAATGACAAACTTTCTACAGCAGATTTGGTGATTTTGACGATTGGCGGCAATGACATTATGAAGGTTGTTAAGGATAATATTTCAAATTTGCAGTTATCCGTTTTTGATAAGGAAAGAGAAGGTTATATTAATAATCTGTACCAAATTATGAATACCATTATCAGAGTAAATCCAGATGCCTATATTGTTTTGGTTGGCGTCTACAATCCTTTCTCTCAATGGTTTTCTGACATTAAAGAGCTAGACCAGATTGTTTCAAATTGGAACGTTGCCAGCCAACAGGTTGTGGCAAATTATCCAAATGCTTATTTTGTGGGAATTGAAGATTTATTTCGTAATCCAACAGAAAGTCTTTTGCATACTGATAACTTTCATCCCAACGATAAGGGCTATGAGTTAATTGCAGAGCGTTTAAACAAAACGTTAGAAGAACGGACATTACCTGATCTCGTTAAGAAGGCGTACATGGTCAGTAAAGAGGAGAATTAGTCTTCTATGATAAATAAATGGAAAAGGGGATTCTTTCTTTTATTAGGGTTAAATGGTTTCATTTTGATCCTGCTAATATCTTTAATTCTGGTACCGGCAGATGAAAAAGGGAAAATTCTACAGGGTGTACCGAATAACAATAGTGTTACTTTCGAGGTTACATCAAATAAGGCAGACTTAAATCGATTAATCAGCCAGTATATTAAAAAGGAAGCGGCCGATTCACCGATTGAATACAGTATCCAGTTACAGGATGAAGTCGAGTTGTACGGGACCATACCATTCTTTAGTCAAGAAATTGATTTGAAGCTCACCTTTGAACCAGAGGCATTAGAAAATGGCGATTTAGTCTTAAAGCAGAAGTCTATTTCGCTTGGTAGCTTACATCTGCCCGTTTCGTATGTGCTCAAATATATTAATGAAAATTATAAGCTCCCAAAAGGGGTAGACATTCAACCGAATGATAAACTTGTCTACGTAAATATGCAGCAATTAAAACTAAAAAGTGATGTAATAATACAAGCGAAAAAGTTTGATTTAATAAAAGATGATATTGCTTTTACAATACTCGTACCCGTTGAATAAGGTGACTCACTAACTTGTGAGCCACCTTTATGTTTTTAATCCTTCAAAACCATAGCCTGTAAAGCAGGCTCTCCTTTGGAATGACCAATCATTATGATGGTATAGGTTTCATTTGGACGGAACTGAGCTTTTAGCATCGAGAGGACCACATTTTTCGTTCCTGCCTCCCTGACTTCTAGATCAACCGTCATTGGCATGATTCCCAGATATTCAGACGCCTGTTTGTAGGAAATATTCGGAAAGACAACATCTCTGTCCTTAACGGCAAAATCCAGGGCTCCTGTATCAGGTGATAAATGCAGAAAACGTATTTTTGATTCATTCGGCGGCACGTGCGGTTGATTTACGTATGGAAGCATACGCAATTTTTTTACAGAGTCAATGATTGCTAGTGTATAGGTCATTCCAGGTTCTACGGTAATCTTCTTATTTAGCACACTATCGACCGAATTTCCCGTTGGATAAATATCAATATGATACTTTCCAGGCTTTAGAGCTAAATAATTGCTTGCCACTCTGAACGGTAGTTTTTTCACTTTCATTTGCCCGTTAATATAGATGTCAACATCGGGGGCATCAGGTGAGGTATGAAGGAACCGGACCTTTCCTTCGACTTGAGTTTGCTGGGGGTCACGCACCATCATGGCTTTATTCATATATTTTAGATGTTTCAAATAATATTGCATGTGCAGGTTGGGGTTAGAGTATTTAACGTTATGAGCTAATAAATCATACATCGCGGCTCTTTGAAGATAATCAGAATGATTTCTATTTCCAGACATACCCTTCTCTCCTTTCTCTAGTTCTTTACAAATTAATTTATTCAAGCATGTTTAGCTGGGTGTCTATATTTGGATTTTTTGTTTACAAATGGATTGTTCATAACATATACTTAATACAAATAAGTCGGAAAGCGGGTGAAGTGTAATGGTAAATGTAAATACGTTAATTGCCGTTTATTTCAATATCGTTTGCACAGCCCGCAGGTTCACCAGGTAGGGGAATCTATACCCATTATTCCTTTGTGAATAAAACCATGGGCTGTGTTGCCTATGGTTTTTTATTATACAATTTTTGGAGGAATATGGATGAATTTAAAAACATTTGGATTAACTGAAAAAATATATAATGATTTTCTAGCCTTGGAACAAGGTGAAGAGATGATTGTTGGCAGGGTTGCCTTGGAACATAAACATATGTATCGGGTATGGACGGAGCATGGAGACTTACTTTGTGAGGTATCAGGAAAATTTAACTTTGAAGCATTGAGTCGTGAGGATTATCCTGCTGTTGGGGATTGGGTTGTGCTGAAACCCCGGCTAGAAGAAGGAAAAGGAACAATCTATTCGATTATCCCTCGGTTCAGTAAGTTTTCAAGAAAATCAGCAGGCAGGACGGCTGAGGAACAAATTGTTGCTGCGAACGTGGATACTGTCTTTCTCGTGAACTCACTCAATGATGACCTGAATTTAAGAAGAATCGAACGCTATCTGTTGCTAACATGGGAAAGTGGTGCGAATCCTGTTATTGTCTTGAGTAAAGCTGATTTATGTGAAAATCTTGAAGAGAAGCTTGCAGAAGTAGAAACAATCGCCTTTGGCGGGGTTCCGGTTATTCCAATTAGTGCGGAAACAAAGACTGGAATTGAAAAGCTTAATCCATACTTACAGCCTGGAAAAACGGTCGCATTGTTAGGATCTTCGGGGGTAGGGAAGTCAACTTTGACGAATTTGTTATTAGGTGATAAAAAACAAGCTGTTAAGGAGATTCGTGAAGGTGATGACAAAGGCCGCCACACCACTACCCACCGCGAACTGATTTTGCTGCAAAATGGCAGCGTGCTGATTGACACACCAGGAATGCGGGAATTACAGCTTTGGGAAAGTTCGGAGGGCCTTACAGAAACATTCTCGGATATTGATGAATTGGCAGAGAACTGCAGATTCAGAGATTGTAAACATCATGATGAGCCTGGTTGTGCCGTAGTTTCAGCGATTGAAGATGGTACGCTTCCAGCAGGCCGACTAACCAGCTACAATAAACTACAAAAAGAATTAGCTTATATCGAAAGAAAAGCTGACAAACGGGCGCAAACAGAAGAACAGAAAAGGTGGAAGAACGTCACGAAACAAATGAGACATAAAAAGAAGATTAAATAGGAAGCTACAGCCGACCCTGGAGATGGGTTTGGTTTTTTCAGTGGTTTGGCTTGGCTTGGCTGGAGAGGAAAGAGAGGGCATCGCAGATATATTTGGATTAACGCAGATATATTTGATTTATCGCAGATATATGGGAATAAACGCAGATATATTTCGATTTCCTTCTTTCAGTCAGCAAATTGTATTTCTTCATAAAGATTCGGTATACTCATACTCGGGAGCAAATATATCCAAAGGGGTGGGATTGTGGTAGAAAGTAAACAATTAGCTACGTTTGCGGGTGGCTGTTTTTGGTGTATGGTGAAGCCATTTGATGAGCAGCCGGGAATTATTAGTGTCATATCTGGATATACCGGCGGTCATGTCGAGAATCCTACATACGAGCAGGTTTGTTCTGAGTCAACGGGTCATTTTGAAGCTGTTCAAATTACATTTAATCCGGAAATTTTTCCATATGAAAGACTGCTGGAACTATATTGGCAGCAAATCGATCCAACTGATCCCGGAGGCCAATTTTACGATAGAGGTCAGTCCTATCAAACAGCGATTTTTTACCATAATGATAAACAGAAGGATCTCGCTGAACAGTCAAAGCAGGCATTACAGGATAGTGGTCGCTTCAATAAACCGGTAGTAACGCCAATCTTACCAGCAACAACCTTTTATCAAGCAGAAGAATACCATCAACATTACTATAAGAAAAATCAAGCACATTATGAAAGATACCATATAGGTTCAGGGAGAGCTGGTTTTATAAAAGCAAATTGGGGGGAGAAGAATGAAAAATAAGGAACAATTAAAACAGGAATTATCACCAATGCAATTTGAGGTAACTCAAAATAACGGAACAGAGCCTCCTTTTCGCAACGAATATTGGAATGAAACGAGAGACGGAATTTATGTGGATCTTGTTTCAGGAAAGCCGCTATTTAGTTCCCTTGATAAATTTGACGCTGGCTGTGGCTGGCCGAGTTTTACCAAGCCGATTGTAGAGGAAGAAGTGTTGGAAAAAGAAGATTATAGCCATTTTATGGTACGGACGGAAGTAAGAAGTAAGACAGCTGATTCCCATTTAGGTCATGTCTTTAACGATGGTCCCGATCCAACAGGCTTACGCTACTGTATCAATTCAGCAGCCTTACGCTTTGTTCCAATAGAAAAGCTCGATGAGGAAGGTTACGGAGCATATAAGAAGTTATTTGACGAAGAGTAAAAAGCCGCGATTTCGCGGCTTTTTCTATTTTCCATTTACTTTTGATGTGGAGGTCATTCCACCGGAAAGGATAAATTTCATGGCATCCTCAGGCTTCACATCAATAATTTCCACTTGTTCTTTCGGAATTAAAAAGGTAAAACCAGCTACTTGAAAGGTTTGCGGCACATAAACGGCTACATGGTCCTTTAGCGGGCTATAGAAATCCTCTAACTGTTCAGAGGTAATAAACCCCATACTCCTCATTTCTGTTCCAGGAATCACAACCAGCGCCACTTTTGAAAAAGACTTTTTCTCACCCAAAAAGGATTGAACAGTATCTTTAATAACGGAATAAATGGTTTTTACAACAGGAATTCTTTCAAGCAATTTATCAATTAGTTTGATGATGCTGCCAGTAACAAATTTTGTAGATAACCAGCCTAGCAGAGTAATTAATACAATTGTTGTCAGCAATCCAATCCCAGGAATGTAATCATCCTTTAGATAAGGTCTTAATGTGTTTCCGAGCAGACCATCGAGAAACAAAAAAGTTTTGTAAATAACAAAGATTACAAGAATAATGGGGACAATCGTCAAAATACCGTTAACAAAGCTTTTCAATAAAGTTTTCAAACTATCACCTACAGATTTTTATTCATTGATTCTCATATTATAGGCGAATGCACAGACAGGTCAAGTACCTACTTCATAAATTAACAGTGTTAACAGACAAATCTCAAGGAGTGAATTTGTATGCATTATGGTTATGGGCAGGAATGCTGTGGTTACGGCTATCCAGGAGTAGGTGGCATCGGTTACGGTTGTGGAACTTTTGTATTAATCGTGGTGTTGTTTATTCTATTAATCATCATCGGCGCTAGCTGGTGCTGAACAAAAAAGATTCAGGCGAAAAGCCTGGGTCTTTTTTGTTATTTTCAAAAAATAAGCAAAACACGAACAATATTGAACTGAATTTATTAATAGTTCGTTTTTATTGTTGACGGATAGAAAATTGATTGATATATTTACCAAGGGTTAAGTAAATACATACGTCTTGGAGGTTTTGGACAATGGAAAATAGATATGATGTTATAGTAGTGGGTGCAGGCCCAGCAGGGATTTTTACCTGCTATGAACTTACACTAAAAATGCCAAACGCAAAGGTGCTATTAGTAGATAAGGGGCATGATATTTATCGGAGAAATTGTCCAATTTTAGATAATAAAATCGAGAAATGCCCTCCAGCAGCAGGTAAGAAAGAGTATGCAGGATGTTTGCCTGCTTGTTCAATCACTGCTGGATTCGGTGGTGCTGGAGCATACTCAGATGGAAAGTTTAATATTACGAGTGAATTTGGCGGCTGGATGACCGATTATCTTTCAGATTCTCAAGTTATCGATTTGATTACATATGTCGATGAAATTAATTTAAAACACGGTGCAACAGAAAGCATTACTGATCCGCTTACAGATAAAGTAAAGGATATCGAGCGCCGCGCTTTTGCAGCTGGCTTAAAATTGCTGCGTGCTCAAGTTCGCCATCTTGGAACAGAGAAAAACTTAGAAATAATGAAAAGTATCTTTGAATACTTAAATGATAAAGTGGAACTGTCTTTTAAAACAGAAGTAAAAGATTTGATAACTGAAAAAACACCTGATGGGCATGTTGTGAAGGGGATAAAGCTGAAAGGTGATAAAGACCTGTTTGCAGATAAGGTTGTTATTACTCCTGGCAGGGATGGTTCGAAATGGCTGACTGAAATCTTGAAGTCACGCCGTCTGAAGATGACAAGCAATCAAGTAGATATCGGTGTACGTGTGGAGACATCTGATATCGTAATGAAGGAAATCAATGATAATTTATACGAAGGGAAATTTGTCTTCAATACATCCGTTGGTACAAGGGTACGGACGTTTTGCAGCAATCCTTCCGGACATGTTGTCGTTGAAAATCATTCTGGTATTATGCTTGCCAATGGGCATGCCTACAAGGATCCGAAGCTTGGAAGTCCAAATACCAACTTCGCCTTGTTAGTGTCACATACATTCTCAGAGCCTATTGATAAGCCGAACGAATATGCGCACGAAGTATCACGCCTTGCAAATGCCCTTTCAAATGGCGGCCTAATTGTTCAAAAGTATGGAGATATTTTAAAAGGACGTCGTTCAACGGACAGAAGGATTAAAGAGGGATTCATCGAGCCGACACTTAAAGAGGCGGTACCAGGTGATCTTGGTTTGGTCCTTCCATATAATACTCTTAAGAGTTTAATTGAGATGACTGAGGCATTGAATCAAGTATCTCCGGGGTTAGCTTCCGAACATACATTGTTCTACGGTGTCGAAGCGAAGTTCTACTCTGCTCGACCAAAGCTCAATGACCGTTTTGAATCCGAAATCAGCGGATTGTATGTCGGCGGAGACGGCGCAGGAATTACCCGCGGTCTTGCCCAAGCAAGTGCCTGCGGCGTCTGGATTGCAAGGGATATCATAAAAAAAACATCAACAGAACGAAAAAAGGAAGTCGTTATGGCCTAAACCCGCTGAATCTAGCGGGTTTGTTTTTATGTGAAAGCAGGTATCTGCGATAAATCGGATATGAATATTCATTGGACAGGACAAGCTGTAAATAGCTTATTGATATCCGAAGATGAGGCGACTTCGGACAGGACAAGCTGGAAATAGCTTATTGATGTCCGAAGATGAGGCGACTTCGGACAGGAGTAGTTGGAAATAGCTTATAGATGTCCGAAGATGAAATCACTTCGGACAGGACAAGCTGGAAATAGTTTATAGATGTCCGAAGATGAGGCGACTTCGGACAGGACAAGCTGGAAATAGTTTATAGATGTCCGAAGATGAGGCGACTTCGGACAGGACAAGCTGGAAATAGCTTATAGATGTCCGAAGACAAGGCGACTTCGGACAGGAGTAGTTGAAAATAGTTTATAGTTGTCCGAAGATGAGGTCACTTCGGACAGGACAAGCTGGAAATAGCTTATTGTTGTCCGAAGACAAGGCGATCTCGGACAGGGATAGTTGGAAATAGTTTATAGATGTCCGAAGACAAGGCGACTTCGGACAGGAGTAGTTGGAAATAGCTTATAGATGTCCGAAGATGAGGAAACCTCGGACAGGAGTAGTTGGAAATAGTTTATAGTTGTCCCAAGGTGAGGCAACTTCGGAATCCATTTCAATAAATCCTCCTGTTTATTACCCAATCGTTACTTTCTCTTTCGGAAAATGAATCTTTTCCTGACTGTTATCTTTGCCCCTTAATATTAATAAAAAGGTAACTATTCCCAATCTTCCAATAAACATCAAAAGGATAATGAGGATTTTTCCGAATGTGGATAATACAGGTGTTAAGCCCATCGATAATCCATTGGTTCCAAACGCAGAAGAAACTTCAAAAATGACCTGAATAACGGTTCCATCTTCTGTGATTGAAAGAATTAAAATGGAAACTAAACAGAGTATGGCTGCTGTCGAAATCACGATAAACGATTTTAGAACATCCTGGCTATGCAGTTCTCTTCTAAATATTTTAATGGAACCTTTTCCTCGTGCATAATAGAAAATGGCCAATAAAACAATCGCAAATGTTGTTGTCCGGATACCTCCGCTGGCGCTGCTAGGTGAACCGCCGATAAACATTAATACGGACATAAAAAGCTGATTGCTCGGTGTGAAATCATTTAAGTCCATGGTCGCTAATCCTGCACTTTTTGTTGTTACAGAATTAAACACGGAGTAAAAAAAAGATTCATGCCAAGATTTATCTGCAAAAAAGTGATAGCTGTCAAGTAAATAAATAATCAGACTTCCTCCAACGGTCAAAATAACAAATGTAGCTGTGGTTAATTTCGTAAATAACGTAAAATGATACCTTCTCTTAACCTTAAGACTTAAAAAGAATTCATACACCTCGACGATAACAGGAAAGCCGATGGCTCCGATAATCATCAATAAAATAATAACTGTTTGAACGAAGTAATCATTACTAAAAGGGATTAATGAACCCCCTGTAATATCAAATCCAGCATTTGTCGTGGCACTTATGGAGCCGAAAAATCCATGTTTAAATGCTGATAACGGGCTGTCAAAATATTTTAAAAAGCGTAATCCTAAAATAATTCCACCAATGATTTCAAATGAAATAATGATAATAAAAATCCTCTTTGCCAGCTGCACCAATCCAGATAAGTTGGATTGATTTTGGTCTACCATGATTAGTTGGCGTTCTTTTAATCCCACCTTTTTCCCAATCATAACCCAAACGAAGGTACTAAGTGACATTACACCTAATCCACCTATTTGAAGAATGATACATAATAGAAAGATCCCGAAGTTATTAAATGTATCTTTTAAGGAAATTGTACTTAGACCTGTTACACTAATCGCACTCGCTGATGTAAATAAAGCGTCAATAAAGCTTAAGGATACATCTTCTTTAAGAGCTAATGGTATTTTCAACAGTAGCGTAGAAATGATTAAAGCGGATAAGTAAAAAATAACGATTAATTGAATTGTTGATAATTCATTCTTTTTTAATGGAGACCTATTTTTTATGTTCATTTGATCCTTCCTTATGTAAATCTATCTGTTATTTTATAGTAACCGCCTTTAAAAGTAAAAGATAGAATTCAGATGGAACGAACTAGCAGTCGTTTGAAAAATACAATAGTACTAAATAACTAAAACAGATGCGCAAAGGTGTGTCTGTTTTTTCTTATATTAAAAAGATGAAAGTATTAAAAAGTTCACTCATACAATGAACTAAAAGGGGAAGTGGTGTCAGGTTGGAACGGACATATCTAATAAAACCATTACTCGATGAAACCTTGCCGATGATCGACCATGGCAAAGGGGTTTATTTGTATGATACAGAAGGAAAAAAATACCTTGATGGTTCCTCAGGTGCAGTAACCGCTAATATTGGGCACGGTGTGTCAGATATTATCGAGGCGATGCAGGAACAGGCAAAAAAGGTCTCGTTTGTGTATCGCTCGCAATTTACGAGTGAAAGTGCTGAGAAGCTGGCGAAGAAAGTCGCAGAAATGACACCGGGAGACCTAAATTGGTGCTTTTTTGTAAACAGCGGGTCTGAAGCGGTAGAAACTGCAATGAAAATGGCGATTCAATATTGGCAGGAAAAAGGTATACACACGAAAACGAAAGTGTTATCAAGGTGGGTCAGTTATCATGGTATCACTTTAGGAGCGCTTTCGCTGTCAGGTCATACAGGAAGAAGAGCACGATTTGTTTCGCTTCTTGAGGATTTCCCGGTCATCAATCCCCCTTACTGTTACCGTTGCCCCTATGGCCTTGAGTCCCCTTCCTGCGGAAGCGCTTGTGCTCAGGAGTTAGAACTCGCAATCAAACGAATAGGTGCTGACCATATTGCCGCCTTTATTGCAGAACCGGTTATCGGAGCAGCAGGCGGGGCGATTGCAGCTCCGAAGGATTATTTTAAAATTATTAAAAAAATCTGTGAAGACCATGACATCCTTTTTATTGCGGATGAGGTGATGACTGGTTTTGGGCGGACAGGGTCAATGCTGGCGATGGAACAGTGGGATGTTATCCCTGATATTGTTGCCTTAGGGAAAGGTATGGGTGCAGGATACGCCCCGATTGCGGCTGCACTAGCAAGTGAAAAGGTAATTGAGCCAATTTTAGCTGGAACGAAAGTGGTTATGAGCGGACATACCTTAAGTGCAAATCCGCAATCCTGTGCTGTGTCGCTCGCCGTACTAGAATACTTGGAGAAAAATAAGATTGTCAGTCAAGTAGAATCCAAGGGAGATTACCTCAAGAGTTTATTGCTCCAATTAAAAAATCAGTTTTCCTTTATTGGTGATATTCGTGGGAAAGGCTTAATGTTGGGAGTTGAATTTGTTGAAGATGCTGCTACTAAAACTCCTTTTTCAAGAAAGGCAATGGTTACCCAAAAAATAATCGCCCTCGCAAAGGAAAAAGGGCTGCTCGTTTATCCAGCTGGTGCTGGTATTGATGGTGTGAATGGTGACTCCATTATTATCTCACCGCCATTAACGATTACAAAAGATGAAATAAATGAATTGGTTTTGCTTTTAACAGATTCGTTTGAAGCTTTTTCTAAGCAATTGAAATCCGACGATTGATGGGTGGTGTTTGGATGGAAAATCCATTTGGAAAAATTACAACCTTAGAGAAGGTTTTAGAACTCTTCAATAACGGGATGACGATCATGTTTGGGGGATTCGGCGGTGTCGGAACCCCGCCAACCCTTATTGATGGGATACTTGAAATAGGAGTACGAAATTTAACACTCATTGGGAATGATACCGGATTTCCTCATATCGGCATTGGTAAATTAGTTAGTCAGGAAAGGGCCATTAAGGTGATTGCTTCCCATATTGGTTCTAATCCCATTGCCGGCAGGCTCATGCATGAAGGAAAACTTGAGGTGGAATTTTCGCCGCAGGGGATATTAGCAGAAAGAATTCGTGCTGGCGGGGTCGGTCTTCCTGCGATTCTAACAGATATTGGAATGGATAATGAATTAGTATCGAAAAACAAGCCCCATTTTCTCCTCAACGGAAAGGACTACCTAATTGAAACTGCTTTAACGGCTGATGTTTCAATTGTTTATGCGAAGAAAGCAGACCCCTATGGAAATTTAATTTATGACAAAAGTGCTCGGAATACGAATCCACTTGTCGCAATGGCCGGAGATATCACCATTGCCGAAGTGGAGGAATTCGTTCCGCTGGGCAGCCTCAACCCTGATGAAATTATAACCCCTGGAGTTTTCGTGGATCATATTATCCCTTCGAAGGGAGTGAATTGGAAATGGGCTTGGGAGTAGACTTTCGCAATCGAATCGCTAGAAGAGCCTCAGAAGAAATCCACAATGGTATGGTTGTGAACCTTGGCATAGGTATCCCATCCTTAGTTCCGAATCATTTACCAAAGGACATGATGGTCATGTTCCATGCTGAAAATGGAATTACCGGTATGGGTCCAAGCCCTGAGAAAGGGAAAGAGGATGAAAATCTATGTAATGCTGGCGGTTTTCCTGTCACTTTGAACCAAGGTGGTTCTTACTGTGATAGTGCGATAGCTTTTGGGATGATTCGCAGAGGTAGGGTGGATATCACAATTTTGGGATCCCTTCAAGTCAGCAAGCAGGGGGATTTGGCCAATTGGATTGTTCCAGGAAAAAAAGTCCCTGGAATGGGCGGTGCGATGGAATTGGCACAAAAAGCAAGAAAGGTGATTGTGTTAATGAATCATTGTGATAAGGCCGGAAATCCGAAAATTGTCACGTCCTGCACGTT
The DNA here is from genome assembly GCF_031457145.1 of Neobacillus niacini. Lineage (GTDB taxonomy): Bacteria > Bacillota > Bacilli > Bacillales > Cytobacillaceae > Neobacillus > Neobacillus niacini_J. The sequence continues at coordinate 369,076 of NZ_JAVDVZ010000001.1, forward strand.
ACCGCTGACTTCCTCCCAATGTGTTGACATGATCATAACGGAGTTAGCTGTTTTTAATGTTACCGAAAAGGGATTACTATTAACGGAGTTGTTTGAACCATATGATTTGCAAGAGGTAGTGAACAAGACAGAATGTGGGTTTACCGTCAGTAATAATCTCCGAAAGATAACCTATTAATCTCACCCATTCTTCATCAGAGGGAGTGAATTTGTTGAGTAACTATGAAGAATCCATCAAACAATGGCTGAAGGACAATCGTGCTAGAGGTACTAGATTTTTACAAATACTTGTTCAAGAAAATAGTATCAGAGGAAACGAAAGTAGTGCACAGGCTGTCATTATTGAAAAATGCCGGCAGTTGGGGCTGCATCTCGATATATGGGAAATTGACAGGGAGGAGCTAAGGGAACACGAAGCGTTCTGCTGTGATCGGCAGAGCTTTGAGGGAAACCCGAATGTCGTTGCCGTGTTAAAAGGAACTGGCGGAGGTAAATCTATCATCCTAAATGGACATATCGATGTGGTTCCGGTCGGTGATGAGAAGAACTGGACACACGATCCGTTTAGCGGACATATTGAGTGTGGAAAGCTTTATGGACGCGGCAGCACAGATATGAAGGGTGGGACGGCTGCACTCATCATGGCTATCGAGGCAATAGTTGCCACAGGAACGAAGCTTAAGGGTGATGTCATTTTTCAAAGTGTAATAGAAGAAGAAAGCGGGGGTGCCGGTACACTTGCTGCTGTTCTAAGAGGTTATCATGCTGACGGTGCTATTATTCCCGAACCGACTGGGATGAAGCTGTTTCCAAAACAGCAAGGTTCAATGTGGTTTAGAGTGCGTGTCAAGGGGAGGGCAGCACACGGTGGTACCAGGTACGAAGGAGTAAGTGCCATCGAAAAAGCTGTCAATGTAATACAAAAATTTCAACAATTAGAAAAAAATCGAAATATAAAAATTACCGATCCTCTTTTTAACAATATTCCCATTCCGATTCCGATAAATATAGGAAAAATAAACAGTGGTGAATGGCCGTCCTCCGTGCCGGATTTAGCTGTGATAGAAGGAAGAATGGGTGTTTCTCCAGAAGAAACGATTGCTGCCGCTCAAGCGGAAATGGCTGCCGTTTTGAATGAACTTAATAAACAAGATGAATGGTTCCAAGAGAATCCACTTGAAATTGAATGGTTTGGGGGAAGATGGCTTCCTGGTAATCTTGAAGTTGACCACCCGTTAATGAAGACACTTTCTGAGAGTTTTGTAGATGTAAAGGGAGAAGCACCGGTCATTGAAGCAAGTCCATGGGGGACCGATGGTGGAATTTTATCTAACGTGGGAAATACACCTGTCGTTATTTTTGGTCCGGGCATTACAGCTACAGCACATGATGCGGATGAACACATTCAGTTGGAGGATATGTTTGCAGCTAGTAGGATTATTGCCTTAACCTTATTGAAATGGTGCGAAGTCAGTGAATAAATAGTCCCTCCGTAAACAGTTTAGGAAAAATTTGGTACAATAGATTATAATGAACTTTTTATCGTTTGGAGGGACTCGGATGAAGAAGGATTTGTGGATAGGCGGCGAATATCGAAAGGCTTCTTCGTATATAAAGCTGAAAAATCCTTATAACTTGGAACTGCTTGCAGAGATTGGGGTTGCCAACCAAGAAGATGTACTGGCAAGCATAAATGCAGCACAACAGGCTAAAACAATTATGGCAGATATGCCTGCATTTGAGCGGGCAGAAATTCTTGAAAAAGTAGTGCAATTTCTTAAGGTTGATCATGAGGAATGTGCGAGATTAATAGCATTGGAGGCAGCAAAACCGTTAAAGGCCGCGCGAGCCGAAGTCGATCGAACGATAATGACATATACTTTTGCGGCACATGAAGCTAGAAGAATTCATGGTGAAACGGTGCCGATGGACGCAGCCCCAGGGGGTCAGGGAAGAATTGCCTTTACAGTCCGAGAACCGTTAGGTGTAATTGCCGCGATTACACCGTTCAATTTTCCTATGAACCTGGTTGCTCATAAAGTAGGTCCGGCCATTGCAGCTGGAAATAGCGTGGTTCTAAAACCAGCCAGTCAAACTCCATTAACTGCCTATAAGATAGCTGAGTATTTTCACCGTGCAGGTTTACCGGCGGGGGCACTAAATGTTGTTACAGGAAGCGGAAGTAAAATTGGGGATGTCTTAATGAAGGACGACCGAATCAAAATGATTACCTTTACTGGAAGTCCCGAGGTAGGGCGCTATATTCGCGAGCACTCCGGATTAAAGCGGGTAACACTTGAGCTGGGATCGAATTCGGCAGTCATTGTCGATGAGGGTGTTCAACTAAATAAAGTGATTCCTCGAATCGTGAACGGAGCCTTTGCCTATCAGGGTCAGGTTTGTATATCGATTCAAAGAATTTTTGTACATGAAAATATTTTTGAGGGGTTTGTTGAACAATTTGTAAGTAATGCGAAAAAGTTGAAAACTGGCAATCCGTTAGAGGATGATACCGATATTTCTGCAATGATTACGCGGGGTAACGTCCAGCGAACGAAGGATTGGGTAGATGAAGCCATACACAATGGGGCTGAATTGAGGTTGGGCGGCAGCGCTGAAGAAGCAGTCTTTCAGCCAACCGTTTTAGTCAATGTACCGTTAAAGGAAAAGGTCAGCTGTGAAGAGGTATTTGCTCCCGTGGTGCATATTAATAGCTTCTGTGATTTCAGTGAAGCCATCGACCTAGTGAATGATTCCAAATATGGCTTACAAGCTGGAATATTTACGAATGATATTCATAAAGCCCTTCAAGCTGCTAAAAAGCTTGAAGTTGGCGGTGTCATGATCAATGAAATTCCAACTTTCCGAGTTGACCAAATGCCGTATGGTGGAGTGAAAATGAGCGGGATGGGTCGAGAAGGCATTAAATATGCTGTAGAAGAAATGACAGAACTAAAACTGATTAGCTTTAAAACAGAGTAATAGAAAATGTCTGGCTGTTTTTCCAGTCAGACATTTTTACAAATTGGTAGTTTATAATATTTGATACTTATTAAGGGTTCATGAAGCCCAAAAAAGTGCGGAATTTAGAAAAATGGTCTTCGTGAACTATGGATTTAGAAATTACCAAAATATTAATCTGACTTTACTAATTCGAAAAGGATTGGAGCGTCGAGGATGAGCCTAACTACCTCCACCGTCTATATAAACGAAAGTAATTACTTTCTAGAAGTGTATTTGGACCCTTTTAATAGAAGAATTCGGATAGATGACTATCGCGGCAATACGAATTTAGTCCTCGAAAAAGCAGAGGAGCTGGTACGTAAGCATCAAGCAGAAAAGTTAATCATGAAAGCACGAATAGAGGATACCTTACCCTTATATGAAAGAGGATTGCAGCCTGAAGCTGTTGTTGATCGGTATTTTCTCGGTTCGGATGCCCATTTTTTTTCAAAGTTTTATACTGTAGAAAGGAAGAAAAATGACCACTGGATTACCGAGGACGGAATGATTCACAGTATCTATCAATTAGACAAAGCAACTGACAAACCCTATCCACCAAAGGAATATGAATTAAAGAAAGTGAATGAGGATTGCGCAGAGGAGCTTGCAGGCTTGTATCGTCAGATTTTTCAAATTTACCCTACACCCTTACATGATCCTGAATATGTGAAAAAAACAATGACGGAAGGGACTATCTATTACGTGTTCCTCCATCAAGGAAATATTGTCAGTGCTGCATCGGCAGAAGTAAATTCTTTTTATAAAAATGCAGAATTAACCGATTGTGCGACCTTAAAGGAACATCGGAAGTATGGGTTGATGAAAATAATCCTAAGGGAGCTTGAGGGGGAACTCAAAAGGCAAGGTATTTATTGTTCGTATTCCATTGCGAGGAGTTTGTCCTTTGGAATGAATGCAGTCTTGTTCCAACTCGGTTATAAATATCGGGGCCGATTAATGAATAATTGTTTTATCTACGACAAACTTGAGAATATGAATATGTGGGTAAAGAATCTGGCAAACTGCTAATATTTCGGCTTTAGGTGACGAATTTTCGGCACCTAAGGGGAGGTGAACTGGATGGTTCAATTAACTGTGTTAACGCAGGAAGTTCTTTCAGCGATTTTGAAAACCATTGATGAGGGAATTCATGTCGTCAATACAGAAGGGAAAACGATTTTTTATAACGAAGTCGCAGCACGGCATGATGGCATGGAAGTAAAGGAAGTACAGGGAAAACATCTTTTCGATGCCTTTCCATCACTATCAGAGAATTCAAGCACCTTGCTCCGGGTGATCAAAACAGGCAAGCCCATATATAATCAGACACAGGTTTATGTAAATATTCATGGAAAACAAATAGATACCATTAATACGACACTTCCGATTTTTTTAGAGAAGGAGATTATTGGAGCGGTTGAGATTGCTAAAGATTATTCTCGAATGAAGCAATTGGCTGAAAGCCTTTTAGACTTACAAAGAAATGTAAATAAAAACAACAAGAAAAAGACATTAAAAAACGTTATTTATACGCTACAGGATCTAAAAAGTGTAAATCCAGTTTTTATTAGCATGAAGGAAGAGGCTGGGAAACTTGCAAAATCAGATTCTCCCATCCTTGTATATGGAGAAAGCGGGACTGGAAAGGAATTGTTTGTGCAAGGAATTCATCACGCCTCCTATCGAGCGAATGGTCCTTTTATTGCGCAGAATTGTGCAGCCATCCCAGAAACACTGCTTGAAAGTATCCTTTTTGGAACGGCAAAAGGAAGCTATACTGGAGCTGTCGAAAGAAAAGGGCTATTCGAGCTTGCAGATAGCGGGACATTGTTTCTCGATGAACTTCATACAATGCCGATTGAGCTGCAGGCGAAGCTGTTACGGGTTTTAGAGGATGGAATGGTGCGAAGGGTTGGAAGCGCTCAAAACATATCTGTTGATGTCCGCGTCATTGCCGCAATGAATGTCCATCCTAATCATGCACTTCAAAATCAAAAGCTTCGCTCCGACCTGTACTATCGTCTAAATGTGTTTACCTTTTCACTGTTGCCTATTCGAGAACGAAAAGAGGATATCCTATTTCTTACAAATTATTTTATTCAGTTTTTTAATAAGAAATTACAAAAGGGTATAAAAGGGATTGAACAGAAATTGGAAAGTTTTTTTATGAGTCATCCTTGGCCTGGAAATGTACGGGAACTAAAACATACGATTGAGTACATGATGAATGTATGTGAGGATGAACTCCTTCTAATGGAAGACCTGCCAATTATGATGAAACCACAGGCAGTTATCAATGAAAAGGTTGAGAAGAATCTTTCCTTAAGAAAAAATGTCGAGGAGCTTGAAGGTCAATTGATTACCCATGCACTGAAATTATCGAATGGAAATATCAATCAAGCGGCCAAGCTGTTGGAGATTCCTAGACAAACCCTGCAATATAAACTCAAAAAGATTAGGGAATAGCTGCCGAAATATCGGCGTTTTTTTTGTCTACATAATAAAAAACATAACCTTACCCGGACTAAGTGCGTTGGCATAATTCTTGCATAATATCTTAGTAAAGCAGGGCAAGGAGGAAATACACATGAAACATTCATTATACAAGCCGGATAGGCATTGGAAAAATATAGAGCTATGGAAGGATGTAACCGAAGAGCAGTGGAATGATTGGCTGTGGCAGCTAACAAATACCATTCGTACACTAGAGGATTTAAAAAAGGTAATTAATTTAACTCCAGATGAAGAGGAGGGAGTTAGGATCTCAACAAAGACGATTCCGCTGAATATTACACCGTATTATGCTTCATTAATGAACACTGATGATCCACGCTGCCCGATTCGGATGCAGTCTGTTCCGATTTCTAAAGAAATCCATAAAACCAAATATGATCTTGAAGATCCGTTGTATGAAGATGAAGATTCACCAGTACCAGGCTTAACGCATCGTTACCCAGACCGGGTACTGTTTCTCGTTACCAATCAATGTTCGATGTATTGCCGTTACTGTACAAGGAGACGGTTCTCTGGACAAATTGGTATGGGTGTACCAAAGAAACAGCTTGACGCAGCAATTGGTTATATCCGTCAAACTCCACAGGTTCGGGATGTATTAATTTCTGGCGGCGATGGGCTGCTCATTAATGATACAATCCTTGAATATATTTTAAAAAATCTCCGTGACATCGACCATGTTGAAATTATTCGAATCGGGACAAGGGCACCAGTGGTATTTCCGCAAAGAATTACCGAAAACCTCTGTAACATTTTAAAAAAATATCATCCGATTTGGTTGAATACTCATTTTAATACATCGATTGAAATAACCGAGGAATCCAAAAAGGCCTGTGAAATGCTGGCCAATGCAGGTGTACCGGTTGGAAATCAATCTGTTATCCTCGCTGGTATCAACGACAGTGTGCCGATTATGAAAAAGCTCATGCATGACCTTGTGAAAATAAGGGTTCGCCCTTATTATATCTATCAATGTGATCTTTCAGAGGGAATTGGTCATTTCCGGGCACCGGTTTCCAAGGGACTTGAAATTATTGAAGGTTTGCGCGGTCATACGAGCGGCTATGCAGTACCAACGTTTGTTCTAGACGGCCCCGGTGGCGGCGGGAAAATTTCACTGCAGCCAAATTATTTAATTTCACAAAGTGCCGAAAAGGTTGTCCTCCGCAATTTTGAAGGAGTGATTACCTCTTATCCAGAACCAGAGAATTATAGACCTGGTACTGCAGAAGGGTACTTTAAAGAGGTTTATCCAGACATGGAGGAAAAACGCTCCAATATTGGCATTGCAGGAATTATGAATGACCAGCACTTCAATTTAGTTCCAGAGGGATTAACAAGGCTAAATCGCCGTAAGGAGTACAATCAAGATCCTACTCATTCATCATTAAAGGATAAACGAGGCAAGCGGGATGAATTGAAGGAAAAGAAATTTCAGGCTCAGCAAAATAAACCGACAGCTGGTAAAAATGATAAAGATGTAAACTCTGCATCGGATGAATAGAGGGATATATATGGAAATAGTCTGTGAATGGTGCGGGAATGAGGCCAAAAATAGCGAGAATAGTGTTTATTGGGAGCTTCCAGACGGTACTAGAGCTATTGAGATTACAGAAACCCCTGCAATTGTTTGCAATCAATGTAAGATGGAATATCAAACAGATGAGGTAACAAAAGAAATTGAAGACCAGTTATTTTTAGTGGATACGAAGAAAATTGGTAAAAGCATCAGCTATAAAGAATTAATGGCGCTTCCAAGGCTATTGAAAAGAAACTATTTTGATTTTTCCTCTTAAAACAAACCCCCTATCTGCTGATAGGGGGTTAATTGATTATTCGGTTTGGATCCGTTTTGCTTTTCTGGCACGAAGAAATTTTACTAGGTTTAAAACAATGGTTTTCATTACAGCGTAGAATGGAATGGCCAGCACCATCCCAAGCACCCCAGCTAGATTTCCGGCAGCTAGTAAAATAATGATAATCGTTGCTGGATGTGTGTCTAAGCTTTTTCCTAGAATAAGTGGTGATAACACATTTCCTTCAATCTGCTGTGCAATAAGTATGACAACGATGACTAATAATGCTTTGGTAGGAGATTCAAATAAAGCCACGATAACCGCTGGAGCTCCCCCAAGAATTGGACCGATATAAGGAATAATGTTGGTAAATGCTACGATTAAGGCCATGACGAGTGCAAATGGTAAATCAATAATCAGGTAGCCAATAAATGCCAGTGTTCCAACTGCTAAGGCAACGGTAACTTGTCCCTGAATATAGGCTGAAAGCGTGTCACCTGTTTCTTTTAAAATGGAAAGACCCTCTTCTCTATAAGCAGCCGGAAGAAATTTGGAAAGTGCAGTAGGAAACCTGTGACCATCTTTAAACATATAAAATAATAAAAATGGGACGGTAACAAGAACAATGGCAATATTGGTGACCACCCCTAGGATGTTTGTTATACCACCGGTAATGGTGTTTGGCAGAGTATTAGCAAATTCAATCAATCTATCCTGAACGGTCTCAAGAATATCTTTTTGTTCGTCCATAATCCATTTGAATTCCGAGGATTTGGCGATTGAGTCAAAGAAGTCCATCGTTTTATCAGCGTATACCGGCAGTTCGTTTGCTAGTGCCGTAAATTGTTTCGTAAGTGCAGGTACTAAATTTCCAATCGCAAATACACAAAGCGCTACAAACACAACATAAATAATGATAATGGATAATAGTCTCGGTACCTTTCGACGTTGAAGGAAATTAACAACAGGGTTAAGTAAAAAATATAAAAAGCCTGTAATCAGAATCGGGAAAAAGATGGTTGAAAAAAAGATACCGATTGGTTCAAATAAAAATGAAATTTTAGTTGAGACCCAAATGATGGTTAAAATTAACAGAATCTGTATTAACCAGTATTGAAATTTTCTCTTTGCCAATGTATGTACCTCTATTTCTATATATATTTGGTAAAATTATATCAATTTTATTTAATTTATACCAATGATTCTTAAGACTGGTTTTCAAATAAGACTCTGGACGTAGAAATACGCATCCGTTATAGTATCAATTAGTAAAGCCCTACTATGGAGAGAAAGGCGCTATTTTATGATTAAATCCTTTTATCACTTTTTAATGAAATTTAGGCATCCTAAACCAAAAGATGCGATTAGTGTTTTTGCCAATGAGGCATATCTGGACCACAGCTTTCCAAAAATATCTCAAGAATACAACGAAGTCAGTTCCTATCTTGAATTTAATGGTCATTATCTAGAGTCCATGACGGTATTTGATGAAGCTTGGGAGCTATATATTCATTCGGAAACAAAGCATCATTCCTAAGAATCGTCTCTTGAAAAAGAGGCGATTTTCTTTATGTCCATTGTGCGCGATGCTCAGGTTGGTGCATATACTATCGTAATCAAATTTCACGACTCATCATTGAGAGGATGGAGGATATGAAAAGAAGGAACATACCGAAGTATAAGGTCGGTGATACGGTCGTGATAACGATGTATGGTACAGTTGGGAAAATAACAGATGTCAAATTGATTGACGGTAACTATGTTTACGAAGTGAATAAAAGTGATGGTCTTTTTGTTGAATCAGGACTTCAACTTCTTTCAGAATATGAAGGGGATTTGGTGGAGCAAGAACAAATAGATATTGAATATAAATTCTTTTTCGGAGATTTAGTTCAGGTCGCCGGATATGGCCCCGATTTGTTTAAGATTGTCGGATTCCGAACAGAAATTTGGCGTTACAAAGAAGATGCATGGGAAGATGTTATCTATGAGCTTTCGAGAATCAGTGACGGGGAATGGCTAGAAGCGGGTGAAGAGGAAATGACACTCGTGGCGGACGCTGAGAGTGCGGACACGTTTATTCAAAAATTAGGACTCCTCTACTTAGTTAATAATGAAGAAAAACAGCAGGTAGCAGTTTCAAAAACACAGAACATGGTTAGAAAAGTAGAACTTGACGCAATCGAACGGAAAAAAGAAAAGAAACAACTAATCGATAATTTACTGGATATCTATAATGATTACAAAATTTTATATACTATGTTCCTCGATCAGGAGTACTACCAAGTTATGCGTGTCATTCTAAGGAAATTGAAAAGTGTCGTAAATGACGATGGCAAAAGCCATGTCTAGCGTCTACCACTTGGATATTGTCCATAATAAGTAAGTCACCAAAGGAATCCCGCCCCATTTGATTAAAAAGAATAGGCTGTCTGTAATCTTCTCAAAGGCTGTGATGATTTTTCCATCCTCACGATTTACATCATCAATAATAGCTTCAAATTTCGTTTGTAGATTTGACATACTATCACCTCATAGTTCTTTTTATTCATCCTATGCTTGTCCAAATAAAAAAAGACATATTTACTCTTTTATTTTGCTCTCTATGTTTAAGCTGCAGAATAATTACCGATTCTTCTAGAAGTAAATAGCATGAAAGAGCAGAATTCATCATACATTCTGTAAAAAGGGGGCGATGCTATGAGAGAAATTGAAGTATTTATTGATACGGAAGAAATTGCTGAATTTTTCTTTCATGAGCTGGTAAAAAGAGGATACGTTCCTACGGAAGAAGAGTTGGAAGAAATAGCGGACATTACCTTCGAGTATCTCATCGAGAAAAGTATTATCGACGAAGAAGTAGAAGATGAATAGGTAAAATATCACGATACTTTATTCATCTTTTAAATAGGTAGTAACGAAAGACGAGCATTTGATTCTGCTCGCTTTTTGTTTGTGTAATTATTTTTTACTAATTTCATTATTTGGTGAAACTTTACTATTTCTTTCCCGTATTAAGAATAGCAAAGATGAGGAGGAATGATGATGCTTAAAAAGATTTTAAAATCAATCTTAGGAAGTAAACTTCATCATCAAAAACATTCACATTCAAGTAATGCTTGGAAAAAAATGAACCACAACAAACATAAACACCATGGACATCACCACTATAAAAAGAAACATAAAAGTGGCAGTTTTTCTAGTTTCTTTAGCAGTTAATCATTTATATGTTTAAAAGGATGACATTAGTTGCTGCAAACATGATTGAAAGGCGATTTCAGCAAAATGAAATCATTTCAGAGCGCTATCTGATTATCAGCCATCTAGGTGTTGGAAGCTACGGAAATAGTTACTTAGTATTTGATCAAGTATCACAGCAAGAGAAAGTATTAAAAGCATTGCGTATCCATAAAAGAATCACGAAGTCTGGAAAAATCGGCTTTGAGTTAGAAAAAAAACTACTTAAATCATTAAAGCATCCTGGGTTTCCATACTATTACGAGGATGGCACATACAAAAGTATTCCATTTTACACAATGGAGTATATTAAAGGGAAAAACTTCGAACAGCTAATCTTTCAAGAAGGTCGAAAATATACTGAAATAGAAGCTTTTGTGATCGCCGCTGAATTACTAGAGCTCATTCGCTATTTACATGATCATCAACTTATTCATAGAGATATTCGAATCCCCAATGTCATTGCAAATGATTCAAAGATCGTTCTTATTGATTTAGGGCTTACCCGGAAATGTGATCAAGAGATTGATGAAAAGCCAAAACGGAATTTACGGAAAGAGATAAATCCCAAAGCAGATTTTTACGGTCTTGGTCATTTCTTACTGTTTTTACTTTATTCCAACTACTCGTTCCCAATCGACCAGAAAGAAAGCAGCTGGGAAGAGGAATTGAAGATATCATATCAAGCTAAGCACATTATTAGCAGGCTTTTACAAATTGAATCCAGCTATGAGAGCTGCGCACAAGTAAAGTCAGATTTTAAAAAATTATTGGAGAAATAGGGAGGAAATAATCATGGCTTTTTTTGACAAAGTATTTGCTAGTGTAGGAATTGGTTCTGCTGCAGTAGACACAAAGCTTGAGAGAGATACCTATATGCCTGGTGAAACGGTTAAAGGTGCAGTAGAAATTAGAGGTGGAAAGGTAGACCAACAAGTAGATGATATTTATTTGACATTAAATACTACCTATTTGAAAGAATCAGATGATAAAAAGTATAATGTAACAGCTACAATTGATCGTTTCCGAATTACTAGTCCATTTACGATTAGAAAAAATGAAAGAAAAGAAATTCCTTTTTCCTTCCAGCTGCCATTAGATACACCGCTCTCGATTGGTAGGTCAAAAATCTGGGTAACAACAGGATTAGATATTAAAAATGCCGTCGATCCAGGTGATAAGGACTATATTCAAGTAGTTCCAGATCAATTAATGAACGCAGTATTTAATGCTGTCGATAGTCTTGGCTTCCGTTTGCGTGAAGCCGATTGTGAACAAGCACCACACCGGTTACGTGGGCGCTTACCATTTGTTCAAGAATTTGAATATGTACCTACATCTGGACCATTTCGTGGGAAATTAGATGAACTAGAATTAGTATTCCGTCCATCCGGTACGGGCGCAATTGAATTGCTTTTACAGGTTGATCGACGTGCTCGTGGATTGGGCGGATTATTTGCAGAAGCTGCCGGAATGGACGAAACCAATGTAAGATTAACCGTAACATCTGCCGATATTCCAAACTTACAACAGCAAATTCAGAGCGTAATCCAAAGATTTTCCTAAGCGTCGACAAAGGCTCTTTTCTTAAACTTTGTTGCTGTCTTGAATAAAATTTTGTGATTGTGCTAAATTTCAGCAGAAAAATTCAATAATTTAATAAGAAAAGAGCCTGCAAACTTAAATTTTAACGCGCAAAATACCTATTTCCACGTTAAAATCGGCTTTAGGATTTTAACAACAATCATTACAACAACAGCCTCGAAAAAAAAGACGGTTTTCTTTGAAGGATTCTAGTATGTCCATCTCTAATTATTAAAGTAATAACATTTATTTATTTTAATGATTGGAGGGGATAAGATGATCAAGGCGATAACGAGAAGAACGAATATTCAATATGATGTGACAATCTTTCAAACTCCAAAGTACAGAGAATACAAAGGGTACAAACAAGTTTATCGTACCCACATTCATGCAGGAAGCCATGAAAATTGTTTGGAGAAAACGTTTAGCCTTTTTAATGTTACCGATCGAATACCATCGAATTATGAGGGAAGATTTCTTTCCACTGGAGACATCATATTAATTGATGAAGGTCGTCGCGGACAGCATTACTATCAGCTAAAGCCTGGCGGCTGGCAGCCTATTAATCGAATCCAAATAAGATAAAAATAAAACCTAAGGAGAAAATTCCTTAGGTTTATTTTTGTCCAGCGCAAGCGGCCCTAGCGGCTAGTGTCCTTCGCTCTCCGCCCTACGATAAGTCAAGCACGAATACGCCTCAGGCTCTTCGTGTTTCCTTTATCTCAGTTGGAGCGCTCCACAAGGAACGCTTCGGCAGCATAGGCTTCGCACGAAGGAAAAGCGTTAGCTTTTTCGAGGAGGCCATACGCCGCTGACCAGGGCGCTTGCGCTTTTATTTTTGCATTAGCTGTTATCGACCATTACTTTTTCGACCGCCAGCTCCTTCATTCTCTTTTGCATGGGCATTATGCTCTGCTTCAATCGCTTCAGGTGGAATATGATTATTTTTCTTTGGACGATTCGTTTGTGCTCTATGCTTTTTTCCCATAATGTATGGAACCTCCTTTGGATAATCTAAAAATAGCTTCCCACAAATAAATAAAATCATGAACTTTTTCCGTGAATGGTTTTTCAATCGAAAAAGGTTGTGATATATTGACATGTGTGGAGTAAATGACTTCACTTTAATTGATTGGAGGATTTTGATTATGAGTGTACATATTGGTGCAAAGGAAAATGATATTGCTGAAACGGTATTATTGCCTGGAGATCCACTTAGGGCTAAATATATTGCAGAAACTTTTTTAGAGGATGCAAAATGCTATAACGAAGTGAGAAATATGTTTGGTTTTACTGGGACATACAAAGGGAAAAGAATTTCTGTTCAAGGAACAGGAATGGGTGTACCTTCTATCTCTATTTATGTAAATGAATTAATGAATAGCTATAATGTCCAAAATTTAATTCGCGTCGGTACTTGTGGAGCTATACAAAAGGATGTAAAAGTTCGTGATGTCATTTTGGCAATGACGAGTTCTACAGATTCCAACATGAATCGTCTAACTTTTGGCGGGGTTGATTTTGCTCCATGTGCAAACTTCGATTTACTAAAAAAGGCATATGACGCTGGCCTAGAAAAAGGTCTTAATTTAAAAGTAGGGAATATCTTTACTGCTGACTCCTTCTATAATGACAATGCTGATTTAGAAAAATGGGCAAGGTATCAGATTCTTGCCATCGAAATGGAGACAACAGCACTATACACACTAGCTGCTAAATTTAACCGCAGAGCATTGTCGGTATTGACTGTAAGTGATCATATTTTAACAGGCGAAGAAACAACAGCGGAGGAAAGACAAATAACGTTTAACGATATGATAGAAGTTGCATTAGAAGCTGCAACTAAGAAATAGTAAAAACGACCTCTTTCATCGTGGAAAGAGGTTTTCTTATTGACCTTTTTGGTAAAAATAGATATAGTGCAAAAAGGAATAAGAAAGATAGATAGGTGAGAAAAATGATTTGGAAAAATATGTTGTTGATAGGCTTTATGACCATTCTAGTGAGCGGCTGCAGTCAAATAAATTCACTAGTAAATAAACTTCCATTCATCTCAGGTGATTCTAACAATAAGAATCAACAAACACAAGAAAAGGAATCTCAAATCAATGACCCACTTAGTTTAGAATCGATTTTTTTCAATGACATAAAAGAAGTAGATGGTAAAAATATCATCCAAAACTCTACTAATGTCATGGCATTGGTTAACAAAGAATATTTTTTGCCAGAAGATTATACGCCTGAAGATCTTGTTAAACCAGATGTTGCGTTCTCCTTTGGCGATATGGAAATGGAAAAGAGTTTATTGAGAACAGAAGCGGCTGCAGCTTTGGAGGAAATGTTCGCTGACGCTGCTAAAAATGGTATAGAACTGTATGCCGTTTCCGGATACCGGTCCTATAGCAGGCAAAAAAGTTTATTTGATGCTGAAATTAATAGAGTAGGAATAGAAAAAGCTGAGCAGGCTGTAGCCATTCCAGGTGCAAGTGAGCACCAATCAGGGTTGGCAATGGATATCTCGAGCAGGTCGAATAAATTTTATTTGAATGAAGCCTTTGCTAAAACAGCAGAAGGTAAATGGCTCAAAGATAACGCCTATCGTTTTGGCTTTATTTTAAGATATCCGAAAGAGAAAATCGACATTACCAATTATATGTACGAGCCATGGCATTTCCGCTACGTTGGAGTGAAATCTGCGACGATTATGTACGAGCATAACTGGACGTTAGAGGAATATTTTAATGAAGTAAAGAAAATGTAGATACGGCACGCCTACCATGGATGTGCCGCTTTTTATTTTATTGTTAATTTCTAATAAAAGATGTTATTCTAATCACAAAGGACAAGTTTTACATATTATTTTTTGAACAATGAAAGTGGTGAAGACTTTGGATGAACAGAATGTTGAACAAGAAAAATTTGAACATGAACATGAACATGAAACTGACAAAAAATCTGGGTATTTTCACATTAAGAAATTTCATTTTATATTAATTTTGTTTTTCCTTGTATTACTATCTACCGGAATAACAGGGTTTGCCCTATCTTTCGGCGAAGAAAAAGTCATTACAGTGGGTACCGAAAGATCAGAATTTGATAAGCTTTACTCTGCCTATGATACGTTGAAGAGCGGATATTTTGAGGAACTCGACCAGAAAAAGCTTATCAATGGGGCTATTGATGGTATGGTGAAAGCCCTTGATGATCCTTATACAGACTATATGAGTGTGGAAGAAGCAGAACAATTCCATAGCTCGATTGATGCTTCTTTCCAAGGTATTGGTGCTGAAATCCAAGAAAAAGACGGACATATTATGATTGTTTCACCAATAAAAGGAGCACCTGCTGAAAAAGCTGGATTGAAACCGAACGATATCATTACCATGGTTGATGGAAAAAGTCTGCAGGGGATGACCTCGACGCAAGCAGTAGCGATCATCCGCGGTAAAAAAGGAACAAAGGTGGAACTGACCATCCAACGACCAGGAACTGCCGCTCCGGTAAAGGTTCCCATTATCCGAGACAATATCCCTATTGAAACCGTTTATGGTGAAATGGTTGAAGATGGTATTGCTAAGGTTCAAATTACAAGTTTCTCCAAAAATACATCGAAGGAGCTTGTTGAAAAGTTAAACGAATTGCAGAAACAGGGAATGAAAGGATTAGTACTTGATTTACGCCAAAACCCGGGTGGATTATTAGACGAAGCCATTAGCATTTCCAGTATGTTTGTTCCAAAAGGGAAACTGATCTTAAAAGTAGAGGACCGCAACGGTAAGACGGAAGAATATCCTTCTCAAAATGATGGCGATCCCGATTTCCCTTTGGTTGTGTTAATAGATAAAGGCAGTGCAAGTGCTTCTGAAATTCTTGCAGGCGCAGTAAGTGAATCCGCAGGAGTTAAGCTTGTAGGTGAAAATAGCTTTGGAAAAGGAACTGTCCAAACGGCCAAGGATTTTCCTGATAACTCAAATATTAAATTTACAACGGCAAAATGGTTGACACCGAATGGGAATTGGATTCATAAAAAAGGCATAAAGCCGGATTTTGAAGTCCCGCTTCCTGAATATGCTTCATTACCAATCATAAATCCCGACAAGGAGTTAAAGCTGTCAAGCTCATCAACCGAGGTAGAATCTGCACAGAAAATGTTAAAAGCAATCGGCTATGACCCAGGGCGTGAAGACGGATTCTTTGATGAGAAAACACAGGAGGCAGTTATTAGTTTTCAAACAGCTAATAATCTTCCTGCTGACGGAGTATTAAAAGGCGATTCCACTTTTAAATTAATGGAAAAACTCAGAGAGCAGATACAAAATAACGATACCCAGCTCCAAAAAGCAATTGAAGTATTAAAAGAAGAAATGAAATAAAGAAGAAGCCTGAACCATTGCGGTTCAGGCTTCTTCTTTATTAATCAGGAAGGATATCTAATAATTGCCGAATTCTTTCCTTTTTGCGTTCTATTAATTCTGCAATAAAATGGGCATATTCATTATCCTTTTGTGTGGATAGTTCTTCGTATAACTCCTTTAATTGGTCAAGGTGCTCTTTTAGGGTGTATTCATTCACGCCAGACCCTCCTGACTGAACCTTGCGTAAAATCATTTCAACAAGCCTATCATTCGTTGCTTCGAGCGATTTGGTTCCTTGACGTACATAAATGGCACCATAACGAAGTTCATTGCGTTGAATAACAGAAGTATAAGGTACATATTTTGGATCATATTCAATGATGAGTACTTGAAACCTTTTATTGCTTAAGGTTTGCTGGTTCTCACTGTATTGAAAATCTTCCGTACGGTATTTTAAGTATTTTGGCAGTAAATTTGCAAGTTTATTGTCAATATCAGCTTTATCTAAAAAGTCATCTTCGTTTAGACCAGTTAGGGATATCGCTCCCTCATCAGTTTGACTAACACCAACAATAATACAGCCTCCACCCGAATTAGCGATAGCAAGGACATGCTTGGCCATCTTAGAGAATTCCGTCCATTTTGTTTTAAAATCCAGAAAATCTGTTTCACCCGTATTATGAAGAAGAAGGTCTTTTAAGGATTCATGTGAAGGGTTTTTAATGAAATGAAGAAGACTTTTTGGGTAGACATACTCATAGATCATGAGAAAGGTCCTTTCTGAATATTCTTTTTACTATTATTATAAGCCGATTCTATCTAGTTGATAGCCCAATTTCCTATATAATAAAAGAAATATCAGATGAAAATGAGGGAAGTAGATGAACAGTACAGAGGTTTATATATTATCCGGATTTCTAGGAAGCGGAAAAACAACCCTATTGAAAACATTACTCGAAAATGAGCGGTTCTTAGGGAGAAAAACAGCGGTGATGATGAATGAGCTTGGGAAGGTATCGATTGATTCTGAAGTCGCTCGTGATGAGGATGTTGCATTAAAGGAACTATTAGGAGGCTGTATCTGCTGTTCCATTCAGGACAAGCTTGAGGGACAGCTGCAGGGTCTATTGTTAAATGAAAAACCTGAGGTTATTTATATCGAAACCACTGGCGCAGCACACCCTGTTGAAGTCCTAGACGCCATATTATCACCGTTATTTGCTGATCAATTTACAATCAAAGGAATTGTAACAACAGTAGATGGATTAAGATGGAGGGATAGAAAGGCGCTAAGCCCACAGCTGCAGCAATTACTGCTTGAGCAGGTTAGACACGCTGACTTCATTCTTGTTAATAAAATGGATGAGCTGTCAGAATCTGAACAGTCGAAGATTATTTTTGAAATACAAGCAATCAATCCTAAAGCCCGCTGTTTGTTAACGAATTATTCTCAGGTGTCCATCGATGAATTGAGAAAACTAACCCTATCATATGCAAAACAAACAAGCGCAACAGCATTTACTCAACAAGCTCTTAATTTAACTACCTTTGTCTATCAATTCCAGGAGCCAGTCAGCCATTCTGGGTTTGAGGATTTCTTGAGGGTTTTACCAGAGACCATTTACCGAGTCAAAGGCTATATAAAATTTGATTATTCATCCAAACCCTATCTCTTCCAATACTCTTATGGAATGCCTTTTTATATGAAGGAAGAGATGAATTTACCCTTAAATCTAGTGTTTATTGGCGAAAATATCAATTGGTCAGAGATAGAAGAAAAGCTTAAAAAGCTAGAAATGGAATTCAAAAACCAAAAAGAAAATGAATGAACATTTCTTCTTCAGGTAACTCTTTTAATGTAGTTATTTTTACATGGTAAAGGGGGATTAGATGAAGAAGAAAGCAGTTTTATTTATGGTTATTCTTTTCCTCCTAAATGGACAGGGGATTCAAGCTGCAACCAATATTAGTTACAAAATTGAAATGCTGCCATGGGAAGAAGTTAATAAAGTTTTGCCGAAGTATTCAAAGTTTACTGTTCTAGATATTGAAACAGGGAAAAGGTTCAAAGTTCAAAGGCGTGCGGGAAGTCATCATGCCGATGTTCAGCCATTGACTTCAAAGGATACCAAGATTATGAAAAAAATCTACGGTGGAAAATGGAGCTGGAAACGCCGGGCTATCGTCGTGATTAGTGAAGACCAATGGGTTGCTGGCTCGATGCACGGAATGCCACATGGAGGAGGGGCATTAAAGAATAATTTTCCTGGGCATTTTTGTATCCATTTTTATGGAAGCACAACGCATCGCACAAATTCAATGGACCTTTCCCATATGCTAATGATTTATAAGGCTTCTGGAAGGCTGGAAGAATACTTGAGCAAAGCATCACCCTATGAGACAGTAGAAGCGTATATCGCTGGTTTCAAGCAGCAGGATGCCTATATTTCATCAAAAATCTCCTTACAGAAGAAAAAATGGAATCCGATTTTAGGAAAAGTAGAAAATGTTAGAATCACAAGGATGCCGATTTTACCTGCTGAGGATTTAACACAGGAAATAAGTATAGAGGTACCCATTGAAATTGATTGGTTTATTAAAAATAGGGGAGGACAAAGCTATAAGGGTAAAATTCATTTAATCCGTTTTTCAACCATGGATGCCTGGAAGGTGGACTCTGACTTGTTTTTAAAAGAGAATGACCTTTGAAAAATGAAAAAACACCTTGATGAAAGGTGTTTTTCTGTTATACCTGTTCCCCAAATTTAATAAAGGTAAGTTCGTCTTCAATTAAGCCGCAGACACCACATTGAATTCGATAATCGGGACCATTATATGGAATGTGAAAGGGTTCTAAATCATTTTCGCCGTATTCTCTAACAACTTCACCGGATTGAGGGTCAAGTTTTACAGATTGGGAAACTTGTTGAATAACATTAAAACGGCTTCGATTTGTTTTGCAATTAGGACATTTATATGGGGTTGTCATAGGTTACTCCTTTCAAGGTAATGTTAAAATCTATTTTTTGCAATAATGTTGGAAAGTATGTAACAATGCAAGTGAGGAGGGTCGAACATGAAAAAATTATTATTCGTAAGTCTATCTATTCTATTAATTTTGGTTATCAGTGCCTGCAATAGTACCAGCAAGCACAATGACAATGCGGGGGAGGAATTACCTGAGTTTGTGGAGGTAGAATTGACGATAAGTCCTGAGACTGGACAAGTTAATGAACCAATAAGCATAGAAGCGAAGATAACACAGGGAGACGAAAATGTGGAGGATGCTGATAAAGTAACCTTTGAAATTTGGCGTTCCAAGGATGAAAAGCATGAAAAAATTGATGTTACCCATGCTGAAGATGGGATCTATCGGTTAGAAAAGTCTTTTCAGCAAGAAGGAACTTACTACATAATCTCTCATGTAACCGCTCGAGACATGCACAATATGCCTAAAAAAGAATTCATCATTGGTACGGCAAGTGAACCAGAGGATCCAAAAGATATGAAGGATTCAATGGAAATGGAAGGGCATTAAACAAAAATGACAGCCTCTTCGAGAAGGCTGTCTTTTATATTTCTGTCACGTCTATTTGGGAATACTGAATGTCATATGATTTAATTAGTTTAATTTCAAGGATTCCATCTTTATATTTTGCAGATGACCCTTTCTTTTTTACCATTGCTGGAAGGGTGATAGAATGCTTATGGTCTTTCTCCGGAATATGTTCAATCATCAACTGATTCGGCGTATGATAAATCCTCAGTTCCTTCAGCATTGCCTCATCCTTAATCGGTATTCTAACAAATACAGAATCATGTGTTTCAAACGCAGTTGAATTCAATGTATTTGCCTGCTGAGTGGGCTCTCGGCGATGATGATTCATCTTGTCTTGAGAATTCATGGAACCCCATCCTGATTGAGAAGACATTACATTTCCCATTATGCCTTTAATAAATTGGTCGATTTCATCTGGCTTCATATGCTGCAGCTTATTCTTCATATCTTTATTAAAAGGGAATAGATTCCACGGGAACATAACTTCCCCACCTTTTCAGTAAACTCTCTGGGCATTTATACCTCATTCTATGCAAAACTGGTTCTAAGCGTTATAAATATCAAAAAAACAAATACATTTAAATACATAAAGAAAACCTAATTGAGAGGTAATGGCCCTTGAAGAAAAAAACGGCTTTAATTACTGGGGGAGCGACTGGTTTAGGGAAGAAAACTGCTTGTCAGCTTGCAGAAAAAGGTTATCAGCTAGCGATTAATTACCGAAACAGTAATAAAGAAGCTATTCTTTTAGCTAAGGAGCTTGAAACAAAATTCGGGAATAAAATCATTTGTATTCAAGGGGATGTGGCAGATCAAGTTAATTGTACAAAGATTGTTGAAACGGTTTTTTCAGAATTCGCCTCCATTGATGTTGTGATTCATAATGCAGGTCCATATATACATGAAAGAAAAAAAATAACAGATTATTCGATAGAGGAATGGAATTATTTAATCAATGGGAATTTAAATGCAGTTTTTTATTTATCAAAAGCCATTATCCCAAGCATGCGAAAACAAAAATGGGGAAGAATCATAACGTTGGGTTTTGATAGAGTTGAAACCACTCCGGGCTGGGTTTATCGGTCTGCATTTGCCGCAGCGAAAACGGGTCTGGCTTCACTGACAAGAACCATTGCTATCGAGGAAGCAGCAAATGGAATCACCGCTAATATGGTATGCCCTGGAGATATCATCTCTCATTGGAAGGAGAAAGGGATTGAGGAAGCCATCCTTAGTGACAGCGTGCCAGTGGGAAGACAAGGGACGGGAGAGGATATTTCAAGAGTCATTTCCTTTCTTATTGATGAAAAATCTGACTTTATTACTGGTAGTATCATTCCGGTAACAGGAGGGATGGATGTTCTCGGTAAGGCGTATTCTCAAGCAAGATTGCCAGAAAAATAATCTGTCTTTCCTTTTACAAATTTTTCGAACTATTTGATTTTGAAGAATGAATTGTGTTCCTTTTGTAGATAATAGTTGTAGCACATCTATGAAAGGAGCAAAAAAGATGAGTTTTAACATGAACCGAATTAATCCCAACCAAACTCAAGTATTTTTTCATGATGGTCGTTTTGAAACATTAACAAATGAGGAATTAGAAGAATTTTTGCTCCATATGGGTATTCGTGAGGTTAATTCAGGAATGGAACAGGATATAACGGATTAATAAATTTCTTTTAATACAAAAAAGCAATCGGCCATAAGCCGGTTGCTTTTATGCTTCTAATAGATGAGAAGGTTCTTCTTGAGGAGCACCATTTCTCATCAAGTAGAATGAGTATTGGTCTTTTGGAATTTCATATAAATCGTAAACTTCACCATTAGCATTCAACTGCTCGTAAAGTGATTTTCTTGTTTCATTTGCTTTCACTACATAAGGGAGTTTTTCTGCAGCCTTAATAGACCTGATATTCACTTTACGAATCCTCATAAAGATCGTTTCAATTCCCATATTGTAAAAAACCTCTTGAAAAAAAGCGTCTTTTGCAGGACTGTTGTAGCCTTTTCCATGATAGGGCTTGCCAAGCCAGGTTCCTAAAAATCCAGCTTGATCTTCAATATCAAAAAGATTAATGGTGCCAATTGGGTTACCCCATTCATCAAGAATCGTCCGTGAAATACATTCACCGCGTTCTTCAGCTTCAATTGTCTGTTTGGTCATAAATATGAATTCTTCATAAGAAGCGCATTTTTGACGCACAAAAGGAAAGACATCTGGATGCGACATTAATTCAAATAATACATGGCTGTCATGAAGATCTCGTTTCTTAAGCATTGAATTTCCCTCCATTGGGTAATCCGATCCCATGTCTAAAGAAGCGGCCCACCCTCGAAATTTTTTATTCAGATAAACTAAAAAATTTCGGGGTGGGAATCGAACCCACTAGAACCAGGTATTACTGGTGGCGCACCATTTGCCTTCCCTATATCATTTTTTTTGTTGATGAAAATAAATGTGATTTACCCCCTAGATTTTTAGGCCATTTCGGTTTCACTTTAAGTATCATACTAAAAAAAATAAAAAAAATAAATAGGTTTTTTGTTAACTTTTTGTAATTATTTATTAGCAAATTTCAACAAATTTCTACTATTCCGAGAAAACGATTTCACCGCCAATCATCGTCCATTTTGGTTTTGCCAAATAATGAAAAGGATGGTGACTCCATAGCACTAAATCCGCATCCTTTCCTGGTTCAATACTTCCTAATTTATCATCTAGTCTAAGGTTCCTAGCTGGAAGAATGGTGATTCCTTCTAATGCTTTTTCCTCGGAGAGGCCTTCTCGTACCGCAATACCTGCACATATATTTAAATATTGAATGGGGGTGTACGGATGATCGGTGGTAATGGATACTTCGACACCGTTATTAGTAAGCTCTTGATAGGTTTTCCAAGTCTTATTTTTTAGTTCAATTTTTGATCTTCGGGTTAAAGTCGGACCAACAGAAACTTTTAAATTCATCCCTGCTAATTCACTGGCAATTAAATGCCCTTCGGTACAGTGTTCAATTCTTAAATCAAGGTTAAATTCCTCGGCAAGTCGTAAGGCAGTTATTATGTCGTCAGCACGGTGAGCGTGAATTCTGACAGGAATTTCTCTCTTTAAAGCCATCACAAGTGGAGCTACTCTTAAATCTTCTGGGTTATCTGTATGAAAGGCTTTATAAAACGCCTCCCTCAGCATTCCCATGATCCCCATTCTGGTAATCGAGTCATTATTGCCCTGACTGTGAATTCTTTTCGGATTTTCTCCTAAAGCAAGCTTCAAGCCGGCAATTTCCTGGACAATCATTTTTTTTACGTTTTTACCGGTTGTTTTGATAACGGAAGTGGTGCCGCCAATAACATTCGAACTTCCAGGCATGACATGTGCTGTTGTGATTCCGCTTTTAATCGCATCGGTAAAAGCTGGATCTAATGGATAAACACCATCAATCGCTCTGATATGTGGTGTCATTGCTTCGGCTGTCTCATTTGCGTCATTACCAGCCCATCCCGTACCTTCGTCATATAGACCAAGGTGAGTATGAACATCTATAAACCCGGGTAAAAGATAGAGATTTTTACAGTCAATGACATTGTCATTTGAAATAATCTCAAGATTGTTTCCTACACTTATTATTTTTCCATTTTCAATCAAGACATCGCCGTTTGGAATGGGTCCTGAGGTAATGGGATAAATCATTGCATTTTTTAAAAGTATTTTCATGATAATTAAACCTTTCTGCACACTGATAATAGTATTTTTACTATTTTATCAACTGGACTAGTGATGTGATAGTGGAAAATACGTGATTATTGCAAAAATAATGAAACCTTTTGGTGATATTGGCGTAAGTATTAGGGAAAGATAGAAAAACTTTTTTGTTGGGGGAATCAAAAATGATAAAAAGCGAAGAAAGAATGCTTGCGGCAATTCTCTATGTTGTTAGTCTTTTTTTCCCAATTATCGGACCACTTGTTATTTGGTTATTAAAGAAGGATGAGTCATCATTTATCAATTATCATGGAAAAGAATATTTTAACTTTTTCATTTCTTACACGGTTTATTCGGTAATAAGCGGGATATTAATTTTCCTCATTGTCGGTATTTTCCTATTATGGATTTTGGGAATTATGGCATTGGTTTTTACAATCATCGCAGCTGTGAAAGCTTATGAAGGATCTGAATATCGCTTCCCATTAGTTTTCAGAGTAATTAAATAATATCAATAATCAACTACCCAGCAAAAATAAATTTGCTGGGTTTTGAACGTTTTTCTAGTTCAAACGTCATATCTATATATAAACATTAAAAGGGGGAATTAGCATGGAATTTTTAGAAGGACTTAACTGGGGGCTGCTTGCACCATTATTTATTATTCAGCTCATTTTATTAATTGTTTCACTTGTCGATTTATCCAGAATTGAAAAAACCAATGGTCCAAAGCTGCTTTGGGTGTTTGTTATTGTGTTTGTAAACATTGTCGGACCGATTCTTTATTTTGTTATTGGAAGGAGAAATAATTGATGTCTCTCATCCAAATTCAAGGATTAAAAAAGAGTTTTCAAGGTACGGAAGTGATAAAGGGATTGGACTTTAAGCTTGAAAAGGGCAAATGTATTGCCCTTTTAGGGCCGAATGGTGCAGGTAAGACGACAACGCTTCGGATGCTTTCGGGATTAATGAAACCAACGGGAGGGTCAATCGTGTTTAACGATGCCAAAAAGGACGGGGATATTCGCCATTTAATTGGCTACCTGCCGCAATTTCCTGTTTTTTATGAATGGATGTCTGGATTAGAATTTCTTCAATATGTCGGGCAACTTACAGGGTTAACTAGCAAGGAAGCAAAGGAACGTTCTAAAGAGCTCCTAGAGCTTGTAGGAATCAGTGATGCAAAAAATCGCAGAGTAGGGAAATACTCAGGCGGGATGAAACAAAGACTCGGAATTGCACAGGCCATCATACACCGTCCGCAGCTCGTTATGCTTGATGAACCCGTTTCTGCGTTAGATCCATTTGGCAGGAGGGAAGTACTCGAACTTCTAGAGGGTCTGAAAAAGGAGACCACCATTCTTTTCTCCACTCATATCCTGAATGATGCAGAGGAAGTTTGTGATGAAATTTTATTTTTACATAATGGAGAAATTGTGGAGTCTGGGACAATGGAAGATTTGCGTGAGCGCCATCAGCAGGCAAAGATAGACTTGATTTTCCGTAAAAAAACAGTAGGGATTGCCGATGTATTTAATCATCATGCCTTAACACTTTCTATTTTAGAAGAAGGAAATAGAATTAGCGTAATTGTAAAAGATGTTGAGCTTGCTAGAAAGGAATTTTTAAAACTGATTTCGGATAATGACTGGCACCTTGAAAAATTTGAAATAAGCAGTATGACCCTAGAGGATGTATTTATGAAGGTGGTGGGAAAATGAGCCAGTGGTTGATGCTTTTTCAAAAAGAGATACTCGAAATGTGGAGGAATTTTAAATGGATTTGGGTTCCGATTACCTTCATATTATTAGGGGTATCAGAGCCATTAACTAGTTACTATATGAAGGATATTCTCGATTCTTTTGGGGGTCTGCCTGAAGGTGCGGTCATAGATATCCCGACCCCAACCGCAGGAGCTGTATTAGCTTCAGGTCTAAGTCAGTACTCCACACTTGGGGTTTTAATTATTGTTCTGAGCACAATGGGGATTATTGCTGGAGAAAGAAAAAGTGGAGTTGCCGCAATGATTCTAGTGAAACCTGTCTCCTATCTATCTTATGTAACTTCTAAATGGGCGGGTAGTCTTTTGTTAGTGTGGTTCTCTTTATTTATTGGATATCTATCAACCTGGTATTATACGGGTCAGTTATTTGATTGGGTTCCATTCGGTGAATTTTTCCAATCCTATATTTTGTATGGTTTATGGCTGACAGTTGTGTTAACGGTTACGGTCTTTTTTAGTGCATCACTTATTGCTCCAGGTATGGCAGGCTTTATATCGCTGGCGATTGCGCTAGTGGTCAGCATCATTAGCGGTGCACTTTCTCATTTGTTAGAATGGAGTCCTTCCCAGCTAACTGGTTATGCGAGCGCTCTGCTTACAGTGGGGGAACTTCCTGATGACACATTTCCAGCAAGTTTAGTGGGAATCTTCATTATTGCTATCCTCTTATGGTTAAGTGTCTTTATTTTTAAGAAAAAAGAGCTTGCCTCTTAATGTGCTATTTTGAAAATGATCAACCGTAATGGAGAAGCCTGTCAAATGGCTTCTTTTTTTCTACTAGAAAAACTCCTATCATTTTTTTACCCGTCGTTTAATAGAATAAAAATAAGAGAGGTAGATAAGGAGTACTCAGGATGAAAATACATGAATTTTACCGTGGTACGGCCAATATTAATTTAAATGGAAGCATTGCCGCACTCGTTCCCGCCATCGTTATTGCTGTAGGGAATCTATATTACTTTCAAAACAATCAAATAATGTTCTTAACAATACCTTTTGTGGTTTACAGCTTTATTAGCTTCCAAATCTATCTTTTTAGGATGAACCAATCGATTTCAATTGGGAGAAATATGTCTCATGCCGAAAGCCATTATCAAAATATATTTGAAGCAAGGCACCTTGTAGTTGTTTTCATGAACCACCAAGAACCGAGCCTGCATCTTTTCTTTCCGGATGGACACCAAGCAGGAATGATAAAGAAATATCGTCAAAAGGGGTTTCATCTGTTTAAGAAACCAATAATTTATGCGCTCTATAATAGCCTAAATCAGGCTATTGGTTATTTTAAAATTAAACACCTAACTATTGAGGTATATGATCAAAATAAGAGATATATAGGCTGTTTTGAGAAAGAGAAAGTATCTTGGTTGAAAAAAAGGAAAGAAATAATCGATGAGTCGGGCCGTTATATTGGATCAGTTGAAGGATCAACAACCTATATGGATGAACGTGTATTGAATCAGTCGCAGCAGCAGGTGGGACGCCTTAGACGGGGATGGATGCCAGTAGAGTGGAGCGGTCGTTTTCCAGAACCCAATACTCCAATCCTTTCACTAGCAGAAACCTTATCAGAAAAGGACAAGCTGTTAAGGATGTCCTTTTTGATAAATGAATATTTTATTGAGAGATAAGGATGTGTCATTCTCGATAATTATTTGATAGAATAAATAAAAAATATTTTTATTTATTCCGGAGGTAATTGTCGTGCTAATTGATTTGATTAAAGGTCATGGTTCAGGAAATGATTTTCTCGTAATTGATGAAATCGCCAATGCTTATTCTTTTTCGGAAAGTGAAAGAGCTGAGATTGCCCGGTTATTATGTAACCGTAGTTCAGATTTAGGTGCAGATGGTATCCTCTTTATTATGAAAAGCGATCATGCTGAAGGAAGAATGAGGGTATTTAATGCGGATGGTTCAGAGGCATCGATGTGTGGAAACGGTCTTCGACTGGTTGCTAGATATGTGTGTGAAATGCTGGGGTTCCAAGAGGCCATTATTGAAACTATGAAGGCTGATTTAAAGGTAAGTAAACAAGAGGATATTTTTGTAAATGTGACAACCTATCAAGTGGAAATTTCACCAGTTTCATTTCATTTGGCAGACTTGCCATTGAATTTGAACGAAGACAACTTGTTGAATGAAAAAATTCCAGAGCTTTCGGATGAGTTAACGTTTTCGGCGCTAGCGGTACCGAATCCCCATTTAATTTCAATTGTAGAGACAGAACAGTTGAAATCTGATATTCAGAAACAGATTAGTGAAAAAGTGAATAATCCGAATGAGTTATTGCCTGATGGTGTAAACGTCAGCTTTGTGAAATCATTGGAAAAGGGAAGTATTTATGTAAATACTTTTGAACGCGGGGTAGGCTTCACAAATGCTTGTGGAACGGCGATGTCAGCCTCTTCATTAGTTACATGCCTGCAAGGGTTAAATGAAGTGGAAGAAATCATAAATGTTTATAATAACGGTGGTAAAGTACAATGTGTTGTTCATGAAAGCGAAGAAAACTACTCAATCGACCTGATTGGAAATGCAACTTACTTATACAAAGCGGAGGTTGACATTGACCTCGGAAGCGAGAAGTTTGTAGTGAGTTCGAAAGAAGATTTTACTGAGCAGAGTACTTACGAAAAATTGCAGGC
Organism: Neobacillus niacini; assembly: GCF_031457145.1. Lineage (GTDB taxonomy): Bacteria > Bacillota > Bacilli > Bacillales > Cytobacillaceae > Neobacillus > Neobacillus niacini_J. Next base: position 397,255 of record NZ_JAVDVZ010000001.1, read on the forward strand.
AGAAGCCCAGGCATATCTTCGGGGAGCAGGATTGTAAGACAAAATGATTTTCGGTCACTATAGAGAGTTCATAGTGACCGTAGTTGGTATTGGAGAGAAGATACGGCCACTATAGCGTAATTTTATTTATTCGCCTTTAACACTTCCAGAACTGGTCCAAAGTTCTGAATGAATTTGGTTTGAAAGTAATTTTTAAAGGGGTCGCCTTGTTTACGAATTCGATTTAATGCATTTTCCATATTGAAATCAACCGGGTTCAGTTTATCACTCACTTCTTCCCAATATAATGGCGTGGCAACCCCTGCATGGTCATTTCCCCTCAGTGAATACGGAGCGACAATCGTTTTCCCTTCACTATGCTGAACATAATCAACATAGAGCCTGTTTCCGCGGTTTTTCTTCATACGTTCTATTGTAAAAGAATCAGGATCCTTCGATATTAAATAGTCAGCAATGAAGCTTGTGAATAGACGCGTATCGTCAAAGGAAAATACGTCCTCCGGCAGCGGCAGATAGATTTGTAATCCCTTATTTCCGGATGTCTTTATGAATCCAATTAGATTTAATTGATCTAGCACCTCTTTAATTAATAGCGCTGCTTTCACCGCCATGTGAAACTCATCTCTGGATGGGGGGTCTAAATCAAAGACAATTTCACTCGCACCTTTACTGTGTGTCGTTTGAAACGGTATATGGAATTCAATCGCCAACTGATTGCCGAGCCAAATCAAGGTTTTTAGATTGTTACAAACGATATAGTCGATGCCTTCAGCTTGATGAGTCTGTACAAACTCCGGTGCATAATCGGGGCAATTCTTTTGATAAAAAGGATCGCCAAACATTCCATGCGGGTAGCGGATAACTGTAAGGATGCGGTTTTCTAAAAATGGCAGCATATAGGGAGAGATTTCCCTTAAGTACAAAATGAAATCTGCCTTTTGTATATCATGGTGCTTCCAAAGCGGCTTATCGGGATGGGTAATATCCAAATCCTCTGGTAAGTTTTTTTGTTTAAAAATAAACTGCTCATATGTACATTCCTCCGGCTTACTATCAAAGCGGAAACGGTGGAAATGAGGTTCACGTAACTGATTATCATAGAGCTCTAAATATTTTACTTCCAAACAAATAGCGGGCTCAACATAAATAAATTGATTGTCTTCTCTAACCATATTTTGCTTGACCGTACTTTGAAGTGCTTGCTTTTCATCTGGTTTAAAGCCAAACAACACTTGACCTATCCCATGGATTTTCCCTTCTTTATATACTCCTACATAAAAGTATCCATTTGTTTTTTCAAACGCAGTAATGAAACAGCTGACATATTTCCAATTTTTATATTTTAACCATTGTAAGGATCTCTTTCCTTCCTCCCAAAGGCTGTTTTTATGCTTAGCAATGATTCCTTCTCCATCATATAAGACAACATTTTCCCATAGTTTTGAAAAATCCGTATGAGGCACTACAGGCTGCAGCAGAGTTTCACTATAAGGGTCTGCAACATTTGGTAGTCCGAGCTTCATAAACAGTTTGAGCAGTTCATCCTTTCGCTTCTCAAAGGTTTTAGAAATCTGGGATTTGCCTGCCAAAACAAGAATATCAAACACCATTAGACGGCACGGGGATTTAGCTGCTTGTTCAGCTATTTTATTAGCGGCCTTAAGTCTACCGCGAACCTGAATAGTAGAAAAGTTTGCTTTATATGCATTCTCAAGCCAAACTAACTCACCATCAAGTCGAAGCGGTAAAAAAGGTTGGAATTGTTTCTCTAGAGACTCAAGATATCCTGCTATTTCAGGGAACTGTGGCAGCAATGGCTTATCATTCCTACTAGTTAAGGTAATCCCACTATCATCCCAATTCAAAATTGCTCGAAAACCATCGTATTTAACCTCGTACAGCCAATCCGGACTTGGTGTTAAATCAAAGGTTAATGTTGGCAGCATCGGTTTCATTGGTTAAATTCCTTTCTTTTTCTTTATTTTGTTTCAAACTACACTGATTCATCCTTTACCAAATGTTTTTAGGAATGTTGTTGATTAAGAAGAGCAACAATAATAGCAAAAAGATTGGAGAAATACGCTATGCATACGATGTGGAAAGGCAGTATTAGTTTTGGTCTGGTTAATATCCCTATAAAGCTTCATACTGCCACTGAAGATAAAGACATAAAACTCCGGACTTTGCATAATAAATGCCATGCGCCGATTAAATATGAAAAAATATGCACCTCATGTGAACAAGAAGTAAAGCCAGAGGACATCGTCAAGGCGTATGAATACACAAAAGGAAAATTTGTCATTCTTGACCAAGAGGACCTTGAAAAACTCCGGAAGGAAAACGAAGATAAAGCTGTAGAAATCATTGATTTTGTTAAAATAGAGGAAATCGATCCCATCTATTTTGACCGCAGTTATTATATGTCACCAAATGAAGGTGGAGGTAAAGCATATTCCCTATTGAGAAAAGCGCTTCAAGAATCTCAAAAGGTTGGAATTGCTAAAATCATCATTCGATCAAAAGAGCAAATGGCCGTTATTCGTGTATATGAAAATACCTTGGTAATGGAAACCATTCATTTCCCTGACGAAGTTCGCCGTGCTGGGGACGTACCCAATGTCCCGTCTGATGAAAAGGTAACTGAAAAAGAATTAGCTACAGCTATTATGCTGATTGATCAATTAACATCCGAATTTGAGCCTGAAAAATACACAGATGAATATCGAACAGCATTATTAGAATTAATCGAATCCAAACGGACAGGACAAGAGACAGTAATGCCAGTTGCAAAAGAGACCGCTTCAAATGTCACCGATTTAATGGCTGCCTTGCAGGCATCTATCGACCGTACAAAGCCTAGGAAGGAAACAGCGGTAAAAAAAGAAACTGCTGTAAAAAAAGAAACAACAGAAAAATCAGCAACAGTCAAAAAGCCAGCAGCGCCTAGAAAAAAAGCAGTACCAAAGGTGAAAAAGGAAGCATAAAGAGAAAACCGATTCGATAGTATCGAGTCGGTTTATTTTGATTATTTAGACTTATAGCCTATTGTACTTTCAAACCGTATTTTCGCCTATCATTAAAGCTCATAATGTTCACGTTCGTTAACAATTTTATGGAAATTTTTTTACAAGGTGATTTTGGAAAAAATAATTAATTGTTATATATATATAGTTGCTTGCTAGTATGCTATACTGTAAATTTAATTGACTTTTAGAGATAGTAAGTGTATGATTAAAGTACGCTTTTAAGTTCGTGTAAATATTTATTGGTTTAAGTAGTCGTAACTGCACGAAATGTGGGTGATGTCTATTACCCGGTGGTGCACTGCGGCTTTTTGATTTTGTAAATGGTTATTAACTTAAAGTGAACAAATCTTTGGGGGTACTACTCATGAATAACGGTAAAGTAAAATGGTTTAATGCAGAAAAAGGCTTTGGATTTATCGAAGCTGATGGCGGTCAAGATGTATTCGTACATTTCTCTGCTATCCAATCAGAAGGCTTCAAAACTTTAGAAGAAGGTCAATCAGTTTCTTTCGAAATCGTTGAAGGCGCTCGTGGACCACAAGCTTCTAACGTAAAAGCTGTTTAATTAATGAAAAAATAAAAAGGTGGTGCACGGATAAGGCATCACCTTTTTATCTTTATAAAAAATGATTTTTTTATCTTTCATCTTGATCAAAGTGTCAAGAAACAGTCTTGCAAAAAGTACAAGGGGTGATCATTTTGGCGTTTGGTAGAAGAAATGATGAAGAAGTTAAGCTTGAAGAAACTAAAATTTGGGAATGTAATTCAGATAGCTGTAAATGCTGGATTCGTGACAATTTTAAGAGCACTGAAGTGCCCCTCTGTCCAATATGCAAAAGTGAAATGAGCCTTTCAACAAAAGAATTAGCAGTAATTCATAATCATAGTAAAAACTTTATGTAATAATTAGGAAAAAGCAGGGGGTAATTCCTCTGCTTTTTCTTATGAATCGATGTTTTCCTTGCAATAATTAAACACTAATAATTCCTCATCTTCTTCAAGCTCAAAATCTAAAACCTTGTCGGTTCCTCCTTCATAAAGATGATAGTTGGAAATTCTTGCTCCGCCTTCATCCACTACAAAAAGTACCCTTATTCCAATTCCTTTATCAGTATAGAGTTCATCGTCTTCCTCTACCTCTACATCTATAAAAAATTCATAGCGGTCCCCGCTTAATAATCCAAATGGATCTACAAGTGTTTCAACTGTATGACCAGTAATATTCAATGAAATCATCCTTTACATAATGTTGTCTTCTATATTATATACATATTTCGGGGATAACTAGAAATAAATAGGCTGATTTCGTAATGATTGTTGTTAAAATCTTAAAGCCGATTTTCACGTGGAAATAGTTATTTTGAGCTTTAGAATTTAATTTGCAGGCTCTTTTCTTATTAAATTTATTTTTTTTCTTTAGGAACTTAGCATAATCATTAAATTTTGTTCCAAAAAGCACAAAGTTTAAAAAAAGAGCCATAAATGACACCATCCGACTTTAGAATGTTATCAAAATGTGGATGATTTTTATGAATTAAATGTGAACGATCTGAAATTTAATATTTATTTAATAACTATCAAGTAAAATTGAGATATAAACTTGGAAGTAAAAATTGTGGGTGAAGACTACTTTTAAAATATGTGAAACAATTCACATTAAAGAATTTAGAAAAGAGGTAATAATCAATGTCTGAGGGAAGCCTTTTAAAAAGATTAATGACGAATAAAATGGAGCGCAGGACTTTTATAAAATGGTCTGGGGCAATTGGTGTTCCCGTGATTGCTGGTGGAGTAGGGACCAAATTATTGATTGATAAGCAAAAGGAAGAAAAAGTGGCCAGTGCCAGTGATTGGGATAAGGTTGTTTCTACCTGTAGTGTTAACAACTGTGGGGGCCGCTGTGTCATTAAAGCATATGTAAAAGATGGGGTGGTTGTCAGAGTAGCAACAGACACACAGGAAAGTGGCGATCCGTCGATTCCACCACTTAGAGCATGTGTACGAGGCAGAAACTATCGAAATCTTCTCTATCATCCAGATCGCCTTAAGTATCCGATGAAAAGAGTCGGAAAACGTGGTGAAGGGAAGTTTGAAAGAATCTCATGGGAAGAGGCTGTAGACACAATTGCTTCTGAAGTGAAACGTATCGGTGATACATATGGCCCAGAATCAAGATATGATAACTACTCTTCGGGTCAATGCTGGGGGCTGCATGGCGGCAGTACAGCCGTAAGAAAATTGTTATCGGTTACCGGCGGATTTTTAAACTTCCGAAATGATTATAGTTCTGGAGCGGGAAACGTAGCAACTCCCTATACCTATGGAACCAATAATTCTGGCAGCAGTTTCGATTCCTTGCTGCATTCAAAATACATACTCTTATGGGGCCAGAATCCATCTGAAATGATTTTCTCCACCCCTTATCGTGAATATTTACTGCAAGCAAAGAAAAATGGCGCAAAAATAGTCGTTATTGACCCTAGGTATACAGATACTGCTATTACCTATGGAGATGAGTGGATCCCGATTAAGCCGACCACGGATAATGCGATGATGGACGCAATGGGGTATGTTATAGTAACTGAAAAATTACATGATCAAAACTTTCTTGACAAGTACTGTGTTGGCTTTGATGGCGACCATATGCCGGAGGGTGTTGCGAAGGAAGAGTGCTTGAAAAGCTATTTATTAGGTGAAAAAGATGGAGTTGCTAAGACACCTGAATGGGCAGAAAAGATTTGCGGGGTACCTGCAGAAAAAATACGAGAAATTGCAAGGAATTATGCAACCATAAAGCCTGCGGCTCTAATTCAGGGGTGGGCAGCACAACGGCAGGCATATGGTGAGCAATTCATGCGTGGCGGTGCTCAGTTGGCTTGTTTAACAGGGAATGTTGGTAAGTTAGGCGGTTGGGCGGCTGGAACAGGGTACTGGAATCGTTCGAACATTGTCTATCCTATTTCCTATGAAAATCCAGTAAAGGCATCTATACCTTGCTTCCTTTGGACAAAGGCAGTTGAACAAGGTACGGAAATGACTGCAGCAGATGGGCTGCAAGGAACTGAAAAGCTATCGACAAATATTAAGTTGATTTTTAATATGGCAGGAAATATGCTGATTAACCAGCATGCTGATATTAATAAAACAAAACAGCTTTTAGAAGATGAGAGTAAAGTAGAATTTATTGTAGTCAGCGATCTCTTTATGACTCCGAGTGCTAAATATGCAGATATAATACTTCCTGGAACGACGTTTTTTGAACGGTATGATATAGGTGTACCATGGTGTTTTGGAGATTATGTCGTTTTTGGTGATAAAACGATTGATCCCCTTTACGAGTGTAGAGATGAATATGATGTTTTTGCAGAAGTTGCAGAAAAACTGGGTGTTAAGGACCAATATACAGAAGGTAGAACCATTCTCGATTTGGTAAAAGAAAGTGTTGAAAGAACAAGAAAAGAACTGGATCCTACTTTTCCAACTTTTGAGGAATTCCGTAAAAAAGGGGTGCACCATTTTCAATATGATGAGCCTCTAGTTGGCTTTAAGACTCAAATTGATGATCTCGAGAACAATCCTTTTGAAACACCTTCAGGCAAAATCGAATTATTCTCAAAGACGCTTTGGGACTTGAACCAGCATGAGGAAATACCCGCTATCGCAAAATATATTTCTTCGTGGGAAGGACCAGAAGACCCATTAATAGAGAAGTATCCCTTGCAGCTTATCAGCTGGCATTATAAACGAAGATGTCATTCCACTTATGATAATATGCCATGGCTAGAGGAAGCAGCCAAGCAAGAAATGTGGATAAATCCTAAAGATGCTGAAAAACGTGGAATCAAGGATGGAGATAGAGCTCAGGTATTTAATGATCGAGGCAGCTTGGTTATCGATGTGAAGGTAACGACACGTATCACTCCAGGTGTAGCAGGTATTCCTCAAGGAGGCTGGTATTCACCTGACAAGTCTGGTATTGACCAAAGGGGAGCGGTAAACGTGTTAACCTCACAACGGCCGACTCCACTGGCAAAATCTAATCCACAATTAACCAATCTTGTTGAAGTAAAAAAGGCGTAGGGAGTGACTATTTTGGGTCAAATAGGATTTTATATCAATCAGAGCATCTGCCAAGGCTGTAAGGCCTGCAGTATAGCTTGTAAAGATAAAAACAATACAGAAGTAGGGATCAACTTTCGTAGAGTTTATACTAAAGAAGAAGGGTCCTATATGCAGCAGCCCAATGGCGGAATCGTTCATAATGTAAAATCGTTTTATTTTTCCATATCTTGTAATCATTGTGAACAGCCAGCCTGCGTTCTAAGCTGTCCAACAGGTGCAATTGAAAAGAGCAAGCAAAACGGTGTGGTTACCATTGATCAGGAGATTTGTGTTGGAACACAATTATGTGTAAAAGCTTGTCCTTACGGTTCACCACAATATAACAAAGAGACCTTTAAATCAAATAAATGTAACTTTTGTATGGATCTCCAGGAAAAAGGAGAAGACCCAGTTTGTGTTGCAACCTGTCCATTAGGAGCCATTGAATTTGGTCCGATAGAAGAACTTCGAAAAAAGTATGGAAACATTAGTCAAATTAAAGGAATGCCAAGTGCAACTATTACTAAACCAAACCTTGTAATCACGCCGCACAGGGACGCAAACCTAGTCTAATGACTTCGAAAATGAGTGGGTGATAAGAATGTCAATTCTCGTAAATTGGCTGGAGAGCCTGCATGAAGAAATGAAGGTTACAACTAAGTGTTCCAGGGAACGGAATCGAAAGTCTACTTGCAACGATTGTGTAGAGAACTGTGAGCATAACGCTATCGAATTAAAGGACGATTTATTCATCATCGACACAAAGAAGTGTACGATGTGTGGGGAGTGTATGATTGCTTGCCCATTGTCTGCTATTGAAGGCTTGGCAAGTAACCGGCTCTTTGAAAAAGGAAGCCTTGTTTTTGATGAAAGCTATGTACCTTCTTTAAAAGAATTGCTAATTTATAAAAAAAGAGGAATGACAACGATTCAAGTTGCTCATCAGCCATTTAACCAGGAATGGGAAACAGTACTACGTGTTACAAATGAACAACTACAATTGCTTGAAGAGACTCCAATTGTTGTTGTCGAAAGAGTTAAGGATGAGGTACTTTCAAGAAGAGCGTTATTTGGATCATTTCAAAAAGAAAGAAAACAACTGGCAAAAAAGATGGCGCCAGCGGCATGGAAGATGGAGAAGGATGACTGGCAGCTGACAAAATATTATCCAGACTATCAATTTTTCTCTGTAAAATTGGACAAAGATAAATGCACTCTTTGCAATGCTTGCTTTACACTCTGCCCGGAAGAAGTTTTTCATTTGAAGGAAAGTATGCTCCAGATTAAAAACGAAAAGTGTGTAGGTTGTTCCTCTTGTACCGAAGTTTGTCAGGAAAATGCAATTGAGATCGTACCAGATATAAAAAGAAAAAGGGAACAGGTTGTATATGTCCATTCTAAGAATTGCAAAGATTGTGGGCACAGCTTTTACACGTTTGGAATCAGAGAAATGTCATGTTTGTATAAACAGAGATCCCGATTGGTTAAGTCCGTATTAGGACTTTTTGAGTAAAAGCGCCAGAGATTTGGTGCTTTTTTTCGTTTATTAAATTTTTATGTAGTCTGGAGTGACCGAGAATCATTTAGGAAATGAGTTTGGGTCAATGCAGGTGGTCTGGAGTGACCGAGAATCATTTAGGAAATGAGTTTGGGTCACTGCAGGTGGTCTGGAGTGACCGAAAAACATTCAGGAAAGGCGTTTGGGTCAATGCAGCTGGAGTTTTTAGAATTTTTATGTGCTATTTGATTAAATTATAGCCATCTTAACATAGGTGGTGAGAATGTGACGAAACGGAATATTAAAACGAAATCTGGTTTACAAAGTGCGAAGAGTCTAACTAGCGAAGAATTTGCCAATGAGATGACTCCACAGAACAAAAAGGCAAAGAAATCAAAGCCAAGCACATAAGTAAGCCTAATTTATCGCCTAATATAAAGCGCTGGAAGAGTCCCAGCGCTTGTTCTAATGTGCTTTTTTTTCACCAGGCTTGATTGCGATTATCGCCACAAAGGCCGCAATGATACTGAGACCGCTAAGTGTAATAAAAATCCAGTAAGTTGCTTGTTTCATTAGCATAGCAATAATCGGAGGGCCGGCTGCGACTCCGATAAATCTCATTGAACTATAGATGGATGAGATGGTTCCGCGCTCTTCCTTCTCGATTCCCGCGGTAATTAAGGCATCCAGACATGGTAGACCGATTCCAATTCCAACACCGGCTATTAAAAACATGCCGATCATAAACCAAAGCTTTATCGATAACCAAAGTGCCGCTATAGCTAGAGATGCGGCAACAATACCTCCAAAGGTGAGCCATTTCATTAGTACCTTGTTATCTTTAATTACCTTGCCAGCAATAAACGATGATAAACAAAGCGCGCCAAGTGGCAATGCAAGAAACAATCCTTTTTTTAAATCTTTTATACCATATTCTGTTTCAAAAATTTCCGAAAGATAAAATAATATGCCAAAAAGGACTAACATCAGGATACCGCCAATAAAAAAAATAGCGTATAACCATTTTCCTTTTTCAGTAAAGGTTTTCTTAACATTAGAGAAAAATTCTTTGAATGGAATTGGTTTAGATTTTGACTTTGGACTTTTAACTAATACCATAACCATGATAACAGATATGGTACAAAAGACTGGAAACGAAAAGAAAGGTAAAAACCAGATAAATCCTGCTAACAATGCCCCTAGAATCGGGCTTAGAACTTTTCCAAACGTATTAGATGTTTCAATTAAACCTAGACAGCTGCTTACATCATCATCATTTTTAAACATGTCCCCGACAAAGGGAAGGACTATAGGGGCAGCACCAGCAGCTCCCACTCCTTGAAGGGCACGGCCGATTAAGATCAACCAATATGCATTGTCCAACTTCCATGCCGCCCAGCCGGAGATTAGACCGCCAATACCAGCAATGATGAGACTTGGAATGATTACTTTTTTTCTGCCTATATGGTCAGACAAATAACCGGCGACCGGGATTAAGAAAATTGCTACTATCGAATAAACGGTTATGACCATACTTGTTTGGAAAGCGGTAATCGATAATTTCTTTTCCATAGAAGGTAAGACTGGTATTAACATGGAATTACCCAAGGTCATCACTAGCGGTATGGATGATAGTGAGAGTATCGCCCACTTTTGTTTGGATAACTCACCTGATTTTTTCTTTTTTCCGGCTGCTGAGGAAGATTTGTTTCCCTTTGAATCCTGGGATAATCGTTCAATATAATCCATTATTCCTCCATCCCGCCTCCATATGATGTGCTAAAGTTAATATTGACATCTTTATTTCAAAATAACTATCAAATAACAATCCTTTAAATGGAATAAAAAAAGGGCTTAATATTGAATTTTCTAATAATTATTGTTGACAATAAGCTTTAAAATGGTTTAATATGAAAATTAATAAATGAAGGGCATTGATGAAGAGTAGTAACTTTTACGGATTCTTTAGAGAGCTGATGGTTGGTGCGAATCAGTGTAGACGTATTAGTGAATGGACTTCGGAGCCTCCAAACCGAACCTCCTAAAGGGTCAGTAGGCTTTGGCGAAATCCTCATCGTTAAAAGAGGCAGATGTTCAAGCAGATTATTGCTTCGATGTCGGTTAAGTGAGCAGATTTTTTGCTAATGAAGGTGGCACCACGGGTCTTCCGTCCTTTTTGGATGGAGGGCCCTGTTTGTTTTTAACCAAATAATTTAAATCAATGAGCAAGAGTAGTACACTTATTAAATTCTTTTCAGAGAGTCGGGGAAGGTGAGAGCCCGGTAAGAGTGGATTTGTGGAATGGACTTGTGAGAGGCGGCTTGAACCTGTAGTAGGGCCGCACGGAGTTCCACCGTTAAAAGGATAGGGTATCGGACTTTTTTCGTCCTGTATCTGAAGAAGGAAGCTGAAGATTCAGCTTCAAACAGGGGTGGCACCACGATCTTAAGAATCGTCCTCTATATGCATAAAAGCTTTTTATGTATATAGAGGACGATTTTTTTTATTTATTTACGAAAGGATGCATGGTATATGAAAACAAAAAGTGGTTTTTTTATAAAGGAATTAAAAGGGGATACATTCACTCCTATTTCAATTTTGCAGAAAATTAGCGGAGATAAAAAATTCTTATTGGAAAGTTCTCATAAATACCATGACTCTGGTCGTTATTCGATAATTGGATCGGACCCAGCATTTGAACTTATATCTACTGGCGACTCCAACGAAATCCTGTATCGAAATGGAGAGAAGAAAGTTTTAATAGGAAATCCCCTAGAACTGATTAAAACATTGCTCCCGAAGATGGATGAAGCACCTTTTCCTTTTATAGGTGGAGCTGTAGGGTATGTAGGCTATGACATTATCCGTCAATTCGAAGAAATTGGCAAAGAGTTTGCGAATGGATTGCAAATGCCTGATGTTCATTTAATGTTTTATGAAGAAGTGATTGTTTTTGACCATCTTGAAGAAAAAATAACCATTTGTGGACTTCCCCTTTTAGAGGAAAGTGACATTGAAAAAAGGTTAGACCAAAGAATTGGTGAACTGAAGCAACATGCTATTTATCAAGAAGACACGCCTTTTAATTTCTCAGGCTTTCAGTCGGAAACATCGAAAGAAGAATTTATTAAAAATGTAGAAATTGCCAAGGAGCACATCAAAGCAGGTGATATTTTTCAAGTGGTTCTCTCTAGACGAATGAAATCATCGTTTCAAGGTTCACCGTTATCACTTTATCGCAAACATCGTGCCCACAATCCAACACCTTATATGTTTTATATTGATTTCAATGGATATACCGTAATTGGTTCTTCACCCGAAAGTCTAATAAAAACTAGGGGATCTCAGGTATTCTCAAACCCAATTGCAGGTACAAAAAGAAGAGGAAAAACAACTGAGGAAGACCAGTTGATTGCAAAAGAATTGAAAAGTGACGAAAAAGAATTGGCAGAGCATAAAATGCTCGTTGACCTCGGCCGAAATGACTTAGGAAGAGTTTGTGAATTTGGTTCTGTAACAGTGGATAAGTATATGGAAGTTGAAAAGTTCCGGCATGTCATCCATCTAGTGTCAGAAGTAAGCGGTACGTTAACAAAAAGCAATAGCAATCTGGATGCATTGGCAGCATGTCTCCCTGCAGGCACTGTATCAGGGGCACCGAAAATAAGGGCCATGGAAATTATCAATAAATTGGAGAAATCAAAACGGGGACTATATTCCGGTGCAATTGGTTATCTATCTGCCAATGGAAATATGGATTTTGCCCTGGCGATACGAACCATGATACTTAAAGACAACACTGCCTATATTCAAGCAGGTGCAGGAATTGTCCATGACTCCGACCCAGAATCTGAGTATGAAGAAACCATTAATAAATTAAAAGCCTTTTTGGAGGGAGAACAATGATTTTACTAATCGATAATTTTGACTCCTTTACGTTTAACCTTTATCAATATTTAGGTGAATTAGGTGAGGAAGTAACGGTTATTAGAAACAACCAGCTTACTATCCAGCAGATAAAGGATATGAATCCGAAAGCCATTATTTTGTCACCGGGCCCTGGAAAACCAGAGGATGCAGGAATTTGTATTGAGGTAATTCAAAATTTATATCAAGAAATCCCTATTTTGGGTATTTGTTTAGGGCACCAAGCAATAGGAGCAGCATTTGGAAGTGAAATAAAAAGAGCTGATTTTATAAAACACGGGAAAACATCGCAAATCACACATAGCGGCAGTGGAATTTTTACGTATCTAACTTCTCCGTTAGAAGTGATGCGGTACCATTCATTGGTAGTATCAAAGGATAGTCTTTCACCTGATTTGGAATGTGTAGCCCATTCACTTGATGACCATGAAATAATGGCGATCAAGCACCGTCACTATCCAGTATTCGGTTTACAGTTCCATCCTGAATCTATTGGCACACCAACTGGTAAGCAAATGCTGCAAAACTTTTTAACTGAAATAGAAGGGATGAAGAGAAATGAAAAATTTTTTACTCCAGTTAGCTGATGGTGAATCATTCTCAGAGCCACAAATGATAGAGGCAATGGAGTTAATTTTAGGGGAAGAGGTTTCTGAAAGTGAAATTGCTGCCTTTTTAATGGGTTTAAAATCAAAAGGTGAAACAGTGGAAGAAATCACTGGAATCGTCAAGGGTCTTAAGGAGAATACACTCCCATTTCGTAAGAGGTTTCCGCAGGTTCTAGATAACTGTGGCACCGGCGGGGATGGTTCTTCGAGCTTTAATATAAGCACTACATCGGCATTTGTAATTGCTGGAGCTGGTATTCCTGTGGCAAAGCATGGAAATCGCAGCATTTCAAGTAAAACAGGCAGTGCAGATGTACTGGAGTATCTAGGCATTAATTTAAATTTACCTGTTGAGCGTACAGAAGAAATTCTCCATGAACTTGGAATTGCCTTCTTATTTGCGCCGCATGTGCATCCAAAATTAAAGAAGATTATGACAGTTAGAAGACAATTAAGAATCCCAACGGTCTTCAACTTTATCGGTCCACTTACTAATCCTATTGATTTGGACTATCAAGTACTTGGTGTCTATCGGAAAGACTTATTACCGATTTTTGCAGAAGTTCTGCAAAACCTTGGGCGTAAACGTGCGGTGGTCATAAGCGGTGCAGGATCTATGGATGAGGCATCCTTACAGGGTGAGAACTATCTGACTTTATTAGAAGATGGAGTTATTTCCACCCAAACCTTTGTACCGGAAGAAGTAGGACTTCCTCAATATGATAACAGCGCAATTAAAGGCGGAGATTCTAAGGAAAATGCGATGATTCTCAACAAGGTCCTTACAGGGGAAAAAGGAGCCTGCCGAGATACAGTCCTATTGAATGCAGGGTTAGGAATTTATACAAGTGGAAAAGCAGCCAATATTGTCGAGGGGATTAACATCGCTAGAGATGTGATTGATTCAGGAGCAGCATATGAAAAATTACAACAATTAATTGAAATGACAGCTAAAGCTAAAAGAGAGGCGATATAAGTGGAGACGATATTAGATCGTATTATTAATGAAAAACAAAAAGAGGTCCTAATACTTCGCGAAGGTGATTCGATAAAAGTAGGAGCGAAGCCGAAAAGATCCTTCATCCAAAAATTACAGAATGCAGAAGAAATAGCAATCATCTCGGAATTTAAACGTGCCTCTCCATCTAAAGGTATGATTAACAACGGAGTGGAACCTGCTGATCAAGCAGCAAAATATGAGCAGGCAGGAGCGTCCGCTATTTCAGTACTAACCGATTCCACTTTCTTTAAAGGGTCGTTTGCTGATTTAAGAGCGGTTAGAGAGGCGGTTAATCTGCCCATCCTTTGTAAAGATTTCATTATTGACTCTTGTCAAATTGACCAGGCAGCAGCAAATGGTGCTGATATCATCCTATTAATTGTTGCAGCACTGGACGAGAATACGCTGACACAGCTGTACCAATATGCAATGGATTTGGATTTAGAGGTGTTAGTCGAGGTTCATAATCAAGAAGAATTAGAAAAAGCACTCAACATTGGTGCCCAACTTATTGGCGTTAATAATCGAGATTTAAAGACTTTTAACGTTTCACTAGATGTTACGGAGTCTCTGGCAAAATCAATAAAGGACGCTGGAGCCTTTCTAATCAGCGAAAGTGGGATACACCATAAGGAAGATGTGGAGCGGGTACGCAGTGCTGGTGCGAATGGAATTTTGGTCGGTGAGGCGTTAATGAAGAGCCCAGACCTTGCAAAATCCTTCCAAGATTTCAGATTACCGCTTGTTGGCGGGGTGAAAAAGTGAAGGTGAAAATTTGTGGAATAACAGATCTCACTACTGCAATAGCAGCGGTGGATTATGGTGCTGATGCGATTGGTTTTGTTTTTGCAGAAAGCAAGCGAAAGATTACCGTAGCCAAAGCAAAAGACATCATAACCCATTTACCGAAAGAGGTGTTAAAGGTAGGGGTGTTTGTAAATGAGTCAAAAGAGAAGATTGAGGAAATTGCTTCTACAGTAGGACTCACACATGTTCAATTACACGGCGACGAGACTCCTGCCTTTAGCGAATCTCTGTCGTTCCCGGTAATCAAAGCTGTTGGTATTCATGATGATCAGAGTTTACAGGAAATAGTAAATTATCCTTGTGAATATGTGCTATTGGATGGACCAAAAGGGAAATACAGAGGGGGAAATGGCTTATCCTTTGATTGGAGCAGCATTTCCTCAAAGGAACTTAAGGGAAAAAAAGTCATCCTTGCTGGAGGATTACACGAAGAAAATGTGGAAGATGCAATCAAGCTAATTCAACCAGATATGGTCGATGTTAGCAGCGGTGTAGAAACGGACGGAAAAAAGGATCTAAACAAGATTCAAACTTTTATTAATAAGGCTAAAGGAAGCCAAACAGGAGGAACTAGCAATGAATTCATATACACTGCCGAATGAAAAAGGGCAATTTGGTATTTATGGTGGAAGGTTTGTACCAGAAACACTGATGAAAGCTGTACTTGAGCTGGATGAAGCGTATAAAATTGCAAAAGCCGACCCAAGTTTCCAAGAAGAAATAGATGGATACTTATCAGAATATGTTGGAAGAGAAACGCCGCTTTATTTAGCCAAAAATCTTACAAAACACGCTGGCGGTGCTCAAATATACCTTAAAAGAGAAGACCTGAATCATACCGGTGCCCATAAAATTAATAACGCAATTGGTCAGGCTCTGTTAGCGGTTAGAATGGGAAAAAGGAAAATCGTAGCGGAAACGGGTGCAGGACAACATGGTGTAGCGACAGCTACTGTTTGTGCCTTATTAAATCTTGAATGTATTGTTTTTATGGGGGAAGAAGACATCAAACGTCAAGCACTAAATGTCTTCCGTATGGAGCTTCTCGGAGCAACAGTTGTCAGTGTCACCTCTGGCAGCGCCACCTTAAAAGATGCTGTAAATGAAGCATTACGCTATTGGGTTGAACATGTGGATGATACACACTATCTATTAGGATCTGTGATGGGACCACATCCATTCCCTGTTATGGTAAGAGATTTTCAGAGTGTTATTGGAAAGGAAACTAGAAAGCAATTTTTAGCACAGGAAGGAAAGCTCCCTGAAGCTATTGTTGCCTGTATCGGCGGCGGCAGCAATGCTGCTGGAATGTTCCATCCGTTTATTGAGGATAAAGAGGTTTGCCTTTACGGAGTAGAAGCTGCAGGGCAAGGAACGGATACGGCATTCCATGCTGCTTCACTTACAAAAGGAAGACCAGGAGTACTGCATGGAGCATTAATGTATTTATTGCAGGACGATGACGGACAAATCATTGAAGCACACTCCATTTCAGCTGGGTTAGATTATCCAGGTGTAGGGCCGGAACATAGCTTTTTAAAAGATAGTGGCAGAGCGCAATATCGCTCGATAACGGATACAGAAGCACTGGATGCATTTCAGCTTTTATCAAAGCTAGAAGGTATCATCCCTGCGCTTGAAAGTGCTCATGCCATTGCCTTTGCTGTTAAACTTGCAGCTGAAATGAAGGAATCAGAGAATATTGTGGTTTGTTTGTCCGGGCGTGGAGATAAGGACGTAACGGCTGTTAAAGAAAGGTTAGAAAGGGAGAAGGCAAATGAATAGAATTGAACAATCATTTAAGGAATTAAAAAATCAGGAACGTAAAGCTTTTATCCCCTACATTATGGCTGGCGATGGGGGGCTTAATAATCTAACCGAACGACTTATTACCTTGGAAAAATTCGGTGCAACACTCATTGAAGTAGGGGTTCCTTTTTCGGATCCTGTAGCAGATGGTCCGATTATTCAGCAAGCAGGGATTAGAGCACTCCAAAATGGAACGACACTAAGGGGAATCATTGCTGAGCTTGCAAAAGCGAGGGAAGTAGTATCGGTACCTATCGTCCTGATGACATACTTAAATCCTATTTATTCATATGGGATTTCTAAGTTCGCCCAAGATATTGCAAATGCAGGTGTAGATGGCTGTATCATTCCTGACCTTCCTGTTGAGGAAGAGGACCTGATTGTGGGTGAGCTAGAAGATGAAGGGATTGAATTAATCAGACTTGTTACGTTGACTTCTCCAATAGATAGAATTAAAGAAATTTCAAATAGAGGTAAGGGATTTTTATACACAGTTACCGTAAAAGGAATAACCGGAGCGAGAAAAGAATTTGCTCAAGAAGTTGTGGAGTTTTTAAAGAAGGTGAAAGAGGTTAGTCCGATACCGGTTGTAGCTGGGTTTGGCATTTCAAGCGAAAAACAAATTAATGAATTAACACCCCATTGTGATGGTGTCATTGTTGGAAGTAAGATTGTAGATTTGCTCCACAAGGGTGATATAAATGGGTTAGAGAGCTTTATGTCTGTTCTTAAACCTGAAAAAAATATTAGGTAAGTATGGAAATCTACTCATTTCGAGTAGATTTTTTATTTCCTTTGAATAATTTGTGTCATTTGTTACTGCGAACCACTATGTTATTAACTATAATTTTAGTAAGTAGTAGTTAGCTAAAATCAAATTGGTTTGGTAAGGGGAAGGAATGGATGATGAAGGTTAAGGAAACAATCAACTCACTAATTGCAGGTATTGATGGCTTTTCTGGTATCTCCTATAAGGTTCACGTTGATTTTTTTCGAAATACATTTAGCGTTTTTGAATGGAGAAACAAAGACTATACCCTCCCGTTTACAACTCTGGAGCCAAAATCAATCGGAAGCATGGAAGATTTCAAAAGGGAAATTTATTTGATGAAAATTTGGGAATGGGAACCTTTCTATCAAAAGGAAGAGGGAATCATACTCGATGGGAAGTATTGGTCGATTAGGCTCAATACAAAAGCAAAAATTTATGATTGTGAAGGAATGGAATGTTTTCCACCTGAATGGGAACGATTTTGTCAGGCAGTTGAAAAATTAACAGGAATACCATTTCGCTAATCCCTTTTCAAGGAAATTGGCAGCAATGTCTTCTTGAAACCCTCGTATATCTCTTATATAATTAGTCTATACTTTTACTGAACTTATTTTTCATTTCCAATTAAAAGGGATTTCTCTTATTTTTTAGATTTTAAACTTCCATTCATGGAAGTTTTGTTTGTTTTAGCACATATTTACTAATAAATTTGATAGATAGAATGAGGAGTTAATATAAATGAAGGAAATTACTGTTGAGCAATTACAAACGATAAAGAATCCGATTATCATTGATGTTCGCTCACCTATTGAGTTTAAGGATGGTTCAATACCGGAAGCAATCAACATTCCTTTATTTACAGATGAAGAGCGAGAAGTAATTGGTACCATCTATAAACATGAAGGACAAGCAGCAGCTAAATGGAGGGCAATGGAATTTGTTTCACCTAAAATTCCTAGTCTTCTTCAACAAATAAAAGCAGCAATGTCTAATAGGGAAGAGCTTGTGATCCATTGTTGGCGCGGGGGAATGCGCAGTAAGGCTGTCGTAACATTTTTAGAGTTCGCTGGAATCTATGCAATGCGATTAGATGGAGGCTATAAGGCTTACCGGCAATATATCCTTAAACAAATCCCAACCATGTTTCCAGATAAAGCGATTGTCTTACATGGTCTAACCGGTGTAGGGAAAACAGAGGTCTTGAAGAAATTGAAGTCACTCGGTTATCCGACACTTGATCTTGAGGAAATGGCTGCACATCGAGGCTCTATTTTTGGTACGATTGGGCTGGGTGAAGGTCATAATCAAAAGATCTTTGATTCACTCTTATACAAAGGACTAGGTGAAATTCAGGGAGCTACTCATTTTGTCATGGAAGCAGAGAGCAAACGAATTGGAAAAGCAGTTCAACCTGAAGAGCTTATGGATAAAAAAATGAAGGGTATCAATATATATATTCACACACCTCTACAGCAAAGGGTTAAACAACTGGTGAATGAATATGTGCTGCCCTATCAAAATGAACCTTGGTATCATGAACAAATCTCGCTTGGAATTGAAAAAGTTCTAAGAAGGATAAAAAATAACGACATAAAAGCAGCATTAATTCAATCATTAGAAAATAAGGATTATCAAGTAGTAATCAGTATTTTACTCGAACACTATTACGATCCCCGTTATGATCATGCAACTCTTGAATACGATGGGAATTTCATCGATATCTATGCAGATGATTTTTATGATGCCAGTAGGAAAGTGATGGCAGAAGTGGATAAACTAATGATTAAAAAGAAAAAGATAGTTGAAGGACAGATCTAAAATAAAGGCTTTTGATAATCTGTAAAACTTGAGGTCGGATCACCAGCCATTTATTTTTTATACTTGGCTGTGTTAAAGGATAATATTGATTTTAGAACCTGTTGATTTGCGCGGAAGGCACGAGAATCCTGCGGGACTAGCAGGTCAGGGTGAGACCCCGCAGACGCGCAGCGTCGAGGAGGCTCACCGACCGCCCGCGGAAAGCGAAGTGCCTGGAGCGCAAATCAACAGACTTGATTAACACAGCCTTATACTTAAAAACCGCCGTAGGCTCGGCGGTTTTTAAGTATAAAATTTATCGATTTTTAAATGGCCTCAATCCCCGACGTTTTATTTCATCTTTTAAAATCTTAATCCATTCTTTTTCATTTCCAGATTTTAAAGCATCCCGATACGTTACAACCAACAGCTCGTTACTCATTATTTTCAACTTTGCAAGCCCCCCTCGGAATAGTGGATTGAATATTTAGTTTTTTATATTGTAATCGCTTTCTTTCTATTTAAGAACCTTATTCACAAATTTGTAATAAAAAACACAAAGGGGACTTGATGGATAATTTAGTTGCACTACAGTGTGTGCATTGATTATACTAAGGAAAGTTATAAATGGAAAGGAAAGGTGCAAGGATGATTCATTTAACATGGCGCGAGCGTGAAACCCTAAAAAAGGTAAAATGTGTTCATACGGATGCTAAAAAATATATTGTACATAACGCATTAACTGCTGGAAAAGTCTATGATGTTAAAAATGAAACAGAAGAGTTTTATTATATTATCGATAATACCGGAAAAGTAGGCGGATTTTACAAAGAATATTTCCAAAATATTGACTGAGGGCTTTAGCCTGCAGTCCTTTTTTTGAATTTAGGGGGTTAGAGTATGAAGTTGTGAGAAAAGGAAACTTGGTATATTGTAAAAAGAAGCATTGGGATCCAATGCTTCTTTTCAGTCCTTATGAATTTGTAGTTGTCGTTGCTTTCAGTTCTGCTTTTTTATCATTTTTATATAGCTTTCTGCTTAGCCAGGTTTGTAGAATTAAAAACGTACCGCCTACTACCCAATAAAGCGGCAGCGCTGCAGGTGAATTAAAAGAAAACATAACAATCATGAGTGGCGACAACAGCCCCATAAATTTCATTTGCTGTTGCTGAGCAGAAGGCATACTAGACTGGGAAACTTTAAATTGGAAATAATAAATCACACCCGCAATGATGGTAATGATAATATCAGGGTCTCCAAGACTAAACCATAGGAAACGGTGGCTTGCAATCTCTTCTGAGCCACGAATCGCATAATAAAAGCCCGTTAGAATCGGCATTTGAATCAGAAGAGGTAAACATCCCATATTTAATGGATTTACACCATGCTTCTGATAAAGACCCATTAATTCCTGCTGCATTTCTTGTTTCTTTTTTGGATCCTTTTCTTCTTTCATTTTCTTTTGGATGGCTTCCATTTCTGGCTTCATTCCATCCATTTTCTCTTTCATGTTCATTTGATTTCTATATTGTTTTAGCATAAATGGCATTAATATAAGTCTAATGATGAGGGTAATTAGAAAAATTGATAAACCATAGCTTCCATTGAAAAACTCAGCTAAAAAATGAATAGAAACAGCAAATGGTTCAACGAAATAGGTATTGAAAAACCCATCACCTTTTCCGTCTGCTGCAGAACAGGCTGATAGGAACATGGTGGTTAATGAAAAAAGTAGTAATAATAAAGAATGTTTGTTTTTCATATTTCCTCCTAAAATTGTTAAATTGTTATTAAGTGAAAAAGGGAGGAGGAAATTGGTTCTTCTGTATCATCCTGTGAACTTTCTTTTCTACGAATATATTTAAAAATACGAATTAGAATAATATTTCTATTTAAAGAGCATTTCTTTTTATAAATAAACAATGGGTGATTTATTTTTGTATGTGCAGGTTCGCTTATGGATCCCATAAACGAATATTCTACATTCATTGCCCAAAGTAATTTGATGATGACACCAAAGTATAAACTTAAATAAAGTGTTTCTAAAGCATTTGTATCTGTAAAATCAATGAGCAATTGGTACAAAAATAATCACCTCATTTCCTGCTAATGTTAAGAGTATAAAGGAGAAAGGGGAAAGAATCAATTTAATCTCACTGGAAAAAACATTGTAGGAATATTCTCATATAAAGGCGAAAAATGCTGCCAACGTTGACAGCATTTTTATTTATAAAGTTATTAATGGTTTATTCCAGTGGGCAGTAATCATTTTATAAGCAGAGTCCACTTTCACTTCTGAAGGTGGTTCTACATGATTCAATGGATATTCCAGCCCAAGTGCTTCCCATTTATAAACACCAAGCTTATGGTAGGGAAGAATTTCAATCTTTTGTACATTTTCAAGTGTTCCAATAAACTCTCCAAGCTTTTGAAGATCTTCTGGATCATCTGAAACGGTAGGAACAAGAACATGTCGTACCCAAACAGGTACTTTACGATCAGACAAAAATTTGGCAAATTCCAGAATATGATCATTTGCCATACCCGTTAATTGAATGTGTTTTTTTCGGTTGATATGCTTTAAATCAAGTAAAATCAGGTCTGTATATTGTAATAACTCTTCAAGCTGTTCAATAAATAGTTTAGAGTGTGAGAAACAGCCGCCAGATGAATCGATGGTCGTATGAATCCCTTTCTTTTTACATTCCTTAAATAGTTCTAATAGGAAAGGTATTTGTAGCAACGGTTCACCGCCACTTACTGTAATTCCCCCGCCAGAAGATTGGATGAAGGGGAGATAAGAGATAAGATCATCCATGATTTCGGAAACGGTCATTTGTTTGCCGCTGCCGATTTCCCATGTATCAGCGTTATGGCAAAACTGACAGCGTAATAGGCAGCCTTGTGTAAATACAACATATCGTATACCAGGTCCGTCGACTGTTCCTAAAGATTCTATAGAATGAATATTTCCGTTCATGAAGATGATCCCCCTTTAGTTTTAAAGCAGGAGCCCCTTTTAAAGGAGCTCCAAAATATTTTTTAAAGTGATTCGTGGAAAGTACGATTAATTACGTCAAGTTGTTGCTCTTTTGTTAATTTGATGAAGTTAACTGCATATCCAGAAACACGAATGGTTAATTGTGGATACAATTCTGGATGTTCCATTGCATCTAATAATGTTTCTTTATTAAAGACGTTAACATTTAGGTGGTGACCGGATTTAACTGCATATCCGTCAAGGATAGAAACCAAGTTACGAACTTGAGTCTCTTCTTCTTTACCTAATGCTTTAGGTACGATAGAGAAAGTATTTGAAATTCCGTCCATTGCAGAGCTGTAAGGCAGTTTTGCTACTGAAGATAGAGAAGCAAGTGTACCTTTTGTATCACGGCCATGCATTGGGTTAGCACCTGGTGCGAATGGTTCGCCAGTACGACGGCCATCTGGTGTATTACCAGTCTTCTTACCATAAACGACGTTAGATGTAATCGTCAAGATTGACATGGTATGAACAGAACTACGGTAAGTATGGTGCTTGCGCAGCTTTTTCATAAATGTTTCAACGATTTCAACGGCAATACTGTCTACGCGATCGTCGTTGTTTCCGTATTTAGGGAAGTCGCCAGTGATTTCGAAATCAACAGCAAGACCGTTTTCATCACGAATGACTTTCACTTCACCATATTTAATAGCACTTAAAGAGTCAGCGACTACACTCAATCCAGCAATACCTGTTGCCATTGTACGTAAGATTTTAGTGTCGTGTAACGCCATTTCAATTCTTTCATAGCTGTACTTATCGTGCATGTAGTGAATGACATTAAGGGTGTTGATATAAAGACCTGCAAGCCATTCCATCATTTGATCAAACTTTTGCATAACTTCTTCATAATCTAAAACTTCTGAAGTGATTGGCTGATATTGTGGTCCTACTTGTATTTTTAACTTCTCATCTACACCGCCATTAATGGAGTACAGTAGAGTTTTCGCAAGGTTTGCACGAGCACCAAAGAATTGCATTTGTTTACCGATTTCCATTGCAGATACACAGCAGGCAATTCCATAGTCATCGCCATATTCTGGACGCATGATATCGTCATTTTCATATTGGATAGAACTTGTTTTAATCGACATGTTTGCACAATATTTTTTAAAGTTTTCAGGCAGCTGTGGTGACCATAAAACGGTTAAGTTTGGTTCAGGAGCTGGACCTAAGTTATCTAATGTATGAAGGAAACGGAAAGAGTTCTTTGTTACAAGAGCACGACCGTCAGACGACATACCGCCAATAGATTCTGTTACCCAAGTTGGATCACCCGAGAATAAATCATTGTAGTCAGGTGTACGGGCAAATTTCACCAAGCGAAGCTTCATAATAAAATGGTCAACAATTTCCTGTGCTTCAACTTCCGTTAAAGTACCATTTTCTAAATCTCTTTCTATATAAATATCTAAGAAAGTAGAAACTCGTCCAAGACTCATTGCAGCACCGTTTTGCTCTTTAATAGCAGCTAAGTAACCAAAATATAACCATTGGAATGCTTCTTGTGCAGTTTTTGCTGGCCCCGAAATATCAAAACCGTGACTGCTAGCCATTTCTTTTAATTCTTTTAAAGCACGAATTTGTTCAGCAAGTTCTTCACGAAGGCGCATATTATCTTCAGTCATTGTGCTGCTTGTATTTTTTTGATCTTTTTGTTTTTCTTTAATAAGGAAATCTACACCATATAAAGCAACACGACGATAGTCTCCGATAATACGTCCGCGGCCGTATGCATCTGGAAGTCCTGTAATGATGGCAGCTTTACGAGCAAGCATCATTTCATCTGTATAAGCATCGAAAACACCTTGATTGTGAGTTTTACGGAACTCTGTAAAGAATCTTTCAATCTCAGGATTTAATTGGTATCCGTAAGATTCTAAAGAAGCTTTTGCCATCCGAATTCCTCCGAAAGGCTGCATAGAACGATTAAATGGCTTATCAGTTTGAACACCAACTACTTTTTCAAGTTCTTCATTTAGATATCCAGGAGTGTGGGATGTAATAGTAGATACTGTTTCAGTATCCATATCTAGAACGCCGCCTTTTTCACGTTCTTGTTTCGTTAATTCCATTACTTGATCCCAAAGCTTGTTTGTTGCGTCAGTTGCACCTGCTAAAAAGCTATCGTCACCTTCATAAGCATTATAGTTTTTCAAAATGAATTCACGTACGTTAACTTCTTTAGTCCAAGTTCCTTTAGTAAAACCTTTCCATTGTTCCATAATTATTTCACCTCGTAAGTTTATATGAAAGTTAATATAACAGCTGTTGCTGTTTATATCTTGATTAGAGTATAACAGGTTTTTTGTGAAGGAATTCACACATATTGTTAAGATATTGTGAATCTTATTTTCATGGGGTTTTTAAATCCTATTTTTTAAGCTATACATCAAAGTTTGTAAAATCTGTACTATAATTATTTTTAAAAATATCAAAACTGTTATATAAGAGGAAACTTTCAATATCATCGTGTATACAGTATAAACAATAGAACAAAATCTATCTACAATAAAATAAGCAGGAGAATCATCTCCTGCTTTCTTACTAATCCACAATTATATCAGCAATCATTGGTCCATTATGTTCTCTATCGCCATGTACTTTACAAATTAAACGATAAGTACCTTCTTTATCGATTTGAAGGGAGACCATTGTTTCTTCCCCTTTTTTGACTGTTCCTTTTATGTCAGTACCCTCAATATAAAAGGGATGTTCTTCACCGTTAATACCGCTGATGTATAAGTTTACTTTTTCACCGGCGTCGATATTTATTGTTCCTGGGTCCCAGCGATATACTTCGATTTCCTTTCCATCTTTCATTTTAGACTTATACTCAACAGTGACCATGTGAATTTCACGAGTATTTTCGCTAGCAATCTGATTGAATACGGCTGTATCACCAGCTTTTAACATAAACCAAGCAGAAATGATAACTAGTAGGAATGCGGTAACTAAAATAAAAACAAGTGTATCTTTCTTCAAAACTAAGAATTTCATCATAAACCCCCTCAATAATTTGTCCTATTTCATGTTTATGCAGATAAGGGAGGGAAACTTGTCTCTTTTTTATAATTTTTTTCTAGAGCTTGTACATATATAATAGAAAAGAAGCAATTTCTTTGTTTGTACTTTATGAAAAGGTAATGAAAAAACAGTTTGGAAAAGTATAGGTGGTAATCTAGGTATGAAAAAAGGAAAATGGTTGACCTGCGTTAAATTTCTCTTCCCCTTACTACTATTAATTTTTGCAGTCCTTGAATTGAAAAAGTTTATTGGTAATTTAGACCTTGTATTACTACAAACTGAAATAGAACAACTGGAATTTGGTGCTTTACTCCTTATATTGATTGTAATGTTCGCTGCTGTTTTACCAATGTTATTTTACGATTTTATGTTAATGAAGATTCTCGGTTTACGGGCAAGGAAAAAAACAGTCATAGAACAAGCACTCATCGTGAATACCTACTCAAATCTCTTTGGTTTTGGCGGTCTAATCGGGGCAATGTTAAGAACCTACTTTTATCATCAACTAGAAAATGATAAACGAAGGCTAGTAGGGGGAATTGCTGCAGTTTCCTTCTTTTATATGACAGGAATGGCGCTGCTCGCCTTACTAGTGATAGTGGGATTCACAAATCATCCCATTTTTGTGCAAACGAAATGGCTATACTTTGCTGTCCTGGGTGTTTCTTTATACTTACCTTTATTTTTGGGATTACATCTAGTTAACAAAAGAAAGAACAAGCAGACATTAATTACCTTTGGAGATGGGGTCAAACTTTTCTTCATTTCACTATTAGAGTGGAGTGCTGTATTCTGTGGTATTTGGTTTTTAACCTTGATTATGAATATACCAGTTAACTTTGCTCAGTTATTTCCTATTTATGTAGTGGCGGCATGTGCGGGTATTATAAGTATGATCCCAGGTGGTCTTGGAACGTTTGATTTGGTGTTTATTTGGGGAATGCAGTATTTACATGTTCCGGAGGAAAAGGTACTCGTGATCCTGTTATTTTACCGGATTGGTTATTATTTGGTTCCATTTATGCTCAGTACGGTCCTATTTATTAAGCGGAATTGGGAAAAATGGAACAAGTCATGGAGTAATATCCCAGCGGCCATTATCCAAAATATTAGCCATATTATGGTGACTTTGCTTGTCTTTCTTTCTGGGTTAATCCTACTTTTATCCGCAAGTGTCCCTGGAATTATGGATAGACTTAGAATCGCTCAGGAAATTCTGTCTTTCCCTATCATTAACCTTTCCCATCAACTCTCTGTGGCTGCAGGCTTTCTCTTATTGGGGTTATCCAGGGGGATAGAATACAATGTGAAAAGAACATATGAGTTAACCATGTTTGTCTTAATTCTTGCTGCTTTGTTTTCTATTTTCAAAGGAATTGATTATGAGGAGGCCATTTTTCTTATCACAGTCGCATTGTTATTAAGGATGTCAAAAGGGCAATTTTATCGAGAAAGTTATGTTCTTACCTGGGGAAAAACCACAGTTGATATCCTGATAATTAGTGTGATTATTTCGATGTATTTGGTGATAGGATATTCCAATTTACCAACTGCAAAAATATCCATTCCGTCTCAATTATTGCCATATGTAATTGTAGATTCTCAGGATTTGTTTAGTAGTGGGTTGATTGGACTCGTGATTGCGATGCTCACCCTATATACCGGATACGTGATAAGTAAACCAAAGAAATGGAAATTTGAAAGTTCAATAGCTCATGAAAAAGAGATCCTCGAACATTTAAGTACCTATGATGGGAAGAATTTGTATCATTTTATTTTTCTCCATGATAAATATATTTATTGGAATAGGAGGAAAAATGTCTTAATTTCTTTTCAACAATATGCCGATAAACTAGTGATTTTTGGAGATCCAGTTGGGGAAAGAAACGAAATTGCAAATGCGATTGAGGAATTCCACGAAGTTTCCGATCGATATGGTTACACACCCGTTTTTTATCAAGTTAGTGATGAAATGTTTCCATACCTGCATGAAAATGGGTATACCTTCTTTAAATTAGGCGTGGAAGCATCCAAATTTTCATTTTTAAGTGAAAAAATAGCAGCGCAAATTTATTTGCATGGATACCAATTATATCAATTTCAAGGATTAAGAAAATTTAAAGAAGAATATACAAACAAGTGGGAGTCTAGTTATTTAGGATATAGGAGAAAATCAACATTCTCCTTGCCATTAACCATGACCCAAATAACTTTATTAATTTCGAAAAAAAGGATGTAAACGAGGCGGCTTGGAAGCGTAACCAAGCCGTTTTTTATTGCAATTATTTCAATAAACGCTAAAATCTTTTCGTTTGAATAACATTTTTACCATATATATTTACATTCAAGCGTTATTTGATAAAATCAGATGATAAAGAAAAGGTAAGGATGTTGTAAATTGTCAAAGTTTGTAACTTTTTTTATACTATTATTTCTCGTTTCATCAAACCAATTAAACGCATATGCTGCAGAAAACCATCCCTTGGAGATAAAAAGTGAAGCTGCTGTCCTATTAGATTCAGAAACAGGTGCGGTTTTATATAATAAAAATAGTGAGGAAAAATTATATCCTGCTAGTTTGACTAAAATAGCAACGGCTATTTATGCCATTGAAAATGGAAACCTAGAGGATATTGTAACTGTAAGTGCTAGGGCGGTAAATGAAGAAGGTACGAGAGTATATTTAGAAGAAGGGGAAAAGGTTCCTTTAAAAAAGTTGATTCAGGGAATGCTGATTAACTCAGGTAATGACGCTGCTATAGCAATCGCTGAACATGTAGATGGATCGGTGGAGCAGTTTGCAGACAATATGAATCAGTATTTAAAAGAGAAAATCGGTGTTCGTAATACCCATTTTACCAACCCAAATGGATTATTTGATGAAACCCATTATACAACGGCGTTAGACTTAGCAATAATCACAAATTACGCAAAAATGAATCCAGTGTTCTCGGAGATTTTTGGGACAAAAGAGCTTGGGTGGAGCGGGAAATCATGGCAAACTACATTGCTGACTCATCATCGTCTTCTAAAAGGTGAGATACCTTTTGAAGGAATCACAGGTGGGAAAACAGGCTTTGTAAATGAATCAAAACACACGTTAGCTACTACAGCTGAAAATGAAAACTTAAAGGTGACTGCTATTGTCCTGAAAGCAGATAGGAGCGAGGATACCTATACTGACACTGAAAAGCTGATTGAATTTGGATTAAAAAGCTTTAAACATCGTGTAATTAAACATAACGAGATATTTACGTTTAAAGATAAGGAATATTATCCGAAAAATGATACGATTATTACTGAGCACGTTAATGGATCACAAGAAACTATGACGGATCAAGGTATCTTAAAAGTTGTAAATGGTAATCAAGTTATACAGTCTATTCAAATTGAAATGATAGCACCACCAAAACAAGTAGAGGTAAAAAAAGAAAAGCTATTATCAAGCGAACAAAGTAGTATCAATATTTTTTATGGAATTATCATATTTGCTTTTGCAGCACTTTTCCTTGGAGTTAGAAAAAGATTGGTGAAGAGACAATAAGTTAGAAAAAGCCATGAGAGAATCCTCTTCATGGCTTTTTTTGTACGAAGTTTGATAGCAAAAGCATGAGAAAGGAGATAATCACCATGGATAGAACGAATGACCATGCCAAACTCATGTTACCAGATTCCATAGCGACATAAATCGCTGTTGGAGCGGTTTGTGTTTTTCCAGGTATATTTCCAGCAAACATTAAGGTTGCACCAAATTCACCAAGGGCTCGTGCGAAGCTCATAATTAAACCAGAAATGACCGAGGGAAGGGTTAAAGGCAGGGAAACAAATAAGAATACTTTCACTTTGTTTCCGCCATCGACTCGAGCAGCGTCCTCTATATCAATATCCACTGATTGAAAGCCTAATTTTACAGATTGATACATTAACGGAAATGCAACGGTTGTGGACGCAATGATCGCAGCCCAAGGTGTAAACATAATGGATTGTTGAAATAAATCCTCGATAACAACGCCGATTGGAGGGGGAAATAAAAAAACTGCCTGGGTGGCAGTTTTAAGTGGTAATCTCTTGTGATGGATGATTCCGAGGTTATCGTAATCTGCTCTCGACCTGTTGGCACACTTCATCTGCGCTCATCCCATGTGCTTCAATGACCGAACCTTTTGTTAAGGTATCCTGCATTCCCATTACATTGGAATCTAAACCAGTAACAACACAGCAATCACAATTCTGTGCATCAGATTCCTGTTTTAATTCAATCACATCATGGCCTTTTTCCCTTAAAGCTTCTTGAACATCCGTTAAAGAACCTTCTACTCCAATTTTCGCCATACAAAACACCTCCTCCCGTAATTATCATGCCAAAGTTTCTGTTAATTATTCTGTATAAGTCACGATAATCTTCAAAAACTAAAAGAGGAGGTGTAACATGGGAAAGCGTAAAAAGGATCCATCCACCATTGGCCTAGCTTCACCGCAAGTAGAAGGTCAAGGTACAACTACTACTGAAACAGGTACAAGAACAGCTTCATCATCACGCAGGAAACAGAAGAAAGATTAATAAAACAAAAAAGCGGGCACCCGATGTGCCCGCTTTATACTATTTATTGTACATTTCTGTAACTTGTTTTTGAACTTCGGTATTTTCAAGATATTCATCGTATGTCATTTGCTTATCAACTAATCCATTTGGAGTTAATTCGAATACCCGGTTAGCGATGGTTTGGATAAACTGATGGTCATGTGAGGAAAAGATAAGGGACCCTTTAAAGTTTATTAAACCATTATTCAATGCTGTAATGGATTCTAAGTCAAGATGGTTTGTTGGC
Source organism: Neobacillus niacini (assembly GCF_031457145.1). Taxonomy (GTDB): domain Bacteria; phylum Bacillota; class Bacilli; order Bacillales; family Cytobacillaceae; genus Neobacillus; species Neobacillus niacini_J. Next base: position 427,499 of record NZ_JAVDVZ010000001.1, read on the forward strand.
TCATCAAGAAGTAAAACGTTCGCTCCATTTAACATCATTTTAGAAAGCATACAACGAACTTTTTCTCCTCCAGAAAGGACGCTTGATTTCTTAAGTACTTCTTCACCTGAAAACAGCATTCTTCCTAAAAATCCACGTAAGAAGCTTTCACTTTCATCTTTAGGTGAGAACTGGCGAAGCCAATCAACAAGATTTAAGTCACTGTTCTCAAAAAACTCGGAGTTATCCTTAGGGAAATAGGCTTGAGAAGTGGTAATACCCCATTTAAAGGTTCCACTGTCAGCTTCCATTTCACCCATTAATATTTTGAAAAGAGTTGTTTTTGCAACTTCATTCGGTCCAACAAGAGCTATTTTATCACTTTTGTTCATGAAAAAGCTTACGTTATTAAGGACTTTTACACCATCAATTGTTTTTGTTAATCCTTCAACCATTAATAAATCATTACCAATTTCTCGTTCAGGTGTAAACCCTACGAACGGATAGCGGCGGGATGATGGTCTAATATCATCTAGTGTGATTTTATCTAATAACTTCTTACGAGAAGTAGCCTGCTTTGACTTAGAAGCATTCGCACTAAATCGAGCAATAAAAGCCTGTAGTTCTTTAATTTTTTCTTCCTTCTTTTTGTTTGCATCAGAAGTCAGTCTTGTAGCTAATTGACTTGATTCATACCAGAAATCATAGTTACCCACATAAACTTGAATTTTTCCAAAGTCTAAATCTGCGATATGGGTACAAACTTTATTTAAGAAATGACGGTCATGGGATACGACAATGACTGTGTTTTCAAAGTTTATTAAGAACTCCTCCAACCACTGAATAGCTTTAATATCTAAGTGGTTCGTGGGCTCATCGAGTAGTAATACATCAGGTCTGCCAAAAAGAGCTTGTGCAAGAAGAACCTTTACTTTTTCTGAACCAGTTAATTCAGCCATTTTTTTATAATGTAAGTCTTCACCAATTCCTAGACCTTTTAATAGAATAGCTGCTTCAGGCTCTGCTTCCCAACCGTTTAGTTCAGCAAATTCACCCTCAAGCTCTGCTGCTTTCATTCCATCTTCATCAGTGAAGGGATCTTTCATATAAATGGCATCTTTTTCTTGCATCACTTGATAAAGTCTTGCATGCCCCATAATAACCGTCTTTAATACTTCCTGTTCCTCGTATTCAAAGTGGTTTTGTTTTAATACAGCCATTCGTTCATCAGGACCAAGATGAACAGTGCCGGACTGAGATTCAATTTCTCCGGATAATATCTTTAAAAAAGTCGATTTTCCAGCGCCATTTGCACCGATAAGACCATAGCAATTCCCTGGTGTAAATTTAATATTTACATCTTCGAATAACTTCCTGTCACCATATCTTAAACTTACGTTACTTACAGTTATCATTTATAAAATCCTCCAACAGCAAAATATCTTTTAATTATACCATTAAAAAGGATGAAGAGCGAATTCTTTGTAGAATGAGAAGTGTTAATAGGAGAAAATAAAATAAAATGCAGAAAATTTTTCTAATTTTTTTTCGCAGTTTTCACACTTTATTCATACTTTTATTGTAGAATTGGGTAAAGAAGTATGAAGGAATGAAGTAGGTGAGAACTATGTCGAAAAAGCAACTTACTGAACTCGTTAATAAGTTAAAGCAGGCCGGAATAAAAGCAAGTCTCACAAAACCCAAGTCCAACTACCTATTATCTTTACAACAAATAAAAAAGTATCCTTCATCCGTGAATTAAATAGGTAGTAAAAAGCGATTAATCCCAGGGACTAACCGCTTTTTTTATTGTATAGGAATTTTTAGACTCATACTAGTGTTGATAACTTGGAATAGTTATCTGAATCCAGCTCCAGCGCCCTAGCGGCTAGTGTCCTTCGCTCTCCGCCCTACGATAAGTCAAGCACGAATGCGCCTCCGGCTCTTCGTGTTTCCTTTATCTCAGTTGGAGCGCTCCACAAGGAAAGCTTCGGCAGCATAGACTTCACACGAAGAAAAAGCGTTAGCTTTTTTGAGGAGGCCATACGCCGCTGACCAGGGCGCTTGCGCCTTTTGTTCATTCCTATTAGTTAATTTCATCCATGATTTCTTCGTAGACTTCTCGTTTATTAAAATCTTCTCCCATTGGAAACTTGGCAATGAATTTATTGTTTCCATCTAATAAATAGGTGAAGGATGTATGGACAAATTGCCCATTACCTGGATCTTTATATTGGAATTGTAATGATTCTCCAAGTTCTCTAATTTTTTTCTGGTCAGCTTTAATCGTTTCTTGATCACCAGTAAGGAAAATCCAATTGTCATTATTTTGAATTTCAAAAGCGTTCATGTATTTTTTCAGCACTTCAGGCGTGTCTCGATAAGGGTCAATTGTAATCGTAACGAAGTCGATTTCTTTACCGAATACGTTACTTTTTTCTAAATCTCCCTTTAATTGCACCATTTTTTGAGTAGTGGTTGGGCAAATATCTGGACAATTGGTATAAATAAATTCGACTAGTTTTAGTTTAGGGTTTTTATCGAAATTGTAATCCTCGCCATTCTGATTCATTAAAGTAATATTGGCTGGTACTTTAGCACTTGCATCCCGAATGAGAAAAAAAGAGATTCCAGCTGTAATCCCTATGAATACTGCTAAACTGCATATAAGATAGATTTTTTTCATATTTTCTCCCTCCTTCCATAAAGATAAAGAAGTTTTCAGGAAAAAGATGTGGATATTGTGTGAACATTCATATAGGCAATGAAACTATTTAATCAATGGGTCTTTCCTTAAACTTTGTTGCTAATTGGAACAATATTTAATGATTGTGCTGTGTTTCTGCAGAAATATCGCATAAATTTAGTAAGAAAAGAGCTTGCAAACTGAATTCTTAAGCGCAAAATAACTATTTCCACGTTAAAATCGGCTTTAAGATATTAACAACAATCTTACGAGAACAGCCTAATCAATTGTACATTGTGCGACTGGACAGTTTTCACAATCATTTTCTTTTTTTAGATAATCAAGATTATGAATGATTATTTTTTTATGATCGATAGAAATAATCTGCTGCTTCTTCAATATAGTCAGCATTCGACTGATAATTTCCCTTGCTGTCCCGCAGAAATGTGCTAAATCCTGTGTAGTAATAGGTACAGTGATATGAATTCCGTCCTCTTGAAGAAGACCGTAACTGTTTGTTAGGCGGATTAGGGTAGAGTAGAGAGCCCCCTTTTTTCCATAGAGCACTAAATCTCGAAATTTAGTCATCGTGCTTCTAATATGGTCATTCATCCATTTAATAAACTGATACCCTAGATTACTATTCTGGAATAATGCTTTCTCTAGCAGGTCTAATTGGATACCTGCTACATATCCGTCTTCCATCACTCTCGCATTGAAAATATAACGTGGCTCCTCGGTAAATAGTGTTAACTCTCCCACGATGTCGTGCTCTGAACATAAACGTAAGTATAACTCTTGACCTTCAGCATTCATTTTTGAAATTTGAATTCTTCCAGAAAGAATAAGATACATTTCAGAAGCAGCTTGTCCCTCTTGGAATAAAAACGACCCTTTTTTTATTTCGAATATTCTCCCTGATGAATGTAATAGTTCAATTAATTCATTGGTAAGAGTGTTTTCTCTTTGCGTGTCAGTCATAAATACCACCTGAAAATTATTTGACCTACTCTAATCATACGTGTTGAATAAGTAAAAAAGAGGTCAATTATGTTACACATTATTGAAATTTACGTGTAATAGATTATTGATTTTGACCATCATTACTAAGCATTCCGATAATTGAAATAGAGAACCTTCCAAATCACGGAAGGTTCTCCTTTTATTTAGGTAATTACCTATTGTAATTATCTGAAGTAATTCTCTATTAACCATTCTGCTATGACACCCCCAAAATAAACACCAAAGATTCCAAGGGCACCTGTTAAAACAGGTGGAGCTGGAATAGGGAGTTTTAGATATCTAAACAGGATTCCGACCACTATTCCAGCGAGTATGCTTAAAATTATTTCTTACAATGGAGCTTTCCTCATTTCTACTTTTTATTAGCATATTTTTCAGCAAGCAATTGTTTCACCTGGTTATAACTTAAGCCAGATTGGCTATTTAATCGTTTTACTTCTTCAATATCGGTACCAACGACGGTTAATTTTTTACCAGCATTTTTCATGGAGAATATTCCTTTCTTATTTGTTTATGGTAAAGAAAGTTTTTTAGCAATGAAAAGGACATTTTTGGTACATACTATAAAAAAAGGAGGCGGTTCCCATTTTTTATGGTAAAAGGGCTAAGGATGAAGAAATTGAAGTAATTATGCTTGAAACCGAAATCTATTCTTGCATGGATAGTGCTTGTATTGGCTGGATGAGAAAGGATTTCGTTACAGACGATTTGCTCTGCCCAATGTGTGGAAACGAGATGGCTACAGAAATAAGAGAGCTTCCGAAAATTTAATGAAGATAATATTCAAAAAGACTGTCAAATAGATGACAGTCTTTTATTCTTCTCCAAAATCAAAAAAATGGCCATCAAATGCTTTTTGTGCAGATTCGGAACTAGGAAAAAGAGCGTCATCATCTTCAATTACATGAAAGGTTTCATTTAAGAACAGTGCAAGAGCATTTGGATCCTTTGGATGAGCGACAATTTCTGCGGCTCGTATATTAGCTACAGTTGGAACATGAGGATTACGATAGATTACAAACACTTCGTCTCCTGGCTTTGCACTCTCAATATTAACCATATCCATTATACAATTACCTCCCTCTTTTAAAGATTTTCATTTTGCTGCCGGATTTCATCCCCGGTTAACATGATGTTTGCGTCCACAATATTTTTATGTTCATCAACTGATTCACCTGGAACATATTTTTGTGAAGGATAGATTCCTCCTTGAATGGATGTTTGCTTCTTATTGGATGATGTAGTTTTCTTTGCCATTACAAACACCTCCTTTTCTAAGCTTTTACTTACTGAATTGGGATTATTCCTTCCTTAATTTTCAGCACAAAAAAACTCCCCATATTTTGGGGAGCGTGTTATTTCTTTTGTTCTATTCGTCTTTATTTGCTAAACAACGGTCGCACTCCATTAGGTAGCTTTCTGCTTGTTCTTCCATGTGCTGCCCACATTCTGGACATTGCTTTGCTTGCAAAGTGCGGAAAAATTCAACTGGACTAATTAACATTAAAAACTCCCCCTTTTTTAATACAGTGTATTAGATTATGTTTTGTTATAGTACAACTCGATTAAAAAAATATTTTCTACTTATTCTTCTCTTTTTGCTAAACAACGATCACATTCCATTAAGTAGCTTTCAGCTTGTTCTACCATGTGCTGCCCACATTCTGGACATTCCTTTTTTGGCAAAGTGCGGAAAAATTCAACTGGATTCATTAACATTAAAAATCTCCTCCTTCTTTAATACAGTTTATTTTCTTTCAACCTGTTGTAGTACAGTATAATCAAAAAAAATCAATTTGTGTAGTCCTTTTTGAAAAATAATTTAATTTTTTTGAAAAATGATTCATTTATCCCGCATTTAAATTTTGTCCAGGTTTGGAACATATTATTTATGACTGATAGTTAAAGGAAGGTATATTCAACAATTTTGTGAACAAAAAAGCTTTCATATCTTAATTCTTTACATTACAATCATAGTAGAAAGAGATTAGGTAAGAGGGGGGGATGCTGTAAATGGAAACAGTATCTGCTGAGTTACATCCATTCTTAATTGTTACCGCCATAGGTTTAACCATCATGGCATCATATACAGGGTTAGATATGTTCACATTGATAAAAAACTCTAATAATAAGAGGCTATTATATCTTGGCGGCGCTTTATCTATGGGCGTCGGGATATGGGTTATGAATTTTATTGGGCTTATTGCAGCTGATATAAATCGATTTTCAAGTTATCAAATTCCACTTACAATCTTGTCTATCCTTATCGGGATTGCCTTTTCCGGAATGGCCTTCATTCCTTTTTTTGGAAAGGAAATCAAATCCATTCATTTGTTTTTCGGAAGTTTCTTTTTAACAACAGCTGTTTTTGCCATTCATATCATAAGTATTTACGCGATGAACTTAACGATTGCATACAATGTTCCGCTTTTTGTTTTTTCAGGACTACTACTTTTTGGGTCTTTTTTATTTTCCTTATGGATTCTTTTTTCTTCAAAAACCTTTTCAAAAGGGAATCAGACTTGGTTGAAACCTATAAGTGCCTTAATCATATCAGCGGCGATTGCTGAAGGGCATTTCCTTTTAAAAAGAGCCTCGACGATTATTTCAAATAATACAGGAAATGGATCTATCAATGAAGAAACCTTTCTAGTTTATTTAGTATTGCTAGTGACGGTTTTGATTATCAGCGGGTTAATAGCTTCAAGTACTTTAATAAGCAAGCAGTTAGCAGAATCTGACACCAACTTAAAGGATATCACTGCAGCTTTGGATGCATCAACCATTGTAGCTATAACCGATCCACAAGGGAACATTATATTTGTAAATGATAAGTTTGAAGAAATCTCAAAGTATCATAAAGAAGAAATTATCGGAAAAAACCATCGCATGTTAAATTCCGGATATCACTCAAAAGACTTTTTTAAAGATATGTGGACAACAATACAATCTGGTAAAACTTGGCGGGGAGAAATTAGAAATAAAGCAAAGGATGGCTCCTTTTATTGGGTCGATACCACGATTGTCCCTTTTTTGAATGAAAAAGGAAAGCCATATCAATATGTAGCGATTCGTTCAGATATTTCAGATCGAAAAAGAGCAGAAGAACACTTAAAGGAATCGATAAAAGATAATACAGATATTCGCTTTGCACTTGACCAATCTACGATTGTTGCCTTTACGGACGCGAGAGGGATGATTACAAGTGTCAATGATAAGTTCTGTGAGATTTCCAAATATAATCGTGAAGAGCTAATTGGAAAAGACCATAATATCTTAAACTCAGGTCATCATCCTAAACTGTTCTTCAAAGATTTATGGAAGACAATTGGAGAAGGTAAGGTGTGGAAAGGTGAAATAAGAAATAAAGCGAAGGATGGAAACTTTTATTGGGTAGATACGACCATCGTTCCTTTCTTAAATGAAAATGCGAAGCCATATCAATATGTCGCGATTCGGAATGATATTACTGAGCGTAAGAAAGCTGAAGAAGTCCTTCATCGTCAGGATAAGCTGGCAGCTGTTGGTCAATTAGCAGCAGGTGTGGCACATGAAATCCGAAATCCACTTACATCGATGAAAGGATATGCAGAGTTCCTTACTTTGGATGAGAAGGACCCTGAACGCTTAGAATTTATCAACATTATTCTCGATGAAATTGAGCGGGTTAATACGATTGTTGAGGATTTCATGGTATTAGCAAAACCTAAGATGGTTGAATTAGAAGAAAAGAATGTGGTTCCTGTAATTAAGAATGTAGTATCACTGCTTGAATTTGAAGCCAGAAAGAAGCATGTGAAACTATCATTTGATTGTCCTCATGAAATTATTCAAATTGAGTGTGACGAAAACCGTTTAAAACAAGTATTTTTGAACTTTATTAAAAATGGGATAGAAGCCATGCCAAATGGCGGCGAGTTGCATGTGAAAACGACGATACACAATAACAATGTCCAAATCTCCATTCAAGATACTGGAGTGGGAATTCCAAAGGAAAAATTAAAACAGATCGGTGAACCATTCTATACGACGAAGAAAAATGGGAACGGACTAGGATTGATGGTTAGCTTTAAGATTATCGAAAATCATAATGGTAAAGTGTTTGTTGAAAGTGAACTAGATAAGGGAACAATTTTTAATATCCTTTTACCAGCAAAACTAGCATGAACGAACGGAAGATAATCTCTTCCGTTTTTTTATGTCCATTTATGGAATTTTTCAAAAAATGGACAATTATTTTTTCAAAAATAAGGCTACTTTTGAGTGGAATAGATTAATATGTTTATATAAGTACTAATGTTTGAAATTGGAGGGGAAAATGTGGGGGAAGCAAATTTTGTCAAAACCATTTGTGGTTATTGCGGTACAGGCTGCGGCTTAGTGCTGGAAGTAAAAGACAATCGAATTACGAAAATTCGCGGTGACAAGGATGCACCGGTAAACAAAGGTCAAACATGTGTGAAAGGCGCCTTTGCCTACGAATATGTACATTCAAACAAACGATTAATGAATCCGCTCATTCGAAAAGCAGGACATTTAGTAGAAACAACATGGGACGAGGCATACCAATTTATTGCAGATAAATTATCTTCCATTAGAGATACATGGGGACCAAATGCGATATCGATGTTTGCCTGTGCTAGGACAACGAATGAATCCAATTTTATAACGCAAAAGTTCATGAGAACCGTTATAGGCAGTAATAATATTGATGGATGTAACCGTACGTGACACGCACCAAGCGTTGCCGGTCTGGCAACTGTATTTGGAAGCGGTTTCCCAACAAATACGTTAGAGGATTTTGATAGAGCAGAAGTATTGCTGCTAATGGGGTCGAACACCACAGAAGCACATCCAATCATCGCAAATAGAATTAAGAAAGCAATTAAAAATGGTCTAAAAGTAATCGTCATTGATCCTAGAAAAATCGACATGGTTAAATTTTCGCATCGTCACTTGCAAATCAATGTCGGTACTGATATCGCCCTCATTAATGCATTCTTGCGGGTTATTATTAAGGAAAATTTATACAGTGAAGAGTTTATTAAGCAATTTACGATTGATTTTGAGTCATTAAAGAAGCATGTAGAGCGATACACACCTGAATATGCAGCCTCTATTACGGGACTGAATGCTGAGGATATTGTTACGACAGCTAGGGAATATGCGACTTCAAGTGGGTCTATGATTGCCTATACACTTGGGATTACCGAGCACCATTGTGGTGTTAATAATGTCTTTGATATTGCAAATCTAGCACTGTTGACAGGTAATATTGGTAAGCAGGGGACTGGGATTATGCCGCTTAGAGGGCAAAATAATGTGCAAGGTGCAGGAGATATGGGTTGTCTGCCAAATCAATTAGCGGGTGCCATGAGTCTAGCCAATGATGAGTACCGGGCGCGATATGAAAAGGAATGGAATGTCACGCTGAATCCTCATGCAGGTGACACACAAACAAGAACCTTTGACAGACTCGAAGATGGTGAACTAAAGGCGCTCTATATCATAGGTGAAAATCCATTGCTCGCAGATGTTCATATGAACCATACGATAGAGTTAATGAAGAAGCTTGATTTGTTGATTGTTCAGGATATATTCATGACTGAAACAGCGAAAATGGCGGATGTGGTTCTTCCTGCATGCTCATGGGGAGAGGTTGATGGAACCTACACCAATACAGACCGAAGAATACAAAGAGTCCGTAAAGCCGTGGAGCCCGAGCCGAATGTAAAAGAAGACTGGGTCATCCTTTGTGAACTTTCTACTATAATGGGTTACACAATGAACTATTCTAGTAGTGAAGAAATCTGGAATGAAGTAAAAAAACTCGCTGGGGAGATGTATGGAGGAATCTCATATGAGAGACTCGAAAATGAATACAGTATCCATTATCCATGTCCTAGTGAGGATCACCCAGGAACATTTGTTATGCACGAAAGATTTCATAATCAGGAGTCTATTAGTAAAAAGGCACCATTCGTTCCTGTAGATTTCACACCGCCACTGGAGCTTCCGGATGATGAGTTTCCTTTTACACTAACGACAGGCAGACGTTATGAATCGTATAATACACATTCGCAAACCCGCCACTATGCTCCTGGGGTTAAGGTGAAACAGACAGAAGAAAGTGTTGATATTCATCCAGAGGATGCGCTTGCTCTAGGAATTACTGACGGGGAAGTGGTTCAAGTCCGTTCGCGAAGAGGAGAGTTAACTGTTAAAGCAAAAATTACGGATCAGGTTGTTCCGGGTTTAGTGTTCATGAGTTTCCATTGGAGTGAAACACCAACGAATGTTTTAACCTTAAACGAATATGATCCGATATCAGGAACCGCGGAATATAAAGCATGTGCGGTTGCCATTTCAAAGATATAAATGGAAGGCACGGGATTTTTATTCCGTGCCTTTTTAAATACAAAAAAACAAACCGGGGTTTACCCGGCTTGTTTAACTAATTGCTTATCTTCAGCTGTTTTTCTTTGGTAGTAGAAATAGTTCAGCGCAAATGCAATAACATAAAATCCAATAAAGAAATAGAATGCTGTCACATAAGAACCAGTTGTTTCAACGGACCATCCAAAAAGCTTAGGAATTAAGAATGAGCCGTAGGCCGCAAATGCTGCTGAGAAACCAATTACTGGTGCAGCTTCTTTTGGAATAAAAATGTTCGGAATCATTTGGAAAGTAGAACCCGATCCAATTCCTGATGCTAAGAATAAAACTAAAAATGAAGCTAAGAAACCAGCAAATTGTTTAAGATTTAAGAAGTATATAACTCCGAAGGCACCAATTGTCATAACCACGAATACAATAGCCGTTACTTTAGCGCCGCCAAACTTATCAGCCAGCCAACCGCCAACTGGTCTTGCGGCAGCAGCTACTAAGGCACCGAGGAAGGCAAGTGAGATGTATTCTGGGAACTGTGATTTCAATAGAAGCGGGAATGCCGCTGAATAGCCAATGAAAGAACCGAAAGTTGCGATATATAGGACCGTCATAATCCATGTGTGTTTGCGTTTAACGATAACAAATTGGTCTGCAACTGATTGCTTCGCACCTGGTACATTATCCATTTTAAAGTAAGCAAGCAATGTCATAATCACAATTGGGATTACCCAGATAAATGCTGCATTTTGTAACCATACTTCTTGACCATTTGCTAACACTTGACCTTTACCAGCAAATGCGAATGCGCCAGTTGTAACGATTAATGGTGTAACAAATTGGACAACAGAAACACCCATGTTTCCTAATCCGCCGTTTATACCTAGTGCTGTACCTTTTTCATTTTTCGGGAAGAAGAAACTAATATTTGCTGATGACGAAGAGAAGTTACCTCCACCAAGACCGCAAAGAGCTGCTAATAATAACATAATCGAAAAGGGCGTGTCAGGATTTTGTACCGCGAACCCAATACCAATTGCTGGAATGGCTAAGACGGCAGTTGAAATTACTGTCCAGTTTTTTCCTCCAATCGAGCCAACTGCAAAAGTATAAACAAAACGAAGTGTGGCACCGACTAAGCCTGGAACGGCAGCTAATGTGAATAATTGTTCATCTGTAAAGCTAAAACCGATATCATTAAGCCTTATTGCAACTACGGACCAAATTTGCCACACGATAAATGCAAGCATTAAAGATGGAACAGAAATCCATAAATTTCGCTTTGCGTGTTTTTTTCCTTCTGCATTCCAAAATTTTTCATCTTCAGGATTCCAATAATTTATTCGAGGCATATTTATCTCTCCCTAAATCCACTTTCTTAATTCTGTGTGGATGTTGTTTGTATTTTCACTATAAACCAGATGGTAACATGATTTTTGTGACGTACGTCACAAAAATCGTGAAGGAATTGTGAACTAGGGAGGAAAGACAAAAAGTTGTAATAATTTCATCCGTTAAGCAACTTATTATAAAAAAAAGACCCTCCGAAGAAGGTCAAAAGCTATGATGTCTTTTCAGCGTCTACTTCATGAAACATGGCAACATAATTTTTTGTATCACCACTGTCATCCCGAATCGCTGTAATGGTTAACCATTCTCGATAGATTTCTTGGTTTTTACGTTTGTTCCAAATGAAGCCTTCCCAGTAGCCCGCAGTTAATAAACTATCCCACATCATTTTATAAAAAGCATTATCATGTTCACCAGATTGAAGGACACTCGGTGTTTTTCCAATCACTTCAACCATTGTATATCCTGTTATCCTTGTAAAAGCAGGATTTACACTTTGGATGATTCCATTTTTATCGGTAACCGTTATGCCATCTATAGCATGTTGGACAATCTTTGCTGAAATTCCCAGCTTTTCCTGATAGTAGAGCCATACAACTAATACTGTACTCGCAAGTGAAAACTCTGATAAAACCATGAAGCCAATTGCATAATGCCCCGTCCAATTAAATAGGATGGTCAATATAATGGGAGGAAAAAAGCCGCCAAGCCCTCCCATTGCTGAGACAATACCATTCACGATACCTGCTTGTTTCGAAAAATATAAAGGTACCAATTTAAAAATAGTCCCGTTACCCGTCCCAGCACATATAGCAACTAATAAACAGCCAAAGGAATAAATAGGAAGAGAAGGTGTAAAAGACAGTAGAAATCCAGCGAATGTAAGTCCGGAAAATACACCTACAAGGATAAGAAACGGATTTAACTTATCTCCCAGCCATCCTCCAATTGGTCGAAATACAGTGGCTAAGGCTATAAATCCAGCTGTCCGTAAACCCGCATCCACCTTTTCCAAATCAAAATGGTTAACAAGGAAAGACGGTAAATAAATAGTGAACGCAACAAAAGAACCAAATGTGATAAAATAAAATAAACTTATAAACCATAATTTTTGATTTTTATAAACCGCATTAATTTGATCAGATAATGAGTTATTAACTTTTCTTTCAGTTTTGTCACCGAAAAAAAAATTTAACAGTGCAAATAGTAAAACCACAATAAGGAATATTTGAACAGTCGTTCGCCAGCCAAATGTATTGGCAAGAACCGGAGCCGCGAACGAAGTAATGGCAGTACCAATATTTCCTACACCATAAATTCCATTAATAAATCCGTGTTTATCTTTTGCGTAATATTTAGGCAGCGAGGTTACACCGATAGAAAAGACAGCTCCGCCAATACCAAGCATAAACCCGCCTAAAATTAACATCAATAAAGAATTTGCAATGCTTAAAATCCCAATTGGCAGCAATAAGATAATAAAACTTATCGTAAATATGGTTCGAGCACCAAACCGATTTGTCCAATAACCGATTGGAACCCTGAGTAAAGATCCAAGTATTACAGGTACTGCTGTAGCCCAAGAAATTTGAGTAGGTGATAGCTTAATATCGGCTTGTATGTAAGGCATGAGTGACGAAATAAGTACCCAAACCATAAAGCCTGCAATGAGGCTTGTCGTTTGAATGTATAATTGTTTTGCACCTTGTGACAAATCAGAACCCCCTTCATTTCAAATAAGTAGTATTTCCCTGAATAAAGCTAAACAACCGAAACTTTTATGGAGAAAAACGATTATTGGTAATTTTTTCTTATTGAAATTATAGAACAATTTTTCTTATTTCACAGTGAGTTATGACACAAAAACTACAAATATAGTAATACTTCTTAATAAAAATGGAAAATATGTCCTCATTCATGTATTATCATATTTAATTTAAACAATTTGTCCACAGGGAGTTGAGGAGCTGTTTTATGAATTTTCATGATATAGAGTCATTTGATGAACAGTTTGAGTTGATGAATGAGCTTTCACAATGTTTTTTATCAAGAGCCCATAAAGTTGATATTGAGGGAAGTTTTCCTTACGAAAACATTCAAGATTTAAAAGATACAGGTTATACCGCATTAACAGTTCCAAAGAAGTTTGGCGGGAGAGAAATTTCGTTATATGATATGCTGCGTTTTCAAGAAAAAATAGCTGAAGGAGATGGAGCAACAGCGCTATCGATTGGATGGCATATGGGTATAATCAAAAATCTATCAGAGAAAAATTCTTGGAATGAAAACATCTTTAATAAAATCTGTGAAGACGTTAAAAATGGGTCATTAATAAATAGTGCGGCAACAGAGGCGGGAACAGGAAGCCCAACCCGTGGAGGGAGACCTGAAACAACTGCCATTAAAGACGGAAACCATTGGATTATTAATGGAAGAAAAACATTTACCACCATGGCTCCTGTCCTAGATTATTTTATTGTTAGCGCATCTATAACCCAAAGTGATCAAATAGGAAACTTCCTTATCCCTCGGTCCTCAAATGGGTTATTAATAGAAGAAACATGGGATAGTATTGCCTTAAGAGGAACTGGAAGCCATGATTTAATCCTCAAAAATGTTTCGATACCAGAAGAAAACTTTGTCGAGCAAGTTGGAAGGGAAGGGAAGAAAACAAACGGTTGGCTTCTTCATATACCAGCTTGTTATCTTGGAATAGCAAAAGCGGCACAGAAATATGCGATTAACTTTGCATTAGAATACTCTCCTAACAGTGTAGAGGGGACGATTATTGACCTGCCGAATGTTCGACAAAAAATAGGAGAAATGGAATTGAAATTGATGGAATCTGAGTTTTTCTTACATTCTGTTGCGAAAAAATGGGACGATACAGATGAGCAAGGTAGAGGAGAAATGGGACCTTTTCTAGGAGCTGCCAAACTAACAGTTACAAATAATGCCATCAAGGTAGTGGATTTGGCGATGAGATTAGTAGGAGCAAGAAGTCTTTCTTTGAAAAATCCACTTCAGCGGTACTATCGGGATGTGAGAGCAGGACTCCACAACCCGCCAATGGATGATATGACCATCCAACTCTTAGCACACACGGCCATCAAAGACTTACAAAAGTAATATTTTTTGATTAAATTTTACTCTCCTTGAACATTTTAATGATAAGGGGTGATGACAATGCCAAGAGGTAAAGAATTAAGCCAGCTTCCTAAGTCTGATACCAGAGTAGATGTGGGAACGAATACACAAGAGGTACTAAGAAAAGGTTTTGATCAACAAGTGAAGCCTCAGCCAAGAGACATAGATAAGGAAAACGAAGACATGATTTAGGCAGAAAATTTCTGTTTGAAAATACCTCCACCTTTAGGAGCAAAGGTGGAGGTATTTTTATTCTTCGATTAGTTCTCCAACTTCAACGGTGCTTCGTTCCTCAAGAGGACCTCTCAGGTGAACAGTAGCTGTTCTTCCGTCCTCATTTAGTTGGTCAATCCAGACAGAAGCTCCATTATATTTGACCTCAATATCTGCAGACGATGAAAGAATTTGCTTTACACGATTCACATTCATTTTTTACCACTCCTAAAAAAATTGTCTTTTTATTTTTACCATCAAGTGTTATTTCATTCGCATTGAAATGATAATTTCGAAACTGTTTTCTTCTATTAATACAGTGTACGATTCGGAACATGAAAATAAGGAAGAAATCCCTACAGATTTCCTCCTTAACCTTACATAATGTATTAGAACCCATAGAAGTGAATAAAATAGTTCATTTCATACTTCTAAAAAAGGAGCTTGTTTTATATCCTGTAAAAGATAAGTCTAAACGCATATTGCACGCCCTAAATTTCCGGTATATGATTACTTGATATAAGAATCAGAAAAAATTTGAAACTAATTGTGGCTCCTTTCGTCTTATATAAAAGAGGTTCTAAGCACTGAGGATCTACTCATAATGTAAACATGCAGCTTTCTGATGAATTTGACCAAGCTACCAAAATGTGAGATTACTAGCTAAATATAGTGAAAATTGGCGAAAGAAATGGGTATTACTGGAAATGGTTTTGTTTTTATTTTAACAATAAATGTGATATAGTAAGTGATGTTCGTTTACCGAAGTTCATTGGTAAGTGAGGGGAGAATTAAAATGAAAAAGATTAGAATGCCTAATATAAAAAATAATGGATATATTGCTTTCTTTGCAATTGCCGTTGTTTTATTCTGGCTAAAAACATATGCAGCATATCAAATTGAATTTTCACTTGGCATTGATAATAATCTACAAAAATTCCTTTTATTTATTAATCCATTAAGTTCAGCATTATTCTTTTTTGGATTAGCATTTCTTTTTAAAAAGCGAATGAAACTTGTTCTAATTATAACAAATTTTATTTTGTCGTTCTTATTATACGCAAATATCGGTTATTACAGATTCTTTAGTGATTTTATTACCGTACCCGTATTAATGTCGACCAAAAACAATGCTGGACAGCTTGGAGATAGTGCATTGTCATTAATGTCTCCATTTGATTTCTTGTATTTCACTGATTTCTTTATTCTAATAGCACTAGCTCTTACCGTATTTAAGAAGGTAACGGTTGAGAATAGAAGGTCATTTAAAGTTGTTCTGTTGTTTGCAGTCACTGTATTTTTATTTAACCTTGGATTAGCAGAAAAGGATCGCCCACAGCTTTTGAGCCGTTCATTTGATAGAAATTACTTAGTAAAATATTTAGGTGCCTATAACTTTACTATTTACGATGTGATTCAAAACATTAAATCTTCCGGTCAACGAGCACTTGCGGACAGCAGTGATATTACAGATGTTGAGAACTATCGAAAAGCGAATTTCGCAGCACCTAATCCTGAGTACTTTGCTAAAGCCAAAGGAATGAACGTAGTCTATATTGCCATGGAATCACTTCAAAGCTTTGCCATTGATTATAAGATGTCGGATGGTCAGGAAGTAACACCATTCTTAAATTCCTTAGTACATGGGAATGAAGCCTTTTATTTTGAAAACTTCTTCCACCAAACTGGACAGGGAAAAACATCTGATGCAGAATTCTTGATGGAAAATGGGTTATACCCAATGGCTCAAGGTGCTGTTTTCGTCAATAAAGCGCAAAACACCTACCAGGCGATGCCAGCCATATTAAAAGGGAATGGGTATTATTCTGCTTCCTTCCATGGAAACTATAAAACGTTCTGGAACCGAAATGTTATGTATAAAGCTTTAGGCTATGACCAATTTTTTGATGCTGAATATTACAATATGACGGAAGAAAATACAAAGAATTACGGCTTAAAGGATAAGCCATTCTTTACGGAATCAATGCCATTGCTTGAGAGTTTGCCACAGCCGTTCTATACAAAGTTTTTAACACTATCAAACCATTTTCCATTTGAAATGGATCCAGAGGATACTGCATTTCCTGCTGGCGATACAGGCGATAAAGTGGTTGACCAGTATTTCCAAGCAGCGCATTATATGGATGAAGCCATTGAACAGTTCTTTAATGATCTAAAAGCTTCAGGTTTATACGATAATACAGTTATTGTCATGTATGGTGACCATTACGGTATTTCTGAGAATCATAATGAAGCAATGGCAAAGGTTCTTGGCGTTGAGGAAATCACTCCAACACTGAATACAGGCTTGCAGCGTGTTCCTTTATTTATACATGTTCCTGGAGTAAAAGGTGGAGTTCAGCAGCAATATGCAGGTCAGGCAGATGTTCGTTCAACAATCCTACACTTATTAGGAATTGATACAAAAGACTATATGGAACTCGGGTCTGATTTACTATCTCCGGACCACAGGAATTGGGCTTTATTTAGAAATGGTGATTTCGTTTCACCTGAAATCGTTCAAATAAAAGGGAAATGCTACAGTAACGAAACAGGAGAATTACTAGAAGGAACTGATGCGTGTAAACCGATTGCTGATAAAGTGGCTGTAGAACTTCAAATCTCAGATGAAATTGTTCATAAAGACCTATTACGGTTCTACCAACCAACGGGGTACACACCGATTAATCCTAATGACTTTGAATATTTAGCTCCAAAAGTAAAAAAAGAGGTCATTGAAAGTGACGAAGTTAAAGATTACGAATCTAATAATAATACTGAAGGTACCAGTGAAACGGAAACTAAAGGTATAATAAATGCTGAAGTTACAAATGAATAATAAATGAATATTAAAAACAAAAGGGGCTTTCATTACTAATGGAAGCTCCTTTTGTTTATTAGTCATAATGGATTAATATGTAGCTTTAGAGGTATGTTTATAATATAATGAATATTAAAAAATTATTCTGCATGGGTGGAGGAGATTGATATGAGGGATGTAAAGTTAATTAACATATTTGAGCATCATATTGCACAAAAATACTTAAATCGGTCTGGAATTGCCCATGCTATTGCTGTTGCCTATCATGCTTTTCATTTAGGTAAAGAACATCAACTGGATACTGACACTGCTGCAAAAGCGGGGCTTTTACATGACATGGGACATTACACATGGTATAAAAATGGAAAATGGGATTATGATTTATATAAACAAAATGACATTCACCCTATAAAAGGGGCGGAGCGAGCGCACAAATTATTAATCCGATTAGGTGAAAATCCGATAAAGGCAAAGACGATTGCACTGGCGATTCTGTTCCATACCGATTCTTTTTTACCTTCAAACGATATTGTTCGCACACCACTACAGCAAATTGTTAAATGGGCGGATGAGAAGGATGAAGAAAAGGGAGGAATGCATCATTATCGATCGATTGATTATGACCGGGCTAAACAGAGCATTATCCGCTTGGATGATTTGATTGATACGGAATTAGCAAAAATAGCTGAGCTTGAATAAATAGGTTGTTTTCGAAACGATTGTTGTTAAAATCTTAATGCCGATTTTAACGTGGAAATAGTTATTTTGTTCTTAAAATTAAGTTTGTAGGCTCTTTTCTTACTAAAATTTATTATATTTTTGGCGGAAATTTTGCATAGAAATTAATATTTGTTCCAAAAAGCAACAAAGTTTAAGAAAAGAGCCATTAAATAAGAAAAAGCTGTGCATTGCGCACAGCTTGAAATAAATATGTCTTAAACCCGATGAAATCCTTCCTCTGTTAGAAAATCCTCCGCTTCACCGTAGGTATCGAAGCTTTCTTCTAGATTTAATCCAAAGTAAATATTCCACGAATCGTTTTCATTGATGACAATCAGATGATTCTTTTCCTCGTTCACCCAACGTTCTTCGACTTGATTTCCAATTATGGCCTCTTCTGCAAGTGACTTTTCCACCGGTAATAAGGATTCGATGGAATCCTTAATCAACTTTTTTAAGTCCTCCGCGCTAAAGTCACGGATATTAACCATTCCTTTATCATCTGTTTGATAGGTTTGTTCATAGGTATTTATGTTCCCTGCATAAACAAATCCATTTCCATTGGGATGGAGATGATAGACCACATTCTTTTTGTCGGACGCACTGTTTGGCAGCTGAAAATTCACACGTTTGAGCGAGACATCTTTTCTCTCTAGTTCAGGAAATGATTCAATAATAGCTAATTTTTCGTTAAAAGTAAGCATACTTGCCTCCAATATTTTTCGTAATGTTACTATCATACCGATAGTTGGAGTGAAGATACAACTTTTTATTGAAAAAAGCTTTAGCGGCTAGGCGCTAAAGCACGATGATGCTATTATTTTAGAGACTTTGTCCTTGGTATCCATATTAGCGGGAATGTTCTTACAGATTAAAGCCTACTTTTTTGTTGGTGCAGGAGACAAACAAGACCTTATTGGGGCAATATGCCATGGTGGGGCTATTTATTACTAGCTGGTTTAGTTTTGATAACCGTTGCTAGTACGAATGAATGGCATAAACAAAAAACACAGAAAGGAGAGTCAACTTTTATAAAAGTATTTATAGATAAAATTGTAAATAAAATGAAGAAATGGGATTAAGAAACCATTGAGTGAAAACTATAGGCATGTTATTATTGTGTAAATAAATAAAAATAATTTTTGGAGGAGCCTGTCACCAAGGGATAACTATGTCCCTTAGTGATAGGTTCTTTTTTTTGTTTAAAAATGAATGAGGAGGAAAATGAATGTTAATTTTTGAGTTAGCGATTATCTTATTAGCATCAAAGATTGCAGGAGACATAAGTGTTAAATTGGGGCAACCGTCAGTTTTGGGGAAGCTGCTTGTGGGGATTATTCTAGGACCTGCTATTTTTGGAGTCATCTCCGATTCTGCTACTTTAGAAGAATTGAGCCATATTGGTGTAATCTTGTTAATGTTTATTGCGGGTCTAGAAACTGATATTGACGAATTTAGACGTTCTGGAAAAGCTTCAACTATAGTAGGGCTTAGCGGTATTATTGTACCATTTGGTGGAGGATACCTTGCAGGTGTCTTAATGGGGTTGACTACATTTCAAGCACTCTTTCTGGGGCTGCTGCTGTCTGCAACTAGTGTAAGTATATCTGTTCAAGCACTTAAGGAACTAAATAAGTTGAAATCAAAGGAAGGGGCAGCGATATTAGGAGCAGCAGTCATTGATGATGTTGTGGTCATTATTGCACTGGCATTTTTACTTAGCCTTGCAGGTGGTGGGGATGTTCATTTAGGATTGATGCTCCTAAATAAAGTACTATTCTTTGCTGGTGCGATTTTAGTAGGATGGAAAGTTGTTCCTTGGGTCCTAAAGAAATTTGCATCATTAAAGGTATCACAAACAATTATCACGGCTGCATTAATCATCTGCTTTCTTTTTGCCTATGTTGCGGAATTAGCAGGAGTAGCCGCGATTATTGGAGCATATATTGCTGGGATTGCGATTAGTTTAACAAATTTCAAACATGAAATAGTCGAAAAGGTTGAAACCATCGGTTATTCCATTTTTGTCCCTATTTTCTTTACATCCATTGGACTTAAAGTAACTTTTGCTGGTATAACAGATTATATTTGGCCAATCGTTTGGCTTAGTTTTCTCGCTATTCTAACAAAATTAGTCGGGGCTGCACTGGGAGCAAAGGCATCACAATTTTCTTGGAGGAGTTCTTTAGGAATCGGAGCTGCAATGGTTTCACGAGGAGAGGTAGCGTTAATCATTGCGGCAATTGGATTAGAGAGTAATTTACTAAGTCAGGAGTTATTTGCTGCCTTGGTAGTCGTAGTTCTGATCACCACGATTGTTACACCGCCGATGATGAAATTCATTTTTAAGGAAGAGGAAACACAACCAGAATTTTTATCACAAAAGGTTGCCAAAGAAATCTAAACAAGAGACAACAAGCCAGTTATTCATATCGATGACTGGCTTGTTTGTTTTTTTTAGAAGTTAGTAATGATTAAGAAATAATGAATTTTATTATACCCTTACTAGTAAACTTTAATAAAGAGAACTTTATAAAAATATACTTATTAACCCCCACAATTGTCCCTATCGGTACGAATCATTTGGTAACTAAAAATATGGAGGTTAGATATGGGAACTATTATGATTGATATCGATAAGCTGCTAGAGAAAACTGCAAATCTAACATCTGAGAAAAACATAAAAAAGTTAAAAAAAATAGAAATCGATAAATTATTAGATCAAACACAGGATTGGAAAATAAATATTATTAACTAGATAATGGAATAGGTAACCTTTAAAGCTCTCATATCATTGAGGGCTTTTTTTTATTTTTTAAATTGTTGAAAAATTTGTCGCTTTAAAGCGGAAAAATAATTTTGGGTAATTCTATTGCTTTTAGTCTAAAAAAATACTAGAATAACTTTTATAATATAATAAATTTTTGCAAAATTAGAAAAGGGTAATAGGGGGATGTAATAATGAAAAAAGGTGTAAAAGTATTATCTTTTGCCTTAGCAGGGATGATGATGCTTGCTGGGTGCGGCAGCAAGGAATCGGCAGGTGGAACGGAAAAAGATGGGGAAAAGGTATTTAAAATCGGGATATCTCAATATGCTACACATCCATCATTGGATGCAGCGACTGAGGGCTTTAAAAAGGCATTAGCGGATAAAGGCATTAAAGTTGAGTATGACGAGCAAAACGCTCAAGGCGAATCGGCCAATGTTCAAACGATCTCTAATAATTTTGTTGGGGATAAAGTCGATCTTATTTTTGCAAATGCAACTCCAAGTGCAACAGGTGCTTTAAATGCTACGAAGGATATTCCAATTATCTTTACTTCGGTAACAGATCCTGTGGGTGCTGAATTAGTCAAAGCATTTGATCAGCCTGGTGATAATATCACAGGTACAACGGATAACCATCCTGAGGGAACTGCAAAAACGATAAACTTTATTACAGAAGAAGTAAAAGCAAAAAATATTGGTGTTATCTATAATTCTGGTGAACAAAACTCTATAGCTCAAGTGGACGAAGTGAAAAAATTAGCTGAAGGTAAGGGTGCTAAGCTTGTGGAAGTGTCTGTCTCTACCTCTGCTGAAGTAAAGCAGGCGGCTGAATCCCTAGTCGGTCGTGTAGATGCTATCTATATTCCAACAGATAATACGGTTGTCTCTGCTCTTGAGTCAGTTATTTCAGTTGCAAACAGCAAAAAAATCCCTCTATTTGTTGGTGAGCTAGATTCAATGAAAAAAGGTGCAGTTGCAGCGAGTGGCTTTGAATATTTCGACATTGGTTATCAATCAGGTTTAATGGCAGCTGAAATTTTAAGCGGGAATAAAAAGCCTTCTGAAATTCCAGTAGAATTGCCAAGCAGTTTAACACTTGTCATTAATAAACAAGCTGCAGAAGCACAGGGGCTTGAAGTGAAAGACGAATGGAAAGACCTTGGTGAGTTTTACGAAGGTAAATAATAATTCTTTGTAATGCTGGGAGTCAGCCGCTAACATGGTTGACTCCTTCATCACTAAAAAAGGTATTTATTCAATTAAATATTAGGCTGTTTCGTAAAGATTGTTGTTAAAATCTTAAAGCCGATTTTAACGTCGAAATAGTTATTTTGCACTTTAGAATTTAGTTTGCAGGCTCTTTTCTTATTAAATTTTGTTCCAAAAAGCAACAAAGGTTAAGAAAAGAGCCTTTACAACGACTTAAAGAAAGGATGATCTCAATGTTTACAGCCA
Organism: Neobacillus niacini; assembly: GCF_031457145.1. Classification (GTDB taxonomy): domain Bacteria; phylum Bacillota; class Bacilli; order Bacillales; family Cytobacillaceae; genus Neobacillus; species Neobacillus niacini_J. Next base: position 450,052 of record NZ_JAVDVZ010000001.1, read on the forward strand.
TATTTGGATCATTTGAATCAGGTATCATCTACGCGATTATGGCACTAGGCGTCTATCTTTCCTTTCGTATTCTGGATTTTCCGGATTTAACGGTAGATGGGAGTTTTGTTACAGGTGCAGCTTTATCAGCAGTCTTGATTGCTGGCGGGGTTAACCCGTTTTTAGCCACGATATTAGCACTATTTGCAGGTTTTGCAGCAGGTTGTATGACAGGACTGCTCCATACCTTTGGGAAAATTAATAATTTGCTAGCTGGTATTTTAATGATGATTGCCTTATATTCTATTAATCTTAGAATAATGGGAAGATCAAATATTCCCTTACTGAATACGGAAACTTCTTTTACGAAAATCGGTACAATTTTCGAAAACCTTGGTGTTGATTCTTTTTTCAACAGTCTTCTAACAATGGTTGGTCTTGGTGACAGCCTTCCTGATACATGGGGAATTTTTATTTTTATGATTATCGTTACCTTAGTAATCAAATGGCTTACGGATTTATTTTTACAAACGGAAATTGGTCTTGCCTTAAGGGCGACCGGTAACAATAAACAAATGATTCGCAGTTTTTCTGCCAATACAAATCTCCTTACCATTCTGGGCCTTGGATTATCCAATGCACTTGTAGCTTTTTCGGGTGCCTTAATTGCGCAGCAAGGTGGTTTTGCGGATGTTGGTATGGGAATCGGGATGATTGTTATTGGTTTAGCCTCTGTTATTATCGGTGAGGCCTTGTTTGGCACCAAATCGATTGCAAGGGCAACACTTGCAGTTATCGGAGGAGCAATCATCTACCGTATTGTGGTTACACTTGCATTAAGGGTGGATTTCCTCGACCCAGGTGATATGAAGGTAATCACTGCATTAATTGTCATCATTGCCTTAACGGCACCAAAAATGATTGAACATTCTAAAGAGAAAAAGCGTAAAGCCCGGAGAAGACAAGAAAAGCTGAACATGTTACAAGCAGCGGCTGAGCGAAAGGGTGAGAACCATGCTTGAATTAAATCAGATTCATAAGATTTTTAATGAAGGTACACCTGATGAAAAAATTGCAATTGACCACGTAAATCTAACCTTGAAACCAGGTGACTTTGTTACTGTTATCGGAAGTAATGGTGCAGGGAAATCGACCTTAATGAATATTATTTCAGGAGGTTTGGTACCTGATATTGGTGATATCCAAATTGCCGGTAAAAATGTAACCACCATGTCTGAGTATAAACGATCAAAAATGATTGGACGAGTATTTCAAGACCCAATGGCAGGAACGGCTCCCAGTATGACGATTGAAGAAAACTTAGCGATGGCCTACTCACGAAATAAAACGAGGACCTTCAGAAGGGGAGTCACGAAAAAAAGACGTGATTACTTTCGTGAGGTGCTTGAATCCTTGCACCTTGGCTTAGAAAACCGTTTAAGTGCAAAGGTGGGATTGCTATCGGGTGGAGAACGACAGGCATTGTCGCTGTTAATGGCAACATTCACAGAACCCTCCATCTTATTGCTTGATGAGCATACTGCTGCGCTAGACCCATCAAGAGCTGAATTAATCACCAATCTAACACGTGAGATTGTGGGGAAATATCAGCTTACGACATTAATGGTCACTCATAACATGCAGCAAGCGATTGATCTTGGAAACCGGTTAATTATGATGGATAAAGGTCAAATCATCTTAGAAGTAGACGCTGAGAACAAGAAAAACCTAACCATTGAAGGATTGTTAGAGGAATTTAAAAGAATTCGCGGCGTACAAATGGCCAGCGACCGCGCGGTATTGTCATAAAACGATGGAGAAACAGCCTTTTTTAGGGTTGTTTTTTTTTTGTGTGTTTTCGGTAAAATGTGGAGATTCCACTTGCCCGAAAGAGGAAGGAGGCTAGCGTTGGGTCAAGTGGAGAGGTCCCACTTGACCGAAAAAGGAGAGAATCTAGTGTTGGGTCAAGTGGAGAGGTCCCACTTGACCAAAAAAGGAAAGAATCTAGTGTTGGGTCAAGTGGAGAGGTCCCACTTGACCGAAAAAGGAAAGAATTTAGTGTTGGGTCAAGTGGAGAGGTCTTACTTACCCGAAAAAAGGTAAAGAAGCTGCCATTCGGTCAAAAGGAAAGTACAAATCTTTACTGCTCAAAAGCGTTATCGCTTTAACCCCCGCTCTTGAGGGGACACGTTAGTATCACTTAAACTATATTCTGAATATTATTAATTAAAAGATAATAGGAGGAATATAAATGAAAGAAAAAAGAATCAAGGCTGAAGAACTTGTTAACGATTTCTTTCCCGTTCATGATGTAGACTATATTGAAATTTATACAGGTAATGCAAAGCAGGCCTGCCACTTCTTTTGTACTGCGTTTGGATTTAAACCAGTTGCCTATTCCGGCCTTGAAACGGGAAATCGTGAAACTGTTTCCTTTGTTCTTCAGCAAAGAAATATCCGCCTTGTTCTTACTGGTTCTTATAAAGAAGATACACGAGCTGCCCAATTTGTTAAAAAACATGGTGATGGGGTAAAAGACGTTGCGTTATTAGTTGACGATGTCGATAAAGCCTACAATGCTGCTATAAAGCGCGGTGGCATTGCCCTTGTGCCGCCATTTGAGTTGAAGGATGAAAAAGGAACGATTAAAAAGGCCGTTCTCGGTACATATGGAGATACCATCCATACGTTAGTAGAACGCAAAAATTATCAAGGTGTTTTCATGCCAGGCTTTGATCCATATTCGGTTTACCTTCCAATCGAGGATGCGGGATTAATAGGCATTGATCATGTAGTGGGAAACGTTGAACGGATGGAGGAATGGGTTGAATATTATTCCAAGGTAATGGGATTTGTTGAGATGAAACATTTCACGGATAAAGATATTACCACTGAGTATTCAGCGCTGATGTCAAAGGTTATGCATAATGGCGGTAGAATCAAGTTTCCAATCAATGAACCTGCGGAAGGGAAACGGAAATCACAAATCCAGGAATATTTAGAATTCTACAATGGTCCTGGTGTCCAGCATCTTGCTATTTTAACAGAGGATATTGTCTCAACGGTTGCCACCTTGAAAAAGAATGGGGTTGAGTTCTTAAGTACACCAAGTACCTATTATGAGGATTTGGGACAGCGTATTGGAAAAATTGACGAAGAAATTGAGAAGCTTCGTGAATTAAATATTCTTGTTGACCGTGATGATGAGGGATATTTGCTGCAAATCTTTACCAAGCCCATTGTTGACAGACCGACACTATTTGTAGAAATTATCCAGCGTAAGGGTGCACGTGGGTTTGGTGAAGGGAACTTCAAGGCGTTATTTGAATCAATTGAAAGGGAACAGGAACGTAGAGGAAACCTATAAGTTTTTAGAGATATTTTTAAAGAGGAAAAGATTGAACGGAAGGAAAAAGGGAGAGGGGTCTCCCTTTTTCAAAGAGTAAAAAGAAAGAGCGGTGAGAGAAATGGAAGTTTCACCAGATACACTAGAATGGAGAGACGCATATAAGCTATTAATTGGCTCCATTCTGCCTCGCCCGATTGCCTTTGTGTCAACCGTGGATGAAAACGGAATCGCCAATGCTGCCCCTTTTAGCTTTTTTACTGCGATTTGCGCAGACCCCATGCTCATCTGTTTTTCACCGATGCGAAGGGGGAGTGATGGAGCAAAAAAGGATACACTATTAAATATTGAAAATACCAAACAATTTGTGATTAATATCGTTAGTGAAAATATGGCAAAGCAAATGAATGATTGTGCTGTAGAATTTGCTCCTGAGGTAGATGAGCTGGATGTGGCTGGCCTAACAAAAGAGGCAAGTCGTTTGGTGAAAGTGCCGCGAATTAAGGAATCTTTGGTTCATTTAGAATGTGAGCTATACCAGGTGATGGATTTTGGTGACAAACCAGGTGCTGGGAGCCTTGTAATTGGAATGGTTTTGAATATCCATATTGAAGATGAATTAATTCAAAATGGGCGAATCGACACGGCGAAACTTCAGCCTATTGGCAGAATGGCAGGTCATACCTATACCAATCCATTAGGGAAAACGTTCGATATTATCAGGAAATAAGAAACTAGGTGAAAATATGAGATTCGTAACCTTTGAAAAAAGCGATAGGACTGTGAGGTCAGGAGTTTTGTTAGAATCTGACCTTCTTGTTGATATGCATGAAGCAACAAACGGAATTTTGCCTGAAAAATTGATAGATTTCCTGGAGCAGAGTGAACAAAATATGCAATTAGCCTCACAAATCTTACAACTCACAGCAGAAGATAAAAGTGTCTATCCGTTAAATGAAGTTAGGCTTCTTGCGCCTCTGCCAGCTCCGAAAAGCTTTCGCGATTTTTATGCTTTTGAGCAGCATGTGAAATCTGCAAGGGAGAACAGAGGACTGAAAATGATACCAGAATGGTACCAAATACCAGTGTTTTATTTTTCAAATCACCTTGCGATTAAAGGACCTGAAGATAAAATTTCCATGCCTATGGACTGCAATTGGCTCGATTACGAGCTGGAAGTGGCGTGTGTAATCGGGAAACAAGGCAGGAACATTTCTGCTGAAGAAGCCGATGAGTATATTTTTGGTTATTGTATCTTAAATGACTGGAGCGCTAGGGACCTTCAGAGACAGGAAATGAAGGTAGGCCTCGGTCCTGCAAAGGGGAAGGATTTTGCCACCTCGATTGGACCATGGATTATCACCAAGGATGAGCTGGAGCATTGTAAATCACGTAAAGGCTTTGACATAACCATGAAAGCGAAGGTGAATGGAGCCCTCCTCTCTGAAGGAAATATGAAGGATATCTACTATTCGTTCGCAGAAATGATTGAGAGGGCTTCTGCAGGGGTTACTCTATATCCAGGAGAAATCATCGGTTCTGGTACAGTTGGGACAGGGTGCATCCTTGAACTCGGTACAGAGGTCCATCGCTGGCTGCAGCCGGGTGACGTGGTTGAATTGGAGATTGATAAACTAGGAGTATTAAAGAATTCTATTGTAAATGATGAAGTGAGGTGAAACGATGTATTACCGGCAAATGGGAAGGATTCCACATAAACGCCATACCATTTTTAAAAAAGACGATAGTAGTCTCTATCGTGAGCAGGTAATGGGGACACGCGGTTTTTCCGGAACGCAATCAATTCTTTATCACCACTACATGCCAACGGAAGTGCTAAAAGCAGAGCTGGTTGGCATGTATTTGCCTGAATATGAAGACCAGCAAGCACTTAAGCACAGGCTGTTTTTGACAAACCAGACCATCAAAACAGGGGATGCTCTTACAGCTCGGGAATACATTTTAGGGAATCAAGACTTAATAATTGGGACTGCTTCTGTTAATGAGACAATGAAAAGTTTTTATCGTAATGGTGATGGAGACGAAATGATGTTTATTCATTACGGGTCAGGCAAGCTTGAAACGATGTTCGGAAGTATTACCTATCGATCAGGGGATTACCTATTAATTCCGATTGGGACTATCTATCGATTGATTCCAAATGAGAATGAGGTAACGAAAATACTGTTTATCGAATCATTTAGCCAGATTACTACACCAAAACGTTATCGCAATGAATATGGGCAAATGTTAGAGCATAGTCCGTTTTGCGAGCGTGATTTCCGGGGTCCAGAAATACTAGAGACCTTTGATCAAATAGGAGAGTTTGAGGTAGTAACAAAATCGCGGGGATTGATTCATTCCCATCTATTGGGTCATCATCCTTTAGATGTTGTTGGCTGGGATGGATACCTCTATCCATGGGCTTTTAATGTCGAGGATTTTGAGCCGATCACAGGACGAATTCATCAGCCGCCTCCAGTTCATCAAACCTTTGAAGGGAATAACTTTGTGGTATGTTCCTTTGTGCCGAGATTGTTTGACTACCATCCAGAAGCAATACCTGCTCCATACTACCATAGTAATGTGAATAGCGATGAATTACTTTATTACGTTAAAGGCAATTTCATGAGCCGTAAAGGGGTACAATTGGAGTCGATTACTCTCCATCCAAGCGGCATTCCGCATGGTCCGCACCCTGGCAAAACAGAAGCAAGCATTGGAAAAAAAGAAACACTCGAACTTGCAGTTATGATTGACACCTTCCATCCGCTAAAAGTGGTAAAGACAGCGAGCCAGATAGAGGACACGAACTATATGTTTTCATGGGTGGAAAAATAAGGAATAAATTAATTGAAACAATCCGATGATAGAAACATTGGATTGTTTTTTCGTGAGTAAGAACCATAAGATAAGCATTAAATAAATAATAAGTGTTACTATTGTATATATAGATTTAATTTGGAGGTGTAAATCATGAATTTAGAATGTGTTCAATTGAAATTAAAGAGCCATACTCCTACCATATTAGGAAGTGATAAATTTTCAAAATATGCTGTGATGATACCACTTATCCAAAAAGATGATGGCATTCACGTCTTGTTTGAGGTCCGTTCACTTCAGCTGCGAAGGCAGCCGGGAGAAATTTGTTTCCCAGGAGGAAGAATTGATCCGCAGGACGTAGATGAAAAATGTGCAGCGATTAGGGAAACAATCGAGGAATTGGGTATAAGCAGTGAGAATTTGTCGGAGGTTTTTCCACTTGATTTCATGATTTCCCCTTTTGGAATGATGATTTATCCTTTCGTAGCCATCATTGACAAACCGGAAAAGATTCAACCAAATCCCGCGGAAGTAGGCGAGGTATTTACAGTGCCGTTAACCTACTTTATTGAAAATGCACCGGATATTTATCATCTAAATTTTAAGGTAGAGCCAGAGGAGAAATTTCCTTTTGATTTAATTGTTGGTGGGGAGAATTACAATTGGCGGACTCGTGCAATTGATGAATACTTTTATCTTTATGAAGAGAAGGCAATTTGGGGGCTTACAGCTAAAATCCTTTCCCATTTTATAGATATAATGAAACAGTGAAATTATCCAGGGATGAATTTGCAGTGAAATTATCCAGGGGATAATTTCTACTGTTTTTTTGTCCTCCCCAGAAACACAAATGTCTTTTTGTGGAAGAAAAAAACACTTGATTATTTTCTGAATAGGGATAAAATTAAGATTATACTTTTTGGGATAGGTGATGTTGTAATGAAGGTTGTAAAGTTTGGTGGATCCTCTTTAGCGTCAGGAGAACAAATCGAAAAAGTTTTTCAGATTGTGATGTCTGACCCTGAGCGGAAGGTAGTGGTTGTATCTGCTCCGGGGAAGAGGTTTGCTGAGGATGAGAAGGTAACGGACTTGTTGATAGAGTGCGCTGAACTATGTCTGCAAGATAGTAATCCACAGGAGAAGTTTAACGCCGTTATGTCAAGATATTCCTCCATTGCAGCAGAGTTAGATCTCCCTCATGAGGTAATTAGTGAAATTCATCACGATTTATCTGAAAGATTAAATGGAGACAAAAGTAAACCAGATCGCTTTATGGACCTAGTAAAAGCTAGTGGTGAGGATAACAATGCGAAATTAGTTGCTGCTTATTTTAGGGAGCGAGGCGTAGAGGCTACTTATATAAATCCGGGGAAAGCTGGATTGCTTGTAAGTGATGAACCCGGTAATGCACAGGTGTTACCAGAATCGTATGAGAATTTATATTCCCTTCGTGAGATTCCGGGAATTATTATTTTTCCAGGGTTCTTTGGTTATAGCAAACAAGGTGAAGTGTTCACCTTTTCACGGAGTGGCTCGGATATAACAGGTTCTATTTTAGCCAATGGGATAAAGGCTACTTTATATGAGAATTTTACCGATGTGGATGCTGTATTTACAGTTAATCCTAATCTTGTTAAAAATCCGAAGGAAATTAAAGAATTGACCTATAGGGAAATGCGTGAACTTTCCTACGCAGGATTTACCGTTCTGCACGATGAAGCACTAGTACCTGCTTTCCGTGCTGGGATTCCTGTTCAAATTAAGAACACAAACAATCCTACAGCACCAGGGACAAGAATTGTCTATTCACGGAATAATACGAATGGACCGGTTGTGGGAATTGCTAGTGATGAAGGGTTCTGCAGTATTTATGTCAGCAAATACTTAATGAATCGGGAAATTGGCTTTGGGCGTAAGCTTTTGAGTATTTTAGAAGAATATGGTCTCTCTTATGAACATACACCTTCAGGAATTGATGATGTTTCTGTAATTTTAAGAGAGTCACAACTTGACCCTGATATGGAAAATGAAATTATCTGGAGAATTGAGTCTGAATTGCATGCAGATGTAGTGAAGATTGAGCACAGCCTCGCATTGATTATGGTCGTGGGTGAGGGAATGCGGAGGAATGTAGGAACAATGGCACGAGCCTCTAAAGCTTTAGCAAAAGCAGAGGTCAATATTGAAATGATTAACCAAGGTTCCTCAGAAGTAAGTATGATGTTCGGTGTGAAAGAAGTGGATGAAAAAAGAGCTGTTCAGGCCCTTTACGATGAGTTTTATGCAGCAGTGCCAGTATAACATGGGAAAAGCAGTTCTAAAAATTAATTTTAGACTGCTTTTTTCTTTATATCTGCGATAAATGAATTATATCTGCGTTATTTCAAATTTATCTGGGATAATCATTTTTTCATGTTAATTGTGGGTATTCATGTTTCTTCTTAATCTTTATCTTCGTTCTTAGCCCCGCCAAAACGGCAATAATCAAACCACCGCCAGTATCGGAGATTAAATCAATCATCGTATCGTCATTCCCGCCGCCTTGTAAGGTCGTATTGAAAAATTGATCAGAACTGAATTCATAGATTTCCCATAAGACACCGCCGAAAGCGGCAAAAGATAAGGTAAATAGGAAAATAATCCAAGGGGAAATTTCCACTTCTGCCTCTCGATGTACTAGTCTTTCATATAAGGCGATTCCTGAAAAGGCAAGGATGGCTCCACTTAGGAAATGCATAAATGTATCCCACCAGCCTAGTCCATACCAGCCAAGGATTGAGCCGAAATACTGGGAACCGACCAAGAATAATAAATAGGAAATAACGATAGGAAGATTAAATTGAAGCCTTGTAAAAAGGGATATGAGGAGTGGAACTGCCCCACAAACCATTCCCCCAATTGCAACCGTTGATTTAAATGATTCCCCATCGGAGCGATAATGAAAAAATAAAAAGGCCATAAATGCTACATAAAGAAGACTGAGAATTAGGACTAGCTTACGATTCATATTTTCACCTCAGGTAGATTACACCGTTCTTGTTTACTATGATTATGTCCAAACGATAGCCTCCTATTCCAACCCCATTTTTTTTAGAGTATAGTGGAAATATACAATAACATAGACTCAGTAAAAGTGGAGGAATATATGCAGAGGGCACAAATACCAACCTATGAACGAATTGCCATCGATTTAGCGAATCGAATTTACGACGGTAAATTCAAAGTCGGTGAAAAGATTCATGGAAGATCAACATTGGCAAGTGAATATAAGGTGTCACCAGAGACGGTACGCAGGGCAATAAAGATATTAGAAGATGTGGAGATTGTTCATTCGACTAAGGGCAGCGGGATTGTGATTTCTTCACGGGAGAATGCTTATAAATATATTCATCGTTTCTCGAATTTGGCCAGTATCAAAGACCTTGAAAAAGAAATTAACATGCTAGTGAAAGAGAAAAACAAGATCGATGAGCAACTTTTAGATACAGTAAAGAAAATCACCGATTATTCTACAAAGCTTCGTCATACCAATCCATTGGCACCGATTGAGGTAGAGGTTTTTCCAGGTTGTATACATATCGATAAGACCATTTCGGAAGTGAAATTTTGGCAGAATACAGGGGGAACTGTAATAGGAATGAAGCGAAAGGGAGAATTGATTATTTCTCCGGGGCCCTATGCATTGATTCTAGAAGGAGATTTATTACTGATTATTGGGGATGATGAAACGTATGAGCGAGTCGTTCATTTCATGGAAGATTAGAAAAAGCCGGCAGCGCCGGCTTTCCTAATTATAGTAGACCTTCTTCTTGTAAAAACTCTTTTGCTACTTTAGCTGGTGATTCCTTCAGGCTGTCAACTTTGTAATTCAGATTTCGCATTTTATCGTCTGTCAACGTACCAGCAAGTAAATTTAGAGCTTCTTTTAATTCAGGATGTTTCTCTAATGTCTCTTCTTTGACAATAGGAACGGCATAGTATGGAGGGAAGAAGTTTTTATCATCCTCTAATACCTTTAATCCAAATTCCTCAATCAATCCATCGGTTGAAAAAGCATCGATGACATCACTTTTATGATTATCAAGAGCGGTATAGCGCAATCCGCCGTCAACTGCTTGAACATCTTTAAATTTCATATTATAGGCTGTCTCTAGGCCATTTAATCCATCTTCTCGGTTAGCAAACTCAATCGTTGGCCCCATAATCAAGCCATCGCTTATGTTAGCAAGATCGGAGACAGCGTTCAGATTAAATTGTTCTGCTGTATCCTGACGTACGGCTATTGCATACGTGTTATTAAATCCAAGCGGTTTTAACATGTCAATACCATACTTCTCTTTGAATTCCTTTTTTACGTAGTCATACACTTTATCAGAATCACTTTGTGGACTTTGCTTCAGTATATTTACAAGACCAGTCCCGGTATACTCCACATATGCATCGATGTCACCGCTATTTATTGCACCAAAGGCTACCTGTGTACCACCTAGATTTAGTTTTCTTTCAACCTCAAGCTCAGTCTTGCTTTCTACTAAATCCGCAAGCATATTCCCTAAAATCAGCTGTTCACTGTAATTTTTAGATCCAATGACAATTTTATCTGCGGCATTTACCTGTGAATAAACCGTAAAGGCACCACCTACAACGATGATCATACTAGCAAATCCTATCACAAGCTTTTTTACTTTCCTACTTACTTTTGAAGAGGATTTTTGTTTATTAGTATAAGAGAATGAAGTTTCTAATTTACCAACGATAAAGTCAATAAGCAGTGCAAGAATGCATGCAGGGATGGCTCCTGCTAAAATCATGTAATTATCTACAGTCTGTACACCTGAGAAAACAAGATAACCAAGTCCTCCTGCACCTATGAAGGCAGCGATTGTCATCAATCCAACAGCTGTTACTGCAGAAATTCTGATACCCGCCATAATCATCGGAAAGGCTAGCGGCAGCTGAACCTTTTTCATGGTTTGACTCTTTGTCAGACCGATACCTTTGGCGGCTTCCAGAATATCAGAATCAATGTTCGTTAATCCAGTATAGGTGTTCTTTACGATTGGAAGTAGCGAATACAGAACGACCATGACGATGGCAGGTGCACTGCCAATTCCAATGAACGGAATTAGGAACCCAAGTAAAGCCAAGCTTGGTACAGCTTGAATAACATTGGTCGTTCCAATAATTGGTTTTGAAAGTTTTGGTTCTCGTGAAATCAATATTCCAAGTGGAATCCCAATAATGACCGCAATCAGTACCGAAATGACACTTAAATATATATGTTGTCCTAATAAATTTAGGATTTGTTCGTAGTTTACTTGTAAATAGTTATAAAAATCAGCCATTAAAAGGCCACCTCCAAATCAATTAGTTGGCTGCTTAAAGCCGATAAAATACTGCTTCTTGTTATAAGCCCTGTTAATTGCTTTGAGTGATTGATAACTGGAACGTAGCCAATTTTATGTTCATTCATCGTTGCTAACACGGAAATTAAGTTATTATCCTCCGAAACAACTAAAACATTTTTCTCCATGACACTCTCAATCTCGGAATTTCGGTTTAATAATTGGATTCCTTTTAAAGTCACTAATCCTATTAAAATATTATTTTTGTCTGTTACCATTAAGCTATCAACCTTATTAGATTTCATGATCTCGATTGCCTGTAATACGGTTCGCTTAGCAGCAATCTTAACAGGGTTGGAAATCATAATATCCTCAGCCATTAATAGTTCAGGGTTATTCCAGACTCTTCTTTTACCAATAAAGCCTTCGACAAATTCATTGGCTGGATTCTTGAGAATATTTTCAGGGGTATCAAACTGGAGAATATCGCCATCCTTTAAAATACAAATCTTATCGGCGATTTTTATTGCTTCGTCCATATCGTGGGTGACGAAAATGATAGTTTTGTTAAGCTCTTTTTGCATTTGTACCAGTTCATCCTGAAGCGAGTTTCTAGTAACAGGATCCAATGCACTGAAGGGCTCATCCATCAAAATGATATCTGAATCAGTGGAAAATGCTCTTGCTACCCCAACTCTTTGCTGCTGCCCGCCACTTAATTCTTTTGGGAAACGGTGCAAGAATTCAGAAGGATTTAATCCGACTACATGGAGTAAATCCTCCGTTTTTTTTACAATTGAAGCTGGGTCTTCACCTTTAAGCTTTGGAATCAGTTCCAAATTCTCTTCAATCGACATATGAGGGAAGAGACCTGTATTTTGAATTACATAGCCAATATTTCTCCTAAGTTCGATGGCATCCATTGTCGATATATCTTTTCCGTTAACAAAGATCTTTCCTGCTGAAGGCTGTGTTAATTTATTTACCATTTTTAGTAAAGTGGTTTTCCCACACCCGCTTGGTCCGATAAAAACAACTAATTGCCCTGCATCTATATCTAGCGAGAAGGGCTTAATAACCGTTTTATTTTTATATTTTTTTACGATGTCTTTAAACTCTATCAAAGTCAGTCCTCCTTAAAAAATAAACGTTCGCAATTTGCAACAACTTAATGTTAACATAAAAGTTGTTGGTTTGTACAACATTGTTATTATTTTCCTATTGTTTATTATGGGCATATTAAAGCAAAAAAATTTTCAGAATATAAAGAAAAGTGTTAAAATGGGAATAAAATAAGCAATTATATGAAAGAGGGGAAGGTAAATTGAGAGCTATAAAAGATAAACTTAGACTTAAATTTTTCCTCTTCCTTGGGTTGGCATTCGTCTTAATACAAATCCCGGTAATAGGTGATTACTTTAGAATCATTAATACGGTAATCCATGAATCTGGTCACGCATTTATGGCGCTATTTGGGGGCAATGTTGAATCAATCTCATTGTTCATGAATGCAGATGGTGTTACACACGGAACTCAATCGATTTGGGTTGTCGACTTTATAACATGTATTGCAGGGTATATGATTTCTTCTTTAATGGCTTTCGTTTCGTTTTGGTTAATCAAAAGGAAAAAGTATACACTTTTCATCGATATGCTATTAGGATTAATACTTATCAATTTTATATTATGGGTCCGAAATCCCTATGGTTTATTTTGGCTTGCATCTTTCGGTTTGTTATTTCTAGCCTTGCTTATAAAAGGAAGTCAAAAGGTAATCAACAACCTCGTATTATTAATTGCTTCGATATTGTTAGTGGAATCGGTTAGTACAGCATATGATATATTTATCATCAGTTTGATACAGCCCCATGCTGCAGGAGATGCGACAAATTTATCTCATTTAACTGCGTTTATTCCAGCGCAAGTTTGGGGGATCTTTTTCTTTGCTCAAGCACTATTTTTCGTTCTGCTTGGATTTAAGAAAGGTTTGTATCGTATAGGGGCGGTTGAGATACAGCCAAAATATCAGTTAGAAGGAACAAAAGAATATTGAATAGATTGGGGGAAAAATAAATGAATGTTCTAGATGTAATCAAAAATCGACGTACAATTAAAAAGTTCAAAACCGATGCGGTACCGCTTGATTTGATTTATTCCTGGTTAGAGGCTGCAAAAATGGCCCCTAATCACAGAATGACTGAACCTTGGGAAGTTTACTTTATTGGACCGGAAACAAGGGCAAAACTGAACCATAAGACGGATTTTGGAAATGCTCCAGTACTTATTGCTGTAATATCGAAACATGGTGCTTCAGCTATAGAGAAAGAGGAAAACGCATTGGCGACAGCCTGTTTTGTTCAGAACTTTAATTTAGCTGCCTGGGCAGGTGGGGTAGGTACATTCTGGTCATCCATTGGGGTAACAGCTAAAAACCAGGAAATTCTAGGAGTTCCTGAAAACTATGATCTCATCGGGGTATTAGCTATTGGGTTTCCTGAGTTAATACCAGACCCAAAACCAAGAACATCCATCATGAATAAAATTAAAAACTTACCATAAAAAAAGAGCCAACCGATTTTTTTCGGATGGCTCTTTCACTATATAATCAGGCAAATTTTACAGCGTTTTGATACTCTGCCGTTAGATTATCAATGATTGTTTGGACAGGGAGGATATCCTTGATTTCACCAACTCTTGCACCAGCGAAGACAAGTCCATTTTCGACATCCCCTTGTGCACCAGCAAAGACATGTCCATTTTCGGTATCCCCTCCAACAGTTCTGAACATGGAATCAAGCGTACAGAAGCGATAAGAACAATTTTTCAGGCAATCATGGCATTTAGTGATTTTTAATTTGTCAGACCCGCTAATTAATTTAGTAAAGTTATTGGCAATCGCTCTTCCGTGTAAGCCAACCGTTGTTTTGACTAAAACTAAGTCTTCTTGACGGGCATTTACATATTTCTGTTTAAATGAAAGAGGAGCGTCACATTCTTCACTTGCTGCAAACCGTGTGCCCATCTGAACCCCAGAAGCTCCCATTGAAATAGCCTTAGCAATATCTTCGCCGGTCATAATGCCACCTGCAGCAAGAACGGGAATTGAAACAGCTTCGAGTACCTCTGGAAGAATATCAAACATTGGTCTGTCAGTGCCAAGGTGTCCACCCGCTTCAAAACCCTCAACTACTACCGCTGCAGCTCCAAGCCTTTCTGAAATTCTAGCCAATTTGGCTGAAGACACAATCGAAATGACAGGAATGCCAGCCTCTCTACCCCATGCATACATATCCCTTGAAATTCCCGCCCCCGAAATAATAAAATCAACCTTTTCTTCGAGTGCTGCTTTCATTTTTTCTGCAAAATCAGTCATCGCAAACAATACATTTACGCCAATATATCCAGCACCTTGAACTAAACTTTTTGCTTTTCTAATATGATCACGCATTTCATCCGTTGAAATACCAGTGCCGGAGATGATACCGACTCCGCCAGCATTGGCTACAGCTGATGCTAGCTTACTTAATGAAATACCTACCCCCATACCACCTTGGAAAATGGGAACCTTTGGCATAATATGTGCAATTTTTAATTGTGGAAAGTTCAATTTATAACCCCGTTTCTTGTTTGAGAATTTAGAACTTACTCTGCATACTACCACTAATCATTTTGTGTGTATGTGATTTTTATCATCAGGTCATAAAAGTTGGTAATAGAATTAATTTCCAAGAGGGATATAGGCATAAGAATTTACTATTATTATTTCGAAATTGTAATTTTACAGAAACATAAAGTAATTTATAATAAATCCCCTTGTAACATTGATAAGGTAAAATGGAGGTAAGGATAAACAATCGTATAATGAATTATGTTAAAATATCTTTTGTGAAAAAGAGGTAGGGGGGATAGGATGGCTTCCACGACGAGTAGAAGCAAATATTTTGATAATGCGAAATTTATATTAATTTTTCTTGTTGTTTTTGGGCATATGATTAGCCCTTATAAGGAGCAGGATAAGATTTTATTTACTTTATATACCGTGATATTTCTGTTTCATATGCCAGCATTTATTTTGATATCAGGATACTTTGCGAAAGGTTATAAAAAGGAAGGGTATTTACGTAAGACAGTTCAAAAAATATTAATACCCTATTTTATTTTTCAAATCATCTATTCTGTTTTTTATTTTTTAGTGGGGAAGGAAAAAACGCTTGAATTTGATTTATTCCAACCGCATTGGTCCTTATGGTTCCTTTTAAGTTTATTCTTTTGGAATTTACTGCTTTATATATTCGCTCGATTAAAATGGGTGGGTTTATTGATCGCTGTTTTACTCGGGATTGGGATTGGCTATATAGATGAAGCAGGAAGTTTTTTGAGTATATCACGGACATTTGTTTTCTTTCCGTACTTTTTATTAGGCTTCTTATTAAATGGAGAGCATTTAAAACGGATCATTGGGGCAAAGTATGCTGTTCCATCAGGAGTAGTCATTCTCTTAATGACATTTTTATTCTTTGGATTAGGTTTTCCACAAGACGCAGTTCCATGGCTGTTAGGGGATACTTCTTATGAAAACATGGGCGGAATGCAGCTCAGTGATGGACTGCTGCGAGCATTGCAATATGGTTTAACGTTAATGGTTGTATTTGCGTTCTTGCCGCTAATCCCATCGAACCAATATCGAATCACAAAAATTGGTGAAAGAACACTTTATGTCTACCTATTCCATGGATTTATTATTAAATCAACTCAAACTATTTTACCAAATGCTATTTCAGAAAATTATATATTCCTAATAGCGTTTTCCTTCATGGTTTGTATGGTTCTTGGCAGTTACTTGATTAAAAAATATACACAGCCACTTGTTGAATTAAAGATATAGGTCAAAAGAAAAAGCCGAATGTGCTCTCTACACATTCGGCATTTTTTATCCTAAGGCTCTTTACTTAAACTTTGTTGCTTTTATAACGAAAATTAATGAATCTGCTGTGTTTTGGCAGAAATCAGCCTATCCTAAAAATCCAAATAAGGAGCTGACTATATTCTTCTTTTTCCTATTCCCCTTGTCTAGCACTAGCGGCTTATCAGGCAATGCATTTTTCTTTATCTCATAAAGCTGCGTTTGGAGGGATTCCACTTGTTTTGTTAAAACTGTGACTTGATTCTGTAATTCTTCGATTTCTCGGCGGTGCTGAAGCAGCTGATAGGAGGTAACAGAGTCTGCTTTTGAATTCACCTTTGCTTCCAATTCGGTAACAATCGTATACAATCTTTCAAGTTCAGCGTTGTTTTCAGGTACTTTTACTATCCCCTTACGAGATTTTTTTTCTTGAACAGGAGCAATTTCTTGAAGTAAGGTTCCATTTTGTATTTGCGTCTGAATATTTTTTAGAAGATCAATATCCTCATTATTAAAATGATAATGTCCACGTTCATTCCGTTCCATTGGCAGTTCAAGCTGTTTTACCCATCTTTGAATCGTACTAGGTGATACTCCTAATAATTTTGCAACTTCGCTTGTGTTCATAATAATTCCCCCCCGCTTGAAAAATTCGACCAAAAGCAAGTGTTAAGGCATTTGTGAGATAAGTATTAGTCTGAAATTAGATTACTGTCTAGCTCCACAAGAGTAAGCTTCGGAAGCGTTACCTCGCACGAAAGAAAAGTGTTAGCTTTTCTGAGGAGCGCCCTAGCGGCTAGTGTCCTTCGCTCTCCAACCTACGATAAGTCAAGCACGAATGCGCCTACGGCTCTCCGCATTTCTTATTCCCAAAACTTCCACCATTTCTTTTCTTTTGCAGCTGCTACATCTCGAAAACTTGTTAACAAGTTCTGAAAAGCAACTTCTCTATGTGTGATATCATGTCGGAATTCGTCACGTTCTCTCACACGGTTTTCACGATCCTTTTCAATAACCTCTGATAGACTAATAATTTCCGTATTTGTAATATCGACATAATGAGCGAGTTCTTCAGTAGATTCAGATAACTGCTTTGATAATGTATAAATTTCTTCTGAGGTTTCATGAGATGCGTTGACAATACTTTTTGATAAATAAAGAAGCCTATCAGTAGTCTGCTCTGCATTTTTGTCTAAATGAATTGAAAGTTCTTTGAGTTCAGCTTTTGTAGTAGCGCTAGATTGGTTTATTGATTCAGAAAGAGAATTAACTGTGTAGTTAGTTCCATTTGCAATTTCTTTTTTGACTTCATCAACCACTTCTTTACGAAGGACACTTCTTATTTCTTCTTTTACTTCATTTAAAAAGGTTTGCTTATACATATCCATAGCAACGAAAAATTGATCTGCATTCTGAATCGCAATCTCCTCATCCGATACGGGGGGTCCTTCTTGAGAAACAATTGCTATTTCCTGGGTTTCTGGTTCGGCAGTTACTCCATGAGGTTCAAAAGTTTCCTCTTCCGTTTCAAAAGTTTGATCTTGAAGTTCATAAATTTCTTCTTCTATTTCAAAAATTTCTTCTTCAAGCTCAGCAACTACTTTTTTAATATCAATTTCTCCACGCAACGTTTGTAAAATCATCGTCGTATTTAGTTTTTTATCGTGTAGTTCTTTAATTTCTAAAAGTAAATCTATTTCTACCTGTGAATAGATTCTTGCCCCTTGTTTCGTTCGAGGAATCTCTAGATATTCCACAAGTTCCTCTTCCCATTTTTTTAATGTAGCAGGTTTTACATTTATTTTTTTTGAAACTTCCTTTAAGGTGAAAGTTTTCATAGAGTCCAATCCCTTCTATCTAATTTACGGTAAAACATCTATAGATAGTAAATTCTCTACTGAATACCTCATTTTCCTGCATGGTGACAAAAGCTATCAAAACAAGACGGATACCACGAAATAACAACAAATTCATGCAAAAAAAGCTGTGCTCAATGCACAGCCTTTGATTATGGAATTATCCCAAGTGATTTCAATCCATTATATATTCCAGAATCACTTACTGCTGTCGTTTTATGCTTGGCATACTGAAAGAGGTCCGGATGACCATTGCCCATCGCAAACCCTTCACCGACATTCATCAGCATTTCCTTATCATTCATGCCATCACCAAAAGCAATTGCATTCTCCTTGTTGAGACCAAGGTGCTTTAGAACATATTGAACGCCGATCCCCTTATTTACTTTGTCTCTAATGACATCATAACAATGGTGCATACCTTCAACATTTACTTGGGATAAATGAATACCATCTTCATTTTTATATAAGAATATACCCTTTGAATCAACGTTTATCAAAGTCATGCCCAAAACCTCATAATCCTTGGAAGGTGAATAGGTGTCGTTTTTATGTAAATGGAACTGCTCAATAAAATCTTGAACACAATCTACTTTCAAATCAGTAAATATGTTTTGGTCCTTCGTATACAAGACTAATTCATGTTGATTTTTTTTTGCAATTTCCAAGAATTGTTGGACACTTATCTTATTCATCGGCTCCTGAAAGAGGTCTTTACCTTTATATATGCCATAGGCACCGTTATATCCAATAAGCGAGTGAACATTTAGCTCCTTCGCAAGTTCCCTGATTTCATGTAGGGGTCTGCCTGTAGCTAAAAATACCTCTATTCCTTTTTCTTGGACCTGACCTATAGCTTTAATAGTAGTTTCCTCAATGGAATCATCAGGTGTGATGATGGTTCCATCAATATCTAAAAATAAAACCTTGTACTCAGACATTGAAGTTCTCCTTTATTAAGTGGGTTGTTTTTTAGTTTACCATTAACGAGTAGATAAAATCTTCTAAGTGAGGAATAATAGTGAGACATTGAGAAAAAGGGTGATGCTTGTGTTTAGAATTGTATTCATTTTACTGCTTATGATTTGCCTTCCAGGACATGTTTTGGCACAGCAGAAGGTTCCAATTTTGATTTACCACTCAATCGATGAATATCACGGACTAGGATCAAAAGAATTATATGTAACACCCGAAAATTTCAAAAAGCAAATGACCTATTTGAAAAATCATGGATATACCTTATTAACATTTGAAAGATGGCAGGAAATCAGCAAAATTAAAAAACCTATTTTTATTACGTTTGATGATGGGTATAAAAATAATCGAAACGCATTTGAGATCCTTCAAAAGCTAACAGACGATCACTTTAAACCAACGGCAACCTTTTTCGTTATATCAGATTTTGTCGGTAATAAGAATCGTTTGTCCCAATTTGAATTAAAAGAGATGGCCGCTACTGGTGTAATTTCTGTTCAGTCCCACACCGCTACCCATCCAGATTTGACAAAAGTACAGAATCTTCAATATGAATTAAAAGACTCGAAGGAAAGAATTGAGAAAATAACAGGAAAACCTGTTATAGCACTTGCTTATCCTTATGGAGACTTCAATGAACGTGTCGGTTCAGAGGTGAAAAAGTATTATTCATTTGGTTTGACGACTACACCAGCACTCTATACTGAAAAAGGACTAAAAAACGAACTCTTATTTTTACCAAGAATTTATATAAAGTATTCCACTAACCTTGATGAATTCGCTGATTTGATTAACAAATAGGAGCTTTTAAGGTTTAACTATACGACAAGATATCGATGATTCATGAGCAATCAATAGAAAAGTCTTTGTTTTTATTTGAAATTGGAGTTTAAACGGTTAATTTGAGTAAATATCACTCTTTACAACGATTCGGGTTGAGGATAAAATAAGCCTCATAATCATCACGAATTAAATATTCGGCCAAAACCCAGCACCTTGGGTACGGAGGAACCAATTAATTGGGGTTAATTCTACAATGTAGAAAGGATGAGAACTTTCTTTCGCCATCCTACCCGTCAGCTAACTTCGTCGGCTAAAGCGAAGGAGGTCATGGACCGCCAAGTACAGGGGCTTTTTTGTTTTTAAACATATGAAGCAGCTTGACTAAGACTGCTGGTCTTTTATTTATGCCTATTTTAGGGAACAGGTGGAGAAAATGACATTAAAAGATTATTTAACGAAATTAAAAATTGGTTTGCCCAAAACGAATGTCCATTTGGATAAGCAAGTTTACGAAGCTGGAAGTGTCATAAATGGTACCATTGAGATCACGGGTGGCCTATTAAAAAATAAAATAAAAAGATATGATATCGATCTTGTAGGGATTGATTCTCAGGCATTTGTTGAAGAAACATTAAATAGTCATTCCGTTTTCTGTTCACTTGAGTGTAGTCCAAACCAAACTGGAAAGATTACCTTCTTACTCGATGTTCCATATGAAATCCAAACGAATCAAAACACTTGCCAATATTCTTTGATGATCAATATTGATTTAGGGAATGCAAATAACATTACACAAAATGTTCCTATCATGATTGGCGCTGTTTCATAATCTGAGTCTATTAAACTAGTTTTTTTGTAAATCGGATTATTTTCCTATTTAATGATATAGCTTTGTAAACTACTAGAAATTAGTATGTAAACAATGTCCGTTATAATAAAGTTACATAAGACTTTATTAGGCGGGTGCGATCATGGAAGAAACAATGGTAAAAACCTATCTGCAAAAATCACTAGAAGAGTGGAAGGATGATATTTCAGTAGTCCTTACCGAAATAGACAAAGAATATGAGGAAGTAGCACAAGAATTAAAGGTCTATTCTTACAAATACGGGATTACCAAACAAGTCATTCAATCGACAGTGAATGAGGAAATTATTGAAAACATACGCCAAAGGTATCATAAACCTTTTGAAGAAACCTATAATCAATTAAAAGAATATATAAAAGACTTGGAAGAAAAGCAACGAGTTTTCCAAATGTTCGTTCAAAAAATTGATGAAGTAAATCGTAAGGAATCGGCAAAAAATACAAGTTTATAAATGATAAAACACAGTCTGGTCCATATGGATCAGGCTGTGTTTTATTATCGGGAAAAGTAAGTTTTGCATATAGTAATTAGCAGGAATTAAAGGAGAGGTGCTAAACGTATGATTACTGCAAGGATCGGAAGCAAATGGTATCGACTGCCGGAAAATCTTGAAGATTACTTTGATAAGTTCCGGTCTCAGGTCATCGGCAGCAATCACCAATTTGACTCCCCGTATGGAAAGAAACCCATTATTTATGCAGATTGGACTGCAAGCGGAAGATTATTTCGTCCAATTGAACAAAAAATTTCAGAGGTATTTGGTCCATACATGGCTAATACGCATACAGAATCCAATATTACTAGTCTAATGATGACTGGGATCTATAATCAATCAAGAAAAATTATTAAGGAGCATGTAAATGCCAATGAGAACGACGTAATCATTCTTGATGGTTTTGGGATGACATCTGTCATGAATAAATTACAGAGATTACAAGGGCTAAGAGTCCCGGAACAGTGGAAAGACCGTATTAAAATATCTGAAAGGGAAAGACCCATTGTGTTTCTCACGCATATGGAGCACCATTCCAATCACACCTCTTGGCTTGAAACATTGGCAGATGTGGAAATTATCAGACCTGACTCAAACGGTGATGTAGATATGAAACATCTCGAGAAGCTTCTTTACCAGTATCGGGATCGTGCGGTTAAGATTGGCTCCTTTACGGCATGCTCGAACGTGACTGGTATACAAACCCCTTATCATCAGCTGGCAAAAATCATGCATCAACATGGCGGTCTTTGTTTTGTAGATTTTGCTGCATCGGCTCCATATGTGAAGATTGATATGCACCCTAAAGACCCTTTGGAAAAACTTGATGCGATTTTGTTTTCACCACATAAGTTTTTAGGTGGGCCTGGAACAAGCGGTGTTTTAATTTTTGATAAAAGAATGTATGCCAATAAGGTTCCTGATCATCCGGGCGGTGGGACGGTTACATGGACAAATCCTTGGGGCGGACACAAATACATCGATGACATTGAACATCGGGAGGATGGGGGAACGCCTGGGATTCTTCAAGCCATTCGAACAGCACTATGTATTAAATTAAAGGAACAAATGGGAGTGGAACAGATTTTAGCGAGAGAAAAAGAACAGCTAGAGCTGCTTTTAACTGGCTTAAAAGATATTCCTAATCTGCATGTATTAGAGAATCAGCATCGAAATCGAATTGGGATTGTTTCTTTTACTATTACGAACATTCATTACAATCTTATTGTCCGTTTGTTAAATGACCGATATGGATTTCAAGTGCGTGGAGGTTGTTCCTGTGCTGGAACCTATGGACATTATTTATTGCAAATTGATCAAAACAAATCAAAGCAAATTGCCGATAAAATTGATTTAGGGGATTTATCAACAAAACCAGGGTGGGTCAGGTTTTCCTTACATCCTATCATGAAGGATGCAGAAATTTTATTATTTGTAGATGCCATTAAAGAGATAACCAGAAACATTGAGGAATGGAAAAAGGATTATATGTATGATCCTGCCAGTAATGATTATTTCTATAATCAACACGTGCGGGAGGATATGTCGCCTTGGTTTAACCTTGAGGAAGAATAAGAGTTATTATGTTTGTGAATCTATTCAATACATGATTTGCGAAAGTAAAGTGACATGGAAACATAACTTGTAGAATCGTTCCCTTGAGCGATGAAAATCATGTAAAGAGGGAAGAATACTTGTAGAATCATTCCCTTTACCGGTGAAAATGAGATTAAGAGGGAACAATACTTGTAGAATCTTGTTAGAACAAACAATTAAGGAATTAATGCTAAAGGCAGCAAGTTTGCTGACTTTTTTGGACTAAAATAACTAATCATTAATAACTTTTCAAGATAATGCCGTAGATTGGAGGTATAAGTTCAGACTGTGGCTTTTTTATAAGCAAGCAACGGTTGATATATCCCAACATATGCTAATTAAAAAAGGTGGGATACCATGATTCATATCGTAAAGCCTGGTGATACACTGTATCAACTTTCATTAGATTATCGGGTAAGCCTGGCAAGAATCTATGCCGCAAACCCAGGTGTCAATCACCAGCAACTATACGTAGGACAAAGAATTCAAATCCCTGGGCTGCCAGATCCAACTACCATTCCTTATTCGATACAAATCTCCGTAGGTAAGCGAAGACTTTCGTTGTTCAGGAATGGAAAGTTTGAAAAAATCTATCCGATTGCTGTAGGGAAGATGCTCACAAGTACTCCAAATGGAGATTTTGTAATTGTTAACCGCCAAATGAACCCCGGGGGACCGTTTGGTGTGTTGTGGCTCTCATTATCAAAACAAGGCTATGGTATCCATGGGACAAATGATCCGAGTTCGATTGGAAAAGCAGTTTCCCATGGTTGTGTTCGCATGCAAAACAGGGATGTTCTTCATTTAGCTGGTATAGTACCGAATGGGACTAGGGTAAGTATTCGACCATAGTAAAAAAGGAAAAGGCCGATTTCTGCGAGAATTGGCCGTTTTTATTTTTCTATAACAAAAAATGAAACAAACAGCTATAATGAATCGTATATACGGAATGAAGAGTTAAGTCGTATGAATTAAGGAGGGTTACTTAAATGTGGGGACTTTTAATTGTACATGTAAGCGTAATATTGATATTTCTTCTCCTAGGTTGGGCAATTAGGAATAAGGAAGGATATTGGCTTATCTCAGGTTTCGCAAATCGGCCGAAGGAAGAACAAGAGCAGTTAATTAGCAACGGATATCCTCAAAAGGTCGGTGGTTTGCTGATTTTAACGTCTGTCGGCATGTTGATTCTACTCCCGCTTATGTTTACCTCGTTTAAATATGCGACAGAAGTTCAATTTGGCTTTATGACAATATTTTTAATGGCTGGCATTATTTATTTAACAAAATATGAAGTTCCCAAAAAACGTAAACGCAGTTATATCATTAGTATTTCCCTATTTATTCTCATTATTGGTGGAATAGGCATTGCTTCTTATTTTAGTTATCAGGGGTACGAGCTAGTAACGAAGAAGGACAGCTTCAAGATTACCGGGATGTATGGTGATGAATGGGCATATGAGGATATTGCTTCAATAGAATTAATGGATAATTTACCAGAGGTTACGGTAAGAACAAATGGCGTGGGTCTACCAACCCTTTCAAAAGGACATTTTAAAGTGACTGGATATGGAAGCAGCCTGCTTTTTATTCAAAAAGGTTCTTCACCGTATATTTATATCGAAATGAAGGATAAGAAGGTATTTATCAATGATAAAGACCCTGAGCTGACAAGACTTTGGTATCAACAGATCAGTGAAAAAACGAAAGAATAATTTAGCAAAAGGTCACCGTCCCATGGAACGATGACCTTTTGACTTTATTATTTGAGTAGGAAGTTCACACCAGCCAGATCAGATTGGCCTTTGTAAGTTGCATAGGCATAGACGTTGTAGTAATTTCCAGCAGGAAGCTTAAATCCATTTGGAATACCGTTAACACCGACAGCAATTTTCCCATCCCAAGCAAACGTAGTGTATCCTGGTGCAACATCCTCGTAAACGGCAATGTCACCTAAATACCTAACTGGTGCTCCAGCTGTATTTGAAAGATAGACGAAGAGTTCAACTGATTCTGCTCCGCCAGGAAATAATCCTTCAATCTCAAATTGCCCATCGCCAAGTTGATTTACTCCAACATATTCAGCACGAGGATAATCAGGCTCTTGGACGAACAAAATAGTCGGTACATCGAATGTTGCTGTTCCATCACTAATCGTAATTGTTCCTTCATAATAGCCTTGTGCTAGTTTACCTGCGTCAACTTGAACATTCAAATTAACACTTTGAGATTTACCAGCATTTACTTTTAAGTTGTTGCTAGTAGATACTTTTATTGCATTTGAGTTTTCACCCATGTTCACTTTGAAACTATAAGTCTTGTTTTCTTTAGATAGATTTTTAATTGTATACTGCTGCTTTTCCACCTGTTTGCCTTTATTCTTTAAGAATGTTCCAAACGAATGGCTTCCAGGTGCAGCAAGAGTTTTCGTTGTAATGGCATCTAATACACGAATACTTCCAGCACCTTGAGCGTTGTGAGGATAGACATTGCCTTTAGCATCTTTGAGTTCTTCTGTCGTGTTCATTAAGGCTGCTTTAACATCTTGAACGCTCCAACCAGGATTGGCTTGGAGGATAAGTGCAGCGGTACCGGCTACATGTGGTGACGCCATACTCGTTCCTTGATAAGAAGCATAACCATGTGGATTCGCTGGGTCATGTGTTGGAACTGTACTAGTAATGTTGACACCAGGCGCTGAAACATCCGGCTTGATCATCCATGTTGAGTTTACAGGACCACGAGAAGAGAAGTCAGCCATCGTTTCACCGACAGTTGAATCATATTCAATACCGAACGTTACCTTATTGTTACCCTTTGCAAGTTCAGCTAATAGTTTTTGACCGTCTTCTAGGGCTGTTCTAATCGTAGGAATGACTGTACCTGGGACCATGACAATTTCACCAGCGACATTATTATAGATAATCGCTGCAACTGCACCAGCTGCTTTTGCTGCTAAAGCTTTATCGACGAAGGCAATTCCAGCACCACGGCTGATTAAGGCGACTTTTCCATGTACATCTTTACCTGCAAATTCAGCAGGGGAACCAAAACCAACATCGACAAATTCATACTCTTTCCCATTAAGTCCTAAAATTTCTTTATCACTCGGAAAGCCCATTACTTTTGCAGAAGGGTAGCTACCGCCTCCTGTAGTTGTAATAGAAGATTTATATTCATTGTAAGGAAGCTGTGTCGCACCAACAGAGATTGCATCACGAGAAGTTCCAGGTGATCCAACAGTCCAGTTAGCAGGGCCGCTGTTACCGTTTGATGTTACTGCAACAACACCTTCAGCCATTGCCCAGTCTAATGCGATGCTTGTTGCATAATCAGGATCATTTAAAGAGTTTCCTAATGAAAGATTCATAACATCAGCGCCATCTTGAACAGCTCTTTCAATACCAGCAATTACGTTTTCAGTTGTACCGCTACCGCCAGGACCTAATACACGGTATGCAAGTAATGTCGCTTCTGGAGCTATACCTTTAATTACCCCATTAGCAGCAACCGTACCAGAAACGTGAGTACCGTGTGCTGTCTCTTCACCACGAGGGTCACCTTTAGGAGTTTCTTGTGGATCGTTATCGTTATCAACGAAGTCCCAACCTTTATAGTCCCCAAATGCTTGGTCTAAATCTGGATGAGTGTAATCAGCACCGGTATCAATAACTGCAACCGTAACACCTTCTCCGGTGAAACCGGCATCCCAAGCTTTATTCGCACCAATAAATGGTGCACTGGCAAACATATTCGGGCTGTATTCATCTTCAGCTAGTAATTCACCTTTACCAACGCTGGTCACGGTGTATGTAACATCCGGATAGACTGCTTTTACTCCTGGCACAGCCAATAGTGCTGGAACTTCATTTGCAGGCAGTTCTACTGCAAAGCCAGAAAAAACATAGTCATATTCGCGGTTTACTTTTGCGCTTTTTACGGCGGCACTTACATCTGTTTTTACTTGATTACGTTTTTTAGATAAATTTGCTTTTGTTTGAGTTTTTCCTTTATGTTTCGCTTCCACAATCGATGGTTCATCAAGCTCAACAATGACGCTAGTAGTTTTGGATGAGGAGAAATTAAAATTGCCAACTAAGTTAGCAAGGTCCGGAACAGATTTACTTTCTGTTTGATTAACTGCGCTAGCACCTGTTCCCAAAGTCGAAAAGGTTAATAAAAATACAAGAGTTACGAGAAAAGATCTAAAATATTTCTTTGCCATTTACAGATCATGCCCCTTTTTTCAAATTTTTCATGCGATATAACAAATTTCCCTCCTTTTACGAAAAATTTGGTAAAATATAGAACATTATAAATATTCTGGTAATGTTGGGACTTTCCCTTGAGACTTTTATCCGATTAATTAGCGGCGATTCTTCTTAATTCAACAAAAACCACTCGTACTTAAGAACTAATCACAATTAAAAGCTATGTAGTAGGAGAGTAAAGGGTAAATAAAAAAGCTCTCCTTGGTGGAGAGCTCTTTATCGTGAAAACTTATTAAGCTTTTGCAAATGTTGTTGGAATGAAAAGGGAGGCAAATCAAATACTACTATTAAAACAAACATTGAAATGGGATATATTATGAAGAATCCAAAATATAATAAAATACCTTTTATTATTTTATTACTCATCCACTCAGCCTTACTGTGTTATTCGTTTTATAAAAGTAAAGACAAAAGGCAATTATTTACACTATTAATGTCAAATATTGGTTTAGCTTATCTGTTAGAATTTTTTGTGTTAAATCTCTTTAAAGCCTATAAATATAAGCCGAGAATATTAAAAAATAATTATTTCGATGATATACTTGGTGCTATTTTATCACAGGCTATTTTTGTGCCCTTTACTGCTGTTTTCTCAACTGTTCTAAAAATAGGATGGTTTGGCAATTTATTAGGAGGACTATATTTTGCGCTGGTAGAAGTTCTTTTTTTGAGGTTAAGAATTTATAAACATTATTGGTGGAAAACAGTTTATACCTTAGTTTTAATTCCTATATATTTCACAATCAGTGATAGGTGGAATGTTTTATTACGTAAAAGAAATCCGGTAATTCGCTTTATTTCTCTATTCTTCATGATTATGGTAACAGAAGCGAATTTATTATTTCTATTTGCAGCCTCTCGGAAGATTCGTTTTGGGTTGGGGAGATATCATTCCTGGAACGAACATTTTATATTGGTCCCATCTTATGCAATTTCTTTATCATTTATTTCAACAATGTCTTTATTGAAACAAAATAATTGGATTTCAAAACTGAGGGTATTCCTCATAACAATCGGTTTAGATCTAGTCTTTAGAAAGTTAACACTGGTGAAAGAAAAATCGCATATCGGAAATTATTTTATAATAAGGTTTTTAACGATTATATTATATGGTCAATATAGAGAGTGGGTTTATGGCATAAAGAAAGAGACAGAAGAATGTGAGGATGTAGCGTGAAGAATAAATGGAGAAGAAAGTAGTTAAAAAAACAAATAAAAACCCCGTAGGTTTTCTATTGTAATCAAATAAAATTCATGATAAAATAAATTTTGGTCTCGTTATCTATATAGGTGGAATATAAAATATTCCTATAATAACAATAGCACAAATAGATAATGGTTGTCAAATTATCTGGATCAAAAATTTTTCTGGAGAGTGGTTATATGAGCGATTTACAGAATAAGGACTTGCAATTCGAGCAGGAACGAGTGAATTTCGTAATAAAAGAGATTGAAAGGAAAAAGCAAAAACTCCAGAAAAATACTGGCGGTGTTAGTTCAGATGTACTTGAGCTTCGAAAAACCTTTTGGGAAGATGTCACCGTTAATATGGATGAACCGGATGATGTCATTGAGACAGCGGCTAGTATAAAGCAACAGGCAGAGTTGTTATCAGAGCGAGAACGAACATATAAACAAATGGATAAGCAGATAAGAATCCTTGAACGATTAAAATTTTCACCATATTTTGGGCGAATTGATTTTTTTGAAAAAGGGGAAGCCAATGCTGATCACGTTTATCTTGGAATTGCTTCCTTTATGGATGAGCATGATGAGAATTTTTTAATTTATGATTGGCGTGCTCCCATTTCCAGCCTCTATTATGATTTTGCCCCAGGTCCAGCGGTGTATAACACACTAGAAGGGCAAATAGAGGGGGATATGGAATTAAAACGTCAATTTATTATTCGAGCATCTGAAATAAAAGCGATGTTTGATACCGGTGTAACCATTGGCGATGAAATGCTCCAGGAGGTCCTTGGAAATAATGCCAATGCCCAAATGAAAAGCATTGTTGCTACGATTCAGCGGGAACAAAATCAAATTATCCGAAATGAACGAAGCAAACTGCTCATTGTTCAAGGTGTAGCAGGCAGTGGTAAAACATCTGCTGCCCTTCAGCGGGTTGCGTATTTGCTTTATCGTCATCGTGATACCTTAAAGTCAGAAAATATTATGCTGTTTTCTCCGAATCCTCTCTTTAACTCCTATGTTTCGACAGTACTTCCTGAATTAGGGGAAGAGAACATGGAGCAGGCGACCTTTATGGAATACTTAAATCATCGAATTGGGAAGAAATTTGATGTTGAAGATCCTTTCGATCAAATGGAATTTTTACTTAACCAAGAGGACAATCAAGACTACCATACAAGGGTTAAAGGAATTCGATACAAAGCAAGTCTAGCGTTTAAAGATATCATTGATCAGTATGAAAAGGATCTATCTAGCAAAGGGTTACTGTTTAAAGATTTAGTGTTTCGCGGTGAAATTATCATATCGAATGAAGCAATCTCAGATTACTTCTATTCGTTAGATTCGAGTTTCGCCATCCCCAATCGAATGGAAATGGTAAAGGATTGGCTGTTAAGAGAGTTAAAAAGAAGAGTCAGACAGGAACGGTCAAAAAGCTGGGTGGAGGAAGAGGTACAATTTCTTGAAAAAGAGGACTATCAAGAAGTGTACCAGGAATTGCAAGATAAAAACCGCTATAGTGATAATAGCTTTGATGATTTTGAACAGGAACAAAAATTCCTAGCTGAAAGAGTAGTAAAAGTAAAATTTAAACCGTTATTCTCTAGAGTAAAAAGGTTGAATTTTATCGATATGCAGACACTTTATAGCCAGCTATTTAAAAAAGGTGCCAATGATACCGAAATCCTTCTTGATGACTGGACGCAAATTTGTTTACAAACAGTAGACAGATTAGAAAACGATAACATCGCCTACGAAGACGCAACACCTTTTGTTTACTTACAGGATTTGATTAAAGGAAGAAAGTCTTCATCAGGTATTCGTCATATATTTATTGACGAAGCACAGGACTATACACCTTTTCAGTTTGCGTTCATACAAAGGCTTTTCCCTTATAGTAAAATGACGCTTCTAGGCGACTACAATCAAGCCATCTTCTCAGGTGCGACAGAATCTCCTACAGTTATAACGGATTATCAAGAAAAAGAAGAAGATGTAGAAAAAATCATTTTGACAAAAACTTATCGATCTACAAAGGAAATTGTTGATTTCACCCGCAGTTTGGTTGAAGGTGGTGAAGCAATTGAACCATTTAATCGCCATGGCAGGAAACCAACGATAAAAATGACCCAGTCTAACTTATCGAATGGTTTGATTCAGGAGAAGATAAATGAGTTTTTACAAGAAGGACATAGGACGATAGCGGTTATTTGTAGAACCGCAGCAGAGAGTAAAAGGGTATATGCAGCACTTAAAAATGAGCTTCCTCTCCATCTAATCGAGAAGTCTACCATTGCCTATGAAAAAGGGATTTTGGTGATTCCCTCTTATTTAGCAAAAGGAATTGAGTTTGATGGTGTTATTCTTTATGATAGTTCTCAATATGTAAATGAGAGCGAGCGGAAATTGTTCTATACCGTCTGTACTCGCGCCATGCATAGGCTGCACCTTTTTGCCACAAAGGATATAAGTCCGTTAATGAAAAATGTTTCGGAGACATTATATGAAATAGAATCATAAGAACGTGAAAACAGCGTCCAAAATATGGTCGCTGTTTTTATTGATTCTTTAATTGTTTTTCCATTGTTTTTCAACTTGTTCAAAAGCAAGGCGGTAAATTTCCTCTTCGGAAGTGTTTGGAGTAGCTAAGACATTTGTTAAATAATTTTTGCCTTCAAATGTTACCTTAACATTTACTTGGACCATAGAATCACCTTTCTCATTTTATATTTTTTTAAATAGGCTATATTGATATAATTGGTTTTATTAGCGAATAGGAGGACAAACATGTCTGTACAGTTTGAAGAGATAACAAAAGAAACGCTTTATATTGCGCTTGAAATCATAAATTCGAATCCTTCATATAATGTTCTTGAAAATGGTAAACACAAAAGGGAACTTGCAGATGTGGAAAAAGAGCTCTTGAATCCTGTAAGTACTAGTGTGTTTATTAAATTAGATGATACCTATATAGGGATGATCGATTACTTAATGGAAAATCCGAAAGACCAATGCCCATGGCTGGGACTTTTAATCATTCATGGTGATTATCAAGGATTTGGTTTTGGTACACAGGCATATGCACTTTATGAAAGTGACATGCGTAAACGAGGGTTAAAACGTATTCGCTTAGGAGTCATCAAAGAAAATGGAAAAGCCAAGCAATTTTGGGAATCATTAGGGTTTCTTTCTATTAAAACAGCTTTATGGAAAAATGGCAAGGAAATTTTTGTTTATGAAAAGCTCTTTTCTTAAACTCGAAAACAATCTTTAAAAAAACTTCCCGAAGGAAGCTTAAACCTCTAGTAATAAAAACTCTTCGGCAAATTTTTGTACTTGAAGTTTGTCGAAGTTATTCTTTCTTAAAGTAGATTCTGCCATTATTATATAGGCTTGGAAGCTGGTATTTCTTTTTAACTCCCGAATGGATACGTCGCCATTCAGTAATTGAATCGCTTTTTCTCGGATGTCTTGACTCTTAGAAGACTGATACAGAAGATAAGCAATACACGTAACTTTATCCACAATCGACACTCCCTTTATCAAGAATCGAACATTTCCTATATCTTTTCGACTTCTTATAAGATAAATCCTGCAAATATTCTGAAAAATTTTTAAAAGATTACAGGATAATTTGTTGAATATTGCTTATTTGATGGGAGTTTTATATAATATTGAAGGGATAATAGAAACAAATTTACTGTGGAAAATTACCTTGCGTCCCATGTGGCGGGAGGATTTTTATTTTTTCATAAGAGTTGGAGGTTGCAAATAAATGAAACAGGCCCTAATTAAGGATTTGTACAGAAATACAGACAGTTACATAGACCAGAAGGTTCAATTATCAGGTTGGATCCGCACAGTCCGCGATTCTAAAACCTTTGGTTTCATTGAATTGAATGATGGAAGCTTCTTTAAAGGTGTTCAAATCGTTTTTGACGAGCAATTGGAGAATTTTAAAGAGATTGCAAAGCTTCCAATTAGTTCATCCATTAAGGTAGAAGGAGATTTTATCCATACTCCTCAAGCAAAACAGCCATTTGAAATCAAAGCAACAAATATTTCTATTGAAGGACTTTCGAATACTGACTATCCTTTACAAAAGAAGAAACATTCATTTGAATATTTAAGAACGATCTCACATTTACGACCACGGACCAACACTTTTTCAGCTGTTTTTCGTATTAGGTCTTTAGCTTCCTATGCGATTCATAAATTCTTCCAGGATAAAGGATTTGTTTATGTTCATTCACCAATCATCACAGGCAGCGATACCGAGGGTGCAGGAGAAATGTTCCGAGTTACGACACTTGATATCGACAACCCTCCAAAAAATGATGAGGGAAAAACAGATTTAACTAAGGATTTCTTTAATAAAGAAACCAACTTGACTGTTAGTGGGCAATTATCTGCCGAGGCTTTTGCATTAGCGTTCCGCAATGTTTATACGTTTGGTCCGACTTTTAGAGCAGAGAACTCTAATACCGCAAGACACGCAGCTGAATTCTGGATGATTGAACCTGAATTAGCATTTGCTGAGCTTCCAGATATCATGGACCTTGCCGAAGATATGGTTAAGTATGTAATTGGTTATGTTCTTGAACAAGCACCAGAAGAAATGAACTTCTTTAACAGTTTTATCGAAAAAGGTCTTTTAGATCGCCTTAATAATGCTCATGATTCAAGTTTTGGGCGTGTAACTTACACTGAGGCTATTGAAATTTTAAAAGAATCTGGCGAAAATTTTGGTTACCCAGTTGAATGGGGTCTTGACTTACAAACCGAGCATGAGCGCTTCTTATGCGAAAAAGTATTTAAAAAACCTGTGTTTGTTACGGATTATCCGAAAGAAATTAAAGCCTTCTATATGAGATTAAATGAAGATAATAAAACAGTTGCCGCAACGGATTTGCTTGTACCAGGGATTGGTGAATTAATCGGCGGAAGTCAACGTGAAGAGCGCGAGGACATTCTTGCTGGAAAAATTAATGACCTAGGTATGAGTGAAGAAGATTATTGGTGGTACCTCGAGCTAAGAAAATATGGTGGTACTAAACACTCAGGTTATGGTCTTGGTTTTGAACGTTTAATCATGTACCTTACTGGAATGTCAAACATTAGAGACGTTATTCCATTTCCAAGAACAACAGGTAATGCAGAGTTCTAATAATATAAAAAAAGACCAATCCGATGGATTTGGTCTTTTTTTATATTATTGAACTAGAAATTCTTCTTCGAAAAAAAATGTCTCTGGATGCTCTTTAACGATGTATGAATACCTTTTCATGTTTTTTACATATTGCCATTTTAAAATTGTAACTTCCTCGCCAGTGTCTTTTAGTTTCACAGTCTGCCCGCTATTGAATCTATTATTCGAATTCCTCAATTCAACACCCCTTTTTTCATCAATTTAATTATAACACATTTTATTTTTAGTTGCCTGTTACCAACTTATGAAGCTTCTTAGTCGGTGCAGAATAAAGGCGGATGGGTGCGATTCCTTTCATTTACATTTTCATTGTGTTACACTAATTAAAAAGCGAGGTGTCATTTTGACTAATTATAAAGCGAAAAAGAGTAACCTCAAAGCCTTATTAACTAAGAACAGCATGAATCTTGAGGGCTTAGAAAAGAATACACACATTCCTTTAGAACAGCTGAACGGCTACATGTCTAGGAAGGTAATGAATCTTAGTACTGCCATGACGATTTCTAAAGAATTAAATTGCCAAATTGAAGATTTATACGACTGGGAGTTAGAAAAGAAAATTTAAGGTTGTTAATTGTCACTAGGGTACATCCTAGTGACATTTTTAATAACTTGACCATTCTATAACATGTTTATTCAAATATAGGGTGAAGTATTGGACGAGACCTTGCTTAATTTTTCATTCTCTGGTATGATTATGAAGAATTATTTTTGTTCGGTAGTAAAGGTTTGAATAAGTTATTGCTTTTCGCCTGGATCACAATGAGCAAGAATAGTAATACAATTGTGTGGATTACACACTAGGAGGCAACAAATATGGAAAACGGTAAAGTAAAATGGTTTAATGCAGAAAAAGGTTTCGGATTCATCGAGCGCGAAGGTGGAGAAGATGTATTCGTACACTTTTCAGCAATCCAAGGCGAAGGCTTTAAAACTCTTGAAGAAGGTCAAGCAGTAACTTTTGATGTTGAAAAAGGCGCTCGTGGACCACAAGCAGCTAACGTAAACAAAGCTTAATCACATAGCATGTGGAAAACAGACCCAAATGGGTCTGTTTTTATGTTTTACATATATTAATACCTTTAAAGTTATGAAAACAGCCTTAATTATTAATGTATTTTTCAAAAACAAAGCCATAGTCTTTTACGTTATATTGCTTTTTGCTATCCTCCAGCCATTGGAAGGCAGCTTGATTTAACATTTTGAATTGTACGACTAAGTTGTTTTCTGAACTATTTACACGACCTAATGTTGTGGAAGCAATATCAAGGCTTTCTTTAGCATACCGTAGCGATATTTCATTATCGTGCGCAAGTTCTGATATTTTTATTAGTGCTTTATATAGGTCTTTTACTTCTTCAATATGTTTTTTGTGGATATCAATGGAAAAGGGCTCAGAACCAATCTTAAATTTAATTTCAATGTCGAGATCGACCGTACCAGCAGTCTCAAGCTTAAGGTCAGCTATTCTATTTGTAGCATAACTGTACCGATGAAGCATTCTTTTTTTGCTCGTAGCACTTGTTCCATCAAGATGAATAAGGGCATTATTTGTGAAACAATATTCATCCGATTTTGATTTAATCAGAAAATAAATCCTTTCATTATCCTCATGCATCACATATAATCATCAGAATCAACCTTGTCGTAATTTTCTGGTTTAATTACAGAACCTACATCACTTAATCCTAAAATATCTGCTGCTACTTTTCCAAACATACAATCAACCTCACTTAATGTAATTTTATTGCCATTCAAATATACGAATATGTTTTCAAGAAGTTTCAAGCTTCTGAACGACTAAACAAATTATGCAGGACATTTTTGACTTATGCTTTGATTTTAAATAACAAATAATTCAGACATTTGGTATAATGAAAAAATGTATCCATTGAATGGGACTAATTCTTTGGGAGAAAATCAAAGTCAAAAGGGGAATAGAGAAAAATGCGTCCAATTATCCTAGGCATTTTGGCTGCATTCTTTTTTGCTTTTACGTTTATTATTAACCGATCCATGGAGCTGGAAGGAGGGAGTTGGATATGGAGTGCTTCACTCAGGTATTTCTTTATGGTTCCCTTTCTACTGCTCCTTGTTATCGGAAGAAGGAATCTTAAGCCCTTGATTGAAGAAATGAAAAACAATCCTAAAGCATGGCTGTTATGGAGCACGGTAGGATTTGGACTATTTTATGGTCCGCTTTGTTTTTCAGCCGCCTATGCACCTGGATGGCTAATCGCTTCAACTTGGCAAATTACGATTATTTCAGGTTCCTTATTGGCCCCACTTTTTTTTGAAACGGTTATGACCAAAAAGGGTCCAGTGCAGGTAAAAGGGAAAATTCCTTTAAAGGGAATGGCGATGTCGATGATTATTTTGCTCGGGATTATTTTGATGCAGGTGGAGCAAGCAGGTTCTCTTTCAACTTACAAGGTCTTATTAGGGGTGGTTCCTGTTATTATTGCCTCCTTTGCTTATCCCTTAGGGAACAGACGGATGATGGATGTATGCGGCGGAAGGCTCGATGTTTTTCAACGTGTATTGGGGATGACGATTGCCAGCCTGCCGTTGTGGATTGTTTTAGCCATTTATGGTTTGTTTACGGTAGGTCCACCAAGTATCGGTCAATCAGTTCAATCAGGAATTGTAGCCATCACCTCCGGCGTGATCGCGACGATTTTATTTTTCCAGGCAACAGATCTAGTGCGAGGGAATATGCAAAAATTAGGGAACGTGGAGGCGACACAATCAATGGAGGTTTTATTTGCGTTAATGGGCGAATTACTCCTATTGAAAGCGGCATTTCCATCCGTCATATCATGGACTGGGATGGTACTGGTCATGGCGGGAATGGTGCTTCACAGCTATGTGTCACACAAAGGAGATATTCTGGATGGGAAAAAAGTAAGTGCTTAATAAATCGAGAGCCTAATCATTTGGATTAGGCTTTAAGGTCTTTAACTGGATAGGTAAGGAGTCAATTTATCAATTGTCTCCTGTACAAGTTTCGCGTTTTTCTCATACATCGCTTTTGCTTTCTCGTTTTGTGTCTCAAGAGAAAATATTTCCAAATCCGCCTGAGTTTTTTTCAGTGTTGCCAGTAATAGAGGTCTTTGAGTGGGCTGCGGGACTTGTAATTTGTCATCATAAATATCTACAGTTAATTCCCCGTAAGAATCAACTTGACCTATAAATACATTATCAAGGGTTAGTTCGAGCTTTTCTAATTCTGTTTCGAGCCAACCTTTACTTTTCCCAGCCGACCTCAATGCTTCATCTAGAATGCTACCGTCCATAATCACCGTTTGTGGTTCTTTTTCAGCGGGTACCTTCATTTGTAAATCTTTAGGTGTCAATGGACGATTTTCTTTTTTCAATAAGGCACTAATAGTCCCTCTTGGTTCCAGAACGGCAAATTCAACATCAGCTACACGGTAGATGTCCTTTTGGCGAAGCAAGGCAGATAATTCATCAATGGTGTATTTTTCTTTCTTTAAATTTTCCTCCAGAACCTTGCCATCCTTGATAAATACAGTCCCTCGTCCATCAATAAAGTCCCGGAAAGATTTACTCTTTAATGCTAAAATGTCAGCCAAGAGTGTTGCAAGGCTAAAGATAATAATAGCAGCCATTCCTTGGAACATATTTTTTTCAAGTCCAGTTATCGCCTCACCTGCAATACTTCCGATTGTAATCCCTGAAACATACTCAAATAAAGAAAGTTCAGATATTTGCTTCTTTCCTAATATTTTTGTCATGAAAAATAAAAGAGTAAAGAAGACAAAGGAACGAATGATAAGATCAATCCAGTTAGGCATATTCATTCACCTCAGAATTTTTAGCCTTTATATTGTGGTTCAAGCCGTTCAAGTTCCAAAACACGCGTTTGTAAATCCTTTTTTACGGAATCTATCGTTAACATGGTTTCATGAAATACTTCTTTAGCGCCATTATCTAGAGAATTTAAAGCAAGAGAAGATAATTGTGCTTCAATTCCTTTCATGTTCGCTAGGCATTGCTTAACACTTGCAGCAATAGTCATTTGGATTCTTCCTTTCTTAGAAGATAAGGAAAAGAGTTGGCAGGGGTGCCAACCCTTCAATTTTTCTTATTGGTTATATTGAGGCTCCTCAGCCAAAATTTCTTGTAGCCGTGGTTCAAGACTATCTAATACTGATTGAGTTTGTTGAGCTGCGTCTTGATAGAGCTTTTTTGCACTTTGATTATCCGTTGATAATGCAAAGGTTTCAAAACTTGCTTGTGCACTTTTTAAGCTAGCTACTGCTGTTTTGACTTGTGTTCCAACTGTCATGGATTAAAATCCTTCTTTCTAATTAAAATACTTACAGACACTATTATGTGGATTACTTCAAAATTTATGTGGTGAAAAGTGAATTATTTTAGTATACAAGACTTTCCAAAGCTAGTGGATGTAAGGCATTTGTTTTATCTACAAAGATAAATCCATCGTAGCGACTGCTCATGACAGATGGAACATAGTTTCCATATTGTTCATATTCCGGTCGATACACAACGCCAATCGCGCGGTGACCGATTGTTTCCTTGAAATCTTCTCGATTATCATTATTAAACAGGAGGTACTGGTTCCTTGCTCCTGCTTTATGCATCAAATCCTCCCAACTCCCAGGTTGAGCTTGAGGAACATTCGTGACACGGAAGTCCACTCCCCACTCGGTTGAAGCGATAACCGTACCGCTGTATGTTCCAAAGCCAACAATGTAAACATCTTCGGAATAATTCTGTTGCCGAATCAATTGGCCAACATTCACCATTCCAGCGTCTTTCATATCGGTAGCCCGGGCATCACCAACATGGGTATTGTGTTCCAAGATGATTACTTTTGCATCATCACCATAAAACTTCATCACAGCATTCAAGGCTTCAACCATATGAATATCTCTTACATTCCAAGACTTAGAATCACTTAAAACCATCGTCCGGTAATACTCTTCCGCATTCACCGTAACAAGTGCATTGACCTCCATGTTCAAGCTGCTTTCTTCATCATCATCATATTTCCACTTATTTTTTTGTATCGTATTGAGAAGCGCAAGAGCTTCTTTGATACAGTTTTCAGATAAGTATCCAGCAGATACAGCATAGGACTCATTATTTCTGTTATAAGGTTCAAAGCAGGAGAATGCATTTCTCGCCTGTTTCAGACCAGAGTTACCCGTGTGTTCTAAGTATTTAATAATCTCATCCATACTCTCCCAAAGACTATAGACATCTAGTCCATAAAACCCCACCTTGTTCTTTCGTTTGGTTTTTTGATTAAAATTCTTTAACCATTCCACTAATTCACTAATTTCTTCATTGGCCCACATCCACGTTGGCCAACGATTAAAGTTTTCAAGTACCTCATTAACACTATTAGGTGAACCTATATTTTTTATATACCTGTTGATGCTTTGGCAGGAAGGCCAGTCTCCTTCAACTGCAATAACAGAGAAACCTTTTTCCTTAATTAATCTTTTGGTAAGTTCGGCACGGAGAGTATAGAATTCTGATGTACCATGGGAAGCTTCACCAAGCAGGACATATTTGGCATCACCTATTGCATGAATAAGGGGTTCAAGATCATGAATGTTCTCGAAAGGTTTAGCAAATTTATTAATAGACTCTAACATTTCAGACATCCTTTCAATACATGTACTAATCCTAATCTTCCCTAAGCCATGAATAGCTTATCCAAAGAACATAAACCTTGTTTGTGATAATACAAGTATTTTTAATAGTCTATTAATTTTGAAAAGTTCACCAATTCGTCACAAGAAGCTGTGTTATAGAAAGATTCTGGTGCTATACTATAAGTGTAAAGGATAAATAAAAAAAAATAACTTCTTAGGAGACTCAACCATCCGTGTTCGTTCCGTTTGTGAACGAGTAGTAAAGGTTTTCCCTTTGCAATGTTTGGTAGGTGGAGCGATGTAAATTGAATTGGAAAGGTGTAAGTCCTAACGAAACCTTCTTTTTAGAGAATGAGGAATTCGCTTAATCAAAATGAAAGGTACAAAGTTATTGGGATTTGGGAGTAAAGTAAAATTTATCTATCTAAGAAAAAGCACGTAGATAAATCACTCAAACCAAAATGATCTTTCTTAAAATTATGATGGAAGCTTCCTTTTGTGAAGAAACCTTAAGTAATGATGAATAGAAAGAATCAAGCAACCAATAACGAAAACAAATAGAAGGTACAAAACTATTTGGTCCTTAAAGTTTGAGTATAGGTGCTCACCTAAAAAGTAGAGGATTGTTAACAGATAACGATATATGATAAATGAATTCACTTTATCACCATTGCTATCTAAACCTTCAACCAATCCAAATCCTACATTGCCAAGATGCTAAGCCAAATAAAAGGATATGAGTCCATCGGTATAACCGGTAAATTTGTTTCTTTAAAGGAATTTGAATTCCATTAAATTTCATGAGAATTAATTCCTTCAACGGAACTGCACACATCGGCTAAATCTTTAAACCTTCTATTAGATCGTAAAAGACTAAAAAGAAGTAAGTAATCATTTTGGCTGATGTCATGGTTGGGTCCCCTAAGAGGTTAAATTCCCAAGAAGCTGTCTCAAATAGAGGCGGCTTCTTTTATTTTTATTTATAAGGATGTTCATAGATACTGTTGATTTTAGAACTTGTTGATTGGAGCGCAATCAACCGCCAAGTGTAACACAGCTATTATAAAAAAAGTTGGGAAATAAAGTGTATAAATATTCAAAAAACTACTAATTCACTGTTATAATGGAATTAAAAGAAAATCACGAAAGGGGCAAGATAATGTCAGGAGTTCCGAACATTGATCTTAACGAGGAACAGAAGGTAATGTTGGAAAAAGTTCAACAACACAGAGGATTGACAACCAGAAAAATTATTCAAAGAATTATGTTAATTACTATCGGCGCTGCCTTAATGGCGGTAGGACTGGAAATTTTCCTGGTACCCAATCATGTTATTGATGGAGGTATTGTAGGGATCTCGATCATTTTATCTTATTTGACTGGTTGGAAATTAGGTATTTTTATCTTTATTCTTAATATCCCTTTTTTCTTTATCGGATATAAACAAATTGGTAAAACCTTCGCATTATCCACTCTTTATGGAATTATTATACTTTCCATTGGCACTACATTACTTCATCCAGTACCTGCCTTTACCCAGGATATATTACTGGCAACCGTTTTTGGGGGAATCGTCCTCGGAATCGGAGTAGGGATGGTCATCCGCTATGGAGGATCCCTAGATGGAACAGAGATTCTCGCCATTCTCTTTAATAAAAAGCTTCCATTTTCTGTTGGTGAAATCATAATGTTTTTCAATTTATTCATACTCGGAAGCGCAGGTT
The DNA here is from genome assembly GCF_031457145.1 of Neobacillus niacini. Lineage (GTDB taxonomy): Bacteria > Bacillota > Bacilli > Bacillales > Cytobacillaceae > Neobacillus > Neobacillus niacini_J. Next base: position 491,065 of record NZ_JAVDVZ010000001.1, read on the forward strand.
TTGTTTTTTCTTGGGATCGAGCTATGTACTCTCTCATTGCCTATTTTGTTGCTTATAAGACCATTGATATTACCATTACTGGTCTTGATGAATCAAAGTCAGTTTGGATAATTAGTGACAACTCACAAGAAATCGGCGAGGCCATTATGAATCGGCTAGGTCGTGGTGTGACGTATATTAATGGAGAGGGTGCCTATTCGGGTGATCAAAAAAAAGTAATTTTTTGTGTTATAAACCGTCTTGAAGAAGCAAAGTTGAAGGAAATTGTGACAGAAAGTGATGAAAACGCATTCCTGGCAGTTGCCGATATTGCGGAGGTCCGCGGCGGCAGATTTAAAAAAAGAGATATCCACTAAAAGTTGCCGTTGGCGGCTTTTTTTTGTTTTTTTAGTTTCAATTTTGATACCAAAGTGATATCATAATGATAGTAGTTAGATATTACATCTTAAAGGAGTGATTGTCTTGAAGGAAAAAGAAATGTTTAAAGTGAACGGTTTATTTGGTGTTATCCTATTCCTTGTTTTTGCTGGAATAGTGGTATTCAGTTTTCGGCAATTTATACTGAGTGAAAATTTCCTTATGTTGACTGTTGCCATTGTTTTCTTGTTATTAACATTGCTTCTTGTTTCTGGTTTTACGATTATTCAACCAAACTCAGCAAAGGTTTTTACGCTTTTTGGCAGTTATTTAGGTGTGATCAAACAAGAAGGCTTTTGGTTATCGGTTCCATTAACGGCAAGAACAAACGTGTCTCTAAGGGTGATAAATTTTAACAGTGATAAATTAAAAGTAAACGATTTAGAAGGAAATCCGATTGAAATCGCTGCTGTTGTCGTTTATAAGGTGTTTGATTCAGCGAAGGCAGTTTTTGATGTTGAAGATTATAAGGAATTCGTTCATACACAAAGTGAAACTGGGCTGCGCCACATTGCTAGTCAGTATCCTTACGATAATTTTAATAACGACTATGAAATCTCTTTGCGCCAACATTCGGATGAAGTCGCGGATGAGTTAACAAAGGATCTTCAGAATAGACTTGTTCTAGCGGGTGTGGAAATCATCGAAGCGAGAATCATGCATTTAGCCTATTCTAGTGAAATCGCCCATGCGATGCTGCAAAGACAACAGGCAAAAGCAGTGTTAGCAGCCAGGAAGGTAATTGTTGAGGGAGCCGTTTCAATGGTAAAATCTGCAATCGACCAACTGAGTACAGAGGGAATTGTTGAACTTGATGAAGAAAAGAAAGCACAAATGGTAAATAATTTAATGGTAGCTTTAGTATCTGAGAAGGGGAGCCAGCCGATAATCAATACAGGAAGTATCTATTAAGGTTGTGATGTAAGTGGCTGAGAAAAAAAGATTTTTACTGCGAATTGATCAGGAAATTTATGACGCTCTTGAAAAATGGGCAGAGGATGAATTCCGAAGTGTTAACGCGCAAATTGAAATAATCATCAAAAAAGGCTTAAAAGATTCAGGAAGATTAAAAAGACCTGGAAGCAGCCGGAAGAAAAATGAGGAATAAGACATTTAAAGCTGTATAGTGGAATTCAAGAAACGACAGTTTTCTGTCGTTTCTTGATGAAAACGCAACTTAGAAACTCGTCTTTTGTCAATGTATGCGCTTACCTAGGAAATATTTATCGGAGTTTCATCAAAATTTCCCAAAAAGAGATGTAGTTTTTAACAAACATTTCTTTTTTATGTAACTCATACCTAAAATAGCAGTTCGAATACTTCATTTAATTCGTGAGCCCTTTTTTCATCTTTTTCTTCTTTTGCATAGTTAATTTCATTAGGGAGAATTTCATTTAAAAAGTTTATTTCTTTTTGATTTAAGTGTCTTACCAAATCACCCTCGGATGAAAATTTACCCTCTGTTAGTTTGCGATATATTTGCCTGCCCTCATTATGTCCGTCACTGTAATTTGATAAAATTTCACGTAAATAACCCAATGTTTTATCCATTCTCTTCATCCATCCTTTCATTTTTATAATTTGAAGAAATGCTTTTTCTATACCATGATGATAATTTAGATTCGCTTTTCAAAAATTGGTGCAGAATAAAGAAGGAGTAACTTTTGAATGGAACGGTAGACACAAAAGGGGGGATCTGCTTGATAAACCATTTGGTGAGAGCAGTACCAAATTTATTTACCATTGGTAATTTACTATCAGGTGTCTTTTCCATAACCTTTAATATGAATGGATATATACAAATGGCAGCAATGTTTATATTTTTATCGGTAATCTTTGATTTTTTTGATGGACGATTGGCTAGAAGGTTAAAAATCGATAGTGAATTTGGTGTAGAACTGGACTCATTAGCTGATATTGTTAGTCTTGGTGTAGCGCCAGCGCTGCTATTTTACTCTTTAGAACCACCGTCAGTTTACACAACCATAGCATTTATGCTATTCCCGACTATGGGTGCATTACGGTTGGCGAAATTTAATGTAAAACCTACAAGAGGCTTTTTTATAGGTCTGCCGATCACGGCTGCTGGACTATTAATGGCGTGTATGGGGATATTTCTTTATAGCAATGCCTTTATCACCATTCTTTTGTCCATACTGATGATTAGCCCTGTGAGGATAAAGAAGCTTTAATGTTAACTTTTTGAAATCTGTATACAAATTACAAATTACCTTTACTTTTCCAATCATATTCTCATCAAAAAGGTAAAGATTAAGCTAATGGAGGGGTCATTCACCTTTCCGTTTAATGTTGATAAAGGAGTGCTTTGGATGAGAAATATGATATATCCGTTTTTCAATATGGTAGGTAAAAAACGAAAGAGAAGAGGAACCATGTGGGCATCTCTTCTTGGACTTGGAATAAGTGCCGCTGTTTTTGGACTAACAAGAGGAAAACGAAAAAATATGGTACAGCCGTTTCAACATCTAGTCCAAAGCTTTACACCCAAAACTAACCTAAATAATATGAACAACACAGCACTTGCAGAGTTCTCTGAAGAGTTACTGGCTAGTGCATTACAAAATGATAAAAATCGTTAAAGCAAAAAGTCCGCATTTGTATATGCGGACTTTTTATAATGGCGGGAAAGGAACTTTTTTTGGTTGGTATTCAATGACATCCGAAGAAAAGAGCGTAATGACTAGAAGATTCCCCATCGTTCTTGCTTGGATGATGATTGGTTGATTATACATATTCTTAAATTCAAAGTCAGGACCATACCAGCTTACAGTAGCATCACGTCCAGGTGGAATATAAGGAACATGCCTGCTGTGAGTAAAACGCTGCACGATTTTTAATCCAGCGCTATCAACTGCATTGAATAGTGTTGAGGAAACTTGGCAAATGCCGCCGCCAATATCTTCTGCATATTCACCTCTCACAATCACTTTAGCCTTTTCATAGCCCTTGGCTGCAGTCCTTCTTCCCACTACACGATTAAAAGAAAATGTTTCTCCCGGAAAGATGACATGATTATTGATTGCTTCAACTGCGAGCTTGATATTGGTTGTCCGTTTCTTATTAGTAGGATTAAAAGAAGTGATATAACGTCCGATTCGTATACTCCGGATATCCGCTAATAGTTCACTATCAACTTTAGGGTAAACGGGGTACATGGGAATTTCTAAGGTTGCAGTTCGATTTTGGAAAAAATAGGTGTAAAATTTTTCGGTAAATGCCTGGCGATTTATAATTAAACCAGCCTGCTCAGGAATAATATTTTCATGCTTGTCCAATTTTGCATCCTTAGGAGAAACGGAAAACTGCTTGTCTAATTGTGTTAACAGGTCGTCATACTTTTTGGTATCCAGAATTAAATAATGTTGGCCCCCGACCGAGTATTCTTCTCTATTGATAATGGAAACTGGTTTCCCATCTCTTGTGATTTGTAAACTAGCTTGAGGTATTACTTGTTGAATCATAAGTAATCCACTAAATAACCATGCGAAAAAATACATATCTTTCAATCCTCCTCACAATAATTTGAGGCAAAGTGGTTATTTTTATGTAAAAAAGTTATTTACATATTCGTAGTAGGGGATAGGCAGCAAGTGTCACTCTTTTTTTAGGTTTTGTTGAAAAAAGTGTAGAATAATAGTATATAATCAAGTAATAATACGAATTATACAATTTGCTAGCAGACTGCTATATAAATGATAGGAGTGTCTCCCTTGGCTGAAAATGGAAGAATACAATTAAATGTAAGGATTACAAAAGAAACCTCAGACAAACTAGATGAAATTGTTGAATACTATCAAGAAAATCTCAAATTAGGTCGAGTATACAAAGGTGATGTTTTGACGGATATAATCGAAAAGTCATATGAAGTAATGAATAAGCAAAAACAGGGAATAAGGAGATATTAATTTTTCTGAAGGAAATAAATATTTGTTAGAATATTTAGAAATTAATTTGAATATTTAATGTTTGGGGGTATTATAATAATAGCTGCTGCATACCAACTGGTTAGTATGTAATAGGGATGGAGTGAATGGAATTTTTATATTCTGCTAAGTGAAAGAGTTACAGGCAAAGCTGACTAACTTCATGGAACAGCATGTAAACCCAAATGAAATAGTATATGAGCAACATTTAAACGAGCAAGAAAATTGGTAGTGTGATGTCCCTAACGCATTGCAAAAGGTTAACTGGTGCTGCAAGTTTGAATTTTTATGTAAGCGCATTTAAAGACGCGAAGCCTTTGGCAGACCGATGTCTAGCCAAGGGGTTATTAACGAGAGGAAACCGTAAAAAAATAGGAAGAAATTCAACTATTTTGCAAAATTGTCCACAAGTGAGCAAGAAAGGAGTATGGTATAATTTCCTTACACATTTTAAGATTGCGAGGACATATGCGGTGAAAGACAAAATAACTGAACATAGTATCCAACTGTTTGAAAAACAGGGTTTTAAGGAAACGTCCATTCAGGATATTGTGGATTCGATCGGTGTAACCAAAGGGACTTTTTACTATTATTTTTCTAGTAAAGAAGAACTATTAATGGACATTCATCTTGGATACATTAATTACTTACTTGAACAACAAAGTAAGATTTTAGAGAACAATAACAGCTGTAAAGAAAAACTATTTGAAATTGTTTATATGCTAATCAAAAATATAAAGAAACAAGGTTCTGCAGCAAATATCTTCTTTAGGGAAATGAAAAATTTAAATGAAGAACGGCTTGCTTTAATTGTCCCGAAGCGAGATGAATTCCGCTTGAATATTGAAAAATTACTAAATGACGGAATCGAAAAGGGAGAGTTTAAGGCTAATTTAAATGCCCATATCATTACCTTTGCTATTCTTGGAGCTACTAATTGGAGCTATCAATGGTTTAAACCAAATGGCACTTCTACTGATCTGGAAGTAGCGAAAATATTTGTTGAAATGATTTTAGAAGGAATTCAATCAAATTAAAAAATAGTGGAGGGTATTGTTTTCATGTAAACCCTCCTTCAATAGTCACTTACTATCAAGTTAGTATGTAATTAAATAACTGAATTTTTAGAATTATTGAGGTGGTGCGAGGCTTCATCGCTACGATAATAAAAAGAAGGAGCAAACCAATGATCTTCGGTTCGCGAATTTTAACTATAAAGCAAAAATGTTAATGTTAATTGATTATGCAGGCATGGTTGCTGCTGGAGAGTTGTAAAAGGAGAGGAGAAAAATGATGAGGTTCCAAGAAACGATTGCATTGGTAACAGGAGCGGGAAGTGGCATTGGGAAGGCAACGGCTGCTCGTCTTGCAAGCGAAGGGGCAAAAGTCATTCTCGTTGGCAGGACAAAAGCAAAGCTTGAGGAAACAGCGAATGAAATCAACCAAATCAATAAAATTCCTCGTGCAGAAATTTTCGCAGCAGACGTAACAGATTCAGAGGATGTCAGAGAACTTGCAGACTATGTAAATGAGCAATTTGGGGATTTGCATATTTTAGTTAATAATGCCGGTGGTTCTACCAACAGCAGCATTTTAGGGATGACAGAAAATGAATGGGATTATGTGATCGATGTTAATTTGAAAAGTATCTTTCTAGTTTCACAAGCTCTCGGAAAAATAATGACAGAGGGGGCGAAGCGTGAAAACCGTGATCGTGCGATTGTCAATGTGGCGTCTCTATCGGCCCATCAGGCTGGAGCAGAAATACCGCATTACAGTGCAGCAAAAGCAGGTGTCATCAATTTTACGAGGTCGCTCGCTTTAGAATTATCCTCTTATGGCATTCGCGTGAATTCCGTTTCACCGGGTTTTGCTGAAACCGCTTTAATTGAACAAGGGCTTCAAAACGATAAATTTGTTCGGGCGATTCAACGAAATACTGCTCTACAGAGAGTGGGAAGACCGGAGGAAATCGCCAACGTAATTGTCTTTGCAGCTTCAAGTGAGGCTTCCTATATGACAGGTTCCGATTTGTTGGTAGATGGCGGCTGGCTAATTAAATAATAGTGCATTAGTTGCGGATAACGGAAATTAGTTGTGGATAGCGAGAAATACTGGCGGATAGCGGAAAATACAAAAGAGATCTAGATTTTCCAAACGGGGTCCGTTTTCCTTCATAAACCATAAAACAACTATCTGTAAGTTAAATGGATATCAACTGGCACTGCAACCTGTTGCAGTGCTTTTGGTTTGCAAAAATAAAATAGCCCAGTCAAACTGAGCTATTCTACATTTTTCGGTTGAATTGGATTGTTTGCTATAATGATTTCTACTTCTTCATACCCCTCTAGAAATGCAAAGTTATATCTAGCTGGAAGTGCGAAAATATATTCATTATTTTGTCCCAGCATTGTTGGACCAATAGGAGCTGTACCAATATGAAATTCCCCCTTTTCAAGTGTGGACCATTGATCGTGAGTAAAAATCATAATTGGAATATCTTGTCTCGGTTTTTCCTCCGTCCATTCAGGATGTCTAATTAATAGGATTTGACCATTTTCAATTTGTTGTTGATCAATAGAAATACCCTCCCAAGAATCTGATACAATCTGATAATGATCCCAACTTGTTGGTAACGTAAAGGTAAATCCATATTCTGTATTTTCATAAAGAATTTCAGTTTGCTTTGGATTAATTTCCTCTTTGTCTTTGTTTTCATCTATTGTAGTATGTCCATTACTTTGTTGCCCTGGTTTATTTGAATCAGAACTTGATGGACTATCCTTAATTATCGGAACAGTAACAATGGCGAATAGCACGAAGGCAGCAACACTTGCTAAACCTATTGAAATCTTTTTCATTAATGCAGCCCTCTTTTTCTGCTTATCAAATGAACTTGCAAATTGTAATAGGTTTTCATGAATGATATCTTGGGTATCTTTAGTAAACTGTTTATCATAATCAGGCCCTGGTAATGATCGAATTTTTCTCTCTAAATCATAAAATTTCTCATTATCTTTCATAGAGAAAATCCTCCTATACTTTTTTGTAGTGTCTTTAAAGCACGGTGATAGGTGATTCGAACCTTATTTTCATTCCAATTTAATATGGAGGCAGTTTCAGAGACAGAGAGTTCTTTAATCCCTCTAAGGATGATTACATCTCGATAATTGACTTTTAAAGAGTGGATTGCTTGATAAAGCAACCTGTTATTTTCATTGAGTTGGAGAATTTCCTCTGGTGTTTCCTTATATGTCTTCTCATCCCAGAACCAAATCATTTGTTTCAACCTTAACCGCTTCCTTTTTCTCATTTCATCTATCCCCACATGACGAGCAATCGAGAAAAGCCAGGTTTTAGGACTTGATCTTTTCTGATAAGTATCAAAGCCTTTAATTGCTCGGATAAAAACTTCCTGCACCAGATCTTCTACATCACTTGAACCGATGTAATAAACTAAGAAATGGTATATATCTTTGTTGTACAAGGAAAACCACTCCGAAATTTTGTCGCTAATCATCAGTTGTTCAACTCCATTTTTCCTCCGATTTTATACTCATAAATTAGTCGAATTAGTGCAACATTTATTTCTATTTTTATTAATATTATTTAAGATTTATTTTTCAGACCTCTTTTTCATGAAGAATATTAACAAACCATGAACAAACTATTAAATCCCCGGGAAGATTTTGCGGTATAGTTGATATGTAAAAAAAATGCTATAAAATTAAGAAAAGAAGAGCTTTTTGCTAGGAGATGAAGGTATTTTGAAAATACTCGTGATTGAAGATAATACAAGTGTTTGTTCGATGATTGAGATGTTTTTTGCAAAAGAAGGAATTGAAGGGACCTTTGTAAATGATGGTCTTGAAGGGTACAACACGTTCAAAACAGGAACGTGGGACGCCTTGATTGTCGATTGGATGCTTCCTGGTATGGACGGAGTAAGTATTTGCCGGAAAATTAGAGAAGAGAAACATACGGTGCCGATTATCATGCTGACGGCGAAAGATACAGAATCAGACCAAGTACTTGGACTTGAAATGGGAGCAGATGATTATGTGACGAAGCCATTTAGCCCACTTACTCTTATGGCGAGAATTAAGGCGGTCACACGCAGGTACCAAACACAAGTTCATAATCAGCAGGATGATTTCCTTCAGACGGAACATTTTAAAATAAGTAAAAATACTCGGGAAGTCCTTGTGGATGGGACTCCTGTAACAAACCTTACGCCAAAAGAGTTCGATCTTTTATATTATATGGTCGAACATCCTCGACAGGTATTTTCTAGAGAACAGCTCTTAGAAAGGGTTTGGGGATATCAATTTTACGGTGATGAACGGACAGTAGATGTTCACATTAAGCGACTGCGGAAAAAGGTAGAAACCACTGCGCAGCCATTCTTCCACACTGTATGGGGAGTAGGTTATAAATTTGATGAATCGGCTCAGACAGATAAGAATTAACTATATTTCTCAACAATTTATCAGCCATATTAGTATCATCATTGTGGCTTTCCTTGTTTTAAGCCTTTTATTTGCACATTATGTTGGAAATTTGGTGTATGAAACTAAAGCAGATGAATTGATCTCCTATGGAGAAGCGATTATTTCTGATATTGACCGTAATCCTGTTCTCTCGGAGCAAATTATCAATCAATATAGTAATGTTTTACGATCAAGAAAAATAAGTTTTAGTATGTTTGATCAAGAGGCCAATCTTTATGCTGTGGGAAGAAGTGGGCCAGCTATCGAGTTAAACCCATCTGAGTGGGAGAAGATTAAAAATGGAACAAAGATTATCGTCCAAAGTGATTATAAACGATTTGATCAGGGTGTTACCTTTGTTGTCTTACCTTATATAGATCGTGGCAGGTTTATTGGTGGGATATTGTTAACCTCGCCTATCAGTGGGTCAAGTATTATGATTCGTCAAGTGAATCAATTCTTAATTTATACGATCCTGATAGCACTAGGCGTCTCCTTTTTACTGAGCTGGCTTTTATCAAAAATCCATGTCAACCGAATAAAGCGGCTCCGTGAAGCGACATCGCTTGTCTCTGCGGGAGATTACCATGTCCATGTGCCGTCCTCTAATTTTGACGAAATCGGTGAATTGGCCAATGATTTCAACCATATGGTGAAAAAATTAAATCACTCGATGGAAGAAATCGAAAGCCTAGAAAATCGCAGACGGCAATTTATGGCGGATGTTTCTCATGAAATGCGAACACCATTAACTACTATTAGCGGGGTCGTCGAGGGATTAAAGAATGACATGATTCCTGAAGAGGATAAAGAACGAGGCATAAATTTAGTGAGTCAGGAAGCAAAGCGGTTGATTCGCCTAGTTAATGAAAACCTTGATTATGAAAAAATAAGGTCCAATCAAATTGAGTTATATAGAGAAAATATCCAGCTGTTAGAACTGTTAGAAATCATTCAAGAACAATTGTCCGTACAGGCAGAGGAGAAAAATGTTCATATTATCGTTGAGGCAGACGAGGAAGTGATGGTCAATGCGGACTATGACCGTCTTGTCCAAATTTTAATTAATATTACCAAGAACAGCATCCAGTTTACGACTGATGGCACGATTTGGCTTAGAGGCCGTACGGAACAGAATGCTACGATTATTGAAGTAGAAGATACAGGTATTGGCATCGACCCAAGTGAAGTGGAAAAAATATGGCGGCGTTTTTACAAAGCTGAAATATCCAGGACAAGTAATCCATATGGTGCTTTTGGTCTAGGTCTTTCCATCGTAAAGCAGCTCGTTCTCCTCCATAACGGAGAAATTAAGGTTCAAAGCGAAAAAGGAAAAGGGACCAAATTTACCATTACTTTTAATCAGTAAACAGCAGGAATTCTCTGCTGTTTTTTATTTTATTAAAAATAATACTTTTGTCTTAAATATTTCCAAATCCCGTTATAGTTTGTTAACAGTTTTTTCATATTTGTAGGCTAAAGTATAGATATAGTAATCAATTACACAATTTTAGTGTAAAGGAGTAGAAAGAGTATGAATTACAAAGATGAATTCGAAAGAGAGAATGAAAATAACACCCAACATCCATCAGATGAAGCTTCAGATGTTCATGATATCAAGCCAGAAGAATATGAGACTAAATCCCAGCAGGGGGAAGAAGGAGAACGGCAATCAGTATTTACTACGAGTGAACCAGAAAGTACGGTGTTAGAGGAAAGTGAAGATGATAAATCAGAAGAACGATCACAAGAAAGTACCGAAGAAAGGTCAGAAGAACCCCTACAACCTACGAACCGTGTAGAACTAAAAAACAATTCAAAGAATAAGAAGAAAAAGTTAAAAGGGTTTGCCTCTATGGTAGCAGCAGGTGTTGTTGGTTCGGTATTGACCTTAACGATACTTCCTTATACCGACTATATGGAAAACTTTAGTAATGCGGGAAGTCAATCAAATGGTATCCCCATACAGAACACAAATCCTGAGGTAAATACGGTTACAGCACAGCCAACCTCTGCAAAATCATCTTCATCGATTGCTGACACGGTTGAGCACCTGTCCAAAACAATTGTTGGGATTGTCAATTACCAGCAGCGTCAAAGCAGAAGCTTTTATGGAAGTAGTACATCTCAGGATGTTGAAAGTGGTATGGGTACAGGGGTTATTTTTCAGAAAAAAAATGACATTGCCTACATCGTTACCAACAACCACGTCGTAGAGGGTGCCACAAAGCTTGAGGTATCGTTATTTAACGGTGAAAAGGTAAATGCAGAAGTTGTTGGAACAGATGCTTTAACTGATTTGGCCGTTTTGAAAATTGATAGTAAAAACGTTGAAGCTACCGCCCAGTTTGGTGATTCATCCACACTTCGACCTGGGGATGAAGTTTATGCGATTGGGAACCCGCTCGGACTAGAATTCTCAAGAACAGTTACCCAAGGTATCATCAGTGCGGTAAACAGGAGTATTGATGTTTCTACCTCAGCGGGAAATTGGGAAACCAATGTTATCCAAACAGACGCAGCCATCAATCCTGGAAATAGCGGCGGTGCATTAATTAACCCTGAAGGTTTAGTTATTGGAATCAATAGCTTGAAAATTGCTAACAGCGGCGTCGAGGGATTAGGATTTGCGATTCCAAGTAACGATCTCATTCCGATTGTCAATCAATTAATTGAAAACGGAAAAGTAGAGAGACCTTATCTTGGAATTGGGCTTTCAGATTTAACGGAGGTGCCCCAATTATACTGGGAGAACCTTCCGGATAGCGTAAAAGAAGGGGTAATGATTACCGCTGTTGAACCTAACTCTGCTGCTGGTAATGGTGGATTAAGAGCACAGGATGTGATTGTTTCCATGAATGGAACCAAAATCGCAAACGCCTCAGATTTAAGAAAATTCTTGTACTCAGAAGTAAAAATTGGCGATGAAATTAAATTTGAAGTCTATCGTGACGGTAAGCTTACCAGTGTAAACGTTAAGCTAGCGAAATAATCAAAGGGAGCAAAAGAATGACTTTTATCGAAAAAAATAAAAAATTACTTATTACCATCGTGGTACTTATTCTCGCGATGAGTGTTTTTCTAAGCTTAGCGCTAACAAAGGATAAAGCCATTGCCAAAATAGACGGTGAATCCATCAGTAAAGACGAGCTTTACGATGAAATGGTAAATCAGTATGGTGCAGCAACTGTCGAGCATATGATCTCCGATAAAATCGTTGCCTTAGAAGCAAAAAAACAAAAGGTCAATATTTCAGATGCAGAGTTGACTAAAGAAGTGGATAAATTAAAAGAATCATATGGCGGCGAAGATGTTTTTAATCAAATGTTGGAAGCTAATAATACAACCGTTGATGAATTAAAAGAGGATTTGAAAAATTATCTAACTTTACGTAAACTGCTTGAACCTCAAATCGAGATAACCGATGATGACTTAAAAACATATTTTGATGAGAATAAGGATTCATTGGGTGAAGCAGAACAAGTAAATGCAAGCCATATCCTTGTGGAAGATGAAGCGACTGCAAAAGAAGTCAAACAAAAGTTGTCCGATGGAGCGGATTTTGCTGAATTAGCAAAGGAATATTCAACAGATGAGGGTTCAAAGGGAAATGGCGGTAAGCTTGGCTTTTTCCCTAAAGGTACCATGGTAACAGAATTTGAGGATGTAGCCTTTGCTCTACCGATTAATGAAATTAGTGAGCCAGTAAAGTCTGATTATGGGTATCATATTATTAAAGTAGAAGAAAAAAAGGAAGCAAAAGAAGCAAATTATGATGATAGTAAAGCAGCTATAAAGCAAACACTGATTGATCAAAAAATGGAATCTGAGTACTCCATTTGGCTAGAAGATAAGAAAAAGGATTATGATATTGAAAATTCTCTTGAAAGTGTCGTTGGATAATTCTTCATTAAGAGGTGACAATGGTGAATCAGGTCGGAAGATATGCAGCAAGTGAAGATGTAGACGATATCGAACTGATGAAAATGGTCATGGAGCTTCCGGAAAAAGACAAAATGATTATGTGGTCTCAAGGTTATATGGATTTGGTGATTGAAAAATTGCCTGAGTACGCGCGCGACATTTTGGAGAATCGAAAGAATAAATGGGAAGATACATTGGGATTTTATCGACAACAGATTCAAGAAATACTCAGCGATGAGGAATTTATAAAACAGGCAAAGGGCGAACGGAAGCTGTTTGCCCTTTTTGTCATGGAACACTATCGGGATCTCCAGTCCTTATTGTTTGCAGCTTATGATGGAAAAATAAAAGACGAGGATATTAGGAAGTTTGTCTATAGAAGACGATTTGGTGGTAGGAAAAAGTATATTCATTAAAAAAACGAATATTAGATTTCAAACCTTTCGATAAGTCAGATATAATGGGCTTGCAATGTTTACAAGAAATAATTACAATAATAGTATCTTGAAGTGAAACGGAGGTGTAAAGAGATGGTTGGTTCTATTTTTGTACGTGTACAGTGGCTAGAAGCGCTATATTTGTGCCGTGCGATTTTTCATGATGTAGTTGTCAAAGGGGGTAGTCTGTCCTTTTTTCAAAACTGCAAATTGAATATAGAACGATAACACATCTCTTTACCCATTATAAAAATAGGTTAAAAGAGGGTGCATTTTTAGCACTCTTTTTTCATGCCATTTTTCGAGGAGCGGGTATCTATAGATGCCTGCTTTTTTATGTAAAGAGAGTGTTCAAAAAGGAGAATGAACATGATCGTATGTAGTGTTAATCATATCGCAAAATCTTTTGGTGGAAATATTATTTTTGAAGATTTATCTTTTGAGGTCCATGAAGGGAATCGAGTGGGCTTGGTTGGACGAAACGGCAGCGGGAAAACCACTTTGTTAAAATTGCTTGCCAATCAAGAAAGTGTTGACGCTGGAGCCATACATTGGAAAAAGGGGCTGAAAATTGGCTATCTTGCCCAAATTCCTGATTATAGGGATTTAACAGTCAAAGAAGTCCTAAAGACAGCATTCGAACAATTAGTTGAGACAGAAACAAAACTTCAGCAATTAGAGGTAGAGATGGGGCAAGAGCTTACCCCTACTGATTTAGATAGGTTAATGAATCAATATGGAAAGCTGCAGGATGATTTCATCCTAAACGGCGGGTATGAAATGGATGCACAAATGGACCGTGTTTCACATGGTTTAAAGATAACAGACCTAATTGATAAACCTTTTTCACTTTTAAGCGGTGGTGAAAAGACAAAGGTTGGTCTGGCGTTAAGCTTACTAAAGAAGCCTGAACTTCTGTTATTAGATGAACCGACGAACCACTTAGACTTAATGGCGATTGAGTGGCTAGGAACCTTCCTTAAGGAATATTCAGGCACAATAATTTTGATTTCCCATGATCGCTACTTTTTAGATGAGGTCGTGACGAAGGTACTCGATATGGAAGATGGGGAAATCGAGCTGTACCATGCAAATTTTAGCGGCTTTTTGAAAGAGAAGGAAGAGCGATTGTTACGAGAATTCCAGGAGTACCAGGAGCAGCAGCGAAAAATCAAAAAAATGAAGGAAGCGATAAAACGCCTTCGTGATTGGGCCAATCGCGCCAATCCGCCAAGCGCCGCACTTCATAAACGGGCAACGAATATGCAGAGGGCACTCGACCGAATAGAAAAACTTGATCGTCCGAAGCTGGATGTAAAGAAAATGGCGATTGATTTTGAAGCCAATGATCGGAGCGGAAAAGATGTCATCAAGCTTGAGGATGTCTCGAAAAGCTTTGGCAGCCGGACGCTTTTTGAAAAAGTAAATATGCTTGTTCAGTACAAGAATCGGGCAGCGATTGTTGGTGAAAACGGAACGGGGAAATCAACCTTACTAAAAATGATTCTTCGCGAATGTGAAAGTGATCAAGGTACAGTTAAGGTTGGAAGTAATGTTAAGGTTGGTTATTTATCACAACATGTTTTTAATACAATTGGTAATGAAAGTGTAATCGATATTTTCCGTTCAGAAGTAACAGTAAATGAAGGGGAAGCACGACATATTTTAGCGCGGTTTTTATTTTACGGACCAGCGGTTTTCCGAAAGGTTAATCAATTGAGCGGGGGGGAAAGAATGCGATTACGCCTTGCACAGCTCATGTATCAGGATATTAATCTTTTAATCCTTGATGAACCGACGAACCACCTTGATATTGATTCGTGTGAGGTGTTAGAAGAGGCATTAGAACAATTTAATGGTACGATACTTGCTGTTTCACACGACCGTTATTTTCTCAATAAATTGTTTAATAAAATTTATTGGCTTCAGGATGGGACTATTCACTTCTTTGATGGGAATTATGACTGGGCAAAAGGAAAGTTGAGTACGGTAGAGGTAGTGCAGGCTGCAGAACCAGAAAGAATGCCACAAAAAAAGGTTGAAAAGCCTCAAGCTGCGAAGGTTTCTGTTCAGGTGGTGGATATCGAGCAAAAGCTTGAAGAGCTTGAATCCAAAATCCACTCTTTGAATAAGAAGATGGAAAGTGTAATGGATATAGAGACACTTCAGAAATATTATGCAGAATTAGAAGGAATGGAAGGCGAAAGGGATCAATTATACAGACAATTAGATGAAGTGGTATGACCTTACATCGTCAACACTCAACTGAAGAGTGTCAAAATATTTTTAACACGTTCTAATTTGTTTGGAGCCGTTGAAAGCACGGCTCTATTTATTTTGCTTTTCGTAAGATACTGCATTCATTATAATAAGGTATATTAAAAATAAGGTTGGTATGTAATGGAAAGATTCTCAGTGAAGCAATTAATTTTCCTTCTGGCAGTTACTCTAGCAGGTGTATGTTGGTCGGTTCTTTTTTCTCAACCGCTAGTCATCGGGTTTCTGCCAGGCTATATAATACTCATATTTCTTTCAAAACGAAAAAAGCAATCGTTTAAACAAATTTTCCAAGTTAGCATGAGAGGCGTATATAAGACGAGAATTGTTATTTTCATTCTATTCCTGGTTAGTTTTTTACTTCCATCCTGGTATTTGTCTGGGACGATTAATCAAATGGTGAAAATTGCCCTTTATTTGATTAATCCTGATTATTTTTTTGTTTTAACGTTTATAGTCTCCATGGTGTTTTCGATGCTATTGGGTACCACAGTTGGAACACTTAGTGCAATTGGTATACCTATCTTAGGGACAGCTACAGTGCTGAACCTGCCAACTGAGGTGGTAGCAGGTGCATTGGTTTCAGGTGCGTTTGTTGGAGATCGAACTTCTCCATTTTCTAGTGCACATCAGCTCTTAGCTCATACAATAGAATTACCAGTGAAGAAACAATGGAATGCGATGTTATTCACGACGGTAATGGCTGTAGGTATCTCTTTGCTGTTCTACGGGGCATTTGACTACTTTACGGAACCCAAAATGAATCATGTAGAATCGTTGCATTGGAATGAGCTTTCCTTGATAAAGTTTATTCCACCGATTGTTTTGCTGCTAATCGTTGTGTTTAGAATGAGCATACTTTATGCCTTCCTATCTAGTATACTAGCGGCTGCTATCATTACGATGATGGAGGGATCCGGAGTTTCGGATATAGTGCGGGCATTATGGTATGGGATTGATGGTCTCGGCGGAGGCTTCATTCATATGTACGAACTATTGCTGTTTCTAGCCTTGGCTGGTGCCTATAATGGTCTGATAGAGGAGCTGAATGTCATCCAGCCTTATTTGGATAAATGGCTGCAAAATTCAACTTCCTTAACAGGTGACACGTTAAAAACATTCCTTGCTACTCTATTAATTAGTTTAATTGCGGCTAATCAAACGCTCCCGATAATCCTCACGGGCAGGTCCTTCTTGCCTCATTGGACAAGTAAATATGGGAAAGAGGAATTGGCTAGAGTGATGGGGGATACGACAATGCTATTTCCTGGAATGGTGCCATGGAGTGTGCTGGCAATCATGTGCAGCACGATTGTCGGAATTCCTATCTTGGATTATTTGCCCTATGCACTATTTTTATGGCTTCTACCTTGTTTAACGGTTATGGTTTCCTTTTACAAACATGTCCGAAAATCAAAAAGAATCGTAACAGCGTAAGGAACGGAGGTCTATTCTCCGTTCTTTTTGTTGTGAATGAACTCCCTTGTACAAACATATAAGTGGTTATATAGAATTTTGGACAAGGGATGATAGCATGCTGAAGAAATTGGCTGTAATCGGATTCGGAAGTACGATGATCGGCATCGGGGTTAACGGATTTATATTGCCATTCCATTTAATTAATGGCGGTATGTTTGGGATTAGTATCGTGTTTAATTATCTGTGGCAATTAAATATTGGTTTAACCTTTGTATTTTTGAATATTCCTGTTTACCTATTAGCATATAAATCAGACTTTCATTATTTTTTATACGGATTAATTGGGGCTATTTTTTCTGGTTTCATGATTGAATTCTTGGTGCCACTAAGGGATGTATTTCATTTACCGATTATTAGTTCGGTGATTATTGGAGGATCCATCATTGGTATTGGAGTAGGGACGATGCTTAGGAACCACATAAGTCCAGGGGGGATGGATCTTCTCGCATTATTACTTGCAAAATGGACAAAGATTAATGTTGGAATCATTGGATATGCCATTGATACTGTGATAATAATGTCGAGTCTCTTACTTCTTCAGGAACCTAGATTACTATATTCGTTGTTAGTCGTATCCATTGTTGGTATATTAGCTACTGCGATAACCTCATATGGGATAGATGAGTCATTATGAAAAAAGTAGGTAGTTTAGTAGTATAGAATGAGAAATATTTTATGAATTGAGGTTTGTTATATGTTGAAACCAGTAAATGATCATATAAAAGAGAATTTAAAAATTCTCTTTGTCGGATTTAATCCTAGTATTCGTTCCAGTGAAACGGGACATCATTTTGCTAATCCCAACAACCGGTTTTGGCGAATCTTACATGAAGCAGGATTGACTCCTCGAAAATTTGACGCAGCTGAAGACGCTAAGTTGTTAGAGCTAGGCATGGGGATTACTAATATTGTAGCTAGACCGACGAAAGCAGCGGATGAGATTACAAAGGAAGAATATAAAGAAGGACAAGAAATTCTCAGGAAAAAGATCGAGCAGTTGAAGCCGCGAGTGGTCTGTTTTGTGGGTAAGGGAGTTTACCAGGAATATAGCGGATTGAAAAAGGTTCCATGGGGGAGGCAGGAGGAAGCGCTCGTTCCAGGCACGATTGACTTTGTCGCTCCATCATCGAGCGGGCTGGTTAGAATGAGAGTGGAGGAAATTGTTGAGATTTATAAGGGGCTTGGTGCGGTGCTTGCTCATGAATAAGATAATGATAGTATGATTGTGCCCGAAAATATGTAGAGAGTGGGATTTGGGGAAGAATCCGAATTTTTCTGCGAAATTGAAATCATATACGCAACCGAGGAGTTATATTTGTACAAATAGAAAAATCGACGGGGACACCAGGCCCCGTCGATTCATGAATCAAATTTCCTTTGATAATGAGCCAATGACAGCAGCGGGAAGATGTACCGGTAGCTATGATAATGTATATAAAAAGCACCAGCCATGCCTTGGCCTTTGGGGTAGTCTGTCGTCCAATCTTCTTTTTGTAGATTCCTCAATAAGTAGGAAATACCTTTGCGTATCTCTGGTGTCGGTTTGTCTGAAACACTAATTAATGCATCCAGTGCCCAGGCGGTGTGGGTCAAAGTGCTCTCCTTCAATGGGGTATATTTTCCGTTACTATCACTATAACAAGATTCGCCCCAGCCGCCATCACTGTTTTGAATTCCTCGCAGCCATATTACTGCCTTTTGAATCGAAGAATCGCTGAAAGGTACCCTAACTGCTGCTAATCCTGTTACGGCACTCCAGGTCCCGTAAATATAACAAATTCCCCATCTGCCATACCAGGAACCATCCACCTCTTGATGGTCAACCAGCCATTTTACTCCCTTTATAATCGTTCTGTGGTCTTTCGGGACATTCGTATAGTTCCCAAAGAACTCAAGGGTACGACCCGTGATATCTGCACACGATGGATCAGTTAGGATAAACTCGCCTTTTTCAATTGGTAAAAATTCAAAAATCTTTTTATCAGTGTTTTTTTCAAAAGCTGCCCAGCCCCCATCGTCATTTTGCATCGACAACAGCCAGTTAATCCCGCGACTCCACGTGTCTAGATTTGTAGAAGTCATTCTTGAGATAGATCTTAAGGACGCGGTCGTATCATCAACGTCAGGATTGATATTGTTTATATTTGAAAAACCCCAGCCACCTGGCAAACTGTTAGGATTATGAATCACCCAATCTCCGTATTGATCATGTTGTCTGTCTAGTAAATATTGATTTGCTTCCACAACCATTTTATCTTCAGGTGATAACCCAGCTTCTTGAAGAGCGTAGCCAATTAGCGAGGTATTCCAAACATTTGCTGTTGTATATTGCATATGTGGAAGTCCGTTAATTTCAGTTTTCATGGATTTAATCCCATTAATCGCAGCTATGATAACTGGATCGGTTTTCTTATACCCAAGTGAGAGGAGAGCGAAAATCATTAAAAAAGTTGAGCTGTAATAGCTGTAAAACGTACCATCTTTTTCAATATGGTCCAGCATATACTTTTTAGCGCGCTGTATAGCAATCCTATGAAGCTGCTGGGGCAACCCCATCAAATCCTTTTTCCCTTCTTCGATAAAGGAATAAAGGGAGCGCATTTTCTCCGAACGAATCCAGGTAACAGGATGATTTCGACTAACAATTAAATCAGAAAGGTCGGGGCTCCTACCCGTTTTCAAGGTGAATTTTTTGTCAGCAAGAATCATCATTGGAGTTAGATTTGCCCTTCCGTAAACCGAAAAAGAATAAAAGTTAATGGGAAAATGGAGCGGCAGCAAGATGATTTCAATCGGGAGAGGGGAGAACCTTGGCCATTTAAGTTGACCAGTTAAGGACAACATCACTTTTGTGAACATATTAACCTCTTCAATCCCGCCCTTGGATAAAATAAACTTTTTCGCTGCCTGAAGCCGTTTATCCTTTTTTTCATAGTATCCAGAATACAGAAGCGCATAATAACATTCCACGGTAGCAGTGAGATTACCAGAGTGCTCATCATAAAAAAGCTTCCAGGAACCATTTTTTTCTTGTCTGGATAAAATCCTCTCAGCGAGACCCTTTATTAATTCTTCATCATTTATTTCCAATGTCCGTAATAAAATGATCATATAGGTATCTGTTGATAATCCAGTTTCAAACGGATAAGCCCAGGAGCCATCGGGAGATTGATCCCTTCTAAGCATTTCAACCAACCAGTCAATGCCTTTACTTGTATCGATCATCGCAGGCGTTCAGTCCTCTCCCAATTGAATATTTCCATCTATACATATTCAGGAAGTAGAAGGAGAATTCTCGAGGGAGGTGATTGTAATTTTTTTTATCAGGAACCGGGAGAAACCACCAATCGAATTCATTAAGGATGAAATAAAGTTAAAAATGAAAAACGCCGCACTCCAACCATTAACAAAAGAAAATCAGGGACTTTTTGAAAGGATAAGACGTGAAACACAGGAACTGAACCTGAATAATGTTACAAGAACGAAAGCTTATTTTGATATTTATCAAAAACATCCCGAAATCCATTGGGCATTTTTAGGCCATATGGTGTCAAGAAATGGCGGCTGGAACATGACCGATTTAAAGGGGGACTTGCTTACTCGCTTACTGACGAAAAAGGAACGGAATGACTATTTTAGCTTTTTAGAACGTGGGAATTGGCTGATTTTTCAGGACGCCTATCCACAATTTTTGCTATACGGTGAAAGTTTGAAAAGGGGTAAACCACTGTTTTACTTGTTGCCTTATTTAAATATTTCAACTTTCATGGAGACGATTTGGAACTATTTTTGGAGAAGTCCAGACCCCTATATCCTTACCATGGCACTCGTCATTAACGAACAAAATTATTTAGAAAAAAGGGTTATACAAAATCCAGTTTATCAAAAGGATGTTTTAAACACGTTGGAGTTTAAACTGCAGGATGTCCTTTCTTTTAATCAAATTTTGTTTCCCTATCGAAAAAACAGCCTTGCTGGGCAAACACTTCATCAGTTTCAAACCTTACATGAACGGATTTTATTAGGAAAAAGATTGTATAAGGTTCTTTTTCAAAAAAAAGATTCATTTATTAAATGGGCAAAAGAACATCCTCATACAGGTTCCAGAAAAGATTATTGGCCGCATATTTTCAATAATGTGAACGAAGGTATTCCTGGGATTCCATATCAGCTCCGATTAAACTCTTGCAAGCTGAGATGGGGAGCTAGCAAAATTTATAGTCCTGATTTAATGTCTGCATGGAAAATTGTTCATCATCAAGAAGCGGAAAAGGGAGATTGGTTTAGAGATGGGCAAGTTGCAGACTATCTTCTGGAGACTAATGAAACACAAATTAACGGGGAGATTGAATATGAATACTGTAAAACACTCGAAAGGCTTGAACTTGCCTCCTTGGCAAAAAAAGTCATTACCCTTTTTGATTAAAGAATATGGTCCAACAGTCTTTTTGGCGATTTTGCTAGGAACTAGCTTGGATCTTTACTTTGTTGGCAAGAATATGTACATGTTCCCAATTAGACCGTTTCCAGAGGTGTTTTCGGTTAACATTGCATTCACCTTCGTAGCTTTGCCTGTATTAGTTTTGGTTTACCTTAAAATGATGAAGCAGGTTTCAAAATGGGGGAGAGTAGGAATTATTTTATTTCTAAGCTTATTAATGCCAATTGTTGAGAGGTTTTCTGAACTGTTTGGATTATTTGTGCATAGTCAGGAATGGAAGCATATTTATACCTTTTTTGGATACCTAATTTTCTTATCAATCATTTTATTATTTTATCGTTTGACAAATAAAGACCATTAAAAAAGCCAAGACCGGAGTCTTGGCTTCTTGTAATGCCGCTAAAAGCGACACTACGTACCCCTTCCGTCCGTACAGTGGTTAAGTGTCCCGCAACAAGCGAATGTTCGGAAGGGGTAAAGTTATAATACCACAAAATTGAAGATTTGAACCATGAAACTTTCTTTTCTACGTTGGAAAGTGTATCATAAAGATGAATTTTTTTACATAAAGGAGATGTTAATTGTGGCAAAAAAAGGACACATACAAATGCAAAACGGTGAGAAAATCGAATTTGAATTGTATCCAAATGAAGCACCGGGTACAGTTGCAAACTTTGAAAAGTTAGCAAAAGAAGGTTTTTACAACGGGTTAAATTTCCACCGAGTTATTCCTGGTTTTGTTAGCCAAGGTGGATGCCCAACTGGAACAGGCACTGGTGGTCCAGGTTATACAATTAAATGTGAGACACAAGGAAATCCACACACACATGTACCTGGATCTCTTTCAATGGCACATGCTGGTAAAGATACAGGCGGCAGCCAATTCTTTATCGTTCATGAGTCGCAGCCACATCTAAATGGTGTTCACACTGTTTTTGGTAAAGTGACTTCTGGTCTAGAAGCAGCAAAAGCAATGAGAAATGGCGATGTCATGGAAAAAGTTGAAGTATACGACGAATAGAATACACGTTAAGAAGGGCCTTATTATAAGGTCCTTTTTTGTTGGAATGAATCTTTTATCACAGGGCAAATTAACGTAAAACATTCAAATGGAGGTTTTTTATGAAAAGATTTGCTCTGTGCCTTGTCCCATTTTTGTTGCTATCTATGCAGAATCCTGCATCAGCTGAAAAAAATGTTGAAAAGCAGCTTAAGGCGGCAATTATTATTGATGATTTCGGCGGTGGAACGGGTGGTGTGAGAGATTTTCTCGAAGGTGACATTCCAATCACAGCGGCGGTTATGCCTTTTACTGAGCACTCCAAGAAACACGCTGAGTGGGCACATAAAAATGGCTTCGAGGTAATCGTACACTTACCGATGGAGCCAAAGAAAGGGAAACGCTCGTGGTTAGGACCAAAACCGATTACAGTAGACCTTTCACCAAAAGAGGTAAAAAGCAGAGTGGAAGAAGCAATAAAGTCCGTACCTCATGCAATTGGGATGAATAATCATATGGGCTCCAGAGCGGTAGAGGATGAGGGAATCGTTAGAGCGATTGTCGAAGTAGCGAGGGAAAAGAAGTTATATATTATCGATAGTGGAACAAGCCCCAATTCCAAATTTCCTAAAGTGGCCGAGGAAATGAATGTCCCACTTTTAAAAAGAGATGTTTTCCTGGATGATATATCTTCTTCAAACCACGTCAGACAGCAGATGAACAGATTGGCTAAAATAACTGAATTCAGTGGTAAAGGAATTGCTATTGGTCATGTTGGGGTAACGGGCAAAGTATGTTCTGTAGGGATATTTCAATCGATGGATGAATTTAAAAAACGCAATATCAAAATCGTACCGGCATCAGAACTATTTTCAACAAAATTAACAGAACAATATTTTGTTCCATAAAACAGGATATTTTACATTTACTGAGCCTGTCACCAAGGGATTATATGTCCTTGTGGTTACAGGCTCTTTTGCGATAAACTTAACTCGTTTTTTCCTGATTTATATATGTGTCCGAGGTATAAAAGATTTCAGTAATTCGGAATGCTTTCCATCACTCTCTAAAGCTGATACAATTTCTCCTGAAAAGAAATGAACTGGGAAAGGGATTTTATCATGAAATTAGTATCTTGGAATGTAAATGGGCTAAGGGCTTGTGTCAATAAAGGTTTTTTAGATTACTTTAAAACAGTAAATGCAGATATATTTTGTGTACAGGAAACAAAGTTACAGAAAGGTCAAATCAATCTTGAACTTGAGGGATACCATCAATACTGGAATTACGCGGTTAAAAAGGGTTACTCCGGAACTGCCGTTTTCACAAAGGTTGAACCGATTTCTGTTCGTTATGGTTTAGGGGATGAGGATTCACAAGATGAAGGACGAATCCTAACGTTAGAGTTTGAAAAGTTTTATCTCGTGAATGTTTACACACCAAATTCACAAAGGGATTTAGCAAGACTAGGTTACCGACTAGAATGGGAAGATCGAATCACCTCCCACCTGAAAGAATTAGACCTAGTTAAACCAGTTGTTCTCTGTGGGGATTTAAATGTGGCGCACCAGGAAATTGACTTGAGAAATCCTAAATCGAATTTAGGAAATTCTGGTTTTACAATAGAGGAACGTGGGAAGATGACGGCGCTGCTGGAGTCAGGCTTTGTGGACAGCTACCGCCATTTTTATCCTGAAAAAGAAGGTGCCTATACATGGTGGAGCTATATGGCCAAGGTTCGAGAGCGAAATATTGGGTGGCGTATTGATTATTTCATCGTCTCTGAAAAACTTCGTGACCATTTAATTGGTGTAGACATTCATTGTGAAATTATGGGCAGTGATCATTGTCCAGTAGTAGTGGAATTTGAATTATAAGTTTTTCTTATCTTAAATGATAAAAACCTCGTAATTTTATTTAGTAACAGGATGGCTTAAAGTAGAATTATGAGGTGATTCAGAATGGATATCAAAAAGGACATTCAAGAGCAATTTGGAAAAAATGCGGCTTCGTATGTTTCCAGTCCGATTCATAAGGATGGAAAAGACTTAGTAAAGATGGTGGGAATGGCAGATATTAATGGCCAGGAGGTTCTGCTCGATATTGCCACAGGTGGCGGGCATACTGCTAATTCTTTTGCTTCGTTAGTAAAAAAAGTTACAGCGGTGGATCTTACGAAAGAGATGTTAGCTGCGGCTAAAAATTTCATAAAAGGTAATGGTCATCTAAACGTTGAGTTTGTTCAGGGAGATGCAGAACAGCTGCCTTTTTCAGATGTGTCATTTGATATTGTTACATGCAGGATTGCGCCACACCATTTTCCGAATGTGGATTTATTTATAAAGGAAGTATATCGCGTGTTAAAGTCAGAAGGACAATTTTTATTAAATGATAATGTTGTCCCTGAGAAACAAGAATTTGATCAATTTTATAATACAATCGAAAAAATGCGAGATTACAGTCATTTTCGTGCCTGGAAAAAATCCGAATGGATACAGAAACTTGAGTATAGCGGTTTAGAAATTTTTGAATGGCACCGGTTTGAGAAGACGTTTCACTTTAATCCATGGTGTTCGAACATGAAACTATCTGAACCTGAAAAAAATCATTTAACGAGGTACATTCTTGAATCTTCACAAGAGATCAAGGATAAATTCAGGATGGTTATCGAGAATGAAAAAATTATTTACTTTGTTGGCGAAGCGATTGTTTTGAAAGCGATAAAAAGGTAAGCAAAAGCCCAATGTACAAAAGAGAGTTGTCTCTCATTTATACATTGGGCTTTTTAAAATTCAAAAGGACTGTAAAGGTCATTTAGCGCTGTTCCAAATACGTCAAATTCAGGTGATTTTTCACCGTTATTTGAGTTTTCTTCTTGATCTGCCTGGTTCATAATTGTTTTTTCAGCGTCTTTTTTCTGGTAATAGCTCAAGGTAATTCAGCTCCTTTTTGGGGGAATAAAGTATATTGTATTTTTTCCCATAAAAAAGGTTCTAAACCATTTTTTTTATCTTTTCAAGGATAATAATGTATTTTGGTATAATTTCAGTGGCTTTTCACTTGTAAAAAAAATTCTTTGAAATTTGGTGTTGATTTTTGTCGTAATTCGTTGTAAGATTATCAATGTCGCCGCTACGAAGTGGCGAGGTTAGTACCTTAGTTTTCTAGTTAGTTTTTATACCATGCGGGTGTGGCGGAATTGGCAGACGCACCAGACTTAGGATCTGGCGCCGCAAGGCGTGGGGGTTCGACTCCCTTCACCCGCACCAAAGTTATTTTAGAAGAAAATAACCAAATTTTTTAAAAGAAATAACTTTATTAATACAGGTAAATAATGCGGAAGTAGTTCAGTGGTAGAACACCACCTTGCCAAGGTGGGGGTCGCGGGTTCGAATCCCGTCTTCCGCTCCAATGTTGCCGGGGTGGCGGAACTGGCAGACGCACAGGACTTAAAATCCTGCGGTAGGTGACTACCGTACCGGTTCGATTCCGGTCCTCGGCACCAAAGTTTTTTGCGAAGCAAAATAACCAAGTTTTTTTACGAGAGTAAAAAATTAATCATAAATAATGCGCCCTTAGCTCAGCTGGATAGAGTGTTTGACTACGAATCAAAAGGTCGGGAGTTCGAATCTCTCAGGGCGCACCATTAATACGGGAAGTAGCTCAGCTTGGTAGAGCACTTGGTTTGGGACCAAGGGGTCGCAGGTTCGAATCCTGTCTTCCCGACCATCTTCAAAACGAACAAAATGGGGCCTTAGCTCAGCTGGGAGAGCGCCTGCTTTGCACGCAGGAGGTCAGCGGTTCGATCCCGCTAGGCTCCACCAAGGTTTTTTCACGATAGTGAAAATAACTTATAATTTTATAAAATATTTGGCGGTGTAGCTCAGCTGGCTAGAGCGTTCGGTTCATACCCGAAAGGTCGGGGGTTCGACTCCCTTCGCCGCTACCAAGTTTTTTTATGAAGTAAAATAACCAAAGTTTTTTGTGCAGCAAAATAATTTTTAATATATGTTCTTATACGGAGGAATACCCAAGTCTGGCTGAAGGGATCGGTCTTGAAAACCGACAGGCGGGTCAAACCGCGCGGGGGTTCGAATCCCTCTTCCTCCTCCATAAATTTTAATAATTAATTTCTCCAATGTGGAGGGGTAGCGAAGTGGCTAAACGCGGCGGACTGTAAATCCGCTCCCTCCGGGTTCGGCGGTTCGAATCCGTCCCCCTCCACCAATGTTTTTTCACGGTAGTGAAAATAACCAAAGTTTTGCAAAGCAAAATAATTTTCCATTTTAGGGGTATAGTTTAAAGGTAGAACGAAGGTCTCCAAAACCTTTGGTGTGGGTTCAATTCCTACTACCCCTGCCAAGTATTTGCCGGTGTGGCGGAATTGGCAGACGCGCACGACTCAAAATCGTGTTCCGTGAGGAGTGTCGGTTCGACCCCGACCACCGGTATCATGAAAAGCAGTATTATCTAGGCTTCATGCTTAATTGCATGGAGCTTTTTTGTGTTTATTTCACACGACAAAATAACCACTAAAAGTGTGCGGGGGTAGTGTGCAGTGAGCAAAAGAAGAAGCTTATTAACCGATGATGAAATACGAATTTCCACCAAGACAACATTCGTCACAACTGACGAAGAAGCTTTAAAATTATTCTACGAAGAATGCCATCTTAAAAATTTACGTCCTCATACCATCAAATACTATCGAGAAAACTTACAATCAAAAAGACAACCATTAGTCAACATGATTGAGCGTGATATTAAATTAATGATATTGGATATGCAAGAAAGGGGATTGAAAACAACCACCATAAACACAAAGCTACGAGCACTACGATGTTTTTTCAATTTCTTGTATAACAATAAACACATTAAAAAAAATCCAATGGCTAACGTGAAGCTTTTGAAACAACGTAAAGAGGTTGTACCATCATTTTCAAAGGAGCAGGTGAAACTATTATTTTCTCTTTGTGACAAACGTACTTTTGTTGGAATAAGGGATTACACCATTATGTTGTTAATGCTTGATACAGCAATTCGACTTAATGAGCTGGTTAGTATAGAGCTTGCCGATGTAAAAGAACATGAAATTGTAATAAGGGAAACCAAAACATTTTTTGAACGTGTGGTTCCCATGAGCAAAAAACTGAAGGAACAAATGGATATTTGGATTAAGATTCGTGGCAATTGTCACACTGATAATCTTTTCATCAATGTTGATGGAGACGAACTCAAAAAGCGGAGCATACAAAATAGGATTGAACATTATGCCAAGTTATCTGGAATCACAAATGTTAGAGTATCAGCGCATACATTCAGACATACATCAGCTAAATTCTTCATTCAAAACGGGGGAAATGCTTTTCACCTTCAGCAATTGCTGGGTCATACATCATTAGAAATTACAAAGAAATATGTAAACTTATGGTCAAAAGATGTAGCAGAAAGCCATAAACAATTCGGAGCTTTAAGCAATATTTTCTGAAAACAAAGAAGTTTAGAATAATATTGGCTCATGTTACTATTTAAAAGTTTACAAACAAAAAGAAACGTTCCCCCACAGTTTGCCGACCTAAGGGAACGTTTCTTAAAAAATAACAACTTCATTGTAGCAAATTTGTTCGATGAAGTCTAAAGGAGAAATTACCATATGAATGGAATTATTAAAAGAAGGAAAACAACTGATTACGCTCAAATTCATAATGGAGCTTTACAGAGCCTTGAGGATGTTAGGAGCATTGGTTTAATCGCTCACCTAATGTCATTACCTGATACTTGGATAATCAGCAAAATGCAACTGTATTCTAAATTTGGACGAGGCCCAATAACAAACGCAATAAAGGAGTTGGAAGCGAAAAAGTACTGGGTGACTATACAATATCGAGATGGGAAAAAGACTTTGTATTATTACAATGTCAGTGACGTAGCTTTTGACGATAGTGAAGTTTTAACTATGATTCAAGAGGTAAATCAAGGTGGGTTTAGAATAATCGCACTGAGTGAAAGCTTTACGCATTTACTTTCCATTGGTGAAAATAGACAACCCAAAGGGTCTGATAATCCTAAAATTGTGGATTCTTCAATTGATGGTTCTCAACAATTGATGGTCAACAGTTCAAAATCAACTGTTCAAAACGAACACTTAATAAATATATATAAAGAAATAAACAAAGAAAAACAAAATAAAGAGAAAGAAACATTTGTTAATTTACAAGGTATTGACAACTTTTTAAATCCAATCCAATTTAAAATTGCTTTAATTGACGCCTGTAATTCTTGCTACAGTGAATTTTCACCTAACAGATGGAGTAAACAAGCATGGCTCACACTTATTGAAACATTTGTTAATGAAAAAATAGAAACTGAAGCTTATAAACGAGTACCAGCACATAGGATTAAAAGTTATGCCCGTGGAGCAGTTAGAAATATGGCTCATAAGGTCGACTTGAGAAACGGAAAAGTAGAATTTAGCAGCAATGGTGACTTACCGTATTTCGACTGGTTGAATCAGTAATAATGCCGTAATAGTGTTACAGTGTTGTATTTGAATATTAATATTCAATTATGGAAGGTGAAGGAGAGGCGAAAGCTGTTGAACCTCAAGAATGAGGACTTATTGAGCAAAAAGGCCATTACAAACGATTTAGCATTAATTAAAAGTTGTTTAAAACTGATTAACAGCAGTATCAAAGTTAATAGGAATAACGGAGGAAATTTCTCCGTTGTTTCTAACAAGGAGCTACACAATTTAGTGTCAAGTGTCGATGTTGCTTTAAATAAAATTAAAAAGAATATTAATTGGGGAACTGAAAATGAAAGTAATTAAAGCTATTCTTAAAAATTCGATTGCACAAATAACAGCGATGGCATTAGCTACAGTTTTAATGTTTGGATTTGTTATGTATGAAATGTTTAATTCAATTCTGATAGTAGACCCAGTGCTTTGCAAAAGTAGAAACCGAGGAACAGCTACAGGCAGCGATTGAAGATCTTCAATTAGGTATAAACGGGTTGGAATTTCAACCTACAACGGTCGTGGTTAAACCGGAGCGAAAGGGTAACAAATATACCGTGAATGCAGATGCATTCGATGAATTAGACAAAGATGCTACTGTAGTTGTTGAGATTGCTGAACAAAAAAATGCCAAAATCGTCCTAACTGCAGATGCAATTTCAAAATTGAAAGAAGCAAATGCAACTTTAGTCATTTCAAACGGAGTAGTAGAGCTACTATTCCCAGCATCCAACTTGCCTGACAGTGAAACAGAATTTAAAGTGAAGGAAGAAAAAGTAAAAGATAAATCTGCTTTAGTTGGATATGACTTTACAATCAAATCAAGAGCTAATCATAAGTTTAGCAGGAAAGTCACATTAACATGTAATATCGATTCTACACTTGTGAAAAATCCAGAGAATGTGAAGGTCTCTTACTACAACGAAACAACGAAGAAATGGGAAGTTATTGGCGGAGAGTACAAAGACGGGAAAATAACTGTCGAAACAGACTATATTAGTAGATTTGGTGTATTTGAAATTGAATAGATGCCAATTACGTGAAGCAAGAGTGTTTATAGGCACAAATTTTTAAATGTAAGGTGTACCTATAAATGTTAATGGTGTTGATTAGGAAATTCTAACTAACCAACACCTTTTTTACTTTGATTTGAGTAACTTGTTCGTTGGCATTCCAGGAATGGTTGAATCCCTAGTATTGAGAATAAATTAGTTTCAGTCCAAGTTGGCAAAAATAGGGTCAGTCCCTCGGTGAAATAAAGCTTTAACGGAACGGGGGACTGACCCACTGGCCTCGAGGGGGAGTTTCACTATATTATTATTGCTCCTTCGTTTAACCAAGAAAACTCTCGTTCACCACATGCTTGTGGCTTATCCATTTTTCTACTATTTTTGTGCTGTATCCAAGTGATACTTGAATAATTGGACCAAGTGCAAAGGCCATTATGATGGTTCCTATTCCAATAGGTCCTCCTAAAAGAAAACCCACTATAACAACAACTACTTCCATGATGGTACGTGCGACTGTAATGCTGCAATTAAATTTTTTCACTGTTAACAGCATTAAACTATCTCTTGGACCTGAGCCTAAATTTGCAGAAAGGTAGATGCCGCCACCAATACCCATCAATACTATGCCAAGGATAAAATCAATGTATTGGATCGGAATAGTGTGGGGGTCTGGCAATAACCAGTTAAAAAAGTCGATAAATAATCCAACAAAAACCATATTCATTAAAGTTCCGAGTTTTGGGAACTCACGTAAGCCAAGCGAAGCGGTAACGATAATAATGATTCCAACAATAATGGACCAAAGCCCAATCGATAGCCCCATGTTTTTAAACAGACCAATGTGAAGTACGTCCCAAGAACTAACACCAAGACGCTGCCCCTTAATAGTTAGAGCTACCCCAAGTCCCAAAGTCATAAGACCAACGAAAAAGACTAGCCACCTAAAGCCAATTTCCTGTTTCATCTATACCCTTCTTTCTTTAATTAAAGCAAATAGCCTTCTAATCAATTAGTCTATTATAACAGAAAATATATTTCTTTTAATGATAAGTTCTTCCAGGGGTAGCCCTTTTCTATTAAAAGCAATTTCCTATTGACTATGGTCATAAAAACATAAAGAGTGCTTCCGACACGTTATCGGAAGCACTCTATTTTCTGCAGAGGGCGGCTGCAAAAGTATCTATAAAACCATTAATTCATTTAAAGGAAACTTACTACCATAGTATCGGCATGATCTTTTTAAAGTAAATAGAGACCTGTCGGCTTTAGCAGCACAGAGTTTCAGTATCAACTTTACATGTTTAAACCCTTCATGTATTATTTGAATTGAAGTATTTTACTGATTTTTCAGATTTTAAAAACAGGAGGAAGATGAAATGGAGGAGCGAATTTTACATTTAATACGTAAGAAAAAGCAGTTGATGGCGCCTGCTTTGGCTGCTGCATTACTGTTTTATTTTTTGCTTCCTTTATCTCTTATTTTCATTCCTGATGTGATGATTCGGCCAAGCATTATTTATAGTATTTCTTGGGCATGGTTTTATGCATTTTTACAAATTCCGATGACATGGTTCTTCTGTTGGCTATATCATACAACAGCAAAAAAAATTGAACGACAGATAGAAGCCATCCATAAGGAGGAATCGCTGTGAATCCTACTTATTTTTTATTCCTTATTTATATTATTGTTTGTACATTGATTATTACCTATTGGGCAGCCAAACGAAGTAAAACAACTAATCGGTTTTACATTGCTGCTGGGACATTAACAGGTTTTCAAAATGGAATGGCCATTGCTGGCGATTTTATTAGTGCAGCCTCCTTTCTTGGTATCGTTGGGATGGTTGCGATCCGTGGCTATGATGGTTTTTTATATTCAATTGGCTTTTTAGTATCCTATCTTGTTGTATTATTTTTAATTGCTGAACCTATTCACCGCTTAGGTAAATATTCACTTGGAGATGTCATTTGTTCACGATTTCCAAGTGAGAGTATGCGATTACTTATGGCATTTTGTACGTTTATGATTTCCATCCTATACATAATCCCTCAGCTAGTTGCTGCAGGATTTTTACTTCGTTTGCTGCTTGATATCAATTATTATATTTCCGTCATAGTCATAGGGGGATTAATGACGATTTTTGTCGTTGTAGGTGGGATGATTGCGACTTCTTGGGTACAGATTGTGAAGACCGTTCTTCTTATGTCAGGAACATTTCTCCTCACACTTATCGTTCTTTCTCATTTTAATTGGGATGTTGCGGAGCTAATTGGAGAAGTAAAAACTGGTACGCCATTAGAAGATAAATTTTTCCTTCCTGGAAATTTATTTGATCATCCACTGGAATTTCTATCGCTACAACTTGCTTTAGTGCTTGGAACTGCAGGATTGCCTCATATTTTGATACGACTATTTACGGTTAGTAATGCTTTTGAGGTTCGCAGGTCTCTAATCAGTTCAACATGGATCATTGGAATTTTTTATGTGATGACACTCGTCTTAGGGCTAGGGACTGTCGCCTTCTTGGGATATGAATCGCTAATGTTACTGGACCCTACTGGAAATTTAGCTGCACCATTACTTGCAAAGGCGGTTGGAGGTGACTTCTTGTTGGCATTTGTTTCTGCGATTGCCTTTACAACCATTGTTGCAGTCGTTGCAGGGCTTGTTATTTCCGCCACAACAGCTTTTTCCCATGATTTTTTTCATCATATTTTGAAAAAAGGGAAATCAACGGAGAAGGAGCAATTGAGGGCAGCACGTTGGTCGGCATTAGGAATCGGATTCATTTCCACCTTATTTGCGTTACGTTTGGAGACCATTAATGTAACATTTCTCGTTTCGATGACTTTTATTGTTGCCGCGTCAAGTATTTTCCCAGTTCTTTTATTAACGATTTATTGGAAGCGTTTTACTCAAGTGGGCGCCATAATGGGGATGTTTAGTGGACTTGCTGCTTCTTTATTATTTGTCATTTTAGGTCCTTACATTATGAATCCAAGTGATGGTTGGATTAGAGGAGAGGCAATTTTTTCTCTATATAATCCAGGTATTATTACCATTCCTATTGGTTTTCTTGGCGCATATTTGGGAACCATTCTTTCAAGAGAGCAATCCCAATCCATTGTAGATTTTAATAAATTTTATATTCAATCGCAGTCTGGCATTGTCTCAAGGGGAGAAAAGAAATGGAAAACTTAACGATTATTTTGTTTGAACGTTTGGGACTACTTCTTATTATTGCATTTGTGATGACACGGACACCTGGTTTCCAATCATTAATGTACCGTAATTATAGTATGAAGATGTCGCTCGTTCATGCAGGAGTGTTTGGTTTATTTGGAATGGCCAGTACGGTTACAGGGATTGTCATACATGAGGATGGATTCATCAGTCATAATCTAGTTATTTTTCCAGTAGAGGATCAACATTTAATTGTTAGCATGAGCCTTGTTGCAATTGTGATAGCCGGTTTATTAGGTGGGCCGATTCTTGGTTTTGGCGCTGGGGTTATTACTGGAATCCATCTCCTTTTTCTTGGCGGTGTTGGGGGATTAGCGAATGGTCTTGTCAATCCTATAACAGGCTTACTAGCAGGATTAACGGCAAGATTTTTTTCCAATGAACGCGTTATTTCTCCGCTGAAGGCATTATTTATTGGGGTTTTTCCTCCAGTTTTACATATGCAATTATTACTTATTATATACACAGATAGAATAGATATGATTGCACTTGTCAATACGATTGGCTTACCACTTGTGTTATCAAATAGTGCAGCGATTGTCATTTTTACAGCGATGATAGGAATTGTTTTACGTGAGCAAGAGAATGAGGCAGCTCTTGCATCGAAACAAGCATTAACCATCGCGAAGGAAGCGCTTCCATTTTTAAAAAAGGATTCTCCTTTTGATGTTGCGAATGGCTTAGCAAATTTATTATACAATCGTCTGAGGCTTGCTGCCGTTTCCATTACAGATCAAAAGGAGGTCTTAGCCCATATAGGATTGGGAGAAGATCATCATCATTTTGGTGATCCGATTACAGCAATTCCAGCACAAAAAGCGATTACATTGAAAAAGATCCAGGTTATACACGCGAAATCAGATTCTTTGTGCACTCATAAAAAATGTAGCCTTGAGGCAGCTATTTTCATTCCAATTATAGAAGATGATCAAGTAACGTATCTTATTACTTTCCATTTTCGAAAAGCAGTGCATATTTCTCCTGTTGAAATGATGATGGCACAAGGGCTTGGACAATTTATTTCAGATCAATTGAACATGCTTGGGGCTGAGAAACTAAAAGCACATATTCGTGATGCAGAGTTAAGGAATTTACAGGCACAAATCAATCCACACTTTTTGTTTAACACCCTCCAATTAATCGCAGGTTTGTTTCGGGAAAATCCAGGGAATGCGCGTCATCTAACATTACAGTTAGCCAGTTATATGAGGTTTAATCTACGCTTAGTATCGAAATCTCTGGTTGAACTTGAAAAAGAGTGTGAACATGCGAAAGCTTATACTTCTATTATTCAAGAACGATTTAAAGGAAGATTACAAATTAATTTTATAGAGCCAACTGACCTTTCCAATATTTATATTCCGCCATCGACCATTCAGCCTTTGATTGAAAATTCGGTTCAGCATGGTTTAAAGAATGTAACAGATGGTGCAAAGATTGAAATTATAATAGAAAAAGAGAATGGGAGACTTGCCGTTTTCGTTCGGGATAATGGTAGCGGTTTTCCTAAACATATTTTACCGATTGTCAGTCTACAGCCATTAGTAGATCATAATAATGGTGGGATAGGTATTTATAATGTGAACCAACGATTAGTTCATTTATTAGGAGAGTCAGCGAGAATGCATATTCGAAATTTGTCCGATGGGGGCAGTGAAGTGAAATTTTCGATTCCAATACCAAATCAATTGGAAGAAAGGAAGTGATAGGATGAATATTCGTGCAATGATTGCTGAAGATGAGATGATGGCAAGAAAGGAATTGCTTTATTTATTGAAAGATGAGAAGGGCGTTATCCTTACTCCGCATGCGGAAACAGGTGAACAATTAATTGAGTTATATTCTGAACATCGCCCGGATGTTATTTTTCTTGATGTAGAGATGCCGGGTTTTACTGGAATCGAGGCAGCAAGATATATTATGAAACAGGAGTCAGACAAAATTCCCCTATTTGTGTTCACCACTGCATATGATGAGTATGCAATGGATGCTTTTGAAGTAGAAGCAGTTGACTACTTATTAAAACCATATGACGAGACAATATTTCAAAGGACGATGAACCGAATTCGCAAAAGTATGTCAAATCGAAAGAATAGTAGTGAAGCAACGAAAAAAAAGGCACAAACGATTGTATCAAAGATGTTAATTGATGATGGAGAACGGATGATTGTAGTCTCACCTGATTCCATTTACTACGCTGTACCAAATAAACGATTATTAGAGATTCATACCGAGGATAAAGTCATTATGAGTCGGATGACCTTACAAGAATTAGAGGATCAGTTGGCTGGTCATATGTTTTTCCGTGCACATCGTAGTTATTTGGTAAATCTAAATCACGTTTTAGAAATTACCCCATGGTTTAATGGAACAAGTAATTTGACATTAAAAGATAAAGATCGAACACAAATCCCTGTAAGTCGTTCTGCGAGTAAATCTATTCTTGATATTTATAAATGATAAGATCCATAGACTAGGATCTACAACCATTCACGAGCTATATATAACCATTGAACCTATGTTTTCGACCGTTCATCCATTTTATAATTACAAAATATTCAAAAAATATATAATTATCTATAAATTGTAGCAGAAGGGGATGGTCTATCTTGGCTCAAAAGGAATTAATGACGGGCAAGAAAAAAAGTGTAGATTATGAAAAGGTTCAAAGCAGTCCGCAATTCAAACAATTTTTGAGCAGAAAGAAGAAATTTATTGTACCATTGACAGTATTTTTCATGATTTTTTACTTTTTATTGCCAATTTTCACATCTTACACAACATTTTTAAACAACCCAGCGATTGGAAATATTTCTTGGACATGGATTTTTGCATTTTCACAGTTTCTGATGGTTTGGGTGTTAAGTGGAATGTATGTAAGAAAAGCAGCTTCCTTTGATAAAGAAGCCGAGCAAATCATTCATGAGCAGTTAAAATAAGGGGGTATGTAGATGGATCCGATAGTAGTAGTTCTTTTTCTCGCAATCGTTATTCTTACGTTAGTCATCACTTATATTGCAGCAAAACAAACAAAATCCACCGGTGATTTTTATACGGCGGGTGGAGGATTGACTGGATGGCAAAATGGATTAGCAATAGCTGGTGATTATTTATCAGCGGCATCCTTCCTAGGTATTGCAGGTATGATTGCCTTAAAAGGGTTTGACGGATTTTTTTATAGTATCGGATTTTTGATTGCTTATTTAGTTGTATTGTTTTTAGTTGCAGAGCCATTGCGTAACCTTGGTAAATACACATTAGCGGATATGATTAATTCTCGCTTTGATGCGAAAAAAGTAAGAGGGGCTGCTGCGCTTAGTACGATTACCATTGTCCTTTTCTACATGATTGCACAACTTGTTGGTGCTGGTGCACTTATACAGCTTTTATTCGATATCCCGTATTGGATTGCAGTGTTAATTGTTGGGGTAATGATGACGATTTATGTTCTATTTGGTGGAATGATTGCAACAAGTTGGGTACAAATTACAAAGGCTGTCCTTCTGATGGCAGGAATGGTTATCATCTCCTTCCTGGTATTATTGAAATTTAACTTTAATATTGGGGCAATGTTTACGGAAGTGAAAACGGCGACCAGTCATGGTGCAGATTATTTAAATCCGGGAGTCAAATATAATAATCCTCTAGGAACGCTTTCCTTAATGCTTGCCTTAGTACTTGGAACAGCCGGTCTTCCGCACATTCTAATGCGCTTTTTCACGGTAAAAGATGCAAAAACTGCCAGAAGCTCCGTTATTACTGCAACTTGGACGATCGGAGTTTTTTATATTTTAACATTATTCCTTGGCATGGGGGCAGCAATATATGTCGGGGAAAGTGAAATTCTCGCAGCAAACCCTGGTGGAAACATGGCTGCACCACTATTAGCCCAGGCAATTGGCGGCAATATTTTATTTGCATTCATTTCTGCTGTTGCATTTGCGACAATTTTAGCAGTAGTTGCTGGCCTCGTGTTATCTGGAGCATCTGCATTTGCACATGATATTTACGGACAAATTATTAAAAAAGGCGAGATAACAGAGAAACAGCAAATGTTAGCAGCACGCTACGCAGCATTAGGTGTATCTATTTTATCCATCCTATTATCATTAGGTGCTCAATACTTAAACGTAGCCTTCCTAGTTTCTTTAGCATTTTGTATCGCAGCAAGTGCGAATTTGCCAGTTATATTATACACAGTATATTGGAAGCGCTTTAATACATCGGGTGCAATTTGGGCAGTTCTTTCTGGGCTGATCTCAGCATTAATTCTAGTATCGATCAGTCCTAGCGTATTCTCACCAGTTGAAGGGGCCGCTCTATTTGTAGGAAACCCAATCTTCCCATTAGATAATCCTGCACTTGTTAGTGTGCCATTAGGCTTTCTTGGTGGTTATCTCGGAACAATTTTCTCGAAAGAAAATGATATGAAACGCTATGCTGAAGTCACTGTGCGGGCACATACAGGCTTTAAAAAGGCGGAATGAGAGTAGATTAGGAAATCGCGTTTTAAAAATGGGGAGTTAATAGTAGCACGAAAAACAGTAGAAACGGTTAAATATTTTTTTAGGGGGATGAGATGGATTGTTAATGAACACAGAGATAAGTGGCGAAGAAAAAGTGACATGCTATCCACAACAGCCACATGGAGGGAAATTAGTTAATCGTGTTTTAACTGGGGACGAAAGAGATAAAGCAATGGAGCGGGCAAAGCAGCTTCCATATATTATGGTTGATTTAGAGGCTGTCATAACGCTTGAAATGATTGCTACAGGTGTACTATCTCCAAATGAAGGGTTTATGAATGAAGCCGACTATAAATCAGTATTAAAAGAAGGGCGTCTAGCAAATGGGCTTGTTTGGCCTGTGCCGCTAAGCTTCGCACCTATTGGCGACAAAAATAGGCATGTGATTCAATCTCTGTCGGTGGGAGATGAGGTCGCATTAGTGGATGAATCGAAGGAACCGGTAGCTATCCTACAATTAGATGACATTTTCGACTATGACCGAAAATTCCGAGCACAGCAATTATTTGGTACGACTGACCGCGATCACCCTGGTGTAGATTCTATTTATCGCAGGATGGGGGATACAGCATTAGGTGGACCGATTCAGTTACTACGCCGTGTCCATTGGGGGCCTTTTGAAAAATTACGAATCGAACCGAAAGATACATGGAAACTATTTTATGAAGAGAAAAAATTTAAATCGGTTGGCGGTTTTATTACAGGTGCAAATCCATTACATCGGGGTCACGAATATATTCATCGCAATGCACTTGAGGAAATGGATGGATTATTTGTTCAGCCTTTGGTTGAGATGACAAAGCGTGAATATACAAGACATGAATTCCGAATGTTATCCTATCAGGCTGTGCTTGATACGTATTATCCAAAGGAGAGAACAATTCTTTCACCATTACGTGTGACCTACATTTTTGCAGGACCTCGTGAAGCGGTTCTCCATGCACTCATTATGAAAAATTACGGATGTACCCATGCATTAATTGGCCGAGACCATGCGGGTGTTGGTGATTTTTATGATAAATATGCAAGTCACACGATTTTTGATAAGTTTACAAATGAAGAACTAGGAATCGATATTCGGTTATTCCACGAGGTGTTCTATTGCACGCGCTGTGATAACCCAGCAACAGAACAAACATGTCCTCACGATGATCGTTACCGAATCAATATTTCTGGAACAGGTATCCGTGAATTGCTACGGTATGGTGTTTTACCACCGAAGGAAATTGTAAGACCAGAATCTGCCCGTATTGCGATGCAAGGTGTGCAGCCTAAAGGTGTCGACGAGGATCGACTTGCAATTGCACCTATTGGAAAAACGATTAAGTCTATTTTTCCTTATTATCTACATTCAAACGGAATAGGTGGTTCCAAACGAAAGCGCCCTTTAGGGGTGGATGAACTAACGATTGAAGATTTAGAAGCAGCCATTAAGGATATACGCGAAAATGCGGACCGAGTGTATAAGGAGATCTTTGAAGAATTCAGTTATGTAACAGATCAGCTTCGTTCCGTGCAGCCGGAGTGGGTGGCGGAAACTCGTGAATCGATTTATCGTCAGCAGGAAATGGTTATAGAAAACTTGAAAGAAAAGGTGGATAAAGCAATGGATAAATCGTCTGATGAGTTCTTGTATCAGGATAAATCAGAAGCTGAACGCGAACTAGAAGTAGCGACAAAAATACTTCAAGATATTCCTGCTGCATTAAGAAAAGCAGATCTCGAATACCGAACATGGAATCCGCTTCCATATAGGCGGTATAGGGGCAGTGATGAGGAATAGAGTGTTAGAGTAATAGGATTCGTTTTGAAAGCGTGTCTATAAAAATGGCCTGTCTTGATAAGGATGGGTCATTTTTTTTGGTTATGATAAGCCGATACCAAAAGCACGCCAAGTGGTATGTTTCGGGATATTAAGAGAAAATTAAGTAATCCACTCTGTCTATAGAGTGTAGATTTTCTAAGGGTCAATAAATCTTTTAATGACTTGCATTTCTAAATCGTTTTACACAAATTTTACAAATGGCCTCGATAACTCCTTATTAAATAAGGGTTATCGAGGCTGTTTCGACCCCGACCACCGGTATCAATAAACGCAGTAATGACGGCGACCTACAAGTGATGTAGGCGTCTTTGTTTCGTTGAATGCGCACTATTTCCGGTCTAAAAATCGTGTGCGGTTAATAGTACACGTCGGAAACGAATTGAAGATGTTCCACTTGCCTACTTGCCTTGAAACGCTACTCGGATCCATGTGAAAGCAGCCGGGGATTTAGCGCAATTTCAACCACATCAATTAGTTTAGATTTGATAGATAACGAATATTAATAGCACTTTCCTCTTTAACGATGGTCATAAAAGTGAAAAGAGTGCTTCCGACACGTTATCGGAAGCACTCTATTTTCTGCAGAGGGCGGCTGCAGAAGTATATATAAAACTCTTTAATCATAAAAGGTTCTATAGATATTATTCAATTATGTTTGGTGAGGGTTAAATGAATATCCCTCCTTTCTTAATTAGAGTTGCTCTATGATCACCTGGACCAATGAATTGTAATGCGGCCGGAGAACATACCCTAACTTTTCTCTTCGTTTCCTCGAGTTGTATTCGAATTTGACTAGAAACTCTTTTACCTTCTTTTAAGTTAAATCGACATTGAATCGTCAGCTTTTTGCACTCTTTCTCCACTTCTTCGGTCATTCTATACATCGTCATGACCTTTACCTTGGGAGGAATCTTTCGGAGGGGATCCTTCATTTTTTCACCATTGGATTTTTCGGCTTGAGCAGGAACCTTTCGATGTAGCTTAAGAAATTTCATCTTTCAAATCACTACCTTTCCGAAAAGATGTAGGGATTTTTTTCCCTTTAGGTAATATTTCAGTAAATATTCCTAAAATCCTTTGACGATGATATCGTTTTTTATCGCCATATTCTCACGAAAACTCTGTTATATCTATTTATAACGAGTTAATAGGAGAAATTCTTTTATCGAAATTAGAAGATTACTAGGATTAAATGAAGAAAAGATTCATATTATTACACGCTGAATTTTTTGAAAAATTTTATTTAATTTCATATTTACACTAAATGAAAAAAAATTTAAATAATCCTCAAAATTCTAACTGTACTGTTTGTATTTGAATAGGCTGTTATTAGCCCGTTGGCCTTTATATCCTCTTTTTTTACTTCCTTAAATTCTAACTGCAGATGTGCTTCCTTCTCCATAGGAGACTTCGACAGCGAGAGTGTTTCAAAATCAGTTCAGTGTACCTGAATAGGTTTATCATTCGCAAAGGAGAATGTGGGGGAGATTCCATTCCGGAAAAATGAATATTCATTTTCTTTTTTTGCTCCAGGTTCATTTAAGCAAATATAGAGTGAAAGGTTATCACACCATTTTAAGATGCTTAGGTGGTGGTGAAACAGCTTTTCCTTTGCCATGTTGCCTAATATACCGCACTGTTTTAATAAGCGAAGCCTTCTCGTACTTTCATCCTCCATGAATTTTTGAGCAATTGGATTTTCTTCATATTGGAGAAAGGAAGCATAATGTGCGCTGCAAAGAAGACTTGCATATTTGCTCATTTTTTCGACTTCATCGATTCCTTTTTTATAACAAGCAATCTTTGATTCAAGGGGATAATCCATAAAAGTGTACGTTTTTTGCTGGTGACTATTCCATAAAGGCGCAGAATCCGCTTCAATCCAGCCACGATCATGTTCAGATATCGCTAGAACTGCTTCTTCTTTTCTTTCCTCTCCCTTGAAATATTCATCTTCCCAATGTTGGGCAATTTCCCCTGATATTTTAGCATGGTCATGTTGGGTAATCAGTATAAAGCTATCTTCACGTTCGCGAATAATCATGTTCTCATCCCTTTCCGCGGTTATATGCTTTTATTTTCCCCATATTATTTCTTTATTAACTTTATTTTTGAAACGGCATTGTAGCACGAGAAATATCCCAAGTGAATCAGTTTCACTTGGGACTTTTTATTAACAATAGAATAAACGATAGAGCACAAATGATGGCAAATCCAATCAGAAGCCAAAATGCTGCATCAAATGAACCTCTGGAGGCTTCAACAAGGAATCCAATCGCAATTGGGGTTACAAAGCCTGCCAGCTGTCCGCCGAAACTTACAAACCCCATTGCTGAACCAACAATTTGTGAAGGCACAGTCTTTAGTACGTTTGTGGGAAGGAAGATTATAATGAATGCACCAAAAATCATAATAATGGTTTGATAAACCATAAATTCTGTGACACTGCTAGCGATAAACATCAGATAGAGCAAAATACCAACACAAACTGCACTAATAATTCCATATATATATTCTTTTCCCTTTGGCAGTTTATCTAAAAGATAACCTGATCCAAAGGTTCCGATAATAGCAGATAATCCTGGTATGGCCGCAATCCAGCCTAATTGAAGTAATTCTAATCCACGAACGTTTACGAGATAGGTTGGCAGCCACGATAACAGTCCCCAGTTAATCGCATTTACACTAAATGAAGCAATGAACAAGCTCCAAATATAAGGGTATCTTAAAAGCTGAAGTAAGGAAGTTGACTGGTAGGTATTAATTTCTTCTCGTAGATTCTCTACCTCTGGCTTAGGATCTTTTATGTAATACCAAAAAATTGCTGCTAAAACAACTCCAATGAAACCAATAATATAAAACATTGCTCGCCAGCCAATGGTTGCCATCAAAGTTGTTGCAATTATGGGTGAAAGAATACCTAAAAATGCTCCTGATGAAAGAACAATGGACATGGCTCTGCCTCTTTCCGAAAACGGAAAAGTTTGGGCAATCAGCTTTGAGCCAGCCGGCATGTAACCCCCTTCGCCGATACCAAAAAAAAAGCGGATGATTAATATGGATGTTAACGACCAAGCAGCTCCCGTTAATGTGGTAAAGACGGACCACATGATGATAGCTGTTAACAAAACCTTTCTTGAACCAAAACGATCAGCTAACCAGCCACCAGGAATTTGCATCAAGGCATACCCAGCAAAAAAACTGCTAAGCAAAATTCCTGTTGCAGCAGCATTAAGATGTAAATCCTTCGAAATGAAAATGACTGCGTAATTCATAACAAATCGATCTAAATTTCCGAGTGACCATCCTGCAAAAAGTATTGCTAATATGAGATGCTTTCCTTTCAATGCTTTAAATTTCGCCAATAGCTTCTCCCCAGTCATTGATTTTCTAGGTAAAAAGTCTAGTATCATTTATATTTTTTTATTAATGGTTATAGCACCATTATAAAAAATAAAGATAATGATACATGAACGATGAGAAAGGTTTTATTGTATTTGAATTACAAAGTAGTGGATTTTTCAACGATGATAGAGAATAAAACGAATATCATTGTGTCAAAAATAATATTGACTAGACACCAATTAGTGTCATATAATTAGGACACTAATTGGTGTCCAATTGATAAGGGGGAGGAGGCTATTGAACGAGAAAAATCAAGCGCATGATGTTTATGTAGCCATTGCTGACCCAACAAGACGTAAATTACTACGTTTGTTGGCAGAGGAGGAAGAGTTACCTCTCTACAAATTAACCGCTCCATTTCAAATGGGACGCACCGCTGTTTCTAAACATTTGGCAATCCTTAAAGAAGCTGGATTAGTAGTTGACCGAAAAGTTGGTAGAGAAACAAGGTATCGTATAAATGCAGATCCATTAAGAGAAATTAAAGATTGGGTATCCTTTTATGAGAAATTTTGGAATCACAATGTGGCACTATTGAAAAATC
The DNA here is from genome assembly GCF_031457145.1 of Neobacillus niacini. Classification (GTDB taxonomy): domain Bacteria; phylum Bacillota; class Bacilli; order Bacillales; family Cytobacillaceae; genus Neobacillus; species Neobacillus niacini_J. Next base: position 534,542 of record NZ_JAVDVZ010000001.1, read on the forward strand.
TGTTAGGGGAGGAATAAATAATGGCAGAGGTTTTATTAGATTTTCATTTTAAAAGTTCGATCAATAAGGTGTGGAACTCGTTAACGGATTCTGACACACTTGCAAAATGGATAATGGAAAATGACTTTAAACCTATTGTAGGACATAAATGTCAATTTCGAAATGAACAGTGGAATTTAATTGTTGATTGTGAAGTATTAGTAGTGGACGAGCCTTATAAGTTATCTTATACATGGGTTGGAGGTCCGATAGATACTATAGTCACATGGACATTGAAGGAAGAGGATGGGACAACCTGCTTACATCTTGAACAAACTGGATTTAAACAAGAAGATCAAGCGTTCAACGGTGCGAAATATGGTTGGGCAGGCAAGGTCGATGTACTAAAAAAATTAATAGAGGAAATATAAGATCAGCCTTGAACCTGTTTGAGTTAGATGAGGGCTTTTTAGAGGCTTAAAGGAGTAGAGAAAATGAGTTTTTTTCAAGATACATTATCCATATTTAAAAAGAGAGATTTATTATTTTTAGAAAGATACAAAGAATCAGAAGATATATATACTTTTCTATTTGAAAAAGATATAGATTTAACCTGGAAAGCAGGGCAACATGGTTTGTTTACGATTACCCATAAGAAAATAAAAAATGCTATCCGACCATTCACTCTGGCATCTGCCCCCACAGAGAAAACTATTAAAATTACAACGAATATCAGTGATACCCCAAGTGATTTTAAGAAAGCGATGCTAGAATTAGAAAAGGGAATGAAGATTAAAATGAGCGGGCCTGTCGGGTCTTTTTATTTAAAAGATAATAGTCCAACACTCCTGATTGCAGGCGGAATTGGGATTACACCATATCGGGCGATGTTAAAACAAATAGAAACAGAAGGAGATGGAGTCGGGAAACAAATACACTTACTCTATATTAATAGCAAGAATCCATTTTTTTATAAAGATGAACTTGATGCGATTGCCAACAATTCTTCGATAATTGTAACCTACCTTGATTCAAGAGATGAACTGCTTCAGGAGATGGATAAGTTTACTAGCTTAAATAAAGACAATGGAAAATACTTTATTGCAGGACCAAAGTCAATGGTAGATTCTATTTCAACTTATTTACAAAATAAGAGTGTTTCAAAACGGAATATCAAAAAGGATGCTTTTTTTGGATATTAAAAAAGAAAACGAATGATTATTGAGGGAAAATTTTTTATTAATGTTAAAGTAAGCTTGCCAAATGGGGAATCTTTCGAAAATGATAAAACACCCACAAATATTGATCATTAATAATTGTGGGTGTTCTTTGTTTCAGAATTTTAACTAAGTTTGAGAGAAAAAGTAAAAGAAATTCTAAGTTAGTTCCAGAATCATGGTGTATGATCTCTACTTAACTTAAAAGACAATCAAAAATGAAAAAGATAAAAGCGAGTTGGTCAAAAAATGCCAACTCGCTTTTTAAATGCCCCTGCCAAGGAATATAATTCTACCATAAATGATTAGTAAAAGTGTAACCTAACATAATCATCGAATGCATTTTTGTTTTAAATACTTATCTAAATGCACCACAGATCTGCGGTGCATTAACCTTGATTGATTTCTATCGAGATTAAGTCCTCATTGATTTGATGAAGACCATTTCCTCGGATTTTTATCGGAGATTAGGTCATCATAGTCTTGATGAAGACCATATTCTCAGATTTCTTTCAGAGATTAGGTCATCATCGGCATGAAAAAGTCCGCTTCTGTGTATTTCTATTCATTTTACCTTAAATAAACTTTTTGGTAGGAAAGGAACCCGTTTCTAGTTTAGCCCGTATTTTTTATGGAAACAGTTTAACCGTTCGAAGTATTTTATTAATCAAGCTTCCAGCATTATCATCCTCGATAGTTGTTAATTGTATACGGCAAAACGGTCTTATTCTACATACTAAACACCTGCTAAAGCAGTCCACAATACGAACATCTACATATCATTTTGATACTGCTGGGATAGAAGTTCAATTACTTTGTCCGCATCGGTAACTTTAATGTTTCGCTCACAAAACTTAGCCACTCTCATTCTGCTTTTTCCACTTAGTAAAAATTCTTCTATTCCCGATCGTAATGGGTAAATTGGATATCCAACGTACGAAGGTACGTTTGCAGACCCGCATCTTGGATTGGGATAATGTATGCGGGTTCTCCTGATTCATTGTGATGAGAGTGCCACAGCCGTGGAGGGGTTACGAAGGCTTTTCCAGTTACTTAGTCAATCCGAATCGGATCAATGATCTGTTTTGTAAGAGGGTCTACCTTATCCCCAACTAATGTATAGGTCCCAGGCGCGGCATATGCAACAAAGTCAAGTGCAACTGATTTATGACTATGTGGAGCTTGGCTTGCGCCTGTTCCGCTGTATAAAGTGTCGGCTTAAAACGTGCTTCCGTTGCTGTAACACCTAAGTAATGAAGAAGTGATGTGTCAAAGATGTAGTAGATGGTTGTATCCTCTGCCGCTGTATGATGGCTAACGGATCCGGCTGGAAGGGTTAAAAAGTCACCTTTTTTCCAGCTGATTGTTTGACCATTTACTTCAGTGGTGCCAACCCCGGAAATAATATAGTATAATTCACTGGTTGCATTTGGTTGTGTATGAATCGAATCTCCTGCATTAATTCGGATAAAGTGGGCAAGGAGGGACGGGCTCGTTGCCGGATATTCGGTTCTTAGTTCGCTTGATAAATCTAGTGATAGAATACGAGTTTCTCCTGAGTTATAAATTTCAGGTGGAAATACTTTAGGAGGGATAGGACTAGTAATCCCACTGCCAATTGGATCAGCGGCAGCGGTATACTCGTAAAAAAGCGCATCCTCGGTCCAGTTTTCGCTTACAGTTCCAATATAAAATTCCCCTGGTTGTACATTTGACATATGTAAACCTCCTGTTATGTGAACAATACTTTTTTTTGTAATCTTTCCCAGAGACTATTTTGGCAGCCAGCTGCTCATATAATCCTCAACTTCCAGATGATGAGCATCCTTTACGATATAAAGGGGACGGAAAGTGTCAACCATGACTGCAAGTTCACGTGTCTCTTTTTTACCAATACTTTCTTCGATTTTGCCTGGGTGCGGACCATGTGGAAGTCCGCTCGGATGAAGGGTGATGGAACCTTGCTCAACCCCGCGCCGGCTCATAAAATCACCATCCACATAATAGAGTACTTCGTCGCTGTCGACATTGCTGTGTACATAAGGGGCAGGAATGGCCTCTGGATGGTAGTCATATAAACGCGGCACAAATGAACAAATGACAAAATTATACCCTTCAAAAGTCTGATGGACTGGTGGGGGCTGATGAACACGGCCAGTTATTGGTTCAAAATCATGAATACTAAAGGCATAAGGATATAAATATCCATCCCAGCCCACTGCATCAAGTGGATGGAAATCGAACGTATAGGAAGTAATCATTCCTTGTGCCCGGACTCGAATTTCAAATTCACCTTTTTCATTTTTTGGCTCTAATCTTTCCGGTGTCCGGATGTCGCGCTCGCAGAAAGGAGAATGCTCAAGAAGTTGGCCAAATTCATTTCGATAGCGTTTTGGAGTAACGATGGATGAATTTGATTCTACAATTAAAAAGCGTGCTTCCTCTGATTCCAACACAACACGATAGGTAGTGCCTATAGGAATCACCAAGTAATCGCCAGGTCCAAAACTTAATTCTCCAAAAATACTTTCAATTTTACCGGTTCCTTCGTGAACAAATAACATTTCATCGCCCTCGCCGTTACGGTAAAAATATTCCATCTGTCGATTAGGGCGTGCCACGCCAATTGCGAGATCACCGTTTGCCATGAAAATTTTGCGTGCGGATAGAAAATCACCGCCAACTTCTGTATTCCAAGAACGGAAATGACGATGTCTCAAAGCCCCTTTTTCTTCAAATTCATATTGAACATCACAAATTTTTTTGGCTTTTTTCACTTGAGTCGGCTGATTAATATGATAAATAAGTGATTGAATGCTAGAAAATCCTTTCGTCCCCATTAATTGCTCATAATAGAGACTTCCGTCTTCTTGACGAAATTGAGTATGCCGTTTGTGCGGGATGCGGCCCATTTTCACATAATATGCCATAGTCTAAACTCCTTTTGTTTTTATATTTTTTATTTCAAATTTTTACGGCAACTTGATTGCCTAATATATCTGTTTCTGAATGTGCAGGCAGGATTTGACCGGTTACTTCACCAAAACCAATTCGATATCCATCTCCTTGGCACCAGCCGCTAATCGTCAAGGTATCACCGTCTGCTATCCAGCTGCGCTCACCGCCGTCGTTTAGCTGGACAGGTTGTGAACCTCGCCAGGAAAGTTCAAGCATGCTGCCGCGTTCTTCTCGATTAGGACCGCTGATTGTTCCGGATGCCTGCATGTCACCAGGGCGTACGTTGCAACCAGTTATCGTATGATGGGCTACCTGTTGAGCAATGGACCAGTATATATAGCTGAAATTGGTTTTTGTAATCCTCGTTTCTTTCCCTGAGCTTTCAGGTGTTAAATAAACTTCTAAATTAATATTAAAAGACCCATCTTTTCCTTGCTGCAGATAAGGGAATGGCTCTGGCTCCTGCTTGGGCCCAACTGTGCGAAAAGGATCGAGCGCTTCTAAAGGTACAACCCATGGAGAGATGGATGTGGCAAAATTTTTCGCAAGGAACGGGCCAAGCGGCTGATACTCCCATGCTTGAATGTCCCGTGCACTCCAATCATTCACAAGAACGAGCCCAAAAACATGATCTTCTGCCTTATGAACGGGAATAGGTTCACCAAGCGTATTTCCAGGGCCGATAAACCAACCAATTTCAAGTTCAAAATCAAGCTGTGTACATGGACAGAATACTGGATATTCCGAATCCTTTGGTTTTCTTTGCCCTAAAGGGCGTCGTACCGGGGTACCGCTTGGAACAATCGAACTAGCTCGTCCATGATAGCCAATTGGCAAGTGTGTCCAATTTGGCATGAGTGCGTTATCCTTACCCCTAAACATGGTTCCTACATTGGTTGCATGTTCCTTTGAAGCATAGAAATCGGTATAATCTCCAATTTCTGCCGGAAGCAGCATGGTTACATCTTTTAATAGGTGAAAGGCTTGAACACGAAGCTCTTTATGATCACGTAAATCTGGGGTGTTTTCATCCAAAAGATGTTGAAGTTTCTTTCTTACGGCAGACCAGACTGAACGGCCCAGTGCCATAAATGGATTTAGGGTAGGTGATGAAAAAATATTTTTTCCTTCCACACCTGTACCATCTAATAATCCGGCTTGTTCAATTAGGGATAAATCAAGAACATACTCCCCAATGGCTGTCCCAACTCGAGGGCTCTCACTACTTAACTGGAATATGCCATACGGTAAATTTTGAATCGGGAAATGCGAATCCGGTTTTGTTTCAATAAAAGAACGTTTCATCTTACTGCCTCCTCGTGAAATAATGCAAGTTCTCCTAGTTCTTCCCTTGGTTCATCAAAACTGCAGCTTCCGTATGAAAGTGAAAAAACATTACGTGCAGCGTTAATTTCTAAAGAACTGACGACTAAATCTCGCCAGATGAGTTCGTTTGTTGTAAAAGTAAAATTTTTCGGGTTATCTTCATGTAATATTTCTTGGATTGTTTCTACCGAAATCGAGAGGCTATGGGCCATGATTGAGGCAGTAAAAACGTTAACGAATCCATGCATAAAGGTTCCTACTTCATTGCGGTATTGACGAATGGGATGGTGGAGTCCAGCAGTAAATTTTAGTGCAAGACCTCGTTTTTTGCATTCATGAATGACAAATGCTGCCTTTTCCGTGGATGGAAACAAATTGGCCGTAATTCCTCCCATACGAAATTTAATCCCAATAGGTCGTGAAGTGTCTTGGTTCTTTTTCTTGATTCTATTTAATGATGATTTCAGCTGTTCAATAGAGCCAGTTATTTCACAATATAGTCGATACCCTGGTATCAGAATATCGAGCTTATCAAGGATCTCAGAATCAATTGGAAAGGATGGTGGTACTTCAATAGCCTCTATCATTCCAGCAGTTTGGTAGGTTTCCGAAAAAAGCTTAATCGCATTCAAATCTGTTTTTAACTCATCAGATTTTGAAAGGATGATGGACAGTCGAAGAGGATACTGTTCATTAAATAAATCTCTAAAAGGTTCTAACTCCCCCAATCGAGAAGCCGGAATGACAAACGTCTCAAGCATCCAGCTATCCTCTTGATGAAAATAAGAATGATAGTTTAAGATCGCTTCTTTAAGAGGAAGAGCTGCAGGTGGGAAAATACCTGCATAATCAATCAGTTCTGTCATAAAATGACTAATCGAATCTTCTTTCCAATATACCTTTACTTTTGTTAACAATTCACCATGCACCTCCTATGAATAGGGTCATGCCAGGGTTAAAACTGGCATGACCCAAATCTATTAAATATTCCCTCGAAGTTCCTGCTCTCGTTCAATTGACTCAAACAGCGCTTTAAAGTTTCCGTCACCGAAACCAAGTGCACCTTTTCGTTGAATAATTTCGATGAAAAGTGTTGGACGGTCAACTAGTGGTTTTGTAAAGATTTGGAGAAGATACCCTTCATCATCTCGGTCAACAAGAATATTAAGTTCCTGCAGCCTTTTGACATCCTCATCAATTTCTCCTACACGGTTAGCGAGGTCTGCATAATAGGTGTCAGGTGTAAACAGTAATTCAACTCCGTTTTCTCTAAGAGCTGAAACAGTGCCAATGATATCATTGGTTAAAAGAGCAAGATGTTGGACACCTGGTCCATTATAGTAATCAAGGTATTCTTGAATCTGAGATTTTCGTTTTCCTTCCGCAGGCTCATTAATTGGGAATTTAATCCGTCCAGTACCATTCATCATCACTTTTGACATGAGCGCAGAATATTCAGTGGAAATATCTTCATCATCAAAATGCTTAAGAACGTTAAAACCGAATACTTTTTCATAATAATTTACCCATTCTTCCATAACCTCTACGTTGCCAACAAGGTGGTCGACACCAATTAAACCTGTAGGCTTTGTACCATAAATGTCCTCACGCGCTTCAAAACCTGGCATAAACACACCCTTATAATCGATAGGTTCAACCAATGTATGAATGGTATCTCCATATGTACCAAGAATCGCTTTTTTTACTTTGCCATTTTCATCTTCTTCTACCCAAGGTTCCCGAATGGCAATGCCACCGCGTTCAATTGCACCTGCATAAGTGTTTTCTAAGTCCTTCACAAGAAGGGCGATATCTTTTACACCTTCACCATGAGTTTTAATGAATGCTGCAATGTCAGTTTGATTTGATAAAGTACCAGTTAACATTAAGCGAATTGCTCCTTGCTCCAAAACATATGAAACACGATCACGACAGCCTGTTTCCAATCCTCGATATGCTACAAGCTTAAAGCCAAAAGCTTTTGCGTAATAATAAGCAGATTGTTTTGCATTTCCTGTATAAATTTCTACGTAATGAACATTTTTTACTGGGAATACTTCTTCTTTTTTTACTTTAGGTGTTGCTACCATTTTTTCGACCATGATTACCACTCCCATAATTGTTTTTAACTAGCATACAGAATTTTCGAAATTCATTGACTGTAATGTCACACATCATAATACATAAAAAAAATGGGTGCAAACCTAGCATTTAACGCGTTTTTTCTTTTGAGTATTAATATTTTAATGCGTTAAAGCTAACTTGCGTTTAGGCATACTCTTGCAGTTTTTTTAAATATTCCCATAAACTATGAGCAACAAAATAAAGGGAGTGTTGCATTTGAATATTAAAGTAAAGTTCTGTCCTTGTAATTTTGAAGATGAATTGGAAGCCACGAAAGAAAAATTAATAGTACGGGAGGATTTAGAGGTTATTGAAGAAAGATGCCTGTTGTACTGTGGTCAATGTCTAGTGGAACCCTTCGCCATTGTAAACGGAAAAAATATTGTCACAGACAATCCAGAAAAACTTTATGAAAAAATTGATCAATGTGTTGCTGAAATGAGGCAAGGAGTGGTATATCAATAAATAGTATTTGGCAAAATTCACTTATCCCTTCAGAACGAGTCAATTTATGGTAAAATTAAGGTAAAGCCCTACGCACACGAATAGTAGGGCATTCTTTATTTTTTAAAGGAGTTTTCTGATGACGGCATTGATTGGGAAAAAGTTTAAAGATAGTGTATTAATCATGGCGGATAAAAGAATTACCTATAGAGGAACGACTAGATTTAAGGACGATGAAAAGAAGATTAGTGTGTTAAATCATAATGTGATATTTTCTTATGCAGGGGTCAAAAATATCATTGATCTTCCTCTAGGTGAACTTAAAATGTTCGCAAGTAAAACAAATTCCCTTGAAGAAATTAAAGCCCACGCTCAAGGATTATTTTCAGCTTCTTTACATTTATTCAAAAATTTAAATCCAGATCAGGATTATGCAACGGTTTATATTTTGGCTGGTTTTTCAGAGGATGGTTTACCTTGTGTTACATATTTTTCTTCTGATGATGACTTCCGAAAAGGTAATTTGCTAGAATTTTTTTATAAGGCCTTTCCAACTAGCGAAATGGAGAATTTACGGAAGTTTTTAATTAATGAAGTGGATGTTAACAAAAAAAGTTTAAAATATTACATTCGAAAATTTTCCACAGCAATTCGTCAGATTAACAACGCAAAAATTAGCAAAAATGCCTATTCAATTTTCTTATCCAAGAAAGGTTTACTGGAAATTGACATAAATGAGCAGGGGGAATTTAATATAGTGCCAATGGATTTAAATTATTGGCTTTGTTAAATTACATGTTGATATATTGCTAATAAGAACGGTTCTTAGAAGTGGGCTATTGGTAAGGATAATCTTGTTGGAATTAAAAAATTTGGTAGCCAACGAGGGCTATTGGTGACGATAATCTTGTTGGGATTAAAAAATTGGTAACCAACGAGGACTATTGGTGACCATAATCTTGTTGGAATTAAAAAATTGGTAACCAATGAGGGCTATTGGTGACGATAATCTTGTTGGATTTGAAAAATTGGTAACCAAGGTTTATGGTGACCGTAATCAAAGGCGATCAACAATAGTAATTAACAGAGACTAATTATTAAACACATCTAGATACTAGATTTCCACTTTACCACAGTGGTGTAAAACTACATAAAAGCAACAATGCTTTGAAGTGCAGGTTTGCAGTATATCAAAAGTGATTATAAAATTTAGAAAAATCAGAAATGGTTTTTATTTTTTAATTGCTTTAACACTATTATCACAGTAAAATTAGGGGGAATGGTAGGCGAAAAATAAATTGAGTAATGTATGCCTTGTTATTGAATAATTTTTTTTGCATACATTATCTGAAAATTGTGATTACGGGTGGGATAAAGGTGAAATCAAACATCAATCAGTCTAAAACTCTACAACATCAAGTTTATGAATTTTTACATGAAAAAATTGTAAACGGAATCATACCTCCTGGACAACGAATCGTTGAAGAAAAGGTTTCTCAGGAGACAGGGGTCAGCAGAAGCCCAATTCGCGAGGCAATTCGCCGGTTAAATAGTGATGGATTAGTTTCGGTCAGTCCAAGGGGTGGAGTAAGAGTTTATCGACCAACGTTTTCAGATTTCAAATATCTTTATGAATGCCGGTTAGGTCTAGAACCAACGGCTGCTTATTATGCGGCTATACGAATGAATGAGGATCAGCGTAATCATTTGAAAAATTTAGTGAAAGAGATGGACTTGGTTATTGAAAAAAGAGATATTGAAAAATTAAAGAATCTTAGCACTCAATTTCACTTCTTCATTGTTGAAGCAAGTGAAAATCCTTACTTAATGAAAATGATGAACCAACTCAATTCGTTAATGTCTTTCTACCGAAATGAGGTATTGAATATTCCTATGAGGGTAGAGGATGGTGCGAAAGAACATCAGTCAGTATGGCAGGCAATTCAATCAAGAGATGGAAAAGCAGCTGAAGAGTTAATGAGGTCACATATTCAGCATGACTATCAATTTTATAGTGATAGGTACTCGGAAATGTAAAGTAAACATACCAATAACTTTAGTTATTCAGTTAAGCATTTATGAATGGAGTGAATCTTCGGTGATTTTTCCTGAAAAAATTAAAATTCGTGATGTTACGTTAAGAGATGGTCTGCAAAATGAACCGGTGTTTGTAGAAACCGAACAAAAGATAAATAAAATTAAAGATTTAATTCATGCAGGATTTGATCGTCTAGAAGTGACTTCCTTTGTTCATCCAAAATGGGTTCCTGCTATGAAAGACGCAGATCTTTTAGGTCAAAACTTGCCCAAAGTTCCGGGAGTTGAATATGAAGCACTTGTTCCTAATCAACGCGGGTTAGACCGATTTTTAAAATCTAATATAGATAATGCGGTTTTTTTCCTATCAGCTAGTACGAAGCATAACCAGGCAAATTTAAATAAGAGTACGGATGAATCTTTAGCAGAAATAAAAAGTTTAGTTGAACAAACGAAAATGGAAGGGAGAAGGGTGATAGGTGCCATTTCAACCGCATTTGTCTGTCCGTTTGCAGGGACTGTTCCTTACTCAGAAGTAGAAAGGATTGCAGACACTCTTGTCAGCTTTGGAGTAGATGAATTAGGTCTTGGCGATACAATCGGTAAGGCAACACCGAGACAAGTATATGAATACTGCAGCCGTTTAGCTGGAAAATTCCCGGATATGCCAATTGGACTTCACTTGCATGATACATACGGATACGGCTTAGCGAATGTGATGGCTGGAATTCAAGCGGGTGTTCATTTAGTGGATGTAGCTCAAGCCGGACTGGGAGGCTGTCCGTATGCGCCTGGGGCACCAGGGAATGTTCAGGCAAGCCGGGTTGTAGAGTTTTTAGAACTGCAGAATATTAAAACGGGCCTGAAGCTCGAACAGTTAAAGCAATTAGATCACTCATTTTTTCAATTAGTAAGAGAAACCAAAGCCACAACAAAGACTGTACAAAGTTTGTAAAAAAAGAGCAATTTAATTTGCATACATTATCTGAATATTCAGGTAATAGTGCGATTGTCTTAATGATGGCAATTAATGAAAAGGCGGGAGTCCCATGAGAAAACCATTAGATGGAATAAAAATTTTAGAACTAGGAAATTTTGTGGCAGCTCCATTTGCTGGAAAGATTTTTGGTGAATTTGGTGCTGAAGTGATAAAGGTAGAGGATCCAAAGAGTGGGGATTCAATCAGGAATTGGCGTGTCATGCATAAGGGAACCTCTCTATGGTGGTATATTCACGCAAGAAATAAAAAATCCATTACCCTTAACCTTCGTGAAGCAGAAGGCCAGGAAATGGTTCGGGAATTAGCAAAAGAAGCCGATGTAGTGATTGAAAATTTTCGCCCCGGAACCTTAGAAAAATGGGGAATTGGTTATGAAGATTTAAAGAAAATAAATCCAAGTATCATTATGACTCGGATTTCTGGTTATGGTCAAACCGGTCCCTATCGAGACAAGGTAGGTTTCGGCAGTGTTGCTGAATCAATGGGTGGTCTTCGTTATTTAACCGGATTTCCTGATCGTCCACCAGTTCGAGTTGGATTGGCTATTGGGGATTCGATAGCGGGTCTTTATGCAGTAAATGGAACGTTAATGGCTTTAAGAGCAAGGGATATAGATCCATTGAAAAGAGGCCAATTTGTTGATGTTGCTCTTACTGAAGCGGTATTCTCTTTGCTTGAGGGTGTTCTGCCGGAATATGATTTGAAAGGAATTGTAAGAGAGAGAACAGGAGCTACATTAGAAGGGATTGCTCCATCTAATACGTATCTTTGTGCAGATGGTAAATATATTGTCATTGCCGCAAATAGCGATGGGATTTTCAGACGATTTATGGATGCGATCGGTCGAACGGATTTGGCAGAGGATCCCAATCTCTCAAATAATCAGGGGAGGGCTAAACAAGCCGAACAATTGGATCAAATCATTGAGGAGTGGACAAAACTCCATACTCAAAAAGAAGTACAAAAAATCCTTGATGAGGCAGGTGTGCCAGTCGGACCAATTTATAGTATTGAAGATATTGTAAATGATGAACAGTTCCAATCAAGAGATATGCTTCAAACGGTTACCTTGCCAGATGGTGAAGAGGTTCTGGTTCCGGGTATTGTCCCAAAATTATCAGAAACTCCCGGCAGTATAGAATGGATTGGACCTGAACTCGGACAACATAACGAAGAAATCATCGGAAAGAAACTTTGTAAGCAAAAATAATCTAGTAGTTTAAAAGGATTATATTGCAGTTAAAATTCCAGTCACCAATGATAGCGCAAACGAAAACGAACATTGGGGAGGAAGAAGTATATGTTGTCTATTTTAGGGTTTTTGATGATTTTCACCTTTTTATTTTTGATTTTGACAAAGCGTGTATCTCCGTTTTTAGGTTTAACCGTTATACCGATTATTTATGGCATAATTGGAGGGTTTGGGCCGGAACTAGGCAATTTGATGATGGAAGGAATCCAGAAGGTTGCACCTACTGCTATTCTTTTGTTATTTGCCATTTTGTATTTTGGAATCATGTTAGACACTGGATTGTTTGATCCATTAACTTCAAAGATCATTCAGTTAGCGAAAGGGGATCCATTAAAAATCATTGTGGGAACGGCTGTGTTAGCTGGAATCATAGGATTTGATGGGGACGGATCGACAACGATGATGATTGTTGTAACTGCCTTTCTTCCATTATATAAAAAACTTGGAATCAGTACGATTATTTTAGCTTCCATAACCATCATGCAAATTGGGATAACGACACTAGTTCCATGGGGTGGTCCTGCCGGCAGGGTAGCGAGTGTTTTAAATCTCGAGCCTAATCAATTATATCTTGAAATGTTACCAGGAATGATTGTAAGTTTACTATTCGTTGTTGCTGTCGCATATTTTATCGGGTTGAAAGAACGAGCAAGATATAGAAAAACAAGCACTGAATCCATTTCTATGCCTGAAGCAGGAATTATTGACGCCGCAATTGAAAGCGCTGTTATAGAAAATATCACACCTGAAAATCTAAATGTTAAACGTCCTAAATTAATTTGGTTTAACCTTTTTCTCTCAAGCATCATAATGGTTGCCATTGTTCTAGAATGGCTTCCGCCAGCAATCGTTTTTATCGTAGGTACGGCTCTTGCTTTACTTATTAATTATCCGGCTCTTCAAAGTCAGCGCGAACGAATGGCAGCACATGCCCCTAATGCATTAGCCGTAGTAGCGGTAGTTCTGGCTGCAGGAATTTTTTCAGGTATCTTTAAAGGAACCCCAATTTCTGAATCTATGGCGCTCTCGTTAGTAAACATCATTCCAGATGGTCTAGGGCCTTATATGGCACTATTTACTGCAATTGTGAGTGCTCCGGCCCTTTTCTTAATTGGTCCAGATGGGTTTTACTTTGGTATTCTGCCAATCTTGGCTGAAACAGCATCAAATTATGGAATTGATACATTAAAAATTGGAACCGCTTCATTATACGGGACTCCATTTGGTATTATGGGCCCGCTCGTAGCGTCTGTTTATTTACTAATTAACATAACAGGGATTAATTTAGGTGATCTTCACAAGCATGCAGCCAAATGGTCTTTAGGAATTTTGCTTATCTATATTATCGTAGGTGTGTTCACTGGAATCATCGCGTTATGGTAATGTGAAATCGTACGAAAGGTAATCTACATTTTATTACTGATGCGGGAAGTGGGGAGAACGTCTATTGGGACGATTCCCCCTTCTATCAATAAAAAATTGAGAATGATTTTTTACCATATTCAGTGGAGGCTGTTAAATGTATATAAAAAAATTACCCCAGGAACCCATTGAGCAGTTATTTAAAGCTATCCTATCTTTACAAACAAAGGAAGAGTGTGAGGCATTTTTAGATGATTTATGCACAATGAATGAGATAAAGTCTTTTGTACAAAGGCTTGAAGTTGCAAGATTGCTAAAAGAAGGCAATACATATATGGATATTCAAATTGAAACGAATGCCTCATCATCTTCGATTACAAGAGTTAAAAAGCTATTAGATTATGGAAATAATGGATATCAAACTGTTTTAGAGCGCATGGATAAATTATGTTAAGACATAAAAAAAGCCTTCTTTTAGACTGTCATAGCGATTCTCAAATAGCAGATTCTAAGAATCTTTTAGATGAAAAAAGCACATACATTCAAGAGATTGCTTATTACGTACAGGAACATTTTAACCATAAAATTCAATTAGAGGATATTGCCCAAGAACTTAATATCAGTAAATCCTATCTTGTTCATCTATTTAAGGAATTCACGGGATACACGATAATGGAATATCTTATGCAATACCGATTAACCCAGTTTCTTAACCTACTAAAAATGTATCCGAATGCAACTATTAAGCAGCTATGTAGTGAATGTGGCTTTGAAAGCGAAGCCCATTTTAGCAGTTTTTTTAAAAAACACATTGGTTCCTCTCCAAGTGAATATCGCAAGACCCTATTATGAAATACTCCCCTTTAGAAGGACAGATTAAAAATGATAATCTGACTACTAAAGGGGAGTATCTTTTTGTTATTTTTATGGGAAATTCTGCAAGATAATTTTTGAGAAATCAGAAATAAGTCAAAAAATTTTTTTATAGGTAAAAAAAAGCTATAGGATTAAATTCGTAATTTTCTTACAATTAGTATTATAGTAATCACCAAACAAATGAACGAATTCATAAAGGAGGTAATCATGAACTCTAGTAGATTAATGAATCATATGAATACCGCATGTGATTGGCTTATTAAATTATTTTATTTAAATCTCTTATGGATCCTCTTTACACTTGCAGGGCTTGTTATCGCAGGGATCTTCCCTGCAACCGTTGCATTATTTACAGTTTTGAAGAGTTTTCAAACAGGAGAAAGTGTAAGGGCTTTCAACGAGTTTTGGGATGTATACAAAAAGGAATTCTGGAGGACAAATAGGTTAGGGATCGTACTGACAATCCTTCCGATTATTTTTTACACGGATTGGCTTTTTACCAACCAGTTTAGTGGAACTTGGGCCATGACTGGTAAGGGAATTCTTCTAGGATGTTTCTTCCTGTATGTGATTACTTTACTGTATGTGTTTCCAGTCTTTATTGAGGCAGAGAGGAAGGTGTTTCCTACTATTAAAATAGCTTTTCTAATTGGAATCACCTACCCAGTCCATACATTTATGACGTTGATTTGTATCACTTCCTTGCTATTAACTTTTGCTTTCCTACCAATGGCAGGTTTCCTCTTTTTAGCAAGTGGCTTGGCATGTATTCAATCCTTTTTCTCTCTACGGTTATTCAAAAAAATTGAAGCACAGGCAGTCAATATGCACAAACATAATACAAAGATAGCGGGATACTATCAAACAGTAATTCGAGAAAAAAATCCTCTCTTGAAAGGGTGAGATATTTGAGTGTAGAAGCAAAAACAGTTCTAGAAAAAGTGGAGTATGTAAACATCAAAAAATTGAAAAAAAGTTCACTTGAAAAAAGGGAAAGCTGGATTGGTTTTTTGTTTGTATCCCCTATGTTTATTGGGGTTAGTGTATTAACACTTTTGCCAATTATTGCAACGTTTTTTCTAGCCTTTGCTGACTGGAACTTTATTATGGGAATTCAATCGGTAAAATGGGTAGGGTTGGATAATTTCAAAGTTCTTTTCGCGAACGAAGTATTTGTTAAATCGGTATTGAACAATTTACTTTTTCTATTAACAGTGCCATTTTCTATGGTGATCTCATTAATCATTGCCATTGTCATTGATAAACATGTCTATATGAAAAGTTACTTTAAAGTAGCCTTTTTCATGCCATATATTTCAAGTATTGTCGCGATTGCAGTCGTATGGCAGGTTTTATTTAATCCAACTGAGGGTCCAATTAATCAATTCCTATTTTCACTTGGGGTTGAAAATTCACCGAAGTGGATAGCAGATCCAAATTTTGCTCTTATTTCTTTGATGATCATTCAAATTTGGGCTTCCATTGGCTTTAATATGATTATTTATTTAGCGGGGTTACAATCCATTCCTAAAGAGCTTTATGAGGCAGCAAATATGGATGGGGCAACGCCACTAGATAAATTTAAACATATCATGCTTCCAACTTTATCCCCAACAACCTTCTTCCTATTAATAACAGGAATTATCGCAACCTTTAAGGTATTCGACTTAATTGCAGTATTAACGAAGGGCGGGCCAATTAATTCTACTACCATGCTTGTCTGGCATTTATATGATAGTGCTTTCGTGAATTTGAAGATTGGTTATGCCTCAGCGATTGCGGTTGTCCTATTTTTCTTTGTACTACTTATTACTTTAGTTCAGTGGGTTTTGCAGAAAAAATGGGTGAATTATTAGAGGGAGGTACGTTCATGGAGAAAAGGTTTAGTATTGGAAAGTTAGTGATTACCGTTATCGCTTTTATAATAAGTATTGCCTTTTTATTACCATTCGTTTGGATGTTATCTACTTCTTTTAAAATGGAAGCAGATGTATTTAAATTTCCTATTGAGTGGATTCCATCAAGATGGAATGGCATTGAAAACTTTAAAGAAGTGTGGTTGGGTCAGTACACTTTCGCTCTTTATTATTGGAATTCAATTAAAATAACTGTCATTACGACAATTATTTCGGTAACGGTATCAGCCATGGCAGCTTATGGATTTTCGAAAATAAACTTTCCAGCAGGTAAGGTCCTATTCATTATTATTTTGGCAACCTATATGGTGCCGCAACAGTCTATACTAGTTCCTCAGTTTATTTTATATCGATATTTAGGATTATTTGATAGCCATTTCGGATTAATTCTCTTAGGAAGCTTTAGTGTATTAGGAACCTTTATGTTAAGGCAGTTCTTTATGAGCATTCATTCAGATTATATTGATGCCGCAAAAATAGATGGTGCAGGTCATTTTCGAATTTTTTGGTCGATTGCCATGCCACTTGTCCGACCTGCGATTGCAACTTATGCGATTTTGCGCTTTATCTGGACATGGAATGATTTTCAGAATCCATTAATTTTCTTACGTACAGATGAACTATATACCATACAGTTAGCCATGCAAAAATTCACATCCTTAAATGGGGAATTTTATTCCTTAATCATGGCTGCTGCAGTTTCGGCAATCCTACCACTGATTATCGTCTTTATTATTGGTCAGAAACAAGTAATTGAAGGAATCGCTCTTGGTGGAGTAAAAGGATAAATTATCAGAAGATTAAATCAACTGAAAGTAGGAATGATTTAATGATCAATAGAGAAATTGGTTTTGCCATTATTGGAACCGGTTTTATTAGTAATATCCATGCAGAAGCAATTTCACAAATACCAAAGGCTAATTTAGTTGCAATCGCTAGTATTGATGAAGGAGGTGTAAAAAAATTTGCTAATCAATACAATGTCAGGCCATATCTAGATCATTTAGAAATGCTACAACGAGAAGATATTGATATCGTCTGTATTTGTACTCCAAGTGGATTGCATGGGGATTTAGCAATGGATGCTTTAAGGTATGGGAAGCATGTTATTATCGAAAAACCAATGGAGATTTCACTAGAAAAGGCAGATCAAATCATCAATTTTGCTAATGAAGCTGGTTTAAAAGTTGCAGTAGTTTCACAGCATCGCTTTGATCCTTCCGTCATACAGGTTAAAAGTCAAATAGATTCTGGAAGGCTTGGGAAATTAGTTATGGCTGAAATCGCAGTAAATTGGTATCGTACACAGGATTATTATGATAATGGACAGTGGCGGGGCACTTGGAAAATGGATGGTGGAGGAGTTTTAATGAACCAATCCATCCATACCATTGATTTAATGCAATATTTTATGGGGCCTGTTGAAAGCGTTTACGCAATAGTAGACACATTAGCTCATGAACGAATTGAAGTGGAAGACGTGGCCGCTGCAGTAGTGAGATTTAAAAATGGTGCTCTAGGAACAATTTCTTGTACAACAGCAGCATATCCGGGCTATTCTAATCGACTAGAACTATTTGGCAGCAATGGATCTGCCGTTATTGATGCTGATCAGTTAACCCACCTATACTTTAAAGATTCAGAGAACGGTGGAGTACCAGTTAATGATGCCCCAAGAGAAAATGATGAAAATCCCACGGGTGCTGCTAATCCAATGGCAATAAAAAGTGACGCTCACCGGCTGCAATTCGAGGATATGATTGATAGCATTCAAACAAATAGAGAGCCTCAAGTGAATGGGTATGAAGGTAGAAAACCGTTAGAAATTATCTTAGCCATCTATAAATCAGCACGGGAAGGCAAAAGTATTCACCTGCCTTCAGCCTTTGTCTAGACTGCCCAATATTTGAATAAAACAAAAAGGATGAGGTGAGATTATGACCCAATATGTAAATAAAAAAATAATGTTTACTGAACCATACAATCTTGAATTTGAATCTACTACAGTAGAAGAGGGGACATTAGAAGAAAAACAAGTGCTTGTACGCACTATCCATAGCTTAATCAGTCCAGGTACAGAGCTTGCCTTGTTTACTGGTACGCATGTCGGCATTAAGGATCCAAATAATCATTTTGCAAAGTATCCTTTTTATCCTGGATATTCGATCGTGGGGGAAATAGTTGAAGTAGGAAAAGAGGTAGAGGACTTCAAAATCGGTGATATTGTATACGCTTTAGGAAATCATGCAGCCTATAATATCATTTCGGTTAAAAATCATCAGTGGCCAGTAATTAAGCTTGATGATAGAGAGTTAGGAGAGAAGGCCGTATTTTCTAGACTGGCTGCCATTTGCATGACATCAATCGTCCAAAGCAAAGTACAAATCGGTGATATTGCAGTCGTTTTAGGAATGGGAATGATCGGAAATCTAGCAGCTCAGCTATTGTCTATTAAGGGAGCAGAAGTAATCGCCGTTGATGTTGTTGAAGAGCGTCTAAAAATTGCAAATAAAACAGGTATCCAAAAAACAATTTTATCTGGCGATTCAATCGATTTAGGAGAAAAGCTAGAAGAGTTAACCGGCTCTAAATATGCTGATATCGTAATAGAAGCCACTGGTTCTCCAAAACTAATTATTCCAGCTCTAGAAGTGGTAAAGCCTTTAGGTCAGGTAATCGCACTCGGTTCTACCCGGGGAAATGTGGATTTAAATGTCTATGAGTACATTCATAGCAAAGGTGTAAACTTTACAGGTGCCCATGAAAGATTACAAGATCAAAATGGATTCCCTTCACGATTGAAACTAAGTAAATACGCATTAAAATTAATCGAACTTGGAGCGCTTAAAATTGATCCTCTTATAACCCATAAACTGCCAAATAGCGAAGCGAAACATGGCTATGAGATGTTACAAAATCAACAAAATGAAGCGCTTGGTGTCCTTCTAGATTGGGGTAGTTAAATTCCATTCTAAATAGTTTGATAGCTAAATCTGGCAATATGGAATCAATCAATAAATCAAAACACAAAAATGGGGGTAGAGAATATGAAAAAGATGTTTACATTATTTTTAGCAATCTTTTTAGTAGTTGGAATTTTGGCAGCATGTAGTGAACAAAAGTCTTCTAGTAATGAAGAAAAAGAAGGCGAACCTAGCGAACCTGTCACAATCAAAGTCCACACTTATGGAACGAATGACGTCTATAAATGGGAAAAAACTGTCAGTGCATTTAAAAAGAAACATCCTGATATAAACGTCGAGATTGTCGAATTAAGTGAAAAGAATGATTCACAAGAAGCACTTAAGAAGATTGACTTAGGTGCAGCGTCTGGTGAAGAAATGGATGTTATTATGTTTCCATTTATAGACGCACTTGCCCAACGGGCTCAATTAGGAATGGTAGAAGAATTAGATAAATATATTCAAGCAGACGGTATTAACATGGAGAAAGAATACAAATTCGATCTAAAAGTTAATGATCATTATTATGCTATGCCAGGAAAATTCAATCTAATGTATGTTTTATTGAATAAAGACCGTTTGGATGCCGCAGGACTTGAAGTGCCAAAAGAGTGGACGTGGGATGAGTTTCAAGAGTACGCCAAAAAACTTACAGGTGACGGATATTATGGCACTTATTTTCACGGACCATTTCAATTCGCCTGGCAGCAATATATGAGTTTAAATTTAATTACTCAAGAATCAAATGCTGGTTTCTTGAAAGTGGATGGCAGTTCTAATATGAATGATCCTCTTTATAAAAAATCCTTAGAACTACGAGTGAAAATGGAAAAAGAAGATAAGTCAGCAGTACCATATTCTCAAATGATTTCACAAAAATTGAATTATCGAGATCAATTTTTTACACAAGCATCCAGTATGATTGTGACTGGAAGCTGGTTGTTATCGGAACTAGGTGGATCTGATCGTTTCCCGGTGGAATTCAATATCGCTGTTGCACCAATGCCAAAAAATAATCCCACAGACGAATTCTCATATAATCCAACAGGCGGTGACCTTTTAGGTATTTATGCAAATTCGAAACATAAAGATGCTTCCTATAAGTTTATTAAATGGTATTCTACAGAAGGACAATTTGAGCAAGCCGCGTTCTTACCATCTTGGACAAAAGCATCAGATGCCGAGATTGAAAGTCTAATAGACCAAATCTTTTCAGAATCCGCAAATCCAGATAAACTAGATAGAGAGACGCTATTGCATACAATTAAGTCTACCAAATCTGCTAAAATCAGCCAACCAGTACCTTATATTAATGAAATTAATGCTGCCCTCACAGTAGAATTTGAAAAACTGATTCTAGACCAACAAGATGTAGATACAACTGTTGCAAATTCCAAAAAAATAGTACAAGATATCATCGATAAAAACAAATAAGTGGGATAAAGTCGTACTTTCTAAAAATTTATTTCTTTAAATAGAAGGTAAAAACACAATTAGCGGAGTATATTTAAGGGCAGGGGCGAAACAGTTTCCTGCCCTGTTCTTTTTCACCACGAGGGGAGGCTGGGTATGAAAACGCGTCTGGTACGATTTGTATCGTCCCTGTCTTTTCGTGACAAAGTGCTATTAATAGCGATTCTGTGTTTAATACTTCCATCTATTAGTACATTCTCTGTCTACAATTATTTAACAAAAGATGCAGTGAAAGAACAAGCGGTTATTAGTGCTCAAAATGAACTGAAACTAACAGACGAATACTTAAAAAGTGTATTTGAAGGTATGTTATATACACTCAACTTTATTCAACATGATACAGAGCTTAGTGCAATCTTAAAATATAAGAGTAGTCAATTAGATGAACTGGATATAGTAGAAACACAATATGAAGACATCATGAATGAGCAAAAAGTCCAACAAAAATTGGAAGCGATTACATTGGTTGCTCAAAATGCATATGTTACGATTTTGCTAAATAATGGGAAATTTTATACGAACTATCCTTTTAAAGAATTTAATCCGATTAACTTAAAAAACGAACCATGGTTCCCTATATTAAGTAAGCTTAAAGGATATAGTTCAATCTGGATTGCTCCACAGCTGTCTATGATTGCATCAGAAAGAAAGACAAATACCTTTCAATTATCTGTGGCAAGACCTTTGAAGGACAGTAATTTTGGTATCTATGGATATGCCATGGTGACCATTATGGAAGATAGGATCATCGATATATTAAGTAATGAGACCACCGATCATGGAATGGTTTTGCTGAATGAACAGGGGCAAATTATTTCGAAGAATAAGCATTTAAATGGGGTTTTATCAGAGCAGGTTACGAAACAAATAGGAAGCTATACAAACGATGTTATAGAAATAAATGATGAAGAGTATTTAATCAATACTCGGGACCTTTCTATTACAGGTTGGAAATTAATCTCACTTAATCCGTATGAAAATGCGGTAGCCAGAATTAACTCAATTTTCAAAAAGATATTCGTTGTTCAAACGGCTACCTTCTTAGTGTTTTTAGTTTTATTGGTCTATCTTTTACGAAAAATATTAAATCGTTTGGTGGATTTAAGGAACTTGTCAAGGAAGGTCATTAAGGGTGATTTGTCTGTCCGTACTAAGGCAAAAGGGACCGATGAAATTGCCGTGCTTTCAAAGTCTTTTAATCTCATGCTAGATAAAGTGAATGAAATGATTGAGGAGAATACACTTACTCAATCCCGAAAGCGGGAAGCAGAGTTAGCGATGCTGCAAGCTCAAATCAACCCTCACTTTTTGTTTAATGTATTAAACTCCATTCGCATGAAGGTTCTATTGAAACGGACTCAAGATAGTGCAGAAATGATTAGCTCTCTGTCAAAGCTATTAAGAATCACCATCGATAAAAATAAAGAAATGATCCCTTTTCATGAGGAAATCGAGATCAATCATGATTTTGTTCGACTTATGAATATACGGCAAATGCATACGGTTGAATTGAATGTAGAAGTATCGCCTGAGACCCTTTTGATTAAAATACCCCGCTTGGTTTTACAACCCATCATAGAAAATGCCATTATACATGGGTTTAGTGACCATGGCGGCTATATTTTGTTAATAGCTACCTATCTTGATGGTATTTTTACGATAGAGATTGATGATAATGGTCTGGGAATGCAGGAAGACCAACTTACAAAAATTAGAGAAAGCTTCAATAAAGCAAATGCAAAGCCAAATATAGAAAGTGAACAAGGAAAAGGTTTTTCAAGTATTGGTTTATCAAATGTATATGAAAGAATGAAATTAACTTTCGGTGATAACTTTATAATGCGGGTACACAGTGAATTGAATAAGGGTACCAAGGTAACTATGATAATCCCAATTCAAGAGGTGGCAAAGCATGTATAAAGTGATGTTAGTTGATGACGATTATCCCGTGCTAGAGTTTCTTTCGGAGATGATAAACTGGGAAGACCTTGGACTGCAATTACAAAGCGTTCATGGTAATGGGTTAAGTGCTCTTATAGAAGCAGAGGAAAATATGCCTGATATCTTAATAACGGACATTGGGATGCCGAAATTAAACGGAATTGAACTTACTAAAAAATTAAAGGAAATCGACCCCTCATTATTAGTTGCGATCCTTTCCTGCCATAATGAATTTCACTTTGCGCAGCAAGCGCTAAAATTAAATGTTCAGGAATATATATTAAAAGATAAGCTGAATGCCGAAGAAATTGTTCAATTGCTGCGGCAGTTTGTGGAAACACTCGACCTAGAAACGAAAAAGAAAAAAAATCAGTTAAGACTAGTTACTACGATTGAGCAAAATAAAGGATGGATGTTAGAACGATTTATAAATAGAACCATCCATCATCCCATCCATAGTGAGGACGTATGGAAGGAAGAAGCTCAGTTACTGGGCTTCTTGCCAAATCAAAACTACATGGTTATCTTTTGTTTTATAGATCATTATCAAACTGTGATTCAATCATTTCGTTCAACTGAATTAGTCCACTTTCTTGTTCATAACGTGATAACAGAATTAATGTCAGGTGAACATATCAATGCTATGCATGGTCAATTTTATCAAAATGAATCATTCTTATTTGTTCCCCTCAACCAAGAATGGGATAAAGAGACGAAAAAAATAAAGAACTTTCTTCAAATGATACAAGAAACCTTTCAAGAAACTTTTGGAATTTCTTTGTTATTTGAGATGGGTCGACCTGCTGCCAGGCCTATTGATATTAAAGAACAAATGGTGAATCTTATAGACTTAAAGGATTCTCGAAATAGAATTAACAACGAAATTGCTAATGCCTGCAAGTATATTTCAGACAATATCCATCGGAAAATAAATTTGGAGGAAGTCGCACAATACCTCCACCTTAATTCAAGTTATTTTAGCCGCTTGTTCAAAAAAGAGGTTGGGGAAACTTTCGTTAAGTATGTAGTCAATATGAAAATGAATCGTGCCAAAGAATTATTGGATCAAACGAATTATTCAATTATCGAAATTAGTGAATTATTAGGCTATGATAATCAAAGTTATTTTAATAAGACATTCAAAGGTTCAGAGGGAATTTCTCCAATTGAATATCGAAATCGATTATACAAAAGAGAGATGAAGATATGATGATGGAATAGAAGAAGTCATAAAAATCCTTCTTTTAGACTGTCCTAACTATAGATTAAACACTTGGAAATGTTGTTAAATAAAATACTCCCCTTTAGGAGGACAGATTGATAATAAAAATCTGGCTCCTGAAGGGGAGTATTTTTATGTCTAAGAGCCTTCTACTTGATGGCTGAGGTGCCCTTGTTTTTTCGCTATTTTCTTATATGCGAGATTTGCAGAAGAGAGAATCACAAGACCTAATATACTGATACTGAAAAAGAACCCTAATCCAGATAAATAGGTAACTGCGAAGTAAACGGCAGCAAATCCAAAAATAATATATAGACTTGGTATCGGACTAGAGATTGTAATAAGAAGTGCATTTTTTATATGCGTTCCTATGGGTTGTTCAAATTCAACGTAGGAAGCCATTGTATAGCAAATAATTAGAAAATAAAGACAACTCATAATGATGCTTGAATAAAAAAGAAAAGATGATATCTCATTAGGAGTAGATTGTAAAAAATTGATATTCATATACAAAATGAAACCGATTACTAAGATTATTAATCCTAATTTATTACTGTTGAAGAACTCCTTTTTATAATAGTGCCAAAAAGTTTGAAACACGGGTGGATGATTTTTTCGGATAAACTGCCTTAATGTAGCTAACATTGCAATCGTAGCTGGAAATATTCCAAAAACGACGAATCCACTTAAAGTAAAAAGAATCCATAATAGATTAATATAAGCTAGTCTTGCAACCCAATCACAAAAGGTATAAACAGCATTTGAAAATGAACCTAATTGCATGGTGCTCCCCCCCTTATCAATAAATATATCATGCTTAGAATGCTAACGTTTTCTTTTTTAAAATGATGTAAAAATTTTATCTAAAAAGTAAAAATAAAGCATGAAGTACCTATATAATATAGCGAACGTTTAGGTGAAATGAAAAACATGACGAAAGTAGTAAAAATTTTCTCAATAATGTAAAATTAGAACATTGTTGAAAGCGGTTTCAAAAACTATACTAAAGTTACAATAAAGAAGAAGGGGTGACAATTTTGAATAGCGAAGTAAAGCTCGAAACCAATGCTGTGCAAACAGCAAAAAGTAAAGTACGCAAAAACGCAAAAAAAAGGACTCCTTTTAGCGGCTGGAAGGAGAATTTAGCAGGTTATGCATTTATCGCACCAATGTTTATTGGTACTTCAGTATTAGTATTATTTCCTATACTTTCTTCATTTGTTTTAAGTTTTACAGATTGGAATTTTGTAGCTGGCTATGAAAATGCTGAATTTGTAGGGTTTGAAAATTTCTCAAAATTACTTACCAATGCATTATTTCTTAAAGGATTATTAAATAATATTATCTTAATTTTAGCGATTCCGGTTACTTTACTTTTATCGCTTGGATTAGCTGTGATCATTAACAAATATGTTTATTTGAAAGATCTGTTTAAAGTAATCTATTTTATGCCGTTTATTTCGAGCATTGTAGCGGTTGCGGTTGTCTTTCAAGTGCTTTTTCATCCAACGAAAGGTCCTATAAACCAATTACTGTTGACGCTTGGGGTTGAAAATCCACCTGGTTGGATTGCAGACGTTAACTTTGCATTACCATCTGTTATGTTAATTATGATTTGGACAGGAATTGGATTTAATTTAATCATTTACTTGGCAGGATTGCAGAACATACCAAAAGAATTATATGAAGCAGCACAAATGGATGGTGCGTCTGCTTGGTCTCAATTTAGAAAGATTACGGTTCCGTTAGTGTCACCGACAACTTTCTTATTGTTTGTTACAGGGGTTATTTCAAGCTTTAAAGTATTTGATTTAATCATCGTGTTAACAAATGGCGGGCCGGCAAATTCAACCATCACACCAGTTGTTTATTTGTATCAGCAAGCATTTATTGAATTAAAGACAGGCTATGCTTCCGCCATTTCCTTAGTTATGTTTGTTATTATCTTGATCATTACCTATATTCAATTTATTGGGCAGAAAAAATGGGTGAATTATTAAAAAGAAAGGAGCAGTGAAGATGGTAGCAAGATTAGATATGAGAAAATTGATCATGACCGTCATTATGGTTCTAATAGGGATTGCTTTTCTAATGCCATTTTTGTGGATGATATCTGCTTCTTTTAAAGTAGAAGAAGAAGTATTAACTTTTCCGATTAAATGGATTCCGCAAAACTGGAATGTGGTTGAAAATTATAAGGAGGTTTGGACAGGTTCTATGCCATTCCTTCTATTATATTGGAATTCTATCAAGGTAACAGTTCTAACAACATTAGTATCATGTACAGTTTCATGTTTAGCGGCATATGGGTTTGCCAAAATTAATTTTAAAGGAAGAGATTTTATCTTCTTAATCGTATTGGCCACTTTCATGATTCCGCCTCAAACATTATTAGTTACGCAATTTCTATTATATAGATGGCTAGGTCTTTATGATACTCACACAGGGCTTATTCTATTAAATAGTTTCAGTGTATTTGGAACTTTTATGCTGCGCCAATTCTATCTCGGAATTAGTAATGAAATTATTGAATCAGCGAGAATGGATGGAGCAGGGCATTTTAGAATTTTTACTTCGATTTGCTTACCATTAGTAAGACCTGCGATTGCAACTTATGCTATTTTACGTTTTATTTGGACCTGGAATGACTTCCAAAATCCATTAATCTTCCTACGGTCAAAAGAACTATATACCATTCAGCTTGGTGTACAAAGTTTTTCAGATCAACATGGCAGCGTTTACTCATTGATGATGGCCGCATCAGTTTCCGCTATTTTACCACTACTGATTATCTTCATTATTGGACAGAAAAACGTAATTGAAGGTATACAGCTTGGTGGAGTGAAGGGTTAAAACTACTGGTATGAACTCTTACTATTTATTTAGAAAGAGTTGATATATAAACAAAAAATAAGGGGGAACGTATGATGATGAAAAAATGGGGTTCATTGTTTCTAGTAGGACTTTTGGCAATGTTTATGTTAGCTGCTTGTTCTGGAAACGACAAGGCTTCATCAGATGAAGATAAATCAGATTCAACTGATAAAGAAGTTACATTGAAATTTGTCCACTGGGTCAATGAGGATGTTGGAAAATGGGAAGCTGTAATTAAAAAGTATGAAGCAGAGCACCCTGGAATAAAAGTGGAATCCATCCCACTCGTGGAAAACATGAGCTCTGTAGATTATTTCAAACAGTTAGATTTAATGGCTTCAGCTGGTGATGAAATGGATCTGATTTTGTTCAACAATACTCAAGATCTAGCAAAACGAATTGATGCGGGACTTGTTGAACCAATCACTAAATTTGTTGAAAAAGAAGGCATTGATATTAATGAAGTATACAATAATAGCTATCCAGCTTTTAAGGGTGAGTACTATGGCTTACCGATGAAAAATGTCACGATGCTTGTTATGCTTAATAAAACACATCTTGATGAAGCTGGCTTAGAGATTCCAACTGAATGGACATGGGATGACTATACGGAATACGCTAAAAAGCTAAAAACAGACAAACACTATGGTTCTTATTTACACACATGGCATAACTTCCATTCAGTATTAAAAGTGATGAGTAAAGCAAAAGATAATTTAATTTTACACGAGGATGGTACATCAAATGCAGATGATCCTATGTTACGCGCATCTTTAGAACTTCGAAATCAATTAGAAAATGTAGATAAATCATCTGTTCCATTTACTGAAATTTTATCGCAAAAAATGGATTATCGTCAGCAATTCTTTAGTCAATCCGCATCAATGGTGCCTGCCGGCAGTTTCATGATTACAGAATGGGGTCAATTTACACCAGAATTTGAAATTGCTTGGGCACCATGGCCAAAAAATAAAGAAAGTGACAAAGCACTTGCACCAATGGGTGGGGATTTACTCTCTATCGCAAAAAGCTCAAAACACAAGCAAGAGGCATATGATTTCATGCGTTGGTTGACAACAGAAGGTATTGTTGAACAAGGAATTTGGACACCGGCATGGAAGGAAGCAGATATGAACAAAGTCTTAGAAAATGTGGTTAATGGAACCAAAAAGCCAGATGCTGTTCATTTGGAATCATTAAAGAATGCACTAACCACTGTTGAGTCTACTGAAGTCATTGCCCCACCTTCCTATATTACCGAAGCCTATACCGAATTTGGTGCAGAGGTGGAATTATATCTACTTGGTGAGCAGGATCTTGATAAAACGATGAAAAACATCAAAGAAAAAATACAAGCTGTTGTAGATGCGAATAAATAATTAGAATATTCATGATATAATAGAGGGAAAACAGAAATGTTTTCTCTCTATTTTTTGTGCTTTTTACCTATTGGAAGCGGTGATCGTCATTGGAAATATTATGGAAAAAAGTAAAGCAAATGTCACTTCGAACGAGATTAATTATTTCCGTTATTCTTTGTATTTTATTTCCGTGGGTTGGGACCTATATCGTTTCGAACTATTTTACAAAAGATGTATTAGAACAACGTGCAGCAACACAATCAGAGGATGATTTACGTATGGTTGAATTAGGAATAAAGAATATCTTTGATGACATGATGTACACCTCTAATTATATTCAATTTGACACAAATATGAATCAATTACTAAAATCGCATAAATTAATTGATGCAAATTCACCCAGCGTAAATCAAGAAGTGGCTCTTAATTATAGTAAAATTTCGAATGAATTGTCTGGAATTACTGATTTATTAATGCCTATGTATATTACCATTTTGTTTAATAATGACTTATTTTTCACGAATTATTCTCAAATCGATTTTAATCCTTTACAATTTAAAGAAGAACCATGGTTTGAAAAATTGGACCACTTAAGTTTTTATCAAACCTATTGGCTAGGTGCACACCCGACATATATTAATTCTGAAAGAAATACTTACCCACATCTCATTACGATAGGTAGGAAAATTCAAAGAGCTAATTCCTTCAATTCCTATTTAATTATTAGTTTAAAAGAAAATGAGATTAAGAAGCTTTTTAGTCAAATTCAAAGTGAAAAGAGAGCTAAATTTTATTTGACAAATAAGTCAGGAGAAATCTATTCTAGTTTGAATACAGATGAGGTAGGAACGATATTACCCTATGATGTAACGAATGCTGATTATCAAATTGTAGACTACGAGGATGAGAAGCATTTATTGGTGTCCTATCCAGTGTCCTATTCGAATTGGAGATTGGTCAGTCTTGTTCCATATAATGATACAATTGGGTCTATTAATAGGGTAACGGGAACGACGATTTTGATTCAAGGTGGTTTTTTAGTTCTATTTTTACTTGGACTTATCATGCTTGTGCGTGAATTTACGAAACCAATCATGAGATTAAACCTTGTTACAAAAGCAATAAAACAGGGTGACTTATCGGCTAGGATAGAATTATCTGGAAGTAATGATGTCGCTCAACTTGGGCACTCCTTTAATCATATGTTAGATACCATCGAGGAAATGATTGAACAGATAAAAATCCAAGAAGAAGCGAAGCGAAAAGCTGAATTAGACATGCTACAAGCACAAATTAACCCGCATTTTTTATTTAACGTTTTAAATGCGATACGCTTAAAAATAAAAATGGAAGGGGATACTGGCAGTGCTTCACTCATTTATTCTTTATCCGCACTTCTGAGAATGACAATTAATCGTAATAATGCTTTTATTCCTTTAGAAGAAGAGTTAACGACTGTAAAGCATTACGTAGATTTGATGAATTTCCGTCACAGGCATGATGTAGAGTTAGAGATTGATGTGAACGAAGCAGCTTCTCATTTCCAAGTACCTAGATTTTTCTTACAACCAGTTATTGAAAACGCTATCATTCATGGGCATAATAATAGAAAAGAAACAATTAAAATATTCGCAAATGAACAAGGTAATCCATTCTTGGAAATCATTATTACAGACAATGGTAAGGGGATGGACAAGCTCAAATTAGAACAATTAAAAGCGAAAGTTTTTCAAGCAAATGATAGTGATTATATAAAGAGTAATAAATCGTTTAATGGAATAGGAGTGCAAAATGTATACCAAAGGATGAAATTGATATATGGAGAAGCATTTCAAATGAGGATAGACAGTATTGATGGTAAAGGAACAACTGTAACGTTTCAAATTCCAGTTCATAAGGAGTGAGCGGTGTGTATCATGTAGTTTTGGTTGATGATGATGTTCTTGTTATTGAGTTTTTAAAGAGATTTATTCCCTGGCAGGAACATGGTTTCCAAGTTGTTGCACACTTTCAGGAAAGTATTGCTGCTTATGATTATCTGCAAAAAAATGCTTATGATGTATTGATTACCGATATTGGGATGCCAAAATTAAATGGAATTGAATTAATTGAGCAACTGAAAAAATCAAAACGTCACTCGTATAATGTGATCCTATCTTGCCATGGCGAGTTTCGCTATGCACAACAAGCTTTAAAATTAGAAGTCTATGATTATATTTTAAAAGAAACAATGGAAGAGACGAATATCATTACTTTACTAGACAGATTAAAGAAAAAGTTGGACCAAGATCGTTATACAAGAAATCAGCACTTAAAAGTCACCAAATTTTTAGGAAAAAATAATCTGGCTTTAAAATCCAAGTTTATAGAAAAGTTAATGGAACAGAATATGGAAAAGACGGATTGGTGGAAAGAGCAAGAGGAACTTTTGGGAATAAACTTTTCACATGAGCATTATACACCGGTACTCTGCTTTATTGATCACTTTCAAGAAGCGATAACATACTATGAAAATGAAACATTACTTCAATTTAGTGTAAACAACGTGATAGAAGAAGTACTTACAAAGTTTAAGCAAGAGGTACAGATCTTCTTTCTACAAGGAAAATTTTTCATGTTGAAAAGTAACAAAACGATGGAAACACAACAGATAATCGAACTTATAGTAAAAGAACTACATAATAAAATCCGAACTTTCTTGAAGATTAGTATTACTTCTGTTATCGGAGAACAAAATGTGAAGGACCAGCAATTGATTGATAGCATGAGACTTTTACTTAAAAATAATGAGCAACGCTTTTATTATCCATATGAGAGTATTCAATCCTTTAGCCAAATCTCGTATACAAGTGATTCCATTTTTCAAGACTATGTTGAGATTTCACATAAACTAAAAGAGTTGATCATTAAAGGTAAAAAAGATCAAATCATAGAGTGTATTTCCCAACAATTAGATAAAATAAGAGAAAAGAAGTACTCACCACAAGTAATAAAAGATTGGGCAATTAAATTAATATATGATGTTAAATTATCCTTACATGCATTTAAGCATTTTGAAACCCAATCGATTGCTATGACAGACCATATCATTCAGTATGTCGAGACATTTGAACATTTAGAATGTGTATTGGTAGAAATATTTGATAAGTTCCTTGAACATATGCAATCAATTGATCTAACAACTAGAAATGAAGATGTATTAAAAGCACAAAAATATGTACAAATCCATATTTGTGAGAAGATTTCTTTGACAGATGTAGCTGACCATTTACATTTAAATCCAAGTTACTTCAGTAGGATGTATAAAAAAGAGACAGGAGAAGGTTTTGTTGAATATGTGACAAAGGTTAAAATGGCAAAAGCAGTAGATTTACTTGATCATTCGACAAAATCAGTAGAACAAATAGCATTTGAGTTAGGTTTTGAAAGTAAAAGTTATTTTTTAAAAATATTTAAAAGGTATTGTGGCGTGTCTCCGAAGTCATATAAGTATAAAGATAAGGAATCTGTATAACAGAATAATTTGTTTCCTAAACCTATAAAATTAACGTGTATGCGGGAAAAAATTAAAAGACCTATAGAGGAATGGATAAATTGAGATGTAAAAGGTGATTAAAATGGAAGCAATCGTCCTAGCCGCTGGATATTCCAGCCGAGCGAATGCATTCAAAATGACTTTACCACTGGGGCAAATGTCCGTGTTGGAACAAACGATTTCTAAATTTGAAGGAGTATGCAGCAGGGTTATCGTCGTAGCAGGGTTTCAAGCTGAAATCATCCAAGAGAAACTGGCAAAAATCAGCAGTAAAAAAGCTTATTCATTTCAAATAAAGTTTGTTTACAATGAGAAATTTAACCAGGGAATGTTTACTTCCATTCAAAAGGGCGTGAAAGAAATAAATGCCACACCCTTCTTTATCACACCCGGAGATTGTCCGCTAGTTAAAAAAGAGACACTTCAGCTACTAGTGGAACAACAAGGAAACGTAGTGATTCCCAGCTTTAATTTTAAGGGTGGTCACCCTATTAAATTATCAAATGAAGTGAAACAGAAAATTCTCGAAACCAATCCAGACAGTAATTTACGTGTGGTCCTGGGCGGTTTCAAAAAGAACTACATCAATGTAGATGATCCGGGAGTAATCATGGATGTTGATACGCCGGAGGATTACCAAAAAGCCATTGATTATTATTATAAAGCTTTCATTTAACGCAGTTTGATTCGATCAGCCTTACAAATCGAATCAAGCTGCATTTTTATTGCAAAAATTATTGAATGAAATGATTCATAAATTATCGATCTCATTTATAAAATTGTAGG
This sequence comes from Neobacillus niacini, assembly GCF_031457145.1. Taxonomy (GTDB): domain Bacteria; phylum Bacillota; class Bacilli; order Bacillales; family Cytobacillaceae; genus Neobacillus; species Neobacillus niacini_J. Next base: position 567,188 of record NZ_JAVDVZ010000001.1, read on the forward strand.
AAGAGGTTTCTATAATAAATGTGTCACCTTTAAAAAAGGCTCTTTTCTTAAACTTTGTTGCTTTATAAAACAAAAATAAATAGTAGTACTTAGTTTTCCACAGAAAACAGTGTTAATTTAGTAAGAAAAGAGCTAGCAAACTGAATTCAAAGGGGCCAAATTTCTATTGTCACGTTAAAATCGGCTTTAAGATTTTAACAACAATCGTTACGAAAACAGCCTTAAAAAAAGAGTCGAAGGGTGTTGTTGGAATGAATCTTAAAGACATAAGCACCTCAGTGCCCAGAAAGGACCATAAAGGTAAAGTATCTGGTCAGTTGGCCTATATTAGTGACGAGAAAGTGGAAAATATGGTTTATGGTGTACTTTATCGCTCGCCCATTTCTTATGGAAAAATCATATCCATTCAATTACCAAACCTTCCGATAGGGTATGAAGCGGTTGGAGCAGAGCATATTCCAGGACCGAATTATGTCAAAATTATCAAAGAAGATCAACCCATTTTTGCCAATGAATGGGTCAACTATATTGGTGAACCGATTCTCATGCTCGTTGGAGAAGACCTGGATACCTTGTACAGTTTGTTAGATGGAGTGAAGATTGAATTTGAAGAACATCAGGCTATTTATACATTGGACGAAGCAATCCAACAAAAATCAGTATCCGGGGTTACTATGGCAAGCTATGAATTTGGGGAAAGTTTAGCGACTATTTCAGCTATCGAGCAGGGAGCCCATCAAATCATTAAAGAAGTATATGATACGGGGTATCAGGAGCATGTCTATCTTGAACCACAAGGAATGCTGGCTATTTATAAAGATGATGAAATTGTTGTCCAGGGTTCGATGCAATGTCTTTATTATATAAAAAATGCACTGGTAAATGCTTTAGCATGTGGCGATGATGAAGTTAGAGTGGTGCAAAGCCCCACTGGCGGAGGATTTGGCGGCAAAGAAGAGTTCCCTTCGATGATGGCGTGTCATGTAGCCGTAGCTGCCAAAGCAGTCAAAAAATCGGTGATGCTCGTGTTTGATCGTTCTGAGGATATGGTGGTTACGACAAAACGGCATCCGGCCAAACTCAAATATCGAACGGCTCTTGATAAGGACGGAAATATTTTGAGCATGCGTGTTGCTCTTTTTCTTGATAGCGGAGCGAATGAGGGATTAAGCTCTGTCGTGCTGCAACGAGCATTACTAAACAGTGCCGGTGTTTATAAAATTCCGCATTTTCATGCAAAAGGCTATGTGTTAAAAACCAATACCGTTCCGAACGGTGCCTTCAGAGGCTTTGGAGCGCCGCAAAGCTTTGCAGGTATCGAAAGTCATATTAGTCATCTTAGTAAACTAGCAAACAGCGACCCACTTGACTATAAACGAAAATACCTCGTCAAACAAGGTGATCCCACCATCACTAAAGGAAAATTCCGCGACTCGATATTAATGGAAGAAATGATTGAGGACTTGCTAAAAAAGTCGGAATACAAAAAGAAAAAAGGGGAGTTTCAAACTTTCAATCAACAAAATCACCGCTATAAAAAAGGCTTTGGAACTTCGCTGTTTCTCCACGGTTGTGGCTTTACAGGCAGCGGCGAAAGAGATCATATTAAAGCAAAGGTGAAGCTGGTTAAAACAAAGGACGACCAGGTTATGCTAAAAATCTCAAATTCTGATATGGGACAAGGCATTTTGACGACGCTGAGTAAAATTGTCGCCAAAGAGCTAGACCTTCCGTACGAAGAAGTTTTGTACCCTTATCCCGATACAAAAGAGGTTCCCGACTCTGGTCCAACAGTAGCCTCGAGGACGACCATGATTGTCGGGAGATTACTTCAACGTGCTGCAAAAAAACTTAAGGCTCAGTGGCAAACAGGGGTGGAACAGGAAGTAATGGAGGACTATGCTCACCGTGAAATGATTCCATGGAACGAGAAGACCTTCACGGGAGATGCCTATCCGGCTTATTCATGGGGTGTGAATATCGTTGAAGTGGAAGTAGATACGTTAACAGGAAATGTAAAGTTGGAAAAAGTATATGCCAACTATGAAGTGGGGAAGGTCATTGATAATCGGGTGATGAAAGGTCAAATTGACGGTGGTTTAGCGCAAGGATTAGCGTACGGCTATCTAGAAAAAATGACGTCAAAACAAGGCAGAATCCAACAAAAAAGCATAACGGATTATGGACCCCCAACCTCAATGGACGTTGTTTCAATACAAAGCAAGGTCTTTGATAACCCCTATGCGGATGGGCCATATGGAGCAAAGGGTGCAGGTGAATTGACGTTAATCGGTGGCGCTCCTGCCGTCCAAGCGGCAATTGAAAATGCACTGCAAACTTCTTTTCAGCAAATTCCGATTACCCCTGAAGTGATTATTGAAAGCCTTTTGATGAAGGAAGGTGAAGAAGGATGATTACATTTACCCTTAATGGGAGATTGGTAGAAACAGACGCAGCTCCCACAACAAGATTACTAGATTTTATTCGAGATGAGTATGAGTTAATTGGAACAAAGGAAGGATGTGGGGAAGGAGAATGCGGAGCCTGCAGCGTTTTTGTCAATAACCTCCTGCAAAACAGCTGCCTTATTCCCATTGGCGCAATTGATGGATCCGATATTGTAACGATAGAAGGGATCATGGAAACGGAACAATTTAAGATTTTAGATGAGAGCTATAGCGTTGCTGGAGGAGTGCAATGCGGTTACTGCATTCCTGGGATGGTTATGGCAAGTGCAGCTCTTTTATCCAAAAATTCTCATCCTTCAGAGGCTGAAATTCGTGAAGGTATTTCCGGAAATCTCTGCAGATGTACCGGCTACAATATGATTGTCGATGCAATAAACCTGGCAGCAAAAAAAGGAGACGGCTTATGGTAGAGAAAATAATCGCGTATCGCCTCAATTCTTTAGACCAAACCATGAGCCAATTGAATAAAGAAGACTGTGTGATCATTGCCGGAGGAACCGATGTCATGGTTCTTCACAAAAGTCGAAGGGGAGTACCCCCGAAAATCCCGAAACCGATTGTATTTATTGATCACCTTTCTGAGCTAAAGCGTGTGTATCAAAATCATAACGATCTCCATATTGGTGCCTGCTGTACCTATAGCGAATTACTTGAAAACCCGTTCATTCCAATTGCCTTAAAGAATGCAATCAAAACTATTGCGGCACCGGCGATTCGAAACAGAGGAACATTGGGCGGAAATATTTGCAACGCTTCTCCGGCTGGTGACACACTGCCATTACTATATGTTTACAACGCTAAACTTTTACTGCGCTCCATTAAGGGTGATCGCATCGTCGCAATCAGCGATTTTATTCAAGGTGTGAGAAGGGTCCAGCGTGATTACAATGAAATTTTGGCGGAAATTATTTTGCCGTCCATATCCGAAGAAGGAGCTTATGTTTATTTTGAAAAAGTCGGCAACCGCAACGCAGATGCCATTGCAAAAGTAGGATTTGCTGGTTATATCCGGATAAAGGGTGCTGTCATCAATGATGTTCGCTTTGCATTCGGGGCGGTCGGACCTACAATGGTTCGTTCGTTTGATATTGAGAAGAAGCTTATTGGTAAGACCATCCCATTAACAAATGCAGACATCGCTCAGGTGGTGGCAGCCTTCGATAAGATCATTAAACCAATCGACGATCAGCGCTCCACGGCATTATACAGAAAAACAGTCGCTTTAAATCTATTACGTTATTTTCTTAGTAAGAAGCAATATCAACAGATTTAATGTTAATAAAGGGGGGAGCTTTTCATGCTACTGATGGAAAAAGTGGCCTTGCTAACTCGTCAAAACGAAAATTTTGCTCTAGCGATGATTATTGAATCAAAGGGCTCGACTCCCAGGCATGTTGGAAAAATGATTGTCTACTGTGATGGAACAATTGAAGGCACTGTCGGAGGAGGCTTGGCTGAACACTATATCATCGAAGAAAGTGTAAAGGCGCTTCAAACGGGTAAATCGAAAATCGTTGAATACAAATTGAATAAACACGCAAAAGACGGAATCCAAATGAATTGCGGCGGAACGCTACGGGTGTTTATTGAAGTCTATCAAAGCAGACCTGAACTCATTTTGACCGGCGCCGGTCATCTGGCATCTGCGCTGGCAAAGCTCGCTGATATGCTTGAATATCCCTATTGCGTCGTGGATGACCGGTTTGGATATGCTACGAAGGCACGCTTTCCCAATGCTACAAACATTTTTGTGAATGAGGATATTGGAGAGGCTTTACTCGAAGCCAGCCCGACTGAAAGGTCTTACGTGATCATTGTTACAAAAGATCGTGACGATAGGGTATTAAAGACGGCACTACAATTTCCGATTGCTTATGTTGGGATGGTCGCCAGTAAACGCAAGACCATAACCATATTTGAAAAATTAAAAAGTGAAGGAGTCACACCAGAACAGCTGGAGCAGGTTTCCTCTCCCATCGGATTGGAAATTGGCTCGGAAACAACAGAAGAAATTGCCATTAGTATAATCGGAGAAATCATCAAACTAAGTAGAGAAACGAAGCCTGTTAAAGTGAAACAATTAAATAGATAAGTATAAATAAGCCAAAGGGATTGCTTCTTTTGCATGCATCTTGCTACAGTATTGACTCTACCCCGACCATTGTCTCTTTAGATTATATTAAGTGAATTTTTTTAAAACTTTAACGCTCGCAAATGTTGATCTATCAATATTGGTGAGCGTTTTTCTGCGTCAACTCGGAGGCTTATTGTAATGAAATGGTCTGAGGTTCGTCAGTACTTTCCAAATCGTTGTGTATTAATGGAAGTATTAAAATCAGAAACAATAGAAAGAGAACGAGTCATTGAGGAAATGTCGGTTATTCGAAATTAAGAAATGAGCACAGGCTTTTTGAATTCCTGAACATATAGTGTTTAACGTAGTAAAAAGCATTGGGAATAGAGGAACTGAATCACAATGACACCTAAACTAACCATAAGGAGCAGTTCCTTTCTTATTTTGTTTATAAAAAAATTACTTTATGTATAAGATGATTTTCAGAGTTAGAAGGTGGATTAATTTGAAATTAACGAATGAGAAGGGTATTCCTTGGGGAGGTAGAAAACAAAATAACAAAGACATAACACCTTTAGAATTTACAGAAATCCAAGAAAGGTCTTTGTTTATTGGAGTTAACATTGGGTCTAGTTATCACAATGAAACAGATTGTGCGGTTCTCCTGTATAAAGATAGAACGAATTGGAAAATGAAAACGAATGAAAACGAAGATGCCTTTGAATTTTTGTACGATCATATTAAGTTTTTCTCCAAAAATAGATATCAAAACTCGGATAATACATTTTTAAAAGAATATCTCATTTTTACAATAGGCGCTTGTTTAAGTTCTCCAATAAAACCAGAGTATACTATTCGTGACGTCGATATTGAAAAAAATAATGGAAATAGGATAAATCAAAGATGGGAATCAGAAAGCTATCATAAGATGAGTGATTGGCTAAATCATTTTCCGATATCGGGAGCATCTAAGAGAGTTTATTTAGAAACGTGCCCTCAAAATAATTTTCCTTTTGACATAAAGGAAACAAGACCAATAGAAAAGGAAAAGACTTTTTTAGTTGGTGCATTAAAAAAAATCAATGAAGCGGACGTTTCTACACTCAACATACAAGGGGTGAATGAAGAGCATTTTAAGAATGAATATTTTCGCAATGCCTTTGTATCGATGTTAGTGTCAATTGCATATGCGCGATGGAAATCAATAGATAAATCAGGAAAGCATGACTACCTAAAAATAATTGCGGATCATGATGGACTATATTGGCATCTTGATCATGAATCACTTTATCAATGAGACTCTTAATTTGTAAAAAGCCTCTTTCAGATGAAAGAGGCTAAATGTTGTTCATAACATTTATACAGATAATCTCAATTATATTTTAAACTCAGGGTCTTCATAATCGTGAGCAACCCAGCCTGAAGAATCGATATATAAATAATTAGAGAAAATCTGAGTAAGCGGACGCTCCCATTGGTTTAATGCTTTGATTATAAAATTGTTAATTTCAATAATTAATCACCCCCTTTAGAAAAATAACATAAGATGAAATTAACTTTGTAGTGAGTTAGCCGAAAAAAACAAATGCTTGTCGACTATTTATAGCCTCAATGTTATTACCGTACACTAGATCAACATGTACGGCTTCAGTGTTAAGATTTTGTACTATATTTAGTGGGGGAAATTTGGACAATCTCTGAAAAAGAAAATGTATATTCGGGAGATGAGGGATAATATGTATAAAAAACAAAGTCATCTATTTACATCAGAATCGGTTACGGAAGGTCATCCAGATAAAATGTGTGATCAAATTTCTGATGCTATATTAGATGCCATATTTGAAAAAGACCCAAATGCGCGTGTTGCATGTGAGACTTCAGTTAGTTCGGATTTAATTGTTTTATCTGGAGAGGTTACCATGAACGAATCTGTCGATTTTTTAAAAATTGTAAGGGATACCATTCGAAATATCGGGTATACAAGCTCTGATTTTGGACTTGATGCGGATACTTGTAAGGTTTTAATTGCGCTGAACAAGCAATCTTCTGATATAGCAATGGGAGTCAATCAAGCATTAGAAGCCTGTGAAGGTTTAATGACCGAGGATGAAATAGACCAAATTGGTGCAGGTGACCAAGGGCTTATGTTTGGATTTGCTTGCAATGAAACGGATGAATTAATGCCATTGCCAATTTACCTGTCCCATAAGCTTGCAAGGCGTTTAGCAGAAGTTCGAAAGTATGGTTTGGTCGAGTATTTACGTCCGGATGGAAAAGTACAGGTTACTGTGGAATACGAAAATGAAAAGCCTGTTCGAATTGATACCATTATTATTTCTGCACAACATAACCCTGAAGTTGGGCTAGAACAAATAAAACATGATTTGCACAGATATGTTATTTCTTACGTGGTGCCACCAGAATTGATTGATGAAAGCACAAAATATTTTATAAATCCAACTGGTCGATTCGTGATTGGTGGACCAAAGGGTGACGCAGGATTAACGGGGCGTAAAATTATCGTTGATACGTATGGAGGATTTTCCCGCCATGGGGGCGGTGCTTTTTCAGGAAAAGATCCAACTAAGGTTGACCGTTCGGCGGCCTATGCTGCACGTTATGTAGCTAAAAATATTGTTGCTGCAGGCATTGCAGATAAATGTGAAATTCAATTGGCTTACTCAATTGGAGTAGCTGCGCCTGTTTCAATAGCTGTTGAAACGTTTGGAACTGGGAAAATAGAAGAGTCGATGATTGTACAACTTATACGAAAATATTTTGATCTTCGCCCGGCAGGGGTCATTCGAATGTTAAATCTTAGGCAGCCTATTTATTTACAAACTGCTTGCTATGGACACTTTGGAAGAACGGATATCAAATTTCCATGGGAAAACACTGATAGGGCAGAATTATTAAAAAAGGAGGCAGAAACAATAATCACTGAGGGAGCATGAAGTTATTCGGGTTTTTCTGTGTCCATTTCAGCGGAATACTTGTTGAGAAACTCACCAACACCTCATAAATTGATTAAACTTACTTAGGCTATTGAACGCATTAATACTAATAGGTGCGTAGGAACTCTTGCATAGCAAGGGTCCCTTTGATTTCGATCATATCCAATTATTCACCTCAAACTTTATAAATTTCATTTTCTAAAATAATTACTTTTTCATTGAAAGTATTACCAACTTGTATCGTGTTTTCAACCAACCGATATATAGTATCACAGGACTGCTTAGCACCTTTCACTAACAACGGTACACCAATTATATCAATGTGCAATCTTCTTGAAAATAAACCGCCAAGTGACATGGTAATGGGAACAGTAGGTGATGTATTGGAGAAAATGATTTTTTCATTAACATGGAATTTTTCTAGAAGTAGTAAAGACATATCTTTCAAAGCTGGAACAACAAGTTTGCTCCTTTTCCGTCCAATGGTATAAACAGAGTTACCATTTTCATCCGTCCCATGAAATAAGAGTTTTCCAAAATCCTTATTCGTAAGTTGGTTGAAATAGTTTACATTTAATATTTCTTCTGAAGTTAATTTTCTTTCCGATTGAGGTAGTTGTTTTAGATGATAGGCGGCAGCCAAAGCCGTTGAATGTGTCCCAGCAAAATCATTATAAATATATATCATCGGAGATCATCCCTTACCCCAGATTTTGTCATTTTTACATCATTTCTGTTTTCTAAATGCCAACAGAGTTGTTTTCAATGAAGCATAGGATCCAACGGCCGCGTACCCATAAAACCAGCCCATAATTAATCCTGCAATTAAATGGTGGCGATGACTTATAAAAATTGAAATGCATAAACCCAGGATAAGAGCTATGGTCGGAATATATACTTTCTTTATAGGGAAAAAAACCTTTATTAGTTGAGTGATTAACATTATCATTGGAACGGCAATCACAGCGTCCCAAAAGTTTGTATGTATGGTCGGGAAGTCCACAGTAATACACCTACTTAACTTAATATGTTCTAAAACATTGAAAATTAAAAGTCAGCAAAAAAATGTGTCCATCCGCCATCCAAACGTTAATCTATGCTGTAATATCCACAAACGACTGTTCCGACTGCTTTTGCTGCTACTAAAAGTGCATCTTCATCAATATCAAATTTAGGATGGTGGTTGAAGTATGGTTTTTCAACACCTTTAGGCGTACAGCAAATGTAGAAGAAGCATGCTGGAAATTTTTTTGCATAGTGTGCAAAGTCCTCTGAAGGAGACATTGGCGGGAATTCTTGAACCTCCACAATGTCTTTATCATTTGCTTTTTTTAAGTAAGAAGCTACCATTTCCGTCACTTCAGGATCATTGTAAAGTGGTGGATAGTCCGGTGTATAGGTTAACTCGCAAGTAACATTGAATTCTACTTCAATTCCTTTTGCAATGCGGCGAATTTCTCGTTCAATCGTTTCCCGCGTTTCTTCCGTCATGGCGCGAACGTCGCCTTCAATTTCAACGCTATCTTTAATGACGTTAAATGTCCCTTTTCCATCAAATGAACCAATGGTAACGACACCCATATCGAATGGATTTAACCGGCGGCTAATAACGGTTTGAATCGCTGTAACAAAGTGTGCACCTGCGACGATGGAGTCATTTGCCAAGTGTGGGGAAGAACCGTGCCCGCCAACACCTTGTACTTTTAATTTAAAGTAACTACGGCCTGGGAATACATACCCACTGTTATACCCTACTAAACCAGATGGTCCAAGTGGTAATAAGTGAATACCGAAAATATTATCAATATCATCTAATAAACCAGATTCAATCATGCCGATGGCTCCGCCTGGTGGAACTTCCTCTGCTGGTTGGTGGACAATTTTGATGGTACCAGGGATCTCGGCTTTTAATTGAATCAAACAATCTGCAAGAACGAGCAGGTAAGCTGTATGTCCATCATGTGCGCAGGCATGCATGACCCCAGGATTTTTAGATTTGAACGGTACATCTGTTTCTTCTTCTATTGGAAGTGCGTCGAAATCTGCTCTGAGACCAATTGTTTTTCCTGGTTTCCCGCCTTTAATGGTGACAATAATTCCATAGCCTCCGCCTACCTTTGTCTCAACCTGTACATCTTTGCCTTGATAAAAATCCTCAATATATTTGCTTGTTTTTTCTTCTTTAAAAGAAAGTTCAGGATTTTCATGAAGATGACGGCGTATCTGAATGATTTCATCTTTACGATCTTCAAGCATTTGCATTAATTTACTTTTCATTGTCATTTCCTCCATTCAAACTTATGCGGCATGATCTTCCGTTGCTTCGTCATCTTCTTTCCCTGCATTTTTAGGAACCATAAACATAATAGAAAGAAGTGCTAATACTCCAAAAAGAACATTCGTAATAATACCCCATGTTGCACCAATCTCTAGGCTATTTTTTGACATGATGCCATAAATAGTAGCTGAAATCGCCACCCCAAATGCGCTGCCCAGTGAACTTGCCATTTTATAAATACCAGCCGCTTCACCCACTTTATTTGATGGAGCGTTTGATACTGACGTATCAGTTGATGGTGTGGCATAAATCCCTAGTCCGAGACCGAATAAGGCGTATCCAATAAATACAACAACTGTATATGGTAAATCTGGTAAGAACGTCAAGCCCATGATGGCGACACCAATGGTCGTAATAATGGTTCCCCATATCATCGGTTTTTTAGCACCAATTTTTTGTAAAATCTTCTCTCCTACACGAATCATCGCTAAAACGGCTACTAAGTAACCAAGTGATAACATACCCGATTGGAAGGCACTAAATCCTCGACCTACTTGTACATACGTATTGGCTACAACCATTGTACCTGCAATGGCATTGAGCAAGAAGTTTGAGAAAGTTGCACCTGCATAGGGCTTATTTTTAAATAAAGAGAAATCGATTAGTACCACTTTTTTACTTTTTTCTACTTTCATGAAGGTTATTGCTCCAACAATGGTCACGACTGCCAAAATAATGGTATAGGGACTTGTCCAACCTAAATCAGAGCCGTAGTTAATTAAAACGTTTAATGCCAGCATGACAACAATAAAGATACTTAATCCGGCATAGTCGAATTTGAATTTTCCTGAAGTTTCTGCCTTGCTCTCTGGAGTATCTTTAATTAAAAACAAACCGAGAAGGGCAAAAACAATCGAGAAAATGAAAATCCATCTCCAACCTAAGTAGGTAGCAATTAAACCACCAGCAAATGAACAAACACCAGATCCACCCCAAGACCCGATTGACCAGTAACTAAGTGCACGTTGACGATCTGCACCTTCATAATACGTTTTTACTAATGCAATCGTTGCAGGCATAATACATGCTGCTGAGAAACCTTGGATAATACGGCCAATAATGAGCAGAGCAGCCCCATGTGCTAAAACTAAACATAATGAACCGATGATACTTAAAATCAGCCCAATATTGGTAATCTTTTTTCGCCCTATTTTGTCGGCTAAACCACCCATTGCTACAATAAATATACCTGAGAATAATGCTGTTAAACTGATACCTATATTTAATGTCCCAAGGGAAATTCCCAAATCCTTTTGGACTGCTGGGACGACATTCACTAAAGATTGAGCAAATAGCCAAAACGTGATAACACCAAAGACAATTCCTGTGATTAATTTATTTGTTCCTTTATAACTGTTTTCCATGTTTCCTACCTCCTGAGTAGAACGTATCGGTTATTTTATAATTCCAAATATGAGTAGATATTAGACCATGAAAAGATTGGGAAATTACCGGTGATTTTTCTGTTCGTTAATTATTATAAAAATATGCCTTTTTTGCGAAAACAGCCATTCCTAAAGAGCAGTTACACCTATAGTCATGTCCATTAAATTGATAAATGTTTATTTTTAGAAAGGAATTTCTTCATATTAATGGGATAGAAAGTCACATGGATTTACAAATGAAAGCTTCTTTTGTGTATCAATCTACATTGGATTTTATCCAAACTGAAATGGCTATAAAGCAAGTAGAGGATCATTTTGTAAGGAACTAACATAATTAAACTTGTTTAGGAAATTTTAGTAGTAGGTTACAATTTAAAAAAGAGGGCGGTGATCATATGGCTGGTAGAAAAATAACGGTAATTGGAAGTATTAACATGGATTTAGTGACAAGTACCAACCAAATACCCAAGGTTGGTGAAACGGTGTTAGGTCAATCATTTCATACCATACCGGGTGGAAAGGGTGCTAATCAAGCGGTTGCTGCAGCTAGGCTTGGTGGAGATGTAACAATGATTGGTGCTGTGGGGGATGATTCTTTTGGTAACACGCTAGTAAATCATTTAACGAATCAAGGAATAAATACTGAAAATATCATGAAAGTGAAGGATACTTCCACAGGAATTGCTTCTATTATAGTATCGGAAGGAGACAACAGTATTATTGTCGTATCTGGAGCAAATAGCCATATAACTCCGGAGGTAATTGAAAAAAATGAAGATAAAATATTTGATAGCTATATTCTTTTGGTACAATTAGAAATTCCCCTTGAGAGTGTCATGAGAGCTGTAGAGCTTGCGAAAAAGCATGGGGTCCTGACGATTTTAAATCCGGCACCGATTCAAAAGCTTCCTAATGAATTAATAGAGATGGTGGATTATCTGACACCGAATGAACATGAACAGGCACTATTGTTTGCTTCACTAGAAGGGACGGAACAAGAATTAGAAAAGTTAAAGGAAAAGTGTATTGTAACAAAAGGGTCCAAAGGAGTTATGATTTATAAAAACGGCGGTAAAATAGAAATTCCAAGTATCCGCGTTGAAGCTGTGGATACAACAGGTGCGGGTGATTCATTCAATGGTGCATTGGCCTTTTCTTTGTGTGAAGGGGCAGAAATCGAAGAAGCCTGTCGGTTTGCCAATGTTGTTGGGGCAATCTCCGTTACGAAGCTAGGGGCACAAAGTGGAATGCCAACCAAAAAGGAAGTTAAAGAATTTTTACAAATACATAAAATGGAGTGAGCTTGAATGAAGCCAGTTATATTGGATGTGGATACGGGTATTGATGATGCACTGGCGATTGCCTATGCTTTGAACTCACCGGAGTTAGAGGTCATCGGTTTAACGACATGCTTTGGGAATGCCCCGATTGAATATACCACCCGTAATACATTAGTTGTTTTAGAGAAGCTTGGAAAAATGGTTCCTGTTTATGCTGGAGCAGATAAACAGTTAAAAGGTGGTTTAAAAAAATTCCCCACACATGTTCATGGGGAAGATGGTCTGGGTAACCAATATGATCGAGCTCCTGCCAGTGAAGCGGAGTCTGAGGGGGCAGTGGATTATATCATTCGCCAGGTGAAACAGCGCCCGCACGAGATGACGATTATTGCAGTTGGGCCGCTTACGAATCTTGCGCTTGCTGTTAAAAAGGATCCTGAAATCGTCTCTCTTGTAAAAGAGGTAGTCATCATGGGTGGTGCTGTCTTTACAGCTGGTAATGTCACCCCCTATAGCGAAGCAAATATAATAACCGACCCCGAAGCAGCGGATGTTGTGTTTTCATCAGGTCTGCCAGTAACGATTGTAGGGCTTGATGTTACGATGAAAACACTATTACCGAGTGCAAATTTAGATGATTGGCGGACCTTAGGTACCGATAATGCACATTTTTTTGCAGATATGACCAGTTTTTATATGAAATCATATGAAAGGTTCCACCCAGGTATTGGTGGCTGTGCCCTGCATGACCCACTAGCTGTAGGAGTCGTGATAGATCCTAGTTTCGTTAAGAAAGAAGAATGGAGTGTTAAGGTTGTCTTAGAAGGAGACGAGATTGGGAGAACAATTGCGCACGCTAAAGGTGGTCCGAAAATTCAAGTCTGCACTCAAGTAGAAGCAGAAAATTTTTTAAACCATTTTCTAAGTAGGATTTTTTAGAAGGCCAGCAGCCTAACTACCCATTCACCTTTGTTTTATTCATCGCTTTCTCATATAATAAAAATAAGACTTGGTTTGAAAAATGGTTCTGAAGTCGATGTAGAGACCTTATTTAAATAATGAAGAAGAAAAAGCCGGTCTAATTGATTGGCTTTTTAAGCATTTGCTAAATATTGGGGGATTGGTGCTCCAATAAAATACTAAAGCATGATTAGATAAAAAAGCAGGCTAGGTAGTTATAATGAAGTGTTATGAATTTTTAGAGAGGAAAGTGAAAACAATGGATTTCAATTTAGTAATGAAAGAACTAGAAGCGCTCGGCAAGGAACGAATCAAAAAGACATACATAAGCAATGGAGCAAATGAGCCGCTTTTTGGAGTGGCTACAGGCGCAATGAAGCCACTCTCAAAGATAATTAAGAAAGATCAGCCTTTGGCTGAGCAGCTTTACGCCACTGGGAACTACGATGCCATGTATTTTGCCGGTATTATTGCGGACCCAATGGCTATGTCGGAGGAAGATTTTGAGCGTTGGATCGATGGAGCGTATTTTTATATGCTGTCCGATTATGTGGTTGCCGTAACGTTGGCAGAAGCCGATATTGCACAAGTGGTAGCCGATAAATGGATCGCAAGCGGTGAAGAACTTAAAATGTCAGCAGGCTGGAGCTGTTACTGCTGGCTGTTGGGGAACCGTAAGGACAGTGAATTTAATGCAGACAAGCTTGCCAGTATGCTTAATCAGGTAGAAAATACGATTCACGAATCTCCAGAACGAACGAAATCCGCTATGAATAATTTCATCTACACAGTCGCGATTTCATATGTGCCACTCCATGAAATGGCAGTTGAAACGGCTAAAGCAGTTGGCCCAGTTGAAATGAAGCGGGGCAAGAAAAAAAGCAGCATTCTGCAAGCCTTCGAAAATATTCAAAAGGAACTAGATAGAGGAAAGCTTGGTTTCAAACGCAAATATGTAAGGTGTTAGTATTGATTTCTTCAAAGAAAGAAACATGATAAATTGAAGAAAACGTATAGGTTTAGGAGAGGGATGGAATGAATCTGTATAGAAATGAGTCAATGACCATAGATGATTATTTTAAATTCGAGAGAAGTCAGAACATCGTTTAAAGTATATTGAAGGTTAGGTCCATATTTCACCATCTCCCTCGACAAAACATCAAAGAATTTCTAGAACTTCTTATTAAACTTGGAAATTTTCTTGAAGGAAATTAGCCTATGCAATGAACCAGGTGGAAACGGTGTGGAACTTTATGGGGACCCTGGATACCTTATCTTTAATCCAGATTGGAAACCAGTTAAGTGGACGAAAGATGAAGTAGAGAAAGCCATCATGTTCTTTGGTCTCCCTTACTGAATCTTTCTTTAAAAAAGGAACTCCAGAAGGTAAAACCTTCTTTTTCAACAAAATACGATTGCTAAACTAAAGGCACATTCCAAACGAGAGGATTATTTTAAAAACTCACAAATGTTGGTATATCAATATTTGTGAGTTTTTTTGTATGGATCGTCCTACGTAATCTGGAAATTTTCCTGCCCCTTAAGTTAATAAATTGCTCTCACGTAAATATTTTCCCTCTCTCGGATTTTTAAGCTATTTGAGCAACTTAATTCAAAATAGAATGTTTTTGTTTTATTAATAATTAAACAAAAGTTAAATATTTTATTAAATAAAATTAAGTTTTTATTTAATATTATTAAAGAATATGTTAAACTAATATTAATTAAAGTGAAAGGAGGGGTGACTGTGGATATTAACAATATTCCAAACTGGATTTTAGCTCTGGAAAATGAAGATTTAGAGTTTGTTAAAAACTTAGTACTTCATTCAGGTTCTTTAAAAGAGATTGCAAAGGTTTATGAGGTATCATACCCAACAGTAAGACTTAAACTTGATCGATTAATCGATAAAATAAAAATGAATGATGTCGTAGAAAATGAGGAATTTATTAAATTTATCAAGGGCCTGTCAATTGATGATCGCATAAGTGTAGAAGATGCAAAATTGATTATTGAAAAATATAAAAAAGAAAGGGATGAGAAGTAATGTCATTTGATTTTTATGGGGTTTTTATTAGTGCTGCTATTTTAGCTGTTCAATTCTTCTTTTCTACAAGGAACAATATCTTTTGGGGAGCAATTTTACCAGTAGCGT
This sequence comes from Neobacillus niacini, assembly GCF_031457145.1. Lineage (GTDB taxonomy): Bacteria > Bacillota > Bacilli > Bacillales > Cytobacillaceae > Neobacillus > Neobacillus niacini_J. The sequence continues at coordinate 582,802 of NZ_JAVDVZ010000001.1, forward strand.
ATATTGTATTTTTGACATGGCAGTTTGTAATGAATCGTATTGAAAGTACTATGGGCTTTATCCTCTATCTATTTTTAGGGGTACTTTTCCTATGTGCAGAATGGAATGGAGGTAGAAAGTATCTTCGTGAGAAAAGAAAAAAGGAATTGGATAAAATGAGAACCCACGACATGAAATAAATGGACTGAAAGCCGTCGGAAAATAAGATATGGACTTTCCTCATACTCAAAGATTGCTCAAAAACCTGTATTAATATTGGCTATAGGGACACTACTCGACAGCATCCACTTTAACCCTGACCCAATTTATGTTTCAATCCCTGAATAAATTCTCTTGTTACAATGGGTACATGCTTTGTTTTTGGCAAGACACTGATTAAATACGAAGTACTATAATCAGTGTCTGTATCCACATATGGAATTGGGACAATATTTCCGTTTAGCACCATTGCGTCATTCCTTATCCAATATTCTGTAAAGATTCCCGTTGCGATGTTGCTAGCAATTAGTTGTTTGATAACGTCGTGATTATTTGAATATAAAACCACGTTGCCTTCGCCGTAATCTAAAAATAATTTGTTCCAAAATCTTTCTGCAAATTTTTCATTTCGAATCACTAATGGTTGTCGTATCAATTCATCAGGACCTATTGTCTTGTTATATGCTAATGTGGAATGTTTGCTAACACAAACCATTACGTTTGATTGCAAGAGCACTTCCAGCGAGATTCTAGGATCATCCACCCTAAGCGTTTCATCCGTTCCTAAAACGAGACCAATATCAAAAAGGTTATTTTTCATTGCTTCAATAATATTATGAGTTTCGTTTTCTTGGATTTCAATTTGTACTTTAGGAAAATCCTTTCTAAAAGAATGAATAAGGTCTGGAAGAAAGGTTGAAAAATAAATCGAAGAAGCTGCTATTTTTAATTCCCCTTTAAGCATTGTATGCTCCTGTCCAAGGTTTCTCATTTCGATTAATTTGCTTACTATCTCAAGAGACAGTTTAATGACTGCTTTTCCCTCTTCAGTACATATACTTCCCGAACGTGACCTTTTAAATATTTTAAGACCTAGTTCCGATTCCAAGCTGGTAATGGCTTGACTAATAGCAGAATGGGATACATGCAGCTTTTCGGCTGCTTTTGCAATCGTTCCTTGCTCTGAAACTTCTATTATATAGTGAAGATGGTCGGTATTCATATTTCATTTCCCTCGCTTAGAAATTCACTTGATATCTTCATTGTAAGTTTTTCTTACTATATTGTAAATATTCTTAACTTTATCTTTATTAAGAATTAACATACTATTTAAATAAGAAGTTTGGATGTTCTCCAAATGAAATCTTAATCCTAGTATTAAAGTGAGGTGAAAATAGCTCAAATGATTACAAAAAAAGTTCGCATTCAATTTGTAGACACAGACATGTCAGAACGTATTCATTACAGTTCAATCTTTCGTTACTTTGAAATCATGGATCACGACTTTTTTAGACGTATTGGTTATCCATACAAGAAAATCTTTACATTAGGTTTGGATATGCCGCGGGTACATGTAGAGTGCAGCTATTTAGGAAATATTCGATACGATGATGAACTAGAGGTTCAAGCTACTATTGCAAAGGTTGGAAATTCATCCTATACTTTACAATTTTGTTTTTACAATAAAGATGAATTGGTTGCGAAAGGTCGTTTGACAAATGTGTTTATTGACACTTCAACAGGTAAATCAGTAAAGATACCAGAGTTTATCAAAGAAGAATTATTAAAGCATCTAAATCCAGTTTCCGTCTAATTTAAAAGTAGGATAGCAAACTACTAAACTTTGAGTTTTAAAAATAAGGAGGATTTTCATTATGGCAAAAAGAAAAATTATTGTTACGGTTGCACCAACTAGCAACTTCCACGGAAAAGAAGCAAATGCTGCACTTCCAGAGCAGCCAAAAGAAATTGCGGAAGAGGTTTACTGTTGTTTAAATGCGGGAGCTTCGATTGCTCATATTCACGCCAGAGATATAAATGGAAGACCAACCAATGATGTGAATGTTTTTAAGGAGATTAAGGCTGAAGTTACTGCAAAAAGTAATATCATTACCCAATTTAGTACAGCTCCTGCCATGGTTCCAGAAAGCCATATTGATGACGGCTTACAAGTATTAGAAGCTGAGCCAGAAATGGCTTCACTTGATTGTGGATTAATGCAGGCGTATACTCCAAATTTTATTAAACCTACTTTATGGGACCGCGATTGGCTGACAAATGCGGCAAAAATCATGAAGGAACGTAATATTAAACCTGAATTGGAAATCTTTAACCATGCACAGCTTGAAGATGTGGTAAATATTTTTATGCCAATGGGCTTATTCGATGCTCCAGCTTCCTTTAACTTTGTTTTTGGAATGCAGAAGATCAATCAGGGATCCATTCAATTTAGTATGGAAAACTTAACCCACATGGTTCGAAAATTACCTTCCGGTGTATTCTTTGGGGCAATGGGAATTGCGCAACAGCAGCATCAAGCGACGATTGCATCCCTTCTACTTGGCGGGAATGTCCGTGTAGGATTTGAAGATAACATTTATTATAGAAAAGGTGAACTTGCAAAGAGCAACGCGCAGCTTGTTGAGAGAATCGTAGGCATTGCCACTGACTTAGGCTACGAGATTGCGTCTCCTGATGAAGCAAGGGAAATGTTAGGAATTAAAAAGGTAGAAGCGACAAAGAGTATTTAACTTCAAGCCAGGGGGACGGTTCTGTTGGTCTTCACTAACGTCATAAAAAAGCCAAGAGAACCGTCCCTTTAGTTTTTTGGAATCTAGGAGGAATCAAGTTGAAATTTTTCGATTTAAGTGTTTATTGGGAAGCGAACCCTATGGCAGAACCATGGCCACCCAAGGTTGAATTTTCAAATAGCGCTGAAGAAGCGGTAAAACTAGCAAATAAGCTTGATATACAACCTGCTGATTTTCAAGATGGCTTAGCTCTAGCTGTAGAGAGTGTCAGTGCGGAAGTCTTTACTCATATTGGAACCCATTGTGATGCTCCTATTCACTTTGGTCCGATTACCGAAGGGAAACCATCTCGCACCATTGACCAACTGCCTCTTGAGGAATTCTATGGTGACGGTGTTATTTTAGATATGCGTCATAAAGAACCAAGAAGTGGGATCACGGTTGAAGATGTACAGAAGGCACTTGCTGATATGGAATACAGTATTAAACCTAAAGACATCGTACTGATCATGACCGGATATGATAAGCATATCTATGATGAAAAGTACCTTAAGGATCAGCCAGGTATGACGGGAGAGGCAACGGAATGGCTGATTGATCAAGGTGTTAAGCTCATGGGTATTGATGCCTACACATTTGATCGTCCATTTGGAGCAATGGTAGAGGATGTAAAAGCCGGAAACAAGAGTGCTTTGTTCCCAGCCCATTTTATCGGACGTAAAAAAGAGTATTACCATATTGAGAAACTAGGCAATCTTGACAAGGTTCCTGTAAAGCATGGTTTTACCTTTTGCGCTTTTCCTATTAAAGTCAAAGGCGGCACAGCTGGTTCTGTACGTGCAGTAGCAATGGTTGACTAAATATATGTATTAGGCATGTTTCTATCGAAGGGATGACAATGAATTCAATTGTTGTCCTAATTTTTTGAGTCAAAATTATAGAGTGAAAATGGTGAAATTATACAAAGTTGAAATTATCCTTAGAATAATATTATTCTATTCTATTAAACATTACTTCATAAGAATAACCTTGAATGCCTATATAATACTATTTCATATCATTATGTTTCATGAACAATCTATCATTACTTTGGAATAATAGTATGCGAATTTTAGTGCAAGAGACCATTGATAAACAAAATTAATAATTGATTAAAAATTCTGAAATAACGTTTGAGAGAACCTTACTGTTCCAATATAATGTAGATTAGCAGGGGTTTAACCCAAAAAAGGCTACTAAACGATGGATAGGTGGAGGTTGTTATGGAAATTAGGCAATTGCGTTATTTCATTTCCGTTGCGGAACATTTGAATTTTACACAGGCAGCCAAAAGACTTTTTGTAGCACAGCCAGCTGTGAGCCAACAAATTGCTAGTTTAGAAAAAGAATTAGGTCTCAAACTCTTTGTTCGTGATAAGCATTCTGTTCAATTGACTCCTGCTGGAAAAGTTTTTTTACATGATGCCATTGAGATGTTAAACAGATCCGAAGAAGCGATTAACAAAGCAAAAAAGGCTGCAATTGGTGAAGTTGGACAATTGAATATTGGTTTTTTATATGCCACAGTTAAAAATTTCTTGCCTGCACTTGTAAGGGATTTTAAAGAAAAATACCCCCATGTTCAATTTAGCTTTAATCATTATCAAACGGCACAAATTATTGAAAAACTTAGAAAAGACGAGGTCGATATTGCCTTTACTTTGTCTTTTAGACCTGAAGATATGGCCGAATGGGAATACAAAACATTAGTTTCACAACCTTATGGTGTGTTTATGAACAAAAGCCATCGTCTTGCCAGTAGAAATTGCATCCCAATCATTGAGTTAGCACATGAACCTCTTGTTATGCTTGATAGAAAAGAAGCGCATCATGGATATGACCATTTAATTACACTCTTTTCTAACCACGGGTTGATACCGAATATTACCACCCAAACGCAGCGGATCGAAACCGTATTAATGCTCGTTGAAGCAGGATTAGGTGTAGCCGTACTCCCTAAGCATCTTGGAGTATATGCCAATCCCTCTCTTCGGTTTATAGAGATTGAAGAGTGGCAGCACACCGTTGAGATTGTGGTTGCATGGAAGAAGACAAATTCAAATCCATCCATTCCATTATTTTTGACTGAACTGGATTCACTAAATTTTAAAGAAGTTCAGAATAATATAGGGCTTGTTTGATAAGCATTCAAAAAAGTAACGGAATATAAGACAAGCCTCTTGTACTCTAAGTTTCTTTATATAAACCAATTATATTAACAATCAGTTGGTAATAAGTCGTGCTTATAACGGAGATAAATTTCAGATATTTCAATTTATTAGAACTTTCAAATAGAATGTTAATATGAAAGCGGTTCCCACGTTGAATAATAATTTGAGAGAAATGAATCTTTATTGATATATTTCTCATTAGATTTAATGGGTACAAAAAGGGGTTGAAAATGGATGGGATGGTTAGAAGGGAAAGTAGCATTAATCACCGGAGGAGGCTCAGGCATCGGCAGAGCGCTAATTGAACGGTTTATTGATGAGGGTGCTAGTATTGGAGTTTTAGAACGATCAGAAGAAAAAGTAAAAGAACTACAAGAGCAGTTTGGTAAAAAGGTTGTTGTGGTTCAAGGGGATGTAACGCTGCTCGAGGATAATGAAAGAGCGGTAGCTGAAACGGTTCGAGTGTTTGGTAAGATTGATACTTTTATCGGTAACGCAGGTATCTTCGATTACTTTGTGAGCTTACTAGATTTGCCAAAGGAGAAGCTTGATACATCATTTGATGAGCTTTTTGGTGTAAATGTAAAAGGGCCACTTTACGGTGCGAAAGCTGTTCTTCCTGAATTACTTAAAACACAAGGAAATATCATTTTCACTGTATCGAATGCAGGATTTTACCCTGCAGGCGGAGGCCCGCTTTACACGGCATCCAAACATGCTGTGGTAGGGCTGGTGCGAGAATTAGCATATGAACTATCACCGAAAATTCGTGTCAATGGAGTTGCTCCTGGTGGTACACTTACTGATCTAAGAGGGCCATCTGCATTAGGTCAAGAAAAACAAACGCAATCAAAAGTAGATAACATAAAAGATTTAATGAAGACAACAAACCCATTACATGTCGTACCTTCTCCTAAACAACATACAAGTGCATATGTCTTGCTGGCTTCTAACAAGGATTCAATGGCGATGACAGGTGTTATCATCAATAGTGACGGCGGGCTAGGTGTACGGGGATTCCATTCTGCTGCAGGTGGAGAACATCTTTAAAATATTGAAAGCGATTTCGTGCTAAGTTCTTTATTATTTTGGATTCATTACTTATCATAAAAAATTTAAAAAGGGGTTGTTTCTATTGATCAATAAGACTCTTAAAGAAACACAGCTCAGTGACGGCACAAAAATTAGTGATCTAGTGGATGCTGAAAAAGGAATTATCTCACCAAGAATATTTTCAGACCAAGAGATTTACGAACTTGAACAGGAAAAAATATTTTCAAAGGTCTGGAATTTTGTCGCCCATGAAACTGAAATCCCAAACCAAGGTGATTATGTTACACGATTTGTTGCCAATGATCCTGTCATAGTTGTTCGTGAAGCTGAAAATAAAATCAATGTTTTATTAAATGTTTGTATGCATAAAGGGATGCACCTTTGCCGTACTGACGCAGGGAATACGAAAAACTTCCGTTGCATTTACCATGGCTGGACATACAAGTCTGATGGGACCTTAATGGGAGCACCTGCAGCGAAAGAAGCTTATAAAGGCGCTTTTGACAAAAATCAATTTAAATTGGTTAACGCTCGAGTAGAAAGATACGCAGGCCTAATTTTCGCCACATTTAATCAAGATGCTCCATCGTTAGATGAATATCTTGGAGATATGAAATGGTATATCGACTTGTACTTCAATCGAACACCGCTAGGGATGGAAGTCCTTGGGGAACCAGCACGGTGGATTATCAAAGCAAACTGGAAATCTGCTGCTGACAATTTTGCTTCAGATTCTTATCACACTGTAATGACGCATTACTCTGGAGTGGAGTTAGGTCAGTTGCCACCGAATCCTATGTTTGCGAGCTTTGGTGTGCAAGTTGCTATGGAAAATGGCCATGGTATTGGGGTTATTGGTGCTCCACCTAATATTCCGTTACCTGAGTATTTAGCTTTACCGCAGGAAATTGTCGAAGCAGCACAGGCCAAGCTGACAGAACCACAGTTGGAAGCGTTAAGAAGATCGAACTTTGTTCCTGGAAATGTATTTCCAAATTTTTCTTTGCTAAATGTTATGCAGCTTCCAGGCTTAGAAGAAAACGAATATCCCATTCCATTTATGTCAATGCGTGTATGGCAGCCGAAAGGTCCAAATGAATTTGAACTTCTCAGCTGGTTCTTAGTTGAAAAAGAAGCACCTCAAGAGTTTAAAGAGGCAAGCAGAGACAATTATATTCGTAATTTTGGTGCGAGTGGAATGTTTGAGGCGGATGATGCGGAAGTATGGAGTGGTATTGCCAGGGTTACTAAAGGCGTAACGGCGAAAAAAGAATTAAAACTTCATTATATTATGGGATTGGACGCAGAACATGAACCAGGAAATTGGCCAGGACCAGGGAAAAAAATTGCTCAAACCACCTATACCGAGCAAAATTCACGTAATTTCTTCGGCTACTGGGCGAAATTGATGTCAGAGGAATCTTAAAATACGAATGGCAATAGGAGGGAAAGAAATGAGCGGTCAAGTTAAACCGACAAGTCTGTTTATTAATTTTAATGATCCTATCTATCTCGAAATCTATGGTTTTTTATTAACAGAAGCGGCGTTGTTAGATGGGAATCAATTCAGGGAATGGACAACTTTGTTAAGTGAAGAATTACAGTATATCATGCCAGTCCGGTCTACACGTGAGAACTTTATTAAATCCCATTTTTCAAAAGAGATGTTTCATTTTAATGAAAACTATAAATCGATGATCTTACGTGTTAGACGTATGGAAACGAACTATGCATGGGCCGAAGACCCAGCCTCAAGAGCACGCCGATTCATTACAAATGTTCGTGTTTCAAGATTGGATGATAACCGATTTGATGTGAAGAGTTATATCCTGATGACGCGGAACCGGCTTGAAGCGGTAGAATATCAACTCCTTTCAGCTGAGCGCTGCGATATTATTGAAAAAACAGAAGATGGGTTGAAATTGGTGAAACGTGAAATTTTTGCTGATTCTACGATTATCGGCATGAAAAATCTACAACTCTTCCTTTAAAACAAGCTTTTTAAAATAATGATAACTTCATCCTATCTGAGCTGCAACATCCTAGGATGAAGCTTGGATAGGATGAAACATACGATAAAATTTAGAGCAAGGAGAGTGTCAGAATGGGTAATTCTATTGCGAGAAAACCTTTACTAGGAACCAATGATATCAATCAAATTGCATTTGTTTTCAAAGATATTGAAAAAGCTTCACTATCTTTTGCAAAACTGCTTGGTACTACGGTTCCTCAATATTTTACGGCTGCACCACAGGAATATTCACAGGTTACATATTATGGGGAACCTACTCCAGCCAGAAACAAATTAGCCTTTTTTGAAACTCCGGGAGTTCAGGTTGAACTAATTGAGCCGGATTCAGTAGCTAACCTAATGCGGGAGTGTCTAGACAAAGGGGAAGGCTTTAATCACATTGCCTTTGACATCGATAAGATTTCATCAACGCTTGAAACCATGGAGGAAAAATATCGAGTCGCACAAACTGGCGAGTTTTATCCTGATAAGGGTCGATATGCATTCCTTGATACATGTGAGAAGTATAAAACGTATATAGAATTGTTGGAGCATGAGGGGCAAAAACGAGATGAACCACTTTCTCCGCTGACAGGCGACAGCCAATATGAAGGAAAACCGTTACTGGGGACAAACAAAATTGCCCAAATTGCTTTTGTTGTACGTGATGTAAAAGAAGCCCAAAAGGCTTGGTGTAAAATGCTTGGAGTGGAGCCAACAACCATCTTCCATTCAGGTTTTGAAGGTGCGAATAAAGTGTCGATATACGATGGGCGTCCTTCGGAAGGAAGAAGTCACTTTACTTTCATTCAAACACCACGGATTCAAGTTGAATTAGTACAGCCGGACAGCGCTTCACCAAGCACATGGCTGGATCACTTAGAAAAACATGGTGAAGGTTTACACCATATAGCATTCTTCGTGGACAGTGTAAAGGAGAAACGAGATTTATTGAACGAGCTAGGTTTTCCAACGCTTCAAGAAGGACTTTTTTACGATGGCTCTGGTAAATACGCGTATATGGATACGACATCTGAATTTTCAGTGATAATCGAACTACTAGAAATGTTCAATGAATAAGGAGGAATAAAAGATGGCAATTGAAAAATTGGCCCATGCCGAGCTTAGGGTACCCGATATTGCAGCGGCTATTGATTATAATGTCAATGTGTTCGGACTTAGAGAAATGGGGAGAGTTGGGGAAACGATCTATCTTGGATGTGGATTTGATAATAACTATGATTTAGCGTTAACACCAGGTGGAACAGGAATTGCCCATTTTGCTTATCAGGTAAGAAACGAAGATGATTTGAAATATTATAAGAAACGCCTTCAAGACCATGGAATTAGAGTGGAAGAGCGTACTGATGCGGAGCCTAGTGAAAAGAAATGTATTGCTTTTGATCTGCCTGCTACGAGAGTTCCTATTCGCATGGAATTGATTACAGTAGAGGATCGTCCAGCCTATTTTAATCCAGCCTCTAGTCCATATCGAACCTTAAAAGGAGTGGGACCTCATGACCTCGATCACCTTGGTCTTAAGGTGCAGGATCCAAAAGAACTAGCGATATTTTTAGAAAAGGTATTGGATTTTAAAATGTCGGATATCTTCATGCCAGCGCCAGGCGTTTATGGTGCTGTATGGTCTCGTGTACAGGAATACCATCACGATTTAGCGTTTATGGGTGGTGTTGGTGGCCCGACTGAATCGTTAGATCATATTGCCTTCTATTTTGAAAATATCGACCATATGAAAAGAGCTTTAGATATGCTCGCACTGCATGATTTGAAACTCGAATTCGGAGTAGGAAGACATGCGCTCGGTGCGAATCTCTATGCGTATTATTGGGCTTGTGGAAATCGCTACGAATTAAGTGCCGAAATGCCGCGAGTGGTAGATGATAGTGCAGAAACCATCATATGGAATGATATCAAAAAGTCAATGAGTTCATGGGGTATCCAGATGCCAGAATCGTTTAAAGTCGGATCTTAATACTCAATGTACTTTCTTACATCAGTGCCTAAGGAAATATCATTCAAATATTCGCTTAGGCACTTTTTACGAGAATTATTTTCTTAAAATTCTGAATTTTATATATTGAATAGGAGGATTAGAAATGATTGAATCTGTTAAGAACGTTTTGATAGTTGGTGGGGGTATCAGTGGATTAACGGCAGCGATTGCACTGGAAAAAGCAGGGGTTAAAACGGAAATTGTAGAGTTAAAAGAAGAGTGGAATGTCTATGGTGTTGGTATTTTTCAACCGCCAAATGCACTTCGAGCGTTGAATGAAATTGGTGTGGCACAAAAATGTATTCAGCAAGGATACTCTTTCTCGGGTACAGCTTTTTGCGATGTAAATGGTAATCAATTCACAGCCCCGAATAATCCTAAAATTGATGGGTATCCAGGTTTAAATATCATTTCTAGAAGAACCTTACATGAAATTCTTTTAGAGGAAGCAGAGACATGTGGTGTCAAGATTCGAATGGGAGAAACAGTGGAGGAGATTGACAATCAGGAAAGTCATGTAAATGTGAAGTTGACGGATGGAAGTACTCTTACAGTTGACTTGGTAATCGGGGCAGACGGAGTTTATTCAAAGGTCCGGAGTTTGCTGTTTGGAAAAGTTGAACATGAGTACGTTGGGCAAGCATGTTGGAGGTATGAACTTCCACGTCCAAAGGAATTAACGAACAGTGTTTTGTATTATGGAAAGAAGGCAAAAGCCGGATTGGTTCCGATGTCAGAAGAAAAAATGTACCTTCTCTTAATGTCCGCAGAACCTGGAAATCCAAGGATGCCTGAAGATCGGATGCATGAATTATTACGTGACAGACTCCAAGAATTCGGAGGAATGGTTGCGGAGGCACGGGAGCTCATAACAGATCCTGCTGCAGTTGTGTATCGACCGATTTTTAGCTTTATCATGCCTTCGCCATGGTACAAAGGTCGGACTTTATTGGTAGGGGATGCTGCCCATGCTTCTACGCCGCATCTTGGTCAAGGGGCTTCCATTGCCATTGAAGATGTTATTGTGTTAGCTGAACTTTTGGAAAAAGAGTCTGATGTCCAACAGGTGTTACAAGCTTTTATGGAAAGACGTTTCGAACGCTGCCGACTTCTTGTAGATAGTTCACACCAATTGGTTAAATGGGAACTTATGGAGTGGGAAGGGCAATCTCTTGATGATGTGAATCCAGGGAAATTTTCACATTTCATTTTCGAAAAAATGAACGAAGCTATTTAATTCAAATAACAAAAATTATCTTAAGGGGTGTTTTATTTGGAAAAAAGAAAGTTTTGGACGTATGAAAATAAGATAGTGGCACTATTTTTCTTCTCAGTAGGATTTGTCTTCTTTGATCGACTAGCAATTAATTACCTGATTCCTTTTATTCAGGAGGATTTTACACTAACCAATACCCAAATCGGATTAATTGGTTCGGCGTTAGCGATTACGTGGGCAATCTCTGGACCATTGGGGGGCTATCTGTCCGATAAGGTTAAAAGTAAAAAAGCGCTCTTAGCTTTTTTCGTTCTTGGTTTTTCTCTCGTGTCTTTATTGCATGGATTAGCAGCGTCTTTTGTTACTCTGTTTGTTTTACGATTGATTATGGGTGTGGTCGAAGGTCCAATCACACCGATTACACAATCCATTTTGGCAGTTGAATCTTCAGAGAAGCGTCGTGGTTTCAACATGGGTCTTACGATGAATACAGGAAATGCTATTTTTGGTAGTTTTCTAGCACCACTTGTCATTGTGGCATTGGCAAATGTGTTTGATTGGCATACGGCTTTTTATTTGACCATCATCCCGGGTATCATTTTAGCTATTTTTATTCAAAAGACTTTGAGAAATCCGCAAAAAACGGTAGATGCAAACAAGTCTACTGCTGCTTCAACTAAGAAAGTGAGCTTTAAAGAAGTAATCAAACACCGAAATATCTGGTTATCAATCATAGTTTTCAGCTTTTTCTTGATTTATGTTATGGCTTTCAATATCTTTGGTCCAGTCTTCCTTGTTAACGTTAAAGGCATGTCCCCGGGCTCAATGAGCTTAGTTATGGCTGCTTTTGGAGCAGGGTTCGCCATCTTTGGAATTTTAGTTCCGATCATTTCAGATCGCATTGGACGGAAACAGGCAACACTCATTTTTGGAATACTTTCCGGATTTACACCACTTGTCGTCCTATATGTGGACTCCATGGCGTTAATTCTTGCTTTAGTTTTTCTATTTTCATCAGGTATGGGTGTAGGGTCATTGGTGATGTCTACCATTCCAGCTGAATCAGTTCCAGTCCAATATGCTGGTGCTGCTGTAGGATTGGTAATTGGTATTGGGGAACTCTTTGGCGGCTTTCTTAACCCAATGTTAAGTGGTATGGCTGCTGATACTTGGGGTCTTGCAGCTCCGCTAATTATTAGCTCTTGTGCTGCATTTTTATCTTTTGCTTTCTCGCTATTTCTCCGTGAAACAGCACCAGTTAAGGTTCGGGTAAACGCAGAAATAGAAACGGTTATATAAGAACAAGGTCTCTCTTTCCGAAGAGAGACTTTTTTTCTAACGTATTCTTTATTGTAATAAGCAATCTTTATCACTGACATAATATTTAGGTATTTCAAATTATTACAAAAATTAAGTAGTATAACATTATAAAGCGTTTACAAAAACATGATTAAGGGAGAGAAGAAAAAGTGGCAAATTATACACGATTAGAAGCTAGACAATGGGCGAAGGAAAATCTACACGGACTTGCAAATGTGGTCATTCCTTCATTTACACAGGATCTATCACGTTTAAACGAAAAAGGCATCCGACATGATATTCGAAGAAATATTGAGTTAGGATTTACCGGGACACTTCTTGTGGCAGAAACGGCTACTACTCTTGAAGAATATATCGAATTTACAAAGATTTCCGTAGACGAGGCGAAAGGGAACATCAAAATTATCCACCATGCGAGTTTTAATACGCTGAAAGAGAACATTCAAGCAGTTAAATTGGCTGAAGAAGCTGGTGCTGAACTAGTCCTGCTTTCATACCCTGCAAATTTTTATCCGAAGGACAGCCAGGAAATCTATGAATATACGAAAAACTTTGCTGAAGCTACAAACTTAGGAATTATCCTTTTCCCTGTTCCACTATGGAACTTTGAACGCCTGCACCCTGCAGCCATTGATCCAAAAATTATTAGACAACTTCTTAATGATGTTCCGAATATTGTTGCCATCAAAGCAGAAGGCGGAATGCCATTAGTTGCCGGTTTCACACAATGTTATCAGCTATTTAAAGATGAAGTCATTGTAATGACACCTTTAGAAAAAGACGCCTTTGCAATAGGTAACTTAGTACCAATCCAATGGATGGCTACTAGTAACTATGAAATGTATGGTGATGTGTTACCAAAACTATTTAACTTAATGCAAGAAGGAAAATTTGAAGAAGTATATGAACAATATTGGAAATTACAGCCTGCTAGATCAACCATTGGAAAATTCATGGCCTCATCGGACGGTGCCGGTTTAGTGAATCGGATGCTTTGGAAATATGCAGCTTGGCTGAACGGCTTTAATGGCGGACCATTACGCCAGCCAACCATGAAAGTTAACCAAGCGCAAATGAGTGCTATCCGTCAAGCTCTTATCAAATCAGGAATTGAAGTAACGAACGATGATGATAGTCAATTCTTCATCGGCCGCAATCCAGAATTATAAACAAAAATCTTACCGGGGTGAATCTTATGACACTGATTTTAAATTTGAAAGATGTTGAGCAGGCCATCAACATGCGAACGATCATTGACCAAATTGAGAAAGGGCTTGTGGAAGAATATAACGGCGGTGTGATCATGCCGCCGCGAATGAATATGGCAACAAATAACCAAGGCTTTTTCCGATTAATGCCGGCTGTAATGAATGAAAGCGGCTATATGGGCTTTAAAGCATTTTTTAAAAGTGGAGGTCAAGTTCGATACCTAATTGGAATCATTGATCAGAAAGAAAACAATTTAGAGGCGATGATGGATTCCTCTTATTTAACAGCCGTTCGAACAGGTGCTACTACTGGATTAGCGACCAAATATTTGGCTAGAGAAAATGCTAGGACAGTTGGCGTGATTGGTTCAGGTCTTGAGGCTCGTACAAATCTCGAGGCAGTGTGTGCGGTAAGGGATATTGAATACGTAAGAGTATTTAGTCCGAATCCACAACGCAGGGAACTTTTTGCGGCTGAAATGAGCGAAAAGCTTGGCATACAAGTGAAAGCCGTCGCTTCACCGTTTATGGCAGTGGAAGGTGCAGACATTGTGAATGTATGTACCAATACGTCTACAAAAGGAAACGGTGTTGCTTTTGAAGGCAAATGGATGAATAGAAGTATGCATGTAAATTCGATTGGGTCAACGATGCCTAGCATGCGAGAAATCGATACAGATTCATTTGAAAAAGCGGATGGCATTGTGATCGATACCATCCATCTTGAAAACGAATCCGGTGATGTATTGCAGGCAATCAAAGCGGGTCAATATGATCGCTCAAAAGTTGTCGAGCTGAAAGAGCTGGTAGCAGGGAAAAAAGTTCGTCTCCATGATGAACAAATTACCCTTTTCAAATCCGTCGGAACAGCGGTTCAGGATATCATGGCTGCTCGTGCTGTATATGAGGAAGCCAAGAAGCTTGGTGTAGGTACCGATGTTGGCGAGTTTTTGGAAGCGAAACTGTTTAACTAAAAAACTTTGTTAAATTCATTGCTGATTCTTTAGGACAGCGGTATAAAAAGGTTGATGAAGGACAAATCAGGAAAGTCTCGAGTGAGATTCGTCCTTTATAAGGTCGATGAAAGACAAATCAGGAGAATTCCGAGTGAGATTCGTCCTTTATAAGGTCGATGAAAGACAAATCAGGAGAATTCCGAGTGAGATTCGTCCTTCATAAGGTCAATGAAGGACAAATCAGGAAAGTCTCAAGTGAGATTTGTCCTTCATAAGGTCAATGAAGGACAAATCAGGAAAGTCTCAAGTGAGATTTGTCCTTCATAAGGTCAATGAAGGACAAATCAGGAGAATTCCGAGTGAGATTCGTCCTTCATAAGGTCGATGAAAGACAAATCAGGAGAATTCCGAGTGAGATTCGTCCTTCATAAGGTCGATGAAAGACAAATCAGGAGAATTCCAAGTGAGATTCGTCCTTTATAAAGATTTTCGTGATAAAAATCGGCATCAGTCTTTAACAAAGCCAATTAGTAAAACCCAAGTTAAAGGAGGAGAAATATTATGAAGAATGTGTCTTCAAAGGCTCAACATGGTACAGGTCTATATATTAATGGGGAATGGTTAGAAGCTATTGAAACTATGAAGGTTTACGACAAGTTTTCCGATGAGGTGATTGGTGAGGTTGCCATTGCCGAACGTCAGGACATTGATGAGGCGGTTCGGGCTGCAAATGAGGCAATGAAAAATCGTCCGCTGCCTGCACATGAAAGATATGAAATACTGAAACGTACTGCGGAACTCGTGAAGAAAAATGCGGATGAAATCGCATTGTTAATTGCCAGGGAAGGTGGAAAACCATTAAAGGATGCCATCGCGGAAGTCAACCGGGCAGTTGCCGTCATTACCACTTCTTCTGAAGAAGCGAAAAGAATTCATGGTGAGACCGTACCTCTCGATGCGGTTCCAGGATCTGAGAACCGGATGGGATTATATATTCGTGTTCCTGTAGGTGTCATTGCAGCGGTTACTCCATTTAACTTTCCAATCAATCTAGTAGTACATAAAGTAGCGCCAGCTATCGCTGCTGGATGTGCTGTTGTCCTAAAGCCGGCATCCACTACTCCGCTAACTGCGATATTCTTATGCAAGCTATTGGAAGAAGCTGGGCTGCCTAAAGGATATATCAATTTGGTTGTGGGTTCTGGACGTACGGTAGGGGATTATTTAGTGGCACATCCAGGGAAAAAGATGATCACCTTTACAGGCAGTCCATCTGTTGGGTTACAAATTAAGAAAAATAGCGGCTTTAACCGTGTGACATTAGAACTTGGAAATAACTCTGGAAATATTGTCCACGAAGATGCTGACATTGATTTAGCGGCAGATTTACTAGCAAAAAGGGCTTTCGGATCAGCTGGTCAATTTTGTGTATCTGTTCAACGTATCTACGTACAAGAAAATGTCTTAGAAGCGTTTACCCAAAAAATGGTGGAAGCCACAAATCGACTTGTAGTCGGTAACCCACTGGATGAAGCTACAGATGTAGGACCGATGATTAGCTTGAAAGAGGCTGCAAGGGTCGAAGAATGGGTTAGAGAAGCAGTTCAAGAAGGTGCAGAGGTTATCGTAGGTGGAAATAGAGAGGGAGCTGTTATGCAACCGACGCTCCTAAAAAATGTAAATCCTAAAATGAAAGTGGTTTGTGAGGAAGTATTTGGTCCACTTGCTTCGATTATTCCATATAAGACATTTGAAGAGGCGATTGAGTTTGTAAACGACTCAGAGTATGGATTACAAGCTGGAGTTTTTACAAACAATATTGAATTGGCTTGGAAAGCGGCAAAAACCATTCGTACGGGCGGGGTGATTATTAATGATACTTCATCCTATCGTGCTGATATCATGCCATACGGCGGTATTGATAAGAGTGGTGCCGGCAGAGAAGGTCCAAGATTTGCAGTGGAAGAAATGACTGAAGTTAGAATGGTCGTTTTCAATCTACAAAAATAGTTAAAAAGTTCCTGATGTCGGTGGTCACTGGTGGATGGTGAGAATTACTGGCGGATGGCAAGAAATACTAGCGGATAGCAAGAAACATAGAATCCTCCCCCCCTCACATGGGGGAGTTTCAGTCAATTATATGAATCGAACTTACAATTTGGGAGTGGGATAACAGATGACAGCAAGTGCTTTCAATAAAGATGATTTTTTTCGTGAACCGATTGAGGTTTTAGTGGTTGGGGGCGGTCCGGTTGGTCTCTCGACAGCAATGGAGCTCGGGCTACGCGGAGTCAAATGTGTCGTGGTAGAACCGCGAAAAGAGGTTTCAAGATTACGGCCTCGTGCCAAAACAACCAATGCCCGTTCAATGGAGCATTTTAGAAGATGGAATATTGCAAAGGATATAAGAGCAGCAGCAGCTTTAACACCTGAATGGTCACAGGAAGTTAGTTTCTGCACGAGCTTGCTAGGAAGAGAGATCACTCGTTTTGATGAAGCGTGGGCAATTACGGCATCACCACGAGAGCTTTATGCTGAGGCTGGGCAATCGATTCCACAATACACCATCGAAGAAGTGCTTCGGAAACAGGTTAGTAAATTGGAAACCGTTCGATTTGCTGTGGGTTGGAGCTTTGTTGGTCTCTCTCAAGATGATGAAAAAGTGATTGCTTCCATACAAAGTGAAACAAATGAGTTGGTATCCGTTGAGTCTAAATTTCTAGTTGGCTGTGATGGTGCGCGCAGCAGGGTTCGAAAAGAAATCGGATTATTTTATGAAGGGGATGTCGAAACAAAGGCTAATTTTAATGTTGTGTTTCGTGCACCAGGATTAGCTGATTTAGTTTCGCAAAGCCCTGCTATCCAATATTGGGTAGTGAATAACGATGCTCCTGGATTAATCGGAAGATTAGACTTAAAGGATACATGGTGGATGATGTGCCTTGGCGTTGACCCTGTAGAAGGAAATGCGAATCCTGAAAAATATATTCAAGGAATGATAGGAGATGAAGTACCGGTAGAAGTATTAGCTACAGATGATTGGTCTGCACGTATGCTGCTTGCTAATTGCTTTCAATCTGGCCGCGTATTTCTTGCAGGAGATGCAGCTCATCTAAATCCACCTTGGGGCGGTCTAGGCTTCAATACAGGATTAGGAGATGCAGTAGATATTGGATGGAAACTAGCAGCTTATTTGCAAGGCTGGGGTGGAGATGAGTTACTAGAATCCTATGAAATCGAAAGGCGTCCGATCAGTGATCGGGTGATTAAAACAGCAACAACGAATATGCAAACACTATCTTCAGAGCTTGCTTCTCTTACCATTAATGCTAGTAATCAAGAAATCTATTACAAAAAATTAGAACAGCATATTCAAAAAACAAAGAAAATGGAGTTTCATAGTTTAGGTCTTGTGTTGGGATATCGTTATGATCATTCACCGGTCATCGTGGATGACGGTGCTCCTTGGCCAGAAGAAAGTGTGGTCCATTATCAGCCAACCTCACATCCAGGGGCAAGGTTACCACATACATGGTTAGATGTTAACCATTCTATCTATGATGAATTAAGTGAAGGGTTTACTTTATTGGTATTGGATAGCTGCATAGACATCAGTCCATTGGAAAATAGTGCTGGTAAAAACAAGATTCCACTTAAAGTAGTAACCCTTGAGAGACAGGACCTTATTGAAAAGTACGAAAAACCTTTGCTATTAGTTCGACCAGATCAGCATGTAGCATGGCGCGGAGATGAATTAACTGAAAATTTAGACTCATTACTCCGTATTGTCTGCGGGATAAAGGAACTTGATAAATCGAAAATTTTATAAACGACTAAAAATAGGAAGAAGGGTGGAATTGAAGTGGATCCATTTCAATATGTAAGCCATGCAAATAGGGTTATTTTTGGACAAGGAAAACGCAATCTTGCGAAAGAGGAATTAGTGAATTTAGGAATAAAAAAAGCGATAGTTCTCTCTACTCCACAACAAGTAGAGTTAGCATACGAGATTGGAGAAGTGATCGGGGAGCTTTGTGGTCATATTTATACAGATGCGGTCCAGCATGTACCGATTGAAACAGTGAAGGATGCACAAAGTATTGTAGAAAAGCTGAATATCGATGGTCTTGTTGCGGTAGGAGGAGGCTCGTCTATCGGCCTTGCGAAAGCCATTGCACTAAACACTTCGTTACCAATTTTGGCCATTCCTACTACGTATGCAGGTTCTGAAATGACACCTGTTTGGGGTATTACCGAAAATAATATCAAGAAAACAGGAACAAATGTCGTTGTAAAACCAAAGGCTGTTATCTATGATCCTAATCTTACTATCACATTGCCTCAGAATTTCGCGGTAACTAGTGGTATGAATGCGATTGCCCATTGTGCAGAGGGATTATATGCAGAAAACGCAAATCCGATTATTTCATTATATGCAGAGGAAGGGGTTCGAGCGCTAAGTAATAGCCTACCTAAGATTATTGAAAATCCAGATGACATGGATGCAAGATCCGAGGCACAATATGGGACTATGCTGGGTGGAATGGTGCTAGGTTCAGTTGGTATGGCCCTTCATCACAAGCTTTGTCATACATTAGGCGGTACGTTTAATCTGCCCCATGCTGAAACGCATACGGTGATATTACCTTATGCGATTCAGTACAATGCGGAACATGCTCCAAAAGCGATAAAAGCATTAGCACGAGCACTTCAAACGACCGAAAAGGATGTACCAGGAGTTTTATTTGATTTAGCTCATTCATTGGGAATCTCGATGTCATTAAAAGATTTAGGGATGAAAGAGAGTGAGTTGAATCAAGCTGCTGAATTAGCAACGAAGAATCCATATTATAATCCGCGTCCAGTTAATAAGGAAGGAATTCAAGAACTCCTTCAATTGGCCTATCAAGGAAAAAGACCAGTACCCGGAATGATATCTGCCACATAGAAGAAAGAAGTTGTGAGGTGAATAACGTGAGTAAATTAATGACTGCGGCTGAGGCGATTCGAAAAGTTAAATCTGGTGACACCATTATGGTTGGCGGATTTGGCTTGGTTGGTGCACCGTTAAGTCTTATTGACCAGTTAACGAAAGAAGAGGTAAATAATTTAACGATAATAAGTAACAACCTGGGAGAACCAGGTAAGGGGTTAGGAATGCTGCTAAGACAAGGGAAAGTGAAGGAAGCAGTGGGCTCCTACTTTACGAGTAATCGTGAAGTAGGAGAAAACTACAATGAAGGAAAAATCAATATTAGACTTATGCCTCAAGGCACCATGGCAGAATGTATTCGGGCTGGCGGTGCCGGAATAGGCGGGTATTATACAAAAACAAGCGTGGGAACAAAATTAGGTGAAGGCAAAGATGTACGTGAAATTGATGGACAAATGTATGTTTTTGAAAAAGCTCTTCATGCAAATGTGTCCATCATAAAAGCAGCAAAAGCCGATACACTTGGTAACCTAGTTTATTACAAAACCGCTCGGAATTTTAATCCAGCTATGGCAACAGCAGGTGATTTTGTCATTGCAGAGGTGGATGAAATCGTAGAAGCAGGTGAGCTTTCCCCTGAAGAAATTGTAACACCGCATTTATTCGTTGATGCTATCGTGCTTAGTCAATATCAATTAACAAGGGATGGAGTTGTTCAGACAAGGTGAGTGTACAAACAGATTCCAAAGAGTTGATTGCTGAACGCGCAGCGAAAGAATTATTTCCTTCATCGGTCGTAAATCTAGGTATTGGAATACCAACCCTAGTAGCAAAATACGCAGATTTAGATAAGGTATACCTGCATACTGAAAATGGAATGTTAGGTGTGAAAGATATCGAATCAGAGGAAGAGATAGATCCTAGTTTGGTGAATGCAGGGAAATTGCCAATCGGCGAAAATATAGGAGCTTCTTATTTTGATAGTGCAGAATCCTTTGCGATGATTCGGGGAGGACATATCGATATTGCTATTTTAGGGGCCTTACAGGTGGATGGACAATGTAACATAGCGAACTGGGCGATCCCAGGACAAAATATTCTTGGGGTCGGAGGGGCGATGGACCTCCTCGCTGGAGTAAAAAAGGTAATTATTACGACCAATCATACGGATAAAAAAGGAAAGTCAAAGATCGTAAGTTCGTGTACCTTTCCTGTAAGTGCGGTTCGTAAGCTAGATATACTCATAACCGATTTAGCATTATTTGAGAATCAAAATAATAGGTTAGTAGTAACGGAACTAATGCCAGGAGTAACCTTAGAAGAAGTGAAGGCAAAGACAGAAGCAAGTTTTGATGTAAGTGATCAACTGATAAGTCACAAGGAAGTGTAAAAAATGATCGATAATCGTGTATATGTAGTGAGTGCTAAGCGAACAGCAGTTGGAAAAATAGGTGGTGCACTAAGAGATGTCCAACCAGATGATTTATTGCTGCCTTTATTTGAGGACCTAAAAGGGAAACAGTTTCTACCGGAAGATGCGATTAACGAGGTCATTATTGGGCAGGCAAAGCAAAGTCAAGATCAATCGAATATAGCGCGCCAAGCATTACTCAAGGCTGATTTTCCGGAAAGTATTCCAGGGTATACTGTCCAACGTCAATGTGGTTCTGGGATGCAGGCGATACACAATGCCTTTCTAGCGATAAAAGCTGGTTATGGAAATGCCTTCATTGTCGGTGGCGTTGAAAGCATGAGTAATGCACCTTACTATATTTCAAATGCGCGGTATGGATTATTGTCTGGCAATGGGGCGATCCTTGATCCCAACAAGGAAAGCCAGCCAGGTTCACAGCCACAAGAGAAGTATGGCCGTCTCATAATGGGTGAAACAGCTGAAAATTTGGCAGAACAGTATTCGATTTCAAGAGAAGAGCAAGATCAATTTGCCTACAAGAGTCAAGTAAAAGCAAACGCAGCAATCGAAACAGGCAAATTTCGAGATGAAATCGTTCCAGTCAAGATCAAGCAAAGAAAAGGGGATCCAATCCTTTTTGAAACAGACGAACACCCAAGGTTAACAAGTTTAGAAAAATTAGCTACCTTAAAGCCAGTTTTTAAAACAAATGGAACGGTGACGGCAGGGAATTCATCTGGATTGAATGATGGTGCTTCTATGCTGTTAGTCGTATCTGGAAAACTAGCAAAAAAATACGATTTACCTATCTTGGCTGAAGTAGTTAGTATTGGTGTTTCAGGCGTAGACCCGCGTGTAATGGGAATCGGTCCTGTGAGTGCTTCGAAAAATGCATTGACTCAAGCGGGGATAGAGGAAAAAGATTTAGATTTAATTGAACTAAATGAGGCGTTTGCAGCTCAATCCTTGGCAGTATTAAAGGAGCTAACGGTGCCATTGGAAAAAGTAAATGTAAATGGCGGTGCCATTGCTTTAGGTCATCCGATAGGAAATAGCGGCGCAAGAATTACCGTTAGCTTAATTCATGAAATGTTAAAAAGAAATGTGAAATGGGGACTTGCTACCCTATGTATCGCAGGGGGACAGGGCATCGCAACGGTTCTGAAAAATGTAAAGAAACATTAGGCTGCTAAACATTGAAATGGTCACTCATAAAGCTGAAGTTAGCACGAAGACCGTACAAAAAAAAGAGAACGGTCACTAATAGAGCCTCAACAATGAAATAAAGATGGAAAGACGTTCGCTTCAAATAATCAGATATAGGGGGAAAGAACATGAATCAAAGATTATCTGAAATTACCGAAAAGATTACGAGGAGTCTTCAAGAGGTCATAAGGGAATATGAAGTGACAGAAGAAGAGTGGATGCAAGCGATTCAATTTTTAACACAGGTCGGTATAAAAGATGAGTTTATATTATTATCGGATGTCTTAGGTATTTCTGTTTTAGTAAATAACTTAACACACTCCCATGACCATGAGGATCATGCAACGGAATATAATGTGGTGGGACCTCTATATAGAGAAAACGCACCACTATTAAAAACACCAGCAAAGCTTTGTTCGATTGAGGAGAGTGACCAGCCTTTAGTCATGTCAGGACAAATCGTTTCAGTAGATGGAAAACCGATTCAGAATGCAATTGTAGATGTCTGGCAGGCAAATGAGAAAGGGGACTATGAAAATGAGGACCCGAATCAAAAAGATTATAATTTAAGAGGAAGAATAGAAGTGGATGAGGACGGTAAATATCAATTTACATCTGTTGTTCCTGGAGGATATGAAATTGGTAAAGGTGGCCCAGTCGGTGAATTATTAAAAAGAATTGGACGTCATGCATGGCGTCCAGGTCACATCCATTTTAAAATCGAAGCGGAAGGATACAAACCATTAACAACCATGCTTTTCATACCGAATGATCCTTGGATCGATTCAGATGCGATCTCGGCTGTTAAAGATTCCTTAATTTTGAATTTGAAAAAGACAGACAGTCCAAGTGATAAGGAAAAATACAGTTTGGATAAAGCATTCTTTATCTGCGAATATGATTTTAAATTAATCGCTAATAATCAGTAAAAACTAAAAGGCACTCATAAATGTTGTTAAATCAACATTTAAGAGTGCTTTTTGTTTAGGAAACGAAATCCTTGTCATAGAAATAAAACAATAATCATCTCCATAACTGAAAATCTTATGTAGACTGTAATCAAAAATATGATGAACCGACTGCTTTTTTCTGCAACTTTTAATGGATGTATTTTTGCAGTATGTTTATCAATCTTTATGAATCATTATTTAAGGTCACCCTAATTATAAGGTAAACTAGATAGCCAGTATTTAGCTCGGCGCTAGCCGCATGAGGAAAGCGTCGAGCATAAGTTTTAATCTAATAACACCTTGACAACGGCCTTTTTAATAGACTGTGGTTTACGATCATAAATTTCCGGACTATGGACTTCTTCCGGTAAAAAGATGGCAAATGATCCTTGTTTCACTAATATTAGATCGCCAGTTCCTTCATAATAGAAATGGTCTTTTTCTTCGTGCCGCTCTATTTCGTTCATTCCGTCAACTATTGAATATCCCATTCTTTCCTGGCCGCTTATCATGTATTGGATATCGACGTATTTTAGATGGGATTCCCAACGTCCTTGTTCTTTTGGTTTCGTCTCGTACTCTTCTATAATAATATAAAGATTCAATCCATCTATATCGTATTTACCTGGTGCGAATGAATTCAAATCATGTTCAATAAGAAACTCTAGTCCTTTTTGTATTCTTGGATGAAGACCGTAATAAAATTTTGCATTAGCTAGCTTATCTATGATCATTGTAATCCCCCAAACTTTCTATTTTTAGAATTTAATTAAGAAAACCTGAGAATTGATACAAAACGAACGTTATTCACACAATTAGCCATAATGTGAAACACTTGTATCATCATGCGGTTAGTTTGAGTATATACACTTTTTAATTATATGTAAAACATATGATTTTGAACTGAAATAGAAGTTAGGGACAATTGTAATAGTTTACAAAGGTGGAATACTCTACTATAATGGCATTTATAACAAAAAAATGAATACTAGACAAATAGGTTTCTTAAATGATTAGAGTAAGATCGTTAAGACTAAGAGGGAAGTTGGTGAAAGTCCAACACGGTCCCGCCACTGTAAGCGAGAAGGAAGGTTATAAAAATCCACTGTGTTTTTAACATGGGAAGGAATAACCAACCGGTGATTCGCAAGTCAGGAGACCTGCCTATTATGTTTTTAAGCTTCTTCGAGGAAAGGAATGTTTAAAGTGCAGGTAGTCGATTATATAAATATTTTATTATTTATAATAGAGATTGCAAGTTATCTTACAGTCCACAAGACTTAGTAGTATAAAACTGCCTTTTTACTTTACGCTTTCCTCCGGAACAGCGTTTTTTTGTGTTCAAAAATTGAAGGAGGAAAAACAGTGATGAAAGAAATGGTAAAAAAATGGGGTCTTTTCGGTGTTGTTCTGCTGTTAAGCATGGGTATCATGGCAGGCTGTGGTACGGAAGGACAAAAGACTAAAGAAGATGCGGTTGCTAAAACGGAAGAAGTGGAGAAGGAAAGTGGAGTACAATTCCCGGTAACCATCACGGATGATGCGAATCGAGAAGTGACAATAGAAGAGGAACCTGAAACAATCGTTTCGATTCAGACAAGTAATACTGAAATAGCATTTGCACTTGGGTTAGGCGATAAAATCATTGGTGTATCCGATTATGATAACTATCCGCCAGAGGTAGAAAAAATAGAAAAGGTTGGAGCACAGGATATCAATTCAGAGCTTGTTCTAACACTCCTTCCAGATATTGCACTTGTTACGGATTATCATTATAAAACACATCCAGAAACCTTAAAACAGTTTGAGGAAGCTGGTATTGACGTGGTGGTGGTTGGAAGTGCTGTATCCTTTGAGGATGTATATAGCAAAATTGAGATGATTGGTACGGCTACCGGAAGTAAGACCGAAGCTGAAGAAATTGTTACAGATATGAAAGAACGTATTCAGGCAATCAAAGACAAAGCAGCAGCTGTCAAGGATAAAAAGAAAGTTTGGGTAGAAGTTTCACCTGCTCCAGATATTTTTACAACAGGACAAAACACCTTTATGCATGAAATGCTGGAGTCCATTCAAGCCGTTAATGCCGCAGGAGATCAAGAGGGTTGGGTAAAGATGACGGAAGAAGAAATTGTCCAATTAGACCCTGAAGTTATTATTACAACGTATGGCTACTATGTAGATAATCCAACAGCAGGAGTGTTAAATCGTGAAGGATGGGCAGAAGTGCCAGCCGTAAAAAGTGGAAATGTGTTCGATGTTGACAGCGATACTGTTACCAGACCTGGTCCTCGTTTAATTGAAGGAGTCGAGACACTTGCGGAACTTATCTATCCGGAAATATTTAAGCAATAAAATAGGTTGGATGTATTTTATAAGCGGAGGGCTTTTACTTAGTACGAGCCTTCTTGGCTTATTTTATAGTAGTGTTCCCGTTCCCGTCCCTACCATTTTACATATCATACTGGAAAAAACGTTTAACATAGGTTGGCTTGAGATGGTACCAAAAAATGAAGAAATGATTATTTGGAATATCCGTCTGCCACGGGTTCTCCTGGCTTTTTGTATAGGAGCGTCCCTTGCATTAGCGGGTGCTGCTTTTCAAGGGCTATTACGCAATCCTTTAGCAGACCCCTATACCATAGGAGTATCATCTGGTGCCTCTCTAGGTGCCGTGTTGGTATTATTTTTTCAATTTACGATTGTTGGTTTAGGCAGTTTTACACTTCCGTTTGTCGCCATCTTATTTGGATTAATCTCTTTACTCATTGTATTTGGACTCGTTCGATTAAGCAGTAAAAGTCTAGCGATAGAAACGATCATATTGGCGGGAATCATAGTAAGTGCCTTTATTGGTTCAATTGTCTCTCTCATTATTTCATTAAGTGACAGAGACTCCATGACACAAATTATCTACTGGTTATATGGCAGTGTGGGAATGAGAGGGTGGAGTCATGTTCAACTTATCCTGCCATTTATGCTCATTGGTTCATTTATATTATTCTATCACTACCGTGAATTAAATGCCCTGGCACTAGGAGAGGATGCAGCAGACCATATTGGGGTAGATGTTAAAAAAGGGAAAACGTTTATCCTCATTGGTGCATCTTTAATAACAGGAGCTGCAGTAGCGGTTTCTGGGTCCATAGGCTTTGTTGGACTTGTTATTCCACACCTAGTCCGACTAGTTACGGGACCGAATCATCGCCATGTCCTTCCGCTTTCCTTGATAATTGGCGGTGCTTTTCTCATATTAGCTGATTTAATGGCTAGAACCATCATTGCTCCTAAAGAGCTGCCAATTGGCGTAATCACTGCCCTCATTGGAGCACCTGTATTTGCCTTTTTATTGATTAGAGAAAGACTTGGGAGGGGGACGAATAAATGATACATGTTCAAAACTTGGTCGGTGGATATAACCATTCCCCCATTATTAAAGATCTAGATTTAGAAATAAAAAAAGGAGAGTTTTTTGCGCTGCTCGGGCCAAATGGGAGTGGGAAAACCACCCTTTTTAAACTTATTACAGGGCAGTTACCGACGATAAGCGGAAAAGTATCAATCTGTGGTAAAGAAATTTCATCTCTCTCAAAACTAGAAAAAGCCCAAAAAATGGCAGTTTTAACACAGGAAGTTCAGGTTTCTTTCGATTATACCGTTGAAGAAATCATTAGTCTTGGACGCTATCCTCATCAAAAGGGGATCTTTAAGCAGCTTTCGAAAGAAGACCGGAAAGTCATTGAGGAGGTTATGGAAATAACCCAAATAAGCGACTTTCGGAAAACTCAATTTCGACTGATTAGTGGCGGTGAGAAGCAAAGAGTCTTATTGGCCAAAGCTTTAGCCCAGGAGCCTGAAATCTTACTTTTAGATGAGCCTACCAACCATCTGGATATTAAACATACCTTTCAAGTGTTGAATCTGCTAAAAGAACGGCAGCAAACAACGGGGCTAACCATTTTTGCTATCCTGCATGATTTGAATGTTGCTTCGCTCTATGCAGATCGTATCGCCTTACTTCATGATGGGAGCTTTTTAGAAGTGGGAGATGTAGACCTTTTAAGGAAAGTGGATCAATTAAAGAAGGTTTACAAGGTAAACGTGAAATCCCAATCACACCCAACTATCCCTAAACCACAGCTTCTCATGACACCAAACTACTCTACATCATTTCAGCATTTACACTTTGAAGACTCTTATAAAATAAACCAAAGTGAAGACTATATTCATGTTCAATTTGATCAGCCATTACGCACGATATCCAATTCGTCCGTCGGTGCTGGTATACAGTGGTTAAAACATTTTTGTCATTTTCAAGGTCCACATCCTGATTTACAGCAGTTGATGGAAAAATACTCCATCCCTCATGAACTAGCAGCCGGAGCCATGACAGCCGTAAAACTCGAGGATAAGGTGATGGTTAAGAAAGTAATAGAAGATAATCACATGCTGATAATCGTAACAGAAGGGGCAGGGAAAACCATCAACATCATGCTATTTATAGATGCACATTTTACAGATGGTGCCTTAGTTGATGGATTTATGGCTGCTACTGAAGCAAAAGTAAAAGCGGTGCAGGATTTTCATATGGTAGATTCTAATTTTCATAGTAGCCCTGCTGACACATCAACCGATACCCTGGTTCTTGCCCTTACACAGCAAGGGACAAAAATATCTTGCGCTGGTTCAGCAACCGTTGTCGGAAAAGGAATCGGCCAAATCGTGTATGGTGCCATAAAGGAAAGTTTCAGCAAGTATATAGAGAAGGTCCACTAAAATCTTAGATCGATTAAAAAGGGGAATGGCAGATGACAGAACGACGAATGGTAATTGCAGGCACTGGAAGCGGTGTGGGGAAAACAACGCTTACCATTGGTTTAATGGCAGCATTAAAGAGGACAGGCTTAACCGTCCAGGGCTTTAAATGTGGACCTGACTATATTGATCCTTCTTATCATACTGCTGTAACAAAGCGAAACTCTCGAAATTTAGACAGCTGGATGCTCACAAAAGAACTTGTGTTGGATATTTTTACGCATGGCAGTCAGGGGTCTGACATATCAATCATCGAAGGGGTGATGGGCTTTTTTGATGGAAAAAATCCAGAAACCAATGAGGGAAGTACCGCTGAGATTAGTATGATCACGAAAAGTCCGGTTTTGCTTGTAGTCAATTGCGAAAGTATGGCGCGAAGTGCAGCAGCGATCGTCAAAGGTTTTCAGCTGTTTGCCGATGGCCCCAATATTGTAGCTGTTATCGCAAATAAAGTGGGGAGCGAAGGCCACTTTCAGCTTGTCAAGAAAGCGATTGAGCAGGAATGTCACGTTCCTGTTATCGGGTATTTGAAACGGGAACCGGATATTGAAATTCCCGAGCGGCATCTTGGACTCATTCCTTCTATGGAAAGAGGGGAACTGGACCCATTCTTTGAACAATTAGGAGCTCTTGTCAGTGAGACTGTCGATATTGATAAACTACTTGAATTAGCTGTTGCTGAGCCGTTACAGGTAAATCGAAAGTCATCTATTTTTGAAAAGAAGAAAGTATGTCTAGTGAAAATCGCAGTAGCAAAAGACAGTGCCTTTAATTTCTATTATCCTGAGAATCTCGAACTCATGGAGGCAAAAGGGATAGAAATTGTTTATTTCTCGCCGCTTGCGGATGAGGAGTTACCTGATGATGTGGACGGACTTTACATAGGCGGCGGCTTCCCTGAAGAATTTGCACATGTCCTTGCTTGTAATGAAAAAGCAAAGCGTTCGGTGAAGAACGCAATTGAAAGCGGATTGCCTACACTTGCTGAATGTGGCGGTTTCATGTTTTTAACGGAGTACATAGAAACAACGGATAAGAAAAAATATGAAATGGCAGGAGTCATTCCAGGCAGCGTTCATATGCAAACAAAATTAGCCGCATTGGGATATCGAGAAATTAATGGGCAAAATGCCAATTTTATACTGGAAAATCTGAGTGCTAGAGGGCATGAATATCATTACTCCACCTTCCTTGCTGCTGAAGAGCATGTCCCTTATGCATATGAAACGAAAGGCATGAGAGGAGTAAGTAAGGAAGGATATTTACTACATCATTTAGTGGCTGGCTATACTCATTTTCATTTTGCCTCTTGCCCTGAAATGGTTGAGAACTGGATTAGAAAATGTTTAGAGAATAGGGGGAAAGCAATATGAGTCAATCAATCAATCGAAATGGCTTAACACTTGTGTATACAGGTCATGGAAAAGGGAAAACAACATCCTCTTTAGGATTAGCGCTACGAGGAATTGGAAGAGGATTTAAAGTGAAAATCTATCAGTTTATCAAATCACCTGAACGTACATATGGCGAACAAATTGCCCTGAAAAAGCTAGGTGTGGAAATGGTTCAACTCGGAATTGGTTTCACCTGGACCAAAACACCAGAGGAACATAGAGAGGCCTTAAAAATAGGATGGCCGAAAGCAAAGGAAGCGGTCATGAGTGGAGAGTACGATTTGGTTATTTTAGATGAACTGAATAATGCATTAGCCATTGATAAATTTCCAATTGATGATGTTTTGCCTCTTAACGAAGTCATAGAATTAATCAAAAATAAACCTTCCCATGTTCATCTTGTCATTACCGGAAGAGATGCCAAACAAGAAATTAAAGACATAGCTGATCTTGTTTCAGTCATTGAAGCGGAAAAACATTATTACAATGAAGGCGTTCCTGCTGTAAAGGGAATAGAATTTTAGAATCATAAAGGAGGTTTTGATATGAGATTAATATCTATTTGTCCAAGTAATACAGAATTAGCAGCTTACTTAGGATTAACTTCTTCGTTGGTAGGAGTGGATAACTACTCGGATTGGCCGGAAGATATTCAAACATTACCAAGACTAGGATCAGATTTGGACATTGATATGGACAAAGTGGAAAAATTAGAACCAGATTTAGTATTAGCCTCGCTTTCTGTACCTGGGATGGAACGAAATATCGAAGAGTTAAAGAAACGAAACATTCCGTATGTCATTGTCCCTAATCCCAAGACATTAACAGAGGTAGGGGAAAGTATTTTATTCGTTGGGGAAGCTACGAATACTTCTGACAAAGCGAACCAATTATTCAAGAAGTACAATCGAATACTCGAAAAATACCAATCTTTATGTAAGCAAGTAGAAAATCCAACAACCCTTTATTGGGAATGGTGGGCTAAACCTATTTTTACTCCTGGAGCAACCAATTGGTTAACCGAAATTAGTAAACTCGCCGGGGGAAGAAACATTTTTGAAGACAAGGCTCAAGCAAGTGTTAAAACGGATTGGGAAGAGATCGTGCAAAGAAATCCTGATGTGATTTGCGTTATTTGGGTGGGGGTACACAAAGAAAAAGTGAATCCTAAGGTGATTCTAAAGCGACCTGGGGCGGAACAGATGGAGGCTATAAGAAATAATCAATTGTATATATTGGATGAACCATTATTTTGCAGACCTTCACCAAAATTATTACTTGGTTTAAATAAAATAGGGAGTATCCTTCACCCTACAATTTATCCAGTATTTAACGAAAATAAAGATCCATTATTAGATGAAGATGTTGAATTTCATTTTTAATTTAGGCTCTTTTCTAAAAGTTTGTTGCTTTAAGTAGATGACTTTGGGATTTATTGGAATAAGATGGTCCCTCTGATTACTGTAGAACCTGAAAAATCATGCTAGTGGGAATCAAAGATTCCTTTGGTTACCGTTGAACCCGAAAAACCTTGCTAAAGGGAATCAAAAGATCCCTTTGGTTACCGTTGAACATGAAAAATCAAGCTAAAGGGAATCAAAAGAACCTTTTGGTTACCGTTGAACCTGAAGAATCATGCTAACGGGAATCAAAGATTCCTCTAGTTACCTATGAACCTGAAATTTCATGTTAGAGGGAATTAGAATAGTACTAATCCGCATTTGAACCAGATTTACCAAAATATCAAAGTTTACGAAAACATCCTTAATTTAAAATAAAGTTTTGGTAATTTAAGTTTTGTAAAAGCCAGGAAAGCATCCCCTTCATATGAAGAGGATGCCTTTTGGTTTATAGGAACATTTTTTCTAATTCTAAAGGTTCAATGTACTCTACATCTTTATAAGCTCGCATGTTATTACCCCCTGAGATTTCATCAATAAAAACAATTTGTTTGTTCCCACCAGTTCGTCCAAATTCAAATTTAATGTCGTATAACTAGATGTCTTTCTTAGCAAGTTCCTCTTTGACTATATTTCGGTTTTGTTGAGTGAGCTCTTTTAACACTATGTATTCATCCTTAGATAAAATACCAAGCATATCAAAGGCATCTTGATTAATTGGAGGATCTTCGCGGTCATCATCCTTTATGGTAACTTCTACGAAAACATCAAGCTGTTGCCCTTCTTTTGCAAACAAGCCATATCTGCGTAAAAAACTCCCTACTGCACGATATCTGTAAATGACTTCTAGACCTTTTCCAAACTTCAGCAGGTTTAACTGTCATAGAAATACAACATTAAACAACTGCATAACAGAAAATCTTATGTAGAATGCAATCAAAAATATGATGAACCGAATAAAACTTATAGGTGCGTAAGTTCCACTTGAATGTTCTTAATTGAGAACATATAATTATTATGAATTCTTTAATAAATGGAGGTGGGATGTATTCATGAAACGTCAGGAAGTTGTTATTTATGCTCAAACATATGATTTAAAGAATGATGATGGAAAATTAGTTCAAGTTGGAGAAATTCATATTCTTTGCAAAAAACAAGCTATTACTAATGAAAATGGTGTTTCTAACGGTCACAAAATCGCTCAGGTAGAAGTACCATTTGAAGTGGCTCAAAAGATTATTGGTCAAGTACCGGCTGTCTGTAATATTGAATATGAAATAACTGTTGTAAATAATGCGCTTGTACTTCTTCCAAGAAATGTTCAAGTTATTAACGAGATTGAAAGTTTAAATATATTAGCGGAAACAGATTATATTAGTGCATTTGGATGAAAAAGCTAATGAAAGTATAGTATGAGAACAAAGCACGTCTGAGCAAGTGTGCTTTGTTTTTTGTTTAGGAATCGAAATCTTTGTTCTTATTAACAAATATCTTGAACAGCTGTTTTATCGTTACTTCGTAACATGCTCTTAATTTTTTCAATAATAGCGTCTGGAGAAGTATTGAGTGAAATGGCCAATTCTTTAAACAAGATATTTTGTATAGTGGTTAAAATTCTACTATCTTGTTGATAAAACTTCCTGCTAGCCATTTCAATTTCATGTTTTTTCCGCAGCAGGGTATTAGCTACTTTCGCAATATCCATCCGATTTCCAGTATGCACAATATTATTAAACACCTGGCTTCGCAATTGCGGCTTTTCAATCCAATTAATTCCTGCCGAATTGAACGATTCTAAAATAGTTTCTGCTTCCTCTTGATCCATTAATTTAACTATTACGATTTTGTCATTATCTACAGGGATACTAATCGTTAATTTCTGATTATTTTCAATGGGATGTAATACATAATAAGCTTTAGTAATCCCGGCATATGTCTTATCAGAGATATCATCTACTCTGCATATACCATGTCCTGAATAGACGATTAAATCACCAATCTTAAACATAGTGTTACCTCCTTTTAAAGCAAATCATCAACCAGGTTGACTAAATATATTATACACTCTTTCTTTAAAAAATGTCAACTAAGTTGACAATTTTGATTTATTTTTAGACGACAAATGGAGAGTGCCTGGCACTTTTTTTCAAAAATAATAAATTTGAGTAGAAAAAAATCTGTAAAACCTTGTACTTTTAGGTTTTACAGATTTTTTTAAAAAACTAAAATATTAATTCCCAGCCCCACGATATTTCTTTACTCCCGTATTCCAGAGAAAAATCGCAATACCAAAAAAAAGGATTCCCATGACTGGTGTAAAGTAGGCGTAGCCAACCCATTCTTCTCTATTTAAAAAATAGGAAGCTGGATACACACCGACAAAGGCGAAAGGTAAAATCCAAGTTAACACAAATTGAATCACTTTGTTGTAAATATTAACGGGGTATCGGCCGTAATTGCTGATATTGTACATCATTGGCATAATATCGGTACGGCTGTCCGACCAAAATCCAATCGTTGCAATCGAAATAAAAATCCCAGCATAAATAAAAGCTCCGCCAATCACCATGACGATAAAGATCAAAATATCATACCAAGCAAAGGCTAATCCTTGGTTCACAGCGGCATAACCCATAATCACTAAGCCAGTAATGACACCGAATAAAGATTCCAGCTCCATTCGTTCCATGATAATTTGGAAAAGGCTGTGAACGGGGCGGGTTAAGACACGGTCCATTTCTCCTTTGACAATATAGCGTTCATTAAAGTCCCAAATGTTAAAAAAGGATGAAAATAAGGCATAAGGAACAAGGAAAAATCCATATATAAAAATGATTTCATCCCGGTTCCAACCACCTAATGCGGCTGTATGGCGAAATACAATTAAAATGAAAATTAAATTGACGGCTTGAGACAATAAATCAGAAAAAATCTCAATCACTGTATCGACCCGATAAGTAAATCTTGTTTTTAAATATTGAGAGGCATATTGAAAGAACAATGATAGATAAAACATTGGTCAGCCTCCTTGTACAATTAAGTGTTTTTTTGCGAGCAGCCATAATAGGTAGATCGGGATAAGTAAGATGAAAACCCAGAAAGCTTGTAGGAGCATAGCGTTATAAATCTCTTGACCGACAAAGCCCCCTGTAAAAATCATACTAGGAACATAGCTAATCGCTTGAAATGGTAAATAAGACATCAGCCCTTGAGCCCAGTCTGGATAAAAAGAGATAGGGAGAAGTAAACCTGAGAACAAATCAATCACGACACGCTTTGCTCGAATCAATCCTGAGTTATTAAATAAAAAGAACGTCATCATTCCAGTTAATAGGTTGATATGCGTATTCACAATAAAACTAAAAACAAGCGAGAAAAAGAAAAACATCCACGTTGTCAAACTAGCATCGAACCTGACTGGAAAAATCAACGCTACGATGATCATACCCGGGACAGAGAAAAACAATAAGCGAAAGATTCCTTCTCCAAGTGCCTGCATGGTTTTCATCCCTAAATAGTTATATGGACGAATCATTTCAATGGCGACTTTGCCATCTTTGATTTCAGCCGCAATTTCACGATCAATATTGTTATAATAAAACGCTCTTGCCATCCAGGCGACTGCCACATAAGTGGTCATTTGAATGACTGACAATCCTTGAATCTGTTCTTTCCCGCCATAAATCGCAGACCATAAAAAATAGTAGGCTCCAATATTAATACTATAAATTAAAATCCCACTATAATAGTTGGTCCGATAGGCGAGCATCATTAAAAAACGAACCCGAATCATTTCTATATACATACTCATGTGAGGGCCATTCCTTCTTCATAAATCTTCCGGACAATCTCTTCAGTAGAAACCTCATTGATTCGAACATTCTTAATCGGATTCCTTTGTACGACATCACTAATTAATTGAGAGACCAGTTGTTCATCCCCTTTGAAAACCCCTCGCCAGGTGGTTGCGTCCTTTTGTTCCCATTGCATATTTTCGATACTAGGCAGGCTGCTGCGAGCGGTTTCTGACAAAAATTCAAATTCTATTTGTTTTCCTTCAACCACATGTGATTGAAGCTGGTTCAGCTTGCCATCATAGATGATTTTTCCTTCATCTAATAGCACGACCCGTTCACAAAGGGCTTCGATATCGGTTAAGTCATGTGTCGTCAATAAAATGGTTGTTTTATATTGCTCATTAATTTCTTTTAGAAACTCACGAATTTTTAATTTTACTAATACATCCAGTCCAATCGTCGGCTCGTCTAAAAAGAGGAGAGGTGGATTGTGTATAAGAGCGGCGGCTAATTCGCAGCGCATCCGTTGTCCAAGAGACAGCTTTCGTACCGGTTTATTTAATAATGGGCCGATTTCCAGCGTTTCAATCACATGGCCCATATGACGGTTATAGTCCTCATCCGAAACACGGTATACTTTTTTTAATAACCGGAAACTCTCTTGAACCGCAATATCCCACCATAGCTGTGACCGCTGACCGAACACCACGCCAATGGTTCGCACGAATTCTTCCCGCTGCTTATGGGGATTCATCCCATTGACAATAATGGAACCGGATGTGGGCGTCAAAATACCAGTTAACATTTTAATCGTCGTTGATTTGCCGGCACCGTTCTCTCCAATATAGCCAACCATTTCTCCTTGTTTAATCGTTAAGGAAATATTGTCAACAGCCGCATGGACTTTATAATTTCTTGTAAATAAGTCGCGAAAAGCTCCAGCCAAACCAGGCCGGCTTGAATAGGAGTTAAATTCTTTTCGTAAATTTTGGACCTCAATGACATTCATTTCGTTGCCCCCTAATGTTATAAAAAGAAAAACATAATCACGAAAAATGTTTTTACCAACTTTAAATGATAACGTGAGTGAGTTATTCCTGCAAGTATGGTGCACTTATAAGTATCTTAAAAATCCTTATGTATCAATTCTACCATTGCAAATATCAAAATGAGTTAAGGAAGATTTTATTAAAGTTGGAAAAATCCCTTTTCTTAAAAGTGTTACCAAATTATAATGGAAAAAATGAAGTTGTACTTTTTTCTTCTTATGTAATCTTCCTATAAAAATTGTAATTAAACTATACTGAAACGGGGAAATCACTTCATGGACGTGAGTATTAGAGATTCAAATGAATCAGATATAAAATCAATCCAAACAATCTACAATCAGGGCATTGAAGATAAAATCGCTACTTTAGAAACTGAAATAAAAGATGACACTTACATGAGAAATTGGTTTGATAAGCATAGGGGCCGTTATAAGGTGATAGTCGCTGAAGATAAAGGACAAATTGTAGGTTGGGCATCTTTAAACCAATATAACAACCGAAGTGCATATGACGGGGTGGCCGATCTATCAGTCTATATTTCAAGAGGTTATAGAGGTAAAGGTGTTGGAAAGAAGCTTCTAGCAAAACTTGAATCCCTTGCCAAAGAAAATGGATTTCATAAAATGATTCTTTTTACATTTCCTATTAATCAGTTAGGGCAAGGATTGTATAGAAGAATTGGATTTCGTGAATTAGGGGTATTCAAAAATCAGGGGAAAATAGATGGTAAGTTTGTTGATGTAATGGCTATGGAGAAAATATTACAGATTAAAGATTAGATTGATAGTTGAGGCTTTCAATCTTTTTTTCTTTACATTAACTTTACATTTATCATGTTGAATTTGACACATTAGTGATTTATTATATAAGCAATTAATTATATCCGAATGCAATGTTGGATAGGTAATATACACTATGCCTGGATAAAACTGCTGTTATATCAGAAATTAAAACACTTCAATTAAGTACGAAATTCTAATAAGTATATCATTATTTACTTATTAATCCGGTTGTCAGGAGGTGTTTAAAAGTGTCAGAATCAACCGTTGAATTAGAAAGCGCAGCTAGCATATTAAAGTTGTTAGGTGATAAAACTCGTTTAACTATGATCAAAATGCTCGATACCCACGATGCATGTGTATGCGAATTCGTTGCAATATTTAAAACAAGTCAGCCAGCAATTAGCCAGCACATTCGCAAGCTAAAAGATGCTGGGTTAGTGCGGGAAACAAGAAGAGGACAATGGATTATTTATTCCTTGAATAAAGAAAGTCTTTTTTATCCATTGGTTCAAGATGTACTTCATCATCTTCCAAATCAAGATTTTAGATTAAAAGAATTAGAAGAACAAGGTTTAAGAATTTCATGTGAATAATTGGAGGTTTCAACTTTGGTATCAACCATACTTGCATCATTGATTTTTTTAATTACGCTTATTCTCGTTATATGGCAACCAAGAAATCTATCCATCGGTTGGTCCGCTTGTGGAGGTGCGATTCTCGCACTAATCGTTGGAGTGGTTGACTTCCATGACGTTCTGGAGGTGACCAATATTGTATGGAATGCAACTTTTTCATTTATTGCCATTATCATTATTTCATTAATATTAGATGAAATTGGGTTCTTTGAATGGTCAGCTCTCCATATGGCAAGAGCGGCTAAAGGAAATGGAATTAAAATGTTTGTTTATGTGAGCATTCTTGGTGCTCTAGTGGCAGCATTCTTTGCAAATGACGGGGCTGCACTTATCTTAACGCCAATCGTTTTAG
Source organism: Neobacillus niacini (assembly GCF_031457145.1). Lineage (GTDB taxonomy): Bacteria > Bacillota > Bacilli > Bacillales > Cytobacillaceae > Neobacillus > Neobacillus niacini_J. The sequence continues at coordinate 620,246 of NZ_JAVDVZ010000001.1, forward strand.
CCATGGTTCGAAATTTAAAGTTGGAAGAAAAAATGATATTTCCGTTCATTATTGCTAGTGGTTTTATAGCTGATACAACTTCATTGCCGTTAGTGGTAAGTAATCTTGTAAATATCGTTTCTGCTGACTTTTTCGGAATTGGGTTTGCAGAGTTTGCCTCAAGAATGTTTGTACCAAATTTATTTTCTTTAGTGGCAAGTATTTTAGTCTTATACCTTTACTTCAGAAGGAACATCCCTAAAAAATATGATTTAGCTCATTTAAAGAAACCTGTAGAAGCCATTCGGGATCAAAAAATGTTTCGATTATCCTGGCTAGTCCTCGCTATATTATTGGCAGGATACTTTATAAGTGAATTACTAAATGTTCCAGTATCTATCATTGCAGGCATAGTAGCTATATTCTTCTTATTCATGGGAAGAAGAAGCCATGCTGTTGAAACAAAAAGAGTCATTAAAGGGGCACCATGGAATATTGTATTTTTCTCAATTGGAATGTATGTGGTGGTTTATGGCTTACGAAACGTGGGATTAACCAATGTTTTAGCTGACCTAATCCAGCTAACGGCCAATCAAGGATTATTTGTAGCAACCATTGGAATGGGTTTTATTGCAGCTATTCTATCTTCGATTATGAATAATATGCCTACTGTAATGATCGATGCTTTAGCAATTGCAGATACCAATACAAGTGGTGTAATTAGAGAAGCCCTAATTTATGCCAATGTAATTGGTTCTGACTTAGGTCCCAAAATTACCCCGATTGGCTCTCTTGCAACATTATTATGGTTACATGTTTTATCACAAAAAGGAGTTAAGATTTCATGGGGAACCTATTTTAAAACAGGTATCGTTTTAACCATACCAACTTTGTTCATTACTTTAATTGGTCTCTATATATGGTTGTTAATTATTTAAACAAAATTTTAAAGACAAAAAGGAGAAGTCATCATGGAAAACAAAAAGAAACTTTACTTTTTATGTACAGGAAATTCTTGCAGAAGCCAAATGGCAGAAGGATGGGCTAAAAAGCATCTAGGTGATGAGTGGGAAGTACGCAGTGCTGGGATTGAAGCACATGGTTTAAATCCAAATGCAGTAAAGGCGATGAAAGAAACAGGAATTGATATTTCAACTCACACCTCTGACATTATTGATTCTGAGTATTTGAACAATGCTGATTTAGTTGTAACTCTCTGTGGAGATGCGGCTGATAAGTGTCCAATTACACCGCCAAAGGTAAAACGAGTTCACTGGGGATTTGATGATCCTGCCAAAGCTCAAGGAACAGATGAAGAGAAATGGGCATTTTTCCAGCGTGTCCGTGATGAAATTGGAAATCGCATTGAGCGTTTTTCAAAAACTGGCGAGTAAGCAGGTGGTTCATCGCCTTTGACACGATGAACCACCCTATTATTTCTCTTTTTCGTGAGTCTCATCCATGATCCCTTTGGTTGATTGTTTAAATTCTCTAAGTGTAGTCCCAACTGCACGACCGAGTTCTGGGAGTTTTTTTGGTCCAAAGACAATTAAGGCTATTACAAATATGATTATCCCACCACTTAATCCGATATTTCCCATTTCAAGCACCCCTTAAAATTTTACAAAGAAAGCTGTAAAATACATGATTAAAATTCCAATTGTAAAGCCCGTAAAATTCATCCATGACACGAAAGGTTCATTATTCTTTTTATGATCTTCCATCAGCATCTTAGAGATAACAAAGATTACCTGCAAAATGGCACCCGCACCAATACCTAAAAATACTGCTCCCCATATGGGTGAAAAGATAAAGCCCCCGAACCAAGTTCCCAATATGGCAGGTGCACCGGCAATCGAACCTAATAACACAAACTGGCTAATCTTTGGTTTAGTTTTCAATAATGGTGCAGCAATTCCAATTCCCTCTGTAATATTATGCAGGGTAAACCCAATGATTAAAAACGTACCCAATGCAGCTTCACCAAGGGCAAATGAGGAACCAATTGCCAATCCTTCACCAAAATTGTGAAGTCCGATTCCTGTTGCCATTAAAAAGGAGATTCCTAGTGGCGAATACCCGTTGCTTTTTTGTCTTTTTTGTTGATATTGGTCGAATCCAATTAAGAGAAGAAAGGTAAGTATGGTACTAATGATAACAACCATATTCCCTTGAAATACGGAAGGGGCTTCGGCTCCAATTTCGAATCCATCGAATAATGTCCCAAAAAATAAGAATAATAAGAGCCCAACAGTAAGTGCAAGAATCGCATTAATCCAGCTTTTTTTCAAACGCTTCATAAATGGATACCACAATAATCCTAAGGTAATCGGTACTATTCCTACATAGAAACCAATAAATCCATAATTTAATACATTATCCCATGAAAATTCGGGGGTTAAAGTAGCTGCATCAATTACTGCTTCCGTAATAATTCCATTTTCGGAGATTAATAGAATCGTATGGGGGTCACCTTCAACCCATGGATAATTAATGGTTACCTTTCCATCTTCAAACCGTTTTAGTGTTGTATTAGGTGTCAATGAAAAATTCCATACCGAATCATCCACAATTACTTGAGAAATGGTCAAAGTCTCTGGACCAGTATTACTGACAGCTAATTCAAATCCTGACGGCACAATTTTTATTTGTTCAACATTTAGCACTTCAATTGGAGCAGCAGGTTCTCGTTCTACTCCAGCTCCATTTTTAAATACCCATCCCAAGACCAGCAGTAAAAGAACAAAGGGTATAAGACCTGTCATCAGCCATTTTGATTTCATTATTTACACTCCTTCCTATTCAACCTCAAAGAATCCCATCCAACCAAGCTCGGCAAATTCACTTACATGAGCGTGGAACATATATTTTCCTTTGTATGGAAAACGAACTTCAAGTATCCCACGTTCACCCTGGCCTTGCATTATGGTGTCTGTAAATTGAGAGGGGTTATCGTTTCTACCTGTTGGAATATAGGTGAAATAGTTGGCGTGTAAATGGAATGAGTTTAATAGGTCAAATTCGGTTAAATTGCTTAAATAAATACGGACAAGCTCATCCTTCTTGATTTTAATGGGATGATTCATAAAGGCAAATGCGTACCCATTCACCGTATAAAATTCGTTTGCACCATCTAAATCCAAATCAAATGCATTCATGACCATATTTAATTCTTTGGCTGGTTCCCTTGGTGTTTTTGGATCAATAATAAAATTTCCGTATAACCCTTTATGAATATGTCCGCGTAAAGGTAAAACATGGCAATGATAAATTTGTAAGCCATACGGCTTTGCTTCAAATCTATAAGTAAATGATTGACCTGGAGCAATAGGTTCAATTCCATCCATTTCTGGCGGATGAATCCCGTGAAAATGAATAGAGTGGGGATGGCTTCCTTGATTAGTAAAATGAAACTCTAATATATCCCCTTCGGTACAACGAAATGTTGGTCCTGGAATCGTTCCATTATAGGTCCAGCCTGGAAACTTTATTCCTTTTGCAATTTCAATTTCCTTGTCAATCGCTATTACTTCATATTTACGTGTCGTCCGACCATTTGAAAGTTCCGTAACTCCATAATCAAACTCGGTTAGAAGACGTGCAGCCATTTCATAACCTTCTGTTATCTCAGGATCAGTCATAGTGGTGTGACTTACATTATGACTATTGTGACTCGATGAATGATTCTCTGCTTTAACAACTTTGGAAAACGGTGCCACTTTATTTAAATAAATACTTCCTGCTATCCCCAGTGCTCCAGTCGTTCCTATTTTTAAAATATCCCGTCGAGAAATTTTTTTGTCTGACATCCTTTTACCTCCCCTTAAAAAGTTTCCTTAATGCAAATTTATTTGCGCTTGACAATACTTTATGACAAGGACAATCTTTTTGTCAATCACCAAGTGATGATTTTATATAAAAACATTCAAATAAATGTTTGACCATTGAGTGAACATTTGTATAAACTATAATCAAATGAACATTTGAATGAAGAGGGGTAATATCATGAGTAATGTTGGTTTAGAAAAAGTCAATGAGAAAACCGTTTACCGTGTACAGGGATTCACCTGAGCAGGCTGTGCGACAAAGTTCGAAAAGAACGTAAAACACCTGGATGGTGTTTTGGATGCAAGTGTAAACTTTGGTGCTGCTAAACTTACCGTTTATGGTGAAACAACAATCGAGGAACTTGAAAAAGCAGGAGCTTTTGAAAATATAAAGGTAGTACCAGAAAAACAAAAAATGGAAGAGAAAAAAGAGCCGTTCTTCCAAAAACATTCAACGGTCATAGCCTCGCTTGTTTTCTTACTGATTGGGTGGGTATCAGCGGAAATGAAGGGGGAAGAGAGTATTTCTTCCATTTTGGCCTATGGGGCATCAATGGTAGTTGGTGGTTACCGACTCTTTAGTACAGGGCTAAAGAATTTAGTTCGTTTAGAGTTTGATATGAAAACCTTGATGACCATTGCTGTTATTGGTGCGGCTTTTATTGGGGAATGGGGTGAAGGGGCAACTGTTGTTATCCTATTTGCCATAAGTGAAGCTCTTGAGTCTTACTCGATGGATAAAGCTCGTCAGTCGATTCGTTCTTTAATGGATATTGCTCCTAAAGAAGCGTTGATTCGAAGAGGGAATAAAGAGATAACGGTTGAAGTCGACGATATTCAAATTGGCGACATTATGATTGTCAAACCTGGGCAAAAAATTGCGATGGATGGAATTGTTGTAAAAGGGTTATCAGCCGTTAATCAAGCAGCGATTACAGGTGAATCAGTCCCTGTTGCCAAAACAGTTGACGATGAAGTGTTTGCAGGAACGTTAAATGCAGAAGGTTTACTAGAAGTTATAGTAACCAAACATGTTGACGATACAACGATTGCAAAGATTATTCATTTAGTCGAGGAGGCTCAGGCAGAAAGAGCACCTTCTCAGGCATTTGTGGATCGATTTGCAAAATATTACACGCCACTTATCATGCTGGTAGCATTTGGCGTAGCAGTGGTACCACCTATGTTCTTTGGAGCAGATTGGGACAAATGGATTTATCAAGGTTTGGCTGCTCTAGTAGTTGGATGTCCTTGTGCGTTAGTAATTTCAACTCCCGTTGCAATCGTAACGGCTATAGGTAATGCCGCTAGAAACGGGGTTTTAATTAAAGGCGGAATTCATTTAGAAGAAATGGGGGCAATTAAAGCCATTGCTTTTGATAAAACAGGGACTTTAACAAAAGGAATTCCTGTTGTTACAGATTACCTTCCACAGCAAAATAAAGATTCAAATGAGCTTCTTACTATTATCGCTGCATTAGAAAAAGGTTCTCAACACCCATTGGCTTCTGCCATCATGAAAAAAGCGGAACAAGAAAACTTACATTATCAAAGTGTTTTAGTTGAAGACTTTTCATCTATAACTGGAAAAGGGATTAAAGGAATCATTAATGGTGAGACCTATTATGTTGGTAATCCTAATTTTTTTGATGAAATCTTAACAAAGGGAATTCCCAATGACCTTAGATTCCAAATTTCTGAAATGCAAAATCAAGGAAAAACCGTTATGGTAGCAGGGACAACAACCGAAGTCATGGGGTTGATAGCAGTTGCGGATGTGTTAAGAGAAAACAGTAAAGGTGTAATAAAAAAGCTTCACACATTAGGTATACAAAAAACAATTATGTTAACAGGTGATAACGCTGGAACTGCAAATGCCATTGGAAAACAAGTAGGTGTTTCTGATATACAAGCAGAACTACTCCCACAAGATAAATTAACATTCATTAAAGAACTCAGAGGAAAATATGACCGTGTAGCAATGGTTGGAGATGGTGTAAATGATGCACCTGCACTTGCCGCTTCCACAGTGGGTATTGCAATGGGAGGAGCTGGAACAGACACAGCTCTTGAAACGGCAGATATTGCTTTAATGGCAGATGACCTTGGAAAACTTCCGTTTACGGTAAAGCTAAGTAGAAAAGCCTTAACAATCATAAAACAAAACATTACGTTCGCGTTGGGAATTAAACTCGTGGCCTTGCTGTTAGTCATTCCAGGATGGCTAACATTATGGATTGCTATATTCGCTGATATGGGTGCAACACTTATTGTCACATTAAATGGCTTACGACTTCTTAGGGTAAAAGACAAATAAGAAAGGCTTCCCGACCGTTTGGGAAGCCTTTTGTCATTTTTTAAGGGGGAAGAATATGCTTTATATGTTGTTGTTATTGGTGCAGGTTAAGCAGGGCTTACAATAATAAATTACTAAAACAAATGAAATTCAATTCTATTTAGGGTATTATTAAGGATATATTTAAAACAATATATTAAATGTTCCTAGGGGGTTGTAAATGTTAGAAATCCTATTTGCTGGAATTGCCCCTGGTTTAGCTTTATTAAGTTACTTTTATTTAAAAGATAAGTATGAACCAGAACCTGTGTCGATGGTATTTTTCACGTTTTTTTCTGGTGCATTGCTAATAATTCCAATAGCATTCATTGATTATGTACTTAAAGCTGAAAATGTTGTTAAATATGATTCTATTTATGCCATTTTTTCTTCAGGATTGATAGAAGAATTTTTTAAATGGTCCATTTTATTTGTCATTGCATACAGAAGTGTGGAATTTGATGAGCCTTTTGATGGCATTGTCTATGGAACCTCCGTATCTTTGGGGTTTGCAACTGTCGAAAATATCATGTATTTAATGACGAATGGGATGGAATTCGCTCTAACACGTGCATTACTGCCTGTTTCTAGTCATGCCTTGTTTGGAGTTATTATGGGATATTATATTAGCAAAGCCAAGTTTACAAAAGAATCGAGATGGCCATTATCCTTGTTATCTCTATTGCTTCCAGCCTTGCTACATGGGATATTTAATTTTTTATTGTTAAACCAAGGATCTTGGTTGTCCATGTCTCCTTATATGGTGTTTTTATGGTGGTTCGGTTTGAAAAAAGTACAATTAGCGGAAATTTCAAGTTATAACCATTTCCAAAAGAACTACATAATCAAACCAGGATCAAATCTAAAATCAGGAATGAAAATACTCCTTCCTATGAGTAGATAAATAAATATTGTTTTTGAGAGAGACTTAAGGATGAAGGGTTGAATAATATGAAAAAATTTCCCGTTACAATTCCGATTATGCTGATTGTAGTGGTGATAGCGATGTGGATGCTTGAAAAGGACTACTCCGAAATTAACTTTATGACGAGAATAATGATTTCTGTTGGTGCAGGCATTTTCTCGGGGTTAATTTCGTTCTTTTTATTCAGGTTTGACAAAATTAATAACAAATAAATACTACCGCCTATTGTTAAAATATGGACACAAAAAAGAGTATTTCTTAAAAGGAAAACTCTTTTTTGTGTTGAACAAGTATGATTAGTTTGGTTCTACATGAACATTGACATCAAAGACACTATGTTCTTTCATTAATTCATCCTCAACCTCGGTCGCAATATCATGAGCTTCTTTTAAATCCAAGTCGGAATTGACAAGAATCACTGTGTCCACTACCACGTTGTTTCCATAATTCCTTGCTTTAATATCTTTTACACCTTTAACACCGTAACAATTGATAATTGTGTCCTTATAGGAATCCAATAGTTTCTGATCAAATCCATCGGTTAAGTGATGAGAAGCATCACGAAAAATCTCCCAAGCGGTCTTGCAAATAATGAATCCAACTATAATTGCTGTAATCGGATCGAGCCAAGGAAGACCAAATTGAGCACCGATAATTCCCACGAAAGTACCGATACTGACCCATGCATCTGAAAGATTATCCTTTGCAGCAGCCATCACAGATTGGCTATTTATTTTACGTGCAAGTTTTTGATTGTAGCGATAAACAAAATACATAACAATGGCACTAAAAAGTCCTGTCCATGCTGCAATTAAATCTGGAGCTTCTTCTAATCTATTAAAGACGCTAGAAATTGCCTGATATGTAACCTGTATTCCAACCCCCATCATGATAAAAGAAGCTGCCATTGAGGCAACGGTCTCTGACTTCCAATGTCCATAGGGATGGTCATCATCTGGTGGACGCTGGGATAATTTTAGTCCAATTAATACAGCGATTGAGGCAATTATATCAGTGGCATTGTTAAAGCCATCTGCTTTTAAAGCTTCAGAATTTGCGATATATCCAATGATTAATTTTAATGAGGACAAACATAGATAAGCAATAATGCTTATTATTGCACCACGTTCTCCTCTTTTTAAATCGAGATATGCTTGTTCTTCCATTATTTTTCCCCCGTTAATTTATTACCCTTTTCATTATGTAACAAAAATATCTAGTGGGTCTAGAGAAACCTTTTGTCTTCTTCCTAACAAAGTAAAAGGGATGAAAAAAAGTTTCTCGAGGTAAACATATCGTTGTTATGCTTGAGATGGTACTGTTCCTATCAGTTGAAAAATTTAGTAAATCATTACTAAGAGTACATTTGTAATGGTAGGAAACACTATTCTAAAAAAGGAGTTCAAAAATGAAAAAAACACATGACCCGAAAGTTCTTGAAGTCTTAGGAGACAAAATTCAATTAATAAAAACAAATAAAGGTGCTATTTATTTAGTAGGTCCGATAAAACTTCCCGTTAATTTATATGGGGAAACAGTTGTCTTCCAATGGTATTGTTGGCTGAATTGTGATGAAGTAACAGAGGATTTTGAAAGGATCATTGATAAATTATCCTCTGTGAATCTTGCTGAGTTTCAACAATCCAGCGTCCTAGTTTATGGTGATTTTGAATTTGATGATAATGCTATTATTAGATTTCATTCCATTTGTCATACAGGAGATATATTTGGTAGTAAACGGTGTGACTGTGGTTTTCAATTAAAGCAGTCCATGAAAATAATTTCAGAACATGGGTCTGGTGCGTTATTTTATCTAGCGAACCACGAAGGAAGAGGTATAGGTTTATTCAGTAAAGCGCTGGCTTATCTTCTCCAAGAGAACGGCTATGATACAGTAGAAGCAAATGAAGCCCTCGGTTTTGTGGATGATTCTAGAAATTATGGGGATGCAATTCTAGTCCTGAAAGCATTACGGTCTAAACCTATAACACTAATAACAAATAACCCCAAAAAACTGCAAGCGTTAAAAAACGCTGGTCTAGAGGTTTCAGGAAGAGAACCATTATGGGGCGACATTTCTGAATATAACGAGAAGTACTTGAAGACAAAAGTAAATAAGTCTGGTCATTTAGAGGATGAGGGGATCTGTTGTAATGATTAATTTACAAATAACTCTTATCGAATAAGCCTTACAGTTGATAAAATCTGATTGAGGATGTCCAGACACTGTAAAATATCAAGCTAACTGGAAGGTACAGTTGCTGAATGGGTTAAAAAGGCGAATCAATAAAAGAAAAACTAATTGGAAATTCTCCGATTAGTTTTTTTCGATGCGGATAACTAAGTATGGACACGTTCTATGTCATTTTTTAGATATATGCCCATATTTTTTTGATTTCATAGTAAAATAGAGTAAATGTAGGGATATTATGGAATTGGACAAAGATGAAGTAATATTAATGCAATTAAATAATAAGGGCATAAGGTTTTTAAGACCAAAACTTTTTGCATAAATTCCACTATTTCAATCTAATAGTAAGGGTCATTACTGAGAAGAAATCAGGAAAAAGGGGGGAACACTTTTATGATCCCAGCAAAAATAGAGTCCATTTCTATTACAACAATAAGAGAAAAAGGCGTGGAATCCATCTTCGATTGGTTCAATCAACATAAACAATCGTTCTATACTCTTGGCTGGTGCTATCTTAGTAATCAGCAGCAAATGGAAGAGCTTTTTTACCGGTCCATTGTAAAAGTCCACAAGGAATTGCCTCGATTTAAAAGTGAAACATCCTTCGAAACGTGGGCTACATCGATTTTCATACATATCTGCCGGGAACTTTCTGATGATAGAAGTTTACTAGCTAGAGTGGAAAGTGAACCTCGTCAGGATATATTTAAAGCATTTGATCATTTGAAAGAGGACGAGAAAGAAGCGATAGTCCTTACATATGTAAAAGGACTCTCTCGGGAGGAAGTTGCACATCTTCTCCAAGTTAAAGTGGAAAAGGTAAAAGAGCTTTTGTTTTCCGGAATCCAGTCACTTAGAAATGAAATGGAGTACGGATCAACCTTTAATGGCTGTAAGGAGTATTATCAGGATTACATCGATTACTTGGAAAGATCAATGAATCGGCCGAAAAAAATTGATTTAGAGAAACATATTTATCATTGTCAAGACTGTCAGGAGGATCTAGCTACCTTTCAGGATGTCATGTTAACCATGGTTAATCTTACTGATAAGATGGAGGATTTGCATATGCCATCAGGTTTCATAGAGAACATCAAAGATAGACTGGCAGAAAAGGAAAAGCAAAGGCAACAGAAGAAGAAGAAACGTATTAGAATAGGACTTGTTTTTGTAGGTGTATTCGCATTTTTAATATTAATCGATTTTTTTACCGGGGCGTTTTCCAGCCTCTACTATTCATGGACAGAAGAAGATCAGGAGTTGAGTGCCTATCTGCAACAGGACCTGGGTGAAAGGCTGAACCTGGAAGCGGAAAGCGATGGGGTGAAAATTAGGATCAAGAGTGCCATTGCAGATGATGTTCAGACGCTTATTTTTTATGAAATAGAAGATATTAATGATGACAAACAATTTATGGTGAATTATGATGATGGGGTTTTTGTAGAGAACGAGCATGAAATTATGAGCGCTGTAAACTATCCATTGTACTATCCTCCTGACCTTGAAACAGATTTAAATAAACAAGAAAAGAACGTGTATCACGGGAAGATTAGTCTCCTGCCACTCACAAAGGATAACGGGACAATCAAACTCAAAATCACAAAGCTACTGAAATTGATTCAAGATTCCTCTGATCAAAATGGTATTAGGGTTAACGAAAACTTGGGGTATGAAACAGGGGAGTGGAACTTCGAAATCCCTGTATCAAAACAGGCTTCCAGCGAATATGCATTGAATGAAGAAACTGTAGTTGAGGGAATCCCGGTTCGATTTGATAAATTAATCATTGCGCCAACAGCCACGGTTCTGCAATATGGTATTAATGTTGAAGAGCACAAGAAGCGGATTGATGCTCTTAATTTTGACCATTTAGAAGTAAACAATAAAAAATTGAAAGCTAATATGTATGGCAGCTCTTTTTTGGATTTACAGCAAGACGTGAATTGGTATACGTTTCAAACACATTTTGGACCGCTTTTTGTTGAAAAACCAAAAGAAGTTAAGGTACAATTCGAATCTGTTTATGTAACGTTTGAAGATCAAAAAGTCATCGAACTGGATGGGTCTAGTGGATATCCTCAAACCTTTGAATATGCAGGCAGTACAATTTCTATCGACACGGTGGAAGTTGGACAGCCTACCAAAGTTGTCATTAGCAATCATGATATTAAGAATCGAGCCTATCAGTCGCTTCACTTCAATATTGTGGGTGAGGATGAAGATGAATCAAGGTCAATGGAGATGGAATCCGAAGCGCTGCTAGTTGATAAAAACGGAATTCAATACGATATGAATCAACCTGTCTCCCATGAGGAAATTGAGCAGCCTCGTTATTTCGAAACAGTTTATAGATTGACATTACACGGTGACAAAGTAATTCCTAAAAGTCTCGAAATTTTTGGATATAATACAATGAAATATTTGGATGATGTTGTAAAGATAACGTTGGATTAACAATGTGTACCTTCATCCTTCTATTTATCCGCAAAAAATTAAGAACCTTTATTAGATGAAGATGTTGAATTCCTTTTGTAAATCTAAAATGGGGTGCTGGGAATTTACGTGGTGTATAAGCAAGGGAGGCATCCCTTTCATATGAACATTTTTCCATATGAAGGGGATGCCTTTTAGTTTATAGGAACATTTTTTCTAATACTAATGGTTCGATGTACTCTCCATCTTTATAAGCGCGCATGTTACCCCCGGAGATTTCATCAATAAGAACAATTTGTTTGTCCTCGCCAGTTCGTCCAAATTCAAATTTAATGTCGTATAACTCGATGTCTTTCTTAGCAAGTTCCTCTTTGACTACATTTCCGATTTGTTGAGTGAGCTCTTTTAACACTATGTATTCATCCTTAGTTAAAATACCAAGCATATCTAAGGCATCCTGATTAATTGGAGGATCTTCACGGTCATCATCCTTTATGGTAACTTCTACGAAAGCATCAAGCGGTTGTCCTTCTATAGCGTACAAGCCATATCTGCGTAAAAAACTCCCTACGGCACGATATCTGCAAATGACTTCTAGACCTTTTCCAAATACTTCAGCAGGTTTAACCGTCATGGTTGCTTGTTCGATGTCAGCATCAATATAATGGGTTGGAATTCCTTTTTCTTTTAAAACCTCAAAAAAGTATTTCGTTAGTCTTAATCCCGCACGTCCAGCCCCTTCAATGGTTAGACCCACTGTATTTGCACCTGGGTCAAAAACTCCATCTACACCTGTAACATCATCTTTAAATTGAAGTAGATAATTTCCATCTTCCAATGCATATACATCTTTTGTTTTTCCTGAGTACGTAAGCTTCATGTCAAATCCCCTTTATGAAATTAAAATTTACTTTAGCTATAGCGCTGTATCATTATAATAATGTTAAAATTATCGTAGGACAAGGTAAACATGATGAAACTAAAAAGGTTTTGATTCGTAACACTGAATAGAAGAAAATAAAGGGGGATTTAAGTATGGGATTTTATTTTTACCTAACAATCATTATAGGCTTTTCTCTAATTTATTATGGATATGTTAAGAAAAAAGATAATGAACTAAAGATAAAAGAAATAGAGTTAGAGGAAAAAAAGGTAGAGCTAGAGATGAAAAAATTAGATTATGATAAAACGAATAGCATCCTATAAGGAAAGGCTGGATCAGACTAAAGGTATTCAGACTAGCATGAACCAACATGACTATAAACAAGTTTCCTTGTTTGCAATTGAAAACCCAAGTAAGAATAATCGAAACAGAAAAACACAACATGAGAAAAATCGGCAAATGAGTAAGAATAGTAGAAGGGTCAGAATCAGGCACCCCTTTTTGAGCAGTCGTTAAGAAATGTGGCAGATGCCAAAAAGCCCACAATATTGCTAGAAGCAGGGTTGCCTTTAACGGACCAAATTTGGATTGCATACGAGGTAAAGCAAAGCCTCTCCAACCGATTTCCTCGGGAAATGGACCACCACCAAAGAAAAAGGCAATTAGATAGAAAGGATATGTAATAAAAAATGCTGCGGTAAACCTTCGAATTTCGGAATTCCTCCATTTATTATCAACATCCCCACATACAAAGTATGGGAATCCTTATCATAAGTAAATGAGGTTTTATAGAAATCTTTTCATTAAGCTATAAAGTTAGAAAATTTCTGAATCCATAAGATTAAATTGATTAATAATAAAACAAAATTATTAATTTATGGAGGATTGGAACACATTGACTGTCAATGGATTAAATCAAACCTACCTTAAAGTAGCTGATATCAACTTGTACTGTGAATACATATTGAATAATAAACCACCGATTCTTCTGATCCACGGTTTTGCATCTTCGACCTATACATTTCGTCGGATCATTCCTTTTCTGCAAAAGCAGTATTCTGTCATCGCCGTCGACCTCCCCGGCTTTGGAAAAAGTGAGAAGTCGACTTCGTTTATATATAGTTTTCAAAACTATGCGAAGCTAATGATAGAATGCATCCATCAGTTTGGGTATTCTAATACTCATATTGTTGCGCATTCAATGGGGGGACAAATTGCCCTAAATATGGCACTAATCGCTCCTGAGAAAATTAACAAATTAGTTTTGTTATGTAGTTCAGGATATTTGAAGCGAGCAAAAAAGTTTCTCATTTTCACTTCCTATTTACCTTACTTTGAAAAATTTGTTCATTATTATATTCAAAGAAAAGGCATCAAACTTCACTTGAGAAATGTCTTTTTTGACCAAACATTGATCAATGATGAATTGATTCAAGAATTCGGTAAACCGCTGAATGAAAAAGGATTTTATAAGGCTTTAATCCGACTGCTGCGTCATCGTGAGGGTGATTTACTGCCAAAGCAGCTTTGGGATATTCATGTCCCAACATTATTAATATGGGGAGAGGAAGACCGTGTTGTTCCTGTGGAGGTGGGTCAACGACTAGTTAGTGATTTACCGGATGCTCAGTTAATTACGTATGAAAAAACAGGACATTTAATTACCGAGGAACGACCAGAACTTGTTTTTAACAATATAATGATGCATACATTCTGAACATTAAAATGAACGATGATGTTTTAGGCGTTAAGGAAAAGGAAAAAAGCTAACTTAAAAAAGTGGTTCATCAAGAACCTTTTAAGTTAGCTCATTCCTATAAATGCCATTTAAGAATGTTTTTCTTTTGCCTCTTCATAGTAAGGATCTCCAACCTTTAGAATGAATTGCAGAATGTCCTCTGCTGCATTTGTATTTATAAAATTCCTTTGACTGATTATCATTTCATTTATTTTTTCGCCATTATTTTCGAGCAAATCGGTTAGTGTATATTTAATTTCCTTTGGATTTTTGCATACCACTCCCAAATTCAAATTCTCGGCAAAAGTAGGGTTATCCTCTTCCTGACCTGGCAAAGCCCCAGTAATGATTAACGGTGTATTGGTAGCTATTGCCTCAAACATGACATTGGGACTGCCTCTGGTAAAGGCAATATCAGAAGTTAGCATTAAATCTTGGATATTTTGGGTGAACCCATAAATCTCTACTCGATCACCATATTTGGCTTTTAAGGACATTTCCAGCTTGGTTTTAAGATTTACATTTTTTCCAGCTACTATTTTGACTGTACAATCAAAATGATTCAGGAGATTTTCGGCTATTTTCTTCATATTTCCTACACCTTCACCACCACTCATGACCAAGCATGTTAAAGATTGCCCAGGACTATAAAATTTTCGTTGATTATTGCTCTTAGGAAAAAATCGGGATCGGACTGGAAAACCGGAAACCTTTATTTTCTCATCTGGAATCCCAAATGCAATACACTTCGTTTGGGCTTCGAAAGTAGGGCTAATAATGTAATTGGCCCTCTTGTCTGCCCAAAGAGGAAAAATGTTTACAAGATCGGCAATGAGAGTAAAGAATGGGATATGGATATTTTGCTTTTCTAAAATGTTTAAGATGGAGCCATTAAAATTAGGATGAACAGATAAAATCATATCTGGCTTCACTTCTTCCAGTAATTTTAAAAAGTTATCCTTTATCAGTGATTCAATCATATTGTCTACTAAGTGGGGCTTCATAGCGGATAGTTTCCAAATCATTTTCCAAAGATTTTCTGAATTTCTGGTGATAGGACCGTAGGATTGGCCGATTTTTAAAAGCAATCGTTTACCAAGAGAAAACCCATCTACTACAAAAACTTTTACTCCATTATAAGTTTGGACTTTCTCACACAGAGATTCTGTGATACTTTTATGCCCGTGCCCGGTAACATCAGAGGAAATAATCAGTAATTTCTTTTCCATAAAATCACTCCTTTTTTAAGATTGAAGTATTTTTCAATTGTCTTATTACCTGCTTGTATTGTTTTAAGGAGTGTAATGTACCGATAAAACAATTCATAATCTTGTAATCGGACGATACAGCGATGATGGTAAGATTGGGAAAAAACTTATTGGTACGAAAACGAAGGTCCTTCCAATAGATTAAATAGCCACTTTTTCTTATGTGAACAAATGGATAAGCATAATGGGTACTAGAAAGAAAATCAGAAACAACAGGGTGTCTTTTACTGTCAGAGACTAGTTCAGGAAAGTCTATTTTCTTTGAAAGCGAATGATCGACCTTTAGTCTGCCTTTTGAGAAAACGCCAAATAAGTATTCTTCTTTAGTCTCAATGATTACGTCCCAATGAAACAAGAAAATGCGTGGGATCAATTTAATTCGGATTGAATTGTGGAATTGGAGATGTACATTTCTCTTTGTTACCACTGTCGATAGAGTCCGGACAGCAAGGTAAAGAAAAATAAATATATATATGATGAAAAAAACTTTACCCATTTGGAAAAATGAAAGAAGGAAAAAACCTAGCAAATGTACCAATAGAATAATAGGGTCCACTAATGGGAGCGAGTCAAACGCAATCCATTTTTTTGAGAAGGGAAGTAAAACTTGAGTTCCATGTACATTAAATAAATCAAAAAATACATGTAGAATAACAGCTATGAATGTCCAAAAAAATAAATGGAGAAAAGATGACGCCGGAAAAAAAGAATAAATAATACCCGAAACGGCGATACTCCATAGAGGCAATGCCAGAAAGGAATGAGAAAAGGCACGGTGATTCCGAATATAGCTGCCCTTTCCTTTCATTCGATAGATGAAGTCAAAATCAGGGGAATTCGAACCAATTACTGTACCGAACATGACGGCTTGTGACAGGGCAGAATGATTAGCGACAACTGGATCAATTTGAGCAAGGGCAGCTAATCCTAAACCCATAACGATGTGAGAACTCGTATCCATACAATCACTCCTTTATTTTGCTTGACAAACTCACAGCTATAGTAATGATTTTTTGGATCGAAACTAATGTACAATTGATATTAATATTTAAACGGTGCTATTATCCAAAGAATATTGATAAAACCACTTAGGAAATGTGTAATTCCTCTTAATTATACTTGGTGTTTGTTCCTTCATTCATAATTTAATGTAAAGATTATGTATAGATTCTGTATATTGGTATTGGTTCTTCATAGTTTGATATATGGGTTTGGTGAGGGGATCATTAGTATTTACTCCAGCCAAGATAACAGCACAATCTCGACGAGCTAAACTTTATAAAATAAATAATGAATGCCTTGCAAACAACTATGCAGTTTATGTAGTGAATGAATCACTTAATACGATTTTAAACAGCAACTTTGTGTACGAAAAGAGCATAAAGAAAAAAGGAAACTGCCTTTCTGGGCAGTTTTTCTTATGGCTTTTCCAAGGCAGACAAAGTCTAAATGTCTTTGTAGTTGTTGTATTTTTCCACTGTTCGTAATAGTTTGCTTAGGTGGATTCCTTCTATTCAAATTAGAAGATAGGATAGGAATTAGGAGGAGGAAATAATCACCATCTTGATATCACCTACATTATAATATTGATAAAATACAGTAACCGTTAAGGTGTGAAGGGGTTGGAAGTGGGGGTTAAATGGGGATGTAGTGAGAATGAAACCACAAAGAATGAGACTTGAAGAGCAGAATTTAAGGAGCTGTACAATAGAATACAAAAAAAGGGGCTAAAGGTATGCACTGGGGAAAAGTAGTGATGCATAGTTTGAGCTTAATTATCTTGTTTTTGGCAGCGGCTATGTTTGTGAATCCATTGACCGATGGGATTGATAACAGTACAATTCGAGTTGTTGTTAAAGAACTAATACGTATTGGCGTTACTGTTGGTCTGCTTTGGCTGTACGCGAAGCGATTCTTTAAAAAGCCGAATTCATACTATCGAATCCCAAAAAGATTCAAACTGAGTAAACTTTGGTTCTTGGTTGGATTTTCACTTCCACTTATCGTGGTCGTCTTTTATTTACTTACGGAAAATGTCGTGTTCGATCAGCAAAACAATCTTCCTATTACAACTTTACTAACGTTTATCATTGGAGCACTTGTAACGGCGTTTTCTGCTGGAGTGATCGAAGAGATTTTGTTCCGTTGCTATTTGTTTAAGCTAATCGAAGACAAATGGAATGTGGCGACTGCTATTTTCGTAACTTCTATCCTTTTTGGCGCTTTACATTTAATTACGGTCAATGGGCTTAAGATCCTTGATGTGTGCTTAATCCTGACCGCAGGTACATTGGCAGGTATATTGTTTTCACTTATTGTTTATAAGACAGGGAATGTATGGAATGCGGTTGTCGTCCATATAATATGGAACTTTTTTTTGAATTCTAAAATGGTACAATTTGTTTCCGAAACAGATAGAAATTCCTCACTGGTATTGTTAAGGCTTAAATCAGACAACGTATGGATAACAGGTGGAACTTTTGGAATAGAAGCTGCTCTTCCTGTTGTCGTACTGTATATTCTCACAATCGGCTGGCTCGTCAATCGCAAACCAGGATTCATGAAGCATGATAAAACTAAAACGTATGAATAAAAATATAACCATTTTTTTGGCTGTTTAGACAAGTTACCTTTTAGATTCCCAAAGCTGTCCGAATCGAAGTGAGAAGGCGGAGAGATTTTCAGTCACTATAGCCATAAGATGACAAAAACTTGTCTGAAATCTCCTTTATATGGACGTATTAGTACTGAGAGCATCAAAGTATACGAAAACAGCCTTTCTTTAAATTCTTAATCGTTTTTTATAAAGTTAGAGACACCAAGATATCAAATTGTCTTGGTGTCTCTTTTTTTTAGACTGTCCAACATTTCACATTCTGGCGGAGAAATGGAACTCAGTAATATCTATTTTTAAAGTTATTTTTATTTTGCTGATTAAACTAAAGCACCACATTAGTGAACTAGGGCAATTTTACATCTGATCTTTATTCATAAAATCAATTTCTTCTACGCGACCATCAGGATGAATGATTGTCTTCCTTGCGAATCCTTTCGCTGCCTTCTTCATTGTGTCATTAAGCATATTTTTTAGTTTGGTTGTAAGTGGGTGACTAGACGGACCAGAATGTTTTTCATGGCATTGTGTGACAGATAGATTCTCATCATCAACAATAACTGCAGTTGAGGCAAAAGTAAATCCACCTCCAGGGCTAGTACCAGAAAAAGTAAAATGTGCTATGTCAGGGCCACTTAATGTTTCAAATAGTCCCAGAGTATAAACTCCAAATGCATTCCCCATAACACCGGATCCCCCAGTCACCAGAATGGAACCCTGTGGCGTGAATTCACAAATTGGAGGATTTATGGACGTTGCAAGAAATTCATAAACCGGAACCGTAATCGTGCTGCCGGCAAATTTACAATTCGGACAAATATTCGCTACAATGTTGTCACTATCCACAAACCCTTTGCACTCACACTTATTTTTCTTTTTATCATGACATCCGCAATTTAAATCTATCACTGGCCTAAATTCTATGAGTGGCATATTTGCATCTTCTTTGTACTTTATCTTTTTATCATCATCAGACATTTTTCCCCTTCTCCTTTCACACACATTCTTTTTAAAATATGAAGATGTGAAAGAAAAGGCTTGTGCTAAATAAATATCCTTTATACAAATAGTGGTAACCTATAGTAGTGCGAGAAATTCAATTAAGAATGTAGCCCATTATGAATCACTGTCACTTCACAAAAAAGAATAATTTATTTCCTTTGAATATGTATTGAAGCAATAGATGGAGTAAGGTAATCTTTTTCACCTGTGGAAAAATCAAATTGTTGGCGATTTATTGCCCCATTTTTGAACAACCTCATCCCCCCTTTAGAAAAACCAATAGATAGATGTCATCTCTACTATCAATATTACTTTGGTCTATAAAATCAACAGCCAATTTTTCGTTAATACCTTCTTGAGTAGTATAGGGTGTAAAATGGAAAGCGAACAGTGACAGGCATCCCAAATCTATCATATAGTCTGAGACAATAATTTTGATTTAGTCTTAGTCGATATAGTGAAATTTTGCAAATCTTCAGACCTAAGTCGATAGGATATAACTTTTTTCTTGAACTGCTTGGCTACATCAACGTAATCAGCGTAACAAAACACAAAGATATTAATATCTTTCTTGCCTCTTTTTTTGTTGATCACAAATGGAGTAACATTTGTCTTTGGATGTAAATAATTTTTCATTGCCTATAAAATAACTACAAAAAAATAAAACTACCATCGCAGCAACAAGTACTAGTATTTGTTTATTTGTGTGATTATCAACACATTATGATCGATACTTTGGGCGTATGCTATAAGAAGTTACAAGCCATCATGATGATAAGAATCTCTTATGAATGGCGAAGGAAGGCTTAGGAGGTTTGACGATGGAGGCTTCGAACACTGAATTAAGTGCTCCACTACAACAATTAATGGACGAGCATGTGTCGCTCCGGGCAGATATGGATGATTTCTATGAAATCACGGAAGATATAGAATTCGAATCGGGTCCTGCTGTCGTTCTACTGTTTGCGAAATTGTATGAGCGGGTTTCGGCTTTCACTGATAAGCTAAAGGCACATTCCAAACGAGAGGAGGAAGGGTTGTTTCCTATGATGAACCTCCACCTCGGAGAGAATGATCGAACCATCGAAGTGATGGAATTTGAACATGAGAAAGCGGAGCAGCACCTACAGGACTTTCTGACGGAAACTGGTAAGAAGGGATTGAGCATTGATGAAAACACAGCACAATGGATTGCCGTTTACGCTGTCCAGGCTCATGCTACCTTAACTCAACACTTTGCGAAAGAAGAAAAAGTGCTATTTCCGTTGGCGGAGAATATCCTGTCGACTGAGGAAAAGGAGGAACTGGAACGATTTTTTCTGGCTTGATAGTATTGAACTTACGGGGCAGGCAAATTTCCAGATTAAGTACGGAGAGCCTTTTCATAAGTAAATGAGGTTTCTTGCCGAATGCCTCTCCTTAAGGTTGGAGAGGCTAGAACATAATAAGTTTTTTAACGGAAATAGAAATGATAAGAATGGTATTGCCGAATGATAAAGAATATGGATTGACAAATGTAATAATTCTATTAAACTAAAAATAGTTCTATCCTCAAAATATTCCTTTTATCTTAGCGACTCCGCAAGTCTTTATTTGTCGTTTACAATTCTCCAAACCTCTTTTTTTCACTCGCATTAACACTCATTAATTTTCAAAATCCGTTCGAAGTTCAAATGAATAAATAATGGAGATGATTCATTCGGGGCATCGATTATGTACCCTATTAAATGCCCATGTTGTGGATGTTCTACATCTTTTTGATATATTGTCTATCGTATATAAAGGGTGCTGTAAAAGACATGACCATTAGATAGGAGGAGGGATGCTATGGGATTTGAAGAAGAATACCAGACCTTTTTGAATACTCACTTGCAGGCAAGAACCGGTGAACGGTTGCGGCGTTTACAAGAAGGTCACAACCAGGCTGAAATGTTGTTTTTGAAGCAAGTGTGGTGGCCCTCATTTTCCCACTTTCGGTATCTTCATCCAGAGTATGAAGTTGATGATTTCAAAGATGGAAAAAGGTATTTGGATTTTGCTTATATTCGACCCGCCATCCGGATTTGTCTTGAGGTTGACGGGTATGGCCCTCATCTAAAGAACATAAGCAGATGGCAATTTTCAGACAACCTGGAACGTCAAAACCAGCTGGTGATTGATGGATGGACCGTGATCCGTTTTTCTTATGATCAAGTTAATGAGAAGCCTCGTCGATGCCAACAGATTGTTCAGCAAGTGATTGGCCGATGTCTGGGGGATGAATTGGACCAGACCTCTCTGTCCTTTCTCGAAAAGGAAGTGCTTCGGCTAGCGATTCGAAAAGGAGAAGCCATATCCCCTATAGAAGTCGAGAAGTATTTGAAGTTAAGTGACAAGACGTTAAAAAAAGTACTTTCTCAACTAGTCGATAAAAAGATGCTGATTCCCGCATCTGGAATCAGAAGGGTCCGCTCTTATCGATTGGGGGATCAGGTTAAGCACCCAATCTGTTAAATAGACGGAAAAATCCGCTTAATTATTAAATAAAATAAAAACTAGCTTAAATAGACGGAGAGATTCCGCCTATTGACTCGAAAAACGTGAAAATGGGGGATTTTGCTTTGCATAAGCGGAAAATCTCCCCTTATTTACCCCGAAACGAGCT
Organism: Neobacillus niacini; assembly: GCF_031457145.1. Taxonomy (GTDB): domain Bacteria; phylum Bacillota; class Bacilli; order Bacillales; family Cytobacillaceae; genus Neobacillus; species Neobacillus niacini_J. Next base: position 642,085 of record NZ_JAVDVZ010000001.1, read on the forward strand.
TCATTCTGAATATAACCGGAAAATCTCCGCTTATTTTACGTTTGCTGGGTTCCTCAATAGAGGAAAGACTCCTTATTTAAAAGGAAGTGAGATGTTTTTGTTTACTCATTAAGGCTGTAGCAGGTTAGTATAATTCCTTATTCAATACAAAAACAGTTCAACTACAAAAACTGAAAAACTGGCCAATAGGGCAACACTCACCAGGCTGGCCCCCCGGTAGGCAAAAAGAATTGCAACAATAAAGCCAACTAGTGCGGACCATGGCGAAGCCGTTGCGTCTAAAATTGCTGGAAAAACCATCACTGCCAATGTCACATATGGAACATAGTATAAAAATGATCGGATAAAGACATTTTTGATTTCTTTTCTGATGATTGTAAGCGGCAGAACTCTAATGAGATACGTGACAACTGCCATCACCAAGATATAAAAAATAGCATTATTCATATTCATGAGTATGCTCCTTTACCGGAAAGACAACCGCTGCGATACCTGCAATCAAAATGGTTAAGATGATAATTTTTACTCCGGATGAGATAGACTGGAGGATTTGCAGCTCAGCAAATACCAGGCTTAGTACCATAGAAATGACAATCAGTCCCGTAAGGATTTTATTCCCTTTTGCCGGAGGGATAATGACAGCAAGTAGCATTCCGAACAGTGCAATACTTAATGCACTAATCATTCTTGGCGGCAGAATATTTCCGGAAATAACGCCAAATAATGTACCGAGTGCCCATCCTGGCACCGCAACACTCATCAAGCCATAAGCGTAATAAGGGCTTAACTTTCCAGGAACCGCAATGGACACTCCGAATACCTCATCTGTAATCCCATATGCCATGATTAATCGATGGAAAACGGGCGTGTTTGGATCGATCTTTTGAGATAAAGCAAAGGACATTAGAAAATATCTAGAGTTGATAATTAGCTGTGTGACAGCAATTTCGACAATTGCTGCGGCACTGGCAATAAGCGTAAGCCCAGCAAACTGTCCAGCGGATGTTAAATTAGTCACGGACATCAATACCGCTTCAAACGGATTTAGCCCGGCTTGCTTGGCAAGAATGCCAAAGGTAAACGAAACCGCAAAATAACCCATTGCAATGGGAATTCCGTTCTTTATCCCACTTTTCCATTCTCCTATTTTCGTTTTCATCTTCTCTCTTTCTCTCCTCTAATGATGCTACCATGAAAGGGTAATTTGATCAGAATTATTTCTATATCAATTGATTCGGTTGGCACTTTTTAATATAAAAATGATTCTAGCATACGTAATTGTATTAGTAAAATTAATAATTATAGTGTTATATAAGGAAATCAATCGCTTTAAAAGTATTAGTTTTAATTTTTCCAATACAAATATTTCAGATTTATAATCTAACATTAACTAAAAAGACTAAGCTAAATCATAAAGTTGTGGCTTTTCTAATAGCTTTTTTATAGATAAATTCGATATCCGTATTTTGGAAACACTCTCGTTAGTTGGGTAAAAAGTAGTGAGAATAAAGTTCCGGGTACCGTCCAATTTTATGGAAGGTGCCTGGCACTTTTTTGCCTTTTTTACTAATGGTCAGATTTTCTAAGTAACAAAAGCTTGAATTTTGTGTTAGAGTTTTTTTATTAGATATTTTTGATAGCGGGGATAATACAATTTAAATGGAAAAAAATTTAGCTTGTTGACAAAAAGGGGATAATACTAGATGAATGAAGCTAGCAATTTACATAAAAGTGCGAGAAACATGTTGAAGGCGACAAGCCGGACCTTCTTTATACCTATTAGTTATCTACCGTCAGGATTACGAGAAGCAGTATCATCTGCTTACTTATGCATGAGAGCGATTGACGAGATTGAAGACCACCCTCAACTCCAATTGGAAACTAAACATAATCTATTACATGCAATCAGCCTGCTCTTGAAAAAGCCCTTCAATAATCAGGAGTTAATGACTTTATTTCACCCATACCACACCCTTCTGCCGGAGGTTACCTTGCGATTTGGAGATTGGATAAATCTTTGTCCACCGACAATTGTTGAGAACATTTCGAATGCTACATCTACTATGGCGAAGGGGATGGCGGACTGGGTTTTAAAAGAGTGGCGGATACAGACTGAAGAAGATTTAAATGAATATACATTTTACGTCGCAGGGTTGGTAGGAGTAATGCTCTCAGATATTTGGAAGTGGTACGACGATATTGAAACGGACAAGGATTTAGCTATAGCTTTTGGTCGTGGCTTACAGTCTGTCAATATACTTCGCAATCATGCTGAAGATTTAGAACGAGGTGTGGATTTCTTTCCCGATGGATGGGAGTTAGAGGATATGTATAGGTACGCCCGATGTAACCTAGCATTGGGTGACATTTATATGGAGGATATTAAACCCGGTCCGATACTTAATTTTTGCAAAATCCCGATAGCACTTGCTCATGGGACTCTTGACGCTTTAACAGAGGGGAAGGAAAAAATGAGTAGAGCTGCTGTAATTAAAATAGTTAGTCAAGTAGTAAATAGAAAATAAGATTCCACCCATTTGAAGGTGGATTTCTCAATATTTTTGAGAGTTTTTTGCATAGCAAGCAAATACCTTTTTAACTTTCTCGACCGTTGATAGATCAGATTTTTTGGCTTGAATTCAATATGATTTGTAGAGCCATTAACAGCCTTATCGTTTAAAAAGGAATATTTTATGCTATTCTTAAAGAGGCGCATTTCCATATTTATGCTTTCCGGAGAAGGACAAAATTCTATGTTTTTCATTGTAAGCAATTAAGGTCTAGTTGAAGAATGAGTAATCGGGTGGTTTTTTGTTTCTTACTTGTTTGTTTGTTAACTTTTTTAAAAACTAGTAGATTGTTATTGACAAAATATATAAATACTAATATTATTAGAAATTATTTAGAAATAGTTATCACAATTAAAAAATTTAATAATTAGCAAGCTATGACTGTTATGGATCACACTATAGCATGAGCAGCTTCTGGAGAGACCGCGGAAATTCCACGGCGCCGAAGGGTTCACAATCTCAGGCAAAAGGACAGAAGAGTACTGAATATCTATTTGTTGTGCATTTTTAGCATAACAATGTTATTTGCTATTCTTAGACCTAAGAGATTGGAGGACATCCAATCTCTTTTTTTGTGGAAAAATTTATTGCTTCACGTTTCACATTAATAGTATTTTAGGAGGAGTTAGCATTGGCACAACAAGAATTAAAGCGAGATTTAAAAAATCGGCATGTTCAACTAATCGCAATTGGCGGTACCATTGGCACAGGATTATTCTTAGGATCTGGGAAAGCTATACAACTGGCAGGTCCCTCTATCATTTTTGCCTATTTAATCGTGGGTATGGCTGTTTTTTTCATTATGCGGGCACTAGGAGAACTCCTTTTATCTAAAGCGGGTTATCAATCATTTACAGACATTGCCGAAGACTATCTTGGACCCCGGGCGGCATTTGTAACTGGATGGACATACTGGTTTTGTTGGATTATGGTGGCGATGGCGGATGTGATTGCGGTTGGTGTATACGTACAATACTGGTTTGATATCCCACAATGGATACCTGCCATCGTCTGCTTAATTATTATTTTAGGACTTAATCTATTAACGGTTAAGCTTTTTGGAGAATTAGAGTTTTGGTTTGCTTTAATAAAAGTAATCACAATTCTTGCATTAATAGCTATTGGGGTTATTATGCTGGTGTTGGGATGGAAGACGGATGCAGGAACGGTCACGATTGATAATCTTTGGAAACATGGAGGACTTTTTCCAAATGGCATTACTGGTTTCTTACTTTCATTCCAAATGGTTATATTTGCCTATGTAGGTGTAGAATTGGTGGGTGTATCAGCAACGGAAACATCCAATCCAGAAAAAAATATCCCATCGGCTATTAATAAGATTCCCTTAAGGATTTTATTTTTCTACGTGGGTGCACTGATCGTCCTATTATCGGTTAATCCTTGGACGGGGCTAAATGCAGCTGAAAGTCCTTTTGTTAAAACGTTTAGTTTAGTCGGAATTCCGATTGCGGCAGGAATTATTAATTTTGTCGTGTTAACTTCTGCAGCTTCTGCCTGTAACAGCGGGATGTTTTCAACCAGCAGAATCCTCTTTAATTTAAGCAAAAATAACAAGGGGCCATCCATTTTTGCGAAACTGAATAAAAATTATGTACCAAGTAAGGCGTTATGGATATCTGCACTTGTCGTTTCAGTGGGGGCGCTTTTAAGCAAACTGATTCCGGAACAAGCCTTTAGCATCGTGACAACGGTTAGTGCCATTTGTTTTATATGGGTCTGGGGTGTCATTCTCATTTGCCATTTAAGGTACAAGAAAACCCAGCCGAAATTACATGCAAAATCAACATTTAAGGCACCATTCACGCCATTTATTAATTATGCTGTCCTGATGTTGTTTGCTATGATTCTCGTTATTATGCTAATTGCTGAAGAAACACGTCCGGCCTTGTTGGTGACACCAATATGGTTTATTCTATTATTTATTTTGTATCCGGTTAGAAGGAAAAAGGAAAAAAATATCAAAATATCAGCATAATTCCAGTGCCTGTCACCATCCGCTATGCCTACAAATGCCGGGAAAGTAAAGAATTGAAGCACTTGTTGGGTAACTAAGGAAGTATCTGAAACTCCTGATTGTCAGTATTGCACTGACAATCAGAAGTTTTATTTTTTTGGCTTGAAATCATTATTTTTGGGTCAGTCCCCCTGTGCGTTAAAGCTTTACTTCGCCGGGGGACTGACCTATTTTTAAAGATTAGTTACTGTCTCGTAAAAATTTTTCAATCGTTTCCTTATTTCGCTGAAAATCAACTTCCAACACTTCCCCAACACTCTCATAACGTTCATTCTCAAAACTACCATCTTCCGGAATCCGTAATGTTTCTATTTCTCCACTTTTCTCCGTCAATATGTCTTTTCCAATCCTCAAAAGGGTAGAGGTATTCAAATTCGTATCTACGTATGTATGTAAAATCTCTAATAACTCGGGAAGATTCGCAATACTATTGACACTGACTGCTTCTTCCTTTAATTTCGATATCACTTCTTGCTGTCTTTGGATCCGTCCGAAGTCACTTAATCGATCCTGACGAAAACGGACATATCCTAACATTTCTTTACCATGAAGTACCTGCGTTCCTTTTTCTAACGTCATCCCAATCCCCTCAGTCATTTCATAGGGAATTTCAACTTCAATTCCATTTGGAGCAAGGATATCGACGGCTTTTACAAATCCTTGAAAATCTACTGTTGCATAATAATGAATATCAAGTCCAAAATTTTCTTTAATCGTTTCCCTTAGTAAATCTGGACCTCCCAACGTAAAGGCAGCATTTAATTTTTGTTGCTGATGATCTGGAATCGAGACATACATATCACGCATAAGAGACATCAATTTGACCTTATGTGTTTGTGGATTATAATGAGCAACCATAATAGTATCCGTTCGAGCTTGTTCTTCTCCGCGTGAATCGCTTCCTAGTAAAAGAACATTAATAGGATCCGATTTATGTTGATTTTGCTCTCCTTGAAATGATTGAGTTGCTTCTACTTTTTTAAGTGGTTGGTTCACAGCTCTAATCGTCTTTTCTACGTACTGCACAACATTGATAAGACCAATCATAAAAATTCCTATAAAAAAGAGGGCAACAAAAATTCGACCCCATCTAAATCTTACTTTCTTTTTCAACCGTGCCAACTCTGCACCACCTAATCTTAAAAATAATAAAACTACAAATCTATAAATAGTAACCAAATGACCATTACAGAAAAGGTTAATTAAAATCTGATGAGTTTCGATCTTTTATATAAAATCGTTGAATAGTAATTATTTCATAATTAGATTTCAACTTATCGTAATTATGGTTACATTATTGTGTAATTATGGTTACATTTATTTTTTAGATAGGAGAATAAAGGAAAAATTTATAACAAATAATTGAAAGATATTGGAGAAAAATATTTTAGAATCATATAATAGAGTGGATTGATAAATTAGTATATACAAGAAGGAGCTGTTTGTTTTGGTACAATCTTTAACTGGTAAGGTAGCTTTTATTACAGGTGCAGGAAGAGGGATTGGAAAAGCAACTGCCATCGCACTTGCGAATGAAGGAGTTAACCTGGGTTTACTGGCAACAACTGAATCAAATTTAAAACAAGTAGCAAGTGAAGTGGAAAGACTAGGAGTGAATGTTGCATACTCGGCAGTGGATGTTTCGAACTTTGAGCAAGTCCAACAGGCGATTGAAAAAATAACAACCCAATTAGGCAAAGCCGATATTTTGATTAACAGTGCGGGAACTAGCAAATTTGCTTCCCTTTTAGACATGGATCCTGCTGAATGGAAAAGGATCATTGATGTGAATCTAATGGGTACTTATTATGTAACACGTACCGTTCTTCCGCAATTAATTGAAAAAAATGGTGGGGACGTGATCAATATTTCCTCTACCAGCGGCTTGAATGGGGCTGCGACATCAAGTGCTTATAGTGCCTCCAAATTTGGTGTCATTGGATTAACGGAATCATTAGCACAAGAGGTTCGTCGAAATAATATCCGTGTAACGGCTTTAACTCCAAGTACAGTCGCAACGGACATGGCACTTGATTTGAAATTAATCCCAGAAAATGATGAGAAATATATGCAGCCAGAAGATATTGCTGAACTAATCGTTTCTCAATTGAAATTAAATCAAAGAATCTACATAAAAACAGCTAGTGTAATGGCTACGAATCCATTCTAATCCATATTGTTTAAGATAAATAGGTGACAGCACCATCCAAATATGGATGGTGCTTGTCGCTTTTTATGATGAAGACAAGAGTGGCGGTTTATTTCTAATCAATTTAAATTCTATAAGACAAAGGGGGAGAAGATGGTATGAGAAAGGTTGAAGTGTGTTCATACAATGAAAAGGCGAATGAAATGTTTGCGGAAGAAGCAGAAAAACTGAATCTCATATTTGGAAAAGAAATGGTAGATATTTATCATATTGGCAGTACAGCCGTTCAAGGATTAAAATCCAAGCCGATTATAGACATGTTGCCTGTCGTAAAAGATATTGAAAAAGTTGATCAGTACAATGATGAGATGAAGAAAATCGGCTATCAACCGAAAGGGGAGAATGGAATCCCTGGACGAAGATACTTTAAAAAAGGTGGAGACAATCGCACTCACCACGTACATATGTATCAGCTTGGAAGTGATGAAATAAAACGACATTTAGTCTTTCGTGATTACTTACGAAACCATCCAGATGTTATGAAAAGCTATGGTGATTTGAAAGAGAAATTGGCAAAACAATTTCCATATGATATTGATTCGTACATCAATGGTAAAGACCCTTTTGTTCGAGAAATAGAGGAAAAAGAACTGAACTGGTTTAATGAACTTATTTAAATTTAAACAACGTTTAAATTTAGAACGACATTCAAAAAAATTCTTGCAAAGTAGGTAAGGAGCTGGTAAATTATAGTTAATACAAAATATTCAGATAATTAAAAGGAGTTTAAAAATAATAATTGTAAGCGGTTATGGCGTACTAATTTTAATTAAGCGGTGATTCTATGAAACTTTCTGAAAAGAAAATTCTCCGAAAGAAAGAACAAATTCTTGCTTCTGCAATTGAAATCGTTAATAGAAGAGGCTACAGCGGCGCAACGATGGTGGAAATTGCTGCTGAGCTTTTAATGACTAAAGGGTCACTCTATTATTATTTTAAAAACAAAAGTGATTTAATGTACCAATGTCACAACTTTGTCCTTTCACAGGCAATAGAGGACTTGGAAGAAATTCTAAATGACGAGGACAGCAGTGCAACAGAAATTCTAAAAAAAATGATTGCTACCCACATGGAGTTTGCGATCGAAGAAAAAGAAGTGTTCAACCTAATTATAGAGCCAAAACGCTTTTTTAACGAGGAGCAGCTTGAACTAGTGTTAAAGCTTAGAAAGAAATATGAGGATTTATTCAACCAAATCATCAAAAGGGGGGCTGCTCGTGGAGAATTCCAAGCAGAGGAACCTTCGATTGTAAGGATGATCATACTTGGAGCCATGAACTGGGTGCAACAATGGTATAACCCAAAAGGTCGATTAAAGAAAGATGAAGTGGTTGACTTATATACAAAATATATTTTAAAAATATTAATTTAAGGAAGAAAGAAGGAGAAACAATGTTAAAAGAAGTGTCTAGTCAAACAAAACAGCTTCGATCACAACTTATTGAGTTCATGGAGGAGCATATTTATCCGTACGAAATGGTATTTGAAGAAGAGTTGAACCACCAAGAAAACAGGTGGGAAATTCCGCAGATGATTGAAGAATTGAAGGAGAAAGCAAAGGCACAGGGGCTATGGAATTTATTTATACCGGATGAAGAATACGGAAAGGGACTATCAAACTATGAATATGCCCATCTATGCGAAATTATGGGCCGCTCTCTTCTTGCACCGGAGATCTTTAACTGCAATGCCCCTGATACAGGTAATATGGAGGTGCTCATCAAATACGGTACCGAAGAGCAGAAGAAGCAGTGGCTTGAGCCGCTGTTAGACGGGAAGATTCGTTCCGTTTTCTCGATGACTGAACCGGATGTGGCATCTTCAGACGCAACGAATATTCAAAGCAGCATTGTTCGAGAAGGCGACGAATATGTAATAAATGCTAGAAAGTGGTGGTCAACGGGGGCGTTAGATCCACGATGCAAAGTCGCTATCGTAATGGGGAAAAGTGATCCTAATGCCGAACGTCACAAACAACAGTCTATGATTCTCGTTCCATTTGATACACCTGGAGTGGAAGTGATAAGAAATTTACCGGTGTTTGGCTACGATCATGCACCAAATGGACATGCTGAAGTCCACTACAACAATGTGCGCGTACCAGTTTCCAATATGTTATTAGGCGAAGGAAGAGGGTTTGAAATTGCTCAAGGCCGCTTAGGACCAGGGCGAATTCACCATTGTATGCGTGGAATTGGAGCTGCCGAACGGGCCCTGGATTTAATGATCAAGCGTGCCAATAGCCGGGAGGCGTTTCGTTCGAAACTAATTGATAAAGATACGATAAGGGAACAAATTGCAGAAAGCCGGATTGACATTGAGCAGGCAAGACTTCTTACTTTGCATGCGGCAAACAAGATTGATCAAGAAGGTGCGAAAGCAGCAAGAAAAGAAATTGCCATGATAAAAGTTGCTGTGCCGCGAGTATCCATTCGAGTCATTGATCGTGCCATCGAGGTATTTGGCGGAGCAGGTGTCTCCGAGGATTTCCCACTTGCCGCTCATTATGCCAATGCAAGAACGCTTAGGATTGTTGATGGACCGGACAAAGTCCATTTAAGAGATATTGCTAGAATGGAAATTAAAGAACAACTATAGGAGGTTGCACCGAATGAGATCTTGGTTCGTGACAACTGTAGGAGACCCGGAAGAGGCTCTTGAATTTGCCTTAAACCAACTGGGCAGCCGGGAAACTTGGGGGAAATTAGTAGTTGAGACGAAAGGGGTAAACAGATGAATGAATTCGTTGAAATAAAGGTTGAACAAGGAATTGGTCATATTGCTCTCAACAGGCCAAGCAAGTTAAATGCCTTATCAAGGGAGTTAGTGCAGGAATTACGGGAAGAGCTTCTGAAACTTGAGCACAATCAAGATGTGAAAGTAATCATTCTATCAGGCAGTGGTAAATCCTTCTGTGCTGGTGGAGACATCGATTCCATGAAGAAATTGAAAAATCAAGCAAAGGCAGCCGAGTGGGTTGAATTTGTTTCAGGACTGACCAGACAGATTCTTGAACTCAATAAATACGTGATTGCCGCTGTCCATGGCTATGCTGCTGGGGCAGGATTTAGCCTTGCGCTTGCATGCGATTTCATTGTGGCTGAAAAGGGAGCAAAATTCGCTTTGAGTTTTTCAAATATTGGGTTAATTCCTGATTTGGGATTAATTAAGGTTTTATCTGAAAGGGTTTCACCACCTTTGGTAAAAGAATGGATTTCCGCAGGCAGAATCATTACCGCAGAGGAAGCAATGTCGTATCAAATGATTAATCGCCTGGTTGAAGGGGATGTTGTTAAGGAAGCGGTTACTTTTGCTGAGTTCATTGTGAACGGACCTTCAATGGCAAACAAGTACGTTAAGTATCTCGTCAATACCGCCCCATCTCTACATCATGAAACAGCACTGATGCAGGAGAATTCGATTCAGGCAATGTTGCTTCAAACGGACGATCACAAAGAAGGGGTTTCAGCCTTTTTGGAGAAAAGAAAAGCTAGTTTTATAGGTTCATAATTAACAAGAGGGAATTAGGTATGAGAAAGAGAATAGAGTGGTATTACGGACACTCATTTTTTAAAAAACTGGTGGAGAAAGAACCCTCCTTCATATTTAAAATAGAAAGAAATGGTTAATAGAATGAGAAAAATCCATGTAATAACGCAAAAGGAATTAGTAGATTCCGAAAGAATTCGTAATTGTACGGCGGTAGTCATCGATGTCTTATTGGCCACCTCCACCATTACCTATCTTCTCGAAAAGGGCTATGAATCTGTGTACGCAGTCAAAGACGCTCTTTCGGCACTCGATATAGGGAAGAAGCAGGATGGACCCTATCTGTTAATGGGCGAATGGCAGGGGGAGCCGATAGAGAATTTTCTTTATCCAGACCCCACGTTAATCGAGACAACAGTATCAAAAAAAGTGGCAATCATTTGCTCAACAAATGGAACGATTGCGATTGAATCAGCTAAACAGGCAAAGACATTATATACGTCCACACTTTTAAACGGGCACCGTATCGCAAAACAAATTGGGGACCAGGAAGATAGCGCGTCTATCGTTCTCATATGTTCCGGAAATGCTGGCCGCTTTTCGATGGAAGATTTTATAGGAGCTGGACAAATCGTTGACCACCTTATGAGGAAGGAAGCTTGCCAACTTTCCGACGCAGCAAGGTTAGCAAGAGATGCATTCGTTCATGCTAAGGCCAAACATTATGTTAACCTTCTAGAAAGCGAAACAGCAAATTTGTTAAGAAGAACCGGTTACGAGCATAGCACGCAATGGGTGATTGACCATGTTGAAAAAGTAGATGTCGTGCCTATTTATAAGAATGGGAAAATTTATGCCATTGGTAAGGAGTGGTCAGACTGTTTGTTACATACAAACAAATAGGATTTGTCATAAGCTGACCATTGCATTACGGCAGATAAGCAGGGGTGAATGAAAAATAATGAAAACAGCGAACCAATCTATTGATTCCGAACATATTAATTGGGGGTTGCTGGAAACCTTGATTCGCGAAACGAATCCAGGCATTCCAAATGAAGCAATGAAGGTAAGGAAATTTTCCGAAGGCTATTCCAATCACACCTACCTTCTAACGTTTGGGAAATGGGAGGCAGTGTTAAGAAGGCCGCCATTTGGAGAGATTCCGGCGAAAGCCCATGATATCAAACGGGAGTATAAGATTCTGTCAAGACTTCATGGAGTCTATCCCCTTGCTCCAAAACCATACCTATACAGCGACGACCCTGCCATTATGGGGAAACATTTTTACCTTATGGAAAAAAAGCAAGGTGTAGTCATTAACGATGCTCTTCCTGAAACGTATGGATCATCTGACTTGGTTGGTCCGGCCATTTCAAAAAGTATCATTAATAGCTTAGTTGAGCTTCAAAAAGTAGATTACAAGAAAGCCAACTTAATGGATATCGGGAAACCAGAAGGGTTTTTAGAAAGACAAGTTCATGGCTGGATCAAGCGTTACAGCGTTTCCAAAACGCATGATATTGCTGAAGTCGCAGAACTAGAGGCATGGCTGGTAAAGCAAATCCCAAAAACCGTCGATACGACAATTGTTCATAATGACTTTAAACTAAACAACCTCGTTCTTGACCCGCATGACCCTGGGGAGGTAAATGGGGTACTCGACTGGGAAATGGCCACCATTGGCGATCCGATGTCAGATATCGGCGCTGTTCTTGCTTACTGGGGAGAAGCGGGCGATCCAGACATGGGGATTTCGCTGGTGACCAACCAGAAAGGCTTCTTCTCGAGACGGGAAATGGCTGAACTGTATGCAAAGGTGAGCGGCCGAGATATCTCACACATTGACTATTATACGGCATTTGGATTTTACAAGCTTGCCGTCATTTTACAGCAGCTCTATTATCGCTGGAAAAAAGGCGCAGCGGATGACGAACGGTTTGCGAAACTTCATATCCCAATCGCGAATTTATTTGACTTAGCGAATGTAACACGTACAAACAAAATCTTGTAAATAAGGATGAGATAAAAATGGAAAAAACTCATCACTACAAACCATTTGAAAAGATAGGAGTGTTAGAACATGACTGAAGTTTATTTAGTTGATGGTGCAAGAACCCCGTTTACGAAGTTTGGAGGGTCCTTTGCACAAACGGGTGCAACGGAACTTGGGAAGACAAGTGCCATAGAAGCACTGCGCCGCTCGAATGTTGATCCGCTGCAAATTGATCATGTCATCTTCGGAAACGTGATCCACACAGAAAAAAACGCTTCTTACATCTCAAGACACATCGGATTATACAGCGGTGTTCCGCAGGAGGTTCCGGCACTTACATTGAACCGGCTTTGCGGGTCTGGTCTGCAAGCAGTTGTTTCAGCTGCCCAGCATATTTTAGTCGGCGATGCCAACATTGTCCTTGCAGGCGGGGCGGAAAATATGTCGCAATCTCCTTACTCTACATTCACGCAGCGTTTCGCCGGCGCAAAAATGGGGAACCTTTCGTTTAATGATATGCTGTTGGAAACATTAATCGACCAATACACAGGCAGTGGTATGGGGCTTACGGCAGAAAAACTGGCTGAAATGTATGAAATTACGAGGGAAGAACAGGATGCATTTGCAGTGGAATCAAACCAAAGGGCAGTGAAAGCGGCAGCTGCATTCCAAGAAGAGATTGTCGCGGTTGAAGTGAAAACAAGAAAAGGCAGCTTGATTGTCCGTGAAGACGAACATATAAAACCGGACGTGAACATGGAATCCTTATCCAAGCTCAAGCCTTCTTTTAAAAAAGACGGTACGGTAACGGCGGGGAACGCCTCAGGTATTAATGACGGTGCAGTATCACTTGTGGCAGCCGGGAAACAAGCTGTACAAAAAAACAACCTAAAGCCAATCGCGCGTATTGTATCTTGGGCTGTTTCAGGAGTTGATCCATCCATCATGGGCATCGGACCTGTCCCAGCAATCCAACAGGCCCTTGATAGAGCAAAACTCACTCTCGATGACATGGATGTAATTGAAGTGAATGAAGCATTTGCTGCACAATACTTAGCCGTAGAAAAAGCGCTGGGTCTTGACCGCGAAAAAACCAATGTGAACGGCGGAGCAATTGCCTTAGGTCACCCGGTTGGCGCAAGCGGGGCAAGGGTGTTATTGTCTGCTGCTTACGAGTTAAGACGTAAGAATGCACGATTTGCGGTTGTAAGCTTATGTATTGGCGGTGGTCAGGGTATCGCAATGGTGATTGAGAATGTCTAAACTGCCATCGTTTTTTAAACGCTGTTAACCAGTTCTATTTGGTCAGCAGGGCATAGGGCGGCTAGAAAAACGCCCTGAGCATTTTCCATTAAAAAACAATGATGTTCCAAATTTTTTTCAGGGGGGAGAATAAAGTAGATGAAAATTGCAGTAATAGGGTCAGGAATTATGGGAAATGGGATTGCACAGGTGTTTGCGACTAGTGGACATCATGTCACAATTCTAGATATATCAAACGAAGTTCTCAGAAAAGCCGAAAATACAATCGCAAAAAGCCTTATCAAACTCTCGCAAAAGGATGCGAAGATTGTTCCAAGTGAGGTGTTAGCACGCCTGAATTATACAACCGACAAACAGGAGTTACGTGATGCAGATCTTGTTATTGAAGCGATCACTGAAAATATCGAAGTAAAGAAAAAGGTATTTCGAGAACTTGATGAGTTATGTGAGCCAAAGACAATATTAGCCTCGAACACGTCTAGTTTAGGAATAGGGGACATGGCTGCTGTCACTAACCGAAAGGATAGGGTATGCGGCATGCATTTCTTCAACCCTGTGCCACTTATGAAACTAGTAGAAATTACAGCGACCGATGAAACATCGGAAGAAACGATTCAAATAGCGGAAATGCTTGTGAAGCAAATGAATAAAGAAAGCATTCATGTAAAGGACACCCCATTGTTTGTGGTCAATCGGCTGCTTGTACCATTTATTTGTGAAGCTATTACACTTGTTGAGGAAGGTACCGCATCCCCAGCGGATATTGATAAAGCCATGCAACTGGGTGCTAACCATCCAATCGGCCCCCTATGGCTGGCTGATATAATCGGCCTTGATACAATGCTCCATATACAGGAAGCTCTTTTTGTAAAGACGAATGACTCCAAATATCGGGTGCCTGAGTTATTAAGAGAAATGGTAGCCAGAGGTGAATTAGGAAGAAAAAGTGGAAAAGGGTTTTATCAATACTAATAAAATTGCATAGATTTTAAGTTTAGTACACTTTTGGCATAACGAAATAACGGCATAGAAAAAATAGTAGGAAAAACAAGGGGCGTTTTGTTCGTTTCATTTAAATATGAAACGGACAAAACGCCCCCCTTGTTTCTGTTAAAAATTTCCAATCTTACTGTTATTAATAGCAGTCCGATATCAAAGATTGGTAACACTTTTTTGTTGTGTTTTTAGTAAGGCAGATTCCTCTTCATCGTGCTTTAATAGTTCAATAGAAATAAATAGTTCAAACAAGTACATTATTTTCCCCCTCCTATCCATAGATGTACGAAACTCTCTTGATAACTAAAGATGTACGCACTAACATCTCTAATTAATTATTCAAATATATAACATCATGAGATAATGACATTAAATTATTAATGCCCACATTTAAAGTACTAAATCGATCATCTGCAAGAAGCCCTTCCATCCATCTGTAATAGATCTGCTGTAAAATGACTGCAATTTTAAAATAGGCGAAAGCTAAGTAAAAAGGAAAATTAGAAAGATCTCTATTACTTTGCTTAGCATACCGCTCGATAAACTCTTCTCTAGAAATAAATCCGCCTAATGTTGTTACAGAATTAATGGCTGTAAATGGGTCATTTTCATCTTTCCAATAAGCAATTGCAGATGCTAAATCAGTCAGAGGATCCCCAATCGTAGACAATTCCCAGTCAAAGACCCCAACAATTCTTCCTGGATTGGTTGTCGAAAGCATCATATTATTAAGCTTGTAATCATTGTGGACGATGGTTGGGCTTGGTGAATGTGGGATATTTGCCATAATCCACTTTTCGATAGCAGGATAAACGTTAATTTCATCGGTTTTACAATTGTGATATCGTTTAATCCATCCATGTACTTGTCTTTCTAAATAGCCATCTGGTTTCCCCATATCTTGCAATCCAGCTTTTTGATAATCAATTTCGTGAAGCTGAACCAATGTATCAACGGTCGATTCAGAAATGGTTTTTTTAATATTTGGTATCGCACTATATCCAGTAGGGATTGTATCGTCAAGAACTACCCCATTTTTTTTCTCCATTACATAAAAAGGTTTATCCATAATTGCAGGATTGTGCATACAAAAGTATGGTTTTGGAGCAAGCGGGAAAACTGGGTTGATTTTCTTTAGCAAACGATACTCCCTTTCAACATCATGAGCTTTAGGCGGGATTTTTCCAAAAGGAGGCCGTCTCATGACCGATTCCCATTTCCCAATTTTAATAAGAAATGTTAAGTTTGAATATCCTTCTGAAAATTGTTTGACTTCCATTGGCGCAGCATCAAGCTGGATTTGACTCCTTAAATACGTTTCAAACTCCGTCCAGTTAATTTCACTTTCTGATTGAGCCGAAACATTAATTTTTTGTGTTAACATTGTTTAACCTCCTATAAAACCTTACTTTATATAAATCTATGCAAAAACCATGCCAATCTTTAAATTTTGGAATATAAACGTTATCTACGGGATTGATATGGAATTGGGATGGTACCATCCTAACCTTCCGTTGATTACTTTTCAGACAAAGTCCTATTTAGTGTGTTGCAATATCAAACAGTTTAGGATGTTGAAGTGTTTTTATCTTGACTATTCCCCATTTTCAACAGATACTTTAGGAAAATACATATGGATGAAGAAGGAGATGAATGATTTGGAAAACGTTAGAAACCTTATGACCCCAATACAAGAATATTTACAACCAAATCAAACCCTGCATGACGCCATCTTCCTTATGAATAAATATAGGTTGAACACATTACCGGTAGTTGATACGTCAGAAAAACTCATTGGCGTTTTTACTCGAAGTGTTTTATATCAACAGCTTTTATTAAATAAAGAAATGGAAACAGCCATCGGGAAATTTATTAAAAAAGATATCGGTACTATTTCCGAAGACATTTCTGTGAAAGAATTGGAAAAACAGATTGCAGTAAGTGAAGTGGGTACTGGTTTTGTTGTAGATAAAACTGGAAAGCCGATTGGGGTCATAGATAAAGCGGATGCTGTCAAAAGCTATCTTCAGAAGACACAACTGCTTACAGAGCAATTAAAATGGAAAAGCCTGCTTCAAACAGTGATTGAGAACTCATACGATGGCTTTGTCATGGTAAATGAAAAAGGAAACATCACTTTTGTAAGCCCTTCCTTAATAGAGCTTTTTGATCTTAACCCAAAAGAAATCGAAGAAGTTCCCATTGACTCTATTTTTCCTCATTTTGAATTAACAAAAGTATTTAAAACAGGGATTGCGGAAATAAGTGATTTTATGGAAATTAAAGGAATCAACTATATTGTTCATCGAATTCCTGTGTACCAAGATGATAAAATCATCGGTGCTATCGGAAAAATTGTTTATCGTCAGCTTCAAGAGGTTCGTGAGAGATTTAGAAGTTATGAAAAATTGGAAAAACAAAATGATTTTGCAGCCAAGAATGCTGAAGCATCACGATTTACCTTTAATGAGATTCTCTCCCACAATTCTCAAATGGAAAAATTGTTTCGAAGCGGGATGAAAGCGGCAAAAGGGAAAACAACGATTATGATTCGCGGTGAAAGTGGTACAGGAAAAGAACTATTTGCCCACGCGATTCACAGTGCCAGCAATCGGAAAAATGGCCCGTTCATTACTGTAAACTGTGCAGCGATACCTGAGCATTTATTAGAGTCAGAATTTTTCGGATATGACGAAGGAGCTTTTACAGGTGCAAAACAAAAAGGGAAAGCCGGAAAATTTGAAATGGCGCATGGAGGAACCCTTTTCCTGGATGAAGTTGGAGATATGTCTCATCAGCTTCAGGCAAAGTTACTTCGTGTGTTACAAGAAAGAGAGTTTTACCGTGTTGGTGGGACAAATAGAGTATCCGTCGATGTTCGAATTATTACAGCAACCCATCAAAAATTAGAAGAAATGGTTGAAGCAGGAACATTCAGAGAAGATTTATTTTATCGGCTAAATGTCATATCGATTGAGATTCCTCCTCTGCGAAAAAGAAAAGAAGATATTGTAATGTTAAGTCATGCATTTATTAGTGAATTAAATAAACAAAATGGCACAAGTATTATTGGTTGGGATCCATTAGTAGAACAAGCTTTAATGGAATATGATTGGCCGGGTAATATTCGTGAACTCCGCAATGTATTTGAACGAGCAATGGTTTTTGCGGAAAATGGAATGATCTCCTTAGAAGATTTACCTGATTATTTACTAAAGAAAATCGGGATGAGTATATTTTTAGAAGAAGAGAATGAAAACTGTGATAAAACATTGCTAGAAAAGGCCGAAGAGATGGCGATAAAAGTAGCTCTAAGGAAATCAGATGGGAACAAAAGTCAAGCATGCAAACTATTAGGCATTAGTCGTTCAGTGCTATATGATAAGCTAAAAAAATACGATGATATAAAATTGCCTTAATATTTGTTCCCCATAAATTCTCTAAAAAAAAGCACTTGTGAGTGCTTTTTTTTTGTCCCCAATACATGCCAATCTAGCAACTGTTTGATTTTCAAACACAAAGATCAATCTGTTACTATTTTTCCTACATTTGCTCACCGCTTGTTTCAGATTTTTACTTTTTCCATTCTCCTTCATTACTAGTTTGAAGAGTGTTATATCAAAGGATAAGTAATTTTTGTTTGAAAAATTGGATTAAACTAAAAAGCTGGCACAGAATTTGCATTATAAGAAGTGACGGCTTAGATATTTTAATTTTGAAAATAGGAATCTTGTCATTTAATTTGTTGAAGGAGGAAAAGTATGCGTGAAGTAGTGATAGTGGAAGCGGTTAGAACCCCTGTTGGAAAAAGAAAAGGTGTGTTGGGTAATATTCGTCCTGATGATTTGGCAGCTGAAGTGTTAAGAGAACTGGTGAACCGAGCGGGAGTGTCTCCCGATTTAATTGAGGATGTTATTTTAGGTTGTGTCACCCAAGTGGGAGAGCAGGGAGTAAACATCGCTCGTACAGCTGCACTTACTGCTGGATTCCCAATACATGTACCTGGGACGACCATCGATCGCCAATGTGGGTCTAGTCAACAGGCTGTCCATTTTGCGGCCCAGGCGATTTTAAGCGGTGATATGGATATCGTGATTGCAGGTGGGGTTGAAAGCATGACACGAGTTCCAATGATGTCAAATTTTACAGGAACTTCATGGAGTGAAAAGCTTACCTCTCAACACGAAATCATTCATCAAGGATTGTCAGCAGAGCGAATTGCCAAGAAATGGGGAATTACCCGCGGACAGGCCGATGAATTTGCATTAGAAAGTCACAAAAAAGCGATAAAAGCTCAAGAAGAAGGTCGGTTTGATCGAGAAATCATGCCAATTGAAGTGACATTAGAAGACGGGACAAAGCAAGTGATTTCACATGATGAAGGTCCACGTAAAGATACTACAATTGAAAAGCTTGGAAATTTAAAACCCGCTTTTATTGAAAACGGAGTCATTAGTGCAGGAAATGCCAGTCAAATGAGTGACGGGGCTTCAGCATTACTGCTAATGTCAAGAGAAAAGGCGTTAGAATTGGGTCTTCGGCCCCGTTTTAAAGTTTTAGCCCGCACTGTAGTTGGCTCCGATCCAACCTTAATGTTAACGGGTCCGATAGAAGCAACGAGACAAGTACTTAAGAAGGCAAAATTGGAAGTATCCGATATTGATATTTTTGAAGTAAATGAAGCGTTTGCTCCTGTCCCAATGGCTTGGCTAGAAGAAATTAAAGTGGATCCATCTAAGCTGAATCCAAATGGAGGGGCGATTGCACTCGGCCATCCATTAGGTGCAAGTGGAACCAGAGTGATGATAACCCTTATCCATGAGATGGAGAGAACAGGTAGTAAGTTTGGTCTTCAAACGATTTGCGAAGGAAACGGAATGGCTAATGCAACCATTCTTGAAAGAATTGAGTAACAGAAAGACTTGATTAATGGAAAGAATAAAATTTTTAAAGGAGGACTTATTTATGAAAATGAATGAAGTAATTGCAGTGGTAACAGGCGGAAGCTCTGGTTTAGGAGAAGCAACCGTAACACGAATTGTTGAAAACGGTGGAAAAGCGGTCATTATTGATTTATCAGAGGAAAGAGGAGCAGATATTATTGAAAAATTAGGATCAGATAATGTCCTATTTACAAAAGCAGATGTTTCAAATGAAGAAGAAGTTTCACAAGCGTTATCACAGGCAGTTGAAAAGTTTGGTCAAATCAATACAGTGGTGAATTGTGCAGGTATTGGACCGGCTAAAAAAATATTGGGTCGTGATGGTGTTCATGATCTTGCTGGTTATAACCAAATTATCCAGGTTAATTTGGTTGGTACGTTCAATGTTACTCGATTAGCAGCTGAGAAAATGGTGAACAATGAACCGAATAGTGAAGGTGAGCGCGGGGTAATTATTAATACGGCTTCTGTTGCTGCTTTTGAAGGACAAATCGGTCAGGTTGCTTATAGTGCTTCAAAAGGTGGAGTCGTAGCTATGACGCTGCCAATCGCAAGGGAGTTAGCTCGATATGGAATCAGGGTAATGACGATCGCACCAGGTCTTATCCAAACACCGTTATTTGATACGCTTCCAGAAAAAGCAAGAGATGCACTAGGAGCTATGGTCCCGTTCCCATCCCGTCTTGGATACCCAGCTGAATATGCGCAGCTTGCCCAAAGCGTCATCGAAAACCCAATGCTAAATGGAGAGGTAATCCGGTTGGATGGTGCCATTCGGATGCAGCCTAAGTGAGATAATAGTAAGATGATAGATTTGATTAAATGATGAAGGAAAGGGGAATCAGAATGAGTCAACTCGTTCAATTTACAAAACAAGATGGTGTTGCTACGGTAACAATTGATAATCCACCAATGAATGTATTAAGCACTCGTGTAGCTCAAGCGATAAAAGATGTTTTCCTTCAGATAAAAGAGGATCCAGAGGTTATTGCGGTCATTCTAACAGGGAATGGAGATCGGGCATTTATGGCCGGAGCTGATATCAAGGAATTTCCAAGTTGGATTCAATTAGGGAAAGAAGAGGTAAGAAAGATTGCGAAGGCGAATCACGAAGTCCTCAATTTGATTGAAGAAATTCAACAGCCCACCATTGCTATGTTAAACGGCTTTACATTTGGCGGAGGCTGCGAATTAGCATTGGCTTGCGATATTCGGATTGCAGAAGAACATGCAAAGCTTGGTTTACCAGAGGTGAATTTAGGTTTATTCCCTGGAGCCGGAGGTACCCAGAGGCTGCCTAAACTGGTTGGACTTGCAAAAGCAAAGGAAATCATGTTTTTAGGAGAAGCAATCTCAGCAAATGAATCCTTGAGTATTGGACTAGTGAACAAAGTTGTACCGAAGGGAGAAGGCATGGCAGCGGCAAAATCTATGGCCCAAAAAATTGCTGGGCAGTCGTTGCAAGCCTTAAGCCGAATCAAGAAGGCAGTGAATGAGGGAGCGGATCAATCTTTAGAATCAGCCCTTGAACTTGAATTAAATCTTTTTGTAGATATTTTTAGTACAGAGGATGTTCGCGAGGGAGTTCAAGCGTTTATTGAAAAGCGTCCTGCCAAATTTACACATAAATAGAAGTGTGATTTTTAAGATAAAATCTTTACTAAAAAAACAACAGGAAAGGTGATATAAAATGACTGAAACTATTAATAAAGTAAATATATTTAAGCAAATCATGGGTGAATATCCGACAGGGGTAACGATCGTAACAACGATGGATGCAGAAGGAACACCAGCTGGACTAACAGTCAATTCTTTTGCTTCTGTCTCGCTTGATCCCCTTATTGTACTATGGAGTATTGATAAAAAAGTCTCCTCTTTAAATGCATTTATGGAGGCAGAGGGGTTTGCAGTACACACATTAGCAACTGATCAAATTGATGCGTGTTGGGCATTTGCCGGAAAAGAAGCGGATCGTTTTTCAAAGGTAAATTGGAAGGTTTCTGAGAATGGTCTGCCGGTAATTACAGATTCATTAGGAACACTAGAGTGTAAAATGATTCAACAAATCGATGCAGGGGACCATGTCATCCTGCTTGGTGAAATAATTGAATTAAAGAAAGCAGATAAGAATCCATTACTATACTACAATAGAAATATAGCTCCGATTCCAGCCAATTGGCCTGAGAAATAGAGATTAGCTTAGTCACCTAAAACATGAATAGGTGCCAAAAATCTCAAACTAGGGGAGTAGTGATGTATGAAAATATTAGGGATTTCGGGAACGATAACTGGGTCTAAGACATCAATTGTTATCAAGAAGGTAATAGAAGAAATAAAAATACTAAACCCTGAAGCAGAAACAGAAATACTAGACCTTAAGCAGTTTAATGTTCAATTTTGTGATGGCCGTCCACCCGTAGAGTATACAGGTGATACGAAAAAAGCGATTAATTTAATATCCTCTGCTGATTCCTATGTGATTGGGACCCCTATTTTCCAGGGGTCCTTTACCGGGACATTAAAAAATTTGATTGATTTGGTGCCTCCAGTTGAATTTAAAAATAAGGTAATGGGGTTCGTTGCTACAGGAGGGAACCACCAGCATTATCTTGTGATTGAAAATCAATTAAAGCCAATCGCAAGCTACCTAAATGCCTATGTGACCCCCAGTTTCGTATTTGCACATAATGAACATTTTAGTGCTACTAATGAAATCGAAGATGCGGAACTATTGAAAAAGATTAGAGAGCTTTCTCATCAGATTGTCTACATGCACGATAAATTAATTTACTCTAAATAAGAAAGTGGATGGTGGAGTATGAATGTGTTGTCGGCGGTTAAACTTCCGGTAAGCCAATTAAAAGATGGCGGATTAATAATCATGTATGATGATATTAAAACACACATGGGATTCATAGTTGGTTTAGGTGAGTACGTAAATGGGGAAAAAGTTAATTTGATGACAAAAATCGGCAGAGGGTTGGTTTATGCTTGTATTACCGAGGAAAGAGCTAAACAACTAGATATCCCAAAAATGGATGATAACATGGATGATACTAAACCGTTCGCTGTTTCAATTGATTTTAAAGACACAACAACTGGAATATCCAGCTTTGAACGATCGGATACAATTAAAGCATTGACTTTTGCTGAGGTTGAAGCAAATGATTTCAAAAGGCCAGGCCATATTTTTCCCTTAATAAGTAAAGAAAGAGATTTATTGGACCGTGTTGATCTAACGGAAGCGGTTATTCATCTGACAAAGTTGGTATCAAATATTCATATTGGATATATGTCAGAAATTTTAAATATAAATGGGGATGTAGCAAGTGAGGCAGAGGTTGAAGAGGTTTCAAGGGTATATGATTTACCTATTATACAAATGAGTGAAGTACTTAAAATGACAAAAGACCAAGAAATATGTTCATTTCATGCGATGGTTATAAATGGGAGAAAGCTTGGCAGAGGTATCGGTTTCCCTACAGCAAATCTTAATCCGCAAAAACAAATTGTAGATTTGTTTAAAGGGGTTTATGGAGTGAAGGTTTATATTGACGGTCAAGAATTTACTGGCGTTATGAATGTTGGATCAAGACCAACATTTAATGAAAATGGAGAATCCATTCATTATGAGGTCCATATCCTGGATTTCGACCAAGATCTATATTGGAAAAATATTGAGGTCAAAGTATGTTTTTACCTAAGAGATGAAATCTCCTTTCCTAGTATTTCTAACTTGGTCTCTCAAATAAACAAGGATATTAAATCGGTCAAAAAAAGATTTAATTTATTTGTATAAGAATAATGGACAGTCTTCAGTATCAAGGAGACTATAATGCAGCGCCTACAAAATTAGGCGTTTTCTTGTTAATTATGATTAGATAGCTTCAAATTTACGAAGGTTAACTGGATACCTTAAGAAAGAGAATGTATTGAAAAAAGAGAGAATGGAAGGTTATCCCTCCGTTCCCCCATACTCTTTATCAATCTTCACTTGAAAAGAATAATCTTTGTCTTTATCTGCGCCGTGTTTTAGTGAAAACATATATTTGGTCCTTTCACCAAGCACCACTCTTTTTTCCACTAATACAAGTTTTTTTTCAACATAGTACTGTCTTTCAACGGATAATGCAGGTTTTCCAGCTGTTGATTTTAGATATTGGGCATGAAAAGCATCTAATAAGACTGGTTCGATTTCTAATATTGAATGGGTGAAATGGATGTGATGATCATTCTCTAAGTGCTCGAAAAATACTGTTTTTTCAAAATTATTTTTTTCTATATTTGGTGCGAATTTTAAAGGAATGTAACTTATACCTAAAATGAGTGGGTCATCGTTAGCGCAGGCTACAGCACAAATCTTAAAAAAGCTTTCTGATGAATCAAGGTTAAAAAGATTAAAAATATGATTAGGTACATTTTTTTCAATGCCTGCTTCAATGACATTAACACTTGGGTGCAGACCCTGTTCACCAATTTGACTGGCAAAGGCTATTTCTCCGGTTAAATCCTGCAAAACCTTTTTTGGTGAGACAAATGTCCCGATCCCTTGTTTTCTGTCGATAAGTCCTTCAATCATTAGGTCATCCAATGCTTTTCTTGCTGTTGCACGACTAGTGCTGTACATTTCCATAAGTTCTCTCTCAGAAGGCACCATGTCACCTTCTTTCCAAGAACCATCCTTTATTTTTTCTTTTAAGATTTCTTTTAATTGATAATAAAGTGGGATTATACTTTTTTCATCTAACATATTATCACTCATCCATCTATATAGATTCTTATTTAAAAATTAACGTAATATATTATCCAGACCTTTATCTATATTTTAAATATTATAAATGATTAAAACAATAGAATTTATTTTAATCATCTCATCCATTTTGGTTAAGGAAGATACCCTAAAATAGGGAATTTCTTTATTTTAAAATTCTCGTTAAAATATATTTTAATATTCTTGCTAAAATTCAAAAAATAGCGTTTAACAATGGAACATCATGCACAAGGATACTGTTTTTTTGAGTATACGAGAATGAAAGAAATAGTAAGTAGTCATGAAGGGGGTTCCTTAAATGGATTTTATGAGCAGAGTGAGACCTGAATTAAAAGAAATTATTTCGGTTTTTCCACCCATTAAACTTCCCGAAGGTTTGATGGTAGCCAGGCAGGCACAAGCCGCTCCAATTGAAAGGTCAGAACAGGTGAAAATCACAGAAAGGACCGTTCCAGGTGGAGAGGCGCAGCCAATGATGGTTCGTATATATGAACCGGTAAAGCGAGATCAATCGAGGCTGGGAGCTTTGTTGTTTATCCATGGCGGTGGGTATGTCATCGGCAGCCCTGACAACAATGATACGACATGCCAATCGATTGTAGAGACTGCAAATTGTGTCGTTGTTTCTGTTGATTATCGTTTGGCTCCGGAGCATCCATATCCTGCACCACTTGAAGATTGTTATGCGGTTTTAGTATGGATGAAAAACAACGTGGAAGAGTTAAACATCGATGATGAACGGATTGCGGTAGCAGGACAAAGTGCGGGTGGAGGGTTAACAGCTGCGTTGTCTTTGTTGGCTCGTGATCGAGGAGGTCCGGCAATTGCGTTTCAGATGCCGCTTTACCCGATGATTGATGATCGAAATATCACACCATCTAGTTACGAAATTACAGACGAACGTGCTGTATGGAACCGTGGCAATAACTTAGCAGCATGGAGAATGTATCTCGGGGACCATATAAATGAAGAAATTTCTCCGTATGCCGCACCGGCACGAGCAAAAAATCTTTCTGGTCTCCCGCCAACATACACATGTGTGGGCCAACTGGACCCATTCCGCGATGAAACACTCGAATATGTCGCACAATTGGCGCGGGCGGGTGTACCAGTTGAATTCAATTTATATCCGGGGGCTTACCATGGGTTTGAAATGTTGAATCCTCAGACAGAAATAGGTCAACAAGCGGTAAACAGATATGTTCAAGCGCTAAACAAGGCTTTAAATTCAGAGCCCAAAGAAATTAAAATATAAAAGAAGGGCTGGTTCCGATGGAGAACCGACTTTTTATCCTCGAAAGATAGGTTTCCCATTTTCGAGACGCCAAGGCGTTGATTAAAGTTGGAATATGGAGCTTGTGACATGTTCTCCGTATAGCAATGATCGCTTTAACTTTTCCCTGGACAGCATGAAAATGAAGCAGAGGACCATCCCCTGCTTCACAATGTTGTACTAGAAGTCTTTTTCTCATTATTTATTACTGTTACTGCTGCTGGTTTACTATTTTGAGATCCCAGGAACACCCCAGAACCAATGAAGAGAAAACCAATAATTTGTAACACCAAAATAGGTTCATCTAATATCAGTAATGAGGCAATAGCTGTAACTAGCGGAATTCCGTTCATAAAAATGGCGGATTGACTGGGACCGAGAACACTAATCCCTCGATTCCACAGCAAATTCCCTACTCCTAGAGGAAAAGCACCTAGATAGAGTAACAATAACCAGGGAATTATACTAGTAGGCAAATGACTCCAACCTTCCATCGTTAGCTCCCAGAATGACAAAGGGAAGTAACAGATTGAAGAAATTCCGAAGAGGTAAAAACTAATGATTTCAGGTGAAACGTTCATGTCAATTGCTTTTTTTATAAAGATAAAGCTTATACTAAAAGTTAATAAGGCAATAACAATATAAAAATCACCAATGCTAAAGGATAAATGAATTAAATTTGTGATTGACCCTTTTAATACAACGAGCGTAACACCAAAAAAACCGAGACTAATACCAAGGATTTGCTTCCAGTTAAAAGGAACACTAAAGACTAAGTACGACATTAACGAAGTAACCAAAGGGGTTAAACCCATAATAAGTGCGGCATTCGTGGGTAGTGAATATTTTAGTCCAATTAGAAATATGGCGTTATTAATAACAACACCTAAAATAGAGGCACCTAAAATATAAACCCAAGCCCTTTTATTTCTTGGCAAAATAAAAGGGGAATTTCGAATAAACCAAATCAAAGCAATCGTTGCAAAAAGGTTCCGAATAAATAATAAACTCCAAAAAGGGAATTGCTCAACCAGTATTTTTGTTAGGACGAAATTACTGCCCCACATAATGATTACAATGGATAATATCCATTTTATTTTTGTATGAGTCAAGTTTTCACCTATTTTCAATTATTTTGAAGAAGAAGAGCTTGAAATGATCCGGAAGATGGTTATTACACGTTATAATTTTGTGAAAACCATTATAAAGCCGTATATCCACCATCCACTGCAATACTTGCGCCGGTAACAAAAGAAGCGGCATCGCTTGCTAAAAATTGAATCACATTGGCTACTTCATACGCCTGACCTAATCGTCCCATTGGGTGCCGATCTTTAAACAACCTCTGGGCTTCTTCAGGGACAAGGGGAGTTTCAATTACCCCAGGGCATACCGCATTTACCCGAATATTTTCTTTCGCATGCGAGGTCCCAGCGGCTCGCGTTAAGTTTACGACTCCACCTTTTGAGGCACTATAAGCAACACTACTGGGGGTCGCCACCAGCCCGAACATAGAAGCAAGATTTATAACGGAACCTCCATGACCTTGTTTTTGCATTTGCTTGATTGCGTATTTATTGCATAAAAAAACACCTGTATAATTCACATCATTTACTTTTTTCCATACATCAAGGCTTTGGTCTACGATATTTCCTGGACCGCCAATTCCCGCGCTTGCAACCAAGATATCAAGCTTCCCAAACATTTCAACTGTATACTGAACCATCTGCTTCACATCCTGTTCGTTTGTTACATCTGTTTGAACAAAGAGAGCACCAAGAAGTTGGGCTGTTTTTTTGCCTAACTCATGATTCAAATCTGCAATCATCACCTTAGCTCCATTTTTTATAAAATTCTTAGCCGTTGCTAATCCGATCCCGCTAGCTCCGCCGGTTATAATTGCTGTCATTCCTTGTAAATTCATCGTTTTTGCCTCCTTTAAAACTATTAGGTTACATAATAAAATCCCTATCACAGAATGCAAATAGGTCTGTATTCACCTCGAAGGACCTTTTTTAAGCGCTTCAAATGTTTTCATTATTAAACAAAAATAAACTAGTATATGTATCGTAATCTATTTTGGAAGATTCGAATATTCCCTTTTTTAAGGGGGATAGATACCCCTATAAGTAATGTGTACAGGGGAGGATTGCATTAAAGAAGGATAATGATGTTAACTAAAAGAGGGGATGACTATAGTTATCCATGCGGTTATAGAAATGAGTGAGAAGAGGATAAATAATAAAAACCGGGGCAAGGGTATGCCACGGTTTTTAGGTTTAGTAAATGATAAGTTACGAGAGGATCCCCCGACGAAACAATTCCGAAACCGCATGTGTTCGATTCTGAACTCCTAGTTTTCGTAAAGCTGTCTTGACATATTGTTTCACCGTTAATTCACTTATTCCCATAGAATCAGCCATATCAGATGTTGTTTCCCCATATGAAATTCTCTTCATAATCTCTAATTCTCGATTGCTTAACTGACCTGAATCATCTTCCTTCATTGAAGAATAAATAACTCTGCCAACTAATTTTCCATAATGTGTAAACAAAGAAAGCAGTTCTTCATCAAAAACGGGATACTCTCTAAAATGGGTCGTCCCAATATAACCTAATGCTACAGTATTAAAGGTGATTGGAACAATGAGACCGGATTCATGCGAATAAATATATTTCGTTCCCATTTGTTTTATGTAATCTAAACCTGTATAGTATTTTGCTCTTCTTTCCTGTATGGCTGAAAGGATCCCAGGTGCAACCCGAATGTCGTCCCGCTTCGTACTAATATTGATAGAATCTTCTTCTGTAAGGCAGATCAGCCCTTCAGCAATGAAACCTAATGGTGAATAACGATAGAGATGGGCATTTTTGACTGGAAATATCTCGATATATGTTTTTACAATCGATTGCAATTGTTCCTCGTGATTCGAAATTTCTTCTATTTCTCGTACTTTCTTTTCAATTTTAATGAATTTATCCTTCATTTTAGCCTGAATGGGATAGTGAGAGTTCACAAAGAATCATTCCTTTCAATAATATTATATAGGTGAATATTTAAAATAGTCAATAAATTTAGAACTATAAAACAGTTCTACTTTAAGTGATAGAAAGGAAGTCTTAAAGTTTGAGGACACCAAAAGGAGTATAGCCTTTAAAGATGATTACCCTATTAGGGGAGGAATTTCACTCTAAATTCGGTAATTTCCAACTTATAGCAGTCATTATATACTATAACGTATAGAACTGAACAACATAAGAAACGTGATAATAGTAAAAATGATTAAAAGCTGAAATGGCAACGCTTTCAGTTACGGTAATGAAAAATGGCCACGCTTTCAACGGAAAATCTAGAAATCTATTTTTAAAAATGGAGGAACTATAATGAATAACAAAAAACAAAGGGATAAAAAAACGGATTTTGATGCAGTAATAACCGGTGCTGGTTTTGCCGGGCTCTATATGCTTCATAGTTTAAGAGAGCAGGGGTTAACCGCTCGAGTATATGATACAGCCGATAATGTTGGCGGTGTATGGTATTGGAACCGTTACCCAGGAGCTCATTGTGACTCAGAGGCTGTATACTATGGGTTTACCTTTTCCGAAGAACTATACAAAGGCTGGACATGGTCAAAAAGATATGCTCCTCAGCCGGAAATTTTAGATTACTTGAATTATGTCGCTGACACATTAGACTTACGAAAAGACATTAAATTTAACACTCGTGTCAATACTGCTGAATTTGACGAAGAGAAGAATATTTGGCGAATCGAAACCAGTAATGGCTCGGTTGTAACTGCTAAATACTTTATTTCTGGTGTTGGCTGCCTTTCTGCATCAAATGTTCCGAATATTAAAGGTTTAGCTGAATTTAAAGGAGAATGGTACCACACGGGAAGATGGCCGCATACAAAAGTAGATTTTACTGGGAAGCGAGTAGGTGTCATCGGAACTGGGTCAAGTGGAATGCAGTTAATTCCGGAGGTTGCCAAAACTGCCGACCATTTAACGGTCTTTCAGCGGACGCCTCAGTATACAACTCCAGCAGGAAATCGTCCGTTAGAAAAAGAATATGTCGATGAGTTAAAAGCTAATTTACAACAATTAAGAAACGATATGCTAAGCTCGCCATCAGGTCAGCCGTTTAAACGCTCTCCGCTTTCGGTTTTGGATGATACACCTGAAGCACAGAATAAGAAATTTGAAGAGGCATGGGAAAAGGGACTGCCATTTTTCCCACTTTATAATGACATTTTGACAAATGAAAAATCGAATGAAATTGTGGCTGAGTTTGTCCGAAAAAAAATCGGTGAAGTTGTCAAAGACCAAGATACAGCGAAAAAATTAATGCCAAATTATTACTTTGGGACAAAACGCCCAGTAAGAGATAGTTATTATTATGAAACATTCAATCGTGAGAATGTTTCATTAGTAGATGTAAAATATGAAGAGCCAATTCAAGAGATTACCGAAAATGGCGTGCGTACGAAAAAAGGTGAATATGAGCTTGATATGATTATTTTCGCAACTGGCTACGATGCGATGACGGGTTCCCTAATAAAGTTTGATCTCATCGGTAAGGATGGAATCACACTGAAAGAGAAATGGGAAAATGGGGCAAGCGTCTCTACCTACTTAGGCATTGCACACGCCGGATTCCCGAACTTCTTTACGATTACGGGTCCAGAAAGTCCTTCGGTTATCACGAACGTACCAACAGCAATTGAACAGCATGTTGAATGGATTTCTAAATGTATTCAATACATGGAAGACAACCTGATTGAAGCGATTGAAGCCGATTCTGAGGCCGAAAAAGGATGGAGTGCACATTGCCGCGAAATGGCAGAATCGACGCTATATGTGAAAACAGAATCCTGGTATACAGGTGCGAATATCGAAGGAAAACCTAGAGGATTCTTAATCTATGTGGGCGGACTTAATAATTATAAAAAGATTTGCGACGAAGTGGCAGAAAATGGTTACAAAGGATTTTCAATCAAAACTTCATCTCATACAACAGTTTAAGAGTTTCATAGAACGATAGAATCTTTTTTAGCAATCGAAGCAAATCTATTGAACGCTTCATAAAGTGGATTCAGCTGTGAAACCACAAATAACAAGGTGATTAGTTAAAGGAGGATTTATACTATGTCAACTAATACGTTAATTCCATTAAATAGAAACGCAGCCGAGTTCATTTCAAAACCTAAAAAAATGCTCATAAATGGAAAGTGGGTGGAAGCCCTTTCTGGTGAAACATCACAAACTTATAATCCGGCTACGGGGGAGGTCATCACATCGGTAGCTAAAGGTGGAAAGGAAGATATTGACCGCGCCGTAAATGCTGCTCGAAAAGCATTTGAAGAGGGACCATGGCCTAAGCTAAAACCGAACGAAAGAGCGAAACTACTTTTAAAACTAGCTGACCTCTTGGATGAAAATGCAGAGGAAATCGCTCACCTTGAAACGCTGGAAAATGGTCGATCCGTAAAATTTTCATCATTCGTGGCGCCGAATGCTGCCGCACACTTCCGGTACTATGCAGGATGGGCAACAAGGTTGACAGGGGAAACCATCCCTACTTCACGCCCAGGAGATGTTTTTAACTATACAAGACGTGAACCGATCGGGGTATGTGGTGCCATTAACCCTTGGAACGGCCCATTTATGTCAGCGGTGATGAAACTAGCAGCACCACTTTCCACAGGAAATACCGTCGTGCTTAAACCAGCTTCAGAAACGCCATTAGGAACTTTACGCTTAGGTGAATTAATTCAAGAAGCTGGTTTTCCTGACGGAGTTGTTAATATCGTAACAGGTCCTGGAACAACTTTAGGAAACGCCTTAACTTTGCATCCAGAGGTAGATAAGATCGCCTTTACTGGTTCAACGGATGTTGGGAAACAGATTATGAAAAACTGCGCAGAAACGATAAAGAAAGTAACATTAGAGCTTGGTGGAAAATCGGCACACATTATTTTTGCCGATGCTGATTACGAAGTGGCATTGAAAAATGCAGCCAATGCGATTTTCATGAACTCTGGACAAGTATGTTTTGCCGGTTCAAGGCTTTTCGTAGAAGGAAAAATCTATGATAATTTTGTTGCCGACCTAGCAGATTACGCTAAGACTTACAAGCTTGGTAATGGTTTTGATCCAGATACCATTTTGGGACCTGTTATCTCTGCAAAACAGAAACAGTCTGTACTTAATTATATTGACATAGGTAAAAGTGAAGGGGCAGAGGTTATCACGGGCGGAGATGCTGCGGAAGATGGTCTTACACAAGGGTATTATGTAAAACCAACCGTGCTCGGTAATGTTCGAAATGATATGACAATTGCTCAAGATGAGATTTTTGGTCCAGTGGTTGCGGCCATTCCTTTCCATTCGGTTGAGGAAGTAATCGAAATGGCAAATAAATCAATCTATGGACTAGGCGGAGGCATCTGTACAACGGACGTTCGCAAAGCCCATAAAGTGGCGCACGCAATGAGAACCGGGAATGTTTGGGTTAATACGTATAGTCTAGTCGATCCAGCGTCCCCATTTGGAGGCTATAAACAAAGCGGAATTGGCAGGGAAAACGGTTCTGCCGCAATTGATGCCTATACAGAAATTAAAAATGTTTGGATCAATTTAGATTAACATTCCCAGTTCGTTAATCTAGTTATAAAAAGGGGATTATCCCCTTTTTATGATGAAGGTTTACTTAGCAAGTGTCTAAGACGATCTATATTAGGAGGAAATATAATGAAAGCTTTATTAATGGAAGAAGTAGGAAGGCCAATGACTGTGCAGAATGTTGCTGACCCAACGCTCAGTCCTGATGGTGTCATCATCAAAGTAGAGGCCAGTGGTGTTTGTAGAAGTGACTGGCACTTTTGGAAAGGGGATATGGAAATGAGAGCTCCCCTGCCACATGTACTAGGTCATGAGTTCACTGGCATCGTAGAGGAAGTTGGCAGTCATGTAACACAGTTTAAGAGAGGCGACCGAGTAGTTGTCCCTCCGATTCAAGCTGATAACACTTGTCCATATTGCTTAAATGGCCATCAAAACTTATGCGATAACAAATATACTTTAGGTGTCCGTCAGTGGGGGGGCTTTGCTGAATTTGCATTAATTCCAAAAGCAGAAGGAAATCTGGTTAAGCTTCCAGAGTCGATTGATTTTGTCTCTGCTGCTTCATTAGGGTGCCGGTTTGTTACGTCCTATTATGGAATGATTGATCAGATTAAAGTTCAAGCAGGCGAGTGGGTAGTTGTCCATGGTTGTGGCGGAATAGGTCTATCTGCGATTCAAATTGCAAATGCAATAGGGGCAAATGTCATCGCGGTGGATATTGCCGATGATAAATTAGAGCTGGCAAGAAGTCTCGGGGCCGTGTATACCATTAATGGGATGAAAGAAAATGCCGTTGAGGCGGTAAAAGAAATCACAAAAGATGGAGCCAATGTTTCTGTTGATGCATTGGGCATCACGGCAACCTGCCAAAATGCCATTTTGAGTTTAGGCAAAAGAGGCCGTCACCTTCAAATTGGGGTCACAACGAAGGAAGAAAAGGGCTTTATTCCTGTTCCAATTGATGAAATTGTAACAAAAGAGCTGCAAATTATCGGCAGTGTTACCATGCCGATTTCAAGGTACACTCCGATGCTTCACCTCATCGATACGTTAAACATCCAGCCAAGTAAGCTAGTGACAGAAAGAATTTCACTTGATCAAGCAGGAGATGTTTTTGAAGCAATGAGCAGTTTTTCAAACATTGGGATTTCGGTTGTAGATCGTTTTTAAAAAAAGGAGGGGAATAGGGTGCAACAAAAAACAACAAAAGACTGGCGTGACACCATCAAAGAATATGATCCTGAAATGGACGAAAAATTATTTAACTACATTGGTCACATTTTGGCTCGGGAGTCTGAAATACCAAGGAAATATAAAGAATTATTACTAGTCGCCACCTCTTCGGCCATGAGAAATCTGTCTAGTCTCGAGTCACATGCTCAAGGAGCTTTAAATCATGGAGCGACAAAGAAAGAAATTTATGAAGCGATTTCTTTAGCTTCCTTGTCAGCGGGAGTCCCTGCTTTTATCGAAGGGTTAAAGGTATTAGAACAGTTAAAATGATTGATAGAAATAACCTTATATATTATAGAAGGAAACTCTCGAAGGGAACTCTAAGTAGTTCAGTTTCTATTGAGAACCATAACAAATTGCACATCGGGAATTATGATGTACGAATGTAGGAGTTAGGATGCTTATGTTTCTTAAATTTTGGGAGGAGAATGAAAATGTATAGTGGATTGAAAACATTTGGAAAAATTATTGAACATCGTGCTAAAGAAAAGCCGGATGCCCGGTTTATTCGTTTCGAGGAGGAAGAACTTACATTTGGCCAGTCAAATGAAAATGGCAACAAGATGGCCAATGTGATGATTGGATTAGGGCTAAGCAAGGGAGATACTTGTGCAGTAATGCTGCCTAACAGCCCTGAATTTTTAGCTGCTTGGGTTGGTTTGGCGAAGCTTGGTATTATAGAGGTGCCGATTAATACAGCTTATCGTGGAGATCTTTTTTCTTATATTCTGAACAAAGCAGAATGTCAAGCGATTGTCATATCATCTCAGTGGCTGGATCGATTAAGAGAAATTAGCGGGAGTTTAACCCATTTGCGTCATATTATCGTCGTAGGCCATGGTTATGAACCATTACCAATCCCCCTAATTACTCACTCCTATGAGTATGTTATGGCGAATGCTAGTGACCGAGAGGTGGATGTGGAGATCAAGCCAAGTGATACTTCCCTAATTATGTTTACATCTGGGACGACAGGACCGTCCAAGGGGGTCATTCTCACTCATAGTGCCAATTTTAAGCTGGCTGAACATCAATGCGTCTATAGAGAGATAACACCTAATGATCGGATCTTCACTTTTTTCCCGCTATTCCATATCAATGCTCGCTATACACAGATCCTTGCCGGGCTTGTTGCCGGAGCTGACGTCGTGTTACATAACCGCTTTTCAGCTTCTAAATTCTGGGACATCTGCAGGAAGGAGAATGTCACCCAATTTGGCTATATGGGTTCCGTATTAACGATTCTCTTAAAACAGCCGCAGCGTCCTGATGATGCGGATAATCCGGTTCAACAAGCATGTGGAGCTCCTGCACCACCGGAAATTTACGAGGAATTCAAAAGACGCTTTGGTGTCAAAATTCATGAAGGCTACGGTGCTACGGAGTTGGGTACCGCAGCGATTAATCACGCAGATTCGTTCCGCCCAGGTTCTTGTGGGAAAGCAAACCCACATTATGAAATTGAAATACATGACGACAATGATCATCCTTGTCCACTAGGGGTAGAGGGAGAGATTGTTGTACGACCGAAGGAGCCAGGTGTCATATTTTCAGGGTATTATGGAAGCCCCGAGGAAACGGTCAAAGCGTGGAAAAACTTATGGTTCCATACTGGCGACAGAGGACGGATGGACGAAGATGGCTATATTTACTTTGTCGACCGGAAAAAGGATGCCATCCGCAGACGTGGGGAGAATATCTCATCGTTCGAAGTGGAACGCGTCATTAACGATCATCCAAAGGTCCTTGAAGCGGCCGCAATAGGTGTTCCGTCTGAACTCACAGAAGAAGAAGTGATGGTGGTGGTATTGCTTAAGGATGGAGAAGAGATGAATCCTGAAGAGCTGCTAGACTTCTGCCAGCCCCGAATGGCTCATTTCGCGCTTCCACGCTACATTCGGTTCGTTTCACAGCTTCCAAGAACACCAAATGAAAAAGTCGAAAAGTATAAGCTACGGGAGGAAGGGATTACCACTGACACGTGGGACCGTGAACTTGTGGGGTATAAAGTGCTGCGTTAAAAACGATTTCAATCCTCTAGGGAATCATTATAGGTGAAACCCAAGCTAGTTTACAGCTTGGGTTTTTAAAGTTTTTGTCATTACTTCCTTAATTTGTATGCTTCTAAGGATGAATTACTAATCATATAGGGGCGGGACCGAACCAAATTTCATGATATCACTAATATTCATCAGATGATAAAAAATATTCTGAATATATTGTTAGTTTGTACCTTTTGTGTTAATATACAAACATCAGGTGGACCTAATAACCTAATCGTATTTATGAGCTCATACTAACTAACTGTATGTTGCGTTTGAGAAGTCTCTAAACTATTACTTTTTCAGATGTGGTGAAAGTGTTTAGAGGAGGGGTGTAATTGTGAAGGCGGTTGTTTTGAAAGAAGCAGGTGGTCCGGAAAAACTAGTATATGAAGAAGTGAATACACCGACTCCCGAAGCAGGTGAAGTGCTAGTTAAATTAAATTACGCCGCATTAAACCGGAGAGATCTTTTTAATACCTATGGTGTACCTGGAGTAAAACTACCTGCAATTCCAGGTTCAGATGGTACTGGAACC
This sequence comes from Neobacillus niacini, assembly GCF_031457145.1. GTDB lineage: Bacteria > Bacillota > Bacilli > Bacillales > Cytobacillaceae > Neobacillus > Neobacillus niacini_J. The sequence goes on from NZ_JAVDVZ010000001.1 coordinate 678,067, forward strand.
ATTGTTGAATTAGGAGAAAATGTAAGGGACATTGAAGTAGGCAGTAATGTAATAATTAATCCGGGTGTGGGGTGGGGAGTAGATGACAAGAAACCTGATCCTAACTTTTATCTCTTTGGATTACCTAAACAATTTCAAAATGAAATAAATAAAAAGATATATGTTGACGGAACATTTGCTCAATACATGGTTGTCCCTGTGGAAAATATTCACCCAAAGCCTAATTATTTGACTTGGGAGGAGGCTGCTGTCCTATCGTTAGCTGGGATAACGGCATACCGTGCTCTGATATCGAAGGGACAGGTGCAAAAAGGGGAGACAGTGCTAATACCTGGTATTGGGAGTGGGGTAGCCCTTTTTACCCTGCAAATGTGTGTGGCATTAGGGGCAAATGTGTATGTTACATCTGGAAGTGAAGAAAAGATCGAACTTGCAATACTACTTGGAGCTGTTGGTGGAGTGAACTATCAATCGCCGGATTGGTCAAAAGAGCTTCGGGAAATGATGGGTTCTGCAGATCTAATTGTTGATGGTGTAGCTGGGGAGGGTTTTAAAATCCTATTTGATCTAGTTGCAGAGGGTGGTCGAATTGTAACGTATGGGGAAACGAATGGCTCAGTTTCGCAGTTCATGTTATCTAAAATTTTTATGAAAAATTTAGATGTGAAAGGGACAAAGATGGGCAGCCCACGGGAATTTGTAAAAATGCTAGAATTGTTTGAGAGCTATCACATTCACCCAGTCATTGATCGTTGTTATCCACTTGATCAGGCAGCTGAAGCTTTAACATATATGCAACAGGGAGGAAACTTTGGGAAAATTGTTCTCCGTGTTCCAGGTTAAACAAGGACAGATGAATCATATGAGTCACTGATATGTTAGGTAATTACATGTTTCGAGACATTGAATTGAACAAAGTAAGGGAACAAAACAATTTTTGTTCCCTTACTTATTATAAGGTTGATAAGTAAGCAAACAAACAGTTTGTTCTATATTACATAAAATCATCAATTGCTCACGAGATAAAAAGTATTAAAAATAATCAGAAAATATTGTCAACTAAACCTAGCTGTATTATAATACAAACATAAGGTTGACCTAACAACCTAATTATCTGTCAGGAGTTTTTCTTGCTTACTAATAGCTCATTATAGGTGCAGAATAGCTGTATTTGGGCTATAGGGTTTGTCTGCTAAACACCAGTTCGAATTACCGAAGAGTTGAATATACAGGGGAAATCCTATGTTGGTTTTGAAAATATAAGAATCCGTGGGCTTGGTAACTTGCATTTTTTAATAACACCATTGAGAAAGCGCTTACTTAGGAAGGGGATTAAAATGTACAACGGATTGAAAACGTTTGGAAAAATAGTTGAACATCGTGCTAACGATAAGCCAGATGCACGGTTTATTCGTTTCGAGGAGGCGGATATTACTTATGGCGATTTAAATAGAAGTGGCAACAAGCTGGCAAATGTGATGGCAAAATTGGGACTAATCAAAGGAGATACAGCAGCGGTTATGCTACCTACCTGCCCAGAATTTTTAGCATCCTGGTTAGGTCTGACAAAACTTGGCGTAATTGAAGTTCCGATTAATGTGGCGTTTCGCGGTGAGCTCCTTACACACATCCTCAATACAGCTGAGAGCAAGGCTATTTTTATCTCATCGGAATGGGTTGATTGCATAAAGGACATCTCAGAAGAATTGCTGCATCTCAGGCACGTCATTGTAGTGGGAGAGGACTATGAGCCGACGCCTGGCCGAATCTCTTGGCACTCTTATACAAGAATTGTGGATGCAGCAAGTGATCAGCCAGTGGATGTATCTATCCAACCTACGGATCCCTCGCTCATTCTATTTACATCGGGAACGACGGGTCCGTCTAAGGGTGCTATCATATGTCATCAAGCAAATTTTAGAGCGGCGGAATTACATTGCAAATTTAGAAAATTGGGGCCGAACGATAGGTTATTCACTGTTTTTCCACTTTTCCATGTCAATGCCCGCTATACAACCATCCTCCCCGCTCTCATAGCGGACTGTGAGGTTGTAAATGCATAACAAGTTTTCGCTTCGAGATTCTGGGACATATGCAGGAGAGAGGGAATCACCCAATTCTCTTATATGGGCTCAATGCTGACCATTCTTTTGAAACAGCCGCCGCGGCCTGAAGACGCGGACAATCCAGTTCAACAAGTGACCGGAGCACCATGCCCTCCGGAAATATACGATGAATTCCGAAGACGATTTAATGTCAAGATTCATGAAGGCTACGGTTCAACGGAGACAGGTTCTGTGGCCTATAATCATGCTGATACGTTCAAAAAAGGATCCTGCGGCCTGCCTGTTCCGACATATGAGGTCGAGATCCACAACGACAATGATGACCGTTGTCCGGCTGGTGTAGAGGGTGAAATTGTTATAAGACCGAAGGAGCCCGGGATCATGTTTTCAGGTTATTATGGTATGCCTGAGGCTACAGTCAAAGCGTGGAAAAACTTGTGGTATCACACTGGCGACCGTGGCCGTATAGATGAAGATGGCTATCTATACTTTCTCGACCGAAAAAAGGATACCATCCGACGTAGAGGTGAGAATATATCATCGTATGAGGTCGAGCGCATAATCAACAAACATCCTAAGGTCTTAGACTCGGCGGCAGTTGGTGTTCCTTCTGAAATCACGGAAGAAGAAGTACTTGCGGTAGTAATCGTGAAGGATGGAGAAGATTTGAAACCAGAGGAGCTGCTTGACTTCTGTCAGTCCCGAATGGCTTATTTCGCAGTACCACGCTATGTCCGATTCGTTTCAGAATTCCCGAGAACGCCGTCCCAAAGGATACAGAAGTATAAGCTCCGTGAGGATGGAGTCACCCCTGACACGTGGGATCGTGAACATATTGGGTATAAAGTACTGCGTTGAATAAGTTGAAAAAGACTCAAGATAGAATGGTTCTGAAAGCACAGCATATTTATCGGCAAACCAGAAGGTGCTACAGAAATCAAGAATGATTTATAAACCAACAATTGGAGGTGGGAAGATATGAAGCCATCATTACGGGGTAAAGTGGCAATCGTGGGTGCTGCAGACACTGAGGTAGGGGTTGTACCTCACATGACTTCGACTCAGATGTGTGCCGAGGCGGCTCTTCGTGCAATGGCCGATGCCGGCATTAGTAAAGATCAAATCGATGGATTAATCACATGCAATTCGAGGGCGGAGTCTTATAAGTACCATGCGGAAGCCATGGCTGAATACTTACAAATATTTCCTAGTTATTGCATCAATGTTGCAACGGGGGGTGGAACGACTTTTTCTATTCTTCATCATGCAATAACTGCTATTGCTACAGGAGTTTGCAATACCGTACTAATAACCATGGCAGAAAGTTTAAGAAGCGGTTTATCAAAGGAACAGACCATGTCAGGGCAGGCTGCTGTTGGACATTCTCAGTTTGAAGTTCCATATGGTCCAACCGTTCCTTCTTTATATGCCTTAATTGGCCGCGCACATATGGAAAAGTACGGCACAACCCCTGAACAATTTGCAGCAATTGCTGTCGCTTGCCGCAAACATGCAAGTCTGAATCCTAACGCCCAGATGAGGGATTTAATAACGGTAGAAGATGTATTAAATTCGCGTATGATTGCTGACCCGTTGCACCTATTAGATTGCTCGCTGATTTCTGATGGGGGTTCAGCCGTTATTTTAACATCTGCGGAACGAGCTAGAGAGTTTTCAAGTAAACCTGTGTATATATTAGGGTTTGGAGAGGCTCATAGCCACGAACATATTAGCCAGGCACGGAATCTCACTACATCGGCTGCAGTCGAGTCTGGAAAGCGTGCATACGAAATGGCAGGTTTAGGTCCCCGGGATATGGGTTTCGCTCAGCTTTACGATTGCTTCACTCCAACGGCTTTGATTGAGCTCGAAGACCTGGGCTTTTGTAAGAAAGGAGAAGGAGGGGCATTCGTCGAGAGCGGGTCCATCGAGCTAGGTGGTTCCTTGCCAATGAACACACACGGAGGATTGCTGTCTCACTGTCATCCAGGTAATCCAGGTTCTATGTTCTTATTGACTGAGGCAGTCTCTCAGCTGCGGCATCAAGCGGGCGAACGTCAGGTGTCCGGAGCACAAGCGGGTTTAGTGCATGGTCAAGGTGGCATTATGTCCAGCCATACCACACTTATACTAGGGAAAGAAATAAACTAAAGATAGGGTGGAGCATATGATCGATCATTCAGGAAAAAATTTCCCGAATATAAACGTAGAGACCGAGCCCTATTGGCAAGGTTGCCGTAATCATGAACTGCTCATTCAGCAATGCTCAGATTGTGGCAGGCACCAGTTTTATCCTCGAATCATTTGTACAGACTGTTCGAGTAAAAATGTGAAGTGGGTGCGGGCTTCTGGTAAGGGAAAGGTACTCAGTTATACCATCGTGCATCGAGCAATATCGAAGGCATATAAGTCGGAAGTCCCTTATGTCATTGCATTAATTGATCTTGATGAAGGACCAACGATGATGAGTAATGTAATTCAGTACGATCCTCAAAATGTCAAAGTGGGAATGAGAGTTGAAGTAGTTTTTGAGGATTGGTCCGAAAAAATTTCTATTCCTAAATTCCGTCCCGAGAACTTGGATCAAAACGAGTAACCAACAAAAGCGATAAACCACAAAAGAGGGCGGAAAATTTAAGGACACCTGAATACCTACTTAGAAAAGGATCATTTACCGGGCTTTGGTGCACCGAATTAAAGGTTCAGTGTACCCATGTCCCATGCAGGGGAGGGAGAGTAATATGTACACTGGTTTAAAAACGTTTGGAAAAATAGTTGAACATCGAGCAAAAGAAAAGCCGGATGCACGGTTTATTCGTTTCGAGAATTCTGAACTCACATATGGAGAGTTCGATAGAAGTGGAAACAAGATGGCAAATGTAATGAAGGAGTTGGGGTTATCCAAGGGTGATACTTGCGCGGTTATGTTACCTAACAGCCCGGAGTTCTTAGCCGCCTGGTTAGGTTTGGCAAAACTGGGCGTAATTGAAGTACCGGTTAATGTGTCATATCGCGGAGATCTCCTTGCACACATTCTCAATACAGGTGAGTGCCAGGCTCTCATAATTTCATCGGAATGGGTAGATCGTGTAAAGGGTATCTCAAATGAATTGTTACATCTTCGCCACGTCATTGTGGTAGGAGATGTCAATGAGCCTATGCCAGGCCTGATCTCTTGGCATTCTTATACAAAAATTATGGATGAGGCAAGCGACCTTTCATTAGATGTGTCCATCCAACCGATGGACCCATCTCTCATTCTCTTTACATCAGGAACTACCGGTCCGTCCAAAGGTGCCATCATCAGTCATAGTGCAAATTTTAATCTGGCAGAAATCCATTGCAAATTTAGGGAAATAGGTCCTAACGATCGTTTATATACCGTTTTTCCACTTTTTCATTCCAATTCTCGATATACGACCGTCCTTCCGGCACTGATCGCAGACGGTGACGTGGTCATGCATAACCGATTTTCGGCTTCTAGATTCTGGGACATATGCAAGGAAGAGCAAATCACCCAATTCAACTTTATGGGCTCAATGCTGACAATTCTTCTAAAGCAGCCGCCGCGCCATGACGATTCGGATAATCCGGTTCAACAAGCACACGGGGCACCAATACCCCCAGAAATATATGAAGAGTTCCAGAACCGCTTTGGCATCAAGCTTCACGAAGGGTATGGTTCAACGGAAACCGGTTCAATGACCTTTAATCCTGCTGAATCGTTTCGAAAAGGATCTTGCGGTCGGCCTGTTACGAGTTATGTTGTCGAAATCCACGATGACAATGATAAACGTTGTCCCAATGGTGTAGTAGGTGAGATAGTGGTAAGACCAAAGGAACCTGGTGTATTGTTTTCAGGTTATTATGGTGACCCTGAGGCAACTGTAAAAGCATGGAAAAACTTGTGGTATCACACAGGCGATCGAGGGTACATGGATGAAGAAGGCTATCTCTACTTTGTCGATCGTAAAAAGGATGCAATCCGCAGGCGGGGAGAGAATATATCTTCTTTTGAAGTCGAGACCGTTCTTAACAAACATCCTAAGGTTCTTGACTCAGCAGTAGTCGGCGTTCCTTCTGAACTCACAGAAGAAGAAGTGCTTGCAGTGGTTGTCGTGAAGGACGGAGAAGATTTGAGACATGAGGAGTTGCTGGACTTCTGTCAATCCCGATTGGCTCATTTCGCGGTTCCACGCTATGTCCGGTTCGTATCAGATCTCCCAAGAAATCCGTCCCAAAAGGTCGAGAAATATAAGCTGCGTGAGGAAGGGATTACCCTTGATACGTGGGATCGTGAACTTACGGGGTATAAAGTTTTGCGTTAAAATAGCTGTAGATTTGAGATGTTTTTGCTATTGTGTAAGATCGGAGTGTATAGTGGTTGGTCTTCAGCATATGTAAGACCAACCAAAATAAGTTTCGGTCGTAACCACTAGTCTTTTTGCAATAGTATTTGTAATAGATTTTTAGGTTTACATAATAGCATCTTCAATGAATAAGGTTTTAAAGAGTCGGAAAATTTGGAATAATACCACAAATAAAAAGAGGTGTTGTTTTTAAAAAAATGACAAAATGGTCCGTACATTATAATGATATGATTTAACAACGAAAATACTAAAACTGTTCCAGGTCTTAAATCAAAAATTCTTTAATGTAATAAGGGCTGCCAATGATTTGAAAGCGCTTTTTTAATTCTTAAATGATGAATAAATTGGAAGATAACAGAAAAAGAAAATTAGGAAACCAGCATATGAGGAGAACTAATAAAGCCAGAAAAGGTGGCTGAAGTAGTAGCATGCTTATTTTCTTCTAGTTCAAGCGCAAATTAACGGACAGATTATTCCAGTAGATAACGGATATTTAAATTTTAATGAAGAAATTCATATAAACATAGTTTCATGCAGTTTATCCTGTGATCTTAGAAATGGGGCGGTAGATTTGGGCTATTTTAATTTTACAAATAAAGTTGCTATCGTAACAGGGGGTGGCGGCGGAATTGGCCGTGCAGCAAGTCTTAAGATAGCCGCAGGTGGAGCAAAAGTAGTAATTGTTGACTTACAGGAAGAGAGCGGAATGAATGTTGTAAATGAAATAAACGAAGATGGTGGAGAAGCCATCTTTATCAAAACAGATGTAACAAAAGAAGAAGATGTAAAAAATTATGTACATGTAACGATTGATAGATATAGTAAAATAGATATTCTCTTGAACAATGCAGGCTGGTTAGGAGAAGTAGTTCCCATTGTTGATTATCCAGTCGATGTGTTTGATAGAGTGATGGATATAAATGTAAGAGGTGTGTTTTTAGGAATGAAATATGTTCTGCCCCATATGATGACCCAAAAAAGTGGCGCAATTGTTAATACGGCATCAGCTGCCGGGCTGCTTGGTACTCCCAATTTGGTGGCTTATGGTGCTAGCAAACATGCTGTTCTTGGTATGACAAAGTCGGCTGGGGTCGAAGCAGCACCTCATGGGGTTCGCGTAAATGCGATCTGCCCTGGGGGAGTGGATACATCCATGTTAGATTCCGTGGTATTTGGTTATTCAAAAGGAAATGCGGAGGAAGCTGAATTAAAAAGAATGGCTATTAAAGCCTCTTCTCCAGATGGAAGGTATGCAGATCCAGAAGAAATTGCCAATTTAATGCTATATCTAGTAAGTGATTTATCCTCTCACATAGTTGGTCAACACATTGTAATAGATGGAGGAGCAATATTAACTTAATTAAATTTGATAAAAAACGAAAGGGGAGTATTTATGAAAAATAGTAAAAATTTAATTATTATTGGCCTCTTATTAATGTGTATGATTGTTGTTACCGCTTGTGGAGGAAAAGCCACTCAAACTGTCAACAAAGATAAAGTATTTACATTAGACCTAAATATACCTGCACCAGATAATTCCGCTAACAGTAAAGTCCAATATTATTCATATAAGTGGTTTGTAGAAGAGATTGAAAAAAGAAGTGAAGGCAGAATGAAAATTAATGTATATTTTAATGGACAGCTGGCTCAACTTCCGGAATTGTTAGATGCAACAGCCAGCGGTAGTGTTGACTTGGGGTATGTAACAACATCGTTCTATGGAGATCTTATACCAGAAGCATTTATTACCAACATGCCGCTATGGGCTAAAGATGTTAATGAAGCCTATGATTTATGGCATAACACTGAAATCGGAGAAATCTATAACAATGCATTTAAAGAATATGGCGTAACGCCAATAATGAACAATTTCGTTGGAAATGGCGGTTGGTTATTGAACAAGCCGGTTCATTCTGTAGAGGATATGAAAGGACTCTTAGTAGCAACTTTTGGGGGATTGTTTAACACCTGGCTTAAGGGATTAGGAGCAACAGGAGTTGATATGCCAAATGCTGATTGGTATGATGGCATGTCAAGAGGAGTTATTGATGGAATACCAACTTCATATAGCACGTTAAAAAATTTAAAACTAAATGAAGTGGTTGATTATGTCATCGCTCCTCCTTTCAATAATGCCTTGATGTTAACCATGTTTATTAGTAATAAAACATTAGAAGAACTTCCAAAGAATCTGCAGGACATTCTCCTTGAGACTGCAAAGGAAGCAGAGACCAATGCATTACAAGGCAGTAATGAGGATAGTGAAAAGGTATTAAAAGAAGTGAAAGAATTTGAAAAAGCAAAAGCATTTGAGGTCATAACTTTATCAAAGGAAGAAGAACAAAGATTTTATGATAGCGTTCAACCAATGTGGGATGAATTTGCTTCATTAAGCGAAGGAAATGCAAGAATCATAGAAATTATTAGAGAAAATAGAAAAGAAAGATAATATAATTCGTTGATTTTCATAGAAAAAAGAGCGTTATATTAGTCTGTTTCACAATGAAGTATATTATATAAAAAAAGGTGGAGTGTCTATGAAAAATTTTAAAAGTGTCATTCATAGAGTGATCTTATTAATGAGTATCCTTGCTTTAACAGCGTGTGGGTCCAATGCTACTTCATCTGAAAAAGGATCTGAATCTCGTGATAAGGAAAAAGTGTATAACTTAAAATTTAATATTCCTTACCCTGATAACCAAGACCCTAATAACCCGCGTTATTATGCTATGCATTGGTTTAAAGAGGAGATTGAAAAAAGAAGCGAAGGAAAAGTAAAGATAGAATTATATTTTAATGGTCAGTTAGCTCAAGTTCCCGAAATGTTAGATGCATTATCCAGCGGTACAATCGATATTGGATATGCGACTGCATCGTATTATGGAGATCTCGTACCAGAAGGGTTTATCACATACTTCCCCTATTGGGCTAAAGATGTCCAGGAGGCCTATGATTTATGGAATAACACAGAGATAGGTGAGATTTATAACAATGCTTTCAAAGAATATGGTGCTACACCGTTATTGAACACTTATGCTGCTCTTGGTGGCTGGTTAGTAAACAAGCCTGTCCACTCTGTTGAGGATATGAATGGACTATTAATGGTAACAATGGGAGGATTATATAATTCCTGGTATGAGGAATTGGGGATAAATGGTGTTGAAATCCCTCATTCAGATTGGTACGACGCACTTTCGAGAGGAATCATAGATGGAATACCTACTGGATTTCAAGCGTTGACCATCTTTAAACTAAACGAAGTAGTTAAATATGTCATCGATCCTCCGTTTGTTGATGCTCAGATGGGCAATATGTTTATTAGTAATAAAACTTTGGAAAAACTTCCTAAGGATCTGCAGGATATTATTTTCGAGGTCTCAAAGGAAGCTGAACTCAAAGCGTTAGATGCAACTAAAAAGGATAAAGATAAGGTTTTACAGGATTTGAAAAATTACCAAAAGAAAAATGGCATTGAAGTAATTAAGCTGTCAGAGGTAGAACAACAGAAATTTGTTGAAAGTGTTCAGCCTATGTGGGATAAATTTGCTTCTTTAAGCAAGGGTAACGCAAAAATAATAGAAATTATAAGAAATAATATTGAAGAGAGAAAGAAAGAGTAAAGGAGGAACTTAGATTTTTTCGAAAGTCGGTACCCAAATTTTTATAAAAAATATTCAGAATTATCATGAAATAAAAATGTAAAGGGAAAATCGTTTGCCTGAAAATAAAAAATGCTCGTTTAAATAAAAACCGAAATGATAAGAATCGGCATAAACATCATTTCCGTTTTCTTTTAAAATACATTTCTATAAGAATATTGAACGGAGAGGGTGTCCCATGAAAATTGTAAATAAAACGATTCGATTTATAAATTATATTAATCAGCAAATGTATGTGGTAATTGGAGTAATTATCACTTTTCTATCATTAATGATCTTCTACGATGTAATTGCCCGTTATTTTTTTGAAAGACCGACTAGATTTGGGTTTGACACTTCTGTTTGGCTGACAGCGGTTATGGCGTTTATAGGCGGCGGGTATGCCATATTGAAAAACGAACACGTACGAGTGGATATGTATTATGCTAAATTTTCTGATAAAGGAAAAGCTATAGTGGATCTAATCTCTCACCTGTTCATTTTTTTAACGGTAATTGCACTGGTTTTTTGGGGCGGGCAGCACGTTTTGGATTTGTATAAAAAAGGAGTTGTTGCGACAACCGGCCTGAACATACCAATGTGGATTAAATGGAGTATCCTTCCTATTGGAGGAACCCTGCTGGGACTGCAGGCATTGGTGACTTTGTTTAAAGATATCTACTTACTTATAACAGGTAGAAAATATGAGGTTGACAATGATAAGGAGATCTACCTGCTTAATACAGATAGAAAGTTTGACCTGGATAATACTAAAGAGATTTACCTGCCTAATACAGATATAAAGGTTGAGGAGGGGAAATAAATGGAACCTTATGTTATCGCTCTTATCATGTTTACGGCTCTAATGACAGGAATTATGCTGGGAATTCCGATTGCCTTTGTTATGTCCGGCATTTCCCTTATCGCTGGCTTTATAATATGGGGCGGACCTGCAAGTGTGAGCGGGTTTATCTTATCTGCATTCAATGATGTCAATCAATTTATTTATACCGCAGTACCCTTATATATTTTCATGGCAGGAATCTTGAGATACAGTGATTTGATAGATGGAATGTATGAAGCATTTTACCGCTGGTTTGGGGGAATGAGGGGCGGACTTGCTGTTGGTACAACGGCCATCGCTACATTGTTTTCGGCAATGGTTGGGACAGCCATGGTATCTACAGCCACGCTCGGAGTTACTGCCCGTCCATCGATGCTCAGCCGTGGATACAATGATAGATTAACGCAAGGAATCATCTTGGCAGGCAGCGGATTAGGAATTCTAATTCCACCCAGTCTTGTAATGATTATATACGCTGTAATAGCAGAAGTTTCTCCAGGACAGTTGTTTATGGCTGGGATTATTCCCGGCCTTATGATGGCCGTGATTATCGCGCTATACGCTTTAGTTCTTTGTTGGATCAGACCTAACTATGGTCCTGCCCTCCCAAAAGAGGAGAGGTTTACTTGGAAAGAAAAATTTGTAGCCTTAAAGGGCGTTATTTTACCATTAAGTGTTATTACTGTGGTTCTGGCTAGTATTTTTTTGGGAGTTGCCACCCCAACCGAGGCTGCGGCAGTAGGAGTTATCGGGTCACTAGTTAGTGCGGGAATCAATCGGAAGCTGACATGGGGAAATATTAAAAAGATGTTCAGTATGACGATTGGTTTGTGTGCAATGGTGTTTTGGATGGTCATTGGCGCCACTGCCTATGCCAAAATAATCAGTGTTACAAGAGTGGGTGAACAGCTGGCTGGGTTAATTGAAAATATGAATTTGTCTCCAACTATGTTTTTGATAGCAGTCCTTATTTTCTTTTTCATCCTCGGCATCCCACTGGACGCTGTACCTATTTTGTTCATGACTGCGCCGATTATCCTGCCAATCTTAAATAGTATGGGAGTGGATATGGTATGGTTTGGTGTTATTTTTGTAATCAGTGCGATAACAGCAAATTTATCACCGCCATTTGGAATGCAGTTATTCGTTTTAAAAGGAGTTGCCCCGGATATAAATTTACGTGATACGTTTGCAGCGTGTTGGCCAATGGTGGGATTATTTACAATAGGTACGGTTATCTTATTTATTTTTCCTGAAATTGTAACATGGCTTCCGGAACAGATGTTTAATAATCGGTAGGTTTAGAAATTTCAAAACGGGCTGTATGCACTTTTTGGGGAAATTGTTCTTCCTTTTTAAGGAAACAGTTAATGCCGGAAAAACTGCATATGGCTTAATGGTTCAGATTGATAAGAGATGGGATGTAACTATTTAAATAGATTTTAAACTTAAAAATGGAGTAACCATTTTTGGATTTTAGGTTAAACAAAAAAACAAAGGGGTGGAGTTTTTGTGAAAAATGTCAAAAAAATGATTATTAATGTTGTATTAATCATATGCATCATTACTTTAACAGCATGTGGTTCAAATGCTTCTTCTGGAGACAGTTCAAAAACTTCCGGCGGCAAGGAAGAAAAGTATAATTTAACTTTTAATGTTCCTTTACCGGATACTACAAAAAATAGTAAACCGATGTATTATGCTACTCATTGGATTAAAGAAGAGCTTGAAAAAAGAAGTGAAGGTCGATTAAAAATTGATCTATATTTTAATGGGCAGTTAGCACAACAGCCTGAAATGCTGGATGCATTAGCCAGCGGCACAATCGATATGGGTAACCTGACTCCTACGTTTTATGGTGATACCGTTCCAGAGGGGTATATATCCTATTTTCCATATTGGAATAAGACTGCACAGGAAGCTTATGATTTAATGAATAAGACAGAGATTGGCGAGATTTTAAATAATGCTATGATGGATAACGGTGTTCAACCATTAATGTACACTTTTTTAACAGATAATGGCTGGTTATTGACAAAACCCGTCCACTCTATGGAGGATATGAAGGGACTGTTAATCGCATCTATGGGAGGTTTGTGGAATACTTGGTATGATGAATTAGGGGTAGTAGGTGTTAATATCAGTGTTGCTGAATGGTATGACGGGCTGCAAAGAGGAATCATAGATGGGGTGCCAGTAGGATATCAAACGTTAAAAACCTTAAAACTAAATGAAGTAGTAAAATATGCTGTGGATCCTCCGGTTGTTAATGCTAATATGGCAAGTACGGTTATAAGTCAAAAAGCTATGGAAAAACTCCCTAAAGATTTACAGGACCTTATTATAGAGGTTTCAAAGGAAGCTGAACTAAAAGCGTTGGAAGCTGGTAAAGAGCATACAGCTATGGTAAAACAAATTCTTGAAGAAAATGAAAAGTCAGGTAATTTGGAGGTCATTCACTTATCAAAGAAAGAGGAGCAAAAATTCTATGAAAGCGTACAGCCTATGTGGGATAAATTTGCGTCCCTTAGCGAAGGTAATAAGAGAATGATAGAAATTATCAGGAAACATAGAGAGAAAGAAATGAAGAAATAATAAATAAATCCTCATCAATAACAGGGCTGCTTGAGCGGATGTTCTATGCCAGATAGATTAAAATTTTTGTAATAAATGTATTAAATTGGTAATTAGATATTGAGGAGGAATAGAAATGGTTGAACATTTAACGTTTATTAATTTTGGAAATGAAGAAATAGAGGATAAAAAAGTTGATTTAATAGATAAAATAAAAGCATTTAATAACCATATACCTGGAGTTATTGACGCTCAGGCAGGGGAAAACTTTAAAGAAGGTTTTGACTTTGGAATTTCGATCCGATTTAAAGATAAAAAATCATTTGAAGAATACATTCCCCATCCAAAACATCAAGAGGTAGCCTCTTTATTAAGAGAAATGGAGATGAGTGATTTTACAGTAGTAGACTTTGAATTTTAATTTTATTCTAGAAACCCTATAAATGCTAAACACCCAATCTTATACAGCTTGGGTGTTTAAAAGATGTTGTCAGTCGCCCTAATATTGGATCCATTCCTTCATTTAATTTCGTTGTTTTGTTTAATAGTCGGAAAATTTAAAAATGTTTGACAGGCGTAAATAATGATGATAAATTAAATTCGTAGAATCAATGGTACGAACAACCATATAATATATTAATGTGTTGTTTGAGAAAAAGGCTTATTAAACAAATTTGAAAACGGTCTCAAAAATTTGATTAAAAAAGGAATACTACTTGTTATCCCAATATTGGTTTTAATTGGGTTACTTTTCTTTTCCCCTGAAATCGCGTTATTTTTACCTCAAACCATGAAGTAACATTTTAGGACCTTCTGTCGTTACAGAAAATAAGTATAATAGACAGAATATTAAATATACTTTGACAATTTTAGAAGTCGATGCTAGGATTAACATATATTTCTAATGGTCCGTATAACCATATAATATATTAATGTGGCATTCGAATAATATCCTGATTAAGAAAGGGAAGGTTGAATCGCCATTATTATCTTCAACAATTAGGGATCATAGAAGTTCAAATTAATATGTTGTGAAAATTATAGTGAGGTGGGGACTGAATTATGGGAAAAGACATATTAGATTTATTGGAGCAAGTACAGCGCTTACAAAGCATTCAAGATATAAGAAATTTAATTACAACCTATTGTCAAAGTGTTGATTCATGGGATAAAGAGTCTTTTTTAAGTATTTGGGATAAAGAGGCAGTCTACATGGTTCCTAGAGGTGCTTCAAATGGAAAAAAGGAAATTGCAGAAATGTACGATAAGATAACATCAGCCGAACAAAACCATCACCATCATGTAACCAACTCGAAAATAGAAATTAATGGGAATTCCGCTACAGGTGTTTCTGATGTTTTATATTATCGATTGATAGATGGCGAGTCTACCTATTTATCTGGAAGGTATTATGATGAATTTTGTAAAAGTTCAGGAAAATGGCTGATTAAGAGACGAGAATTCAAACCTCAGGCAACGATAAGCCCTCTTTTTAATAGAGTTTGAAAGCCAAGTGCAGGAACGATTACCGAGATTGTAAATCAGGATTATGGTGCACTAAATTAAGGATATAAGGATGTGAATTGAAATGAGTAAGCTATTTTCCCCCTATCAAATTAAAAATGTCACATTAAAAAATCGGATCGTCATGTCTCCAATGTGTATGCATTCAGCTAAAGACGAAGATGGGACAGCGACAGAGTGGCATAAGCTCCATTATGGAATTCGAGCGGTAGGCCAGGTAGGACTCATCATGCTGGAATCTACATCTATACATCCCCATGGAAGAGTTTCATTTACTGATTTAGGGATCTGGGATGATAAACATATCGAAGGTTTAAGGAGTATTGTAAATACAGTCCATGAAAATGGCTCGAAAATTGCGATACAACTTTGTCATTCAGGCAGAAAGGCAGTAGGTGATAGCGTTATTGGCCCATCACCCATTGCACAAAATAAGGAAAAGAAAACACCGAAAGAAATGAGTATCGCAGATATTAAAGCAGTGGTCGAATACTTTAAGATTGCTGCACTCAGGTGTAAAGAAGCTGGTTTTGATTTAATCGAGTTACATGGTGCACATGGATATTTAATTAGCAGTTTTCTATCACCATTGTCAAATAAAAGAACGGATCAATATGGAGGTTCAAGAGAAAATCGCTATCGTTTCTTAAGGGAAGTTATTGAGGCCATTAATACGGTTTGGAGAAATCCTTTGTTTGTCCGCTTATCTGTAAATGAATATCATCCAGCCGGAAATTCAATCGAAGATTTTATTTATTTCTCACAACAGATGAAAAGTCAGGGTGTTGATTTAGTTGATTGCAGTTCAGGCGGGGTTGTCCTCGCTGAAATTGATTCCTATCCAGGTTATCAAGTTCCATTGACAGAGAAAATCAAAAAAGAGGCTGATATTGCTACCGGAGCGGTAGGCTTAATCACACATGCACTCCTAGCAGAAGAAATCTTAAAAAATAATCGTGCTGACTTAATTTTTATTGGAAGAGAGTTGTTGCGGGATCCATTTTGGCCGCTAAACGCTGCTCATCAATTAGGAGAGTTTATTCAACCGCCTTTCCAATATGACCGGGCATGGAAAGAAATGTTAATAAAGGAAAACAGTTCAATCGCTCAAAGATGGGTCCCTGGGCATGAAGCATTAGCGCTCAAATTATAAAAGCAAATCTAAATGAATCAATATTTTTAGAGTAGAGTAATGAGCTGTTAACCTAGAGAGAGGTTTGTGAAAAAATGGAACATTTGGTGATACATGAGAGAATACACCAGTTAGAGGCCATTGATGAAATTAGAAAATTAATAGCCAACTATTGCCATGGTGTTGATAAAAGGGACCGGGAAACTTTTTTAAGTATTTGGCATGAAGAAGGAGTTTGGGTGGTTCCAAAGCATCGAACTTGCTCTGGAAAAAAAGAGATTGAAAGTTTGTTTGATTCAATTTTGGCTAGTAGAGAAGAACAACACCATCATTCAACGAATTCTGTGATCGAAGTGAATGGAGATTATGCAACCGCCATTTCTGATGTTGTCTATACCTATACAGATAGAAAAGGGAAATCAGAATTATTATCTGCATCGTATCGGGATGAATATACAAAGAAAACAGGGAAATGGCTTTTAAAGAGAAGAGAACTTTTTTACGTTAATATTAAGAGCCCTTTATTTTAAAAGGCTGGCATTACACTTGGCAAGGTTCATTTGAAAACAACATCATTAGATTTTTTACCATGACCTAGCTAGAATATTCCTAATATTCGGTCATTTTTGTCCCATATACTATTTCAAATTAAGTCATCTTTTACAAAAACAATAAGAGATACCGTTTGGGGACAATGGACAATAAAACTGATAGGTAAAGGGGGATTCGAATGAAAAAGAAATTGTATGTGTTAGGGCTTATGGTTTTGATTCTTTTGTTGGCCGCATGTGGTAGTGAAGAATCTGCTGGTAAGGAAACAAAAAAAGGAAACGATTCTGCAGGAACGAGTGAAGAAACATATGTTCTTAGAGCATCTCATAGTTACTCAGGACAGGAAATAATGGGGAAGCTTGCAAATTCCTTTAAGGAAGAGGTAGAAAAACGAAGTAATGGCAGACTCAAAATAGAAGTATACCCAAGTGCTCAGCTTCTTCCTTATGATCAGGAAATTCCTGGGTTACTTAATGGTCAAATTGATATGGCTTTTAATGGTTCTTCTGGATTAAGTTCCATAGAATCAGCTTATGACGTGTTGGCATTACCATTTTTATTTGATTATGACCCTGATAATTTTAGTGTAGCTATAAATAGTTTAAGAGACTATATGGAACAAGAAAATGGCGGACAACTTTTATTGAAAAAGACGGAAGAACGCGGAATAAAGCCTTTAGGCACCTTTGTCGGAGCAGACCCTGGTCTTATCTGGACAAGAGACAAGGAAGATATGGTTACGGACAAGGAAAGTATGAAAGGGTTAAAGGTAAGGGTTTATGGAGGCAAATTGGTTTTAAAAACATTTGAGAGTTTAGGTGCGAGTGGTGTTCCAATTGTATCAACAGAACTTATTCCAGCGTTACAACAAGGGATTATAGATGGAACTATTGCCTCTATTGTACAAACGGCTGATCGAGACTTACCAGTACAAGCAGGTACGTTTTTGCCGGTTGTTTATTCTATTAACCCTGTAATTATGTCTAAAGCAAAGTTTGATCAATTGCCAGCTGATCTTCAAGAAATTTTGTTAGAGGCTGGAAAAACTGTGCAAAAGCAAAATGATGAAATGCTTACAACACATTATAAAGAAGCTAAGAGCAAACTTGAAGAAAAAGGGGTAAAGCTTTACTATCCTACAGATGAAGAGATGTCAGAGTATAGAAAAGCAGCAATCCCAGTCTATGATATGTTCAAAGAAACTGTAAAAGATGGGCAAAAGTTGATTGAAGCCGCCCAATCTAACTAATTTAAAAACATTGCTTTTCCTATCTTTTTAACTTAAATAATTTAAGAGGTATGCTAATGAAATATTCGAGTTTATACTAACTCAGTATAAACTCGATTTATTTTAAATCGAATAATCAAGAGGTGGATATAAATTGAAGTTTATTGCTAGGATTGAATCTTACACTCGCTGGATTGATAAAAGTCTGTCTTTCATAGCGTGCACACTCTTAGTATTTAGTGTGTCACTCGTTATGTACAGCGTAATTATGAGATACTTTTTTGATATTTCGTATCCAATGATTGAAGAACTGTCCAGATACTTCATTATTTATTGTGTCTTTGCATATATAGGCCCTTTAATTAAAAATGGGGAGCATATAAAAATGGATATGTTACCCAATTATTTGAAGGGCAGAATGAAGTATGGTTTAGATTTATTCATCAATATCTTATTATTATTGGCATTTATCTTTCTCTTTTGGAACGGTATCAAATGGGTAGATTCGTTAGTTCAAATGAATATGAGAACGAACTCAGGATTATTATTAATGGCTTTGCCTGCAATAGCAGTTCCTATTGGTATGTTTTTCTCTTGCGTATATGTTATTCAGCAAATCATTTTGGATATTTATAAATTTTGTGTAAATTATGAAAGTCATTCTTCTTTAGAAGAGAATTCTTCAAAATCCATTAATGAAATGACACAGCAAGAAGAAATTGCAACACCTTAGAAAACGTAATACTTTAAAGATGATCAAAGGAGGAAAGTCATTTTGTTAGCTATAGCGATTATTATTTTTTTAGTCCTACTATTTATTGGGGCTCCAATATGGTTTGTATTGGGAATGAGCGGAGGATTTCTAGCTGTATTTGGAATGAATTTGCCATCCGCCAATGTCCCTTCTCATTTTTTTATAGCTGCAGATAGCTGGATTCTTTTAGCTATTCCATTTTTTCTACTCGCAGGCAATTTAATGACTTTTATGGGTACAGCTCATAGGATGCTGTCGTTTATTGTTCATTTAGTCGGCCATTTTCGCGGGGGACTTGCAATAGCTGCTGTCATAGCATGCGCTATATTTGGGGCACTTTCAGGATCCGCAGTTGCCACCGTTGTTGCAGTAGGTACGATGGTTATTCCACATATGTTAGAAGCAGGCTATTCCAAAGAAAATAGTTTAGGTATTGTATCGGCATCAGGTACATTAGGTGCAATGATACCTCCAAGTATCATTATGATTTTGTATGCGTCTATCGTACAGGTAAATGTTTCCGATCTTTTCTTAGCAGGTGTCGCACCAGGTATCATGCTTACCATTCTACTTGTTATCACAGCAATCATCGTTAGTTATCGGGAAAAGGCAGTTGGTAGATCGAAGAGTTCCAGTAAGGAAATAGGTTCATCATTTGTGCAGGCTATTCCAGCCTTGTTAATGCCAGCAGTCGTGTTAGGGGGAATTTATCAAGGAATCTTTACTCCTACAGAAGCGGCAGCCATTGCAGTCTTTTACGTATTATTGATTAGTTTTATCTTTGAACGTAAAAACTTTACGAAAAATAATTTAATAAAAAGTATAAAAGGTGCAGTGGTTACAACCGCAGCAATTTACATCATTCTAGGCGGAGTATCATTATTTTCTCAATCTCTTACTTTTTCTCAAGTTCCACAGCAGATTACAGAGTATGTCGCTTCAGTGAATGTACCGGCTTGGTTAGTGACGCTAGTTATTGTGGTATTTCTACTATTATTAGGAACATTTTTAGAACCGGGTCCGATCCTTTTTATCACCGTTCCTATTTTATTACCAACCATTTTGAATTTAGGAATTGATCCAATCCACTTTGGGATTATAATGGTTATTTGTTTAATGATAGCGCAAATCACACCACCCGTTGGTATGACACTATTTGTATTAAGCTCAAATTTCAAAACAAATGTGGGTGTAGTAATACGAGGTTCTCTTCCTTATATGTATGCTCTTATAATCGGTTCCATCATTATTTTGTACTTCCCTTGGCTAAGCACATTTTTAGTAGATTAGTCATTTTATTTATTAGATGAGAAGCTATCCAAAAAGCATTTCTTCATTCTCCTTTTTGTACCAATTCAATTTTAGGGGGTGTGGTTAGCATAATAATTTAAAAGATTATTTTTAAGATTACTTAGTATGTTAGGAGGGTTAATAGAATGGGAAGGAATATATTATGTAATAAAGAAGACATCAAGCCAGGAGAAAAGAAGGTTTTTCAAGTTGGAAGGGCATCTGTGCTTGTCGTTAGAAATGGAGAAAAGTTTTACGCAATACGAAATGCTTGCCCTCATCAGGGGGCAGAGTTAGATAAAGGCTTTTTAGGGCCAGTTGCTCGTTCTTCTCAAGTAAAAGAATTCTGTCTTGAGGAACATGGCGGACACATTTATTGTCCATGGCACAGATGGAGTTTTGATTTGGAGACAGGATGTTCAGATCATGATCCGGCTAATGAAAAAGTGAAAACGTATGATGTAAAGGTAGAAGGGAACGATTTGGTAGTATATGCCTAGTATGAAAGAAGAGAGGGGATTAATATGACTAATACGGTTGAAGAAAATATCGATAATACTTTGAATCAGAAGACAAAAGTACCTGTCATTGATTGTGACCTTCATGCCAATCCTCATTCGCAAAATGATCTATTGCCATATATGAGTGATTATTGGAAAAATTTTATGATAGATTGTGGATGGAGAGGAGTTTTTCAAGGGGCTGGTTCGATGGCCCTCCTCCAAAGGAACGTCCTGGATAGTGAAACCCCTGATGGAGGCACTGGGTGTTCTTCATTAAGTTATTTTAAAGAACAAGTAGCGGATAAATATAACTATGCCTATGCTGTTATTAATCCTGATGCTACATGGTTCATTTCTGCTTCTCCACAACATGAAATGGCAGCGGCAGTAGCTTCTGCTTACAATGATTGGCAAATTGAGCACTGGTTATCGAAGGATTCCAGTATGCTTGGTTCTGTTGTAGTAGCAGTTCAGAATCCAGAAGAAGCAGCTCGTGAGATTGATCGCGTCGGCAGTCACCCACAAATTGTTCAAGTGGCCTTACCTAGCCTTAGTCCTTATGGAGCATGGGGAAATCCACGATATTATCCTATATGGGAGGCTGCGATACGAAACGGACTTATCATTACTTATCATGTATCAACTCGTGGAGGATTATATAGAGAAGGTTTTGAAGCAAACAATTTTGCAGAAAGTCAAACAAGTAATGGAATACCACTTCAAGTCGCAATGACGAGCCTGGTATTTAGCGGTGTGCTTGAGAAATATAAAGAGCTGCGTTTCCTCTTTAATGAAGGAGGTTTTGGCTGGGTTCCAAATACTATGTACACAATGGATACCCATTGGCCAATGTTAAGACGAGAGGTTCCTTGGGTAAAACGTCCACCAAGTGAACAGGTTCGAGAGCATTTTTGGTTTGGAACCCAACCATTGATTGAACCAAACCGGCCAAAGGATGCAAAACATGTTGTTGATTTGGCTGAAATGATTGGCAGGGATAAAATTGTGTATACAAGTGACTATCCGCATTTTACCTACAATCCACCAGAAATTACATTCAAACATTTTCCAAAGGATTTTAGAGAGAATATCCTCTATAAGAATGCAGCTAAGTTATATGGATTACCAGTTTCGATGGAAAATTAACAAATAAACTATTTGCGAATTTAAACTTACCCGCTCTGTTTCTAATTCATATTTTATCGGGGATTTCCGACTTGAAAAATTCTAAATATTCGGTAACCTCTTAAAGTAATTAGAGCCATAGCAAGATGAATCCAAGGAGGATAATTGATGAGTATAATACAAGTATCACTTGAAGAAAAAATTGAGAGATTAGAAGCAATTGAGGAGATTCGAAAATTAATTGCTAATTACTGTCATGGAGTGGATAAAAAAGAATATGACCTGTTTTTAAATATTTGGCATAAAGAAGCGGTATTTGATGTTCCACACATTCGTGTAGGCAGTGGAATAGAAGAAATCACTGACATGTTAGAAACGATTAAATCCAATTCCAAGGAATCCTATCATCATATTTCGAATTCGGTAATCGAAGTCAATGGAAATACAGCTAGTGGGATTCATGATGTACTTTTTGGCCGATTACTTGCCAATGACGAGTATTCTCTTTTGTCAGGTACGTACAGAGATGAATATGTGGAAGAAAATGGCAGATGGTATGTAAAGAAACGCGCATTTACACCACACCCAATAAAAAGCCCAATCTTCGATTAACTATCGAAATTAGGAAAACGTTTTCGAAGTGGTTTAATACCATAAATTGAAGTTGTAAAATGACCCCAATTTGACGGTTAAATTTCCTAAACAGGAGGCATGTATCCCTTTGCCTCCCGTTTGTGTTTTGATAGTATGGCGTCGTATCGATTCGAAGTCAGATCAGTCTGTCGAAACAGCTGTACTTGCCAACCGTATGGTGAGTAGATATAATTTACAACTTTTTTAAAGTTACCAAATAATTAAAAATATTTTTAATATATTGTCAACTTGTCCGTGTTGCATTATAATACAAAGATAAGGTGGTCCTGACAACCTTATATTATTTTCAAAGGCACTTACTAGCATGTCTACGTCCAGTAAAAGAGACGAAGCTGAGTTCAGTTAAAATATGGGTTTCTTTAGGTTTACTTATGGGGCTTATAATGACTGAATAAATTTGTCCAGGATGTCCAGTCCATTACAAAGGGAAGGAGATGAATATATACATAAAACAGTAGACTAGTTTATATTTGAAACGGTTTAATATAAATACAATCTATTAATTTGAAAACGTTTTAATGATTGAATTAATGCCCTCCTCCTTATTAAATTTCATTTTTAACTTTAACTTGAGGAGGCAGAAAATTGATAAATACAATACATAGTCTTATAGAGAAATTAAGATTGTATAGAAAAATTTAGACTGAGTAATTGTTACCTTAATAAAGGTGCTAATAAAAATGTATTTTGTAATTTTTTATACTTGATAACCTTAAGGGGGAGAAGGATTTGAAAAACGAGAATGTGATCGATCCTATTGAAAAACCTATCATTCATTTGGAAAAAAAGCCCTTACTAATTGTTACGGTAACCGTCCTCTTGACTTTTTACTTTGATATATTTGTGGGATCTATTCATGGGGTCTCAACCCCTAGCATTATAGCTGATCTTGGGGGTATGCAGTTTTATGCCTTGACGATTACGACTTACATGCTGGGCGGCTCTATCGGGAGGGTGATTTCAGGTAAACTAGGGGATTTATACGGGAGAAAACGAATTTATCTCATTTCCCTGGCTGTCTTTGCTTTCGGTCTTATCCTTACAGGTTCAGCCCATTCTATTTCGGTATTAATTGCATATAAGTTAGTTCTTGGGATCGCCGGAGGCTTTTTATTTGCAACTGTTTTTGCAGTTATTGCTGATTTATATGTTACAGTAACAAGGGTAAAAATATTAGGGTATTTATCTGCCATGCTTGGTGTTACATACATTACCGGACCCCTGCTGGGAGGATTTATTGTTGACACTATAGGTTGGCGCTGGTTATATTACTTTCCATTACCTTTCATGCTCATCGTCTTTTTTGTTGTTAACCACTACATGCCCACAGTAAAACGTAAGGTAAAAGTAACGATTGATTATGCGGGGATTTGCCTTCTTTGCACGGCTGCGATTCCGTTCCTTTTGGCATTTAGTTGGGGAGGATCCAAATATTCATGGGGCTCAAGTGCAATGATAGCGCTTTATTTAATTTCTTTAGTTTCTATTATCCTTTTTATACAGGTTGAGCGCAGGGCGGCGGAACCTATTTTACCATTAAGTCTTTTAAGAAACCGATATTTTTTGATTCCTGTGATTGGGCATTCCCTTGGGGCAGTTGTTGTTATTACTTATTTAACATATGTTCCACTATTTGGACAGGCAGTCAAGGGCATGTCGGCTGTCGTATCTGGATCCTTGATAACGGCGTTGATGGCCGTGCATATCTTCTCTACTCTCATCTTAAGTAAGATTATAAGGAAAACAGGAAAATATAGAATGGTCATCGCAGTGATATTTCTTTTTGATGCAGCAATGATGTACCTGGTTTCAGGGTTTAATGATAATACAAACATTGTGTATATTTACACGATTATAGGTTTGATGGGCGTGAATTCGGGGGCAATTAATGTGGTATTCGTATCCTATTTGCAAAATCATTTGCCGCACAATGTGGTAGGAACTGCAACAGGGGCGGAATATTTTTTCACCAATTTAGCCACTGTCGTCAGTTTATCCATTTCCGGACTTATTATGAATCTAAATTGGCAAGTAGGTAAATATTTGCCTGCAGAGCTAAGAGGAGCATTATCTGAAGCGGAAATAGGTGTAATGTCAAGTACCCAGGCGCTCACAAACAAAACGGCAGCTGCAGAGATAAGAAATGGACTTTCACCGGAGATGCAGCAAACATTCGATAGCGTGATAGTAAATATGAAAGATATAATGGTTCACATTTTTCATACTATGTTCTTGCTGAATGTCGCTGTTTTAATTCTTGGAGCAATCTTCCTTGCATTATTTATGAAAGGTAAGAAAGTCCACCAGGAAGGAAAAGAAACACAGGAAGCTGTTACTGACGCGGTATAACAGTAATTTGAGGTGTCTAATGACCTTTATCTAACGAATAATCTGACCTAAACAGGAGGCTGAGATAATCCTACCTCCGTTTAGGTTTTTAGATTTCGAACTTGTTGTTTCCTTTGGGTGCTATTACAAACTGGTTTAGTAATATTTCTTACTGAAGAGCAAAAAGAAAAAGAATTAGATTTTAATAGTCAGAATATTAAAAAGCATTTGACAAGTAGAGTGATGGAATGATAAATTTAAAGTATAGGTAATGTGGTACGAACAACCATATAACATATTAACGAGAGATGCTTATATATGCTATATTAGGAATGGAATGAGCAATTGGTCTGGTTAGGAGTATAAGGTTAATCAAAGGGGGCTTAAAAAGCGATGAGTAATATCAAAAGGGAAAGGTTAGCTCAAAACAAAATAAGCTTACCAGATTGTTTATTTTCAGATTATGTTGAGAAGGAGTACGGGATCAACAGAGGAGTCTATAATACCATTGATCTCTGGTTTTATAAAAATGGTCTACAGGATTTGTTTAGGAGAAGAAAAGAAATTATTAATTTTCTCCATAATGTCCACGAAACCAGCCATTTAGATAATAAACGATTAAAATTCGGTCATGGTGGACTATCTAAGAAATTAACTGATTATTGGGAAAACGTTTATAACTCTACAGCGTAAAAAGTATTATTTTTATCTTGTTACTTTCGTTTAAAGGAATGATTATGATGTTGGATGTAAGCAGTATTATTCCCCTTTATTATCAATTAAAAGAAGTGTTAAAAGAAACAATAAAGGAAGGTTTATGGGAAGAAGGGCAAAAAGTACCCTCTGAGAGAGAATTAATAGAAACATATAAGGTAAGCCGTGCCACTGTTAGAAAAGCATTGAATGAACTTATGGTAGAAGGATTAATTCATCGAAAACAAGGGGTCGGAACCTTTATATCTAAATCAAAGTTGACCCAGGATTTGACAGGGGAACTAAGTTTCAATAAACAAGCGATCAAGCAAGGGTTAATTCCAAGCTCAAAAATTGTTTATAGCGCAGTAGAGACAGATGTTCCAAATCGAATTTCAGAAATATTTCAGTTACAGCGATTACATAAAACGATTAACATCGTCCGTAATCGTTTGATTAATAATGAGCCTTTAATGCTAGAGTCTTTATACATTCCACAACATTTTGCGCCCAATCTCTTAGAGCAAGATTTAGAAAAAACAACTATATTTGAATACTTAAAAAAAGAATGTAATTTAAACTTTACCCACTCCACATTAGATATCGAAGCTAACTCAATTAGTGAATTTGAAGCCCAATATTTAGGTTATGATCTTGGAGTTCCAGCTCTTTCGTTAGAACGGGTGGTTTACTCAGGTAATAATGCCGTTATTGTTCAGAAACGAAAAGTAAGGGGAGATCGCTTAAAGCTATCCTTGACAGTTGGACTAAGTTTAGAAAGTGAAGATAATTATATTTTAGGTTTAGAGTTTAACCATCATCGCACGAATCTTAAATAACAGTTTTGTTCGCAACATTAGAGTTGTTACCCTTTTTACTGGCAGAATTTCAAACGCTTTCAACTCAGTGAACAGTAGCTTTATATGGGCTATATGATGTTGTTTTTTTATCATAAATACTCGGAATATTTTCGTAGGGGTCATAGGAATCATTCTCAATAAAAATAAATGGAACTGAGGTGTGTGTGTTGAATTTTGAATATTCGGATAAAGTGGTTAAGCTACAAAAAAAATTAAATCAGTTTATGGAAGAAGTTGTCTTTCCAAATGAAAAGACGTATCACAAGCAGATGGAACAAGCTGAGAATCGTTGGGTATCACCTCCGATTATGGAAGAAATGAAAGGAAAGGCGAAGGCAGCCGGGCTTTGGAATTTATTCCTTGAAGATCCGGAATATGGAGCGGGGTTGACAAACCTTGAATATGCTCCTTTATGTGAAATAATGGGGCGTTCCCCTATCGCTCCTGAGGTGTTCAACTGTCATGGTCCTAATGCCCCTAATATAGAAATGCTGGTTCTATATGGGACTGAGGAGCAAAAAGAAAAGTGGCTTCCTCAACTACTAAATGGTGAAATTCTTTCTTGTTTTAGTATGACTGAGCCTCGAGTCGCATCATCTGATGCCTTAAATATAGAGACGTCTATTATCAGAGATGGAGATCAGTACGTAATTAATGGAAGAAAGTGGTGGTCATCAGGTGCGGCCTCTCCAAATTGCAAGTTTGCAATCGTTTTAGGGAAATCCAGTACCTCTGGGGAACGGCATAAACAACACTCCATGGTCATTGTACCGTTAGACACTCCAGGGGTAAAGATCATTCGAACCACACCAGTGTTTGGATATGACCGGGCTCCTATTGGTCATGCGGAAATTGAATTTGAAAATGTTAGAGTTCCTGTCACTAATATTCTTGTAGGAGAAGGGGAAGGGTTTGCGATTGCGCAAGGAAGACTTGGTCCAGCTCGTATTCAGCATTGTATGAGATCGATTGGGACGTCTGAACGTGCTCTTGAAATCATTTGCCAGCGTTCCATGGAGCGTGTTACTTTCGGTAAGCCATTATCAGAACAAGGGGTTGTCAGAGAATGGATTGCCAATTCCCGTATTGACATTGAACAAGCACGTTTATTGGTCTTAAAGGCAGCCTATATGATCGATAAAGTTGGAAATAAGGCAGCAAAAAAGGAAATTGCCATGATTAAGGTAGCGGTGCCAAACATGAGCACAAAGGTTTTAGACAGAGCGATTCAAATACTAGGCGGAGCAGGAGTGACAGACGACTTCCCTATTGCTCATATGTGGACACATGAAAGGGGATTGCGAATCTATGACGGTCCGGATGAAGTTCACCGTGCCACGATTGCTAAGTGGGAGCTGAAAGATTACCTGTGATGAGCTTTTAGATTAGGAAGGATTTAATAGATACCTATAGACAGGAGTTTTTATATGAATTTATTACATGAAGCCGATCTATGGAATGCGAAAATGAGAAAGTTTGTTGAAGAAGAAATGGTTCCCTATGAATATTTGCTTCCAAAGTTTTTAAATGAACTGCCTGAGGATACTGTTAATCACATCTTTTCCGAAATGAAAAAGCAAGGTTTATGGGCTCCATCCGCGCCAAAGGAATATGGAGGTCAAAGCTTGCCAAGCGTTACCTATTTAGGCTGGCGGGAAGCATTAGGTCGAACAGCCCTGTGGAGCGTGATGGGAGTCGTTTTGGAAAACCCAATGTACATTCTCTATTCTGCCAGTGAAAAGCAAAAGGAACGTTATTTGTATCCGACCATCCGTGGTGAAAAGCTGGGCGGGTTTGCTCAAACGGAACCCGAGGCAGGGGCGGATCCAGCAAGAATGACATGTAAAGCCACTCGAAAAGGTTCCGGTTGGGTCATAAATGGAGTGAAAAAATTCATCGGGTATGGGGGATATGTGGATTATTGTCTCGTATATGCAAAAACGGATCCAGAAAAAGTGCGAGATGGGATTACATGTTTTATTGTAGACAAAAATACGCCAGGATTTAACCCAACTGAGCAAATTGTAACAATGGGTGGAGATCAGCCATGGTATATCAGCTTTGATGATTGTTATGTTTCGGATGAGCAGGTGTTAGGAAATATCGGAGAAGGATTCAATATTGCTCAAACCTGGTTTACCAGAAACCGCTATATGCTTCAGTCACCAATTTGTTTAGGGGCTGTGACAAGAGCAATAGATGAGCTTTTAAAGTATTTTCCAGATAAAGTGGATCCTGAGTGGTTAGGGCGTATTCAAGCAGAATATCGTCGTGCGCGTTTCTTGATGTACAATGCAGCATACAAATTTGATAATGGTGAGGATGCTCGTTTTGATGCTGCCCTTAGTAAGTTAGCCAGCAACAAACTTTCCATGGAAGTATTTCGCAGAGCTTTAGAAATTAGCGGCCCATATGGTTATGCTGTTGGCACGGTTTTCGAGCGTTATTATCGTGATCTTCGAAGGTTCCCGATTACGGAAGGATCGACAGAGACCATGAAGCTGTTAGCAAGCCGTTCATTAATTCGTGGCTATGAAGAGGTTGATCGTCTTAGTCCGTACAATGTGCATGAGGAGGTAAAAAATGTTTCGCGTTAGAGAGGATTCACTATTAAGAAAAATGCTACGGAATTTTGTTGAAACGGAAATGATTCCAGTAGAAAAAAAAAGAATGGCAAACGGGAAAGTTTCTCAAGAAATTTCATCACCTCTTCGTTCTAAACTATTTGCAGAAGGTTACTTAGGGAATGGAATAGGTGATTTAGAATCATTATCCGCTTATTCCAGCTTGGTGGTTTATGAAGAATTGCATCGATCTCTCATAGGATTTTTGGGAGCAGGCGTAGTCGATGGGTCAGAACCAATGAATTTAGTTTCCTCTGATTGGTCTTCTGATACTCTTAAAGAGGGTGTTTATCCTGTTACAAATGTAACTTGGTGTGAAACCATCCCTGTGGAGAATGGTGTGGTTGTTTCTGGAAGCTTTTCGGCAATCGGGGATGAGAATTGTCAATGGTATTGGATTGATTCGAAGCAGGTCCTCATTAACCGTTCCAGCCCAGGAGTAAGAGTACTTACTCGTGAAGGAATAGGTATTCTAGATGTAAGTGAAGTCCATTTAGATAAAGTTCACGGTCAAAAAATAAATTCTAATAAAGACTTGAACAGCGAAAAGAATCCACAATTGGTATTCATGTATTTACAACTGGCCGCAGGTGCTATTGGAAGTTCTTTACGAGCGATTGAAGAGGCAGTTGAATTCACGAAAACCAGGGTAACCTTTGGAAAGCCGTTAAGTGACAGACAAGCGATTCAATGGAAATTGGCAGACGCGTCTGTCACTGTTCAAGGTGCACGATTGTCATTATACGAAAGTGCTGTGTCTTTAGAACAGGATCCCTCCAATGAGAATCTACAAGCAATCGCCAAACTTTCTGCAGCAGACGCTGTTCAGGTTGCTATCTCTATCTTTGATGATATCATTCAGATTTTCGGCGGGAAAGGATATTCCCAATATTTTTGGATTGAAGAATCGTTCCGGAATCTTCTTGGTTATCAGGCAATATTGAATTCAAGCGAAGTTTATAAAGCGGTTGGCGAACGCATTAAACATCAAAAAAAATTATTTAGTAATCTTGCAGAAATGAAATAATATAGATATTTCCCTTAATCTAGGAGTAAAAGGTAAACGTTCGTTGATCCTAACGCTCCCAATCCAGTAATAAAAATATTTAGAATTGTTTGACAGTATTTCAACTTATATAGTGAAGTATAATTATAGTTTAGGTTGACCGTACAACATAACAATATATTAATGTGGTGTACGTACATAATTGGATAAATAGACAACTAGATTAATATATTTTGCTGTTGAAGGTAGAATCATAGAGGTTTTAGATGGTCTTTCAATAGGTAAATCATCAATTCCAAAAATTTAGAGGTGTTCTTGCATGATTGAATTTGATTTAAAACCAATGTTTTCCCCACAATCCATCGCAATTATTGGTGCATCATCTGATGAAAGCAAAATTGGCGGCAGACCCTTATATATGCTAAAACAGATCGGATTTAAAGGAGAAATTTTTCCTGTAAATCCAAAATACTTGGAGATTGCTGGGTATAGGTGTTTACCAGACATTCAAAGCCTCCCGAAACATGTAGATTTAGCCATCATTGCGGTTAAATCGAATGCAGTCTTATCTTCTTTAGAATTACTAGCTACTCGCTCAATTAAAAGCGCTGTCATTTTTAGTTCCGGTTTTGCTGAGGTAGGAGCAGAAGGCATTGAAATGCAGAATAAATTAACTGGTTTTATTAAGAAGTCAGGAATCCCTGTTGCTGGACCGAATTGTAATGGTTTTACGAATTTAAAAGAAAATGTAATCGCTTCTTTTTCTCCAGTAAACCTCGACCAGGTCGATCCGATTGCGTTTATTTCTCAAAGTGGAGCAGTTGCCACGGTTACGACAAAATTAATCCGTGATATTGGGTGTGGTTATCAATATTTAGTTGGTACCGGGAATGAAGCCGGAGTTGATTTCTTCGATTACGTCAATTATTTTGCACAGCAGCAGGAAGTCAAAGTAATAGGTGGATATCTAGAAGGTGCAAGAAACAAGGAGTCGATGGACAGAGCATTAGCTTCATGTCTTGAAAATGAAAAACCGCTTGTGCTTTTAAAGGTTGGCAACTCCGAAAAAGGGGCCGATGCAGCAACGTCGCATACGGGATCACTAGCAGGGAACTCAGCGATTTATAGAAGCTATCTAAATAAGAAAAATGTGATTCAAGTCAATAGTGAAGAAGAATTAGTTGATACGCTTGCACTATTTAATAATGCCAAGCTCCCTTCTAGTTTAGGGGATGTTGCCTTAGTCACTGGATCTGGCGGTGCCGGGATTATAATGGCGGACAAATGTGAGGAGTACGGTGTTCCTCTGGCCAAATTACATCCGGAGACCACGGCAAAGTTAAAAGATTTATTGCCTTCCTTTGCTGCATTGGGGAATCCAATTGATGTCACCGCTCAAGTCTTGCAAACGCTGGACAATTTGTTTGAATCCATAGAGGTTATTTTAAATGATGCTAACGTTGGAACAGTTGTGTACTATATGCAGCTTTGGGATCATTTAGCGCCAACTTTTATCCCAAGATTGGAGCAAATTGCTTCCAATACGGACAAAACGTTCATCGTATGTTGGTCAGGTGTAGCGGATGAGACAAAACAAAAGTTTCGTGAGAGCGATTTTTGTTGGATGCCTACTCCAAGCAGAACGATTAGAGCGCTCAAAAACATGAATGAATATAACCGAAATCGATTAACTGGCTCTTATAAAAAATTTAGCAGCGAAGAGCGAATGACAGTTCCGCAAGCATTGGAAGCAGTTTTTGGCAATGCAAATGAACACACAGGCAAAACCTATCTTGCAAAGTATGGGATTTCAGTTCCAACTGGCAAAGTCGTAACAAGTATACAGGATGCCGTCAATGCGGCTGAAGAAATTGGTTATCCTGTCGTCATGAAAATTGCATCTGAACAAATTGCACATAAGAGTGACGCAGGAGGTGTGAAGATTAATGTGAAGTCTGACCTTGAGGTCAAGGCTGCTTATGATGAAATATGGACCAATGCAAAGAACTATAATCCTAATGCTCAACTAGAAGGAATCCTTGTAGAGAAGATGATAGAGGACGGAATTGAGGTTATTATTGGTTCCGTACAAGACCCTTTATTTGGTCCATGTATTCTGTTTGGGATTGGCGGGATATTTGTTGAAGTATTCAATGACGTTGTTCTCCGACCAGCTCCTCTAACTAGAGAAGATGCTTATGAAATGGTTCAATCTATTAAAGGTTATACCATTTTAAAAGGTGCAAGAGGTAAAGGTCCATATGACATTGGTACTCTTGTGGAGACATTGGTGAGAATATCCGAATTTAGTTTTGATCAAAGTGAATGGTTGAAAGAGCTAGATATTAATCCAGTGATTGTACATGAAAAAGGGAAGGGTGTCACAGCGGTCGATGCTTTAATCGTTGGAAATGAAAAGAAGGTTAGCCATACAAATTCTGCCATTGAAGCAGTTCGTTGATACAAGCCGGCTGCGTTTCGCAACTAGGAATTACCTTCGTTATTTGGTTCCATGTGCCATTTGTTTTAATAAATAAAAATAATTAGGAGGGGTTTAAAGGATGTTTAAAAGCGAGATTGTACAAATTGGAGAGGTAAAAGCCCATGTCTTTACTGCAGGTCAGGGGGAACCATTAGTCTGGTTAAATGGAGCTGGGGCTGTTAATCCGGATATTAGCTTCTTTTCAAAGCTAGCAGAAAATAATAAGGTTTATTTGGTTGAAAATCCAGGTTTCGGTCAATCAGAAAAAATTAAATGGGTGAAGGAAGCAGCAGATTATAATTACTTTTATCGGGATTTCCTAGATCATTATAATCTTGACAAAGTAAATCTCGTCGGACATTCCATTGGTGGAAGAATCGCTCTTGAATTTGCCATCAGCCATCCGCATCGCGTGGAAAATTTAGTATTAATCAGTCCGCAAGGGGCGTATGTGAACGGTGTGAAAGTACCTGATTACTTCCATGGCGACAAGGAGTACCAAGCAAAATTAATTTTTCACGATGAAGGTTTATTAAAGCAAGCAATTAATATTCAAAACACCAGAGAAGAAGTGGCAAGAAAAGATAAAAATGAAGCGGCATTAGCAAGATTAATCTGGGAAAGAAATTACAATCCTAAGTTTCCAGTGCTATTAAAATATGTAACTGCACCAACTTGCATTATTTGGGGTAAAGAAGATCGATTATACCCAGTAGAGCATAGTATATTCTTTAATCAAAACATTAAAAATTCTATACTTCAAATTATTGAAGACACAGGTCATGTCCCACATATTGAAAAAAGTGAAGAAACGAATCGAATCGTTCAGGAATTTCTCTCAAAACAGTATTCCGTTAATACATTCTAAAATATTTTAACCATTTCAACGTTTAGTAATAGTAGGATAATAGCTAACAATTCAAGGAGGTAAAACAATGACAAAAGTATTTTCTTTTCATTTAATGCCATATTTAGACGCTGATATTGAGGGTTATAATCAAAATAAATATGATTCTGCTTGGGTAACATACCCTAATAAACATTACGATCCAGTAAAAGGGCATCAATATTATAACGAATTCCTTGAGCAATTAGAATATGCAGACAGAATGGGATTTGATGCTGTGTGTGTTAACGAGCATCATCAGAACTCCTACGGCAACATGCCATCACCAAATATTATGGCTGCCATGCTAGCTCGAAGTACAAAAGGGAAGATTGCCATTTTGGGGAATGCTACTTCGTTACACAGCCTCCCACAGCGCGTGGCTGAAGAAATTGCAATGCTGGACGTGGTTACAGGTGGAGACCGAATTATTTGCGGTCTGGTACGAGGAATCGGAGCCGAATACTTTAACTTCCGGAATGTAAACCCGAATGAATCAAAAGACAGATTCTATGAAGCTCATGATTTAATCTTAAAAGCTTGGTATGAAGATGGTCCGATTGAATTCCATGGTGAATATTTTGATGTTCCATTCCTCAATGCATGGCCGAGGCCAATTAGTAAACAGATTCCGATTTTCCTTCCGTCAACTGGAAGCCGGGACACCGTTAAATTCGCTGCAAGACACAAATATCCTTATATCGTAACGGTTTCTTCGTTACCTACTATTAAAAAAATCTATGATGATTATCGTGAACAAGCGAATCGATTTGGATACACAGCTGTCCAATCTCAATTAGGATTGAACCATAAGATTTATGTGGCAGAAACGGATGCTAAAGCTTGGGAAGAATTTGAAGAGCATATCCGATTCTGGTATAAATACCAAATTAATTTCAAAGGTTATCAGGCATTCCCTCCAGGATACATCGGAGCAGAAGCAAGACAATTTGCCATGGAAGCTTTGGTTAATGATAATATTGCGGACATGTCTCCTCAAGAAATGTTTGATAAAGGCTATGTCACAGTAGGATCTCCTGAGACTGTGAAACAAAGATTAACAGAACTACAAAAAGAAACAGGTGTTGGTGTAATTAATGCATTTATGCAAATTGGTAATATGCCACATTGGAAAGCAATGAAGAACATTGATCTATTCTCACGTTATGTCTTAAAAGACATTCAAAAGCTGGGTGATGATACAGAGTTAGAACAGGGTGACACGCTCGCAGGAAAGAATAAGGAAGAGGTTGCTTTATACTATTAAAAGGTACCAAAAAAAATTATTCTGTATATTTGGCAACAACTGAATATGCAGGATAATTTTTTTATTCTATAAAAACAAGATTCCTTTCTATTCATGAATTTATTAATCTAAGTGGACTACATTGGCTGTGTAATTACATTTTAACCCAGCTAAAAAAATTATGTTAATCAAATAGACCTATTGAAGGGTTGATGAGGAATTATGAAGAAAATGCGACTATTAGGAGTTTTACTTTTAGGTATTCTTTTAGTTTTATCAGCCTGTGGCGGCTGGTCTTCGCAATCAAATGGAGGAGCCGAAAGCAATGGAGATAATTCGTCTACAAGCAAAAATAAATACGTATTAAAAGCAGTTCATGGTTATTCTACTACCTCAACCATGCATGATCTTGCTACATGGTTTAGTGACGAAGTTGAAAAGCGAAGTGATGGAAGACTAACGGTTGAAGTATATCCCAATGCACAAATTGTACCTGTAGATCAAGAAATACCAGCCATGCTAAATGGTCAAGTGGATATAACTTTAAGTAGTTCCAATGCTTTAGCCGCGATTGAAGATGGCTATTATGTCTTAGAGCTTCCATTCTTGTTCGATTACGATCCAAAAGACGTCTCAGTTTTTCTAAAAGATATGAGAGCCTTTTTATCCCATGAAAATGGAGGTCAACAGTTTGCTAGTAAGCTAGAAAAAAAGGGACTTATCGTATTATCTAACACAGCGAATGCGGATCCCGGAGTTCTTTGGACAACGGAAAAAATTGTTACAGACGTGGAAAGTATTAAAGGATTAAAGACGCGAGTTCCAGGAGGACTTGGTATCCCTGAAACGTTAAAGGTAGTAGGCGCAAGTGGAGTTTCGATCCCTGCCAGCGAACAGATTACTGCTTTACATCAAGGTGTTGTTGATGCAACAATCAATCCTGTCATCTATGCTCTTGATTATAAAATACCAGTTAAATCCGGAACATTACTACCATTAACTGCCTATGGAAATCCACTAGTAATATCTAAAGCAAAATTTGAATCATTACCTGCAGACCTTCAAGAGATTTTAATTGAAGTTGGTAAAGACCTAGAACCTTACTCGGATGAAAATGTAAAAAATCGCTATGCTACTGTTTTTGATGAACTAGAAAAGTCAGGAATTGCGGTGCATTATCCTACTAAGGAAGAACTTGAAGAATGGAGAACAGCGGTAGAGCCTGTTTATAAATGGTTTACAGATAAAGTAAATGGAGGCCAAGAATTAATTGAGGCAGTGTCCAAAGACAACTAAATAACGTCTGGACATAACTATTGGTCATTTATATCTATGAAAACCTACATTGTATCTCTTTATATAATATATAAAATTAATATTCATTTGAAAAAAAAATAGAAAGGAGAAGGGCTGATGCAGCTAATGGAATATATGAAAAAATACTATCGTTTAAAATATGTAATGGAATTGTCAGGGGAAAGATTCGGTTTGACTGATCAAAGAACGATAGGACATAGTAAAGAATTAGATTTGTTAATAAATGAAATCTTGAAAATTAAATATCCGGGAAGCTTCAATCGGAAAGAGATTCTTTAAGTTTAATAGTTAGGCTGTAAAAATACAAATAAACATTCGAATTCTATTATTTTAATTCGTAATGAAGGGAAAGAACCCGTGTTTCTTTCCCCTTTCTATGTTTAGTTAACTGTCCTTTTTAGCTGTTTAAATAAAGTAAAGTGATCTTAAAAGAAGGGAGATAGGAATGGTTAATGAGCACTTTAGTTGAAACTTCCAATGGAAAAATTCAAGGGAAATTGGAAAATGGAATCACTGTTTGGAAAGGGGTTCCTTACGCGAAACCACCGATCCAACAATTGCGTTTTAAGCCTCCTGAACCACCTGCCCCGTGGAATGGTGTATATGATGCTACTCAGTTTGCACCGGGATGCCCTCAACCAAAAAATCCTTTTGCAAACATTCTCGGAGAAAGGAAGGAATTAGAAACCGATGAAGACTGCCTTTATCTAAATATCTGGTCACCGGTTGCGGATACGAAAGGACGTCCGGTTATGGTTTTTATTCATGGCGGCGGTTTTTGGTTTGATGCGGGATCGAACCCATGGTATGACGGAACTTCATTTGCCCAGCAAGGGGATGTTGTCCTCGTAACCATCAATTATCGTTTAGGTCCTCTTGGTTTTTTACATTTAGCAGATATAGGTGGAGAGGAGTATGCCTATTCTGGAAATTGTGGTTTATTAGATCAGGTTCAAGCGTTAAAGTGGATCCAAGAAAATATTCGTCATTTTGGCGGTGATCCTGAGCGGGTTACGATTTTTGGTGAGTCAGCTGGGGCAACCAGTGTCTCCTTGTTAATGGCCATGCCTAGTGCGAAGGGGTTATTTAGCCAGGCAATTTTACAAAGCCATGCTGGTGATTTTTTTACGAATTCAAAAGAGGCAACAGAAGTGGCGAGGAAATGGTTGGAGATTCTCGGTATACAGGAGAATGAGTTATGGAAATTAGAAAATGTACCAGTTGAAAAGTTTTTAAAAGTAACGGATACACTAAGAGTGAATGCAGCAAAATCCGCTGTTTTTCAGCCGGTTATCGATGGTACCCTTATTCCGATGGAGCCACTGCAAGCCCTTCAGTCCGGGGCTTCAAACCATTTATCTGTTTTATTAGGAACAAATAAGGACGAAGATCGTTTGAGAGCCGCAGTAACACCTAGATGGAATTCAATGAGTGATCAACAAATTTATGAATCCATTGAAAAGACGGTTGGGGAAATCTGGTTAAGAGTCTCGGGTTACTACTTAAACAGAGAGAAAGACGGACAAAGTTTACGAGATTCTGTTGAAAGTGCAATTGGCGACTTTCGATTTTGGTTTCCAACGATTAAAATGGGGGAGTATCTTGTTGAAGCAGGAGCATCGGTATGGATGTATCGATTTGATTGGCCATCTCCAATTTTTGACGGACAATTAGGATGTTGCCACTATATGGAAATTCCGTTTGTTTTTCATCACTTAAATCATCAAGATGCTCTTATCTTAACTGGTGTTTCCCCCAAAAGAGAAGAGATATCGTTGCAAATGCATCGAGCTTGGATTGCTTTTGCACATAATGGAAACCCTAATCACGTTCTCATTCCAGAGTGGCCAAATTATGAGGTGAAAAACCGGGCAACCATGGTTTTCCACGAGAAGAGCAAGATCGAGAACGATCCGTGTATGGGAGAAAGGTTGGTGTGGGAGGATGCATGGAAGGTACTAGAATCTTGAAATTAAACGGAAAGAGTACTTACTACTATAAAAAGAGAACGGAAGATTATTCTTCCGTTCCCCCGTGCTCTCTATCTAACTTCATTTGAAAAGAATAATCTTTGTCTTTATCCGAACCATGTTTTAGTGTGAACAGGTATTTGGTTCTTTCACCAAGTACCACTCTCTTTTCAATTAAAATAAGGTTTTCTCCTACATAAAAAAGTCTTTCAACAGATAATGCCGGTTTTCCAACTGTTGATTTTAAATAATAGGCACTAAAATCATCTAATAAAATTGGATCCATTTCTAAAGTTGAGTGAGTAAAACGGATTTTAAGGTCATTCTCCAAATACTCATGGAACACAGTTTTTTCAAAATCTATCGATTCAATTTTTGGTGCAAATTTTAAAGGAATGTAAGTTGTACCTAAAATTAGTGGGGAATCGTTAGCGCTAGCTACAGCATTTATTTTAAAAACACTTTCTGAAGGATCCATTTTAAAAAGGTTATATATACGAATTGGGACATCTTTATCTATGGATGCTTTAATCACTTTAAGGCTTGGATTAAGTCCCTGTTCACGTGCCTGGCGAGCAAAGGCGATTTCTCCCGTTAAATCCTGTAAGACCTTTTTTGGTGAGACAAATGTCCCGATTCCTTGTTTTCTTTCGATGAGCCCCTCGATCATTAGGTCATTTAATGCTTTTCTAGCGGTTGCGCGGCTAATATTGTACATTTCCATGAGATCTCTTTCGGAAGGTACCATTTCACCTTCTTTCAAAGACCCATCCTTTATTTTTTCTTTTAAAATTTCTTTTAACTGATAATACAGTGGGATTATACTTTTTTCATCTAACATTTTATCACTCTTCCATCAATTAGATTATTACCTTAATATGTTATACGTACCATTAATTATATTTTAAATTTTATAGACAGATAATACAAGAAAGATTTATTTATTGATAAAGTTGATTGAACTGTCTGAACGGGATGAGTGAAATAATTAGAAGATATTTCTATTTTTCTGTCACTGAATGGGGCGCTACATCAAGTGCTTATAGTGCTTCTAAATTTGGTGTTATTGGATTAATTGAATCATTAGCACAAGAGGTTCGCAGAAATAATATCCGGGTCACGGCTTTAACTCCAAGTACAGTCGCAACAGACATGGCACTTGATTTGAAATTAATCTCTGAAAACGATGAGAAATATATGCAGTCAGAAGATATTGCTGAACTGATCGTTTCTCAATTGAAATTAAACCAACGAGTCTACATAAAAACAGCTAGCATAATGGCTACAAATCCATTCTAATAAATATTGTTTAAGATAAATAGGTG
Source organism: Neobacillus niacini (assembly GCF_031457145.1). Classification (GTDB taxonomy): domain Bacteria; phylum Bacillota; class Bacilli; order Bacillales; family Cytobacillaceae; genus Neobacillus; species Neobacillus niacini_J. The sequence goes on from NZ_JAVDVZ010000001.1 coordinate 717,058, forward strand.
ACTGCACCATCCGAATATGGGTGGTGCTAGTTGTCTTTTTATGACAATGCCAAGAAAAAGAAAACCCGTGACTTCGTGGGATGAATTGATTTTTTCATTTAGGCATATAATAAATCTTAGATTTAAACAAATCACTACTCATTCACTTATAAACACCCACAAATGCGTTGAATCAACCTTTGTGGGTGTTATTTTTTTTAGGGTAAAAAAGTTAAGATTTGAAATATGGAGAGCTAACAATTTTCCATCCAAACTGGCAATGAAAAATATTCTTAATTGGATAATACTTCTATGTGAAATTAATAATTATAAAAATGAAGGAAATAATAGGACTATCAACAGTTAAAATTGAGGTGCAAAAATGCTTGAACATATCGAAGTAATTTTGAGGTCCATTACTTCTTTCAGTTTATTACTAATTGGAGCAAGATTTTTAGGTAAACAAACGATATCGCAAATGACAATGTTTGATTTTGTTGCAGCAATTTCGTTAGGAGCTATTTCAGCGAATTTAGCCTTTAATACTTCTATAAAGGCGCATCATACTGTCATTTCTTTTGCGATATATATAGTAATTATTTTTTTGATTGCTATTATTTCATTGAAAAATAGAAAAGGTCGAAAGTTTCTAGCCGGAGATCCTACAATTGTGATACAAAATGGAAAAGTATTAGAAGGAAACATGAAAAAAATGCGTTATACATTGGATTATTTAAATCAACAACTAAGGGAAAGAGATGTTTTTAACATCGAAGAGGTTCTCTTTGCAATCGTTGAGACGAATGGGACGTTAACAGTATTAAAAAAGCCACAATATAGAAATGTTACAAGACAGGATTTAATGATTACGGTAATGTCTGAGCAGAGGTTACCTATTGAACTTATTATGGATGGAGAAATAATTAAAGAAAATTTAGATCAAAATGATTTATCTTTTTCATGGCTAGAATTAGAGTTAAGAAAGCGTAATTTAACAAAACATGAGGTTGTTTATGCAGTAATTGCTGCCAATGGTAATATGTATGTTGATACATTTAGAGATCATATTCATAGCCCAATTGATAAAGAATAATTCATTCCCTTACACGTTATTAAAGTTTAATGTGTGAAGTGAAATTATTTTCTAGCAAGCTCTCTTTCAAATGCACCGAAAGAACGGTTGCATAAAATTATCGATGAAACACCTGAAAAAGAGGTCGATAAAATATTGGATTTTTCAGGTTTTTTAAAAGCGAAAAAGGAAAAGAAATTATCTAATGATTTAACAAAGGCTAGTGAAAGTAGTCTTGATTTTTGGGATAATGATTTCGAGAATGAGGTTTGGAATAATGGCAGTTCTAGCAGATAAAGTTTACACACTTTCAAAAGACAAGTAAACTCTGAAGTTATAGAAGACACTCAGACAAAGATAAATGAACTAATAAAATAACTTGAAAAAAATTTCAGGCACCTTCCAATTTTATGGCTGGTGCCTGGCACTTTTTTGTTGTAATTTATTCCATTAGTTGTTACGTAGAATATCGTTAATGATATTTAATTCTTGCTTTGATAAAATAATTTCACTCGCATGAATGTTTTCAAGAATTCGCTCTTTCCTTTTGCCTCCCGGAATAACGGCATCAACACCTTGTTGAGCAAGTAACCAAGCTAGCGCTAAGTTAGGAAGAGAAGTTTCCTTTTGAGTAGCAATTTCCTTTAATTTGTCTACTGTTTCAAGTGTTTGCTTGAATTGCTCACCTTGAAATAAAGGAATAGAATTGCGCCAATCCTGTGAATCTAACATAAAGTCTTTTGTGAAGCCACCACCCAGTAATCCAAATGCTAATGGACCATATGGAATAAAGGAAATATTATTTTCAACACAATATGGTAATAATTCGGCTTCTGCTGATCGATCTAACATATTATATGGTGATTGTAATGCGGAAATATCACCATGAGCGTTCGCCTCTTTTAATTGCTCAATTGAAACATTCGAAATCCCAATTGCACGAATTTTTCCTTCCTCTTTTAAACGAGCTAATTCACCAATTGATTCAGCAAAAGGTGTTTCATTGTCTGGGAAGTGTAAATAATACAAGTCTACATAGTCTAATTGTAATCTTTGTAAACTCTTTTCAACGGCTTCTCGTAAATATTCAGGACGATTGTCTGTTTTTACAGAACCATCTGCAAACCAATGTTGCGCTCCCTTTGTTGCAATCACAAAGTCGTCTCGTTTAAATTCTTTTAATACTTCACCTACTAATTCTTCAGAACGTCCAAGACCATAAATATCAGCTGTATCAATAAAGTTTACCCCATTGTTCAATGCTTCTCTTACAAAGTCTTTACCGTCCGCTTCAATTAAATTTTGAAACAAATTATGCCCGCCAACTGCATTAGTACCAAGTCCAATCTCTGATACTCTTAGTTCTGTATTTTTTAATGTTGTATATTTCATGTCTTTTTCCTCCTATCATTTATTAGCCTAATCATAATGACAAAAAATAAAATCCACAAATTATTTCGTTCAAGTTTCATTTATTGAAACTTTCTAGACTATCCTATTTGAAATCCGAAAAAACCTCCCTTCATTTATTGCTTCCAAAAACATGCTTTTATTTACCATCTTAATAGTTTCATATAATGAAACTCCTTCTACATAGTTTGAGTCAAAAAGTATAAGGATTTATACTAGTAGAAGATGAGGTGAGCAAATGGCAAACAATGAAGTATCAACACTGAAAAAAGGACTTCTTGTTTTAGAATTAGTCAAACAATATCAAGGGATTACGTTGAGAGAAGTGATGAATCAACTCAACTTAAGTAAATCTACGGCATTTCGATTATTAACAACGTTAGAAGAGATGAATTATATCTATAAAATTCAAACTCAATATTTAATAAATCATAAAATGTTTTGTGACAGTTTTGAAAAACGATCCGAAAAGGATTGGGCCTCTTTACATTCCATCTATCAAGTAGCACAAAATTTGCAAATGAGTACCTATTTAGGCAAAGTGGATGGTACCGATCTTGTCATGACTCAGGTATTACATGCTCCTTTTAAAAAGTCAGCAGACGAAGAAATCGGAAACCGTTCAAAATTGCATCAATCGGCTTTAGGTAAAGTCATTTTGGCCCATTTAGAGGAAGAACAGTTAGCGCCTTTATTCGGTAAAATGTCACTCGAACCTGCGACGGAAAATACATTCCAAGACTCTCAACTATTTCATTATCATTTAAAGGTAATTCGTCAAGAAGGCTATGCATTTGATGATGAGGAACGGATCGTCGGTATCCGTTGTGTAGCCGTTCCTGTATTTCGTCATAAAAAAGTTATTGCTGCCTTAGCGATTGCTGCACCCGCAGAACAAATTTCACGCGGTAATATAAAATACATTGCCCAAAAGCTTAATATAGGTAGTGAAGCCATTACGAAGGAAATCGAAGCTTTAGAAAATATTCATTAATCTAGGAGAATTAAAAATGAAGGATAACTATCAAAAATTATTTCATGATTATACATTTAAAAGTGGTGTTCATGTGAAAAATCGTCTCATGATGGCACCAATGACAACTTTTTCTGCTGACGAGAATGACTATGTCTCGCAGGAAGAACTTAATTATTACAGCGAACGTGCAAATGGTGTCGGTACAGTAATTACGGCATGTGCATATGTTTCGAAAAATGGTAAAGGTTTCGATGGGCAAATGGGCATTGATCATGATGGTACAATTGAAGGTCTTTCCAAGTTAGCAGATGTTCTTCACTCTGGCGGTGCGAAAGGAGTCGTTCAACTTTATCATGGCGGCCGTTTAGCCGTCCCAAGACTTATTCCAAATGAGGAAACCGTGAGTGCAAGTAGCGTGGCTCCACTTGAAGACCGTGGATTTTATAGCATTAAACAAGCACCAAGAGCATTAACGACTGAAGAAGTATACGATATTATTACTGATTTTGGTGAGGCAACACGTCGAGCGATCGAAGCTGGGTTTGATGGTGTTGAATTACATGGGGCAAGTGGTTACTTAATTCAACAATTTGTTTCACCACATTCAAATAAACGAAAAGATGAATTTGAAAATCCACTTTTATTTTCATTAAAATTAATAGAAGAAGTAAAAAAAGTGATTAATGAGTATGCAGAAAAACCATTTTTAATTGGTTATCGTTTTTCACCAGAGGAACCGGAAACGCCGGGAATCACTATGAAAGAAACCTTTGAGCTGATAGATGAATTAATTAGAGCAGATATTGATTATCTTCATATTGCAACAACCGAAGCGTGGGCAAAACCACGTAGAGGTATTGTGAGTGAAAAATCACGTACCGAATTAATTGCTGAATATATTAATCAACGTGTACCGTTAATTGGTGTAGGTAGTATTCATACGCCTGATGATGCAGCACTCCTATTAGAAAAAGGAAAAACAGATTTTGTGGCGATTGGACGAGCACTAATTGTTGATCCGCATTGGGTTGAAAAAGTACAGAATCATAAAGAAGAAACGATTTCTCAACAGTTAAATCAAAACGAACAGCATCAAGCTGTCATCCCAACTTCTTTATGGAAATTAATTTTAGAGGTCGAAGGTTGGTTTCCTATTGAACGATAAAATTCCAATGCCTGTCACCACCCGCTTTTTGTCGATATCTTCGACATTGTTCGGGGCGTGGCAGGCACTGTTTTTAGGCAGAAAAGTGTAAGAAGCAAATTACAAGTCGTGCGAATCATATGGGAGTCGCACGACTTGTTAGATTAAAAACAGAAACTGGAACTATTTCTATTAAAGGGCTATCACTTATGAAAAATTTAAATTAGATATAATTCAAAGAGCTCTAACACAGAACAATGATTTTATAGGGAGTGGTTTGGGCTGGAATGCTAAATGTGGCAGGACCATAAACAACAAGCAGATTTCGGTTTGCAGGATTCAATGTGAAGGGTTGATCGTTTTGTAACAAAACAAGGGTATAACTAGAAATATTCAATTGTAGTTGACCATCACTACTCACCAGCTGGCTGTTAAAATAGTCTACCTTTACATTTTGATAAGTGTTATCTTTTACGATTATGAGGGCCTGATATTGTGGCGGGTAAATAAGAATGACAGGTAAATTGACATCATAAAAACCAGTTACAGTGTCTCCAACTGAAACCATAACATGATCTAGAAAATAGGTGGTTGGACTAATCACGAAATTTACGATCGAACCATCTACTCCTAATAAGGACATTAATTTAAAACATCCTTTTAATTCCTCGTCTGAACCTACTAAATAATCTTGAATCATCGTAACCGTACCAGAAAAAGAACCGTATTTTTTCATTTTTTCCCCTCCATTTTTGATCAACCATTATTGTAATTCAATCCTCAGGAAACTTTGAAAGCAGGGAGCGTATAATATTCAAATATAAATTCAGTTGGCCTTATAAATTTTATGATGAAGGTGATTAGATATTACTTAATAAGGATTAACAAGACCGATAGAAAATGATGATCATCGTGAAGAGGAGTATGTTATGTATAACTATTATTCTAGGACAACTATGAATCAGCCAAGCGTTGTTGCGTTTGCAAGTGGTGATGTAACGGGGGATAGAGTACCTGATCATGTCTATTTAACTGGAATAAAGACTCCAGCTAGTCCATTTACTCAAAATATTACTCTGCACGTTCAAGATGGAAGAACTGGCAGCGTTAAAAGTGTTTCACTTCGAGAAAATGCTGGCTACAATCCTACGATATTCTTAGGGGATTTTACTGGCAATGGAGTTGATGATATTTTAATCAGTATTGCTACAGGTGGCAGTGGTGGAATCATGTACCATTATATTTATTCGTTTGTGGAAAACACACCACAACTACTATTTGATTTCAATGTATTTAATGAGCAATATCAATATGAGGTTACCTATCAAGACCATTACAAAGTGGAAGTTGTCAGCAAAATCAATAATAAGAAGTACTTGATAGACATTTCAACAAGAGATACTGAGTATTTAAATGAAATATATGATAAAAACGGTAAACTGAAAAGTCCAATTAAAGGTTTTGTAAATCCTCTAAGTGGCTTATATCCTGTAGATTTTGATTCAAATAAAGTGTATGAGCTATTGGCGTATCAAAAAATTGCTGGTAGATATAATGCAGATTCCTTAGGATATGTTTTGAATACTTTAGGTTGGTTAGATAATAGATTTGTTTTGCAAAATCAGTATGTAGCTATTTTCGGTTATTAGGATAGCAAGGCATAAATTTCGGAAAGATTGAATAATCAGGAGGGGATAAACAAACAGCAGCACATAGTTAATTGCTGCTGTTTTTATTGCATATATGTATAATGTCTTTCTACTCCATTTCTTTTCTGGAGAAACCTTTTTTCTTGCAAATTAATCTACATCCTTATCATCAGTATAGAAAGCTTTTTTCTATTCTAATTGGAACTCATATTTACAATAGAAATATTATGAAGTAATATTATGTTATACGATATATCGTGATGCATAATATCGCGTTACATAATAGTTTGAAGAATGAAAGAGGGATGTAAGCAATGGCATATAATGGAGGACCGATGACAGAAGCAATGTACTATGTATTACTAGCATTAATGCATCCCAACCATGGGTATCAGCTAATGCAGGCAATCACAGAAGTTTCGAATGGCAGAGTAATAATGGGGCCGGGGACACTTTACGGAGTACTCACACGAATGCAAAAAGACGGTCTTATTTCATTAGCAGAAGATGATGGCAGAAGGAAGACTTACCAAATTACACCAGAAGGAGAACAGGCTCTCCTTATAGAGTATGGTCGATTAAAAGCCATGATTCAAGACGGAACCATTTTAGAAGAAGGTGATGAGAATGAATGAAACAGTCTACAAACTTCGTCCCAGTGATTATTGGCGAATCGGTGAGCATGAAAGTTGGTTTGCAGACATGGCAGCTAAGGGATTACATCTAAAAAAGCTGGGGTTACAATTTGTCAAGTTTGTTAAAGGTGAAGGGAAAGAAATGAGGTACAGAATAGATGTATCAATAGAAAAGAAGATTACACCAGAACAAATCCAGATGTATGCGGAAAGTGGATGGGATTATGTGACAAGCAACAAATATTTTCACGTATATTCGTCACCCGTTGAGCGTAATGCTCCAGAGATTCATACAGACCCTGCCGAGCAATCTTATACATTAAAGGAACTGGACAAGAAATTAGCTTTGAATGCTGGTTTCGTTGCTATCGCATTGATCTTAATGATTAGTATGTTGTTTGCTATTTGGTTTCTTGATGAGACACCTACCTTCATTTTGGTTCAGGGGATAGCAATTCAACAAACGATTTTAGCCATCTTCATTGGATATACGGCATATACTTCGCTACAAGCAGCCATATCCATTCGTGCTTTACGAAAAGATCTAATTAATGGAATACCAATTGATCATCGTGCTCCTTGGAAGAAGTACTACCAATTAAATTCTATAATTGCTTTCCTTTTTACAGTTGTTGTTGGATTGAGTGCTATACTTCCAATCGTACAGCTCGTAAAAGGTGAAACGAAAACATTGCCAGAAGCAAGTCTTGACTTACCGATTGTCAGATTAGCACAGGTAGAGCAGAATCCTGCTTTGGTTCGTGGGGAACCTTTCTATATGAGCGACAATGTTGATTGGGGAAACCGATATACATATGATTGGAGCCCATTTGCACCAATACAATATGAATCAGATGAAAACGGTGTGGTACCGGGACAAATGTGGGAGGACGGGAGCGGTGAATATTCACCAAGTATTCATACAAGAGTTTATCAGCTTAGTATACCAAGTATGGCGGATAATCTAATTTCTGATTTAATAAAAAGATATAATTATGAATATAGTGATGAAGATTTTGTTAAAACAAAGCATCCAACTTTTGATCTTTTGATTGTTCATGAGGAAGAGGCGATGAAAGAGGTATTTGCTTCTAAAGGAAAAGCAGTCATACATGTTCGTTATTATGGGTATGCGAATATAAATACAGTAATAGAAAACATAGAAAATAAGATTAAGTTAATCATTGAATAAAGTTCGTAGAATTATAGTTAAATTCCAGTGCCTGTGGTCAAGCCCCCGAAAAATAGACATTGGTGAATTCGACATTTATGATGCATTTTGGTAATTAAAATAATACATTTTAGGAGAAACGAATCCCATTCTTTTTTGGATTCGTTTTTCATTGTAATAACGAATATATTTCTTTAAATTTTGTTGAAAAGAATCAATTGGGCTGTTGGGATAAAAACAAGGGAATTCAGTTTTCAATTGCGAAAAAAAGCTCTCAATGACAGCGTTATCCCAACAGTTTGTCTTCCGTGACATACTTGGTATGAAGTGCAGCTCTTTACTTAGATTGCGATACATGTTAGATCTGTACACACTTCCTTGATCGCTGTGGATAAGTACACCATCCAATGTATCAAGTTTTCGCTTTTTCTGTGCTGCCTGGATGGTGGCCTTAATCAAGTCCTTATTAGGGCTTGAACTCATTTCAAAGGCAATCACTTCACGATTAAATAAATCCATTACGGCAGAAATATACAACTTTTCCTGTCCCATCAACACTTCTGTCATATCTGTTACCCATTTTTGATTAGGATGAACGGCATCAAAATTCCTATTTAATAAGTTGTCATAAACAAAGCCAGCGGCTTGATCCTTCGTTTCATGAGTAGTTTTTGGGTGCCTCACCATGGCTCTCAAATTGGATTCATTCATGAGGCGAGCTACTTTTTTATGGTTTATTATGATGCCTTCCGCTTTTAAAAATTGGGCTATTCTTTTAGCTCCATACGTACCCTTGTGAAGGAAATATATCCTTTTTATCTGTTTTAAATCTTGGCGGTCTTCTCCAGAAGCTTGACGCTTTGGACGTTTTATAAATGCATAATATCCACTTGCGGAAACCCCAAGGACTTGGCATAAAAGATTGACTGGATAATCCTTTCTCAAATAAGAAATCGCTTCGAATTTCTTGCTTATTCGTTCCCTTTGAGAAAGGCCTGGAACTTTTTTAGGATTTCGCTCTCCATCTCTTTTTCTTTTAATTCCTTCTCTAACTCACGGATTCGCTTGATGTCCTTGGACTGAGAAGGCTGCGAAATAGAGCGTGGGTTTACAAGTCCCTTCTCACCATTATCCTTAAAAGTGTTTACCCACCGATTCACTGTATCCCGATGTAAATCTAGTTCGCTTGCAACCTCAGCCACGGACCTTTTATTTTCCAGCACTTGACGCACTGCATCCAACTTAACTTCGACACTACTATGGGATGCTTGTTTTTTTCTCATGTATTTCCTCCCCCAATAAACTCAAATATGTCGTATCTTCATCATACTCTATATGTCTATTATAAGGGGGTCAACCACTGTCACCACCCGCTTTTTGTCGATAACTTCGACATTGTTTGGGGAGTGGCAGGCACTGTTTTTTCGGGGCGTGGCACTGTTTTTTTAAAATATAGTGGAAATACCTAACATAATATTTAATTAAAATAATAGATTTTTATAGGACATGATAAAAAATTTTATACTAGGAGGAGAATGATTTGAACAATGTTTTTCTTGAAGGCAAGGATTTTGCAAGGTCCTACATACTGCCTTATACGGATTTGACTGACAAGGAGTCGAAATTCCCTGAAGAATCTTTCAAAAAGCTAGGTGAAAAGGGCTTTTTAAAACTGCTTATCCCTGTAGAATATGGCGGACTTGGCAAAGGGCTTGAAGAGCATGCTCAAGTCTGTCTCGCATTTGCAGAGAGTTGCTCCACTACAGCACTTTGCTACATGATGCACAATGTCGCGTTGATGTGCATTCAAACTCATGGAAGTGACGAACTAAAGAAAAAGATTTTTACAGACGTTGTAGAAAATGGGAAATTCTTGGCTTTAGCCTACAGCGAATTCGGAACAGGAACCAACTTTTATATATCGGAAATGACCATCGAGGTTAACAGGGACTACACAACTTTTTACGGAAGTAAGAGCATGGTAACCTCTGCTACATATGCATCCTACTATCTCGTTCTTGCACCATCTGTTGAAGAAGGAAAAATAAACAACTGGGTATTCCCATTAGAAACAAAAGGATTGACCTTTGAAATATCAAAATGGCAAGGTCTTGGAATGAGAGGCAATTCGTCATGTCCGATGCACATAGATAATGTGACTTTGGACTCGTCCTTCCGCATTGGAGCAGAAGGATCAGGCGAAGAGCAGGTATTTAACGTGGTAGCACCATTCTTCGTCACAGGGCTTGCAGCAGTTTACAGCGGTACTGCCATGCATCTATTTGAAATAGCCAAGAACCATGTGGTGGATAGGCAATATCCGGATGGAAAAACACTTGCTAATATTGAAACAGTCCAAGTGCATATTGGAAATATATACAAAACTGCGGCAGCCTCAAAAGCAATCACGCTAGAAGCTGCCAGAGCAGGTGCAAACGGAGAAGAGGATGCACTCGCCAAGATTCTGGCGGCAAGAATCGTTGCCTCAGAAGCTGCAATCGAATGTGGAAGGCTTGCCATGAGAGTGGGTGGAGGGAAAGCTTACAATAAGTCACTCCCTACGGAAAGACTTCTGAGAGATGCCTATGCCGGTCAAATTATGGCTCCAAGTGCCGACGTTCTGGCTATTTGGCTTGGAAAAGCATTAACAGGTCAGATGATTCCATAAAAAATAAGGAGTGAACTCATTGAGTAACGATAGAATAAAAGTCGGGGCTGTTATTTATGATCCAAGGGTTACAGTGATCTGGGGCATCCTAGCTGATTTTTTCAAAGAGGAAGGGCTTGAAATCGAATGTTTCTTCTATAAGGATTATGGAGCCCAGGTTGACGGTCTAATGAACAGAGAGATTGATATCGCCTGGAATTCTCCTCTGGCTTGGTTGGACGCTTATACGAGAACCGATGGAAAATGCCAGATGGGATCAATGAGAGATACGGACAGAGACAGAAAGACCTGCTTCATTGTCAGAAAAGACAGCGGCATAACCAATCTCGATGGGCTAAAGGGCAGGACGATTGGTTTTGGAGCCATGGACTCTCCTCAAGCAAGATTGATCCCAATCAACCATTTGTATAAAAATGGACTTGAGTATGGAGCGGACTACACGGAGAAACGGTTTGATATTGGCGTCGGCCTCCATGGAGACCACATAGGAGGAGAGCTTGATGCCATTAGAGCATTAATGGCAGGAACTGTAGACGCCTCTGTCACGCTTGATTTGAACTGGGAAGCTTGGAAGAAGGATGGCACGATTGATGAAAATCAATTGGTATGCATAGATACAACGGCTTTGTTTGACCACTGTATTTTCGTCGCGCATCCTGAGTTTTCAACTGAAAGGTACAGAGAATGGCAAAAGGTGCTCCATCGAATGGACTATACCAATGAAGCCCATAAGAAGATGATGGATATGGAAGGTTTGAAGGAATGGGTAGAAGGCAGAATCACAGGATTTCAGCAATTATGTGAAGCCAATGACTATCTAAATTCTTTAATCAACAGTCAAGTTTAACACGGCCATTATTTAAAAACAGCAATTAAAAGAGAAGCGTGGTTTTTTCCACCGCTTCTCTTTTACCTATTTATATCCATTTTGGGGGGTGAAACACATGAAAAGGCCATTACCGCTATTTCCCACTTCCTTAATAGGAAGTATGCCAAGATCAAAAGAGGTTCTAAGCGCCCTTAGAATGATCAGAAAAGGAACGATTGAACCAAATGTCTTCAACAAGCTTATTGAGGGGGAAACCCAAAAGGTCATTAAGCTTCAGGAGGATTTAGGGATTGATATCATCACAAGTGGAGAGATTGGACGGGATAACTATGTGTCCTTTGTTTCCGATAAAATTGGCGGAGTTAGAATGATGAGCATGAGTGAAATGCTCGATTATATTGAGGATAAAAAAGCTTTTGAGGACATTTTGACCACCCTTGATGTCCCGGCTGTCAGTATCAAAAATGCCATTTGTGTCGGTAAGTTGAGCTACAAGGGTGATATTGTTGCAAATGAGCTTAGGACGATGAAGAAGTTCACGAACAAACCAATTAAGATTACCATGCCGGGTCCCTATCTGCTTACCAGATCGATGTGGCTCCCTAATCTCTCTGGTAAAGTTTATGGAAGCAAGGAAGAACTGGGTCAAGATGTTATAAAAATCATGAAGGAAGAAATAGACAATCTTATGAATATAGGGGTTGATGTGATTCAATTAGATGAACCGGTTCTGACTGAGGTTGTTTTCACAGAAGGAAAGCCAAGATCATTTATGTGCGCAGCACTTTCCGAGAGAAAGGATCCTAGAGAGGAGCTTGAATTTGCCAGTTCCTTGATTGGACAGATTATCGGGCATATAAATAGAAGAAAGACGGTTGCTTCTCTCCATGTCTGCAGAGGTAACTGGAGCAAGGATGAGAGTATATTATTGAAAGGTCCATATACTCCACTGCTTGAGTTATTTGCTGAGGTGAATCCGGACCTTTTAGCACTCGAATTCTCAACACCAAGGGCAGGTGAGCTAAGTTCATTATTGGCTGATTCAAGAAACATAGACCATACAGCACTTGGTTTAGGAGTGATCAACCCACGTACAGATGAAATCGAGACAGTGGATTCCATCCTTTCTAGAGCTGAAGAGGCAATAACTTATCTTCCAAAGGAAAGAGTATGGCTAAATCCTGATTGCGGTTTTGCAACCTTCTCAAATAGACCAGTTAACATACTTGAGAACATCTCGTGCAAAATACGCTCATTAACAGAAGCGGGTTCTATACTCAGGAGTAAATATGAATAGTCGGTCGAAAGATGAAATCAACACGCTATATGAATCCAGGATTTTCGATATGAGCTTTAGGGGGACATCAAATGATCTCTCATTTGTCAAAATTTTTACAAACAAAAACAGCTTTCAAATAGAAAAGCAAATAAGCATTGACTCAGAATACCAACAAATCAGCAGTCTTGAATACTTCGCAGGATCAGTTTTAAGCAGCATACTATTGACGCTCTTAGAGCAGTCGAAAAATAGGGGTTCAATGATTGAAGAAATGGAAGGGGTTTTGAACCTTTCACTGGAAAACCCGCTATCCTTGGTTGGTGTAAAAGGGTATGATGAAGAACCGTTTATCAGAAAAATAACCGTAACTGTTTTTTTATTTGTTGATCTTGAGGACAATGAATTTGATGATTTTTGCTCCAAGGCGCTTCATTATTCCCCTATTTACAATACGTTAAAAAGATCGATGGAACTTGAGGTCATATTTAAAAAGCTTATATGAGGAGCCCAATTCAAAAGGTTAGCGACCATTGAATTGGGTTTTTTTCTTGAAAATACTGCTACATACTCACTTCTTTTGAGGAGACGAAAAAATTTTTTCCAGCGCAAAAGACTACTGTGATTGGTTCCCCACCATCATTCGTCAAAGGATTATCACATAAGCACCAATTTAAAGCACTTATCCTCTAGTATAATGAATATAAATCTACTACTTACATATCCAGGGACTGTTCCCAGAATTCCTGCTATACGGAAGGGATTTCCAGCAGAGCCCTCCCTAGTTTTCCTAAAGGAGTGAAACAAAAAGATGCAAAAGATTGATGTAGGAACTTGTTACCGCATTGTTTTTGAGGCGCTGGCACAAGGCGGTGGGGTACAGTCAATTGTGGATGCATTATTTGCCTATACGAAAATGCCAGTTCACGTTGTGAATAACTCTTTCAAGGTGATTGCAGCTTCTTTTGATAGAACCACAGGCAGCCCTCACCTTGATGAAATGATTGATAAAAAAATTGTCCCACTTGAAGTTGTCATCGGAGAATATTGCCGCTTAGGATATTTAGAATTGCTGGAAAAACATCAAAAATCTATTGTTGTGGATTGGGGAGTGATTGAGGTTCCTCAGGCTTCGGCCGCCATCCGGATTAACGGCCATATTGCAGGATTGTGTGCCACCACTTTTAGTGACCAGGAACAGGCCCTTGAAGCACTTGAGGTGAATGATATTCTTTGCAAAGCTCTGGCTATTGAGTTCGAGCGGCAGCAGCGGGCTGAGGGACAAGCATTTGATCCCATCCATCAAGTGTTGACTAGAGAACTTTTTCGCGACCTCATGCCTGAACAGGAACAAAAAGGAAGCTCAGACCTAATAAATAGCAGCCTTCTACGACCAGGCTATCAAATGGCTGTCATTACCTCAATCGTACCAAACAATACGATGGTTCAGTATGTCCAAATGGCCATCGTGGATGTATTTCCTGGTACTTTTTATCTGAATACAGGAGAATATTTATATCTGTTTATAGACGATCTTCCTGAAGGCGATAAAGCTAAAAACAGGAATCAAATAATCGGGCAGCTTATGGGGAAATATCAATGTTTTTGTGGGTTGAGCGGCGTTTTTGATGATCTTGGTAAAAGGTCCAATTTCCGTCTTCGTGCACAAAAGGCGTTAGAGGTCGGCCATGCTATTCACCCTGATAAAAATTTGTATTTCTTCGATGAGTATTATTTGGAAATTGTAGCTTCCTATGCAGCAGAAGGACTTGGCGAGGTGGGATATACCCTGCCAGAGCTTGAAAAACTGTTAGAGATTGATAGAAAAAAAGGAACAGATTACTATTTTACCCTCAAAACCCATTTAGTTCTTGGAAATAACATGAACCTGACGGCAGCCAAAATGCACATCCACCGCAACACCTTAGTCTACCGGCTTGCAAAAATCGAGGAGATTACAGGAGTGAATATTAATGATCTAGAAGTGATTCGGCGTCTTAAGGCTGCAATGACTTTACGATATGTGGCAGAAACGATGCGCCACCATGAAAACCCATCCTGCCCTCAACACCAAGATTTCTGGGCAAGGCTGCTATAGCTTCATTAGTCAGAAAGTGTTCATTGCTTATTATGGACAAAAAATGAACAAGATCCTTCTACTTTGTGCATTAATGCACAAAGTAAACGAAAAGATTGGTCTTCCTATCCGATGAATCGAGGCTGGATAAGGGATAAAATGTAGCTAACAGGGTTTCCTCTGAAAAGAGAATCGTCACTTACGATTGCCCGTTTTTAACATCAAACTCCTTATTTGAAATCCACTTTGAAAGGAAGTCAATGAAATGACTACTACCGTATTAGAAAGAGTTAAGATGGAAAATCAATATGCGAAACTATTTGAAGCTATGAAGATTGGAAAAATGACCTTGAAAAATCGATTGGTAATGGCTCCGATGGGTACCTTCACACCAATGCAGGACGGGACAGAAAGCGAGGAAGGCATCGCGTATTATGAAGAACGTGCCCGTGGAGGAATCGGCATGATTATCATCGGCGCACAATTTCTCAATGAAAAAACAGCACAGGGCGGACCAACGATGTCCGTTGACAATAATCGTGCGATTCCTAAGGCTACCGTGTTATGTGAAAGAGTTCACAGATGGGGTGCGAAAATCTGTGCTCAAATCAGCCCGGGAACAGGTCGTAACGGCATGCCAGATATTGGGGAACGTGTACCGATTTCTTCATCTGAAAACCCTTCTTTTTACAACCCAGAAATGATATGCCGCGCGCTGAGCACGGAAGAAATCAAGGATATTATGAAAGACTGGGCCCAAGCAGCTCTATTTGCAAAAAAAGCCGGATTTGATGCTATCGAAATCCATGGTCATGCCGGCTATCTCATTGACCAATTCCTTTCTCCAATCTGGAACAAACGGACCGACGAATACGGAGGCTCTTTTGAAAATCGCGCCCGTTTTGCTGTGGAAACCGTTCAAACGATTCGCGAAGCGGTAGGTCCGGACATGCCAATATTATTTAGAATATCTTTGGACCACCGATTTGAGGGCGGCCGCACAATCGAGGACAGCATGCCATTGATTGAACTACTTGAAAAAGCTGGCGTGGATGCGTTGGACATCGATGCCGGTGCCTATGAAACAATGGATTTTATCTTCCCTCCTAGCTATTTGGGAGATGCGTGTATGGGCTATGTTTGTGAAGAAGCGAGAAAGCATGTCAGCATTCCACTGCTCAATGCAGGAAGCCATACACCAGAAACGGCCTTACAACTAGTCAATTCAGGAAATTGCGATTTTGTGATGTTTGGACGTCAAATGATTGCCGATCCAGAATTTCCTAAAAAGCTGATGGAAAACCGCCGCGAGGATATTCGCCCATGCCTGCTTTGCAATGAGGAATGCATTGGACGCGTCTTTAATAGAACGACACAGATTAGCTGTACCGTGAATCCTCAAGTTTGTATGGAAAAATATTTTCAAATTGAAAAGACTTCGTCACCACAAAATATTGTCGTGATTGGCGCCGGCCCAGGCGGATTGGAAGCGGCCCGTGTTGCCGCTTTAAAAGGCCATCACGTAACGGTTTATGATAAAAGTGAAACTTTGGGCGGCACATTTGGAGTCATTGCCACTGGACCATTTAAAAAACGAATCCGTGACCTGATCACTTGGTATGGAGTACAACTATCCAAACTGAATGTCCAAGTAAACCTAAATACAGAAATTAATGTCGATGATCCTATTTTGGAAGCTGCAGATAAAATTTTTGTTGCGACAGGCGCAGTTCCATTTGTTCCGAACATTCCTGGTATTGAAAGTAGTCATGTACTGGGCGTGGTGGATGCTCATCAAAACGGGGTAGAGGGGGAAAAAATCGTCGTCTGCGGCGGAGGGATGAGCGGCTGTGATACCGCATTAGAATTGGCACTGGAAGGCAAGCAAGTGACAATCGTTGAAATGTTAAGTGAATGTGCACGGGATGTCATGGTGATAAATAAAATCAGCCTGATGCGCCAACTGGCAGAAAACAATGTAACACTGTTGACAGACAGCAAGGTAGTCTCTGTTGATGAAACTGGCGTCACCATTGAGAAGAAAGATGGTACCGTGGAGCTAGTTCCAGCTGATACCGTCATCACCGCATTCGGCCAAAAGCCAAGCACGGATTTCCCAGATGCCGTCAGAAAACAATACAATATTAAGACCACCGTCATCGGAGATGCCGAGAAAGTATCCAAGGCCGCCAACGCTATCCATACCGGCTTCTATGCTGCCATGGCAATAGAATAAGGGAAGGACACATAAAGGAGAACATTGGGTCGATTCGCTTATCAAACTTCTTGACGAAAAAAACTCCCCGTTCTGTTAAAAGGAACGAGGAGTTTTTTTGTTTATTTATCTAAAGCGATTATATAATCTGAGACAATAATTTTGATTTAGTTTTAGTTGATATCGTAAGTTTTTGTAAATCATCTGACCTAAGACGATAAGAAACAACTTTTTTCTTGAACTGCTTGACTACATCAACGTGGTCTGCGTAACAAAATACAAAAATATTAACAACTTTCCTGCCTCTCTTTATGTTGATCATAAATGGAGTAACATTCGTCTCTGGATGTAGAAATAATTTTTCATTGCCCGGAAATACGTCATATTGTTTTAATAACCTAGCTTCATTAAAATAGTTTGTAAATCTAGTCTTTTCTTCCTCTTCCAAATGCTTTTCGTCATAGGTTACAGTAATTTCATTTAATACAAGTTTTGGATGAAGTGCAATTTTATCTACAATCCATCCCACAATTACACTTGGTGGACTCATAACCATTTTAATAATAATTCCAACCACTACCCAAAGAACAACAGTCCATGACATACATATCGACTCCTTACGTAATTAGATCCGTTGATTAATTTAGTAATCAATAGAGTTAAGAGTATCACAAACTATCATAATGTAATTTTTAAAGTAACGAACCATCCAATTCTCATTAATTTTAACCAACCACTTAGTTTGGAGAACCGACTTATTTTTTAAAGCCTTACTTTGTCGGGGGACTGACTCTATTTCCCATTTCCAGTGATGTAAAGTAGTTTAATAGAACACCTTGTGCATTATCTGATTTTTATTGATTTGTAGGTGGTCTACACTAGTTTACCCTCTTTTTCAAGCAACCATGATACCTTCCTCTGTTCTTTCAGAAGTTAAATCCCCTTCAAACCGTGCAATACCTGCAAGATAGTAATTTGCATTTTGCCATTTTCTTTTCTATTGAATTTACCGCTTCTCTTTCCACCAGCTAACCACTCCATAAATAATAAGCAGAATCACCCCCATCTCAATAGCATGGTCGGCCACGTTAAGAATTCCACCAGAGCGAGGAATAAAATCTGTCACCTGCCCAAACAAAAACCGATCAATACCATTTCCAATTGCTCCTCCGACTAGGAATCCAAAACTACTATCGATGAGAGCCCCCTTCATTTCTCCGGTTCTACGAATATAGATAACACCGATTACGAACAGGACAGCACCAACTCCGAAGAGCCGAGCATAGCCTTGAAAAAAACCCCCTGCCATCCCACTATTCTCGATATGTGTAAACTGTATTCCCCACAAGGTAAATGTTTCATTGATTTCGATGTAGGTACGAATTAAATATTTAGAAAGCTGGTCCATCACAAGAACGAGAATAGCAATTAAATAAAATAGCATATATAGACCTTCTTTCTTTCAGAATTATACCCATTTCTACGGCAAATGCTGTCTAGTTAGTTAAATAACCTTCTAATTACATTTAACATATAAACATAATTATCCTGCTTTGATGCCAAAAGTATTTTTTTAAATAAACTGCTGCTTAAATTGTTGAGGTGAATACTGCCATATAAACGCTTTCCCTAATCAAGCTTGGAACAATACTCAAGAGAATCGTTCCCTTGAATGGAAAAAGCAAGGGGGCAAAGGAACAATACTAGGAGAATCGTTCCCTTGAATGGCAAAAGCAAGAGGACAAGGGAATAATACTCAGAGAATTGTGCCCTTATCAGACGAAAATGTGAAGTCAAGGAAACGATACTTGGAAAAATTTGAAAATACAAATAATTATGGATTAATTCAAAAATGGCAGCAAGTTAAACAGTGGACTTGTCTTGATTGTAAACGGTTCTTATATGTCAAAATTGGGAAGTAATAAAGCCGTTTTAAAACTAGATGATAAAAAGGAATCTTAATCATCTATGTAGAATATATTTGAGGACGTTAACATTTTGTGACTCTATTTGAAAAATTAAAGGAGGGTTACGAGAAGGAGATATTGACCAAACATTCATACATATTATTCTTGATTGAAAAGTTGAAGGGTGAAGAAATAGTAAGATAGTAAAAAAATATAACATTAAAAATAAGAGCCTTTTGTGGTTCACCTGTCACTACTGGTCTTGTTAGCCTAATAAATTCCTAATTAACAATTGGTAGAGTTATATTTTTATCCTCCAGTAAATATTTTCTAACTAATTCCAGTGTAGTTATGTTTAAAAAATTGTAGGTGGAAGTTAAATGTATAATAAAAAAGTCATAAATATATCAACCAAAATGATTCCAGAATGGTTAAACAAAGACATAGAACGGATTAATAATAAGGAAGAGGTATCAGCTCAACCAGGTTATATTATTTCACGGATTTATAACCAATATTCTCCCGGTTATAGACATCTTCTTACCGCTATGACGGGAAATATGGAATGGGCACTTATCGCTAGGGAAAGGCTTAATTACATTGATGAAAACCTTGAATTAATCGTAAAACACCTAAACAAGCAGAAGGATTAATTCTAACGGGTTTGGTTGATGCGATTTAGATATACCAATAAAAGTGGTAGGAACACACCGAAAAATTGGGAGGTACCTTGCGCTTTATTTAGTGAAAATTGTTTATTTTCACACTTCATATCCTAGCTAAGCTCCTATCTTGTTCAATACTTTAATATTAATATCAGTTTTTCTGCCGACATTTCTTCGAGAAGGAGAAATGATCTTTTGTTGAAAATAAAGTACATACGGAGAAAAATATGGTGAATATTTTTCCAATCATTTCAATTCTTTTAATCCCATTATGAATGGTGTCCTAATTATGAAGTAATTTAATTTGTTAAAATTAATTTTAATGATAATTGGCTCATTGATGGGGAGATTTTTAAGGTAAGCAAAACTAGATAAGGTGGTTCTCAGGTGAATGTTAATGACATTTCTAGCATGACGAAAAAAACTAATGGCTACTATGTCATCTTTATTATTTTCGTAATGATGTTAATAGGCTGTACAAATAAACCCCGAATAAGTATGATTTAAATCAACTTACGAGAGTAGATGTGGAAGGAGTTAAGGCAGATGAAAGCTATGAAGAAGCTTTCATGATTACGGATCTAGAAACAGTAGATGTATTAAGAAAAGCATTTAAACAAGTTAAGTGGGAACCAAATGTTGAACCAAAAATGGCAATAAAAGAAGATGTAAAGGCCACCCTGTTTTTCAAGTATGATGAGAATATGCCTGAAAGATTATTTGAATACCAGATTTGGTTCAATCAAAGTAATGATACTGTAACCATAATTAGTAACAATGTAAATGAAGGGTTTGGAACTTTGGATAAAGAAAATGCACAGACATTAGAAAATATCTTACTCAATAAATAATGCTTGTATCGAAAACTTTGTTTTTTAGGTGTTTTAGCAAAGTTATATTATCTTTAAGGTGATGGTAAAAGATGTCGGGAAGTTGCCTAATACTTTGACCAAACTAATTAATTTTGTTTCTAGCTTTAATTGATATAAAGTTTGTCCGTATTAATTAATTCTCAAACAAATAAATAGATATTAATATTTATACACTTTGTTGGGTTTGGAACTAACGGGAGTTTAATTGAAGAAGCGTCTTTAGCTCTTATTCAACAATCGGGCCATATATGGAATAAGCTAAAAGAACAGTTAGATATGGTTCTTTATCACACAATCATACAGTTACTTACATTTGACGAGCAACCGTAAAGTTACATATACTTGTCAGGTAACTGCAGGGTAGCTTATATTCAAGGAGGTAAAACATGGATTACATTTCACCGAAAGAAGCGGCGCTAAAGGTGAAACGGTGGCCAAAAGATACGATAGCGGCGGGTCGTCGTCATACCGTTGGTCTAAAATCTGACGGCACGGTGACGGCTGTGGGTGATAATAAATATGGCCAATGTAATGTAAGAGGCTGGCTCAAAATTGTGGCGGTAGCGGCTGGTAATGTTCATATGGCGACGAACACGGGTAATGCTCATACAATCGGTCTTAAATCTGACGGTACTGTGGCGGCTGTGGGTTGGAATAAGCATGACCAATGCGATGTAAACGACTGGCACGATATTGTAGCGGTAGCGGCGGGTTGGAGACATACCATTGGGCTTAAATCGAATGGTTCGGTGGTAGCTGTGGGCCGAAATAATGAAGGTGAATGCAATGTAAGCGGCTGGCATGATATTGTGGCGGTCGCGGCGGGTGACTGGCATACCATCGGTCTTAAATTGGACGGCATGGTGACGGCTGTGGGTAATAATAGGTATCGCCAATGCAATGTAAGCGACTGGTGCGACATAGTGGCGGTTGCGGCGGGTTATCTTCATACTGTTGGGCTTAAATCGGATGGCACTGCGGTTGCTGTGGGTCAAAATAAGGTAGGACAATGCGATGTGAGCGGCTGGCACGGTATTGTGGCGATAGCGGCGGGTAGTAATCATACCATCGGTCTTAAATCGGACGGCACGGTGGCGGCTGTGGGTTTGAATAAGCATGGCCAATGCAGTGTAAGTGACTGGCGCGATATTGTGGCGGTCGCGGCGGGTTGCGCTCATACTCTCGGTCTTAAATCGGACGGCACGGTGGTTACTGTGGGTGATAATGAATATGGCCAATGCGATGTAAGCGGCTGGCGCAGCATCCAACTGCCTGGTAATTAGTTTTTTTAAAACAACAAGCCAAAGGACAACTGATTGAGTTAATGAGCATTGCTTCAGAAATATGGCTATTACATTAAAGGGCGCAATCCTGGAACAAGGATAAGCGCTCATTTTTCATTTTAGGGCCAGATTGTTGAACAACACATTTAAAGAAAATTGGTAAGAGTGAAATAGATTTTAAATATTTTAACTTAAACAAGTTTTCATTGAAAAATATTGACAAACTATTAGCTAGTTTAAAATATAGGTTGGATTAATTATTGAGGAATATCAAATATGAAGAAATTCATATACAATACCCAACAATGGTTAAACCATCGACTAAGACAGCTTATTTGGAAAAGGTGGAAGAAACCTAAAACAAGATATCGAATGCTTCGGAGGTATGGAATTAATCATGATGAAGCAATGAAACTTGCCAATTCACAAAAGGGATACTTGCGTTTATCTTGTAGTCAAATTATTCATCAAGCAATAACAAAAGAAAGGCTCATAAAATGGGGTCTCAGAGATATGACCATACTCTATGAGCATAGATACTTAAAGGGTTGAATCGCCGTGTACGGAACCGTACTCACGGTGGTGTGAGAGGTCGGCTAATCAATTAATGGTTAGCCTCCTACTCAATTAATAATTGGACCAATTTTAATTTACCGTTACTCCATCATCTTCCCATAAGGCCACTGGAACCAAGTATTGAGGATAAGTTAAACCAAATGGTTTAAGGACGTTTTAATAAAATTTATTGAATTCACTTGCTGTTTCATAGATTGCAAGCGTAGTTGTTTTTTTACGTTATGAAGTCTTTCTCGAAGATTACCTTACTTACAATTTTAATTGAAGAAATATCTAAATATACTAGATTGGTTTTAAGAAGAAGGATCTTACAATAATTTAATTAAATCATTCTCAATTTTGATTGGCTGGGTCGCGGGTGCATAGCGCTTAATAACTTGACCATTGCGGTCCACAAGAAATTTTGTGAAATTCCATTTAATAATTTTTGATAGAACTCCTTTTTTCTGTCCTTTTAAAAAAGTGAATAAAGGATCTGCATGATCACGCCCTTCAAGTGCTTTTTCCGAAGCTATTCTGGATCAATACTGATTGCCTGTTCTAAGCCCATTTTTGTTAATGTTGGGTAGAATTTTAAAAAGGTTTAGTTGCTGTTAGAATTGACTTTAGTAATCCTGGAAAACGATCATTTAAGTCATTAGCCCGCAGCGAGATGAAACGTTGCCTCCCTTCTATTCTTATTTCTATCACTCCGGATTCTCTTAACACTTTAATATGGTGAGAAAATGTTGATTTAGCGATAGATATATCAAAAGCACCACAAGTTAGTTCTTTGCCACATGCTAAGTTATTGACAATACTCAGCCTTATGGGGTCACTTAATGCGTATAATACAGATGTTAATTGAATATCTGAGCGATTCGGATGAAATAGTGTTCTCATAGTTGCATGATATCATAAGATGTGGTAATGTTCAATTGTTCGATTGTTATCGAACAATAAAACGAATAAATAAAGAAACAAAATAGAATTATATGGTGCAGCGCTATATAGAACAGGAGGAAACACAATGAAACAATCAGTACAGGAAAAACTATTTGAGACTGTTCAGTTTGGATCTTGGAACTTAAGAACCCGTACGGCTATGGCACCGATGACACGTTGTTTTGCTGACGACCAGACGGGTGTTGTAGGTCCAGATGTGGTCGAATATTACCGGAAACGCGCGGCAGATAACATCGGCCTCATTATTACAGAAGGAACAGTCATCAGCCCACAAGGGAAAGGGAACCCGGGGGTCCCAGGTTTGTATTCCTCAGAACAAATTGCAGCCTGGAAAAAAGTGACTGAAGCCGTACATGCCGAAGGGGGCACGATTATTGCCCAGATTTGGCATGTGGGAAGACTCACCCATCACGAGTTAACTGGTGGTTTACCTCCACAAGCTCCATCAGCGATTCAAGCAGAAGGTTTAGTTCATCGTTTTCGCAAGCCCTATGACGTGCCTGAGGAGATGTCGATAGAAGACATTCAGGAAGTTGTCCGTCAATTTGCGCAAGCGGCGAAAAATGCGATAAAGGCTGGCTTCGACGGAGTAGAGATCCATGGGGCTCATGGCTATCTAATCGATCAATTTAACTCTGATCTCACCAATAAAAGAACTGACCGCTATGGTGGTGATTTTGCACAACGCCTTACTTTTATGAAAGAAGTATTAGCTTCTGTCATTAATGCGATTGGTGCGGATCGCACGCTAATCCGCTTTTCGCTTATGAAAGACGGGTACTCTGACAAAATTATGGAGAATCCAGAAGAAGCAATTCGCACATTTACCGAGGCTTTCAAAGAAGTGGGAGTGAAAATGATCCACCCATCTACTGCTATGATGGACTTTACGGAAGTGTTTGCTGATGGGAAAACGCTGCATCAACTAGTTCGAAAATACTGGGATGGTGTCAGCATCGGGGTAGGTAATTTAAATCAGGAAATAGCTGAACAAGCATTGCGAGAGGGTACAATCGATATTGCTGCATTTGGTCGTCCTCTCCTTGCCAACCCTGATTTTCTGCATCGTATCAAAAATGGTGAAGAATTAATTGAATATGATGTAAATAAGCATTTGGGGACACTTGTGTAAGTAAAGATGGAATCTATATGGCACTCCAGATTTTGTTCATTCGCTAAACATCTTATTTTTTCTTTTTGTGGTAGTACCCAATGCCATTTAAAAGATATCTTAAAATAAATTAAGCTGCGGTTAGGTAAATTAGCTGCTTTAGGTGCTTCTGATTCTTCTTTTTGGTGAAAGTATCAAACGTCCATGTGCTGTCATAATGCCATAGAGCGTATGTTCTACATCTTGTGGCACTATTTGGTAGACTTTTATATAAAATAAATTTTTTAATATTAAGTTAATATAGGCCATATGAGAAAAATTTTAGGAGGAACGACATGAAGTTAGATAAATTAGGTGTTGGAATAATTGGAGCAAGTCCGAATGGCGGTTGGGGTAGCATGGGACACATCCCTGCGTTACAAGCGTTACCAAACTTTGAAGTTACAGCAGTTAGCACCACTCGTCAAGAGAGTGCAAATGAAACATCTAAACGTTTTGGGATTCCTCATGCATTTACTGATCCTTATGAACTTGCCATTCATCCAGATGTCGATATTGTTACCATCACAGTCAGGGTTCCTGAGCATGACAAGCTGGTACGGACTGCCTTGAAAGCTGGGAAGCATGTATACTGTGAATTTCCTCTCGGCCGTACAACAAAAGAAGCAGCTGATCTTCTGCAAATAGCTGAAGAAAAAGGGGTTCGACATATCATAGGGCTTCAGGCCAGGGCAAATCCCGCTGTAAATTATATTAAGGATCTCATTTCTAGTGGTTATGTAGGTAAGGTTTTATCGGTGAATGTAAGCTATTCACTGCCTCCCTTTCCGACTGCCAGTGGTACGATTGATCAAGCACATCTTTACATTCTCGATAAAGTAAATGGAGCAAACCAGTTGACTATTTCGAATGGTCATCTTCTTGATGGAATGACATATATGTTGGGACAATTCTCTGAGGTTTCAGCGATAGTAGGGACACAATTTAAAAACGTGAGAGTTATTGAAACTGGAGAGATCATTCAAGCCACTTCACCGGACTATGTGCTGGTAAATGGAATCTTGGAAAATGGCGCTGTCGTATCAAGTCATGTACGTAATACCAATGTTGCAAGGCTCACCTTGGAAATCAATGGTACAGAAGGTGATCTTGTGATGGTTTCCAAGGATAAGATGATGTTTCAAATGGACTCGTTTATTTTAAAAGGTGCTCAAGGACAAAGTAAAGATCTCGAAGTATTGACGATTCCTTCTCAATATTACTGGGTACCTTCCGAGTTGAACTACGGGCCTTCTTACAATGTTGCACAACTTTATACAAAATTTTACAAAAATTTACGTGAAAACACCCATGACACCCCTGACTTTAACACGGCGGTTAACATGCATCATTTATTCGATACCATAGAGAAAGCCGCCGAAACAGGCATTCGTCAAAAAGTTTGAATTTGTGGAGAAGTGGATTTTTGAAGTATTACAACCTAGTTTAATTCAAATCATCACCTTGCCAGCAATGGATTGAGAGGTACCCTTTTTAATTGTTCTAGTACTTTAATAACCACGCCATATTCTACACCTCTTTGACATAAAGGTTTTTTATAATAGAAAAACATGAACCATACAATTGATTATGTAATAAAAAGCGAATGTGAAACTTGTAATGCTACGTACTTTCATTGTGATAGATCATTAGGGAGGAATTAACTTGTCTGCAATTGAAAAAATGTTTTCTAGTTATACTTTTCCATCTGGTGTTGAGGTTAAAAATAGAGTAATAATGGCACCAATGACTAATTTCGGTTCGCATGATGATGGGACGGTTTCAGAAAAAGAACTTTCTTACTATAGAAAACGTGCTGGTGGAGTGGGAACAGTGATTACAGCTTGTGCCTTTGTGACACCTTCCGGAAAAGGATTTCAAGGTGAGTTTGGAGCTCATGATGACTCAATGATTGATAGTTTAAAAAGTTTAGCATCAACAATTAAAGGTGAAGGAGCTAAAGCCATTTTACAAATTTTCCATGGCGGACGTATGTGCCCTCCTGAGCTCGTTCCAAATGGTGAAATTGTAAGTGCCAGTGCCGTGCCAGCAGAGAGAGAAGGTGCACAGACTCCTCGTGAATTAATGGAAGATGAAATCGAATCCATTATTCAAGACTTCGGCCACGCAGCTAGACGTGCAGTTGAAGCCGGATTTGATGGTGTAGAACTTCATGGTGCAAACACATTCTTAATCCAACAATTCTTTTCCCCTCATTCAAATAGACGTTCGGATAAATGGGGAGGCACGTTGGAAAATAGACTACGCTTCCCACTAGCTGTCATTGAGGAAGTAAAAAAGGCCGTGAACAAGGCAACAAATGCGCCATTTATTATTGGTTATCGACTATCTCCAGAGGAAAGAGAAAACCCTGGCATTACAATGGAGGATACTCTTACTTTAGTAGATGTTCTTACAAATCAAGAATTAGACTATATTCACCTTTCATTAGGTGAGTTCTTCCAAAGCTCTATGCGGGATAAGGAATCTACTACTCCTATCATTGAGATGATCAGGGAAAAAGTGAATGGACGCACACCGATTATCGGAGTAGGCTCCATTTATGCAGCTGAAGATGCAAAAAAAGCTTTCTCATCTGGCATACCCCTAATTGCTCTAGGACATGAGCTTATCATTGATCCACAATGGGTACAAAAGATGGAAAGTGGTCGCGAAAATGATATCGAGACAGAATTGGATCCAACTGCTCAAGAACAGCTAGTTGTTCCAGATAGTTTATGGAATGCTATTATAAATTCTCCAGGTTGGTTTCCAATTAAAAAGCAGTAATGACAGAATCAGAGGCTGACTCGAGCAAAAGGGCAGACCTCTCAAACAACTGAATAAATCCCTTACCATATTAACAACAGAATATGAGTGGGTCTAGAGAAACCTTTTTTTCATGGTTTTTGAATAACTGAAATTCGCTGTTTTTACGTTCCCAAAATTTTAGAAAAGGAGATGACGTATGTCAACAAAAAAAGAAAATAACAATGAAGCATTTTCCATTAAAACCATCATAGGACCACTACTAGCTGTCATTGTTGGTATGATAATGGTAATTCTTGATAGTACGGCGATGAATGTTGCGCTTCCTGGAATAGTGAAAGATTTTAAGTCTGATGTTTCGACCATGCAATGGTCCATAACAGGGTATACGCTTGCATTAGCAGCTGTCATTCCTTTAGCTGGGTGGATGACGGACCGATTTGGGGCAAAAAAGATATTTTTAATTACAATCGTCTTGTTTACGCTTGGTTCCGTTCTATGTTCTGTTGCACAAAACCCTGAACAGCTAATCATCTATCGGGTTATTCAAGGGCTGGGCGGAGGAATGGTTGCTCCAATAGGAATGGCCATGATTTTCCGACTTGCTCCTCCGGATAAAATTGGGGCCGTAATGGGAACACTTGGGGTTCCGATGCTATTAGCACCTGCACTAGGGCCTGTTTTAGCAGGATATCTTGTAGAATACGTTACTTGGCACTGGATTTTCCTTATTAATTTGCCAATCGGTATTATTGCACTATTGGTTGGAATGAAATTTTTGCCGAACGTTGAACGTAAGACCGTTCCATCACTTGATTTTTTAGGAATCATATTAGCACCTATCGCATTCGCAATGCTAGCCTATGGAGTGAGTGAAGGGGGAAAAAGCTGGACTTCAACGGAAACTCTTACCGGATTAATTGTAGGTGGAGTTGCTCTTATTCTATTCATTATCGTTGAACTTCGTCAAAAGCAGCCTTTATTAGAGCTGAGAGTTTTTGGTTCATCTGACTTTAGAAAAGGGATTGTGATTGCATGGATTTCCCAAATCGCATTATTTGGGGTTATGATTATTGTCCCGTTATTTTTACAAACAGTAAGAGGTTACGGTGCATTAGATACTGGTTTAATTCTACTCCCACAAGCACTAGCATCAGGTGTTATGATGCCAATCGGAGGGCGTTTATATGATAAAATTGGTGCTCGTCCTTTAGCTATAACAGGTTTGTCTATTATTACTGCAGCGCTAGTTATGCTTTCACGAATTTCTATGGATACATCTACTGGATTTATCATTACATGTTTAGTGATGATGGGAGCAGGAATGGGTCTATCCATGATGGCAATTAATACCCATGTTCTTCAATCCGCCCCAAAACATCTTGTAAATCGCGTCACACCATTAACAACTGCGGCCCAACAAGTAATGGTTTCATTTGCGGTAGCAGGTATGACTGGGTTCCTAACGTCAAGAATTACTGATCATATGACAGAAACAGCTAACCCAATTGAAGCATCCGTTGCTGCCTATGGTGACACATTCCTTCTAGCTGCAGGGATTGCATTAGCTGGGGCACTTCTAGGAACAATCCTTAGTAGACCAAAACAACAGCCGGAACTTGCGCCCGATGATGAAACAAAAGACGCGAATACCGCAATGATGGCAGGGCATTAAAAAGAAAATGGATGATCTTTTCTCGATAACGGGAAAAGGTCATTTTTCATTTATATCTAAAATTTTTGTACATTGTAGAATTGAACCACAAAGAGCTATTTTTATAGCTCTTTCGCAATTTTTTATATTCAGCAAACGGGCGCTTTTCTTTAATAAGAGGGCGTCTTTTTGTATTGCCTCCACAGATTTAAGAGATTAGAGCTTGTTAAGGTAAAGAAAAGATTGTGAAGATTTCTACTAAACTATAGTACGGTGCAAGAGTTAAACAATGAGCGGCTGCGGCTGCGGCTGCTAGTTTTCATTATTGAGCTAAACTCGCCCGTTAGAATGTGTTGTATATAGCCCGTGTTCAACAAAAGGACACCATCCTTGAATAAAAGGATAGCGCTTATTTTCATTTGGACCAGATTATAGCACCAAAGATCCCATATTTAATAATTTGATTTATGATCGCCAATAAATAATTGATACATATAAAGTGCAAAAGATAATCCCGTAATTGTGTAAAAAACTTGGATTGATGTAAACCTTTCTAATTATGGATGGGTGAGTGTCAGAATAATATCTTTACACCCGAGCAACTTGCAGGGATAGGAGAAAAATTCTGGACTTCCTTTATATCGAAATGAAGAGAGAAATTTAAAATCAATACTTGAGGAAGCCTACCAACTAAAAATAAATTGAAACGCTAAATCCAATAAAAAAATGTCCTTACAATAGGTAATTGTAAAGACATTTTTTTAAAAATAAAGGAGTATTAATGCATTGATATCTTGTGAAATATTACACTTAAAGTTAACGGGGGCAAGAGTTTAAGATCGGATCTGTCATTTTTAGCCACCCATGTTCTTCAACATCTGAGGTTAACGGAAAATTTACATTTCCTTGTTAAATTGATTGGAATCCTTATGAAAAATGGCTACTTATATATTATTGCTATCATCACGATTATTGGAATCTGAATCGATATCTGCTTCAGCCCCCTCCACCATCTGGTTACCAATAATTCCGCCTGAAACACCGCCTATAACAGTACCAATTAGTCCGAATTGAGAACCTATCATAGCACCCGCAACGGCATCAGTAATAGTTCCTGCTGCTTCACTAAAGTCACTGGTACCTTGATTAGCATTACTACTAGCTTGATTGTTGCCACTTTCTTCTACATTTCCACCAAAGTTATTGCGTTCGTTACTCTGATTCATCTGCTCACTCCTCGTTTATTTATAGGGAATATGCTAAAAGTGAACGCACACCATCCCAAACATATACTACCCAGCTGAAGTAGTTTTACTCACCTAATATAGGGGAGCACCTTTAAGAAAGCCGATAATTATTGTCCAAATTATGTTAATAAAAGTTAGACATGTTTGCGATCAAAAAGAGGAAATCTTGTATGGTCAACTTTTGGACAAAATAGCTTAGTAGTAATAACATTTCTAGCATGTCAAAAAAAACAAATGGCTACCATATCATCTTATTATTTTCGTAATGTTGTTAATAGGCTGTACAAATAAAGCTCCGAATAAGTATTTATTTAAATCAACTTACCAGAGTAGATGTGGAAGTAGTTAAGGCAGATGAAAGCTATGAAGGAGCTTTCATGATTAAGGATGAAGAAACCGTAGATGTATTTAGAAAAGCATTTAACCAAGTTAAGCGGGAACCAAATGTAGAACCAAAAATGGCAAGAAAAGAAGATGTACAACTCTATTTTTCAAGTACGATGTAAATATGCCTGAAAGATTATTTGAGTACCAAATTTGGTTCAATCAAAGTAATGATACGGCAACAATTATTAGTAACAATATTAAAGAAGATTATGGAATTTTAGATAGAGAGAATGCACAGACATTAGAAAAAATCTTACTCAAAAAATAATGTCTGTTATCGTAAACTAGAAAGAAAAACAATATTCTTTTCATTTGGTAATCACCTCACATTTATGGGAACCAGAAGATGTGGAATATGAATGCCGTTCGTTAAGATCTTATATTAGCCAGAAATCAAATGGGAATGTAAATGCTGATGATCTTCTAACTTTCTGTATATAGGAATAATTTTATTTAATCCTAGTCCAAATTCCCCTTTTTTCATTGGATAATTTTAGTAATATTTCCTCTGTTTTATATTTCATAAACCGAATATAATTGGAATCACTATTTGACCCCCTATTAAATAGATTAGTACTGTCTAGACTCCCAAGGATTTCGGGAGTCTCCTTTTTAATAAAATTTTTCTTAATCAAAAGAAAGTTTGAGAAATACTGTACCTAAACGAACGCTATTCTAAGGTGTTATTACCATATCCATATTTAGATGCACGAAATAATTGAAAAATGCAGCAGGGCTTACCCGGCTACATCTAAATCCATCTTATTTAACAAATAACAGCTTCCATCTTCCGCGAACCATAAAAATTCTCCAAATTTAATATTGAACTATAACCCGATTAAAGGACACTAAATAAAAAGTGCCCCTTAATCGGGTTTTTCTATGTCCCATAATGAGGGGAAATCGCCATCATTATTGGTCGAGAGGGAAGAAGAATCTCGGAGGGTGATGCTTTTCAATATGTGGCCGGCTATTCCTGCTATAATGACGGTTCTATCCGTGACTGGCAAATCCATACGAAGCAGTGGGGGCCAGGTAGAAACTTTAACGGAACAGGCCCGTTTGGTCCATGGATGGTAACAAGCGATGAAATTGATGTGACGAAACAGCCTCTCAAGCTTGTGACGAGATTGAATGGTGAGGTCGTCCAAGAGACTAATACAGATTATCTCATTTTCTCGATACCACAGATTATCAATTATGTATCCACGTTTACCACCTTGCTTCCTGGTGATGTGATTGTTACAGGAACTCCTGCAGGGATTGGGGCTGCTAGAAAGCCTCAATTATTTATGAAAGAGGGAGATGTGGTAGAGGTTGAAGTGTCGCAAATCGGGGTACTAAGAAATACGATCTGCGCAGAATAAAACACTAGTTTGATAGACCAAATGAAATGGAGGAGATATATTGGAAAAGTTAATTATTACGGTAGCCCCAACTGGTTCTCAAACAACTCGGAAACACACTCCCTATGTTCCGCTGACAACAGAAGAAATTGCAGATTCTATATATGAATCATGGAAAGCGGGAGCTGCTATAGGACATGTACATGTAAAGGATATTATGGGCGAAAATACGTTGGATTTGAATGTCTATCAAGAGGTTCTCAATCGGGTGCGAGAAAAGTGTGATATCATTTTAAACTTAACTACTGCAGGAGGAATCCAAGCAACGGAAGTGGAAAGACTTCGGGTATGTGAATTAAACCCAGAAATGGTTTCTTTTGATGCTGGCTCCATAAATTTAGGTTCAGGGGTGTTTCTTAATACTCCGAGCTTTTTAGAAAAACTGGCGACGGAAACAAAAAATCGAAATATAAAACCTGAAATTGAAGTGTTTGACGAAGGAATGATTTATAACGCCTTGCGTCTTGCAAAAAAAGGACTTATGAAAGGTCCCTTACATTTCCAATTTGTGCTCGGCACAGAAGGTGGTGCGCCCGCAACGCCAAAAAAATTAATTCAGTTGGTAGAATGCCTTCCAGAAGGATCCACATGGTCAGCTATTGGGGCGAGCAGGCACCAATTACCTATAAATACTATGAGTATATTATTAGGTGGGCATGTTAGGGTAGGAATGGAGGATAGTGTCTATTATCGTAGAGGAGAGCTGGCAACATCAAATGCCCAATTTGTTAAACGGATAAGTGATCTGGCAAAAACGTTAGGAAGAGAAGTTGCAACACCTGATGAAGCTAGGAAAATCTTACAATTATCATCTAAAAAAGATAAGGTCTATGAATATAAAATGTAGGAAGCTGCGTTCAAAAGATAAAATTCCTTTAGGTCGATTCTTCCTTAATTGATAGAGTTTTGAATTTCATAGAAGCAGGTGTTTTAATGGAAACTGTTTTTACTATTGAAGTTATGCCCGATGATCTAGATTTACTGAATCATGTAAACAACGGTGTTTATGTTTCATATTTAGAGCATGCACGTATGAACTGGTTCGATCAAATGGGAATAGACATAAAAGGGATGGTTTCAAAAAAACTTGGAATAATGGTGCGTAGATTAGAAATTAACTACATTAAAGAAGCAATACTTGGTGATAAACTGCAAATAAAAACAAAACCAGCCAGGCTTGGTCATACAAGTTTTACATTTGAACAAAAAATTTCCAATGACCAAGGAGACCTCATTACAGAAGCGACTGCTGTTATTGTGATGATTGATTTAAATGAAAGAAGGAGTATTACAGTTATTGATGAAATAGGCCAATATTTTATCGCGGCACCGACCGCAACTAGTTAAAATAGAGATTTTTAGGGTCAGTCCCCCGGTGCGTTAAAGCTTTACTTAACGAGGGGACTGACCCCATTTCTGGAGAGACCTACAAACTTGATTATCGTAGCTTATTATCCTAAATATTTATGGTACAGCGCTTTTGCTTCAAAAATATCTTTTGTTCCATGTATTAAAACTCTGCCGTCTTTAAAAATCACTAAGCGATGGGACGCTATACTAAAAGATAAAAGATATGGATTTCGCTGTATGGCTCCCCCTTGATTAACAAGAACTTTTTCTAGTGCCGCCAAATCACGGTCTGTTTGACGGGAAGGGCGAATTTGAACGGAATCTCTTCCACATAGTACAGCTGTTTTCGTTTGATTTTCATACGATAAATAGGGATAAGAGCGATGTTCCCCGCAAGAGGGGCAATGCTCATTTTTTAATTTGTCGACTTTTATTGCACTATATTGGTTTTTCCATAAATCAAAGGAAACTAATTTATGACGTAATGAATGGAAATCACCGACCAAGATTTTTAAAGCTTCACTAGATTGATAGGAAACGACCATATTTACCGCCGGGCTTATTATTCCTGCTGTATCACAGGTTAACCCCCCTAAAGGGACAGTGTCTAATAAACATGAGAAACATGGTGTTGCTGGGGGAATAAACGTGTATGATATCCCGTAGCTTCCAACACAAGCGCCATAAATCCAAGGAACACGATACTTTTGCGACACATCATTAATGATCATTCTTGTTTCGAAATTATCAGTAGCATCGATGATAAGATCAACATCTTTAGCCCAACCCTCTAGTTCCATAACCGAGGCATCCGCAACAATTGCCTCAATGAGTACAGATGAGTTTATCGTTGATAACCGTTTCTTGGCGGCAATCACTTTTGGAAGACGCCGTTTGGCATCTTCCTCTGAATACAACTGCTGCCGCTGAAGATTGGACCATTCCACATAATCACGATCAACGATGGTTAATTTACCGATTCCTGCACGAACAAGTGCTTCCGCATTTCCTGAGCCAAGTGCCCCCGCCCCAATGATGAGAGCATGTTTAGATGCAATTTTTTGCTGCCCGTCTTTTCCTATAGGTAAAAATAACTCTTGGCGTGAGTACCGATTGATCACCCGATACTCATCCCTTCCTTTGGACTGCTTGCTGTTGCATATCGTTTTTTCTCCATCCGCCCAGCTTCAAATCCTAAAAGTCCAGCTTCAATTGCTAAACTCATTGCTTTTGCCATTTTTACTGGGTCTTTTGCTGCAGATACAGCAGTATTTAATAAGACGCCATCTGCACCTAATTCCATCGCGAAAGCTGCATCAGCAGGGGAGCCAATACCAGCATCAACAATAACTGGTACTGTTGCTTGCTCAATAATAAAACGAAGGTTAACTGGATTAATGATACCTTGGCCGGACCCAATAGGTGAAGCTCCAGGCATAACAGCGTGACAACCAGCCTCCTGAAGTTTCCTCGCTAGTACTACATCATCCGATGTATAGGGAAGAACAATAAATCCTTCCTTCACTAGTTCTTCAGTTGCCTTAAGAGTTTCAACTGGGTCGGGTAGCAGTGTTTTATCACAGCCAATTACCTCGACTTTGATCATATCGCACAATCCTGAAGCTTTAGCTAATTTAGCGATACGCACCGCCTCTGCAGCTGTTTTTGCCCCTGCTGTATTCGGAAGCAGAGTATATTTAGTGGTATCAAGTTGTTCTAAGAAATTGGGCTGACTTGGTTCAAAAATATTCATACGTCTAACGGCAAACGTTAAGATTTCTGCCTCGGAAATTTCTACAGCAGCTTTTTGAATTTCATAGCTTGGATACTTTCCGGTTCCAAGCAATAAACGAGATTGAAAGGATAATGAGCCAATTTTTAACATATTAACCGCCTCCTACAAAATGAACGATTTCGATTCGATCTTTATCTGCTAATCTAGTACTTTGGTGCTCTACACGGGTTAAAATTTCTCCGTTTATTTCAACGACAACGACTTTTTCTTGGATTTCATAATGTGTTAGTAAATCTGCAACAGTTACAATCTCTTCGGCCAATTGTATGGATTCCCCGTTTAATAATACTTTCATTTTGTCCCCCTAATATGTCATTTCTTTATGTCTATCAATCCGAAAAGAAGTGAGCAGTGAATCATCTGCTAGTCTTCCTTCCATCAAATCGGCAACAAGCTTACCTGTTATTGGACTTAATAAAATCCCATTACGAAAATGGCCAGCTGCAATAAATAACCCCTTCCATTCCGGATGTTCACCAATGTATGGGTTCCCGTCCCCAGTTTGTGGTCGAATGCCGCACCAAACACGCTCCCATGATAAGTTCTTAATTTTAGGAACAAGGTGAAGCGCTCTTTCTAGCAATGTTGCAATCCCACCAGGTGTCACGTTTTTATCAAATGTATTTTCCACCATCGTCGCCCCAATATAAATTTCACCATTTCGTTTCGGGACTATATAACAACGTTTATCAGAAAATAAAGTGGTGTTAATGATTGGTGCTTCAGTTCTAACTGAAAAACATTCACCTTTAACGGGAAACACATTTATATTTAGAGCCGTCTCTTTCATTAACTGTGATGCCCATGCTCCGGTAGCAACAACCACCTGGTCACAATGGATGACTCCTCTAGTGGTCTTAACACCTTTAACTTTGTCCTTATCGTAAAGAAAAGAGAGCACTTCCGTTTTTTCATGAATTTCTGCCCCGAAACATAAAGCAGCTTTAGCGAAAGCTTGTGATAATTTTTTTGGCTGGACATGACCATCGTTTGGGAGGTACATTCCTCCTGCAACAATAGGGGACAGGGATGGTTCCATTTCTCTAATTTCACTGTCATCGAGCCATTGTATGGATGGATCCCAATTTTTTTGAAACTCAACCTGCTTTTTAACTTCCACTGCTATTTCTTCAGTTTCGGCAATTTTTAACATGCCTTTATTAATGAACTCAATATCGATCCCGGTATATTCAAGTAATTCATAAGAAAGGGAGGAAAACATTGCCTGACTTTTTAAGGCGAGTTGGAAGAGGGGGCCGTCCTTTTCAAGTTCAGCCTGTGCTGCAAGCATTCCTGCAGCCGCACTAGATGCCTCACAAGCCAATTGATTTTTCTCAAGAATGATGACTTTTCTCCCCCTTTTTGCAAGTTGATAGGCAATAGAGGAACCGTTAATGCCTCCGCCGATAATCGCAACATCAAAGGACTTTTTCACTTTTTCCACCTCCTATTTTTAATGCATTTGCGTAAGCTTTTACCGCGGTTAAGGGATCACGGGTATCTAAAACTCCTGACATCACAGCAATCCCTTTTGCTCCTGCGTCAAGAACCTTTCTAGTATTCTCCGGTGTGATACCACCAATCGCAATGACAGGGATATCTAGTGTGGTAACCCTTTTTAATTCTTCAAGCCCTCTCGGAGGTGTACCAGGTTTCGATTTAGAATCAAAAATGTGGCCAAACAGCACGTAATCAGCACCATCCAGTATGGCTTTTTTTCCTTCCTCAAAGGAGTGGATAGAACACCCAATTCTAAGTTGAGGAAAGTGATCCTTTACAACGGAAGCACCTAAACTATGAAAGGCTAACTGAACACCTACTGCCCTTGTTACGAGAGCCACATCAATCCGATCATTAATCATAATTTTAGACAATGGGATGTTTGCATACATTAATAGTTGAACTACTTCAAAAAGCTCCTTTGCTGTTTTTTGTTTTTCCCGTAAGTGAATCACAGACACAAAGGGATGAATGTTTATTAAAATCTCCCTTAATTGCTCGATTGACATTTTACCATTTGATATAATATGTAACTCTTTAATACTATTAATTTAATTTCACCCCTCAACGATAGGATTCCGCTTTTATTGCCCCTTTGGAAAACAAAAAACCACTTTCTCAAATAAGAAAGTGGTTGATCATTTGAATATGAAAATACCTTGGATTCAAATATCGTGATTCCCACTTCCCTACGCTGGTATAACCCAGATCAGGTTCATAGAGTCCCGAAGTAGTACTTCAATCTCAGCCCTTTAAAAAGGCACCTCTAGCGGTTTACATCATGATTAAGTTGTAATATTTACCTGTTGCATTTACAATATTAACATTTTAATTAAAAAAGTCAAATAATTTTATCAATTCGGACTTTAGACGAAAAAAAGACAGACATTAGAAAATATTTTACTCGAATAATATGACCTGTTTTAGCTAACATTGTTGCTTTAATTGATATACTCGTAAAAAATGAATATCTTAGTGGCCTAAAAGGGTCTAATCTTAGTGAACTTTATAAAAGTTTAAAGGGGATGGACCGTGTAAAGTTACGAAAAAATAAATACGCTTCCATTGATGATGTTGAATTATTTGCACACACCGATCCAATGCTAGGGGAACACCGAGTTGGATAGTAAAAAATAAAAAATGTAAAATCGGTATGGGTTTTGGACAATTTTACGCTGCGCTTCAATTAGAAAATCACAATGTTTATTCTTTCAATTGGAGTTTTTTAGGAAGAAAGTGTTTTTTTATACTTAACTAAATATAAAAATAAGGGAAAACGTCAATAAATCGTTTTCCCTTATTTTTATTCAACTATTTAGTTCAACATACACTATTGACACTATACTTCATTTGTTATATGGTTAATTACATAAGTAACTAACCAATGTGGTGGTGAAGATATGAAACAGTTAATTGACGACGGTCGGCCCATATTTTTACAAATATCGGAACGTATTGAGGATGACATTATTGAAGGTGGGTTGCCGGAGGAATCACAGGTTCCATCGACAAACCAATTTGCTGCATTTTACAAAATTAATCCTGCAACTGCAGCGAAAGGTGTCAATTTATTGGTGGATGAAGGTATTTTATATAAAAAGCGGGGGATTGGGATGTTTGTTGCAGAGGGAGCACGTGAAAAGGTCATTAACAAACGGAAAGAACAGTTTTTTGAAGAGTATGTAACCACAATGATTCATGAAGCAAAGAAGTTAGGGATTACGGTTGTTCAGTTGACAGATATGGTTCGTAGAGGGGATGAAGAGCAATGAAAAAAGTAGTCGAGGTTAATCAACTTGATAAGTCCTACGGGGAGTTTAAGGCGATTGAAGATATTAATTTTATGATTGAGGAAAATAAAATTTACGGTTTACTTGGAAGAAATGGTGCAGGTAAAACAACATTAATGAAATTGATAACTGCTCAAGAGTTTCCTACTGGTGGTGAATTAAAGGTTTTTGGTGCAAATCCTGAAGAAAACAGGAGCGTATTAAGTCGAATTTGTTTTATAAAAGAAAGTCAAAAGTATCCGGATAATTTCAGTGTTCATGATATTTTGAAAGTGTCAAAATCACTTTTTCCAAATTGGGACGAAGAATTTGCATACTCCTTGATTAAAGGTTTCAATCTCCCTTTAAAAAGAAAGCCAAAGAAACTATCAAGGGGAATGCACTCTGCAGTTGGGGTTGTTATCGGCCTGGCTAGCAGAGCACCGCTAACGATTTTTGATGAACCCTATTTAGGACTTGATGCAGTTTCAAGAAGTTTATTTTATGACAAGTTGATGAAGGATTACTCAGAGCATCCGCGTACTGTCATCTTGTCGACCCATTTGATTGATGAGGTAAGTAATTTACTTGAACATATTTTAGTCATTGACAAAGGTCGATTAATCATTAATGATGAAGCGGAAAATTTACGAGGTATCGCATATACGGTAACCGGGCAAGCGGCAAGAGTAGAAGCATTTGTGAAAAACAAGGAAGTTATCGACCGGGAGCCTTTTGGTGGATTGCTCTCTGCTACAGTCATTCAAAATAAGAACAGTTTGGATCAAAATCAAGCAGCTACTAGTGGAATTGAAATTTCGCCATTGTCCTTACAGCAATTGGTCGTCCATTTGACGAAAGAAAAATCTACTCGTGAAGGAGCGGTTGCCCAGTGAATATTCAAGGTGTGTTAAAAATGTACTCTAGAGATAAATGGGCGTGGTTTTTAATACCAAATATCATTCTCTTTTCAGTGTTCCTTTTAAATTTTATCGTCAGTCTAATTATTTCAAGTGATGAGAAAATTTATACCGGAGGGGTCTCATACATCTTTTTCTATATGCTGGTCATGGGGATCATGGTTGTGGTGCAAACATTTCCTTATGCAATCGGAATGTCAATTAGAAGAACGGATTATTTTCTTGGTACTGTCGTTATGGCTGTCGCTGTAAATATATTGTTTGGAATCATGTTAGTCGTCCT
Organism: Neobacillus niacini; assembly: GCF_031457145.1. GTDB lineage: Bacteria > Bacillota > Bacilli > Bacillales > Cytobacillaceae > Neobacillus > Neobacillus niacini_J. The sequence goes on from NZ_JAVDVZ010000001.1 coordinate 756,637, forward strand.
TTCGGTCATTGAAAATGCAACAAATGGGTGGGGTGGCCGGGTCCATTTCTTTCACTTTCCCTATTTGAATGATGGGTCACTTTTGGAACAATTGACGATGTATGTTATCTTGTTAATAAATTTATTTTTTATCGGAATACTAATATCCAGCACGGCTCGTCGCTTTGGTGCAAAAGGCCTCATTATTGTGATAATTTCTGTATTATTAATCTCAAGCGTTGTTGCACTGTTTGTGACTTATTATGGTATTTGGTTGGATATTTTTCAATGGTTTGCCAGTTATACTGCTGTTCAAATTGCTTATTGGCTCATCCTTCCTACTTTATTATATATGTTGCTTTCATTTGTGCTATTGAGAAGAGCAACTGTCTAATTGTTTGCTTAAGAATGAAGAACCAACACTTTAGTTACCGCCACCTCGGTTCGACCCCGACCACGGTATCTTTAGATCAAATCGGCTTTATTTTAAAGATAATAAAACACTCTAAAATGTTGTAAAGTCAACGTTTGTGAGTGTTTTTTGTTTTGTAGGAAAAGCTTATTACTTATCTTCTTAAGTATTTATAGTTTTCAACCTTAACAAACATAGGACTTTATTTGGAGGGGTGGGTATGATAGGCTTGGCAGCCTTCTGGCTTTAATGGAAAAAGAGTTAAAGGTAAAAAGAAGTTGGCAAATTTAGTTGGTGGAACAGGAGCCATTACCGTTTATTAGATAGATCATCTTATTAATGACACCCTTCTTGAACTTAAGAGTGCTTTAGTATAAAAATGGGTGATGCAGCAGCTCTTTTCGTGTTCCTCTAACGGAGCAATATTTTTAAATTAGAGATGAATCTTAATCATTATCTGAAACGTTTATTATCAAAATGGTATATTAAACAAGGAGGGGTTTAGTGAGTAAACCTTTTTGGATTCCGTTAATTGCATCATTTGGAACGATGATTTTACTTTATTTAATAGGATTTATAGCTGATTTAGATTTTCTAGTATTTAGAATTTCAATCTCATTTTCAGAGATTGCTCTACTACCAATCGCTGTTGGGATATTAGTGGGTTTTATTAGTGAATTTATAATTAAAATGAAAGCCCGATATTAAGATTACTAAAGTCTTATTTTAACAGTGATGCTTCGTTAATAAACTGGGACGCTTTTTCAATAAAGGAGTAGGCTTATTGAACAAATTTGCCAAAGTTATAAAATGGTTGATTTGGAGGCGAATGATTATGAGCAATGAAAAATCTCCAAAATTAAAAAAATGGAGAGCGAATTATGCTGCGACAGTCACTGCGTTGGCATGTTTGTATAGCGTAGTTGTAAGTTGGGGTGATAATTGGTTTCTAACAGTTATTTTGGCATTAGGAGTTTTAGTTTGCGGCACGATAGGTATTTTTGATATAAAGCGAACCTTAAATGAAAATACAAAGGGGAATTAGACATGATTGGTTTTCTTAATCTTGGCAGTCTCGTGCTTGGACTAATGGCTTGGATTCTTCCAGTTGTTAATCTCATGCGATATAAAAGAATGACCATAAGAATTGGCTCACTTATTCCATGATGAGTCTCTGTGTTTGTGCTATTTCGTTATCAAAGTGCAACGTAAAACCCTAGCTTTAGACATGGGGATATAAGCTGTATTTTGTTATTTTTTTAGGAAAAATATGTGCTCGCACTATACATTCTATGAAACTATTTGATATAATTGAATTGCAAATAGAACATTTGTTCCTTTTGGAGGAGGTGAACGAAATGTATAGTGCCTATAAAATACAAATACATCCGGACAATGATTTGTTTGAATACTGTGATACTCTATGTTTTAAGGCTAAAAATTTGTACAACATTACCAACTACTATATCAGACAGGTATACACAGCCATGAAAAAGGAAACGAGAAATGAAAATCAACTTCAGGTTCTAATGGATATTGAAACACATTTACCTAAAATGAATAAGATTCGCAAGAATAGTTATGAAAAAGCGAAGGAGAAACCTAAGAAGGTGGACAAAAGTGGCAAAATAATGAATCCAGAGTTGAAGCTATTTGAAATTCCCCATCTTGAGAAATCATTTATTGGATATGGCTTTGTAGAAGCCTTATTTAAAGTGATGAAACAAGTAGATTACACTTCTATGCCCTCTCAGTCCAATCAACAAACGATGAAAAAAGTATATGACGATTGGAAAAGTTTCTTCGAAGCCTCAAAGAAATATAAAATGAATCCTGCAAGTTTTTCCGGTAAACCAAAAATTCCAAAGTACAAGCCAAAGAATGGACGTACCACGTGTTATTTAACCAATCAAATTACCAAGATTACAGATGGAAATATTCTAAAATTACCAGGAACCCCTCTTCCATTAAAATTGGGAAAGGTGGCTCAATTCGAAGGAAAACTTCAGCAGGTTCGAATTGTCCCCTCCTATGGCCGCTATGTGGTAGAAGTCATTTTTAAAGGTAAACAAGACAAGGAAATCGAACGATCTGAAAAGCAATTTAATGAATTTGTATTTGAGCCGAAACGAGTAATGGGTATTGATTTAGGAGTGGATAACCTAGCAACTATCGTCGATAATACGGGGCTTAAGCCTCTGCTTATCAAGGGCACAAGGTTAAAATCAATCAATCAATACTACAATAAGTTAAGAGCGAAATACACGAGTATCATTCGAAATGGCAAAGGTCCAAAAGAAGGGATATTTACCACTAAACGCTTGATTTCGTTGGATCGAAAAAGAAACAATCGAGTCATGGATTTTTTGCATAAGGCTAGTGCTAAAGTGGTAGAAATTGCTCTAGAAAGAAACATTGATACCATCATCATTGGAAGGAACGTTGGCTGGAAATTGGAGGTTGATATGCAAAAGGCAAATAAACAAACCTTCATTCAAATTCCGTATACGACTTTCATTGAAATGATTCGATACAAAGCCGAGCGAAAAGGTGTTCAAGTCATTGATAGGGAAGAAAGCTATACTTCCAAGTCCAGTTTCTTGAATCAAGACCCCATTCCGACATTTGGAGTAGAACACCAAACTATTTTTAGTGGGTATCGCTATTCTAGAGCTTTTTATAAAATTAAGGGCTCAAAGGTTTTAATCCATGCAGATGTAAATGGCGCCTTTAATATCGTACGAAAACATGTAAAGAATGCCTTTGATGGACTCGAAAGGCAAAAGATCCTTCAAGCTCCACAGAAAATCATCATCATGAAAAATAGACATGCAAAGCTGAAGGCTTCGGCCTGATGTAGTAGCGGGACATGTGGTAGCCCGAGTAAAGACAATGGTGCTTTTAAAGACTATTCTTTCGAAACCCCTTGCTTTAGCTATGGGGATACTCATCTACTATATTCGACATAAAGGCGACTTTTTCCTTGGAACAACTTATATTGTTTCAAGTTTTACCTACTTTCCGCTAAAAAAATCTGATTACAGGTACTATAACAGGAATGGGGGTTCCTTTTTTATTAGCTTTTTTTATAAGTACCTTCTACCAATCTAATCATATCACGCCCTGATATCTTTTCTGTTTCATGATAACCTTCTCCATCACGCAAACTCAAGTACCAGCTGCTTTCGTTATCTTCATTTAACCTATATAACTTATTGGTAAAAACATTTGTATAAAAATCTCCATTTCTTAGCCTCATACAATCCCCCTCTCTAATGTACTTAAACTGTATTATGCCCAAAATCCTGAATATACAGGGGTAAGAAGTAAAAATCAGGCGGTAGGAACAGAACATGGATAGTTGGGTAAAGTAAGAAGTGCCGGAAACGGAAATTTTCCTTAATACTAACGGTCAGATTTATTAAGTACGTAGGACTTAAATTCTGTGTTAGAGTTTTTTTATTAGAAATTTTAGATAGGGGGGACAATACAATTTAAATGAAAAAAATTCAGCTTGTTTCAAAAAGGGACAATACAAGATGAGTGAAGCAATCAATTTACATAGAAGTGCGATAAACATATTGATGTAGAGAGCTGTCTGCCGTTATCAATGATAAACCACCATAAAGGTTGATTACATCAATATTTATGGGTGGTTATGTTTATACTAGCTGTATCCCGATGTCCGATTTTCCTATTTATTAGCCTCGATGGTTTCGATAAATTTTTCAATTGTGGGTGTTAAGTAAGTATCGGCTCTTCTGATAAAGACCGTTTTTATCTTACTATATTGCTCTGGAACTTTGTGAAATTGAATGAGTCCTTCTTTTTCCATTTGTTTCACTTCTGACTTGGGAACGAATGCAACACCAAGTCCCATAGCAGTACTCCGCAAGATGGTTTCTAAGGTACCGAATTCCATTATTTTTTTGGGGGTAATGTTTTGATCTTTATACCATTCCGCAAGACGTGCTCGGTATCCACAACCTTTGCTAAAACATAAAATAGGTTCTTCTTTTACTTCTTCTATAGTAGAAACATGAGTATCAGAAATTAATACGAGTTCCTCTTGAAAGACTTCGTGAGACAAAAGATCGGGATGTATATCCATTTCTGTAATGAAAGCACCATCCAACTTATGATGTAAAACATCCGCCACTAATGTTTCGGTAACCCCTGTAAATACAGACAAATCGACATCTTTATATTTTTTAATATAGCTAGACAAAATTTTGGGTAAATGAATGACGGTTTCTACTGTTCCAATTTCTAATTTTCCAGACGGTTCTTTATTTGTTTGAACGGCATTTTTCATTTCTTCTGTTAATAATAGTATTTTTTTACTATAGGTTAATAGTTTTTTTCCCTCAGGTGTTAAGCTCATCCCTCGTCGATGGCGGTTAAACAACGGAGTATTCATTTCAGCTTCTAACTTACGAATTCTTGATGTAATATTTGATTGCACGTAATTAAGCTCATTTGCTGCTGCTGTAAGGGTTCCTTTCTCGGCAACCAACTGAAAAATCTCTAAGTCTTTAAACTCCACTGTTAATCCCTCCATTAATAATTCCCTATTCATATGATATCACAAAAAATGATGGTAAATCATCATTATTTATGATTTTACAAGATGTCAAAAAAGATAGATAATCAATTTGCTAATAATTCAGAAAGGTAGATGGGGGAAATTGAGAAATAATGTAGTATGGGGAGCTTTTTTATGTTTTATTGCTGCAGTTTCATGGGGAGCAATGTTTCCTGTCGCACATGCGGCATTTAAACATATTGATCCTTTTTATTTTACTATCATTCGTTATGGTGCTGTTACCATCCTTTTGGTAGCAATCCTTTTCTGGAAAGAAGGAAAACAAGCTTTTCGATTTGAAGGAAAAGGTCTGAAATTATGGGTCTTGGGCACTATGGCATTCACGGTCTATAATTTATTTATCTTCTGGGGAGAAGATTTAATGGGTGAGTCAGGGGTAATGGTTGCATCCATCATGGAGTCGTTAATGCCAATGATTTCCATTGTAATTGTGTGGATGTTTTTTAATAAACGCCCTCATTCCTTCACATTTATTTGTGTACTCGTGTCATTAATTGGTGCGATGTTCGTCATTACAAAGGGTGATATTCAAGCATTTCTAGGTGCGACGGATGCTGTCATTCCTTCCATTCTCATCTTTATAGCAGTTATTGGATGGGTTATTTATACAATGGGGGGTAGAGAGTTTAGCAGTTGGTCCGTTTTGCGGTATTCAACGTTAAGCTGTCTACTTGGTACGGTAACGGCGGTTGTAATTGTAGCAGTAGCAACTCTGTTTGGATATGTTTCTATCCCAACAGAAGAAGAGATGATCGCAACAAGTCCGCATTTACTGTTTATGATTGTATTTCCTGGCCTCATTGCACTGCTCGGTTGGAACATCGGGGTTAGTATTTTATCCCCAATAAATGCACTTTTATTCATTAACTTTGTTCCCGTTACCACACTCTCAGTTTCGATTTATCAAGGCAATGTTGTAACGATGTTTGATATTCTTGGCACTGTCTTGATCATTCTTTCACTTTTGGCTAATAATATTTTTGTAAGGTTGCAAAAGAAGGGATACAAGCAGCTTGTTCAAACAAACTTGCATCAACGGGCATCCTAACGGTAATAGTTCAAAACCATATTATCGTTTCTATTAATACTAACTTCGTACTTTAATGGTGCGGAGTTTTTTCATGTCACGATAAAGAAAGAGTTTTAGTTGGTGAAATTCAAAACTTACCATGTGGTGTCCATCTAACAACAAACACGAGAACTCGCAATTAAAAACTGGGGGAATTTAACCTGCATAAAGGCGGGGAACCGGTCATAGATTGTATTACTTCCGAATAATAGGTTGCTGAGGATCCTACACTTAATCAATATGTATCGGAATCGATTCTTAAACAAGATATTCGTTGTATCTATGAATCTTTTACTGATCATAAAGAGATGTTTTTTTAAAAGGGAGAATCTGCTAATTATTACAAATTTGTGAAAGTCATGGTTATTTATTCAATTTATTAGTAATAGTTTAGTAGAATTAAAACAGAATAATTATTTCATGCATTTTGTAAGCTGCTTACCACTAGAGACATAATTATCTGCTACTTAATTTCACGGTTAGGGAGGAGAAAAAAGTATGGATGCTAAAGACAATGCTAATATTGGACAGTGCCCGTTTCACGGCGGTGCTACTAGTAACAATTCTAGGGGTACATCAAATCGAGACTGGTGGCCCAACCAGTTAAACTTGAATATTCTCCATCAGCATGACAGAAAATCTAACCCTATGGGAGACGACTTTGATTATGCAGAGGAATTTAAAAAGTTAGACTACTATGCCCTTAAACAAGATCTTCGGGATTTAATGACAAACAGTCAAGATTGGTGGCCAGCTGACTATGGACATTATGGTCCATTCTTTATCCGTATGGCTTGGCACGCGGCAGGTACATACCGTACAGGTGATGGTCGAGGCGGTGCAGGAACTGGTAACCAACGTTTTGCTCCACTTAACAGCTGGCCTGACAACGGTAACCTCGATAAAGCTCGTCGACTGCTTTGGCCGATTAAGCAAAAGTATGGCAACAAGATCTCTTGGGCTGACTTAATTATACTAACAGGTAATGTCGCGATTGAATCAATGGGCGGAAAGACATTTGGTTTTGGCGGAGGACGCGAAGACATTTGGCATCCAGAAGAAGACATCTACTGGGGAACTGAAACAGAATGGTTGGGGGATAAGCGTTACACAGGCGATCGTGAGCTTGAGAACCCACTTGGAGCCGTTCAGATGGGTCTTATCTATGTTAACCCAGAAGGTCCAAACGGTAATCCAGATCCGCTTGCTAGTGCGCGTGATATACGCGAAACCTTTGCTCGTATGGCAATGAACGATGAAGAAACAGTAGCACTAATAGCCGGCGGCCATACTTTTGGTAAGGCACACGGTGCAGGAGATGCTGCTCATGTTGGCCCTGAACCAGAAGCTGCTCCTATTGAAGCAATGGGCTTAGGTTGGTTAAGCACACACGGAAGTGGTAAGGGACATGATACCATCACCAGCGGTATTGAAGGTGCTTGGACTGCTAATCCAACACAGTGGGATAATGGTTTCTTTGATCTATTATTTGGCTATCAATGGTGGCTTACAAAGAGTCCTGCAGGTGCCTATCAGTGGCTTGCTGTCAATCCTGATGAGAAGGATCTTGCACCAGATGCAGAGGATCCATCCGTTCGTGTTCCGACGATGATGACAACCGCCGATATGGCTTTGCGTTATGATCCGGAATACGAAAAAATCTCTCGTCGTTTCCATGAGAATCCAGAAGAGTTTGCTGAAGTATTTGCTCGTGCATGGTTTAAGCTAACACACCGTGACATGGGGCCTCGTTCAAGATATCTAGGCCCAGAAGTTCCAGAAGAAGTTCTTATCTGGCAAGATCCTGTTTCTCCTGTTGATAATAAATTAACAGATGCAGAAGTTGAAAAGATTAAAGTTATGATTCTAGACTCAGGACTTACAATCAACGAATTAGTCACAACTGCTTGGGCTTCAGCAAGTACCTTCCGCGGCTCAGATATGCGTGGTGGTGCGAATGGTGCTCGCATCCGTCTTGCCCCACAGAAGGATTGGGAAGTAAATCAGCCTGAGCAACTAATAAAAGTTCTTGATGTACTTGAAAGCATTCAAAGTCATTTAGAAAAGAAAGTAAGCATGGCTGACTTGATTGTACTTGGTGGTAGTGCCGCAGTAGAAAAAGCTGCAAAAGATGCAGGCATTGATGTAACGGTTCCTTTCGCTCCAGGACGTGGTGATGCAACCCAAGAGCAAACGGACTTAGAAAGTTTTGCCGTGCTAGAACCTATCGCTGATGGTTTCCGCAACTATCAGAAGAAACAGTATCGTGTAAGTTCAGCGGAGCTACTAGTAGACAAGGCTCAACTGCTAGGCCTTACTGCACCAGAAATGACTGCACTTATTGGCGGTATGCGTGTTCTAGGTACAAACTTCGGTGGCACAAAACACGGAGTTTTCACTGAGAGTATCGGCACACTTACTAACGACTTCTTTGTTAACTTACTTGACATGGGAGTAGCATGGACGCCTGTTGGAGATGATGTGTTTGAAGGACGTGATCGTAAGACAGGTGAAGTAGTACGGACAGCAACGAGTGTTGACCTAGTGTTTGGTTCAAACTCCGTCCTACGTGCCATAGCAGAAGTTTATGCTCAAGATGATAACCAAGAGAAGTTTGTATGTGACTTTATAGCTGCTTGGGTTAAGGTAATGAATGCAGATCGCTTCGACCTAAAGTTGAAGAAAGCTCAACTAATTAGTAATTCAAAATAACAAAGCCTGGGATTTCGCATGAAGGTATGTGAAGCTTAGGGGTAAATTACAGTAATTAATAATAATGAAAAATCAAATTAAACTAAAATAAAAACAGGCTCAAAACCTTTGAACCCAAAGGAATTGGCCTGTTTTTTGTTTAGATTCGTTTTTATAATTCTATTTTGGTAATCCAGTTACTTCTTTCCTATAACCTCTGCTTTCTATTGTGACTTCTTCATATATTGTTCTACGAGCGTGTTCAACCGGTTCAATTGAAAGGCATAATGATAAATAGAAGCCCCAACGACGGCCATTTGAATTTTATGATCTTCATTATAGGATTGCATTACTTTTTCTAAAAAGACCTCAGTTTGTTTCATAAATTCATCTTCTACTGAAGGCAGATCCATTTTTATTTTTCCATCATATTTTAATAGATATAGCTCATGATACTTGATGAGATACTCTAGGTGATGATCAAAGAGTTGATTTTCATCATGTGTCGGCTTGCTCGTAAAATAGAATGAATCAATATCCTCTAAGACAATAAATCCCTGTTGGAGTGATTTAAACATTTGCTTAAATACGACGATTTCACGTACATCCATATTATTTACCTTTGCCATTTTTTCACGTTCTTCATCAAATAATATAAAGTGCTCTTCTAATAGAAAAATATTATTTTCTAATTGTTCCATTTGCTCCTTAAACGACTTTTCTGTCATTTCGTCAGAGATAGCGGTTCTCATCAAAATAGAGAATTCTTGGAAAATATCATTGATTTTTTTTAGGTAATTTTTCTTGTAGTTTGGTGGGTAGACAAAAATATTCACCAATAGTGCGGTTGCCATTCCAATGAAGGTAACAATAAAACGATTCAAAGCAAAGAGCCAATCTTCGTTTCCTGGTGCACTCATAATTGCTAACACCGTTACTACCGTTAGCGAAATCGTTTCTCCCATTTTTAACATTAAACTAATCGAAATCAAAATAATGATTACTAGTCCAATAGAAAATGGATCATTGCCTAGAAAGTATAATCCCAAAAAGGCAAAAATCGCACCTAAGATATTGGTTTGGGCTTGGTGCCATACTTGTTTCCATGTGCGGTAAATGGATGGTTGAATCGTAAAAATGGCAGCAATTCCCGCAAAGACTGCAGATTCAAGTTTTAATACAGAACATATATATAAGGCTAATGTAACAGCAATTCCTGTTTTAATGACGCGAGGTCCTAATTTCACAATGCTCATTCCTCCAATCAAAGCGCTGATTAATAAGTCTCCTCAGTCACTTACTTCCATTACTTTATCAAATATATCTATTAAAACTTATAATTTCAATTATTTTTGTGCATTCTGGGCATAATCTTTGCAAAAATAAATCATGATTTGAAACAGATAATGGCGTTTATTGTTGAACGTAATTTTGGGGGAATAGAAACGAAGGTACTAAAGAATCAAGGGCAATGGAACACACAAAAAAAGATAGATGCAATTCGATAAAGGGGATTCGCATTGTTTATAGGATTGTGGCTATAAACAAAAAAGCGAACAAAGTAGATATACTACCCTGTTCTCCTCTTTTTTAATCTTCCATTGGAATCCATCCTGGTCTGCTGGCAATCAATTGCCAAAGTGGTTTTGGCACAACATGACGAGATTGAGCGTCTTTCTTTAGTTTTGTTTCAATCTCAGACTCTTTTCCTTGTCTAACCTTTTCAACCCAATCAGGGTCAATAATAAGCTCTCGTCCGAGTGCAATCATGGAAACACCAGTTTGAATCGCTTTTATAGCATCGTCTGCTGTGTAAATAGAGCCGACACCAATCACTGGAACACCTTCCCCAACTCTCTCCTGAATCATTTCAATGCGAGAGCGTGTATCTTCAACACCACGTCTTGGAGTTGACCAGAAATCCAATGTGGAAACATGAAGATAATCAAGCTCTTTACTTGCCAACACATCCACTAGGGCAAGAGTATCTGCCATTGTAATTCCGGGTGTTTCAGGTTCCTCTGGTGAGAATCTATATCCAACGAGGAATGGTTGTTTCGCATGTTCAGCTACTACCTTTTTCACTTCATCTACCACGGCAATGGGGAAGGATAATCTTTTTTCCAAACTGCCGCCATACTGATCTTCCCGTCGGTTGGTATGTGGCGAAAAGAACTGATGAATTAAATATCCATTCGCTCCATGTAATTCAACTCCATCAAATCCAGCTTCGATCGCTCTCCGGGTTGACTCGCCAAAATCACGAATAATGGATTGAATTTCTTTCACAGTCAAGGCACGAGATCCTGTACCTTGTTCTAATGGAACAGCACTGGCACTTACAACTTCTCCATTAGGAACTAACTCTGGCGGGCACTTCCTGCCGCCATGGAAAATTTGCAATACTGCTTTTGAACCTTGTTCTTTAATGGCAGAAGCGAGCCGGCGTAAACCTGGAATAAAGTCATCATGATCGCTTCCAAATCCACCATGAAATGCTTTTCCGCTAGCTGTTACATAGGCACAACCTGTGACGACCATTCCAACTCCACTTGAACGGCGGCTATAGTAGGCTACTTCTTCATCTGAAACGGTGTAATCATCGTTACTCGACCATGTTGTCATTGGTGCCATCACGATACGATTATCTAATTGAATTCCGCTGCGCAAGATAATGGGTCGGAATAGTTGTGTATACTTGGGATTCATTATTCTTGACCTCCACATTTTAGAGTACCCATTTATCATACTTTTACGATATAAAAAATACACTAAATTTGCTTGATACTAGTAGAATCCCAGTATCATTTTTACAGGGCTGTCATGGGAACATTCGGCGGGAAAACAGAAGCGTCTAATGGAAATGATTCGTAGGAAATTTAATCTTACAAGAAAACTGCATCTTCCCATTCGGGCGAGTCAGGAATCAGTGGTAAATGAAAAAGGGGATGTACCAGGCTTTAATGGAGCTCCTTCATTTGTATACCTGGTAAATCCGGGGACAAGTATGGTTAGAATAAAGGGGGTGATGGGGATAGTCAAAAAGGAATCACCCAACCCCCGGAAAATCATTCTTATAAGGTAGATTCCCTTTCCAAATAGGAAGACTTGATTTTAGTTTTAGATATCTTCAGATTTCCCGCTATAATTCCGCCTAATATTAAAACAACCCCGAGCCATTGGGACATACTTACGTGTTCTGCTAAGACCAGCGATGATAAGATAACAGCAATAGGAAGTTCAGCGGATGTTAAAATGGTCCCAAGACCTGGTCCGATATGTGGCATGCCGATTGTAAATAAGAGCGGCGGCAAGACTACTCCTAATAGGCCAAGATAAAAACCGTACGGTGCAATGTCCATTAATACTGGTAAATTTAGTAACTCAATTGGCGGACTGAGGATGAAAACTGTAATCATGCCCCCAGTGGTAAATAGAGCACTTTTTTGCACAACAGGTGTATCTTTTTCCACACTACTGCTAAGAAAGATAAAGGTGGTATAGGTTATTGCAGAAAGCATTCCCCAAACGGTACCTTGCCACGTAATTTCCCCGCTGGCTTCAGCAATAATTCCTGAAGCAAGTATGGAACCAATCACCAGAATGCCAATGGAAACAACCTTCCCCATTGTTGGTTTCTTTTTATAAAAAACATATTCAAATAAGCTGCCCATCCAGACAAATTGAAATAAAAAGATGATCGCAAGCGAAGCGTTAAGGGATTGCAGTGATTGGTAATAAAATAGACTCGTTAAACCAAGTGGAATCCCCGATAAAAGTAATTTGCCTATTTTCGGCAGCGTCAGTTTTTTCTTTTTCGAAAAGAGAGCTACGATCCAGATTAAGAGAGTACCCATTAAGAATTGACTCCCTGTTACAGCTGCGCTGGTAAAACCAGCAGAATAAGCTAACTTTACAAAAGTTGATAATGAACCGTAACTGCATCCCCCGAGTAAAACAAGTAGTGCGTAATGCCAAGTTTTCATTTTTCCTACCCCTTTCATTCTAAAAAACATAAAAAGCCACACAGCTATATAAAAGCTGTGTGGCGAAAATAGAGATGTCTCTAGAAAAGTCCACAAACAAATTTTTTTTGGTTCAATATTACTTTGTTTATTCTAAAACGATTTATCATGAATGTCAATCAACACCTTTTTATGGCAGTATCTCTTCAGTGAAATAATCCAGTACCATACATCCAGCTCCCTGGGCTACGATGTTGTAGGCTGCAGTTGATTTAATAATCTGTACATGACTATTAGGATAGTGCATGAGTCGATTCTGTGCTGTTTCAGAGACCACTTCGTAAAAAAGAGGTTTCGGAACTAAGGTTCCTCCACAGACAACGATATCCGGACTCAAAAGGAAAATGAGATTACTAAGGCCGATGCCAAAATAATAAGCTGCATCCTTCACTACCTCAAGACAAAGAGGGTCTTCTTGCTCTAAAGCATTTAAAATATGATGAAAATCGATATCTTCTATATCATTAACCCTATCTTGAAGGTAAGAAGCATGACCACGCTTTATCCGACGGACAACTTCGTTACGGATTGCTGGCAAGCTGCTATATGCTTGTAGACAACCATACGATCCGCATGAGCAACGCCGTCCGTGTATATCCACTACCATATGTCCCAGGGCTTCATCCATCTCCATTTTATTACGAACCAATCTACCTTGTAAGATGGTACCGCAACGAATTCCCATATCACTTGAGACAAAAACTAAATTATCTGTTTCTTTCCAATAGTTTTTACGGTATTCAGCTAATGCTGCCAGATTTGTTCCGTTATCTATGAATACATGTGTATTATTATTTTGTTGTAAATAGTCGACGATGTTAAGGCTATCCCAGCCGCCTGCAGGAAACAGATGTGGGTTTATGATAACCCCAGTTTCTTTATCAATTGGATCAAGAACTCCAATTCCAATTCCCAGCAATTTCTCTTTTTGAATTTTGTGTTTTGACAGTAGTTCATCGACACATCGGGATACAAAATTTAATGTGTACTCTCCCGTGCATTGTGAATCCATCCTTAATTTTTTTACATCTAAGATATCTAAATTTAGATCAAGGAGTAGCACTGTGGTGTATAAGTTGGTGATTTCTACGCCAATTAAATAATAAGCGTCAGGCTTGATGATATACATCAATGGTTTCCGTCCTCCACTAGACTCCCCAATTCCACTATCGTAGATAAGTCCTTCCTGAACAAGCTCGTCCAGTAAACGTGTACATGTCACATGTTTGTATCCAGTTATTTCAGTAAGGGTATTAATCCTGATTGGTCCTAGCTTACGAACAAGGCTATATAATAGTTTTAGGCTCTTTATTTTAGGTGATGTTAAGCCTGCAAATTGATTTAGCATATACTTCCTCCAAAATTAATAAAGGTCAGCTTATATTTTATCTGATTTATTAATAAAGGAGAAGATAATACAATGAACTTACTTCATTTTTTGAAAAAAAGAAACCTGATAAATTGTTATTTGTAGTATATTTTAAGATGATTTTTATGAACTTTTTTTCAAGTTGATTTTTAGTCATTTACAATAGCCGCAAAATCAATTAAACTTTTTTTATAAATTGTTATGAAAAAAGGAGATATTTTTTATGCATAAAATGCAAGATATTTTAGAAGCTAGAGATTTCATCATAAGTAAGACTGGTAATACTCCAACGATTGGTATGATTTTAGGATCAGGATTAGGTCCTCTTGCAGATGAAATCGCGAATCCTGTCACAATTCCTTATACCGAGATTCCACACTTTGCAAAATCAGAAGCAATCGGTCATGCAAACGAATTAGTAATTGGGGAATTAATGGGAAAAACGGTAGTGGCCATGAAGGGACGTTTCCATTATTATGAAGGCTTTACCTTAGATGAGGTCACTTTTCCAGTACGTGTAATGAAGGCACTGGGTGTAGAGAATCTACTTATTACGAATGCATGCGGTGCGATCAATACAAGCTTCAACCCAGGAGATTTAATGTTAATTACGGATCATATTAATTTAGTCGGTACAAATCCATTGATTGGGCCAAATAATAATGAATTAGGAACCCGTTTCCCCGATGTGTCTCAAGTATATAATCGTGAATTACGAAATATTGCCGCAAATGTAGCAAAAGAACAAAATATCACCTTACAAGAGGGCGTTTATGCTTGGTGGAGCGGACCAGCGTACGAAACTCCAGCTGAGATTCGTATGATTCGAACATTAGGAGCTGATGCTGTTGGGATGTCAACTGTCCCAGAGGCGATTGTAGCGATTCATGGGGGGATGAAAGTACTTGGTATTTCCTGTTTAACCAATATGGCATGTGGGATTCTAGATCAACCATTAAGTCATGATGAAGTTATTGAAGTGGCTGCTATGGTAAGAGAGAAATTTATCAAACTAGTGAAGGAAACCATTACAAGAATGTAATACATTTTATTTTCATGCTGACTTTTTATCATCATGATAAAAAGTCAGCTGAAGATGTATTCCATGAGTAAAGGGTAAATGATCTATCTAGTTTAGAAAAAAGGTGCCTGACCCTCACTTCAAGAGAAGTTTGTATGTGACTTTATAGCTGCTTGGGTCAAGGTTATGTATGCAGATCGCTTCGACCTTAAGTTGAAGAACGCTCAACTAATAGGCAATTCAAAGTAACAAAGCCTGGGACTTCGCTCAGAAGGTATGTGAAGCTTAGGGGTAAATTACAGTAATTAAAAATAATGAAAAATCAAATTAATGTAAAATAAAAACAGGCTCAAAACCTTTGAACCCAAAGGAATTGGCCTGTTTTTTGTTTTAGATTCGTTTAGATAATTCTTTATTGGTAATATAGTTGAACACAAAAGGAGTAGCAGAATATCATCTAGCTACTCCTTTCCTATTATCTCTGCTTTCTATTGTGACTTTTTCATATATTGTTCTACGAGGGTGTTCAACCGGTTCAATTGAAAGGCATAATGATAAATAGAAGCCCCAACGAAGGCCATTTGAATTTTATGATCTTCATTATAGGATTGCATTACTTTTTCTAAAAAGACCTCTGTTTGTTTCATAAACTCATCTTCTACTGAAGGCAGATCCATTTTTATCTTTCCACCATATTTTAATAGATATAGCTCATGATACTTGATGAGATACTCTAGGTGATGATCAAAGAGTTGATTTTCTTCAGGTGTCGGCTTGCTCGTAAAGTAGAATGAATCAATATCCTCTAAGACAATAAATCCCTGTTCAATAAAAAAACCTCTTCTTAAAAAATAAGAAGAGGGCATCTAACAAATCTCTTCTTTTCTTCAAGTATTCACTACTGGAATTGGCACAGTACTATTGATTAGTCTGCTGCCGAGGCTTCATAGGGCAAGTCCCTCCGCCTCTCTTGATAAGAATATTCTTAAATATTTAATTACCTGTAAATTTACACTTGTGCTGATAGTCTGTCAACCAATGATTACTACGATATCGCTTTCATTTTAAATACGAACAAAATTTTATTTTTTTAATAAATTGTTCGTGTTTTAATGAAAATATTTGCTTGTAATCGCTGAAAATATAAGATATTATAATCAAAAGACAAACGATAGGGGTTGTGTTAAGTGTTTGGTACCCAGACGAAAAAAGTAATGTTACTAGGTTCAGGTGAACTTGGAAAAGAGACAATAATCGAGGCGCAGCGTCTAGGGCTGGAGACGATTGCGGTCGACCGTTATGAAAACGCTCCGGCCATGCAGGTTGCTCATCGTTCTTATGTTGTGGACATGCTTAATGGAGAAGAGCTTCGTAGAGTGATAGAACAGGAGAAACCAGATTTGGTGGTTCCGGAAATCGAGGCGATTGCAACCGAAACCTTAATCGATCTTGAAAACGAAGGTTTCCGTATCGTACCGACAGCAAAAGCCGTGAATCTGACCATGGATAGGGAAGGAATCCGCCGATTGGCAAGCGAAGAACTAGGGATTCAAACAGCGAAGTACGCCTTTGCGGATACACTTTACGAACTTAGGAATGCTGTGCTGAAAATTGGGACTCCCTGCATCATTAAACCCATTATGAGTTCATCTGGAAAAGGGCAAACCGTTTGCCGTTCGATTGACGATATAGAATGGTCTTGGAATGAGGCGGTTGCAGGCGGACGTGGGAAAAAAGCCCGGATGATTGTGGAGGAATTTATTCATTTTGATTCCGAAATCACGCTTTTAACCGTTCGTTCCGTTTCCGGAACCACCTTTTGTGCTCCCATTGGGCATGTGCAAAAAGATGGTGACTATATAGAATCGTGGCAGCCGCATGACATGTCAGAGGAACAAATCCAAGAGGCGCAGGATATCGCCAAAAAAGTCACAGATGCTCTTGGCGGGTATGGACTTTTCGGAGTGGAATTATTTCTTACTCCACAAGGTGTCTATTTTAGTGAAGTGTCACCCCGACCACATGACACAGGTATGGTTACCATGGTTACGCAAGATTTATCCGAATTTGCGTTGCATATAAGAGCGATTTTAGGCTATCCCATTCCAGAAGTTATGCTATTGAAACCCGGTGCAAGTCATACGATTAAGGCGAGTAAAGAAAGTAAGACTTACCAACTATCTGGAATCGCGGAAAGCTTATTAATCCCGCATACACAGGTTAGGGTATTTAGAAAACCGGAAACAAAAGAGGGACGACGGATGGCGGTCGTGTTAAGCACTGGAGAATCTGTAAATGAGGCGAGAGAACGGGCCAAATTAGCAGCTTCTAAAATAATGGTGACGTATAACGAATAACTTTTTTTGTTATCATCGACAACAAGACAATACAATTTGGAAAGTAGGTAAAAAACCTTGCAAACAAAAAATCGTTGGTTAATTGCTCTATCTGCAGTTGGAATTCATATTTCGATAGGTTCAGTTTACGCTTGGAGTGTTTTCACAAATCCACTTCAACAAGAAATGGGCTGGGGATTAAAACAGATTTCCCTAACATTTAGCTTGGCTATTCTGTTTTTAGGTCTATCAGCTGCCTTTTTAGGACATTTTGTAGAGAAATTTGGCCCGAGAGCGGCTGGAACGCTAAGTTCTTTGTTTTTTGGTACTGGTATTGCAGGGGCTGGTTTAGCTATTCAGTTAGAATCATTGCTATTACTCTATTTATTTTATGGAATGATCGCTGGAATTGGGTTAGGAGTTGGCTATATTACACCTGTTTCTACGCTTGTAAAGTGGTTCCCTGATAGAAGAGGACTTGCAACAGGACTTGCCATTATGGGATTTGGATTTGCTGCATTAATCAGCAGTCCGATTATGAATTATTTAATCGAGCAATATGGGATTTCTAACACCTTCTATATTCTTGGAGCCTCATACTTCGTAATTATTTTTTGTTCTGCTCAATATCTGGCTCCGCCAAAAGCGGGTTGGGTACCTAAGGGGTTAGAAGCAGCAGGAAAAAATTCAGGCGCAAGAAAATTAAAAGAGGATTTACGCCAGTTAACTGCTAACGAAGCAATCAGAACAAGACAATTTTGGGCCTTGTGGGTTATGCTATTTATTAATATTACCTGTGGAATTGCGATTCTTTCTGTTGCATCACCTATGGCGCAAGAGCTAGTAGGAATGTCAGCAACCAGTGCCGCAGCAATGGTTGGAATCATGGGCTTATTTAATGGTGGAGGAAGGATTGTTTGGGCATCCATTTCTGATTACATCGGAAGACCAAATGTATACACACTATTCTTTGCTTTTCAAATTGTTGCCTTTTTTATGCTTCCAAATATTACAGTTGGAATTCTATTTTCTATTATTGTGTATATGATCATGACCTGTTATGGAGGAGGCTTTGCCTCGATACCTGCCTATATCGGCGATTTGTTTGGAACCAAGCAGCTTGGGGCCATTCATGGTTATATTTTGACCGCATGGGCGGCAGCCGGTCTAGCTGGACCAATTTTTGTATCCTGGGTTAGGGAAACAACAGGAAGTTACCAGGGGACATTGGTCATTTTTTCAGGGATTTTCATTGTAGCCCTAGCGGTTTCACTCCTTATTCGTCTTGATATAAAGAAATTAAGGACGATGAGCGAAAAGCAAATCTTCAAAAATACGGGAAATCTTTAGTAGATTATAACTTTTGCTATTAAATCTTGATGTGGCAAACTAATAACCATATGGTGATAGAGGTGCTTTTCTGAAATTTAATGTCAAAATAACAGATGTTTAGACATAGTGATTGGTATATATAAATTTTAAAACTCGCAGTTTATGGCGAGTTTTTTTTAAAGGCGTATGATAACTAATTCCCTTTAGAAAACTTAAGAAAGTGGTCATCATAAAGGCGATGAAGACCAAATCCCTTTGGAAAACCAGAGAAAGTGGTCATCATAGAGGCAATGAAGACCAAACTCCTATGGAAAACCGGAGAAAATGGTCATCATAATGGCGATGAAGACCAAATTCCATTGGAAAACCAGAGAAAGTGGTCATCATAATGGCAATGATGACCAAAACCCTTCGGGAAACCAGAGGAAATGGTCTTCATAGCAAATGCCATTTGATTATCAAACTGGAATCGCCTAGTAATTAGAAAAACATTAAAATTGGTACCTTAACGGCAGTGATATTGACTTGAAAAGTACTGGCTTAATCTTTTTATATATCTTGTATCTGTTCTTATTGAAAATAAAGTATTAAATGTAAAACCATATCATAAGTATTGGAATTGAAAAGGAGTTTTTCTCGGTTTTTTTTGTTTGTTTTATCTCCAACTTTCCTCCTTTTTATGAATAAGGAAAAAGACAAGGTGAGTGAAGATGTTGAAAAAAAGAAAATTTCTCGGTTTTCTTTTTCGTCAGGGGAAAGCAACAAGTCTTCAAATAAAAATAATTAAAGTATCCAGTGGAGAAAGGACAATCAAATTAACCGTTCACGTCGCTGATACTTTTAAAAAAAGAGAAAAGGGCTTAATGTTTGTTAAACAATTAACCGAAAACGAGGGTATGCTATTTGTTTATTCAGGAAAAACATATGGCGGTTTTTGGATGAAAAACACCTTCCTTCCTTTATCGATTGCTTTTATTGATTCAGATGGAAAAATTTTAAAAATACTAGATATGTTACCTTGTAAAGAGGATGAATGTCCTACTTATGATCCCGAACTTTTTTATCAATATGCTCTAGAAGTCAATCTTGGATGGTTTGAAAAGAATCAAATCAAAGAAGGGGATTTTATAAAGCTTTAATAAATCATCTCACCTCTATAAGTTCATAGTGGTGAGATGATTTTTTTTAGGGATATTGTTGTTAGTATTACAGATGATATTGTAAAATAATGTAATAAAGATGCCACTAAGGAAGGAGCTTATCAGAGTGCTGCGTAAAACCCCTAACTTTTAGATATAGGGATATAAGCTGTATTTTTGTTCATTTTATTGGATAAAGTAATGGCTCCAACTATACTTTCTATAAAACTATTTGGTATAATGGAAGTATAAATAGAACATACATTCTTGTTTTGGGAGGTGAACGAAATGTATAGTGCCTATAAAATACAAATACATCCGGACCATGAATTGTTTGAATACTGCGATACTCTATGTTTTAAAGCAAAGAATCTGTACAACATTACCAACTACTATATTAGACAGGTTTACACAGCTTTAAAAAAGGAGACGAGAAATGAAAATCAACTTAAGGTTCTAAAGGATATTGAAACAAATTTAACTAAAATGAATAAGATTCGTAAGAAAAGCTATGAAAAAGCAAATGCGAAACCTAAGAAAGTAGACAAAAGCGGCAAATTAATTAATCCAGAGTTGAAGCTATTTGAAATGCCCCATCTTGAAAAATCATTTATTGGTTATGGCTTTGTAGAAGCCTTATTTAAAGTGATGAAACAAGTAGATTACACTTCAATGCCCTCCCAGTCCAATCAACAAACGATGAAAAAGGTATATGATGATTGGAAAAGTTTCTTCGAAGCCTCAAAGAAATATAAAGTGAATTCTGCGAGTTTTACCGGTAAACCAAAAATTCCAAAGTACAAGCCAAAGAATGGATGTACCACGTGTTATTTAACCAATCAAATTACCAAGATTAAAGATGGAAATGTTCTAAAATTACCAGGAACCCATCTTCAATTAAAATTGGGGAAGGTGGCTCAATCCGAAGGAGAACTTCAACAGGTTCGAATTGTCCCCTCCTATGGCCGCTATGTTGTAGAAGTCATTTTTAAAGTTAAGCAAGACAAGGAAATCAAACGGTCTGAAAAGCAATTTAATGAATGGGTATTAGAGCCGAACCAAGTAATGGGCATTGATTTAGGTGTTGATAACCTGGCAACTATCGTCGATAATACGGGGCTTAAGCCTCTGCTTATCAAGGGCACAAGGTTAAAATCAATCAATCAATACTATAATAAGTTAAGAGCAAAATACACGAGTATCCTTCGAAATGGCAAAGGTCCAAAAGAAGGGAAATATACAACTAAACGCTTGATTTCGTTGGATAGAAAAAGAAACAATCGAGTCATGGATTTTTTGCATAAGGCAAGTGCTAAAGTGGTGGAAATAGCTCTAATAAGAAACATCGATACCATCATTATTGGGAGGAATGTTGGCTGGAAATTGGAGGTTGATATGCAAAAGGCAAATAAGCAGACCTTCATTCAAATTCCATATGCGACTTTCATAGAAATGATTCGATACAAAGCAGAGCGAAAAGGTGTTCAAGTTATTGATAGGGAAGAAAGCTATACTTCCAAGTCTAGTTTCTTGAATCAAGACCCCATTCCGACATTTGGAGAAGAACACCAAACTATTTTTAGTGGGTATCGAAGTACTAGAGCTTTTTACAAAATTAAGGGCTCAAAGGTTTTAATCCATGCGGATGTAAATGGTGCCTTAAATATCGTACGTAAACATGTAAAGAATGCTTTTGATGGACTTGAAAGGAAAAGGTTCCTTCAATCTCCACAGAAAATCATCATCATGAAAAATAGACATGCAAAGCTGAAGGCCTCGGCCTGATGTAATAGCGGGACTTGTGATAGCCCACGTAAAGACAATGGTGCTTTTATAGACAATTCTTTCGAAACCCCTTGCTATAGCTATGGGGATACTCATATCTCGAATATCTAATGTAATCGAAAAACTAAAAATTTTAAGAAAGACAGGAGTTAATTACGATGATAAAAGGTTTCGGTGGAATATTTTGGAGAACTAAGAATCTTGATGTTATAAAAAAATGGTACAGTGAAGTGTTGAAGATTGATGAAATAGAAAATTGGAATGGGACTGTGATTAAACCCCAATTAGGAAATGAGACTATCTTTTCTTTCTTTGCCGAGAATGATAGTTATTTTCCAACAGAACAGCAAGTGATGTTAAATTTTCAAGTACATGATCTAAACGAGACTATTAAGCATCTTGAACAAATTGGTGTACCTCTTGCTAAGGAAAAAGAGGTTAGTGAGTATGGAAAGTTTATTTGGATTGAAGATCCTGAAGGTCGACTGGTCGAGCTTTGGGAGAAATAACGAGTTGTACTTTATTTGCTATTGAGTTATTGTGTGCGTTAATCCAAGAGGGATTAACGCTTTTTTATGGTTAGTGAAATATGATACAAACCTATTGTAATTCCAATAGAAGAAACAATAAAATTTTAACTATTCTGTAAATAGATATAATATAATTGAACGAACGCTCAATCATAACTATTAAACATAATTTTAAGGAGGAATAGCATATGGAAAATAACAGCATTATTTTCGTTGAAAGAAAATTTCCAAGCGCAAATATGATCCTAATAAAAGATCAGCTTCCGATTCTTATTGATACAGGTTTTGGGAGTGATGCGAAGGATACAGAGCAACTAATTAAAGTTGAAGGTGTTTCACCAGAAGAATTACACCTCATTGTGAACACGCACTATCATAGTGACCATGTTGGGGGTAATTTTTATCTTCAAAAAAAATATGGGGTTACGATTGCTGCCCATAAATGGGAAGCCGATTTAATTAATTATTGTGACCCTGAAGCTTGTAGTGCAGAATGGTTAGATCAGCCTGTAGAACCTTATCGTGTCACTACAAAACTATCAGATAACGATGAGATACATACAGGAAGTAGAACCTTAAAAGTCTTGCACACACCGGGACATACATTAGGGCACATTTCTTTATATGAACCTGAAGAAAAGATATTAATTTGCGGGGATCTCTTTCACAAAAATGACATTGGATGGTTAAATATCTTTCGAGAGGGTGTTTCATCTATCCAGCGGTCTATAGAAAGTTTGAATCGGTTGTCGAAACTTCGTATCGGGCGTGCATATTCAGGACATGGACCTCAAATGGAGAATCCTATGGCTGCCATTGATGTAGCCAGGGAAAGGTTTGAAAAGTGGCTCAAGATGCCAGAAAAAATTTCATGGCATGCCTGCAAGAGGATTTTTTCATTCACATTAATCATGAAAAACGGATTGGTAAAAGAAGAAATCGATAACTATCTATTAAACTGTGGGTGGTTCCAAGATTTTGCACGCTACTCTTTCCAGCTTCAGCCAGAAGAATTCATTCAAATTCTTATCGATGAAATGATTCGTTCCAGAGCAGCAAGCTGGCACAATAATCATTTTATGGCCACCACTCCATACCAAGCACCACATAAGAAATGGATGAGTAAGAACATTAAGCCGAAAGATTGGAAACCTCAAGATTTTCTCTCATATAACTTTTAAACAAGATAAGACTTTAATAGAATATATACTTAACTCACCTAAGTTACAGTATAAAACCTTCAGGAGGAGATTCATATGCCATTAAAAGTAGGAGATATCATTACATTTGAACGGACTTTTACAGTAAGGGATGTTGAATTATTTTCAGAGATTTCAGGTGATGAAGGGATTCATCATATAACCCCAGATGAACAGGGAAGACTTGTAGTTCAAGGGTTATTAACAGCAACCTTGCCTACAAAAGTTGGTGGAGATAACAATGTACTGGCTCGTACTATGAATTTTGAGTTTTTAAGACCTGTGTTTACGGGAGATACAATTATTTGTGAAGTTAAAATTGAAAAATATGAAAGACAAGAAAATAATAGAATAGCTATTATTGCATCATTTTTATGTAAAAATCAGAATGACAAGGAAGTATTA
Source organism: Neobacillus niacini (assembly GCF_031457145.1). Classification (GTDB taxonomy): domain Bacteria; phylum Bacillota; class Bacilli; order Bacillales; family Cytobacillaceae; genus Neobacillus; species Neobacillus niacini_J. Next base: position 780,535 of record NZ_JAVDVZ010000001.1, read on the forward strand.
AAAGGGGATTTTTCAGGTGTAATACTTTAAATTCTTTATACTTTCTTCAACGGGTGATTTAGTGTCGAACTTGTCCAAATGTATGAGTTTAGTTCAACAAGAAAGGAAACAAGTCCTAAATTTGAACAAAGATTTTATTTATTCAAATATAAACACGCATCATACTCTTATTGTGGTAAAAAAAGATGGAAATTGGCGTATACAATTATTCCAAAATACTCCTGCCCAGTTTCAGGGTAGACCTGAATTGGTGGAACAAATGACAGAAGAGCTTAGTGCGATATTAAAGAAGTAGTGCAACAGCCTTTTTAATGCACGAACCAAGGCATAAGGGTCTTCAATTATTGTTCTAATATTTGTTCAGCAATCAATCCATTTTATTGAACAAAAAGCTAAAAGGATCTTCCAGACGAAGATCCTTTTTTACTACTAATAACATTGAATTATGTTAACTAGGGAATATAAAAAAAACTTCTTCGCGATTCGTGTATTTAATTTGTTTCAAAGCCATGCCGAACAGCATACGCAGCAAGCTGAACACGATTATCCAACTGAAGTTTCTCCAAAAGGTTTTTGATATGATTCTTTACCGTATTTTCTGCAATGACAAGTCTCTGGGCAATTTGTTTATTGGTTTCACCTGAAGCTACACAGGATAGGATTTCGCATTCCCTCGGTGTCAAAGAATCCGGGTTGGGCTCATCTTCATAGGTATTGCCTATCCGAAATCGATGGAATAATCGGTTGGCAATTTTACTTGATACTTCTGTATGTTCCCCCAGCAAAGCATGAAGGTATTCAAGCCAGTCTTCAGGCTCCATATTTTTAAGCAGATATCCTTGTGCACCATATTGAATGGAAGTAAACAAATCCTTTACATCATCTGAAACAGTCAGCATTACAACATGAATTTGAGGATAGTCCAATCTTATTTTCCTAACGGCTTTTAGGCCATTCAATTTGGGCATATTAATATCGAGAAGGAGCAAATCGGGCTGCAGTTTTCTGCAAAGTTCAAATGCTTCTTGTCCATCTGTCGCCTCCCCTACGATAAAAAAGGTTTCATCAGCTTCCAATACACTTCGAATGCCTTCTCGAGCAAGTGGGTGGTCATCCGCAATCACAACCCTATACTGATTCATTTCTGCATCTCCTTTGTTACGATGATTTTGGTTCCTCCGAGCTCACTTTTAGAAAGTTGAAATCCTGCACCAACTTGTCTTGCACGTTCCCGCATCATGGATATTCCATACTTCCTCTCCGATAGCAAAGTAATATCAAATCCGCAGCCATTATCCCAAATCCTCAATTGCCATTGTTCCTGAGTTCCTTTGAAATCAATGTGCGCTTGTGTAGCTCCTGAATGTTTTCGGATGTTCGCAAATGCTTCTTGAACAATTGCAAAAATCTGTACTTCTTCCTTTATTGTAAACAAATCATTAGGTATTTCGAAGTCTACCTTCGCATCGATACCGGAGAATGAACTCCACTCAGAGATCCACTTAATTACTCTGGAGTTTAATGATCCATCTTCTTCAGGTGTAGAACGCAGGTTAAATATCGCCTGTCGAACATGGTGATCAATGGTGGAAACAGCACGGGAGGCAGCCGCCACATCTCCTTGTTTGAGCTTTACATTGAGAAAGAAAAGGGATTGGGCAATCCCATCATGAAGTTCGCGTGCTAGTCTCTCCCTTTCTTCATAAACAGCTCGTTTTGCCTGTTCCTCCGCCAATTGGTCATTCTTGATTCTTATTATGTGGAATACCCAGGATGAAAACAAGAGAGAAAGAACAAACGTAAGTATAGTAATAAAAACATTCCCTGTTTGCATCGACAAGTACCCAAGAAGAAAATCGTGGCGAAAAAATTCAAATCCGCCGATTAATATTGTAGGTAAAATGACGGTAAGCATCTGTATTAAACGATATGACAAGTAAAACATCTCCTTCAAGACTAAACAATCTACTATAACTGATAATATCCAAAAATATTAGCTAATGATAGCCCTGATGAGCTATTTACTATGGCTAGTGGAGGTTTTACACTGTTGTTATACCTATTAACTTAATAAGAACATTTCGTCTAAAAAACACAGTCATTGAAAATTACATAAACGTGGTAAGAAGGGATTTCTATAATTTTCGGGACTTATGTACTAGTTGAAGATTATATTGAATATAGTTTTAACAAAAATGAAACCGTGAAAGGAGCTCCATTTTGAAAAAGTTACTAATATTTATGTTTTGCTTAATTATGTTTGTACCTTCGGTCGTTCTTGCACACACAAGTCTGTCGTCATCTAATCCAACTGAAGGACAAGTTGTTACGGAGAATCTCGAACAAATCACTCTTGATTTCGCTACTCCGATCGAAGTGTTAAGCACGATGGAATTGGTTAAAGATGGAAAAAAAGTGGCATTAGGAGAAATTAAGGTTGAAAATAAGCAATTGATTGGAAGAATTTCCGATCCTTTGGATAATGGCTCCTACAAAATCCATTGGAAGATTGTTGGTGAAGATGGTCATCCCATAAAAGGTGAGATAAATTTCAGTGTTCAAACGGACCAAAATCAATCAGAAGCAAATCCTGCAACTCCTGAGGAAAACCAAGTTACACAAGATCAAAACAGCCAATCCAATCAAACGGAACAAAATAGTGTGAGTGATACTGTTGAACAGACTGAAAATAAATCTTCATCCAACACGCTAGTAATAATAGCCGTTATTTTGGTTGTTATCTTTGGAATTGTACTACTAATGTTTACAGGAAAGAAAAAACGTTAATCAATAAGGTCTTATATCATTTGTTGAAGGGAAGAATTTATTAATGAAAAAGATGATCGCTTCATTTGTAGTCATGTTTGCAGTATTTTCATTTTTTACAGGAATGGCAAGTGCACATGTGACTGTATTGCCAAAGGAAACAACACAAGGTAGCTATGAAATGTTCACCGTAAGGGTTCCATCTGAGAATGAAACAGTACCTACTACACAGGTGAAAGTTGAATTTCCGGCAGAGGTTTCTATTAGCCGATTTGAACCAAAGTCAGGCTGGAAATATGAAATTGAAAAAGATTCCTCTGGAAAGATTACCAGTGTAACGTGGACAGCAGAGAACACAGGATTATCATCAACTGAGTTCGGACTTTTTAATATGCAAGGAAAAGTAGCAGACGACGCAACTGAAATTGCTTTTAAAGCATACCAAACCTATCAGGACGGAAGTGTAGTTGAGTGGATTGGGGCACCAGATGCAGAAAAGCCGGCTTCAGTGACCACAGTTAATCCAAAACCTGCTGGTGGCTCAGATCATCACCATGGAACTACTGAAACAAAAGAAGAAACAAAAACAGAACAAGCCACTGAAGAGGCAGTTAAAGAAACTACAAGTTCTTCCAACGCTCCACTTTATGTTTCGATTGCTGCTTTAATTGCAGCGCTGTTATCTTTAGGTATTGCTCTAAAAAAACGTGGATAATTTTTTCAAAGACAAGAGTTGATTGACTCTTGTTTTTTGTATTGGTTTAGTAAGCCTCAAGACCTAGCTAAATATATATCTCAAGTTCATTACAAGGAAATTGTTTTCACGATATGATGAAGTTTATAAAGAATTAAGCTATAGGAAGTAGTGAAAACAATGAAAACTAAAAAGAAATTTAGATTTTGGAATGTTTTTAGGAATATTTTGTTAGCTTTAGTATCAGCACTTGTTATTTGGGTCATTTTCAGTAACATTATGACTGTATATGAACAAAATAAATATTCCGCAATAGGTCAATCAGTTGAAGTAAATGGTAACAATATGCATGTCTATACAAAGGGTGATGGGGATCATACAATCGTTTTATTAGGTGGTCTTGGAACTGCAGCACCAGCACTGGATTTTGAACCTTTGATAAATGAATTGGTAAAGAAGAATAGGGTAGTAGTGGTAGAACCGTTTGGATATGGATGGAGCGAAATAACCAACAAGGAACGAACCGTGGAAAATATAGTAGAGGAAATAAGAACTGCTCTCGAAAAATTAAACATACAAGGTCCATATATATTGATGCCACATTCAATATCCGGAATCTATAGTATGTATTATGCCAATACGTATCCAGAGGAAGTTAAAGCCATCATAGGAATAGATCCGACATTACCAAAAGCGTTGGCATATTTTGGTGAAACGGCTCATACAATGCCTAAATATTTTAGTTATGTGGCACCAACTGGAATTGCAAGATTGGCATTATATTTGAGTCCAGATAATTTCCTTCCTATAGCTGAGGAAGGTACTTATAGAGAAGAAAATCTAAAGATGACGAAAGCTATCTCTGCTTGGAAGGGCAACAACAAAAATGTGGTTGATGAAGCGAATGAAATAAAAAATAATATTGAAAAAACAGATGATATGAAATTCCCTTCTACTATGCCAGTTTTATTCTTCACTACGAAAGAAGATAAGGTAACAGAGGATGGTAAAAACAATGTGACTTTTTATGAGACGCAGTTAACTAATTCCCCAGCTAGTAAAATTGTTCCTATACAGGGGCATCATTATCTTCATTGGACTCGTTATAAGGAAATGAGCAAAGAAGTTAATGAATTCATAGAATCATTTGCTACTGATAAAGGGGCTAGTTAGCTGAAGAAGGCATTTTCACATTTTTACTTGAATATATCTAGGAAAAGACTATCCACTCCTTTTGCATTTGATTGATTAAGTAGCAGGGGGGACCATTTATTAATTGGGAAATTATCCATTTAAATTGTGAAGTTAAGGAATAATATACCTTCCTGTGACATTTTTATCGCCATTTTTATTAATTCTGGAGGATATTGTGAAGTATTATACTTAAAACCATTGGGTGCAATAGCTGAACAGGGAGTTGTCGATACGGCAGCTCCCAATTGCTTCAGGATGATTTTTCCTATTTAGTTTCTAATTTTACAGTTTTCTTGCTCCCAATTAGATACAATAACAAAATAACAATCATAGTAGCTGCAGAATAACTAAAAGTCATTCCGTACCCAACACTTTTTGCTAAGAATCCAAGTCCTACTGATCCAATGGCCAAACCAGCATCTATAAAAATAAGAAGCATAGAATTGGCTGTTGCTTTTTTCTCGGGTGGAACAAGAGTTAATGCCCAAGCTTGGATAATTGGATGGATTATGGCAAAAGCGATTCCGAATAATACCCCTGAAACCAAGACCATCCCCATACTAGTAGAGAAGCCTAAAAGAATCAAACCTCCAGCCCCTGAAATAGCGGCTGGAATAATAAGGATTCTGTGACCGAATCTATCGAAAATTTTACCAGAGAAGGCACGAACTAATACCATTGCAATTCCTTGTGCGATAAAAAATTGTGAAATACTTCCGCCAACATTGATCTCTTTACCAAACGCTCCCATAAAGTTGACAGTTCCTGCAATTGCTATATAATTGAACGCTACCAATATACATGGAAGAAGGACGCGCTTATCAAACATGTACTTATAGAAAGGTTCTTTATTTGTCGCCTGTGGGCTTTCCTTTTCTTTTTTAACTGTATTTTTCGTGAAAAAACTGCACACTAATGAAAAAGTCATAAGCCCGAGAGTTATCATCATCATGGAATGGAATGAAAAGTGTGCAAGATAAGAAATTGCAATTAGTGGTCCCATTGTCGTCCCAACGCTTGTAGACATTGCGAAAAATACAATGCCCTCACCCAACCGAGATTTAGGAACAATATTACTTGATATCGTAAAGACTAAAATCGTAAGCATACTAAATCCAATACCTTGTAGTGCTCTAATAAGTATTAAAAATCCGATGGAGTCGTTTACAAAAGTAAGACCGATTGTACCCAAAAAATATAGGAGGGAAATAATGAGGAGCAATTTCATATTAACTTTTTGGATAATGACACTTGCAAAAAAGCGCGTAATTAATGATGCTGACATTAAGGTCGTGGTCATGATTCCTGCCATCGCAGGGTTATCACTTTTGGTTGATACGAAAATTGGAAAACCTGCTGTAATCATATAAAAAGAAGCGAACATTACTAAAGACAATAAAATAATAATTACATATTGGTTTGTCCATAGTTTAACTTTTATTTTACCCATAGTGTATGAGACCGCCTTCCAAGGCTATTTCTAAAAATAGTGATGATTTAAACGTGAGAATTGCTTTTAAATCATTACAAATTTATTCTTCACTTATTTTTAAAAAATATTTAGAGTTGTTATCAATAAAAGCAATTAATATTAAAAATACCTTAGTAGATGGTACACCTTAATAAAATATTAAATTCGAGGTTGTTTGGTATGGACGAAAAGAAATAGATTGTGAAGTGTTACACTTAAACTATAGTGTCAGTTTAGGTGAGCAAGAAGGTTTTATTAAGTTAGCACTCTTTAGCAAATTGTATGGAAAAAAAGACCACTTTGGGTCTTTTTTTTAAAAATAAATTTCGATTTAAAGTCTTTTTAAGAAAACATAGCTAACCTTATCATATTCCATCTTATTTTCATAAAAGCGGTGAGCATCTATGCGGTGTAATCCTGATGAGAGCGAGACAATATCATAACCATTTTCCTTTGACCAATTGTGTACATAATTTAGAAGAGCTTCACCATATCCTTTCGAGCGACTATCTGAATCTGTAACTAAATCACAAACCCAAATGAATTTCCCATTGTATAAAGTGATCATAGTCATAAAGCCTGTTACTGCTACGATTTTTTCATTATCATATAAAGCTGCCATTTTATAATCTTCCTTTTGCGTAGCTTCTTTAACTAATTTAAGGAATTGCTCTTCATCCAAATGGGTCCTCAATTGTTTCATCACTGGATAGGCTTCCTTCCATTCCTTCTCGTTTTTCAGTTCCTTTATCAAAATTGATTTTTCATTATCCATTTTGTTCATCTCCTTTACCATTATTTAAACATCATCTGGTATAATTAAAAGTGCCAGATAAGAGAAATTTAATGGTGCCAGAATCATTGTGGGAGAGGAAATATGATTGAATTAACACCTGTTTTGGATAATAAAAATGGTAAACCTTTGTACATACAACTAGCCAATTACATAAAACAAGAAATTTTATCTGGAAGAATTAAACCAAAAGAAAAATTACCTTCAAAACGAAATTTATCAAATTACCTTGGATTAAGTTTAAACACAATTCAGTCGTCTTACGAGCAATTATGTGCGGAGGGGTATGTAGAAAGTAAACCTCGAAAAGGATTATTTGTTACAACCTTTGATAACGATTTAATCATTAACCAAAGAGGTTTAGAAAAATTGGAGTCAAAAACACAGAAAGTACAAGTAAATGCCAAAATTGATTTCAATTCGGGGAAAGTTGATTTAGAGCGCTTCCCATTTGCTGTTTGGAGAAAATTAACCATTCAATCATTATACGCAGATCAGGGAGAATTATTTTACAATGGAAATCCTCAAGGGGAGCACCTCCTTCGTGAACAAATTGCGGCCCATCTTTATGCATCCAGAGGTGTTAGATGCTCTGCCGAACAAATCATAATTGGTGCAGGTACTCAGGTGCTTATTGGATTATTGTGTATGTTAATCGGTAAAGAACATATCTATGCTCTTGAGAATCCTGGCTTCCATAGAACGAGAATAACATTACAAGATTTAGGTGTACATACGATTCACATACCTCTCGACGAAGATGGGTTGAATATAAACCAGTTAAAAAATACGAATGCCAATGTTGTTTATGTAACACCTTCTCATCAATTTCCTTATGGGATGATAATGCCCATTTCCAGAAGAATGGATTTGTTAAAATGGGCAGAAGAAAAGAAAGGATATATTATTGAAGATGACTATGACGGTGAATATCGATATAAAGGGAAGCCCATTCCGTCCTTACAAGGGCTTAGTACAAAGGAAAGTGTCGTGTATTTAGGTACATTTTCGAAGTCTTTAATTCCATCTTTACGTATTAGCTATATGGTTTTGCCATCCCCACTTATGAAAAAATATCAGGAGCACTTCACTATTTATAAACAGACCGTTTCTCGGGTTCACCAGGATACTCTTTATCGTTTTATGAAAGATGGACTTTGGCAAAGTCACTTAAATAAAATGAGAACTCTTTACCGACTAAAGCATAGTACTTTAATGTTAGCCATTAACAAATATTTTGGACAAAATGTAACCATAATCGGTGAAAAATCAGGACTTCATATTGTTCTGGAAGTAAAAAACAATATGGAGGAAGAAGAGCTAATTAATACTGCACTGAATGTTGGTGTAAAGGTTTATCCTTTATCAATATATTATAACGGAGCAACAGAAAGCGTAGGTTCTAGAATCTTACTAGGATTTGGAGGATTAACGGAAACTGAAATCAATACAGGAATTAAGTTATTAAAAGAAGCTTGGAAGCTCTAGGTAATGTAACTTATTCTATAAATTGTGCTTTTTTAAATAAGGAATTTTACGTTGTTCCACTAAAGTAAGCAGGGTTGTTTTATAAAGGAGTAGTTTGTGATATTAGTAGATCAAAAAGAATTTTATATTCGAAACTTACGTTATTTCATTAGGTCTGCAAAAGAAGATGATGCAAAATATTTGTCCAATGTAAGATTGCAAATAGATGGCGAAACAGAAAATATGGATAGAGACAAAGGCGAAGCGTACATAGATGAATCAGGTTTTAAACAGATAATAAAAGATGATACAGAAAGTGTAAATAAACTATTTCTAGTCGCTGAAGTTAATGAAAGAATTGTAGGATTTTCAAGGTGTGAAGGTAATAAATTAAAAAGAACTTCTCATAAGGTAGAATTTGGAGTCTGTGTACTAAAAGGGTATTGGGGATATGGTATAGGACAAAACCTTTTAAAAGAATCTATTCATTGGGCAGACTTAAATGAAATTAAGAAAATAAATTTGAATGTACTTGAAACGAATGATAAGGCTATAAGACTGTATAAAAAATATGGTTTTGAGGTTGAAGGGATATTAAAAAAAGACAAGGTTTTATCTGATGGGAATTACTATAATACCGTATTAATGGGGAGATTTAAAAAGGATTAATAACTACCCAAAAATGGTTCGTTATAAAACGGGTGCATTTCATCAATAAGTGGAGACGCTTTTTTACTATCGAGACAGGATTGTTGAAAAAGGTTTATTAAAAATAAAATTTTAAGTTATAAATTCTACAAACTAAGGGATGGGAGAAATGATAAAGGGGCTTTATGAAGCACATTTACCTGTAAAAAATTTAGAAGTTTCAATTGAATTTTACCGAAAATTAGGTTTGAAGTTTGCTTGGCGTGATGAAGACACCGCATTCTTTTGGATAGAAGAAGGCAAAAGCTGGTTAGGATTGTGGGAAGGAAAGGAGTACCAAACTCCATACCATCCCTCTTTAAGACATATTGCTTTTCGAGTTACATATCAGGATTTAAAAGAATCTGTAAAATGGCTTGAATCCATCAAAGTTGAACCTGTACCTTTTGGGAGGAGAACATCGATTGAGCCTTTTGTAAGACCAAATCAAGGAAATGCATCGGTTTACTTTAATGATCCAGATAGAAATAGCTTAGAATTGATATGTTATGTTAAAGTTCCCAATGAATTAAAACATATTACTGAAAAGTTGTCATTTGGGGACTGGGAGAATCTGGTTAAAGGTAAATTAACATAATCAAGCCTTTTTTCTTTTGCATAAATGTACTTAAAGTAACAGATGCAATGAGTCGCTAAAGGAATTCTTTTTTTTTGGTCTTATTATAAAAGGGAGCAATAGTGATGGAAAAACATTTTGAAGAAGCCCATCGGTGTAGTAACCAGAATAGAAAAGACTTAGAAAAGGATAGCATATGTGGATGCTTTTATTGTTTGAAAATATATAATCCCAGTGAAATCAATGAATGGTGGGATAACGAGGACACAGCAGTTTGCCCTTATTGTGGGATTGATTCTGTTATAGTCGAGAGTTCAGGAGTTCCCATTACATAACTATTTCTAAAAGGGATGCATAAGGTTTGGTTTTAATGTAATGTTTTCAAAAATGGGTGCGATTCTTCAAAAATGAAGGATCGTTTCTTATTTTGAAAATAGTACTCTTCCTAATTTAATTATAGCATATAAAAAATGGCCAATATAGACTGTTTATTCTCATATACAACTGCTAAAATCAATAGACATTAATGGTTAGGAGAGATGTAGAATGAGTTCTTTGGTTCTCGGTCTTCATGAGATTGAAAAATCCCAGCTTTTGCTTGTTGGTGGAAAAGGGTTAAATTTAGGGGAATTATCAAAAATTCAAGGAATATACGTACCAGAAGGATTTTGTGTTACGACCGTGGGATATCAAAAAGCCATCGAACAAAACGAAACGTTTCAAGCATTGTTGGATCGACTAACACCGTTAAAAGTAGAGGATCGAAATCAAATTGGTGAAATCAGCAGGAAGATTCGACAAATCCTTATGGAAGTAGAAATTCCTTCCGATGTTGTGAAAGCAGTTGCTCACTATCTCTCCCAGTTTGGCTATGAACATGCATATGCGGTGCGTTCTAGTGCGACTGCTGAAGATTTGCCACATGCCTCATTTGCTGGTCAACATGACACCTATTTAAATATCATCGGAAAAGAAGCCATCTTGCAGCATATCAGAAAATGTTGGGCTTCTCTATTTACGGATCGTGCGGTCATCTACCGAATGCAAAACAGATTTGACCACAGCCAAGTTTCTTTATCAGTTATCGTTCAAAGGATGGTTTTCCCGCAGGTTTCAGGGATTTTATTTACCGCTGATCCGATTACCTCTAACCGAAAGTTACTCTCCATTGATGCCAGTTTTGGACTTGGAGAAGCACTGGTCTCTGGCTTGGTATCTGCCGATTGTTATAAAGTGCAGGAAGATAAAATCGTCGATAAGATGATAGCACCAAAAAAATTGGCTATTTATGCACGAAAAGAAGGCGGAACAAAGACCGTGCCGATTGATCCTGATCAGCAAAAGACTCAAACACTTACTGACCAACAAATTTTACAATTAGCACGCTTAGGAAGACAGATCGAAGCTCATTTTGGAAGCCCACAAGATATTGAATGGTGTTTGGTTGATGATACGTTTTATATTGTCCAGAGCCGTCCAATCACGACTTTATACCCCACCCCTGAAGCGGATGATGAAGAAAATCACGTTTATGTATCTGTCGGTCATCAACAAATGATGACAGACCCTATAAAACCATTGGGAATGTCTTTATTCCAATTAACATCTTTTGGACCCAGGTTTAAAGCTGGTGGAAGGTTGTTTGTTGATGTCACACATCAACTTGCTTCACCTGTCAGTAGAAACATTTTATTAAATGCAATGGGACAACACGATCCGCTCATGAAGGATGCCCTTATGAACATCATTGAGCGTGGAGATTTTATTAAATCGTTACCAAATGATAATAAAGCACCAAGTCCCACCAAAGACAGTAAAGATATGCTGGAACAAATCGAAAACAATCCATCAATCGTTTCTGATTTGATTAAGCGCAGTCAAACATCCATAGAAGAGTTACAACAAAACATTCAAATGAAAACAGGATCAGATTTATTTGATTTTATTCTAGAAGATATTAAAGAATTAAAGAAGATTTTATTTGACCCACAAAGTTCAGCTGTATTTATGGCTGCTATAAATGCTTCATCATGGATCAATGAAAAAATGAACGAGTGGTTAGGTGAAATAAACGCATCAGACACGCTTTCTCAATCTGTACCCAACAATATTACTTCGGAAATGGGTCTTGCATTATTGGATGTCGCAGATGTGATTCGGCCTTATCCAGAAGTAATTGATTATTTACAACAAGTGAAAGATAATAACTTTTTGGATGAACTGGTTAAGTTTGATGGTGGACTGGAAGCTAGAGACGCAATAATAGCTTTTCTCAACAAATATGGAATGCGATGTGCCGGAGAAATCGATATTACGAAAACCCGTTGGAGTGAAAAACCAGTTACACTTGTCCCCATGATTCTTGGTAATATCAAAAACTTTGAACCAAATGCTGGCAAGCGCAAATTCGAGCAAGGGCGGCGTGTTGCTGTGGAAAAGGAAAAAGAGTTATTAGACAGATTGAAACAATTACCGGATGGTGAACAAAAGGTCAAAGAAACAAAACGAATGATTGACCTAATCCGGAATTTCATCGGTTATCGTGAATATCCAAAATACGGCATGATAAATCGCTACTTCGTTTATAAACAGCCTTTACTGAAAGAAGCCGAACAACTCGTTCTAGCCAACGTTATTCATGAAAAAGAAGATATCTACTATCTAACTTTTGAAGAACTTCGCGAAGTTGTACGCACAAATAAACTGGATTACCCGGGTTGCTTGGTCGAGCAGCAAGCAGCGCTTGCGACCAGACAAATCATCAGCAAACGAAAAGGCGAGTACAAATTATATGAAAAACTAACTCCGCCACGTGTGATCACATCTGATGGTGAAATCATTGCAGGTAAGTACAAACGAGAAAATCTCCCAGCCAATGCTATTGCAGGTCTACCTGTTTCTTCCGGAGTTATAGAGGGACGCGCTCGTGTTATTTTAAACATGGAAGATGCTAATTTAGAAGATGGAGATATATTGGTCACCATCTTTACTGACCCCAGCTGGACACCCTTGTTTATATCCATAAAAGGCCTTGTCACCGAAGTGGGTGGACTGATGACCCATGGAGCCGTTATCGCACGTGAATATGGCTTACCAGCAGTTGTCGGAGTAGAAAATGCTACTAAACTGATAAAAGATGGGCAACGTATTCGCGTGCATGGAACAGAAGGGTATATCGAAATACTGTAATGAACTGAATACCTCCAGATTTAATTAGTAGCACCGCTCCAGTGGTTACCAGAGCGGTGCCCAACTATCTCTATCTAATAGAAATGATACTAAGAGTAGAACCAAGATTATTGGCAAAACACACTCTAATACAATTAATTCCAATTATTATATGAAGTTACGTCGTCAATGGCAACAGAGTTTGCTTTGACTACGAATGTTCTAACAGAACTAGTTCCAGTTCCTGTTTCCAAAGCCGTTTTCTTCCCGAAGAAAAGTGTGTGTACGAACAGGAGAAGACTAGGAAGTTATGAACCCACTGCATTTATGCATGTGGAGCATCAGAGGGATAGGTGGTTATTATATTTTTTCAGGTGGTGCTAACTTTTATAGCATAATTATATTAGCAATCGGTTTAAGTGGTATTCTATTTAACATTTACCATAAAAAGGAAAGTGGTATGAATTTTACATCAAAGAAGATTTCTGACTAAAAGAGCCAAAATACGCAAGTGGTGCATAAAAACATGCGGATTTTGGCTCTCATTTTAAATGAGTTAAAACAGCAAGTCATCGTATAGGCAACCCATAAAAAAATGTTGCTTACACTTTTAAGGAACATTGTATTATTCTTAGCTATTTCACTCTTCTTTCTTATCTTTTATCTCTCTATTAGGCACTCTTTTGATTTTTGATTCATTTATTCCATTAATCGTGGTATAAAATAAATTGCTTGTGACGACAGCCACTCCAGTAACAAGTATACCCTGAACAACAGATTGTATTTCTAGACCATAATAAAGTAGACAAGCAATAACTGCAAAAAACAATTGTATCCAAGCATGTGTCCATTCAGGAATGAAAGGAGTTTGTCTAAGTAACAAGCTGATTATATATAGGACTGGGACTAAAATCAATGCATCAGATCTTATATACTTATCAAAATTAAGATCCATTTTATCACCTACAGCTTATCCAGGTTTTAAAATAATATATTCATGATAAAATATATTGGTTCAACTTGTTTAATTCATTTAATAAAAATATATTTAATTTTGGTAATTCTAACTTTTTTATCAAATGTCTGATGTGACACAAAAAGCATGTACACAGAGATTACGTATTTCTCCTGTTATGAGACAAGTTTTAGTCCAATTGCGGCACATAAAACCATTCCTATAAAAACTAACCTCTTCCAGTCTTTTGATTCACCATAAAATATCATTCCAACAAATGTACCGCCAACAACACCAATTCCTGTCCATATTGCGTAGCCAGTCCCCATAGGTATATACCGCAAGGAATAACTTAATAGCATTAGACTTGACCCGAACCCAAAAATTAATAAAGTAATTGTTTGCCAGTTTCTCTTTATATTCAATTGATTAATCATTGCAACGCCATATGCTTCCAATAAACCTGCTAAGATTAAAGAAAACCATGCCATTAGGATTCAGCTCCTTCCTCGACCTTGTTAACTGTGACTAATTTCAATCCAATAACGCCCATTAATAATAGTAAAATGAAAAGAATTTTCACCCATTTGAATGATTCTCCAAAGAAAAGAATTTCCGAAACGACAGTACCCGCTGTTCCTAATCCCACAAAAACAGCATAGACCGTTCCAGCAGGAAGAATTTGAGCGGCAGTAATCATTAAATAGTTACTAATAATTAAAGCAATCATTGTTCCAGTCCAAGTCCAAAAGTCGTATGCATGAGCTAATCCAATCACCCAAAAAACTTCCAAAAAGGCAGCAACAAATACTTTAAGCCAGTTACGATTCATCTGAAAGCACCTCCAATTTTAGTCTTACCAAACAAAAAAAGCCCTGAGAGAAAACTGTAATACAGTTTCTCCCGGGCTTTTATCCCTCCGTGACACAGCAGTATACTGTGAGTTTTCTCTCGGACCAGACCAACAATATGTTGCGGAACCCTAGAAAACATTTGATTTATAAAATTATTTACTATTATACACACATTTAAAACGAATTCAAGTTGTCAGCAGAATAGAGCCTTCATTTCTATAAAATTCTTCGTTTTGCCACATATTGAGCGAATAATTTTTTCCAAAAAGGAAAATAGTAAGTGGAAAACATCAACCAACATGAATGATTGAAAAGAGGGAACTTGTTGATTTTAAAAAGAAAAAAGGCTCTTGCTTATTTGATTACCATCGTTTTATCTCTTGTCATTGTCAACCCTTCAGTAGATGCCAAAAGTGTTAATCCGCAAGTCTTGGCACGGGTAAAAGAAACGCTGACTATCAACGGAAAAGTATTTAAAGATTTAAATTCAAATGGAAAACTAGATGATTATGAAAACTGGGAGTTATCGGTTGAAAAGCGAGTCGCTAATCTAATATCCAAAATGACCTTAGAGGAAAAAGCCGGACTTATGATTATCCCTGAATTTCGGGAAATCGAAGGGTCAAAGTTGGGAGAACCGAATAATCTGATTGATCAACATACACGCTATTTTATATATCGCGATACACCAAGTGCTGATGTTATTGCCAACATAAATAATCAACTGCAAGAAAGGACGGAGGGAACAAGATTAGGGATTCCGGCAGTACTTATTTCAAATCCCCGGAATCATTTCACAACGATTGCAAACATTTCAGATATAGAAAAAGCTGAAAATTACTATGTAACTGCAAAAGACGAGCCTGGTCAATTTTCCATATGGCCAGATTCTCTAGGACTCGCTGCAACCCGTGACCTTGATTTAATTAAAGAATTTGCTCAAATTGCACGAAAAGAATGGACAACAACCGGTTTTCGAAAAATGTATGGCTATAATGCTGATCTTGCGACGGACCCGTTATGGCCAAGGATCCAAGAAACATTTGGAGAAGATCCAAAACTTGTTTCAGATATCAATTATACATTAATCAAAGGTTTCCAAGGTGAAGAACTTGACGAAAACAGTGTTTCTCTGACAACAAAGCATTTTCCTGGCGGGGGAGCACGCAAGAACGGGAGAGATCCACATTTTAAGGAAGGAAGTTTTAATATCTATCCTACAAAAGGGAGCTTGCAAAGGTATCACCTACCTCCATTTAAAGCAGCCATCGATGCAGGAACAACTTCAATTATCCCTTACTATGCTTATCCAAGTAATGATAGTGCAGATCAAGGACTCCCTCCCTATAAGGAAAATCAGCAATTTGAAGAAGTCGGTTTTGCATTCAATAAAGCTTTTATAACCGACTTATTGAGAGAGAAAATGGGGTTTAAAGGTTATGTCAACACAGATACGGGTGCGGTGGCTGATAAGGCATGGGGTATTGAACACCTGTCGTTAGAAGAAAGAATTGCTAAGGCAATAGAAGCTGGTTCCAATATTTCTTCTGGAAGAAAAGATCCACAACCCATTATAAATGCAGTAAAGCAAGGTTTGGTAAGTGAAGAACAAATCAATCAATCCGTGGTCTATTTGCTCACGGAAATGATGAAATTAGGTTTATTTGAAAACCCGTATGTGAATCCGAAAAGGGCACTTGAAGTAGTCAATAATCCAGAATCACAAAAAAAGGCAGACTTAGCCCATCGGAAGTCAATCATCTTATTACGCAATGATCAAAAGCTTTTGCCTCTAACTGATAATAAAATAAAGGATATAAAACTTTATGTCGAATCGTTCCCAGCCGGTGATCAGAATGCAAATACGGTAGCATTTAGAAAAAACATTCAGAAAGTTCATCCAGACATCACTTTGACAGACCGTTTGGAGGAAGCGACACATGCACTTGTTTGGATAAAGCCCAAACAAGATCTTCTTTCGAGGCCATCACATATTTCCATAGGGCCAGAAACGAAAATTGATAATAAAAATCGAATTATCGAAATACAGAAAACCGTACCGACGATTACAGTCATCAACTTTAGCAGTCCTTGGCTGATTCAAGAAATTGAACCGAATGCAAGTGCTGTCATTGGAACATTCGGCGTGAAAACAGAAGCGTTAATGGACGTGATTCGTGGGAAATTTAATCCGACTGGAAAACTGCCTCTTACCATTCCGGCAAGTCAGGAAGCAGTGGTAAACGAAAAAGGAGATGTACCAGGCTTTGATGAAGCCTCTACCTATGTATACCGGGCAAAATCCGGGGACAAGTATGGTTATGGTTTTGGACTATCCTATAATCAGGTGAACAGGAAAACAAATCCCGGTGGTGTCGGTGAATTCTTGAGGAATATCTTCAAAAATTAAAACGAAGTGGGATAAAAGACAGGAACAAGGTTGTCTCAAAAGTCATCCAGAATTAACTCTTAAATTCGATGAAAAAAATAATAATCGCCAAACACGAAGTAAAGTGCCAGGCACCATCCAATAATATGGAAGGTGCCTGGCACTTTGCTCTTTAAAAGGATCAAGTAAATCTAGGGTGAGGAATTAAATGGTTTTCTACTAACTGAAATTGCGAACAGTGTTATAAAAGCATATTTTTTCATATAAAAGATATTCGCCCTTACGGCTTGTCCAAGGACTGAATAAAATACAAATGTAATGTATTAAAAAATGAAGGGGGGGATAATAGATGAGCTGCTCAAGAAACCATGACCATCACGATGATGATTGTTGTAAAAAAGAAGAAAAAGTCAGATTGAATGCAAAAATTGAATTTGATTTTGATGATTTTTGCAAAGCTGTACGCCGTTGTGAAAAAAAACATGATGATAGACACGATGATAAACACGATGATAGAAGATGTCATAGAAAATGTTGTTGGTAGTAACTAACCGATAAGAAACTAGACACCTAGAAAATCCGAAAGATTTATAGTCTTTCGGGTTTTTTTGTTTGTTTTCCTAAAACCTTTTTTAGTTGTAATTTAGCGCAATTACAGTTCCTTCTATATTTTAAATCTATTAAAAAGACCAACTAAACGTGAGTTGTTCATTGCTATTGGCTAATGTATATACCTGAAAAAGGAATGCGGGTAGCCAATAAGGGATATTGGCTACTCCGATTTCGAATATAGTTTTTTGTATCTTAATGAGTTTCACCAGTTCTTGTTCTTGGATGTTTTCTCATAGTAATATCTATGACTGTCTCATGAGACTGCTCATCGGCTTTTCCTTTTGTAAATGTCCAAATCTTTGATACTGTTTTTCCAGTAAATTCATCTGTTACGACTGCGTACCAGGCATAGGAATTGTTTTCAGTTAACCCATACCATTTTACCTCAGCAAACATTCCGCTTTTCACATTTTCTTTCTTTCCAATTTCTGTATCTGTATAGACATTTACTTCGAAGGAATCAGTAGAGACACTCTTTTCACTCGGCTGCATATCTAAATCCATGACGAACTCACCTTTGCCAGGGTATACATCCGTATTATAAAAATTGTAATCCTTCAGATAGGGGGAGTACGTATTCACGATGATTCGATTGTTGTCCTGATCAATATGAAGAAGACGCATGTACCCTTGACCACCCTCAGGTCCTGCCTGGTAATCCGCCAGCATTTGGAATACCTTACGATCTGGTTTGCCGTCATGATTATCATCGATTTCATCTACAATCGTTTGACTTTCATGATAATGTCCGGAAAGGACAGCCATGACATTTGGATTTTTCAATACAACTTCTTTATATATCTTCTCGCCGTTCGGGTGTCTGGTTCCACTAGCCATCAAGTATTCATGGAAACTTAAAATGGCCTTTCGATCAGGATGATCCGCAAGAACATGATTCATCCAGGCAATCCCTTCTTCGTCCACCCCCCAGCCCATATACACCATAAGATAATCGTTCCCATTTACAGAAATTAAATCATAATGACCACGGTTATTTTTGTAAGTTTCTCCGTAATACGGTTTGTCGGTAAAGCGGCCTGCACCGAAATAGTTATAAAATTGTGTATAGTCACTCGTCTTATGGTCTACATCATGGTTTCCAGCTAGAACTCCGTATGGAACATTCGCATTTTCTAATGTTTTCATATACAGTTCAGCACGTTTCCACTGATCTTCTTTGAATGATTCTTCTACCAAATCACCGGTATGGAAAACATACTTAATCTTTAATGCGTCCTTATTGTTTGCAATCCATTTGGTTTGTGTGTCAAAAATATAGGGATAAGTCATGGAATAGTACTGGGTATCAGACATCCACACAAATGTGTAATCATAGTCATTGGCGGATGCTGGAATTTCATCTTGAATCAGTACGTTAATTTTATTATCCATCATGTATTCCGAAACATTTACAGTACCTCTTAATGTAAAATCTTTATTGCCAGCAATTTTATTCGTCACGACTTTCCATTTGTGTTCGAAATGACTCCATGCATACATGGTCACTTTTCTACCTTTTAACGATTTACCTTTCCAAACGAGCTCAACAACATCTTTCTCATTTACTGAAGGGTCTAATGTCACATCAAAGCGATGATAGGGGAATTGGTCAGTGGATTTGGTTGTTAAATACTTTCCATCTTGGGTTGAAATCAGAGAAATTTCCGCTTTTGTCAATGGCTGCTCTCCTTCCGGAACAAGTATGGGGGGAGGCTCTACATTCGCTGTGTTTTGATAGGATTTTATGCTGTTCGCATCCTTCGGTTCGTATTGGAATGCTTGATAAAATGTAACATCCATTTCATCATTTGTCGGGTCTGTTACTTTAACCCGAACGGTCGGAGTTCCATATATTTTATCTGTTGATATTTCGGGCTCTGGTTTACGTGGGTTTTCATCCACTACCGTAAATTTATAATTCACTTCTTTTGTATTCCCTGCTTTATCAACAGCTTTTATGCGTAATACATGGTTTCCAGGAGTCAGTTGTGACGATAAAGTAAAGTAAGGAATTGCGATTTTGCTTCCATCGAGTGTTACTTCTGATGAGGCTACACCTGCAATTGCATCAGTAATGACAGGGTCTATCACAAATTCACCTTTGTATGGCTTATTTTGTTCAATGGAGGGGTCAATAGTAGGAGCAGTGTTATCAACTATAACGGGGACTATTACTTCTTCATTTGAATCTTGGACGGTAATCATATGCTCCCCATCAGGCACAGCCATTGTATTCCAACTGTATGCTTTTGAAGCCGCATCGGCTTCTGAAAGAATGAAATGAAACGTTTTAAATGGATTGCTGTCCTTCATTGCGATTATTTTGTTTGGGTTCCGGTATGAAGAATCCGTAATAATGGTGCCATCTTCTAATACTAAACGAACGTTTCGCACTAGAAAATCATCACGATTTTCAACCGAATTCAAATCAAATGGAGATGCTTTATTGCCAGTGCGGATGGTAAGCATATTGTTCCCGACCTTCAAACGGTCAGGTTGGATTGGAACGGTGATCGTTTGCCATTCTAATATCCAGTTGTCAAAAATATGAAGTACTTCATCCCCAATCGTTACTGCATTTTGAAAAAACATATCTACATTGCTAACGTCAAATGCGAGATAGGCTGTGTGTTCAATTCTTTTGTATGTTTTTTCGGCAACCCTCTGGTCATCAATTAGCAGTTTGATATGGTCAGCTGGTTCATCTTTAGAGGTTCCTGTTATGACTACCTTTCCAGATAGAATTTGGTTATCTACTACATTTACTCGAAGACTATCCATATTTCGTTCGTTTGTTATCTTTACTTTATACGTGTTACTTTTTGTTTCATTTTTTCCGTCTGATACTTCGAAGAAATATTCAATGTATTCTTTT
Source organism: Neobacillus niacini (assembly GCF_031457145.1). Lineage (GTDB taxonomy): Bacteria > Bacillota > Bacilli > Bacillales > Cytobacillaceae > Neobacillus > Neobacillus niacini_J. The sequence goes on from NZ_JAVDVZ010000001.1 coordinate 801,037, forward strand.
CCCATAATTTCTGGTGAGTAAACCGTATGATTAAAAAACATAGTGTTGTAGTCCTGCTGTAAAATCACAATTTTGTAGTCGCTTTCATCATTGGCCTTGTAGGAGACTCTAACAGTTTTTACCGCTTTGTTGTCCTCCGAATCTACAATAAGTTTAATATTCTCTGTATCCTTCACTACGGTTTGAGTGGTTAGATTTTCAAGGGTTGGGTTTTCATGATCTGCTTCTATATGCACCGTCTGAGCGGGGACTTGATATGCTTCTACCATTCCAGGAGTCCCATTTTTCACTCGGGCACTAACTTTTGATGAAATGGTTGAGCTATTTTCGGGAAATTGGAATAGAATGCTTTTGTTCCGTTGTGTGTCGTCTACACCTTCTTGATCATTATAATACGATACAGATATCTCTTTTTTTGTGTTATCAGCAATTACAAGTCCATGCATACCAGAGTTGGCCATGCTAGCGTTGTAGACCCGGACAATATTTTTGTTCTCCACTAATCTGGTTCCATAGTTTTTATTGAAGTCTGCTACTGTTTTTTCTTCGTTTTTATCGTTCATGATCCAGAAAACTAGTGTTTCCTTCGATTGGGTTATCAAATATTCACTTTTAAGATTATCCCCAGACTTAGATGCTGCTTCTCCTAATTTTGGAAAAAATATCTCGACATTCAAAAGTACCAATGATGTTGTTAACATGCCAGCTAGAAGCTGTTTTCCACATTTTCTTATCATGCTGTCCTCCTTGTTGTATGTTCTAGTTGTTGAAATTTATTTTATAACATCTGTTTTTTGAAACTCTTACATTTATGTAAATTTTTCCTAAACTTTTCGAGTGACAGGTCCATAAGAAATAAATGCAGGGTGATAAGGGTAGGGGATGGTGCAACAATTTAATCAGCAATAGAAAATTACAGAAGCCAGAAGCAAAGTGTCAGGCACCATCCAATTATATGGAAGGTGCCTGGCACTTTGCTCTGATCAACTTTAGCAGTCCTTGGCTGATTCAAGAAATTGAACCGAATGCAGCGGCTGTCATTGGAACATTCGGAATAAAAACGGAAGCGTTAATGGATGTGATTCGTGGGAAATTTAACCCGACAGGAAAACTGCCTCTTACTATTCCCGCAATCAGGAAGCAGTTACAAACGAAAAAGGGGATGTACCAGGCTTTGATGAAGCTCCTTCCTATGTATACCGGGCAAAATCAGGGGACAAGTATGGTTATGGTTTTGGACTATCCTATAATATGGAGAACAAGAAAACAGAGTCCGACGGAATCGGTGAATTCTTGAGGAATATCTTCAAAAAATAGGCTATTTTCGCAACTATTGATATTTTTTTGAAACATCGGGTTCAAAACCTATCAGGTACTAGTCTGATTCCCGCTAGCATGTTTTTTCGTGTTCAACGGTAACCAGAAGGCTCGTCAGATTCCCATAAGCATGATTCTCCAGGTTCAACGGTGAACAAAAGCAAAAAGGAAAACATCTAGAAATCGTTTTCCTTTTTGTAAGCTATTTATTTCAACAAACTATCTAAATAGCGGATAACTTCATCGGGTTTACCAGAAACTTTCTCATCTCTTTCTTGATCTTGAACAAGTTTTGCTCTTGCTTGCCTTAATACTTCTTCCTCAATCGCTTTCGGAACTACTACAACCCCATCTGCATCGGCTACAATGATGTCTCCAGGATTTACTGAGGTTCCACCACAAGAAATCGGCACGTTGACTTCTCCCCAACCACCCTTCGCGCTTGAAGCAACGGTGGTACCTTTGCAAAAAACTGGAAAGTTAAGTCTTTTTACACCAAGAACGTCACGAATAACCCCATCGGTTACTACCCCGGTAATGCCTAATGTTTGTGCAAGCCCAAGGATGAAATCCCCAGCGATGGTTCGATAGGTATCTCCTTTGGCATCCACTACAAGAATATCTCCCGGCTTGGCTTCACGAATAGCACGTAAAACGCATTGATTATCACCAACCGGCATTTTAACGGTAAAGGCACGCCCTGCCATTCTAAATTCCTCTTTTAATGGTTTAATTAAAGGATCCATATTATTTAGCCCTTGCATAATGTCTGAAATGCACGTCGTTGGAATCTCTTGAAACGCGGAAACAATCTCGTTCATTACTGCCCTCCTTTAATATAATGGCCGTGTTAAAGGATATTGTTTAATCAACAGCCGAGTTTACACAGCCAAGAAAATAATAGAATGTACTATAATGCTACAAAAAACATTCGACTTTATATAATAGTAAAAAAGAATGGTTAATTATAACTAAGGATTTAAAAATAGTTAAATAACTTACTGTTTTTCATGAAACTGAGAGTAAAATGTTGTCATTCATGATGGAGGAAGATATAAGGAAAAATGGGAGCACTTCCAATGTTTTGGCATGGAAGTGATGGTCAGGAGTCAAAACCTGACGAAAGAAAAAGAACAGTTAGCAGTTTTGAACCACGTCTGCATAATTCCACCATTTTGATAATTCTCAATATCTACTTTTTAAACTTCCTAACTATCAAGTTTTATAGCTGGTGCCTGGCACTTTTTTCCCCTAAGAACAAAGTAGATGTTGTCATTCGTTGGAGACATTGAGCATTTACACGATGATATTTTAAGAAAAATCATTTAAGTCAGATGAACAGGAGAAAACGCTGTCATATAATCCCTCCAATCATCTGCCTTAGGTGTTCTATACCTTTAGATTGTGTCTAAATCCAGATTAGACGCACCCACTTGGAAGGTTTCTATAAATCTTTGCGAAACCAACGAGAGATTGTTCCCTTTCAGCCAGATTAAAGCAGGCTGGTGCGTCATAATAGAAGGTTCACGAATCTCTTTGAATAATAGTCCAGAATTAGGCATGATATTCATCGCTGACCGAGGCACCATGGCAATACCAATGTCATAATGGGCCCAGTTCAATAGCGGCGTGATGGCGCTACTTTCACCAATGATATTGGGTTCGAAACCGTTTTGCAAACAGGCGGCTACCACCCTATCGGTAACGGATGAATGGTTGTACGCTGAGGTGCCTTTCGGAGTTATAATGCACATCAGTGGTTTACCCTCAAGTTCTGACAAGGTAATGTAGTCCCGATTTTCACCGATATTCCATTTCTCGCTCATTGCCGCCACGATTGGTTCTTCAGACAATTCAATCATGTCGAAAAGTTGGTTATTAACGGGATGCCTAACGAGGCCTAACTCTACAATTCTATTTGCTACTAGTTCTTTTATCCGGTTTGGATCTCCTTCAAATACCTGAAACTGTACGTTTGGGTATTGTTTTTGAAAATTGCGGATCCGCTTGGGTAAAAGGGTGGCACCGAGTGTAGGGATGCTGCCAATGGATAACGTACCTCTAACGCCTTCAGACAATTCCTTGAATTCTTCCACGGTACCTTCCACTAACTCTACTATTTTTTTAGAGCGTTGGTAAAATAATTTTCCTTCATTTGTAATAATCAATCTTTGGTTTTGGTTTTGCCTATTAAACAGCTTAACACCTAGTTCCTCTTCTAGCAGCATAAGTTGTTTGCTTAAAGGAGGCTGCGATATATTCAAACGTTGGGCGGCTTTTAAAATTTTGCCTTCCTCTGCAATCGCAATAAAATATTTTAATTGCCGAATATCCATAATAATAACCTCTTTTTTCCATTATCGTATCACAAGAAAGAACCCAATGTAATAAAGATTATATCTTTTTAGTATAGGTATATAACGTTTTAAGTATTTTCTAAATTATCTGGATTGTAATACAGTGTAAATATCAAATTATTGGTGCTTCGCCTTTAGGGGGGAATAAAGACTTTAGTAGAAAGAATCAGAAAACGTGTGGAAATTTTGCGAGGTTTATAAAATCGGATCTAGTTTTGCTGGGATATTTCTATTAAGTGTTATTAGAAGGATCTATTACCCTTTTATGTAACTTTGTTTGAAAATGCTTTCGGTATTTTAGAGTTTAATGGATCAATTTTTTAAAAAATAATACATTAAAAGAGGTGGACAAATGTTTAAGAAAAAATGGTTTTTGTTGTTAATGGTGTCTGTAATGATGATGGTAGTAGCAGCTTGTGGCAGTAAAACTGAAACCGCTTCCGAAACTGCTAAAACGAATAATGGTGATACTTCCAAGGTGCCTGACACCGTTCCTGAGAATATGGTTGAATTGTATCAAGCTGCTTTAAAGGAAGGGGAGCTCACTTTTTGGTCAGCAACTGAAGAAGCCCATGTGCAAGGATATGCGAAACGTTTTAATGAAATGTATCCAGGTATAAAAATCAATCATTTTGTCATTCAACCGGGTGAAGCGGCGCAAAGATATATTACAGAACAATCTTCTGGAAATGTAAGTGTCGATATCATGGACGGGTCGCAACGTTTTTATCCAGCATTACTAGAAAGAGACTTAGTTCAAAAATTCAACTATAAAGATTACGGAGTAGAAACGACGTTTTATGATGATCGTTTAATCAGTCACTATCACCTTACTTACCCATTAGCGTATAACACGACTTTAGTGAAAAAGGACGAGCTTCCAAAAACGTGGGAAGAATTAATTGATCCAAAATGGAAAGGTAAAATCGGTGTTGAAACTCGTGTAGGCACACTGGCGTTATTGGCTCAAGATTGGGGAGCTGAAAAAACACTTAAGTATTTGGATGATGTTTTAGAGCTAGATCCAGTTATATTAAAGGGCGGAATACCTACAGCGAATTCAGTAGCCTCTGGTGAAGTGGCTTTTGCGATTGGTACGTATGGCTTTCAAATTGAACTGTTGAAAAAACAAGGGGCTCCTATTGATTGGGTGAAAACTGAATCGATTCCTGTTTACAATTATTTATCGGGAGTATTAAAGGATGCACCACATCCAAATGCAGCCTTCTTATTCAATATTTGGATGAATTCAGCTGAAGGTGTTAAAGCACAAGAGGAGTTCAAAGGTGTAGGAATGGTAACCAATACAGAAAATTTATCAAAATTAGGGAAAGCGTGGAAGAAGGCAGGCATCGAAATTATTATTGATAAAGAAGAAAATCTCGAGCAAATCACGAAAATTACAGAGGAACTAACCGGTAAAGTAAATTCTTTACAATAAATTAAATGATTGGAGGTTACTAGTGGATACTAGTAACCTCCTAATCTAACAACAGAATTCATGTAAATTGAGGTGAATTATGAAACCATCTACTTCTGTCAATGCAACGAATCTTCCAGTATTATTACCAAAAAAGCAGTGGTACAACTTTGATTTTATGAAAATGTTGTATCTCGTCATGTTTCTAATCGTTTCATATATCGTACTCGTGCCTATGGTAATCCTTTTGTATAGTAGTGTCGGAAGTACGAAAGGGACGCTTCCTTTTGAACAGTTAACTTTCACCATGGATAATTATATTTCTGTTCTCACCAATCCGTTAACGTATAGCCTTTTAGGCAACACAGTGGTGTTTACGGTTGGGTCCATTCTCATCGGAATATCTATAGCTGTGTTTCTAGCGTGGGTATTGGAACGTACCAATTTCCCAGGACGTATGATCGTATTTTCTTTGGTCATGATTCCCATGGCGATCCCACAAATGATTTATGCGATTGGGTGGTTACAGCTATTAAATCCAACGAATGGAATTATCAATGTTCCATTGCAAGCATTGTTTGGCATTGAGAAGGGACCATTTGACATTTATAGTTTAGGCGGAATGATCATCGTCCAGGGAATTTCGATGGTACCGACTGCTTTTCTCATGATTGCCGCAACGTTTAGTACATTAGATCCCACTTTGGAAGAACAAAGCGCGGTTTGCGGCCATGGAATAGGATCCACTGTAAGGCGAATTACATTTCCGATTCTAATGCCGGCTTTATTATCGGCAACAATTTTCTTTACAATTGTTGCCATGGAAACATTTGAAATACCAGGTACAATCGGGCTAACGGCGGGTATACCATTGCTTAGTTCACAAATTTACTTTGCTACACATCCACCAAGTGGATTACCAGATTATGGGCTTGCTAGTGTGCTAGGCGTGATAATGTTAGTATTCGCGTTTGTTTTAATCTGGTACTACCAGCGTGTGACCAAGAATGCAGAAAAATATGCAACGATTACTGGAAAAGGGTATCGTCCAACGCGGATGAGCTTAGGAAAATGGAAGATTCCAACGATTATCGCTGTCTGGGGCTTCATTCTCATTAGTGTAATTTTCCCATTACTTTCATTAATATGGTCAAGTTTACATGCATGGACGGTCCCAATTACTTGGGAAACCATTAAATCAAGTTCATTGAAAGCGTATAGTGATGTCCTTAATATGTCCGAAATAGGAAACATCACATGGAACACGATGGCCATGTCAATTGGTTCAGGTATTGCTACCTTTATCCTTGTTGGCATTGTTAGCTGGATGGTGGTAAGAGGACCTTTTTCACCACGAGCCCGTCGACTGATTGATACAGTTGCCTTTTTACCATTAGCCATTCCAGGTGTTGTTATTGGTCTTTCGCTTATGTTTTTCTATATTTATTTCCCGATCCCCGTATACGGAACCATTTGGGTGATGATCATCGGGATGGTAACAAAATATATTGCGTTTGGGCAACGAACCATGGTAAGCGCTCAAATGCAAATTTCTAAAGATTTAGAAGAAGCTTCCCAATTGGCTGGGGCTGGCTTTTCTACAACGATTCGGAAAATAACTGTACCATTAATCTCTCCTGCGTTGTTTTATATTTTTATTTGGGTAGCTGTCCATGCTATGCGGGAATTGCCCGTTCTCGTTATGCTCTATAGCCCGAGTACACTTGTAGCATCTACGTTAGTATGGAGTTTCTGGGAAGAGGGCAGCATGGCAAAGGCTTCCGTTGTAGGTGTATTTTTGATTGTTGCATTTGGACTACTCTTCTACTGCAGCAGATGGCTTTTTGAGAAAGTAACAAATAGCGGAATGAAGACAAAATTTTAAAAGGTTGGAGGAAAATCATGATTAGGGTAACGCGTTTACGTAAAGAATACCAATCCAAAGAAAATCAAGAACCTGTACTAGCTTTAAAGGATATTAGCTTTGAGATTGGAACAGGTGAAATCTTCACTTTACTAGGTCCAAGTGGCTGTGGTAAAACAACTACCCTCCGTTCAATAGCTGGATTAGAAAGGCCAAACGGAGGACAAATTCAAATTGGAGAGCAAATCGTATTTGATGGGTCTAGAAACCACTACCTTCCTGCTGAAAAAAGAGGACTTGGAATGGTATTTCAATCCTATGCAATTTGGCCTCATATGACGGTTGGTCAAAATGTGGCATATCCTTTGGAAAACAAGAAGCTTCCAAAGAAAGAAATAGTAGAGAGAGTTAGAGCAAGCCTAAAAAAAGTGGGCTTGGAGGCATATATTAATCGATTGGCACCTAATTTAAGCGGCGGACAACAGCAAAGGATTGCCTTAGCCCGCGCTTTGGTAGCTGAACCAGAAGTATTGCTGTTAGATGAGCCTCTTAGTAATCTTGACGCTAAATTACGTGAACAAATGAGGATTGAAATCAAACATATTCAGCAAGAGTTTGGTTTAACAACGGTTTATGTCACGCATGATCAAGAAGAAGCATTAGCATTATCTGATCAAATCGCATTGATGAAAGATGGAAATATCGTCGAATTAGGCAAACCTTTTGATTTGTATGATAAACCGAAGAATCGTTTTACTGCTAGTTTTATCGGCTATGGCAACTTTATTAAAAGTGAGCTAGTTCAGTTGGATGAAGATATGGCTGTCGTCCAAAATAGTTTTGGTAGATTTAATGCGACCAGCCGTTTACAGGAAAAGACTCGTGAGGTTGATTTATTTTTTAGACCTCATTATGTCAGCTTGTATCGAGACAAGCCTGACCAAGAGTTGAATGTTGGTGAGGGAGTGGTAACGGATTTAATTTTCTTAGGGGAGACGATTGAAGTTTTTATTCGATCCGGAGAGGATATTATGCGTATTCGATCACATCCTTCGTTCATACCGCATGAAGGAGAACGTTTATATTTTACTTTACAGCCGGATAAGTCATTTGTTTTCCACTGCGAAAGTGAAGCAAGTTCTAATAATCAGAGTGCGGAAGCCGAAAAAATATTCGCATAAAACGGTCTGGTATGAAATAGGTTGGTGGGTTTCTTCCCATCACCTTTTTCATTTATTCTATTGTCTAAAATCAAGGAGATGAATGGTATGAAAGCTATATTAATAGAACAGTATGGTTCGGCAGATGTGCTGGAATATACAGATGTTCCGATTCCTGCAATATCGTCAGAAGAAGTACTCATCGAAGTCAAAGCGTGTGGTGTAAACTATGCGGATACAACAAAACGAAGGGGCGGGGGAGGAGTGCATCAAACCGCACTTCCATGGATTCCGGGCAGTGAAGTCTCCGGTATTGTCAGCAAGGTAGGTTCAGCCGTCACTCATGTTGCGGAGGGCGATCGGGTCGTTGCGGTGGTTCAAGAAGTAGGCGGTGGATACGCGCAATATTGTAAAGCAATTGCTTCAAGAGTATTACAAATTCCGGATGAATTACAATTTGTCGATGCTGCTGCGATTCCTGTGCAAGGATTAACAGCATATCATGTGTTAACCACGCAAGGACGATTACAGATGGGAGAAAGCGTGCTTATCCATGCGGCAGCCGGCGGGGTTGGTACGTTAGCCATTCAGCTTGCGAAATACATAGGAGCAGGCAAAATTATTGCCGCTGCAAGTACCGATGAAAAATTGGAGCTTGCAAAATCGTTAGGTGCCGATGTGGTTGTCAATTACTCTGAGGAAAATTGGATTCAGCAAGTGCTAGAAAACAGTGATGGAAAAGGTGTGGATCTTATTTTAGAATCGATTGGGGGACAGTTCCGTCTTGATAATTTTAACTGTCTGTCACCGTTTGGACGCTTAGTCACCTATGGGTCAGCCAGCAGAACCTCAGTAGATGTGAATCCAGCTCTGTTAATTGCAAAGAGCCAAAGCTTAACTGGATTTTTACTAGGGAGAGTTACGGAAAGAAAAGAGTTATTCTTTGAAAGCCTCGGACAAATTTTGGAGCTTGCAGCTAAAGGTGTTGTTAAACCAGTCATTGGTAATCTTCAACCATTACACAAGGCTCCAGAGATGCACCGACTTATGGAACAGCGACAAACGACAGGCAAGCTAATTCTTCTTCCATGGGAGGAATAAGTCGTAGAGAGGGGATTATTTTAACAGAGCAAGAATTAGAGAAAGTAGCAAACACATTACTAAGTTTCAAAAAAGAAGCGACATCTTCCATGCATCAAGATATGAGAAAAGGGCTTCTAATCGAAGTCGAGCATCTGCATGGAGGGGCACTGCGTCTGGCAGCCAAATATCAAGTGGAGGTTCCTGTCATTGAAACCATCTATGGTATATTAAAACCATATGAAAATGGGAAACCGAATGTTCTATAATATGTAGTCCTTCACCAATAAGGGGGCAATTCTGCTTAAAGAATTGTCCCTTTTTTACTGAGATTCATAATAATTGGAAAATCTTTCTATTAAGTAGTTCTCTCAATTGGTATACTAGAAAAAAACGGCTTTACGAGAGAAGCTTGGGACTATCAAAATTTGAGAGAGGGATTATGGGTGAAAAAGAATATATTAATAGTAGATGATCAACCAGAAATTGCTGAATTGCTTAGGCTTTATTTAGAAAAAGAGGGGTACGATGTAATCGAAGCACATGATGGAATGGATGCTTTAATGTATATTTCCAAAGGGAAAATCGATTTAATGCTCGTGGACCTCATGATGCCTATTATAGATGGATACCAGCTAATTAAGAAGGTAAGAGAAACATTGCATATTCCAATTATCATCATCTCTGCGAAACAGGAAGATCAGGATAAAATCTTTGGGCTTCAAATTGGAGCGGATGACTTTATTCAGAAGCCATTCAATCCCCTTGAGGTTGTTGCAAGAGTTCAGGCCCTGTTAAGACGAAGTTATAACTTTTCAACCCAAGATACCAGCCAGCCTAAAGGTTCTGAAACTAGCAAAAAAGTAGTTGGTGATCTTACCCTGGATGAAGCCACGTTTTCTGCTATTCGAAATGGTGTTGTGATTCAGTTGACAAAAATAGAATATAACATCCTTGATTTATTAATGAGCACACCTGGAAGAGTTTATACAAAGCAACAAATATTTGAAAGAGCATGGAATGACTATTACATGGGTGGTGAAGAAGATAACACCATTAATGTGCATATTTCAAAAATAAGGGAAAAGATTGAAGACAACCCGAAAAAGCCAACATACATAAAAACCGTAAGAGGTCTAGGCTATAAATTTGAAAAAAAGAATACTTCATTCTCTTAAATTTATTTTTTTCAAAATTAGATTAATGTAAGGTGTAATTAAGATTAATTTAAGATTGAGGTATTATTCTGTTATCTAGAGTGTAATAACAACTTTAGGGAAGGGATGAAAGTGAAACCATTTCATAAAAGACTATTTCCAAGGCAGGAAGGATTTTTTCCATATATCTATCTAGCAAATTTGTGTATTCCGCTGTACTTTTTGTTGCAGGAACCAGCTGCTAGACTTTACCCTGGTCTTTTGCTGATGTTGATTTTTGTTATCATGTACAGGCAGGTATTTTGGACTGCAAAATGGGTTATCTATTTTGTTTCCGTTGAACTCGTTATCACCCTTGTTTTCTCTTACTTTTACAATCCTATGTATTTGTATATGATTTTTATATTTGTTTATCAAATTGTTCGGCTTCCACTGAGATGGATGTATTGGTTATGTGGGAGTTTTACTGTATTTGGTTTATATCTCGTTCATCAAACCGTCTTTCCTGCTCAATTATTTTTAGTGGTTGGATTAGCAGCGCCTTTGTTTGGCGGAGGCATTTTACCCTTTATTATGAAAGCCTCACAGAGATACAAGGAATTAAACGAGGAACTTAAACGAGTGGCTGAGGAGTTAAGAAAAAAAAGCCTGGAAAAAGAACAGCTGGAGGAAAGTAAAAAAAGAATGCTTGCAGATCTTTCGCATGATCTAAAAACACCGATGACGACCATTCAAGGATATTCAAAGGCATTATATGAAGGAATTGTAGAAGATGAAGAACAGACAAAACGATACCTCAACTATATCTATAACAAGTCTATAAGAGTGACAGCATTAATTGATGAGTTATTTATATTCTCTAAATTGGATAACCCAGATTCCCAAATCAATAAACAGGAAAAAGATCTTTGTGAATTTTTACGAGAAGTGATTGTGGAGTACTATGAATTATTTGCAGGCAAGGAAATGGAACTGGACATTCATATCCCTGCAAAGCAGATCGTGTATAGGTTTGACCAAAAGCTCCTTTACCGGGCGATTTCCAATCTTTTAGAAAATACGATTAAATATAATCCAGAACAAACCATGGTCTTTATTTCATTGAAAGAGTCTATGGAGCACATTACGATGGAAATCGGCGATGATGGTACTGGAATTAGTGAAGACATTGCCCAAACCCTATTTGAACCTTTTGTAAGAGGAGATAAAAACAGGGTGAATGACAGTGGATCCGGTTTAGGTCTGGCCATTACCAAGAAGATTATCGAGAAGCATGATGGAAAGGTGTATGTGGATACGAAGCCCAGCCGTGGGAAAACAAATTTTATCGTTGAACTGCCAATTGAAGCATCAGAATGAAAGGTGTAGCACTTCATGTGTTATGCCTTTTTTGTTTGATGGAGCTGTTGTGCATTCTTAATAGTAAAATATGGTTCACTTAAGATTAAATTAAGATTCCATTTGTAAGATAGGGATATAAAGAAGAGCATGACAAAAGGAGTCGTTACGATGAATAAGAGTGTTATTGAACTGACAAATATCGTTAAAAGCTACGGAAATGTTAAAGCTGTGGATGGAATTTCCTTACAAGTGAAAAAAGGAGAGGTACTTGGAATTATTGGTGCAAATGGAGCAGGTAAATCAACCACATTAGAGATCATGATGGGGTTACGAAAACCAGATTCTGGATCTGTCAAAGTTCTAGACATGGATATGACCGTAGCTTCTGACGAAATCAAACAAAAGATTGGCATCCAGCTTCAACAAACAGCTCTCTATGATCGGATTAAAGTAAAAGAGGCGCTGGAATTGTTTTCTTCTTACTATGTAAAAAAGAGAGATATAAAGGAAATTATCCAAACACTCGGACTTGAGCCATATCTGAACAAATATGTAAAGAACCTTTCAGGAGGGTGGCAGCAGCGCACGTCACTTGCACTTGCTTTAATCAATGATCCAGAAATTATCTTCTTAGATGAGCCGACAACAGGTTTGGATCCACAAGCACGGCTTGAGCTTTGGGCTTGCATTAATAAATATAGAGCGGAAGGGAAAACCATCATTCTCTCCACTCATTATATGGATGAAGCCCAACGGCATTGTGATCGAATTGCCATTATAAAAAAAGGGAAGCTCGTTTCATGTGATAAGCCAAAGCGTTTGATTGAGTTACTCAAGAATCGTGATGGAACGATGGAAGACGTTTATTTACAATATGCGGTAGAACGTTAAGGGAGGAACAAAATATGCAAACCGTATTCACACAAACAAAAATGGAACTGAAATTATTTTTTAGGGAAACATTGCCATTGTTATTTACATTCATCGTACCGGCAGTAAGCTTTGTCGTGTTTGGGCTCATGTTTCAAACTAATTCATATGATGGTTTGGATTATTTCCAAGCATACATTCCGAGTATGATTGCCATTATTATTTTTACAACGGCCTTTTTCTCGATGGGTCTTCAAATTGTCATTGACAGGGAGAAAGGGGTTTATAAGCGATTGAAAGGAACCCCACTTAATCAAAGCGCCATCTTTACGGCAACGGTTATCAAAGGATTTTTCGCTATTTATGTAGGCGTGATAGAGATTTTACTGATTTCAAAGTTTGGCTTTGGTTCCGGACTGACAGAGCACCCATACGAGTTTTTATTTGCATTAACTTTCTCTTCTATCACATTTTTTTCAATCGGATTTATTGTATCAAGTCTTGCTAAGCGAATGCAGACAGCTTTAGGAATTGCGATGATTCTAATGTACCCAATGATGTTTTTATCAGGAGCGACGATTCCACTCGAAGCGTATCCTGAAGTGCTGCAAAAATTGTCTGTCATCGTTCCATTAACCTACGTTGTCAACACATTAAGGGATGGGTGGAACGGCACACTTTTTACATCGGGTTCCTTGGTTGACTTAGGAGTATTAGCCGGAATCTTAATTGTCTCCACGATTATTAGTATTAAGTACTTTCGTTGGACCGATTGAATCTATTCTGCAAAGTTTTGATATCGTTGAAAAACAGGTAATATTTATCCAACTTTTCGGTCCTTTATTCCTAAAACACGAACATTAAATAGTAATTTTAAATTAATGTTCATATTTTAGTTGAATATCTATTATAAGTTTGTTATATTAGCAAAGTAATAATCCTAAAAACATTACTCGTATATACTCGGTAAGATGGTCTCGAGTGTCTCTACCTAGTTCCCAATAAACGAACTAGACTACGAGTTAAAGTATTTGGCTGTTCGGCATTCTTAGCTGTTGTCATTTATAATTTTGCATTTTTGCATTTTTGCTAAATTATTTATACTTTGACTTTTGATGGTCTAGGAAGGCAGGATTGATTCTGCATTTTTCTAGGCTATTTTCTTTTGGACCAATTAGCGAGTGTATCAAACAACAAGAAAAAGGGGATAGATTATTTATGAAAAACAAAATGTTTAAGAAAATTGCTTCAGTAGCAGCTATTTCAGCTGTGTTATTGGTTGCGGGTTGTAATTCAAATGAACAGAAAGTCACAAAAGCAGAAAGTGCTCCGAGACCAATCGTCATTCAAGGTCCAATGCCAATTGAAGCTGAATTTTTTGCAGATAAATTAGAAAATGTGAAAATAGAAAAATCAGGAACGTTTGTTTTTTACAAAGGAAAGCTAAACGATTATCCTGTCATCGTTACGAAAACAGGAAAGGGAATGGAAAATGCAGCTGCTGCTACAGCATTGACAATTGAAAAATATAATCCAATCGCAATTATCAACCAAGGTACTTCAGGCGGGCATGATCCGAGTCTAAATGTATTTGATATTGTTTTAGGAAAAAGAACAACAAATATTGGTTCACTAAAAACATCAAATATGGATGAAAACCAAGGAATTGATCCAACTACATGGATCCCGATGGACTTAATGGCTTCTGAAGGAAGCGGATCAGATGCGAGTGCTAATAAAGTCCGTTACTACGAGGGAGATAAGGATTTACTTGCGGCTGCTAATGCAGTAAAAGATACATACACGAAGGGTAAAGTTGTCGAAGGTACGATTGGTTCAGCAGACTTTTGGAATAGCGAAGTTGACCGAATTAAATGGATTCACGAGATTTACGGTACCTCAGTAGAAGAAATGGAAGGTGCCTCAGTAGCTCAAATTGCCCAAGCATATGATGTACCATTCTTAGGTATTCGAATCCTATCAAATAATAAAACAAATGGCGGTACTTACGATCCGGGTACTGCATCAGCCAATCAAGAATATGTATATGAAGTGGTTAAAGAATATATTTCTATGGTGAAAAGCAAATAAAATAGTAAAATTACTTTTACAGTAGCCTATCTTATAAATTCCAGCAATTGCTTCAAAGGAAAATTAAGACGGTGTCCTAATTGTAAATAAGATAAAGCCCTCTTCTATAGTGAAAGAGGGCTTTATCTCTTCATCTTTTTTTAAGAACGTCCCTAGTTATTTGCCCCATAGCTGATTAAGTTCGCAAAAATTCGATATCCTCCAGGAACTTGGGCATTGATCTGGCGGTAGAATACTAGGTTTGTGTAAAGGAATGTTCCTTCACCGTAGTTAGTCATTAGGATTCCGCTCTCAAAAGGTGCTTCTCCAGGGTCTGCCATGGATACGAATGTTTCATAGTTGGCATCCCATGCGCTTGGGAAGTAAAGAGCTCTTTCTTGTACCCAGTTCTCCCAGTCACTATCGTTAATTTTATTTGGATAGTTAAACAGCGGATGTTCTGGTTGAGTAACTGTTACCTTTGCATTTTCGTCCGTCACGCGCCATTCAATAGAAGGTGATCCGACTGTTAATGGGTATGGTGGTGTGAATGCACCTCTATTCCATGGATCCCCTGATGTCACATACTGCATCACTAAATGACCGCCATTTTCTACATATTCAAGCAATCTTTGATTATTTTGCAATACATCTGGTCTTCCAAGTGTCGATCTGATTCCAGCGACAATTGTATCAAATTGAGAAAGATCACCAGTTGCTAGCTCTGCAGGAGTAATCTTGGTAATATCAAATCCAGCATTTAGTAATGAATCAGCAATCGTGTCAAAGCCGCTGTCAATATAACCAACCTTCAAATTGTCAGGTTTTAATAACTCGAATGCAACCCCATTAATGTTAGAAGGGTACATGAAGTAAGAGTCATTGATATGGTCATATTTTATTTCCTGTACGGTAGTATCAAATGTTTTACCATCTGCTTTTGCAATGGCTTGGATTGTGAAATTGCCTTGAGCAATATCTTTCGGAGGAACTAATGTAAACGATGCTTCTTTTTCTTCATATCTTTCAGTGAAGTTAACTTCTGCTGTTGCGGGTTCACTTGTCCAGCCTTCAGGAAGATTTAAAGAAACCGTAGAGTTTTTAGCACCTTTAGCATAGTTTTTTACTTTAACTGTGGCCGGAATTTTATCTTGTACATTGGCAGTATTAACCGTGATATTGACGGGTTCTGGTGTAACACTTAATTCAGGGAGCACACTCACTGTATTATCTAAATCAATGACAGATGTTGTTTTCACTCCGTTTTCCTTAAATGTTAGTTTAGCCTTAATCACAGCATCGCCATAAGGCTGGTAATATTCTGCATTAGAAGGAACGGTGACATTGAAGGTAACAGTCTTTGATTCACCAGGCTTGAGGTGCTTTACTTGAGTTAAACCTTCATGTTTCCAATTTTCAGGCGTAAGCAATGCTGCTTCGATATGTTGGATTTTCTCTTTTCCTTCATTCGAAATGGTAACATCAACTTGAGTTTGTTCTCCTTGAGTTAATACATATGAACCGATTTCAACATCAACAGCAAGGTCGGAAGCAACGTAACTAACTTGTTGTAGCTGTTCTTCTTTTAGTTCAAGTTTATGAAGCAAGTCATTTTTAACACCCGCATCCAATTTAGCTGATTTTGTACTAGTTATTAATTTTTGGACATCTCCTAAAGCCTTTTGTGATTGAGGTAAAATCGCCGAACGGTCTGGGTAAAGCTTAATAATGCCTTCTAATTGGTTTTGTAAGGAATCCAATTTCTCGCTTACATTATCAGCAGCCACGATATCTGCCCATGCATGGAAGTCGTATGGAACACCAGAAAAGAGGTCATTTGAATCCGTTTGGACCGCTGATTCAACTAATTTTTGATGTGATTGTCTAGGTGCAACTGGAATATCATTTCCCATTCCTTGGCTCTTGTGCAGATATCGTGATGCCTCACCAAGTTGAGGGTAACTCATACCGTAAATTGGGTCAAAGTTACCAATTTCGATTGAGGTTGTGGCAGTTGTAGCAGTAGCTGGTAAATAAAACTTTTTGATCTGCCAAGGCTCTAATCCATTTTTCAATTGTTCAGAGAAAACGGCTGGGTCGGCAGCATCTTTAAATGCTCTTTCAGATAAAATCGCCATTAATCGGTGATGACCATGCTGGCTATCAACATTTTCGAAAGAAGGCATAACAATATCTGGTTGATAGGTTCGAATAAATTTGATTAAACGTTCGTAAACTACATCTTCACCCCATTTTGTTAGGGTTTCATCGGGTGATTTCGAAAAACCAAAATCATAGATAGCATCAGATGTGGTTTCACTTAAATGATAGGCTTTAACGCCATTTACCTTGGCCGCTTCAATCATTTCATTGGAGCGAATAATTCCAAGGGCATTCCCTAATTCATTACCAATGGCATTTTGTCCACCTTCACCACGATTAGCGATTAAACTAGCAGTTTTCACACCTAACCCGCGTGATAAATAGGCAAGTAAATCACTGCGTTCATCGTCTGGATGTGCTCCAGTGTTTAAGAAAGTAACAGTAGTATCTAGAGGTTTAACAACATTCCAAAGCTCAACATCAGCTTCACTTTGTTCTTGTGCAAGACTTATTGGAGGTAGTAGGGAAGCAATTAAAAGAATGGACATCAATAAACAAAAAAGTTTTTTCAATTCTTGTAACCCCTTTCAATAGTAAATGAAATAATACGATGCAAGTCTCCTTTCTTCATTATGTAGTTTTAGTTAGTAAAGGTAACTAACTAATTGGACGTAAATACTTACAAGTCCGATTATAGTGCCTTTCAGAATATTGTAAATATTACCAAATTACTATCTAATATTTGGAAATAAGGCCTTTGGTAGTGGTACTAAGATAATAGGTATCAGGTTTCATACGGGCTTAGCGGACTGGGCCTAACATATTATTCATAAACTAATCGCAATTATCAAAATTTTTTTAATTAAATATTGGCAACGTTTCCAATTTGGGGTATAGTTTAATTAAATTAGTTAAACTTACTAACTAACGCTATCAAAATTAATTAAGGCCGTGATGTTTATGAATAAGAAACTATCAAATGCAGAGATACGGACGAATAATAAAAAGATGGTTTTACAATGTATTAAAAATTATCAACCGATATCTAGGGCAGCGATAGCTGAAAAGCTCCATTTTAGCAAGCCGACCGTATCCTTGCTGGTGGATGAATTAGTAAGAGAGAACTGGGTTCATGAAAAAGGCATCGGAGAATCCTCTTCACAGGGTGGCAGAAGACCGATTCATCTTTATTTTAATGAAAAAGCAGCTTATGTCATCGGGGTGGATATCGGCGGCACCAAAGTAAAAACCGCCATTTCTGATCTAGGTGGAAAGATTATCTGTGCAAGTAGTTTTAATACAAGAAAGCAATTAGAGAATGGATTGCTCAAACAAATTCAAAAAGAAGTACAAGAGATGATTCAAAGGAATCAGTTAGATAAGAGTATGATTCTCGGTATGGGAGTAGGAGTACCAGGTATTACAGAAACGAAAACGGGGGTTGTTGTAGAAGCGCCAAGCTTAAAATGGGTTCGTTATCCGTTTTTGACAGAGGCTGAACGATTCTTTTCCTTCCCTATTTATGTTGATAATGATGTCAATATAGCAGTCCTAGGGGAACAATGGTTAGGCAGGGCCAAAAATAAAGAAAATGTACTGTTTATATCCGTTGGAACAGGGATTGGCAGTGGAATTATTATTCATAATCAGCTATATCGTGGATCCTCTTATGCGTCTGGGGAACTGGGGTATATGGTTACAGATAAAAATAATATGAAGAACGAGTTTAAACCAATTTTTCATCGCTATGGTTATCTTGAAAGTGTTGCTGGTGGAAAAGCGATTGGGAGAAGATTTACAGAGCTTGTCCAGCAAAATAAGAGTCATTCTTTATATGCTGAAGCGGCGGAAACGGAGTTAACTGGTGAGCAGGCTTTCTCATTAGCGAAAGCAGGAGATGTTACCGCTCTTACGGTTGTCGAAGACGCTATTGAACATTTAGCCTATGGAATCATCAATGCTGCGACTCTATTAAATCCAGAGGTTGTTATTCTCGATGGAGGAGTGATGAAATCTGCTGATTTCATTCTTCCAAGATTACAAAAGATCGTTCATCAATACTTGCCTAGTTCAGTAGAAATATTTCAATCACAATTAGGGGAAAATGCAGGAGTTATAGGTGCAGTTTCTTTGTTCTTGCGGGAATACGATAGTATTTTAAATTAGGTTGTTCACTATTTTGGTTCTTTGCAGGTAATTTCGCCTGCTTTAAGAATAAATTAAATCATTTATAGGGGGAGAAATATGTTTAAGAAGAAAAGTTTATTGGTATTCTTGATAGCTGCTCTAATGCTTTTCGTGTCAGCCTGTTCGAGTAGTTCTTCAGGCGGGGAAAAACCGGAAAAAGAAAAAGACGAAGGAAGAACAGAAGAAACAGCTGAAGCAAGTGGCAACCTTGTTATTTATACCGCCCGTGACCAAACGATTGTCGACAAAGTGGTTGAAATGTTTAATGAAAAATACCCTGATGTACAGGTTGACGTGTTAACGATGGGAGCGCAACAGGTTCTTGAACGTGTTCGTGGAGAAAAAGCCAATCCACAATCTGACTTTTGGTGGGGTGGAACACAATCTGCATTTATGACAGCAGCCAATGAAGATCTGTTAGAATCGTTCAAACCAAGCTTTGATGCAAGTATTTTACCAGAACATAAGGACCCAAAAGGCCTCTGGTATGGTGAAATGCTTCTTCCAGAAGTTATCATGTACAACTCTGACATGCTTAAGAAAGATGAAGCTCCACAGGACTGGGATGATCTTCTTGATTCCAAGTGGAATGACCAAATCATCATCCGTGGTGTTTTAGCATCTGGTACGATGAGAACCATCTATTCTGCGATGATTCATGAACAAGGTGCAGATACTCCTGAAAAGGGTTATGAGTGGCTTAAAAAGCTTGATGCCAATACAAAAGAATATGCACAAGACCCAACAAACCTATACTTAAAGCTTGCTCGTCAAGAAGGTTCGATTTCGCTATGGAATCTACAAGATATTCTAATCCAAAAAAATCAGCACAATCAACCATTTGATTTCGTGTATCCAGAAAGTGGGGCACCAATTTTAGTCGATGCTGTTGGTCTTGTAAAGGATGCTAAAAACTTGGATAACGCAAAATTATTCTATGAGTTCTTGTTTGATCCAGAAACTCGTACAACTTTGGCAAAAGATTTATTCCAAATTCCAACTCGTACCGATATCGACAAATCCACTATGCCAGATTGGTATAAAGAGCTTGACCTGAAGTCATTAGACCTTGACTGGTCAGTAATGGCTGAAAAAGAAGCTGAGTGGATGCAGCATTGGGACGAAAATATCAAAGGTAAAAATTAATAGATTACGATAAAAGGGGTGAAGGAGTTTTTTCACCCTCTTTTACAAGGTAAGAAGGCATGAAAATACTTTCTTACCTTGTAAAAGAATAAGCCCAACTAAAGGCTTTTCTTTTTGGCTCATTTTTAAGAACAGCGAGGTGTTTGTGTTGAAAAGTGTAAGACTTGATGACGTTAGTAAAATGTTTGGGACATCAGTTGGAGTAGAGAACGTTGATATCGATGTGAAACCTGGAGAGTTTTTTACTTTTTTAGGTCCATCAGGATGTGGAAAAACGACGACATTACGGATGATAGCGGGATTTTATTATCCGTCAAAGGGAAAGATTCTCTTTGATAACAAGGATGTCACGACACTGCAGCCAAATAAACGCAATATTGGAATGGTTTTTCAAAACTATGCCCTTTTTCCTCATATGACGGTATTTGAAAATATTGCATTCGGTCTTGAGGTTCGTAAAATGTCAAAAGCGGTGATAAAAGAAAAAGTGGAACGTGCCCAAAAGCTAGTTCATCTTGAAAAATATGGGACTCGTAAAATCAATGAGCTTTCAGGTGGTCAACAGCAGCGTGTGGCCTTAGCTCGCGCGTTAGTCATTGAACCAGATATTCTTCTGCTTGATGAACCCTTGTCCAACTTAGATGCAAAATTGCGTGAAGAAACGAGATTAGAGATTAAAAGACTTCAAGTCGAATTAGGTGTAACGACCATTTATGTGACCCATGATCAGACAGAAGCGATGACGATGTCAGATCGCATTATGGTTATGAAGGAAGGGGTCGTTCAACAAATTGGCACGCCGCAGGAAATTTATAACCAACCTACCAATCACTTTGTTGCGTCCTTTATTGGAGAATCAAACATCCTTGAAGCGGAAGTCGTTGAAGTAAAAGGAGATGCCGTTAAGGTTAAATTAGATGATGACATTTTTGTCCAAGGAAGTATGACACAAACTGCTAATGGGAAAAAGCTGTCCGTTGGTGAATCTATTAAAGTTTCGATTCGCCCGGAAGCGGTATTCGAAGGTACAGGCCCAAATCAGGTGACAGGCACCATTCAATTTGTGGAATTTACAGGGGTAAGTATTAATTATGTGGTAAAAGTTGGCTCTAACATTATGAAGGTTATGATTATCAATAAAGGAAATGAAATCCTTAAGCGCGGCGATTCGATTACCCTTCACGTACCTGAAAAAGGAATCTACTTAATTGGAGAATAGAGGTGATAGAATGAATGCGAATCAATCTACTGCTGTACAAGAAAACTGGTGGTCTCGGCTTTCTCGTTCGAAATATTTTATCTATGTTTTAATCTCTCCACTTTTTTTAGTTCTTATAGCGTATGTTATCTATCCGTTTTATCAAACCTTTGTTCAAAGCATCGTGGGCGAAGGAGGGGCAACTCTCGAAAATTATCAGCGCTTTTTTGGGTTAACAAGTACAGCTAACCTAGAAGCGCTTTGGACAAGTGTATATATTTCAGTCATTAGTGTGATTACCTGTGCGATTGTTGGTGTCACCATGGCGTTTTTAATGGAACGATATGAGTTTCCTGGAAGAAAGCTCCTTTCTGTCTTAATCCTGGTACCGATGGCATTGCCGCCACTCGTAGGTGTGTTATCTTTTACCTTTCTCTATGGAGAAAGTGGAATCATCCCCAGGGCATTTCAGGTACTATTTGATCTTGAAAAAGTACCTTTTTCATTAAAAGGTGTTATGGGTGTTATCGTCGTTCATACGTTCACCATGTATACATACTTTTATTTAACGGCAGCAGCAGCAATTAAAGGTCTGGATCCTTCCTTAGAAGAAGCGGCGACAAGCCTCGGATCTGGAAGAATTCGTATTTGGATGAAGGTTATCCTTCCGATGTTAACTCCAGCGTTAATCGCATCTTCCTTACTTGTGTTTATGATTTCAATGGCTTCATACACAGCACCCTTGATGTTCGGTGTGGAACGGACGATGACGATGCAAATCTATTTATCTCGTACAAATGGAAGTCTCGATATGGCAGCAACACAATCTACCATTCTATCCATTGTATCGATTTCCTTCTTAATTTTGATGAGATGGTATCAAGGAAGACGGAACTATCAAAATCAAAGTAAAGGGATCAGTGTTCATCGTACAGAATTACGTTCCCAATTTGCAAAATACATGTCGATGTTTCTTTCCTTTATCGGGGTCATTATTTTAATGCTTCCCATCCTTGTTCTTGTGCTGATTTCTTTTTCAGTGGACGGGGAATGGACGGTTCAAGTGATCCCAACGGCTTATACATTACAGCATTATATTGATTTATTTACAGATGAACGAACCTGGCGTCCAATCTGGAACAGTTTACAGATGAGTTTTGTGGCAACCGCTGGGAATATTTTGTTCGGTGTCGCGGCGGCCTATGCTATGGTTCGGACCAAGTTTAAAGGAAAAGCCATCCTTGATATTTTAATCATGGTTCCGTGGGCACTGCCTGGTACCGTTGTAGCCGTTAACTTGATCGCGGCATTCAGCGAACCGAGTGTATTCAGCTTTAATCAAGTGTTAATTGGTACGTTCTGGATTTTACCATTAGCGTATTTCGTACGGCATTTACCCCTTATTTTCCGATCAACTTCTGCTGCGTTAATGCAAATGGATGAATCGATAGAGGAAGCGGCTCGTAGTTTAGGTGCCAATTGGTGGTACACATTTAGACGAGTCGTTGTTCCAATGGCTTTCTCAGGTATACTCGCAGGAACCTTGCTGGCCTTGGTTCAAGGAATAGGTGAATTCGTTGCTTCTATCTTAATTTATAGTACATCAACCATGCCGTTATCTGTGGCAATATTCCAAAAAATGTATGCCTTCCAATTCGGAACAGCCTGTGCCTACGGTGTGCTGCAAATCATTCTAATTATTACCGTTCTTTTCGTTTCGCAAAAAATAACAGATGGAAAAGCAGGTTCGGCCATTTAAAAGGGGGAAATCTGGTTGAACGCATGTGACATTCATGGAAGAGACCTAAAAACGCTAGAGCAGGCAGTTTTTGCTGTTGTTCCGTTAGGGAGCTTTGAGTATCATGGTCCACATTCTCCTTTAGGTACGGATATTGTGTTAGCAGAAGGATTTGCCAACGTGATTGATCCCAGCTTAGGTGGTGCCGTGTTCCCAACTATTCCCTATACAGCCTGTCCAGGAAAAACGAATAAATATAAAGGAACGATTCCAATTCGCCCAATTATTATTCAAGAATACTTGATTGATATAACGATGGGAATTATCGAACAAGGGATTAAAAAAATTATTCTATTAAATGCGCATGACGGCAATATGGGTGTTTCTCGAACAGTAGCAGAATATGTAACGGGAAAGCATACCGATGCAAGCTTCTTACTCATAAACTGGTGGCAAATGGTCGATATCAACGCTGCTGCGGAAATTGGCTTTGAAGGCACGAAAGGAAGAGGACATGGCGGTCCATACGAAATGTCTGCTGTTAAAGCGTTCCGTCCGGATTTGGTACGTGTAAATGCAGACGATGAAGAATTTAAAGAGGTACCGCCACTCTCATCCTACCCCTACATTCTAGTAGAGGGCACTCCAAAGGCGTGGGATGGTTATACAGGGCTTATTCAACAAACCTCCTACGAAAAGGGGAAAAAAATCGTTGAAAAAGCAACGGCAAATATGAATGAGTTAATCAAAAACTGGCTTGAAAATTAATCGACAGAAGGGATGGATCAAAGTGAAAACCTCACTGAGAGAACAAATCATAAAGAAAGAAGGCACAACTTTTCCTTCTAAAACCTATACATCCATGGTGCTGGAACCGGCCTATGATGAAGCGAAACAACAATTTATTGACTCTATGGTCGAAATTCATAAAGCCCATTTGATTATGCTGGTGGAACAAGGGCTGGTTGGAAAAGATGAAGCTCGGAAAATTGCCAAAGCAGTAGCCAACTTGGATGCGCAGGAGGTAAAAAGTAGAAGCTACACGGGTGAGTTTGAGGATTTATTTTTTGAAGTCGAGCATGCGCTAATTGAAGAGGCAGGCGATATTGCAGGAAACCTTCATATTGCCAGAAGCCGCAATGATATGGGAATTGCCATTTACCGCATGACACTTCGGAAAAAGCTTTTAGTATTGGTGGAAAAGGCGTTAACACTTCGTCAGGCCTTGATTGAATTGACGGACGAGCATAAAAAAACGGTGATGATTGGTTATACCCATACCCAACAGGCGCAGCCTACCACGTTGGCTCATTATTTAAATGCGATGACGGATATGCTGACACGTGATATTACAAGACTGCAGGCAGCTTATAAAACTGTTAATCGCAGTAGTATGGGAGCAGCGGCACTAACTACCTCGGGATTTGGGATTAGCCGCGAACGGATGAAGGTGCTTCTTGGCTTCGAGGACATGATTGATAATGCCTGGGATGCCGTTGCAGGTGCTGATTATATAGCGGAAACGGCGACTGCTGTTCAGTTGTCAGCACTAAATTTAGGAAGATCAATCCAAGACTTCTTATTATGGGGTACGCAAGAGTATGGAGCCTTTCTACTTTCCGCACCATATGTCCAAATTAGCTCGATCATGCCGCAAAAACGCAACCCTGTTTCCATAGAGCATATGAGGGGCCTTTTATCCAGTGTAGCAGGAGATTGCCAAACTGTTTTGCTCATGCTCCATAATACACCATTTGGAGATATTGTAGATACTGAAGATGATATGCAGCCGTATATGTGGAAAGCTATTGAAAAATTAGGCGGCATTTATGATTTATTAACGTGTGTATTACTGACGATGGAAGTTAAGAAAGAAACGCTATTAAATAGAGCCAAGGAAAGCTTTGCAAACGTAACGGAATTAGCGGATACCATCGTGCGAAAGGATGGTCTGTCATTCCGCCAAGCACATCATGTCGTAAGTGCAACGGTTAAAGAGTTAATGAATAGTGGAAAAACATCATTAGAATCGTTAACGTTGGAACTTTTAAACACACAAACAAAAAAGGTTGTAGGAAAAGAATCTGTTTTAACTGAAGAAGAATTAGAACAATGCTTAAGCCCTGAATATTTCGTTAAAATCCGTGACTTAGAGGGCGGTCCTAGCCCGAGTAGAATGGAAAAAACAATCGAAGTTCGATTGAATGAACAGAACCATCTGGCCAACTGGTTAACAGAAAAACTAGAGCACCTTTTCACATCCTCTTCTGTGGTTAAGGACATCATTACAGAATGGACTGGAGAAAATGAATAAGAACACCATCGAACTGCTTGCGGTCGATGGGGGAGGAACCAAAACGCGGGCAGTCCTTGTCGAAGCTGATGGAACCATCCTTGGGGAAGGGAAGGCAGGGGCTTCTAATTATCATGTAGTAGGGGCAGAAGGAGCCAAAAAGACTTTAGTGGAAGCTGTTCTTGCTGCTTTTAATGATGCTGGGATAGAACCAGATCATACCGTAAAGCTAAATAAAGCAGTGTTTGCACTTGCGGGAATTGATACCGTGATTGATGAAAAGGAAGTAGCAGGAGTTGTTCAGCGAGCGGTTACGGCTTTGTCGATTGAAATTGGTCGTTTACTCGTTGAAAATGATTGTCTTTCCACCCTATTAGGAGCTACCCAAAACAATGCTGGCATTCTATTAATCGCTGGAACAGGTTCGATTATATTTGCTCATGATGGCAACAATCGGATAGTCCGTTCAGGTGGCTGGGGACACCGAGTTGGTGATGAAGGTAGTGGTTATTGGATTGGTAAACAAGCCATTCAGGCAGTTCTCAAAATGGTGGATGGCCGTGGAGAGGAAACACTGTTATCCAAGCTGATTTTGGAAAAATTTAATTTTAATAAAATTGAGGATTTATATAATTGGACATATAGTGATAGTTATTCTGTTGACGAGGTAGGAGCTCTTGCGGCTGTAGTGGATGAGGCTTTTCGACTAGGAGACACAGTCAGTAAACGCATCTTAGATGCTGCAGTGAGTGAACTGCTGCTCCTTATCGAAACGGCGATTGAAAAAGCTGACATCCAACAGGACGAATTTGATATGATTTTTCAAGGCGGCGTTTTTCATCATAATCATTACATAAAAAATCAAGTTTGCCAAAGAATCCAACAAAGCACAACGAAAGTGAAAATCAGAACCACCACCGAAGAACCGATTAGTAATATCATCAAACGTGGTTTGGTATTAATATAACAATCGATGATCTAATTTGAAACATTCACAATTCATTTTTGTGGGTGTTTTTTATTTTCAGTAAAAGGATAATAGTGGTAGAATTTAAATTTAGGAAACAAAGTAGCCTTAAACAGTAGAAATTTTAAAACGAAAGAGGTTACATCAAGATGAAAAAACAGGACAGTGGCTATCGATGGGTGGTTTTTGGGACCGCCTTATTCGCTTACTTTTTAATTGTAAGCCAAAGAACAGCTCCAGGATTAATTACCGACCAATTAATGAAGGAGTTTCACGTTTCAGCTTCTCTCATCGGTCTTATAAGCAGTATTCAATTTTTAGCCTATGCAGGATTTCAAATTCCTGCAGGTTTATTATCTGATCGATATGGTCCCAATCGATTTCTTATTATCGGCACACTTCTTACGGGGCTAGGAAGCCTTATTTACAGTCTCGCTCCCAATGAATATGTGTTGATTTTCGCTCGATTTTTAGTTGGCACGGGAGATGCAACCATTTTTGTCAACTTAATCTTAATCTTAAATCAGTGGTTTAAGGCTAACGAATTTATTAGATTGTTAGGTCTGATTTCTCTGGTTGGGGGTCTTGGTTCACTAGCAGCTACCGTTCCTTTTTCTATGTGGATTTCATTCTCAGGCTGGAAAACGACATTCCTTAGCATAGGAATTATTTTAGTGGTAACATCCTATCTTTTATATACCGTTCTCGTTTCAAAGCCTAAAAAAATTTTTAAAGATGATTCCGAAGGTAAGAAGAGGCCTATTAGAGACCGAGAAAGTGTTTGGGCCATACTTCAGCGAATGTTTTCTACTCGACAAGCATGGGCAACCTTCCTATGCCACTTTGGGTTGGTCGGTACCTATATAGGATTTATTGGTTCATGGGGAGTTCCGTATGGAATACATGTCTTGGGACTATCACTTTCAGAGGCAAGTCAGCTTATCATGTATGGTCTTTTTGGTGCCATGATTGGCGGTCCCTTCATCGGTTGGGTTACAAGTAGACTGAATTCGATTAAAAAAATCTACTCCCTTATTCATGTTATTGTGGTGATTAGTTGGACGGTGTTGTTTTTATCAGGCGTGAAACCTCCATTTTTTATCGTAGTGGTTTTGCTTTTTATCATAGGTTTTGGCAGTGGAGCAAGCTCATTAACATTCGCGATAGTCAGAGAATCCTTCCCTAGGAAAGAGGTGGGTGTTGTTACAGGATTCTCCAATATGGGAGGATTTTTAAGTGCCGTTTTATTGCCGATTGTTTTCGGATATATACTAGATCTTTTTCCTCAAGATTCTATAAATATTGGCTATCATTATGGTTTTACCATACCTATTCTATTTTCCTTGATGGGATTCGTAGGGGTCCTTTTAATTAAGGAGGAAAAAGTCAATAAAACCGTTTTAAGTGCAACTTAATGTTGTCGTATAACAAATTAGGAGAGTTTATTCAAAAAAGACATTTCCATAAGTGATTTCAATTAGGAATCACCATGAAAATGTCTTTTTTTGTTATGAAATATAGTAGGATTACTCAGTTACAGGTGGAACCCAAAGCTGAGACCAGTTTTCGATTTCTCGTAAAATTGGTTCAAGTGAATGGCCTTTTTCCGTTAATGAGTATTCAATGACTACAGGTGTTTCAGGTATAACTTTACGTTTTACTACATCTTGGTGCTCTAAATCCTTTAAACGCTCCGATAATACTTTTCCACTGATACCAATTGCAGATTGAATTTCACTAAACCTCTGCGTGCCGGACAATAATTGATAGATGACTAATGCAGTCCAACGCTGACTTAAAAGCGAAATAGCCTTTTCAAATCTTGGACAAATGGTTGGTTGTTTCATTGCAATTACACCTCTCTTATGTATAGTATACCACAAAAATGATATTTGATTACAAAAATAAATGTAGTTACTTGACAAAAGTTAATTACACAAATATACTTACTTACATAAAGTAACTAACTAAGAAAAGGAGAATGAATAATGAACAAAAACGAAATAGGGAAAGTTATTGTAAGAGCTGTTTTAGGACTTACATTTTTTATTCATGGATTATCAAAGTTTCAAGGAGGAATTACAAATACAGTAGGCTTTTTTGACAGTATTGGAATTCCTGGGTTTATGGCGTATGTGGTTGCCTTAATTGAATTAATAGGCGGTATTGCTTTGATAGTAGGACTTGGAACACGCATTGTTTCTATATTATTTGCACTTATTATGGCAGGAGCTATTTTTTCTGCGAAACTTTCACTTGGTTTTCTAGGCAATGGTCAAATGGCAGGGTATGAACTGGAACTTATTTTACTAGTGATATCCATTTATTTTGTATTAGCTGATAAATCGCAAATTTCTTTGGATCAAAAGATTTTTCAATCATAAGAAAAAAATGATACTAGGAGGCCTATATATGGGATTTCATACTAAACCAACGACATTTGTGGGGCATGTCAAAATCAAGGTAGAAAATTTACAGCGTTCGTTAACATTTTATCAAGATGTTCTTGGTTTCGATGTTTTAGAACAAACAGCTTCAACAGTAAAGCTGACAAGTGATGGTAAAACAAGTATTTTGTCTCTTGAGCAACCTGATAATGTCATACCAAAGCAGGGAAGGACAACAGGTTTATATCATTTTGCCATCCTGTTACCAGAAAGATCGGATTTAGCAAATATTGTTGTTCATTTGGTGGAAAAAGGGATAAAATTTGGCTCTTCTGATCACCTTGTAAGTGAGGCATTGTATTTAAATGATCCAGATGGAAACGGTATTGAAATTTATATAGATCGGGATTCTTCTGTATGGAGCTGGAAAGGCGAAGAAGTGGCAATGACAGTTGATCCACTTGATTTTAAAAATCTATTAACAACTGTTATCTCAGGCAAGTCTTGGAAAGGAATGCCGGAAGGAACGGTAATGGGTCATATTCATTTACATGTTTCTGAATTGAAAAAGACAGAAGAATTTTATGTAAAAGGACTTGGATTTGATGTCGTCAATCGATATGGTGTGCAGGCACTATTCCTTTCAACAGGAAAGTATCATCATCATATTGGAGTCAATACATGGAATGGAATAGGGGCACCAACTCCTGCAAAAAATAGTGTAGGTCTAGAATCTTTCACTCTCATATTGCCTAATGAAGAAGCACGTAATCAAGCAATAAGTAAGTTGAAAAAGATTGGTGCCAATGTTATGGAAGAAAATAATAATTTTATAGCATATGATCCTTCTGGAAATCGAGTTGTTTTAGCAGTATAAAAATGGGAGGAATCCAATTGTCTACTATTGAAAAAAACGGCATCGAAATCGGTATCTACACACTTGCAGATATTGGTCCGGATCCTTTAACAGGTAAAACGATTACGGCCCAGCAACGAGTGAAAGAAATCATTCAAGCAGCAAAGCTTGCAGATGAGGCTGGATTGGATGTTTTTGGAGTAGGAGAGCACCATCGGTTAGATTATGCCGTCTCATCCCCAGCTGTTGTTTTGTCTGCCATTGCCCAAGTCACAGAGCGGATTAAATTAACGAGTACGACAAGTGTGTTAAGCACGCTTGACCCCGTACGCTTATTCGAGGATTTCGCAACATTGGATTTACTATCAGATGGCCGTGCAGAAATTCTGGCTGGCAGAGGAGCATTCATAGAATCATTCCCTCTTTTTGGGTATAGCACAAACGATTATGATGAGCTTTTTACCGAGCATATGGATTTGCTTCTACAACTTAATAGAAATGAAAAGGTTACTTGGTCGGGAAATTATCGTTCTGCTTTAAAGAATGCGGAAATTTCACCACGACCGGTACAGGAGCGAATGCCAATTTGGATTGGCGTTGGCGGGACGCCTGAGAGTGCGGTTCGTGCTGGAAGATTTGGAGTAGGAATGGCGCTGGCGATTTTAGGCGGGGATCCATTGCGCTTCAAACCGCTTGTGGACATATACCGTAATGCTGGGTTGGAAGCAGGTCATTCCCCAGAAGAATTAAAAGTGGGTGTAACAGGGCATGCTTTTATTGCGAATACAACGCAGCAGGCTAAAGACGAGTTCTTTCCCTATTACTCCAACTATTGGTCTTATGTAAATCGACAACGAGGAATGGGAACCAGGATGTCAAGGGAAGACTTCGAGCATATGGCAAGTCCAAATACAGCATTGTTCGTTGGCAGTCCTCAGCAAATTGTCGAGAAAGTTTTACGGCAACATGAACTTTTTGGTCACACACGTTTCCTAGCACAAGTTGATATTGGAGGATTACCTTTTAATAAAGTAGCTGAAAATATTGAACTATTAGCTACAGAGGTCGTGCCAGTGGTTAAAAAGGCAACAAGTAAATAATTAATGTAACAAATATTAGGAGGAATACAGGATGAATATCGCAGTTATTGGAGCAAGTGGAAAAGCAGGTAGTCTAATTTTGAAAGAGGCCGTAACCAGAGGACACCAAGTAACAGCTATTGTAAGAGATGCGTCTAAACTCCAAGATAAAAATGTAGCAGTCATTGAGAAAAATGTGTTCGAATTAACAACTAGTGATTTAAAAGCGTTTGATGTTGTAATCAATGCATTTGGAGCACCGCTTGGAGAAGAACAAGCACATGTGGATGCAGGTCATGCGTTAATTGAGGCATTAAAAGGAACAAGTACCAAATTAATCGTTGTTGGCGGAGCTGGAAGTCTTTTTGTCGACGAGAACAAAACCGTAAAACTAATCGATACTCCTGAATTTCCGGATTTTGTTAAACCAACGGCTATGGGTCAAGGAAGGAACCTGCAAGAATTACAGGAATCAGCGGACTTAACCTGGACATTTATCAGCCCTTCTGCTGTATTCGATGCAGAAGGAAAAAGAACAGGTTCTTACCAGTCCGGGAAAGATCACCTTCTGGTTAATTCAAAAGGCGAAAGTTATATAAGTTATGCAGACTTTGCCCTTGCTGTAGTAGATGAAGTCGAAAATCCGAAGCATGTAAATGAAAGATTTACGGTAGTTGGAGAAGCTGAATAAAAAGCGGGTCAAATACTCACAAATGTTGGATTGTCAACGTTTGTGAGTATTTTTTGATTTTATAGATAATGAAATAAACCCTATACTCCTTATCGCCCTTCGTTTGACAAAAGCTAGATCTGCCATTATCATCAACTCAAACTTATTTACGGGAGAAATAAAGATGAAAATTTATGTTGATGCAGATGCTTGTCCAGTAAAAGATATTATTATCGCAGAAGGTACGAATGCTAAAATTCCTGTTATCCTTGTTACTAGCTTTTCACATTTTTCTATTGCGGAACAACCATCAGGAGTGGAAACCATTTATGTTGATTCTGGAGCAGATGCTGCGGATTATCGGATTATGAAGTTAGCGCAAAAAGGAGATATTATCGTTACGCAAGATTATGGTCTAGCTTCGCTAGGTTTAGCAAAAGGGTGTACGGTTCTTCACCATAATGGGTATAGCTATACAAATGAAAACATTGACCAATTATTACAAACACGATATTTGAGTGCAATGGCCCGAAAAAGCGGAAAGCGTACAAAGGGACCAAAACCATTTACATCAGAAGATAGGGAGAAATTTAGGGAGCTATTCAAAAGAGTGATTTCACGGTAAAAAAATGGTGCCATTGTTTTGTCAATAGTCTTAAAAAGACCTTAAATACCTGATTAATAAATAAATTACGTAATTCATATTAGCACCCAAAAACGGAGACCTTTACTTTGAGAGTGGGTGTCTTTTTTTTGTATACACACAGAACTCATGTTCGTATATAATAAAATACGAAGGAGATGACCTAAATGGCAATACGCGATAGAGGCAAGATGAAATGGCGGCCTGCGTCATTTATGCCGGAAGGATTCGCAATGACACGGGCGTTGTTTAAGAATCAAGAACGACAAGCCAAGCCCTTACTCGACGAGTATCAGACAGAGGAGTTTGACCAACGGATTGGCTATGCAATGGAAAATCATTTGCCAGTAAAGCTTACTACCAGGGAAGAGGGATTTACAGAGGACATGACTGGTTATATTCATTACATCGATCCCATTACACAACAGCTTCGTGTCGAGGAAAAACCTGGAGAATTTCAGCGTGTGGCATTCAGTGATGTAATCGCGGTGGTAGTGGTAGATTGAAGGAAAAACGAGGATAGCTCTTTTGGGTAATCCTCACCACTTTTTCCATATTCTTGTCGATTTGGTTGTCATAATTCAATAAATTTAAAAAATGTTCGAAAAATTGTAATATTTAACATATGCTAACCTTTTCAAGTTTAGTATAATAGATACATAGAATAGAAAGGTGGAGGCACAACAAATGAGAAAACGTCATGTAAGCTTTAAAAAATTAGTAAGTGATAATAAACAGGAATTAAAAAGTGATGTAAAAGCAATGGAAAGAATCGAGGCGAAAATTGACAAAAAACATTCGAAATGATAATCATTTCTTGAATAGTCACTAAAAGAGCAGCCTAACTAACAAGGGATGCTCTTTTATCATTTATAAAGGCTGTTTTCGTAAGATTTTTGTTAAATTCTTAAAGCCGATTTTAACGTGGAAATAGTTATTTTGCGCTTTAGAATTTAGTTTGCAGGCTCTTTTCTTATAAAATTTTAATCCAAAAAGCAACAATGGTTAAGAAAAGAGCCTTTATAAAAGGAGCAATATTAAGGGGAAATTGTTATACTATATGTAATGCCAAGCAGTGGAGATGTTCATCATATGAATTTTATTACTAAACTTTTTACAAAAGAAAGAAAGTTGAAAATTGATTTTTGTGAAAAAAATCTAGATCGTTTTTTACCTAAAGAGTTACAAAATGAATACAGCACCTTTCTTAGTAAAAAAAATATCGAATTTAAGGAATACAATTGTCAAAGCAGGTGCGAGGAATGCAAGATATCTCCGTATGCGATTGTAAATGGTAAATTTATTGCAGCAAGCGATTCGCGACAATTATTGGATAAATTTAAACAACTTGAGAGGGATGAAAAGTAGTTTACAAACTCATGGGTAGAATGTTATAATATCTCATGTACTATTCCATAGGGCATTAAAAAGGAACCAACTTGCGGGTGTAGTTTAGTGGTAAAACCTCAGCCTTCCAAGCTGATGATGTGAGTTCGATTCTCATCACCCGCTTCAATTCATTTACATGGGCATATAGCTGAACTGGTTAGAGTGCACGCACAATAGGCGTGAGGTCGATGGTTCGAGTCCATTTAGGCCCACTTAATAATTGTCGATACATAAACCGAACTTTAAAAAGTTCGGTTTTTTTGCGTGTTTATGAGGAAAATATTGAACGAATTCAACTCTACCAATCGATTAGGCAGGTTCTCTTAGACGCTCTCAAAATGGCGGCTATATGGAAAATCCCTTTTATCAAGGAGATCACTTAACGGGCGGCTATAATAATCGCTGTCTTGTGTATGACCGAGAAGGAGAGACTTGCAAGAGATGCGGCAGCGCCATCATGAAAGGAATAATCTCTTCTCGTAAAACCTTTTTCTGTCCAAACTGTCAAAAATAAGTTGAAGAACACTTACCAAATATGGTCTGCATAAACAAAACTAGAGCCAATTTCTCTTAAATAGAAATTGGCTCTTTATTTATTCGCTATACGTTTAACGTGATGTTTTTGGCGGTTGGCACACTTCACATTTCCGTTGGTCATTATTTTTAAATTTCGTAAATGTTTTTTCAAAGTTGTTGCCACATGCACATTTAAATAGTAACTTTTGAGAAAAACCTTGATATTCAGTCGTTAGCAGCTTACTTTCCGAATTGTTCTCAACAAATTCTTTAATCTTACCAATCGTCCAACGTTTATTCATTCTCTTACACCTCCATATTTTACACTTGCGCGGAGGCTTATCTTGGCATCCGTTCAATTAAGAGTAAAAGTCGTAATCATCCTAAGTTCCTCATTATAACATGAGCTGGCACACAATTAAATAGATGGAAGGTATCTTATTAACTAGGCTGTTGTGGGCTCTTTTTTGAAAAATTTAATATATTGTCAAAAATATGTTGAACAAATAGTATCGTTTATTGTATAAATGTAATATACTAAATATTAATAAGTATAGCACATTTACATTTTTGCTAACAAATACAACCTAATTAAATTGAAAAGGGGGTTAATGTGATTAAACTGTCGAAACGCCAAGACGAAATTCTCAGGATTGTGAAGGAAAGCGGACCTATAACAGGGCAACAAATTGCAGAAAAGCTTTCTTTAACAAGAGCTGCATTACGACCTGACTTAGCAATATTAACAATGGCTGGCAATTTGGACGCCAGACCTCGTGTGGGATATTTTTTCAATCATAATTATGAAGTGAAGCTTCAGGCAGAAAAATTTCTGCACCAAAAGGTTGTCGATTATAAAGCTCATCCAATTGTTGTTGATAAATCTACCTCCGTATATGACGCGATTGTCCAATTATTTTTAGAAGATGTCGGAACGCTTTATGCGGTTGATAGCAGTGGTTATTTAGCGGGAGTCATTTCAAGAAAAGATTTGCTGCGCACAGCCATTGGCAATCAAGATTTACAAGAATTGCCTTGCAGTGTCATCATGACCAGAATGCCTAATCTCATCACAATCACACCTGATGAAACATTGTTGGAAGCTGCTAAAAAGATGATTTCGAATCACATTGACTCCTTACCAGTAGTCAAAGAAATCAATCCTGGCAACCATACATATTTACTAATCGGGCGAATTACAAAAACAACGATTACAAGAGCATATCTAGAAATTATGGAGCAAAATTCGATATAAGGGGAGTGGCAGCGATTTTGGGAGAGAAGGAAGTTGTTTATGTAGTTTCAGACTCGGTTGGGGAAACGGCCGAGTTTGTTGTAAAAGCAGTAGCAACACAATTTAACGGTGGAAATGTTGAGATTCGCCGAAGTTCCTATGTAGATGATTTAGAAGACATTGAGGATATTATTCTTCTAGCAAAAAGAGGAAAGGCGATTATCGCCTATACGATTGTCGTCCCACTTTTAAAAGAATATTTAGATCGCCGTGCAGCTGAAGAAAACATTAATGCGGTGGATTTGCTTAGTCCTTTAATAAATGCATTCACCACTAGTTTCAACAAAAAGCCTCATCACCAGCCTGGCTTAATGAGAAAACTAGATGAAGAGTATTTTAGAAAAATAGAAGCGATTGAATTTGCGGTTAAATATGATGATGGGCGTGATCCAAGG
The DNA here is from genome assembly GCF_031457145.1 of Neobacillus niacini. Lineage (GTDB taxonomy): Bacteria > Bacillota > Bacilli > Bacillales > Cytobacillaceae > Neobacillus > Neobacillus niacini_J. Next base: position 836,534 of record NZ_JAVDVZ010000001.1, read on the forward strand.
GGAATCCTTAAGGCTGATATCGTTCTGATAGGTGTTTCAAGGACATCAAAGACACCATTATCGATGTATTTGGCGCATAAGCGCTTTAAGGTTGCGAATGTTCCGTTAGTTCCCGAGGTTCCAGCACCAGATGAATTGTTCCAAATTCCAAGAAAAAATTGTATTGGGTTAATTATTTCACCAGATAAATTAAACCAAATCCGTATTGAAAGACTGAAGGCGTTAGGGTTAGGTTCCAAAGCAAGTTACGCAAGCTTCGAGAGAATTCTTGATGAACTGGATTATGCTGAAAAAATTATGAAGCGAGTAGGCTGTCCGATTATCAATGTTTCAAATAAAGCAATAGAAGAAACAGCTGGACTAATTTTAGAAGTGTTGAAAAAAGAGAGGAGCTTATAATGATGGAAAAATTCGTTTACTTGTTTCATGAAGGAAATGGAAATATGAAGGAAACGCTTGGAGGGAAAGGGGCTAACCTAGCGGAAATGACGCGTATCGGGTTACCCGTTCCGTATGGTTTTACGATTTCGACACAAGCATGTAATGCCTATTATGATTCGGGAAAAACGATTCCATCCTTAGTTGAAAGTCAGGTATTGGGAGCACTCGGTACCCTTGAAGAAAAAATGGGGAAAAAACTAGGGGATGCAAAGAATCCATTACTTGTATCTGTCCGTTCAGGCTCTGTTTTTTCAATGCCAGGGATGATGGATACAGTCCTAAACCTTGGTATGAATGATGAAACCGTTATTGGGATGGGGGAATTGACCAATAATCCTCGTTTTGCCTATGACTCTTACCGCCGCTTCATTCAAATGTTTAGTAATGTCGTTCTTGATATCAATACGTATTATTTTGAACAATTATTAGAAGAAACACGAGAGCAGAAAGGCTATCATGCCGATCCAGAAATGAGTGCTGAAGACTGGAAAGAAGTCATTGAAGGATATAAAGGTATTGTTAAAAAGCATACAAGAAAAGACTTTCCTCAAGATCCAAAGGAGCAACTATTTCTTGCTATTAACGCGGTGTTTGATTCTTGGAATAATCAGCGTGCTATCGTCTACCGCCGCTTGAATAAAATTCCTGATCACCTCGGTACAGCTGTAAATATTCAAAGCATGGTGTTCGGTAACATGGGGAACGATTCTGGAACAGGCGTTGCTTTTACAAGAAATCCTTCAACCGGTGAGCATGTTCTTTACGGTGAATATTTAATTAATGCACAGGGCGAAGATGTAGTTGCAGGGATTCGTACACCACAGCCAATCCAAACCTTACAGGATGAAATGCCTGCGGTTTACAAGCAATTCACGGAAACATGCAAACATCTTGAAGGGCATTATCAGGAAATGCAGGACATTGAATTCACGGTCGAACGTGGTCGATTATTTATTCTTCAAACGCGTAATGGCAAGCGGACTGCACAAGCTGCGATTCGGATTGCTGTTGAAATGGTCGAGGAAGGAATCATTGATAAAAAGACAGCCTTGCTTCGTGTAGATCCTGATCAATTAAATCAGCTGCTTCACCGTCGAATTGATGATAAATATCAGCGTACGTTATTGGCAAAAGGTCTGCCGGCGTCACCAGGAGCTGCTACTGGTCAAGTTGTATTTGACGCAGATGAAGCGGAGGAATTAGGAAATGCTGGTAAAAAGGTTATTCTTGTTCGTCCAGAAACAACTCCTGATGATATCCATGGTATCGTTGCCGCGCAAGCAATCTTAACGAGTCGCGGTGGTATGACAAGCCACGCTGCAGTTGTAGCCCGCGGTATGGGTAAAGCATGTATTTGCGGCTGTGATGCATTGAAAATTGATGTGAAAGCAAAACAATTTAAGGTTGACGAAAAGGTTATTAACTACGGAGATATTATTACCATTGATGGTTCTACAGGAGAAATCATGCTTGGAGAAATTCCAATGATTGAACCACAGCTTTCCGATGAGTTCCAGCTGTTACTGGCTTGGGCAGACCAAGAACGAAAAATTGGTGTACGAGCGAATGCAGACAATCCTGAAGATGCACAAAAAGCATTTGAATTTGGTGCAGGTGGAATTGGATTATGTCGTACGGAGCATATGTTTATGGACTTAAAACGAATTCCAATTGTTCAAAAAATGATTTTAGCAGAGAAATATAATGAGCGTAAGGAAGCCCTTGATGAGCTGCTGCCAATGCAGCAAGGCGATTTTGAAGGAATATTTGAAGCCATGCAAGGATTCCCGGTTACGATTCGTTTATTAGATCCGCCATTACATGAATTCTTACCCGATAAAGAAGAGTTGTTAGTTGAAGTAACAAAGCTGCAAATTTTAGACCCTACTTCACCTGAGTTGAAGAAAAAAGAATTATTGTTGAAAAAGGTTCGTCAATTAGATGAATTCAACCCAATGCTCGGTCACCGAGGCTGTCGTCTCGGAATGGTTTATCCGGAAATTTACGAAATGCAAGCAACAGCTATTTTTTATGCAGCTGCGAAGCTAGCGGATAAAGGGATGGAAGTGCAGCCGGAGATTATGATCCCGCTTGTTGGACACGTGAATGAGTTAAAACAAATGCGTCAGCTCGTGATTGATGCTGCCGAAAAAGTACAGGAAGAAACAGGAAAGCAATTTGAATATACGATTGGAACAATGATTGAGATTCCACGTGCGGCACTTACAGCTGACCAAATTGCCGAAGAAGCCGATTTCTTCTCATTTGGAACAAACGATTTAACCCAAACTACTTTTGGATACAGCCGTGATGACGCAGAAGGGAAATTCCTGCAGAATTATATTGAAAATAAAGTACTGCCAGAAAATCCTTTTGCTGTCCTTGACCAAGAAGGTGTTGGCAGATTAGTAGAAATGGGCGTAAGGCTTGGTCGTGAAGCAAAGCCATCGTTAAAAACGGGTATCTGTGGTGAACATGGCGGAGAAAAAACGTCGATTGATTTCTGCTACAAAACAGGTTTAGATTATGTAAGCTGCTCACCTTACCGCGTGCCGCTGGCAAGATTAGCTGCTGCACAAGCAACGATTCGCCATGAATCAAATAAGGAAGAAGTATATACTACAGCATAATTTGTTAACCACGATGTGTATAACAGGTTCCATTTCCAAGGCAAACAACTAAAAATGTAACCAAAAATGACTATCAAATTGAAAGCTAATTTGATAGTCATTTTTTTAAAATCTATCAAAACTTTTTCAGAATTAGTACTTAAATTTGTATTTGGAAGGTTAATATAAAGGTTTTCTGAAATAATTATTATCATCTTTGATTTTGACAAAAGTAGGTATTGATTTCAGATAATTTAAAATAAAAAATATATTTAGAATAAATTGTTGACAGACCTAAAAGTCATATAGTATATTTTGTTTAAGAAAAGTATGAAACCGGTTAACCAACAAAAGATTTTATAAATATTTCATTAAAGTTTCCATTAGATACTGATGGAATCAATAATGATACCGGTTAACCGCCTGATTTCTTTGAAGACATTAATAAGTCTATTTTCTTGCACTTTTATGAAACCGGTTAACCAGATAGGCTTAGATGTAGAATAATGGAAAAGTGCTACAAGTAAAAAAATATTGTACCAATTGTAAACGCTAACATTGAATCTGGGATGTAAAGTTTAAAAAACTAATAGTATTTAATAGATAGTATTAGGAACTATTTAGGAGGTGATTACATGAAAATGGAAAAAATAACTATTTCAGATATCGCAAGACTTTCGAATGTATCGAAAACCACTGTATCAAGAATTATAAATGGAAACTATGGAAAGGTGAATAAAGATACAAAAGAACGGGTTTTAAGGATCATTGAAGAATTAAATTACCAGCCAAACACTTTGGCCCAAGGACTGAAACAGAAAACAACCAATGTAATTGGGATTGTTCTTTCTAAACTCCATCCTTTTTGGTCAGCTGTCCTTGAGGGGGTAGAGGATTCTTGCCGGAGTAAGGGATATAGTTTGATGATTTCAAACACAGGAGATGATCCTGAGCTTGAAGTGGAACAAATCAAGAGTTTTATGCAAAGAAAAGTAGATGGTGTGATTGTCTCTCCAACCATCCATAATAAAGCCTTCTATGAGGAACTGATTGAACGGTCCTATCCGATTGTAGCAGTAAGCCGTAAAACACCGAACGTATCTTTAAACACAGTAGCCATGAATGATATTAAGGGTTCTTGGATGGCAACAGAGCATTTATTGTCGCTGGGGAGAGAACAGATTATGTTAGTGGTTTATCCTCCTAATGATATCAGCCCAAGATATGAACGTGTTGCAGGATTTGGAATGGCGTTAAAAGCTAAGGGTAACCAACAAAGCTGGGTTGAGATTGTAGATGAGAAACCAGGAATGGCGAAACAAAAAATTATAGAGGTCCTTAAAGAAAAGAAAGTGGATGCGATTATCTCTACCAACAACATTTTAAATTTAGAAATATTGAAAGCGGTAAAAGAATCAGGACTAAAGGTTCCTGAAGATGTAGCTATTGTTGGGTATGATGATCCTGCTTGGGCAGAATTGGTCGATCCTCCATTAACCTCTGTTTATCAGCCTGCCTATGAAATTGGTGAAAAGGCAGCGAATCGATTAATTGAATTAATTAAGAACACAAACAAAACAGAACAAGAAACCACGATTTTTGAACCCAAACTGATCATAAGAAATTCATGTGGGGAAAAGGGGGATTAGAAAAATGATTGTATGTGATTTGAACAATTGGAATTTGGAGAAAAATGCTTTTCATTCAGCCATTCAAATGGGTATAGAGTACATAAAAAATACCGATATTGGTGGTCTTAAACCGGGGAAATATGAGATTCAAGGAAAAGAAATATACGCTCAAATCCAGGAAGTCAAAACGAAAGCAATCGATGAAACGCAACCTGAATCACATGCACGTTACCTTGATGTTCATTATCTATTTAATGGAAGTGAAGAGATCATAGGGATAAGCAAAGTGAATCCAAATAACAAAATTTCCACTAACGACTTTGAAACAAAGGATATTGCTTTTTACGACTCAGTAGAAGAAGAATCTTTTATTCTACTTAAACCAGATATGTTTGCTGTATTTTTTCCAACAGAAATCCATCGTCCTTGTTGCCATGTAGGAAAATCTGAATCTATCAAAAAAGTAGTTATTAAAATTGATTCATTTTTACTTAGTGATCGTCGTTTTGTACAACCTTCGAATACGTACGTAAGGATGTGAAAACTTTGAAAAGTTTAGGGTTAGGTTTTTTCTTAGCTGTTTTCATACTTGTATGCAGCGGAATTATGTTTTGGCAAGCTATATCAATGGGTTACTACAGTGAGTATGGACCAGGTCCAGGATTTCTCCCCTTATGGGTGAATGGGTTACTGATTATTTTAGCTGTGATGTACTTAATCATATCTCTAATTAAGAGTGATATCCCGCTTTCTAAAGTTTTTCCGAAGGGTGAAGGGTTTATCAATGTATTGGTTTCAATGGGGGCACCGATCCTGTTTTTAATCAGTATCCCATATACCGGTTTTGTGGTCGCTAGTATGATTACATTATTCTTCCTTTTTCTTCGAGGATTTAAATGGTATTGGAGTTTGGGGTATTCTGTTGGGTTATCAATCATTTTATTTATGATCTTCAGTACGCTATTACGGGTTCCAGTACCTGTAAATGTCTTAGGTTGGTAGGAGGGGAATATGGAAGCATTTAGCTATTTACTTCAAGGATTTGAAACGGCGCTTACATGGCAAAATCTATTATTCTGTGGGATCGGTGTGATGTTTGGGATGTTCGTTGGCGTCTTGCCTGGACTTGGACCAGCTGCAGGAACTGCACTCCTTTTGCCGCTTACCTTCACACTTGAGCCAGTTACTGCCATTATTATGTTAGCTGGGATTTATTATGGCTCCATGTATGGTGGGACCATCACATCGGTGTTAATTAATACACCAGGTGAAGCTTCATCGGTTATCACTTGTTTGGATGGTTATCCTTTAGCTAAAAAAGGACGCGCAGGTGCCGTACTTGGGATTGCCGCCATTGGTTCATTTATTGGAGGAATCGTATCCATAACGGGTTTAGTACTAATGGGACCGATTATTGCCAGACAAGCGTTAAAATTTGGTCCACCTGAATACTTTGCGTTACTGGTTTTAGGATTAACGCTGTTGGTTGCTTTAATGGGAGCTTCCCTTTTGAAAGGCTTAATAGGTGCACTTTTTGGATTATCCCTAGCTTTTGTTGGGCAAGATCCTAGTTCTGGATTCATTCGATTTAATTTTGGTGAAACCTATTTAACAAATGGTATTGAATTTATTACGATGGCTATGGGTTTATTCGGGCTTTCTGAACTATTTTTTAACGCAGAAAAAAGCTTTCGTGAAAAAGCGGAGGAGCCGCCAAAGGTGAAAGGATTATTACCAAATAAAGATGAATGGGGCCCATCCATGAAGGCCATTGGACGAGGAAGTATACTGGGATTCTTTCTTGGGCTAATTCCTGGTTTAAACTCAGTCATACCGACCATTCTCAGTTATTCATTGGAAAAGAAATTATCAAAGGATCCATCGCGATTTGGTAAGGGTGCGATGGAAGGAGTGGCTGGTCCAGAAACGGCAAACAATGCTTATTCTGGTGGAGCACTGATTCCATTATTCACGCTAGGTATTCCAACTTCACCAACCATTGCTATTTTACTAGGTGCTTTTATCATGCATGGTCTAACACCAGGTCCAACATTATTTCAAACCAACCCAACGGTGGTTTGGGGAATTGTGGCTAGTATGTTTATTGGAAACGCGATTCTTTTAATCATGAATTGGCCATTAGCTGGTATGTGGGCAAAGATTACCATGGTTCCATTTAAAGTGCTATTACCAATTATATTGATGGTTACAATACTCGGAACATTCAGCATTCGAAATAGTTTATTTGATGTAGGAGTAATGATTTTCTTTGGGATTTTGGGATATTTTCTTAAAAAGGCAGGCTTTCCGCTCGCTCCGATTATCTTAACTTTTGTTTTAGGAAGTCTATTAGAGACTACCTTAATCCAGTCGTTAACCATGTTTGAAGGTGAATTTTCCAAATTCTTTACAAGACCCATTTCAGGAACTATTTTAAGCATTGCAATCATCTCGATACTATTTAGCATTATTTCATCCATCCGAGGAAAACGAATTTCAACTGGGGATGTTGAAATGTAATCCAAAAATCGGTTTTGTGTAATTCATATCTATATAATTTTCAAAATATTCACTAAAAATGGAGGGGTATGTATGAAAAAGAAGTTCATGAGTATTTTGTTGGTGTTATTGTCTGTTATTCTCATTGCAGGATGTGCACAGGGTGGAAGCAATACAACAGAAAAAACAACGGGAAATAAGGAAGCTAAAGGTGTTGATTGGCCGACGAAACCGATTAAATTTATTGTCCCTTTTGCTCCTGGTGGAGGAACGGATTTAGCTGCAAGAACGCTGCAGCCTTATTTGGAAAAAGAATTAGGTGTTTCCGTCGTTATTGAAAATAAAACTGGCGGTGGTGGCTGGGTAGGCTGGGGCGATTTAGCCACAAGTCAGCCAGATGGGTACACACTTGGTTACTTAGTTTTCCCGAACATTTTCACAGGCTATTTAAACCCGACAGCAAACAGACAGGAAACGTTTGATAGTTTCGAGTATTTAATGAGTCATCATGTGGATTCAGGGTTGCTTGTTGTAAGAGGCGATGAATCTAGATTTAGTACTATTGAAGAATTTATAGACTATGCTAAGAAAAATGATATCGCTGGAAGTAGTGGTGGTGTTGGATCTTCTCCACACTTTGCGGGAGTCCAAATTAATGACCAATTAGGCACGAATATTCGTTTTGTTCATGGAAATGGAGGGGCAGAGGCGATTGCTCAACTTCTTGGTGGACATATCGATGTTGGATTTCTTGACTACTCGTCCTCAAGGGATTTGATCAAAACTGGAGAGTTAAAAGTAATCGCCGTCCTCGGTTCTGATCGATTCTCTAAACTACCGGATGTTCCTGCAATTAATGAAGTCTTTGATACAGACATTCAAAAACTATTAAGTAGAGGAATTGCTGCTCCTAAAGGGGTCGATCCGGCCATTCTAGAAAAATTAAACGGAGCTTTGGAAAAGGCGATGAATAATCCTGAACATATTGAAAAATTAGCAGAACTGGGTGTAGAAGTTCACGGGCTTCAAGGGAAAGAATATATCGATTTTCTTAAAGAGCAAGAAGCATCCATGATTGAATTAAAAGAGGTATTTGGTTGGTAAAGAGGAGTGGTCAACAAGGAGGAATGCATGATGAAGCCAGGATTTAGAATATATACAAAAGTAAATAGACCGCCGAGCGTATTGGTGGAGAAGTTTAACCATATACCTGTCGCGAATATTGCGGATAATATGGGGAGAATTTCATGTGTGGATACAGGGATTAAGCCTTTTAATAGAGTGAAAATGGCAGGGCCAGCCATTACCGTAAAAGCACCTGTGGGAGATAATCTAATGTTTCATAAAGCATTGGACATGGCTCAAAAAGGAGATATCATAGTCGTCGATGGTGAAGGCAGTATGAATCATTCACTTACCGGTGAGGTTATGATGAGATATGCAATGTCAAAAGGGATTAAAGGATTTGTCGTGGATGGTTGCATTCGGGATGTCGAAGCTGTAAAAGAGTTAGAATTTGGAGTCTATGCAAGGGGAGTACAGCCGAAGGGACCGTATAAGAACGGGCCAGGTGAAATAAACGTTCCGGTTAGTATAGGCGGTCAGGTTGTAAATCCAGGAGATATTTTGGTGTGTGATATGGATGGAATTGTCGTGATCAAACCTGATGATGCTTTATTCTTACTGGAACGATCCTTAAAACATAATCAAATCGAGGAAGAATATATGGATTTGATTGAAAAAGGTATATGGGATCGTTCTTGGGTTGATCAGGAACTCGAAAATAAAGGATGCGAAATCATAGAGGATTTTGCCTATAAATCTTAAAGATATTTTGATATTTATTATTCAAACAACAACATATGCCAGACACCACCTGAAAATCGGATGATGCCTGGCACCAATTTAAGAGATAACATTTCATTAGCAGACCAAATCGCCAAGTTGATTTGGTCTGTTTTTCTTTTATGCCATATGTTAGAGTTATTCATACACTAACTTGGTGGGAGCGAATTTATTCAACTTACGACGATAGTCTGTAATAAAAAGAGGCATTTACTAATTTATTTAGATTAGTAGCTGTTGCTTATATAGTCTTTAATTTTTTTTACAAATCTTTTACAAACAATTTACAAAGAATTTATAGGGTTTTATTCATTTTTGACTAATTCTTAATGTAAAAGATATTAAAGGATGGAGGTGGAGAGAATGAAACGTCAAAAGACTTTTTTTATGATTAAAGATCTGATTTTTGAAATCCAGAAACCCGAAATTACACTAAAGCAAATTAGAGTAGCAGAGGTTAAAATTGAAAATGAGGAATATAAAGAACTGAGAAAAAAATTCGATGAAGATGTTTTTCATATAGAAAAAAAACCTGAAGGATGGTTTATAACACAGAAAGAGTAAGTCCTAAATCGAAATTTACGGTAACTTTGAAAAAGGTACATATTCAGAAAATTCACCAGCTTTAATTGTTGTTGCCAAAAAATAAAAAACATAGAAAATTAAATACTCAACCGTCGTCGTGCAATTGTGTAAGAAAAAGCAGTGGAAATAAATTCCATTGCTTTTTCTTAATATTAAAATTTTTCCAAAATAGATCGTTTTGTTAATGCCGATAATAAAAGAAAAAGCAGTGAAAATCGTCAATAGTTTAAGATATATTGAATCATTTTGAAAAAGTGTAGAGGACAAACGTTAAGTTTGTTCCCTGCACTTTTTTTAGTCTGCGATAAATTCTAATAACAACAACAAAATAATTAATAACAATAATGATTTATTGTAAATCAATAAATCATGTGTTAATATCAATTTACAATAAATAATAAATGAGGTGCTTTTAATGAAACGTGGATCAACACTCTTTTTAAAGTTAGCTGTTATTCTTATGTGTATCCCAGTTCTTGCTTTGGGTATATTTGGGTTTACTTGGTTACCAAAGAATCCAGTAAATCCAGATTATGCCTATATATTATATCCCATTGTAATAGGCATGTATGTATCAGTGATACCGTATTTCGTTGCCTTGTATCAGGCTTTTAAACTTTTAAGCTATATTGACAAGAATCGAGCTTTTTCTGAATTGTCTGTTAAATCTCTAAAGAATATCAAAATCTGTGCATTGACAATCAGTGGTTTGTATGTGGTAGTTCTGCCCTTTGTTTATCTCGTAGCTGAGCTAGACGACGCACCGGGTCTCATCATAATTGGAATGGTCCCTATCTTTGCTTCAATGGTAATCGCAGTCTTCGCTGCTGTTCTTCAAAGACTTTTACAAGAAGCGATTGATATAAAATCGGAAAATGACTTAATAGTCTGAGGTGATAACGATGGCAATTATAATTAATATTGATGTGATGCTGGCTAAAAGGAAAATGAGTGTAACAGAACTCTCGGAGAGGGTTGGAATCACGATGGCTAACCTTTCTATTTTGAAAAATGGAAAGGCAAAAGCGATTCGATTATCAACAATGGATGCGATTTGTAAGGCTTTAGAATGTCAGCCTGGAGATATTTTAGAATACCGAAGTGATGAAGACACCCAAGGTTAGATATAACAGGAAACTACGGCAGCGGAAAACCCGTTGCTTTTTGTGCATCTCGAGGATTATTGGATAAAGATGCTAAAGAACGATATTATACTAAATATATAAATAGAAGGGAAGGAGAAAAATGGGGAGGGAAATACTGGCGAATGGCAAGAAATACTATCATAAAGAAACTGTTAGGTCCGCAAATATTAAACAAAATATAGGAGGAATACACAATGTTACAAAAAAATCAAAAAATTGTTCCACATTTATGGTATGACAAGGAGGCAAAAGAAGCAGCTGAGTTTTACACTTCCATATTCCCAGACTCCAAAATTACAAACCTATCAACCATCCACGACACGCCCTCAGGCGACTCTGATATCGTCTCTTTTGAGCTTTGGGGGCAGAAGTTCATGGCGATCAGCGCAGGACCATATTTTAAAATTAATCCATCGGTATCTTTCATCGTTAATTTTGATCCATCGCGAGAAAAAAATGCGAGTGAAAAAATAAATGAGGTTTGGAACAAATTATCCGATGGTGGCACAGCGTTAATGCCACTTGATCAGTATCCGTTCAGTGAAAAGTATGGTTGGATTCAGGATAAATATGGATTGTCATGGCAGTTAATGCTTACCAATCCAGAAGGTGAAGAGCGGCCGGCAATCATGCCGTCACTTTTGTTTGTCGGCGATAAATGTGGCAACGCGGAAGAGGCGTTTAATTTTTATTTATCCGTATTTAAGAACGCAAAGCTGGGACATGTCGCTCGCTTCCCGAATGGCATGGAGCCTGACAAAGAAGGAACCATCATGTTCTCTGATTTCAGCTTAGAAAATCAGTGGTTTGTCGCAATGGATAGCGCGCACGACCATAATTTCAGTTTTAATGAGGCAATCTCATTTATGGTGTACTGTGACACACAAGAAGAAATTGATTACTACTGGGAAAAGCTCTCTGCAGTTCCTGAAGCCGAGCAATGCGGCTGGCTAAAAGATCAGTTTGGTGTATCCTGGCAGATTGTACCAAGTGAGATGAACGAGATGATGAGTAAGAGCACACCGGAGCAGCTAGCCCGTGTAACGAAAGCATTTCTTACAATGAAAAAATTTAATCTTGTGGAATTACGGAAGGCATACGAGGGATGAGCGACTTAAACTTCCTATTCCGTAAAAGAATTGGCATCTCGGATGATGAGGTAATAACATTTCAAAATTTGGACAAGGTTCTTGAAAAGACAGCCAAGGCGATTCCGTTTGAGAATTTATGTATTATGGAAAATAGGACAACCCAAATTACAAATGAAAATGTAATGAGTAAAATACTTGAACAAAACGAAGGTGGACTTTGTTATGAACTAAATTCAATTCTTTACCTTTTTTTAATCGAAAACAACTTTAACACAACCTTAATCCGCGGTGTGGTATATGACCATATGAAGCAACAATGGAGTGCAACTGGTAAAACCCATGTTGCGAATCTTATTGACCATAATGGGCAGCTTTATCTAGTTGATACTGGTTTTGGAGGGAACTTACCATTAAAACCAGTTCCGTTAAACGGTGAGATGGTAGAATCAAATAATGGTGAATTTAGAGTGGATGATCAAGAAAGTGAACATGGCGATTATATTTTGTACATGAAATTAAAACATAAAGATGAAGATTGGAAAATAGGGTACGCGTTTAATTCTAATGAAGGATTTACTAATATTACTGAGTTAAATGAAGTACAAAAAATTATCATTAAACATCCAGAATCAGCATTTAATAAGAATCCATTAATGATTAAATTAACAGATAAAGGGAACATGATACTAACAGACTCTTCATTTACCGAGTGGGTTGATGGCAAGATGACAAAGAAAAAGATTGATGAAAAACGATTTAGTTTAATCAGAAAAGAATATTTTAATCTATAGTTATAAAAGTTAAAGAGCATTTCATAGTAAAGAGGAATGCTCTTTAACTTTGTAAATAACTCAATTTAGATATAACAATGCAAAAAAATAAGCACCCAAGATAAGCGCTCATTCTCACACTATGAAGCTAAAGCAAGTTGGAAAATATCTATTTGCTGCTTTATATTTTTCACTAATATCATATCTGTATGTACATAATTTGACCCGAATAGTTTGTATAAATCGGAAAGAGATAATTGACTCCCATTTACAAGCTCATTTTTGCAATAGATGTATACTAAAAAATGTTCTTGTAAAAACCGTAAGAAATCATTTAAATCTACTCCTGATTTTTCCATATACTCACTATTAAACTCAATATAACCTAAAGCAGAAGCGCTTTTCTGAATTAGTTCTGTCATTCCTCTTAAAACAAATGCTTCATATCCCTCTACATCAACTTTAAACAAAATATTTTTGTTCGTTACATCCTCTGCGACTATCGAATCAATCGTAACAGAGTTAACGGTGATTTGTTCAATCATATCGTGCGCAGGACGATAGGCTGCAGAAGATGTACCGGACCAATGTTTATCTACATAGAACGTTTTTTCTTCTTCTTTATCTGCCGCAAAAACATTAAAAATCTTCATTTGCTCTTTATTTGGATGAACCTCTTTTGATAGATGAATATACTTTAACAAATCTTGATTCGCTTCGATACCATAAATATGTGTGTGGTTTGAATAATTGGTCGAGAAAATACATTCTCCATAGTTTACGCCTACATCGATAACCAAATCAGGTGAATAATCTTTCACAGCTTTCATCCAAAAATTTGTCAACCGCTTCTGAGTCATCCCATTGCTGATCAACAAAGCTCTACCTCGATTCTCCTCTGAATTAACAAAGATCGAATTGGAGGAAGGTAACACAATTTCATTTGGAATTTTACTAGTATTCAAAGTCTTGTATTTAAGAAGTATCCCTAAATCAATGAAAAACTTCCATGTCCTCGGGTAATTTTCCCACATTTTAAATAAGAAAGTCTTTCCTGCAGCTGCTCTCGTGTTCATTTTTCACCTCCCTAATCAAATTACGACATGTTAATTTGCCCATTGTTTCAGAACTTGTTCTTTTGCAATTTGGTAAATTTCTTCTTCTGATTGGTTTTTATTCGCAATTACTTTGGTTTGATATTTTTTTCCCTTATAGGGTACATAAATAGTATATTCACACATTTTGATCTTTCTCCTTTCTTTAATGTAATGAGTTTTGTACTTCTATTGTATAAGCAATTTTTTAAGTTCTGATGTATTTTATGTAAAGTTTTATTTAAAAGTGGTGTTTATAGTAAATACTAAATAAAACTCAAAAAGGGGATATATCATGGGAGCTATTGAACGAAATGGGTTTCGGTTTGTACCAGAATTCAGTGTTAGCCACCAAAACGGAGCCATTCATGTTTATAATAATAAAGAGCGTTTCATTGAAGAAATTAAGTTTGAGTTTTCAGGGGATTTTCCAGGACTCGATCAAATAGAAGATTTAGTGAATGAATACTGCAATCAGCGTCAAATTTAGGAACCGAATATTAGTTCGGTTTCTTGTTTTTTTGTTATACTTAAATTACATAGTTTTGGAAAAGGAGGGAAGAAAATGAATAAATTAACCGCCGTTTATCCTCAAGCTGTTGAACACACGAGGAATAAAGTAATCGAAGACATGAATCATTATTTAGAGGCAAAAGAAAGTTTGCCGTCATTTCACGAATATTTACGTGAGCGTGGGCACTATCTCGAGCAAATTTGGATCAATGTCTGGTTAAATAAGGTCACGAATGATGTCCCTAAGAATGAGAAAAAAGAGTTTTTACGTGAAAAAGGGTTTGAAGTCCAAGGCGTGGACCGAAAGCTTATTAATAAACTTTTTCGGGATGAAATGAGAGAATATCAGCCATTTAAAGTATTGGAATGGACCAAAGAAACATTTTCAGGTAAAGAAGCGGAATGGGAACAACGTTATCAGCAGGCGAAAGCCGATTTTATAAACAGGCAGGAAATGAACCGCTTAGCAGAAGTTCGCCATAATGTCACAGAAGAAATAGAAGAGACTGCCGCTGCAATGCTTGAGAAGGATTATACTGAGTTTTATCTTTATGTTCGGTATTTTACAGCAAAACAATTAGCAGCAGACCTTAAGAACAATGTGAAATTTCAATCGGTCGATACTTTTGCACTTGAAGAAAAATTAGTCGATGAGGGGAATTTTAATCCAGCTTCCTACACTACGGTTGCTTCATTTTTTGAGGAATTAACCGGTGATATTCATAAAACAGTGAATTGGGGACGGAGTTTGTATGAGTACCAAACGTATTTCTTTGTATATGAAAGCTTAATCTCTGATTACCTATCGGAGCTGATTCCGCAAATGGTTCTGGATAAGCTTCCGTTCAAGATAAAGGAGCAATTTCAAGAAACTTTTGGTCAAAAGCTGACTCCCTCTTTTATCAAGGGCAGTATCCAGGAGCTTCTCTATGAAGTGGAAGACTATTTTATTGAAGATATTCAAGAGGAATACTTGTCAGATCTATTGAAGATTACTGACATTCCTTTTAATGTTTCCGTCCATCAGAAATTTTTTGAAAAGGATTTTGCTGATAGAGAGCGAAAAAAGGCGGAGGAAGAGGCAGAATTACAACGAAAAAGAGAAGCAGAAGAACGAATGATGGAGGATATTTTCGGTCAGGAATACAATCCTTCATTAGGAAGACGCGTTCGTTATGTTCTTCATATTGGAGAAACGAATACGGGGAAAACACATCATGCTCTCGAGCGAATGAAGGAAGCGAACAGCGGATTATATCTAGCTCCGCTAAGACTTTTAGCACTCGAGGTTTATGATAAATTAAATGCCGAAGGAACACCATGCACGTTAAAAACAGGTGAAGAAGAAAAACTGGTTCCCGGTGCCACTCACTTTTCATGCACGGTTGAAATGTTTCATGAGAAAGAAAATTATGAAATAGTCGTCATCGATGAGGCACAAATGATCACCGATAAAGACCGTGGCTTCTCCTGGTATAAAGCAATCACAAAAGCAAATGCACGAGAAGTACATATTATCGGCAGTCGTAATTCAAAGCCAATGCTTTTGCAGCTGTTAGGTGAATCCAATATCGTCATCCATGAGTATAGTCGTGAAATCCCACTCGAAGTGGAATCGAAGGAATTTAATATTAAACATGTGAAAAAAGGGGACGCATTAATTTGTTTTTCAAGGAGACGGGTGCTTGAAACAGCTTCTAGACTTCAAAACGATGGTCATACTGTCAGCATGATTTACGGCAGCATGCCGCCAGAAACAAGAAAAAAGCAAATTGAACAATTTAACAGCGGAAAAACAAAGGTAATTGTCGCGACCGATGCGATTGGAATGGGCTTAAACTTGCCGATTCGCCGGATTGTCTTTTTAGAAAACGAGAAATTTGATGGAACGAGAAGGCGGCTGTTAACCTCACAAGAAGTGAAACAAATCGCTGGACGTGCTGGTAGAAAAGGGATTTACGATGTGGGTAAGGTTGCTTTCACAAAGGATATTCGAATGATGAAGCGGTTGCTTGATCAAGAGGATGAGCCTGTTCTTACATTTGCTATTGCGCCAACGAATTCTGTATTTGAGCGCTTCCAACGTTATTACCGTGATTTAGGCACTTTCTTTGAGCTATGGGGCAAATTTGATAGCCCGCCAGGAACCAAGAAAGCTTCACTAACAGAGGAACGGTCGCTATATCATTTAATAGCCGGAACAGAAATTGAGGCACGATTACCTTTAATGGACCTGTATGGGTTTTTACATTTACCTTTTTCAAAAAATGAACCAACCCTAACGAGGCAATGGGAAGAAACGATGTATGCGATCATTCAAGGTACTCCACTTCCTGAACCTCCATATAAGGAAAGAAGTTTGGAGGATCTCGAGTTAGCTTACAAGGCATTAGGCTTGCATCTACTCTTTTTATATCGGTTAGGAGAGCGGACCGAGGCGATCTATTGGGAGCGGCTGCGTGAGGAAATGAGTGACAAAGTACAGGATAAATTAAAAACTGATATTAAAAAATTCGTCAAGAAATGCAAAAACTGTGGAAAGAACCTACCTTGGGATCACTCATTTCCAACCTGTGACACCTGTCATAATGCTAAATATAGAAGACGCTTTGCAGAAGATTTTTAAATTACCCACATTTAATTAAAAGAAACAACATTAAAGCAGAGGATATGACCTTTGCTTTTTATTACGTTTAAATTAAAAATAATTACTCTTTAGCGTAATTTATTGTTGCTTTTTAGAGTAAGATAAATTACTATTTAAAGTAAAGGAGGTGGTAATAGTGGAAAATATTAGATTGAACGTTCCATTATTGAGAAGAAGGGTGCCAAACCTTACAAGTGCAGCTCGTGAAGTAGGTTTACGGCCGGCAACAGTATCAAATTTGTGCACGGGGAAAATTCCGGTTGGACGCGCTGAAGTTCGTACCATCGTTGCATTAGCAGAATTAGCACAATGTAGTCTGGATGAGTTAATTTTAAGAGGGGAGAATGTAGAGATGATTGAAACGAAAATTAAAACATTAGATTTGTTTGCGCCAATCGTTAAGGGAGGAACCGTTGGACTTGTTGCTCGACCAGGAATGGGTCAGCTAGTTGTACTAGCGGAATTATTCTATCGTTTTAAGAAAGAAGGGTATGCAACGGTATTGTTAAAACCTGATGGAAATCACCCTGAAATTGAAGAGGTTACGGATGATGTAGAATTTATTGCTGAAACGATTGATAAAGTTTTTACAGAAATGTCAGTAGTTGGGAAGAATAAAGATATTATCTTTGTTGCCGACCGTTCCCATGTGTTAACGGGGGAAATCTATGAACTTCAAGAAAAATTACATGATGTTGATATCAAGAGTGTTACTACGTTCTTACTCGATTTAAAAGGAGCCTCGGTGGACGAAGACCTTCCATACGGGCCACTTGAAACATTATGGCAGTTTGATATGGATCTTTCCGCTAGACATCGTTACCCAGCGGTAAACCCAATCCACTCTACCTCTTCGGTGCTGGAAGGCGCACATCTTGATCAAAATCATTTGTCCATTCAACAAAAAGCACAAAAGCTGTTGCGTCGCTATCGTGAATTACGGTCGCTCGTAAATGTGAAGGGGATAGATGGGATACCTCCATCAGAAAAAGAGACCTATCATCGAGGAGAACGCTTAGAAGCATATTTGACACAGCCATTCTATGTCGCTGAAGCCTTGACGGGGATCAAAGGTGAAGAAGTTAGTTTGAAGGATACATTGAATGACGTTAAGAAGATTTTAGATGGTGTAGTGGATTCCAAGGATATCGCATCTTTGAATTTTATTGGGACGATTTAATTGTGGAGTGACCGTAACGAATAATGTTTACATCTTTCGGTCAGTGCAGCAGGTCTGGAGTGACCGAAACGTAAAATAAACAGGCTTCTCGGTCAATGCAGGAGGTCTGGAGTGACCGAAACCAAAAATAAAATGGCATCTCGGTCAATGCATCAAATCTGGAGTGACCGAATCTAAAAATAAAAAGCAATCTTGGTCACAGCACCCTATCCAAACCACAATACAATTACACTTTCATTGAGGACGTACCGACCTAGTCGTACGCCCTTTTAAATTTTCCATTTTTGTGTAATTATGGTAGGTAAGAGAAAAATACATCAGAAGAAGTGGAGTGTAAAAAATGCAGCTATCTTTAACTGTTAGAGGGTCCGGTGCAGATGTAGTCTCTTATCTTATCGCCAAAAACCCCAATAATCCATATGAACGAGATGAGAAAGGTTTTAAAGTTCGTCTCGTCTATCCTATTTTTAACAAAGAAGAGGTTCAGTTTGTCATTTATGTAAAGCCAGACCCAATTGATTTAGTTCGAAATTCATCGGATTTATTTGATATTACCCATTACATAAACGACCGCGAGTTTGCCGTCAGCAGCTTATTTATCACGACCATCCGCAAGGCATTAGGAACCGCTTTAAATGGGAAACCAGATGAAGAGTATCAGCAATGGGTGGACCATCCATTTGAAATGGAGCTGGCTTTTGGTCCGGTATCAACTGATTTACGTGATCAGGAAATAGCTGATTTGTTTGAACCAATGGGTTACAAAGTAGAAATTGAGCGCGGAGAAAGCACCATCCGTAAAAAAAGCTCAGCACGATTTGTCACTATATCTGGTGTGCAAAGCGTCCAAAACGCCTTAAAGCATGTTTCGATTCTCATTCCTGTCATCGATAACTATAAGCACTATTTTTTAGATGAGAGAGAGGTAGAGAAACTCGAACGTTACGGGGAGGGATGGCTGGAAACCCACCCGTTAAAGCAAATGATCGTCAAACGTGCTCTTCGATTTAATGCGTTAATTTCTCAATCTAAATATTATGAAAAGAAACCACATATCCGTAACCAGGAAGAAAGCCCGAAGATTCGTTTAAATGACTTGCGTTACGAAGCAATACTGAACGTTATTCGTACGGTGCCACAAAGGGAGACAATTGTGGACCTTGGTGCTGGGGAAGGAAGACTGTCTGTCCAGCTGGGTTTTGTACAGGGTATCAAAGAAATTCTATCGATTGAGCCCTCGAATAAAGCCCGCCTTAAGGCAATCGAAAGATTTGGACAAGTGATAGAAAAAGAGGGATATGTTGAACCACAATCACTTGCGGGGTCATTATTTTATTTTGATAGTCGGTTGCAAAATAAAGATATTATCATATTGTGCGAAGTGATTGAACATATTGACGAGGAACGGCTCCCTAAAATAGTCGCTACCATTCTTGGTGATTATCGTCCAAAGACACTGATTGTGACAACACCAAACCAAGAATACAATGTCCTTTATGATATGGATGAAACCATGCGTCACGACGATCACCGTTTTGAATGGACACGAGCTGAATTTGCTCAACATGTTGAAGCATGGACGCAAAACTATCCTTACCAAGTCAGCATTCGAGGGATTGGGGAAGAACATCCAAACTACGGTCAACCAACGCAAATGGCAATCTTCAGAAGGGAGGAGGCATAATGACAACACTCCATTTACCGCATGCGGGAATTGTCTTACTAGTCGGGCCATCTAATACTGGAAAAACAACCTTATTGAAGCAGTTAATCCAAGAAAATCAAATTCTTGCCTCTGAAGTGGTCAGTTCTGATCAATTCCGCGTTCTCGTCAGTGATATTGAATTTATTAGCTGGAATGGACGACCAAAAGACGAAAGCGAAGCACTATTTCAAGAATACCAACAAATATCTGGTGCTGCTTTTGAAGCAATGGATTATGTCATTTCAAAACGCTGTAAACTAAATAAATTAACATTTATTGACGCAACCCATTTACGTGAGGAAGAGCATGAAAAATATCTTCAAATGGGGAAGAAATATCATGTTCCCGTCATTGCCATCGTCTTGAATATTTCAGAAACTGAATTACTTAGACGAGATGCGGAGCGGGATTTTCCTCGGGGCAGAAACCGAATAAAACAGCAGTATCAACATTTTAAAACTACGCTTCGCTTTATTAAAAAGAAACCTTACCGAAGGGTATACCTACTTGGTGAAGATGAACTTGAAGTTTTGAATGTAAGCCGATTAGAAAACCCATTATTCATTGAGCTGGATAACGGCATCGATTTTATCGGTGATATTCACGGTTGCTATGAGGAGTTTTTAGAAATCCTATCAAAACTTGGGTATCAAGAAAACGAAGAAGGTTACTACCTCCATCCAGAAGGGAGGAAAATTCTTTCACTAGGAGATGTGTTAAGCCGTGGACCAATGTCAATCGAAACCCTACAATTTTTCCAAAAGCATGTAGCAGCAGGACATGCCTATATGATTGACAGCAACCATGGCTGGAAAATTGCCCGCTGGCTTGAGGGCAAGAATGTCAAGATGGCACATGGGGATGAAAATGTCGCCGCTGAGTTTGAAGAATATGAGCGGAAATATGGTACAGATGAGGCAGCGAAGTTAAAAGAACAAATAAAAGAGTTACTGTTGGGAGCGAAATCACATTATATCATCCGAAAAAATGGTGTAAATGCTGTTGTTGCCGTCCATGCAGGAATCAAGGATCACTATATTGGGAAACAGTCGCCGACCATTTCTGATTTTTGCCGATATGGTGATAATGAGGGACTTGATGAAAATGGGAAACCGATTCGAAAAGACTGGTCCATCTCGCACAAATCTAGTGAACTCATTCTTTGGGGGCATGATCCAAAGCCGCAGCCATTACTCGTGAACAATACACTGAATATTGACCAAGGTGTTGTATTCGGTGGTAGTCTAACCGCCTATCGTTACCCAGAAAAACAATTTGTTTCTGTTAAGGCAAAGCAGGATTATGCGAATGTACCGGACAATCCATTGAAGGAATGGGAAAGGAAGAGGCTCGATTCGCCAAATATTATAAAGTTCTTAGATGGATATTCTGTGTTAACGGAAAACTATGGGGAAATCATAATTTATGAAGATGGCGTGAAGCCAGCCTTGGATGACCTATCCCATTACACTCGGCCGCTTGAAGAAATTGTCTACCTCCCGCCAACAATGAGTCCGACACCAAAACCGTCTCGTTTGGAAGGATATCTTGAACATCCAATGGAGGCATTTGAATACTATCAATCTAATGGCGTAGAGACCATGGTCGTAGAAAAGAAACATATGGGCAGCAGGGGAATTCTATTTTTATTTAAAAACAAGGATATAGCCAAGGAATATGTGGGTCGAGAAACATTGGGAACGATTTATACCCGGACAGGTAGGGCGTTTTTTAAAAGAGAATTAGAAGAACAAATTGTATATCTCTTAAATCAGGATTTAGTGAAAAGTGGCTATTTTGAAACGTACAATACAGATTTTGTGTTACTTGACGCTGAAATTCTTCCGTGGAATTTAAAGGCGAAGGAGCTGATTTTGAACCAATATGCTCATGTCGGTGAAATGGCTATGCTTGACCGCAATAAATTAAAAAGTTCACTACAACAAGCATTAGAAAGTGGCAAGGATGTTGGGCACTGGATTCAGGAAAACGATATTGAAATGGAGAATGCCAGAGTATTTAATAAAGTATATCAAAAATACTGCTGGGAAACAGAGGGCTTGGAAGGAATTCAAATTGCACCTTTTCATACTTTAGCGCATAGCACGGAATCCTTATTTGAAAAGCCGCACACATGGCATATGGAGAAAAACAAAGAATTCAGTGAAATTTCCCAGCTGTTTGTGGAAACTGACTACCGGGTTGTAAGTGATGAAGCCTCGATGAAAGCAGCGATTGAGTGGTGGAAAGAAATAACCGAGGATGGACATGAAGGATTTGTCGTCAAACCGGATTCGTTTATTACCCGCCACAAAGGAAAACTCCTGCAGCCAGCGATAAAGGTGAGAGGCCGCAAGTATTTGCATATTATCTATGGAATGGACTATCTGCTGCCGGAAAATTTATCTCGATTAAAGAAACGGAATGCAGGCAAAAAGCAGCGGAACGCTTTGAAGGAATTCGCTCTCGGTGTAGAGGCGGTTAATCGATTTGTAAAAAGAGAATCTCTAGAACGTGTTCATGAATGTGTTTTAGGTGTACTCGCTTTAGAAGCTGAACCTATTGATCCAAGATTATAGTTGAGATAAATGAACTGTAAATTATTTATTGCTTTTAACAAGTATTACACTTTAATACAAATAGAAAAGGAGTAGCAACCTGAGCTACTCTCTTTCATTAGATTAGTGATTATAAAAACCTGTAAACTTGTAAATTTACAGGTTTTTTACTTATTTTACTGGCCCGTTGGTAATCTCAGTAAGTTTAGAATTAATCGCAAGGATTTTTGCGTTTACATCTGTTATTCCAAAGCCAGCTAATCTTTTTGAGTGCATTTCTAAATATTTTTCAGCAGTTTGTTTTGTTTCAAAAATATAAATTCCACCAGCTAAGTTTGTTTCAGGACTCTCTGTCCAGATTTTCCACATGAAACCTTCTTCTTCATTTATACTTTTGGCTAAACCAGAAAACTCCTCTGCCATTTCATCACCGAATGGTCCATTCATTTTAAAATCCACTTGTAATACGTATGCCATTGTCATTCTCCTTAATTTTGTAGTTGTTGTAAAAAATAATTCCCTTAGAATTTCATTCACGTTTTTGTTTTACCATTGTATTTTATCCAAAATGAATCCATGAAAATACCAATAGTTTATTTTATTTGTTGTTTATACAACACATCTACTAAATTGTTTAAAAAGTAGGTGGGAATCATGATATGACTCAATCAAAGATGGACCCTGAGTTCTGCGTACTTGCAAATTAATCTACCCAGTTCGCTTTTTTCGTGGGAAAGTGCAATATTCCAAGTGTTTTCCCCATATGATGTAGGTAAAAAGGAGTGTGAGAGGGATGGGTGTACATGTGGTGGGTACGGGAGAAAATTTGTGGGCAATTTCAAATAGATATGGTGTACCGATCCAAACTATTGTCAAGCAAAATGGACTGCCATCGGCTAATGCACTTGTACCTGGTCTCGCATTGTACATCCCAGACAACCAGCTGTCAATCCGCTCCTATCAAATAAAACCAGGGGATCAAATTTGGAAATTAGCCAAGAGGTTCAACACTGAAATTTCAGCTATTTTAGCCGCCAACCCAGGGATTGACCCGACTCAGCTTTATATTGGGCAAATTATCAATATTCCATCCCCAGTGAAATTAGAAATCTCGACATTGGGGTTTCTTGTACCATCAGGGGGTAGCTCTATTCTTTCGATATTAGATTCATTGGCAGAGCAATTAACCTATTTAGCGGTAGTAGCCTATTCGTTTACGGCAGAGGGGTATGCATATAACCAGATTGAAGATTCAGCGATTGTATCGCACTGTAAGCGATTAAATATTACACCTTTACTGATGATTCGTAATTTTACAGGTGTAGATTTTAGTGCGGAACTGGCAGGACATGTGCTAGGAAATCCAACTTATCGTCGAAATTTGATCCTAAGTATCGTGAATTTAACAAGGCAAAGGGGCTTTGGCGGTGTCAGTATTGACTTTGAATTTATTCCGCCACCACAGCGCAATGATTTTAATATATTTTTAAGAGAATTAAAGATTGCCTTGGGAGAGTTGATCCTGCATGTAAATGTACATGCAAAAACGGCAGACCTCCCGACCAATCGAATTGTGGGAGCATACGATTATGCAGCGATTGGGAATGCAGCTGACATTGTGGCTGTTATGACGATTGATTATGGATACCCAGGCGGACCGCCGGATCCGATTGCTCCTATCTGGTGGATAGAGGAAGTGATTCAATACGCCCTTACACAGATTAATCCTCGTAAACTGCAAATTGCTATGCCGCTTTATGGATATGATAAGGTTGTAGGAACGAATGCGACACATGCTATGTCTGTGGTTTCAGCTCAAAATCAAGCCATTACCACGGGTTCTCCTATTGAATTTGATCAGCGGTCGATGTCACCCTGGTATCGGCATTGGAGTACGGGGCTAGAACACATCGTTTGGTTTGAGGATATTAGAAGTTTAATTGCAAAATATCGATTGATAGATATATATAACTTATTAGGGACTACCTATTGGCAAATAAGCTTACCTGCACCTCAGAACTGGGCGTATTTGAGTAATAATATAACTGTATTGAAATAGTGGTATTGCTCATCGCTGATATATTTGGATTACGCAGATATATGTTCAGAAACGCAGATATATTTATTTTTCAGAAAAGTAATTAGAAAATTTACCTAAGAATAGGAAAAAAAGTCCGTTTATTAGGAAAGACTTATTGAAAAAAGGGAAAGTTGGAAATGGATTTTGCTGAAAAGATTGAATTTGATCATTTTAATAAGTTTTTTCGCTGCATTATTACCACAAACACAACCAGTCCTTGCGCAGGATAATTTGGCGCAGCAATTAAATCAGCTGTTAAATGGGGATCCCAATTTACAAGGCGCTATTGCGGGGGTGAGTATACGAAATGCCACAAACGGTGAGGTCATATATGATCATTTAGGAGATGTCCGCTTAAGACCAGCATCGAATATGAAGCTTTTAACAGCTGCAGCTGCATTATCAGTGTTAGGGGAAGACTATACCTTTAAAACGGAAGTACTCACCGACGGGGAAGTGAATAGGAAAACACTTCAAGGAGACCTCTATTTAAAAGGAAAGGGCGACCCCACTCTCCTAAAGGAAGACTTTGATAAAATGGCAGCAGAACTCAAAACACTGGGGATACAAAAAATCACCGGTCATTTAATTGGCGACGATACCTGGTATGATGACATCCGCTATTCAATTGACTTGCCGTGGAGTGATGAACAAAGGTACTATGGTGCACAAATTTCTGCCTTAACGGCCTCACCAACTCATGATTATGATTCGGGTTCGGTGATGATTGAAGTCAAACCGGGTAACCACGAAGGTGATAAGGCGGACATTACAGTAACGCCAAATACTGACTTTGTAAAAATCATCAATCAAACCAAAACGGTTGCTAAGGATGGAAAAAAGAAGCTGACCTTTGAACGGGAGCACGCCAAAAACACGATTACGATAACGGGTACTTTACCTATTACATCTAAAGGTCAAAAGGAATGGATCGGTGTTTGGGAACCGACTCGATATGCGTTAGCACTTTTTAAACAATCGCTCGCAGAAAAAGGCATTCAATTATCGGGGAAAATAAAAACCGGAACTACTCCAACGGAAGCTAAAATCGTATATACTCATAGCTCAATCAAGCTTTCAGAGTTACTAGTTCCTTTTATGAAACTGAGCAACAACGGGCATGCCGAAACCTTGATAAAAGAGATGGGAAGAGTGGTAAAAGGGGAAGGCAGTTGGGAAAAGGGTCTCGCGATCATGGAAGCAGAGTTAACAGAATTTGGGGTCAACACGGAATCATTGGTCTTGCGGGATGGTTCCGGAATTTCACATGTCAATTTAGTCCCGGCGGCGCAGCTTTCTCAATTGTTAGTTGCCGTTCAGCATCAATCATGGTTTCCGGCCTTTCTTCATTCACTGCCAGTAGCGGGGTCGAGTGAAAAAATGGAGGGCGGTAGCTTACGAAGTCGGATGAAAGGTGCTGATGTAAAAGGGAAGGTATTTGCAAAAACCGGCACTATTTCTACAGTAAGTACCATATCAGGGTATGTTAACACCAAAAGCGGGCAAACCATGATATTTTCTATTATGTTAAACAATCTGATGGATGATGCCAAAGGAAAGAAAATAGAAGATAAACTGATTTCAATTATAGCCAGTCATTGATGAGTTGTGTCTCTTAGATACAACTCTATTTTAAATTTAAGGCATTTAAATTCAGCACTTCTCACGTTCGATGGGGGGGTCTTTTTTCAGGTATTGATAAAAATATCCATATAAATAAAAAATATTCATTAATAATATCGCGAATCTTCCTCATCCTATAAAAGTAAAAGTATAATTTGGAGGTAATTTTATGGCACAATTAAGAGATATCATGACATCAGATGTTGTTACCGTTAACGAAACACAGACCGTACAGGAAGTAGCAGCCTTAATGAGCAAATATAATATCGGAGCTATCCCAGTAGTAAATAACAGCAAACAAATAGTTGGAATGGTAACGGATCGTGATATTACCCTTCGAACGACAGCACAAGGGGAAAATCCACAAACACCAGTATCCGAAGTCATGACTGCACAGCAAATCGTTCAAGGTACACCTGATATGGACGTTCACCAAGCAGCAGATTTGATGGCACAGCAGCAAATTCGCCGATTGCCGGTGACCGAAAATGGACAATTAGTAGGAATGGTTGCTTTAGGTGATCTAGCAGTACAAAATCAATTTGCAAATGAGGCAGAACAGGCATTACAAAGTATTTCAACTCCTTCAGCACCCCAACAATAGTAAGAGGGACTGGGAGCGGGTACCGTTTGGATGAGCTCGGCTTTGTTTAAAGTTAACAAGTCGAGGATTTTCAAGATATTTTGAATATTAGTTTGCATGAGTTGTATCATTTAGATACAGCTCTCTTTTTTCTGTTAAAATATAGAAAAACAAGCAGTGTGAAAGGGGAATAAATATGCAAACTCGCAATGAGCGCTATCAGGGCTGCCTGATTGGCGGGGCAATTGGGGATGCGTTGGGCTGGCCAGTGGAATTTTTGAAGCTTGATGAAATTAATCGGAAATACGGACCGAAGGGTATCACGAACCTTGAAAAAGGGAGAAGTAATCTGGTCGAAATCACCGATGATACGCAGATGACGATTTTTACTACGGAAGGGCTATTACGTGCGGCAAATAGAGGGAGAAATAGAGGGATTGGACATATTCCGTCGGTGGTTCATCGAAGCTATTTGCGCTGGCTAAATACACAAGGAGTGACTAGCGACGTTGAAAAGGATGGATGGATTTATTCTATAGAGGGTTTGCATACGAGAAGAGCGCCTGGTAATACGTGTTTAGACGCGCTAATGTCTGGTAAAATGGGGACGATGGAAGAGCCAATCAATAATAGTAAAGGCTGCGGTGGTGTAATGAGGACCGCTCCTATTGGTTTATTTTATAAGAAGGAGCAGGCATTCAAACTTGGATGTGAAAGTGCAGCGATTACTCACGGACATCCGAGCGGCTACCTTTCTGCTGGAGCTTTAAGCTATATAATTGCAGCCATCATTGAGGGGTTAGATTTAGAAATCGCTGCTGAACAGGCTCTAATAGAGTGCGAAAAGTATCCTTATAGTGAAGAATGCAATAAGCTTATCCAAAAAGCAATCTCCCTATCGAAATCAGACAAACCCGACCTGCAAGCAATTGAGAGCCTCGGAGAAGGATGGGTAGGGGAGGAAGCCTTAGCTGTTTCAATTTACTGTGCTTTAAAATATAAAAATAATTTCGAAAAAGCTGTGATTACTGCCGTTAATCACGATGGTGACAGCGACAGTACCGGAGCGATTACTGGAAATATTTTAGGGGCTTATCTTGGGATTAAGGGCATTCCAGAAAATTGGGTAAGAGAAATAGAACTCTCAGAAGAGTTGACTCAACTAGCAGAAGATTTAGTCAAGACCTATGAAGATAGTGAAGAATGGCATGAAAAGTATCCTGGCTGGTAAAATAACAGACTTTTTCGCTACATGATTCCTAACAAATTGCTGTAAAAAAACCACTTGGAAAAGTGGTTTTTTAATCGCGCATTGCTCCTGCCTCTCGGGAAGTCATTGCACCTTCCCCTTGGCTGACATCTTTTTGAATTTCTTGTTTTACTTTTTGTGCATCCGTGCCGGCAAATTCTGGTTTCATAATAGAACCCAAATTCCCTTTAGCTTGTTGATCCTGTTGCATACAAGTCCTCCTTCATTCATTGTTTAACAATCTTATTATTAGCACCGATTGGAAGAAAAAAACGACTTATTATTAAGTGATATCATTCTTCTTAACTTCTATCTGGATGCGAAATGGCAGGCTTTCTCTTATTCAATTAACGCTCCCCTACTTTAGTGTAATAAAGTTGTATAGTTAAACATTGCAGTGAATTAAAAAGTGATTTTTATACAAATTGTTGTATAAATGTATTTAGAGAATCGAAATAAAATCTTGATTATTAAAGGGTTTTTGCGACCCGTTTTTGGTAGAGACTTGATTATGTCAACTAAATGTGTATATAATAGTATATAAGCTATGGGAATTTGCTATAGAAATAGTAGATTATTTCCAAATAAAAAACACATTCTGTTGCCCTCTAAACAAGCATTCAGTCTTGACAGGGGATAGATGAATGTGAAATTACGATTAGAAAAGGGGACAGAAATGAAAGGATGGTTGCATGAGTGTAAACCAAACTACAGGTCTCCAAGAAAAAGAGAAAGATGATTATTCATTTGAACAGGTTCCAGAAGAAAAACGAAATATGGGTTGGTTCAGTGTCACCAATATTACGTTTGGGATTGCGACAGCCATTTTTTATTTTCAAACGGGTAGTGTAATGGCCCTTAAGTTTGGTGCGACAAACGCTATCATTTCAGCGATTTACGCTATTATTATTGCCGGTGTATTAGGTACTGTCATTGCTTATTTATCAGCAAAATCAGGAATGAATGTCAATCTCATGTCTAGGCAAGGGTTTGGCTATATAGGCGCCTCTTTAACTTCGTTAATTTACGCATCTAACTTTATCATGTATTGTGCTTTTGAAGGGATGATTCTCGTAGCGGCAGTACATGCATATTTCCCCGCAATTCCATTGTGGCTACTAATTATTGTATTCGGATCAATTGTTATTCCATTGAATTGGTTTGGTATTAAACAATTGGATAAGTTGCAGAAATGGTCGTTGCCGATTTTTGGCATTTTTTTAATTCTCACGATTATCGTTGCTTACAATACACCATCAAATTTTGCTGGTAGTTTTTGGACTTACTTACCAGAGGGTGTACAAACAGGTGGAACCGCCTTACTGTTGTGTATTGGTATGCAACACGGGATTATGGGCTTAACCGCTCTTATAGCGTCAGACTATGCGCGCTTCCTAAAGCCAAAGGATATTAAAATTGGCTCTATTATGATTGGGTTTATTCCACAAATTTTCTGCTTTGGTGTCATGGGGTTACTAGGAATATGGTTTGGTGTCCGATTAGCTGAATCTAATCCGGGGGTATATATTGTCACACTTATTGGACTAGGTGGCGTAGTATTTACGATGTTGACACAAATAAGAATCAATGTCACAAATATTTACAGTGCATCCCTTTCATTATCCAATTTCTTTGAGAATGTATTTCATTTCAAACCAAGTCGACGTTTTTGGGTTGTTGTCTCAGGTGTCCTATCAATTGCGTTAATGTTAGGTGGGATTCTTGATTATTTAGGTAGTGCAATGACATTCCAAGGGGTCCTATTGATGGCGTGGGCAGCCATTTTAGTTACAGATGCCTTAGTCGTAAAAAAATTATTGAAAATTGTACCGATAGAATATGAAGCAAGACAGGAAAAATTATACAAATGGAATCCAGTTGGCGTTGTCCCATTAATTGTTTCAAGTGTTCTTGGAACAATAGCAGCTTTAGGGTATATGGGAACGTTCTTACAAAATACAGCCACTTTCTTTGCGGCCATCTTAGCTTCAGTTCTTACGGTAATCATTGCTATTTACACAAAAGGGAAATATTACAGCAAAAGTGAATCTAGAAACATGATTCATAGAAAAACAAAGAAAAATAGTCTTTCATTAAAAGAAACAACAGTGGAGCAAGTTTAATAGAAAAGGTCCAACGTTTAAAAGGGAAGCCCAAGAATCTATCATTAATTAGATGAGATTCTTGGGCTTTTTTTCAATTAATACAATTTCCTGCGCCTACTCTGATTCTTGATGAAGGGATTACACATAAAGATGAAATTAACTAGCTCAATTAAAAAAGTGTATAGTTAAATTGTCAAAATAAATATATAATTAAGGATAAATAAGTAAACAAAATGGCAGGGGTAGAAGATGAAACAAATGAAAAAAGGACCAATCCTATCAGAACGTTTTGAGGTGGCCTTCAATCAAGTCCATGATGCGATGAAGGATATCGTCAAAATTAATGATGAGAGATTTGTAGTGTTGGTAAAGGTTGGAGCTAAGAAATATCAAATCATCGAAACATTTAAAAAAGACCTGGAGCAATATGCCAAGCTGCGTAATGCCATTGTCCATGAAAAAATGGAAATAGGCTATTATATTGCCGAACCGAATGCAAAAGTGGTTGAGCATATTGAAAAAATCGCCAACGTCTTTAACCGTCCGAATTATGCTATGTCGATTGCGACGAAAAATGTGATGTACTTTGATTATAACGATAGTATTTTAAAAGTGACTGAGGCGATTCGTCAGTATAATTATTCGAAATTTCCAATCTATAAGAATAAGGATTTTGTAGGTTTATTAACGGCAAGTTCGATCGTAAAATGGATGGCACAAAACATGGTGAGCACTTCTGTGAATCTAGCGGATACCCATATTTTTGATATTATGAAATACGAAAAATACCATCCGATTGACTTTGTATCGAAAAGTACGAATATCTTCGATGTTGAAACCATTTTTGAAAAGTCCCATAAGATGAAGAAAAAATTAGAAGCTGTGATCATTACCGAAAACGGCAAAAAAGACGAAACCCCACTTGGCATTATCACTCCGTGGGACTTAATTGAAATTGATTATACTGTTGATTAATAATAGAAGGAGCACACCAAAATTGGTATGCTCCTTTTATATTACTGCATATCATCAAAATTAAACTCGCTTAGTTGATCCATATGACTGGCAATCATGGCGATAATGGTACTCGCTTCTTCTTTACTGAAGATGAAATGAGATTCGTCTTTGATTAATTCATCATCGGTTGTCCAAATCCGGTTTATTCTTTTCAGAACACCGTCACCCGTTTCGGGCACCACACCAAATTGATACGTTACTTCGACTTCATCCTCATGCTTGAAGGCAGTAACCTCTGGCGTATTCCAGTCCACATCGATTTCTTCAAAAATATCATCAGTATTTACTTGCTCCGCTTCGTAATACTCCACACCATCATCGACCCTATCATCATAACAATCATCGCCGTCTGCATACACTTCGCTTGAAGTAAGGTAGACCCCATCATCCGTATAATGATCATCATCGTTCATATAATCATGAAGACTCGCATGTACTTCATCAACGATTTCTTCTATGTCCGAAAGGATGACTTTAGCAGTATGCCCACTGTCTACATCAAAGGTATCGATGTAGAATTCTTCGTTCCCGGGATCAAAGAACAATGTACAAAAATAGTCTCTATCGATATCTTCTGTTCGAACATCTTCTGTTTCTACAAAAAATTCGATCCTCGGATGTTTGGCAGCTCTCTCAATCGACATTTGACCAACCTGATCATACTCTTCACAAATAGATTCCAGGTGATCCTGAAGTTCGCCACAAACTCTGTCAAACCATTCTAACGACATTAACATCCATCCTTTCAAGTTTATCGAGGTTAGTATCTCCAAGAAATCATTTAATATGTTTAATCTATGCATTTTTGTAAAAACATGGATTTCGCTTTCTAGCTTAAATCGAAGAATGATATAATGTGTCCAAGGAATACTGCCAACGGAGGGGGTACCATGCAATCGTTAGTAAAAGAACTTAACCAAATTTGCACACAAAACCTCATAAATGAAAAAATCGTTATTGTTGATTCTTTTGCAATCGGGGAACAAATCAATGAAGCTTTCATTAAAGAGGGGCACAAGGCAATCAATCTAAAGTATAAAAGTGTAGATCATCTTGCTAGGAGCCTTGTGGAACTGAATTCAGACCAACCACTAACTATTTTAGATGGGACAGTTGGCGTTCATTTTACGTATGCCATATTGATGAAATTAAAAGAACAGGGGAATTTTCTTTATTTCTTAGGTATGGAGATTACTCCTTCTTTCAGTCATGCAATTTATTCTACCCTTCAAAGTTTACGACTTTCCGGCTACCATGCAGAAACCATTAAGAAAAATGCCTTCCTTTCGCAGGAAAAAGCGGAGGACATAGCAACTATTCTTTCTGAATATGAAAAAATGCTAGAACAAAATCATTTTTCCGATAAAGCTTCTATCCTTACAAAAGCCATCCAAATTGCCAAATGGGATGATAAGCGAATTTTTGTTTTACAATCCAATTTGCAACTAACCTATCTTGAGGAACAGCTTTTGAGTAAAATCTTACCGGAAGGTTCATTTAAGCTGCCACTTGCACCCGTATTCGGTGTGAACATTCCAGAGAGGTCCAGTTTATCTTCGATTTATTGGGGGGAACCAGCTCCATTAAGTTATTTGTACCAGCAAGAGGAAGCGGGTGCTGGATATACAAATGTAGAAGTTTTCACCTCAAAAACAGAGGAAATGGAAGCGAAACATGTCTTGGAAAAGATAAAATCCTCCAAGGCACCACTCGATGAGTGTGTTGTTTTTTATACAAATGCCGATTCTTACATAACACCATTTTTTCACCTTGCCCAAAAACTTGATCTTCCGATAACCTTTGGCGAAGGACTACCAGTTTCCTTCAGTCGACCAGGGCGGTTCATTTCCGGATTGATGTCTTGGATTCATTCGAATTATAGTGTCCAAACTTTTATTGATTTGCTGAATGAAGGCTTAATCGACTTAGGTAACGATTCACCATCGAAGTCTAGAATCGTTAAAGTATTGCGGGATTTACAAATTGGCTGGTCTCAGGAGCGTTACCTTACACAGCTTGAAAAGGTAAAAGAACGATTAATTGATAGTGGGGAAGAAATACGAGCAAACGAAATCACTTGGTTACAACAATGGTTTGCTAAAGTCTTTAGAAAACTTCCAAACTTTCATCACACCATAAATTATAAAAAGTGTTTAACCGGAATCTCCTATATGTTAAAGAATCATAGTAAAAGCAGTTCTGCACTTGATGAGATTTCAATGACAACGCTTTTTGAAGAAATCGAAAAAGTCATTCCATATGCTAATGAAGAACTTTCAAGACACGATGTGTTTGAAAAGATAAATGATTTGCTACTTTCGATAAAAGTAAACCAGTCGCGTCCAAAACCAGGCCATCTTCATGTCACTTCTTATAAAAGAGGAGTTTTCAACCACGCTGCCCACGTATTTTTTGTGGGCATCGATAATCGGAAGTTTCCAGGGAATTCAGGAGAAGATCCATTATTACTAGATACGGAGCGTTTGGCTCTCGGAAACAAGCTGCCATTACTCCGTGAAAAAGGTCAGGAAAATCTTTATACTCTCCTGCAAGTTTTAGCTCATTCAGCAGGTATGGTTACGGTTAGCTATTGTGATTTTTCGATTAATGATAATCGTGTTGTAAACCCTGCACATGTTCTTTTACAATGCTATCGAATGATGACTGGCAATAAGGATGCAGAATTTAAGAACTTAAAATCACAACCCTCAAGGCTTATTACTAGTGAGATTTTTGAAGATAAAGACTATTGGACTGAGAAATTAATTCACGATATTCCTTCAAAAATAAATGATGGGATACTGAATCATTTTCAAAACCTCAAACAGGGTCTTTCGGCGGAACGTGCTCGCTATTCAGAAAGTTACTCCGAATATGACGGGTTGATACAAATTGAAGCAGAGCACTATGACCCACGCCTCAATCAGGAAAAAACGATGAGTGCGGGGAAACTCGAGACACTTGCAAGATGTCCTTATTCTTATTTCCTCAAAGAGGTTTTAAGGATAAAACCAATTGAAGAGCTTTCTTATGACGCGAATAAATGGCTCAATCCGGCCACACGGGGCAGCTTGCTTCATAGTATTTTTGAAACTTTTTATAAGGAAATGAAACAACTAAATGCAAAGCCTTCCTATGCAATTCATTACGAAAAAATTATGGGTATAGCCGTCAATCTTATTGAAAAAGAAAAAGAAATTTTGCCTCCGCCGAATGAACGGGTGTATCAACGTGAACTGAATGATCTATTAGCCTGCTGCGATATCTTTTTAAAAGAAGAAGAAGTTCACAGTGAGCAATACAATCCGCAGCATTTTGAATATTCATTTGGGATTGGTGAAAGTGACCCAGCGATTATTACACTACCATCTGGTCAAGTTAAGATTTCTGGAATCATAGACCGTGTCGATCAATCCCTTGATGGAAGATTCCACATTATCGATTATAAAACAGGAAGTACGTATGGTTATGGGAAAAATCAAGCATTTAAAGGTGGACGCCAGCTTCAGCATATGATATACGCTTTAGCCATCGAACAGCACCTGAATCTTGGCGAGGGTGCGGTAGAGGAAAGTTCTTATTACTTCCCGACCATGAAAGGAATGGCTCAACGGTTTACAAGAAAACAGGACGCTACACTTAGAACCAATGGTTTAGATATCCTGCAAAAGCTAATTGATGTCATAAATCAAGGTCAATTTGAAATGACAGATGATGAAAATGATTGTAAGTTTTGCGAATACAAGCTTGTTTGCCGCCGACACTTCTATGACAAAGACACCCTTGAAAGGAAGCAGTCCAATCAGAAGCTAAAGGGGGTTCGCGCATATGACTAAATCGATTATCGATCAAGAAGCAAGAGATAAAATCAAATTCGAGCTGCAGACAAATTTCTTAGTTGAAGCCGGAGCAGGGTCTGGAAAGACTACGAGTTTAGTTGAACGGATGGTAAACCTGATTACCTCTGGAAGTGCAGAAATTCAAGAAATTGTCGCAATTACTTTTACCAGAAAAGCGGCAGATGAGTTAAAGGTGCGATTTCAAACCCAATTAGAGGAAGCATGGAAAATAGAAAACGACCTTGATAGCAAATTTCGGTTATCAGAGGCTCTCCAAAACATTGAGCGCTGTTTCTTAGGTACGGTTCATTCCTTTTGTGCCAAGCTGCTTCGTGAACGGCCGATTGAAGCGAATTTGGACTTAACATTTAAGGAACTGGAAGAGTCTGATGATTTGGAACTTTTGGAGGAAGCGTGGCAGCTCTATTTACAAAATGTAATGGATGAAAAGCCGTTTCTCTTTGACCAAATCAGTGAATTAGGAATAGGGGTAGATCAAATCTTTCCGTGGGTAAAGAATCTCAAGGAATATTCGGATGTACAGTGGATCACTGAAAATGTTACCAAACCTACTTTTGCAGCAGACTTTCAATCCTTCATGAAACTGATAAAAGAAGCCAAGAAATCTATACCGGATGAAGAACCGGCAAAAGGCTATGATTCTTTACAAAAGGCGATTAACATGGCCATTCAAAAAGAACGATTTATTGATACAACCAAGGAAAAGAATATCATTAGTATTTTCGAGTTGTTTAATAAAAGTTTAAAGCCGACATTAAACCGCTGGCATTCTAAAGAGGATGCCAAGTTTTACGAGGAAAAAATCACCTCCTTTTTCGAAGTGACCATCAAGCCGCTTATTCAAACATGGAGAGAATATTGCCATCCTTTTATCGTGGAATTCGTACAAGAAGCACTAGCAGCCTATGACACGTTAAAAAAGGAACGCTCACTATTAAGTTTCCAGGATTTAATGATGCACACCTCGCAACTATTGAAGAAAAATCCTGAAGTAAGAAGCTATTTCCAGGATAAATATCGCTTTTTACTGGTCGATGAATTTCAAGATACCGACCCAATTCAGGCTGAGATTATGTTTTATTTAACCAGTGAAGATGCTACTGAACAAATCTGGACAAGGTGCAGACCAAAAGCAGGCTCACTGTTTGTAGTCGGGGACCCAAAACAGGCGATTTATCGATTCCGCCGTGCAGATATTGATACATACAACCGGGTGAAACAGTTAATGGAAGAACATGACGGAGAGGTTCTCCAGTTAATCACAAACTTTAGATCCGTCAATACAGTAACGCAAGAATTAAATACAGTTTTTGAGCATCACTTACCTGAAGTAGAAACGGTTCACCAAGCGGCTTATCGACCATTAATCGCACATCACACCGATGAGGGAGGAGAATTTACCGGTATTAAACGGTTATCTGTCCCTGCAGACTTTAGTAAAAAAGAAGAGGTTATCTTAAAGGACGCAGATAACATCTCGTTGACTATTCAATCTTTGCTGAAGGAAGGTTATCACGCAAAGGACTTTATGGTACTGACAAGATACAATGATGGCGTTGCGGTCTATGCGAAAATGATCGAGGACTTAGGTATTCCTGTTAGTATTTCGGGTGAGGTTATCTTGGGGGAAACAAGGGAGTTCCAGGATTTATGGATTTTATTAAAATCCTTCTTAGACCCAACAGATGAAGTGGGTTTTGTTGCAGTATTGAGGGGGATATTCTTTGGAATTAGCGACCAAGAGCTATATGAATGGAAGCAGGCAAATGGTAGATTCTCGATTTATAGTGATATTCCGGTGGAGCTTTCTCCAACCATTCAGGAAAAGTTTAAAATCACGTTAACCATATTAAGATTATGTCAACAAAAGCTACGTCAGTTATCGCCAACTACCGCCATCGAGAAAATAATCGAAGAAGTTGGCTTTTATCCATTGCTTTTAAAGAATGGCCGAAACAAGCATACCTATAAAAGAATGCTGCAAATGATGGAAGCACTTCGCAAACAAGAGTCTATGGGGAATACCAACTATAAGCAAATCCTTGATTCCTTAACAACCTTGCTTTTTGAAAAGACAACGGTTGCGAATATGGAAGAAGAAGCAGATGCGGTCCGGGTGATGAATGTTCACAAAGCAAAGGGACTCGAGGCACCGATTGTTTTCTTGGCTCACCCTGCTAAGCAGGTAAATCCAGAGTCTTTTTTATCGCAGCATATTAAACGTGAAGACTATTCTTCCAAAGGATACTTTAGTTTTACAGTAAAGAATGGCTTTCAAGATAAGGAAATCGCAGTCCCTCTCGATTGGGAAACCTATAAAGCCGAGGAACTAGATTACCTTACTGAAGAAGAAATGCGAATCATTTACGTTGCTGCTACTCGCGCAGAGAAAGCTCTCGTCATTAGTTCGAACGGTAGTAATAAGAAAAATCCTTGGAGTGTCCTCTTTGAAATTGAAAATATCGAGGAAGTGGAAGTTCCAGAACTTGAGAAGGTCGAAAAAATTGCTGCTACTGATATCACTTTTGCTGAATACCAAGTGAAGACGATAAGTAAACTTGCATGGTTAGAGCATAGCAAAGGTAAAACCTTTGAACACTGGACGCCAACAAAGGATAAGGATTATTCCGACGTATTTGATATTGAACGGGAAACTGGCGGTGGAAAAGAGTGGGGTACCCTGATTCATGATGTTTTTGAAAAAGCGGTTCAAGGTTACGACGTTGAAAAGTACATTAAAGTTGCTTTAAACAGCAACAATATCCCAGCTTCAAGAGAAGATGAGGTCAACCACTATCTTACTAATTTCCGTAAATCGAAGCTATGGGATGAATTGCAAACAGCCGATGAAGTCTTAACAGAAGTTCCGTTTACCTTAAAGGTAGAAAAGCAAGATTCTCTTTATAGGCAAATAACAAAAAAGCCAGAAGAGCATCAGCCTTTCTATGTAAAAGGGATTATCGATCTAATTTACAAAAAGAATGGTGAATGGAATATCGTTGATTACAAGACAGACCGGCCAAAAAGGAAAGAAGATTACGAAAAGCTTCAAGCTTTTTATCGGAGCCAGCTAGAATTCTATAGGCAGGCATGGGAAGAAATCACGAAGGAAGAAGTAAGAAGTGCAAGTCTTTATTTTCTTGAGCCTAATGTGTTGGTTCCCGCATAAAAAGAAAAATTCCTCATTAGTTAAAATGAGGAGTTTTTTTGATAGTCAATTTCAAATTGTTCGATTCGTTCGCGGACAAAGTCAGGAACCGGGCAGGGTGACAGAGTATCGAGGTTTACACTCACATAGATAATCTCGGCCAACAGAACGGGCTCGATTTCATCTTCTCTTGTAATCATAAAATTCATGGTCATGCTTTTGGTGCCGACTTTTTCCATTCGGCACCAAATGGTCAACCAATCATGTAAGTAAGCCGATCGTTTATACTCGATGGTCGATTTAGCTAGCACAAAATCAAACTTTTCATCGTGTTGTAGAAGCTGCTGGAAATATTCTGTGACGGCCACATCAATATATGTTAAATAATGCGAATTAAAAACAATCTTTTGCCCATCAATTTCCGAATAACGCACCTTTAATCGATGTGAGAAACGATAATCTACCATTCTAGACTCCCTTCTTTATTTAACCAATGCAGTATCTTCTTCGGCTATTTGCTTTACCCTCTCAACAAATTCAACCACTGTCTTATCACTAGCAAACCAAAGGAATAATTTCAAAAATGCCTTTAAAGGCTTATTCGTTGTTGTGTATTTGAAACGTGTTTTATGTTCATTTATTTTCGTTAACTCATAGCCAGCCGTAATTTCAAACATGTTGGCTAAGTTAAATCCAACCTTCATTTGCTTATGATCAGGAGTATTCAAAAATTCTAATGTTTCAACATCATATTCTTCAATCCGTTTTCCTTCCTTATACTGCTGACGATAGATCGTCCCGACGCCCTCTTCTGTTATTTTCACGGGAGTATTACCAACGACTTGTGGCATAATTTTTTGCATTTTTTCCAATGAACCATCGAATAAATCCCAAATTTTTTCGATGGGAGCCTCAATTTCTATTTCTTTTGTCCATTCTTTCAATCTGGAACACCTCTTTGTATATAATTATTGTAATTTTTTGAAAAAATAACTAGTAGCATTAATATTCTATAGATACGTTAAAAATCCTTTTCATGTTACCAAACTCAAAGGTAATTGCTGAATTTGCCTATACTTTTTAAAATTTTGTTATTTCTAAGTTGTATCATTTGATATAAAGTAGAAATAATTGCAAAATTAAAAACAGGAATCATTGAAAGGATTGATGCAAATTTGAGTTCTTCATATAATAGTTCAATAGACAATCCAGGTACGATTACTCGTTCCAAACGGGTTTGGATAGCTTTTATTTTAGGTTCTTTAGGGGCTTTCGCTCCTTTATCCATTGATATGTATCTGCCAGCGCTGCCAATCTTAGCGGATTACTTTCATACAACCGCTTCTACTATTCAGCTAAGTTTAACATTTTTCCTGCTAGGGATATCTTTAGGACAGCTGTTTGCAGGACCCATTAGTGATATTCGCGGGAGACGAAAGCCACTTCTAATTGGATTAATTATTTATGGGATCGTTTCAATACTGTGCGTTTTTAGTCCATCCATTTGGACCTTTATTTTGTTACGTTTTATACAAGGACTTGCCGGATCAGTAGGGATGGTTATCTCAAGGGCGGTTGTCCGTGATTTATATTCCGGCAAGGAACTAACCAAATTCTTCGCACTCCTTTCATTAGTAAACGGGGCGGCGCCCATTCTAGCTCCAGTATTCGGTGCTCTTTTGCTAAGATTTGTACCGTGGCAAGGGATATTTATTGTATTAGGAATAATCGGTTTTAGTATGTTTATTATCGTCCTTTTCGGCTTAATGGAGACATTGCCTGCTGAGAAAAGGATAAAAGGCGGAATCAAAAATACACTGATTAACTTTCAAAAGTTGATTGTTGATCGAAGTTTCATCGGATATGCCCTTACACAAGGATTGGTCAGTGCATCGATGTTTGCCTACATATCAGGTTCTCCTTTTGTGGTGCAAAGCATATATGGAGCTTCACCGGAAATCTTCAGTCTTATTTTTGCCATTAATGGGATTGGCATTATGATGGCCAGTCAATTAACAGGCAGGCTATCTGTAAGATTCCAGGAGTCAAAGCTATTGGCCTTCGGCTTATCTATGTCTGTTTTCGGTTCGGTGGTCTTACTTATCTTATTGTTGCTTCAGGCAAAGTTATGGATCATTATCATCCCATTATTTTTCGTCATATCTAGTGTTGGTGTGGTCAATACGGCAGGATTTTCGCTTGCCATGCAAGAACAAGGTAAAAATGCAGGAAGTGCCGCTGCACTGCTTGGGGTACTTTCCCTCTTGTTTGGCGGTATCACTTCTCCATTAGTTGGATTGGGAGGGGATCAATCTGCAATCCCAATGGGGCTGGTCATCGCCTCTGCTTCTATTGGTGCTGTGATTATATATGTTTTTTTAGTGCTCAGAAAATCAAGGCACAAAGCTGCCTCATAATAGTAAATCCATCTAGGAATGGAAGTAAAGCATTCGCTGCATGATATCGGATGCTTTTTTCTTACAATGATATTTTTTTGGGGAATTTTGAAACTCTTTCTGTGAAAATACGTCTAGAAGGAAAATGAAAATACATATTAGGAGGCTGCTATGAAAGAAGGGGAATTGATAATATGAAATAGCGTCTAGAAGTGACTTCATTGCAGTCATTGCCGAAGAACTAGGCCCAGAAGCAACGGCTTATTTTGAGGGTTGGTTGACTGGTAAAGAACCAGAATTTAAGAAATAAATCAATGAAGACATTGCTTAGTGAAAAATCATAAGGAATGGTCATCATGGCGTTGATGAAGACCAAAACTTAGTAAAAAATCATAAGGAATGGTCATCATGGCTCCGATGATGACCAAAACTTAGTAAGAAATCATAAGAAATGGTCATCATGGCCCCGATGAAGACCAAAACTTAGGGGGAAATCGTAAGAAATGGTCTTCAATTGCCTAATTTCCTAAATTTCATTCTAGCATTTTCAGGAAAATTCAACCAAATTTAATGTAATCATAATTTTTAAGTTTTTATTAAGCCTCGCTGACATTATGAATAAGTTGGTCACACAATGAAATAATAGTCGTAAACAAGGTAAGGAGCTAACATTAATGAATGTATTAGTGGTTGGAGCGAATGGACAGGTTGGAAAGCTTCTAGTTAATCTACTTAGGGACAGTAAGGAACATACGGTCAAAGCCATGGTAAGGGAAGAAGAGCAAGCGGAGGCTTTGAAAAAACTTGATATAGAAGTAGCTGTTGCCTGTTTGGAACAAAGTGTCGAAGATATTGCTCAGGCTGCAAGAGGCTGTAATGCCATCGTCTTCACCGCAGGTTCTGGCCGGCATACGGGCTATGATAAAACTTTGCTCATTGATCTTGACGGTGCGGTGAAAACC
The DNA here is from genome assembly GCF_031457145.1 of Neobacillus niacini. Classification (GTDB taxonomy): domain Bacteria; phylum Bacillota; class Bacilli; order Bacillales; family Cytobacillaceae; genus Neobacillus; species Neobacillus niacini_J. The sequence goes on from NZ_JAVDVZ010000001.1 coordinate 877,870, forward strand.
ATTGAAGCGGCTGAAAAAGTTGGGATTAAACGCTTCATCATGGTCAGTGCCATACAGGCGCATAGGAGAGAAAACTGGCATGAGAAAATGCTTCCTTATTATGCGGCAAAATACTATGCAGACAAAATGCTCGCACAAAGCGAACTAACTTATACGATTATCCGTCCTGGAGGGCTATTGAGTGAGCTGGGAACCGGGAAGATTACAGCTGCTACAGACATTCGGAATGGGAAAATCCCCCGTGAGGATGTGGCAAGAACAATCATACATTCCCTCACAGAGGAAAATACATATTACCAATCATTTGATCTTATTAGCGGTGAAGTTCCAATCGAAAAAGCATTAACATTGCTCTAAACAACCAACTTGAATAAAATAATGGTGAAAAAAGCATTTGATCCTTCAAATGCTTTTTTCAATGGAAAATGGTTTTAATTTTACAAGCTAAAAATATAGTAATTAGAAGAAGATGTCCTTGTTTGAAACTTTTCAGGCAATCAAACGTAAATCAATAAAGTTACTTTTACTTTAAATGGAGGGTATTATGGATTTATGGATTAAAGAATTTATTGAACAGTTTGGGTATTGGGGAGTGTTTCTTCTGATTGCACTTGAAAATATATTCCCTCCAATACCATCAGAAGTGATTCTTACTTTTGGCGGCTATATGACAACACAGACCAATCTGAATATTGTTGGAGTTATCGCTGCTTCCACATTAGGCTCAGTGTTTGGAGCAGTTATCCTATATCAAATCGGTGCCATCTTAAATGTAAATAAATTGGAAGTAGTGATTGAACGGTATGGACGATTCCTTCGTTTAACGAAAGAGGATCTCTATAGAACGGATGCCTGGTTTGATAAATATGGAATCTGGACGGTTTTTTTCTGTCGTTTTATTCCGCTTATTCGCAGTCTAATTTCAATCCCTGCTGGTATGGCGAAAATGAATTTCTGGCTTTTCATCAGTTTTACAACCATGGGCACGATTATCTGGAATACAGTGTTGATCAATCTTGGGGCAGGGGTTGGAGAAAATTGGGGAGTTATCGTGGAAAGAATGGACCAGTATTCGAACCTTATGTATCTACTATTAGTCATTCTCCTTATCGTCATTATCGGATGGCGGAGAAAAAGAAGAAGATACTAGGATAAATTAAAGTATTTTTTATGTCGTGTGAGAGGGTTTTTGCCATGAATATTACGTCTATATTATTAGGCTTTTTATTTGTTTTGAATTTCATGTTGGCCCTCATTGTCATTTTTCAGGAAAGAAGGGACGTTGGTTCCACGTGGGCCTGGCTATTAGTTCTATTTTTCATTCCAATCTTGGGATTTGTAATGTATCTATTATTGGGACAAAATTTAAGTCGAAAACGGCTTTTCCAATGGGATGATCTCAAAAAAACAGGATTTGAAAAAGCATTAGAAACTCAATTGACCAAACTCCGTTTGAATCAATTCTATTATCGCAATGATGTCACAAGGGATAACCATGATTTGATTTACATGCATATGATTAACAATCAAGCCATCTTAACAGAGGATAATAGTGTTGAGATTTTTACAGACGGTAAAGAAAAATTTGATCAGTTATTTAAGGATATAAAAGCAGCCAGAAATTATATTCATATCCAATATTACATTATTAAAAATGATAATTTGGGCAAAAAATTAATTGAGGCTTTGACAGTAAAAGCCAAGCAAGGGGTAAAGGTTCGTATCCTTTATGATGAATTAGGTTCGCGCAGCTTGCCGAAAAGATCCTTTAAAGAATTTAAGAAAGCTGGAGGACAGGTGGAGGTCTTTTTCCCATCTAAATTTAGATTTATTAATCTTCGCATGAACTATCGGAACCACCGGAAATTAGTCATTATTGATGGAAAAATTGGCTATGTTGGCGGGTTTAATGTGGGGGATGAATATTTAGGTCTTAATAAGAAATTTGGCTATTGGCGCGATACCCATTTACGCATTCAAGGAACTGCTGTTTATGCTCTTCAGACTCGTTTCATCCTGGATTGGAATCAAGCCTCAGATGACCAAGATGTTGACTATGTTCCAAATCTTTACCCAGAAGATATTTCTCATGGTAAAATTGGAATTCAAATTGTAACAAGTGGTCCTGATTCTGAATTTCAACAAATTAAGAATGGCTATATAAAGATGATCATGTCTGCGAAAAAATCAATTTATATCCAAACTCCATACTTTATTCCAGATTCAAGTTTGTTAGATGTCCTTCGCATTGCCTGCCTATCTGGAGTGGAAGTCAACATTATGATTCCAGATAAACCAGATCATTTATTCGTTTATTGGGCGACTCTCTCACATGTTAGTGAATTACTAAAAGTTGGCGCAAAGGTTTATATTTATAAAAATGGTTTTATTCACGCAAAAACGCTTGTGGTTGACGAAGAAGTATCTTCCGTTGGTACGGCGAACATTGATTATCGAAGCTTTAAGCTTAATTTTGAAGTAAATGCCTTTTTATATGATGAAGGAATTTCTAGAAAACTAACAGAAATCTTTAAAGAAGATATAAATGTCTCTATGTTACTTACATTTGAAAATTACCAGAGACGTTCCTTGGAAGTCCGTCTTAAAGAATCTATTTCTAGACTTCTTTCTCCTATATTGTAAAAAGAATTTGTTTTTTATTAAACGTTTACTATCCCTAAGAGGGTAGGCTTTTCGAACAGGGGTGTAGGGAGGCTCATTAGTATACCATTTCCGGTACCTAATTTTTAAAAAAACATATGGAAAAACGCTTGGAAACATAGTTCCAAGCGTTTATTAGGTTTATAAATAGTATAATGTATTAACGCTTCAATCGTTTAAGCACGCTTTCTTCAAAACCAGATTGATCTATATCTAATCCGATGATTTCATTTCTAAAGGACTTGAAACGTCCATTCTCAACCTCAAGTGTGAAATATCCCCTAGGGCTTGAAAGATTTATATCCCCAATGATGTTTTTTCGTCGCGCGGGGTCAAATAGGTTCACTAAATTAGGATTGCTTGGATGTGGCTTGAACCGACAGCCCTGTTCCACACAAACTCTAACAATATTTCGTACCTTTGGATGAGTAATACTTTCGATTTTTTTAATTACATCCTCTTTGGCCATAGGTGTGATTCTCCTTTCCATTCTTAAAACAGTATGCTGGTGCTAAGGGAAATATGCATAACTACTATAGCAACATATTAGTCTATGTACTTAATATTAAAAAAGAATAGGGTTCCCTTATTTTTAAAATAAACTCTTACAAATCTGTAAGGAAAATGTATGTTAAGGGAATTTTTAATCTAAAGCAATTCCTTCTATAAATATGCCGGAAATAGGGGCCTGTCGGTCATTGCCTATACCCTTGAATTTGAAAAGATACCAATCAAAAAGGCGGAGAAAACCCAACAATTGAAATTCTTTGAAGAAGATGCATTAAAGGCAATCCTAGCACATGCACAGTTGGAAACAACTAAGATTTATGAAAATGCGGATACACAAATGAAACGGGAAGCGATAGAAAAGCAACAAGCAGTTTAAATCCATTGACACAGGAACAGAAAAATTACTTCATGGCAGAATGATGATGAATTAATTAAACGTCTTTATGGTTTAATATAGACATATTATTCCGATTTTTTTAAGCTACAAGCCATCAAAACATATAAAAGTCCTGTGTTTTTGATGGCTAACTTATAAAAGTAAAAGTCGGAATAATCCGGAAGACGGGATAAGTGGTGTGAGAGGTCGGCTAATCAATTAAGAGAAACACTTCATGCATCGAGTGAAGATGCTTTAGGAATACAAGATCATTGCACAGAATGCAATAATGATCAAAATGTGATTAAGTCGTTTTTTAGTTTATTAAGCGAAAATACGTTTCAATTGCTCCTAATTAATGAATGATACTCGTAATATACACCTCCACAAACGAAAAATGGAGGTGGTGAGATCTTATAATGTTTACTAATTGTCAGGATTTTTACTATTATTTGCAACCTGAATCAAATAACCTCCAATGAAAAAGATAGCAAAAAATATCAAAAGGACAATAAATCGCATTCTTATTCCCCCCCATTTATAGTAATGAATCAATCGTTCTTATTAATATAATGAAGGTCCTAAAACCTTTCATTTTATGATTTTCGATTGCTCTATTTGTTCTGCCCAAATTTCAACTGTATAACTCTGTTTTTATCATCTTTTGAATCATAAAGAGCTTTCAAGTTCCAAGTAAGGATATTCTCCGGTTCTTAAAATTGGTACGGCATTATAAATATCTCGTTGAACAGAATGATAGATTGAAGGCTTGTATCCTAAAGATGTTAACAATTTACCAGTATGTGACGTGACAAAATGCTTTAACAGTGACTCTTCGTGACATTGTTCGTAAAATTGAACAGCCGCTTTTGCAGAATCTGACAATTGGAATACAGTTCCCGAAAATTTGTGCAAATGGTGGATAAAATGACCCGCACCGATAAAATCTTCCATCGAAAAACATCCATGGTTTCCTGAACAGACAAGGAGAATGGATTGCTCGTTATAGTTTTGTAAAAGCTTCTGCGAAACAAATTGCCCGTTTAACAAACACGAGGCGTAAACGAATGGAGCCCCGAGTGATTTCTTTAAAGCTACAGTTCCGTTTGTTGTGGAAAGAATAACGGTTTTTCCGTCAACATTTGATTCAAGTAGTTCCAATGGGCAAGGGTATATAAATTCATTAAGGGAGTACCCGTTTTTTTCACCAGATAAAATACAGGAATCTTGGGGTAAATTAAGATTTTTGCTAACTTCAAGCGCTTCATGACTGTTAAATACGGGAATGACTTTTTTAGCGCCGTATTGTAATAGAGTGGTAATTGTCGTTGTTGCTAACAGGACATCAAAAATAACCACAACACAATTTTTTAGTCTACTTGGATCAATTAATTCTTTTTGTAGTAAAACATTGATTTTTGTCATTCTGGGTCCTTTCTTATCTTTTATTAAAAAAAATCACATCATGAGATAATGTCATTAAATTTTGAATGCCCTCATTTAAATTACTAAATCGATCATCTGCAAGATATCCTTCCTTCCATCTATAATAAATCTGCTGTAGGATGACGGCGGTTTTAAAATAGGCAAAAGCCAAGTAAAAAGGAAAATTAGACAAATCTCTGTTACTTTTCTTCGCATATCGCTCGATAAATTCTTCTCTTGAAATAAACCCTCCTAAGGCTGTCACTGAATTAATGGCGGTAAAAGGATCATTTTCGTCTTTCCAATAGGCAATGGCAGCAGCTAGGTCGGTAAGGGGATCGCCGATTGTAGACAATTCCCAGTCAAAAACACCGACTACTTTACCAGGTTCGGTGATTGAAAGCATCATATTATTAAGCTTGTAATCATTGTGAACAATGGTTGGATGTTGTGAATTTGGGATGTTTGACAGAATCCACTTTTCTATATCTATATAGACTTTTATTTCATCGGTTTTACTATTGTGATATCTTTTAATCCATCCATGTACTTGTCTTTCTAAATATCCATCTGGTTTCCCCATATCATGCAATCCTGCTTGTTGATAATCAATGTCATGAAGTTGGACCAATGTATCGACAGTAGATTCAGAGATGATTTTTTTAATATTCGGAACCGCATTAAATTCTGGAGCCATTGTTTCATCAAGAACTACTCCATTTTTTTTCTCCATTAAATAAAAGGGCTTATCCATAATGTACGGGTTGTGTTCACATAAGTATGGTTTTGGAGCAAGCGGGAATACCGGGTTGATTTTTTCAAGTAATCGATACTCTCTTTCTACGTCATGGGCTTTAGGCGGTATTTTACCGAAAGGAGGTCGCCTCATGACCGATTCCCATTCGCCAACTTTAATAAGGAAGGTTAAGTTTGAATATCCTTCTGAAAATTGTTTTACTTCCATATTAGCGCTTTTATCAAGTTCGATTTGATTTCTGAGAAAGGCTTCAAACTTAGCCCAGTTAATTTCTTTTTCGGATTGAGTAGAAACATTGATTTTTTGTTTTAACATCGTTAAACCTCCTAAAAACTTTTATTTGTGTAAAATACATGCAAAAAGCATGCCAATATTAAAAAATTGTCTACTTGTCTTGAGAAGTGTATAAACAGGATTTATATGATGTGAGGATTGTAGCATCCTATCTTTTAAGATGATAAGTTTTCGTACAATACGCTATTTATAGTGTAGTTATATCATACAGTTCCATAGGTTCGAGTGATTATCAGTTTGACTATTCTTAATTTTCAAACGATAATTTATGAAAAAGACTATATCTGCTTAGATAAGGGGATGAATGATGTGGAAACTATTAAGGACTTTATGACCCCGATTCAAGAATATTTACAACCTGATCAAACGTTCCATGAAGCCATCTTTCTTATGAATAAATATAGATTGAATACTTTACCGGTTGTCGATGCGGGAGAAAAATTGATAGGCGTATTTACTCGAAGTGTTCTTTATCAAATGCTTTTAACAAATAAAAAAATGGATACCCAAATCGCTCCTTTTATTAAGGAAGATATTGGGACCATATCTGAGAATATTTCTGTGGAAAAATTAGAAGAACAAATTGCTGTTAGTGAGGTTGGTACTGGTTTTGTAGTGAATAGAGTAGGTAAACCTATAGGAGTGATTGACAAAGCGGATGCTGTCAAAAGTTTTCTTCAAAAGAACCAGTTACTTAAAGAGCAATTAAAATGGAAAAGCCTTTTGCAGACAGTGATTGATAACTCTTATGATGGTTTAGTTATGATAAATGAAAGCGGGAACACTATCTTCTTAAGCCCTTCCTTAGTAGAACTGTTTGATTTAAACGAAAAGGAGGTAGAAAATGTTCCGATTGAATCTCTTTTTCCTCATTTTGAGTTAACAAAGTCTTTAAAACTGGGGTCGCTGAAATAAGTGATTTTATGGAAGTGAAAGGCATTAACTATATTGTTCACCGGATCCCCGTATATCAAGAGGAACAAATCATTGGGGCCATAGGAAAAATCGTCTATCGTCAGCTTCATGAGGTTCGTGAGCGTTTTAGAAATTACGAAAAATTAGAAAAGCAAAATGATGTTTTAACCAAAAAAGCTGAATCTTCACGATTTACCTTTGATGAAATCCTTTCAAAAATTCCTCAAATGGAAAAATTGTTCCGAAGCGGGATGAAAGCGGTTAAGGGGAAGACCACCATTATGATTCGTGGTGAAAGCGGTACAGGAAAAGAACTTTTTGCCCACGCTATCCACAGTGCAAGCAACCGAAAAAACGGCCCATTTATTACAGTGAACTGTGCGGTCATACCAGAGCATTTATTGGAGTCTGAATTTTTCGGGTATGACGAAGGAGCATTTACAGGTGCGAAGCAAAAAGGAAAGATGGGAAAATTTGAAATGGCGAATGGGGGAACGCTGTTTTTAGATGAAGTAGGGGATATGTCCCTTCAGCTTCAGGCTAAGCTACTCCGAGTGTTACAAGAGAGAGAGTTTTATCGGGTTAGTGGGACGAACAGAATTTCGGTTGATGTTCGAATTATAACAGCGACTCATCAGAAATTAGAAGAAATGGTCGAGGAAAGAAAGTTTAGAGAGGATTTGTTTTATCGATTAAATGTCATCTCGATTGAAATTCCTCCACTCAGGAAAAGAAAAGAAGATACTTTAATGTTAAGTCATGCATTTATGCGAGATTTAAACAAACAAAATGGAACTAGTATTATTGGTTGGGATCCCTTAGTAGAAAATGCTTTAATTAGAGTATGATTGGCCAGGAAATGTTCGTGAACTTCGCAATGTATTTGAACGAGCGAAGGTTTTTGCGGAAAATGGAATGATCTCTTTGGAAGATTTACCAGAATATTTACTCAAGAAATTAGGGATGAATCTATTTATAGAAGAAGAGAATGAAGACTGTGAGAAAACATTGTTAGAGAAGGCCGAAGAAATGGCGATAAAAGAAGCTTTAAAGAAAGCGGATGGAAACAAGAGTCAAGCGTGCAAGCTATTAGGCATTAGTCGTTCCGTTCTATACGATAAATTAAAAAAATATGAAGATATAAAAATCTGAACATTTATCAAAAAGCACCCTAGTGTGCTTTTTTTGTTGGTCAAAAAGACATTACAATCTACCACCTGTTTGATTTTCAAACACAATGATAAATCTTTTTGTATTTTTCCTACACTTGGTTATCGTTTGTTTAAGATCAGTTTTACATAATTAATAGTCTTAAAGTTCGTCATTTCAAGAGTTAAGGAAATAAAATTTCAAAGAATTGCGATTTAATTTAAAAGTTGGCACTAATATTGCATTATGTATAGATGACTGGCTAAGAAACTCCAAATAAGGTAATAGGAATCTTATATTAATAAATTGTTACAGGGAGGAAAAGTATGCGTGAGGTAGTAATTGTTGAAGCTGTTCGAACCCCGGTTGGAAGAAGAAAAGGTGTGTTAAGTAATATCCGTCCTGATGACTTGGCGGCTGAAGTGCTAAAAGAATTGGTGAACCGGGCGGGAGTTTCGCCCGATTTAATAGAAGACGTGATTTTAGGGTGTGTTACCCAAATTGGCGAGCAGGGAGTGAATATTGCCCGAACAGCTGCACTAACTGCTGGTTTCCCAATTCATGTACCTGGGACGACTATTGACCGCCAGTGCGGCTCAAGTCAGCAGGCAGTTCATTTTGCGGCCCAAGCGATTTTGAGTGGAGATATGGATATTGTGATTGCAGGTGGCATTGAAAGCATGACGCGTGTTCCAATGTTATCCAATTTCCAAGGAACTTCCTGGAGCGAAAAGCTTACCTCTCGACACCAAATTATTCATCAAGGATTATCTGCAGAGCGTATTGCCGAAAAATGGGGAATTACCCGTAGCAAGGCAGATGAATTTTCATTAGAAAGTCACAATAAAGCAATAAAAGCTCAAGAAGAAGGTCGGTTCGATCGAGAAATCATGCCGATTGAGGTGACACTAGAAGATGGGACAAAGCAAGTGATTACCCAGGATGAAGGTCCACGCCGAGGCACGACCATTGAAAAACTTGCAAGCCTAAAACCAGCATTCACTCAAGACGGTATCATTCATGCAGGGAATGCTAGTCAGATGAGTGATGGAGCAGCAGCATTACTGCTTATGTCAAAAGAGAAGGCATTAGAATTAGGTCTTAACCCACGATTTAAAGTACTTGCTCGTACTGTAGTAGGATCCGACCCAACCTTAATGTTAACGGGACCGATTGAGGCGACGAAACAGGTACTTAAAAAGGCAAATATGGAAGTTTTAGATATTGATATTTTTGAAGTAAATGAAGCTTTTGCTCCTGTCCCAATGGTCTGGTTGGAAGAGCTCGGAGCGGATCCATCTAAGCTGAATCCAAATGGAGGTGCCATCGCCCTCGGTCATCCATTAGGTGCAAGTGGAGCTCGAGTGATGATCACCCTTATTCATGAATTGGAAAGAACAGGCGCCCGGTTTGGACTTCAGGCTATCTGCGAAGGAAACGGCATGGCTAATGCGACCATCATTGAGAGGATAGAGGAATAAAGAGAATAAATTTTATACTAATGAAGGAGGAATATTGAATGAAAATGAAAGATGTAATTGCAGTAGTAACAGGTGGAGGTTCTGGATTAGGAGAAGCGACTGTCACGCGAATTGTCGAAAACGGAGGCAAGGCAGTTATTATTGATTTATCTGAAGAAAGAGGAGCAGTTGTGGTTGAAAAATTAGGCTCAGATAATGTCCTCTTTACAAAAGCAGATGTTTCAAATGAGGAAGAAGTTTCGCAAGCTTTATCCCAGGCAATTGAAAAATTTGGTCAAATCAATACCGTGGTGAATTGTGCGGGAATCGGCCCTGCTAAAAAAGTGTTGGGACGTGATGGCGTTCATGATTTAGCAGGATTTAACAAAATTATTCAAGTGAATTTGGTGGGAACATTCAATGTCACACGATTAGCAGCTGAAAAAATGGTAAACAACGAACCGAATGCAGAAGGGGAGCGGGGAGTCATCATCAACACAGCTTCTGTTGCTGCTTTTGATGGACAAATCGGTCAGGCTGCTTATAGTGCATCAAAAGGCGGAGTCGTTGGGATGACGTTACCGGTCGCAAGAGAATTTGCACGCTACGGAATTCGAGTGATGACAATCGCACCAGGGTTAATCCAGACGCCATTATTCGATACTCTTTCGGAAAAAGCAAGAGAGTCCCTTGGTGCGATGGTTCCATTCCCATCTCGACTTGGATACCCATCTGAATATGCTCAACTCGCAGAAAGCATTATTCAAAACCCATTGCTCAATGGAGAAACGATTCGTTTAGATGGAGCGATTCGAATGCAGCCGAAATAAGAACCTAGTAGAAATAGATATTGATAAATGGTAATCTGTTACATCCAAACATGGCTAGATTGTTGTTTTTAATACTTGTGGTAAATGAATGTTTATAGGAACACGCATATAGGAGGTTTAAGTATGAGTCAACTGGTTCAATTAACTAAACAAGATGGTGTTGCTACAGTAATTATTGATAATCCACCAATGAATGTTTTAAGTAGTCAAGTCTCACAAGAGTTGAAGGAAGTTTTTACACACCTAAACGAAAATTCAGAGGTTATTGCAGTCATTGTAACAGGAAACGGTGAGCAGGCATTTATGGCTGGCGCGGACATTAAGGAATTTCCTAGTTGGGTGGGATTAGGAAAAGAAGAGATCAGAAAGATTGCAAGAGGGAATCAAGAGGTATTCAATTTGATTGAAAATCTACCAAAGCCCACAATAGCTATGTTAAATGGTTTTACACTTGGTGGAGGCTGTGAGTTAGCATTGGCTTGTGATATTCGTATTGCTGAAGAGCATGCAAAGCTTGGTTTACCTGAGATTAAATTAGGTCTATTTCCTGGGGCTGGGGGAACCCAAAGGCTTCCGAGGCTGGTTGGACCGGCTAAAGCGAAAGAGTTAATGTATTTAGGAAATTCAATTTCCGCAGATGAATGCTTGAAAATAGGGCTTGTTAACCATGTTGTTCCGAAGGGAGAAGGCATGGAAGCTGCAAATACAATGGCCAAAAAGCTTGCTAGTCATTCTTTGCAATCTTTAAGCAGAATCAAACAAGCTGTGAACGAGGGGATAGATCAATCTTTTGATTCCGGTCTTGATCTAGAATTAGCTCTTTTTGTAGATGTGTTTGGTTCAGAGGATGTTAGTGAGGGAGTTCAAGCCTTTATTGAAAAACGCCCAGCAAAATTTACACATAAATAAGCTAATTTTAAGATGATGGTAGAGTATATGAAATTACTTAAATGATTTTAAAAATTGTAACTGGAGGGATATTTTATGATATTTGAAAAGAGTGCAAAAGTACAAGAGTTAGAGGAAAGAGTATCCGCTTTTATGAATGATATTGTATTACCGAACGAAAGTGTGTATGAAGAACAATTGAACGCAGGGAAAAGCCGCTGGGAAATCCCACCAATTATTGAAGAAATGAAAGCGCAAGCAAAAAAAGCTGGACTTTGGAATCTATTTATACAAAGCAAGGAGCATGGGCCTGGTTTAACAAACCTAGAATACGCGCCATTAAAGGAAATCATGGGTCGCTCGCTAATTGGACCAGAAGTTTTCAACTGCTCTGCTCCAGATACAGGAAACATGGAACTTTTAGAACATTATGGTTCCCCTGAACAAAAGGAACAATGGCTGGTTCCACTTTTAAATGGAGAAATTCGTTCTGCCTATGTCATGACAGAACCTGACGTCGCTTCTTCTGATGCAACAAATATTTCAACGCGCATTGAGCGTGATGGCGATGAGTATGTTATAAATGGTAAAAAGTGGTGGATTTCTGGCGTAAAGGACCCACGTTGTAAAGTCATGATTTTAATGGGAAAAACAGATCCGAATGCTGAAAGACATAAGCAGCAATCAACGATTATTATCCCAATAGGGACACCCGGTGTAGAAATTAAAGAACATCTTCCTGTCTATGGTTATGATGATGCACCACACGGACATGCATTTGTTGACTTCAACGATGTTCGTGTTCCGGTTGAAAACATGATTCTCGGCGAAGGTCGAGGCTTTGAAATTGCCCAAGGCCGTCTTGGACCAGGTCGGATTCACCATTGTATGCGCCTGGTCGGTATGGCGGAACGTGCTTTAGAACTAATGATCCACCGTGCGCAAAACAGGGTTACCTTTGGAAAATCTGTCATTGAACAAGGTGTCATCCGCAGGTGGATTGCAGACTCACGTATTGAAATTGATCAAGCAAGATTGTTAACTTTGAATGCTGCTCATATGATGGATAAGGTTGGAAACAAAGTAGCTCGAAAAGAAATCGCGATGATTAAGGTGCTTGTACCAAATATGGCTGTAAATGTCATTGACCGTGCGATCCAAGTTCATGGAGCAGGCGGCGTAAGTGATGTTTTCCCATTGGCACAACTTTGGGCGCATGCTCGTTCGTTAAAATTTGCTGACGGACCAGATGAAGTACATGCTGAAGCTGTTGCGAAATTAGAAATCAGGAGTCAGAGTAAAAAAGTCGAGGTTTTAAATTAATAATAGGAGGATGCATTATGACAGAAACAGTCAGCAAATTGATGCAGGGGATCACATCATCCTTTTAAGTGAAGTAATTGATTTAAATAAGGCAGAAAAGAATCCACTACTTTATTACAACCGAAATATAGGTCCAATTCCAGGTAATTGGCCGAATAAATAGAAAGATATCGGAACTGAAAAATTGTTTTGATGAAAAAAATGTTAGGAGTGGTGCTTACTATGAAAATATTAGGAATCTCTGGCACAATCACAGGCTCTAAAACGTCAATCGTGGTAAATGAAGTAATCAATATGATTAAAAAAATGAATCCTGAAGTTGAGACGGAAATTTTAGACCTTAAGCATTATGATGTGCAATTTTGTGATGGCCGTCCACCCTCAGAATATACAGGTGACACAAAAAAGGTAATCGACATGATTTCATCTGCAGATTCTTATATTATCGGGACTCCTATTTTTCAAGGGTCCTTCAGTGGGGCGTTAAAAAATTTGATCGACTTGGTGCCTCCATCTGAATTTAAAAATAAAGTGATGGGATTTGCTGCTACGGGAGGAAACTACCAGCATTATCTTGTGGTTGAAAATCAATTAAAACCAATTGCAGGTTATTTAAATGCCTATGTTCCTCCAAGCTTCATATTCGCCCATAATGAGCACTTTAATTCGCAAAATGAAATTATTAATCCTGATTTATTAAGAAGCATTGAGGTTCTTTCAGAACAGGTGATTCATATGCAAGATAAATTAATCTACTTTAAATAGAAAGTAGTTGATCGAGATGAGTGTGTTATCATCAGTTAAACTTCCGATAGACCAATTAAAAGATGGTGGATTAATTATTATTTATGATGATATTAAAACACACATGGGTATAATCATTGGCTTAGGGGAGTACGTAAATGCTGAAAAAGTGAACTTAATGACCAAAATTGGAAGAGGTTTGGTTTATGCTTGTATTACCGAGGAAAGAGCAAAACAATTACAAATTCCTAAAATGGAAGAAAACAATATAGAAGAGACAAAACCATTCGCGGTTTCCATTGATTACAAAGACACGACTACTGGAATCTCGAGCTTCGAAAGGTCGGATACCATTAAAGCATTAACAAATGAAGAAGTGAAACCCGATGATTTTAAAAGGCCTGGACATGTCTTTCCTTTAATCAGCAAGGAAAAGGGCTTAATGGAGCGTGTTGATTTAACGGAAGCGGTTGTTGACCTATCAAAATTAGTATCCAATATTCATGTTGGATATATGGTGGAAATATTAAATGAAATTGGGGATGTAGCAAGCAAGGCAGAGGTTGAAGAGGTCTCTGTGGCAGGTGGTCTACCGATAATTCAAATGAGCGATTTACTTAAGATGACAAAAGACCATGAATATTGTTCCTTTAGAGGAATGGTGATAAATGGAAGGAAACTTGGCAGAAGTATCGGATTCCCAACTGCAAATATTCATCCTCAAGAACAAATTGGGTGCTTGCTTAAAGGGGTCTATGGGGTTAAGGTAATTGTTAATGATCAAGAATATGTAGGAGTAATGAATGTTGGATCTCGACTAACATTTAATGAAGATGAAGAATCAATCCACTATGAGGTTCATATTTTGGACTTTGATCAGGACTTATATTGGAAAAATATCGAGGTAAAAGTTTGTTTCTACTTAAGAGAGGAAATCTCTTTTTCAAGTATTTCAGATTTAGTTACCCAGATCAAAAAGGATATTGAATTAGTAAAAAAACGTTTTAATTTACTTGTTTTAAAATAAGTAAACATAAGGATTTTAGAAAACGCCATCATTTTTTGTTGGCGTTTTCTAGTATGTTATTAGGTGAATAGATATATAGTTATTTAATATTTCAGAAAATTATTAAAATAGTTATTGAAACCGCCTTTAAAGCTTGTTATAATAAAATCAAACAAACGGTTGATTTTATTATTCGCTCTTTAAACAACTAAACCTATTGATCGTTTGACTATATAAAATATCAAATAAAGGAGTGTAGAAAGTAGATGAAAACAGGTCTATTTTATGTAAACGAATGTCATGATGGGAACTATGAAAGGGCATATGCGGAAATGTTGGAACAAATCCAGTATGCAGAAGAGATTGGCTTTGAAAGTGTATGGCTGGGTGAGCATCATTTTAATGAATATGGAAGTATGCCTTCTCCACAGGTTGCAGCGGCTGCAATCTCACAGATTACGAAAAAAATGGATATTGGCATTGGGATCAGCATTCTAAACTTTGATAATCCAGTGCGAATTGCTGAAGATTATGCAATGGTTGATATTTTAAGTAAGGGTCGATTAAAGTTTGGCGGAGGACGTGGATATCAGCCGCATGAGGCAAAAGGGCTTGGAGTGAGCATGGAAAAAACAAGGGAAAAGTATTGGGAGTATGTTGAGATCATTCAAGGTTTATGGGCGAATGATACCTTTAGTTATAACGGAGAATTCTATCAAATTGAAAACTTGAGGCTTACTCCCAAACCACTTCAAAAAAGAATTCCATTCTATCATGCATGTATTAGCCCTGCGTCTTTTGACTTAATGGTAGAAAAAGAGGTTCAAGAGTTTATGGTAACACCAACACTAATGGTGATGGATGATGTTCTAGCTTCTACGAAACGGACGAGGGAACGTTTGATCCAAAAGGGAATTAACCCATCCATCCATCTAAACCTGCAAATGAACATTGCAGATAATACTGATCAAGCCATTAAAAATGTAGAAAAAGAAATGGATGTATATTTTAACCGAGTATTGGATATTATCCCAGGTGCAAAAGGTCAACAAGCTCCTGAAACATATGAACGATTTGCAGAAGTAGCTAAAGAAATGGAAGGTCCGATAAATATTGCTGGCTTAAATCAATCAGGTATTGCTTTATTAGCGGACGCAAAAGAAGCAGTGAATCGTTTAGAGGTAGCGGAAGAAGCTGGGATTAGCAGCCTATCTTGTTGGTTCCGTATGGGTGGGATGGAGCACCGTAAAGTAATGAAAGCTATGAAACGTTATGCTGATGAGGTTTTACCTTATTTCAAGGCCGTTCAACGGAGACAAAAGGTAAGTATATAAAAATCTAAATCAATCACTTGGGGGGGCGTTTACGATGCCATATATTGAAGTGGAAAAAGGGGTACAGTATTACTATGAAGACGTGGGACAAGGGAAACCAATTGTTTTTGTTCACGGTTGGGGCATGAATCGCCAAGTTTGGGAAAGACAGGTTGTTGATTTTAGTGACACATTCAGGGTCATCACGATTGATTGCCGCGGCTGCGGGAAATCAGATAAACCTGCTCATGGCTATGAAATCTCTAAACTAGCAGATGATTTGAACAAAGTGGTTCAAAATTTGGGTTTAGAGGATGCAACCCTAGTTGGCTGGTCTGCTGGCGGATCGATTGTGATGGATTATGTGACTCGTTTTGGCGGGGGAGCGGTTACAAAAGCGGTTTCCGTTGGAGGAGCAGTACCGAGATATACCTCTACAGAAGGTTTTGATGTTGGTGTTCCACAAGAGAATGTGACACAAACTCTAGCAGCAATGCGAGTGAACCGGCCAGCTCTAGTACGTGCCATTGCTGATGGTTGTTTTCATCAGGATGTTGGGCAACCAATGAAAGATTGGTTTTTTAATAACTTCATGGAGCAATCTTGGTTTACGGAAAAGACAATGGAAGACTTAGGTAAAATTGATTTAAGGGATAAGTTAAGTGACATCTCGATTCCAGTTGCTTTCTTCCATGGTCTTCATGATGGAGTTGTACCGCTTTCATTGTCTGAGTATTGCGTGAAAGAGGTTCAGGGAGCGAAACTGGTTGTATTTGAAAATAGTTCTCATGCTCCATTCATTGAAGAAATTGACCGTTTCAATGAGGAACTAAAGTCATTTATCCAATCTTAAAATCAATTCAGTTCCAAGAGTATAAAAAATGCAGGTATGGAGCAGATGGAATTGTTATTAAAAAAGATCCTTCTTTGATATAAATGGTAAACCTTTGCTGATCCTATGGCATATTTCTTAAAATGTAATGTTGTTGAAAAGAAAAGGAGTGAACCAAATTATGTACGATTTCAGTCCAACAGAAGAGCAAAAAGAGTTGTTAGCTAGAGCAAAGAGAATAATGGAAGAAGATGTTTATCCTGCTGAAAAGTATATTGTTCCAGGGGTAGGACTTCCAGATGAAATATTGAAGCCGATTCAACAAAAAGTTAAGGATCAAAATTTATGGGCTGCTCATTTACCGATAAAAGTGGGCGGGTTAGGATTAGGAAATGTATTTTTAGGTTTATTAAATGAACTATTGGGCTCTAGTCCAATTGGTCCTAGAGTGTTTGGCACAGCTGCCCCTGATACTGGGAATACTGAAATTCTGATGAAGGCAGGAACACCAGAGCAAATCGCGCGTTTTCTGCAACCTGTTATAAACGATGATATTCGGTCTTGCTTTGCGATGACTGAGCCCGATGTTTCAGGTGCAGATCCTACCGGTTTACAAACAAGAGCAGTAAGAGACGGAGATGAGTGGGTAATCAATGGAAAGAAGTGGTTTATCAGTAATGCTGCTCTTTCATCCTTTGCGATTGTTATGGCTGTTACCGATCCAGATGCCCCTCCGCATGAACGGGCAACGATGTTTCTTGTTGAAAAAGGAACACCAGGGTTTAATCTGATTCGCGATATCGGCGTAATGGGGGACTATAGTGAAGGTGGTCATTGGGAAATTCACTTTGACAATTGCAGAATTCCAGCTGAAAACATATTAGGCAAGGTAGGGGAAGGTTTTAAACTTGCCCAGATGAGATTAGGACCTGGACGTATCACTCATGCTATGCGCTGGTTAGGAGTCATGAATCGAAGTTTTGATTTAATGTTGGATTATTCCATAAAAAGAAAAACGCGAGGACAGGCATTAGCTGAATTCCAGACGATTCAAAATTTCATTGCTGATTCAGCAGCTGAAATCTCTGCATCACGTCTTATGACGCTTCATGCTGCTTGGAAAATGGATCAAGGGGAAGATGCGAGAAAAGAAATTGCACTTATTAAGTTCTATGGAGCCAAAATCCTAAATGATGTGATTAGTAGAGCCATTCAAGTCCATGGTTCATTAGGTTACTCAAAGGATACACCATTAGAAGCGTTTTACCGTGAGGCAAGAGCCGCACATATTTATGATGGTCCAGATGAGGTTCATCGAATGGTGGTAGCCAAACGCTTTTTAAAAGAACACAAGAATAAATTGAACAAAGAATTGACAGAAGCGCTTTAAAAATAGATTCCTTTCTGCTATGTATAAAAATTTAGGGGGTGAAACAATGGGGAAAGTATTAGATGTTACGGACAAGGTAGTATTAATCACTGGAGGAAGCCGCGGGATTGGAGCAGAAATGGCGCGGGAGTTTGCTGCAGCAGGCGCTGACCTAGTGCTCGCAAGCAGGAATAGGGAAAGCTGTGAGATTATTGCCAATGAAATTCGTGAATTGGGAAGAAGAGTCTTAACGGTTTCATGTGATGTATCGAAACTAGCAGATATTCAAAACCTATTTAAAGTGACAATGGAAGAGTTCGGCAGGCTTGATGCCCTTGTCAATAATGCGGGTGCAAATGTTACGAAATACGCAGTAGAGGTTACTGAGGAAGATTGGGATTTTATTTATGACGTAAACATTAGAGGATTATTTTTCTGTTGTCAGGAAGCAGCAAAAATCATGATTCAACAGAATTCGGGGAAGATCATTAATATATCTTCCGTTGGTGGTGCGAAACCTTACAAGCGGATTGCTCCCTATACAGCCTCAAAAGCAGCTGTTATTCATTTAACGAAATCATTGGCTGCAGAATGGGCGCGTTACAATATCCGTGTTAATTCCATAGCTCCTGGCCTGATTGGCACGGAGATTAATGCAAAGGAAAGGGAAAATGAGGAATGGATTAAAGGAGCAGTAAAGGCAATCCCATTAAGGCGTTTAGGGGAACCAAAAGACATCTCGCAAATTGCCTTGTTTCTCCTAACAGATGCAGCTGATTATATTACAGGTCAAACATTTTATATCGATGGCGGTACACTTGCAGAGTAACAGTAATAGGCAATAATAGATTATGCAGAGAATTTATAAAACAGAAAGGAGGTAATGTAGAATGATTTCACCACTTCAATCGATTAGAGTTCTTGATCTTTCTCGCCTGCTGCCAGGTCCATATTGTACAATGTTTTTGGCGGATTTTGGAGCTGAGGTGATTAAAATTGAGGAACTGCATTTAGGGGATTATGCTAGATTGGGAGAGCCAAAACTCGGCACAGACAGTGCAATCTTCTCTTCGCTAAATCGAAATAAAAAGAGTATAACCATTGACTTGAAATCAGAAAAAGGAAAAGAAATTTTTTTAGAATTAGTAAAAACGGCTGATGTATTAGTTGAATCCTTTCGACCAGGAGTGATGGAACGACTTGGTTTAGGGTATGAGACGTTAAAGGCTCTTAACCCAAAATTAATTTATTGTGCCATTACTGGCTATGGCCAAACAGGGCCATATGCAAAATTACCAGGTCATGATCTAAATTATATAAGCTACGCTGGTTTACTAGACTTGCAGGGGGAGCGTAATCGAAAACCTGTTGCACCATCCGTTCAGATAGCAGATATTGGCGGAGGATCTTTAATGGCGGTAACAGGGATCCTTTTAGCCATTCAAGCTAGAAATATAAATGGGAAGGGACAGTTTGTCGATATTTCCATGTTAGATGGTGCTGTGTCTTGGTTACAAACCACATTACCAAATTATCTAACTAATCATCAACTGCCGACCAGGGGAGAGCTGCCTTTATCAGGTGAAAAAGCATGCTATGAAGTTTATGAAACACTAGATCACCGGTATTTAGCCGTTGGTGCTTTAGAATACAAGTTTTGGGCGGAGTTTTGTAAAGCAATTAAGAGGGAAGATCTAATTGATTCTTTAGACGCACCTAAAAACATACAGGATGAACTTAAAATTGAAATCGGGAACATTATTAAGAAGAAGCCTTTAGATGAGTGGACCGAAATATTTAACCATTATGAGGCATGTGTGTCTCCAGTTTTAACTTTTGAAGAGATGGTCAATCACCCTCAATTAAAAAACCGGAAAATGATACAAGAAATTCCAGGTATGATCGGGAAACAGATCGGAATTCCTATTAAACTTTCGGATACCCCTGGTTCAATCTATAAAAATGCTCCTAAATTAGGTGAAAATAATCAAGAAATTCTTGAAGAACTTGGGATTAGGAAGAAGAAAGAAAAGGGTAAAAGTGAAGAAGTGATCTAAAAGACTTTCACTTTCATCGATTGTGTTTTTAAAAAAACTCTTGAAAACAATAAAAAATATTCAGAATATTCTTGCCTAATTAATATAAACCAGCTATAATATGAATCAAATGGTTGTTTGTTTTATATTATAGCTTGCATTTAATATTAATAGCTCACAGTATTTCGTTAACGAAAAACACCTACATGATACTAGATTTCATCCTCACAATATTCATTTTATGTATTAAGTTGTAAGCGCTTAATAACAAAATTTATAAGACCTCATAAAACCGTTTCACCTCAGCTGCTAAACTTCTAAGAGTAATAATTTGATTTAAATCAATTATCTTAAGTTGAGCAAAAACAACCTTACCAAGCAAAATGCGAAAATCCTTCTATATTGTTTTACAAAGTTAAGTTGCGTTCTTTTTAAGGACTAAATTTATAAGATTGTTGGTTACTTGAAGGGAGTGATGGATCAAGACTAGCAGAAAAAAGAAATTTTAAGAGTGTGGTTTTAAAACAAACGCTTGATTTTATGAGTAAATTTTCAAACAAACGTTTGTATGTTATATGGTAGTTCAAATAATTTATATAAAAACAAAATGAAGGAGTGTTTACAGTATGGGTATTAAAATGGGTCTTTTCTATGTTAACGAGTGTCATGATGGAAACTATGAGCGTGCATATGGGGAAATGCTAGAGCAAATTCAATACGGAGAAGAACTTGGTTTTGAAAGTGTTTGGTTAGCAGAACACCATTTTAGTGCCTATGGCAGTATGCCTTCTCCTCAGGTTGCAGCCGCAGCTATTTCACAAATTACAGAAAAAATGGATATTGGAATTGGTATTAGTATACTTAACTTTGATAATCCTGTTCGTATCGCTGAAGACTATGCAATGGTTGATGTCTTAAGTAAAGGCCGTTTAAAGTTTGGAGCTGGACGCGGCTATCAGCCGATGGAAGCAAAAGGTCTCGGAATTAGTTTAGAAAAAACAAGGGAACGCTATTGGGAGTATGTAGACATTATCCAAGGTTTATGGAACAATTACACGTTCAGCTATAATGGTGAATTCTATTCCTTTGAAAACCTTATGTTAACTCCAAAACCGGTTCAAAAACGAATTCCATTCTATCATGCATGTATCAGTCCAGAATCTTTTGATTTAATGGTTGAAAAGAATGCGCAAGAGTTTATGGTAACTCCAACTCTTATGGTTTTAGATGATGTATTAGAATATACAAGACGTACAAGGGATCGTTTGCTTGCAAAAGGAATTGATCCAAAGATTCATATGAACTTGCAAATGAATATTGCTGATGACACAGCTCAAGCAATTAAGAATGTTGAACAATCCATGATCACTTATTTTGATAAAGTACTTGAATTAATTCCAGGAGCAAAAGGTACACAAGCTCCTGCAACGTATGAGCGCTTCGCAGAAGTGGCAAAAGAGTTTGATGGCCCGCTAAATATTGGTGCTCTAAACACAGGTGGCGTTGTGATATTAGATAGTCCTCAAGGAGCTGTGAACCGTCTTGAACCTGTAGAAGATGCAGGAATTGACAGCATGTCTTGTTGGTTCCGCATGGGTGACTTAGAACACCGCCAGGTTATGAAAGCAATGAAGCGTTTTGCAGATGAAGTAATGCCTTACTTTAAGTCTCCTGCAAGAAGAGTAAACGTTTAATCAACCATGCCTTGTAAAGAAGCAATTTTTCGTTTAAAAAGGAGAGGGTCCAATTGGGGAAAATTGAAGAACAAAACAAAGAAGTAGTCACTAATTTTATGAAAACATTCTCGACTGGGAATATTGATGCCTTTATGGAATATATGTCCGATAAAGCCACTTGGTGGGTTGCCGGTACAATTGAAGGTATTTCTGGAGAAAAGGATATGAAGGAATTCAGAGCAATGAATTCTGGAATTGCAGAAGGAACAAAAACTGGTGCGATTACTTTAACTCCTCTTGCAATCACAGCGGAGGGAAATCGAGTAGCGGTAGAAACAGAATCATATGCTGAGCTAAACAACGGACGTGTCTATAACAATATCTATCACTTCCTATTTGTAGTGGAAAACGGGAAGATTGAGAAAGTAAAAGAATACTTAGATACTGAACATACACGAAAAGTATTCCTAGATTAAAGAAAACGCCTCAAAGAAATGAAACAGATTAATAGAACAATTAAGACAGGGTGAATGGAAAGACATTTACCCTGTCTTCATGACTATTAATCATTTTGATATAATGCTAGATTTATTAATTTCAAATAAAGGAGGTATAAAAATGAGTTCCTTACGAGGAAAAGTAGCCATTGTCGGTGCGGCAGATACTGAGGTCGGAATTGTCCCTCATATGAGTGCTACACAGCTTTGTGTCGACGCAGGTCTGCGTGCAATAAAAGACGCAGGGATTAGCAAGAATCAGATTGATGGGTTAATCACCTGTAATTCTTTTGCTGAACCATACATGTATCATGCGGAAGCCATCGCAGAATACATGCAAATTTTCCCACGTGTTTGTTTAAGTGTAAACACAGGGGGAGGAACAACTTTTTCTGTTCTTCATCACGCCGCTTCTGCGATTTTATCAGGAATGTGTGATACGGTGTTGATCACGATGGCAGACAGTTTGAAAAGCGGATTAACCCGTGAACAAGCAATGTCCATGCAAGTCTCTGCAGGTCATGGTCAATTTGAATTACCATATGGACCATCAGTTCCATCATTATATGCCCTTATTGCCAAAGCGCATATGAATCAATACGGAACAACAGAAGAACAGTTTGCAGAGATCGCCGTTGCCTGCCGTAAACACGCTAGTCTGAATCCCACTGCCCAGATGAGAGAATTAATTACCGTCGAGAATGTGGTGAATTCAAGAATGATTGCTGACCCGCTGCATCTTTTAGATTGTTCATTAATATCTGACGGAGGTTCGGCGGTTATTCTCACTTCTGCGGAACGAGTAAAGGAATTCCCTAATCAGCCTGTTTATCTATTAGGGATTGGAGAAGGTCATAGTCATGAACATATTAGTCAGGCACGCAGCCTTACCACTTCCGCAGCGGTTGAATCCGGACAACGTGCCTATGAAATGGCAGGCTTAGGTCCAAACGATATTGATTTTGCCCAGTTATATGATTGTTTTACCCCAACTGTCCTGATTGAAATCGAAGACCTCGGATTTTGTGAAAAAGGAGAAGGCGGAGCCTTTGTTGAAAATGGAGAGATTCAACTAGGCGGAAAATTACCTATAAACACTCATGGCGGATTGTTGTCTCATTGTCATCCTGGTAATCCTGGTTCCATGTTTGCCCTCACGGAAGCCGTTCTTCAACTTCGTCATCAGGCTGGTGATCGTCAAGTTCCGGGGGCACAGTTGGGTCTTGTCCATGGCCAGGGCGGCATAATGTCAAGCCATACTACAATGATTCTAGGAAGAGAGCAAATTTAAGGTTCAATTGTTATTGCTAGAAAAGAGATTGTAATTAATGTGAGGTCGATACTTATGAAAGATCATTCTGGAAAATTATTTCCCCGTCCAACCGTTGAAACCACTCCTTATTGGGAAGGCTGCCGGAACCATGAATTGCTAATCCAGCAATGTCAGGATTGTGGGCACCACCAATTTTATCCGCGAATAATGTGTACGGATTGCTCGAGTGCTCATGTTGAATGGGTGCCTGCAACTGGAAGGGGAAAGGTAAAAAGCTTTACGATTATGCACCGAGCGATAACAAAAGCCTATTTAGTGGAAGCACCGTATGTGATCGCCTTAATTGAACTTGAAGAAGGACCAACGATGATGAGCAATGTGGTGGAATGTGATGTGAATTCTGTTGAAATTGGGTTGGAGGTTGAAGTCGTTTTTGATGACTGGTCTGAAGAAATCTCCATTCCAAAATTTAAACCTTTAGCACTCCAAGAATCTTGATCAGTGGTTCATAGATTTTATTCTTTATCACTTGCATGATAATTGATCGATATCCTTATTAGGAGGAAAGGGACAAATGTATACTGGAACTCAAACATTTGGAAAAATTGTTGAATACCGTGCTGAAAAGGCCCCAAACTCACGATTCGTCCGCTTTTCATCGATTGATCTCACCTATGGTCAATTTCATCGCGAGGGAAATAAAATAGCTCATGTGATGAACTCGTTAGGATTATCAAAGGGACAAACCTGCGCGGTAATGTTGCCAAATAGCCCCGAGTTTCTTGCCACTTGGCTTGGTCTTGCCCGTCTTGGTGTCATCGAAGTACCAATCAATGTGGCGTATCGTGGCGATTTATTGGCGTATATTTTGAATAAAGCAGAATGTAAAGCGATCGTTATCTCTTCTCAATGGGTGGAACGATTAGAAGATATCTCGAAAGAACTGGAACATCTTCAGCATGTGATTGTCGTTGGAGAGGATATTGAGCCATTGCCGGACCCCATGATAGGTCATTCATATAAAAACTTAATGGAGAATGCAAGCAGTG
Organism: Neobacillus niacini; assembly: GCF_031457145.1. GTDB lineage: Bacteria > Bacillota > Bacilli > Bacillales > Cytobacillaceae > Neobacillus > Neobacillus niacini_J. The sequence goes on from NZ_JAVDVZ010000001.1 coordinate 902,253, forward strand.
TTTCCTTAAATATTGAGATTTCACCAAATAATCCTTCATTAATTTTATTTACTTCTGGAACGACGGGACCAACAAAGGGCGCGATCTTAAGCCATCGAGCAAACTTTGCCCTCGCATCTACGTGTTGTGACCTAATGAATTATGGTCCAGACGATCGTCTATTTACCGTGTTCCCACTTTTTCACGTGAACGCTCGTTATGCGACGATTTTGCCTGCGTTAATCGCTGGTAGTGATGTTGTTATGCATGAAAGATTCTCTGCTTCAAGATTTTGGGATATTTGTCGAGCAGAGCAAATTACAACCTTTACGTATATGGGTTCGCTTCTGACGATGCTGATGAAGCAGCCTGAACGGCCGAATGATGCTGACAATCCAGTACGAATGATTCAAGGAGCACCGGCACCATTGGAAATATTTGAGGATTTTGAAAAACGGTTTAATCTGAGAATTACTGAAGCTTATGGGTCGACAGAAGTAGGGTTAGCAATGGTCAACCGTGCGGAATCCTTCCGTAAAGGCTCCTGTGGAAAAGCTGTTCCTGTCTATGAAGTGGCCATTCACGATGAAAACGATCAACCCTGCCCTGTCGGGGAAGTCGGGGAAATTGTAGTGCGTCCTAAGGAACCCGGAGTATTATTTTCAGGGTATTATGGAATGCCTGAAGCAACGGTTGAAACGTGGCGTAACCTATGGTTCCATACTGGAGACCGTGGACGTATCGATGAGGATGGATACTTCTATTTTGTCGATCGAAAAAAAGATGTTATTCGAAGAAGAGGAGAGAATATTTCTTCGTACGAAATTGAACATGTTATCAATACGCATCCAAAGGTTGCGGAAGCTGCACTCGTAGGTGTTCCTTCAGAGCTGTCGGAAGAAGAAGTAATGGCTGTTGTGATTTTACGTGAGGGTGAGCTAGATCCAGAAGAGCTATTAGATTTTTGTCAGCCGCGAATGGCTCATTTTGCTTTACCTCGGTATATAAGGTTTGTGAAAGAGTTTCCAAGAACACCTTCGCAACGAATTGAAAAATATAAGCTTCGTTCAGAAGGAATTACTCCAGATTCATGGGATCGTGAAAAGATAGGCTATAAAATTCATCGTTAAGATTTTGAATGCTAGGAAGGGGATGGAAAAATGTATAAAGGAGTCGAAACATTCGGGAAGATTGTTGAGCATCGTGCGGAAATAAAACCTTATGCTCGGTTTGTTCGTTTTGAAAATCAGGATCTTACGTATGACCAACTTCATCGAAGTGGAAACAAAGTGGCAAATTTTATCACGTCACTAGGATTATCAAAGGGCCAAACCTGTGCGGTCATGCTACCGAATAGTCCTGAGTTTTTAGCAACATGGTTAGGTCTGTCGCGTCTTGGGGTCATCGAAGTTCCGATTAACACGGCATTTCGAGGAGACCTGCTGACGTATATTCTAAATAAAGCAGAGTGTCAAGCGGTGGTTGTTTCCTCTCAATGGGTGGAACGTGTGAATCAAATTTCTAGTGAACTTACCCATCTTCGACATGTCATTGTTGTTGGCGAAGATTATGAGGCAATCGATCCTCAACTAGTTTATCATTCTTATGCGGACCTTTTTGCTATGACGAGCGATGCAGCCGTTGATGTAAAAGTGGAGCCAAAGGACACCGCCCTTATACTGTTTACGTCTGGAACGACGGGTCCGTCAAAAGGGGTCATTCTCAGCCATACAGCGACTTTTAGTGTGGCGAAAACGGCATGTGAGTTGATGAAGTATGGACCAGAAGATCGGTTATTTACCGCATTTCCTTTGTTTCATGTTAACGCTAGATACACATCGATTCTAGTCGCGTTACTAGTGGGTGGGGATGTTGTGATGCATAGTCGATTTTCGGCATCAAGGTTCTGGGATACCATGAGAAGGGAACAAGTAACCGCCTTCAATTTTATGGGCTCTCTCTTAACAATGCTGATGAAGCAGCCCGAACGTTCGAACGATGCTGATAACCCGGTGAAAAAAGCATTTGGTGCCCCAACACCAGTGGAAATTTATGAGGATTTTCAAAATCGATTTCAGTTGAAAATATCTGAAGTGTATGGTTCAACGGAATTAGGAACAGCTCTATACAACCCAGCGGATTCCTTTAAAAAAAGTTCCTGCGGCTTTCCTGTTCCAGTTTATGAGGTTGAAATTCATGATGAAAATGACAATCCATGTCCTCCTGGAGTGGCTGGTGAAATTGTCGTTCGTCCAAAGAAACCTGGTATTCTTTTTTCAGGATATTACGGCATGCCTGAGGCAACCGTGGAAGCTTGGAGAAATCTTTGGTTTCATACGGGCGATACTGGAAAAATGGATGAAGACGGATATTTCTATTTTCTCGATCGCAAGAAAGATGTTGTTCGCAGAAGAGGGGAGAATATATCGTCTTATGAAGTGGAACGTGTCATCAATGATCATCCAAAGGTTTTCGAATCTGCGGTCATCGGCGTGCCGTCTGAACTTTCTGAAGAAGAAGTGATGGTAGTAGTGATTGTGCAAGACGGTGTAGAGCTAAAACCCGAGGAGTTACTGGATTTCTGTCAAGATCGCATGGCACACTTTGCGGTTCCACGCTTTATTCGCTTTGTTAAGGAACTACCGAAAAACACCTCTCAAAGAGTGGAAAAATACAAGCTTCGCCAAGAGGGAATGAAAGAAGATACTTGGGATCGCGAACGTGTTGGGTATGAAGTGAGGAGATAAATAGGTAAAATGACCCTTTTTATAATATTTAGAATATTTGGAATTGACTTAGGGTAATTTCATACTTATAATGGGTCAAGTAGGTAGAATGTAATATATTTTATAAGGGAGGGTTCATCTTTGAAATCAAATGTGAAGGAATTAGAAAGAACTGTAGTTTGTAAAAAGAGTGAGATGCAACCAGGAGATCGTAAGGTTGTTCAGGTTAGGAGAATATCCATTCTAGTTGTTCGAAAAGAAGATGAGTTTTATGCAGTTCGAAATGCGTGCCCTCACCAAGGTGCAGAATTTGAAAAAGGTGTTTTGAGAGGGGCGGCAAGGGCAACATCAGAGATTAAAGAAGTCTATTACGAAAAACCAGGTGGATTTATTTACTGTCCATGGCACCATTGGAGTTTTGATGTCGAAACTGGATGCTCGATGCATGATCCTGAGAACACAAAAATTAAAACATTTGAAGTAAAAGTAGAAGCAGACGAGGTTGTTGTTTACGCGTAAACTATTAAAAAAAATCAAACAATCATTTATTTTATTTTCCAAATCAAACAACTATTTGTTTTAAAAAGATATTCACTCTTAGTTTGAATGCAAATACGTAAGACCTAATATTGAAAGGGGATAAGAAAAATGAGTAAAACTCTTGAAAAAAGTAAAATACAATCAGCCGTTAATAGTAAAGTCATTCCTGTAATTGATTGTGATGTTCATCCAAATCCTAAAAGCTATGAAGACCTTAATCCTTATTTAAGTGATTATTGGAGAGATTTCTTAACTGATTGTAAATGGAAAGGTGTATTCCCAGGGATTCCAATTATGGCGATTGTTGCAAATGCTGGTCATCGCATGGATAGTATTCCTCCTGAAGGGGGCCTAGGGTGTTCTTCACTTGATTTCTTTAGAGAACAAGTCGCTGATAAATACAATTATGCAAACGCTATTCTCTTCCCAGACTCAAGCTTTATGTTAGCCGCTTCAGCACAGCATGAAATGGCAACAGCTGTTGCGAGCGCTTACAACGACTGGCAAATTGATACTTGGTTAGCAAAGGATCCTAGTCTTCGCGGTTCTGTTATTATTGCCCCTCAAGATCCGGAAGCTGCTGCGCGTGAAATCGATCGTGTTGGAAGTCATCCGCAAATGGCTCAAGTTGGATTTTCGATTCATTCACCATATGGGGGATGGGGAGATAAACGTTATCATCCTATTTGGGAGGCCGCAATACGAAATGGACTTGTTTGTACATTTCATGTATCGGTTCCAGGAGGACTATTTAGGCAGGGGCCAGTTATAGGAAACTATTATCCTGAGGCGCAAACAAATAATGGATTAACCTACCAAGCACAGATTAATAGCATCGTTTTTGGCGGTGTATTAGAAAAATATCAAGATCTTAAAATGGTCTTCGTTGAAGGTGGATTTGCTTATTTGCCAAACTTAATGTACACAATGGACACTCACTGGAGAAACTTAAAACGCGAGGTTCCTTGGATAAAACGTTCGCCAAGTCAGCAAATTCGGGAACAAATGTGGTTTGGAACTCAGCCATTTATTGAACCTGAGCGTCATGAGGATGAAGAGCATGTCATTCAAATTATTAAAATGATTGGTGAAGACCGAATTCTATTTGCAAGTGACTACCCTCATTGGGAGTTTGATGCACCACATGCTGCTTTTGCGAGGATGCCAAAAGATTTAAAAGAGAAAATACTTTATAAAAATGCAATGAAGGTGTATGGACTTCCAGATCCAACAAAGTAATTTAGACAGCACATTATCCTATCCACTTATTATCTTCATAAGTGGATAGGAAAGTGCTAGGTGGCGATAGTATTTACTCTACAGAATTTGCTTAGTGACAGCGGTAATATGAAAAACTATAAAACGAGTTTTGGTACGGGAGGAGGAACGACTTTTTCTATCCTTCACCATGCGGCGTCAGCAAGTTTGACCGGAGTCTGCGATACTGTATTGATTACAATGGCAGACAGTCTGCGAAGCGGATTGAATTAGGAGCAGGCAATGGCTATGCTAGCATCCACCGGACATTCTCAATTTGAAATTCCCTATGGTCCATCAGTACCTTCTTTATATGCACTGATAGCTCAGGCACATATGGGAAAATACGGAACAACCTCTGAGCAATTTGCCGCCATTGCCGTTGCTTGTCGCAAACATGCAAGTCTTAATCCGAACGCTCAAATGCGAGATTTAATCACGGTGGAAGACGTATTAAATTCACGTAGGCTTGCTGATCCCTTGCATCTTTTGGATTGCTCTTTAATTTCATATGGTGGCTCAGCTGTTATTCTTACATCTGCCGTGCGAGCTTCCGATTTTCCAAATCATCCAGTCTACATACTCGGTGTTGGTAAGGACACAGCCATGAGCATATTAGCCAAGCACGCAGTCTCACCACCTCTGCTACCGTCGAATCTGGGCAGCGCGCCTATGAAATGGCTGTGTTGGGTCCACAGGATATCGATTTTGCCCAACTTTACGATTGCTTTACCCCGACCGTTCTGATCGAGTTGGAAGATATTGGTTTTTGTGGAAAAGGAGAAGGGGGATCTTTCGTTGAAAGTGGTGCAATTGAACTGAGGGGAAGATTCCGGTGAACACCCACGTAGGCTTGCTGTCTCATTGTCACCCAGGGAATCCTGGATCAATCTTTGCATTAACGGAAGCTGTCATGCAACTTCGCCATCAGGCTGGAGAACGTCAGGTTCCTGGTGCAGGACGATGATGAGTAATGTGGTTCAATGTGATCCTAAAAGCGTTGTAATAGGTATGGAGGTTGAAGTCGTTTTTGAGGATTGGTCCAAAGAGATTTCGATTCCAAAATTTCGTCCCAAACATAACAAAAAAAATAACGAAGTAAATAAAACGGTTGTTTGTTTGATTTGCGAAATAGAACGGGTGATCAACACTCATCACAAAGCCCTGGACTCAGCGGCGATTGGCGTTCCCTCAGAAATCTCAGAGAATGAAGTACTGGCAGTTGTGATCTTGCGCGAAGGTGAAAAGCTTAACCCAGAAGAACTACTCGACTTTTGACAGTCCAGAATGGCCTATTTTGCTGTTCCTCGTTATGTAAAGGAATTTCCAAGAACCCCATCCCAAAGGATCGAAAAATACAAGCTAAGGGTGGAAGGTGTAACTGGCGATACGTGGGTCCCTGAACTCGTCGGGTATAAGGTACTCCGTTAAGGGTTGTCAATGATAATGAATAATCGTTAAGATTATCTTTTTATTAACTTAACTTGTCTAACAACCTCTCAAGTTCATTTGAAAATTTGGAATGAATGTGAACGCGATTCTACTATTCTAGGAGGAATACTATGCGAAAGATTAACGTAGCACAAGTAGTTGATGAGAGTAAATTTAACTCTCTACATTTGGGAGTTGTTGCATGGTGCGCCTTTATTATGTTATGTGATGGTTATGACATGATCGTATTCGGTTCTGTCATTCCTAGTATTAGCGTAGAATGGGGAATCACGACAAGTACAGCTGGTGCTATAGGAAGTTTAGCCATGTTTGGAAGTTTAATAGGATCACTGGTTTGTGGAATTCTAGCTGATTTTTTGGGACGAAAGAGGGTAATTATCTTTTGTTTCATTATTTTTAGTTTTTTTACCTTCTTAACCGGATTTGCTCAAGGACCCGTTGATTTTACCATTTACCGCTTTATTGGTGGCTTGGGATTAGGTGGGATGCCACCACTTCTAATCGCAATTACTTCTGAATATGCACCAAAGCCTAGTAGAAGTATGCTTGTTGGTTTAATATCGTCGGGTTTTGCTATTGGAGGGATTGGGGTAGCGTTATTAGGAATATTCATTATTCCAAGATTTGGTTGGGAATGGATGTTTTTTATCGGTGGACTACCTTTAATAGCCGTTCCATTCATGATTAAGTATATGCCTGAATCGTTAGCATTTCTTGTTGTAAGAAAAGATAATGAAAAAGTCAGTTCCATATTAAAACGATTAAATCCATTATATATACCTAAAAAAGATGATAGCTTTGAAGTTTATTTACCTAAAGCAGGTATGCCCGTAGCAAAGCTTTTTGACGAAAGGCGAGGGTTTTCAACAATCATGTTCTGGATTACATCATTTATGGCTTTATTAGTGATATATGGATTGGGTACGTGGCTTCCTCAACTAATGGTTCAAGCTGGCTATCCTTTAACATCTAGTTTACTGTTCTTGTTTGCTTTAAATATTGGAGTGATGGTAGGTAATATTACTGGAGGATTGTTAGCAGATCGCAAAGCACCAAAAAAGGTAATTGCCGGTATGTTAATACTGGGTGCTATTAGTTTAAGTTTACTTGGACTCAAGCCAGGGACAATCATATTGTACCTATTGGTAGCCATTGCAGGAGCATGCTCCAATGGTCCTGGAACTACGAACTACGGTTACGCCTCCAAGTTCTACCCAACTCACATAAGATCTACTGGGGTCGGCTGGACTAGCGGAATTGGCCGTATTGGTGCAATGCTAGGACCGGCTTTTGGCGGATTGTTACTTGAATTAAGCTTACCAACACATATGAATTTTATCAGCTTTGCGATTCCGGCTCTTTTAGGAGCCCTAGCCATATCGTTTGTTCAAGATAAGTACAGCGACTTTAATATGATTGCGAATAAGCCTGTACAACAATTTGGGAAACAGCAAGTAAACCTTAAATAAATTATATAGAATCATAACCAATATGATTGATACGGATCAAAAGGGGATAAAAATGTGTACTGTGGAATAGAAACGTTTGGGAAAATAGTTGAACACCGTGGCAGAGTTGAAAGTCCTGAGGAATGAAGGCTTCCTGAATTAGTGCCTGCGTTTGGCTACGATTTTACGAATGTTAGAGGCAGAGCCTTTAAAATCATATTCATCTTGTAATCTACTAAAGATTTTAAGGGCGGTATGCTTTTGTTTTCTCCAGTTCTTTTGATCGTCTTCTAACCATTGGACAATGATTGGAATGACACGCTTTGTTTCTGAAGAATATTCTTTTGTTCCATAAACGTTTTTTCTTAAGACTGTTGTCGGGCTGTATTGTTTTTAAGGTATTTGCTTACCGTGTTACGGGATATTCCTAGTTTTGTCGCTATTTGTCTTTGTGACAAACCTTCAACCTCTTTTAAGAATTTGATATTATGAAATTGAGCCATTTCGATCATCCTTTTAGTCCTCTCATATTGAAGGAAGTTTGGTCACTTCCTATCATAAGAGAGGTTAATAGAATTGGAAATCATGTGGCTCATTTTTTATGTGATCAAACCATAGAAAAACGGCTCAAATCTAGATTATCAAAAACAATCCCCATCGATGCTATAAAATTAGCAACTTTATTTCTACTCCGATGAAATTGTTCATACGTCAAATCCGTTTTTTCGAAGCGAATAAATCTTGCATATGGTTTAGCTTCCGTACCAATTCCAATTCGATTGGGGAGAGGCGGATATTATTCTACAGGGTCGAAAACAACGCATTTTCCTCTTCTGCGTTTAGCTCTCCGCAAGTCGTATGAGGTTTGTCAGAGCGTATCTTCATGAAAAACACTACTAATTCTGCAGCTGAAATAAACTCAACCTTATAGCCATTTTTAATCATTGCGTTCATAGGACCGAATGTGTTTAGCGATCACAATGCCGAGCCCCGTTGCTAGATGCGACTTGCCAGTCCCACTGAAGGGAGATTTTGTGGAGAAGAAGGAAAACATAATATTTTTAGGAATTGAGTTGGATGTTCACTGGATTTGGCGAGCAGGATCGAATCCAATAGACATTATTCCTCGTTATGCCAATCGAATCCGAGCCATTCATTTAGAGGATTATCGTGTTGGAGAAATAAATATCCTTGGCTAAGTATCTTTTTATTCCAATAAAGCATCCGTAATGGGCACTTGTCGATTGATGAAAGAAGCAACGAGGTAGGCATGGGAACTTTTTGAAAAGGAAGTAAAAGGCGGCAAGGAATTAATTCAGGCCCTCGGAGAGATTGAGTCAAATAAGGAGTGATGAAAGTGAATCAAGGAGAAAGGCTTGCCATTCATGAAGTATTATATAGAGCTGCACATGGATATGACTCGCATAATGTTGACATGTTAACAGAATGTTTTACGAAAGATGCAGTAATGACGATACGTGTTAGCGGCGGTGATTTGATTGGTCCTTATGATGGTCAAGAGGCGGTACTGAATTTTATGAAACGAGCAATGAAACGGCAAACAGATAAACGCTTGCACCAGATCTCGAATATTTTCTTTGAGAGTGAAGGAGAAGAGGAAGCAGTTGCTCTTTCCAGTCTAACTCTTATGGCAGCGGAGAATGGAGTTTGTCAGCTTTTGTCAACCGGTATTTACCGCGATGAAGTAGTAAAGGTTAATGGGCGTTGGAAAGTTAGCAAGCGGCATCTTGATATTGAGCTGCCTGTTTAACAAAAGAGTTTAAATAAAAGGAGCGGATAAGGATGAATTCGAACGAAAAATTAGCCATTCATGAATTATTATATAAATCGGCATACGGGTATGATTCACGTACGATTGAAATGTTAGCAAATTGTTACGCAGAGGAAGCTGTAATGACCATGTGCATTGCAGATGGAGAGTTAATCGGACCTTTTGAAGGCCATAAAGAAATCATGAAAATGATGACGGGTGCAATGGAAAGTCAGACAGACAAGCGATTGCATAATATTTCAAATGTATTTTTTGAAAAAGAAGGGGATGAAGCGGCTACAGTCCTTTCAAGTTTAACATTGACGGCGGTGGAGAATGGAAGCATTCAGCTGTTAACGACAGGAATTTATCGTGATGAGGTTGTAAAAGTGGGAGGAAGCTGGAAGATCTTGAAACGCCATTTAGATTTGGATTTACCATTCTAATTCTTTAGGAACAGGAATTCTCTTTTTCCAGAGGCAGAAGGTGCCCTTAGATGATCTATAACAGGGCGCTTTTTATTTATGAACAGCATATATAAACCAAATAAAGTTGTGGAGGCATGGGGCTATGGTAAATATCGGACAAATTCCAGCGAAATACGCAAAGCTGGATCCTACAAGACCAGCATTAATCGATATTCCAAATGGTTGCCGAATGAATTATGGCACATTAGACGAACGCGTTCGCAGAGTAGCAAATGGATATATAAATGATTTAGGTCTTAAAAAAGGAGATCGCGTTGCGGTTATTTCGAAGAACAGCATCGAGTACATTGAAAATTACTTTGCTTGTGCCCGTGTTGGATTAATTATTCAGCCGCTTAATTGGCGTTTGGGTACTGGTGAATTAAGTCGTATTTTATTAGATGGAAAACCTTCTGTCCTAGTCAGTTCTGATGAGTTCCATGAAGTCCAACAAGAACTTCAAAAGCTCGTAGATATTGACCATTGGTTAGAGTATGGAGAAGATGGGGATGGATCATATGAACGGCTTGTTGAGGCTGCCTCCTCCGAAGAACCAAAACAGTCCGCAACCGTCGGCGATAACGACCCAATGTTAATTCTTTATACAGGCGGGACCACGGGAGAATCTAAAGGAGCTCTGCATACGCATAAAGGTTTTTATGCTGGGATGTTAAATCAGACAGTTGGGGAGCGTATTGTTCCTACAGATGTCTACATGCTGACAGGACAGATGTTCCACATCCCAATTGTTCTTGCGGTTAATTACATGGCTCATGGCTGCCCTTTAGTTCTAATCAACTTTGATGCCAAATTAGCACTTGAAGTCATCGAGCAAGAACATGTATCCGCTTTCTTGGGGATCACAACTATGCTCAATTGGATGATGTCGGTTGATCATTTTGATCAGTACAATCTTAGCAGTCTTCGTAACATTCAATATGGTGGCGGACCAATGGGAATGAAAGTAGTAAAAGCAGCACTTGAATCTTTTCCTTGTACGTTAATCCAAGGTTACGGACAAACGGAAGGAATGGGAATGACGTTTCTTTCTCAGGAAGATCATTTAAATGCAATCAATGGTATTCATCCTGAACGATTGTCTTCCTGTGGTCGAGAGGCTTTTACAACTACACTTCAAATTGTAGATCCACAAGGGAATATTGTTCCTAGAGATGGGAAGACGGCTGGTGAAATTATTGTGAAATCGGATGCGAATATGATTGGGTACTGGCAAAGACCAGAACTCACTGCTAAAACCATAAGAGATGGTTGGCTATATACAGGCGATGTCGCTACATGGGACGAAGATGGATATGTATTTATTGTGGACCGCGCAAAAGACATGATCATTTCTGGGGGTGAAAATATTTACAGTACCCAGGTGGAGGACGCGATCTACCAACATGATGCCGTTCTTGAAGTAGCTGTCTTTGGTGTACCTGATGATGAGTGGGGAGAGTTAGTAAAAGCGGCAGTCGTTCTGAAACCAGGACGGACAGCTACCGAGCAAGAAATTATTGAGACAGCTAAAAAACATCTAGCTTCCTATCAGAAACCGCGTTCAGTTGAATTCGTGGATAGTCTCCCTAAATCACCAACGAGTAAGATTCTTAAGCGTGAGTTAAGGGAGAGATATCAGAATAAACGGGGGAATATGGTGTGAGTCAGTTATTGTCGAATGAACTACTAGCAAATATCGGGCGTTTAGCATCGCCAAGAAATGAAATCGTTACCCGTCGCGATATAAGGAAATATTCCATTGCGACCGGACAAAGACTTAAGAAGTATCTTGAGGGAGATGAGGCGCCACCAATGTTTCATGTCTCCCTATTTTGGGACGTAGTAGAAATGGATCAACTCAGTCCTGATGGAGTTTCGATTGATCCGCTGTTACCGGAATTTCCGTTAAAAAAAGCAATGGCTGGTGGGTTAAAAATTGAATACTTCAAGCCGATTGTGCCCGGTGACTGGTTAACGGCAATCCGGACATTAACGGATATTTACGAGAAACAGGGATCTAAGGGTCCGCTTATTTTCTATGAAATTACGATGAACGTTGTGAATGAATCAGGAGAAAAGGTACTTAAGGAAACGACCACGAGAATTTTACGTTAAAAAGGGTCTCAGAAAAATTTTCGGCCACCTATCTTGTTGCAATTGTATTTAGGGAGGAAATAGTAATGACGAAAGTAAACCAGATTCAGGTTGGCGATACGTTACCTCAACGCGAATTCAAGCCTGATAGTGTACAATTATTTCTTTATAATGCGGTCTTATTTAATGCCCATCGGATCCATTTTGACTATCCTTATACGACAGAAGCGGAAAATTATCCGGATCTAGTTGTACCTGGTCCTTTACTGGGAGATTGGCTAAATCAATGTGTAAATGAGTGGCTGGGTGAAAAGGGACATTTAGCCTCCATTGATTATTCTAATCGAAAGGCTGCCTATGTTGGCGAAACGCTTTATTCTGGAGGGAGAGTTATCTCTTATAATGAAGAAGAGAGGGAAGTCCAAATAGAGGTCTTTATAAAGAATGAAGCGGATGAAATTTTAGCTCCTGGATTGGCTGTTGTGCGAATGTAGGAATTGAATTCATACAAGTTAACAATCACCTCTAATTCAAAAGGTAACCATGGAGAGTTTTAATTAGGAAAAACCAGATGGGAAAGTTCCTATAACAGGGAATGTGTTTAAGGTTTAGAATGCAATGAGTAAGTGTTTTCTGAAGCTAACGCTAGAATCTTTGCTATCTAATATTCTATAAAATAGCGGGGAATGGGGAATCCATTCACCGCTGTTTTTCTGCAAATGAATATATGTAGAGGGAATTTTTCTATACGGATTCTACAGCTGTTTACGTACCTCGTAAGTAAAGAAAGTATCTACCTTGTCCACTAAGTTTTTCTCATCGGCAATGACTGCTTCATCATCTAGATGTCCAGCTTGCCACTGGTTAAATTCTTCAAGACTATCAAACCATATTTCTGCAAATCCGTTGTAACCAAGTGGTGATTCACCAGGTGGATAAGCGTCGTACTGAATATGGTTTTGTACATAACGGTTACAGTGCTTCCACCATGGTCTATTTATGACTAATTGGCTGTGATAGTTTGACCAATGATCGTGAAATTCTTTAACGGATATATTTTTTGATTTTTTTATAAAAGAGATTCTTTTGATCTTGCTTTTTTGCTCCCAGTTAGGGGTTGAATACTTCTCAACCTCGTTTGTAAATAAGCGGATAAGTTTGTCCTGTTCGACAAGTTTCTTTGTATCAGCAGCTACTACATTGAGTTCTGGCAGTCGTGACCATTCCTGGAAACTATCTACACTATCAACCCAAAAATGTGCGACACCGTCATAAGCTGGCTTTTGATCAGGATGCAACGCATGTAAAGTATGGGATTGAACGTATTTTCTCATATATTTAAACCAAGAGGGGGTACCCATTGCAATATCAGCATGTTCATTGAGCCAATAATCATGAAACTCGGGGATTGATAAATCGTTATTCTTTTTTATAACAGTGGATACCTTTATCAACTGATTTCCTCCTTTTTCATATTAAAGAGGCTGCAAAAGATATGAGTTATCTTAAACAGCCTCTACAAAACGATATTAAAACTAGTATGTTATTTTACAGATGCGGAGAATTGCTTTTTGAGTGCGTTTGTAATTCTCTTCATTGCATCCTGTGCATCAGACATAAGTACAGGCATCCAGAAGAACCCATGGATTTGACCATCATAACGAACGACTTCAACTGGAACTCCTGCTTCTTTTAATCTAGCAGCATAGGCCTCGCCTTCATCACGCAACACATCGTACTCACAAGTAAATACAAGTGCCGGTGGTAGACCAGTAAGGTCTTCTGCAAGAATAGGAGAAGCATACGGGTGTGATTTTTCTTCATCATTATTTAAATATTGATCCGCAAACCAACGCATAGCCGTTGTTTCTAAGTAGCAACCTTTTCCATTTTCTAAATAGGAGTTTGTGCTAAAGGAGAAGTCAGTTACTCCATATAAAATAATTTGATAGGAGATATTTGGACCCCCACGGTCTTTTGCCATTAAAGGAATCACGGCCGCTAAGTTACCTCCTGCACTATCGCCACATGTGGCAATACGGTTAGGTTCCCCATTATAATTGGCGATATTTTCAGCCGCCCATTTTGTAGCAGCATAACAGTCTTCAATTCCAACTGGGAATTTATATTCAGGCGCGAGGCGGTAATCGACAGAAACAACCAAACATTCGGTAGAATTTGCAAGCGAACGACAAATTGGGTCAACGATTTCTAAATCACCTAGTACCCAACCGCCTCCATGGAAGAACATAATAACCGGGAATGGACCTTCTCCTTCTGGAGTGTATATACGAAGTGTAATTTCCGATCCATCCACAGGAATCTGAACATCTTCAACTTTAGCAACTTCTTGTACTTCTCCACGTAAATCTTTGTAAAAAGCCATAAGCCCGTCCCGGTTTTCTTGCACGGACATTTCCTCAATTTTAGGAACACCTGAGGCAAAGGCCTCATTAATTTGATCTACTAGTTTTTTTACTGCGGGTTGTAATGTCATTCTAAATTCCTCCTATCTTTTTTGAAATCGTTTTCATGTTTATTATAGAGGCTAGTATAATAGAACGCAATACAGTAATTAGAAAATTCTAAAAGTAATTTCACCATAACGAACGATCGATCGACTAGTTGGCAGAAGAGTCAGAAAAATTAAAAGTAAATATAGACTTTACCCATAAAGGTTGATAAAATTAAATCAAACAACCGTTAGTTTTATGTAAGAGTGTTTTTTCATGTTCATGCTTGGTATTCTTCATCCAAGTACCTATGATTGTACGTAAACAATATTCTGAGTAATCGGAATAGTGTTTATAATAAAACGGCATCTTAGATTTTCCTATTTTGATAGCAAATAAAAGGAGGAGAGGATTGGGATGACTACATTAATTGCATTGCACCCAAAAGCAGTAGAGTTTACTTCCAAACCATTAAAAATGTTTATTGGTGGCCAGTGGGTAGACGCGATTTCCGGAAAAAGGACGGAAATAAGAAATCCGGCAACTGGAGAGTTGATCACAACTGCAGCCGAAGGTGATAAGGAAGATGTGGACAGAGCAGTAAGAGCTGCTAGAAAAGCATTTGAAGAAGGCCCTTGGCCAAAAATGAAACCCAATGAGCGTGCTAGATTGATTTTAAAACTAGCGGATCTAATTGAAGAAAATGCAGAAGAATTAGCTCACTTAGACACACTTGATTATGGACAGCCGGTTTCATTAACCACCGGTTTTGCAGCTGCAGCAGCAGACAATTTCCGTTACTACGCAGGATGGGCCACAAAAATTACGGGAGAAACCATACCTTCTTCGACACCAGGGAATATCTTTAATTACACAATCCGTGAACCTATTGGCGTGTGTGCAGGGATTGTTCCTTGGAATGCTCCATTAATGAATGCCATCATGAAAGTATCCGCCCCTCTTGCCGTTGGAAATACAGTGATTGTTAAACCATCTGAAGAAACTCCTATCAGTCTATTAAGATTTGCTGAACTGGTACAAGAGGCTGGTTTCCCAGATGGTGTTGTAAATATTGTCACTGGTTATGGTCCAACTGTTGGTTCAGCATTAGCATCTCACACTGATGTTGATAAAATTGCCTTTACCGGATCTACGGAAACTGGAAGACAAATTATCCAAAATAGTGCATCAAATATTAAAAAAGTAACTTTAGAACTAGGCGGAAAATCTGCCCATATTATTTTTGCAGATGCTGACTATGAAACGGCTCTTGCTAATGCTGCTAATTCGATCTTCTTTAATTCCGGTCAAGTGTGCTTTGCTGGTTCAAGATTGTTTATTGAGAGTAAAATTTATGACCGATTCCTAGCAGACCTAGCGGAATATTCCAAGAACTATAAAGTTGGAAACGGTTTCGATAAGGAGACTGTCATCGGACCTCTTATTTCAGCAAAACAGAAAAGTCGGGTCTTAAATTATTTGGATATTGGACAAAGAGAAGGGGCCGAAGTCGTGATTGGTGGAGATGCAACTGAAGCTGATTTGGCAAAAGGCCATTTCGTCAAGCCAACGGTTCTTTCTAATGTCCATAATGAAATGACCATTGCAAAAGAAGAAATTTTTGGTCCAGTCGTTGGAGCAATGCCGTTTACTGACATTGATGAGGTTGTTAAGCAGGCAAATAATACGATTTATGGTTTAGGTGGCGGAATTTGTACAACCGATCTTCGGAAAGCACATAAGGTCGCACAGGCATTGAGAACGGGGAATGTTTGGGTGAATACGTACAATATTACGGAACCTGGCTCACCATTTGGAGGATATAAACAAAGTGGACTTGGAAGGGAAAATGGCGCCGCCTCCATTGATATGTATACAGAAATTAAAAATGTTTGGATTAACTTAGATTAAGGATATGGTCCGCTAGTTTAATTGTTTTCTTTTCTTTTTACACAGGTATTTTCAAACCTTATCCATTTAAGTTTTATTAAAAAATACAGGTAAATGAGGGGGAAATTCAATGAAAGCACTTGTTTTAGAAGATATTAGAAAAATGGTTTTGAAAGATGTTCCAGATCCAACTATTGATAAAAATGGAGTCATTGTGAAAGTAAAAGCAAATGGTGTTTGCCGAAGTGATTGGCATGTATGGGCTGGGGAACTTGCTTCAGGTTCCAATGTGTTAGGCCATGAGTTATGTGGTGTCATCGAAGAGATAGGAAGCGAAGTAAAGAACTTTAAAAAAGGTGATCGCGTCATTATACCGATTACTGGAAGCGAGGGCTCATGTCCGCACTGTTTAAAAGGGAACGTTCATTTATGTGACTCTCCTGATATTCCAGGATTTACTTATTCCGGAGGTTTTGGAGAATATGTACCGGTTCCGCATGCGGATCGCAATCTCGTTCATCTTCCAGAGGAAATCGGTTTCCGTGATGGCGCCGCTCTCGGTTGCCGGGTAATGACCTCTTACCATGGAGTTGTTGATATCGCGAAGGTTCGCCCTGGAGAAACAGTTGTAGTATACGGCTGCGGCGGAATTGGCTTGTCTGCAATTCATATTGCAAAATCATTAGGGGCGCATGTAATTGGCGTGGATATTAATGAATCGAATCTGAGTTTAGCAAAAGAAATGGGTGCGATTCATACGGTAAACAGCAAAAATAATAACCCGATTGAAGCAGTCCAGGAATTAACAAGAGGTGGAGCAGATGTATCTGTGGATGCTCTAGGGATTGCCCAAACATGTGTAAATGCGATCCATAGCTTAAGAAAAGGCGGAAGACACTTACAAATTGGTGTCACCTCGAAGGCAGAATCTGGTTATATTTCGATTCCAATCGATGAGATGCTGATGAAAGGAATTCACCTGTATACAACTTTAGGTCTCCCTGTTCATCGCTTTGATAAGCTTTTGGCTTCTGTTGCTCAAGGTGATTTACAGCCAGGAAGAATGGTTTCGGGTGAGATTGCACTATCAGATGTAAATAAAATATTTGAAGATATGGCAAATTTCTCCAATACTGGAACGTATGTTATCACCGACTTTAATTAAAGTTAGTGATCTTATATAAAATACGTTTTTTGAAAAAATGTTGTTAGATAACTAGAATTCTATTGTAGCGAGGAAGAAGCAAGAAAGGAGTCCTCCCTATAATGAATTCTTTTTTGATTATTCCTGTTAAAGCGTACTCTACAGTAAACCCTATTAATGATTGTTAAAGAACCAAGCTCCATTTAGTCTATTTTTTTCAGAAAATTTAAAATATATACTTGAAAAGGATTCCATTTACGATTATAATAAAAATCAAACAACCGTTAGTTTTTTTAAATTTTGGAGGTGAATAGATTGGAACAAATAGAAAAGAAAGATACCGTTCCAGTTCGGGATGGTGAGGACTTTGATCGAAATGCATTAAAAACTTATTTAGCCGAACATATAAATGATTTCGAGAATAAAGAGCTTGAAGTAGAACAATTTACAACAGGTTTCTCGAATTTAACCTACTTTATTCGCTGCGGTGATTGGGAAGCCGTTATGCGTCGTCCACCATCAGGTCCACTTCCGCCAAAAGCACATGATATGAAACGAGAATCAGATTTATTAACTAGACTACATCCTGTTTTCCCATTCGTTCCTAAACCATATGTCTTTTGTGAAGATACAGAAGTGTTAGGCGTACCTTTTTATGTGATGGAACGAAAACAAGGGGTAGTATTAAACGATCAGTTTCCGGCTGGATTTAATGCGACGGATGAATTACGTGTAAACATTTCAATCGAGGTGGTCGATGCACTCGCTCAACTGCATACAATCGACTATAAACACGCTGATTTATCCAAATTTGGTAGGCCAAGCGGATTTTTAGAGAGACAAGTAAATGGGTGGATTCAACGCTATCTCAAGTACAAAACAGATGATATCCCGTATTTTGAAAAGCTATCTCAATGGTTGGTCGATCACATCCCTAATTCCCACTATTCGAGCTTAATTCATAATGACTATAAATTAAATAATATGTTATTCTTAAAAAATTTTACAAAAATAGAAGCGATATTAGATTGGGAAATGGCAACTGTCGCAGACCCATTTTTTGACTTAGGCGGAGCATTAGGTTATTGGTTAGAACCAGATGATCCTGACTACCTCAAAGAGAGTCTCCCAACCGTAACCACCGAGCCAGGGTTTATTACGAGGAATGAGTTTATTCATAGGTATGCAATCCAAACAGGCTATGATATTCCTCCGTTGGATTTCTATGTGACTTTTACTTATTTCAAATTGGCTGTAGCCTTACAACAAATTTATTATCGGTGGAAGGTCGGGCAGACGAACGACAGTCGATTCGCAGAGTTTAAAGATAGAGTGAGTAATCTTATGTTGTCTGCCTATGAAATCACTGAAACGGGAAAATTTTGATGGATAGAAAAAGGTTATAAGTCTTAAGGCTAGTGGTCGTGACGATACTTTTTCAACTTTACCCATTCAAGTGCAATGAGTGACCTTATTATATCTCTGAAGAATAATGGAAATGGGGCTCTAAAACCCTTCAAACAATCGTCTGTTTTATAAAAAAGATTTATGAGATATAATATTCATTATGTTAAATGAAACCTAATGAATGGGTAAAGGGGGAAAAGATGGTGGCAAAACCAAATATTAAAAAAACGAATAAATCAATTGATAAATTTAATAAAATTGTAGATGCTTCTGCCAAGGTTTTTCGGGAAAAAGGGTATAAAGCGGCCACTTTAGAGGATATTGCGAATGAGGTGGGAATGCTTAAGGGAAGCCTCTATTACTATATCGAGAAAAAAGATGATTTATTATATGCTGTTGTTGAAAGACCATTGAATGAAATGACGGAGAATTTAAAAGCGATTGTCAATTCAAGCGATTCTCCTTCTATTAAATTAGAAAAAGCTTTGAACAATCATATTTCAAGTTTTGAAAAATACCAAAGTGAGTTATTCGTTTGGATTTCAATCGAGTGGTTCAAAACGGAATTCGGCGGGGAAATTGCAACAGTTGGGGACGAATATGACCATCTTTTTCGTAAAATTGTGATAGATGGGATTGAAAAGGGAGAATTCCGCAGTGATTTAGATCCGAAACTGATGACTTTTGCCATTTTTGGTGTCTATAATTACATGCAGCGATGGTATTCACCTGAGAACAAGTATTCATTTGATGAAATTTCAAAACAATTTAATGCATTTGTACTTCAAGGAGTTTGGAGTAAACCTTAATAGCTTCCTTATTATGTGATTTCATTTTATTTGATCGTGTTAGAAACTTTAATACTTAGGAGGTGAACCCCTTGGATGAGGTAATAAAAGGTTTATTACAAAATTCACCGGGATTATCTGCCGAAAATATTCTTAACAATTGCCAAAAAATGATGAATGAAAATGTTAGAACCGATATGGTAAATAGGTATTTAAGAAGGTTAAAAAGCAGGGGAATATTAATAAATAAAAATGGTCGATGGTACTTAAGATAAAGCCATTTGCTACTTTTCGGGAAAAATCGGAATAATAGCTAAATCTTATCAGAAGGGGGAGATTCTTTTTAAGCAGTGAGGTTTCACATTGAAATTTCACTGTTTTTAAATGTCCTTTTTAGCTATTAGTAGACACTATTGGAGGCATTGTATTTTACTTTATTTCTAGTATATAATTATTTTGAACTAAAAATTTTTAATATTCATAAAATTATATACAAAACTAACTTTCTTGTTTATAATTAAAAAACAAACAGTTGTTTGATTTATGACTTTACATATTAATGAAAGGGGAGAGGTCCAAGAATGATTTACCAGTATCTGCCTGTAGAACGGATTCATTACGGGATTAATATCGTAGCCGAACAGCTTGTAAGCGAAATACAGAAGCTTAATGCTAAGAGATTATTGATCGTCACCACTAATAGTATGTTAAAAACAAAGGCGTATCAAAGGATGATTGATACTCTCCACGCAAATCAATTAGGCACATATGTAACCTACTCAAAACAACATGTCCCCGGCAACATTTTGATGCAAAATATAAAAGAAATTCGTGATTTTAACCCTGACCTTATCCTTAGCTGTGGTGGTGGCAGTCCCATCGATGCAGCAAAGATCCTTTCATTAGTTTTAGCTGAAGGCATTCAGTCTGAAGACGAATTGTATCCTTATTCGGAGAATTTAAGAGAAAAAGCACCACTGATGCTGGATTATTTACCTCATATTGCGATTCCTACAACACTATCTGCATCAGAATTTACAAGCATAGCAGGTACGACGAAGGCAGAGGATCATGTAAAATATAAGTTTTCCCATCTAAACATGACACCAAAATTCGTTTTTCTAGATCCTGCATATACGGTCGAGACCCCTGATTGGCTTTGGATATCAACCGGGATTCGTGCTGTCGATCATGCAGTTGAGACTCTATATACTCCTGTTCCAAATCCAATTAATACGAGTCTAGCATTACAAGCGTTAAAAAAACTCTATGATCACTTACCTATTTCTAAAAATGATCCTACAAACCTAGAATCTAGATTGGAATGTCAACTAGGAGCCTGGTTATCATTATTTTCTGTCGTTAATATTAAATTAGGATTATCTCATAGTATTGGCCATCAGTTGGGAGCAACCTATGACATACCTCATGGAATGACCTCTGCCATTATGCTTCCCCATGTAATGAAGTTTTTATTACCAAGAACGAGTGATGAACAGGCACAAATAACAGAAGCTTTAGGTTTTAGTAAGGAAAATAGAACCGAAAACGCCAGTATGGCTCCTACATTAATTAGAGGTCTGATTCAAGACCTGGAAATTCCACACCACTTAAGAGATTTTGAAGTTAAAAAAGAAAGCATTCCTTCAGTAGTAAAAAATATCCTTATCGATATTCAAGGTGAAGAAAATAGTTTTGTTTTGGGCACTGGTGATTTAAATAAAGAAATTACTTCACTATTAGAGGCAGCATGGTAGGAATAAAAACAACAGCTAGATTTATGATGGTTTAACATTATTCAGCTGTGAAAATTTAATTACACTCCTGTGAAAGCGCTTAAGTTAAATGGAAAAATAACGCTATTAATTTATATTTTACGAGGTGATTGAAATGAAGTATCAAGAACTCCTTGAAGGTTTTTCATGGGAAAAGGTAATGAAAACATTTGACTGGAATGTACAAGAAAAATTTAATATGGGACATGAATGCTGTGATCGTTGGGCAGATGACCCAAATCAGGTTGCAATTTATTGGGAAGATGCTGACGGAAATACAGATGTATGGACATACCAAAGACTAAAAGAACAATCGAATCGTATGGCAAATGCACTAAGGTACCTTGGAGTAAAGAAAGGGGATCGAGTGGCAGGGCTTCTCGGTAAGGACATGGAATTGATTATCACGGTACTGGCAACATGGAAAGTAGGAGCAGTTTATGTACCGATGTTTACAGCTTTTGCTCAGGAAGCAATCAAATACAGATTAGAAGATTGTGATTGTAAAATATTAGTAACCAACCAAGAACAAGCTGCAAAAATCGAAAAAGTATCGATTCCAAGTGAACTTATTTTGACGGACGGATTAACAAGCAACGGATTAACGTTTTGGGAATTTATAGGGTCTTTTTCAGACCAGCATCTAACAGAACCTACAAATATAATGGAGCCAAGTGTGATCCAATATACATCAGGATCAACTGGTATGCCGAAGGGAGCCGTTTGGGCTCATAAAATCCTACTTAGTTCTTATCCTTATGTACGACATGGGATCGGTGTAGAGGATGACGATATCATGTTTGGGGGAGCAGATTTAGGCTGGGCTTATGGACTAATCAATTGTACATTCGTCCCTTTAAGCTATGGCATTTCAATTGTTGTTTATAAAGGTTCTTTTAATGTTGAAAAGGTCTATACTATATTGGAAAAATATAAGATTACCAACTTTGCATATGCTCCAACCGCCTATCGAATGATGATGACATATGGTCCTGAACTGGCGAAAAAATATAATATTCAAGTGAAAAAATTTAGCAGTGCGGGTGAGCCATTAAATGCGGAAGTAGTCCGTTTCTTTAAGGAAACGTTCGGAAGAGAGATTTATGATCACTATGGCTGTACAGAGACAGGAATGATTGTGGACAATTTTAATATGACCGATATGGCTGTAAAACCAGGTTCAATGGGGCTGCCATCTCCTGGTTTTAATATTGCCTTGGTAGATGAAGATGGGAATCCAGTTGAAAAAGGGAAAGTGGGACAAATTGCCGTGGATACGACTGGATTTCCATACTTTTTCTTAGGCTATTGGCAAAACCCTGAAAAAACAGAAGAAAAAATAAAGGGAAAATGGCTATTAACAGGCGATCTCGCCAGTCAGGACGAAGATGGATATCTTTGGTTCCAAGGACGTGCGGATGACATTATTTCCAGTGCAGGATATCGGATTGGTCCATTTGAAGTAGAGAGCAGCTTAATCGAGCACCCAGCTGTGGCGGAAGCGGCGGTTGTTGGGAAACCAGATCCTGCTAAAGGTGAAATCGTAAAAGCCTATGTTGTTCTAAATTCATCTTTTGCCCCTTCCGACGAACTAGCAAACGAATTAAGCTTATATGTTAAAAGTAAATTATCTAAACATCAATATCCAAGAGAAGTTGAGTTTACGGATCATCTTCCGAAGACTCCAAGCGGGAAAATTCAACGATATCTTTTGAAAGTGAATGAGCAAACTGCCAATAGTTAAAGATACTAAACTCTAATAATTATTGTTTCAAAATTAGCTGCTCAAATGGGCAGCATCTTTTTTTTGATTACAGCGGAAAATCTCACTACAACGTCGATAAAATATTAATATAGAAAGACAAAATCCTTGGCCAGTAATTGATGGCATTCCATATAACTAGTTGATGGTACAATTGGTCCTTACAACAATTGAGATTAATACGGAAGCGACAGTCTGTTGTATAGAATTGTAGAAATAAATATTTTGAATTATATACAAATTCAGTATTATGTTATTTATTATGAGTACAAGAGGATGTACAGGGAATAGCGATGAGTTCCTATCAAGGTGGTCATGTTGAATATTTGAGGTATATGCATGACTTGCTTTAGAAAAGGGCACGGGTCACATGGAAATTTCTGGCAGTGGCAGTGGGGTCATCGTACCAGCAGAAATTAAGGAACTGCACGACTATGGAATTGCTAAAATTTTTCCCCCAGATGATGGGCACGAGCTTGGCCTGCAAGTAATGATCAATCATATGATTCGTGAAACTGATTATCCGACTCCTTAGCAGAAAAACTTGGGCTCGATTGCCAAATTAATTACGTTTGCTGAGGAAAACTTGGTTAACGCGATCTCAAATAAATGGTTCTGCGGCTTTAGAACAATTGTTGGTAGACGTACCGCAAATTCCAGTATTAGGGAGGACCGGTACGGGTGTAGAAGAGTTCTTTAAATGATGAACTCGAACCTCGTTATCTGATCAATTCCCGGACCGATCGATTGCCATCATTTCAATTGACCCCTCTAAGATGAAGACAGGGGGAGCCTTACTAGGCGACCGTAATCGCATAAATGCGGATCAATAACCCTCGCGTGCATATGCGTAGTCTAGCCACCCGAGGATCAAAGTCTGAGTTAAGTCATGCTACAAAAGAAGCGATTAAGGTGGTAAAAGCAGCAGGATATGAATTTATCATTGTTGAAACGAGTGGAATCGGCAAGGGGATTCCGAAATCGTTGAAATTTGTGATTTATCTATGTATGTGATGACAAGTGAATTTTGGCGCCTCCACACAGCTTGAGAAAATCGACATGATCGATTTCGCTGACCTTATCGTCATCAATAAATTTGAACGTTCGGATCAGAAGATGCTTTACGTGATGTCCGTAAGCAATATAAGCGCAGTCGTGATTTGTTTGACTTGTCAGATGAAAAAACACCTGTTTTCGGGACAATTGCCAGCCAATTTAATAATCCCGGACCGAACTTGCTCTTGCGAATTTAATGAAAATAGCCGAAAAGAAGACGGACAGCAGTTGGCCAACCAACTATGATAGTAAGATCAAAACAGTAACCAAGCAAGCTTAATTATTCCTCCAGACCGCTCCGGTTATTTAGGGGAAATCGTCCAAACAGTTTATCAATACCAATCCTTACGGATGAACAAGTCAATCATGTTCGAAAACTGTATCAATTACGAGGAACGAAGGCATTAATTGAAAGAGAAAATGGGAATTCGATGTCAAAGGAAGAAACTGAAACCTTTTCGGCAAAGCTAGAGAAATGATTGCCCATATGAAACAAAAATTTCATCCTGAATGTGAAAAAATGGTGGAGGAATGGCCGAAGATTTGAGAAGCTTACCAACAAGATCAACTCATCACAAAAATCCGTGATAAGAAAAACGTCACCGAATTGTACACGGAGTCATTAGCTGGAAATAAAATTCCTCGAGTAAGTGTACCGAAATACAATGTAAATCAATTAATAGAAAAAGCGGTTAATAATTCAATTCCGAGTGACCAAAAAAGGACAATTACCATGGCTAATAGATAATAGAGAACTAAATCCTGCTTTAAATTGCTCGTTTTAGTTCTCTATGAATAAGTATTACTCCAATACCGTACAAAATAGAAATACATAAGGGCAAGATGGTAAAGGCGAGGTTAACAAAGGCTCCTCTTAAGATTAGTGAGGTTATATAAGTACCTAAAGAAACAAATAAGTATGTTTTACTTTTGTATACCCACAAATAGGGAAGTAAGTGTGAGGCTCCTAATAATCCGAGCGTGAATGGAAGACATTCAGGAATGTACGTATAGATAATGATAAAAACCGGAAAACAAAATGCCTGGAGTGCTGTAAGTATTCTATCTAATGTGACTAATGGGTTATTGGGTGCCGTGACATTAACACTTAATGGCTTACTAAGTAAATACCGATTAGAAAAATGACAATCGATCCAAAAATCCAGATGAGGTAGTCGGTGTCCATGGGGAAAATGAGTGGCAGGTAAGTAAATAATAAAAATGCAATGGAACCGGATAGTAAAAACGGATACCCCTTTTTAGCAGAGGATATAAGATCAGTTTGTAATTGTTTGAGTGATCGATCCATACAATGCCTCCCTTATAATGTTTTTTGGATAGGTAGGTTACTACAATTGTATTGGTGGGCGATAATAAAAATGATAAGATTTGGGGCCATTTAAAACTATTTGCAAAAATAGAGGTTTTTGAGGAATTGGAAGAAATTTCACATTGAAGTGAATCTGTTGGGATGTTATTATAAGAAAGTTCCTTCGCGGAGTGGTCAACAACATGATGAGTTAATAAATAAGTGTTGACTCAAACGAAGAGGACGTGGTAAGATATTTTTTGTCGCTAAAACAGCTGACACATTGTTCTTTGAAAACTAAACAAACAAGAACGTCAACAATCATTAAATATTAGTTTCTTCTATAGAAACTAGCCAACGTAACTTTTATGAGCTATATCAACTTTCTTGGAGAGTTTGATCCTGGCTCAGGACGAACGCTGGCGGCGTGCCTAATACATGCAAGTCGAGCGAATCTTGAGGTGCTTGCACCTCTTGGTTAGCGGCGGACGGGTGAGTAACACGTGGGCAACCTGCCTGTAAGACTGGGATAACACCGGGAAACCGGTGCTAATACCGGATAATCCTTTTCCTCTCATGAGGAAAAGCTGAAAGTCGGTTTACGCTGACACTTACAGATGGGCCCGCGGCGCATTAGCTAGTTGGTGAGGTAACGGCTCACCAAGGCGACGATGCGTA
>NZ_JAVDVZ010000002.1:0-828012 GCF_031457145.1 Neobacillus niacini
TCTTTTACCTTCAGTGCAAATACCGTATCATTTGAGATTACTTTCCCATCTTTAAATCTCCAACCTGTATCGTTGTTTTTCCCTTCAAAGGAGTCCATTTCTCCACGCTTTACAAATACCACTTTTTTGGCTTGTCCAAACAATTTCTTTTTGAAAGTGTGCCATGCTCTTGTGGCTGTTTTTTGGGCAATGATTGAATTTACCTTATCATGAAAATGATTTCGAACTTCTTTTATGTATTCGTGCATGGAATATTCCGTTAATCCAAATTCTTCTCTTAGTTTCTTGAATTCTTCAGAGAGGTTTTTCTGTTCATTTTGAAAATACTCCATCTTTTCTTTGTTACTATTTTTAGCTAGATGTGACTTTATGGCTCTTGAAATACGGACAAGTTTTTTGTATCGTTTTGTCCTTTTCATTTGTTTTTCTCTCTTCAAATACTCGCCCAACGAAGTATTATAAATCACTCGATTAACTTCCAGTTCAGCATCGATCATTAATAAGTCTCTATTCGTACCTTTTAATTCTACATCGATGATAAATGAAGGAGTTTTTGCTTTCACCATGTTTCACACCTACTTCCACGACTATATTCAAACATACGTTCGTATATATATTACCAAAAAAATCCTAAATGCGCAATAAAAAAATCGATTCATCCCCATACTTAAAAGCAGGGGCTTTCCCGATTTAGTATTGGTAACGAAGCTTATAAGAGCGAATAAAGCAAATCGATTAACAGATAATGTTAAAAGATTGGGAACTGACAATATAAAAGACTATGATCGGGCATGGGAAGATGACCGTCTCTAGAAAATAAACGTAAAATAACTATTTCCAGGTTAAATCGGCTTTAAGATTTCAACAACAATCTTTACAAAAACAGCCTATAAAGAAAAAAGAGCAAACTCGTAAAGTTTGCTCTTTCCTTATTTTGTAATCTTTACTCCTAGTTCATCAATCACTACCTTTTCATCTTCAGCCAAGTTGGTGAAGATTACGGGAGTGATAATAGAAGGGACTTTATCTTTAATCGATTCAAAGTCAACTTCAAGTAACTTTTGTCCCTTACTCACCGCTTGTCCATCATTAACGAACGAAGTAAATCCTTCACCATTAAGGGTTACTGTTTCTAGACCCACATGGATTAAGATTTCTCTGCCATCCTTGGACTTAAGGCTAACTGCATGTTTTGTAGGAAATACACTTATTACCTCTCCATCAACTGGAGAAACAACTGTACCGTTAGTTGGATTGACAGCAAATCCATCGCCAATCATTTTTTGAGAAAATACAGGGTCTGGAACAACATCTAGAGTTACTAGTTCCCCCTCTAATGGCTGTAAGTATGTAGAATCACTTTCAACTTTTTTACTTTTAAATAAATTTTTAAACATATAAAAAACCGCCTTTTTGTATTGAATTGGTTCCCTTTAGAAATTAAGGTCTTCGATCATGATCATCATATCCGTTTATTATTTTCTCCTAATTATATTACTTTATCAAAACATAAGCTTACTCAGATTTTTGAAAATATTCATATAATAACTAAAAAACAGCACAAGCATGCTGAGTAATTTGGTAAAGATAAAACTAAGCAATTTTATTAAAAGAATTGCTCAGGTTTTTTAGTGTATATAGTCTAGCTGTTAAAATAAATAATTCAGGATAGTTATTTTTTACATATTCATCAATTATGTTAATTCCCTTCTGGAGTCTATCAACTAAGTAAGAAGTGTACTTTTCATCCCAATCAAACTGATTTATTCTTAGTAGTTCATCGGATAGTATTTGAAACTTATACTCCTCCATCCAAAGTTTCACTTGATACAATTTATCAGTTTCGATTCTAAAATTGTTTTGTATTTTTTGCCTTTGAACAAATTTTATAAAACCATTTATATTTTCAGCCAATATGATTGCTTTTTGCATTTCGAAGTTCATTTTTCCATCTCCTCAGGTGTATAATACATCTCTAGGAAAAGTGTATGTAATTTGTGGATACTCTGACACCGACCATACCATTAATCTTGATGTTTGTTGATTATTTGATGGTTAAATCGTTTTTCTCTTAACCTTTTAATTGTTTCGTATTCTTGATTGTTAGAATTTCTTTTTTGAGTATACAATGCATTTATAGATGCTCTAATGCTGGAACAATAACCACAATTTGAACATTTGCCATCCTCGAACATTCTTAATGCCATGCAGACCGGACATTTATGAATATCCACGTAAATCCCCCCTTATCCCATCGTTTTATATTTGTATCAATAGTCAGTCAATACATAATATGAAGGGGAGAGAAAATATATTTACTTATTCTAAATGTTTTAATGGTTCATCATTGTTCTTGCTGGACAAGCATAAAATGAATTATCTGTGTTTTTACTCTGAAAGGATGCTTTATCATGACTTCTATTAAATCGAAGTTAACGGCATCGATGTATGCAATGATGTCGATTAGTTTTTGGGGCGTTTCATTTGTATCTACGAAAGCTGTGCTAGGAAAGTTAGACCCCTATTCGTTACTCGTTATTCGCTTTGGAATAGGAGCCTTATTCTTGCTTTTGCTATTACTCCTGCAGCGTAAACGCCTTCTTGTATCTATTAAATATGTACCACATTTAATGGTTCTGGGCATTCTAGGAGTATTTGTTCATCAATTGCTTCAAGCAACAGCATTATTGACGATTGACGCTTCTTCAGCAGGATGGCTTATTTCATTATCTCCTATCTTTACAGTGATTCTGTCGATTCTTTTTTTGCATGAAAAGATGAGTTTCATTAGGGCTGCGGGCATGGTTCTGGCAATAACTGGTGTACTTTTAGTTACAACAGCAAAAAATGGACAATCCTTTCATGTCATCATGAATATAGGCTTCCTTCTAATGATCTTGAGCACATTAAACTGGGCTGTATATTCAGTGCTATTAAAAAGCTTAAAAATCCCATATCCCCCGATCGTTGTCACCTTTTATTTGAGCTTCTGTGGCTTGATTCTTACAACACCTTTTCTTATCCGTAATAGAGGCTGGGAATCACTCTCCCTATTGACGAAGTCAGAGTGGGCTCATTTGTTGTTTCTTGGTGTCTTTGTTTCTGGAATCGCTTATTGGTATTGGGCAAAGGCACTTGAAGTTTTGGAAGCTTCAAAGGTTTCGATGTTTCTCTATTTGGAGCCGGTTGCAACGTTAATAGCCGCAGTACTGCTTTTACAAGAAAAAGTTTATCTTCTAAGTGTTGCAGGTGGAATCATAATTATAATTGGAGTGATTATTGTTAACGGTCAGCTTGTGCCTATGTTGTTCAGTTTCTTCAAGAAAAAACGACTATAGGAGGAAAGCTTTATGACTTTATTAAGCAAGATAAAGGATGTTTTAGGGCCATTAAAAAGCCCATCTAAAGAAGAGTTAAAGAACGCTTTATTACAATTGAATATAACAGTAAATGATCTTGCTGATTTGCCAGAGCCATCCGAAGGAAAGCCGTACAATCGAAAGCTTCTATTTAAAAATGAAGAGGTCGAGCTGCTCGTGATGAATTGGTCACAGTTAGAATGTGCCCCTCATGATCATGGCAATTCCCACGGCTGGATACAAGTTCTCTCCGGTACTTCCCTTAACTCCGTATATGAGGTAAAAGGGAATGGCTTGCCTACAGAATTGTTCCATGAGTTCCATCATCAAAGGAAATTTTTTTTTGCACCGAAAAAGGCCATCCATAAAATGAAGGCTTCTAACAATACAGATTTGGTTACTCTCCATCTTTATTCCCCTCCCATTACAGGAATGATTGTATATGACTTAGAAAAATGTACTGCATGTGTCGTATCGGACGATTGCGGTGCATGGTGGCCCGATGAACAATATCAAAAGTTAAAAGAGATAAAATTAAAGAAAAATTAAATTTCAAGTAACTGTCTTTCTGATAAGAAAAGACAAAAGGCAACTCCCATTGGTAAATGGAAGTTGCCTTCTATTAAGATTCTTATTTATGAATATAATATTATTTTACAACGCTGGAAATTTTCAGAATCGCCTCAGTTTCTTGAAAAGCTTCTTCCTCATCTGGGCCTTCCGCAAAAACTTTAATTTGATCTCCCTCTCCAGCTCCTAAAGTCATCAGGCTTGTAATAGACTTTAAATTGACTTGTTTTTCCCTATATTCCAATCTAATGTCAGACTTAAATTTGCTGATAGTACTTACTAGAATTGCTGCAGGTCGAGCATGGATTCCATCCCTGTCAATAATTGTGAATGTTTTCTCAATCAAAATTACTCTCTCCCCCATACATTATTTCAATCTAATTTTTCTTCTATGTGTATTATTCCTATTTTATAATAATTTTCTGAATTATCCTATAAGTATTTTTCATTAATTTTTTCCAATGGACTATAAAAAAGAGAACCATTTGTAAATAATCCATTTACGAATGGTTCTCTTAGCTTTTAGCACTTTATTGCGGGTTAAACTTCTTTGCAATTTTATTATGAGTTACCTCAATTTTCCCTGGCAATACAAAAAGATATTCAATCATATTTTCTAATAAATCCATTAATAAAGAGGTCGTTTCATAATCCATTTCCGTTTCTAATTCAAGCATCCGATGTAAGGGGCCTTCTGTGGCTAGCAGCTGACCAAGGGATTGAATCGGCTTTGCTAGATCCACTTGATTCGGAAGTATCTCAAGTTGCTGTGCCAAGGGTTGTCCTTTACTTTTTTCTTTAAGAAAATGTTTTAGGATACTTTCAATTACACGTTTAGACATAACAGCTGTTGCTGAGTTTTCTCTTGTTTGATGTACATTTAGTGCAGACCGATATGCTCTGATAAGATCCTTTGGGATATTAGGGAGACTTTCTATTTGATTGATTGGATGCCTTGAAGCTTGGACGTCGTATATATAGGTATCAGCATGCTCCCCTTGTTCATCTAGAACATCCTTGGTCATAATGATAAACACGGCTGATTTTTTACAAGTAGGACAACTGGACTCCGATACCAATCCATTTTTGCTGCTTTGGAAGTTTGTATTCACCATAAATTCAGTTGTTTCTCGGCATTGTGGGCACTCACTTTGAATACTCTTTGGTATTTTAATATTCCCATACCTAATGTAAGAATTGACGGAACCAGGATTGATCCTTCTCATTCTCTTGCCTCCCGATTATTCCATTTACTTAATATTCATACTATACTTACTATAACCACACATAAAATCGAAACGATTGTTATCTAACTTCTAGGTTAGTTATCCCCTAAAAAGGTGAATAACATTATAGAGATTGGTAATGAATTCGGAGAAGGGAGTAATAAATTGGTACTACAATTAGAGAATATTGCTTTGAAACGGGGAGAAACGTGGATTTTAAAAGATCTTAATTGGCAGATTGAAAAAGGGGAGAACTGGATTTTATTCGGACTAAACGGAGCTGGGAAAACATCCCTTTTAAATATACTTAACGCATACTACTTTCCGACAGAGGGAAAAATTAGTGTATTAGGAATGGAATTTGGAAAAACATACCTTGCTGAACGACTTCGGAAGCAAATTGGTTTTGTTTCATGTTCTTTACAGGAAAAATTCCATCAGGGTGATAATGCTTTTGAGGTTGTGCTTAGTGGAGCATTTGCTTCTATTGGTCTTTACGAAACACCTACGGATCTTATGAGGGATAAGGCTGTTAGCTTACTCAATAAGCTTGGATGCATCGATTACGCTAATCGAAATTATGAAACACTTTCTCAAGGTGAGAAACAACGCATTCTGATTGCTCGTGCATTAATGGCTGATCCCTCTTTACTAATTCTAGATGAGCCTACATATGGATTAGATTTTATCGCACGCGAGAAATTGTTGGAATCCATTGAAGAAATTGCGAAAAGTCAAAATGCACCAACTATGATCTATGTTACCCACCACGTAGAAGAAATTTTACCAGTATTCAACAAAACATTACTGCTTAAAGATGGCCAAGTTTTTGCTACTGGGGACACAGCAGAGATGATTTCGAGTAAACAGCTTTCCCGTTTTTTCGAGCTTCCCGTAAGTGTACTTTGGAATAACAATCGACCACTGCTCTCTAAAATACAAATGGTAGAAAAATGAAATCTATAGTATTTCTATTGAAAAACCTTCTTAAAGAAAAGCCCGGAGAAAAATATTTTCTCCGGGCTCTATGGTTATTTTGAGTACGATTTACGAAACATTTTCAAATTGACTATTATAAAGCTCTGCATAGAAGCCATTTTTCAAAAGTAGTTCTTCGTGATTTCCACTTTCAATAATATCTCCATCCTTCATAACAAGGATTAAGTCCGCATTTTTGATGGTTGAAAGTCTGTGAGCAATTACAAATGAGGTTTTGCCGACTGTCAGTTTATCCATTGCCTGCTGAATCAGTAATTCTGTACGGGTATCAACCGAACTTGTTGCCTCATCCAAAATGAGTAATGGTTTATGCTCAACCATTGCACGAGCAATGGTAATGAGTTGTTTTTGACCAGCGGAAAGATTTGCTTTATCATCCAGAATCGTGTCATAACCATTTGGAAGAGTTTTAATAAAGTGATGCAGTCCCACTGCTTTACAGGCAGCCTTTACTTCTTCGTCCGTTACTCCCTGTCTGGAATAGACAATATTTTCACGAATGGTTCCTACAAATAGCCAGGTGTCTTGAAGAACCATGCTGAATATATCATGAATGTTTTCCCTAGTGAGTGCATGGATCGGAACACCATCAATCAGAATTTCTCCGCCATTTATTTCATAGAAACGCATCAACAGATTAACTAAGGTTGTCTTACCGGCACCGGTAGGGCCGACAATCGCCACTTTTTGTCCTGCCTTTGCAACGGCTGAAAAGTTATTGATAACCATTTTTTCTTCACTGTAACCAAAGCGAACATTTTTAAACTCAACATCACCTGTTGCCGTTTCAAGCTTTTCTCTTTTTTCACTTTCATTTGCGAGCTCTTCTTCAGCAAGAAATTCAAAAACACGTTCACTTGCAGCGGCTGTGGATTGAAGATTTGTAGCTGCCTGCGCCATCTGTGTAAGTGGCTGTGTAAACAATCGAATATAGATCATAAAGGCAACGATCACACCAAATGAAATGATATCATTCACAGCAAGCACAGCTCCAACGATACTTACCACCACATAGCCAAAATTACCAACAAACATCATTAATGGCATCATCAGCCCTGACATGAATTGTGATTTCCAAGCACTATTATATAATCTTGTATTAATTTCATGGAAGGTGTCTTTTGCTTCTTTTTCTGCGTTATAAACCTTCACAACATTGTGACCTGAATACGTTTCTTCAATATGTCCGTTCAGTAGTCCAAGCTCTTTTTGCTGCTGAGCGAAGTATTTTTGAGATTTTGAGATGATGACAGTCATAAAAGCAAACCCTAAAATGGTAGAAACGACTGCTGAAATGGCCATAATCCAGTTTGTATAAAACATCATGATGAGAGAGCCAAGGAACATAGTTATTGCTGAAACAAGTGTACTTAAGCTCTGGTTCATCGTTTGACCGATCATATCAACATCATTCGTCACACGACTTAGCACATCCCCGGTACTAGTAGAGTCAAAGTATTTTAAAGGGAGACGATTAATTTTCGTTGAAATATCGGTCCTTAATTTCTTTGACACTCGCTGTGTGACCGTGGCCATAATGAAGCCTTGAATATAGTTAAACAAAAATCCTAAACCATATAGGAAAGCAAGAATGCTTGCCAGATTGACTACTGCATTAAGATCTATGCTTGTCATTAATCCTTCAGTAATCAAATCCGTTATCTTACTAAGCATCTCCGGCCCAATGATATTAAAAATTGCACCTGCCATGGCAAGTACCAATGCGATAATAATAATCGGTAAATATACCTTACAATAGGTAACAAGCTGTTTGATTGTTTTCTTAAAATCTTTTGCTTTAGCACCAGGACTACCCATAGGACCTCCTGGATGACCTCCAGGTCCACCCATGCCTTTGGAAGAATTCATGTTTTCGCCTCTATAATTATTATCCTTAGCCAATTTCAAGTTCCTCCTTTGACAACTGAGAATAGGCAATTTCCTGGTAAACCTCACAATTTCTCATTAGCTCACGATGCGTACCAATACCCACAACTTCGCCTTCTTCTAACACAACGATGCGGTCTGCCTCCTTTATGGTACCTATACGCTGTGCCACAATTAGTGTAGTTGCATCTCTTGTTTCTTTTTTGAGTTCGGAGCGCAATACTCGATCCGTCTTATAATCTAGTGCGGAAAAAGAATCATCGAAAATATAGATTTCAGGCTGTTTGAAAACGGCACGGGCAATGGATAGCCTCTGTTTCTGTCCGCCAGAAATATTGGTTCCTCCTTGAGCAATTGCTGCACTATATTGGTCTTCCATCTTTTCAACAAATTCTTTGCCTTGTGAAATCTCAACTGCCTTCTTGACTGCTGCTCCATCTGATGACTTCTTCCCATTGTCCCCATACGCAACATTGGAAATAACCGTACCGCTGAACAATACTGCTTTTTGGGATACATAACCAAGCTTATTTCGTAAAGATTGCTGTGTATAATTTTTTACATTGACACCATCAATCAAAACTTCCCCTTCTGTTGCATCATAATAGCGGGGAATAAGGTTGAGAAGTGTACTTTTGCCACTGCCGGTTGAGCCTATAAATGCCACCGTTTCACCTTTACTTGCTGTGAAACTCACATTGCGAAGAATATACTCGGCTGCATCAGGATATTTAAAGCTTACATTTCGGAATTCAACTTCTCCTGAAAGTCCATTTTTCCCTTTTGTCTCGTTGCCATCAATGATTTTTGCTTCGGTATCAAGTACCTCTGCAATTCGTTTTGCAGATACGGAAGCCCGAGGAAGCATGATAAACACGAATGAAAGCATCATAAAGGCCATAATCACCTGCATGGCATAAGACATGAATACAACCATGTCCGAGAACAAAGATAATTTGTTTGGCAGTGCAGCATCGTTTATTAAGAATGCACCAATCCAATAAATGGCTAGACTCATACCTGACATAATGATTCCCATCGTCGGCATCATAATCGCCATCATTCGGCTGGTAAAAAGATTTGTTTTTGTAAGGGCGTTGTTCGCTTCTTCAAATTTCTCTTCCTGATATCCCTTTGCGTTGTAGGCATGAACAACACGAATTCCAGTCAAGTTTTCTCTTGTTACGCGATTCAGGTTATCTGTTAAACTCTGGATAATTTTGAATTTTGGGAGAGCAACTATGATAAGGATAGACAGCATAATAAGAAGAAATAAAACCGCAAATCCAGTAGCTGCCGTCCATTGCCAGCTCTTACCCATAATTTTTAAGATTGCCCAAACTGCTAGAATCGGAGCCTTTACAATGGCTTGAAGTCCCATTGCGATAAGCATCTGTATTTGGGTGATATCATTTGTGGAACGTGTAATCAGACTTGCTGTTGAAAAACCATTGATTTCTTCGATTGAAAAAGACATCGTCTTCTCAAACACCATTCCTCGAAGACGTACAGAAAAACCAGCTGCGACTTTGGCTGCAAAAAAGCCAACAATGATAGAAGCAATCATACTGCCAACCGCACACAGTATCATATACCCGCCTTGAACGAGCACATCGCTCATCTTACTGCCTTCTGTCTGTACAAGTATGGTAATTTCACGCATATAATCAGGAAGCTTCAAATCCAGATACACCTGTGTCACAATGAATACCAAACTGAACATAATTAACAGGTAATCTTTTTTCTGTAGATATTTAAAAATTTTCAGCATGTACATACCTCCTAGGTTCCAATCACAATTAATCTAATAGTGTTAGATACTTCTTCAAAATAAAGCAGCCTCTCAGTTAAGCCTGCAAAAAATCATTCATCTTCCGTTGTATTTTCGATAATCCTTTTAATAATTCGAACAAATTCCTTTGCATCTTCTTCGCCTAGTTTTTGTAGTGTTTTCTCCAGCATAGATACCGCTTTTTCTTGTTCTTCCCTCATAAAGCTTTTACCAGCTTCCGTTATCGTCACGATGACAATGCGTTTGTCATTCTCATGCCTATTTCGCTCAATAAATCCTTTTTTGGATAAACTTTTAAGTGCCGAGGCGACACGAGGGGTGCTGAGAAACAGTTTTTCACTAAGTTCACCAGATGAAGCACCTCCATTTTTTAAAAAAGTTAAGTATCCTAATATTCTTCTTTCTCCCTGAGAAAGATCGTCAACTTTTTTCTGAAACGGCATTTTAGGTGATTTAGTCATATTACTAACCATTTCATTTGCCAACGCTCTGTAATCCATCACAAACCTCTTTCTAAAATTATCTAATACTATAAGATAATTTATTACTTTTGGGCTTATTTTGTCAAGTAGAATATATAATAACTAGTCTAATACTTAATAAATACTTTTCATTCTAATACGCTTTCACCTTATTTCTAATTTTATGTATTATCAGAAAAATAAGATTGACAAAGTTTCTATACACATCTTATAATATGATTGTTAACCAATACATAAAATTAGTTAACTAAACATATTGGGGGGAATTATTTTGCTTCAATCACACAATCGATTAAAAATGTGGATTATCAGTGCTTTATTTGCTGCCATTATCGGCATTTTAGCTCAAGTCACCATCCCATTGCCACTTGTTCCAATTACAGGACAGACACTTGCAGTGGGTTTAGCAGCGACCATTTTAGGCTCAAGATATGGCACTCTTTCAGTTATTTTATACGGCTTAATTGGAGCTATCGGTATACCCGTTTTTAGTGCAATGTCAGGTGGTATTGGGGTTATTGTTGGTCCTACTGGCGGTTTTATCGTTGGATTCATCCCTGCAGCATTTTTAACAGGTCTTTATTTAGAAAAAACTAGCTTTACTGTCATAAACGCTATGATTGCTAATACAATCGGTATGCTAGTTACCTTGATGTTTGGGACCGTTTGGTTAAAATTTGCGGTTGATACGACTTGGACGGGTGCATTTGCTTCAGGGTTTTTACCATTTATCGTCGTTGGTTTAATTAAAGCATTTTTAGCATCTTGGGTTGGGATTACCGTCTATAAAAGACTTGTATCAGCAAAGCTGTTATCTACACCTCATCAAGTATCAAGTTAAACCGAATGAAGTGATTAGTATAAAAAAACATAATAAACCAATAAAAAAAGCGAGGTTTTGTACAATGTACATTACCACGCTTTTTTTATTTTAAAAGAAATTAAAGAATCAGTCTCCATCATATAGAATGGAAACTGATTCTTTTCAATTTAAAGCTTATTCAATAATCCGGACCACTTTTCCAGCAAAGTGATTTGCCCAATAACCGCTGGACATATTAGCAACAGCAACACCTGTAGAATTTTGTGAACCAATAAAATTGCCGCCACCTAAATAAATTCCAACATGACCATCCGTTTTATAAGTATTAAAGAATACTAAATCACCTGGGCGCATCTCACTTGTTGAAACCTTACGGCCAGCATTTTTCAATGAATCTGTACTTGCTCCAACGCTAATGCCTGCTTGCGCAAAGGCCCAATGAACAAATCCAGAGCAATCAAATCTCCCATTCGCTACATCATAAGCGGTTCTTCCACCACCAAAGACATAAACAGAGTTTCCGATATATCTATTCCCAACTGTAGTAACGATACTAACTGCTCCGCTTCCTTGAACTGGTGCAGCAGGAATGTAACTTGATGTTGTAGTTGAACTTTTTGTGCTAGTAGAACTTCCTGTAGTGGTAGCTACTCGTGGTGCTAGATTAGCAGCCATTTGTGCTTCTTGTGATGCAAGGCTACTATCTTGTTGTTGCAGGTCTGCCTTAGAAGCAAGCCCTGCTGCTTCTTTCTGCTTTAGCTCTTCTCTTAGCAACTCGTTTTGCTGCTGCTGCTCGGTAATCTGAGCACGCATTCCATCTAGCTCCGTTTTCAAATTGGTTAATTCTACTAGTTTTGTTTGTATAGAAGCTTGCTTTTCTTCCACGGCTTTCTTATCAGCCTCAAATTTTTCCATAAGATCCTTATCGGCATTCATAAAGGTAACAACTGCTCCAACACGATCAACAAAATCACTAAAACTTGTTGAACCAAATACGACATCAAGATATTTAACATCTCCGCCAGTTACTTGGTAGGAACGAGCTCGTTCTTTTAATATTTCATTTCGCTTAGCGATGGCTTCTTGTAAACTAGCAACCTCTTCTTCCAGCTTTTGAATCTCAAGGTTTGCTGCAGTGATATCGTTCTCAGTCTTAACAATCATGTTTTGATTATCAATCATTGCTTGTTCAGCACGTTTTAATTGTTCGTTTAACTTTGAAAGTTCATCCTGAACCAAAAGAATTTCTTGGTTCGCCTGCTTAATATTTGCTTGAATACTAGAACGCTGCGATTGAATGCCAGAAATTGAATCTGCCTTGGCGGTTGGCAGCGCAAAAACACTTCCTAGTCCAAGCGTCATTGTAATATTGAGCACTAAAAACTGCTTTTTCATCATTTGTTCCTGCTTTCTTTTTTCGTTCTATGTACCAAGTAAAATTCATCTATTAAATCTGCTTTTCATTATAAATTTCATAATAAACTATGAAAACATTTACATTTTACTATTTGAAGTATAACAGCGAATCTTGTCATTTATGTAATAAAAATATTACAATTATATTTCAAGTACAACAAAATGCGACATTTTCACTAATTTTTCACATTTTATATGAAGTAGTAACCTGGAACAAATTATTCATTAATATTTTTCTATTTCTATATTAATATATTATTCATAGTGGAAATATACTTCTTAGCAAGTTACGAAATGATTTTACTTAAGTTTCATAGATTTATATGATCAACATAGATGCCATTCTCAGCCACTTTTTTCCAAATATCTTCGTAGAAGGTGCCGTCCAGCTTTTTCCACGGAAAATGAATCTATAAAAGGTGGCGACAACTAGAATTGTTGCGCAAATATAGGGAAATATGGTCCACCAAAAAATGCCTTCCATAAATATCTCACCGTCCTTTATCGATACATCAATGGATATGGTAACTCATCCAAATCAGCCTGCTCATATTCTCTTTCCATTAACATAATTTCCTCTGCCCCAGGCGCTTCAAAGACAAATTCCATTAATACTTCAATGGCTTGATAATAAGGATTACTAGTATGAAGATTATTTAGTAATCGCTGAATCGCTACAGCCATTCGTTTTGATAAATAGATGAAATTTTCATCCTCTTCCATGACAGCTAAAAGCTCTAATAACATCGGAATGTAATCAGCTAATTGCTTTCCTTCATATTCAAAACCGCTCTCACAAATGAGTTTTTGATCCATAATCCATTTGTATAAACTTTTTAGTTTGTCGATTTTATGGCAAAACAAAATGAGAGGAAAAGATTGAACTTTGCCTCTCTTTGGTATTTCGAAAAGGTGCTAAGGACAAAACTAGATGCAAAGAAAAACAGAAAACAACCCAAAAATTCAAAAAATGAATCGAGGTCTTTCCGGGTACATCTTTTGATTTAGGGAGCGTTAATTATTATAAAGGAGGAATCTCAATGACCAAGGAAGAGGTAGTCAAACTATTAGTACTCGTTGAATGGATTTATCCCCAATGCATATTCAAGAACGAAACCATTCTGCAATGGTTCAAATTTTGTTCTGAAATGGATTATGAGAAGGTGATGACAAAGCTGAAAAACCACATTCGAAAAAGCCCATTTCCACCTGCAATTACGGATATTGCGGTATTTCACTTTGAAGAAAATGATTTTCCAAAGACGTTACAGGAATGGATGAAGGAAGGACATGAGAGAAATAAATGCGAACGGAACAATACCATTCAAAATTCAATACCAGACTGGCTGGTCGAATATTCAACTAGAAAATCTATTTGAAGCGGAAGCCATCCTGATTGGCGCGTTTTTTTTTCGCTCCTGACCTAATTGGACTAATCTCGATGGGTTAGTGAGGAGATTTGTCCTTAATAAGGGGGCTTAGATACACGAACTTCCTTAACTAAAAACCGACCTTTTCAAATTAAGGTCGGTTTATCATTTTTGATCAGCTATGCTTGCGGGATTGCCTTAACAATTTGCGTCAATGCCTCCCTAATAGGTGTAACTGGACGACCAAGAACTTTCTCAAAGTCATTGCTTTCAACTGCTAAAGAACCATTTCGGATGCTATCTTGAATTCCTACTACAATTGGAATCACAAAATCAGGTAAACCTATACCTTTCATAATCTCCGCATATGTCTCATCATTAACTTGTTGTACAGGTATTTCTTTATCCAATACAACCCCAAGAGCATTGACTAATTCTTCTTGCGTTAAAAGTTGTCCAGAAAGTTCATATACTCTATTTTCATGACCATCTTCGGATAGAACCTTTGCTGCCGCATCTGCATAATCTTGTTGAAGCGCCCAACCTACTTTACCTTCTTCAGCAGACGTTACCCAAGGAGAACCTGCCATAGCACCTTGAATACTTCCAATTTCATTTTCCAAGTACCAATTATTACGCAAGAAAGTGTAGGGAATGCCTGTTTTAATGATAGCTGCTTCCGTCACTACATGAGGTGGAGCCATTAAGTTCTTGCTTTCTGTTGCATTAGCTAAGCTGGTATATGCGATAAATTTTACTCCTGCACGTTCTGCTGCAGCAACTGCATCCGTGTGTTGACGAATTCTAGTTTCGTTGTCACCATCTGCAGAAATAATTAATAGACGGTCAATACCTGCAAAAGCAGTATCTAGTGTTTCAGGTTTATCAAAGTCACCATGGCGAACTTCTATACCCTGAGAACGTAGTCCTTCTGCCTTTTCCGGATTACGAACACTAACTGCCAATTGACTTGAAGATACAGTTTTTAATAATGTTTCTACAACCTTTGAACCCAATTTCCCAGTTGCTCCTGTAACTAATAATTTCATTTGAATATTCCTCCAATCAGTTCTAATTGTAATCAGTTGTGTTACATGTATTCATTTTAGTTACATGTAACTTTTTTGTCAACATGTTGAATATCTTTTATAGTTTTTATTTGTATTTGGTATACTATACTTGTAATCAATGTAATTACAAGATAAAATAATAAATTACATAACCGATAAATCAATAGGATGGTGACGGAAGATGTCAATCAGCAGCCGATTTGCTGTCGGAATTCATATATTAGCCTTAATTCATTTGAATAAAGAAGGAACAAGTTCTTCCGAATATTTAGCTGCCAGTGTTAACACGAACCCAGCCGTGATCAGAAAACTTATGGGAATGCTTAAAAAGTCAGGTCTAGTGGAAGTTCATCCTGGTATTGCTGGAGCTAAACTTGCGAGGGAATTATCTGATATTACACTGTTTGATGTTTATAAGGCAGTAGATGTAGTACAGGAAAATGAGTTATTTAGCGTTCATGGTAACCCCAATCTGAATTGTCTTGTAGGCAGAAACATTCAAAATACAATTGAACCATTGATTTCAGCTGCTCAACTTGCAATGGAGAAGGTTTTGGAGAGAGCAACGCTAGAGGATGTTGTGATGGATATAGCCAAAAAAGAGAAAATAAAAAGTTAAAAAACATGACTGCTTTGGATTACTAGTCTTTTTTGATTCGGGTTCCATTTATTACGACAAAAAAAGCCACTTCATGATTACCGCCTTTTCATTTTTCCCTTGATTACGGTCACCATGAACGCCTCATGATGACCTCTTTTTCGTTTTTCTTCCAATTACGGTCACCATGAATACAATATAGCCAAGAGTTTAGGTGAAATTAATTATATATCAATAGTTGTCATATCCCCTTAGATCAAGTGACAGCAAAGCTTTCTCTTCAAGGCCTGCTAGATACAACCGGCCGTCATACTCAGCCACACCTGTAACTCCGTGATAGTTAGATAGAGTATCCTGCAAATCCATAAGAACATTCCCATTTTCGTCAAACAACATTGCCCAGGTAGTTCGGACACCAGCAGGCTGCCACTGGTCAGGGATTCTCCAAATAAGTTTGCGGAATAAAGCTGGTGCTTTGCCAAGAGAGTCAAGCAATTTGTTACGTGGGGTGACCATCGCAACCCAGAATTTCCCGTCTTGTATACGAGAGACATTGTCAGGGAAACCCGGTAAGTTTTCAGCAAGTATCTCTCTCTTATCTGCATGGGGTCCGCGAATCCATAGACGGTTGAGTCGGTAACCATCCGTTTCGACAAAGAGTACAGCAGACTGATCACTTGACATAGTAACTCCATTGGCAAAATGTAGCTTGTCAAGGATTACCTCTACACGGCCATCAGGGTCACGTCTGAACA
The DNA here is from genome assembly GCF_031457145.1 of Neobacillus niacini. GTDB lineage: Bacteria > Bacillota > Bacilli > Bacillales > Cytobacillaceae > Neobacillus > Neobacillus niacini_J. The sequence continues at coordinate 16,348 of NZ_JAVDVZ010000002.1, forward strand.
GGCGTCCGGAAGGCCGGTGCTCGTAAAGGGCACCCTTATACTGCTCAAAATCGTATCTGTTAGTGGATTCGGTAAACCAAATCGTTCCATCACTAGCAGCGGTTGCGTTTGAGCAAAAACGTAGTGGTAAATTATCAACGTATTGAACCAGAGTCTCAAGTTTACCAGTATCCGTATCTAGACGGAGCAGACCCTTGTAAGCATCACATATAAGTAAACGCCCGTCAGGTAGAACTTCAAGACCAAGAGGACGCCCACCCGTATTACCTACCATTTCCTCTATACCACGCTCAGGATCTATCCTTAGGATACGTCCTCCTTTGACACCACATAAAAGGCGGCCTTGGTCATCCACAACTACATCCTCGGGTCCATACCCGTTAATCGGGATCAGACGTGAAGGCGGGAACGGTGTGTTTCCTTTCTTAAGGGAGGCACGCGCGGGGGCAGGTGGGAGTTCACGTTTAACCGGTTCTAAACTCGGCTTCGGCTCTGGTTTTACCTGAGGAAGAGTGGGTCTTCCTTCTTTTGTAAAAACATATGTCTGAGAAACTGAATAAGCATGTATCGCATCACAATACCGGCTCTGTGCATTCCATGTCACAGCAAGAACAGGTGATAGAAGAGACTGTTGCAACTCATTATACCCGAAAGCTCCTAGAACGAATAAAGCGTGATAGTTTCCTTTGGATTTAGTTTCGGTCGTTGCCGGCAGTAATACCTGGTAACGAACCTCAAATAATTCTTTAGTATTTGCAAGCGCCGGGCCCAAAATATTTTTAATAAAATCTTCGAAGTCACTTAACGCGATATCTGCTTTTCGACGAATCAGCACGATTGTGCGGAAGCCCACTTTATTACTACCATTAGGGCTCCGCAGCCAATGGTTGTCTGTCTCACTAGCTATGTAATGATCAGTCTCCTTAAAGACATGTGACTCATTGGCTTTCATCTGTTTTTGTTTAAAGGAGACGGCATCTTTCAATAAAAACTCTTCCATCCCGTCGATTCTGTCATCTGATTCATCAACTGTTGTGTCCACTCCTGCTAATACCGGCCAAAGTCCTTTACTATTTAAATCGAAATGGTGCTGGCGATACTCCCGAATTCCCTTAATCCGGGCCATCACCTGTGCACGGGGGCCAACTAAATACTCGAGACCTTGTTCACGCGGATGATTGTCCCCTAACAAAAAAACAGTCGAAGAAGCTGATAAATGATGCACTAATAATCCTCCCCTATGCAGCCCTGTAGATTCTTAATCTTATATCTATGAAACACGTAAACGTTTTTAATTTACTTGTAAATACTAACATCATTCACTTTCTGTTGCGTTGCTTAAATATATGACATTATTAATTCTTATAACCTGAAAAGTTAAATCATCTTTATAATTAAGTACAGACGCTGAAGCTGCACCTGGCTTATTTTCATTTGAAAAATTTATCCCAAACCCATTATTTTCAGGGTATCCATACAAATAACAAACCACTTTCCCATCCTTTAAAAAAACGATTTGGTTCATTCCTTCACTAACTGTTTCACTAATATTGTTCCATTTATAACCGACTATTTCATATATCGACTCTTTCGGTGTATATGGGTCAAAGGAATATGCAATATCCCATACAAATGGGGTTAAATCTAATAAACTTACATTTTCAACGGATTGTCCGATAGATAAAACTTCTTTTTTCAATAATTTGGTGTTAACATCCCATATATCTTTTTTCACTAGATTTATTAAACCAGCAACACATAATAAAATAATGGCAATAATCACTACTGTTTTTTTCGATTTAATGTCAATACTACCTCCTTTTGGTGCTTAGGACACCTCACCCATTTAGTTTTCCTTTATCATTATCAATAAGTCCCGAAATTCCAGAAGTCAATTTTTTCAATATCTCAAAAAAAAGTGTATTGTTGAAAGAGGTTATTAGATTTCTTTTTGTATTCTCATACTATTGATGACTTACCCTTATTTTACCAAACAAATATTAACTTCGGTCCATCAAAAAATTGGTGAGATTCTCTCCTTCAAACAGTAGGCAGATTCTCACCAATTAAAAATATCCCGTTTTTTCTAAAAGAGTATTTTTGAAAGATAAACGACAACCGCAACAGTCAAACTACTTAGGATAGTAGTTAGTAGAACAGCTTGTGAAGCATATTCAGGATAATTATTATACTCAAGAGCCAGTAGAGCGCTATTTCTTGAAGAAGGAAAAGAACTGGCTATGAATAGTGCCTGAGCCGTTATACCTGTCAAACCAAGAATGAATATTACCAGTAAGCCAATAATGGGTGAAATAATCAAGCGGCCGATAACAATCCATACAATTGGTCTAGTGATCCTTGTAATCTTTAAATAGGCCACTTGGGCCCCAAGGGTGATCAGGGCAACAGCTGTAAATGCGTTCGAAGCATTTTCAAATGGTTTCCATAAGAATTTTGGAATTTCCACATGAAACCATTTGAACAATATGGCCAATAGTAATGCATAAATAACCGGAAGACACATAATTTTTCGCAAGATTTCTAAACCACTGCTTTGGGCAGAGACACTGTTAAAAAAACCATAGGTAAAAGTGAGGATATTTTGAAAAATAGAGGTAATGATTTGGATCGACATACCTGCAGGATTTGCGGCAAAAACGAGTTCACTTACAGGAAGACCGTAATTACCTGAATTGCTTAATACCATGCTGTTTTTAAAAGTAGCTCCTAGTGTGCGGTCAAACCTATTAACTTTAGCAATAAACATGCTGGTTAGGATAAGCAAAAAATTAAAAAGGAATAAAAATAGTAATGTTTGAGTAATTAATGCGCTAGACATCTTGCTCTCATAAATATTTACAAAGCACACAGCAGGCAATAATAAATACACTGTCAACGTTGACAATGTAGATAAATCAAGTCTGACTCTACGCTGCAGGATTACACCGAGCCCAATTAACACGAATATCGGAAAAATAATTTCCAATACAATACGAAACAATATTATCATAGAATTTACCTTCTTTCACATCACCAAAACAAGAAAAATGCAGATAAAATAACCATTTATGAAATTACTCTTCTTCATCCATAAATGGTTATATAAAACTATCTTTAAACAGTGGGAAATTCCAGGCAATCATCGTTAAAATAAATTACTTCGGAAAGAACCTTACATCCTGGTTCCTTTAATAAAGCTTCTCTTGCTTCCACTTCTGAATCAAATTCAAACATTTTTATATTGTTTTGCGTTGAATAAACAGTAAGTATCCACATAAAATTCATCTCCATTCTATTTTTCTTTTTATTTACTGTTTAAATGTTGTTATTAAAACAATCTTAGTTAAAAAGGAATAATTGATAAACTAATAGCAACGACAATCATAACCAAAGTCGAACCACAGGCCCATTTAAGGAATGTGCGTTGTAAATCCCCAAAATCCTCTCCAACCATACCCACTAACAAGTATGTTGAGGGTACTAAAGGACTTAATAAATGAACAGGCTGTCCTAATAATGAAGCTCGACCTATTACTGCTGGGTCAATGCCATATACGCTAGCTGCTTTGGACAGCAAGGGTAATACTCCGTAGTAAAAAGCATCATTAGACATGAAAAATGTTAGAGGTGCACTGATAATCGCCGTAATAACGGCAAAATGAGAACCAAGAACATCAGGAATATAGGAAATCATGGAACTCGCCATCGCATCGACCATTTTCGTACCAGTCAGAATACCAGTAAAGATCCCTGCTGCAAATACCATCGAAACAACCGATAAGGCATTATCTGCATAATTAACAATTCGTTCTCTTTGGTCACTAATTTTTGGATAATTAATCGTAATAGCCAATGCAAATCCAATCATAAACAATACTGTTGCTGGAAGAACCTCGTTGATTAGTGCTACTAATAATATAATCGTTAGAAAATAGTTTACTACTATTAACTTTGGTCGTTTTAGATAAGCATCTTCTGAAGTAGCAGCTACCTCAGCATTGATGCTGTGATCAATTTGCAGGATACCCACCCGTTTCCTTTCTTTTCTTCCAAGGCAATAGGCCATGAACAATACGAACAGCACTCCACCCACCATGCTAGGGATAACCGGAATAAAAATATCTGACATCTCAAGATGTAAGGCTGTCATTGCTCTTGCAGTCGGTCCACCCCACGGCAGAAGGTTCATGACACCTGAAGCAGAAACAGCAATTCCAGCTAGAATTAATGGTTTCATGCCAATCCGTTTATACAACGGCAGCATGGCAGAAATAGTAATCATGTAGGTTGTTGTCCCATCTCCGTCGAGAGATATCAATAGTGCAAGAACTGCGGTTCCAATCGCTATTTTTACTGGATCTCCCTTTACAACCTTTAAGATAGTTGAAATAATAGAATCAAAAACTCCTGCATCTATCAAGATACCGAAGAAGAGAATAGCGAAAAGAATCATAATACCCGTTGGAGCAACACTTTTTATTCCTTCAAGCGCCATCGGGCCCATTTCTTTTCCAAAGCCGCCAATTAGTGCAAAAATGACAGGAATAACGATTAGTGCAATCATTGCGGGAAGGCGTCTGGTCATAATTAATATCATAAATGTAAGTATCATCAAAAAACCTAATAATGCTAGCATCTTCTTCACCCCTTTTGTTTGTAAATTAAATATAATCAAAATATTCCGTTGTGAAAACGTTACCAAAATAAAGTTATTATCGTAAATTAAATAGATTTTGTACATTTTGTTCACAAGAGGATAATTTCCCCAGTGTAGAATAATTCATTAAGGGGTTCGTACTTGAATTAAGGCATAAAAAAAGAGGTAGGCAGGGTTTGCCATCCTCTATACTGGGTAATATTTTCTTTCCGGCCTGCCAACAATACCGTAAACTACTTCTGCTTTAACTTTCTGTCTAGAAGAGAGATATTCCAAATATCTACGTGCTGTAATCCGAGAAGCACCAATTTCCTTCCCTACTTCCTCAGCTGAAAGTCCCTCTCTTCTTTCGGTGATAACCGCCTTAACTTTTCCCAAGGTGATTTCATCAATACCTTTTGGTAACCCAACGGTCTTTGCCGCTCCTCCACTTTTACCTTTACGAAAAAAAAGGTCAACATAATCTTGATTTACTTCTTTAGTGGTTGAAAGAAGTGAGCGTTTTTTTATATATTCCTGAATGACCTCATCAAATCGTTCCCTGCTTACAGGTTTGATTAAATAATTCTCCACTCCATAGCTCAAAGATTTTTCCAGGAAAACTTTATCAGTTGCAGCTGTTATCATAATAATACTAACCTTGGGAAAATTCTCCCGGATGATAGGGAGAAGATCCGAACCTAGCATATCCGGCATATAAACATCCAGCAGCAGCAAGTCAGGATTTTGCTGCTCCAATAATTGCAGTGTCTCCGCACCTTTTAACGCTTTACCTACTACCTCTACTTCTTTAAACTTATTCAGAAACTTTTCATGTATATCGGCGATTCGAAAATCGTCTTCCGCAATAGCCACTTTAATTCCATTCAACATCATCAACCCCTTGCACTTTCTTCGGCAGGTAAACGGTAAAAACAGTTCCACCATTCTGGCTGCTTTGTACTTCGATGATACCATTCAATTCTATTACAGCCTCTTCTGCATTCGATAAACCAAACCCCCTGGGTTCAGCACTGTTTTTGGAGGTATAACCTCTTTCAAATAGAAGAGATGTTTCTTCCCCAATTCCTTTTCCGTTATCAGAAATTTCAAAGATGATATCATCACCGATATCTGTTGCAAAAAAACTAACCGTAGGAGTTTCACAATCATAGACAGCTTCAATGGCATTATCAATTAAGTTTCCAAGGATTACGATTAAGTTGGAGAGAGTAATATGAGAAGGTAATATAGCTAAATAGCTATCTGCATTTATTTCAAACTTTATTTTCTTTTCTGATGCTCTTCCTATTTTCCCTAATAGAATCGCCTGAACTTTTGTATCATTAATTTGGTTAAAAACGACTGAATGCTGGACTTGTAGTGTTTGTGTTTCACTTTGTATCATATCGACAGCCTCTTTATATTCACCTAGTTGAAGCAAGCCCAATAATACGTATAATTTATTCGTAAATTCATGTGTTTGGGCACGGAGGTCTTCCGAATATCGTTTTACCTCTGAGATGGTATTTAGCATCTGCTCAATCTCTGTTTTATCACGAAAAGAAGCGACAACCCCCTTAATACCATTTTCATTAAAAATGGGGGTACAATTTACGATCACGGTTTTATCCTTCCAGACCATTTCTTTATCTGTTTGGGAGTTTCCTGATTTTATTACCTCATACAAATAATTTGAAGGAAACAGCCCATCCACTTTCCTATTTCTCACTGTTCCGTGAATATCGAGCAGCCTCTTCGCCCGTTGATTCATCATCGTGATATTACCCTGGTTATCAATAGCTAAAATCCCCTCTTTTACAGCATGCAGGATTGCGTTTTTCTCTTTATAAAGATTAGCAATTTCATACGGCTCGAGCCCCAATGTATCTCTACGGATATTTCTTCCAAGAAAAATGCTTCCAACGAGGGAAATTAACAGGGCAAAGAAAGAAACAATGAATACTTTGAAAATTTTATCGATAATTTGCTGATGGACATCCTCAAGAAGAAATCCTACAGAAACAATTCCGATAATCTCCCCCTGTTCATTTAAAATAGGGGATTTTCCTCTAATCGATGGTCCAAGTGAGCCCTCTGCCTCAGAGACATAATACTCACCCTTTTTTAGTGCTCTATCATTATCCCCGCCTGTCATTTTTAGCCCAATCTTTGTTGCACTCGGATGTGAAAATCTAATGCCATCTTTATTCCCAATAACGACAAATTCAGCTCCTGTTTCAATTCGAATCTTTTCGGCTAGGGGTTGTATGGTTTTAGCAGGGTCACTCGTTTCAAAAGCACCAATGATATCAGGAATAAAGGATATCGTTTTCGATATTTCTAGTGCCAGCCTTCCCCTATTTTCTTCAATTTGTTTACTTTCCATATAACTATAAAATCCAGTCATTAACAGGATCAATAACAAGCCTAGTGACAGAACCAGCCCGAATATTTTTGTCTGCAAAGAAACCTTGATGGATTTCAGGCTGAACACCTCCCAAAAAAATTGCAATATAATCTCTTACATACTCCCCGTTACCATATAAACCCGCTCAGGCCGGCCTACTGTTCCATACGATAAATCAGCATCAATTTTTTCCATCGAAACTAAATGTTCGAGGTAACGTCTGGCGGTTGTTCTACTAACACCAATTTCTTTGGCCACACGTTCTGCTGTCAGCCCCATTCCTGTCTTCCCAAGGACCTCGATAACTTTTTCAAGCGTCAGCGGGTCAATCCCTTTTGGCAGGTAAAATTTTTCATTACCAGCTTCATCCACTTCTCTTCGTAACAGCTTGTCTACCTGCTGCTGGTTAATATGGATATTTTCTACTCCTAATTGTAAAAGCTTTGCATGATAATCCTGAAATCTTAGCAATGATTGCTTAAAGCGGTCAAAAACGACTGGTTTAATAATATAATCGAAGACTCCTATACTTATAGCCTCTTGGACTTTATGAATTTCTTTTGTTGCAGTAATCATAATAACATCCATTTGTTTCGTTTGCTGTTTGGTTTCTTTAAGTAAGTCCAGCCCATTCATATCAGGAAAATAAACATCGAGCAAGAGCAAATCCGGTTTCAAGATGTCAATTAATGTTTTAGCTTCTACATAACTCGCGGCAATCCCTACCATTTGAAAGCCTTCAATCTGTTCAATAAACCGTTTTTGGATTTCAGCTATCCTTAAGTCATCCTCAACAATTAACACTTCGATATCCCGGTCCCCCATCCTTTACTACCCCCTTAATTTTTGGTATGGCTACAGTGAAAATCGTCCCTTCCCCCACATTAGATGAAAATGTAATCGAACCACCTAAGCTATTAATAGCGTTTTGAACGAGACTAAGTCCAATTCCTGCATTAGAATTCGTATTCTTTGTTGAAAATCCTTCATTAAAAATCTGATTACTATTTTTGCTATCGACTCCTTTTCCGTTATCCTCTACTTCAATAATCAACTCTTTACCTAAATCTGTTAAAAACAACAAAACTCTTTTTTCTTCCTTATCATTTTCCCTCACGGCTTCAAAAGCATTATTGACGAGATTTCCAATAATCGTAACCAATAAATCTCTACTAATCTCGTTCGGTATATCCTTAAAGGTACTTTCTTTGTCTATTAAAAAACTTACTTTTAATTCGCTTGCTAAACTAATCTTTCCTAAAATAAACCCAGCAAGAATTGGATCTGGTATTTCCTTCATTAAAAATTGGATGAACCCTTGGGCAACATCCACTTCTTTTGAGATAAAATCAATGGCTTCTTTATAAGACCCCAGTTGAATCAACCCAAGAAGAGTATAGAGACGATTGGAATATTCGTGAGTTTGAGCACGTAATCCTTCAGCATATGCTTTTACATGGGATAATTCCTGTAATAAATGAGCAAGCTCTGACTTATTACGGAAACTAGAAACAGCACCAATGACATCCCCTTTTTTATTATAAATAGGGATACAATTTACCAAGTAAATGTCCCCCAAAATGATTGTCTCCTTATCGTATTCTGCCTGTCCGTTTCGAACCACTTCAAGAAGATGGGTATTACCTAAAACCTCTTCGATTCTTTTTCCACGCAGAAGTGATTCATTTGGAATGTCCAAAATCTTATGAGCAGTTTCATTAACTACAGTGATTTGTCCATTGGTATCAATGGCAATAATCCCTTCATGTATAGACTCCAGTATTGCATGTTTCTCCTGATACATCCAGGCTATCTCTTTTGGTTCCAGTCCAAATATCGCTTTTTTGATATTTAAAGAGATAAAAATGGCAGCTAGTAATCCTCCTATTAAAATAAGAAAAGTAGCAGCTAAGATTTGTTTCTGTATCTTTGAAACTTTCATTTCAATCTCGGACTGGAGATACCCGACTGAAACGACACCAATCACTTCTCCCTGACGAAAGATAGGTGCTTTTCCCCTTAAGGATGGGCCTAGTGTCCCTGTAGATGCGGAGATTACAGATTCGCCTTTAAAAACACGAACATTATCTCCCCCAACCATTTTCTTCCCTATCCGATCCGGATTTGGGTGAGTATAGCGGATTTCATTCCGGTTCCCAATTACAATAAATTCCGCACCTACCTGTTTACGAATGCCTTCTGCAATCGGTTGCAAGACTGATTGTGGTTTGTCCGCTTGAAAAGCCTCTTGAATCTCTGGCATATTCGCAATCGTTTGGGCCACGGACAAGGCTTTAGAACCAATTTCATCTTTAAGGTGAGTTTCCAAAATATTTTTAAAAGTTATCTCAAAAATCCCGCCAATTGAGATAATTAGAATAGATATTACTAGCATTAATTTTGTATGTAATAGCATGCAAACACCTCTATGCTTATTATAATAAAAAAACTCCTTAAAAAAAGGAGTTTTTCGAATTATTAAAATAATTATCCTTCAATATTAATGATTACGTCTTTTCCTCGTTTTTTCAGCATAAGTGGTATGACAAGCCAAAGAAGGGTAATAAGGATAAAAACCAACGAAATCGGTCTTGTTAAAAATATACTGAAATCGCCATTAGAAATCGTTAACGCACGTCGTAAGTTATTCTCAACCATTGGCCCTAAAACCAATCCGAGAACGAGCGGGGCAATGGGATAATCATTCTTGGTCAAAAAATAACCAAGTATTCCGCAAACCAATAAAAGCAAGAGATCATTCGTGGATACTTGAACTGCATAGACACCAAAAATGGAAATGGCTATGATCATAGGAATCAAAAATTTCTTTGGGGTTTGAATAATTTTTGCAAACACTCTTACAAGTGGAAGATTTAGAATTAATAGCATAATATTTCCGATAAACATACTAGCAATCAGTCCCCAAGCTACCTGAGGATGGTCTTCAAATAATAATGGTCCTGGCTGGACATTATACATCATTAACGCTCCCATTAATATTGCTGTTGTTCCCGACCCTGGAATCCCTAATGTTAAAAGGGGTATCATCGCACCGCCAGATGCAGCGTTATTGGCAGATTCTGGTGCCGCAACTCCTGCAATAGCTCCAGTTCCAAATTTCGATGGATCTTTTGAAACCTTTTTTTCAAGAATATAGGAAAAAAAGGATGCAAGCGTTGCCCCGGCACCAGGTAAAATCCCTACAAAAAAACCTAATAATGAGCCACGGACGATGGGAGCTGCAGATTCTTTTAACTCTTCTTTTGATGGCAGTAAATTATTAATCTTTGCAATTTCAGCATCTTCCTCATCTTTTTCCAAGATGGTCTTAAACACTTCACCGAGTGCAAACAATCCAACAGCAATGGTTAAAAACTCAATTCCCTGATACAGCCACGGGACATCAAAGGTAAATCTAGCAATACCTGATACGCTGTCAATTCCAATTGTTCCAAGTAATAATCCACAAACCGTCATGATTAATGCTTTTGTAACAGATTTCCCAGCTAGCCCGCTGACAGCTCCGAGCCCTAAAAGCATTAAAGAAAAATATTCGGCCGGTCCAAATTTTATCGCTACAGATGATAGTGGTTTCGCTAATAGAATCAGCGCAGCAAGTGTAACAATCCCTGCCACGAAAGATCCGATTGCCGCTATGGATAAGGCACTTCCAGCCCTTCCTTTTTTCGCCATCTGGTAACCATCTAAAGTTGTCACAACAGAAGAGGATTCTCCTGGTGTATTTAATAGAATGGAAGTGGTCGATCCTCCATACATTGCTCCATAATAGACTCCAGCTAACAGGATAATGGCGCTGGTTGCTGCTTGTTCCGGAGGAAGGCCGCCAGTAATAGAAGCTGTTACTGGAATTAGCAGGGCTACACCACTCATCGGTCCAATTCCTGGTAGCACACCAACAGCGGTTCCAATCAATACCCCAACAAAAGCAAATAAGATATTATACCAAATAAGGGCTGTTCCAAATCCCTGAATTAAGTAATCGATTGTACTCATGGTTTGATCTCCTTTCTAAAAGTTTCTAGTTGGCTATGAAAACCAAATTGGCCAGTCTGGAAGCGTACCTTTTAAAATCTCTACGTAAAAGAAATATACAAATCCTGAAAAACAAGCAGAAATGATAAGGGATTGAACCCACTTTGAACGTTCCATTGTTTGAAAACAAACAAATAAAAATAGAAAGGTAGTGATGACATACCCGATTGTTTCCAATGTCAAAATATAAAATAATGTCGCTATAAAGATGATTAAAAATGGCTTGTACAATAATTTTTCTTTAGAACCCTGTTGATTTTGCCTGAATGTTTCATAAAATAGACGGATACTTAATAATACAAGTATGATTCCAAGAATTAACGGAAATATATCTGGTCCAACAGAACTTCCATAGGAGGAGCTTCCAAGCTGCTGGCTCCCAATGATAAAAAGAACACCTATTGCGAGAAACAAAACTGATGCAATGCGATCAAATTGAATAATCATTCGAAATCCCCTTTCAAAAAGAATACCGGGAAGGAGAAAGTATCCCCCTTCCCTCACCTTTTACTTCTGCATACCTAATGCTTCTAATAATTGCTGGACTTGGCTTTCTTGCTCGTCTAAGAACTTTTTAAAATCAGCACTGTTTTTGTATTCCAATTCCCAGCCTTGCGTCTCTACTTCTTTCTTCCATTCAGGAGAGTTCACGAGTGTTTCAATGGATTTTTCCCAATAAGTTTTTGCTTCTTTTGACATTTTTTCTGGTCCAAAAACCCCGCGCCAAATGGTGAATTCTGCATCTACACCTTGTTCTATTGCAGTTGGCACATCTTTAAAATCCCCAGCTAATCGTTCTTCAGAGGTAATCGCCAGCACGCGTATCTTACCCGCCTTTAGAAACTCCTTCACACTGGAGGCATCGGTGCCAATTACATCTGCGTTACCGCCAAGAAGTGCTGTAACCGCTTCTCCGCCGCCATCATAGGAAACGTATTTCACTTTTGTTGGGTCCACTCCATACTTATAAGCGGGAAGAATGGAGATTAAATGGTCCATGGAACCTGGAGCTGAACCTCCAGCAAATGTTAGTTTACTAGGATCCTTCTTTACTTCTTCCAAAACTGACTTTAAGTCTTTAAATGGAGAATCGGCTTTTACGACAATAGCACCAAAATCTTTTGTCAACTGCGCTAATGGCGTTGTATTTTTGTACCCATATGGACTATTTCCTTCTTTTTTCAAATTGTTAATCACAATCGGTGGTGAATTGACAAAGAGCATATCGTTATTCGCTGCTTGCTGGGTAGCATATTCAGCCATAAATACAGCACCACCGCCACCAGGCTTATTCTCAACCGTCAATGGCTGTTCGATAATCTTTGTTTCACCCAAAATTTTTGTAAACGAACGAGCAGTTAAATCCCATCCCCCACCTGCTCCAGATGGTGCTACAACTGTAATTGTTTTCGTCGGATAACCTGTACTTTCTTCCTTCTTGTCAGGGCTTGCTGTTTCTTTGCTGCTACAAGCACCAAGAGTTAGTGCCAATGCCCCAGCACACATGAATGTTGAAATTTTTTTAATAGAAAACATTTTTAATTCCCCCTTGTAAACGTTTTCTTAATTTTACAAAATTTTCGAATATTTTAAAGGTTATACATTTAAACAGCATTAAAAACTTAATAATCATTTTGTTCATTTTGTTTACGAGGGAGTACTTTTCTAATAATGAATTCAGGAGGTTGGTTGATTGGGGAAATTTAGCGGCATTTGAAAGAGTTTACGCTACCGTTCTTTTTCAACTATTAAATTTTTTCCGCAAAACAAATATCCCCTTTCGCCTTTTATTAGCTAGCGTAAGAGGACAAACGAATTAATTTTTAATTCGATTTTGATTCAATAAAATGAATCAATTCTTCAATAATATCAACTAACTTCATTTGGCTAGTATCTTTCCTAAGAATAACAGATGTTTTAATAAGTAACTTTTTTTCTTGCTCAGTCACAAGGTACCCTCCATTAGATGTAGCGTATCTTTAAATAAACAATGTTCATGCTTACTACCCTGTTTAAGGAATAGTGACTGATTAGGATCTCGTTTGTGCAACTCATTACCTAATATACCTATAAATTCTTTACTTAAGTTTAAATCAATTGCAAGAATATAAGATTCTAGCAATTGTTTAGTGCTTAGACATTCCATAAATATACACACACCCTTTTTAAGATTTGCTCCTATAAAGTACCTTGTTCTAAATCTAAATTTTGCAGTACCTGCAAAGTGATTGCAAAATTAATTATATAAAAAATGGAATAACTTCCAATTGTAAAATTTTATATTTTTTTGTGATTTTGTTAGTCAATCTTTTTAATTTGTCACATTTATGAAAAACCTGTCATACCGCTACTTATATGGAAAAGATTTTTCATACGAAGTTTGATTTGGGGAACTGCACCTGATGATTCCAAAAAAAAATTAAAGGATTGAACCCTGTATTACAGAGTTCAATCCTGTTTATTTATTTGGAACCAGTATTACTTGGATCTCTTACCTTACTTCTTGTCGTAGCCCAAACCGAAGCCGAAGGTGTAATCATCACCAACTTCATTTGTGTAGGTGTAGTCGAATTTTTCAGCATAGCCTGGGACGTCAGAAGCATTTTTATCTACAGCTTCCTGGTTGGCTGGAATGGTAATTGGCAGTTTACCAGTAGGGTTAAAGCGGCCACGAAGCACATCTAGAAGTGCCTCTCCACTTACGTTGTAGGTTGCGACAACAGCTGCAGCGTGTGGCTCAACCTCATCCATGACCCATGGGTTGTTAAGATTGATGACAAGGGTTGTTGGAACTTTCTTTTCAATCTCGATCACTCTATTAACATCTATGCCAGTGTTTGTACCCAACTTGATATCGACAGGAGTGTGAACGTCAACTTTGTTCTCAAAAGCTGTTGGACGCAACATAACAAGGGCTGCGTTTGCCTCTTCAAGCGTGTTAACGATAGTGACGGATGGATCTTCCTTAGCAATGAGCTCCTTTAGCGCTGTTGTCCTAGCTGCACTGTTATTGCCTGCAAATACCTGAACATAAAGCTTCGTAGATGCTATTTTGGCATCAGTCAGCGGCAGCATATTCTCGTTGTTACGCAGGAGCGTTACTGACTTAAGGTGAGCCTCGTCTGCACGAGCCTGAGACTCTGGCGAATCTGCAAGTGCCTGTGCTTTTGCTGGATCAGTGTATGGATCCTCAAACATTCCAAGGTTGAACATCTCAGTAAGTAACAGGGCTACTGATGGGTTAAGGTCCTTTTCTTTGACCAGCCCTTTATTAACCGCAGAAATTAGACCGCTTGGATTGTTGTTGTCTGAGAAGATATTCGTTCCCGCATCAATTGCCTTCGCGAACTTTTCCTCGATTGTTAGATTTTCAACTCCATAGTCCATGCTAGTCAGCACACCGCTATCGCTGTTAACGTAGCCTTTGAAGCCCATCTCACCGCGAAGTAAGTCGGTAATGATTTTCTTGTTATAGGCACCCGCCACTTCCTCGAACTGCTGTGTATCAGAGTACCAAAGATTTTTCGGAAGCTGCACAGCGCTCATATCGTTTTTAGGCAAGTTATAGTAGGACATTACCGAGCTTGCACCTGCGTCAATAGCTGCTTGGAACGGCGGAAGCTGATACTTGTATAAGCTGCCTTCAGTCGGATAGATAGCATATTGACCTTCATCATTGTGTGGGTCAAGGCCATTAAGTACCGCACCGTCACCAGGGAAATGTTTAATCGTCTGGGCCACAGACTGGCTGCTAAGCTCCTTTCCTTGGAAGCCAAGGACTAACTCACGTGCAATCTCTGCATTCAACTTTGGATCCTCCCCAAAGGTACCAGATATGCGGCGCCAGCGCGGTTCGGTCGCAGTCTCAATTTGGTATGCATAAGCCTTCTGGATTCCGGATGCGCGCCATTCATCTCTGGCGATCTCTGCGAAATCACGGATTAAGTCAATGTCACCAGTTGCAGCTAGACCCAATGTACCTGGCCAAGATGAGAACTGGCCAGAGGCTTCACTGATTCCGAACTGATTTTGCTCATTGATGTGGTTACGAGGGTTAGACGTTAAAACGAGTGGAATACCTAACGATGAAGCCTCTGCAATCTCCTGGTAGGAGTTAGCCCGCTCTGCTAACTTTTCTGCTGTAAGGTTATCTCGAATAATCATAAAGCGGATATGGCGGTTATTAACGTAATCTTTAACGATATCAGCAGTAGACCCTAATGAAGTGATCTGCATGATACCAGCCTTCTCCTCCATGCTCATGCGTGGAAGAAGGTCTTCAACACGCTTTTCGGTGGACAAGCGCCAGTCCTCGTACCGGTCAAGCTTTCCATTGGCGTTGAGATCTTTGAACTCGCGTTGTCCTATCTTGATGATAGGCTTGACACGAGCTTCAACCGACGGTGACTTTTTCCCACCAGCGTTGGAGTGGTCTGGTGGAGCGGCTAATGCTCCGCCAGCAATAGAAGCTGCGGCGATAGTTGTTACAAGCGAGCCCATTACAAGTTTTCTTAAACGTTTAGATTTACTTGACAATTCATTCATCCTCCCTTAATTTACCCCTCTAATTTAACTTAAAAAACTGATTTGTACTTTTTGTCACACCCCCACAATCAAATATTTCGCAAGGTTTTGTAAACGATTACAAAATTAATTATATAAAAATTCAGACAACTTTAGGTTGTGATAATTTTATGAATATTTGTAATTTTATTAGACAATCTTTAAACCTGTCACATTTAGGTTATCAATCTATCATTCTAAATAGTAAAAGTGAAGTGCAAACCAAATATTAAATCAGTAATTATGTAAAAACAACCGAAGTAAAAAAATCCCACCTTCCATACAGAAGGTGAGACTTTTTACATTAAATCCTCAATGTTTCATCATTGTGTTGCTTCAGCACCCTGGTAAATTCGAAATGCTGGAACAATCGTGTCCGAAACAATTTCTTTCCCTTTTTCGCGAATGAAGTCTAATTTGTAATAGGCTTCAAATCTCTGGCTGATTTCCGTTTTCACTAGTTCTGGCGGAGTAACAACGATGAATTGGAACTTCAGTTTTTCGGCTACTGAGAATATCGGATCAAGGACGTGTGCCGATGCCGCTTGTCCGAACGGATTATCACAGACTAACGGAACCCAGCTTTGATCTGTTTCGTTTTTAACGGATAATAGCATCATCATCATCACCATTCGGGCAGATAGCTTTTGTCCTCCACTACCATCGGATTTTGTTCTTGAACCTTGATTAATCGTTTGCCAGGTTGAATAATGCTCTCTTTGCGGTTTCCCGTACATAAAGGCATTATCCGTTCGCATATTGTAAACCAATAGCTCAGGATACCGATTTCGTAGAGATACAAACAAAATTTGTTCATCACTAATGAGCTGCTTTATTTCTTGGTCTACAGCTAGATTCGTATGATCAATCGTATCGAATTGTTTAGTAATTTTGTTAATAGCAGATACAAAATGCTGCTTCAGAAGCGGCTCGACATCTTCAGGCTTTTTAGGTAAGATGTCTTCTTTGAGCTGGACGAGCGGGAAGGATCCTCGTTCGTTTTTCAGCTTCATTTTTGCAATCATGGAACGAATTGCCTCTGAAATACTCATGACCTTCATGCTGGCACGGCTAGCCCAGAAGTTTTGAGCATTCTCTGCCCTTTCTTTGTCACGTTCCAATTGTTCCAATCCACTTTGTGAAAAACGCTTCATATTTTTTACTACACTTTGGATATGGGAATAATGCCTCGTATCCATATGGTCTAATGTGGTTAATACTTCATTTTTAAAACGAATCTCCCAATCTTTACCTTCAATCGTTAACTTTAAATTACGTAAGGATTGCTCGATTTTCGCATGCTTCTCTTGGCCCTCTTCCTGAATGTTTTGATGTTCTTCACACCAGGATAGGATACATGCTTTTCCTTGACTCTTAATTTTTTCTAAATCACTTTCCGTAAATGCTGCCGCCTCCTCCTTAAGGATAACGGATAAAGTTAACAAATCCCCTTCATAACCAGCAATGTTGGTTTCTTTTTCTTTTAGCTGCTTTTCAGCCTGCTTTTCTTCCTCTTTCGTTTGTTTCGTTTGGTCTTTTATTTCCACAGCCTTTACTTCTAAGTCAAGGTCTTCCCATTCTTCAGGCTGTTTTTCATGCTTGGCCACTTTCTTTCCGGTCTTGTCACGCTGTTCTGTTGCATGCTTTAGGGAAGTTTCAGCGACCGTTACAGCTGTTCCTTGTTCCCGTTCTTCTTTATCCGCAGCCTTCGCTTCCTTATTTGCAGTTTGCAGCATATTTTCTAAGATACTAATAGGTTCATCTGGTTCCGGAGCGTTATTCCACTCCTTATTATGAGAATCGAGTTTTTTCTCTAATTTCTTTTGCTGCTTTTGTTCTGTTTCTTTTTTTGCTTGAATAACTAATAATTCTCTAGCCTGTTCTTCTTTTGATTTTTGGAGCTGTTTTAACTCTTGTATGCTGCCAGTTACCTCTTCTAATAAATGTGGCGATAAACGTGGGACCTCTTCACCTTGCTCCGCTTTTTCATCCGCAGGAAAAATCGCTGTCTCAATAAAGATGGCTATCTCTTTTATATTTTGTTCGGTTGTTACCTTCCATTCTAAATACGTTTGATTCCACTTGGTTTGCAGTTCAACGATATTATGGTGCTCTTTTCCAATTTCTTGCTGCACTAGACGTAAGGCTTCCTTTTGTTTCTCTTTCTCTACCTTCAAACGTTTATTTTCTAGATGAACTAGCTTTTCACGGTCAAAATCTTCTAATGTTTCTACATCTTTTGTAAGCTTTTCAATCTTTCCCTTTGTGGTCTCCAACTGTTCTTTTAGCCCAAGCTTTAATTCTTTTTCTTTTTCCTGTTGTGTCGTGATTTCTTGTAAACTCTTTTTCTTTGAAAAAAGGGCGTTCTGTTCCTGATTGAAGGTTTTCTCAATATCTCCAGCTAGCGGTTTTGATAAAAATCGATCGATTTCTTTTAAAATCCGACGTAAGGAGGTTTCTGTTTTTTCAAGTTCAATTAATGTATCTTTCTTTTCTTCTATTTGTTTAGCAATCTTTATTTTCCAGTTAGTGAAATGATTTTTATCCGTTAAAAGCTCTTTCTCCGTTCCGTTAATGATCACAAAGGAATACTGGTGAGTCTCATTGTTCATTTCCTCACGTAAGAAAATCGGAACAGGACTTTTAAACATTCTTCCTGAAAGAACCTGCTGATTAATTTTTTGCCATTGCTGCCCGCTAACGACTAAACCGTAAGGAAGGAGCGGATACGTCAAAAGGTAATTCTCGATTTCTTCTTTTCCTAAAGATTGGAGAAATTGTGTTCCATAAAATACATCAATCCCAGTTTTTTCATCGATCCATTCCTTTAATTCTTTCACATCTTTATTGGGAATCCAGAAGTGCTCATCATTTAAGGAATGGTCCAGTTGTACTTCCCAAAGGTCCTTTTTAATTTGTTCGCCTTGTTCTCGATTATTGCCTAGTATTTCTTCAATCTGTATCGTATATTTTGAAAGAAGCGCATGAGTAAATGGTCCAGTGACATCATCTAATAACCCATGAAGCCTATCTACTAGTTTTGCTTCTTTTTGCCTTTGCTCTTCATTTTCTTTCTTTAACTCTGCACATTTTTCCTCAGAAAATTGTATCGATTGGACGAGAGTACCATGTGCAGCAGCAAGTTGATTTTGAACTTCACTAGATTCTTTATCTTTTGCCTGCAGTTCTTCTACATTACCCTTTTTGTCTTCAATTTGTTTAGAAAGAAACTCGATAAAACCCTTTAAGTCATAGGTTATACGGTCGCCAAATTCTTTGATGAGCCCTTCTTCCTTAGATTCAAATGTTTGTATTTGGGTAAATAAGAAATCTATTTCAGTACTAAGCTGGGCAATCTCTTTTGTCTTATGTTTATCCTGCTGCGACAGATCATTTCCTTTTTTCTTCAAGAACTTTTGATAACCCAAATACTGCTTAACAGCTTCTTGGAGGGATAGATAAGAATCCTCCCATTGCTTTCTAGCTTCTTTTTTGATTTCATCCATTCTTTGATTCACTTGCTCTAAACCGCTATTTTGTTCTAATGTCGCGATTTGCTGTGAAAGAGAGCGTATGGTTTGTTCGTTTTCATTCCACTCTTTCAATAAAGCCTGAAAGGCAAGCTGTTCTTTTCGTTCCTGTTTTTCCTTAACAATCTCTTGTAAGGAAAAATGCTTTTTCCTTTCTTCTACTAATTTCTTCTCCCAATCTCGTACCTCTCTGTGAGCTTTTGCATACTCTAAATTGTCCTTTTGAAAGCGTAGCTCTGCTTGCCTAATCGTTAATTTTTCAATGTCTTTCTCTAAAGTAAGCAAACTTTCCTCTTCTGATTTCTTTAAATGTTCTAAAGCACCAAGCAGTTGTCTTCCTACCTTTACACTGCCAGTAACAATTTCTTTATGCTCGACTCCTTTTGCTAGATTCTCTTCAAAAGGGACAATGTCTTCTAAAAATTCCTTATGTGCCTGCTCTCTTTTTAAAAGAACAGGGAGGTCCTTCGCAATACTTGCTTGACTCTTGAAAATCTCGACAAGATCGTTTTTTTGATGTTCCGTCCGATGCAAGACTTGACTAACAGTAGGAATAATTCGTTTTTGGAACAAGGAATGGTCATCTTCTGCTCCCTCAAAGTATTTGCCCACGCCGCCTTCATCCTTGTTAATTTCTTTCATGATATCCCAGTCTTTACGGTTAATTCCGTATGTATCAAGAATGCGATAGTGCTTCTTCGTATCGCGGTAAACGTCATATCCGTTCCATTTTAAATAATCCTTCAAGCCTTCGGTTTCCGCAACCTCATCATTTTCAAAGAGTGGAATATGCTCAAGGGATGCCTCTTCTTTCCGTTCAAATTCTCTTGTATAAAAGGTAATATTGGGGAGGATCTTCGCTTCCTGTTCCAACGACTTGCTTTCACTACCACTTTCTTCACTCATCGAGATCCGCTGTTCGGCTGAGAACATACCTCCCGTTACCAGGTGCCGGCGGTCAGACCCGTCCAATTCCCATTGAATGAGAACATGAAAGGTATAAGGAATAAATTGCTCTTTATTATTAAAAAAGAACTGCTGGTAATAACGATTGTTTTGCTTTCCCCATGAGGTTCCAGGTTTAAGAATTTGGAAGATGGTTTGCAGGAATACACCTTTCCCGCCACCATTCATCATCGCAATAAGACCATTTGTTGATGTCTCTTCATTATGGAAATTAAAAGTGGTATCTTTATATTGCTTTTGCATGCCATCATACTTCAGGCCAACAATTCTAATTCGATGGATTTTCGGCATGCTCATCCTCCTCTGTAGTCATTAATTTTTTAAATAATTCATAACGATCATAATCGTGATACAGGTATTCAATTCGCTCAAAAAGCTCATTTTTGGGAATCGCTTTTGGAATATCATCCCGATCAAGTATAACGATTAAGCCCTCTGTCTCTAATAAGCGCATGCTGCTTGCAATTAAACCGATTCTGGTTCGTCTATTGGCTTTTTTAGCCCCATAATCATCCGTATCCACTTCCATGTATTTCCACGTTGTCACAATGTCTTTCATATCGATTCGTTCTTCTTCTCCGAAGGCAGGGTTCGCTTTCAGAATGCTATCCCAATTCATTACTAGATCGTTGACTTGCCGTTCTAATGCGAAGTAGCTAATCCCTTCTCGCTTCGTTCGGATTTTTGCGGCCTGGTTGCGGTCAATGCTCGCTAAAAAAGCCATAATGACAACGCTAATAAGATGAAAGTGTTTTTTTGTTTCGACTTGCTTATGCTTCTCTTTCATATGTGTAAAGTTCGTAGCAAAGACCGAACCGGTCGGCTGGACAACTAATTGAATCCGTTTAGGCGATTCAATGATATATGTACCTGATTCGTCTGCTAATAAAAGAACAGTCTGTCTCACTTCTGGATCAAAATAAGTTTGGAAGTGTTCGCTATTTTCGTCAATTACTTTATCTTTTACTAGAGTAAAATAGACAGCTGATGCTTTTTTGATTGATTCGGCATTCATTATTTCTCCTCCTGCACACAAATCTTAAACGGGGTAATTTTCATTTGGTACCAAAGATGCGGCTCGGCTCGATGATCAAACATGGTAAAGATTTTCGAGCCTTCAAAAGTTTGAAATTGCGGATATTCCTCCATTAGTTTATAAAGAAGAATTTCCCTCTCGTCACTTAATGTTTCTTCCTTCCGATGCAGCACTTGAACCTTCAGTGGCTTTTTATCAAACATCATCCATAAATCAATTGTTTCAGATTCTTCAAACCATAAATCCTGTACTTCCAATGGCATTGTTTTTAAATCAGCTAATGAAAACTCTCTGTATGTTTGTAAATGTTGAAAAACATAACTCCATGCCTTTATAACAGACTCCCAGTTTGTCACTCTCATTCGAGTTATGCTTTCACCTGTCTCCTCTTCGACTACAGAATCGGTAAGTTGTTTTTCATCAAATTCTTGCTCTCCCCATATCCAATCTAGCGGCAAAATAAATTCATTTTTCGGTGAAAATAAAGGAGAAAGGACTCTTTCTATAGTCTCGAAGCTTTTGACCCCTTCCTTCATGAACCCATTTTCATAAATATGTTCGCGAAATGAAACCAGGCTGGTCTCCCAAAACAAAGAAGGGTTTTCCGCTTTTAATTTCATCTCATAGGAGATATTTTGAATGACTAGCTTGGCAAAACGATCATGCAATTGCCTTGTATGGCCAATTTTTTCTTGGAGAAGAATCAATTCTTTCTGAATATAATCATCTTCTTCATTTCTTCGTTTCGTTTTTTCTATCATGCTTGTAATGGTACGGAAGTGATTTTTTTCTTCATCAAATTGCTTTTCAATTTCTACGCGGTTGTCGGCCCTTTGCCATTCTTCTTCAATCAATAAGATTTTGGGATTGTTTATCATTTCCTTCTGAAAGGAGAATTCTCTTGCCATTAAGCGGTTTACGCGTGAAATGAGGTGATCGAGGTTTCGAGTAGCTTTTCTAAAATTACCGTTTTTAATCAGCTGCATACTATAGAGTTGTTCAATCGTTATGGAAAATTCCTCAGCCATTTCCCTGCTCATAAAAATCATTTCTTGAGAGACATCCGTGAGTTTATAAACAATCGATCCACCGATTTCTAAATTCGTATATAATTCATCCATCGTGACATATCGGAAGACCTGAGTTTCCCAAGATTGTCTTATTTCATCGTAATATAAGGCTTCAAACGGTTTACTATACTCTTCTTTTCCTTGATAAAGGAGCCCACTTGTAATCCGTTCAATTTGCTTATCGTCTGCTAATAGCTTCATTTGTTTTATGGAATCTTCTACCATATGTTTGATATCGGATTTATGTCTGAATTCATCATCATTTAATTCCCTATAAAAAATGGTGAGGAGCACTTGCATGAGAATGGTTTGGATATGAGGCTTCAGCTCTCCTACCTCCATTCCCCTGCCAAGTTCAAACAGTGGATTTAATCGTTGCATTCGCTGGGCGAAACCTTCCCATGATTCGTTCACATCCATCTCCTCCATGTTTCAATTGTTAAAACTTCTTGCGGGATTCGCTTATTTTCCTGCCATAATTGCATTAATAACACTTGCTCCTCTTCCGTAAACCATTGAAAAAATAAATCACGGTATTTGAGGTTTTGTGTTTGTCCTATTTTCTGGTCATTCCTTTGTTCTAGGCATTCAAGCATTTTGCGATAGATGAGCAATGCAGGCTGAATACAGCAATCCGGATATTTTTCTATAAGCCGAATGTTAATCCCGTATCCTGCCGCATCAAGATCTCCTGCGTAATAGAAAAGATAGTTTTTTTGCGGAAACATTCGATAGAAAAAGGAAAAGCTCCGTTCGATTTTGGTGCCTTCACCATAAATGATTAGTTCAGGTTCATAATCGAGCTGATTCCCTTCCAATAATTTAATAGAAGTATGAAAGAAAGATAGATTTTCGACGATTAGTATTCTTTGAATATCTTTCATTTCTTTCCCTTGTTTCATCCAAAATACAAAAGGCTCCCCATAGTTCACCATTTTAAGTTGGTCTTCTGATATTCCTATTCTAGCTAAAAAGCCTTTTCCATCGGGAAAACTATCACTATCTATTAAAAATTTTTCATGACCAAAGAGCTCCAGGCTTCTTTCTTCTAATGACACGGTTTCCCGTTCCTGACTAGACTTTAGAAAAGTATATAAATTCTGGATTCGGTTCCATTCATCCACCGTTTGCCATTCAGGATGCCGTTCATAATAGGAAAAATCAAACTGATCACTTAATTTCATCATCTCGAGACGATCCCATTTGGATTCCTGAACCTTGATATTAACCCAATAATATAAGGCAAGTGCTGGTGTTTTGCCATTATATTGATTATTTTTTATCGGGATAAGTTCTCCTTCACCTTGGAGTGTTTCGACTGCACGATAATACAACGAATAACCGTTCATTTCAAAATAATCATCCATCAGCTTGCGCAGCTGAAATTCTAAATCGTTACTATTTATTTTCTTTTTCTGACTAGGGTGTTGAATATCAGCTATAAAACCTCTCACCCGTGTTTCAATAATGTCGATTGTACTCACCTGCTTAAATCTTCATAGAGTCATGAATAGACTTCAAATATCTATTTTGGACATCCTTTTATTATAAACTAGTTAGGTTTTGGTTGCTAAATGAAATTTTCTTAGAATAATAATAGACTATTTTTTATGGCGGGTGGGGTAAGGTTAACCAAACACGACTTACTAGTACCCTAGAGATTATTTTTATACGAATCAAAGGAATTTAAGATTTTGAGGGAGTTACATAAACGAATGATATTATCAGAAAATGATAGACTTATTATGAATAAAATTTCTATTATTTAGAATTTTGGTCATGATTTGGTGGATGATGACCTTTTCATCAGTCTTTAAACCGGTTTTTGGTCATCATACGCTTCATGATGACCTTTTCTTCAGCCTTCAATCGAGTATTTGGTTATCATCCATTTGATGATGACCTTTTCTTCGGCTTTCAATCCGGTTTTTGGTTATCATACGCTTCATGATGACCTTTTCCTTAGCTTACAATCCGGTATTTGGTTATCATCCTTCATGATCACCTTTTCTTCAACTCTCCTTTCTCATTGCAGTTATCCTGCTCTCATTTCCTATTGGCATCAATTTAATAAATCCCTCAAAAAACCAAAGAGTACACCTCTATCTAGAGATGTACTCTTTGGTAATCTAACCTATTTCGTTGCAGGAGCAATATTGGCTTCGGGTGATGTTACTTTATCATAAAAATCTACAAATTTGTCACGATCCGCGCTATCACGGTAAGCCATGGCAACACGTGGATGTTCATTTAGTACACCGGAAATCATATATGGAATGATATAACCCCACTCCCACTTTTGGCGCATTTCCAGCATGTGCTTTTCAATCATTCCAAGTACTGGCTTCAGTTCATAGCTTGGCTTTTGGATGTAGCTGACAAGAAGTTCTGTATTACAGTTACCTGCAGCACGGCCCATGCCATAAACAGACGAATCCAAGTATGTAACCCCATTTTGCATTGCTGCTAATGTATTGGCAAATGCTAACTGCATGTTGTTATGTGTATGGATTCCAAGCTGTTTGTTAGGTATCAACTCTTTGAATTTTTTCACTTGGTGCTCGATATCCGTAGGATCTAGGCTTCCAAAGGAATCGACGATATATACAACATCCACAGGACTTTCCTTCACCATTTCAAACGCTTTCGTAAGTTGTTTTTCAGGTACACTGGATAAAGCCATAATGTTAAGTGAAGTCTCATAGCCCAAATCATGAAACATTTGTACAAGCTCTAACCCTTTATCTACTTCGCGGATATAGCAAGCCACTCGAATCATATCTAAAACACTTTGCTCACGTGGTAAAATGTCATTTGGATCTACCCGCCCAATATCTACTAGAGCAGAAAACTTGGTGAATTTTTTCTCAGGGAAAATTTCTTTCAGGAAGTTATCGTCAAGAAATCTCCATGGATTGGGCTCAGTTGCATTCAGTAGTTTTGGAGAGTTTTTGTAGCCAATCTCCATGTATTCAACACCCGCAGCGCTTAGGCTATTATACAAGTCTTGAACAAATTCGACACTGAAATCCCAATTATTTACCAAGCCACCATCTCGAATCGTACAGTCTAAAATTTTGCTGCTCTGTCCCATGAAAGTAATGCCTCCTGTATATCCTATTTTGTCATTATTTGTATGTCATATGCTTTAATGTACTAAAATTCTTACTGTGTTTATATCATGTTTCATTCCAATGAGTCAATCTATTTTCAAAAAATTCATTTTTTTTACCAATATAAAAAACCATTCCCTCCAGCTGAATCTTGGAGAGAATGGCTTTCTTACTACCATTACACTGCTTTAGTTAGATGACTCATTTCTTCTTGTTTAAATTTTCCCTTTTGCAAACTAACCATTGCTATTAAGGAGATACAATAGAGTAATGCAAGATACCCCATTGCTACCGTTACATTTGCATTTTGCAGGATATATCCTACTAATATTGGAGATAATCCACCTAAGGCCCTGCCAAAGTTAAAAATTGTATTCGTTGCGGTACTGCGAATTTCTACTGAATAATACTTGCTAATTAATGCTCCATAACCTGCAAACATTCCATTCGAGAAGAATCCGACAATCGCACCGCCAATTAAAAGACCTGCACTGCCAGACGCATAAGAATATAGAAAGACAGCAACTGCGGAAGCAACTAAGAAGATTCCATATGAGCGTTTCATTCCGAAGCGATCGATAAATTGTCCAAAGGTTAACATACCTGCAATCATTCCCGCAGCAGTACTGATGGTCCAAAGTGCCGAGCTTGAAACGGATAAGCCTTGGGATTGTTGAAGCATTGACGGCAGCCAAATCATCAAACCATTATAACCTGCGATTTGGACCGTTGCCATTATTGCCAGAGCAAAAGTTGTTAATGTTATTCTAGGAGTAGCAAACAATTGCTTTAATTTACCTTGTTTCTGCGCGACTTGCTTATTCTTTTGTGAAGCGAGCCATACAGGTGATTCATCTAGTTTCTTTCGTACGATAAAGGCGAATATAACTGGGGCCAATCCAACGAAAAACAATCCTCGCCATCCCCATGAAGGAAGAATCATCGCGCTAAGAACTGCTGCAAGGATAACACCATATTGTGCACCGACGCTAACGTATGAAGAAGCGCGCCCTTGTTTATTCTTTGGCCATGCTTCAGCGACAAGTGCCATACCAATACCATATTCTCCGCCTGCTCCTAAGCCTGAAATAAACCTAAATAAATATACTTGTTCGATATTTTGTGCTAGCCCGGTTAACGCTGTTCCGATAGCAAATAGTAGAATGGTATAAGTAAATATTTTAACTCTCCCAAACTTATCTGCTAAAATACCGAAAATAACTCCCCCAGCAAGCATTCCTATATTAGTAATAGAAGAAATAAGTCCACCAGCTGCCATATCAATATGAAACTCCGAAATAATCATTGACATCGCAAAGGATATAAACATGATATCCATACCCTCTAATGTTAAACCAGCTACTGATGCGACTACTGTTTTTTTACGATAATCCAATTGTCATTCTCCTTTCAAGCCTCACAGGACTTATTTAAAAGATTTTTTGAAAAATAAATACCCTCTCATCCAAAGGACAAAAGGGCATTCATAGACATAATTAATATGTATGAATTTTACCTTCGCCTTTTTGGACTCTCTGGACCAGATTAAAGGGATTTAAATTTCAACTAATAGTATCATGTTAATAATCATGTGACAATATATTAAAAAAATAAATTTTTATAAAAACCGCAAAAGAGGGGTCCCCTCTTTTTTGATAAATAATCCAATGGGAAAAACTGTCGATAATTACAAATCGGCAGTTTCCCCGTTCCTATTTACCTGAACTTGAGCCCTTACTTCCTCCAGAAAATCGTATCCGAATTTACAGATTGCATTGGTTTTATTTTGCAGTAAAACTAAAAAGCTTTTCTAAATGACGAACAATTTTACCTTTATCGGCTTCAACAACCTCTAAATACTGTGGTTTATTAAACAATTGATTTATTTGCTCAGGAAATGTCTGTTGGATATTACAACGTTCAATCGATTCATTAAATTTTGCCGGATGAGCAGTTGCTAGTGTGACACAAATCTCATTTGGTGTATTACAACTTTCGTATGCAGCGACCCCGCACGCAGTGTGTGGATCTAATAAATAACTTGTTTCAACATTGTACTTACTGATTGTTTCCAAGCATTCTTCTCCATTAACTCCATGTGCCGCAAAATCTTCTTTCACTATTTGGAGCAAATTGTCGCTTACAACAATTTTTCCTTCTGACTTGAATTTCTCCATTAAGACCGACACGGACTTGGGATTTTCTCCAAGCAAGTAATATAGATAGCGCTCAAAATTGCTAGCTACTTGGATATCCATAGAAGGGCTATACGTGCTGCGGAATTCACCTGGCTTGTACACTCCATCATGGATAAAACCTTCTAAAATATTATTCTCGTTGGTCGCAACGATGAGTTTACCAACCGGCAGTCCCATTTTCTTTGCAAGATATCCCGCAAAGATATCCCCAAAATTCCCAGTTGGCACACTAAAGTTAATATTCTTTACATCGGTCTCTTTTTTCACTTGGAAATACGCATAGAAATAATAAACCGTTTGCGCCATGATCCGAACAAAGTTAATGGAATTAATCGCACGCATATGATATTTGTTTTTAAAATCCACATCAGCAAACAATTCCTTGATAATTCTTTGACCATCATCAAACGTTCCTTTAATGGCCAAGTTCAAAACACTTTTGTCATCAACCGTGGTCATTTGTAATTCTTGCACCTTACTTACTTTGCCATGTGGGTGCAAAATACAAATGCGAATCCCTTCTTTTCCTCTGACACCCTCAATGGCTGAGGCGCCCGTATCCCCTGAAGTAGCGCCAAGAATATGAATCGATTCACCTGTCTTCTTTGATACATAGGAATATAAATTTCCTAAGAATTGCAGTGCAATATCTTTAAACGCAAAGGTTGGCCCGTGGAAGAGTTCTAGCACATACATGTTATCCTTCAGCTTTTGAACAGGTGTTACCTCAGGGTGGCGGAAGGTTGCATAGCTTTTCTCGATTAAGGCCTTTAACTCATTTTCCGGGATCTCTCCATCAACATAATAGGAAAAGATTTCGTACGCTAATTCTTGATACGTTAACTTGGACATTGCTTCTAACTTTTCTGCAGGAATTTGTGGGATTTTCTCAGGTACTAATAATCCCCCATCATTTGCCAGTCCCATTAAGACTGTATCAATAAAACCGATTTTACTTACATTTCCGCGTGTACTAACAAAGTTCATAGCTGCCTCCAGTATATATTAAAAGTTTTATTACCCTAGGTTTGGTACGGGAGATTACTCTATATTTGATAGAACTAAATATATAAATTTCATTTTAATACAAAGTTGCTAGAATAGTCTATAAATTATCGATTTGAAGGCACATTTATTCTTAAACATTTTGATTCTGTATCAAGTTAACAACATATTCAGATATTTGATGCCTTGAAACATATTTATTATTCGTAATCCAGAAACGCCAAGGATAATCCCTCGCTTCACCAGAGTTATCAATTCCAATCCTTTTACCGACTGATATGCTTTCCGGACGAAAGCCTTTGGCTATGTATAAAGGTGGGAGAGTGAGTGAACTGCCATAGTCCTCCATTGAAATGCCCAATGATTTTGTCAGTTTTCCAGGACCGTTTGTGAGATTTTTCAGTTGCTCAATCCCTCTTCTGCTTTTCATAAGCTGAATTCCGTACCGAGGTTCAAGGGCACGGACCAAAACGGCTTCAGGATTTTCTTCACCTCCGCTAACCACATTGAAAAGGCAGTGTGTGTGCATAAGATATGTATAGGCAAGACCTGAACGATGGAACATAACCTCTGTTCTTGCCGTCCTCCTGTTATTATAGCTATGGGCAGCCCTGTCACTTGGACCCATGTATGCCTCTGTTTCAACAATATATCCTGCTGCAATTCCCTTAGGTGTTTCTTTTACAAGGAGGCATCCGAGCAATGCCTTTCCTAGTTCTAGTGTAGGCTGTTCATAAAATTCCTGGGGTAATGGAACTATATCTTTTGGAATTTCTCCCATGACTGCTGCCACCTTTAAAATAAATGGTTTAATAAGTTAATTAGTAAAATAAAAAGCCGCAGGAGCGGCTTACAATTATATATTATGCACTTGTTAGATTTGCTCCAAACATATAAATAACATAAGTTTAAATCTAACCCTTCGTTTATAACAACATATCCAAGTAATATCAATATTGAAGAGTTTTCGCACCCAGGTATTTGTCTACTTCCCGCGCAACTTCACGTCCTTCGTTGATTGCCCAAACGATAAGGCTTTGCCCCCTTCTGGCGTCTCCCGCAGCAAACACTCCTTCGACGTTGGTTTTGAACTCACCATATGCAGCATTTATTTTATGATTAACTGCTTTCACACCAAATTGGTTTAACAGAGGCTGCTCTGTGCCCTCAAAGCCAATTGCGACAAAAACGAACTGAACTGGCCATACTTTTTCAGTGCCTAGGATTTCATTAAAATAATAACGCCCTTCTTCATCCTTTAGTTTCTCCATTTGGATTGTGTGAAGTTCTTTCACGGTACCATTCTCATCGGCCACAACTTTCTTGGTTTGAATCGAATATTGACGAGGATCTTCCCCAAATTTAGCTTCTGCTTCCTTATAAGCATAATCCATTGTAAAAACATTTGGATAGGCTGGCCATAAATTATCCGAAGTGCGTTCAGCAGGCAATTGTGGATGCTTTCCAAATTGAACAACACTGCGGCATTTCTGACGAAGAGCTGTGGCCACACAGTCGGCACCTGTATCCCCACCGCCAATAACGATGACATCTTTGCCTTCTACATTGATAAATTGACCATCTTCAAAATTGGAATCCAATAGACTTTTTGTCGATAACGTTAAATAATCCATGGCAAGGTGAACACTTTTCGCTTCACTGCCTTCAATCTCTAAATTCCGCTGCTTCTGCGCACCTGTACAAAGGATGACGGCATCGAACTGTGCTTGAAGTTCTGCAGCTGTTATATCTTTACCTACTTCTGTATTCGTAACGAAGTCGATTCCCTCTTGTGCCAATAATCGAATCCGGCGTTCTACCACTTCTTTATCAAGCTTCATGTTCGGTATTCCATACATCAGCAACCCGCCAGGACGGTCGGCACGCTCAAGAACGGTGATCGAATGACCTGCTTGATTAAGCTGATCAGCAGCTGCCAAACCGGCAGGACCGGAACCGATAATTGCCACTTTCTTTCCGGTCCGTGAGGTTGGGATCCTAGGTATGATCCATCCGTTTTCAAATCCTTTATCAATAATCGCTTGTTCAATATTTTTAATGGTTACCGCAGGGTCGGAAATCGCCAGCGTACATGAACCTTCACACGGAGCAGGACAAACCCTTCCTGTAAACTCAGGAAAATTATTGGTTTTCAGCAGCCGATCAAGTGCTTCTTTCCAACGGCCGCGATAGACTAGATCATTCCACTCAGGTATCAAGTTGTGTATCGGACACCCTGAAGTTGCTCCTCGAATCTCCATCCCGGTATGGCAGAAGGGAGTGGCGCAATCCATGCACCGGGCCCCCTGTATACTTAACTTTTCAGCAGAAAAAGGAGCAGTATACTCTTTCCAATCGTTTAAGCGGGTTAGAGGTTGTCTTTCTCCAACTTTTACCCGGGAATATTCCATAAATCCTGTTATTTTCCCCATTTTCCCTCTCCCCTTTCTTAGCGGATTCCAGCTTCATGTTGTTTTGATGGTACTGTTTTCGCTCCGGAATTCTCTAAAAATGCACGCATAACGGCTTTATCTTCCGGTAAGCCAGCTACAATTTGCTCCTCAATCAAATGGAGCATCCTTTTATAATCCTTTGGAATGACTTTGATAAATTTCCTCACACATTCTTCCCAGTTTTCAAGAACACAATTGGCCTTTACACTATCTGTATATCGGAAATGGTTTTTGATTAATGTTTTTAGCTCAGTCCGATCGGCAGGACTTAATACCGATTCAAATTCTATCAATTCTTGGTTGCATAAAGTTTTAAATTCATTCTTGTCATCAACTAAGACGTAGGCTATCCCACCGGACATTCCAGCTGCAAAATTTTTGCCAACATCCCCTAGTACAACAACACGTCCGCCAGTCATATACTCACAGCCATGGTCACCAATTCCTTCAACAACCACATTTGCACCGCTGTTACGAACAGCAAAACGTTCCCCAACGCGTCCGTTAATATAAGCTTCACCGCTTGTTGCCCCGATGAAGGACACATTTCCAGCAATCACATTTTCTCCTGAAACGATCTTTGTGTGTTCATCTGCTTTAACGATGATTTTCCCGCCAGACAGACCTTTTCCAACATAATCGTTTGCGTCCCCGGTAAGAAAAAGAGACATCCCTTTCGGTACAAAAGCACCAAAGCTTTGCCCTGCCGAACCGGTAAACCTAAGGGTAATGGTATCCTCTGGAAGACCTTCTTCACCGAATCGTTTGGATATTTCACTACCAACAATCGTACCAACCACGCGATTTACATTGGTAATTGGGAAGCTGACATCCACTGGTGTTCCCTGCTCTAAAGCCGGTTGAACAGCTGGCAGAATTCTTTTTACATCAAGGGTTTCGTTTATTTTATGATTTTGCGGTCGCTTAAAGGTGCGTGTTCCTTCAGGCTTATAAAGCAACCTAGTTAAATCCAAATGCTGTGCCTTCCAATGTGCTTTTGCCCGCTCACTTACCATTAAAACATCGGTACGACCGACCATTTCCTCAACCGTTCTAAATCCAAGCTCGGCCATAATCTCACGTACTTCCTGTGCAACAAAACGCATAAAGTTAACGATATAATCGGCTTCACCCGTAAACTTTTTACGAAGCTCAGGGTTTTGAGTGGCGATTCCAACCGGACATGTATCCAAATGACAAACACGCATCATCACACACCCTAGAACAACAAGAGGTGCTGTTGCAAAGCCATATTCCTCCGCTCCAAGCAAGGCAGCCATGACGACATCCAGACCTGTCATTAATTTTCCGTCTGTTTCAAGTACAACCCGATCACGTAAACCATTCAGCATAAGCGTTTGGTGTGCCTCTGCTAATCCAAGTTCCCATGGCAATCCGGCGTGCTGAATGCTCGTTTTTGGCGATGCTCCAGTTCCACCATCGTAACCGCTAATCACAATCACATCGGCTACCGCTTTAGCAACACCAGCAGCGATGGTTCCAACGCCGCCTTTAGAAACAAGCTTTACGCTGATACGAGCGTCACGGTTGGCATTTTTCAAATCATGGATTAGCTGAGCCAAATCCTCGATAGAGTAAATGTCATGGTGCGGCGGCGGAGATATTAAACTGACACCTGGTGTTGCCCCACGAACGTCGGCAACCCATGGATAAACCTTTTTACCCATTAGCTGTCCACCTTCACCTGGCTTTGCTCCTTGTGCCATTTTTATTTGCAGTTCTTTGGCATTAACAAGGTAATGACTTTTTACACCAAAACGGCCGGAAGCAACTTGTTTAATGGCACTTCCTCTGTTGTCGCCATTTTCATCTAAAACATAACGGCTCGAATCTTCCCCTCCTTCACCCGAGTTGCTTTTTCCGCCTAATCGGTTCATGGCAATCGCTAATGTTTCATGAGCTTCCTTACTGATAGAGCCAAATGACATCGCTCCTGTTTTAAAGCGGCGAACGATTGACTCAATGGATTCAACTTCCTCTATCGGGACAGCCGGTCTCGAACCATTAAAGGTGAATAAGTTGCGTAAAAAGCCAAGTTTTTCTTCATTTGCAAGTGTCGAGTATTTTTTAAATAATTGATAATCACCGTTGCGGCAAGCCCATTGCAGGGTATGGATTGTTCCTAGATTGAAGGCATGGTGTTCACCATCATGTCTCCATTGGAAGTTACTGCCTGATTCTAATGTCTTGTCGGTCAAATCAGTATAAGCTGCAATGTGGCGTAGCTTCGCCTCTTCAGCGATAGTATCTAAACCAATCCCTCCCAGCTGGGAAACTGTACCAGTGAAGTAACGATCAATCACCTCAGTGCTAATACCAACTGCTTCAAAAGTTTGCGCACCACGGTAGCTCTGTACGGTTGAAATCCCCATTTTGGACATGACCTTCACAACACCCTCAGTCATTGCATACACGTATGTTTTAACTGTTTCTGTATACGTGTACGGTAAAATCCCTTCCTGTACGGCGTCCTGATAAATCGAGAAAGGCAGATAAGGATTAATTGCATCTACTCCATATCCGAGCAATACTGCAAAATGATGAACTTCTCTTACTTCCCCTGTTTCAACAATGATGCTTGCCTTCGTTCTTAATCCTTCACGAATCAAGTGCTGATGAAGGGTACTTGCAGCCAGTAATGATGGAATCGCAGCATCTTTTTCATTCATATTACGGTCAGAAAGGATGATTAAGCTGGCCCCTTCTGCGATTGTTTCTTCTGCTTGACGGCACATTTCGTTAAGACTATTCCCTAAATCCTCTGAAAACAGGATGTCGATCACTTTGCTTTTAAATAATTCGCTGTTCTTTAATTCTTCAAGCTGGAAGTTGGTAAGAATCGGTGTCTCCAGCTGAATCCGACGGCAATTTTCTGCTGTTGGATTCAGCAAATTACCTTCCGCTCCTAAATAGGAAATGGTTGAAGTAACGATAGCCTCACGAATGGAATCAATCGGCGGATTCGTTACTTGGGCAAATAATTGCTTAAAGTAATTAAACAAAGCTTGTGGCCGGTCTGATAAAACAGCGAGCGGCATATCATTTCCCATCGCGCTAAGCGGATCCTTGCCTTCACTTACAACTGGAAGGATATATTTTTGAATATCTTCATACGTATATCCAAAAGCTTTTTGGCGAACCAGTAAATCTGCTAGAATCTCTCCCTCAACCTCTACTTTTTCTTCCAATCGAACAAGCTGACCATCAAGCCATTGCTGATATGGCTGTTCTCTTGCAAGCTCAGATTTAATTTCCTCGTCAGAAATAATTCGTCCTTCTTCTAAATCAATCAATAGCATTTTCCCTGGGCTCAGTCGCTCTTTGTATAACACCTTTTCTGGATCAACATCGATGACGCCAACCTCTGATGAAAAAATAATATAATCATCTTCTGTAACATAATAACGGGCCGGACGAAGACCGTTTCGATCTAAGATAGCACCTATTTGTTTTCCGTCGGTAAAAGAAATGGCGGAAGGTCCATCCCAAGGCTCCATTAAAGAACTATGATATTCATAAAAAGCTCGCTTTTCCTGGGTGATATGAGGATTTTCTGACCATGGCTCTGGAACAAGCATCATGGCTGCATGCGCAGGCTTACGGCCAGCAAGCACTAAAAATTCAAGCGCATTATCTAAGATTGATGAGTCACTTCCATCAGTATCTAGGATTGGCAGTACTTTTTCCAAATCGCTACCAAACGCTTCAGAAACGAATTGTTTTTCTCGCGCATTCATCCAGTGAATATTTCCTTGAAGGGTATTAATTTCGCCGTTGTGAATTAAATAACGGTTAGGATGTGCTCTTTCCCAGCTCGGAAATGTGTTTGTGCTAAAGCGTGAATGCACTAAAGCAAACGCAGAGATAAAATTCTCATCCTGCAAATCCAAATAGAACTGATCAACTTGTTCAGGCGTTAACAGCCCCTTGTAAACAATTGTCCTGCTCGAAAGGCTCGCAAAATAAAACCGATATTGGGAATCCGTCGCCCATTTTTCTACTTGTTTCCTAATCACATACAATTTTCGTTCAAACGCTAATGAATCCGTACTATTTTCGTTGTCACTAACAAACAACTGGCGGATCACAGGACAGCTTTCCTGTGCCGTTACCCCGATTGGTTCTGCATTGACCGGGACTGTTCTCCAGCCAAGTACTGTTTGGCCCTCTTGTTCCACTATTTTATTAATATATGTTTCTATTTTTTCTCGTTCCGCATCATCCTTTGAGAAAAACAGCATCCCCACACCGTATTTCCCTTTTTTAGGTAAATTTATTGCTGAACATTCTGTTCGGAAGAAAAGATCCGGTATTTGAACCATAAGTCCCGCGCCATCGCCAGTCAGCGGGTCACTCCCCTGTCCGCCGCGATGATCCATTTGACAAAGCATTTTCAGACCTTTTGACACAATAGCATGTGTAGCATTCCCTTTTAAGTGAGCATACAGCCCAATTCCACAAGCATCATGTTCAAATTCAGGACGGTAGAGACCTTGTGCTTTTGGTAGTTGATGAAACGTCATATCAAATCTCTCCCAGTTGGTTTATTTTTGTCGAAATATTCTATATGAACTATTTTAGGTTTTCTAATCAATCCAAACAATATATAATTTATATCAAATCAATCTAATTCTTGTATGAATGGGAAGGAGAAACAAAAGTGGAACTTCGTCAATTACGTTATTTAATCGAAGTTGCCGAACGGCAGCATGTTACTGAGGCAGCTGATCATCTAAACGTGGCACAATCAGCCGTTAGCTATCAAATTACCAAGCTAGAAGAGGAGCTAGGGGTTAAGTTATTAGAAAGGGTCGGTAGGAACATTAAGATTACACAGATTGGAAATATTTTTTTACAATTTGCCATAAGTGCTTTAAAAACATTAGAAGAAGGAAAGGAAAAAGTAGAAGAATATCTCAATCCACTAGGAGGAACGCTTAATATTGGATATCCATCAAGTCTTTCCATATATTGGCTTCCAACTCTTATTTCGGCTTATAAGGAAGTTGCGCCAAATGTTAATTTTCATTTGCGGCATGGCTCCTATGCCTACTTAATCGATGCGGTTAAAAACGGAGAAATCGATTTAGCCTTTCTTGGACCTGTGCCCATGAAGGAACCTGATCTCGAGGCTAAGATTTTATTTATGGAAAATATCGTTGCCTTGCTTCCTGAGTATCACCCCTTGGCTGATAGAAAAAGTCTGTATTTAAGTGATTTGCAGACAGATCCATTTGTCTTATTTCCAGATGGATATATCCTTCGAAAAATTGCTATAGATGCCTGTCATGAGGCTGGCTTCGAACCGAACATTGCGTCCGAAGGGGAGGATATGGATGCTTTAAAAGGGCTTGTTTCTGCAGGAATCGGCGTTAGCCTATTACCGGAGAGTACATTCTATGACTCTGTTCCCCGATTCACAGTCAAAGTACCGATTGAAACACCAAAGGCCATGCGTACAGTTGGGGTTATTATTCCGAAACATAGAGACATTGGACCATCCGAAAAGAATTTCTATCAATTCCTTATCCAATATTTCAACAGGCTGGACCAGTACAAATAATGAGTTTTGTAAAACTGACTCTACTTGAACATTTTTGGCATAAAAAAATGGCGTTCACAGCAAAATGATAATCCAATAGAAGAAATGAACCAAACAACACAATGTTAAAAGGCACCCTCAAAACTGAAGGTGCCTTCTTGTTATATTTTTTAAACCGGATATACTGAGTGCTTTCGTTCTGAGAAAATCATATATTTTGAGGAATATGCCTCAAACCGGTTTACAAGCTCATCGCGTAAAGAATTTGCTGGAATAATACCGTCAATCACCATTTCTGATGCTAATCGGTAAATATCGATGTCCTCTTTATATTCATTGCGTTTTTCCTCGATAAAAGCAGCACGCTCCTCTTCAGGTAACTCGGCAATTTTTTTAGCATATACTGCATTAACTGCAGCTTCTGGTCCCATAACCGCAATTTGAGCAGAGGGTAGCGCAAGACATGCATCCGGTTCAAATGCCGGTCCGGCCATCGCATATAGACCTGCACCATAGGCCTTACGAACAATTACAGAAATCTTTGGAACAGTCGCTTCGGACATGGCGGAAATCATTTTCGCACCGTGGCGAATGATTCCTGCCCGTTCTACTTTTGTACCAATCATAAATCCTGGAACATCAACCAGGAACAAGAGCGGAATATGGAAAGCATCACAAAGATTAATAAATTTCGCGGCTTTATCTGCCGTATCATGGAACAATACCCCGCCTTTTACACGCGGCTGATTGGCAATGATTCCGACAGGCTTTCCGTTCAAGCGGGCAAGACCTGTAATGAGTTCAGCTGCAAATAGCTTTTTGATTTCAAAGAAGGAACCTTCATCGATAATTCCACTAATTAAATCATGCATATTAAATGGAGAATTTTGATTTGCTGGAATCAGTTCTTCTAACGTTTTCTTCAATTGTTTTGGAGCTACTGCCTCACGGACAGGAGGTTTTTCAGAAAAATTTGCTGGGAAGTAAGCAAGATAATCACGAGCTATTGCAATGGCTTCCTCTTCATTTTTCGCCAAAACATCTCCACATCCGGATACGGAACAGTGCATCCGTGCACCACCCATTTCCTCCAAGGTAACTTTTTCACCTATCACCATTTCGGCCATCCGTGGCGAGCCCAGATACATCGAGGCGTTTTTATCTACCATGATCACGATATCGCAAAATGCCGGGATATAGGCTCCACCTGCAGCAGACGGACCAAACAAAATACAAATTTGTGGAATTTTCCCAGAAAGTTTCACTTGATTGTAAAAAATCCGACCTGCCCCGCGCCTGCCAGGGAACATTTCAACCTGATCCGTGATGCGGGCACCAGCTGAATCCACAAGGTATAGCAGCGGTAAACGCATTTTTTCTGCTGTTTCCTGGATACGGATAATTTTCTCAACTGTGCGTGCACCCCAGGAACCCGCTTTTATCGTTGAATCATTTGCCATTACACATACTAGCTGACCATTGATTTTTCCCATTCCGGTATAAACACCATCTGCCGGGAGATCCCCCGCGATACAGTTTGCAAAAAGCGCATCCTCTAATTCAAAACCAGAATCGAATAATAGTTTTAGCCGATCACGAACAAATAGTTTCCCTTGTTCCTGATTTTTCTCATGATACTTAGGGGGCCCACCCTTTTTAATTTGTTCTACTCGATCTTCAAGTGTTTTTTGAAGGTTATTTATTTCAACTGACATTGAATCTCCTCCTTAGTATTCTCCTATTCTCCCTTATAAACCGGAGGTCTTTTTTCCTTAAAAGCTTGCAAACCTTCTAATCGGTCCTTCGTCGGAATCGTTACTTCATAAGCATTTTGTTCGATAGCAAGACCGGTGTTAAGATCTACATCATATCCCTTATCGATGGCGAATTTTGCTTGTGCAACGGCAATCGGACCATTCTTGACAATTTGTCTGGCTATTTCTAATGCTTTTTCAATCAAGTAATCTGCAGGAACCTTATACTCTACTAATCCAATCTCCAAAGCTTCTACAGCGTCAATTCTTCTCGCAGTGAAAATAAGCTCTTTCGCACGTCCCTTACCTACTAATCTCGGTAAACGCTGGGTACCCCCAGCACCTGGAATAATTCCCAGAGAAGTTTCTGTAAGTCCAAGCTTTGCTGTTTCAGAGGCAATCCGAATATCACAAGCCAGAGCAAGTTCCGTTCCCCCGCCAAATGCAACGCCGTTCACAGCGGCAATCACCGGCTGCGATAATGCTTCTAACTCATTTATATTTCTACGGATCAAGGAAACCGTCTTCTGTACCTGAACTGGATCCATTCCTGCCCGTTCTTTTAAATCAGCACCTGCACAGAAAGCTTTCTCCCCTGTCCCAGTCATCACAATACAGCGGACTGTCCGATCAAATTTACAGGCAAGAATCGCGTCCTGAAGTTCCTCTAGCATTTGGACAGATAAAGCATTAGCTGCCTCAGGACGATTTAAAGTAATCATTATGATTCCATTTTCCAACCGGTTCACTACTACTTTTTTACCCATGTGGTCACCTTCCTCATATCTTGCAGCCTGATTGAGAGCTTGCAGCTTGGAAACTTTTACTAGGTAAAGCTTTACCAATCTTCCCTTGAATGTACCTCGATGCAGCCAAAATCTTTTCCTGGTCCACCCCAGTGTGAATTCCCATCCCATGAACCATATAAAGTAAATCATCCGTAGCTACATTACCCGCTGCTCCTGGAGCATAAGGGCAGCCGCCTAATCCTCCAACGGAAGAATCAAAAGTGGTTATTCCCATCTCCAGCGATGCTAAGATATTGGCCAGCGCCGTTCCGCGGGTATCGTGGAAATGCATCGCTAATTTTTCAGCAGGGAACCTTTTTAGTAAAACTTGTAAAACCTCTTGGACCTGCTTTGGAGTGGCTACCCCGATGGTATCCCCTAGTGACAGCTCGCCAATTCCCATCTCAAATAAGGTTTCCGATACCCTTATCACTGCATCTATATCAACATTCCCTTCATAGGGACAACCGAACACAGTAGAAACATAACCCCTGCTCGATTTCCCTGCTGCAAGGGTTTTTTGGACCAAATCACTTAATACCGGGAAGGTATCACGAATCGATTTATTTATATTTTTTAGATTATGAGTTTCGCTGGCTGACATAAACACTGCTGCTTCATCGATGTTCGCTTCAAACGCCCGTGCTAAACCTCGCTCGTTTGGAACAAGAGCCGTATAAGTTACACCAGGCTGTCTGGTAATACCTGTAGAAACGGCAACCGCATCTGAAAGAGCAGGAATCCATTTTGGATTAACAAAAGAGGTAATTTCAATATGGTTCAGGCCGCTGGATGATAATTGATTAATCCAGGCAATTTTATCCTCGGTTGAAATAAATACCTTTTCGTTTTGCAGTCCATCCCGTGGACCAACCTCTTTAATGGTTATATTTGCGGGCCACTTCATTGTTCCATCTCCTTCTCCTAATAATTTTAGGATTTATTCAATTTCTGCAATGACATCTCCTTCATTCACAAAATCGCCTTCGTTCACTTTCACTTCCTTAACCGTTCCATCGAACTCGGCTGCAATGGGGATTTCCATTTTCATTGATTCTAAAATCGCTACATCCTGACCTTCTTCTACCTGGTCTCCAACCTTAACTAGTACCTTCCATACACTTCCAGCCATACTTGCTACTACTTCACTCATGATGATTCCTCCTATTTATTTGCTTTTTTTAAAGGTTTTAAGTACTTCTCAACAAAGTTCGTTGTCGTATCACCTGAACGGAATGCCGGGTGGGAAATGACTTCTTGCAGCATTGGAATATTTGTTTTAATTCCTTCTATTTGATAATCTGCTAAGGCTGCTTGCAAACGTTCGATTGCTTCCTCCCGATTACTGCCTTTAACAACCAGCTTAGCAATCATTGGGTCATAAAAAGGCGTGACCACGGATTGTCCATGAATTGCTAATTCATGTCGAACACCTTCACCGTCCGGCAGCACTAATTTTGTTATTTTTCCTGGAGAAGGGAAAAATGTCTTTGGATCTTCTGCGTAGACTCTAACTTCAATGGCATGACCATCACGTTTTACCTCTTCTTGTGAAAAAGTTAAGGCTTCACCTGCAGCAATTTTCAATTGTTTTTCAACCAAGTCCAAACCGGTTATTTCTTCCGTCACTGGATGCTCCACTTGCAGACGGGTATTCATTTCAAGGAAATAGAAATTTTGCTGTTCATCAACCAAGAACTCAATTGTACCTGCGTTTTTATACCCAATAGATTTTGCCGCCTTTACAGCTGCCTCTCCCATTTTTTTACGCGTTATTTCAGTAATAAAAGAAGATGGAGCTTCTTCAACAACTTTTTGGTGCCTGCGTTGAATCGAACATTCACGTTCCCAAAGGTAAACGGTATTTCCAAAGCCATCAGCTAAGATTTGAATCTCAATATGTCTTGGACTTTCAACGTATTTTTCAACGTACATCGCCCCGTCACCAAAGAAATCAGTCGCTCGTTTTTGGTTGCCGGCAAAGGCCTTGCGGATTTCATCACCGCTCTTGACCACCTGCATCCCGATTCCGCCTCCACCAGCGGAGGCTTTTAACATCACTGGATATCCGATGCGGTCGGCTACTTCTACTGCCTCCTCTGCATCAGCCAGCGGGTAGGTAATTCCTGGAACAACTGGAACACCCGCTTCCTCCATTGCTTTACGAGACTCAATCTTGCTACCCATTTTAGAAATAACCGCAGGAGAAGGTCCGATGAATGTAAGTCCTGCTTCCTCACATCGGCGGGCAAATTCCGCATTCTCGGAAAGCAATCCATATCCGGGATGGATGGCATCTGCTTTCGTTCCTTTCGCGACTTCTAAAATTTTATCGATGTTCAAATAACTTTCTGCCACACGAGCACTTCCAATTAAATGGGCCTCATCCGCCATTTTCACATGGGGAGCATCTGCATCAGCTTCGGAATATACTCCAATCGTATGAATTCCTAAGGCCTTGCACGTTCGCATAACTCGAACAGCAATTTCGCCACGATTCGCGATCAACACCTTTTTGAACATGCATTCCACCCTTTCTGTCTTTTATGGAATAAATTGGTGGAACCAGTCATGTGCCGATCATTTTATGAACAAATGACTGGTCCTAATCAAACATTATCTACCCGTTTTATTTTCAAAAACTTTCTCTTGTATTTGGGCAACAGTAGTTGGATCTTCCAAACCAGTTATATCACCGGCAACACTACCTGTTACAACGATTTCCTTTAATAAGCGGCGCATAATTTTTCCGCTGACTGTTTTCGGCAGCATGTCGGTAAAAATAATCGTTTTTGGACTGGCAATTTTACCAATTTGTTGTACGATATTATTATTTATCCGTTCTTCTAACTCTGCTGTACCTTCAAAACCGTCAGCCAGGCGGACAAAGACTAAAGGAACTTCTCCTTTTATTTCATCAGGAATCCCAATAATGGCGCATTCGGAGACACCTGCAACTTCAAGTACAGCACTTTCCATTTCCATCGTACTTAACCGATGTCCCGCAACATTAAATGCGTCATCAGAACGTCCAACTACCCATAAAAATCCATCTTTATCGATTAGCGCAAGATCACTGGCATAATAACTGCCTTCCACTTGGCTAAAATAAGAGGCGAAATATCGCTCCGGCTCTTTCCAAAGCGTCCGGCACAGCATCGGAAACGGTTTTGTAATGACTAAGTTTCCTAACTGAAGAGGTTTAACCGGATTTCCTTCGGCATCAACAACATCAAAAACGGCACCCAAAAATGGATTACCCGAGGAGCCCGGTTTCATCGGCGTCAGCCATGCTGCTCCGGCTATTGGCGAACCGGCTGTTTCGGTTTGACCCCAAGTATTATTGATATATATGTTTTTATTTCCTAATATTTCATATGTCCAGTGCCATGTTTCAGGATCGAAAGGTTCTCCGACAAGAGAAATGACATCAAGGCAAGATAGATCATATTGCTTTAGTGGTTTTTCTCCCATACTTTTTAACATTCTTAATGCAGTGGGAGCAGTAAATAACTTATTCACCCGGTATTTTTCAATGATTTGATAAAAACGGTCTTTTGTTGGATAATCAATAGCTCCTTCAAAAACAACAGTTGTGACACCATTCGCTAGGGCGCCGGCAATTCCCCAAATATGCATGGTTAACCAGCCGACATCAGCCGTGCACCAGAAGACATCATCATCATGGTGATCCATATGATATTTGGCATAGATGTAATTCTGAATAACAAAAGCCATCCCGGAATGCACGACACCTTTTGGTTTTCCTGTCGTACCGCTTGTATAAAAAACGATTCCGCTCTCGTTCGCTTCCATTCTTTCAGGTTCACACACGATACTTGCCTTTTTTGTCAGCTCATGCCACCAGTAATCAAAGCCTTCTTTCATTTCGACCTCTAAACCTAGACGGTTGACAACAATGACAGCTTCCACAGAAGGGATTTCCGGCGCTACCTTATCGACCTTTTCTTTTAAACGAATGACTTTTCCCCGGCGAATGGTGGCGTCTGTCGTCACCACTACTTTTGGCTCAAAGTTAATGAGACGGTCTGTTAATGATTTTTCGGAATAACCTGCGAAAACAGTGTTGTAAACAGCGCCAACACGAAAACAGGCTAATACGGCAATAAATGCTTCCGCAAGGTTTGGAAGAAAAATAGCAACACCATCACCTTTTTTTACACCAAATGACCGAAGAACATTTGCGAATCGATTGACTTCAGCCAGAAGCATATTATAGGTGTAAAATTTCGAATCGCCGTTTTCACCCTCCCAAATAAGCGCCGTTCGGTTGCCTGCCCCATTCTCTACATGCCGGTCAAGCAAATTGATACTTGGGTTACTAATACCGCCGGAAAAAAAGCGAAAGTCAGGAAGCTGCCCACTAATGGTTTCGTTCCACGGTTCATACCATGTAAGTTCGCGGGCCACATCATCCCAAAAGGCTGCCGGGTCTTCTTGGGATTGTTTCAGTAGTTGTTGAAATGCTTCAGTACTACCAATAGAGGTAGAGCGTATCTTTTCTTCGCTTGGGTAAACGAGTTTGCTATCTGAAACGACTTTTAAAATTCCACTTAAATCCATGTTTACAGCTCCTTTTTCATTTTTTTATTAATTCTAGTCAACTAGTTAACAACCAATTTGTTTCGCAATTACCATGCGTTGGACTTCAGATGTTCCCTCGCCAATTTCCAAAAGCTTTGCATCACGGAAGAATCTTTCTACTTGATATTCCTTCATATATCCATAACCACCATGGATTTGAACGGCTTGGTCACATGTACGCATACATATTTCAGAAGCAAATAATTTTGCGTAAGCTGCTTCTTTTTTAAATGGACGACCTTGGTCCTTTAACCAGGCTGCTTTGTAAACCATATTTCGGGCTAATTCAATATTCATGGCCATGTCAGCTAATTTAAATTGGATTGCCTGGAAGTTTGTTAAGCTTTTTCCAAATTGCTTTCTTTCCTTTGCATACTGAAGAGATTTTTCGAATGCACCTTGCGCAATCCCGACAGCCATTGCACCGATTCCAATTCTTCCGCCATCAAGGGTAGCTAAAAATTGCTTGTAGCCATTCCCCTCTGTTCCTAATAGATTTTCTTTGGGAACCCTTACATTTTCTAGTATTAATTCGGTCGTATTTGAGGCATGAAGACCCATTTTTTCATAATTGTTGATAACCGTAAATCCTAGTGTGTCCGTTGGAACAATAAATGCACTAATTCCATTAATTCCTTTTGAACGGTCAGTTATGGCCGTAACAGCAACGTGTTTGGCATAGCTAGCATTGGTAATAAAACATTTTGATCCATTTATGACCCATTCATCCCCGTCTAGAACAGCAGTTGTTTGTGTGCCGCCAGCATCGGATCCTGCATTAGGTTCCGTCAAACCAAATGCCCCAAATGACTCTCCAGTACAAATTGGCGTTAAGTATTTTTCTTTTTGTTCATCAGTACCAAACAAATGAAGTGGTGCCCCGCCTAATGAGATATGGGCAGAATATGTAATCCCTGATGATGCACAAACACGGCTAAGCTCTTCAACTACGATAGCAAAACTGGTGGTGTCGGCCTCCGCGCCTCCATATTGTTCAGGGAAAGGCAGCCCCATGATCCCTAGTTCCGATAGTTTCGAAAAAGCCTCCAAAGGAAATTCCCCTGTACGGTCTCTATCATCTGCTCCTGGAGCAACTTCTGCTTCAGCAAATTCCCTAATTAACTTTCGGATCATCTCTTGTTCTTTCGTTAGATCAAAATTCATAGTCTGCAACCACCTTTTTCCTAATATTCGG
Source organism: Neobacillus niacini (assembly GCF_031457145.1). Taxonomy (GTDB): domain Bacteria; phylum Bacillota; class Bacilli; order Bacillales; family Cytobacillaceae; genus Neobacillus; species Neobacillus niacini_J. Next base: position 61,286 of record NZ_JAVDVZ010000002.1, read on the forward strand.
ACTTTTTTAGACAAAAATTTCTATTTTCCTTTAATTCGACCTTAAATCGACAATTTTTTTAAAAGAATTGACGAAATGATAGTAAATCTATATTGGATATCCCCCTTTCAATATTTTTACAACTTTCTTATAATTATAACTATTAGAAAATATAATTCTATGTTCATTTCTCTGAATATATTTCAGGAAAATTTGTGTGTTTTACACAAAAATGAATAGCGAGTTCTAAAAGTTAGGATGATGAATGATGCAAGATACATTAACACATCGACAATTAAGATCATTAATTCATGTTGCCAATGTCATTAATTCTACATTAGATATTGATACTATTTTTGATTCAATCCTAAATGAAGCGATTTCTGCCGTAGATGCTTGCGGCGGAGGGTCTATTTGGGTTTTTGATAAACATCAAAACCGATTAATCGCGAAATCAGCCCAAGGGTTATTTTATCCACATATTTTTAAATCAATTAAACTACTAAGCGGTGAGTCAATGACCGGTATGACTTTTGCACAAAAAAAATGTCTAGTCTTTAGGAACGAATTAGAAATTAAACAGGCCTTATCTACATTAACTCCATTAAATAGAGACCTATTGGATAGATCGATACGAAACAACATTCATTTTACCTCTGTCATTTCTTCGCCGATTTTACTAAAGGGAGAATGTATCGGGGTTATCACTTTAGATTCTTTTGAACAATCTTTACACTTCCAGCAGGAAGATATTAATTTATTGGAAGCAATCGGCCATCAAGCTGCCATTGCCCTGGAAAAATCCAGCCTTTACCGAGAAAAGGAAAAAACGGTACGTAAGCTTTCCCGGTCAATTGAAACACATAGAAACTTAGCCAACCTTGTTGTAAATGGGGAAGGAATTCAATCGATAATGCATTATATACATAAAAAAATTGGGCAGCATATTTTTCTCTTCGATGATATCGGTGAACTAATAGGATCTGCATGCCTTTCATCATTTACAGAGGAAATGACTGACTACTTTATGCAATATGCCAAACAAATTATACCTTCGCTCGAAAATTCACGAACAGTTTCAGACATTACGTTAGATAACGAAAATTTTCAATTAGTAGTATTACTCCTCGGTTCTAAACTAAAATCACTAGGGGTATTGATGATTCTATCCAAACAAAAAATGAGTGAATTGGATATCTCAGCTCTTGAACATGCTAGTACGATCCTTTCCCTTGAACTAGTTAAAGAGCAAGCTATTATTGAAACGCAGCAACGATTAAGAGGGGAATTCGTCACGAAACTTTTTACAGGACAGATAGATGAAGCTTTAATAGTAAAAGCTAAAAATTTAAATTTCGACTCCAACAGAAACTATGTTGCTTTTATTATTAATGTTGAAGAGAGATCAAAAGTAAAAAAGGTTGTTACTGATAGCGCTATCAAAAATTTACTCCATATGACCAACAAGTTATTTCTAGAAAGAAATTTACAGGGTATGGCGGTAATGAATGAAAACCAAATTGTCGCCCTGCTTTCCTATCAATCTAAATTATCTTCTTCCAGTATTGTTGCTGAAGTAAAAAAACTTGCAAAAAATTTACAAGATCGGATTCAAATTAAATATAGAGAGATTGATATATCTATTGGCATTGGGAGAATGAAGCCTGGACTGCTTTCTGCTCATGAGTCATTTAAGGAAGCGATAAAATGTATAAAATTTCTTAAAAACTATCATTTCGAACACCCTATCCTTTGTTATACAGATCTTGGTGTCCAGAGATTTATTTTGCAAAATTCGGAGGAAGAATTAATTGATTTTATCCAAGAAGTATTAGGTCCCCTTATTCAATACGAACAATCCAGAAAAGGCGAATTGTTAAGCACTCTGATTGTTTATTTAGATCAAAATCAAAATATCAAGAAAACGGCTGATTTCTTACATATTCACACAAATACCTTAAGCTATCGTTTAAAGAGAATTGAAGAAATTCTATTAACGGACTTGAATGATAGTCAACCATTATTTAATATTCATTTAGCAATAAGTATCTATCAATATATAAAAGATAAAGACACCTTACAGAAATACAATAGCTAAAAATATTTACAAAAACAGTGCCAGGCACCACATTCAGGGAATGATGTTGCCTGGCACTGTTTAGGCTAAGTATGCTTCCCTGACTTCTTCATTCTTAATCAAATCAAAGCCGTTTCCTTGAAGTTTAATTTCTCCTGTTTGAATAACATATCCCCTATGGGCAATTTGCAACGCTTGATAAGCATTTTGTTCAACGAGTAAGATGGTTAAGCCTTCTTGATTAAGTTCTTTTATGATTTCAAATATTTGTTCAACAATAATTGGAGCAAGCCCCATTGAAGGCTCGTCAAGCATTAATAATTTAGGTTCCATCATAAGAGCTCTGCTGATGGCAAGCATTTGCTGTTCCCCTCCGCTCATCGTGCCGCCTTTTTGCTCGAGTCGATCTTTTAGCTTAGGGAAATAGTGAAAAGCTCTTTCTATTCTCTCATTGATTACTCTTTTATTTTTTACTGAAAAAGATCCCATAAGTAAATTTTCCTTGACTGTAAGTCTCGGAAAAATTCTTCTGCCTTCAGGGACATGAGCAATACCTAAAAGGCTCGTTTCGTGGGCAGGCTTGTTTGCGATTTCTGTTCCATTATAGACAATGTTTCCAGTCTTCACCTTCACTAGTCCGCTTATCGATTTTAAAGTAGTTGATTTTCCTGCGCCATTACTTCCTATAAGTGTGACAACTTCACCCTTATCCACAGAAATGTCGATCCCCTTTAAGGCCTGTATACCACCATAATAGGTTTCAATATTTTTTAATTGAAGCATATATTTCCTCCTATCCCACATGAACTGCTCCCGAACCTAAGTAGGCTTCGATAACCTTCGGATTATTTCTGATGTTTTCAGGCTTTCCTTCGGCAATTTTTTCTCCATGATCCAGTACGATGATATATTCTGAGATTTCCATAACAAGCTTCATATCATGTTCAATTAAGATAACGGTTAAATTGAATTCATGTCTCATTCTCTTAACAAGCTGGGTAAGATCGTTTGTTTCTTTTGGATTCATGCCAGCTGCAGGCTCGTCTAATAATATGACCTTTGGTTGCGCAGCAAGAGCCCTCGCGATTTCCAGTCTTCTTTGTGCGCCATAACTTAGATTGCATGCTTTTTCATTTAACAGATGAGCCAGTCCTACATATTCCAATAATTGATACGCTTTCTTTTCGGAGGATTTCTCTTCCCTCCGAATGGCAGGAAGATTGAATAAAATACCAATAAGACCAGCCTTTAAATGTGTATGCATACCGACTAGAACATTTTCTATTACTGACATTTCATTAAATAAGCGGATGTTCTGAAAGGTTCGTGATATCCCTTTTTTCGAAACCTCATGTGGCTTTAATCCGTTTATTTTTTCATTTTCAAGTAATATTGCTCCTGATGTTGGTTGATATACACCTGTAATCATATTAAAAAAGGTTGTTTTTCCAGCGCCATTAGGTCCAATAACGGCTGTTATTGAGTTTTTTTCTACTGTCATTGAAACATCTTGATTAGCTATAAGACCCCCAAATTTTTTCGTTAAATTTCGAACCTCTAAAATAGACATATAGCTACACCTCTTTAGTATCAAGATTCTCGTTTTGCGTTTGTTCAGGCGTAAACCCTAAATCAGGATCAATACTTCCTTCTTTTAAAACATTTTCATCATAAACTCGATTTTTGGCTGGCAAAAGCCCTTTTGGTCTATATAAGGCAAATAGGATTAATAGCAAGCCGAATATTAATCTTTGCATTTTAGCCGGAGAGAGTGCATCTGGAATCGAAAGGACACCAGACAAACTTAGTTGATTCAACCAATTTGAAACTTCCGTTAATACCTGTAGATTCAGGATTGTCATAACAGCTGCACCGAGAACAACACCAGGAACACTGCCCATCCCGCCTAAGAGTACCATTACTAAAATCGTAATCGACTCAAGTAGCGTGAAACTTGTAGGATCTACAAAAGCTTGTTTTGCAGCGAAGACTACACCCATCATCCCAGAGAAGGAGGCACCAATCGCAAACGCCATTAGTTTTGTCCGAACTAATGGGACACCCATCGATTGAGCAGCAATTTCATTTTCCCTAACCGCTTTCCACGAACGTCCTATTTTTGAGTGTTCAAAACGACGAACCGTAAAAATCGTAAATAATAGAATGACGAGTACAATATAATAGAATTGGCTCGGAAATAGAAAATCGACTCCAAACAAGCGGGGTGGAGTGACGGAAGGAATTCCCATTGCACCATTTGTAATATTAATCGGGCGATCAAGGTTATTAAAAATAATTCTAATAATCTCGCCAAATCCTAACGTAACAATGGCTAAATAATCTCCTTTAACCCGCAGGACCGGTATACCAAGTAGAATTCCAAATAATGCAGCTACAAAACAACCGATTAAGATAAATATCCAAAAGCTTTCTCCTGAAAGGGGGAAAGTTCCAAATGGCATAAAATTCGCTGCTTGAGCAGTAGAAAAAATTCCATATGTGTATGCTCCAACCGCGAAGAACGCGACAAATCCTAAATCAAGTAGACCTGCCATCCCAACGACTATATTTAACCCAAGGGCCATCGATATATAGATTCCAACAAGAGTGGCAACTTCCATATAGGATTGAAATGCATCGCCATTACTAGCAGTAAATGGGAGTAAAAAAACAAGAACAATTCCCGCAATTAACCATTTTGTCAGGTTTTTGAAATTTGTAAAATATAGCAGTAACAGTGAAGATAATAAAAGTAGGAAGGCGGTGACTGACCTTTGTGCCATAAATAAACTTAGCGATGTGATTCCGATGTAAATGAGAAGAAAGATTCCTTGTGCCAGTTTGTTTTGTTTGTATTTGTTCCATAGCGATTTCATTCTTCTCACCTACACTTTCTCTGCAACCGGTTTGCCTAATAAGCCCTCCGGTTTAAAAAGTAATACAATAATCAAGATGGCGAATGCAAAAACATCTTTGTATTCGGCACCAAGTACACCGCCAGTTAAAAGGGTTAAATTGGCAGATGCAAACATTTCCATTACTCCAAGCAGTAAACCTCCCAGCATGGCACCCCGGATATTTCCTATCCCGCCTAATACCGCGGCAGTAAATGCCTTTAATCCAAGAATGAACCCAATATAAGGATCGATTGTTCCATATTGCACGGCAAATAATACTCCAGTTGCTCCGCCAAGTGCGGATCCGATAAAAAACGTAATTGAAATAACCTTGTTCACATTTACTGACATTAAGGAAGCTGTCTCTCGATCTTGTGCGACAGCCCTCATCGCCATTCCCCATTTTGTTCGATTGACAAATAGATCAAGGCCAATCATCATAACAACCGCTGTGACTAGAACAATAACAAATGATGTTTTAATAGATGCATCGTTAAAAATGGAGCTTATAGACGAGGATTTAATCAAAATTTGATCAGTAAAAAGACTAGGTCCTGTTACGATAAAATTCCCTTTTTTTAATTCAGCTATGAATCTCACAATATCTTGTAATAAAAAGGAAATACCGATTGCAGTGATTAGAGGGATTAATCTAGGTGCATTTCGCAATGGCCGATAGGCTACTCTTTCAATTCCCATCCCTATAAATCCTGTAATGATAGCAGTTAATAAGAGAACAGTAATCAGCATAACTATCGCTGGCACTGCTGAAACCCATCCTATTCCCGTCAAAACGATTAATATCGCTGTACCGATAAAAGCGCCTGTCATAAAGATCTCACCGTGTGCAAAGTTGATTAATTCCAATATGCCATAAACCATTGTGTACCCTAGAGCAATAACGGCGTACACCGTACCTAAAGTAAGACCATCAATCAAGACTTGCGGGATTGATTGTATTATCTCGTTCAGCATAGGTTACCTCCTTGTCCCAAGTGATAGAAGAAAGGGTATTCTCACTTCAATAATGAGTAATACCCTTTCCAATCTTTGATTCTTATTTTCCAACTTCACCTACGAATTGTGCCGGGTAGCTAGCTTCGGGAAAACTATAAATAAAGACTTTAGCAAAATCATTGTCGCCTTTATCGTCAAAGCTAACTTTCGTCAACACACCTTGGTAGTCTTTCACTCCGCGAACAGCATCTCTTACTTGTTCACGAGTTGGCAATTTGTTGTCATTTCCTTTAATAGCATCCTCTATAGCTTTTAAAACAAGTCCCATCGTATCATAGCCATATACCGAGTAAGATTCCGTGTTTTTATTAAATGTTTCTTTGTATTTTTCGATAAACTTTTTACCTTCTTCTGATTTAGTAGAATCCCCTGCTAACGAAGTGATATACGTATTTTTAATTGCATCTCCAGCAATTTCAACTAGTGTAGAAGAATCCATTCCATCTCCACCCATAAATGGGACATCGATGCCTTTTTCGCGAGCTTGTTTAATAATCAGTCCACCTTCTGAATATATTCCTCCGAAGTATACTAAATCTGGCTTCTTGGAAAGAATCTGGTTAAGAACGCCATTAAAATCTTTTTCTCCGACCGTAATTCCTTCAAACCCAAGAATTTCAGCCCCCTTTTCTTCAGCAGCTTTCTTGAAAGCTTCTGCAAGCCCTGTACCATATGCTGTTTTATCTTGAACAATAAAGATTTTCTTTGCATTTAATGTGTTAACCGCATATTCAGCCCCTGCCGGACCTTGAAAATCATCACGAGCAACGATACGGTTGACTGTTTTTAATCCTCTATCAGTAACATCCGTTGCTGAGTTGGCTGGTGAAACCATTGGTATAGCGTATTTTTCATATACCTCTGAGGAAGGGATAGCGACACCTGAATTAAAGTGACCGACAACTGCAAATACAGACTTATCTGATCCTATTGATTGTGCATTGGCCACTCCTTTTTTGGGATCCGCCTGATCATCATAAGGTACGAGCTGTAATTCAAAACCTAAGTCTTTAAACTTTGCTTTTTCCTCGTCTAATTTAAGTTGTGCTCCTAGCTTAATTGCTTCACCAATTGTTGCACTTCCACCTGACAGTGGGGTCTGAGTAGCGATTTTGATAACCGTTGAATCATTTTTTTCAGTCCCAGACTTTGCACCACAGCCTGCTAAAATAATACCTGCGGCCACGCTCCCTGATAACAATAAAGCTAACGATTTTTTTAACTTCATGTTGACCCTCCCAATAATCTTTAATACAAGCCCCTAATATATATATTTCTCAGCTCAAAGAAATAGGACTAATTATTTATTTCAATCTTCTGAATATTATTTCCGTTAAAAAAAGGGTGTACCAGTTTTAACCGGTGCAACCCCTTTTTTGTAAAAAATATCATTTGGATCAACACAAAAGTTATATTTTTAAAGTTACTATTCTTTCGAAAAACAAACACCCCCCATCTTTTTTTCCTTAAAACGAATCCCCTACTGTTCACTCACGGCTAACACTTCATAAATTTCCGCTCCTTTTAAGTGAAAGAGATCCTCCATTCCAACTAAAGAAAATATCTTTTCTAACTTTACTGCCATTTTTTCAAATATAGGACCTTGTTCAACAGTGTTTAAATATTTTATCTCAAGATTCCAATTCCTTAACGTTACAGGGTCTAGCACTTCAGCAAAAATATCGGGAACCGCTTGGACATTGTGGCAGGTTTTTATAAAAGTCTGAACTGGTAAAGCAATATGTCGTTCATCTACATAGCAAACCTGAGATAAAGAAGTATTTGTTTGAAGTCCATCCTTTGAAACAATCATAATGTAGCTGGGAAAAACGTCTTCTAGGGCCAGTTTTATTTGTTTTGAAAGTACCTTGTTCAAATCTAACACCTGCCTAATTATAATCGTAACTTTACTTGTTTATGCTCTTTGGCTTTTCTCGAATCAAATATAATCAATAAACACTCTCACAAGCAATATCATTCAACTCTCAAAAAAAGGTCTGAAAGAGGAAATATAGAATATTAAGTATTAGTAAGGGGGTATACGATGCAGATTCAGGCAAAACTTTATGGAGTAGTACGAAAATTTTTTGTAGGACGAGAACAGGAACTAGAAATATTGCGAAAACATGCTGCTGGACATTCAGACTGCCAGTGGCTGCATATTTATGGACAGAGCGGTATAGGAAAATCAACACTTCTCCAGCAATTCATGGCTGAATCAGAGGTGGGCGATTTTTATTTTTTAGATGGCAGTAAAACCATAAGGGCTAAAGAAGATGTTTTAGTTCAATTGGCCACTCAGCTTAGGAGTGCAGGTGAATGGGACCTGAATGAACATAATCAACAGGAGATTGTGGACAGAATGATTCGGAGGGCGGATCTAAAAGGCAGTCATATTGTTCTTTTACTTGATACTTTTGAAAATTGGCGCTCCATTGAGGAATGGCTCCCCGAGTGGCTAGGTCAGATTGTAGAAACCGTTCGAATTATCTCTGCTGGAAGGCACCCGCTCTCAGGCGGCTGGCTGCGTTCTGGTTGGGCAAGCTTTATTAATACCTTGCCACTGACCTCATTGACACCAACTGATGTGGATCTATATGCTCGAAAACGAGGACTGGAGAGCAACGAGACAAAATCACAGCTATTCCAGTTTTCTCGAGGCATTCCTCTTGCCATGACACTCGTTGCTGAAATGATGTTGAAGGGAAATCATAATAAACCGCTTGCCCGCGTGGAACAAAATCAACTTATTTCAGTATTAATGGAAGAACTGTTTGATGGACTTCAAGCTCCAGTTAGACGATTACTCGAGGCAGCATCAGTATTTTGGAGATTTAATGAAGAAAGGCTTGCTTCGATATTGAATGAAGAAATAGACTATGAATCTTTTAGAAACCTTATTAAAATGCCTTTTATTATTTTGAAAGAAGATGGATGGATGCTTCATGATGCGGTAAGATCATGGGCACTTGAAGATATGATGCTTCGGAAACCTCAAACCTATGAGCAAATGAGAAGGAATGCGTTAAAACAAATACGATTGGAAGAACGCTCAAATCCGCTTCTTAGGCAGAAACTGCATTTAGATAAAATGAGCTTACATGAAAATCCTCTCGTGCGGAATATTTGTTTCACCGGTCATTTAGACAACGTCGAAGTGCGGGGATGCGATGAATGTGACCTTCCAGTAATACAATCCTTGTACCTACGCTATCATCATTTCGTATTACCCGAAGCTGCTGAGGATTTACTTATGGTACGTTTAATTCGCCCGATTTGGGAGGTTGATCCTTCCTCCTTTATTACCATTTGGCAGGAAAATGAGTTAGTTGCCTTTTTTGGAAAGATTCCGCTCCATGCCGAAATGCTGAAAATGTTAGAAACTGACCCTGCCCTTCAACCCTTTTTGAATGGATGGAAACCAATTCCTAATGCGTATTTGGTATGTTTTGTTGGTCTTGAGCCAGAGCTTGCGGCCAAAACACAAACGTATATCATTAATACTCTCATCAATCATTTTTCATTTTCAGAATGGCTTTTAGATTTTACTTGTTTGAAAGAATGGTTTCCTGTTTTAGAGTTATGCGGATTCGAAGCTGCTCCATGGTCGAATGGCACAACCAAATCTGGAACGGAATACCGCGGATTTATTCTAGACCTTACCAAGGAAGACTATCTTTCAAAACTAGATAGACTTCTATCAAAAAATTCTATTGGCGAGGCTTTGACCGAGTCTATTTCAACCAATGATGTAAATGAACTTAAAACTCTAATGAAGGGATTTTCAAAATTCCCTGGGAACCCTGAATTGTCCGAGCACTACATTCGTATTTTCCCCCATCGGATTACGTTTGATGTTTCAATTGATAATTTAGGGAATTTTATTCAAAAAGACATAGTAGATGTGGTTGACCAACTAATTGCTGGAGAGGATCCGGATGCTATTTTAGGGAAACTGTTAAAATATGCTTTTATACAGGGGATTCGTCCACATGAAGTTGTTGCCAAGAAAACAAATCTATCCCTATCAACCTACTATCGGTATTTAAATAAAGCCCTAGAGCGTCTATACCAAATTTTAGCGCAAAAATAATTTATGATTATCACCCGTTAAATCAAGATAATTTTTGAGGAATGAGAAGGGACGGCTTAATTGCCGTCCCATTCTATTTATCCTACTACTTTTTCGGAATTTCACAGCCATCGTCATCACAGATAACTCCGTCTTGGCTGTTTAGTACAGTAATTTCATTTTCTGCTATGACCTTTTTCAATGCCTGAACAAACGTCTCCGTTGGCTGGGCACCGGTAAGGGCATATTTTTTATTAATCAGGAAGAATGGGACACCCGTAACTCCATATTGTTTCGCTGTTTGCTCATCTGAACGAACAGCATCTGCCATTTCCTCACTTGCAAGCATTTTAGCTACATCTTCACGCTTTAAGCCTACTTCTACTGCAAGATCCGTTAAAGTTTCATGATCGCCAATATGTTTGGATTCGGTAAAATAGGCACTTAGAATCCGCTCGGTCATCTCCTTCATTCGTCCCTGAGTTTTCGCATACAACGTTAAACGGTGCGCATCAAAGGTGTTCGTTTGGATGAGAGTATCCATATGATAATCCAATCCAACTTCCTTGGCCATTTGTACCACTCTATCGGTATTTGCTTTTGCCTGTGCAATGCTCATACCATATTTCTTGGCTAGCGTTTCGTACATTTTTTCTTTTACATCCCGTCCCATTGTCGGATCCAATTCATAGCTTCGATATGTCACTTCAATGGGGTGGTCTATCTGTTTAAGAGCGTCCTCCAGACGCTTCTTGCCAATATAGCAAAATGGTCAAGCAAAATCAGTCCACATTTCAATTTGCATGATTTATCCCTCCTATTCCATTGTTCTCGTTTAGTATAGGAGAAATGCAGTAATATTACACGTTTTTGGCTTATACCAATAAAAAGGACCATGTGGCTGGATGATGACCTTTTCCTTGGCATGTCCTTCGGAGATTAGGTTATCATTCTCTTCATGATAACATTTTCTTCCTCATTCCTATCACGTTTTGGTCATCATTACCTTCATGATGACCTTTTCCTCCTCATTCTTACCGCGTTTTGGTTATCATCACCTTCATGATAACCTTTTCCTCCCCATTCCTACCGCGTTTTGGTTATCATCACCTTCATGATGACCTTTTCCTCCTCATTCCTACCGCGTTTTGGTTATCATCACCTTCATGATGGACTTCAGATTCCTTTCAGAGTTTTTGTCCTCATTGGTTTGAAGGTGACTTTTTCATAAAAAACAGGGTCAGTCCTCCAATGGATTAATGCTTTACCGAATTGGTGGATCGACCATAGAGATTCTTATGAATAATGATTGGTAATCTATTTAATTTTTCAAAATCTAGATTATGGCTTAACTCCTCCCACATCAATTCAGAATCAGCTAAGTCTGCATACTGACAACACTCAATAAATTTCTTTTTCACTTCATCGTAAGGTGTTTCAGGAAGAATGCGTTCTACTTGTCTTTTGGTTTCGTGGGCGGTTACTATCTTAATATCTCCTAAAGGAATTCCAGGCGTATCAGCCTGTGTTTGCTCAATTTTTATACGAGTAGTCAAATCTAAAACCTGAGTATCCAAAAGGGCAGTCTCGGTTAGATTATTCAAGTCAACACTCCCATGAACCAATCCAAAAGCAACCATAAAAGGAATACTAAATTTAGCATCTTGTAATGTTTTAGGATGACAGCGTTCCTCAAGTGGCTGACATAACATATCCGCTGTTTCATTTACCCCAATCACAATCTGCTCAATTTCATTAAGCCTAAAATGCTTTCGAAGAATAAGCGCAGATTTAATAAATGGATGTGAATAACGACAACTAGGATAAAGTTTAATAGATGTATCGGAAAATGCCCATGTTTCAGTGTCTAATAATACACTTCGTTGTTTTTCATTTAAATTCTTTCCAAAATAATTTAGAAAGAGACCTGTCTTCCCATCCAAACAACTTGCAGGTGCGCTCACCCCTTCTCTAGCCAAAAATGCTGCTTGAACACCACCCATCGATGAAAAGGCCGGATAAATCGATCTTGCTTGAGAACCAGTTCCCACTCCTGGCTCTTTACCGCCTGCTGCTTGCATATATGCCAGTCCTAAGGCATGAACTAACTCCTTATCATCTAATCCAAGTACAAGTCCAGCAGTGATTGCGGCACCTAAATAGCCAAACAGTTGACTTAAGAACCATTTGGAATCAACTCCAATACCCCTGGGTTCGATTGCATATCCAAGTCGACACAATAACTCGTTTCCTAGTCCAACTGCAGTAATAAGGTCCGTACTCCTTGAATCACAAGCATCAGCTGCTGCTAATGCGGCAGCTAATGTAACAGGAGTTGGATGAATTCTAGCTAAATCATTAATATCATCATAGTCTAATGCATGCGCTAGAGCCGTATTTGCAAATGCTGCATAGGCGGGAGGTAATCGCTGCTCACTTCCTATTATTCGGCCAGTCCCACCTTTTACACCTATAGAGAGACCCGCGATAGATTGTAAAGCGATCGGTGCACCTTTATTAGCAGCTAAGGAAATACCAATCGTATCACAAATATGGAGAATCACCTTTTCGCGAATTTCCTCTGGTAATCCTTTTTTCTGTCTTTGACGGATAGCTTGTACAATCTCATGGCTTAATGGCAAAAGCGCTCCCCTCCTAGAGATAAATGATTTTACTTACTTTAAGTTAAATTAGTATTTGTAATTTTCGGTAAATTGTATGTATACTTTTTCAGACTCTTTTTATAGAGTCTTTTATTAATATACTTGTTGTATACATCTTTTGTTTAGTTATATTTTAGCATAAAAACTAGGAGTTAAAAATCGTTCAAATGCCATTTCAGAACTCTTAAGAAAAGGAATTTTTAGTTAATGAAAATGCTTTTTTTGAGGGGGCACTAATTGGAAATATCTTAAGAAGAATAGAAGTATGTTTAGAATTTTTTAAATAGTGTAACGGGGGGACTGGTACTTGGTGCACCACTCACTAGTTTTATTGCTAGTACAACTTCGCTTAAGATGGCCATAACATTCTTCACTATTGTGAAGTCGGCTGAATATTGCCGTAGTGCCAATACATTTGGGTAACCGAAAGCTAATTAGAAGTAGTTGGTGCAATGGATAGGCCGGGAGTCATTAAAACTTAATATGTTGATAATGTGGTAAAACACTGACGAACTAGCGAAGAAATATCTATAAGTGGGCCTATTTAGAAATGAGTGTTGTTTGTTAAAGGGAACAAAACAAGGTCAACCACTTCTACGATAGGAGTTTTTTTCTTGTTTGTAAATACATATTTTTTAAATTATGGGATATTTTTGAAGTGCTCAATACTAGTGGAAGCCGCCCTTGTTTTCCCAATCCTCATTAATGAAAACGTTTCAAAGTTGTGCTAATCTTAAGATATTAATGGAGAGGAGTGTTAGTTTATGGAAATTAGGATTCCAGAGGTTACGTTAAATGATGGATTAACTTTGCCTGTGATTGGTTTTGGTACATACCCTCTTAAAGGAAATGATGGAGTAAATACCATCGTAAGTGCGATCAATAATGGCTATCGCCTTATTGACTCAGCTTATAATTACGAAAACGAAGGAACGGTTGGGGAAGCTGTTCGCCGCAGTTCTATACCAAGACATGAATTACTCATTACTTCCAAACTTCCAGGTCGCTATCAGGAATACGACAAAGCAGTAACAACCATTCAAGAATCTCTATACCGAGCTAACCAAGATTACTATGATCTATACCTCATTCACTGGCCAAACCCTAACCAGGATAAATATGTAGAAGCTTGGCAGGCTTTGATTGACGCTAAAAAATGGGGACTCATTCGTTCAATCGGGGTTTGTAATTTCTTACCTGAACACCTGGATCGTTTGGAAAAGGAAACCGGCGTCAAACCAAGCATTAACCAAATTGAGTTACATCCATTCTTTAACCAGGCTGAACAAAGAAAATATCATGAAGAGAAAAATATTGCGACAGAATCTTGGAGCCCATTCACTCGCGGATTCAAAGACTTAGAAATTGATTCACTTCAAACAATTGCTGCCCAACATAACAAAACGATTCCACAAATCGTTTTACGTTGGCACTATCAGCTTGGAGCGATTTCAATTCCTAAATCAGCATCACCAGTTCGCCAGTTAGAGAACATTTCCATTTTTGACTTCTCACTAGATGATGCAGAAATGGCTATGATTTCGGCCTTAAGCCGCCCTGATGGAAGGATTGCTAATCAGGATCCTGCGGTTTATGAGGAATTTTAATCAAGTTCGACGATTTCAAAATCACACTTTGCAAGCAACCAAAATCATTTTTTAAGAAAACCGGGCATAGCCCGGTTTTTCTTATATAGAGCTTACATTCATAACCCTTATACCGTTTCTGCAAGGATTTTGTGAAGTCCTGGAACGTTGCTTCCTTTCTCATTTCTTTTAAACGATTATATAACGTTTTATGAAGGCGGTTGTTCATCACATTTAAATCATCTGTGATTTGTGACGCTACAGAATAATAATTTAAATTCCCATTATAGCGGTGTTAAAGCATCAAATGTTCTCTATATTTTATAAAACTTTCAGAAATAAATTTATTTTTCTATTCAAACTTTACTAGTTTGTCTTCACTCCTTTTAATCCTCTACTATTCCATTTTCAAGTATTTTTAACACTTCTCTCAAGGCAAAACTGTGATATGTATCCTTTTTCGTGATAATGCCAAGTCTCCAATACAAGGTTGGTTCGGTTATTGGAACGATTTGAAGGTTACGATTATTTTGTTTTTGGAAAATAGACTTTGGCAGTAAAGCTACACCAAATTCAGAAGAAACAAGTTCAGTTATTAGATCCCACTGTGAACTTTGATAGGCGATTTCAGGCATAAATCCTGCACCTAGGCAAACATCCTTAATATAATCATGCAGCGTAAACTCTTCAGAAAAAAGGATAAACTTTTCTCCTTTTAACTCGGGAATCGTAACTGAACTCTTCCTAGCAAGTGGATGCTGTTTATGTACATAAAGAACAAATTCATCTGTAATAAATGGACGAATTGTAAACTTTAAATCATCTTCTGGAAGCACCACAATTCCAAGGTCTATCTGGCCATTCTCAACAAGCTGGCCAATTAGTTTTGCTCCACGCTCCACTAACTGAAGGGAAACGTTAGGGTATTTTTCCTGGATCCGCTTCGCCAGAATCGGGAAAAACAAAGTACCAATTAGCGGCGGAATCCCGATTTTGATTTCACCAAATGCAACATTCCTTAAATCGTCAAGCAGATTGTTTATCTCAGATAGGGCTGCCAATGATTTTTGCGCCTGCTGGTAAACAATTTGTCCGGCATCGGTCAACTGTAAATGGCGGGTTGTGCGATTGAACAATTCTACATTCAATTCTACTTCTAGCTTTTTCACGGCTTTACTGAAAGATGGCTGTGAAAGGTAGGAATGAGCCGCGGCTTTGGTAAAGCTTTGATGGTTCACGACTTCAATAAAAGATTTTAAATCACGAAGTTCCACATAATCCCCTCCATTTATTCCATATTTTCATAGTATATATTCTTTTTATGTATTTTACTTATAAATCAATCGCATGTAAACTATTAAATAGTAGAATATTCAGACTAAGGGGAGGAAAAATACATGAAATCTAGTAAAATACTTACTTCATTTTCGGAAGCGGTTTCAGATATCCAGGATGGTGCAACTTTAATTGTCGGCGGATTTGGTCTATCCGGTATTCCGGAGAAGGCGATTCAAGCCTTGAGGGAACAAGGAACAAAAAATTTAACGGTTGTTAGTAATAATTGCGGTGTTGATGACTGGGGATTAGGTCTCTTACTAGCAAATAAGCAAATTAAAAAAATGGTTTCTTCCTATGTTGGAGAAAATAAAATTTTTGAACAACAATTTCTTAGTGGTGAACTAGAAGTTGAATTGACTCCTCAAGGTACTCTTGCTGAGCGCATTCGAGCAGGCGGTGCAGGGATTCCTGGTTTTTATACAGCAACAGGTATGGGAACCCCGATTGCAGAAGGAAAAGAAGTCAAAGAATTTGATGGAAAAACGTATATCCTTGAACGCGGGATTGTTGGGGACTTTGCCCTAGTAAAAGCATGGAAAGCCGATACTCTTGGTAACCTAGTCTACCGTAAAACCTCGCGAAATTTCAATCCATTGGCAGCAATGGCAGGTAAAATCACGATTGCAGAAGTAGAAGAAATTGTTGAGGCAGGCGAGCTAAATCCAGATGAAATCCATACACCAGGTATCTACGTACAGAGGATCCTGTTAGGAACTAACTATCAAAAACGAATTGAGCGACGCACTGTTGTTCATGCGTAATTAATATAAGGAGCTGATACATTTGAAAGACATACGTTTATCAATAGTAAATAGAGCAGTACAAGAAATTAAAGATGGTATGAATGTCAACCTTGGAATCGGTTTACCTACTTTGGTGGCGAATGAAATTCCAAAAGATATAAATGTATTATTACAATCAGAAAATGGTCTCCTAGGCATTGGGCCCTACCCGTTTAATGGTCAGGAAGATCCAGATTTGATTAATGCAGGAAAAGAAACAATTACCACTGTACCTGGAGCTTCGTTTTTTGACAGTGCTGAATCATTCGCAATGATTCGCGGCGGACATATTGACTTAGCCATCCTCGGCGGCATGGAAGTATCTGAAAACGGTGATCTGGCTAATTGGATGATTCCCGGTAAGATGATCAAAGGGATGGGTGGAGCAATGGATCTCGTTAACGGTGCCAAACGGGTTGTCGTTATTATGGAACATGTAAATAAGTATGGTGAGTCCAAGATAAAGAAAGAGTGCTCCCTACCGTTAACTGGACAGAAAGTTGTCCACCGCTTAATCACTGATCTAGCTGTATTTGATTTTACACCATCAGGCATGGTACTCATTGAAACAGCAAGCGGTGTGACGGTTGCTGAGGTAACGGAAAAAACGGAAGCAGCTTTTACCGTTTCTCCTGAGCTTTTGGAAGCTCAAAAATAAGGTATCTTTAAAGCTCGGGGTACGATGTAAGACAAATGGTTTCTGCCATTCTCACAATATGTTTTTTACAAAAACTATATTATTCGACTTAAAAAAGTGTAGCCTGGAAAAAGCCAGGCTACATCTTTTTTCCTTATGGTACTATAGCTAACCCTCTATATCATACAAGTCGTTCTGAACAATTTTTTCTGATCGAACACCATCAGTTTGTAACCCAAAATATTAAACTTCCAAATATCATGATGTTCTTTAACAACTTCTCATAATTCCTCAGATCCATTCACAGGCTTGAACTGACTGAACTTTCCAATATAAATGTTAGGTTCGTTTATTCTTCTTTCTTATTCCATTTAAATCCCACACAATTCTAATAAAATAACAGGCTGGTGGACACGCTTTTCTGAATTGTTATAAGATTCAAAATATGTTCATTATTATTCCAATTATGAAGAAAGATTGGGCGTATAATTTAGAAAAGGGATTTTGAAAATTCTTATCCCCTAATCCTATTTGGAAGGAGGTCCTGATCATGTCATTCGCTGATTTTGAAGATATTTACCGAATTTGTACAAATTTTAACGATGATGGACATACGATAGATATCGGTAGGACGCCAGGCACAATGGGTACAGATATTCCTTTAACTAGTCCCGATCGTTGGTGGGAGCTTGCAGAAAAGGAAATTCAACGTAAAAAAAGAGAAAATATACTAGTTTAACAATTTCTTTTGAATATAAGTTTATTAATAAATTCTGACATCTTATTGGCGAAATTTTGGCATCCCTTGTTTATTCATAGCAGAGTAATCAAGGGATGTTTATTTTTACATTTTTTTATTAAAGTCTGTCAGCTACATTAATTCAAAATATGAAAACATCTTAGGAGGAATTAATTTGAAAAATGATGCATTTAAACTTAATTTTGATTGTTGTCTAGCAGAAATGGAAAATAATCTTAACTATAATCCTCATGTTCTCTTTCATGAATATAAGAGATTCTATGAATCTGAATGTTTTTTGGAGGCATTAGGGATTCTTAAATATTTACTAAATAAAGGCTTTCCCAGTGCGGAGTTTGAAATGGGGCAACACTACTATTACGGTAGTGAAAAGTTAGTAGTTTCACAAGATTACTTAAAGGCTTTTCATTGCTTTTCAGCAGCTGCAGAAAATGGACATGCGGAAGCTCTCTATTACCAAGGTCAAATGCTTCTATATGGTACTGGTGTTGTTTTGGACATTAATCAAGGATTGTCTTCCTTAAATATTGCCGCAATTGAAGGGGTAAACAAAGCTATAGATAGATTGGGCAAAATTTATCACTACGGCTATTGTGATATTTCACCAGATAATAGAAAAGCAGAATACTACTATCGGACTGCGGTAAACAACGGATACCCCCCTTCAATGTTCAATCTTGCATTATTACTGGAAAATCAATATAGGTTTGAAGAAGCTTATGAATTAATTATCCAATCGGCAATCAGAGGTTATATGGATGCTGTTAATTACAGTATGAGTACATACAAATAATCTTGGCGGGTTTACGTGGGAATTGTTCTAATCTTTCAAGATCCATACTGAAACCTCCTAAACATGTTATGTAAACTATTTTTAACTAAAAACAAAATGTTTACTCAAAAGGATACTTATTTTCTTGACTCTCTTTTGAAATACAAAATCAAAGTGGACGATCGGGAAGGTTCTTTCGAAAAGAAGGAGTTATTTCTTCAAAGCAAAAAGTTGGTAACTGGGAGTGAGTTACCCAAGCCCTGATTTTATTTGGAGAAACAATGGATAATTTTGTTGTGACAAAAGAAAAGCACCTCCATTATCGAATCAAAAGATTGGAGAATGATCGTATGTATTGCATTAATTTTAGGTGCATCCATTGGGCTAAAACTCGTCGCCTAAATTTCACTTAACAAGATAGATCATTTAGCCAGTACCTATCTTGTACAACTTCAGCTGACTTTTTATCATCATGATAAAAAGTCAGCATGAAAATATAATCTATTACATTCTTGCAATGGTTTCCTTCACTAGTTTGATAAATTTCTCTCTTACCATTGGAGCCACTTCAATGACTTCATCATGACTTAATGGTTGATCTAGAATCCCGCATGCCATATTGGTTAAACAGGAAATACCAAGTACTTTCATACCTCCGTGAATCGCTACAATCGCCTCTGGGACAGTTGACATACCAACAGCATTATCCTCTTAAATTGATTGTAATGACTTAACTATGATGTGACCATAAAACTCGGATAGCTTCAAATTATCTAAATACAGTAGGATTTTGTATTTTTAAGAAGAGATATTATGAGATTGACTCAGTTGATAAACTCTTAATTAATTGTCTAATATCTTTTTTAAATTCCAATTTTTCTATTTCTGCAATTAGATTATCAAACTGCCTTGGTGTAATCATTAATTCATTCTTAATATTTGTTATATATTGTAGTGCACGATCCCAACCATACTCCAATAGCTTTTCTCCTTGGTTAATTTCAACTGTAATATTCCTGTCGTCATTTAATGAAATGCTAATTATACTGCTATACCGTGGTAATTCCTCATTTTTGCTTACTTCAATTTTCTTTGTTAGTTTTAATATTTCTTCATTTTCCGTTAGTTGTAATAAATCAACTCTTATAGTCTTATATAATATAGCGAGGGCGAAAGAAAATTGGATACTCATTAATGTTGCGGAAGAACTGTTAAAAGGCCCCTGGTTGTCAACTCCTGGATAAACAGCCTCGTATTCATTCATAGTAATATTAATGCGCTTAATATTTTTAGCGTTAATATTATTATTTTGAATAATTTCCATCATTTTAATTACAGGAACTTGATTAATTGTACAGACTGGATAAGGTTTTAATGTTACATTTAATATATCCCAAGAGTTTCCCAAAGAATCCAACCTATCTGAGATGTTTTGAGGTTCACCAGTATATGCATTATAAAAGCCTTTAGAACCTTCGAACGTGTCAGGAGCAGCATTAAATCCAGCTAGCACTAATTGTGCAGCAAGTACTCCATGCATCGAGGCCATAGCTGTTTGTAATTGATATTCACTAGTCCCAGCGATCCATGTTTGATTGAGTCCAGAAGAAAAATTAGCGGCTAATGATAATGCAGAGGCGGTTTGTTCCTCATTTAAATGGTATAATATTGATGCTACTGTTGCAGCTCCAATAGGTCCATATATTCCTGATGCGCGAAAACCTTTCAATGTTGTCGCTTTACTAAACTCATTTCCGACGTATGAGGTTACCTCGTATGCGGCTAATATAGCTCTTAAAAAATCTTTTCCATTTGACCTTTTTGATTCAGCAATTGCTAATGCCGCCGGTATTACAATACAACCTATATGCGTACCACAGCTATGTTGGATGTCATCCTGGGCCCGAGAGTGAAACATAATAGCATTAATAAGGGCGGCTTTAGGTGCTGTTGTTGATGACCCGTTGAAAAATATAGTTGCTTCAGTTGATTTTTCTGAACTTCCCATTTTTAAATAATTTTGAGCTAATATCATACTAGAATTATCTGCAATTCCAATAGAGAGGTTATGTAATAATATCGTTTTTAATTTTTCTTTAACTTCTAGGGGAACAACATCGTAATTAATCCCTGTAATAAATTTAGCTATTTTTTCGGCGTTTTTCAAGGTAATTATCCCTTCCTTTTTGATGAAAAGCATCCAAGTAAATTTTGAAAATTATTTACTTGGGTGCTAGTGCATTCAAAGTGATTTTATTATATGAATTCCTATTGCTTTCTATTAAAGATAATTTATAATCGAAAAATATTTATACTTTAGTATTAGTTAACAAACAAAGAAATAAGATTATTTGAATTTGGTATTTTTCCAGAATTCTACCGTTTCAGTTAAGGCTTGATCTAGAGGTGTTGCTTCAAATCCAGTAGTTTCCGCAAATTGATCACCTGAAGCTTCAAAGTCAACTAAAAATTGATAAAGAGTAAGTCGTGCTCGTTCCACGAACCCTTCTTTAAGAAATGACTAAGCGTTGTGCGGTGTTTCTTTTGAAAACTGAAAGAATGAATTTCTGTGAGTTTGCCTGAGAATCCAACACTTAACATCCCATCTACAAAGTTAGTAAGATGGTTGATAACAGGTTTTGAAAAGTAAAAGGGAAGTTTCCATTCTACTAAGCCATTGTAGATTTCTTCTTGATATGATAGTCTATTCATTGGACAAATAACGCTCCTCTGGATGGATTATTGTGTAGGAACTTTGATTCTAAACCAGATTTGCGTATTTGTCTTTTTCTATTTTTATAATATGGAAATATTTTGTGAACTAAATTTACTCATTCTAAGTACATATATAAAAAGATTACTAACAAGCTAGAAACGAAAATGGCCGAAAAGAACAAAAATGGCTCTTTCAGAGGCAAACTTCTTTCTAGTGTGAGATAGGCAACATGAATTTCATTCAGAAATTAAGTTGAAAGGAAAGATATTTGTAATCCAAATAATCGTCGATGCCGTACTTACCGCCTTCGCGTCCAACCCCAGATTCTTTAACTCCTCCAAACGGTGCTTGTGCAACTGTTGGCAGAGGGTCATTGATTCCAACGATTCCATATTCTAATTTTTCTGGAACCCTAAACATACGGGATCCGTCGTTAGTAAAGATATAAGAAGCCAGACCATAGATGGTATCATTTGCATATTTAATTGCTTCTTCCTCAGTTTTAAAAGTGAAGATAGGAGCAACTGGACCAAATGTTTCTTCATAAGCAATTTTCATATTGTGATTAGCATTTAGAAGAACTGTAGGGGCGAAAAAGCTTCCCTTTGCATACTCACCTTCTGTGAGCCTGCTGCCTCCGCAAAGGATCGTTGCTCCTTTTTCCACTGCATCATCAATATGCTCTTGGGCTTTTTCTGTTGCTTCCGTATTAATTAGTGGACCGATCGTTACACCATCTTCAAGACCATTTCCGATTTTTAATCTTTTCATCTTTTCAGCTAAAATGCTAGAAAATTTCTCGACCACTGATTCTTGGACATAAATCCTGTTTACGCATACACAGGTTTGGCCTGCGTTCCTGAATTTACTAGCCATAACACCCTCTGCAGCGAGCTCTAGATCAGCATCTTCGAATACTAAGAATGGTGCATGTCCACCCAATTCCATTGATACTTTCTTCATTGTCTTAGCAGATTGACTGACTAATTTTTTCCCTACTTCCGTAGAGCCAGTAAAGGTGATTTTGCGAACCATATGACTGTCCATCATGGCGCCAACTATCTCAGATGCAGATCCATTTACTAGGTTAACGACTCCAGCAGGAACCCCAGCATCATGCAAGGCTTTGAACACTTCAAGGGCTGACAAAGGAGTTACAGATGCAGCTTTTACAATAATGGTGCATCCAGCTGCAAGGGCCGGTGCCAATTTTCTTGTGATCATGGAAAATGGGAAGTTCCAAGGTGTAATGGCTCCTACTACTCCTACCGGTTGACGAAGCACTAATAACCGCTTGTTTGGCTCTGATGCCGGAATCGTATCGCCATAAATACGCTTCCCTTCTTCTGCATACCAATCAAGATAGTCAATTCCTAAACTGACTTCCCCAACTGCTTCATCCTTTGGCTTCCCCATTTCACGTGTCAGAATTTCGGCAATTTTATCCGTGCGATCGCGAAGAATATCAGCTGTTTTCTTTAGGTAACCATAACGATCTTTTGCTGTTAATACAGACCAAGATTTAAATGCTTCATTTGCAACCTTGATCGCTTCTTCCGTATCAACTGCGCCACCCTTTGCTACTTTTTGAACTAATTCTCCAGTAGCCGGATTAATTACATCAAACGTATTTTTTGAAATTGCCTCTCTAAATTCACCATTTATATATAACATTATTATTTCCTCCATTTATTGAATTCTTTACCCCTGTTAATTACTGTCCTAACAGGTATAAAGAAAGTTTTTGTATGAACGTAAACACTAGTAGATTAATAATTAATATAAACATAGGGGGACTACATTAACGATTAAGGAGTTCATTTTGATATCACCGAGTGTTTTGGCAACAGATATATTGACTCCTAGTGGCGGGGTTAAGAGCCCTATAGCCATATTAACAATCATAACTACTCAAAAATGAATCAAATTGATTTCGTATTGCCAAAGCAACGGTAACAAAATTGGAACAACAATAATTAATTGCTGCACAAAACACTAAAAATATTCCCAATATGAGAAGTAAAGTGTTCACTAAGATTAGAAGCACAAATCCGTGTGCATCAGTATGTTCTAGGTAATCCAAGTACGTGTTCAGCTACGAATGATAGAATTAAATTAGTAGATATTGGAGCTACTTGATAGAGACGTGTTTCCCTGAATTTACGCTCTACATCACAGTCTTCAGCAAAACCGAAACCTCCGTGTGTTTGTAATGCTGTATTTGCTGCTCCCCAAGATGCATCTGCTGCAAGCAGCTTTGCCATGTTTACCTCTGCTCTACACACTTTCCCTGCGTCAAACAATGCCGCTGCTTTGAAGCGCATTAGGTCTGCTGCTTCCACATTTACATGGGCACGCGCAATCGGGAATGAAATTCCTTGGTTTTGTCCGATTGAGCGATTGAACACAACTCTTTCATTTGCATAATTTGTAGCAAAGACCGTCTAATATGCCTCTTCTTACTAAAAAATGTTATTTAAATTTGGTTACTTTCCAATAGGCTATCGTCTTCGCAATGGCTTGCTCCAAAGGTGTCGGTACAAAACCTGTAGCTGCTATGAATTGATCACCCGACGCTTCGAAATCCATCAGAAACTGATAGAGTATTTCTTCTCGCGCCTTAAGGACGGGATTATCAGATCCTAACTGGCGGAGCATAGATGGTGTAATGACACCAGTTTGTGGTTTCCTAGTTGAAATAATTCCCTGGCAGTTCAACTCTGCAATGAATAATTGTGCAAGATCTTGAGAAGGAAGGTGCGACACATGCGGTATAATCCAGGAACGGTTCAATAACTTGGAATGTGGAGTCATAGCGAGCAAGGCCATGGCTCGTCCAATATCCGGAGCGTACGCCCAAGAATGACGCAAGGTTGGATTGCCCAGAAACTGAACCGTCTTTCCCTGTAATAACGGATCTATAAATCTATCCCCAAAAACACTTTGACGGGTGGCCCCCGGACCAAAATATTGAGAGGCTTGCAACGTCGACCACACTAGCCCGTGTTCTACCCGCGCTTTGCGCAACATGATATGTAGATCTAGACGAACCTGGCCCTTCTCACTAGGTGGATTTCTTTCCGAGTCTTCAGTCAAGGGGCCAGATACCGGTGGTGCATATACATAAAGATTATCAGCACAAATCAGTCGAGCTTTAGTGGCCAAGGCTGCATCGTTAACGTGCTGCTGGATAATAGGCAATTGTTCAACCCATTCATGGTACTGGGGAACGACCGTATGAATCAGAACTGACGAACCATCCGCAAAATTCCGAATGCTTTCGGCATTAAGGGCATCAATTTCATGCCAGCTCAAACAACCGTTTTTCATAGCAGTCCGGACATTTTCAGGCACCCAAGCAGGTGCTTGACCTCGGCGATTACCCATTCGTATATGAAAATCACTTGATTTCAATTCACTTTCCAAGGCTGCTGCAGTCCAGAGCCCAAGAGGACCGGTACCCATTATTGAAATTACATTTTTATTCATTGTATTCTCTCCTCGTATATTAGTAGTAAGAGCTCTTTCTAGAAGAATTTACAATTAATCCGGATCCTGAAAATACACAATATAAAGCTTTTATACAAAGAAGTAAGATGAAGTTCCGAGACATAAACTTAAACGCGATCTCGTCTTCATCGCAAGAAAATTGGGACAATTTGACGTTTTCGCTAATCATCCATTCCCATCCCAAGGATAAGTGGTAAAATAAGTGGAATTGTAATAACAACCATCGCTAGCGCATCCATAACTGCTCCTAGAATGATATACATAATAATAATAATCGCAAATAAAGCTGCAGGTGGTAAAGATAACCCAGTAAGAATATTAGCTAAGAAAAGTGGAACCCTTGTAACCGTAAAGAAATAATTTAGTAGAAATGCCATAATGAGAATCGCAAACAAAAATCCTGTTGTCGTCAAGGTTTTAGACATCGCGCCGACTAATTTCTTAAAGGTTAACCTCTTCCTAATAAGTGCGATAAGGAACGTCGCAAAAGCACCGATTCCGGCTGCCTCAGTAGGATTGTTTAGACAAAAACATTCTATTCCCCCCTATTTTTGCTAAATTTAATATTCTTCTAATTGAATAGGCTTCACTAAGTTTATTTTATGGTTTTAAAAGGATTCTTCCTGTTATTGTCCCTGATTCCATCATTCTATGAACTTCAGCTGCACTCTCCAAAGGATATGTTGCGGAAATATGTGGGGATACTAATCCTCTCTTTACCAGGTCCAAAGAATCAATTAATTGCTGTCTTGTCGTGCTTGTAGCAGATAACAAATGGATGTTTTTTGAAAATAGTTGGGCAGGATTAAAAGACACAAAAGCGCCTGTTAATTGACCAACAAGGATCCAACGTCCTCCAACTGCCAAACTTTTTCGAACTGAATTAAAAACATGACTACCAACATTATCAATGACAACATCTACTCCATAGCCATCGGTAACTTCTAATACCTTTTTTGAGAATTCTTCATCTTTTCCAACTAAAAGGACAACATCGGCTCCCACATTTTTAATCACCTCCACTTTTTCTGGAGATGTAGTTATACAGATAACAAATCCACCGGCACTTTTTGCCAACTGCACACCATGTATTCCCAAGCCTCCCCCTGCGCCTGTCACTAATACTTTTTCACCTATTCCCAGTTTTCCCACATCTCTTATTGCATTGAATTCGGTTCCAATCGTACAAGCTGTGACAGCTGCATCATCAAGAGTAACCTCATCTGGAACGATTGCTAAATTATCTTCCTCGACCAAAACGTACTCTGCATAACCGCCATTTAATCCATTATCTCCTAAAAATGTCCGTTCTGGGCATGATGTCTCTTTACCGCTTCTACACCATTTGCACTTTCCGCAAATATGACTTCTCTGAGTTGTAGCAACTCTGTCTCCGATTTTAAACGCTTTTACTTGGTCACCCACTTGGTCAATGATTCCAGATATTTCATGACCAGGTATAAGAGGCATTTTAATTCCTCTTTTCATAGTTCCATTTCTAGTGACTACGTCATGGTAACAAACACCGCAAGCATGCACTTTAATTAAAACTTCCTGTCCTTTTGGAATGGGAACCGGTATATCCTCAAGTGTTAAAGCCGTCGAATCGCCTGGTTCGTAGATAACCATTGCTTTCATCTGATTTCCCCCTCTATAATCCTATTTATTTTGTAATATACTAACCTTACTCATTACTATGGTATTTTCTTTTAAAATAAAGAATTGATATAAATCATCAACTTTTAGCGGATATTCCAATATATTCCATGGCGCACCAATCACTCTATAGATTTCACCTCTATAATCTATACTTTTTAAAATATCAATAGATTTTACCTGTTCGTGATTAAATAATCTTTTCATATCATTAATTGGAACAACAATAGCACCAAGTTGAGTCAGATTTTCATCAAATCTTCTGAAGAAAAGTTGCGAATACCCTTCTTCCAATAAAGGTTTAAGCTGTCAAATTATAGGCGTTCTTTTTTTCACTGAATCAAATCTTCCATCAATTGCCAGTTTCTCTAACCCTAGAAGTTGCATATTTCTTCCCAAGACCCATTATTTCTATTTAAAGTGTAAAAGAGGTAGCTCATATTGTTGTCAATTGGTGCACCTAATTTTCTGGTTTAATCACCATCGATCTAATTTCACAACCTCAGCTCCAAGATCCGTACGTTCTATATGTAAATCATAATCCACAACAAGCACGTCTGCTGATTGTAATAGATTCAGCCATTCATTCTTAGTGGGGAAATAAATGAACCAATTCTCCGATATAAAAAATATTGAATATGCTCAAGGTATTGCTGGTCCATATTCAACTATGCTATTTTCCCCACAAGGATAATTGTTTCAATATTTCGTTTCGTTGTTCATATGGTTCGGGTGCCGGTTTTATATTGAGGTCATGTTCGGAAAATTTCCAAGGATACGCCCCGGCTTTTAAGCTAGCACCGTTCTTGAAAGGCAATTGCTGTATAAAATCATTTTTTACTATGTGAGTGTGGTAGGTGGTAGATTAGTTGATCCACGCTATGATAATAACCACATGGAACATGTTTTTCCTCAATGCTTGCATCCAGTATGTCGATTCTTTCAACGAGAAAAGAGGCTGACCAAGTTCCAACTGCAAAACTTGAACAATCTAAGACTTTTATACCCTCAAGTAATTTTTTCTCACATTGATCATCCTTTTATTTTTTGGAACTTGGCATTTTTCTAGACCCATTATTAGACAACACTACTAAAGTGTTCGGTTCAATTTGCTGGATTTCCATAAGCTAAACAGTATGAGAAATAACCTTCCTTTTCTTATAGTCAACCTTTTACTTACCTATTTAACATAAACCTACTATTTTGGATTAATTATTCTATTATTTTAAACTTTATAATCGTGTGATCATTTGTTATATCTTCAAAGAAGGCCTCTACTCTCATTCCAACACGTAAATCATGATTTGTAACTTCAACAATGTTAGAGAATAACTTCGGGCCATCATCTAACTTAATCACTGCCACATTGTAAGGAAGTGCATTCTCAAAACCTTGAAAATAGTTCTTATGGAAGAATCCATAAGACCATATTTCCCCTGTTTTAGAAACAGGTTTCCACTGAAATTCTGTCGATAAACATAGCGGACAGGAGGAAAACACAGGATAGCGATAGTGGTTACAAGTATTGCAGTATTGAACTTTTATCTCTCGATTTTTTGCAGCCTCCCAAAAAGGCTTATTAGTTTCATCCACCATTGGTAATGGCTTTTTGTAAACCGCCATTAATAATCCCTCCTATAAATGATTGAAGTAACCACAGGAGATGCGCACATATATTGTATGAAATTCGCATCCTTGATTTGTCTTTCCAAACATTCCCCCCTCAACTGTCTAACAGCTTCAACATTAAGATTCCATCCTTGCATATAACTTTCAGATAAATGTCCTCCATTTGTATTCGTCGGGAATTCACCTTCCAGTTCCAAACGGCCGTTCTGGATCCATTCTCCTGCTTCACCTATTGGACAAAAACCGAACCCTTCTAAAGAAAATAGAACCGTAGGCGAAAAATTATCATAAATCATTAATCCATCCATATCATTTCTATCGACTTCTGCCATTCGATAAACTTGAGTTGCAGTCTCATTCATAGCCTCATACCAGAAGTCTTCTGGAGGGACACTAGAATTGGTAAATGCTGTTGCCTGTCCAAAACCACTGATTATTACAGGTTTCTTTTTATAGTTTCTCGACCTTTCTTTTGAAGTGAGAATCATGCAAACAGCACCATCATTAATTAAGCAATAATCATAAATGTGAAGCGGTTCCACTATATACCTAGATGTTTGATGGTCTTTTACCGTGATTTTTTTTCTCATAACTGCATTAGGGTTCAAACTAGCATGCTTACGAAATGCGATCGGAATGGCAGCAAGTTGCTCTGATGTGGTTCCATATAAATGCATATGTCTTTGGAACATTAAAGCATGATGTGCACCTGGAGAAGTCATTCCGTATGGAAACCATTCACTCCCATTTCCACTTCCATAAGTACTATTCATTCCTCCATACTTCATCCCAATAGATTTTCCATTATTCCCATAGATCAATGCAACCGTTTTCACTATTCCTAGAGCAATAGCCATAACCGCTAGTTGTATCGACGTACCTGACTGTCTACCTTCGGAAGGAAGCTGCTTGATAAAAGTAGGATTAATACCCAGTATCTCAGCCATCTTTTGATAATTTGAAATTCGGTTCACAATTAATCCATCTATTTCCGATTTGTCTATTCCTGAGTCTTCTAGAGCTTCCTTAAAAGCCCAGACACCTAAACTATAATCATCATGTTCCGGGAAAACTCCATATTTTGTAGTTCCTACACCAACTACGGCAGCTTTATCTTTGAGGTTCATCGTCTTTATTACTCCCCTTTTCATTATTCAATTTTAAATATATATGAAGTAATTATTGTCTCTCCTGATAAAACGAAAGACTAAATCATGATTCCAGCAATTGCATAGCTTTAAGATGTTATCAACACTTCTTTATCAGGTTTACCCCACCATTCTTCAGGAATTTTTTACGAATCCGACGGTCATGCGCTGGTACAACAATATAACCTGTTGCATTATTCTAACCATCCCCTTTTCTGTATTTACAATGACGGATAGAGAGCCCGGAGTATGACCTGGTGTAAAAACAATTTCAAGTCCGTCTTTAAATAAGTAGTCTCCCTCAATAATCAATAAATTTTTAGGTTGATTGCGAGATATTAATTTGACATTCAATTCTTTATTATAGTAACCTCTTTGAATCGGAACTGGCTTAATGGCGTGAATAACTTCTTCTTTTTGAATAATGATTTGAGCATTGGGAAATAAATCTAGATTCCACGCATGATCAAAATGCATATGTGGTTTGGATGGTATATTTTCTGCAAAAATAAGTTGAACACATTGGACTCACTCACACCGTCAACACGTCCAGCATCTCTCTCTTTAAACGGACTAGAATCCTGTTTTAGCAGGAATCGAATGGCTATTCCCATTCGTACGCTCTTCTTTCTTTGGAGTTATGTACTTTCCTAACTTACTAACTTCATTAGTGTGTTTTGATGACTTGCCCTATATTGCTATGTTTATGGTCATCAATCAGGCGAACTATACTAGAATATAGCGTAAGCATTATTGGGTGACCCAACACCCTTCGGCAGATTTAAGGGAGCAGACACAAGTAAGAATTCGTACTGCTTAGAGCTCGAACAGAATTCCGACAGGTCCTCAAGAAACCAAAATTCTCCTATTGGCATACCTAATAGTGGTATAAGCAATCTATGAAGAAATCCTCGTTCTTTATTTACTCTAAGTACCTCAAACGATGGATTGTCTGCAGCGACAGCTGCTACTTTATGATCCCAAAGCCATCGTGCAGTTTCTTTCCCAGCTTCAATACCAGGAACATCTAAACCTCCCTCTCCAGGATGCATACTTCCCTTTAACTCAATCCTTTGCTCTGTAGGTATTGATAGATACCACTTTAACCAACCAGTCCTAAAAAGTAAGATATCCCCAGGAAGAACGGTCACTCCTTGCCATTCAAGCACTCTGTCAATATCTTGAGTCGTGAAAGCTCTTCGCTCTCTTGGATCTACAGGGTAATTTGTAGTAGCAAAGTAGGCTTCTAGATCGACTAATACACCACGGGTAATGATTCCATTTTTGGCTATAAAATCAATTCCAAGATCATTACTAGTATCAAGATCACTCTCTTCTCTTCCGCCATAGTACCCAAACTCACGATACCTAATGTGGCGCAAACTATCCCATTGACTGGAGCTCTGCAAGTAGAAGTTATCTAATAAATCATCTCGACCTGATCTACTAACATGAACTTCATGACGGAAATCATCCCGACTCTTTACCAAACTGGGACTTGGAACATTAAGGGGTAACGATAAACAAATGACTTTACCATTCCTAACCATAGTACATGCTGAAACCACTTTTTCATTTGTGATAAAGTTCATCGTTCCAAGATGGTCTTCTTTACCAAATACCTCCCAAGCATGATGTTCATTACTTTCTCCTATTGTCGGTAATTCATTGAATTTTGGAATTCTTAACGACATAATTCTAACACTCCTTTTTGAAAATAACTTTTTACTTCAGTACAAATTCGAACCCTACTCATTGAACATTTGTGAAAAGATAGACAAATTTGAAGGCCAACCCCTCCAACTTAATCGTTACACCGCGTCACTTCTTTTACTGGAGCAACTTTCTATATCTGTGAATTATCTAGCTTTAACGCCCCATAATATAACGAGTTCGTGATAAATTGCGTTTGCAAAAGTGTAAGAACTGTGATCAATTTTGGTATCCACCTGCACCAGTTTGCTATAATTGTTTGTCTGAAGATTACCTGTGGGAAAAATTAAAAGGGAGTGGGAAAGTAACTCATCATTGTTTACATAATTCCAAAACTGATCTTCGTAAACTCCTTTAATTGGTGAAGGCCTTTGCATTCCCTTTACTCCTTCGAATTCATGATTGTATTTACTTTTCCGGCAACATCACTTATGTATTGAATATTAAAACAGCTATCAATTTGTCTTTTACCAGCGTATCCACGTAACTGCCTAACTGCCTCAACTTGATGATTCCATCCTTGCATATATGAATCAGAAAGATGTCCACCCGAAGTATTAATCGGCAGTTTCCCACCCGGATCTATTGCACCTGTTGTAATAAATGAACCTGCTTCACCTATCGGACAAAAACCAAATCCTTCCAAAGCGTAGATAATATGACTACTAAAACTATCATATATCTGCAACGAATCAACACTCTCAGGTCCAAAACTACAAGTATTATAAAGTATATTTGATGCTTCTTTATGAGGTGTGTGATAATAATCTTCTAAACGGGGTTTCAATTGAGTCGCTGCTATGTTAGCATCACTTTTGGCAATACCGCTTACCACAACCAAAGGATTATTTGACTTTTTTGGCTTGCTTTCAATTGATTGAGAATCTTATATCCAACCGCGACATCCGCAAGTGTATATAACGCACCACCTTGGGCCACTCCATAAGTATTGGCGTTGAATGCTCCAAGATGCATTTGAATTTCTCCCTGCTCATTCCACACAATTCCAAGGATTTTTCCAAGATTATGGAACTTCTCATATGAAGTTGCTTGTAAGGCACCTACCGCTTTATGCAAGGTTTCCAATTGAGGAAGATTTAAGCAGTTCATCTGATCGATGATATTTTCTATCATTTTTCCTTTTGTTAACGTCTGCATATTTATAAATCCCTTTCTGCGAGAGTGAATCGAGAAAACTACTTACTCCATTATGTTATCTTTCTAACTTAAATAAATTTCCATTTTTAAATTATCTGTCTTCTAACTCAGAAACTGCTAAATTTTTCACCACTTTTTCAATCTTTTCAACTAATTCCTTTCCTGTACGGTCTATGTGTCTTGAGACCAGCTCTGCCGCTTGCTGAGAATCACTCTTTTTTACCGCCTCTAAAATATCTCGATGCTCCTGGTTCGATATTTTTTATGCTTTGCTGTACGGCCATCTTTTCAAGCTGAGATCTTAATTGATAGATATCTTCAATATCTTCAACATTTAATGAATTCACGACGGCCCCGCGATGTGGTTCAATTTTAATTTACCCTTCAATCTCCAACTTCCGAAGCGCCTCCCTGACCGGCATTCGGCTAACACCTAATGAATTAGCTAATTCCTCCTGCACTAACCTTTCTCCGGGAGGAATATCCCCACGTACAACCGTCCCGGGAAGGATAGCGTTTAACGTTTTCTCAATTCCAGTCGCTACAATTGGCGAAAGTTCTTGTTACTTCTTAGCTGTGGGCTGATTGAGACAAAGGTCGATCCTCTAACGGAAGAAGACCGTGTGAAGGTACTGATCTTTGACGATTCCTTCTTTTCACGTACCCGAAGTAAGACGGTAGAACTTTTAGCGAAAGTGCACGATCATACGACAGGTAAGTATGTTCGTGGATTCCGTATGCTCACATTAGGCTGGTCAGACGGGAATACGTTTATTCCACTCTGCTTTTCCTTGCTCAGTTCCCATAAGAAAAGCAGTCGCTACGTTGAAATAATGGCTTGATAAAATGCATTGTTCAGGCCTCCACTCAGATTTCAACGTCGCTTGAAAGCATGGAGCGTTTATTCCTGATTACGCTGTTGATACTGAGGATCAAGATGATGAAACAGATTCCCATTATGGTACCCGAAATCGGACGCGTGAAGAAGATCATTGCGCCATTTTCCGATGTAGCGAGCGATTGGAGCAGTGAAGATTCAATCTGCCCCCCCAGTACAAAGGCCAACACCGTTGCGGCAATCGGAATGTCCAACTTCTTCATGATATATCCTATCACCCCAAAGATAACCGTCATCACCACATCCCATAAACTGTTGTTGATACTGTATGTCCCAATCAGTATGACGATTAGAACAAGTGGGAACAACAATTTATAGGGGATCATGGCCACTTTTGCCCACATTCCAGCAAGGGGCATGTTCAGGATCAACAGAATCACGTTTCCAATAAACATACTGGCAATAACGCCCCACACAAAGTCAGGGTTATTCGTAAACAGGCCAGGCCCTGGTGTTAAACCGTGCATGATAAACGCTCCTAATATAACAGCAACAGTCGGCGAACTGGGAATCCCCAGCGTAAATAATGGAATCAGCGCCGCGCCGCTGTGGGCATTGTTTGCCGTCTCCGGCCCAGCTACACCCTCGATAGCCCCTTTTCCAAATCGGGACGGATTATTAGAAATTTTCTTTTCCAGAGAATAGGACAAAAGCGAGGCAATAACTGCATTGGCGCCCGGTATTAACCCCAGAACCATCCCTATTCCAGTCCCTCTCCCAATCGATTTAAGTGTCGGGCCCCATTCGTCCATTCTTGGCAACAGACCCTGGATTTCTTCCGGTTTTTCAATTTCCATTTGATTTTCGGCATTGGTAAAAATCTCTGATAAACCGAACAAGCCCATCGCGATAATGACGAAGTCAAGACCGTCTAACAATTCCATCTGTCCAAAGGTGAAGCGGATCTGCCCCGATATGGGGTCCATGCCGATTAACGATAAAATCAACCCAAAGACTGCAGCAATCAGTCCTCTTACCAACGATTTTCCCATCAAGGCAATCAGCATTAACAACCCCAGCATCATGATGGAAAAGAACTCAGGTGGACCAAATTTGAGGGCATAGTTGGCCAACGGTGGACCAATAAACGTCAAGCAGAGAACTGCCACGATCCCGCCGATAAAGGACCCGATGGCAGCCACCCCCAGTGCTACCCCAGCACGTCCTTGTTTCGCCAACTGATGACCGTCGATACAAGTGACAACCGATGCCGCCTCGCCGGGCGTGTTGATTAATATGGAAGTGATCGCCCCACCGTACATAGAGCCATAAAAAATACCCGAGAGCATGATAATCGCGGAAATCGGATCCATGCCATAAGTGATCGGCAATAGCAAAGCGGTTCCAGCCACTGGGCCTAGGCCAGGTAAAACACCAATAAACATCCCGATGGAAACACCAATTAAACAGTACAGCAGATTCCACCCGGTAAACGCCGTTTCAAACCCTTGAAGAAGATATGAAAGTGAATCCATTTAACCACCTCCTTAAAAACCTAGCCCATTGACGGGTAATGAAACTCCCAAAACACCGTCAAATAACCAGAACAGAATTATGGAAACACCAATCGAAATCAACAAGCTGGTGTACCATTTATAAGCCTTGAACAGCAAAAGAAATAAGAAAATCGATCCGGACACAACAAAGCCCGTAAAGGACACCAAAATGAGAAAAACAGCCAAACATGCCAAAATGAATAAAATATTTTTGAGAGCCTGTCCTTTTGGCCATTCTTCACCAGAACCAGCATTTTTTCCGCTAACTGACTCCAGGAAGTATAATATCGACAGAACAACCAAGATTCCACTCAGCCACACTGGGGAAAATCCCGGTCCAGGTCCCAGCTCACTTTTATATGAAAACTGGAATGATTGAACAAGAAATACAGCAGCAATCAGAAATACCACGATTCCTGCCCAAACACCTGCGTTCATCTTTTTCACGAGTATACACCGCCCTTTCTATCCCCAAACTATACAGTTAGTAGAGCAGCGGGCATATTACCAATTTTATATACCCGCTTTCTTCCGTGTTACTGAATCAATCCTGCTTTTTCATGAATTCACTATCATAATAGTTTTTCTATCATCCTAACAAACTATTCTCAGTTTTTAATACTATTAAAATATAGGAATGTTTATATTTCTGAACAACTCTTAATTCGGTTTTCTGTTGTTACTTAATCAGACCAATCTGCTTCAAGATTACTCCACTCTTGTTGAAAGAGTCCGTGAGCTCTTTTTGAAATTCTTCAGGACCGGCATAAGTAGTTACCATGCCCATTTTATTTAACTGTTCTACTACTGCAGGGTCTTCATATGCTTTTTTAAAGGAATCATGAAGAATGTCAAGAACGTCTTGTGGTACTCCCTTTGGAGCTAAAAGCCCGGAAGAAAGCTCACCTAACACCTCTATTCCCTTTTCTTTTGCGGTAGGTGCATCTTTATACCAATCTTGTTTACGATTACCCATATTGAGTAACACTCGTAGAGCTTTCGATTCCAAATGCGGTTTCACCTCTACGTTATTTAGTATCCCCCCTGGAACATGCCCGCCTAACAAAGCATTAATCTCCTCAGAGCCTTTTTCGAACGGAACAATCTTGCTTTTAATTCCTGTTGCCGCCTTTAACCCTTCCATCGAGATTTGGTAGAGTCCTCCAACTGCAGTTGTTGCATAAGAGAATTTATCGGGATTATTCTTGGCATAGTCTACCCATTCCTCATATGTTTTCCAAGGAGCGTCAGCTTTCACCACAAACAGTAACGGGTTTGCCGCCATTTTCATGATCGGTTGAAAACTATCGTGAGTATAAATAGTTTTTCCAAAGTGCGGTGTTGTCGAGATTATAGCTGACGAAGTAAACAATAGCTTATATCCATCTGGTTTTGCTTGGAATACTTCGGTTGAGCCAATCGCCCCTGCGCCACCTGGTTTATTGACGACAACAACAGGTTGGTTATTGGGAAGATATTTCTGAACAGCATCTGCCATTACACGAGCAAGTAAATCTGAAGAGCCCCCTGAACCAAGTGGAACGATAATTTCTATGGGTTTGTTAGGAAAGTCACTCTTCGGCTGCTCAGCCGGTTTACTGTCTCCTGATTGCTGGGTTGCCTGCGAACACCCTCCTGCGATGAGCGTAAAACTCAATACGAATAACATTATTAATCTCTTCATTCTTAATCCCCCTTAAAATTTTGGAGTTGTTAACCTTTAGCACAAATGAGCAAAAGTAACTTGCCGTAATTCATGGACAGCGTTAGATATTGTTACCGGGACGTTTTCGTTTTGTGCTAATCCTGATGCAAATGCTTACATCTTTTAACATCAGTTCAGGCATAAACAACGATCGTGTTCGCAGGATACATTGTATTGTCGTGCCAAAATTGCTAT
Organism: Neobacillus niacini; assembly: GCF_031457145.1. Taxonomy (GTDB): domain Bacteria; phylum Bacillota; class Bacilli; order Bacillales; family Cytobacillaceae; genus Neobacillus; species Neobacillus niacini_J. Next base: position 97,690 of record NZ_JAVDVZ010000002.1, read on the forward strand.
AACACTCTTGGTGGTTTATTTTACGAACTTTGTGATGAAGTAAGTGAACTTGATTGGGCCGTATCACTGCAGCCCAATCAATCGAGCTACTTAAAGATACTCTAAAAAGACAAACAGTAAAATCGAAAACTAATCAAAAGTCAACTTCAGCAGTGGATTACCGGTCTACCTAACTATATTAATGTTTAACTGCCTACTTCACATTGTGAAGTTAGAGTTACTAACAATTCTTTCAGTTGATTTTTGGGTACTTTTCCTGTGGCTGTATGTGGAAGATCCGCCTCTTTCATAAAGAAAATTTTTATTGGGACAGAATAAGAAGGCAAACCCGCTTTACAATAAGCAATAACCTCTTCTTCTGTTAATCTTTCACCACTTTTGGTCTCAATAACAGCAACAACCACTTCGTCTTTTACCGCATCTGGAAATCCAGTCACGTTCACTTCTGCAACTTTGGGATGTTTAATTATATATTCTTCAACTGCTCGAGGAGAAACCATGATTCCACCCGTTTTAATAAAGTCCTTGATCCTTCCAATAAAATGCCATCTTCCTATTTCATCTAAATACCCTCGATCCCCAGATCGGTAAAAGCCATCTTCAGTAAAAGCTTTTGCTGTATTTTCTGGATCATTATAATATCCTGATGTAATATATCCTTTAATTTGTAATTCCCCTTCTCTACCAGGAGGTAAAATTTCCCCAGTATCCATATCAGCAACTCTGAATTCAAAACCTGGATTAGGTTTACCATGGCAATTCATTTTAATCTCAAGTTCATCTGTACTCTCTGTCATAGAAGAATATCCATATGATTCAGTAGCACCATATATGTTGCAAATACTCGGAATTAATTCAGCAACCTTTTTAAATTGCTCAGGGGTACCTGAAGCTGAACCCTTTTGAAAATAAATTTTATTTTTATCGAAATTAGGATGATGAATAAGTCGATTGAACATATTAAATCTGCCATAATAAACAGTGCATTTTTCTTCTTCGAATAGTTTTAAAGCTACCTCTTCATCAAAATATTCTTGAATGACTACGCTAGCTCCGTGGGTCCATACCGCCATCAATGCATTTTCTGCAGATAATCCAAAGAAAATGGGGATGGCTAACCATAACTTGTCATTACAATTAATTTTTAGTCTCTCACCCGTATTGAAACCGTTCTCAATTAGACCCACATGGTGTACTTGAACCCCTTTTGGTCTTGCTGTACTTCCTGACGTGAACAATATATATGCTAAACCATCAGGTTCTACGAGTGAAGTAATTTCATTATACATGTCATCCTGGATCGAGGAACCCAATTGGAAAACATCGTTATAATCAGTTGTTCCTTCAAGCTTTTTATCCCCAAGAGAAATTAGCCTTTTTAGATGTGGATACTCCGAATGAGTCACTTCGTTTAAGGTGTACTGAGTGTAAGGGATTACTTCGTGAACATAATTAGCATAATCATAATTAAGAAACTTCTGAGAAAAAATAAGTACCTTTACATCTGCCTTTTTTAACACATACTCAATATCTGATGGCTTATACCATGTGTTTAAAGGGATTGCAACTGCTCCAATTTTAAAACAAGCTAAAACAGAAATGATCCATTCTGGTCGGTTTTGAATTAAAATTGCAACTTTATCATTTCGCCTCACTCCTAAATGAACTAGACCTTTTGCAAATTGATCTACTTCCTGCTTAAGCTGATGATAAGTCCATTTTTTCCCTTGAAAAATCATTGCCTCATTATCTTTATATTTCAATACATTCTCATCTAACAATGAACCTAAAGTTTTACTTAACGGCATAGTCATATTTAACCACCCTCTATAAATGAATGTTTTCTCGTATTTTTACCGACTACCACGTTTATTCTTCCTTTAGTGCAAAAACTTCTAATGGATCCTTACTCATGCTAGGTTTTCCCCACCATTGTTCAGGCATATGGACCGGAATTCTATCATCATGCGCAGGAATTACAATATCAACAGATTTCATGAATTTTTCCATGGTATTAATATAATTCATGACATTTTCTGTATGTATAGTATTAGGTAGATATGAGCCTTCTAGGAAACGTTTAGGATTGTTACTAATTTCAGAATCAGCGGGAAACCAGTTTTGATATCTAGGTCCCAGATCTGAACACAATCCTACCTTCCCCTTTTCTGTATTTACAATGACGGATAGAGAGCCCGGAGTATGACCTGGTGTAAAAACAATTTCAAGTCCGTCTTTTAATAAGTAGTCTCCCTCAATAATCAATAAATTTTTAGGTTGATTGCGAGATATTAATTTGACATTCAATTCTTTATTATAGTAACTTCTTTGAATCGGAACCGGTTTAATGGCGTGAATAACTTCTTCTTTTTGAATAATGATTTGAGCATTGGGAAATAAATCTAGATTCCACGCATGATCAAAATGCATATGAGTTAATATAACAATATCAATCTCACTAGGCATAACTCCATGTTTCTTTAATTCATTTATTATTGCATCTTCTCCACCACCTTCAGCTTTAGTTTTCCATCTTTTTTCCACAATTTTAGATTCTGGCATGCCTGCATCAACTAATACTTTAATACCATTTCCTTCAATGTACCAAGCATGAACAGGTTCCTTTTCTCCTAAATATAACCAACCTGCTATAAGTGTTCTAATTTTATAATCCAATCCTATTCCTCCCTAATTTAATAGCATCCCGAGTTCTATTATAGTAATCATTAATAAGGTACAAACTGAGGAAGTATCACATCACTATTTAATACTTGTTGATAAGTTAATCGAACTGACATTCCAATTTTCACCTCAGAAGGATCGATGTTTAACAAATTAGCGGTAACTCGTATCCCCTCCGCTAATTTAACTTGAACAACAATATATGGTAATTTATCAGCAAAATAAGGATAATAAGAATGGTGAAATACTACCCAAGAATCAATAGTACCAATTCCCTCACACTGAATAAGCTCAACCTCTTTTGAGAAACAATGATAACATACCGGTGCGATTGGCCAACGACGCGTTTTACAACCTGCACATTCTTGAATTACAAAGATACCTTCTTTTAATTTTTCCCAATGCCATCTATTATCTTGATTAATTACTGGTAAAGGCCGGTTGACCATTTTTCATTCCCCCCCAAAAATTAAACTATCGCCAAAACATGTTCCCCATTGCAAAAATCTAGCATCTTTAATTTGTCTATCCCCACAATTCCCCCTTAGTTGGTTAACGATCTCCACAATATGGTTCCATCCAGATAAGTGGCCTTCAGATAATAATCCTCCATTTGAATTAACAGGTAATGATCCTCCAGATAATGAAATATTCCCTGACTTCACAAATTCCGGTGCATCACCTGGGTCACAATAACCAAATCGTTCTAATGTGTACCATACTAACGGCGAAAATGCATCATAAGTATATAAACCATCAATATCAGCGTGGTTTAACCCAGATTTTTTAAATATATTAAGATCCCACTCGTCCGGTTTGAAATCAAAATCACTTTGCTGATATGCACCTAACCCTGGTCTAGAAAATATAAACTCCTCTCTCCCACCTCTTATCCCTTGCATTTCAATAATTTTAACTGGTTTATTTTTCGCGTTTTTTGCCATACTCTTATTTGTAACCAATATACAAACAGCACCATCTGTCACTTGACAACAATCAAACACATGCAATGGTTCGACTATATATCTAGAGTTATGATAATCATCTAATGTGAGTTCAGAACGTCTTAATGCTCTCGGGTTCAAACGAGCATGATTTCGCAAGGTAATCGGAACATAAGCTAAATCTTCACTATTCACCCCATATTTGTTCATATATTTCTGAACACTCATTGCAGCACCACTTACAGGACCTGATAAACCATAATGCGGAAGTTCACCATGAGTTCCTTCCACCCCACGAAATTCCGAGGAACTCTTTTCTCCACCAACTCCTCCAATTTTCGCAAAACCTACGGAACAAACACAAGCCACGACATTGGCTAAACCATGACTAACAGCCATAGCAGCTATCGACAACACCGATCCAACCATACGACCATGATTCCATGTCTGGGTGGAAAATCTTGTATTTAAGCCTGTTAACATTGCGAATTGATCTATATCCACTCCTACAGGAGAGCCATAATTTGTTACAATTCCATCAATATCTTTTTTATCAAACCCGGAATCTTCCAATGCTATTTTGACTGCTTCGATTCCTAATTCAAGGTTAGTTTTCTCCCCCTTTCGTGAAATATCAGTTCTACCTGCGCCCGCTATATATGCATCAATATTCATTTCAATACCTCACTTTTCGACTTTAATTGTTAATGACTATTTCAACCATTTCAACATTAAAATTAATACTTCAATACCATTTTTTAGTAATTGGTAATTCATTTCACTATTAACACATTAATCCCATTCAACTCCTTCAAAAGAATTGGTTTTTTAACATTAAGATATGAGAATTCATTTTGAAAAACATTTTCAAAGTAAGAGGTGATTCTCATATAAATTTTATATGCAAGTATTATGCCAACAAAAAATGTATTGATTAAACTCTAAGAAACCACTGTAAAAGGAGATATTTTAACACAAATTAAAAATGTTTGAGATAAAAAAATCCAATTATGAATAAAAATTATTCATAATTGGATTTTTTTGTTTTTATGTTCCTTTAGATTGTAATAATTCATTTTTCTTGACATTGTAGGTTGACTCAAACCAAGTTTTTTAGCTGCGCTTACTGCAGTTCTATATTTTTTTAGGGAGTTCATAATAACCTCTTTTTCCAAACTTTCAACTATTTCTTTTAATGGTTTATCAAGAATTTTATCAGATAATAATACATCTGATTCCCTATACTTTAAGGGTAAATGTTCCTGTTTAACACATTGCTCTTCAGTTAGTACAACTAATCTTTCAATCAAATTTTGTAACTCACGTACATTACCAGGCCAATCATGATTTTCAAGGGGTTCAATAAGGTTATAATGAAAATATTTATCTTTGTTATGTTTTTCATTATAATATTTTAGAAAATGGTAACATAAAAGAGAAATATCTTCTTTTCTATCACGCAACGACGGAATATCAATAGGTATAACACTTAATCGATAATATAAATCTTCTCTAAACTCTTTATTTATTACCATTTGTTCAAGGTCTTTATTTGTTGCTGCGATTATTCTTATATCCAATGAGATTGGTTTGGTTCCTCCTATCCTATGAACTTTGAGATTTTGAATTACCCTTAGTAGCTTTACTTGCATATTTAATGGCATCTCTCCTATTTCATCTAGAAAAATTGTTCCTCCATTTGCTAATTCAAATAAACCAGGCTTTCCTTCCCTTTTTGCTCCAGTAAAAGCGCCAGATTCATACCCAAATAATTCAGATTCAATTAACTCCTTAGGAATCGCTCCACAATTCACCTCTACAAATGGTTTCTCTTTTTGAGAACTTGATTTATGAATTAAATTTGCGATAACATCTTTTCCTACACCTGATTCTCCTGAAAGTAAAACTGAAGATTTAACCTTTGATACACGAATAGCTAATTCAATAACCTTTTCCATCTTAGAACTACTATATACAATCTTATTCTTTATTGCTTCCTTTACCTTTAAATCTTCTAATTCCTGTTTATACTGTTCGCTAAGCTCTTGATTGCGTTTTAATTCTTCCACCAATTTATTAATTTCTGTTACATCTCTAGCAGTACCAACTATTTTAACTACCTCATTGCCTTTAAATATGGGTCTTCCGGTTATTAGAGCCGTCTTACCATTTCTATAGGCTTGTAGTTTACTAACTGCTTGTTTTTCTTCTATTATTTTTCCACTAATTATATCTGATATACGCCCCTCCTTAACCGCTTCATGAAGAGACCTTCCACTCAAAAATTCGTGTGATAATCCTGTTATTTTCTCAAATGCTTGGTTTGCCCATAATCCAATGAAATCATGATCTATAACATCTATAACAAAAACCCCTTCTGAACAAGCATCGAAAATAGCTTGAAGTTCTGTTGAAGACAATTTATCCATAATATACCCCTCAATATTTTTATTCATTTTTGAATATTCAGTATTTTATTATAATTATAAGATATATGCTGTTCTAATTCAATAAATCAATTTCATAATAGGGTCTTACAAAATTATAGATTGGCCATACTGGAGGAGTGAATTGACGGACTAAAGCATTACAGAAGGAAGATTTAATACCAACCTGTAATATGACACTACTATTAAGTAATAACAAGGGATTCAATCAAGCAAAATGTCTTAAATTTCAATATCCATAATTGAATTAGCCAAAAGGCTTAGGAAATACGATAATACATTCATATGCAAGCAAACAAACCTTTTTTGGTTCTAAATTTTCTATAAAAAAACAAAAGAATTCCAATAAAATACCTGAATTATTCATACTTCCTGATAAAGTCATAAGTAAAGCCAAAATCATATATTTTCCTATTCCATTGAAAAATATCATAGTGATTTAGCTACTTTAGACATGACTTTTAAATGAATGCTTGAAAATAATCAGCTTTTGGGCAGACTTATCCCTTGATCTGACATTTATTTTTAAAAAATAGTAAGATGGTTTACTCTAGCTTTAGGTTCTGAATTTGCAGAAGTACCTTCCAGAAGAATTCCTGGTACACGAAACTTGAGGATAATTTAAAGTAAAGGGATCTTCCTGACTTTACTAATTTACTAGCAACTTTAATGATCCGTGTCCGTATGGTTTCAATTTGCATGTTCTTTTGTTCTTCCGGAAAACAAAGAGTGCGCAGCCAATTCGTTAGGTTATAAGCTAACAGACTCAAAATCATCTTTACCTCGTTTACTTGGAAAGAATGACTATTCATTTTATCTAAGCCAAAACCATTTTTGGCTTCCTTGATGTAGTTTTCCATCGTACCTCTTTTTTGGTAAGCAAGGACGGTGTCATTGGGAGAAAAGGCATCTACTAAATTAGTCACCATGAACGAATGGTTAAAAAACAGTTCGCCTGCAGGGCGTACCGATTTAATAATCACTTTTCTAGGCTTAGACCACAATTTCGCTTCATAAATGGTTTCTTCATAATAACATTCCGTTTTCGAAATATCGGAAGGAATAGATGAAGGATGTAGTTCATCTGCAATTCGTTGCAGATTCGCATTCGATTTAAGTCAAATAACGTAGTAAACCGATTCTTTTTCGCATAAATCATACAAAGCAGGAACGGCAAAACCACTATCACCACGAATAAATGATGTAGTCTCTGGGAATTTTTCATTGTAATGTTCAATGAGTGGTTGTATAAACTCTACAACACCGTTTGAGGTGTAAACATTCCCAGGGCGTAACTTTGCTTTAAGAAAATCACCTGTTACTCCGTCAAAGGCAACTAAAGGATGGAAACCAACTGTCCCGTAATGGGCATTATAAGCTGAGGGTTCTTGATTTCCATAGGTATCTGAATGCGTAGAATCTCTGAACTGATGAACTTTGTCAATAAGTTCTTGATTGGCTCGATTTAATTATTCCATGAATTGATTATCAAACCGTCTAAAAAAACGGGATAAACTGGGTGGAGAAGCTAACGCATCCGTTCCAATGATCTGAGTAAACACAGGATCTTTCGTCAATTGATCAGCGGCATCATCCTCGGAATATCCAGTAATGATTTGATAAATCTTTTGACAAAGCAAATTTTCATTCGAATGAAAATAGTAACGTCTGTTGTCCTTCAAGTTTAGGTATTGAGTCAATGTTTTAGAGAAACCATTTTTTTTATCGAATTCTCTAAAGATGAATTCACCTGTAGCAGAGGAATCCAATTGGAAAGGCTCTTACCTTTGACAATTCCCACTTAGGCTTTATGAGTCTCGTCTCCTAGAGGAATAGTTTAAAGAATCAGCACAATAAGCGCGAAGTCATCATCGGAATGGAGCCTACAGGCCACTGGCTTTCACTGGCATATTGGCTAAAGGAACAGAAAATAAAGGTTGTTGTAGTGAATCCATCACATGTAAAGAAGTCGAAGGAGCTTGACGACAATTCCCCTACCAAAATTGATGTAAAAGATGCGAGAGTCATTTCACGGCTGATTGAGGAGGGTCGTTATTCTGAGCCTTATTTACCTGAAGGAATATATGCCGATCTTCGTGAAGGAATAAACTGTATGACCAGCTAATGAAGGACCTTCAGGCTGTTCAGGGGCGCGTTCAGTTTTGGACATCAGAAGATCTGAGCAGTCGGCAATCGATCAAACTATTGGGCAAAGACCCTGTAATAAAGCATCGTCGACCCCACTTCATGGATAGGCAGAACGAAGGAATGTATGCGCATATGACGCTGTGAGATGTGGGAGGATGTGCCGCCATGAATAGTGTGGGATCCATAAGCGACCATATTATTTATCATAGGCCTTTTTCTGTAAAAAGGAGAAGAAGGGTTTATTTAAGTATGCCCTCCTCTACCTAAATAGATATGAAAGACTGCTATTCTATAAGATGTTCATGTACAGAAATTTAAAATACTGAGAAAGACCAAGAAAACAAGAGAAAAACTTTACTTTAATGAGGGAGTTTGATAAAAAAGAGCCTAAAAACCACATTTGAACTATAACCAGAATAATGGACACTAATTAAAAGTGCCCCCTATTCGGGTTTTTCTATGTCCTCTTGAAGAAAACCCGTTTATAATAAAAGCATTATTGTGGACGGGGACTGGAGGACTGACCCTTATTTTCTTTTTACTATTACGGAACCTGTGCAGAATGAATCAATTTTGTATTAATCCTTTTATGATTAGTCTTAATTATTTGTAAGAGAAACTTTCTCGAAAGGCCAAGCAGGTAAACCTTGGCGGAGCGGTTTATCTTCTCTATATCCAAGAGCGTATTCCCCCTGCATAATCGTATGAATCTCTCTTGTTCCTTCATAAATCACAGGTGCTTTAGCGTTTCTTAAGAATCGTTCTACTGGATATTCATCTGAATAACCATAAGCTCCATGAACTTGGACAGCATCATTTGCAGCTTCAAATGCTGCATCACAGGAAATCCATTTAGCCAAAGATGTTTCTCTTGTATTACGAACTCCTTTGTTTTTTAAATATCCAGCCTTATAGACAAGCATTCTTGAAATCTCTAAGTTTGCACTCATCTTAGCAATCATTTGCTGAACAAGCTGATGTTTTCCAATTGCTTTGCCGAATGTTTTTCTTTCATGACAATACTTAAGACTAGCTTCAAGGCTTGCAGCAATCAGACCACATGCTCCAGCCGCAACAGTAAACCTTCCATTATCTAGAGCTGCCATGGCCATTTTGAAGCCTTCCCCTTCCTCCCCAACTCTGTTGGCTACAGGAACCTTTACTTCACTTAAGAATACTTCACCAGTATTGCCGGCACGAATTCCTAACTTTCCTTTAAACCCTTTTGTTGCTACTCCTTCAAAGGTGCGTTCAACAATAAAACATGAAATTCCTTTAGATCCCGCTGCTGGATTTGTTTTAGCGAAAATAAGAAAATGATCAGCCACATCACAAAGTGAAATCCAAGTCTTAGAACCGTTTAAAATATAATGATCATCTTTTCGTATAGCAGTGGTATTCATAGCTGCTACGTCAGACCCAGCATTAGGTTCGGTTAGTCCGAATGCACCAATCTTGATTCCTTGTGCTTGCGGTACTAAGTATTTCTGTTTTTGTTCTTCATTTCCCCATTGTAATAGAGTCATACTGTTCAACCCTGTGTGAACGGAAACTGCAGTACGGAAAGCAGTATCCCCGCGTTCTAATTCTTCACATACAATCGCCAATGTATTATAGTCCATGCCCACGCCGCCATATTCTTCTGGGATACATACTCCCATTAACTGGAGCTCGGCTAATTTTTGTAGAATAGAAGGTTCAAAGTAACCAGCACGGTCCCACTCTTGAATATTTGGAATGATTTCTTTGTCCACAAATTTTCTCACTAATTTTTGTACGCTTTTTTGTTCTTCAGTTAATTCAAAATTCATCATTGATAGACACTCCTTAAATAATTTTATTAGATTTTAAATTTGAAATTTCATTTTCACTAAAGCCGATATGTTGTAGGATAAGATCTGTATGTTCTCCCTGTTTTGGTGGATGTTTTCTTATGGTCACTGGTGTTTTGGATAATTTTAACGGTGAACCAGTTAGTTTAAGATTTTGTATGGTCGGATGTTCTACTTCGACAATCATGTTTTTAGCTTTTACATCGGCAGAGGCTATTAGTTTGCGAAGAATTTCTTTCCCTTCTTCTGACTTTAAATTAAGAGTGATACTTTGTTTATTTCGATTGGCACATAAATAATAAGCGCTCTCTCCGCCTAAAAAAGGTGGCCCCCCCATTCTCTTGTCTCATCTCCTTTTTCCACATGTTCCACTTTAATGACCTCTGCACCAAAGTCGCTAGGGTCATCGTACAATATGGACCTGCTAATACTTGGGATACTCAATAATTTTAATGCCCTCTAATGCCATTACCATTCAAAACCTACTCCTTTCTAAGATTTTTGCTTTTACAATAGCGCACTAAAACAACGAAAAGAGTCAGTAAAACAAATCAACGTTTTAGACGTTGAAAGTTTCACTGACTCCTATTCATGGCTCGTCTTTTGGCTATAAAAGATCAAGTGAACATAGTCAATTACCAATCTATTCTCATTTTCTGAAAATTCAAGACCGTCCATGCAGCATTGTATTTGCTGTCATCGGTACTTTTATATTTTGATTATATCATAATTTCAGAATTTTTCAACTACTCTTTACGCTTTTATTTTTGTGTTAAAATGATCAAATACAAAATCTCTTTTGTTTTTCTCAGCATGCAATCTATTATATGTATATCGGTTTTGAACGATCGTTTTGTTAAAAATAACTATAAAACTAGGAATGGCAATCTAACGGATTTTCTACGAATGCCATTATTTACTTTTCAGTAGATTCTATTTGCTGATAATGGGTGTCTAGATCTTTTAACGCTGCTACTAATGCATTAGTAGCCTTTCCTCGATAAAACATTCGAAGTGTTTCAATTGCTTCATCAATACCGTCGTTTAAACTAATCCCCCTTAACACATTTCCCACAAACTTCCGGCCATGTTCAGTAGCCAGTGTACAGGAGGCCTCAAGTATAACCCCATATTTTTTATCTATTTCTACTGTAATCGTCAATGTGTCAAATACACTTTTAGCTGCCATTCCTTGGGGTAACCGTGCATGCCCGGCAATAAATAGAGTTTTTCCATTCATCATTTATTTCTACCTTTCTTTTCAAAAATGATTTACATGAATTATATAATCTGCAGTGACTCAATATAAATTTTGTTACTTAAGGATTACTCCCAAATACTTTTTTCCCAATCTTAATGTTTCTTTTTTGCCATGTAGAAAGAAATAAAGAGCAGAAGATACCAAGACCACGATGGTATGATAATATAATAATTATCTAAGTATTATAAAAGATTTAGGGTATTAACTTCATAATTTGATTTAGGGGACATTTTGTATGTGATATGTTTTAGTATTGGTTTTTTAAAAGGGGTCAGTCCCCCGCTGCGTTAGTACTTTAGCAGACTGGGGGACTGATCCCTTAGTTTGTGACGGAAAACATAAGCATTGTAAAGCTTTGCGGTCTTTTCATGTTTCGAAGCCTCGTGTCATAACAGTTGATAAGAATCCAGCCTATCCAGTCGCCATTCAACAACTGAAACAGAAAAAAAAGATTCCTGAAGGCATCCAAATAAGACAAGTTAAATATCTCAATAACATTGTCGAACAAGATCATCGATTTATTAAGAAACGTGTGCGTTCTATGTTGGGATTCAAGTCTTTTGACACAGCTACATCCATTCTTTCGGGAGTAGAAGCCATGCATATGATCAAAAAAGAACAGATTGATTTACGGGATTAGTCTGTCCAAAATCAGAAAGAATTGCTATCCATCAATTGTTTGGGCTTGTAGCATAAGATACGATTCCGCTAGGAATATACAGGCTTTATTCTCTTTTATTTTATCTTTGCACCAGAACCCCTTCTAATCCCTATTAAAAATACTAGACTAGTATATAGCTATCTAATTATATTTTGTAATATTTACTATGCAATGTGTTTAGATACTAGCTACAGGAGCTTTCTTTAAGTATTCTTTATGAAGTTGTCCTGCGATAATATTTTTCTGGATTTCTGATGTGCCTTCATAAATTTTAGTTATTCTAGCATCACGATAATAACGTTCGATTGGATATTCTCTATTATAACCGATTCCACCATGAATTTGTACAGCCTTGTCCGCAATACGGTTGAAAATTTCTGAACCAAGCAACTTTGCCATTGAAGCTTCTTTAATTACGTTTATTCCTTCGTCAACCATCCAGGCTACTTTATAAGTGACAGTGCGCAATGTTTCAACGTCTAATGCAATTTCCGCTAGATAATGCTGAATAATTTGCTGATCAAAAATTGGTTTTCCAAATTGTTCACGTTCATGAGCGTATTGCACGGAAAGCTCTAATAACTTTTGGCAAGAACCAAGGTTTCTTGCGGCAAGGCCTGCTCTACCATTTGCTAATATTGCTAAGGCATTAACATATCCAAGCCCTTCTACGCCCAGTAAATTTTCTGCAGGAACTTCACAATCTTCTAAGAAAATTTCAGAAGAATGAGATCCACGCAAGCCCATTTTTTCTTCCGTTTTTCCAATTACTAATCCAGGAAAGTCCTTCTCAACAATAAAAGAAGAAATCCCTTTTGCACCTTTGCTTGGATCCGTTACAGCCATTACTGTGAAAACATCTGCAATTGGACCATTTGTAATATAGTGCTTAGAACCATTTATTATATATTTATCCCCTTTTCGAACAGCCTTTGTCTTTATTTGGGCTGCGTTTGAACCAGCACTTGGCTCTGTTAATGCAAATGCACCAATTAGGTCACCACTTGCCATTCCTGGCAGGTATTTTTGTTTCTGTTCTTCTGTTCCCATTTCAACAATTCCAACAGAACCGATACCAGTATGCGCACCAATGACCGTTGTATATCCATTGGACGTACGACCAATCTCTTCATAAATACCACATTTACCAACCATACCAATTCCAAGGCCGCCATATTCCGCTGGAATACTAAGACCAAATAAACCAATTTCTTTACTCATTTTCATAATATAATCTGGGATTTTATCTTCTCTTTCAATTTAATCTGCAAGTGGATCAACGGTATTATCGACAAAGTCTCTTTTTGCTTTTTTCATTTCTATTAGTTCAGATGGTAAGTTAAAATTTATTTTGAACACTCCCTTAATTATTTTATTACTATTAACTTTTAAAATAAGTTTCTATTAAGTTTTGGATGATATTGTAGCAGCAGTCTCTTCATTTGCAAGGATGGGAGTGTTTTCTTTATTTTCATATGGATCATACATTTTTTCTTTAATAAATAAAGCTGGGATTATACCAGATAATGCATACGCAATACCCAGAACGGCTAGACCAAAACCGATTGACTGAACTTCAGCAATTGCACCAATTGCAATTGGTGCAATTGCTGCGCCGAATCGACCAGTATTATAAGCTCCCCCTACTGCAGTACCTCTAATATGTGTTGGGAAACTTTCACTCATGTATGTTGAAGTAATTCCATATTGGGCTCCGTACAGGAATCCAAGGATTGTTAGCAAAATAATGATATTACCAGGTGTATTATATAAGTAGATTGCCGGCAATGAAATAGCCGTTGCTAAACCTGCGGCAATATATATAATACGGCGTCCAAATTTATCGGATAAAACACCCGCCAAAATTTTACCAAAGATCATTGCCGTATAGCTTCCTACAAGATATCCAGTCATCGTTTTAAAATTGAAGCCTAAATCAGTAATTAGGTAGGATGGTAACCATGTTCCTACACCATAATACCCGAATTGTAAGAAGGTTGAAGTTATTATCCAAAAAAGGAAAATTCCTCTTGTCTTGGGATCCTTAAAAATTGTCAACCATTCATTTTTCCTAACCTGTTTAGGTTGTAGTTTTTCCAATTTTTTTGCCTCTACCCATGATGTAGGTTCTGGAATTTTATATCTAATGTAAATGGCTAATACAACAGGTATAATAGAAATGAAGTATAAGGGTCTCCATCCATATTCTGGCAGAATGGCACCTGCCAATAAAGCGGCAACTAAAAATCCTACAGAGAATGCTGCTTGTAAAGTGCCAAGTATCGTTGTACGTCTTTTGGTAGGTACATATTCTGCCATAAGCATGGTAACAATGGTAAATTCCGCACCTATTCCCATTCCTGATATGAAACGAATAACAATAAATTGTTCATATGATTGAACAAAACCTAATAAGGCCGTTCCAACAGTGAATAATACTAGCATATAGGTTGCCATCCGAACACGACCAAATCGGTCGGATAGCCAGCCGCCACTAATACCTCCAATTGCCATACCAATCAACGAAAACGTGCCAAGCATGCCTGCTTGTGTCTGTGAAATTCCAAATTCTTCAATTAATGATGGTAATGTTAAGGATAGCATTTGCATATCCATACCATCAACTGCAAGACCAAGGAAACAAGCAATAAACACAACAATCCATGTCTTATTATTTTGACTTTTTTTCAAGGATTTCCCTCCCTTTTTATTCTTACCTACTATAGATGTCTTACTTAGACGACTTTATTGTTTTTCAATTCTTCAATTTGTTCTTCAGAATATCCTAATTCAGATAAAACATCGTCTGTATGTTCACCTAGAAGTGGAGGGTGATGCCTTAGGTTTGCCGGAGTTTCTGATAACTTTACTGGGAATCCTGGTACTTTTAGGTTATTTACGATTGGATGGTTAATTTCTTGAATCATGTCCCTAGCTTTTACATGTGGATGGTTAAGAATTTGATCAATCGTATGTATCGGACCACACGGAACACCACACTTATCCAATGATTCAAAAATCTCTTTATACTCCATCTGAATAAATCGATCTGACATGATTGAAACTAGTTCTTCACAATTGTTTACGCGGTCTATATTTTTAATGAAGCGTGAATCTTCTAGTAAATCCATCCAATTTAATGCTTCGCAACATTTCTTCCATAGCCTATCATTAGCGACAGCCAAGATAAAATCCATATCCTTTGCTCTAAAGGCTTGATATGGAGCAACTGATGGATGTGCTGAGCCCATTCTTCCTGCAGGCTTTCCTGTTGCAAAATAGCCTGTAGCCAAATGATTCAACAATGAAATTTGACCGTCTAATAAACTAACATCAATAAACTGACCCTTTCCAGTTCTTTGAGCAGCTATCAATGCACTAAGCGTTCCATAGACAGCAAATAGACCTGTCGATAAATCTACTAATGATATACCCGCTTTTACTGGCGGACCATCTGGATCACCTGTAATACTCATTAATCCTCCAAACCCTTGCAATAAAACGTCATAACCTGCTCTGTCTTTTTCAGGGCCTGTTCGACCAAATCCTGAGATTGAAGTGTAAACAATTCGTGGATTAATTTCCTTTATTTTTTCATAACCAAAGCCAAGTCTATCCATTGCTCCAGTTCGGAAGTTTTCTACAAAAATATCAGCCTCTTTGGCTAATTTATAAATAATTTCTTTACCCTCTGGTGATTTTAAATCAACTGTAATCCCTCGTTTGTTTCGGTTAGAAGTCAGATAATAAGTTGCTTCCCCGTTCCAAGTAGGAGGAGTAAACCTTCTTGTTTCATCCCCTGATTCAGGCTGCTCTACTTTAATAACGTCAGCGCCCATATCTCCAAGCAACATGGTACAATATGGTCCAGCGAGTGTTCTTGATAAATCTAGAACTTTAATACCTTCTAACGATTGCATATTAACATCTCCTTGTTCTAATTGGTTGATCTTAGACGATGTGATAAGGCATAGACTAGGTATCTATCTCTTAATGACAAAAGTGCCTATTCCTGTTGCTAAATTCTCTCCACTATCTGACTCTATTTTTGCTTCAAGCGATGCAATCCTTCTGCCGCAATGAAAAACCTTTGCTGTCCCATATATAGTTGTACCTTCTAGAACAGGTGCAATAAATTGGGTAGTTAAGGACACGGTTCAAACTTTTGCATCATAATTTTGATGGAGTAACGTGACTCCCATGATAGTATCAAGCATAGATGCAATAATTCCCCCATGAACAGACCGATTTACATTAAGAAAACTAGAGGTCATAGACAATTTAATTCGGACAAATTCAGAATTCACTTGATCCATTTCGATTCCTAATAGCTTCCAAAATGGGGATGATTCGTAAACATCCTTAAATGTCATACATTGTTCCTTTTCCAAAGTGTTTAGTTTATGATTAGCATTGGACATATACTTTCCATCTCATTGTCAAACTAAATGAACTAGACAAGGAGATAGTCTGGACACCCCTTTCAGATAAAACTATTGACTAAAAATATTCAGTTATTTTCAGAAACTATTTTATAAATTTCTAATGACTCCGCTTTCAATTTTCTGAAACCTTCTAAATACCTAAATATCTATCACTACATTTATTTTATATATAAAAAGTTTTTTTTTAGTGAAACTATGTAAAAATTAGGAATATTAATTTTATTTAGGGATGATAAGTTTTAATAAATGAAAACAAAGTCAGTTTATTCTTATGTAGAAAAGATTGCAATAGATGATATTTCTGTTCTGGAGAGTCAAAAATCTATTCATGAATGGATATCTTTATTTCTTCACCTCAAAGGCAGCACTAACCTTTACTTCACCCTCTTCATTTAAGGCTTTAGCTTCACAAATCCAACGTTCTTCCGTTTCCTCTACTATTCTTCCAACTACGGAAATCCTTTCTCCTGGTTTAGTCATTGCCTTAAAGCGGACGGAAAACTTAGCTAAATTGTCAATGTGAAACCAGTGACCAATAGCTTGACTAACAAAACCCATAATCAACATCCCATGTGCAATTACACCGCCTAGTCCCGCCTCTACTGCGAATGGAACTACTGTGTGAATTTGATTAAAATCACCTGATGCCCCTGCATATCTAACTAATTGTGTGTGTGTAATCTCTTTTTTGTTTAATGGTTCAAATTGATATCCTACTTCCATGCCAATCTTACCTCCTAGTGTCTTTCAATTGTAGTTGAACGACTGATTAAGACCGTTTCACCATGTTGATTAATATATTCTTTTTTTATGATTACAAAATTCATGGCAGCTTTTGTATATACATCCTCGACGATCCCAGTAACAGTCATTTCATCTCCCGGATTCATTTTCCCTATATATTCGTATTCCATTCCGCCATGAAGAACTTTCTTCATGTTAAGCCCTAAAAGTACTGATGTTGAGATTCCCTCGCCCCAGAAATCAATAACAGTCGGAAATGTTGGCGGGACCTTTTCTCCTTTTAAATACTCCTCTTTTAAATCTCCGATAGCTAATGCAAATTCTTTAATTTTCCCGGCTTCAACCTTAAAAGTATATTCATCGAATTCCATTCCAATTTTTTCTTTCAAATCTGTACCCAAGCTATTCACTCCTCTACTTTTGGAAAATTTCATATGACCAATACGATTATCAAGTGACACAAAACAACGAAATTTCACTGATTGCTTATACCTTCTGGATAAAATATTTAATTTATTGTTCATTATACTAATGGTTCATAAGGGAAAACATCTGCACTTACTTCAAGTGGTGTAAAGCTCTGTTTCAAGGAACCTTTTATTGCATTAATGCTGTCAATTGACCAACCTTCTGAGTTGTAGACAGACCGAACTGGGCGCGGTTGTGAAAATACTAAAATTTCCTTACCTCTTACACCAAAAATTTGGCCAGTAACGTCTGAAGATTCTTCAGAGCTTAAGAAAGCTACTAATGGTGCAATGTGAGCTGGAGACATTTGTTTAATTTTTTCTACTCTGGCCTTTTCGCTTTCAGTTTCAGTTGGAATAGAGCCAATCATTCTGCTCCATGCAAATGGTGAAACAGCATTTGCCGTTACATTATATCGAGCCATATCTAAAGCTGTAACCTTTGTTAAACCAGCAATTCCTAATTTAGCGGCTGCGTAGTTTGCTTGACCAATATTTCCAATTAAACCGGATGTCGAAGTGAAATTGATGAAGCGACCGCTTTTTTGTACTTTAAATATAGGAGCGGCTGCCCTAGTTACGTTAAATGTACCTTTTAAATGAACAGCGATAACTGCATCCCATTCTTCTTCACTCATTTTGAAAATCATACGGTCTCTTGCAATACCAGCGTTGTTAACCACAATATCAAGACGGCCAAATGCATCCAATGCCGTTTGAACAATATGATTAGCCGCATCAAAGTCTGCAACAGAATCATAATTAGCTACAGCATCTCCGCCAAATGCTTTGATTTCTTGAACAACCTCATCAGCAACTTTCGTATCGTTATTTGAACCATCCAGACCACTGCCTAAGTCATTGATAACAACCTTTGCGCCCTCTCTTGCAAAAAGAAGGGCAATATCTCTTCCAATTCCTCTACCTGATCCAGTAACAATTGCTACTTTATTATCTAATTTCCCCATGATTTTCCAGCCCTTCATAAGTAATAGTTTTAAGCTTTATGACTTGAATTTCCGAAATGTTTTATATTTCCCTGTTTTCTGGTAATATTTTATCTATTTGAGTTAACCTTCATAGAAAAGCTCTTTCAAAATCGATATATAGTTGTTCTCGAAAATCAGGATGTGCAATTGTGATCAACTCTTTTGCTCTTTCTTTGAGAGACTTCCCAAATAATGAGGCAATACCATACTCAGTAACTACATAATCAACTTCAGACTTTATCGTAGTTACAAATGGAATCTTTATCTTAATCCGAGATTCTGTCCCCTTTTTTGCAGTGGAAGGTAAAGCAATAATCGCCTTTCCTCCTTTTGAAAGTCTGGCTCCTCGAATAAAATCCATTTGACCACCGACACCAGCCATCGTGTAATTGCCCACTTGCTCAGCGTTTATTTGACCAAAAAGGTCAACTTCAAGCGCAGAATTAATTGAATGGAAGTTGCTGATTTGAGCAATGATAGCCGCATTATGTGTGTAGTTTGTTGGATATAACTCAATATTCGGATTTTCATGGCAATAATGATATAGTTTTTCTGTTCCGGTTAAGGTTGTACAAACAGTTTTATACCTGTTGATTTCTTTATATTCGTTTGTCACTACTCCAAGTTCTATTAACTCTAGGACGGAATCCGTGATAGAACCAGAATGAATCCCTATCCCTTTTTTGTTTTTTAAAGAGGCTATAATACTATCTGCAATTTTCCCTAGACCTACTTGAATAGTAGCATGATCTGGGATTAATTCAGCAACATATCTTCCAATTGCCATTTCCACATTAGATGGTACTCCACCGCCAATTGTAATTAAAGGGCGATTGGAAATAACAAATTCGTCTATTTCAGAAACGTGTACAAAAGTATCACCAAATGTAATAGGAAGTTGACTATTTACTTCAGCAATTACAATATTTGCTTCCTTTATTAATGTTTGAACAACATCGACAGATAGACCTAAATTACAATAACCTTTCTCATTCGGAGGTGAGACTTGGATAAGTGCAATATCAACTTTTTCTACTTCGATGAAACGTGGAATTTCCGATAGATTTAGCGGCAGATAGTCACACGTGCCATTCAAAAATGCACCCTTAAGATGTGATGAACTCAAAAAGGTCCGAATATTAAAGTGTTCGTAGCAACTTGGATCTGCATAAAGGCAAGGGCTTCCAATAATAACATTGTAAAGATCTACATTATGAAGGCGATCCTTTTGTCTAACAAGTTCTTCTACTAAAGTTTGCGGTTCATTGCAAAAAGGTGCGAGGAATACTTTCTGGTTAGATTGTATACTTGATATTGCTTCCTCTACTTTTTTCTGTCTACTATGATATAAAACATTCCAATCTTTATTTTCCATAAACGATTCACCTTCACATTTTATAGGAAATTAAGTACGTGGCCGTAAATCCTACACGCACTTGATTATTGATTTGCTTTAGTTTAATAAACTTGAAGATTTTCAACAATTGATGTGATACCTAAGCCGCCGCCAATACAGAATGTAACGATGCCATACTTTTCTCCACGTCTTTCCATTTCGTGAAGCAATTTCGTCATTAATACCCCACCAGTACCTCCAAGTGGGTGACCTAGTGCAATGGCACCACCATTTACGTTTACTTTATCCATATTTAATCCAAGTTCTTTAATAACCGCTAAAGATTGTGCAGCAAAAGCCTCATTAAGCTCAATTAGTCCAATGTCATCCAGAGTTAAACCTGCCATCTTCAACGCTTTTCTAGTTGCAGGGGCTGGACCTATTCCCATTATTTCGGGAGATACTCCAGCGGCTGCTTGAGCGATAATTCTTGCTTTTGGTTTTTTACGGTAACGTTCTGCCGCTTCTTCAGACATTAATAATATAACCCCGCCACCGTCGTTTCTTCCACTTGAATTTCCTGCGGTTACTGTTCCATTTTCTTTGAAAACTGGTTGTAATTTAGACAATTTCTCCATGCTGGTATCTCTTGGGTGTCCGTCAACTTTGAATTCAATTACACCCTTTTTCGTTTTCACTTCAAAAGGAACAATTTGATCTTCAAACAATCCTGTAGAGATCGCTCTCTTTGCATTTTCTTGGCTTCTTAAAGCAAATTCATCTTGTTCTGTTCGAGAGATGTTGTACATCTCAGCAAGATTTTCTGCAGTCATTCCCATTGTTAAATCCCCATAAACTTCCATAGGCTGCGCTCTAGGCTGACTTTCTGTATTTGGATCAAGAAGTAGACCTCTGCCAGCACCATAACCATAACGAGCATTGCGAAGATAAAATGGTGCAGTACTCATGCTTTCTGCCCCACCAGCAATGACAATGTCTGAATACCCACACATAATTTGTTGAACTCCATTATTCATTGCTTGAATTCCAGACCCACATTGACGATGTACTGTATATCCAGGAACTTCAATTGGAAATTCTGCTCGTAAAAGCGCCAATCGAGCCATATTCGGTGCATCTGTACTTTGCTTTGCCTGACCCATTATAACTTCATCAACATCTTTCTTTTCAATTCCAGTACGTACAGTAATTTCGTCTAATACCTTTGCTGCAATATAATCAACTTCTACGTCCTTTAACGTTCCACCCATTGTTGCAACAGCAGTGCGAACCGAGTCAATAATAACTGCGTTTCTCATTCTATTACTCTCCTTTTCAATTAACTTTATATTTTATTAATTGAATTGAGGTTATCGTTTTTCAAAGAATGCATCTACACCCTCTTTGAAATTTTTGGATTCAAATAGCAATCCTTGTGCAAATTCCTCTAATTCCAGTGTTTCATTAATGTCTGATAAAATGCATCTGTTTACTAATTTCTTCATTAGCCCTAGTGCCATGTCAGGACTATCAGCAAGCCTTCTCGCAAGGGATCCTACTTCATCCATAAATTGATCATCTTCAACAACTCGATTAATTTGACCAATACTATGTGCCTGTTCTGCAGTAATTTTTTCACCTAAGAACATTAATTCTAGAGCTCGGTGACGCCCTATTAATCGAGGTAGAAAATGAATGTCTCCAAGATCAGGAATTAATCCAACATTGATAAAACTCAGAATTAAATGAACTGATCTCTTTGCAATAATGATATCGCTTGCTAAAGCGAGACTTACCCCAGCTCCAGCAGCTACACCGCTAACAGCAGCATAATAGGCTTTTCTAAATTTAGCATGGTATTAATCAACTCGTGACCAGATTGCAAACGTTTTCTACCAGAAACTGCGTCTACTTGCTTTAAGGCTTGTAAATCACCACCAGCTGAAAAAGCTTTCCCCTCTCCAGTGAGTACGATAACCTTAATCTCGGTTTGATTTTTAGCTGTTATGAAAAAATCTCTGAGTTCTTCTCTCATTTCAAGCCCGAGGGCATTCCGTACTTCAGGTCAATTCATCTTAACTGTACAAATACCATTATCAGTTATGACTTGAATTGATTGATATGACAACCCACTTCCCATCCTTTCAGTAACTAAGGTCCTTCTATTTAATACAGTGAATAACCATCCACTTTAGTAGAATATAGACTTTTTGTTACGTTGGATAATTGTAAATTTTCAGACTCTTGTAGGTGTGTTTTGGCCTATTACTCCACTATTTCTAAAGCTATTAATATTTTCATTTGTATAACCTAGCTGTAATAGGAATTCTTCTGTATGTTCCCCAAGAATCGGAGCGTGTGAATGTAGTTTCCCAGGTGTATTAGAGAACTTGATCGGAAAACCAATTTGTCTAATTGTACCAGCAATAGGATGTTCCATTTCTTTAAACATTTCTCTTTCAATAATTTGTGGATCAGTAAAGATTTGTTCGATATCATTAACTGGTCCAACGCAAGTATCCTCCATCGCCAATAAATCAAGCCATTCTTTTTGATCTTTTTGCTTAAACAGTTCTGTAAGTTCTTTTTTCAATTGTTCTTGAACTCCTTCAGGACCTTCGTGTAAGTCGATCCATTCAGTTTTTCCTACAAGTTCACAAATTTTTTTCCAAAATTTTGCTTCTGCGGCACCGACTGAAAGGTACTTATGATCCTTTGTTTCATAAACATTATAAAAAGCAAATTGACCATCCAATCGGTTAGAGCCCCTTTGTGGGACCTTTCCTGATGCAAAATAATCAGATGCTGCAGCATATAACCAAGTAACGGCACCGTCCATCATCGAAACATCTAAATATTGCCCTTTTCCAGTCCGTTCTTTGTGAAATAGTGCGATACAAATTCCAGATAAGGCCATTAATGCACCCCCACCTAAATCAGCTACTTGCACTCCTGGAATGACTGGTTTTCCATCCTTCTCACCAATAAGCCCTAGTATGCCACTGTAACCTATGTAATTGACATCATGCCCAGGTAAATTTCGATAAGGTCCTGTTTGCCCATACCCAGTTAAAGAACAATAAACAATACCTTCGTTAATTTTAGATATTTCCTCATACCCTAATCCCAACCGGTCCATGACTCCAGGACGGAAGCTTTCTAAAATAACATCTGCTTCTGCAGCCATTTTTTTAAATATTTCTTTACCCTCATCTGTTTTCAGGTTTAATTCAATACTCTTTTTGTTTCTATTAATGGTTAAGTGTCTTGCACCAATTCCCTCAATGGCTGGTTTCCTCCAGCGAATATAGTCACCATTTCCTGGCTCTTCAATTTTGATAACTTCTGCACCATAATCAGCCATCATCAGAGTACAATATGGTCCAGGAAGTAATCTCGATAAATCTAATACTTTTACTCCACTAAGAGCTCCCATTTTTTTCCCCCCTATCGTTTAATCGCCATATGCGAGAAACTGTAGTTCCAATTTTGAATAAGACAGATCCAATTTTTATTTTAAAACTTTTGAGGAATATTCAAAGTGTACCTCCGACGAAAACATTGCCATTTAAAAGGGAATGTAACTCTCCCTCTATTCAGTAAAATTTTACCACCAAATTTTAATAAGATCTAGGTAGCCCTAGCACATGCTCTGCTACAAAGGATAATATGAGATTAGTAGAAATTGGTGCTACTTGATATAATCTGGTTTCTCTAAATTTCCGTTCAACGTCATATTCTTCTGCAAATCCAAAACCACCATGAGTTTGAAGAGCTGCATTCGCTGCTTCCCATGAAGCATCAGCAGCAAGCAATTTAGCCATGTTTGCCTCTTTTCCGCATTTTATTCCCTGATCAAACATTTCTGCCGCTTTAAACCTCATTAAGTTTGCCGCTTCTAAGTTAATATAGGCTTTTGCAATTGGAAATTGTATTCCTTGATTTTGTCCGATTGGTCGATTAAAGACAACTCGATCTTTCGCATACTGTGTAGCACGGTCGATAAACCAGTAGCCATCACCGATACATTCAGAGGCAATCAGAATTCTTTCTGCATTCATTCCATCTAAAATATAAGAGAAGCCTTTCCCCTCTTCCCCAATTAAGTTTTCTACAGGAACCTCTAAATCTTCGATGAAAAGTTCTGTTGTTGCATGATTCATCATGGTTCGAATCGGTTGAATCGTAAGGCCATTTCCAACAGCCTCCCTCAGATCTACTAGTAATACGGATAAGCCTTCGGTACGTTTTTTCACTTGATCAATAGGTGTCGTACGAACTAAAAGAAGCATAAGATCAGAATGCTCAGCGCGAGAGATAAATACTTTTTGTCCATTTACAATGTATTTATCCCCTTTACGTTCTGCTACGGTTTTTAATTGGGTTGTATCTGTACCAGTATTCGGTTCAGTGACTCCAAAGGCCTGTAATCTTAAAGAACCATCTGCAATTTTTGGCAAATATTTTTTCTTTTGTTCTTCTGACCCATGTCGTAACAAGGTTCCCATTGTATACATTTGTGCATGACATGCACCGGCATTAGCACCTGAACGATTAATTTCTTCCATAATAATAGAAGCATCCGTTAACGATAGCCCAGACCCGCCGTATTCTTCAGGGATAAGAGCAGCGAGGAATCCTGCTTTCGATAAGGCGTTAACAAATTCCTCAGGATAAGAATTGGTCTCATCTAACTTTCTCCAATATTCGTCCGGAAAATCTTTACAAATATTTCTAACACTTTGACGTAGTTCATTTTGGAAATCAATTACTTCTGTTATAGTTTTCATAGAAAAATCCCTCCAATTTATTACTTTTAATAATTCCTTTTTCTTTATTAAATGGTTAGCAAAATTGTATAAATATTAGATAAATTTGGTGACGCATAACAAATTAAGGTGTAAAACTAAAATATATAAATCGAGCGATGGAGGTGCAAAATGGACATAACGGCAATTGCATTACTTTATTGTTGCTATTCTCCAATCCCTACTCCATTTTTTGATATCGTTTACAATTGCCTCCGTTACACCCCCATGAACTTCTTTCGTTTATTATACGAGTCATTTATTCCAGAAAACAAAGCAAATTATGCATGCTTATGATGATATATTTGCATAATTATAACTATTCAGATATGTTACGATGGGTACACTGACAAATACTTTATTTTAATAGCATCTAGGTAAAACCATTAAAAAGGTGATATTTTGATAGCGTTAGGGGGGCATAAACTTAAAGGAAAAACAATGAGTTTTACATTTTTTATACGTTTCCAGTCTTGCAATCAGATCTCTTTTACTACCAAAATGAAATAAATTAGGTCTACAATTTTCATAATATTATAAATCATAAAAACTTAATTAGGAGAGATGATAATGAATATCTTTGTACTCATGAAAAGAACCTTTGATACAGAAGAAAAGATTACCCTTGCTAATGGAAAAATAAATGAGGCTGGTGCGGAATATATCATTAATCCGTATGATGAATACGCAGTTGAAGAAGCTATCCAGATCCGCGATACACATGGAGGAGAAGTGACGGTTATTTCTGTAGGTACGGAAGAATCCGAAGCTCAACTAAGAACTGCATTAGCTATGGGAGCCGACAAAGCGGTCTTAATCAATACGGAAGATGGTATTGAATCAGGAGATCCATATACAACATCTAAAATTGTTGCCCAATATTTAAAGGATAAGCAGGTAGATTTAATTCTTGCTGGAAACGTGGCGATTGATGGTGGTTCAGGTCAAGTGGGTCCCCGTATCGCTGAATTACTTGGAATTAACTATGTCACAACCATCACAAAACTTGATATTAATGGAACTAATGCAACCGTTGTCCGTGATGTTGAGGGTGACTCTGAAACTATTGAGACCTCTTTACCTTTGCTGGTAACCGCTCAACAAGGATTAAATGAACCACGTTATCCTTCATTACCAGGAATCATGAAAGCAAAGAAAAAACCACTTGAAAAATTAGAATTGGACGACCTCAATCTGGATGAAAATGATATTGAAATTAAAACAAAAACACTTGAGATTTTCTTACCACCTAAGATAGAGGCTGGAAAAGTACTGAGTGGAGAAATGAAAGATCAAGTGAGTGAGCTTTTTCAATTATTACGCAGTGAGGCCAAGGTAATTTAATAGAATAAGAGACTAAAAACGATACTAACCTTAACAAAATAGAAATATAATAGGGAGGTTTATTATTATGGCTAGAAAGGTTCTCATATTAGGAGAAATACGTAATAGTTCTCTTAGAAATGTATCATTTGAAGCAATTGGTGCGGCTAGAATTGCAGCTGGTGAAGGAGAAATAGTAGGAGTATTAATCGGTGATCATGTTCAATTATTCGGGAATGAATTAATTCAATACGGTGCTGATCGCGTAGTAACAGTAGAAGACGATAAATTAAAGCAATATACTTCTGATGGTTTTTCCAAAGCATTGCTTGCAGTGATTAATCAAGAAAATCCAGAGGTCATCATCATTGGTCATACATCACTTGGTAAAGACTTATCTCCAAGAATCGCAAGTAAATTAGACTCTGGGTTAATTTCTGATGTTACTTCAATTGAGGAAATAGACGGTAACCCTGTCTTCACTCGTCCGATTTATTCCGGAAAGGCATTTGAACGTAAAGTGATTACAGATGGTCTTGTATTTGCAACGATTCGGCCAAACAATATCGAACCATTGGTGAAAGATGAAGCCCGTTCCGGTGAGATTTCTTCATTATCTGTTGATATTAGAGATTTACGTACTATTGTCAAGAATGTCGTTAGAAAAGCAAGTGAAGGTGTCGATCTTACCGAAGCAAATGTTATTGTGGCAGGTGGACGCGGTGTAAAAAGTAAAGAAGGATTTGAACCATTAAAAGAGCTTGCAAAAGTTCTCGGTGGTGCAGTTGGTGCATCCCGTGGTGCATGCGACGCCGATTATTGTGATTATTCACTTCAAATAGGTCAAACGGGCAAGGTCGTGACACCCGAACTATACATAGCTTGCGGTATATCTGGAGCTATTCAACATCTAGCAGGAATGTCAAATTCAAAAGTAATTGTTGCCATTAATAAAGATCCAGAAGCAAACATTTTCCAAGTAGCTGACTATGGTATTGTTGGCGATTTGTTTGAAGTGGTTCCAATGTTAATTGAAGAATTTGCTGCAGTAAAGCAATAAACAGATTAAAAATTCAAGAAAGTAAAATATAGAAACATAATAAGAAGTCACCCTCTATGAACTGCCACCTGTCAAGTATACAGTGGAAATAATAAAAATACTCTAAGCGGCTTTAGCTCTATATTCCATAGGGCTAAGGCCGTTTAGTCGATTCTGATATCTATCATAATAATAGAAACGAATGTATTCATCTATCGCTAAGGAAATCTCATCAAATGTCTCGTACTTATTTAGATAATACTTCTCACATTTGAGTGTTCTCCAAAAAGATTCCATTGGACCATTATCAATACATACTCGTGACATACTTTGCGTCATCTCTGCTTTATCTATCTTACGTTTGAATCCCGTAGAGGTATATTGAAATCCACGATCACTATGGATAAGTGGATGTTCCTCATCTAAAAGTGCTATAGCTTGGTCAAGTGTATCAAATACAAGTTTATTATTAGTGTGTCCCAGCACATAACTAACAATGGAACCATCGTATAGATCCCGAATAGCACTTAACTAGGCCTTATTTGATAGGCCATACTTAAATTCTGTAACATCTGTAACCCTTTTTTTATTTAGTTTTTCATCCGTAAATTCACGATTTAACACATTTTCTCGACATGATGAGCTGGCGAATGTTTATAACGTTTCTTCTTTCTTCGAATGACTGATTGTATGCCAAAAACCTTCATCAGTCGATAAATTCGCTTGTGATTTAAGTTCTGTCCAAACTTTCGATTAATATTTAACGTCATTTGACGATAACCATAGATGCCACCGACTTTCTCATGTAAAACCTTCATTTCTTTAACAATTTCTTCATTTTGAAGTTCATGAGTGGAAGGTGTGCGATTCATCCATTTATAGTATGCAAATCGTGCAATCCCTGCAATCTCACAAAGTAAGACAATGGAGAGACTCTCTTCTTCATGTAGTTCCTGGATCGCGATATATTTATCTTCAAATCGTATTTGACTTATTTTCGCCTCCTCTCGATCTCCTCTAACTTTTTTAAAAAAGCATTTTCGGCTCGCAATCGTTCATTTTCTCTTTCTAACTTTTTCATTTGGAGTTTAAATCTCTCCTCCGGGGAAAGCTCAACTTCTGTTTTACTTCTTCCACGATTATCTTTTAACGCTTTAGCCCCGCCACTTTCATACTTATTAATTCATTGATATACTTGTTGATAAGAGACCTCATAAGTCTCAGCTGTCTCCTGATAATTTTTCCCGTTCTCCAAACAATAAATCACAATTTGTATCCGTTCTTCCCAAGTAGTGGATAAATTTATTGATAACAATTATGTGTGAGGTGTTAAAGTGGATTCGTTAGGAATTGAAGCATTTTGGCCATTGTACGTCACTGTAGCTTTTCTGATGCTGCTAGTTCTTTATACCTTTCTCAGTCAACCCTTAGCCATCGACTACTTCTACTTGAAAAATCAGTAGGCATGACTTTAATTGATAGAGGACGTGGAATTCGCTCCCCTTATCTTTAACTACGGAGGGAGAGGAATTTTTAAAGATTGCAAGAAAATGGGAAGAACTAATTCAAGAAACCAACAAGATTCTGGCTAGTAAAAAAATAAATTGATTATTGGTGCTGTTGATAGTGTCCATAACTTTATCCTACCTCCCGTTTACCAATATTTGATTCAGCATTCGCAAGACATAGAAATCAGGTTGAAAACTTATATGGGGTTCGAGCTATACTCCCTACTAGAAAGAGGTGAAATTGATATCGCCTTTGCCTTGTTTGAAAAACCGATGCCGAATATGATTATACAAAATTTCTATTCAGATCCAATGGTTGTTATTGCCAATGGGAATCATTACGGTTCAACAATATTATTAGTTTGCAAAATTTAGATACGGCAAATGAACTTTACCATGACTGGAGTCTCTCGTTCCGAACGTGGTATGAACGAAATAAACATGAAGAGAGATTTTCAGGAATCCGAGTTGACTCTGCTGGTCTCATCTTGACCTTATTAAATACCCCTGGAAAGTGGGGGATTGTTCCTTTGTCTAAGGCAAAGAGTTGGATGACTTTAGGAACATTTTCTATATATGAATTGGAGGATCCTCCACCTGAACGGGT
This sequence comes from Neobacillus niacini, assembly GCF_031457145.1. GTDB lineage: Bacteria > Bacillota > Bacilli > Bacillales > Cytobacillaceae > Neobacillus > Neobacillus niacini_J. The sequence goes on from NZ_JAVDVZ010000002.1 coordinate 126,931, forward strand.
GTATTATCAAGTCCGCCCACGATATCCTAGCAAGTGCTATTGAAGGTCTTAAAATATTAGACTCTTGTTTAAGTTGAATTCAGTAACTATAATGACAAAAGACTTATTATATAATTTCACATTTGCTCTAGTCTTTTTCCTTCTTTCCTCTTATTAAAAAAACTAACATCCTGTTATGGGAAAATGCTAGTTTTTTTAATTCTGTATTATGGCTGTCCTCCATTTTATTGGATTGCAATTTTATAGAAAAGATTAAAAAACTTGCACGAAGCCTCTGTAAATATATCTATAAAAAAAGGCATATAATGGTTTCTTTAGTTCCCAATATTTTAATTGATGATAATATCGCATGCTGTGTAAAAAAGATAAACAATATCGAATAAATAAACGGAGGTATGGAATGGACATTACGCAATTGTATTACTTTATCATTGCAGCAGAGCAAGAACATATGACGAAAGCTTCGGAAATTTTAGCTCTGTCTCAATCTGCTTTAAGTCGTTCAATTACATCGTTAGAAAATGAGTTAGGAGTCCCTTTGTTTGATCGAAAAAATAGAAAAATCTTGTTAAATAGATATGGTAAAGCTTTCTTAGAAGATGCAAGAAAAATTGTGGGACAATTTGAAATGTCAAAAGAAAATTTATCACAACTTATCCATCCTGATTTTGGAAATATTTCTATTTCATTTGTCCATAGCCTTGGATTAAACTATATCCCCTCTTTGCTTAAAGAGTTTCAATTTTCAAATCCGGGTTATACCCTAACTTTAAATGAAGGCAATGCCACAATAATTGTAAAAGAATTATTGACAAATGAAACTGATTTAGGATTTGCTACACAATTTCAATTATTTTCTGATTTAGTTTACAATCCTATCTTCAAAGAAAAAATCCTATTAATCTCTTCCAACCAACATCCATTTTCAAAAATGGAAAATATTAAACTTAAGGATATTACGAAGGAAAATTTTATTCACTACAATGCTGATACTGAGTTAAGGAGATTAATTGACTCTCTTTTCACAAAACACGATATTGATATCAATGTTGCCTATGATGGATTAGAAATAAACAGTATTATTGGGTTAGTTATCGCCAATATGGGCATCGCACTTGTACCAGAGTCCACCATTCAAAACATAATCGGGATAAAAGTCATTCCAGTTTTAGATTTAGAACTTGATAGAACGATTTATTTAATTCATAAAAAGGAAGGCTATATTTCAAAAGCTGTACTTTATTTTAAAGATTTCATTTATGCCTATCATGAAACTGAGTCTGACCAAATTACATAGGATATTGCCACTCCAAATAAGCACAAGTGAAGGAACTTATTCCATTCACTTGTGCTTATTTTTTAAAAAGTTCCTATATCAATCAATGCAAACTAAGATTATAATCAGCCTCACTATTTAACTTACTAGATAGTGACTTAGCAAATGCGGCAACGTCCATCAGCTCTTTATATGATACATTTGTCTCAACATCCATTTGTGATAACATAAGCAGCAGGTCTTCAGTTGCTAGATTTCCTGTTGCTCCTGGAGAATAAGGACACCCTCCAAGACCCCCGATAGAGCTATCAAACTTATCCACTCCAGCGTGCATAGCAGCTAATGTATTTGCGAGCGCCATATTCCAAGTATCATGGAAATGTCCAACAAAAACCATGTCTGGATAAAGGTCGCGCAACCTTGAAATACGTTCATAAACCATTTTGGGGTTGGCATGTCCATTTGTGTCCCCAATATCAATTTCATCCGCACCTAATTCAACAAATCTCTGACAAACATTGTTTACTTCCGCAAAAGAAACCTCTCCCTGAAACGGGCAATTAAACGCCATGGAGATATAAGCACGCACAAATTGTCCATTTTCTTTTGCTTTCTTAAAAATATCCTCACAATCTTTTAAGGACTCATTGGTTGTTTTATTGATATTTCGTTTATTAAACGTGGTACTAGCTCCGACAAATACAGCAATTTGTGGAACACGGGCTAATATTGCTCGCTCCACAGCCTTCAAATTTGGAGTCAAAGCAATATAAGTAATTCCTAACTCATTGCAATACGCAGATATTTCATCTGCATCCGCCATTTGTGGCACCCATTTTGGGCTAACAAAGGCAGCGGTTTCCATTCGGGAAATACCCGTTTTTGCCAACTTACGGATAAGTTCTTTTTTATTTTCTGTTGATATTGGTTTAGGTTCATTCTGCAAACCATCACGAGGCCCTACTTCGATCAACTCTATTTTTTTTGGTATGTTCATAGAATTCCTCCTCATAATTAATAGGATCTAGGTAACCCTAAAACATGCTCTCCAATGTAGGATAAGATCATATTCGTAGAGATTGGGGCTACCTGATATAAACGAGTCTCCTTGAATTTGCGTTCAATATCATATTCCTCTGCAAAACCGAAACCACCATGAGTCTGAAGAGCAACATTAGCTGCTTCCCAAGAAGCATCTGCTGCCAAAAGTTTTGCCATATTTGCTTCTTTTCCACATGGTTTTCCTGCATCAAATAATTCAGCTGCACGGAAACGCATGAGATTGGCTGCTTCAAGGTTAACGTAGGCCCTTGAAATTGGGAATTGTACCCCTTGATTTTGTCCAATTGCCCGTTTAAACACCACGCGTTGATTGGCATAATCGGTCGCTCGCTTGATAAACCAATATCCGTCTCCAATACATTCCGAAGCAATCAAAATACGCTCTGCATTCATGCCGTCTAAAATGTATTTGAAACCCTTCCCTTCTTCACCGATTAAGTTTTCAACTGGAACTTCTAGATCTTCGATAAACAATTCTGTAGTGGAATGATTCATCATGGTACGAATCGGACGAATGGTTATTCCATTTCCTACGGATTCATTCAGGTCCACCAATAATACTGACAGCCCTTCTGTACGCTTTTTTACCTGATCAAGTGGTGTAGTGCGAACCAACAGAAGCATTAAATCGGAATATTCTACACGTGAAATAAATACCTTCTGTCCATTTACTACATATTTATCTCCTTTACGAACTGCAGTGGTCTTCAATTGTGTAGTATCTGATCCAGTATTTGGCTCAGTTACACCAAATGCCTGCAGTCGTAAGGAACCATCAGCTATCCTCGGTAAGTACTTCCTTTTCTGTTCCTCTGAACCATGACGCAATAAAGTACCCATCGTATACATTTGAGCGTGACAAGCACCGGCGTTTGCACCAGAGCGATTGATTTCTTCCATAATGATCGAGGCCTCGACCAAAGAAAGGCCTGAACCACCATATTCCTCAGGGATCAAAGCAGCAAGAAATCCAGATTCAGTCAATGCATTTACAAACTCTTCAGGATAAGTCTGCTCCGCATCCAACTTTCTCCAATATTCATCGGGATACTCATTACATATTGTTCTGACACCTTGGCGTAACTCTTCATGAAATTGATTAGTCATTTTAATTCCTTCATTATCAAGATTTAGTAAATTAGTCATTTTAATTCCCCCATAACCAAAATTTAGTAAGTTAATTATTTTAAGATTCTGATATATTTATAACAACTTAGCGCTACTTATTTGCCAACAAACACAGGTTCACGCTTCTCAACAAAAGCCCGGACGCCTTCAAAGCGATCCTCCGTATCCACGGTACGGTTGTAGAACTCAATTTCACGTACTCGTGCTTCCTTATCATCCATACTGAATAACTCATCTACTGCAATCTTGCAGTTCTGTACAGCTAAAGGAGCATTTTTGGCTAACATTTCTCCAAGTTTGTATGCTTCTTCCATTAATAGATCAGGAGTAGTTTTTTGATTTAATAAGCCGGCCTTGTCTGCTTCTTCGGCAGAAACCATCCTTCCTGTAAGCAACCATTCTTTTGCGATGTGGATGCCAACTCTTTTAGGAAGAAGACGAGTTCCTCCACACCCGGGCATAATTCCACGTGTTGTTTCAGGTAGACCAAACGTAGCTGTGTTAGCAGCGATAATAAAATCACAATTTAGGACCATTTCAAATCCTCCAGCAAGTGCATAACCATCAACAGCAGCAATTACCGGTTGCGGAAGATCGGATAATGTGTAAAACATTTTTTCAAAAAGCTTATGTTGTTCTTTCCATTCTTGTTCTGTCATTCCATTTCGTTCTTTAAGATCAGCTCCTGAACAAAAAGCTTTAGAATTGGTTGAGGCTAAAATTACTACTCTTGTATCGGACTCTGAGATAGATTGAAATGTTTGCAAAAGTTCATTTGTCATTTGAGTTGTAAAAGCATTTCTCGCTTTAGGTCGATTTAATTCTATTACTACAATTTTGTTATCTGTTCCTGTTTTACTAATTTTAAAATATTCCATATATCCTCACTTCTTTCATAAAAAATTTGACTAGTTTGGTGCTAAAGGTTCCTTATTGAAGAGTAATTAACACTTCTGTTTGTTTGAACTATCAACTCCAAGTATCAATAATAATTTTCTGAATATATTGCCATCTCTTGTTTTATTATATCTGGTACCTGTTCAATCCATCAAAGCAAATATTGCATCTGATTAATGTGAAATTTGCATAAATTCAAATAATTAACCATGGTGTATTAGTGAATGGTTTCGGCCAGTTCAAATTATTTAAAGACAAGAAAAGTGGTACGATGCATTTAATCTTATTCTATGGATTTTTTATCATTCAAATAGGACTTATCGAACTGATCATAAAGGGATCTATTACAGGATATGAATTTCCTTTTGGTGAAGCACATAAATATTTTAGTTTTCTACAAGAGTGGACCAACTTCCTTATGATGTTAGCGATCGTATATGGATTTTACCGTCGTAATGGAGAAAAACTAGAGAGGTTACAGTGGAAGCGAGATGACAAAGCTCTTTTTGTCTATATTACCTTATTCACTCTAACTTCTTCGATCCTGGTTGCACTAGGATTTGAAGCCGTTATGGTAGGTCATGAACCAAATCTCGTCTATGCTCCATTCTCTAGTGCCATTGCGTTATTATTCTCCAGTGTTGGAGAAACAGTAGCAACGATATTGTTCTACGTATTTTGGTGGATTCACATGTTGACGGTATTTTCATTCTTAGTGTTTGTACAACAGTCCAAGCAATTTCATGAGATATTTGCCATGGTCAATATCTTCTTTAAGAAAAGTCTGTTGGTAAGTTAAAGAAGATTGACTTTGAGGAAGAAACGGAAGAATTTGGGGTCGGGAAAATTGAGGGTTTTACCCAGCATCAGTTGATTGATTTGTACGCATGTGCAGAATGTGGAAGATGCACAAATATGTGTCCAGCTTCAGGTACTGGAAAAACGTTATCACCGATGGATCTCATTGTTAAGATGAGGAACCATTTGACAGACAAAGGGGCAGCGGTTACCTCTAGACAGCCATGGATGCCTGCCTTTGCTTTTAATAATAAAGGCAATCAGTTAGCATTAGCAGGTAGTGGTTATCAGGAAGTAGCAGCAACGATCGAAAATGTGAGTTTAATAGGAAATGTTGTGACAGAGGAAGAGATCTGGGCATGTACGACGTGCCGTAACTGTGAAGACCAATGTCCCGTGATGAATGAGCATGTAGATAAAATTATAGATTTACGCCGTTACCTTGTCCTAACAGAAGGAAAAATGAATTCTGATGCACAGCGTGCGATGACGAATATTGAACGTCAAGGTAATCCATGGGGTCTTAACCGTAAGGAACGTGTCAATTGGCGTGATGCTTTAGAGGATATAACAGTTCCAACGGCAAAAGAATTGAAAAAAAGAGGGGAAGAGTTTGAATATCTATTCTTTGTTGGATCGATGGGCTCATACGATAATCGATGTCAAAAGCTTACTCAATCCTTTTCTCGTCTTTTAAATAAGGCTGGAGTCAAAATGGCGATCCTAGGGAATGAAGAAAAGAATTCTGGAGAAACCCCACGGCGTTCTAAAGGCCTACTGTTAATATCCGTTTTTCATGTGGAAGTAGCTCTCAATGGTTCCCTTTTCTTTTAGCTTAATTAATAATTCTTCATGAGGAGAATATGGCTTGTAAATAATATTAATATCATGATGAACGGCTTTTATTTTTGCTCACGCAAGGAGCCGTATTTATTTTGTAATTTAATAATTTGCTCCTTAAAATCTTTGAAATAATCTATTGACAAAACTTCTTCGTGATTCCAAAAATCATTCATAATGAGTGTCAAATCTTCTTGATTCGCTCTCTTTTCGATAATTATTTCCTTGTTAGCTTCCATTGCTAGTGCTAACCCTCTATTAGTAAAATTCGCTGAACCGATAAACAATCTTATTTCGTCAATAAGATAGATTTTGGCATGTAAGAAAGGCAGCATTTTAATCTCAAACCCGTTAGTCTGAAGAATAAGAATTGCTTCAAGGTCAGTTGCACCAGTTATGTATTCCTCACCAGGTGGAAGTGTTAATATTTTTGTTCAAGATTTTTATTTTTTAAAATGTCAACGATCCTGACGGCCGTATCATATTTTATATAGGGTGAAACAATTAAAACGGAATGTCGTGCTCCTTTTACTGCATCCTCGATCACAGTAATTAAATCCTCATTCAGTAGATTCATAGTTCACCTCCATTTTAAGGTAATGACGACTATCTACTGCTTTCCGACTATAGGTTTTAATTGTTTTCTTAGCTCTTTCACAAAATGCTCTACCAAAAAATATTGTTCTTTTTCCAGGTTATTTAAAGGAATGTAGCTCATTCGGTAGATTAAATCTAATTTTCGATCTTTTAGTCTCATTGCATATGTATTATTGGATTTAGGACCCAGGATGTGTTCCATCACACGATTCTTTAACTTCTTCCTCTTTCCTAGGTAAAAGGTACCCAATTTCCTTTTTGAATATTGTTAAAATGAAATTCCGCATTTGTTTTATAAAATTTGGGAGACTTATAGGTATCACCTATTTCATTCCATTTAGATGTAAATTCTTCATGAAACTCCTCAAATGTTATGAAATCTGCAAATTTTGGAAAGCGCACCTCGAAGTAATAGATTCCAGGATCATCAGCCAGTTGTTCAAATAAGGTATTAGTGTCCTCTATTTCAATCTCTATCAGATGATCTTTATTTAATAAATGTTTATAAAAATCCTGTTGGTAATCATTAATTAAATTTGTCGTCTTTTTTTCTATTTCCTTCACTTTTGAATAAAAGTCGATATTCAAAAAATTATCCTCCTAACTTCCTACTAAAGGAACTACATCTGCCTACTATTCTACTATATTTGACAAAAAAATCCATAAAAAGCCAGGAATATTCCTTTATTAGGAAGTCGCTGGCTCTAGTTTATCCGGTTAACATAATAATTTTTTTAATTAGATAAATATTTGTTTTATTATAACCATTGATTACTTTATTATTTCACAATTATTAAGGAAAATCTCGTTAGTACCCTATTAATGTACGCAGTCACAAGCTCTTTTGCTCTAAGATAGATACTTTTCAATAAGACTTCGGTCTTCAAAATTTCTACAATATCACCTCTTCCTTCTAGAACTTCTTGTAATTGCTTCAGCAGGTCGCCATTAATTCCCTTATTCTCCCGTTGCATTTTGGCATAACCCCAAGCAATTTTTGTGATAATTTCAATCTGACATTTCCGTTCTCGGCTTAGTCCCTGTATGGAATCAATTAACCCTAAAATAATAGCACGGTTTGCGGTTTCTCCCTTCATTTGTTCGGAAGTTTTCCTTCGGGCTTTAACTGTCTCCTTATCTATCAATATGTAATCGTAGGAACTTGGTTTCCCCTCTTCCTTAAAATACTGGTGACCATTGCACCAATAGCATAATTTCCCGTAAAGTTCCTGAAAAAGAGCTTCTTTTGCTTGTTCTGCTTTTAAAGACTCTTCTCTCCCCTGTACTTTCCAGGTCCTTCTTTTCTTTCTAATTTGACGATAGACTTCTCTTAACTCATCCTCAGTCAAATCATTGATTTGTCTTATAATTGGATGGTGCCTGGCACTTTTTGTTATCGAAAAAACACTCTGCAAGAAATTTCCTTGCAAAACTCTTAATTACTATTTTGTAATTTTTATAGAATCCAACTGGTTTAAACAAAACGTAAATATGATTAAGTTAGCACATATGAACATACAGAATAACGATTTACAGACCTCAAAGCACTTTATATCTACCATTGAAAAAAGATTGACTTTCAAACTCATATTTATTTAAATTAAACTAGCGTATGTTAGCGTTTACATAACTACCTTTAAATCAGCATGGGGAGGAAATAAAATGAAATATCGGTATCTTGGAAACAGTGGATTACGTGTTTCTGCACTGGGACTCGGGGGGAACTCATTTGGCACACGTGCCGACCAGACCACGTCTAATCGCATCATTCATCAAGCGCTTGATCAGGGAATCAATTTTATTGATACTGCGAATGTCTATTCAGGTACGAAGTCTGAGCAAATCATCGGTGAAGCATTGGCTGACCGCAGACATAACGTAATCATTGCAACAAAAGGAGGATCTCCTATTGGTGAAGGTCCAAATAACAAAGGAGCTTCCAGGCTGCATATTCAACGAGAAGTAGAAGACAGCCTAAAACGTCTTCGTACCGACTATATCGATCTTTACCAGATTCATAGATTTGACCCGAATACACCATTAGAGGAAACACTAAGAACTCTTGATGATCTTGTACGAGCTGGTAAGATCCGCTATATCGGCGCTTCTAACTTTGCAGCATGGGAATTAATGAAGGCGCTTGGTATAAGTGAACGACAAGGGCTTTCTCGATTTATCTCCATTCAAAACTCCTACTCCCTTGCTGACCGTACACCCGAACAAGAATTGGTTCCATGCTGTCTGGATCAAGGTGTTGGCATTATTCCATTTTTCCCACTCGCAGGCGGCCTTTTAACCGGAAAGTATGGCGATGGGACTCAAATACCTGCAGGTTCCAGGTTAGATAAAGATCCAAACTCTATTATCGGCCAACGGCTGGATGCCAAACATATTCAGCTTGTAAAACAAGTTTCCTTGTCGGCAAAGGAACTCGACACATCACCGGCAGCATTATCGCTGGCATGGCTATTGAGCCGGTCGGTGGTTTCTACCATTATTGTCGGTGCAACACGGGAAGAACAGGTTATTGAAAATTTAAAATGTCTAGCACTAAACTTGGACCCATCAACAACCGAGGCACTTGATCGTGCCAGCATGCCTTTCCTTAATGGGGAACCGTTTGCTTCCTATCGTTTTTAAAAAATGCGCCTGTCACCACCGATTCATGTTGAATTGGATTCAACTAAAACGGAGTAGTGACAGGCGCTTTAATATTATTGCCATAACAATGGATATCCCCCTTCGATGTTCAATCTTTCATTATCACTGGAAAATCAATATAGGTTTGAAGAAGCTTATGAATGAATGATCCAATCGGTAAAAAGCGGCTATATAAATGCGTCTTTTTACAGTATGATTACATATAAATGATTTTGGAGGGTGCGATGAAAATCGTACCCTCCAAGTTTATTCGCTAAAAAAAACAAGTCCCCAATCATCCATGCAGCAATTTTTATTATATAGTGCTTGTCTTTTATTATTTTTAGTACGTTACCAAAACGTGACCACCAAATCTTTCTTTATTAGATACTATCGTAACCGATGAATCTTCAATTTTTGTAGAAGGTAGCAAATCAAACCTTCATACATGTTCTTTCTTCTCACTTGAACAATCGTCACATATAAATATTTTCGCCATTCTGTTTTGTCATGACTACACCTACTTGAAGTTAAACATTCATATCGTTCCATAGATAAAAGAGCAATAGTTTATTATGCACTTGTGCCCTTAAATAAATATTTTTTATTTTAAAATAAATGATGATATGAACAACTAAAATACATAGGGATGATCTAGAAATTTCTAAGTAACTCGAATTTTACCCACTCTTTTATTTCGATTGCGATCTTTTATATTCAGTGCTCTTTGGGATTGAGGAATACCTTGAAATGATATGAGGCCAGCCTTAAACAGAACATACCCGATAAAGGCAGCAAAGATCGAACTTCCAATCAGAAACCAGATGAATCTTCTGCCAACATTACATAACATGTTTTCACCTCTTTAAGCTCTCATTGATGATAAATATGATGAAATCATGTTATTTATGTCGTCTTATTCAACTCCGCAATCCTCCCTTTCCGAGAATTTTAAAGTTTTGCCGTTGATTTCTTGGCCATATATTGCCTCGGACTGCGTGTGAAACTATTAACTATTTTAATCTTTCTTATGACCGTTAGGAGTATCTGCTCTTGTTTTCCAATATCGCTAAACGAATTAGTTTCAGTTTTATTTCTTTGCTTAACGAAAGCCATTCCGGTTTAAAGATTTTCATTTTCCATTCCCCCATTAGAGTATTGTTCGGTTACATAAAAAACTTATCTTGCAACAATATTCATCTGAGATGTATTTGATTTTATCATTCCCATTCCCTCGAACTCTTTAACATTTTTCGTTTTCCATTTTAATTGAAATTTCTACATTTTTCGCCTTTTAAAAGATTGGAAGATAAATCAATAGGGGTATAAAAATAATAATAGTTTATTCTCTTTATCTAAAGGGTACTGAATTAACATCCCAAATTTACAGGAGGTAATATCAAATGAACAATGAACAGTACCCAAGCAAATTACCTGCACAAGAACAAAACCAGCAGCCAGGAATGGAGAAGGATATGAGGCCACTTCCAGAAACCGAAAATCCGAACTACCAAGGAAGCAACAAGCTACAAGGAAAGAATGCAATAATTACCGGTGGAGACAGTGGAATTGGACGTTCAGTAGCAATAGCTTTCGCAAAGGAAGGAGCAAATGTTGCGATTATTTATTTAAATGAAAGCAATGACGCCGAAGAAACGAAACATCTGGTTGAGGAGCATGATGGAAGGTGCCTATTAATTGCTGGGGACATCGGTGATGAAGACTTCTGTAAACAAGCTGTACAGCAAACTGTAGATGATCTTGGCAGCCTTGATATCCTTGTGAACAATGCGGGTGAACAGCACCCTCAGGACAGCATAATGGATATCGGTACAGAACAGCTGGAAAAGACATTCCGGACAAATGTTTTTTCTATGTTCCATTTAACAAGTTCGGCGTTACCTCACCTTAAGAAAGGAAGTGCCATTATTAATACAACATCCATTACTGCCTATAAAGGGCACCCAAAGCTGCTAGACTATTCTTCTACAAAAGGTGCCATAACATCCTTTACAAGGTCTCTTGCACTTCAGCTGGCCGAGAAAGGAATCAGGGTAAATGGAGTCGCCCCAGGACCCATATGGACACCGCTTATTCCTTCTACTTTTACCGCGGAAGAAGTAAGTAAATTTGGACAGAATTCACCGATGAAGCGCCCAGGACAGCCGGAGGAGATTGCTCCTGCATTTGTCGACCTCGCTTCACATTCTGATTCATCCTATGTTTCTGGACAAATTCTGCACAATAATGGTGGACAAGTCGTTAATGGGTAGTAGCTTCCTTATAAAGGTAGCCTATTACCTAGACTGGATCCCATATACCTTACTAACCAGTGCCTGTCCCCCAGTACACTATATAGTTAAAGTACAGAGGGCGGGCACTAAAAAACGCACAAGTGTAATCCACTGTGCGGTTGAATAGTTAGCGTGTAGGAAAAGACTCTTACTCTTCCCCACCAAATCGAAGCTTCAATAGAAAACCATACATAAGCAGGAAAATCATAATTCCCATTGATTGAAAGGTTCCTACCATAGTCTTAATCGAGAAACTTCCTCTAAGTTTATCCCTGTAAGTAATAATATAATTTCCATCGGCAGAGTTCGCCATGACTAATAGGATCCAGCTAAGGACTATTAACAGAGTACCCAGTCCAATCAAAACAGTACGTAATTTACTTTTATCCAAATAGATTAAGAAATTGGCTATTAGGAAGCCGAGGACTGCAGCAATAACATAAAACCACCAAAAGGATTCAGCACCAACTTTAACTAACAAAACCATATACTGAATCGTAAAGCCTAAACCCATAAAAAAAATAGGGACACTATATAAACAGGCTGTCATGAATTCACTTTTGTTCCTTTTTCCAATTAATATTAAAAAAACAATGAGACTAGGAATTCCTATGATCCAATGTATTAATGCCAATCCATATATTGCGTTCGCATAGCTCTCCTTTAAGGGAAGCTCCACGACTCCATGAAAGGTTTCCCCGTCTAAATGCCCCACCATCATATACCAGCCTAAATACAATACGACGAAAAAACAGCCTAAAAGCTTTAGTGCTGTACCGAACGTACTTGGTTCCTTCCTAGCTTTGCGTTTTTGTTTCTTTTTACTCAATCGTTACACCAACTTTTTTCTGAATATCCTTTTACAAAAGATACCATAAAAAACAATACCAAATAAGTGAATTCCTTACTATATTTCTATCAAATGGTGTGATAAAGTTTCATTATGTTCTCCCTTGCATAAACGCTTCTTGTTTATCCATTTTAGTCATCCCAAATGATTCCAAATAGCAACGCAACGACATTTATCGATTTCACTTCACGCTAACTCCTTCTTAATTGACCTTGACACAAAATTAAAAGCCTTTGCATAATAAACATTACGAAAGAGGTTGAACGGTTTTATATATCAGTCTAAACAGTTTTTCGTAGGACTTGTCCAAATCTGTATTCTAATGTTTCCTTGTGATTTGTAATTCAAAAAAAAAATGGTACCAGGCATGGCACCACTTAGACCTTAATTTATATTTTAAATTCCGTAGTTTAGCTTAAATTCACTCCATGGCGCTCAAATGCTGCCGCTTCTAGAATGGACATACCTTGTTCCTCGGCAGCCTTAGCCACTTTATCCGAAACTTGCGGAGCAAGATTTACAGGAGCAGCATAGGACATTTCTCTTGCACGTGCAGAGTTTCTGCGTTGGAACGGTCCCCAAATAGCAAAGGTTTGACCTGGGTCTTGAATATTGACAAACAGCGTGTTTCCATCAGGCGAGAAGATTGGTCCTGCCAATTCAGATCCACTTTGACGGTTGGCGGCAAAAGGATAGACTTTACCTTCAGGGGTAATTCCCATAAGTCGATCTTGCCCTGAACCATCCTCTGCATACCAAAGGTCACCCCATGGAGTCATGCAGATATTATCTGGATATTCCATTTCTCGTGCATCATTTCCCTCATAGAAAAGCTCCAATGTATTCGTGTGAGGAACATAACGGTATAGGCGCCCAAGTTTTTTCTCACCGGCAGAGGTGTCATCGAACCAGAAAACACCCTCTTGGAAGAACGCTCCTTCTAATCTACTGAACTCAATACAGTTTTGTGCCTTGGCATCTTCGCGGCACAGATGAGGATCTACTACTTTCCAAACGATCTCAAATTTTTGTCCTGTTTTAAAGGTGCTAGCTGCTGGACGTTGTACCGCTTCAATAGCCGCCGCATAAAGCTTTCCGCCATTTTGCAGGGCACCCGGCTTTTGGTCGGTGTCAGTTGGGATAAAACGGTAAAAGTAACTTGGGCTTGCATCCTCAGTTAAGTATACATATCCTGTCGCTGGATCAATCGCACAGGCTTCGTGGGAAAAGCGTCCCATTTCCTTGATTGGAGTTCTGGACATTTCGTTCTCCGGCTGTGTCGGATCTACTTCGAATACATATCCGTGTGTTGCGGACCGTGTTTCTTCACAAGTCAGCCAAGTACCCCAAGGTGTTGCACCACCGGCACAATTTCGAATCGTACCAGAAGAGGTTACATATTCATCGATCACTTCTCGGTTTGCTCCTACAACTAGAGCCGTTGTACCACCTTTAGCTGTCGCGTCATAAGGATTGCTACCAAATGCTGCGCCTGCCCCTAATTCATGGTTACGAACAAGAATGGTTGTATTCTTAGGACCCTCGAAAGCTGCCATTCCATCAAAGGCTCCCGGGATTTTTGCCCCGTTTGACATCAGATCTCCCTCTTTGGAGATTAATTTGTAATGAAACCCTTGTGGAAGATCGAGAATTCCATTTGGATCCGGTACCAAAGGACCATATCCGCCAAAACCGCTAGTAGGATTATTGGTCGTATCCGCAAATGCTTTCGAACCAAGTGCTAACACACCAGTTGATCCAAGAGTAAGAGCCAGTGTACTCATTCCCCCTGCTTTTAAAAAGTCTCTTCTGTTAAAGCCATTTTTAGAGGTTTCATTATTCATAAACTATCTCTCCTCATTATGTATATTTTGAATCTAGTAATAGATTAAATGAGAAGTTTTAAGAGAAGATAGTATTTGTGTAAATATTCAGTAAACAATTGATAAGGAATTGTAAATAGTCTCTTTAAGACACTCCATTGTTACCGAGCAGGAAGTTATTAAACTGATTGATTTTGTGAAAGTCTATGATAAATCCACGCAGGGGGATCTCAAAAACCTGTTTAAGGAATTAAAGGTTTTACGTTTATTAAAACCTTTTATGGAACACGCAAAGAAATTAGAACCCGCGATGTATATAAAATTGAAGCAAAAAATCAAGTGATATCTTAAGCCCTGACAGTCAAAATGCCTTATCGCAGTTTGATACAGTTATTCGCCTGCTGGCCCGAAAGTAAACGATCGCGAAGGGAACAACCCCTTTCGCGCATCACCTTTTATATTATATTATGTCTTAACATATTCTGGATTTTCCTGATCATAGGCTCTAAACTATTCAATTCAGGTAAACAATATTTAGAAAGATCATGAAGATCCATTCTGTAATGCGTTTCATCCGTATTTCGATGCAATATATTGTTGATTAGATGTTTTAAATAATCCAGCCTTCTTCGGTATGAATAAAAACGGATTAAATCCACGTGCAAGATTACTTTTTGACCGAAGTGCTCTTCGTATTGACTAAAGAAAAATTCAAAGTCCATACTGATGAAATTGGACAAATCAAATTCAGGCGGGGCAAAAACGGCATATTCCCAATCGATCAAAAATAACTCATCGTGATGAATAATTAAATTGCCGGCCCATAGATCCCCATGGCAGAAAACACTTTCTTTTTGAATAGCCTTTACCGATGTATGAAGGCTGCTTAAGAGATTCAAATAATTCAATATTTGTTCCTTGTGTGTTAACATTAGTTCCCTTAATTCTTCTTTATATGGATTATCAAATGTTGTTGTCGATTCAAGAACAGACAGATTACGCACTAACCATCTATGCGTCCACATATCGAACTTTTCTTGTCTAACCTCTTTCTGTTTAATTTTCGGCGTGGCTTTGTGAAGTGCGGCAATTAATGTTGCTATCTTTGTAACGGTCTCTTTTGAGGATGAGGCGTCCTTTAACGCTAATCCCTCGATAAAATTAAACAGAACAAGGGCTGTTTGGTTGAAGATAGTTTTATATCTGCCATCCTTGGTTTTTATCGGATAAGTGAGATTTCGAAAAATCCACTCATGATACATCTTACAGGTTATCGCAAGAGAGAAGTCCAAGCGTTCTGCAGATTCCCTCTGTTTGTCATTAGCGGTATCAAACAATTTAAGATAATAACAGTCGCCATTAACACAATTGATCCGATACGAATAAGCAGAAGTACCCCATGGAATATGGACCAGATCTTTTACATGAATTCCATATTCTTGATTCAGCAATGCAGCGAGCTTCATTTCATCCATTTGGTATTTAACCCTCATCTTGACTGTCCCTCGATTCCATCTCGGCTTTACAACCGTTCTCGCCGCTTCATTTTATATAAAATTTTCTTTTAGCCTGCTTTGAATATCGTCGATTAAATACCCCAAACGATCCAATTCAGGTAAACTATATTTAGTAATCTCCTCTAAGTCCATTCCATTATGAGATTCATCTGTATTTCTATACAGTATATTGGTGATTAGATGGTTTAATTGGTCGAGCTTGCTTCGGTATGAATAAAATTTTATTAAATCCGCATGTAAAATGACTTTTTGGTCCAAAAATTTTTCATATTGCCGAAAGAAAAATTCAAAATCTGTACTGATGAAACAGGACAAATCAAATTCAGGCGGGGCGAAAACGGCATATTCCCAATCGATCAAAAATATCTCATCATGATCAATGATGATATTACCGGTCCCTAAATCCCCATGACAGAAAACTCTTTCTTTCTCAATCGTTATCACCGAGGCATGTAGGCTTCTTAAGAGATTCAAATAATTCAGTATCTTTTCCTTATTAGTTAAAATCAGTTCCTGTAATGCTTTTTTGTAAGGATGATCAAATTTTGTTTTTGTTTCAAGAACAGAAAGACTCCGCATTAACCATTTTTGCGTCCCAATATAGAACTGTTCTTGTTTAGCCTCATTCTGATCAATTTTCGGGGTTGCTTTGTGAAGCGAGGCAATTAATTTTGCTGTTTTTTCAATGGTTTCTTTTGAAGTAGAGGTGTCCTTTAACGTTTTTCCCTCTATAAAATTAAACAAAATGAGAGCTGTTTGGTTGAAAACCGCTTTAAAATGGCCATCCTTGGTTTTAATCGGATAAGTGAGATCTCGGAAAACCCCTTCATGGTACAGCTTCCAGGTTATCGCAAGAGAGAAATCTATGCGTTCTGCAAAATTTCTTTGTTTGCTATCTGTAGTATCAAACAATTTAAGATAATAGCACTCTCCATTAACACAATTTACCCGGTACGAATAAGCTGAAGTCCCCCATGGAATAAAAAATAAATCCTTTACATGAATTCCATATTGTTGATTCAATGCGGCTGCAAGCATTGTTTCATCCATTTTGAATTTAACTCTCATTTTTATTGATCCCTCATTTTTTTTGCAATTTTTCCTGCCCCTTCCTACTATGTATATGATTTTTTTAAAAAAATGTATTGGTTACTAACCTAGAGCAAGTTCAGGCTCAATGAATAATATAAATAACGATGGTTCAGCTGTTTGTCCGAAAGGGGTTAAACATATGTTTGAGGTCAGTATCATTATTCCGTCCTATAACCGTTATCCGCTAAACCTTCATAGTCTTCATGCATTGGAAAATCAAACATTTGATTTGTCCAAAATGGAAATCATTTTTATTGATGATGCTTCAACGGACAACACGCCGCAGTTAAAAAATTACAATCCTCCTTTCCGTTTTCATTACGTTCGAAATGAAACAAATAAGGGTCTGGCAACTTCCAGAAATATTGGGTTTAAAATGGCGCAAGCAAATATTATCATTTTTTTGGATGCGGAGATCATTGTGGATCCCGATTATGTAAAAAACCAATATCGGTTTCATCTCACCAATGAGCAGGCTGTTGTTGTCGGGCGAAATACCCCCAAGGTCTATACTTATCTTTTTCCGGAATTTAATTTCGCCCAAATCAATGAGATTTGCGATTTAGCCCATAATAGTCTTATAGCAAAGCAGCGGTTGAATCTAAGGCTGCGGCAAGACTTAACCGACATAGATCTTCGAGCATACATTAAAAATCTAAAGGATTCCATTCAATTGCTTGATCAAAAAGATATGAAGGACTTTTCACAATTTAAGTCTTTTTCCGTGCCGAACACCTATTACCAAAATTTATTCGAGCAGCTGGGAGACAATCTCGATAAGAGGTATTTATCTTGGTGGTGCCTTTTTGGGTTCAATCATTCCCTGAAAAAGAATTTATTTAGCGCGGTTGGCGGTTACGATGAAAATTTTAAAGGATGGGGACCGGAAGATGCCGAATTTTCCTATCGGCTTTATAAAGCCGGAGCAAAATTTATCTTTGATCCTCATTCAACCTTGTATCACCAGGAACATCCGATTAGCGCTAATAAAAGTCAGGAAGGGTACAAGAACAGGATCCTGTTTCAACAAAAGCATCCCCTTATCGATGTATGTATCAGATCTTTGAAATATATCGAACGTCTTGATTTGCAATTTGTGGATATGGTCTTGCAGGACCATGATTGCCTTTGCCATGACTTTCCCGAACGGTTTGAAGATTTTAAGAATTCGATTGTCTTTATGCTTCAGCAAATTCACATCTTGAAATCACAGAAAAAACCGGTATGTAATTTTCTGCAAAGTTCAGGTATTACGGATGATTCCGAGTGGAAAGAACGCATTTTTTCAGAGCGAAATGTCGTCGAAACCTACGGAAAATATAGTAATCTAGTCCAATTATTCGACCTGTTGGCCAGTAAATGAATGGGTTCTTTTAATAAGGCGCTAGATATGAACCTGGACCAAGTTCATGCTGAGTGAACACTATGTTAACAATAAAAAAACTGGAGGAGACACGAAATGAGCATTGAAGTGAGCGTCATCCTTCCCTCCTATAACCGCTATCCTCTTAACATGCTTTCCCTTTATGCTTTGAAAAATCAAACATTTGATTTTTCAAAAATGGAAGTGTTACTGATTGATGATGCCTCTACAGACGAAACGCATTTGCTTCAAAACTATAGCGCTCCCTACCCGTTTCGCTACATCAGAAACAAAACGAATTTAGGCCGTTCGAAATCTAGAAACATCGGAATAAAAAAAGCTAGAGGCGATATTCTTATTTTTTTGGACGCGGAAGTGATCGTGGATCCGGATTTTGTGAAAAACCATTATCAAAGACATCTTTCAAATGAACAATTGGTCGTCACCGGAAAAAATACCAATAAAGTATTCTCTTTCCTATTCCCCGAATTCACCCAATCCCAGTTAGGCACATTTGAAGAAATCGTGCACCATTCACCCTTAGTCAAAAATCGGCTTGAAACGAACGTGAAAAAAAATTCAAATAAACCTGTTCAGCTGTTGTTTGAGGAAGATTGCCGCTCTTTTTCTACCATCAAGCACTTCTCCGTACCAAAAAAATACGAACAAAATATTATGCGAGCTTTTAGCGACGACTTCCGGTTACCATGGATTTCCTGCACCACTTTGAATCATTCCGTAAAGAAGAAGCTGGTTGATTCTGTCGGCGGGTTCGACGAACAATTTATAGGACATGGATTGGAAGACTATGAATACGGGTATCGGCTCTATAAAGCCGGCACGAACTTTTCATATGATCCTAACATCTACATCTACCATCAAGAACATCCAAAAGAGAAGGATTGGAAAGAACATGAAACAAAAAATTTAATCTACTTTCAACAGAAACACCCGTATATCGATGTCTGTCTTCTATCACTGGAACGAATTCATGTTTACGATTATAAATTCATGGATAACATTATGGCCGAATATCAAGCTCTTTCTCAAAACTACCCAGCAATGTTTAATGATTTTAAGAAAGCGATTCTAGTCTTACTACAACAAATCCCTTTGTTAAAAGCTGAGGGTAAACCGGTAACGAGCCTTTTAAAGTCAACAGGCATAGAAGATGATGAGGAATGGAGAAACCGTTTATTGATTGAGCATAAAGCTTTGGGGAAGTATGGATTGGAAAATTTAACAAAACTATTTGATTTGCTAATTCGTCATTAAGAGAAAAGAAAAAAATGGCTGAGCCGCTCTTCCGAAAGGAGAATAAAGAGATGATTGAAGTCAGTATTATTATTCCGTCCTATAACCGTTATCCGCTAAACCTTCTTAGCCTTTATGCATTGGAAAATCAAACATTTGATTTGTCCAAAATGGAAGTCATTTTAATTGATGATGCTTCGACGGACGACACGCCGCAGTTAAGAAATTACAATCCTCTTTTCCGCTTTCATTACGTTCGAAATAAAACGAATATGGGTCTTTCCAGTACCAGAAATATAGGGCTAAAAATGGCGCATGCTAATATTATCATTTTTTTGGATTCCGAAGTGATTGCCGATCCCGATTATGTGAGAAACCAACACCAGTATCATTTAACAGAAGAGCAAACCGTTGTCGTAGGGAGAAATATCCCGAAGCTATATACTCATCTTTTTCCTGACTTTAATTCCGGACAAATCAATGAGATTTGCGATTTGGCAAACAATAGTCCGTTTGTAAAGAAGCGGTTGCAGCCAAACATAAAAAACATGGAACTTCGAACGTTCATAAAAGATTTAAAAGAACCAGTACAATTGCTTGATAAAGTAGACATAAACAAGTTTTCAAACTTACAATCATTTTCCGTGCCGGACAAATTTTTCAGTGTTTTTTACGAGCAATTGGGAAACGATCTTGATAATAGATATATTTCATGGTGGGCATTATTCGGTCTCAATCATTCTTTAAAAAAGGATTTAATCGTTAAGGCTGGCGGTTATGATGAAGAATTTAAAGGATGGGGAATGGAAGATGTCGAATTTGCCTATCGACTATATAAATCCGGAGCCAAATTTGTCTTAGATCCTCATTCAACCTTGTATCACCAGGAACATCCGATCAGGGCGAATAAAAAGCAGGAAGCACGAAACAATGAGCTCCTGCTTCTACAAAAGCATCCTGTTTTCGATGTATACATTAGATCTTTAAAATTTGCCCTGAAGCAGGACCTACAATTTATAGGTATCGTCTTGCAAGAACATGACTCTCTTTGTCACCAGTTTCCCGGACAGTTTGAAGATTTTAAGAGTTCTATTATATTATTAATGCAATATGCCTTGCAAACAGAGAAAAAACCGGTGCACAACCTTCTGCTAATTTCCGGCATCGGGGACGATCCCGAGAAGAAAGACCGCATCTTTTCAGAGCGCAACATGATCGAAAAATACGGAAAATACGGCAATTTAGTTCAGTTGTTCGACCTGCTTGCCGCCCTTTAAACCATCACTCCTGTTCCCTATTGTGTTAGATCGATAGTTTACAGCAAAGGCTGCGTTAGAGAAGTGACCGATATTACTCACGTTTTTCCGAATATGCAAAAAGAAGCTGCTCAACATTTTGAGCAACTCAGATTGTAGACAAAAGGCATTCGAATGGGCCCATTCGGATGCCTTTTTATTAGATTTTTGCTCGTAAGTGCAAAATCCAGACCTATCCAACGCATATTATTATGCCATTTCTGGACCTTTCCACATCCAGTTGGCCATCTTTTTCAAGTTCATGGCAGCAAAAGTAAGCATCGCTTGCATGGACAATTTTTTAGGCCTCTTAAGGATGCCCAACGCATACCATGCTTTTCCTTAGCATCCGCATAGACACGTCCAATCGTTTCTTTACGTCTTGCGTATATGCTTTTATTCTCTTGTATGTGACGAAGATGATCGGCTTCTTCTATGTAATGTTCCCAAACATGTCGCTCAATCAATTTTTTATGTTCTTTACTCTGCGTGCATTCGAGAGCAAAGGACAATTTTGACACTCAAGCGGATTAGAGAATAATTGACGCTTTCCATTCTTCGTCGTCGTTGCATATTTCAGTATTTGTCCTTGCCGACAGAAATAACAATCGTAGTATTCATCATAAATATACTCATGTTTTTTCATATAACCATCCTTCGTACGAGGGCGTGTATATGGTAATGCAGGAGTAATATCATTTTCAAATACGAATTGAGCAATAGCAGGTGTTTTATATCCAGCATCAGCAGCAACAGCTTCAGGTTTCCCGTGTTTTTCAATGACCTTCTCAAGTTGTGGCTCGAATATGACGCTATCATGGATATTCCCCGGAGTTACAATTGCACCCAAAACAAAACCATTTCAATCCGAAGCTACATGAAATGAGTATGCGAACTGTTTCTCTGTACCTTAATTATACAAAAAGCTGTTTTAAAGGTCATTGTTGATTTAATAAACTACTAGGTTGATTGGAGCGGAAGGCGCTAAGACTCCTGCGGGAGTACGGGGATGGGGAGACCCCGCAGGAGCGTAGCGACGAGGAGGCTCCCCGGCACGCCAGAGGAAAGCGAAGTGCCTGGAGCGTAAATCAACAAGCAACTTTAATACAGACATAAAAAAAAACTATCGGCATACTCGATTTTATTCGAGTTTGTCGACAGTCTGAGCTACTCAACAGTTTGAGCAGCTTATTATGTAACGTAACAGTATTATAAATAAATATTCTCTGTAACCAAAGATGATATTTTTAAAATTCATAAAAATAGTTAAAAAACCTAATATATAAAGGTTGGCGGGACTGTGTGGGAATCGAACCCACCAGACCTGGCACGCAGGTCTCAAGCAGTTTTGAAGTTTGCTGGCACCTGTTTTTCTAGTACCTTGATGTATCCTCAAGTACTGATAAATCAAGCTTTGTTGCCTTCTAGTGTTTTCTTGTGATCTGTAATTTTACAAATTTGGGCACCAAGCTTGGCACCAATTTAGCACCTTTTAACAAAGAACTTGAAATATCACTCTCTTTACAATGCGACAATACTCCAAAATGACTTAAATGTGAACCAGAAAATCTCTCATCGTACAAGAGAATATTAGATAAATATTAATTAGTTCAAAAGTTGTAATAATATTTACATTAATAATACGCCTCTTTAACATCGGCTAAATGATTTTTTAGTAAATTTAAAAAGTAGAATATAAGAATCTACTATTAGGTTTAAACAGGAGGGATTAGGAAAAATGAAAGACATCAAGGTAAAAGATGAAGCCTTAAAAACTCAGAATGTATTAAGTGAGGGTATGGATCGACGTGCCTTTTTGCAGAAAACTACGATGGTGGTTGGAGCTGCGATGGGAGCATCTTTAGTGGGCTCATTGACGAGCCTGCCTGTGAGCGCTGCGTCTAACTCTTCCATCATTGAATCCAAAAAAGTCAAGCCAAAGCTTGTATTTCCAGTCATTAGTGATGTACATATGAATAAAAACAGTAATCAAACATTAGAAAAATTTAAAACAACATTAGATCAATTAAATCTACTAGTCCCAAAGCAGGATGCATTTGTGGTAGTAGGAGATTTAACTGATAATGGTTACACGGAAGAATATGATAAGTTTTTCTCAACTTATACTGCAAAAAAACAAAAACATGCGGTTTCCTTGATTGCCATCGGAAACCATGATTATTGGAATGGGCTTTCGGTTTCAGAAGCTCAAAAACGATTCCTTGAAAGGTCAGGGATGGAATCGATTTACTTTCACAAAGTAATTAAAGGTTATCATTTTATCATCCTTGGAACAGAAGATGGTCTAACAGAAGGTACTTTTTCAGTAGCTCAAATTAATTGGTTAGCACAACAGTTAAAGCAGGCAGCACAGGATGATCCGAACAAACCGATTTTTGTGTTCCATCATCAGCCGATTATGGGAACGGTTTATGGAAGTGAATGGGGCTTTGCTGAAAATAGGGATTTATTCTACAATACATTGGCCGCTTATCCACAGGTGATTTCGTTTTCCGGTCACACCCACTATCCATTAGATGACCCTAAAATCATCCATCAAAAGGACTTTACATCCATAGGAACCTCCACGGGTGCTTATTTGTGGCTCGATGCTGGAAGAATACAAGGGGAAGTGCCTGAAGGAGCGGACATCCTTAACCAGGCACTCATCGTTGAAGTGTACAATAACAAGGTATTACTCAAGCGACGTGATATTCATAACAATAATTGGACAGCTGAACCTTTTGAAATCACCTTACCTGCTAACAAAAATGATTTTATCTATACAGAAGATCGAGATAAAAAGGCTCCATTTTTCACAAAGGATTCGTTAATTTCGATTAATCACGAACTCACAACACCAACAAGCCTTGCCGTTATGTTTACTCAAGCGAAGGATGACTTGCTGGTTCATGATTATAAGGTAGAAATCACCGATTCGTCGAAAGGACAAAAAGTGAAAGAATTCCTTGCATTCTCGGAATTTTATAAAGATCCGATTCCTAATCCGCTTACATTAAAAATTGATGGATTACAGCCAAATACATTATATGAGATCAACGTATTTGCACTAGATGCATTTGGGAACCAAAGTCAAAATGCATTAAAGGTTTTAGGAAAAACAATTGATGGTGAAATAGAGAATATCACGATTACTCTGTCCAAAAACACATTAACTGGAACGACCGAAACAGTCGATGTTTTGGTAGAAAACGCAAGAGTTCCACAAAGTGACTGGATTGGATTATATGAAGTCAGTGAAACTCCTGGGAATGTACCAGCCATTTGGTGGGAGTATACAAAAGTAACTAATGGAACATATAGAGGTACGTATGATCCAAGTAAGAATTCATATCCAGGTCGATACCAGTCAGGCAAGACGTATAAGTTCGTATATTTCTACGGCAGTGGATATGATGCCGTCACACATGCAACCTTTACAGTAAACTAAACTACGTGCAAACCCCATTTCAAATGAAATGGGGTTTATATATTTATTGATTATAAGTTCTTCTTATCGATTTTTATAATATATCAAATGTTTCCAAAAGGGACCAAAGAGATTGCCAAAGCCCCTTTAACAATAATATTAAAAGAAATCAAAGAATGATGATTACATCGACGAGACCATCGTAAAAAGAGCTAGCAGTTTATCCCGCACTGTTTGCCTTTAAATGCCTATGCTTTACATTTATGTGCAACAAACATTGTTTTTCTTATACAATCATTTAATGAAAAATCAGAGTAAATGAAAGATTGGAGAAATTCCAATCTTTTTTGTATTTATCATTATGTTTGTCAAATTTTAAAGTCTGCTCTAAAATACGTATGGTTGTGATAATTGAACATACAAAATAGTGTCTGGCAAGGTGTATATAGACCGCCCACTATTTTTTGTATATATAAACAACTGTTAACTATCCTCCCACCCACACAAAAGACACTCACCATAATAAGTGAGTGTCTATATTTTAAGGTTCTTACTGCATTTTGTATAAGTTTTTCTTCTCTATAATCTTACTTCATGTTCTTGCTCAGGCTCAACCGCAACAACTGCTTCAGTTGTTAAGAACGAAAACCAAGCTAATAAGAACAACCACGTATATTCATTGTCTGAAGTAATAGACTACTTCTCTGTAAAATGTTTACATTTCAATTATAAAGTAGTGATAAAAATATGTAAAGTGGTCAACAAATAGGCAGTTCTTTCACCTCATTACAAAACCCTAAAAATAATTATATTGTTAGAGATATGACTAATATAAATCTAAATTATTTCCTTAAATGGACTCAATACATTAGGGTCATTCTTTTGTAATTCTTTTTCACTTAAAGCATTTAAAAGTGCTGTATGGAATTGTTCCTTTGTTACTATTATTAAATTAGTCGTATTAAAGGTATTTTTATCTGCTTCTTTTAAGTAATAAAGGTAACGAACGAGCCTTACAAAGGCTCTAAGCTTGTCTTCTGTCCAAGGAATCACAACCCCTAACCTTCCAAGGGCAGCAGCATTTATTGCTCCTCCCATTAAATGTTTCCTACTTACTTTGTTTTCAATTTCAATAGCCATAAAACACCTTGCATTTGAATTTTGGTAAATTACTTCATCATATTCTCTAGGTTCTACAAAATATCCATATCTAGTCAAATTTTCTCTATTATATGCTATTAACTGTTCTACAAACATACGTGTTCTATCTACTAAAAACATAGCATTATAATCTGATTCAAGTCTCTGATAAGTAGCAAAAGGACCCACTGCAATATCAAGTCTTGGAGAATAAATATTCAGTGCTCTTTCATCCTTCATTGCATCCCATTCAGTTTTAACATCTGTGTCAACAAACAATAATTTCAATTTACTTTTTATATATTCTTGGAAAAACTTGAGATTTATAGTTTCTAAATTTTCAATTAGCATATCATCTGTATCTGTCAAACTAACGCCCCCAAGATTAAAAATATCTTCGTATTCTTAGTCAGATTTGAATCATTTGGTATTACACTGAAATCTCAGAGTAAGAATATAAATCCTATTTACCCTTACTCTTAATAACCGTTACTTTCTTCCCAACATTTTTTCCTTGTAGTCCTGTACTCTGTCCACGGTAAGTTGTTTCCACCCATTTTGCTCTAATATATAACTCTTAATGTCTATATTAACTTTTCTACCCCATTCAAATACAGAAACCTTTAGGTTTAAGGAAATATTAGACTCTTGCCCATGCACATACGTCCCATTAGTTCCCGCATATTCGGGTGAATTTTCATACATTTTTGGTCTTTTTTTCTATTCCCTGCGTTATGTATGATGTCTCAAATTCCACTTTTTCCACAGCAACAATTCTTCCTCTATATTTCTCATTAATTATGATATAATTGTTCCTTCTCAAAATTAGTAGCTAATTTCTTTTGTATTGATTAAGTCTTATTCAAGCTTTTTACTCAATAATCTTAATTACTTTTTCACACTCAATATCAATTCCTAAATTATGTGTTTCTGAAATTACATTTTGGATATAGCTTCTATATCTGTCCATAAAGCCATTTTGACCAATAATCAATAGTCTTTCTTCAGGTCGAGAGATTGCAACGTAATGTAAAAATTTTATTCCCTCTCTTGTCATGTCATAATCTTGAGCATTTATTATTACTTGCTCGAACTCAAGACCTTTAGAAGAATGAATTGTGCCAGAAGTTAATTTGTAAAGGTCTTGATTATAGGTAGGTATATATTTCTCATCATTTACTACATCATATAATACTTTTATCTCTTTTTTGATTTTCTCCAAGTCTTCACAATAACCAAGGTACTCATACAATTTAATACAATTTCCATTAAACAAGTTAAGGTCATATTTTGAATCTTTTATTTCTATCAGTAACTTTTTAATATCAAAAATCCTGAAAGCTTCTGGCATCGGTATTTCATCCATAAAATCGTACTCACTATATCTACGCTGTAATATGTAATGAGCTATAGCTCTAGCTATCCAAACGTGCTCACTTTCAAGATTAGAGTAATCCAAAGGAGAACCAGGAATATAGACAAAGGGGATGTCAACGTTATTTAATCGTTCACTCCATTTTTCTGAACTATTATTACTGTAGTTCAAAAAGGCACATTTCTTACTTACATCAATCCATTCACTTATATAATCTATAGCTTCACTATCAGTACTGTACCTAAAACCAATTACTTCATCGTTAAATTCAGTCTGCTGATAATGTCTTCTCACACTCTCCATGAATATATTTGAATAATTCTGGATAACTTTGTTTGACCTGAAGTTATGCCATAGTTCAAATTTCTTGAAAGTTTGTTTAGTAAATAATCCAGTAAAGCCATTACTATAGGCTCCCCTCCACCCATATATAGATTGTTTCGAATCCCCTACAATAAATAATGGAATTTTGAGTTCATCGCATAGAAACATAAAAAAGCTATGCATATCTACGTCACTATCTTGATATTCGTCAATATAAATCCGATAATACTTTGCCTTCATGTATCTTCTAGAGGAATGAGACTTTTTTAAAATTTGTAAAGCCAATTGGAATGCAAAGTTTTTCTTTATATTGTTATACTTACACATCAACTGAGTGTTCCTAATCTTTTCTATTCCTTCAGCGAATGTTTTAATTTCATTTTCATCACTAAAATCTGGTTTGATTTCAATCCTGAAATCTTCACCGTAGACATCATGCATGAATGGTTGAATTATCTCTAACCAAATAAAATTATCATTTGTTCCGACAAACCCCTCGCCCTTTTTTGGACCAAGTCTATGTAAAATCTCCTTAGCTGCTTTTCGTGTAAAAGTAACGGCTGCAAATGTTTGATATTTATTATTCTCCTCTGCA
Organism: Neobacillus niacini; assembly: GCF_031457145.1. GTDB lineage: Bacteria > Bacillota > Bacilli > Bacillales > Cytobacillaceae > Neobacillus > Neobacillus niacini_J. Next base: position 154,521 of record NZ_JAVDVZ010000002.1, read on the forward strand.
TCTTTGATAATTCGTTGTATGGTAGTATAAGTTTTTCCTGTTCCTGCACTAGCACTTATTACAATATTCCCTTCTGACGTCAGGATTTCATCTCTAATATCTTTATCTACTGGCAACATAAATTCACCAACGATTTTAGACACTCAAATCTTTCATGTTTATAAATCTTATCTATTCCTTGCTTACTAATACCCGTACATAATTCAATCATGTTAATAAGTTTTGCATTTTGTAAATAATCCACTCCGTTTTTTGTACTATGGTTATCCCTAGCCAGTTTGTCCATAATTCTTGGTATAACTTCATATAAATCATTTTCCAAATCAACTCTGGATAGATAAATATTGTTATCTTTTAACCTTTTGATTGTTTGAGGATATATGCTAAAAACATTTCTCTTTGTTTCAACTTTGTAGTTAGAATCTTTTTCATATCTTGTAGAATCAATACCAGTTATATTTCTTTTTTCTTTTTTACCTATAAGTCTTTGACATCTGTTTATTCCGATAAGACTACAATCTGTCTTACCTTTTACTTTTTTAAGGTCATTATCAGTTTTCACAATCACTTTAATACCAAGTGCAGTCAATACCTTATAGTATTCATTAAAATTGATACCTTCTACTTCAAGGATATAACCACCATAACTCTCATACCGCTCACACTTTTCTTTTAATATTCGTTCAAACAGTATCTTCTCTGATGGACCTTCAACAAGTAAAACCACATCAGCATAGATTGCTTCGGCTAAATTCTGATTTAATTTTTGCTTCAAGGTTTTATATTCTTCTGGAACCCTATAGACAAACGATTTGCCTTTAACTGTAACATCCTTAAATAGTTTGATTAGGTTCACATCATCCATCTGACTTACAATCAGTGATGAATGTGTTGTCATGAATAGATACTTAAATAGCTCATCAGAGAAAATTTGATAGGACATGGCAATCTGCATTGACCTGTGTAAATGATTCTCTAGTTCTTCAATAAGGAATATATTGATTTTCCTTTCCTCTAATCTGCGGTTCTCAAGAGTAAGAAGTGTATAAGCCAATATTTTTTTCCTACCATCACCAGAAGTAGGGTAGTTTTCACTATTTTCATCCAGTATATAGGGTGTTAGTTTGCTATGAATGTTACTTAATTCAATCTCCGATTGAATAGATACTTTGAAATTCTTCTCATCTTTAAATTTCTTATATTCATCTACTAGTTCTTTTTCAAATGTCTTAATCGTACTCAACTTACCTACGCTCTTATTAAGATTATTTATATGGGTGCTAAGTACTTTTCTTTCTGTTTCACTTAAACTTGATTCTCCTTTTAAAATCTCTTTTGAGTATCTCTTGAATGTATTCTCTAGTTGAATTGATGAGTCTATGTAAACTACATTAAAGTATTTATCGAGGTCGTAATACGACTGGCTGCTAGGTATTCCCTCTAAAGCATCTAAATCAACACCCCAAAAAAGAGTTGGTTCCCCCATGAGTGTTTCACTGTTATACTCTGATTTAAGTTGAATATAGATTTCTTCAGCACCTGAAGGTATAGCACCGCTCATCATTGTATAAATTTTCTTGTTATCATCGTTTTCTTCATCATCAGCAATCTCAATCTTTAGAGTTATTACAATTTCTCTAGTTGTATCTTTATTGTAGAAATCAGAATCCATGAAACCATTTCTCCTGAAATTTCTATCTAGTAAGAACCGTATTGCAGATAGGAAATTACTCTTACCGATATCATTGAGCCCAAAAACAATATTGCGATTAGTTAAATCTATATTCACGCTTTCAAAGTTCCTAAAATTCTCAACAGTCAAATGTTTAAGAATCATACTATCCCCCCATTTTTTGCTCGGTTTGAGAAGACCCCCACTTAATAATTTTCATTTCTAAGTAAAATGGTTTTCCCTTACTTCACTCGTAACACAAATACTTAATTAGATGCCTCCCTATATCCATTATTCGACAAAAAATGGAGGTTACCTTTACTAATTTGTTAAAATTTGTAGTATTTTTGCTTATGGAAATGGCTAACTTGTGCTGGGAGTGTATTAACCCTTGGAAAAGTCACATATTATCCCAAATCCCTGTAAACCATCCCCCTTGCTTACTTCACTTAAATTATTATCTTAATTAAAAACAAAAAAAGCACCTAGTTAGTAAGTGCTTAAATTCGTAATTGGTCAACTAAATTTGGTTTATCTTCTAATTTACTTACAACATAAAATTTATAGGTTACATCCTATGAACTATGTCCAGCAAGTTGATGAATTTATTTAATTATTGGGTCAAATCAGTCCGACTCCATCTTACCATTTATAAAGCGACTAATCATCCTCTCTCCATTCTCTAACCGCCCTATACAAAGTTGCTTTGCTTATTTTTGTTATCTCTTCAATCTCTTTAACGGTCATTTTATTGGTTGCTCTATTGCGGAATAACTCAAGGGCATATTGTAAACCTCTGTTATTTTTTGTGTACTTCTTAGGTCTACCTTTATACACACCTCTTAGCTTTGCTTCTTCAATGCCCTCCACTTGTCTTTCCTTAATCATGTCTGCTTCAAATTTGGCTATACCAGAAAGGACAGTAATCATTAACCTACCAATTGCTGTTCCCGTATCAATCTTATCCCCGCCCATGTTCAAAACAATTAGGGAAACTTTTTTGCTATTTAAATATTCAATGGTGTTTAATGCATCCTTTGTGCTTCTGGCAAATCTATCTAACTTTGTAACAACAATAGAATCTCCTTCTTGGACTGTCTCAAGGAGTAGGTTGAATTGCTCCCTGTTTTCTTTCTTTTTACCACTAACCTTCTCTTTATAAATAGTTTTACAACCTGCTTCTTGAAGTTGTTTAATTTGTGCAGTTAAATTTTGACCTGCTGTAGAAACACGACCATAACCATATTTCATACCAATCTCACCCTCTATTTTGATACTCGTATATGCGACACTTGTAATCTAAGTATAATTGAGCCGTCATAACCTTGATTACCAAGTATTATTTTACACTTTGAATCATCATCACAGAATTTTGATTGACTAAACAAATAAAGTGGATAGAACTCTTCTAAAAATTCCTTAATACGACCTTTTTTTATCCTAGCAAGCTTCACATATTCATTGTTATCGTTAATGATTTGTTTCTTTTCTTCAAAGTATTTTTTCATCTCTAATGGTGTTCTATATTCTTCTAGGTCATTAAAAATATGATTAATATTCTTCATCGATCTTTCTCCCAACTATTCCTAATGTGAGCTAAGGTCTTCTGTCAAGTCTGCTAGTTCTTGTCTTGCTGTTTCTATTTCTCTAGGAAGTATGTAAACAAATTCGAGTATTTTATTAGTTAATCTGAACATACTGTCAACCACATATCTATCAAAATCAACTTGGTCTCCATGAGCAGCCATATTTCCAAAGTCTTTTATCACCTTCGATACGTCTCCCATTAATGGTGGTAAAATTCCTTGTTGTTGCAATTGATTGAGCTTATGATGGAGTTGACCATTAACAGCTCCTTTATCCTTACATACCATTTCTAAAGTCCTCCTCAGAGACATTACACACGCAAAGTAATCAATATTTCGCACCTTCAAAGCTGACTCATAAGCACTTTTAACATTTTTTGGTAATCTATATAAATATACTGTTTCAGTGACTGGGAATAAAACTCTACCGTCTTCATATATATCCCAACCATCATGGTATCCTTCCTCAGTATTCCAATGAGTATGATACAAATGATAGTCTTTGCAAACAGGGCATTCAAAAAATTCAAAAATATCATTAAATTGAGCTACTTCACCATAGTCCATATTAACCGTCGTTACCTTATCATATTTATTTAACAATTTCATTAGAGTTTTATTCCCACAATGTGGGCAAGTCAGAATAACATTTTCAGCCATATTTCTGTACCCTCAATCGTTATATTCTAATTCCTTCCATATATAAATTATATAGTACCACTAAGGGAGAATCACTAAATACTAGGTAATTGTTAAACTCACTTTAAATCGAGTAGAGGGAAAATAAAGTAATTTATTTTCGCCCCTCTCACAACACCGTACGTGAGTCTGTCTAACAATTAATTATAAATTTATAAAGGTGGAAATATTTCTGTTTGATTTTCGATAAAAACAATAAAATATCATAAGATGCATGTAAAAAGGGGGCTATGCCCCCTCTGAATTTTCTTATTAACTCTTTAACTCCGATTATATTTATTAGTCTTTTAAAATTATATGCAAGACAAATAAGACTTACCTCAGAGTTTACTGATTCAAGCCCTCTTGTTAAAAAATATGTATAACCAAAATGTCGTTTTATGGTTCCAAAAAGGTGTTCTATAATAGAGCCCCTTTTCTTATAAATATGATCTTTTCTAATGGTATTTTCAGTTACCTGGTCAATGATTTCTTCATCTTTATACCTGATAATTGATCTTCCGCCTTTTGCGGAAGTACACAACTCTTTTTTCCCGCATTCATTATAGTTTACACATGTATAGCGTTTGATTTCTTTACCGTTTTGCTTTCCATTCCATTTAAAATTTAAACAATAGCCCATCGGGCAAATAAAAACATCCTTTATTTGATCATATTTGAAGCTTAATTTATCAAATCCGTTTTCAACCTTTTGTTGTTTTCCTTTTTGGGGCTTTATAAGGATTTCGGTCTGTTCATCTACCACTTCAATTATTTCAGAAATATTGAAATAACCTGTATCAGCTAAAGCTGTAACTTTTTGGTCCTCAAATACTTCCTTAGCTTTTTTAAACATGTTTGATAATTGACCTTGGTCATTAACATCATTTACTACTTCGAAATCTACAATTAATTTATTTTTATTATCTACAACTGCTTGGACATTAAAGCAAACCTCAAATTTTCCATTATTCTTCATCGACTTTGCGTCTGAATCAGTTAAACAAATTTGTTTCTTTCCTTGTTCCTTTAGTTCTTCTTTAATGGCATTTAATTTCTTTATTCTTTCTTGATAGCTCCCAATTTTATCATTTATTTTTTGTTTCATACTCTCATCATCAGTTGTTCTTAAAACGTCATTGATATATTCCTCAATTTTCGCTTCGTAGTATCCTAATTTCTCTTTAATAATATTTTCATTATAGTGTTTATTTTTTGCGCTATTTGCTTTTATTTTTGTCCCATCGATAGCGACAATTGTGCCATTAATAAGACCAAAACCTTTTAACATAAGAGTAAATTCTTTAAACAGCTGCTTAATCGCTTTTTTGTTAATTTTCATAAATGAAGATATAGTACCATGGTCAGGAATAATTCCAGAAACATTATTTATAAAACGTGAAGTTAAAATATCAAATAAGTTTCCTTGTCCTCTACTATCACTCGTAAAATTAAAATTTATACAAAAGTTTAAACTGTCAAGACAAGAAATAAAATAAGTGCATGAGTTCCGGAAAACTCATGCAAGTAAATATCCCTATTCAACAGGAACCGACCCCTTAATTTCTTACTGTCCTTTTGATAATAAAGTTTTGGCGATTTCCTGATCTAATCCCTCAAATTCATAATAAGAAATCGTTGAATACAGTTCACTTCTCGTCTGCATATTATCAAGGCCTTCTTTTTGCGTACCCTGTTCTTTTATAAGCTGAAAAATACGCTCGTACGCTTTTGCAGCCACTCGTAAAGATGTAACCGGATAAATAACCATTTGATACCCCATATCAGCAAATTCTTCTGCGGTATAATAAGGAGTTTTTCCAAATTCCGTCATATTCGCTAACAAGGGCACTGAAATAGATTGAGAGAATAAACGAAATTCCTCTTCCGATTGAAGAGACTCAGGAAAAATTGCATCTGCTCCTGCTTCTACATAAGCCTTTGCCCGTTCAATCGCCAATTTAAGGCTTTCAACAGCTCGGGCATCTGTTCGAGCGACAATCACAAGAGACGGAGCCGCTTTTTTAATAGCTTGAATTTTTTGCACCATTTCCACTGTAGAAATCAGTTTTTTTCCATTTAAATGGCCGCATTTTTTCGGCAGCTGCTGGTCTTCCAGTTGGACAGCCGCTACATTGGCTTCCCACATCTCACGTGCTGTACGAGCCACGTTCAGTACACCTCCAAAACCAGTATCAATATCCACTAGAACTGGTAAATCGGTTGCTCGAACTAATTCTCTTGCCCTTTGCGCCATTTCTGCTGATGTGACCACTCCTAAATCGGGTAACCCACAGCTGGCTGTATACGCCGCACCTGATAAGTAAAGAGTGGAAAACCCTGCTTGCTTAGCTACAAGGGCTGCCATTGCATCATGCGCTCCTGGTATTTGCAAAATATCAGGAGCAGTCATAAGTTCTTTAAAACTGGTGGCTAATTCCGCTTGAGTTGAAGGTTGATCTACAATCCATGCCATACTTCGTTCCTCCTTTAGATTAAAAACAAGTCCATAAATTCATTTACTGGGATATTGGACAATTTTTTCGCATCCGAGCATACTTCTTGAATATCCTTTGCTTGTTTTCGTGAGAAATGAGTCTGTAAATTGGAAGTAAACTTTTTATTAATTTGAGGAATCGCTTCATCTCGACGGAAACGATGTCCTAATGGATACTCACATTCCACTACACCCGTTGATGAACCATCCTTAAAATGTACTTGAACCGCATTCGTAATCGAACGCTTATTTGGATCTAAATAATCCACACTGTACTGTTTGTTTTCCAACACAACCATCTTGTTTCTCAATTGGTCGACTCGTGGGTCTGATGCTGTTTCATCTTCGTAATGGTCAGCAACAATATCACCAAAGAGAAGTCCAATCGCTGTAATATATTGAATACAATGATCACGGTCAGCTGGATTACTTAAAGGACCTTCCTTATCAATAATACGAATCGCTGACTCATGCGTTGTAATCGTAATACGATCGATTTCATCCAAACGGTTAATCACTTCCGGATGAAGCTGAACCGCACATTCCGCGGCTGTTTGCGCATGGAATTCAGCAGGGTAAGAAACCTTGAAAAGGACATTTTCCATGACATAGGAATCAAGCGGACGAGCTAGCTTTAATTCTTGTTTTTTAAATAGTACATCTTGAAATCCCCAGCCCGGTGCTGAAAGAGCTGTCTTATAGCCCATTTCTCCTTTAAGTGCCATCAAAGCTAAATGAACTCCTCGACTCGTTGCATCTCCAGCAGCCCATGATTTCCGGGATCCCGTATTCGGAGCATGTCTGTAAGTACGCAAACTGCTATTATCAATCCAAGCATGTGTGATAGCGTTAGTAATTTCTTCTTTTGTTCCACCCAACAGTTTCGCCACAACAGCAGTCGTTGCCACTTTGACAAATAGAACATGGTCAAGTCCGACTCGATTTAAACTATTTTCAAGTGCAAGTACTCCTTGAATTTCATGGGCTTTAATCATACTTTCTAACACGGCTTCCATTGTTAACGGTTCTTTTCCTTCTGAAACACGGACACGACTTATGTAGTCGGCAACAGCCAAAATTCCACCTAGATTATCAGACGGATGCCCCCACTCAGCCGCAAGCCACGTATCATTATAATCGAGCCAACGAATCATACACCCAATATTGAAAGCGCCTCTTACCGGGTCAAGGACATATGATGTGCCAGGTACTCTAGAGCCATTCGGAACAACCGTTCCTGGTACAATCGGTCCCATCAGCTTTGTGCATTCTGGATAATTTAATGCCAAGAACCCGCAACCTAGTGTATCTAGTAATACATAACGAGCAGTGTCAAAAGCTTCATTACTTGTAATTTCTTTATTTAATACAAATTCTGTTATATCCTCTACTAATTGATCTGTTCGATTAAGTTCGTTTGTTTTGATCATGTTTCTCTTCCTTTCCCTTGAATATTTGATTATGATAGTAACATGAATGTTGGTCAGAACATTCATGTTACGGTGAATCTAAAAACAACTCCTTAGTTGTTTACTTGCTTAAGGCATGTCTTTCACCAATATAATTTACTCGCGGGCGGAACAGGTGGTTATTGTCATGTTGCTCCATAACATGTGTACATAATCCAACTGTTCTCGCCCCAAAAAAGATTGGTGTATATAATGGAATTGGAATACCAAGCATCCAGTAGACAGGAGCTGCATAATAATCTAAATTCGGATAAAGCCCTTTTTCTCTTTCCAATACCTTTTCGCCCGCTTCACACATCCTGTATAAACGGTCGTCACCCTGTATATCACTTAGCTGCTTTAACGCTTCCTTCATCATTAATGCTCGAGGGTCTATTTTCTTCATATAAACACGATGACCAAATCCCATAATCTTCTCTTTATTTAACAGCTTGTTTTCTAATAACTTTTCAAACTGTTCAACCGTTTTCGCTTGAAGAAGCATATGCATAACCGCTTCATTGGCCCCGCCATGTAAGTTCCCTTTCAAGGAAGCAACCGCCCCAGTCAATGCTCCATACAAATCAGACTGAGTAGAGGCAATGACTCTTGATGTGAAAGTAGAATTTGGCATCTCATGCTCACTGTAAAGCACTAAGGAAAGGTCAAAAATTTCCTCTTGAATCGCTGTGGGTTTCCTGCTTGTAATCATATAAAAGAAATTGGCACTATACGATAAGTCTTTGTCTGGATGAACAGGCTCTTTTTTGGTGAGTATCTGATAGCTGTTCGCTACAATGTTTGGTACAGTTCCTAATAATCGGTAAGCACGTTCCTTATTCACATCCGGTGAACGATCATCAATTTTCTCATCGTACCCTGAAATAAACGAAATACCTGTTCTTAACGCATCCATCGGATGAGTCTGTTCAGGAAGTAATTTAAACACTTCATAAAGTGCTACTTGTATTTCATAGTTACTCTTTAATTTATTTTCCAATCTATTTTTCTCTTCTTGATTAGGCAGCTTGTCCTCTAGTAAAAGATGCACGATATCTAAATAACCGTATTTTTTGGATAATTCAATTAAATCGAACCCTTTAATGACGATTTCCCCTTGCACGGTGTCAAGAAATGAAATCTTTGTTTCTGCAGCTACTACTCCATCTAATCCTGGGTAAAAATGATGTACATTACTCATTCCTTTTCCTCCAATTCACTTAAACTATAATTTTGTTGTACCTGTTACAATGTTATTTTTTTCTGTTCGCTTTTTCACCGATTCCCCTATCCCCTACAATCCCCCAATGTTCAGGAGACATCTCTTTGATCATGACACGAACATTTCCCCCTGATGACGGTCAACTTTAGCCGGGTTTTCTGCATTAATTCGGCATTCCATCGCCAACCGTTAATCTGGACGTCACTTTGCTGAAACGAAAGTGGGTAACCGCCCGCTACCGAAATCTGTTCCTTGATCAGGTCTATCCCAGTGATCATTTCGGTTACGGGATGCTCGACCTGAATCCGTATATTCATCTCCATAAAGTAAAATCGTTCATGTTCATGTAAATCCAAAAGAAATTCGACAGTACTGGCTCCGTGATAGTTAACCGATTTGGCCGCCGTAATGGCCGCGTTACCCATTAGTTCAAAAACCATATAATACTTCTATAATTTATTTTTTTGAACCTAGTATCTAAAAGATTGTTTATGTCCTTCCTCCTATTTATTTTGGGATATATATTTGTAAAGAAGTTCAATGTCCGGGTTGCTAATATTCCAACCCGGATGTTCTTATGATTCGCAATCTTCAGTTTATCTTGGAGTGATTCAACAAGCTACTAAATCTACATCTGATTTGGCAAATATAAAATGATCTGTGGGAAAATACACATGAGTACTATGGTAAATAGCAGAATACCAAGAAACGGTATAGAACCACGCCAAACTTTATTGTCAGGGACTCCAGTTTGTTGGCTTGTTATATACAAATTGATTCCTACAGGGGGTGTAACTAGACCAATTTCCAATAGCAATACAACGATGACACCAAACCATATTGGATCGAAGCCCAAATTTACCATAACAGGAAATATAAGAGGCAACGTTAAAATCATTGATCCTATTAAATCCATCACTAATCCAAGGATTAAATAGAAGATGATAACTAAGAACAAAACAGTCCATTTGGATAAACCGCTTTCAGCAATAGCGGAAATCAAACTTTGTCCTAAACCAGTTAATGTAAAGAAATAAGCAAAGATGTAGCCCCCAATAATAATTGTAAAAATCATAGCCGTTTGTTGACTGGCATCTTTAAGCGCTTCAATTATATCTTTCAGGTTCAATCTCTTCATGATTGCACCAATTACAAGTGCACCGATTGCACCAAAAGCAGAAGCCTCTGTGGCAGTAGCTATTCCAAAGTACATAATCGATATAACTAAAAGGACAAGCAGGATCATTGGCCAGATGTATTTAAGGGATATAAATCTTTCACGCCATGAGACTTTTTCAGTTTTACTCCCCAACTTAATTGAAGCAAAAACAATATAAAGGCACAGAAGAAATGCAAGCAAAATTCCTGGAATAATTCCGGCCATTAATAGTTTTCCTATTGAGGTCTCTGTTTGAATGGCATAAAGAATTAACGGAACACTAGGAGGAATCATGACGGCCAAGGTTCCCGTCGATGAAGCAACCAAACCTGCAGCAAAAGAATCTTTATATCTAGCTTTGATCATCTCCGGAACACAAATCTTTGCCATAATCGAAGTAGCTGCAATACTCGAACCAGATAGCGTACCAAAACCTGCACTCGCAAATACGGTAGAAACTCCTACGCCTCCCGGTACATGACCAATCCATTTAAGGATGCTGTCATATAAATCTTTAGCGATATTACTTTTAGAAATGAAATTCGCCATTAATATAAACAAAGGTATAGTGGTTAAAGTAAAACTATTAACACTTCTATAAGCGGTAGTGGATAGGATTCCAGTAAATGAATCAATGCCTCCAACCATAAAAATACCAAGAGACCCTACAGCAATTAGAGTGAATCCTATTGGCATGCCTATAAATAAAAGCAGCAACAATAATATACAAATGCCTAGCGTTAACATAAAATCCCCCCAGGTGAGTAAGAATAATTTACGGATACTCTTTAACCGTTAAACTTAATTTCCTTTTCAGGATCAGATAATGTACTACTAAATAAAGTACTACTAGATATTCCTATGTTTGGAAAAAGAATTGCGATACATTCTATTAGTAATCTTAATGTAATCATTAACAATCCTAGTGATATAATGAATAACGCAGGTGCAAGTGGATACCCCAAAACGCCAACAGATTTTATATTCATTTCAAGATAGCTTAAACCCTCTTGATAATTCAAAATGCTGATAACTAAAAATAAGCAGGCTCCAATTAGGTTTGTAATGACCTTAACTATATTTTTCATTCGTTTGGAGAACCTCTCCACTAAAGAAGTAACTTTTACATGACCATCAACTTTGTGGGTATCGCTTATCGCAAAAAAGACTATTAATACCATCAGGTACTCTCCAGTTAATTCAATTGTACCTTGAATAGTAATGTTAAATAAGGTTCTTAACATTACATCCACAAAAATCCACACCATCATGATAAACAATGAAAAAGTCGATATTCCGATAGTAATTTTATCAAAATAATTAAATACTTTGGTTAATTTTCCCATTATTTGTTTTCACCTCTTCGCTTAGTTTTCGACTAAGATTATATTTAGGTAAAGCAATCAAATCTAAAACTGGTCCGTGTCCATGCATGACCGTTCGAATCCCAAGGTCAGCAGGATAGACAAGGTTGAGTTAACAAAGCTATAATCACAAAGGTCGTCCACCTCTACAGGAAGCTGAAATATTTATGTGCGTCACCAAAGGTAATTCATATTCAATAATAAATCTCTTAAATAAGTAAACTACATATCCTGACAATGTTATGAAAGCTTGTGATCATCAAAGTAAGAATAAAACAGTAGATTGGATTCCTGCGAATCCATCTACTAATCTTATTGGATTGTACAGCTACTATACCACTGCGTTACCAGCATTAAGATTCTTTGATGCATGTAACCCTGCTAGATAGCCAAATGCTACCGCTGGCCCTAGTGTACTTCCTGCCCCAGGGTATCCTGGTCCCATTATGCTTGCTGCGACGTTACCTACTGCATATAACCCATCAATAGGATTTTCATTAACATCTAATACCTGTCCATGTTTATTTATTACTGCTCCTCCTTTTGTTCCAATAGCTCCAGGGTACACACGTAATGCATAATATGGACCTGTCTCTAACGGACCAACACTTGGGTTGATTGGGTGTTCTGGGTCTCCATAGTACCAATTGTATTGACTTTCGCCTCGATGAAATTCAGGATCCTTGCCGGCTTTTGCATGTTCATTGAATTCTTGGACTGTTTTTTCTAAAATCTCTGTGTCTACTCCTATTTTTTCTGCAAGCTCAGCCAACGTTTCAGCTTTAGTTAGCCAAACTGGGGCTTCTTCTCCTGGTAAACTCGTAACAACCGAATACTTTGATTTAAATAAACTGTCAAGGATAATCCAAGCAGGTGTGTTTACATAGTCATATTCTACAGCATCAAAATAGTGGAATGCTTTAGAGGTATCATTATAATTGGCAGCTTCATTTACGAAACGCTTACCAAACCTATTAATCATAATACTACCGGGTAATGAACGTTCACCACGTGTCATTCGATATAGTTGCTTTCCTTCAAATTCCTCACCATCGATTTTTACAGTTGGTACCCAAAATGCTTCATTTAAATTTGCTAAATCGGCGCCAACTTGCATGACCATTTTTAGACCGTCACCCGTACTCAAAGGTAGACTTGCTGGTGCCGTCAATGGACCTCTTAAAAACCGCCTTCTATATTTTTCATTCCATTCAAAACCACCAGTTGCTAATATGACATTTTTGCGTGCTTGAATGTTTACTATCTCACCTTCGATATCTGCAAGTACACCTTCTACTCGTTCATTTTTAATAAGTTCTTTCACTGAAACATTTTTCTTAAAAATAACACCTGCATCTAAGCAGCCTTTAAATAATCCAACTATGAGTGCATTACCAATTGTGCGAATGTTATTTTTCTTTCGATCGTTTACAAGTTCTTGGTCAATATATTTCGGATAAGCGAAAGAGTGCCATTTTTCTGTTTCAGAGTACGTTATTGGTACAAAAGATGGCGATAAATACACTTCATCTATTTTTTCCTCTAATATTTCTGCAGAAATGGGCTTAATGTCCAGTGTTCGACCACCTTTTGATGATCCGGGCAATTCTTGACGATAGTCTAATAATTTCGGGATGCATTGAAATCTAAGCGGTGTATGTGCTTCAATATATTCAATAGCTTCAGGAATTGCACGAAGAAATGACTCCAATACTTCATGTTCTGTGTTATCACCCACAACACTTTTTAAATATGTTAGTGCCTCTTCATAGGAATCCTCTAACCCAAAGTCCTTCATTTTATTGTTATTTGGTGCCCAAATTTGTCCACCTGAAATACTTGTTGTACCACCATATTTCTTATGTTTTTCTAAAACAACTACTTTATCTCCATTGTTCGCTGCTGTGAGCGCAGCCATTAAACCGGCTGCACCCGAACCCACAACAACTGTATCAAATGTGTACTCCCATGTGATTCCATCCATTTTGTGATCCCCACCTTTAATTTTTATACTTGTTTATCTTTATTTCGCCAAATTGATTCCATAACTCTCTACCTTTTTTCTTTAGAGCCAGCTTTTGAATACTAATTTATTTTGGTAGAGGCTTATATGTGGGCTCAATAAATTCCACTCGTACTTGGTCAAAGTTACTAGCATCTGCAAAGGCAATTTTAGCTCCATGTGATCCAATTTTAGGCTCGTGGTCTTTCATTCGTATAGCTCTTTCTAACAACTGGAGTATACGATCCTCTAAATTTGTTACTTCAAAAGCGATGTGATGCAAGGCGCCACCGTTATTTACAAATTGTGCGAACTCATCGTCTTCAGCAAGTGGCTGTATCAGTTCAATTTGCACATCTCCAACTGGAATAAACGCAATTTTCACGTTAAAAGACTCAACAGTTTCAAATGTAATATTCGCTAAACCTAATCCTTGTTCATATGGCTTAACAGCTTCTTCAACATTTTTTACGATAATTCCAATGTGATGTATTTTTTTTATCATATTGCTCCTCATCCTTTATGCTTTTAACATATATTGACTACTTCCGTTGCCTATTGCCTTAAGCGAACACCAAAAGCGACATAAATTCGAATTTCAGGATTGTAAATGTCTCAGTAACTCTTCATTATGTTCTCCAAGTTTAGGTGCTCTTGTACGAATTTGGCCGGGAGTATCTGATAGTTTTATTGGAATTCCAATATGTTTCATTTTTCCTAATTCGTCATCATCTATTTCCACAATCATATCACGTGCTTTAATTTGAGGATGATTTAACACTTCTTCAAGCAACAAGACAGGTGAGACACAAGCATCTAATTGATCAAATATAGCTACCCATTCATCTAACGTTTTTTTCTTGATAATCTGCTCAATCTCCGCTTTTAATTTCTCTTGTTCTGTAAAAGGTGCCTCAAGTAAAGGAATAAAATCTAAACGTTCAATCCCTTCACAAAATTCCTTCCAAAACTTAGGCTCAAGTGCTCCTACAGAGAGATATCGGTTATCAGCGGTTTCATATACACTATAGGCTGCTTTCCCACCTGACAGCTTTAGCTCTCCTTTTTGTTTATCCTGTCCAACTAAATAGTCTGGAAGAATAGTTTGCAACCATGATAAAACACCGTCAGTCATTGAAATATCAACAAATTGACCTTTTCCAGTTTGATTTCTTCCCATTAATGCAGTTAAAATACCAACGGCTGCCATAAGAGATCCACCACCGATATCAGCTATTTGCGTTGCTGGGGGTATAGGTTTATTATCCTTTTCTCCATTGAATTGCAACAGGCCAGCAATGCTTAAATAATTAATGTCATGTCCTGGTTTATCTTTATAAGGACCATTTTGGCCATAACCTGTAATAGCACAGTAAACAAGTTTTGGGTTGATTTCTTTCAATGTGTCATAATCAAGACCTAAATTTTTCATTACACTCGGACGGAAAGATTCAACAAGCACATCCGATGTTTTGACTAATTCTATAAAGGATTTCTTATCTTCCATGTTTTTCAAATCTAATGTAATGCTTTTTTTATTTCGATTTAGTGATGAAAATATGGGTTTATATTCACCAATCTTTGGCTCCCCCCATCTTGCATAATCCCCAAGCTTAGGTTCTTCTACTTTAATAACTTCTGCACCAAAATCGGCCAAAAGCTGAGTGCAGTATGGACCAGGCAATAGCCTAGATAAGTCGAGCACTCTAATATTATTCAAGGGCATATTTATTTTCAATCTTATAACCATTCCTTTCGTTAAGTTTAAGTCACTAAATATAATGAAATAAATTCATAGGATTAACATTTTATTTAATTTTTTCTAATTCTTCTTCAAACATTTCTAGTGCTTTGTTAAAATACTCACCGTCCTGCTTTTTAATCCAATGTTGTTTAAATTCAGCGTAGAATTTTTGCCATTGTTCTTTTTCACTTTCTGATAATTCATAGGTGGTAACATCTCCGGATTCGGCTAAGTCTTCAAAGACTTTTGTATTTAGATCAGTTTGATATTCGGTAAAACTTTTTCCCATTGTTTCACCCACTTGCATGATAACTTCCTGTATATCTTGAGGTAAATTTTGATATACCTTTTCATTAATGATAAGACCTTGTACTGGCGCTCCTATATTTACACCTTTTACTGCATACTTTGGTAAATCAAGGAGACCGAATTTTTGCATAGTTGTATAGCTGGTATGCATGCCATCAACAACTCCCATGTTTAATGCAGTATAAGATTCAGTAATACTTATTGATACAGGTGTGGCTCCAAGATTGTTCATCACTTCAGAAAATACTCCACCTGAAGTTCTTATTTTCAATCCTTTTAAATCTTCTGGAACCTTGATTTCTTTTCCTGTTGTCACGATGTCGTAGAACGGAGGTATATCCATAGCTATGGGTCTTACACCGTTCTTTAAAAATTCTGTTTCCAATACCGGGCTTTGTTGGGCGATTTTAGAATAAGCCGTTGTACCTTGGATAGTTGTTTCATACAATCCCGGAATACCCATCATTGACGATCCTATCGGCATTTCACTAGGTGTATAATTAGGCGTGAAATGAGAAATATCGACAACACCCTTAGCCACATTACTTAATGAATCGGCTGCACTTCCAAGTTGTTCCGCAGGGTAAAACTTAAACTGAACCCGTCCATCTGTTAAACTGGTAACCTCTTCCATAAACGGTTCAAGGAATTCTTTAACATGCATAGAATTTGCTGGCTCCCACGTTGCCAGTTTTAATGTGATCGAATCCGCTTCACTTCCTGCATCTTCTGCACTTGAACTACATCCCGCCGCAATTAAAAGTAATACCATTAAACAGCCAATTAGGATTGAATATTTTTTGGTTAACATTTTATCTTCCTCCCTAAAATAATTGTTCCATTAACCCCCTCAATTTCTTAAGTACGGAAACAACTAATTTTCTGAATTTAACTAATTATTTTACTGTTAGGATGGATTTATATTATATGAATATTCAGTATTTTTCCATTTGTAAGGTGGAATAACAATTGGTGTTTGTAAGTATTCAGAATAAGATTTCTTCATCTATACATGTTATTGTTTGTACGAGTGACAAAAAAAGTTATTCCCATATCATTTTTATTTAAGTTTTTCTAATTCTTCTTCAAACATTTCTAGTGCTTTGTTAAAATACTCGCCGTCCTGCTGCTTAATCCAATGTTGTTTAAATTCAGCGTAGAATTTTTGCCATTGTTCTTTTTCACTTTCTGGTATTTCATAGGTGGTAATTTTCCCGGATTCGGCCATATCTTCAAAGAGTTTTGTATTTAAATCAGCTTGATATTCGGTCAACCTTTTTCCCATTTTTTCACCCACTTGCATGATAACTTCTTGTATATCTTGAGGTAAATTTTGAAATACCTCTTCATTTATGATAAGACCCTCTACTGATGCTCCCATATTTAGATCTTTTACTGCATACTTTGGCAATTCAAGGAGACCGAATTTATCTGCCGAAGCATAGCTGAAGTGCACTCCATCAACAACTCCCATGCTAAACGCAGTATATAGATCACTGGCAGTCATTGATACGGGTGTGGCTCCAGAATAGTTAAACACTTCAGTATTTACTCTACCTGGCGCAAATATTTTCAATCCTTCTAAGTCCTCTGGAACCTTGATTTTCTTCCCTGTTGTCATGATGTCGAAGAACGGAGTTAAGGCCAAAGATACGGGTCTTACACCATTATTTAAAAATTCTGTTTCCAATACCGGACTGTGTTGGGCGATGTTATAATAAGCAGTTGCACCTTGGATAGTTGTTTCATACAATCCCGGTATACTCATCATTGACGTTCCTGCCGGCATTTCACTGGGTGAATAATTGGGCGCGAAATGAGAAATATCGACTACACCCTTAGCCACCATACTTAATGAATCTTTTGCACTTCCAAGTTGTTCCGCAGGATAAAACTTAAACTGAACCCGGCCATCTGTTGAACTGGTAACCTCTTCCATAAACGGTTCAAGATATTCTGTAACAAAATAAGACTGTGCTGAATTCCACGTTGCCAGTTTTAACGTGATGGGATCCTTGCTCTCTTCTGTATTATTTTGATTACCATCACTCCCTGCATCTTTTGAAGCACATCCTGCCGCAATTAATAGTAATACCATTAAACAGCCAATTAAAATTGAATATTTTTTCGATAACATTTTATTTCCTCCCCCATATTATGGTTAATAATTTACCCAGCTGAAGTGACAGGTCCTGATCCCAATTTGAGAAAGGATCCTGTTAAGCCTGAACTACGACGTGATCTTTTTCGACTTTTTTCAATCCTTTTTGTTCAGCTACAAGCTGCTCAATATTGAATATTTTCATAAATAAATTTAGTGCTTCAGCTGAATTTTGTCTTGAGGGAATTTCTTTTGCTTGCTGGATAGGGTCCTTTAGAAGCTGATTAATGATACTCTTTATATGCTTATTTAAAACCTTGATATCACGCTCAGAAAGATGTGGCAGCTTACATTCAATGCTATACATTGTCTCTTGTTGAATTTCAAGTGCCTTAACACAAAGCGCAGAAATAACTGGGACAACACCTAAAGTATTTAACCACTGCTTAAAAAAGACAATTTCCTCTTCAATTAACAACATAATCTTATCTTTAGCTTTTTTGCGTTCTTGTAGATTTGCTTCCACAGTTCCTTCAAGATCATCAATATTGTATAGATATGTATTTTCTATATCAGCAATAAGAGGATCAAGGTTACGCGGTACAGCAATATCCACCATGAACAAAGGCTTTCCTTTACGTACTTTGCTGACATTTTCCATAATTTCCTTTGTAACCACGAATCCTTTCGCACCGGTTGAACTGATCAGGATATCAGCTTCAATGAGTACACTTTGAAGTTCATTTAAAGTTTTGGCTTCTCCTAAAAATCGTCTAGCAAGAACTTCAGCTCTTTGGTAATTCCGGTTAATAACCGTAACTCTCTTAGCACCGTTTGCATGGAGATTCTGAATAACCAATTCCCCCATCTTCCCTGCTCCAAGAATAAGCACATGTTTATTGTTAAGAGGACCAACAACCTTTTTTGCTAGTTCAATAGCAGCATAACTGACTGAAACAGCATTTGCACCGATTCCCGTTTCAGAATGAGCGCGTTTTGCAACAGTCACTGCCTGCTTAAATAAGTGATTAAACACCGTTCCGATCGTCTTTCCATCTTGAGCTAATAAGAAACTTGAACGAACTTGACCTAGAATCTGTGTTTCCCCTAGTACCATTGAATCTAAGCCACATGCAACTTTATACAAGTGTTCAACTGTACCGTCTTGTTCATGTATAAATAAGAATGGTGAAAACTCACATTGTTCTATTTCAAACCATTCTGATAGAAATCCCTTTATATAATAAATGCCTGTACGGAGCTGGTCTACAACAGCATAGATTTCTGTACGGTTACAGGTAGAAATGATGATATTTTCAAGGATACTTTTTTTGTTTTGAAGTGTCTGCATCGCATACCTCAAATTTGCCTCATCAAATGTTAATCTTTCCCTGATTTCAACAGGGGCTGTTCGATAGTTTAGGCCTACAACGATAATATGCATTTGTTATGACACCCCCAAACAAATTTATATCAAACTAGCACTATAACAACATTATAAAGCTATTTAATTTTCACGAAATAAACAAATTCATACTCGATTAACAGCATGTCCGCAAAAATACAATTGCCAGAAAAGGTAAATTGATAAGTGACAAAGAATTAAATTATTGTAGATTACTGACTCAACACCAAAGTCTGTACTTGACAAAAAATAACTCTGCACATCAAATCCAATTTGTTATAAATAAAGAGATTCACTCAAGCGTGATGGATAAGCAATACATATGTTAGGTTCGTCAAGTACATGTTTTGGTGAAGACCCAAATTTACAAAATTTTAACGAAGGATGCTTCCATACATGACTGGATACGATGTCAACTCCCCAGCACTACATCCGTTTTCATCTATTACGCTTTGTATCTTTAGTAAACCTTCATGATGATAATAGGATTTCATACTACTCGCAGCTTTATGCGTGTTAAAAGTTTCTTAATCGAAGAGTTTTCAGACCGAAAGATATTTCACTAGCCACCGTCTGCCACTCAGTTTCTGGAATCATTTCAATTTTAGGAAACATATCCAACAATACTTTGAATACTATTTGAGCTTCTAGGCGTGCAAGTGGCGCCCCCAAGCAAAAGTGAATCCCGTTCCCAAAAGCCATATGTGGGTGTTTTGTGAACTTTCTGTCTAACTTGAATAAATGTGCATCTTCATATATTTCCTCATCTAAGTTTGCTGACATTAACCACGTATTAATCGGATCTCCTTTCTTAAAATGATGACCATTAAACTCCATATCCTCCGTTACCTTTCTAAATATTGTTTTTACCGGAGAATAGTAACGAAGGGTTTCTTCCACATGTTTAGGGATAAGCGATGAATCATTTCTAAGCTGTTCTTCAATATTGGGCTGTTCAATCAAAACCCTTACCCCACTTGAAATTAGATTTGTCGTAGTTTCATTCCCAGCAGCAAGTAACAACAAGCAGTTACCTATCAAATGTTCTTCTGGCATTCTTTTCCCATCTATTTCTGCGTCTATCAACTTTGATATTAAATCATTTTGCGGATTTCGCCTTTTTTCTTCAATCGCCTCTTCCAAAATGATTCTCAACTGCCCCAAAGCTTCTGCAAAAACTATTCTAAATTGCGCTAGATCTTCCTCTGTTGCACTCTCCGATGATCCAAAAGCGGTCATTGAAAGCTCTTTTAAAGTTTTCCGTTTCTCAACAGGAATCCCTAAGATATCAGCAATCACATATAAAGGTAATGGTTCAGCGAGATCTTTGACAATATCAATTTCATCTTTATCCTTAGTTTCATGAATTAAATCAACTACAATATCACGAATTCTCCCTTCTAATTTTCGCATTTCTCTAGGAGTAAAAAGTTTATTTAGTAAGTCCCGGTATTTTTTATGTTGTGGCGGATTCATAGTAACAACAGTAGTACCATCACCAAAAGCCGGTGATGGAAGACTATTGAACAACATTGGTTGTTGAAGTATATTGTAAATGTCCTTATATCGAAACACATCCCAAGTACCGCGTTCTTCATCCCATCTTATTGGTGAATTTTCTCTTAACATCTTAAAAATAGGAAATGGATTACTTCTTGATTCGTTGGAACGCAGTTCCTTCATTGGCAGCCATCTGAATTTAAAATTATATTTTGTTTTACTCTGATTCATAGAACACATTCCCCTTTTTAATTTAATTTAGAAAGTACCTAATTCTTTTAAACATCCGTAATGAAGCATTAAACCATGTAATCGATTTATTAATAAAATTGACAATCTCTTTTTTATAAAAAGAATAATCATTAGGCAAAGGAATATAACGCATAAGGGACATAAGCATAATCTACTTGAATATCTTGCCCGCTTATATAGGAGGACAAATCACTATTTATCAATAGCAAAGCGTTTCCTACTTCTTCAGCTGTTGCTGCTCTTCCTACTTTAGAAGTTCTTTCTTTTGCTATGGAGAACTTCGCAATTCTATCAAAGTCTTTCGTCATTGGAGTTATTACAGCTGCGGGAGAGATTGTATTTATTCTTATCTTCTCTCCTGATAATCTGTAAGCTACCTTTTTAACCCAAAGTAAAACTGCTTCTTTAGAAAGAGTATAAACTGGATTTGGAGTAGAGTTATAATGTTCCAGTAATTCTTTTTCCTTCTCAGTGAAATAAGTTTGTCCTTCTTCAAAGCTTGGTGAATCAATCAATGGAGATAAAGTACCGATATTATGCATCCATCGCATCCCCGCTATTGAAGAAACAATTGATATAGCTCCTCCTTCAGGAAGCCGTGGGATCAATAATTCAATTAGATATCTTGGCCCAAGGAAATTAATAGTTATAACATCCAATGAAGAAAATTTGCTATTTCCATACGTAGTGCCTGGTATACCTGCAACATTAAATATCTTGTCGATTTTTTTAGGCAATTGCTCAACTGCATTGTCTATCGACTTTTTATTACCTAAGTCAACACTTATATACTTCTTTACTGATAAAGTAGGTTCTTTAATATCTAGCGCATATACATTAGCTCCCTGTTCGAGTAATAATTTCGTTGTAGCCTCTCCCATACCTGAAGATGCCCCTGTTACCACAACTGTTTTTTCTTTGTAATTTAGTAAATCTTCCATAAACGTTCCTCCAATTTTTGAATAAACCTTCATTAATTTTAAGGTAGAATAACAATTGGTGTTTGTAAGTATTAAGAATAAGATTGAATCCTTTTTCATCTACACATGTTATTGTTTTACGAGTGACAAAAAAAGTTATTCCCATATCATTTCATATTGATAACATTTTCAAGATGGGATTAACATGTTTATTTAAGTGTTTCTAATTCCTCTTGAAACATTTCTAGTGCTTTGTTAAAAACCTCACTGTCCTGCCTTTTCAACCAATATTTATGAAATTCAGAGTAGGAGTTTTGCCACTGTTCTTTTTCACCTTCTGATAATTCATGAATGGTTATTTTTCCGGATTCAGCCAAATCTTCAACTATCTTTGTATTTAAATTCGCTTGATATTCAGTCAAAATACTTCCCATTTTATCGCCCTCTTGCATGATAACTTCTTGTATATCTTCAGGTAAATCTTGATATACCTCTTCATTTATGATTAGACCCTCTACTGCCGCTCCCATATTTATGCCTCGTGTTGCATACTTTGGCAATTCCAGGAGACCAAATTTCTCCGCAGTAGCATAGGCGATATGCATTCCTTCTACGACTCCCGTGCTAAACGCAGTATATAGTTCACTGGCATTAACTGATACTGGTGTGGCCCCAAGGTAGTTTAATGATTCAGTAAATACTCCACCAGATGCTCTTATTTTCATTCCTTTTAAATCCTCTGGAACCTTGATTTCTTTTCCATTTGTCATCATGTCATAGAACGGAGTAAAAGCCAAAGATATAGGTCTTACACCATTATTTAAAAATTCCGTTTCCAATATCGGGCTTTTTTGGGCAATTTTAGAATAAGCCGTAGCACCTTGGATAGTTGTTTCATACAATCCCGGTATACCAACCAATGCCGAACCTATCGGCATTTCACTAGGTGTATAACTGGGGGTGAAATGAGAAATATCGACTACACCCTTAGCCACCATACTTAATGAATCTTTTGCACTTCCAAGTTGTTCCGCAGGATAGAACTCAAACTGAACCCGGCCGTCTGTTGAACTGGTAACCCTTTCCATAAACGGTTCAAGATATTCCGTTACAAAATAAGACTCTGCTGAATTTCCCGTTGCCAGTTTTAAGGTGATTGATTCCTCACTTCCTTCATTATTTTTTTGATTACCAGCACTCCCTGCATCTTCTGCACTTGAACCACATCCTGCCGCAATTAATAGCAATACTATTAACCAGCCAATTAGAATGGAATATTTTGTAGCTACCATTTTATTCCCCTCGTATACGATTTAATATTTTACAGAATTGAATAACAATAAAATGTTATTTTTGACTTTACTTTAACGAAGAGTACTCAGTTGGCGTCAATATGCTGCTGACAATGCGCAAAGTTAATGCGCCATCTTCCTCAGATTTCTGACGACCTTCAATCCATTCAGGATCATTACCGAATAAACTCCAAGATTGTTCACGATGGGTAAGATTATTGAACTCACATAGATAAACTAGTTTTGGCGTTTCACCTATTAAGACGTTCCAATAACCAATTACTTTAATACCATGTTTTTCGAACAATGGTGATGTCAATTTTTCAAATCGTTCATGTAGTGCTGCAGCTTTACCGGGTGCAATGTAATATTCCCTCCACTCATAAATCATTAAAATTCACCTCTTTTCACATTAAAAGCAAAGAGTACCTCCTATATTTTTTGGAAATAAGTAAATCTTAAGTTCTACAATTCTATCAATCTATGTCATATTTTTTGTCAAACAATGAAAAATTAAATTATGACAATTTAGTATACATCCGCTCAGCCTCTAAAATCATATCCTCTATTAATTGGGCTACTGGGACAACCTTTCTTATTCTGCCTATAATTTGGCCCGCGTAAGCAAATCCCTGAGCTTCTATCCCTTCAAGAATGTAACGTTTATTTGCTGTGCCGCCTATTAAATTCTTCAAATTTTCATATGTTGGTAATTCCTTCTCAGCAGCCAATATACTTTCTGCCCAACTGTTTTTAATAACACGGGCAGGTCCTCCAATACTTCTCTTAATCACTACTG
Source organism: Neobacillus niacini (assembly GCF_031457145.1). GTDB lineage: Bacteria > Bacillota > Bacilli > Bacillales > Cytobacillaceae > Neobacillus > Neobacillus niacini_J. Next base: position 178,471 of record NZ_JAVDVZ010000002.1, read on the forward strand.
TATCTGTTACTTCACTTTCTATAATTCTCCTCTTATATAGCTGATTGGCTTGAATACATTCTTCCGTTGCAATAAAGCGTGTCCCCATTTCAATACCTTCAGCCCCTAGAACTAATGCTGCCAGCAACCCTCTACCATCACCAATCCCACCTGATGCGATAACTGGAATCGAGACTGCATCGACAACTAACGGAACGAGCACAATGGTTCCAATATCGTCACGCCCTATATGCCCCCCACCTTCTTGACCAACTACCATTATTGCATCGGCCCCAAGCTGTTCCGCATTAATGGCTTGCCTTTTTGAAGATACTAGTACAAGTTTCTTCACATCCACCCCTTCTAGTTGTTTAAAAAGGGGAGCCGGATTCCCACCAGTTATAGAAATCACAGGAACCTTCTCATCAACAACGACTTGTAACAAATGTTCATATGCCCGACCATGACTCCCAATCGCAATATTGACTCCAAAAGGTTTATTCGTTTTTTCCCTCATTCTCATTATTTCTTCTTTCAACTCTAAGGGAGAGGATAAACTCATTGCAGTAATTTGCCCAAGTCCTCCTGCGTTTGACACGGATGAAGCAAGTTCAGAATAAGATAAAAAGTGAAGTCCTCCTTGAATAATGGGATATCGAATCCCTAGTAAATTTGTTACTCTAGTTTCCCAATTCATACGATTCACCCGTTCTGTAATACTCTATTGAAGGTTTTGTTTCTTTTTTTCCATATCTCGCAGCGTCTTCTTGGAAACCTTCCCTGCAGCGGTAACCGGTAATTCATTAACAAATTCTACTTCTTTTATTTTTGAGTAGTAGACAGCTCTACTATTTTGTTAGTAGAGCTCTTCAAACATAATTCCCTGTCCTTCGTAAATATAAGCATTACGGCTGCCAAAACGGCGGGCACTCCCTTTCAGAATGGCACCGACTGGAACATTTGGGTAATCTATACTTCTTGGCAGATCTTGATTGTACACTCTCTCATCTGTCCAATTATTCATTTTTCTATTTCCCTATAAAGTTTGGCTTCCGTTTTTCAGCAAAAGCTTTGGGCCCTTCTTTTGCATCTTCAGTTTTAAAGATTTTTGTGGACATGTATGAATCCCAATAAAATGCTTGACTCATAGGCAAATCCAGAGAACGTACAGCCATTTCTTTTATAGCTCGAACGGCTAGTGGACCATTATTGGCAATTTTCTCAGCATATTCTTCAGCGGTTTCAATCAATTTTTCTTTAGGAACAACTTTATTGATTAATCCCATGTGATAAGCTTCTTCAGCAGTAAATTGATTTCCAGTCAAAATAATTTCCATTGCACGAGCCCATGGTAAATGCCTGACCAATCTGACAACTGAGCCACCAGCTGGATAAAGTGCCCATTTAGCCTCTGAAAGGCCAAAACGAGCATGTTCAGAGGCAATTCTAATGTCGGTTCCATTCATCATTTCCACTCCGCCCGCCAAACACCATCCATTAACCGCTGTAATGATTGGTTTGTAAACATTTGAAAACCAACGCTGATCACTTACCGCTATCGGTCTTTCTCCACTTGACATCTTAGGGACCAATTTCTTTAAATCTGCCCCAGCACAGAATGCTTTCTCGCCTGCGCCAGTCAAAATAGCAACTCGTAATGTATCATCTGCTTCAAATTCATCAAAAGTTGCGTGTAATTCATCTTTAAGTTCTGGAGTTATAGAGTTCATTGCCTCTGGACGATTGATAGTAACGTATAGAATGTGATTTTTCTTTTCTACTATTAATGACAAGATAATCCCTCCTTATCCCAATAAAATTTCCATTTTGTGTTTCCGCTACAACAGTCATCGACAAACTAATTCATCTTTTTTGATTAGGTGGGCTGGAGCAATCAAATTCGAGAGCTCCTTTAGGTGGTAATCGTATGTTCCAAACGATAATTCTGTAGCTTTTGCTCGATTCGAGTACAGATATAAACCGGAATCCAACGCAAAACCCATACCAGCCCATAATTGGTGTGCCATAAGTGTCGCCGATTTATATGTCTCACTCGTAAATGCTTTTGCAATCGCCAATTCCTGCTCAGCTTCCAGTCCTTCAGAAAGCAGCCACATTGCTTGATAAGTCGCCAATTGCGCTCCTTCTACTGAAGTTGCCATATTCGCCAAATGATGCTGAACCGCCTGAAAGCTGCCAATAGGGACCCCGAATTGCTTTCGTTCAGAAACATAATTGACCGTCATATCCAATACTTTTCGCGCACCACCGACCATTTCCATGCATTGTAATGCTGTCGCTTGCTTTCTCGCCAATTCAAAACTTTCTTCTGTTTTCTCTGTCCGTTCAATTCCACCTAATACGTTACTTTCATCCAATTCCACATTGTTAAATGTCACTACACTTTGAGCATCGTTACCAAATGTATTCATTGACTTCAGTGTTACGCCGTCATCATTTGGACGAACAATAAATGCTATCAAGCCGTCGTTCCCCTTGCCTTCCTCTAAACGAGCAATGACAAGAATATTATCGGCTACATCCGCGTTTGGTACGAATGCTTTTGTGCCATTAAGTACCCACCGGTCGTACAGCTTCCTCGCCGTGGTTATAAAGAATTCAGGATTATATAAGGCATCAGCCTCAGAAAATGCAACTGTACTGATCATCTTCCCCTCTGCAATTTGCGAAAGGTATCTCTTTTTCTGCTCATCAGTACCAAGTTGTTCAATGAGCAAGGATGCGTAAATTGTACTATAGAAAGTGGTAGGAAGTAGTGCTCTTCCAGCCTCTTCATAGATGACCCCAAGGTCAAACAAAGAACCCCCGATACCATTATATTGTTCATCAATTGCTACACCCAACCAGCCCATTTCGGCTATCTTCCTCCATAGGTCCACTGAATGTTTAGTTATGTTCGAATGTTGCGCTTCATCCACTAGTTCAAACGTAAGCTCATTCTCAAAAAACTTTCGAGCTGTTTGCTGCAACATGGATTGTTCTTCTGTAAATTGCAAATCCATAAAATGATTGCCTCCTTAAGATTATTTGCTAAATACATAAATTCGGAAAGAACGACATAAAAATAATAGTTTACTATTTACGTGGCAGCATTAAGCCCCGCTGTGCAACTATGTTCCGCATTACCTCATTCGTACCTCCACCAAAACGACGCAGTGGAACTGCCCGGTAGTATTGTGCGATCATCTTATAGAGTGGGTCCGCTTCGTAATCGTTCAACTGACCATATAGTTCAAAAATTTGCATTCCATAATCTACTACTTTAGTAGACAGCTCTGTCGTATAGACTTTAGACATGGATGCGATAGCGGAAACATCCTTGCCAGCATCAATCATCGAAGCGGCTCGATAGGTTAATAAACGTGCTATTTCAATCTCCATTTTAAGCTGAGCAAGACGTAACCGTACCTCAGGCCGTTGGACCAACAACTCACCGTCACGTGTAGTACGATTACAATAATTTACTAATTCGTCAAATACTCTCCAAATATGTGAGCCTATACCGATAGTAAATCGTTCTGTGTTGAGTGCGGAAGTGATAATATTCCAGCCACTGTTTACATCTCCAATCAAACTACTTTTTGGAACACGCACATCTTCATAAAACACCTCATTAACTCGATGATCCCAAGTTTTTATCTCAACTACTGAAATACCAGGAGTATTCATAGGAACCACAAAGACCGAAATTCCTTTGTGCTTAGGTGCATTTGGATCTGTACGCGCAGCTACCCATTGGTGCGTAGCACGATGCCCTCTAGTATTCCATATCTTATGGCCATTGATCACCCATTCATCACCGTCAAGTTCAGCACGGGTATGAAGGCTCGCAAGGTCTGTACCTGCACTTGGCTCGGAATAACTCATAGAAGGAATTATTTCACCGTTAATAAATTTCGGTAACCACACTTTTTTGTTTTCCTCTGTACCTTTATTAATAATAGCGTTCGCTGCATATTCCATAAATTTTATCTCTTGATCTGGAGCGTGATGGTATCGCATTTCTTCCATGAAAATAAGTTTATCTACAGCACCTTTATTCAATCCGCCGTATTCCTTCGGCCAATTCAACCCGTGCCATCCTTTTTCGATAACCTTTTGTAAAAAGACCTTTTCCAACGGCCCTGCCTGTTTGTCATCGGTCTCTTTAACTTCGGCAAGAAGTTCTGGAGTCACGTTTTCCTTTATAAAACTGCGAACCTCTTGTTGCCAAGCTAATTGTTCTTTTGTCAATCGAAAATTCATATCTCTGCCTCCTAGAAATGGGGGTTACTTCTATTCTTCTAAACTATTCATTGAAAGAATGGAATTTACTCCCCCTTTGTCCGCTCCTTTAAACTTACTTACTAACCACAGTTTCATACTCTGATTTAGACATCGTTATTAGCCCGTCAAGCGCAAGAACACCTTTTCCTTTTTCAAGAACTATTAATGGATTAATTTCGAGTTCCGACCAGTCATCCCCAAGGGTTAAAGCCAATTTGGAAATATTAGATAAAAGTTCTGCTAAGGCTTGAACGTCGTAATTTGATCCTCCCCGGTAACCATTAAACAGAGGGAAGCTTTTTAACTCCTTGATCATTTCCAATGCTTCCTCTTCAGTTATCGGTGCCACACGCTGTGAATAATCCTTCAACAACTCAACATATATACCACCTAACCCGCACATGATGATAGGACCAAAAAGTGGATCTCGTTTGACTCCAACAATCGTCTCTAAAAAAGGTCCTTGTGCAAGTTCTTCAATCAAATATCCTTCTATCTTTGAAGATGGAGAATGTCTACTTACACTTTGTGTGATAGTTTCATAGGCATTTTTTAATTCCTCTAAATTTTCTATTGGGAGAACAATCCCTCCTACATCACTTTTATGCATGATTTCAGGGGATACAACTTTCGCAACCAAAGGGAATGTTAAGCCACTAGCTATTTGAAAGATCTCGTCTAGTGTTTTGCCGACTCCTCCTCGAGGAATGGGTATATCGAATTGACTAAGTAAATCCTTAACCTTCGGTTCAGTAACACTTTTATCAGACGAAACTGGAAGCTTATTCTCCATAGATGGAGCCTTCAATGTCACCGGAGACTGCTTTCTAGTGCTATATCTCTTTTCATAATTGTATAAATGGTATAAAGATTTAACTGCACTTAAGACATTATTATAGGAAGGAATCCGGTTTTCATTTAAATACTTTCGAATATGACCGGTAAATTCTTCTCCTCCGGTTGTGATAACTATGATCGGCTTACTCGTTCTGTTATACGTTTCTACAAGAGCTTGTGCATACCGATCTCCGCCCATTTCTGTACTCCAATTAAACTGCAGAAAAAGTGCGTCTACTTCTTCCGCTTCTTCTAGTATCTCGACGCAATTAATGAAGATATCTCTATGCGTGGATATATCCACAGGATTATCAATTGATAAATACGACGGCACAAACTCTCTTAATTTTCTCCGTGTTTCATCCGATAAAACCGCTAATTCTAGTCCTGCTTCTACCAAATGATCTGCATTTGTTACGCCTTGGGTTCCTGAAACAACAAGGGTTGCAACTCTATTTCCTTTTGGCCTTTTTCTGGCATTAAAAGCTTTTAAAGCATCCTCCATCTCATCCAGGCTATCCACTTTGGTTAATCCATATTTTTCTGCTATCAAAGTGAATCCAGTATGGGAACTAGCCAAAGAGGCTGTATGAGACATCGCCGCTTTTTGACCTGCTTCGGAACGCCCCGATTTATAAATAATAAATGGCTTCTGTTTTTCCAATGCCCTTAATCCAAGCTCTTTTAGCTTTTGACCATCTGGTATTGCTTCCATGTAAGAAGCAATGATTTGAATCTCATCATCTTCAATATACATTTCCGCTATATCCAAAGTGTTAATATCTATTTGATTTCCAGTTGTAATCAATCGCGCAATACCGACCCCTTCACCGGTCGCACTTAATAAAGCCATAGAACCAGCTGCACCACCTTGTGTAGTCAAGCCAATACTTGAATTAATTTCTCTAACTATTGGAGTAAAGATTATAGGGATGTTATTTTTAACATTGTAAACACCTAGCGTGTTGGGTCCAAGAACTCGAATACCATTTTCTTTGCATAACTTTAAAATCTTATTTTGCAACTCCAAGCCTTCGTTTCCGGTTTCGGCAAAACCAGCAGACACGAGAATCACATATGGAACCTTCTTTTGTATGCATTCCCGAATTGAATTTTCTACCGAATCTTTAGGAACTGCAATCACGGCCACATCAATCTTATCAGGAATATCTAAGCCAGAAGGGTAGCATGGAAAGCCTTTTACCTCATCATATTTTGGGTTTACACAATAAACCTTCACTTCGGGATTTATTTTTTCAATGTTATTCATAAGTCTGTTTCCAACAGTATTTGGCTTTAATGAGGGCCCAAAAATCGCAATCGCATGAGGATTAATGAGCCTTGAATCTATAATATTTGATGTGTCCATCTTCATTTCCCCCTTTATTAATTATCTAAAATAGGCAATGACGTCGCTTAGTTGTGTAATATACCGATGGCGCCGTCACCGAAATCGCCGTACCCTGTAACAAGTCCGATATGAGCATTTCCTACTTGAGCTTCCCCGGCGTCCCCACGAAGCTGTCTCACAGTTTCCACCACATGGTTCATTCCCAATACATGGGCCTGAGATAGCAACCCACCGTGCGTATTTATTGGCATTTCGCCTCCAAGGGCAATTCGGCCGTTTTTAACAAACTCCGGACCTTCTCCTCTACCGCAAAATCCGATGGCTTCAAGTTGACGAAGGACTGTAAAAGTAAAACAATCATAGATTTCAGCAAAATCTATCTCGTTAAGAGTTATTCCCGCCATCTCCAGTGCACGGGGAGCGGCTTTAGAAAGCCCGATATTAAGGATATCAGGACGGCTAGTCAAATCGTCAGGGACATCGGCATGCCCTTCTGCACCCCCAGCAATATAGACAGGCTTATGCTGGGTGCTTATGCCTGATTTCGTGACTAGTACAGCCGCCGCCCCGTCCGTTTGCAAACTTATATCGTATAAATGAAAGGGAGAGGCCAAAATTGGTGAAGATCGATACTGCTCGCTTGTTAATGGTTTCTCTCTCATAACTGCATTTGGATTTAATTGTGCATGCTTCCGCGTGGTTAGTGCTATTGTTTCCATTCCTTGTGGATCCGCTTTTGTTTCATAGAAATAGCGAGTTGCTTGTGTACTATACCATTGTATAGGTACTAAAAGACCTGCGGGAAATTCTAAATCTCTCCGAATCTCCGTTGCAGGCATACGCGCCAATCGCTCCGTCGGATCAGATTTTACACTTCCGGAATATCCATTCCACCCTGTTGCTACAATTACTCTTTCCGCTAAACCAGCAGCAATTATTCCTGCCGCTTGAATAACTCCAGAAACAGCACTTGCTCCACCTATATGCACGTGAGAATGGTACTTCAAATCGCGAATTCCTAAAGCCCCAATAAAATCCTCATTGGAGGGCTTATCTTTTTTCACAGCCATAATTACTCCATCGACTGATTCGGAATCAATGCCCGCATCTATGCATGCCAGTTGTGCAGCTTCTAAAATAAGCTGGCTTTCACTCTTATCTGTTCCTCTCACATATTTGGTTTCGCCAATCCCTGCTATGACTGCCTTATCCACTATGCTTCCCACTCTAAGCACTCCCTTATTTTCGCATTATTTAGTTTCATCTTTTATCCAAGTTAAGACTGTTACATCCTCATTCACCTTGTCAAAAGACGCCTTCATTCGCATTCCGCATTCCAACGATTCTACATCGCTGCCGAAATAGCTTCCTAACATTCGAATTCCCTCTTCTAACTCAACAGCAACAACTGCATAAGGGAGTCGGTCCTTGTACCAAGGGTGGAAGGCCCGGTACATAACAGAGTAGGTATAAACATTTCCCGATTGCTGGATTTCTTTCCAACCTAATTTACTGTCATGGCATCTATTACAAAAATCTCTTGCTGGCCACTGAACATGCTCACATTTATTACATTGTTGTACCAACAATTTATTGTTTTGGAGTCCTTGAAAATATGGACCATATAACTTATTTTTTTCTATATCTGGAATCGGTCGTGAAATCTGAGAATCTACAGCCATACGATACCCTCCTAATTGTATGTAATATTAAATTCTTTCAATCTGTTGATACTTGGTTCAAACCCAACGAATAGTAGGTTTTAGTTAAGATTGCCGCCTATTCACACTTTTCTGGAAATTAAAGCGACAACTGAAAGGTATCTACGATTTCAACATCAGTTGAGCTGCTTCTCTTGCTGTTTGCCCGACTCTAATTCCCTTGGCCTCCGCCGTTTTGTTTATAGTGGATATAATACCAACTTCATAGGTATCCATTGGATAGCCGATGCGCGCTGTGTCCGTAGAAACGGTAGCAGCCATAATTCCGTGTTTATCCAACGTCCATAATCCATCAACGCCCGAATCGTCCATCCCTTTGCCGGCATCGTTGCAAATCACACCTTTTGGCATGATGCCCAAGGCGTAAAGAGCCATGGTCTCACCACCGTGTGAGGCGACACAGAATATATCGTCAGGATGCATTCCTTTCACGCGCGATGTGGACCAGCACAAGTAGACCTTGCCGTATGGTGTATCCACACTGTGGGTTTCTTCGTCAACCCGTCCGCTTATATCAATTTGTTTTCCGGGTTTACCTTTAAGCATAAGATGGGCAGCCTCTTCACCAGTTTGTCCAGGAGCAACGCCCAACGCTTTTGCCGCATTGTTGCAACGGCTTACACTCCCAGTTAGCAATGTTCTTCCATCACCAAGACTTGCCTCCATCGTGGCAATCGCTGCGGCAGGGACCCCGTATTCATCCGCGATGACAAGGCCGCCGATGCCTGCCTCATCCTTCCCGGGACCAGCTTCGTGGGCAATCCAGCCTTTGGCGCCCTGTCGCAGAGGAAGAACTCCTGTCGGGACGCCGGCAAAAGAGGCTCCAAGGACAACATCATTTGTCCAATTTCCCTTTTCAAAGGAGGTAAGTGAATTTCCTACCATGATGCGTCCGTTTGATCCTGAAAAATATTCAACCGCTTCAAAACCTTCAATTTTTGGAAATTCCATTTTTTTCACTATTCCCCGCTCCTTCAATCAAATTTAAAATAGCCTATTAGATCCTCAATGCTTTCCTTTATTTATCATCAAGATTGATGACAATATTTCCTGGATTACGGGCCGTCAAAAACTCAACTGTGTCAGTATCACTCACATTACGTTCAATATGTGGTAAGAACGGAGGTACACGAAGGAAGTCCCCTTTCTCAAACTCTTCATAGATCTTATATCCATCGCCATAAAGGAGTTGAGTTTTACCGCTGATAATGAAACCAGCTGTTTCTGCTTCACCATGAGTGTGCGCCCCCGAATCCATGCCAGGTTTACCAGTTACGCGTCCAATCCAAAGATTAGACGATTGAACACCAGTTCTTCGCGGCATATTTCGCGTTTGATTAGTTGACTCATCTAAATTCGACGCTTTTACAACCGAGACTTCTTGTTTTCTATCAATATTTAGAGGGATTTCAACATTCTCCTCAGGACCAACGTTCTCTACTTGAAAAAATGGAACCATTACAGTGACCAATTCAAGAGTTTCGTCACTACTTAAATTATTGCAGGTATATAATTGATAAGGCGGGATATGAATGAAATCTCCCTCATTAACTTCCACACAATTGTTATAGCCTTCACCATAAGACACTTTCGCTTTCCCTCTTAAAACATAGTGAACGGTATCGGATTGTTTATGATGCTGTGCCCCGGATTCAGCACTTGGTTTCGCTACAACACGACCCATCCATATCTTTTCTCCCACAACACCCGTGTTCCAAGTTATGTTCGTGTTTTGAGTTTTCTCAACTGTCAACTCATTACTTTTTGTTGCCCCGATTCGACTATGATCTACCGTATTGCTAGACATGTTTTCACCCCAATTTAGAATATAGTAATTTACAAGGTTTAGAAGTTAAGATATATGTTAAGTCACTATTATTCCGCCTTCAGAAAGACCTTGTTTGTCCAAGCTTTTTTCCATAACGTTACGAGAACCATTCAGCAATCTCACTTTACCCTTTTAAAAATTGCGGGAAATCAAACAGCGAATCATTTTTTCCTGGCCTTCACTATTGACTTCTCCGCTTACGATTTCTTTTGTTTCACGATTATTGTAATAACAATAATGTGTACCCAATTTCACATTACAGATTTAGTTTGCAAAAAAAGATTTGTTATACACATTTTCTTTCAAATCGATATCCATCATAGCGCGGCCACCGTAATCAACACATAAATCTACACCGCTAACATATCTGGCCATATCACTATTCAGGAAGATTAAAGCGGGCGCCACGTCTTGAGGGACTCCACTATAATTTACCGCTCCAAGTGCTCTTTCTTCAGATTTTTCTTTCCCGCCACTTAATTCATAAAACTCCGAAGTCAAACCAGTATTTGCAATCAAGCCAGGCGATACGCTATTTACACGTATATTATTCTTAGCAAATAAAGGTACGCTCGTTTTTGTATAGTAAGCCATGGCACGTTTTGATATTACATAAGCCGGGTAACCAGCACTTTCCCCTGTAGCCTTCACTAGCTGTACCATTTCATCCCATGTTTTTGCATCTGCAATCCCCTTAAACTCATGAAGGTGATTTTTCCAACTGACACCTGCTGAGGAAGCAACATAGCTGATAGACCCTCCATTATTCACACGATTACTAAGATACTGCTCAGTAATATATTTATTAGCAACGAAGTTTACAACAAAAGTAAATTCAAAACCTTCCCGTAATCCGGAAACACCAGCAACTCCAAAGAAGGAATCGAACTTCTCAGGAAGCGCACTAAAAGCTTCATCAATTGATTCTTTTTCAGCAAGGTTGACATTAATATACTGCTTAATACCCGGTGTAGTTACTTCTTTAAAGTCTAATGCATATACTTCCGCACCTAATTCTACTAACATCTCAGTAGTCGCCTTTCCCATTCCTGAAGCAGCACCTGTAATAACGCATTTTTTCCCTTTGTATCCAAAAAAGTCTTTCATTTTAACTCCCCCTAAAAATTTAGTTTATTTTTAATTACTGTTACTCCTACATTGGAGATTGGTAGCCTCATAGGGAAAATTCCTTACAACCCACTATCATCTTTGAATTCTTCAATAAACCTATATTGGTATGTTCCTGCTGGGTGCCATCCTATTGTTTCTTTAAACATATTGATAGATTTAGCACCATTCTCTCTACTGATTCCGCTTTCATTACATCCATCAAAAGGTGAAGAAGGATCCAAACCCCCGTACGTATTCACCCTTACAAAAGGCTTCCCAATTCCCCATCATGGATTCAGGATTTTATTAAAGAGCTGTTATGCACATCCTCCTTCAAACCGACAGAAATCATAGCATAACCACCGTAATCTACACATAAATCCACACCGCTAATATATCTGGCCATATCACTATTCAGGAAGATTAGAGCGGACGCCACATCTTGGGGTTCTCCACTATAATTTACAGCGCCATGTACTTTATTTTCAGATTTCTCTTTCCCGCCACTATATTCATAAAACTCCGAAGTCAAACCAGTATTTGCAACCAAGCCAGGTGATACGCTATTTACACGTATATTATTCGTAGCAAATGAAGGTACGATAGTTTTTGTGTGGTAAACCAAGGCACGTTTGGAAGTAATGTATCCTAGGTGACCAGACATTTCTCCCGTGGCCTTTACTAGCTGTAACATTTCATCCCATGTTTTTGCATTTACAATCTCTTTATACTCATGTAGGTGATTTTTCCAATTGATTGCTGCTACGGAGGCAACATAGCTGATAGACCCTCCATTATTTACACGATTACTCAGATACTTCTCAGTAATATATTTATTAGCAACGAAATTAACAATAAAAGTAAATTCAAAACCCTCTCGTAGTCCAGAAACACCTGCAACTCCAAAGAAGGAATCGAACTTCTCAGGGAGCTCTCTAAAAGCTTCATCAATTGATTCCCTTTCAGCAAGGTTGACATTAATATACTGCTTAATACCCGGCGTAGTTACTTCTTTAAAGTCTAAGGCATATACTTCCGCACCTAATTCTACTAACATCTCAGTAGTAGCCTTTCCCATTCCCGAAGCAGCACCTGTAATAACACACTTTTTCCCTTTGTATCCAAAAACATCTTTCATTTTAGACACCCCTAAAATTCAGTTTATCTAAATGGTCCTCTCTTCTAATATATAGATCCTAGCGAGCCATTTATTAATCCAGATCAATCCAGACACTTTTGGTTTCTGTATACATATCGATAGATTCAGCACCATGCTCCCTACCAATTCCGCTTTGTTTGTATCCGCCAAAAGGTGAAGCAGGATCCAAAACCCCGTACCTGTTAACCCATACATTACCTGTTTTTATTCCATGAGCAACCTGATGGGCTTTGCGTAGATCCGTAGTATTAACGCCTCCTCCTAATCCATATTTTGTTTGATTGGCTAACTTAATCACCTCATCAACACTTTCAAATGGCATCCCAGCAACAACTGGACCAAAGATCTCTTCTTGAGCAATTCTCATACTATTATTCACATTGGCGAAAATTGTTGGTCTTACGTAATAGCCACATGCGAGGTTTTCTTCAGTGACATCCCCTCCAACTAACATTTCAGCCCCTTCTTGCTTTCCAATGTCTACATAACTCAGTACACTCTTTTTCTGTTTTGCAGAAATAAGTGGCCCTAAATTAGCTGTATGATCAAAACCACTACCAATCTTATAGTTCTTCGTATATTCTGCTAAATCACTTATGAAGTTATCGTAAATTTTCTTTTCAATAAATAATCTAGACCCAGCGATACACGCCTGACCCGAACCACCAAAAATAGCATTAGCAACATTCGCAAGAGCCTTTTCATAATCCGCATCTGCAAAAACGATATGTGCCGATTTGCCTCCTAGCTCAAGCGAGACTTTTTTTACATTTACCGCAGCAGATCGCATAATTTGTTTACCTACAGCCGTTGATCCTGTAAATGCAATTTTGTCTACATCTGGGTGCTCCGTTAACGCGGCACCGACTGTTCCGCCAAATCCTGTTACAATGTTTACTACTCCATCCGGAAAACCAGCTTCTTGAATAAGTTCTCCTAATCGCAATGCAGTTAAGGGTGTGTTTTCTGCTGGTTTTAATACAACTGTATTTCCAGTAGCTAACGGTGCTGATAACTTCCAGGCAGCCATTAGTAGTGGAGCATTCCATGGGATAATTTGGCCACAAACACCAATTGGTTCCCTTTTTGTATAGTTAAAAATATTCCCTGGAGTAGAAACAGGTATCGTTTCTCCATTAATTTTGGTTGTCCAACCTGCATAATAGCGGAAATCTTCCACAACCCTGTCAACAACCTTCAATTGAAATTCCAGTGATCTTCCATTATCTAGGGTTTCTAGGTGAGCTAATTCTTCTGCATTTTGTTCAACAAGATCTGCTAATTTCAAGAGAAGATTGGCCCGTTCATTTGGTTTTATCTTTGGCCATGGACCCTCTTCAAACGCTTTCCTTGCAGCAGCCACAGCCCGATTAATATCTTCCTTATCACCTTCTGGGACCGTAGTAATAATTTCTCCGGTAGCCGGATTCTCTGTTGTAAAAGTTTTTCCTGACACAGACTCCACCCATTGGCCTCCGATTAGCATTCTTTTAGGCGCAGAGGTGAATTCGATAGCTTTTGGATGTAATGAAATTACTGAAGTAGACATCTTATTCCTCCTTAATTTTTAATAGACTTTCGGCATTTCCTTTTTGTCATTTTCCCGTTCCATCTTCTGTTTTCTTACTTACACTTTTCAGAATAGTCATTTATGTATAAGTATTCAGGTAATTTTAACTAGTCCATTCAACATTAGATAGTTGTGATTCGATATATTTATCAACTCTCATACGAATCTATGATTCTATTCTTGATATGACCGATTCCTGATATATTAATTTCAACCTCATCCCCTTTGCGCAATAAAATCGGGGGATTCCGTTTAAAACCAACACCCGACGGAGTCCCTGTAAGAATAATATCACCCGGTTCTAACGTCATTCCTTGCGAAAGCACGGATATAATTTGTTTGATCGGAAATATCATCAAACTTGTATTGCTTTTTTGTACTGTTGTACCATTTACGGTGCAAGTAATATCCAGATTTTGCGGGTCTTTAATTTCTTCCTTGGTAACAATCCAAGGACCTACTGGACATGATTTATCCAAACTCTTTCCCATAAACCATTGTCCCCCATGTTCTTGCTGTATATCTCTAGCAGAAAGATCATTCGCTACCATAAAGCCAAAAACGTGATTCATAGCGTCACTTTCCTTAATATTTTTGCCTCCAACACCGATAATTAAAGCAAGTTCCGCCTCATAATCAAACATTTTGGTATGCTTTTCAGATAGAGGAATCTCTTCAAAAGGACCGGCAATCGTACCAGTTGCCTTTGTAAAAATTGTTGGCTTCTTTGGCAAATCAATATCTTGTCGATAACGTTCGTTGAAATGCTCCAGGTAATTCCACCCCACACAGATGATATTTCGTTTAACTTTTGGTATAGGAGCCAATAGTACCTGATGATCCAATGGGATTTTTCCACGACCTGATTGTATAACGCTTTCAATTTCTTCAATACCTAGTTTTCCAGCCTTGATAAGGGATAACATGTCTGGAAATTTATCAGTAATATCAATAATTGTCTGTCCATCAATTACACCCACACACTGAGAATTTTCTTGTAGATAAGTAGTTAATTTGATTTTTAACCCTCCCTAAACATATGGACTATTGTCCAGAATTCAGACCCATGTTAAAAAAATTTGATCTTTTTTAGTTAAATTTCTTTAATTGTGAAGGAAGGTACGATGACACACAGGGAGAAACGACTAGGTTTAAAAGTCCAAATACTTTTAAAATCCTCTGAGCGCTACCCTTAAATTTTCGCCTTCTATTACTATTTACCCATTCTGAGATTCTTAGCCTATTAAGCGTTTGTACACTCGAAACATCACTCAACTCCGTTCCCCTAACTCCTTTAATCTGTCTCTTCCCTTTATTTCTCACAAACTGTTAACATCTTGTTTTGTATTTAAACGGGCTAGACAGGATTAATTATATTCAACATCTTCTTTGTGACGTAATAATTCTTTCACAGGCTGGATAATATGATTTTTTATTTTGGTTGCTGCTTTGTCAGCATCCCCCTCTTCTATTGTTCGAATCAATTCCGCATGCATTTTAACGAGCGAATCAAATGTCGAATGACGTGGATAACGTTTCTCAATAGTTAAAGTTGAATAAAGCAAAACACGATATTTCAGCGGAGTCCAAGCACGATATAAAAGTTCGTGATCGGCAGCAAGCACAATTTGTTCGTGAAGATTCATATCAATTTCTGCCATATTTATTGCACCACCGGAATTTGCCATTTCTACCATCTCATCATAGTGAGACCACAGCTTATTGATAGTTTCATTTTCTGTGGACTCTACAATCCGTCTAACACTAAACTCTTCAAGTGTTGCCCTCAGAGTACAAACCTCCCAAATTTCTTTTCGATTTAGTTCCGTTACATAGGTACCTTTATAGGGCACAATTTTAACTAATCCTTCCTGCGTCAATGTACTTAAGGCTTCACGAACTGGTCCTCGGCTTACACCTAATGTTTGAGCAAGGTCAGCTTCTACGATTCTCTGTCCAGGTTTCATATTACCGTAAGCAATTGCATAGACAATTTGATCTATCACTTGATCACGAAGACTTTGTGGCCGTTTTAGTCTTGTCCAATTTTTTTTCATTTTTTACCTATCCTTTATTATTTATTGTTTTTTGTTGTCTATTTAAACACATCCACATCATATAGAAGTTGAGAGACTTTATTTCATAGTATTTTTTAATTTTTCATCAACTTTTCTTCGGGTTCTTGGAATCATAAAATGTTGATAAAACCTCAATCAAGTTTGTTCCAGTTTCCGGCAATGCGGTAGGTTAGTCTTTCCCTGTAAGGCCTTGATCATAAAGTTGAGTCATTCCATTACCGGATATATCCAAATTGAATTCTATGTCTTGGCTCTTGAAGATACCCACACCAACTTTTTGAATTTTCAGATTGTTAACAGTTTATCGTCTACAGTTACCACTATATACCTTGTTGTTTTTTATGTCAATATTTAGAATATTTTATTTTGTTAATTTCTTTAACATTAAGTGTCATTATGTTTTCGGAAAGGGGTTTTCCTATTTTTTCTCTGATAATCACAAATAAACATACCGAAGTATGTTTTCTAAAAAAACATTCAATTACTAATTTTAAAGATTGAAAGATAGATGCCCAAAATTTTTTGGATATTCTATGTATTTAGATGTTGAATGAACTCCTTCCTAGCTACCAGCGCCATATATTCGTCAGTTTTTAATAACATGACTTCTCTCTTTAAATGTTGATATTCCATTCGAGCCCCCTTAGCTGTAGTTAAAGTCCCCTACATTCAGGACAAAAAAAACACGCCCTTGGCGTGTTCAAGAATTCTTTATCTTATAATGAAAATTTAAAACAGCGATAACAATCATGTACCAAAACTAAGCATCATGGACAGGACTTCGAATGTAGCCATTTATTAATCGCCTCCTTACCTCTATCCTTCCCCGCTCCAAATTTGTCCCATACTAGGATATTGAAAAATAAAATAAATTATGATGGTTTATTCATTCCTTATATAAAAAGGCTTTTTATATTTATCAATGCCCTCAATTTAGGCATACATACATTATAATGAACCGGATAAATATATAACAGTAATCTATTTGTGAAAGAATACACTTACACTAAAGGGTGCGATAGCAGAATAGGCTGTCGCTTCTTCTACTATTAGAGCAGATTAGTTAAATAAGTAAATTTGATATAATAAAATTATTATCTGGTATTAAGACTAGGTATAACATACAATCAACTAGTCAACCTAGGAAGACAAAATGGAAGATTTACTTAAATTAAAAGGGAAAAATATTGTAATAATGGGGGTTGCTAATGAGCGTAGCCTGGCTTGGGGGGTGGCTAGGTCACTTTATAAAGCTGGTGCCACTCTTATTTTTACCTACCGATTAGAACGTTCACTGGGAAAATTAAATAAGTTATTAATAGATAATAACCATTCTGCTCAATGTATCGTGCAATGCGATGTAAACAATGATGAAAGTATTAAAGATGCCTTTCAAGAAATCGGAAAAAAGGTAGGAACTATCCACGGAATTGTACACTCAGTTGCATTTGCACATTCTGAAGATTTAAAAGGGGATTTTATAAATACTTCAAGGTCTGGATATGCTTTTGCTCAAGATACTAGCTCGTACTCTCTAATAGCTGTCGCAAGAGAAGCAAAACCATATATGACTGAAGGTGGCTCCATCGTTAAAATGAGTTATCTTGGAGCTGAAAGGGTTGTTCGTGGCTATAATGTTATGGGAGTAGCAAAAGCAGCTCTTGAATCATCAGTAAAATATCTAGCATTAGACTTAGGAAAAGAGAATATTCGTATTAATGCAATTTCTGCTGGAGCAATTCGAACACTTGCAGCTAAAGGAGTTGGTTCTTTTAACGAAGTACTACATAAAGTTGAAGAATCTGCACCTTTAAAAAGAAATGTAACACAAGAAGAGGTGGGCGATATGACGATCGCAATGCTTAGTAATCTATCTAGAGGAGTTACAGGTGAAATTATATTTTTGGATTCAGGTTTTAATATAATCGGCTATGCTAACAAAGAGTTGGATATGGTTATCCGCTCAAACAGTTAAACATCATTATCGATTGTTATCTAAAGCATTGAATGATGCGGTAGATTGGGAGTTGAATAAAAATGTCGCTCAAAAAGCAAAGCCTCCAAAATCCAAAAAATTTAGAGCGACTTTCTACTCTAGGGAGGAATTGGACCAACTTTTTGAAGCAGCAAAATCGAGTACTGTATATTACCCAATGATTTTCACCGCAGGTCATACTGGGGCTCGTTTAGGTGAGTTGCGTGCTTTGAAATGGACCGATATTGACTTTAAAAATCGGCGAATAACGATTACCAAGTCCGCTTATGTGGATGAAGAAGTTAAAGTAAAAATCAGGGATTTAACAAAAGGTGGAAAAGATCGCACGATTGTGATTGGAATAAAGCTCTTGAATTTACTAAAAAGCCACTACGATCGTTATCGAGAGTTAAAGTGCCGTTTAGGAGATAGCTTTAATCCCAATGATGTAGTGTTTTTTAATACAAATGGTCATTATACTCACCCTCGTGAGTTACACCGAATTTATAAAAATGCGGTTAAACGAGCAGGATTAAAGGATTCACGTTTTCACGACACAAGACATTCTCATGCTTCCATTTTGCTACAAAAAAATGTGCATCCCAAAATTGTCAGTGAACGTTTAGGGCACTCTAACGTTGGAATAACATTGGATTTATATAGTCATGCGATTCCTTCTCTTCAGGAACAGGCTGTTGAGATATTTGATGACGAAGAGGATAAAGAATAGTCATAGGAGTCATATGGCACCAATTTGGCACCCAAAGTGAGAAATGGAATTTAATCGAGGATGTCTTCTTATTAAGTGAAACACCTCAATCCCTTGCTATGTAAGGGTTGGCGGGACCGCCTGGGAATCGAACCCAGCAAACCTGGCACGCAGGTCTCAAGCAGTTTTGAAGACTGTGGAGGACACCAGTACCCCATTCAGCCCCAGAATATTATTGTAATAAAGAAAATAACTATTTGTAACCATATTACAATGTATTATAGTAATAATCAATATAGTTAGAGATTTTGTCATTTTTTCGACAACTTTTGCAATACTATTCTAAGGATGGCTTTTTTCTTGATAATAAAGCGATTACTTGTCTTTTACCCTATTTTCAGACTATAATAAGTAGATGAAAATAGTAATATGTAGGTGAATAATATGCAGCTAACTGGTTGGTTTCTATGGTTTATACTAATATGGATTTTTGCCTTTGCCGGAGCAATGGCGATTGGCGGATTTTTTATGTTTCGTAAGTTCTTAAAGAAAATGCCAAAGGAAGATGGCAAATCGGTGATGGACTGGGAAGAGCACTATGTGAATCAAACTCGTCATCTGTGGGGCAACGAGGAGAAAGCACTTCTTGAAGATTTGGTTAGCCCTGTTCCCGAGCTATTCCGCGACGTTGCAAGGCATAAAATTGCCGGTAAGATTGGCGAGCTCGCCCTTAATGAAAAAGTAACGAAAATTACAGAAGAACTTGTTATCCGCGGTTATATTCAAGCCACACCAAAAAGAGATCATAAATTTTTACGAAAAAAGCTTTTTGAAAATCGAATTGATGTCGCTCCATATGAGCATTTATTCTAAACCGTCCAATTTGGCGGTTTTTTATATTTGTTGACTCGGTTCATGAAGCCTAAAATTGATATATACCAAAGTAAATGGGGCTCATGAACAAGACAATAAAAATCGATTCATTAAATTACCACATAAAAAAACACTGATCCCCAAAGAATCAGTGTTCCACACATCATTTTCCATGAAGCTGCTTGCAAAGCTTTTTATAGTCTAAATACATCGCGATCCGCCAAGGAACAATCATACTAAACGCAAGCAGGAAGAACATACCGCTGAGTTCCCCAAAATCAATCGTCGTACTTAAGATCCATTTTAAAGCTAAACGAACAACCAATAATCCAACTAAAATATACATAAATGCTTTCGAACGTTTTAAATAGATTTCGTTCTCGCGAATCTCAAATTTAGAGGTTTTGATTAGCAATACTGAAAAGAGCATTCCCACTATGACCACCTCTACTATTTCCAAAGGGGTTAAGCGAAATTGCGGCACCAAATACATAAGTGCTCCGCTAGACATAAAAACCGGCGGCAGGATGATCTTTAATGCATTTGTAGGTTTCTTTGCAGCTTTCATGCGGACAAATAAAGCAAATATCCCCATAAAAACTGCCCCTATTGAAGAAACAACCACGAAGTTCATAGGTTCCAACCCCTATTTCTATAAAAATAACACATTAAATATATTACTATATTAATTTTAAGTCCATTCTTTAGAAACCTGTAAATCCGCCAAACATACCTGAGAAAATCGTAATGATTTTTGTCATCCAGTCAAAGAAGAGTACAAAACCCATGACAATCATGAGCCAACCACCGATTTTAACAATCTTACCACTATTCTTGCGGATCCATTTCATTCTGCCGACAAAGAAGGACATGATTAAAAATGGGATGGCAAACCCAAGTGAGTATGCGGTCATGTATAAAACACCTGATCCAGGATTTGAAGCAGCAAGTAAAATAACTGATGTTAGAATTGGACCAGTACATGGAGTCCATCCAGCAGCAAAAGCCATACCAATTAGTATAGACCCAATAAAGCCCGAAGGTCGATTTTTAAATTCTAATTTACGATCCTTCATTAAAAACTCAGGTTTAAATACACCAACTATTATTAGTCCAAACAACACAATGAAGATTGCGCCAAGCTGACGAATTAAATCTTTATACTCCATGAAAAAGCGGCCAACAAACGATGTCCCAAAACCAATGGCAATGAAAATGGCTGAAAATCCAATTAAGAAAAATATTGTATGTAGAAGACTACGCTTTTGAAGCATGGCATTTTCTGTTTTTAACTCCCCTACAGACATCCCGGTGATATACGATAGAAATGCAGGGTAAAGAGGCAAACAGCATGGAGAGATAAAACTTAAAAAGCCAGCGCCCAAGGCTAAAAATATATTTATGTCAGTCATATTAACACTCCTACTATAGTCGATACTGTTTCATTTTAACAAAACTTTCCCCTAAAAGATAATGATTAACATGAATATTTTGTGTCGCTAGTTGTTAATTGCTATTTCCGGCAAAAAACTTTCAATGATTCTACCATATTCCTACTTTTTATGGATATTTTTTTACAAATCACTTTCAATTAATACCCATTTTAGGTTATACTAGTAAAACATTGGTAGCGAATTTCCTATCAATGTTTTGTTTTCTATTATTGGAGTTTCTCCGGAAAGGACCACGACTATGATCAAACAAGACCTAATTGCACTTATTGAAAAAAAGCGCGCTGAATTAATTCAAGTCGCGGTCACAAACGGCTTGACTTCCTCCATTGCTATTCGTCACAGTCAGGAATTAGACCATCTATTAAATGAATATAATCGAAAGTATATAAAGAAAACCCGCCAAGTAGCGAGTCTCTAATGCAAAAATCCTGGCAAGCTGCCAGGATTTTTCTATTTATCAATTGGCAACATCCTCTAAACGCTCGACTGCACCATTTTGTAACAAGAACATTTTATGGTATAACCCGCCAAGTGCCAGAAGCTCTTGATGTGTTCCTCTTTCTACTATTTCACCTTGGTGCAAGACGAGAATTAAATTCGAATCCTGAATCGTTGATAACCGGTGGGCAATAGCAATCGTAGTCCTGCCTTCCCGCATTTTTGCAAGAGCCGTTTGAATCGCTTCTTCTGTTTCAGTATCGATATTGGCCGTTGCCTCATCAAGGACAAGAATCTTTGGATTGGCTGCAATCGTCCTTGCAAATGCAATTAATTGGCGCTGCCCACTCGAAAAAGTAGAACCGCGCTCAACCACTTTATGATGATATGAATCTTCCAACTTTTCAATAAAGGTATGTGCTTGAACAAATTTAGCAGCATCCTCCACTTGTTCATCTGTTAAATGATGATGTAGCGTTATATTGTCTCTTACAGTTCCATAAAACAAAAATGGATCCTGGAGGACGAGCCCCATTTTGTCTCTAAGTTCATCCTTAGAAAAACTTCGAATCGATTGACCATCAATTAAGATTTCGCCCTTCTCGTATTCATAAAATCTCATTAATAAATTGATGATTGAGCTTTTCCCGCTCCCAGTGTGCCCGACTAGTGCCACCGTCTCACCGGGCTGCGCAGTAAACGAAATATTTTTTAAGACATCTCGTTTTCCATCATAGGAAAAAGTTAAATTCTTAAACTCAATTCTACCCTCTTCAACCGATAGAGTACTATCCTCACTTTGTTCGGGTGCTAATTCTTGCTTATCCAGAATTCTAAACACACGCGCACCAGCCACAATCGCTTGCTGGTACAAAGATAACCTCATCATCATATTGTTTACTGGTTCGAAGAAACGCTCCAGGTAATTAACAAAAGCGTATAACACACCGATTTCAACCGGGCTATCTAAAGATGCAATTCCAAAATAATTTAACACCATAATTAATCCAAAAATAAAAATTAAATCAACCGCTGGACGCAGCAGCAATCCATCAATCTTAATATTCTTCATCCCTGCATTATAGTGCTTTTCATTGATGTCTTCGAACTCTTTACGAAGTCGCTTTTCCTGACGAAAAACTTGAATAATACTCATCCCCTGCAAGGATTCACTTAGTTTTGCATTTAATTGACTCAATCTCTCGCGCATATCTAAATAATATCGGGAACTAAATTTTCGATATAAGGTCATCACAAGGAGAATCAATGGAATAAAAATAAGACAGAATAGTGCCAGTTTTACATCTAAAACAAACATGGTAATCAGAATACCAGTTAGTAAAAAACCGCTCTGGATAAAGGTTGATAGGACGGTTACGAACATATCCTTTATTGCTTCGGTATCGTTTGTCACCCTTGAAACAATACTTCCGGCAGGTGTTTGATCAAAATACCTTAAACCTAAGGACTGCACCTTGGAAAAAATATCAATCCGCAGTTGTTGAATTATTTTTAAAGCAATCTCTTGAAACTTTACTAATTGAAAAAACATCAGGACTGATTTTATGATTTGGATCCCTAGATAGCTCGCCCCGAGAATCAAGAGGGGCTGAAATGCTAGATTTCCCGGTGTTAGGTAGTCATCTATAAAGATTTTAACAAGGTATGGTCCAGCTAATTCTCCCAGCGTAGTTATGACCAAAAGACTGAATGCTAGGATTAACTCCTTTTTATGTTGTTTTGTATAGGATAGCAGGCGATAGAGAACATTTCGTTGTTCTTTATCAGTCAGCTGCTCCTTTTCTTCCATCTTAATGTCCGCCATGCTCAACCAACTCCTCTAGCTGCTGACGTAAATGCATTTCCTTATACCAACCATTGTTTTCCATTAGTTCTTCATGTGTTCCTCTCTCCATGACTTTTCCATGATCAAGAACAAGAATCAAATTTGCGTGTTGGATGGCACTTAATCGGTGTGAGGTAATAATCGTTGTTTTCCCTTCACGATTTTTTCTTAATGAGGAAAGAATGGCTTCTTCCGTTTTGGCATCAACAGCGGATAAGGAATCATCCAGCACTAACACTTCAGGATTCATCATCAGTGCTCGGGCAATAGATATCCTTTGTTTCTGACCCCCTGATAATGATACTCCTCTTTCACCAACAACAGTTTCATACCCTTCGGTAAACTGAAGAATATCGTCATGAATATTAGCTAATTTGGCTGCTTCATAAATTTCTTCTTTTGGAGCCTTTATATTGGTAAAGGCAATATTTTCAGCCACCGTCGCGGAAAACAAGAAATGGTCCTGAGGAACATAACCAATCGCCTCTCGTAATTTCTCCAGCTTATACTCCGGAAGTTTATGATCGCCGAAGGTAATTTCCCCTTCATAGTCTTCAAATTCACGAATAAGCAGCTTTAACAAGGTTGTTTTCCCCGCACCTGTTTTCCCAACAATCCCCAGTGTCTCTCCCCTATTTATCGAAAAACAGATATCCCTTAACATTGGCTCTTTTTCTCCTGGAAAAGTGAATTTCTCAATATCATACTGGATACCACCGCTAGGTACCACCTCTAAAGCATGACTGCGATCTGATATATCTGACTTTTCTCGAAGTAAGTCTGCTACACGGTCATAAGAAGCACGACCGCGTTCAACAATATTAAACAACCAGCCAAATGCTAACATCGGCCAAATTAATAATCCTAAATAGGTTGTAAAGGCAATTAATTCTCCAATGGATAACTCACCGGCTAACACATATTTGGAGCCAAAGGTAATTGCTAAGAAAAAAGATATTCCTACAATAATAGAGATAGTCGGATCATAAAGCGAATCGATTTTGGCTACGACGATATTTTTTTGGACTACATCCTCTGATTGCTTTCTGAAATCCTCAATATCTTCCTTTTCCTGTCCAAATGTTTTAATAACCTTGATCCCGGAAATACTTTCCTGTGTTTTATCATTCAAATCAGAGAAGGCTTCTTGTGCCTTGTGAAACGTGCGGTGTAACATTGTACCAAACCAATTTGTAAGAATCACCATAAAGGGCATCGGGATTAAACAAATCAAAGTTAATTTCCAGCTTATTGTAAAGGCCATGGCTAAAATGACTGTCCCGCCGGTTGAAAGAGAGTCAACCAATGTTAAAACTCCTAATCCAGCCGTCTGTTGGATAGCTTGAAGATCATTTGTAGCATGTGCCATTAAATCACCAGTCCGTCGTTTCTGATAAAACGATGGCGACATATTTGTAAAGTGTTGATATAAGCGATTCCTTAATTGTTTGCTAAGCTTAACCGCAGAACCAAAAATCATAATCCTCCAAAAATACCTCAGGACATACATCCCAAGACCTGCCCCTACTAATATGGCCATCCATTCAAAGAGCACGCCTTTCGTCAACGTACCATTGTTAATATGGTCGGCAATAACGCCAATTACCTTTGGTGGCACGAGCTGAAGTAGTGCAACAAATAGCAAGATAAAAATTCCTGATATGTATGCTTTCTTCTCTTGCTTAAAAAACCAGCTTAAATCTAAAAATACTCTCATTATCGTTCCCCCGAAAATAATTCACTTTATTCAATTATTATTTTAAAAAATCATCCTACCGCACCTGAAGGTATATTTTATCAAATATTAGTAAAATAATAAAGATTTAGACACCTATTCTTCGCAAGTAAAAAGCACTCATTTTTGAGTGCTTTTCCTTGATAATATTAGTTACTCAGTTGGTTGTTTTTCAAGTTCTTCAGTGTAAAATGCTGCTTTTTCTTCTGATACTTTTCTTAATTCATCTACTTCAGCTTTGATTTCATCTGGTACATATTTTACTCTTTTTAAATAATTTACGATTACTGTATAATCCGTTTTTGCAGCATTATAGTCTGTCTCTGCAAATGTCTTGGTTTGGACCTCATTATTCTTGATGAAAGCAGAAGCTAAATAATAAAAGTTCTTTTGCTCTTCTGTCTTTAAAGAGACAGAATCTTTTATAATGGCATCATAATTTTTTTCTGTCATTAATTTAGTGAACTTTTCATCCTCTGCTGTTAGCTCTTTTTTAGGTTCTTTATCAGCGTTTGCACCCTGTTCTGTTTTATTCTCTTCAGGGGATGCTGTTTCTTCTATTTCTTGCGTTCCACAAGCAGTTAAAGCTAGAAGTAAAACTAAAATGAATGGTAAAACTTTTTTCATGAGAATTGCTCCTTTATCTATGTTCTTAATCTTAGCGTAACTAGTATGTACTTATTTATCTCCTATTTCAATAGAAAATCTTAATATAAGATTTTTCAAAAAACTATTTTGTTAAAATAAAAAACCACTTCTCTTCAGTAGATAAAGTGGTTTTTGTCTTATTTATTTGCCTTGCTGTTTATTCATAGCAGACATCATTTGGTTGATCTTCTTCTGAGATGGTTTTTGTCCCATTTGCATCATCATCATTTTTAACATTTGCTCATTGATTGGTGGATTTTTCTTTAAATAGTCCATCATGTATTTACGAGCAATGAAAAATCCTAGTGCTACACCAGCTACTAATGCTAGTACAACAACTAGAATCCATAGACCTGTACTCATTAAACTTCCTCCTTCATGTTGTCTACCATTCAGTGTACTAAATAAAACGGAAATATACAATATTCACTTTGAAAAGATTAAACATATTTTCTCTCTTTAATAGGCTTTAACCATCCAAAGCGCTGATGGTCGAGGTCCAAAGCTATGAACGAAGATTCACATTTTCTAAGCACTTCAAAGAAAATCGTTTCTGCCTCATAGCTTCCAGATGCCTCAATCGTAATTAAATCCTGGAACACCCTTAATTTAGCTTTACTTAGTTTTCCACTTAATTCGATCGAGTATGTACCATGTTCAGCACAAAAGCCCTTCTTTTTTCCAAGTTGTTTTTGAATTAACTGATGAAACTTCAAAACCTCTAACGGCTTTGTTATATAGGTAATTTGCTTGTTTGTAATAAATTTTAATTCACCTACTGCTTTGTCATGTTCCTGAAAAAGCTGAAAAAACATACGCTCTCTTCCGAAGTAATGGGCGGCAAATTCATCTTCTATCAAATAAAGCTGATAATTTCTCACCACGATCTCTCCTTCGTTGATTACCCTTTCTATCATTATAAAATAAACACTATCGAAACATTTGTCTTAAGCTGACAAAAAAAAGCACTAATATTGTCGAATTCATAAGATTCATACAAATTTCATTATATCTTACAAGTAATTTCAATGTCTCTTAGGAAGAAAAAATTCATCTAATGTTCAAATATCATAAAAAAAGAGAACGGCATTGTGCCGTTCCCTTTGAGATATCTCACTATTATTGAAGAAGTGCCTTAACTCGTGCAACTACATTGTTTACACTAAAGCCGTATTCTTCCATAATTTTTTCTCCTGGTGCAGATGCTCCGAATGTATCAATTGCTAATACTTCGCCCTCATCACCAGTGTATTTATGCCAGCCCATTGAAGAACCAACTTCAATACCAAGACGCTTTTTCACATTCTTAGGAAGAACTGTGTTTTTGTATTCTTGAGATTGTTGTTCAAAGCGATCCCATGATGGCATGCTGACAACGGAAACATGAATTCCTTCACCAGCTAACGCCTTTTGTGCTTCAACAGCTAGACTTACTTCTGAACCGGTTGCAAGTAATAGAGCATCCGGAGTTTCTCTTTCAGAAGGTGAAACCACATAAGCACCTTTTGAAACGCCTTCGTATGCATTTTTATCAGTATCTTTAAGCGTTGGTAAATCCTGACGAGTTAATATTAAAGCAGTTGGCTTGTTTGTAGATTCAACTGCAAGCTTCCATGCAGCAGCAGTTTCATTACCATCTGCTGGACGAATAATTGAAAGACCTGGCATTGCACGTAGTGCTGCAAGTTGTTCAACAGGCTCATGTGTAGGTCCATCTTCCCCAACAGCAATACTGTCATGCGTAAATACATACGTAACAGGTAATCCCATAATGGAAGCTAGACGGATAGCAGGACGCAGGTAGTCAGAGAACACAAAGAATGTTCCTCCGAAAATTTTCACTCCACCATGTAAGGCAATCCCATTCATCGCTGCACCCATAGCAAATTCACGTACACCGAACCAAATATTTCGATTTTCATAGCTGCCTGGTGCATAATCGCCTGTACCTTTAATCATGGTTTTATTGGAACCAGCAAGGTCAGCAGAGCCTCCAATAAAGATAGGCAGGTTTTTAGCAATGCCATTTAGAGCTTCACCTGATGATGCACGACTAGCTAAGCCTTTTCCTTCACTGTAAACAGGAATATCTTTATCCCAGCCTTCAGGCAATTCATTTTTCAACGCTGCTTCTAATTGATTTGCTAATTCTGGGAAAGCATTTTTATATTGTGCAAATAAGTCGTTCCATTCTTTTTCCTTCTTCACACCATTTTCAACGATAAGGTTTTTGAAGTTATCATAAACTTCCTGTGGCACATGGAAATCTTCTTCAAATGTCCATTTGTATGCTTCTTTTGTAAGCTTTAATTCGTCTGCTCCAAGCGGTGAGCCATGGACACCAGAAGTACCAGCTCGGTTAGGAGAACCATAACCAATTACCGTTCTAACTTCAATCATAGTTGGTCGATCTAGATCGTTTCTAGCTTCTTCTAAAGCCTTCGCGATTTCTTCTAAATTATTGCCATCCTCAACTCGCAGATATTGCCAGCCGTATGACAAGAAACGGTCCTTAACACTTTCAGAGAAGGATTTATTTAAATCCCCATCTAGAGAAATATCATTGGAATCATATAAAACCACTAAACGTCCTAGTTTTAAATGTCCAGCAAGAGATGCAGCCTCTGCAGATACACCTTCCATTAAATCTCCATCACCGCAAACACCATATGTATAATGGTTTACAATTTCATAATTGTCTTTATTGTAGACGCTAGCCGTATGACGTTCTGCCATTGCCATTCCGACTGCCATTGCAATCCCTTGTCCAAGTGGTCCAGTAGTTGCTTCTACACCCTCTGTATGACGATACTCTGGATGTCCAGGAGTTTTACTTCCCCATTGGCGGAATTGTTTCAAGTCATCCATTGACAGATTATAACCAGATAAATGAAGCATGCTGTATAGTAAAGCAGACCCATGTCCTGCGGATAAAACAAATCGGTCACGGTTAAACCACTGAGGATTTTTTGGATTTTGGTTCATAAAACGAGTCCATAACGTATAGGTCATTGGTGCAGCACCCATAGGCATTCCTGGATGTCCTGAGTTAGCTTTTTCGATCATATCAATCGATAGCGTACGAATAGAGGTTACAGACAATTCATCAATAGTTTCAAACATGTAACTAATCACTCCTGTTTCATTAGGATAATAATAACACTCTTAATATTATAGTTCTCCTGAGGTTAATTCAACAATTAATTTGATTACTAAACAAATTAATTTACTTTCATTAACTTATTTTTACACAATAATAGAGACAATATGTAAAAAGGAAAAACAAAAGTTTTTCCATGTTTTTAATGAAGATTATACTTTTTCCTCATTTTTATCTTTTCTGGTGTTACATCATTTCCCTCAGGGTCGATAATTTTTGTATTTGTTAATGTATCTAGCATAGAACTGCGGAAAGTGGTCAAATACTCGCTTCTTAATTTTGATTGTTCTTTCGCTTCTGCTTCTGTTAATCCAGTTGCTTTTGCTTTTCTGGCTAGTTCATTAATTCTGGCCATTTTTTCTTTTGAGAGCATTAAGGGACCCCCCTTTCAATTACTTAAAGACTGATTTTACTAAAAAATAGACCATCTGACAAGGCAAATGGTCTACTGCTCTTCTAGATCAATTGATTCTTGAGATTCTTGATAGCGTCTATGGACAGTTGCTTTCGAAATATTATACCCAAATCCTCTTAATGTAGCAGCTATCTCTGAGAAGGTTAACTTATTTTTTCGCAGGCGGATAATTTCTTCTATCGGAACTTCAATTTTCTCTCGACCAGAATTCCATCCTAAGTTATGTAAATTTTTCTCGGGCTTGTACCCTTGAGAAACGGCTCTTTTCATTCCCCGTTTGATTTTAACATTATGTAGCTTGCGTTGATATTCTTCGACCATACCAACTATTTTTAATACCATTGAATCACTTTCAGACAATTGCAATTCACCATTATGGGAAATACTATACAGCTTTACCCCTTCTTTTAATATACAATGCAAGAGAGCAATCTTAGCATTTCCTCGTCCCAGCCTCGTTTCATCTTGGATTAACACAGCTTGCACTGTTTTTTCTTTCAATAATTCCAATAACTCTAATATCCCATCTCTATCAAGGTCATAACCGCTTGCTTGCTCTCTAATAATCGAAACAACATTGAATTGATAATGACTAGCAAGAAGTACAAGTTCCTCTTCCTGACGTTTTAAAGAGGTTTCCTGGGTTTCCTTGTTTGTACTAACCCTGCAGTATATGATTGCATCCACCATCTGACTTTTACTCTCCAGCCGCACTTGCATATTCAGTTAAAGATCCAACTTCATAGTTCACCGGGATTATTATTTCTTCCCCAGGATAAATATTATCGCCTACTATTTCATTATGCTGTTTAACCCAGCTGATAAATTCGTTATTAGAGTATGAATGCTGGTCCGAATATTGATTGGCGATTTCCCAAAGTGAATCTCCTTCAGATACCGTAATGGATAAGAACTTCTCTTCGACATCAGAATTGAAACGCAATGATAAAATAAAAGCTAAACCGCAGCATAAGATCATTAGTAAAATAGCATAAGAGTATTTTTCCCATATTTTTTCCATAATAAAACCCCCACCCAGAATATATGTTCGTTTCTATGTTTTCATTATAGTCCGAACATTTGTTTGTTGTCAACAATAATTCGAACTTATGTTTGTAGAAAAAATACGAACATGCTATAATAAATGTAATAATTATATAGGGCGAGGTGTATCTTAAAATGACAAAAATATCTAAGCGCCAGCAGGATATCCTTGAATTTATTAAAGCGGAAGTAAAGAAAAAAGGCTATCCACCTTCCGTTAGGGAAATTGGGGAAGCAGTTGGACTTGCCTCTAGTTCGACAGTCCATGGTCATTTAGCACGTTTGGAAAGCAAAGGACTTATTAGACGAGATCCAACAAAACCTAGAGCGATAGAAATACTAGAATCAGATGAAACTGCCAACATCCCACGAAACAATGTTGTGAATGTACCTATTGTTGGTAAAGTTACTGCTGGGCTTCCTATTACCGCCATTGAAAACGTAGAAGAGTTCTTTCCATTACCTGAAAGTCTAGCACCAGCTGATGAACAAGTATTTATGCTAGAAATCATGGGTGAGAGTATGATAGAAGCTGGAATCCTTGATGGAGATTACGTAATTGTTAGACAGCAGCAAACTGCCAATAATGGAGATATCGTTGTTGCCATGACAGAAGAAGATGAGGCAACCTGTAAGAGATTTTTCAAAGAAAAAGATTTCATTCGCTTGCAGCCTGAAAACTCTACAATGGATCCAATTATCTTAAGAAATGTTTCTATACTTGGAAAAGTAATCGGAGTTTATCGTCATATTCATTAATTTTTAGAAGAGCAGGCACATTGTTGCTTGCTTTTTTTTGTTTCTAATCAATTATGGTAAATCAGTTTCGTCGGCAAGTGGAACCTCTCCACTTTACCGAAAACCCCTTGTCTCTTCCATTTCGAGCAAGTGGAACCTCTCCACTTTACCGAAAACCCCTTGTCTCTTCCATTTCGAGCAAGTGGAACCTCTCCACTTTACCGTAAACTCCTTGTCTCTTCCGTTTCGGGCAAGTGGAACCTCTCCACTTTACCGAAAACCCCTTGTCTCTTCCGTTTCGGGCAAGTGGAACCTCTCCACTTTACCGAAAACTCTTTGTCTCTTCCGTTTCGGGCAAGTGGAACCTCTCCACTTTACCGAAAATCTATAGTCACTTTAGTTTCGAGCAAGTAGAACATTCATCGTGATCCTGTTCTGCCTTTGCTTAAGGCAAAAAAATAGACCCAGTATGGATTAAATCCACACTGGGTCTTTATATTTTAATACATGCTCAAATATTGATCGCGTTCCCAAGGGTGAACCACGGTACGGAACATATCCCACTCTATCTCTTTTGCTTCGATAAAGTGTTCAACGATGTGCTCTCCTAAACCTGCTAGAATAACTTCATCAGACTTTAATTGTTCTAATGCTTCTGCCAGGGTTGCTGGAAGATCGATGATTCCTTCTTCAATTCTTTCTTCCTTGCTCATAACATAGATGTTTCGGTCAACTGGAGCAGGAGGAGTTAATTTATTTTTAATTCCGTCAAGACCTGCTTTTAATAGTACAGCCATTGCTAGATATGGGTTCGCAGCTGGGTCAACGCTTCTAACTTCTACACGAGTACTTAAACCGCGAGAAGATGGAATACGGATTAATGGTGAACGGTTTCTAGCAGACCATGCAACGTAACAAGGTGCTTCGTACCCAGGTACTAGACGCTTATATGAGTTTACAGTTGGGTTTGTTACTGCTGTAAAGTTTGGAGCATGCTTCAAGATTCCAGCAATGAATTGACGAGCTGTATCGCTCATTTCTAGGTCACCGGTTGGATCATAGAATGCATTTACGCCGTTTTTAAATAATGAAAGGTTCATATGCATTCCAGATCCATTCACACCGTATAATGGTTTTGGCATGAAAGTTGCATGCAATCCATGTTTACGAGCAATCGTTTTAACCACTAATTTGAAAGTTTGAATTTGGTCACATGCTGTTAAAGCATCCGCATATTTGAAGTCAATTTCATGTTGACCTGGCGCCACTTCATGGTGAGATGCTTCAATTTCGAATCCCATTTCTTCTAGTTCTAGTACGATATCACGACGGCAGTTTTCACCTAAATCAGTTGGTGCTAAATCGAAGTAGCCACCTTGGTCGTTCAATTCTAGTGAAGGTTCACCTTTTTCGTCTAATTTAAATAAGAAGAATTCAGGCTCAGGTCCTAAGTTAAAGTCTGTAAATCCTAGTTCTTCCATTTCTTTCAACACTCTTCTCAAGTTGTTACGAGGATCGCCTTCAAATGGGTTGCCTTCTGGCATATAGATATCACAGATTAAACGAGCAACTTTTCCTTTTTCAGCTGTCCACGGGAATACTACCCAAGTGTTTAAATCTGGAACAAGGTGCATATCAGATTCTTCAATACGAACAAAGCCTTCGATAGAAGATCCGTCAAACATCATTTTATTATCAAGAGCTTTTTCTAACTGACTAACTGGAATCTCAACGTTTTTAATAGTTCCTAGAATATCAGTGAATTGTAAACGAATAAATTTGACATTTTGTTCTTGGGCTAACCGCTTAATATCTTCTCTTGTAAACTTTGCCATCCTTATTACCTCCAAAAATTTAATTTTCATTTAGTGGAAAAATCGTGACATATCCCCTTGTCTTAACGACGAACGATTGAATCTGCCAGCCTGCTGTAATTCGTGACGGAGCAAATTTCGGAACTGTTCGTCTGTTAACTCCTGCTTCGCCTTTTCAGCCTGTTGCTGAATCACATTAGATTGTTGATCTTTGAGTAAGAAAAGCTGCTTAATTCCAGCCATATTCACACCTTGATCAATGAGATCCTTAATTTCTAATAGTCTATCAATATCGTTTAAACTAAAGAGTCTTCTATTCCCATCTGTTCTTGCTGGAGAAATCAATTGATGCTCTTCATAATATCGAATTTGTCTAGCAGTTAATTCAGTCAGCTGCATGACGGCCCCGATTGGGAATAGTGGCATTGAGCGGCGTATTTCTTTTCCACTCACTTCAATTTCTCCTCTCCTCTTGCTGATTTATATTGTTATTATATTTCGTGTAAGAAAAGATGTCAATCTCATGTTAGGTTTTCTAACATGGTTTTTTACAAAAAAAAAAAAGGACAACTACTTTAGTTATCCTTTACACCAGCCGCTATTTTAATTCAATTAGATTTTTTTCTATTAAAGAATCAACAGCAATGCAAACGGCCATTTTAACATGTGCATAGGTTAGCCCACCTTGAACATAGGCTACATAGGGAGGTCTTATCGGACCATCAGCTGTCAGCTCGATACTTGCGCCTTGGATGAATGTTCCCGCAGCCATTATCACGTCATCCTCATACCCTGGCATATAGGCAGGATAAGCCGTAACATGAGAATTAATTGGCGACGCGAATTGAATAGCCTGGCAAAACGCCACCATTTTGTCTTTATCATCAAATTGAACAGATTGAATTAAATCTGTTCGGTACGCATCCCATTTAGGAGAAGAATTCATCCCTAACTTTTCTAGAAATGCAGCAGTAAAAACAGCTCCTTTTAAGGCTTGACCAACAACATGCGGCGCTAAAAAGAATCCTTGATACATTTCTTGAAGACTGTAAAGGGAAGCACCTGCCTCAGCACCGATACCTGGCGATGTCATTCGGTAAGAACAGGCTTCAACATATTGTTTTTTCCCAACAATATAACCACCAGTTTTCGCGATTCCTCCACCAGGATTTTTGATAAGTGAACCTGCCATCAAATCGGCTCCCACGTGACAAGGTTCTAATTCCTCGACAAATTCGCCGTAACAGTTATCTACAAAAACCACTACATCCTCTTTTATTTCCTTTACAAACGAAATCATCTCTTTGATTTCAGCAATCGTAAAGGATGGACGGGTTGCATACCCCTTTGACCGCTGTATGCCGATCATTTTCGTGTTGGGCTTTATACTCGCAGACACAAGGTCCCAATTGACCGTTCCCTCTTCCGTTAATTCCACACTATCGTAGGAAATGCCAAACTCCTTTAATGAACCGACACCATTTCCGCGAATCCCAACAATCTCTTCAAGCGTATCGTATGGTTTACCAGTCATATAGAGAAGTTCATCTCCTGGACGAAGGATACCGAATAAAGAAATTGATATCGCATGCGTCCCTGAGATAATCTGTGAACGAACTAGACCTGCTTCTGCACCAAAAACATCTGCATAAATAAGCTCTAATGTATCTCTGCCGATATCATCATAGCCATACCCTGTTGAAGGAATAAAGTGAGAATCACTGACTCGATGTTTTTGATAGCTTTTCAAAACTCGAAATTGATTGGTTTCAATTCTTTCATCTATTTCTTTATGTACGATAGCAATTTGTTGTTCTACATCACTTACAATTGGTTGAAGCTTTTCCCCATTACTTAACTGTTGAAACATGCTGTTACTCCATTCTCATTTTGTATTTCAGTAATTGTCCGGATATTTGATGATCTGGAAGCGAAAATCCTCTACATTGATAGAGCTCTCTTTCTTCATCAAAAACCAGTTCTCTTACGATCGTCTCATTCTTTAATTGCGCAAGCAACTTTCCCTCTGTTGAAGGTATACTAACTTGATATTGGTCCATCATTTCAATCATGACTTTTTCTGTTTTTCTTTTTAATTCATTACGGTCCTCTTTGTCAAAGGCGCTCACGAAGATGAGAGGAGAATTGGTCGTTGGTACAAAGTCAGGATGTTTAATATCCCTTTTATTATAAACCGTTATCTGTGTGATGTCTTTAACTTCCAAGTCCTCAAGCAGCTTATTCACTGTTTTTTCATGCTGAAAATAATCCGCATTTGACATATCGACTACATGCAAAAGCAGGTCCGCTTCTTTTACTTCTTCGAGAGTTGAACGAAATGCTGCAATTAGCGCTGTTGGCAGGTCTTGAATGAAACCAACCGTATCTGTAATTAAGGTTTGAAAACCACTCGGTAAAACCAACTTTCTTGTCATCGGATCCAAAGTAGCAAATAATTGATTTTCCTCAAACGAATCTGCTTCAGAAAGGCGGTTAAAAAGTGTTGATTTGCCCGCATTTGTATACCCGACGATCGCTATTTGGAAGGTTTTATTTTTCTTTCTTCTTTCTCGATAACGATCTCGATGGTGAACAATGACAGCCAATTGACTCTTAATATCATCAATTCTTCGACGGATATGACGACGGTCTGATTCTAGTTTTGTTTCCCCAGGTCCTCTCGTCCCAATACCTGCTCCCAACCTTGATAACGCTATCCCCTGACCAGCAAGACGCGGTAATAAGTATTGCAGCTGCGCCAATTCAACCTGCAGCTTACCCTCCTTAGACCTTGCCCTTTGCGCAAATATATCTAATATCAGCTGAGTTCGGTCGATAATTCGGGCACTTAATTCCGAAGCAAGATTTCGCTTTTGGCTTGGTGATAATTCATCGTTAAAAATAACTAAGTCCGCCTCTACCTCTTCTACAAGCGCTTTTAGTTCTTCTACTTTGCCCTTCCCTATATAAAGCGCTGAGTGGATTCGCTCTCGTTTTTGAACAACAGTCATAATAACTTCACCCTTAGCTGTTTCTGTTAAGGATGCAAGCTCTTCCATGGAATATTGGAATCGACTATCGTCTAATGTTTGCGTTTGGCAGCCAACTAAGATTGCTTTTTCTAAGCTTGT
The DNA here is from genome assembly GCF_031457145.1 of Neobacillus niacini. GTDB lineage: Bacteria > Bacillota > Bacilli > Bacillales > Cytobacillaceae > Neobacillus > Neobacillus niacini_J. Next base: position 214,371 of record NZ_JAVDVZ010000002.1, read on the forward strand.
TTCTTGTTCCATACCAACACCATCTTTCATAAATTTTCTGTTCTCATCATACCAAAAAAGCTGTGAATTCCCTAATTTCATCTTATTGGTAACTCCCATCGAGGGCTAGGAGCACATTGAAAAATCGGCGGTTTCTTTGACCGCCGATTTATTGTACAATTTAATCCTCCTCAAAGACCAAATCATTACTTCTTAAGGTCATTAATTCATGTCTATCGAAACTATTTTGTAATAAAAGCCGCATCGCTTGTGCACGAATGGATTTTTCAATAATGTTACGAACATATCGGCCATTCGAAAAGCTATTTGGATTCAATACGGCTTTAACCCAAATTAAATGATCCTTGAGCTTTTTTTCCGCCTCATGACTTAAGCTATATTCTCTTTCGTCGAGCATTCGGCTGGCAATTTCCATTAATTGATCAATTGTATAATTTGGAAAGTCAATCACTAACGGAAAACGTGAATGAAGACCCGGATTTAAGGTTAAAAAATAATCCATTTCACGGGAATAGCCAGCAAGAATAAGAATAAATTCATGCTGTTTATCCTCCATATGCTTAACAAGGGTATCAATGGCTTCTTTTCCAAAATCCTTTTCCCCGCCGCGTCCTAAGGAGTAGGCCTCATCAATAAACAAGATTCCACCCTGTGCTTTTTTTATTAAGTCTCGTGTTTTCTGAGCAGTATGACCAATATATTCTCCAACGAGATCGGCACGTTCTGCCTCAATTAAATGTCCCTTTGAAAGTACATTCATCTTTAAGAAGAGCTTGCCAATCAATCTAGCAACTGTTGTTTTCCCAGTCCCTGGGTTGCCCTTAAACATCATATGAAGTGCCTGTTTTCTTGCCTTCATCCCCACTTCTTCCCGTTTTTTATTAACAAATATCCACGCATAGATTTCTTTTATCATTCGTTTCATTTCTTCCATACCTACTAATGCCCCGAGCTCGTCTTCAATTTCCTTTAATGCCGCGTGCTCCGGGGGAATAACCTTTGGAACAACTTGGGGAACTGGCAGCTCTTTCGATAATGACTTCCTCTTTTGCGAGTTGAGGGAAACAGTTATCTGTCCATTACTTTTCATGCGAATCGGTTGATCCAAAGCCTTCACCTCTCATTCTGCAAAGCAATACTCCTTCATCTATGTGTATTCATTCAGTAATCATTTCATTATAAAAAATAAAAAAGAGTCCATGGATATCATGGACTCAGGTTAGATAGAAAAATTATTGTGCATCCAGGTCAAGCTGAACATTTCTTTGCGGTGCAAAGGTTGAAATGGCATGCTTGTAAACCAGTTGTTGCTTTCCTTCTGATTCAAAAAGTACCGTGAAATTATCAAAGCCTTTAATTTGGCCTCGTAATTGGAATCCGTTCAATAAGAATACCGTCACATGGGTATTATCCTTACGGCACTGGTTTAAAAATTGGTCCTGAATGTTGATGGTGGTTTTCATTTGTATATCCTCCTCTTTTATCTCTACTAATATGTATTCGATTTTACTTGTAGCTTTCCTTCAATGTAATGAGAAATTTCGGTTATTTTTTTTGACAAATCTGGGACATCGGTCATGTCAAACCATTCTACGTCCATTTTGTTCCGAAACCAGGTTAGTTGTCTCTTAGCGTATCGGCGTGAATTTTGCTGTAAATTTTCAACCGCATCGTTAAAACTAACCTTCCCATCAAGATAATCATAAATTTCTTTGTAGCCAATAGCTTGAATAGATTGGCAATCTCGAATGCCCTGCTTATGTAAATGGCTGACTTCTTCGATTAGCCCTTCTGACATCATCATCTCAACACGGGTGTTTATCCGTTCATAAAGCTTTTCCCTCTCCATCGTTAAACCAATTAAGGCTGTATCGTAAAGAAGGTCCGGCTGTTGATTATTTTGATATTCACTCATAATCTTACCAGTACAGTGAAAAATTTCAAGTGCTCGAATGACCCTTCTAACATTATTAGGATGAATTTGGCTTGCACTTTCAGGATCCACCTTGGTTAATTCATTATGCAGCGCCTCATTTCCAATTTCTTTTGCCCTCTCTACAAGGTGTAAACGAAACTCCTCATCTGCAGGGGCATCGGAAAACTGGTAATCATATATGACTGCCTGAATATACAGCCCAGTCCCGCCAACAATAATAGGAAGCTTCCCCTTCGAGGTGATTTCAGATATTTTTGCTCGTACAAGCTGCTGGAATTCGGCTACTGAAAAACTTTCATCCGGCTCTTTAATATCAATCAAATGATGAGGTATTCCTTCCATTTCCTCGATTTTTATTTTGGCAGTCCCGATATCCATACCTCGATAAATCTGCATGGAATCACCGCTAATAATTTCGCCATTATACCGTTTGGCCAGTTCTATGCTGAGCTTTGTTTTTCCAACTGCTGTTGGACCAATAATGACTAATAGTTTCTGTTTTGAATCCACTAATTTCACACTGCCTTTTTTCATATTTCCGTGCTGGCAGGAACCATGTCACACTTACATCCTAACATATATTTTAAAAGCAGTTGAACATCAAATAAGTATAAACAAAAAATAACTTTTCTATGCATTTCTGGACAAGGATTTTAATTATCCTATTATTATCCAAATACTTTACATTCTGATAACGTTTTTACATTACGGTAACGTTTCATTTACAAACAGCCTTTTACCCCCAAGTTCGTGGTAGGCTTAATCGTAGCATATTTTGTATGAAATTAGGGAAATGTGGTGAAATAGATGTTTTCAAACTTTGAAATTGGGATTGATTTAGGGACAGCAAATATATTAGTTTATAGTAAAAATAAAGGAATAGCTGTAAATGAACCATCTGTTGTGGCCATCGACACAGATACAAAAAAGGTTGTCGCTTTTGGAATGGAAGCAAAAGAAATGATTGGAAAAACTCCTGAGAAAATTGTCGCAATTCGTCCTTTAAAAGATGGTGTGATTGCCGATTATGACCTAACTACTGAACTATTAAAGCATATCATGCACAAGGCTTCTAAAAAAATGGGCTTTGCCGTTCGGAAGCCAAATGTAGTAATCTGTACACCATCTGGATCAACAAGTGTTGAAAGGCGTGCGATTCAAGACGCTGTGAGAAATGCTGGCGCAAAAAAAATTCAGTTAATTGAAGAACCAGTTGCGGCTGCTATTGGTGCTGGAATGCCTATTGATGAGCCGGTAGCCAATGTGGTTGTTGATATTGGCGGGGGTAATACAGAGGTAGCGATTATATCATTCGGTGGTGTTGTGTCCTGCCATTCAATTAAAATTGGCGGAGACCGTCTCGATGAAGAAATCATTCAATATGTCCGTAAGGAATACAATGTCCTGATTGGAGAACGCACAGCTGAAAACATTAAAATGGAAATCGGATACGCCCTCGTTGATCACGAGGAGCTTACCAAGGATGTACGTGGCCGTGACCTTGTTACTGGTTTACCGAAGACAGTCACTCTATCATCTTATGAAATTAGAAACGCTTTAAAAGAATCATTGTCTCATATATTAGAAGCGATACGTGCAACTCTTGAGGATTGCCCAGCAGAATTAAGCGGGGACATTGTTGACCGTGGTGTTATTCTAACGGGCGGAGGAGCATTAATGAAGGGAATGGAAGAATGGCTTAGCAAAGAAATTTTCGTTCCCGTGCAGCTGGCCCAGAATCCACTTGAGTCCGTAGCAATCGGTACCGGACAAGCTCTTAAATACATGCACAAGCTTGCAACTTCAGTGAAGTAGACAAATAAAAAAAGAGTGCTGCCCAGGCACTCTTTTTTTGCATTTTATAGACTTATATATCACTTTGCTTTTTTCTCATATTATTGAAGTAAAAGAAAATCGGAAGCGGAATAACGATAAAGCCAAGACTTTTAATGATTTGGTTTTTAGCCCTTTCTCTTGTGCGGTTCTTTTCATCCTCGACGGCCTGCTCATATTTCGCTCGGACTTGTTCATCTGATAATTTTTCACTATTTTCAACTGGAACTTTCCCGTCATGATAAATCTGCTTAAAATCTTCAAAGTTTTGATAATAGCTTGGTGGACTAACCAAATCTGCTGCCGCCATAAAAATTGAAATGCCCCCGCCAATCACCATCATAAGCGTTGCAAACAAGACTAGATACGTATATAGATGTCGTATCACAGCTTCATCCCCCATTTCTTTGTTTTTCTTACCGTAAACGATTGCAATAATGACAAAAATAATAAAGACTACAGGTAAAAATGTAACTAATAGACTAAAAGCAACCATCAGCCCACCCCCTTTTAGAAAAACGCTCCCTCTTATAGTGTAATTTTACACTATACCTAAGAGTATTATAAGTACTTTTTAAAAAAAATTTTGAGATGAGAACCCCAAAACTGCTATAAGATAAGAAAGCGGGAACTCATAAAGGTGATGAGCGCCCGAAGACTTTTAAAAGACAAGAGAGCAGGCACTCATAAAGGTAATGAAAGCCCGTAAACTGCTAAAAAATGAAAGTGCGGGCACTCATCAAAGAAATAAAAAAAGAGTGTTCTCTTTTTAAAAGAAAACACTACATCACGCGTTTAAACATTTTTTCCATCTCGTAAGATGAATAATGGACAATAATCGGTCTCCCATGTGGACAGGTAAACGGATCTGAAGCTTTTCGTAAGTCATCGAGTAATGCCTGTATCTCATCATTACGTAAATGACGATTGGCTTTAATCGAAGCTTTACAACTCATCATGATTGCTGCTTCCTCACGAAGTTTTTTGATATCAACTTTTTTCATCAAAAGAAGCTGCTCAATCATGTCTTCAATAATTTGTTTTTCTTCGCCTTTTGGGAACCATTGGGGATGAGAGCGAACGATATAACTGTTCATCCCAAATTCCTCAAGAAAGACCCCGACCTTCTCTAATTCCGTACGGTTCTCATTTATTTTTAGATATTCATCCGTCGCATAATCAAGTGTGATCGGTACCAATAACTCCTGAAGCTCTGCATGGACTTGGCCTACTTTTTCACGGAAGTACTCATACTTGAGCCGTTCCTGCGCAGCATGCTGGTCAATGATATATAAACCATTTTCATTTTGTGCAAAGATATAGGTACCATGCATTTGACCAATTGGATACAACCTTGGAATCCGGCTATCTATTTCCACATCCTCAAGATTTGGTTCAATTTCTTGAACATTTTCATTTGTACCCAGTTCCGACATGCCGTAGTCCCAATTAGTATGATACGGTTCCTCTTCTGCTTTATGAAAAACTGGTACTTCAGGTGCAGGCCCTCTTTCTTGAATGGTGCTTGAAAACGCTGGCCGATCCCATTCTATTTCTTTTTTTACAGGAATAGGGTTGGTTCGTTCATCAAGAGTCAAGGAAGTCTGTTCCGGCTTAGGAATCTCTTTTTTCTCATGTGTATACGCAGTTGGTATCAATATCTTCGATTTAAATGCGTTTTTAATTATTTCCGTAACTAGTTCATTTAATTCTGCTTCCTTACTAATCCGAACCTCCATTTTTGCTGGGTGCACATTGACATCCACCAATAATGGGTCCATTTCAATATTAAGGAGAACAATCGGAAACCTTCCTATAGGAAGTAACGTATGGTACCCTTCTTGAATTGCCTTTGCTAAAGCGTAATTTTTAATAAAACGACCATTTATCATCGTAGAAATATAGTTTCTTGAAGCTCTTGTTACTTCAGGCATTGAGGCATAACCACTAATCTTGTAATCAAGTGAATTTCCGGAAATTGGTACAAGCTGCTTGGCAATGGCCATTCCATAAATCGATGCTAACACTTGACGAACATCGCCATTTCCGTTCGTTTGCAGCAGCTTACGCTCGTTATGAATTAAGCGGATAGCTACCTCAGGATGAGAGAGCGCCAATCGATTCACGACATCGGTAATATTTCCAAGCTCTGTATGGATCGTTTTCATGTATTTCAAACGTGCCGGAGTGTTATAAAACAAATCGCTAATCGTAAGATCAGTCCCGCGTCTGCTCGAAGCTTTTTCAAAAACTTCAACCTTACCGCCTTCAATCACTACTCGATTTCCTGGGCCTTCACCTGTCGAGGTCTTCATCTCGAGCCTAGAAACTGAAGCAATACTCGGAAGTGCCTCCCCCCGAAATCCGAGAGTACGAATCCGGAATAAGTCATTTTCATTCTTAATTTTACTAGTTGCATGACGTTGGAAAGCAAGTAAGACGTCATCTTCTTCAATTCCATTCCCATTATCCGTGATTCGAATTTTTGACAGCCCTGCTTCTTCCACTTCAATTTCAATAACCGTACCGCCAGCGTCAATCGCGTTCTCGACTAACTCTTTTACAACCGAAGCAGGACGTTCAACTACTTCTCCCGCGGCAATTTTATTGGATAGTGCATCATCTAATTGGATTATCTTACCCATACGAGTCACCTCCTAGCTTTTCAACTTTTTCTGAAGCTCATACAAAAGATTAATCGCTTGAAGCGGTGTTATATCTAGAAGATCAATTTCTTTCATTTTATCTAGTACTCTTTTTTCTTTAGAAGATAATTCTTGTTTCTTCGATTCCTTCGGTTCATCAAAGAAAGACAGCTGTGCTGGCTGCTCCTTTATTTTCTTCTCTTCCGTTTTTACAGAAGCTTGTTGTACATTTGGTTTTTCAAGGGCGGATAAAATTTCATTGGCTCTATCAATTAATTCCCTCGGAAGTTCAGCTAATTGCGCGACATGAATTCCATAGCTCTTATCTGTTGGGCCATCTTTTATTTTATGAAGAAAAACAAGCTTTCCATTATGCTCAATCGCACTAACGTGAATGTTCTTTAACTTCTCAAGCTCTTCATCGAGCACTGTTAATTCATGATAATGAGTTGAAAACAGTGTTTTCGCACCAATATGTTTATGGATGTATTCAATAATTGACTGTGCTAGAGCCATACCATCATAAGTTGAGGTACCACGACCAATTTCATCAAAAAGGATTAAACTATTTTGCGTAGCATTAGTAAGGGCATTTCTTGCCTCAAGCATTTCAACCATGAACGTACTTTGTCCAGATATCAAGTCGTCCGCTGCCCCAATCCTTGTAAATACTTGATCAAAAATCGGTAGCTCTGCTTCATCTGCCGGTACAAAACAGCCGATTTGCGCTAAGATCGCGGTTAACGCAATTTGGCGCATATACGTACTTTTACCACTCATGTTTGGTCCTGTAATCAGAAGAACTTCTCGCTCATTGTCCATATAGCAGTCGTTCGGAACATATTCCTGTGCATTCAGCACTTTTTCGACAACAGGATGTCTGCCTTCCTTAAGAACAACTTTACCCTCTGTTGTAAACTTCGGTTTTACATATCGCCGCTCTTCACTCACCTGGGCAAAGCATTGGAGAACGTCTAACTCACTAACCGCTTTTGCAGCTGCCTGCAGGCGTGGTATATGCTCTTTTACAATCTCACGAATTTCGGTAAATAAGTTGTATTCCAGTTCGCCGCCATTTTCTTCCGCTTGTAAAATTAATGCTTCTTTTTCTTTTAACTCAGGTGTAATAAAGCGTTCAGCATTCGAAAGCGTCTGCTTTCGTTCATACTGCCCTTCTTGTAGATGATGAAGGTTAGCCCTAGTTACTTCAATATAATAACCAAATACTCGATTATAGCCCACCTTCAAGGATTTAATCCCCGTCTTTTCACGCTCCTCGCGCTCAAGCTGAGCAATCCAGGTTTTCCCGTTTCGGCTCGCATCGCGATATTGATCCAACTTGGCATTATACCCGTCACGAATGATATTACCTTCTTTTATAGAAATTGGAGGATTCTCAACAATGGCTTGCTCTAATAAGTCTGTAATTTCCTCGCACGGATCAAGTGATTCAGCAATTTTATTGACTTCTTCATGCTGCATCCCCTGAAGAATTTGTTTTAAAAAGGGAATTTGCATTAAGGAACGTTTTAGTTGGACGAGGTCACGGGCATTCACATTACCAAAAGCTACACGCCCCGCCAGCCTTTCTAAATCATAAACTTCCGTCAGCTTTTCTCGAAGCTCCTGACGTTCGAAATACTTGTTCATCAAAACTTCAACAATTGTTTGACGCTTCTCAATTTCCTTACGAGATAGTAAGGGTCGATCAATCCACGTTTTTAGCATCCTGCCGCCCATCGCGGTCATCGTTTCATCCAAAAGCCAAAGCAAGGAGCCTTTCTTCCCTTTTGAACGAATCGTTTCCGTCAATTCAAGGTTTCGTTTGGAATAGTAATCAATTTTCATATATTGATGAATTTGATAGGTAGTCACTGGCTGAAGATGATCAAGGCTGCGCTTTTGTGAACGATATAAATAGTTTAAAAGCCTTGCGGTACTTTGCTTTAGCTTATCTTGGTTGAGATTTTCAAGAAGATGTGAAAATTTCATTTCTATTGAACTATTATCTTCAAATGAAATCGCCAGTACATCACGCTCACGCATTTTCTTTTGTAACTCGGCATCAAAGTCACTTGCGACAACCACTTCCTTCGAGCTTAAGACCGCAATCTCATTTAGAACCTCATCAAAATTAGACGAGAGCTGTGTTACCTTGCTTTCACCCGTTGATATATCTGTGTAGGCAAATCCAAATGTGTGGTCTTCAAAACATGAAATGGATGCGATGTAGTTATTTTCTTTATCCGTTAACGACTTACCATCCATTACGGTTCCTGGTGTGATTAGTTGGACAACTTCCCTTCTAACCATGCCTTTTGTTTGCTTTTTGTCCTCCATTTGTTCACATATCGCCACTTTGTAGCCTTTTGAAATCAGTTGTTCAATATAATTGGGTGCAGAATGATAAGGAACTCCGCACATGGGAATTCTATCCTCGCTGCCGCCTTCACGACTTGTTAAGGTTATCTCCAATTCTTGTGATGCTTTGATTGCATCATCAAAAAACATTTCATAAAAATCGCCTAGGCGAAAAAATAAAAAGGCATCTTGATAGTCTGCCTTAACGGTTAAGTATTGCTGTATCATCGGCGTATAACCAGCCATAATGACCTCCACTTTTTTAATCATTTCGTGTTTCTTCGACAAACTATTATATCACATTTTGTGTAGACTTAGATTAGGTAGAAATTTCTTTTATCTAAATAATGGTCAAGGATGAAATATGCCTGCATATAATTCATAGTATCAAGGAGAAAAGGGTGGTCCTTAATGGGATGGTTTGGCGGCAATTACGAGGAATATGATTTTGAAATGTTTTCTGTCAGCCATTTTGTCATTATCGCCATTCTTTTTGTAGTCTCCACAGCTATTTTTATATTTAGAGAGAAGCTCAAAGTTGAAAACTGGAGACGCACGGAGATTGGTATAGCCATTTCTTTGATCTTGATAGAATCCTGTTACCATATTTGGATGTATGTAAATGAAGATTGGGATGTCAGCCATGCGATTCCATTAGAATTGTGCAGTATCAGCCTACTTTTATCAGTCATATTATTGTTAACTCGAAAAAAGATTATCTATGAAATCTTATTATTTACGGCTTTATTGGGTGCATCACAAGCATTATTTACCCCTTTATTGAATTTTGACTTCCCGCATTTTCGCTATTTCCATTTCTTCTATACTCATCTAATGATGATATGGGTTGTCCTTTATTTCACTTGGGTTCATGGCTATCGACCAACGTTTTGGTCAGTCGTAAAACTATTTATCTTCTTGAATGTTTTAATGCCAATCATTCTGCTAATAAATAAGATCGTGGACGGAAATTATATGTTTTTAAGTTATAAACCTAAAAGTCCTAGCCTGCTGGATTTATTAGGTCCCTATCCCTGGTACATCCTATCAATGGAGTTTTTATTAATAACTCTTAGTCTGATTGTGTGGTTGATTTTTAGAGACAAAAGGCACAAACGTTAATTTATATTGACCTTTTCCCTTTAACTCATTATAATAAATAACGTTCCTAATAAAAGTGTCCCGATAGCTCAGCAGGATAGAGCAACAGTTTCCTAAACTGTAGGTCGGAGGTTCGAATCCTCTTCGGGACGTACCAGCTTTATATCAACGTTTTGACTATAGTCGAGTCCAACAGTTTCAGCTCAATAAACACATGAGACTGTAAGCGTCCTTTTCGTTCATTATCCGTATCTGATAATAACGAGAGGGGCGTTTTTATTTATGTCAACAAGTAGACGAAAAGGAATACCAATTGTCAAGAAAAGAGGTAAAGCTGTTGTCCAAGAAACCTCATTTTTGACATATACCATTGACCAAGCTTTTGACCATTTCCTTGCATTGAAGAAGTCACTTGGAGTTAGGGAAAGAACCTTTAACGAGTATGGAATAATCATGAATTGGTTTCGTAGTTGGTTATCAGAAAGCTATTCAGAGTTGACCAACGTTGAAGACATAACAACTGGAATTATTCGAGAGTATGTTGTCTATTTGAAAGAAGACCATTTTAACGAAAAGAAACAAGTATATGGACTGTCACCTTTCACTGTTAATGTTCGAATAAGGTTTCTCAAAGCGTTCTTCAATGCGTTATACAAAGAGCAGATTATCAATAAGAACCCAGTTGAAAATATCCAACTAATGAGAGTGGACGAGGATAATATTGAACCACTAACAGACGACGAGATTGAAAGAATCATATCCATTCCAGACCTATCTGAATACGCTCAATTTCGTGACCGTGTGCTTATGTTTCTAATGCTGGACACTGGTATGCGAATAAGTGAGGTTTGTGACCTTGAAGTGAAAGACATTGACTTTAAAACTAAGTCCATTATCCTTCCAGCTACCAAGAACAAGAACCGTAAACCAAGAATTTTACCTTTATCGAACCAAGTTGTTCGTTTATTACTGGAGTTAGTTACTGAAAACAAAACCTATTTCGAAACGGAATTTGTCTTTGTATCTAACATTGGAACTAAATACAATCCGAACTCATTTCGAAAGAGATTACGCATGTATGGCAAGAAAGCTGGTATCACGAAAAGAGTTTCCCCTCATGTTTTTAGGCATATGTTCTGTCGAAACTATATCTTGAATGGTGGAGACGTGTTCACACTTCAAAGGATTGTAGGACATGCTGAAATATCAACAACGAGGAAATATATCCAAATGGACGACGAGACAATCAAGAACCAACACGCTCTTTACAGTCCTGTTACGAGATTACGAAAGAGATAAACAAAAAAGACGACCTATCCTTTATGGACTGGTCGTTTTCTTATATGTAAAACCTCCGTGAAGTGACACCAGTCACAACTAATGAAAGTTGTCGTTGTATAGATTAATTAAAATAGTTGATACCAAAAGGTTGTAAAAAGAGGTCACAGCCACACAGTTAATTAGGAAGAACTAATTAGTATTCCACTCCCATTAGGACACGGAGGTTTAGCTGACCTCCAACTCCTCTCGAAAACAACCACTGGAGTCTTAACTGACTTCAGTGTTTTTTATTGGAGTCTAGTGATACTTTTTGAATCAATGAAGGAGGAAGTTAATTTGAATAGACGACTTGAGAAATACGAGGTTAAGGGAATCAGAGAGTGTTTAGGATTGACTCAACGACAATGGTCAGAAATGTTGGGTATGTCTTTAGTCAATTACAAAAGAGTGGAACAGACTGGTGATTATGCTATCAATGTTTCAGATAGTCTCGACACAAAGGTTAAGAGGAAGTTGAAAGAGCTAAATCAAGATATTGACCAGCTTCTTGAAGTAGTCCATGCAAGACCAAAGAACGGAGGAAGTAACTAATGAACAATGAACTAATGAAAACAAGTAATCTACCAGCAGAGTTCGAGCAATATTCTTCAGTCAAGATTGAAGACAATGACGGTTTAAAGCTGTCAATGAGACAACGTGAAATAGCTTTCTTGGTTGCTATCAAGTCAACAACCAAAATGTCAATGCAAGACATTGCTGACCGTTATCAGATTTCAAGAGAAATGGTTTACCGTGAAACCAGAACTCCAGACTTCCAAAAGTATCTGAAGAAGATTACTGAAGACATTTACGGTGAAATGTTTACTCTTGCAACACTAGCAATGAAAGACATTCTTGAGAATGGTAGTAATGCCCACAAAATCAAGGTCATTGGTTACGTTCTTCAAGCTGAAGGTAAGCTCAAGAATGACCACACACTTGAAATCAAACAACACCAGCAGACACTCACTGACCTTGAGAAAGAGGTTGAAGTGTTAGAAATGGAACTTGAATTATTAGGGGAGTAACTTTCCCCTTTGCGATAAATCAGAAAGGAGAGCAAGTGTCTAATGGGAGTTTTATTCATTGTAAGTTTGCTGGTCTACATGATAAATCGTGTTGACTTAAACAGAAAGTATCAAAACAAAAAATTCTAAATGGAGTGGATTGAAAATGTTAAGAAATGGTGTTGAACGAAAGAAGAATTATGCAATTATTTTCGTAAGGTCAAACAATAAAATCTTTGAATTTACAGTAAGTTTTGAACAACTTGAACTTCTTGAAAAATTAGGTGGGAAGGTTCGTTTAGTACGAGAGGAACAACCAATTCTTTATGTGGATAATTCTCAAAAGCATATCTACTTAAAGACCTTGTTTTTCGGTTATGACGGTATCATTTTTAAGAATGGTGACTCGCTTGATTTCCGTCCAGACAACATTGGTAAGAAACAATTTGATTTGGAAGGATTATTGAAAGAACTTGAGGTCAACTAGACTATCAACAGACCTAGCTCATACGAGTTGGGTCTTATTTTATTTGAGTCACTAAGAGTTGGACTAACAAATTGAAATTATGGAGGTTGGGATATGTTTCATGTTAGAAAGTTAGTTTCAGAAACATTCGGTAACAAGTATATAGCAGTAGCTATTATTGAAAGTTTAATTGATAAGTCTGCAATTCCTCAAAAGGTTAATCTTGGTTCATTTGACACTGAAGCAGAAGGTCATGAAGCCTTCGCTAAATTCTTGCAAGAACTGGAGGAGAGCTTCGGTGAGTAAACTTATTAGATTGCCAGAGAAAATGAACCAAGAACCATACGAACAATTAATAAACGACAGCTATCGTTCAGACCACGCTCTTATCATGGGTTCTATGTTTGCTGACATTATGGAGTCAAGAAAGCTGGAGGTTACTAAGGAACAAGCTCGTTTCATTATGGCAACCTTGAAGCTATGGAGTACCAAGGAAGACATTGACAGACCTATTGTTGTAAACGCTCCATGTGGTTACGGTAAAAGTACCATGCTAGAAGTCTTTGCAACGTACATGAGTCGTACACATGACCGATTTGGTTGTATTATCGTCAAACCTTTATTGAAGGAGGTAAGAAAAACTGTAGAAGCAATCAATACAACTGTTGGTTATAAGGTTGCTTTTGGTTTGGCTGGAGCTAATTCATTTGCTACGAAAGAAGAATACCAACAGCAATGGGAAGACCAAGTTAAATATCCTATTCTCGTAATCACACAAGAAATGTTCGCTAGAAAGGCTAATGCAAGAAACCTTGAGTCTATAAGTACGTTCTACGACAGTGAGGGACGTAAATCTAAACGTGAACAGCTGATTGTTGACGAGAAGCCAAAGTTAATTCAAAAGTCCGTTCTAAGTGAGAGGACACTACTGGAACTGTATCTTGACATTAAAAAGGTAGCTGGTAGGAGTAGTGGTGTTGTTCAAAAGTTTGAAGTTGTATATGAACAGTTGAGGAGAAAACTAACGAAACATGCCCAACAATTTTCTAAACTAGAACCAATTCAACCAAGTTTCTTTATTCCTAAGAAGCTGAAACTTGCATGGGAACAGAAGTATGAGGGGAACAACTTCGACTTACTATATGCCTTTGAACAGGTAATCAAGAAAGGTGGTATTCTTCAAACTAACCAACATGGTGAGACCTATGTTGACCACTCACAAAGGGCATACTTTGAGTGGAGTCAGTTCAATTCATTCATACTTGACGGAACAGCTAAACTTGATTACGACTACGGAACTTATGCAGACGACTTCCTAATCATGCAACCTCAAGAGAAGAAGTCCTATAAACACGTTACCTTCAAGTTAGGTGACGAGACTACAATGTCAAGAACCTTCTTTAAGGATAGTAAGAACGCATTTGAACGTGTTGTTGATATGCTTAAAACTGATATTCTACCAAAGCATAAACAAGTCATGATTGTTGTTTATAAAGCTGACCTCGAAAAGTACCAAGAAGCTCTTGCTGATTACTCACATAAAATAATGTGGAAGCACTTTGATAACGGTAGGAGTTCCAATGAATACGCTCATTGTGACGCTGGAGTGTTCTTGGGTTGGCTGATTAAACCAGCTAATCACTATCTTGGTCAAACTCAAGCAATCACTGGAGAAACACCAGACACAGGATTTAATTCGCATAAGACCAAAGGTTATGAGCTGGCTGACCCACGAGCTGAAGAAATTAAGCTTGCTGAACTCATTGTCGAACGTATACAGGATATTGAACGAGTACGACTTGGAGCAACAGATACACCAAAGACCATTTACATGTTCCACAAGGATGTTGATATGCTTCAAGAGATTACTAAACACTTCCCACAGTCCAATGTTGAATGGTTTAAGACTAATTTGACGGATAAGAAACAAACAGCTGAAAGCAAGCTGGTTGAGTTCTTTATGGGTATGAGTGAAGGTCAAGAAGTCAAAGGTAAATTCATTTATGAGGAAGTTCTTGGTGTTGACCGAAAGACATTGCAACGACTGTTGAAACAACCCCGAGTTCAACAGATAATGCTTGAACTTGGTATTTCTAAAGTTGGACAGAAGTTTGTGAAGCAATAATTCAAAAATGGGACACTTTCTATAAGAATATCTTTTATAGGAAATGTCTCACTTTTTAAAACTCACACTTTTCTATAAGAATATCTTTAATAGGAATGTGTGATTTTTTCATTGGTAAACAACCGTGCTATATTTCCAATCTGCGGAAGGGTAAACCGTCCCTTCCTTGATTGGCTTTAAAACCAATTCAATATTGAGGGTTTATAAGAACTATGTTCCGTCCAGCTTGCTGGCGGTGTACTATTGATTGACTGTGACTCAATAACCAAGTCGAACGCTGTGAAAGTGTACAAGATAATTCCAGTTAATAGGAAATGGTAGTTGGCAATTAGTTTACAATGTCCGATATAGTCCGATTTATCTGCTGTAACCTTTATTTACTCGTCCAACTTTGAAATTTCAATTCTTATGGAACAGTGACAACTAATCAACAAAAGTCAACCAATGTAACAAAATATAAAAAGAGTTACTTTCAATACCTTATCAGACCAACATTCCGTTTATACAGATTTCCATTCATGTGACCAACTTTGGTGTTAAAGTGAGTCCAACATGACCTCTTGCATAAAACTAAACCAGAGAAACCAGTAATTCCAACAATTCATCTGCATAACCATGAATAATGATACAACCATGAATTTATTTAAGAGGTGCAAAATGCAACTATCAAAAGAGTCATAACTTAAAAGTATTGACACCGTTTTTCCCTTCCAGTAAAATCAAGGTATCGAGAGGTATCAAAACTTAGTGTCATAAATGAAAGGGGAAATTACAGTGAAATACGGATATGCGAGGGTGTCAACGGTACAACAGGACTTAGAGTCACAGCTTCAAGCGTTAAAGAATGAAGGTTGCGAGAAAATCTATTCCGAAAAGTTCACAGGAACTAAGTCAGACCGACCACAGTTTAATGAACTCCTATCCGTCTTAAAGGAAGGTGATTGCTTAGTAATTACCAAGTTGGATAGATTTGCAAGGTCAACAACAGACGCTCTGGAGACCATTAAGACGCTGTTTAACAACGGAGTGAAGGTTCATATCTTGAATATGGGTATTGTTGAAAATACACCCACTGGTAGGTTGATTTTCACTATCCTAAGTGGGTTTGCTGAATTTGAAAGAGACATGATTGTGGAACGTACTCAAGAGGGTAAAGCTATTGCTAAACAACGTGAGGACTTCAAGGAAGGTAGACCTAACAAATTCAGTAAGAAGCAAGTGGAACATGCTTTGAAGTTACTGGAAACACACTCCTACAAAGAGGTAGAAGAAACTACTGGTATTAGCAAGAGTACGTTAATAAGAGCTAAGAGAAAACTCACGAACTAATGGAGGGGATAACAATTCCTCTCCTTTTTGTTTGGACTGTGAGAGCTTCATAATTAGCTCACATTGAACGATAGCAATGAGGATAATGTTCTTGGTCTTCCGCTTCAAATAAAGCTTAAATAAAATAAATAGAGGACTCCCACTCTGCTCTGTTTGGAGGACTTGAGCTGGAGCTGAAGGTTCTGTATAATCTACACACCCTTTGACTTGGTTGAAGCTTTGTTGAGACACCAGAAGCACTCGGTTTGGGGGTCAGCCAAAGCAAACTCCTGCAACTGGTTCTTAAACTTTGCTTGCAGAAAAATTAAAACTCTAGTTCATTCTTCAAGAAGACCGTACACCACCCCTAACCTAGTCTAAATATCCCTCCTCCCTTGTCTAAAATTTACGTAACAAAATTTTTAAAGCTCACGGACATTGAAAGTCCCCTACCCAAGAACTAGGGGTATGTCATTTTAGAACTTAGTCTGAATAAATATTTTCATAATTTTTCTTGAAACCTCGGAATAAAGGAATAACCGTAAAATATGTAGAATTATGTAAATAGAACTATTTCAAGGAGGAAAATTCATTGGACATTAGCACTATAAGTGTAATTGGTGGTTTAGCAGTTTCGGCAATAACAGTTCTTAGCACGGTTTGGGGAAGTTATTACACCAAAAGGAAAGAGCAAGAACAGGAAATTATGTTAACGGTCTTAGAAAACTCTTTTAAGGAATACGAATTTAGGGTTAACCATGCAATTGAAGAAGCTAAAAATAGTGGGAGACCAGCTTCTTTATATCCTTATGATTATTATTTAATGCACTTTGCACAGCTGGTGAGATTGATTGAAAAAGGAAAATTGACGGAGGAAAACATTAAGAAAGTCGTTCAAGACCAAAAAATGTTTAGGAGAGTATATAAGAGTGAACTTGAAAAAAGTGAAATGTATGATAGTTGAAGTATCTAAACATGTTCAGAAACCCAGTCGTTCTCTACTGTCTATGCTTGAACTAATATACTTCTAAAAACATATCAACGAATAAATTACCAAATATATTATTGAAAATATAGTAGTACGAGGTGGACAACTTGATATGACTCCATTCAGAGAATTTGTAAGAATAGGGAATGTCTTAGGGAACACAGTAACGAACCCAGCAGAGAACCCAACGAGGAACTTAGTCAAAGGAACGTAGTACAAGCAGAAACCAGCATTATGACTGTATTTCTGAAACTTGTTAATATAGAGGAGTAAACGGAGTAAAGCGAGTGAGGGGTTAAATCACGGAGTTATGAATGTAACACAACAGTTTACCTTGTCCTTAAACCATGCTATCATGTGGATATACGGTTTTAATGAACGAGGGACTACAGTGTGAACGTTGGTCTTCTCGACTTTGTAATTAAATGGTTGAAACGCTTGATATATATGAGTTTGTTCCTGTTTAGGTCGACACTGGGAAGTAAATTACAGTTTCCTAAACTGTAGGTCGGAGGTTCGAATCCTCTTCGGGACGTACAAAAACCCTTGCTGCTGCAAGGGTTTTTCTGTTTTATCTAAGTTTTCAATAAAATCTATCATTACTAAAGATTAGTTTTTTATAAAAGTTAAAATATTATCAATGAACGGCTCTGTTTTTTCAATTTGAGTCCAATGACCACATTCATTAAAGACATGTAATTCTGCATGCGGTAATAGTTGAATTAGGCGATAGCTAGTGTGCTCGATTGGAATCACCTGGTCATTTAAGCCGTGGAAAATTAATGTTTTAGTCTCTATTTCTTTAATTTGCTCATCCTCTAATGCCATTTCATCTAATTTTTTTTGGCGTGGAGCCGGGAACATCGCAGAGAAAGATTCTTTTACATCAGGCCGAATACTCGCCTCATAACGCATACGTACAAGTTCCTCATTGTTTGCTGCTTCTTGATTATAGGAGAATAATTTAATGAGTTCTCTCATTGAATCCAGACTTGGCTCATAGCCCCATACGCGGTCTAAGCCTTCAGAAATAGGATGTTTTGTACCAACACTGCCCATCAAGATTAATTTTTTCACTAAATCCGGTCTGCGATATGCGATTTGAAGAGATAATGCACCACCAAATGAATTACCCACTAAGTAAACCGGTTCATTCGAAACTGCTTCAATAAAACTGATTAAGTGTTCTACCCATAAGCCAATATGATAATCATGATTAGATAATTTATCTGTTTCACCGAAGCCAATAATATCTGGTGCAAAAACATGATACGAATCACTTAAACGTGGAATGACTAATCGCCAGTTTGCAAATGCTGATACCCCTGGACCTGAGCCATGAATTAAAATGATTTTTTCATTTCCTGTGCCCTCTTCATGATAATGTGTGTTAATTCCATTAATATTTATAAATTTTGAACTGATTTGCAAGTAAACCCCTCCCTTTACTATTTCAATAGTTACTCATTATTGTCATATATATAGTAGTTAGAAAAACACAACTCGACCAAATAGGCCGAGCTAATGACTTCCTAATCTATTGAGGAAGAGGATGTAAAAGCCTCTTCTATTAATGTTGGTACGTTCAAAGTAAACAAATATCATGTATTTTCTGTATGATTAATTTTTAACAAGTTTTTCAGCTCTAACAGGTGTACCGTATTTGAAGAATTCTTGAGGTAAATTAGATCCATGCCAGATAATAGCCTTCTCTAAATCTTTACCTTTCCACTCAATTGTTTTCCAAGAAGGATCGAAAATTTGATAACCTGGATCACCGAACAATTCAACCCGATTCCCGCCTGGCTCGACAACATATAAGAAGGCAGCCTGTGTAACACCGTGTTTTCCTGGACCAGCTTCTATTACATAGCCACTTTCAATTAGTAAATCTGCCACATCTGATAAATGTTGAGGATAACCGTACCAGTAGCAAATATGATGCAGACGACCTTCTTCACCTAATGCATCTCCCATTATGGCAATGTCATGTACTAAGTTACTTACACTTAACCAAGCTGCAATATCAGAATTGTCCTCAGCCAGAATGCGCTCACGGACTTTAAAGCCTAGTACCTCCTCGAGGAAATCCACATTCCTTTTCGTTTCTTTTGCCAATACATTAACATGATCTAAACGACGGACAGGTACTCCGCGGCTTGGACGTCTTTGCGGACGATTTAGTAAAGGAGTTTTTTGATCATCAGGTGCATTGTAATACTCAACATCCCACAAAATTTCCATTTTATGACCATCTGGTGATGTAAATTGGTAAGCACGTCCGTGACCGATATCACCCTCGATCCAACCGATACCGTACCCTGCTTTTTCAATTGCAGCTACACGACGTTCTAATGCTTGAGGCGATGTTGCTCGCCAACCAATATGACCCAAGCCGGCTTCATCATTTTCAGTGATAATTAACGTGTTATGATAATGATCCTCATAGGCGCGCATATAAACCGAATTCCCATGACGATATGATTCATCCATACCTAGGATATTTTTAAAAAACGCTACAGACTCCTCTAATTTTGGGCTATAAATCTCAATGTGTGCAAGCTGGGCTATATCTAAAATAGGTTCTTTTGTCATTTTATTATTCCTCCAATATTTTTTTTACCAGGTTGGGTGACCTTTAAATCCAACAATAGTTCTTCCATAACCTGCCATTGCATCCTCGTATTGATGTGTTGGATGAGCAGCAACTGCAAGAATATCACGAACGAATCTCTCACTACCATCGCTTTTGTATACTGAATTACCACCGAGTGTAATCAAAATACGGGTAGCCATTTCTGATGCTGTTTTAGCTGTATATCCACGAATTGCAAACAGCAATTCACGCTCTTCTTCCTCTAATACTCGAATACTGTTATCTTGATAATAATGTAATCGATCCGCATAATCTTTTGCTAAAGCCTTTAATGCTGTTAACTGAATGTTTAATTCAGCAAGCGTACGTTGAGCAGACCCTGCCTCTTTTTCGTTCGTATTATTATTGAAGATCCGAATGCGATTTTCAGTTTTTTCTTTAAAGTTACGAATCAACCGTTCAATTGCTCCAATTAAAACGTGTTGGAAGCCAGCCAAGAAGAATGCAAGATAAGGAACATTGAAAATTTGATAGTCCTCTTCATAGTTTTCATCTGGCGAAGTAGCCCCATTCAGTACCCTTGTTAATGGGAAAACATAGTGTGGTGGAACATATACGTTATCTACTTTAACAGCGTTACTGCCTGTTCCGCGTAATCCGATCGTATCCCAATTCTCAATAATTTCTGTATCTTTTTTATGAACGATAAATAAGCTGAACTCTGGTTCTGTACCGTCCTGCATTTTATGAACTGCGCCTAATGCAATCCAGTCGCACCCAAATACCCCACTACAGAAATTCCATTGACCTGTTAAACGGTATCCTTCTCCGTCATCAATCACCTTTCCAATTGGCGCGAAAACATCAGCCATTAAAGCACCGCTATTGAATAACTCGTCACGCCCTTTTTTAGGTAGAAACGCAGGCCATGTTTCATGGATAATAGCAAAGTATGTTAGCCATGCAGCCGAAACATTGTAGTTAGCTACCGTTCGAATAATATCGCCAAAGGTATAGTAGTCTAAATTTTGTCCACCATATGCTTTAGGCCTTAGTAACTTTTGAAAGCCTGCTTCTTTGATTTTTTCATATACCACATCTGGTAGTCTTGCATCCAGATCGGCTTGTGCAGCATGCTTCTCTGCCAGTTCTCCAAGCTCCTTTGCTTTTTGAAGTAGTTTTTCTCGATTAATAGTCCTTTGAAGAACTGCTAATGAATTAACTGCCATTTCCACTTCTCCCTTCGGTTTGCAAACGTTATCATTTTAAGCAGCGGTTACCTGTCTGAAATTTATTGTAATAGCCTGAACTGATTAAAAATAGCTACACTAACTACGGAAAAATGGTTATTTTTAGAATATTTAGACTAATTAGTTTCCTAGAATATTATAGAAAGTGATTATTACTGCTATTATCTAGTGTTTTTACTGTGAACATAGTAGAAATTATTTTTTTGAAAAATTAAAAAAACCTTAGAAAATAGTCTCAAAAACTAAATTCTAGGGCCCTTCTCTTGTTAATTGTTTTTGGGGTTTACTTATAAGTCGATTTTCCCCTGTGCTTTTAAAATCTTTAATGCCATATAAATTGAAAAAATACGTTTTGTATCATTTAAGTCAATATTTAAAATCTCGCTAATTTTACTCATACGGTATCTTAGCCCACTAATAGACATTGAAAGAGCTTTAGATGTGTTATTCAGATTAATTCCATTCTCGATATATGCATATAACGTCTTTGTCAAATCAAAATCCTTATCTACTTCTAGCAATCTACTTAACTGTTGTTTTACAAAACGATCAATCAATATTTCATCTTGTATTTGAAATAAAACACTTTCAATCTCCAAATCCTCAAAGAAGTAAATATGCTTTTTTGAATTTTTTGCCTTTAAAGCAGCTAATGATTCATTATATAAAATAGTTAACTGGCTGATATTTTCAACTACCGAGCTGGCACCTATATAAAATGCATATTTTACAAAACGGCGTAAACAATGCTGTAATAATTGATTTATAAATATTTGTCGTTCAGTACATAACAATTTAAAAGTTGAATATTCAATTAAAATAATCATTTTATCTAAATTTTGAGATACAATGGCATTTATATTTCTTTCTTTTAAAAACAAATTAATATGTCTGATTAATTTTTCATTTACTTCTATTTCATGATTAATTTCGGATTGGTTGGTGGTTCTTTCTAAAGTAAGCACCCAATAAGATTCATCAGGAGGAAAATTAAGATAATAAGCAATTTTATAAATTTCTTTTTGCTCTAATCGTCCTTCTAAAATATCATTTAAAAAACTGCGCTTTACATTTTGTTCGGTATTAATCTTAATATTTTCATTTAGTAATATGACAGATACCGTTAAAGAGGCTTTATCGATAATCATGTACTCAAAATCAGTTGGCTTACAACTTTCTAAATAAAGAAACGAACAATACCCCTTTACTTCAGTCTCAAACAAAATAGGGGTTCTAAGTATACCGATTTCAGGAGAAATACTGACAAATTCAGTTTTCCTAGATTTTATTTTAGCTAAATCAAAGTTAATCGAGACATTCTTAGATTTCGCTATAATTTTGTTATATTCATTTTCTATAAATGTTGGTATTCCAGTTGTATCAAATAATAAGTCTACAATTCGCTGTACTCCTTGTTTGGATAGTAATTCCTGGGTCAGTTTTCGTTGGACTTCATTTGCTAGTTTTAAATAATCACGTTCAATTTTTAGTTTTGCTGTTACCTCATCCAATTCTTGAATCATACTGGTTGATTGGTAATAGCTAGATTCATTTTCTAGTTCTTTACCCCAGTTTTCAATCGGCATACAAATGGCTTTACATTCCTCATACCCCATCGCACGACATTCAATTTCTTTTACAATAATAGACTTTTGCAAAACAGTAGATAAATAACCACTTGCATATCCGCAAAGTGTATGACAGATAGGCTTATTACTAGGCACCCCGTCTTTTAAAAATTCGTCAGCCTCAAATGAATTTATCCACGTTACATCAATGTGTTTTATTTGATTTTTTTCGTCAAACTGCATATCTGTTATTTTTACTTCATCTATATAACCATGCAGCATGTGGAATTTTGGTCCGTTTTCAATTAGTTCCCGCTCAGTTTTCCATTGAAACGACTTTACTTTTTTTGCATCACTTTCACCGCAATGCCAGCCATATCGAATAAAAACCCCTTTAGTACGATCTTCCCCTATAGTCGATACAAGTTCTTTTTTTAACGATGTTCTTGCTCCAATTGGAATTGTAATGATGCGATCATAAAATACTTTTAAAGCTTCCTCTTTAGGCAATCGGAAAACATCATTAATATTTGCTTGTCCTAAATCCGCCTGCATACTCATCCATCCACCCCTATAATGAGAATATTCTAATCTATGAAACACTTCATAGAGCTAAAAGTATTTAATCACAATATTTTGATCGATAATCAAAGACTTTACATAGAATCTATTAGTGAGAACAGCTAAGCCAGCTTATCTCGGAATTTTAAACTTTTGACAAAATTAACAAATGCTCTAACTACATTTAACTCTAAAGACTCTTCTAAATAGATCATTCGGGCAATTCTTAAAAGTGGTTCACCATTATTTAATGTAATATCATATTTGTGCAAATGGTCATCATCGGAAACAAAGGATGAGGGCAGCAAAGCATATCCCAAACCATGGATAACCATCTCCTTGCAGGCATTAACATGGTCAACTTCCGCAGCGATTAATGGGGGTTGTCCGTATTTTTCTGTCCACCATTGGTGAATAGACCCTCGATTCGCCGATTCCTGTTTATGGACAATTCGGGGTATATTAGGAAGGTCATTAATATTAATTTTATTTTTTGAAAAGATATACAGCTTTTCTCTATATAATATATGTTCAGATCCCAGCCAATGGTCATCACCACGATGAAAGCCAACATGAACATCATGATTGCTTACCAAATTAATAATATTGCTTGCAAAGGAAGACATTATTTTAAAATCGACATCCGTTTGTTTCTCTTTAAATGAATTTAGCATACGGGGAAGCTTATGTTCGGCTAAAAACCTAGAGGTGCCAATTCTTAATGTACCTTTTACTGTGTTATTAAGGTTTAAGATATTTTCCTTTGTCTCTCTAAGTTTGAGCAGCATTTCTTTGGCATAAGTTACGAGATATTCTCCTTGTGGTGTAAATGTAACCCCCTTACTTCCCCTAATTAGAAGCTTAACTT
Source organism: Neobacillus niacini (assembly GCF_031457145.1). GTDB lineage: Bacteria > Bacillota > Bacilli > Bacillales > Cytobacillaceae > Neobacillus > Neobacillus niacini_J. Next base: position 238,304 of record NZ_JAVDVZ010000002.1, read on the forward strand.
GGAATTCATTTTCAATCTGTTTTATGCGACTCGTTAATGCAGGCTGTGAAATATATAAATCTTGAGCTGTTTTTGTAATGTTTCCGTTTTCATAAAGTAAAGTAAGGATTAACCAGTCTCTGTCTTCCATCAAATTCTCTCCTTCGAAAATAGACTATCATTAGAAAATTCAACTCAAGTTTAAGGGGCAAGCTTTGAGTGATATAAATATTACTGATTGCAGTCATTAACTTAATTTATTTCCTTTTTAATCAATTCCGAATTATCATTATATTAGGACAAGTTAGCGCTTACAATGATATTTTATCAGATAGAGAGTTGATCTGTCTAAATTAATTAAGGGGGATTTAAATGGTCCGTAAGTATGGTTCTATTTTCTTGGCATTATTAATCGTTACATTAATAGTGGGTTGCAGTACACAGAGTGCAACCCAATCAAAAAAGGATAGTAAATATCCCGAACACGCGATTGAAGTTATTGTTCCTTTTAATGCTGGAGGAGGTTCAGATCTTACAGTTCGTACATTCGCTCCGTTTTTAGAGAAGGAATTAGGAGTTTCGTTGGCCATTATTAATAAGCCTGGTGCCGGAGGGATAATGGGAATGACTGCAGTATCCAAAGCTAAGCCTGATGGTTATACAATTGGCTTGACTGGGCTGCCTGGATTACCAGCTCTTACAATAACCGGTGACTTTACTGTGGATCCGATCAAAAATTTCGATTATTTGGGCGCTATAGTATCTGATCCTGCCGTTATTGCGGTCTCTGCAAAAAGTGAATATAAAACTTTAGGAGAAGTCATTGATCACCTTAAGAAAAACCCTGAGAGTCTTTCATACGCAGCTACGGGCTCGGCTGGTTTAGATGCGATAACTGCCTATGGCTTGGAAAATGCGACTAGTGCGAAGTTTAGAATGGTCAACTTTGAAAGTGGTAAAGAAGCAATTACTAGTGTACTTGGAGGTAATATTGACGCAGTTGGTCTAGCAGTCTCTGAGGCTTCACCTTATCTCAAATCAGGGGATTTAAGAGTCTTAGGTGTTGCTGGTGAAAAACGAGTTCCAAGTATGCCAGATGTTCCTACTTTTAGTGAACAAGGTATTAAGTTGTCAAAAGGGTTCGATACAGCAACTAAAAGCGGCATTGTACGTGGGTTCTTTATGCCTGCAGGAGCAGATGAGCAGGTACTAGCCACTCTACGAGATGCGGTGAAGAAAGCGGCAGAAAATCCTGAATTTAAGGCTCAAGCAGAAAAAATTGGACTTCCGGTCAGCTATGTAGAGAGCGATGTTTTTGCTAAGTCGGTAGAGACAATGATTAAAGAACTTAAGATACCGATCCAAAAATAATAACTGGTTTTTAAGTTGGGCCTTGTCTAACATGACAAGGCCAGAATAATTGAATGAAGGTGTGATAATTATTGATGAGAATGCGCTGGAATCACGAAAGTATTCTTTTTTTAATCATTCTAGCTATAGCCTTGGCAGGGTTATTTGGAGGTACTAAGTTACCCCTAACAGCAAGGTTTACGATTGGCTCCGGTGCGGCTCCCGTGATTTATGCAGCTTGTGTACTTGTTATCTCAGCAGTCTTAATAATAAAAGCACTTCGAAATAAGGAACCGGAAAAGCTCATTCCTCTCACGGGGAAAAAAGGATTAATTTTTGTTCTACTTTGTATCCTTTTTGCCATTTTAGCGAATTTCTTAGGATTTGTTATTTCTTTGTTCATCTTTTCTGTCCCCGCTCTAGTGTATGCAGAGGGGTGGCAATTTAAAAAGGCATTACCGTTCGCACTTATCTGGACTTTAGTTGTATATTGGTTCTTTGTAAAAATATTGTCAGTTCCACTTTTGCCCGGCATTTTTTTCAGTAGTTGAGTTTGGAGGTGTTTAAGTTTGAATGAATTATTCTCATCAATATCATTGCTGCTAGGCGGCTTCTCGAGCATACTGACACCTTCGTTGCTGTTGGCTTGTCTCGTTGGGGCAATTGCGGGAACGTTAGTAGGGGTTCTTCCGGGACTAGGACCTTCAGCTGCAATTGCAGTGCTACTGCCTGCGACCTACGGCCTAGATCCGCTTATAGGTCTGATTACGTTAGCTGGTATGTACTATGGTGCGATGTATGGAGGTACCATAACATCTGTTTTGCTAAATGTACCTGGAGAAAGTGCAAGCGTTGTTACAACATTTGACGGATATCCAATGGCCAAAGCTGGCCGTGGCGGAATCGCTTTGGGTATAGCCTCTATCGGTTCTTTTATTGCAGGTACACTAGGACTCATTCTTTTAACCTTAATAGCCATTCCGTTGGCCCGGGTAGCTATTAAGTTTGGCCCGCCTGAGTATTTCGCAGTTATGGTATTTGTGTTCGCTATGGTGGTCGGACTAAATAATGAGAAACGTCTTAAAGCTTCTTTGTCGCTGTTTCTAGGTTTATTATTGGCTACAGTTGGTCAAGATGTGGTTTCTGGAACACCTCGTTTAACTTGGGGTTCAGTAACTCTCCTCGACGGAATATCCTTTTTACCTGCTGTAATCGGAGCATTCGGCTTAGCTGAGGTTGTTCAAAATTTAATGACTCCAGCAGAGTTCATTACGGATGGGAAGGCCAAGATCAGAGTACGCGATGTGTTTCCCAAACGTCAAGATTTAAAGGATTCAACAGGCTCAATCGTACGTGGTAGTTTCATAGGGTTCTTAACAGGGTTATTACCTGGTGGCGGCGGGTCTTTATCTTCCTTCCTATCTTATGGAGTTGAAAAGCGTTTGTCCAAAACTCCTGAATTATTTGGAAAGGGGGCCATACAAGGGGTAGCTGGACCAGAGTCAGCGAATAATTCTGCTAGTACGGCATCTTTTGTACCTCTTCTAAGCTTGGGTATTCCAAGCTCTGGAACCTCTGCTGTCTTGCTCGGTGCTTTTGTAATGCTAGGGATACAGCCAGGTCCAGGTCTTTTCTCCGAAAACCCGGATGTTGTTTGGGGTTTGATCGCGAGCATGTATATAGGTAATGTTATGTTACTTATTCTTAACACCGCTTTTATACCTTATTTTATCTGGTTACTAAAAATATCACAACGCACCCTATCAGTCATTGTCGCAACTCTGTGCTTTGTCGGAGTGTATAGCTTAAATAACTCCATGTTCGACATATGGGTCATGATATTATTCACTATTCTTGGGTATGCCTTCAAGGTATACGGTGTGCCGGGGACTCCTTTGGTCTTAGCCTTAGTCTTAGGTGGTGAGATGGAATATTCTTTAAGGCAGTCGTTAGTCATGTCAATGGGTTCTCCATCGGTATTCCTAGAACGGCCGATTAGCGCAGTTCTGATTATTTTAACTGTATTGGTAATAGTAATGCCCCCTTTACTTGCAAGATACCGGCGTAATAAATCCTCAGATCAGGTATCGTAAATTATTAGTTATGGCTGAAACGAAACTAGATATTGTAGGTTCTTTTAATTAGACAAGGTAATTATGTAAGGAGGAAATTTTATGAAAATTATTGATCTGGAGGCGTCGTTTTATAGTTGCCCCTTCGAGAAGCCTGTTGAGAACAGTATTTATACCTATAGCAAATATGACCTGATCACGGTTCACTTGAAGACGGATGAGGGAATAACAGGCTTCGGATGGGTTAGAGGTGGAGCGGATGTACTAGCTACGGTCCTGAGCCTTAAAGATGTCGTTGTTGGTCGTGATCCCTATGAGTATGAAAAGATTTGGTCCTTAATGTATCGACCGAAGATTACCGGTCGCAAAGGTCTGGGCATTAGAGCTGTTTCCTGTATAGATATCGCACTTTGGGATATTATGGGCAAAGCTGCTCGCCAACCTGTATACAAGCTCCTGGGCGGTTATACTCAGAAGCTGCCTGCTTACATTGCTGGTGGATACTATGAGGACTCAAAAGGTATAGAGGGTCTGATTGAAGAGATGCTTAAGAATGTTGATATGGGAGCTAAAGCTGTCAAAATGAAGATTGGAAAACTGTTAATCAAGGAAGATTTAAAAAGGATTGAAGTGGTGAGGAAGGCTATTGGACCTGATGTAAAGCTCATGATCGACGCGAATAACGCCTATACCCCTAGTGATGCTATTGAGATGGCTCGTGGCTCTGAAGCGTATGATGTATATTGGTTTGAAGAGCCGGTACATCCGGATGATCTCCCAGGGCTCAAACGGGTAGCCCAAAAAAGCAATATTCGAATCGCGACAGGTGAAAACGAATATACGGCCTTTGGATTCCGTGAGCTATTAATTAATGATACTGTTGATGTTATTAATCCAGATGCCCATTACTGTGGTGGAATTACCGAATGGAAAAAGATTGCTGACCTTGCCAGGGTCTTTAACGTTCAGGTTGCTCCCCATGGCAGCCAGCAGCTTCACTGCCACTTGCTTGCATCTATTTCTAACGGGCTCATCCTTGAGTACTATCCGCCGAACACGAATCCCATTTTAGGAGGTCAGATGTTTGAAGAGTTCCTTCCATATGAAAATGGATTTGTCAGTCCACCGGATCGCCCAGGGCTAGGTTTTGAGCTAAATCGAGATTTTATGAAGCAATATTTAATATCCCAAGTCTCTTAAACTGACACTCTCTCATCCATGAATTCAGGGGCTTCGGTTGTATGTATGGACATTATTGAAAGCTATAAAGTTAAAAACTATTTATAGCAGAAAATAGGGCACCCACTTTAGTGGCTGCCCTCTAGAATAAACCCTACGTGTCTTATTAATACAAACGGCATTCCCGTAAGCGTTAAACTTCACCCACATAGTTACAATAAAGCACTATGAAATAACTAGACTAACCTAGTAAAATGAGACACGATAAAACACCTTCGAATGGTACACTGAAATTAAGTACTAAAATCGGGGGTGTTTTTGCATGGGCAAAAACGTTTATTCTAGTGAAACAAAACGGGCTGTTGTGAAAGATAAGATGTCAGGTGAGTTAACTATTTGGAGATGGTAAAGGAGTTGAAAAACAAGTAATCCTACAAATTGTTGAAAAGTTCCGTACAAAGTACACTGTTACGGCGATTTTATCTGCCCTATGAGCCCGTCCGTCACAACTTTGCAGGGTATAATACCCATAGTTAACTCCTCCAGCGTTTTGTTATTATCAATATAACCTGATTTCAATTGTAAATAAGCTTTTTTCGAATAGATAAGCAAGATAACGACATTAACTATTTAAATAATAATAGATACAGATATGGAGGAATGAATGTGGCTGAAATACTAAACACAATGGACTGTTGGCAAGAAGTCAATGGGGATATCATCATTGACTTGCCAGGAGATTTTGATATTAAAGCAAATCTTGGCTATTTGGAGCGGAACAAAAATGAATGTATGTTTGAAGTTGAAAACGAAATAATCACACGGGTGATTGTCGTTGGCGACACCCGAACCTTAGTACAAATACACGTAAATAAACGAAATCAGATGATTGTTCAGTTTTTAAAAGACTCCCGACCTCTGAGGCAGTCGGACCGCGAGGAGGTCGTCCGGTACATTCGCGAATGGTTTGATTTTGATCGTGATTTAACGCCATTTTATGAAATGGCAAAAGCAGACCCGCTCCTAAAGGGACCTATCCAAGAATTCTCCGGATTACGTTTGATTGGCGTTCCCGATTTATTTGAGGCCCTCTGCTGGGGAATTTTAGGACAGCAGATCAACTTAGCATTTGCCTACACGTTAAAAAGGCAATTTGTTGAAAAATTTGGCGATTCAATCGAGTGGAATGGCAAGAAATATTGGATATTTCCTTCCTTTGAACAAATTGCAAAATTAACACCTGAAGATCTAACAGATATAAAAATGACTTTTAAAAAAAGTGAATATATTATTGGCATTGCCCAATTGATGGTCAGTGGGGAATTATCGAAGGAAAAATTATTGAGAATGGGCAGCCTTAATGAAGCTGAAAAAAGTTTAGTTAAAATCCGCGGGATTGGTCCATGGACAGCGAATTATGTACTAATGCGCTGCTTACGTTATACCTCGGCATTTCCAATTGATGATGTCGGACTGCATAATGCCATTAAACATTTAACCGGTTCAGATAAAAAGCCTGTTAGAGAAGAGCTCTTTAACCTATCATTAAGGTGGGAGAAATGGCAAGCCTATGCAACGTTTTATTTGTGGCGAGTCCTTTACTAAAAAATATGAAGGAAAGCACTAATAAAATTGTAACAAGTTTTGTCTTTCAGCGGGGTTATGAAGAACATTTCATATCAAATTTTAATAAGTTTTGGTCTTCATCGGCGTTATGAAGAACATTTCTTATTCAATTTTAATAGGTTTTGGACTTCATCAGCGTAATGAAGGACATTTCTTTTGCAATTTTAATAAGTATTGTCCTTCATCAGCTAATCCACCACACTTACAAATATGAGAATACCGGTGTCCACCGGAATTCCCCTTAAATTCCCTTTTAATGTTGCAAATCCACTGGAGTAACAGCATCTCGTAACTCTTTTTCCAGTTCCTCTTTATATTGTGCTGTTTGTTCCTTATTCCATCCTAATTTGTCCTCCATGAAGGCAATTACTTCATCCTTCCAAGTACGGACCCATTCGATGTTGAAAAATAAAGCTCCTGTACGGCGGATAAAGAAGTCTGCAGGCGTTACAACCATTTCATGCTCAATGGAGTACATTAATTGAGCATAAACTTCCCTTGCGAGCTTTACTTTTTCAATTTCATCAAATGTTCTTCCGTATTGGTAAAGTTCATTCACATTTGAACCGTACATTTGAACAAACCGCCGACCTTCCTCCTGAGTGAATCCATATTCAACAGCTTCCTGTACTTTAAGGGCAATATATTGTTTGAATCCTTTAGAACCCCCGACATTCCCTCCTGAAAAGGGGTATGTTTTCGTTTGTGGTCCTTTAAATCTTTGCCCTGTCTCACCAAGCCTTTTTACAATCAGATCGACGACCGATTCTGCCATTTTCCGATATCCGGTTAGCTTTCCACCGGCAATGGTTATAAGACCGCTTTCCGCTTCCCAAATTTCATCTTTACGGGATATCTCTGAAGGATCCTTTCCTTCTTCATAAATTAATGGACGTACACCAGCCCAGCTTGATTCAATGTCTTTTTCGGTAACCTTTACTTCTGGAAACATAAAATGAATCACATTTATTAGATATTCACGGTCTGCCGCAACCATTTTTGGATGGGTAGCATCGCCATCAAAAAAAGTATCGGTAGTCCCCACATAGGTTTTCCCGTCACGTGGAATCGCGAACACCATCCGCCCATCTGGAGTGTCAAAATATACGGCTTGATGCAGCGGGAAAACAGACTGGTCCATCACGAGGTGAACACCTTTTGTTAAACGTAATTGTTTGTTATTCTTTGAGTAATCTTTTTTACGAATGTTATCGACCCATGGACCTCCTGCATTCACCACTTTTTTCGCCTGGATAGTTACCACCATGTTTGTAAGCATATCCTTAACCCTGACGCCTGTAATCACGTTATTTTGATAGATAAACTCCTCAGCCTTTACATAATTCAAAATATGGGATCCATTTTGAAATGCAGCCTTTATAACTTCAATGGTTAATCGGGCATCATCGGTTCGGTATTCAACATAGTACCCGCCCCCCTTTAGTCCTTCCTTTTTAACAAGCGGTTCTTTAGAAATTGTTTCATTCCTAGAAAGCATGCTACGGCGTTCTGACTTTTTTACTCCAGCTAAAAAATCATATACTCGTAAACCAATGGATGTGCTCAGGGGTCCGAATGTTCCGCCTATATACATTGGAAGAAGCATCCATTCTGGGGTGGTGACATGGGGTCCATTTTCATAGACAATTGCCCGCTCCTTACCTACTTCTGCAACCATTCCAACTTGAAATTGCTTTAAGTAACGCAGTCCGCCATGTACAAGCTTTGTTGAACGACTAGATGTACCAGCCGCAAAGTCCTGCATTTCTACCAAAGCCACTTTCATCCCTCGTAGGGTGGCGTCCAAAGCGATTCCGGCACCAGTGATTCCTCCCCCAATAACAAGCAGGTCATATTGTCCCTCAGACATGCTTTTAAGCCGATTTTCTCTTTTTAGAGCTGAAAATGATTCTGTCATTTTTCTTCCCTCTCACTCAATCATGATAGATGGATTTCCACTTTTCTTTATTTGCCTTAATAAATACAAAAGGACATGAACTTAATCGTTACCGTTCACTGCAAAAATGTGCATTACAGGGCACGATTATAACCAAATCGTTACCGTTTATCGATAGGTTCATTCCATTCGTAATATCTTATTTAAATGCCATCGCTGCATGAACTGCTTTTTTCCAACCATTATAGAGAAGTTCCCTTTTTTCTTTAGTCATTTCAGGCTCAAAGCAACGGTCAATTGCCCACTGGTTTGAAATCTCTTCTTTGCTGCTCCAAAAACCAGTTGCAAGACCGGCTAGATATGCTGCTCCGAGTGCTGTTGTTTCATTTATAATCGGCCTTTCAACAGGAACATTTAGGAGATCACTCTGAAACTGCATTAAGAAATTATTCATAACTACGCCGCCATCCACACGGAGGTTTTTTAAGTTAATTTCGGAATCTGCCTCCATGGCAGATAAAACATCCTTTGTTTGATAGGCAAGCGACTCAACTGTTGCCCGTACAAAATGTTCCTTGCTGGTTCCTCTCGTAAGTCCAAAGACAGCACCTCGAACATCACTATCCCAATAAGGCGTACCAAGACCCACAAATGCAGGGACAACATAAACTCCGTCTGTCGACTCCACTTTAGAAGCGTAATTTTCGCTGTCTTTTGCACTTTTTAACATCCTTAATCCATCTCGAAGCCACTGAATCGCCGAGCCAGCAACAAAAATACTGCCTTCAAGAGCATACTCAACCTTTCCATTTAATCCCCAGGCAATCGTGGTGAGCAGTCCATGCTCAGATCGAACAGCTTTTTCGCCAGTATTCATCAGCATAAAACAACCCGTACCATAAGTATTTTTGGCCATACCTTTCTCAAAACATGCCTGGCCGAATAAAGCAGCTTGCTGATCACCAGCAGCACCTGCAATCGGAATTTCCTGTCCAAAAAAGTGATTACCTTCAGTTTGCGCATAAATTTCAGATGAAGATTTCACTTCTGGAAGCATTGTTCGAGGAACTCCTAAAATTTTTAATAATTCCTCATCCCATTTTAAATCATAAATATTAAACATTAATGTACGTGATGCATTACTATAGTCAGTGACATGAGTCTTCCCGCCAGACAACTTCCAAATCAACCATGTATCAATAGTACCAAATAATAATTTTCCCTGTTCTGCTTCCCCTCTTGCCCCTTCTACATTGTCCAGTATCCATTTTACTTTGGTTCCTGAGAAATAAGCATCAATTAATAGTCCCGTTTTTTCTCTAATAAGGTTATTATACCCTTTTTCAATTAGCTCCTCACAAATCCCGCTTGTTTGCCTAGATTGCCATACAATTGCGTTATAAACTGGTCTTCCTGTTTCCGGGTCCCAGACCACTGTCGTTTCTCGCTGGTTCGTGATTCCAATCCCGCTAATCTGTTCAGGTTTAATGCCTGATTCTGTTAGTACAGCCGCAATAACAGCTAAGACAGAACCCCATATCTCATTCGCATTATGTTCTACCCAACCTGGTTTAGGAAAAAATTGTGTAAATTCCTTTTGAGCGGTATGAACAATTTCTCCATTTTTATTAAACAGAATGGCTCTCGAACTTGTGGTACCTTGATCTAAAGACATAATATATTTTTCCATTTTATTATCCCCCCAAAATCATGACAACTTATGCAAAAAAGAGATCCACACAGAAACAACCTATTAAAATAGGTTAATCAGCGTGAACCTCTTCGTTCCCGAAACAAAATCCTAACATAGGTTAAATTTTATTCTATGGTGTAAACGTTGTCAATACTATGTAAAAAAACGGGTTTTCAAAGGAAAGGAATCCGATTAAGATTCCTTTCCAATGTCTTGATTATTTACCTATAAACATTTGTGTCCAGTGGTTTCCAGACTTTTCGTACCCTACTCCGATATGAGTAAAGTTAGCACTTAAGATGTTTTTCCTATGCCCTTCACTATTCATCCATGCATTTACGACTTCTTGTGGTGTCCGTTGTCCTTGGGCGATATTTTCCCCGGCAGACTTATATGTCACTCCAAAGTCTCTCATCATGTCAAATGGTGAACCATAAGTTGGGCTTGTATGTGAAAAATAATTGTTTTGCTGCATATCCACTGATTTCTTTTGTGCAACTCCACTTAATTGTGAATCGGCTTTTAAAGCTGGTAAGCCACTTTTGCTACGTTGAGCATTAGTTAAATCGATAACTTGTTGCACATATTGACTGACATTACCAGTAGTTGGCGCAGGAGCAGCTGGTTTTGGTGCTGGTGCTGCAGGCGCCGGTGTTGTCGGTGCTTTTGGTGCTGGTGCTGTCGGTGCTTTTGGCGCTGGTGTTACAGGTGCTGGTGCTGTCGGTGCTTTTGGCGCTGGTGTTACAGGTGCTGGTGCTGTCGGTGCTTTTGGCACTGGTGTTACAGGTGCTGGTGCTGGTGTTGCTGGTACTGGCACTGTAGGCGTTGGTGCTGCCGGATTTGGTGGCGGCACAATTGGCACTTGTTGTTGCCTTGGAGTTTGTCCTTGTTGATTTCCTCCAAATTGGTACCATTGAACAGATCCGAACGGGATATCACGATACTGAGCATGTTGAATCAAGATCGCTTTTGTATGTGGGTAGCTTTTACTATCCAAATTTGTACTATCTGCTGAGATATCCAACCCGTCATTATGGTTATTCATACTACGACCATTATAGTAATTCACATTACGATCGTTAAATATATGTCGGTCTGTATCCAGATTGTTATTTACATTTAATCGGTTGTTATTTACATTTCTTTGATTATTGTACCGACTGGTATTACGATAGTTATTCACATTGGTTACATTGTTTCGATTTCGATCCCAATCGCGATCACTATTATCATTATTGGTGTAATCCTCGGTTAGTGGTCCATTATGGTCTATTCCATCATCTCTGTTGTTACCAACATTTAAAGTCGTGTTGTCACGGTTCACCATGCCAGTACGGACTCCATCGGCTGCATTATTCCCATTGTTATTACATGCAGCAAGACCAATTGTCAAAACCCCTGTTAATAGTAAACCTAGTGGCTTTTTTATCAAAATTGATTACCCCCTTGCAAAAGAATTGTTTTTGCCTCCTTATATTTCGTTATTTTTTAAAATGTATTAATGGAAAATAAAAGCATATCAGTTAAAAAAACAAAATTTTTTTCAAAAATGACTATTGATGAAACAAAACGAGGAATATTTTAAGATAAAATTTCTAAAAATATATTTGTAACAGAAATGGGAAAACCCTAAAACAAACATAAAAATAAAAAAAGAATTTATCGACCATACTAAAGAATTGGTCAATAAGTTCATTGGCGCTAAAAGTCTTACTGCCATAGTTGACACCATCGCTTCTTCGGTCACTTTCAGCAGCATTTCATTTTTGGTTAGTTTTCTTTTATCAACCGGATTCGATTGCATGTTTACGGTAATTCATTCCAACACATATCACCTTCCCCGCATTAGGAATTGCTGGTGCGAATCGGATATCTTCTTCATTCATTTTCTCTTGAGAACTTTTTATTATTTTGATTAATGCTTCTAATGCATCGTTCCCGCCTTCAATTACCTCTGTGACTGTTTTCGGGGCAGCGATTCCTGTCTTTCCAGAAACAGCTTGAACATCAATAATACCATATTCCCTGCACCTTCCTTTAAAAAAGAAAATCCCCAACCGAGGATTTTTTTAATGACGCTTTTCAATTCTTAAACAAGTACCTTTTTCAGTTTTTCCGTAAGTGATTGGATAACTGTTTTGTAGTCGGCTACGACCCCAATATTGGCTCGTTTGAAAATAGGTGCTTCTGGGTCTGTGTTGATAGCAACCACCGTCTTTGCATTGGAGATTCCAGCAAGGTGCTGACTGGCTCCAGATATTCCAACTGCAATATATAAATCCGGAGCAACGATTGCACCAGTCTGCCCAACCTGAAGGTTTGAAGGAACCCATCCGGCGTCACATGCAGCACGTGAGGCACCGACTGTACCCCCTAGGAGATATGCTAGGACATGAAGTTCATTAAAGCCCTCTGGACCCCCGACTCCTCGACCACCGGAAATGACAATTCGTGCATCCTCCAGCCGAATATCTGATAATGCAGCTTGAATTTTTACGACTAGCTTGGTTACAATCATGTCTTCTGTTGGAGAATAGTTAACTTCAATGATTTCGCCTATACGTGTCTCATCCGGCATATCTACATTCTGACTCTTTTTACGAATACCAACGACTACTAAAGAACGGGTTGTTGTATATTCCCCGAACGCCTTATCTCCGTAAATTGGACGAATCCAAGTTAATTTTTCACTGTCGGCATTGTAGTCAACTACTTCCGTAATAGCAGAGGCACCAATACGTGTAGCTAGTCTTCCAACAAGGTCTTTCCCAATCCTGTCGAAAGAGAGAATAAGGATATCTGCTCCGGACTGTTGGAATACAGTTTCGATGCAGTTTACATACAGTTCTACATCATATTCAGCGAGCAAAGGATTCGAAATCGTATAAGCGATGCTTGCCCCAAGGGAGATCGATTCCTTAGCCCCATCCGCCGCTAAAGGTCCTAGCGAGACAGAACGAACTTCACCACCAGTGGAACTAGCCAAGCGGCTGCCAAATGCTAACGCTTCCTTAGCACCTGTACTCAAGCCTTCTTCCTGTTGATTTGTAAATACAAGAATTCTTGACATGTTGTCTTCCTCCTATAAAATCTTTAGAGCCAATAGCCTCTCCGCTAATTCACCAGCGAAGTCACCACCATCATTTCCAGGCAGTACCTCACAAGCGACTTCCCTATTCACGACGTATGCCCGCTCCAGCTTGACACCCGGTTGACAGCGCTCACTATCAAGATTAAGTTCTTCTGATTCTAAAAGTGTAATCTGTTTACTTCTTGCAAGTCTAACATCCTTTACCTTTGGCAGCCTTGGGACATTTGTCTCAGAGCTTATGATTGTGAAAATCGAAGGAGACGGGACACTTACTACAGCATATCCGCCTTCTACTTCAATCGTAGCTTTCACATTATCCTCTTCCACCTCAAGGTCTGAAACGAGTGTCAAGCAAGGAATTCCAAGTTCTTCCGCCATAACAGGTCCAACAAGACCTTCTTCGATATCACTGGCTTGGTATCCTGTCAGCACAAGCTGAGCACCGCCTAAGGTTTTAATGGATTGTGCAAGAATATGCCCAACCGCTTGACCGTCTAAATTTTCCCACTCCGAATCCCATACTCTGACAGCTGCATTGGCTGTAAAAGCAAGCGCTCTTCGAAGTACATCCTCCGATTCCTCATCTCCAAGGCACAGAGCGGTTACTGTAGCTCCAGGTATTTTATCTCTAATTTGAATTGCCAGTTCAAGTGCGTTTTCGGCAAACGAATCTAGTACCAAATCGGTGTCACTTGTCTCCGGACGATTTGTATCAGCATCAATTTTAAAATATCTTGGTGTAATTTCCGGGTCTATAACCTGTTTAAGGCAGACAACGATGTGCATATTTATTTCACCTCTCAATTGATTACAATGAAGATATCTTTTGATGCCTTTCAGCAAGCTTTTTGGTTTATGAAAGGCACCAAAGAACTCCTTTGATTCCCTCCGGCAAGCCTTTTCCCCTGAGAAGGGTACCAAAGAACTCCTTTGATTCCCTTCAGCGAGCTTTTTCCCCTGCGAAGGTAACTAAAGACCTCCTTTGATTCCCTTTAACAAGCTTTTCCCCCTACGAAGGTAACTAAAGACCCTCGTGATCCCCTTCGCCAACAGTGAGGGGCACTATCAGTTCTTAACGCCTACCCCTGTTACAGACAATCCATTATCGTCTTTAGGATTTGGAGAAGGAATGAGTCCGTACATTTCCCTCAGCCTTTCCACCGCCTCAACAGGCGGCTTTGCATTATAGAATCCGCGTCGTGTCATGTAGACACCGGAGTTTTTGCGCAAATCTACTAATGACTCGCACATCTTAATTCCAGCTGCAAAGGAGTCAATCACTGGTACATCCCCAATTCTAGAAATTCCCTGCGTCGCTAAAAAGACATTCATCGGGCCCTCTCCTGGGATGATGACATCTGCTCCATCAGCAATCGCCAACTCTGCTGCCTTTTTGAAGGATTCAATAATTGGTTCAGGGTCATTAAATCCGGCCATAATATCGTCAAAGCCCGCTTCTGTCTGAACAATTGGTCCAAGCTTTCCTCCTAAACCGTACTTATCAGCATTTTGACGTAGCTGGTCCGCAAGCGGCGCTAAGAAATTCACTACCCCGATACGATCCCCAATCATGGACGCCATATGGAAGGAGGCTTGACCATACCCAACAACAGGAATATCTACCAACGTTCGTGCTTCTAAAAGACCTACATCAGGAATAGTCGCTATAAACATCGCATCATATCCTGCCTTTTCAGCTGTCAGGGCAGCTCGCACAAACTGTTCCCGGTGAAGATTTTGTAAATAGGAATGGGTTATAAATATCCCAGGGTAATGTGATGGGTATGTTTCTTCCGACATACCATGTAAAACAACCTCTACACCCGGTCGGGCAATCCTGCTCACATGATTGATGATTGCATCCCGATAATGCGGCACCCGGTCAATGGTTGTTAGGCTCTGATGCCAGATTTTCATTTCAAAGACCACCTTTTTCAATATTTATATAAAGTACTAAACTACCGCGTTCTCAGAAACCGCAGCCTGGACAGCAATCCTTCCAAATACGGCTGCCTTCCCCAGCGAACTTCCTGTCATATAGCCAGCCCCGTGGAATCCGCCAGTTACTTCCCCCGCTGCATACAGACCTGGAATAGGCTCACCGTAAGGATTCACCACCTGTGCATTTGCATTTACAGATACACCTGCATAGGTTGCCAGCATTGCGACTGTCGATTCGAAAGCATAAAAAGGTGCTTTTTCAAGAGCTGTTGGTTTTCCGTAGTTATGTGTCAAAGTCTTTCTGCCAAAATCAGGATCTTCTCCATTTTGAACGCCTTGATTATATCTAGAAATGGTTTCTTCCAGTACTTCTACAGGTACGTCAATGCAATCTGCCAGTTCTTCTAAATTGTCAGCTTTGTACAGAAGTCTGCGCTTCTTTAGCAATTCAAAATCATAAAGGGGATCATCTAACACACCCTTATCCATTACGGTCTGATCCCATACTTGATAGCTGATCTGTTCAGGCTGATCGAATGCCGCTTTTCCTAATAGTTTATAAGAAATAGACTCATTCACAAACCGCTTTCCAAGCTGGTTAACCATAATAGCTCCTTTATAAAATGCCAATCCCTGCGACTTTAATTTCCCGGCTGCACTTGGATGAAATCCATATGTTCCATTCAAATAAGGGAGGTCCTTCACCCATGCACCATGCTCCCAAGCCATCCGAATGCCATCACCTTGATTTCCGGCACCGCCAATTCTTAAGGCACCCTTTAATTGCGGGGCAAACTGACTCAGCAGCTCCTCGCTTTTGGCAAAACCACCAGAGGCAATTAATATTCCTTTCGAAGCAATTGCCTTTTTTACTTCGCCATCCGCCTCATATAAAACCGTATTAATTCGTCCTTCAGCATTCTTTAGCAGTCTTTTTGCAGGAGCATTGAAATAAATCGTCACGTTAGCAAGCTGTTTCACTCTCTTGTATAAAGACTGAATTGCCTGATGAGGATCAATAATATGCCCGCGGGGAACACTATGACCGCTTACCGCTTCCAATGATCTGAACTCGACATCGTGGTCAACCAGCCATTGATATGTTTCTAGCTGATGTCTGCCATATTCAGCTATAAGTGTTTGATTATTTATCCTGCCGCCTACCTCTGTCATGTCAGCCAATAGGGATTCAGTAGAATCGATAATTCCCGCCTTTTCCTGCATATCTGTTCCCGCAAATGCCATATAACCTGAGCTGAGGACTGTACTGCCGCCAAGTTCATCCTGCTTTTCTAGGAGCAGGATGTTCAAACCCTGCTCCCCAGCCTCAACGGCAGCACTCATGCCCGCAAGACCGCCGCCTAGAATGATCAAATCATAGCTTTTCATTTATTATCACTCCTCAGATTCAAAGGCCTTTAACACTTCTAACGCTGCTTCACATACCTGCATGTCATGTGAATAATGACCGCCGCTTACTCCAATTCCACCAATCAGTTCGTTATTGATTTTAATTGGATATCCACCCCCAAAAATAACTAATCTTGGTGTGTGGACAATACCATGGAGCAATGGTGGATCATCCTTTAATCTGTCGTACCACTCATGTGTAGCCCGATTATAAGCTGCAGCAGAAAATGCTTTATTTTGGGCAATTTCTAAACTTAAAACTGGTGCACCATCCATTGCATAAAAAGCTTTTAAATTACCAGGTTTATCGACAATTGCAATACTAAACGGAATGCCAAGCTCTTTTCCCTTTTCTAATGCTGCCTCTAGCATTTTATTTGCTAATGCTAGACTAATATTTTTTGATTCGATTGCTGTTATAAAGTTTTCCATTTTCTTTCCCCTTTTCAATTAACGTAATAGTTTATTATTTTTATAGATTTACCGGTCTACCATTGCCGAAGGCTTCAATCACAGTTGCCGATACGGCTTTCATTTTTGGAAGACACAAATCAACAATTACATTTGCCATGTCAATTGGATGCAGCCAATTATCTTTCTTCGCATCCGGAGCAATATCTTCCATCATCTTTGTGTCAACTGGGCCTGGGCAGACCGCATTTACCCTAACATTAAATGGTTTTAACTCTTCACCTAGTGCTTTGGTAAATCCAATTGCAGCAAATTTAGAGGTAATATAGGCACTTCTGTCCGGACCGCCTTTTGTCCCCCAGATGGATGAAACGTTGATAATGACACCATTTCTTTTCTCTTTCATTTGCGGTACTACTGCCTTCGCACATAAAAATACACCGCGGGTATTGATTTCTTGGACAAAGTCCCACTCTTCAACCGTCGTTTCATCGAATGGCTTTAGCAGCATGACACCGGCATTATTGATTAAAATATCAATACTTCCGAGTTTTTCTACCGTTTTCTGAACAGCTTTGTTCACATCATCCTCAGAGCGTACATCACCAGCAAGAGCGATAGCTTCGCCTCCAAGCTCTTCCCTAATATAAGCAGCAACTTCCGTAGTTTCTGTTAGACTGCGAGAAAAAACAGCTACTTTTGCCCCCTGCTTTGCTAAAAGCAGGCAGGTTTCCCGGCCAATCCCTCTGCCGCCGCCAGTTACAAATGCAACTTTATTTTTTAATTCCAAGGATAATCACCCCTTCTTTACACCCCAAGTTTTTTATCACTACTAACATAAGACGCTGCATGCTCACCTGCACGCTTACCAAAGACCAGGCCTCGAAGCACGGATGTGCCGCCAGGATATTTTCCATAATAAAGGCCAGCTGTTTCTCCCGCTACATATAATCCAGGAATTACATCATCATCCTGTGATAAGACTCTGCCATTGGTATCAGATGCTAAGCCGCCATTGGTAAAAACATTGGAGCAGACAATTGGGTAGGCGATATATGGCCCCTTATCGATTGTAATCGCCCAGTTTGATTTTGGCGGAGTAATTCCAACTGCCTGTTTTCCGTCCTTCTTATCCCAGTGGAATTCTCCTGGTTGTACAGCTGCATTGAAGGCCTCTACCGTTGCTGTCAACTGAACTGCAGGCACCCCAATTTTCTCTGCTAATTCCTCTAGTGTATCTGCCTCAATCGCTGGTTTATCCGTTTCAATCGCTCTTTCATAATTCGGAATATCGTACATTTTTTGGTCACTGATCATATAGGCGATATGGTCAGGGAGATCGTAGAAGATTTTGCGGGCTACCGCTTCATATTGCTCGTCTACAGTGGAAATGCCTTCATCGACAAAACGGTTGCCATTTTTATCAACCAAAATCGCGTAAGGGTAGGTCATAACTGCTGCTTCTTCGCGCTTACTTCTTGGGTCAACTGGTTCTGCATGGAAGGCATCGAATTGACCCGCTCCTTTTGCCCCTATTGCCATCGCCATTCGAATACCTTCCCCTTTGTTGTAAAGGCCGCCTTCGGCAACGGTACGAATTTTATGCGCATCCCTGCCAACATACTGTGCCATCATTTCCTGATTTCCCTGGAATCCACCAGCTGCAAGTACAACTGCTCCCACTTTAAGCTCAAGGGAATTTCCACCCTTTACCCGAATCATGAGTCCATTCACCGCGCCCTCATCATCAAGCAGTAATTTCCATGCTGTTGCTTCGTATATAATCTCTACACCAAGTCCGCCAGCCCGGCGAGATAAAGTATCAATAATGGCACGACCACCGCCAACTGGAAGCAGCCGCGGTTTTGAAGAAGTTAAAAACATCGTTGGCAGGTAATCGAAATCTACCCCTTTTTCCTCGACCCAGCGCAGCGTACTGCCAGCGTTTTCTGCGAGAGTTTCTATGTACTCCCTATCGGAGAAATCATCTGAGAACGCCATCATATCTTCTACAAAGTTGTCTGCGATTTCATCAACATTCTTCATTCGCATATAAGAGGCTGTCCACCTGGAATTTCCGCCGCGATGATCGTAATCCGTGCGTTCTAAGATGGCAATTCGTAAATTTCCTCCTGCTTTCTTTGCACTTTCCGCAGCGGACAAAGCTGCTGCTGTTCCTGCCACACCGCAGCCAATGACTACAATGTCATAATCCAATTCTCTCTCCATTTTTTTGTCCTCCTATTATATGAATTAACTATTTAAATACTTCTTTTCCCACTCTTTGATTTGATTGAGTTTGAAAAGAGATTGTCTTTCTTCCCAGGTACAAATTAAAGGTAATAGATTTTCCTGTGAGCCTTCTTCTTTAAGAATTCTTAAGGATTCAGTGATTCCTTTAATCGCGGAGCGAAGTGCTGTATTTGCACAAAGCATGATTTTAAAACCGATTTCTTCTGCTTCTTTTAAGGAAATTAGCGGAGTTTTGCCGCCCTCTACTAGGTTAATAACCTGTGGGATTCCTTTTAGTGAACTTGTAATTTGCCGTAATTGTTCAATGGTATTTGGTGCTTCTACAAAAATAATATCAGCACCCGCTTCGTAATAGGCAAAAGCTCTGTCTATAGCGTCTTCAACACCATTAACGGCAATAGCATCAGTGCGTGCCATAATCGCGAGATTTTCATCTTTTCTTGTATCTAAGGCAGCCTTGATTTTTCCGACCATTTCTTCCTTAGAAATGACTTCTTTTCCACTAAAGTGGCCGCATTTCTTTGGTGATACTTGGTCCTCCATTTGAATGGCAGCGACACCTGCGCGTTCAAACTCCTTTACAGTCCGAATGACATTGATCGCATTTCCGAACCCAGTATCTCCATCTACTACTATCGGAATATTGGTAACGTCGGCCATTCTTGCAACAATA
The DNA here is from genome assembly GCF_031457145.1 of Neobacillus niacini. GTDB lineage: Bacteria > Bacillota > Bacilli > Bacillales > Cytobacillaceae > Neobacillus > Neobacillus niacini_J. The sequence continues at coordinate 257,879 of NZ_JAVDVZ010000002.1, forward strand.
TCAACCACTTCCTTTAGAGAAGTGAGTCCCACGTCAGCCCAGCCGAGCTGTGCATTGGATATACCCGCTCCTGTTGCGTAAATCGCCTGAAAGCCAGTTTCTTCTATTAATTTTGCTGACATTGCATCATAAGCACCAGGAAGGATAAAGGAACCTGGTTCATGAAGCAGCTTTTGAAAATCTTTACATTTATTCATAGAGTTAATCCTCCAACTTTTAAGATAGGACGAGAAGAGGAAGCCTCCTCGGAGATACGCTGATGCCAAACAATCGATAGCCTCCCAAACATATATAGCGGCAGTTCTGAAACAGGTTTGAGAGATTTTTCTTCCACAATCACTTCTGTAAGTTTTGATAAATTTCCAATATTAATGGTTACCGCATACTTTCCGGAGGCAGGTAGTGTATAGTATGGATTCAGCTTGAAGGTTTGACCATCCCACATTCCTTCAACTTCATAGCAGCAGCCAAGAAAATCTGGCAGTTCCTCTACATTGCCTGCAACTAATCTTTCACGTATGCTGGTAGAGCTGATTTTCTCGCCACGGCATGCCACTTTTTCCACCTTTGTCACATCAATGATTCCCCTTGAATCTTTCTTCAAACGCTCTAAATTTCCGATTCCCCTAGAACCATAAGTAAAATCAAAACCAGCGACTGCATGGATAACTCCTAGATTGACCAAATAATCTTTAACATATTGTTCAGGTGAAAGAGCAGCAAATTTCCTAGTGAATTCAACAATATAAAACGTATCGACACCAAGCCCCCGAAGAATTTTCTCTTTAACAGAAAGGGGGATTAAATAGTCAATTTGTTTCTCCCCATTAGATAGGACAGACTTTGGATGTGGAAAGAAACTCATAACAGCAAGCTGCACATCCTTTTCTTTCGCTATCCGTAAAGCCGTTTTAATTACTTCTCGATGTCCGTAATGGAGTCCGTCAAAAAAACCAAGGGCCATTACACATGCATTTGCTTTTCCCTGCCAATTTGCCAAATTATCATGGTTTATATAGATTGTTTCCATACAGTCTCCTTTCTTCTTGATTAAGATTTTTTTGATAGATTAGGAGTTTCCTAATATCTTAGTGCATTTGATTCTAAGCCGGATAAAACGCGACCATAATTTTCTTTGGTGATTAACGGTGAAATCGTTCTGTGTGAATAGAGCGTCCAAAAGTCACGGAAAATTCTTTGTAGCGGATGACCTTCATATACGTAACCAGAACCGCTGGCTAGAATTAAAATATCGAGTGCTTCCTTACTTACTTGATTAGCATAACCGATATCCGCTAATGCCTTAACTCGTGCTGGTTTATCCATGAATTTACCGCTGGCAGCCCATGCATCTAGTTCATCCGCCACACGGTAATAATGCATGGAAGCGGTATCAATTTTCAAAGCAGCATCCGAAAGTAATGCATGGAGAGTCGGTGAATCAATTAAATTTTCTACACCGATATGAGCAGCTTTTCGATTAGGCAGTACTTGCTGGAAAAATTCTAACGCTGCCTTGACCAATCCTAAGCCTGGTAATGCCAATGACAAAGCTAAGGATGGAAATAGTGCCGTATTGTAAAGTGGGATATCACGTAAATGATCAGATTTAAATTGGCCATTTAACACTTCCGCAAAAGAAACCACTCGATGTTCTGGAATAAATACGTTCGTCATTTTAACACTATTACTTCCTGTACCCTTCAACCCCATGACATGCCAGTCATCCATAATTTCTACTTCTTCAAATGGCAGCGTCATTAATGCTTGATCTACGAGGTTGCCTTCATCGTCCCGGATAGCCATTCCGAAGTATCCCCAAGTAGCATGGAGCGAACCAGAGCAGAACATCCAGAAACCTTCTTCGATTAAATATCCACCCTCCACTTTTCGGGCAATACATTTTCTAGGTTCGTATACACCCGCAAAAAGGACATTATCTTCATTCTCTCCGAAGATTTCTTGATGAGTTTTTTCCGTAAATGATTCTGCTACCATAAGTTCCCGAATCGCACATAGCGAGAGAATCCAGCCTGTGGAAGCACAGCCGCGCGAAATTTCAACAATACAATCCGAATAGGTTCTCATACTCGTTTGGTAGCCGCCATAAATTTGTGGACGAAGTAACTTGAAAAGTCCAGCTTCTTTTAATTCATTTATGGTTGCTTCAGGAATTCGGCGAATTTCTTCCGTTTCTTTAGCTCTTTCCTTTAGCTTTGGGACAAGTGATTTGGCTTTATCTACAAGGTAAGCGTCACTATAGGCTACTTTGTTCATTATAAAATCCCCTTTTCAACTTTATTTTGCTTATTTGTTTAAGATCTTATTTAAATTTTAGAATATTACAAAATTTTTTTATAGGGAAAAAAACATTCAATTTTAAAACATTTTTAGATAACTTTTATTGGTTTTTAGAAGTTTACGTCAGAGGTTTTGTCCGCAAGCTTAGAAAATAGTAAGGATTTTTTACGAATTCATTAATTCCTTTGTTTTGATAAATTGCGCTGCCTTTTCACCTGCAATTTTTCCAAAAACAGATCCAGCCGTTAATCCTGCCCCGCCAGGGTAGTTAAAGTAAAATAAACCACCTACAACTTCTCCTGCAGCATATAATCCTGGAATAGAGTTGGATAATACATCTTGAACTTCTGTCGTTGGGTTAATTTTTAAGCCGCCAAAAGTAAAGGTAATGCCGCAGGTAACGGCATAGGCTTCAAAAGGACCGTCCTCCAATGTGTTTGCCCAATTTGATTTACGTACCGCTAATCCTTCTGTACACCTGCCGTCCTTAATATTTGGATTAAACGGAATATCTGTCCGAATAGACGCATTGTACTCTTTGACCGTTTGTAAGAACCCTTCAGGATTAACGCCCTCGAGTTTTTCAGCTAATTCCACTAGTGTATTGGCTTTTACTTTTGTCACTTGCCTGCCCTTGTATTCTTCTCGTAATAGTCGAGCTGTTTTTTGATCGAAAATCTGCCATGCAAATTGCCCCGGCTGTTCAAGAATTACCCTGCCATATTTTGCATAGGTGTAATTACGGAAATCAGCACCCTCGTCTACAAAACGCTTCCCTTCTGCGTTTACCATAATTCCAAAAGGATAACTAAGCTTTTGAAATCCTTCCGTAAATTCTGGGAGATACCTGTCCCCGCCGACCGAATGACAGCCCGACCAGTTACCACTGGCAAGAGCACCAATGTTTAATGCCATTTGAATACCTTCTCCGGTGTTAAAACGGCTCCCTCTAGCATGAGCCAAATCCCATTTTGGTCCTAAGTATCGCGTCCGCATTTCAGGATTTGCGTGAAAGCCTCCAGAGGCCAAGATCACAGCTTTAGCATGTACCCTTGTTGTTTTGCCATTGTGCTTAAATATCACTCCATGCACTCCATTGTCATCATGGATCAGCTCAGTCGCCATGGCATTGAATAGAGTTTGAACACCTAAAGAAGATGCTTCTTTATGCAGGGCTTCTACTAATCCAGGTCCCCCGCCCACGGATTCAACAATCATTCCACCCCAGAACTTAAATTTACCGTCAACCTTAAAGGCTTGACGACCATAAATAGGCACCCAGCGTACCTTATGGGAGGTGAGCCATTTTATCGTTTCAAAACTTTTTCCTGTAAGAATCGAAGCTAATTCTGGGTCAGTCCGGTAATCTGTGACACGGCACATATCTTCATAGAAATCTTCCTCGGTATAGACCCCAAAATCGGACCCCTCAATATCCTCTTGTGAAAGGTCGGGCATAATCTCCTTTAAGTCTTCGACTCCATTATAGGCAAATCGGATGGAACCATGAGTATAGGTACTGTTCCCTCCTTTTTCAGCCTCTGGTGCTTTTTCAAGTACCAAAACATTAGCCCCATTTTCTCTTGCTGATATCGCAGCGCACATAGCAGCATTTCCTGCGCCAACTACAACAATATCCGCTTCATAGATTCTGTTATCACTCACAACGATCTGCCTCTCTTTCCAAAAGTCTCTTTTAAAAAAGCTGACTCAATTACTTTTGAGTCAGCTTTCTAATTTAAGCCTCAATTGTTGGTTTGTTCATTTCCTTGTCCATAACGGACTCGCCCCAATAGGTGTTAGCTATGGAATGATCCTCCTCTGTCCATTCGACAGGCTCCCAATCAGGTTCAAGTATTAAATAGGAGTTACTAAACAATTCAACACGGCAGCCGCTGCCTGGATCAATCACATATAAATATAAAGCTTGAGAAACTCCGTGTTTACCAGGTCCGATGAACTTAATGCCTTCTTCGCTTAAAATGTCTGCTGCCCGTAAGACATCCTGTGCGTTATCCAGCCAATAGGAAATGTGGTGAAGCTGGTTTGGCGTTTTTGCCTGCGGCCTTGTGATAACGGCTATGTCGTGAACGAGAGGCGTTACACTCATCCAGCCCGCTAAGGTTGTTTCATTGTTATATCTCACATATTCCCGTAGCTTAAAGCCTAATTGGTTACCCAAGTAATCAAGGATTTCTTGAACATCCATTGAAGTAGCAATATTTACATGATCAAATCTTCTAGGCGAGCATCCGCGAGCCCAAGCCTTGTATGTTTGATTTTTCAATACTGAACGTCTTTTTTCATCCGCTTTAGGTTTTTCTACATCATAATAGATTTCAAAGGAATGCTGACTTGGCAGTTTAAAACGAATCGCTCTTCCTTGACCAGTCTCTTCTCCTGCTTCAATCCATTTTACTTCTGTTCCGGCTTTTTCAAGTAGCTGAGCAAAACCTTCAACATCTTCCGGCCGCTTCGTTCTCCAGCCAATATGATCAACGTATCCTCTATCCCCTGCTGTTAATGAAAGAGAGTGGTGTTCAAAATCACCCCAAGCGCGTAAATAATGAGTACCATTTACTTCTTCCGTTACTTCTAAGCCGATTACATCACGGAAAAACCAAAGTGATTTTTCAAGATCTGGTGTAACGAGTGCGACATGCCCTAACTTTGCAATTTCAGGTAAAGTCATTTTCTATTCCTCCTTGTTTTTATTAAATGATATCTGCAAAATAATTTTGAATGAGCTGATTAAAGCTTTCCTGTTTTTCAATTTGTGTCCAGTGACCACATTTACCGTATACATGCAGTTGTGAATTTGGCAGATGTGAGAGTAAGTAATAGCTGGACTCCACCGAGCAGACCATATCATCCCGCCCATGCACGAGTAGAATAGGATGCTCAATTCTTCTTAGTGCTGTCACAGGAACAGGTACAGCAGCTGTTGCGAAAATTGAATCATTAGATATTCGGACATCTGGTTTCATTGCTGTTTCATATCGATAATCGGTGATTGCATCGATTATTGGCGCCATTGCCTCCGCATCATATACAAACCAGCTCATAATTTGACGCAATTTCTTTGGTGACGGATTGTCATAAAATCCTTTAGCACGAGCTAACTCTGGGCTTAATTTGGTATTTGGTGTTCCTCCTGGTCCCATCAAAACCACTCGGTCAAATCGCTCTGGATGTTCTAACAACAGCTCAAGCGCAATGGAACATCCCAATGAATTCCCCACTAAATGGGCCTTTTGAACACCCAATTCATCTAGTAGCTCCATGAGTTGATTTACCCATAGAGTCATCCATCCCTGCCTATTCTTTGGCAAAGTTTCTGGATGACTGCTGTTTCCAAACCCTAAAAGATCTGGTGCAAGACAGTCATAAGTTTCACTGCAGGCATTTAAGGCATAACGCCAATTGGCAAACGATGTAACACCTGGTCCAGAGCCATGTAAAAATAAAATCACCTCTGAATTCCCTTGACCAGTACGATTTAAATAGGTTTCAAAATTAGCCGTTTTAATTGATTGTTGAGTAATGTTTGTCAATTTACAATTCTCCTCCTAGCAATATAGTTGTTTTTAAAAATCCCCCATAAATGAAATCCCTTACATTTTTTAATTAAACGTTTAATCATAGTAAAGTTTATCTATTACTGAAATTTTAGAAAATTTAATCGTTTATTTCTAGAATAAAAAGTATTTGATTATTAGTTATTTTTTAGTAGTTTTTTGTTGGATATCTATATCTCTAGTTCCCCCAAAGCTAACAGTGAATCTAAAATTAATAGTAACTGATAGCTTTGTGATGAATCTCGCAAATCTTTTTTAATTAGTTTTTCAATCTTATTAATCCTATACATAAGACCGCTCATCGACAAAGAAAGATCCTCCATCGTTTGCTGGAGTTTACCTCCATTCGCTAAAAAGACATAAAGTGTCTTCAATAACTCTTTCATCTTTACTTCACTTAACTTATAGATTGGCCCTAATTCTTGTTTAGCTATTTTCTTAATCCCGCTTACATTTTTTGAATTAATCAAAATACCCACAATCCCTAAATCTTTAAAATGGATAATTTTCTTTTCAGTGGACATACGCAGGGTAATAAATGATTCATCCAAATTATCCAAAACATGTTCAATATCTTCAGATTTGTCACTAATTCCAATTTTATATTTGTAGAAGGGATGATTCGTTTCAATATGCTTTAAGATTCTTTCCATATTCGGTAATATGTTCGATGACTCTGGGATTAACATGATGATTTTACCTTCATATTGACCAATAAGGGCTTTATGCCCCTGAATATCTAAATATTTGGCAATTGATTCTAAAATTTGTTCATAGTGTTCCTTGTTATCTTTTGATGTCTTGTTATTCTCTTTATAGTCAATTGCAGCAATATAAAATGGAGTTTCAAGATCAACCCCCATGTATCGGCCGCGATTAATGATTTCTTCCCTGGAAGTATATTGACCCTTTAAAATTTGTTCCAAAAAATAACCCTTCATTTTTTCAAGTGCTTCAAAACTTGTCTTTTCATTTAAAAGGTATAAGGAAGCAGCATTAGCTACCCGTTCGATAAACATAATATTATTCTCAGCGCTTTTCTCTGTATCCTTTTGATAAAGAAATGTACAATATCCAATTACCTTTTTTTGTACAATGATTGGAGTTACTAGCCGTTCCTGATTTTCAGTTTTTAATCTAGTTGTCTCCTTAAAAAGGGGCAGGATGTTGTTTTTCCTATTTTTCCGAATTAAACTCTCTTTCAGTTCTTTACTCAGATTGCTATATTCTTCCTCGTTCATTCCCGAGAAAACAATTTTTTGAAAGCTTAAATCCTCAATTGATATGGGAATTCGTAATAATCCAAAAGTAGTATCAGCAATATCCTGTAAATTGCTGCCGTTTGAAATACTTTCCGTTAATTTCTTATGAAATTTGGATACCTTATCGATATAATTGCGCTGCTCTAACAATTGTTCGTAAGTATACTCTAATTCTTCAATAATATTAATCTCATGATAGAATTTTAACTCTTCCTGAATCTCCATTCCCCAATCCCCCTGGAGCTTCATTTCGAAACAGCATTCAGGGTCACCTTTGGCGATACAACTAATTTCTTTGACAATGACACTTTTTTTACAAATCGTAGACATATAGCCACTGGCATACCCTATTAGAGTATGACATACAGGTGAATCTGATTTACCATGATGTTTAAGATGCTCATATGCTTCAAATGAATGGATCCACTTTCCTTTTGCTCTGATTGTTTTTATATTTTCCGAATCAATCAATTCAATAAATCTTTCAGACTGGACATCCCCAATATGCCCTGTACTTAAATGGAGAACGGAGGCTTGTTTAATAAGATATTCTATAGATGTACTCGTTACCATTGCTTCTTCAGCATCACTGACACCCAAGCTCCAACCATAACGAAGCAAAAACCCCTTGGCTCTCTTTGACCCTAAGTTCTCAATTATTCCCTTACGTAATAGTCCAAAGGCACCAGCAGTGGTTAGAATTTTTTTATTTCCATCTTCTATGTAGTTAGGTTCCAGTAGATTGCCTGAGTTACCCTTCATAAACTCACCTTTTTCCCATTAAAGATTAAGTATTAAAAAGATTGATTTCATAGATTAGTTTATAATTTAAAATAAAGACTCCTTACATTTTTCATACAAGGAGTCTTAATCTTTATAACGTGATTTTATTTCTTGAAGGTAGCTGTCACTGCTCCAATATGTTTAAATTCAGCTGTGAAGGTATCTCCATCTTCAATTGGTATTGCTTTTGAAAGTGCTCCTGAAAGAATTACTTCACCAGCATTAAGAGAAATACCGTAGCTGCCAAGTGCATTGGCTAACCAGGCAACGGCTTCGGCAGGATGTCCCATCACTGCAGAACCAAATGCTGAGTCCAAAAACTCACCATTTCTATATACAGTCATTCCAACCTCCGACAAATCTAAATCATCTAGTTTAGCCGTTGTTTTTCCAATAATTGCTCCAGCTGAGGAACCATTGTCTGCAACTGTATCTTCAAACTTGATTTGCCAATCTTTGATCCGGCTGTCAATAATTTCAAGAGCAGGGACGACATGATCCGTTGCATCAATCACATCTTTCATCGTCACACCCGGACCTTTTAAATCCTTTTTCAATACAAAAGCTATTTCAAATTCAATCCTCGGCTGGATAAATTTATTGAGACTAATCAACTCTCCATCCCCATAAATCATGTCATTTAGAATATGACCATAATCTGGTTCGGTAACATTTAACATTTCCTGCATCGCTTTACTCGTAAGCCCAATCTTTTTCCCAACGATTTCAGCACCATTTTCTACCTTATGGCGAATTTGGTAAAGCTGGATTTTATAAGCATCATCAACAGAGATTTCTTCTGTTGATGATGTGAATGGGGCAATCGGTTTTTTCTCATTTTCGGCTTCCATTAAAGCAGTTGCTGCTTTTTGAATATCCATTACAGCTGTCCCCTTTTCATAAAAGTGTTAATTATACCGTAACAGCTTTTTCTTCTACTAAAGCTCGGTACTTTCCACTGTAAAATACAAGCGGTTCAGCATCTTCTAAATGAATATCTGTCACTCTTCCAATGAATAGCGTATGATCGCCTTCAAGATGTTCAGCGGATACCTCACAAGCAATTTGTGCAACTGCTCCCTTTAGAACGGGCTTCCCATCAAGACGGTCAAACTCCACTTCGCGGTGTTCCTTCAACTGTCCAGCAAAAATCATTGAAAGTTCCTGTTGGTCTGCTGCTAATATATTTACTGAAAAGGTTTTGCTTTGTTTAATTTTCTCAAGAATCCGTGCTTTTTCACCAATAGAGATTACAACCAGTTTCGGATCAAGTGACACGGACATGAAAGCATTTGCTGTCATCCCATGCACATCTCCATCTAAATCTGTAGCAATGACGGTTACTCCTGTAGCAAATTTCCCCATAGCAGTTCGGAATTGACGATCATCCATTTTACTAACCTCTCTCTTCTATAAAATTAATCTACGATATTCTTAAGCTTCAATAGTCGGATTGTTTTCTGGCACTGTGTCTGTTTGATCGCCCCAGAAGGTAAAGCCTACATCCATCTCATCTAAAGTCCACACAATCGGCTCCCAGTCTGGTTCAAAAATCAAATAGCCATTGGTAAACAATTCCAACCGAACTCCACTTCCTGGGTCCACAACATAGATATACATTGCTTGAGATATACCATGTTTACCTGGACCTTTAAACTTTAGACCATGTTCTGTTAAGATATCTGCTGCACGAAGAAGGTCTTGGGCATTGTCCAACCAGTAAGACAGATGGTGAATTTGATGTGTTGATGGTGAGAATGGATCATGGCTTACAGCAATATCATGAACCAAAGGAGTGACACTCAACCAGGCACCAATTAAAGAATCATCAGGAGCTTGAACGCATTCTCTCATTTTAAATCCTAGTTTCTCCATTAAATAATCTGAAATAACATTGGCTTTTAATGATGATAAGATATTAACATGGTCAATTCTTCGAGGTGATACGCCTCGTTCCCATGATCTGTAAGTCTGATTTTTTAACACTGAACGTTTGGATGGTTCAGCTAAGGTTTTTTCCATGTCATAGTAAATTTCAAAACGGTGCTCACTCGGCAATTTAAAACGAATTGCTCTTCCTTGCCCAGCTTCCACTCCAGCCTCCACCCAACTTACATCTGTGCCTGCTTCCTGAAGTAGATGAGCAAATTGCTCTACATCTTCCGGACGCTTTGTTCTCCATGCGATATGGTCAACATACGACTTTTCGCCCGCTGTTATGGATAATGTGTGATGTTCAAAGTCACCCCATGCACGTAGATAATGAGTGCCATTCACTTCTTCTGTTTCTTCTAATCCAATCAATTCCTTAAAGAACCAAAGTGATTTTTCAAGATCTGCTGAAACTAAAGCCACGTGTCCTAACTTTGCGATTTCTGGTAAACTCATGTTATATTCCTCCTATTATCTTTTCTTTGAATTTTTAGAAAACAGAAAGCCTTTTCATTATAAATTAAACAAAATAGGTATTCGGTTCTTGACCGCAAAGGACTCTTCCATATGTTTCAATTAAACTTGATGGTGTTATGAAACCATGTAAATGCATGGCAAAAAAATCACGATAGACTAATTGTAAAGGATTATTATGGTAGGTAAACATGGAACCGACTCCAGCAACTAGAAGATCAATCGCTTCCTTACTTAATTGATTTACATAGCCGAAATCTGCCTTAACTTTTACAATTTCAGCAGTATCCATTACTTCTCCGAGTTCAGCATAGCTATCAATTTTATCCACAGCACGGTATAAAAACATTTCAGCAGTATCAATTTTCAATTGCGCTTGGGCAACCTGGTGATGTGTTATTGGTGCTTCATTTTGTTTGTGATAAAAGGTGTTTCCAATTCCTGCTTTTGGAAGTCTTTCCATATAGAGATCCATCGCTGCCTGTGCAAGCCCTAAAGCCGGCCCTACAATCGATAAAGTAAGTGATGGAACAAATGAAGATTTGTATAAAGCAACATCCTTAAGCGGATCAATTAAGTAAGAACCTTTGCTCGCTAGACGATCCAATGATACCCTGTGTTCAGGTACAAATACATTTTGAATTCTACAGCTATTGCTGCCGGAACCCTTTAGTCCCATAACATGCCAGTCATCAAGAACCTCAAGTTCTTCACGAGGAATAACCATAATGGCCATTTCCATTCCACCATTTTCATCTACTAATGGGAATCCAAAATAGCACCAGTCAGCATGAGGGCTGCCAGAAACAAATGGCCATTGGGCTTCTTCAATGTAATAGCCGCCATCTACTTTCTTGATTTCACACTTAATCGGTTTAAAATTTCCTGCAAGGACTACATCTTTGCCAGTATTATAGATTTCATTCAGTGCTTTTTCTCCAAATGTGTAAGAAATCATATAATCACGAATATTACTTAGACATACGAACCAACCGGCTGAACCATTCCCGCGGGATATTTCCGTAACAACCTCCGTAAACGCTCTCATATTCGTTTGATGACCGCCAAACATATGCGGTCGAAGTACCTTTAAGAGACCCTCTCTTTTCAAATCCTCAACAATCTCATCCGGAATTCTACTATTTTTATCAATATCTTGACTAAACTCACGCAGTTTAGGAATAAGAGCACGCGCTCTTTCTACCAATACATTTTTTGTTTCCAACACACTTTGTTCCATATGAATACCTCCCGTAAAATAGTGATATTACCTCGCTTGCACTTTTTAGTTAAACATATGCTGTGTTGTATCTACATTCTGGTATTTTCCGCTTACTGCTTCGGCGACGCGAAGCAGATGTTTTTCCATAAGCTTTTTTGCTAATTTAGAGTCTTTCTCTTTCAAGCTATAGTAGATCATCCAGTGTTCAGCTTGAGATTGTTTTCTTCGGTCCTTTGAAAACAAAACAACAGGGTTGCCAACATAATTTAAGTAATCCCAAAGCTGCTTGGCAAGACTAAGTGCATACGTTAACTTGGAGGCTTCATAAATAATTCGGTGAAACTCAATATTGAGGGCAGAATACTCATCCTCGGATATCGCTGGATTGTCCATCATCGTCAATGACTCTTTCATATATGTAAGTTCTTCTTCGTTGAGCTTAAATGCAGCATGCTCTGCCATTAAGGCATCCAGATTTGCACAAACCAATAACCGTTCTAAAACGTCACTTTGCTCTGGTCTTTTAACATATACCCCTACTTGTGGTATAATCGAAAGAAATCCTTCTTGTTCAAGCTTCGCTAATGCTTTATGAATTGGAGTTCTGCTCATGTTCAACTTTGCTGTAATGTCATTAACATTAATGGCTGTATCAGGTTCCCAAGTACCATCAATAATTTGTGTTTTTATATAACGATAAGCCTGATCTATTTTCATTTTAATTACACCCTCGATCCTCTTTATGTATTTCCCTTAATAATAAAGTAAAGGAATCAACGGTATATTTAAATAGATAAATACGATTAACCTACTAATTTTCTATATTTCACCGTTGAAAAAATCTAATGTCAGTTTAACAAATCTCTCTTTCTGCTCCACCTGCGCCCAGTGTCCACAACGTTTGAATATATGGAGCTGTGCATTTGGCAAATAATCCATTACGTAAAGACTACTTTCAATCGGGACAAATCGATCTTGGTGTCCATGAATTAGTAACATTTCATTCTCCATTTGCTTAAGTGCTGAAGGTGGCACTAGCATATCAGACAAATGTGATTTTGAGAAATTTTCCTCATAAGATCTGCGCACATCCGGTCGTAAGAAGAGCTCTAAACGTTCTGACACAATTTCCTCCAGCTTATCCCCTACAATACTCTTATCGTATAAGAACCAGCTCAATAAATTTTTAAATGCAACGGGGTCTGGATCTTTATGGAAGTTTGCTAATTTAGCAAGTTCCGGGGTAGGTTCTTTCAAACCGCCTCCTGCCCCCATTAAAACTACGCGGTCAAATCTTTCTGGAGCGTACATAAGTAGGTGAAGTGCAATTACACCTCCTAGAGAATTTCCAACCAAATGGGCTTTTTCAACCTCTAAAGCGTCCATTAACGAAAGTACTTGTTTAACCCTAATCTTCATCCACTCTGCACCATTTCTAGGATATTCTTCAGGATGATCTGTATTAGCAAATCCATAGATATCTGGTGCCACTACATGGAACTTCACTTGAAAACGAGGTAGAATTTCCTTCCAATTCGACTCCGCACTTACTCCTGGTCCGCTGCCGTGTAGAAAAATAATGGTCTCAGATGACTTTTTGTCTCCACCTTCATTAATAAAAGTTTGATAGTTTCCGGTTTGGATCTTCCTTTTTATTACTTCAGCCATTTTTCATTGCCCTCACTTTGCAAATAATTTCAAAAGATCATTTTTTATAACTAAAATTTTAGCTCTTATGTTAACATCGTTTATGTAGTGTAAAAGCATTAAAAAAGCGCTTTCATTACTTAACTATAATTTTACTTACTTAACTACACTTTGTCAATTAATTCTAAAAATTTTTTTAATTCAAAATAAATAAAACCACTCGAGCTATTAAATGTATTTTTTGTAAAGTATCATCTTTTAACAATAAGAGGTCTTTTAATAACATCCATTACTTCAGAAGCCGGCAAACCGTTATCGATTAACTGAACCATAACTTTCATATATCTGTGAATATGATGGAAGTATTTTTTGTAGCCTGCACATAAATAGTTTAATCCCGGTTCACCATCCGGAGTTAATAGGAAGCGTTGTTTTGGGCATTCTCCATTGCAGGCAAAACGAACCTCACAAGATTGACAGTAGTTGGGGAGTGTCGATTTTTTATTTTCACCAAACGCCCGCTGCTTATTGGAATCAATCATCTCGCTAAAGGTATCATCATAAATATTACCCAGTTTGTACTCTGGATACATAAAGTGATCACAGGAATACACATCGCCATTATGCTCCACAATGCCAGCCCTGCCACACGTCTCAGCAAAAAAACATGTTGTGGCCGGTAGTCCCAGCCACGAGGTTAGAGCGTGCTCAAAGTTCATGACATGTATCTTCCCAACATCCTTTCTTACCCACTCATCAAAAATGGCAATAAGAAAGTCACCATACTTTTCTGATTCTACTGTCCAGGAGGAAACTGCTTTCTGAGCTTCTTCCCGCTTTACAGAAGGTGGTGTGGCATGCCGGAGTCCAAGTTTTAATGCTTCCGTATCCGGCATTCGTTCCACAATTGGAATAAATTGAATGAACTCTACTCCCTCGCTTTTAAAAAAATGATAGATTTCTAGTGGATACTTAGATGAATTATTGGTTACACAAACTAATACATTAAATGAAACTTTATATTTTTTTAATAAATGAAGAGCATTAAGTACTTTATGAAAAGTCGGCTGTCCACCGCGGTCTACTCGATAACGGTCATGAATGTCTTCTGGTCCATCTAGACTCAAGCCTACTAGAAAGTTATGCTTGGCTAAAAATTGGCACCATTCTTCTGTTAATAATGTTCCGTTTGTTTGTAGCGAATTGGTTATCCGTTTACCCTTTCCATGTTTCTTTTGCAATTCAATTACTCGTTTATAAAAACCAAGGCCCATTAAGGTTGGTTCTCCCCCCTGCCATACAAACGGTATTTCATCAACATTTTGAGATTTTATGTATTGGCTAATAAACTCCTCTAGTGTCTCTTCGGACATTCGGAACCTGCTATTCCCTGTAAATAGAGCTTCTTTTTCAGTATAGAAGCAGTAATGGCAATCAAGGTTACAAATAGGACCAGATGGTTTTGCCAATATATGAAATCCTTTAGTCTCTCTTTTTGTCTTATCCATGTTATCTTCCTCTTTTCTTTAAAATAAAAGCCAGTAACGATGATTGTTACTGGCTCCTTACTTTACTTCCAATGGACCATTTCTCTTTTTTATTGCAGTTCGTAAACTACTTTTTCAAGCTCCCCTGAAAAATCAAAATCCCCTTCATTTTCATAGACTGGACTCACAGGATAATGAGTATCTCTACCGATGTCCAATCCTTCAAAACTTATTTTAAATTTATGAGTTTGGTCGATTGTTACATTTCCTGCCTCATTCCCATTAATAAAGAGACTGCCAATACCTTTATGAAGATTGGTTGGGTTAAATTCGTACTTAATCGTGGATTGGCCAACAGGTGCATCTGCTTCAATCCGAAATACGCTGGTCCCAACGTTATACTCATAAACTAGTTTATTATCTTTAATATAAAGTGTATAACCGCTCTCATAGTTTCCTAATGCTAGTAAGACGCCATCATCCGATTTCTCCCGATTAATCGGAACCGTAATTGAATATGGACGGTTTATGATAAATGGTGAAGCACCTTCTGGCAGCAGGGACATGCCTGGATAGAAAGTAAAGGTTTTACGGGCACGATAAGAATCACTAGGAATGACTAAAAACCCATCTCCCATTATGTCGGTCATTGGCAGAACATCATATTTCTTTGCTTCTTTGTCCCATAACTTCTGAAGTCCTTTTAACTTTTCTGGATACTTTGCAGCTAGGTTGTTTGATTCCGTAGGATCATCTGCTAAATGGTAGAGCTGCCAAACGTCATTTTCATATGGCTGTCCCTTTGTATGAAGAGCAATCGCTTTCCAGCCGTCATGGTAAATGGCCCGCTGTCCGTTGTTCTCGTAATATTGTGTATCTTTTCCTGCAGCTTGACTATTGCTTAATGTATCCGAAAAACTCTCACCGTGAAGCGGAATTTGCTTTACTCCCTTTATTTCTTTTGGCAGCTCGATTCCCGCTAAATCATAAACAGTAGGTGTGATATCACTAACATGTACATACTGATCGCGGATAGCCCCTTTCTCTTTGATTGCTTTCGGGTAATAGACAATCATTGGGGTTTTCGTTCCTGCTTCATACATCGTTGATTTATATAATTTAAATGGAGTGTTACTAACCTGTGCCCAGCCAGCCGGGAATTCGACTTTTGTTTTGTCAGTACCAAAATTATCAATATTTTCGACGATATCATTTATAGTTTCCGGCAAATCGTTGTATGCTAGTGTATGATTGATTGAACCAGTGGCTTTCCCCATGGCACTTGCCCCATTGTCTGATAAAAAGACTATCATAGTATTATCCAATTCACCGACAGATTCTAAATTTTCAATAAAACGGCCAATTTGCTCATCCGTATGTGTTAAAAAACCTGCATACGTTTCTTGTAGACGAGCAAAAGCTCTTTTCTCATCATTTGTAAGCTGGTCCCAAGGTTTTACTCCTGGGTTAAGCGGCGCTAAGACTGAATTATTTGGTATAATGCCTAGTTCCTTTTGCTTGTTGAACCTTTCATCACGGATTTTATCCCAGCCTTTGTCGTAGACTCCTTTGTACTTATCGATGTATTCCTGAGGAACCTGAACCGGCTGGTGTTGAGCGCCGAAGGCTAAATACAGGAAGAAAGGCTTTTCTGGACTAATAGAAGCTTGATCAGTGACATACTGATTGGCTTTATCTACAATGTCCTCTGAAAAATGATAGTTTTCCTTTTCTGGCACATCAATAAAACTATTATCTTGGACAAGCTCTGGCTTATATTGATCACTGGAATCTTCCAAGATTCCGTAAAAACGGTCAAAGCCCTTACCGAGCGGCCAATTTTCATACGGGCCGGCAGGAGTTGCCTGATGGGATGGAGATAAATGCCATTTCCCTAATGCATAGCTATTATAGCCTTCTTCCTTAAGTACCTCGGCAATCGTGCCCGCCTCGGGATTAATACGACCCCTTTTGTTTGGATATTCTGGTCCCATATCAAAATTGGCTACCGTTGCCATTCCAATATCATGAGGGTTCCGCCCCGTCAGCAACGCAGCACGTGTTGGAGAACAAACTGGTGTAACATGAGAATTGTTGTAGCGAAGCCCGTTCTCCGCTAACATATCTAAGTTTGGTGTTTGGATTTCTGATCCATAGCTTCCGAGATCTGAATACCCTGAATCATCTAAAACAATATACACGATATTCGGTTTTGCTGAATCTTCCCCGTCATTCTGCTTACTTTTATCATACTGTACATTTGACTTCGTTTTAATGGATTCTGCTTTAACTTCTTGTTCCGTAAAATTTTTATATGAGCAGCCTGACAATAAAGCCAGGGCTGACGCAAATACGGTTAACTTTTGAAACGGTGATTTATTCAATACTTTTAATCTATTATTCAAAGTGTTTCCCTCCTCTAATCAATAAGTCTCGCGCCTGCCATCGTGCCGCCATCAATAACTAATTCTGAACCTGTAACGAAAGCTGATTCATCTGATGCTAAATAAAGAACTCCATACCCTACATCTTCTACTTTTCCAAATCTTTGAAGCGGCAGCTGATCCATTAGATTTTTACGGACAGTTTCATTTTCTAAAGCTTCTTTTACTAGTCCCGTCACAATTAGTCCTGGATAAATACTATTTACTCGAATATTATCTCTAGCATATTCAATGGCAGCTGTTTTTGATAGGGAACGAACACCACCCTTTGCTGCACTGTAATGAGCAAAGCTGCCGCCTCTAAGAGCAGCAATCGACGCTATGTTAACAATTGAACCCCCGCCATTTTCCTTCATAACAGGGATAACCGTTTGCATCCCAATAAAAGTTCCGGTTAGATTAATTTCAATCATCTTGGTCCATTCAGCTAAATTTATTTCAGACATAGCCGTTTCAATATGTACCCCGGCATTATTTACAAGAATATCAATTTTTCCAAATGACTCGATTGTGTTTTTAACAACATTCATCCAACCTAATTCTGACGAGATGTCATGGTGAATAGCAATTGCTGTTCCGTTTTCAGCTTGGATTTTTTCAACAACCTTTGAAACTTTATCAAAGTCGATATCGGTGGCAACAACAGTAGCCCCCTCCTTCGCAAATAATTCAGCTTCAAAAGCTCCCTGTCCATTTCCTGCTCCCGTTATGATAGCTATCTTACCTTTTAATCTACCCAAAATCGATTCTCCTTTTCTATAAATATCCTATTATTTATTCACTTGTTTATTTTCATCGGAGGAAAGGAAGGTAGAATTATGTGAGATGATGTTACCCATGCCTCCGCCTACATTAATCTTTTGACCGGTAACATAATCAGATAAATTAGAAGCAAGGAACAAACAGACCCCAGCAATATCCTCAGGCGTTCCCATTCTTTGCATAGGAACTTCTTTTTTCGCAAGAGCAACGGTAAATTGATCCCTTTCAGGACCTGGCGGCATAAGTTCATCCCAAAATGGTGTCATAATTGGTCCAGGTGATATGACATTAACATGGATACCAAGTGGGGCTAGTTCGAATGCAAGATTATGAGTAAGACTCTCCACAGCACCTTTTGCAGCGTGATAATGCAATACTACGGTATATGCGTTAAAGGCTCCCATAGAAGAGAAGTTTACGATTTTTCCATAGTTCTGTTTTTTCATATGTGGTAAAACTTCCATTATTGGATTTAAGGTTCCATTCAGATTCAACTCGATTGTTTTATTCCAATCTTTCATATTAATATTCTCACTTGTACCATTTGCTCCGAAGGTTCCACCGGCACAATTAATTAAAATATCTATTCTGCCAAACTCCTCGATTGCCGAAACAACTAAATCCTTGATTGTTGAAGTGTCCGTCACATCAACCCTATTATAAGCTCGTGCTTTGCCACCGGATGCATTAATGTTAGCCGCAACTTTTTGAGCAATATCTAAATCCAGGTCAGCAATGATAACTGTAGCGCCTTGCTCGGCAAATCTTTTACAAGTCGCCTCCCCCATTCCTTTTGCTCCGCCAGTAACAATAGCTATCTTTTCTTTGAGCAGCATAATGATTCTCCCTTCGAGTATATATTGTTAAATTCCCCTCACGCCGCCATCAGCAACAATGGATGATCCTGTCATATAGGATGATTCATCGGAGGCAAGGAATAAAATAGTCTTTGCCTGTTCTTCTGAAGTAGACATTCTTCCCATTGGGATTATTTTTTCCATATGTGGTGTATTAGGATTATCTGCAATCATTTCGGTATAAACGACTCCGGGCAATAAAGAATTAACTCGAATACCCTTTCCGGCATATTCAGCAGCTACCACTTTTGACATATGGGTTACACCCGCTTTTACAAAACTATAAAGTGCATGGGTTGGCATAACAGCTAAAGCAGCTAAAGAAGTTACATTTACTATATTTCCAGTCTTCCGACTTTCCATATGTGGCAGAACAAGCTGCATTGCCCGGAAATAAGAATACGCATCAAGGGTAACGAATTCATTCCAATCACTTTTTGTAAATTCAACAAAAGGCTTCTCAATAATTCTTCCAGCATTATTTACTAGAATATCTATTTGCCCATATGTTTCCAGAGTTGTCGCTACCAGGTTTTCAATTTGTTTATCTTCCATCATATCTGCCTGAATAAAAATGGCTTCCCCACCTTGAGTATGTATGGCTTTAACCACTTCTTCCCCTTTTTCTTTCCTTCTTCCGCACACAACCACTTTAGCACCTTCAGCAGCGAATAATTTTGCGGTTGCTTCCCCAATACCAGAAGTACTTCCTGTCACAATCGCTACTTTATTATCCAAACGCTTAAATGTAATTCCCACAAAACATCACCTTTCTTCCATTTATTCTTTTCATGTTCATAAAAACGGACACCTCTTCTACAGAAATAGAATGAGGTGTCGTTTTGAGAAGTAAGATTTATTGATTTAATGTAACCTCTAAATCCTTTTTCGGTTTCGTAACTGTTACCGCCCAAATTAGTGATAAAATAATTAATCCAACAGAACTAATTGCTAATGGGAAACGGCCAATATCTTGATTAAAAATATTTTGTATAACTAGAAATCCAAATGGTCCCAAGATACCGCCTAATCCTTGACCCACTACGACTAACCCTACTTGTGGAGGTGCACCAACAGGAGTAAGTTCTGAAACTTTAGTAAATACTCCGGGAATTCCAATTCCCATCCCAGCACCACCGATGACACTGCCGATAAAAATCATTGTTAAGGTTGGAGAAAAATAACAGATGACCATCCCTATCGCTGTAACAAAAACTCCGACTGGAAGGTAGAAGTTTGGAAGTGCATGTTTTACTTTTCCAAAAACAACCCCAGCTAACAGTGTCCCAAAAGTGAATATAGAGATTGCCAAACCAGCCTCAGTTGCATTACCTAATTGATCACCTTGAATAACAACAGAAATGTTTGTTACATAACCAAAAATCAACCCAGAAAAAAATACCTGTCCTAAGCATACCCAATAAATTGCTTTCGGAAGTTTGACCTTGGTCTTTGAGCCTGTCGTTTCTGATAGCTGTTTCTTCTCAGGTTCAGGAAGATATAACATGGTAATAGCCAAAATCCAAATTGGGAAAAGGTAAGTAAGGAATCCATATTGCCAGCCAAAGGCATCTGCTAAAATTCCTCCGCCTAATTGGAAGAAAATCGCTCCAATACATGCAATCGTAGAAGTTCCAAAACCAATTAAGAAATCTCTTTCTCGGCCGTCAAAGAAATCTGTTATTATATCTATTGACAACGGCATTGTTATCCCAACACCTAGCCCTAAAAGTCCTCTCATCGCAATAATCAATGGCAGGTTATCTATAAAGGTTGGGAGTGTCCCACCAACAATAAATAAGGTCAAACCAATAAATAACAATGTTTTCTTTTTAAACACTTTTGTAAGTTTTCCATAAAAAAGTGCAGGAACGATTTGTATGAGACCTGGAAAAGTAGCTACCAACATAACAATGGTTGGATCATATTCAGGAAATGCTTTAATAATGTCAGCCATAATGGATCCTGCTACACCAGCAGCTACATCTTGGAACGCTAGAATGACGACTAAAAACTTAAGCATATTTTTACTGATATTCTTTGCCATTTATTTTCCTCCCTATATTTGTTTTCTTCAGTTCTGCGAAAAATCTGTAACCTTTTTCATTAATTAGAAAATGATTGACTCTGCTGCCCTTGTGGCCTGCAAGACACAACAGCTAAAATTTTAATTTTTTATTTTTTTACGTTTTACCGGTGAAAAGCGTAAAAAAAGCGCTTTCTTTTACTAACTGTAATTCTACAGTCGGTAAATATACTTGTCAATGTATTCATAATATTTTTTATTTTCCAAACAATTACTTACACAATTACTCTGGAAAAAATTAAAAAAAAATTGTATTTTCAACGTTTTTTACCTAATTTCTTACTTAAGAATTATTTGTATGGAAACTCTATTTTTGTTCTTTGGTACTTGTAATCTATAATTTACTTTCATTAACCGCTTAAGAATTATATTTTTCATGGTTCATAAAATGCAAGCGTCTTCATTTAATTATTTTGGGATATTTTCATTTAAAATGTAAGAAAATATGTTATATTCTAATAAAATGAAAATTAGGAGTGAGAAAATGAATTCACTAATACAGCGTGCCTATAATTTTAATGCAGGTCCATCTGCACTTCCGCTTGCTGTTCTTGAAAAAGCCAAGCAGGAACTTATTGATTTTCGTGGTACTGGTATGTCGGTCATGGAGCTTAGCCACCGAAGTGCTGCTTATGAAGAAGTACATAATACTGCCATTGCACTACTAAAAGAATTATTATCAATTCCAGAGAATTATGAGGTTCTTTTTCTGCAAGGAGGAGGCAGTCTTCAATTTTCAATGGTCCCAATGAACTTTTTGAAACCTGGTGAAAAAGCAGGTTATATTATGACAGGTTCTTGGTCTGAAAAGGCATTTTCCGAGGCTAAATTATTCGGGGATCCGTATCATGTTGCTAGCACAAAGGATGGTCAATATCGCCAAATCCCTCAATTTGATGAGCTGCAATACAATCCGACTGATGCCTATATCCATCTCACATCCAATAATACCATCTATGGTACTCAGTGGAAGGACTTCCCTGATACAGGAGATGTTCCATTAATCGCAGATATGTCCAGTGATATCTTATCCAAACCGATTGATGTCAGCAAATTTTCTTTAATATACGCAGGTGCCCAAAAAAATCTTGGACCTTCTGGTGTTACAGTGGCAATTATTCGCAAGGATATGATTGAAAAGGGTAATCCAGCTATTCCAACATTGTTGAAGTATAGCACCCATTCAAAAAACAACTCTTTATATAATACGCCTCCGACATTTGGAATCTATATGCTTGGTGAAGTTTTAAGCTGGATAAAAGAGTTAGGCGGAATAAATGCGCTTACCAATCGGAACGAAGAAAAAGCAAAAATTATATATGACGCCATCGACCAAAGCAATGGATTTTATGTTGGTCATGCTGAAGTTGAGAGCCGTTCACTTATGAACATTACTTTCCGAGTAAGTGATGAAGAATTGGAGAAAAAATTCTTAGCAGAAGCAAAGGCGGAAGGGTTTGTAGGTGTAAACGGTCATCGTTCTGTTGGAGGCTGCCGCGCTTCCACCTACAATGCTGTTCCATATGAAACGTGTAAGGCTTTTAGTGAATTCATGATTCAATTTCAAAATACCAATCAATAATCAAATAAAGAAGGGAAATATATGATTCATATATTTCCCTTCTTTATTTTTCGATATAAACGATACCCTTTCCTAACACTGTTAACAATAAAGAAAGGAATAGGCGGATGAAATTTATAAAGAAATGGCAGGTAAATTTTGTGATAGGCTTTTTTCAAGTCATCCCACTTCCGGCATTTACCCTGCTTATAAAAATCTGAGACATCCACGATATATCCTCTTCCCTCGCTCATCACCACATTTTTTCCATGTACATCAAACGGGTTGAGCCCCACTGAACGGGCATATGTAATCCCCTTATCTACATCCTTAATTACAGACTTAGGAATGCGTATCCCCTTAACAACTGCGTCAAACAAGTTAATACCATCTATCCTTTTTAAAATTAAATAATTATCTCCATGGTCAATGAGTGAGGAAAAGGATTCATGATTGCCCAATTTCTTATATACTTCAACTTCCTTTTTTAAGTCCTCAGGTTTTCTTCCATATACCTTCACAACCCACTTTGGATTTGCTTGGTGCAGAAAGACACCTGCATAATTCCCACTCCCAATTGTTTTCCAAGTATTTGAGAAATTTTTAACAATAATTGGTTCAAACGGTCCTTCTGTTGTTAGGTTGATATTGGGTAATAATTCATTGCCAATTAATTTTGTATATTTCTCAATTTTCATTTGCACACCTCAATAAAAAACGAATTAATTATTTCTTTATTTTAGTATACAACCGATATACACTTAAAATAGAAAAAATATGCTCACTTCAATACAAAACTTTAATATTTTTCTCTATAAATCCATTAAATGAAAGAGGTGGTACGATGAAATTTTCATCTTTGGAAACCGAAAGATTGAAATTAATTAAAATTACACAAACTCATGCTGAAAGCATATTTGGCATTTTATCATTAGATGAAGTAACCAAGTTTTACGGAACTGATAGGTTCACTTCGATTGAAGATGCAAAAAAGCTAATTGAAGTGTTTCAAAAAAATTTTTACGAAAAACGTGCGATTCGCTGGGGAATGGTACTCAAGGAAAATAACAAGCTTATTGGGACACTAGGTCTTAATGGATTACAGCTAAAAAACAAGAAAGCTGAAATTGGTTATGAGTTACACCCCTCTTATTGGCGGATGGGCTACACCTCTGAAGCTATAAAAGAGGTTTTGCGATATACCTACCTAAATCTAGAATTACATCGAATTGGTGCGGTGGTTTACCTAGAAAACCAAGCATCTATCAATCTTCTTGAAAAGTTAGGATTTAGTAAAGAAGGGGTGTTACGTGACTATTTATATCAAAACAACAGATATCACACAACCCATATGTTATCTTTACTTAAGGATGAATGGGCACTAACAGCACCTATATCACATAGTGGTCAATCCACATAAAAAAAGCCAGGAATCCTGGCTTTTATTCTTCAAAAAAGTCTTTAAATGCTTTCGGGTTACTTGTTTCCTTCCCTTGATAATAAGGGTTGTTTTCTGTAGAATCCTGTGGATCAAGGTTTGTTTTGATAATTAAATGCGGTTCCATGGGCTGCTCAGCAATGATTCTGTCGTTTAATTGTTGAAAATCCGGCAGTTTCTTATTTCCAGGTTGTCTTGGCTCCAAATCATGACACCTCCTAAAAATATGATGCTGATTTTTGTTTTGTAACATACATCATTTCCTTATAGATTAATTATAAAATAAATAAAAAGAAAAAACTAGGAAGTAAAGACTTCCTAGTGTGTTTATTCTTCTTCAACTCCGAGTAAGAAATCCGGGTTTAATTCCTCGAATTCTTCGTCGTCTACATCCATTCCCCAATCATCGTCATCATCATGGCAACCCTTTGGATTAACGGCGACACATACTTTTGTTTCGCCAATGACCTCCACTAAGAATTCCTTTTCAACATGAACAATGATGCGATTTCCATTTGGGGAAATAACTGCTTCACAACAATTAGGCTGCTGAAGTACTTTAGCACAAATCTCATTGTCATCCAAGCAATCATGGTCACGATATTTTAACTTAATGACATCACAGTATTGTACCTTTTCGGTAACTACTTCTGTTCTGGTATTATCATTATATGAGTACCAAACGTTGATATCATAAGAGCCGTGTATCTCTACAGTTTTGCCGACTTTTTTCGCGTTGTATTTATGGTTGATAATCCAACAGCCTAGTATGCTGGTTGGACTATGTGCCGGGCTGATCGTATGATTGGAATTGGTGAATTTACGCCCTTTCGCTACTACGGCCTTTACAATTATCTCTCTGTATTCTCCCATTTCGCGCGAACCCTCCTCATTCATTTTCAATTCATCCTATGCTAGATTTTTGACTAGTGTGAGAAATATTTCTGCGAATACTGGTTAAAAGTTTAGTCATAATTCATTTTATGCGGGAGTTTAATGTAGGTTCCAATTAGGCATGTACTTTAAGTCAACGAGGATTGTTTTTGGAGACAACAAAAAAGCCAGGCTCTTAATAAGCCCGGCTTTCCATTAATTAATGGTCGTGGTCATGGTCATGATTTCCACATGATCCGCCATTATTTATACTTGCGCCTGTTTCACCGCGTAATACATCTCCACCAGTAGATTCAATAATGGCATCTGTTACCTTGTTAGATACTGTAGTGGCAATTAACTGCAGCAAATCATTTACTTCTAGTTGAGACTGTTTAAACTCTTGAACAACCGGAATTTCGTCTAGTTCCTGTTCAAGGGAAGCAATTTTGTCTTCCACTTTTCTCAATGCTTCTGGTTTACCGTAATGCTGTAGATTAACGGCTTGCTTTTGTAATCCCTTAATATCTGTTATTAACGTACTAACCTTTGGGTTTACGTGAATTTGTGCTTCTGCACGTTTAAAGAAATCGACTTCCTCAGTATCTGCAATCATTCTTGCTAATTCTTGTGCACGCGCGATGATATCGTCTTTTGTATATTTTGCCACTTTATTTCACCTCTACTGGTTCTAGTTCTTCCACCATTTCTCCGTTTAATGACCATGTTCTTGCATCAGTAATTCTCACCTTAACTATTTTACCAATGGCTGATTTAGGCGCAACAAAATTTACAAGCTTGCTCCTAGATGTGTATCCTGCAAGGACATCAGGATTGTTCTTGCTTTCCCCTTCAACAAGAACATCTAGGATTTGACCTTCATGCTTTTTCATTGCTTCTAAAGAAAGCTCGTTTACAAGGGCGTTCAAACGCTGCAAGCGTGCTTTTTTTACTTCCATTGGAACGTTATCCTCCATTTTAGCCGCTGGCGTACCTTCACGTGGAGAGTAAATAAAAGTATAAGCCAATTCATACCCCACTTCACGATAGAGGGACATTGTTTCTTCAAACTGTTCGTCCGTTTCGTTAGGGTAGCCTACGATAATATCGGTTGTCAAAGCAACATTGGGAATTGCCGCTTTGATTTTTCTTACAAGCTCTAAATATTGTTCCCTTGTATATTTACGAGCCATAATTTTCAATATGTCTGTTGAACCAGATTGAACTGGTAAATGGATATGATCCATTAGGTTACCACCTTGGGCGAGAACTTCAATTAGACGATCATCAAAGTCACGGGGATGGCTTGTAGTAAAACGAATCCGTGGGATATCAATTTTCCGCAGCTCATTCATCAACTCGCCAAGTCCGTAGTTACTATCCGCTAAATCTTTTCCATACGCATTTACGTTTTGACCTAGGAGTGTGACCTCTTGGTATCCTTGTGCTGCTAATTGACGTACTTCCTGGATAATTTCCTCAGGACGACGGCTTCGTTCCTTCCCACGTGTAAAAGGTACGATACAATACGTACAGAATTTGTCACAGCCATACATTATGTTAACCCATGCCTTGATATTGCCGCGTCGTACTTTGGGAAGGTTTTCGATGACATCACCTTCTTTAGACCACACTTCAACCACCATTTCTTTAGACATATAAGCTTCATTTAAGATATTTGGCAAACGGTGAATGTTATGTGTACCAAAAATCATGTCAACTTGATTATAGGTTTTTAGAATCTTATTAACAACGGATTCTTCCTGTGACATACATCCACATACACCTATTAGTAAATCCGGTTTTTCTAACTTCAAATGCTTTAAATGTCCTAGTTCTCCGAACACTTTGTTTTCAGCATTCTCACGAATCGCACATGTATTTAGAAGTATAACACTGGCATCCTCTGTAGAATCTGTAGGCTCATACCCCAAAGCCAAGAAAATCCCTGCCATCACTTCTGTATCATGTTCATTCATTTGGCAGCCATATGTTCGGATATAGAATTTACGTCCTTCTCCCATACCGCGAAATTCTTCAGGAATGGAGAAATCGTTATGATACTTCACTTCTTCTTTACCACGCTTTTTAGCATCTTTTAAAGAAGGTGCAGTAATTACTTGCTCAAAATACTTGCTGTAATTCTTTGCGGATTTTTTGTCCGAAGAATTAGCAGGTTCGATTTGTTGAGCTTCTACACGTTGTTTTTCATTCATAAATAATAAATCTCCTTTCAGTCAATTTAAAAATTAGTCTATGAAAAGTAAAATTTTCCCTGTACTAGTGTGAAAGAATCCTACCTAACACACTTCCGCACATTATTATAGTATAAAGGTTAATAGGCTTGAAAACAATAGAAAATCCCGTAGTAGAATACTACGGGATTTTCCATGACTTTACATAAATTCATTAACTAATTTATCAAAGTATCCTTGATCAAGGTTAAGATCTGCATGTGCTAATGGAGTTTCAGAAAAATTATTAATCAATTCCTGGTAGGATTTACGTTCTGTGTTTTGATAGATCAAACCAGTAACTAAACCATTATGCTTCATCAATGTTTGCATAGCGTTTTCACGGTTTGAAGGATCGTATCCTTCAATATCACTTAACTTCGTTAGATTTTCTTTAAACCAATCATAAGTGTTGACCTTATTATAGGTTACACAAGGACTATAAACGTTAATTAAAGAGAAGCCTTTATGCTTAATGCCTGCTTCAATTAATGCAGTTAAGTCTTTAAGATCTGTTGAGAAACTTTGTGCAACAAATGTTGCCCCTGCAGTTAAAGCCATCTCCATTGGTGAAATCGGTTGTTCAATCGAACCTAGCGGTGATGATTTAGTTTTAAAGCCGGTAGCAGAACGTGGAGACGTTTGCCCTTTTGTTAAACCATAGATTTGGTTATCCATAACAATGTAAGTGATATCTACATTACGACGAATAGCATGAATAGTATGTCCCATACCAATTGCAAAGCCGTCTCCGTCACCACCAGAAGCGATAACTGTTAAATCACGATTTCCCATTTTTACACCTTGTGCGATTGGTAATGAACGACCATGAATTCCATGGAATCCATATGAATTAATGTATCCAGAGATACGACCAGAACATCCGATACCAGAAATAACAGCTAAGTTTTCAGGCTCAAGACCCACATTTGCTGCTGCACGTTGCATTGCCGCTTGTACAGAGAAGTCGCCACAGCCAGGGCACCAGTTCGGTTTTACATTATTTCTAAATTCTTTAAAAGTGGCCATGCTTAGAACAACTCCTTACATTTTGTATATACTTCGTGTGGTAGGAACGGATTACCGTCATATTTTAAATGTTTAATAATCTTTTCAGCATGCCCAACATTCATTTTCATAATGTTTGCCAATTGACCAGTAGCATTGTTTTCAACAACCACTACTTTCTTTGCTGAACGAACAAGTGGTAATACTTCGTCAGTTGGGAATGGGTGAAGCAAACGAATATGAGCGTGATTTACTTTCATTCCTTCTTTTTCTAAACGAACCATAGCTTCCTCAATTACACCTCTAGTTGAATTAAAACCAACTAGTAAAATGTCAGCATCTTCATGCTTAGTGTTTTTATACACTGGTGTATTGAAACGAATATTTTCAATTTTACGGAATCGCTTGTCCATTTGAGCGTTCCTATTTACTGCCGATTCAGAAGGTTTTCCAGTTTCATCATGTTCAACACCTGTTACATGGTGAATACCATTTTTCATACCAGGGATGACACGTGGAGAAACTCCATCAGATGTCACTTCATAACGTTTGAAATACGCTTTATTTTCACTCTCAGGAATTTCATCAGTAACAAGCTTTCCACGTCTGATTTCTACTTTATCCATACTTAAAGGTTCAACTGTCTGCTTACCTAAAGATAGTTGAAGGTCTGTAAGAACAATTACAGGACATTGATATTCTTCAGCAAGGTTAAATGCCTCAGTTGTATCATAGAAAGCCTCTTCTACAGTACTTGGAGCCATAACGATTTTAGGGATTTCTCCATGTGTTCCATAAATCATCGCCATTAAATCTGACTGTTCTTGCTTTGTTGGTAATCCTGTAGATGGACCGCCACGTTGAGTATCAACAACAACAAGTGGGGTTTCAGTTATACCTGAAAGACCAATTGCTTCCATTTTTAATGATAGTCCCGGACCAGCCGATGCCGTAATGGTTCGAACACCAGCATAGTTAGCACCAATTGCCATTGTACAAGCAGCAATTTCATCTTCTGTTTGAATAACTGTACCACCAAGAGCAGGAAGCTTTTTAATTAAATATTCCATTATTTCAGAAGCTGGTGTAATTGGGTAAGCAGCCATAAAACGGCAGCCAGCTGCAATAGCACCTAATGCAATAGCGTCATTTCCAATCATAAACATACGCTTCTTGCCGTCAGCTTTTTCAAGTTCCATTATTTCAACGCCATCTACAAGCTGTTTTTTCATATAATCATATCCAGCTTTAATGGCATCCATGTTTTTCGCAACTACTTGAGCACCTTTTTTACCAAAAATCTCTTGAACTACTTCTTCAAAAACATGAATATCAAGATTCAAGACAGCTGATGTAGCACCAATGGCTACCATGTTTTTCATTAGGGATGTACCTAATTCAGTAGCAATTTCTGTAAATGGAACCGCATACAATGGTGCTTGTGAATCTTCTGGTTTCTTCGGCGTGAACTTTGCATCCGCAAGTATTACACCTTTGCTGTGTAACTCTTTGTAGTTTAAATCGATAGTTTCTTGGTCAAAAGCGACTAGAACATCCAGATCATCAGAG
This sequence comes from Neobacillus niacini, assembly GCF_031457145.1. Lineage (GTDB taxonomy): Bacteria > Bacillota > Bacilli > Bacillales > Cytobacillaceae > Neobacillus > Neobacillus niacini_J. Next base: position 287,397 of record NZ_JAVDVZ010000002.1, read on the forward strand.
ATTGAACGAACTTCTGTCGTACTTACTCTGATCTTGTTGTTTGTATGACCGCCTTTGATACGAGATGAAAAGTGACGATAACCATACAAGTAATACCCCAGGCGATTCAATGCAATTGCAAATATTTCCCCTGTACTTTCAATACCTTCCCCTTGTTGTCCGCCAACTTTCCACGAAAGTTGATTGATCATGACTTACACCCCTTTGGATATGTAAAAGATATATTTTATAACTCGCCATAAGTTTAGCACTTTTCCGAGTAATTCACTAGAATTTAGCCTACTAAAGCTTCAAAAGTCTAAATAATATGAATTTAGGAGATATACTAAACGCTTACAATTCTAGACCTGAAAACAAAAAATTGCAACCCTTTCAGAAAAAATAGTGTCTAAAATATGAATATTTTTTTATAATTTAAAAATTTACATTTATTGGATTTTTAAAATAGTACGTAAACCGCTATTGTTACGCTATTTTTAATTAATCTCGTAAAATACCTATGTCATAATTTTTATTATAGAAAACGTTTTCATTTATTCTAGTATAATACTTTTTACGAAAAATTAAAACATAAAAATACCTGCTTATTTATAAGCAGGTAAAAAGTAGCTGTTCCAAGCTTTTTCACATATTAGATTCTATCTCCTTCATCTGGGTTCAACAATAAGCTTTATAGCCGTGCGTTCTTCACCATCAATCTGAATATCAGTGAACGCAGGGATGCAAATCAAATCAACTCCGCTAGGTGCTACAAATCCTCTTGCAATCGCTACTGCCTTAACAGCTTGATTTAATGCACCTGCACCAATCGCCTGTATTTCTGCTGCACCTCTTTCACGCAGAACTCCAGCAAGTGCACCAGCTACAGAATTAGGATTAGATTTTGCTGAAACCTTTAATATTTCCATTCCTAGCTCCCCCTTGTATAATCCCGATCCTGGCATGAGCAGTTTCATGAGCAAATCAGGTATATAAGTTTCCACTGCTACTATATTCAATCTACAAATGACATATTCCGGCTTGGACAAAAAAAGTGGGGATTTGGCTAAAAAAAAGAATAACTCTCCAGGATTGGAGAGTTATGAGTACCAAGGATTATCTTCATTTATTAAAATTCTTTCCATTTTTTTGCATTTTCCAGTTTTCCTATCAAGTTCCATATAAACTCCACTTAGCTGGCTCCGACCCGATTTTGGAACTTCAAATCGTACTGGCAGGCTTGTCAGAAACTTAGTGATGACTGCTTCCCTCTCCATACCTAGAATTCCATCATATGGACCTGTCATCCCTACATCGGTTAAATAGCCCGTCCCATTTGGCAGAACACGGCTATCTGCGGTTTGAACGTGTGTATGCGTTCCTACGACAGCAGAAACCTTTCCATCCAAATACCAACCCATTGCCTGTTTTTCACTTGTTGCTTCTGCATGAAAATCAACAAAGATAAACGGTGTTCTCTCTTGTGCTAACTCCACAAGTTCGTCTGCCTTCTGAAAAGGACAATCTAAAGGAGGCATAAAGGTCCGACCTTGTAGATTTATTACGGCTACTTCGATGTCATTTACTTTAAAAAATACGAGTCCTTTACCAGGTGTTCCTTCAGGGAAATTAGCCGGACGCACCAGATTCTTTGCCGAATCGATAAAATCAAAAATCTCTTTGTTATCCCAAGCGTGATTACCAAGGGTTATAGCCTGAGCGCCTGCCCCCAAAAACTCTCGGTAAATCTTTTCGGTAATCCCTCGACCACCTGCTGCATTTTCACCATTAATGATTGTAAAATTAGGTCGATATTTTTCTTTAATTTTTGGTACATACTCTTTTACCATATCTCGGCCTGGTGAGCCGACAACATCTCCAATAAATAATAAGTTCATTTGTGTTCCTTTCATAAAGCATTTATTTACTATAAATTGTATCACACTTTTATTTGATTTAACCGCTGGTTAACTTACAAAAAAAATAAAGCAGTGCTTTCGCACCGCTCTATTTTGCGTATTCCACAGCCCGTGTTTCACGGATGACTGTTACTTTAATATGTCCTGGATAATCAAGCTCTTCTTCGATTCGTTTCCGAATATCTCTTGCCAAACGATGTGCAGCTAAATCATCAACCGCATCAGGTCTTACAATGATCCGTACCTCACGACCAGCCTGAATCGCAAAGGATTTTTCCACTCCATCATAGGACTCAGAAATTTCCTCTAGCTTTTCTAAACGGCGGATATAGTTTTCTAGTGTCTCACTGCGTGCTCCGGGTCTTGCAGCTGATAATGCGTCAGCAGCAGCAACTAGAACAGCAATAACTGATGTTGGTTCCGTATCACCATGATGTGAGGCAATACTGTTGATAACAACTGGGTGTTCCTTGTATTTAGTCGCAAGTTCAACTCCAATTTCAACATGGCTGCCTTCCACTTCATGATCAATGGCTTTACCGATATCGTGCAAGAGACCTGCACGACGTGCCAGCGTTTCATCCTCACCAAGTTCAGCTGCTAGTAAGCCCGAAAGCTGTGCAACCTCTATTGAGTGTTTTAAGACATTTTGACCATAACTTGTACGGAACTTTAAACGTCCAAGAATTTTAATAAGGTCCGGATGCAATCCGTGAACTCCGACTTCAAAGGTCGTTTGTTCACCCACTTCACGGATATATTCATCCACTTCACGACGAGATTTCTCAACCATTTCCTCAATACGTGCAGGATGGATACGTCCATCTTGGACTAACTTTTCAAGCGCCAATCGGGCTGTTTCTCGACGAATTGGGTCGAAGCCAGATAGAATAACAGCCTCAGGAGTATCATCGATAATTAAGTCTATTCCCGTTAATGTCTCTAGAGTACGGATATTTCTTCCTTCACGGCCAATAATGCGACCTTTCATTTCATCATTTGGAAGGTTGACTACAGATACAGTCGTTTCCGCAACATGGTCAGCAGCGCAACGCTGGATTGCTAGCGATAAAATTTCCTTCGCTTTCTTATCTGATTCCTCTTTCACTCGGTTTTCGCTATCCTTGATCATTATCGCTGTCTCATAGGTTAGTTCCTGCTCCAACTTGTCAATAATAATCGCTTTAGCTTCCTCACGCGTCAAACTCGAAATACGTTCGAGTTCTGTTTGTTGTGTTCGTACCAGCTCGTCCACTTTGCTTTCCATCTGTTCAATATGCTGTTGTCTTTGGTTTAGAGAATCATCCTTCTTTTCTAATAGAATTTCTCGTTTATTTAACGATTCATCCTTTCGATCTAAATTCTCTTCTCTTTGCAGTAAACGGTTTTCTTGTTTTTGCAGTTCATTTCTTCGTTCACGAACCTCACGTTCGGTCTCTGTACGAAGCTTGTGAATTTCATCCTTTGCTTCTAGCAAAGCTTCTTTTTTCAATGAATCAGCATCACGCTTTGCATCTTCAAGAATCTGCTCTGCAGCATTCTTTGCTCCTGCTATTTTTGCCTCAGCAATGGATTTACGAACAAAATAGCCAACAACGGCACCGACGATAATGCCAAGCAAAATGGAGATGATAGTAATAGGTTCCATCGTTACACCTCCTCTTGCTATGAACTTTTTTGTTACACTTTTTTTAAGTGTCGGCATGTACATTTGGTCAGGTTCAATATACAGCATGCACTAGGGTTTTCATTGTAATATTAACAAAAATGTAAAATATACATGTTAATTGTAAATGTGTGTATAATCATTGTCAAGGGTAACTCCTGCCAGCTTTTTGAAATATTTAGACTTTGTTCATATTTTAACAATTAAAAATCTTGGATAGTATGTATAAAAACGCAGAACTACTAATAATTATGCATTTTAGGATAAAAAGCAAAACCTAAACAGGCTTTGCTCTCAATTTTTAATCTATCAATTCAAACTGCTCATCATCATCAGTGGTTTCAGTCACGACTTTTTCCCCGTCTAATCCGAAATGTTCCCGAATTTTCTGCTGAATTTCAAGAGCAATACTTGGATTTTCTTTTAGGAATGTCTTTGCATTTTCGCGCCCTTGGCCGATTCTTTCTTCATTATATGAATACCAAGAACCACTCTTTTGAACAATATCTAATTCAGAGCCGATGTCAACGAGCTCACCCACTTTAGAAATTCCTTCACCATACATAATATCCACTTCAGCCGTACGGAATGGAGGGGCAACCTTATTCTTAACAATCTTAATCTTCGTTTTGTTTCCAACTATTTCAGTACCTTGCTTTAGTGCTTCTCCACGACGTACTTCAATACGTACAGTCGAATAGAATTTCAATGCGCGTCCACCTGGAGTTGTCTCGGGATTTCCAAACATGACCCCAATTTTTTCACGAACCTGGTTAATAAAGATAGCAATTGTCTTTGATTTATTGATTACACCAGATAGTTTTCTGAGTGCTTGCGACATTAAACGCGCTTGAAGGCCCATGTGAGAATCTCCCATTTCACCTTCAATTTCCGCCTTTGGAACTAATGCTGCCACGGAGTCGACAACAAGAATATCAATTGCTCCGCTTCGAACAAGTGCCTCAGCGATTTCAAGAGCTTGCTCTCCTGTATCAGGCTGGGATAACAGTAACTCATCAATGTTTACTCCAAGTTTTTGTGCATATGCAGGATCTAGGGCATGCTCGGCGTCGATAAACGCTGCTTGTCCGCCCGCTGCTTGCACTTCAGCGATTGCATGTAAGGCAACAGTTGTTTTACCTGAGCTCTCAGGGCCATAAATTTCGATGATTCTTCCTTTTGGATAACCACCTACTCCAAGTGCAGCATCAACTGCCAGCGAGCCACTTGGACTTGTTAAAATCCTTGTATCTGTTTTCTCTCCCATTTTCATAATGGAGCCTTTACCAAATTGCTTTTCTATCTGTTTTAGCGCCATTTCTAAGGCCGCTTTACGATCACTCACTATAGTTCCTCCCTTATATATAAACCAAAAAGTTAATAGCCAAAATCTATTTGTTTTAAATCCTATTAATAATATAACCTCTTTTGGGCTATTTGTCGAGGAAAAAATCGAACATTCATTCGACTTTTTTGAAACAAAAAGTCATGTAAAAATAGGTAATTCCCCCATACATTTAGCCTTTATGAATCAGATTTTATACCCTAAATTACTTTTTCTACCTTTTTCAGACTTTTTCTATTTCAATAAAAAAATCACAGAAAGCCATTTTAAGCCTTCTGCGATTCTTGTAATAGTTCTATTAAATAATAACATCCATATTTTACAGATCGGGTCCGATTCGCTTCTCTTGTCCCACCAAGTAGTAGCTCATGAACAACCGTTTGTTTACCCTTAATAGAAATACCTATAAAAACGGTCCCTACAGGCTTCCCTTCAAGCTCAGTTGGTCCAGCAACACCAGTAAAACTAATCCCTATATCAGTTGAAACTAACGATGCAACATTTTCTGCAAGCTCTTTCGCACACTCTACACTTACTACACCATACTTTTCAATTGTTTCCTCTTTTACCTTTAAGACTTCTTTCTTTACCTCGTTGGTGTAGCAAACAACCCCCCCCTTATATACTGAGCTGGTACCAGGAAAACTAGTTATTTCCTGCTGAAATAACCCTCCGGTTAAACTCTCAGCAGCAGAAACAGTTAATTGTTTTTCATTCAATACTTTCATTAACTCTGCCATCAGGGAAGTATTATCATAACCATAACAAAACTGACCTACACGAGAATTGATCTTTTGCTCGATTTCATCAATCATCGAGTTTGCGACCATAATATCTTGATGTTTTGCCGTTAAACGTAATGTACACTCTCCATCCGCTGCAAGTGGTGCAATGGTTGGATTTGTTTGTTGCTCTATTAAATCATCGATTTCAGTTTCTAATGACGCCTCGCCAATTCCAAAGTATCTTAATACTCTAGAAACAATTTTTTCATCTTCTTTTACTTGTTTTGATAAAGCTGCTGTACCAAATTGCAAAAACATTGGCTCCATTTCTTTCGGTGGACCAGGCAAAAGCATATATATACAATTACCATTCTCGACCATCATACCCGGTGCCATCCCATGATGGTTTGGCAGAATCATTGAACCCTCTAAAACAAGGGCCTGCTTTTTATTATTTTCAGTCATTACCCTATTTCCCTTTTTAAAATAGAGTTCAATAGATTCTAATGCCTCTTGGTCCATTACGAGTTTTTTCCCTATATGCCGTGCAATCGTTTCTTTCGTTAAATCATCTTTTGTCGGTCCAAGCCCGCCAGTAAAAATAATCAAATTTGAGCGCTTTTCCGCAATCTCAATTGCAGACCTTAATCTGTCAGGATTATCGCCAACTACAGTGTGAAAATAAACATTAATGCCTATTCCCGCCAGTTGTTGCGATATAAATCGAGCATTACTATTAACAATTTGACCTAGTAGTAATTCAGAACCAACAGCAATAATTTCTGCATTCATATCCGTTACCCCAAATTCTATTTAGAATTCTTAAAAACATGCATGTTTTTTGCAAAATAATCCCAGCCAGACCAAATAGTGAAAATTAATGCCACCCATAATGCTATGTCAGCAAATGGAAATCCAATCATTTCAAAAATAATATTATGTAATAAAAGTGCTGAGATCGCGACTATTTGTGCCCATGTTTTGATTTTTCCAAGCATATTGGCAGCTACCACTTCTCCACCCTCTACAAGCAAGAGACGGAGACCCGTAACGGCAAATTCCCTGCTAATGATTGCGATAACAATCCAAGAGGCTGCAAAGCCAAGCTCAACAAGAACCACTAGAGCTGCAGAAACAAGTAATTTATCGGCGAGTGGGTCGAGGAATTTCCCCATATTTGTAACAAGATTATATTTTCTGGCGTAGTAGCCATCTACCCAATCTGTAGAAGCAGCAAAAATAAAGATTAATGCTCCAACAAAATGGGTTACCGGAAGATCAGCTCCCAGTAGATGCATAATCCCCCAATCAAAAGGTACAAGCATAATGATCAAGAATAGAGGTATTAAGAGTATTCTTGATACTGTTATTTTATTTGGTACATTCATATTATTGCCTCCAGATTATATTAGAACGAAAAATAGTCATCACTCGATGACTATTCGTTCTTCGGAACATATTGAATCGTAATGTTCTGTTGAACCACATCAGCAGGTGCGATTGCATACTCGAGCTTTTGGTCATTTACGTAAATCTCTGTATCGACCGTTCTACCAACAACAATGACTGCTTTGGTTTCGCCTGTTAAATCTACTTCTGTACTTTGTGTACCAGTAGTTGATAATAACCCCTGGAACTTGGATTGATTACTGCTATTTTTAACATTTACCCATGTTTGCCCTGTTGAAACAAGTTTCACAATAAATTTATCTGCATTTTTCAAATCATAAGTAGAGTTTTTTCCACTGTTTTGAACAGCTGTTAATTCCTGTTTCGGCGTTTCTACTGGAGTTTCCTCAACCGCATTTTGTTCTTCATTCTGCTGTTCGTCATTGTTTTGTTCTTTGTCATTTTCTTTTTCTGTATCTTTTTCGGTCTCATCCGCTTTTTCTAGATTTTCGGAGCGTACAAATTTTACTGGCTCATTTTCTTTATTTATTGCGTTATTCGCATCGCCACCGTCGTAATTAACAAAGAAGTAATATAATAACCCCGCAGCGCCAATAACAAAGACCCCAATTAAGACTTTTGGGATAATATCGAAAATTTTTGAAGATCCTTCTGTTACTGTTTTACGCGATTTTACTCTCGATAATTGTTCAGGTAAATCCTCATTATGAGTTGCTGGTATTTCGTTCTTATATGTTTCAAAAATTTCATCTGGATTAAGCTGAAGCGCTTCTGCATATTGCTTAACAAAAGCACGGACATAAAAATTTCCTGGCATGCTAGAATAATTGCCTTCTTCGATGCCTATCAAATACCGCTTTTGAATCTTAGTGATAGACTGTAAATCCTCTAAGCTTAATCCTTTGGCTAATCGCGCTTCTTTTAGTCGATTACCTAATTCTGTCACCTATTAACACCTTCCAATTAATTAAAATCCAAAATCTCCAAAATCAGAACCAGAGAATAAATTATTTTGGTCAACAATGTCATATGTAATTTCTTCATCTGCGTGGTTTCTCAACTCTATAATATAATCAAAATCATCAAGCGTATACTCGGAATTTTGCACAAAAATATCAGGATGTTCGACCACTTTTACTGCCGGTAAGCGCATGATTTCACGTACGAGCTGCCAATGACGTTCACTTGCACGTTTTGTGGAAACAATCCCATCAAGAATGAATAAATTGTTTTCGTTGTATTCATCTTGAATCAGCTGGTTCCGTATCGTTTGCTTTAAGAGAGTGGAAGATACAAATAACCACCTTTTATTTGCACAAACACTGGCCGCTACTACAGACTCAGTTTTACCTACCCTTGGCATCCCGCGTATCCCTATCAGTTTGTGCCCTTCTTGCTTGAACAATTCAGCCATAAAATCAACTAATACACCAAGTTCATTCCTAATAAAGCGGAATGTCTTTTTATCATCTGCATCACGCTGTATGTATCTTCCGTGGCGAACTGCCAGCCGATCACGGAGTTTTGGTTCCCTAATCTTAATTACTTTTATTGTGTCCATTGTATTTAAAATTGACTCTAACCGTTTAATTTGATTATCATCTTTTACTAACATCAATAAACCGCGTCTTCCTTCATCGACTCCGTTAATGGTAACAATATTTATTGACAGCATTCCAAGTAAAGAGGAGATGTCGCCCAGCAAACCAGGACGGTTTTTTTGAATCTCATATTCTAAATACCACTCTTTCTTCTCCATAAAAACCCTCCTACAGCGTAAACGACAAATTTTTCATATTTTCATCTATCCATAATAATATATGATTTTGATTGAAGATGAAAGCAAAAACCAATCTAATGCGTATTTAAGTGTTTTTTTCTTTAAAAAGCAAAAAAGAGAGGATTACCCTCTCTTTTAACGACTACCATTATTTTGAACTAATTTTACCATAATATTTGCAATTGCTTGCTGTTCTTCTTTATCAGCAACGGACCATAGGTCAGAAAGGATTCTTTCTTGCTCGTTTTTAGGTTCAACCTGCTCTGATAAATAATCCCCAATTTGTAATGCAAGAGCACTTATAGCACCTTCGCTCATCCCTTCATTTTGTGCTTGATGAAGACGATCAGCAAGAAAATCTTCCCATTGTTTCCAGTTATCTAAAACTGACATATGAAACCCTCCTTTTTTATTGTACAGTGTTATTTTGCTATGGTAAGGAGGAAATTATTCACGAAAAAAATTTTAAGTATACCAACCGCCATTTATCGATAGGACTTGTCCCGTAATATAAGAAGACTCTTCTGAAAGTAAGAATTTCACCCCATTTGCTATTTCTTCAGGAAGACCAAGCCTTCCCATCGGGATTTCGTATTGAAGAAGTTGTTTATCCTCCTCTGTAAATTGGCCCATCATCGCGGTTTCAACAGCACCAGGGGCAATGGCATTCACACGTATCCCACTCAATGCTATCTCCTTGCTTAATGCTTTAACAAACGAAATTTGTGCTCCTTTTGCTGTTGAATAGACCACTTCACAAGCAGCACCTGTTTGACCCCAAATCGATGAGATAAGGATTACGTTACCCGAACGTTTTTTTATCAGTTTTGGTAAGAGTTCTTTCGTTATCATTACTGGGTTCATCACATGCACCCGCATGAGTGATTCCATTTCTTCCTGTTTTAAATCAACTAGGAGACCATATTGGCTATTACCACTGCAGTGAATAATGGCATCAAGGGAGAAAATTTGTGAGCATATCTTTTTATATCCGTCAGGATCTTCTAAATTAGCCTGAATGGTTGTGTATTCACCCCCAAATGGTTCAAGGCTTCTCAGCAATTCCTTTATTGTTTTTTTATTTTGATTAAAGTGTAAATATAAATGATATCCCAGAGAGGCTAATTTAAATGCTACAGCTTGTCCGATACCGCCGCTTGCTCCCGTAATAAGTGCATATTTTTTCATGTCTTCACTCTTTCTCTTTTAACTACTCTCCTCATTTTAACCGAAAAGAAAAGCGCCGACTACGACGCTTCCTCTTATTTTTTAGGTATTACTTGGCAAACAGAGAACCGTTCTTCGGATATAACTTCTGATGCTAATGTTTTAACATCATTTAAAGTTATTTTCTCTAGTGTAGGAACGACATCGAATAAATTCATATCATTAAACGCATATCTTGTAAATTGATTCGCAATATACTCAGGGGAATTTACAGCACGTAAAAATCCGCCAATTTTCTTCTTTTTCGCTCGTTCTAACTGTTCTTCTGTAAATGTGGTTCCGTTTTTGGCTTGGAATAGCATATCTTTGAGCTGGTCTGCAAGTTTATCCGGTTTTTCCGTGTCTCCGCCTACCATGGCAAAACCGAATCCCTGTTCCTGTGTATAATCATAAGAGAAGGTTTCATCAATTAGACCTTCGTTATATAGCTTATTATAATTTTCCGAGCTTTTCCCAAATAGTAAATCCAAGAACACATTCATCGTTAACTCATTTTTTAATAATTCAGACCCCGTTTGATCAACATGAAGTGCTTTCATCCCGATTAAACATTTTGAGGTTTGAACATTCATTTCTAGTACTTGTTTCTGCTTAGCTGCTTGAGCTGGTTCTTCTTCAAAGTTACGCTTAATCTCAGGCATGTCTTTATAAACCTTTTTGGATTGATTTTCTCTGACTTGATCCATGAATTGATTTGGATCCACTGGCCCTACGATAAACAGTAACATGTTGCTCGGATGGTAGAAGGTATTGTAGCACTCATAGAGCAAATCCTTGTTAATATGTGAGATAGACTCTATCGTACCTGCGATATCTATTTTTACGGGATGATTTTGATAAAGATTTTGAATCAGCCCAAAATACAAGCGCCAATCTGGATTATCGTCATACATCGTGATTTCTTGACCAATAATCCCTTTTTCTTTTTCAACGGTTTTTTCCGAAAAATATGGTTCTTGGACAAAATCAATTAATGTTTCAAGGTTCTTTTCTACATCTGAAGTACTCGAAAATAAATATGCAGTTCGGGTAAAGGATGTAAAAGCATTGGCAGAAGCTCCTTGCCTGCTAAATTGTTGAAAAACGTCTCCATCTTCCTTTTCAAATAACTTGTGCTCGAGAAAATGAGCAATTCCATCCGGGACCTTTACATATTCCTCTTTACCTAATGGCGCAAAATGATTATCAATAGATCCATACTTGGTCGTAAAAGTAGCAAATGTCTTATTAAAGCCCTTTTTTGGTAAAATATAAACATTTAACCCATTTGATAACTTTTCATGATAAAGTTCTTCTTGAATTTGGTCAAAAGTTATTTTCTCCATTATTTTACCGCCTCCATTCCTGTTAAGAAGTAGATGGTATCAAGTTCAATCTTCTTGGCAACAGCTATAATTTCTTCCTTAGTTGTTTTTTCCATATCATTGATCCACTGAGCAAGTTTAATGTCCTTGCCGGAAACTATATTATGGTATAGAATCTCTGTTAATCCACGGGAAGTATCTATGGTCTCTAGAATTTGATTCCTTATAACTGCTTTTGTTTGATTAAATTCCTGATCCGTAAAGTCGCCTTGTTTCATTGCTTCTAACTGATCACGAATAATTCCCACAGCCTGGTCGTAATTCTTTAGATCTATCCCTGACATGACCATCATTAGACCTTTATGGCTTTCTAGTCTGCTTGAGACATAATAGGCTAAACTGGCCTTTTCACGGACATTGATAAACAACTTTGAGTGCGAAAAACCGCCAAATATACCATTGAACAATTGGAGCGCAAAATAATCTGAATCTCCATAGACGATATTAGTACGATAACCAATATTTAATTTTCCTTGCTTAACATCCTGCTCTTCTTTTATTTCTTGAACTTGTTCTTTTTTATTTAATTCCATTGAATTAAGTTTTTTTGGTGAGCGGTCTTCAAATGTCAAAAGTTCTGCAGCAATGCTTTTTACGATTTCTTCCTTTACATCACCAATCACATAAAGGTCCATTTCATCTTCTAAAAACGCCTTTTTATAATATTCGTATAAATTTTCTGGTGTAATCCCCTCAACATCCTCTGCTTCCCCATTCACTTGCAAAGCATAAGGCTCCCCTTTACACATTTCCTGAAGCAGACGGACATTTGAATACCGCATTTTATCATCATATACTGATTGGATTCGCTGTTTTTGTGTACGTTTTTCTTTGTTCACTGTTTCCTGATCAAATGCATTTTCAGATATATTAGGCTTGGTTAACACCTCTGCAAGTAGTTCAAAGCCTTTTTTTAATAATGGAGTAGAGTCACTTAAAAATTTTTCATTGGCAATTTCAAGGGTGAAACTGACAATATGGTACTCACCTTTTTTGGCTAAATCGATAAACAGCGTAGCTCCATATAATTCATCTAAATAAGACCTTAAAGCTGTTGTTGTTGGGTACTTAGCGGAGCTGCTTTGTAATACCTGAGGAAGCAGTGCTCTCTTCGTTACATCTTCTTTTATTAAAGGTGCTTTCATTTTCCAAACAAATGTATTCGTTTTGTATTTATCTGTTTCAATGACATGGAGTTTGTATCCTTGCATATTGGTGATTTTTTCAGCAGTTGCGTCCATCTCATAACCTCCTTCAGATTTCAAAATCCTTCTTATTATATATGTAAACATTCATCCGGTTATTTTACATCTTTTCCATTGTATTAAACGCTTATTCTTACTATAATTTGCCAGGCTTGCTTTTTACAAGCTTAAACCACTGAATAGTTACAAAACAAAACAAGGCTGACAATATGTCAGCCCTGTTTACCTTATTATTATCGTTTTCCTGGATCGAATGGTTCTCCCGCTGCTTTAGGTGCTTGTGAAGATTTAGAAAAGATAACTAAAGCAATTAACGTCACTACATATGGGAAAATTTTTAGAATGATTGGCGGAATAACAGCCAATTCAGGGATAACTTGAGATACGTTAGCGATAGTGCTGGCAAATCCGAAGAATAATGTTGCACCTAAGATCCCGAGCGGTCTCCATTGACCAAAAATTAAGGAAGCAAGTGCTAAGAATCCGAGACCTGAAACGGATCCAGTAAATTCTCCTGCGTATGTTAAAATAATGATTCCTCCGCCTAATCCTGATAAAGCACCCGAAAGCATAACACCGATATAACGGATTCCTACTACATTGATCCCTGCTGCTTGAGCAGCCTGTGGAAACTCACCACAAGACTTTAATCTTAAGCCAAACTTTGTTTTATTTAGAATAAACGCACTAATAATTAGAACTAATAAAATAAACCAAGTTGTCGCATATGTTTTTGTAAACAATAAATCTCCAATTATTGGAATTTTAGATAATATCGGCACATCAAATGGAGTGAAACCGCTGGTAATACGAATATTACCACTACCAGTTATATTTCTAGCCAAGAATACAGTTAAAGCCATTGCAATCATATTAATCGCTGTTCCACTGATGACTTGATCAGCGCTTAAATTAATGCTGGCAAAGGCATGTAATAGGGAAAATAAAATACCGACTACCGCCGCTACTAATAATCCAATCCATAGTATAGTTGATCCTTGCATTTTATCCTGCAAAAAGTTAACTGTTAGTGCACTCGCAAATGCTCCTGAAATCATTAAGCCTTCTAAACCGATATTTACGATTCCGCTTCTTTCACTGAATAGACCACCTAATGCCGTTATCAAAAGCGGGATGGTAAAGATGATTGCATAAGGGAATATTTGTTCAATAATGGTCCACATTTTAAGCTTCTCCCTTCTTGCCAACAGGTCCATTTACATCATTTGCATTTGAACGAGTCTTACGGAATTTGTTTAATAGTCGGTGAATCAGCACACTGGTTGCAGCAAAATAAATGATAATGGCAATGATGGTATTAGCAAGTTCTGGTGGAATCTCGATCATCGCATTCATAAAGCCTGTCCCTGAATAAAGAATACCAAAAAGGAGTGCTGCAAAGAATACGCCAACTGGTGAGTTAGCTCCAAGTAATGCAACCGCAATGCCATCATATCCTTGTGATGGTAAAATACCGATTTGCATGCTGGAAGCATTACCAGTGTATAATGCTACCCCTCCAAGACCTGCAAGGGCACCTGAAATTAGCATAGATAAGATAATATTGCGATTAACTTTCATACCTGCATATTCTGCTGCATGGCGATTGAAACCTACAGCTTTTAATTCGAATCCTAAGGTTGTTTTATTAATGATAAATGCCACAATAATTACAGCAATTACCGCAAAGAAGAGCCCTAAATTAATATACGAACCCTGAAACATTTCAGTCAACCAAGGTGTTCTTAGCGTATTTCCTTCTGCAAGCTTTCGTGATTCAGTTTCTAAGAATTCACCTTTAAAATAACCAGGAACGATATAATAAACGGTCCAATAAGCAATCCAGTTCATCATAATCGTTGCTACTACCTCATGCACATTAAATCTAGCTTTTAAAAAGCCTGGGATAAATGCCCAAAGTCCTCCACCAATAATACCAGCAAGTATCATTAAAAGAATTAAAATCGGTCTTGAAAAATCAAACGATAACCCAACAGCAGTGGCAGCAAGGCCGCCAATCAGCATTTGTCCTGATACACCAATATTGAAAAGACCAGTACGAAAAGCAAAGGCTACAGCAAGTCCAGTAAAAATGAGAGGTGTTGCTGTTGCAAGAGTATCACCAATACGGGCTATATTTTTTAATGCACCTTGGAATAAATAGGTGTAACCTTCAATCGGGCTAGCCCCTATAAAGAGCATTAACAAGCCACCAGCTATTAGACCTAAAACAATTGAAATTAAAGATACGATGGTGTTTCTCATATATTTCTCTCCTTATTCACTCCAGCCATCATCAGCCCTACCTCATTTTCATTCGTTTCAGAAGCATTAACAGTTCCAATAAGTTCTCCATTGTTAACGATGGCAATTCGGTCTGAAAGCTGAAGAATTTCATCAAGCTCTAAAGAAACTAGAAGAACGGCTTTTCCTTTATCACGATGCTCAATCAATCTTTTGTGGATATATTCAATGGAACCTACATCCAATCCACGTGTAGGCTGCACTGCAATGAGCAAATCTGGATCTAATTCCATTTCTCTCCCGATAATTGCCTTTTGCTGGTTCCCACCTGAAAGCGTTCTGGCAATGGATACTCCGCCTTCTCCTGAACGAACATCGAAGTTCTCTAGGATTTTTTTAGCATAGTTCTTAATTGCAGCGCCATTCATTAGGCCATAATTTGCGAATGGCTTTTTATTATAAACTTCTAAAACCATGTTGTTTTCTAACGTATAATCAAGAACTAGTCCTCTTTTTTGCCTGTCTTCAGGAATATGGCCAATACCACTTTCAATTCTTTCACGAATTGGAATATGTGTTACTTCTTTTCCATTTAGAAGTATCTTACCGGATTCAACCTTACGAAGCCCTGTAATCGTTTCCACAAGCTCCGATTGACCGTTACCTTCTACTCCAGCGATACCGACTATTTCTCCTTTTCTAACTTCAATAGAGAAATTCTTAAGTCCCATTACTTTCCGGTTATTCTTTGCTGATAAAGAATCTATTTGAAGTACAACATCACCAGGTGTACTAGCTTTCTTATCCACTTTAAAGTTAACATGACGGCCAACCATCATTTCCGCAAGACTTGCTTCACTAGTCTCTTTCACGTTAACCGTTCCAATTCCTTTTCCACGTCGAATAACAGTACAACGATCAGCGACAGCTTTAATTTCCTTTAATTTATGTGTAATAATAATTATTGATTTTCCTTCATTAATAAGGTTTCGCATGATTTTCATTAGTTCTTCTATTTCATTAGGGGTAAGGACCGCAGTTGGTTCATCAAAAATGAGAACCTCGGCTTCACGATAAAGCATTTTCATTATTTCTACTCTTTGTTGCATTCCTACAGAAATATCTTCAATTTTCGCATGTGGATCAACGTTTAAACCATAATGCTTAGACAATTCCGAAATTCTTTTTGCAGCCTTATCAATATCTAAAACTATCCCTTTTAGCGGCTCACTGCCAAGAATAATATTTTCAGTTACTGTAAAATTCTCAACTAATTTAAAATGCTGATGAACCATACCAATACCGAGATGATTGGCAACATTAGGATTGGTAATTTTTACTTCCTTCTCCCGGATTTTAATGATCCCTTGTTCAGGTTGGTACATACCGAACAATACGCCCATTAATGTTGATTTACCGGCACCGTTTTCACCTAATAAGGCATGTATTTCCCCTTTTTTTAATGTTAGGGTAATATTATCATTTGCTACAATACCAGGGAACTCTTTCCTAATATTGAGCATTTCAACCACATAACTCATAGTAGCACTCACCTTTTTATTTAGACTAGGGTTTCTTAGAAAATAGGGAGCCCCCTATCACAACATCAAAAACTGAAGGATATTGAAAAAGCAAATTTTTACATAATCTTTCTACTAAAACACTATTTGTTTCCTATAGTAATATGCTTATTGGGTTGAATAAACATACATAAGTATAAAAGAGACGGGGAAAACCGTCTCTTTTATGTTCTTTTTACTTGAATAAACTTCCTTGTTCACCTGAAACTTTAATCTCATCAGATTTAATCTTATCAAATGCTTCTTTTGCCTTAGCAATTGCTTCATCACTCAAGTTAGGATTTTCTTCTGGCAGTCCAATACCGTCGTTTTTAGCATCATACGTTAATGTTTCGCCGCCAGGGAAATTACCATCTAATTCACGTTTAATTATGTCAAGCGTTACAACATCCAATTTCTTCATTGCTGATGTTAAGACAGCAGATTTTTCACCCTCATAAATTCCATCTGCATATTGGTCTGAGTCAACACCAACGATCCAAATTTTCTCTCCAGCTTTCTTACGAGTTTTTGCTTCATTGATAGCCCCTACACCAACACCGCCTGCAGCAGCGAAGATGACATCTACTCCACGGTCATACATTTGAGCAGCAATTTGTCCACCAGCAGCTACATTATCAAAAGATCCTTGATAAACTACGTTCTCAGCTTTAATGGTAATATTTGTACCTAAGTTATCATTAGCATATTTTACACCTTGTTGAAAGCCCCAGTTAAACTTTTGAACAGCTGGAATTTCCATACCACCGATAAAGCCTGCTTCGCCTTCTTTAATTTCAACTGCAGTAGCTACACCAGCTATGAAACCTGATTCATGCTCTGAGAAGAAAATCGCAACTGTGTTATCCTTAACAACAGGCTTGAAGTCTCCAGAATGTGGGGCACCATCAAGAATTACAAATTTCGCATCTTTATATTTATCTTGTGCATGGAAAATGGCAGTTTCAAACTTGAATCCAGGCGCTACGATAAACTTATAACCTGCATCGTATAAATTGCCCATTTCCTTTAGGTATTCTGCCTCTGTAGTACCAGCTGGCTTAAGGTATTTCTCTTGGATTCCAAGTTCTTCTTTTGCTTGCAGAATACCTTCCCAAGTACCTTGGTTAAAGGATTTGTCATCAATTGTACCAGCGTCAGTAACCATACCTATTTTAACTGCATTCTTACCGTTATCTTTATTACCAGTATCTTTGTCAGCGCCACCACAAGCTCCTAATATTGTGCCTGCAGCTAAAATCAATGACATAGCCAAGCCAAATTTACGTTTTTTCAAGGCAATTGACCCCCTATATTTAATGTTTGATTTAGTAGGAACTTTCAAAAAGCAACTTATTTGCGTTTTCAAGTCATCAAAAAGATTTAAAATCTTTTTCGCAAAACCCGAAAACTAAATTTGTCTGCTTTAAAGTAGTTTACCGAAAAAAGGATGGGTTCATCCATTTCATCGAAATGCATTTGCTTTAAAACAAGCAAAGCTGTTTCTGGTTCACATTCTAGAATTGGGGAAATTTTCTCATGATAACCAATTGGTTCAATTTGAGCGACCGCATATGTAATTTTTCGGTTTGCCTCATCTTCCAAAATGGAAAAAATGGATCCCACTCCATGGGAAAATGTCTCAGGCAAGATTTTTTCAGGTACCTTGTCGATACAGTACACAACAGGTTCCCCGTTTGCAGTTCTAACCCGCTCCATGATTACAATTCCTTCATTTAATGAACATGAGAATCGACGAATATCCTCTTCTGTGGCTCCAACTGTTGATGAACTTAAAAAGATGGTGCCTGGTTTCATCCCTGCTTGTAATATCATGTCAGTAACACTATTAAGTTGTTCAATCCCTGAGGTAAACAGCGGCTTAGCATTAACAAACGTGCCAACTCCATGGCGGCGAATAATAACGTTTTCTTCCTCGAGTATTCGCAATGCTTCTCGAAGTGTGGCTCTGCTAACTCCAAGATGTTTGGCAAGATCGAATTCAGAAGGTAACTTTTCCTTTTCTTTATATACTCCTTGGTCGATATCTTGCTTTAACCGATCGATAACTTGCAGGTATAAATGTCGGTTATCTAGCTTAATAGACATACAGGTACCTCCAGCTCATTCCTAAGACATCAGACATCTGATGTATAATCATTCCTACTAATCGACAATAATATACCATTTTTCAAGGCATATGGAAATAGTATTTCAATATTTTGTCGAAAAAAGCCCACCTTGTCGAAAATTGTCTAATGGAATAATTCTTTTTGCTTAACTATCTGCTATAATTTATTATTGTCTGCTACGGTTATCTGTATTATCGCAAAAAAAGAGCCAAAGGCTCTTTTTTAATTAACTTCTTCATTTGATTTTGCATGTAAAACGGTTCTTGGTTTACTGCCTTCATAAGCTCCTACAATTCCACGTGCTTCCATTTCATCGATTAATCGTGCCGCTCTAGTATAACCAATTCTAAATCGACGTTGTAACATTGACACAGAAGCCGTTTGCATTTCTATCACTAAATCTACCGCTTCAGAGTATAGTTCATCATCCACTTCACCAGCTACATCTGGGGTGTCATCTGGAATCATCTCTTCTTGATATTGTGCCTTTTGCTGTCCAATTACAAAATTAACGGTATCTTCCACTTCATTATCAGATAAAAATGCCCCTTGGACACGAACAGGCTTTGATGCACCAACAGGTAAAAATAACATATCTCCCCTGCCCAACAGTTTTTCAGCACCGCCCATATCCAAAATCGTTCTTGAATCCGTAGCACTCGAAACTGCAAAAGCAATTCTTGAAGGAATATTGGCTTTAATTACTCCAGTTATTACATCTACTGATGGCCGCTGAGTAGCAATAATCAAGTGGATTCCTGCTGCTCGAGCCATCTGTGCAAGTCTAGTAATCGAATCCTCTACATCAGAAGAGGCCACCATCATTAAATCAGCAAGCTCATCTACAATCACAACAATATAGGGCAAAAGTGGCTGCTTGTCATTTTCTTCTAGGTTATGTCTTTTTATATGATCGTTATACCCTTCAATATTACGAGTTCCAGAATGAGAGAACAGTTCATAACGTCTCTCCATTTCACTTACAACCTTTTTCAGCGCCTGAGAAGCTTTTTTAGGTTCTGTTACGACCGGTGCTAATAAGTGCGGTACACCATTATAGACATTTAACTCGACCATTTTCGGGTCAATCATCATTAATTTTACCTCATGAGGTTTAGCTCTCATTAAAATACTCGTAATAATACCGTTGATACAAACACTCTTCCCGCTTCCTGTAGAACCAGCTACGAGTAGATGGGGCATTTTATTTAATTCGGCGAGCACTGCTTCACCAGTAATATCTCTGCCAAGACCAATCAAAAGCTTTGCTTCTGGTTTATTATTTTGTGTGGCTTCTAGTACCTCTCTTAAGGAAACAACCGCAACCTCAGAATTAGGTACTTCGATTCCAATTGCTGACTTCCCTGGAATTGGAGCTTCAATTCGAATATCTTTAGCAGCAAGTGCTAGTGCTAAATCATCACTTAAACTGACAATCTTACTTACTTTAACTCCAACATCTGGGTGTACTTCGTATTTGGTAACTGCGGGACCGAGATGTACCTGGGTTACCCGAGCCTTAACACCAAAGCTCTGGAAGGTCCTCTCAAGCTTAGCTGCGTTAGCATGGATTAATTCATATTCTCCACTCTGGTCTGTTTTCTTTGGAAGCTTAAGAAGTCTTAATGGCGGCAATTCATAAGCCACATTTTCTACTTCTGTAAAAGTAATCGGTGGCGTTGAATCATCTTCTATTTTTTGTTCATTTGCATTATTTTTTGTTTCCTCTTTCCTTCGTTTAGCTTTTGGTGGTTCCTCATCTGGATAAGCACGATCTGCAAAGCTTGAAATAAGAGGTTCTGGTGTGATGATTTCATCTTGGGTATTTTGTAAAGGTGTGATGATGTCTGGTTGAGCAGCAGTAGAAGCTGCACGGTTTTCACGTTCTCGTTGCTGCTGTATCCGTTTTTCTTCTCGTTTTTCCTGCTTTTTCTGTTTCCATTCTTCCATATCTAATTGGAAGGCACTCCACTGTCCTTTTGAAAATTCAATAATTGTGATACCAATTTTTGCAATAAATTCTCCAAACGATTTTCCTGTTAGTAAAATAAATCCAATAAGAATAAAGATAAATGCAATAATCTTAGTTCCAGTTTCAGCAAATAAATAATGAAACATTGCGAAAAGAACGGCACCTATCATTCCTCCGCCAAGATCAATTGTACTTGTTTCCCCTTTGATTTCCATCATGAAAATTTCCCATGTATTACTAATCACACTAGGGTTTTTAAAGTTTCCATCATTTGTTAGTAAATGAAAAAGGGTTACGTGGCTTAAAAGGAGAATGGCAGATACAATAAAATAAATTCCAGTTAATTTAATATGAAAGAAAAAAGGTATGGTCCGTTTCCACATTAAATACACACTCAAAATAACTAGACCTATCAAGCTTAGCATATACCATTCACCCATCCAGAAGCGGAAAAATAATACTAAGGCTTCACCAACAGCTCCTAATTTTGCTATAGCAATAATAGCAAGTGCTAAAAGGACAAGCGCCGATAGTTCAAATTTAAGTGTTTCTTTTAAATGATTATCCCTCTTTTTTGTAGTTCTTCTCTTTCTTTTAGCCATTTAATCACCTGTCTATATAAGTGTAGTACTAGCATTATCAACCTTTTGCATTATCAAACATAGATATAATGCTATAGTAAAAATAACCCACAAAAGGAAGAAAGCAGCCTGAATGGCTGCTTAAGCTTCGTATCCTGATTATACCATAAGAACTTAAAAGTTGGCGGACAATCCTAGAATGCTGGCACAAGAAATTTTAGCTCCAGGACATATCCGCTCGTCAAGATAATGCTGTGGATCACTACTTAATACACGTACCACTTGTACATTTTGTGAATCAGATTGTTCTACTAATAGTGATACTCCTTGATAGGTTACAGTTTGTTGTTTCGTAAAGGATTCTGAATCAGTTGGAAAAATATATTCTTGCGGCATAGTAGTATACAGAATCATTGAACCAACCCCTCGTTTGTCACTTTGGACTGATCAATTAATTGGTTAAGCTTCTTCATCGCTTGACCTAGCCCACCTACTTCATCTATTAATCCATATTCCACTGCGTCAGGACCAACTACATTTGTCCCTATGTCACGAGTAAGATTTCCTTTAGCAAACATTAAGTCTTTAAATTTTTCTTCAGAAATATTCGAGTGTTTCGTTACAAAATTGACCACTCTATCCTGCATTTTATCTAAATATTCGAAGGTTGCAGGTACTCCGATAACTAGACCGGTTAAACGAATTGGATGGATTGTCATCGTTGCTGTCCCGGCAATAAAGGAGTGATCACAAGATACCGCTATTGGTACACCAATGGAATGCCCGCCACCTAAGACAATCGATACAGTTGGTTTTGATAACGTAGCTAGCATCTCGGATATGGCAAGTCCTGCCTCGACATCTCCGCCAACTGTATTTAATATGATTAAAACTCCTTCTATTTTTGGATTTTGTTCAATTGCCACTAATTGAGGAATTAAGTGTTCATATTTAGTCGTTTTATTTTGTGGAGGCAGAGCTAAATGGCCCTCAATTTGTCCAATAATCGTCAAACAATGGATTCTTGAATCGGAGGATAGTTGAGGTACATTTGTTTGTCCTAGCTGCTGAATTTTTTCCATTAAAGATGATGGCTTATCCTCTTTCTGAGGTTCTTGCCCTTCTTGTTTTTCCGATTCGCTTTTTTGTAAATCGTTATTCATCATAAGTCTCCCTTCACGCATGATACCGTTAGTATTGACCTATGAAACAATTTCATTCTTAGATAGGTGGAATTAACATATGTAATAATAAAAAGGCATTGGAGTTCCAATGCCTTCATCATTTTATACCTCCATAATAATAGGAAGTATCATCGGTCTTCTCTTTGTTTTTTCAAACAAATACCTGTTTAAGCCATCTCTTATATCCTGCTTTGTGCTTGCCCATTCAAAAGATTCTTTGGAAATGTTCTTTTGCACGATGTCTCGAACCAATTTTGTAGATTCATCCATTAATTTTTCCGATTCACGTACATAGACAAAACCACGTGAGATAATTTCAGGACCCGCAGCTATTCTCTTATCCTGCCGTGTTAAGGTAACCACTACGATTAAAATACCATCTTGAGATAAGAGCCTTCGATCCCGTAATACAATATTTCCAACATCTCCAACACCAATACCATCAATTAAAACATTTCCGGAAGGAACTTTACCCAAGATATTTAACCTGTCATCCTTAAATTCTACTATATCTCCACGGTCTGGAATAATAATATTCTCATCACTGATTCCACAATCAAGCGCCAATTTCCGATGTGCCTTCAACATACGATACTCCCCATGGACTGGAATAAAGTATTGAGGCTTCATTAAGTTAATCATAAATTTTAATTCTTCTTGACTGCCATGGCTGGACACATGTACCGTCCTTTTTCCTGAAATTACATTTGCTCCGGCTCTAAAAAGCATATCCACAGTTCTCGATATTAATAATTCACTGCCTCTAAGCGGGGAAGCTGCAATTAATACAGTATCTCCTGGTTGAATATTTACATACTTAGCCGTTTGCTTTGCCATTTTTTGAAGTGCCTCAATTGGCTCTCCTTGGCTTCCCGTCATTAAGACTAAGATTTCCTTGTCTTCATAATTATTTATTTCACTAAGAGGGACAATAAGATCTTCTTCCACCTCTAAGTAACCTAAATCAAGGGCAATATGATAAATTCTTTCTAGACTTTTCCCAACTACAGCTACTTTACGACCATTGTCCCTAGCAGCGTTAAAAATATGCTGAATCCTGTTAATATCAGATGCGAAGCAAGCAGCAATCATTCTTCCTCGAGTATTATATAATGCTGTTGATAATTCACGTTCAACGATTGCTTCGGAAGTAGTGTATCCAGGTTTTTCAGCTTCTGTACTGTCTGATAGTAAACACAATACACCTTTTTCTCCAATCGCCGCCATTTTCCCTATATCTGGCTTATAAAGGTTAGATGCTGCCTGATCAAATTTGAAATCACCCGTATAGACGATGATACCTTCTGAAGTATGGACACAAACACCAACTGAATCAGGAATACTGTGATTTGTTCGAAAGAAGCTAACATCGACAGAATCCAATTGAACAATCGTATCGGATGTTACTTCAATAAAATTAGTCTTCCCGCTATATTCCTGCTCCTTTAGCTTTGCGTTAGCAAGAGCTAACGTAAGTCTTGTTCCGTATACAGGGACATCCAATTGACGGAGAAGATAAGAAAGGGCACCGATATGATCTTCATGACCATGTGTAAGGAATACCGCCTTTACCCTTTCTTTATTTTCTGTTAAATAACTGATGTCTGGAATAACGATATCAATGCCAAGCATTTCATCCTCGGGGAACATTAACCCGGCATCAATAATAAAGATGTCCTTGTCCACCTCGACAAGGTACATGTTTTTCCCGATTTCTCCAATACCACCAAGCGAGATGATCTTAATGGAACTATTTTTTCTATTTATCAATTTCTGTTTCCTCCTATGTTGATTGTCTAGCTCAAGCACTCTTTCACTAAAGGTCTTCGACATTTCAATATTGCCCGATCGAAATCAGTTATGACTATTATACTTGATATCTGAAAACCTTTACAACCATTTTCCAAAAGGAGGATTTAGTATCAACGAAAAGGACGTTCCTTGAACCAAAATAAAAATGCCAATCAATGAAATAAATTGGCATTTTTAACACTACTTTAGTAATTTAATTAATTGAATTAAAGTGCTGCGTTCTAGTTCAGTTAATGGAACAAGCGGCAGTCGCACTGATCCTACATCGAGTCCTTTAACTTGGAGAGCTGTTTTTACAGGTGCAGGATTTGGAGCTGCAAATAGTCCCTGCATAAGTGGAAGGAGCCGTTGGTGCAGCTTTGCTGACTTTTCATTTTCTCCATCTAAAAAAGCCGTTACCATCTCTTGCATTTCTTTTCCAATCACATGTGAGGCAACAGAAACAACTCCTGCACCACCAATGGAAAGAACCGGAACCGTTAAAGCATCATCACCACTGTAGAGAGCGAAGTCACTATCGGTATTTGAAATAATGTGAGTCATAGCATTTAAGTCCCCGCTTGCCTCTTTAACAGCTACGATATTCGAAATTTTCGACAGCCTAATAATGGTATCAGGATGAATATTTACTGCTGACCTTCCTGGGATATTATAAACCATTATAGGCAAAGAGGTAGCTTCAGCAACTGTTTTAATATGTTGATACAAGCCCTCCTGATTCGGTTTATTATAATAGGGAGCCACCAGCATAATTGCGTCGACACCAACCTGTTCTGCTTTTTTAGTCAGTTCCACCGATGCGTAGGTATTATTACTGCCTGTGCCAGCTATAACAGGAATTCTTTTTCCAACAATCTTTACAACATGATTAAATAATGCCAATTTTTCTTCCTTTGACAAGGTTGGCGATTCACCAGTTGTCCCCGCAACCACAAGGGATTCCGTTCCATTATCGATTAGATAATTAACTAATTGGGTGGTCTTAGAAAAATCTATATGTCCTTTTTTATCAAAAGGGGTAACCATGGCAGTTGAAACCCGTCCAAAATGAACCATTTTACTACTCCTTTCAATTACGAAAATCAATGGGACAATGACAATTTGAAAACAAACTGCCATTATCGATTCCATACTTCATTAGATATCCGCAAGCTTTGTTTCCAGTGTTTCTTCTTCTAGATGAAAGGCGTCATGCAATGCATTCACTGATTTAACCAAATCGTCTTGCTTCACAAGTACCCAAATCGTGGTATGACTATCAGCGGATTGTAAGATACGAATCCCTTTCTCGGAAAGAGCAGTAACTATTTTAGATGTAACTCCAGGAACTCCGGCAATTCCAGCTCCAACGACCGATACCTTTGCACAATGACGTTCTACTACAGGATCATTCCCTATTTCTTTTAAGACCGTAATGGCTCTTTCAGTCATTTCCTCCGTCACCGTGTATACAACACTATTCGGTGAAATATTGATGAAATCCACACTAATTTTTTCATTTGCCATTGCTTTAAAAACTTCTGATTGTAGATAGTATTGGTCTTTTTTTGCATAAACCTTTATTTGAGTCACTTTCGAAACATGTGCGATACCCGTTACCGTTCTTTCTTTAATATCACTGCCTCGTGATTCCTTCGAGATTGATGTGACCAATGTACCTAAATTATCAGAATAGGTAGAGCGAATGCGAATAGGAACCTTCGCCTGCATAGCTATTTCAACTGCTCTTGGATGAATAACCTTCGCACCCTGATAGGCCATGTTACATAATTCAGTATAGGTTACAACAGAAAGCCGTCTAGCATTTTCTGCTATTCTTGGGTCTGCTGTCATAATTCCTTCTACGTCGGTAAAAATATCAATCCATTCTGCATTTAGTGCTGCCCCTAAAGCAGCTGCCGAAGTATCACTGCCACCTCGTCCAATTGTTGTGACGTCACCGTTCTTTGCAGCTCCTTGGAATCCAGCAACAACCACAACATCATTATGTTCAAGTTCTCGCAGCAATCGATCACATTTCATTTCTACAATCTTTGCCTGTGAATGTTCATTATTCGTTCTAAATCCTGCCTGGGCCCCTGTCAAAGCAATCGCGTTAATGCCATTGTCCTTTAGCATATTTGCAAAAACTACACTAGAGATGATTTCCCCACAGGATAAAAGCAGATCATGTTCGCGTTTATTGACCTTACTTTGATTACCCCCGATTAAAGAGAGGAGTGTATCGGTTGCATAGGGCTCACCACTACGCCCCATTGCTGATACCACTACTACAACCTTATATCCATCATCTAATGCATTTTCGATATGTTTCCTAGCATGCTGCCTGCTAGCTTGATCCCTGACAGATGTCCCGCCAAATTTTTGAACTATTATTTTCATATGACATTTAAACCTGCCTTTTTATCAGACCTTTATTTTTTTTCTTTGATTAATCCTAATTTTATTAAGCTTTCTGCAATTTGAACTGAATTCCAGGCAGCACCCTTGAGTAAATTATCAGAAACAACCCACATATGGAAGCCACGACTATCATTAAGGTCGTTACGGATTCGTCCTACAAACACATCATTACTTCCTACACAATTCGCTGGCATCGGATATAATTGATTCTCAGGGTCATCTTGTAAAACAACACCTGGAGCTGTTTTTAACAATTCCTTTATCTCATTTGCACTGACTCCATCTTCTTCAATTTCAAAATAAACAGATTCAGAGTGACCCACTGCGACAGGTAATCTTACACAAGTGGCCGCTACAGGAAGTTCTGGCAGATGCATAATCTTTTTCGTTTCATTGATCATTTTCATTTCTTCATATGTGTAGCCGTTTTCTGTAAATTTATCTATTTGTGGTATAGCATTAAAGGCTATTTGATAGTGGTTCTTGTCACCTTTTACAGGTAAGATTTTTGGTTCTACTGCCTCACCATCAATTATAGCTTTTGTTTGATTCTGTAATTCCTCAATCGCAACAGCTCCAGCACCTGACACTGCTTGATAGGTGGAAACGATCACTTTCTTCAGTCCATATTTTTGTCTAACTGGTTCTAAGGCAACTACCATTTGGATAGTAGAACAATTAGGGTTAGCAATGATGCCATTATGATTGTTCAAATCATGTTCATTTACCTCAGGAACAACGAGAGGAATATCCTGCGCCATTCTAAAAGCACTTGTGTTGTCTACTACAATCGCTCCGTGTTTTACAGCTTCCGGGGCAAGCTCTTTTGATATATCGCCGCCAGCTGAGAATAAAGCAATATCGACTCCAGCAAAGCTTTCAGGCTTAGCTTCTTGAATCGTATGCTCTACCCCATCTATCATAACTTTCTTACCGGCTGAACGTGCAGAAGATAATAAGGTTAATTGTTTAATTGGGAATTTTTGTTTAACTAACGTTTGGATCATTTGTTGACCCACCGCACCTGTTGCCCCTACTACCGCAACATGATAACCACTAGTTTGATTCATTTTCTAGTACCCCTTTCAATCTTTCATCTATTTATTGGTCTTTTCTGTTTCAATTTAAAAAGAATCAGAAATGGTTAATATAAATTCTCATCAGTGAGATAATTGGTCCCACTGATGATTGAATTATAAATATATTAACATATTCCTTGAAAGAAAAAACCATATTTGATGAAAGGAGTTAGAATTAGTCTACATCCATGTATCTTTCTACTAAAACTGGTTGAATTTGTCTTCCTTCAATTGCAGCTTCAACTGTTTCCATTAACATAGGCATTCTTGCCACCATAGAATTAGGTTTTTTAACAGGGTCATCCTGACCATATGGAATAAAATATATATTTTTTGTTGCCATTAATCTCATTAAGTTTACTCCATTGAGCCCCAAAGCGTCATTTGTCGAAATTCCTAGTACCACAGGTTTTAGATTTCTCAGTGTAGCTTTTGCAGCCATTAATACTGGACTATCATTCATCGCATTCGCGAATTTACTCATTGAAACACCTGTTAAAGGAGCAACTACCATACAATCTAAAGGGATTTTTGGACCTAATGGCTCTGCTTTAACGATTGAATCTATTGCTCTGTTACCAGTTAAATCCTCAATCCTTTGAATCCAATCCTCACCTTTTCCAAAACGGGTTTCTGTATTTTGTACCGTAAATGTTACTACAGGTAATACTTCGGCACCCGCTTGAACTAACTTCTCAATTTCAGGAAATACAGCATCATACGTACAATGGGAACCTGTTAACCCAAAGCCTATTTTTTTTCCTTTTAAACTCATTTTATTTTCCCCTTTCGCTTGCTTAAATTATCTTGAAGCAATTGGGCCAGAACGTTGGCTAGTATTTGACCAGCTGTTTTTGGCGCGACTATTCCAGGTAATCCTGGTGCAAGTAGTGCTTTTATGCCTCTTTTCTCTGCATATCTAAAATCAGTTCCACCTGGCTTTGAAGCTAGATCAATAATCAGAGTATGAGCAGGCATTTTGGAAATAACTGATGCAGTTACAATTAATAACGGGATAGTATTGATTAAGATATCTGTATCCTTCACCTGCTGTTCTATTTCGTTTAAATGAAATGGCGTTAAACCCATTTCCGTAATTCTTGCAAGATGTTCAGTTTTCCTGGCACCAACCTTTATTTTTGCTCCAAGCGCATGGAACGTTCTTGCTACACTCATCCCAACTCTTCCTAAGCCTAATACCGTAATATTTGAGCCATGAATCGTGAAATCAGTATGCTGGATGGCCATCATGATTGTTCCTTCTACAGTCGGAATAGAATTGTAAATAGCCACATCGTCCCTTTCAAAAAGCTGTACAAGCGGACGATTTGCTTCCTTCGTAATACCGTTTAAATAAGCATTACTAATTCCGGAGTAAATGGTACAATGTTCTGGTGTTTTCAAAAGCATTTCGGCTGTTAATATTACCTTTTCATTCGAAAAGATTGTTTCAACATGCCCTTCTAAATTTGTACCGGGTACCGGTAAGATTAAAGCATCCATATTTAAAAAATCGACTTCATCCAACTTTTCCTTAACAGCGCCTGTGAACGCGTGGTCAAGCTGCTCAAAGCCAATTAAAGATAATCTGGCATCTAACTCGGTTAACTTCCGGATAATTTCCAGCTGTCTTGCATCTCCACCGATCACGGCTATCTGCATCCCTGTCAGCATGAAATCATTCACCTTCTTTTCAAAAAATCCAAACAGAAGTCTTTTCTTCTTATCACTTCAACATATTATGTAAGGGCGAATGAATCTGTGAGTTTTTCAGATACAGATAAATAAAAAAAGCCCAAGCAAAATTTATTTTGCTTGAGCCTTTATGTTTTCTCATCATTATTCAACTTCCTCTTCTTCTTGTACATCAATAATGATCATGTCAGATCCTATTTTTTTTATATGCTGCCATGGAACTCTAATTTCTCCGCCCTGCTTTCTAAATCCAAACCACTTTAAGGAAGATGGAATCAGTAAAGCTTGAATTTGTCCTGTACTTTCATTGATTTCAAGATCTGTTTGACCCAGAACTCCCAACCGCTCTGCCTTTTTTACATCTACAATTTCTTTACCGCTTAATTCACTTAACCTCATCTTATTGGCCCCCTCCCTCAACATCTTTACTATATGTTTATCGATGGAAGTCCAATTTTAGACTAAAGAAAAAACAGTTCAAAAGTGAACTGTTTTTCCTCATTTTATAATAAATTTTTTGGTAATTCACCATCAGGGCTGATTAAGGAAACAGAGTACTTGTCTGTAAAGACAGAAGTTGCCATGCCATCTACACTTTGTTTGGTTACTTGATCAATTTGCTCAATTATCTCATCAAGTGAACGATGACGCTTTAAGAGTAGTTCGTTTTTTCCATTACGGCTCATCCTGCTATTTGTACTCTCTAAGCTTAACATTAAACTTCCTTTTAACTGTTCTTTACTATTGATTAGTTCTTTTGCGGTAATTCCATCTTGTTTTAATTTTTCAAGTGTTTCCTGAATCGTTTCGAATAACACATCAAGCTGCTTTGCCCCAGTCCCACCATATACGGTCACAACTCCGTTATCTTGATAAGCAGAATGATAGGAGAAAACAGAATAAGCTAGGCCTCGCTGTTCACGAACTTCTTGGAAAAGCCTGCTGCTCATACTGCCGCCTAAAATATTATTTAAAATAATTAAACTGTAGACATCCTCGTGACCAATCTTTAGTCCTTCGAATCCGATACAGAGATGTGCTTGTTCTGTTTCTTTCTTACGAGATAATTGATTAGAATGGAATGTCGGAATATTTTCAGTGATCGCACTTTTTCCACCTTCATACGATCCAAAATACTTTTCAACTTCTTTAATAAAACTTTCAGAAACATTTCCAGCTATTGAAATAACCACATTTTCGGGTGTGTAGTGATTGTGAATATATTCTTTAAGAGTATTACCAGTAAACGTTTTCAGTGTTTCCTCTGTTCCTAAAATAGGATATCCAAGTGGATGGTCTCCATAAATAGCTCGGCTAAGTAAATCATGAACAATATCATCTGGAGTATCATCATACATTTTGATTTCTTCCAGAACTACATTTCTTTCTTTATTTAATTCTTCTTCGACAAAGGTTGAATTAAAGAACATATCAGCTAAAACATCTAAAGCGAATTGTGCATGTGTATCCAGTACTTTTGCATAGTAGCATGTGTACTCCTTTGAGGTAAAAGCATTTACTTGACCACCAATACTATCGAAGGATTCAGCTATTTCTTTCGCTGAACGCGTCGTCGTCCCCTTGAAGAACATATGCTCTAAAAAGTGCGAAATACCATTTGTTTGGGGATTTTCATTTCTTGATCCAGTGCCAATCCATACTCCAATGGCAACAGATCTCACTGTTGGAATATTTTCTAATACAATTCTTACACCATTTTTGCAAGAAAATCTGTTTATCATCAAAATCCTCCTATCTATAAAAAACGGAAACTTATTTTCCTTTATTATCTGGTTTCTCAGTTCATTTTATTTCATAATTCTTTCTTCACTCATTAACTCACTTACAGTCGCTATGTTTAATCCCTTTTCTTCAATCAGTTTAATCAATCGATCTAGTGATTTTGCAGTGGGTTCCGTTGGATGCATAAGGACCATTGAACCATTATCAATTTTCGAGATAACACGATTGATTAGTTGGTCAGGTGAAGGCTTTTGCCAATCAATCGTATCTACTGTCCACATGACTGTCTTCATATTTAATTCCGCTGCTATTTTAACTGTTTCATCTCGATAACTGCCACTTGGAGGACCAAACCATTCACTTTTCTTCCCAGTTGCTGCCTTAATTACTTCATTTGTTCTTATAAGTTGATCCCTTGTTTGGGATGCTGTTAACGTTTTCATATCCGGATGCGTATAGGAATGGTTTCCTACCTCATGACCCGCACTTACAATCATTTTTGCTAAATCAGGATTATTTTTTACCCAGTTTCCTTCAAGAAAAAAACTAGCTGATATCTGATGGTTTTTTAGAGTTGCAAGCATTGAGGGCAAATATTCATTTCCCCATGCTACATTAATGATGAAGCTGACCATCGGCTTTTCGGGATGTCCACGATAAATAGGTGATGGCGGCAAATCTTTAAGATGGACAGAAGGTTCTATCTGTTTATATACCAATTTTTTTTCATCAAAAGTTCCATTTTTCTTCATATTTTTATATGAAGCTTCAATATCGACAGTTATCCCATTATAGCCTGGGATTGCTTTCCACACTCTATCGATTTTTGCATCGGAAGGTAGTATTTCATATGTAGAAGCATTTTTTACAATACTTTGATAAAGCGGATCTTCTTGCTTGCCAACGGTTAGCGCGTTACCCTTAAGTGAAGACACATATGTATCAACTAGTGGATTGTTTACAGAAAACCAAGTAGCAATTACTAAGAAAACGATCATCCTTAACTTCTTCATCTTCCTTCCCCCCTTCATACAAACTATATGAATAAGAGGGACAAGGTAGAACTAAAAGCGGAAGCGCAGCTAAACTAGATAGAACTAACATGGAAAAAGTCAGGGTTCCCCCTGACCTTTCTATTTCACTTTTAAAGAGAATGCATTATTGTTGTTTCTCTGCTTCAGCCTTTTCACGTTGTTCCTTTAATATTGCCTTACGTGATAGGTTTACACGTCCTTGCTTATCAATTTCAGTAACTTTTACTAAAAATTCGTCACCAATTTTAACGACATCCTCCACTTTTCCAACTCGCTCTTCAGCCAATTCAGAAATATGGACAAGTCCATCTTTTCCAGCAAATATTTCTACAAACGCACCAAATTTTTCAACACGTTTGACTTTGCCAAGGTACATTTCGCCGACTACAACCTCACGAACGATATCTTCAATAATTTTCTTTGCTTTCTGATTCATTTCTTGATCAGTTGAAGCAATGAATACTGTACCATCTTGTTCAATATCAATCTTAACGCCAGTTTCTTCAATAATTTTATTGATTTGCTTACCACTTGGTCCAATAACATCACGGATTTTATCTGGGTTAATTTTCATTGTTAAGATTTTTGGTGCAAATTTTGAAAGCTCAGTTCTAGGCTCTCCAATGGTAGCAAGCATTGAATCAAGAATGTGCATTCTACCCTTTTTAGCCTGTTGAAGTGCCTCTTCTAGGATTTCACGAGAAAGTCCTTTAATCTTAATATCCATTTGCAGAGCAGTTACACCCTTAGCCGTTCCTGCCACTTTGAAATCCATATCTCCAAGGTGGTCTTCCATTCCTTGAATGTCAGATAAAACAGTGTAATATTCACCTGATTTTACAAGTCCCATTGCAATACCAGCAACTGGAGCTTTAATTGGAACACCAGCATCCATCATCGCGAGTGTACTTGCACATATACTTGCTTGTGAAGTAGAACCGTTTGATTCAAGTACTTCAGAAACAAGACGAATTGTATATGGGAAATCCTTTTCAGATGGTACGATTGGTTCTAGTGCCCGTTCACCAAGCGCCCCATGTCCGATTTCACGACGACCTGGTCCACGGATTGGTCCTGTTTCACCAACACTAAATAAAGGGAAGTTGTAATGGTGCATGAAACGCTTCTCTTCTTCGATTCCCAATCCATCGAGAATTTGAACATCTCCCATTGCTCCTAATGTACAAATACTTAATGCCTGAGTTTGTCCACGGGTAAATAATCCGGATCCATGCGTACGTGGTAAAATACCTATTTGCGAAGATAAAGGACGTATTTCGTCGATTTTCCGACCATCAGGACGAATCTTTTCAACGGTTATTAAACGGCGAACTTCACCTTTAACAATTTTATCCAATATTTGTTTAACTTGCTTCAAGTCATCGTCAGTTGCTTCGTTCTCTACGAACTTAGCAATAACCCGATTTTTCACTTCTTTAATGGCATCCTCACGTGCATGCTTTTCTTGAACCTGAATGGCAGTTACCATTTCAGCTTCGCACATTTCTCTAACTTCAGTTTCAAGCTCTTTATCGAGTTCGTATAAGGAAACAGCTCTTTTTTCTTTGCCTGCTTCAGCTACAATCTTTTCTTGGAATTCGATTAGTCTTTTAATATGTTCATGTCCATGCATGATTGCCTCAAGCATAATTTCCTCAGAAACCTCATCTGCGCCAGCTTCAACCATGTTAATCGCATCTTTAGTCCCGGCAACCGTTAAATGAATGTCGCTTTTTTCAGCTTGTTCAACTGTTGGGTTAATAACAAACTCTCCGTCTACACGACCAACTATAACACCAGCAATCGGCCCCTCGAACGGTATGTCAGATGTAGAAAGTGCTAACGAAGAACCAAACATCGCAGCCATCTCTGATGAACAATCTTGATCAACACTCATAACAATACTGATAACTTGTACATCATTACGAAATCCATCAGCAAAAAGCGGACGAATCGGGCGGTCAATCAATCGGCTTGCTAAAATTGCTTTTTCACTAGGACGACCTTCACGTTTAATAAAGCCGCCAGGTATTTTCCCCACAGCATATAATCTTTCTTCGTAGTTACATGTTAATGGAAAAAAATCTAAGTTTTTTGGTTCTTTTGAAGCTGTAGCTGTACTTAAAACTGCTGTATCTCCATAACGGACCATTACCGCTCCATTAGCTTGTTTGGCTAATTGGCCAATTTCAACGGTTAATTTACGTCCAGCCCAATCCATGGAATACTCATGTTTCGTTTGTTCCATTTTATTACCCCTCTCTATCCAAATCACACTAGAGGATAATGCGAAATTGTATCGCTCTAATCATCTAATATAAAAAGCTTTTAGCCTATGTTATTAATACAAATATACTTATAGTATGCACAAAATTCTGCGACTTAAAATATGTATAAGAGATTTTTTCGTTTTTAAACCTAACAAAAAAGCGGGAAAAATCCCGCTTCTTTTGATTATCGACGAAGTCCAAGCTTAGTGATTAATACACGGTAACGTTGAACATCTTTATTACGCAGGTACGTTAAAAGATTACGACGCTTACCAACCATTTTCAACAGACCGCGACGTGAGTGGTGGTCCTTCTTATGAGTACGTAAGTGCTCATTCAAATTGTTGATTGATTCAGTAAGGACAGCGATTTGAACCTCTGCAGATCCAGTGTCGTTATCATGAGTTTTATACTCAGCGATAAGTTCGTTTTTACGTTCTTGTGTGATTGCCATCCTATTCACCTCCTAAATTTACTATCCCCTGTTACTGAGCAAGCGTCGGTGACTCGACTTGCCAAGCAAAGGTTATTTTTAATACGTTAATAAGAATACAACGTTTCACGGCAAAAAGCAAGTTCAAACCTAAGAAAAGGCTATTTTTTGCAATTATTTGGTTACTATTTGTCGATATTATTAAAGTATTGTATAGCATTTTGCTTATCTCTTTCAATTTGAGCAACGAGTTCGTCAATTCCGGAGAATTTTTGTTCTTTGCGAAGATATTGATGCCATTCAACCGTTACAAGTTCACCATAAATATCTTGGTCAAAATTAAATACATTTACTTCAACTGATACCCTTAAAGCTTCTTTATTAAAGGTTGGTTTATAGCCTACATTGCATACACCATCATACCAATTTTCACCAACATTGATTTTTACCGCATAAACACCAAGTGGCGGTAAAATATATTCATCCTTTGTCTCAACATTTGCGGTAGGAAATCCAATCGTCCTGCCTCTTTTATCTCCATGGCCAACTATACCTTCTGTCCGATAGAACCTGCCGAGCAGGTCAGGCAACTCTGCTGTTCTTCCATCTGAGATGTATTGTCGGATTCGGGTTGAACTCACTTTTTCATTTCCACAGGTGAATTTTTCTACTACCGAGAAAGTAAATATTTCTCTTGAATGGAATGGCAATGTTTCCATCGTTCCTTTTCCCATACGGCCATAAGAAAAATCAAATCCAGCAACCACATGTTTTACATTAAGATCAATGACATATTGATCGATAAATTCTTGTGGCAGCAGATTAGCAAAATCTGTAGTAAAATGGACAACAAAAAGATAATCAATGCCCAATTCCTCAATAATTTTTATTTTCGCTTCTAAGGGTGTTATATATTGAACACGCTTTTCACTTTTCCTTAACACTACAGATGGATGAGGGTCAAAGGTCATTACTCCGGAATGAAGTCTTTTTTGCTCTGCTTGTTTCTTTGCTTCGAGAATAACTTTTTGATGACCACGATGTACACCGTCAAAATAGCCAAGTGCCATAGATAATGGTGGTAATACAGATTTATCTATATTTAATGGGAAATTTAACTTTATTACTTCCATATGAAACTCACCTTTTCTAGACCGTAACCTTTTTAACCTTGATCATTACGCAAAACTTTAACCGGTTTTAAAAGCCCTGGCTTGTTCGGGTGTACCGAATAAATGGCAAGAGCTTTTCCTTCTTCCGTTTCAGCGATAATTGGTCCGTTACTATTTTTTAAATACTCTGGTATTTGTAAAAGTGCGCCATTTTTCACTTTCTCTGCTACTTTATCATTTATTATGTATTTCGGCAAATGAGAAAGTGCCATTTCTAAAGGTCTTAAACAAGTGGAAATGGTGCCCGTTTCCATTAACTTTTCAATTTCTTCAAAGGTCAGACAATCATCAAGTGTAAAAGCTGCCGATTGGACCCTGATTAAATTTGACATATGTGCAGGGTAGTCGAGACTTTCACCTATCATGACAGCTAATGTCCTGATATAGGTTCCCTTACTGCAGCCTACTCTAAAACGAAAAGAAATCGTTTCTCCTGAAAACTCTTCTCGATCATCAAGCAACTCAATTGAATAAATGGTTACCTTTCTAGTCGGTCGTTCCACTTCAATACCTTTGCGTGCATACTCATATAGCCGAGTACCGCCAACTTTTACAGCAGAAAACATTGGTGGAGTTTGTTCTATCTCACCGCTAAAAGAATCAAGCACTTGAATGATTTCTTTCCTGCTTATGGTTCGTTCTACTTTCTTCTCTACAACCTTTTCACCAGAGGCATCTTCAGTTGTTGTTGAGAACCCAAGTGTTACTTCCCCTTCATAACTTTTTCCTGCGTCCGTTATGTATTCAGCTACTTTTGTTGCTTTCCCTATACAAATAGGAAGAACTCCGGTTACATCAGGGTCTAGAGTACCTGTATGTCCCACTTTTTTCGTTCTTAATATTTTTCTCAGTCTAAATACACAATCATGCGACGTCATCCCGGCCGGTTTATATAATGGTAAGATTCCTTCCATCGCAATCACCCCAATTTCATTTTTATCGAAAAAAAAGGATAGACATTTGTCTATCCAATTATTCTTCTTCATTTTTTTCCATGCTATTATCGTCATGGTGCAATTGATGAATGAGTGAATTAATTCGATTACCGTACTCCATAGATTCATCCCATTCAAAAAGGATTTCCGGTGTTTTACGCAAGCGAATACGATGGCCTATTTCGGTTCTGATGAACCCCTTCGCCTTTGCAAGACCCTTTAGAGTGTTTTCCCTTTGCTCATCATCGCCCAAAACAGAAATATATACTTTTGCTTGTTGGAGATCGCCTGTCACTTGAACTTCAGTAACCGTAACAAAGCCGATCCGGGGATCTTTAATTTTCCGGCCAATGATGTCACTTAGTTCTTTCTTCATTTGCTCTCCAACACGATTTGCTCTGTGACTCATTACTTCACCTCTTAACTTAAAGCCATTCTATATCGGTGATCGTTCTTTCTATTTCAGGAAAAGAATCAATTAACTTAAGTGCATTTTGCAGCTCCATTTCAGTCATTACTCGGTTGGATGTCACCGCTGCGATAGCTATTTTTGTTCTCTGCCACACATCCTGATAGCCAACCTCCGAAACAGATACATTAAATTTTTGTTTTAACCTAGTGAGAATTCGCTGCAAAACTGCACGTTTCTCTTTTAAAGAATGAGCATCGTATATGATGCATTCACAAACTGCCAAACCTACAATCATTTACGCTCAATTTCTTCCATTACGTAAGCTTCAATAATATCTCCTTCTTTAACATCATTGAAGTTTTTAATGGTAATACCACATTCATAACCTTGTGCAACCTCTTTGGCATCATCTTTAAAACGTTTTAATGCATCGATATTTCCTTCAAAGATGACAACACCATTACGAATTAAACGAATTCCGCTATCACGAGTAATTTTCCCGTCTGTCACATAAGAACCAGCAATGGTCCCAACCTTTGAAACTTTAAAGGTTTGGCGAATTTCTGCTTGACCAATTACTTTTTCCTTAAATTCAGGATCCAGCATACCTTTCATCGCGAATTCAATTTCTTCAATAACTTTGTAAATAATACTGTGAAGTCGAACATCGACCTTTTCTTGCTCAGCTGCGCGTTTCGCATTCACATCAGGACGAACGTTAAAGCCAATCACAATCGCATTAGAAGCGGAGGCAAGGGTAATATCCGACTCATTAATGGCACCTGCACCACTATGAATAATTCTGATATTAACACCTTCAACATCAATTTTTTGAAGTGAAGCTGCCACAGCTTCAGCTGAACCTTGAACATCAGCTTTCAGAATGATGTTTAGATCCTTCATCTCTCCTTGCTTCAACTGTTCAAATAAATTATCTAGGCTGACGATTGTTTTTTCACCACGCTGTGCTGCCAATGCTTGCTGTGCACGTGCTTCACCCACTTGACGAGCTGTTTTCTCATCGTCTAATACAACGAAACGGTCACCAGCTTGTGGAACATCACTTAAACCTGTAATTTCAACAGGTGTAGACGGTCCAGCTTCTTTCACACGGCGTCCTAGGTCATTTACCATTGCACGAACACGACCATAAGTGTTTCCTACAACAATAGGGTCACCTATTTTCAGTGTACCATTCTGAACGAGCAAGGTAGCCACTGATCCACGGCCTTTATCTAATTGTGCTTCAATAACGGTTCCAACTGCTTTACGATTAGGGTTTGCTTTCCATTCTTCCACTTCACCAACAAGTAGAACCATTTCGAGCAAAGTATCTATCCCATCGCCATTTTTCGCAGAAATTGGAACAAAAATCGTATCTCCGCCCCATGCTTCGGAAACTAACCCATGCTCGGTAAGTTCTTGCATCACACGATCAGGATTTGCAGCTTCCTTATCCATCTTATTAACTGCAACGATTATTGGAACTTCTGCAGCCTTAGCATGGTTAATAGCTTCAACCGTTTGAGGCATAACGCCGTCATCAGCCGCTACCACTAGGATTGTGATATCCGTAATTTTTGCACCACGAGCACGCATCGTTGTGAAGGCAGCATGTCCCGGTGTATCAAGGAATGTTATCTTCTTACCATTTTCAACAACTTGGTAGGCACCAATATGCTGGGTAATTCCACCCGCTTCACCTTCGGTTACCTTAGTGTGACGAATGGAATCAAGCAATGTTGTTTTCCCATGGTCAACGTGACCCATAATAGTAACAACTGAAGGTCTTTCTACAAGCTCTTCAGGTGCATCTTCTGTAAAATAAACTTCAAGGTCTGTGGCATCGATTTTTATTTCCTCTTCAACCTCAACCCCATATTCACTAGCAATCAATTCGATGGCGTCCTTGTCTAAGACCTGATTAATGGTCGCCATAACTCCTAATAAAAAGAGTTTCTTGATTATTTCGGAAGGTTCACGGTAGATTTTTTTAGCAAATTCTCCAACCGTTAACGAATCACTGAAAGTAATTTTAGCTGGAAGCTCTTTCACTTTCCTAACTTGTGGCAGTGCTTGCTGCACCGGTGTATGGTTCTTTTTCCGGTTGTTATTATTATTGCGATTTTGGTTATTATTATTAAAAGGTTTTTTAGTACCTTTTCCAGGGCTGAATACTTTATTTTCCTTAGATTGGAATTGTTGACTTTGCTTTTTAGTGTCAACCGTTTTTGGTGGTGAGACCACTTTTACTTTGCTAGGAGTAGTTTTTGAGTCATCATCCTCGAAAGCTTTTGGACTTGTTTTACTTTGCACTTGTGGTTTAACTCCCTGCTGCTGTGGATTCTGATTCTGGCGATTTTGTTGTTGAGGTCTTGCCTGCTTTTGTCCAGAATTGCTTTGGTTTTTATTATATGTTGCGTCAAGCTTTACAACCGCAGCATCTTCTATTGTTGCCATATGATTGGAAACCTCTATATTCATTTCTTTGAGTTTGGTAATTACATCTTTACTTGAAATATTGTGTTTCTTTGCATACTCATAAACACGTATTTTACTCATATTTTCACCCCCGCTAGAATTAATCGAGCAACGTCATCAGTTTTTTTGCAAATCCATCATCTAGTACAGCTACAACAACGCGGGCTTCTTTGCCAATCGCTTGGCCAAGAAGGTGGCGATCTTCCACTAATTTATATGGAACTTGGTATGATTTACATTTATCTGTAATTTTTTTTGTCGTATTTGCAGATGCATCTGCCGATAAAAGTACGAGTTTTGCTTTTCCGTTTCGTATCTCCTTAACAGAAAGCTCCTCACCCGATATGATTTTCCGTGCTCGATTGGCTAAGCCAAGTAACGACATCCATTGATTTGTATTCATATAGACTGCCTGTTTTCCTTATCTATCAGTTCCAATAATTCTTCATATAATGTTTCATTTATGGAAACTTGTAAATGATTAGATAAAGTGTTTTTCTTCTTGGCTAGTAGGACCGCTTCCTTGTCCTTAGAAAGATATGCACCTCTGCCCGACTTTTTCCCTGTTAAGTCGATAGATACATCCCCTTCTTTTGAGCGAACGATGCGAACGAGTTCTTTTTTCGGTTTCATTTCACCGGTTGCGACACATTTACGCATAGGAACTTTTTTACGATTGTTCACTCATCACTCACCTCACTTATTAATCCTTTTCTTCTTCATCATTAAATTCAACATCTACCTGATCATCAAAAAGTCGTATCATTTCTTCACGTGGATAGATTCCTAGTTCGCGTGCATCTGTTTCAGATTTGATATCTATTTTCCAGCCTGTTAGCTTTGCTGCAAGACGAGCGTTTTGTCCGCGCTTTCCAATAGCAAGTGAAAGCTGATAATCTGGTACAACTACTGTTGTCGCTTTTTCAGATTCATTTACCATTACATCTAAAACTTTAGATGGACTTAAAGAATTAGCAACAAAGACAACAGGATTATCTGACCATTTAACAATATCAATTTTTTCACCTTTTAACTCGTTAACAACGGCTTGAACTCTTGTACCTTTTGGACCAACACAGGAGCCGACTGGGTCAACTTCATTATTATCCGAATGAACAGAAATTTTTGAACGGTCACCAGCTTCACGAGCGACTGATTTTATTTCAACCGTACCATCATATATTTCTGGAACCTCAATTTCGAACAATCGTTTAAGCAGGCCCGGATGTGTCCGTGATACGAAAATTTGCGGGCCTTTCGTTGTCTTTTCTACCTTCGTAATAAAAACCTTTATACGGTCATGAGGCTTATAACGCTCATTTGGCATTTGTTCGTTTACAGGTAGCAACGCTTCAATTTTACCAAGGCTGACATAAATGAATTTTGAATCAAGTCTTTGAACAATTCCAGTCATGATATCTTCTTCACGATCGATGAACTCGGAATAAATAATGCCTCTTTCTGCTTCCCTAACTCGCTGGGTAACAACCTGTTTTGCCGTTTGAGCTGCAATTCTACCAAAGTCCTTAGGTGTTACTTCCATTTCAACAATATCTTCAACAACATAGTTAGGATTAATGTTCCTAGCATCTGCTAATGATATTTCAAGACGAGGGTCAAAAACTTGATCCACTACTTCTTTTCTTGCAAAAACTCGCATTGTACCTGTTTGCAAATTAAAATCAATTCGAACATTTTGGGCTTGATTAAAATTGCGGCGATATGCCGATACAAGTGCTGCTTCAATCGCATCAATTATTACATCTCTAGAAATGCCCTTTTCTCTTTCTAGTATTGTAAGAGCATCTAATAGTTCGCTGCTCATTTGATCGTATCCCCCTATCCTTCATATATTTCTTTCATTATGAAAAAATAACTGCCAGCCGTGCACTAGCCACTT
Source organism: Neobacillus niacini (assembly GCF_031457145.1). Lineage (GTDB taxonomy): Bacteria > Bacillota > Bacilli > Bacillales > Cytobacillaceae > Neobacillus > Neobacillus niacini_J. Next base: position 329,058 of record NZ_JAVDVZ010000002.1, read on the forward strand.
TTTCAAAAGGAATCTCGATGACTTTTTTACGGGTCTTAATTTTCATTTCAACTTTCACTGTTTGCCCGTCATACTCTAACAATGTTCCTTCAAATCCTTTTTCACCGTCGATTGGCTCATATGTTTTTATAAATACATTTTTGCCAATTGCCTTTTCAAAGTCTTTTGCTTTTTTAAGCGGTCGTTCTGCACCAGGAGAGGATACCTCAAGGAAATAATTTTGGGTAATCGGGTCAAGTTCATCGAGTTTTTCACTAAGCCGTTCACTGACAATGCCACAGTCCTCTATATCAACACCGTTTTCTTTATCAATATATACGCGCAGAAACCAGTTTTTCCCTTCTTTTACAAACTCGATTTCCACCAATTCTAATCCTAACTCTTGAATAATTGGTTGCGCAAGCTCTTCTACTACTTCCGTTACTTTGCTCATGTTCAACCTCCTTTACCGACATTTCACCCATATTATACGTATTTCACGGAAAGTTTTATTAGTTACTCTACAAAAAATGCTTTATACAAAAACGAAAGAGCGGGTTTCCCCACTCTTGTACACGAGAGTATTTCTTAGTATTTCCAATAAAACTATACCATAACCAAATTTTATATGCAAACCGAAACGCTTTATAGAAGGGTTTTAACTATTTAGAATAGGGATAGCTGATTTTGTTCTGGTAAAGATCCAAGGCAGCCTTGTTTGTCTAAATATTCTAAAATAGTTTTTGAAACTTTACCACGCTGCTGTAAATCTTCTTTAGATAGAAACTCTCCATCTTGTCTTGATTTAACAATATTATAAGCAGCATTTGTTCCTAGCCCTGGTATTGAATTAAATGGAGGGATCAAGGAATTTCCTTCTATGATAAACTCTGAAGCGTCTGATTTATATAAATCATAATTTTGGAAAGAAAAGCCTCTTTCTGTCATTTCAAGTGCTAGTTCAAGTACTGTAAGCAAGTTTTTTTCTTTATTTGACACCTCAAGACCCTTTGCATTAATTTCTTCAATTTTTGCCCGGATAGATTCTGACCCTCTTGACATCGCTTCAATATCGAAGTCTTCTGCCCGAACAGTAAAATAGGCAGCGTAATATAGAAGTGGAAGATGAACCTTGAAATAGGCAATCCTTACTGCCATCAATACATAAGCCGCTGCGTGGGCCTTTGGAAACATATATTTAATCTTTTTACAAGAATCAATATACCATTCAGGCACTTCATTTCGACGCATTTCAGCTTCCATTTCGTCTGTGAGACCTTTACCCTTACGGACCGATTCCATTATTTTAAAGGCAAAAGATGGATCTAGTCCCTGATAAATAAGGTATACCATGATATCATCCCGGCAGCCAATAACTTCGCTTAGATTACAGGTGCGGTTATGAATCAATTCTTGTGCATTTCCCAGCCATACATCTGTTCCATGCGATAAACCTGAAATTTGAACTAATTCAGAGAAAGTCGTTGGTTTCGTATCTTCAAGCATTTGACGAACAAATCGTGTACCGAATTCGGGTATCCCAAGGGTACCTGTTTTACACATGATCTGTTGTTCGGTTACACCTAGTGATTCTGTCCCACTAAAGATTTTCATTACTTCTGGATCATCAGTAGGTATTGTTTTTGGATCCATTCCACTTAAGTCTTGAAGCATTCTGATTACTGTCGGATCATCGTGACCGAGTATATCTAGTTTTAGGACATTATCATGAATGGAATGGAAATCAAAATGTGTTGTCTTCCACTCAGAATTCCTATCATCTGCAGGGAATTGAATCGGTGAAAAATCATAAACATCCATATAATCAGGAATAACAATGATACCGCCAGGATGCTGACCGGTTGTTCGTTTTACGCCCGTACATCCGGAAACAAGTCTATCTATTTCTGCTCCGCGTAATTGTAAGTTATTGTCCTGCTGATAGGCCTTTACATATCCAAACGCCGTTTTATCTGCTACTGTTCCAATCGTACCTGCTCTAAAAACCTTGTCCTCTCCAAAGAGGACCTTCGTATAGTTATGCGCACGCGGCTGATACTCTCCAGAGAAATTCAAGTCAATATCGGGAACCTTGTCCCCTTTAAAGCCAAGGAAGGTTTCAAACGGAATATCATGTCCATCTTTGCGGTATTTACCGCCACACTCTGGGCAGTCCTTATCAGGTAAGTCAAAGCCTGAACCAACTGAACCATCATTGAAGAATTCTGAATGCTTACAGGTTGGACAAACATAATGAGGAGGTAAAGGATTTACCTCGGTAATCTCTGTCATAGTGGCAACTAAGGAAGAACCAACTGAACCACGAGAACCAACAAGGTAGCCATCATCCAACGATTTTTTTACAAGCTTATGCGAAATCAAGTAAATGACGGCGAAACCATGTCCGATGATACTCTTCAATTCTTTTTCAAGACGTGCTTCAACGATTTCTGGAAGTTGTTCTCCGTAAATCTTCTTTGCCATTGTATAGCTCATTTCTCGCATTTCTTCATCGGCGCCTTCGATTTTAGGAGTATACAAATCGTCTTTAATTGGTTTTATGACATCGATCATATCGGCAATTTTGTTTGTATTGGTAACGACGATTTCCTTTGCCTTTTCTTTACCTAAGAAGGAAAATGCATCTAGCATTTCATTCGTAGTTCTAAAATGGACATCAGGAAGTTTATGCCGGTTTAGTGGATTTGCCCCTCCTTGAGAGTTAACTAATATTTTACGATAGATTTTGTCGTTTTCATTTAAATAATGGACATTTCCCGTTGCTACAACCGGAATGCCTAATTTATCACCAAGCTTCACGATATTACCGATAATATCTTCTAAAGCCTTTTCGTCGCGAACTAATTCCATTTCTAATAATGGAGCATTTACTTCCTTCGGCATTACCTCAAGGTAATCATAGAACTGTGCAAAAGCTTCCACTTCATCAGGAGACTTTTGCATCATCCCCTCAAAAACTTCTCCTTTATTACAGCCAGAGCCTACCAGAATTCCTTCTCGGTATTTTTGAAGAACGGACCTTGGCAATCTCGGTACTCGATAGAAATATTCAATATGAGAAATGGAGACGAGTTTAAATAAATTCTTTAAACCTACTTCCGTTTGAGCAAGGAGCGTACAGTGGTAAGGACGTGCACGCTGATAGGCATTTCCTTTCCCCATGTTATCGTTAAATTGATCATGGTATTCAATTCCTTTTCCAGACGCGTCCTTTAGCATTTTCAACAGTAAATACCCTGTTGCTTCTGCATCATATATCGCTCTATGATGCTGAGTTAATTCAATATCAAATTTCTTCGTTAGTGTATTTAAACGATGATTTTTCATTTCTGGATATAGAAATCTACCTAATTCTAGAGTATCAATGACTGGGTTTTTTGCTTTCTCAAGCCCAATGTTTTTATACCCTACATTGAGGAAACCCATATCGAAAGAGGCATTGTGTGCCACTAGCACATCGTTTCCTACCCAATCATGAAACCTTTGTATGACTTCTCCGACCTCTGGAGCATTTTGCACCATATCATCGGTAATTCCTGTTAAGTTAATCGTTGTTGCAGATAGCCTATGATGCGGATTTGCAAAGGATTCAAAACGATCAATAATTTCCCCATTTTTAATTTTTACCGCCGCAAGTTCAATAATGGTATCATACACAGCTGAAAGACCTGTCGTTTCTACGTCAAATACTACAAATGTATCTTCTGCTAATAAACGATGGGCATCATTATAGGTAATCGGAACACCATCATCCACGAGATTTACTTCTACGCCATATAGGATTTTAATATCGTTTTTCTTTCCAGCACCATACGCCTCCGGAAACGATTGAGCAACAGCATGGTCGGTCACAGCAATTGCTTTATGCCCCCACTTACTTGCTTGAGAAATGAGCGCTGAAACCGGAGTTACCGCATCCATTTGGCTCATTGGAGTATGGAGATGCAGCTCTACTCGTTTTTCTTTTTCCGGTGCCGTATCCTTACGTCCAGCTGGTTTAATTTCGTTTATATCATTACCAATCATGACTAAATCACGGACAAAGGTATCATTTTGAATGCTTCCTCTTACTCTTACCCACATCCCTTTTTTAACTAGCTGGTAAAGGGCTGCGTCTTCTTTATCACGAGAGAACATTTTAACCATCAGCGAACTTGTGTAATCAGTAATCTTAAATGTTAATAGGGTCCGCCCGCTTCTTAATTCCCTAGTCTCAGCATCAAAAATAAACCCTTCAACGGTGATGCGTCTTTCCTCATCGACAATCTCAATCATATTTCGAAGGTCGGAATCATCCTTAATCGTAAGTCCGATTGAAAGTGGTCCCTCATGAACAGCAGCCCCTGCCTCTTTTTCAGCCTCTTTCTTTTGTAAGTCAGCTAAGGCCATGAGTCCACGTTCTTGATCTTCTTTTTGTTTTGCTAATAAAAATTGTTGATATTCGTCACTTTTTTCCTCATTATTGATATCCGTTTCGATTGTTAAGCTCGGAAATCCATACGATTCATATAGTCCCGTAATAAGGGATCCATACTTCCTTTTTAATGCCATTCCCTCCGTTTCATTTCGGACAGAAACAGTTACCTTATTCCCGCTAATGGTTGGAACCTGCTCATTTAATAGCTTTAACATCGGAGGTGAAATACCATCAATTTGCTGAATGCTATAATTCCAATACTCCAGCAGTAGTTCTGTTTGGAAACTTGGTTCCTCTACTTTAATTTCGTAGGAGATACTTGCAATAGTTGAAAATTTTCTTTCTAATTGAGTAGTAAAGCGAAGGTACATACTAAAAGGAAGAATTTTTTCTAGTAAAAATTGAAAATGCCATTTTCGTGCCTTTTTTTCAACAATAAATCTTTCTATTTGAGCATTTTGAAATTGTGCTACTACAGCGTCCTCTTTTAATTCTAGTTGCTGGAGCAAGAGTAAGAATCGCTCTTTTTTGCCAGAGGCATGTTCGCTCATCATTCCCTCTCCCATCTATATAAAATCTTCTTTAAATTTTCTTATGTCAAAGAGTAATTATATCATATGATACAAAATCATTCGGCTGATTTCGACAGAAAAATTAAACCAAAAAAGTAAAAAAAAAGGGTTCACTCTGGAACCCTTTTAGGTAAACAATTTATTTATAAGAAAAATCTTTGAATATCGTTCCAAGTAACAACTAGCATCAGGAGCATGAGCAATGCAAAGCCTATAAAGTGGACCATCCCTTCCTTATGACGGTCAATTGGCTTTCCTCTTACTGCTTCTACTGCGAAAAACATTAGTCTTCCACCATCAAGTGCAGGAATAGGTAGGAGGTTCATGATTCCTAAGTTAATACTTAAAATAGCTGCCCATTTCATAACATAGTAAATGCCTGACTGTACTACTGTATCCGTTGAAGCATATATTCCTACCGGACCTGATAGCATGTCAATGGAGAACTGACCAGTAACTAATTGCCCTAGCATGACAAAAATTTGCTTTGTCCAAAAATATGTCTCCGTAAAACCAGCCGTTATTGCTTTCACTGGCGATTTCTCAATTGGGCTATATACTCCAATCAGACCGATTTTTTCACCTTCGACGGTTTGCTCTTTTGGTGTAACGGAGATTTCCTTTTCTTGACCTTCACGGCTTATGAAGAAATCTAGTTTTTCATTTGGATTTTCCCTAATAATTTCTACAACATCAGACCAACTTGAAATTTCAGCGCCATTAATACTCTGTACAATGTCACCCTCCATCAGTCCAGCGGAATTTGCTGCACCATCGGTAGTGATTTCGCCCAATTTAGGTTCGTTAGTAGGAACCCCTTGTAAGAACGCAATGATAATGAACAAAAAGAAGGCAAGTACAAAATTCATCATTGGCCCGGCAAAAATTGCCATGGTTCTTTGCGGTAAGGTTTTCGAAGCAAATTGACGATCATATGGAGCTAATTGTGATTCAATTCCATTTTCAACAGTAACTGCCGTCGGACTAACCACAAATGTTTGCAAGCTTTCTTCCTCGTCCTCTGGGTAACCTTTAATAACCAGCTTGTGTTCTATGTCAGCATACTCAACTTCCACAATCCGACAATCAGGGTATTTTTCTTTATTGTTCAAAATAATCTTGTTAACGGTATTATCCTTGTCAAACAAAAGCCCAATCCTGTAACCTGGTTTAATCTCTACCGTTTCAGGGTCCTCACCAGCCATCCGAACAAAACCACCTATTGGCAATAACCTAATTGTATAGATAGTTTCTCCTTTTTTATGTGAGAAAACCTTTGGGCCAAATCCGATTGCAAATTCACGGCATAAAATTCCCGCCCGTTTTGCAAAAACCAAATGGCCTAATTCATGGAAGAAGACTAGAGCACCAAAGATAACAATAAAGGCAATAACTGTAGTCAAACTAAAAAACCACCTTTTTTATAGGATTGAATTCACGTATTGTCTTGTTTCTTTGTCCACTTCTTGAATAATGGATAAGTCAGGATTTTTAATCAAATCATGCTTGCTTAGTGCTTTCTCTATCAAATCCTCAATCTGCAAGAAACGAATCTTTTCATTTAAAAAGGCAGCTACTGCGACTTCATTTGCGGCATTCAGAACAGTAGGCAATGTTCCGCCTTTTTTTCCAGCCTCATAGGCAAATTGCATACAGCGGAATCGGTTTACATCCATTTCTTGAAAATGCAATTTGCCGATTTGCGCTAAATTTAATCGCTGTGATGTAGGAAGTGGCAACCGATCAGGATAGGATAGCGCATATTGAATAGGCACTCTCATATCAGGTGTCCCTAACTGCGCTATCACAGAACTGTCATGAAATTCTACCATCGAATGAATAATGCTTTCTTTATGAAGAAGGACATCAATTTTTTCATACGGCATATTATAAAGCCAATGAGCCTCTATCACCTCAAGCCCTTTATTCATCATAGTTGCAGAATCGATTGTTATTTTTGCACCCATAGACCAATTAGGGTGATTCAAGGCCTCTCTAACCGTAACCCCTTCTAACTCTTTGCGGGTACGATCTCGGAAGCTGCCACCAGAGGCAGTCAAAATCAATCTTTCAATATTTTTATCCTGTTCTCCCTGCAAGCACTGAAAAATCGCTGAATGTTCACTGTCGACGGGAAGTAATGCTACTCCATTTTTCTCAGCTGCCTCGATGACGAGATGACCAGCAGTCACAAGTGTTTCTTTATTCGCAATCGCAATGGTTTTGCCACTTTCAATTGCTTGCAAGGTTGGGTTTAATCCTACGCTCCCAATAACTGCATTGACAAGTATATCTGCAGATGGAAATACAGCAGCTTCTATGAGACCCTCTTCACCAAAGGTGAATTTAGTATTAGGAAATTCACCTTTTAATGTATTACTGTCATGGTAATCTTGTACAGAGACTAGCTCAGGTCGAAATTCATGAATAATTTTTCTAGCTAATTCTAAATTTTTCCCAATCGAGATGGCAACTAATTGAAATTCTGACGGATGTTCTCGAATAATATCTAAGGTTTGGGTGCCAATCGAACCTGTTGCTCCCAATATACTAATCATTTTCAAAAATATTTCAACTCCGAACTTTAGTAAAATCTACCATAAATGAAAAAGGTTTAATAGTGGCAATACAAATAATAAACTATCAAAGCGGTCTAGAATTCCACCATGCCCTGGTAAAATATTCCCTGAATCTTTAACTTTAAAATGGCGTTTAAAAGCTGATTGAACAAGATCACCAATTTGTCCAAAGATTGAAAGGACAACAGTAATAGCCATTAAATAAAGGATGGTAGCGTTGATTTCAGAAAAAACAGCAAATAAGACAGCAACAATTAAGGCGCTTACCACTCCGCCTAAAGACCCTTCTACCGTCTTATTCGGACTAATTTCAGGCCAAAGTTTGGTTTTCCCTGTAGCTTTCCCTACAAAATAAGCACCTGAATCAGTTGCCCATATCATAAATAATGAATAGAAAATATAGACGATACCCGCATCACGGGTCTCTATAAAGAAATAAAATCCAATACCCACATAAATAGCTGACAAAATCGAGAACCCTGCATCTTCAAAGGTAAAACGATTTTTCGTAATCACTGTATAGGCCAATAACAATAGAATAAAAGCAATACCTATTTCTGTTTTTGTATAATTAAAAGTATTTAAAAGGTCATTATACTGCTCTGGGTAAAGAATAACCCAGAGAAATAAAGAAGTTAGCAGCCCATGAACAGAAAAAATACTAAGTTTTTTCATTTTTAATAATTCATACAAACCGACAGTTGCAAGAAAATACGTTAAAAGTACAAATGGTAGTCCACCGTAAAAAACAATTGGTAAAAATAAAGCAGCTGCTACGACTCCTGTAATGATTCTTTGCTTCATCTAAGATTTCAACACCTTTATAGTACTTGAGCGAGTGATAAATTTTAAATAGACTGTATTCGTAATGATTGTTGTTAAAATCTTAAAGCCGATTTTAACGTGGAAATAGTTTTTTGCGCAGTAGATTTAGTTTGCAGGCTCTTTTCTTATTAATTTTATTTATTATCTGCGGAACTTAGTAAAATCATTAAATTTTATCCAATAAGCAATAAAGTTTAAGAAAAGAGCCTTTAAATACCGCCAAATCGACGTTGGCGATTTTGATAGGCTTCAATGGCCTCAATTAAATGTTTTTCTCTAAAATCTGGCCATAATACATCGGTAAACCAAAACTCAGAATATGCGAGTTGCCATAACATAAAATTACTAAGCCGTATTTCCCCACTAGTTCTGATTAATAAATCTGGGTCATTGAGGCCGGAAGTCATAAGATAGGAGGCAAAAACCTCTTCGTTTAACTCGCTCTCTTTCAGTATTCCACTTTTATAGTCATTTAAGACTTTTTTGGTTGCATCAATAATCTCAGATCGGCTTCCATAGTTGAGTGCAAAGTTTAATACCAGACCATCATTGTTCTTTGTATCCCGGGTAGCTTTTTCAATTGCATTTAACGTATGTACTGGAAGTTGGTCTTTATACCCCATCATAGCTACTTGAACATTTTCTTCTATTAATTCAGGAAGAAATGTCCCTAAAAATTCCTCTGGAAGTTTCATTAAATAGTCCACTTCATTTTTTGGACGCTTCCAATTTTCAGTTGAAAAAGCATATAACGTTAGTGTTTTTATACCAAGGGTATTTGCTAACTTCGTTATTTTACGCACGACCTTCATACCTTCATGATGACCGGCAATCCGCGGCAAAGCTCTTTTCTTAGCCCAACGTCCATTGCCATCCATAATAATCGCAACATGTTCCGGTATCGGCAATTTTCTAACCTTTTCTATATTTTCTCGGAGTGTGGAAGAGTTATTATTTTGATTCTTCCAAAGCCTTATTTTATTAAACATGACATTGCTCCTCCAAATTAAGTTAATCATTTCCTCCGATAATAGACCATGCCCACAGAGCCTGTGTTGATATATATGAAGAATGCTGATTTTTGCATGCTTTTATCATACCAAAAAAGTAAAAATATATCTTCTACTAACTTATGAACTAGTACAAGAAATAAGAATGATGTTTTATATATCTAAAAATGATATCAGGGAGAAAATAGTGAAAAAACCCCCTAAAAAAGAGGGTTCTTCAAAATAATTAAACTTCCAAGATTTCTTTTTCTTTGTCTTTCGTTATTTGGTCAATCTTACTAATATGATCGTCAGTAAGTTTCTGAACATCATCAGAGTAACCACGAAGTGCATCTTCGGTAATTTCTCCGTTTTTCTCTAACTTCTTCAATTCATCGTTCCCATCACGACGAATATTACGGATCGCTACTTTAGCCTCTTCAGATTCCTTCTTAACTAACTTTACTAGCTCTTTTCGACGCTCTTCTGTTAATTGAGGAATGGCAATTCGAATGACTTGACCATCATTTGACGGATTTAAACCTAAGTCAGATTTAAGAATTGCCTTTTCAATAGCACCAAGTATTGATTTATCATAAGGCTGAATGACTAAAAGACGAGCTTCAGGTGTTGAAATTCCCGCCATTTGATTCACTGGTGTAGGTGCTCCATAATAGTCAATTGTTATTCTATCTAATAAAGAAGCACTGGCTCTCCCTGCCCGAATGCTTGCAAGTTCACGAGTATAAGCCTGAATTGCTTTTAACATTTTTTCTTTTATTGTGGAAATCACTTGTTTTGGCATTAATTTTTCCCCCTAACAATCGTTCCAATCTTTTCACCCATAACAGCACGTTTAATATTACCTTGTTCCATGATAGAGAAGACAATAAGCGGAATATCATTATCCATACATAATGATGACGCAGTTGAATCCATGACTGCCAATCCTTCTTTAATAACATCAAGGAAAGTGAGATCGTCATATTTTGTTGCATTAGGATCAATACGCGGATCAGCCGAATATACGCCATCTACATTGTTTTTCGCCATTAATATTACTTCAGCATCGATTTCTGCTGCACGTAAGGCTGCAGTGGTATCGGTAGAAAAATACGGATTACCCGTGCCCGCAGCAAATATAACGACTCTCTGTTTTTCTAAATGTCTCATTGCGCGGCGTCTGATATATGGTTCTGCAACCTGACGCATTTCAATTGAAGTTTGTACTCGAGATTCAATGCCCAAGTGTTCTAAACTATCCTGAAGTGCTAAGGAATTCATTACAGTCGCAAGCATGCCCATATAATCAGCAGTTGCTCTGTCCATCCCCATTTCACTTCCTATTTTACCACGCCAAATATTACCTCCGCCAACAACAACTGCTACCTCGACACCGAGTTCAGCAATTTCTTTTACTTGTCCAGCGATTGATTTAATAACAGATGGTTTAATACCGAAGCTTGATTCACCTGCAAGTGCTTCCCCGCTTAATTTTAGTACTACTCGTTTGTATTTAGGACCGCTCATATGAACCTCCTTAGTATGTATTTTATAATAAAAACCTTTAAAAATAGGGAACACATCGTGTTCCCTATTCAAAACATATTTCTGTAATGACGCCTTAGGACTTTTTACTTTTTATTAACTTGATTCATAACTTCTTCAGCGAAGTTATCTTCACGCTTTTCAATACCTTCGCCAACCTCGTAGCGAACAAATTCGCGTACTGTTGCACCTTTTGATTCAACAAACTGACGAACTTTTTGATCAGGGTTTTTAACGAAAGTTTGGTCAAGAAGACATACATCTTCAAAATACTTACCAAGACGGCCTTCAACCATTTTTTCGACGATTTTTTCCGGCTTACCTTCGTTAAGAGCTTGAGTCGTTAATACTTGACGCTCGTGCTCAACTTCTTCTTGAGATACTTGGTCACGTGAAACATGTTTAGGTCTTAAAGCTGCGATGTGCATAGAAACATCTTTAGCTGAATCAGCGTCAGTAGTTCCTTCAAGAACGGTTAACACACTAATCCGACCACCCATGTGAAGGTATGCGCCAAAAGCATCATTATCAGTTTTTGATACTACTGAGAAACGGCGAAGTGATAATTTTTCGCCAATTTTAGCAATTGCAGCATTGATATAGTCTGCAACAATCACTCCATTAATAGTTTGCGCAGTAGCTTCTTCAACTGTTGCTGGCTTGTTAGCAAGCAAGTGTGCAGCTAATTCTTTTACAAGGTTTTGGAACGCTTCGTTTTTTGCAACGAAATCAGTTTCAGAGTTTACTTCTAAAATAACTGCATTGTTTCCTTCAGCAACAACATATGTTAAACCTTCTGCAGCAATACGGTCACCTTTTTTCGCAGCTGAAGCAATCCCTTTTTCACGTAGAAAGTCGATTGCTTTTTCCATATCACCATTTGTTTCTGTTAACGCCTTTTTACAATCCATCATTCCAGCGCCAGTTTTTTCACGTAGTTCTTTTACCATTTGAGCAGTAACTGCCATGATTAATTACCTCCTATAATACATATGTACATACTATTAGCTTAGCCATAGAGAACTAAGATTAACCTTTAAAAAAAGGTGATAAAGGGTGCTCCCTCTTATCACCTTTTGAAAAGTCACTAACTTACGCTTCTTGTGCTACTTCTTCACCTTGTTTTGCTTCAAGAATCGCATCTGCCATTTTACCTGTTAAAAGCTTAACTGCGCGGATTGCATCGTCATTCGCAGGAATAACTACATCAATCTCATCTGGATCACAGTTAGTATCAACAATTCCAACGATAGGAATGTTCAATTTTTTAGCTTCTGCAACAGCAATACGCTCTTTACGAGGGTCGATGATGAAAAGTGCATCTGGAAGCTTCTTCATATCTTTGATTCCGCCTAAGAATTTTTCAAGGCGATCAAGTTCTTTTGTTAAAATAACTACTTCTTTTTTAGGTAATACTTCGAAAGTACCGTCTTCAGACATTCTTTCAATATCTTTTAAACGTGTAATACGTTTTTGAATTGTTTCGAAGTTTGTAAGTGTACCACCCAACCAACGTTGGTTAACAAAGTACATACCAGAACGAGCTGCTTCTTCTTTAACAGAATCTTGAGCTTGTTTCTTCGTACCAACAAAAAGGACCGTTCCGCCGTTTGCAGCAAGATCTTTCACCCAGTTATAAGCTTCTTCAACTTTCTTAACTGTTTTTTGTAGGTCGATGATATAGATACCGTTACGCTCTGTGAAGATATATTTCTTCATTTTTGGGTTCCAACGGCGAGTTTGGTGTCCAAAGTGTACACCAGCTTCAAGCAATTGCTTCATTGAAATTACTGACATGTTTTTTTCCTCCTATGGTTTCGTTTTCCTCCGCTTGTCTCATTTTTAAACAGCAACTGTATATACAGCACCGGCTGCTTAAATCAACAAGCGTGTGTAATAACACCGTTAAATAATATAGCATATGTGCCTCAAACAATCAAGTTTTTACTTCACAAAAAAAATCCCCGGAGTAACCAGGGATCCACCTTTATTAATTGGATCTTAATTTATCAAGCTCAACTAGGAATTTATCATTTAGAACTTTGATATACGTTCCTTTCATACCAAGTGAACGAGACTCGATAACTCCAGCAGATTCAAGCTTTCTTAAAGCATTAACAATTACAGAACGAGTAATCCCTACACGGTCAGCAATCTTCGAAGCAACTAACAAGCCTTCATTTCCATTTAACTCTTCAAAAATATGTTCAATCGCTTCAAGCTCACTGTAAGACAATGAACTGATTGCCATTTGAACAACCGCCTTGCTTCTTGCTTCTTCTTCAATCTCTTCTGATTTTTCGCGTAAGATTTCCATACCAACAACGGTTGCGCCATACTCAGCAAGGATTAAATCATCGTCATGGAATTTTTCTTGCAATCTTGCAAGAATTAATGTTCCAAGACGTTCACCGCCGCCAATGATTGGAACAATCGTTGTTAACCCTTCACGGAATAAATCTCTATTTTCAACTGGGAATGCAGTATATGCACTATCAATATCAAGATTTGATGATGTTTCTTGAATAGAAAAAAGACTATTTGTATATTCTTCAGGAAATTGTCTATCTTCCAACATTTTGTACATACGTTCATTTTCAATTTGTTGATTAATCGCAAAGCCTAAAAGCTTTCCACGACGGCTGACAACAAAAATATTTGCTTCAATCACTTCGCTTAGAGTTTCAGACATTTCCTTAAAGTTTACTGGCTTTCCTGCTGCCTTTTGCAATAAAACATTAATTTTTCTTGTTTTTGTAAGTAAATCCATCTGTTTCTTCCTCCTAATTAACTGCAACCATTATTAAGTTTTTTATTGTTTATTCCATTACAGGATAAATTGACTTAAATCTTTATTTTTCGATATTGCTTCGAGCTTATCATCCACGTATTGAGGAGTAATGGTAATCTTCTCCATTGAAATATCAGGTGCTTCAAATGACAAGTCTTCTAATAGTTTTTCTAAAATAGTGTGTAGTCTTCTTGCCCCGATATTATCTGTATTTTGATTTACCTCAAAAGCAATCTCAGCTATTCTACGAATAGCATCGTCAGAAAATTCAATTTGTATACCTTCTGTTTCCAATAATGCCTGATATTGTTTAATCAATGCATTATCTGGTTCAATCAAAATTCTGAAGAAATCCTCAACAGTTAATTTTGTTAATTCAACCCGAATCGGTAAACGACCCTGTAATTCTGGTATTAGATCCGATGGTTTTGACATATGAAAAGCACCAGCGGCAATAAATAATATATAATCCGTTTTAATCGAACCATATTTCGTAACAACTGTTGATCCTTCAACGATAGGTAGAATATCCCGTTGTACCCCTTCACGAGACACATCAGCTGAAGAGCCACCAGAATTTTTACTAGCAATTTTATCAATTTCATCAATAAAGATGATACCTGTTTGTTCAGCACGGTAAACGGCTTCAGTTGTAACTTCATCCATATCAATCAATTTCGCTGCCTCTTCATTGGTTAGTACTTTTCTCGCTTCACGGACTGTTAATTTACGTTTCTTTCGTTTCTTTGGCATAAAGCTGCTCAGTGCATCCTGCATGTTCATACCCATTTGTTCCATTCCAGAACCTTGCAGCATATCAAACATGGAAGGTGATTGCTCTTCTACTTCAACCGTAACAATTTCTTCTTCTAATTGGCCAAGAGCTAACTTTTCCTTCACGATTTTTCTTTTTTCCGTTATGGAGTAATCTTCTTGATGATTTTCCGGTTCCGCTGTTGCATTTCCACCACCGAATAACATTTCAAGCGGGTTTTTGTAATTTTGCTGCTTCTTCGCAGATGGAACAAGTAAATCAACCAACCTAGAATTTGCGTTTTCCTCAGCACGTTCTTTCACTGATAACATTCTATCCTCTTTCACTAATCTGACAGATGTTTCAACGAGGTCACGAACCATAGATTCTACATCACGACCCACATAACCGACTTCCGTAAATTTAGTAGCCTCTACTTTAACGAAAGGTGCACCTACAAGCTTTGCAATTCTCCGGGCAATTTCTGTTTTACCAACACCCGTTGGACCAATCATTAAAATATTTTTAGGAATAATTTCTTCGCGGAGTTTTTCGTTTAACAAACCGCGTCTAAACCGATTTCTAAGTGCAACTGCAACTGCTTTTTTTGCGTCCTTCTGCCCAATAATATATTGATCAAGTCTCTCAACTATCTGGCGCGGTGTTAAGTTGTCTTTATTAGCCATTGTTGGTCCCCTCCCGTTAGAGCTCTTCCACGATAATGTTATGGTTGGTATATACACAAATTTCAGCAGCAATTTCTAAAGAAGCCTTTGCGATTTCTTTTGCAGATAGCTGGTCACCTGCATATTTCTTTAGAGATCGTCCAGCCGCTAGCGCATAATTACCACCTGATCCGATTGCTAAAATTCCATCGTCTGGCTCAATGACTTCTCCTGTTCCTGATACGAGAAGCAAATCATCTTGATTCATGACAATTAACATTGCTTCTAGCTTTCTAAGTACCTTATCACTTCTCCACTGTTTAGCGAGCTCAACAGCGGCTCTTTGGAGGTTTCCGTTATATTCCTCTAATTTCCCTTCAAACATTTCAAAAAGGGTAAATGCATCCGCAACAGATCCGGCAAAACCAGCCAATACTTTTCCATTAAATATCTTTCTAACCTTTTTTGCTGTGTGCTTCATCACTACCGCATTACCAAATGTGACTTGGCCATCACCAGACATTGAACATTGACCATTATGTTGAATTGCAAATATCGTCGTGGCATGAAATTGGTTCATCAATAATCCTCCTCTTGCATTTTTACTAGCAAACCTATGTAACAAGAGATTGTCATAAAAAGACAAGTGCATTACACTAGAATAGTATGAAAACTTTATTCATTTTACCCTTTTTGGTATGGGCATATACTTTTCAACCTGAATCGAGAAAGCCCTCGCTTGTTCACCCATGAACAAAAAGAATTTACGCTAAGCATATTGGGATTGTCCAATTCTATATTGTGATTTAGTTTTCTCTATTTGTAAACATTTGTTGCTTAACATTTACAAAACAGTCACATTTATTAATATGTCAACCTCACAAAGGCTACTAAAGCGTAACACACTTCTTAACCTCTTGCAATAAAATTTACAAAACTTTCACAAAGTTCTGAATTGTTTCTAACGCTCTATTGGCATGCTGTAAATTTCGTTCCTGTTTTCCTTTGATTTTTTCAGATAACTCAGGAAACAACCCAAAATTAGCATTCATCGGTTGAAAATTTTTGGCATTTGTCGTAGTAATGTAACGTGCCATACTTCCAATTGCAGTTTCTGCAGGAAATTCTACTGTTTCATTTCCTATCGCCAATCTGGCGGCATTAATTCCGGCAGCTAGTCCACTAGCAGCCGATTCTACGTATCCTTCCACACCGGTCATTTGCCCTGCAAAGAACAAGTTTTCCCGTTCCCTGAATTGGTAAGTAGCTTTTAAAACTTTGGGTGAATTAATAAAGGTATTTCTGTGCATGACCCCATAGCGTACAATCTCGACATTTTCAAGTCCTGGGATCAACTGAAGTACTTCTTTTTGCGGCCCCCATTTTAGGTGTGTTTGAAAACCGACAATATTATAAAGAGTGCCTGCAGCGTCGTCTTGTCGAAGCTGAACAACAGCATATGGTCTTTTCCCTGTTTTTGGATCTTCTAAACCTACGGGTTTTAATGGTCCAAATAACATTGTCTTTTTCCCTCGCTGAGCCATTACTTCTATTGGCATACAGCCCTCGAAGAAGATTTCTTTTTCAAATTCTTTTAATGGGACTGTTTCAGCTGCTATAAGTGCCTCATAAAACCGATCAAACTCTTCCTCAGTCATTGGACAATTTAGATATGCCGCTTCTCCTTTATCATAACGTGATTTTAGGTAAACTTTATCCATGTTAATACTGTCTTTCTCAAGAATAGGCGCTGCCGCATCATAAAAGTAGAGGTAATCCTCACCTGTTAATGATTTTAGGCTTGCGGAAAGTTCTGGACTTGTTAATGGACCAGTTGCGATTACAGTAATCCCTTCTGGTATTTCAGTAACTTCCTCATTGATAACCGTAACGTTTTCATGATTCTTTACCATCTCTGTTACTTTAGCCGCAAACTCATGACGGTCAACTGCTAAGGCGCCACCTGCTGGAACGGAGCAAGCATCAGCAGCTGTGATAATAACTGAATCAAGCAATCGCATTTCTTCCTTTAAAACTCCAACTGCATTTGTTAGTGTATTAGCTCTTAAGGAATTGCTGCATACTAATTCTGCAAATTTATCGGTATGATGAGCAGGTGTTTGTTTAACTGGTCTCATTTCGTAAAGGCGGACTTTAACACCACGTTTAGCAATCTGCCACGCAGCTTCACTCCCAGCCAAACCCGCACCGATAACATTTATTGTTACATCGTTCATTTGTTTACCTCCTGATTTATCAAAGCACAAATCTAGTTTTACTTTTTCTATAATTACTTTTCCCTCTTTTTAGCCCATCTTGCATTTTACTATACGTTTCAAAAACAAAAAAGTTTTATGTTTCTTAAAAATATGAAAAGAGTGAGCTGAGCTCACCCTTAACTTTGTGGTTCTTCTTTGTAGTCACACTCGATACATTGTACTTGTACGCCTTTTTTTAATTTCTTTTCGACGAGCGGACCTTCACACTTTGGACAAGATCTCGGTAATGGTTTATCCCATGAAATAAAGTCACATTCTGGAAACCTATTACAACCGTAAAAGATCCTTTTTTTCTTGCTCTTACGCTCAATGATACTACCTTCTTTACATTTTGGACAAGTAACACCAATTTCTTTAACAATTGCTTTTGTATTCCTGCAATCAGGAAAATTACTGCATGCCATGAATTTACCGTATCTGCCCATTTTGAATACCATTGGATTAGAGCACAATTCACAATCCTCGCCAGCCGGCTCATCTTTAATCTCGACGGACTGCATTTCCTCTTCTGCTTTTGCCAAATGCTTTTCAAAATCCTGATAAAACTCATCAATGATTTCAACCCAGCGGACCTTACCATCCTCCACATTATCTAAATCCTGTTCCATTTTGGCAGTAAAGTCGACATCAAGGATGTCAGGAAAGAATTCAAGCATCAATTCATTACAGATTTCTCCTAACTCAGTAGGAACAAAGCGTTTATTATCTAATGCAACATATCCGCGTTTCTGTATGGTATCTAATGTTGGCGCATAAGTGGATGGTCTGCCAATGCCTGATTCCTCGAGCGTTTTTACTAATCTGGCTTCCGTATATCTTGGCGGCGGCTGAGTAAAATGCTGTTTAGGTTCTATATCTTTTTTGAAAACCTCATCACCTTCTTTTAGGTCAGGCAGCATTTTATTCTTTTCTTCCACTTGATCATCCGTTCCCTCAACATATATCTTCATAAAACCAGGAAACTTAATCTTTGAGCCATTTGCCCGGAAAAGGACATTGCCATTTTGGAGGTCTACACTCATTGTATCCATGACAGCCTGAGCCATTTGACTTGACAAAAATCTTTCCCAAATTAGCTTATAAAGCCGGAATTGGTCCCTTGATAAGTATTGTTTCACACTGTTTGGGTCCCGGAAAGTACTTGTAGGGCGAATTGCTTCGTGAGCATCTTGGGTATTGTTACTCTGTTTTTTTTCTTTTCGCTCGTTTTCCTTTAAATAGTTCTCACCGAATTCTTTTTGGATATATTCAGCTGCTTCTTTCTGAGCAACCTCAGAAATCCGGGTTGAGTCGGTTCTCATATAAGTAATAAGACCAACTGTTCCTTCTGCCCCTAACTCAATTCCTTCATATAATTGCTGAGCAAGCATCATTATTTTTCTAGCACGGAAATTAAGTTTTCTTGCTGCTTCCTGTTGTAATGATGAAGTAATAAAGGATGGAGATGGGTTTCGTTTTCGTTCCTTTTTGGAAACAGAAACGACTTTAAACTTATCTCCCTCCATTTGCTTCAAAATAGCCTCTACATCTTGCTCCGATTTAAGTTCTATTTTTTCTTTATTGGCTAAAGCGTGGAAAGAAGCACTAAAATGATCTTTCCCTTTTACTAATTCACTTTCTATGGTCCAATATTCTTCAGGTATAAAAGCCTTAATTTCTTTTTCTCGGTCAATAATTAATCGGACCGCAATGGATTGGACACGTCCTGCACTTAGGCCTTTTTTTACTTTTTTCCAAAGAAGTGGACTAATGTTATAACCGACGAGACGATCGAGAATCCTTCTTGCTTGCTGAGCATCAACTAAATCCATGTTAATGGGACGGGGATGTTTAAAGGACTCTTTTATCGCATCCTTTGTAATCTCATTAAAGACTACCCGGCAATCAGATGTAATATCAACATTTAAACTATGGGCCAAATGCCAAGCAATTGCCTCCCCTTCGCGATCAGGGTCAGCTGCGAGAAAAACTTTTTTCACTTTTTTTGCTGCATTTTTAAGTTCCTTTAAAACCGGACCTTTTCCGCGAATCGTAATGTATTTGGGTTCAAAGTTATTTTCTTTAGAAACTCCCATTTGACTTCTAGGCAAATCACGGATATGTCCCATGGATGCTTTTACTTTATATTTACTACCTAAATATCGCTCAATCGTTTTTGCTTTTGCCGGTGATTCTACAATTACAAGAAAATCTGCCATGCAAATAATCCTCCTCAAGGGGATATAAGAAGTGTGAAAGCACCCTGAATATATTTTTCGATAACATTCAGCTGTGCTTACAATTTGAGAAGTTTTCCTAAATTCCAAATTTCACAATTCGGACCCGTGAAAATACTTTACAAAAATGCCTTATCCCAATATTTTTCCTTTTTATATAATAAAGTGGAAAGTGCTAACATCATTAATAACTATTATTCTTAAACAAATAACCATTGAATGTCAATGGTTAACGAAATCGTTTACACTAGTTAATGATAATCATACGCCAAATTATTCCTATTTACACATTCTTTTTTTCGAATATCTGATGGAAAATGTATAACATATTTGAAATAATTTCAAGCTTTTTTAGCATTATTCTCCAATCCTCTAGAAAAAACCTTCAAAAAGCAATGAAATATATGAATAAATGTTATAATCGAAGTTCCTCCAAAATATCCTCGCTGCTCATCACAAGCTTTGCACCTTGCTGTATTATGTCATTGGTGCCCATTGAATACGGATTAAAAATACTTCCCGGCAGTGAAAAAACCTCACGTCCTTCACTTACAGCATAGTTTGCTGTTATGAGAGATCCACTTTTTCGCTTTGCTTCTATTATAAATGTACCATTTGACATCCCGCTGATGATACGATTGCGGGCTGGGAAATGCCAGCGCAATGGTTTTGTATCAGGAGGATATTCTGAGACAACTAGCTGTGTTTTCATCATTTCTCTTGCTAATTCATTATTTTCCTTTGGATAAATATGATACAGCCCTCCTGCTATTACTGCAATGGTATTTCCTCCATTTTTCATCGCATACTCATGTGCAAGGGTATCAATACCAGCAGCCAAACCACTGACAATTATTACTCCTTTTTCAACTAATTGCGGAAACATTAAACGAATGGCATTTTTTCCGTATTGTGTTGCCTGACGTGAACCTACCACTGCCAGCTTTGGCTGTTTTTCAAGCAGGGAAAGATTTCCTTTTGCAAATAACACCCAGGGAGGCTGATAGATTTCTTTTAATAAACTGGGGTAATTTTCATCAAAAACCGTTATAGCCTTTATTCCGTTTTTTTCATAATGTTGGATTTGTTCCATTATCATTTTGGTTTGTAAAGAAGTGATGGAAGGAAGGGGTGTATCGGCTTTGGAAGAGAATAGGTTTTGTTGGATGTATTGTGGTTTCATTTTGAGAGATGGGTCTTTCTTTAAATAGTGTAATACTGCATTCCAAGTGAAACCTGGGTAATGCATCAAAGCAATGAGTTTTTCTTTAAAATCATCCATTCTTGACCTCCATTATTAATTATTAAAAGCAGAAATAGCCCCTCATTAAAAGGGGCCATTTTACTATTCTTAGTGTGTTTTACACTTATCGTATATACCTTGCTCTTTTAGAACCTCAATTAAAGTTTCACCCATTACAGATGGTGTATCAGCAACTTTAATTCCGCATTCATTCATAACACGAATCTTTTCATCCGCAGTACCTTTACCACCGGAAATAATCGCGCCAGCATGGCCCATACGCTTTCCAGGAGGTGCAGTGCGTCCGCCAATAAACCCAACAACAGGTTTAGTCATGTTCGCCTTTACCCACTCAGCAGCTTCTTCCTCAGCTGTACCGCCGATTTCACCAATCATGATAACAGCATAAGTTTCAGGGTCTTCATTGAATGCTATTAATACATCGATGAAGTTTGTACCGTTAACTGGGTCGCCACCAATACCAACAGCAGTAGTTTGACCAATACCCGCCTGTGTTAACTGATGAACAGCTTCGTATGTAAGTGTTCCAGAACGGGAAACAACACCAACATGACCTTTTGTATGAATGTAACCAGGCATAATCCCAATTTTACATTCATCAGCAGTAATAACACCCGGACAGTTAGGACCAACTAAACGGGTTTTCTTACCTTCCATATAACGTTTTACTTTAACCATATCCAAGACAGGAATATGCTCAGTAATACAAATAGCTAAATCTAATTCAGCATCGACAGCTTCAATAATTGCGTCCGCTGCAAATGGTGCAGGAACATAGATAACGGAAGCAGTAGCGCCTGTAGCAGCAACAGCTTCTTTCACTGTGTTAAATACAGGTACTCCTTCAACTTCCATGCCGCCTTTACCAGGAGTAGTACCAGCAACAATTTGAGTACCGTAATCAAGCATTTGTTTTGTATGAAAAAGGGCAGTTGAACCTGTAATCCCTTGAACAATTACTTTAGTATCTTTATTAATAAAAACGCTCACGTTAATTCCCCTTTCTTTCGATCCTATTTCACTAATGCAACGATTTTTTGTGCTCCGTCAGCCATTGATTCAGCAGGAGTGATGGCTAAACCAGACTCAGCAAGAATCTTCTTCCCTAAATCAACGTTTGTTCCTTCTAAACGTACAACAAGCGGCACGCTTAGTTGAACCTGCTTAGCTGCTTCTACTACACCCTCAGCAATGACATCACATTTCATGATTCCGCCAAAGATATTGACAAAAATTCCTTTTACATTTGGATCAGAAAGGATAATTTTAAATGCTTCTGTTACTTTCTCAGCTGTTGCACCGCCCCCAACATCAAGGAAGTTAGCGGGGTCGCCGCCATAATGTTTAACAATGTCCATTGTTGCCATTGCAAGACCTGCACCATTAACCATACAGCCGATGTTACCATCTAAAGAAATATAGCTTAAATCATATTTAGAAGCTTCAATTTCCTTTGCATCTTCTTCTTCAAGATCACGGTAGGCAAGAACGTCCTTTTGACGATAAAGCGCATTAGAGTCAAAGTTTAATTTTGCATCCAATGCCATAACTTTTCCGTCACCTGTTACAACTAAAGGGTTGATTTCGGCAATTGAGCAATCCTTTTCGATGTATGCATTATATAATCCCAGCATAAACTTGACAGCTTGATTCACAAGCTCTTTAGGAATGTTGATATTGAATGCAATACGGCGTGCTTGATAAGGCATTAAGCCTACAACCGGATCAATTTCTTCTTTAAAGATTTTTTCCGGAGTTTTCTCTGCTACTTCTTCAATTTCTGTTCCGCCTTCTTCTGAAGCCATTAGAACAACACGTGAAGTAGCACGGTCTAAAACAAGACCAACGTAATACTCTTTTTTAATATCGCAGCCTTCTTCAATAAGCAGACGTTTAACTTCTTTTCCTTCGGGACCTGTTTGATGTGTAATCAAAGTCTTACCTAATATTTCACTCGCATATGTACGGACTTCCTCAAGGTTTTTAGCAACCTTAACTCCGCCAGCTTTTCCCCGTCCGCCAGCATGGATCTGAGCCTTTACAACACATA
The DNA here is from genome assembly GCF_031457145.1 of Neobacillus niacini. Taxonomy (GTDB): domain Bacteria; phylum Bacillota; class Bacilli; order Bacillales; family Cytobacillaceae; genus Neobacillus; species Neobacillus niacini_J. Next base: position 352,007 of record NZ_JAVDVZ010000002.1, read on the forward strand.
CTTGTGTACCTAATTCTTTCGCGGCTTCTACAGCCTCTTCAACCGTGAATGCCACTTTTCCATTAGGAACCAGTACCCCGTATTGTCTGAGGATCTCTTTTCCTTGATACTCATGGATATTCATTTCCCATCCTCCTATCAAACTCTTCAAAAAATTGACTCCGTTTTCATTTTATATAATGACGGAAACCTTGTCCACCATTATGCACAAAAAATTATATTTCTCTTAATATTCAGAATACTCATAACTAAAAATAAAACGCTTTCACTGGTTTAAAACCCCAAAATTAGCAATTCATTACTTTATGGCTATAATAAAAACAGGCATCATCGCCTGTCTTTATCGTTCAGGAAACATATCTTTTACGGGTGCAAAACTCTTCCGATGATAGGGTGTTATACCATGTTTTTGAATCGCTAGAATATGTTCTTTTGTACCGTATCCCATGTTATGCTGAAACCCATATTCCGGAAAATTCTTGGAAATTCCCATCATAAAACTGTCTCTAGCAACTTTTGCTACGATTGAAGCTGCAGCAATCGATACACTCTTCGCATCACCTTTAATGATAGACTCGGAAGCATAAGGTGTTTCGAGTTTCATAGCGTCAATTAATAATACATCAGGCTTTGAGCTCAGAGAGACAATGGCTGCCTTCATAGCCCTTTTTGTTGCTTCGTAGATATTGATGGTATCAATTTCCCCTGACTCCACCTCTGCCACACTTACCGCGATTGCTTCTCTCTTAATTATTTCAGCATATTCAAAACGTTTAGCTTCAGAAAGCTTCTTAGAGTCATCAATACCTGCTAAGAAAAAATCTTTGGGTAGAATAACAGCGGCTGCCACCACTGGTCCGGCAAGAGGTCCACGGCCAACTTCATCGATACCGGCGATATATTCATACCCTCTCGCACGCCATTTGTTTTCAAATACATTCATTTCATTAAATTTTTCTTGCAGCTGTCTTTCCTGTTCCATTCTCCTATGCCATTTATGTATGAGATGCTGAACTCCTTTGCGCTCATCCTGCTGAATCCTTTGAAAAAAAGGATCACTTTCAGCCTTTATGTTCATAAGTTGCTGTTCTATTTCTGCAATTGTTTGTACTTTCATTTTCTTCACCCGTTGTAATGATACCTGTTGATTTAATTAATTTCAATGACAAAAATAAACAAAAAGAACTCGCCGCTAAGGTGAGTCCTTTTGTTTATTTTTTATCCGAATCATCTATGAAGTCGCTAGGTCGTTCAAACGTAAGCGGCCCGAATTTCTCCGTTCTAATGTCTCTGATAACAAGTTCTGATACTTTATCATAATCAACGACCCCACCAGCTCCAAGTGCGCCCCTAAGTTCACCAATGTGGTCAAACATATCGACCACATTTTCAGGAACAGAATCTAGCTTATACCGCTCCTTAAGTCTCTCTGGATAATGCTCTGATAAAAACTTAATGGAAAAGACAACTAAGTCATGTAAATTTAGGAGGGTGTCTTTAATCGCCCCTGTTACAGCCAGTTTCTTTCCTACCTCTTGGTCTTCAAACTTGGGCCATAGAATGCCAGGAGTATCTAATAATTCTAACTCTTTACCTACTTTAATCCACTGTTGAGCTTTTGTTACTCCCGGTGTATTTCCTGTCTTTGCAATATTTTTCTTAGCAAGTCGATTAATTAATGTTGATTTTCCTGCATTAGGAATCCCAACAATCATCGCACGAATAGCCCTTGGATTGACAACACCCTTTGCTCGTTGCCGATCGAATTTTTCCTTAAGAATTTCGTGGGATGCCTGAACAATATCCTTCATTCCTATCCCTGCATGAGAATTGATGGCTTGGGCTTTAATCCCTCTTTCAGCAAAATAAGCAATCCACTCTTTCGTCCTTGCTTTATCTGCCATATCCGCTTTATTTAAGAGTACCAGCCTTGGTTTGTGCTGAATAATTTCATCAATCATCGGATTTCGAGACGAATAGGGAATCCTTGCATCCACCAATTCATAGATAATGTCTACTAGTTTTAATTTCTCCGTGACCTGTCTTCGCGCTTTTGCCATATGGCCTGGAAACCATTGAATTGTCAAAGCAGTCACCTCCTAAATCATTTCACGATGTGTGCATCTTTAATTGGCCAGTAAACAATACTTGTGTTTCCGATGATTTTGTCGAAGGCGATGGTACCGATATGCCTGCTATCCTTGCTAAAGCGACGGTTATCCCCCATTACGAACAATTCACCTTCGGGAACAGTTTCTGTACCAACAGGTGTTTCTTCAAGCTTAAAAGGATCTGTTAATGGCCCTTCTACTTTCTTCTTGTATTCATCCAAGTATGGTTCTTCATATGCTTTCCCATTAACATATAAGGTATCATCTTTATATTCAATCCGGTCGCCAGGAAGTCCAATTACTCTTTTAATGTAATCCTTCTGTTCAGGCGCATGAAAGACGATAATATCAAACCGTTTTGGCTCACCAATATTATAGCTTAGCTTGTTCACTATCATCCGGTCTTGGTGCTGTAATGTAGGCATCATTGATAGCCCGTCTACTACAATGGGTGCAAAAAGGAAGTAACGAATAACAGCCGCCAGAGCAACAGCAATTAAAAGCGCCTTCGTCCATTCCCAAAGTTCATTCTTCTTTTTTGTCATGTCTTGTTCCCCGCCAATCACAAAAAAAATGTTTGCTATCATCTTATTTTACATAAAAATTGTATATTAAACACGTGGGGCTGCACTTTTTTACCAAACTTTAATATTCGCGGATTTAATAATTTAATACAATAAGTACGAAAAAAGAGCTTGCAGAGCAAGCTCTTTCTTTATTATCGAATTTCTTTAATACGAGCTTTTTTACCACGTAGCTTACGTAAGTAGTATAGCTTAGCACGGCGAACTTTACCGCGGCGCAATACTTCAAGCTTCGCAATTTTAGGTGTGTGTACAGGGAAAGTACGCTCAACGCCTACTCCGTAAGAAATCTTACGAACTGTGAAAGTTTCGCTAACTCCACCACCACGACGCTTAATCACTACACCTTCGAATAACTGAATACGCTCGCGAGTACCCTCGACAACTTTAACGTGTACACGTACAGTATCACCAGGACGAAACGCAGGCAGATCAGAACGAAGTTGTTCTTTTGTGATATCTTCAATCAATTTTTGCATCGTTTTCAACTCCTTCCAACAGACGCTCATGCATATCTACTTTCCTTTTACATTGCAGCGGAACATCGTTATAAGACCTTACTGAATTCATTACCCAGCTCAAGTCACAAGAAATATCTTACCACAAAAGACAACTCTATGCAATAACTACTCATATTCTTTTTTTATTTCATTGAGCCACTTTTCCTGTTCCTTGGTCAATTCTATTTTTTCTAATAGGTCAGGTCGTCTTACTAATGTTCGCCGTAAAGCTTCTTTATTTCGCCACTCTTCAATTAATTTATGATTACCTTGAAGGAGGACCTCTGGTACCTTCATTCCGCGAAAGTCAGAAGGGCGTGTATAATGAGGGTGCTCAAGTAGCCCCGTGCTAAATGAATCTTTCATATGTGATTCTTGATTACCTAAGACTTCAGGTAAAAGCCGGACGACACTATCAATCACCACCATTGCTCCAAGCTCTCCACCAGTTAAAACATAGTCACCTATTGAGATTTCGTCCGTAACCACATGCTCACGTATTCTTTCATCATAGCCCTCATAATGACCGCAAACAAAAATGAGATGCTCTTCACTCGCTAATTCCTCAGCCATTTTTTGGTCATACTGTTTACCCTGAGGGCAAAGTAAAATCACTCTTGTCTTATCACTATCCGCTTGTTCCTTTAATGATGCAACAGCATCAAATAGCGGTTGCGGCTTTAAAACCATTCCTGCTCCACCGCCATAGGGATAGTCGTCTACTGTCTGATGCTTATTATCAGCATAGTCCCGAAAATTGACAACATTATACTGGACAGCAGATTTCTCAGCCGCTTTCTTTAAAATGGAATGCCCAAATACACCTGAAAACATATCAGGAAATATCGTGAGTACATCGATTTTCATCATGAAAGAAGCCCTTCCATTGGTTCAATTAAAATAACCTTTTCCTGGATATCCACTTTTTTCACTACGTCTTTAATGTAAGGAATTAGAATTTCCTTACCTCCTTTTGACTTTACTACCCACACATCATTTGCTCCGGGTGAGAGAATTTCTGAAACCTTACCAATTTCCTCACCTTTTGTCGTAGCCACAATGCAGCCAATAATCTCGTGGTAGTAGAATTCATCCTCATCGAGATCTATCAATTGAGATTCCGGAACCTTGATAATTCCATCTCTGAACTTTTCAACTTCATTGATATTTTCTAATCCTTCAAAGGTTAAAAGATTAAAATTTTTATGAGTACGGTGGGTTTTTACTGTTAATTCGATTGGCTTATTGGATCCTGGCATAAATAAATATAAGGTATTCCCCACTTTGTAGCGCTGCTCCGGAAAATCCGTTTTAGAAATTACTCTGACTTCCCCTCTAATTCCATGGGTATTGACGATTTTGCCAACATTAAACCATTTTTCCATTCTGTTCATCACCTCTATCTTATTTCCTCGATCATGCCGTCTTTTATTATGATTGTAGGCTGCCCCATTACTTCATCCCAATTGTCGCCAACACTTACTTCAACAAGGGCCTGTACTTCTCTTTCCTTTAATTCACTGCCTAATGGTAGCATATGTAGTTGTTCAATTTGAAACTCATAAAGCTTTTCTTTGTCATGGCGCTTTTGCAGTTCTTTTTCAAAATGATTTTTAAGTGCACTTGGCTGATATTTTTTTGCTTTTTCTAGTTTTTTTAGTTCAAATTGAAGTTGTTCATACTCTTTTTGCATCTGAAGCTTGCCAGCAAAATATTTATCAAGCAGCTTTTGTTTGCTTTTCTCCGTTAAGATTTGCTTCACGATAACAGTTTGAATCAGTTGCATATATTTGCCTCCTTCTCCGCTTCCGCTTTGATGATAGCAAAAAAGGGAGGAATGTGATTCCTCCCTTTAATCTAGATGCAAAAAGCTATTCACCAATTTCTAGAAAAATTTTCTTTTGTTGTGATGATCCTGCTGCATATACAACAGTTCTAATGGCTTTTGCAACGCGCCCTTGTTTTCCAATCACCTTTCCCATGTCTGTCTTATTAACAGTAAGGTGATAAGTGATTCGTTGATCTTCTTCGTTAACATTCACAAGAACATCTTCTGGAAAATCTACAAGGGGCTTAACAATCGTTTCAAGTAATTGCTTCATAGCAATTACTTGCTAAGCTTAGCATTATGGAATTTTTCCATGATGCCTTGGTTTGAGAAAAGGTTACGAACTGTATCAGATGGCTTAGCGCCGTCTTGTAACCATTTAAGAACTAAATCTTCGTTGATTTGAACTTGAGCTGGTTGAGCAACCGGATTGTAAGTTCCAACAACTTCGATGTAACGTCCATCACGTGGTGAACGAGAATCTGCTACTACGATACGATAAAAAGGAGATTTGTTAGCTCCCATACGCTTTAAACGAATTTTTACTGCCATTTTAAATAAGCACCTCCGAATAGTTTCACACAAGATAGTATAATATCAATTCTTAAATCATTTGTAAAGTGTTTTTTCTTTACAGATAGTATTACCAATTTTTATCAAGTTTAAAAGGGTTTAAAAGGGAATTTAAATCCGCCTTTTTTCTTGCCTTTTTGCTGCATTCCTGACATTTGCTTCATCATCTTCTTCATGTCCTCAAACTGTTTTAATAAGCGGTTTACTTCAGGAACAGTTCTACCACTCCCTTTGGCAATCCTCTTTTTACGGTTTGAATTCAAGATCTCCGGATGACTCTTTTCCGCTTTTGTCATTGACCTAATGATTGCTTCCACATGTGCAATTTGTTTTTCTTCAATTTGAACATTGTTCAAACCTTTAATTTTATTTGCACCTGGCATCATTTTTAACAATTCATCTAGCGGTCCTAAATTACGGACTTGTCCGAGCTGTTCCAAAAAGTCATCAAGCGTAAAAGTCGCCGTCCGCATTTTCTGTTCAAGCTCTTTTGCCTTTTCCTCATCAACATTTGCCTGCGCCTTTTCAATGAGCGTTAAGACATCACCCATTCCTAGGATCCTCGAGGCCATCCGTTCAGGATAAAAGGGTTCAATGGCATCCATTTTTTCCCCTAATCCCACAAACTTAATAGGTGTCTGGGTAACAGCACGGATGGACAGCGCAGCTCCGCCTCGTGTGTCACCGTCAAGTTTTGTTAAGACAACTCCAGTCAAACCTAGCTGTTCATTAAAGCTTTGGGCCACATTAACAGCGTCTTGACCAGTCATTGCGTCCACAACAAGAAAGATTTCATCTGGTTTCGTAAGCTCTTTGATATCCTTTAGCTCGCCCATTAAGTTTTCATCTACATGTAAACGTCCAGCTGTATCGATAAGAACATAATCGTTATGTTCTTCTTTCGCTTTCGCAATCGCTTGCTTTGCAATTTCTACTGGGCTTACTTGATCACCAAGGGAGAATACTGGCATATCCAATTGTTTCCCTAAGGTTTGAAGCTGCTTAATGGCAGCAGGACGATAAATATCGGCTGCTACAAGCAAAGGTTTACGGTTATATTTTTTACGAAGCAGGTTGGCAAGCTTTCCCGTTGTGGTCGTTTTACCAGCACCCTGCAACCCCACCATCATAATAACAGTAGGAGGACGATTAGAAGCTGCAATCTTGCTTTGCTCACCGCCCATTAACTCGGTCAATTCCTCATTAACAATTTTAATGATTTGTTGACCCGGCGTTAAGCTTTTTAGTACTTCTAGTCCTACAGCACGTTCACTGACTTTCTTTACAAAATCTTTGACAACCTTAAAATTAACATCTGCCTCGAGTAGTGCAAGGCGGACTTCTCTCATCATTTCTTTTACATCCGCTTCAGTGACCTTTCCTTTTCCACGGATTTTTTGGATCGTATTTTGCAGTCGGTCGGCTAATCCTTCAAACGCCATTCATGCCGCCTCCTAATCTAATTTCTCAAGCTCGGCAACCACTTCCATCATTGCCAGCTTTGATGGGTGTTCTTCATTAAGCAATTCTTTCACATGCCTTAATAGCTTACTGCGCTCTTGAAATTTCTGGAATAATAATAGCTTTTCTTCATACTCCTCCAGCATAGCTTCCGTACGTTTGATGTTATCATATACAGCCTGGCGGCTGACAGCGTACTCTTCAGCGATTTCCCCAAGTGAGTAATCATCTAAATAATAGAGAGACATATAGCTTTGCTGCTTTGGTGTTAACAACGAATAATAGAAATCATAGAGGTAATTTATTCGCGTTGTTTTTTCAAGCATCTCTATACACCCCTTTGTTAAGTAAAAAGCCTTTACAAATGTAGTTTACACAGTCATTCCCCGTCTGTCAAGAAAATATCTTTACATCAATTCACAGCATTATCCACCTGGTCAGCGAATAAACCATAAACATATTGCTCTGCATTAAATTCCTGTAGGTCGTCCATTTTCTCACCTAGACCCACGAATTTTACTGGAATCTTTAATTCGTTTCTTATTGCCAATACGATACCGCCCTTTGCGGTTCCGTCTAATTTTGATAGAACAATCCCACTCACATTCGTTACCTCTTTAAAGGTTTTTGCCTGTATGAGGGCATTTTGACCTGTGGTTGCATCTAAAACAAGCAGAACTTCATGTGGTGCACCTGGTACCTCACGTTCAATCACCCGTTTTACCTTTTCAAGTTCCTTCATCAAGTTAACTTTATTTTGTAAGCGTCCCGCTGTATCACAAATCAAAATATCTACTTTTCGTGATTTAGCAGCCTTAATCGCGTCATACATAACAGCAGCTGGGTCAGAGCCCTCTTCCTGTTTAATAACATCAACACCCACTCTTTCTCCCCATACCTCTAATTGCTCAATTGCCCCTGCACGGAAAGTATCACCCGCTGCCAGTAAAACAGATTTCCCCTCATTTTTAAACTTATGACCTAGTTTACCAATCGTCGTTGTTTTACCTACACCATTTACACCCACGAATAATATGACTGTAAGTCCATCCTCTTGAATATTCAATTTAGAAGTTTGTTCCTCACCAGCATTGTAAATATCAACTAACTTTTCCGAAATAACACTTTGAACTTCCCTGGGGTCCTGAATATTGCGGCGTTTAACTTCCTTCTTCAACTCTTCAATCAGTTTCATGACCGTATCAAAGCCTACATCCGCTTGGATTAATATTTCCTCTAATTCCTCGAAGAAATCTTCATCCACTTTACGGTAACGAGCAACAAGGTCATTTACTTTACCAGAGAAGTTATCTCTCGTTTTCGAGAGGCCATCCTTAAACTTTTCCGTAACTGCATCAGTTTGTTTTGTAATTTTTTCTTTTAATTTCTTAAAAAAACTCATTTACTTCACTTCCTATCCTAAGTTTCAACAAGCTCCTTCGTATCCTCGAGACGGACAGAAACAAGCTTTGAGACGCCCGATTCCTGCATGGTGACACCGTATAAAACATCCGCTTCTTCCATCGTTCCTTTTCTATGGGTGATGACAATAAACTGGGTTTCTTCACTAAATCTTTTTAAATACTGACTAAAACGAAAAACATTTGCCTCATCTAATGCAGCTTCAACCTCGTCTAGAATACAAAATGGAACTGGCCGGACTTTTAAAATTGAAAATAAAAGTGCAATTGCGGTTAATGCTCTCTCTCCACCTGATAACAATCCTAGGTTTTGAAGTTTCTTTCCCGGAGGCTGGGCAACGATTTCTACTCCCGTATTTAGTAAATCTTCTGGATTCGTTAGTTTTAAATCAGCTTTTCCACCGCCAAATAAAGCTCGGAAAACAGGTTCAAAATGTTCCCGAATCCCATTGAACGTCAACTCGAAACGTTTTTTCATTTCGGTATCCATTTCGTCAATCACTTGATAGAGAGTATCCTTAGCCTCTTGGAGGTCGTCTCTTTGTTCATTCAAAAACTCATATCGTTCCGAGACTCTCTCGTATTCTTCAATTGCTCCAATATTAACATTGCCAAGTTCTTCAATCGCTAGTTTTATTAACTTCACTTTTTTTCTAGCTTCTTCCACTGGCAGAGTTAATGGATATTGCTCTTTTGCTCCCTCGAAGGAAAGTAAATACTCCTCTCTTAAATGTGCGAGTTTATTTTCAAGTTCCACATCTAAGCGGTTAATTTTTACTTCTTCATCTTTTAAAACCTCAACCATTCCCTTATGAAGCCTCTTTATTTCCTTTGCTGCAATCTCAGCATCTTCTAATGCCGAATGAAGCTTGAGACGCTCCTCCCTTCTTGATGAAATGAGCGCAATCGTTTCTTCCTTGTCCTGCTGTTTCCCTCTTGCTGCAGCAGCTAACTGCTCTTCACCGGAGGTACTCCCCTCCATTTCCGAAGTCAGCAGTAAAAGATCCTCCGTATAAAGAGCAAGCCTCTCTTCAGTCTCATTTAATTCTTCAACTACCAGAGTAAGACGGTCTTTTGAATTTACAAATTGCACATTCTTAGCTGCAAACTCAACTTTTAAATCGGTTATTTCCTTTGACAGCGTTTCTTTTGATGAGAGATCATTGGTTTTTTGTTCTGATAGTTTGGCAATTTGATTATCAAGAGAAGCAATCCTACCTTTAAAACTAGCAATTGCTTCAAAAAGTTCATTTTTACGGTTTGTTAAGGTTTTCTGTTCCTCATTAAATTGACCTTTTTCAAGATCATACATCTTGAGGCGATCATTAATATTTTTCGCCTCGAATTCGGCTTCACGGAGGTCACCTTTTAAGGTTTGTTCATCTTGTCTTAATTCTTCTCCGTACTTTCGCATTGCCTCAATCTCTTGTTCATGTGTTTTAACATCTTCTTTTAATGACTTAACAAGGATTTCTAACTCTGAAGTTTTTTCACTCATTACGATAAGTTTTTCTTTCAACTCTTCAATCTCGCTTTTTCTTGTCAATAAAGAACTCGTCTTTTGTTTTTGTGCACCACCCGTCATTGAACCGCCGGGATTTACAATATCACCTTCTAACGTTACAAGTCGACAGCGATACTGAAGGATTTTGGCCAGTTCGTTCGCACCCTTTAAATCCTTTGTGATAACAACATTTCCTAAAAGATTACTGATGACCTCGGCATATTTCGGATCAAATTTAACAAGGTCTACCGCACTTCCCACCAATGAAGGGTGATTTTGAATAGATGATACCTGTGACGAGGACAATAATCTGCCCTTTATAACGCTTAATGGTAAAAAGGTAGCCCGGCCGAAAGAATTTTGTTTTAAGAACTGGATAGCCATTCGCGCATTCTGTTCCGTATCAACGACAATATGCTGCAAGGCACCACCTAATGCTGTTTCAAGTGCTATCTCATATTCCTTTGGCACAGTAACAAGCTCGGCTACAGCTCCTTCAACACCTTGAAGCATTTTCCCACGGGCTTTTAATACTTCTTTTACCCCTTGAAAAAATCCGGAATAATCCTCTTCCATTTCCTCGAGCAGTTCTTTTCTTGACTTTGCTTGTTGAAGAATTTGATAGGCTTGGTATAATGTCTTTTCTTGCTTCTGATAATTATTTGTTGTATTTTCAAGTTTTCTTTGTTTCTCCCTGAAACTTGAAACTTGATCATAAAGATTTTTTTGAACTTCCTCTAAAGCTTTTTGAACTTGTATCATCTTTTTTTGAGCTGTTTGTCTATCCTCAATGAATTTTACATTTTCAGAGTCAAGGCGAGAGCTCTTTGTTTCCTGCTGTTCGAGCTGCTGGTCAATATATTTAAGCTCATTTTTTGCTCCAGCTTGGTCATTTAACAGTTCAATATATTCACTTTTTAAGGTTTCAATTTTTTCATCAATATTCTCAGTGAATAAGGCAAACTTTCCTTGCTTTTCTTTAAGTCTATTTTGAAGATCATGTACCTGTAGGTTAAGTCTATAAACAAGGTTGGACTGTATTTCTTTATTACTTTTTAAATGAGTAATTTTATCCGTGAGCTCAGCGATACTTTTTTCTAGCTGAGCCCTATTTTGTGATGCATTTTTCTTTCGTTCCTTAAGAACCTCTTTCCTTCCTTCTAGCTTTTCTAATTCTTCACTGGCATGGAGGAGCACATTTTGCAAATCAGCAATAGATTCATCAAGAGCAACAATGTGATCCCTTGTTTCTTCTATTTTCGCCTCTTTTAGCTGGAGCTGGGCAGAAAGCTTAATTTCTTCCTGCTGGTGTTCTGCAAGCTGATGTGATAGATGTGTCCATTTTTGATGTAAATCTTCAACATCATAGACCGTTAATGCAACTTCAATTTGTTCAAGTTCTTCTTTTTTCTCTAAATAATCTTTTGCCATGGAAGCCTGTATCTTTAACGGTTCAACTTGACTTTCAAGTTCATGTAAAATATCATTGACCCGATTTAAATTATCCTGTGTTTCTACTAGTTTAGCTTCTGCCTTTTTCTTACGATTTTTATATTTTAAAACACCTGCAGCTTCTTCAAATATTGTTCTTCGATCCTCAGCCTTACTGTTTAGAATTTCTTCCACTTTCCCCTGACTGATAATCGAGAATGCTTCCCTGCCGAGTCCAGAGTCCATAAACAAATCAATAATATCTTTAAGCCTGCAAGGTTGTTTATTGATTAAAAATTCGCTATCTCCCGAACGGGTAACCCTTCTCGTAACACTTACTTCGTTGTAATCAATCGATAGTCCTTCATCTTGATTATCAAGTGTTAAGGTTACTTCCGCATAATTTAACGGCTTTCTCGTATCGCATCCCGCAAAAATGATATCTTCCATTTTAGAGCCTCTAAGTGATTTAGCAGATTGCTCCCCCAAAACCCAGCGAATCGCATCTGTAATATTACTTTTCCCACTTCCGTTTGGGCCAACTACAGCAGTGACTCCTTGAACAAAATCCACCCCAATACGATCTGCAAAAGATTTAAAGCCAATGATGTCCAACCGTTTTAAAAACATATTCTCTTCCTCCCTAAAGCTTGGCCGGAATCTTTCCTTAGCATTCTATGTTGTTTAACTATGATGTTTTGCTTTTAATACGTCCAATGCCATTTGGGCAGCATGTTGTTCTGCTTCTTTTTTCGATTTACCCGTTCCGATACCTAGTTCTTCACCATTTAAAGAAACTTTTGAAACAAATTCTTTGCTATGGGCAGGCCCTTTTTCAATTAGGACCTTATATTCAATCAAGCCTGTCCCATCTCTCTGAATTAATTCTTGAAGCTGGCTCTTATAATCCATCACATGAGAAAAAGCACCATCATTAATTTTAGGAAATACCACTTTATCTAGAAATTCAATGACAGTCTCAAGTCCCTTATCCAAGTAGAGCGCACCAATGAATGCCTCAAATACATCTGCAAGCAATGCTGGGCGCTCCCTGCCACCTGTCATTTCTTCACCTTTTCCCAACAAAATTAGTTTTCCAAAGGAAAGTTCGTTTGCCAAGATTACAAGCGAAGGCTCACACACGATGGCAGCTCGCAGCTTGGTCAGTTCTCCTTCACTCATCATTGGATATTTCAGAAATAAGAATTTTGAAACCGTGAGTTCTAGAACAGCATCCCCTAAAAATTCAAGCCTCTCATTATCTTCATAAGGCTTTCTGCGATGCTCATTCACATAAGATGAATGAGTAAAAGCTTGTTTTAATAACTTTTCATTTTCAAAATGAATAGCGATCTTGTCCTGAAAATCTTTAAATTGATTTTCTTTTGCGCGATTGTTCATTTCTTTTTCCTTACCTTTTCTGCGCATTTAAGTCTCCACCTTGCATTATTTTTACATATTCCTATCAACAGTTTAAGTAAACTCCGTTCAAAACGCAAAGAAACTTGGTAGTATTTTTAGAACTACCAAGTTTAATAATACAGAAAGAAGCTCCGTTTGAAAACGGAGCTTTTAAAAAAATCCAACGAATTAATTTTTGCTATTTATGTAATTAACAGCATCACCAACTGTGCCGATTTTCTCAGCGTCATCGTCAGAAATTTCCAAATCAAACTCATCTTCTAATTCCATAACTAGTTCAACTACGTCAAGGGAATCAGCACCCAAATCATCTTTAAATGAAGCTTCAAGTTTTACTTGTGACTCATCTACGCCTAAACGGTCAACGATGATTTTTGTAACACGTTCTAATACCTCTGCCATTGTAGTTCACCTCCCCTCAAGCTATTATAGAGTATTTCAGTAAAATAATAAACGTATTAAAACAATAAATATTTCCTTAACTTTGATTAATGTCCAGCTCCAGCGCCTAGGGGCTCTCAGGTCATAAGCCAATCCGTCAAGAAGGTTAAAGAGCAACCTTCTCGTCGGCTCGTCTTATGCCTGTTGCCCCTGATCAAGGCGCTTCCGCTTTTCTGTTTACATTACCATTCCGCCATTGATATGAAGTGTCTGACCTGTTATATAGGAAGAGTCATCTGATGCCAGGAAGGCTGTCATTTTTGCAATGTCCTTAGGTTCGCCTAGGCGGGCTAAAGGTATTTGTTTTAACATTTCCGTAGTAACCTCTTCTGACAATTTATCTGTCATATCGGTGGTGATAAATCCTGGTGCAATAGCGTTTACCGTAATATTTCGGGAAGCTAGCTCCTTAGCGGTCGTCTTTGTTAATCCGATTACACCGGCTTTCGCTGCCACATAGTTAGCTTGTCCTGGGTTCCCACTTACACCAACGACTGATGCGATATTAATGATCCGTCCAACACGCTGTTTCATCATTTGGCGGGTGACAGCTTTTGTACAAAGAAAAACACCTTTAAGGTTAATGTTAATCACATCATCCCATTCTTGCTCTTTCATTCTCATTAATAAATTATCTTTCGTAATACCTGCGTTATTTACAAGTATATCCAATTTGCCGAATCGTTCCACAGTTTCTTTAACCATTGCCGCTACTTCATCAGTATTAGATACATCACACTTTATGGCAAAAGCCTCTCTGCCAATGGCTTTTATTTCATCTACCACTCCATTTGCTTTACCTTCGCTGCCAGCATAATTTACTGCGACATTCGCTCCTTGTCTTGCAAGCTCAAGGGCAATCTCTCTGCCTATTCCTCTTGACGCACCGGTTACTAAGGCAATCTTTCCTTCTAAACTCATAGATTTCCCTCCTTCAAAGCATCAATAACAGATTGACAGCTTTCCTCATCTGATATTGAAAATGTTTTGACACTGCGATTGATTTTTTTTATCAGCCCTGATAGTACCTTACCGGGACCAATTTCAATAAATGTATCCACACCTAAATCAATCATTTTTACTATGGAATCTTCCCACAAAACAGGTGAATAAAGCTGTTCAAGTAAATTTTCTTTTATTTCATCAGCAGTAGTCATTGGTTTTGCGGAAACATTGGCAATGACAGGAATAAGCGCGTCCTTCATATCCAGTTCATCTAAAACCTCACGTAATTGGCCTGCAGCTGGCTTCATTAAGGAAGAATGAAATGGACCGCTGACCTCTAAAGGAATTGCCCTTTTTGCGCCAGCTTCTTTTGCCTTTTCTCCTGCAAGTTCTACCCCTTTTCGAGATCCTGAGATAACAATTTGACCAGGGCAATTCAAATTTGCTAACGATACTGGGAATCCAGACTCACTAACTTCAGCAGTTACTTTAAAAAGAGAATCACGGTCGAACCCTAAAATCGCAGCCATTGAGCCTTCGCCATTTGGAACTGCACCCTCCATAAATTCTCCCCTTTTTCTAACAGCAAAGACACCATCTTCAAATGTCAGTGCACCAGCAGCAACAAGTGCAGTATATTCACCTAGACTGTGCCCCGCCACAAAATCAGGCTTTATAACTGACTTACGAAACCGTTCAAGAATTGCCAGACTTGTTGTTAATAATGCTGGCTGAGTATTTACAGTCTTTGTCAATTCCTCTTGCGGACCCTCAAATATCAGCCTGCTTAAATCTGACGAAAGGGTCTCATCAGCCTTGTTAAAATATGCCATTACTTCAGGGTATTGCTCAGCAAGCTGTTTTCCCATCCCAACAGTTTGTGAGCCCTGTCCTGGAAATACGAACGCAATCTTTCCCATATCGGCACTCCCTCTTATTTCTATTTTGAGTAATTTGCTTCTTCCATCGTCTTTTTTATAAGACCAACTACATCCTTTTCTACCATTTCCCTTGTTTGCCTAATCGCACTAAAGATGGCCTGGCCATTTGAAGAACCATGAGCTTTAATAACCGGAGCCTTTAATCCAAATAAACCTGCACCTCCATATTCTGAGTAGTCCAAGGTATTTTTCAAAGTAGTGAATTCAGGCTTTAAAACTGCGGCAGCTAGTTTACTTTTCAAACTGCCCATCAACGTACTTTTGAGCATTTTAAACATAGAAAGGGCAGTTCCCTCAACTGTTTTCAACACCATATTCCCAGTAAATCCATCTGTAACAACAACATCCGCTACACCATTAAGCAGGTCTCTAGCCTCTACATTTCCAACAAAATTAATATTTGCATTTTTTAAAAGTTCATATGCCTGCTTAGTCAAGTCATTTCCCTTTTTCTCTTCTGTTCCAATATTTAATAAACCAACACGCGGTTTATCTGTGTCTCTTACTTTTTCACTATAAATAGACCCCATAATGGCATATTGCAACAAATGCTCTGCCTTGGCATCAACATTAGCCCCCACATCTAATAGGAGAAAACCTTCCCCCCCAATTGTAGGTAATGTAGGTGAAAGTGCAGGGCGGTCAATACCCTCAATTCTGCCAACAACAAACAATCCTGCAGCCATTAATGCACCCGTATTTCCAGCTGATATACATGCGTCTGCACTGCCATCAGCCACCTGCTGTGCAGCAAGGACCATGGAGGCAGTTTTTTTCTTACGAACAGCCCTCACAGGTTCGTCCGTACCAAGGATCACCTCGGTTGTATGTAGTATGGTTATCCGATCTTGTTTTGTTAAGTATTCTTTAATTTTGGCTTCATCCCCGACTAGGGTTATATGTATATCTGCAAAAGCTTCTACCGCTTTCATTGCACCGATTACGATTTCTTTAGGAGCATGGTCGCCCCCCATAGCATCGATAGCTAACCTCATCTTTTCTCATCCTTTAATGATTTTTCTGAACGGTACATTTCGAATTCGCCTTTAAAAACAAGTTCGTTATTAACATAACTGCTTACTTCAACGATTGTCCTGCCAATGCCATCATCTATTTTAGTCACTTTAGCTTTAGCAATCACACGCTCCCCTTGTTTCACTGAGCGCTTAAATTGAATATTTGCCTTTGCTGTTAACGCCAATTCATCATTTATTACCGCTACTGCTAGTGAATTTGCCTGTGCGAAAACATGGTGCCCACGAGCAATCTTGTTTCGAATAAAGACATGCTCTTCTTTTACATCAAAGATGGAAATAGCACTTTGATCTAATTCAATATCAATGATTTCTCCAATTACTTCTTCTATCGGTAAAGACCGAACCTCATCTTCAAATTTTTTCTCTGCAACGTATTTTATCCTTTCCCGTAATTCAGGAATCGATAATTCCAATCGGTCAAGGCGAATTGTTTGCACACTAACTTGAAACTTTTCTGCAAGGTCCTCATCTGTAATGAATGGATTTTCCTTAATTGTCTCTTTTAACATTTGCTGCCGATCTTTTTTCGTTCTTCTCATATCACACACCGTCCGAGCTATTATGACTAGGTACTAATAGTAGTATAAAATTAGAAAAAGAAGATTGCAAGAATAAGTTTTTATTCTTGCAATCTGCCACTAGTTGAATTTTAATAATTAATCTAGTTTTTCTCCTTCTAATACACCTGTATCATCGAGTTGATTTCTTAAATATTCATACTCTGCAGACTGCCAGAAGGTCTTAGATTGTATCATTAGAGCAGCGTCATTTCTAGCTGTTTCTAGGGTACGGTAATCATGAACCATGTCTGCCAGCTTAAATTCAGGAACCCCGCTTTGTTTTTTCCCAAAGAAGTCTCCTGGTCCCCTCAGTTCAAGATCCTTTTCACTTAATACAAAACCATCATTTGTTTCGGTCATAATTCGCATTCTCTCCTGACCTACTTCAGACTTCGGTTCTGCTAAAAGAATACAAAAAGATTGGTCACTTCCCCTGCCTACCCTGCCACGAAGCTGATGGAGCTGGGAAAGTCCAAATCTTTCCGCGTCATAAATTACCATCATCGTAGCATTCGGAACATTAACTCCTACCTCTACCACTGTTGTTGATACTAGCAGTTGCACCTCATTGGTACTAAATGCCTTCATGATCGTATCTTTTTCTTCTGAGCTTAACCGACCATGCATCAGTCCAACCTTATACCGATTTTGGAAGTGGTGGGTTAAGGTAGTATGAACATCTATTGCATTTTGGACATCCAGCTTGTCCGATTCTTCAATTAACGGACAAATCACATAGGCCTGATGCCCCTGAACTAGTTCCTTTTCTACAAAAGAAAGCACACGTCCCAGCATTTCCGGTTTTGCCCAGTAGGTTTCAATTGCTTTTCTGCCCGCCGGCATTTCATCAATAATAGATACATCCATCTCGCCAAATACAGTAATGGCAAGCGTTCTCGGAATCGGAGTGGCTGTCATGAACAACACATCTGGGTTTTCGCCTTTTTCCCGTAACACTCTGCGTTGTTCAACACCAAATCGGTGCTGCTCATCCGTAATCACGAAGCCCAGTTTCTTAAAGGTAACCTCATCTTGAATAAGGGCATGAGTGCCTATTAATATATCTACGTTTCCATCACCTAAATCTTGAAGGATCTCCCGTCTGCGCTTCCCTTTTACCGAACTCGTTAACAATTCACATCTAAGTCCAAAAGCCTCTAATAGTCCATTGAGTGATTCAGCATGCTGCTCTGCTAGAATTTCCGTTGGTACCATTAAAGCTCCTTGATAACCTGCCGTAACACTTGCATATAAACCTATCGCAGCAACGACCGTTTTCCCAGAGCCAACATCCCCCTGCAAGAGGCGATTCATCCTTAGAGGTGATTTAAGATCGGTTAAAATCTCAGAAACAACTCGTCTCTGCGCATTAGTTAAAGGAAAAGGCAAGGAATGAATAAAGGCTTCTACCTTCGTTTCTAGATAGTTTTGTTTAATACCTGGTGCATGCTCCCGTTCAAATTTCCGTAAAGCCTGCATCTTTAATTGAAATACTAGAAATTCCTCATAAACTAAACGTCGCCGAGCTTGCTTGACATCCTCCTGGTTAACTGGAAAGTGCATTGCGTGGAGTGCCTCATGGCGATTTAACAAACGATACCTGTTCACAAGAGATAACGGCAGACTTTCCTCAATATCCTGTCCGAATTGTTGAAAGGCAATCGAAATAAATTTCCGCATTCCCTTCGTCGTTATCTTTCCTTTTAGGGAGTAAACTGGCTCAAAATCTTTACTTTTAGCATTTTGTCCAACCTGCATTTCATTAGCCGTAATCGTTTGCCGATGGGCATCCCACTTACCTGTTACCGTAATGGTTTCATTCATGACGATTTTAGTTTTTAAATAAGGCTGATTAAAAAATACAACCTTAATCAGGTATTGCCCTACGAACATTCTTATCATCAGCTTGGATTTCTTTCGACCATAATAGCTAAGAGAAGGCTCACTATGAACCTTCCCTTCTATTGTAATTTTCTCTTCATGCTTAACGTCTGTGATTTCGCGGAGACGATAATCTTCGTAACGGTATGGAAAATACTCTAATAGATCTTGAATCGTATATATTTTCATTTCTGCTAAACTCTCAGCTGTTTCTTCCCCTATACCCTTTAAGACTGTAACTGATTGTTTAAGGTTTAAATTCACTTTAGACGCGCGGTATACCGAAGATCTTTGCTTCGAGTGCACGACCTGTCGGAGTTGCCGCCAACCCTCCCTGTGCTGTTTCTTTTAATGCAGTCGGCATTGACTGACCAATTTTATACATCGCATCAATGACTTCATCACATGGAATTCTGCTTGTAATACCTGCTAAAGCCATATCGGCAGCTACCATTGCATTTGCGGCGCCCATTGCATTTCTTTTCACACATGGTACCTCTACTAGACCGGCAACAGGATCACAAACCAGACCCAGCATGTTTTTTAATGTAATCGCCATAGCTTCTGCACATTGTTGTGGTGTACCGCCTGCCATTTCAACAATCGCAGCAGCAGCCATTCCAGAAGCCGATCCAACCTCTGCCTGACATCCGCCAGCTGCCCCTGAAATCGAAGCATTGTTAGCCACTACAAACCCGAAAGCACCCGCTGTGAAAAGAAAGGCAATCATTTCCTCTCTTGTCGGGTTAAGTTTATTTTTCACTGCAAATAGCGTGCCAGGTACAACTCCGGCAGAACCTGCTGTAGGTGTAGCACAAATCGTTCCCATCGCTGCATTGACTTCATTTGTAGCTACAGCTTTGCTGACTGCGTCAAGAACCGTTTTACCTGATAAGAAATTTCCTTTTTCAATATATTTTTGCATAAGAACGGCATCACCACCGGTTAATCCAGAGTGGGATTTTACTCCTTTAATTCCCCGCTCAACAGCTTCCTCCATAACTCTTAAATTACGATCCATAAAGGCAAAGACCTCTTCTCGAGTCCGTCCAGTTACCTCTATTTCCTGCTCGATCATAATTTCTGAGATTTTTTTATTTTTACTATTTGCAAGCTCTACTAACTCTGCAACATTACGAAACAATTGCCTTCCCCCTTGTTGTTATAAATATATCTATTCTAATCAATCCACAATTTTTGCTACTTTTAATATATTGGGTAATTTTTCTAGTTCATTAAGGATTTTATCATCCATATTTTGATCGACTTCAATGGTCATAAGCGCTAGCTTTCCTTTTTCTTTCCTTGAAACTTCCATATGACCAATATTAATTTCATATTTTGCTAAAACATTGGATACGCTGGCTATTGCGCCAAAACGATCATTATGGACAACTAATATCGCTGGATGGTTTCCTGATAATTTAAGTTCAAAACCATTTAACTCGATAACTTCAATTTTTCCGCCGCCAATTGAAATTCCCACTAACTCTAATTCACCTTTATCATCACCAATAATTACTCTAGCGGTGTTAGGGTGGTCCATTATGGCCTCTTCTTCTATAAATCGGAGTTTAATACCGCGCTCATTTGCAATATCAATTGCATTTATTATCCTTACATCATCGGTGTCAAAATCTAATAAACCACCAATAATCGCAACATCTGTACCATGTCCTTTATATGTCTTAGCAAAAGATCCGTATAAGGAAATATTCGCCCATTTTGGTTCCCTGCCAAATAAACTCCTAGCCACTCTGCCAATTCTGGCAGCACCAGCAGTATGCGAACTTGATGGTCCAATCATTACAGGTCCAATTATGTCAAACACGCTTCTATATTTCATTCGTCTTCTCCCCCTAGGACAATATATCTCTCATGGATTTCTATCTTTATTTATAACACAGAAAAAAGAAAATAGAAGGGTTTCCCCTTCTATTTTATCACTTATTCAATTGCAAAGATAAATGAATATAATGGTTGTTTTCCATTATGAAGTTCAACCTCAACGTCTTCGAAATTCTCTTCAACAAACGCTGAAAGTGCATTTACCTCATCATCAGTAACATCTTCACCATAGATAATGGTTAAAATTTCCGAATCCTCATCCACCATTGTAGAGATCAAGTCTTCGGCAACTTTCCCTTTATCTTTGTTTTTTACGACAATTTTGCCTTCAGCAATTCCCATGAAATCATCTTTTTCGATTTCTAACCCATCGATTTGGGTATCGCGGACTGCAAAGGTAATTTGACCCGTTTTTACATGCTGCATAGCATCCGTCATGGCAGCTTTATTTGTTTTAACATCTCCAGCTGGATTAAATGCTAAAAGTGCAGAAAGGCCTTGAGGGACTGTCTTAGACGGGATCACATAAATTTCTTCATCTGATACATCTGCAGCTTGTTGTGCTGCCATAATAATATTTTTATTATTTGGAAGAATAAATACTTTCTTTGCATGTACTTCTTTAACGGCTTTTACAATATCCTCTGTACTTGGATTCATTGTTTGACCGCCTTCAATTACTGCATGGGCGCCGATACTTTTGAATAACTCTGCAATACCTGATCCCATTGAAACAGTAACTATTCCGTACTCTTGCTGTTCCTTAGGTACTTGTGGACGATCAGAAACCAAAGGCGTGTGCATTTCTCCAACTATATTAGAATGCTGCTGCCTCATGTTTTCAATCTTAATATTGATTAAGCTTCCGTACCTCTGTCCGTAGCTAAGGCAATTACCAGGCTGTTCCGAGTGAATATGCACCTTTACAACCTCTTCATCCGCAATAACAAGCAGGGAATCACCCAGCTTACTAAGATCATTACGGTAAGCCTGTTCATCAAAAGGGTGTTTTGCAAGCTTGGCATCTTCAAACTTCACCATAAATTCTGTACAATAACCGAACACAATATCTTCTGTATTCATATGACTTTGGACACTTTTATGGTGTTCAGCACTTACCATGTCATCCATTGAAGGTAGGCTCTCAGGTGAATCCGGAAGCGGCTCGCCTTTTAATTCTGCAAGAAATCCTTCATAAACTAAAACCAGTCCTTGTCCACCGCTATCTACAACTCCAACTTCTTTCAAAACTGGCAGCAGATCCGGTGTACGCTTAAGCGATGCTTTTGCTTCTATTAAGACTTCTTCCATAATCTCGATAATATCGTTTGATTTTTGGGATGCCTGGACACCTCTTTTTGCTGAGTCTTTAGCAACTGTTAAAATCGTACCCTCCACCGGTTTCATTACGGCTTTATAAGCTGTTTCAACACCTGACTCTAGAGCGGCAGCAAAATCCTTACCAGAAATTGTTGCCTTTGTTTCGATTGCTTTTGAAAATCCACGAAATAATTGGGAAAGGATGACTCCGGAGTTTCCTCTTGCTCCCATTAGCAACCCCTTAGAAAGAGCGATTCCTACTTTACCAATATGTTCCTGAACATTATTTTTTACTTCCTTTGCCCCTGAGGTCATTGATAAATTCATATTCGTTCCAGTATCACCATCGGGCACAGGAAAAACGTTTAACGCATCAACCATTTTTGCGTTGGCTCCTAAATGATTCGCTCCTTGAATCACCATTTCTGCAAAACGTTTTCCATCTAAAGCTGTTATTGACACAAACTTTCCTCCTCTACTATGGTTCGTTACACGAACTTGTAGTTCGTTCACAAACCTACGGGTTCGTCACACGAACTCCCTGAACGTAAATATTTACCGAGTCAACGGCAAGTCCAACGGTCTTATCAAGTGTGTATTTCACCTTTGATTGCACGTTATGGGCAACCTCGGAAATTTTCGTTCCATAGCTGACTATTATATACATATCAATATGTACTTCTTCATTCTCTTGGCGAACAATAACTCCACGAGTAAAATTTTCTCTTCTTAAAATTTCCGTTAGTCCGTCTTTTATTTGACTCTTGGAAGCCATACCGACAATTCCATAACAATCGATAGCGGCACCTCCAGCGATGGTGGCGATTACTTCATTTGAAATATCAATTTGTCCGAACTTGGTTTTTAATTCGATGGACATTGAATCGTTCCCCCTTTTGGAAATTGCTCCTTGACTAGGCTCTTTGAGAAAAGAGCTTGAGACTAAATTCCTAAGCGCAAAATAACTATTTCCGCGTTTAAATCGGCTTTAAGATTTTAATAACAATATTTAGGACACTACCTTGACTAAAGACATTTTACTATAGTCAAGAAAAATTTGAAAGCGATACTTTTTCTTACTTGTTACTAGAGACAATAATTTTGCATGTCAAGGTATTTTTCTTGAAAGGTTTAGGAATCACTATTGCATTCAAACTTGTTGTGTGATAAATTATTAAGGTATCTTTAGACAATAACGTAAATGCTGTATAAAGCTTTGGGTATTAAGGAGGGAATCATTATGCCACGTAAATGTGTTGTAACTGGAAAGAAAACTACAACTGGAAACGCACGTTCTCACGCTATGAACGCTAATAAGCGTACATGGGGTGCTAACCTACAAAAAGTACGTATTCTTGTTGATGGAAAGCCTAAGCGTGTTTGGGTTTCTGCAAGAGCGTTAAAATCTGGTAAAGTAGAACGCGTATAATATGTTTGGGCATCCTTTTGCAGGGTGCCCTTTCTTATTGTATAGGATTTATAGAATCATACTAGTGTGGATAACTTGGAATATTTATCTGAATCCAGCTCCAGCGCCCTAGCGTCCTTATCTTTCCCATATTCGCAAAAATAAAAAAGCACCCATATAATAGGTGCTTAGACAATTTTTCTATTCATTCTTTTTAAATGCACCAATCATCGCTCGGACAAGTCCACCTAAAAACTTTGGCAGTTTAATTGTATAAAACTTCATTTATGTCCCTCCTCACCATCTCACACATCTAACTTCTCTCGTACGCCCTTACTATATTATTCATACGGACGAAATCAGTACCTCTTTATTTAAGCTAGTAATCATTGCTTCTTATCACTAATAATATGCCTTCTGAAAATGAAAAAGTACCATAATCACTAATAAGTTCATTACTAATACATAATGTAGAGCCGATGGAAATATGACGGTTTTTTAACGGATATTTAAAACCATCTAGAGTGATACCTTCCACACTCAGGGTTAGAGGAACAAATGAAATATACTTTTTATCTACCCTCTCTTCAATTTTATAACTTCCTGGACCTTTTAATGATAAAATATTTTGCTTATCAATCAGAAAAATGTTTACATCATTTGCTGCCATTAAAGGTTTGACCAATAATTGAACATTAGCTAAGAGATGGTCTAATCTTCCACCAGTTGCACCAAAAACTCTGATTAGGCCAGGATTTTGTTCGATTGCCCAATTCAAAGCAAGCTCCATATCTGTTTCATTTTTTTCAGGTTTAAACCTTTTCAGTTCCTTTACATGTTCTTCAATAACGATAATTTCGTCCTTAGAGACAGAATCGAAGTCTCCAAAAGCAATCCTTGGTATTATATTCTTTTTTATAAGGGTATACACTCCACGGTCAACACCAACCCAAATTTCATGCTCGCCGGTGTATTCATTCAAATTAGGAAGAAGTTCTTCTGGACCTCCTGCTAAGATATTAATATGCATTCAATGTCTCTCCTTATTACTAAAGAAAAAGCCAGCATTTTAGCCGGCTTTGTACTCTTTAACCTCTTATTAACGATATCGCTGCTGCATAATCCTCTTGATTATAAATAGCAGATCCTGCAACTAGAACAGTTGCCCCTGCTTCCATACATAATTTTGCTGTTTCTGGATTTACCCCGCCATCTATTTCAATCTCAATTTCTTTTCCGATTGCCTCTGCCATTTCCTTTACTTTCTTAATTTTAGGTAGGACTTCAGGTATAAACGATTGTCCGCCAAAACCTGGATTTACTGACATTAACAAAACCATATCAATATCTGCAAGTATATGCTGAATGGTATCTACAGGGGTAGCTGGGTTTAATACCACCCCTGCTTTAATTCCAAACGACTTAATATGGTGAATGGTTCGATGAAGATGTCGGCATGCCTCAACATGGACCGTAATGTAATCCGCTCCAGCCTTAGCAAAGTTCTCAATATATTGATCTGGGTTTTCAATCATTAAATGAACATCTAGAGGAAGCTTAGTTACCGGGCGAATCGCTTCCACAATTAAAGGCCCTATCGTAATATTTGGAACAAAATGACCATCCATTACATCGACATGGATATAGTCTGCTCCAGCCCTTTCAACAGCAATTATTTCTTCACCTAATCTGGCAAAATCCGCAGATAGGATGGAAGGTGCAATTTTCACCATCATTAATACCTCGGCTTTCTGTCTTTTATTTCTAGTAAAAAATCAACATAATGTTTATAGCGATATTGAGTAATTGACTGTGCTTCAACTGCGGCTTTTACTGCACATTTAGGCTCACTAATATGTAAACAGGCTCGAAATTTACAATTTTCGCTTTCCCTTGCGATTTCAGGGAAACAAAAAGCCAGTTCTTCTGCTTCGATATTGGTGAATTCCAATGAACTAAATCCCGGTGTATCAGCGATAAGACCATTACCAACACTAATTAATTCAACATGTCGCGTTGTATGCTTGCCTCTGCCTAAATGCGATGAAATGTCGTTCGTTTTTATGTCAAGATCTGGTCGTAAAACATTTAAAAGAGAAGACTTTCCGACACCTGATTGCCCTGCAAAAACTGATATTTTATCCTCGACATGCGGGTTTAAGCTTTCAATACCTGCCTCTGTCTCAGATGAAGTAAGCAATACATCATACCCAATATTTCTGTAATGATTAGCGTATTCTGTAATGGCCTGTTTTTCATTATCGTTCGTTAAATCCATTTTTGTAATACATATGAGTGGTTTAATATGATTATATTCGACAAGAACAAGAAACCGATCCAAAAGCACGGTACTAAAATCCGGTTCTACAGCAGAAAAAACAAGAATTGCTTGATCGACATTAGCAATTGGCGGCCGAACAAGTTCATTCTTCCTTTCCTTTACTTCCATTATATAACCTTCACGGTCATTTTCAGCCTGAAAAACCACTTCATCACCGACAAGTGGTGTAATCTTGTTTTTACGAAATACACCTCTACCCCGGCATTGAGTCATTTCCCCATCATGTAGAACATAATAAAAACCACTTAATGCTTTTACAATTTTCCCTTCAGGCATAGCCACACTCCCTGCCTTTTCTTAACATAATATTCACGGATTAAGATTCTGGATAAGGAACAGCTTCGTCGAAAAGTACTTTACCATCGCTCACTACCTTAAATCCAGCTTCACCTTCAAATGGAACTAAGAGATCTATCCTGTATTTGGTTGTTGCCGTAATTCGAATGGTATCTGCTGGTGTGAATATACTACGATTAACATCTTGAATGTAAATATAAACGGTTTGTTCTTGATTTGGCAGGGTACCTGTATAAATAATGGTTATTTCTTTAGAAACCGATTTATGTGGTTTCTCTTCCTTACCTTTTGAAATAACAACAGATACCTTATCACCCTTCTTCATCTGTGTTCCAGGAGCAGGTGTCTGCGAAATGATATTGCCTGCAGGAATGGTATCATCATACCTTTCCTCTGAAGCATCAAGAGTAAGCCCCACAGAATCAACATAATCCTGAGCACCTTTTGCATTAGATTGCTTTAAGTCTCTAAGGATAATTTTCTCTGGTCCCTTACTAACCTCAAATTCTAAAACCGTATCTTCGGGGACTACTTCTTCGCCGCTCTCCGGTTTTTGAGTTAGAATGGTACCGGATTCGCTGTCATCGAATACCTCAGTTATATCTATATCCTTAAAGTTCTGGTTATCCAATATCCGTATCACATCATCATAGCTACGGCCTGTATAATTCGGCAATTCAATTTTTTCTTTACCGATACTGAAATAGATAGCTATCGCACTATTTTCCTTAACTGTGCTTCCCTCTTCAGGATTGGTTTTTATTACCTTACCTTCTTCTATTTCATTATGTGTACTCTCAATTTCTTCGTCGACCTGCAGACCCATAGATTCTATTTTTGCAATTGCCTCATTTAATTCCAAACCGCTCACATCTGGAATTGTTACATCTTTCGGGGAGAGCAAGTCTGGTAATACAGTAACAGTAAATAATCCTAACAATGATAACACTATAAAAGTTGTAATTAAGATAATAGGCCACTTTTTACGTTTTTTCTGTTTATTTCCTTTTTTTGAGGCATGATCATTTCCTTTGGTTTGACTATGTACCAATGTTTCATCAAGATTCTTGAGAGGACGATCATCCGTAATCACCGGGATGGCTTTGGTTGCTTCATCATCAACAGGAATAACAAATTTTGCTTCGTTTATTCTCTCTGAATCAAGTGCTGTCCGTAAATCCAATTCCATTTCTTCAACACTGTTATAACGATGAAAGGAATCCTTAGCTGTTGCCTTTAAAACAATATTTTCAACACTCTGTGGAATGGTTGGGTTCCACCTTCTTACAGAGGGAGTTTCTGATTGCAAATGCTTCAGGGCAATTGAAACAGCAGATTCACCTGAGAATGGAAGTCTTCCTGTTAATAATTCAAACATGACAATTCCTAAGGAATAAATATCCGATTTCTTGTTTGCCATGCCGCCGCGTGCTTGTTCTGGTGACAAATAATGAACGGAGCCAAGAACAGAATTTGTTTGGGTAATACTTGTTGCACTTAATGCCATCGCTATTCCAAAATCTGTAATTTTCACGTTACTAAAACGGTCTACAAGAATATTTTGTGGCTTGATATCCCTGTGAACGATATGGTTTTGGTGGGCGTGAGTAATGGCAGATGTCAGTTGCTTCATTATTTCAATCGTCTTTTCAACCTGTAATGGTGAATTCTGTTGTATGTATTGTTTTAATGTTTGACCTTCAACATATTCCATTACAATATAATAAAGATCATTTTCTTCTCCCACATCATAGATATTTACGATATTAGGGTGAGCTAAACTTGTTGCAGATTGGGCTTCTCTTCGAAACCTGCGAATAAATTCTTCATCATTAGCAAAATCAAGGCGAAGCATTTTGACAGCAACATCACGGTCCAGAATCATGTCGTGGGCTAAGTACACATTTGCCATACCGCCTCCGCCAATCATATCTAATACTTTATACCGACCGCTTAACCGTTTTCCTATCAACATTATTCATCACCCTCGCTGAATTCCGAAAACTCCACAATCGCAAGTGTAATGTTATCCTCGCCGCCATTCTCATTTGCAAGTGAGATCAGGGTGCTTGTCTTTTGCTCCAAAGGATCTTTGTTCGTTAGAATAGCACTTAATTCTTTTTCATTCACTTTATTTGAAAGACCATCGGAACATAATAATAGAATGTCCCCTTCTTCAAAAATAATCGTTTTAATATCCATATCTACCGTTTTTTCTGTACCGAGTGCTCGCAAAAGGACATTTTTTCGTGGATGATGCTCTGCATCTTCCCGGGATATTTGTCCAGTTCGAACAAGCTCGTTTACTAATGAGTGGTCTTCCGTTACTTGATTAAAACCTGTCTCATTTAGTAAATAACAACGGCTGTCACCAATGTTGGCTATTGTCACAAAACGATTGGTACTTATTGCTGCAACAATGGTTGTACCCATACCCTCGCATTCTAAATGGTTCATTGCATGATTAAAAAGCATGCTATTTACCTGTGTTATCTGGTTTCTTAACCAATCCTCGGCTTCACCTGCAGTCGATATTCCACTTGATTCCTCCCAGAAGTTTTTCAACTGAGCAATGGTCATCTCGCTAGCTACATCACCCGCACGGTGACCGCCCATGCCATCTGCGACAATAGCTAAGCGGTGACCGTCCTTATTTACAAATATTCCTCCAGCGTCTTCGTTATGCTGCCTGACCTTGCCTTGGTCAGTCATGAATACTGCTTTCAAACCTTTCACCTCGTCTCTTCTTTCCGCTCCTTTGCACGAAGTTGTCCACATGCTGCGTCAATGTCGTGACCTTGCTCCCTGCGAATCGTAACATTAATTCCACGATTTTTGAGTGTTTTTTCAAATGCAAAAATTTTGTCCTTCGGGGTACGTACATAGTCCCTCTCGGGAACATAATTAACAGGAATTAGATTAACATGGCATTTTAAACCGTTCAACAGGTCTGCTAACTCTTCCGCATGTTCAACAGAATCGTTTACACCGCCAAAAAGTCCGTATTCGAAGCTAATTCTGCGCCCCGTCTTATCGATATAATACCTGACAGATTTCATTAAGTCATCCAGTTTATATGCCCTGTTGATAGGCATTAACCTTGATCTGATTTCCGTGTTTGGCGCATGTAGTGATATCGCAAAATTAATCTGCATATCTTCATCCGCAAATTGATAAATCTTTGGAACAATACCACTTGTTGAAACCGTAATATGACGAGCTCCAATGTTAAGCCCTTTATCATGATTGATTATTTTGAGGAAAGACATCATATTGTCATAATTATCAAAAGGTTCACCAATCCCCATGATAACAACTGAGCTGACCCGCTCATCCGTTTCGTCAAGCGCTTGTTGAACAGTAACAACTTGAGAGACTATTTCTCCTGCCTCTAAATGACGTTTCAATCCGCCAAGCGTTGAAGCACAAAAGGTACAGCCAATACGGCAGCCAACTTGAGTTGTTACACATACCGAATTTCCATAGTCATGGCGCATAAGAACCGTTTCAATGGAGTAGCCATCGTGAAGCTCAAATAAAAACTTAATTGTACCATCCGAAGATGTTTGTTTAATTACAGTCTTTAATGTCGTAAGCTGAAAATTCTCAGACAGCTTATCCCGTAAACCTTTTGAAAGATTATTCATTTCTTCAAATGATGTAATTCTTTTTTTATATAGCCAATCAAAGATCTGGTCGGCACGAAATGGTTTTTCACCATTTGCTGACAGCCACTCTTTAAATTCATGAAGCTGCAGTGAATAAATTGATGTTTTCTTACTATCCAATGTTGTGTTCGTCTCAGTTGTATTTAGTTGTTCCAACTGTTACACCTTCTTCCTTAAGCATGCGATAAAGAAACCGTCTGAGCCAAAATCCTGAGGGAAAATTTGTAAATATCCATCTGTTACCAGCGGTTGTATCGCCTCAGGCATTCTTTCTTTCATCGTATCATCCAAATCAAATTCGGAATGTTCTTGTAAAAATTTGCTGACAGTATTCTCATTTTCCTCTTTATCTACTGTACACGTACTGTAGACAAGAATTCCACCTTTTTTCACCAAAGGGGATACGGAATCCAATAAATTCTGCTGAATTGTACTTAATTGATAAATGTCTTCCTCTTTTTTTGTATATTTCATATCAGGTTTTCTTCTCATAACCCCAAGTCCAGAACAAGGTGCATCAAGCAACACTCTATCAAAGGATTCTTTTTCTAAATGTTCTCCTGCTTTTCTTGAATCCATTACCATTGTCTTTATATTACCCAAACCTAAACGGCTCGCGTTGGCATTAATTAATTTCACTTTGTGTTCATGTAAGTCAAGGGAGTATACCACCCCAGTCAACTCCATTTTTTCAGCAATATGGGTACTTTTTCCACCAGGTGCAGCACATGCATCAAGAATTTTTTCATTCTTATTTGCAGCTAATGCATAAGAAACCAGCATTGAACTTTCATCCTGAATGGTGAATAAACCTTTGTTAAATGCTTTTGAAAAAGCTATATTTCCTTTAAGTGATCGAATGGCCTCAGGAATAATCGGGCTTTTTTCAATTTGAAAGCCCTCCTCATCAAGATCCTCAATACATTCACGTACTGTCGTTTTTGTAAGGTTTACTCTTGCCGTTTGCAGTGGTGCGGTTAAGTTGATCTCGCACATTTCTTTTGTCTTATCAAACCCAAATTGATTTACCCACCTCTTGACAAGCCATTCCGGGTGGCTCGTTTCGATTGAAAGTCTTTCAATTGGATTACTCACCTCATCCAAAGACGGAAGACCCTGACGCTGTATATTTCGCAAAACACCATTTACCATTCCTGCAATTCCCTTGTGGCCGCGTTTTTTTGCAATTTCCACTGCTTCATAAATAGCTGCTCTATCCGGGATCTTATCAAGGTAAACCATTTGATAAAGGGTAATCCGTAATAACTGGTGTACCCAGCTTTCCGTTTTTTTGCTATTTTTAATAAAGGGTTTAAGAAAGTAGTCTAATGCCATCCTTCTTTGTAAGGTTCCGTAGGTTAATTCTGTCAGTAATCCTGTATCAACTGTGGAAAGCTTGTTTTTCTCAATTGTACTATTTAGAAGCAGGTTACTATATGATTGGTTCTTTTCAATCGCTTCAAGTAAATCCATAGCGGCTTCGCGCACGTTTTTTCTTTTATTGGTCATGAGATTCTCCTAGTCTTGTGCCTAGCAAGATTTTCGATCCTGCACCTCTGTAAAACTCTTCACTTGTCATTTTTGTTTTACCAGATGGTTGCAGCTCTTTTATCTTAATAGCCGTTTCATTGCCTGTTGATACGGTGATACCTTCAGATTCGTTTTTTAAGATTGTCCCAGGGACATCACCTTTTACTCCAGTAACCTTCTCAGACCGCCATACTTTTAAAGTTTGACCTTCAAGGGTTGTAAATGCAACTGGCCATGGATTTAAGCCGCGAATATGATTATAGATTTCTTCGCCTGTTTTGGCCCAGTCGATTTTTTCCTGTTCCCTTTTAATATTATAAGCAAACGAGGCTTCCTCATTATTTTGGGGGATAGGGGTTAATTTACCTTCTAACAGCTTAGGAAGTGTTTTTGATAATAATGCAGCCCCTGCTTCACTTAGTTTGCTATGAAGAGTTCCAACATTATCTTCTTCGGTAATCTCTACCTCAACCTGAGTTAATATATCACCTGCATCCAGCTTTTCAACCATATACATAATGGTGATCCCTGTTTTCTTTTTACCTTGGATTAGGGCATAATGAATAGGTGCTCCACCGCGAAGTTCCGGTAAAAGCGAGGCATGGACATTAATGCAGCCATGAGGTGGAGCTTCCAATATCTCGTTCGGCAATATTTGTCCAAAAGCAGCTGTGATGATTAAATCAGGACTCAATGACAGGATCTTTTCCATCTCATCACTTTGACGGATTTTTTCAGGCTGATAGACTGGAATTCCATGTTTCAGCGCTTCGACTTTGACAGGTGGTGGTGTTAAAACCCTTTTTCTTCCAACCGGTCTGTCTGGCTGAGTCACCACACCAATAACCTCATAACCGTCATCAATTATTTTCCGTAACACGGGTACAGAAAAATCTGGGGTACCCATAAAAACAATCTTTGTCATTCACTTTCTACTCCTTTTAACTCATCTTCTTTGAGATATCGGCTAACCTTTGTAGTGAATAATATTCCGTCTAAATGGTCGATTTCATGTTGGATCGCTCTTGCAAGGAATTCCTCAGCTTCAAGGGTATATTTTTTTCCTTTGCGATCATATGCCTCAATCTTTACGTAATTCGGTCTTGTCACTTCGCCAAAAAGATCTGGGAAGCTTAAACACCCTTCTGGGCCGGTTTGCTCGCCAGATGTTCTTAAAATGATAGGATTAATCATCTCAATGGTTCCTAATTCATTATCAATATCGACAATGGCAATTCTTTCATCGATTCCAATTTGAGGGGCAGCCAGTCCGACCCCATCGTATTCAATCATCGTGTCATACATATCATCAAGCAATCTTGCCAGCTTTCTATCAAATTTCACAACTGGTCTGCATTTTTTTTCAAGTACCTCTGCTGGGTACATAACGATTTGTTGTATAGCCAAAGGTGTTCCTCCATCTGTATCGTAGTTGTCCGATTCTTTATCTTTTTATCTTTTATTACTATTCATTTTCACCCAAATTACCTTATCATAACCTTTTATATCAAGATATTTGCGCACCTTACATTAAAATAAATGGGTTTACATCGATGGAAACAAGTAATCCACTTTTTGGATCTGCTTGATATTGGTCAAGTATCGTTTTTAACGTTTTAAAGAGCTCAGGTTCGCGTTTATATTTAATTAGGCAATGATAGCGATATCGATTATTTATCCTTGGTATAGGTGATGCCGCAGGTCCAAGAACAACTGCATGATTTGAAAGTCGCGACCTCACAAAAGCGGCGATTTTTTCCGTTGCTGAAACCACATTCATTAACTGTTCATGACTGATTGTAATTAACGCCAAATAATAAAAGGGTGGATAATGATGCGCTTTTCTCATCATCATTTCCCTGTTATAGAAAAGATCATAATCCTGTGTTCCAGCCAGTTCTACACTATAATGCTCTGGAGTATAGGTTTGGATAATGACTTCGCCAGGTAATTCATGGCGCCCCGCCCTTCCGCTAACTTGTGTTAATAACTGAAACGTTTTTTCTGAGGAGCGGAAATCTGGTAAATGGAGCATTGTATCTGCTGAAAGAACTCCAACAAGTGTGATATTCGGAAAATCTAATCCCTTTGCAATCATTTGTGTTCCTAAAAGAATATCTGCCTTGCCTTCATGGAATTCTTTTAATAGCCTCTCATGCGAACCCTTTTTTCCTGTTGTATCTACATCCATACGAATTACTTTTGCCTCAGGAAGTATTTTACCGAGTTCGTCCTCAACTTTTTGTGTACCCGTACCAAAATAACGGATATAATCACTTGAACACTCGGGGCATTGATTAGGGACAAAGCTCTCATATCCACAATAATGGCATTTCATTTGTTCCTTAACCTTGTGATAGGTTAAAGAAATATCACAATTGGGGCAATTCATCACATAGCCGCAATCTCTGCACATAACAAATGAAGAGTGACCGCGTTTGTTTAAAAATAACACGGTCTGCTCTTTTCTTTCGATTCTCTCTTTGAGCAATTCAAACAACTTTCTCGAAAACATCGAGCGATTTCCTGCTCTAAGTTCCTCACGCATGTCAATAATTTCTACCGCAGGCAATGCTCTTTTGTTCATTCGGTTCGGAAGAGATAAAAGTTTGTATACCCCTTTTTGAGCTCTTGCAAAAGACTCAAGTGCTGGTGTAGCACTCCCGAGTACAACTGGACAATTGTTTTTTTGCGCGCGTTCAATTGCCACCTCTCTTGCATGATAGCGCGGCATTTCTTCCTGCTTATAACTTGTTTCATGTTCTTCATCAATGATGATGATTCCCAGGTTTTCAAAAGGAGCGAAAATGGCTGACCTGGCACCAACGACAACTTTAACTTCCTTTCGTTGGATTTTCCGCCATTCATCGTATTTTTCACCAGCAGAAAGTCCGCTGTGCAAAACAGCGACTAGATTGCCAAACCGACCCTTAAAACGATTGACCATTTGAGGAGTAAGTGCAATTTCTGGAACAAGGACAATCGCTTCTCTGCCCTTTTCGATTACATCCTGAATCGATTGTAAGTAAATTTCCGTTTTTCCGCTGCCAGTTACACCATAAAGTAAAAAAACCTCATGGAGTTTATTTTCAATGGAAGCTAAAATTGGCACAATCGCACTTTGTTGATCGTCTGTTAATGGCAATGGCTCAGTACGTGTAAAAGTCCGATTTTCATAAGGATCACGATAAACTTCCATGAACTGCTCAGCAAGAAACTCCTTTTCAACGAGCGCTTTTACCGTCGCTGCTGAGATATTTAAATCCGCTAATAAATGTCTCAGTTCGACTGGTTCTGGGTTAAGTACAAAATAACGTAAAACTTCTTTTTGCTTTTCAGCTCTTTGTGGCAATGCATTAAGTTCAGCTTCCAAATCAGCAATTGAACGGAGCGGGCTGACAAACTTTAATTTCTTTTTATTGAGTTTTCCTTTAACTAAGTAGATTACCTCTAAATTGCCTTTCGATGCTTCTTTTTGGAGAATAGGTACAAGCCCCTTCTTCAATGCCTCGTCCCAAGTAATCGTATCCTTATTATAAAAAACCTCATGAAGCTGAGCGGGTAACTCATGTACCTTTATGTCCGAAGATAACATTACTTTTTTCTCGTATTTGGCCTTCAAGGCTGCAGGCAGCATAGCCTGATAGGCATAAATCTTAAAACACAAAGTGTTTTCAGTCAGCCAATTTCCAAGCTCAAGTAATTCCTCATTAAGAACCGGCTCTAGATCCATTGGCTCACTAATTTCCCGAAGCTTCTTGAATTCAGATTCAGCTTTTATCTCAGTAACAAAACCCTGAATTTTTCTAGGTCCAAAAGGGACTATTACCCGCATTCCAGGCTGTATGATTTCGAGCCATTCATCTGGAATTAAATAATCAAACGACCTATCTGTTTGTTTTGCTGGTACATCCACTACTACACTAGCAATGTTCATTCGTTTCCAAATCCTTTGGGTATTACGGCAATTTCTTCGATTATCTTTTCAGCAACTTCAAATTTAGACATTAATGGCAGCTCTATTTTGGTACCATCTCGTTTAATTAGCGTTACTATGTTTGTATCCATTCCAAATCCAGCGCCTTCTGATTTCACATTATTAGCTACAATCATATCGGCATTTTTGGTCTCTAATTTTTTCCTTGCATATTCTTCCACATTTTCTGTTTCAGCAGCAAACCCGACAAGAATCTGATCCTTCTTCAATGTCCCAAGCTCGAATAAAATATCTTTTGTTCGTTCAAGTTCGATTACACTGTCACCAGGCTGCTTTTTCATTTTATGATCATAGGAAACTTTCGGACGATAATCCGCTACTGCTGCCGTTTTAATAACAATATCAGCACTTGCAAATTTGCCCATAACTGCATGATACATATCATTCGCACTTTCAATCTTAACTACCTCGACACCGGGTGGAGGAGATATATTGACGGGTCCTGAAATTAAAATCACCTTTGCACCCGCATTCTTTGCGGCTTCTGCCAGGGCGTAGCCCATTTTTCCTGTTGAATGATTGGTAATAAACCGGACCGGGTCAATTCTTTCCCTTGTTGGGCCAGCTGTAATTAGGACATTTTTTCCTTTTAGCGTTTGTGAACTTTTTTTATAAAAATGCTGTCTGATTATGTTAACTATTTTCTCGGGTTCCTCTAAACGACCTTTACCGACATAGCCACAAGCTAGATAGCCTTCGCTCGGTTCAATAAATTGATAACCGTATGATGCCAATATTGAAATGTTCTTTTTCACCGCTGGGTGATCATACATATGTACATTCATCGCCGGTGCAATCCAAACTTGCCCAGTTGCTGCTAGTAAGGTTGTTGTAATCATGTTATCAGCAATCCCGTTTGCTAGCTTAGCTATCGTATTTGCAGTGGCAGGTGCTACCAGGATTAAATCAGCCCAATCAGCTAAATCGATGTGTGCAATCACATTTGGATTTTTTTCATCAAAGGTATCGGTATGCACTTCATTTCGGGACAACGCTTGAAAAGTTAATGGGGAAACAAATTTTGCTGCCGAGTCACTTAGTATTACTTTTACCTTTGCACCTGCTTGTACAAGTTTACTTGTTAATGCAGCTGCTTTATATACAGCTATCCCACCTGTTACACATAATAAAATCTTTTTATCCATCATCTTCTTATCCCCCATTTCAATCGGACGAGTATCTATTCCTTTATTATGCTAGAAACACATTATTTTTTCACCTTTTACATCTGCATTTCGACAAAAAATGTCTTTTTTTTTAAAAGATAGGCTGTGTTATATTTGGCTGTTGATTTGCGCTACAGGCGCTACGCTTTCCGCGGGCTCGCCCGTGAGCCTCCTCGATCGTTCCGACCTGCGGGGTCTCACTCAGCTCGTGCATCCCGCAGGAGTCGAGCGCCCTCCGCTCCAATCAACAGGTTCTAAAATCAACAGTATCCATTAACACAGCCTTTTCATTAAAAAAATAAAAAGGCTGACATTTTACTTCTGTCAGACCTTTCCTGTTTATTATTTGCCTATTGAGCTGTCTTTCCCGTAAATCGCACCTGTTTCTGATTTTTTAGGAACCCGATACGTTAGCTCTCCACTGTAGATTTCCTCTAGAGCTTTTCCTACATGTTTGTAGGAAACATATTTAGGTAATCTTTCATCATGTGCTTGCTGCATAGCTCGAGCACGTTTTGCAGCAACGGAAACAAGAGAATATTTTGAATCAATTTTATTGAGTAATGAATCAATCGAAGGATATAACATTTATTTATTCAACCTCCAGTAATTTTTTATATCTATGTTCTACACGTTCTCTGCGGCAATGTTCCGCCACCACAATTGCTTTCACACGTTCACAAGCCAATTCTACTTGATCATTTTCTACAACATAATCGTATAATTCCATCATTTCAATTTCTTCGCGTGCAGATAACATCCGATTGTTGATTAACTCTTCTGTTTCTGTACCTCTTGTAACAATGCGGTTCTTTAACTCGGAAAGACTTGGCGGCATCAAGAAGATAAACAAACCTTCTGGAAATTTTTCCCTAACTTGACGTGCACCCTTTACTTCGATTTCTAAAAAAACGTCTTTTCCAGCATCCAAGGTTTCACGGACATAATCCACAGGTGTGCCATAATAATTACCCACAAACTGTGCATACTCTAATAGTTTCCCTTGTTCAATTAATATTTCAAATTCTTCCCGTGACTTAAAGAAGTAATCAATCCCATTGACTTCACCCGGACGAGGTGCACGTGTTGTTGCAGATATTGAGTATTCAAAAGCCGTGTCCGGATGGGAAAATATTTCTTTTCTAACTGTTCCTTTTCCGACACCAGATGGACCAGAAAATACGATAAGCAATCCTTTTTCCTGCATTTTCTATAATCCTACCCTTCTTCAATAATTTCATCACGGTCCGCCAGTCGATGGGCAACCGTTTCAGGCTGTACCGCTGATAAAATGACATGATCACTATCCATGACAATTACTGCACGAGTACGTCTTCCATATGTAGCATCAATCAATGAACCCCGATCCCGTGCATCTTGGATAATCCTCTTTATCGGAGCAGATTCAGGGCTTACAATTGAAATTATCCGATTGGCAGATACGATGTTTCCAAATCCAATATTAATCAACTTAATCGACATGATTATCATCCAATCATCAATAATATATTTTTGCCGTGTCAAACGTTTCCTAAACACTGTTATTCAATATTTTGAACTTGTTCCTTCAACTTCTCAAGCAAACTTTTGATATCTACTACCTTTTTTGTAATATTCGAGTCATTTGCTTTTGAACCAATCGTATTTGCTTCCCTATTCATTTCTTGAACAAGGAAATCAAGCTTTCTTCCAATTGGCTCTTGATCGTTTACTGTTTGCCTAAATTGCTGAATATGGCTTTTTAACCTTGTTAATTCTTCATTAATATCAACCTTATCAGCAAAAATAGCGACTTCAGTTAATACACGTGTTTCATCAAATTGTCCCTGAATGATTTCCTCAATTCGTTTCTGTAATCGTTCTCTATAGGCTGAGACAACCTCGGGTGCAAATTCCTTCAGTTCATCGATATGTGTATCTATTTGCTGTAAAGAAGTGAGCAGGTCCTTTCTTAGCTCTTCTCCTTCTGTTACTCGCATTTGTTTACATAGTAAAACAGCTTCTTCTGTTGCTTTTAGTACTAAATTTTCCAATTCTTCGCTGCCTTCATCAATTTCTTCGATATGTAAAAAATCATTACGGGTTAATAAATCTTGAAGTGATATTTTCCCTTCAATATTGAATCTATCTTGAGCTTGTTTGATAAACAGGTAATATTCTTCGAACAGCTTCCAATCAACCTGAATTTTTCGAGTAACGGCACCTTCCCCATCTATCATGATATAAACCTCAGCTCTGCCACGACGAAGATGCTCATTCAATTTTTTCTTTATTTTATCTTCAATCTTTAACAGCTGTCTGGGCATCCGAACATTTATTTCACTAAAGCGATGGTTGACCGTTTTTACTTCTACATTCACAGAAAAAGAGGCTGAGACAATCCTGCTTCGCCCGAAGCCCGTCATACTTATTACCATTAAGTACACTCCAATCTATTGAAGATGAGCGGCTAACCTATGTAAAGTATATTGCATTATTCTAGAAATTAACAAAAGGTAATAGAGTCACCTCTACTACCTCTTGGATTATAACACACTTTATTTTGTTTTTCTTAACAAAAATGATCCGGCTAGTAAAAAAGTTGGAATGGATGATAGTCCAATAATCAAAAGCCAGTCTTTTGCTAAGATTGGTAAGGTATGAAAAATTGGTTGAAATGGCGGGTAGTATATTACTGCAATCATCAGTGCAAGCGATGAAATAACTGCCCAAACAAGGTATTGATTCCCAAAAGGGTTTCTTGATAAGACAGACTTTTCACTTCTACAATCAAATACATGAATGAGCTGAGCCATCACTAATGTTGCAAATGCGATTGTCTGTGCATATGCCAGATTATCAGGATTCTGATCATAGACAATGATAAAGGCAAGCAGTGTTACAATTCCAATCAGAAACCCCCTTGAAACTACCTTCCAGCCTAAGCCTCTAGCAAAGACACCTTCATTTGGACTACGAGGCTTCCG
Organism: Neobacillus niacini; assembly: GCF_031457145.1. Classification (GTDB taxonomy): domain Bacteria; phylum Bacillota; class Bacilli; order Bacillales; family Cytobacillaceae; genus Neobacillus; species Neobacillus niacini_J. The sequence goes on from NZ_JAVDVZ010000002.1 coordinate 391,188, forward strand.
CTTCATTACATCCTCTTCTGGCCGGTCAAGTCCTAATGCCATTGCTGGTAAACCATCCGTCACTAAATTAACCCAGAGAATTTGAATCGGAACGAGAGGAAGCGGCAGGGCTAAAATCATCGCAAACAACATAACCAATATTTCCCCTACATTTGAAGCAAGTAAATAGCGGACAAATTTCCGAATATTTTCATATATATTCCTGCCTTCTTCAATTGCCGACTTTATGGTTGCAAAATTATCATCTAATAATACAAGTGAAGATGCTTCTTTTGCCACATCTGTTCCCGTAATCCCCATTGCAACGCCGATATCTGCAGCTTTAATCGCAGGTGCGTCGTTAACACCATCACCTGTCATCGCGACAATATGTCCCCTATTTTGTAAAGCCTTGACGATTTTCAATTTATGTTCTGGTGAAACCCGGGCAAATACGGCTATATCATCAACTACTTCCTCAAGCTCCTCAACCGACATAGTTGATAAAGCATTTCCATCGAGAACCTTACTTTTCTTGGTTAAAATACCTAGCTGAGATGCAATGGCTTTAGCTGTAATAACATGGTCACCTGTAATCATTACTGTTTTAATACCTGCATCATTACATTCTTTCACAGCGTCTTTCACTTCAGGTCTTGGCGGATCAATCATCCCTTGAACACCAATAAACGTTAATTTCTTTTCTGCTTCCTGTTCACTAAGGATAACCGTATTCGTTGGAATAGGTTTAAAAGCAATTGCAATTGTTCTAAGCGCATTAGAAGCGAGGTTATTGATAGCCTCTTGAACCTGACCCTGGATATGTTGACCAAGATATTGTGTTTTGCCATCCCAGAGAATGGATTCACTCTTGCCAATAATCACATCCGGCGCGCCTTTTGTAACAATAAAATTCCTTCCTTGCTTATCTTTAACATGCATACTCATCATTTTTCTTGATGAGTCAAACGGAAATTCCTTGATTATTGTGAACTCATCTAATAGATTTGTTCGATCAAACCCCGCTTTCATCGCACTAACAAGTAACGCGCCTTCTGTTGGATCCCCGTCAAGAATGTAGTCTTCATCCTTCATGACTAAATCTGAATTATTACAAATCATCCCAAAAATAAGCATCTGCTGTAAAGCTTTCTCATCTTTTGGATGAACACGAGTATTTTCGCGGTAAAACTCTCCTTGAGGATGATATCCAACACCGTCAACTGTCCACGTATTCCCCCCGCTCCATAATTGGGTAACGGTCATTTTGTTTTGTGTCATTGTTCCTGTTTTATCAGAACAAATAACAGACGCACAGCCAAGTGTCTCTACTGCAGGCAGCTTCCTTACGATGGCATTTCTTTTAATCATTTTTTGAACTCCAAGTGACAAAGCAACAGTTACAATCGCTGGCAATCCTTCAGGTATAGCTGCAACAGCAAGAGAAACCCCTGCTAAGAACATCATATAAAGTTCATGTCCCTGTAAGACTCCGATTGCAACAACGAGAACGGTCAAGATTAATGCAACTGATATTAAAATTTTCCCTAGCTGCTCTAAGCGTCTCTGCAAAGGTGTCTCTTGCGTTTGGGCATTTTGGAGTAAATCAGCAATTTGCCCCATCGCTGTTTTCATACCAGTAGCGATGACTACTCCTACCCCGCTTCCCCTAGTAATCATGGTGCCCATGAAGGCAATGTTTTCCATATCACCAATTCCAGGGTTTATTGTTTTTAAGCTATCGATATGCTTTGAGACAGGAACGGATTCCCCAGTAAGGGCTGATTCCTCGATTTCTAAACTCCTTGATTCGATAATCCGAACATCCGCACCAATTCTGTCCCCGCTTGTAAATTTAATAATATCCCCGGCAACAATTTCCTTTGAAGGGATTTTCATCCACTGACCTTCCCGTAAAACGGAAACCTGTGGAGCAGATAATTCCTTTAGAGCTTGCAGAGATTTCTCTGCTCTTCTTTCTTGGAAAAAGCCAAGAACACCATTAATAATAACAATGGCTATAATTGCTACTGCATCAATGTACTCACCAAGTAATCCTGATAATAACGTGGCTGCGAGCAGCACTAAAACCATAAAATCTTTGAACTGACTAAAAAATAAGAGTAAAGCCGATTGCTTTTCCCCTTCCTGCAATTCATTAAGCCCATGTTTGGCTAGTCGTTTCTTTACTGCTTCTGGTGATAACCCAGAAGAAAAGTCGGTGTCTAAGGCCTTTTCTACTTGATTTATCTCCATCTCATGGAATTTCATCCGACCATCTCACTTCCCCCTTAATTGTATAAGACATGCTCATTGAAAAGCGGAAGCGCCTTGCACAGCCCCGACAGCTGCTTGCGGACCTGACGGGGAAGTCGTTCTTTGACTTCATCGGCAGGGTCGAAGCGTCTCGAGGGGCTAGGCGCTGCCGCTAGCCATCTAAAGAAAGCTTATTCAGCCTCGTCCCAAAAAATGCTATGATAATTAAGACAAGATATGATTAAGGTATGAACAAGTTAAAATGAGACATACTCTAACCTTGTAAGCTATACTAAAGGAATAAATATGTTTGAAGTAAAGGATGTTTTCCATGTCATTTGATGGTTTATTTACAAAAGCAATGGTTGAGGAACTCGCGCGCACCCTAAAGGGTGGCAGAATTAATAAAGTACACCAGCCTTATAAAAATGAAATAATTCTAACAATCCGTGCAAATGGAGTAAATAATAAATTATTATTTTCGGCGCACCCCAGCTATGCACGAGTTCAGCTTACTAATGAAGCCTACGAGAATCCTAGTGAACCACCTATGTTCTGTATGCTGCTTAGAAAACACATTGAGGGCTACCTATTAGAGGATGTATATCAAGTAGAAAATGATCGGATGATTATTTTTGAAATTAAAGGACGGAATGAAATCGGTGATGTTAGCTATAAACAGCTAATTATAGAAATAATGGGCAGGCACAGTAACATTGTACTAGTTGATAAAACCCGGAACATTATTCTCGACAGTGTTAAGCACGTTTCCTTTGCAGTAAATAGTCACAGAGCGATATTACCAGGCCAGCCTTATGTATACCCGCCAGAACAAAAAAAACAAAATCCATTTTTAGCAGTTGAAGAAGATGTATTGAGAAAAGTAGATTTTAATAGCGGCAAGCTTGAAAAGCAAATTGTGGAACATTTTGCTGGAACCTCACCACTATTCGCGAAAGAAGTCATTCACCAAAGTGGAATTGCCAATCGAGCAACAGTTCCAAAGACATTCATCAAAATGATTCAAAGGATTGGGAATGGGGAGTTAGAGCCTGCCATCATGTCAACTGGGAATAAGGATGTGTTTTACCTTTTTCCACTTGAACATGTAAAAGGAGAGGTAAAGAGCTTCAATTCTCTAAGCGAGTTGCTTGACCGCTTTTATTTTGGAAAGGCTGAACGAGACAGAGTAAAACAGCAAGGACATGATATTGAACGATTGATCATAAATGAAAAAGAAAAGAATGAAAAGAAAATTGAAAAATTGGAGGATACATTAAGAGAAGCGGAGAAAGCTGAGCAGCTCCAGCGCTACGGGGAGTTGTTGACAGCAAACCTCTATGCTGCCAAAAAGGGGATGAAAGAAATTGAAGTAATTGATTATTACGATGAAACTGGTGGCACAGTTGCCATTTCTTTGGATCCGAGGAAGACACCATCAGAAAATGCACAAAAGTATTTTTCCAAATACCAGAAGGCAAAAAATTCAGTTTCCATCGTAATTGAACAAATTGAAAAGGCACGTGAGGAAGTCTTATACTTTGACAATTTACTTCAACAGGTCCAGTCGGCGTCCCCTAAGGACATTCAAGAGATTCGTGATGAATTAATTGAAGGCGGTTATATCCGCAGCAGGCAAAAAAGAAATGCGAAGAAGATTTCCAATGCCAAACCGATTCTTGACTATTACCTTTCTTCTGATAGTACCGAGATTATTGTTGGTAAAAATAATAAGCAAAATGATTATTTAACCAATAAAGTTGCGGCACGAGATGAAATTTGGCTTCACACAAAGGACATCCCAGGCTCGCATGTTGTCATTCGCAGCAAAGAACCATCTGAAACAACCATTCATGAAGCAGCAAACTTAGCTGCTTATTATAGTAAAGCTCGTAATTCAAGCTCTGTCCCCGTCGATTTTACAAAGGTCCGGTATGTGAAAAAACCAAACGGAGCAAAACCTGGGTTTGTTATTTATGATAATCAACAGACTGTGTATGTTACCCCCAAAGATGAAATCGTTTTAAAACTGAAGAAAAAGTAAAAGGTCCCGAATTCGGGACCTTTTATTTATTCGAATCTCTTACTCCACTCTGCTGGAGCATTGCTCCAAGAAAGTAAACTTTCCTGGTCATCTTGGTTAATATAGCCTTTTTCAATGGCTACCTCTACAAGAGTTGCAAAATCAGTAAGCGATTCACTGATAATCTCTTCTTGTGTGAATGCTTCTTTCCCCTTGTCAAGCCCATATGTAAAAATGGAAACTACTCCAAGGACCTCGCATCCAGCTTCTCTTAATGCTTGTACAGCTGTAATGACACTGCCTCCAGTAGAGATTAAATCTTCTACCACAACAACCTTTTGCCCTTTTTCCACTTTACCTTCTATCTGATTACCTTTACCATGGCCTTTTGCACTCGACCGGACATAGCACATTGGTGCGTTTAATAGCTCACTGACCCATGCCGCATGAGGGATTCCTGCTGTTGCTGTACCTGCAATGATTTCTGCTCCCGGAAAATTCTCTTGGATAAGTGACTGTAGCCCTTTCGCAATCTCTCTTCTTACTTCCGGATAGGAGAGTGTTAAACGGTTATCACAATAGATAGGTGAACGTAATCCTGAAGTCCAAGTAAACGGGTCGTTTGGCTTCAACGCAACCGCATGGATTGATAATAATTTTTCAGCAATTAATTTTTTCATAGTTGTTTTCTCCTCCATGCATCCTGCCATTTTTCATAGCTTTTTACTGAATCATTCGATCTTGTAATCGAACGTCCTACCACAATCGATGTTACACCCGCATTTCTTGCAAATTCAGGAGTGGCGATCCGTTTTTGGTCTCCTGAATTGTCTTCTTCCATCCTGATACCAGGGGTAACCGTATAAAACGTATCACCCAGGGCTTCCCTAATGGATGATGCCTCCCACGCGGAGCAAACTACTCCATCTAACCCTGATTCTATTGCTAATGAGGCATAATGAAGGACGGATTGTTCAAGAGATGCTGAAATAAGCTGTTCTTTATTCATCTGCTCTTCTGATGTGCTTGTTAGTTGTGTAACAGCAATACAGGCTGGACGCTTCCTTCCTGCAGCCGTACCCTCATCTAAGCCTTCTAATGCCGCAGACATCATCTCTCTGCCGCCAGCAGCATGCACGTTTACAAGGTCACATTCTAGCCTTGCAAGGCCCTTCATCGCACTCTTCACTGTATTCGGAATGTCATGAAGCTTTAAATCCAAGAAAATTCGATGACCATTATTTTTTAAATAATGAACGATTTCAGGACCTTCCTGATAAAATAACTCCATCCCAACTTTTACAAAAAGCTGCTTACCGTTAAAAGGTTGTAAAAATTTCTCTACTTCTTTACGATTTGCAAAATCAAGCGCGATGATGAGTGCGTTGTCCATGCTCCCGCCAGCTCCTTCCCGTGCATTCACTGATGTGTTCATAACCTAAATGATCTAGCTGCAAAGGTAACTCCTCGATGATGGTAGGACACACGAACGGATCCACAAAATTCGCTGTACCTACGGCAACCGCACTTGCCCCTGCATAAAAGAATTCAATCACATCTTCAGCAGACTCAATCCCGCCCATCCCAATAATCGGGATAGTTACAGCTTGACTTACTTCATAAATCATTCGTAAGGCAACAGGTTTAATCGCTGGCCCAGATAACCCACCAGTACGGTTGGCTAAAATCGGCTTACCTGTTTTAATATCCAGTCTCATTCCAACGAGCGTATTAATCATGGTTAACCCATCAGCCCCGCCCGCTTCTACCGCTTTTGCCATTTCAACAATATTTGTCACGTTCGGTGAAAGCTTTACATATACCGGTACATCTGATACTTCCTTAACCCTCTTAGTTAACTGCTTAGCAACTTCAGGAATCGTACCAAAAGCAATTCCTCCCGTTTTTACATTGGGGCAGGAAATATTTAATTCTAATGCATGCACATTTGAAGCTTTAGAAATGCTTCGTGCGACCTCGATATAATCTTCTTCCAGCGAACCTGCGACATTCGCAATAATTGGGACATCATACTGTGCTAACCATGGCAATTCATTGCTCAACACACTCGCTAAACCGGGATTTTGCAGACCGATGGCATTGAGCATCCCTGCGGATGTTTCTGCAACCCTTGGGGTAGGATTGCCGAATCTAGGTTCCACCGTTGTTGCTTTAATCATAATGGCACCGAGTTTACTCAAATCATAGAATTGGCTATATTCCTTGCCAAAACCAAAGCATCCGGAAGCAGGCATGATGGGGTTTTTTAATTTTAAGCCAGGTAAATCGATGTTCAATTTACTCATAGTACTACCTCCCCGGCACGGAATACTGGACCATCACTGCAAACTTTTTTATAGGATACATCTTCAAGCTCATTGCTTGTTTTGCATACACAAGCAAAGCATGCTCCTACCCCGCAGCCCATTCTTTCTTCTAATGATAAAAATACTTTCTTATGAGAATACTCTTTTTCAATTGCTTTTAGCATAGGGGTCGGTCCGCAAGTATATAGACAATCAAATTCTAATTCGTTGATAACGTTCGTTACAAAGCCTTTTTTTCCATATGAACCATCAACGGTTGTAATATAGGTTTCTCCATTTTCCAAGAATTCATTTTCATAAAAAACTGCCGATTGAGTTTGGAACCCCAGAACATGAATCACCTTAACCCCTTTTGCAATAAGCTGTTTAGATAGCTCATATAGAGGAGGAACACCTATTCCTCCACCAACTAATAATGCAGTTTCCCCTACATTTACTTCATTAACAGGAAATCCATTTCCAAGGGGACCGAGTATATCAAGCAGCATCCCCTTATCTTTTTCAGCCAGGAGTGCCGTCCCTTTTCCTTCTTTTCGATAGATCATGGTAAATTGTGAATTCAACCTATTAATAGATGAAATACTGATCGGTCTGCGTAAAAGTGGATCTAGTGCCTTGTCAATCCGAATATGCACGAACTGTCCAGGTGCGCTAATCTCATTTACGAAATTGGCTTCAACTGTTAATTCAAAAATGTCTTTAGCGATTTCTTCTTGGGAGATGATTTTGCATAATTCTTTTCTAATCAAGCAAAAACAGCCTCCTTTTCCTCTATAGCCATGGCTTCAGCTGAAAAATTCATTGACTCTATTACTTTCAGAATGGCGTCTGCTGTATCTAATGACGTTAAGCATGGAACTCCATTTTCAACTGCTTCTCGACGGATTCTAAAGCCATCACGTTCTGGCTGTTTTCCCTTTGTAAGTGTGTTGATGATGAACTGAGCTTCCCCATTATGAATGACATCGAGTAATGTTTTTCCTTCTGAGCCAATCTTTCCGATTACTTTTACTCGCAGTCCAGCAGACTCTAGTACAGCCGCTGTCCCACCGGTAGCCATAAGTCCGTAGCCGTTTGCCGCAAATCGTTTTGCAAGCTTTAATGATTCTTGTTTGTCTTTATCTGCAACTGTAAACAAGACAGTACCAAATTTTTGAATCTTCATTCCAGAAGCTACTAATCCTTTGTAAAGTGCTTTTTCCAGCGTACTATCTTTACCCATTACCTCACCAGTTGATTTCATTTCAGGTCCGAGTGTGATATCAACATTTCTTAACTTAGCAAAAGAGAAAACTGGAACTTTTACATAAACACCTTTCTTTTCAGGAACAATTCCTGGTTTGTATCCTTGTTCAGTTATTGAAACTCCCAAAATCGCTTTTGTAGCAATTTTAGCCATTGGTATATTGGTTATTTTACTTAAAAACGGAACCGTACGACTTGAACGTGGATTCACTTCAAGAACATATACTTGACCCTTTGCTAATACATACTGAATATTTAACAGACCTACGATATTTAAACCTAAAGCCATTTTTTCTGTATATTCTACGAGCGTTTGTTTCACGCTGTCTGATAATGTTTGTGGCGGATATACGGCAATCGAATCCCCAGAATGGACTCCTGCACGTTCAATATGCTCCATAATTCCAGGTATCAATACATTTTTCCCGTCACAAATGGCGTCCACTTCAATTTCCTGGCCTGTTAAGTAGCGGTCTATTAACACCGGATGTTCTGGATTAATTTTAACGGCATTTTCCATATAATGAAGCAGTTCTTCTTGTCGATAAACGATTTCCATCGCTCTGCCACCGAGTACATAAGAAGGACGAACAAGAACAGGGTAACCAATTTCATTTGCAATGCCAACAGCTTCTGCTACTGATAATGCCGTTTTTCCTAGGGGCTGAGGAATCTTGAGTTTTTCAAGAGCTTGTTCAAACTTATCCCGATTCTCGGCACGATCTAAATCCTCAAGGCTTGTTCCGAGAATTTTTACTCCGTTTTCTTCTAATTTTGCAGCAAGATTAATGGCTGTCTGTCCACCGAATTGAACAACAACACCCATTGGTTTTTCTAAATCGATTATACTCATGACATCTTCAATCGTTAATGGCTCAAAGTATAGCTTATCGGAGATACTGAAATCAGTCGAAACGGTTTCTGGATTATTATTAATAATAATCGCTTCATAGCCCGCTTCTTTAATCGCTTTGACAGAATGAACGGTTGCATAATCAAACTCAATCCCCTGTCCAATGCGAATCGGACCTGAGCCGAGAACAATAACGCTTTTTCTATCGGTTACAATCGATTCATTTTCTTCCTCATACGTTCCATAATAATAAGGTGTTTCTGACTCAAATTCAGCTGCACAAGTATCTACCATTTTATAAACTGGAATTAACCCATAATCCTTGCGCAGGCTGTAAATATCCTCTTCCTTTTGTTCCCAAAGCTCAGCAACCTTTTTATCTGAAAAGCCCTTTTGTTTTGCTTCCTTAAGAACTTCCATATTCATTGGGTTGTCAGCAATTTTTGTTTCTAATTCGATGATTCCTTGAAACTTGTGCAAGAAAAATAAGTCGATTTGACTCCATTCATGAATGGTTTCTACTGTTATACCACGTTTAATTGCTTCTGCGATGTAAAAGAGTCTTTCATCTCCAGCTTTGCAAATTCGTTTTTCTAGTAATTCATTATTGATTTCAGCCGCTCCATTTAATTCAAAATGGTGAACGCCGGTTTCTAGCGAACGAATCGCTTTTAATAACGATTCCTCAAATGTACGGCCAATCGCCATTACTTCGCCTGTTGCTTTCATTTGCGTTCCAAGTGACCGGTTCCCTGATTCAAATTTATCAAATGGCCACCTAGGAATTTTGGTAACAATGTAATCGAGAGCAGGTTCGAAGCTAGCGTACGTTTTCCCTGTAACAGGGTTAAGCATTTCATCTAATGTTAAGCCTACTGCAATTTTTGCTGCTAGCTTTGCAATCGGATAGCCGGTTGCTTTTGAAGCAAGAGCAGAGGAACGGCTTACCCTTGGATTAACTTCGATAATATAGTAGTTAAAGCTATATGGGTCCAGGGCTAACTGAACATTACAGCCACCTTCTATTCCAAGTGTACGAATGATTTTAAGTGAAACATTTCTTAATAGCTGATATTCTCTATCGCTTAATGTTTGACTAGGTGCAACTACAATCGAATCACCTGTATGAACACCTACTGGATCAATGTTTTCCATATTACATACAACAATCGCATTGTCATTTCCATCACGCATTACTTCGTATTCGATTTCTTTAAACCCTGCAATACTTTTCTCAAGCAGGCATTGATTAACCGGACTGCTTTTCAAACCACTTGCTACGATTTCGTCAAGCTCCTCTGAATTATGGCAGATTCCGCCGCCAGTTCCTCCAAGCGTATAGGCAGGACGTACAATGACTGGAAATCCAATTTTTTCAACGAATGCACGGGCTTCAGCCAATTCATGGATAATTTCACTATCTGGAACAGGCTCATTAAGTTCATTCATGAGGCTGCGAAATAAGTCACGGTCCTCCGCTTGTTTAATCGCTGATAATTTCGTTCCTAGGATCTCAACCTCACACTCATCTAAGACTCCGGAGTTTGCTAATTCAACCGCAAGATTCAGACCTGTTTGACCGCCAAGAGTAGCCAAAAGTGCATCAGGACGTTCCTTACGTATGATTCTGCTTACAAATTCTTCTGTTAATGGCTCAATATAGACAGCGTCGGCAATCTCTGTATCCGTCATAATTGTCGCTGGATTTGAATTGACAAGGATTACACGATAACCTTCTTCTTTAAGGGCAATACAGGCCTGCGTGCCTGCATAATCAAATTCTGCTGCCTGACCGATGACAATTGGTCCGGAACCAATGACTAATATGGAGTTTATATCTGTACGTTTAGGCATGTTGTGTAACCTCCTGTTTTTCAGACTCAATCATTGCAAGAAACTGATCGAATAAATAGTTGGCATCTTCTGGTCCTGGTGAAGCCTCTGGATGGTATTGAACGGTGAAGGCAGGATAATCCAAATGCTTTAAGCCCTCTACAGTTCCATCATTTAAAGCGATATGAGTAACAACAAGTCTTGTATCCAATAATGACTTTTCTTCAACCGTAAAGCCATGATTTTGTGCCGTAATAGCAATTTTCCCAGTTGCTAAATCCTTAACAGGATGGTTTGATCCTCGGTGACCGAATTTCATTTTGATTGTATTAGCTCCAGATGCTAAGGCAAATAATTGATGTCCAAGACAAATTCCAAATAACGGTACTAAGCCCAAAACCTGCTTAATCATATGGATGGCTTCTGGGACGTCTTTTGGATCCCCAGGTCCATTCGATAACATAATTCCATCGGGACGCAATTGGAGAATTTCATCAGCGGTTGTATGATAAGGAACCACGACAACATCACAATTCCGTTTATTTAATTCTCGTAAAATACCATGCTTCATCCCAAAGTCAACGAGCACAATTCTTTTTCCTCGCCCTGGGCTTGGGTAAGAATTTTTTGTAGAGACGCTTCTGACTTGATCAATTGGAAGCTTCGTCTGTCGTAGTTTACTAATTACTTCATTTGGGTCACTTTCAATTGAGCAGATTGCTCCTTTTAAGGTCCCGTACTTTCGAATAATCCTCGTTAATTTACGTGTATCAATACCTGCAATTCCAGGAATTTTTTTCATTTTAAAGTATTCATCAATCGTAAATTCACTTCTCCAATTGGAAGGGAATTCAGTAGCGTCTTTCACAATAAAGCCTTTCACAGCTGGGTTAATCGTTTCAAAATCGTCTCGGTTAATCCCGTAATTTCCAATCAATGGATAAGTTAACATCACAATCTGACCGCAATAGGATGGATCAGAAAGTATTTCTTGATAGCCAGTCATTCCTGTATTAAAAACGACTTCTCCGATGGAATCCATATGACTTCCAAATCCTTCACCGATAAATATCGTTCCATCTTCTAATATTAGCTGTGCTTTCATGCTGTAACACTTCCCTTTTCCCATACTATTTTGCCGCTCGCGATTGTCATTTGCGGCCAGCCCTTACAAGGCCAACCTGCAAATGGTGTATTTTTTCCTTTAGATAAGAATTCTTGTGGGTCAATGACTCTTTCTTCCTGCAGGTCTAATAGAACAATGTCTGCAGGAGCTCCTACCTCAATGGTTCCAAATGGAAGAGAAAAGGTGTCTGCCGGTTTTTTCGTCAAAAACTCAATTAATTGTTCAAGTGTGATAATGTTCTTTAAGACAAAATGAGTATAAAGAAGGGGGAACGCTGTTTCTAAACCAACAATACCAAAAGGAGCTAACTCCATCCCCTCATCTTTTTCTTCCTTTGTATGCGGTGCATGATCAGTTGCAATAAAATCAATTGTTCCGTCCAATAATCCTTCAATTAATGCATCCCAATCTGCAGTATCGCGAAGTGGAGGATTCATTTTATAATTCGGGTCAATCCCCGGGATATCATCTTGTGTTAATAATAAGTGGTGTGGTGTTACTTCCGCCGTGACATTAATTCCCGCTCGCTTTGCGTCCCGTATCACTCGGACAGATTCTTTTGTACTAACATGACAGACATGATAATGGCACCCTGCTGCTTCAGCAAGTAATACATCCCTAGCAATCTGAACAGACTCGCAAACGGATGGAATTCCGTTTAAGCCATTTCTTTCTGAAAAAGATCCTTCATGCACACAACCCTTATTTATTAATGTGTCTTCTTCACAATGGGCAACAATGGCCACATTCGCTTCAGCGGCCTTACGCATAGCCTTTAACATCATATCTGCTGACTGAACACCAACACCATCATCGGTAAATGCAAATGCTCCTGCCTTTTTTAATGCCTCAAAGTCTGTTAACTCTTTTCCAAGTTGTCTTATTGTGATTGACGCATAAGGTAAAACCCTTACGTTTGCAGTCTCTTCGATTCTTTTCTGTACCCATTCCATTTGTTCTTTAGAATCCGGAACAGGTCTTGTATTTGGCATTGCTGCTAAGGTAGTGTAACCACCTCTAGCCGCTGCGAGTGTACCTGTTGCAATCGTTTCTTTTTTCTCACCGCCAGGCTCGCGGAGGTGGACATGTAAATCGATAAATCCTGGTGATACCAACTTACCGGCTGCATTCACTATTTTGTCTACTGTTTCCTCTATCTTCTGTTCGATTTTCGCAATCATTCCATCTTCTATTAAAATATCAGCCTGATTTGTTTCCCCGTTAGATGCTGTGTAACTGGCGTTCTGGATAAGTATTTTCATTCCCATACACTCCTTTTATACTTTCTAATGATCTCTTTAAGACAGCCATTCTTACATAAACTCCATTTTCCATCTGCTTAAAGATTCTTGAACGTTTGCATTCGACTAGCTTATCTGATATTTCAACATTTCGATTTACGGGAGCGGGGTGCATAATGATACTATTTGGTTTCATGTTTTGCTCTCTTTCCAAGGTAAGACCAAACTGTTTATGGTAATCTGCTGCTGTATAGCTACCCTTCTTTTGATGGCGTTCATGTTGAACACGAAGGAGCATGACAACATCAGCTTCAGCTATTGCTTCATCAATTGGTCTAAATCTAGAAGCACTTAGACTGTGATGATCAAACCATTCAATTGGACCAGAGAAAATAACTTCCGCTCCTAATCTTGTAAGTGTATCTGCATTGGACCGTGCTACTCTGCTATGCCTAATGTCACCTATTACAGCGATTTTCAATCCTGAAAACCGACCAAACTCCTGATAAATGGTTAAAAGGTCTAAAAGTGATTGTGTGGGATGATGACCGCAGCCATCTCCTCCATTAATAACCGGAATCGTTACTTTTCCAACAAGTTCATCAAAGTAACGATCTTGCCCGTGGCGGATAACAATAGCATTTACGCCAATCGATTCGAGGGTTTTTACTGTATCGTACAATGTCTCACCTTTTTGTACACTCGAGGTTTGAACTTCAAATGGAATGACATCTAAGCCTAATCTTCTCTCAGCGATTTCAAAACTTGATTTTGTTCTTGTACTATTCTCAAAAAATAGGTTTGCTGCAAATAATTGTTCTTCCGGCCGCCATTTCATTCCATCAGCAAATTTCTGCGCGTCAGATAAAATTTGATAAATCTCCTCTACTTTTAACTCATTTGTCGTTAGTAAGTGATTTAGCATGCTTTTCCCACCTCCAATTTTGATAAAAAAAACCCTGATCCTCTTCGATCAGGGTGCAAAAATCTAACCAAGTCCATCATTGTTCCACACAATGATTATGGCACTTAGCAATACACCCTTATAGCCTCACTGGACTACTTTTAAAAGGTTGATTATTCTTATGCAGTTTTTTCATTTTTCTTTTCTGCTGATTGTTCAAACATATCTTCACTTACTGGTTCTCTACCAGGAAGGATTAAGTGTAAAAGGACACCTGCTATTGCTGCAAAGGCCATTCCTTGAATTTGGAAGGATTCGGATACTTTAATAAAGGCACCGCCAATTCCGATGACAAGTATGACAGATGAAATTACCAAGTTACGATTGTTTCCAAAGTCAATCTTACTGTCAACAAGCATTCGCAAACCCGATGAAGCAATAATTCCAAAGAGCAAAATCGAAACCCCACCCATTACAGGTGTTGGGATCGTACTGATTAAGGCTGTTATTTTACCGATAAAACCAAAGATTGTAGCGAGAACAGCAGCACCTGCAACTACATACACACTGTAGACTTTTGTTATTGCAAGAACACCAATGTTCTCTCCATAAGTAGTTTTGGGAGGTCCGCCAATCAATGCTGAAATAATCGTTGCTGTCCCGTCCCCCAATATTGAGCGGTGTAATCCAGGTTCTTTAATGTAGTCACGCCCAACGACTTTACTAAGGACAAGCTGGTGACCAATATGTTCTGAAAGCGTGACGACAGCGACTGGTACCATTAGAAGCGCTAAGTCCCACGTAATTTTAACCTCGTAGCTTACAAACGGGATAATAAATTCAGGCATTTCAAACCAAGATGCTTCTAATACTGGCTTAAAATCAACAATACCGATGGCAAAAGAGTAGAGATAACCGATAACTATTCCTGCCAAGATTGGGATTATACTTAACATTCCTCGCATGTAAATCGTAAAAATAATGGTTGCTGCTAACGTTACCAGTGCTGCAGAGAAGTGAAGCAAGCTATACTCACCTGCCGGGTTGTTCATCGCCATACCAACCGCTGTACCAGCTAGAGCTAAACCGATTACGATAATCACTGGTCCAACAACTATCGGAGGCAGTAAATTCATAATCCAGCGATGACCAGCTTTACTAATCACTAGAGCAACAATTCCGTAAACTAGACCTGCAAGGAAGGAACCAATCATGGCACCGCCTGGACCAGCTGTTGCTTTCGCCGCGATGACTGGCGCAATAAATGCAAAGGAAGAACCAAGATATGCCGGTACTTGCCATTTTGTTATCAATAAGAAAGCTAAGGTTCCTAAGCCGCTTGAAATTAAGGCGATTGCCGGACTTAGTCCGACAAGATAAGGAACAAGAATGGTCGCGCCAAACATGGCGAATAAATGTTGTAAACTTAAAGTAAGCCATTGGATTGGTTTTGGAATGTCTTGTACGTCTAAGATAGGTTTACTGTTCAATTTCTTCTCCTCCAAAAACTTTCTATTTCTATAGTGTGTGTTTTTTAAATAAAAAAAACCTCTTCGTCCATGACAGGATTAGGAGGGTTTTTTCCATGCCGAAAAGAAATATTTACGGCCGCTTCCCCCCTTTTCCAGCCTCACAGGACTGTATTTAAAAGGGTAACTATTTACTTTTCAAAGATACTTACTTGGTCTATCTGATCGGCTTCAAGTAATTCAACAACTACTTTTTCACTACTCGATGTAGGTATGTTCTTACCAACATAATCCGCACGGATTGGAAGCTCTCGGTGGCCGCGGTCAACCAGAACAGCAAGTTGAATGGTTGAGGGACGTCCAAGATCCATAATCGCGTCTAGCCCTGCTCTAACTGTTCTGCCAGTATATAAGACATCGTCAACGAGAATAACTTTCTTATCTTTCATTTCAACCGGAATATCTGACCCCTTAACAAGCGGTTCTTGATCCTCTGTTTTTTTAGTTAAATCATCACGATAAAGTGTTATATCTAATTCTCCAACTGGTATAGGTTTTCCTTCAATTTCTTCGATTTTGACTGCAAGTCTCTCGGCTATGAATATTCCCCTAGTCCGAATACCTACCAGCACACAATCTTCAATCCCTTTATTTTTTTCAATAATTTGATGTGCAATTCTTGTTAACGCCCTTCCAATTGCTTGTTCATCTAGTACTACTGCTTTTTGGTTCATTTTTACACCCGCCTACTATAATAAAAAAACCTCTCACATTGGGAGGTGAGAGGTACA
The DNA here is from genome assembly GCF_031457145.1 of Neobacillus niacini. GTDB lineage: Bacteria > Bacillota > Bacilli > Bacillales > Cytobacillaceae > Neobacillus > Neobacillus niacini_J. Next base: position 407,235 of record NZ_JAVDVZ010000002.1, read on the forward strand.
AGAGTTTGTTAGGTAAGGGCATAGAGTTATCCCAACCAACTTATCCGTTCCTTCTCAGCCTCACAGGACTGATTTAAAGGCATATTCAACTGTTGTTATCGTACTTTAATTCGACAAATATGTCAACGACTTTTTCGGAGCTGTTCTAATACCTCTTCAAATTCTTCAGGTAAAGCTGCTTCGAATTCTAAGTATTCATTCGTTCTTGGATGGTTAAATCCAAGAATTCCAGCATGCAAGGCCTGTCCATTAATATCAAGCGTTTTTTTCGGACCATACTTTGGGTCCCCTGCAAGTGGATAGCCAATATATTTCATATGGACACGAATTTGGTGTGTTCTTCCTGTCTCCAATTGACACTCAACAAACGTAAAATCCTTAAACCGCTCGATCACATGGAAATGAGTAACAGCATGCTTGCCATTATCCACAACCGTCATACTTTGCCGATCCCTCGTATCTCGGCCCAGCGGAGCGTCAATCGTTCCAAAGTCGTGCGGAATCACCCCATGCACAATTGCTCGATACTTTCGAGTAACTGTTTTTTCCACTAATTGGTTAACAAGCTTTTCATGTGCCATATCATTCTTAGCCACCATCAGAAGCCCAGAAGTGTCTTTATCAATGCGGTGAACGATTCCAGGTCTTAATACACCATTGATACCGGATAAATCCTTACAATGAGCCATTAAGCCATTTACAAGTGTACCTGTTAAATGACCAGGTGCGGGATGAACGACCATGCCGCTTGGTTTATTAACGACTAGAACATCTTTATCTTCGAAATAAATTTCTAGGTCCATCTCTTCTGGAATTACATCTAGTAACTCTGGATCTGGAATGGTTATCTCAATCAAATCATTTACACTGCACTTGTAATTTGTCTTTATCGTTTGTCCATTTACAAGGACATTGCCCTCTTTTATCCATTGCTGAACTTGAGTGCGTGACCATTCTTCATCTAAAGTTGAAATAACCTTATCAATTCGATCACCTTTTTGTTGCTCAAGAATGGTGTGTTCCATTTTCTCCATATGATTTCTCCTTTGTTTCTCGCTCATCACGCAGCATTTGAATCATCAATAATATTACGCCAATGACTAAAGCCGAATCCGCAACATTAAATACTGGGAAGTTATAATTGAAAATATACGTGTGAATAAAATCAACAACTTCTTTTCGTATCAGCCGGTCAATAAAATTACCTATTGCTCCGCCAAGCATAAATGCCAGGGATACACCTAACAGCAATTTACCCTTTGCTTCTTTTTGAATGTAATAAATGATCGCAATAATTACTATAGCGGTAATCACATAAAAGAACCACATCTGTCCTTGCAGGATACCCCATGCAGCCCCACGATTTCGGTGTGAGGTAATATACAAAAAATCCTCAACAATCGGAATACTCTCACCTAAGTGCATTTTAGTAACAATCAGCCACTTCGTCACTTGGTCTAATAAAATAATAAAAATTGCGATTAAATAATAAAACACTAAGGAATACCCCCATCTCACGCGTTGACTTTACCCTTAGCATTTTAGCATAATCTTGAAAGAAACAACAATGGAAGGTTAAAAAAGGTCGGAAATAATTGGTTTTCGATAATAGTGCTCCAAATTTTCGGAATCCTTTGAGGATTTTATCGTTGGCATCATCTTCAACAGATCTTCGGGTAAAGGTTCACCTGACGTTTCACAATGTCCGAAATTCCCATCCTCTAGCTTTTGAATAGCAGATGTTATATCTGCAAGTTCATCCTTTAATATGGGGACCATCCACTCGTTATCCTGCTTATTTTTTAATGATTTTAAAATCTCTAATTGTGTTTTACGGAGTTCCAAAAAAAGCTGTTGCTGCATTGCATTCATAGTGTAACCTCCGTTAAAGTCATTTCTTATATTATCTCCGCGTAATCATAGACTGACACGGAAAAACATTTGACATCAACTACAACAATTAACGGAATAGGATAAAAAATGAAAAACCCCATGAATGAATCATGGGGCTTTACTTTTATGCTAAGTGTGAATAGTTTCCTTTAACTACTTCTGCACAGCGTGGGCAAAGTGTTGGGTGCTCACTGTCTTGACCGACTTCAGGAGTCACTACCCAGCAGCGTTCACAGGTTTCGCCTTCCGCTTTGGTAACAACAATAGCAGCCGTATCTAACTTCATTGCATTTTCAGGTGCTTGATGATAACTTCCTGCAACTTCAAATGCTGAGATGATAAATAGCTGTTGCACATTCTCGTGAATGGAGTTTAACAAGTCTTTCGTATTTTCATTCACATATAAAGAAACCTTAGCCGTTAAAGATTTACCAATAACCTTTTGATTTCTAGCTTCTTCAAGTGCCTTTAATACATCATCGCGCAGCTTCATGAATGCAGTCCATTTTTCTTCCAAAGCTTTTGCATTATCAAGCTCCTGATATTCAGGCATATCGGTAAGTTGTGCGCTTTCTTCTGTAACAGCAGGAATGAATTTCCAAACCTCGTCTGCAGTATGAGGAAGAATTGGAGTAACTAACTTTGTTAATGCAACTAATGAATCGTAAAGAACTGTTTGGATGGCACGTCGTTCATGGTCATTAACTGACTCGATATAAAGAACATCCTTAGCAAAATCAAGATAGAACGCACTTAAATCAAGGGTACAGAAATTATTAACCGCATGGTAAATTCCAGCGAACTCGTAATTTTCATAGGCATTTAAAGAATATTTGATTAGCTTATTTAATTTTACAAGCATAAATTGATCCACTTCACGAAGGTTTTCATATGAAACCCTATCACTGGCAGGATTGAAGTCGGATAAGTTACCAAGTAAGAAACGGAAGGTGTTACGGATTTTTCGATACACCTCTGCAACCTGTTTCAAAATAGCATCAGAAACACGAACATCTGCCTGATAATCAACCGAAGCAACCCAAAGCCTTAGAATATCTGCTCCTAATTGTTTCATGACTTTCTCAGGAACAACAACATTTCCTAATGATTTACTCATCTTTCTGCCATCACCATCTAAGGCAAATCCATGACTTAATACTCCTTTGTAAGGCGCTTTCCCAGTCACAGCTACCGCAGTCGATAACGAAGAGTTAAACCAGCCGCGATATTGGTCTGAACCTTCTAGATAAAGATCTGCTGGTCGAACTAAGTCTTCTCTTTCTAAGAGAACCGCTTGATGTGAAGAACCAGAATCGAACCAAACATCCATGATATCTGTTTCTTTTGTAAATAATCCATTCGGACTGCCTGGATGTGTGAAGCCTTCTGGTAAAAGATCCTTCGCTTCACGCTCAAACCAGATATTTGAACCGTATTCACGGAATAAACCTGAAACATGTTCAATCGTTTCATCCGTAATGATTTCCTCACCATTTTCAGCATAGAACACTGGGATTGGAACTCCCCATACACGCTGGCGGGAAATACACCAATCGCCGCGATCACGAACCATATTAAATAGTCGTGTTTCACCCCATGCTGGTACCCACTTTGTTTCTTTTACAGCTTCGAGCAGGTCATCACGGAAGTCTTTAATCGATGCGAACCATTGTGCTGTAGCTCGGAAGATTACAGGCTTTTTTGTTCTCCAATCATGCGGATAGGAGTGAGTGATAAACGATAGCTTTAAGAGAGCTCCTGCCTCTTCTAATGCTTCTCCAATTGGCTTGTTTGCAGTTTCGTAAAATAATCCTTCGAAACCTGGAGCTTCACTTGTCATTACACCTTTATCATCCACAGGGCAAAGTACTTCAAGTCCATACTTTTGACCAACATGGAAGTCATCCTCCCCGTGTCCCGGAGCTGTATGAACGCAGCCTGTTCCAGCGTCCGTTGTGACATGTTCACCTAGCATTACTAAGGAGTCACGATCATATAATGGGTGTGCGGCAAGGATATTCTCTAATTCATTTCCTTTTACCTTTTGAACAACAGCAGCATCTTCCCAGCCTATTTCCTTCGTTACTGCTTCTAGAAGAGCTTCCGCCACTAAATATTTATTGCTATTCGCTTCAACCACTACATAGGTTAGGTCTGGGTGAACGGAAATTCCTAAGTTAGCTGGAATTGTCCAAGGTGTTGTCGTCCAGATGACAATTTGGACATCTGTATCAAGAACACCTTTTCCATCCTTAACTTTAAAGCCCACATAAATAGAAGGTGATTTTTTATCTTGATATTCAATTTCAGCTTCAGCAAGAGCTGATTCACTTGAAGGGGACCAATATACAGGCTTAAGACCTTTATAGATATAGCCTTTTTTCGCCATTTCCCCAAAGACTTTAATCTGCTGCGCCTCATATTCTGGCTTTAGTGTAATATACGGATTTTCCCAATCACCACGAACACCAATGCGTTTAAATTGTTCACGCTGATTGCTTACTTGTTCAAGGGCATATTTTGTACAAAGCTGACGGAATTCTGCTACCGTCATCTCTTTCCGTTTTACTCCCTTATTCGTTAACGCCTGCTCAATTGGCAAACCATGTGTATCCCAGCCTGGAACATATGGTGCATTAAAGCCGCTCATTGATTTAAAGCGAACAATCATGTCTTTTAATACTTTGTTGAGGGCGTGACCCATATGAATATCTCCATTGGCATATGGAGGGCCATCATGAAGCACAAATATTGGACGCCCAGCAGTACGCTCCTGAACCTTTTTGTAAATATTCATTTCTTCCCACTTAGCCTGCATTTCAGGCTCTCTTTGTGGAAGATTGCCACGCATAGGAAATTCAGTTTTTGGCATTAATAACGTATCTTTATACTCCATTTTTATTCCTCCTGTACACTCATCATAAACAGAATAGCCAATAGACAAATAAAAAAACCCTCTCATCCCATAAAAGGGACGAGAAGGTTTTATTCCCGCGGTACCACCCTGATAGATAGTACAAATAGGTACTATCCTCTTGAAGATTCGTAACGTGAATAACCCGCCACAACTTACTCTTCTTCAGAAAAGAGTTTCAGTCTGGGACTCAAGGGTGATCTTCCAATTCCTCTCCTTTACCAGGCTTCCACCATCCCCCGGCTCGCTAACAAAAGTTTTGAAAAATTGTACTGTCCCTGTCATTGTCATTTAACATTCTTTATAATCTATTAAGAAATTATATGCGAAATAATGCCAATTCGTCAAGCTAAAGAATCCTCTTCTTCGTGAATCTTTAGTTCAGTTGCGTCAACTTCATACTCTAATAGATGATCCCAATCATCTGTATTTAACATATCAAGCTGAGCTTCGATCAACATTTTGAAACGAGTACGGAATACTTTTGATTGTTTCTTCAGATCTTCGATTTCAAGAGCAATTTTTCTAGCTTTTGAAAGGGACTCATTTACAATCCGGTCAGCATTCTTTTCTGCTTCCTTTATAATAAGCTTAGCTTCCTTTTGTGCATTTCGTTTTACATCTTCACCAGCTTCTTGTGCGATAATAATTGACTTGTTTAGCGTTTCTTCAATATTCACAAAATGACCAAGACGGTCCTTCATCTCATTTAAACGCTCTTCCATTTCCTTCTTTTCACGAAGGACTAATTCATAATCCTTAATGACTTGGTCTAAAAATTCATTTACCTCGTCTTCATCGTAACCACGAAAACCTTTATTAAATTCTTTATTGTGAATATCTAACGGCGTTAACGGCATGATGCCACCTCCAAGTATCTTTCTTCTAATGTATGTATAGCTGTTTTCGTAATGATTGTTGTTAAAATCCGAAAGCCGATTTTAACGTGGAAATAGTTATTTTGCGCTTTAGAATTTAGTTTGCAGCTCTTTTCTTATTAAATTTATTCTATTTTCTGCGGAAACTTAGCACAATCATTAAATTTTGTTCTAAAAGCAACAAAGTATAAGAAAAGAGCCTATGTATAAGCAAAAATTCGACAAAGTTTTTGAAATTCCTGCTAAACTAATAAATTTATTTTTGCTTTCCGGCAACTATTCGCCATTTATCCTTTTTTGTTCTTCCTTCAATTGACAAAATCTTCACTCTGCCAAAGCCTCTTACTGACAACAAGTCACCTTCTGCACATTCAAATGAATGATTTTCAATTGAAGTCCAATTCACCTTTACCAGTCCTTGTTGAATATAAAGCTGAGATTTTTGCCTGGATATATGATGAATACCAGAAATAATCGTATCAAGCCGTAAGGAAGAAACGGTGATGTCTTGTTCCATCCATAATTCATCCGTTTTAATTGCCTCTTCAAGTGCTAACTCTTTTAAGCGTATTGACGCCCTGCCAATCGATTCCAAATTAATTTTAATGTAGTCACTGATTTCTGTTGCAGTGATAAATTGAACTCGTCCATCTTTCATCAGGATGTCACCAAATTTTCCACGTTTTAATCCTAATGACATAAGTGAACCTAACACTTGGGGATGTTCGATAGAAAGAAATTTAATAGGATAATCGATTTCAAAAAGATTAATTTGAAATTCGTTCTCAGTAGGTACAAAATAATCAGGCATGATTAATGCCCTTTTTCTTTCACTTTCAGAAATTCCACCAAAAAGCTGATACTTTACACTCCCATGCTCACCAATTAAAACCTTTAAAATATGCTGCTCTCTTGGGTCAAGGAAATCGGTTAATTTAGGTGAATAACTCGATTCCACATAATCCTTCCAAGATACTACTTGGTCAATAAACTCCCGTTCCTCTGGGCGAAAATGCTGATAAATATTCATGTTTAACTCCTTAGGACCAACAGGCAAAATTAAGAAATTAAGTTCTCTAAAACTCTTAACCCATTAGGGGCAAAAGATAAAACCAAGAATGCTGCTAATGGAGAAAGATCCATCATACCTATTGGTGGAATGATTTTTCTAAAAGGTTCTAGAAATGGTTCACATAACTTACCAAGAATCACTCCGATTTGTGAGTCTCTCATATTCGGGAACCATGATAAAAGGATGTAAATGATAAGCATCCACTTATAGATTCCAAGTAATTGGACCAAAACGTTAAAAATCATATCCATTTCTATTTACCACCTCGTGTCTTGATATTCTTGTTCCTTAACTAATTCTGAAATATTGCCAGAAATCTCAACGTTATCAGGAGTACATAAAAAGATGCTTGAGCCTATTTTTTGAATGTCTCCGTTTAATGCATATACTGCTCCACTTAAAAAATCTACAATTTGCTTGCCTTCTTCGTGACCAATACGTTGAAGATTTACGACAACCGCACGTCGGTTTTTTAAATGGTCGGTAATATCCTGGGCTTCAGCATATACTCTAGGTTCTACTAAAATTACCTTAGCTGCTTTTTGTACGCTCTGCAAACTTACAATATTTTGAGGTTTTGACGGCTGTTTTTGAGGCTTTATGGGTTCAACCTTTTCATATTCATCCTGATTATTATCATCATAGTCATCATCTAAAAAGAAAAATGTTTTTAATTTGGATTTAATCGTCATCTCTTTTCCTCCTCACCAGCCTCACCGACAAGTGCAGTCCCAATTCTTATCATGGTTGCGCCCTCTTCAATGGCAATCTCGAAATCGTTAGACATCCCCATAGAAAGCTCAGTACAAGGGGCATAATCTAGGTTAAAATTCCTTATTTGTTGGCGGAGCTCATTTAATGTCCGAAAACAATTTCTAAGCTGCTCTTCATCATCCGTTAATGGAGCCATAGTCATTAATCCTTCAATACTAATATTCTCATAAGGGCGTAAATCTTTGATAAAGTCTACTACATATTCAGGAGCTAAACCATGTTTCGACTCTTCCTGTGAGACATTCACTTGGACGAGGCACTTTATTTTTTTCCCTGCACGTTTATTAATTTCCTCGGCAAGCGAAATTCGATCCAAGGAGTGTATATACTCTACCTTATCAATAATATTTTTAACTTTACGAGTTTGCAGTGTTCCGATAAAATGCCATAGTGGCTTGTCCCCTAGTTCTTCCCACTTAGCTAAAAGCCCTTCATCTCGATTTTCACCTAAATTTACTATACCAGCTGTAAGCGCCTCCTTGGCTCTTTCTGTACTGACATATTTGGTAACGGCAATCAGTTTCACTTCATCAGGAGACCGATTAACCTTCTGGCACGCTTGACTAATATGCTGTTTAATATGTATGAGATTATCTGCTACCTTCATTCGGAGGTCTCCTTCCAGCCTATATAACTTAACATTCTGCCTGTTTGTCCTTGGTCCCGGCGGTGAGAAAAAAATTCAGATTCGTCACAACTAGAGCATAGCTTCGAAATATGTATATTCTTTTCAGGCACCCCAGCCTTAAGAAGAATCAATTGATTCATTTTTTTCAAGTCTAATGTATATTGACCGACACTAATTAAATTATATGGTTTTTCTTCGACATCTACTAGTATATTTTCTACAAAGTTAATTACATAATCATTAACAATATAACATTTTTCACAAATAGAAGGGCCTATTGCTGCAAAAATTTGATTAGGAGCGATTCCTTCCCTTTGCCATTGCTCAATCATTTTACGCGCAATTTCATTTACAGTTCCCTTCCAGCCAGCATGCGCAGTACCAATCATCTTGTGTTTAGGAGAAATAAAAAAAAGAGGGACACAATCTGCGTAGCAAAGAGTTAGTAAAACCCCCTCTTCATTTGTATAAAAGCCATCTGTCTCCTTAAAGGCATGATCATAGGAATCTGCCCCTTTACCGCGGTCAGTCCTGGAAATTCTTCTAATTAGCGTATCATGGGTCTGTTCTGCACCTACCCAGTGCTGAACTGGAAATTGAAGAAGACTCGCGACCTGGTTCCTATTCGAACAAACAGCATCAAATTGATCTCCAACATGAAAGCCGAGGTTTAGGTTTTCATAAACTCCTGTGCTGCTGCCGCCTTTTTTTGTTGTAATGCCAGCAACCAGCCCAGGATGCTGCTTCATCCAATTTTTAATTGAAAAATACGATTGATTATCATATACAAAGGGCTCCATATTTAACCTCATTTGTTTTTTTCTAGTTTACCATGAATCCTTTAAATGGTCACCGTTGATATAAAGCTTTCTATACTTCCATTTCTTCCGTTGTTTTTCCCTCCAATGCTTTGAATCTTACCAAGATTACATCTTGACCAATTTTTATTATATTTTTCCATGGTATAACAATGTCCTCTTCCCGCCCAAAAAAGCCCAAAACTTTCCCATTACCGGTAACAATAACAGCTTCAATTTTACCTGTAGTGAGGTTGATTTCAATATCACCAATATTTCCGAGCTTTTTACCATCGGACACATTTACAACATCTTTAATCTGAAATTCAGAAATTTTCACCATTTATCTCACTCCTACTATTTTATCCTAATGAAACTATATGATTTGTTTCACCATTTTATCTGTAAATAATAAAAATAAAGCTGCCCATAAGGGACAGCTTTAGCTTTGAATATTTTTATTCATTTGTTTGATGGCTGCTTTTTCTAAACGTGATACCTGTGCTTGGGAAATTCCAATTTCATCGGCTACTTCCATTTGCGTTTTACCTTGGAAGAATCGTTTTCTTAGAATTAATTTTTCACGTTCATTTAATCTCCGCATACCTTCTTTTAAGGCGATTTCTTCAATCCAATGGATATCTTTGCTTCGTTCATCGCTTAATTGGTCCACCACATAAATAGGGTCCCCGCCATCATTATAAATAGGTTCAAACAATGACACTGGGTCTTGGATAGCATCTAATGCAAATACTATTTCTTCATGAGGGACTTCTAATACTTTTGCAATCTCTTCAGCAGTTGGTTCCCGTGAAGTTTCACTCATTAATCGTTCCCTTACTTGAAGTGCCTTATAAGCGATATCTCTTAAGGACCTCGAAACGCGAATAGGATTGTTATCGCGCAAGTACCTGCGTATTTCGCCAATAATCATTGGTACGGCATAAGTGGAAAACTTTACGTTTTGACCTAAATCAAAGTTATCAATCGATTTCATAAGCCCAATACAGCCAACCTGAAACAAATCATCAACAAACTCGCCGCGATTGTTAAACCGCTGAATGACACTTAGTACAAGTCGTAAATTTCCGTTGACGAGTTTTTCTCGTGCTGTAATATCGCCCTCTTGCATTTGCCTGAAGAGTAATCTCATTTCTTCATTTTTTAATACAGGAAGTTTTGATGTATCTACGCCACAAATTTCAACTTTATTTCGAGTCAATCCCTTTTCCCTCCTCATAGGAGTTGCTGTACAAAAAACAGTATTTCCTTGAGCAGGAAAAATATGCACTTGTACTTATGCAGGAATTGACACAAAATTGTCAGAAATTGCTTATAAATCTTTACTCCCTAAGGTCTTTACGGTGTAAAAAATTTCTTTTTTTAAAAAAACATTACACCATTTTATTAAATTCTTTTCGTAATCTTTTAATTATTCTTTTTTCTAGTCGAGAAATGTATGATTGTGATATTCCAAGCATATCAGCTACATCTTTCTGGGTTTTTTCTTCTCCATTTGTCAAACCAAAGCGTAGTTCCATGATTTGTTTTTCTCTATCTGTTAATTGGTGCAATGCCTTAGTCAATAGCTTTCTATCGACATTCGCTTCTAAATCCTTCGTTATAATATCATCATCTGTTCCTAAAACATCTGACAATAATAATTCGTTTCCATCCCAATCAATATTTAATGGCTCATCAAACGAAACTTCAGACCGTATTTTATTGTTTCTTCGCAAATACATAAGGATTTCATTTTCAATGCACCTAGATGCATATGTAGCCAGCTTAATTTTTTTCTCAGGATTAAAAGTATTGACTGCTTTTATCAAGCCAATGGTTCCAATACTGATTAAATCCTCAATATTAATCCCGGTATTTTCAAATTTTCTCGCGATGTAGACAACAAGTCTTAGATTACGTTCGATTAAAATCGATCTTGCTGCCTTATCACCACCAGGAAGCTTATTTAATAACAGCTCTTCCTCATCCTTACTTAAAGGAGGCGGCAAGGCTTCGCTGCCGCCAATATAATAAACTTCATCGCTTTTAATTCCTAATTTTATTAGGATCTTATACCAGTAGTAGGATAGGCGAAGTCTCCATTTTTTCATGCAAGTACCTCCTTCTAAAATATGATTTTTGCGAGTATAGTATAATTAGCTTACTTTCACCGAATCGTCATGCTGTTTTGGTCCAGTGAGCATCTTTGGATGAACAATGCATTGAAAGGTATCATCTGCTGATAATTGCTGCATAGTAAACGATACAAGACCCTTTTCGCATAAGTACCTCTCTCCCTTTCTATCAAACACAATGGAGTCAGGCTTAACAGCCACGATGAGCTGATGCTCTTGTCCTACCACCCGACAAGGAACAATCCTTAGTCTATTCTGCCATTCAAGCGGAAACTCTTCATTTCCAAGAATCAGAGCTTCTGGATCAGTCGCCATTTTTTGAATCGGTTCGCTCATACCTTCTACCATATTCTTAATTGAGACAAACATAACTGGAAGTTTGGATAATGGGTCATAAAGCTGATTTCCACTGTCAATAAGACCTTTAAATGTCAATGATTCACCATTTATTTTTAGAGTAACATTAACTATCTGATCAAATTGAATTTTGGTCATTTCCATACTTTCAATATTGCTTTTTGAGAAATGCCAAGCAATTGGAAAACCTAGCAATACAAAAAGCCAGCTAATCGGGTCACCAAATCCAGTAACGTTTGCAATCAATACTTTTGTTGACATTTCAGCATCAAATTGAACAAAATAATGGACTCCAATTAATGCTCCTCCAATAAGAAATGTTGTTACATAAAGGGTCATTAATGCCTTTATGAAAAAAGAGAATCGTTTAAAACCAAATACAGTCAAAACCATTACGACCGAAAAAAGAAGCTTTGATATCGGATGATTGGAATAGGTATGTAATGGTGTAAACGAAAATAATATGATTAATGAACCAATAAAACCGCCCGCTAATAACCTCCATATCCGAATTCGTCTTTTTAGAAATATGGCTGATAGATACAGGAGAAGGCTATCAAATAACAGATTAAGAGCCCAAATAACATCTAAATAAACAGACAACCATCTTCCCCCTTTTAATGTCTCCAGCAAATTAGTAGCTTTATGGACTGTACATAAGGGTGTACCAATCATTTCTATTATTCTGTTTAGGGAAAAGTATAACCTACTTGATGGGCTGAAGTCTGTCACTTTATGTAATCAAAAAGACAGAAATTTTCACTATAAACAACGTATTTTGTCTAATTTCTTTTAAACAAAAAAGGCATGATCCTTTTGGACCATGCCTTTTACAGAGTTATTTTCTACGATTTCTGTTTCGTAAGAAAGTAGGAATATCTAGTGTTTCCTCTTGTGAACCATTGCTGGTATTACGAACAGGTTCTTGTGGAACTTCTTCGCGTTTTGACTCTCTCTTAACCGTATTCAATTGTGGCTTTGCTTGACCAAATGTTGGACGAGTAGCCTTAGGTTGAACGACTTCTTCATTAAAGCCAGTTGCAATAACGGTAACAATAATTTCATCCTTATGATTTTCATTAATGACAGATCCAAAAATCATGTTTACTTCTTGATCAGATGCTGTTGCCACAATATCAGCAGCTTCTTGTACCTCATATAAGCTCAAGTTACTGCCGCCTGTGATATTCATTAGAACCCCTTGTGCACCATCAATAGAAGTCTCTAACAATGGAGAGCTAATTGCTTTCTTAGCAGCCTCGGTAGCACGATTTTCACCCGTTGCCATACCAATTCCCATTAGTGCAGATCCTTTGTTTGACATAATGGTTTTCACATCAGCAAAGTCTAAGTTGATGAGACCAGGAACTGCAATCAAGTCTGAAATACCCTGAACACCTTGGCGAAGTACATTGTCCGCCTCACGGAATGCTTCGAGCATTGGAGTACTTTTATCTACAATTTCAAGTAGGCGATCATTCGGAATAACAATGAGCGTATCGACTGCTTCTTTCATAGCACCAATTCCACCAGCAGCTTGGTTTGAACGCTTTTTACCTTCAAAAGTAAATGGACGAGTTACTACCCCAACCGTTAAGGCACCTAAGTCCCTGGCAATTTGAGCAATAACAGGTGCAGCACCTGTACCTGTTCCGCCGCCCATACCTGCCGTTACAAACACCATATCCGCTCCGCGTAAAGCATCTTCTAATTGCTCTTTACTCTCTTCTGCAGCTTTCTTACCAACTTCAGGATTAGCACCGGCTCCGAGACCTCTCGTCAATTTTGAACCAATTTGCATTTTCACTTCTGCCTTTGAAAGATTTAGTGCTTGTGCATCGGTATTTACCGCTATAAATTCTACCCCTTGAACACCATGTTCGATCATTCGATTTACTGCGTTGTTTCCTCCGCCGCCAACCCCAATTACTTTTATTGTTGCAAGAGAATCTAAATTTGTATCAAACTCTAACATGACAAATCCTCCTAATTCGTCGATATTCTTTTTCGTATTTGCCTATTCGAAAAAGAGACCAAGGAATTTTTTTACTTTTGATGACATCTTATCTTCCGGATGTTTTTCTACTTTTGCCTTTGGTTGTTGTTGTTGTTGTTGTTGTTTTTGAACTTTCTTCTCGATTGGTTCAGATACAGGTGCTGAAGCGACGAAGGTCCCACCTGGTAATCTAGCATTCTTGTAAGCATATTTAATTAAACCAACCGCAGTTGTATATTGAGGTTCTCTTACTCCAATATAATTAGGAACGGCTTTGCGAACTGGACTTTGGAAAATCGATTGAGCTAATTCTAATACCCCCTGCATATTTGCAGTACCACCTGTAAAGACAAATCCTCCAGGTAAATCATCTATACCTAAGCGTTTCAATTCATGAGCAATCAATTCAAAGATTTCTTCCATTCGAGCTTCTATTATTTCGGACACATATAGTTGATTAAATTGTTGATGCTGATCACTTCCGATAATTGGAACACTGAAGAATTCATCTTCAGAAGCATCATCATAATAAGCATGTCCATATTTTACTTTTATTTTTTCAGCATCCTCGGTAGAAGTGTGTAATACCTTGGAAAGGTCATTTGTAATAAGATCTCCGCCTACTGGTATCACACTAGTTGCTTCCAAGAATCCTTGTTCAAAATAAGCAATGGTTGTTGATCCACCGCCTAAGTCGATTAACGCAACCCCTAAGTTTTTTTCATCCTTTGACAGGGCATATTCTCCTGCTGCAAGCGGCTGTAGAATAATGTCGGTAATTTCTAAACCAGCACGTTCGACACATCGCAATGTATTCGTAATAATAGCATTAGAACCTGTAATAAGTGTACCTTCCACTTCCAAACGGACACCTATCATCCCACATGGGTTATTAATTTCATCCTTACCATCAAGGATAAATTGTTTTCGTATAACGCCAATAATTTCTCTATCTTGAGAGATAGATACCACTTGGGCCTCTTCTATAACACGTCTAACATCTTCATTAGTAATTTCACGATTCTGACTGGAAACTCCTACAATTCCACGACAAGGTTCCAGAGCAACCTGATTGCCAGATATTCCAACAATCACTTGTCGTATTTCCATTCCAATCATTCTCTCAGCTTCTTCAATTGCCCGTTTAATAGAATGAACGGTATCATTGATGTCAATGATAGAACCTTTACGTAATCCTTCAGACTTAACGTTTCCAACACCAATAATATTAATCGAGTCGTTGACAATTTCACCAATGATTACCTTTACACTGGATGTACCGATGTCAAGACTTACATATATTTCATTGCTGTTCATTCTTTGGCACCTCCTTAGCATTCCTTCAGTCGAACAACAATTATTCATCACAAGATATATTGATAAAAAGTAAATACCTATATCTTATAAAATTATTCGTCACAACTAAATAATTCCCTTTAAATAAAATCAATTTTTTTCTAATTTTTCTTTGTTTGTTGACCATTTTGTCAATAATATTCGTCTTATTACGGCAATATTTTGAAATAAGCGAACACCAAAGGCAAAAACAGCTGCTAAATACAAGTCTACACCAAGATGAACGCCTAGAAAAGCTAAACTTGCAGCGAGCAAAATATTAAAAAAGAATCCAGAAACAAATACTTTTTCATCATATATATTTTGCAGATGGGCCCTGATTCCGCCAAATAATGTATCAAGAGCTGCCAAAACTGCAATTGATAGATAATTAGAATACTCTTCAGGAATCCTAATATCAGTTAAAAGACCAAGAAATATACCCACAATCAACCCTAACAACGGAAGCCACATTATGTATTCCCTCCTTCATTCGCCTTCAATGACTCTAAATACCGAACCTGGATTGAATTATCATAAGCGGGAATCGTTATTTCTGGATTTGGATCCGAAATAGTTAGCTTGAGATTTTCGATGAAAAATTCTTCCGTTGCCTTCGAAGCTTTCATCTGATTATATAACTTCTCTGCGGTTTCTATATTATCAACAGCAACCTTTACCTCAATTGGTAAATTCGTCAACGCGTGACCATCAATTTTTGTTTCATTGTTGATATCTCTAATTACAGTAGTGTTGATGATACGCTGTTTATCAACAGATACGTATTTGGCGTTATACATATTCAACTCATTCAATAATCTTTTTAGGAGTTCAGGTGATAGACTACTTGCTATCGGTAAGCCAATTTGGATTTCCTCAAGTATAGGCTCAATCCTCAAAGTTAAACCAGGACCTTGTATTTCTGTCATTCCCGCCTCAATCTTCAATTCTTGAATGGTGTCAAGTAATGCCTGTTCCTTACTCTGTTTCTGTTTTGATTCATAGGCTTGTAAAGTTTCTTCAATGGAACGAATTTCACTCAATAACTCAGACTGTAATTCTTTCTCTTGAAGCAACGCCTCCCGTAGTTGCCATAAATCACGCGTATCACGTTCAACAGGTTCTTTTACTGTTTGAAATTGGATAGCAATCATAAAACCAATTACGACAGAGACAGCAATAAAACTAATATTTTTTTTATGCTTGTCCACTTTTTTCACCTTACCTTTTATTATCATTTTACGTGGACATATTCACTTACCTTATGATTTTCCTAAAATTGGATTTAGAATGATTTCGTTCTTTTTTTCTAGGGTAAAGACAATATTGTCATTAACGAGTTGATCTTTCACACCACCGGTTAGGTTTAGGGCAGAAGTTAATACTTCAGGGTCACCAATAGCTGTAATAACAAAAGGTGCTGGATGTTGAATGCCATCAACAGTAATTACGGGTCCGTTACATATAATATAAGACTGGCTTGTTAATCTTTGACCATTAATTGCGATAGCAGCTGCACCAGAGATGTAAAGCTCATTAATAACTTTAAATACATGGTATTCATGGACGAGATAGTTATTAATATTTTCTTCTTCTGGATCGTAGTCACCATCTGAGAGCTGGACCATTACACCTTGACCCTTTACTTTAACTTTTCCTAAAAACATTCGGTATTTTTCCGCATCTTCAGCTAAGGTAGAATAAACCTCTGCTACTTTTGATAGGTCTTTTTCGTTTTCAAATACCTTATCTTGCTTCTGATTTAATTCCTTCTGCAGCTTTCGATTTAATTCCTCCGTTTCAATCAGCTGATTTCTAAGGTCTATGGTTTTTTCCCATTGTTTACTTGTTAGGTTTGTGTTATTTTGATTTAATTCTTTTTGAGTAAAATGATAGGAAAAAGCTATCATAAACCCCAGAACAAGGCAGACTAGGGATAAAATAACATGCTTACCCTTCACCTTTATCATTCTCAATTTTCGTTTCCTCCGCTTCCAATTCATAGGCCTTAAAAAACGAGCCTACCTCTAAATCAATAATTCCCTTTATGTTAGGATCTAATTGGCTTATGATCGAAGGATAATGAATCATTTTTTCAGAAAAGCTTCGTAATGTGGCGCTTACTTCAAAACCATCATTCATGAATAACGAAATATGAAATTCGTCCGCTTTTTTTGGTGTATGGTGTACTTCCGAAATAGCATTTCGGACTTCATCAGGAAGTTCTTCTAGTGCAGAGACCATTTCTTTAAGGACCGTACCTTCTTTAAATTTAAAAAGAATAGGTGCATTTACTGGTATTTCTGCCACTTCTCTATCCTTTAGGACCTTTCCGTTTTCCAGAACTGGATAATAGGATTTATCTGATTTAATATATGCAATTTTATTTCGTTCTTCAATTTCAATCATTACCGTATTGGGCCATTTAATTTTTACTTCCGCTTTCTTTATCACATTCATCTTTTCTAGGTTTTTAGCAGCGATATTTTTCCTTACACTCCAAATGTTTGTTTTCGTGGAGATAGTAGAGGTTTTAATCACTTCATTTGTTGACAGTAATTCATTTCCATTAACGGTAACCTTTTTCACATGACTTAATGGTGACTGTACATAAGCGACAACGGCAATCATGGTAAAGAACAAGAACAGTAGAAATATCAGCCTTCTGTTAGCTTTACGCCTTCTTTGCTCTTTCAGCTTCGGAATTCGATCCTCAAGTGCAACAATCTTACCTTTATCCATACACTTCCCTCCATTAAGAATAACGCTTAGCATGTCCTAAAGAAAACCTATGAACTACTACCCGCTTCTCCTGCCTAAAAAGCGAAAACAACGGCACGAAAAGTCATGCCGTCATTCATTTTCTCAGTTTTTTTCCATATTTATAATGTGTAATTATAACACAAAATTTGTAATTAGTACGACAATTTATTTACTGTCGCCCAACAATTTCTACCTCGGTTTCCATTTTGATTCCATACAGATTCTGAATCGTATCTTTTATATATTGAATTAAATCAAGCACATCCTTAGCTTTTGCATTACCAGCATTTACAATGAAATTCCCGTGCATTTCCGATATTTTTGCTCCGCCAATTTGGTACCCTTTTAATCCAGCGTCTTCTATCAATTTACCGGCATAATGAGGCAGCGGGTTCCGAAAGATACTTCCTGCACATGGAAAATTCCAAGGTTGTGTTTCTTTGCGGTAATCCTTGTTTTTTTGCATTTGGGAAACAATGGCAGCCCTATCACCCTTTGTTAATATGAATTCTGCTTCTAAAACGATCCCAGGGCGTTTCTTTTGAAGGACAGAGGTTCTATAGGTGAACTCCATTTCATCCCTAGACAACCATTCAATCTCCCCATTTTCAAACAGGATGTGAGCCTTTGTTAAAATCTTACTAATATCAGACCCATGTGCCCCTGCATTCATATAGACTGCGCCGCCAACTGAACCGGGGATACCACTTGCAAATTCAAGGCCGGACAACCCTTTCTTCGATATCAAGGTAGATAAGCTTACTAAGGAATGACCACCTCCAACCGTAATAGTAGATTCATTTATGGATAAATGGTCTAACCCAGAGCCTAATTTAATGACTACTCCTTCAATCCCCTTATCAGAGACGAGAAGATTTGACCCCCTGCCAATAGCCCTCCATGGGAGTTGGCGGTCTTTAATAAAGTTCATTACCCTTTGAATGTTTTCCAAAGATGATGGTTCAATCAAAAGGTCAGCAGGACCTCCAATTTTCATTGTCGTATGCTGTGATAACAGTTCATTCCGTTTCACTTTGCCAACATTTAATTCTTGAATTTCAGTTAATAATCCGTCCATTCCTATCACCCTATCTTTCAAAACAAACGTATAGTTTTAGTTTATGCTAAAATCCTTTTTGGGCTACTTTTGTTTTCCTTTTATTAGCTGTTTCATAAGTTTATAAAGTCGATGTGCGGAGTCAGGTACCCCTAACTTTTTTGCTTTTATTTTCATCATCCTTAGGTTTTCATCATCTAAAATAATTTTGTCTATATGCTGAATAAGACTTTTGCTATTCAAATCTTTTTCGAGGAGTAATTCTGCAGCACCGTGGTCACTAAGTGACCTAGCATTTTTTTCTTGATGATTATTTGTAACATACGGGCTTGGAATGAGAATACTCGGAATTCCCAATGAGGTAATTTCAGCCAATGTAGTTGCACCAGCTCTTGAGACAACTAAATCTATGCCCGCCAAAATCTCTGGCATGTTATGAATAAAGGGCTTAATCACTACGTTTTTCGGATTCCCGATTAATTCCACTTCGTTTTGCACATCCTTAAAATGTACATCACCAGTGATGTATAGTACCTGATATGGCTTATCGGCAAATTCAGAAAGTGCTTTAACAACTGCGTCATTTATCGGTCTAGCACCGCGGCTTCCACCGAAAATTAGTACCGCCGGCATGGTAGTACTTAATCCTGCAGATAGTCTTCCTCTGATTCCATCTTTACCCATTACTTCAGAAGCCCGTGGATTTCCGGTAAACTCCACCTTCTCATTTGGAAAATGTTCTCTAGCTTCTTCAAAACATATAGCAACCTTGTTCACATATCTACTTAAGAATTTGTTAGTTAACCCTGGAACGCTATTCTGCTCGTGAACAATCGTTGGGATATTTAATTTTGACGCTGCATAGACAACAGGTCCACAGACATAACCACCTGTGCCAATAACAATATCAGGCTGGAATTCTTTTAACATTCTTTTGCTGTCCCTAACACCTTTTAAAAATCTTAACACCGTTTTGATATTATCCAAGGATAATTTTCTTTTAAACCCAGTAATATGGATTGCTTTAAATGGAATCTCCTCTCTTGGTACAAGAGTACTTTCCAAACCATTCTTTGTCCCTATGTATAAAACTTGCGCGTCTTTGTTTTCTTTTTGTATTTCCCTTATTAGGGCAAGAGCTGGATAAATATGGCCGCCAGTCCCTCCGCCACTTACTACTATCTTCATATGTCCACCCCAAATTAAAAGATTGCTTTAAGTTAATTTCCTATCCTATCTTACTATAAAATTAACAGAAGTTAATGATTGATAAAAGAATGTTATCTAATTGTAAACAAACAAAGCATATAAATAAAAAGAACCCTGCCTCTCAACAGGGTAATTTAATATCTAGAATAACGGCTTATATTTAAAAGGACACCTATAGCCATCAACATTAATGTTAGTGAAGATCCACCATAGCTTAGGAACGGAAGGGTGATTCCGGTAACAGGCATTAAACCAGTTACAACACCGACGTTAATCATAACTTGAATGGCAACCATAGAAATTATGCCTACTGCCAGAAAGCTTCCATATAAATCCGGTGCCCCTAAGGCAATGCGTATTCCCCTCCATAATAGCAGAGCAAATAAAAGTAATATGAAGGAGCCGCCAATAAATCCTAGTTCTTCAGACAAAATTGCAAATATAAAGTCTGTTTGTGGTTCAGGCAAGTAAAAAAACTTCTGCCTGCTTTCACCGAGACCCAGTCCGAAGAGACCACCAGGACCAATCGCATAAAGTGATTGGATAATTTGAAATCCACTGTTTAATGGGTCTTGCCATGGGTCTAAAAAAGAAGTTATTCTTTTCATCCTATACGGTGCTGAAGCAACTAAGCCCACAAATCCAGCTATGCCTAATAATCCTAAAAAAGCAAAATGTCCAACCCTTGCACCAGCAATAAATATCATAACGACACAGGTTCCAATCATTACTGTACCGGTCCCTAAATCAGGTTGGAGCATAATTAAAGCAAAAGCTACAAAAGCAAGACCTAATGATGGAATTAGTCCTTGTCTAAAGGAGGTTATCAATTTCTGCCTTTCAGAAAGAAACTTGGCTAAAAAGGCGATCATTGCGAGCTTCATAAACTCTGACGGCTGAACGGAAAAAGCACCAACTCCAATCCAGCTTCGAGAGCCATTTCGAACATTACCGACCCCAGGGATGAGTACAAGGATTAATAATACAAAGCAGACAATTAATATAACCTTTGACCACTCTCTCCATGTCCAATAATTAATATTCATAATAAAAAACATAGCCGCGATTCCTACACCAGCAAAAAGCGTTTGTCTTTTTGCAAAGAAGAAGGAGTCATCAAATTTAAATTCTGCCCATACTGCACTAGCACTATAAACCATAATTAGCCCTACTGCCAATAGAGTAAATGTTACAATTAATAATATAAAATCAGGAGTAGTTCTCTTTGTCGGCACACCAAACACCTCGAGTAGCAAGTTTAGGGCCTCCGCTTTTCCTTGGACAACCCTTACTTAAGCTTATGCACCGCTTCGATAAAAATGTCTCCCCTGACTTCAAAAGTTTTATATTGATCCCAGCTTGCACATGCAGGAGATAACAAAATCACATCGCCTGGTTCTGAATATCCAAAAGCAACAGGCACGGCCTTTTCAACATTATCGACAGTGTTAATTTGTTTTATTCCTGCTTCTACACCGACCCGCTCAATTTTAGAGGAAGTTTGACCAAAGGTAATTAATGCTTTCACATTTTTCAAATATGGTAGTAATTCATCAAACTCATTTCCACGGTCAAGCCCCCCTGCCATCAGGATGATGGGAGTCTTAAAAGCCTGTAATGCATTAATGGTTGCTAGAATATTTGTTGCCTTTGAATCATTATAAAACTTTCTTTCAGCTATTTCTGCAACATATTGAAGCCGGTGTTTTACTCCGGTAAACGTTCTAAGAACTGTCTGAATGGCTTCATTACTAACACCTGTTAGCTTTGCCGCAGCCATGGCGGATAAGATATTTTCAAGATTATGGACCCCAGGAAGGGCAATTTCGTCTACTAACATTACTCTCTCGCCGTTAAAACAAATATACCCTTCGCTAATATAAGCCCCTTCATTAAGGACACGTTTTGTTGAAAAAGGAATAGTCGCAGCTTGAGAATGTTTAGCAATTTCAAGGACTTCCTCCTGGTCTGCATTGAAAATAAAGTAATCCCCTTTAGATTGATTTTTGGTGATATTTGCTTTTGCTTTAAAATACTCATCTCTGGTTCCATGATAATCCAAATGGGCATCATATAGATTTGTAATAATTGCTATCTTAGGGTTAAAGGTGTCTATACCCATTAATTGAAAGGATGATAATTCGATAACAATATTATTTTCTGCAGTTGCCTCCTGAGCAACTCCTGATGCCACTGTTCCAATATTACCAGCAATTAATGGATTCTTCTTGCCTTCATTCAACATTTCAAAGATAAGTGTAGTCGTGGTCGTTTTCCCATTTGTTCCTGTTATCCCTATGAAAGGTGCTTCGGAAATTTGATAGGCAAGCTCCACCTCTGTTAATACAGGGATTCCCTTCTCAAGAGCACCCTCAACAATTGGATTTTGGTAAGGAATTCCTGGATTTTTAACAATAAGTTCGAAACCTTCATCCAGAAGTTCTACAGGATGTTCACCACAAATGACCTTTATCCCCTGCTCTAATAACCCTCGAGCCTCTGGATTTTCTGATAATGGTTTTTTATCATTTACCGTCACAAACGCACCAAGCTTATGTAAAAGCGCTGCAGCTGTAACCCCGCTTTTTGCCAGACCAAGGACTAGAATTTTCTTATGAAGATACGTTTCAATCTGCTTCATTTATAACCACACCTCAATATAGATACCTAGAATTGCTAATAGTAAACCAACACTCCAAAAAGTTACAACAACCTTCCATTCCGACCAGCCTAGCAGCTCATAATGGTGATGAAGCGGACTCATTCGGAATATTCGTTTACCAGTAGTTTTAAACGAGATAACCTGTAGAATAACCGATAGTGTTTCAATAACAAATACGCCGCCAATAATAACTAACAATAACTCTAACTTGGTTAGGATAGCAATGGTCGCAATCGCTCCGCCAAGAGCTAGTGATCCGGTATCACCCATAAATACTTTTGCAGGATGGGCGTTAAAAACGAGGAAGCCTAAGACTGCACCAGCTACTGCAACTGAAAAGATAGCCACTTCCATCTGCGATTGATTCCACGCTAGGACTGCATACGCGCCAAAAGCAATGGCAGCTGTCCCCGAAACTAAACCGTCCAGACCATCTGTCAAATTGACTGCATTTGAGAATCCTACCAGCCAAAATACAATGAAAAACACAAAAAACCAGCCTAATTCAAGGGAGAAATCAGTACCAGGTACTGAGATTTCCGTGGGAAATCCATTTTGTTTATAAATAAGATAGAAAATTACTGAAATAATAATTTGCCCTAACAACTTTTGCTTTGAGGTTAATCCTAAATTACGCTTCAAGGCAACCTTAATAAAGTCATCTAAAAATCCAAGTAATCCAAAGCCAAAAGTCACTAGAATAAGTAAATAAGTTTTAACAGTTGGTTCAGAAAACTTCCCTGTCATGACTAGAGTAGTAATAATAATTGAAAATAAAATCATCACTCCACCCATCGTTGGTGTACCTGTTTTTACTTGATGGGATTTGGGGCCTTCCTCCCGAATGCTTTGTCCAAATTTCAACCTTCGTAAGAAGGGAATAAAAATCGGAGAAAGTAGGACTGTGATCAGAAATCCCATTAATATTGTGAAAAAAATAACTTGCTCCAGCATTTTATCCCCTCCTCTCAACATCATTATTCGTGTTTTTCATTGACACATTATCCAACATTACAGCTATATCATATGTTTCTTTATTTTCTTTGAGAAGTTTTTTATTTAAAAATACGAATTTAGTCACATTCATTTTCTCAGCTTGATCTCCGTCTATTTTTTTATAATAAAATCGTAATAAATCTCTGACAGCTTCGATGGGATAATCTGTAAAAAAGATAGGAAAATGATTAGGTGTATACTTGGGTACTGGTTTCCCTCTCTCCCAAATAGCTGCAATAGCTCCGTTAGCAATCGCGTCTAAAAGTTCTCCTGAATCATCATTTAACGGCATAAACAGGCCTCGTGGCTGCGCTACAGCTGCACTGTCAGTAACCGTTAAATATAAATGATCAGCCTCTCTTACTCCCTTAAAATCAGAGTATAATGTTACTAAATCATTAAACACTAAATACATTTCTATCTCCCCTCGATAGCTTCCCGAGCAACCACTCTGTCATCAAAATCATAAACATTACTTCCAATAATCTGGTAGGTTTCGTGTCCTTTACCTGCAATTAAGATTACATCACCTGCAGTTGCTTGGTTTATTGCCGCTATAATGGCCTCTCGTCTATCTGGAATTGTAATATAGTCTTTGCCTGATACACCATCTTCCATATCTTTTAGAATCGCTAATGGTTCTTCGCTTCTAGGATTATCCGAGGTAAATATCGGAACAGTTGCATACCGACAAGAAATTTCCGCCATTAAAGGGCGCTTTGTTTTATCCCGGTCTCCTCCGCATCCTACTATTACAAAAATCCTTTTTTTAGCGAAACTCTGTATGGTTTTCAAGACATTTTCTAAACTATCTGGCGTGTGGGCATAATCAACGATTACGGTAAATTCTTGACCAGCATTTACTAACTCAAATCTTCCATCTACTCCTTTAACACCTTCGATAGATTCAATAATAGCCTCGATCGGAATCTTAGAGACAAATGCAGTTGCAACGCTGGCCAAAACATTATAAACACTAAACTTTCCTATTAGCTGAATATCAATGGGATAACTCTTCTCTTTTATTACTATTTCAAAAGTAGTACCCGCAGAAGACATTTGAATATTTCTAGCATGGAAATCTGCTTCATTGTCAATTCCATATGTAACAACATGTGCGGCAGTTGATTTTCGATACAATTCGGAAGCCGTATCATCTGCATTTAAAACAGCAAACTTAGGTTTACCCTTGTCAAATGTATTCCCAAGCTGGGAGAACAATAAACTCTTTGCATGCATATAGTCTTCCATTGTTTTATGATAGTCTAAATGGTCTTGGGTGAGGTTCGTAAAAACCGCTATATCGTAGTCACAACCATGGACTCTCCCCATATGTAGGGCATGCGATGAAACCTCCATGATAGCTGTATCTACACCTGCATCCAGCATTTGTTGGAAACCTTTTTGGAGGACCAGGCTCTCAGGAGTTGTATTTTTCGTTTCAATCTTCTGATCACCTATTTTTGTATACATGGTTCCAATTAACCCTGTACTATGGTTCAGATCAGAAAATATTTTTTCGATTAGATGACTAGTAGTGGTCTTTCCATTCGTCCCTGTAATACCAATTAAATGCAGCTTCTTTGTTGGATGATTATAAAAAGCATCAGCAAGTACTGCCATTGCTCTAGTTGTATCATTAACGATTATGACAGGTACTGAAAGTGGAAGCGCCTTTTCCGAAAGTACTGCGGCAGCTCCGTTTTTCACTGCTGATTCAGCAAAATCATGCCCATCGACCGTATAGCCTTTAATACAAATAAATAAGCTCCCATTTTGTACCTTACGATTGTCGTTTTCAATCGATGTGATTTCAGGATTAGTCCCTTCATAGGGAACGAGAAGGTGCAATGGTTGAACTAAGTCTTGTAATTTCATGTCTTCAAATCCTCTCTTGCCTTTTCAGAAAATACCATTATTTACACAAAAAATTCACTTATAAAAGATTCACCTTATTTTACAGCAAAACAATGTAGATTGCTATTTATCCTTAAGATTACAAGCTTATTTTTTCAAAAGAACAGGCGGCGGAAATTATTCCGGCCGCCCTGCTCTCTGCTAGGATAAAATTTATTCCTTATCATCAAAATAAAGCCAAATAGTCGAACCTTCTTTTACTTTCGTTCCTGGATCTGGAGATTGCCTTACGACCACATCCCCTTCACCTTTTGCGTCAATTTTAAGATTCAGCAGCTGTTCTGTAATCTCTAGTTTCGTTAAACCCGTTAAGTCCGGTAGTGTAATTAATGGTCTATCAGGCCATTTTATTTCTTTTTCAATTTGATCTTTTCGAGGTTCGACACCCATTGCCATAAGTCCATCCTTCATAATACTGCCAACCATTGGAGCTGTTACGGTTCCTCCAAAGATTAGCCCTCCTTTTGGATTATCGACAGCAACATAAACCACAATTTGCGGATCGTCTGCTGGGGCAAAACCCATAAAGGAAACGATAAAGTTGTTTTCTAAGTACCTTCCATTTTGTGCCTTTTGAGCCGTTCCTGTTTTGCCGCCAATTCGATACGAGTCAACAAAGGCCCTGAAACCTGTACCTTGAGCAACTACACTCTCTAGGGCATGACGGATTTCTTTGGAAGTTTCTTCAGAAATTACTTTTCTTTTCGCAACAGGAGTATTTCTCATGACTACTTCATTCGTTACAGGGTCTATTAACTCTTGTGCAATATACGGCTTATAAAGAGTCCCGCCGTTAACTGCTGCCGCAACTGCGGCAACCTGTTGAATTGGAGTCACTGATACCCCTTGACCAAACGCAGTGGTCGCTAATTCAACTGGACCAACTCGATTTAATTTAAATAAAATTCCTGTGCCTTCACCCGCTAAATCTATCCCTGTTTTCTGTCCAAAGCCAAAATCTTTTATATATTTAAACAAAGTATCTTTACCTAATCTTTGCCCCAATTCAACAAAACCTGGGTTACATGAATTTTGCACGACCTCAAGGAAGGTTTGACTACCATGACCGCCTCTTTTCCAGCATTTCAGTCTTGCACCGGCAACTTCTACCGAACCTGGATCATGAAAATGTTCTTTTTCTAAATCTACCTTACCTTCTTCTAATGCTGCAGCAAGCGTGATTATTTTAAAGGTTGAACCAGGCTCATAGCTTGACCACACAGGCAGGTTTCTGTTGTAGACCTCTTGTGGAACGTTTTGAAATTCAGCTGGATCAAAGGTCGGCCGGCTCGACATTCCTAAAATTTTACCATTATTCGGATCCATTGCGATCGCTATAATTCCATCGGGATTATATGTTGCCTCAGCAATATCAAGTTCTCTTTCGATAATCGTTTGAATTTTCGTATCAATTGTAAGCTTTAAATCAAGTCCATCTACTGGCTGCTCATAATCGTCAGCCATATCATTCATTCTTTCCCCTTTAGCATTTGCATAGAACTTTACAGAGCCTCTTTCGCCGCTCAACTCTTTATCATAGTATAGCTCTAAGCCCATTAACCCCTGGTTGTCCACCCCAGAAAATCCCAGAACATGGGAAAGATAGCTTCCAAATGGATAATGCCTTTTTGAGTCTTCTCCTATATATACCCCTTCAAGCCCTAAAGCTCTAATTTCTTTAGCTTTTTCATGAGAAATCTTTCTACCCTCTTTTATCCTTACAATGGAAACACCCTGTGTAATTTGTCGATAGGTGTTTTCCTTTGAAGTATTCAGCACTGGTGCAAGTTTCTCAGATGTTGTCGCAGGGTCTTTAACCTGTCTAGGAACAACATATACAGTTGGAGCACTTATATTAGTTGCTAACGGTACACCATTCCGGTCAATAATCTCGCCACGTTCAGGTTCGAAGGGGATATTTCTACTCCATGAACCCTTAGCTTGGCCAGTCAACTTATCGCCTAGTACAAACTGTACATAACCAAGTCGGACATCAATAATTAGAAAGATTAGAATTCCAGCGAACAATGCAATCATTAACCTTTTACGGACAGTTACATTTGAAACACGCATAAAATGAACGAGCCTCCTTTATCCTTCTCGTTCATTTATATGCTTGTACTTATTTGATTAGAACGATTACTACTACTATTCAAAGAACCTATTATTAATCTTGTGGGAGCTTTTCTCCTTCTTCATCCGGTAACTCACTATTTTCATCGGCTTCTTTGTTTTGAGATTCTAATTTTAATTTTTCTTCTGGGGTTTTTAAATCAACGATTAAAAACTCTCCCTTGCGTAATAACGTACCCTCTTTAATATTTTGTTTATCCACATAACCACTGCCTGTGGAATTTAGTTTTACCCCTGCTATTTTCGCCACCTTCATCACGTCTCTGAGTGACCAGCCTGTCATATCAGGTGCAATCAAATCTCCATCTGTTTGGATAATTACTTTTTCACCTTCAAGGACATCTGTATCCGTTGCTGGAAACTGCCCCGTCACTTTTGCGCCTTTTCCTAATACAACTACTTCTAGACCCGATTCTTCAAGTTGTTTAACTGTATTGCTGACACCTTGACCATCTAAATCGGGTAGTTTTGTTGTAGAGGCTTTTTCTTGCTGTGATGGCTGAATATTTAAATATTGTAAACTATTTTTCATTACAGGATTAAACACCATAGAAACGGGGATGGAACCCATAGAATAGTGGTCTATTTCTGGCTGCTGAACAGCAACGTATACAATTAACTTGGGATTTTCTTTAGGTGCCATTCCTAAGAATGAAAATATATAATCCTCTTGTCCAACTAAATAGCCGCCCTTTGGATCAGGAATACTTGCAGTTCCTGTTTTTCCAGCAACACTATACCCATCTATTTGATATCGATTACCTGTACCCGTTTCTTCGTTTGCTACAACCGTTTCAAGAATATCAAGGACTTCTTTTGCCGTTTCAGCAGAAATCGGCGAGGAGACAACCTCTGGTGTAACATCACGTATTACCTCTCCAGTGTCGTGATTGACGATTTTATCGATTACTTGAGGCTTCATCATTTTCCCATTATTTGCAATCGCCGTCGCCGCCTGAATTTGCTGAATTGGTGTTATAGCTGTACCTTGTCCATATGAAGTTGTTGCTTTTTCAATTGGCCAGGTATATTGGATTTTCCCAGAGGTTTCATTTGGAAGGTCGATACCTGTAGGTTGATCGAATCCAAATTTAGTCAAGTACTCACGGAATTTTTCAAACCCTATTTTTTCATTTGCAAGTTTCGCAAATGCAACATTTGATGAGCGCTGAACTCCTTCAAGGTAGGAGATGGTTCCCCAACCAGAACGATTATGGTCATGGATCGCCTTATCTTTCGATGTGACTCTATAAGAGCCAGACTGGAATAACTCATTGGGATTAAATTTATTTTCTTCAATAGCCGCTGCAAGCGTAAAGATTTTCATTGTCGAACCTGGCTCGAAAGAAATTTCTATCGCTTCATTGTGCCAGCTGTTATCAATCCCTTCTTTTGTTTTAGGGTGAAAAGAAGGTCTCTGACCCATGGCTAAGATATTACCAGTTTTGGGATCAGCAACAATGGCTATGATTTTTTTAGGTTTATATTCCTCTACAACTTTGTTCATGGCGTCTTCTAAAAATGTTTGGATTTTTTTGTCGAGGGTTAGATAGACATCATTTCCGTTCTGAGCAGGGGTAATCTTCTGTTCTCCATCTGGAAGCAAGTATCCCCATAAATCACTTTCGTAATTAATTTTTCCATCTTTACCCGTTAACTCTTTGTTTAATATACTTTCAATCCCCATTTTTCCGACATACTTGTAGGTTCCATCCTCCTCATCAACTCTGTCAGCATAGCCAACTAAATGGGAGGCAAAGATTCCATTTGGATAGAACCTTTTCGAATCACGTTTAAATGTAATTCCCGGCAGCTTCAGGGCCTCTATTTCTTTCTTCGTTTGGTGAGATATATCTCTACCCGCTTTCCCAAATTCAACCTGAAATTGATCTTTAGTCAAAATACTATAAATCTCGGATTCTTCCATTTCTATAAAGTTCGCTAATTCTTTTGCTGTGTTTTTAGGGTTCATTACATGATTTGGCTTTTTGGGATTTGTAGTCATCTTTTTATCTAGGATAGCGATTAAGTTATATGAGGTAGTATCCTCAGAGATGACTTCTCCTTTTTGATCATAAATCACACCTCTTGCGGCATCCAAACTCCCGGTTCTGCTATACTTCTGCTGGGCTTTTACTGCCAGTGGCTGCGAACCAACTTCACCGGTAAATTGTATGGAAAAATATCTAAAAAGCAATATAAAAAAGAGCAGGCAGAATACAACAAATAATCCGGCTGCTCCGAAATTCATATTTGGCTGTTTCTTGTTCATTTCTCGTGCACAACCTTGACGTTATTTTCGTTTAAAACAAGCCCCATTTGTTTTGCTTTTTCCCAAATTCGCTCATACGTACTAAGCTCGCTTACTTGTACCTGCAGGTCATTGTTTACCTTTTCTATTTCATTAATCGAGGTTTGAACCTCCTGAATATCCTTATTTACCTGGTAAATTTCTGCTTGATTTGAGATGATGTGGACGGAACCAAAACAAATCAATCCTGTAAATACTACTCCGATTATTTTCTCCCCAGGTGTAAGCCAGTGTTTTTTTGTTTTTACAATACTTTGTTCCTGTACTGTCCGTTCTACCTGCTGTTGTTGCTGAAATTTCCTGGCAAGATTACTCATTCTTTCCCCTCCACATAATTATTTTTTATTATTCACATTTATAATTTTTCCGCAATCCTTAGCTTTGCAGATCGGGCACGATTATTATGTTCTAGTTCTTCTTCAGATGGAAGAATAGGTTTCCTTGTAATTAACTTTAAATTGGGTTTATACTCGTCCGGGATTATAGGTAATCCTCTAGGTAAATTGGGTGTTTCACTTTCCTTTTTAAATGCAGCCTTGCAAATCCGGTCTTCCAATGAGTGAAAGGTAATAACACTTATTCTTCCTTCTGGGTTAAGGATATCAATTGCCTGCTGTAAGGATTTTTCGAAAACAGCTAATTCATCATTAACCGCAATTCTTACCGCTTGAAATACCCGTTTTGCAGGATGTCCACCTTTTCTGCGCGCTGGTGCAGGAATCCCTTCTTTAATAAGCTCAACCAGCTCAAATGTGGTTTCAATTGGCTTGATTTCTCGTCTAGCCTCAATTTTCCTAACTATTTGCTTAGAGAATTTTTCCTCACCGTAGCGAAAAAAGATTCGAACTAGATCCTCATAGGACCAGTGATTAATGACATCGTAAGCAGAAATATCTGCTTCGTTGTCCATTCTCATGTCAAGTGGTGCGTCATGATGATAGCTGAAGCCTCTTTCAGGTGTATCTAATTGAGGAGAGGAAACACCTAGGTCATATAAAACCCCATCCACTTTTTCAATTCCTAGTTTTTCAAGTTCTTCCTTAAGGTATAAGAAATTGCTTTTGATTATTGTTAGTTGCTCACCATAGAGTGACAATTTCTCTTTTGCGTTGGCAATAGCTATTTCGTCTTGATCGAAGGCAAACAATTTTCCGTTATCAGTAAGTTTTGAAAGTATTAGGGAACTGTGACCAGCACCACCTAATGTACAATCAACATATATGCCGTCCGGTTTAATATTTAATCCGTTAACAGCTTCATCTAGTAACACAGTTGTATGTTCAAACATCATTATCACCTTTTCCAATCGAACGATATAAAACGGAGCTATAATAGAATAACTTGTCCATTATATATCAAAACCAATCATATTTTCTGCAATTTCAGCAAAAGAATCTTCGGACTCTGAGAAATAGTCTTCCCAAATCTGTTTGCTCCAAATTTCAATTCGATTGGATACTCCTAAAACTACACATTCTTTTTCTAGTTTTGCATACTGAAGTAATGGTGCAGGGATATTGATTCTTCCTTGTTTATCTAGTTCGCTTTCTGTTGCACCAGAGAAGAAGAATCGGGTAAATGCACGAGCATCTTTTTTTGTCAGAGGCAGACCTTTAAGCTTTTCTTCAATCAGCGCCCACTCTGATAATGGGTAACCAAATAGACATTGATCCAAACCACGTGTGATGATAAACATCTCTCCAAGATCATCACGGAATTTGGATGGCACGATCATCCGGCCTTTATTATCAATGCTATGATGGTATTCACCCATAAACATACCCGGTACCCCCACTTTCTATATAAAATGTACCACATTCCCCCACTTTCCTCCACCTATTTTTTAATTATTCTTGATAACGCCCCTAAATCCTTTTTTATCCAGTAATTTTCTTAAAAAAAAAAGAAACTTCACACGGAGTGTAAAGTTCCTTAAAGTTTTATTACCTTATGTCGACCATCAAATTCAAAATCAAGTTCCATTAATTCTTTAATAAAATTAGTTCCGTACTGATTTAAATAATAGAAAATGTTCCAAACTCGCTCTTGTGGGAAACCATCCGGACGTAGTGATAAATCAATACGGTTAAACTTACTAAGAATCACATCGAACTTAAATTTAACTGATTCCTCTAGCTTTGTTTCCATGAATCTAATTTCCTTTAGCAGGTAGTTTTCATTTTTCTTTAGTAACGGCACCAAGCTTTTATCAAGCTGATTTGTTTTCGCTTCAATAAGCTCATATTGCTTTAGTAATTGTGACTTTAGTGTAGAGAAAAGCTCAGAAACTTCTCTATCCTTAATAGTCTCTAGATATTGATCTTTTTCCTCAATCGTTCCCCTGCTCAGAACCTCTGATAGTTCTAATTTCAACTCATTCAGATCACTTTCAATGGCTCTTTCCAACAAGGTTATGTTTAATCTAGGTACAATTGGCGGCAATTTTATATTAAAATGTTCAAAAACAAGCTTTAATTCTGCCCAATAAGAAATTTCACCGGGACCAGCAATAAACGCAAGGGTAGGGAAAAGCCACTCTTGCATTAAGGGTCGAGTCACCACATTATTACTAAGTTTAGCAGGATCCTGGAAGGAAATTTCGATTAGTTCCTCCATTGTGAAGGAAACCACTCCACTTTTCCCCACAAAACGATTACTTTCTAATTCAAATTCAAGCAATATTCGTTCCTTTGATTTTGGATGATAATAAAACAAATTAGCTGCTTTCTCATTTGAATCGATTGTAATCGGAAATCCATTCTTGCCAATGATACTTTGCTGCTCGAGTAAATAATTTGTAATTTCCCTATGATGTTCAATTTGTTGAGAAAAATTGTCTTTTTGCAAAAGACGGAAATTACGATCACCCGAATCAACGATTAATAAGCCATAATCTTTAAATAGTTCCATCACAATTTGAACAAAAAAATCAACAAACGTAGCTGATTTCATTAATGCTTCTTCTGCAAAGTTTAGTAGCTCTTTTGTATGATTGGTCTCCCCCAAATTTTCAATCAAATTATTTACCCATGTTAGGCAAACTTCTTTATTCAGGTGAATATCCGAGACCATTTTCTTTTGTCTTACTTTTTCCGGATAAGACCACTTGTCTACTCTTTGTTCAATCGGTATAAATACATGATTAACTTCATCATAGTCATGGTCTTCTCCTGCTATCCAAAATACAGGAATAACCGGAACACCCAGCTGCCTTTCCTTTTCCTCAGCTAATTTAATAATGGAGATGATTTTATGTATTGAATAAAGAGGTCCGGTAAGAATTCCTGCTTGTTGACCGCCAATGACCACAACACTATTTAATTGCTTTAGTTTAGTTATTGATTTATTTACTGCCTCTGATGATGGAAAACGTTCCATAAATTTCTCAATGTGATCAGCTACTTTTTCACGCGGAAAATGTCGATTGCTTAATTCATCTAACCTTTTTTGATCTTCTGCCAAATCATTAAACCGATAATGGAAAAAAGGCAAAATATCTGGAGACTGCTCTAAATAATTTGAAGCAAATCGATTCGTTGCTGATAAAGAGAGATTTAAAATCTCCATTTATGTACTTCCTTTCTACTCAACCATATTCATTCCATATGAGTATAGCATTAACCGTCTTAATAAAAAAAATCTTTGCTTAGGAAAATGTAAAAGTTAATGCACTCTGCAGAATACCAAAAATGGTCAGGGAAATATAAGCCAAAAAAAAGACAAGAAAATTAAATCTCCAAAACCCTTTAAAAACCTTAGTAAATACAATTTCACCTTTTACTTTCCAATTTATAACTACGAAAACCATTGCAATTAAAATTAACACTAAAAAGATCCACCAAAAAAACGATTTTTCCCAAATTGTTATGAATAGGAAATGAACAGCTAGTATAAATAAAATAGTTGAGTAGTCGAGGGCTTTATGAAAAGACTTTCGTGTGTTTTTTGTAATTAATTTATTTAATATATAAATCATAAAAAACCCAAGCAGAGGCATTGTTAAGAATATAGTGATAATGGATGAAATAAATGAATTCAATTAATTCTCCCCCTGTCCTTTTTCTTTCCCTTTTATTAAATGATAATAACTTTCAATAATTATAGCTTTCTTTTGTTGTTTTGCAGCTTCATCTAATAAAAAACCGAGTATCGCTTCAATTTCAGTCTTTCTTCCAGCCTCGATATCCTTTAGCATTGAAGAACGATTACCAGCTGTTTTGATACAAATTCTAACCATATCCCTAAACTTTCGAATTGGATCTTCTAAGTTTAGTACATAAGAGATTTCACGAAATAGTTTCTTTACAGCCGCAAAATAATAAGGATTCTTAATTAGTTCACCATTTTGGACATGTAGGATTGCGGTTAAAGGATTAATGACTGCATTAACTACTAATTTATTAACTAACATTTTATAGTAATTCTCTTTTATCGTTATTGGAAAATTTATTGCAGCACTAACTTCTGTAAACTCCTTTATTCTTAAAGAATCACCTTTAAATAAGGCTAGATTGATAGCTCCTTCACCATTGTGACGAACAGTATATGTATTCACCTTACTGGCCCCGTGCTCAACGGAACCGACAAAAATATTAGCATCAAAAATGACTTCTAGTAACTTTAAATGACTCATTCCGTTTTGTAGAAATAATAGGTTTTGAGGGACAGAATCTAAATTATGTAACTTATTCATTAAAGAGGGAAGTTGATATTGTTTTACAGCAATAATGCTTAGTTCTTCTTCCCCCTCCCATTCAGAAATTGGCAGTGCCCTTACGCTGATTTTCTGTATCTCAGTGCCTTCCTGAAGATATATACCATTTTGATTAATCTCTTCTGCTTGTACACTCGTTCTAGTATAGAGTGTAATAGGAAAAGCCTTGCTTAAGTATGCAGCAAATAATAATCCAATAGAACCTGCACCAATAATGCCAATTTTCATGCCATCCACCCATTTATTGTCTATTTATTTTTTTATTAATTAATATTTTAGCAGATGAGAGCCTAGTTTGTTAGTCTTAACATAAAAAGAAACCCGTTTCGAAAAGTGACCGAAACGGGCCTTTAAACCTAAACTGGATATACCGGGCACAAAAATATAAAGCGTTTTCTTGAATATATAAAGAATTTTTTGTTTTTTTGTTATATAATGTTATTAATTCATTTTGAATAATTTAATTAATTTACATCCTAAACCATATTATTCAGTAATAAATGAATATATACAGATGATAAGAGAATCATTTCTAGGGGAGGCTATTAAATGATGATGAAAGTTGAAAAATTAAAATTAAATTTTAAAACTTTAGAGGAATTTAAAAAATTTAAAGAATATGGAATCCAAGAACTTTCTATGATTGAGGATTTAGAAGCAAATATGGTTGAAAATGATAGTGACTCACCATTTTACGGAATTTATTTCGGAGACAAACTAGTAGCACGTATGAGTTTATATCAAACAGATGCTAAGTTTGATCGTTATTTCTATCCTCCACAAAATTATTTAGAAATATGGAAGCTTGAGGTATTACCAGAATACCAAGGCAAAGGGTACGGAAAAGCTCTTGTAGAATATGCTAAAAGCTTAAGTCTTCCAATTAAAACGAACCCAAGAGTACAATCAAGAAGCTTTTGGGAGAAAATGGACTTTGCAAATGTTGAATACGACATGGAGCGCGACCGAGGCGAGAACCCACTTGTTTGGTATCCTGAAGGTGTAGAAGCACAGCATAATTAAGTAAGTAAAAAGCGGACAAAATGTCCGCTTTTTACTATTTCTCCACTCTTTCTAGGTTACCATTTTTATCCATTTGAAATTTTACTTTTTGCTGTCTATCTTCTTCTTGCAAGACAACCATTTTTCTGGCTCTTTCCATAATTTCAATTAAAGAACGGTAGTCCTCTTCAATTGCTTTTAAATTTTTTGCTAATCTTTCATTTTCTGCTGCAAGAGAGTATGATTTCTTTTCAAGTTCTTTTATTTTTTGAATGGATTTCTCCTTGACCTCCTCGATGGTTGATGCTGCAGAAGCTCTCTTATGAAGGTTTTCTAGGAAGTGAAGTACGGTTTGAAAGGTTACTTCCTCGCTCTTACCTGGAAGCGGCGAAATCGTTTCTTCATTTACTATCTCTTTAGGATAATCTCTTTCAGAAGGTATAGTTTGTTTTTTTAATTCTTTACGCTGTTTTTTGGCCAGTTCGATTCCAGATTTATATTGCTTCCTTACAAAAGAGTTCCAACGGAATCCGCAGGCAGCAGAAGTTCGCGAAAGTTGTTTTCCAACTTCCTCAAATGCTTGAAGCTGTGTCCCACCTTCTCGAATATGTCTTAACACAACTTCAGCAAGCAATAAATCTTCATCTTGGGACCATGCATCTTGGCGAGTTGGTGACATCAGAAAATCCCTCCTAGTGTTTTTATTCATACATATGCATCTACTAGAAAAGATAGACTGATAACAGATTGTCTTTATTCTTTAATTCTTCGTTTTTTTACTAATAAAGTTTTGAACATATTTATGATGTGACTCACTTTCCCATAGGACGCTGCAATTCCTTACCTCATTATCTATTCTTTCTCGAAGCTTGCTTTCTTCCCACCTTTTAATCCACATCATTTTATATGATTCCAAAACGCTTAATTCAACAGCTAAAAGCTTCTCCAAATAAGCTTCACAAGCAGCAATAGGGTTGTGTGAATAAATATGATCGATAAAGCCCATTTCTCTTAAATAATCAGCAGTTTGAATTTCAGCTTCCATTAAAAGCTTCATGCTGCGTCCAGAAGGTAGTTTTTCAAGCAAAATAGACCCGCCGCCCCAACCAGTGGTTATGGCTTGTTTCCCTTGAACAAAGCCAGCTTTAATCCCCTCTCTCGCCAATCGGAAATCACAAGCAGCAGCCAGTTCACATCCGCCACCGATGGCTGTACCATTTATTAGGGCAATTGTTGGTTTAGACAATGTTAACAGCGAATAAAGGATTTGGGACATTTTTGAAAGCATTGTATATGCCTCTTCTTTTGTCTCAAGTTGGTGAAAAACTGATAAGTCCCCTCCTGAACAAAAAGCACGGTCCCCTTCCCCTGTAATGACAAGTGCCTTTATAGCGGGATCCTTAGCCAAAGAAACCGCCTCTGTTAATCCATTCATGACATCATAATTAATGGCATTTCTTTTTTCGCTTCTGTTAATTGTAAATAACAAATAACCCATATCACGTTTCACAATTGAATATGACAAACAGTTTCTCCCCCTTCTTCTAAACGTTACTATGTATATTAAATACCTGAAAAAGACAAAAGCACAAGGGCATACTGCTCCTTGTGCTTTTTATCCTAATGAAAATTAGTCGTTAACAACTTCTTTTCCTTTGTAAGTACCGCAAGCTTTACAAACACGGTGGCTAAGTTTCATTTCACCACAGTTTGGGCAACTTACCATACCAGGTACGTTTAATTTAAAATGTGTACGACGTTTTCTTTTTACAGTTTTAGAAGTCCTTCTAAAAGGTACAGCCATTCTTCCCACCTCCTTAAAGAGTATTAAGAAAGTAATGAAGTCCAGGAATGCTGGTTCTTCACTTTGCTTCTTGTTTTGCTGATTATGATTCGGAAGAAGAATTGTTTTTATCAAAAAACTTTGCAAGACCTGCTAGTCTTGGATCAATCTTCTTGGATTGATTTTGATCATGAACAACTTCCCAGTCCTTACCGGATTGTGGAGCAGCATCTTCATGATTAACATCATCACAGAACACCTGCATTGGAACTTCTAGTAAAAGGATTTCTTTAATGACTGGCATTAAATCAACTACATCCCCTTTTACTTGGTAAACTTCCTCTACAGTTTCATATTCTGATCCTTGTAAGAGGAAAGTTTCAGTTGTTTCGACATTAATCGGAAGTTTTACATCCACTAAAGTACGAGAACAAGGCAGGATTAAATGACCTTCTATTTTCAAATGAAATGTCACTTTTGTTGAATCAATATCTCCCCGACCAGTAATATGTATCGGTGATACTTCACGAATCGACGGATCCGTTTCTTTTATTTCA
Source organism: Neobacillus niacini (assembly GCF_031457145.1). GTDB lineage: Bacteria > Bacillota > Bacilli > Bacillales > Cytobacillaceae > Neobacillus > Neobacillus niacini_J. The sequence goes on from NZ_JAVDVZ010000002.1 coordinate 445,121, forward strand.
TCAACTCGAATGGTATCATCTATCAGAAAATCCTTGTTTCGATATTTTGTTAATTGGCTTAATGTCCATTTCAATTGAATCACCCCAAGGCAACAAAGGTAATTATAGCCTTCGATTATATTTTTGTCAATGTTTTTTCTTTACACCTAAAAAGGTGATTTTGCATTTTACTATTTTCCCCAAAAAACATCTTCACATTAGTTTACCCAGTTAAATCAGATTACAATCGCAGCAAAAATATATCGTGAACAATTATCTTATTATGGAAATTTTTGCTATAATACGATTACTGTTAAATTAACTTGAGATTCTAACAATTAAGGAGATATTTTTAATGAGAGCTGTTGGTGTAATTGTCGAATACAACCCTTTCCATAATGGACACGCCTATCATCTACAAGTAGCAAAAGGAACAGCTGAAGCTGATTTAGTTGTTGCCGTTATGAGCGGAAATTTCCTTCAACGCGGCGAACCTGCACTTGTTTCTAAATGGTATCGAACTAAGATGGCACTCCTTAATGGTGTGGATATTGTTCTTGAACTACCCTATCAATTTGCTACACAAAAGGCAGAGACTTTCGCTAATGGTGCTGTCTCTATTCTAGATGCAATTGGGTGTCACTCACTTTGCTTCGGCAGCGAAAGCGGTGATATATCATCCTTCTCACAAACAGTTGACTATTTGGATAAGCATAAAGATCAGTTTGATGAAAATATTAAAATGAATATCAAAACAGGTGTTAGTTTCCCTAAAGCATTATCGTTGTCTTTTCAGTCATTGTCAAGTCCCGAAAATCTTGTAAGTTTAGATAAACCAAATAATATCCTTGGGTTTCATTATGTAAAAGCTATAAAACATCAAAAAAGCACAATGATTCCGTTAACGGTAAAAAGAAAAAATGCTGATTATCATGATGAACATTTTGCGACAGAAACGATTGCCAGTGCGACAAGCATAAGGAAAGCACTCTTCGCTTCGAAGGAAAATAATAGCTCCATTAAACAATATGTCCCAGACGCCACAGACCGACTCCTTAGAGAGTATCTAGATGACTATGGGAATTTTCATGAATGGGAAAATTATTGGAGTTATCTACGCTTTCGCCTGCTTCATTGCAGTGTAGAAGAGCTAAGAGAAATTTACGAGGTAGAAGAAGGAATTGAGCACCGATTAATCGCTGCTGCACTAGACGCCGCTAACTTTAACGAATTTATGCAAAAAATTAAAACAAAACGCTATACTTGGACGAGGCTGCAAAGGATATGTCTACATATCTTAACCAATACAAAAAAAGCAGAGATGAAAAGTACAATCGAAAGGGCTTCTTATTTACGACTGTTAGGGATGACAGGGAATGGAAAAGAGTACTTAAATAAATATAAATCCCAATTTACTCTTCCGCTCATTTCTAAATTATCAGCATATAAGGAAAACGGTATTTATCTGGATATTAAGGCTTCACGGATATATTCCTTTGGATTAAGAAATCAGGCCAGGGATAGACTTTTAAATCAAGAATTTAAACAACCACCTATTTTTATAAAGTAAAAAAGATGATGCCTATCGGCACCATCTTTTTATTTCATCGGTAATTTCTGTAAATAATTAATTGCATCATCGATTACATCAACTGGAACAATCTTTATTTTTGAATCAATATCGCGGGCTGTCTTCACGGCAAGGTTGTAATTGGAATCTTTGCTCCCTTTTTCATTAGGGGCAAAAAAGATTTCTGCTCCCGCCTTGTCGGCAGCAACAATTTTTTGGTCTATTCCCCCGATGGGTCCAACTGTTCCTTCTGAATCAATCGTCCCAGTTCCTGCAATTTTGTAGCCCTTCGTAAAATCCTCTTCCATTAACTGATCATAGATTTCTAATGAGAACATCAATCCAGCAGAAGGTCCTCCAATTTCGTCGGTTTTAACAGTAACTTTTGGATTCACAATGATTTCCTTATCATCCACCAAAGAAATCCCAATCCCAACCTTTTTTGGATCCTCTTTAAAAGGCTGAACCGTTATTTTTTCTGTTTTGGTTTTATCTTTTCTAATAACCGATAACTCAATTTGATCGCCAGCCTTTTTCTTGCCAACATAATCAATAAAATTTTCTGAGGAGGCAAATTTTTGTCCATCAACTTTAATAATCCGGTCACCAGACTGAAGTTTTCCTTCTGCTGGCATATCAGGTACTACCTGAACAACGTAGACCCCTTTGTATTCGTATTCAACTGGATACCCAGCATTTTTATATGCTACTTCAATAGCATTCAGCTTCGAGCCTGCCATCATATGAAGCTGCCTAGCATTATATTCTTCCTGTGTTTCTGTTTCGTGCAGGATTGCCTCTAAAGGGTAGAGTTCAACATAATCAAACAGCTTAGCCTCCACATAAGAATAGATATTGGCTCTTCCCATTCTAACAGTTGTCAACATAAAACTGCCCTTACCTTCACTGCCACCATTAACCTGAATGATGGGGGCTAATTCTTTCGCTATACCCGGCTTTGAAACATAATAAGGTAATGAAAAAAATACTCCCGCGATCATCATCAATGTTATAACAATGGAAGTACCTACAAATAATTTTCTCCTCATCGAACCTTTACCCCTTCCATCCCTCTATAACATTTTTAATTTGTTCTATTTGTTTCTTAGTTTCATCTTCTCCAAGTGAGATAATTTCTTGAATATTTGTAAATGCACGGGAGCTATATACCTCAACAGGCGGACGAATCATGATATCTGAAGCAATCTCCCGATTATTAATAATTTCTGTTTGCATGATATCAATACTTTGCATAATGACATCGTATATGGAGGTAATTTCTGCATTTCGTTTTACTCTGGATACGTCAACAGCGATTACAATATCTGCTCCCATTTCTTTTGCAACGGATACTGGTACTCTATCTGACACTCCACCATCCACTAAGACTCTCCCATTATATTTTTCAGGGACAAAAATTCCTGGAATAGCAATGCTTGCTCTAACAGCCTCTGCAACAGGACCATGTTTGAAAACAACCTTTTCGCCTGTAAGTAAGTCAGTTGCGACTATTCCTAATGGAATCGATAGTTCTTCGATATTTTTACCATGTGTAAATACCCTAATGAAATCCTTCACTCGTTTCCCAGCAATAAACCCCATTTTAGGAACCGTAAAATCCAAAAAATATTTCCTTTTAAAGGCAGTTGATAATTTATATAAACGCTCCATTTCAATACCCGCTCCATAGAAGCTGCCTACAAGTGCTCCCATACTGCTGCCGGCGATGATATCTATGGGAATTCCCGCTTCTTTTAAAACCTTAATTACCCCTAAATGGGCAAACCCCCTTGCACCACCAGAGCCAAGCGCTAATCCTATTTTAGGCTTCTCCATACCGTCCCCTCCTTTTCATAAGCTATAAGCATTATGATGATAAGCAATATATGTTAGGAGAAATCTCGTTCAATCTTATGGTCTAAATTAGCGTTCTATGAGTATATTTGTGTTATATGGGTACAAGTCAAATCAAAAATCGAGAATGAATATCCTTATTTTAACATTATTTTTTTATACAGTATAACAAAACCCTCGAGAAGGAGGCTATGCATTGGTCCGATCCAAATTTAAAACAATATTTTTATCTATGTGTGCGATTATTTTAGCTGGTTCCTTGATTTCTTTTCCTAAGGAGTCATTTGATGCCTCTATCCGCGGGCTAAATATGTGGTGGGAAATTGTTTTCCCTTCCTTGTTACCCTTTTTTATCGTATCTGAAATGTTAATTGGTTTTGGCGTTGTCAAATTTATTGGTGTGTTATTGGAGCCATTCATGAGACCCCTATTTAAAGTTCCTGGTGTCGGGGGATTTGTTTGGGCAATGGGAATGGCCTCTGGGTTTCCAGCTGGTGCCAAACTGACAGCAAGACTTCGCCAGGAAGGTCAGTTGACTCAAATCGAAGCAGAAAGACTCGTTTCCTTTACGAACTCCTCCAATCCGTTGTTTATCTTCGGTGCTGTATCCGTTGGGTTTTTCCATAACCCGCATTTAGGCGTAATATTAGCCTTAGCCCATTATTTAGGAAATATTTGTGTGGGTATTATAATGCGGTTTTATGGTAAGGAAACCCCTGATAAAAAGAAGGACAAGCACGGTACATTTATTCTAAGGACAGCCTTATCTGCCTTGCACCAAACAAGAATAAAAGACAAACGCCCGATTGGCAAACTTCTTGGTGATGCTGTAAATTCTTCCATTCAAACTTTGCTAATGGTTGGCGGATTTATTATTTTGTTTTCAGTGATTAACAAGCTTCTTTTTCATCTACATATTACAGCTGCACTCGCAAAAGTTTTTGATATTCTTCTTTCATCACTTTCATTCCCTGATATGCTTAGCATCCCATTTATCTCTGGTTTATTCGAAATAACACTTGGGAGCGATTTAACTAGCGGGGTTCAGGATGCTACTCTCCTTCAGCAAGCGATTATTACCAGTTTTATCCTAGGTTTTAGCGGTTTTAGTGTTCAAGCACAGGTTGCTAGTATTCTAGCCCAGACTGATATTCGTTTTAAACCTTTCTTTTTTGCAAGAATTATGCAAGGCTTATTCGCGAGCCTTTTTGCGTTCATTTTATGGAAACCAATCTACATCCGGTTTTATCAAACAGAGCAGCCATCCAATGCAATCCCTGTCAGTTTCTTTGAAGAAGGTACACTTCTCCATGTTTACTTTTATAAATTATTGGAATGGGGTCCACTGTTTACGATTTTTTCTCTTAGCATTTATGCGCTCTTACTTTATAGCCGATTACGGAAGAGTCATTAGGTTCAAAAAAAGCCTTGCAGACCAAGGCTTTTTTCGTTGTTACCGATTAAATTTTTTATTTAATGCTACTTCGACTATTGGCGGTACAAGTGATGATATTTTGCCATTGTACTTGGATACTTCCTTAACAATACTAGAGCTTAAGAATGAATATTGGCTGTTTGTCATGATAAAGAAGGTTTCAATTTCATCATTTAGAACTCTATTCATAGAGGTAATTTGCATTTCATATTCAAAGTCTGAAACTGCACGTAAGCCACGAATAATGGCATTCGCATTAACAGACTTGGCATAATCAACAAGGAGTCCAGAATGTTCATCCACTTTAACATTTGGAAGATTCTTAGTTACTTCTTTTATTAGATTTATTCGCTCCTCCACACTAAAGAGTGGATTTTTTGATGAATTATTCATAACGCTTACATACAACATATCAAATACCTTTGCGCCTCTTGTGATGATATCTAAATGACCATATGTGATTGGATCAAAACTCCCTGGACAAACGGCAATACTAGCCATGAAAGACTCCCCCTTATTCCTCACTAACACGCGAATAAATCGTTATCGCAATGATTCCATACTTTTCATGTTTATATTGTGAAAATTCCCCTGCTGTTTCTGGTAATTCAACATCATGTCCGTGTTCGCAGATAACATATCCGTCATTATTTAATAACCTGTTCTCTGATATTTTTTGCATAAGGCTTATTAACTGCTGCTTTTTATACGGCGGGTCTAAAAATATGTAGTCAAAACAAATTTCCCTTTTGATTAGCGCTTTTAATGCTCTGTCTGCATCGTTTCGATATACTTCGGCCTTTTGCTCCATTTTACAAGCTTGAATATTCTCATGAATCGTTTGAATTGCTTTTACATCCCGGTCGACAAAAATCACTTTATCTAAACCCCTGCTTAACGCTTCCAGTCCTAACCCACCACTGCCAGCGAAAAGGTCGAGTCCCGCTCCACCGTCAAAATAGGGTCCAATCATATTGAATAAAGCTTCCTTTACTTTATCAGTTGTTGGTCTGGTTGTATTTCCTGGAACCGCTTTTAACGCACGTCCTTTACAAACACCTGAAACAACTCTCACTATTTATCACCACAATTTTTCAAAAAATCTTTTTAACAACATTATCCTATCATAATTGAGTAAACTAGCCAACTCGCCTGTTTATTTTGCAAAAAAATAATTTAGATACGTATAAGCTCTCTAGTTGTGGAGATAATATAACTAACAACATCAATTCGAGGATGTTGTTGCCAACCGCGGAGAAGACTTACGTTTCCCCATAAGTTCTTCCTCCGGTTTCTCCTCTCCCTTTGCCTTCTATCCTTAATAAGGATGTAGAAGGACCCTGCAGATTATGTCTGCAGGGTTTTTTTCTTTTTTGTGAAGCAAGAAGTCCTAAAGTATGATAAAGTATGGAATGAATGATTAGGCAAAGGAGAGTTATATTTGATACAGCGCTTTATCGAACTAGGTGAAGGATATTCGGATATATATGAGTTAGTTGAATTAACAAAAGCCAATCAACACAGGCTTCTTCATATGATGGCCTTTCATACGGTATTGAATGAAAAGCAAGTGACATCACTAGCAGTAGTTTTACAGCTTACCGATCCTGGAAAATTTCAAGCACTTTATATCTGCCGTGAAGGGATTCCGAATCCAAACTTTACTCCAAATAAAAGATATGATTTATTCCAGCAGACAGCAGATGTGCTTGGCAAGGAAATTATTCAACTATCTGTTAAACCATCAATAATCTTTCATGAAAAAGAATTATACTTTCAACATTTGATAGCTATCTTAAGACTAAATCATTATATTAAACCATTGCATTAAAAAAGCTTCAGTGCCATCCGGCGCTGAGGCTTTTTATATTCCCATCTTATAATCATATTCTTTTGCTTTATCTGGTGCTGAATTTTCAAATTCCATCTTTAAGAAAGGTTTATATGACGGTTCCACTTTCTTAACAAAAGAGAAGGAATTTATTTTTTCCATTACCACTTCAAGTTCATCTTGATTACAATACAGTACAACATATTTTAATTTTTTTGAAACATAATGAACATTTCCAAACCGTCTTAACATTTTTGCTTGCTTTAAGGAATAGAGCCAAACAACCAAACCTTGCCTTTGAACGAACATACTTTTTTTCCCCTTCAATAAACCATCATTTTAATCAGTCTAGCATATAAAAACACTCTTTATCAATGGCTCTTTGCCTATACTTTGTTGCTTCTTGGAACAAAATTTAATGTATGTGCTAAAAAGGTAAGAAAAAAAGGCTTAATGTTTAATTAAGCCAATCTTTTAAGCAGAGCACCCGCAGCTTCCTCCGCCGCCACAGCCTGAACCGTGAGATCCATTATCAAAAAATGGGTTTCCCGAAGGAACCTTAATGTTTTTTGAAACTGCTCCACCGACATACATGCTAATTTCATCCAGCAAATATTGCAGGTCAGTTTCTGCTAGTTTGAATTCAGCAACGTGTGGATCTAAATCCATAGCACGTTTGTATTCCCGGATTTGACTCATTACCTTTTTATAGTCAGGGTGGTACTTACCAAAACGCTGTACCTCTTCGTAAAGCTCTTTGAGTTTTACAAAACGGCTAATTTTCGCTTGCGTTTCCTTGTTATTCTGCATTTTATATAGACAAATCTGATATTGTTCCACAATATCCGATTCTAATACCATTTGTGCTAAGCTTTCTGCGTATTCTACTAGTTCAACTCTCTCTGATGTAGCAATCATTCACGCCCACCTCCATTCACATTTTAACATGAATGATACTGAATGTGAAATAACCTTACTTAGGGATATTTACCAAGAACTCATTTGTTAAGCCGTATGATACGTTTTTTAAGTCTACCACTTCAAGCTTTACCTCATGTCTACCAGGTGGGAGATTTTTAATGATAAATGCTGCTGTATTAACTTCTTGGGTTCTTTTCCCATCCAACCAAATAATAACCTTCCCTACTTTCTGAACCTTTTGGTCGGATTCCCGAAAGCTGATTCCAGTTAATATACATTCTACAAATACATTATTGGATTTTACTTTAGATTGTACAAATAATGTAGGGTTTTGGTTTGTATATTGATTAAATCCAGACATGATTCCCACTATGAAGATAGATAAGAGGATGACTCTGATTAACTTTTTCAATACTATCACTCCTTTTAATTGTATTGTTTGCCTTGTTTAATTTTTTTACTCTAAACGGAAAACGACCACATTCAATGTGGTCGTTCGTTAAGGCTTTTTAGTTTAAGAAAAGAGCCTCTGTTAATTTTGGTCTTTCAATGATTGCAGCATGTAAAACATCGTGGAGGCCATTTGGATATTATTTGTAAATTTCTCCACCCTGTGTGGAATTGTTTTCTTAAAATAGTGCAGCGATTCAATTTCTAATGTCTGCAAATCATAAGGGTTCCTCGATAGCTTTCGATACCAAAGCGGCTGTTCTCGGATAAATTTTTTTAATTCTTTATGGCTATTTATATACTCCAGTACATCTCTTCTCATGAAAAAGTTCCCTTCTGTTAATCTTTACGAAATGAAAACGGATGTTTATGTTCGATTTTTAATCGTGTTCCCTGTTTAGGTTGACCTCCTTGAAATTGGGAAATGACCCCCTGAATAGCCCCTAGCGCCTGACTCAAATTATTTATATAGTGATGAATCTGATTCGGATCCATCTTTTGGACGGTTCCAAGGATGGTTGATACCCAATCTCCTTTTTTCTCTTCTTCTGGTTCTGTACTAGAACTTGTAGTTGTTACACCGATTGTATTCCAACGATTATCCTCTTCACCGAGCAGGTACCAATCCTCATATAATTCCTGCCAGGTTGAATTTCCATTTCGTACTTCCTTAATTAGCGCCGGGTTATTTTTCACAAACTCTTTAAACTTAATCACGGAAGGATGTAAATTTTTTTGCATAACACTTCACCCCTGCCTAACTCAAATGCCTATTATACGATATGTGCAAAATTAAAAATTGTGAAAATCCTAGTTGCTGTAAAAATTATTTTTTTAATGGTAAGATGTCTTCAGATTAGAAATGAGAGAGGGATAAGGATGAAAGACAGACTACATCAATTATTAGATAATTGTATTGAGAAAGGGTCCGAAGTAGATTTAACTGCCCTTGTACATGTATTAGAAGGATTTCAGAAGAAAATCGATAAAGAGTATACCCAATATATTGATGGATTACTCCATATGGAGAGAAAAATCGATAGGGATAAGAAGACCTGTGAAATCACTGTTCCACTAAATGATGTATGGAATAATTCTTTGGCTATTGTTCATGGCGGGATTACTGCCACTATTCTTGATACAACAATGGGAACAGCAATAAATGCCATTCTTCCTGAAGGATATGGAGCAGTAACAAATCAATTAAATATACATTACATAGCTCCAGGTATAGGTGACAGCCTTCGTTGTAAGGCAGAAATCATTCATCATGGCAGTAAGACGGTTGTAATATCAGGAGAAGCTTACCGTTCAGATGGAAAAAAAATAGCTTATGCAACAGGGACATTTTTCATCATTCAAAAATAGGTCTAGAGGAGAATGACCAAAATGGTTACCGCAGTTGTTATACCTATTATTTGCCTATACTTCTATTGGATAACTAGAAAAGAAATGAAACTAAATGATAGCAAATGGCTGGCAACAGCAGAAGTCAAAAAAGAAGCCGTACTAACAGGTGAAATTAAAAGTATCCACCACGAGAAACAGCGTTATTATTATCATCGATATATCCTTGTAAATGAACTTAAGCTTCAAACAAAATCAAAAGTAATAAGTGCGAAAAAAATAAGCCCAATTCGAAATAATACGAAGATAGATACCTTTTCGATTGGAGAGATTATTCGTATATTTGGGTGTTGGGAAGGTAAACATTTTCATTTTACTGAGTATGAAGTAATACAAAAGAATAAAAAAAATGAAAAAGGTGACTAATTTGTCACCTTTTTTAGTCGTCAGATTTACGAATAAAGTTTTGTGTATAATACTTTTGATATACACCTACCCCTAAGTGGGTGAATTCCTCATTTAAAAGTGACTCTCGATGCCCTTTACTATTTAACCATCCCTCTGCCACCGCTGGGCCATCGGTATAATTAGCCGCAATATTCTCACTGGCAGACTTATAGTCCACATTTGCGGCTTCTAGTCTATCAGAAAGACTGCCAAATTTCTTTGAAGTATGAGAAAAGTCATCGCTATCAGACATATCCTTACTATGACCATATGCAACCTCTGAAGTCCCCTCGTCCCATATTAGTGTCTTTACATTATGCCTTAGTCGCATAATGTTGGTAATATCCAGTATTTCCTTCGCTGTCCCTTCTTCAATCAAGTTCCACATCTCTTCACTTGGTTCAGCAGGTCCAATTAATTCCCCGCTATAGACTAGTTCATAGGGGCGCTGCTTAATTAAAATTTCATCATTCAAAAAGCGGACGCTTGATAAACTTCCGGTAAACTTATCAATATGTAATTGGACATAAACATCTCCCAATTTAATTAATGGACGAATATTTAAATCTGTATCATTTAATTCAAACCGATAAGTATTCCCCTTAAATTCAATATCTATATTTGTAGCAATTAGATGTGAATTAAAGATTTCCTCAATTGGCTGTCCAAGTTTAAAAGGCGAGACATCAACATTTTCACCTATTGCATATACTGTCACGATTTTGTTGTTCTCTACCCCAACCTGAACATAACGAGCGTAGTCAGTATTATATATATACCATTGATAGCCATATAAGGATTCATCAATTCTTTGTGGTTCACCTAGTGTCCCTTTTAAATAAGCGAGATCTTTACCAATTAATAATCCGATACCGCTGTTTGGTGGTTCAGTGGATGGTTCCTCCTGTAAACCATTTCCCTGATTTTGATATAATAATTTATTCATTTCTAATGTAGGTTCGTCAGTTAATAAAACTTCATTATCTCCATTTTCATTTATGCTAACATAAAAACCAATTGTCACGAAAATAGACGCTAGGATGAGGATTCTGAAGAGAGTACGCAGATGTATTCACCCTCTCTATTACTTTTATTTCAGTATATGTCATGCATTAATAATTATATCACCATTATCTTTGATAGTAATAGAGATTAATCTAGTTTGTCAGAAAAATAAAATTTATGCAAAAAAACAGATACACCATATGATGTATCCATTTTGATTTATTAAGGCTGTTTTCTAAATGATTATTGTTAAAATCCTAAAGCCGATTTTAACGTGGAAATAGTTATTTTGGCTCTTACTAATTTGGATTGCTGGCTCTTTTCTTATTAAATTATTCATTTTTTTCGGAAACTTAGCACAATCATTAAATTTTATTCCAAAAAGCAACAAAGTTTAAGAAAGGAGCCTATATTAATGTTGTACCCCATTGTAATTTTGCTCAGAAATTTCAGTGAGTGCTTCTTTTGCCTGATCATCCGTCAATTTTCTTATCGCAAAGTCTCCAAGAGAAACAATTCCAATTAATTTATCTCCCTCTACTACAGGAAGCCGGCGGATTTGTTGTTCAGCCATTAAATTAGCTGCTTCTTTAGTCGTTGCGTCAGCAGAAATGGTAACAAGTTTACTGCTCATGATGTCTTCCACTTTTGTAGAGCCCGGATGTTTTTCAGCAACACCTCTTACAACAATATCACGGTCAGTGATCATACCAACAAGTTTATCCTGGTCGACAATTGGTATGGCTCCTACATTTAACTCTTTCATTTTTACCGCAACTTCAAAAACATTATCCAACAAAGAACAACACTCAACATTATCTGTCATAATATCCCTAATCTTTTCCACCTTTTCGCCCCCAATTGTGCATAAGATATTTCTTAACATTTACTTATGGTTACCAAAAAGGAATCATATATTCGTTGAGGTATTCATTGCAAGTTTAAACATTTTCAACTATTATTAAATTGAATTAATTTGCTATCCTGTCAAGTTACAAACAAAGGGGAAAGGCATTGTTTCTAGGAGGGACTATTTATGAAATTCGAGAATACTGGCTTAGAAAAGATGAAAGCTGATTTAAACCGTCTAGATGATGTTATGCTTGAGTACGGTTTAGTGCGAGAAGGTCAATGGGATTATGAGCGCGTTACATATGACCGTAAGTTTGAATTGAAAGAAGGGGTATTTTACTTACGTCTTCGCGGCCACGCAATTGAAGGGAATGTTGATTCTAATAAAGCAGTCATTCAGTTATTGACACCTTTGTTAGGGAAGCATTATTACCCTCATGGAGTAGAATATGGCGAAGGGGAGAACTTCCCAACTTCTCTAGTAAACCAATGTAAGAAAATTATCGATGAAGTAAAATCAGAAGTAGAAAAATTCGCATTATAAAACAAAAAACGACGCATGGAACAATCATGTGTCGTTTTTATTCTAAAAGAAATCATAAAAATATGGCTTGGATTGTGGGAATAATTCTTCTAAAACTGAAATTTCTGATTTTTGACCCTTGATATAACCTAATTCATACAATTCTGAGGGTCGTTTGTAGCCAAATACCAACGCAGTCAATGTATTTATATCTAACCTAAATCCTCTTTGAGGAGGCTGTACGCAAGTGCTCCCTGGCTTTTCTTTATAAACCTTCACTTCTCCATTCCCAATTAAATAACTTCCATTGTTCCATGGTGCATATTCATCCTCGAGATGTAGGAATATTTTTTTAGAAATATCATTAAACTGATATTTTTCTAAACATTGCTCTGCATCAACAATTCGTGCCATAAAATATGGGGTTACCTCCATTTTGACTTTAGGCTGATGCAAAATAAATGGTAATAGTTCGTGGTTAGAAGTCAAAATACTAACATTTTCCACCATAGAGTCATGCTGACAAATAAAATTCCACAATCCATACCTTGCTTCTTTAGAAACCGTTACAAACTCTTGAACATCCATATTTCCGTCTTTTACCTCATATAATACATAACCTAACGCTTCATTATTATCACTGTAATAAACAGCAATCTGTCCATCACCATAAATGCTGTTCTTCCACCACTTCAAGTCCCTGACTAGCATTCCCGTATAATTATGACCAAACTCAGAATAGACTTTTTCAATATCAGGATGATGACTTTCTTTTGTAAACCTTTTAATAGTACCAGGCTGTGCCTCTAAAAATTTTAGATCTTTTTTCTCTATAAAAAGCTTTTTGTTTTCTGTAAATACTTCCCAACCAAATTTTCGGTAAAACCCAATATTAAAAGGATGTAATAATGAAACTATTTGTTCCTCATTTCGCATACTTTCTAGTGCATGAATAATTAACTTTTTTACGTAACCATTTCTTCTATATTCAGGATAGGTCGCTACACCTGCCACACCACCCATTTTCCACTCTTGTCCATTGACATAGATATGGAAAGGAATAATATGTAGCTTTGCTGCAAGATTATTCTCCTCCCAAGCCCCTATTACTCTATGACTTTTTAAAATTTCAACTTTAGAAGCTATGCTTTCTTCGGGTATTTTATATTGAAAAGCGTACATTGAAAGCTTCAATGATTCTAAATAATCCTTTTCATTAAGCTCTTTTATCTTCACACCATCACTCCCCCTTTAATGTATTTCTACCAAACAACATAAATTCCTTTTAAAAAAACAAAAAAGTGCCTATTAAGACACTTTAAAAACCTAAAATAGCTTTAATAACAGAGGTAGTTTCTCCGCCACTAAAAAACACGTACAATAATAAATATACAGCGACACCTGTGATAGCGGTAAAAAACCAAATAATACTCGTAATCGGACCAAGTTTCCTATGTTTGGTTAAATTATTCTTATATCCAGTATATAGCGTCACAATTCCAAAAATTGCGCCAGTGGTGGCTAGGGTGATATGAAAAACTAAAAACACAGTGTAATATACTTTTAGATGATCTGGTCCACCAAAAGCAGTATTTCCGATAAAAATTGTTCTTGACGCATAGATAATAAAGAAAATAAGTGCAAATATTGCAGCAGTAAACATCGCCTTTTTATGTGCTTCTATTTTCCTTTGTGTAATCAGCCACCAGCCTATTGCAACCATTACAGCACTTAAAACGATAAAGGTCGTACTAATAGTCGGTAAAATCGGTAGGGAATTCATAATTAGCCTCACTTTTTATATATTCTAAAATAATTTTAGATTAGTTCATGCATTTTTTCAATTAAAAAGAAAAACTCCCATTACTATGGAAGTTTTATTCTATCAGTGAAGGCTTTAATGTTTGCTGTAATTCCCTTTCAGAATCTGCCTGGTCCTTTCGATACCATTCAAAGAAAACATGTCCTAAAATAACTGCGTAAACTATTTCTTGTATAATCTTCATTAGTACACCACCGAGCTGTTGATCATGTAATAATGACATTGAACTAAACAATTCAGGACCACTAATACTTAAACCTGCAAATGTTGCCGGTCCAACACAAAGACTCATTACTTGCGCCCAAACCTCTGGATCAGAATACGTTGCATAAATTGAACCAGGAGCAAAAATGATTAATGCACATGCAGGTGTGATTAATATTCCGTCTGCAAAAACATACCCTACCTTCTTAAGCCCGCTTAATCTTTGTTGTTCTGGTACAGGATTAATAAGCGGCCACCACATAAAAATTGCGACAATAAACAAAAGAGTTGAGTACCCAGCATGTAACCAGAAGCTTTGCATCACTTGATCAAAAACATCAGGAAGATGATACATGGAAAACAATCCATTAAAAACAAATAAGGCAATGAGCGGTTTGGTGAAAAAATAAAATAAAGAATGAATCACTTTTATATTGAAAAGCTTTCTCCATATCCAAACGGGAATACCAAAGATAAAGATTGGTGGAATCACGAGAACTAATAGCGCCATAGAAATCATATGGACATAAAACATTAAATGAGCCATCAAATCCAGTGGAGAACCTTTAATTGCATAAATCAATGCCATCGAAAGCAAAAATAAGCCAGCCTGTTTTTTTGTTAACGGCTCACTATCTGCAAACTTGCTGCGGAATTTTATTGTAATTAAAAAGTATATTGCTGTAATTGCTAGTAAACCCAATAGGAAGTACGGGCTCCAAAGTGCTTTAAAGCCAAAGATATCTAATGTAAGCACCGCATATCACCTCTTAATAAATTCTTAAATCATAGTTTTATTATATACCTTACAAAATAATGAGCAAAGCAATGACTCTTCCTTATAAAAAGAAAATCGGCATAACGCCGATTTCTTTAAAAGTTACCACCAAATAATAGTTGTAAAAGCTAATACTGTAATTAAGGCAATAAGTAATCCTGAATATAGAAACATTGAAGGAGCTTCATGTCCCTTATGCTTCATATGCATAAAATAGTACAGCTGGAAAATAACTTGAACAACAGCTAATAAGATTATAAACGGAATGATAAACCATGCAGAAGCTTTCATAGCTACAGCAGCAAAAGCAATTAGCGTTAAGAAAATCATCAAGGCAAATGAAACCACTTGCTGTTTCATTTCTTCAGCGCTTTTTTTCCTACGATATTCAATGTCCACTCTTGGGTTACCTGAATTTACTTGTGAATTTGCCATCAGTTTATCCCACCATCCCCATTAAATATACTACTGTAAAGATGAATACCCAAACTACATCAATAAAATGCCAATATAAACTTGCAATGTAGAATTTAGGCGCATTGTAAAGGTCTAATCCGCGTTTTGAATTGCGAATGATTAATGTAAGAAACCACATTAAACCAAAAGCAACGTGCGCTCCATGGAACCCAGTCAAAGTGTAAAATGCAGATCCAAAAGCACTGCTTGTAAAAGTATGATTGTACTCATGAACATAATGTGAAAACTCATAAACCTCTAATGCAAGGAATGCAGCACCTAATAATACAGTTATGATTAACCAAAGGTTCATTTTTTTTGCATTAAAGTTCTTCATGTGATAAATCGCATAAACACTTGTTAAAGAACTTGTTAATAACAACATGGTTGCAACAAATGTAAGCGGCAAATCGTATAGATCCTTTGCCAATGTATGTGTTGAATCTGGTACTTTATCCTTTAAAGCAAGATAAGTAGCAAAAAGAGAGGCAAAAAGGACAGTCTCTCCACCTAAGAAGAACCAGAAGCCTAAAAATTTATTTTTTGCTTCAAGGGTTGATTTTTCAGGCTCAGCAGGCCATGTTTCATGTGTTAATTTTTCTTCTGCATGCATTATGCCTTAACCCCCTTATCCTCATCATCCATTAATTCCTCTTTATGAATATGGAATCCATGGTCATCCTTTACTGAACGTATAAACATAGATCCAAAAGTAATCAATAGGCCTAGTATAAGGACTGGAATGGACCATGCTTTATCATCCATATTGAATAATGCGCCAAATGCAGCGACAAATAATCCAAATGACATCATAAATGGCAAGAATGACGAGTTTGGCATATGAATATCACCAAGAGGCTCAGCAGGAGTCATCCCTTTTTTACCTTCCATTTTTTCTAACCAATAAGCGTCTAAACCACGTACTAGTGGAAGCTGCTTAAAGTTATAGAAAGGCGGTGGTGATGGGAGTGACCACTCAAGTGTTCTACCGTCTCCCCATGGGTCATTTCCAACTCGGACATTTTTCACTGATGTCATAATGATGTTGTATAAAAGAACTAATACAGCTAATGACATAAATACGGCGCCCAGTGAACTGATTAAGTTAGACGTCTCAAATCCTTGACCTGGCAGGTATGTGAATACACGACGCGGCATACCCCAAAGACCTAAGAAATGCTGGATAAAGAATGTCATATGGAAACCGATAAAGAATAACCAGAAAGTGATTTTTCCTAATGTTTCATTTAACATTGTTCCAAACATTTTTGGCCAGTATAAATGTGTACCAGCGAGAAGTGCAAATACTACACCACCGACGATTACATAATGGAAATGCGCTACGACAAAATACGTATCATGGTATTGATAGTCAGCAGCTGCAACTGCAAGCATAACCCCTGTTACCCCACCTGCAACGAATGATGGAATGAATGCTATAGCATAATGCATTGGAGTCGTAAATTTAACACTTCCACCCCACATGGTTAATAACCAGTTAAAGATTTTAATACCCGTTGGTACCGCAATCGCCATAGTAGCAACAGCAAAAATCGCATTTGCAACAGGTCCTAAACCAGTTGTGAACATATGGTGCGCCCAAACCATGAATCCTAAGAAACCGATTAATACGGTTGCAAATACCATGGATGAGTATCCGAAAAGGCGTTTTCTTGAAAACATAGGCATGATTTCAGAAAAAATACCAAAAGCAGGAAGTATTAAAATATATACTTCTGGGTGTCCGAAAATCCAGAATAAATGTTCCCAAATCACTGTGTTTCCACCCATAGTGGTAACAAAGAAATTAGATCCAAACATACGGTCGAACAACATTAAGACTAGACCAACAGTTAATGGAGGGAATGCAAATAATATTAGTGCGGAAGTGACAAAAGTTGTCCATGTAAACAATGGCATTCTCATATACGTCATCCCTGGTGCACGCATATTAATAATCGTAACTAGGAAATTAATACCACCAATCAGTGTACCTAGACCTGATATTTGTAATCCTAAAACATAGAAATCAACCCCATGACCCTTTGAGGCCATTGCAAGTGAAGCGTATGAAGTCCAACCGGCGTCAGGTGCACCGTCAAAAAACCAAGAAAGATTTAGAAATACTCCCCCGAAGAAGAATAACCAAAATCCTAATGCATTAACAAATGGAAATGCAACATCTCGTGCACCAATTTGTAATGGCATGACTGCATTCATAAAAGCAAAAACAAGCGGCATTGCAGCAAGGAATATCATCGTTGTTCCATGCATAGTAATAATTTCATTGAATAATCCTGCACTGACAAAATCATTGTTTGGTACTGCAAGCTGGATGCGGATAAATACTGCTTCAAGTCCGCCAATTACGAAGAAAAATCCACCTGCAATAAGATATAGGATGGCGATTTTTTTATGGTCAACAGTTGTTAAAAAGTCCCATAAAGTTGCGCCGAATCCCTTTTTTTGAGCGTAGGTACTCACAATTTTACCTCCCTTTCAACCAAATCCCCTATTATTCCTCGACTTTTAATCCCATTAAATATGCTGTTAAAGCATCAAGCTGTTCTTCACTTAATTGTGGATATTTATCTGTCATTAAATTTCCTGGCTTGTATTTTTCAGGAGTACGGAGCCAATTCTTTAGTTCATCCTCATTATGATCTAAAACACCAGCAATACGTGAACGTTCTCCAAAGTTCGTTAAGTTTGGTGCAAACCTTGCTTCAGGTGGTGTTGTATTCCCCGGTGTAACGGCGTGACAGCTTATACAACTCTTATTAAAGATTTCTTGACCTTGTTGAGCTAAAGCTGTATCAGCTTTTGCAGGTTCTTTAACATCCTTCATATCAGCCACCCAGCTATCAAAGTCAGCACGGCTCACGGTTTTCACTTTAAAGTCCATTAAAGCATGTGATG
Organism: Neobacillus niacini; assembly: GCF_031457145.1. Classification (GTDB taxonomy): domain Bacteria; phylum Bacillota; class Bacilli; order Bacillales; family Cytobacillaceae; genus Neobacillus; species Neobacillus niacini_J. The sequence continues at coordinate 463,514 of NZ_JAVDVZ010000002.1, forward strand.
GTCCACAAAGTTCAGCACACTTACCGTAAAATAAATCTCCAGCTTCTTTAGCCTTCGCACTATCAAACTCTAACCAGAATTTATTAACGTTTTCGGTATTCGTATCAAGCTTTCCACCTGCTGCAGGGACCCAGAAAGAGTGCTTTACATCGGAGGAAATTAAATTAAAATAAACCTTTTCGTCTGTTGGAACAACTAGATCCTGACCTGTCACAATACCTTGATCAGGATATTCAAATTCCCACCAATATAAATTGGAGCGAACATTGATGACAAGCGCGTCTGAATCTTCTTTATCCATTGGTGATACATCTGCTAATTTAAATGTAGCAGCAACCGTTGGGACTGCTAAAATTAAAAGTAATAAAATAGGAACAACAGTCCAAATAATTTCTAGTTTGTGACTTCCTTCTACCTGTTTTGGTATCTTTTCATCTTTTCGTCTGAACTTAAACAAGACAATAAAGAAGATTACCATTACAACGGCAATAACCCCTACCATAATCCAAGTACTTAGTTTCATCAGATCATATTGAATGTCTGCAACCTCACCAGCAGGCCTTAGTGTCGATAGGAACGGTTCGCCACATCCTGAAAGGATAAGCGAAAGAATCGCAAATATCGAAATCAAACGCCACTTTGCAAGCCTTTTCATAGCTAAATCAAACCCCTCTTTCGCCAAATAGATTCTTTAATTATCTGTGATCAAAAATGTATGTAGTAGAATTCCCCCTAAAAAAGGAATAATTTATATTCCCTTTATTTAAGGAAGAACATCCAAGCTAAACTAATGTGACAATAACCATTGCGACAAAAATAATTGTTAAATATTGCAATGAGTACACAAACATTAGTTTTGCCCACTTAATATCATCTTTGATCTTATATCCATAAATCCCTAATACTAGCCAACCGATATTTAATATGGTTGCCAAAATTAGAAATGGGATTCCTAAAGAAGTTAGTAATATGGGTGTCGGCAGTAATGCAGCTACCCATATTAGGATGTGTCTCTTAGTAGTCTTAAACCCCTTCACCACTGGAAGCATTGGAATACCAGCAGCTCTATATTCTTCCACTCTTCTCATTGCAAGGGCATAAAAATGAGGAGGCTGCCAAATAAACATAAGAATAAACAAGGACCAAGCGATAATGTCTAGGTTTCCATCTACTGCAGCCCATCCAATTAACGGAGGTACTGCCCCGGAAATACTGCCAATAATTGTATTTGAGACTAATTGACGCTTCGACCATAAAGAATATAGGACTACATAACTAAAAACCCCAAGCAGTCCAATCACCGTTGCAGTCATGGTAGTAAACATTAGAAAAATTGTACCTAGAGCAATTAAAAATATCCCCAACCCCAGTACCTTTGAAGGTACTATTTTCCCCGTAACGGTAGGTCTAGCTTTTGTTCTTTCCATTAAATGATCAATATCACGATCAATATAATTATTTATGCTGCAGGAACCAGCAATAATAAGGGAGGAACCAATAACGGTATATAAAACAATATCTAAGTTACCTAGAAAACTTTGACCACTAAAATGTAAAGCCAGCCATATGCCTGTAAAAGTTGTTATAAGATTTGAATTTACAATTCCAATCTTGATTAGTGCCGTAAAATCTTTCCACATCGTTGCTTTTTCTATTTGTGTATTAAGACTAGTTGAACTAGTTTCAATCGTTGCTTCACCATATGCCTTTGAATTTGGCATCTTTCCCCCTCCTAATTATGTTGTACATATTATTATAAACCCGATAGATAACTTTACCAAATTATAATAGTTATTTAAAAGCTATTATTATTTTATAATATTGTTATTTGAGGAACACTTTCTCTGTATATTAAATCACACTTTTAGTTATTTTTGTGAATTTTTTTTGAATAATTTTTGTCTAAATTGTGTCCACCATTATTTATAATCCATTATACTATATATTAGAATTTTTAGATAATAAAATATACTCGAATTTGAGTAAAATTCAAATATTTTCTATGTGTTGTACAGAACAATTGTTTTTAAATCGTTGTTATATATAAGCTTGTATTATCTATCCATATTTACCTAACAGACACTTCTCTATTTAACGATAGTTTTCACTATAATAATAGTGAAAACTGAAAATTATTCATTTAATTAAAAGTAAACTAAAAATCTCTGTTTTATTTCTGTTCTTTTTCTCAGGTTTTCGTTATGATTAATAAGTACTTTTATCTCTTCCTTACCAATTCATTATACTGACATTAATATCCAACAACAAATTATTGAACTTTTAGTTAAGAAGGTGATTTTTTTGCGACGTTCTTTAAAGTGGTTAGCAGTAGCTACCACTATTGGAATGATACTAGTGTTACTTGGTGGAGCACTAGTAACAAAAACTGAATCTGGTATGGGATGCGGAAGATCCTGGCCACTTTGTAATGGAGAATTCGTGCCATCAGACATAACTCCTGAATTAATCATTGAACTTGCACACAGACTAGTGTCTGGGAGCGTCGGCTTTATGGTTTTAATCCTATCAATATGGACTTGGAGAGTAATCGGTCATATTAGAGAGACAAAATTCCTTTCTTTTCTTTCATTATTCTTTCTAGTATTGCAAGGTTTGATTGGAGCCGCAGCAGTAATATGGGAACAATCTGACTTTGTCCTAGCCCTGCATTTTGGAATCTCTCTTATTTCCTTTGCGGCAGTATTCCTGCTTACTTTACTGATCTTTGAGATCGATAAAAAGTTTGAAGCAGATAAACTAATAATAGATAAAAGGATGAGCTTTCATATTATCTCCATTTCTGTTTATAGCTACTTAGTTATTTACACCGGTGCACTTGTTCGTCATACTAACTCGAGTTTGGTTTGCCGTGATTGGCCGTTATGTATCAATGAGAGTCCTGCACTTCCAAGTAATCTTTTTGAGTGGGTGCAGATGGGGCATCGTGCTGCTGCAGGTGTTATTTTCATCTGGATCGCCTATGTTGCCTACTTAGCAATCAAAAAGTATCGTCACCAAAAAGTTATCTATTGGGGCTGGATGAGTGCTTTTACATTAGTATCCCTTCAAGTTTTATCGGGTGCTCTCGTTATTTTTACTCAATTAAATCTTTATATTGCATTGATGCATGCCCTATTTATTACATGTTTATTTGGAGTATTAAGTTATTTTCTTTTATTACTATCAAGGTCACGGAAGAACAAATAAAAAAGTTGCCAATTTTTATAATTGGCAACTTTTTTTATTTAATTACTTATCTAATTCAAGAAGTAAATCTCCTGTTTGAATAGCATCCTCATTTTTAACGTAAATATCTTTTATTACTCCAGAAAAAGGGGCTTGAACGGTTGTTTCCATTTTCATAGCCTCTGTGATCAAGAGATGGTCGCCTCGTTCTACCCTTTCCCCTTTTTCAACCAATACTTTTACAACAGTCCCAGGCATTGTTGCGGAAATATGTGTTTCATTCTTGTGGTCTGCTTTTAATCTAGAAACCACTGCCGCTTTAATACTTTCATCTTTAATATTTACCTCACGCGGTTGTCCATTTAGTTCGAAATAAACGATACGTGTACCATCAGACTGTGGTTGTCCAACTGAGACAAGTTTAACGATAAGTGTTTTACCTGTTTCAATCTCTACTTCAATTTCTTCCCCAAGCCGCAGGCCATAAAGGAATGTTGGAGTATCTAGAAATGATATATTTCCAAATTGGTTAACTGTGCTCAAATATTCTTTGTAAACCTTCGGATAAAGTGCATATGAAATTATATCTATATCCGAAAAGTTTTCTCCAAATTCATTCACTAGCTCTTCCTTTAATTCCTCAAAATTAACTTGTGGTAGTAACTCTCCTGGACGGACCTCTAATGGTTTTTTACCTTTTAATATGACCCTTTGCAATTCCTCAGGGAATCCTTGATGAGGTTGACCTAGATACCCTTGAAACAATTCAACTACTGAATCTGGAAAGTCTAATGAGTCTCCACTATTTAAGACTTCCTCTTCGGTTAAATTATTTTGTACCATAAAGAGTGCCATATCACCAACAACCTTAGAAGACGGTGTAACCTTTACGATGTCTCCAAACATATGATTTACCCGTGTATACATTTGCTTGACCTCGTCCCACTGCTCTCCAAGTCCAACTCCCTTGGCTTGCTGTTGAAGATTACTATATTGTCCTCCCGGCATTTCATGCTGATATATTTCTGAATGCGGCGCCATCATTCCACTTTCAAAATCATGATAATATTTCCGAATATCCTCCCAATAATACGAAAGCTGTTCGAGTGCATCAATATTTACATTTGCTCTCCTATCCTTACCCTCTAATGCATAATAAAGAGAGTTTGCACTTGGCTGTGAAGTAAGCCCTGCCATCGTACCTAATGCGGTGTCGACAATATCAACTCCCCCGTCTATGGCACGTGCATATGTGAAAATACCATTTCCACTTGTATCATGTGTATGAAGATGAATCGGAATATCAATTGTCTCTTTTAATTCAGATATCAGTCGATACGCTGCTTCTGGTTTAAGTAAGCCCGCCATATCCTTTATCGCTAATATATGGGCCCCTTGATTCTCCAGCTCTTTTGCTAGTACTTTATAGTAGTTCAAATCATATTTCACTCTAGTTTGATCAAGTATGTCTCCTGTATAGCAAATGGCTGCTTCAGCAATCTTTCCACTATCCCGAACAGCTTCAATCGCTATCTCCATACCTGGTACCCAGTTTAAACTGTCAAATACTCTGAAAACATCAATACCTTCCTCCGCGGATTTTCTTACAAATTCACGGATAAGATTGTCAGGATAATTTGTATAACCCACTGCGTTAGAACCTCGGATTAACATTTGAAACAGAACATTAGGAATTTTTTCACGAAGCATCCTCAATCGTTCCCATGGATCTTCTTTTAAGAATCGGTATGCTACGTCAAATGTAGCTCCTCCCCACATTTCAAAAGAAAAAAGGTTAGGCAATAATTTGGCTGTCGGCTCCGCAATATGCAAAATATCTGTTGATCTAACCCTAGTGGCCAACAAAGACTGATGAGCATCTCTAAAGGTAGTATCAGTCAGTAATACTTTGTTTTGATTCTTAATCCATTGAACGAGACCATCTGCACCGCTATGATCCAGTATTTGTTTTGTTCCCTCTTGGTATGGAAAATCATAGCTTAATTTCGGAATACGTGGTTTTGCAAAAACTGGTCTTTTCTTTTTTTCAATTCCTGGGAAACCATTCACTGTTACGTTTCCAATATAGGAAAGCATTTTAGTTCCACGGTCCTTACTAACTGGAAATACAAACAACTCAGGGGTTGAATCGATAAATGATGTATCATATTCCCCTCGTCTGAACTTCTCATGTCTAACGACATTCTCTAAAAACGGAATGTTGGTTTTAATTCCACGAATTCTAAACTCACGCAGGTTCCGAACCATTTTTGATGCCGCTTGCTCAAAGGTTAAGGCATGTGTAGAAAGCTTCACAAGCAAAGAATCATAATAAGGTGTAATGACAGCGCCTTGATAACCATTTCCTGCATCCAGACGGACACCAAATCCCCCTCCAGAACGATAGGCCATAATTTTTCCGGTATCTGGCATAAAGTTATTTAGTGGATCTTCTGTTGTAACACGCGACTGGATAGCAAAACCATTAATCCGAATCTTTTCCTGTGGAGGAATTCCGACAATTGGGCTGTGTAAATCTTGACCTTCAGCAACTAGAATTTGCGTATGTACAATATCAATCCCCGTTACCATTTCAGTTACAGTGTGTTCTACCTGTATCCTTGGATTTACTTCAATGAAATAAAAGTCCTCACCCGAAACAAGAAATTCAACTGTCCCTGCATTTAAGTAAGCTACATTCTTCATTAACTTAACCGCAGCATCACAAATTTCCCCTCGTAATGAATCTGATATTGATACACTTGGAGCTACTTCCACTACCTTTTGATGCCTTCGCTGTACTGAACAATCCCGATCATATAAATGGACGATGTTGCCATTTGTATCCCCAAAGATTTGAACCTCTATATGTTTTGGTTTCTCAATTAATTTTTCCAGGTAAACCTCGTCACTGCCAAATGCTGCTTTTGCTTCTGATCGAGCGCGGTCAAATGCTTCTTGCATTTCCTCTCGATTTCTTACTATACGCATTCCACGTCCGCCCCCGCCTAGGGCTGCTTTAATAATAATCGGAAAACCATGATTATCGGTAAAATCCAGAACTTCCTCTATTGTTTCGACTGGTCCATCACTGCCTGGAATTACCGGTATATTTGCTGATTCCGCTTGTTTTCTTGCCTTAACCTTATCACCGAACATATCTAGGTGAGTGGAGGTGGGACCGATAAAGATAATTCCTTCTTCTTCACAACGTTTCGCAAAATGGATGTTTTCCGATAAGAAACCATAGCCCGGATGAATGGCATTTGCACCACTAAATTTTGCGATTTCAATAATTCCATCAATATCTAAATAGGCATCGATTGGTTTCTTCCCTTCACCAACTAAATAAGCTTCATCTGCTTTGTAGCGATGATATGCACCTGTATCTTCCCTGGAATAGATTGCTACTGTTTGGATATTTAATTCAGTACAAGCCCGAAAAACTCGGATGGCAATTTCTCCCCTGTTTGCTACTAACACTTTATTGATTTGTCTAGTCAATTTTAGCACCTCTATTTTTTTGTATTATATAAAAGCGCAGGAAAGCAGAACTCCCAGCGCTATGTTCGAAACTGATATAGATTTCCATCTTGTTGTTTAAGATTTTTTTCTTTTTCCACCTGTTTTTGTTTATATTTACTATCATATTTAACAAACATTGAAACATTTACTAGAATTCCAGCTGCTATAGCTAACTGGAGAAGTGAAGATCCTCCATAGCTCACAAATGGTAATGGTACACCTGTTAGTGGCATAACACCAGAGACACCTGCGAGGTTGATGCATGACTGGATTCCAATCATACTTGATATTCCAATAGCCAATAAACTGCCAAAAGGATCCTTACAACGCATTCCAAGACGGATTCCCCTTAAAACAATAAATGCTAAGCAAATGATTACAAAGCCAACCCCCCATACACCTAATTCTTCTGCAATGACTGCCATAATAAAGTCTGTATGAGATTCAGGTAAATACCCTAGTTTCTGGACACTTTTTCCTAAACCTAACCCATTTACACCGCCTGACCCAATTGCTATATACGAGTTTGCTAAGTGGAACCCAGAATCTAGTTCATCTTTGAAAGGATCACTTAAAACCTCAAATCGTTCCATACGTTTTTCTGAAAAAATTTCGCCCTGCAATACTAAAAAGACAGGTGATATGAGAATCATACCAAGCAAAAGTAATTTAGTAATATTTTTGAAGTTCATTCCTGATGAGAGGATAATTGTACCTGCAATTAAACCAATAATAAGCGCAGTTCCAAAGTCTGGTTGAAAGGCAATTAAACCAAGTACGATTACTAGGTATGCTAATGGCGGGAGTACACCATGATTGAATTTATTAATATATGCTTGCTTTTTAGCATATACCGCTGACAAATAAATAATAAGGGATATTTTTACAAATTCTGATGGTTGGATACTAATAAAACCAAAATCATACCAACTTTGAGCATTTCCTCTAACTTGTCCAAACGCAAAAAGTCCTAAAAGACCCAAAACGGATAGACCAACCATTGGCAGTAAGAATTTTGTACTCTGCATAATTTTATACGGAAATAAAGCAATAAACATAAAAATAAAACCCGAGGCGATTAGATAGAGCTTTTGTTTTTGATAAAAGTAATCACTTTCAACTCCATATCTTTGTACAGCCGATGCCATACTTGCACTATAAACCATCACTAATCCAAATAAAGACAAAAGGATTATTGCGATAATTAATGAATAATCATAGGATTTCAATATTTTTTTAAACATGTAATAACTTCCTCGTTTTTAAAATTGTTGTTATTGCTATTATAATAGAAAATGATACGTATTAGGGAAGAAAAGTTACATTACTCAAATCTTTTGAATAGGAATATTCTGAAAATAGAGATAGTTAATAAAAAACTCAAACAATACATCATCATTGTTTGAGTTCTTTAGCTATTTTCTAATGGATGCATCATGAAGCGCAGATAATTCTCTTTCCAATTTATCTAATATCGCTTTGCCATCCTTGACATCAATTAAGCCTAATCTAACCGCAAATTCTATCTCTCTTGATAATCCGAACATTTGCGTATCCAATACCTCTTCATAAAGTGGGCATTGAGGCATCGTGAGATTTTCCATTTGCACTTTAATAAGCTTTAATATTTTTTCAGCGTCTGCCTGTAACAAGGCAAAGGCTTTTTCTTGATGATTTACAATCATTTCAGACGCCAACATTGATCCCCCCATTCAGAGCGATAACCCAACTTATCTATAAATTTTACCTTTTACCACAGAAAAATGCAAGAACAATAACATCACGATTCATTGCTCCACCATATTACTTATATGACATCCACTCTATTTCACGTTATACTTTTAATAGAAATGAACTGGAGGAATGAAAGATGGAAAATATAATAATACTATCAGGTAAGGCCAAATACACCATTACTCTTGATCCTACTGTTTGGATTTTTGATGATCGACGGATTGACTTGACTACTTACTTCTCTGAAACGAATGAAAGAACAAATGAACTTGAGGAATATACCAAATCGGTTTCAAAACACTGGGACCGTGAAATAATGGAGGGTGCTGTCTACCCACCAACTTTAAAAACCGAGAAAAAATATGAGAAAGAAAAGGTATTAACAGGAAGTTTTGGTATACAGTTTCAACCTTTTTTAAAAAATGCCGAGCCAGATGAAAATGCTACTACTTTAATCATAAGAACAGCAACTTTAGAACAAGAGATACCGCTTGAGATTGCAAAGGATCTCATTCTTGGTTTTTCGGATAAGGGGAAACCACTTTCAGAAGACGGACCTGTCCATGTTTATTTCGGAGATGGTTCTAACAAACAAGAACCAATAAAATACGTAAGAGAGTTTATTATTAAATAAAGTAAACAACGGGTGCCATTTGGTACCCGTTTCTTCATGGAAATCTTATTAGGTCTCATGCAAGTTTACAGTAAATCGGCTGCTAGCCTTGCTAATCCAGACCGCTCGCCTTTTAAAAGTTTAACATGTCCGGAAATAACTTGGTCTTTAAAACGTTCGACGACATAGGTTAAACCATTATTGTAGGCGTCCAGATATGGATGGTCTATTTGTTCTGGGTCCCCCATTAAAACAATTTTACTGCCCTCACCTACACGCGTTAAGATTGTTTTTACCTCATGTTTCGTTAAATTTTGGGCTTCATCAATGATGATAAATTGCTTCGGCAGACTTCTTCCGCGAATATACGTTAATGCTTCTACCTCTATCGACCCCATCCCTGCTAGGATAGCATCCAATTCACCAGGTTTTTTTGTGTTAAATAGATATTCAAGATTATCAAAAATCGGCTGCATCCATGGTCTAAGTTTTTCTTGTTTTTCTCCTGGTAAATATCCTAAATCTTTACCGACCGGTACAATCGGCCTAGCTACTAATAGTTTTTTAAATTCTCTGAAGTCTTCAGTCTGCATTAACCCCGCTGCAAGAGCTAGTAAGGTTTTACCTGTTCCTGCTTTACCTATTAAGGTAACAAGTGGTATGTCCTTACGAAGTAATAACTCAATAGCCATTGTTTGCTGTACATTTCTTGGATGAATCCCCCAAACATGTTCTTGATTAATGGCAAGTTTCTTTACCTTACTCCGTGTTTTATCCACCATCCCTAATGCTGAAGCTGATCCTCCTAGCGCGTCTTTCATAATTAGAAATTGATTCGGATAGAATGAATATTTTCCAATCTCTGTTAAAGGTAATTCACCTTTTTCATAAAAAGTACCAAGCGTTTCTACAGATAAAAAAACTTCCAAAAAGCCGGTGTAAATATGGTCGATTTCGACCACCCTGTCACTTAAAAAATCTTCTGCAGTTAACCCGATTGCGTCTGCCTTTACCCTTACCAATGTATCCTTGCTTACAAGGATTACGGGCTTTCCATTTTCCTTTTGTTGTTCTTCTGTAGATAAATTTTTTGCTACTGCAAGAATTCGATTGTCATTTGTTTTCTCAACAAATATTTCCTGTAATTCATGAAAGGCACGATGATTAAGCTCAATTCTTATCGTTCCGCCATTTTCAAGTGGAATTTTTTCATGAAGCTTACCTGCCGCTCGCAATTCATCAATTAATCTTGATACATGTCGGGCATTTCTTCCTATTTCATCCATGTATCTTTTCTTTGAGTCCACTTCTTCAAGGACAACTGCAGGAATGACTACTTCATTATCTTCGAATGAGAATATGGAATACGGGTCTTGTAATAAGACGTTTGTATCTAACACGTATATTTTACTCAAAGCGACGCCTCCACTTTTTCTAGTTGATTGGCTTGTTACTGCTTAAAACAAACCGATTGCTAGATAGGACTTTGGTAAAATATATGTTTGTTCGAATAAAGATAGAAGGATTTCCGCACAATAAATGTAAGTTGAGTAAGACAAAACTCCGTGTTACTGATGAATCACTTAAACAACTCTATGTGGAGGTGGATTTTAAAATGAAGAAGCTTTTAATGTTTACTACCTTAGTATTGGTATTAGCAGCTTGTAACAACACAAACAATGCCCAAAATAATGAGAAGCAATCATTAGTTAATGTTAAGAACAGTTATATTGAAGATGTAGACCGAAAAACTGGTCAGGAAATTTCCAAACGTTTGGTTGAACTTGCCACTAGTATTCCTAATGTTAATGATGCAACCGCTATTGTGATGGGCAGCTATGCGATTGTTGGAATCGATGTGAATTCGAAGATTGAACGTTCTCAAGTAGGGACCATTAAGTATTCAGTAGCAGAAAGCTTAAAGAAAGACCCCTATGGTGCACGTGCGATTGTCGTGGCAGACGCAGACACCACTCAGCGTTTAAAAGAAATTTCAACCGATATCCAAAAGGGAAGACCGATACAAGGGATTATGGAGGAGCTCGCAGACGTTGCCGGCAGATTAATGCCAGAAATACCTGGAGATATTATTACTCCTAATCCTAAGAATGCTCCAGAAGAACCAAAGAAACAACTACCGGATAACCAAAAGAAAAGTTTAGAGGAAGACCAGGAAGACCAATCTAATCATTTGAAATAAAGGCTGTATTTGTAAATACACAACAAAGTTTACGAAAAGAGCATAAATAAAAGCTTAGTCAGTGACTAAGCTTTTTTCATTGCTTCCATTACTTGCTTATCTAACCTAGAAGCAGCTTTTTTGTCATAGGTTTTGTCGTACTGTGGCTCAGTGACAATTTTTGAACCATAGAACATGACATCTCTAACTTCATTAATTCTTATTTCAACCAATGCCAGCTTTAAAGGAACGTCCTGAAGCCGTTCTTCTTTTAAGTAAGCCTCTCCCTGTATCGAATATGTAGATTCATTCGCAATTAAATTGATGACCACTTTACTATTTTGTGAAATGTTTTGAATGATTCTTGATTTATTATCTACAGCAAAATAGATGGTTTCTTCATCGTTTGCTAAGATCCAAGATATTGCACTTACATTTGGTCCGCCTGTTTCAAAATCCACTGTTGCTAATGTTACAAACCTTTCTTTCTGTAACTCATCAAATAATGGCTTAATGAGTCTTGGTTCTACTTGATTCGCCATCTTTACAACCCCTTCATTCAGTTCCTTACTCTTTAATAATAAAAACCAACATTCTCATAGTACTATTATCTGTTTTTTTCAGCAACTTAATCAGAATGATTTAACAGTCACTGTCTTTGCATGATATACTAGGTATAATCAAGCAAGACTAGAATTGACCCCGAGGTGTATTATGAGAGTAAAATGCGTAATCTGCGATAAAATTGAATCGATAGAAGATGAATCTTTTATAGCAAAACGTCTTCGAAATCGTCCTATCCATACATATATGTGTCAAGACTGCAGCAGTAGGATTTCCGAAAAAACCAAAGCAAGAATTGAAACAGGTAACTTTCGATTTTACAGTACGCAGTCTGAAAAGGATGAGTGGTAAAAAAACAACATGCCGGTGGGCATGTTGTTTTTTTAGCTTTCAATTGGAAAGTTACAATATTTATCCGGCTCTTGGTTAATTTGGTTGAGCATAACCTCGATGAGTTCACGGGGAAACCGCGTCTTCTTCGATTCCCCTTCGTGGGTGTATGAAACATAATACATCACTTCATCAGTTGTAACTAGAATGTTTGTTAGATGGTGTTCATCCTTTATAATCCCATCAAAAAGGTCTAATGTTTCTCTTGCTGCAGTATCTTCTGGACGAGCATCACAGACAACCTTTATCGAGAGCCAATTATAGAGTGCATCCTGAACCGATCTCATGTTTCGAATCCCCCGTTACTTCGCTTCAGCCTGTTGTTTTTTCGACTGGTGTAGGCGAATTTTATAAATGATTAAAATCAAGGCTGCTACGACAAGTCCCTCTGTTATTGGTAAAAAGATTCCTAATGCCGTTAGAATCGTACAACCTGCAGCTAAAAAGAAATAAATCATGATTGATTTTGCGATCGGCAGCTTCTGAGCAAAGCCAAGTTTATAAACCAAAATGGATAAAGCTACAATAGTAATATAAAGCAGCCACATTCCCATTTTTGGATTTTCGGTTACATTATAGAGAGCTGGGAAAAAAGAAAGCCGGTCCGCTACATTCACACGAAAAACCTCCCCCGAAGAGATATTAGCTTAATTCTGCTACTTTTTTCTTTTTAGCCATTCTTTCACGTTCATTTTTATCTAGGATTTTCTTTCGTAAACGGATTGACTCTGGTGTAACTTCACAGTATTCATCTTCGTTTAGGTACTCCAAAGACTCCTCTAATGTCATGATTCTTGGTTTTTTAATAACTGAAGTTTGGTCTTTGTTCGCTGAACGAACGTTTGTTGCCTGCTTCACTTTTGTGATATTAACGGTAATATCATTTTCGCGAGTGTGTTCGCCCACAATCATACCTTCGTATATTTCAGTACCAGGTTCAACGAAAATTGTTCCACGGTCCTCAACATTCATAATACCATAAGTAGAAGCTTTTCCTGATTCCATTGATACTAGGACACCTTGACGTCTTCCTCCCACTTGACCTTGAAGCATTGGCTGGTAGCTGTCAAATGTGTGATTAATAATTCCATAACCACGAGTCATTGTTAAGAATTCTGTGGTGTAGCCTATTAGTCCACGTGCTGGGACATTAAAGATTAATCGTACTTGACCAGAGCCATTATTAATCATATCAATCATTTCACCTTTGCGTGCACCTATTGATTCCATTATAGAACCTGTATGCTCTTCAGGTACATCAATTTGAACTCGTTCAATTGGCTCACAGCGAACACCATCAATTTCTTTTACAATAACTTCAGGCTTAGAAACTTGAAGCTCGTAGCCTTCACGGCGCATGTTTTCAATTAAAATGGATAAATGAAGCTCACCACGGCCAGAAACAATCCATGCATCCGGAGAATCTGTATTTTCAACACGTAAGCTTACATCTGTTTGCAGTTGAGCGAGCAGTCTTTCTTCAATCTTTCTAGAAGTTAAGTACTTACCTTCTCTACCTGCAAATGGACTGTTGTTTACGACGAATGTCATTTGCAACGTTGGTTCATCAATTCTTAGGATTGGTAATGCTTCTTGGTGTTCAACTGGACAAACTGTTTCACCTACATTGATATCTTCCATTCCAGAGACAGCAATCAAATCACCAGCTACTGCTTCTTGAATTTCCTCACGTTTTAAACCAAAGAAACCAAAGATTTTCGTTACACGGAATTGTTTAACAGAACCGTCTATTTTCATTAATGAAACCTGCTGTCCAACATGCATTGTCCCGCGGAAAACGCGCCCAATTCCAATTCTTCCAACATAGTCATTATAGTCAAGAAGAGCAACTTGGAATTGTAATGGCTCATCACGATTGTCAATTGGTGCTGGAATGTTCTCAACAATGGAATCATACAAGCATTGCATGTTTTCATCTTGTTTTTCATGATCCAGGCTGGCAGTTCCGTTTATTGCAGATGCAAAAATGAACGGGAACTCAAGTTGATCTTCGTTGGCTCCTAGTTCGATAAATAGGTCGATTACCTCATCAATTACCTCTAGAGGACGAGCAAAATCTCGGTCAATTTTATTAACGACAACAATTGGAGTTAGATTTTGTTCTAATGCCTTTTTAAGTACAAAGCGTGTCTGTGGCATTGTTCCTTCATAAGCATCAACAACGAGTAAAACACCATCAACCATTTTCATGATACGTTCAACTTCGCCGCCAAAATCAGCATGTCCAGGTGTATCTAAAATATTGATTCGTTTATCCTTATATTGAATCGCTGTATTTTTAGCGAGAATCGTTATTCCGCGTTCTCTTTCAATATCGCCTGAATCCATTGCACGTTCCTCAACGTGCTCGTTTGTACGAAATGTTCCAGACTGCTTTAATAATTGGTCAACCAAAGTCGTTTTCCCGTGGTCAACGTGTGCGATGATCGCTATGTTGCGAATATCTTCTCTAATTTTCAAGTAATTCACTCCTGCCTCTATTTCAAAATTTAAGCTATTTATAGTTTCCCATATACGGCTAAAGTATTATACCACATTAATGATGGAAAACTAAACGCATTTTATGTAGAATAAGACTATAAAAAATATTACCATAACAATTACTCTATTTATATAACAAAGGGGACAATAGCAAAATGAAGCAAATTAAATGGATTTTTGTCGTTTACGCTATACTAGCAGCATTCAGCATTATGGGCATAGGGGTTGCAATTGGGGAAGAAAGTATTTTAGGGGTAATAGGCAGTATCATTGCATTAGTTCTTGTAATGGGATTTGGATTTAAAACAAAAGCAAAATATAGAGCAAATGGACAATTATAAAAAGAAGCCTGTCAGGCTTCTTTTTTACCATTGTCCTTCTTTGAGATAATCCTTTATTATTGTTTGGTGCAATCCAGGTTTTGCCACAAGCAGTGAATCATTTGAAAGGAAGTCAAGCTTCTTTCCTCTTAAATTGGTTACTATACCACCTAATTCTTCTATAATAACGGCTCCAGCTGCAACATCCCAAGGTGACAACCTCATAGAAATATACGCATCGACTCTTCCTGTAGCCACAAATACCATTTCAAGTGCAGCTGTACCATATGATCTCGTCCCTCTGGCCTCTCTGACTAGCGGGATGATTAGGTTATGGTCAATACGTTGATTTTCCATTACCCAGGTAGCATTTAACGCAATAATTGATTCCTTTACAGTCCTTTTGGATAAAGAAGGCAACTGAGTGTCATTCATAAAAGCACCTTTGCCGTTAATGGCATGATATAATTCACCATGAGCAACATCATAAATAATTCCTATTTTTCCTATACCATTTTCATAAACGGCAAGAGATATGGCAAAATTACGTTGTTGATGGATAAAATTCATCGTTCCATCTATCGGGTCAATAATCCATACTACTCCATCAAGATTACTTAATTCATCACCAAACCCCTCTTCACCCAAAATTCGATGATTCGGGTAAACTTCTCTTATTTTATGAATAAAAAATTGTTCGATTTCTTTATCTATATTTGTTACTAAATCGTTGGGATTTGATTTGGTTTGAATATTTAATGTTTTATTGAAAGAATCCCGGATTTTATCTCCTGCTTCACTTACCCATTGCTTTGCATGAAGATCAATGATTTCCCAGTCCATGTTTTCCCTCCAATTTTTTTCTATTTCATTATATGTAAAGGCTCTTTTCTTATACTTCGTTGCTTTTTGATAACACCCTATGTAAAAGACTTATAAACTATTTTAAGCTTAAACAAATTAAGGTATGCCAGCAACTTTTAGCCTTTCCCAAATTCAGTTTTTCTTTTTTTGTTTATTTTTTTCGGGAAAAACAATAAACGAACTCTCTACTTTTCATCACAGAGTTCGTTCTAAAAATTCCATATGAAATTCTTTATTTTCATTCTAAATAATATCCCCTTTGAAAACAATTTATCAAAGAGCTTTTAGTTTTATTAACTCTTGGCGGATTTTTTCTAACTTTTGTTTACAATCCTTTATCTTTTTCTCGTTTTTCTCTTCAATTGCCTCAAATAAGGTAGCTAGCTCATAATCCATTTCTAATCTTAAATAGGCCATTCTTTCCTTCTCGCCAACTTTTTTTAGTGAAGTATTCATTAATTGTTTCATTTTTGCGTTCTCCTTTCAACTATTATTTAATTTTTCTGACTATTTTTATTAATATAATATGAGCCAGCATGTAAGGTTGCAACTAATTTGTGCGTTAACCTATATAAGCATGAAGTTTTATGAATTTTCGCTTATATGCTACAATAAATGACAAATATCCACAATCGGGAGGACTAATAATGGATTTTAACGGCTTTAAAAATGAAGACTTCCAAGTTTTTCATATAGATGGATTAGAGGCAAGGATGGAAGCTTTAATTGAGAGGGTTCGTCCTAAATTAGAAAATCTAGGACACCATTTTGCACCTACATTATCTACAGTGACTGGTGATGAAATGTTTGCCCATGTGGCTAAACATGCAAGAAGAACAATCAATCCTCCCAAGGATACTTGGGTTGCATTTGCAAATAATCCCCGCGGTTATAAAATGCTTCCACATTTTCAAATAGGACTGTGGAGTACTCATTTATTCATTTGGTTTGCAATCATTTATGAAGCACCGCAAAAAACGGAAATTGCAGCAAGATTAACCAAAAAATCAAACAAAATCTACAAAGAAATACCTAAAAATTTTGTTTGGTCATTGGACCATATGAAACCTGAATCTGTGGAGCATGGGAAACTTTCTAAAGAAGAATTTAGAAGTATGCTCGAGAGGCTGGGAACAGTAAAGAAAGCTGAATTATTGTGTGGATTTGAAATTGACCGAGAAAAAGTAATACAGATGGAAGCCGATGAATTCCTTCAGTTAGTAAGCAATGTATTTGTCACAGTGGCACCTTTATATAAAATCGCACAAAATATTAACTAAAAAAACTCCAAACTAAAGTTCGGAGTTTTTTTCTTTATTTCATAATGATTCTGTCACCAGAAGACGCATTTTTTGCTTTTTTTATTGCCCTATATGATGAATAACCGCTCATTTCTTCAAATTCACCACATAGTGTTTTCTCTTCCGATTTACTCGGAACGATTTCCTTAAAACGTCGATAATTAGTCATTAATTCATCTCGCTCTATTCCTTTTTCATATGCTCGCTCTATCGCATCGTAGAATTTAATAACATCGATAATTTCATCAGTTGTCCAATGATAATCAATTGGGTATTGGTATTCCAAATTTTCACCTGCTTATTATTTGTATATATGTATAATACCCTTATTTTGCCCATTTTTCACGAATTTTTTCTGCCTCACCCATCATTCGATTAAATAATTGAGAAACCGCTGGTACATCATTTATAAGTCCCATTACTTGGCCAGCCCATGCAAAACCTTCATCTTCTACTCCATCATAAATATAACGTTTGTTGGCTAGGCCGCTAATGTATTCCTTCAACTGTTCGTAATTGCCATTTTCTTTTTCAATTTCAAGGATTTTTTCCGTCCATTTATTTGCAATAACACGAGCAGGACTCCCTAGCGTACGTTTAATCACTACTGTACTTGATTCGGAGCCTTCGACTAATCTTTTTTTATATAATTCACTCGCATGGACGCATTCTTGTGTTGCAATAAATCGTGTCCCCATTTCAATTCCTTCTGCTCCTAAGCTAAGTGCTGCCATTAACCCTCTGCCATCCCCAATACCTCCTGAGGCTATTACTGGTATAGAAACTGCGTCAACCACCTGTGGGATTAATACCATGGTTCCAATATCGTCCCTGCCTAGGTGTCCACCACCTTCTTGCCCTACAACCATAACAGCATCAGCACCAAGCTCTTCCGCCTTCTCAGCTTGCCTTCTAGCCGCTACAAGAACGAGTTTTTTGCTGGAAGTACCTTTTAACTGCTCAAAAATTGGTGCAGGATTTCCACCTGTCAACGATACAACCGGAACATCCTCATCAATTGCTACTTGCAGCATGTCCTCAAAAGGTCTATTATGCTGTCCGATTGCGTAATTTACACCAAATGGTTTATTTGTCAGCTGCTTAACTTTCCTTATTTCCTCTCGCAGCTGCGTCGGATTACTAAGAGACATGGCTGTAATCTGCCCCAGCCCACCAGCATTAGAGACAGCTGCTGCCAGTTCTGAATAAGCCAGATATGCTAAGCCACCCTGAATGATTGGATACTGGATACTAAGAATTTCAGTAACTCTCGTTTGCCACTTCAATGAAACCCCTCCTAATTATTGTTACCTTCCTATTTCGCCCTTAAAGGTTAATTTTCCTGTTTTAATGAGAAACTAATGAAACAGGGGTAAAAAGTCGTTTACCAAGGGAAGAAAATTCTATGCAAGCAAAAATATTAGTGCTATAATTCATTTGTTTTGAATTTATATAAACGCATTTTGTAAATAAAGAGGTGTGGAAATAAATTGTCTCAATACCAAACACCGCTATTTAGCGGTTTATTAGAACATGCAAAAAAAAATCCTGTCCAATTTCATATTCCTGGTCATAAAAAAGGTGTCGGTATGGATCCTGATTTTCGAGATTTCATTGGTGATAATGCCTTATCGATAGACTTAATAAATATTGGTCCACTCGACGACCTCCATCAGCCAAAAGGAATTATTAAACAAGCTCAAGATTTGGCTGCTGAAGCTTTTGGTGCCGATAGAACCTTCTTTTCTGTTCAAGGTACAAGTGGAGCTATTATAGCGATGATTATGGCCGTTTGTGGACCTGAAGATAAAATCATTGTTCCAAGAAACGTCCATAAATCTATTATGTCAGCCATTGTCTTCTCAGGGGCAATTCCTGTGTTCATCCATCCAGAAATTGATGAGGATTTAGGTATCTCCCATGGCATCACCACAGATTCCGTCGAAAAAGCTCTTAAACAGCATCCTGATGCGAAAGCAATCCTTGTAATTAATCCGACCTATTTTGGGATTTCTGCCGACTTAAAAAGGATTGTAGAAATAGCTCACTCTCATAACGTTCCTGTCCTTGTGGACGAAGCACATGGGGTTCATATTCATTTTCATGATGAACTGCCTCTTTCAGCCATGCAGGCGGGTGCTGATATGGCTGCAACTAGCGTCCACAAGCTTGGCGGTTCAATGACGCAAAGCTCTATTCTAAATGTAAAAGAAGGTTTGGTATCTGCCAAACACGTTCAAGCAATACTGAGTATGCTGACGACAACCTCGACTTCCTATTTATTACTTGCTTCCCTTGATGTTGCAAGGAAACAATTAGCCACAAAAGGTAAAGAGTTAATTGATAAAACGATTAATCTTGCACAATCAATTCGGAAAAGAATTAATGAAATTGACCATTTACATTGTGTCGGAGAAGAAATTTTAGGATCTAAGGCAACATTTGATTATGATCCAACTAAATTAATTATCTCCGTTAAAGAATTGGGTTTAACCGGGTATGAAGTTGAAAAGTGGTTAAGGGAAAGACATAATATCGAAGTTGAAATGTCTGATCTATATAACATCCTCTGTATCATAACGATTGGGGATACAGAATCTGAAGGGTTTATCTTAGTTAATGCATTAAAAGAGCTTGCAGAGGAACGAGAACATCGAAAAGAAAAGATTGAACCTATCCAAGTTCTTCTGCCTGAAATCCCTATTCTTGCGTTGACACCAAGAGACGCATTCTATTCTGAAACAGAAGTGATTCCTTTTGAGCAATCTGAAGGTAGAATTATTGCCGAGTTTATTATGGTTTACCCACCGGGAATACCGATTTTTATACCTGGAGAAATCATTACAAAAGAAAACCTTCATTATGTTAAAGAAAATTTAGAAGCAGGTTTACCTGTTCAGGGTCCAGAGGATGATGAAATTAAAACCATCCGTGTCATTAAGGAATATAAGGCTATAAAATAAAAATACAGGATTCCAATGAGGAATCCTGTTTCTATTTAAGTAAGATAGTTTTATTGTTATTCTTCAGTTTGATGTTCATCGCAACAATTACATCTTGAATAGAGAACTGTTACTTTTTCGTCTTCGAAATGATCAATTGTTGAGTCGCAAGCTTGGCATATGATTGTGCCCATCTTTTCAATCCCCTTTTCATTATGAAATGTTCATTACTTTGAAAACGTTTTAATATCCTTAACTTAATAATAATATAACACATTGAAATTATCAAGCCTAAATTGTATGTCACATTTAATTATTTTTCGCAAAAAAAGACCTATTGCTAGGCCTTTACTGTCCAATTATTCATATTGGGTAACAAATGGAATTTGTGGGAGAGTTTCACTGAAGAACTCAGCTAAATCTGCAGCTTGTTGTTTATCAGGGATCCGGAATACATTTTGAAGGTATTCTATATCTTCAATTTCTTTTGGATCGAGGAGTGTGGAACGGCCAGTTTGCATACAGACAACTAGGGGTTTACCAAAAAACATATTCGTGTAAATAATCCCGAAATCATAACGGGTATGCTCAGTGGTGAAGCCAATAAACCTTACTTTTACATTTTCGTGCTCATCATAGAGCTTATCAAATAATTCCATATGGGCCTCCTATTCCAAAATAGTATTTAGAATATTATTATAATTTACTTTTTTGGAAATAACAAATGACATTTGTGTGTCTAATTGTTGTCATCATGGTTTTTACAATGCTAGAATAAAAGAGATAATAAATGTAACGAATAGGGGGGCTGATGATGGCTGAAAACGCATTCATTAAACTAGTTCCTTCATCTGCAAAACAATCAATTACTGTAGACGAAGTAAAAGAACTATTATTTTATTATAAAAATATTACTGAAAAAACAGGTAATCAAGTGAATTGGGAATATGGTGACTCTGCCTTTCCATATGAAATTAAAGAGAAAGATGAAGGAAAAGGAAACTGGTTTTATTTGCATTCTACAAATGAACGGTATTACGCAATCTTAATCGGTGTCGATCAGGAAAGTATTCGTGATGAAGATGGTACTGAGAGAACTCAAACTTACATACAGGTTACTCTTCCAGAACAGTCCACTTTTGGAGACAAGGGTAAGGCAAATGAATTTTGTAAATTTCTAGCTAAGAAATTACAAGGAGAACTGCATCTTTTCAACGAACGTATCATGTATTATTATCCAAGGAAGTAATTTAAGCTAACTCCCATTTTGGGAGTTTTTTAATGTGTTAACAGGGCAAGCGTATAATGAATAGATGTATAAATCGTGAGACTAAGAGATGTAATAAAAAGTGTTTTTGCTGTTGATTGGGTCACTCTGTTGCAAAGTACGAAGGCTAAATAGAAAAAGACAAAAAACATAATTACTTTGTATAATAGTTGGTCATGCTTTGACAACCACTCAACCAGGGTAAAGGCACTCCAAATAATTAATTGCAATATCATAATAATATAAACCCGCATCATTTATCACCACTCATGGTCTTTTTGAAAATTTAAGATAGTAGTGTTTTAAATATATGAATGAAAGTGGTAGATATATATATATTTCAATAAAAAAAGAAAGTCCTTTCCATTAAGCAATGGAAAGGACTTTTTTTACCTATTTTAAAACATGGATAGGAGTACCAAGTGCTACTTCGGCAGCTTCCATTGTAATTTCTCCTAATGTTGGATGAGCATGAATGGTCAGTGCTAAATCTTCGACTGTCATACCTGCTTCAATTGCCAACCCTAGTTCAGCAATCATGTCAGATGCACTTGCACCGGCAATTTGAGCACCAATCAAGACCCCGTCTTCTTTACGTGAAACTAATTTAACAAAGCCATCTGCACTGTCAAGTGATAGAGCACGTCCATTTGCTGCAAATGGGAATTTTGATCCATTAACATCAATACCCTCTTCTTTTGCCTGAGCTTCTGTGTAACCTACGCTAGCTAGTTCTGGATCAGAGAATACTACTGCAGGGATACCTAAGTAGTCAATCACAGCATTATGACCTGCAATCGCCTCTGCCGCGATTTTAGCTTCATAAGATGCTTTATGAGCTAATTGAGGACCTGCAACGACATCACCAATCGCATAGATATTTGACACGCTTGTTCTGCATTGATTGTCAATTTCTATCAATCCACGGTCTGTAACCTTCACACCTACTTGGTCAAGGCCCATTTCGTCCGTATTTGGACGGCGTCCAACCATTACAAAAACATAATCTGCTTCGATTTTCTTTTCTTCACCTTTTACTTCGAACGTTACAACAACACCATTTTCAGTTTCTTCTACACCTTTAGCCATTGCCTTCGTATAGAATTCTGCGCCTTTTTTCTTCATGGTCTTTTTCACAAGGGCAGCCATTTGTTTTTCAAAGACGCCAAGACCTAAAATCTCATCTGCACCTTCTAGAATAGTAACTTGTGTGCCAAAGTTTGCATAGGCACCGCCAAGTTCTATTCCGATTACACCGCCGCCGATAACTATGATTTTTTCAGGAAGTTCTTGTAAATTAAGGGCACCTGTTGAATTTAGTACTCGTTTTGAGTATTTAAAAGTTGGCAGTTCAATTGGACGAGAACCTGATGCGATAATTGCATTTTTAAAATTGTAAGTTTGGGCAGAATTTTCGCCAATCACACGTAATGAATTACCATCCACAAAGTATGCTTCTCCACGAACAATTTCAACTTTATTTCCTTTTAATAAACCCTCGACACCACCAGTCAACTTTTTCACGATTCCTGCTTTAAATTCTTGAACCTTTGAAAAATCAACTGTTACATTTTCAGCTTTAATTCCGAATGTCTCAGAGTGTTTCGCTACTTCGTAACGGTGTCCAGCAGCGATTACTGCTTTCGAGGGAATACAACCCACGTTTAAACAAACTCCGCCAATATATTCCTTTTCAACAATCGTAACTTTTTGACCTAACTGTGCTGCACGAATAGCAGCTACATAACCCCCAGGTCCTGCACCAATGACTATAGTATCCGTTTCAATTGGAAAATCTCCTACTACCATTTATTACGCCTCCATTAACAATAGTTCTGGATCGTTCAATAATCGTTTAATATGATTTAATGCATTTTGAGCTGTAGCTCCATCAATCATTCTGTGGTCAAAGCTTAATGATAATGCTAAGACTGGAGCAGCAACGATTTCACCATCACGAACGATTGGTTTTTCTGCAATTCTTCCAACACCTAGGATAGCTACTTCAGGGTGGTTAATAACAGGAGTAAACCATTGACCCCCTGCAGAACCAATATTTGAAATCGTGCAAGACGCACCTTTCATTTCATTAGGAGCAAGCTTTCCATCTCGTGCTTTACCAGCTAATTCATTAATTTCATTTGAAATCGCGAAAACTGATTTACGATCTGCATCTTTAACAACTGGAACTAGTAAACCTTTTTCAGTATCAGCTGCAATTCCAATATTGTAGTAATGCTTATGAATAATTTCACTTGTTGCATCATCAAGTGATGTATTAAGTGCAGGGAATTCACGTAATGCACTTGTTAATGCTTTTACGATATATGGTAAGAATGTTAGCTTAATTCCCTTAGCTGCAGCCACTTCTTTGAATTTTTTGCGATGGGTAACAAGTTTCGTCACATCCACTTCATCCATAAGCGTCACATGTGGGGCAGTATGTTTTGAATTTACCATTGCTTTTGCAATCGCTTTGCGGATTCCGCTCATTTTCTCACGAGTTTCAGGATATTCACCTTGTGGGATTGGAGCAGCCTTTGGTGCTGCTGCTTCCGCCTGTGCACCTGCTGGTGCCTGAGTTTCTGCCGCCTGCGTTGCCGCTGTTGCTACACCGCCGCTTAAGAATGCATCAATGTCACTTTTCACGATGCGTCCATTTTTACCAGAACCAGGAACCTGTGTAATTTCTACACCTTTATCACGAGCATATTTACGAACAGATGGCATCGCGATAATTTTGCGATTAGGGTCTACTTCCACTTGTCCTTGTGGTTGTGTTACACCGATACCATATGCAGGTGGTGCTGCTGGTGGAGTTACCGGAGCCTCTTGAACAGCTGCAGGAGCAGGTGCTGCTGGCGCCTCTTGCTTCGGTGCTTCTTCAGCGTGCTCGTCACCTTTAAATTGCAAGTTTTCATAACCTGGAGCATCGAATGTTACAAGAACTTGTCCAACCGTTGCTACAGTTCCCTCCGCTACTTTAACTTCAATAACTGTTCCTTCAACAGGGGAAGGAATTTCAACTACTGCTTTATCATTTTGAATTTCACAAAGGATATCATCTTCTTGGACTTTATCACCTGGCTTAATGAACCATTTAACAATCTCGCCTTCATGAATACCTTCACCGATGTCAGGCATTTTAAATTGGAATGTGGTTGCGGTTGCGCTCACTGGGATTCATCCTCCTATTTTACCTAGATTTTTAGAACGACAATACTTTTTTCGCTGTTTCAATTACATCCTTGTAATTTGGAAGCCAAGCTGCTTCAGCTTGTGGGAAAGCAAAAATAGTATCAGGCGCAGTTACACGTAATACAGGTGCTTCTAAACTTAAAATTGCACGGTCGTTAATTTCAGCAACAACGTTTGCGCCAACACCAGCTTGCTTTTGTGCTTCCTGTACAACAATTGCACGACCTGTTTTTTCAACAGACGCAATAATGGTTTCAATATCGATTGGACTAACCGTACGCAAGTCAATAACTTCAGCAGAATAGCCTTCCTTCGCTAATTCTTCTGCAGCTTTTAATGATTCATGGACCATAGCACCATAAGTAATAATTGAGATATCAGTTCCTTCACGTTTTACATCAGCTTTACCAAGTGGAATTGTATATTCCCCTTCAGGAACTTCTTGACGGAAAGAACGGTATAACTTCATATGTTCTAAGAAAACAACTGGGTCATTATCACGGATTGACGCGATAAGAAGACCTTTTGCATCATATGGAGTTGATGGGATAACTACCTTAACTCCAGGCTGTTGTGCCATAAGACCCTCTAAGCTGTCTGCGTGCATATCAGGTGTATGTACGCCACCACCAAATGGTGAACGGAACGTAATAGGAGCATTAAATTTGCCGCCAGTACGATAACGAAGACGAGCAGCTTGACCAGAAATAGAATCCATTACTTCATAAACAAATCCAAAAAATTGGATTTCCGGAACAGGACGGAAGCCTTGTAAACTTAGACCAATCGCTAAACCGCCAATTCCTGATTCCGCTAGTGGTGTGTCAAATACACGATCTTCCCCAAATTCTTTTTGTAGACCTTCCGTTGCACGGAAAACACCGCCGTTTACGCCCACATCTTCACCAAACACTAATACATTCGGATCATTTTTCAATTCTACACGCATTGCATCTGTAATTGCTTGAATCATTGTCATCTGAGCCATGGCTTACTTCGACTCCTTTGCTTTATAAATTTCAAATTGTTCTTTTAGGTTATAAGGCATTTCTTCATGCATGATAGACATTAAATCTGTAACCTTTTGCTTTGGTGCTGCGTCAGCTTTTTTGATTGCTTCTTTAATATCTTCTTTTGCTTGTTCAATTACTTGGTTTTCTCTTTCTTCATTCCAGATTCCTTTCTTCTCAAGGAATTTACGGAAACGTACTAGAGGGTCTTTCTTTTCCCATTCATTATCCAAATCAGCTGTACGATATCGTGTTGGATCATCTCCGGCCATTGTATGTGGACCATATCTGTAAGTTAATGTTTCGATGAATGTTGGTCCTTCACCATTAATTGCACGCTCACGTGCCTCGCGAGTTGCTGCATAAACAGCTAATGGATCCATACCATCTACTTGAATACCTGGGATACCCGCAGCAACTGCTTTTTGAGCAAGAGTTTTAGCCGCAGTTTGCTTATCAACAGGAGTTGAAATAGCAAAACGGTTATTTTGAGCAATAAAGATTGCTGGAGCTTTGTATGCACCTGCAAAGTTCATGCCTTCATAGAAATCTCCCTGAGATGTTCCACCGTCACCTGTATATGTAATGGCAACAGCTTTTACACCACGCTTTTTAAATCCTAGTGCCACACCAGCAGTTTGAACATACTGAGCACCAATAATGATTTGAGGAATAGCAACATTGACTCCTTCAGGAATCTGTCCACCCTCAAAATGACCTCTGGACCATAAAAATGCCTGATATAGAGGTAGTCCATGCCATACAATTTGCGGAACATCACGATATCCAGGTAAGATAAAATCTTCTTTTTCAAGAGCAAATTGTGAAGCAAGTTGAGATGCTTCCTGACCTGCAGTTGGAGCATAAAAACCAAGTCGTCCTTGGCGATTCAATGAAATCGAACGTTGGTCTAAAATTCGTGTATAAACCATACGGCGCATTAATTCTTGCAGTTGGTCATCAGTTAAGTCAGGCATTGCTGCTTCATTTACAACTTCGCCTTCTTCATTTAATATTTGAAGCGTTTTAAATTGATCTTCTACTACTTCGAGTACTTTCTTAGCATCGACCTGAGCGTTCTGGGTTTTAGAAGCCATTCGTCACATCTTCCTTTCTTCCATTAAAATAATGTAAAATAAATTCCTCATATTAGATTACCCAAAAACCTTAAACAACATTAGAGATTAAAATTAACTTTAACCCTGTTGCTCTGTACTATAATTTTCAAAAAAATTAATGGTACAATAAATAATTCCATATTGAGTGTACATCAACTGAATTCACTCGTCAAATACTATGTTTTATTATTTTACAACATGTATATATTATTATCTTATCTTAAATTAATAAACTCTGTACCACTAACCACTTAACTCTGTTATATTAAAATACTTTCGTTTTTTTCAATAAAAAAATCGGCTTGGCAGCCAATTTTTTACTTTCCATTATCATCTTCCAGTTTAAGCCCTGCTTCTATATAAAACTCAAGTTTTTTCTCATTATATTGTGCAGTTAGTTTATTGAATTCATCATTTGCGTCAGAAACCTGTTGATATGCTGTATTTAATTTTGTCACCTGCATTTCTAGTCTTTCATATGAAATATTCTCATCTTTTAACATTAGATATAATTCTTTGTCGCTATCGAGAGCATTTGAATAATCTGTAGAAAGCTGATTATGTACAATATACCGATTTTCCATAATTTCAAATAAATCTTCTGCTTTTTTCTTCTGCTCAGTATCTTTTATTTTACTCTTTATTTCTTCTGCTTTCCTAAATTCAGTTTTCGAAGCATTGATACTATCCTTTTCTTTCTGTAAATGAACCCTTCTTTTTTCAATTATCGAAAGTGCTTCATCAGAAAGTTTGATAATCTCATCATGTTGCTTCAAACCTATAGCCATGATTTGATTGTATTTTTCCTTTTCTTGCTTTTCTAATGCTACAAGAGGCTGTTGCTGCTCCTCAAATTCTTTTTCTGCTTGTACAACTTTTTCTAACACTTGGTACATTTTCTCAGCTGATGTCTCCTTGTTAACGCAGGCAGTTAATAAGTAAACACCTGCTAAAACAAATAAAATAATACGAGTAATTCTAAATATAGACAATTGGCAACCCCCTTACTGATTACAATTCTTACTATATCTATACTTCTAATATTTGACAATATCTCATAGAAATTATCATGTAGAACCTGGGTTATTGTAGTTACAATTAACTTTTCTGGAATTGTCTGATAGACTAAGGAATATCAATATTTTTAGTTTATAAACAGGAGTGAATAGAAACATGTTAATGATGGATGATATCATTCGAGACGGCCATCCTACACTAAGAAAAGTAGCAGCTGAAGTATCAATGCCGCCATCGGAAGAAGATAAAGAAATTCTTAAAAGTCTTTTAGAGTATGTAAAAAATAGCCAAAACCCAGAAATTTCTTCACAATACGGATTACGTCCAGGAATCGGTTTAGCTGCTCCGCAGATTAATGTTTCTAAGCGAATGATTGCTGTTCACCTCTATGATGACAAAGGAAACTTGTACAGCTATGCATTATATAACCCCAAGATTGCCAGTCATTCTGTTGAAAAAGCGTACTTAGTTTCAGGGGAAGGCTGCCTTTCTGTGGATGAAGATTTTGCAGGATACGTGGAGAGATTTGCTCGAATTACAGTAAAAGGAATTACACTGGAAGGCGAAGAAGTTAAACTCCGATTAAAAGGCCTTCCAGCGATTTGCTTTCAACACGAGATAGATCATTTAAACGGAATTATGTTTTATGATCATATTAACAAACAAGATCCTTTCAAACCAATTGAAGGTGCAATCGCTATAGAAAGATAAAAAAAGCGCAAGGGCTCTAATGCTCTTGCGCTTTCATTATATTAGCTGTAATTCTTTCAAGCCATTCCAAATTCCATCTTTGGAGACATCGGAAGTTACTAAATTTGCATTTGCTTTCGCCTCAGGAACAGCGTTGCCCATTGCAACACCGGTACCAACCGCTTTAAGCATCTCTAAATCATTCAAGCCATCACCAAACGCATAAACATCTTTTAAGTCAAACCCTAACCTATCAATCATTTGCTTTATTCCTTCGGCTTTAGAACCGCCTTTAGGTAAAACATCGACTGAATATGGATGCCACCTTATAAAATCAAATTCGGGGAAATTTTCAAAATATAGCCTTTCGTCATCAACCCTACAGAAAAGTAAGGATTGATAGATCTCATTATGGGCATAAAAAGATTTGTCTTCATCAGGATGCGGAAATAAAAGGCTTCCCATGCTTGATTCAATATAAGGATGGTATTCAATAGTGGATTTCATGGTTAATTCGTTCATAAATACTAATGGATGTTCATTATTATTTGTATCTTGTAGGAATTTTTCCAATTCTGAATGATTCAGCGGATTTTTATAAATCACTTCATTTTCAAATACAACAAACTGTCCATTAAAACTCACGTATGAATCGATATCTAGTTCTTTTTTTAAGCTTGTAAACATGAATGGCGCTCTTCCGGTTGCAATCGCTACGAACACACCATTTTCCTTTAATAAAGTGATTGCCTTTTTTGTACTGCTTGGGAGTTGTTTTTCATGATCGAGCAATGTTCCATCTATATCAAAAAAAACAATTTTCTTCATATAATCCTAACACCTCTATACGGTTTAATAATTGAATCGCATGTTTATCATTTTCCCTAATAAACACTAATCATAACAGGATTACTTGTCAATTTATTAATCTTTCATAATTCTTCCATGTTTATCCATGATAGAAATCCTGTTTATACATATAATATTAGTATAAAAAGCTTAAATTTAAAAAAATCTTTAATAATCTTACACGGCTTGCTTTACATTGGACAAGGATCGTTTAAAATAGGAAGTAAGGAGATGATCCACTATGTTAAAGAAGCTAAGAAAGAAGCTTTTAAAACAGTGGAAAGATTTACTACGAAAAAAGTCTATTGCCTAACAAAACTTTTTCGAGCCCTTCAAACTTGCGAAGGGCTCCTTCCTTATTGTAAATTGATTATCAGTGTATTTATTTTACATATTTTTTCTATAGGTCCAAGTGTTTACTTTTTAGGTGGAAAGTGAATTTACATGAAAAAAATGTAATTATTTTATATAATAGAAAAAGTCATGATCGATTAAGGAGCGAATTAATTATGGTATTTAAAGTTTATTTTCAAGAAAACAGTAAGGAAGTCCCTGTTAGAGAGAAAACAAAGGTTCTTTATGTGGAGGGAGAATCGGTAAGGGATGTCAGGAAAAAAATTAATGATCGTGGGTTTAACGTTGAATTTTTACAAGAAGTAACAGGAGCATTTTTAGAATACGAAAAACAAAATGAAGATTATAAAGTATTGGAGATTTGATATTATATGAAATTTGTAAAAAATGACCAAACCGCTGTTTTTGCATTAGGTGGTTTGGGTGAAATTGGAAAAAACACATATGCAGTACAATTTCAGGATGAAATCATCTTGATTGATGCTGGAATTAAATTCCCTGAGGATGAGCTTTTAGGGATTGATTATGTAATTCCAGATTACACCTACTTAGTAAAAAATGAAGATAAAATAAAAGGATTATTTATAACACACGGCCACGAGGACCATATTGGCGGTATTCCTTATTTGCTTCGAGAAGTAAATATTCCAATCTATGGTGGAAAACTCGCATTAGGACTAATAAAAAATAAACTAGAAGAGCATGGATTACTTAGAACCGCTAAGCTAATTCCTATCCAAGAAGACGATGTGATTAAATTCCGTAAGACGTCTGTTAGCTTTTTCCGTACAACACATAGCATTCCAGATTCATACGGTATTGTCGTTAAAACCCCACCAGGACAAATCGTCCATACGGGCGACTTCAAATTTGACTTCACTCCAGTAGGCGAACCTGCAAATTTAACTAAGATGGCTGAAATCGGAAAAGAAGGCGTTTTATGTTTACTTTCAGATAGTACTAATAGTGAAATTCCTGAATTCACGATGTCAGAGCGTTTGGTTGGAGAAAGCATTGATGATATTTTCCGAAAAGTTAGCGGGCGTGTTATTTTCGCAACCTTTGCCTCTAATATTTACAGATTGCAGCAAGTTGTAGAGGCAGCAGTAGCCAACGGCAGGAAAGTGGCTGTGTTTGGTCGAAGTATGGAATCTGCCATTACGATTGGTCAAGAACTTGGTTATATTAATGCACCGAAAGAAACTTTTATTGAAGCGAATCAAATCAACCGGCTGCCTGCAGACAAGGTAACGATTCTATGTACAGGAAGTCAAGGTGAAGCAATGGCTGCCTTATCTAGAATTGCTAACGGTACACATAGACAGATTCAAATTATTCCTGGGGATACCGTAGTTTTCTCATCTTCACCGATACCAGGAAACACTATTAGCGTTAACAGAACAATCAACATGTTGTTTAGAGCAGGTGCCGAAGTCATTCACGGTAAACTTAGTAACGTCCACACATCTGGACATGGCGGTCAAGAAGAGCAGAAACTTATGCTTCGCTTAATTAAACCGAAATTCTTTATGCCGATTCATGGTGAGTATAGAATGCAAAGAATGCATGCCAAGCTTGCGGTTGATTGTGGTGTAGAAGAAGAAAATTGTTTTATTATGGACAATGGCGAAGTGTTAGCACTTTCTGAAAACAGTGCACAAGTAGCTGGCAAAATTCCATCAGGCTCTGTCTATATTGACGGAAGCGGAATTGGCGACATTGGTAATATTGTTTTACGTGATAGAAGGATTCTCTCTGAAGAGGGCTTAGTCGTGGTGGTGGTGAGCATTAATATGAAAGATTTCAAAATCGCCTCTGGTCCTGACCTTATTTCAAGAGGATTTGTCTATATGAGAGAATCAGGAGATTTAATTAACGATGCACAAAACCTCATTACAAAGCACCTAAATAAAGTCATGGAACGAAAAACAAGTCAGTGGTCAGAAATAAAAAATGAAATTACTGATACACTAGCACCGTTCCTTTACGAAAAAACAAAACGCCGACCGATGATTTTACCAATTATTATGGAAGTTTGATAAAAAGGAAGCGCCCAATTTAATCGGAGCGCTTCCTTTTTTTATAAGATTAGTATAGGTTCTAAACTTCGATTACTGTCCAGCTCCAGCACCCTAGCGGCTAGTGTCCTTCGCTCCCCGCCCTACGATAAGTCAAGCACGAATGCGCCTACGGCTCTTCGTGTTTCCTTTATCTCAGTTGGGGCGCTCCACAAGGAACGCTTCGGCAGCATAGGCTTCGCACGAAGAAAAAGCGTTAGCTTTTTCGAGGAGGCCATACGCCGCTGACCAGGGTGCTTACGCTTTTCCTATTGCATAACCTTACGTTCAAAACGATCGATGTCTTCATCCGCACCTATAACAATCAATACATCGTTTGGTCGAATATCTTCATTTGCCTTTGGGGAAACGATAATATCCATACCTCTTTTAATAGCGACAATATTTAACCCATATTTTTTGCGTATATCTAAATCGATGATGGTATGACCGCTTATTTTACTGTTAGCGAAGATTTCAACAATACTGTGCTCATCAGATAACTCTAGATAATCCAACACACTACTCGATGCCATATTATGAGCAATTCTTCTTCCCATATCTCTTTCAGGATGTACTACCTTGTCAGCACCAATTTTCAAAAGTACTTTTTCATGATAATCATTCTGGGCTTTAACAGTGATATGATTTACACCAAGCTCCTTTAGAATTAACGTTGTTAAAATACTGGATTGAATATCATCACCAATTGCGACGATAACATGATCAAAATTACGAATACCAAGACTTTTTAGGACTGACTCATCGGTTGTATCACCAACAGCAGCATGTGAGGCAATCATCGCGTATGAATTTACTCTTTCTTCATTTTTATCAATCGCGAGCACCTCAAAACCTTCATCAGAAAGAGTTCGACAAATACTCCCACCGAATCGACCTAATCCAATGACTGCAAAATTTTTCTTCACTAAAACTCCCCCAGCGCAAATCAATTAACTATTTTCATTTTAGCATAACCAAATTATTTGAATATACTAGTTTACTCGTTGCGATTTCTTTTCAATACCTTCTTTATATAAAGATATATTAAAACTGCAACCACTGCTAGGATTAATAAAATAGGCAAATTACCTAAAAGAAAGACAATTAGCCCTGAGATAGCTGCCAAAAGCATGTTTGTGCTTTTCATAAATTGTTTTTTTGTTTTATCCCAAGTATTAAGGTCTTCATCATCAAGATTGGGAACAATGACTTTATTTTCATAAAGTGAAATGTGAATCGTGGATAGTGTGGTTTGATTTTCTAAATACTTCATTCTACCTTGAATCGTTTCGATTTCCACTTGTACTGCAGCGAGATCAGCTGAAATCTTTAAAAGGTCTTCAGTCTTCTGAGCAGATTCCATAAAAGAAGTTAACCTTTCTTCCACTACCCTTTTTGACTTTAGTCTCGACTCAAGATCGACATACTCCTCTGTTACATCTGTACCGGTAATATTTCTCTGCAGCACCTCAGCTGCCTGCCCCTCTGCGTCACGTAAAAAAGCTTGAAAATTCTTTTGGGGAATTCGAACAGTAATACTGCCACTTACTTGCTCTACACCGTCTTTAGACACATTAGACTCCGAGATATAGCCGCCATACTTTACGACATGTTCTTCTATTGTTTGTAATGTTTGTTCAAATTTCTTCACACGGAGCTGTAAGTCGGCTTGATAGATAACCATTTGGATAGGTACTTCTATTTCCGTTGGACTAACTTCATCTTGTTTTGCATTATTATCAAACGATACTTCTGATTTTTCTACTCGTTCAGCCTGTCCCGCATCCACACCTGCACTATTGTCACTACTCTTCTTCACCTCTTCACTTTTACTGTTCGAACTGCAAGCGGCTAGAAAAAGAATTAGTAAAATCAAAGTAATCATTCTCACCCATTTTTTCATTACACGTACCCCCTTATGTCTAATTATTAATACCGACGAATAAAAATTCGGATGGTTACAAAAAAATAAAAAACAGTCGGATGACTGTTTTTATTAACCTGCGTTTAACATATTAAATTGCGCTTTTACTAACCTGTAATAGTAGCCATTTGCCCCCATTAATTGTGAATGGCTGCCTCTTTCTATGATTTGTCCATGATCTAAGACAATAATTTTTTCAGCATCCCGAATAGTCGATAAGCGGTGAGCTATAATAATGGCCGTTCTGTCTTTTAAAAGTGTTTTTTATGCTTGTTAGATTTGCACCTCAGTCTCAGCATCAATGCTAGCGGTGGCTTCATCTAAAATGAGGATACGTGGATTAGCAAGCAATGCTCTTGCAAAGGAAAGCAGCTGTCGCTCTCCCACAGATAGAATATTCCCCCGCTCCTCAACTTCCGTATGATAACCATTTGATAGCTTCTTAATAAACTTATGTGCGCCTACTGACTTTGCAGCCTCTATTACCTCTTCATCAGTAGCATCTGGCCTTCCAAAGCGGATATTTTCGATAATGGTACCAGAAAAAATGAACGTATCCTGTAAAACCACACTTATCTGCTGCCGCAGGCTTTTAAGTGAAATATTCCTTATATTATGGTTATCAATAATTACCTCACCCATGGTAGGGTCGTAACTGATTATAAACCTGACCAAGTCGGGAAATAGGCTCCCAAAACATTCCTAGATAAAAAGCAAAGGACTATATTTCTACCTATTTTTGTATTTTTTTAAAATAAAAAAGACTGCTCGAATAAAACGAACAGTCTTTTGATATATCATCTACTCTGTTTTTTCTAATTCATCTAAGACACGATTGACTCTTTTTTCGAGCATTTTCATGCCGCTTCCGCCCGCTTGGAAATGACGAAGTTTGCCATCTTTATCAAAAACATAATAAGCTGGAACGTATTGATTTTCAAATGCTTCAGCTAGTTTATGTTCACTATCTACAAAAATCGGCTGATTAATTCCATGTTCCGCAGCAACCTCTTTGATCTGGTCAAGGTTTAAGTCCTCTTCAGACCTTGGCATATGAACAGCAACCACATTTAATTTATCTTTATATTGATCACGGAATTGGTTCACTTGCGGCATTGCTTCCTTACATAAGTAACAGCTGACTGACCAGAAATGAATGAGAGTAGGTTTTTCACCAACTAAATCTTCTTTCGTTACTTCTCCATTTAACCATTCCACTGCACCAGCTAAATCCGGCATTGGTTCACGTAATTTCATGATTTATCCCCTTTTTAAAAAAGACCTAACACGTGAGTTAGGTCTCGTCTTTATTTGAGTTTTTAAGAATTAAACATTAAGAGTAGCTTGTCCTGGCTTCCAGTTTGCTGGGCAAAGACCGCCTGTTTGTAACGCTTGAAGGACACGTAATGTTTCATCAACGTCACGTCCAATATTGTTGTGGTTGACAACTGAATACATTAATTCGCCTTCTGGGCTGATGATGAATAAGCCGCGAAGAGCAACACCTTCTTCTTCAATTAAAACTCCATAGTCACGTGCAACTACATGGTTAGTATCTGCTGCTAATGCATAGTTTAGTTCACCAAGACCATTGCTCTTACGGTCAGTATTAATCCAAGCTAGGTGAGTATGGATAGTATCAGTAGAAGCACCGATAACAACTGCATCTAAATCGTCAAATTCTTCAAAACGATCTGAAACTGCTGTAATTTCTGTTGGACATACGAAAGTAAAGTCCATTGGATAGAAGAATAAAACAGTCCATTTGTCATTTTTCATGTTTTCTTCAAGGCTTACTTTTCCAAATTCTTTGTTTGGTAATACGGCATCCATTTCAAATCTTGGTGCTTGCTTAGCTACCATACGTTCTGGCATGTCAAATCCCTCCAAATAATTAATAAATAGACCCTTAATTGGTTTACCCTATTTAAATCAAGAATAAACGACGATATGTAACAATTTTTTCTACTGTTTAAGTTTACCATTTTAAAACAAAAGAATAAAATAATTAGCTTTTTAAAATTATTTTGATTAATTACCTTGATACGTTATATAGCTAGTGAGAATGTCGATGGCAACTTCTATTGCATCTTCCTTCGGATTTAACTTTGCATGGTGCAGTCCAAATGTCGAATCCACTCCCAGCCAAAACATTAAGCCTGGAATTTCCTTCAGCATATATCCGAAATCCTCACCAGTCATTGCTTCCTTGCATTCAATTACATCAACAGTAGTTTGTGTCTTCATGTATTGAATGAAATCTCTTGTAATTTCCTCATCATTGTAAACCTGATGGTACATGGAGCCATAATCAATTACCGCTTCGCATTCAAAGCTGGTCTCTATCCCTTTGACCACAGCATTAATGCGCTGTTTAACCATATCCATTGACTCGTCAGAAAGGGTTCGAATCGTCCCTTCGAGTCTTGCCTTTTCTGCAATAATATTTTGAACAGTCCCGCTCGTTATTTTGCCAATGGTAATGACTGCACTATCTAATGGATTAACATTTCGAGAAATAATCGTTTGTAATTGTCCAACAAGCGAACAGGCAGCAATAACCATATCATTTGTTAGATGTGGATAGGCTGCGTGCCCTCCCTTACCTTTTAAATCGATAAACAGTTCAGAGGTATTCGCAAATAATAACCCTTCTTTAAGCGCAATTGATCCAACAGGGTATTCTGGCGCGATATGTAAGGCAAAAATTAAATCTGGCTTCCATTCCTGCATGATATCAGATTTCAGCATTGGTTCAGCGCCGCCTGGTCCCTCTTCAGCAGGTTGAAAAATAAACAAAAGGTCATCTTCGATTGGATTTTGGACAAAATGTGTTATTACACCAAGCGCAATACTCATATGAAAGTCGTGCCCACAGGCATGCATTTGCTCATTATGTGTTGAAGAAAATTCTAATCCCGTTTCTTCAACGATTGGAAGACCATCAATGTCTGCTCGATAACCAATTGTTTTCCTTGGATTTAAACCCTGAACTTTGACAAAAAGCCCAGTTTTCCATTTTCTGATGGTAATTCTCTCTTGTGATAAGGTTTCTAAGTACGACAATAAATAAGCTTGGGTTTTAAATTCTTGAAATCCTAATTCTGGTATCAGATGAAGATCGCGTCTTATTTTCACAAAAGGGTTCATTCTATCCACTCCTATACTAGAAAGAAAGCGTGGAAAATTTCCACGCTCTGCATTGTCTTATTCTATAGTTTGCGAAGCTCTTGCATGATTTCTGTTTTTGATTTTGTCTTTTCATCAATGTCTTTAATTTTTCTCGCTGGGATTCCGGCTACCACTGTATACGGCGCTACATCCATCGTTACAACTGCACCTGCAGCAACTACAGAACCTTGTCCAACCCTAACACCCTCTAATACGACGGCATTTGCACCAATTAAAACATCATCCTCGATAATGACAGGCTGTGCGGACGGTGGTTCAATAACACCAGCCAAAACTGTACCGGCACCAATGTGACAATTCTTACCTACAGTTGCTCTGCCGCCAAGAACAGCCCCCATGTCAATCATCGTTTTTTCACCAATAACTGCTCCAATGTTAATAACGGCACCCATCATGATAACAGCATTATCACCAATCTCTACTTGGTCACGAATTGTGACTCCTGGTTCAATACGTGCATTTATATTTTTAGTATTTAATAATGGAATCGCAGAATTACGGCGATCATTTTCAACTACATAATCCTCAATTTTTGCTTGGTTGGATTCTAAGGCAGGATTAATAACAGACCATTCACCAAAGACAACTCCTGTATTACCATTTATAAAGGTTTTAGAATTGCTTCCAAAGTCAATTCCCTCCAAATCCCCTTTTACATACACCTTAACAGGTGTTGATTTTTTACTGTTTTGAATGAAAGAAATAATTTCGTTCGCATCCATCATTTTCATATTACTCCCTCCAAATATAGTTAAAATTTACTTTACCAAACAGCAGTATTGAAAACAAGACAATCATTGGCTGTTTTTACTACTGTATTCTTTAATAAGGTCTACAAATGCCTGTACCTGTTTTAGTTGAAAGGATGACTCATACGCTAATAACCATGTATCACGTTTAAGAGAATCGCCATTTTCATCTAGTAACGGTACTTTATAAATTTCCTTTTCTGTGCTATTTAAAGTTATTCCCGGTAAGATTGAATATCCTAAACCATTAAAGGTTAATTGCTTACACGTCTCAATTTGATCAACAACTATGGTTCTTTTTGGTGAAGTTTTAAACTGGCGCATCCACCAATCCTGGATTTCCTGATAATAATTAGAATCACTTTTAAATTGGATAAAAGGTCTATCCGTTTCCAATAGCTGTTCAGGTCTGGTAATATCTCTGTCTACTAAATAAAGGGGATCGCTGAATAATTTAATCTTTACCCCTTTCCAATCAGGCATTCCCCGAATGATACCGATATGTACTTGATCGTCATATAGACTTTTCAGTATTTCACTGCTCCATCCAGTAATTAAAGAAATTTTTGCTTGCGGATAAGCATCACTATACTTTTTTAAAACTGGTGGCAGCCAATTTTGACCTACTATTGAAGCAACGGCAATTTTCAATGTTCCAGATACTCCTGATTGCAGAGAGTGAATTGTTTCACGAACCTTTTCTTCTTTAATCAGCACCTCATTTACAAATTGAATAATATGTTCGCCAGCAGGGGTTAGCGAGAGTCCCTTTTGGGATCGGATAAATAATTTAGTTCCCCACTCTTTCTCAATGGTTTGTAAACGCTGAGACAGTGCGGGTTGTGATACAAAAAGCCTCTCCGAAGCTTTGCGCATATTC
Source organism: Neobacillus niacini (assembly GCF_031457145.1). Taxonomy (GTDB): domain Bacteria; phylum Bacillota; class Bacilli; order Bacillales; family Cytobacillaceae; genus Neobacillus; species Neobacillus niacini_J. The sequence goes on from NZ_JAVDVZ010000002.1 coordinate 501,942, forward strand.
ATTTCTTGAGCTAAAACAGATAATAACTGAAATTCAGATATTGAAGACAAAACCATCCACCTTTAGGTTTATTTAATTACCGCATTACTTATTATATAGAGAAAATTAAAACTTTTCATTAGTAAGTATATATTTATACAGAAAAATAGCCCTGCAATTAAGATGCAGAGCCTTGTTCTTTTTTAGGAATAAATGATATCAGAATAAAACTAATCAGGGCGAAGGTTAGTACAACATAATAAACCCAATGTAAGGATTGAGTCAGCCCATCCTGAAGAAGTTCCCGTACTGATTCAGATAAATTAGAACGCTCATCTTCTTTTAATAAAAGATTCGCTGAATCAACCGTTAACGTTCCTTCCGATTTACCCGCATGATCACTTAGATAATGAGCTAGCCGGTTATTAAGAATACCTCCAAGTAAAGCTGCTCCAATGGTGTTTCCTAGATTCCTCATAAACATATTGGCAGCTGTTGCGATTCCTCTTTGCTGCCAGCTGACTGTGCTTTGAATAGAAACAATAAATGCTGTAGAGGTTAATCCCATTCCAAAACCTACAATAAAGGAACCTACTGCCGCCCATAGAGGTCCAGAGGTTGCGGTCATTGTCACAAATACAAAGCTGCCAATTAATAAGGCTACGCCTCCAATAAGAGACGTTTTACGGTATCCTAAGGAAATTAGCATTTTCCCAGACATAGTTGACGCAATCGGCCATCCAATGGACATAGCTGTTAATGTAAATCCGGCAACAATCGGTGTTTGTTCCATTACCCCTTGAACAAATGTAGGGAGAAAACTCGAAATTCCAATTAACATAATCCCAGTAGTTAAAGAAGTAACATTGGCAACAAAAATAGAGCGTTCCCTCCAGATATTAAATGGCATTACCGGTTCTTTTGCCCGGCCTTCATGATAGACAAATGCTGTAATCGTTACAATAAATAGGATTATCAAGCTTAGTACCTGCCAGGAGCCCCATGGCCATCGCCCCCCGCCCTCGACGAGCAAGAACATTAATGTAGAAATAGACACCGTTAATAAAAATGCACCTATGTAATCAATCTCATGTTTTTTCTTTTCAACTTTTTCGTGCAGGAACATACCTAGAGCAACTAAAGATAGAATTCCAAGTGGAATGTTAATCCAAAAGACATAATGCCAGCTAACATATTGAACAAGCAATCCACCAACTGCTGGCCCCGTAACAGCAGAGATCCCCCAAACGCTGGCTAGGTAGCCCTGAACTTTTGCTCTTTCCTCAGCAGAATATATATCCCCAACGATAGTGGTTGCAATGGGCGTAACGGCTCCAGCACCAAACCCCTGGATTAATCGAAAGATAATCAGTGATTCCATCGATGTTGCAAAGCCACAAAGAATGGACCCAATTAAGAAAATGATGATTCCAAAAAAGAGAATAGGCTTTCTTCCGAATAGGTCAGATAATTTCCCATAAATAAGAACTGTTACCGCATTCATTAATAGATATGCAGAGAAAACCCAGCTGTAGAGAGTAAAGTCACCTAGGTCGGCAACAATAGCAGGCATCGCAGTTGAAACAATTGTGGCTTCAATGGCCCCCATAAACATAGCAAGCATTACAGCTGCTAATACAAGCGGTCTATTTGTCTGCCCTTTTTTATATTTGAGATTTAGAACACCCATTTTACACCTCTAATAAAATAATACAGCCCCCTTATGGGAGCTTATTTATCACTTTTATTCATCTTGTTTACATCTAAATTCAGCTGCATTAACACTGTACTTCTTGGCAAAATCCCTTCAAAATACCCATCCTCTGTATCAACACAAAGAAAAGGATGGTTCACTAACAGTCTAAGACAAGTTCGGATTGAAGCTGTTATCTTTACACGTGGAACAGAAACATTCATTACCTCTTCCACTCTTTTTTTTTCAAGCTGTTCAAATTCAATTCGTTCAAGTCCAAGTATAGAATCCATAATTATGGGTGTACTAATCAAACCATGTAGTTTATAATGCGGATCGAGTACGGGAATGGCCGTATAACCACTTTTTGTTAAAACCAATAATGCATGTTCAAGACTATTACCAACCTGCACATGAGCGACACGCTCGGAAGGTATCATTAATTTTCGAATATCTATCTCTAAAAATTCACCACTGTGAAGACTTATCATCGCCGAAAACTCCTCAATGTTTGTTTTACCACAAGTATATTCTACCATAGTTTTCGGAGAACTGGTTTTTTTTATGAAAACGTAATAAATATGGATCTGTTGAACAGGACTAAAAAAGATAGGAACCGTAAACGGTTCCTACTGAATTAGATCAAATATTTCAATGGTAATCATGTCTACATTATCAAATTGATAACGCTTTGGTTTTTCCTTTTCATTATATATTTCTAATTCAAATGTTTCTGTTTTTGGATGAAATGTTACTTGACACTTTCTTTCGCCATTCACTTCGAAATAGCGTTGTGCCGGTTCACCTCCATTAGATTGTTCCTGAAGGTTTTTTAACCGTGTTAATATTCCTTGAAGCTGTGACATATGCTCCGTCTCCTTTCAAACACAAGCAAACTTTCTACTGTTATGTTTCTCTTTTAGCATATTTTATATCCTTAAGGATTTTTTCCAGAAATTATCCGCAGGTAATATGCCAATATTAAAAGAATAAAATAACAGACAGCATTTGTCCAAGTATAAATGAAAAAAATAGGAAGTTTTTTTTCAAAACGAGCTTTTTGCGTTCTCCAAGATAGAATCGGGTATATTATTATACAAAAATTGATCCACTTTCCAACCACCATCAACTTTTTTTAACAATACGCCCTCATAATGATCGTCATAACCAACTGGACCATCCGTTGAGGCAGGGAAAAATTCAAAGACATAAATACTATCAATAGAAATGATTACTTTAGTCTGGTCTGTATATTGAAAAAAGGGAATATAATATGGTGCAAATCCGAGCCATATGTAACAAATTCACCTTCTTCTTCAAAAATATTCTCCTTCCAAAACAAATTTTGATAGCTTTTTGAAAAATAAGGATCTAATAAGTCAATAATTTCGTTTTTTGTCCTGGTTTTTTCACTAAGAGAAACCTGAACTTGGAAGGCATCCTGTAACAAGCTAAACACTTCCTTTTTAGTGTTTAGATTCACTTTTGCATTTGGAGATAAAGGGATTAATAATAGTACCACGAGGAGTAATAGTAACGTTTTCTTCATTTCCTTTTCCCCCTGCTCTATAAAAATGTATGTATTATTCATTTTAACAACAATTATTCCTCTTAATCGCAAAAATAAATCGTAAAAAAACACCAGCAATAGACATTAAACCACAAATTATTTAGATTCATTGCTCGCGAACTTAACGAAAAATCTGTATAAAAAATAGGCCTCCACAAGAGGCCCTATTGTAAAAAGGTAATTGCTATGAACAGGATGATAAACAGAAGCAATGCAAAAAATATACCCCAAGCCAAAAAAATCGGATTGCCCAGATAAACATGTTTTTGTACTGGTTTAGGGATTTCTGTATCAATTTCTCCTTCAACCGCTTTTTGTTGTCTGCCGACAGACCATGTATATATAAGCGAAACCGCAAGAATACCAACAATAACAATTGAGAGTGCATTAACAAATAGATTCATGAGCGATTTCTCCTTTAATAAAGTTACTATTAAAATTCCACTCGATGAACAATTCTATACTTAAATAGTTATAACAATTGGTCATTCTCAAATAAATATTGATAGGTAATATCGATAAACAAATAGTCATTTCCGTTTATTGGAATGGAGAATGTACGAATAGTTTCACCTGTCTCAATATCACTATATAAATCAGACAATATTCCCTTACCTTCATTTCTCATTTTGATGATATTTTCTAAAAAATATGGACGCCAGCTCCAATTCTTTTGGATATATTCCTTCTGGGTATACCAGCCACTTTCTCCCTTAAAAATATTTGAAGATTTTTGAAAGCCATCTTCATCACATACATACATTCGAAAGGCAATTTGATTCATTTCTTTAACAAGCGATACGAATAACTCTTCGTAATTTGCCTTTTTATTCTTGATTAAAATGTCTTGTACCTTCGTTTGAAAATATTCAGCAGCAGAATAAATAGCTTCAAGTTTCCTCTTCTCATAGGCAATAAATTCATGGAATTTCCCTTTTAAACGCTCTTTGAGTAGTTCACGGTCGATAAACTCTGATGCAGGAGGATGGAGATAAAACCCTTGGTAATACCTCCCGCCATTTTTCCATGCAAATTGAAGCTGATAACTCATTTCAATATTTTCAAAAAGTAAGGTGGCTCCAATTTTCCTTGCTAATAATGACAAAGAGAATAATACATCCGTAAAGCTTGCAGCAGTCGCTGTATTTGATTTTAACGGCTGTAAATTTATTTTTATAATTTCTGGATTTAACTGACCGATTCTTTCAAAATAATTTGTATTACTATCAATACTAGCAATGGCAACCTTTATGCCATACGTCCGGTAATATTGTAATAAGTGATCTAATTGAGCAAAATCGCCTTTATAATTTCCTTCAGAAATTTCAAGGACTATCCTCTTTAAATTCAAACCCCTTTTTTCAAAAGCCAAAAGTTCTTGTAGAAATGGCTCTCCATGCCGATACATGAGTAAATCGGCATCACGATTCAAATAGATACTGACATCATCCTCAAGCTCGAATGCGAGTTCTAGGGCTTTTTGAACTAACAATAGATCAACTTCATACTTATATTCCTCTGGAATTTGATCATCAAGAAAAAAATTCCCCAAACTGATGATGTTACCTTCTGATCGATATCTACCCAAAACCTCATATGCAATGATACGCTGCTCATCTGCACTAAAAATTGGTTGAAAATAAGGAATGACATTTTCAAGATCCGTTAGGATATCCAATGCATCCATTCAAGTACCCTCCGCAAAAAAGATTTTCCTCATTATACCATATCCTTATATACAATACGCTTAACCTGCATAACTTGTTCTATTCCAAAAGGATACCATCATAGGCATCGTTCACCAACCAAATGATAATATCAAGTCCATATGAATGGAGGATTCCTTTTTGAAAAGACTTTGCTTATTGGTATCAATTCTTCCACTGTTTGGATGTAATAATACTGTTGAAGCTGTTTCACCACATTCTGATAAACCGAACTATACACAAATATACGAGCAAGTACCGAGTCCTGCTATGCAGAAAACAGAAAATCCCGCCACTACCAATACAACTTGTTGCTTTTTGGAACTAAATTTAATGTTTATGAATTTTTTATACATTTTCGAATATGAACTATTGTATACCTTTTATGGTAGACTTTCACTGGCATATCACTTGCAAAATTGCCCATTATTAAAGAGAATACAAGTTGACTCATTTTTTAACACAGATAAAAAAATGGAGATAGGTTGGTAGATGAATGATGCCCAAAAAAATGAAAAGGAGAACCTTCCTAAAAAGTACGTTTGGTACATTTCTTACTGTTCTTGGTCTTGGTTCAGGCGGTTACTTTTATTCCAATCGAATTGAACCTTCACTCCTTGAAATAAATAAATTAGATATTAAACATTCCTTAATTCCCAGTAGTTTTAACGGGGTGAAAATAGTCCAATTTAGCGATACTCATTTAGGTTTTCATTATAATGTAAACCAACTAAAAAATTTAGTTAAAAAAATCAATCAGATACAGCCTGACTTAATTTTTTTCACAGGTGACTTATTGGACGAGCCCAATAAATATGATGAAATAAACAAAATTCCCCCGATTTTACAGCAACTAAAGGCACCAATGGGTAAATATTGTATTTATGGGAACCACGACCACGGTGGCTATGGGTCAGAAATCTATAGAAACCTTATGGAAATATCTAATTTCACCGTCTTGCTAAACGAATCACATCTCATTAAACAAAAGGATGGGAGATATATTTCATTACTTGGAATTGATGACCATATGCTAGGAAAACCAGATTTGGCACAAGCAATGAAACAGGTACCAGAGAGCTCGTTTAAACTCCTTTTGTCACACGCTCCGGATGTTGCGGATGAAGCCTCCACCTATCAAATCCATTGGCAGTTAAGCGGTCATAGCCATGGAGGGCAGGTAAAAATACCTTTTATAGGTGCACTTGTTATCCCTCCTTATGCACAAAATTACCCAGAAGGTTATTACTCCATTGGTGAGACTAATCCTTTGTCATTATACGTAAATAGAGGAATTGGTACGACAAGGCTTCCTTTTCGTTTCATGGCAAAACCCGAATTAACAGTATATACATTATTCTCATCAGAAACAGATTAAAAAAATCCTTACAAGTATTTGAAAGGATTTTTTTATTTATAAAGGTAAAAAGTTCACATTTTTACAATAATGTTTTTACTTTCTTGTATTTCTATTTTACAATTAAATAATAATAAAATAGTGATTTAATCACTAAAGTTGGTTTAACATTATGATCGATACACATAGAAAGGAGAACATATTTTGACTTATGATAGAAAACACCCCTATACAAAAGGCAATCTAACGATTGATAACCTCTCACAAGCTCTCTTTATTGTTAATCGCCATGCCAAAACAGCTCCAAACCCCAAATTTTTATATAAATTAAAGCATGAATCATTAAAAAAATTAATAGAAGAAGGAAAAGCAAAAAAAGTAGGACTTCATTTTTCGGAAAATCCTCGAAATAGTAAACAGCAATCAGATGTCCTCGTTGAATGCGGTCATTATACTTTTCATATACCTCCAACTAAGTCTGATTTTGCTGAGCTCCCTCATTTAGGGAAATTAGATGGCAGTGTTAGAAACCCGAAAACATCGATTTCACTTAGCCAAGCAAAAAACGTATTACAGACATATACCGGGATTACAGATATGGAGCAGCCTCCTTCAAACCCACGAAAAAACCGACCATATCAAAAACCAATTTTCAAAAAGTTAGGGGAAAGATATACGTAAAAAAGCCAGACTATCCGGCCTTTTTACGTATTTTTATTTTGTACATATTATTGCTACAGCTTTTTGATCATTTTGTGAACTCTTTAACTAGATATAGACCCTGCTCTTTAATAAGTTTAAAATACTATCATATGAAGAATAACAAAAAAACGAGGTGCTTTATCCATGAAAGGAACAGCGATTCTTTTTCAGGAGAAAAATATCACATTTATTGAAGATGTTGACCAAACAGTTTTCGAAGAAATCAAAGATCAATGTGGTTGTGAACAATGCAGCTGCAAACTAGATAATAAAATCGTTACTTTCGGTTCCGTTTCTCCCGTATTCTGGCATGAAGACGAAGTTGATTGGGACTACGGTTATTAAATATTTATAATCTCACTAAATCCCCCCTTAAAGCAGCCTGTGTGAAAACTCAGGCTGCTTTTATGTTCCTTCCAGGGTCTTGTTCATTAATGTAGAATATTTCTATAAATCTGTTTATAATCAGAGTATTCACGAAAGCAATGGAAGGATGAACAAGGGTGGAGCATTTAATTAATACCAAGGTTCAAAATATTGAGGTTTCAGGTATTAGAAAATTTTATAATATGGTTTCTCACATAGACGATGTAATTTCATTTACAATTGGTCAGCCAGATTTTCACACACCAGAGCATGTGAAGCTAGCAGGCATTCAAGCAATTGAGGAAAATTTCACTTCCTATACACCTAATGCTGGAATCACTGAATTACGAACTGCCGCATGCGATTTTGTTAAAAAAAAATATGGTCTTTCCTATGAACCAGAATCTGAAGTAATTGTTACAATGGGTGCAAGTGAAGCCATTGATATATCCTTTAGAACGATTCTAACGGAAGGGACAGAGGTTATCCTGCCAGGGCCTATTTATCCAGGATATGAGCCTATTATTCGTATGTGTGGGGCTGTTCCAGTTCATGTCGATATAAGGAAAAATCAGTTCCGATTTAATTTAGAAATGATAAAACCTTATATTACCGAAAAGACACGTTGTATTGTACTGCCCTATCCCTCCAATCCAACGGGGGTAAGTCTATCAGATATCGAGTTAAAGGAAATCGCTGAATACTTGAAGGGCCGAGAAATTTTTGTACTTGCAGATGAAATATACAGCGAGTTAATCTATGATCAGCCTCATACTTCAATTGCTTCCTTTCTAAAAGAGAAAACAATTGTTATTAATGGATTATCAAAATCTCATGCGATGACTGGATGGAGAATTGGCTTCTTATTTGCACCTAAGAATATCACTAAGCACATTCTAAAAGTTCATCAATACAATGTATCTTGTGCAAATTCGATTGCCCAGAAAGCAGCTTTAGCCGCCTTAACAGTAGGAATTGATGATGCACTTCCGATGAAGATGGAATACCAACAAAGACGTGACTATGTTTATAACCGTCTAACCGCTATGGGACTAAATGTAGTTAAACCAGATGGGGCTTTTTATTTCTTTGTGAAAATTCCTGAATCGATCCCCCTAAATAGTTTTGACTTTGCTCTTGAAATGGTACATCAATCAAAGGTAGCTGTGGTTCCTGGCAGTGCATTCTCTGAATATGGTGAAGGCTATTTTAGACTTTCTTTTGCCTGCTCACTTGAAACGATAGAAATTGGGTTAAACCGAATGGAACAATATATAAACATGAAAAACCCTCACTCCTAAAAAAGTGAGGGTTTAATTTCCTATTTTTCATTTATATTGGCCGTTATTTTTAGATGCTTTTTCTTTTTTTGCTTTATCCTTATGAATTTTATTTGTTGCGGCAGAGCCCATTTCATGAGCGAATTCTTCATTTAAGACTGCAGAGTCAAAACCCTTTTTGTTTTTTTGCTGTGGATCATTCTTTTTTGTTCGTTTAGCCATGAAAATTCCTCCTAATTTTACTTCTATCCTAGTTTTTGAAACTAGAAGGAATTTATACGAATTGTATCAGGATCAGGACTTCCAATATTTATAAAGAGCTTGCGTTCCACTATTTTCTTCGCCCATTTCAGCAAGTTGATCATAGAGGGATTTTGCTAATGCTAAACCTGGAACTTTCATTTCCAGGTGCTCAGCTTCATCTAAAGCAATTTTCATATCCTTAATAAAATGCTTTATGTAAAAACCTGGTTCAAAATTACTATTTAGCATTCTTGGAGCAAGGTTGCTTAAAGACCAGCTTCCCGCAGCTCCAGTTGTGATGCTTTTTAAAACTGATTCTGGGTTTAACCCTGCTTTTTCCGCATAAATAATTGCCTCACAGACACCAATCATATTAGAAGCAATCGCAATTTGATTGCACATTTTTGTGTGCTGTCCTGCACCTGCTGTTCCTTGATATACGATATTTGTTCCCAACATGTTTAATAAGGGGCTTATTGCTTTAAAGTCTTCTGCCTTTCCACCAACCATAATTGACAGTTTCGCTTCCTTAGCACCGACATCACCGCCAGAGACAGGGGCGTCTAAAGTATGAATTCCTTTTTCTTTTGCAGCATTAAATATTTTCAAAGCAAGTGATGGTGCAGATGTCGTCATATCAATGAGAAAGCTGCCTGCTTTCCCGTTCTTAACTAGTCCATTTTCTCCCAAATAAATCTCTTCTACATCAGAAGGATAGCCAACCATAGTAAAGATAACATTAGCTTTTTCAGCCATTTCCCTTGGCGTATTCACCCATCCTGCACCTTTTTCTAACAGTTCGCCAGCTTTTTCCTTTGTCCTTGAATACACAATAAGCTGATAACCTGCTCGCAATAAATGTCCTGCCATGCTTTTTCCCATAACGCCTGTCCCAATAAAACCAACCACAGTATTTTCTGGTGTTAACAAATTAATCAATCCCCCGATATAATATTTTCACATCTCAATTATATAATGGTGAACGCAAAAAAACCGGAACTAAGTACTTTCCGGTTATCGTGCTCAATCTCCAAATTTATGCACATATATAGCATTTCCTAGATAAAATTGGAATAAACTATGTTTTTACAGCTCTGACGAAAAATTTGTTAAGTAAACACGACCAAAAACTTCTTGATTATTGTATATTTCGATAGAAACTGCATTGTTTTTTTCAATCATAGTCTGAAGATCTTGTATATGCAAATCTTCTTTTAAAGGAAGGGGATCCATGAAAATATATTTTTCGCTTTTACCTTTTACCTCTAAATACTCACCATTTAGAACTTGATCTTCACCATAGATAATTTCCCGTTTTCCAATTGCCGCCGCTAATTGATCATCATGAATAGTTACCTTCACTTTATATAACTCTTGTCTATCTAAAATTTCATTATTAATTCTAAATCGAAATTGAAGTTCGTTATTCTTTGTCAACAAGGCGTCCGCGTAACGATTTACAATTAGTTCTTTTGAGAGAGGCAATCCACATCCTGTAAGTGTTGTTCCTATAAGGAACATACTTATTAACACAAAAACCATTTTAATACTTCTGCGCATCTTTAAACACTCCTTTATGTTTTTACCTTAACCAAATATTATTGGTAATAAACGTAAAATGAGGTTGATTATTGGAAGATTAACAGAGAGGTTAAATAGCTTTAATCATGCCCCCATCAACTAAAAATGAACTTCCCGTCATATAAGTATTAGCATCTGAAAGGAGGAAGGCTGCTACATTAGCAAATTCCTCAGGTGTTCCATACCTCTTAAGAGGAATGGCTGCTTTCATAGCTAATTCAACTGTTTCTACTTCAACGCCCTGTTTTTCTGCAGCAAATTGATCTAAATGCTTTACACGGTCAGTTGCAATTCGGCCAGGTGCAATCGTATTGATAAGGATATTATATTCAGCTAATTCCGAAGCTAAAGTCTTAGAGAGTCCTACGATGCCTGTTCGAAAAGTATTAGATAGTATTAAACCGGGTATTGGTTCCTTAATCGATGAAGATGCAATATTAAGGATCTTTCCTCCCTGCTGTTTTAAAAAAGGTAATGCTTCTCGGATGACACGGACATAAGATAATAAATTAAGTTCAAATGCGTTCTGCCAATCATCATCTGTTAAATCCTCAAAGGATCCTGCTGGTGGTCCGCCTGCATTATTGACAAGTAAATGAAGACTACCAAATCTATCAATTGTATTTGTTACTAATCGTTTAATATCCTCGGTTTTAGTTATATCTGTTTTTTGGAAAGCAACTTTTCCCATGCCAATAGCTTCTAATTCATGAGCCTTCTTACGGAGTTTTTCGTCATCACGCCCAGAAATCATTACATTGGTTCCTTCTTTTACTAATCTTTCAGCGATAGCAAACCCTAAGCCTTGGCTAGAAGCAATCACAAGCGCTGTTTTCCCGGTCAAATTCAAATCCATCTACACTTTTCCCCCTTTAACTTGTCTATATCTATTATACTAAAAATTACCTTTATATCCTAAACAAGGACAAATAAAAAAAGAGACAGAATTTGCTCTGTCTCTTTAAAAATGTCTTATTTTGTTGCAGCGTTAACGGCTTCAATTACTTGAGCGGTTGTTTGCATATTTAAAACTTGTTTGGCCAGTTTCTCCATTTCAACTTTGCTTAACTTCTTAATTTGTGAACGTGCTTTTAATATCGACGTTGCACTCATAGAAAATTCGTCTAATCCAAGACCAAGAAGAAGTGGAATCGCCGTTTCATCTCCTGCCATTTCACCGCACATCCCTGCCCATTTTCCTTCTGCATGTGCAGCATCAATAACCATCTTCACCAATCGTAGAATCGATGGGCTATATGGTTGATACAGGTAGGATACACGCTGATTCATTCGGTCTGCGGCCATTGTGTACTGAATTAAATCATTCGTTCCAATACTAAAAAAATCGACCTCTTTAGCAAATTGGTCAGCTAAAATAGCGGTTGATGGAATTTCGACCATTATTCCAAGTTCAATACTGTCTGAAATCTTTTGTCCAGAATCAATAAGTTTTTGCTTTTCATCTTCAAGGATTGCCTTTGCTTCTCGGAATTCATCCAAGGTTGCAATCATTGGGAACATAATTTTTAAGTTACCGTACCTGCTAGCTCTAAGAAGTGCCCGCAGCTGGGTACGGAAAATATCCTGCTCCTCCAAACATAGACGAATAGCTCGGAATCCTAAAAATGGATTAAGCTCTTTTGGTAATTGAAGATATGGAAGCTCTTTGTCGCCGCCGATGTCTAATGTACGTACAACAACAGGCTTACCATTCATACCTTCTAAAACAGCTTTATAAGCATCAAACTGTTCTTCCTCAGTAGGAAGCTGGTCTCTGCCCATATATAGAAACTCGGTTCGGTATAGACCTACACCGTCTCCGCCGTTTTCGATTACTCCCTTTAAATCATTTGGAGTACCAATATTAGCAGCTAATTCGACATGGTGGTCGTCCGCTGATACCGTTTTCTCATTAACAAGCTTTGCCCATTCAGTCTTTTGAGCCTCATATTGCTCATGAATTTTCCGGTATTCTTCCACAAGTTCTGGAGTCGGGTTAATATGTACTTCACCTTTAAGACCATCAACAATAACTAAATCTCCATTGTTGATTTCCTCTGTAGCTGTTTTTGTACCTACAACTGCCGGAATTTCCATGGAACGAGCCATGATAGCAGAATGAGAAGTGCGTCCGCCAATATCTGTAGTAAATCCTAAAACGTACTGTCTGTTTAATTGAGCAGTATCTGAAGGTGTTAAATCTTCGGCAACTATGATTACCTCTTCAGCAATCATACTTGGATTTACCAATTGAACACCTAGTAAATGTGACAACACGCGCTTGGTTACATCTCGGATATCTGCTGCACGCTCTTTCATATACTCATTGTCCATTTGCTCGAACATCGTAACAAACATGTCAGCGGTTTCTTTTAATGCAGCTTCAGCGTTTACATTTTCTGATTTAATCTTATCTTCTATCGGACCAATTAATTCTGGGTCAATTAAAACAAGTAAATGTGCTTCAAAGATAGCAGCTTTATCTGCACCAAGGTCGACTTGGGCACGATCACGAATTGCTGCCAATTCTTCTTTAGATTTCTCAATTGCTGCCTTAAATCGGTTTATCTCAGATGGAATGTCTTCTACCGTGTGTTTCTCAAACGATAAGTTTGGTTCTACTAACCGATATGCTTTTGCAATGGCAATACCATTGGAAGCAGCAATACCTTGTAAAAATGTCATTACTCAGCGAGTCCTTCTTTTTTCAATAGTTCATCTAAGCTCCTTAAAGCATCTTCGCTGTCACTGCCTTCTGCACTGATTGTGATATCTGCACCTTGTCCAATTCCTAAAGACATTACACCCATAATAGATTTTAAATTAACTGTTTTCCCTTTATATTCTAAAGTGATTTCTGAATCAAATCTGCTTGCTGTTTGTACAAGTAAAGTTGCAGGTCTTGCGTGAATCCCTGTATCTGCTGTTACTTTAAATTGTTTTTCTGCCATGTTAAATCAAACTCCTTCTCATTTAATATAAAAAGACGCTGGCTATTACATATCTAACAGCTTATAGTCAGATAAGTAAACTGAACTAATTGTTATATTTTCTCCAAAAGGAAATGAAGTATGTAAACTGCCGAGCCTCGTTTTATTATTAGAAATTCATACAATTGCAAGGATAACATTTTCAAGCATTCTAGACAAACTATATCACTTTATGTAAGCGCATTAAAAAATCAGTAAAGTGTTTTTTTGAAAAATTCACTAATTCGACAAAAATTCATTTATTTTTAGCTTCGAGGCTCTTTTAAGTAATGGTATAATACATCCCCACCACGCTGTCCTATACCTCGAAAATGTTTAAAGTCCTCCCTTTTGACAAGGACCTCACGAAATTCCATAAAATCTTCATTCTTTACATAGTACTCTGAAAGCTCACCTGTTTTTAATTTTTCCAAGATATCTTTTACAAATTCTTCATTCATACCCTGCACCACCTTTATTAACATTTTATAGTAATCTATTATAACATAGTCAATAGTTAAACCATTTTTCAAAGAAATTCTATCTAACAATGTAACCGATTACAATTTTTATTTGTATCTTTTAAGAAATTAACAAAATTGTCAAATAAAATCCTTTACGAATTGGATAAAGTAGTGCAAACTGTTATGTAAATGAATATATATATAGTTTGTCAAGCAAAGGAGAGAGACTAATGAAAAAAGCAGAAGTAGGAAATATCATTGAATTCCGTGGCGGATTAAAAGGGATTGTCGAAAAGGTAAATGAAAACTCTGTAATAGTCGACTTAACATTAATGGATAACTATCGAGATTTAGAATTGGATCAGCGGACTGTTGTTAACCATAAAAACTATAAGATTGTAAAAGAAAGCGCTTATTAATTTAATAGCTTTATAGAAAAGGCAGCCATTTGCTGCCTTTTCTTTTTATTTGAAAGGCTGTGTTAAATTTGTCTGTTAATTTGCGCTCCAGGCACTTCGCTTTCCGCAGGCGTTGCGGTGAGCCTCCTCGGCGCTAGCGCCTGTGGGGTCTCACCTGCTCCGTACTCCTGCAGGAGTCTTCGTGCCTTCCGCGCAAATCAACAGAGTGCATATATCAACATTTAGCTTTAACACAGCCATTTGAAAAATTACTACCTGCCCTTACCAGCTTCTTTCGAAAGCTGTTTAAAAGATTTTACTTTTCCGTGCGGGTTTTGGTCTTGTTTTCGAACAGTCCATTCACGTTCGTGTTGACTTTGGGATTTACTCATTGTTTATCCTCCTTTCCTTTCACTACTATTTTTTTCAATTTCCTTGAGACTTATGATTAGAATTGTTCAAAATTGTGATGTAAACATTTCCTTTCATAAATCATTTTTGCTAAAATAAGTTCTATTGTTAGAAAGGAGCTAATAAATAAAATGAAAAACCGCTTCTTTGACTTGCGGCTCATTACTGGATACGTACTTGCCCATGCTCTTATGTTCTTCACTTTCTATGATAGAGCGATTTTCTGGTATATATTCACAGGTTCACTTCTAATATTGATCACCTTTGCAATGTTTCAAGAAGAGGTGGAAGATGAGGCGTCATTTTTTTCTTATATTTTTATTGGTGCTTTATCAGGAATCTTTCTTTATTCTCTTTTTTGGCTGGGGGTCCAAGTCTTTGACCTGCTTAACTTGGCATTTGATACTAGTATAAAAAAGCTTTACAGATGGTTCGCCCCATCGGTATTTTGGCAATATCTTGCACTAATTTTAGTGGCAGCACCTGGAGAAGAACTCTTTTGGCGAGGATTTGTTCAAAAAAGACTGCTTCGTTATTTCGGTCCATTTGCCAGTATAACAATTGGAGCCCTTTTGTATGCATCTGTCCATATTTATTCAGGAACCTATATCTTAATGCTTGCAGCATTCCTTTCCGGTCTTATCTGGGGTGCTCTCTACTTGTGGAAAAAAAGCATGCCGCTAGTAATCGTTTCACATATTGTTTTTGACATCATGATTTTTATTATTTTGCCGTTAAAATAGGAAAAGCATTTGTCTAAGTATTGGACAATGCTTTTCCTATTTTTATGGTTTATTCACTTTTTCGTTTAAAGGCTTTATCCATAAAAGGATAAAAAAGATTAGGCTAATATAGCCAAACAATGGGTAAAGATTGGACAAAAGTTTACTATAGTCAATAAGACTAATGGCATAAGAAACGAAGAATATAGCTGATATTGTAACAAAAGTAGGAACCCTTACAAATTGTTTTAACTGACGGTCAAGTCCAAATACGTTTCCAATCACTGAAGTGAAAATTTCACCATAAATAACAAGGACAAATATCCAATAGAAAAAAGGGGCGATTTGCTTCATAATGATTGCCATCGGTATTTCATAAATCTCTACATTTGGAAGCATAATCAAGGTAAAATGGCTTGATATTAGAATGACGGTTAAAGCTGTCCCTCCTAAAATCCCGCCCCATTTAATCGTCCAATCATCCTTAATTTCATTTGCAATTGGAACTAACACGGCTTGTGCTAAAGCTAGGTTTAATGCTGTATAAGAAAAAGGTGCTAATATACTTTTCCATCCATCTTCTGCATGTGGGATAAATAATAAGTGACTGACAAAATCTGGCTGTTTTATCGATAGTGTCATTAACATTAGACTAAAACAAATCATAATTGGTACAACAAACGAATTAACTGCAAATAGCCCCTTTGTGCCGACAAGCATAACTAAAAAGGATAAAAATATGGTGATGAAAACTCCTAAGTTTTTCGTAAGTCCTAATTGCTCTTCAAAGACTGCTCCTGCACCTGCAAGCATGACTGCACTAACTCCAAGAAGCATAAAAAGCATGATTATATTAATACCCCTGCCTGCCCATTTCCCAAACAAGTGCACATTAAATTCCTGATATGATACTGCATTAATTCGAGCAGCAATTCTCATCAACTTTGACCCTAACACGATAAGGAGGAAGCCGCTCAATAATATACTTAAAAAACCAATGAAGCCAAACCGCGAGAAAAACTCAACAATCTCTTTTCCAGTAGCAAATCCCGCACCAACAACAGTACCCACGTAAACTGCTGCGATTTGAAAAGCTGCTGACCAATTCTTTTTCACCTCATCTCCCCCTCAGATTCAATATATGAGAAAGAGGACAAACAAAGACGAGCTTTTTTCCAATCAGTGCAATTTCGTTTTGTAAAAAATTACCATATGCATACTACTTGAAAGTCAAAATAGGTCAAAGTATACTATGTTCATAAGGTCAAATATAGTCAAAGTCAAAAATAATATAAGTATTATTCTTAAGGAGGTTTCTTTTTATGCTTTGTCAATTGTGTAAAGAAAACCAAGCCAACGTACAATTAAACTTAAACATTAATGGGACTCACAGAGATATGAAGCTTTGCCACGAATGTTATACAAATAATAAACATGCAATTAGTACAGGACTCAGCTCTAAAATGAATGGCTTTCCTGGTTTTTCGCTAGAAGATTTATTTTTCAATATGAAGAATAGTGAAAATAATCCCTCTGCACCATCTCGGTCACATGTTGAGCATGGAAAAAGTGGAAGCTTTATTGATCAATTTGGACGTAATTTAACACATATGGCCAAAGCTGGTCTTATTGATCCTGTGATTGGTCGTGATCAAGAAATTAAACGTGTAATCGAGATATTAAATCGTCGTACTAAAAATAATCCGGTATTAATTGGTGAACCGGGTGTCGGGAAAACAGCTATCGCCGAAGGACTTGCTCTGAAAATTGTTAACGGCCATGTGCCGGCTAAATTAAAAAACAAAGAAGTTTATTTACTTGATGTAGCTTCAATTGTGGCTAATACTGGAATACGCGGTCAGTTTGAAGATAGAATGAAACAATTGATTGCAGATTTACAGGAACGTAAAAATATTATTCTGTTCATTGATGAGATCCATCTCCTAGTAGGTGCTGGTTCTGCAGAAGGTTCAATGGATGCAGGAAATATTTTAAAGCCTGCTCTTGCACGAGGAGAACTGCAGCTTGTTGGTGCAACTACTTTGAATGAATATCGTCAAATAGAGAAAGACTCTGCTTTAGAACGTCGGTTCCAGCCTGTTCAGATTGATGAACCTACACTTGAGGCAGCAATTGAAATCTTAAAGGGAATTAAGAGTAAATATGAGGACTATCATGAAGTAAACTATTCTGACGATGCAATAACGGCATGTGTTCAATTATCACACCGTTATATCCAAGATCGCTTCTTACCAGATAAAGCGATTGACTTGCTTGATGAAGCTGGATCTAAATTGAATCTTACTTCAGATGGTACTAGCATAGAACAGATTGAGAATCGATTGAAAGAAATTGCTTCTCAAAAAGATAAAGCTCTTAAAAGTGAAAATTATGAATTAGCAGCTTCACTTCGTGATGAAGAAGCTAAACTTGAAAAATCATTAAATGAAAATTCAGCAAGCAATAGACCTATGGTAGAAGTTTCACATATACAAGAAATCATTGAGCAAAAGACGGGTATACCCGTTGGTAAATTACAAGATGATGAGCAGCAAAAAATGAAACATTTAGAGGATAACTTGAATAAAAAGGTTATTGGTCAGGAGAAAGCTGTTGAGAAGGTGGCTAAGGCTGTAAGACGCAGTCGTGCCGGCTTAAAATCAAAGAATCGCCCAATCGGTTCCTTCCTTTTTGTTGGACCTACCGGGGTAGGTAAAACTGAGCTATCAAAAACACTCGCAGAAGAATTGTTTGGTTCAACTGAATCGATGATTAGACTTGATATGAGTGAATATATGGAAAAACATAGTATTTCAAAATTAATTGGTTCACCTCCAGGTTATGTTGGGCATGACGAAGCTGGACAACTGACCGAAAAAGTTCGCAGGAACCCATACAGCATCATTTTATTGGATGAAATTGAAAAAGCACATCCTGATGTTCAGCATATGTTTTTACAGATTCTTGAAGACGGGCGACTAACGGATAGTCAAGGAAGAACAGTAAGCTTTAAGGATTCTGTTATCATCATGACAAGTAATGCTGGGGTCAGACACAAAACCATTCATGTTGGCTTCGGAACAAATGGAGCAATGGAAGAGGCTTCTATTTTAGATTCCCTTGGCAGTTTCTTCAAACCAGAATTTCTGAATCGGTTTGATAGTATTATTGAATTTAATTCACTTGAAAAAGATCATATCTTGCAGATTGTTGAGTTAATGGTACACGACCTGCAAAAAACCTTAAAAGAGCAAAATATTGAATTTGCGATTCACTTAGAAGCAAAAGAAAAACTAGCAGAGCTTGGCTATCATCCAGCATTTGGCGCACGTCCGCTCCGTAGAGTAATTCAAGAGCAGCTAGAAGATAAAATTGCGGACTTTATTCTTGAGCAGACAGAAGCATGTAAACTATCTGCTATTTTAGAAGATGATCAATTGAAAGTCACAACAGATAGTGTAAAGTTACACTAATCAGAAAAGCGAAGCTCTAGGGCTTCGCTTTTCGTTTTATTTATTATAATTTTTGATCTTCAACTGTGTTTAACCAGGCTTCAATTTCACCAACTACTGATTGAACGCAGCCATCCTCAAAAGGTGAAATCAGATTTGCTTCTTTAACTAGATTTGTAAATGACCTGCTGCCCCCAAGCTTGCACAGACTTACATAATCAGCCCAAGCCTCTTCTTGGTTTTCTCTTGAACGTTTCCAGAATTGGAAGGCGCAGATTTGAGCTAAAGTGTAATCAATATAATAGAAAGGTGAGTTAAAAATATGTCCTTGACGCTGCCAGAAGCCGCCTTTCTCTAAATAAGTATTCCCGTCATACTCTCTATGCGGCAGATACTTTTTCTCAATTTCGCGCCACGCCTGCTTTCTTTCTTGAGGTGTCGCTTTGTAATTTTCGTATACCCAGTGTTGGAATTCATCAACAGAAACACCATATGGTAAAAATAATAAGGCTGAGCTTAAGTGAGAGTATTTATACTTATCCGTATCTTCCTTAAAGAATAAGTCCATCCATGGCCAAGTAAAAAATTCCATACTCATCGAATGAATCTCACAGGCCTCATAGGTTGGCCAGTTATATTCCGGGATTTCAAAATTCCGGCTGGAATAAACCTGGAATGCATGCCCTGCTTCATGTGTTAATACATCAATATCTCCAGAGGTTCCATTAAAATTAGAAAAGATAAACGGTGCTTTATAGTTTTCAATGAATGTGCAATAGCCGCCGCCAGCTTTTCCTTTTTTTGCTACAAGATCCATTAAGTTATTATCCTGCATAAATCGGAAAAACTCTCCTGTTTCTGTTGATAGTTCTTCGTACATCTTTTGCCCGTTTTCGATAATCCATTCGGGATTGCCCTTAGGAACAGCATTTCCCGTTTTATAGTTAAAGCCCTCATCAAAGTATTTTAACTGTTCCACACCGATTCGTTCCTGTTGCCTTGCTTTAAGTTTCGTCGCAATTGGAACAATAAAATCCTTCACCTGCTGGCGGAAATTCGCCACCATTTCTGAATTATAATCCGTCCTCATCATCCGGTAATAGCCTAATTCAACAAAGTTTTTATAACCTAATACTTGAGCAATCTCCGTTCTTACTTTAACAAGTTCATCATAGATACGGTCAAACTCTGTTTCATGTTCAGCTAAAAAACCAAATTTTGCTTCATTTGCCCGTTTTCTCATTTCTCTATCAGTGGATTCCGTGAATGGCTCTAATTGAGCAAGAGTCCGCTCTTCCCCTTCAAAATTAATTTTTGCAGATGCAACTAGTTTTGTGTACTCTGTTGAAAGTCGGTTTTCTTTTTGTAGTAAAGGTACAATTTCAGGTTTAAAGGTCTTTAATTGTCCCTCTGCAAGGGCAAATAATTGCTTCCCCCATTTAGCTTCTAATTCATTGCGATATTTAGAATTTACCAGTGCTTGATAATACTCGGTAACTAGTCCTTCAATTTCTGGCTGAACTTCATCCATATAATCTTGCTCAGCTTTATAGAACTCATCATTTGTATCAACTGAATGACGTATATAGCAAAGATTAAACATGGTTCCAATATCATTTCTAAGTCCGTTTACTTCATTCATTGCTAAGCTTTGCTCTTCCACAGAAGAAGCATTTGTAAACTTTTCAATCGCTGCCTCAAAACTTGCTTTTACATCATCAAGGTTTGGACGGGTATATGTATAATCTTCAAATCTCATTGGTACACCCCTTTAAAATTGATTTTTGCAAGTAAATCATTTGGACATTATCTATTCATATTCCTTTAATGAAAAAAAAATACGGCTTGAAGCCGTATTAAAATTTACCTGCTGGCAATCCAAGTTTTTTCAACAACTCAATCGCTTCCTGTTTTTCTGAATCCGTCAAACTAGACATCAGTGCATGAATTTGCTGCGCATGTTCTGGGAAAATTTCTTGAATGAATTCTTTTCCTTTATCAGTAATCCGTGCATGCGTTACCCTTCTATCATTCGGACAAGCGATTCTTACCAACATCCCTTTTTGTTCGAGTTTATCAACAACATACGTGATGCTCCCGCTAGCAAGTAATATTTTCCCGCCAATTTGCTGCATTGGCTGATCACCTTTATGATATAAAAGCTCTAATACGGCAAATTCGGTTGGGTTTAATCCACTTGCTTGAATAACTTTATTCACATGCTCATTAATCGCTTTAAAAGCCCTTGAAAGAACAATAAATAGCTTCAACGATTGAGCTACAGAATCATTTTCCATAAGAATCATCCTTTTTATAATTTGTCCAGCTCCAGCGCTAGCCTCTCGAGGTCACTTCGGTCCTGCAGATGAAGTCGAAAAGCATGACTTCATCCACAGCCCTTCCCAGTGCTTGTCGGGGCTGAGCACTAAGGAAAGCTCCTTAGATTAATCCTCGCAGGGACAAGCTGTGCTTGTTCCGAAGGCGCTTCCGCTTTTCTATTTATCTCGACTTCAAGATTATTATAAAAAACTTTTCAAATTGTGTCAATTTAACTCTTGAAAATAATCATAAATCTTATTATATTTAAATATTCCGAACTTAGAAACATTCCATTTTTCATTTTTGTAAAACTTATGTAAGATAGAAGTATTAACAGATTAATATTTTCATAACGAGGTGAGGTTTTTGAGTCAACCTGCAATAGCGTCTGCAAAAACAGCCAAGGCTTCCGAAAAGACCATGTTTAATATTCTTTTTATTATCGGGCTTTGCCATTTACTTAACGATGCCATTCAGGCAGTGGTCCCGGCAATGTTTCCAATCCTAGAAAAATCGATGGGTTTATCATTTACCCAGCTAGGAATTATTGCCTTTTCCTTGAATATGGTGTCGTCGGTGCTTCAGCCAGTGGTTGGAGTCATAACTGATAAAAAACCAATGCCGTTCGCTCTGCCAATAGGGCTTACATTAACACTTGGCGGTGTTCTTGGATTAGCCTTTGCTCCTTCCTTTGGTCTGATTGTTATCTCAGTCATTTTTATCGGGCTTGGTTCTGCAGTATTTCATCCTGAAGGATCAAGGGTTGCCTATATGGCTGCAGGAAAACGAAGAGGACTTGCGCAATCTATTTATCAAGTAGGTGGTAATACGGGGCAGGCATTGGCACCACTTATCACAGCACTAATCCTTGTTCCGCTCGGACAAAGAGGTGCTTCATGGTTTACCATTGTTGCAGCAATTGCAGTTTTGTTATTAATCTATATCGCTAATTGGTATAACAAAAGATTAGCCAGTGACCTCCCTCTTATTAAAAAGAAGAATAAATCGGCAGCAGAAAAAATTGGATTATCAAAAAAAATAAAACAGGCATTGTTATTGGTTCTTTTGATCATATTTGCTAGGTCATGGTATATTTCGGGGATGACTAATTTCTATGCATTTTATGCCATCGAAGAATATTCTTTTACAATTAAAGAATCACAGTTATTCCTCTTTGCCTTTTTAATTGCTGGAGCTTTTGGTACTTTTTTTGGCGGACCGTTAGCTGATCGCTTTGGAAAGAAAAAGGTAATATCTGTTTCAATGTTGGCGACTGTCCCATTTTCCATACTTATTCCATTTGTATCTTCAGCCATTGCCTTTATCTTTCTAACCCTTTCAGGTTTTATTTTAATGGCGAGTTTTTCCGTTACGGTTGTTTACGCTCAAGAACTTGTCCCAGGAAAAATCGGGACGATGTCCGGATTAACCGTGGGACTCGCCTTCGGAATGGGTGCTATCGGTTCAGTGGGCCTTGGATACATAGCTGATTTATTTAGCTTATCCTCCATGGTATCAACATTAGGATTCTTACCATTGTTAGGCTTAATTGCATTCTTGCTTCCAAGTGATCAAATAGTCCGAAAATGGAATCAAGAGAATTAGAGAAGGATGGGCTTTTGCCCATCCTTACTTTATTTAAAGGGGTGAATTGTTAAATTTTCGAAAAACTTTAACATTTATACTCAAAAAAACTTGTAAACTAGCATATAATATAGTTAGAACATAAAAGGGAGGGCTACAAACATGAAAACCCCTAATTATCATGACTTTTATCAAAAGGCATTAATCCCAATCGGTTTTAATGACCTGCTTGCACTTAAAGAATTTAAATCATATGAGTTTGATTCACCTTCTACTCATTGGCTTATTGCAGTTGAAGGAGAGCAGCTCTCGCAGCCGACGATTTACTACCATTGGAAAGTCAGTGTATACCCATCCAATTGCGATGGTGATATTAATTGGAAGAAACCATTCTATTGTTCTCCAATAATGGAATCGATGGACAGTGCGCATGATATTGCATGCTCATTTGCTTCACTAAGTAAACAAGATCAACTTTCTAACCTAAACCTACAAGAGAAAATAAGTTAATCCACAAAAAATATTCCCCTTTTGCTTCACCTTCTTTTTACCCTCACTTGTGAAAAAATCTACATATAGTGATAAATTCAGGTAGATTCCCTATTTATTTTTGTAAAAACGCTCTCTTACTCTTTTCAACCTGGCGTGATACTTGAGAATGTCCAGTCTAGCTTTTTCTGCTTCTGGTGCAATCGGTCTTAATTTTTCCAACTCCCAATAATCAACAATTACATCTAAAACTTGATCAAAATATTCCAATGGACCATAGTTTGCCTCTTTTGCAATAATCGCCATGCGATCTTCAAAATCAGGCATGACTGTGCCTGGCATTTGGAAGTTCTTTATAACATGTCCTAAATGATAACAATAATTAGGTTCCAATTGGAGATGAAATTTAATAACATCTCGGTAAAAAGCATAATGCAGCGTTTCATCCTTTGCCAGACGGCGAAGCAGACTAGATAAATCCTTATCGTACGAGCCAGCTGTTTTTGCAACGTTATTATAAAAGACCATAGTAGCTAGTTCTTGTAATGAGGTATATACCATGGTTTCGAAAGGCGTATGATAATCAGGATTCCAGCCATTCTCAACTGTTTGTTTATGCAATTGGTGGAGTCGCTTTGGATCTACATTACGTGTAAGTAATAGATACGTCTCAAGCAGGTTAGAATGCTGGTCTTCTTCTGAAGTCCAGGTATGGACAAAATCTTTGATAACCGTTAAAGATCCCTTAAATGTTTGATCTAGGTGTGAGGTAAACCATGGAAGATTCACTTCGGTTAAAAGGGCCGTTTCAACGGCAGTAATAATGGGTGCAGGCAGTGTGACTTGACTTTCATCCCAAGGAACGCGCCTGAAATCCATCCCCTTATCCCACGGCAAGAAATCATGATAACCCCAATCTATTTTTTCAGACCGCTTTTTATGTTCTTCATATAACTCTAAGAGTTTAGGCTCCAATCTAAAGTCCAAATCATTTGTTAACATCATTACCCTCCATTGTTGTAAAAATTCGGTCGTATCCTATTGGGTTGAATTATTTTTATATTAACTATTAGTACCTGATACCAATAAAATTATACACGAATATTCTGAATTAGACCAACAAAAGGATCATGCAATTCTCAAAAGGCATTATGAATATTAAACAAATTTTTTTTACTAACCCCCCTTCTACAACAAAAAAAGCAGCACAACCCATTCAAGGGAAGTGCTACCTCTTAATTTTAATAGTGATTATGCCAACCGGAAGACTATTCCGTGTCCGCCTTTTGGATATTCCCATTTGATGTTTTGATGCGGGCAGCCAATACGGCAGCTGCCGCATTCGTGACAACCTTCATAACCAACCTGC
This sequence comes from Neobacillus niacini, assembly GCF_031457145.1. Classification (GTDB taxonomy): domain Bacteria; phylum Bacillota; class Bacilli; order Bacillales; family Cytobacillaceae; genus Neobacillus; species Neobacillus niacini_J. The sequence goes on from NZ_JAVDVZ010000002.1 coordinate 526,596, forward strand.
ATTCTTAACCCTTCCCATTTGTATACTTCAGCAGGGCAGAAAATCGTGCAAATCTTATCAGGACATTTTGTCATACAAATATCATCATCCATAACGGTTAAGTGGGACTTTGTATCAGCTCTAAAACGAAGAAGGTACTGTTTTTCTTCGATATTTTTAGTTGACATTATTTCACCGCCTTCCAAGCACGATAGATATCTTGTATTACTTTAATCGTTCCTCTTTCAGCTGTTACACTCTTCATAATCTCTTTTTGTTTCTCTCGCTTCGGTGTTCCATCGACTGTGAAGAATTTGCTCATAGCTTTATTCATCATCGGTACATATTCTTTAAAGTATTGTGGGTACTTCTCAAATGTGTGGGCGGCATCTTTATATTTCTCTAAATCTTTGATTATGAAGCTATCATAAAGTTTCTGACGGTAAAGATTTAAACTAGACTCCGAAAAATCTCCGCGGAATTTAGCCTCAATAACTGTTTCAGCAGCCAGCATACCTGAGTGCATTGCCATGTTCGAACCTTCACGATGAATGGCGTTAACAAGCTGCGCAGCGTCACCTATAACCACTACACCGTTTCCAGCTACTTTCGGTACCGAGCGATAACCTCCCTCTGGAATGAGGTGAGCAAGATACTCTGCTGATTCTCCACCAGCGAGCATCGGTTTAACCATAGGATGTGTTTTTAAATAGTCTAGAAGGTCATAAGGCTTCATTTTTGATTTGATCATGCTTGATAGAGTCGTACCTACTCCGATGTTCAAACTGTCCTTATTCGTATATAAAAAGGCAGTTCCTAAGTTACCTTTTGTTGAATCTCCGAATATTTCAATTGTACAACCTTGATTATCCTCTAGATTGAAGCGATCATTAATTTTTTCTTTTGGTAAATTAATAACTTCCATTACCGTTAGCGCAACTTCATCGGGACGGAATTCTTTATGGAAGCCTAACTGTTTGGATAGTAATGAGTTTACCCCGTCAGCCAGAACAACTACATCCGCAAATACTTCTCCGTTTGGTCGGTCAGTCCGGACACCAATTACCTTTCCGTTTTCAACAATGCACTCCGTTACGACCGTTTCATTTATTAGCAGTGCACCTGCTTCCACTGCTTTTTTCGCAAACCATTGATCAAATTGCGCCCTTAAAACAGTGAAGTTATTATAGGGTTCAACCCCCCATTCAAGCCCTTTATAACCAAATTGAACAACTGATTCCTTATCCATCATCCAAAAACGCTGCTCAATAACTGGCCTTTCAAGTGGAGCTTCTTTCCAAAACTCAGGAATTAAATCTTCCATTTGTGCCCGATATAGTACTCCGCCCATTACGTTTTTGCTTCCCGGATATTCTCCTCTTTCAATAAGCAACACGTTTAAGCCGTTGCGAGCACAAACGAGTGCACAAGATGTTCCTGCTGGTCCCGCCCCAACAACAATGACATCAAATTTTTCTGGCATAACTCAATTCACCGCCTTTTTCATTTCGTAGCTGTTTAAATTGCTCGATTAATTTAGGGACAATCTCCAATGCGTCTCCTACAATTCCGTAAGTCGCTACATCAAATATCGGAGCATTTGGATCCTTATTAATAGCGATGATTAACTCTGAATTTTTCATACCTACTACATGCTGGATAGCGCCGGATAGAGCAATTGCAAAATAAATTTTCGGGGTTACGGTTTCACCAGTCTGGCCAATCTGCAATTCATGTGGTAACCAGCCAGCTTCAACCACGTCTCTGGTTCCGCCAACCGTTGCTCCAATTGTATCTGCTAGTTCATAAAGTATCTGGAAGTTTTGAACATCCCCCATTCCTTTTCCACCACAGACAATAACATGTGCGTCAGCTAAATTTGCCTTTTTTGTTACGTCATTCACAATTCGCAGCACTTTTGTACGCATATCTTCTTCTTTTAGAGTAATGCTTTCCTCAATAATTTTACCTGTTCTTCCTGTATCTGGTTCAAGAGCCTTCATTACTTTAGGCCTTACAGTCGCCATTTGCGGCCGGTGCTTTTTACAGAGAATTGTAGCCATAATATTTCCGCCAAAAGCAGGACGGCTAGCTTCAAGCAAACGGTTATCTACGTCAACATCGAGCATGGTTGTATCAGCAGTCAACCCCGTGACTAAATCAGTTGCCACAGCACTCGCTAAATCTTTACCATTTGGTGTTGCCCCGTAGAGGATAATCTCAGGCTTGTATTTTGGAACAAGCTGCATAACACCCTTCATGTATGATTCCGTCCGATAATCTTTCAAAACTGGATGGTCAATTAGATATACTTCATCTGCACCATAGGCGATTACTTGGTTAGCCAATGGTTTTATTCCGCTCCCAAGTAAAAATCCGGCTAATGGAACTTGTAATTTGTCAGCAAGCTTTCGACCTGCTCCAAGCAGCTCGAGTGAAACTCCTTCGATTTTACCGTCATTTTGTTCAATAAATATCCAGACACCACGGTAATCATCAAAATTCATGTATACCCCTCCTTCGCATCAAAAAAATAATCTTTATTGTTTAGATGACTGTAATGTTAATACTTCTTTTTGCTCCAGCAAAATATCCAATAGTTGTTTAACTTTCTCATCCGGGGTACCTTCAATTTTTTTCCCGCCTTCAGGACGTGGAGGAGTAAACATTTTTCCAACAATCGTTGGCGAACCTTTTAGCCCAAGCTGAGCCCGATCAACATTTTCAAGATCACTAACTGCCCAAATTACTGGCTCATATCTTGCAGCTTTGATCATATTTGGCATTGGAGAGTACTCAATTTGATTCACTTCTTTTTCAACGGTCAACAAGCATGGCAATCCCGCTTGAATTAATTCATATCCATTTGATAGTTTTCTTTTGATTAACACAGTTTTTTCATCTAGGTTAACTTCGGATACTTCGATTACATTTGTAATAGGCGGAATATCCATTCTTCTTGCAATTCCAGGACCTACCTGTCCAGTGTCTCCATCAATGGCATGTTTGCCGCAGATGACCATATCAACAGGGAGTTCTTTATTTATTCTTTCTAATGCTTTTGATAAGGCATAACTAGTCGCAAGTGTATCAGCCCCTGCAAAGGCACGGTCCGTAATTAAATATCCCCGGTCTGCACCTATCTCAATACTTTTTTTAATAACAGCTGTTGCTTGCGGCGGCCCCATTGACAAAACCGAGATTGTACCTCCTGTTTTTTCTCTAATACTTACTGCCTCTTGAACAGCATGAGCATCGTAAGGATTTAAAATCGCTGGTGCGCTGCGGCGGTCGAGTGTGTTTGTTTTTGGATTGATTTTTATGATTTTTGTATCTGGTACTTGTTTGACACATACGACAATGTGCATGTAGGACTTTCCCTCCTCCATATTCTGCAATGTTTGTTTTGAAAGCGCTTGCCTTCATTGGTTATAAAAAATGCCATATTACGATATATGAATCGCAACACAAGCATAGTACCAAACAATGATAGATTCTTTTTTTAAATTGATAATTTTTCGGATTGAAGTAAAATCTAGAAGTATAAGAAAATGTAGAATTTATGATGCGAGTAAGTAATGTTAATAATACAACTATAAGAAATATTCAAATATAAACAAATGATAAAAATCACAGTTTCTGTCTAAATGTGTAGATAATTTACCTAGCACTAAAATTAGAAAGGGTGAGGCTGATTTGGTGGAAGTAGTAGTGGGCAGCGTTCTTTCGGCTTTATCAAATGGTGCAGGAGCTCTAATTATTCTTTTTATTAATCAATCGGGTACACACCGGTGGTATTCTCTTAGCCTTTAGTGCCGGGATCATGATGGCTGCCTCAACCATCGGGCTTATTCCTGAGGCATTAAAACTTGGAGGTTTTGTTTCACTTGCAATTGGAGTATTCTTTGGGGTTTTGCATTAACAACTCTTGAAAAAAATATTCCACATATTGACCTAGAACACAATAAGTTTGGAATACAGTTTGACCAAAAAGCTTTGTTAATCATAGCAGCGATTACTCTTCACAATATTCCAGAGGGCTTATCGGTGGGTGTTAGTCATGCCTCTCAAACAGAGGATACTGGAAATTTAATTGCGTTGGCAATTGGATTTCAAAATGCGCCTGAAGGCCTTCTTGTTGCCCTTTTTTAGTTAATCAAAGAATCAGCAAATTCAAGGTCTTCTTACTGGCAACCTTAACAGGAGCAATTGAAATCTTTACTTCATTAATTGGCTATTATTTAAGCACATTTGTTCAAGTGCTTGTCCCAAATGGTCTTTCTTTTGCAGCTGGTGCAATGTTGTTTATCATTTATAAAGAGTTAATTCCAGAAAGCCATGGTGATGGAAATGAGAGGGTTTCTACCTATGCATTTATTACGGGTCTATTAGTGATGGTCTTTATCATTGATATTTTTTAAACGCATACCTTCGGGTAAATCATAATCATTTGCTTAAACGCAAACTTCACTTCTTCGTTTGGAACCGGGAATTGCTTGGATGCTTTTTGATACTCGTTGATTAATATATCTAGCTCTTGGCTGTATTTTATCGTTTCTTCACTTGTAAAACCTTTTGTATTCGCACAATTTATCATCATTGCACGTTTTGTTTTTATTTCATCAAGTATCTCAGAAGGGTTGTTACCATACTTGTACACTTTTCTCCACCTACTCCTTACTCTTTTACACTAACCTGCTAAATAATTTGTTTACTTGATGAATTATGACAAGATTTCAAACAAAAGTAAACACTTTCGCAAAAGTAGACAAAACAAGCATTTTGCGCCACCTTTCGACATAATTCATGCCTGTTTTTTTGTTTTACCGACAAATTTCTACTTCCCAATGTAAACTTAGTTTTGATTATAATAGTCTTAATTTTCTTTCTCATAAATAGGAACCCAGCCTAAAATATGGTTTGCATTTTCCAAAAGAATTATATTTTTTGTCTACTTAATTTAAAAAATTTCTAACTTACTTATTCTTCTAACTACCTCTCTAAGTCGCTCCTCCGTTGTAAGCAAACCGACTCGGACATAGCCTTCACCAAGTTCACCAAAGGCTACCCCTGGGGCCACTGCAATATGAGCTTTTTCTAGTAAAATATCAGCAAATTCAGTAGAGCTTAGCCCTTCAGGGACTCTAAGCCAGGCAAAAAACGAACCCTTCGGCGCCGTTACATTCCATCCAAGTGAACGAAGTCCTTCTATCAAAACATTTCTTCTCCGCTCATATAGGTTATTTAATTCGCGAACGCAATCCTGTGGTCCTGTTAATGCCTCAGCTGCGGCTTCTTGAATACCTCCAAATAAGCTGCAATATAGATGGTCCTGCAATAGCTCAATAGCTGAAATAACACTGCTATTACCTAGGGCGAAACCGACACGCCACCCTGCCATATTGTAGGTTTTTGATAATGTATAAATTTCAACACCAACTTCTTTTGCCCCTTCCGTTTGCAAAAAGCTTATCGCTTTATCTCCGTCGAATCCTAATGCTCCATAAGCAAAGTCGTGGACCACACAAATATCATTTTCACTTGCAAGCTTGACTGTTTCTTCAAAAAATTCCTTTGTTGCAATAGCACCTGTAGGGTTGTTTGGATAATTAAGGAACATTAATTTTGCCTTTTCAATTGCCTCAAAAGGTATTTCGTTATAGTCTGGAAGAAAATCATTTTGTTCCCGTAATGGCATCATGACCATTTCTGCTTTTGCTAGTTCCACCCCAGAGAGGTAATCTGGATATCCAGGATCAGGTACAAGGATCGTATCACCAGGATTTAAAAGGCATTGTGGAATTTCCACCAATCCCGCCTTACCGCCAAAAAGAATGGCTACTTCCTTATCTGGATCAATTTTTACATTATATTCTCTTTGATAAAAGTCAGCTGCTGCCTGCTTTAAATAGTGATGTCCCTGAAAGGGTGAATACTTATGGTTCGCTGGATCAGCAGCCGCTTCTTGCATCTTCTCTACAATGTGTTGAGGAGTTGCCTGATCCGGATTCCCCTGTCCTAAATTAATGACATCATAGCCTTGTTCAATGTATTTACCTACCTTTTTTACTAAAGAAGCAAAAAACTGTTTGGGAAGATTATTTAATAGTTGCGATGTTTGAAATTGTTTCATCATGTCACCTGCTTTATTTATTTCATTTATTAGTTGAATTCTAGTCACAAATGATATAACTTTTAATACATCTTGTAAAGAAAAAATTCCGAAATTTCAAAAGAGGTGAAGATTGGTGAAATTTAAGATAACTTGTTTGCAAATGGATATTGCCTTTGGAGATCCAAATAAAAACTATGAAACTGCAGAGAAATTAATTGAAGAAGCAATGAGAGAAATTCCAGATATTATTGTTCTTCCTGAATTATGGACAACAGGCTATGATTTGACACGCCTTGACTCAATTGCCGATAAAGCTGCAGCCAAGACTATCGGGTTTTTGAAAAATGCCGCAAAGAAGTATAAAGTCCACTTTGTCGGGGGATCGGTCGCGAATCAGGGTGAGAATGGAGTTAAAAATACTCTTCTTATCATTAATAATAACGGTCAGCTTGTTCACTCCTATAGTAAACTACATCTTTTCAAATTAATGGATGAACACCTATATCTCGAAGCAGGTAATGAAAAAGGGTTATTTCAATTGGATAATCGAACTTTTGGCGGAGTCATCTGCTATGATATTCGTTTTCCAGAATGGATTCGTGCACATACATCTGAAGGCGCTGAAGCACTATTTGTGGTTGCGGAATGGCCAGCCCCTCGTTTATCGCACTGGAAATCCTTGCTTATTGCAAGAGCGATAGAAAACCAGTGTTTCGTCATTGCGTGCAACCGCTCAGGTCATGACCCAAACAATGAATTTGCCGGACACTCTATGATAATTGACCCATGGGGAGAGGTAATTGCTGAAGCAGGAGCAAATAAGGAATTATTGTCTGCAGTTATTGACTTAACTCTCGTAAAGGATATTCGTAAGCAAATACCAATATTCGAAGACAGAAGACCAGATTTGTACTAATCTATTTTATCCATTAAAAAACCACTTCTAATTATAGATAGTGGTTTTTCTACTTAATAATATTCATGTCCAATGGTAAAACAATCTGAAATGTAGTTCCAATTCCTTCTTCACTTTCAATTTGAATACTCCCTTTATGTTCCTCAACAATTCGATAACTGACCATTAAACCAAGTCCAGTACCTTTTTCTTTCGTGGTATAAAAGGGTTCTCCTAGCTTGTGTAATATATCCTTTGGAATTCCTATCCCTTCATCTTGAATCGATATTTGTATGAATTGATCATCAAGTTGATTTATTTTGATAGTAATTGTTCCACCGCTTGGCATTACTTCAATGCCGTTTTTAATTAGATTTATAAAAACTTTTTTTAGTTGATTGGGTTCACAAAAAATGAATGGCAGATTCTCTTCATAGCGGGTATCGAATTGAACATTGTAAAGGACTGCTTGTGGCCTTAGTAAATCAACGGTCTCCCGCATAATTTGACAAGCATCTTTCTCAAGGAATCTAATTTCCTGAGGTTTTGCAAGAATTAAAAACTCATTAATAATTGAATCGATTCTTGCTAATTCAGATGTGATAACATCGTAATACATTGGCTGCTCTCGTCTAATACTAGGCTCAAGTAATTGGATAAACCCTTTTAAGGAAGTCATAGGATTTCTAATTTCATGTGCTATTCCCGCTGCAAGCTCACCTATAACGTTTAGCCTATCTGATTTCCTCAGTTGTTCCTGCATTTCAACTTTTTCAGTTCCATCAATAATAACTGTAAGATTCAACCCATCCACAATTCCATGTTTTGTGGAGTAGTCAAAATGTCTCAAACTCCCGTCACTCGATTTAATAACCATTGGTGAATATTGCTTACCGTCATTTGTTACATGCTCAATCTGATTCATGATTTCCTGTTTTTTCTCTTCCGCCCGATGAAATAAATCAAGTAAGGACTGACCAAGCAGTCTCTCTTTTGGAAAACCCAAAATTCTTTCTGCTGAACCATTGATATCCACAATTTGATAGGATTCATTCCATAGCATCAGTCCTTCCATAGAATTATCAAATATTATTCGGAATTTTTGTTCACTTTCTCTCAATTCCTGGTTCTGCTTCATTACTTTTTCCAATTTCTTTCACCCGCCCCATGGAACCCAGAATAAGGTAATATCATTAAACCTATATTCTACATTATAATTTAAATCCCTTTTTACTTGACAAAAAAAAAGAAATAATGTTGATTATTTGGATTGGGAAATTTATTAAAAAACCCAGCAAGGTAACAAATCACCTTGCTGGGCTTAACCAAATTAACTTTATTCGACAAATTTCGAGATCTACCACCGCTTTAAGAGGCTATACGGAGGATAAGAATTCCCACAAAAGCCATAGATAGACCGGTTATTTCACGTTTGGTCCAATTTTCCTTTAAATAAAAGCGGGCATATAAAATGACAAACGCGACATTCATGGCAACGATTGCGGAGACAATTCCGGTAATTCCATCACGGAATGCCGGAAAAATAAGAATCATACCAACGGCATTTGTAATTCCTACCAACATTCCCCAAACAATTGTTTTTTTCTTGCTCCACCTATCAAGTGTCTTTTCCTTATTTAAGGATCCTGCTTCTTCTTTTCGCCTTGTTATAGCCCATGAAATCCCGAAAAGAATACTGCCAGTTGTAAACATAACAGTTAGGACAGGTAGGGTGGACGCTCCGGAAAGGGTTGCATGTTTCACCGATACATCCGTAAATCCGAAGAAGAGCATCGTTAAAATTCCCCATTGAATTCCTTTTAATTGGTTGAGCTTTAAGTCCTGTGAATATTTGACCAGGAGCAGCCCAGCTAACACAATAAAAAACGCTGTGAATTGCCAGCCCGTTAGTCCTTCACCCCAAAGGAAGTAGGCAACTATCATGACAACCAATGGAGGCAGTCCAGTAAATAATGCAACAATGGATGCCTTTCCGACAGCATACCCTTTATACATTGAAGCGTTGGCAACAAACGAAAATGTCCCCATTAAGATTCCAAACAACGCCTCTGTTGTCCATGATTGTCCGATGAACATATTCCCAGCCAACGTAATGATGGTTCCCGATAAATAGACCCCTAAAAGCAGTAAATTACGATTGATTGGTCTTTGTGACGTCCAATGATATAGAATTCCCCTCAAGCCAAAGCAACTGGCAGCGGCTACAGCAAAAATAAACCACATAGCTTCCTTCTCCTAATCTTTGTTATAATCCTAACCGGTAAAAGCAGTTGGACTCGCTAGTAATCTAGAATTCACCTACTTTTACTAAAAAATTATAAAAACAAAATTATAGCAAAGATTATCATGGAAATGAAATTGCTGCAATCTTTTAGATTGGCATAGCATTTCCTTAGGAGGTTAATCACCCTTATTGCCTGTTTCAATTATTTACTCGTCAATTTCATGCTTTGCTTTTTTTATAGATATGAATTTTCATGTTTTGCTTTAAGACGTTGCCATCTCTTTTCAACCTCTGCTTCAAAATCTTCTAAGATAGATTTATTTTCTTCTTTTAGAAGATGTTTTGTTTTACCCATATACTTAAGCCATTCAGAAATTGGAACACGTTTGTTTTTATCTTCAGGGTTGTAAGTAATGCTAGTAACACCTTGTTCAACCTCATACAACGGGAAGAAACAGGAATTCACAGCTCTATCCAGAATAGTTGCTCCGTAACGGTCTTCAGATTTCCAATTTAGTGGGCAGGTAATCAAAATTTTCCCATACACCGTTCCCACATTTTGTGCATACCATTGTGCTTTTGCACCCTTTTTAATTAAGTCTTGAGGGAAGGCTTCAGCACCAGTAAATACGTAAGGAATATTGGTTGCTGCCATAATTTGAGCTGTATCTTTATGATGGAATCCTTTTCCCTTTTGTGCTTTTCCAACGCCTGATGTGCTTGTCATATGTCCTAATGGTGTGGAATAAGACATTTGAGAACCTGTATTCATATATCCTTCATTATCATATTCAAGCATAATCAGCTTATGTCCGCGAAGGGCTGTCCCTATTGCAGATCCCATTCCAATATCCATACCGCCATCTCCGGTAATCATGACGAACGTTGCATCATCTGATACTTCTATTTCACCACGGCGCTTTAATTCAAGAAAGGCTTCTAATGTTCCTGAAAGCGTAGCAGCACCATTTTGGAATAGGTTATGAATCATTGTTTGTTTGTGCGACGTGTGCGGATAGGAAGTAGTGGTTACATATGCACATCCTGTTTGGAATAATGTAACGATGTCACCTTCTATTCCTTTAAAAAACAGTTCCAGTCCAGCAAATATACCACAGCCTGGACATGCTCCGTGTCCTGAAGCAATCCGCTTCGGTTTTGTTGTCAGCGCACGGAGGGGCGGTATTTTTACCTTTAGTTTGTTTGTTTCTTCATCCATTTTCACATCTATTAAACCGGTTTTATATACATCACCATGTTGTGGCGTAATCACGGGCTTAAGAATTTTCTCCGGATTACCTGGTACATGACCATAATAGTCAAAAGGCTTTTCAGCAAATCCTTTTTCCATTGCTTCAATCGTCATATCAAAGAACTTTTCGGCATCACTTGCGTAGAAATCCTTGCCGCCAAGACCAAAAACACGACTTAGGACGATGGTTTGATTATCACGATCTTCCTGAAGCGCAGATTTAACTTCATGTGTTAAATTCGGTCCATTTGCACCATAAGAATCTGCGCGTTCACCTACTAATAAAGCTTTAACATTTTTTAGTGCTTCACGGATTTCCTTTGCTGGGAAAGGACGAATAATATTTGGGCTAATAACACCAGCCTTAATACCTTTAGCGCGTAATTGATCGACAACATCTTTCGCTGATTCAGCAGCAGAGTTTAATAAGAATAATGCTACCTCTGCATCTTCCATTTTATATAAATCGAGAACTGGATATTCCCGTCCAGATATTCGTGCATATTCAGCTGCAACCTCTTTGAATACCTCACCAGCCGCGTAAATGGCTTCTGATTGTTGGAAATGGTTGTTCATCAGATCATCACCATTCATATGGGCACCAATTGTTACTGGTTTCTTTGGATCTCTGGCAAAATGATAATCTGTTGGACACTCTCCTACGAATTGCTGCACTGCCTTCCTGTCTTTAAAGTATTCTACGCGGCGCTTCTGATGGGAGGTAAAGAAACCATCATAGGCAACAATCACTGGTAAACGCACCTTAGAGTGTTCTGCAATTTTAAGTGCCATAATATTCATATCATAAACAGCCTGAGGTGTTCTGGCAGTTAAGATAACCCAACCTGTATTTAATGCAAAGTACAGGTCAGAATGGTCTCCTCTTATATCTAGTGGTCCACTGACTGCACGAGTTACGAGGTTCATTACCATTGGAAAACGAGTCCCTGCTTGAACAGGAAGCTGTTCGATCATATATAGTAAACCGTTTGCACTTGTTGCATTAAAAACCCTGGCACCTGTAGCAGCAGCACCGTAGCAAATACCTGCTGAACCATGCTCACCGTCCGCTGGAATCAATTTAATATCATGCTCCCCACGGGCTTTCATTTGATCTAAAAATTGTGCGACTTCAGTTGATGGTGTTATAGGGAAATACCCCATAATATGATAATTGATTTGAGCTGCTGCCATAGCAGCCATTTCATTTCCTGATTCAAAGGTTGAAAGCTGTTCAGCAACAGCTTGTTTATTAATTTGGTCTTCTAACATTGCCATTACGAAATCCCCCCTGCTAGATACGGAAAGTTCTGTTTTACACGGTTTGCGTCAGCATATCCAATCATTTCACGAAGATCACCAAGTGCGTCCGTTGGACAAGCTTCAACGCATTTTAAACAGCCCTTACAATATTGATAATCAATCCCTTTAAGGAACATTTGCTTTCTGCCCTTTTTATCCTCGCCAGCTTCCCAAACGAAGCAATAATCAGGACAGACATTATCACAAGCAGCACAGTGGATACATTTATCCTGTTGGAGCTGTGGTAGGAATCCTTGTCTAGATCCACTTAAATCTTTTACAATACTATTTGCCTGCGCGGTCATCACTCCGCCAATTTCTTGTGTCATATACCCTAGCTGTGGCAGTGGACGACTAAAACTTTTGCCCTCTGCTCCCTCAGGGACTTCATAGGTTTTAAATTGAACTTCATTATATCCACGGTCAAAGGTGCGAATATTAGGTTCAACTAAATGCGGGTATTTCTTTTCAAATGTTTTACGAATAACATTTCTCATCGAGTCTGGATCCAAGAAATCACAAATACGATACAAGGCACCGAGCATTGCAGTATTTACTTTTGTTTTTTCCTCAACTGCAATGGTTAAGGCGTCGACAATGGCGAGTTTACCATATTCTAATTTTAAGTCACTTCTAACTTCATCAAACTCTCTTGCAGTATTAACAAGTGCAATTCCATCAGCATTCAATCCACTGACTACATCAACTGTTTTATAAAGTGCTTCATGAAAAACGGCAACAATGTGCGGTTGTTCAATTGGGCTGTGATCTCTTATTTCAACATCTGGTTCACAATAACGGATAAAGCTTTTAACAGGTGACCCTTTCTTTTCAGAGCCATATGATGAGAAGTTAGATCCATTCAAGCCAAGACCCAGTACTCCAGCTTCAGCTAGCATTTTTCCAGCTAGGTTCGCTCCAAGACCCCCTATTGATTCAAGGCGAATCTCAAAGAACCCAAGCTCATTTTTCTTCGGTAAAATAGACATTGTGTCCCTCCCCTTCTTGTCCAAAAAAGACAGAAAATACATAAAATATAATTTCCCCAAATTCATTGTAGGACATATATATTTATTACGCTGTGACAAAAATCAAACATCTTCAAAAAAATTATGTAACACCTTTCAACATTTAAATTAAAACGCTAATTTATCTGCGTTTAATCATGAATAAAAATTATATAACAGTGTTTTTTTGTAATATAACAGTTGTGCAATTATCGTTTTTTTGAAAAATGGGGTATAATATAATATTGTTTTTATTTTGTCAAAGGAGTTTTATAATGAACGTTATTTGCTGCACCTTAAATGCTAAATATATACATACCAACCTAGCGATTCGTTACTTAAAGGCTTTTGCAGCCCCAGAATTTAACATCCAACTAAAGGAATATACGATAAAAGATCCAGTTATGAACATCGTATCTGACCTCTATCAACAAGAACCTACGGTCATTGGCTTTAGTTGTTATATCTGGAACATTGAAGAAACCATTAAAGTTATCAATATGCTCAAAAAAATCGACCCTTCTATCCAGATTGTTTTAGGCGGCCCTGAAGTAACCTACGATACGGTTGAATGGATGGAAAAAATCCCAAGTGCTGACTTCATTGTAATGGGTGAAGGCGAATATTCATTTAAACAGTTACTTTCCGAGATGAGTGGTGAAAGAAACTATAAAACTGTCCACGGCATTGCATACCGCGATCATGGACAAGTAAAAATTACCCCACAAATGAATAAACTCGACCTAAAGGAACTCCCATCACCTTATCGCTTTTCCGAAGATAAGGTTCATTTAGGAAAGCGTGTCACCTATATCGAAACAAGCAGAGGCTGTCCATTTAGTTGTCAATTTTGTCTTTCTTCCATCGAAGTCGGGGTACGCTATTTTGACAGGGAGAAAATTAAGGATGATATTCGTTATTTAATGGCTAATGGAGCGAAGACGATTAAGTTTGTTGACCGTACTTTTAATATCAGCAGAAGCTATGCGATGGAAATGTTTCGATTTTTAATTGATGAACATCTACCAGGAACTGTTTTTCAATTTGAAATTACGGCTGATATTATGAGACCTGAGGTTATAGAATTTTTAAATCAAGAGGCACCAAAGGGGCTATTTCGCTTCGAAATTGGCGTTCAATCAACAAATGACTATACCAATGAGTTAGTCATGCGCAAACAAAATTTCGCAAAACTGACAAGAACAGTAACGATGGTAAAGGATGGCGGAAAAATTGACCAACATCTTGATTTAATCGCTGGGCTGCCAGAGGAGGACTACTCTTCTTTTCGTAAAACGTTTAATGATGTTTTTGAACTTCGTCCGGAAGAACTGCAGTTAGGGTTTTTAAAAATGTTAAGAGGGACTGGACTAAGACTTAGTGCAGCACAACATGAGTATGTTTATATGGATCATTCACCATATGAAATTCTGGGGAATAATGTCCTGCCTTTCGACGATATTCTCAGAATCAAACAAGTGGAAGATGTGTTAGAAAAATATTGGAATGACCATCGTATGAACCATACAATTGAATACTTAGTCACAAAGGTGTTTCCTTCACCTTTTGACTTTTTCCAGGAGTTCGGAGCCTTTTGGGATATGAAAGGCTGGGCAAGAATCGGGCACCAATTAGAAGATTTATTCCGGAGATTATTCTCTTTCCTAGAATCACGGTCGATGATTGACCTGGATATTATTACAGGTCTGATGAAATACGATTATTTAATTAATCATAAGTATAAGCCTCGAAAGCCTTGGTGGGAACAAAGCTTTGATAAAAAGACTAGAACTGAAATATATAAACAAATTGTAGAAAACCCATCGCTGTTGGGACAGACCTATTTAGAACTGGAACTTGATGAGAAAGATTTATATAAGCATACAATGATTGAAGAACTTTCCTTTGATCTTTCGGTCTACCTATCATCTGGAATAATTGAAAAACGTCCTTCAAATTTATTAGCCTACTTTGATCCAGCTAATAACGGGACATTAATCTTTTCATTTATTGAAAATTAAACTAGCCGGCTTAATAAGCCGGCTTATTTTTCTTTTTTAGTTGACTTTTTATCCTCTTGTCTTGCCTGAAGTATTTCATATAGCTTTGTTCCGTTTACATCACCAAATTCAATGCTGAATTCCTCACGTGTGTTTTGCACACTTTCCTTTTCTTTCATTTAACTTCTTCCTTTTTGCCCTAGCTTGGAATTGCGGTTGGCAAATCTAATCGCATTGTTATTATCAGTGAATTCTGCTGAAAATTCACTTTCCTGAACATTTTTATGAGGCGTTTTTGAATACTTTTCTACTGCATTATGTTCTGCTTTTCGTTTAGCCATTTTTTCGTCCTCCTATCATTGTGTTACATCATTAGTTTTAATCAAAAGTAGTGATTCAATCACTTCCTTTTTTTTCATAAATAAATTTGTTCATCCAGCGAAAAATAAGGAAAAACAGGAGTGAGAAATGTGACTAAAAAAAATAAAAAATCCCCTGACAAACTAAGTATGAATGAGACAATGCCCCACCAAATCAATGCACCAAGTTTTGAAGGTACAGGAATCATAATGCAGCCCCCTTTTGTGAACGAACATGGGGTAGTCATTGGAGATAGCCAGTATGCCTCACCAAACTCTCCATTAGAGAATTGGACCGAAAATACAGACCCTTCGATTATGACTGGGGATGAATGGGTACACCCTACTAATGATATTGGTTGGAATACAGCGGAAAATCGTGAGCTGCTTGAGAGTAAAAAGAAACCTCAAGCCTATCCCTTTATGCACCCAGACAAAGATGTAAGTAAAGGCACCGATTAATTTTAGGCTATGCAAAAAGGAAACTATTGATTTTAGAACTTGTTGATTGGAGCGAAAGGCGCTCGATCCTCGAAAATGCTATCGCATTTTCTTCGTGCGGTGATTATTCGAGGAAGTAAATTCAAAGTCCTGCGGGAAGAACGAGCTGAGTGAGACCCCGCGGTCGGTACGACCGAGGAGGCTCACGGGCGAGCCCGCTAACCGCTCGCGCCTGTAGCGCAAATCAACAGCCTAATTTTAAATAGTATCCATATTCGCAAAACATTACCACTTATTAAAAAACAAAATTGAATCATAATACAAATACAGAGATATTGATCTCTGTATAGATACGAAGGAGTTGAAAAAAATGGCTAACAGCAGCAATAAATTATTAGTTCCAGGAATTGAGCAATACCTTGATCAGGTTAAATATGAAATTGCACAAGAGTTTGGAGTAAATTTAGGCTCTGATACAGTTTCCCGTGCAAATGGTTCTGTTGGCGGCGAAATTACTAAAAGATTAGTAAAACAAGCTCAAGCGCAAATGGCAGGTCAACAACAATAACCCAACTAAATAACATGGAAAAAGTCCGGCATCTATGCCGGACTTATTAATTCCCATTTTTTTCTTTAGATTTGTTTTGATTGTTTTGCTGTTGATTATCATGTTTAATCATTTTATTGTTCCCATTTTGTTTCACATGGTCTTTATTTCCGTTTTCATTCCCATTTTGTTTCACATGGTCTTTATTACCGTTTCCATTACCTTTATATTTGTCAGATGAAGCCTGATTTCCATTTATTTGCTGTTGTATATTTGAATTGTTATTTTCGTTAGTATTATTTTCGTTAGTATTATTTGCACTTTGATTTTGGTTACTTTGATTGGTAATGTCTGGATTACTATTATTTTCATCTTGTTTTTTAATCTGCCCCGGAGGAATTGGTGACGTTGCAGAAGATTCAGATGGAGCAATATTTTTATGCTTAGTTTTCTCAACTTTTGTTGATTTTGCTTTTTCTTTGTTTTGCGCCGAGTTATTTTTAGCATCATGATAGACCCCCACTGACACACCGGCGCTCTTAGCTTTTTCTATCTCTGCTTTCGTGGTTGTATACATATTTACTTCTACAAGATTTTTATCGACAGTTTGTTTGATTTCATCAATATTTTCCTGTAGTTTGGTTGCCGCCTTATCTTTAAGTTGATTCGTCTTTACTGTGGATATGACAACAGGCTCAGCATGGGCAATGTATCCTTCTTCCTTTAACTCTGCTAGAATAATTGTAGTTAATTCGGAGGCATCCTTTTTCTTCCAATCATCAAGCTGCAAAATGATCTTTTCCGCTTCTTTATTAAACCCCTTTAATTCTACAACTTGCATGTTTTTATTAAGTCCCATTTCGATACTTGTGCTAGCATCTATAGACATATATGCATAGGCCTTATTACTTTGATGCACCGGGATTATTGACCCTATACAAATAACGACAACAGCTATTGACATCCAAACCGGTTTTAAAGTAAAAATGTTTTTAAAAGAATTTGTTTTTTTACTTCCTATATAATCAGTTACAGGAAAAAAATCAATTTCTTCACCTATAAAATAAAGTCGATCCATTTTGCGAGCACGCAGGAATTCACCGTTTGGAGTTAACAGTGTCAAATAAGGATCATCAACTTCCATTATAATTCCCTTTCTCATGTTTCTAGCATCCCCTTTAGATAATCTTTTAAGTATACATAGTCACTAGATAATATAAGTGCAATCGCGATAATATATTTCCTGTTTCGCTCAATAGTCTTTCTGCTGACATTCACCATTTTTTCCAGTTGTTTTATTGGAAGTCGTTTTTTTTCAAATAAGGAATTTCTCAATTCTGTGTTTTCAACCAATAGCTTTGCTACTAAAATAGCATTTTCCCTCGCATCTGCATGCTTTGGTGAATTTTCAACTAAATCTTTAAAGCTTAAGTCGTATGATGTTAACAATGTTTGAAATTGAACTATTTCTTCTTTCCTTAGTTCTTCATCAGCCTTTTTGTTATACTCCTCGAGTGATAGCTCATTTACTAATACCATGCCTGCAGAATCTTCTTCAAGTGATGAATAAGTTAAGTCAATGCTTACATGTTGGTGTTTCGTTTGTTTCCGAATATAATCAATTACCCTTCTTTTGATGATCACTTCAGAAAAACTGAGCAGGGAACTTCCCCGCTCTGGTGAATATTTTTCAATTGCTTCATTAAATGCAATAAGACCAATACTAAATTCATCATCGGTTTCATAAATATATCGTTTACATACTGAAGATACGTTTTTTGCAATAAATGGTTTATAAGCATCTATTATTTCATTTAATAGTGTGCGATCCCCTTGTTGAACCAATTGAACTGACTCTTCTAACGTTCGCTTTTTATTTTTGGTTAAAAACAATAAACCTAGCATTGCCTCACCTCTCTATCAACCCAATTATACCATAGGGACGGAATATTGGATTACGTGGAAGTAAATGCCAGGTGCTAGACAATTTCCTTTAGTCACTTGTTTCTCCTTATCCTACTTTAAAGAATTACGTATAATTAACATACGTTTATGGGGGCACAAAAAAATTTACAACAAAAAAGCTTCAAACCATTGTCAGATTTAAAGCTAAGTTGGATTTCGCGATTGCAAAATCCATTTTAATAAAAAACCTATTAATAATCCCGGAATTAAAAACATCATAGGTAAAAAAACTGGGCCAGGGTGAACCTTATATAGGGTAACCTTCGGCGAAACCATTAATCCTACTGTGACACAATATGCTGAAAATACAAAGGGTAAATATGAATACTTTTCATTATCAGGCATTGCTGTACGATAACCATCCCACATCGAAAACATATAAACACACGGATAAAATAACAACCATTGATAATTAAGAACTGATTCAGCCTTTTCAATTTCACCTAAAAAGCTGTACATAATGGCAGTGTTAAAACGAGCGTTTACGTTCATAATAAATTCTAATGTAACAAATAAAATGCCTTTGATGTAATGACCGGTTATGAGCTGACTAAATCCAGGAAAGGCTATATTCCATAATACCGCTTCTAATTTACTTATCTTTTTCATTTCTCTATCTCGCTTCTACTGTAAGATACTTCCAGTTTAGTTTTTCCAGTAACTTGCGGAATAAACGAGAAGAAATAGAAATATTTTTATCCATATGCATTTATAAGATTGGTATGTGATAGTTTGGATTATCCTTTTGTTGTAGGTAAAAGGAAGTCATCGGCTTTAAGCCGACCTTAAAATCAGGACACTCAATTCCTGATCCTTCTAAATCATTTATAGCCTGTGTACAATCAAAGTGACCCATCCAGGTAAAGTAATCCAGTGCCTCTTTTTCTACTCCTAGATATTTTCTTAACGGTTTAATCGATAGGAACCATTTTCCGACCGAAAGTGGCAGGGTCCCCTTCGGTTTTTTGTTCATCATTTCCATCATCAAAAAACTATAAATTTCAGCAGCTCGATATGGGCGAGGATCGGTTAAATGATAGGTCTTTCCATTACCATTTTCAAAAAAGCTTAGATAGGCTGTTGCCTGAATGATATAGTCAATTGGTACCAAATTTACATATGCTGCTCCCTTTCCCAATCTAGGGAGCAGCGGGAGAAACTTTAATCTTTCCAAAAAGTTCATCATAAAATATGGCCCATCAAATTTAATCGTTTCGCCCGTCTGTGAATGACCTTTGACGATACCAGGGCGGATAATCGTTACCGGAATTTCCTCTTTTAGCTTATCCACCAATACTTCCGCCTCATATTTGGTTTCCTCATAATGATTTTTAAAGCTAGTTGGACAAATTAGCTCTGTCTCATAAAGGGTACCCTCTCGCTTTCCTACAACATATGCGGTACTAAAGTATATATATCGTTTTAATTGAGGCAGCCCTCTAACCCAATTATTCACATACTCTGTCCCATTTACATTAATTTTAAAGGCGACATCTCTTGGTACGGCTAAATCATAAATGGCAGCTAAATGAAAAACATGGGTAACTTTTTCCTTTAATAGTACGTGGTCATCAGCATTTATCATTAACTGCGGCACGGTAATATCACCTTCGATAATGACGAAATCCTCTTCCTTCAGCCCAAGTTCTGAAATGATTGCTTGGCGCTCTTTCCTCGCTTTATCCAACATCCCTTGAAGTACAAGAACATAGATAACACCGTTTAATTCATTCTTCTTTAGAACTTCTCGAATTAATTGGTTGCAAATAAAACCCGGAAAGCCAGTGAAAAAATACCCATTCCCCATCTCCATTCCTCCTAATAAATAGATTGATTGTCATTTGTACTAATTGTATGTTGGGTTAAAAAATATAGTCAAGTCATTAGTCTGAATTTTCAGTATTTTATTTTCAAAAATAAATGACGGGAAAGAATCCCGCCATTGATTAATCCTCTTGGTCCATTGGGTTATAAAGCTTAACACCCGGATTTTTCTCTTGAAACCATCGAAGCGCAAAATCATTTTCAAATAAGAACACATAATGATCAAAGCGATCCTTCACAAGCAGACTTCTAGAGCTCGAAAGATTTTCATCTACGACATCTCCTTCAACCCATCTTCCAATCTTCGAACCCATCCGTTCCATCACTACATCAGAATTGTATTCATTTTTCATTCGATGTTCAAAAACCTCGAATTGTAATTGTCCCACTGCACCTAACAAATAATCGTCAGTTTTCACTGTTTTGTAGAGCTGAATCGCTCCTTCTTGAACAAGCTGCTGGATCCCTTTATAGAATGATTTTTGCTTCATTACATTCTTAGCAGAAACCCTGACAAACAGCTCAGGTGTAAATTGTGGGAGTCTTTCAAATTGAAAATTGTCTTTTCCTGATGAAATCGTATCTCCAATTTGATAAGTACCAGTATCATAAAGACCGATAATGTCCCCGCTTACAGCCTCATCAACCGTGTTTCTTTCCTCCGCCATAAAAGAAGTGGATTGAGAGAGCTTTATTTGTTTCCCTAATCGAGGAATATTTACCGTCATTCCTCGTTCAAATTTTCCTGAACAAATTCGAACAAAAGCAATCCGGTCGCGATGGGCTGGATTCATGTTTGCTTGAATTTTAAAGATAAAACCTGAAAACTGATCACCAAGTGGATTAATTTCCCCAACCGAAGAATTACGAGCCATCGGAGGTGGAGCAAATTGCAGGTAGGTCTCTAGGAATGTTTGGACCCCAAAAGTAGTTAATGCACTGCCAAAGAATACCGGTATTATTTGACCTTCTTTTACTTTCTCTGCAGAGAAATCATTACCTGCTTCGTTCAATAGCATAATTTCTTCGAGCGTTTGGTCATAAAGTCCAGTTGCCTTTAGAGGATGGTCACCTTCTATTTCACCATCTGCATTCAAAGGAATAAATCGGTGTTCTTCATCAACTCTGAATTGTTCTACTCGATTGTAAAATCGGTCGTATATTCCAAGGAACTCTTTCCCCATCCCAATTGGCCAATTCATTGGATATGTCTCAATTCCAAGTACCTCTTCTAGTTCAGCAAGGAGTTCTAATGGTGCTTTCCCTTGGCGGTCTAGTTTATTAATAAAAGTGAAAATGGGAATTCCACGCATCCGACAGACTTTGAATAGCTTTAAGGTTTGTTCCTCAATCCCTTTAGCTGAGTCGATAATCATAACCGCGCTATCAACAGCCATTAAGGTACGATAGGTATCTTCACTAAAATCCTGGTGTCCTGGAGTATCCAAAATGTTGACACGAAAATCATTATAGTCAAATTGCATAACGCTGGAGGTAACCGAGATTCCCCTTTGTTTTTCAATTTCCATCCAGTCACTTGTTGCAAACTTACCTGTTTTTTTTGCTTTTACCGTTCCGGCATCGCGTATAGCGCCGCCAAATAATAATAACTTTTCTGTAAGTGTTGTTTTCCCGGCATCCGGGTGTGAAATAATCGCAAAAGTTCTGCGCGATAATACTTCTTCTTTGAAATTGTTACCCATTTCTAATTCCTCTCTTTTTACAATCAAAAAATTTTTCTCGTACCCTTAATCTTATAGTCTCGCGGTGAAATTTGCAATCCTTTAATAATATCCAACTGGAAATTCATTTCCACTCATTCCCACATCCCCTTTTGTTATTTTCCTTTTATAATAGAGTAAGACTCTGTTTAAGGAGATGACTAAAATTGAATCAAAGTAAAAAACTAGTTTCAAAGATTATTCCGCTCATCACAGCGTTACTATTATTAATAGCAGGAATTACTTGGATTATCCAAACAGCAAGTAAAAAAATTGAAATTCCCTTCTCGTCTGTGGAAGAAACAATCCAAAACCAAAATGGGAAACCAGTAGTACTGACAGAGTACTCTGACGGCAGCATACTTTTAGAAACAGACAGCCTCAATTACGAATCAAATGTTCCGCCTAAGAGTCAAATGATTGACAAATTGGTTGAGAAATATAATATTAATTATTCCTTTTCTAATAGCAGCATCTTTGGAAAATGGATTATGGCAGGTGTACTCCTAGTCCTTGTTGGAGCAGCTATTGCTGTACAAAAAACAAAAGGTGGTTTTGGGCTTTCTAACTCAATGAAAAATAGTGTTTCTCAGGCCCGCCCACTGCCATCCATAAGTTTAGAAGACGTCGGCGGGATTGGTGAAGAAATGAAGGAAGAAATCCTCCAAACACTTTCAACACTTAAAGAACCTGAAAGGGCCACTAAAATGGGTATTAAACCGCCAAAAGGCATCCTTTTATATGGTCCCCCAGGCACAGGAAAAACATTATTAGCTCAAGCGATAGCCCATGAATTAAATGCAGCATTCTTTTCGGCTAGCGGTTCTGCATTTAATGAATTATTTGTCGGAGTTGGTGCCAGCAGGGTCCGATCTTTATTTCAAGCTGCAAGAAAACAAAGCCCTGCTGTTATCTTCATTGATGAAGTAGACGCCTTAGCTGGCAGAAGGAAAGCCCATGGCGGAGAAGAAGCCGAAAAAACATTAACAGAACTGCTTGTCCAGCTTGATGGGGGACATTCAAATGATGGAATCCTGTTTATTGCTGCAACGAACCGAAAAGATATGCTTGATGAAGCGTTTCTAAGACCAGGGAGAATAGACTTCACTTTCCAAGTCCCCCTTCCTGATACAAAAGGAAGAAGAGAAATTATTGATATCCATATAAAAGGAAAGGCTTTGAGCGATGATGTTCAAGTCTCCTTAGATGAATTAGCTGAAAGTACTTCAGGATTTTCCGGAGCGGAACTGCAATCTCTCTTTGAAACAGCAAGCAGACATGCGGTACGAAACGGGCAAGATGAATTAACGAAAGCTGATCTTGATTATGCTCTTGACCGAACAATATTAGGTAGTACTTCTCGTTCCTTACAGGATCTAGACACGAAGCGTCGTGTGGCTATTCATGAAGCAGGGCATGCTATTGTTGCATCGTTAACTAAGCCTGGTTCTGTAAGAAAGGCAACGATTATCCCGCGCGGTGAGGCACTCGGATATGTCGCACCTATTCCAAAAGAACTTCATTTATCAACAACAAGCGACTTGCTAGACCGTGTCGCAATGGTATTAGCTGGCGGCGTTGCCGAAAGAATGCTTTTAGGCGAACATAGTATCGGAGTTAGTGGTGATGTCCAGCAAGCTAAGCAAATTATCGAACAAATGGTAGATACCGGTATGCTTCAAGGAGGATTTACGCTGACATTTAACAAACAGGATAAAGAAGTAAAAATGCAAGAACTGTTTGAGAAAGGATTAGAAAAGGCAGAGTACCTAATTAAAAATAATCACGATCGATATAAGCAATTAGTTGATACCTTGTTGAAGAAAGAAACACTTGAGGGCTTTGAGGTCGAAGAAATTGTCTCGGGCAAGACTCAAGTTATGTCGGATCAATTTGCTTCAGCATAGTTTTGTACCAGGTGCCAACAGCACCCGGTATTTTTTTGTCCTAATTTAAATGAAATGAATGTTTTGAGGTAAACTAACTTTATGTATTTTATTTAAAGGAAGTGTTTGTAATGATAGACCCTGAAATAGATTTTGTAGTAAAGACACATCGAGACAGTGCAAAGGGATACCTCGATAATCCCAAAAGGACAGAAGGCCTGCTGAAGAAAGCCATCCTCAAAGCGAGAAATAACAAAGGAACATTAGGAGAAGCCTGGGAAAAGCTGCAATTATTTTTTGATTTAGTTCAAGCTTATACTAAAGGTGAATACAGAAAAGTTGCGCCTACTACAATCTTAACCATTATCGGGGCAATCCTCTATTTCGTTTCTCCATTAGATGTGGTCCCAGATTTTCTGGTTGGATTAGGGATACTTGATGACGCCGCTGTTATAAGCTTTACGCTAAAAAAATTATCAACAGAAATCACTGAATTTAAAAATTGGAAACAAAAAACTTCTATTTCTTCGGACATAAACAACCCTCTTGACTAATCAAGAGGGTTGTTTACATTTCACTGATTCTTTTTATCTAAAACAAGCTGCACCTACGATAATCAATAGGATAAATAAAACTACTATTAACGCAAAGCAGCCGCCAAATCCGCAGCCGCCGTAACCATAACCGCCAACACCATAACCACCAACACCACATCCGCCGCCGTAACCATATCCATATGACATATTTATAACCCCCTCTTTAATTTAATAGTATCCTCAGCAGCACCAAGAAGCACCGATAATAATTAACAAAATAAACAATACAACTACAAGAGCAAAGCCTGCACCGTGCCCGCCATGTGAACCAGACATTTACATTACCTCCTTTATTTAATTCCATACATCCTATTCATTGGGTTTAAAATGTGCGATAGACACCTATCCAAATAACCCACTTTTCAAAAAAAAGAATAAGCCCATTCTAAACGGGCTTAACATTTTGGATCTACAATTGGTAGAAGACGATTCACTAATCGAGGTGAGAGTGGTTGTAGTGAAGTAAAGCAGGAGAGGTCTACAATAACACAGTTCATTGTTGTTCTTAATGAAAAAACTTCACAATTATCAGCTGGACAACCATCTATGTCGACCGGTCCTAGAAGTGATAAGGTTGCACAACATTTATCGGTATCGATTGCTTCTAATCTAAAGAACTTGGTTGTAAAAAAATTTCCATGATTTGTCCATCCCCAAGCTTCAAATTCACATTTTCCATTTGAAAGTATAAATGGAATGGTGTCAAAGCCAAAGTCATCACTAATAAAACGAAAATCCTCAAAGGACAATTTTTTCTGTTCCTCCAAGAGTCGTTCAAGATCCCGACAAACACATCTATCATTTTTATATTCCCCCATAATCAAACCTCCTATCAATTTCTTCTAAATTGGCTGCAAGTAAAATTGAATTTGCTGTGCGCCATTTATAGCACACTCTTTTGCTAGATCTTTTGTCTCTGCTGCTGCAAGAACATACCCATATCTTTGGCCCATTGAGCGTGGTGGTGTAACAATCTGCCCTCTTTCACCCTTTGTGTAAACCTCTATTACACCCGCTTGATCTTTGGCTGCATCACGCCCTGATACTTTAAGTAATTTTCCAATGGAACCAACAATTAAATAATGTGTATAAACGGCATTTTCATGTACCTTAGTAAAATTCGGTTCTAAACCTGCGTACAACTTTATGGTCTGTTCTGCAAGGTTATATCCGAAAGCTTCTTCAATCATCCGATTCTTCGCTCCCCCGGCCATCCTCGGATTAATTTCAATCAACTTCCAGCCATTTTCAGTTAATTTCATCTTTAAATGGCAAGTACCATTTCTTAACTGAAAATCCTCAATGATAGAATAGACAGTTTCTTTCAGCCCTGCCAATTGTTCTAATGACATCCTAGGACAGATGGAGTAACCTGTAATAATAAAACGTTCACCCTTTGTTACTTCCTGTTCAACAATTGCTGTAATCATTATTTTAGAATGATATACAACCACTTCAATCAAATATTGTGGACCCTCAAGATACTCCTCTACTAATAGAGGAATTTCAGAATTTTTACGATGAAGTTGTTTCACACCCTTCTGACATTCCCAAATATCTTCTACAAGTATTACATCCTTAGAACCATTAGATTGTGGCGCTTTAATGATTAATGGAAATTGGTCCTTTAAATCATTTATTTCATCAATCATTGTTTCAGGTGAACTCAATACCTTAAAAAAAGGATTGTAATTTTTTCCTGTTACATAGGTTCTTGTTAAAATTTTATCAGTCATTATCTTCAAAGGTTCAAAAGTTAGAGGTGAGCTGCAAATAATATTTGTTAGCATGGCAGCCAGATAAACATACTCATCTAAAAAGCTAATGAAACAGTCAATTATTTTCTCCTCAACAATTAGATTATTTATCGCAGAAAATATATCCTCTGTATCTGACATATTTGTTAGCCTTATCTCATCTATTTCTTGAAAACCCTCCCTTTCTTCTACAAAAATGGTCCGATTCGTTAAGAGAATAGTCTCGTACCCCAGCCTTTTTGCAGCTTTAATTCCTTCATAGCTCGATCCTGATTTGTTTGTTCCTAAAAAAACAATTGATTTCATCACTTACACCCACCAAAGATTTCATCACCTTATCGTGATAGTTTACCTGTTAAAATAAAATATTCATTTTTAGATAGTTGGTGTAGGCATGTTCATTATGTACGAACAGTTGTTCGACCAATAAATTTAAAGTGTGACAGATGACTGCAAAAAAAAATGGGGGACAAGTGTTTAGAAAATGAAATTCCTTCAGCTTACTTTTAGGTCTTTCTTATTAGAGCGATAGATACGAACATCCACAACTACACTCCAAATCAGTCCCACAAATGCTCCTGTTAAGGAAATTTATCTTCCAACAGCGATTTCAGAAGAAAATATCTTTATGAAGGCTTCCAAAAAAGTTAGTTCGAAAAGCTTCAAATATATCCGTTTTTATCCAATAAAAAAACCAACAACCAGTGATTGTTGGTTTAATCGATATAAAATTAAAAATAGACAAGATAAATGATTAGCGCTAATAGTATTCGATAAATGGCAAAAGGAACGAGTTTGATTTTATCAATAAGCTTTAAGAAAAAGCGTATAGAAACTAAGGCAAAAATAAAGGCACTAACAAATCCTGCAATAAAAAATGGTAATGCATCCATTGTCATATACTGCCAGTTTTTTAATAATGAAAGAAAGCTTGCACCAGCCATAATTGGAACCGCCATAATAAAGGTAAAATCAGCTGCAGCACGGTGACTCAATCCTATTAGAACTCCTCCTGAAATGGTTGAGCCTGAACGAGAAAAGCCTGGCCATAAGGAGAAACATTGGATCAATCCAATTGTAAGTGCTTGTTTATACGTAATTTGGTCGACACTTTGAATTTTGGGATTTTTAGGACCAAAACGGTCAGCGATAATCATGAAAATCGCACCAATCACTAATCCAATTAAAACAGTCTTAGTCGAAAATAAGTGCTCATCGATATAGTCTTCTAAAAGGACACCAAAGACACCTGCTGGAATTAATCCAACAATTACTTGGGACAGCTTGAGACGACCACCGGTCTGGTTAGACAGTTTACTTTTTATTCGTCCCATTCCTAGAAGGTCAATAAACCTATCTTTAAAGGTTACTACAACAGCTAATATTGATCCCAACTGAATAACTACTTTAAAGGTATTCGCTCCATATTTCCCTAAAAAATCTTCTGACTGAAGCCACATATCATCAACAATAATCATATGACCGGTTGATGATACTGGAGCAAATTCTGTTAATCCCTCTACTAATCCTAAAATAATTGCTTTAATAATCAATAATAATTCCATATTTAAGTAACTACTCCTAACATTTTCTTCTGTTTTTAATCAAGGATATGAAATAACCTTATAATTGTACTCAATATCCATAGTCTTTAGCAAGAAATAAACAAAAAAAGGTGAGACTAAAAAGCCTCACGCCCTTTTTATTTGGAAATAATTCGATTCACACGTCCATTAAATTTTTCCAACCAATATCCATTTGTCAAGTCCGCAATCGCAACACCCGTAGAACTTTGTGAGCCTAAGAACATCCCTGCACCAAGGTAAATACCGACATGCCCATCCTTTTTATAGGTATCAAAAAACACAAGGTCTCCTGGAAGCATTTCTTCGACACTTACAGGTGTTCCTGTATTTTTCAAGACCTCCGTACTTGCACCGATTTTTATATTCGCCTGAGCAAATGCCCAACTGACAAAGGCGGAGCAATCAAATCTTCCATTAGCAATATCGTATTCATTTCGTCCACCGCCAAATACATACACCGAATTCCCTATATACCTTAGCCCTTCGGTAATTACATTTTGAACAGTTTCGTTTGAGATTAATAATGAATCGTTAAGGATTTGATTTGAGTCAATGACATTTAGATCATCCATTGTCGTTAGAGCAGAATCCTGTTGCCTTAATCCAGCTTGTTCAGCTAGTTTATTTTGCTCTTTTTTCTTTAACTCTGATCTTAGCCATTCATTCTGTTGTTTTTGCTCTAAAATTTGCATTTGCATTCCTTCTAATTCCACTTTCATACTTTGAAGCTCAAACAATTTATCTTGTACATGATCCTGCTTCTCTTTAACTTCCTGTTTATCTGCTTCATGTTGTTTTACAAGATTCTGATCTGCTTCAACAAAAGAGGCTACTGCACCAACACGATCGACAAAGTCCTTAAAACTCGATGCGCCAAGTAACACATCAAGATAATTTACCTTTCCACCTGATTCTTGAAAGGTAAGAGCGCGCTTTTTCAAAATCTCGTTGCGCTTTTTAACTTTTTCATTTAATGACGCTATCTCTATTTCTAGTTTCTGTATTTCTATTTGTGAAGCACTTATTTTTCCCTCTGTTTCCAGAATGATAGTATTATTATCATTTATTGCTTGCTCAACTCGACTAATTTGTTCATTTATTTGTTCAATTTCATCCTTAACTTGGTTAAGCTCCACCTTTCCTTTCAAAATTTCTAATTGGATTCTTGTACGCTGTTCGTCAACTACTTGCTGGTTATTATTATTTTCCTCTGCTTCCACTTGAAGTAATACAGTCGAACTTCCGAAGGTGATTATTGTACAAAACGCCATAATCTTCTTTTTCAAAGCTTTCCCCTGCTTTCCTTCATTGCAAATAGGATTACAATTTAATATTTTTCAACTATGTAATCTATATATTTATAAGTTTATTATTTTCCAATTATCATACTTAATACCCATTTATATCCTATTCGGTTGCAATTAGAAGTATAGCAGGAATTCTTGTCATTACAATATTAGTTATATTAAATTTATGTTTCACCATTTTACTGACCTAAATGTTCAACAATTAATATAAAAAAGCAGACCAATCAGGTGTTGGTCTGCTAATCATTTATACAGTTTTTAGTAAGTAAATTTAAAAAGCTCATTAACACTATTTTTCCCACGATTCATAATTTCAATGTGAGTGCTTCTTGCCATTTTAACATACTCATTGGTAACTTGCTGCCAAGCATTACGTTGTTCACGACCATAAGCGATGTTGGCTTCTGTGCTCTTTTCAAAATTATCTTCTAACTGGTCAATAATTTGGAAAACAGATTTAATCGGTGTAAGCGCTAAGTTTTCTAATTGATGAGAAACTTCCTTAAGCTGTTGCTTGAGTTCCTCACTCTCACCCATTATTCCTGCTTCAACTCTCTCTTCTTCTTTTAAAAATGCTTCCCTGCGTGAATTTATTTGCTGCACAACTCCGGAAACTACTTCTTTGTTTGTCTTCTTAGTTTGCTCAAAGAGATTACCCAATGATTTTCTATATTGTTTGTTAAACTTGTTGACTTCTCTTAATGCGTTCATATAAGCATCTTCACGGTTTTCGTTCAATTGTCTAGCCCTCTCTATTGATTGCTCAAACTGATTCCAAAGTGTATCTACAAATAAACCTTCATTTTTAGGCTCTTCAGCTGTAGGAATCATCTTTACTTCAACACCTTGAACCGCTTCACTCTTTTTCTGTACCATCGTTATTCCTCCTCTTTTTACTGTTTTCTTTCTCTATTGGATCCCTCTTTTGAAATGAAGGTATATAGAGCTCAAAGAAACTTGAATACATTTTGAAGAATTGATCCAGCATCGATTGGTACGATTCTAGTTGATTGGCATAGCCTTTTAAGTATGTAATACCAGCGTTTGTAATGGAATATCTTCTTTTGGCGGGACCGCTTCCATTTGTATCCCATTCAGATGATACTAGTTCTTCCTTTTCTAGCTGTCTTAATAGTCTGTAGAGATTTCCTTGATCAATCGTTTTAAAACCAAATGCTTGCAATTTCTGACTTAATTCATAACCGTGAAGAGTCATTCTGCTAAGAAGCAATAGAATAAATGGCAGAACAAAATTTTTTGATGGATTGACAGATGGATTGTCTTGATTCATCATTTTCATCACCTCACCTATATGTATTTTACACCTATCAGTAATATTTTGTCAACACGATAAATAAATGTTATTATATGGTGTAACATCACGTTTATAATTTTAGTACCTTGGTAATGAAATTAATAAAAATTGAAGGTGGTGTCAAATGGATAAATCGAAAGTTAGTATGTTGGGGATGCCTTATTTACATTTTGGCAATGGCGAACCATTAGTGTTAATCCACGGTTTAGGCGAAGTGAAGGAAGGATGGCAGTCACAATATGAAATAGCTGATCAGTACGAATTAATTATCCCTGATTTACGGGGGCATGGTGAATGTACCAAAACGGAAGGAATATCTATTCCAAACTTTGCGGCAGATGTTATTAGTTTATTAAACGAGTTAAAAATTGAAAACGCTCACATTTTAGGTTTATCTATGGGCGGTGCAGTCGCTCAAGAAATCTATCGTCAAGCTCCCCACCTAGTTCGTTCTCTCATGTTGATAAGTACATTCCACTTTTTCCCAAAAAACATCAGAAAACCGTTATTAAATTTTAAGAAATTAAGGATGGGTGCTACTTCAACGGATGACGCCCTCAAAGAAACTGCAGCCCAAATGAGTCTTTATTCTTGGTCCGAGGAAAATATGGACCTCTTTAAACGCTATTTTCAGCCAAAGCGGAACATCTTTATTAAATCTCTAAATGCCTGTTTCCAAGTTAATAATATATCTTTATTACCAGCGATTAAAGTTCCAACTCTAATCATTGGATGTCAATATGACTCCGTTTTACCTGTATGGATTCAATACTGTATGCACATGCTGATACCCCATTCTGAATTTATAATAATGAGAAACTCGGGGCATTTAGCTAAATTAGAGGCAACAAACCGGTTTAACCTGCTTCTTAGAAAGTTCTTAAACCGGCAAACTGTTTAATAAGTTAAGCGGGAAGGATGTGAGTCCCTCCCGCTTATAATCCTTTTGTACTTACCATTATTCCCCATCCACGATTATTTTGTTGTAACTAGTTCTGTTTCTTTTGGTTTTCCTTTTGGAATTTCTTTTACAACAAGTCCCTTTAATGCAGCTATTTCATCTTTAATTTCCTTCAATTGGCCAAGTTCCAGCTTAACTTCTCCTAAATCAGAGTGAATGGTATTTTTTTCGTTCAGACTATTCATACCAACTAGTTTCTTCTGTGTTTCTTTTATTTCTTCAAGCTCCTCCCTAACATCACGAAGGTTTACCTGAATAATTTTTATGTCCACAAGGTCTTTTCTTATTTCCTGCAAATCATCCTTCATTTTTTTTATTTCGGCAACCTCATGTATGTTTTTTTGAAACTCTGCCTGCATTTGTTTAACCATTTTTACCATTTCATGAAACAATTCTAGATTTTCTTTATTTATAGCTCCAAGAGAGTCCTGTAAGTTCCAAATTTGCTCTTCTAAAATATCGATTTTTCCTTCCGCTTGAATTGATAGATTCGCAACATTCGCGACATCCCTTTTTGTTGGAATGTTCATAATACCAGCCATAAGTTCTTGATTTTTCCTTAGTAGTTCCATGTAGCGCGAGTGAACACCTAAGCCCTTATTGGCTAAGCGAACAAATTCATTGTTATCTGCTGCCAGATAGAGTAAACCATTAATTTGTTTTTCCCACATTTCACTAATTTGTATAAAGCCTTCGTATGGATCAAACATCTTTTCTTTTGACATCCTTCATCACCCTCATTCTTATGATTTTGTAACTTCTTCTGTTTTTTCCAAGTATTTATTTAAAGGGAAGATAATCGATTTTATTTGACCGGTAAAAAGGCTAACAAATCCTTTTTGACTCTCATAAATAAGAGTGGCTGCTTGTTTTAATGTTTTTATATATTGTTTCCTTCCATTCTTCCTGAGTATAATATATCGATCTATCATGTTAAGATACTGCTCCATCAATTGATTATTTGTAACCATTTGCAACGGACTATTAAGAATGGAGGCTGTTCTGTTTTGAATTTGGTCAATCTGCTGGTTTATGTCTTCATAGGAAACTTTCGGAAAAAGGTGTTGCAGAGCTGTAGTCGACATTAATAATTCTTCTCTTGCCGTTCTCTCCCAATTTGCAAATTCTTTGCCGAATTGTTCTCTGACAGATTTAATATTCTCCTGATTTCTTTTTATACTTTCAGCAAAATATTTTGCTTCTTTCAAAAACACTTCATCTCGAAAATCTGCATGCTTCGCCCATTGGTCCAACTCGCGAAATGCATGATGCCAGAATATGTCCAAAGCTGAAATTGACTCTTGCTCTCCTTCCTTTTCATTACGTTCTTGGCCAGTTGTTTGACGTGTTTCCTCCCTAAGAATAGTCTCCTGAACCTCGGATTTCTTTTTTTCAGTCATTTCATTCTTTCCTCCTTTTAATCCGTTTAGAAACCTCTATACGCCTGTCGGTAGATATTCACAAGCTCAGAAATAAGTGGTTGTTTTGGATTTGCAATCGTATCTTGGTCATCAAAGGCGTGTTCAGCTAAGCTGTTTATTTTTCTTTCAAACTCACTCTTGCTTACACCTGTTTCTGCGATATTCATTGGCAACTCTAATTCCTTAGTCAACTTGTTTATGGCTTCTATTAAACTATTTATGCCTTCTTCAGTTGTTTCTGCAGGCAGTCCAAGTAGTTTAGCAATCTCAGCATAACGTTGATCAGCTATAAAGTGTTCATATTTTGGATATGTCATGAATTTATTGGGCTTTGCTGCATTGTAACGAATAACGTGCGGTAACAATATGGCATT
Organism: Neobacillus niacini; assembly: GCF_031457145.1. Taxonomy (GTDB): domain Bacteria; phylum Bacillota; class Bacilli; order Bacillales; family Cytobacillaceae; genus Neobacillus; species Neobacillus niacini_J. The sequence goes on from NZ_JAVDVZ010000002.1 coordinate 559,451, forward strand.
TGCTCGACCATGAGCAATATTAAACTCAGCACCCAATGCATGTGCCAGGCTATGGTTAATTCCTAGGAATGAATTTGCAAAAGCCATACCAGCAATGGTTGAAGCATTGTGAATTTTTTCACGGGCAAGTTCATCATTACCGTCACGGTACACCTTAGGTAAGTACTCAAATACTAATTGAATTGCTTTTAATGCTAACCCATCGGTAAAATCATTAGCCAGCACGGACACATACGACTCAATTGCATGTGTTAATACATCGATTCCCGTATCCGCTGTAACATGCTTAGGAACAGTCATAACAAACTGTGGATCGACGATTGCCAAATCTGGTGTAAGTTGAAAGTCAGCTAGCGGATATTTGATATTTGACATTTTATCTGAAATAACAGAGAAGGATGTTACTTCAGAACCTGTACCTGAGGTGGTCGGAATGGCGACAAAGATTGCCTTCCCGCGAAGGGCAGGGAATTTAACCACTCTCTTACTAGGGTCGAAGAATTTTTGCTTTAAGCTATTGAAATCAGCTTCTGGATATTCATAGAAAAGCCACATCGCTTTTGCTGCATCGATTACTGAGCCGCCTCCTAAGGCAATAAGACAGTCTGGCTCAAACTTCCTCATTCTTTCTGCACCATTCTTAACCGTATCCATACCAGGTTCAGGTTCAATATCACACAACACTTCATATTGAATTTTTCCAGGATGCTTTCCTAATTGATAAAGCACTTTTTCAATTGAGCCATTTTTCAATTGACTTCGACTTGTTACAATAAACACTTTTGAGATTCCCGGTATGGAAGCAAGCACTTGGATAGAGTTTCTTTCAAAGAATATTTGCGATGGAACCTTAAACCATTGAGTCATGTTTCTCCTTTTTGCAACTTTCTTAATGTTTATCAAATTATCTGCTCCTACATTTTGAGACACTGAGTTCCCTCCATACGTTCCACATCCAATAGTTAAAGACGGTAAAGATGTATTATAGATATCACCAATGGCACCATGGGTCGATGGTGTATTAACCATAATTCTTCCTGCTTTCATTCGAAGGGCAAATGTGTCAATCACATTTTGGTCCGCTGTGTGAATAGCAGCAGAGTGTCCGAGCCCGCCATACTCCAGTGTTTCTTCAGAGATAAGCAGCCCTTCTGCTAAACTATTAACCTTATAGCAGGCTAGAATAGGGCTCAATTTTTCGCAGGAAAGAGGAAATTTCGTACCTACCCCTTTTAATTCTGCAATTAATATTTTTGTATTTACAGGAACATTGACACCTGACATTTTTGCAATCATAAATGCCGGCAATCCGACAATCATCGGATTTAGAGAAGCAGTTTTTTCATCTATTACTGCCTTCTCAATCATGAGTCTTTCCTCATTATTTAAGAAATAACAATTATTTTCGACCAATTCCCTTTTTACATCGTTGTAAACCTCATCGTCGATAATAAGGGCTTGTTCTGAAGCACAAATCATCCCGTTATCAAATGTCTTGGATAAAATAATGTCGTTTACTGCCCGTTTTATATTTGCGCTTTTTTCAATATAACAAGGGACATTTCCTGCTCCAACACCAAGAGCTGGTTTTCCTGAGCTATAAGCTGCTTTCACTAAATTAGGTCCCCCAGTAGCCAGGATGAGAGAAATCTTCGGGTGTTTCATCAAGGTCTGAAAAGCCTCATGTGATGGAATATCAATCCATTGGATACAATTCTCTGGTGCACCTGCCTTTAATGCTGCCTCCCTTAGAAGTCTTGCCGTTTCGACGCAGCATTTTTGCGCATATTTTGGAAAGGCAAAGATAATGGGATTTCTTGTTTTCAGCGAAATCAATGATTTAAAGATGACGGTTGATGTTGGATTTGTGATTGGTATAACACCAGCTATAACACCCACTGGCTCGGCTATTTCTACCATTCCCTCATGTTCGTTTTCATTAATAACTCCAACTGTTTTTAAATCTCTGATATTGTTATAGATAAACTCAGTTGCAAACATATTTTTGAATACCTTATCCTCATAAACACCCCTTCTTGTTTCTTCAACGGCCAGCTTTGCCAAGTCTTTGTGGTTATCAAGCGCAGTATAGGCCATCTGCTTGACGATTTCGTCCACCATTTCCTGTGTGTAGCAGCGAAATTCAGCTAATGCCTTTGCCCCATTTTTTGCCAAACTATCAATCATAGCCGCAACATTTTGTTTTTCCTGTACAACTTTTTCTTCAACTGCCATTTCAAATCCCTCCAAATCAATCCTCATAAGCAGGAATGTTCTTTAAAATAATCTTCTTACCCTTCAATCATTTCTGGCTAAAATATATCATGTTGAATCAGGCATAATTTGTCGAATCTCGCTAAAAAACGAATGAACATTCATTCATTTTATTAAATTTCACAAATTGTTCAAAATTTGTCTCACCTAACCTATAAATCGATTAGGCGGCTAATCATGAATTGAATAGCCTACCTTTCACACCACCGGGCGCACACAAAAAACCGCACCTCCCCTAAAGGGATGAGTGCGGCAATTTAATATAAATCAACCTGTATTACGTAAACCAGCAGAGATTCCACTAATTGTAAGGAGTACCTCGGTTATTAGTTCTTCAGTTGGCTCGTCCTGTTTTCTTAATTGCTTAATTAATTCCACCTGTAAGAAGTTTAATGGATCAACATAAGGATTTCGACGATGGACTGAGTCTTTTATATTTGGCGTGTGATCTAATAATTCTTTATCACCTGTGATCTTGAGAAGAATCTCTTTCGTTCTTTCGTATTCTTCAAGGATGTTTGAAAAAATCCGCTCAGCAATTTGCTGGTCTTCAACTAGTGATAAGTATTCTTTCGCCGTTGTGATATCTGCTTTCATTAACGCCATTTGGAGATTATCAATCGTTGACCGGAAAAATGGCCATTTTTCATACATCTGCTGCAATTGCTGTAAATTTTGTTCATTATTTGAAGCAAAGCTTTCTAATCCAGTCCCTGCTGCGTACCATGCAGGAAGGAGCTGTCTGCTTTGTGTCCATGCAAATACCCATGGAATTGCACGTAAATCTTCGAATCGTCCACGGTTTTTTCGACTCATTGGTCTTGAACCAATGTTTAAGTCACCGAGTTCTCTTAATGGAGTTGCTTCATTAAAATAGGTTAGAAAGTCTGGATCTTCAAAAACGAGCGATTGATATTTCTTTAAAGAAATGCTGGAAATTTCTTCAATAGCAGACTCCCAACTTTCATCTCGTAGGTTTCCATGCTCTGCCTCCTTGGAGACATTAGCTGTTGCCAACATAAGCGTCGAAGTTGCCTGTTCTAAACTCCGATAAGCGATGTCTTCTAGCAAATATCGGGAAGAAAGCACTTCACCCTGTTCGGTAATTTTCACTCCATCACCGATCGTTTCGGCAGGTTGTGATAAAAGACTTTTGTTTAATGGACCGCCCCCTCTTCCAAGTGAACCGCCTCGTCCATGGAAAAACTTCAATCCTATTTGATACTTGCTGGCCATTTCGTGAATTTCAAGCTGAGCTTTATAAAGCTTCCAATTTGCGGTTAACGTTCCTCCGTCTTTGCTGCCGTCTGAATAACCCAGCATGATTTCCTGCTGGTTATTCATTACTTTTAAGTGATTTCGATACACTGGCATTTGGAACAATGTTTCCATAATTTTTGAACCAGCAGTTAAGTCACCAATTGTTTCAAGTAATGGAGCCACATTTAATTGGCTTTCAACCGTTCCATCAGCATGTAGTCGATAAATTCCTGCCTCTTTAGCCAAAACAAGAACTTCAAGTAAGTCACTTGGCGATTTTGTCATACTGACTAAATAAACGGAAATAGAGCCGGCACCAAATTCTTTGTGAGCATTTTTTATCATATGAAATACCTGAATCATTTGCTGTGTTTCTGGTGAATAATCTTCGTTTAACAGCAGAAGCGGCCGTGGGTCCTTTAATATACTATCCAATATTTTTACCTTTTCTTCTTCAGACAGCTCAGCATAATTCTCCGAAAAATGTACTTTTCTCAAAATTTCTGTTATCGCTGCCTCGTGCTCACCACTATGATTGCGAATATCAAGAGTAGCTAAATGAAAACCGAAAAGCTGAACCTGACGTATCAACTTTTGTATTGTTTTTAATTCATGTTCAGCAGGGTGATGATTGTTTAAACTTCTTTTGATTAAGAATAAATCCTCTAATAATTCTTCTGAAGAACGATAGCCTAGTTCAGATTTACCCACTTGTTTTAATCGTTCGATAATAATAGCAAATTTACGTCGATAAACTTCTGTTTTAACCGGCCATTTCTTATCTTCTGATAAAAACTTGTCCTCTTCTTCCCCAATGGTCTGGATTAATTCCTGACTGACTTCTACTCTAGTGGTGGAATGACTGTAGCGTTTCATAAGGTCGATTAGGACATTCTTATATTTTCTTAAGACAAGCTTGCGCTGCTTATGTAACGTTTCCCACGTGATTTCAGGCGTAACGTTTGGGTTACCATCCCGGTCGCCACCAATCCATGATCCAAATTTAAGAAAATTAGGAACGTCCCATTTTTCAGCAGGATAATTCTTCTCTAAACAATCCTCTACTTCTCGGTGGATTTCCGGAAGGACTTCAAACAGTGTCTGGTCAAAATAATACAGACCGTTTCGAACCTCATCCAATACAGACGGTTTATTATGTCGAAGTTCATCTGTCTGCCATAGAATCGTTACTTCATTAAATAAACTCTCTTCAAGCTTTCTACGTTCACTTTTCGTTAATAAAGGATGATCAAGCTTCTTTAATATAACGGCAATACGTTGTTGTATTTCTAAAATTGAGCGCTTGGCTGCCTCTGTAGGATGTGCTGTTATGACCAATTCAAGTGACAATTTATTCAAGACATCTTGAATCATAGTTCCATTAATATTATTTTCTTTTAGAGAAAGAATGGCGCTCTCGATGGAACCTGGTTGAACGATACTATCGTCCTCAAGCTGATATTGGCGTCTTCTCCGTATACGGTGATTTTGTTCGGCTACGTTTATCAAATGAAAATACATTGAAAATGCCCGGATAACTTGTTTTCTCATTGGGCTGCTTAGGTCAGCAATCTCTCGCTTTAATTCAGAATAAATTTCATCATCAAAATGAATTCTAAGCGTTTTGCACATCAGCCGGATTTTTTCTACTTTATCCAATAGTTCTGCTCCACCATGATTGACAAGGATATCACCAAGAATTTGTCCAAGTAATTTAACATCTTTCCGAAGTGGAAGACTGCTGTCATTCATCTTCATTTCTGTACTCATGCTTTCACCTTCCCTGTACTAGTTGATTGAGTAAATTTTTTATTTATTAATATAACATAACTTTTAGTATTTTTAAAAAGTTTTTTAAATAATTAAAAAAAAGAATCTGGATTTATATCCAGATTTGCCTATTAATTCTTTACTTTTGATTAAATTCTTTCAGTTTTGTAGAGATAGCTGCTGTCACTTCTTCTGTTGATTTTGGAATCACATTTTTAAATAGTGAATTTGCCAATGTACCTAATGCCCCACTTGCATTAATTTCAAGAAATCCTGTTAGCCGCGTTTTATTTTTATTAAGTGCTTGAGCTTCAAAATAACCCTCTCCAATATATTTTTCATTGGTACGTCTTAATTCAAAGCTTACTCTTGTGGGTTCATTCCACTCTTTAATATCAATAATCAGGCTTACCCTTTTTTTCATTATTCCAAGGTCACTCTTAAATTCCCATGTAATTAAACGGTCATTTACTCGCTCATGCTGTATATAACCAGGTACTAGCGGTGCCCAGTTATTTTCATCCCTGATGAAGTCCCATATCACGTTTATCGGGATAGCTAATTCTATTTGTTGCTGTTCGCTAGGCATTCGGTACCCCTCTTTCCATTAAATATAAAAGACCTTCCATCTCCCGAAGGTCTTTTTTTAGATTTATATGATTCGTCTTGCATTTATAGAAGAAGGGAATTTTTTATAGAATACTCGACTAGGAATTGGTGAATCCTCTCAGCTGCTTCCAATAATCTTTCTGCTGGCTGTACTAATGCAATTCGGACATAGCCTTCACCTTGTTTTCCAAATGCGTCACCTGGAATCACAGCTACTCCAGCTTGATTGATTAATTCAAATGCAAATTGTCTAGATTTCCAGCCTTTAGGTATTTTTGCCCAAAGGAACATTGTTGCAGGCGACTTAGATACCTTCCAACCGCTTTTTTCTAGACCAGCTAATAGAGTATCCCTGCGAAACTCGTACTCTTTCACCTGATTCAGTAATATCGAGTAATCGGATGTAAGTGCTGCAACTGCTGCTTTCTGGATAGGATAAAATACCCCATAATCAATTTGTGATTTAAACATTCCTAGGATATTTAGTGCTTGTTCGTTGCCAACAGCGTATCCAATCCGGCAGCCTGCTAAATTGAAAGTTTTAGATAATGAATTAAATTCTATCCCAATTTCTTTCGCCCCCGGGACAGACATGAAACTAATTTGTGGCTGGTTATCGAAAATAAGTTCTGAATATGCAAAATCATGTACTACTAAAATATTGTTACGTTTAGCAAAATCGACAACCTCTTCGAAAAAACTCCTATCAGCCAATGCCGTTACAGGATTGCCCGGATAACTAAAAATCATCATTTTCGTCTTTTCCAAAATAGGCTGTGGTATATCATTAAGTACCGGCAGGAAGTTATTTTCAGCTAATAACGGAATAGGATACAGAACGCCGCCGGCGATGGTAACACTTGCCTCGTAAATAGGGTAACCTGGATCCGGAACTAAACAAAAGTCTCCTGGATTAATCATGGCTGTTGCTAAATGTGCTAGTCCATCCTGGGATCCCATTAATTGGAGTACTTCTGTTCTTGGATCGATTTCTGCTCCGTAACGCTGCTTATAGAAGAATGACACAGCCTCATGAAATTCTGGTATTCCTTTCAAGGTATATCCGTAATTTGCTGTGTCACTTGCATATTTTACAAGTTCTTCAACAACAAATGCAGGAGGCGGTAAATCAGGGCTTCCGACACTTAAATCAATCACATCTAACCCTTTGTTTAGGGCTCGTCGTTTAAGATCAGCTACCTCTTGAAATATACTAGCTGTTAATTTTTGAACTTTCTTGGAAGCAACAAGATTCATAGATTATCCCCTCAATCAAATAAAATTAAATTCAAATATGGTATTTTATTAACTATATTAACAAAACTTTAACTCTTAATAAAATTCTAAAAAAGATTGATTATCAGCTGAACTTCATTTAAATTTAGAATATTGATAATTTAATTTTTTGGAGGTAACTTACAGGTGAAGGTCATTCAGTATGTAGTATTTTTGTTAGGATTAACCTTCTTCGGCTTAGGAAATGCCATAGCCGTAAAGGTGAAACATGTAGGCTTACATCCTTGGAAAGTTTTAAATGTGGCATTATATCAACATTTCGGACTTACTATAGGGACCTGGGGAGTAATCTGCGGATTATTACTGGTTAGCGTTTCTTATTTTACTGCAAGAGAGTATATTAGAATCGGGACTTTCCTAAATGCCCTTTTAATTGGACCGATTATGGACTTTTTTCTATGGTTAAATTTTTTACCCGAGCCCACAAACTCGTGGGTCGATTATCTTATTCTATTCTGTGCCATTGTAATATCTGGTATTGGCGGCGGAATGTATGTTGCAGCTGGTCTTGGTGCCGGACCACGAGATGGTTTTATGCTTTCAATTTCAAATAAAACTAAATTAACCGTAAGCCAAGCACGTATCCTCGTTGAAAGTTTTGTTTTAATTATTGGTTTTATCTTAGGTGGACCAGTATTTATAGCCACTTTCCTCTATACATTTATCCAAAGTCCAGTATTCCAAAGGTCTTTGAGTCTTGTTAAGAGCTTAATTGAAGTGCTAAAAAATAGGAATAAACAAATTAGAGAAGATGTTTACTTATAAAACACGTCTTCTCTAATTTTAACTAAATAACTTCTACTCTATCAGTACTGAAGTCGTGATAATATGTTGGGTGAACTAAATCGTTCATACTATGCTCATTTTCCTCAGCAAAGTAGGAGGATAACTTCCCTTCATAGACTAATTCTAGCGAAGTGGATTCTTTTATATCATCAGGGGTAACAAGCGAAAGAGGCTTTTGTTTATTGATTTTTACCCCAGACTCCTCAAGTAGAGCGGCAACGAAATGGGAACAAAAGAATGCATTTTTTCTATCCAACTCCAAATTGAACATGACAGCGAATAAACCTAATAGATTGTAGCGATAATCGCCTTTATTTTTTTCAATTTCATTAATTTTTCGACAAATTGTATCATACTGTTTTTCTGAGATGGTACAGCAATAGATCGCACAATCTGCATTCCGAAATATGCCGCCACGGATATTCTCTCTAACAAAGCCGGCTAGGAATGGATTGCTAGGTCTTTTTCTTCCAAAACTATAGACATCCCATAATTGATCATCTAGTGCTATGGAAGCATGATTATGTGGCTTCTTCGTATATAGTTTAATCATTTTTGTTAAAACCGTCCCCGTATCAGTAAGAAGTACGTAAACCTTCCTCATCCTATATTCCCCCTTCATTTTTCTATAGGAAGGGATTTTCTTCACATTATCCCTTGATTATATTTTCTCATTCGCCCACTTGAATATAGATTTATATATATTTCTTTATTTTATCATAAAGTACTTGGATCCCGGCATTAACAATCTCAGGAATTATTTTTAACTAAGACCTAAGACTTATCTATAAAATGGATTTCTCTTTATGCTCATATATTATCATTTACTAAATTTAATTCCTCATCGAAACACAATTTTCCTGTTTTTTCAAAAAAATTTCCCGTTTTTAACAATTCAAGCATAAAATAATACATTCATTGATGATAAGGGGTGTAATAAATGGGATTATATATTAACAAAGACAAACATCCTACCGTTTTTAAAAATAATAAGAAAATACTTGAGCCAAACCAAAAGTTGGCGAGAAGGGATATTCTTACAGAAATAATAGACGAACAGCAACGAGCAAATGTTTCACTGATTAAAGCTATCAATGATATGAAGCACCAGTTTCTAACCCAAGAGGTAGTACAAGCAAGCCAATGGGATAAATTCACAAGCCAATTGAATGATCTACGGACGAATAATCAAAGACATAAAGAATATGAAGATTTGATCATTGACCTGCTAAAAACACAAGAGGAATTACAAAAACAATTATCTGAAAAATTGAGTAAACAAGAAGAGTTCCAAAAAGGGGTATTAACTCGGTTGGACCAACAAGAGGCTTTGACAGAGAAAATATTTCGTCAAATCAATCATATTCGATCAATCCTTTTTGAGCGAACGAACTTCCTTGCTGAAAAAATTGATGAAGGTTATAAAATTACCTCTTCTTATGTCTATAATCTCATGACTGGATCAGACCAGCCTATTACCTTTTATTTAATGAACAATAAGAAGGAAGAAAAACAGAAATAGGTATCTGTGCCATTAGAAAAATGGCACAGTTTTTTTCTGCGCAGCTGTTGTTTCCCATCATACCATGAAAGTAAAAAACAAAAGAAGCCCTTCAAATGAGAAAAGGGCTTCCAATATGAGAAAAAAGTCTGATAAGTAACATTTCTATGAGATTTTCTTTAGTTCCTCTGATAACTGGAGGAAAGCCACCTTATTTCTTTCTTGTAAGGAGAGGTCGATTTCCTTACGGAGCACTTCTCTTCTAAATTCAATCATAACGTTGTTTAGAAACATTTCAGCAATTACAGAATCATTGTTTTCATCTGTCGGTTGTGGTGAATTTAATAATCTCTTTTCCATGGAAATCATCTCCTTGACCTTTTTCTTATTATACTGTTAGTTTTCTAAAAATTCAAATATTTTATTTATTATTATTAAAAAAGTTTTTCTTACGCATGTTAATTTAAGAAAAATTTAATAGTTTATTTAGATTGCTTTTATAACTTCTTAGTAGACTTGGCTTGTAACAAAATAATGAATGGAGGAAAAAGAATATGAATAAGAAGCTTTTAGCAGCAATTGGTATTAGTGGGACGCTTATGTTAGGAAGTGTTTATTCGATTTCAGCTAATACATCTGGGTATGACCTTTACAAGGACGCTTTAAAGAAAACTTATACGGCTGAGAGCGCGACGTTAAATCTTAAGATTAAAGTGGAAGACAACAAAAAGTCAATATTATCAGCTGAGTCTATTTTTAAATCAGATTCTGTCAATCAGGTAAACTCCATCTCCACTCGTTTAGCTAATGAATCTGAGGTTAGCAATATGAACATGTATAAGCAGGATGGGAATTGGTTTGTAATGAAGGACGGGCTTGATACTGTTTATAAAATGGATACCTCTAAAAGTCCACATCACAGTAATACAGCTGAATTAAAGGATGATTTAGAGAACCTGATTGATGTAATGACAAAAAATCTTCAGCAGCAAATTACAGTGTCAGAAAAACAAGATGGCAGCCATTTAATTGATCTTGATTTAACAGGAAAGGAAATTCCTCTAACAGCAAATGCATTAAGTACTTTAATGATTAAACATGCTGTCATGATTCAGGATAATAACGAAACTGAAAGCTCAGACTTTCACATTAAGGCAAAAGCACCTGAATTGGCTCATGATATAACACTTAAGCAAATCAAACTTACTGCACAGGTAAACAAGGAAAATTATATTGAACAACAAACTGTCAAAGTAGTTGTAACGGGGAAAGACCAACAAGGTACTAGCCATGAATTAGTCTTAAATATTGATTTAAATGTTTCTAATTACAACCAAACGACAGTAGCTCCTGTTGAGATATCAGTAGAAAAGGTAATCGAATTTAATCATGGCAAAAAATAAGAAGTTATAGGTAGAGGGTGACAATTTTGGAAAAAGCAGTGGTTATTGCCGGAATGACAAAACAATACTCAAATGGCAGAGGAATACAGAATATTAATTTAACCATTAATGAGGGAGAAATTGTCGGGATACTAGGCCCTAATGGTGCCGGTAAAACAACATTATTAAAATGTATGACCGGTTTAACTTCTCCAGATAGAGGTAAGGTAGAGTTATTTGGGGTTGACCTTCTAGGTAATTATAAAGAAGCGATTCGTCCTGTAGGAGCGTTAATTGGACCTGCTGTTGCTTATGAAAACATGTCACCCTATAAAAATCTAAAAATGATTTCCCGCTTGTATTCTGCTGTTTCCCTTTCTGATATCGATGAAATATTAAGTCAAACTGGTTTAACACCTTATAAAAATGAGAAAATGTCCTCTTTTTCAATAGGAATGAAACAGCGTTATGGTATTGCCTCAGCTCTCATATCTAAGCCGCGTTTGATCATCTTAGATGAACCCACAAACGGTTTAGATATTGATGGTTTGCTATTGTTAAGGAAAACCATTCAGGAGATAGCAAGCAATACCGGTGTAACTTTTGTGATTTCCAGTCACCATATTTCAGAATTAGAAAAATTATGTAATCGTTTTTGTTTTCTTTTCAATGGTCAGGTCTCATTTTATGAAGCAGGCAGCGATTCATTGGAGGATGTCTACGTCAAAAAGGTGGAGGGCTTGGTGACATGAACACAATCAAAGCAAATAGTTTCAATGAAATACAAAAGCTGTTGACGAAGAAGATAACCAAACTGGTTTTATTTGCTGCAGTGCTCATCCCCGTGCTAACTAAGCTACTTTTGAATAATCTATTTATTGCAGATTGGATGGCATTACCGACAGAAACTATTAACTTTACATTGTTAGATTTATTTATAACCATTTTACTACCATTATTTATTTTTATCGCAGCGACAGACTTATTTACAGGAGAAGGAGAACGTGGGACTTTAATTCAAGTCAGACCAATTAGTCGAATGGAGCTTTTCCTATCCAAATTTGCCGCTATCGGTACTATTACCTTACTTGTTCTATTATTGGAATGGTTATCTGTGAACATTAGCAGTGCTGTCTTTGATAAAGCCTTTGATTTCGCTTCTATTCCTTCAAGTCTTGGAGTATTTATTGTATCCTGGTTTCCACTCCTTGTTATCACAGCATTTGCTGTTATGTTAGCACTTATTGTCAAAACTAGTGTTCTTGCGATTTCTAGTATGATTGTCCTATATTTAATTATGATGTTTATTCCTTATGTCCTTCCTACAACCTTGTATTTGCTGCCATCTTCTTATTTGGATTGGTATATGCAGTGGCTTGGGAATGTGTCATTTCGTTGGTTGATTCAAACTGCCACCTATTTGTGCTCTTCTTTCGCATTGTTTTTTTCATTAGGCTATTATATGTTTAATAGAAAAGAAGCCTAAGGGTGATAATCCGATGTCTATTAAACTTCGTCTGATCCTTTCAAATATTGCGATGATCACGGTTCCAATCATCTTGTTTATCATTACCTCTTTTCTATTGATGATTGTTTTTCTCGGTGATATTAGAGAAATGACAAATTTTTTACCGGAGAGTCACAATTACCATAAAACAAAACAACAAGATACAATCATGTTTCTTGAACTTAAAGAAAAGTCTGTGGTAAATCCTGATGGATTGATGAGTCAGGAATACCTACAATCCCTAAACAATGACTTAAGCAAAATCGATTCAGGATTAATGATTCGAAAAAATGATGAGATATTCTTTTCAACTGCTGAACTTAGAAATGTGGATACAAAAGAGCTGCCGGAATTTGGTACAGAAAGAAGCTTCCGCAGCTTAGAAAAAGTTGGTGAGCAAACGTTTGCCATTAAGCAGCACGACTTTTTCCTGCAGGATGGCGCTCGGGTTTCACTATTTTTAATGAGAGACGCAAGCCCCTGGAATAGGTTTGTAAGAACCTTCTTTCCGATTCTATTTGGTTTATGTTTATTGATTTTAATTGCAACAAATGGACTATTAGCTTATTTTGTTTCCAAGAGTATTATCAAACCCATTAATCAATTAAAAAAAGCAGCTCATTTTATAAAGAACGGAGATCTCGAGCATTCGATGATTGCAATTAGGAATGACGAGATTGGGCAATTAACACAATCATTCGAAGAAATGCGAATTCAATTAAAGGAGTCACATAAGATTCAGAAGCAATATGAGGATAACCGGAAAGAATTAATTGCACATATTTCTCATGATTTAAAAACGCCTATTACATCAATTAAGGGCTATATTGAAGGAATTCGTGATGGGGTCGCAGACACACCTGAAAAGAGAGCACGCTATATTCAAACCATCTATACAAAAGCAGTGGACATGGATCATTTGATTGATGAATTGTTCTTATTCTCTAAGCTAGATTTAGGCAAAGTCCCATTTGATTTTGAAAGACTCGATATTAAGGATTATTTAACCGACTATTTCGAGGAATTAAGCTTTGACCTAAGAAAACAGAATGTTGATTTAAATTTCCAATATACACCAAATGGAATTTACCATGTTCTAGCCGATAGGGAAAAGATTAAACGAGTCCTAGCAAATATTATTAACAATAGCTTGAAGTACATGGATAAAGATAAAAAGGAATTAAAAATATCGCTACATTCAACTGATGAAAATGTAGTGATATCCATTACTGATAATGGACCAGGTATTCCCGATGAGGCCATTCCCTTCATCTTTAATCAATTTTATCGGGCCGAGCAATCAAGAAATAATTTAACGGGCGGCAGTGGTTTAGGACTTTCAATAGCAAAAATGATTATTGAAGAGCATAATGGAGAAATAAAATTAGAAAGCACATTAATGATTGGTACAAAAATTACCATTATTTTGCCGAACCATACCTTTGTCTTGAGGAGGCCACATCATGAAAAAGATTTTGATTATTGAAGATGAAAAGAGTATTGCAGAGTTAGAACAGGATTATTTAGAAATCAACGGCTTCCAAACAGAAATGTCCCATACAGGTGATAGTGGCCTTCAGAAGGCACTTATACAGAATTATGATTTAATTTTGCTTGACGTTATGCTGCCAAACATTGACGGCTTTGAAATTTGCAAAAAAATACGAAGTCAGAAAGACGTCCCAATCATTATGGTGACAGCTAAGAAAGAAGAAATCGATAAGATAAGAGGTCTTGGACTAGGTGCAGATGATTATTTAGTAAAGCCTTTTAGCCCAAATGAAATGGTAGCTCGAGTGAAAGCACATATTTCCCGTTATGAGAGATTATCAATGAAACAAAATACTGAAAACCAAGGAATATATATCCGTGGGTTATTCATCGATAGGTCATCAAGACGAGTTTTTGTAAACAATCAAGAAATTACCTTAACCACAAAAGAGTTTGATGTACTTACATTTCTAGCCTTGAACCCAGAACAAGTCTTCAGTAAAGACCATCTATTCGAGAGAATATGGGGCTACGACAGCACCGGAGACGTCTCAACCGTCACCGTCCATATCCGTAAAATAAGAGAAAAAATCGAACAAGACCCATCAAACCCAGAATACATCGAAACCGTATGGGGTTCGGGCTACCGTTTTCATTAATTCGGTGAACACCTAAAAGGTGTCACCTTGGTGACAGGCACCACCAAAAGACAGTGTCCACCTCAGGTGGACACTGTCTTTTGGTGTTAATGAATTTGGCTTTGGAATAATGTGTTACGGTTGTTGAATTTTGTGACTAGTTTTATTAGGAATAGGTTGGCGATTAGCAGACCTGCTCCAATTAAGAATAGAATGAATGGGCTTAAGAAGAAGAGCCCACTTGCTTGTGAAATAATGATTCCAACGATTGGTAACACAAGCAGTCCCCCAAATTGCTGGGCTTCTTGAAACGTTTTTACCTTTGCTGAGATCAAAACATTTAAGATGATATTAAACATGACCAATAATGGGATAACCCAAAACATCAAAATCATCCAAGTAGAGTTAAAATATAGGATAACTTCAAAATACGGATACGTGATGACATTTACAATAATAAAACTAACAATAAAAGCCGCAAAAGAGATACCTAAGGTTGGAATCAGAGATGCAAGCACTTTACCAAGAAACAAGTCGGTAATGGAAATGGGTGCAAACAACAATGTTTCTAACGTATTTCTCTCCTTTTCACCCACAAAACTATTTGATGATGTAACCATTGAATTAATAATCGCTACCATCAAAAAAAAGGGAATCATCATAAAGGTTAAGAAAAAATACACAAATTTATAGCTAAGTGATGGCAAAGCTGCAAGTGTATTTCTCATATCCACACTTGGGAAGCCTTTAATAAAAGCGTTTATAGGTTTTTCGATATCTTTTGAAGAAGTTCCTACTATATCAAAATGAATTCCGAAATAGGCAATACAAGTTGGCACAACAATACATATGATTAAAGCAACAATAATCATTGGAACCCAAACCTTTTTGGATGAAAAGGTTGCTTTCATATCTTTCCGCGCAATGGTTAAGATTGTGTTTTTATTCATCGCCTCTTTCTCCCCTTATATTAAAGTAAAGAGCCTCAAGACTTCTATTGGTTATTTCACAACTATGAACCCAAGTTTCACTTAGAATATTAGTTAATAAAGGAGTAATCGCATCCTTTGAGGCCAAGAGAAATTCTAATTGATTGGACCCTTTTCTATTGTACGGATACCCCTTGTAGCTTTGGCTATTAACTGGATTGAGTCCCGTTTCTACTAATAAACTAATTTCCTTTAGATATTTATCTTCTAATTCCTGCTTAGCTCCTTTTTCTACTATCCTACCTTCATTAAGGAACAAATAAGAATCACAAATAGATTCAAGCTGATGCAGCACATGCGAACAAATTAGGATTGTTACCCCTTCTTCTTGATTTACTTTATATAGATAGTGAATTACTTCATTGATTCCCTCTGGATCTAAGCCATTGGTCGGTTCATCTAGAAATAAAAGTCTTGGATTATGCAATAAAGCCTTTGCCAGTGAAATCCTTTTTTTCATTCCCGTTGAAAAGCTCCCTACGACTTGATCCTTATATGGCAGCATATCGAATTGCTGTAGCAGGTAATTGATTCTATTTGAATAATATTTTCCATATAGTTTAGAAAAGAAAGCCAGATTGTCCCATGCACTCATATCATGGTAGAGGCTTGCACTTTCCGTAACAATCCCTGCTCTTTTTCTAATTTCATCTCCTTGTTGCTTTGGATCAAAATTCATCACCTTCATCTGACCGGTTGTTGCATCAATTACTCCATTCAACAAACGAATAACCGTTGTTTTCCCTGCCCCATTTGGACCTAGCAGTCCATTGATACTGCCTTCTTTAATGATAAAAGATACATCTTTTAATATTTCGCGATTATTAAACTGTTTGCTTACGTTATCAACTTCAATTATATTTGTCAAAATTTCTCCCCCCAAACCTTCATCCTTCTTTATAACGTTTAATCCTGTATTTTCGTTCAAAAAAAGGTTACTATTTTTTTGATAGACTTATAATTGACCATATGTTCGAAAGGTTTTTGTCATGATAATGACGAATTGAATGTAGAAATAAATTTAGAGGAGAATCCAAATGTCTATAAAAAAAGGGACGATTCTAGTCGTTGAGGATGAAGAAAAGATTGCAAGAGTATTAGAACTGGAGCTTGAATACGAGGGATATTCAGTTACAAAAGTAATAGATGGTCTTGAAGCACTAGAAGCATATCGTACCGGAAGCTGGGATTTAATTTTATTGGATGTCATGCTGCCAGGACTAAGTGGGATTGAACTACTCAGGCGGATTCGAAAAAATGATTTGCTGACACCTGTTATTCTATTAACAGCAAAAAGCTCTGTTGAAGACAAAGTGTCTGGTCTAGACCTTGGAGCAAACGATTATATTACAAAGCCTTTTCAAATTGAAGAATTGTTGGCAAGAATTCGAGCAGCCTTACGAATAAAGCAAGTTGAACAACCCGAGAATGAAAACGATGATTTGTTGCGTTTTACTGATTTAACCATTGATCAAAAATCAAGGGAAGTAATCCGAGCTGGTAAACCCATTGAATTGACCCCCCGAGAATTTGATTTACTCGTTTATCTAATTGTGAATAAACGACAAGTGCTGAGCAGAGACCAAATCTTAGAGGCCGTATGGGGTTATGACTTTTTCGGTGATACGAATGTAGTCGATGTTTATATTCGCTATGTTAGGAAAAAAATAGACCTGCCACATTTACCCGTGTTAATTCATACCGTTCGAGGCGTGGGTTATGTTATGAAGGATGCCAAATGAAACTAAGAAATAAAATCAATCTTTATACTGCATTTTTGTTTGCACTGTTGCTGCTCCTTATCAATATTACGGTTTATTATTCATTCAACAAGTTAATTCTTGATAGTGAACTCAGTACAGCAAATATGGAAATGAAAAAAGTATCCGAAAATGTTGGAAAATCCTTAGGATCGATTCCAAAGGATACCCTGCTGAGATCTTATCTTCCAATAAATGGAATGATTCAAATCGTAACAGAAGATAACAAAAGTTTTTCAGCAGTGACTAGCCCTGGAGAATCAAATTTAAGCAAACGCAAAAGTGTTTTTTATAGTAATGAAGTAAGCAAAACGATTGAATATCAGAGCAATCCATATACCTTTGAATCAATGCCGATTATATTGCAAGACGGAAGAATTGCAAACCTACAGATAATCAAAAGTATGGAAACAGCAACTGATAATTTATCCATCCTTCGTCTAGTCCTATTCATGGTGACACTCCTGGCACTGATTCCTGTTTTAATTTCTAGCCGTTTTCTCAGTAATCTCATTACCAAGCCAGTCACATCCATGATTAAAACTATGACAGAAATAAGACAAAGCGGTCGTTTTAAAACCATAAAGCTTGAAGGAAAGTCCAAAGATGAACTGTTCCAAATGGGTCAAACCTTTAACCATATGATTGAGTTATTAGAAGTAAACTTTGAAAAACAGCAGCAATTTGCTTCAAATGCCTCACATGAGCTTAAAACTCCATTAACTATTATTGAAAGCTATGCAAGCTTGTTAAAAAGAAGAGGCTTAAAAGAACCACAACTATTCTCTGAGTCGATTGAGGCCATTCACTCCGAAGCCATTCGCATGAAGGAAATGACCGAACAGCTGTTAATGTTAGCCAGAAATCAGGAACAATGGAATATCGAGCTAGACCAGGTAAATCTTCACGAATTAATTAACCAAACCGTGAATGCATTCAAGAATGCATATAATCGGGATATCAAATTAATAGCGGAGAATGAAACCCCACTAATTATTAAAACCGACGAAAAAAAACTAAAGCAGCTGCTTTTTATATTTTTAGATAATGCAAGGAAATACAGTGATGAAATAATCTCGGTAGCAGCAGGAACAGAGCAGGATGAGGTATTTATCAAAATAATAGATCGTGGAATTGGCATTCAAGAAGATGAACTCTCAAAGGTGTTTGATCGCTTCTACAGGGTAGATAAAGCTAGGAGCAGAAAACAAGGTGGTTCTGGTCTTGGATTGTCGATTGCCAAAGAAATTGCCGATGCCATTGGCGTTAGGCTACATTTGGAAAGTAAATTAGGTGTAGGAACAACAGCCACACTTTTTTACAAGAAAAAGTGAAAAATCTTAGCAATTTCTCACCCTTTTCTAATTTTCATGTAAGAAAATAGATGTAATAAGGTGGTGATTAAAATGAAAAAAATATCTTGGTTTTGGGTCTCCATTTGTTCTTTATTCATAATTATTGTATTTGTCAGCTGGCAGCAGTTTGGAAAACTTACCCCCTCTGCTGACATTTTAACTGAAAAGGAAGCTCAGAAGCTTGTCCAAGAACGTTATCAAGGTAAGGTTTCTTTAATAAAATTTGACAGTCAGCAATATCATATAGAACTAGAAAAAATGGATCGACTTTATGCCATTAAGTTAGACGCAGAAAGTGGAAAGGTTTTATCATTTGCCGAAACTAGTTCTAGAACAAGCACACCACCACCAACACCCACTCCTCCTCTTAAAGTTGAGTTAACAGAGGAAGAAATAAAAAAAATTGTCCTGTCAGCAGTAAATGGCTCGCTAGTATCCTTAGAAAAAGTTGTTAATAACCAGGAAACAACATATAAGGCTATCGTGAATGAGATTGAAAAACAGACTACGATAATCGTCGATGCCGTTTCAGGTACTATCCTCTCCTCCACATCTACAGTAATCAATCAGCCGCCGAAGCGATTGGCAGAGCCGGAGACTGTTCAAATCGCGCGTACACAAGTTGAGGGTGAGGTAGATGACATTTGGCTGGAAACAGTGAACGACCAAACCTATTACTTTGTTAAAATTGAAACCAATGATGACCGTGAAGCTACTGTACAAATCCATGCCATAACCGGTGAAGTGGTATCTGTCACCTGGGATGATCATGAAAGTGACAGAAAAGACAAAGATGACGACTAGTAAGTTAATAGTAACCAAGCATTTCTCATCAATTTCTAATGTTTCTATCCTTTTTCTCTCATTTTAGCTGGATATACTGTAATTGTAGAAAGGTAATACAAAAAAGGAGGAAACAAAAATGAATAAGAAAATATTAATCGGTGCATTGTCAGGTTTACTAGTTTTGGGTGGTGCAATTGCTGTAGGTGCTTCAAAGAACGATACACGTCCAGAGGATTCCATCCATGCAGATGACAAGACGTCAGTCATAAATCTTGAAACACAAAACATCCCTGAAATCAAAGAAGGTCAGGAAGTGGAGCTTGAAACGGAGCATGGCCAAACCTTTTACAAGGTAGAATCTGATGATGATGATGATGACAGTAGTAAGACTTCACCTTCCCAACCAACAAACACTTCAGCACTTTCAGTTGAAGAAGCATCAAAAATAGCAACAAATGAAGTCAACGGCAAGATTACCGAGGTTGAAAAAGAAATGGAACATGGCAGACTCGAATATAAATTTGAGATTCAGTCGGATCGGGGCGAGGTTGATGTTCGAGTCGATGCTGAAAACGGAAAAATCACAAGAGTGAAGTTTGATGATGACAGCAGAGATGATCGATATGATGATGATGACGATGATGATAAGGGCAGAGGTAGTGATGAAAGCGGGATTGATGGATAGGTTTAAGCTGGGACAATCGGTAAGTCGATTGTCCTTTTTCATGTCCATATATATGTGATTTACACCTATTGGTAATAATAAACAAAAAAATATATATAATATGTTAATCACAACAATAAACCTTTAACACTATCCTAAATATGGAAAATAAGTTTAATATGAAACCATAGGAGGTAGTTTATTTGGGTGAGTTTTTTTCGGGGATACCCTATTTACGTTTGGGTGCTGGTGAGCCTCTTGTTTTTATTCATGGCCTTGGTGCAATAAAGGAGGGATGGTCCACCCAGTTTAAGTTTGCAGCGCAGTATGACCTGATTATTCCAGACTTACGGGGACATGGAGAATATATTACAGATGGAGAAATATCTATTTCAAACTTTGCACAAGATGTTATTACGTTATTGAGAGGACTCGGAATTGAAAACGCTCACATTTGTGGATTATCAATGGGAGGGATGGTTGCGCAAGAAATCTATCGTCAGGCACCGGAAATGTGTCGGTCCCTCATGCTCGTAAGTACATTTCATTATGCACCAAAACATTTCGGACAGCTATTCTTAAAATTTCGAAAGCTAAGAGCAGAGTCGCGGCCCATTGAAGAGCAAAAAAATTTAGCTGCACGTATTTGCCTTTACTCATGGACGGAGGAAAACTTTGAGAATTTCTATAAATTTTATCAGCCGAACCGTGAATATTATCTGCCATCAATGAAAGCTTGTCTTGAGGTTAATAACATATGCCTGCTTTCAAAGATAAAGGTCCCTACTTTAATCATTGGCGGTCAGTACGATACTGTCATACCTGTTTGGTTACAATTTTTAATGCATAAACAGATTAGACATTCTGAATTTGTCATTTTCAGAAATACAGGACATGTTGCCAAGCTTGAGGCTAAAGATGCCTTTAACGAGGTACTGCAAAACTTTCTACACAAACATAAAAAGGCAAGTTAAGGGAAGGACCACTCCTTCCCTTTCTCACATTATCATTAAATAATCATGTACTCCCAATTTAGAGTGGATTTGAACGAGTTGAAGCCCATTCATCCACAACTACAGCCAACAACCCGGTCAATGCCAAGGATACATGACCTGCATCAACCAGCTTATAAGTTTTATCCTCACTAGAAACTAAATCCATGATTGGCAAGCTTTGAGACTCTAAAACTAAA
The DNA here is from genome assembly GCF_031457145.1 of Neobacillus niacini. Classification (GTDB taxonomy): domain Bacteria; phylum Bacillota; class Bacilli; order Bacillales; family Cytobacillaceae; genus Neobacillus; species Neobacillus niacini_J. The sequence goes on from NZ_JAVDVZ010000002.1 coordinate 580,711, forward strand.
TTATCATTTGATGAGGAAACAACAAGCATATTTGCTTTAATATTTTTCAAGTTTGCATTTTTATCCCCAACAATTAATTCACCCTTTACAAGCTTGTTCTCTTTAAAGAAATCATTCGATAATTGTCTGAATGCTTCACCTGCAAAAGAGACCTGATCAGTACTCCATTTATTCATTCGACGCCATTTATCCACATAGCGCTGATCATGCGCTCGATTTAAAAGCGTGGTATAGTGGCTAAAATAAATTGGCGCTGAAACTGCGCGGAACATAGCTTCTACATAAGAAGCCGGGATATTACCATAAACATCAACCAAGCGGTTGACATTAAAATCTCCATTTTTGAGACCCTCTGCCCATTTTTCCGGTCCTGCGAAGGAACTAAAATCGATTGGAACAGTGGCAACAATCAGGTTTTTAATCGGTTCTTCCGCAATGGAAGCGTAAACAGAAGCAATCGTGCCGCCTAAACAATAACCCACCAATGTTATTTCCTCAGCATCAGAATGACGGAGTGCCCTCTTAACGGCTGTTTTTAAATACTTTTGGATGTATGTATCCAGTCCAATTTTCTTATCTTCATGTCCTGGTGTACCCCAATCTAATAAATACACATCATAACCACGATTTGTAAGACCCTCAATCACACTCGCCTTTGGGGCAATGTCTAGAATATAGGGTTTATTAAATAAGGAATACACGAAAAATAAAGGAATTCGATATTTTGTTTGTTTGGCAGGGTAATGCCATAAAACTGATTTATTCTTTCTCCAAACCTCAGTCCTTGGAGTATGCCCGATTTTCGGTTCAGGTTCATTTAATAGTTGATAAACATGCTTCCAACGATTCATTTCTTTCTCATAATCAAATTCTGAAACTAGATCCTTAAACGATAATTCAACTGACACTTTTTCGAGCTCCCTTCAGCTCTATTTTGCTGAATCCACCCCAGCTAAGGCTGGTTCTACCTGTTTACCTTTTTCAATTAGATTTTTTAGTATCTCAAATTCATCTTTAAAATTATTTAATTTCGTTAATTCGAGCTTCATCTCTTGCAGTTCCCTTTGTACGTCTTTAGAATCAGCCTGTTCTTTTTTCGTTTTCATTAATTCAGTTTTTAGTTGTTTAGTCAGTTTAATAATTTCCTTGGCTACCTCAACAACACTTTCAATTTCTTTACTTTGTGATTTCACTGAATCCTGTAAATTCCAAATTTGTTCCTCAAGCGATTCTATTTTTTCTTCCGTTTGAATCGTTAACGAAGCCAGATTCGCCAAGTCATTTTTAGTGGGAATATTGAGTACACTAGCAAGTGCTTCCTGGTTTTTCCTAAATATTTCAAGGGTCCGAGAATGCGCTTCAGACCCATCATTTGACATTTTTACAAATTCATTGTTATTTGACCATAGATAAATAAAATCATTTATCTGTTTTTCCCACAATTCACTATACTTTTTAAAAGAATCATATCGATCATTCGGTCTTTTTGTTGACATTTAAGCCCACCTCATAATTTTAAGATTTTGTTGAATCCGTTACATTCTTCATATATTGCTGAAATGGAAAAATTGCTGACTTTACTTGATTTGCAAAGAGGTCTACAAATTGTTTTTGATTTTCATATAAAACATTGGTTGTACTCTTCACACCTTCAATATATTTCTCTCTGCTCCTCTTTCTAAATGAAATATATTGTTCGACCATGTCTAAGTACTTGTCAATTGCTTGACCATTCGTTAAAGCACGAATAGGGGTTGTTAAAAGAGATGTTGCTTTATTCTGAATGTCATCAACAACTTGGTTTATTTCTTCATACGATTTGACTGGGTAAAAATGTTGAAAGGTAGTCGTGGTCATGAGTAATTCCTCACGAGCATATCTTTCCCAATCAGCAAGCTCTTTCTTAAATTGCTCCGTAATGGCTTTGCTATTTTCTTGGTTTCTTTTAATACTCTCAACATATTGTTTTGTTGCATTTAAAAATAATTCGTCGTGATGGTTTAAACGCCCTGCCCATTCATCCACCTCTTCAAAGGCAGTTCTCCACATTAATTCAAAACTTGAAAGCTGATTATCCATTTCTACTTCATTTCTTTTAGCCATGTTGTTTTTCCCTCCACTTTTTTAATCATTAAATAACATCTTTAATCCCTCTAACTCCATCTTCAACGTTTTTAATTTGGTAGCCTTTACATTTTCCACTTCATTTTCAAGTAAACCAAGCATCTCTTTTAGTGAATGATCGAGTGTTTTTAACTCGGTATTGCCCTTTTTCAACAACCTGTTAAGATTAAAAATTGTATCTTCCAGATTATCAATCTTTTCCTCACAAACTACTTTTCTTTCTGCAATTTCAGCATAATCATCTTTCTTTGGAATATCCAATTCCGTTAACAAGTTGTTGATAATCTTTTGTTGGACCACAACATGGTCTAAGTGGTTCTCCAAACACTTTCCAAGCGCATGTGTAAAAGTTAGACTATTGGTATATGTATGAATTCTCTGATTCCACTCTTTTTCTAGATTTTTGTAAAAAGTAGCTGGATCTTGATGCCGTGATTCCATAAACTCCCTCGAATCTAACCGCTTAGTATGATGTCTGTTATTGCTTTTTTCCTCGTATAATATTATATCAATTTATATCATCAATTTACTAGGATATTTTTAGATTTTTCCACTTAATCAAAATAAATAAAAATTTTCATATAAGAGTTTGTCATATGTTAAAGGATTTTTTAATAAAAATGAGAATATATAGTAAAAAAGGAGTTGTTTAGAATGCCAATTACGAAGGCTAATGGGATTGATTTATATTATGAAATTCATGGTGATGGTGAACCGTTACTTTTAATTATGGGGCTGTCACTTACATCTAAATCATGGTTTAAAACACTACCAGCCTTAAGTGAACAATATAAAGTAATCTTGTTTGATAATCGTGGAGTAGGTCAGAGCGGAAAGCCTAACTCCCCCTATTCAATTGAACTAATGGCAGAAGATGCTAGAGCTGTTTTGGATGCAGCAGGTGTAGAATCAGCTCATGTCTACGGCATTTCAATGGGTGGAATGATTGCCCAAAGGCTAGCTATTCAATATCCAGAGAGAGTGAGGTCGCTTATCCTAGGCTGTACAACATCTGGAGGAGAAAAACATGTACAACCTGGTGCTGAGGTCTCCATGTTAATGCTATCTAGAGGTTCTTCTACTGCCACACCTGAGGAATTGGCATGGGCAACTGCCCCAATTCTTTATAGTCAATCTTTCCTCGAAAATCATAGAGACCTAGTGGCCGATGATGTACAAAGACGAATTGAGGAACCGGTCTTTCCATATGCCTATATGCTTCAGCTTCAAGCCTGTGCTGCGCATGACACCTACAATGAAATTGAACAAATAAAGGTACCTGTTTTGGTCATACATGGTGATGCGGATAAATTAGTACCCTATGAAAATGGAGAAACACTGGCTGAAAAAATACCAAATTCCGAATTCCTGACCATAAATGGTGCCGGTCACATTTATTTTACAGAAGCCAATGATTTAGTAAATAATAGTGTGCTTGAGTTTCTAAATAATCAATAAGGAAAAAAATGCCCAATTCAATTGAATGGGCATTTTTATTATATTTCTATTACTTTATAATTTTAATGAAAAATCAATAGTTTTATAGGCAATAAAAAAGGTTGCTAAAGAAAACACTGCCTCTTTTAAACCAAATATGAAAATAGAGCTGCTAAAAATAAAAAAATTAATAAACATAACAATTTGTCCAATTGAAAACGTGGAGCGTTTATTAAATAAAATAGCCAAAACCTCTGTACCATCTAAAGAGCCTCCAAATCGAATAACAATCCCTACACCTAGTCCTAAAATCACCCCTCCTAAGACGATTACTAGAAATGGGTTATTTGTTATAGAGGGATATGGTTCTAGAACATGAGTACCCAATGAAAGAACGGAAATAGCAAAAAGACTTAGAATTAGAAATCTTTTTCCAAGATAAGAATATCCTATAAAGAAAAAAGGAGTATTTAACAGGAGGAGAGACAAACCAATCTCAATACTGGAGATATGAGAGAGAATAATGCTTACACCAACGATTCCACCATCAATTACATGATTCTTTATCAAAAATAACTGTAAAGAAATGGATACAAGTAAAGCACCGCAGAAGATGTAAAATAATCTTTTATAGAAATATATAAAGGCAGATCTGTAATAACTTAGATAATAATTAACTCTCTTCTTATACATATTCCGCCCCTTTTAGCTCAAATTATCTCTCCTTTGTATGGTTCATTATATTCTTCTTTATAAAAATAATGCCCGGCCAATTGGCAGGCATTCTACTAAATATTATTCAAAACCTTCCGGATTTAAATATCGAATATAATAGTAAGAGGAACATAGTAGCAGCTATTCCGGATCCTATTTCTATTAAAGGTATTTTCGAAAAGAGTATCGATGTTTGTCCTGATAACGAAGCACCTATGATAATTCCTACCAATATAATGCTAAAAGCCAGTAATACAATGCTGAAGGAGAGCCTGTTGCTTATACGATTAAGTTTTTTAAGGACAGGATCCATTTCTGGGGTTGTTATTTCAATCTGCATCTTGCCCTTTTTCATAACAGATGTAAACTCTTTGATGGTTTTGGGGAATTCTTGAAGGATATCCCCATATTCCGTAAAGTTAGACCAAGCAAACTCCGCCACATTTTTCGGCTTAAAACGCTCCATGAGAAGTTGCCGCCCAAATGGTTCAGCCACTGCTAAAATACTAATTTCGTGGTTAAGTTTTTCAACGGTCCCCTCCAAAGTGAGTAGCGTTTTTCCTAATATCGTTAAGTCTGTTGGAATCTGGATTTTATGACGATAAGCTACGGAAAAGAGTTCGTTAACAGCGGTTCCTACACTCATTTGACTAAAAGGGACATCGATGTATTTTTCCCGGAGCTTATCTACATCTGCATGTAACTGTTTCAACTCTACATCATCGGGAACCAAACCCATACTAATAATTGTCCTCACTACTTCTGCTGTATTTTTACGCATTAAAGCAATAACAAAAGAAGCAATGTGAGACCTCATTTCTGAAGTGATACGACCCACCATACCAAAATCCATAAAGGCAATAACCTGACCTGGAAGTGCGACTATATTCCCTGGATGTGGATCCCCATGGAAAAATCCATCTATTAATATTTGGTGAAATAATGCATTTACTACTTTTTCACCTAAAACCTTCGTATCATAGCCTACTTGGTCAAGCATATCTATTTCATTTAATTTAACTCCATCTATAAATTCCATCGTCAATACCTTTTTGGTCGTATATTCCCAATACACCTTTGGGATATGGACTTTAGAATCATTTCTAAATTGCTTATCAATCTTTTCAGCGTTTCTGCCTTCATTTTCATAATCTAATTCTTCTCGAAGTGACCTTGATAATTCTTCAACTATCGTCCGGATTTGGTACCTTTCCACCCAATCAATTCTACTTTCTGCAAGTCTAGCCAAATCCTGTAGAATTTCTAAATCTGTTTCAATTACACTTATAATATTGGGACGTTGAATCTTTACTGCAACACGTTCTCCTGTAAGCAAAACTGCAGAATGCACTTGTCCAATGGAAGCTGCAGCTAATGGTGTTTCACAAAATTCTGCAAATGAATTTTCGAGAGAATCAGCCAATTCCTGCTCTAGAATTCTTTTAACCTCATCAAATGAAAAAATAGAAACTTGGTCCTGGAGCTTTACAAGCTCTTGAAGGATATCATCAGGAATAATATCCGGTCTAGTGCTGGCAATTTGGCCTATTTTCACAAAGGTTGGACCAAGATCCTCGAGAAACAACCTAATTCGTTCACCTGTTGTTCTGCTATTCAGAGATATATTCCCTTCAACAAATACTCTTTTCGGTACCGATAACAAATCTAGGAGCCCTAATTCTTTCATTACAAAACCAAATCCATACTTGGTAAAGGCATAGACAATGTCTCGATATCGTTGAATATGGCGAATTTTTTTCTTAATCATCTATGTCACTCCTGTTGAACTATATTAATTAAATAGTTCCTCGAATCAAGATTCTCACTTTTACCAGGGATTTACAAGCTCATTCTACTATTGTTCGATTAAAAAACAAAAAGACGCACCGTTAACCGATACGTCTCGTCACCCATATTACTTTTTCAACATTTTATATACCTGCTCTACATCTTTATCACCACGACCTGATAGGTTAACGACTAGGACATCCTCTTTTGTTAATTCCTTAGCTAATTTAATAGCATAAGCAACGGCGTGTGAACTTTCTAAGGCTGGGATAATCCCCTCCGTTTTACTTAGCAGTAGAAATGCTTCTAATGCTTCCTGTCCTGTGACCGTAACGTATTCTGCTCTTCCACTTGTTTTCAAGTGGCTATGCTCTGGTCCAACACCTGGATAATCCAATCCGGCAGCAATCGAATAGGTGGGCTGCGGATTACCATTTTCATCTAAAAGCGTTAAACATTTAAAGCCGTGGATGATGGCTGGAGTTCCTTTTGTTAAGGTCGGTGCTTCTTCCGGCTCCACGCCAATTAAACGTACATATTTTTCATCTATATAGTGGGCAAAAGCACCTATGGCATTACTTCCGCCGCCAGCACAGGCAATGACCGCAGTTGGCAGTCTTCCTTCTTTTTCAATGATTTGGCGCTTTGACTCTTCACTAATAATAGCTTGAAAATGTTTAACCATCGTTGGGTATGGATGTGGACCAACCGCTGAACCTAATAAATAGAAAGTAGATTGATAGTTTTGAACTAGGTCAGCTAGTGCTTCATCAACTGCATCCTTTAAACGCCCTTGCCCTTTCTCTACTGGGATCACCTTCGCCCCTAATAGTTCCATTCTAAAGACATTTAATGCCTGCCGCTCAGTGTCGAGTTTTCCCATATAAATAATACATTCCATTCCAAACATTGCACATGCAGCAGCAGTTGCAACACCATGCTGACCTGCTCCCGTTTCAGCGATAATACGTTTCGCACCCATTCGTTTCGCCAATAATATTTGACCAATTGCATTATTTATTTTGTGGGCACCGGTATGATTTAAATCTTCCCGTTTTAGATAGATTTTTGCGCCGCCCATTTGTTTCGTTAAATTTTCTGCAAAAGTCAGCGGGTTTTCTCGCCCAACATATTCCTTAAGGTAATAGTTGAATTCCTCGATAAAATCCGGATCATCTTTATACTTTAGAAATTGTGTTTCCATCTCGTTCAGTACAAGCTGAAGCTCCTCTGGAACAAAACTACCGCCAAACTCACCAAAATAGCCTCTATTTTCTACACTAACTTTTTCCATACTCAGCTCGTCTCCCTGCTACTATAATTTTAATCATGCCTAGAGTTGAAATTATTATAGTATATGTTTACAGAATATTCAAATAAAATATTTATTCATATCTCAGTGATTCAATTGGGTCTAATTTGGATGCCTTATTTGCTGGAAGCAGTCCAAACACGATACCTATCACCATCGAAAAGACAACACCACCTAAGACAACCTGCCACGATATTAATGATGGCCATCCAGCAAAAATACTTACGATACTAGCTGTCCCCCAACCAAGAAAAATTCCGAGAATCCCGCCAATTAATGTTAGCGTCATCGATTCAATTAAGAATTGTGTTAAAACCTGACCTCTTGTTGCACCCAGTGCCATTCGTATTCCTATCTCTCTTGTCCGTTCAGTTACGGAAACGAGCATGATATTCATCACACCAATACCGCCAACGAACAACGAGATACCAGCAATGCTTCCGATAATAAGGGTCATGATTCTTGTAATCTGTCCAATTCCAGCGGCGATTTCTTCCATATTAAGTACCTGATAGGAATCTTCCGTATTATGCATATTGTTTAATATTCTAGCTGCCTTTTTGCCTGCAGCCTGCAACTGGTCTGAAGAGTCTGCTTGAAGCGTTACCTGCGTATAGTCACTACTTCCATATATGGTTCGCCATGTTTGAAAAGGTAGATAAATCTCCATTGAACTAAACGAAAGGAGGCCTGTCGGTTTTTCTAATACACCAATGATTTCTATCGGCTGATTCGCGACAGTGATTACCTTCCCAACAGGATTATCACCTTTAAATAATTCTTCCTGGATGACATGACTTACTAACCCTACTCGACGGCCTCCTAGAAAATCTGAAGTGGAAAAACTTCTCCCTTTTTCAACTTTCATTTCATTCAATTTTATATATGCTTGATTAATACCTGTTGAAGACACATCAGCGGTTTCCTGCTGAAATCTGATAGATGACATTTGCGTGCTCGAGGCGACAATGCTTTTAATCTCCTGTATTTGTTCAAGAGCCCGAATATCCTCCTGTCTAAATGGAGCCTGTAGGAAAATGTTTGGATTTGCACGGATTTCTTCATCAGAAGGCTGATAATACAGTTCTACCGTATTTCCTGGACCTGTGATTTGTGTTTTAAGCATCGCTTCTCCGCCCTGACCGATTGCCACTACGATTATAACGGCTCCAACTCCAATAATGATACCAAGCATCGTTAAAATACTTCGCATTTTATGCGCTTTTAATGAACTTAACGCCATCAAAAGATTTTCCATAAAACTCATTCAGACACCCCCATAATGGATGCTGAAGGAATCTGAATCATCCCATCTCGAACAAATATGGTACGCTTCGCATACTCTGCCACTTCAGATTCGTGGGTAACAATAATTACCGTAACGCCCTCTTCCTCATTTAGTTCCCTGAATTGCTCCATAATATCAATACTTGTCTTTGAATCAAGTGCACCCGTCGGCTCATCTGCTAGAATAATTTTTGGTTTATTAACAATGGCTCTAGCGATGGCGACACGCTGCTTTTGTCCGCCGGATAAGGCATTTGGGAGGTGATCCATGCGGTCGGATAATCCCACTTTCATTAATGCTTCTTCTGCTCTTGCCTGGCGTTCCGATTTGGATACTCCTGCATAAATCATGGGAAGCTCCACATTTTTCAATGCCGACAATCTGGGCAGTAAATGAAATTGCTGAAATACAAATCCGATAGATTGATTCCGTACCCTTGCCAGTTCATTTTCATTATAATGTGAAACATTTTCTCCGCTAAGGAAGTAGTTCCCAGCAGTTGGTTTATCTAAACAGCCAATCATATTCATTAAGGTCGATTTTCCTGAACCAGAAGGACCCATGATGGCAACAAACTCCCCTTGCTCAATAGTCAAGGTTATATCATTTAATACATTAACGCTCTCTTTTCCGAGCACATAGGTTTTGGTAATAGATTCTAGCACGATCATTTTACGGTCACTTCCATACCGCCCTTTATTGAATCAGGTCCGTTAATGATGACTTGATCTTCTTTTGATATACCCTCTAAAATTTCTATCTTAGTCCCTGAAGTAATACCCGTTTGAACGGTTTTCTTAAAGGCTTTGCCATCTTTCACAATATAAACATGGGGCTGATCCCCATCATCATATAAAGCGTCTATTGAAAGAACATTTGCTTGTTTTTTGTCTGTTTCAATTTCCATGATGACTTGGAAACCTGGCTTTAATGTTTTAGTATCGCCTGTAAGCTTAACCGTTAATGGATATTGGACAGCCTGACTTCCATTTTGGAGAGCAGTTTGATTTTGTACTGGGAGAAGGGCTATCTTTGTAATCTCCCCCTGCCATTCTTGATCTAGAACAGCATCTGAGCGAAGAATAACCTTCTGTCCGCTGATTACCTTCAATGTGTCATATTCAGACAACAGTCCGGTTGCTACGATTGCATCAAGCTTACCAATATGTATAATAGGTTCAGCCATGCTGTTTTCGAGAGAGGATGAATCTGGCTTATTAACGGATAGAACAACACCGTCAATTGTACTCCTAATCTCTAACTCACTTTGACGTTTTTCAATCATATCCTTTTGAAGTGTTGTTTGTTTCAAATCCAGATTGGCAAGCTTCTTTTCCATATCGAGCTGCTCATATTCTGGCTCAAGCTGCTTTTTCGCTTCCTCTTTCCCCACCTGGTCAGCAAGTGTCTTTTCTTTCTCTTTTAAAAGCTTCAATTGTTTATCAAGTTGGTTTATTTTCAGATTAGCAGATTCAATAGACAGCTTATTTTGTTCCATTTCTAGTTCCAGTTGTGGATTTTGAAGCTTTGCTACTACCGTGTCTTTCTTAACTTCCTGACCCTCTGCTACAAGAATCTCATTAAGTTCCCCTTTTTCTGGAGAAGCATAAATAATTTGTTCTTCTTCGAGTTTTACTGTACCTGGAATCATTAACGTAGAGGAGATTTCCTCTTGCTTCATATTAGTGGTTTCAACGGAAGGTCCTTTTGCAAAAACCTCCCGATAAACACTGACAGAAATCATGATAATGACCAAGCTGATAACGCTAATTATGAGCCATGTTTTCTTTTTCATCTATATTTGGGCGAGAATACCCCGACTTCACCGAAGTCGGGGAGGAATCGCTTGCCCTCCTCCCTTCTACTAATAATGTAGTGGCATACTCCATTTTTTTTAGCTTTTTATAACTGGCAGAAGCATGAATTTTTGTCCCATCTAACAGGCGAAGATCAAAATATCCACTACTTCGTCTGCCAAAGATAAAGCAAGACTGACCTTCGTAACACACCTTATCAAAGAGTTGAAACCCCTTGACTAAGCGTTTTGCCTTATTGGATTTTCGTTTGCCACCTTTAAGCGTATTCGCTTTATGCAACTGTCGGTTGTTCTTGCGCACGCATTTCCATAAATAAGTGGTATCGGTTGGCACAGCTAATGGATGACCACTGATACAACGAGCGTCTATACAGTGCTCTTTTGCTAACCCATGGGAAATGCGGGTATGCTTCGTCTTATATCCATACGTCAATTGGGCATCAGGATAACCATTCTTTAATCCATTATAAATAAACCAACGCATGACAGTCATTTGTGATGCATCTCGTAATGGTTTGCTTTTCCGTTGAAATAAATGTTCCAGCCCTTTTTGATGAAGTTCGGTATGACAACTTTCACATAGCGTTAGCAAATTATCAGGGCTGTTCCCTCCTGTTTTACGGCTTTCGATGTGGTGAACATTAAGGATTTTGTCTTTCTTTTTGCCTTTGCACCATTGACAGGTATGTCCGTCACGGTAAAAGATGTATTCTCTTGTATTCCAAAAACCCATTTGGCCGCCTTGTTGGTATTCTTCTCCCTGAATAGTAGGGTTTTTGAGTAATTGTGTATCAAATTGAGCGACTTCTATTGTTAAGTTGGTCACGGGGAGAATCCTGTGAATTAAGTTAACCAATTTGATGTGGGCATCCACCTTGTTTTGTACCGAAGGAGCAAGCCATCCAACCTTCCGTGTACGATTTAAAAATCGCGGTTGGCGGTAACGGGTGGTTCGGCTTCTTCTGGTACGACGGAATTGTGAGCGAGTGGCTAACAATTCCTGGATGTCAGTGCGAAGTTGGACTTCCCCTTCAATCAACACTTGTTTTTCCGTGGCAGCAGATAGCCCAACATGCTTGGTGCCTGTATCCACACCTAATGAAATGGGTTGTTTGTAGCCACTGCTTCCATAAATTAATTGAATCGTAAAAGGTGTAGGTTTTACAACCTTCGCTTTTTGTTGTTTTAAAAGAATCCTTGCTTTACGTGGAGAACATGGCATAAGCGGTTCTCCGTGCTTGTTTATCACATACACGAACATAGCGTGTGCCTCCTTTTGGAGTGATTGCCTCATACCCAATGTTGAAAAGGCTTTTTGAGCTTACAGCACCGCTCCTACCCATCAGAGCTTTTAACTATAAGCGACAGAGCCACGGACTTGAGGAGCATCCGTAGGTGTCATGACCTAACCAACGTAGTCTGCAAGAGACTGAGGGTAGTCAATAAGAACTTTTGCAAGTCCACACTTCAGCCGTTAAGCAAGTGTTGGGTTATTGACTACAGCATCGGCGCTCCTTGAAACAAACTACCGATTAAAGCAAAGCCAATTCCGATTAAGAAGAAAACTATTGCAATTGTCCACGATAGTCCCTTTGATAATAGGGCTGTTTTATGAAGTCCAATAGCCGTTACGATCATAGTCCAGATTGTGAATATTTCAAATGAACCTAAAATACCCGCTTTTTCTTGATTAAGTAACCCTGCTAAACTAGTAACATATATTTCTGGATTCCCGCCAATAGCATATCGAATCGCAGTATTTAGAATGACTCCAGCTGCACCAATCACCATGATATACGTATTCATTGAAAATAATTGTTTAAATGTAGCGGGAGAATTAGCAATCTTGGTAATAATTAAGTGAATTGCACTACTGATGAGGACACCAATAATTGGTGTAAGGATACCTGTTATTGCAACTGTTATTTTTGTAATACCTAAGACGAGATTAACTTGATCTTCCGGAACCCCCTGGTCAATTAATGTTGAAGCATCCATGGATAACGCCATTAATGTCATTCCAATTGCATATAGAATACTAACAATTAAGAGCGGTACCCAAATTTTTGGAGTCTGCTTAATCCTCTCAAACTGTTCACTCGGACTCGTAAACATTCCTAATAATGAAGGCTTTTGTTCCTTTGTAATGATTTCTGTTTGATTTTCCATTATTACACCCCTGTTTCCAATTATGTAAAATCTTCCTTTTAATTATACGACAAAGTAGGAAGAAGGTTTCGTCTTTTCTAATGCTTTACTAATAATTTACTACTACTTTAATCTTGAGAAGTAATAGGATATTTAAAAAGGTTCTTTAAAAATGAATTACAATCATGATAGTGATAATATTAATAATGACTTGAAAGGAGAGATATGCGTGAAAATTGTAGCACTTGTGGGTAGTAATCGGAAGGAATCATTTAACAAAAAATTAGCTGTATATATGCAAAATCGGTATCAAACGACGGCAGATATTGAAATTCTGCCGATTGAAAAACTACCGATGTATAACCAAGATGATGAGCTGACACCGCCAGAAATCGTAACCGAGATTAAGAAAAAGGTGGCTGAAAGTGACGGTGTTCTTTTTGTAACACCTGAGTATAACCACTCTATTCCTGCCTTTTTAAAAAATGCAATTGATTGGTTTTCTCGTGTCGATAAAGTAATGGTAAACAAACCTGTCATGATTGTCGGCAGTTCACCAGGGGCATTAGGTACGGTCCGTGCGCAAATGCATTTACGGCAGATCTTAAATTCTCCTGGTATATCTGCATTAACACTACCGGGAAATGAAGTATTTATTGGTTCAGTTCATGAAAAACTCGACGAATCTGGAAAACTGGTTCATGAGCCAACAGTACAGTTCATTGATACTGTGATGGATAACTACATAAATTGGATTAAAAAACAAAGTAGATAAAGGCAAATACGCATGGATACCTATATCCATGCGTTTTGCATTGTGCTAAATCTAATTTGAGTGATTCATTTCTTTTTCTAACTGTTCAATACGTGCGTCAATCGTTGTTTGATTATATGAACGATTTACTTGATTCTCCAGACTGTCGATGTAATTTTCAATTTCTGCGAATCTTGAGACCGATTTATCGGAGTAAGAGTTAGATTCTAATACCCGATCGATTCGATGGTTAGCTCTTGTTACGTTTTCACGTCCCATCAGATCCATGCGACGAAGCTGCATATCTTTTAGTTTGTTCTTCATTTCTCCATGCTTTTTTTCTAGGCCTTCAAGCTGACCTTTTACTTGCTCAAGCGATGCTCTTACTCTTTCTGCACGATTAGAATATAATTGCTGCTCCTCTGAGGCAAATTGATAAAGCTCAGTTTCTCCAGCTTTTAAAGCAATTTCAGCTTGATATTTCCTTTTTTCAGTTAACTGCTCCGCATGGTATAACTCTTTTGTAAACTCATCCTTAAGTGCAACTTGACGCTCCAAGAACTTTGCAACCTTTTCGGTTTCCTGTTCGCATTGGCGAAGGTATTGATTCAGTAAAGCAATTGGATTTTGTTTTTCCTTTTTTTCAAGGGCCTCATTTAAGTCAGATGTTATGGTATTTTTAATTCTTGTAAAAAGGTTTGTCATTTATTTTCTCTCCTTTGATTAGTAATTTTTTATTTCGTTCCATTGCTTTTCAAAATTTACAAATGGATCAGCTTCTTCTTTAATTACAGCGTGTTTGCTGGAATTCCAGTTTTTATAAATAAGATAAAGAATGTAGGCAGCCACTACACCGATAATGGCAGGTGCATTAGAAATAGAAGCCATTAGAAAAATAACCCCGATAATTCCTAGCGCAATTTTCCCTCCAGCTGATTCTGCTTTTAAAAACTGTTTATAGATGAAATATAGTATCGCCAAACTTATTAATAACCCCACCATCGGACCAAGTGTAGAAAGTAAGATGATCCCGGCAATTCCTCCTGCTAAAACTAAACCAAATTTTTTCATTTTGTTTTCCTCCTTTGTTTTCTTGATATCATCTTACCTTTTTTCAGCGTTTCACATAATTGAACCTGAGCTTGATTTTCGATTAGGTCTAGAGATGTAGAAAGGGTCAGCCCCCTAAGGAAACTGACCCTAACTAAAAACAGCTAGTTAGCAAACTGGCTGTTTTTGAAATGATAAAAACATGTATTATCACATATACTTTATTTTTTATAAACCTCTAATTGGAGGTTTACCACCCATGGCATTTGTTAATGTTCTGGAAACCTCTAATACTTTATTTCCATAGAAAGATGCATCTGCGTCTGGTTGGCTTGATAGAAATAAGCAGCTGACAACAAGTTTTACCTCACCATGCAAATTAAAAATAGGAGCTGCAACTCCGCACACACCAGGCGTATGTTCCTCATAACTTTCAGCATAACCTTTCATTCTAACATTATTAAGTTCCTGTTTAAACTCTTCTATGTTGGTTATCGTCTTGCTTGTAAATTGCTTAATTCCGCTTTTCTGTATAAATTCATCTGCACGACTCTCATTCATAAATGCTAAATAGCATTTACCGAAAGAAGCACTAGTTAAGGGAAATCGTTGCCCTATGCTGACGGTTACTCGAACTGTTAAATGCGGTTCTTCCTTTGCTACATACATTAACCTGTCATTTGAGGTTGGTTCTAACAAAACAACCGTTTGTTGCGTTTCTTCACATAACTCCTTTAGGTGAGGTTTGCAAAGTTCAAGATAGTCAATATATTCAGAGGCCCTTGCACCAAGCACAACAAGGGAAGAGCCAAGGCTGTATTGTTTTTTATTTTCGTTGTAAACGACATAGTTATGGTTTTCAAGTACCTTAAGTATCCGATGGCAGGTACTTTTATTGATATTTACATCTTTACAAATATCAGCAAGACTGCTTGCACGATGATTATAACGGCTGAGATATTCTAATATCTTTATAGTCGACTCTAAAGCTGGTACCTCTGATCGATCTTTTTTATTTTCCATACAAAAACCTCGTTTATTAAATATTAGAGTTCGTTGCATGAAAACTCCATTTATACCTTAACAACTATTTACATCCCTGTAAATATTGCTTGTCTTTTTTCAAGGAAAGCCTGTGTACCTTCATTTTTATCGTCGGATCCGAACAAGATAGCTTGTGCCATTTTTTCCATCATAAGTGCAGTGTCCATGTCTATATCCAAACCACGGTTAATAACCAGCTTAGCCATCTTAATAGCAAGCGGTCCCTTCTTTAATATCTTGTCAGCTTTATCCTTGGCAGCCTGGAAAAGCTCATCTAATGGCACAACTGAAGATACTAATCCAATTGCCTGAGCCTGGGTTGCCGTTAATATGTCACCAGTCAAAATCATGTCTAAAGCTCTGCCTTTTCCAATAATTCGAGCTAACCTTTGTGTACCCCCTGCTCCTGGAATGATTGACAAACTGAGTTCTGGCAGTCCAATCTTAGCATGTTCAGCAGCAATACGAATGTCACATGCCAAAGCTAGTTCACAGCCGCCTCCTAGTGCGAATCCGTTTATTGCTGCAATTGTCGCTTTACTACTGTTTTCAATTTTTCGATAGAGCCCAGACATCCCAGGGATTAGAGCATCTATCGGTTGTTTTTTACTAAGCTGCTTTATATCCGCACCAGCTGCAAAAGATTTTTCTCCAGTACCTGTTACGATGATTACTCCGATTTGCTTGTCATTCTCCAAGGAGTCAAAAGCATGATCTATTTCTGATAATGTTTGGTTATCCAACGCATTTCTCACTTCCGGCCGATTGATCTTAATGATTCCAATTCGATCCTCTAGTTCCACTAAAATATTTTGATAATTCATTTCTATCCACTCCTTGATTTAAAAGGGTTTCTGGTATTAAGAAATTTAACCGCATTTCGTGTTTTATTAATAGAAATGGCTGCTGACCCTATATAAGCATAAGTCCCGCAAACTATTAACCTGCCAATGAACGGGCAACAATTTCTGCTATATCCATTGTTTTGACCTGCTCTTCTGCTTCCAACGCTTTTGTCCCATCGCTTAACATGGTCAAGCAGTATGGACAATTGCTTCCAATCATCGTCGGACTAAGTTTAAGCGCTTGTTCTGTACGTTCTACGTTTATCCGTTTTCCCTGGGTTTCTTCTATCCACATCCTGCCGCCGCCAGCTCCACAGCACATGGCATCTTCTCTATTCCGCTCCATCTCTAAGATTTTTACGCCGCGAATAGATTTAAGAATTTGGCGCGGGATATCATAGATGTTGTTATAGCGGCCCAGATAACAGGAATCATGATAGGCAATAGCTTCTCTGACTTCCTTCACCGGCTTAATACTGCCTTCTTGGATCCACTTCCATATCAATTCGGTATGATGAAAAACTTCGGCTTCTAATCCAAACTCTGGATATTCATTTTTAAATGTGTTAAAAGCGTGGGGATCGATGGTAATAATTTTTTTCACCCCATAAGCCTGGAAGTTGGCGATATTCTCCTGACATAATTGCTGGAATAAGAATTCATTCCCCATTCTGCGTGCTGTATCTCCGGAATTGCGCTCTTCATTACCGAGAATGGCAAAGCTGACACCTGCACTGTTCATAATTTTAGCAAAGGAATGTACAATCTTTTGACTTCGTTTATCGAAAGATCCCATGGAGCCGACCCAAAATAAATATTCAAATTCTTCTACTTCATTAACCGTTGGAACAACGACATCGTTGAATTCTTCACGCCACTTAATACGTTCCTTACGGTTGATGCCCCAAGGATTGCTTTGTCTTTCAATATTTTGAAAATAACGAGTCGCTTCCTGAGGCATATTGCCTTCTGTCATGACTAAATAACGTCGCAAATCAATGATTTTATCTACGTGTTCGTTAGATACTGGACATTGGTCTTCACAATTCCTACAGGTTGTACAAGCCCATAATTCTTCCTCTGTAATGACATCACCAATTAAGTTAGGCATTTCAAGCGTTGCCGCTGTTTGCTGCTCTGCTAATCCAGCCATTGAGGAAAGGGACGACGCTCGAGAACCAAACACATAACTCGGCACCCATGGACTGCGTGAAGTGATAACGGCTCCTTTTTCTGTTAAATGGTCCCTCATCTTCACAATGAGCTCCATTGGTGATAATGTCTTTCCAGTAACTGATGCAGGGCACATATTCGTACATCTTCCACATTCTGCACAAGCATACAAATCGATTAACTGCTGCTGCGTAAAATTCTCGATTTTCCCTACTCCGAATTCCTCAGCATCTTCATCCTCAAAATCTATTTTTCTCAATTTCCCAACAGGGCCTGTTTTCTTGAAAAAGATATTGATCATAGCGAATAACTCATGTGCTTGTTTGGACTGAGGCACAAACACCATGAATGAAAAGACGGTTATCATGTGCATCCACCAAAATATATAGAATATAACAGTACCTGCCGTTGATCCAACGCCAGAAAACAATAACGCAATAGCACCGGAAAATGGGGCATAAGTCAGATTCGGTTCATGATCTAACATAATTGCTTCGAATCCTAATGAAAGCAGGATTGATGTGGTTAGAATGGATAAAGCGATATAGACAAAAGCAGCTTTTCCATTACGCTTCCATTGCAATCGCTTTAACTTTTCACCGTACCGGCGGTAAAGTCCATATAAGACAGCCAACAGCATAAGGAATGTAGCCCACTCCTGCAGAAGACTGAAATATTTATGTCCTTCACCAAAAGGAAACTCATAGCCTTTAATAAATCCTTTTATGATGAGTTCGATAAGTCCTACTTGAATGATAAAAAAGGTATAGAATAGTACTAAATGCATATACCCGCTTTTCTTATCTTTAAACAATTTTCTCTGGCCAAACCCATTCACTAACAAAGCAGTGATTCGCTCTTTAAGGTTTGGTTCAAATTCCGCTTTTTTGCCCAGTTTCACAAATAAATAGCGGGTGTATACAACCTGGACAAACAAATATACTGCATATCCTGACAATGCCAGGAAAGCTAATAAATTCAGCAGTGAAAGCATCCTGTTTCTCCCCCCGATGTGAATTTAGAATTTAATATTAAACAGAAACAAGGGCTTTTTTGAATTCTTCTGTTAATAGAGGAACCACTTCAAATAAATCACCTACAATGCCGTAGTCTGCGACTTGAAAAATAGGTGCCTCTGGATCTTTATTGATAGCAACGATGGTTTTTGAGTTTGACATACCAGCCAAATGCTGAATCGCACCAGAAATCCCGCAAGCGATATATAAATCAGGAGTTACAACTTTTCCAGTTTGTCCAATTTGTAAAGAATAGTCGCAGTATTCAGCGTCACATGCTCCCCGAGATGCTCCTACAGCACCGCCTAATAGTTCTGCTAATTCCTGCAAAGGCTCAAATCCTTCTTTACCTTTGACTCCACGTCCTCCGGATATGATGATTTTTGCTTCACTTAGGTCAACCCCGCTTGTAGCTTTGCGAACAATCTCTTTCACTACTGTTCTTAAATCCTTGATCACCGGCTGAAATGGAATAACTTCTGCCTGGACAGGATTCTTTTTTAACTCAACGTTATTTGGTCGCAGTGTTGCAAAAACTTTACCTTGATTAAATACTTTCTTTTGGAATGCTTTACCGGCATAAATAGGTCGAGTAAAGACAATCTCTCCATTCTCCAAGTCTGCTCCTGTGCAGTCTGCAACAAGTCCAGCAGCAAATTTAGCAGCCACCCTTGGAGCCACGTCCTTCCCAATAGCTGTATGCCCCAACAGAATTACATCCGCCTGCACTTCATTAATCAACTGAGTCAAAGCTTGAACATATGCATCAGTTGTATAGGTATTTAGTTCCTCATTTTCTAGAACATATACTTTATCAGGTCCGTACTGATTAACTTCCTCAACAAATCCAGATACTCCCGTTCCGAGCAACGCGGCAATCACTTCGCCGCCATCAGCTAATTGTTGTGCGACAGTCAAAGCTTCAAAAGAAACATTACGTAATTTGCCGTTTTTGCTTTCTGTCAAAACGAGTACTTTTTTATTCATTCTCTTCATCCTCCTCATTCATGATTAAATGACTTTTGCTTCCGTACGCAGCAGTGAAATAAGTTCTTGAACCTGTTGTTGCATTTCACCTTCTAATACTTTTCCATTTTGTTTCTTCGATGGTAAAAATTGATCACGGACAGAAGTTCTTGCAGTGGTATCGTCTTCAGCAAGTTCAAAATCCTCTACTTGGTAACGTTCAAGAGGCTTTTTCTTCGCTTTCATAATCCCTGGAAGAGAAGGATACCGAGGCTCATTTAATCCTTGTTGGGCTGTTGCCAAAAACGGGAGATTGACTTCCACGACTTCTACATCACCTTCCACATCACGTTCTACTGTTGCTTTATTGCCATCAAACGATAATTTGGTAATGGAAGAGACATGCGGGATCACTAATTCTTCTGCTACCCGAACAGCCACTTGGCTAGATCCAGAATCAACAGACATATTTCCGCCAAGAATTAAATCATACTCATGTCCTTTAACAGCTGCTGTGATTAATTTAGCAATTTTATACTCATCCGCCTCTTCCTCTAATTCAATTAGAACCGCTTTATCTGCTCCCATCGCAAGAGCTGTCCTTAAAACCTTCTCAGAGCGTTCAGGGCCAACTGTTAATACCGTTACTTCCGCACCTGATTCTTCCTTGATCTTGATTGCCTCTTCTACTGCATACTCATCATAGGGATTGAGGATAAACTCTACATTATCCTCACTAATCACCCCGTTATTAATGACAATCTTCTCTTCGGTATCAAAAGTCTGTTTTATCAAAACTAATATATTCATTTTCTTTTATCCTCCTATTCTTAAATACGTAAGATAAGATTTATAGATATTGCTTCTTTAACTGTGCGGCAATAATATTTTTTTGAATTTCGGATGTTCCTTCATAGATCTTAGTGATTCTGGCGTCACGATAAAAACGTTCGACTGGATATTCTGCAATATAACCAATTCCACCATGAATCTGTACAGCCTTATCTGCCACGCGATTATAAACTTCAGATCCCAGCAGTTTAACCATAGCTGCTTCCTTAAGGACTTTCATCCCTTCGTCAACCATCCACGCCACTCGGTAAGTCATACTTCTTAATGCTTCTATATCAAGTGCCATGTCAGCTAAATAATGTTGAATAATTTGTTGTTCAAAGATTGGTTTACCAAACTGTACACGTGAATTCGCATGTTGGATAGAAATTTCCAATAATTTCTCACTAGATCCTAGATTACGAGCTGCCAGCCCTGCACGTCCGTTCGCAAGTATTTTTAATGCATTAACATATCCTTGGCCTTCTTCACCTAGTACATTTTCTACTGGCACTTCACAATCTTCAAAGAAAATTTCTGCAGAATGTGACCCGCGAAGACCCATTTTCTTCTCATTTTTCCCGATTGTAAATCCAGGAAAATCCTTCTCTACAATAAAAGAAGTAATCCCTTTAGCTCCCTTTGACGGGTCTGTTACAGCCATAACAGTAAAGACATCTGCAATAGGAGCATTTGTAATATAATGCTTACTTCCATTTAAGATATATTTATCTCCATTTTTCACCGCAGTTGTTTTTAAGTTGGTAGCATGTGAACCAGCACTTGGTTCAGTCAATGCGAAGGCACCGATCATCTCTCCACTGGCCATTTTTGGGAGGTACTTCCTCTTTTGTTCTTCATTCCCCATTTCTACAATCCCAACTGAACCAATTCCTGTATGGGCACCAATGACGGTAGTATAGCCGTTATGCGTTCTGCCTAATTCCTCATAAATTGCGCACTTTCCTACCATTCCAACACCTGTACCACCATACTCTTCAGGGATACTTAGTCCAAATAAGCCCATTTCCTTGGACATTTTCATAATTTTTTCCGGAATTTCATCCTTCTCTTCGATTTCCATCGCAAGAGGATCCACCTCGTTATCAATAAAATCACGAATACTTTGTTTTAAAAACTTGATATCTTCTGATAATTGAAAATTCATAACATCCACTTTCCTTCCTATTTATTAGTGTAATCGTAAAATCCGCGACCTGATTTTCTTCCTAAACGTCCTGCTTTCACATATTTCACAAGAATCGGAGATGGACGGTATTTTTCTCCTAAATGGTGATACAAATATTCCATATTTCGCAAACGGCTGTCCAATCCTACAAGATCCGCCAAATCAAGCGGCCCCATCGGATGATTTAAACCGAGCTTGAGGGCTTTATCGATGTCTTCGACAGATGCTACACCTTCCATTAACATGTTCATCGCTTCATTTCCAATTAGACAATTCATTCGGCTTGTTACAAAACCAGGAAACTCATTGACTTCGACAGTTTCTTTCCCCATCTTTTCTGCCACTTGTTTTACTACTTCTACCGTAGAATCAGATGTATCCAATCCTCGAATGATCTCGATCAATTTCATGCGATGGACCGGATTAAAGAAGTGCATTGCAATACATTGATCCGGTCTTTTTGTGCATGCAGCAATTTCCGACGGACTCATCGTTGAGGTGTTTGTAGCTAGGATAGCGTGAGCTGGTGCAAACTCATCTAATTGCTTGAAGATATTGATTTTAATCTCCATAGTTTCTAACGCCGCTTCGATTACCAGGTCGGTTTTACGAACGGCTTCTTGCAGATTAGTGGCATAACTTAAATTTTTCTTTGCCTCTTCTGCCTGTAAGGATTCGATGTATCCTTTAGTCACGTTCTTATTTAACAGGTTTTCGATATATTCTCTTGCATTTCCGATTGCTTCTTCAGATATATCCTGTAAAATTACTTCAAACCCAGATAAAGCAGCGGTATAGGCTATTCCACGCCCCATGGTACCTCCGCCAATCACAGCGATTTGATTAATCATTTTAAATAATCCCCTTTACTTTAAATTCTGCAATAACTTCACTACTATAGCCCAGGTTTGCTAACACTTCATTTGTATCCTCACCTAATAAAGGAGGTGCCTTTCGAACAGAACCCGGCGTAGCCGATAATTTAAGAGGTATACCCAGCATTTTCAGCATACCAATGGTAGGATGCTCTACTTCTTGAATCATTTCCCGGTATTCAACCTGAGGATGAGCCAGGAGTTGGGCAATGTTGTTAATTGGACCACTTGGTACACCCGCACGTTTTAACCTTTCAATAATTTCCGAAGAATCTTTGCTCTTCGTATATTCCGTGAGAATCCCTACGAGTTCTTCTCTGTTTGCCACGCGGTTCACGTTTACTGCAAATTTCGGATGATCCTTCAAATCATGAAGATCAAGTGCATCACACATTTTTCTCCATAGCCCATCATTTGGTACCGCAATGATGACATAACCATCTTTCGCCTCAAACGCCTGGTATGGAACAAGGTTTGGATGTGCAGACCCTAAACGTCCAGAAACCTTTCCTGTTGCTAATACACCTTGCCCCAAGTAACTGGTCAACGACACGATGGTATCCAACAATGATGATTCCACATATTGGCCTTTTCCTGTCTTTTCTCTGGCCAGCAGCGCAAGGGCAACCCCAAGCGATGCATAAAGGCCCGTTGCTAAATCGACGATCGAAAATCCAACCTTAACTGGGGCCCTTCCTTCCTCACCGGTAACACTCATCAATCCTCCGAAACCCTGCATCAGCAGATCATAAGCCGGTTCATCTTTCATCGGACCCGTCCGGCCAAATCCGCTGACAGCACAATAGACCAGCCGAGGGTTGATTTCTTTGAGCACGTCATACCCTAATCCAAACTTCTCCATTGTTCCGTTTCGGAAATTTTCAATTAATACATCGGAATCCTTTATCAGCTGTTTTACGATACGTTGTCCTTCTTCCGTTCTGAGATTCAACGTAATGCCTTTTTTATTTTTGTTTAGGCTCATAAAATAAGTAGATTCTCCATTTATTTCAGGCGGAATATAACTACGGGTTTCGTCGCCAAGTCCCGGCTGTTCAACCTTTATAACTTCCGCTCCCATATCTGCTAATTGCATACTGCAAAAGGGACCCGCAAGTGTTCTCGAAAGTTCTAATACTTTTATCCCTTCTAGTGGACCAGCCATTCTAAACCCTCCAAGTATTTGCTGTTTTCAAAATCTCATATACGGACTATCAACCCATATACGGAACACTAATTTCAAAAAAAATTGTAACTCTAACTATTCATAGTCTTTTGAGAGACATCACAAGATTCTTGTGGAGCTTGTTTTACAAGAGGTTCATTCCTTATTTCTTTGATAAACTGCGCCGGATTCATTTTAATTGGCACTAAACTTGCAAATTTTCCACAATCGTTGTAATCCCTTGGCCTCCGCCAATACAGAGAGTGACCAATCCATATTTTTTTCCTCTTCGTTCCATTTCGTGCAATAATTTCGTCATTAGAATGGCACCTGTAGCTCCGAGGGGATGACCTAATGCAATGGCTCCACCATTTACATTTACTTTTTCCAAATCCAAATTAAGTTCCTTTATCACAGCAAGAGCTTGTGCTGCAAAGGCCTCGTTCAATTCAATTAAATCGATATCATCTAATGAGAGTCCCGCCATAGATAACGCTTTCTTCGTTGCCCGCACCGGCCCAATCCCCATGATTTCCGGTGAAACTCCTGAAACAGCCTGTGCAATAATTTTTGCTTTTGGTTTAAGACCTTGCTTATGTGCCGCGTCCTCTGACATCATTAATACTGCAGAAGCCGCATCATTTCGTCCACTACTATTTCCGGCAGTCACGGTACCGTTTTCTTTAAACACTGGTTTTAAACCGCCCAATTTTTCCAAACTGGTTAATCGTGGGTGTTCATCTATCTCAAAGATCCTATCTTCTTTTCTTTGTTTGATTTTATAAGGGACGATTTCCTTGGTAAACCGCCCATCCAAAATTGCCTGTTGTGCAAGTTCCTGACTGCGAAGCGCAAATTCATCCTGTTCCTCTCGAGAAATCTTGTATATCTCCGCTAAATTTTCAGCTGTATAACCCATTGTGAGATTTCCATAAATCTCAATTGGCTGTGAACGCGGTTGACTTTCCGTATTAGGATCAACAATTTCTCCATTTCCTGAACCGAATCCATAGCGAGCCTTTCTTATATAATAAGGGGCTGTACTCATGGATTCTGCTCCACCTGCTATTATTACATCTGATAAACCACTCATAATTTGCAAGGCTGCATTGTTAATAGCCTGAAGTCCTGAACCACATTGCCTATGGACGGTATAACCCGGTACCTCAACAGGAAGTCCTGCACGCAAAAGAGCCAGTCTGGAAAGATTAGGCGTATCTGTACTCTGTTTTGTCTGTCCAAGAATTACTTCATCTACTACACTTTTTTCCATTCCTGTTCGCAGCAGGACTTCTTGAATAACCTTCGCAGCGAGGTGGTCAACCTCTACATCCTTTATACTACCTCCAATTTTCCCAATCGCTGTTCTTACTGAGTCAATGATAACAACGTTTTTCACGTATTACCCTCCTTATGTATTTTGTCCTTTTAAGAATGGGGCTTCACTAGATGAGAGCAACATTATATAAATGAAAATTTAAAGGAAGATCTCTTGTTTACTTTTACGTTCGCCATTCTACGTGAGTTTCAACAATTCAAATAGTTAGCCCTCATCAGGTTTGTTTTCGTACGCTGTACCGTATATGGCACAGCGTTCCTTATACGAATCAATGATACTATTAAAACTGTTTTCGGTCAATTATAACTTTTTAGATAATTCATGCATTTTCGGACTTTTTACTCATTGCTAGCTCGAGGTAGCTCCTCAACGATTGTTTGTTTTTCTTTTGGTTTAAGGAGGTATAAACATGTCATAGAGATGACACAACAAACGATGATATACATGGTGATGGCATTGGGACTTTTAAATTTCTCAAGTAATGTTAAGGATATTGTAGGTGCTAATCCACCTGCAATGATTGCAGCAAATTGATAGGCAAGAGATGATCCACTAAATCTTATATGTGCAGGGAAGATTTCAGCAAGTAGAGTTGCTTGTGGACCATAGATAACAGCTGGCCCGATACTTAAAAGTACAATAGCGATTGCAATAAGTACGATCTCTTTTGTATTTATTAAATAAAAATACGGCAAAGCTCCTAAAAGTGTCATGATCATTCCAGAGAACATAATTTTCTTTCGTCCAAATTTATCAGACAAATGAGCTGCATAAGGTACAATAAATAAGAATGTGATCGCAACGAGCATTACAGCATTCGTGATCAATTGTTTATCCATATTAAGCTGAGTTGTAGCGTAATAAACAGTAAATGTTGTACAAATATAAAAAGGTACATTATCTGCAAGACGTGTAAAAGCAGCTAAAAGAATCTGTTTTGGATATCCTTTAATAGCTTCCAAGACTGGCTGCTTTGCTGTGGCCTTCTCTTCTTTCAACTTCTCGAATTCTGGAGACTCTTCAATCCCTAATCGGATATATAAACCAATAAACACTAGAGCAAAACTCAGAAGAAATGGAATTCTCCAACCCCAAGCTTCAAAGAAATCTCCTGTTAAGGACATACAAAGAGAAACAACTATAGTAGCGAATATCATCCCAATTGGAACACCCAATTGCGTCATACTTCCCATTAAACCTTTTGATTTTTCCGAACTCCATTCAACTGATAGAGTGACCGAACCACCCCATTCTCCACCGACACCAATCCCTTGAATAAATCTTAATATGACAAGTAATATCGGTGCGACAACACCAATGCTATGATAGGTTGGTAATAATCCCATAAGGGTAGTACTAATCCCCATTAACAATAAGGAAGTAACCAAAGCAGCCTTTCTCCCAACTTTGTCACCGTAACTGCTAAAGACCATGGCTCCAATAGGACGAGCCAAGAAACCTACAAATAGTGTAATAAAAGATTGTAAGATTCCCATGTAAGAACTAGATTCTGGGAAGAACAATTGTGGAAAAACGAGTGCAGCCATGGTTCCGTAAAGGAAAAAGTCATACCACTCGATAGAAGTTCCTACAACACTAGCTATGGCAACCTTCTTCATCTGTTTTTTTCTAACGCTTTCATCCATTTTCATCTTGAAACCTCCTGATTTTTGACTTATTCATAATAATGTTAAGTTTCTGAAAATTAACCCTACTATTTTCTACAGAAATGACAGTTGCATCATTGATTGCAACCTATACAAACACACCTGCAAGATACTTATTTCCCTTTGCCAGTCCAAAATAACAATTAGACTTTTATAAAAACTCCGAATCCGGAAAGATTAGACCCATTCTTCCGAATTAGGAGTTTTATATTTTAAACAGCCCTTTTTTTAAAGTGCAACTTTTTCCACCAGCTGTTCTTTTAAAGCCCTTCTTAAAATTTTCCCCGTTCCACTTTTCGGCAGTTCCTCGATGATTTCAATGACCGAAGGAAGTTTATATTTTGCCAGATGTTCCTTAGAGTAGGCATGCAGTTGTTCCACTGTTATTAAAGGGTCTTTGGTGACAACATAAGCTACCACTGCCTCACCGCGATTTGGATCTGGTACCCCAAAGACCGCTGCCTCCACTATGTCGGGATGATGATAGAAGACTTCTTCGACTTCCCTCGGGTAAACGTTATACCCTCCTACTATAATCATATCCTTTTTCCGATCGACAATATAAAAATATCCATCTTCATCCATTCTTGCCAGATCACCTGTATAAAGCCAGCCATCTTTAATCGCCCTTTTTGTCTCTTCAGGCATTTTATAGTAGCCTTTCATGACATTTGGGCCGCGGACAATAAGCTCTCCTACTTCTCCAACAGGAACTTCCTCGCCAAACTCATTCACAATTTTATTTTCCACATTGGTGATTGATGTCCCAATTGATCCCGGTTTACGTTCACGGTCAAGAGGGTTAAAGGTAGTTGTTGGCGATGCCTCGGATAATCCGTATCCTTCTAAAATCACCACATTAAATTTTTCCTCAAAATTTCTTAACAGGGAAACAGGAAGGGAGGCTCCGCCTGAGAAGCAGAACCTTAGTGATTCAAGATCCTCCGGGTTTCCTTCAGGGAATTGATAGAGAAAGTTATACATCGTTGGTACGCCAAAAAATACCGTTGGTTTATATTTTTTACCTAAACGGAAAATTTCCCTCGGGCTGAACTTGGGTACAATCAGAATAGTTGCCCCAGATAAAATCGGTGCATTCAAGCAATCCGTTAAACTAAAGACATGAAACATTGGCAGTACTGTAATAATTCTGTCATCGCTGGTCATTTTTAAATCATGGCTTACATCCATGGCATTACAATACAAATTCTTATGGGTCAGCATTGCACCTTTGGGTTTTCCAGTTGTTCCGGATGTATAAAGAATAATGGCAACATCATCACCATGAATTTCCGGTTCTTGAAAGTCCAAATTCCCGGAAGCCAGTAGACTAGTAAACGATCTCAATTTAGATTTCAAGTTAGAGTAATTAGAAAGGCTATCTGAATCCTCTGTCTTTTGATCCGTATCAACATACACATATTGCTCTACTTTTGGCATCAATGTTTGCTTTTGCTCCAGTAATGGGATTAGCGATTTCAAGGCAACAACAGCCTTAACATCACCATTATCAAGGATATACCCTATTTCATCGGCTGTATAAATAGGATTAATCGGAATGACAGTCGCTCCCAATCGGAACGCCCCATGTAAACTAATCACAAATTGAGGAGAGTTATCCAACAATAATGCAATATGGTCTCCTTTCTTAATCCCTAATTTTTCCATACCCGAAGCGAATTGTGTAATCGCTTGATTCAATTCAGCATATGTACTTGATTGGTCCATAAAGCAATACGCAATCTTGCTGCCGGAGTATTTTGCCGTTTCATGAAGCTTTGTTGAAAAATTCATCTAGCTTTCTCCCCCTTTGCCAAATTTTATTTTAAAATTTATTCAATTATATTAGATGGATACTGGTTTACACAGCAACCACTCATTGGTCAGGCAATTTTTCGTAATCAGGATAACTCAATTCCAATTTTTGAACTAAGCCTTTCATTACTAAACAATTTGTGTCAACTTTTCTAATAGTTTCATAGTTTTACCGATTTTCACCACGTATTGCTATAGAAACTAATTTTGTTTCAAGATAGTCTTCCAAACCATAGCGACCACCTTCTCTTCCTAACCCGCTTTGTTTCACTCCTCCAAATGGCGCTTGAACAGCAAATGGGGCGGGATCGTTTACTCCTACCATTCCATAGTCAAGCTTTTCTGAAACCCGGTGTGCTCTTGAAAGGTCATTCGTATAGAAATAAGAGACCAGCCCATATTCAGTATTATTTGCTTTTTCGACAACCTCATCCTCAGTACTAAAACGGATTAATGGTGCTACTGGACCAAAAGTTTCTTCATAGGTAATTTTCATCTCTTCGTTAACATCTGCTAGTACCGTTGGTAGATAAAAATAGCCATTTTCATATTCATTCTCAGTTGGCACTTTACCACCGCAAAGAATTCTAGCGCCTTTCCCTGCCGCATCGGTAACATGATCGTGTGCTTTATCAACAGCCTCTTGGTTAACCATTGGACCTACTTGAGTATCTTCATTTAATCCATCGCCGACCACCATGGATGCAACTTGATCTGCAAAACGCTGTGCAAATGTGTCATAAATCGAATCATGTACGTAAATACGATTCGCACAAACGCATTGTTGACCAGTTGATGCAAACTTACTGGCGATGGTACCTTTAATGGCAAGATCAATGTCAGCATCTTCAAAAATGATAAATGGAGCGTGTCCACCAAGCTCCATGGATACACGTTTTACTGTGTCAGCCGATTGACGAATGAGCTTCTTTCCAACTTCTGTTGATCCTGTAAATGAAATTTTACGAACCGTGTCACTAGCCATTAGTTCTCCAACAATATCAGAAGAATTCCCAATGACAAGGTTCACAACACCTTCTGGAAGACCGGCTTCATCAAGCACTTTAAAAAGCTCTAGAGATGATAAAGGTGCCTCACGGGATGGCCGAAATACAACCGTACAACCAACAGCTAATGCAGGCCCTAATTTTCTTGCAGCCATAGATAACGGAAAGTTCCATGGCGTAATTGCCCCAACAACCCCAATTGGCTGCTTTATTACAGAAATTCTTTTATTTGGTGCAGATGCAGGGACGATATCTCCATAGACGCGGCGAGCTTCTTCTGCATACCATCTAAAAAAGGCGATCGTGTTCCCCACTTCATAGCGAGCATTATGAATTGATTTGCCCATCTCTTTCGTAATGGTCTGGGCAAAGTGTTCTTTTTTTTCCTCCAATAGTTCAACTACTTTATGCAAATAAGCCCCTCGCTGTTCACCAGTCAATCCAGACCATAGCGGGAACGCATTTTTTGCTGCTTCTATAGCTCGATTTGTTTCTTCTTTTCCTACTAAAAAGACTCTATCAACCACTTGACCATTAGCGGGGTTTTTTACTTCTAATATTTGTTCAGCTTCTAACCACTTTCCATTAATGTACATTATTCTGCTGATTCCCCTTCTTGATAGAATGGTAAAACCTGATTATAGATTTTAATAACATCTTCTCTGACAACTTTTCGCGGATTATTTGGAATGGTCCCTTTATCATCCATGGCATCATGTGCTAAACGATCAACCATTTCCTTTGTAAATTCAATTCCTAAATAACTAAAATCTTTTGGTATATTCAATGATTGGTTAAAATCATTTAGTAAGTCTATTAGTTTTTCCGCAGCAACTTTATCATTCTCAAATGTTAAAGAAGGTTCAAAGATTCTAGCAATATCAGCATATTTTTTATAGTTTGAGATTAGATTGTGTTTAATAACATAAGGTAATATAATTGCATTCGCCAGTCCATGGGGTGCATGGTATATAGCTGACATCGGATGTGAACAAGAGTGAACAAGTCCAACACCGCCAAGACCAAAAGCCATACCAGCGATTGTACTTGCTAAATGCACTTGTGATCTTGCTTCAAGGTTATTAGGATGTGCATAACTAGGCAGCAAATGATCTTTGAGCATTTTAATTGCTTGCAGGGCTAGGCCATCAGTTATTGGGGTTGAACGTACAGAAGTAAAAGCTTCTATCGCATGAACCAAAGCATCCATTCCTGTAGATGCAACTACATGGCGTGGAAGTGACTTGGTTAACGATGGATCAACAAATGCAATCTTAGGTGCCAATTCTGGTGAAACAACAACATATTTCCTGCCTGCCTCATGATCAGTGACCACTGTAACAGTGGTTACTTCAGAGCCAGTACCAACAGTTGTTGGAATAGCAAACAACGTGGGAATATCGTTAACAACTGGTTTTTTCCCACGGCGATAATCAAGGATATGGCCAGGATGACTAACCATTACACCAACGGCTTTTGAGAAGTCCATCGCACTTCCTCCGCCAACGGCGAGAATCATGTCACAAGATTCGGCCTTATAAACTTCAGCCCCCTTCATGACAGTTACGGCATGAGGATTTGGCTCAATTTCTGAAAATATGATTGAATGAATCCCGTTTTCTTTTAAAAGAGATTGTATTTTATTTGGAATTCCAGCTTGAACAAGCCCTGGATCAGTGGCTATAAAAACGTTTAATTTATTGAATTCTTTAATTTTTATTGTTAAGCCTTCCTCGACACTGTTTACTCCAAAAATCACATTTGTAGGTAATGCAGAATTAAAAAATTGCTGACTTAAATACATAATATTCCTCCCTAGTACTCTCCTTTAGAGTTTGATCGTAAAGCAGGGATTGGGAACAGTGGGATTAGTTATTATTCCCATGATTGTGGCGCCCTTAAGGCATAATCCAATTATCAAACCCATACAGGGTTTGATTTATTAGAGCCGGGCCTGACTGTCCCCGGCTCCGTTAGTAGGACTAATTTTATTCCACGTTTGCCATGGCACTGTCGAGAACAAAGCCCTTATAACCCGCCTCTTCCAAGGCTTTTCTATAGTTCCCCAAGCCTCCCATGTAGAAATAGACCGCATTTTTCTTACCAGGGATGTTCGCACCGAAAATCCACGATTCAGCCTTTGGAAACAGGGTCATATCTGCAATTGTACGGCAGGTTTCAACCCAATTATTCTCAGCTTCTATCGTTGGTTCGATCGTGCTGATGCCTTTTTCAATCATGTACTTCACGGTATCCGAAATCCATTCAACTTGAGTTTCAATGCTTGGCGGCAGGTTGGTGAACGGTCCGTTTGGTCCGAGAATCATGAACAAATTAGGGAAATCAGTATTCGTCATGCCGAGATACCCCGTTGGTCCATCCGCCCACTTATCGCGCATCGTGACACCACCGCGTCCGCGCATGTCGATCTTGGTAT
Source organism: Neobacillus niacini (assembly GCF_031457145.1). Lineage (GTDB taxonomy): Bacteria > Bacillota > Bacilli > Bacillales > Cytobacillaceae > Neobacillus > Neobacillus niacini_J. The sequence continues at coordinate 612,511 of NZ_JAVDVZ010000002.1, forward strand.
AGTTGCCATCCACCGCATTGAATCCGGTTGCGTAGATCAGTACGTCCAATTCATACTCGCCATCCGTGGTGCGCACACCTTTTGGTGTAATTTCCACGATTGGGTTCTCCTTGACATCGACGAGTGAGACATTGTCTTGGTTAAATGTATTGTAGTAGCCATTGTCACAAAGCGGACGTTTGGCATATAAACCGGTTGGCATCAACTTGCGTGCCGTTTCAGGATCCTTAACGATCTCTTGAATCTTCTTGCGGATGAAATTGGCTGCAGCCTCATTAGCCTCTGGATTGATGGCAATGTCGTTGAAGGTACCGAACATGAAGCGGAATCCACCTCCAATATTCCATGCCTCCTCAAACACACGCTCTTGTTCCCCTTTCGAAACTTCAACCGCTGATACCGTACTTTCCTCAAATCCGAAGGCCACGGCGGAAGATTTCACTTGTTTCCATATTTCTTCGTAATTTGCCTTTATTTCCGCTTTCTCAGCATCGGATTGTTGCTTTAATCCGATTGGTACACTGTATTGCGGAGTCCGCTGGAAAACCGTCAGATGCTCGACCTCAGGGGCAGTGGCAATAATTACCTGAACCCCGGTTGAACCTGTACCAATTACGCCTACTCGTTTACCCTTCAGATCAACGCCTGATTTTGGCCATCTAGCAGTGTGATATTGTTCACCCTTGAAGGTCTCTCTGCCCTTAAAATTCGGCACATTCGTTGCTGATAGCAGACCAAGTCCGGTCACAAGATACTTTGCCGTGACGGTTTCACCCTTATCCGTGGTGACTTCCCAAACGTTCTTTTCCTCGTTGAAATAGGTTGCTGTAACTTTAGTGTTAAACTGGTAGCTGCGTCGCAGGTCGAGACGATCGGCGACGTCGCTCATATAGGATAGGATTTCCGGCTGCGTCAGGTAATTGTGCTTCCAATTTCCATCCTGAAGTAGTTCTTTGTCGAAAGAGTAGCGGTAGACAAAGCTTTCGGTATCCGAAAGCGCTCCCGGATAGCGGTTCCAATACCAAGTACCACCGACATCAGAGCCATTATCATAAGCGCGTACGTTTAGGCCTAGCTCATTGCGGAGTTTATGAACAGCGTAAAGGCCGCCGTACCCAGCCCCAACAACAACCGCATCAAATTCTAACCCTTTTGTCTTATGATTATTCAGTTGATTCACATTGCTTCCCCCTATTATTGAGTTTCAGTTTGGTTTTTCATTGGATCACAATCTTATATTTTGAAAGGTTATTTCTTATTTTTGCAGTGCCTGATACCAAGCTGCAATCCTGCTGACTTCCTCATCCGCTTCAGGAGCGCGTCCGGCGAGGCATGGGAAAACATGCTGCATTCCATCGACAACGGATAGTGTAGCTTGTACACCTGCTTCAGTGGCGCGAGCATGCAGTCGGCGCGCATCGTCCAGCAGCATTTCAACTCCACCCGCGTTGATGTAAAGCGGCGGAAAACCATTGAAATCGGCGTGCAGCGGGTTGGCAAATGGATTTCGGGCCTTCGTGCTGTCATCTCCGAAGAACATTCCAATCATTCCTTGGAGCAATGGGACGGTAATTAGTGCGTCAGTAGCGGCGTTGCTCTCAAGCGTGCTGCCGGTTAGTTCCATATCGAGCCATGGCGAGAAAGCAATGACAGCACCTGGAAGCTCAAGTCCCAATTCACGGAATTTCAGCACCGATGCTATGGCAAGGTTTCCTCCAGCAGAATCGCCGATTGTGCCGATATCCTTTGCCTTAATGCCTGACGCTAGCAAGGCTTTGTATACAGCAGCAGCATCCTCCAATTGTGCTGGGAAAGGATTCTCCGGGCTGCGACGGTAGTCTAATACTACAGAGGACACGCCCAGTGCCTTGGCCATATGGCCAGCCAGCTTCCGATGGCTTGTGGAAGATCCTACGGCAAATCCGCCGCCGTGAGTGTAGATTAATACTTTTGATTTGTCGCATCCAATAGGGTATGCCCAGATGACATCGACACCACCTACCTTATCCGTCTTATAAGTCACATCCTCAGGCTCAAACGTAGGTTTTTCCCATTCGTCAAAAAGGCTTCGGAAGTCCGCTATTGTCATGTTCGGATTGGCCTCCATACGGTCGCTCCAATCCTGGTACAATGCCCGCAGATATTCTGCTTCCTTCGATATAATTTTTGTTGTTTGCTCCATTGATTTCATAATTGTTTTCCTCCCTTTTATATTCGTTCATTTGAATACGGTTTCATTACTGAGTGTTCTTGGGTGATTCGCTTAACTAATATGCAAGTACCGTGCCAAACTGAATTTTAGGATATTTCAGCCTTTTCTTAATTTTTGTTTTTTATTTTTGTAGCAAATTTGAAACAACAATATAAAAAAAAGGGTAAATGAACTCCCATATAGTCAACTATTCTTAATTTTGCAACAGTAATTCTCACTATTGCTACAGTACATATGCCAGAAAAAAATTCTGCTAAAAATGGAAATAATTTTACACAACGGTGATAGTTGACATTTCCTACTATTAGTATGTAAATTAATAATATTCGGAATAATTAAGAGGTGAGTACTATATGTCCTATGTTCCATATTCAGTTTATCAGCCGTTAACAAAAAATGAGGTTACTCTACTAAGAAAAAAACAGTTTGAAAAATGGGAACACTACTTCTTAAATCCAATTCAAATCGGGCAAAAGCATACGGAATTTACAGAAGTAAGAGATGTTATTTTACAATCTTGGAATCGGAGTAAGGAATATCAAGATCTGAATCCGATGATTGAAGGTTCTGTAAAAAATATCTCGGATGAAGAGCTCAAAGAAATAAGGAAAAAAAATGAAGTTTTTCACCTAGCGGAACCAGTACTTAAACAGGCGGGGCAAGAACTTTCTGATGAAAACCATGTACTCCTGTTTTGTGACAGTGATGGCATAATCATAGATAACTATGGGAATCACTCTGTAAGTCGAAATATAGGAAACTCAGTGAATGCAAATAATGGAGCTCAGTGGTCAGAACGTTGGGCCGGTACGAATGCAATTGGGACCTCCATCATTTTGAAACAGCCTATTCAAATTTTTTCTTCCGAACATTTTTCTTATAATTGTCATGAATGGGTGTGTTCATCGGCGCCAATTTTGGATCCGCTAACAAACGAACTGTTAGGGGTAATAAACCTTTCTACTACGGCTAATAGTTTTCATTACCTCAGCATGATGAAAACGATTGGATTAGTGAATCAAATAGAAAGAATCCTATTTCACAATTACTACCAAGTACGTGAAATGATGCAAAACATATATATTGAAGCCATTAGTAAATGGAAAAACCAAATCGTTATCTTATGTAACTCAAAGGGGAAAATTTTAAAGATAAACAATGATACTCAAATCAATGAAATAACATCATTAATGTCAGTTACAGTAGAAAACAATGAATGTACCACGAAAAAGGAATGGGAGGATGAAGTAACGCTTCATGGCAGTCAGTATCGGGCTATTCACAAAAAAATTTTTTGGTACGATAGATTCATAGGGTTTATTTCTATTTTAGAGAAAAAAAGTAGATTAAGTCATTCAACTACTATTCATAATCACTTTGCAAAATACTCTTTTCAAAGCTTAATTGGTAATTCAGAAGAATTTAAGCGTACTATTCATTTAGCACAAGTTGCTGCTTCAAGTGATTCTAACGTTCTGATTACTGGGGATAGCGGCACAGGGAAAGAGTTAGTTGCGAATGCCATTCATCAAGCCAGCAATCGATTTGACCATCCATTTATAGCCCTGAATTGTGCTGCTATACCAAAGGATTTGCTCCCTAGTGAGCTTTTTGGATATGTGGCAGGTGCCTTTACGGGTGCTAATCCGAAAGGCAGCATTGGAAAGTTTGAATTGGCGAATAAGGGAACCCTTTTTCTAGATGAATTAGGGGATATGCCTCTGGAGTTACAAGTCCAGTTGCTTCGGGTAATTCAGGAACAAGAAATCATTCGTATCGGTGATAAAATACGTACCCCTATAGATGTAAGAGTGATCGCAGCAACGAATAAAAATCTTGTGGAAGAAATTCAAATGGGGAAATTTCGTAAGGATCTTTATTACCGTCTCAATGTCATTCAAATTGAGTTACCTTCTTTACGTCGACGGTCAGAAGATATTCCTTTATTAGCTGAATATTTTGTTCAAAAGCTGTCAGTAAAAAAACACCACGGTCCTCATCATATAACGGCAGAAGCTATGGGGATTTTAAAAAATTATTCTTGGCCTGGAAATATTCGCGAGTTGGAGAATGTGGTGGAATATGCCGTCAATTTTTCAGCCAACGGCATTATTACCCCCGAAAGTCTACCAATGCATTTCCATAACCAACAGACCTTACCTATTAATTCGGTGAGCATTAATCCCGTCAAACAGGCTGAGTTAGACTGGATTATACAAGCGTTAAAACGTTCACAGATGAACGTCACAGATGCAGCGAAAGAATTGAAAATGAGCCGAAGCACCCTTTATCGAAAATTAAAAAAAATGGGTTATGATATGAAAAGTTTAAAGTAACGGAATAAGCAAATCTTTTTCATTCTTCAAATATAAAAAGGAGGCTTCCAACTGAATGCCTCCTTTTTGTAACCCAGTATAGTGTTAAAGCACCCAAATAGTTTTGTACATTTCTTATCAATCTCCTTTTTCATACAGTTTTTACATATATTTATTGGGTTTTTGATTACCTTCAAAAAACAAAAAATCCTAACATCAATTAGATGTTAGGATTCAGGCTGTCGAGAAAGTCACGACAGCCATTATTTTTTCTTATTACTTTAGCAATTCACCGCGTTAATTTGTTATAATATATGTATTAAGTATAGGACGGTGTATAAATGTTCAAGCCAAAAAGAGAATTTCAAAATGAAGCCGAATTTGTATTTATTGATGATTTAATGCCCCAAGATCACCTGTTAAGAAAGGTGGACAAATATATCGACTTCTCTTTTATTGGTGAGAGAGTTCGTCCATTTTACTCTGAAAATAATGGGCGTCCTTCGGACCCTATACAACTCTTTAAAATGATGTTAATCGGGTATTTTTATGGCATTCGTTCCGAACGCCAATTAGAACGCGAGATTCAGACAAATGTTGCCTATCGATGGTTCTTAGGACTAAAGCTAAACGATACCGTCCCCCATCATTCAACCATCAGCTGGAATCGGCGTACCCGTTTTAAAGATACGAATATATTTCAGGAGATTTTTGATGAAATTGTCTTCCTAGCGATGCATCACAAGATGGTAGGAGGAAGAGTTTTATTTTCCGATTCCACTCACCTTAAAGGCGAACGCGAACAAAAATAAATTCACTAGAGTCGAAGTGGAAGTTGAAACACGAGAATACATAGAAGAACTTAACAAAGCGGTTGAGGAAGATCGGGAGAATCATGGAAAAAAGCCTCTAAAGGAAAAGGAAGAGGTGAATGAGAAAAAGGAAATACGCCAAAGTACAACAGACCCTGAATGTGGGTTTATGTCACGAGAAAATAAACAGGAAATGTTCTGTTATCTTGATCATCGGACTACAGATATGAAGTTCAACATCATAACCGATGCGTTTGTTACACCTGGAAATGTTCATGATTCTGTCCCATATCTATCACGGTTAGACCGTCAGGTCGAACGTTTTGGATTTAATGTGGAAGCTGTTGCACTTGATTCCGGTTACCTGACAAATCCGATATGTAAGGGACTACATGACCGTAATATTTTTGGAGTTATTGCGCATAGAAAATATCAACCAACAAAAGGTTTATTTCCGAAATGGAAATTTACATATGATAAAGAGCAAGATGTGTATATTTGCCCAAATGGCCAAGAGTTACCATATCGCACTACTACAAGAGAAGGATATCGGGAATATAAATCGGATTCTAAAAAGTGTGCCAACTGCCCACTCCTGTCGGAGTGTACAAAATCTCAAAACAAAACCAAAGTTGTTACAAGACATGTTTGGGAAAATCATAAGGAAGAGGTACGACTCAATCGGCTTTCAAAATCAGGGAAAGTACTTTATAAATTTAGAAAGGAAAAAGTAGAGCGAAGCTTCGCAGATTCAAAAGAACTGCATGGGCTTCGCTATTGTAGGTTACGGGGATTGGATAATGCGAGTGAGCAAGTGTTACTCACCGCAGCATGCCAAAATATAAAAAAGATTGCCACACACTTAGCCAGGTTGGAAATAGTGTGTGGCAACTCTTAAGGTTATTTCTCCCCTGTTGATTGGAGCGGAAGGTGCGAAGATTCCTGCGGGAATACGGGGCAGGGGGAGACCCCGCAGGCGTAATAGCGCCGAGGAGGCTCCCCGGCACGCCCGCGGAAAGCGAAACACCTGGAGCGGAAATCAGCAGGCCAGTTAGCAGGCACTATTTTTAATTAAATTCGGTTGGTTAGAACAAGAAAAATAAAAAATTGCCGAGAAAAATACCCTTTCTCGACAATCTGACCCGCATGAATGCGGGTTTTATTAGTGCACACTTGTTTTTCCTAGCTAATCAAACTCCCTTTTAACCAGGCGCGGGGACGGTATGGACCGACCGGGATTTGGATTAGGCTTGTTTTTTCTTTCGAATTAATCCTATAAAGTCCATCACATCGGTTTGCGTCAAATCCTAATAGCGGGTGCCCTCCCATTCCTAAAGCACACGATACCAAGAGCAATCGTTGCAAGAGTATGCCTGCTTCCATTTGTTGAATGCGGTATCCTCTATATCCCAATTCCTTTTTGAGATGTTCCCTGTCTCCAACAACATGCAGACAGAGCGGAACTTGAAACAGATTTACATTGGGCATTGTTAATCCATTTTGTAAAAACTCTCGAAAATCTCCCTGAGTTATTCTTCGAAGTGCATGAGTGGCATTGTCATAAGAATAGGCACCATTTGGAACTCCTTCCACGTTGTAAAAACTACCATATAAAGAAACAGGACTCTCCACATTCCCATGTGTACCATCAAGGTCATTCTGATACGAGAAGGAAAAGGTCTCTTTTAACAAAGTGGATAGCTGCGTTTGACGGACTTGACCCATCATAAAATCGATATCTGGAGAATGCCGCTCCCTGCAAACGGATGTAAGATCGTATGAAAAGCGCTCTGCAAAGGGAAGCAGGATCATTTCCGAATCTAAGGAAACTTTCACACTACTATCTTTCTTTATCTTCACAAACGACTCTGTTGTTTCAAACATGGATGCTTCATTAAATTTTCTCAAGCTAGGATAATCTATTACCTTCTTTGAACGGTTATAGGAGGCATGCTCCAACAGCGGCACTTCCCGGCACAATTCAGTGGCAGAAACAATTTCCATTCTATTATGATCGTTGCCTGCACTATTGACGTTTTGATTAACAGATAAAGGAATAACGGCATATACACTTTCATCCTGATCAGACAGCCCAAGCAAATGATTGATAGACCTATCAAGAAATTGGTAGCATACCCGAGATGAAAACCCCATCGTATTGGCCACTTCTAAAGATTGCCCAATTAGCACGCCTGCATCTAACCCTTGGAGCCTGTAGGAAAAATTATTGTATTTATAGAAATTTTTCCAAAATAGCGTCGAGACAAAAACAGTACAGAAACAGTCAGAAAGATCACAGCTATTTCCAAGACTTCTTGATAAGTATGAATCGTAATTTCCTTCTCGCAGCAAGAGGAGGCGATGGTGAGCCGCATCATAATGGTAAATTCCCATTGGTGTGTCCTTCAGCTTCACATACACATATAATTCATTGGGATATAACGCCCCGCCAGAGGGTACAAATCTGCGTAATAACTGGGCATAGCTCACAGCACCTTTTTCCTCGGTGTCCTCGATTAATGCGATTTGCGAGTAATGAGTAAGGCCGTATACATACAATAAGAAATAACCTAGCTCCTCCCGGCTGGGTTCAGCCTTAGCTTCCCGTCCGCTGAGTGTTAACGGTACATCTGCGTTCAGCGGAATCTCTGGCAAGCCCCGGTACAGTTTATAGGGAAGTGGTGCATCCTCCCAATCCACTTGCCAATCTGGAGGAGCAACTTTTTCCGTATCAAAGTGAAGATGATGTACAAATGTTTCTAGTTCCAATTTAACACCTCCTCCTTTTCAATTATGGGAATGGGTGGGGATCTGAATTAAGCTGTTCATACGATAACGGCTGTTCCATAAATCCAAGTTTCATTGGCACTTTAAGGACCCTCTCCAGCCCTTTTACGCGGGTCAGGTGATGTCCGAATGTCATCGGTAACATACCAGGGATCAATACCTTCACACAGAATAATCCATTCCGTTTGGTTATCGGTGTCGTTTGGTCCACCACAATGACCTCCAGATCTAACCGGTGGAACCTCTGAAGAATATCCTGAAGATCTTCCTTCAAATCAGTAGTTGCAGGCGTCTCCTTGAATTCTTCTGCAAATGTACGTAATGGACGTTGATCATCCAGTAAAAAATTCAGCCGTTCCTCTGCTTCCCGCAGCCCGTAGAGCAAACCATGGTCCTCCATGGTACGTACTTCGTACGGATTCTGTAACATATGTTGATATTTCTGCTCGTTTGCCTCCAATTTTTCGTCATGCACCATCATTCCCGCAAGCTCGTAAATTGCGCTTTTTACAGCCCTTACAGGATCAGGGTTAGCTCCAGCTGCACAAATGAGGTTTACACCCTTGGATCTTCTGTTTTTTGCCACTGCCCACACACTTGGAATTCCATGCTCCATCGTCGAATTGAAAAAATGAAGGTCGTATCCCGCCACCTCACGCATACGGTCGACCATCAACTGTAATTCTTTATCGTTAGCCGAACTAAGGTCAAGACGTGGAAGGGGAAGTTTTGCATACCAGGTTAACAAGAAAGAATCTCGCTCGACAACCTCCATAATGGCATGAAAAATGGCTTCTTCTAAACTACCCCCTAATGCACATCCATTGGAGGTTTCATAAACAAAGCCCTCCCCATGCCCCAAACTGTAATAGGCGAGTAACTGCGGGACCAATACAGAACGTTCTTGTAAAAACGAATAGCCCCAGACCCAATTCATTGGAGTATCAGGATCAAACGGTTTAAAGGGAAACTGTGGCTTTGTATATTGTTCCTTTTCATGCAAACCTACTCTTTCAGGGTTTAGTGCATTTTGCTTTAAATTATGATAACTATCACGAACTACCGTCCTTTTGCCTCGAGGCTCGATTCCGCAATATCGTTCCAAACCCTCTAAAATGGCAGTCAGCTCACTCATTTCATAAGAATTAGACCGGCCAGCGACTCCCTCGTCCGCTTCAAATAATGGCATGTTCACTAAAACATCAGCAAATGGCAGGGTGAAATCCTGCATTTTTCCATTCATGATACCAGTACGGTAATCCAGATAGTCTTTGACCAGTACTGTTTTAAATTCATCCATCGAACGGCTGCGATAACCACTGCTATTAAATTTAGGACTAGATTCTAACCTAATTTGAGCTAATTCTGGTGTATCTTCAGGTAATGGACTGCAAATTGGACATGAGGGATTAGGCAAGAAATAGTGAATAAAATTAGTTAACGTTCTTAAGTTAATAATGAACACTCTTTCTTCTAAATTGCAGGGTTCTCCTTGAAGAACCCTCTTCACTTCATTACATATCAAAGCTGCCATTTGTGATAGTCCTGTTCTTGATGCCCATGCATCTTGCATGACACCTTCTCCTGCTGCCATCTTTAGCTGTAGCTGCCACATTTCTTTCCGATCGGATCCAGCTATCATGCGCCGTATGTCAGCGCAGAATGAACATCCCGGTGTATTGGGGCGAACTAAAGGACCAATGATTCCCTCTCCAAACGAAACGAAACCTCGAAGCCACGGGATCCCAGTGTTCCTGTATTTTTCTTCTGCTTTTTGATGAATGGCTGGATTCCAGGCATCGCGCAGCACCAGAGCTAATTCTGTTTCTTCGGGTACCTCTTCTAATAGGCTTTGACGCCTAACGAGATAATTGCCGGACAATTGATCAAAAACATAATCCGCTAATAAACCCTCACCGTCAATGAGAATATGGGCGGCCATTAGGATTCCTCCTCTCGAACCTGCACACCATACACCCCTGCTAATTCCTGTTTTAAAAAAGGTTCGAACGCAAGATCATAAACGATTAGATGTTTGCTGTTTTGGTTCAAAACCTGAATGGAAGATTGTAATAGCTCCAATTGTGTTATTTCTTCACAAGAAGGGACTTCGAGTTTAAATTCCTTTTCTTTCAAAAAAACAGCTGACTCCGATATTCTTTCGGTTGCATGCACCTGATTTTGTTTATCCAAAAGCGCTTGTTGTAATGCATTCCGTAAAGCCATCGTTGTATTTAAACCTGTACAAGTGTACCGACGCCCCTGCGACTTTACCCATATTACGGGGAAGCCTAGTATTTCATTTTCTAAACCGATGGTCGGTGTACCATTTAAGGTAGTCAGGGCATTTAAATAAAATCTGCAGCGTTGATCTTCAATTTGTCCCAATTGTACGCGAAAAACAGGATTCAGTGGATCGTCCTTTTTATTTCTCAATTCTTTCTCTAAATAGGCTTGCATGCCGCGACAAACTGCCTCTTCGATTGTTTCCCCTGCACCAATGCCAATCAAATCCCCTGCTATGTTTTCACCAGCCTTATCTTTTAGATCACTACATTCCTTGAACATTTGTAAAACATACATTTCAATACCAGTCAGTCCCGCTTCCCTCTTTGCCTCCTCATGTGTAAAACCCGAACAGACAACCTCTGGCAGTAGGTCTGCTGGCCCCTCTGACACTGGATTAGCCGCTTGAACATAGCACTGCGAAAGAGGAAGCTGTGTCAAGTTTCGCTCCTCCCAGGTATGGAAAATTCCTGTTTCTTCCGAAGTTAATAGACTGAAATATTCCAAAAGGTTACTCGAAGGTTCGTTTTTACTCTTTTCTTGCTTTATCCTTACATCAAGATCTTCCACCAGTTTAGAAGGGGCAGCTTTATTGGAAACCAATGGATGTGTGATGAATGAAATCCAGTCTCCTTCAAGCGTTTCAAGATCAAGTTTGTAAATTTGGTTACTCTGATTTGACTCTGCAATTCCTGTAGCCTTCTTAAAAAATTCGAATACGGTGACATTGGCCAGAATGGCTCCGACAGTTGTAGAGAAAGATTGGGGCTGCCGATCTAATTGCAATGAGGATTGATGGATTCGTCGCCATGCTGACTCCCAGCATCCCTCTGATTCCGGATGAACCAATGGACCAGCAAGCCCCACTTGGTCTAAACATATGGCAGGAAAAAATGCTTTCTTTTGCTCTTTACAAACCATATTCAGATTCCTAAGTTCATTTACATTTCCATCCGGTGTGACATATAGAATCCAATCATACGGACGCAAAGCTTCTTGCCAAAAACTCCTTTCCTCCCTTTTTTCATGTGGTACCTGCTCAACCTCCACTTCAGAATCAGCATAGTAGGCATTGCGCACTAACTCATTTATCCGCAATTGATTTGTTGGTACTGAATCAGTCATCATGAAATGGAATTTGGGAAGTCCCGATTCAATTAATGCGGCAGCCAATGAAACCATAAAGGCCCCAGAACCGATAGCCAGAACTTTAGTTTGACGGTATTCTTGAAAACGGTACGCACCAGAATCTACAAAATTCTCGATAAATTCAATTTGTGAAGCATACTTTTCTAGGACTGTTGGGTTTAATTCATGTGTCCTATCTTGGCTAACATCTCGAACAAAGCCATTCTTGTACAATGTTTCTCCAAGCTCATATACCCTGTTGCGATACGGCGCCGTTAATCCCTCTGTTAGATCTCCCAATGATTGCTCCCCGTTAAACAGCGGCATTAATTTTTCAATCCATTGATAGATTGTATTTCCTTCCATTCGGAATGAATTTAAGTTATTTCGAAAATACACACCACCCTTTGGATCTGGTAGATAAAATGAATCCCTTTTGACCTTCAAACGTGTGGACGAGGTAAGTTTTGTCATTCAGCTCCTCCTTCATTCAAAGCAATCCTAATTATGCACTATCATTATATGTTCATTTATTTGTCCATTATGAATAGAAAAGCGGAAGCGCCCTCGGACCAAGCCAAAGTGCAGCTTGGTCCTGCGATGATTATTCAAAGGAGCTTTCCTTAGTGGTCAGCGGCGTATTGCCTCCTCGAAAAAGCTAACGCTTTTTCTTCGTGCGATGCCTATGCTGCCGATGCTTTCCCTGTGGAGCGCTCCAAATGAGATAAAGGAAACACGAAGAGCCCGAAGCGCATTGTGCTAGACTTATCATAGGTAGGTAAAAATCCTAAAAGATTTTTACTTGTGGAGACCGAAGGACACTAGCCGCTAGGGCACTGGAGCTGGACATTTCTCAACGTCCAATGATATAAATTCTGATATTACCCCAAAAAAGAAGTGCTCCTGCGGCACATATCCATGCAGGGGGCACTTCCTTATTATAAAATAACGTATTTTTTTCTGAGATTCCAAAACGACTAAATAAAACCGAAGCCAAAACAGCCAAAACCCAAACCGAAACCTAAACCGAAACAGCCAAAACCGAAGCAGCCGCCACAGCCACCACAGCCGCCACAGCCGCCACAACGGAAACCGCCACAACCAAAACCAAAACCGCCACAACGTCCGAAGCCACCGCAACGACCACAGCCGCCACAGCGACGCATATCACCAACCTGAAGCGCATCTTGGCTCTGATAATCTATAGGAATTAGCTGACCAACCTGGTAATTATCCATCCCCAACATTTGTAAATCATTTTGAAAATTATGCATTTTTTCCTCCCCTTTGTATTTATTCAACAGGATGCACCTGAATAGAGAGTGGAAACGAAGGTAATTATGTCAGTTTGGTGTAAATCAAACTTTAAAGTACCACGAGTACTCTCTTCATCAAATTATGATTTTTTTAGGTTGTTGCCACTGATTTAACAGCCTATTTTACGTTGAAGGTGTGAATAGAATATTGATCACTTTAAGAAGCATTTCGTAGTCAAAAGCTTTTTTAGAGCAAAAAAAGACCCCCAACCAAATCGGTTGAGAGCCTTTGAAACGCCAATAATTAACGTTTTGAGAACTGAGGTGCACGACGAGCACCTTTAAGACCATACTTTTTTACGTTCTTTAATTTATATATATAATAGGAAGAAAAACGAAACAATATAGTACCTAAGCAAGCCTGATTAAAAGGCTTTTTTAGGTTACATGATTCGCGGTCAAAATGCGGTCAAAAATCAATTCGAATAGTTACATCATGCCGCCCATTCATTTGGTTTTATAATAAGGAGAAATAATACTAAAAAGGTCGCTTTTTATCGCTGTTTTCCCAAATTTCCTTTTAATGTTTTCTAATTAAAATAAAATGTTAGGAGGACAAACAGGAGGACAAACAGGAGGACAAACACTTTTAAAGTTTATTGCCTTTATTAATCAATTATTGATTAATATCCGTATATATTTCAATTGAAGTGATAATCCTTACAATTGAGGTGATGTTACTATATGGAATATTTAATTATTGCGGTTCTATTAGGATTACTCATTTTTCAGTGGAAGAATCGACGTAGTTTAAAAGATGAAGAATACTATAGACAAATCACGGTGACAGAAGAATTTAAAAAGACCATTGCATTGGGACTTTATCAAAGGTTTTGCAAAGAAGTAGAAGAAAAAAGATATTCCCCCACATTTTTAAAAAGTGATCCCTTAGACTTTGAACATTTTATTGCTGATGTATTAAAACATAAGTACGGATTTGAAGCCTTTGTAACCAAAAGCTCAGGAGACTTTGGGGTTGACATAGAGCATGGAGTTGGGGACGGCAAGGTGTTAGGTCAAGTCAAGTGTTATCGGGAAGATATGGGCTATGAACCGATTGCCATTCTTCATTCCAATATGGTTAAGCAAAATGCATCAAGAGGATATGTTGTATCGACCGCAGGATTCAACGAAAATGCTCGTTCCTATGCCGAAGGATTAAACATCGATTTAATCAATGGGATCGATCTAGTTGAATTGTGGATTAATCATAAAAGCCCTATAGCTAAAACCATTGAATATCAACCTTTTAAAAATGATAAGTCGGATACCATGAGCATGTAGAATCGACTTATGAAGAAAAGCAGGGGATGTTTCATCTGCTGCTTTTTGATTCCTTATCCACAATAATTTCTACTGTGCTGAGGTTAGTCTTTCCACCAGGACCTTGCACCAGTTTTCAAGCGGCATAGAGCATTACTCACGTTAATAGATTTGCTAATTAAAAGCAATCATAAAAACCCTAGAAGCGTTGATATAACGCAGTTTCTAGGGTTTTTTATTTTTGTCTGCATTGTAGAATAATGTAGTATCCCCCAATTTGTTGGGGGAGGTTTTGGGGGAAGTTTCAAGGAAAAATATTAAGTGGACAGGCGTAATTTTTTTTGTACAGTCAGACTGCAGTTAAGGAGGCTTATGTAATAAAAGGACACATGTGTTTTATTTATTTTTGAGGTCACATAGGTCATAATGACCTGAATGACCTGAAATTTACTTTAAGAGAGCAGCGACCAATAAAGATTTTTATATTAAAGTCATCAAACGAAAACAGTAGATATGGAAATCGGACGAAACTTTTTTTTATCAAATCGTATTCATACATATGTCTTTCTGATTGGAGGTCAAAAGATGGAAAAAAAACAGTTGCTATCATCAACCCATGTAGATCGTCATGGCATGAGAATGAGTAAGACGGCATTGGACAGAGCCGCAGAACAAATTAACGGTCCATTTGTAGTAGGAATGGGAATTGAGCATGATGTTTTACTACCGCCAATTGGTAAAATTGTAAAAGCGTCTGTTGAAAAATTACCTGATGGAGAGTATGGGTTGTTCGGAGAGTATAAATTGTTTAACTTGGTGAAAACAAAGGAAATAACCCTACCAAACGGTGAGCAGGCAATTATTGATACCTGGGAGGATGAACGTCCTTTCGCTGATAGACATGAAGAAATTCCTTCAAGCCGTTAAAAAATTGGACAACCTACTCGGCTCATAATACACGTTGCTTCGATACTTTTTTTAAATCGTTACCTTTTCGTTACTTTTTTATATACCAATGCAAAACGCCACTCTCTGATACCCTCGGAAAGTGGCGTTATTACTGTGTTTCTATTGATGACCTGTGAGGGATTCGAACCCACGACCCCTTCCCTGTCAAGGAAGTGCTCTCCCACTGAGCTAACAAGTCGTATTAAGCTACAAATATAATTATAGTAAAAACTCGCAAAAAGTCAATAGTTTTTAAAAAAAGAACACACGTTCTAAAACACTTTGAATAAAGAACGAATGTTCGGATATAATAGTACAATACATTAAGAATGGCGGGTATGACATGGATGGACTTTTGTTACGTTCTATAGAGGAAAATATTCCGTTAGAGATAATCTATCTATCACAAGACCAGCAAATTTCACAACGAAAATTAATTGTGAAGGAAGTGAATGATGAGTACATTCGCGCTTATTGTCTGCTCCGTAAACAGGTTCGCACCTTCCGCCGGGAAAATATCTTATCCTTAATGCCAAATACTCGCTCCAATAATCGCTTCCTACACTAATCTAACATTCTTTTTTCCTCCTCTCCCCTTGAGCATTTCCAACATAGTTATGATAAAATTCATTTGTATCTATCGAGCATGGGGGGAATTGTTGCATGGAGATACCAAAAGGCACAATAAAAGAACATACAATAAAGAGCAATGAACTGGGAGAAGAAGTACTTCTTCTTATCTATATGCCAGCAAACTTCTCACCATTATATAAATACTCACTGTTAATTGCCCAGGATGGACGGGATTATTTTCAACTTGGCAAAATCGGACGAATAGCAGATGAGTACCTTTTTGAGAGGGAAATTGAAAATTTAATTATTATTGGGATACCCTATAAAGATGTAAAGGATCGTCGCAAGAAATACCATCCCGCTGGTAAACAGAATCAGGCGTATATTCGCTTTCTAGCCCATGAATTAGTGCCATACCTAGATAAAGAGTTTCCAACCTACCATATGGGCTCCACCAGAGCACTAATCGGGGACTCCCTTGGAGCCACAGTATCGTTAATGACTGCTCTCCACTATCCGCACACCTTTGGAAAAATAATTCTACAATCACCATATGTGGATGATCAAGTGAATGGTTTGGTCGAGAGCTTTACAGAAAAAGGGCTTTTAGAAATATATCATGTCGTTGGAAATCAAGAAACAGTAGTCCAAATGACGAACGGCAAAACAAGTGACTTTCTAACTCCAAATCGGAAGCTCTCGTCTATCATTAAAAGCAAGTCAATTACATATTACTATGATGAATTTAATGGCGACCATACATGGACCCATTGGCAGCCCGATTTAAAAAGGGCACTAAAAATGATGTTTTAGCGATCATTTCATATTTTTTGAAAATTTGCTATAATAACAGGAAGTTCTTTTCGATAACACCTTTCTAATTACTGAAAAATTCTTTTTAATGGAGGTTTATCATATGAAATTTGGGGTTGTAATTTTTCCATCAAAAAAGCTACAAGATTTAGCAAACTCGTATCGTAAACGCTATGACCCGCATTATTCACTCATAACTCCGCACCTAACATTAAAAAATGCATTTGAAGCAACTGAAGAAGAAGTTGTAAATATTGCAGATAAATTAAGACAAATTGCTAGCAATACAAATGTCTTCCCATTAAAAACGTTAAAAATCAGCTCTTTCCAGCCGGTAAATAATGTTATTTACTTTAAAGTAGAACCTACGGAAGAGCTTACAAAATTGTATAATGAAATCAACCAAGAATTTAGTGAGCAACATCTAGACTATGCTTTCGTACCACATATTACGATTGGTCAAAAGTTATCCAATGATGAACATTCCGATGTTTATGGATCATTAAGGATGAAACGTTTTGACCATGAAGAAATAATTGACCGCTTCCATCTTCTTTATCAATTAGATAATGGTTCGTGGACAGTATATGAAACATTTCGACTTGGAAAGGAATAATGGATTGTGAATGTAAAAGTGGTAGAAAACGAAAAAGAACTTGAAGATGCTTTTTCTGTTAGAAGAACCGTTTTTATCGATGAACAAAACGTCCCTGCAGAAGAAGAGATTGATGAGCTTGAGGATGAAGCAACACATTTTGTATCCTACCTAGAAGGTTCACCGATTGCTGCCGGCCGGTTTCGTGTTGTTGATGGTTACGGAAAGGTAGAACGCATTTGTGTGTTAAAAGAAGCTAGAAAAACGGGTTCTGGAAAAGCAATGATGAACGAAATTGAAGCCTATGCTCGAAAAAATGGTCAACATAAGTTAAAGTTAAATGCTCAAACACATGCCATCCCATTTTACGCTGGTCTTGGTTATGAGGTTGTTTCGGAAGAATTTTTAGATGCAGGAATTCCTCATAAAACAATGATAAAAAATATTTAAATTCATGCACTTGCCCTTTCGCGGCAAGTGCTTTTTATATTCCTTGAAATTTCAGGCACTTTTCGATATGAACGTATTTTGTTATGATGGAGTTTGTCGTATTTTGAAAAAAGAGGCTAAAAAATGAAAACTGCTATGAAACATAATCAAAGGATTGTTCTTGACCAAATAGCCAGAGAACAATATCAACAAATATACTTACAGGGGAAAAATGGTGATTTATCCTGCCCTGTATGCAATGAAAAAGTACGTTTGTTTCTTGGAATACAGGAACATCCTCATTTTTATCATATAAAATCCCCGGAAAAAGCATGCCCGGAACCTGTTATAGAAGAATTTGATCCTATTATCATTGAGCGGAATGGATTTCGTATCCCGCAAGGAAGAACCATTATCGAAACAACAAAAGGCACTAGTTTATTCCGTTCAGCAAAACCGATAGAATGCACGATACCCTTTAAAAAAAATACTACTGCTAACCCACTTAAATACGACTCCTATTTAAGACAGTTGGCTTCAAATGGAGTCGTACTTGACGATAATCAGTCAGCTGCTGTTATTGAAACAGAAGGCTCTTTACTAGTTCTAGCTGGAGCTGGCAGCGGCAAAACAAGAGTACTCACAGCAAGGACTGCCTATATGCTCGATGTTAAAAAAATTGATCCGCGTACGATTATGCTCGTTACCTTTACTTCAAAAGCAGCTGGGGAAATGAAAAATCGTTTACTTTCGTACCCAGAAATTAAAAAGGAGCAAATAAACAAGTTGGTGACAGGCACCTTCCATAGCATTTTTTATCGAATTCTTATGTTCCATGAAGGGAGTAATTGGTCCTCGGAACGTCTTCTGAAAAAAGATTGGCAACGGGATAGGATTTTGAAGGAAGCAGGTAAAGAACTCGATTTATCTGAAAAGGAATTTGCCTATGATTTAGTACTTCAGCAAATTGGTCTTTGGAAGAACTCGTTACTTTTCCCACATGATATTAAGCCGAAATCAGATTGGGAGGAAAAGGCTGCCTTCCTCTATACAAAATATGAGGAATATAAAGTCCAAGAAGGTCTGTTTGATTTTGATGATATGCTGATTGGCTGCTATCAGCTTCTAGTTTCTTCACCTTCTATTCTCGAAGTGTATCAAAATCGCTTTCACTATTTTCTCATTGATGAATTTCAAGATGTCAATAAAGTTCAGTATGAACTGATAAAGCTGCTATCAGGCAAGCACAAAAATGTCTGTGCCGTAGGTGATGATGATCAGGCGATTTATTCTTTTCGAGGAAGCGATCCTAGCTATCTGTTAGAGTTTGAAAAAGACTTCTCCAATGCAAAAATGGTTACACTTGAACAAAATTACCGGTCATCTCATGAAATTATAACTGCTGCCAATGATATGATTTCGAAAAATAAAATAAGAAGAAAAAAGAAAATGAAGGCACAATTTGAATCGGGAATACATCCCGTGCTCTTCTACCCTTATGATGAGGAGGAGGAAGCAACAATGATTGTAACCGACATCCACGAGAAAATTATGCATGGAGCAAACCCATCTGATTTTGCAATTTTATTTCGGACCAATGCCGGTTCTCGGGCTGTATTCGAACGATTAGCAAGTTCGAACCTGCCTTTTAAAATTGATTTAGATTCAGAAGCTTTTTACGAACGTCGAATTGTAAAAAGTGTTCTTTCTTTTCTAAGATTGAGCTTAAATGAAGATAATCATCAGGCATTATCTGATATTTTACCTATTTTATTTCTGAAGCAGACTGTCCTTAAAGATTTAAAAGCGGAAAGCATCCTCAAAGATTGTACCTATCTTGATGCGCTTTCACATATAAAAACAAAACATGCTTTTCAAGAAAAGAAATTAAAGAAAGCTGTTCAGTTAATTCGTTCATTGAAATTTTCTCCCCCCCTTAAGACGATTGAAACCATTGAAAAGGAACTAGGTTTCATCGACTTCTTGAAAAAAAGAGGAAATGAATCGAATCAGCAAGACAAAGGCTCTGATGATTTAAAAGATTTAAAAGTAGCTGCTAAAAGCTTTGATAGCATTCAAGCTTTATTGTCACATGCAGAACATATGTCAGCAATGAATAAAGAAATCAAAAATTTGAGTAAACATTTTACTGAAGCAATTAGCCTAAGTACCATTCACCGTGCAAAAGGCTTAGAATATATAAACGTATATATCATTGGAGCGGTTGATGGCAGCCTGCCCCATGATTATGCATTAGATAGTAGTAGAAATGGTGATTTTACTGCAATTGAAGAAGAGAGAAGACTGTTTTATGTAGCGATGACCCGTGCAATGCAAGAACTGTTTATTTCAGTTCCCCAGAATCGAAGAGGGAAAAAGGCTCATCCTACTCGCTTTTTAGCACCATTAATGAAAAAAAAGAATAAATAATAAAAATTGGCCTGATTCCATTATGGAAAAAGGCCATTTTATTTTATTTCTTATTGATCATCTTAGAAATCGTATTGATATCAAGCTGTTTGCCATCGGCAATGATTGATTGAACAATTTTATCTTCCGTTTCTTGATTAACTGGCTTATTCGCAATTTCCGAAACACGTTTGATGACATTTCGAACGGTCTTTTCATCTTTAAAATTTGCATTTTGTAAGGAATTGGCTAAGTCAAAAATATCTTTCATATTTACGCCAGTTTTCTTTTCGACATTTTTAAAAAATCCATTATCCATGATAAATATCACGCTCCTTCATAGGCTACTGATATTGTATGAAGGAAGATATAAAACGTGAAAGAAATGACTAAAAGAAAAGGCTGGCCACTGATTTGGCCAACCTCTACTTTCGCCTGCACCTTAATGCAGTTTTTTTAAAAAAAGCTTGCACCGACGATGATTAAAAGAATGAATAATACGACGATTAAAACAAAAGTTGAACAACCGCCGCCATATCCACCGCCGTAGCCACAGCCGCCATATCCACCATATCCACCGAACATAGAGTGTCACCTCACTTTGTAAGTCTCATTTATAACATATGAGATTTAGCTTCAAAGTGTACCGGGCGCTCCTCTAGAGACAACCTATGAATTTCTTACCCTTTTGGTTTAAAGATAAGTGCCCCGATAAAACCAAAAATAATCGCTGCTGAGATACCAGAACTAGTAACTTGGAACATGCCCGTTAGAACTCCGATTATGCCATGCTTTTCTGCATCCTGCATGGCACCGTGCACTAAAGAGTTTCCAAAGCTTGTTATTGGAATCGTTGCACCTGCACCAGCAAAATCAACTAAAGGCTCATACAGGCCAAAGCCATCTAGAATGGCACCTGCCACTACAAGTAAGCTTAGCGTATGGCCTGGTGTCAGCTTAGCCACATCAAATAATAATTGGCCGATAACACAAATGATTCCGCCAACCACAAAAGCCCAAAAAAACATTGCTAACATACCATTACCTTCCCTCTTCATTCATTTCAATCGCCACCGCATGTGCAATACATGGAATGGATTCCTTTTGTTGAAAACTAAGAGGCGACAACAAAGCACCTGTTGCAACAACTAATATCCTCTTATAAATCCCCTTTTTCATTTGATTTAGTAAATGACCGTATACGACTGTTGCTGAGCATCCTGCACCACTGGCCCCAGCCTGAACTGGCTGATCATCCTTATAAATTAACAGCCCACAATCTTGGAATTGTTTCCGTTCTAATTTGATTCCACTCTTGCCTAGTAATTCAAAGGCTGTATCATGCCCGATTCTTCCTAAATCACCAGTAATGATTAGATCATAGTAAGAAGGATCTATTTCCATATCCCGAAAATGAGCCATAATCGTATCAGCCGCGGCAGGTGCCATGGCACCACCCATATTAAAAGGATCAGACAATCCCATGTCAATAACTTTTCCGATTGTCGCAGATGTCGTTACAGGCAGCTGCTGACCTGCTTGATTTTCTGTAACAAGTGCAATCCCAGCACCTGTAACTGTCCATTGAGCTGTAGGCGGTTTCTGTCCTCCATACTCAGTTGGGTATCTGAATTGTTTTTCAGTTGCAGCATTATGGCTTGAGGCACCTGTTAAAACGTTTCTAGCGCCTTGGCTGTTAACAACAAAGGACGCTAACGCCAACCCTTCCATTGAAGTTGAGCATGCACCAAAAAGACCAAAATAAGGTATTTGCATAGTCCTCGCGGCAAAGCTGGTTGGTGTGATTTGATTAATTAAATCTCCTGCAAATAAAAATTCTATTTTTTCTTTCTCCATTTTTGCTTTCGCTAATGTAGTCCTTATTGCTTCTTCCAGCAGCACTCGTTGTGCCTTTTCGTATGAATCCATCCCCATCCATAAATCTTCATGTAAAATATCAAAGTCATTGGCTAGGTTACCATTTGCCTCAAATGGACCACCGGAAACTCCGGTTGCCGCTATCATTGGCCGGTTATGAAAGACCCAAGATTGATGCCCTTTTAACAATTACAAAACCCCCCACATTCCCAGTAACGTTTTAATCAGCGCAACAACAAACGCAGAGAATACTCCAAAAAGAATAACCGAACCAGCAAGTTTAAACATATTTCCTCCAACACCTAATACAAATCCTTCTGTCCTGTGCTCGATTGCGGCAGAAATTACTGCATTCCCAAATCCAGTGACGGGCACTGCACTTCCCGCGCCAGCAAATTGTCCAAGGCGGTCATAAATACCGAAACCGGTTAGCAGCATGGATAGGAACACCATTGTCGCAACGGTTGGATTACCCACACTCTGTTCAGTAAAGTCGAAAAAGTAAATATAGAAATAACTAATAGCCTGGCCAACAACACAAATCAGCCCGCCTACCCAAAAGGCCTTAATACAATTCTTTAAAACAGGTCGTTTCAGTTCATGCTTTTGTTGAAGTTGCTGATAATTCTGCTGCTGAGGAGTCATATTTTTCTGCTTGCTTGCCATCTTTATTCATCCCTTCTCACTTCATATCCCCTGTCATTTTAACGATTTCGTTTAACCGTTTCTCAGCCTTCTTATCGGAAAGGGTTCCATTATTCTTCCTTTCAACGAGCCGAACAGCTTCTAAAAATACCTTATAGTCACTCGACACAGTAAAATTTTCCTTCGGGAAATGTTCTTCCAGCGTTTTGTTTAAATCTTTTTCAATTTTTTTCATTTTGAATCGCTTCATATGCTTCACCTTATATACTACAAGTGTTGCTTTTTTTCCCTTCACCACTGCCACATCATAGATTTCATCAAAACTGCTTACTTCCTTTTCAATGTTTATTGCATTGTCCTTGCCTTTATTTTTTGCTGTAACAGTCGGGTTAGGATTGGTCGTTTTCATGAGAGCCAGTTGGCTATCCTTCACTTTTTGATCTTGACTACAGGAACCCATAAAGAGCACACAAGCAATTAACATTAGACGTATTATGTAGACCATTTTATTTCCTTCCCTTAGCCGAATTATAGGAATACCCACTATAATATAGTTTTTTCGAGTTTAACCTAAATTATGACTAGCTTGTAAAAACTTTATTTATAAATACTTTTTTCAAAAAGAAAAACCGCCAAAAGACTGGCAGTTTTAAATGATTATTTTTGAGTTTTTTTATTACAGCCGCAGCCTTTTTTCCTACCTTGCTTTTTCGTTTGAGAGGATTTTGTTGTTTGAGTTTTCTTATTTTGATTATTCATTTTTTCACAACTCCCATATCAATATTTCTCCTACTCTAAGATATGAGACCTTGACAACCTTGTCTAAGGCGGACGACTATTTCAACTAAATTTTCTATAACCATAGCTGGACTAAGGTTTCCACTATTGCGGCTAAACCGGCTACAGCAAATACAAGAATAGTGGGGACGAATATTACCGGTAACAAAAGGTATCCTGCTACCACAAATACCGATGTCCATACGCCTGTACACCAATAACAACTAAGCAGCTCCCCAAAGAATTTTTTTACTGGTGTCCCCTTCGGAACATAATATGTTTCGATTGTCCCCTCCTCCGTTTCTTCTTCTACTTCATCAAAGAACGGATCACGGATAAACTCTGTTATTTTATCAAAGACAAATAGCCTGGTTAGCCGGAAACAGGCTAATGTCAATATCATAAAATCCAATAGATCAATGTTCATAGATTCTTGTCCTTTCCTTATTTCTAGCCTAATTTAATTCAAAAAGGCGATTGTCCGTTACCCAATTGGCGATGTTGAAATATGTTAGTAATGTAAGATATATATCACGGATTGGAGGAGTAATTAATGGGTTGTGGCAGAAATAGTGATTCACCCAGCAACAACGGCTGTGTATGCGATGTTGTTCGTGCTATTAAAGAAATCCAGGATAATGCTATACAAGATGATGATTGCTTAGATTGCCCAAGTTGTTTCTTGGAACCACTTGGTACATTGGTTTCACCAGCTAGAGATCGTGCTGATACTCGTGTATTTGTTTTAAAAAACGCTGATGGTTCACCATTCCACGCGTTCTTTAGCCCCACAAACGGTGCATGCGTTTCAATTTTCTTCCGCGTTGAAGATGTATATGATAATTGCTGTGCAACACTTCGTGTTTTAGAACCAGGACGCAGGGACGATGGAGGATTTATGCCGGTAAATCTCGTTGGAGGCGGAGAAAAATGCTGTATTAACCTTGAAAGAGTTTGTAAGGTTAACCGTTTCCGTTCTACCAATGACTGTATTACAGTTGATTTAAATTGTTTCTGTGCAATACAATGTATTGCTGATGTAGACCTTGGTATTTGCGATTAGTATTTCAGATTAAAATGAGCCAGTCGATAACCCGGCTGGCTTTTTTTGTTTATCTTTTTATTCCAATCATAATGATATCTTTTAAATTTTGGACTGGTATGGTTTCTGTTGTTTGATTTGGAATTCTAATGGTTATTTCTTGTTCGTTGTATTCAACTAAATAACCCTGATAATTCTTTTCTACTGTATAAAAAACGCATGGAACAGGCGGCATTGCTTTAGGGAAGTTAGCCAGGTATTTCAAACGCTCGATAAGGTTCATTTCCTTAAAGCCTTTTACCCGATTGAATGTACGTTGTTTTTCTTGATTTGTTTGAGCTTTATTCTTCTCTTTTACTTCTTTTATCTTAGATCGTTTAGGTAAATCAGTATTAGCCAGTGAAACCTCAAAGACTTTTTCCTTGTCACTTTCCAAAACTTTTTCCTTGTCACTTTCCAAGACTTTTTCCTTGTCACTTTCCAAAACTTTTTTCTTGTCACTTTCCAAAACTTTTTTCTTGTCACTTTCCTCCTCTAGCTGTGGTTCTTCGATTGGCAGCTGGACCTCCTGCCTATTTGTAAATACTTCCTGATTATTTTTTACAGGTGTATTTAGAAAAGTCTGAGAGACATATAATAACGGTCCCTTTTTTGTGTTTTTCTCCACCCAATTCACCTCCATTTACCTAGCCCTACACTCTATATGTATGCAAATTGCCTATCCTCGTTCATAAAAATCGCCATAGAAAAAGCCCGCTAATCAATTATTAGCGGGCTTTACAATTATAAAATGTGATATCCTGAGTCAACGTGAATATTCTCGCCAGTTATGCCTCTTGAAAGGTCACTAAAAAGGAATAAAGCAGTATCTCCAACTTCTTCAGTTGTTGTAGCTCTTCGTAATGGCGCTCTCTCTTCAACTACTTTCGTAATCTCGTTAAAATCGCCAACCCCTTTGGCTGATAATGTACGAATTGGACCAGCAGAGATGGAATTAACACGAATTCCTTCTTTTCCTAAGTCTGCAGCTAAGTAGCGTACGCTGGCATCAAGAGAAGCTTTTGCTACACCCATTACATTATAATTTGGCAATGCACGCTCCCCGCCGAGGTACGTTAAGGTCACAATACTACCGCCATCAACCATCAATCCTTTAGCTTCTTTCGCCACAGCAGTTAAAGAATAGGCACTGATATTATGTGCTAACAAGAAGCCCTCTCTTGTGGTGTTCAAATAGTCACCTTTTAATTCTTCTTTGTTCGCAAAAGCGATACAGTGTGCAATACCATGGATCGTTCCAACAGTTGCTTTAATCTCAGCAAAGCATTTAGCCACTTCTTCATCACTTGTTACATCACATGGTAGCACTAAAGTACCTTCTGCTTGCAAGGATTCAGCTAATTCACGGACATTCCCTTCAAGTCTGTCACCAGCATAAGTAAAGATTAAACGCGCACCTGCAATGTGTAATGAACGAGCAATTCCCCAAGCAATACTGCGCTTATTAGCAACACCCATTACCACATATGTTTTTCCATTTAAAGAAAGATTCATAAAGAAAAAGTCCTCCCACTTGATACATTATTATATTAGTTATTAGTACTTGGTACTAATATTACACTATTTACTAAAAAATGAAAAGTAACAGCTTACCACGAGTTTATCTTATTAGAATTCCAGTTCTCTTTTCAACTCATCTACATATTCTTTAGATCCCGTTACAATCAAACGGTCATTTAAAAGCAGCTCCGTGTCACCGTGAGGAACAAGCGAATCTTTTCCACGAAAAATCCGGACAAAGATAACATCCCCGGTAAACGGGAACCTCCTTAAGGTCATGCCATCGAACTGTTCATTTTTCATTCTTATTTCATATAGTGAGGTCTCTTGATTTGTTAAGATGTTAATGACACTCGGAGTTTCGATTAGAGCACGCAGCAATGTTTTTGTTGACATGAAGGACGAGAAAACTTCAATTTCATTTTCCCTCAGGCTTTGCTCAATTTCGGGATTTTCAATCCGGGCAATGACCCTTGATACATTCATTTCTTTCGCTTTTAAAGACAATTTTGCATTTATTTGAACATCACCTGTAGATATAACGATAATATCCGCTTGAAATATTTTATTCTTTTCAATTGTATCCAAGGAATAATCAGGAATCTCAACAATATCGAATAATGAATTTGAAGACAATTTATCTGATTTATCCATTTTAGTGTGGTACAAGGTCGTTTCGTATAAGCCTGACTTTAACTCCCTTGAAACAGGGAGTGTCACCTGGTTTGCTCCTAAAAAAGCAATGCTTAGTTTTCGATCAATAGCTACTTCTTTAGGAAACAATTTCTTAAAAGCAATCGGCGTAAATATGGAGGTGATGACAGCAACCAAAATCAGTGTTCCACTCATCTCCGTAGTAATCACCTTCATACGCTCTCCAATCGTCGCCGCTGCGATAACTAAAGATAGTGTGGAAGTTAATAAAAAACCCGAAGCAAGAACAGTTTTCGTATCGTACCATATTTTCAACAAATAAACGGGGACAATTTTGGAAATTAAGAGTCCAATTAATAAAAGCGGTATTAATAGCAATAGCTTTTTATCCGCAAATAGCGACCATATATCAAGCTCCACCCCAATCATCACAAAAAAGATTGGTATTAAAAAACCATACCCAAAGGAATCAAGTTTATGAACCAATTCCTGATTTGGGGATAGGAGAGAAACCAGTACCCCAGCAAGAAATGCACCGAGTATGTTTTCTGCACCTACGCTTTCTGAAAGCCCCACTAATACGATAATCAGCATAAAGACTGCACGGGTACCGATTTGCACTGTCCCTCTTGACAATGATTCGAGTAAAGGTCGATTTTTAAACCTTTTTCCTACAAAATACAAGACTACTCCTGCTGCAAACAAAATCAATAGCAGCCAGGTATTACCCTGACCCTTGTCATAGATAGATACAAAAATTGCCAGAAGGATCATCGTGACCAAATCTGCCACGACAGCAATTAATAAAATAATTTGTCCGATATTAGATTTCATCAGATTTGCTTCTTTTAATGTTGGTACAACGACCCCTAGAGAAATCGTTGATATAATAAGAGTCATTAAAAAAGCATTGTCAATAAACCCAGCGAAGACAAACAAATAGGATAAACCTAGTGAAAAAACAAATATCCCTATAAAAATAATCGTTGCGACCAAAAAGGTGTTCGGTTCTTTTTTGCCACTAGGAAGTTTATTATTTTCCTTTCCCCCCGTGAAGGCAGTAAAATCAATTTCTAATCCGCTAAGAAACATCAAAAAAATAAAACCTAGTGTAGATAGCGTTGATAACCACATATCTTCATGGACGACATTGAAACCGCTTTGCCCAAACACCAGCCCCATAATGATCTCTGCAACCACAACAGGGATATAATTTAATTTTAACCGGTGCAGTAGAATTGGCGTTACGAAGGCAACTGTCACTACTATTAATAAAGATATTACAGAAGCATGCTGTTCCATAAATCAACCTCCTTTTTTTCTCTAATAAAAACGTGAACCCGGGCAAAAAATATATTTAAAGGGGGAACTACTTCAATGAAAATTGATATTATCGGTGATATACATGGCTGTTTACCAGAATTCGAAGCTCTTACAAAGAAATGTGGTTACAAATGGGAAGACGGGATTCCCGTTCACCCCGATAATCGACTACTAGGATTTGTTGGGGATTTAACCGACCGCGGACCTTCTTCTCTAAAAGTAGCTGAAATAGTTTGGAGACTTGTAATACAGCAAAAGAAGGCTTTTTACACACCTGGAAACCATTGCAATAAATTGTATCGCTACTTTCTTGGAAATAAGGTTCAGGAAACCCATGGACTTGAAACAACCGTTGCTGAGTATAAATCACTACCCAAAAAAGAGCAGCATTCCATCCGAAACAATTTCATTGACCTATATGAAAAATCTCCGCTTCATTTAGTATTAGACCAAAATAGGCTTGTTATCGCACACGCTGGAATAAAAGAAGAATTTATCGGAAAGACAAACTCAAAAGTGAAGACCTTTGTCTTATATGGAGATATTACTGGCGAAAAGCACCCTGATGGTTCTCCTGTTAGAAGAGATTGGGCCAAACAGTATACAGGTAAAGCTATTATTGTTTACGGTCACACACCTGTGAGAGAACCCAGAATAATCAATAATACATATAATATTGATACTGGAGCTGTTTTTGGTGGAAAGCTTACTGTTCTTCGATACCCAGAGATGGAAATTGTTTCTGTAGATTCTACTATGCCATACATAGCAGAAAAATTTAAAGACTTTACTTAAAAATAGGGAAAATAAGCCTAAGTATATCGACAAATTTCCTAGGAAATCATCAAATTACGCAATTAAGGCTGACCTTTTAAAAAGTCAGCCTTGTTTACTTAATTCATTCATATCGAATGGAAGAGGTGCTGTGAAATGCATATTTATACCACTAAAAGGGTGAGGAAAACGAATCTTTTTACAATGGAGGGCTTGACGCTCAATTAGCAATAGACTGCCTCCATATAAGTCATCTCCCAATAATGGGTGACCTATAAATGACATGTGAACACGTATTTGATGAGTTCTTCCAGTTTTTAACTGTAATTCAACATGAGTAAATTCGCTATACCTATTTAGCACTTTGTAATCGGTACACGCATATTGACCATCACTGCGTACTTCTCTTTCAATTATACTGTCACTCTTTCTTCCAATCGGTTCCTCAATCGATCCATTCTCATGCTTAAGACTTCCTTCAGCGAATGCTTCATAGGTTCTATTAACATGCCCTTTTTGTTGCTGCTTGCTAAATAAATGATGTATATGCCGATGTTTTGCAATTAATACAATTCCAGATGTATCCCGGTCCAAACGGGTAACAATATGTGCGGTTGCTCTGAGACCAATTTCTTCATAGTAACCAACCAAGGCATTTGCCAAACTGCCTGTTGGATGCTCCCTCGATGGAATGGTACTCATTCCCGCTGGTTTGTTTACCACTAGTAGGTATTGGTCTTCAAATAGAATTGTTAATGGGATTCTTTCTCCTACTATTCCTTCACTTGGATTTTCAGGAGGAAAGATAATAGTTAAGGTTTCACTTTCCTTTAACACATACCGAACATTCACTTCTATGCCATTTACCAATATGTTCCCGCCCCTGAATTTTATATCCGTTAGGGCAATCCGAGATATTTCCTCTTCTTTCAGGAATTCTTTGATTGTTTGACCGGCCTGTAATGGATTAACTTCCCACTGAAGTTGAAAACGTGAATTCATATTGTCTCCTCGAGCTCTTGATTAGTCCGAATCAGAAATAAAAGAATCATGGACTCTCTTCCAAAAAGGAAATGGACGAAAACGAGCAAAGCGGATTTTTTCGTCTGGAACCCTAAACTGAATTGATTTTACATCCTTATGAAGCAAGGTAAGATGATCAACTGTTACTTGAAAGTCAACATGATTCACTGGTTTCAACATACAAGTATGATGGGATGGCAAGATTAGAGGCGATCCAACAGTCCGAAACACGCGATTGTTAATTGACGCCATTTCAGCGACCTGTAAGGCAGATATGGATGGATGGATAATTGCCCCTCCAAGTGCTTTATTGTAAGCAGTACTGCCAGATGGGGTAGATACACATAATCCATCGCCTCGGAACCGTTCAAATTGCTGTCCGCGAATTTCCACATCCATAACCAATGTCCCTTCTACACTTTTGACAGTGGATTCGTTTAGAGCAAGGTATCTTGACTCCTTACCTGCATGCTGATAACGAATAATCACTTCAATTAAGGGATATTCCACCACTTGGTAAGGTGTTTTGGCGATGGCAATGACTAATTTTTCAATCTCATCAGGGGTCCAATCAGCATAAAAGCCGAGATGCCCGGTATGAATTCCGACAAAAGCGGTCTTATCCAAGCGGCTGCTGTATCGGTGGAAAGCATAAAGAAGTGTCCCATCACCGCCGATAGAAACAACTATATCTGGCTGGTCCTCATCGTAAATCAGATCAAAATCGAGTAAATATGTCCGCATTTTATGCATCAAGATATTCGATTTCTGATCTCCTTTGGATGTAATCGCAAATTTCATAATTGTTTTCTCCTCGTACTGAAATGCTTACAAAGCCTCTATCAACTTTTTTCCTCTTGCTTAAACTCTTTATTCCTTGTAAAAAATGCTTGTGCATCTTGAATTTCACCACGAATTAAGGACATTTCTTCATCTAAGCGAAATGCAGCTTCCGCAGCACGTTGTAACCTCATTTGGATATCAGTCGGGAAAATCCCTTTATACTTATAACTTAAAGTATGTTCAATTGTTGCCCAAAAGTTCATGGCTAGAGTTCTTATTTGTATTTCAGCAAGAATCTTTTTTTCTCCATGTATCGTTTGGACCGGATACTGAATTACAACATGATAAGAGCGATATCCACTTGTTTTTTTGTGTGAAATATAATCTCTCTCTTCAACGATTTCCAGATCATTTCGGTTTCTTAATAAGCTTACAACCCGATGAATATCGTCTACGAATTGACACATGATCCGCATTCCAGCAATGTCTTGCAGTTCCTCTTCTAATTTATCTAGTGGAATTCCTTTTTGATTTGCCTTATCAAGGATACTTGCAATCGGCTTAACTCTGCCAGTCACAAATTCAATAGGTGAATGACTTGAATCCAGCTCAAATTGCCCCCTCATTCCCTTTAATTTTATTTTCAGCTCTGATACAGCTTGTTTATATGGAGCTAAAAATTGGTCCCAATGCTTCATCATGCCACCTCAATGAAAACTAAAATATGTTTAAAAATTCACTTCTACTTTTGCGACCATCTCTTCACCATAATTACTATTTCCTTTTATGTTGTTTAAAAGGTCAACTAATTCTTCATAAAAATTAGTTAACTCCAATTCTTCATCCTCAAATTGGATCCAAACTTGTGTTTTTTCTGCTAATGTCCTTTTTAATAATGGCCATATTGGTTCTGGAATGTCGATATATGTATAACCCTCTGGATGATCCATTAAATAAACAAATGAAAATTGTTTAGAGTCAACAAGAATTTGTTCAGATGGGATTAAACCGTTAATCGACTCACTTGCCTGTAAAAGTAATTTTCTATCCTTAAAATTTGCTTTATCAATTGATATTCTTTTATTCATCATTATTACCTCCATCATTCACTCTACCATTTTAGCATAATCTATCCATTTCTCCCAGGAAATTGCGGTTCGAACAACAGCTAAGATACAATAAAGGTATGAATTGAAAGGAATGGATCATAATGAGCGAAACCATTGAAATTGAATTTAAAAATATCCTCACAAAAGATGAATATGAAATTCTGTTAAAGGAATTTAATGTAGAAGAAAAACAAATCATAACCCAAAATAATCACTACTTTGACACACCTGATTTTGCATTAAAGAATTTAGGTTCTGCACTAAGAATTAGGGAAAAATATGAGCACTATGAAATGACATTAAAACAACCGGCTACTGTTGGTCTTTTAGAAACCACTCAACATTTATCAGTAAATGAATTCCAAACGGCCATTCAATATGGAAAACTTCCTACAGGAAAAATTCATGATGGTATTGAACAATTGGATATTTCTTTTAACAGTATTGCATATTTCGGATCTCTATTGACAAAAAGGGCTGAGTTCCCATACAAAATTGGACTACTTGTCTTGGACCATAGCTTTTATTTAAATAATGAAGATTATGAAGTCGAATACGAAGTAGAAGATTTTCAACTTGGGCAATCAGCTTTCCAGGAACTCCTTAAGCAATATGGTATTCCAATACGGAAAACACTAAATAAAATTGCAAGGTTTTATCAACAAAAACATTCGAGTTAATTTTTTCCTAAGCGGTTTATTTGAGATATGAAATGTCCATTGATAAAATAAAATTACAAACATATTTAAAGGAGTTGTCAACATTGAATGAGAAAAAGCCTACTCCATATGAAGCCATAGGCGAGGATATCTTACATAGCCTTGTGGATACTTTTTATGGTCTAGTTGCACAACATCCTGATCTTGCACCAATCTTTCCAAATGATTTATCAGAAGTTGCTAGAAAACAAAAGCAATTTTTAACACAATATTTGGGAGGACCTCCAATATATACGGATGAGCATGGTCACCCTATGATGCGTGCACGACATTTGCCTTTTCCCATAACTCCTACCCGTGCAACAGCATGGCTTTCTTGTATGAAACAAGCGATGGACAAGACTGGACTAGAAGGTCCGCTAAGGGAAGATTTTTATTCTAGGCTCTATCTTACTGCACAACATATGATTAATATGCCAGAAGGCAGTGAGATATCGGGTGAAAATTCGTGAGTAACCAAGGATTTATTTCAAAACCACAATTCTCTAGTTATGACAAGAAGCCGCTTGAAATATATATGTTCATCGATCCTTTATGCCCTGAGTGTTGGGCACTTGAGCCTATCTTAAAAAAGCTGCATATCGAATACGGTCAATATTTTTCTCTAAAGCACGTGTTAAGTGGTCGTATCACCAATTTAAATGTCAGTAAAAAGAAGAATTATGAAGTCATAGCAGATTTATGGGAAAAGACGGCTAGCAGATCAGGAATGTCCTGTGATGGGAGCCTTTGGTTAGAAAATCCTGTAGCTTCCCCGTATGTTGCTTCCATAGCAATAAAGGCAGCGGAACTGCAAGGGAGACGAGCTGGTATACGGTTTCTACGTAAGCTTCAAGAAAAACTTTTTATTAATAAACAAAACATCTCCCATTTTGAGGTGCTTAAATCCTGTGCAAATAATGCTGGCTTAGATGTCGAAGAATTCATTTCAGATTTTAATTCTGAAAGTGCGGCAAAAGCGTTTCAGTGTGACTTAAAAATCACCACTGAAATGGAGGTACAAGAAATTCCAACTCTTGTATTTTTTAACGAGAATGCAGAGGATGAAGGAATTAAAATTACGGGATCATACCCATACGAAGTCTATGTACAAATTCTTGAAGAAATGTTGTCTGAGCAGCCTGTAAAAAATCAACCTCCGCCGATGGAGTCATTTTTGAAGTATTTTAAAGTAGTGGCTTCTAAAGAGATAGCAGTCGTTTATAATATGACCATCTCTCAGGTTGAGCGTGAAATGAAAAAATTACTTTTACTTCAAAAGGTAGAACAGCTCCCGGCTAAATATGGGACATTTTGGCGCTATGTTGAAGACTAGAAAATATCACTTCAAAAAAATACGAAAAGACCTTGCAGTTAACTGCAAGGTCTTTTTCTATTAATACGAACAAAGGGGATGGGAGAAATTTTTCACGGTCAAACAAAGGGGTATATGTTTGTTGTGATTAACTTCACGTATAAAATATATCATGAGCTAGAACCCATTGACAATATGATTGTGTGTTATTTCACATAATTGTCAAAATCATATTTTCAATTTTGGACAATAAACTATAACTGACCTAACTTTAAAAAGAGGTGACCACTTCAATGAAGAATTTACCTATTTTCCTCATGATCCTGTTTATTTTTGGCGGATTTTTCTTCCATATCCTAGCCTTAATGAAAATCTTCCCAATAATCATTAGCATTCCGCTTTTTTTTATTGGAATCCTTACTTTAATTTTCTATCTGAATGACAGAAAAAGATTTAGAGGTTTTTAAGGGATGGTACACCAGGTACCATCCCTTTTACTTGTTAAGATAACAACTGTTCCAATTCATTTAACTTTTCTTCAAACACCTTACATGCATCCTTGATTGGGTCTGCGCTTGTCATATCCACACCGGCTTTCTTAAGTACTTCGATTGGATAATCAGAGCTTCCAGAACTTAAGAAATCAATATAGCGTTTAACAGCAGGCTCCCCTTCCTCTAGGATTTGTTTACTTAATGCTGTTGCAGCACTAAAGCCGGTAGCATATTGGTAGACATAATAATTGTAATAGAAATGAGGAATTCGAGCCCATTCTAACCCGATTTCTTCGTCAATCACAATATCCTCTTCTCCAAAATACTTCTTATTCAAAGCATAATATTCGCTAGTTAATGAATCCGCAGTCAACGCCTCATTATTTTGAGCTTTTTGATGAATGATATGCTCATATTCAGCAAACATAGTTTGTCGGAATACAGTGCCTCTGAATCCTTCTAAATAATGATTTAATAAATAGATCCTCTTTTGTTCGTCATCAATCGTCTTCAATAAATAATCATTTAAAAGTGCTTCATTACATGTGGAGGCAACTTCCGCCACAAAGATTGAATAATTTCCATATGGGTATGGTTGATTTTTTCTAGTATAGTAGCTATGAACCGAATGTCCAAATTCATGAGCAAGTGTAAATAAGTTATTTACATTATCTTGCCAATTCATAAGAATGTAAGGGTTTGTTCCATAAGCTCCAGAAGAATAAGCTCCACTCCGCTTTCCTTTATTTTCGTGAACATCCACCCAGCGGTTCTCAAAACCTTGTTTTAAAATTTGTGAATACTCCTCACCTAATGGAGCAAGACCTTTAACAACTAGCTCTTCAGCCTCTTTATACGGTATTTCCATTTTCACATCTTTGACTAAAGGTGTATAAAGATCGTACATATGCAGTTCTTCTACCCCTAACACCTTTTTCCGGAGTTTAACGTAGCGGTGCAATAAATGTAAATTATCGTTTATGGTATTAACTAAATTATCATATACGCTTTCAGGAATATTATTGGCTGAAAGTGCTGCATGTCTTGCAGAATTATATTTTCTGACTCTTGCATTAAAATTATCTTTTTTCACATTTCCACTAATCGTACTAGCAAACGTATTTCGGAACTTTCCATATGTTTCGAAAACCGCTTTAAAGGCATCACGACGAACCTCTTGCTTTCCACTTTCTAAGAATCGGATGTATCGTCCATGAGTGATCTCAACCTCTTCACCATTTTCGTCTTTAACAGAAGGGAACTTTAAATCAGCGTTATTTAACATTCCGAAGGTGTTACTAGACGCGTCCATGACTTCACCCGCTTCTGCTAGCAATGCCTCCTGCTCAGCCGACAAAACATGTGGTCTTTGAAGATTAATTTCCTCAATGGCATGCTCATAGAGCTTTAATTCCGATTTTTCATTTAAAAAACCATTAACCTTACCTTCCTCTAGTGATAAGATTTCAGGAACAATGAATGCTAATTGACTTCCAGCTTGGGAGTAAAGGTTTTTCATTCTATCATCTAATCCCTGATAAAAAGAATTCGTCGTGTCTTGGTCATAGCGCATATGGGCGTATGTATAAAGCTTGCCGATTCTTTCAAGAAGCTTATCTTGAAATTGCAGAGCACTATAAAGAGTATCAGCACTCTCACCAAGTTTTCCTTCGAATTCCTTAATCCCTGAAATTTGGTTCTTTACTTCTTGAAACTCTTTTTCCCATACTTCATCACTAGCAAAAATATCTTCTAATCTCCATGTATCTTCGACTGGAATATCATTTCTTGAAGGCAGCGCTTTTACCGCAGTAGTTTCGTTTGCCATATTTCTTCCTCCATTCAACATTTTTCGGTTTACGAAAAGAATTATAACCCTGTTATTATTCTCCTTTTTCCTGCTATTTCCTTTATTTTTAATAAGATTTACCTATTATATTATGCTCCAAACTACTATTTCATTTATATTTTTTCAAGAATGGAGCGATTTTTCTGATAAAATTCCTGCTTACGTTCTTCCTTTTCCCGGTTAGAATTCGGGATAGTGAACCCTTTTTGGAGTTGATAGAGGGATTCGCCCCTTTTTATGATTACTCCAAATCTCTCCAATAGTTGAAAATATTCTTGCACAGCCATAAAAGGTTTTTCACTCGTGAGTTGTGGTAAATTCCTGATGATGATTTCATTCAATTTTATTCTATTATTGAAATTTCTTTCTACCTCCTTCAAATCAATAAGTGAATTAGGTGATTTAATCTGGAAAACATCTACATACAAATAAGTTTGCCAGATGATAGGTGGTGTTTGAATTAGAAGGGAATGACTTACAGGTAATCCGATTTCAGGAGGAAGTAAATATAAGTTGAGGTTATGAGTATATATCTCGCGAAGAAATCTATTTAATTCCGGACTAGGATGAAGAGACCAGTTTATCGTATATTTCTCCATTTCATTTGCCCATTTCGTAAAGTTAAATTGATTGAACACCTTTGGTTCTAGAATTTCTTCAATTCCTGTCTTGTGAATAGAAAGGAGAAAGCTGTTTGCGGTTGCATTTTTTATGGAAAAAGGATGAATCGAACTGAGGATATGAAATCTTTTTTCTTTGGGGCAATAAGAAGGAAGTACCAATTGCCTGTGGGCTGCTTTTCTTAAAAAGAAATAATCAAAGTTTGACAAGGAGAAAATAATATTACTCCTTTTTGCTTTAATATGCTTGCTGCCAATAATCCAGAAAGGAATATAATTATTTTGTAAGTATGCATCTGTTCGCTTAATAAATATTTCTTCCGATATTGGCGAACACTGGTATTCCAATGCGTATCTGCTGCCGCCAAAATGGAACATGATATCAGGACGCTGTCCAATCATCGAATCATAATACTCTAATTCTGCAGGAATACCTTGCATATGTAACCACTGATAGAGCTGAAGTTTTCCTTCTATATGATAAAGGGATTCACTTTCATGAAAATCGCTGCAAACTGTGCCGCTTCGGTGAGCAAAATGGTAAATTCGTTGATTCCCTAATTTTAGAGATACTGATTCCCCGCAGACCGGACAAGTAAACTTCTCATTGTTTCGAAGAATCAATAGTTTCTCTTTTTCATATTCGTTACTTAAGCTAAACATTGTTCCTGATTTCGTTCGTGCCGTTAACAAATGAATCTCACCCTCCTTTTATTCCTTACATTCGTGTTATATGACAAGAAATCCTTTTTTTAGACAAAAAGAAAACTCGTCATTTTGACGAGTTTGTGAACTTAAAGAAGCGGTGAAAGTAACCTTGCAGTTGATTCTATTAATCGTAAACCAATATGTCTTTTACGAAAAGAGGCTAATTCAAGCTGCTTTGCATATTCTAGGTCATTGATATATTCCGCCACAAGCTTTTGAGTACTTTTTGTTCGAAATAAAAAGGCATTTACCTCGAAATTCAAATGAAAACTACGCATATCCATATTTGACGTTCCAATGGAAGCAAGCTCATGGTCGACAATCACGATTTTACTATGCATAAACCCACGTTCATATTCGTAAACCTTTACACCTGCCTCTAAAAGCTCTGGAAAATAGGAGCGTGAGGCATGAAAGACAATTCGTTTATCCGGACGATTAGGTACAAGTAATCTCACATCAATTCCACTTAAGGCAGCCACCTTTATCGCGGAAAAGATGTCTTCATCAGGGATAAAGTACGGTGAGGCAATCCAAACAGATTTTTTTGCTGAAGTAATCATCGAGAAAAAGATATTTTTTATAACACTCCATTCATTATCTGGTCCGCCGGCAATTAACTGGACTCCTCCATGGTTTTCTTCATCTACTTGTGGAGACAAATACTCCGCTGTTAAAAAGCTATGGTTGGTCATATAATACCAGTCTTGTAAAAAAATGAGCTGTAGCGACCTGACAGCTTCCCCTCTTACCATTAAGTGGGTGTCCCGCCAAAAACCAAAATGTTGATTCCTGCCTAAATATTCATCACCAATATTAAGGCCGCCAACAAACCCAATCATCCCATCAATCACAATAATTTTTCGGTGATTTCTGAAATTAAATTTATTATTTAAAAATGGCAGTTTTACAGGACCAAAACAAACCGTTTCTATTCCGGCTTTTTTCAAATCATTTATATACATTTTTGATAATTTCCAAGAACCTACTGCATCATATAGGAATCTAACCTTTACTCCTTGTGCAGCCTTTTTAATTAAGATATTTTTTATTTCTTGCCCGATATGATCATCCCGAACAATATAATACTCCATATGAATATGATGTCTCGCTCTGTCCAATTGTTCAAGAATATGATGAAAAGTTTCCTCGCCATTGGTTAATACCTTAGTCGAAGTATCAAAGGATATGGGGCTATTTCCCAACCTTTGTGCCAAAGTAAATAGTCTTGCTTGGTGCTCACCCATTAAACTAAGTTTTTCTTCACTTCGCGGGTCATTTTCACCCTCCACCGTTAAAAAAGCTTGTTTATCGAGAAAATACTTTTTCCGATACATTTTCTCTTTTCGATAATTCCTACCAAAAAGTAAATAGAAAAAGAATCCAACTAATGGAAAGCTCCCTAAAACAACCAACCAGGTAATCGTTTGGGTCGGATGACGATTTTCAAGAAAGATTACAAATGCAATAAAAATGACAGATAGTGTGATTAAAAGGCTTAAGAAACCAAATATGCTGCCATCTAAATACTCATTAAAGAAAAACAAAAGTATGGATAAAACGAGCACAAACAAAACAACCCTTACTGTGTTTTTCAGTCTAATCACCGCCATTTAATAATCAAAGTATGTAAAAAATACCGATTTCAATAATAGAAATCGGCACGTTTATTTAAAATGTTTTCTAATTTCAGTAAAAACATTTTTAGAAATTATTTCTTTACCATACTCTTGGATTCGATGGATGGTTAACTGTGTTTCGTATCCATATTCAAGCAGGATACTTAGAATATCATCAATTTCATCCTCTTCAAACAAATCTTCAGGAAACTCAGTATATAAATAGTATTTATTTTCAAAGTTATACAACACGGTAATTAAATCATCGAGGCCGCCACGATTTGATAACATTATGACATCTTCAAAATCCTTGAAAGCAATTAAAAACTCTAAAGACTCCTCTTCGAGTAAAAGATCATCATCACGATGTCCAGGATTAAAATGATGATCCAGGATATCTTCAATATTGTTATCTACAGGTAAATCCTTTAGTTTTTCATTTGGAATTGGAAGCTCAAACTTTTGTCCATCTTTTGATACCTGGGCCTTTGTTACAAGAATTTCTAACCCTTTTTCTAACGCCTGTACTTGGATCCATAATGGTCCTTCCACAACAAACTCTTCCTCATGATGAACCTCATCCATCATTTCCCAGAATAGTTCCTCGCTCCGCTCCCGATTGTACCAAATTTCCTCTCGATCAAAGCCTCGTTCTTCTATATCACCATAAGAGATGTAAAACTTCACTGTATGCTCATTAATTCTTTCGATTTCCATCTTTACCTCTCCCTTCCTTTTTCCTATTGAAGGGACTAAATACCCCCAAGCAGACAATGCTTTTTAGCAATTACCCAAGTTAGAAAGGATTCATTTGTTGTTATGAAAAAAAGTAAAAAATCCTTGTACCTTCATTTTATGACAAAAGTATCAAATTGGGAAATAAAATTACTCTAAATTGCAAAAACCATTCATTTGCCTATTAATTAGATATTCCTTACATTGTAACAAAATGACTCAGAAATCTCAAACTTAATAGGCCTGGAGGGTAAAAAAAGCCTTCAGAATGAAGGCTTTAATCTTTAAATTTAATTAACCATGCGTTGTGCTTCTCTTAATTGGAAAGTACGTACTCTCCTCGGTAGAAACCGTCGAATTTCATCTTCATTATAGCCAACCTGTAATCGTTTTTCGTCAATAATAATTGGACGGCGTAATAATCCAGGATTAGCTTTTATTAACTCAAATAAATCTTGTAGCGGCATTGTATCTAAGTTTACATCTAACTTTTGAAAAGTCTTTGATCTTGTTGAAATAATTTCATCTGTACCATCTTCTGTCATGCGAAGGATTTCTTTGATTTCTTCAATTGACAATGGTTCAGAAAATATATTTCTTTCAGTATATGGGATTTCATGTTCCTCTAACCATGATTTTGCTTTCCTGCATGATGTACAACTTGGTGAAGTGTATAATGTTACCATTCTTCTCCACACTCCTCTTTTAATTACTATTTAATTCTATAGTAAACCATCAATATTGATTCTTGATTAAAATAATTATAAATAAGTAATTTATATCATTAATTATACACTACTGATTTTAAAAAAGGTATCCTTTTTTCAAAATTTATTGAATGTCAAATGATAAACATTAATTATTTATTTTCATTATATTAGACGAATAAATACTAAAAAGGTTTCATACTTTTTCAAGGTTTTAATCTTGAATTTTTCAATAATATATCTTTAACCCCCTATATTCTTCGAATCAACCGTTATTAATTTGTAGGTTTTTTCAGAAAATAATGGAATTATGTATAGAGTGTTTATCTGTAATATATCACGATCTTTTATACCTAGGAATATTCTCAATTAAAGCCCCATAAATGAAAACGCATTCATCTTTTCTATAATTATTGTTGTTTTTAAACGTTTCCTCTTTCAATAACCGCCTTGTTCTTATAAAATAATCATAAGGAGATTTACAAAATAAACAGTTACCTAACTTTTGAATTGAAAATGGAGGTTTTATCATGGGTGGATACATAGCTGATTTATCAATGGTTGCTATTCTTATTATTGGTATTACTGCACTTATGGGTGTAATAACCAATGGCTTTGGCGAAACTGTTTTTGGGGGAAAGAAACGCTCAGAATTCGTAGATCAAAGTGCAAGATTCCAAACACGTTGGAAAAGTGTTGGAGGCAATAAGAAGTAACGATAAAACCCTATAGTAACTTGATTACGAATATACATTTAATTATAATAAGAATAAGTTAATTAAAGTAGTAGGCAATGACAAAGAGTAGTACGTATTTTTATCCGTTTCAGAGAGTTTGTGGCTGGTGAAAACAAACACGGAAAAATACGGAATGGACTTTCGAGCTTCTTTTCCGAACTTCATTGAATAGTAGGAAAAGACGTTTCCTTGCGTTAAAAGGTTCCCTGACTATTAAATCAAGATATTCAGGAAATGAGTGACTCTTTTGAGTAATTTAGGGTGGTACCGCGAACCATTCGTCCCTATCGTTGTGGGGATGAATGGTTTTTTTTTATATAAATTTAGGAGGAATTTGGTCATGCAAACAATTTTTTCAGGAATTCAGCCAAGTGGTACGATTACACTTGGAAACTATATTGGGGCAATGAAGCAATTTGTAGAATTGCAAAACGATTATAATTGCTACTTTTGTATCGTCGATCAACATGCGATAACAGTCCCACAGGATCGTTTAGTACTTCGAAAGAATATTCGAAGTTTAGCAGCACTTTACTTAGCTGTTGGTATCAATCCAGAGAAGGCAACCTTGTTTATCCAATCGGAAGTTCCAGCACATGCTCAAGCTGGATGGATGATGCAATGTATTGCCTATATTGGTGAATTGGAAAGAATGACTCAATTTAAGGATAAGTCTGCTGGTAAAGATGCTGTATCCGCAAGTTTATTAACATATCCACCATTAATGGCTGCAGACATTTTATTATATAATGCCAATTTAGTACCTGTTGGAGAAGATCAGAAGCAGCATTTGGAATTAACGCGAGATTTAGCAGAAAGATTTAATAAAAAATATGGAGATGTTTTAACAATCCCTGATATTCGCCTTCCTGAAGTTGGCGCACGGATTATGTCATTACAGGAACCAACAAAGAAAATGAGCAAATCCGATCCAAATAGTAAAGCTTTTATCACTCCGCTAGATGATCCAAAACAAATTGAAAAGAAAATTAAAAGTGCTGTTACAGACTCTGAGGGTATTGTTAAATTTGATCAGACCAATAAGCCTGGAATCTCTAATCTGCTTTCTATTTATTCCATTCTAGATAATAAGACCATCCCTGAACTTGAGGCAATGTATCATGGTAAAGGATATGGAGATTTTAAAGGTGATTTAGCTAATGTAGTTGTAAATGTATTTAAGCCGATTCAAGAAAAGTATAATAACTTAATGGAATCAAGTGAACTTGACAGAATATTAGACGAAGGTGCTGAAAAGGCAAACCAAGTTGCCAGTAAAACAGTTAAGAAAATGGAAAATGCGATGGGATTAGGAAGAAAGAGAAGATAAAAAAAACTGGTCACGAAAGTTATGATTTACTTTCGTGACCAGTTTTTAATTTACTTTAGGTCCATGCTCCATTTCCCATAGCTTTTCGAAAAATGGCTGACCTTTTATTAGATTCTCACAAAATGTTTCATGTCGTTTAGACCAACCGTATTTTGTTTCCTCAAACAACTGCAGCCATGCATTTTCAAAGTTCAATTCCTGTATGGCTGAGTACCGCTCTGGACACCATTCAGTAAACCAGTAACGAACTTCAGCCTCGTTCTGAGATGTATGTAATTGATCAAGTGCCATAAATAACAGCTGTTTTAACTGACGCTCTTTTCGCGTTAGTCCTGTCATTAATTCTGGTTCAGGTGATAAGATATGAAAATCTTTATCCACTGAATTCTGTTGAAAATGGTATTGTTTCGCCTCATGTCCAGCAATCATTTCATAGACAAGCTGTTCTTGTCTTGGAATGAGCCTGCTCTTTCTAATCGGTATTGAGTATCCGATTGTATCTATTGCTAGTATTCCAACCCCATCTGTAACAACAAAGCAATAATCAAGTTGAACTCTTTCATGATTTTTTCTTAAGTACGCCTTTTGAAAAATATCATCCAGAAGCTGTTGAGGTAATTCTGAGAGATCGTTCTCAATATAGTGAAAGAGAATCGGTTCTACTTTTAACAAAGGAGCTTGGTCTAACAGCTCTACACCGTCATCTTTGCGCCATTCATGAAAGTGGCACACATTATATCCGTTTTCTTCACCTTCAAACCAATTTACCCAAACATCATGAAGATACAACATTGTACAACCCCTCACTTCAAGAAACTGTTTGTCAATCAGTATGGGCAGAGATAAGTTAATTTATTCCTCAATATATAGATTGCTCCAAAAAAACCAAAACAAAAAAAGCCTATTTTTTTGGGCTTTTTTTAGTAATACTATTTCCAGCTATTACGTATTGCTTTGCTGGTAGTTTAAAGGATAGTTTTGTTGAATAATGATTACTTTTATAATAATTTTCTACAATTTTAAACCCTGCTGCATATCCGATTAATTTAGGAACCCTGCCTAATCCATATAATAAATCATCGTGTTTCTTCTCACTTTTTTTCAAATCCAAATTTTTAATTAAATATTTATCCCACAGGTTTTCCAATTCAGAATCTGTATACATACTGCACCAATCTGCTAAATAGTTTCTCCCACAATGCACTAAAACAGAGTATTCGGCAAGCCCTTCAATTATAATTGAATCGAGTAAGGTGTAGTCTTCGAACCTTTTTGTTTGCATCTTTAACCTGCAAATATGATGGTATTCATGGACAAAAAGTGCCTCTAATTCTTGCACCGTTAGCCTATTAGACAGAAATAAAAACATTTTATCTGGGTAAGAGACGCCGCCCTTAACTTTTTCTTCTTGTCTAGAAAAAAGGCTCCGTTGCTGGCCAATTGGAAAAAGGTAAATTGGAATATCTGGCCCTCCCCACCTCCTTTTATATTCCTGAAAAATAAGGTCCACTTCCTCCCATACCTTGGTTTCTTTCATCGAATTAAAAATTTCTTTGGTCAAATGCGAGGGTGAATACATTCCGAACTCGGTTAATTGATTATAAATTTTTAGTGCACTTTGCCCCTTAAAAGCAGGGAGCAGCTTTTCGCATATTTTTGTTGGACGATTAAACTCCTCTTCCAACCATTTATCTGTTTGAATGATGCCCATTTCCTCACTCCATACTTCTTCATTTTTTACATTTTATGAATGAGATGGAAAGAGGTTCTGTATGGTATTACTTTCCCTAAATAATAATAAAAAAAGCCAACCAGGAAATTTCCTGGTCAAGCCATTTATTTTTCATATTTCTTGAAAACAATCGTTGCATTGTGACCGCCAAAGCCTAGTGAGTTACTCATTACAGCTTTAATTTCTTTTTGACGGGCTTTATTTGGTACATAATCTAAATCACATTCAGGGTCAGCTGTTTCATAATTAATAGTCGGAGGTAGAATGCTGTCTCTCATGGCTAACACTGAAAAGATTGCTTCAATGCCTCCTGCAGCCCCTAGAAGGTGTCCTGTCATTGATTTTGTTGAGCTAATCGCCAGTTTGTACGCATGTTC
The DNA here is from genome assembly GCF_031457145.1 of Neobacillus niacini. Taxonomy (GTDB): domain Bacteria; phylum Bacillota; class Bacilli; order Bacillales; family Cytobacillaceae; genus Neobacillus; species Neobacillus niacini_J. The sequence goes on from NZ_JAVDVZ010000002.1 coordinate 656,886, forward strand.
ACCAAATACCTCTTTTACTGCAAGGGTTTCAAACTTATCATTATATTCAGTGCTTGTTCCATGAGCATTAATATAATCGATATCCGCAGGATTTAGACCACTGTCTTTAATCGCCATCTTCATCGCACGTGCCCCGCCTTCGCCACCTGGAGCTGGTGCGGTAATATGATAAGCATCCCCTGTTGCACCATAGCCAACAATTTCAGCATATATTTTTGCCCCGCGGGCTAATGCGTGCTCTAACTCTTCTAGAACGATAACACCAGCACCTTCACCAATGATAAAGCCATCACGATTTTTATCGAATGGTCTGCTTGCAGTTTTCGGGTCAGGATTGGTAGAAAGTGCAGTATTTGCACAGAAACCAGCTACAGACATTTTTGTAATTGGCGCTTCGGCTCCACCAGTAATCATGGCATCTGCATCGCCCCGCTGAATTACTTTAAAGGCATCTCCAATTGAATTTGTTCCTGTTGCACATGCTGTTACTGTACAGGAATTAAATCCTTTTGCACCAAGTCTTATAGAAACCTGCCCAGTTGCCATGTCAGGAATCAGCATTGGTACAAAAAATGGACTAACCCTTTTGTATCCTCTTTTTTGAAAGATTTCAAATTGTTCTTCAAATGTTTCCATTCCGCCAATCCCTGATCCAATCCATACTCCTATACGGTCGGCATTATCGGCATTAATAGCAAGATTTGCATCTTCAACGGCCATTAATGCTGCTGCAACCGCGAACTGAGTAAAACGATCCATTTTACGCGCGTCTTTTCTATCCATAATTGTTTCGGGTGAAAAGTCGTTTACCTGTGCCGCAACTTTTGCAGGATACTCATCTGCATTTACTCTTGTTAGAGGTCCAATGCCAGACTTTCCTTCAATTATCCCTTTCCATGTGGTTTCAACATTCAATCCCAGCGGTGTAACCGCTCCTACACCTGTCACCACAACTCTACGCTTTTCCATTTGTGACATCTCCTTTATTACACATCATTTTATATCAATTATTGGTTATTTTCCCCATCTAATGGCAATGGCGCCCCAGGTTAAACCGCCGCCAAATCCCACCATTACAATGATATCATCGTCTTTAATTTTTCCAGCCTCTAACTCTTCAACGAGCGAAATTGGAATAGAAGCAGCTGAAGTATTACCATATTTATGAACGGTTTTTGACATCTTCTCAACTGGCAGTTCAAGTCTTTGCCTAGATGCCTCCATGATTCGGATATTGGCTTGGTGAGGAATAAGGAAATCTACATCCTCTTTGGATAATCCAGCCTTTTCTAGAACATTGAGACAGCTTTCTCCCATTTGTCGGACTGCAAATTTAAAAACTTCTCGTCCATTCATAATAATATACTCATCTTGGTATAAATGTTTTGCTCCTGTACCGTCCGCACCAAGTTCGAAAGCGAGAACACCTCTATTTTCTGATACTTGGCCAATTATAACAGCTCCAGCACCGTCACCAAACAGCACTGCGGTGTTTCTATCTTCCCAATTAGTAATTTTTGAAAGTTTTTCAACTCCCACTATTAATACATGCTTATAAACTCCTGATTCTACAAACTGCTTCGCTGTGACAATACCATACATAAAACCTGCACATGCAGCACTCACGTCCATCGCTGCAGCTTTTTTAGCACCTAACCGTTCTTGAAGCATACATGCAACGGAAGGGAATGGTTGATCAGGTGTGACAGTTGCAACCAAAATTAAATCGATATCTTCAGGAGTGATTCCTGCATTTTCGATTGCTTTTTGAGCAGCCGCCAGCCCCATATCAGAAGTGTTCGTATTATCGTCTGCGATACGACGTTCTTCAATCCCTGTTCGTGACCGAATCCATTCATCTGATGTATCCATGATTTTTTCTAAATCTGCATTTGTAACTACTTTCTCTGGTAAATATCTTCCAATTCCAACAATTCCAGCGTTCAAGGAATCATCTCCTTATATAATTCATCTTTTATTATTAGTAATTATTATGACTTGGTACTAATTTTATCAAACAAAAGTATCATTAAGCAACCATTAAATCCTTATACCCCGCTTATGTCCATACCATTTGAACATTCCCATCATAATCTAAAAGGAGAATTCATTACAATATGGAGGGGCTTAGTATGGAAAAAGAAAAAGCTCATCACAAGCAGAGTCCGGATGATCGTTTTTCTAGGATGATGTTTGGTGATAGAAGAGGGAGTATGCACAGTAATCACCATGAGGTTCCAAATTCGAATCAAAATTCACTTGATTTTGAATCAATTATAGAAAACATCGTAAAGCTGAAGGATTCCTCTCAAAATTTGAAGCCTATAATTCAAATGGTTTATCCGTTTGTAGAAAAATTTTTAAAGAAAAAATAAGCTGCCGTGATTTGCGGCAGCTTTTTAATTACTTAAATGAATATTAACTATACAATCTATGGGTGTGGTCAATCTGCTTTGTCAAGGCTTCAGAAATAGGGATGGAACGGTTAACCGTTAATTTGATGATATCATCTTCCATTCTATCTACTGTTCGCTCGCTTGAAGGATGTCCGATGATTCTTAAAAAAGCAGCACATAAATCCCACTGGTCTTTCTCTCCACTTTGGAGTAAGTATTTTCCTGGCCCTTTCTCTTCGACTACTTCAATTATAGATTCCACAGTATCATCAACAAACAGGGCATCGTTTGTCTCCTCCCGCATTCCTCTAAATCCTTTTCCCTTATCCATGCCTGCTAAAATTGAATGTTGAAACATAAACGTATCAGGCTGCCATGGTCCATATATAGTTGGTAAATAGAGATATTGAATGTTTTTATTCAAGTTTCTCTTCCTATTAATAACATCATTAATAAACACATTGGCCTCTGATTCAATTTCATTTCCAAGTAGTTGAATAGGAACAATAATAATAATTTGATCCCAATTATCCTCATATAGGAAATGGTTTTTCATAAAGTCATTTTGTAAAACATTCTCCTTATATTTCATATATAGGTCGTAGACAGAGAGTACTATCGTCTCTTTTTCGTTGGATTTATTTGTTAAGTCCTTTACAGAAACCTCAGTAAAGTTCGAATTTCGTCCGATTTCTAGTCTTTTCTCAACTAAAATATCCTCATTTTCTTCTGTCTCAATCTGTACTCCCCTGACCTCTATCCCTTTATTAAGTAATGCTTTGCATAGATGAAAATTCACAAAGTCAAATACTCCAACTATAACGACCTTGTCCATTACTAATCCTGCCTCCCCACGCTTCTTTAATGAATTCTATGCGGTTTCATAAAGAAATATTTCTCTTTAAGGGGAGGACGGTGTTTATAGTACCTTTTCATATTGGTTGAAAAATTTTTTTATCATATTTCCAAGCTGTTGCTTTTTTTCAGGAACAATATATGTTGGACTTATTTCCGTTTTAACCAGTATTTGTTGCAGCAGTTTTGATTGGTTATATGATTTCCCACTGGACATAACATTGATAATTTTTATTGGAATACCCAAATCTAAATTTACGTCATCATCCATGTTTTGCAGCTCTCTTTCAAGCGTGACTTGATCCTTCATATGAGCAGCTGTCAGTTCCCTCATTAATTTTTTATAAAAGAATTTGTGTTCCTTTTCAAGTTCAATATGTTTTTTCAAGGAGAGAATAGGATTTACCAAAACGACTGACCTTAATTGCCCCTTCATCTTTTCCATTAATCTAACAGCAACAAGAGCCCCCATACCCTCGGCGATTACATGAACTTTATTATTAAGAATTTCACTTCTTATTACTTGCTGATATAGCCTCTGTGCAAGCTCTATAGCATGATCACTTCCCCAGTTTCGCCCATACAAATTTGAGGAAAAAATAGTATATCCTGATTTTTTAAATTGGTTGATAATGGCCAGTCTACCTTCATTCTGAGTCCAAAAGCATTTGCTTTCGTCAACAAAATGCCTTTCATCTCCGATTATTAATATTCCAAAACCTGTGGGCTTTTTAGGGTAATGGATGACGTTCCACTGGTTATCCATCTGAAAATTCCGGTTCTCCATCACTAAATCTCCTTTTACATATTTCCTCAAAATATTGTATGTGATTTCACATTAAATGAAAGGGAGTATAGCCTAGTTTAAACACATCCATCTAGTGTTTATATATTTTATGCAGCAAAATGTTATTGTCAAACTTTGCGTTTATTATTTCAAAAGCTTATGGTAATATTATTAGAGATGATAAATAGGGTAGAGGTGAAACATAGTGCGATACTTTTGGACTTTTTTCTGGGCGTTTCTTTTAGTGCAAATGCTTTCATATGTAGTTAGTTCAATGACAGAAGGTGGGGTTTATGACTTCACGTCAGGAGCAATTATATCTGTTGGTGTTTCCATTTTGATTATTATTGCAACTGCAGTGCTTCCTAATGAACCTGCTCAAAAGCATTAATTCGTTTAAAAAGGTCATCCATTAAATCTGGATGACCTTTTTGATTTATTCAATTGAAATGGTTATTTCTTCATTTTCAATGCTAATGTTAATGACTGAGTGATCATGGACCTTGCCAGCAATGATTGCCCTTGCAAGTTTTGTCTCAATTTTTCTTTGGATAAACCGCTTTAATGGTCTTGCACCATAAATAGGGTCGAATCCATTGACAGCTATAAACTCTTTTGCAATGTCCGTAATATTTACTTCAATATCCTGTTCCCTTAACCTACTCTGTAGTTCCTTCATCATTTTTACCACAATATCTTTTATTTCTGTTAACGATAAAGGTTTAAAAAGGATGGTTTCATCTATCCTATTTAAAAATTCAGGACGAAAGTGACTCTTTAATTGTCCGAGAACCTTTTCTCTTGTTGCCTCTGAAATTTCAACCTCATTCTCATTTCGTTCCAATAAGAAATGAGATCCTATATTAGAGGTCATGATAATGACAGTATTTTTAAAGTCGACCATTCGCCCTTGAGAATCTGTTATTCTTCCATCATCAAGTGCCTGCAGGAGAATATTAAAAACCTCTGGATGAGCTTTTTCAATTTCATCCATCAGAATAACAGAATACGGTCTTCGTCTGACTGCTTCAGTAAGTTGCCCGCCCTCTTCATAGCCTACATACCCTGGAGGTGCTCCAATAAGCCTTGAAACAGCATGTTTTTCCATGTATTCGGACATATCGATACGTATCATCTGCTCTTCACTATCAAACAAAGCCTCTGCAAGTGCTTTCGCTAGTTCTGTTTTCCCAACACCGGTTGGTCCTAAAAAGAGAAATGATCCGATAGGTCTGTTTGGGTCCTTGATTCCAGCACGTGCCCGTAAAACTGCATCTGCAACTAATTGTACCGCTTCATTTTGTCCGATTACCCGCTCATGTAATAGTATTTCTAATCTTAGAAGTTTTTCTCTTTCTCCTTCGACTAACTTAGCCAGTGGGATTCCTGTCCATCTTGATACAATATTTGATATTTCTTCGCCTGTTACTTCCTCACGAAGCAACCGTTCGTTATTGGATGTAGCTGTTTCAAGCTCATCCAATTCCTTTTCTGCCAAAGGAATCTGACCATGACGAAGCTCAGCTGCTCGGTTTAAATCATATTTATCTTCTGCATGCTCTAATTCTCTCTTAAGCTTCTCAATTTGTTCCCTTTTCTCTTGTAACTTTTGTATTCCCTGTTTTTCCTGCAGCCATTGCGCTTTCATGCTGTTCGCTTGATCTTTTAATTCAGCAAGCTCCTTTAAAAGGGCTTCTAGCCTTTTTTTACTCGCGTCATCCTGCTCTTTTTTCAAGGCTGCTTCTTCTATTTCTAACTGCATGACTCTGCGCGTCACTTCATCAAGTTCGGTCGGCATGGAATCAATCTCAGTTCGAATAAGTGCACATGCCTCATCCATTAAATCGATCGCTTTGTCCGGTAGAAAGCGATCGGTAATATACCGATCCGATAACGTTGCAGCCGCTACGAGAGCATGATCATGAATTTTTACCCCATGGTGAACCTCAAATCTTTCCTTCAAACCACGCAAAATAGAAATGGTGTCCTCTACATTAGGCTCTTGAACAAGTACTTGTTGAAACCTGCGTTCAAGTGCGGGATCCTTTTCAATGTATTTTCGATGTTCATCAAGGGTTGTTGCCCCAATACAGTGAAGCTCACCACGAGCCAGCATCGGCTTTAACATATTTCCAGCATCCATAGCCCCATCCGTTTTTCCTGCTCCAACAATGGTGTGAAGCTCATCAATGAATAAGAGAATTTGTCCTTCGCTTTTTTTCACTTCGTTCAATACTGCTTTTAATCTTTCTTCAAATTCGCCTCTAAACTTAGCCCCTGCAATGAGTGCGCTCATATCTAATGAGAAGATAGTTTTATTTTTTAAACCCTCTGGAACGTCTTTCCTGACAATTCGCTGAGCCAGTCCCTCAACAATGGCTGTTTTACCCACTCCAGGTTCACCAATCAGTACTGGGTTATTTTTAGTTTTTCTAGATAATATTCTGATTACATGACGGATTTCTGCGTCCCTACCAATGACAGGGTCGACTTTACCTGCTTTCACTTCGGCTACCAGGTCTCTGCCATATTTATTAAGTGCATCGTATACAGCTTCGGGATTTTGTGATGTCACTCTTTGGTTCCCCCTTATTTCCTTAATGGCGGACAAGATATACTCCGCGGTCTTTCCAAATGATTTTAAAATCTTCTGCATTTCTGAATCTCTAGCATAGGAAGCAGCTAATAAAATATGCTCTATTGAAATAAAGTCATCGGAAAACTTAGACGCAAATTCTTCGGCACTTACAAAAAGTTGTTGCAGCTTAGAAGTAATGTATAGCTTCCCATGCTCCGCACCACTTCCAGTAACTTGTGGTTTTTTATTAAGAACAGTTAGCAACAATTTTTCAACATTATCTGTTCGGATGTCTGCTTTTTCAAAAATTGCTCGTAATAAACTATCCTCTTGACGAAGAAGTATTAAGAATAAATGGACTTCATCAACCTCTTGATGGCTGCTTTTTACTGCAAGGGATTGGGCATCTAAAATTCCCTTTTGCAACCGCTCTGTCATACGATTTAAATCCATATTTCACACCCCTTTGACCATTTTTGACCTTTATAATTTTATTATATAGATTATGTAAAAAAAAATAAAATAAAAGCCATCCGTGGCGGATGACTTTTCATCTTTTTAAGGTTTACGCTGGTACATCCAAATACGCTCATCATTGGATGTTTCAGGAAAAGTATCTCCTGCTTTAAGCTTTATCTTTTTAGGTTTATTTACATTATCTCCTGTATCCCCAATTTCTATATATACACCATTATTTGGTGCCTTTTGTCCTGATTTAAACTGATGATTTTGCCCCATTTTTTGTCCCTCCTTTTCATGTACATCTTTATTATTTCCAATTAATCTGGGGTCATTAAAGGAATAATTATGAAATTAAACATTTTTTCAATAAAAAGAATTATATTTTGACGATTGTATGAATTTATGCCACAATTATTGATATATAAGCTTTGTTAACAATATAATTATAGTATTATCTAGTAAATGCAACTTGACTGTCATTTATTTAGGAATACAAATTAGCGATTGATTTCGCCCCTTTAAAGGTGGTTTTCATATGCAGTCAATAAAAGAAATACCAGTTAAGTTAACTAAACTGTTTGATACGGTTCACCATATAAAGAAAATCGAAAAAGGGGCTTTTCTGTTCCAAGAAGGTTCTGTTGCACATGAAGTATATATCGTCCAAAGTGGAATCATCCAAATCAGTAAGATTATTCCAGACGGGCGGGAACTTACACTTAGAATGTGTTCAAGTGGAGACTTTATTGGAGAACTTGATTTGTTTTCACCAGCACCAAAGTATTTATTAAGTGCCCGTATGGCTGAGAGCGGCGAAGTAGCTGTCATTATGAAAGATGTTCTTGAAGAAAAACTTGCTTCTAATAACGAACTTTCACTTGAATTTATGAAATGGATGAGTCAACAGTATCGGAAAACGCAAACAAAGTTTAGAGATCTCGTTCTCCATGGTAAGAAAGGTGCATTATATTCTACACTCATCCGCATTACTAACAGTTACGGTAAAAAAACCAATCAAGGAATCCGGATTGAATTACCGTTAACCAATCAAGAATTGGCTAATTTTTGCGGGACATCACGTGAAGTAGTCAATCGGTTACTAAGTGATTTAAGAAAAGCAGGAATTATTTCGATTGATAAAGGTTCGATTACCATTCATGACCTTGATTATCTAAAAAATGAAATTGATTGTGAAGACTGCTCAACAGAAATATGTAAAATAGACTAAAAAAATCGGTCGATTGACCGATTTTTTTTTATTTGGCTGTGTTAAATTTGGCTGTTGATTTGCGCTCCAGGCGCTATGCTTTCCGCGGGCTCGCCCGTGAGCCTCCTTACAGCTTCGCTCCTGCGGGGTCTCACTCAGCTCGTACATCCCGCAGGACTTTGAATTTACTTCCTCGAATAATCACCGCACGAAGAAAATGCGATAGCATTTTCGAGGATCAAGCGCCTTCCGCTCCAATCAACAGGTTCTAAAATCAACAGTCTCCATTAACACAGCCTTTTATTTAAATGCTCTTTAAACCTGTGTTTTTAAAAAGTTGGAAACCGCATTTACTGCTTTTTCCTCTGTAATATGAAAGGTTTGCACGTTCAATCGTTCCCGGACCAATTCCAAAAGGGTATTACTCCAAACGATAACTGCCTTTATGTTATCAACCTTTGTGAGCAGGGAGAGGTCATTTTCATCTTTAAGCAAAAGTATTTTTGGGTACGCTTGGTGCTTATGTCCTTCGATTAAAATCATGTCTGGTTGAAAGAAATTCATTAATCTAATTTGTTCATCAAGAGACCATGAGGATTCATCTGCTTGCAGGACTAACCTACCTTCTCCCTCCACCAGTGCAGCTACTGCTCCAGCCTCTAGATGCTTAGACGAGTCTTTTTGTAAGGGAACATCCGGTCTTCCTCCGTGCCCATGATGCTTAATTGTAACTGTCTTAAAACCATCATTTTTTAATACTTGGATTAGCTTTAATAAAAAAGTGGTTTTACCACTATTTTGATATCCGACTACTTGATAGATGATTGGCTTTACCAAGGCCATTCACTGCCAACTTGGTCTTCAAGTAACAAAATATCTACCTCATCACCTGCTTTAAAGCTTCTCGTACCTCCAGGAAGAATCATCAAGGAATTAGCCCCTGAAAGACTCATGATGATATTAGACTTGTCTAATCCACTAGGTGTTGCACGTAAGCTGCCATTATTGATTGAAAATGCACTGCGAACAAATCTTGTAAATGGGTTCGCTTTTGGAAAATCAACTTCAAGAATTGCTTTTTCTTTCCGTAGATGAGGGGTGGTGGAAAAGAGCATTTTGCGAATAATCGGTCGTGCAAACAATTCAAACCCAACATAACAGGCTGAAGGATTACCGGATAAACCAAATAGAAGCTTGCCGTCTAGTTGCGCTACCGTAGTTACACTTCCAGGTCGCATCGCAACTTTATTAAATAAGACCTCAGCACCTAGTTTCTCATAAATCGCAGGGAGATAATCAAAATCACCAACAGAAACTCCCCCAGTTGTAATGAGTATGTCTACCTTATCCAAAGCATTTTTAACTGCAGTAAAACAAGTATCAAATATATCAGGCAGTTTACCATAATAGTGAACAATAGCCCCTGTTCTTTGTATTTGAGCAGCAATCATATGCGAATTACTGTTTCGAATTTTTCCAGGTACCAATTCTTCATTTACTTCCAACAATTCTGTTCCAGTAGCAAATAAACCTATAATCGGTTTTTTCGCAACAGGCACTTGATGGTAACCAAATGTCGCCAGCATTGCTTGAATTCCAGGGTTAATTAATGTACCCTTTTTGACTAAGATTTCACCCTCTTTAGCATCTTCGCCTCGATAGGAAACATTATCACCCTTATTAAAGCTCCGTTTTATTGACATAAATGGTGTCCCATTTTTTTCATACGCTTTTGCAACTTCAAACATGACAACTGCGTCCGTTCCTTCGGGCATCATTGCTCCGGTCATAATCCGAACAGCTTCAAAATGGCTAATTACCTTTGAAGAAGTCATGCCAGCACCAAGATGGTCCACCACCTTAAACTCCACCTCATTTTTTAATGATGCTTCCTTGGTGTCTATAGACCTAACAGCAAAACCATCATATGGTGCCCTGTCAAAATGGGGAACATCACTGGTAGCCTTTAAATCTTCTGATAAATAGCGTCCATAGCTTTCATCTATTGATACATATTCTGTTTGTCCACTTAACTGATAGCTCATTATTTTTTTAACTGCTTCCCCAATCGGGATTGGTTTTCTTCTCTCTAGCAACACCAACAACTCCTGCCGTAACATATAAAAGTTCAGATTATCAAGTTGAACTCATTTCATTATAAGCCTATCGAAAAGTTACTAATATAGCAAACATCACAATTTTGGACAAAAAAGTGTTAAATCATATCAAATGTGTGATTCAAGTCACCTATTTTTTTATTGATATCCCTTATCATTAAGATAGAAAAAAGAAACAACGAATAATAATATTAGGAGGAAAATATGATTACTTTCCCTTTATCTACAAATACATTGGTTAAAGATATCGTAAATGAACTGCCAAAAACTAGCGATGTGTTCAAGAAATTCAGAATCGACTTTTGCTGTGGAGGCAATATTCCACTATCAAAGGCAATTGCTGAAAACGGAATTAATGAAGAAGCATTATTAGATGAATTAAGAGTAGTATTTGAAAAAAACAGCTCAACTGAAACGGACTTAGAAGTATGGACTAAATCAGATTCAACTACCATTATTGACCATGTTATTAATCATTATCACCGTACATCACAAGAGGAGTTATCACTGCTCAGTCCTTATGTTACGAAGGTTTCTCGTGTTCATGGTGACAATCATCCGGAACTGTTAAAGGTTTATGAACTCTTTTATGAATTCAAAAAAGAATTAATTGACCATATGACAAAAGAAGAAGAAGTTGTATTTCCATTAATTAAACAACTTGCAGATGGTACTGTAGAAAACCGAGAAGAAGCAATCAACATGATTGTTGAGCTTGAAAAAGAACATGATCATGCTGGGGAAATCCTTAGACAAATTCGTGCAGTAACTTCTGACTTTACGTTACCTCTGGACGCTTGTGGAACGTATCGTTTAGTATATAAACGCCTAGAAGATCTTGAAGGTCTTACATTTATGCACGTACACCTAGAAAATAACATTTTATTCCCTAGATATTTTTAATATGAATTAAAAGAGGCTGAAACAGCCTCTTTTTGTATGTAAAGAACCTCTCTTTGAGTAAGAGAGGTTAGCCGCCAATATAGGACATTTCAATTTTCTTACGATTCTTTGCTGTTTCTTCAGTTCTTTCATCTGAATACCTATCACTCCGACCATTCCAAATCGCGGTGATTCGATTTCGCAACTCTTCATCTGTAGCACCGTTTCTCATAAAGTTTCGAAGATCATGACCATTTCCATTAAATAAACAAGTAAAAATTTGTCCATTTGCTGAAAGTCGTGAGCGAGTACAGCTGCTGCAGAATGACTCTGAAACAGAAGAAATAAATCCTACATTTACATCTGTATTTTTATAATTATATAATTTTGCGACTTCGCCAAAATAGGCTGGATCAAGAGAATCTAATTGATAGTGCTCTATTAGCATGTTATAAATTTGTTTCTTAGTGATTACATCATCCATTTTCCAGCCATTAGATGAGCCTACATCCATATATTCAATAAAGCGTAACTCCAAGCCATTTTTTAAGCAAAAGTCGGCCATTGGGATGATTTCGGATTCATTAAGACCCTTTTTAACGACCATATTGACTTTAACCCTGATACCAGCCTTCTTAGCTGCTTCTATCCCGTCTAATACCGGCTGGGTGCCGACACCACGACCGTTAATTTTACCAAATAACTCATCATTTAAGGTATCAAGGCTTATGTTCACTCTTTTAAGTCCAGCAGCTTTCAACTTATCTGCAAGTTTCGGAAGCAGGACTCCATTTGTTGTTAAGGCTATATCTTGTAAACCATCAATTTTTGAAAGCTTTTCCACCAAAATCGGAAGATCTCTGCGTAGTAGAGGTTCACCGCCAGTAAGACGTATTTTTTCCACACCCACACTAACAAAAGCTTTCGCTACACGTTCGATTTCCTCATATGTTAATAAAGCACTTTTTGGCAGAAACTCAAAATCATCACCAAATTGATCTGCAGGCATGCAATATTGACAGCGGAAGTTACAACGGTCGATAACAGAGATTCTTAAATCCCGTAATGGACGATCTAATTTATCTTTAATAATGGTCTTTTCCATTCATATCAACTCCATTATCTTCAAAAAGCGAATAGTATAATCATTGTACCAACAATTCTTTTAAAATACTGTTACTTTATTCACTATCATAACATTTCTTAAGAGTTTTTTTAATGTTCAAACGAGTTTTCACTATATTGTCATTGTTTACTTCATTCCAAGGTCAAAACCTAAGTTAAAATAAGATTAATAATATCTGAAAAAGTGACCAACTTTGAGGTGAAAATATAAATGATGACGAAAATAAAACCTACCCATTCAATAGAAATAAAGGAGTTACTTAAATTTGCTGATCGGAAAATTAATAGTGAAAAAGGCACCTATTTATTTCAAGAAGGAATGCTTGCAGAAGAACTTTATATTATTGTTTCAGGTAAAGTTCAAATAAGTAAGATTACCTCCGATGGACGTGAACTTTCTTTGAGAATATGTGGAGAAAATGATATTTGTGGAGAGTTAACGTTGTTCACCGACAATCCAAGATATTTATTAAGTGCTAAAATTTTAGAGGAAGGCGAAATTGTTGCCATTAAAAAAGATGTGATTGAAAGTGAAATTTTCCAAAATAGTAAACTTGCTTTCGAGTTTATGAAATGGATGAGTGACCATTTCCGTAAGACACAGACCAAGTTTCGCGACCTTGTCTTAAATGGCAAACGAGGAGCACTTTTTTCAACGCTAATTCGGATGTCTAATAGCTATGGTATTCATAAAGGAAATGAAATATTAATTGATTTACCATTAACCAATCAGGAACTTGCCAACTTTTGCGGAACTTCTCGAGAAAGTACAAACCGCATCCTAAGTGAATTAAAGAAAGATAAAAAAATCAGTGTCAAAAAAGGGAAAATATCTATTTTAGACCTTCAATATTTAAAAGATGAAATCGGCTGTGAAAATTGTCCAGCTGTATATTGCAGTATTGAATAAAAGGAAGCATTCAATAATGATTGCTTCCTTTTCCTCTGTTGAAAAAGTCATTTATCAATCTTCGACAAAACCCGAGGAGTGAATAGGCACCTATATTAAAAGCCAGGCAACAAGCCTGGCAAAGGTCTTTTTATTATCATCTCGTACTCTTCATGATGGTGTACTGTGTCTGTTCCTAATCGATGAATCCGTGCAAGCCAATCTCGATTTTTCAAACTACAAATTGATCCGATTCTCTAGATAAATCTTGCTGAAATCCATTAGTAGGGTACAATGAAATCGCAAGAAGCAGGAAATTTTTTATTGAATGTCGAACTACTAACACAAAAACTTTAAAAAACTATCCTGCTTCTTAGCACTTGAAAATTTTACGATGATTACTGAGTAAAGCTCCCTTTCGAAGAATAATTAATTATTCTATAAAGTGCTTCAAAATATGAGCAAAACTTCCAAGTGCTTATGTTAAGAACTGTCCCCGTGATCTCCTGACCCCAGATGTTACGTGATTTCTTATCCAACGATGATTGGGACGCCAGTTGCATAGAAGATGAATCTGCCTAGGAATTCGCCGGCTAGGACGAATACTAGTGCGGTGTAATAGAATTTAAACTGTATTTTTGGTTCGATTTTACGATAGAAGGCGAATCCAATCATCGCTAATCCGACAATTGATAACACCCATCTAATGAGAGTCGACAAGGCATATGTGTCAGTTATCAAACTGGCAGATTCAAGTCCTGCAAGCCCACTAACAGGCAATCCTGCTACATAAACTGGCAGATAAATCAATTGAACTATAATGGCAGCTAGTCCAACTAATCCAATCCCTTTGATGATACTATTTAGTCCTGCTGTCTTTTCTTCTTTGCTTAAAAGAATGACCAACATAGAAGCTACAGCCCCAAATAGAATCGTTGTCCCATAAAAAGCTAGATAGGTATTGACATCTGTCCAAGCTGGTTTAATTGAAGTGGCATAAATACTTGCCATACTGTAGATGGCTCCTAAGCCCACAACCACATTCATCCAAGCAACGATTTGATTCCAAGCGCCTTTACGATCTAAATAATAGGATACAAGCCAAAGAGCAAAGAATAACCCTGAGAAAACAATTTCCCTGCTCAACCACGAGGAGTCTAAATTCAATAGGGAACGGTAAGCGCCAAATGGATCTCCTAGGTGGAATACCGATAAAATTAATGCTACTAACATCACCGGACCGATGAGTAACATTCCCCGTTTGGTGACAAGGATACTAAGCTGTCTATCCACTTTCTTTGGCAGTGAGCGGATGATAACAAAGAATAGATAGGCTCCCACCGATAACTGTGTTAGCAATGTAAAGGATAGCAATGGCCATTCTTCAGCGAGCACGTGCATACGAAATTCCTCCTTATATAGTATTTTTTCCTTTTATCATTTCGCATAATATTTAGCGTTTATTATTACGTTAGGCTTGGTAAGGTTCGAATCCACTAATACATTCAAATCCCTATTGTCACCATATTTTTCTCGAAGCTCATCAATCTCACCAAATTCAATCGCCCTCATTGGACAGGAATCCACACATACTGGATTTAGACCTTGATCGACAAGGTTTGCACATCCATCACATTTACCCGCCTTCTTTTCTTCTTCTATGAATTGAGGACGTCCGTATGGACAAGACCATAAACACATTTTACAGCCAATACATTTTTCCCGATCTTGAACAACTAAGCCATCTTTATCGCGCTTGTAAATGGCTCCAGTAGGACAGTTTTCAGCGCATTTAGGGTTCTCACAGTGGTTACACCCTAATGAAAGGAAATAACCCCATGTATTCGGAAACGTACCACCCTCAAAAGAGTAGACCTTTCTAAAATTTTCTCCTACTTTTAAATCATTTACATCCTTACATGCTATTTGACATGTTTTACACCCAGTACACGCTGTGGAATCGTAATAAAAACCTTTTTGTCTCATCGTGTGTCACCTCCTAAAATATAATTCTTTGCTGCCATTCAGCATCTGGTAGTAGAGCTTTTCCCTTGTACTTCTCTACACGAACATTTGTTGTATTCCAAGGTTCTTCTCCTTGACCACTTAAATGTGTTCCACATAACGTGTTTGTTGCTCCTGCTTTATCAATGCCTGTCTCTTCATCAATTTCTACCCATGCGCCTTCTCCAAGAGTTACGACACCAGGCATCATCGTTTCTGTTACAAACAATGGGCGAATGACCTTCCCATGACGACTTTCAATTAAAACAGTGTCTCCATCTTTAAGACCAAGTTCGTTTGCATCTCGCTTATTCATCACAAACTCTTGCGGGAATGCTTCTCTAAGCTGTGGAACATTATCAAAAACAGAGTGAGACCGTCTAGCATAATGGATCGTATAAAGTTGAAATGGGTAATCCCCTTTAATCTTTTTATTCCAATCTTTATAAGTATCCTCAACCCCTTCAACTGGTGGTTCATATTTCGCAATTGGCGGGATTGTCGTAAAGCCATACGCAGCTATATCATCAGATAAAGATTGACAGTGAATTTCTAGTTTTCCACTCTTTGTAGTAAGAGGGTTCGCAATCGGATCTTTAACAAAAGCTTCTCCTTGAATCACCGTAAAGTTGTCATTAGGTGACCTTGGCACTTGAAATGAGCCTTTTTCAACTAACTCTTCTAAAGAAATTTTCCCTTTTTGCGGCTTTCCATCAACACCCCAATTTTTAATGTCTTTCGCTGTGATCGTCACTAATGCTTCATAGTCATTTCCATCTGCCTTAATGACTTGTGCACCTGCTAGACTATTGAACAATTGTTGTTTCTCATTGATTGGATACACTTCATCCGGATTTAATCCTATTCGCTTCGCAAGTTCTCGATCCATCCATTCTTCTGTTCTTGCTTCAAATAGAGGTTCAATTACTTTTTTCGTTACGATAATTGCTTCTGGGTTTCCACTCTTAATCATGCCTTCTTTTTCCCATTCAGTCGTTGCAGGCAAGACAATATCTGCATACTTCGAAATCGTTGAAAGAGCAATATCATTTGTAAAGACCGCATCAACTTTACGGAAAGCTTTGATTCCTTTCATAATTCCTGAAGATTGGTTTAGGTAGTTGTAACCACTGCCGTCACGAATTAACCAAATCATGCGAATATCACACGGGACTTTCCCTCTTACGGTTGCATGGTACTCATTATTTAAAATTGCATCGTATGTTTCTGTATAGGCCATGCCATGGAAATCAGTATTTTTCGGTTTTCCAAACCGGTAGCCATCATACGCTCCATAAGTCACGCTAGGGAACAGTGGATTAAAAACAGGAGGCAGGCCGCGTCCGCCGCCACGTACAAGTGTTTTTCCACCATAACTTTGATTGGATGCGTAGTTATTTGTCCAAACTCCCGCGCCTGATTTTCCAACATTACCCGTCATCCAACCAACAGTAAGGAATGCCTGACAGAATTGCTGACCTCTATACGTACGAGCTGGAGCAA
This sequence comes from Neobacillus niacini, assembly GCF_031457145.1. Classification (GTDB taxonomy): domain Bacteria; phylum Bacillota; class Bacilli; order Bacillales; family Cytobacillaceae; genus Neobacillus; species Neobacillus niacini_J. Next base: position 673,691 of record NZ_JAVDVZ010000002.1, read on the forward strand.
ACGAAGAGGTGAAAATCATTGGCTTTGTTGTTGCGATTTGTTGGGCAAAATCCCTAATCACAGCAGGATTGGTACCACATATTTCTGAAGCCCATTCTGGCGTTTTAGCTATGCCATCATAAGTACCTAACACATAATCTTTAAAGTTTTCATTTGGGTCTGCTCCTTCAGGCATATGGTCCTTATCGAATCCTACCGTACAACGATTAAGGAAATCCTGGTCTTGCAGGTTGTTTTCAATCATATGGTAAGCCATCCCAATTAGCAGGGCAGCGTCGGTACCTGGTCGACAAGGAATGTATTGATCGCCTAAAGTTTTCATCGATGGACTAATTTGTGGATCAACAAAGATAAATTTAGCTCCAGCTTTTTTAGCCTGTAAAAGGTTGTAAGTAGGACTACCAGCAGAACTCCAAGCCGGATTCGATCCCCACATAACGATTAACTTTGCATTTCGCCAGTCCATTCTGTCATTTGCACTCCATGAAAAGAATCCAGTCATATGTTCCTGAGGTTTACCCCATGCACCTGATGAGGAAGATCCCCAACGAACAAGTCCACCGCCATAATGATTAATCAGTCGGCTTGTTCCTAAAATCGATTCATTTCCGTATTTAGACTTCACTCGTTTTAATTCTTCAGCGACAAGATCCAATGCCTCATCCCAGGAAATACGAACCCATTCATCTCTTCCGCGTAATTCTTTCTTTCCGCCGCCTGGCTCCCAATGTTTGCGTTTCATTGGATACTTGATTCTGTCTGCACCAAAGACTTGATGTCTCTGTGAACGTCCCCTAGCACAACCTCTTTGTTGCGGATAATCCGGACTATCCTTATGCGTATCATCGGTTTTTTGTTTTGTGACGATACCACCAACAACAAATGCTTTGTTCAAACATCGTCCACCACAGTTATGCCAACAAGATGCAGTAACCCATTTTCCTTCTTCCTCCAACTGCTCAGCTGCAGCTTTTGAATCGATTTGTTTCAGTCCATAGCTTGGAACAACGGCCGCCGTCGTTAATGCGGCAGACCAACCTAAGAAGGCTTTTCGACTTAATTTTTGTTCCATCGCTTTTTTAATAAAATTTGACATAAAACCACCTCCATTTTTTCATTTACTTATTGTTTTGTTCTGGCCAAAAGTTCCTCAAGACAAATTTTATCTATTAATAAAAATCCGTTTAGGATCTTAGCCATCCCTTTATAAAATCCTGTATCTGCACTTATGCTCACCTTTTCACAAAATTGAGGTGTCCAATTCAATAGATGTTCCTTTAAGAAGGAATTTTGATCGACAACAGTTTTATATAGCTGTTCGACGTTTTCTTCTTTCACTAGGTCGGTTAATAAATTGCTCAAATGATACATAAAATCAAGTTCTAAACCTAAATGGTCTTCGGCTTCACGACCAAATTGCATTGAAAGCAAATTGTTCTTTAAATACAATCTTCTAACTTGTAAGGTCTCCTCTTGAAAAAGAAGCCCATCCTTATTCACGTAAGCAGATTCCCAAATTGGAACTGGGACCTGATATGGACCAATGAACATTCTTGTATAATCCCAATGTAGCTGTTCGAAATTTTTATCAATCGTAAAGGTCTTTAAGTAGTTGCTAACTTGTTCAATTCCTTCATTAAGTTTCATATTTTCATCCTTAAAAGGAAAAGAATCGATAATCCCATTTTGTAGTTGCGTGACTACTTCCTTAGTTGGTTCTGCCAAAAACACTCTTCTTAAAATATCGTAAGCAAAAGTACGCAGCTCCAAAAGATCTTGAGTTTCAGTTAAATCATTAACTGATAGCTGATTCATTGTCATGCACCTCTTTCTATTGAAACAAAAATGACTCTCTCTGGTTTAATTATATCTGCAGGAATTTACAAAGTCTTTATCCCAAAAATAGAATTAACCGCTTCAATTTTGTATCGGATGACAATGAGATTTGTCGACTATATGGACAATGAGAATCACTTTTAATACAAAAAAAAACACACCATTGGTATGTTTTTTATTAAACCCAATATCGTTTTTTAGGCTTTTGCGGGATAAATCTTATTGATGGCTTGGTTAATCGAGGATTAAAAAAACCATCTATTTTTGTGACGCTTTTTACCATAGGCTCCTCATATAAATCAATCAGTTGGAGAGCAGATGTGGTGCATGCTTGAACACAGGATGGAAGGAATCCTTTATGCTGTCGCAGATTACACATATTGCACTTCTCTACTTTTCGATTATCTGGGTTATATTGAATCGCGCCATAAGGACAAGCAGAAAGACAAATACCACATCCATCACAAAGGTCGTTGTTCAATTCGACAATACCGTCTTGCCTCTTCATGAAAGCATTATTCGAACATACTCGAAAACATTCTGGGCTGTCACAATGATTACAAGAAATGGAGAGAAAGTGATTGTTATTGATTGATTTTACCCGTCGAAAGCTTACGTTGGTAGATTGGTTATTTTCATTTAAGCATGCGATTGTACAGGCATTACAGCCGATACACCGATCAACAGTGAATAAAAAACCAAGTTGTTTAATCATTGCCTCTTTCCCCTCTTCCTTAAGGACACATAAAAATCATAAAAGGGTGTACTCCCTCGTTTTTCTGCCTGGTTTAACTCACTGCCTTTCCTGCCGCCAATTAATAGATTAATTGGAATGTCCCCGCCTTGATTTATTACAACTGTATTTTCTGGGAGTGTTTTATCCAATTCTATTTCCCCATAAACCTCGCCATTTTCATTATAGATCATTACTTGTTCTCCGTTCTTTAGATCCAGATTCTTTGCAGATGTTTCATTTATAAAAAGAATACCTGCCTTTGAATCATTATTTAACCAAGATAAGTTTTCGAATTGAGAATGGATCCTTAATAAGGATTGAGGTGTTAGCAAAATAAATTTATTTTTATTTGTCTGAACTTCGGTTTGGCATATTGGGAGTGCTGGTAAACCGTCTTGAACGGCTTTCTTCGATTTAAAGATAAAGGGTTTTTCTCTCTTTTCTAATTCTTGGCCAATTTTATGAAATTGAGATTGTAAGTGAAAAGGTCGTTTAAGAAGTTGCTCCCATGAAGTCAGTCCATATCTTACTTTTACTTCGTCATTTATTTCCTGCTTAATCCAATCAATTGCTTCAAGCTCAGCTGGAAACGATGAAAAATCAGCTACTTTTCCATTCAATACTTTAACAAGTCCCCTGACAATTTCTAAATCGCTTTTTGCCTCATAATAGGGTTCAATTGCTTTCTGATTTAATGAAAGCCAGTGGTTCCAATAGCTAACATGAAGGTCCATCGCTTCGAATTGAGTTGTTGTAGGTAAAACCAAGTCAGCCATTTCCGCTGTCTGTGTCATATACAAATCTGTGGTTACAACCAATTCCACTTGGTCTAGCAATCGATACCATTCAGATAGATGCTGATCCTGACTTAAAGGGTTTCTACTATTAATCCATAGGAACATTACTGGTGGATCACTAAATTGCATCGCCTCTTCAGCGAAATAATTAATATTCACCTTACGGTTAAGCTGATTTGGTTTCCCTTGCTTACTCATTGATAAAGGAAACCTCTCACTTTCTGGATGGAAGTAATAGAGCCCACCGTTTGGAATAAACCGATTCTCAGTCACGGTAACTAATGCATCAATTGCCCTTATATCTTGAACACTTGTTAATTTTCTTTGCAAACCAAAACCAATCCATGTCGATATTGGGGAGGTATGTGAGTATAAATAGGCAATCTCCCTGATTGCCTCCTCGGGCACACCTGTCATTCTAGTCACGTCAGCTAAGCTAACTTGATTAATTTCCTCCAAAAAAGCTTCCCCACCCTCAATAAGTTGGTTAAGATTTTCTGTATTGAACCATTTATTTTGAAGAATGACTTTTATCATTCCCATCGTAAGATAGCCATCCATCCCTGGACGAATTTGAACATAAATATCAGCTAATTTTGCAGTCTCTGTAAAAATCGGATCAATAACAACAAAAGTAGCGCCTTTATCTCTTGCTCTTAAAATGAATTTCATTTGATGAATATTCGTCCTTGCAGGGTTCGCTCCCCACAAGACAATCATATTCGAATGAACCATTCTTTCAGGTGGTGGATTGTATTCAATTGGAACATTGTATTTTAAAGCTTCCCGTCCTGTCGATAAACATGGATTCCCAATTGGTTGTGTATGAGGACCGAAGCTTTCAAACATTCCTTGTAATGCTTGATGAAGAAAACCTGTATTACCCGAAAAGGAGTTATATCCTAGAGACAGATTAGAGTCGTACCGTTTATTTAGCTCTAGCATTTTATTCGCGATCACTTCAAATGCTTCATCCCAACTGATTCTCTTCCAATTTCCAGACCCTCTTTTTGTCTGCATTAAAGGATATTTCAGGCGTTCCTGACTGTAAACATACTGTGTATAGGCATAACCCTTTGCACATAGTTTCCCTTCCGTATACCCATGTTTCCTATCTCCCATAACTTTGACTAGTTTTCCATTTTCAACGAAAGATAGCATGCTGCATGTGGAATAACAGTTACGCGGGCAAACATTCCGATATACTTTAGGTTCCTTTTGCTCAAACTTCCCCATCATGTGACAACTCCTAAAAGTGTTTCAAGTTATCTAAATGTTTTATTTTAAATGCAACGGCAAAATTGATGATTGTTTGTAGATCACTTAAATCAAGTTGCAACAACTCTTCTATTCTTTTTAATCGATACCGAAGGGTATTACGATGAAGAAACATCGCTTCTGATGCTTGCTTTAAATCACAGTTATTTATTATATAGCCCTCAAGTGTCTCGATAAGCGCCATCTCGGATTGTCGATCAATTCTTTGTAATTCTCCTAAAATATCTTTTTCAAACTCTTTTAGTTCTTGAAAATCATGATTGTATAATAGCTTCAACAGCCCAATATCACTAAAAAAAGTCACATCACCCTGGATATTTCCCCCTTCAAGGATCTTGGCAATTTTTGCTTCTTGGTAGCATCGGAACAATTCTGTTGAGCGATCATAAATTCTCCCAACCCCCACTGTTAATGAACGCCTCCCTAGGTATGAGCTAGAATCTTTTCTTAAAGTTTCAATAACTTGGAGGATAAAATGACGACTATTCTTAAAATCTTCATTTTCAACTAATGGAAGAATAATGACCAGTTCTTCCCGCTTTTTCAATATCAAAGGAATGATTCCAAGTCTTATTAGCGTATTTTCAAAAATACGATAGACCCTCTCTAACAATTCATTATCCATTGAGAAATGTTCGTAATCATGGAGTTCAAATGTAATGACCGTATGGGGCAAAGAAAAATCCGCTCCCCAAAGCTCGCCTTTAGACATAATATCCGTTATCGATTTAATGTTTCCATATAATAAATCAAAAATAAAAGAATCCTTGTATCTTTGTCCTATTTGTTTTAATTGAAGGTGCTTTTTTTGTTCAATATTTATAAATTTGGCCAACTGACCTGCAGCAACTTCCAAATGAATTTTCTCATTTGATTCTACTAGTGAGGCCTTTTTAAGGAACAGGTACCCAATTAATCTTCCATTTTCATACAAAGGAACACTATCGGCATCCCACAACTCATCTGTTACATTATTTTTAATAGAAAAAGTATGGTCCCCATAAACTTCAACGATTTCGGAGGTAAATACTTTCCCTTCTTCCGTTACGTAAACAATCGGTTGAAAAATGTCATCCGTTAATAAAGTGTCGCATCCTAAGAAAAGGGCAAATTGCCTAATCAGTCCAGGAAATCCATTCCCATTATTCAATTCATCTAATAAATCATTAAAAAACATACGTAACAGTTTGTCTTCGAGCATATCCCCCACCTCAGCTTTACTAGTTTAGCATTCTCGGTAACTTATTTTCTCATAATTTAAAGACTAATCTCGCTCAAATAAGTACGGTTTAATGAATTTTAGTTTCGGTTCCTGTGCACCATCATGAAGGTATCTTGGTTTAAAAAAAGATATTTCTCTGATACAGTCTCCCGCTCAAGCCACAGGAAAATCGTCAAAAAGCCAGGCATTACCGGGCCTGGCAAAGGTTTTTTCATTATCAGACCAGGAACTCCAATGTTAGATAACATTCTTATTCAAGCCTTCGTATCTATTAATGGGAAGAAAGATATCCTAATCCTTCTTGTTTTGTACATATCACACATTTTTCATCATGTTCTCGTAATGTTTCAAATGAATTTTTACAAACATTGCATGTTTTATTTAAAACCGGATACTGAACATCATTTACTTTCATAATTTTATCTTCTATTGTAATCGCTTTTTCCGGACAAACATCAACGCATAACTGACAATACGAACATGTTTGGGCTGTTAGTGTAAAACCTGTTTCTGTTATATCTAGACATTTTTTCGAACATAGAAACATGCACGCTTTGCATAAGGAACACTTGCTTACGTCAACTGAAATAGCAGTAAACTGATAATCAGGGTAGTATTTTGCTAAATCTAATTGATCATGGTTAAATCGCCATTTAGCCGGTGCTACTTGCTTCATTAGTGATTCGCTTTCTTTTTTCCAAAATGAAAAAAGTTCTCTTCGTGAATAACGATCTTCTTCCATTTCTAAGGCTTTTATTGTTATGAAGAAAGGTTCTTTCTCCAATTGCTTTAACATTACATTCGCTTCATCAACAACATGCTTCCATGGCTCTATAGTAGTCGTATTTTCACTAATTAGCTCGTTAACACCTTTTTTGTGAAGGACAAGCAGTTCTTTAACAGTTGGTTTGTGATCACTTGTTATCACAAGCTTGTTCTCTGTGACCGTTCTTTTTGGAAATATACCGGCCACAGCTTGAACGGGACAAGCTGAAATACAATTCCCACATTCTACACAGTTTTTCCGTAAAATAACCGGCTTTCCTTTCACAAATGAAATCGCCTCTTCCTCGCAAACATCAAGACACTTCTCACATGTGGAACGTGGACTTCGATGATGAGTACAGGATGTTAATATTTCATATTCATAATCAAGACTCTCTACCCATTTACTCAATAAACCCATCTGATCCACCCCACAATAGATTTTTTACTAATTTTCTTAAGCAGTACCCCTTATCTTTACATATATTGGATATCACTTGTTTCAAAAAGAACAGGTGTTGTCCATTCGATTTTAACTTCACGGATATTGTTATCTTTTCCATCAAACTCCACAACATTTGAGGATATCACTATATCTATATTGTTTTTCCTGAGTTTTTCTATTGATTTAATTGGAAATTGAATATAGTCGAATTGAGAATTCATCTCGAAAGCTACATGGTTTTGCTCCAAGATTTCCTTTACTTTTTTAATATCCTTTCCAAATGCTTTTGCAGTCTTGAAGAAATAGTCTCTTTCAGAGAAAATGTATGTCTCACCAAGATCTTGATGATGATTCTGCTGAAAAATTTGACCCGTAAACTTATTTTCCAGTGAGCAGTAATGAACACCAAGCTTAAGATTTTGCTTTATGGCGAAATCGACTAATTCCAAGCAGTGCTGCTCGCTTCCATCCACGGCTAATCCTCCTGCATACCAATAGTTATAGTACACATCATAAGGCGGGTTCTTAAGAGTGAAATCCCTTTCACTAAAAGCTTGGGCATTTTCTAGCGGGAAACAAAACTCCAACAAATTAATTCCAAATATATCCATTTTATCCAATGTTAATAGAAGTTGTTTCATTTCTTCCAGCTTGCCAGGGATAACTGGCATTTCTACTAAAACATTAGGAATATATTTTTTTGCCTGGTCAATTTTGCCTAAAATATGTTTTCTTTTTTGCTCTGAATCTTCCATTTTAATACTAAATCGGATTTCATTTAAGCCGTATTTTTGTAAATTTTGGAGTATTTCTTCATCCAGAAGATCCCCGGCAGTATAAAGTCTTGTATATGTTTCTGGCGTGCGTTCCTGTGCTAATTTGAAAAAATTAACGGCTTCTTCTTTGTGAAGCAGAGGTTCTCCTCCGGTTAAAGCAAGGTGTTTTAAAGTAACACCACTTTCAAGAAGTTCGTTTAAATCTTGATTTACATTTTTTTGATGTTTCACATAGAAAGAGTAATCATCTTGATTTTTGTTGAAGCAAAAATAGCAATCCCTATGACATTTTAAAGAAACAAAGGTTGTATAGCTTCCTGTTCCGGTTTGGCATGCCTCACACGCACTTGAGATTCTACCATTTGAAACAATGCTGTGATCATTATTTCTAAATAACGCTCCAGCTTTTTTTAGTTTAGTCTTTTGTTCTGTTTCTATTTTCCCTAAATTACTTTTCTCAAGAGGGAGGCCAAAAGACTCTATTGTGCTTAATGTATTGTTCTGAACAGAAAGATGTATTTGACTATAATTAACAAGTGTTTTATTTTTAATACGGGAAATGGTACTAGCATTTATATCTGAAATCATTCCATCCACCCTTTTTATAGTTTTTTATATCAATAAATTAAAAAATATTAATAACGTAATTAGATGTGTGAATCTTTGCACATGTGATTATATCAAAGACGATTATCTGTTCTGCTTGAACATAGAGAGAGTTCAAATAAAGTTCTTAATTATATGAACAATTAATGAAAAGTGAAAATAATTATCAAGTAGAACTGCTATTTTTAACCATTTTCCTTACATTCTCTGTGATTTGTATCTCACCCGTTGAAACTTATCAACCCATTGGCATTGGTCTATTGCGAAATGTTTCTGAACGATTGAGCAAGTGTACTTTTAATTCCACACCGTAACAACAAATAGCACCATTCCTTATTTAAGAATGGCGGCAAATCCCCAAAAAATCCAGAATATTTTCATTGTTTATTTTGTTTTTCAACATTAAGAATGGTAGTAATCAATATTGATTACTTCCATTCTTTCCCTTTAGTTACTAAACTTGTTTTTCTCTCATTGCCTTTGGAATATAAACACAGAATGGTTCACTTTCTAGATAATCTCCTGTCATAGCATAGGCTCTTGACCTTGAACCACCGCATACATGACGGAATTCACATACGCCGCATTTTCCTTTATAGAGATCTGGATTTCTAAGTGATTGGAAAATTGGTGACTCTCGATAAATTTCTGCTAACGGTGTTTCACGTACATTCCCAGCTTTAACTGGTAATAATCCGCTTGGGTATACATCTCCAATATGTGAGATGAAGACAAAACCATTTCCATCATTCACGCCTTTAGGCGCTCGTCCAAGTCCGTCAATCGAGCCTGTTAATCCTTGTTCTGTTAAGGCACTTAAATAATTTATTTCCTCTGTCTGATTTTTTGCTTCGCGCATCTTTTGCTGAATAACAACACGGCGATAATGCTGGGCAGCGGTAGTCTTAATATCGAAGGAAACACGCTTACTAAGGTCATATAGCCATCTGAATACTTTCTCGTGCTCAACAGGTGATATCATATCTGACTCTTGTCCTCTGCCTGTTGGAACAAGGAAAAAGACACTCCAAAGGACACATTCTAAATCCTCAACCATTTTTGCCATTTCATCAAGATACTCTATATTATATCTAGATATTACTGTGTTGATTTGAATTGGAATTTCAAGTTCATGCAAATATTTAATTCTTTGCATTGTAAGGTCGAAGGATCCAACAGTTCCACGGAAATGATCATGAACGGCAGCTGTCGGTCCATCAATACTAAATGCCCATCGAGAAAGACCAACTTCCTTAGCCTTTTCAATTGCTTCTTTCGTAACATTCGGTGTTGCACTTGGAGTCATAGAAACCCTAACACCTTTTTCTACTGCATATTTAGCTATATCAAAAACATCTTGTCTCATTAATGGGTCTCCACCTGTAAAGACAAGCATTGGATTATTCATTTCATATATTTGATCAATTAGGTTCTTGCCTTCTTCAAATGATAGTTCACGTGGGTCTCTTTTTAATTGAGCTTCTGCACGACAGTGTAAACAAGCTAGTTGGCATGCTCGTGTTAGTTCCCAAATAACAATAAATGGATCTTTATTAAAATCTCGGCCAAAAGCCATATGAAACGCCTCCTAAAACGGCTATTTCAAATTCAAACAGCCTTATTACCTGTATTATAAAGGGGATTCCACTATCTATAAGTGAACTACCTCACATTACGTGCAAATATATTAGTCCTTTTTGTGAAGACTAGATGCGGATAGCAAAATTTAGCTGCGGATGGCACGTTTTAGTTGCGGATAGCAGAAAAAAAAACAGCAGAATGGTTTCTGCTGTTTTTTGATACTTTTCTTATCGGATACCCAAAGCAATCTTTGCATATCGAGACATCATTTCCTTGTTCCATGGCGGGTTAAAGACAATATTAACCTCTACTTCTTTTACTTCAGGAATATCAGCTAATGCTCTTTTCACTTGGTCAACAATCGTTCCTGCTAATGGGCAACCCATCGATGTTAATGTCATGGTAATCGTTACATTACCTTCATCATCCATTTCGGCATCGTATACTAAACCTAGATTTACAATATCGACACCTAATTCTGGATCGATAACAAGCTCTAATGCACCCATAATATTCTCTTTTAATTCTTCATTCATTTTATAAAACACTCCTTTTATTTTAATAAATGTTTCTCAAACCATTCAACAGTGGCTTTTAAACCTTCCCTGCTAACCTTATGATCAGCTTTGTCATCCGTTATGAAGTGAATGTTACCACAATTACCCTTAATGGATTGATAAAATTGGTAGGTTAACGCATAAGGTACGATTGGATCCTTTTTACCGTGCCAAAATAATAATGGTCGATTTTCTAGTTTTTCCCGGTGGAGACTCAAATCATATTGACGAAGCACAGTAAATTGCTCAGCAATTTGCTCATTTGTAAAAGGTAGGTTAACCCCGAGACTTTGCATTTGTTCCAATTGCCAATGTAAATATTTTTCAAATGCTGGCATGCCCATTAAGCTGACTGCAGTTTTAATCCATTTATATTTGGTCAAAGCACCTAGGGTTACCATACCGCCCATTGAAGTTCCAGCTAACCCAATTTTCTCCTCGTCAACTAATCCCTTATTGACATAGTATTCCTTATAATCGTTTAATTCATGGATTGTCTTAATGACAATTTCCCAAAAATGACTGTATAAATCCTTCTCGGTTAATCCTTGCTCTCTTTCACCATGATATAATGCCTCTGGTAAGATGACTCGAAACCCCTTTTCTGCTAAAAAATATGCATAATGAAGATTATGCTCCTTTGCACTGGTGAATCCATGGACAAAAATAATGAGTGGTAATTTCTTTTGTTGTCCACTATTATTCACGATATGTAAGAAAGGATTATTATTTAGCAAACTTTTTTCAACGATAATCACTTAGGCAGAACCCCCTGGGCAAATTAAATTATAACTGAATTCATATTCTTATGAAGTGAATTTTTTTACAGGTTCGGTATAAAATTGTTAACATAGGATTTATACACATTTGTTTTCCCAAAGAGAATTCATAGTTGTAGTGTAACATTTCATTCACCAATTTTCTAAAGCTTAGACTTATTGTATAAAAAACAAGCAAAGAAGGAGTAAATATGGCAGAAAAACATTTAATAGCATTGGATTTAGATGGTACCCTATTGAAAGATGATAAAACCATTTCTGCAAAAACAAAAAACGTTTTAAGTAAAGCAAGAGAAGCAGGACACGTGGTGATGATTGCAACCGGAAGACCTTTTCGTTCAAGTGAACCATATTATAAAGAGCTGAAGTTAGACACTCCGATTGTTAATTTTAATGGTGCTTTTATGCATCACCCACTCGATTCAAGCTGGGGATTTTATCATGATCCTCTAGACATTAAAGTCGCTAAGGATATTGTGGAAGCATGCCGCTCTTTTCAATTTCATAATATTATTGCAGAAGTAATTGATGAGGTTTATTTCCATTACCATGACGAAAAGCTCTTAGATATTTTCGGTATGGGCAATCCATCAGTAACTACAGGCGATTTGCGGGATTACTTAAAAGATTCTCCAACAAGTTTGTTAATTCATACGGAGGAAGATCAATTAAAGCAAATCCGCAAGCATTTGTCAGATGTTCACGCTGAGGTAATTGATCATCGTAGCTGGGCAGCACCATGGCATGTAATTGAAATTATTAAAACTGGCTTAAGCAAGGCTGTAGGTTTAAAAAAAGCATCAGATTATTTTAACATTCCTCCTGAAAGAATTATTGCTTTTGGTGATGAAGATAATGATTTAGAGATGCTTGAATACGCCGGCCGTGGTGTAGCAATGGGAAATGCTATTGACAAAGTTAAAAGTATTGCTAATGAAGTAACCCTGACAAATGAAGAGGACGGTATCGGAGTATATTTGTCAGATTTGTTAAACTTAAAGTAATGAATAGTGTTTCACCAGAGTTTACCTAAATGAAATACTCGACTTTGCGCATACTAATTTTTGTGAGGCACTATCACTGCTTCATACCAAGCTCACCAAATTGGAGGGATTTGCAATGGGTAAACGAAACAAATCGAAACGCTTTGTCCAGCAAGGAGTGGATACTGTTAGTAAGCATTCTGAACGTATTCCTTACCACATGACCTACGCTGAAGCGGAAGCCCAAAAAATGGCCAATGTGCGTGAATCCTCGCTTGGGGGAATATAACGATGGGAAACCAGTTGTTCCAAGAAGCAAGAAGATTTGTTGAGATGGCGAAATCTGCCGACCCTGTTGAACGTGATTCTGTGGTTTCGAAAGCTAAGAATGCCTTAAGTTCTGCTTTCGCAAATTCAACAGTAGCAGAACAACGTCAGCTCCAAGAAATGCAAAATGAGCTTGAACAAATCCAATAATGGAAAAGCTGGCACGTTAATGACTCGTGCCAGCTTTTCTATTTCACCTATATTCCCTATCTATTCACGCCTAAAGAAACCATAGATTCCTGTTGTCTGAAGGATATTTGTAAAAGCATTGGGATCAACCTCCATAATGATTCTTTCTAAATCATATAGTTCATAACGGGTAATAACAATCATCAGCAAGTCTCTAGGTTCGTTTGAAAAGGCTCCCTTTGCAGGGACCATCGTAATCCCTCTAACAAGCTGCGAATGAATAGCTGTTTTTAGTTCGTCTGCTTTTTTAGTAATAATCATCGCAGTTAGTTTCGCGTGTCTTGTATGGATGGCATCAATTACTCTCGTAGTAGCATACAAGGATACAATCGTATAAAGGGCCTTTTCCCACCCATAAAGGAATCCAGCAGTGATAATAATAAGAGAATTTAGAGTAAATATATAATTACCAATTGGCTTGTCTTTCATTCTTGACAAAACCATAGCAATTATGTCTAAACCACCCGTTGACGCCCCCCATTTTAAGGTTAATCCCACACCCACCGCTAATATTACACCTCCAAAAACGGAATTAAGGAGAATATCTTTTGATACTTGGTGAATTGGAATTAGTTCTAAAAATAAAGATGATAAGGCAACACTTAGAAAACTATATATGGTAAACGACCTTCCAACCTTAAACCAGCCCAGGATAGCTACAGGAATATTTAATATCAATAATAAAATACCCATTGAAACATTAAGTGGTGTTTGCTCACTTAAAACTTTTGAAAGCAATTGAGCTATTCCGGTAAATCCGCTTGAATAAACATTTGCGGGAACTAAAAATAGGTTAATTGCTAATGCATTAAGAATTGCACCGACAATGACTATTACTATTTTTTTGGTTTGGTGCCATAACAAGTGCAGCATCTCCTTCATGAAAGTATTTTCCACTTTGATAATTGTTTTTTTTGCATGAAACCGATAAACTGAAACTAAACTATAATTGCTTGAAAGCAGGTGAGCTTAATGCCGGTAAAAATACTAGCTGACAGCGCATGCGATTTACCAAAGGATTTTTACACAGAACATAATGTCACCTTATTTCCATTAAAAGTCCATGTCGAAGGGCAGGAATATGAGGATGTAAGAACCATTGACCCAAAAACTGTTTATGACGCTATCCGTAATGGGGATGTACCAAAAACCTCCCAAGTATCTCCTTTATTATTTGAAGAGGTATTTACAAGAATGGCTGAAAATAACGAAAATGGAATATATATTGCTTTCTCCTCTGAATTATCTGGTACATATCAGACATCTGTTATGATTCTTGACCAAGTGAAGGAAAAATATCCAAACTTTAATTTTACAATCGTGAATACTAAGTGTGCTTCACTTGGTTACGGATTAGTTGTAAGAGAAGCAGCGAGGCTTGCGGAAGAAAATATTTCAAAAGAAGAAGTTTTAAAGGATGTCCTTTTTAGAAGTGAGCATATGGAGCATTTGTTTACGGTAGAGGACTTAGATTATTTAGCAAAAGGCGGACGTGTTTCAAAAGCTTCAGCCTTTTTGGGTGGATTGCTAAATATTAAACCCATCCTAAATGTTGAAGACGGAAAACTCGTTCCGATAGAAAAAATCCGGGGGAAAAAGAAAGTTTATCGTCGGATACTTGATCTCATGAAAGAACGCGGAGCCGACTTTAAGGACCAAGTAGTTGGAATAAGCCATGCTGATGCCTATGAAACAGCTCTAGAAGTAAAGGCGATGTTTGAGGAAGAATTACATCCAAAAGAAGTTTACATTACAGATATAGGAGCAGTAATTGGTGCTCACACAGGACCGGGGACCATCGCGATATTCTTTTTAAACAAACTGCCATCATAATTTTATCTAAAAAAATAAGCGGGTAAGTTCCCGCTTATTTTTATTTATGGTCTGTTTTTTTCGAATATTGATTTTTACCAGCTTGACGATTTTTTTCACGCATCATATTTTTCTCATGACTTAATGCATTATTGTCCTTCGCTTTTTTATCATTATCTGATGTATGCGGCATAACGATACCCCTTTCAAAATTCCTTCAGTGTATAGTGTCCGTCATTTAGAATAGGAGTATGTATAGGATTTTAATCTTTTTTCACGTACGTCCAGCTTCCTTCTTGATACACTCTGCCTTCTTTCATAAGTTTTCCGAGAGCACGTTTAAATGCTCCTTTACTTAACTGAAATCGTTCCTGTATTTCCTCTGGCATACTTTTGTCATTAAAAGGCATAGCCCCATTTCGACTCATTAAATATTCAAAAATACGTTCAGAATCTAAATCCTGTGATTCCTGTTTCCTTGCAAGTAAAGAAACATTGACTGTTCCATCTTCCTTAACATCAATAATTCGCCCTTCAACCTTCTGTCCTAAACGAGGCTCTGTCTGTCTTTGCGACTCATGGATAAAACCTTTAAAGCCCTCAATGGTATAGATCCAGCTGCCTACCTTTGCTGTTCGATAGATATGCCCCTGAATATTTTTGTTAAAATCCATTCTTGTCGCTTTTATCGAAATCGAATCAATAATAGGGTCCGTTGCAAGACGTGCATATAAAAGATAATTGTTATTCACCCTTAAGGTAACATAAACCAAATCGCCTTCTTTTGGCCAGACCGACTTATGGACAGGGAGATCATCGATTCCTAACAATAAATCCTTTTTAAGACCAATATCTAAAAACACTCCAACATTAGGGTTGCTATCGACTACTTTTAGCCAAGCATATTTACCAATCGCAATTTCAGGTATGGTTGTAGAGGCAGATGTTCTTCCTTCTGAATCGACATAAAGGAACACCTCAACACTTTCATCTAGTTCGTATTCTCGGTCTGCCTCATTTATATGCAACAATACATCTTCATTTCCATCTGATAAAAAATACCCGAATTCCGCTTTTCGTGCTACAGTTAAGGTTACAGTTTGACCAACAAGTTCTTGTAAAGACATTTTTACTCACCTTTTCTCTTCATTTGAGTTTTTCCCAAGGTTGTTTGAACTGATATATTTTACTATAATATAGCCATAAAGGGAAACTTTAGCAAAATCAATATAAATACTTATTAACTGGAGGTTTAACGATGGCAAAAGATGAATCATTTGATATTGTATCCAAAGTAGAATTTACCGAGGTCACTAATGCAATTACTGCGACGATGAAGGAAATAAAGACACGTTATGATTTTAAGGGCAGTAAAAGTGAGGTATCACTAGATAAAGAAGATCTCGTTCTTGTTTCAGATGATGAATATAAAATGGATCAGCTTAAAGACGTCCTACTTGGCAGATTGATTAAAAGAGGTATACCCGTTAAAAATCTCGATTATGGGAAAATGGAAAAAGCCTCTGGCGGGACTGTACGCCAACGAGCAAAACTTGTTCAAGGTATCGATAAAGAAAATGCTAAAAAAATTAACACCATTATTAAAAATAGTGGTCTTAAGGTGAAAAGCCAAGTCCAAGATGATCAAGTCCGAGTTAGTGGCAAAAACCGTGATGACTTACAAAAAATCATTTCATTGGTACGTGAAGCTGACCTCACTGTCGATGTTCAGTTTATAAACTATAGATAAAAATACAAGGTGAAAAGGAGATTTCCTTTTCACCTTTTTTAATATTTTCGTCCAATTATCTCAAACTAAAATGGTAAATAACCTTGGAGGTAGGATGAATGACCAATAATAAACAACAACAGAAGGCATTTCCACCACAGCACCAGAACCATCAGCCAGGAATTGAAAGTGAAATGAATCCTAGACCGGTTTCAGTAGATCCAAATTATAAAAGTGCCGGAAAATTAACCGGTAAGACTGCGATTATTACTGGCGGAGATAGTGGTATCGGTAAATCAATAGCGATTTATTTTGCCAAAGAAGGTGCGGATGTAGCCATTATCTACTTAGAGGAGCATCAGGATGCTGACGAAACAAAGGAACTGATTGAAGCAGAAGGACGTAAATGCCTGCTTTTTTCCGGTGACATCGGCAATGAAGATTTTTGCAAGGAGACTGTTAAGAAAACCATCGATCAATTCGGAAAAATTGATATTTTAGTAAATAATGCAGCAGAGCAGCACCCGCAAAAAAGTCTGTTAGATATCACCTCAGCACAGCTAGAAAGGACGTTTCAGACGAATATTTATTCATACTTCTATATGTCTAAAATGGTACTGCCACATTTGAAACAAGGGGCATCAATTATCAATACTTCTTCCATTACTGCCTATCAAGGAAATGAGCAATTACTGGATTACTCAGCAACGAAAGGTGCCATCGTAACCTTCACACGTTCACTAGCAAAATCGCTTGCACCACAAGGAATTAGAGTAAATGGCGTCGCTCCGGGACCAATCTGGACACCGTTAATTCCCTCAACCTTCTCTGAGAACCAAGTCGAAAGCTTTGGAACAGATACACCAATGGGCAGAGCCGGTCAGCCGTATGAACTTGCTCCATGCTATGTATACCTTGCTTCTGACGATTCTTCCTACGTAAGTGGACAAATACTCCATGTCAACGGTGGAACCATTGTAAACGGGTAGGAAAGATATAAAAAAATGCGATACCTCAGTATCGCATTTTTTATCTAGGTTGTTTTCGTAAAGATTGTTGTTAAAATCCTAAAGCCGATTTTAACGTGGAAATAGTTATTTTGCGCGTTAGAATTTAGTTTGCAGGCTCTGTTCTTAGTCGAATTATTATATTTTCTGTAGAAACTTAGCATAATCATTAAATTTTGTTCGAAAAAGCAACAAAGTTTAAGAAAAGAGCCTTATCTAACTCTTCTCTTCCTAATTTTTATTATAAAAATAGCGAACAAGACATAGACGACAATTAATGATCCGATTAGTGGCAAATTAATTCCACTCTTTTTGGCTAAGACATAAACTTCCGCTTCATCTCTGTCGATAATGAGGTCATATCGATCATCCTTACTCCGGACAAGGTCACCTTTTAGCAACCCTCGCAGTTCTTTTCCTCCCTCAATTTGGTCGTTATTTAACGTTACGTTTTGAGATTCACTTGTATTATTAATGGCAATAATCGCTGTCTCATCTTGGTATACTCGTTTATATACTGCCATTCCATCTTTTTCATAAAGCATTTCCATACTTCCTCTTGTCAAAGAAGGAAGTTGATTTCTTAATTCACCAAGCTTGGTAATATAATCGATCAACTCTTTTTCTGTCCGAAAATTCATAGGCTGACGATTATCTGGAATTTCTCCGCCATTTAAAGCAATTTCACTGCCATAAAAGACAACGGGAATTCCAGGTGTTGAATAAATATAGGTTAGAGCAGTCTTCCAGCGCGCCCCTGGAAAATGTTTATTCTTTACGATATCTCTGGTAAACCGAGTAGTCATTTCGTTATCAAAAAATAGTGGCTGCATCTCTGGTTTTTGAACCTTATTATCATTCAACGGGCTAAATGATTGATTGGTGGCAGCGAAGACATTTCTCAAATTTCCACTATATTGATAATCAGTAATGCTATCGATTCCAGCACTTTTATAAGTATCAAGGTCAACCGTACTGTTGGCAGCGGTTATCCCTAATAGGAAAAAGTTTTCCTTTTCCTTTTTTATCTCTCGTGAAAATTCGCTCCAAAAGGACTCAGGTACATAATTTACTTCTGGAAGACTATAACCGTCTATATCGGTTTCGTTTATCCACCACTTAGCTGCGTCCAATATGTATTCTTTGACTTCAGGGTTGTCCTGATTAAGATCAGGCAGACCATTCACCCAGCCATTTTTGATTTCATCCTGATTATTCAAATCACTAATCTCACGATACTCATTGAACCAGTTTCGTTTTGATGAATCTTTCACCCACGGGTGTTCTGGAGAGACATTATTGGTTACAAAATCAATGATGACCTTCATATCTCGTTTATGTGCCTCTTGAACCAGTTTCTTAAATGTTTTGAGCGATCCAAAATGCTCATCCGTTTTATAAAAATCATTCACCCAATAGCCATGGTATCCACCATCAGTATTATCAAATATCGAAGTCAGCCGGATTGCTGTGAAGCCCATATCCTTTAAATAATCCAACTTATCCATAACCCCCTGGAAATCTCCGCCATTGTAGGCTAACGGGTCTTGCGTATTAACATCAATGTCATTTTTTGTATTGGCATCAAAAAAACGATCTACCATAATAGAATAAATGGTTTCATCCTGCCATTCTCGGTTTTCTCTCTCTATCGCTGCATATGCTGGTACCGATGAAATAACTAAAGTACAAATAAAAATGAGTGTAATCAAGGCTTTTTTCATCTTCAATCCCCTTCCATACACTCATTTTAATCTAATTAAGTGTTGAATCCAACTTTTAACGTTACCGATTTACTATGTTAATATTGTAATCTTTAAACCAAATATCTAGTTGAACAAAGTATGCTAATAGCTGCGGGCCTGACATCAACTGACCAAACCATGGCTCTTTGAATGAATTTCCACCAGATTCAACGAGTTCATTTAATAAATCACGATTGAATAATTCAAGTAGTACTGAGGACTTATCTGTTAATATATCCTTCATTCGCTTTTGGACAGCCAGTGTATATTCTGGATTATGGGTTTTTGGATAAGGACTTTTCTTTCGATATAGTACTTCCTCAGGAAGAATTCCTTCAAAGGCTTTTCTCAAGATTCCCTTTTCCCTGCCATGGACCATTTTTATATCCCATGGGATGTTCCAGACATATTCTACAAGACGATGGTCGGCAAAAGGAACTCTGACTTCAAGGCTTGCTCCCATACTCATCCTATCTTTTCGGTCAAGCAACGTTGTCATAAAATGTGTCATATTAATATAAAAAAGCTCACGCCGTTTTGATTCTTCCAAGCTTTCCCCATCTAATTTAGGTGTTTCGAGGATGGCTTGATTATACTTTTCAATCACATAATCCTTTAATCTTAGTTTTTTCTGCCAATCGGCTCTTAATAAATTATTTCGCTCATTTATGGAACGCATCCACGGGAAACTCGGTCTCTCTAAATCTTCCTTGCGATGAAACCAAGGATACCCTCCAAAAATCTCATCGGCACATTCTCCAGATAGACTTACTACAAAATCCTTTTTAATTTCCTTACAAAACCAAAGTAAAGAGGAATCTATGTCAGCCATACCAGGACAATCTCGAACATGAACCGCTTCTGTTAAGTCCTTCACTAATTGTTGCTGAGATATTGTTTTATAATGGTGCTTTGTACCATACTCATCTGTTACAATGTTAATCCATTTCTCATCCGCATTTGGTTGAAATTCATTTGCTTTAAAAAAGAGATCGTTTCCTTCATAGTCAATCGAATACGTATGAAGCTGACCTTTCCCTTGGTCTTTAAAACCTTGTGCAGCAATGGCTGTAATAATACTTGAATCCAGACCGCCTGATAAGAAGGTAGAAAGTGGAACATCGGATACTAGCTGCCTTGTTACCGCATCTGTTACCAAATAACGTACTTTTTCAGCACTTTCTTCTACGCTATCCTTATGGACATCGCTCTTAACATTCCAGTAACGCCATATTTTTAAGCCCTTTTTTGAAAAGGTTAAAGCATGAGCCGGTCTTAACTCTTTAATGCTCTTAAAGATACCAGAGCCAGGTGACCTCGAAGGTCCTAAACCGAAAATTTCAGCCAGCCCCTCATATTCTAACTCTGTTTTCATTTCAGGGTTGGCCAGGATGGCCTTAATTTCTGAAGCAAATAAAAAACCTTTATTTAATTCAGTAAAAAACAATGGTTTAACCCCTAATCGATCACGACCGATAAACAGTTGTTCTCTCTGCTGATCCCAAATGGCAAAGGCATAGATTCCGTTTAAATAATTTACACACTCTTCCGCCCATTCTATATAGGCAGATAACAGAACTTCTGTATCAGAATGACCTTTGAAAGAATATCCTTTAGTAAGGAGAACTTTGCGGATATCTTCGGTATTATATAGTTCACCATTGTAGCAAATGGTGTACTCTTTACCTTCCTTATGCTTCGTCATTGGCTGTCTTCCGCCCTCAGGGTCAACTACAATTAGACGCTTATGGCCAAACCCTACATGTGTTTGAACCCAGAGGTTTGTTTCATCTGGACCCCTTCTGGCTAGTGTATTGGTCATCTTTTCAACCGTATCTTTTTCTTTTCTAATATCTTTAGTAAAATCAATCCATCCTGATACTCCGCACATATAACTCTCCTCTCTCCAACAAATGAAAACTGGATTTCATTACATGCTGTTATTCTATTCAGCCCAATTTATTTGGAAAATTGTCCAAATTAAAGATAAACAAGTTATAAAATCTCACAAAGATGTCTACAAAGTAAAATGAAAGCATTAGGCACGGAGGTTAAAAATGAATCGACAACAGAGAATTAAACTAATGGATTTTCAACTGAGGGCCTATAATGAAGGTTCAGTTGAACAGATAAGTGATCAATGGATCTTTTTTGATGAAGAAACTGAAGAAGCTGCTATGTTGGATGATTTCCTTCAGCAAGAAATAGAAATATTTCGAGTGAATCGTTGGAAGAAAGGAATCTTAATCGAGTCTGGAAAGATCCGAAGTGGAAATGATATTATTATGCTTCGTGACCATGATTTGGTTAGAATAAGAAAGCATTTAATATATTCGTTGGAAAGACTTCTAGAGGGAATGAATGATGACGCCTTTTTTCAATTTGTCACGACCTTGAACTCGTTAGATTTTTCTATATTTGATTGTATTTATTGTTACAATCACCTATCCTTCTTATCGGAAGAAAATCGTAGAGATGGGGTAAACTTTATTGTTTTTGATAACCAAGAACAAATTTGTAATGTTCAGCATCATTTTTGTTACTTCGAAAAGGTAAATGACCGCTTTGAATTCACGATAAATACGGGGAAAAGACTGGTCATTGAGAAAATGATATCTTAAAAACAAAGGTGTGTTTTTCTTATCGAAAAACACACCTTTTTTCTGTTAACTCAGTTTCCTATATATCTTGAATATAAGGATTTTGCTTTGACAATTTCATTTGTACCATGCACCAAAATACGTCCATCCTTAAATACCACAATGGATGTATCTTTATCTGGAGAAAAACGAAGTAAGAATTGGTTTCCCGTAACCTTACCATTCTTTTTTAGCTTCTCACCTAGTTTTAGTAAATCGCGTTCCTGTTTTTCCCTAAAATATATTTGCACGGTATCTCGTCCACAAAGAGAACTATAAGATTCCTGAAATGCTGATGAACGATTGAGAAAATCAAATCGATGGTTTACACATGCCGGGCAGTGTGGATTTTTCCCCTCCATTATATTCATTGAAAATAATGAGGTATCCCAAATATCAATTTGCTCAAGGTTAGGGCTTGTAGCAGCCCCTGTTAGTACTTTTATCGCTTCCATTGCCTGAAAAGAACCTATGATATCCGTAATTGGTGACAAAACCCCTATCGTGTCACACGTTTCACCCCTGCCGGCTGGAACTTGCGGAAATAAACAGCGATAACACGGAGTTATACCAGGTTTTATCGTAGCAAACATTCCTCTGGAACTAACTGCTGCACCATGGACCCACGGAATCCCATACTTAACCGCAATATCGTTAATTAAAAAGCGAGTCATAAAATTATCAGTACCATCTACAATAACATCAAACCCTGCTAATAATTCTTCAGCATTATCTAAATTTAAATCCGTAATAACAGCGTCAATCGTAATAGTGGAGTTGATCGTGTTGAGCCTCTTTTGTGCAGCAATTGCCTTTGGAAGATTTAGCTTTACATCTTCTTCGTTAAAAAGTGATTGACGCTGCAGATTGGATAGGTCCACTACATCTCTATCAATTAACCTTATATATCCTACACCAGATCGAACCAAATGATTGGCACAGACTGTTCCCAATGCGCCAACACCAACAATAGCCACCTTACTTTTCAACAATTTCAACTGCCCCTCTTTCCCTATTCCTGAAAAAAGAATTTGTCTTGAGTATCGTTCTAAATCGTCCATCTAAATCCCCATTTCTGCAGTTAATAATTTTTAGAAAAATTATAATATTAAAAATCAAGAAATAATTATATAATAGTAATTGGGTTTATTTATTAATTTTGTGAGGAATATCCTATTTATATATTTTATTATAAATTAGGAGATTAGTAATTATATATAAATGAAAGAGAGGGAAAACGATTGAATCTAGGTGGTTTTTTAAACAAAGAAGTGGTAGTTGATTTAACAGCTGGTACTGTTAACTACAGACCCATTAACGAAGAGGACGCAAAAAAGTACATTGGCGGCAGAGGGCTGGGAGTAAAATATGTACTTGATAACGGTCCTGAAGTTGAGCCATTATCTCCAGAAAACATTCTATGTATCATGACAGGTCCTGTAACAGGGTCACGTTCTTCCATGAGCGGTCGTCTTTGTGTGGTTACAAAGTCTCCTCTAACAGGAACGGTTACAGATTCTCATATGGGTGGTTGGACTGCGGCTCGTTTAAAATGGGCAGGCATCGATAATATCATCTTTGCAGGAAAGAGTGACAAGCCTGTTTATCTTTATATAGAAGATGGCAAGGCTGAACTGCGTGATGCTTCAGAACTTTGGGGAAAAGGAACAAGAGAAACCGTTAAAACACTTCAAGAAAAGCATGGAGAACAAGACCTGAGTGTTATGACAATAGGCCAGGCTGGTGAGAATACGGTTAAGTTCGCGTCCTTTATTAATGAGCATGATCGTGCTGCTGGACGGGGCGGAACAGCCGCTGTTGCAGGCTACAAAAAATTGAAAGCGATTGTAATCAAAGCACCTCAAAAAGGAAATATGCCACAGCCGAAGTTAGAAACTGAGTATAAAGAGGCAAACAAAAAGGCGGTAAAGGCGATTCTTGATGGCGGCTTAACGGCACCAAATAAAGGCGGTCTTTCCGTTTATGGAACGAATGTTTTAACCAACATTATCAATGAGGTTGGAGCTCTTCCAACAAAGAATTCCCAGTTCACTCATTGGGATGAGGCAGAAAAACACAGTGGTGAGTATGTAAATGAGCATTTGCTTGTGAAGAATAATACCTGCCATGCTTGTCCGGTAGGTTGTAAAATCGAAGTTGAAGTAAAGGATGGAAAGTATAAAACTAGAGTCGAAAGTATTGAATTTGAATCTGCTTGGTCACTTGGCTCTAACTGCTTATTAAGTGATGCAAAGGCCATTTCTTATCTAATTGACCGTTGTAATGAGTATGGTCTAGATACAATTGAGCTAGGTCATTGCTTCTCGGTAACAATGGAAGCCTATGAAAAAGGTTTGATTACTGAAGAGCTTATCTGGGGCGATGCTGATTCCATGATTGACTTAACTAAGAAAATTACCTACCGAGAAGGCTTCGGTGGAATCCTTGCCGAAGGCCCAGCAAAAGCAACGGCCTCATGGGGTGCACCAGAGCTATCGATGTCTGTTAAGGGACAGTCGATTCCTGCCTACGATCCACGTGGTATTCAAGGGATTGGTCTTGGTTATGCAACAAGTAACCGTGGAGCCTGTCATTTACGAGGCTATACGGTAGCAAGTGAAATTGCTGGTATCCCTGAACCAACTGATCGTCTTAAGCCAGAAGGTAAAGGTGAATTATTAAAAGTATTCCAAGATATGCTTGCATTCTCTGATTCTATGAATATTTGTAAGTTTTCGTCCTTCTCAGAAAACGCTGAGCATTATGCCGAGCAGTATAGCGGGATGACTGGTATTCCGATGACAGCAGATGATGTGATGAAGGCCGGAGAAAGAATTTATAATCTTGAGCGTTATTATAACAACTTGGCTGGATTCAACAAGGAGGAAGATGACTATCTACCAAAACGTTTTACTGAAGAGCCAGCATCTGGTAACAGTGCAGGAGAAGTAAGCAGAATGGATATCATGCTTAATGAGTACTATCAAGTTCGCGGCTGGAAAGACGGAAAAGTTACAGAGGAAAAACTTCGTGAGTTAGAAATTATTGATCCAGAGAATCAGTTAGTTTAATAACAAATAGTAAAAGGCTTCTGCATCGTTAGCAGAAGCCTTTTTGAGGGTAATCACTATCCACCGATTCTCCTAGTTTTTACACGGAAATTTTTGATAAGTTGCTCGAGCGTTAAATCATCTGTCGCATTAAATTTAATATAAACGCAGTTCACTTTGAAGGTCGAGGTTATCGAAAGTTCCTCTTCACTTAAAATTTCACCAAACCAGTCTTCCGATTGAAAGACGAAGGGAAACTCATTGGTAATTTGTTTGCCGCCTAATTCTTCAAAATACATTCCAAGATGTTTTCGATTTATTCCCCGGAACTCCAATTCCTGCTTTGGCATATTAACCACCTGCAACTGGAGGAAACAAAGCAAATTGATCGGTTTTGTTTATAATGGTCTCAAGACCATCCAAATGAATAATATTTCTTCCGTTAATAAAAACATGGACAAATGGAAGCAGCGTTTTATCAGCTGTAAATATTTCATCCTTTAGGTCAGGGAACATTTCAACCATTTTATCAAGTACATCTATTACCCGTTGACCCTCCGGATTAACCTCTACCCCAACCCCGCCACAAATTTGCCGGAGATTAGCAAACACCCTAACTAGCATTATATCCCTCTCCTCTCCCCTTACCTAAATAGTAAAACTATTTGCAATAATTGTCATCATGTTTGTTCCTATAATTTAGACCGTAAAAAGGGCTGCCGAGAAATTCTCAGGCATCCCTTTTTTTATTAACCAAACTTATACGTTGAAAATAGACATAGGTAATTTATCAAAGCCTAAATATAATACAAGTAAGAATGCAATTACGAACTGTATCCACAAAACTGAAGTCTTTCTATTTTGTGCAACCTTGCTAAGGATCATTTCAAATAAACCGATTATCCATACCCCTACGACAGCTTTTAATATATACAACAAATCAATATTAGACAGCATGAAAAGGAGTCCAACACCTGTAGCAATTATTAGCAGATATAGCACTCGTAAAATCATTTGGACAATTTTAGCGCCCTTTTCTTTTCCAGCCTTTAGTAAGAATATAGCGACAATAAATAAAATTAGGGCTAAAACCCAAGCTGTTACGTGACCGTGAATCATCTAATCTTCCTCCCATGTATCAATAACTTATAGCAACACTATCATACCATAGGGATTCTAAAAATCCTAAAAAAAAGCAGGCTCTAATAATAAGAACCTTCAAGAAGATTAACAGTAAAAATATCTCTAAGCACAATATTTTCCCCTTCGATTCCCTGAACCTCTGTTATTTTCGTAACTTTTCTTGTTCCATCATTTAAACGTGAAAGGTGAACAATGATGTCAATAGTACCAGCGATTTGTTCCCTAATCGCCTTAATAGACAAATTCATCCCTTCAAGATATGCAATGATTTCTAAACGGTCAATCATATTACTTGGACTGCTGGAGTGTCCTGTTGCAAGAAAACCATCAAGTCCTTTATTTTCTTTCCTGAGTATTTCACGTACATTTTTACCGCGAACATCTCCAATAATATGCCTTTTCTCTTTTGGAATGGAAATGGAAAGAGCATTAACGAGGGTCGTTTTACCCGCCCCTGTTCCTCCGCTTACTAGAATATTTAATCTAGCTTTAACACATGTACAAAGGAAGAAGGCCATTTCTCTTGACATGGTCTCGTTACGAATTAGATCCTGCAGCTCTAGAGGTTTCCATGAATTCCTTCTAATAGCCAACCTTGCTGCTGACTTGTACAATTTGTTATTTACACCTTGTCCCTGTGTTTTTTGCTGGACTTCATTTAATAGCCCCATACATTCCACCCACCTTGAATAGTTTTTTGGAACCGGTTTGGCAGGGTTGGTTGAACGAATATAAAAATAACCCCACCTTTACCGAAAGGGGAGTTACCAAATTAGCACAACAATGCACATAGAAAGAACTATGAAAACACTGCTATAGCAAATGAAAAACACCCTATTCTTTCGGTAACTGGCTGGCGTAGTGCAATGGTGCACCTTAGCCCCTTTAGCTTTGCGTCACTGATTTTCATCAGTTTTGCCTTTATCGAGAATCAGTGTTTTATTTTTCCGACTGTTCTCTTAAACCTATCATAAGTCCTTTTGCCTTTATCTAACATCCTACTATTTTCTTATTTTTTAATAATATATAGGTAATATTACCTATTTCCAAAATTTTCCCAACATTCTACTATCCTTCCTCCTAAATTTTCAAAATATCACTGTTAACTTTTATAGGCGAATGAATCACATTAGATAAACCCATACATACGATAATAGGAGAATAAATGTAAAGGGTGTTGTTTATGCCAGCGATTGTTGGGGTTGCACAAGTCATTTCACTTGGCAGCAGCTCGGTTTTCCATATCGGTGATGTTTATAAAATTATGCCATTTTCTTCTGCAAGAACATTTTCCGGAGCTGGGTCCTTTAATACAGGTGAAAGTTTAAACGTTCATAATAATAATTCAAGCAATACAAACACATATGATTCGGACGTTATTGATCAAGGAATCCTCCTTAATGCATAAGGAATAGGTGATCTATCATGAATTTTTATATCCAGCAGTCGATTCAAATTAACTTTATAAAAATTAGCAGTATTACTAATTCTTCTGTCCTGCAAATCGGCAGTGCCGGGATCATCAAACCTGCCGCTCATTTGTATAATACAGGAGGTTTTACAAAGCCTGCACCTAAAGCTGGAGAAACTTCAACATCAAGTGGGCAATCTCCCCCTGGGAATTTTGCGGTTCCTTTGACTGGCAGTAGGTAGGGCAAGATGATACACAGCGAGGTGATGGTATGTATCAGGATTATTCTCAATTTCTTCAATGGGTACAGATGACTTTACAAACACAGGAAAATAAAATTGCTATACTGGAACAGACCATTCAAAAAATGCAGGAAGAACTGAAGCAATTAAAGGATAAGCCTAGTATTCATGTGGATAAGATTGAGTATAAATTTGATCAGTTGAAGGTTGAGACACTTGATGGGACCTTAAATATTGGACTAAATCCATCCGATTTGGCCAATATTGAAGATTTTGCTGTAGAAAATCAATCTCTTAATACCCCCATTCCTCCTAAAGCTCAAATGCAGCGGTCTATGAAAATAGAAGAATCTATTTATCGTTATTTAGAAACAGAGCTCCCTGTGGTATTTAAGGAAACCCAGAAGCAATTAAATGTGCAGTTAGACGAATCCTATTTAGCTTTTATTAAACAAGATATTATGAAACAGCTGCCGTCTAGGATAGATTATCATCTTAAAGAGTCATCAACGCAAAAACGGAATGAAGAAACCATTAACGATGAAACAATTATCGAATTGTTAAAGCAGGAAATTACAAAAGGAATTAGTATTTTCATTAATCATCTACCAGAGAATGTGAAAGGAATGAATACACAAAATGAACTTTGAAGTTTATAACCGAGAACTACTTGTTGATACAATTAGAATAACGGGTGTTGCAAGTTCTTCGTTAGTACTGGTTGGAGATACTCAAACCATCCAACTAGCATCAACTTTTGATACTCCCCCTGAATCACTCATCATCGGGCCATTTGTGCCACTTTTTTAGGATGGTATTAACGATATGTTACAGCGATCTTCTGTAGTAAACGCCATTAATGTGACCTCGGCTTCTTTTGCCTGTACCATTCAGCTTGGAGATTCTCGAATTATTAATGGATTTTCAAGGGCTTTAGCCGTTCAAAGGGAAGTGGATATATTTTATGCAAAAGAAGGAAACTTTTCGGCTTATCCAGTATTTTCAGAACCAATTCCTTTAACACCAATTAATGAAAAATTAACAATATCAACTCATAATACCCACCCTGTCATTAAGGTCAATACTATTTCAATTCTCGCCATGTCTTCGTCTGGTATCCTACACGTTGGAAACAGTGAAAACGTCTCTATGGAGGCTAGGGTAAAGCATATCCGGCAGCTGCTGCCTGACCAGGATGAACAATAACAAGAACTTATGAATACGATATCCCAGGATAGTGAGGACTAGTAAAGTAAAGGATGTTTTCGTATCGATTGTTGTTAAAATCTTAAAGCCGATTTTAACCTGGAAATAGTTATTTTGCCCCTATGAATTAAGTTTGCAAGCTCTTTTCTTATTAAATTAATGATTTTTTCCGTGAAAACACAGCACAATCTTTAATTTTTGTTATAAAAAGCAGCAAAGTTTAAGAAAAGAGCCTTAAGTAAAGGATGTTATTTATGCCAGCGATAATTGGTCCAGTACAGATTGTGAACGTAAGTGGTGGAGTTGTGCAATTCGGGGATACCGTATATATTTCTCCTAAAAGTGCCTCAAAGACTAATGCAGGTTCCGGAGGTTTTAATACCGGGGCAATTATTTTTACAGCCAACGGATTAAGTGGAACAAATGTCTTTGATGCTAATTTAGTTGACCAACCAATAGCAGGAAATAATTAAATACGACATAAACCTCATGGTTTTATGTCGTATTTGGTTATTCTTAAAGTTTTAAAATATGAGCTCCATCAAAGAAGAATAAATATCTTTCATTCACTTTTCTTCTCCAGATTTGTTCCAACGCTTTTGTATATAAATTAATTTGCAGTCTGTATCGTTCTTCGAGTATCGGTTTAGCTTGCTCGAAACCACCTTTGTAACGATCTGAAATTCCATCCGATTTAAAGTCAATGAGCACGAGTCCATTTTCGTCTTCAAAAACACAGTCGATAATCCCCTGGACAAAAACAGATTCATCTTCGTCCTTCCATGTTGGGTATACTTCCGAAGCCGGCAATGACAGGGTAAAGGGAATTTCACGATTTATCACTTTTGCTTTTTTCATCCTTTTACCTAAATTCGATTCAAAAAATTTCACAATTAGTTGTGTATTAATGACCTCTGATTGCTCGACAGTTAACAGTTCGTTGTTAACCATTGATTCGACTTGTGCCTCAACGGTCTCAATTGTGACAGGTCTTGAGAAATCAACATGCTGCATGACCATATGCAGGGCTGTCCCTCTCTCAGCAGGACTTAACGACTTTTCCTGCATAAACTTAGGCCGTTTCGTAATTGATTTTTTAAAGCTAGTTAACAATTCCGTACCACTATGCTCATCTGACACTTCCCGTTGACGCTTCATTTCTGATACTGATTGCTTCGAGCGATGGGTTGAGGCATTTTCAAAAGAATACTCCCAAGTTAAGCGAGATTTAATTTCTTCTTCAAAGGTAGATGTTACCGAAATAGTTTCCTTTTTCTCTACCTGTTTTAGTAAGGAGTCCTCTTCCATACTTTGAATCATTTCCTGATTTTTAATTTCTTCAGCACTCATTACTGTAATTTTCCATGATGATGGGTGAAGGGAGATTTCTTCGAAAACTAGATTATCATTAATCTCAGCTTTTCTTATTTCTTTACTGTCCCGATGCCGAATAAGTGCTGGTCCAACCCAATCCATATAACAGCTTGCAGCGGCTCTTTCATAATCCTTTAGTAGCCAATCAGAGTGAGTAGAAACATCGTTCCACTGTTCTATTTTTTTATCGGCATCCTTCATAGTTCCTATCAAATAAAGCTTTTCCTTTGCCCGCGTCAAGGCAACATAAAAAACCCGCATTTCCTCTGCCAGCATTTCCATTTTTTTTCTACGCTTAAAGGCAATTTGGGGTAAAGAAGGATAGGTAATTCTTTTTTCCACATTTACATATTTGGCTGCAAAACCGTATTCTTTATCGAGCATATATGGTTTACGTATATCCATCATATTAAAGCTTCGCGACAATCCTGCGATAAATACGACTGGGAATTCCAGCCCTTTACTGCTATGAATGGTCATAATCCGAACTACATCTTCCTGCTCGCCAAGCGCCCTAGCCGCCCCAAGATCATCGCCTCTTTCAATCATTCTCTCAACAAACCGTAAAAAGCGGAATAACCCACGAAACGAAGTTTGCTCATATTGTCTTGCCCGATCATACAATGCACGTAAGTTAGCTTGGCGCTGCTTACCTCCTGGTAAACCACCTACAAAATCATAAAACTGTGTATCTCGATACAGCTGCCAAATCAATTCTGATAGTGACCCCTGACGCGCCATTGAACGCCATTCATCCAGATAGTCATAAAAACCTCGGACCTTTTCGTATAAATGTTCTGTTTTTTCCGTTGGGTTGCTGCGACAGAACCTCTTAACCGACTCCCAAAAAGTGCCCTTACCGTGTAATCGTATTTGTGCCAACTCTTCCTCATTCAGCCCGACGATAGGCGATCTTAGAACAGAAGCCAATGGAATATCTTGGAGCGGGTTGTCAATTACCCTTAATAACGACATCATAATGGCTACTTCCGTTGCTTCAAAATATCCCGAGGAAAGGTTCGCATATATCGGTATCCCTTGTTGCTTGAATTCTTCCATTATTTGTGGTGCCCAAGTCATGGAGCGAAGCAGGATAACCATATCTCGATACATAATTGGACGGTAAGACTCGGTTTTTGGATTGTAAACTTTTGTTTCATTTGCAATTAATTGTTTAATTTTTGCAGCCATCACTCTAGCTTCTAGCTGAGATTTTTCTAAATCCACCTCATCAAATTCTGAAGGTACTGTCTCTGTTTCTGATTCAACAGCCTCAACGGGCAATTCTTTACTCTCATTATTTTGATCAATTAGCAATAGCTCGATAGGAAATGGTTCATTTTCAGGATACGGTGCACCCGGCCTAAGTTCAGCCGCCTCATCATATTCAATTTCCCCAACCTTTACACCCATGATTTGTTTAAATAAATAGTTTGTCCCTTCAAGTACCTCTTTCCGACTTCTAAAGTTCCGTGCTAGGTCAATTCGTAAGCCCGTTCCTACCCCATCCTGCCTAAACCGATTATATTTTCCCAAAAATAAATTGGGCTCTGCTAAACGAAAACGATAAATCGACTGTTTTACGTCACCAACCATGAACAGATTCCCATTTGTCTCATCTTCTTTAGCGACTAATTTTAAGATTGTTTCCTGAACAAAATTTACATCCTGATACTCATCAACAAATACTTCATTAAAATGATTCCGGTAGGCTAATGCAGCCTCTGATGGAAGAAATTCTCCTTCAGTGGTGATTTCACCCGTTAATATTTTTAAACAATAGTGCTCCAAATCTGCATAATCTACAAGCCCTTTTTCTTGTTTTGCTTTCTCAAAGCGCTCAGAAAAAGCAGTGACGAGATAGACCAGAGTTTCAATGAGAGGACGCATTTCGTCCATATCACGTAAAAATCCTTCAGGCTTTCTTAAAAAAAGCTCTTCTTTTATATCTTGAATCTTCTTTTTAGCTTTATCACGAAGTTTTTGAGCCTTTTCGGTTAGCTCCTTATCATAATGGTCCCCTTTTACTTGCTTTGCTCTCGTGAAAGTCCAAGTCTGCATTGCATGATAAAGGGCTATCCACGAATCACGATTTGCCTGTATGAGAGTATTAATCACGTTTAAATCATCAAGGAAATTTTCCGCCCTTGGAGCAGGTCCACCTGGAAGCTTTGTCACTTCCAAGCCGCGCTGTATCATTTCTTTTGCCCCTTCTAATTGTAGTTCTATATCAAAAAGGAGGGCTTTGATAAAGGGCAGTTCTTCTAGATTTGTTATATCCGACACATTATACATATTAATCATGGACTGTAAGTATTGACTTGGTAAAGGATTTGACATGGCAAAATCATAAATATCCCGGACGATGTCCATTAAGGCACTATCACTCCGGTCGCTTGTAAACGAATCTACCAACTGAAAAAATGATTCATTATCCTTTTTTCCATACTCCTCTTCAAACAGTTCGTCCATCACTTCATCTCTCATTAGTTGTGCCTCTGTTTCATCGGCAATTCTAAAACTAGGATCAATATCGATGAGATAATAATATTTACGTATAACCTCCATACAAAATGAGTGCAGGGTTGAAATCGATGCTTTATTTAATAAACTTAGTTGTTTTCGTAAATGCCTTGATCCTGGGTCTTTGTTTATTGCTTTTTCCAATGCTTCTCCGATTCGATGTCGCATTTCGGCTGCAGATGCGTTTGTAAAGGTTACTACTAATAACTCATCGACATCAACAGGGTCTTGTTCCGAAAGTATCTTTTGAATAATTCGTTCTACTAAGACTGCCGTTTTTCCCGACCCGGCTGCTGCTGCGACAAGGATATCTTTATTTTTCCCCATAATGGCTTTCCATTGGTCTTCCGTCCAAGTTGCCTCTGCTGGTTTAGGTGGAATGACAAAACTACTCATCTACACGAACCTCCTTTCTAATTAGATCAAAGATTATTTCCTTTGGTTGAGGTGTTAGTATTTTGTAGTGATTTTCCATTGACTCGTCAAATTGGCAAACAGATTTATAGGAACAAAAGGTACAAGGTGTTTTGACTTTCAGTTTAAATGGTTCAATTGCAACCTGACCGTCAACAATAGCCTCTCCTGTTGATTGATAATGCTTTCGAACATAAGCCCTAAGGTCATCAAATTCAGTTAGGCTGGCTACTTTTGACTTTTTAGTAAGATTGCCATCTTTTTTAATACCAGCTGAAATAATTTGCGAGTCACCCGATTCAAGCGATTGGTCCATCAGTTTAAGGACATCCTGGTCACCCACCATTAAACCATTCATCTTAAATTTCTTCATGATTTCCTTTTCAATTTCATCGACCGTCAGTAATTTACTAGAACTAATTAACGGGTTATGAACATGGAAATACAGGACTCCCGCAGGGCTTGCTTTCATTTCTATCAATTCATCTGAATGCGTAATGACAATATCTAAATAGGTTAACATTTGCAATGCCAGTCCATAGTACACTTCGTTTAGGTTGACATCCTTTTCACTTGATTTATAATCAATAACCCGTAAATAAGTATCATTATTTTCACCCTTTGCTTGATCAACCCTGTCAATGCGCCCGGCTAATTCCATCCGTTTTCCATTCTTTAATGAAAACGCTAATGGCGGGAGCTTGCCATTTCGTCCAAAGCTCAGTTCCAATCCGATTGGAGAAAATCCACTTACTTTTGCATGCTCACTTAAAACCTGAGATGCCCGGGTAATAATCTGTTCTAGTTTTCGTTTTATATAATGATGACGCTCAGAGCTTAGCAGGATTTCATTTTGGAGCTTCGGAGCTAAAGCATTAACTGCTTCCTTAGCCAGTTCTTCACATTGCTTTTTTGAAAGGGATGCCCAGCTAAGTTTTTGTTCATTGACGAAATCAGATATATGCTTTAGAGCTGCATGGAATAGTTCACCAATGTCAGGAGCCTCTAAACGAAAAACTTGCCGTTCACGAAGCTTTAGCCCATGCTGAGCAAAATGAGAAAAGGCACAGCCATTGTATAGCTCCATCCGTGATACACTTGCCTGTATCGTATCACCATATAATTCATCGGCTGTTTCCTTTGAAAGCTGAACCGTCTGATTGGTATAAAAAAGACTGGAGAATACTTTCTCTGCTATCCGCTTCCACTCACCTTGGATATAAAAGTTATAAACATCCCACCACAAATCGGATATCGGATAATTTCGCTTTTTCAACTGAAGCTGTGAGGTTAAGTAAGACAGAGTTGTTTTGTAATTGGTAACAAAGTTCAACTGCTCCTCTTCTGTCAACTCACCAGGATCTGTACCATAAAAATGCTCTTTTATTTCCGGATACATATCTTTTAGTCTCTTGATATAAGAAGAAGCAATTAAGGCTTTTCCTTCATCATTTGCAAGCGGGTAGCTGACATAAAGAGTCTCGGAAGGTGTCGTTAGTGCCTTATAGGCAATAAAGTTTTCATCCAATAAACGTGTTCTGCTGCTTGGTGCCACTGTTAAATCTGCAGCAATCAACATTTCACGCTCTTCATCTGTTAATATCCCTTCATCTGCAATTTTAGCTGGTAATATCCCCTCATTAACACCCAAGACAAAGGCTGCCTTTATATCTGCCAGTCTAGATTTTTCTAAATCTCCGATTATTACCTGGTCGAGAGCTGGTGGAATAAGAGAAAAATAGAGAGATTCAAACCCTGCTTCTAATATCGCTGAGAATGACTTTAAGGAGACATTTTCTTCTCCTAATATTTCAACATACTGATCTAAGAGATCAATACATGCATTCCACACCTGCTCATGCTCACGCATTTTCACAAGGTTTCCTTTTTGTTCAGCATTTATTTTCAAATTTTCTAGTTTCGAAGGAATATCTAATTCTTCTAAATATAAATAGATTGCTTCACAAAGCTTCCGGCCTGTATCTGCCTTTTTAAGTCTCCTAGATAAGCGAAGAATCGGTGCAGTTACCATAAGCTTTAATTCATTTAATTGCTGTTCGATTTCTTTGTCAGTGTCTGTTTGCACATTGTTTTCCATGTCCAGACCCCTAAAGCGACGATATGTCCATCGATCTTTTCTCGTCCATTTACTCCCTTTTATTCCATACGCAAGTACGTAGTTTTCCAGCCTATCCATTTTTTCGCGCATTCGATCTGGATTCTCCTGAAGCGGATATAATAATTCGGTCTTTATTACCCTAAAAACCGGCTCATAACGCCAAAATGATTGAATAACCTCCAGGGTTGATCGAATTAATTCAATCAATGGATGATTCAACATTGTTCTTTTTTGGTCGATGAAATATGGAATCTTATAATCGGTAAAAACTGGCTCAACAATTTCATGATAGTCATTGCCATTTCTAATCAAAAGCGCCAGGTCCTTATAGCGATAATTCTTTGTCCGAATCAACTGAAGAATTTCGCGGGCTATCCCTTCTATTTCTGCTCTACGATTAACGGCTTGACCAATATGGATGTCTGTTTGTCCATCATAAGGGGCAGCTGGTCTAGAATCGAAATTAGCCTCTAAATGACGCATTGAAGGATGATTCCATTTCTGCTGTTGAGATAGATAAGTGGGATTCTCGATTTCAATTCCTTCGACCTTTGCCAATTCAACTATAGAGCAGCAAGCATCACTTGATAATCGAAACAAATCCAATTCATCAGGAGATGTTTCAAAAGTATTTCGATCAGTCGTCATCGTTATTGTTACTCGCTGACAATGCTTCATTAATTCTTTTATGACTAGGTATTCCTGAGGCGTAAAGCTATAAAAACCATCAATATAGATTTCTGCCTCTTTCAAATAGTTCGATTCAGAAATCTTTTCTGACAGCAAATGAAAATAGTCCTCGGAATCAATATACTTTCCAAAGACTTCATCCTCAAATTGTCGATAAATAATTTCTAAATCATTCAATTTATCTTGCAAGGCTCGAGAGGCTGTCCCACCATTTTCATTGACCTTTTTTGCCTCCTGAATTAGCTCATCAGGATTAATGCAATAACGCTTAAATTCAGTAATCATCTGTTCTACTAGCTGCACAAAGCCAGTTTTATCAGCCGCACGTTGAAACAATTTTAATTGATCCTTCTTCTCTTCGATAATTTTACGAATAAGCATGCTTATTCCGACACTGCTTAGATGATAACGGCTTATCCCGCCAGTTTCCTGCAATATTCTCCAAGCCAATCGTGAAAAGCTGTATACTTGTGCCCGAATCATTCCACCAAGTATTGGGTCAGTCGCCAATCGATATTCTGCCTGAAACGTCATCTGCTCTGGGACTATATAAATAATCGGTGATCCCTGTGGATTTTCCAACAGCCGGTCTTTTATTTCATTCATAACCATTTGCGTTTTACCGCTTCCCGACCTTCCGGTTACCATTCTTATAGACATGTTTCTTCCCCGCTTTCCGAGTACCCTTCAATAACTTAATACACTTATTTTATCACAAAATGAGCACAAACGTTTGGAACACTCCATAAGGATTTTAACCATAAATGGGAAAATTTTAAAAACAAAAAAAGAGACGATTATCTTTCATCGTACTCTCAGGTTTCTTATCTATTCTAATTAAAATTGAACATCCATTTCGTTTAGCGGCCAGTAACGAAGGTCGACTTTTCCAACAACCTGGCCGACAGAGATAAATCCGAAATGCCTGCTGTCCCAGCTGCCTAAGCGATTATCCCCTAAAACAAATAACTTTCCTTCGGGAACAGTACTTTCTCCCGTAATTTCCTTCAAACTAAAATCCCCTGTAAGCTGGATACCAGGTATTTCCTGCTTATAAATAGATAAAAACGGTTCCTTATACTTTTGCCCGTTGATATATAATTGATCGTCTTTAAATTCAATTTTATCCCCTGGAAGCCCAATAACGCGTTTAACAAAATCCTCTTTTTCATTTGCATGGAAGACAATCACATCAAAGCGGCTAAGATCACTAATTTGATAGCCGAGTTTATTGACTACTAATTTGTTTCCATCTTGAAGAGTAGGCATCATCGATTCTCCCTCGACAACATAGTTAGAAAAGAAAAATGTTCGTATAAAAGCAAAAATGATAATTCCAATTGCAAAGGCTTTAATCCATTCAATCCCCTCTTTTTTCCACTCAATATTCATTTTTAGCTCCTCCTTTTCTTTAATTCCTTACCTCTATTTATCTCCCCATTATGGTCATTTTCCATGCTCTTATTCAATCTTACTTCAATTCTTTTTCCAACATACCAAAGAATGAAAATAACTAATATAACAATAGCAGTACGGTACGGCTGAGTAATTAATGATTGAAGATCGTATCCTACAAAGCTAATGGTAAAAATCATCACCATTTTGCCAATTGCTACTGCAAGCATGTATTGATATGTACTGATTTTTGAAAGAGCCGCTACAACATTTACAACAACTGACGGTGTAAATGGGAAACAAAGCAGTAAAAAGAGCGGCCCAAACCCATGTCGGTCTACCCAATCCATCAACATTCGTACCTTCGGGTGTTTTGAGAAAAAAGAAAAAATCCTCTTTTGGCCGAACTTCCTTATGAGTAAAAAAAGTAATAATGCTCCCAAGCAGGAACCTACCCAAGAAAATAAAAACCCTAGCCAAAGTCCAAAAGCACTCGCATTAGCCATTACAAATATCACCAATGGCAGAAACGGCAAGAATGCCTCAATCATCGGAAGCACGATACCTGGTAATGGTCCAAAGGACCGATATTCTTTAATTAAGTCCATTATATTTTCGAGTGTGAACCATGCCTTGATTGCTTCAAAGTCCATAAGAATGCTCCTTAACTTTTGCTGTTTCCTTTGCTTACTTGGTTAAAAACTGGTGAAAGGCCTCATTGTTCATTTCTAAATCCAATTCCAATACAGCACCTTCCCCCTTTATATTTGCATCTTCATATCCATTTTCTATAGGGATTCTAAAGGTATCAATATTCCCTCTATCTTTTGCAAAGAAATCTTTTGCCATAAACAAAATATCTCCAGTATCCATATTTGTGTTGATATATGGTGTAACTACCCCGATTAATTTTGGCAGCTTCGGAATCGTCTGAATACCTGAAAGTTGATTACTTATCGCTTGAAGTGCCTGCTGCTGACGTTGAACTCGGCCAAAGTCACCTATAGCATCATGCCGGAAACGAACGAAACTAAGCATTTGCTCCCCATTTAATCTTTGCAGTCCTGGTTCTAGTGGAACTTCAACGTATGCTGACATTTTTTTCTCAACGTTTATTTCTACACCTTTCGGAAAGGCTTCATCAATTAATTGCACAAAACCTTCAAAGTCAACAATCGCATAATATTGTAAATCAATGTCAAAGTTTTCTTTAATGGTTTTCCTCATGAGTTCAGGACCGCCACGCATAAAGGCAGAATTGATTTTATGTTTTCCATGGTCTGGAATACTTACATAACTGTCTCTCATAATGGATGTTAACTTATATGTCCCTTTTTTTTCATTATAATGCGCAATCATAATCGTATCTGCCCGGGCTTTCTCCTCACCTCGAGCGTCACTCCCTAGTAACAGAATATTGGTGGCACCGTATTGATCCTTTTTACCTTCAAAGGTAAATTCTTCGTTATTTATATTACTTCCTGCTTTCTCGTTATTCATTTTCTCTAAGGATTGGTTAACTCCTTGTTTATATTGATAAAACGCATAACCCGCTGTTGCACCAACCAGCACGAGAAATATTAATAATATAGATGTAGATTTTCTTTTCTTCTTTTTTTTATACTTTTCATATCTCATACCCGACCCACCTATCTATGTAAGATTTATATATTTTTAACTCTAATTAATTTAATGGTTCTATTATATAATTCATTTTCCCCGAGATAATATCCTTCTATAAAAAACTTTCTCATACAAGTACCAAATTTTGCAAACAAAAAAACCGCAAGCTATTAAGCATTGCGTTTTCCACAAGATTTTTGTATGATGAAATAGGAACAAATGTTCCATTTATAAAAGAAAGGTGCAGATGATGGGATGACTAGAATTCCAGAGGATGATCGCAATATAATGGAAAAAGCCATCTATTTACCAATGGTATTAATTATTTTAAATCGTGATTTAACCATAGTGGAAAAGAGTTCTTTTAAATTAAAAAAACCATATCTAATACTAATTGATGAAACAATGAAGATCATCCAAAAGGAATTAGCAGAGGTTAAACAATATATGAAGAAGCATAAACTCCAAGTAATCGAAACAAAACGGGACGATGCCTTTACTATGTATATGTTCTTATATAAAGGGTATGAAGAGTCTCATAATTACTTTAATCCAAGGATTCGCAATAAAGTTCAAGAATTAATGGAGTATTATTTTTTAAGGCACCTATCCCGTTAAAGTGTTATAATTTTTCCTTAATCTTCTTTTTTCCATATTTATAAGAATCTTCTGATGCTTCCATAGTCTTGGGACGTTCTATTAAGTAAAAAGATTTTCTTTCATTGTATTCAATTCTTTGCATTAACTTCGTTCTTAAGTACGCAGTTCTCTCTAATTGAGACATGATCGAACTGCACGAAACAGGAAATGTATAAGACTGATTATTATTAAAAAGGATTAAGGTTTCTTGAGGATTAATTCGAATACACTTTTTTACATGTTCTTGGGAAATCCATATACACTCTTGACGGTTCGGTGATGTAGTAGGGAAGAAAAAAATACGGTTTGTGGGATCAATTGCAATTGGAATCTTATGTGCATAACCAACTAATTGTTTTGTACCATTTCTACGACCTTCATAATCACATCCATAATATTCACAACTGCTTCTTATAATATCAAGTGGTTTGAAGGGGGATAAAAATTCATCTTCTACTTCAAATATCTCTGAATAAATTTTACTGCCATAAACGATGGGTTTAATAAACATCGTAAATGGATTTACTTCATATTCTTCGATTTGCTTCAGCTTCAATATTTTCAACTCCATTAGCAATTTTATCCATCATATCATGATTGTTTCCTGGTTAATTTATTTTTCTGAATTGTTGCGAATTTATTCACAAAGTTATTACAAAATATATGTCAGAAAATTATAAAAGTTATTGATAATATCAAAAAAAATCCATATAATATTAAAAAGCATCAGAGGTGATTTTGATGAATGAGAAATCATACACGGAATTAATGAAAATTGGTGCCATGAAACGTCAACGGAGAGAGAATTTTGTTCAAGATTTGTACATTGATATGCTCTTATCAGAAATTCAACTGACGGTTGAAAAAGAAAAACTGCAAAGGAAAATTGACATTGCCATTGATCATCGAGATAAACAAAATTTCTATCATTTATCTAAGCAACTTGTAGAAATAAACAAACGATTCGGAACGTAACCAATCAAAAGGGAAAGGAGCTAGAGCTCCCTTCCCTTTCTTTTTTGCGATTAAACTTTACTTGTTTTTCGCTCTCTGTTTGACTTCATATTCTTCCAGTATGGAAATGCGGTCGAGCATTGTTGGATGACTGTATCGGAAAATCTTCACCAGTAATGGCGGCTTAACTTCACTTAATCCTGAGCGGGTTAATTCTTGGAATGATGTAATAGCTTCTTCTGGATTCTGAGTCATATTTATGGCATATCTGTCAGCACGTGTTTCTTCATAACGAGAAATTAGATTGCTGAAAGGGCTCGCAGTAAACATTAACATCGATAAAATCATGAAAAAAAGTGGTAAAGATCTAATGTCTTTGACATCAGGTATTTTTAATTCCTTTCCAAAATGTCTAACAGCCCAATTCATAATTCGATACGTGAGATATAAACCAATAAGCGAAAACAATAAATACAAAGCAATTCCGATATAAATATGCTTTTCAACATAGTGACAGATTTCATGGGCCATGATAAATAATATTTGGTCATCTGATAATTTATTTAAGGTTGTGTCCCAAAGTACAATCCTCGCATTTGAGCCAATACCCGTTACATAAGCATTTAACGAATTAGTCTGGTCTGCCATATTTACCTCAAAGACATGTTCTGCTGGAATTTGTGCCTTTTCGGCTAATGACAGTATTTTGGTTTCCAATTCTTTATTTTTCAAAGGATAAAAGTCATTGTACAAAGGATCGATGACAATTGGTTGCAAGAACATCATGAACAAGGTAAAAGGTACAGATAGTAACCATGCATAGAACCACCAGCGTTTTGCACTTTTTTTCATTAGCCAGTATAATACCGGCACGATAATCATTAGCGTTCCATAATTGATCCAGAAATCAATCAGCTCATCCTTCATCCACGAAGCAAAGCTTTGTGTTGAAATGTTATACGTTTTTGATAAGGAATGACTAATATAGCTTAAAGGAAATGTCGCAACAAATGCAAAAAATGAAAGCCAAATAAGGTATATAGCAGTTTGAGGCAGCTTGTATTTAGACGAACTCTCTGCCCATTTTTTGAACGCCCTTGAAAATCCAAATAATAAAATTAAAAAATAGAAAAGCCATTCAAATGGTGTTGATAGAAAAAATAACAAATTCCTTATTTTCGAATATTCTTCACTCAACATTAGCTCCCTGCTATTTAAAAAAGTTGCAGGATCTGCTTTCGTGCCTTGATATTCAAAGGGCAGACTTGAGTCTGCAAAATGAAATAAATACCAATAAAAAAATAACCCATATATCACATAGGCCAAAACTGCATAGACTCCCATTTTTCTAACCATGTATTGTTTTGTCCCCCCTTTTGTACAACCTCTCTATACATAGTTTAGTATTAATGTTCACATTTAGAACTAAAAAAAGCCGGATTTTATCGGCTTAGAGAAAATAAGAATATGCAGCAAGAACCGTGATGGATCCAAGTACAACAACAATTACATTTGCCCCTAAAAAAGCAGCAGCAAAAGCTGCGGCAGCACCAACGATTCCATACCAGAGCCTGAAGCTAGACACATTTCACGCTTGAATAAAAACTAAATTTTATCAAGTTTTCGGAAAAGATTAAATAAAAACAGCCCTGCAAGAAAAATAGCCGTACTTGGCAGGATGATTGGACTTGGTGACAGACGAATGGAGCAATATCAAAAAATAGGTAAATATCTAGTTAAACAGGATGTAGATGTTTTTATTAGCTATCTCCAGTAAGGATTTTTAAACACAGATACAATTTAAATACTTGTCTAGTCATATATATATGAATGTATTAATACAGTGTTTGTGTTAACCTACCGGATGAAAAGCCTAAAAAACGATGATTTTCATCATCGTTTCAACTCTTAATAAATTAAATTGATAAAATCTTCTTTTGAAACATTTCCAAAATAATAAGTTGTGTCAATATCATTAAGCACTGCTTCAAGCTCACTCTTTTCATAGCGAACATGCTTTAGCTTATTTTCAATGTCACTTACATCCCCAACACCAAAAAAATCACCATATATTTTACAGTTTTCAATGACTCCTTTTTCAACATCTAAGCGGACATCGATTTGCCCAATAGGAAAACGATGGGAATGTTGAAGATTAAACTTTGGAGATTTACCGTAGTTCCAATCCCAATTTTGATAGCGTTCCTTCGAAATTTGGTGAATCTTTTCCCAATCCCCTTCTGTTAAGACATATTCGGATATTTCTTTACCTTGAAAAATAAATTTCAGCAGTGAAGTACGAAACTCTTCTATCTCCACTTTCTCTGATAAAAATTCAGAAATATTAGCCACCCTGCTGCGGACTGATTTGATTCCCTTGGATTCAATTTTATCTTTTTTCACCCTTAATGCGGAGACAATATGGTCCATTTCGGAATTGAACAGCAGCGTTCCATGGGTGAACATACGACCCTTTGTAGAGAACTGGGCATTCCCAGAAATTTTTCTTCCTTCTGCTAGGATGTCATTTCTACCGCTTAACTCAGCATTAACTCCCATCTGTTTAAGCGCAGCTATCACAGGTTCTGTGAATTTACGGAAATTGTGAAAGCTATCTCCGTCATCTTTAGTAATAAAGCTATAATTCAGGTTGCCTAGATCATGATAAACAGCTCCGCCGCCAGATAATCTTCGTACCACATGTATACCATTACTCTCAACATACTCCGTATTAATTTCTTCTACAGAATTTTGATTTTTCCCAATGATGATTGATGGCTCATTTATGTAAAATAATAAATACGTTTCATTAATATCGAGATTTTTCAATGCATATTCTTCAATCGCTAGATTTATACGTGGATCGGTGATTCCTTTATTATCGATAAATAACATACTAGCTATCTCCTTCTTATAATGAAATGGTTTGAAATTCATCTGCAAGTTTTATTATACCAGTATATTCAGTACTTGCTTCACTTATAAGCTTAGGCAGTTCTCCGTAATGTGG
This sequence comes from Neobacillus niacini, assembly GCF_031457145.1. Lineage (GTDB taxonomy): Bacteria > Bacillota > Bacilli > Bacillales > Cytobacillaceae > Neobacillus > Neobacillus niacini_J. The sequence goes on from NZ_JAVDVZ010000002.1 coordinate 717,293, forward strand.
AAGATGGGTAAGAATTAGTTGTTTAACACCTGCTTTTTCTGCAAATCTTCCTGCATCAATGCTATTCATATGACCTGCGGACTTTCCGTTTTGTTGCTGATAAAAATTACATTCACATAACAATAAATCTGCACCTTTACTAAAATCAATAAATTCTTCTTTAAAGGAACTATCAGCTGTATACACAAGCGCCTTTCCATTTGCTTGAATTCTCATTGCATAGCATGGTACTGGATGATCAGTTTTCAGGAAGGTAACTTGAAATGGACCAACGGAAAGAACTTCATTTGGCTCATAGGATATTCCCTTAGTTATTTCTTTATAAGTCAGCTTCGTAAACTCAGCCTGGTCGTAGGCGTGACCATAAATAGGTAATGTTGGGAAACTCTTCCCTAAAAAGCCTTGAATTAATCGTGCATGTTGTAATACCCCAATATCAGCAATATGGTCTGGATGATAGTGGGAAATTAATACTGCATCAAGCTTTTCTGGTTCAATAATATTCTGCATCTTTGCAAGAATACCACTTCCACAATCAATCAGCAGATTAAATTCATCATGCTCCAGTAAATATCCTGAACTTGCACCATTCTTTTTCGGGTATCCTCCCCAAAAACCTATTGTTGTTAGTTTCATCTATACTACCCCCTCTAGTTATTCCATACCTTTACTATACTTGAAAAAGTGTTCGATAAAAAAGAAGCTATCTTTGAAAATAGCTTCTGTTTCATTATTTTACATTTAAATATTCTAATACTCCTTTTACCGCTTCTTCGCCTTGATCAATACAATCGGGAAGGCCAACTCCACCGAAAGATGCACTGGCCAAAAAGACACCTGGAAGTTCAGATTTTATTTGCTCTCTAATGGTTCCTAAACGCTGTTTATGTCCCACTGTGTATTGCGGCATTGAATCCTTCCAGCGTGAAACAATAGCAAACTCAGGCTGCATGCCAATATCCATTGTCCTGCTCAGATCATCAAGAACGATCTTAATGATTCTGTCATCAGAAAGGTCTACGATTGTTTCGTCCCCGGCTCTTCCTACATAACAACGTAGCAGTCCTTTCCCTTTCGGAGTAGAGTGTTCCCACTTTTTATGTGTCCATGTACATGCTGTAATAGAATAATCACCATTCCTAGAAACAACGAACCCTGTTCCATCTATATCCTTTTTTATCGCTTCTTCAGGAAATGCAAGAGCAACAGTAGCAACAGATGTGGATGGGACTGTCTTAAACGGATCAAACAACCGATAGTCTGAGAACATGGATTGTGTTATTTTATGCGGTGTGGCTGCAACAACACAATCGGCTGCATATGTTTGACCATTATTTAGATAAAGTTCATATTGTTTATTAGTCTTTGTTATTTTATCAACCCGATGTCCTTTTAAAATAGTATTAGGATCTAGCTTTGCTTCAATCGCTTCAGCAAAGGATTGCAGACCAGACTTAAAGGTTAAAAATACACCTTTTTTCTTCTCGGCAGGTTCTTGTGTTTCTGGTTTTGCAGGTGTGGTTTTTTTCATACCCAAGATGAGACTCCGGTGTTTTTGTTCAACCTCATAAAATTGTGGGAAGGTCGACATTAAGCTCATCTGATCGATATCACCTGCGTAAATTCCCGATAATAACGGTTCAATCAGATTTTCAACTACCTCATCGCCTAACCTTCTCCGAAAAAATTCTCCTAAAGACTGATCCATATTACCTGGTGATCTTGGTAAAATAAAATCCGCTGCTGCTCTGACCTTTCCTGGAATGGAAAATAACCCAGTTGTAATAAACGGCCCAATTTCAGTCGGGATTCCCATTATTGAACCGCCAGGCATAGGATGGAGCTTGTCATCGACAAGAACATATGATTTCCCTGTTGAGTTTGAAACTAATTGTTCCTCCATTCCAACTTCCTTTGCAAGTCTAATCATGCTCACTTTTCTTGCTAGGAAGGAATCCGGACCTCTTTCAATGGTAAAACCGTCTCTGATAACGGTTTGCATTTTACCTCCGAGACGGTGAGATGCTTCAATCAGTTTGATCTCAATAGGCAGCCTTTTTTCATTAATTATTTTTTGAAGGTAGAATGCGGTAGTGAGACCTGCAATACCTCCACCAATAATCGCTACCTTCTGTTTTTCTTCCGTCACGGATGTCAACCTTCTTTCCATTATTGATCAATATCAGTTTTCTAATCTTTTTAAAATGACTGTGGTCATTGCAGTAATTAAATCAGCATGTGCGTTAGGCATTTTAGGGCGATAATAACTCGCTCCTACTTCCTCTGCTGCGATTCTACATTCGTAATCGTTGTCATAGAGAACTTCTAGGTGTTCACATACAAAGCCAACTGGTGCATAAACAAATGCCTTATATGGATGTTCTTTTGCTAAAGTCCTTGTTAAATCCTGAACATCTGGTCCTAGCCACGGTTCAGGCGTATTCCCTGCGCTTTGCCAGCCAATCGCATAGTTAGTAATACCCGTTTGTTTTGCGATTAAATCAGCTGTTTCCTGAAGCTGACTTGGATACGGGTCACCAAATTGCAAAATCTTCTCCGGCAGGCTGTGGGCTGAAACAATCATCATAGCATTATCTTTTTCTTCTTGGGGCATTTGTTCATAGATTTCTTTAATTTTCTCTGCCCAGTAATGAATAAATTTGGGTTCATCATACCAGCTATCAACGGAAGTAATGGCAATGTCACCGTGTTTTTCTGCTGCTTCCTTAGCCCTATTATTATACGACTTGATACTAAAAGTTGAAAAATGTGGCGCCAAGACTATACTTACTGCCTCTTTTATCCCATCTGCATGCATTTCCGCTACTGCATCCTCGATAAATGGTTCGATATGCTTCAAGCCAAGATACATTTTAAATTCAATTTCACTTTGTACAGAGTTGATATGCTCTTCTAGTTTCTTCGCCTGTTCTATGGTAATTTTTGCTAAAGGAGAAATTCCGCCAATTGCTTCATAACGATTCCGTAACTCATCTATCATTTCTGGAGTTGGTTTCCTGCCATGTCGAATATGTGTATAGTATCGTTCCAAGTCATCTAAATGATATGGGGTTCCGTAGGCCATTACTAGTAATCCCATTTTCTTTTTAGTCATCATCCGCACCTCATTTTTATATCTTGTTGCTTCTACTATATAAGACCTTGTCTAATAATAATGGTCTCATTTCAGGATTTAGAGGGCCTCTAATGATTTAGGGCCCTCTTTTTTTCATGCATATTATATTGTGCCAAAAAAGCAGCTATCTTACCAATTTAAACACTCAAAGATAGTATTTACCTGCTAAGTTTTGATGCAGAATACTCATGAATAAATGAGGTTAATTTCTTTAAGGTTGCTGGGTTTACGGATGGGAATACACCATGGCCCAGATTAAAGATATAGCCGCCCTGCGCCATTCCTTGATCTAGAATGGCTTTAGCTCTTTCCTCTATTACTTCCCAAGGTGCTAAAAGAAGCGCTGGGTCAAGATTACCTTGAACGGTTTTTTGAATTCCCATTTCTCTTGCTTGTAGAATCGGCAAACGCCAGTCCAAACCAACTACATCAATTGGCAGGTCATTCCACTCAATGGCAAGATGGCTTGCTCCTACGCCAAACATAATAAGTGGAACATTTTCTTCTTTAAGCTCAGTGAAAATTCTATTCATGACAGGCTTAATAAAATAGCGGTAGTCCTCGACATTTAAAGCTCCAACCCAAGAATCAAAAATTTGGATAGCTTTAGCTCCGGCCTTAATTTGTGATTTCACATATGTAATAATCATATCAGCAAGCTTTTCCATTAAAGCGAACCATGCTTTTGGTTCAGAGTACATGAATGCTTTCGTTTTATTATAGTTTTTCGAAGGTCCACCTTCGATCATATAACTGGCCAGCGTAAAAGGAGCCCCTGAAAATCCAATTAACGGTACAGACAATTGTTCCTGTGTTAATAATTTAATTGTATCGAGAACATAAGATACATCCTCTTCTGGATGAAGTTCACCTAGTTTTTCAACATCTGCTAATGAAGTGATTGGGTTATCAATAACAGGACCAATTCCAGACTTTATTTCAACCTGCATTCCAATCGCTGGAAGCGGGGTCATGATATCTTTATATAAAATTGCCGCGTCAACATTGTACTGCTCAACTGGAAGGCGGGTTACATAAGCACATAGCTCAGGCTGGTGAGTAATTTCAAATAGAGAATACTTTTCTTTAATCTCTCTATACTCTGGCTGTGAACGTCCAGCTTGACGCATGAACCATACAGGTACATGGTCTGTTTTTTCTCCTCTTGCTGCTTTTAAAAATGTTTCGTTGATTTGCTTCGTCATGTAAAAAAATCCACCTTTCAAAAGACTTGTCTCGTTATATTTTAATATATGTAGCAAAAAATTAACAACTTCATAGAGTATAGCACTGTTTTCACTATATCGATTATTCCTATTTGTGTATAGATTAAGGTGGTAAGTGTCAAAAAAAAGTCGTTTTTAGGTAATAAATTTTTCTTTATATCCCTTTCACCACTTTATTGCAGATTCATATTCTGTATTACATCCACAGGGCGAATAACTATTTTTCGTCCTTGGATGAAGATGAAAGGAGGTCATTGTATGCTTATCGAGCTATCAGCTCTCCATTGGATATATGTTGTCTTTATTGCTCTTATTATCGGATTTATGGTCAAACGAAGAGATACCACACTTATTTGTATTCTAGGGATATTCCTCATTGCCATTACGGCAACTGGGTCATTAAGTAGTTCAGTCAGCAGTATCTTTAATAGTTTTATTTACGCAATCACGGAGTTGTTATCAACCATCTTAGTCATTTCAATTATTGTGGCTATGAGCAAAACACTAACTTCTACCGGTATAAACGATGTTATGATTTCACCTTTTACAAAATTAATCCGTAACCCTGCACTCGCTTATTGGACCATTGGTATATTAATGATGGTCATTTCGTGGTTCTTCTGGCCTTCACCGGCGGTTGCCCTTCTTGGGGCTGTGCTCCTTCCTGTTGCATTAAGAGCCGGACTTCCTGCTTTGGGTGTTGCGATGGCAATGAACTTATTTGGACACGGAATCGCCTTATCAGGGGACTTTGTCATTCAAGCAGCACCAAAATTAACATCAGATGCTGCTGGAATTCCAATTGGTGATGTCATCAGTGCGAGTATTCCATTAGTATTCACAATGGGGATTGTTACTACTATTGCCGCCTTCTATTTTCTTAAGAGAGATATGAAAAACGGTTTACTTCAGCCAACCCCGTATGTTCCTGTCGAATCAGACTTAGAAACAACATCTGAGAAAAGCCTCCTCTCCATTGGACAAAAGCGATTCTTTGCCATTCTGGTACCAATATTATTTGCCATTGATGTAGCGGGTATGTTTATCCTTGACCTGACTGGCGGAGACGCTACAGCTCTAGTTGGTGGAACATCTATTTTTATCCTTCTGCTGATTACGATGGTTAGCCATAAAAACAAGGGTCTTGAAAAAACAACTAGCTTTTTAATTGAAGGATTCACCTTTGGTTTTAAGGTTTTTGGACCTGTCATCCCAATCGCTGCCTTCTTTTATTTAGGTGATGCTGGTTTCGGAAAAATCATTGGGGACTTCTTACCAAACGGATCTCAAGGAATTGTAAACGACCTTGGTATTGCATTAGCGAATATCGTTCCTTTGAGTAAAGTGGTCGGGGCGGTAACGCTTACTACTGTAGGGGCTATTACAGGTTTGGATGGCTCAGGATTTTCTGGTATATCACTCGCTGGGTCAGTCGCAGGTTTATTTGCTGTGGCAATCGGCAAAGGTGTAGCCACTCTGACTGCTCTTGGTCAAATTGCCGCGATTTGGGTGGGCGGCGGAACGCTCGTACCTTGGGCGTTAATCCCTGCTGCAGCTATCTGTAATGTTGATCCATTTGAATTAGCAAGGCGAAATTTACTTCCTGTGGTAATCGGTCTAGTCGTCACTACTATAGTAGCCATGTTCCTAATATAAAAAAAGAGGCTTGGCCTCTTTTTTATTTTCTGTTATTTTCTAATTTATTTTTAAAGAAAGTGTAAATAAAAATGGACATCATCACCCAAATATACCCAAACGCAAAGCCGCCAATGACATCTGTCGGGTAATGGACTTGGAGAATGACCCGGCTTGCACCAATTAGCAATAGTAACAATACTGTTACAGTCACAACCATTCTTTTAGCAGCCGCTGACTCCATCCCTTCTATTACGAGGTAAGCAATAAAAAAGTAGAATGTCAAGCCAACCATTGCATGTCCACTAGGAAAACTTAAACTATCGACCTGTGCTAAGTGTTCGAGCTCTGGTCTTTGACGTGCAATCAAATCCTTTAAAAGCTTGTTCACTTCATTTCCAAGTGCTGTTGATAAGGCAATAGCCGCGGCTCCCAAGAAGTGCCGTTTTATTAACAATAACCACACTAATACAACCAATGCGACGATACCGATACCCTTTTTGTCACCTAATTCTGTCAATAGAAGAAAAAATGGGTTTAAGTTGTCAGGAACATATGTAAATAAATCCGCTAGTTTAGCATCTATCCAAAAAATTTCTTTTGCAGCCACTTTAATAGAAATATAAATTGCTATAATAGCAGCTAGACATACAAATATGTACGTAAAATAATTCCCTTTATTTTTCATAGCTTATACTGATCCTTTCTTGAATCCAAACTCTATAAGATTATAAAGAAAAAGAATATAAAAATCTACATAATAGTGTGGAAGTGTTAAAATAGTTTGAAAATACATTATTGGTGTTTGGGGGATTCTAGATGTTAAATCAATTGTTTTCAAAATTAGAAGAATACTATGAAGAAATGGTATCTATTCGCAGGTTTATGCACCAGCACCCAGAATTGTCCTTTCAAGAATATAACACGGCACAATTTATAAAGGATTTCTATGAAAAACTTGGGATAACTGTAAAAGGGAATATTGGAGGTAACGGCGTCGTAGCAAGAATTTCCGGTAAATTACCTGGTAAAACAGTTGCATTAAGGGCTGATTTTGATGCTTTACCTATACAGGATGAAAAGGATGTCCCTTATAAATCATTAGTCCCGGGGGTCATGCATGCATGTGGTCATGATGGTCATACAGCTACACTTCTTGTACTTGCCAAAGTGCTTAATGAATTAAAAGATGCACTTGAAGGAAACTACGTCTTTATTCATCAACATGCGGAGGAATACGCACCAGGCGGAGCAATAACAATGATTGAAGATGGTTGTCTAGAAGGTGTTGATGTCATATTTGGAACTCATTTATGGGCAAGTGAACCTACTGGTACCATCCAATATCGAACAGGTCCAATTATGGCTGCTGCTGATCGATTTGAAATAGTGATTCAAGGAAAGGGCGGACATGGTGCTCAGCCTCATAAGACAAAGGATGCAATCGTCACAGCTTCACAACTGGTTATAAATTTACAACAAATCGTCAGCAGGAAGGTAAATCCTGTTGAATCAGCGGTCGTCACAGTCGGCTCATTCACAGCTGAAAATGCCTTTAACGTGATTGCAGATAAAGCGAAGCTCATTGGAACCGTCCGAACCTTCAATGATGATGTTCGCCAATTCATTGAAGTAGAAATAGAAAAAATTATCAAGGGTACTTGTTATCTATCTGATAGCACATATAAATATTTGTTTGAAAGAGGTTATCCGGCTGTAGTTAACCATGCAAAAGAAACAGAATTTCTAATAGCTTCTGCCAAAGATGTTCCTGAGGTTATCCATATTGAAGAATCTGAACTCCAAATGGGTGGAGAAGATTTTTCTTATTACTTAAAGGAAAAACCGGGAACCTTCTTTTTCACTGGTGCAAGACCTCCTGGAGCAGAAACTAATTACCCTCACCATCACCCGAAATTTGATATTGATGAGAAGGCGATGTTAATTGCAGCCAAAACGCTGGGTACAGCAGCGATAAAAATACACAGTGCTGAATAAAGCCAAACCCCTGAACACATCTAAAGTTCAGGGGCTTTTTTTAAGATTCTTAATCTATATGCGTTCATAGCTGTCTCACCTAAATGTTTTAGTAAATTGTTATTGGCATAAGCACCCACAAATGCACCGATTCCCGGTACCAACTGGAACATCTTTACTAAATCAATATAATCTCTATATTCTTGTTGGAATTTACGCCAATCCATTTCTACGAGTGTTTGCTTTCGTTCCTCCCAGTTTTCAATTTCAGATAATGTTTCTCGCCGAATCTCATCACTTGAAAATGCTAACTGGAAGATATGAAGAATAAATAGCCTTTCTTCAAATTCCTTCGTGTTAAATCCATATATAGAAGCCGCTTCAAAAAGAAATTTCATTTTAATCGAAAGAAGTAAAGGAAAGTCAGCTAGACCAAGCAGAATTCCTCCTGCTCCCGTCCCTGCACCTTCAACCAGTGCAGTTTTTTGAAACACAGCCGTCTTTTTTCGCATTAATTCATCCCGTTCAGCGAGTGTTAACCCAGCGGCTTGATCTTTGTTGGTCGTTAGTTGGGATCCGAATAATGTAGTTTTGACCATTCCCTTAATGCTTTCTGTCATCATTTCATGGACTTTTTCAGGAATCATTCCATTTATTTTTCCTTGAGCTTTTTTAGAAATACGATTCATCATCCCAGAACGTCTTGTTAATTTTCTTTTCCAGTCTTCAACTTCGTCATATACCTTTAATTCATAGTCATTCATGCTCCACTCCCCCTTAGCAACAAGATATTAGTTTTTTTCTAAATCCATTCATGCTTTTAGTCTTTTCTTACTATAAAAATGAACAAATAAATAACTAAACAGCAGTCCTGTCAGGAGGATGATTCCCGTAAATATCCATTCCCCTTTCACCAATATAACCAAGGCAAATATGGAGGTTTGAATGAAAAGAATATTCCTTAGAATCGTATAAAAAGCGACTGTTTTATACTTTTCTGAAACTGGATACAAGTCAATCCAAAGCTTGTTTTGGTGATGATTCCATAATGGTAATAGTTGAAATCCAGTTAAATAAATAAATAAAAGAGAGAAAACTAATTGCCCGACTCCAAAAGAAATAAAATACAGTGCCATTGCACCAATTACAGTTAATCGAGTAAAAAGGCCTAAATAATCTGAAGATCTTAGGAATGTTCTTACAAATAAGTAAAGATAGGTATTATTTTGTGAAAAGGAAATGGAATTAATAAAAATATCTAACCATTTTCTTCTCTTAACCGTATCCTTTAATTTCGGTACATCTGTGAATAGATTGGCCAGTCGATAAAAAGAAGCCAGACGCTTCTCTTCTTGAGCAATGAGCAAATCCCATTTTAAACCCATTTTATTCGTTCTAACAGTAAAGGATTGATAATAAAACGCCAATATGAATGCAAATATCAATAAGAAAAGAATATTTGCGTTGCTAAAAAGTAAGAAGGTAAATATCACATTAATGAAATAACGGACAATCCTGTCCCAAATATAAACGGAGGGCTGAACATAATAGTGAATCCTCCAGCTGACAGCGATATTCCATGCTTTAATAATCAATAGGACCAGCAGAAAAATAAAAAATGATTTAAAACCGTTTATACTAACATGTGCATAGATAGGCATCAATAAAGCCAAGACCATTAATAAAATATATCCTTGAAAGACTAGACTAACCATTCCAGAGCGCAAAAAATATCCTTTTAACCTTGTTTCAAGGGGAATCAAAAATACTTGGTCTGCTTCAAGCAAAAAAGTATAAACAGGACTATGGGTTAAAAAAACGCCTAGAATAACAGCAATAATAATCTCAGCAGGAAAATTGGGTGATAAGGTACTTATCCAATTTTGATAATAAAATGCAGCTGTACCGATTAAAAATAGCAGGACAACCATCAGGTGGCCATTTAAAATATATCGAAGATAAACACCAAATTCTTTTAAACGATGGACGGCTCTTTCTTTCCAGAGCTTTTTTTCATCAAACATAGTTCTCTTCCTTCGTTAATTGGATATATAAATCATCTAATGAAGCAGCAGGCATTGAAAATTGTTTACGGAGTTCATCAAGTGTCCCTTTTGCACGAACTTTCCCTTCATGAAGAATAACGAATCGGTCACAATATTTTTCTGCTGTCGTAAGAATATGGGTTGACATTAAAATCCCCGCACCGTTATCTTTCATTTTTTTCATTAAATCAAGCAAAGATTGAATCCCTAGTGGGTCAAGACCAACAAACGGCTCATCAACAATATAAAGTGAGGGCTGTACCAAAAAAGCGCACATAATCATTACTTTTTGTTTCATCCCTTTAGAAAAATGTGCTGGGAACCATTTCAGTCTTTTTTCCATACGAAATTCGGCCAATAATTTCTCAATTCTGGTTTCATATGTCGTCTTATCTAATCCGTAGGCCATGGCCGTTAAGGTTAAATGCTCTTCAAGGGTAAGTTCTTCATATAACACAGGTGTTTCCGGAACAAAGGTAAACATTTTTCGATAAACTTCTTTATCTTCATTTATAGAACATCCATTTATCTTCACTGTCCCGCGATGTGGTTCCATTAAACCGATAACATGTTTAATCGTTGTACTTTTCCCCGCACCATTTAAACCGATTAAACCCACCAATTCTCTTTCGTTTACTTCAAAGGATATATCTTTTAAAACGGGATTTCTTGTATACCCGCCTGTAAGACTTTCAATCGATAATAAAGACATGTGCAAGTCCCTCCATACCATAATTACCTTTCATTTTACCAAATCACAGTTGATAAAAATAGGATTTCAAATTCTTGATACATTCTTTGTATATTTCCATTCAAACGGGTTATCATAATATTTGAAGGGGAAACACCTACTCGATGAAGTGATTCATCAAAATTTGAAATGAGGTGTCTGTCAAAGACATTTTACCTTTCAAACACGTAGCTTCTAAACGTTTCTAATAAGGGGATGGTTGTTTTGCACAAGTTGCCTGGTAACCATTTAGAGTTCAAATAACACCAGCTGTTTATTAAAATAAACGGAAAAATGAGGTGTTTACTGCAGATTATCATCCGTTTTTATAAGTTGAAAAACATATAAAAACTTTCATAGGGGATGGTCAGCTTGAACAATGATTACTCTTTATAAAATAACACTAAATTGTCAAATGAGGTGTTTATCAAAGGTAATTCCCGAATGAACGTATAGTTTGAAGCAATTCCCCTTCGAGAGGGCAGGATTCCATGCGGATCCTGTCTCTTTCTTTTTTATTAACATTTTATATGGTAAAATACGGATAAAAATAATAAAGGGGTTGTCTTTAAAATGAGTGATTGTATCTTTTGTAAAATTGTTAATGGGGATATTCCAGCAGCAAAAGTATTTGAAAATGAATATGTCTTTGCCTTTCTAGATATAAGTCAGGTTACAAAAGGACATACATTGGTCATACCGAAAGTACATAAAGAAAATTTGTTTGAACTTACTCCAGATATTGCTAAAAATCTTTTCGAATCTGTACCGGCAATCGCCAAAGCATTAAAAAAGGAATATCAGCCGCTCGGATTAAACTTAGTGAATAACAATGGAGAGGCAGCTGGGCAAACCGTTTATCATTTCCATATCCATTTAATTCCACGTTATGGGCAAGGCGATGGGTTCGGAGCCGTTTGGAAAACAAATACGAGCGATTATTCACAACAATTACTAAAAGAGATGGCAGAAAATATTAATAAGCATTTGTAAGGTTTGTTGAATTATCTGAAAATTATTTCTTTATTATCTTCGTATACTTGTGCTATAATGATAACAAGTTTTTCGCTGTAGGCAATTAGGGCACTACAGGAGGAACAAATAGCTAAGTTTAGCAGAGGAGAGATGAGAAATGAATACAAAGAATCTAGTAGTCCTATCACTTTTGGCGGGAATTGGTGTAGTTTTGCACACGGTAATGCCAGCCTTCCTAACCATTAAACCAGATATGATGCTGGCAATGATGTTTTTAGGGATTATTCTTATTCCAGAAATTAAAAGTGTTATGCTTTTATCGATTGTTACTGGAGGATTATCTGCGCTAACAACTGGATTTCCTGGCGGACAACTTCCTAATATTATTGATAAGCCTATCACTGCCTTAATCTTTTTTGGTTTATTTTTGGCATTAAAGCAATACCGAAATTCTATTATAAGTGTAGGTGTCTTAACTGCCATTGGGACGTTAGTTTCAGGCTCTCTATTTTTAGGAGCAGCACATTTCATTGTTGGCTTACCAAGTTCTTTCGCCGTATTATTTGCTGCTGGCGTTCTACCTGCGATTGCACTAAATACAATTGTTATGGTTATTTTGTATCCAGTTGCTATTTCAATCGCAAAAAGAACGAAGTCGTCATCATCGATCGTCATTTCAAAATAAGAAACAGAAAAGAACCTCAGTTAGGTTCTTTTCTTCTATAATCCGTAGTATAAAGGATTAAAAGCTTGATAGCGCAATCGACAAAAGTAAAAATATTACTCCGCCCCCAGCTAATACAGAAGCTCGTTTTCTTAAAACTTGTTTAGGTGGATAAAATCCTGGTCTTTTTAAAGTTAGAATATTCCAAATAGCACCCACAAAGAGCAATACACTTAACAAAAAAAGAAAGGTTATCACACTTTTCATATACTACCCCCTATTGAAGACCCAAAGTCGCTACTACAATTTATATGATATAGTGTCCATCCATATGTTTTTTCATATTGAATATTCAAAAAGTTGGAATTATTAAGGAAAAAAAAGTAAAATAATTAAAGAAATATATTTTACAAGTAGAAAATATCATAATTTCTAAAAATTTTGTGAATTTACATCTTTATTAATTTTTATTTTATTGGCATAATGTTAATAGAGAAATAAAAAAGTAGGTGAAAATGGGGATGTCGGAGAAACAGTATTCAATGAAAGAAGCAATGCTATTCAGCCAACGGATTGCACAATTAAGTAAAGCTTTGTGGAAATCAATCGAGAAAGATTGGCAGCAATGGATTAAGCCTTATGATTTAAATATTAATGAACATCATATCCTTTGGATTGCATACCATTTAAATGGGGCCTCTATTTCGGATGTGGCAAAGTTTGGAGTCATGCATGTCTCAACAGCGTTTAATTTTTCGAAAAAGTTAGAAGAAAGAGGTTTGCTAACATTTTCAAAGAAAGAAAACGACAAGCGGAATACGTATATTCAACTCACATCAGAAGGTGAGGATATCTTTCTTCGAATAATGGAATCCTATCATCCAACTGGCAATGCTGCATATACAGGTGCCTTGCCATTAAGAGATTTATATGGGAAGTTTCCCGATATTATTGAAATGATGGCAATTGTTCGTAATATTTATGGTGATGATTTCATGGAAATCTTTGAGCGTTCTTTTCATAATATTGAAACAGAATTTAACGAAGACGAGGGAAAACTTAAGAAGTCAAAGAAAACAGAACAAGAACTCTCTTAGTCATTTAGACATTTAGTAAACTCAGTAAAAAGAGGTTCGTAAAGGTGTTGTTTTAAACATGCTTGAACTACTTCCTTCACATCAAGTTCTGCTGGTAAAGAATTTAAAAACTCAATGAAAAGCGGATGAAAATGGATAAATCCTTCCGCTTTTTGTTTTTCCATTTTTTTGTTCAGCTCCTCACAAATCTCATTAAACGCCTGCACTTCCTGTTCTGTAATACCCTTCTCTATTACCAATCTATAAAATTCAAGATTAGGGGCAGCTAACATTTTTAAAAGCAGTCTTTGATGATATTCAAGAAGTTTCACTCTAGATTGTAATTCAACAATTTTATCCATTAACTTTTTGCCTCCCGACACAGCTTGTACATTACCTTACGTTCATTATTTACCTTTTTGAACTAAAGATAAACCTTTTTCTTAAATAGTTTTGCGTCCTTACAACTTACAAATAATAATAAATATTCATTTACTACTTTTCTACCATTCCTTTTAACTATCTTTTTTAGCGAATTTTTGATAATGTAATAAACATATAAACGAACATCAGGGAGGGAATCGATGATGATCTCCGTATTTATTGTTTTGGCCATCTTTATTTTGTTCTATGTTAACAAAATGACTAATTCCCTTTGTATTCAAAAGGATATTCCAGAGGAACGTCAGCATAAAGTATTTCGCACAATAAATATATTAGTCACAATATTACTGATTTCATCCTATGTAGAAATTCTGTATACATAAATTTGACTTCATGTAACTTTGTCGTGTAACAAAAAATAGAAGCGATGAGGATGTTCTCATCGCTTTTAATTTGTTTTCAGGCTATAGCCAAGAAGCCCCAATAATTATTAGCAAGATGAAAAGGACTACAATTAACGCAAATCCTCCACCATGAAATCCAGATGTTCCAGACACACAATTCTCCCCTTCCTTAAATGGTCAAGCTGTTGTCTGCATCAGGTGTTACCCTTTAATTAACAAAACCAAGATGCTCCAACAATAATCAATAGAATGAATAGGACTACAATCAATGCAAATCCGTGTCCGTGTCCACCACTCATCGTAATACCTCCTTTATTATTTACTACGATATTCTATTCAAGCTGTATTCATTTCGACTAGGCGCATACCTTAATTTCTTAGGAAAATTCTTTTTGGGTAATAATCCAATGAGAACAAGCATTATAGTCAATGGGCAGCTGAACAGGTTTTACTTTTTTCTTACATGTTATCGTATGTACGAATTTCGAATTAGCGTTAGGTAAATGCCCAGAATTCCATAAACAAATACGCAGAAATTTTTTGCAGTGGTTGCCATTTATGTTATAGTATACTTTGTGGACAAGAACCCACAAGAAATTACTGTTAGGAGAGGTTCCTCATGAAAAAATGGATGTTAGCCCTTACATTAGCTGGCGGGGTTTTTGCCTTAAGTGCGTGTAATCAGAGCGGCGGTTCTACTGTGGCAGAAAGCAAGGCAGGAGATATTACACAGGATGAACTTTATGAAGCAATGAAGGAAAAGGTGGGTGCACAAGCATTACAACAGCTTGTTTATGAAAAAGTCCTTTCCGAGAAATACGAAGTAACAGATAAAGAATTGGATGCCAAGGTTGCTGAATTAAAAGAGCAATTAGGAGAAAATTTTGAAGCTGCTCTTGCGCAATACGGCTACGCAAATGAAGAAGACTTTAAAAAAACGATGAAACTCGGTATGCTGCAAGAAAAAGCTGCCATGAAGTCAATCAAAGTAACGGATAAAGAAGTAAAGGAATACTACGATAACTATAAGCCAGAAATAAAGGCTCGTCATATTCTTGTTGCGGATGAAAAAACAGCATTAGAAGTGAAGCAAAAGCTTGATGCTGGCGAAAAATTCGAAGATGTTAGTAATACTTACTCTACGGATGAAGCGGCTAAAGCAGCTGGTGGTGACTTAGGTTGGTTTGGTCCTGGAGCAATGGATCCAGCTTTTGAAGAGGCTGCATATGCACTTAAAAAGGATGAAATTAGTGCCCCTGTTAAGTCATCATTTGGATATCATATTATTCAAGTAACGGACAAAAAAGAGAAGAAGTCATTTGAAGAAATGAAAGAACAAATGGAAAAAGAATTAAAATCTTCAAAATTAACCAATGAGAAAGTCAATGAAATCATGCAGAAGGAAATTAAAGATGCTGATGTAAAAATAAGTGACAAAGACTTAAAGAACGCACTTAACCCTGCTCCTGCTGCAGCACAATAAGAATAGAAATAAGCAAAAAATATAGAAGGGACT
The DNA here is from genome assembly GCF_031457145.1 of Neobacillus niacini. GTDB lineage: Bacteria > Bacillota > Bacilli > Bacillales > Cytobacillaceae > Neobacillus > Neobacillus niacini_J. Next base: position 733,061 of record NZ_JAVDVZ010000002.1, read on the forward strand.
AATGAGTCCCTTCTTTTTTATTCTGCCGTAACTCTTTCTCCTTCACGTCTTTCTTTTTCTTCCTCAAGCCTTGTTAAATATATTTCTCCTTCTTTTTCGATATTTTCCATTTCTAACAAACGTTCTTCCCTGCCTGTTTTGATTGCCATTAACGCACTAATAACAATACCAACCACAACTGCGTATACCCAAATAGGAATAGTCATTTACATTTGCTCCCTTCAACAGTGGTTGTCCACTTTTTTATACAACATATTCGAAATATAGATAAATATTCATATTGACGTACAAAAAAAATAACCCCGCAGGATTATTTTTTATTTATGGAAAATTGGTTTATAGAATGATCGGCTATCTAAGGCATATACCCGTTCAGTAAATTCACCAGGTTTCACCCTTTCTAACGCACGATCGAGCATATTCATTTTTGCATCAAGATTATCGATATAATGAAGAATTTCTGCCTCTTTAATGAGCGGTGGCTTAGGACTGCCCCACTCCGCTTTTCCATGATGACTTAAAACAAGGTGCTGGAGAATTAATACCTCTTCACCAGATATTCCGAGCTCTTCAGCCGCTTTCCCTATCTCATTTACCATAATCGTAATGTGACCAAGCAAATTTCCTTCAACCGTATAAACAGTTGAAATTGGACCCGATAATTCTACCACTTTTCCCATATCATGCAGAATCACACCTGCATAGAGTAAGTCTTTATCGAGACTTGGGTAAAGGGTAGCAATAGACTTTGCTAGATCGAGCATACTGACAACGTGGTAAACTAAGCCTGAGACAAATTCATGATGATTCTTCGTTGCGGCCGGATACTCAATAAATGCCTTCTGGTGCTTTTTCAATAAATGGCGAGTAATTCTTTGGATGTTTGGATTTTTCATATCAAAAATATATTGTGTCAGTGTGCTAGTCATGTCTTCTTGACTTAATGGTGCCGTCTCAAGAAAATCCTCCAATTTAACAGCGTCACTTGGTCCTGTTCTCCGAATCTGTCTAATCTTCAATTGGCTTTTACCGCGATAATTATGGGTATCCCCGATAATCTTTACGATTTTTTGTGCTGTATAATTCTTTTCATCCTCTTCATTGGCGTCCCATAGTTTCGCTTCTATTTCTCCACTTTGATCTTGTAGGATAAGTGTTAAAAATGGCTTTCCATTACTGGCGATCCCTTTTGTGGCACTTTTTATAAGTAAATACAAATCCACCTGTACGCCTGTATCATAATCTAGAATCCCTTTATTCATTTCTCTCTCTCCTTCCTAATAGTAAAAGTATAACATTCTCTATGAAATTACTTCGACATTACCTTTATGAAGATGTTGAACATTTTCCGGTTGAAAATATGGAAGCATATGTGTGTGGCAAGTGAAAAATAAAATTTGATTACATTTTAACGTTGTTAAAAGTTCCATCACCTTTTTGGTACGGCCCGCGTCAAAGTTTACAAAGCTATCATCAATTATAATCGGAAAGCGGTATTTTTCGTACAGTGTAGTGGCAAGCGCCAATCTAATAGAAACGTATACTTGCTCTGTAGTTGCTTGACTTAACTCATTGGCTTCAAATAAAGTATGGTCACTTCTTTCAATAAGAAAACCAGTTCCTGACTTTTGCAAATGTATACGCTGATATTGTTTCTTCGTAAGAAAGGAAAGGTATTCCTCCGCCTTAGCAAGCATTCTCGGTAAATGAGTGTTTTTGTACTTCTCAATCGTTTGTGATAAGATGTCCTGTGCTAAACAATAAACTGACCATTCTTTGGCAGCTTCTTCTAACTCAAACATTTTCTGTTTGAAGTAGTGTAGCAGCTCAGAGTATGATCCTCCCTCTTCAAGAATCTGAATCTGGTAGTTCGTTGCCGCTTTTTCTTCCTGTAATTCAATTAATTTAGAGGATAGGGTTTTTATTTTATCATTAAATTGGCTTATTTGTTCATCCACATTATGGATATGTAACAATCTTTCTTGCTCGATTTCATGTAGGAATGAGTATTGTAACTGTTTTTTTATATCTGCAAGCCTTTCGACTAGCTTGATTTTCTTTTCAACCTTATTACCAAGCTCATAGAAAGTCTCTTCATTTACTACATCTGCCTCTTCAAAGAGCTTTTTCCTTTCAGAGATTAGATGTGCTTGTTCCTGCTTCATTTGACTAAGGTCTGCCTCTAAATCATCAAGCTTTCCTTGCTTTTCTTGACTCTTAATAAACTTTCCATGTTCTTCCTTTAGTTTGTCGCGCAGTAAATAGGCTGTTTTTGATAAATCATTGCCTTGATCTACTAAGTATTCTTTTGAGTAAAATGAAATTCTATCCGTAATCTTTGACTGTTCAAGTTTGATATTTTCCAATCTTGCGAGTAAATGCCTTTTTTCTCTTCCTACTTGTTTATATTGTTCAATTAGCTGAAATGCTTCAAGGAGAAAGGAGTTTGCAATGTATTCAGGGATGTTAAGCTCACTGCACAGTTTCACTAGTCGTTCTTTATTTTCAGATTCTTCGCTTTCCCACTCTTCAAATTTTCTAATTACTTTTTCGTATTGTATTTGCTGTTGTTCGAGCTTTACTTTTAATAGCTGCAGCTGCTCTTTTAGGCGATTATCCTGTTCCAATTTTTCTTGAATGGCAGAGATGTTACTATTTTTATAGGACTCGAGTTTTTGTACTAACTTTTTTTCTTTTTCTAACAACTGATTTATTGTCTGATTGATTTCAGATCCATTTAAATGGCTACGGTTATTACCAAGAAAAACAACAATGAGGACGCTGCCTAATACACCAATAAATACTAGAACCCATTGCTGGCTATATATTCCATAAAGGGACAGGATCAGCAAAATCGCTCCAATTGTAATAAATTGCATTTGTTTTTGCTTATTTATCTTAGCAGATGCTTTTCTGTCCTGCTCACTAGAATGTTGATAATACTCGACCTTGTCCCGGACTGCTGTTAATTCAAATTCAATTTTTCCTTTTTCACTCTCGTCATTAACTAACTTTTCAAGCCTTGCTCTTTCTTGAGCTGAAATCACTTTTGTTTCCACAGTGTGGACTTTTTCTTCAATGTCTTCAAGAGAGTTTTGTTCTTCACGAAATTTCTCCTCAAGCTCCTGTTTTACTTCTAAAAGCTTTTGCTTTTTCCGTGATACCTGCTCCACTTGATTTTTCATATAAATATTCGTATTAATGGTAAAGATTTCTTCTTCATTCAAAGGTAAGTGTAGTCGTTCGTTAAGAATCGAGATTTTTTCTTCTAGATCAACTAATTTTAATTCACTTTGTTGTTTTTCTAGAAGCAACTGTTCGTAAATGGGAATCTGGTCTATAGCTGCAAGAAGCTGAGTCTCATCTTCAAGAATTCGTCTTTTTGGCTGGATAGAGGCTATTTCTTTCTTTAATTGAGCAATTCTGTCCATTAAACTAGAAATCTGGGCATTATACGGATAGATTAGCTGATTTAACTTTTCTAATCGCTCAATACCTCTAGCAGGAAATGGATCCTCCCCTAACAACTCAATTTCAGTACTTATCCATCTTTCCTCTTTAACTAGTGAATGGATTTTTTGCCATTCATTTAATTTTTCTACCTCATTTTTTACTTCCTGGAGTGAATAACTAATATTCTTTATTTCATTATAGATTCTTTCTTTATCCGTAGATAACTTCTCGTATTCTTGATTTTTGGCTGCGGCTTTTTTTAGTTCGCTACTAAGTTCGTGAACGGCTTTTAGTTTTTCATTTACCACCGGCTTCCTGCCACTAGGTTTAAAACGAGCCTCTAATTCCTTCTGAAGCTCAACCTCTGTCTTTGCTAACGTTTCCGTTCCGAGTGTACCAGTAGAAAATAAAAATCTGCCCAGTTCTTCCCCCTTCATTTGGTGGATATTTTGCAGACCATGTATATTAAATGAAAAAATGGCTTGAAACAACCCTTTATCCATATTTCCGAGCAGTTGTTTAAGCAGCTCCTCATCACCTATCGTTCCATCCTCAAGTGAGACTGTAACAACTCCCGCTGCCTTCCCTCTTACTCTCTCTATAGATACAAGTCCATGCCCATCAAAGAATACTCTAAGCTTACCTCCATAACTTGACCCATTTTTGGGCTCATAGCGAAGTTCCGAAGATTGCTTTGTTGGGAATCCAAATAATATGCCATGAATAAATGCCATTATTGTTGATTTTCCTGCTTCATTTTCACCATAGAACACTTGAAAATCGGATAGATCCTTTATTTCTATATTATTTAAATGCCCAAAACCATATATTTGTATTTCTTGGATTTTCAACCAATCATCTCCCTTCTTCTATTAAGGCTCTTTTCTTAAACTTTGTTACTTTTAGAACAATCTTTAGGAAAACAGCCTTTATTGATACAACAACCCTATTAATAGTTTTTCAGCCTTTTCCAATAATTCGTTCTGCTCGCTTGCTGTTAAACCTTTTAAATATTTTCTAGCCATTTGATGTTCGTATAATGGTCCGATTGCAGTCTCTAAATTCTGATAGTCATCAATAGTTGCAAAAAGTTCTCCATAAAAATCCGCTTCATTTATGAGATGTTTTCTATCAAGCTGCAGGTTATTCTGCACGATTAAATCAACAATCCATACAAATGATTCTTCAGCCTTTTCATAGTCTAAGAGCAATTCAAGCAGTTCTGAATCTAAGATCTTTTTTTCATGAATATCCACCAATTGTACATTTTTTAGATTCAAGGTAAGCAGAGTTCCAAGACTAGCTTTACGCAAACGTTCAATTGTAACTTGGCATAATTGAAGGATTTCTTGAAAATTATCTGCGGCAGCCGCATCAACAGACACTTCTTCCCAGACTACGTCGGATGTTTCTATAAATTCTGTATTGGCTTCTAAATCGTTCAAGCTAACATGATAACATCCTTTTACCCCTATTTCCTTCTTATTCCTGCCTTGAAGGTTTCCTGGGTAGATAATAGGGGGATTTTCAGATAATATTGTTCGTTTATGAATATGCCCTAAAGCCCAATAATCAAATTGTTTTCCATAAAGATCCTTAATGGAGAAAGGCGCGTAATTATCATGGTCCGTTCCACCACCTTCATTCCCATGAAGTATGCCGATATGAAAATCTGCTGGCTCAATTTTTTGATAGTCATCAATCCGTTTATCAAGGATATGTCGCTGTAAGTAGCTGAAGCCATATAAATGGACCTTTTCACCACGTTTTGTATGTAATTCTTTCACCTCGACATCACTGCCAAAAAAATGAACATTTGAAGGCATTTCTAGGTGAACCCATGAGCCGTTTAAATGATCATGGTTCCCATGTATGACATAAACCGGAATATCCTTCTGTAAAAGCTTTTGCATTTCATTACGGAAGCGCGATTGAGCACGTAAGCTTCTGTCTTCCCCATCATATAAATCCCCTGCTAGGATTACAAAATCAACGTTGCGGTCAATAGCTGCTGCTGTAAGCTTTTCTAAAGCTGTGAACGTACTCTTTCTCACTCTTGAAAGGATGTCAGCAGGCAAATGCTTTAACCCAACCATAGGACTGTCTAAATGGAGGTCTGCAGCATGTATAAAAGATATCTGTTTCATCATTACGCTCCTTTCAATGAGTTTTCCTTTATTGTAACATCTCCAAAAACCGAATGCACGTTCTGAATAAAATGAAAAAGAAGACTTTGCCATTTTTGGCAAAGTCTTTTGCTTTTATTCCTTTTTTGTTAATTGTAGGGCCTTTTTAATATCCTTAAAGGAATTAGACTTACCGTACATAAGTACCCCGCCTCGGTAAACACGGGCACCAAAGATGGCAAGGAAAGCGATTGTTCCCAATAGGATGGCTATACCTAATGCTGCCTCCCAAACTGGAATCGTCAGCATACCTACACGTAGAAACATAATCATTGGTGTAAAGAACGGTATATAGGAGGTTATAACAATGAATGGTGAATCAGGCTTACCTAGACCAAACATAGCTATCATAAATCCTGCTACAACAAGTAATGTCATAGGTGTAATCATTTGTTGTACATCCTCAATCCTGCTGACTAAAGAACCTAAAAAGGCAGCGAGGGTTGCATAGAGAAAATAGCCAAGAATAAAAAATATTACAGCATAAGCAATAGTTGATATCGGGATATTTCCAAATCCAAAGGCGTCAAAAAAGCCACCCTCTAAAGAAGACAAATTCCGTTTAATGGAGAAATAACCTACTGATAGTAAGAGTGCGAGTTGTGTTAAGCTTAAAAGCCCAATACCAAGTATTTTGGCAAACATCTGCTTAATCGGTGAAACACTTGATATTAAGATTTCCATCACCCTTGAAGACTTTTCAGTAGCCACTTCCATGGCAATCATATTGGCATACATAATAACGGCAAAGTAGATGATAAAGAGCAGGACATAAACTAGTCCCCTCGCTTGATTTAATTCTTCTTCGGTCTTTGCATTCTCTTCAAGGGCAATTTTCTCAAATGAAACAGGTTCATACAGCTGTTGAAGCTGGTCCGGTGTTAGATTAATTTGTGAAGCTGCAAGCATCGTTTTTAATTGCTGCAGACCTGTCTGAAGATCAGAATAAAGGGACGAATCAGCTACGCTCATTGCCTTATATGTGGCTTCAGGCAGTTGTTTTTCATCAAATCGCAGCAGCACGATTCCTGCATATTCTCCCTTTTCTACAGCATCATCAGCCTCCTGTTCTGAGCCATCAAATGCTGTCAATTGAAGGTCTTTATTTAATACACTCATTTGCTCTTTAAGCGGTTCATATAGCTGTCCTGTTTCATCTAACACAGCGACCTTTTCTTTACCGCCACTTTTATCAAAGACTTCGATAATATTATTCATGTTGGTTAACGCTAATGTAATTACTATTGTCAACGCAGTAGTAATTAGGAATGATTTCGTCTTAAATTTATTTAAATATGTGTGGAATAAAATAATCCAAAACTTATTCATAGGAATCACCTACTTTCTCGATAAAAATATCATTTAAAGAAGGCTCTTCTAAAGCGAATTTTCTGATGAATCCTTTATTTACAATATCTTTAAGGATTTTCTCAGCAACATATTCTCCGTCGATCTGAAGGTGAATCCCCTCCATGGTCGACCTAGCCTTACTAACACCAGGATAATTTTTCAGCAAATCCAATGGAAAATCAGCATGAATAACAAGGTTCTTTTTACCAAAGGCTCGTTTAATTTCTCTTAAAGAACCATGTACAACCGGACTTCCTTTATGCATTATACAAACGTGCTCACACATTTCTTCAACGTGGTGCATCTGATGGCTTGAAAAGACGATGGTTGTTCCATTCTCCTTTAGGGAAAGGACAGCGTCTTTTAGCATTTCAACGTTAACTGGGTCAAGCCCGCTGAATGGCTCGTCAAGAATTAATAATTTGGGTTTATGTATCACTGCAGCAATGAATTGAATCTTTTGTTGGTTTCCCTTTGAAAGCTCTTCTACTTTTTTATTCTCATATTCAGGAACTTTAAATCTTTCAAGCCAATATTTCAACTCAGAAAGTGCTTCACTTTTTGCCATTCCTCTTAATCGGGCAAGGTAGACAACTTGATCGCTGACCTTTAATTTTGGGTAAAGACCTCTTTCCTCAGGCAGGTAGCCCACTAAATGGCTTGTTGAGTAATTGATTGGCATGTCATCCCAAGTAATTCGTCCATCACTTGCATCCAGCAGCCCTAATATCATTCGAAAAGTCGTCGTTTTCCCAGCACCGTTTGCTCCTAAAAAGCCAAACATTTCTTTTTCAGGTATAACGATGGATAAATCCTTAACAGCCGTAAATTCGCCGAATCGTTTTGTTACATGTTCAAGTTTTAAAACCATACAAATTCCCCCTCACGAATTACCTACGGATATCATTGTAAAAAGTTTCACTTTCCAAATATCAAGAATTGTGCAAATATTATAGTATTAATAGTCCATTAAGGAGGTTATAGGATGAAAACCTACAAACTAACAGCGTTTGAAGCAAACGGAGAAAAAATAGTAGATGAAGCTTTTCAGGCTGAACATGATGATGCAGCAAAAGAAACAGCAGAAAAACTTTTATCAGAGAAGAATTTACTAGATAAAACACATCGCTGCACCTCTCCAAGCGGCAAGCTATTGCTATTTCATTCTTAATTTGAGAGCAGAAAAAAGAAGCAAAATATGCTTCTTTTTTCTAACATTATCTCCCGATAAACTTAGGTGCTCTCTTTTCAATAAACGCCCTAATTCCTTCTTGGTGGTCAAACGTTCGGCGCATATTTAATTGTCCATGTTTTTCTAGTTCTAATAGTTTAAGAAGTTGCGGTCTATTCATATCCGCTAATATTTTCTTTGTTTTGATCATAGCCTGCACCGGGCGGCTCAGCCAATCAGATATTCTGGCTTCAACCGTATCTTGTAGGTTACTATCGGCAACCTCCTGAATCAACCCCATCTCAAAGGCTTCCTGTGCATTCATCATTTTTCCGTCCCAAATTAACTGCTTTGCCTTAATTTCTCCCAACCTTTTTTCTAAAAAGAAGTGGGAACCCCCATCTGGTATTAAACCAATTCCTATAAAATTCATTGCTAGTTTACTGGTATTATCAGCTATAATGTGATCTGTAGCCAACGCAAGGCTGAAACCAAGACCAGCAGCTGCACCGGTTACCGCGCTGATTGTTAATTTTGGAATACTATAAAGAGTAATCATTAATTCACTAATATGATCCATGACTGGGAAGAAATCGGCCTCATTCAGTTCAGAAAGCATTGTTTTTATATCACCGCCTGCAGAGAATGCTCTGCCACTACCCGTCAAAACTACAACATCAATATCATCCGATTCAGCTATTTCTTTAAAACTACAGACTAATCCCCTTATCATGTCCACATCGAGTGCATTTAATGTTTCAGGTCTATTCATTTCCACCGTCGCAACCCGGCCGTTCACTCTTACCTTTACTTTATCCGTTACAAAATTAATGGTCACCCCAAACGCCTCCCATAATCTTTATTCACATCCATTATAGCTTGAAATAAACTATTAAAGAATAAATTTTCATAATTTATGGAATTTTCACTATCAAAACTTTTGAAACTTGTATACGACAAAAAGGCTAAAGAGAATTCTCTTTAGCCTTGGACAAAGTGCATGTCAAATTGTCCTATGACGAAGTGCAATTAACTTAAAAACCGTTTTTTAGATGATGTCTTCTTTTATTACTTTTTAATAATATTCATTTTTCTTAAAAACTCAATTGGCTGTTGTTTTCTAAAGTGTTCTTTAACCATATAAGCAACTCCGTGCTCATTTTTTGATCTGGTTACCCAATCAGCCGCTCTTTTTACTTCAAATTCGGCATTCCACATTGCCACACCTAAACCTGCAGCCTGAATCGCTGGAATATCATCTAATCCATCTCCAATTACAACCATTTCCTTTAACTGGATACCTAGTTGACTGCCAAGAAAGGCTAGACCCTTTAACTTTGATACACCCTCGGGAACAATATCTAACCGTAAACGATCTAGTTGAATGGTTTCAATTTCAGTGAACATCTTTTCAATTGCCTTTTTAGCATCCTGAAGATCATTTTCATCTTCAAAATAAACCTCAATTTTCGGTGGAGTAACTGGTTGATCATGTAAGTATTCACTAAGCGAAGAAACAAATTGCTGCGAATAAAAAACTGGATCCCCCGATGTAAAAATGGTTTTCTCTAACAGATTGTTGTTTAACTTTAACCTATTAGCTAAAGAAAATTGCTCATGTACTAACCTTATTTGACACGGCATTCCTTCTAGGAAACGGATAGTATCATACGTGATATTCTCATTAATTCTTTGGACAAAATTTTGTTTATCTTGAATATTTGCAATATAGCCACCTTGATGAGTAATCAGTGGTTTTTTTATTTTCAATGCCCTTGCAACCTTCTTGGCTGAGGGAAAACTTCGTGATGTCATTAGAGTAACATAAATCCCTTTTTGTTGAACATAATCAATGGCTTCCTTTGTTGACTTATGAATTTTCCCATTACTTTGTAATAGAGTTCCATCAATATTTAATGCAAGCAAACGATAAATCATGACGTGAGCCCCCTGTTCTTGGTGAAGTTACCCTTATAACACTTTTATGATTTTTTCACCACTAATAGAACAAGGGCATTGGAAAAGAAAAAACTTCCGGATTCAACCGAAAGCTTTTTGTTATCTATGACATGTTTCCGTATAGTTCCTCTAAAGGCTTCATAATAAGTTGGTTTAACTCCCCAATGATCATGCTCATCCGCTGTTCCGCCTGCATCAGTTGGGATATTTTTTCGTTCTGTTGGACTAGAGCCACCGTGGCTTGTGCCTGTTGGACTTCCTGTTCAGATATATCCTGCCCCATCATTTGTTTTTGTTGTAAATTCATTTGGATTTGGCGAAAGTTATCAAACATATTTTTTGCTGCTGGATCTGCATTTACTTCATTATACATTTGTTGTAATTGTTTATATTCATCACTTTGACGAATAGCTTTTTCTAAGGCATAAGCTGCATCATATAAATTAACGGCCATCAATCTCACTCCTCTTTAGTAAATAATCCTAATAACTATAACAAACTATGTTCGTAAATGCGAGAATGTTCAATGAAGTGGCATTTATGAATAATCACCAACCATTGGGCGATTACATACGATACCATATCAACTAATGCTATTTTCAACATATATTTGCCAATAAATGAGGAGTGTCTATGCCCCCTATTACGATTGTTCCTATGAAATCAACTAACAGGACAGACCTTTTTGTTCAGATGTCATCACACATCTTTAAACAGTTGCAGCTTGAAACAAAAGATATAAAGATTTCTATAGGAAAGAAAATGGTGAAAGTAAAAATACAAACTGTGGGAATGCCTTCTAATGAGATGCATTTCCCCGAGTATTTATTCCAGTATTTTTGTTTACCTATACAGCCCTATAAATTTTTTGCCATATATAAAAAAGAAATTCACTCGCTTTTTTTGGGTCCAATCATTGGTCTGGTTACCGATTTCAAGTATAAAGAAAAGGAAGAACCAAATTTCCGTTCCATTCACAGCTTTTGTGAAGAACTTCATCATGGTATAGCAGAGAATGGAGGCTTCTTATATGTTTTTTCCTATCCAGAATTTTCAGTTCAGGGATATTATTTTGAAGATGGAATATGGAAGCCGGCAGAACTCCCCCTTCCTGACGTTATTTATAATCGTATCCATTCCCGAAGACTAGAATTTGGTAAGGAGTACCAATTCTTTCGACAATTGCTCTCTGATTTAAGTATTCCTATTTTTAACGATCGCTTTCTATCTAAATGGGAGGTCCATGAGCACTTAATTCATGAAAATCATCTTCATTCTTATATTCCTGAAACAAATATCTTCACAAAGGATAATCTAGCCGTTTTTTTACAAAAATATGAAACTATTTTTATTAAACCTGTACATGGAAGTCAAGGAAGAAACATTTTCAAAATTATAAAGGAAAATAACCAATTTCATTTGAAATCCTCCATTAAATCACAATCGGCTGACATTCAAATCGAACTACCTGCTATGGAGCTTTATCAGCAGATAAAACCATTATTGAACAATAGAATCTATATTATCCAGCAGGGGATTCCCCTACTGACCTATCAAAGTAGAGGAATGGACTACCGAGTATTATGTCATAAAAATCATCAGAACATCTGGATTGTTACCTCTGTGGTGGCTAGAATTTCTGCAGAAGATGAGTTTGTATCCAATATTGCCCGGGGCGGGGAAGTGATGACTCCCATTAGTGCACTAAGAGATATCATGAGTATCAGTGATGCAAAGCGGCTTATTTCCCAAATAAAAGAACTAGCCATTGAAACGGCTCTGATCATTGATAGGAATTCGCCTGGAATAACCGGAGAACTTGGAATCGATATCGGCATCGACACAGATTGTAATCCTTGGCTAATTGAAGTGAATTCAAAACCATCAAAAAGATTTGAGGATGGTCAAATGAAGCTAAGACCTTCTGCTAAAGCAATCATTCAGTTTTGCACAAAGCTTGCAATAGATTCAACCTCAGAAATGGAGGATTCATAGATGATAACGTTTGGAATTATGACCTTAAATTTTGAAAGTGAGGCCTCCTATATTCATGAAATAGCCTCCCGCAGTCATTCTTGTGGTTTGGAGTGTTATCACTTTCTTCCTTCTGCTATTAATCCACTTACGAAACAAGTCATGGGGAGACATTTTGACGCAAAGAAACAGTGCTGGGTTGACGAGGAATTCCCCATCCCTCCCCTCATCTATGATCGCTGTTTTTATGGAGATGATGAACATTCAAAGCAATGTATCCCCATTGTTTCTTGGTTAAAAAGCAGAGAAGATATTACCTTCTTAGGCTTTGGACTGCCCAATAAACTCGAATTATATGAAACATTAAGTAAATCTAGATTATCTCCTTATTTACCTCGTTCACAAGTAATAAAGGATTGCTCAGATGTTATAAAGGCCTTAAAAAGTCAGAGAAGAATCATTATTAAACCAATAAATGGCTCTCAAGGGTTTGGAATCTATTATTTAAAGAAAAATGAAAAAACCATCCATGTCAAAACAGAAAAAAACAAGAAAATTATCTCAAGAATTTTTCCAAATGAGTCAAAGTTATTTCAATGGCTCCAACCGTTAATCAACTATCGACCTTATTTGCTTCAGCCCTATCTAGAGCTTTCTAATACTTCTTCTCAGCCTTTTGATATTAGAATTCTGCTGCAGAAAGATGAGCAAGGTCTTTGGCTTGAGCGTGGAAAGGGAATCCGCATAGGAAATACTGGAGGGTTACTTTCAAACTTGAGCGCAGGAGGTTCGGTCATTGATTTTCCCTCCTGGTCATCCACTTTATCTTTAGCCACCAAAGAATATATTGGTAATGAATTACATTTTATAACAAACAATCTACCACACATACTCGAAAGGGAAATATTACCATTATTTGAAATTGGTATCGATATCGGAATGGCCAAGAATGGAGCCCTTTGGATTCTCGATGTTAATTCAAAGCCAGGAAGAAAAGTCATATTAAAAACACAGCCAGACTTGCAGGAAACCTTATTCCTTGCCCCACTTCTTTATGGAAATTACCTTATTCATGCTGAAAATAAAGAAAGGAAGAGCTACAATGAGAAAACGTTATACCATTGAAATTGCTGAAACTAGCAAATTAATTGTTTATTGTCCTCAAGAGCTCTTGCAGGATAAGGTACTAAAAAGAATTGCCTTTGGATCAAAAGCGATTGAGGTTGACTTTATCCCACACCCTAAGAGTAGAGATAGCATAGTGATTGGCAAAGAAATTCAAAAACTACTTCTCTTTCCTGACTTTGCAATAAGATTGCATGTATTTGTTGAAGAACATGTTCTCAATATCGGACCACTTGTTGGAATATTTACTGCAGGGTTCACTCCCTTCCCACTTCGTCCGATTGGTGATAGAACTAACTTTTTTTCTAAACTGTTGTCGGTAAAATCAAAAGTAGGAGCGATTCCTTTTGTTTTTGGTGAACAACATATTAACTGGGATAATGGTACGATTAACGGGTATTTTTATCATAATCACAATTGGCAGACCATAGAGGTGCCATTTCCTCATGTTATCTATGATCGACTGCCAAATCGTAAAAGTGAAAGAAACCCCAAGCTAGCAGAAGTTAGGGAAAGATTACAAAAGGACTATCTTATTCCCTGGTACAATCCCGGCTTTTTCAGTAAGCTGGATGTTTATGAAAGATTACAGCAGGATAATTCAGTTGCCATTTATCTTCCGGAGACCCATTCCTTTACATCCTTTTCACTGATTGAAGACATGCTTTCAAAATATGGTCATATCTATCTAAAACCAATAAACGGCAGCCTAGGGCTAGGTATTCACCAAATTTTATATGATAAAATTCAAACTGAATATTACTGCCGCTATCAAGACCGTGATGGTGTGAATCGTTTAAGAAAATTTTCGTCGCTAGAAGGATTGTTCCAAACTGTTCTTGCTCAGCGTAATTTAGACAAAATGATTGTTCAGCAGGGAATCCACTTATTGAGACATGAACAGAGGCCTATTGATTTTCGTATCCACACCAATAAAGATGCAACTGGTCAATGGCATGTCACAGCAATGGCTGCGAAAATAGCAGGGCTAGGCAGCGTAACTACGCATGCTCGGAGCGGTGGAGTAATAAAAACAGTTTCAGAAATTTTTCAAAAGGAAGAATGTCAGCTTTTTACGGAAAAACTCAAAAATGCTGCACTCCAATTAAGTAACAGCATCGCAAACAACATGGAAGGTTTTATTGCGGAGATTGGATTTGATTTAGGGATTGATAAACATGGCGATGTTTGGTTATTTGAAGCAAATTCAAAACCGGGCAGATCGATTTTCAACCACCCAGAGCTAAAGGATTTTGATCAACTTACCTGTAAGCTATCAATGGCTTTTGCAGTTTTTTTGACTGAACAATCTATCCTGTATCCTGAGGATGTTATCCAATGGTAGATTTTTGGAGCAAAGGGGATATCCCAGTTATCGGAATTTTGACTGCACGAAAAAAGGATGGCTCGATTGCCGGAAATGGCCCTCTTTTTATTGAATTACAAAAAAAGCTTATTTCACTTAATGGAATAAGCTTTATCTTTACACTAGAAGGAGTTCATAATAATTTTATCGAGGGGTTTTCTTTTAATCCAGAAAAAAATCTATGGGAAAAGATAAAGGCTCCTTACCCCAATCTCGTATATAACCGAATTCCCTTCCGAAAAGCTGAAGATGAAATAAAAGGCACTGAATTCTTTTCTACCTTAAAAAATAAAAACATTCCCTTTTTCAATCCAGGGTTTATTGATAAATATGAGCTATATGACCTCTTTAAAAGCCACCCCATTCTTCATTCTTATATGCCTGCTACGATCCCAGCCTTTCAAAAACAAATACTTTGGTCTTTCCTAAATAAATTCGAAAGTATTTACTTAAAGCCTGCTCAGTCAGCAAGAGGAAATGGGATTTTCAAATTAGTTCTAGATTCACAAAAACAAGTACATCTAAAGGGATTAAAGAAAAGTGACGAGTTGTTAACCTTTGACCATTTCTGGATGGAGTATGAAAACGTTTTGAAGAAAAAAAACTATTTAGCTCAGGAAGAAATAAAGCCTAGCCTATATGATGGCAAACGATTTGACTTCCGCATTCTAGCTCATGCCGAAAATGACCATTATATTGTTACAGGAGTTGGAATCCGACAATCTCAGAAGCAGGATCTAACCACCCATATACCTACAGGGGGGAGGATGCTGCCATATGACCTTTTTCAGACTGAGAATCACGACCAATTTATTCAAACCATTGTCGAACAAATTGGTAAAGCACTATCAGATCAGTTTGGTTTTTTCGGTGAATTTTCAATTGATGTAGGAATCAGTCAATCAGGGCAGTACTATATTTTTGAGGTAAACTCAAAACCAATGAGTTTTGATGAAAATGAAATAGAAGCAAGAAAAATTGAGCATCTCTGCCGATTATTCCTACAGCTCACTGGAAATAAGATTGACTAAAAATTAACTGGAATGTTACCATTTTTTCTCGTAAGCTAGAAGTAATAATTAGCCTATAAGGGAGAAGAAAATCATGCTGACACACTTTCAATTTAAGCCTTTATTCGAGAATAAGAATATTCCGGGCTGGAATTTTTCGTTCTACTTTAAAAAACAACGATATTCAGGTATATATCATCAATCTGGAAAAATTGAATGGACTGCTAACACTCCTGAACAGGATGATATTGATGTCTTAACCAGTCAAATTCACGAACTTATGCTTTATCATGTTTATGAATAATGAATCACCTTAATTCCACAAACTAACTAGAGAAAGACATGGAAAGGGATTGGTAGTTGTGGAAAATGGAAAAGATGTTCAAGTGAAAAAAGACTTATTGTACGAAGGTAAAGACAAAGCCTACCTAGATATTGACCGAATGATAAATGAAGGAATGTCCGGCGGTTCTGTTCATTCCCGACATGATTCAACGAATATTGAAGAAGCACGAGATCTTATTGAAGAGGAACCCCCTTACACAACTGAATGAGATTCGAAAGACTAATTCTTGAGATTATCAGGAGTTAGTCTTTTTTATTTCATACATGATATAATTATTGCATTATTTCTAAAATTACTTAAATGGAGAAATTGACCTTGCTAAAAAAAATCATGTCCTTATACGAAGATTCAGTCCTATTTTCTGAACCGCCACTACATATTTCTAATCAATTTTACATATTTAACGACCAATCTGAGAAGGAATGGCTTGCTATTCCAAAAACAAAGCTAACAGAAAAAGAGTTAAACCTTCTGCAAGTACTTTACCAACAGGTGAACATCCCATCTAAGCCATTAGGTAAATGGTATGAATTTTTAATGTTAAATGGACCATTGCCAACAACAAGTACTGAAAGTAATTTTCGTATCATTCAGTTTCATATTAAAGGAAATGAGGTAGTGCAAGACGAAATTGAATCAGCTCTAAGAGGCTTCTTTTCAGATGAAGTCCAATATTTCTGGGAAGATAGTCATAATGGATGTGTTATTGAAGAAAAAAAACAAATATCTCTAACTGAAAGTGAGTTAGGTTCTATTTCTGATACGTTAGAAAGTGACTTTTATGTTAAGGTTTCTTTTTATATAGGCAAACTTTACCCATATTCCAATCAATTGCGAAACCAGTTCCGACAAGAAAAAGAGTATTTTCAATTCGCAAAGAATCACCTTCCAGGTTCAAATATTGTCTCTTTTGAAAAAGTCTTTCCGCCATTTGTGGCTGCCAATCTACCTGAACATGTTAAAGAGAAGGTATACAAGGATTTTTCTGATGTATTTTTGGAAGACCCTGAGTTGTATGGAACCATTAAGGTTTTTCTTGAAAATAATTTAAATGCAAGTATGACAGCTAAAAAATTATATATTCACCGGAATACCCTTCAATATCGAATAGACAAATTCATTGATAAAACTGGAGTTCAATTAAAGGACTTTTATGGAGCATTTACTGTATTTTTATCCTGTTTATTATTCCAACATGACAATCTGCACAAATAATAAGTTGGGAACTTTGTGCAGTGTGTCCATATATTTTGTAAACCTTTTCATTTAAACTGAAGTTAATCAAAACTTAGGAGGGTTTACACAATGGCAGAATTAAAATTAGATCATATTTATAAAATTTACGATAATAAAGTTACGGCAGTTACAGACTTTAACCTACATATACAAGACAAGGAATTTATCGTATTTGTTGGTCCATCAGGATGCGGTAAATCAACAACACTACGGATGGTCGCTGGACTTGAGGAAATTTCACAAGGTGACTTTTTCATCGACGGAAAAAGAGTTAACGATGTAGCTCCTAAAGATCGTGATATTGCCATGGTATTCCAAAACTATGCACTCTATCCACATATGACAGTTTATGATAATATGGCCTTTGGTCTAAAACTTCGTAAGTTTCCGAAGGATGAAATTGATCGTCGTGTAAATGAAGCAGCTAAAATCTTAGGATTAGAAGCTTACTTAAAAAGAAAGCCAAAAGCATTATCTGGTGGTCAACGTCAGCGTGTTGCATTAGGACGTGCGATTGTCCGTGACGCAAAGGTATTCTTAATGGACGAGCCTCTTTCTAATCTAGATGCAAAACTTCGTGTTGCAATGCGTGCTGAAATCGCTAAGTTACACCGTCGTCTAAATACAACTACTATTTATGTAACGCATGACCAAACAGAAGCGATGACAATGGCTTCAAGACTAGTAGTTATGAAGGACGGTCTTATTCAACAAGTAGGTACACCTAAAGAAGTATACGAAAAGCCTGAAAACGTATTCGTTGGCGGTTTTATCGGTTCACCAGCAATGAACTTCTTTAATGGAAAGCTTGAAGATGGCAAATTTGTAGCAGGAAAAACATCTATCGCAGTGCCTGAAGGTAAAATGAAGGTCCTTCGTGAGCAAGGTTATGTTGGAAAGCCAATTATCCTTGGAGTTCGTCCAGAGGACATTCATGATGAGCCTTTATTCATTGAAGCTTCAACTGGTACAAAAATAACAACACATGTTGATGTAGCTGAATTAACTGGCGCAGAATTAATGGTTTACTCTAGCATTGATAGTCAGGACTTTGTGGCACGTATTGATTCAAGAGCTGACATTCACCCTGGAGATTCCCTTGACCTAGCATTTGATATGAATAAAGCTCATTTCTTTGATGTAGAAAATGAGTCTCGCATTCGCGCAACGAATGAATAATATTATAAACTTAAAAGGTCCCGTTTGCGGGACCTTTTTTCCTGTGTGCTTTCTATTCTTTAATAAAGATTACCTCATCCTTTTGACAGGTTGGACATGTATATAGATGTGGGCATTTTTTACCAGAGTTAGTGTCAGAATAACCGTCCTCCATCTTCATCAAATCTATTTCCATGTACGGACTATAATCATCATAGAAATCCATTAACCTTCCGCTATCCACCATTTGTTTCCCACATTGAGTGCATTGTAAATATACTTCACGTAAACCGTTGCATATTGGGCATATTGACATTTCTATTCACCCTTTATATAAAAGTATGTGGTTAGTTTGTGTTACTATTACTGTGCTATGTAATGGAATAAATTACTAATTAATTAATCGAATAAGCTAGCGATTTTTAATCATAATAAATATTACAAAGCAAGCAACAAGCAACAACATTACATCGATAGGTTACCAACTAAAGGGACTTAAGCCGGTGCAAGTACTAGGAAAAAGCGAAGTTCACTTTTTCTCGGGGAAAAAGGACATTCACTTTTTCCTAGCTAACCCAGCCACACAAAGGAAAGTATGAAACATCTCCAACATCTAATAACTTTTAAGATGGGTTAGGCCAAGGTGGCAATGGTTTATCTTAACCATAATGGTTCAATTCCATACTGACCCCAAATTTATTAAGAGGAGTGTTATTCAACTATGGCTAGTAACAACAACTCTAATCAACTTTTAGTACCTGGAGTGGAGCAAGCGCTTCAACAAATGAAGTATGAAATTGCATCAGAATTTGGTGTACAACTTGGTGGAGATACTACTTCTCGTGCAAACGGTTCTGTCGGAGGAGAAATCACTAAGCGTCTTGTTGCAATGGCAGAATCACAACTTGGCGGCGGATTCCAACGCTAATTTTCAAAAAGTACAGTATAACAAATAAATAACATGGCTTAAGCCCCCTCCATTATGGAAGGGGCTTTCAATATTTTATACCATTTTCTCTGGTTTAACCCATTCATCAAATTGCACCGCCGATACATATCCTGTTTTAATGGCTGCCTCCTTTAACGTACTATTTTCGTTGAAGGCAAGCTTCGCAATCTCAGCCGCCTTCTCATAGCCAATATGCGGATTTAAAGCTGTCACAAGCATTAAAGATCTTTCCACATGCTTTGTGATTACTTCTTCGTTTACCTCTATTCCAACTGCACATTTTTCATTAAAAGAACGAATACTGTCGGTTAATAACGATATAGATTGAATCACATTAAAAATAATTACCGGCTTAAACACATTTAATTCAAAATTACCCTGACTTGCTGCAAATCCGATGGTGGCATCGTTCCCAAAAATCTGGCAGGCTACCATCGTTAGCGCTTCACTTTGGGTGGGATTTACTTTACCCGGCATAATAGAACTCCCTGGCTCATTGGCCGGAATAATCAACTCTCCTATTCCACTGCGCGGTCCGCTTGCAAGCCACCTGACATCATTTGCAATTTTCATTAAATCGGCAGCCAATGCTTTTAACGCACCGTGTACAAAGACGATTTCATCATGACTCGTTAAAGCGTGAAATTTATTATTAGAAGCTTGAAAGGGATACCCAGTCAATTTTGAAAGCTGTTCCGCCATTTTATCTCCAAACTCAGGGTGTGCGTTTATACCCGTTCCAACCGCAGTACCACCAATAGCTAGGCTGCCTAAATATTTGCTTGAATCCACTACCATCGTTTCATCCTTATCTAGCATTGCCCTCCAACCACTTATTTCCTGGCCGAGTGTCAATGGGGTAGCATCCTGCAGATGGGTTCTACCAATCTTAACTATATTCTTAAAAGCCTTTTCCTTTTTTATCAAAGTGGTCTTTAATTCATTGATAGCGGGAAGTAAATTCTCCGTTAATTTTATGTACGCCGCAACATGCATGGCAGTTGGAAACGTATCATTAGAACTCTGCGACATATTCACATCATCATTTGGATGAACCCTCTCATTACTTCCTTGACTCATTAATAAATCATTTGCACGGTTCGCAATCACCTCATTTACATTCATATTAGATTGAGTGCCGCTCCCTGTTTGCCAGACTGCAAGTGGAAAATGATCGTTATATTTTCCTGAAAGGATTTGTTCACAAACTGAAACAATAGCCTTCATCTTTACTTCTGCTAATTTTCCTAATTCATGATTGACAATAGCAGCTGCTTTTTTGATTAAGGTTAATGCATAAACCACTTCTAATGGCATTTTTTCGGTACCAATATCGAAATTTTTGAGACTCCGCTGTGTTTGTGCTCCCCAGAATTTATCTCTTGGAACCTGAACTTCACCTAGTGTATCCTTTTCAATTCTGAATTTATCCATAAATTATCCACCTCACTCTTATATATATTCCCAATAAATAGAAAAAAACTACAGACATTTGTCTGTAGTTTAATGTTTAACAATCATATACCCGATAAAATACGAAAGAATTAAGAAACTTCCAATTACATTTACGATTGAATAGTCTGTCATCTACATCCCACCTCTTTAATATGGAAAAGTTTAAACAAATATAAATTATCATACTAGCGGGGTTTGCAATGTGATGAAAATAACAGGTTATCAGTAATATTGTGAAACCTTTGTGAACTTTTATCCTGCCACACTACTGCCTTTTTGGAGTTCATACATTTGATAATACCTTTTCTTTAACATCATTAATTCTCCATGCTAATTAATCTGCCCTTTTTCGATAAATCTTTCGAACAAATAATAAGTAAAAAAGAGTTGGCATTGGTGCTTGAATGAGACCGACGATACCCCATAACCAATAATTGTGATTGTGTTTCCTAGCATCCAGGAATAAATAGATACTTTGGAGCAGCAGGATTGCCGCAGCGAAGATAATAACTGTTATAGAGTAGTCTTCATTCATTCATCTTCACCTTCTTACTAACCCTAGTAATGGTATATAGTGCAATAAAAACTGGGGTAATAATTTGTATAAGGATAAAAACAATTGGCATTTGATAAAATGAAACAATGATTCCACTTAAAATGAAAAAGGCAATCATTAGAAACAAAGATAATTCTTTAATAAATTTTTTCCTGCTATTTTGCTTTTCTGTTAGGACCATTTTTTCAAACCATTGTAGATCCGGAGTATAGACTGGGAATTGATCAACCTTGCTTAACCCTTCTTGCAGCTTGTGAATAGCATCCAAGTCATGTTTATTTTGTTGTTCGCTGCCGAGTATGACGACCTTCTGTTTCTTCACCTAGTTTCAGCTCCCTTCTTACTGCCAAAATTCCATTATGAACCCTTGATTTAACTGTCCCAGGTGATATTTTCATCCAAGTACCAATTTCATCATACGAGTATCCATAATAATGCTTTAGTACAATGGGAACCCGGACATTTACGGGTAATTTACCTAATGCCTCCAGAGCATCGTTCCATTCCTCATTTCGGCTTTCAAAATGCCATTTTAGCTTTCGATAAACTTCCTCTTGGCCTTTCCATTTGTTTTCCCTTTTTTGCTTTCTACAGTGGTCAATGTAAGCATTGGTGGCAATAGCGATCAGCCAAGTTGAAAATTTACTTTGACCATTATAGAGATGAATTTTTTGAATGCATTTGGCCATTGTATCTTGTGCTAGTTCTTCAGCTATATCGGGATTCATTGTAATTTTTATTAAATATTTTACAAGGAATGGATAATTTTCTTTGAAAATACAAGCAAATGCTAGATGATCCCCTTCTTTTGCACTCTTTATTAATGGATCCATCCGTCTTTTCCTCTCTTTCTCCATCAATCCCTTTTTTACTATTTATGTATTAGACGTGTGTAAACTTATTTCGTTCATTTTTTTATTTGGATTTTATTCTATCATAAAAGGCACGGATTTCTCCGTGCCTTTCCATTTAATTATTAAAGTTAGGTCCTATTCTTTTCCAGCGCTTTTCCCACCTTTCTTTTTGTTTTCTCCACTTTTCTTCCCATTTTTTAGTCCCATCATAAAAATGCTCATCTAGCGATTTTCGAATCTGATCCTCTTCTTCCATTTCCATCTCTTTAATCAACGTATCAATGTGCGGGACATCAAAACTAGCTGAAGGGGTCGCTTTTAATGCTTCCTTCATGACTTCACGAAACACAATGGCTGCTCCTGAACCGCTAGTCGTTTTTAGGTAATGTTTCTCATCTGTTTTATCGTACCCTACCCACACTGCACCAACTATTTCCGGGGTGTAGCCCACAAACCATTGGTCCTTAACTCCTTTAACCCCTTCAATGGGTACTTGTGTTGATCCTGTCTTCCCTGCAATTTCTCTGCCTAGAATTTGGGCACTTTTTCCCGAACCTTGTTCCACCACTCCCAGTAGCATCGTGTTGATTTGGTCAGTAACAGCTTTGGTTGTGACTCTTTCTTTTCTATCCTTCCACTCACCCACTAGATTTCCCTCGGAATCAATAATTTTTTTGATTACATGTGCCTTCGTTCGTACTCCTTTATTAGGGAAAACGGTATAGGCCTCAGCCATTATTAGAGGAGATACACCATGTTCAACGCCACCAAGGGCAAGAGATAGATTACGATCACCCTTTTCTAAAGGTATCCCAAACCTTCTGGTTGCGTCCAATCCCTTTTCAATCCCAATTTCATTTAACAACCAGACGGCGGAAACATTTTTTGAATCCTTCACCGCTTCATACATAGGCACTTCTCCTGCATATTCATGGTTATAATTGCTGGGTTCATACTCACCAAAGCTCATTGGTTCATCTTTTAACATATCGGTAATATTCCAGCCATTTTCTAATGCCGGTGTATAGACAGCAAGCGGTTTAATCGACGAACCCGGCTGTGCCTTTAACCCCGTAGCACGATTATACCCTCTAAAGGTATGTTCCCCGCGTCCACCAACGATTGCTCGGATTCCGCCCGTTTTCGGATCAATGAGTATCCCGCCGCTTTGAACGATTTGATCAGTCCCTTTTGGAAATAAAGCCTCGTTTTGATAGGTTTTTTCCATAGCATTCTGCATTAGAGAATCAAGTTCTGTATAAATTTGATAACCGCCTGTTAGTAATTCATCTTGAGATAAATGATATTCTTTAATGGCCTCTTCAAAAACTTGGTCAACATAGTGAGGATATTTCCCTCGGAATGGATCTCCTCCTTTATTATTTAAGATAACTTTTTCATTTATTGCTTGTTCATACTGCTGTGTTGTTATATAGCCCTGCTTTTTCATTTGGGCTAATACAAGATTTCTTCTCTGTGTTGCTTTTTCTAAGTGCTGATGGGGATTTAGAGCGGAAGGGGCCTTAATTAAACCTGCCAGTAATGCTGATTCACTAATGGTCAGGCCTTTAACCTCTTTTGCAAAATAATTTCTTGCCGCGTGCTTTATTCCCCAAGCACCATCACCAAAATATATCTGGTTTAAGTACATTTGAAGGATTTCCTGTTTACTATATTGCCTCTCAATTTTCATCGCTAAAAATACTTCATCTACTTTTCTTTTTAAGGTTTTTTGTGATGTCAGTAATGTATTTTTCGTTAATTGCTGGGTAATGGTACTGCCTCCCTCTACCATACCGCGAGCTTGTACATCCCGAATCAGTGCTCTGGTGATACCGATAAAATCAACACCATGGTGCTCATAATATCGTCGGTCCTCTATTGCAATGACTGCATTTTTCATCGAGTCAGGGACCTGACTAATTGAAATACCTTCATTTTTATTCGCAGATACCTTACTTGCAACCTCACCTTTTAAATCATAAAAGACTGTGGCTTGGGGAAGTTCGTTCTTTAGTGAGGAAATATCCACATCCATTGAATATGCATATACAATTCCTAAAAAGCCTAAAACTAAAAGAGAGAACGAAAGAACCATCACCTGGTTCATATGCCATCTCTTCCAATTATTAACAACCTTTTTCATAATACCTCCTTAAAAAATACGAAATGAAGGACATCATTTTCTTTTTCCCAAAAGGGGGAAAAATTAACCAAAAATTAGAAAAGCCCTCGAAAAAAATCGAGGGCTTTTCACAATACTTATTCATTCTTTGTTATTTCTTTAAAACGTATTTTAGATAGTTTCTCATCAAAGCTGCTATAAATCCGATAATGTTTGTCATCCAAAATACGAAAATGTTTACTAAGAATATTCTGCTGCAGGATAAAACCATTTTTTCTTGACACTTCACGCCACCAAATGCGACCGCCAAACGTTTTCATTTTTCGATAATCTACACCCTCTCGAGCGACTGTCTCCAGGACCTCGAGTGGTTCATTTCCAAATAAAAATTGGACAGTTTCTGTTTCTCTAAACAAAGCACATATGGATACGACAGTTGACCAGCTTGCAAGGACCCTTCCTTTTTCAATTTGAACAAGGGTTTTTTTCGATACACCAATAATATCTGCCATTTTATCCTGTGTATAGCCTGCTTCTGCACGGATTAATCGTAATTTATCTGAAACTAGCTTAATAATTTCTTCTCTGTTCATGAAAAAACCTACCTTCAATACCTACTAGTGTAATTTTACACAAGTTCACTACAATTTAAAAGAAAAAAACTGCTATCCTTTAGATGATAGCAGTTTTATAGTTTATTTAGGAGAACTGCCGCATTGACTTTGACTAGAGCAAGATTTTTCTAAATCACAAGCTGCGCATTTTCCTTTTTTCGATTTATTAACAAATTTCACCAATGCCCAAGTGGCGTAACCAAAAATCGCAGCGCCAATTACAATATTTGCTATCATATGGAACACCTTCCTAATCTTAGACTAGTCCAAATAGTTTTCCGCCTTGATAAATAACCAAGCATAAAATATAAGCAATAAATAAAGCATACAGGATTGAAAACGCCGTCCATTTTCTTGATCCAGTTTCTTTATATATCGTTGCCGCAGTAGCTAAACAAGGAATATATAATAGAATAAAAACCATGAAGCTATATGCTGCAAGTGGTGTAAAGTAATCGCTAAGTAAACCTTGCAAACTCGCATTTTCTGGAACGAAATAAATAATATTCATGGTAGAGATGATTGCTTCTTTTGCTAAGAATCCAGTGATTAAAGATGCAGCTGCCTGCCAAGTTCCGAATCCAATCGGCTCTAATAGCGGTGCAAACAAATTCCCTATCATCGCTAAAAAGCTATCATCCATATCCACTTTTAATCCATTGGGTCCGGCATATGACAACAGCCAAATGAATACAGAACCAGCAAAGATAAATGTTCCTGCTTTTCTAACAAAACCCTTACCCTTATCCCAGGTGCTTCTCCAAAGCGATTGGACTTGGGGTAACCGATAAGGCGGCAGTTCAATAACGAACAGGGAAGTTTCGGATTTTAATAATGTTTTCGTAAATATTTTTGCTAATATTAAAGCAACCACAATTCCTAGAACGTATAAACTTAATACTACAAGGGCTTTATGTCCTACAAAAAATGCACCTACGAATAAGGCATATACAGGTAAGCGTGCAGAACATGACATTAATGGTGTTAATAATATAGTCATTAGTCTCTCACGAGGTGTTTCTATTGTTCTGGCAGCCATGATTCCAGGTACATTACAGCCGAATCCAATCATCATTGGAATAAATGCCTTTCCATTAAGGCCAACGGACTCCATAATCCGGTCCATAACAAGTGCAACTCGAGCCATGTAACCAGAATCCTCTAACAAGGAAATAAAGAAGAAAAGAATAAAAATCTGTGGAACAAACACTAGAACCCCACCGACACCTGCAATTAGTCCTTCAATAATGAGTGCATGAATAAAGTCTGAAGCATTAATAGCATTTAAGATGCTTTCAAACCCTATTGTAACCGGTCCGGTTAATAATCCGTCAAGAACATCTGATAATGGTGTTCCCAACCAATCAAAAGTCAGCATAAACATCAAGTACATACAAAGTAGGAAGATTGGCATTCCTAAATAACGATTGGTAACAATTGCATCTATTTTCTCAGATAAGGGTTCGCTGGTTTTCATTTTTTGAACAGAGGCCTTTAGAATTTTCTCAATCACTTCTTTTCTCTTCACATATATATAGTTTGCCAGTGATTTTACATTGTTGTATTCATTTATTACTACAGATTCTAATTGAGTAATAAGTGTTTCAAGCTTATGAGCTTCTACCAAATCAGAAAGATAACTTTTTACGTAATCATTCCCCTCAAATAGTTGAATAGCCAGCCATCTAGGTGAATGATCGGTTTTTCCGATTAATTCGATACCTATTTTATTTATTGCGTCTTCGACAGCATTTCCATAATAAACATGTCTTTTAACTTTTGAATGATTGGAGCTTGTTGAAATAACTTCAATTAAGCGGTCGCAGCCTTTACCACTCCGCGCAACTACAGGAACTACAGGTACCCCTAGTATCTGTGACAGCTTTTCCGTATCAATTTGAATACCTCGTTTTGTTGCAACATCAACCATATTCAAGCCAATTAGCGCTGGCTTCTCATACTCAAGTAACTGTAATGTTAAATGTAAATTACGTTCTAATTGAGATGCATCTAAAATATTTAGGAGCCTGTCTACAGGTTCTTTCAAGAAAAAAGAAGTTACTACTCCTTCATCCTTTGATAATGGATTAAGAGAGTAAACACCAGGTAAATCAATTAATCTTCCTTTATTATTCTTGAAAACTCCGACTTTCTTTTCAACAGTAACGCCGCTCCAGTTGCCAACATACTCATAGGATCCTGTTAAGTTATTAAACAATGATGTTTTTCCAGTATTAGGATTTCCAATCAGGGCAATTTCCATTAAACTCTCTCCACTTCTATTAAGCACGCTTCTTTCCGACGGAGTCCAACACACTGTCCACATGATTCAATCATCACTGGTCCGCCAAATGGCATGATACATTTGACACAAACCTCCGAGCCCTCCGTAATCCCTAGGTCCAGTAACCGTCGTTGCACCATTTGGCCAACCTTAGATATATTAACAATTATTCCTTTCTCTCCTACCTTAAATGTTCCGAACATCTCTATCACCCTTACTTATGTTAATTGAGAATGATTATCTTTATTTATAAGGTAATTTTACCACTTATAATTAATAAATAATGTGACAAAAATTCGAAATAATGACAAAAAAAAAGAAAAGTCAAGGACTTTCCTCTTTTTCTTCTTAAATCATTTTTTTCGGTGCCGCACTAATAATCAGGATTACAATGATTGCACTAACGATAAAGCTTGGAAGCATATACGTTCCATTGTAAACAAAGGAATAAACAGCTACTGGCTGACCCGCAGGTGCATATTCACCAAAGAATACGATACCTGAATAGACATGAGCAAGATATCTAAGTGCACTTCCCAAAAATGTACCTAAAACTACATAAGTGATCCAACTTTTTTTGTTATTATTTGCAAGAGAATTTTTCACTTGTGCAGCAAAAATTCCTGCTAGACCAACGACTGAAAAGGCAACGCCATAATCAATAATTCCTTGAAGAAGCGTATAGATTTGTGAAAAACCTAGAATGAACTGAAGTAAGCCAAGTAAAAATCCGGATAGAATTCCGCCTTTCCATCCCCAACGAAATGACATTAGAAAAATTGGAATCATCGCAATCGAAATGGATCCTCCTTGTGGCCATATCTTTAACGACAACAAGCCTGAAACCATATCCAATAAATACGCTAGTGCTGAAAATACTGCTACTTCTACTAAAAATAATGTGTTGTTACGCTTTTTCTCCATACATGTTCCCCCCTGTTTGTTTTTCCTGGAGAACGTTCGATAGATTTACTCCTACAAATTTATATGGCGTCTGTATAAACAAAAAAGCAATGCAGGACCATTAAGGATTGTCTGCATTGCTTGATTAATATATTCAGCAAACCACATCCCTACGCTAGCGTTAACTAACAGGTTCATAGGGTCAGAACTCGAACATTCACTCTCAGCCACCAAAAGCAGCTCCCCCTGTGGAAATATTTAATTGATTTCATAAAAGAATATACTCTTTTTTTAATACTTTTACAAGGAAAAACCACTATTCATGATATAATTTAAATATCTATACATCATGGAATAAAAATTGATAAAATTTAACTATTTTTTTAAAAAGGATTATCAGCTATTATCTCGAATTATTTTTTAGTAAGTTCGGCAATGCCTTAGGAGGAAAGACTGTTATGCTATCAGAAGTACAATCAGATTTAATAGCCTTTTTTGATAAAAATAAAGAGATTTTGCTTCGTGAATGGGAAAATACAATTATCATTTCTAATGGTGATCCCTTTAAAGAAAAAATTCTTGACAATGCTATAGCTCTTTTCAATGTCATTTTTAACATGCATCTAATGAGTGAACAAGAGCTTCTGGACATTATCCAAAAGCACGCTTTAGAAGTATCTGAAGAAAGAGCTCTAGCCAATATTAATATTGGGGAATTTGTTTATAATGTTAATCATGGAAGAACTGTGTTGTACAGCTATTTAAGTAAGGCTGGTTTACAATGGTCCGACCTTCAAGAATCGATTAATAAGATAAATTTCTGTTTTGATAAATTTCTGTATTATGCGGTTTCTCATTATACTGAAGCAAAAAACAAGATCATTGAAGAAAAAACAATGTTTATCGATTCGACTCATCAGGACCGGTTAACCCTTCTTGGACAAATGACATCTAGTTTTATTCATGAATTTAGAAATCCTCTCACTTCTATACAAGGGTTTATTCAACTTCTAAAGGCTGACCATCCCGATATGAAATATTTAGAGATTATTTCAAGTGAGTTAGACCAGCTGAATTTCCGGATTTCACAATTTTTACTTTTATCTAAAAAGGAACTAATTGGAAAAGAAAAAGAGCAATTTAATCAAAATAAATTAATTGACGAGGTCTTAAATTTCTTATATCCAAGTATTTTGGACGGTAAAGTGAAAATAAAGAAAGAGATTGTGGATGAAATTACCCTTCATGGCTATGCAGATGAAATGCGGCAAGTTTTTATTAACATTATCTTTAATGCCATTGACGTGTTAAACCATCACAGAATTCCAAACCCAACCATTGAGATTAAAAGTCACATAGAAAATAACACTCATGTGATTTTATCCATCTCCAATAATGGGCCAATGATTCCTGCTGAATTGAGTAAAACAATATTCGAGCCCTTTTTCACAACAAAAAAACTTGGCACTGGGCTTGGGCTATTCGTGTGCAAAGAAATTATTGAAAAACATAAAGGTGAATTAACCTGTTCCTCGACACCTGATATCACCATATTTACAATTACATTACCACTGGCTGTGTCTCCTTTATAGGAGACTTTTATTTATTCGTCTATTTTTGAGATTTATTATTTTCTGACTCATACAGACAGGACTTTATTCATAAAATGTTGATACCAACTAATATACGAACTAGAACGTTTGACTGTACAGTTGTAATTTACTATAATTATTTTAAAATTTAGATTACCCGAGGTGATTTGATGGGGCTGTCTATCGTATCAGTGAATTAGCAGATATCGCAATGGTCTCGAAAGCGGACAATTGATTATTATACATCAATTGTTAATTAACTTTAAAGCGTTACAAATCTAATTTCTTCATATCTAGTTTTCTTTTAAATTATTAGGAGGTGACTCCTTACCTCGTGTATGACGAGCTAAGGGAACTTATTTGGACATATTTAACTTGGTTATCATAGCCATTTTAATTGCGTTAACTGCTTTTTTTGTAACTTCAGAGTTTGCTATAGTAAAAATTCGGAGTTCAAGAATCGATCAGTTAATTGAGGAAGGTAATTCGAGTGCTATTTCAGCAAAAAAAGTAATTTCAAACCTGGATGAATATCTTTCAGCCTGTCAGTTAGGAATTACCATTACTGCCCTTGCTTTAGGTTGGATTGGGGAATCAACCATTGAGCATTTGCTCGCTCCCCTTTTTACTGGACTAGAAATTCCTGAAGGTGTTTCCCACATATTATCCATTGGGATTGCATTTGCGACGATTACTTTCTTACATGTTGTCGTAGGAGAACTGGCACCTAAAACACTTGCTATTCAAAAAGCTGAATTCATTACTCTTGTTATGTCACGACCTCTAATCCTCTTTTATAAAGTGATGTACCCCTTTATTTGGTTATTAAATGGGTCAGCACGAATTGTAACGAGCATTTTTGGTCTTAAGCCTGTCTCTGAAAGTGAAATGGCACATACCGAGGAAGAGCTTCGAATTATCCTATCTGAAAGCTATAAAAGTGGCGAAATTAACCAATCTGAGTTTAAGTATGTAAATAAAATTTTTGAATTTGATAACCGGATTGCCAAAGAAATTATGGTTCCAAGAACAGAAATTGTTTCATTATCTAAAGAAGATACGCTTGATACGTTTCTAGAAGTAATCCGAGAAGAAAAATATACGAGATATCCAATTATAGATGGTGATAAAGACCATATAATTGGTCTAGTTAATATCAAGGAAATGGTTACGGATTTAATTAGTAAAGAAACCCTTTCAACGAAAACACTTGAACACTATACTCGTCCTATTATTAGAGTCATAGAAACCATACCAATCCATGATTTGCTAGTAAAAATGCAGAAGGATCGAATGCATATGGCTATATTAATGGATGAATATGGCGGTACCTCGGGTCTTGTTACGGTTGAAGATATCCTCGAAGAGATTGTTGGCGAAATTCGTGATGAGTTTGATTCGGATGAGATTCCAATGGTACGTAAAATTAAGGAAAACCATTATATTATTGATTCCAAAGTATTAGTTACGGAAGTTAATGACTTGCTTGGAGTCGACATTAATGATGAGGATATTGACACCATTGGCGGTTGGATATTAACAGAAAATTATGAAGCAAAAAAAGGAGATTCCATTCATCACGACCCATATTCCTTCAAAATACTTGATATGGAAGACCATCATATTAAATATATCGAGGTTACTAAGAACGTAAGTGATGAAGAACCAAATACGAATAAAATGCCTTTATCTCAAACAGAAGTACTCTCCTAAAATAGGCATTTCAAAACAGACTAATAAATGATTGGTCTGTTTTTTTTGTAATAATTTTGTAATAATTCATCTATAATCCAATCACCCTCTCACTTTAATGCATATTTTAAACTAAAGGGGTGATAAATAACAATGGAATTAATTTTATTATTTTTAGCTGCAATACTATCTGGTTTTGTATTAATGAGTGTCGAACTGGTATCATATTTAAGCTTCTTAACTCCAATATTTGATATCGTAGGCTCATTAGCAATGATTATTTTTTCATTAGCATTAATTTATAAAGGTCTCAAAACATTATTTGGCAAATAAATCGAAAGCGATTCCAATTTATTTGTTCAACACATTAAAGAAGATCAGATTATTATATCTGATCTTCTTTTACATTTATCTATTTTTTAAAATAATAATTTCTTCTTCTGCTTTGGCTAATTTAATTAGGTGTGAATCAAGGCGGCGATTTATATGCTTAACTTCCTCACCATTACCTAAATTTCTCTTTAGGTCATTTACTACATTACTCTGTACGTCTTCAATACGCTGAAGTGATTCCTTAATATCTGATAAGTCGATTTGGTTAACCTCTACACGGTGCTCAATACTGTCCATTTGCTCTAAACGAGCAAGTCTGTGTTCGATATTTTCTAAGGTTTTATTAAAAGAATGAATTAACGTTTTAATATCTGATATATTCTCAGTCAATTTATCAAGTTTTTGTTCCATATTCCTAACTCCCTTTTCGTAGTAAATTCATTTTATCATCTTTAACACTTTAAACATGTTACAAAAAATAAAACATTACGCTTCCAGATTTATATATCTTTATTATCCACTTTTGATGTTGAATATTACGGAAATTTGAACAATTTTTTAAAACGCTACAATAGATCAATTTATTGTGAAAAATATCACATGCAAATCTATTTAAAAGCCTTAATCTAATATTATAAGAAATGAACAAACATTTCTTTCTAATTGACAGGTTTCAATCTTATTATGGATATTACCATTTGGAAAAGGTTGGTGCATTTAATATGATCATTTCTATTGATGAAAAAGCTGCAAATTGGTTTACGAATGAGTTCCAAATCAATACGGTGAGAATGTTCCCACAATACGATGGTTTTGGTGAGAAAAACAAGGGTTTTAGCTTGGCATTTTCAGCAGAGGCACCATCAAATATTGGATTTACGAAAGAAATAAATGGTATTAGCTTTTATGTAGAAGGTAATGATGTATGGTTTTTCGAGGATACAGAAACTTGTTTATCCTATAACGATGAAGTGAAAGAAATTCAAATATCCTTCAAGGAAACAATGGCTATAAACTAGTTTTTTCCCACTAATAATAATTTAGGGCACCCTACATAGATAGGTGCCTTTTTTCCTTTATAATTACTATTCTAATCAATATTAATAACATTACCCACTTTACATTAATTTTGTTTCTAACTATGATAAGTTTATTTTTTCTGAAAATTAACAATAAATTGTGAACTATGTTGCAATAATATTTGATTAGTCTTATAATGAAAGCGAAATCTAGTAAATATTTCCTATATCCTAAGCAATAAGGCTTATTTAACCTAACTTTAAGAAAGGGGTTAGATATCATGGAACACTCTAGGCCTCAAGTTGTATTATTTAATTTAACCTTTGATTTATCCATAATCTTAACTACAACCATTGCTGCACTACTAGTTTTTACAATTGCCTATTTATGCACAAGAAATCTGACAGAAGGTGTACCAAAAAAGTGGCAAAATTTTATGGAATGGATTTTGGACTTTGTTAGGGACATTATGAATAGTTCAATGGGTACTAACAATAATTTATTTATTTTGTCCACTGGGATATCTTTGTTAATGTATTTGTTTATCGCCAATTTATTAGGTGTCCCTTTCTCTATCCTTACAATTGAAGAGCACCCCGTTTCATGGTGGCGATCACCTACTGCGGATGCACATGTTACCATGACATTAGCTATTATGATAATTGCCTACACCCACTTCATCGACCTTCGCCTCCACGGCCTTAAACATTACCTGCTCAGCTTCTTCAAACCCTTTAAAGCCTTATTTGCAATCAATATCTTGGAACAATTTGCTACCACCTTAACACTAGGGCTTCGATTATTTGGTAATATATATGCTGGGGAGGTAATGCTAGCTTTACTGGCTGGTGCTGTTACCCATGGAATTGCAGCCGCTGCCCTCGCTGCATTGCCAATGCTCATTTGGCAAGCTTTCTGTGTATTTATTGGTGCTATTCAGGCGTACATATTTGTAACACTTACTATGGTTTATATTGCTCACCGCTTAACATAATTAGAAAAGCGGAAGCGCCTTGCCCAAGGAAAAAAGCAGTTCATTTTTTCCCAGGAGCGACAGGCATAAGACGAGCCGGCATGAAGGTTGCTCTTTAACCTTCTTGACGGTTTGCTTATGACCCGAGCCCCTAGGCTGCTTGCGCTAGACAACTAAAATGAAAGGAGTTGAATGATTTGGGTGATATTATACTGTTTGGACTCCCTATTTCCTTAGGTACCATGGTTTATCAGGCTATTATTTTTACTGTTTTAGTTTTTATTTTAAAGAAACTTGTTTTCAAGAGGTTAGTTGGTGTCATGAACAGCAGGAAAATACATATAGAAAATCAGCTTCAATTAACAGAGCAATATAAGCAAGAAGCAGAAAAAAATCTGGAGCTTAGTGCAGAAATTCTAAATCAAGCTAGAAGAGATGCTCGAGACATAGTGAGGCATAGTGAACACGAAGCAAAATTAATGATATCCGACGCTAAGCTTGAGGCTAAAAAAATTCTAAAGGAAGCGAAAGAGGTATCATTCCGTTCCCGGTCATTTGTGCATAAAGATAGTAAGGGGGCGTAATACTATGAGACACAAGTTTACTAAGTACTTAGGCAGAGTGACTGAAAATCTTGAATTAGGTTTTGAAGAAAAATTTATTTACGTTCATTACACTAAAGGAAAAACAGAAAAAACTGCTTGTTTTTTGAAAAATAATGATAAAACTAAAAGTGAATATATAGAGGCTTTCTTCGAAGAAAATAATGTATCTGAAGAAATGAAAAAAGATGTTCGAAAATTTATTAACAATGAAAAAAACTTTAACGAGGAACATTGGAATGAATTCACAAACTTTTTAATGAAAACCCTCTCACTGAATATGGTTTTCGGCTTAACAATTGCTTTAACTGTTTTTGGATTTTATAAACTGGGTTCGTTCTTAGATGCCCGGTACGGCTTCGAACCTTGGCTTACAGTTATTTTTACTTTTATAGGCATTGGAATTGGAGGACTTACAGGGTATGTTATGGTACTAAAATATTTTAAAAAACCTGTTAATGAAAATACTCAGAAAGATTATGATTTACAAAAAGAAAGAAATCAGACTACAGACTATCCGATTATTGATGTCTCCTTAGATCAAGTTCGGAAGGCTGTAAGACAATTTTCAGATAATCTGCCAAAAGGTGTATACCGTACAATTATTGTTCAAGACGATAACAGCATCGATTTTAAACAATTAGCCAATATTTTAGGTGGAATACCATCTAAGATGTTTTATATGTCCAAAGAAACCTATGATCTTTTTGAAGAAAACGAAAAGATCATACCAGCCGAAATGGACATGGTTCAAAAAGCAGTCGACTTGTATGTTAAGGAGCGCAAGGAATTCCCCATGCTGCAATTTGATCCAAATCGCAGAGTGAACTATTACCAATTAATCCAAGAAAATTATCTAAAAACTACACCTGAAACACAATTTTATATTACTGATTTGGATGGTCTCATTACACATATTCGACCTGAAAAAAAGAAAATGAATAACTCCTCTCGATAGCGAAGAGGAGTTTTTTTTTTGCTTTTTTGTGTGATATTGAGATAATAGCAATAAACATATTTTAGTGAAAAAATGAGGGGATACAAGATGTCGAGAAAAAAGAATAGATCGCAGCATTTAGCGAAGATTTCTCTAGCTGTTATGGGAGTAGGTTTCGTAGCTACTTTCCCCTTTCAGGATTCCCTTTGGGGAACCATTCTTCAGGGGGGATTTGAAGCAGGGTTGGTTGGGGGATTAGCTGATTGGTTTGCAGTTACTGCATTATTTCGCCACCCTTTAGGCTTACCTATACCTCATACTGCACTATTACCTAATAACCGGAAAAGAATCATTGCCGCTATTATTTCCATGCTAGAAAATGATTGGTTGACCAAAGAAAGTATCAGAAAGAAAGTATCGAGTATTCCATTTACCGAGAAGCTATTTAATATAGCCGAGAAAGCACTAACAGGGCTGCCTGTAAGAAATGGTACGATTAAGCTCATCGAGCATTTACTTCAGTCTGTTGATAGTAAGAAGTTAGCACCAATCATCGAAGTAGAATTGAAATCTAAGCTTAAGGATTTAGACGCTAGCAATTATGTGCCACTCGCTATTGATCAGCTGTTAAGCAGGAAGTATGACGAAAAAGCACTTGATTTTATTCTTAAGGAAATTGATGAGTGGTCTAAAAAAGAAAGTACAAAAGAAAGACTTGGCAGGATGGCAGTTGATGCATTGGAAAATATTAAAGCGGATGGTTTTATGCAATTTGCTCTAAAGTCATTTACCAATATAGTGAATGAAGAAAAATTAGGGAATATTATTCAAGGTCTTATACAAAAAGGGGTAGTAAGCTTCAAGGACCCCTATAATCACAATAGACAAACCCTACTTTTCCATATAAATACCAAGCTTCAAGATATTAAAACAGATGAAAACCTAGCTTTGGAATTAAATACTATAAAGGATCAAATGATAGCTGAATGGCAATTAGGGGATAAAATCATAGAATTTATAGAACAACTTAAACAAAAAGCAATCACGATTATTGAATTACCTAACTTTTTCGAGGAGCATCTCCTCCCTCTTTTATCAAAAGCACTCGAAAGCTTGAAATCGGATCAGGAAAAAGTAATCGCTATTGAGTCTTGGATTAAACAGCAAATTTCTATTTTTGTCGATAATAATCATTCAAAAATTGGGAAACTAGTCGAGGAAAACTTAGAAAAATTGGATAATAGAACACTCATTGACATGATTGAAAATAATGTTGGAAAAGACCTGCAATGGATTCGTGTAAATGGTGCTGTCTGCGGTTTTCTCATCGGGCTTTTCCTAGTTGGCCTGAAATTGATTTTTTAGGTATTCATAGGTATTTAAAAATAGGGCTGTCTTTTATTACAAGACAGCCCTATTTTTTTATAAAATTTCTCCAAATGTACACTCTAATAGGGAATAAAATAACAGAGGAGAGATACTATGCGAAAATATATCCTAGTCATATTTGTGTTGATACTGTCTTGCGTTTTTCCTTATCATGCAATGGTTTTATCCTCCACAGATGTTCAAGAGCCTATCAGAGGTATCTATGTAAATGCCCCAACAACTAGTAAACCTCAGTTTCATGATTTACTTTCACTTATTAAAAATACCGATTTAAATGCGATGGTTATAGATATTAAAGATGATCAAGGTCATCTTACCTTTACTCCTGCAAAAAATTCACCTTATTTTTCAGTTAGTCGTCCCTATATTTTGAATCCTTCTTTTCTCATGAATACGCTAAAAGCAAATAACATTTATCCTATCGCAAGAATTGTTGTCTTTAAAGACAATATGTTAGCAGCTAAAAATCCCAATCTTTCATTTAAAACAACTCAAGGATTATGGAAAAATCCAAGAGGAGATTCCTTCACAAATCCCTTTCTCAAAGAGGTTTGGGATTATAATATAGGGATGGCAGTGGAAGCTATAAAGTTAGGCTTTAAAGAAATTCAATTTGATTATGTAAGATTCCCGGAAAGATTTGAAAAAGTAGAAATGCAGCTTATTTACGATAAATCGACATTTCAAGGGGATAGGGTTACAGCGGTAAGTGAATTTGTAAAATATGCAAAAGAACAACTCTCTCCATACAACGTAAAGGTTTCAGTCGATGTCTTCGGAAATGCAACTGTTATCCCTGAGGCAAGTGGAATTGGTCAAAATTTCACAAGAATAGCCGAAAACGTCGATATTATTTCCGCTATGATTTATCCTAGTCATTGGACATCCATTTTTGGGATACAAAAGCCAGACTTAGAACCTTATCGACTTGTTGAAGGTTATGCTAAGGTTGAAAATGAGCGTTTAAAGAAGATCACAAATCCCCCAATATCCCGGCCATGGATTCAAGATTTTACTGCCTCTTATCTTGGAAAGGGGAACTATAAGGTCTATGGCAAGACAGAAGTTGAGGAGCAAATCCGGGCTTTACATTCACAGGGGATCAATGAATTTTTATTATGGAATGCAGCGAATAACTATACGCCAAATGTAGACTATACCCCCTATTAATAAAGGCTCTTTTCTTAAACTTTGTTGCTTTTTGGGACAAAATTTAATGATTGTGCTAAGTTTCCGTAGAAAATAGAATAAATTTTATAAGAAAAGAGCCTACAAACTAAATTCTAAAGCGCAAAATAACTATTTCCACGTTAAAATCGACTTTAAGATTTTAACAACAATCTTTCCGAAAACAGCCTAATACAAAATAAGGCAGCTACCTGAATTCAAGTAGCTGCCTGTTGATTTACAAATACTTTCGGTGTACACCTTTTCCATCATAGGAGAACAACATTCTTCGCTCTTCAATCATGGTTTCAATATGAACTGGTCTTCCCCATAATTGCTGGATGTACGGCAATACCTTTTCAAGATATTTTACATCTAATTCTACACCCTCATACCAATGCTGTAAATAAAGCTCACCGTTCTTCAAAAAGTCACCATCATTGACGGTTATATATGGGAAGCCTCCATTTACCCTCATATTTACCAACTGATCACGGACTTGTTCCCATTGTTTATCAACTATTTTATAATCCCTTCCTTGCTTTTGAAAAAGATACATATCTTCTCTCATCACGAGGTCTTTGTTTAAATAATTTCGTAAAAATGAGATATCCGATTCCACTTCGCGAACTTCAAACATCTTTTCCCGACCAGAACCAGGCATAACTCCCCTTTTTATCATATCTTCCGTCGGATTATCATATCGTTCCTCAATATCCTCAAATATCTTTATGCCAAGGTAGTATGGGTTAATTCCTGTTTTTGATGGCTGTACGACTCCAGCATTTAATTTTGCAAACTCAATTGCCTCGCCACT
Organism: Neobacillus niacini; assembly: GCF_031457145.1. Lineage (GTDB taxonomy): Bacteria > Bacillota > Bacilli > Bacillales > Cytobacillaceae > Neobacillus > Neobacillus niacini_J. The sequence continues at coordinate 771,657 of NZ_JAVDVZ010000002.1, forward strand.
CGTTAAATCCATCTCTCTGATAATTCGTTGATGCCAATACGAAGCCCAACCCTCATTCATGATTTTCGTTTCAAGCTGTGGCCAGAAATACAGCATTTCTTCGCGCATCATAGTCAAAATATCTCGCTGCCAATCTGTAAGCTCGCGGCTATAGGTTTCAATAAATAATAATAAGTCCTTTTCTGGTCTTGGCGGAAATTGTTTTTTCCTTGGCTGGTTTGGCTGCTTCTTGTCTTTGTCATCTAACTTCCATAAATCATCGTAAGGAGATGCAGTTGGCTGTATTTCGTCTTCCGATTCATCCTCGAGAGACCATGCCAGCTTTGGTCTCATTAGTGAAGGGTCAATATGTTCATCAATTGCCAGCACTGCATCCAGGAACGTCTCGATTTCCTTTTTGCCAAATTGAATTTCATAAAGACGGATTCTTTCTGCAGTTGCAGCCATGCTTTCAACCATATCCCGCTTCGTATTTTGGAAACGAACATTATTTTTAAAGAAATCACAATGAGCAAGTACGTGTGCAACGATTAACTTATTTTGTATAAGTGAATTGGAATCTAATAAGAATGCATAACATGGATTTGAATTTATAACCAGTTCATATATTTTACTTAGTCCTAAGTCATAATGAAGCTTCATCTTATGAAACTGCTTGCCAAAACTCCAATGTGAAAATCTGGTCGGCATACCATATGCACCAAAAGTATATATGATTTCTGCTGGGCAAATTTCATACCGCATAGGGTAAAAATCTAAACCAAAACCTCGTGCGATTTCGGTAATTTCACTAATTGCGTATTCAAGTGCTTTGCGATCGTCCCCATTCATCGCCATTCCCCCCTTTTACCTCTTACATCAATGTATGAAGTAAATCTGGGAATGATGAAACAAGATGTAAAAAACAACAAGTCTACCTGCTTGTTTTCGCTTTGGACAAATTCTTTGCTTCTTCCGCTAGAATCAGTCCAACATATTTATTGCTTTCCCATTCTGACTCAAAGACCTCAAGAGGCGGGGAAGTTTCACCTACAAGTGGACTAATTTCAATCGTCATGGCTGGGCGCTGGTATTTTGTAATAAACCAGTCGGTAAAACCTCCTCCGATAGCCTGTTTGGGTGGTTTCCCCAGCTCATATCCTGTCAATTTTGATATTTTTTTTGCAATACGTTTATCCCGTTTAAGATGCTTACCATTATGATAATTCCAAAAAATCTCTCGACCTGCTGAGTGATATGCGACCGCAATCACAGGATTAATTTTACGAATAAATCTTGTTAATGCCTTCACTTCTTCTGCTTCCAATGGTTTCTTACCCCTATAGAATTGATAATAAGGAGAGTCTGGCTGATTACTTAGCTCTCGCCATCCAGCAGGATATTGTCGATTTAAATCCAGACCTAGTCCATTTGCCTTCCAACGATCAAAATCCTCTAATTTTTCATTCATAGCTAATAGACATTTTCGGTGTTTATTCGGGAACTGGTTTAGGTCATTTTGTTGAATGGTCACACCATCTGGATTTAACATCGGGATAAACCAGATGGAAACATCGTCTAGTATATCCGTTGTAAGGCTGCCAAAATTTGTTTGATTCTCATATGCATATGTATACCCCTTAAGCTGCTTCATTAAAAGCATGCTTGTCATCCATTCACGTCCATGATGTGCTCCAATTAAAACAATATTTTGTTTTCCTTTACCAAGCTTAATACCATAAATTGTTCTTCCAAAATGGGTCTTTCCGATTTTTTTTACTTTTACTACCTTATACTTTTTTTCAATACTTACTATATCCTGTTTCATTAAATCGTACGAATAAGGTTTGTTAGTATCAACTATTTTTGCCAATGAGGCATTTTCAAATCTGAATGATAATAACAACAAAATGCATAGCAGCTTCTTCATACTACCTCCTTTTCTAAACCAATACTTTCGCGCGTTATACAGGTAAAAGTTGAAAAACGCGGTCTATCGCTTTGTCCAACATTTTCTGTGAAAGTTATCTGCAAAATATCATAAAATAAATTCAACTCCTAGTAAGGAGGAGATAAAACAAATGAATAAAATGGATTATGATCGAGCTTTGTATTATACACATCGATCAGAATGGGATAATTTACTGATACTTATGGTACGAACAAAAGACCAATTTTTATCAAAACGGATAGAGCAATTCCTGCATGCTTATCACTTTGAACGTGACTATTCAGTCATTGAAAAAAAATTATATTCACTGCTTCGTTATATCGACCATGCTAACGAAACAGTTGAAACTGAAGATAAAGAGTTACCGATGTATAGTCTTTCCTGAAAAAACAAGTGGATACCATTTTTGTTGAGAAATATTTAACAACCGGACCAAAGAATTCCACCAAAAAAACGGCTTCCTATCCGGAAGCCGTTTTTAAATACTTCTATATTAAGCAATTGGATATTGCTGCACAAGAGGATGAAGTACAATCTCATCAATAAGCATATACTTAGGTGCGGAAGCCATATAGACCACTGCATTTGCAATATCTTCAACTTTTAGCCAATCTTGTTTCTCTGGTAATCCTTGTGTAGATTCTGCAAAATACGTATCAACCATACCTGGGTTAATGGTGCCTACCCGGATGCCATATTCTCGTACCTCTTGTGCTACTGAACCAGAAAAGCCTTGCACAGCATATTTAGTAGCCGTATAAGCAGCACCGTTTGGAATCGTGTATCTGGCTACATCTGAAGCGATTGAAATAATGGTTCCCGACCTGCGCTCTTTCATATGAGGCAGGACGGCTTTCGTAGCAAGAAACACGCCTTGTACATTTACTTCAAATACCTTTTTCCATTCTTCAAGCGTTACTTCCTCTGTTAATTTAAAGAATCCAACACCTGCATTATTAACCAATATGTCCACTTGACCATATTCTTCAATGGTTTTCGTAACCACTTGCTGTAAGTCTTCTTCCTTTGTAACATCAGCTTGAATAGGCAGTATATCAGAGAAACCTTTTTTCTTTAGTTCATCAGCCGTTTCTGAAATTTGTGCCGAACTCCCTATTATTGCTAACTTCATCCCTTGCTCTGCAAGTTTAACAGCAATTTCTTTACCAATTCCTCTTGAAGCCCCTGTGACAATGCCTATTTGGTCCTTTAGCATGTATTTCACTCCTTCATGATGAAGTACTAAGATGAGATATGGAAATTAGTTACCTGTGACCATTTTGATTTTATCGTCAACTAGTGCCATAAAATCCTTTTCAATTACCTGTAATTTACTTCTGCTTTCCTCTAAACTTTCACTATTTACACCAAAATAAAATTTCACTTTCGGTTCTGTACCCGATGGTCTTAAGCAAACCCATGAACCATCAGTAAAGGAATATTTTAAGACATTCGACTTCGGTAGATCGATTTTTTCTTCACTAGTAGCTGTTTGGCGGATGCCAGTTAGGTAATCCTCTGACATTGAAATCGTTAAGTTACCAAGGTTCTTGATTGGCTCAGAACGGAATGAAGCTAAAATGCTTTGAATCTGTTCTGCACCTTCTTTACCCTTTAATGTTACCGATCTAAGCCCTTCTTGATAGTAACCATACTTTTCAAAAACTTGTAGTAATCCTTCATAAAGCGACTTGCCCTGCTTTTTATAATAGGCACACACTTCTACCGATAAAATTGCCGCTTGTACAGCATCTTTATCCCGTGCAAAGTCACCAATTAAGTAACCATAGCTTTCTTCGTAACCAAATAGGAAAGAATACTCTCCAGTTAACTCATATTCCTTAATCTTTTCGGCTATAAATTTAAAGCCTGTTAACACATCAAAGGTAGATAAATTGTAAGCTTGAGCAATTTTTCTGCCAATCTCTGATGTCACAATCGTTTTGAGCACAACTCCATTTGCAGGAAGTGTCCCTTTGCTTTGTTTTTGAGTAAGTATGTAATCTAACAATAAAGCCCCGGTTTGGTTCCCTGTTAAAACAACATATTCTCCTTCTTGATTACGAACAGCTATTCCCAAACGGTCAGCATCCGGGTCTGTTGCAATTAAAAGATCCGCCCCAACTTTTTTACCATCCCTGATGGCTAATTCAAATGCAGCATGCTCCTCAGGGTTTGGACTTTTTACTGTTGAAAATTCAGGATCTGGCAGTTCTTGTTCCTTCACAACAGTTACGTTCGTATAACCCAATGCTTCTAAAGCCGCACGAACTGGTTTATTGGCTGTTCCATGTAATGGTGTAAAGACGATTTTCACATCTGTTTCTTTTGCAATCGATGGATTTTCAGAAATCGTTTTTAGTTTTTCTAAATAAGCTTGGTCAATCTCAGCACCAATCGTGTTAATTAACCCAAGTGCCCTAAGATTTTCTTCAGTATCTACCTCAATTAATAATTCATTCTCTATTTCGTTTACCTTTGAGATTACTTCGTCTGCTGCATCAAGTGGCAGCTGACCGCCGTCAGAACCATATACTTTATATCCATTGTATTCTGGTGGGTTATGGCTTGCTGTAATAACTATACCGGAAAAGGCATTTAAATACCTTAAGGCAAATGATAGTTCAGGAGTTGGTCTTAATTCATCAAATACGTATGTTTTTATCCCTTTGGTGGCAAGTGTTTTGGCAGCCTCCATACAAAACTCTGGAGATTTATGTCTTGAATCGTAGGCAATGACCACTCCACGTTGTTTTGCCTTACTACCTTGTTCGTCTATGTATGCAGCTAAACCAGCAGACGCTTTGCGTACTGTATATAGATTCATCCGATTGGTTCCTACCCCAATCTCTCCTCGCATTCCACCGGTACCAAACTCAAGATTTTTATAAAAAACTTCCTCTAATTGTTTATCATCCTTTTTTATTTCCTCAAGCTGTTGCTTTAACTCTTCATTTAAATCAGAAAACTCGATCCACTTTTTTGCACTTTCTTTCCAATCCATTATGTTTATCTCCCTTCTTATTTTCCTTTTTTATATTGTTTGATTTTCCAATAAACTTACACCTATTTATTGTATATTGTATCTCTGTCAGTTCCAAGGATAATTAATAAAAAAATGCCTGCAATTGCAGACATTTTCCCCGAACTTATATGAGTAGTTCATTTGCGGCTTTGATGTAAATACTAAACACACTGTTTTTCATATTCTTTGCTTCAACAAATTGTTCAAACTCAAACGGAAAGAAAAGACCAAATTCTTGTAATGTGGAAACATTCTTATTAAATAATGCTTCATATTGATCATCTAGAGTTGGAGACTCAAGTATTGAAATCACGGTTTGCAGACTTGTCATTACTTGAAAAGCGTCCTTCAATGTATTAAAGTCATCTGGAGTATGCAATACTTTTAATTGGTCAAACTCACTAATTTCCTTATCCGTAAAATAGAGTGGAAAAACAGTTGAATAAATATACCTCACAAGTCCACAAATTTCTTCTTCCTGACCCGGCGTCGAGGCAAAAACAATTTTCACTTGTAACCCACCTTTGCGATAACAATAATCTATCGTAATATATATACATAAGAATAGCATATCAAAAGGGACATTTACGGTGGTAATTATAACCACGTCATATCTTTTGGCGATATCCCGGATAAAAGGAGTAAAAATGCTTAGATACACTCGAAAAGGAAATTGGATGGAAATTATTACACCAAAGAAATGGGAAGGAAAAACCATTGAGGCTATCTTTCGAACTGAATGGGAGGTCCCAAGGAAACTAACTCATTTATTCCGCATGGAACATAAAGTATTGGTAAATGGAAATAGAGCGAATTGGAATTTACCACTGGTAATAAGGGATAAGGTTCTAATTGAGTTATTTGCTGAAGAGGAAGAAAATTCTATACCTGCCTTCATTTATGATGTGCAAGTATTGTACGAAGATGACCATGTTATTGTTTTTAATAAACCACCTTATATGAATACCCATCCTAATGATGATAATGATATAAACACACTTGTAAATGCAGCACATTACTATGTCCAATCAAAAGGAGAAAACAGTAGTGTGCGGCAGATCCATCGATTAGATAGGGATACATCTGGTGCTATCCTTTTCGCAAAACATGCATTGGCTGGTGCAATCTTAGATAGAATGCTCGAAAAGCGTGAAATAAAAAGAACCTATCTTGCAATTGTGCATGATCACCTAAAAAAGGAAAAGGGAACCATTTCTGAACCAATAGGAAGAGATCGGCATCATCCTACTAAAAGAAGAGTATCTGCAACTGGTCAAGATGCGAAAACACATTATCAGGTCCTTAAAGAGGATAAGAGTAATTGTTATGTGAAATGCTGGCTAGAAACAGGAAGAACCCATCAAATACGTGTCCATTTTAGTCACATTGGCCACCCATTAGTTGGCGATAAATTGTATGGAGGAAAACCGCTTTTCAAGAGGCAGGCTCTGCACGCTGCAAAGTTAGAATTCACTCACCCAATTACAGATGAAGTGATCATTTCCTATGCCCCTTTTATTGATCAACCTCCTATATTTAAAGGTATTGACGTCTATACCTTATAAGAAAAGCGCAAGCGCCCTGGTCAGCGGCGTATGGCCTCCTCGGAAAAGCTAACGCTTTTCCTTCGTGCGAAGCTTATGCTGCCGAAGCGTTCCTTGTGGAGCGCTCCAACTGAGATAAAGGAAACACGAAGAGCAGAAGGCGATTCGATGTTGACTTATCGTAGGGCGGAGAGCGAAGGACACTAGCCGCTAGGGCGCTGGAGCTGGACAGTAATTCAAAAGGCCTCCCATTTTAGGAGGCCTTTTGAATTATCTGTCTGTTTTCCTAAATGATCTCATGATAAGTGATAGCAAGAAGACTAAGACCACAGAACCGATAATGGCAGGGACAATGGCAAAATTGGCAACATTTGGTCCCCAATTTCCTAAAATCAAAGTACCGAGCCACGCACCAACAAACCCAGCAATAATATTACCGAAAATACCTCCTGGAACATCTCTACCAACAATAAGACCAGCTAACCAGCCAATAACGCCACCAACGATTAATGCCCAAATGAAATTCATTCAGAACACTCCTTTTTTTATTCATTCGTTTAATGACACGGCTTATTACTAATAAACATTGCTGCCGTGTACCTTTAAAATACCCAGAATATTAATTAACATACAAAGGAATATAGTCTGTTCAAAAAAATACATAATAATATTTGTTCAGGTAACATTAAAAAAAATAAAGCTAATTAGGTAAGCTAATATTCGAAATATTCTTTTGTTAAGTTTTTGTAAATTAGTATAATTTTTTATGTTTTTTTAGTTAATTTTCGGTAAAATGTTGTCCGTTGGTGTAAAAAATTTTTACATACTATTAGGGGGATTTAAACATGGCAAAAAAAGTTGATAAATTTTCTGCTCTCTTAAGTAATATTTCTTCTAACTTAACGGAAGGTGCAGATTACTTTGCTGACTATAAAATAAAAAATGTAAGTGATTTGAAAATTTTCTCAGAAAAAATGAAAGAGATTGAAACAAAGGGGGATTCCTTTGTTCATGAAGTAATTAAACAATTAAACGATGCATTTATCACTCCTATTGAACGTGAAGATATTTTACATCTAGCAAACAGTATGGATGATGTGTTGGACGGCTTAGAAGCGACAGCTGCATTATTTGAAATGTATTCAATCACACAGGCTGATGATTTTATGCTTCAATTTGTTGACGCCATAAAATCAAGTGTCCATGAGATTGATAAAGCGATTGAATTGTTAGCGAATAAAAAATTGCCACATATGAGAGAACACGCAATAAAAATAAAAGATTATGAATCTAAATGCGATAATATCCTTCGTCAATCGATTAAGCATTTATTTACAGTAGAAAAAGATCCAATAAGAATTATTCAGTTTAAGGAAATTTATGAAAATCTTGAGGATATTGCCGATAGCTGCCAGTCAGTTGCGAATACACTTGAAGCCATCATCATGAAAAATGCATAAGGAGCAATAGAATGAGTATATTAATTATTTTAGTTGTCATTGGTGCCCTTGCATTTGACTTTATAAATGGGTTCCATGATACTGCCAACTCAATCGCTACCTCGGTTTCTACAAAGGCTCTTAAACCACGGCATGCCATTCTTTTAGCTGCGATTATGAACTTTGTTGGTGCGATGACCTTTACAGGTGTCGCTAAGTCAATTTCTAAGGATATCGTTGATCCTTTTACACTTGAAAATGGTTCTGTCGTTATTCTTGCTGCACTTATTTCAGCAATTTTTTGGAACTTACTTACATGGTACTTCGGAATTCCAAGCAGCTCCTCTCATGCGATTATCGGTTCAATTGCTGGTGCTGCGCTAGCTTCAGCAGGATTTGGTGCTCTAAACTATTCTGGATTTTTGAAGATTCTCCAAGCTTTAATTCTTTCACCAATCTTAGCTTTTGCCGTCGGTTATATTGTTTACAGTATTTTTAAAGTAGTGTTTAAAAATGCAAATTTAGCAAAAACCAATCGTAATTTCCGTTATATGCAAATTGCCACTGCTGCACTTCAATCCTATTCACATGGAACAAATGACGCACAAAAGGCAATGGGGATTATCACTATGGCTCTAATTGCCAACGGTTACCTTGGCGCGGATGCAGAAGTTCCATTTTGGGTACAATTCTCCTGTGCGCTGGCAATGGGATTAGGTACATCTGTTGGAGGATGGAAAATCATTAAAACCGTTGGTGGAAAAATTATGAAAATTAGACCAATTAACGGGGTCGCAGCAGATTTAACTGGTGCAGCTGTTATTTTTGGTGCTACCTTCTTACATGTACCCGTAAGTACGACACATGTTATTTCTTCCGGGATTTTAGGGGTTGGTGCCTCTCACCGACTAAAAGGAGTAAAATGGGATACAGCCCAAAGAATGCTGATCACATGGGTTATTACCCTACCTATATCAGCAGGCTTAGCAGCAATTTGTTATTTCATCTTAAATCTTTTCTTTTAACTTATAGATTTCAAGAGGATGGTTTTCCATTCTCTTTTTTTATTTTCAACACTTCTAATTGTAAATCATCTTCATACTTTTTATGTAGGGACAAGTTTGGAGTGATTGTAAAATGAAACAAAAAATTATCGCAATGCTCATTGGCAGCTTATTATTAAGCTTGGGAGTTAATGGTTTTTTAGTGCCCTATCATCTGCTTGACGGTGGTGTAATCGGTTTAGGGCTAATCATTCATTATTTTTACGGTTGGCCAACAGGGCTAAGTATGATTGTTTTAAGTCTTCCACTATATATTCTGGCTTGGTTCTTTGAAAGACGTTACTTTTACTATAGCCTGCATGGACTAATTATCTCATCTTTCTGCATTGACTTGCTTTCCTTCATTAATGGAAAAATACAGCTTGGAATATTACCGAGTACAGTAATAGGTGGCATACTAGTAGGAGTTGGTATTGGCCTCATGCTCCGCTATGAAACAAGTACGGGAGGAACAGATTTACTAGCCCAAATTCTTACCAAATTTACCTCTGTTAATATTGGAATTATTATCTTTTTAATTGATGGTCTCGTTATTACTAGCGGGATTCAAGTAGTCGGGTTAGAAAAATTTTTCTACTCGTTATTAACGATTATTTTTGTTGGCTTAATGACTTCTGTAACAGTTAGTAGAAGATCTGAAACCTATTTATGAAAAAATGAAAGAACCTACAGCAAAGTAGGTTCTTTTCGATTAAGTTAATGATTTTACCTTTTTCGTACAGCTTTCCATTGCAGCAAGTATGGAGCCACGAAATTGCATTTTCTCTAGAGTCGATACGGCTTCTATTGTTGCTCCTCCGGGGGTACAAACATTATCTTTAAGGACTCCTGGATGAACTTCAGTTTCGAGAACCATTTTAGCAGCACCAAGTACAGACTGTGCTGCAAGACGATACGCTTTATCCCTTGGGATACCTTGGAGTACACCTCCGTCTGCTAGCGCTTCAATGAACATATACACATACGCAGGTGATGACCCGCTTATTGCCGGGATAGCATCCATTAATTTTTCATCCATTCTTTCGGTTTTACCAAATGTATGAAAAAGCTGCTCTACTTCCACAATTTCATTTTCACTTATACTATCATTAGGACAAATCGCACTCATCCCCTCACCGACTAATGAAGGAGTATTAGGCATAGTCCGAACCGTTTTGATACCAAAACCAAATTCACGTTCAATGTCTGCTAAAGTAATTCCTGCAGCAATGGTTATGATAATGACATCACGATGAATTTGGTTACGTATCTCTGCTATGACCTTTGAATGTAAGTCAGGTTTTACTGCTAGAAACAGAATATCCGAAAACCTTGCAACTTCTTTATTATTATTTGTGGCTGCTATTTGGTAGGTTGTTTTAATTTTATCAACCGTTTTGTCTGAAATAGCACTTGCCATAATATTTTCTCTTGCTATTTGATTTGTTTTTAGCATGCCTTCAATCATAGCTTGTGCCATTTTCCCCGCACCAATGAATCCGATTTTCTTCATCACAAAATGAAACCTTCCTTCCATCTCTCGTTTGAAAGAATATCACCGACTGGTCTTATCTTTACAATTATTCCCTTCATTAGCAATAACAATGAAATTAATCCATAAAAAGAGACAGGATTGTCATCCTGCCATTTTTAAATCCTCTGGTGAAGTCAAATCTTAAGCTTAATAATCACTTAAAGAGCGTTCACCTTTACTGATAGATACTCCAGAACTCGCGCCGATACGAGTAGCTCCTGCTTCAACCATTGCTAGCGCGTCCTCTAAACTGCGTACGCCTCCAGAAGCTTTTACACCAATCTCTGGTCCTACTGTTTCACGCATTAAACGGATATCTTCAACTGTAGCCCCGCCGGTTGAAAAGCCAGTAGAGGTTTTTACAAAATCTGCTCCAGCTTTTACAGAGAGTTCACAAGCTCTTACCTTTTCTTCATTTGTTAATAGACAAGTTTCAATAATAACCTTCGTTAGTGCTTTGCCTTTCGCTGCTTCAACAACTACACGGATATCTCTTTCTACTAGTTCATCTTGTTTATCCTTCAGTGCAGAAATATTGATAACCATGTCGATTTCATTTGCACCATTTTCAATCGCATTCTTTGTTTCAAATGCTTTTGTTTCTGGTGTTGATGCTCCCAAAGGAAATCCAATTACCGTACATACTTTAACTTTTGGGGTATCTTTAAGCATTTCTGCAGCTATTTTTACCCAAGTTGGATTCACACATACAGAAGCGAATGAATATTCTTTTGCTTCTTCTACTAACTTCACGATTTCTTCCTTGGTTGCATCAGCTTTTAATAATGTATGATCAATCACACTAGTAACATTTTGAGTCATAATGTCCATCCTCTCTATTTTGAAAAGCATATATTTTTATTGTTAATATACACAAATGTAACTATAACAAAATGGTTGAACAAATGTAAATTAGTTATTAAACAGATTTAAAATTCAAATTTTTTCGTTATCGAGAAAAAATTTCGCAGTAAATCAAACTGTATTTTCGTAATAAAATGAGGGAATGATTCTCATATCTTCTACTATCTATTGCTTGACACAAAATAGAAACCTTTTGACATGAACTGGTTCTGATATACTAATGTAGGGAACCAAAAAGGAGGTTTAAATTTGGAGAAACTAGGGGCATTCACATATCGATATCGAAAATGGATTCTTGTTTTTTGGGTACTAATCATTGGAATATCAGTGGTTTTCGCACTTAAATTGCCTTCCGTTCTAAGTGGTAATGGCTTTGAATATAAAGGTGAATACAAGGAAACAAGAAAGCTGCTTGAAGATGATTTTGGACAAGCAAAGTCCTCCATAATCCTTGTATTCAAAAGAGAAAGTAACGTTAGTAATCGGGAATGGAATCATTTTATCAATGAAACCTTTGAGAATTTAAAAAACTTCGATAGTGCTAAAAGCATTACCAGCCCTTTAGACCGAGAAGGAATGATTAAGGATGAATTATCCTATGGTCTGATAGCTTTTGATAAAAAAGCAGAGGACCTCAAAGATGAGATTGATCAATTGAACAAAATTCTTAAAAATAAGCCGGGACTTTCCGTTACCATGACGGGAGAGCCTATCATTGTTCAAGATTTAAATATCGCCAGTCAAGAGGATCTAGCGAAAGCAGAAATGATAGGGCTGCCAATAGCCTTGCTTGTCTTGGTCCTTGCTTTTGGAGGATTAATCGCGGCATCGATACCGATTGTTATCGGAGTTATATCCATTCTAACTACAATGGGAGCAGTATTCTTTTTTAGTTATCATGCCGATTTGACCATCTTTATTCTAAATATTGTCCCAATGATAGGACTCGCTTTAAGCATTGACTTTGCTTTATTATTAATAAATCGCTACAAAGAGGAATTACATACCAAGCCGGTTGAGGAAGCCATTAAAATTAGCGTAGCAACCGCTGGACGTTCCATCATATTTTCAGGCCTCTGTGTTTTTATTGGTTTATCTGCCCTATGGTTTATTCAAATTGATATTTTTCAAAATGTAGCGCTTGGTGGAATGGCAGTTGTATTGATTTCTGCTTTTTGTGCCTTAACCTTTCTGCCTGCCTTACTAGCAGTTATTGGCACAAGAATTAACAGGTTTAGCATTCTTCGGTTGAAGGATACGAAAACAAGCATTTGGCATAGGTTTGCCAAGTTTGTGATGAGGCACCCAGTTCTAATGGCAGGGCTATCCCTGGTCATTCTTCTAGCTGGACTTGTTCCTGTTGCCCAAATGACAATGTCAATTCCAGGAACAGAATCGCTTCCTGAGAAATATCCATCCAGAGTAGCTTTTGAAGCCTTTGAGGATCAATTTATTCCTAAAGACAAACGAACTGAAAATAAAGTATCAATCGTTATTGAAACGAAAGGTAATATGATTGAAGCGAGTAATCTTGAGAAAGTAAACAGCTTCCTTGAGAAATTATCGAAGGATAACTTAGTTGATACAATTGATTCTCCTTTTTCTGTGATGGGTATTGAAGACCCGGAATTATTATCGCAAATGCTCCGTTTTGGGCAAAAAGAACAGACTGCACCAATTCTCGACTACTTTGTCAGAGATAATAAAATGCTAATCGAGGTTTATTTAATGACTACTGATCATTCTGCTGAAGCTAGAGAATGGGTTCGTGATTGGTCAAGCAGAGATTTAGACTTGATTACCCATTTCGGGGGAGCGATTAAGTTTGAGCAGGAAATCTTTGATGAGATATTTAATAAGGCACCTTATGGATTATTGTTAATTGTCGTATCAACCTTTTTCATTCTTATGGCTGCTTTCCGGTCAATCCTTATCCCACTAAAGGCAATTGTAATGAATATATTAAGCCTAGGCTGCACGTTCGGGATTGTCGTCTGGATTTTTCAGGAAGGTCATTTAGGAATAGAGCCCGTTGATATTGCACTAATCCTACCAGTATTTGTGTTCACCCTTGTCTTTGGGCTATCAATGGATTATGAAGTATTTTTGATTTCGAGAATTCAAGAGTTTTATTTAAAAACCGGAGATAATACGGAATCTACCATTTTGGGATTAACGTATACAAGCAAGATTATTACCTCTGCTGCTGCGATTATGATTGTGGTCACTGGTGCATTTGCATTTACAGGTGTCATGCCTATTAAACAATTAGGAGTCGGGATTGCGATTGCCATTTTCATTGATGCTACAATCGTTAGAATGGTTCTCGTTCCTGCGTTGATGAGGTTGTTTGGTGACTGGAACTGGTGGTTCTTCGGAATTAAATATAAAGGTCAAACAAAGAATAGAAAGAAGCCAGCCTGATCTTAAGCTGGCTTTTTCTGTTTATATCGCTCATTTACTAAATATTTTTAGCGTATTCTTCGCTTGGTACCTTACTTAAAACTACATATAAGGTTACGGGTTCAGTACCTGTATGGTTAAAGGCAAACTCTTCTTCACCGCCTACATGAACTAAATCTGCTTCAGATATCACGGTTTCCTGACCATCAATAATTAAAGTACCGCTTCCTGTTACTACATATAGGTATAATTCCGTACCAGGGTGCTTATGGACTGGTAGCTGCTGTCCAGGCATGAAATTTAACACAAACGCTGTAGTTTCACCTTTTTTGTAGATTACCCGCTTTGTAAATCTTTCTTCGCTGAACTCCTGGTAGGCTTTTACTGAATTTTTTTCCATCTTAATTTCCCTCCTAATAATCTCTTACTACTAACTTAACTGAAAATCACTTTCAATTAAGTGAAGCATATCACTGTTTATTATTCTCTTAAAAAACCATAAATAAGCCAGCCTAACAGATGTTGGCTGGCTTATTTCAATTTACGCGCTTCTAGACACCATTGAGGCACCCTTAGCCAGTGCCTGCTTGTTGAACTCGATAAGATGATGCTTTTCTTCTGACAAGACCTTTTTCAATGATTCGATGATTGAATCACTCGTAACCACTTTTGTTAGTTCTATAAAGGCACCCAATAAAATCATATTCGCGACCCGTGAATTCCCAAGGTCAGCTGCCATATCGGTAGCACTTAATTCAATCATTTCGATGTCACTTCGCCCTGAAATTTTTGTAACTAGCGAAGAATTAATCATTAATAGCCCTCCTGGACGGACAAGTGGCTCGAATTTATCAAAGGAAGGATTGTTGAGTACAATGGCTGTTGATGGCCTTGTAACTAGCGGTGACCCTACCTGTTCATCGCTTATTACAACTGCACAATTTGCCGTACCTCCACGTTGTTCAGGACCGTAGGATGGCAGCCAAGATACACCTTTCCCCTCAAGCATCCCCGCATAGGCAATCAACTGTCCCATGGACATAACTCCTTGCCCGCCAAACCCTGCAATTATGATTTCTTCCAACATCGTTATTTTCCTCCCTCCTTGTTCTTATAAACACCTAGAGGATAAACAGGAATCATGTTATCTTTCACCCAATCAAGAGATTCGTAAGGGTCAAGTCCCCAGTTTGTTGGGCATGTTGATAGTATCTCTACCATTGAAAAGCCAAGGCCATTTTTTTGTGCTTCAAACGCTTTCCGAATCGCACGTTTTGCCTTTTGAATATGCGGCACATCATGTGCTGAAACCCTTTCAATGTAGGCCGCTCCATCTAAAGTTGCCAGCATTTCACAGACTTTAATCGGTGAGCCTTGAATACTTTCATCGCGTCCAAAAGGGGTGGTAGCTGTTTTTTGACCGATCAAGGTAGTCGGTGCCATTTGTCCTCCTGTCATTCCATAAATCGCATTATTAACAAAAATCACCGTAATCTTTTCCCCTCTAGCTGCGGCATGTATGACTTCGCTGATACCTATTGAGGCAAGGTCTCCATCACCTTGGTAGGTGAAAACAAAGCGGTCAGGCAAAACCCTTTTCACACCTGTGGCAACGGCTGGTGCCCTACCGTGTGCGGCCTGTGTCATATCACAATTAAAGTATTCGTATGATAAAACCGAACATCCTACGGAGGCAACCCCAATCGTATCTTCTAAAATATCCATTTCTTCTAGAACTTCACCAACAAGTCGGTGTATCACACCATGAGTACAACCTGGACAATAATGAGTAGGGGTGTCAGTCAAACCGCTTGTCTTTTTAAAAACTGTCTTCATTGTCATACGGTAATCCCTCCGGTCACACTCATAATCTTCGCATAAATCTCTTCCTGGGTCGGGACAACTCCGCCTGTCCGGCCATAAAAGTCCACCTCTGCATGTCCGTTAACAGCCAATCTCACATCTTCAACCATCTGCCCCGCACTCATTTCAACGGAAATATACCCTTTTACCCTATCTCTTGTTTCTAAAAACGGTTTTTCAGGAAAAGGCCACAACGAAATCGGACGTATTAATCCTACCTTCACACCTTCTTGCCTTGCCTTATTTATGGCATTCATCGTAATTCGAGCAACCGTACCAAAAGCGACCATGATATAGTCCGCATCATCGATTTTGTATGTTTCATAGCGAACCTCATTTTCTTTTATTCTCGCGAATTTCTTTTGTAGCGTATGGTTACGCCGCTCTAGCGCTTCAGCATTTAGGTCAAGAGAGGTGATAATCTTAGGCGAGCCATCGCCTCTAGTACCGGTAGTTGCCCATTTCTTATCTGGAAGTTCAGATTGTGTCCGCTCTCCAAACTCTACTGGCTCCATCATTTGCCCAAGCATTCCATCCCCCATAAGAATCACAGGTGTCCGATAGCGGTCTGCAATGTCAAATGCTTCACTCGTCAACTCTACTATTTCTTGTAAGGAAGCAGGTGCCAACACTGGGATATTGTAGTCACCATGACCGCCGCCTTTTGTTACTTGAAAGTAATCTGATTGTGCAGGTTGAATATTTCCTAGCCCTGGACCACCACGAACAATGTTTACAATCACTGCAGGAAGCTCGGAACCTACCATATAAGAAATACCCTCTTGTTTTAAACTGAAACCAGGGCTTGAGGAAGAAGTCATCACCCTTACGCCTGTTCCTGCAGCACCATATACCATATTAATTGCAGCAATTTCACTTTCAGCCTGAAGGAACAATCCGCCGACCTCAGGCAGTCTCCTCGCCATATATGCAACAAGCTCACTTTGCGGTGTAATCGGATAGCCGAAAAAGTACTTACAACCAGCTTGGACCGCGGCTTCCGCGATGACTTCATTTCCCTTCATTAACACTTTCCCCATATCTAAGACTCCTTTCAAATTAAACTGTCTGCAGCACCTTTACTGGTCTGTACACCGATATGACAGTATCCGGACAAATTTGAGCACATTTCGCACAGCTTATGCAGTGATCCTGATCGGTTACGACAGCCGGACGATAGCCTCTTCCATTTAAATAGTCAGCTAGAAAAATTATGTTTGTCGGGCATACCTGAACACAAAGTCCGCACGATTTACAAATAGCCTCATTAAAAACAACTTTTCTTTCCACTGAAAATCAACTCCTATCTTTCCCAAGGTAATTTCATATAGCGCTTGATAAACATTACCTGATGATTTTTTGCAAAACACTCTGCTTTATTTTCTAAATCAACAGAGATTGTTGTATATAGTAGTGGAATCGAAAGCATGTCAGATATCCGTGAGCTTAATTCATATCCGTTAAGGATGTCATCCATGCTCGTTTCATTCCCAATATTGGAATTGTTAATAACTCCCGTTACTTTTAAACGAGCAACCCTTTCAATCTGTTCAATCGTGTACCTCGCTCCTTCTAAGGTACTAACATAAGGACGGTTAGCATTTAAGACAAATAAAAACTCAGGTTCTAACTGCCTCCATTCATGATAATATTGTCCTAATGCTTTTGCTCCGTCTTTATCACCACCGGCGTCGATAATCACTCTATACCGATGGTCATGTAAAACACGGTAGATTTCACCGGAAACAATTGGTAAATCTGAGGATGAAAGGCGATTTGCAGGGGCAATTAATTCTATATCCTGTTGTTGAAAAATATCTGAAACATCTCTTGAGCGAAAATAGGGATTAATGATATCTAGGTCATTAATCGCTGTTTTCTCATGTATTTTTTTCTCATTTAATGCCAGGTTAATCGCAATCTCTGTTTTTCCACTTCCAAAATGACCTGAGAGAATTGTAATTCTTTTATGTAATTCCAATGGGATGTTCACCTCCTCAAGGAATTTATGTAAACGTTTACAAAATAAAAACATACCTATCCTAATCTTTATTATAAATTACTCTTTGACACATCTGCGCTGACCAATGTCACAAATTAATGAAAATGAGTTTTTTTCTTATGTATCAACCATTACACTCTGCCAAATAATACAAATAATTAGAAGTTTAGAGGAGGCTGATATTTTGAAAAAGAAAAATTTATTCCTTTTACTCTTCATTATCACAGTCATTTGGACTTTATTTACGTCTATTATGAATGCAGAAAACAACACAGTAGACAACAATAGAATTATCGATTTACGAATTCTAGAAACTACTGATATACATGCTGCTTTAGTCAATTATGATTATTATCAGACTAAAACGGACAATACAATAGGGCTTGTAAAAACTTCGGGCCTTATCCATCATGCTCGAAGCGAAGCAGTGAATTCGCTATTGTTTGATGTTGGTGACCACTTAAAAGGAAATCCGCTAGGGGAATACTTGGTAAGAATCAAAGGAATTCAAAAAGGAAAAACACATCCAGTTTACCGTGCCTTTAATTATTTGAAGTATGATGCAATAACAATTGGTAATCATGAATTAAATTATGGTCTAAAATTTCTAAAAACAGTTTTGAAGGGTCCAAAAATGCCAGTCGTTAATGCGAACGTTTACTCAGCAATAGAAAACAAGCCATACTTTAAGCCATATGTCATTTTAAAAAGAACAATGGTTGATAAACAAGGGGCAAATCACGATATTAATATTGGTGTCATTGGATTTATGCCGCCACAAATTATGAAATGGGACAAAGCAAACCTAGATGGCAAGGTAATAGCCCGCCCAATCGTTGAGACAGCTAAGGAGTATGTACCAATCATGAAGGCTGAAGGTGCGGATATTATCATTGCACTTGCCCATACGGGAATAGATAGTGAACCTTATCACCCAGAAACAGAAAACGCAGTCTATTACCTAAGTGACATTCAAGATATTGATGTAATCTTAGCTGGACATTCTCATAGCATATTTCCGGGAAACAACTTTAAAGATTTACCGCATGCAAATATTAATGAAGGAAAAATCAAGGGGAAACCAGTTGTCATGGCAGGTGCTTTTGGCAGCCGACTTGGAATTATTGACCTTCAACTCGAGGTTAATGCTGGAAAGTGGAAGGTAATAAAGAGTACATCGTTCACTAGACCCATTGCAGATGAAAACGGAAACCCACTTGTGGAGACAGATAAAAAGTTATTTAGGCTGATTAAACCAGAGCATCAGGAAACAGTTGATTTCTTAAAAAAACTCGGTATTTAAAAAACGATAGGTCTTCCTGGCAAAGGGTTCCGTTTTGAAGTACTTTTCTTGGAATACGTGCCGAAATGACAGTCTTATTGGCATCGTTATTGGTATATAAAATAGTAAAACTTCATAATTGGCGAGTTTCTTTATTAGGAGTACAAATACTTTATATATAGAAATATAACCTCACTTACTTGTGATACGGTTCACCGTAATGCATCAAAATGAGGTTCTCTTGGATTTTCGAGAAAAAACCTACTCCCTTTTAAGATGTCTTGACCTTACCAATAACCAACAAAAGTAAAATAAGCGGAGATTTTCCGGTTAGATGCAGAATGGAGCTCGTTTCGGGGTATATAAGGGGAGGTTTTCCGGTTATTCAAAGCAAACCTCTCTAATTTCGCGTTTTTTGAGTCAATAGGCGGAATCTCTCCGTCTATTTATGCTAATTTCGATGCTATTTACTAAATAAGCGAAATTTTTCCGTCTATTTATCAGATCGGATGCTTAACCTCATCCCGTAACCGATAAGAGCAAACCCTCTTGATCCTAGATGCAGGATTCAGCGCCTGAAAGATCAATAAAATTGGTACTAATTACGGTACTGCAAATGATATAAGTTTTGACCTCTTTTTTGTTTGTACAATACTTATTGTCCATCATCTTAGAAACCTTGCAAAATAAAGAAAAAGACGTATGCCAATTCATACGCCAATTCTTGTGTCTTTTAATAAGAAAGCACCCGAAAACGGAACCCTTTATCTACGCTGACCTATCGTTTTTTTACTACTCCTATAAAGTAACTCCTGTTTTAAAAATAGCAATCTCCCTAAAATCATTCTTTTCGTTATTTACCAGTTCTCCGCTTGCCACCTGGATGATGTAAGTAATAAATTCCCGTAAAACGACATCTGGTTCTTTTTCCAAGAGTACACCTGCATTAAAATCGATCCAATGCGGTTTCGCCTCGGAGATTGGTGTATTAGTGGAAATCTTAACGGTTGGAACAAAGGCTCCAAACGGTGTCCCACGGCCTGTTGTAAATAGAACCAATTGGCACCCTGCCGCAGCTAAAGCGGAAGAGGCTACAAGGTCATTGCCTGGGGCACTTAATAAGTTTAGACCCTTCTGTTTAATCACTTCTCCATATTTAAGGACATCTGTTACCACAGATGTTCCCGCTTTTTGCGTACAGCCTAATGATTTATCCTCCAAAGTAGTGATACCACCTGCTTTATTCCCTGGTGATGGATTTTCATAAACTGGCTGTTTATTTTGAATGAAATATTCCTTGAATTCATTAATTAATTCGACTGTTTTATCAAATACTTCACCATCTGCCGCCCGTTCCATCAAAATCGTTTCCGCACCAAACATTTCAGGTACTTCTGTCAACACCGTCGTTCCGCCTTGAGATACCAAGAAATCTGAGAATCTTCCTAATAACGGATTAGCCGTAATCCCTGAAAATCCATCCGAACCACCGCATTTTAAACCAACCATTAATTCGGATAAAGGTACTGGTTCCCGCCTGTCAATCTTTGCATTCTCGTAGATTTCCTTAAGCAGGTTAACTCCAGCTTCAATTTCATCGGTAACTTCTTGGGAGACTAAAAACTTAACACGATCTTCATCATATTCTCCCAAGCTTTCTTTGAATTCATATAAATTGTTGTTTTCGCAGCCAAGACCTAAGACTAACACTCCACCGGCATTTGGGTGCAGCACAGCATCCCTTAGAATTTTCTTTGTATTTTCATGGTCGTCACCTAATTGGGAGCAACCGTAATTATGCTTTAACACAAGGACATTTTCGAATGGGCTAATATCGCCAACTTCTTGTTCAAACAGCTTAATTATTCTTTCCCCAACGCCATTCACACAACCTACTGTTGGAACGATCCATAGCTCATTTCTAATTCCTACATGACCATTTTTTCTTTTGAATCCCTTGAATGTCAGGTTCTCATTTTCATATTGAGTGATATTTAGCTTTTGATTATATTGATATTCCTGAATACCGTCTAAGTTCGTTTTTGTATTATGGGTGTGAATATGTTCCCCCACAGAAATTTCTTTTATGGCATGCCCAATTGGATAGCCATATTTAACGACATGGTCATTTATCGAAATGTTTTTAATGGCTACCTTATGTCCTCTTGGCACATCTTCCTTTAGTGTAATCGTTACCCCATCTACAGTAAAAGTTTGACCTGTTGATAAATCTCTGAAGGCAACCACAACATTGTCTTGATTATGGATCTGGATAATATCCAACATTAGATTTCCCCCCATCTAGTTGGCCGCTTTCTGCCCTAAAAGTGATTCAAGGGCCTTTTTCATTCCCTTTGTTTCAATATTGAAGAGATCAATCGTAACAGCAGCGGTTAGTCCAGGCACTTGGTTTAAGTCCGTCTCCCAAACCTTCTCGTATCCTAACACACTAGAAACGATGTCCTTAACGCTGTCAATTGTTCCACTGTATTGACTCCATTGCACTTTGAATAAATCCAGTACATCCTGGTCATCTGCTAAATCAATCTCTTCATCCCCTCTCTTTCCTTTATAAAAAGAGATGAGAGCGGCAAGAGAGAAAACAAGTTTATATGGCAATTCACGCTTCCAATTGTAATATTCTATTAAAGTAGGCAAATCTCTCGTCTTAAACTTAGACAACGAGTTAAGTGAGATGCTTAATAGAAAGTGCTGCATAAATGGATTCCTAAATCGATCTAACACAGCCTCTGCAAATGAAATCAATTCTTCCATTGGCAGGTCCAGCGTCGGGATGATTTCATCATAAATAAGCTGTTTAACAAATTGCCCTACAACTTCATGCTCAATCGCTTCAGACACGGTATCCAATCCATATAAGTAGGAAACCGGCGTCATTGCCGTATGGGCACCGTTTAATATACGCACCTTTATTGTTCGATATGGCGTCAAGTCATCAACCACCAAAGTATTTAGTCCAGCCAAATGTGCTGGAAATTCTTCGGTAATTGATTGCCGTCCTTCGATTACCCATAGATGGTATTGTTCACCGACCACTAGTAGATTATCTTTATATCCAAGCTCCACTGTAATCTCTTCAATTCTATCTCTTGGATGGCCTGGAACGATTCGATCGACAAGACTATTGCAGAATGTATTCGCCTCGTGAATCCAAGCAGCAAATTCTCCCCCTAGATTCCAAAGTTCTGCATACTTCAGAACAATATCCTTTAGTATTTCACCATTTCGCTCAATCAGTTCACAGGGGATGATAATAAAGCCTTTATCCTTATTTCCTTGAAAAGCATTGTAGCGCTCATATAAAAAGGCGGTTAATTTTCCTGGATAGCTTTTTTGCGGGCGATCTTCTAAACAATCATTTTCATCATAGGCAATTCCCGCTTCTGTTGTATTTGAAAAAATAAATCTCAGTTCTGGATTCTTTGCCAGCTCAAGATATTGATCATACTCGTTAAAAAGATTTATGCCTCTGCTGATACTAGTGATAATGGAGTGCTCCTGAACAGCTTTACTTTCCTTCATTCCCTGTAAGTACAGAGTATACAGGCCATCCTGTGCATTTAGCTTCTCAATCTTTTCCTGTCCACGCGGTTGAACAACGACAACACTGCCATTAAATTTACCCTGTTTATTCATGACATCAATTTGCCAGTCAACAAATCCTCTTAAAAAATTCCCCTCACCAAATTGCAATACTTTCTCAGGGTATTTTTGGCGGTCCTTTACTAAACGATTATTTAAAAGTTCCATGAATGCTCCTCCTCATAATTGGGGCATTTAAAATTGAAAATACTCTTTTGCATTTTTATAAGAAATCCCTTGGACGATCTTTCCTAAGAATTCTGTATCATTTGGAACCTCGCCATTTTCGACCCATTCACCGATAAGATAACAGAATAATCTCCTAAAATATTCATGTCTTGTGTAGGAAAGAAAGCTTCTGGAATCTGTCAGCATACCGATAAAGCGGGTAAATAGACCAACATTAGCTAATGCCTGCATTTGGTCGAGCATTCCGGTTTTATTATCGTTAAACCACCATGCTGTTCCAAATTGAATTTTTCCTGGAATGCCTCCTCCTTGGAAATTACCAATCATCGCTGCAATAATAGCATTATCGTTTGGATTTAGAGAATAGATAATGGTTTTAGGGAGGGCATTGTCTTGTTCCATTGTATTTAATAATCTTGCCAACGGCTTGGCAATTTCTTCATCATTAATAGAATCATAGCCTGTATCTGGCCCTAGTTGGTTAAACATTCTTGAGTTATTATTTCTTATAGCATTAATATGGAACTGCATCGCCCATCCTAATTCGGAATAAAGCTTCCCTAGAAATGTTAATGTATAGCTTTTATATTTCTTTTCATCCTCAATAGAAACCTTTTGACCATTCAATGCCTGTTTAAAAATCTGTGCTGCTTCTCCTTTGGATGTATCCGCATACATCATGACATCAATCGCATGGTCCGAAACTCTTCCTCCAACCGAATGGAAAAAACGAACTCTTGATTCAAGCGCTTGTAAAAAGCCATCATAAGTATCGAACGGGGTTCCGGAAACTTCTTGCAGTTTGTTCACCCACTCGAGATATCCATCGCGATTAATTTCCAGCCCTTTATCTGGTCGAAAGCTTGGCAGTACCTTTACATTAAAATCAGACTCTTCCTTTAATAGTTGATGATATTCAAGACTATCTACAGGGTCATCAGTGGTACACACCACATGAACATTCGATTTTTCAATAAAATCTCTCGCACTAAAGCCTTCACTATTAAGTAAAGCATTTACCTTCTCCCAAATAACCGGAGCACTTTCTTCATTTAATAGCTCATCAATCCCAAAGAATCGTTGTAACTCTAAATGTGTCCAATTAAACAGTGGGTTCCCAATTGTCATTGGAACGGTCTTTGCCCAGGCCAGAAACTTATCATAATCACTGGCACTGCCAGTAATGAGCTCTTCGTCAATCCCATTGCTGCGCATTAACCGCCATTTGTAGTGATCTCCAGATAACCAAATTTCTGTAATGTTTTTGAACTTCTTATTCTCATAAATTTCCTTAGGACTTAAATGGCAATGGTAGTCAATGATTGGCATATCTTTTGCATATACATGATACAAAGTAACCGATGTTTCGTTGTTTAGTAAGAAATTATCATCCATGAAGCTTCGCATTTCGACACCCAACTTTCTTTGTTATTTGTTTTATCCCTACCTATGCACTTTCGTATTTATCAATTAAGAAAGCCAAACTTTCATCTATGTATGGTTCCTTTGTGCTTTCCATTAAAATATTGATAAATGGTTTTTTCCTTTTTAATAAGTGAAATAGAAAATCATAATTTAACAATCCATGACCTACCGGAACGATTTTGATTTGTTCATCCTCAATAATAAAATCCTTCGCATGCACTATCACCATTCTGTCTCCAAACAGGTTAAATGCCTCTTGGATAACAGCTTCTTGATGATAAAAATTATCAAGGGAGATAAAGTTGGCGGGGTCATAGATCACTTGAAGATTGTTAGATGGGACAAGATCAAGTAATCTCTTCATCCTCCCAGGTGTATGAACCGGATGGCTGATTCCTCCCTCAATACCGACAATCACTCCAAATTTTTCAGCTTCTTCCACAAGCTCCTTGACACTTTCGACTACTTCAAGAAACGGCTTTTCTGCAAAGTTTTCTTCTGTATAGACAATTTCAGCCTGAACATTACCTGTCTCCGTTCCAACAATGCTGCAGCCAAAATCCCGTGCAAACCGAAGATGCTCCTTGAATCGATCCATCCCTTTTCTTCTTTGGTTATAATCAGGATGGATCATGTTGAAATAGCAGCCTAATACAGCTATTTGAATATCCTTCTTTTCAAAAACACGTCGTATCGTTTGAGCAAAACCAGGACTTAAACTTCCTAATTCGGAATTGATATCCTTTAAGGACTTGCCTAATGCAAACTGAACAGAGTTGAGTCCTTTATTTGCGATTATATTTACTACATTCTCGATTGATGGAACACCAGTATCGTGTGCCCGGATTCCTATATTCGCAATCATTTCCATCCTCCAGTTCCGTTCATTACCTTACACGTTGATTATAATAATCTATGAAAAGGGTTACAATTCATCCTAACAAAGTCCTTAAAATCTTTAACGATTATCTTAAAAATTTAACAATATTGAAAAGATCCGAATGGAATCGTCCACGCGGATTTAATAGTCGTTCTATTTATTTAAACTTTTTTTTAAATTCAGCAGGTGTGAAACCTGTGTATTTCTTAAAACAAATACCAAAGTATTGAGGGTTACTATAACCTACTTGTTCACAAACTTCATAGGTTTTAATATTTCCCTCGCCCAATAGCTCCATCGCCTTTTTCATTCGTAGCTCTAACAAGTAATCCCCAAAGTTAAACCCTTTCTCTATTTTAAATAGATTACTTAAATAAGGGGTGCTGACATGGATGAATTCGGCCACTTTTTGAAGAGTTAAACTGCTGTCATGGAAATTCTCCTGAATATACTTGATTGCTTGGTCAACATGACTATAATAATTCTTTTCTTTCTTTTTATACATAGCTGTATACCATTGTTCGATGAGACTATGCAGCATTTCTGTCATTTCTGTCAGGGTTGATAACTCCATGATATCTTTATATACAACTGATGAATTAAAACGATCTGTTGAGTCTTCCTTTTTCCATTTTTCAATTTCAAAAAAGAGCATAGTACTGAATTTAAGTGCCAGGACCTTTAAATCTGCCAGAGGAACCGTTTTTCGATCGATTATAGCTGTGCTTAACTCCATCAGTGTTTCATTTGCCTTTTCTGGTAAGCCGGACTTGATGTGATTCTCGAATTTCATCTCTAAATCTTGGATATGCTCTGCTTTTTGGTTACATTTTGAGACCGTTTCATCTAAAGAGATGACACGCCCTGTCCCCATAATATGTCTCATATCCATGGCTACCCTGGCTTCGAGGAAAGACTTACCGACTTCAAACAGATTAGGATAGGCACGTCCATGTGTAATGGTAATGGAATTGTCTATTTCTTTACTTAGATAATTAAACAGAGCTTGGGCTAACTCCCCTTTCCTAGAGTCATGATCGTTTTCAAGTGATAAAAGGATGGTATATTCACCAACATCTGCATTCATCACCAAACATGGTAATTCATTAAAATAGGAAGAAGTGAAACTCGTAATCTTTTCTTTAAAGAAGTGTCCCTCTAGATCAAGCTCAATGGTATTCCTAACAAGAAGAACGGCATAGAAAGGGCCTTCCATTTGAACATCAAGCGCCAACAGCTCATTCTCGACATCAACCCGGTAATCGCCTTCTCGAATCAACGTTTGAAAGAATTTCTGCTGTAATAAAGGCAGGGACTCTATGATTCTTTTTTCTTTGACTGATTCTTTTTCCCATTCAGCTGCTGCCTCTTTGGCTTTTTTTAGCAAGTATTCCGAATCGACGGGCTTTAACAGATAGTCAAATGCCTTCAACTTAAGAGCTTGTTGGGCATATTTGAAATCTTCATACCCAGTCAGAAAAATAATTCTTGTCTCCGGGCTTTTTTCTTTAATCTGCTTCGCCATTTCTAACCCACTCATAAATGGCATATTAATATCGGAAACGACGACTTGCGGCTGTTCCTTTTCGATTAACTCTAATGCCACCTCACCGTCTCCTGCTTCTCCTGCTACAATAAATCCATGATCTCCCCAGGGGATTGCCTGGCAAATGCCCCGACGAATAATTCGATCATCTTCTACTACAATTACTTTATGCATACTCGTTAATCTCCCCTTTTGTTTTGGGAATCGTAATGGTAACGACTGTCCCATTGCCAGGTTCACTTGCAATGGTCAAACCGTATCCGTTTCCGAAGTGAATTTTAATTCGTTCATTTACACTTTGTAGACCAATACCAAGATATCTCTTTTTCTCCTGATACGAGGCTTCTATTTCTAGCAAAATATCATTTAATTTATCTGGTTGTATTCCATTTCCGTTATCACTCACCTCTAAATGGATGGTATCTTTAACTTGATATCCTCGAATGGTTATTTTCCCTTGGCCACGTTTTTGCTTTACCCCATGGTAGATGGCATTTTCAATAAGAGGCTGCAATGAGAGTTTAATAATATTATAGGCAAGGATTTCTTTTTCCATTTGGATTTCATAGGAAAAGTCATCGCCATAGCGCATTTCCTGAATAAACAAATAATGCTGAATGTGTTCGAGTTCTTCATTAATGGAAATGATTTCTCTTCCTTTACTAATTCCGATTCGAAAAAAACTTGCAAGTGCAGTAATCATTTGACTAGCGTCTTTATTTAGACCCATATCACACAATCCTTTAATGGAATACATCGTATTATAGAGAAAGTGTGGATTAATTTGGGCATGCATAATCGCAAATTCTAATTGTCGTTTCTCTTCTTGCTCTAAACGGATTTGGTCCATTAAGGTATTAATCCGGATAATCAATTCTTTAAAGCCTGTATGAAGGATTTTCATTTCTTCTGGACCCGACATTTCAACATTCAAGTCTAGATTTTTTTTATCAATCATCCCCATTTGGCTGGCCATTTTTTTAAATGGATGGGTAATATATTTTCCTACTATATTCGTAATAAAAATTGCACTCATGATCATCAATATGACCAATAGAATTGTGAAATCTTTGATGTAATTTACCTTATTTAAGATTTCATCTTGCGGAATAACAGCAGCAATTTTCCACTTATTTGAGCGTAATGTATCGTAAATAACAATCATATCTTCCCCTGCATCATTTTCGTAAGAGAATCTCCCATGTTCGTCTTTGAGATTTTGTACTGAGTGAAAAGTGGATTGATCCAGCTTGTATTCCTTTTTTACTGTTTTGGATTCATAAATTCCATCTGGACTAATCAATGTCAGGTATCCATTCTCGCCGATTAACGATTTATTCAATACTTGTTCAAAAAATTCTGCCCGTAAATTAAATAAAACGATTCCTTTTGAGGATGATTGATTCTTCTCAATCAATCGAAATAATGACATGACCTTATTATCTTTATTAAATTCATGGTCATCGTGGATATTTCTCCAATAAAAACCCTCTTTGTTTCCATAAAATTTTGTAAAATACTCATCATAATTGATCGTTGGATTTGAATTGTAGTTGGTATGATATAATAAAAAACCATTTTGCTTATAATTTACGAGAACGGATTCAAGAATGGCATTGTATCGTGAATAAATAAGCTTTAAGTTATTATCAATTTCAACATAAGATTCCGGCTTTATTTCAGACACGTCTTTATCGACTAACGATAATATTCTGGGATCATTCGATAAGGAGACAAACTGCTGAAAAACATCCGCCAGCATATTATCAAGATAATTCTTAGTTTGAAAAATCGTATCATTCACATTTTTATAAGCATTTTCTTCTATTTGTGCAGTGGCAAGCAATGTTGAAACCCATCCTGTAACTAAAATAAATAGGATAATGATAGGTAAATAGAGAGTATTTATGGTGGATTTAAAAGAATAGAAAAGATGTTTGCGAATAAAGTGTTTAATCTTAACAGCTGTCATAGAAGGAACTCCCTGTTAGTATATAAATTCAAATATTCTCTTATTCAATTGTAACCGTTTTCCACATTTTATAATACTAAGAAATTATCGATCAATTGGTCGAAAAACAGCAGCCAGATAAAAATCTAGCTGCTGTAGTCTATTTTACCTCTGGACCAAATAGTCTTAACGCTTTAACTGCTTGATTACCATTATTTACAATAGAAAAACTAGTAACGTTCGCAGGTATAAAGAGTTGGTCTCCTTTTTTTATGGGAGATGTTCCTCACAAAAATATTATAGATTAAAAGAGTAGAAAGCCCCAAATGAATGGAAGCTTTCTATATAGTTACGATGGAAATCCTTATTTTAGAGTGAGCATTTTACTTGGTCCAAATCCGCTCCAACGATAGCCTTCTACTCTGAGAAGACCGTTTGCAAGGACATCGGAGAGTCTTTCTCTCTTGGAATACTTCACTCCTTTTCCGACTGCTTCAACTTTAAACGTATATTCTTTTCCTTTATCAAGACCTTTTACAGTATAAGACGTTTCAGCCGTTGTCATTTCTGCGTTAATAGGTGTAAACTCCACACCTTTAGGTATAATTGGCTGCCCATTCACATATATGCGGTATCCAATGACTTCTTGGTTTTGGGCTTTAGCCTCATTCCAAGAGAGGGTCACACTTGCTTTATCTTTTTCGACTTTGGTCCTTAATGCTCCATTAAAGGTTGGTGCTCCAATTGCATAAGGAGTTGCTGTTTCGATTTCTAAAGAAGTGTTATAAGGTGTCTTGTTTCCTGCAAGATCGACTGCTTCCACTTGAACATTATATTTTGTACCTGGCTGAAGATTGGATAATGTATAGTTGCTCGTTTTAGCAAATCCTTGCAATTTCCCATTTGCATATACGTTATA
Source organism: Neobacillus niacini (assembly GCF_031457145.1). Taxonomy (GTDB): domain Bacteria; phylum Bacillota; class Bacilli; order Bacillales; family Cytobacillaceae; genus Neobacillus; species Neobacillus niacini_J. Next base: position 801,099 of record NZ_JAVDVZ010000002.1, read on the forward strand.
TCCGGCAATGCCAGTTTCGTCACTTGCTGCTTCCCATGTAACGGAAGCCCATGTAAAGCCTGGATATACAACCTCAACCTCCTTGCCGCTAAAAGTATCAATAGCTGGAATCGTAGTTGTTGGTTCTTTAATCTTCGTATTTGAAGGAAGCACAGGAGCAGTTACATCACGCTCTCCATTTGTTATTACTTTGGTTGTTGGGCCATCAGAAGTACGATTTCCAATCCCATCCGTTGCTTCTACCTTAAAGGTATATTTTTCAGCAGGTGTTAAACCGGAAACAGTAAAGTTTGTTTCTTTCGTTGTCGTATAGTCAGATCCAATCTTCTCACCATCTTTATAAACAGTGTACCCCGTTACCCCTAAATTGTCTGTTGCTGCATCCCAAGTTAAGGTCACACTTTTACCATCTTCAGACGAGACGGCTTGTATCACCGCTTTTTTAGCCCACGCAGGCTTTTGTGCAGCATCCGCAGGGGCTGCTGTAGTATTTTCAAAAACTAGACCTGTAGAGTTTGTAATTCTCCAAGGATTTCCATTATTATCTTTGACGTTTGTGAATGCAACATTAATGAATTTAAAGTTTTTAGCATAATCCATTTTTACGGAATAAACATTGTCAAATTTTACATCTTTAAAAGTAATATTTTCGTGGTATACTTCTCCGACATCATTATTTCCTTGTACGAGGATTGCCTGTTTATTGCTGCCGCCTTGGTTGCGTATAGTCGTATTTTCAATCTTCATATCTCTGAATTGCGAAATTTGCTGTGCTGGTTCATAAAGAATCGCCGCATTCGGATCTTCATATGAAGAAGTAAAAACAAATGGACCATCGCCGTCAATACCTTCTAAAGCATTATCCCGGAACAGAATGTTTCTTGCTCCGCCTCCCATTGGTGTATTGGTTTTGCTGCGTAAACCAACATCCGTTTTATACATGATATTGTCTTCGACTACAAAGTCTTGAATCCAGCTGCCTGTATGGCTGCCTGTTACCACCCCGCCGTGACCTTCACGAATATAGTTATTAAAGATCCATGCATCTCCAGTAGGTTCTTTACCTGCTGCTGCTTGTCCCATACCTGCTGCAAAGTTAATCGCATCATCTCCGGTATCAACAAAGTTATTGAAGACCATAATATGCTGGGAGTCACCAAACTCATATCCATCCGCATTATTGGCATCGTATGTTTTTGAAATTGTACCGTTTACGACAATGTTTTTACTATGAAGGTTCACGATACCGTGAAAAGCAGGATTCAGCTGTGTAAATCCTTCATAATACATGCCGTCTACACCACGTACCGTAATCAAGCTTGAGCGTGTGGAATAAGCAGACTTCACGTTCATACCCATCTCTTGAGATGCATACGATTGGGTGGCTCCTAAAATACCTTGTGTATTTGGAGAATTAAGATCTAGCGGACTCATCTTTCCATTTTCTACTTTTATATTTCCTGTAACTTTGGAGTTATTGCCAGCAAAGTAATATGGAAGTTCATTACCTGCTTCATCAATGGTTGGGTTTTTTGAAGAGTCCAGCTTCCATCCATTCCCATCAATCGTTCCTTTCCCTGTAATTCTGATATTCTTAAGACTGCCATAGTCGTATGTATGAGCATTGATCAGGGAATAGGAACGCTCATCTGTCGAGTAATCGTATACCCAGAAATTCCTGCTATAATCTTCTGGGTCATCGGCGCCTAGTAAATAACCATCTACTTGTAACGTCATATCGGATTTAAGCCATATTTCGCCTGAAATAAACTTTCCTTCTGGAATTAAAACTTTCGCACCTTTTGATGCTGCATCTATTGCCGCTTGGATCGCTTTGGTATCCTTTGTGTCATCATTTGGAGTGGCACCAAAATCAACAATATTGAAAACCTCTGGTACTGGCGTTGTTTTTCCATCAATCTTGTTTGAAGGTGCTGATTCAACTCCATCTTTATTTACAGAAGTGACATAAAATTCATAAGACCGGTTTGATTCCAAATTTTCTATGGTGAAATTATGAATGAGAATGTCGACATGAAAATCATATTTATCAATATTTTCGTAGAAATTATCAATATACTCTTTTGCAGGCCCGCCGTTATCCTTTAGAGCGCTGCCAATTTTCTTTCCATCCATATAAACATTAAAATCTACAATATCCTTATAATCCTTAGGTTTTTCCCACACAAGGGTGATGCTGTCTTCGTCAAAAGCAAGGGTCGGTATCTGTAGGTTTACGGGTGCTCCCGGAGTAGAGGTTTTTGTTTTTGCCAAAGATGCTGTTGCTAAATTACTGAATACTAGCAATATTATGAAAAATAGAGAGAGACTTGTTTTAAATATTTTCAACTCAAATTACCACCTTTTATCTGACTTTGTGAAGCACCTTTCCCTATGCAAAAAAAGCTGCACAGGAAAAGGTCATATCAAAAATATTGTACCCGACAGCTTTACTTAAGCAGGTCGTAGTACGCCATGCTTGCTAAAAGGAAGGCACCCATCCCATGAAGATCATTTTCAGATGTTGGGCGTGAAACATAGTAATCGTATGTGCCTGCGGAAGTTCCAATCACAATTCCTTTTAATGTAAAAGAAGAATCATCGCTTTCCGTCATATGTTCTAATAAACCTGCATAGGCTTTATCACACACTTCACGGTAAGACTCATCAATAATGCCATGCTTTATTGCCTTCGCAATAAAGTATAAAAAGAGTGCTGAACAAGAAGATTCTAACCAATTGTCTGGACGATTGCCTTTATCGACCACATTGTACCAAAGACCAGACTGTTCATCCTGGAATTTCACGATGGCAGGAATGAAACTTTGAAGAGATTGAATCCATTCTTCCTGACCACGTTTCTTTTCTCCCAATACTTCTAACAAATCAATCAATGCCGCACCGTACCAGCCAACTGAACGGCCCCAGAAGTCCGGAGAACAGCCTGTTTCTGGATCAGACCACGGCTGTACTTTTTTCTCATCCCATGCGTGGAAGAGCAAACCAGTTTTAAGGTCTGTCATATGTTTTCTCATTAGCTTTTCTTGAAGTAATACATGCTGAACCAATTCTTCTTCTTGAAAATGGTTGCTATACATAAGCATGAATGGCCCACCCATAAAGAGACCATCTAACCACATTTGATAAGGGTATTTTTCCTTATGCCAGAAACCATTTTCAGTCGTTCTGTTGATGGTATCTAAGGCACTTCTTAATTTCTTTGCAGCAATCAAATATTTAGGATTTTTCGTCTTTTCATATAAAGGAAACAATAGAATCCCCGGCATGATAGAATCTAACTGATCTCTCTCGAAAACAACATTTCCTTCATCATCAATTAAATGGTCATAATATGCTTGGATGTAATTAAAGTACTCTTCCTTACCCGTTGCTTCCCAAACTCTGTACATTCCATATAGAAAAACCCCTTGGTGATAATGGAACCAATTTACTGGAGGTAAGTCCTCAGCACGGAAAGTATTCATTAATGCTTGGCATGCCTTTTCCGCCATCACCAACGGAGTTTCTGTTCTGATTTTATCTGTTGTATTTCCCATTATCCTATCTCCTTCTCATTCATCTAATTTAATGGTCCATATAGGGAAACTGGGTGTTAATAGAATCAACACCCAGAATGTAGATTTAATTATTTTTTAAAAGTTTGGTCATATTTTGCTTTAGAATCTTCAATTGCTTTTGCCCACTCATCTAGGAAGTCTTTTGCTGACATTTTTCCACTCATCACTGCTTGTACACCTGGGTCTACTACGCCATCAAGGATTGCACGATAATCTGGCAGATAGAATGGCGGTTCATATAGTTTTGTATCAGGATTATTGTAAACTTCAAAGGCTGTTTTGATATGCTGTGCATCTTGTACCCATTTATCATCTAACACATCAGAGTTTGTAGGAATTTGACCAGTTTGTTGATTCCAATAGCTTTGTGCTTCTTCTGAGTTAACAAATTCTACGAATTTCCATGCTTCATCAGCATGCTCTGTTGATTTGAAGATAGCCAGGTTAACTGCATTACCACCTTCTGCAACATATTGTCCTTTTTCTGTTGTTGGAAGTGGAATTAACTTGTAAGACCCTGCTGGTAACGCTTTATTGTGCTCACCATAAGAACCAGGATTGTGGTGTACCATAGCTACTACACCTGTATCAAAGCCTGCAATCATTTCTTTATAACCATTTGTGATATCACTCTTTGGTGTTAATTTGTCATAGTAAGAGAAATACTTCTCAACAAATTCTACGTGTTTCGGATCGTTGATGTTCGTCTTACCATTTTTATCAAAAAAGTCTAAACCACTATAAGCAAACATTGCTCTTTGAATCGTGAAGGATGCACCTGCACCACCGCGGATGGTAAATCCATAACGATTATTCGCTTGATCTCTCATTTTTTCAATAACTGTAAAGAACTCATCCCATGTTTTAGGCTCCTGTACACTAGCTTGTTCAAACCAGTCTGTACGAATCCATAAAGCATCTAAATTTTGTGCATACGGAATACCATAAAGCTTGCCATCTTGAGTGATTTTCTTATTTACACCAGTAGCACTTGGGTTAATTTTCTTGCTGATGTCAGACTTCTCGAAATGAGAATCTAGTGGCAGCAAAGCTTCACGAATAGAGAATTCTGGCAGCCAAGTTGTTTGCACAGAGCCAATATCTGGCATATCATCTGCTGCAATCGCTGCATCATATTTTGATTTTGCTGAACTATTCGGAATACCAACATACTCAACATTAATATTAGGGTTCTTTTCTTCAAATCGTTTAATTACTTCTTCCCAAACAGGGGTACGTGCTGGGCCTGCGTTTTCATCCCAAAATTGGAGTGTTACAGGTTCATCCGATTTGGCTGCTTCTTTTTTCGTTTTAGTTGCAGCTTGTTCTTCACCACCGCAGCCTGTAAGCAACATTCCGGTTGCCATTGTTAGTGCAAAAAAAGCCGTTGTCATTTTTTTCTTAATCATTGTAATGCCCCCTTAATATTTTTTATAATTAGCCTTTTACAGCTCCACCCATACCGTTTACTAGGTGCTTCTGTGCATAGGCAAATAATATAACTGCAGGAATTAAAGCGATTACACTTCCAGCCGCCAAGGCTCCATAGTTGATACTGAATTCACCCATCATCGTACTTAGTCCAACTGGGAGCGTGAACTTGGATTGTTGATTGGTCAGCATGAGTGCAATTAAAAATTCGTTCCATGTATAAATGAAGGTAAATACTCCTGTTGCTACAATCCCAGGCAGCAATAATGGGAAGACAACAAAACGCAGTGCTTGCAGTTTTGTACAGCCATCAATCACAGCCGCTTCTTCCAATTCCTTTGGAACATTTGAGATAAATCCACTCATCAAGATCGTAGTAAACGGAATTTCTATTGCTGTATAAGTAATAATGAGTGAAAGTGGATTACTGATTAACCCAAGATTTTTGAAAATGACGAACAAAGGAATAATCATCATCGCTCTAGGGATAAATTGAGTACATAACAGCATGATCATAAAACTGCGTTTTCCTTTGAACTGATATCTGCTTAATGCATAACCAGACAAAGTCGAACAGACAAGCACAACCAAAACCGTAGAAACCCCAACAATTAAACTATTTTTAAAGAAAGTAGCAAAACCAACATTGGTCCAAGCCGTGACAAAGTTTTCAGTAGTCGGGTTTATTGGCATATACTGCAGGGGTCGTTTAACGATGTCCCCTTCAGGTTTAAAAGCGGTATTCAGTGTCCAGTAGATTGGAAAGATGGTAAAACTCAACAACATGGTTAAAGGAAGGTATAGAGTTAAAAGCTTGTCGACTTTTTTATTTGCTGTAAACATCCTTCAAATCACTCCTTTTCATAACGTGATAGTTTCAAATAAAGGATGGCGAAAACTAGTAATATTCCAAATGAAACGACCGTTAATGCTGACCCGTATCCAAAATTGCTTCCATGTACAGCTAAATCTGCAATATACATCGTAAGTGTTGTGGTTGAATGAGCAGGACCACCACCCGTTAAGTTAAACAATAGATCAACGTTATTAAACTCCCAAACTACTCTTAGTAATGTAGTTAGGACAATCGTATTTTTTAATTGTGGTAATGTTACATAAATAAACGACTTCCATCTGCTTGCACCATCTACCCTGGCTGCTTCATATAATTCAACAGGAATACTTGATAATGACGCTAATAAGGTGATAGCGAAGAAAGGTATACCCCTCCATAACTCTGCTATAATAACCGATGTGAACGCTGTTGATGTACTTGCTAAGAAAGCCTGTGGTTCATCAACGATTCCCATTTTCATCAGCAAGTCATTGAGTACACCCATATGTTCATTAAACATTAATGACCACATCGTTGATGCAAGAACCCCTGAAATAGCCCAAGGAATAAAGGCAACCGCACGTATAACTCCTCTAAATTTAAACGTTTGGTTCAATAATAAGGCCAGAATCATTCCAAACGTTAATTGAAGACCTACTTCTGTTACAACCCATTTCAAACTATTCATTAAACTAGGTATAAACATCTTGTCATTCGTAAAAATTTCTTTAAAGTTCTCTAAGCCAGCAAAGCCATTATAGTAAGGCGCAGACACATCATAGTGTTGAACACTGTAATAGAATACTGTAGCGATTGGGTAAAATAGAAAACCTAAGATTATTAGGAAAGAGGGAAGAATAAAAAGGTAGGGAACCCATTTATCCTTTTTAATCTTTTTCCGGTTCACCGCCTTATTGCTGTTAACAACTGTTTCAGTAACACCTTGTGAATAACTCATCTAGTTTCCTCCTCTCTGCTTTTTATCATAAATGAAAACGGTTTCTCAAATAATTAAAGATTTTAAGATGATTGATTAAAATTTTAAGATATTTCAAAGATCTAATAAAAAGAGAAAAAAAAATCCGCTGCTCACTTGCAACGAATGCGAAAATTTATCTACTTAATCCATCATAATGTCTCTGAGCCTGTTCCATTGCTTCTGCCCATTTATTTAAAAACTCTTCTACCGGCATTTTTCCACTTAAAACTGCTTGTGTTCCAGTGTCAACAATTGTATTTAGTATTGTGCGGTATTCCGGCAGATAGAACGGCGGCTCATAATGAATTGTTTTCGGATCATTATAGACTATTTGTGCTGTCTGAATATGTGGCGAAGTCATTATCCAATCTTCACTCAGTACATCCAAATTAGTAGGAATTTGACCGACACTTTTATTCCAAAAGCTTTGAGCTTTCTTCGAATTGATAAAACGAATAAATTTCCATGATTCCTCCGGGTGCTCAGTTCCTTTAAAAATACTTATTCCAATGGTGTTGCCATCTTCTGCTACAAAATGACCTTCAACAGATTTTGGTAAAGGAATCGCCTGAAATTGTTCCGGATCTAACGCTTCGCTATGCTCCGCAAAAGAGCCGATGTTATGCTGTAATATCGCGATATTCCCTGAATCGAATCCAGCAATCATTGCCTTATAATCATTTGTGATATCTGAAATGGGGGTATAGTTTTGATACAAGGCAAAGTATCTCTTTAAGAATTCCACATGCTTTGGATCATTGATCGTACTTTTCCCATCTTTGAAGAATGTTTCAATGCCTGAGTAGGCATACATCATCCGTTGTAACTGGAAAGTGCCCCCTGCTCCCCCACGGATTGTATACCCATAACGATTATTCGATTTATCTGTTAACATTTCAACGGAACGAAAGAACTCATCCCACGTCTCAGGAGTGTTCAAATTGGCCTCTTTAAACCAATCAGATCGGACCCAGAGGATATCGAGGTTTTGTGTATATGGAATCCCATATAACTTTTGATTACTTACGATACTTTTATTAAACTCTATTGCACCCTTATTGATTTTGATATTCTCGCTCCATTTAGAAAAATAAGAATCTAGCGGCAACAATGCGCCACGCGAAGAAAACTCTGGCAGCCAGCTAGCGTAAACACTTGCAATATCAGGCACCTCTCCTGAAGCAATAGCTGCGTCAAACATTGCTTTTGCCGAGTCTTTAGGTAATCCAACGTATTCGATATCAATGTTTGGATTTTCTTTCTCAAACCTATTAATTAATTCCTCCCAAATAGGAGTTCGCTGTGGTCCTGTATTATCATCCCAAAAAACAATTTTGACAAGTTCATCTTCTTTTGGAGATGATTTTTGGAATAAGGAGTGTTCACCATTGCAGCCGGTTAGTACCAATCCAATTACCATAATCAGAGCGCTCACTGAAGTTGTTCGTTCATTCCAAAACATACTTTTATCTCCTCTTTGAATAGCTACTTCCTTAAAAGTATAAAATTATTCTACTCATTTCGAAGCTGCATGCAAAGAAATTTCGTTGGAAAATAAAAAAAAACATACTAATCAGTCCTAAAATTAACTAATAGTATGTTTCTTCTAGCAAATGCTTTTTTTCATCACCCTATTACTTTGTTAATTGATTCGGGATGAAATAGGAGTTCCTTAATGTTAATTGGCTTCTTTTCATTAACTGAACGCCATACACCTTCACCAACTGCAATGGAATATGCACCAGCCTCAGCTCCTGCTAATATCTGATACTTCCGTGATGGGTCAGGACCGAGGAATAGATCCTCTAATAAAATAGGATCGCCGCCACCATGTCCACCAGGCTCTTGGATAAGCTCAATAGTCTCTTTTCCACCGAAAAGAGGGTAATAATCAATTTTTTGTTCTGGATATTCAAACGGGATTCGAGAAGGTTCATGGTATTCAGTTGTTTCAATCCTTCCTTTTGTTCCATTAATAGCCAGCCTATATCCTTCATAAGGTGCTGAAAAATTAATGGAGTAACTTAGCATACTACCGCCATCATATTTAACTGCAGCCACATACGTATCCTCAATTGAAATCTCTTCATCAAAGATACAAGCGTCAGGGCGATAATCAGTATATGGGATGTCCTTTTCATATACACCTGCTAAAAGATGGTCATCTCTTACAGTAGTCGACCCGATGCGAGAGTTCCACCGCCTAAAGTACCTGCAGTCATTCCTAACATCACAAGTACCGCAAAAACGACCGGACTCCTTCCTCGGATTCATTTCACTATCATGTCCAAAATAGTTCAAAGCTCCGTATGCAAACACTTCTTCTGGCCTTTGATCTAACCACCAATTGATAAGATCAAAGTGATGGGTCGATTTATGAATCGACAAGCCTCCGGAAATATCCCTATTACGATTCCATCTTTTAAAGTAGCTCGATCCATGATACGTATCGATATACCAATTTAGGTCAATGGAAGTGATTCTTCCAACTTTACCTTCCAGAATCATTTCTTTAATTCTTCGATGAAACGTACTGTATCGATAATTAAATGTAACAATGACTTTGCCTTTGCTTTCTGCTTCAGCCTGCATTACTTTGTATGCATCCGCTGCGTTCGTCACCATCGGCTTTTCTGTTATCACGTTCACCTGTTTATTTAATGCTCTTAAAATATAATCGACGTGAGTGTTGTCTCTGCCCGTAACGATAACATAATCCGGTTTGGTTTGATCAATCATGGTATCAAATTGTTCAGGTTGGAAGACTGGAACTTGTTCTAACTGACGATATTTTTCTTTACAAATGGAAAATCGAAGTGAATCAGTATCTAGTAATCCAACAATCTCATTTTCTTTTGAAAACTCATTTAAGATTGGTTTAATAAACATCTCTAATGCCCGGTTACTGACACCGCAGATAACATACTTTTTCATACAAATTTCCTCCAACTTTTAATAAAGGCCGATTACTTGTCCTTATTTTATATGAAGTTAGTTTCTTTTATAATGAAAGATCTTTAGACTTTTGTGTAAATTTTTAAGATAATCAATGCCTGTATTTATTAGTTGTAATGATCTGCCTCTTGTTCTATTATTATTAAATTAATAGTATTATTTTTTAAAAATCATAATATTCTGTTAAAAAATTACACAAAAAAGTCTATAATACATTTATAGTTTAAAATAAATAAATAACACAAGGGATTTGGTATGTATGATTGGATTAGTAATCATTTTAATTTTGGTTTTATTTCTACCTTTTTCTGTAAAAAAAGTGGAGCATAATTTGGAGATTTTCTTATTTATTATGGGAATTGCAGCTGCGACGATTAGCGGCATGATGAATCTTCATTTAATCGAGAAGGCGCTTATTGACCCAATTAATATTACACTTGCAGTCTTGATTGCCGGGTTAGTCTGTAAATGGGGGCAGGTACAGCTCGAAAAGTCGATTCTATGGTTAAGCAGAGTACTAACTCCAAGGATTTTCTTTGGATTAACAGTCATTATTTTAGGACTAGCTTCAAGCATAATTACCGCGATTATAGCGGCAATCGTGCTTGTTATTATCATTAATGTCCTTCCACTTGACCGTAAAGCTGAAATTAGGTTTACGGTGTTAGCCTGTTTTTCGATTGGGCTTGGTGCTGCCTTGACACCAATTGGGGAGCCATTAGCAACGATTACCATCAGTAAGTTAAATGCAGATTTCTTCTATTTATTGAAGTTAATTGGTCCAGAAGTTATCCCAGCAGTGGTTCTTTTTGGGATTCTGACATGGTTTTTGGTTAAACCACAAGAAAGCCAAGACAGTCTTGAATCACAACAAAAATCAGAAAGCTATAAAGAAATTCTGATTCGATCCGCTAAAATCTACTTGTTTGTAATGGGTTTAACCTTCCTTGGCCATGGTTTTGAACCATTAATTAATGAGTATATTCTAGGGCTTCATCCGATGTTGTTATACTGGATTAACATGATTTCAGCGATTTTAGATAATGCCACCTTAGCTGCAGCAGAAATTAGTCCAGCCATGGACCAAGAAACAATACGTGCTGTTTTAATGGGACTAATTATCAGTGGCGGTATGCTGATACCTGGTAACATTCCTAATATTATTGCAGCGGGGAAACTAAACATTACCAGTAAAGAATGGGCACGTTTTGGGGTTCCCGTTGGGCTAATTACCATGGCAGTATATTTTGTTATCTTGTTTTTTATCTATTAATATTTTTAATGGAAATAAAAAAAGGAATCGAATCCACAGAAAAGTGGTGCCGATTCTTTTTTATTTTGCCATCATATGCATGCGGACAATCGCGTTTTCCTTCATCATTGGTGAAAACAATGAATAACAGTTTCTCCCCTGCTCCTTGGAATGATACATAGCCAGGTCTGCATATTTTATTAGAGTTTCCATATCTTCACTATGAATGGGATGCAAGCTAATGCCGATACTAGGCGAAATGATAAACTGTTGTCCATAAATCCTAAATGGTTCTTTCATCGTCTTGATTATCTCTTCACTCACTTCAAATGTTTCATCTTCGGATGTGATTTGGGGCATAAAGATAATAAATTCATCTCCACCAAATCGGGCTAGGACGTTATCTTCCTTTATTATTTTCCTCAACCTGTTGGCAACAGATTGCAATAACTGATCTCCTGCTTCATGTCCCAGGCTGTCATTAATGACTTTGAAATGGTCTAAATCCAGCAATAGAATACCCTTGTCAGTGGCAGATTTATCATTATTTAGACAGGACTTAATAAACCATCGATTGGGTAAACCTGTTAGGGCATCATGATAGGCCATATGTGAAATCTTTTCTTCTGCATTTTTTAAATCTGTAATATCCAATCCAAAACCGAGTAAACACTCCTTGATCGATTCCTCAAGGTGAATAATTGTTTTCCCTGTAAGCATATGACCTTTTTTTCCTTTAAATTCTGTGACAACCTCATTTGTTTGAAGTGTTCGCTTTTTCCATACTTCTAGGTCAATTTCACGCTGCCTCTCAGCAATAGGCATAGGGAAAAAATCAAACACTGTTTTCCCAACAAGTTCTTCCCCTTTTACACCATGTGCTTTACATGCATGTTCATTTACAAAAATCGTTCGACCTTCCGGATCTTCTAAAAAAATATTAATAGGTAAAGCATCAAGAATTTTCAAATGCAAGGATTCATTTAAGCGAAGGCTCTTTATAAGTTGTTTCTCTCTAGTTTCTAACTCTTCTACTCTTTTTCGCAGTTTTTCTAATTCACTTTCCACATTTATATGCGAATTTTGCCGAATCATCATTAATTCCGCCTTTAGTATTATATCTGCTTTAAGTTTTAACTTAATCATATTGTATTCCTGATAAATTATCTATTAGTTTTCTAACAATTGTATGAAAAATTTTGTTAAGAAATGGACACTGTTTGTTCAAGAACTTCACTTTTTGTTCAAAAACGGTCAAGTTTTTTTCCTTATAATAATAGTAGTAAGTTTAATTAATTTGATTGGATGTGCATGAGATGAAGAAATTATTATATATAACCGCTAATCCTAAAGGACTTGAAAAATCAAAAGGTTTGAAAATCGGTGAGGCGTTTATTAACACCGTTAAAGAGGAAAACCCGGAAATGGAAATAAAACAGATTGATTTATTTACATTAGATATTGCTCATATGGATGCTGAGCTAGTGTCTGCAAGAGGAAAATTAGCAGGTTATGGTTATACATTAGATCAATTAACCGACGGAGAAAGAGAAAAAATCCTCAAAATGCATGCACTCGCGGATGATTTCCTTTCTTATGACTATTATGTTTTTGTTTCCCCTATATGGAACTTAAACTCTCCAGCAGTGTTAAAAGCCTATTTGGATAATCTATTTATTGCTGGTAAAACCTTTACCCATACAGCGAATGGTCCAAAAGGTCTCCTCACTGGTAAAAAGGCGATTCATATTAATACCCGCGGTGGACTATATACGGGAACACCAATGAAGGACTTAGAATGTGGTGATCGTTATTTAAGAATTGCGCTTAATTTCCTAGGTATTGAAGTAATGGAAACCATTATTGCAGAAGCCTTAGACCTTTATCCTCAAAAAGTACCAGAAATTGTAGAAAAAGCAAAGCAAGAAGCAATTTCTGCGGCTAAAGAAATGGTACAAACACGAGTTCCCCAAGTATAGCATAGAGAAAAAGCTTCCTTTTGGAGGAAGCTTTTTCTCTATGCAAAACGATAATATAGCAGAAGAAAGGTTGCCAGTGTAAATACAAAGTTCAAAAAGACAAATACCATACGAGATATTTTTGTCCTATGAATATTAATTGGGGGGTCGTAAAATGATACTCCCTCAATAATAAAAATGATTAAAACAATATGAATCATTAGATGTCCAATGATTTCAGTTACACCAAAAAGCATTGTTGTTGAAATAAATATTAAAGTCAACACAAACGCTAAAAGGCGATTCAGAATCCCTACTATCAGCAAATAACCAACAACAAATTCTATAAATGCTGCAAGTACCACAAATGTGGCGGGAGGAAAACCAAACGTTGGAACACCGTGCTGATGAATAATATCCATACTCATTGCAGGGTAGACCCATTTCTCAACTGCCACCCAGCACAATGACAATCCTGTCCCTAAGTATAGAAAAGGAAATCCCCAATCTTCTAGTTTCGTTTTTCCTACCAATAATACTCCAACAATCGCTAGATAAAAACCATAATCAAGCATATGAAACAATCCTGATTGGGCTAACTGATAAATAAATAACCCTAATAATATAAGTGCACCAGCTTTTGTCGCAAAGTGGAATGGTATCAATAGAAGAATAATGGTTATCCACATTAAAATTCGTATGGTTTGGTTTGTGATAGCAAATTCGGGTGCAAGTATCGTCCCTGCCAATACCTGAATAATTAATGCGATTGCCGTACCATATTTCAAAATATACCTAGAAGATTTCCGATATCTGTCCAATACTTCATCAATTTTTTTAGTGATTGGGATTTTATCAAGCATTGGCAAAAGCTGTGTCAATACTGCTAGCAATATCGCGATCAATATGGAAATTGTCATAAACAATGGCGATAGGATATGTTCAATTTCTTCTTTTTCTGGTGTAACTTCAGTAAACCATTTTACATGTGCGTCAACGAAATGGGGTGAAAAAATAATAACCAAAACGAACAAGATGAAGACTAAAACTTTTCTTTTCATTAGCTCCCCCCTAAAAGTATCTAATTTATATATTCTTCTGACACTCCTTTAAATATTCTATTTTGAGAAAGCAAATGAATTTTTAAATCGTCTTTCTTATATGGACGGGCTGACAGGCATTGGAAATAGAAGGCATTTTGATGTAATTCTTAACAGGGAATGGTCTAGGTTACTTTCAACCCATTCACCATTAACGCTTCTAATGTTTGATATTGATTACTTTAAAAAGTACAACGATACATACGGTCACCTTGCTGGTGACCAATGCCTGCAAAGCCTTACTTCCGCAATAAAAGACCTAATTGCTAATAACCCATCCAGCATATTTTGTCGATATGGTGGTGAGGAATTTGCCATTATCCTCACAAAAACGAAGTTGGAAAAGGGCATCGCTATCGCTGAATTGATTCAAAAGAAGGTTCAATCACTTAAAATTGCACATAATAGTTCGGAAATATCTGATACCGTTACAATCAGCATTGGAATTTCCACAATCATTCCGAGTCCGGAAGCGAACCCAAAGGATTTAATTCATTTAGCAGATACTTCTTTATATAACTCGAAAACGAAAGGAAGAAATACCATTTCAACAGCATAAAAGGGGAGGTTTGATTTCACACAACCTCCCTTTTTTGATATATTTCTACATTTTTCATCTCGATACATGCATTTATTCTAAATAATTAGTAAATTCAGTTGTATTAAGTCGAATAAAAATGTAAAATTTTCCTATAGGCCTAATGGACGGTGAAATAGATGGAAATAACAAAACACCTTTTCTCAAATCTTTCCATTTTAATAATATTGCTCTTCTTTTGCTTAATTTGGCTTGACCAAAGCAGAAAATTCACATTATCAAAAACTACTCTCATTATCATTTCTGTTCTACTATTATGGATTTGTATTCAATTCTCCTATAATCCAGTCCCCCATGCGCGATACGATTTAAGGATCATTCCAATCGTCATTGGCGGTTTATATCTCGGAATCGGTCTTATTATTGTCATGGCAATGGTAATCATTAGAAGCTTTTATGGCTTGGACTCTGGTTTGGTTGGAACAATCCTTCTTTATGTTCCACTAGCGATTGTTTTTTTTCGACTATCACCCTGGTTTTGGAAACAATCATCTAATCGTCGAATCTCTATTGCCATTTATTTAGGAATAATACTTGGAATACTGACCACAGGGGGAGAGTTTATTAAATATACGGGCAGTCCTTGGTATGATGTTTTGTTTGCATACTTTGTGATTCCCCCACTAGGGATTGGCATTATCGCCTATTCGATTGAGTATATAAAAAAAAGTGTGGAACTAAAACATCAATTAATCAAAGTGGAAAAATTAAAAGCCGTAGAACAAATGGGTGCTGCCATTTCCCATGAGATTCGGAATCCGCTGACTGCGGCAAATGGGTTTGTGCAGTTACTCAATGATGACTACCTCCCCAGACATAAACGCAGGGAATATTTATCAATCGTAAAGGATGAACTAAATTCTGCCGAAAGAGTCATTCAAGATTATTTAACATTTGCCAAACCATCTCTAGTCAAAATCGAGGAACTAAATGTCAAGAATGAACTTAAGCAAATTATTAATATCTTAACTCCGATGGCCAATCAAAATTCGGTAGAAATTATCACTGATTTTTCAGTAATTGGATTCATTAAAGGTGATAGGCAACGGTTCCGCCAATGCTTTATAAATATTCTAAAAAATGCGTTAGAGGCTATGCCGAATGGTGGTTATCTATATATTGAGACCCATTTTAGCAAGGATTATGTAACAATCCGCGTTCGGGATACAGGGATAGGGATGACTTCTGAACAGCTAGCACGACTAGGTGAACCCTATTACTCAACAAAAGGAAAAAATGGTACAGGGCTTGGAATGATGGTAGTTTATAGTATCATACGTGCCATGAACGGTTTTATACGAGTAGAAAGTGAAATGGAAATAGGCACAACCTTTCACATAAAATTTCCTACCATCACCACGTATAATAAAAATGAAATTTAATATAAGGCTCTTTTCTTAAACTTTGTTACTTTTTGGAACAAAATTTAATGATTGTGCTAAGTTTCCATAGAAAATAGCATAAATTTAATAAGAAAAGAGCCTGCAAACTAAATTCAAAAGAGCAAAATAACTATTTCCACGTTAAAATCGGCTTTAAGATTTTAACAACAATCTTTACGAAAACAACCAATATAAAAATAGAAAAAATCGACAGGCATTGTACCTGTCGATTTTAGTTATGCATACATCTTGTTTTCTTCTTTTTGAAAAAAGCTCTTCATCGCATGGAATACATCCGCTTTTTGCTTTAGTATATAATAGCGGAACTGCTCATCTTTGATATTCTTATAGGCTGACATTAATGTAGAATGACGATTATACTGATTTACCTCTCCATAACCAAACATGTTTGAAACTTTCATTAGTTCTTCTACAAGCTTGACGCATCGAGCATTATCAGATGTAAGATTATCACCATCAGAAAAGTGGAATGGATAAATGTTGAACTTACGTGGATTATATTTAGCATCAATTATTTCTAACGCTTTTCGATATGCTGATGAACAGATGGTTCCTCCACTTTCACCTTTGGAGAAGAAATCTTCTTCAGTAACACTCTTAGCTTCTGTATGATGAGCAATAAATTCAATTTCAACTGTTTCATATTTTGTACGCAAGAAACGTGTCATCCAAAAGAAGAAACTTCTAGCCATATATTTTTCCCATATTCCCATACTTCCACTTGTATCCATCATGGCAATAACGACTGCTTTGGAATCTGGTTTGATCACTTCATTCCAAGTCTTAAATTTCAAATCGTCTTTGTAAATTGGATGGAATGCAGGTTTTCCATTCATTGCATTTCTCTTAAATGCAGACATCATGGTACGCTTCTTATCAATATTACCCATCAGCCCTGTTTTACGGATATCATTGAATTCAATATTCTCTACTAAATGTTCCTGTTCTTCTTTTCTTTTTAAATTCGGAAGCTCTAGTTGTTTAAACAAAGCTTCCTCTAATTCCATTAATGATACTTCAGCTTCAAAATAATCCTCACCGGCTTGATCCCCTGCGCCCTGCCCTTTTCCTGGACCCTTTTGCGCACTTGATCCGTCACGAGCAATTACGTCACCTACTTGGCTCTCACCGTCACCTTGGCCCACGTGTTTGTTTTTATCATAATTGTAGCGGATTTTATATTCGTCTAATGAGCGAATGGGAATTTTCACCACATCGCGTCCATTGGACATAATAATACTTTCTTCTGTAATTAAGTCGGGAAGATTGTTCCTAATTGCCTCCTGGACTTTTTCTTGATGCCGTTGCTGGTCATCGTGGCCTTTACGGTGGAGGGACCAATCTTCTCTTGAAATTACATATTGATGGTTATTGTCAGACAATGTAAACCCCTCCTTATGAATTTTTTTAATTTCCTGAGTCACATTTTCTTTCAAATATCATAAAATAACCCGAGTGTAAAAATGCATATAATGTTGATTACATTATCCTATGCAAAAGCAGTGAATTATTTACAAATTATTTTGATAATTGGGCTCGTGTAGATAAAAATGGACGAGCATAGAGCTTTGCATTTCGTATGAAAAAAACAGACTGGCAGATTCCTTCCGCCAGTCCCTCCTATTTTTCTCCACTTTAACGGTTTAATAAGCTGCCAACATATCGTAATAGTTCATTCGCTGAGGTTGAGTTATAGCCATGCTCATCAATTAATCTGGCAACAACATCATTAATTTTCTTTAATTGCTGCTCATCAGGTGTTTTAGATGAAGTCGTAATCTTCACCACATCTTTAAGATCAGCAAATAATTTCTTTTGGATTGCTTCGCGAAGTCTGTCATGTGAGTTGTAGTCAAACCGTTTACCTTTTCTCGCAAAGGCAGAGATACGGATCAATATTTCTTCTCTAAACGCTTTTTTCGCGTTTTCGGAAATTCCAATTTGTTCTTCAATCGAACGCATTAATTTCTCATCCGGGTTGATTTCCTCACCGGTTAACACATCACGCAGCTTTGCTTTGTTACAATAGGCCTCAACATTATCAAGGTAATTGTCCATTAACGTTTTAGCAGACTCTTCATAGGAATAAACAAATGCTTTTTGAACTTCATTCTTGGCAATATTATCATACTCTTTTCGAGCAACAGAGATAAAATTCATATAACGATCACGGAGTTCAGCTGTGATGGATGGATGTTGATCCAGTCCGTCTTTTAATGACCTTAATACGTCTAAAGCATTAATGGACGGTATTTCTTTTCGGATAATAGTAGATGATATCCGGTTAATAACATAACGCGGGTCAATACCACTCATACCTTCATCCGGATACTCTTTCTTTAATTCACTAACATCAACAGCATTAAAGCCTTCTACATTTTCCCCATCATACAGGCGCATTTTCTTTACTAAGTCAATATCGCCCTTTTTCGGTTCCTTAAGACGGGTTAAAATCGTAAACATGGCGGCAACCCTAAATGTATGAGGTGCTATATGCACATCAGAAACATCACTTTCCCGAATCATTTTCTCATAGATTCTTTCTTCCTGGGAAACTTTTAAATTATAAGGGATTGGCATAACGATAATCCTAGAATGCAAAGCTTCATTCTTCTTATTCGAGATAAATGAGCGATATTCCGTTTCGTTTGTATGGGCAACAATCAGCTCATCAGCTGAAATTAATGCAAACCTTCCTGCTTTAAAATTTCCTTCTTGTGTTAAAGATAGCAGGTGCCACAAGAATTTCTCATCACATTTCAACATTTCTTGGAATTCCATCATCCCGCGATTCGCTTTATTTAGTTCTCCATCAAAGCGGTAGGCACGTGGATCTGATTCTGAACCAAATTCGGCAA
Source organism: Neobacillus niacini (assembly GCF_031457145.1). GTDB lineage: Bacteria > Bacillota > Bacilli > Bacillales > Cytobacillaceae > Neobacillus > Neobacillus niacini_J. The sequence goes on from NZ_JAVDVZ010000002.1 coordinate 820,046, forward strand.
TGGTTGAAAAGTCAATACTACCTGTTAAATCGGCAATATCTTGAGATTTCGGATCGGATGGACTAAATGTTCCGATTCCAGTACGCTTATCCTCTGAGAAAAAGATTCTTTCTACCAACATATCTTCAATTCTTCCACCGTATTCCTTTTCCAGGCGCATCATATTCAATGGAGAAAGGTTTCCTTCAATTCGAATTCCATATTCTTCATAAAAATCCGGACGCAAATGATGCGGAATTAAATGAAGCGGGTCTTCGTGCATCGGGCAGCCCTTAATAGCGAATACAGAGCCTCTTTCCGTATGAGAATAAGCTTCTAAACCACGTTTAAGCATCGTAACAAGTGTAGATTTCCCTCCACTTACTGGACCCATTAATAATAATATTCTCTTTCTTACATCAAGTCTTTTTGCTGCAGGATGAAAGTATTCCTCGACTAGTCGCTCCAGTGACTCCTCTAAACCAAATAATTGGTTACTAAAGAAATTGTAATTCTTTGTTCCTTTTACTTCCTCAATCCCAGCGTCTTTGATCATATTATAAACTCGTGAATGTGCAGATTGTGCTACCCATGGCTTCTCTTTTAATAACAGTAAATAATCCCCAAATGACCCTTCCCAACGGAGCTTTTCTTCTTCTTCTCGAAACATCTCGATTTTTTTTAGAATATCCATAAGGCCCTCCCCCTGTAGCTTTATCAGAGACGATTAATATACTCTATGCACGTAGGAACTTGAACATGCGTAGCGTTGTATTATTCCTGCCTATCTTTTTTGACTTAAGAAAAAAAAGGAATATTGCTCTTTTTATTTTTTTAAGATAGGCTATAATAAATGTATATGTGTCTATTCAAAGAATTATTTTAAAATTAAGGAGGCTTTACATAAGCATGGGAACATTTCTAATTGTTTTAGTTATGGTGGCGTTTATAGCAGCTATCTTTACATCGGGTTATAATGATAAGCCAGGTTCAAATAAATAAAGTTACTATTAAAATAGGCTGCCCTGTGGGCAGCCTATATTATTTATAAGAATGGTATCGTTTTGTGCAAAGCTGTACGGTTTTTTGTATAAGTTGTACGCTTATTTGTAAAAGCTGTACGCTTTTCGGTATAAACTGTACACTTATTTGTAAAAGCTGTACGCTTTTCGGTATAAACTGTACACTTATTTGTAAAAGCTGTACGCTTTTCTGTATAAACCGTACACTTATTTGTAAAAGCTGTACGCCTTTCTGTATAAACTGTATACTTTCCGTAAAAGCTGTACACTTTTATCTCAGATTCATCTTGTTTTTATGAACAAATTCCTTCATATACATCCGTGTTTGTTTTTCAAGCATATTGGCCATTTGCTCTGTCCAGTGATCTTTTCTTTTTCCATCTGTGCGCTGTTCATAATAGGCAGAAATCATTTCATCAAATTCTTTAAGCTGACGTAAATAAACTTCTTTATCCTGTTGGTATTCTTCTTCATGATAGACATGTTCTATCGGCAGCCTTGGCTTTTGATCATTAATACGTTCCGGATAACCAACTGTCATACCGAAAAGTGGAATGACTCTCTCAGGTGTTTTTAATAATTCCTTAACTGCCTCCAGATTATTACGGATTCCTCCTATGTAACAAATCCCCAGCCCCATTGATTCCGCAGCAATTGCTGCATTTTGAGCTGCCAACGCCGCATCGATTAGCGCCACCATAAATTTCTCTGTACTTTCAATCGAAGTTAGAACATCTTTCCCTTCCATTTCTCCAATTAATTCATGACGGCTTAAATCTGCGCAAAAGACAAAAAGATGACCATTCTCTGCAACATATTCTTGGTTTCCCGCAATCTCCGCAAGTCTCCTCTTTTTTTCCTTATCCTTGATGCCGATAATGGAGTAGGCTTGGATAAAACTAGATGTAGACGCAGCTTGAGCACTTGCCACTATTGTTTTAATTTGTTCATCACTTAACGGCTTGTCCTTAAAATGACGAATAGATCGATGATTTAATAAAGTAGTAATCGTTTCATTCATTGAAATCCTTCCCTTCTATTTAACAAAAAGAGGCCTTTGTTGGCCTCTTACCTCTTATTTTAAATGACCATAATCTTGCTGGCGCAACGCTTCATAGATTAGAATCGCAGCGGTATTTGATAAATTCAAGGAACGAATATTTTCATTCATCGGAATGCGCAGGCTGACATCCTTATTATTTTCAATCACGTCTTTTGGAAGGCCAGTTGTTTCACGGCCAAAAATGAAATAATAATCTTTATCAGGATTGCTATAATTGAATGAACTATAAGGCTTCTCACCAAATTTAGTAATATAGAAAAACTCTCCGCCTTCATTCTTCTCATAAAAATCATCGAGAGAATCATAGTAAACAATGTTTACAAACTCCCAATAATCTAACCCCGCTCTCTTTAACATTTTATCATCTGTTGAAAATCCTAATGGACGAATCAAATGTAAGGATGTATCGGTTCCAGCACAGGTTCTTGCAATGTTTCCTGTGTTTGAAGGTATTTGCGGCTGATATAGTACGACATGTATTGCCAAGTAACTCACCTCATAAAAAAGCTTTCTAATCATTATACCATTATCCACCTGGCAAACAAATTTTCTCAACCATCAACAATTGTGAAAAACTTATATTTAATATTGGGTGTGTAGGCGGTTGAATCTTCATATGCCCAGTACCTCATTCGGCTATTGAACGTATTCGCATTTACCAGCGGCATTCCATAGGCATCCTTAGCTGTTACCATCGTGTTATGGTTATAACGGCCGTCCCCTTCAAAATCGTAGCAGATGACATCCCCCAATAACAATTGATCCGGGCTGCTAACTTCTCTAGCCCTTAAACCACTCTCCGAATTAGCCAAATACAACCTTAAGGAATGGGCCACAGTCCAGCTATAGCTCCAATTATTATTTTGGAGCCACCAGCCTGTTCCCTTGTTGGGATACCCTCTCATCGGTGCTCCGCCAGCGTTAAGACATTGCGAGATATAATTCGTACAGTTGTTTTCGAATGTCTTATAAGCAGGATTATAGCTATTCCACCAGCGTTCTGCATATTGAACCGCTTTCAAGCGATTATATTGATAGCTGATACTCTTATCACGATCTTCTTTCTCATCTAAAAATAATTCCTTTTCTGATATCAAAGCATAGGGGTTTATTTCTTCGTCCATGATCAAATCATTTTTAAAAAACTTCCCCAACCTTACTTCCACTTCTTCTTCCAAATAAAGTGTGTCATTTTGTTTAATAAGGTATTGGTAATGAACCTGATAGGTAGTGGTTTGGAAATCGCCCTCAACAGATTGATTGATGATATCCCCCCGCGCCTTCACTTTTACTATGTCTGCGGAACGTTTGGCAAAAGACTCCAGCTTCTTTTCAGCCTTTTGATAATTCCCTGATTGCCTCTTATTCTTTGAAACAAATTGTTCGACTCGTCCTTTAAACAATTTTTGGAGTGATTTATCCACCTTCATCTCCCCCTTCTGTTTCATACATATGTGCAGAAGGGAAATTTAATCAAAAAAAATGAGCAAAGACTTAAATGTCCTGGCTCAATTAGTTCTTAAGTTTTAGTAAGCTTTTTTCAATTTCACTCTTTACTTTTAAATCGTCTTCTTTTATTACAACTTTTTCTAGTGCTTTGACTGCCTCTGGACTGCCGATTTTCCCTAGAGCCCAGGCAGCGGTTTCCTTTAGAACAGTGCTGGTTTCATTTTCTAAAACACTCTGTAAATCAGGAATTGCGGTTTCATCCTTGAAATGTGCCAGTGCGATGATGGCATTGCGTTGAATCGGCTTTTTGCCTCTCCATGATCCCGCTACGGGGCCGAATTTGTTTTTAAATTCTCGATTACTCATTTTTAGTAACGGCCTTAGTAATGGCTTGGCTAGCTCAGGGTCAGCCTCCATTTCCTCATGGAAGTGAAAATCCTTCCCTTTATTGACTGGGCAGGACGTTTGGCAGGAATCACAGCCATACACCCGGTTGCCAATCTTATCTCTAAATTCCTCAGGAATCACAGCTTTTGTTTGTGTTAAAAAGGCTATACAGCGCTGAGCATTAATTTGTCCGCCTTGTACCAACGCTCCCGTCGGGCAAGCTTCAATACATGCTGTACAGGAACCGCATTGATCCTCCATCGGGGTATCAGATACAAAAGGAATGCTGGTAATCATTTCGCCTAGATAGACGTAGGAGCCAAACTCCGGCGTCATGACCGCACAGTTTTTACCGCTCCAGCCAATCCCAGCTCTCACTGCTACAGCACGGTCAGAAAGCTCCCCGGTATCGACCATGGATTTGAGACGAGCATCTGGTACTTTTGCTAAAATAAATATCTCTAGCTTTTTTAACCGATCTCGTAAAATATGATGATAATCTAATCCCCATGATGCACGGGAAAAAAAGCCCCTCCGCTCGCCTCTTTTCCCTTCAACACGAACCTTCATTTTCGAAGGATAGGCGAGAGCAATTGAAATAATCGACCGTGGTTCTGGAAGAAGTAAGGCTGGTGTAACCCGTTTTTCAATATCAGGCTCTTCAAAACCTGATTGAAACCCAAACTCCTGCTGGCGAAACAGTCTATTTTTTAACTCAGTGAAAGGATCAGCCGTGGTAAAACCAATTTTATCAATGCCGATTGTTTTACTATACGCAATGACTTCTTCCTTCAATTGGTCAATATTCATTTGGAAACCTCCCTTCTTCTAAAAATGATCTATAGTAAGCCGCTAATTTCTCGTTCCACATCTCATTATGATAAACTATTTTTATGAAATATTGGAGGTGGAATCATTGGAAATTCAGCTTTCGCCAGAAATAATCAGCAAGATTCCTAATTTTAAGCTTGGAGTCATTGAATATAAAGATATTACAGTAGGCGATTCCCCACAAATGGTAAAAGGAAGACTGCAGCTATTTCAAGAATCGATTTACTTTGATTTAGAAAATAAAAATCTAACAGAGCTGCCAGGTATTCAAGAATGGCGCAGTATTTTTAAAACATTTGGCAAGGACCCCAACCGTTATCGGCATTCTGCAGAGGCTCTATACCGCAGAGTCAAGAAACAGAATTATCTTACAGCGGTCCAAAGTGCCATTGATATCAATAACTTTTTCTCCCTACAATATCAAGTTCCGATTGGTATTTATGACACGGATCAATTAGAGGGAGCAATAACGATTGAAGTGGCTAAGGCAGGAGAAGAATATTTAGGCCTGAATGGCCGGATGAATTCGTTAGAAAACCTCATCGTCTCATCGGACCAGCTTGGACCATTTGGAAGCCCTTTTGTAGATTCCAGTAGAGCGCCGGTAACGGCAGCAACCAAAAATGCACTGCAGATCATCTATTTACAGCCCTCAACAGCGGTGAAAAGTGCTGAGAGGCTGACAGAGTCATTGATGAAGATGTTCACCCAAATACATGGCGGCGACGCAAGCTTCAATATAATAGGAAGCGATTAGTGCCTCCTATTATAACACCCTTAATATAATAAAAACGCAATGCATCGTTCTCAAGTAACGATACACTGCGTTTGGAATATGTATGGAGCGGGTGATGAGAATCGAACTCACAACATCAGCTTGGAAGGCTGAGGTTTTACCACTAAACTACACCCGCATTTATTAATGTCATCTATATGCGCTGACCTTTACTATATTACCTACTTTTTTAAATATCGTCAAGCGATTTATGCAGATTTTGTCGAAAATATTCTATATACATTAATCATACCCATATATTATCTTTGTTAACTTTGAGTTTGTATGGAACAAAGTGTAAAAGGGATTTGACCTTTCCTTCTATCAAGTTTTTTCCGGGCCCACTGGGAATCAGATGGCTTGTAACTTAATAAAGTACTAAAAAGAAAACGCCCCAAAGAACGTTTTCCTACCAAAAATTTTTTCCTTCATTAACCAAATAATAACTTTGTTGCATGTATCCATGTTTTGGCCATCAGCATATTCCCCATAGAATTCATATGGACACCATCTATTGTAAGATCATTGTCATTAATAGACTCTAAGAATACCATGGAGCCTTTATGATGACCGGAATCGAAGGAAATACTATAATACAGTCACAGAGATCCTATATATAAATTAATAAAACAAAAAAGTTTCTTACAATGTGTAAGAAACTTTTTTTATCGCATTGGCAAGCGACAAGATGATACCGGTGGTCGGGGTCGAACCGACACTCCTCACGGAACACGATTTTGAGTCGTGCGCGTCTGCCAATTCCGCCACACCGGCATAATAAAATTTGTAAAAATACTAATGCCGAGGACCGGAATCGAACCGGTACGGTAGTCACCTACCGCAGGATTTTAAGTCCTGTGCGTCTGCCAGTTCCGCCACCCCGGCGCAATATAATGCACTATTAATATCTTAGAAAAAAAATAGAAGGCGGCAACCGGATTCGAACCGGTGGTAAAGGTTTTGCAGACCTCTGCCTTACCACTTGGCTATGCCGCCATATTATGGAGCGGAAGACGGGATTCGAACCCGCGACCCCCACCTTGGCAAGGTGGTGTTCTACCACTGAACTACTTCCGCAAATTGGCTGGGCTAGCTGGATTTGAACCAACGCATGTCGCAGTCAAAGTGCGATGCCTTACCGCTTGGCTATAGCCCAATGATAATTTTTTCTTCATCCAATATGATTTTTGGGGCGACTGATGGGAATCGAACCCACGAATGCCTGAACCACAATCAGGTGCGTTAACCACTTCGCCACAATCGCCACAATGAAGTTAATTGGCAGGGGTAGTAGGAATTGAACCCACACCAAAGGTTTTGGAGACCTTCGTTCTACCTTTAAACTATACCCCTATAAATGGAAAGTTATTTTACTTTCAAACAACATTGGTTATTTTGCTTCGCAAAAAACATTGGTGGAGGGGGACGGATTCGAACCGCCGAACCCGGAGGGAGCGGATTTACAGTCCGCCGCGTTTAGCCACTTCGCTACCCCTCCACATGATATTACATTTTCACCAAATGGTGCCGGCTAGAGGACTTGAACCCCCAACCTACTGATTACAAGTCAGTTGCTCTACCAATTGAGCTAAACCGGCAAGCATATAATCAATAGAATAAAAATGGTGGCTCAGGACGGAATCGAACCGCCGACACAAGGATTTTCAGTCCTTTGCTCTACCGACTGAGCTACTGAGCCACACTATAAAGCCTTTTTTAAAAAAGCCAAACGACTTTTAAGATAAAAATGGCGGTCTGGACGGGACTCGAACCCGCGACCTCCTGCGTGACAGGCAGGCATTCTAACCAACTGAACTACCAGACCGAATTGCGGGGACAGGATTTGAACCTGCGACCTTCGGGTTATGAGCCCGACGAGCTACCGGACTGCTCCACCCCGCGATAATAAAAATTAACATATATGGTGGAGGATGACGGGATCGAACCGCCGACCCTCTGCTTGTAAGGCAGATGCTCTCCCAGCTGAGCTAATCCTCCATTATTAAGGAAAGTTATTTTTCACTATCGTGAAAAAAATTCTGGTTATTTTCTAACGAAAATAACTTGGTGACCCCTACGGGACTCGAACCCGTGTTACCTCCGTGAAAGGGAGGTGTCTTAACCACTTGACCAAGGGGCCATCTGTTAATAGAAAGTGTTTTATGGCGGAGAGCAAGGGATTTGAACCCTTGAGACAGGGTTACCCGCCTACACGATTTCCAATCGTGCTCCTTCGGCCGCTCGGACAGCTCTCCATAAAAGAATGGCTCCGCAGGTAGGACTCGAACCTACGACCGATCGGTTAACAGCCGATAGCTCTACCACTGAGCTACTGCGGAATAATTAAATTGGTGCAGCCTGGCAATGTCCTACTCTCACAGGGACAAAGTCCCAACTACCATCGGCGCTGAGAAGCTTAACTTCCGTGTTCGGTATGGGAACGGGTGTGACCTTCTCGCCA
>NZ_JAVDVZ010000003.1:0-457049 GCF_031457145.1 Neobacillus niacini
TTAGTTGGAACGCCGTATGCGGTGAAAGTCGCACGTACGGTGTGAACAGGGGGAAAAGGAGGCGATAACTTCAAACCCTTACCTATCTGTATTAATAAAGCTAATCACTTTACTAAAAAGAATCGAGTGCATTCTTTAATAAAATTTAACAAAGTCTATATAAAAACAACACTATTTTTTCCCTTAGTTAGTTAAACCAAATTTTTATCTAGAGAAAGCAAAGGGATGACGTTGCAAGTGTGTAGCCTAATGATGATAAAGTCTCACCTGTCCCGCTGCTCTAAGCAGGGGTCTCGCAATCCGTTCCAATCAACCTTCAACAGTTTTCGTTTTCAAATCAACAATCTCTTAGAAAAACCATAAAGAAAGAATTTAAATGGAAGTTTTTCGTAATTGTAATTTTGTCATCAACTCATAATCCTTTTAATAGCAGTGTTTTACAATAGACATACGTTTTTGTTAATAGGGTTGTTCCTATGTGGACGAGTCACATCATTAGTAAAGTGTCTTCCATTATGATAAATTTATGAACGAAAATATTATATTGAAAAGCAGGATGGTGTGGATGATGTCAATAAAACAACTTAAAAGTATTGAAGAATTAAATGAATTTGTTCAGCAACCTGGGAAACATTTGCTATTAAAACATAGTACAACTTGCCCAATCAGTGCCAAAGCGAATGAAGAATTTCAATCATTTGTTAATGAAAATGAACCGACTTCTGCTGCAATGGTCTTGGTAATAGAAGATCGACCTGTATCAAATCATATTGCTGAAGAATTTGAAATTAAACATGAATCTCCACAAATATTGCTATTTGATGATGGAAACGTTTCTTGGAATACTTCTCATTGGAAAATTACAAGAGATTCAATCAAGGAGGCTCTGAACGCATGAGCAAACAAGTCATCGTTTATTCCACGCCTGGTTGTGTAGAATGCAACTATGTTAAACAAATGCTAGAAGAGGAAAAAATTCCATTTGAAGTCAGAGATGTAATGTCAAGTGTGGAATATCAACAGGAAGTCGAAAAATTTGGCTTTATGGGTGTACCTGTTACCGTAGTTGGAGATAAAGCAATTAAAGGCTTTAATCCCGAATTAAAAGAACTTCTAGAAACAATTGAAAAGTAAAGTTAGCTAAAGTCATGATGTAAAATCATGGCTTTTTTAGTGTGCCAAAAGTATCCTATCCCTTCTGGATTGACCAGGAGACGGGAGATGGTATATAAAAAAAGTTAAGTTTGTGGCTAAAATCGGGCTCTCCATCCCTGCTTGTTCAGCAATCGGGCCGGATTGTTGAATAACACCATTAATGAAAACTAGGTTTAAGTTTATATATAGATGAGATTGTGAAGGATTGTACTGTGCGAAACGTTTCCTTATAAGTGAAAAACACGAAATAGGAGGATTGCCAAGAGGCAATTACAACTGATTAATTGAAACTCGGAATGAAAGCCGTCATGTTGAGCTGAAACGAGTTATCTGATACTCCTACATGCACGGAATGGTAGTAGCCCGAACGTGTATGAAGCTAGGTGAAGTCGGCTGAAATGTACCTAAGTTCTAAACTGAATATGGTTCGTGATAGGTCGGGATGCTACAAAATATCTAAGGTGAGAATGTCCAGACGGACTGACGAACTTGCGAATGTACGGGTCTAGAAATTAATACGCTCGAAAGACGTATGCTGTAAATGCAGTGTCAAACACCGAAAAGTACGATTAGTACATAGGAACCTCGGAATATCTAACTAATGAGGATATAGAATTGACGGGCTTAAAGTAAGCACCTACGGATATATGTAAAGCTAGGTTAATCGGAACGTTGTAAGTAAGAAACATCCACTATAAAAACGACTACTATTGGGATGGTGTCTATAAGATAAATAAACATCGAAGTGACTTTATTCTTGCGAAAGAAGGGATATAGTACCAATGAAACGTGTAACGAGCGTGGAGGGATGGTCCCAAGTCTTATTCTTTGAAGGCAAATCAATTTAATGAAACTCACAGGGTCGAGTAAGATGATGGGATTTTCCGCAAGGAAGGAGAAACAATCCATCGGTGAGTACAGCTTTGCGACATGCAGAATATTACGGTATGCAGGACATATTTGATGACCTATACGAGCGAAGTAAAAACAACGCCACAAAGGGTTTAAGGCTATATGAACATATCATATCGAAAGACAATATCTTATTAGCCTTTCGGAACATCAAAGCGAATACAGGTTCAAAGACAGCTGGAACTGATGGTATCACAATTGACCAATACAAGATTGAAAACGTTGACGAATTTATCGAAGGAATTCGAACATCATTAACAAATTATAAACCCCAAACAGTACGAAGGGTTGAAATACCCAAGCCTAATGGGAAGAAAAGACCGTTAGGTATTCCAACTATGAGAGATAGATTAATACAACAGATGTTCAAACAAGTATTAGAGCCAATTTGTGAAGCTAAATTTTATCACCATTCATACGGATTTAGACCAAACAGGTCAACTCATCATGTAATGGCTAGATGTCAGTTCTTAGTCAATAATGTGAAGTTGTATCATGTAGTAGACATAGATATACAAGGTTTCTTTGACAATGTAAGTCATTCAATATTAATAAAACAAATGTACAGTATAGGTATACAGGACAAAAGAGTATTAACTATTGTCTCGAAAATGCTAAAGGCACCAATAAAGGGCATAGGTGTTCCAACCAAAGGGACTCCGCAAGGAGGAATCCTATCCCCTCTTTTATCAAACATTGTTTTAAATGATTTAGATTGGTGGATAGCTAACCAATGGGAATGCTTAAAAACAAAACATAAATTTACATTTAATAATAAGATAAGAGCCATAAAGAATACGAATCTTAAACAAATGTATATCGTCAGATATGCAGACGACTTTAAGGTTTTCACAAATTCTCATCAATCAGCTATTAGAATATTTCACGCCACCAAAGGATACTTGAAAAATCAATTAAACCTTGATATATCTACCGAGAAATCAGCGATTACTAATCTAAGAAAGAGAAAATCCGATTTTCTGGGTTTTTCCCTCAAAGCAGTAACCAAGCGTAATAAATACGTAGCCAATATTCACATTATGGATAAAAAAATGAAAAATATATCCGAAAAACTCAGATATTTTATTCGTGAAATCCAAAATAAGCCAACACCAAAAACTGTTTTGAATTATAACGCTTATATTCTAGGAATTAAAAATTACTTTATGGTTGCGACACATATTAATAAAGACTTTGGGAAAATAGCCTATCATCTAATGAAAACCATGTATAATCGTCTAAAACCAATTGGAAAATATGGAAGACCTATTAAGCCATCGGAAACATACAAGAGACTTCATAAGAATAATTTCAAAACATATAAAATTGCTGGTTTGTATTTATTTCCCTTAGGAGATATTCAAACAAGGAATGCTATGAACTTCAGTCAGGATATATGTAATTATACAAAAGAAGGAAGGCTTAAACTTTATCAAAACCTCAGAGCCGACATTGCCATAGAAATAAACAAGATGTTACAAATACCTTACGGTAAAAACAGATTGGAATTTGCAGATAACAGAATTTCAAGGTACTCTATGCAACTAGGAAAATGTGCAGTAACAGGGGAATTTTTGACATCCGATAAGCTGCATTGTCACCATAAGCTACCCCGACATATAGGTGGTACAGATGAATTTAGCAATCTTGTAATCGTGCATGAAGATGTACATAAATTAATCCATGCTACCAGTGAAAAGACGATAGAACGATATAGGAACATTCTTCAATTAGATAGAAAGCAATTGAGGAAGCTAAACCAATTTCGTAAAGTTTGTAATTTAATTGCTTTAGTCTAAAAGAATAAGATGGAACGCCTAATGCGGTGAAAATCGCACGTTGGGTGTGGAGCAGGGGAAAAGATGGAGATTACATCAAAGTCTTACCTATTGCTATTAAACTAAAGGAGCAGTTTAGGTCAACAAAGAGAATGAAATAAATGATTAAATTTTCGTATTAAAAAATTGATGGGTATTGTACAATACTCTTGTTTATAACAAAGAAAAAGTTAGCTTTGATAAATATTCAAAACAAAACTGGAGTAACTTTATGACCACAAAAAAAGTCGCAATTTCTTTATTTATTTCTGTAATTCTTACTGTTGTTATTCGTACTATACTTCGTGCCAATGGCATTCACAATTTTTTTAGCGACAATTCAACAGGTGGATACTTATTATTTTTGGTCTTTTTTTCTTTGTGTTACTTATTCTTTAAAAGGCAGTCTGATAAATAAGTTATATTTGATAAAATCAATTAACTGGTAGCTTTACCTTGACAACAAATGGACTGTTTCGGCAGTCCTTTATTATTACCGTTTTTCAACTAAAGGGCAGGACTGTGGACCGTTTCACTTAAACTAATAGGTAGCAATACTAAAAAAGTATTCTTAAAAACGGAAAAGGCGATGTGGTTTGAAATGGGGATTAAAGGTACGGTGTTTCTTTCTATTATATTAGTATCAGTGATGTTCATTATTATTGATTCAACTGTACCAGAAGGTAATCTTCATTCTATTTTAAGTGGATTATCAGTAGGTATTACAGTATTAGTTGTAAATCGTATTGCTAAAAAGAGACGGTAACATTAGATTTTGTTGTGCTAACGGGTGCATTCCTAAAAAATCACATCAGACCGTGTGCTAACGAGCAGCTTAGTTTAAGGCTGTTTCGAGGGTGAATCGGAAGTGATTGTTTCAACGGTTACAGTCGCTTTTTTACTAAAGCAGCAGGTTAACGTAAGAATATATGTCTAATCAAAATTATTTATATGGGAGTCAATATTTGGAAAAATTATTTGTACTAATCATATTTTTTGTATCCCTATTATCTGCGTGCCAAACGAATAAGAATGACTTAGCGTTTGTTGGCGAAAGTGAAAATTGGTTAGCTGAAGTAACCGTTCATCAAACTAATGGAGAAGAAACCTATCAAATTCAGCTTAATAACAAAGGAAATAACATAGAGGAAATTGACACTTTTCGTTTTTATGTGGAATCAAAAAATATCGGAGTAGTAGATTTTGGTGCGAATGACGCTACATTAAATCGAGAAGGCGTATATCACAATAAATCATTAAGTGTTAATAGCCCATCTACGAATGCAGAAGATGAGTTAGTGATAAAAGTAGAATGGGATGATACTAGTGAAAGCTTTGATTTAAGATACAAGTGATGTTGTGTGAATAGTTATACTTAAAGTAAAGGGTGCGTTGAACCAGGGAGGATTAACGCTTTTTTTGTGGCAGTTATTAAGCTAACGGACAGGTTAATGGAATAAGGAATATTCTGGTGTAAAGAGCATAACTCTTAGTATATGGCTGTTTTCCGAAATGTCGCTGCTATTTAAAAAATCATCATATTGATTTTTCGTCAGTTAAGGGGTTTTCGTTCGGCGGACATAGAAAAACCCGATTAAGGGGCACTTTTTATTTAGTGTCCATTAATCGGGTTATAGTTCATCTATATGGGATTGGCTTTTTTTAAATCGACTACACAAACGGTATCATAACTAAAAAAAAGTGGAACAAATTATCCACTCTTTTCTAATTTCTTCTGAATAATTTTACATCTGAAACATTATTTGGTATAAGAGAAGTCACATTAAATTCCCTATCTTGGGTAAAATTTTCAAGCCGCCTTATTGCTTCATTATACTGTTCAACCGTCAATTGGTTAGTTGCAAGCAGGGAAGTAAGGATGGCAAATGCAATTGGAGTCGTATCAACAAATACGTCTACTTTCACATCTACATCAGAATTGCCACTTTGTCCTATCGTGTTAATGTTTTCACTTTTAATCCTTACATCATTATTTTCGGAAGCCAGAGATTCAGAGGTGTTAGTATTCATCCTTGAGTTTTGCCAACCAGGAGGGATTTGCCTTTTCCTACCTCTGTATTTTTCCATTATATCCACCTATCCTCATTAAGGGTGGAATATTCTTATCCCACCCTCAATTGTTAATTAAAAATCAACATCCACATTTGTATTTTGGTCTTGATCGTTGTCTTGGTCTTGATCAGATCTTACTCGTGCATTACTTCTGCTATTAAGTGCAATATCTACGCGTGAATTTCCTGAGTTATTGATTGTCGCTCTCGCAACATTTGTATTTTTGTCAGTATTCCGTACTTCCGCATCTGCATCTGATTTTGATTGGTTGCGAACATCGTTTTCAAAATCAGTATTTACATCAACATTAACGTTTGTGTCATTACGACGGTTTCTTCCTGAATTTCTTCTTGTCATTTTTGTTATCCCCCAATAATTTTATAATTTATTAATAGAGTTTAAGGAATAGATATAAAATATCTTAAAAATCAACATCCACATTGGTATTCTGTTCTTGTTCATTGTCCTGCTCTTGATCAGACCTTACTCGTGCATTACTTCTGCTATTTAGTCTAATATCTACGTTAGAATTTCCTGAGTCATTGATAGTTGCTCTTGCAACATTGGTATTTTTGTCAGTATTCCGTACTTCCGCATCTGCATCTGATTCTGAACGGTTTCGAATATCGTTTTCAAAATCATTATCAATATCAACATTAACATTTGTGTTTGTGTTATTGCGGCGGTTTCTTCCTGAACCAGCTATATTTTCTCTTCTTGCCATTTTGTAATCCCCCAAAATTTAAAGATTTTTATAGAGAGTTTAAGAAATATCTAAATGAATATCTTTTAAAAATCAATCAACATCCACATCAGTATTTTGGTCTTGATCATTGTCCTGCTCTTGATCGGTTCTAACACGAGCATTGCTGCGGCTGTTTAATACAACATTGACACGAGCATTACCTGAGTCATTAACAGTTGCTCTAGCAACATTCGTATTTTTGTCAGTATTACGAACTACTGCATCTGCATCTGATTCTGAAACATTCCGAATATCGTTTTCAAAATCACTATCTACATCAATATCTATGTTATTGTTATTGTTATTATTGTTATTATTGTTATTGTTATTGCGATTGGAATTTCTAAACCCACATTGATTTCCTTGATTATTAAATTGTCTTTGAATCAATTTTATCCACCCCGCTTCCATTTACTTCTTAAACAGTTTATTCTTAAATTGCTTTGAGGCATGGACAAATTACCAAGGGGCAAACACCTTTTTTATTGGATGAATCAAATTATTACATCATTTTTTACCGCTAACGAAAGCTTACGGGTATAGTCCTATAACAAAACAACTTGTAATTAAAAGGTAAAGGTTCTTCAACAAAGGGTGCATTACTGGAACAGCGGTAATGCTTTTTTCTTCAAGTAAAGAAGCAGGATACTCTATTGGGTATCTTGGGTTTTTGTGGTAAATCATTAAATGATGGGGTAGTAAATCCTATCCATTATTTAATTTTTCATAAAATAATGGTAAAGTACATAATCAACTTAGAAATTAATTTTTATCCATATAGGAATCAATGGTATTTTTAAGATAAAATTCCTTAAGGTTAAAAATTTAACCTGGCTATCATTAATGGTCATTGGTGACCAAGACCGGCATTACCTGGATGATTGTATACAAGATATAAAGAATTCACGCCATCCAATTTGGATGGCGTGAATTCTTTATATACTAAGGAAATATAAGCTGCTGATAAATAAATGTCCTTAATTCGAGATATTTTACTTGACGATATTCGGCATTAAGATATATTATGGTTACATAAAGTAACTGAGGTTAACAAAAATAACCGAAGTAAAAGTATTTCATAGATGAATTTTAAAAAAGAAAAGGGAGTGAACACTATGATCGAAGTAACTGTAAAACTTAATTTTAAGGGGAAAAATTACCAAACCAATGTCATTGCAAGAAAGGACACTCCTGAAACACAAATCTTGCAGATGGCATGGGAACAAGTTGCGAAACAATGGACAAATTAATAATGGAGAAATCCCAGCTTTAATTGAAGGGAGACAAAGCCTTGAATGAAAAGAAAGAAGTTGGAGAAAAAGCTGTTGAATATGTGAAAGACGGCATGGTGGTTGGACTCGGTACAGGTTCCACTGTATTTTATACCATCACGAAGCTCGGTCAGTTAGTCCAGCAGGGACTTACCATTAAAGGGGTTCCTACTTCAGAACAAACGAAACAATTAGCGATAGAACTTGGCATTCCACTTGTGGCTTTTGATGAGATTGAGCAAATTGATGTCGCAATTGATGGAGCAGATGAGGTAGGTCCTGAGTTAAATCTTATTAAAGGCGGTGGCGGTGCCCTCTTAAGAGAGAAAATCATCGCTGCAGCAGCTAAAACATTTATTGTCGTTGCCGACTCTCAAAAAAATGTCGATACATTAGGAACTTTTCCACTGCCGATTGAAGTGGTCCCATTTGGATACGAAATGACAGTTAAACATATTAGAAAACTTGGAGGCAGTCCGAAGCTGCGGCAAAAGGATGGGATCCCTTATCTAACAGATAACGGTAACTATATTATCGATAGCAGTTTTCAAGAAATTACGCACCCAAGAGAGTTAGAGAAAAACCTAAACCTCATACCGGGTGTAGTGGATAACGGATTATTTGTAGGAATGGCAGACATTGTTATTACCATGAAAGATAAAAAGCTTGCAACAATAGTCCGAAGATAGAAAATGGGAGAAATCAGAATACGAACATGGGGGAAGTAAGATGGAATCAATGACCTTTGTCTTATTTGGAGCAACAGGGGATTTAGCAAAGAGAAAGATTTTCCCAGCTCTTTACAACTTGTATGTTGATCAAAAATTACCGCAGTCTATATCTATTATTGGACTCGGAAGAGGGGAACTTTCTCATTCAGAATTTCAAGAAAAAGTGAAAGACTCAATTTTAGACTTTTCACGCCGTCTTGAACATGATGCAGCAAATATGGGAGAGTTCTTAGACTATTTTCGCTACAGTAGTTTGGATGTCAACAGTGAGGAAGATTTTCAACAACTTCTTCAACTAGTAAAGAAGAGGGAAGATGAACTTGATTTAACACAAAATCGTATGTTTTACCTTTCAGTGGCACCTGAATTTTTTGATACAATTGCCTTAAACATAAAAAATAGCGGTCTTGGTCAGACCAACGGCTGGAAACGATTAATCATAGAAAAGCCTTTTGGTCATGACCTCAAATCTGCACGGGAACTAAATAAAAAACTAAGCCGTGCCTTTCTTGAAGAGGAAATTTATCGAATCGACCATTACTTAGGCAAACCAATGGTTCAGAACCTGGAAGCCTTGGCCTTTGCCAACCCGATTCTACAGTCGGTTTGGAATAAAGACCATATTGCAAATGTCCAAATAACTGCAGGTGAAACAGTTGGGGTTGAGAAGAGAGCGGGTTATTACGACCAAGCGGGAGCAATCCGTGATATGGTTCAAAACCATATGCTGCAAATTTTGATGATGACAGCCATGGATAAGCCTGAAAAAATTAACGCAGCGGGAATTAGACATGAGAAGCGGAAGGTAATAGAGTCTCTTCGTCCTTTAAAAGAAGAAGATGTCCCGTACAATATTGTACGCGGCCAATACATTTCAGGAGAGTTAAATGGACAAAAAGTTCCTGGCTATTTAAAAGAGCCTGGAGTAAATCCTTCTTCCACGACTGATACATTTGTGGCTGCCCGTTTGTGGATTGATCATCCATCATGGACTGGGGTTCCCTTTTACATTCGTACTGGAAAAAGAATGAAGGAAAAATCAACTAGGATTGTGATCGAATTTAAAAATAAGGAAAACGAGCAATATAAAAATAATCAAATCGATCCTAACTTATTAATTATTGAAATCAATCCGAATGAAAATATTTCCTTACAATTAAACAGCAAAAACCCATTGAATAATGGAAAGGTTACTCCAATCAGAATTAATTTTTCTAATGAACAAATAGGATTAGGAGTACCTGAAGCGTATGAAAGACTAATCTATGATGCTGTTAACGGGGATTCTACCTTCTTTGCTCATTGGAAAGAAGTTGAATTGTCATGGGAATGGGTACAGCCAATTCTTAATGCATTTGAGGGAAATTTTGTACCGCTCCATGAATATCAGTCAGGTTCATATGGTCCCGCAGCTTCTGATTCCTTGCTATTGGAAAATGGATTTAAATGGTGGCTTGATGAAAAGCTTCAAGAAAGCAAGGATACTGTACTACACATCTAAGATAAACTGGAGGAAATAAACCATGTCACAAAACATTGATAATTTATCAGTAACTACGATTCGAACACTATCTATTGATGCGATTAATGCAGCAAATTCTGGTCATCCAGGTCTCCCGATGGGGGCAGCACCAATGACATATGCATTATGGGCAAAACATCTTAATCACAACCCGGAAAACCCGAAATGGTTTAACCGCGACCGATTTGTTTTATCTGCAGGACATGGATCCAGTTTGCTGTATAGCATGCTTCATTTAGCTGGCTATGGTGTCACGATTGATGATTTGAAAAACTTTCGAAAGTTAAATAGCAGAACGCCGGGGCATCCTGAATTCGGTCACACAGCTGGCGTAGAGGCAACCACAGGTCCATTAGGGCAAGGAATTGGGAATGCGGTTGGGATGGCGATGGCAGAAGCACATTTAGCAGCGAAGTTTAATAAAGAAGGGCATCCTGTAATTGACCATTACACCTATGCATTAGTTGGTGATGGCGACTTAATGGAAGGTATTTCCTATGAAGCCATGTCAATGGCAGGCCATATGAAACTTGGGAAGCTAGTTGTTCTATATGATTCAAATGATATCTCACTGGATGGGGAATTAAATGCTTCATTCTCAGAAAATATTGAGAAAAGAGCAGAATCAGCGAACTGGCACTATTTGAGAGTGGAGGATGGAAATGACCTTGAAGCCATTTCTAATGCCATCGAAGCAGCCAAACAAAAAACAGACCAGCCAAGTTTGATTGAAATCAGAACCATTATTGGATATGGCAGTCCGAAGGTTGCGGGAACCAATAAAGCACATGGTGCACCACTTGGAGCCGAAGAAGGTAAAGCAACAAAACAAGCTTATAACTGGCTTTATGAAGAGGATTTCTTTGTACCAGAAGAAGTAAAAGAAAATTTTGCGCAAATAAAGCGTAAGGGAAACGATACGGAACAAAAATGGAATAGCTTATTCCAATCTTATAAGCAAGCATATCCAGAGTTAGCTGATCAGTTAACAGATGCCATAAATGGAAAAGTTCTTATCGATACAAAAGATTTATTAACGTTTGAAACTGGGAAAAGTATATCAACACGAGTTGCAAGCGGAGATGCAATCAACCATTATGTGAAATCTGTGCCAGCAATCTTTGGCGGAAGCGCAGATCTTTCCCATTCTAACATGACAGAAATTAAAGGTGAACAAATCTACGCGGTTGAATCATACAGTGCACGTAATGTTTACTTTGGTGTCCGTGAACACGCTATGGGAGCAGCTGCTAATGGTATGGCCTATCACGGAGGTGTGAAACCTTTTGTAAGTACATTCTTTGTTTTTAATGATTATCTGCGTCCATCAATACGTTTAGCGGCACTATCGAAGCTTCCAGTCACTTACGTATTTACACATGATTCGATTGCCGTAGGTGAGGATGGTCCTACCCATGAACCGGTGGAGCATCTGGCAGCACTTCGTTCCATACCTGGTCTAACAGTGATAAGACCAACAGATGCAAATGAAACTTCTAATGCTTGGGCTTTTGCTCTTCAGCAGACAGAAGGTCCTGTTGCATTGATCCTTAGCCGCCAGAACTTACCTGTTTTTAATGCTACAAAGGCTAATGTAGACAACCTTTCAAGGGGAGCATATATATTAGAAGAAACAAATTCAACACCAGATGTAATCTTAATTGCTACAGGTTCCGAAGTATCACTGGCAGTAAATGCAAAGACCGAGCTTGAAAAAGAAAATATATCGGTCCGTATCGTTTCGATGCCAAGCTGGGAATTGTATAGCAAACAATCAAATGAATATAAAGAAGCTGTACTCCCTTCTTCAAATTCAAAAAGAGTTGCTATAGAAATGGGAATTTCGCTTGGATGGGAGCGCTATGTTGGATTTGAAGGAAAAATCCTATCCATTGAAACATTTGGTGCTTCAGGTGATGGAGCTGCAGTCATGAGGGAGTTTGGTTTTACAACTGATAATGTAGTAAGTATGGCGAAAAGTGTCTTAAATATTTCTAAATAGAAAAAAATAAAACAAATTAATAACACATTCGGAGGAGAACATAATGAAGGTAGGACTTATTGGTTTAGGAAAAATGGGATTAAACTTAGGGCAAAATTTAATGGATCACCAGCACGAAGTGGTAGCATTTGATGTTAATCCAAGTGCAGTAGAAAATATGAAGCAATATGGAGCAACTGGTGTATCAAGTTATAAAGAACTCATTCAGTCGTTAGAACATCCAAGAATTATTTGGATCATGGTCCCTCATGCAGTGGTTGATTCTGTAATCGGTGAGATTTTACCGTTTTTGGAAAAAGGTGATATTGTCGTTGAAGCAGGTAATTCTCACTATAAGGAATCAATTCAACGCTACAATGAATTAAAGGAAATAGGCGTAAGATTTATGGATGCGGGTACTTCAGGCGGTATGGAAGGTGCTCGAAATGGAGCTTGTTATATGATCGGCGGTGATCCTGAAGCATGGGAAGTTGTACAACCTCTTTTCAAAGATACAGCTGTTGAAAATGGCTTCTTATACGCTGGTAAAGCAGGCAGCGGGCATTTCTTAAAGATGGTTCATAACGGAATCGAATATGCGATGATGGCTGCTATTGGTGAAGGTTTTGAAGTTCTTGAGAAAAGCGAATTTGATTTTGATTACGAAAAGGTCGCACGTGTTTGGAATAATGGATCCGTTATTCGTTCATGGCTGATGGAATTAACAGAAAATGCATTCTCAAAATATCCAAATTTGGATGAAATTAAGGGGATTATGCATTCCTCAGGTGAGGGAAAATGGACTGTAGAAGCTGCTTTAGACCTTAAAACAGCAACACCAGTAATTGCCATGTCATTATTAATGCGTTATCGCTCCCTAGAAGATGATACCTTCACAGGTAAGGTTGTGGCAGCACTCAGAAATGAATTTGGCGGACACACTGTCGAAAAAAACTAATATAAAAATTGGAGGAATACATCATGAAATTCTTTATCGATACTGCAAACCTAGAGGAAATCAAAAAGGCTTATAAAATTGGTGTCTTATCAGGTGTTACAACCAACCCTTCCTTAGTGGCTAAAGAAGGCGTAAAATTCGAAGATCGTATTGCAGAAATCTTAAATGCAGTTCCAGAAGTGGAGTCCGTTTCAGCCGAGGTAACACCAAACGCTTTAACAGCTGAGCAAATGATTGCGGAAGCAGACGAGCTCATTAAAATCAACGGCGGCGATAAGAATATTACCATCAAAGTCCCAATGACACTTGATGGACTAGAGACTTGCCGATATTTAACTAAAAAAGGTGTTAAAACCAATGTTACCTTAATTTTTAGTGTGAACCAGGCATTGTTGGCGGCACGAGCAGGAGCTACGTATGTTTCACCATTCTTAGGACGTTTAGATGATATTAACGAAGATGGTGTAGAACTTGTCGCAAAAATTGCTGAGATGTTCCGTGTTCAAAAGCTAGATTCACAAATCATTGCAGCATCTGTTCGTCATCCTGATCATGTTACCCGTGTGGCGTTGGCAGGAGCACATATAGCTACCATTCCATTTAAGGTCATTGAGCAATTATCTAAACATCCGTTAACAGACCAAGGACTTGAAAAATTTGCGGCTGACTGGAAAACTGTCTAAAGATTACTGAAAACTAAAGGGCGTTATCTCAAATAACGCCCTTACATATTACTTATATGAAAGAAAGAGGAGAAACAATAATGGCTATTACATTTGATTATTCTAATGCATTATCTTTCATGCAACAGCATGAAGTAGATTATTTAAGTGAATTTGTGAAAACAGCACATGATATGCTTCACGAGAAAAGGGGACCAGGATCTGATTATCTTGGATGGGTCGATTTACCGCATAACTACGATAAAGAAGAATTTGCGAGAATCAAAGCTGCTTCTGAAAGAATCCGCAGTAATTCGGATGCATTAATCGTAATTGGTATCGGGGGCTCTTATCTTGGTGCAAGAGCTGCCATTGAAGCACTTTCCCATACGTTTCATAACCAAATGGACGGCAAAACCGAGATTTATTTTGCTGGACAAAATATCAGTGCTACCTATCTAACCCATTTATTTGATGTGATTAAGGACAAAGATATATCGGTCAATGTCATCTCAAAATCAGGTACAACAACAGAGCCTGCGATTGCGTTCAGAATTTTCCGGGATTATTTGGAGAAAAAGTATGGTAAAGAAGAAGCGAAAAAACGTATTTATGCAACAACTGATCGTGCTAAAGGGGCTTTAAAAACACTTGCAGATGAGGAAGGTTATGAAACCTTTGTTATTCCGGATGATGTCGGCGGCAGATACTCTGTGTTAACCGCAGTAGGGTTATTACCAATCGCAACTGCAGGACTAGATATTGATAAAATGATGGCAGGTGCAGCAGCAGCTGCGGATAAGTATAATAATCCCAACTTGGCAGAAAATCAAAGTTATCAGTACGCTGCAGTCAGAAATGCCCTTTACAGAAAAGGAAAATCAATTGAACTTTTGGTGAACTTCGAACCTGCCCTTCATTATGTATCTGAATGGTGGAAACAGCTATTCGGTGAGAGTGAAGGAAAGGACCAAAAAGGACTTTATCCTGCTTCTGTTGATTTCTCCACTGATCTTCACTCCATGGGACAATATGTACAAGAAGGACGCCGGGACCTTATTGAAACCGTGGTATCTGTAAAAGAGCCTAAAGTAGACATTACTCTAGGGCTGGAAGAGGCAGATCTTGATGGATTAAATTATTTAGCTGGCAAGACAATGGACTTTGTGAATAAGAATGCTGCACAGGGTACGGTTCTAGCTCATGTTGATGGAGAAGTTCCTAACTTATCTGTCGAGCTGGATCAATTAAATGAATATACCTTCGGTGAAATGGTTTATTTCTTCGAAAAAGCATGCGGAATCAGCGGCTTGCTAATGGGAGTTAATCCTTTTGATCAACCAGGTGTAGAAGCTTATAAGAAAAACATGTTTGCACTCCTTGGTAAGCCAGGATATGAAGCACAAAGAGAAGAATTACAAAAACGTATTTCTAAAAAATAGTAAATGAAAGCACCTTGTCTTAGATTAACGGGTTCTGTTATCTAGTACAAAACATTAAAAAACACAAAAAAAGCAGTCCGATTCGCATACGAATTGGACTGCTTTTCATTTTTTATAGTAGGCATAGCTCAAATTGCTAACTTTCAATCCTAACTCCGGATAAATATACATAACAATCTGATATTTTTATTAGATTTTAGTTCCTTTTAGACACATTGTGTTCTGAAACTTCATATACAGTTGTAAAAAGTTCAACTATTGGAGGAGTAAAATGCAACGTTATATGTGTAAAGGGAAAATCCATAGAGCTACTGTAACAGAGACAGATAGTAGGTGGTTAGCATTGAGACCTCAATCTATTTAGATTTCTTGTCTAAGTTTGGTGTTGGTGGTGCACATCCAGGTGGTATCCAACTGACAAAGGAAATATTCAAATCTGAAAGAATCACCCCTACTACTCACATTTTAGATGTTGGTTGTGGTACTGGCCAAACAGCAGCCTATTTGGCTACCCAATACGGAGCAATCGTAACTGGAATAGACATCAATCCTGTCATGGTCGAAAAAGCTAAAACTAGAATGGCAACATATCAGTTACCAGTCAAAATTATCCAAGGATCTATCGAGAATTTCCCATTAAAGGACGAAACCTTTGATTTTATTATTTCCGAATCTGTTCTTTCTTTTGTAAAAAAACCAAGATCACTAACAGAAATTTTTCGGTTATTAAAAGGTGGTGGCCGTTTTATCGCAAATGAACTTACCATTAATCAACGCATTGATCCAAGTAATAAGAAGGAAATTACTCAATTTTATGGATTAGATTCCCTGTTAATGGAAAGAGATTGGATTACATTATTACAACGGACTGGATTTAAAGAGATAAACATTCATAAGCAGGAACCCATCACCCAACAGAATCTAACACCGGAATTCTATTATTCAGATTATATTGAGCCTGAACTGTACACCATCATGAATCAGCATGTTTATATAATGGCAAAATATCAAGGAATTTTGGACTATCGGGTATTATTATGTACGAAATAGTTCCTTAGAAACCTTTTTATATGGCTTTTGATTTTTTTATAACCAGTTAAAGGGCTTCAAAAATTGAAGCTCTTGATTCTTCTATCGGTCATGTCAATCCCCTCCCGGTTACTATTTAGAGAGAGAACTAACCGAAGAAGACGGAATTCCAATGCCTTATAATCGGAAAAGTGATTTTTTTTGAACATGTAACGGGCGGGGTAAAGCACTCGAGGAAGTAAGCGTGTCGAAAAATATTTTTTTGGCACCCACCAACGGGTCAAACTGTTGATAAATCAACATTTATAGAGTTAGGAGAGATAACTTTTCATGGAGAGTACCCCTTAATTTTAGGGAATGTATTAATCAGAAAAGTTGAACTATTATTAGTATTGCAAGCGATTACATTTAGAGAAATAGCCACGAAGTGTAGGAATGATAGAAGTCATTTCTATTCGAATGAACCTTAATTTCAGAAAGCAGGTGATGGAAATGAATAATTCTTTTTCTGAATTTCATTTAAGAACATCCATATCTATCGGAGCGGGGGCAAGAAGTTTACTCCCGCAAATGATTCAGGGATTAGGCGGAAAGCGGGTCATCCTGTTTACGGATAAGGGATTAGTCCAGGCAGGCATTGCTGCCCAAATCATTAGCAGTTTCCCCAGCTCGTATGCCGGTGGCTACATAAGGGAGAACAAGGCTAAATTTCGTTGTCGTATGGGATCAAACTGACGCCTACTTAAACTGGAATCAATTTGTCTTCTTAACTCTTTAATGCAATCTTGAATTTCCTCTAAAGTAGCTATTTCAGGTAGTTCCTGACGGGCATCTAGATTAGTATAAGACAAATGTGAGCTAGGATTGTCCATTCGGTACTCCTGTTGTTAGTAGTAGGTAAAAAAGTACGAATCTGACTACAAGCGCTTCTATAATCATCCTTTGAGCAAGACTTCATAGCGGCGAATATGGAGCCAGCGCTTAGAATAGCTGGGAATATAACATCGAAGCGTTGAGCAAACACTTTCACGTGTATGCTATTGATATGGTAGGATTCGGTTTTACTGATAAACTATTTAGTTTTGACAATCCACAGCTTCTAAGGGTAAACCATATATGGGATTTTATGCAGCTTATGTGTATAGATGAGGCATCTTTTATAGGAAATTCTTTTGGTGGCGGCTTTATTCTATCAATTGCATCAGAGAATAACCCTGTTTTGAAAATAAAGAAAATTATTACAGTTAGTGGGGGAGGTCCACTTGATCCTTCTGCCTTCGAGATTCTGAATAATTATGACTGTACAGAGGAATACATGAAGAAAATTCTTGATCTCCTCTATATGCATCATTCCAAGGAGATTAAACCGAATGGCCGAATGAAAATCGGAAAGAATGGATTGTCCGCTATGTTTGATGAATTCTTGAATTATATACGTATATAAAAAATATTGAGAGTAGTGTTGTAAATCATGATGTTGGCAAAATTACTACAATTAACAAGTAAAATAGATAAATTAAAAGCAGAAATGATTAATATTGCTTCGAGTAAAGGTCTAGAGGATAAGCAAGTATTAAAAATTAGCCAAAATTTGGATAGAGAAATACTTGTTTTACAAAGAATATTGCTAAATAAAGAAAAAGGTTGATATGAAGCATTTGTCTCACTTTAAGTTGGTAGGGGTGAGAACGATGAATAAGAGGAGAAATTTATAATAAGAGAAGCTATTATGATTATCATATACAAAAAAAGTAAATATTTCATTTGGTAAAGCGGATGAATTGATAAAAGTAAACGGAGAGATTGATACTACATCAAGAAAATAGACACAGATTTTCTACCGCGCTTTCGCTTGGTGGCCTTGCATAAAAAAGGACATGATTAGTATGGAAAAGCAAATGCCTGAAGGCATCCAACTAAGGCAAGTTAAATATCTAAATAATATCGTGGAGCAGGATTAGCGCTTTATTAAAAAACGAATTCGCCCAATGCTTGGATTAAAATCCTTACGGACTGCCAAACGAATTATTGCGGGGATAGAGGCTATGTACATGATCAAAAAAGGGCAGACTCTCCAAAGGGAGAAGTCTGTCCAAAATCAAAAAGAATTCATCCATCAACTGTTTGGACTAGTTGCTAGCCAGGGGTCACTAGAAATCTTCCGCTTTTTTATATTTTCTTCAAGTATTTGCACCAGAACCCATTTTTAGTTTTTGATAGGTCGAAATGAGCTCGTCTAATCTCTGGCTGTACCTAAGAGTTTCTTCGTTATTAATCCAGTTTCACCGACAATTTTGATTAAACTCGTTCTCATCTGATTAATCGTGTCCTCTAATTCTTGGACCTCACTCAATATTAACTTTTAGTATCCCCGTCTCTTTTATCGTTTAATATATTTATTTGCACACCAGATATATTATGCAAAAAGTTTTTTATGATTGGAACAAAAATGCTCGGCGATTGTCTTTTCGATGATCAACTACAAAAAGGCGTTGATCTTGATTCTATCAGTATTTCTTAGCTCCCACGCCGTTTAAATGGCATGAATCCAGATATATTCCAAAGACTTTTCCTTGATCTAGCCTCACAAATTCATGCTAAAACACACTATACAAAACTTATCATGCCATTAAAAATCATTGATTCAAGAATTCAACAGATTTTGAAGTTCGATGGATTATCTATTCAGAAAATGTACCTTCTAAATTTCGAATTTGTGAACTTACAATTGGTGGATAAAAATTTAATTGTTCCCCAGCATGTGAAAAACTTCGTAATTTCGCAACCGTAGTAAAAACTCTTAATGCTTCGATATTCATTAACATTCTCCTCAATTTCTTTATGAGCTTAAGAATTTTTATATGATGCAGTAAAATACCTGACTTTTCTCCGAAAAGCAGATTGTTTGGAACACCTTTATGTTATTAGAAAATTCAGAATTTATCATGCTAAATTACTATATCTTTAAAAAAGCGACATTAATTTAATTCTTAAGTTTTTTTATCCGTAAAAATGTTATTTACCAGTTCAATCAGTTTTTTACTGGGTAGCTGCAATGCTTCCTCATTATAAACCATGTAAAAGCTCCGGAGAAAACGGAATTCTTTTATTACTATGTGTTTTAAGGTCTGTAACTCAAGCTCTTTCTTTACTGCGTGCCTCGATAGGATTGAAACTCCCAAACCTGCTTCCACTACTGATTTGATGGCTTCTGTTTGCTCTAGCTCAATCACGATGTTGAGTTTCGTAGGATCCACATGATTTCTACGAAGGGTATCTTCGGTAACTTGTCTCGTACCTGACCCTTTTTCACGCATAATAAGCGGAAGGGTTAATAACTCTTCAATGGATATACATTCTTTCTCAGATAACCAATGGTTCGGTGGAGCGATGATAATCAGTTCGTCCTCTGCAAAAGGGACTTGTTTTAACGTTGGATATGATAGCATTGATTCAATAAAGCCTAGGTTAATTTCACGATTATTTAACTTTTCAATAATGTATCTTGAGTTGAATACTTTAAAGCGAATATCTACCTTAGGATACAATTTATTAAACTCAGCTAAAACGAAGGGAAGGATGTGCTCCCCAATCGTAAGGCTGGCACCGACTTGTAAATCACCGTGAACGACACCTTTTAGTTCCTGTAATTCATTTGTGGTTTCATTCATAATCGAAAATAGTTTTTGAACCTGTTTAAATACGATCTCCCCAGCTGGGGTTAATGACATCTTTTTTGTTGTCCGTTCAAATAATTGGCAATCCCATTGCTCCTCTAACTGTTTGATTTGTATGCTTACAGAGGATTGGGAGAGATGAAGATCTTTGGCTGTTTGTGAGAAGCTCTTGTTATGTGCTGCCACATAAAATACTTTTAAATAATCAAGATTCATTACTTTCCTCCTGCAGTTGCAACATCCATCTAACACTATATTAATAGATATGATGAAAAATCACCTCATTAATCGAGCTATTATTAAAAAAGACGATAGATAAATATTAGAAGTGGAGAAATCGAGAGAAGTGCCAAGAATCCTAGTACGGCCACTCCAACTGGTTTCATTCCGACTTTTTTAAAATCTGCCCATCTAATATTTAATCCTAGGCCCGCCATTCCCATTGCTAATAAATAGGTACTTAATAAAAGAAAAAATTGGGAGCCACCCTCTGGAATCCACTGTAAAGTATTGATCAAACTCATTAAGAGGAATCCAAAGATAAACCACGGAATCGGCAAGTCCTTAATATTTTCGGCCTGTTTTGTGTTCTTTCTATTAATAAAATAACTAATTAACAGAGCAACTGGGATTAGAAGTAATACTCTTCCTAATTTGACAAGGATCGCGGAATCACTTCCTATAACGCCACTCGGTACCCCAGCAGCAACTACATGTGCTAGTTCATGTAAGGTAGCTCCTACCAGCACTCCATATTCGGTGTCAGTGATAGGTAAGTAGGGAAAAAGAAAGATGTATAGTAGGGCACCGACCGTTCCAAGGACCGCAATACATGAGACGGCAATGGCCGTTTGCTCTTGTTTACCTTTAACGATAGGAGATATCGCTACGATTGCGGCTGCTCCACAAATTGCTGTGCCTGCAGCCACTAAAGTGGTTAATTGTTTGTCCGTTTTAAAAAGTTTGCCAAGGAAGAGAATAAATAACATGGTAAATGTAATTACAATTACGTCAATTAGTAGAATAGGCAAGCCTGCATTTAGGATGTCAGTCAAATTAAGTCTAAATCCGAGAAGAATGATTCCAACGCGCAATAATCTTTTACTACTGAAAGTGATTCCTAGATTGGTATTTACAGTAGGGTGATGGGAAACTGTATTGCCCCAGATGGCACCAAGTATAATAGAAATAATCATTATTCCCATAATCGAAAAAAACGGTAACTTCGCTACTTGCCCTGCAATGAAAGCTAATCCAAATGTAAGTAAGAGACCCAACCCGTACCCTTCATAATCAAATTTATTTTGCTCCGTGACCTCCACTAGAACTTTCTGCGCTTGCATTATAACTCCTCCAGTTCCCGTTAAATATTATAGTAATCTTTAGTTAACGCGTTTAATCAACTAGTAACTTTAATTTAGCATAGATTTCCATAAACACTTTTCTGATTATGGAATAGTATCTATTGAATAATTAAATAAGTGGGGGAGTATGGATTAAAGTAGTGTCTTTAGAGGGAGATTTCCGTAAGAATACTATTACTTCGAAGAACTCTATGGTCGGCTTAAAAAATTAGAACTGTTAGAAGAGAAGCAAAAATCTTGGGAATATGCCCTAGATTTAAACCAAATTGACGGAGCCTATAAACCAAGTCCTTTATTATCCGATATGATGGAAAAAGAAATTCGTGGTGATCTTTCTTCTGACGACATCGTTGAAAAATTAAAACAAGAATATAAGCAGACTGATTAACATGAAAGATCCCTATGTGAGACTAATGTTTTAGTCAACACCTTAAATATTAAAGATTATGATCGCTTAGAATTTGTCGAGAAAGAAATCACTACTGTACGGTTAAAAGATATCGCAAGTGGGGTCCTAACGAAGGGCTCTACGATGTAGAGCATTACAAGCAATTTCATCGCTATATTTTTTGGGGATATTTATCCTATCGGGTAGATGGTCCTAAATTAAAGAAGTACTTCATTTTACCAGCTAGATTCCTTTGCTCCAGATAATCTAGCTGGTATTTATGTCTTATAATCATTCCGAGTTTCTTCTATTAGGAATACCTTGGACCTTAATTATCACAGTTGTTGTAAACGGTTTCAACACAAAATAAATGGAAAATAAGAGACTAAATGGAGACCAACCAAACCCTCGAATAAAGTTGATATATTAAAAAAAAGGGGATTAAATAGAAATGTTGCCTGTACCCCTTATACAGAGTGAATACAGCCAGTTGCTAGTAAAATAAGGGCAACTGATTGCAAGATAAGGTGTTTTTATTGGATGATTCCTCTGCGCAAGGCTTCGGCTACTCCTTGCACTCGATTGAACACTTCGAGTTTTCGAATTGCGGATCGTACATAATCTTGAACGGTAAATTCGCTAATACCAAGGGATACAGCCATTACCTTAGTGCTTTCACCCCAAGACATTTTCTGCAATACTTCAATTTCCCTCCTGCTAAGTCTTTTGGAGTTTTCAGGGTAGTCGTCTTCCCCAAATATTTGCCCTAATTGTTGCCCATATACACCTAAAGAGTGAAGAAGGCTATCTCTAACGGTAAAGGAATCTGTACTCCCCATACAGGCATAGCCAACTACATGTGAGCTATAGCTAATGGGAACTACTAGAATTTCAGTAGTCATGCCATTGGTATATTTTATAGGTAGTTGGTGAATCGATTGCGAATCGACATGTTTGGGCTTCCTTTCTTGAATGGCCGAATAGATGGGTGGCATGTTTCGAACATCTTCTCTCCACTCCTGCAAGGAGGATACTCCTTGTTTATCGATTCGTAATATGCCTTCACCGATTTTGCTTAACGTCGAATAGAAATAGAGACCTACACGGGAAAATTGAAAAAGATCCATAAATCCACGAACGGCAAGGATTTGCTTTTCGTGATGAGAAGAAACTGATGAAATGGATTGAATTTGCTTCTTTATGGCTGTATCTAGCATGAATGTCCCCTCCATATGCTAAGTTTAGATATTCCTAATTATACAAAAAAGTATTCTGATTACAAATGTCGTGAACGATCGAATAAAACTCTAGGGCTGATTGATGTTGCTTTTGTTTTAACCACTGGTGTTTTGATTAAGATCAATCATAACTCATGCTTATATTGATATTGTAAATTTGTATTTTACATCAAAATTACTTATATGTTTATATAATATACAATAAGAAAAATTTTAACTGTTTTAAATATTAAGTCAATGGGAAAGGTGATGATCACAAGGAAAAACTCTATTTTCCTCTCTTCCCCTATACCCCTATGAACCTATATTTATACAGATTTTGAAAGTTCATGTGATTTACTCAATATGTCGTAAATGAAATACTGAGAAAACGGGAGTAAACAAGAGGAAACAAGAGAGAACATTAATTTATAGTGGGAGGTTTTTGAGATGGTTAATCATATTGCTGTGATCGGCAGCGGCACGATGGGACGAGGGGTTGCCTATACCGCGGCACTAGCAGGATTTTCGGTAACGTTGCAGGATATCCGTCTAGAAGCTATCGAACAGGCGAAAAGCTATATTGATCGCCAATTAGATAAAAGTGTAAAAAAGGGTTATATTCGGGCTGAACAACGGGACGCTGCAAGGAATCATCTTTCTTATACTACGCAGATGCACGAAGCTGTGGCAAAGACGGACTTGGTTATAGAAGCGGTTTTGGAAATGATGGAACTCAAAATCAACATTTTTCAGCAGTTGGATGAATGGGCTCCTTCCCATGCGATCCTTGCCACAAATACCTCCACCATGAGCCCTACAGAAATTGCGGCATCGACGAAAAGGCCTGGTCAATGTGTAGCGATGCACTTCTTTAATCCCGCCCACCGGATGAAATTGATCGAGATCATCCGAGGCTTAGATACATCCGATGAGACGGTCGAGGTTGTCAAACAAGTAGCGGAAAAGATGGGGAAAGAAACCGTCGAAGTGAATGAGTTTCCTGGTTTTGTAACGAGTCGCATGAATTGTCTGATTGGAAACGAGGCCATGAATATGCTGATGGAAGGGGTGGCTTCAGCCGAGGACATCGACAAAGCCCTCAAACTTGGATTAAACCATCCGATGGGCCCGCTGGAACTAGCTGATCTGGTCGGATTAGACAGCCGATTACGCAATATGGAGTATTTATATCACCATTTAGGAGAAAAATATCGCCCCTCCCCCCTGCTGGTGAAATATGTGAAAGCCCGGCGTTTAGGAAAGAAATCAGGTCAAGGATTTTACAGTTATACAATTTAATGGAAAGGATTGTGAACATCATGGATTTCCGTTTATCTGAGGATATTACATTTTTAAAACAGAGTATTAGAGAGTTTATTGATAGCGAGGTAGACCCACTTGCGATGGAAATCGAAGAAAAGGATGAGATTCCAGAGCGAATCATGCGGATGTCTAAGGAAATGGGACTATTCGGTTTAAGTATCCCCGAGGAATACGAGGGGATAGGGATCGGGATGGTCGGAAAATGCGCCATCTATGAGGAAATAGGAAGAACGCATAATGGCTATACCTCCGTCATTGGAGCCCATACCGGAATCGGTTCTGTTGGGATTGTGGAGATGGGGAACAAAGAACAAAAGCGAAAGTACTTGCCAGCGATGGCAAGGGGCGAGATGATTGGCGCCTTTGCATTGACCGAACCGAGTGCAGGATCCCACGCGACGAATTTGAAAACCACAGCGGTTCGAAAAGGGGACAAATTTATATTAAATGGAACTAAACACTATATTACCAATGCCCCGATTGCTGATGTCTTTACGGTCATGGCCGTCACCGATCCTTCTAAAGGAGCCAAGGGGATTACTTCTTTTATTGTAGAAAAAGACTTTCCAGGGTTCCATTTAGGGAAAAACGAAAAGAAAATGGGGCTTCGTGGGTCACATTCCGCTGAAATATTCTTTGAAGACTGCGAAGTGCCGGTAGAAAATGTGCTCGGTCAAGAGGGACAAGGGTATGTGAATGCACTGAAAATTCTCGCCAATGGAAGGGCAGGGCTCGCTGCACGAAATCTTGGTTCTTGTGTGAAATTGCTAGAGATGTCCGTTGATTTTGCACATACGAGGATACAGTTTGGAAAACCCATTTTTGAACAGCAAATTATCCAGCATTACTTAGCTGAGATCGCCTTAGATGTAGAAACCCTTCGTTCCATGACGTATCGCGTGGCGTGGATGGTAGATCAACAAATGAAAGTGATTAAGGAAGCCGCGATGGTAAAATTACTAGGCTCTGAGATTTATAACCGTGTAGCGGATAAGGCCGTACAGATTCATGGAGGGATTGGCTATATTGCAGAATTCCCGATTGAACGTTTTTATCGAGATGCGAGAATCACCAAGATTTACGAAGGTACGTCAGAAATTCAAAAGAATATAATCGCTGCTCAATTACATCAAGAGTACAAGTAAACCTTTGTGATTTGTGGTAAACACTAGATTATTAATTCAGTATTGAATTGCATCATTTTATGAACTGCTATACATCCGTTTTTTGAATTGGCACTGAAATTGCGTTTATTAACATTCGAAGGCTAAAAGATGAAATTGCCACCCTTTTGGTCTATGAAAGAATGAAATAGGGAGGAGATGTTTATGAGCAGATTCGATTTAAGTGGACGAGTGGCCATTGTCACTGGAGGAAGCAAAGGGTTGGGATCAGGAATGGCCTATGCCTTGGCAGAACAAGGAGCGGATATTGTCATTGTAAGCCGAAATCAAGCAGAGGGGGAACTGGTTGCTGCGAAGATCCGTGGCATGGGGCGCAAGTCTTTGGCACTTTCAGTAGATGTGCAAGACATTTCCTCTATTAGCCAAATGGTAGAAACCGTAACAAAAGAGTTCGGAAGAATAGATATTCTCATCAATAATGCTGGAGTCGGGATAACCAAGTTTGCCCTAGAAGTGACCGAAGAGGAGTGGGACAAGGTTGTCGACACGAACTTAAAAGGGGTATTTTTCTGTGCCCAAGCTGTAGCTAGAGTCATGAAGGAACAGAAATATGGCAAGATTATCAACATTTCGTCTTTAGCAGGATTGAAGGGCAGTAATGCCATGGCTCCATATTGTGCAAGCAAAGCTGGAATCATTAACCTTACACGAGCATTGGCTAAAGAATGGGCTAGGTATCACATCAATGTCAACGCCATTGCCCCAGGGTATATTAAAACGGCCTTAAACGAAGAAGAACTTTCCAATGAATCGTTTCGGAATAAACTTTTTTCTGCACTGCCTATCCAACGGTTAGGTGAACTGGATGACTTAGCAGGGACAGTGGTTTTACTTGCTTCCGAAGCGTCGGCCTATATAACGGGTCAAACGATTATTATTGATGGAGGAAGGCTTATCTAGATTCTGGGGAGGGAAAAACATGAATTTTGAGTACAGTGATCGAGTGAAAGAATTGCAGGAAAAGTTAACATTATTTATGGATGAAGTCGTTTATCCAAATGAAGCTGTTTATGAACGTCAATTGAACGAAGGCGTGAGTCGGTGGGATGAGCCTCCGATTATGAAAGAAATGCAAGCAAAGGCGAAGGCTGCTGGATTATGGAATTTATTTTTGCCAGAGAGCGAATATGGGGCAGGTTTAACAAATCTTGAATATGCTCCACTTTGTGAAATTATGGGGCGTTCCATGATTGGTCCGGCTGTTTTCAATTGCAGTGCACCTGACACGGGGAATATGGAAGTGTTGGTTCGTTATGGTACGGAGGAACAAAAAGAGAAATGGCTACTTCCGTTATTAAATGGGGAAATTCGTTCTTGTTTTTCAATGACAGAGCCTGGTGTAGCATCCTCTGATGCAACAAATATGGAAGCAACGATTGAAAGGGACGGGGATGAATATGTGATCAACGGCCGGAAATGGTGGTCTTCCGGTGCAGGAGATTCCAGATGTAAGATCGCTATTGTAATGGGGATAACGAATCCGGAAGGTCCTAAGCATGAAAGACATGGCCAGATATTGGTGCCGCTAGATACTCCGGGAGTAAATAATGTCAGACAATTACCTGTATTTGGCTATGATCATGCACCGCACGGTCACTCTGAAATTGAATTCAACCAAGTTCGGGTTCCGGCTTCTAACATTATCTGGGGTGAAGGCAAAGGCTTTGCAATAGCACAAGGAAGACTTGGCCCTGGCCGGATTCATCATTGCATGCGTTTAATCGGGGCGGCCGAGCGAGCACTTGAAATCATGTGCAGCCGGGTACAAGAACGAGTTGCCTTTGGTAAACCGCTTGCAGAACAAGGGGTCATCCAGGAGTGGATTGCTGAGTCGCGAATGGACATTGAACAGGCACGCCTTCTGACTTTAAAAGTGGCCTATATGATGGATACTGTTGGGAATAAGGTGGCTAGAAAGGAAATATCTATGATTAAAGTTGTCGCTCCGAATATGGCCCTAAGGGTACTAGACCGAGCGATACAGTCTCTTGGTGGAGCAGGAGTGAGCGATGATTTCCCGCTTGCCGCAGCTTGGGCAAAATCAAGAACACTTCGATTCGCAGATGGCCCTGATGAAGTCCATCGATCCGCTATTGCCAAAATGGAGCTAAAATCGCAAGTGAAAATGCAAGAAAAAAAGCAGGTGATGAGATAGATGAGTAAGAATCAGACCACTTGGAATCCAGCGGATGATGATACGATCGTTGTTCGCGAGGGAGAGGAACTACACCTAGAGAGATTGGATGCCTATCTCCGAGGTAGTTTTGAACATTTGGATGATTCGCCATTGGTCGTCAGGCAATTCGGAAAAGGTGCTTCCAATTTAACCTATCAATTGAGCAAAGGGGATTGGGAGGCTGTACTTCGCAGACCTCCCCATGGACCGGTGGCACCTAAGGCACATGACATGGCACGCGAATACAAGCTGCTAAAAAAGATTCATGCAGTCTATCCTCTTGCGCCGGAGCCATATTTATTCTGCGATGACAAGGGAATCATTGGAAGTCCCTTTTTACTGATGGAAAGACGGAAAGGACTTGTTTTGGATACGGAGTTTCCTGCGTCCCATAACCCAACACATGAGATCTGCGGAAAAATCTCGGAAACCATGGTCGACCGTCTGGTAGAACTACATCAAATTGATTATGAGACAGAAGGCCTTCAGGAATTGGGCTATCCCGCAGGGTTTATGGAAAGACAGGTGCATGGTTGGATTGATAGGTACAATCGGGCAAAAACGGCCGAAATCGAAGGGGTAGAAGAACTGACAAAATGGCTGGTGAATCATGTGCCGGTTTCGCCGAAGGCTACCCTCATCCATTATGATTACAAATTAAATAATGTGATGTTTGATTATCATGATTTAGGTAAAATGATCGCGATATTTGACTGGGAAATGACAACCATTGGAGATCCCCTGGCAGATTTGGGTAGTGCCATGAGTTATTGGGTTCAGGAAGATGATCCGGATTTCCTGAAAAACATGAGTAAAAAACCTCCGGTCACGATCTTACCTGGCTTTATGACCCGAGATCAATTTATTGAAGCGTACGCGAAGAAAAGCGGACGGGACATATCCCAAATCGATTTTTATTTAGCGTTCGCCTACTTTAAACGGGCAGTGATTGTCCAACAAATTTTTTTCCGGTGGAAGAAAGGGCAAACGTTGGATGAACGTTTTTCTACTTATGAAGATGCTGCTCGTGGATTAATCCGGATAGCACTGGGGTTATTAACCGTAAAATAAGGTCAAATTGCAGAGGTGTATACAATGGGGAGAATTCATCTCCTTTTTAAAAAAGAAGAGATAGATGAAGAAAAAATGAAAAATCATGTGGCCGTTGTCTTTGACGTACTTCTAGCTACGTCAACGATAACAGCGGGACTGCATTTCGGGGCTAAAGAAGTGATACCAGTCCATCAAGGGGAAGAAGCGTTGAAAGTGGCTAAGGGAAGAAAACAAGACAGTTTTTTGTTGGTGGGGGAATATAAGGGAAAAACGATCGATGGATTTCACGCTCCGCAACCCTTGTCGTTAAAAGACGTAGTCAGGGGGAAAAGCATCATCCTTTCCACAACAAATGGTACAGTCGCTGTCCGCAAGGCATCTACTGCTAATCAAGTCTATATATGTTCCCTATTAAATGGACGAGCGGTTGCAGAGCGAATTCTTGAAAAGCATCGTGAAGAGACGATCATTCTTATCTGTTCGGGTATGGATGGGTCTTTTAGCATAGAGGATTTTTATGGAGCGGGTTACTTATTGGATTGCTTTTCAGAGGGTGGACAGCAGGTTTGGGAATTGACGGATGCTGCTCAGGCTGCTTTGCTCTTCTATCAAGGCAATCGGCATCGAAGTGAAGAGATTCTACAGAAATCCACAGTAGGACAAAGGATTCTGGGACGTGGGTCGGAAACCGAATTGAGTTTTGTGGCTCAATGCGGGGTGTTATCGATTATCCCCTATTTTGATGGAAGAAGCATTCAGGTTTCATAATGTAGATAAGAAGTAGTTTGCCTCCCTTAAAGTAGACATTGGATAAAAACCACTAGGGATTTGTCTGAAACACTTTGGGGGGTATTTTTGTGATGGCAAACAAAGAGCAGAAATTTAGAGATAAAAATGCGGTGAACGAACGGACTTGGTACTGAGTTGTTCCTGTCCGAAATGTTGCTGCGAAATCGAAGGTCGATAACTTGTTAAGGTGTTAACTCACTAAAGAGTATAAAAACAACTATTCTAATGAGGTGAAGTAAATGAAGGATGATATTGTGATTGTGTCAGCGGCTAGAACGGCCATTGGGAAATTTGGAGGAACGCTGAAAGACATTGATTCAGGAAAGTTAGGGGAAGTGGTTATTCGCGAAACGATTCAGCGCGCGGGCATTTCACCTGAGTACGTTAATGAGGTCATCATGGGCGAGGTACGGCCATCGACCCAATCCTCCAATATGGCTAGAGTGGCTTCATTACGCGCGGGAGTACCTGAGACCGCTTCGGCGTTTACGGTAAATCGGCTATGTGCATCCAGCATGCAGTCCATCGGTTCAGCTGTTCAGCAGATTGCATTCGGACAGGCGGATGTAGTGGTAGCGGGGGGGGCTGAAAGCCTTAGCTTATCTCCCATTTATCTCAGGAATTCCCGATTTGGCGAGGGGAATCCCATTTTGGTCGATTCTAACTTGGAGAACGGGCAGCAGCCAATGGATATCTATGGCCAACACCTTAGTATGGGTATGACGGCGGAAAACGTTGCGGAACGGTTTGGTATTTCCCGTGAAGATCAGGATGCCTTTGCCATGCAGAGCCAGCAGAGGGCTGCTGAAGCCATAAAGAATGGAAAGTTTAAAGATGAAATCGTGCCCGTGGAGGTTAGACAGAAGAAAAACACTATCCTATTTGAGACGGATGAATTTCCTCGCCATACTTCGTTGGAACAGTTGGCCGCTCTGAAACCGGCTTTTAAGAAAGACGGATCTGTAACCGCCGGAAATGCGTGCGGAAGAAACGACGGTGCGGCGGCACTGGTACTCATGTCTAGAGCAAAGGCAGAAGAGTTGGGCGTGAAGCCAATGGCCAAAATTGTGGATTGGGCTACATCTGGTGTATCTCCCGAGGTGATGGGAATCGGGCCGATTTCAGCTGTGAAGAAACTGCTGACCAGAACAGGAACCAGATTGTCCGATTACGGCCTAATGGAGCTGAATGAAGCCTTCGCTGCTCAAGCTCTTGCTGTCATTCGGAAATTGGACTTAGATACCGATAAGTTGAATGTCAACGGGGGAGCCATAGCTCTTGGCCATCCGCTCGGGGCCACTGGAGCAAGAATTGTTACTACACTGCTTTATGAAATGAAGCGTCGTAATGAACAACTGGGTTTAGCTACTCTATGTGTAGGTGGCGGCCAAGGTATGGCGATTGCCATTGAGTTAATATAAATAGGAAAGAGTTAGGATTGTTTGGAATCATCATCCCAGAAGAATACGGCGGAATTGGTCTCTCTATAATGGAAAAAGGGAACCAATGAAATCCAAAAAATAATCATCTCACAACGTGTATTAGAAGAATGCTAGGAAGATGTAAATAAATCTTGAAGGATGGGAAAGGTGAAATAGATATGGACATCAATCAAATCAAACATATCGCTGTGATTGGTTCCGGAGCAATGGGATCGCAAATTGCCATGGTTTGCGCCCTGGCCGGATATCACGTGACCCTGCAGGACATCAATGAAGAAAGTCTGGTAAAAGCGAAGCAATCTTTGGAAGGGAATATGAAGCGTAGAGTAGAAAAAGGCAGATTGTCACAGGACCAAGTGAAAAGAGCTTTTGATCGGATTCGTTTCGAGAGTTTGTTGGAGGAAGCAGTAAAGAATGCTGATTTCTTGATTGAGGCGATTGTGGAAAAATTGGAAGCCAAGCGTGCCCTTTATGCTGAAGTGGACCGTCTAGCCCCTGCCCATACCATCATCGCCAGCAACAGTTCCACCATCGTCAGTTCGCAAATGGCCGATGCAACCTGCCGTCCGGACAAGATATGCAATATGCACTTTTTTAACCCTGCTTTGGTCATGGAATTGGTTGAAATAGTGCAAGGACCGTATACATCCGAAGAAACGGCACAAATCACATTTGAATTAGCAAAGCGAATCAACAAGGTTCCCATTTTATTAAAAAAAGAGATTTCCGGCTTTGTTGCCAACCGAATTTTAGGAAAGCTGATGGATGAGGCGATTTATCTGTTGGAAAATGGTGTCGCCACAGCGGAGGAAATCGATCTAGCTTGCACCAAAGCGCTAAATCATCCAATCGGTCCGTTCGCTCTGATTGATCTGACTGGAATCGATGTACACTATTATATTCGGATGCAGCGTTATCAGGAATCGGGTGATGAAAAAATGAAGCCTTCCCAAATAGTAACAGAATTATTTGCAAAGGGCGATTTTGGACGTAAAACTGGAAAAGGATTTTATACGTATTCTTAGTCAGGGAGTTGCATTGAAGAAATGCCTGCCGCTGTCGACGTACTTATGTTAGGGAGGAGAGATAACATGGGATTTGAAAATATTTTAGTGGAGAAAGAAGGGCGTATTGGCGTAATAAAAATCAACCGGCCTGAGGTTAGAAACGCTTTAGATGGTAATACATTAAAGGAAATAGAACAGGCTCTAGAAAGATTGGAACGTGATGAAGAAGTTGGGGTTATTGTTTTTACAGGTGATGGGGAGAAGTCGTTTGCCGCGGGGGCAGATATTCGCCAATTGAGAGAAAAAACAGCAATGGATGCCCTTCTTCCAGGCATGTCAGGTACTTACCGATTCATTGAAAACTCCAGTAAGGCAACGATTGCTGCGATTAATGGATTTGCGCTCGGAGGCGGGTGTGAGCTTGCGATGGCCTGCGATATTCGAATCGCTGCTGAACATGCCAAAATGGGGTTGCCTGAATTAAACCTTTCGATTATCCCGAGTGCTGGTGGTACACAACGTCTAGCGCGAATTGTAGGAAAAGGGAGAGCGCTAGATATGATCCTTACTGGAGATATTATCACGGCAAAGCATGCGGAAGCGATCGGGCTCGTATCCTGTGCGGTTCCAATAGGAGAACTGTGGAGGACCGTGAAGGAAAAAGCGGATAAGATTCTTGCCAAAGGTCCGCTCGCCATTAGACTAGCTAAACTAACGGTAAATCGTGGTTTTGATCTAGATATGGATACGGCTTTGATGATGGAGAAATTGTCTCAGGCCATCCTATTTGATTGCGATGATAAGAACGAAGGAACTCAGGCATTTTTGGACAAACGATCAGCAGTATTCACGGGAAGATAGCAATTCAAAAATGCATGATTCAAAAAAAACATCGACAAACACGGGCAAATCTTTTAGTACTAGATATAGAGTTTGAAAGCTATTGGACAACCTTAACCCTAGAGCCAGAAGAAGTGATTGAACTCTATCATGAGCATGGATTCTATCGGGAGAGGCTCCTATCGAGGTTGTTCATAGCTTTCGAGCGTATGCAGATTTAAGCTGACAAAAAACCGATAGTTGAACCATCTGAGGGACAATTTGGGATGCTAACAGCGGTAAAAAGTATTTTATGTGCTGCCAATAATAAAAAACTATATTTAGAGATTTTAGTAAAAGATAAAGTAAATGATAAAGAAAAAAATATGAAAACAAAAAGAATTATAGAAGGAAAGATGGTTCTTTTTATATATCTAGACTATAAGGTATTTGAGGGAGAAGTATAGAATGTTTCTTAAAACAAAGAAGATTAAAAAAGTACTTGCGGCAAATCGTGGAGAAATAGCGATTCGGATTTTTCGGGCGTGTACGGAATTAGATATTAGTACAGTTGCAATCTATTCAAAAGAAGATTATGGATCCTACCATCGATATAAGGCGGATGAAGCATACCTAGTTGGGGAAGGCAAAAAGCCGATTGATGCATACCTAGATATTGAAGGTATTATTGCAATTGCTAAGATGAGCGGAGTCGATGCGATTCATCCTGGTTATGGTTTCCTTTCAGAAAACATTGATTTTGCTAAACGTTGTGAAGAAGAAGGCATTATCTTCATCGGACCAGAATCAAGACACCTAGATATGTTTGGTGACAAAGTAAAAGCAAGAACCCAAGCAGAACTAGCTGATATTCCGGTCATCCCGGGTAGCGAAGGTCCTGTAACCAGTGTTGTAGAAGTGAGAGAATTTGGTGAACAATATGGTTTTCCAATTATTGTAAAAGCGTCACTAGGCGGCGGTGGGCGCGGAATGCGAATCGTTGAGAAAATTGAAGATGTTGAACAGGCTTATGATCGCGCAAAATCTGAAGCCAAAGCAGCCTTCGGTAATGATGAGGTCTATGTAGAGAGATTTATTCAAAATCCAAAACATATTGAAGTTCAAATTTTGGCTGATACTCACGGAAATATCGTGCATTTATACGAACGTGACTGTTCTGTTCAGAGACGTCATCAAAAAGTTGTAGAAGTGGCACCTTCTGTTTCGCTTTCTGAGGACTTACGTGAAAGAATTTGTGAGGCAGCAGTCAAATTGGCGAAAAATATTGACTATGTCAACGCGGGTACTGTCGAGTTCCTTGTTGCAAATGGTGAATTTTACTTTATTGAAGTCAATCCAAGGGTACAGGTTGAGCATACCATTACTGAAATGATTACAGGTATCGATATTGTTCAATCACAAATCATGATTGCTGAAGGACATGAACTTCATGGCAAAAAGATTGGGATTCCTGAACAAGCTGGTATTAAAACACATGGTTTTGCTATTCAGTCACGGGTAACAACTGAGGATCCATTGAATAATTTCATGCCGGATACTGGAAAAATGATGGTGTATCGTTCAGGTGGAGGTTTTGGAGTACGTTTGGACGCTGGTAATGGGTTCCAAGGGGCTGTTATCACACCATATTATGATTCACTTCTCGTTAAACTTTCAACACATGCGCTTTCATTTGAACAGGCTGCATCAAAAATGGTGCGTAACCTTAAGGAATTCAGGATTCGTGGAATTAAAACGAATATTCCATTCCTTGAAAATGTTGTAAAACATGAGAATTTCATTAATGGTGAATACGATACTTCCTTTATTGATTCAACACCGGAACTATTTACGTTCCCAGTCCAAAAAGACCGTGGGACAAAAATGCTTTCATATATCGGTAATGTAACGGTAAATGGTTTCCCGGGAGTGGAAAAAAAGAAAAAACCTGTTTTCGATTCAGCGCCAATTCCGAATGTTGGCGGACTGCCACTTATCTCGGGTACGAAGAATATTCTGGAACAACAAGGTGCAGAGGGACTGGTTAATTGGATTAAAGATCAGAAAGAGGTACTGATTACTGATACGACTTTCCGTGATGCACATCAATCTTTATTGGCGACGAGAATTAGGTCGAAAGATATTCTTGATATCGCTGAGCCTACAGCAAAACTCCTTCCTGATTTATTTTCAATGGAAATGTGGGGCGGGGCAACTTTCGATGTAGCTTATCGCTTCTTGAAAGAAGATCCATGGGACAGGCTGTTAAGCTTTAGGAAAAAAGCACCGAATGTGCTTTTACAAATGCTTTTAAGGGCTTCAAATGCGGTGGGTTATAAGAATTACCCAGACAATGTCATTCGTGAATTTGTAGAGAAATCAGCGGATGCGGGCATAGATGTTTTCCGTATCTTCGATAGTTTAAACTGGGTTAAAGGGATGGAAGTGGCTATTGATGCAGTCCGTCAATCAGGCAAAATTGCGGAAGCTGCCATTTGTTATACCGGGGATTTGAATGATCCGTCACGTAGCAAATATAATATCGAGTACTATAAAAATATGGCGATGGAGTTGGAACATGCCGGTGCTCATATTTTAGCTATCAAGGATATGGCAGGACTTCTGAAACCGGAAGCTGCTTATCGCCTTGTATCGGAACTGAAAGAAACGACATCTCTTCCCATCCACCTGCATACTCATGATACAAGCGGAAATGGAATATCCATGTATACGAAAGCGATTGAAGCTGGTGTGGATATCGTTGATACGGCGATTGGCTCTTTAGCTGGACTGACTTCACAGCCAAGTATACAAACACTTCATTATGCACTAGAGGGGTCAAGTAGACAGCCTAAATTGGAAATAGATTCACTAGAGAGTTTAGGAGAATACTGGGTAGAAGTCAGGAAAATCTATCATGACTTCGAAAGCGGAATGAATGCCCCTCATACTGAAGTTTACAAACACGAGATGCCGGGCGGTCAATATAGTAATCTGCAGCAGCAGGCTAAAGCGGTTGGGCTAGGAGAACGCTGGTATGAAGTCAAAGAAATGTATCAGCGCGTTAATACAATGTTCGGAGATATCGTTAAAGTAACGCCGTCTTCTAAAGTTGTAGGAGACATGGCCTTATTTATGGTGCAAAATAACTTATCTGAAGAAGATGTCCTTACAAAAGGTCAAACTATTGATTTCCCTGATTCCGTAATAGAGTTATTCGAAGGCTATTTGGGACAACCGGTTGGAGGATTCCCAAAAGAGCTTCAGGAGGTAATCCTGAAAGGCAAAAAACCTATTACCGTAAGACCGGGTGAATTGTTGGAAGACGTAGATTTTGGCGCTTTAAAAGAAGAATTGTTCAAGCAGTTGGGACGTGCTGTTACAGATTTCGATGTACTTGC
Source organism: Neobacillus niacini (assembly GCF_031457145.1). GTDB lineage: Bacteria > Bacillota > Bacilli > Bacillales > Cytobacillaceae > Neobacillus > Neobacillus niacini_J. Next base: position 36,142 of record NZ_JAVDVZ010000003.1, read on the forward strand.
ATATGCCCTATATCCAAAAGTATTCTTGGATTACAATAAAACGATTGAATTGTTCGGCAATGTTTCAAACCTTGATACGGCCACTTTCTTATATGGTATGAGATTAGGGGAAGAAATCGAAGTTGAAATTGAAAAGGGTAAAACGCTTATCGTTAAATTAGTATCAATCGGTCAACCATTGACTGATGGAACACGGGTTGTGTATTTTGAGTTGAATGGTCAATCACGTGAAGTGATCATCAAGGATGAAAACATTAAATCTTCCGTTATATCAAAAATGAAAGCTGACCCAAAAAATAAAGAACAACTCGGTGCGACAATGCCTGGTACGGTAATTCGTGTTTTGGTCGAAAAAGGGGATCAAGTTAAGCAGGGCGATCACCTAATAATTACGGAAGCCATGAAAATGGAGACAACCGTTCAAGCACCATTCTCAGGTGTTGTGAATGACTTATATGTAAAAAATGATGATGCGATTCAAACCGGAGATTTGTTAATTGAGTTAAAAAAATCAAAACCATAGTAATTGTCTTTTAAGTCGGCTATATTGTCATATGCCTAAAGAGCAATTTTGATTCATTTACTGAACTATGGTGGGGATTAGCAAAGGATGCTAATAGGGCAATAGAAGATGTATCAATATGATAATAAAACAGCGGATGTTTCCTAATCTTGAGGAAATATCCGCTTTTACATGGCTTTTATATAAGGAAATTATTACATATTTTAGTTATGCACTTTTCTAACAGCTAACTAATTGCCAGAGTTTTTTCTAAATCACAAACAATGGTGAAGAGACAAAATTGTTTTTAACATTAGACGTTGATGGGAATGGATATAACCCATAAGTGAGAGTTCCAGTTCATCTTTCTTCTTTTTCGTCGTGCAAAGTTTGCTAGTTTTGTAGGATCTTCCTCACATTCGGCAATAGCGTCAAGCATTTCTCGAGCCAAAACACCCAAAACATCTGAAACAACTGAACCTAATTTAATGTTCGCTCCCTCTAATACCTTTTGGATGCGATTGATTTGTCTTGAACGTTCCTCAATGATACTCCGACGATAGCGAACAAGTTCCCGTCATTCCCTTTGTTTTCGGTCAGGAAAATAACTAGCTTTAAGCAGTCCATGACGATGAAGCTTTGCCATCCACTCTGCATCCTTTACATCGGTTTTACATATGTTGTGCATTCACAACTAAAAACACGATATCCTCAGCTTCAAGTAAGTTCACAATAGGTTTCCAATAAACACTCGTGCTCTCCATGGCGACATGAGCTACAGTTATGTTGTTTAATCCAATCAACTAACTGTAATAGAAACACAGTTTTGGTTGCACCACTGGTGTCTTGATTAAGATCAATCATAATCCATGCTTATATTGATATTGTAAATTTGTATTTCACATCGAGATTCCTTATATGTTTAAATAATAAACATATAAGGAATATTTTAAATCTTTTAAATATTAATTGGAAGGGTGACGCTCACATGGCACTTATACAAGTAAGAGCTGAAATATCGGGATCTGTATGGAAAATTGAAACAAAGGCAGGCCAGCAGGTGATGGAAGAGGATGTTTTACTAATAATGGAATCAATGAAGATGGAGATTCCGATTATGGCGCCCGCTGCGGGTGTTGTCAAGGAAATCAAGGTAAACGAAGGAGATTCCATAGCAGAGGGTGATCTGACAGTCGTTCTGGAGGATTAAAGCACTTTAAAAGAGGGGGTAGATGGAAATGTCTCAGGAACATCAAAAAGCGGGTAACGACAGACAATCAGTTCTACAACTAAATAAGCCGCAAGGGCCTTTGACCGGGTATCGTGTGCTGGAGCTGGGCTCGACTATTGCTGGCCCGTTCTGCGCACGCCTGATGGCCGACTTTGGCGCAGAGGTCATCAAAGTTGAACCGCGAACCGGTGACCCGGTCCGAAATATGGGGCGGCACGCCGACGACGTTTCCCTCTATGCGGCTTCGATTCTGCGCAACAAGCGACTTATTTCCGTTGATATGAAGACCATCGAAGGACAGAATCTTGTACGCGAACTGATGAACAAAGTCGATATCGTGATCGAAAACTTTCGCCCCGGTACGCTGGACCGGCTGGTGGGACTGGATTATGAGGACATCAAAAAAGATAACCCGGGGCTTATCATGGTGCGTATCAGCGGATACGGCCAGTCTGGCCCCTACAGTCCTCGTCCGGGATACGGTGTCACCTGCGAGGCAGTGGCTGGCGTAAGACACATGGTAGGGGAACCGAATCTGCCTCCGGCTCGGGTGGCACTTGCCGTCACTGACCATCTGACCGCCGTTTACGCTGCTTTTGGTGCGATGATGGCACTTGTTGACCGGGAAAAGACAGGAATAGGACAAGTAATCGACGCATCTTTGTACGAAGCCGCATTCAGCTTGATGGAGCCACACGTTCCAGCTTTTGAACAGCTTGGTATCGTACCCAAAAGAGTGGGTGCAAAGCTGCCGAATACCGCTCCCAATAGTCTTTATCCCACCAAGGATGGCGAGTATGTGTTGATCGCCGCCAACAACGATGCTATCTTCCGGCGGCTTACAGAGGCCATGGGACAACCAGAGCTTGCTGACGACCCGCGTTACAGCACACAAAAGTCACGCTCGGTGCGGGTCGATGAAATGGATGAGATCGTTTCAGCATGGTCAAGAGAGCGCACGGGCAAAGAAATTGAAGCTGTTTTACTGGAAGCGTCGGTACCAACCTCGCGTGTGTACACCATTGAGGATATTTTTACTGACCCACATTTCAGGGAGCGTGAACAGCTCGTTGAAATGCCCCACGAAACATTTGGCAAACTGACCGTCATCGGGGTAGCACCGAAGCTTTCTTCCACACCCGGCGCCATTTATCAGCTTGGCGGTGAAGTGGGACGAGATACACGCAGTGTGCTGGCCGATTTACTGGACTTGGACGAGTTGCGCATTGCGGAGTTGGAATCCCGGAATGTGGTTTATTCAGTGGAAATGGAAAAAAATGTTTATGTTGGAAAGTGACGAGGGAATCGCCTGATGGGACGACAAAATGCTGGAAAGAGAAAAAATTCCAAAGTTAAAGGAGAAATATAGATGGAAACGACAGAAAAAAAGAAACCGGAAGTAGCAGCATTGGATTGGACTCCAGAACTGGAGGAGCTTCGGTTCCGACGCAAGGTAGCCGAAGGACTGGGCGGGCCTGAATCGATTGCCTATCAGCATAGCAAAGGTAAGTTGACAGCTCGTGAACGTCTTGATCTTTTACTTGATGAGGACAGCTTTCGCGAAATAGGGAAGATTGCGGGAAAAGGTAAATACAACAAGGATGGAGATCTGGAATCGTTCACGCCGTCTAACTCCATTGCTGGTACAGGACGAATTGAAGGGCGCAAACTTATTGTCACGAGTGATGATTTCACGATACGTGCAGGTTCATCTGAGTCTGCCGTTCCTGAAAAGTGGGTCTATGCTGAGCGTATGGCACATGAGATGGAGATGCCGCTCATTCGGTTAGTAGACACGGCCGGTGGGAGTGTCAAAGATCTTGAAAAAAACCAAGGTACCAAGATTCCAGGGTATCCAATGTGGTCAAATGTCTCTCTTTTAGGTCGTGTCCCTGTTGTTGGCGTTGCGTTAGGGGCTTGTGCGGGACTTGGTGCCCTCAGAGTGGGACTTGCGCACTTTTCCGTGATGGTGAAGGATATGAGCCAGGTTTTTGCTGCTGGTCCGCCTGTGGTGAAGCAAGGTCTGAACCAGGATGTGACAAAGGATGAACTAGGAGGCTGGCAGGTTCATACACGAATGAGCGGTGTGGTCAATAATGAAGCTGTCGATGAAGCGGATGCATTCCGTCAAGTACGCCAATTTCTCTCTTATATGCCGCGAAATGTTTGGGAAGTCCCTGAACGCAAATTTACGGATGATGATCCGTGGCGTGTCAATGAAGAGTTAAACTCGATCATTCCGAAAGACCGACGCAAGATCTACAAGCCTCGCAAAATATTGGAAACCGTGTTCGATAAAGGATCCATATTTGAAATAGCCCGAACCTTCGGGGGTTCCACCATTACGTGTCTGGCGAGGTTGAATGGTTATACAGTAGGTGTGATGGCGAGCGACCCAATTGTTATGGGAGGGGCATTAACCCTGCAGTCGGCGCGAAAAATGGAGCGCTTTGTTGACTTGTGTGATACCTTCCATATCCCGATTATTAATTTCGTCGATCAGCCAGGAGTGATGACGGGATTGGAAGCCGAACGCAACGGTACGATGGGTGCGGCAATGCGTGCGATCGCAGCGATTGAACAGGCACAAACTCCGTGGTGCTCAATCATTGTTCGCCGTGCTTTCGGGGTCGGTGGTGGTGCGCACGGACCGAAACAAGGTCCGGAAGGCCGCTCGCTCAACCATCGCTTTGCTTGGCCGTCGGCGCGCTGGGGGTCGGTTCCGATTGAAGGCGGCGTGGCCGCATCCTATAAAAAGGAAATTGCTGCGGCAGAAGATCCGATTGCCCGCCGAGAAGAGCTGGAGAGCTATTACCACAAGCTTGCCTCTCCGTTCCGCACCGCTGAAAAGTTCGGAGTTGTGGATATTATTGAGCCGAGCGAAACACGCGCCGTACTGTCCGACTGGGTGGAAGACGCTTACGAGCTAACTAAACGACATGTTGGATTACGCTGCCGAACCATGCGTTAATCTGGAGGAACACGGTGCCTTGATACTGACAACAAGCCTCATAGAGGCAAGATTCCTGTAACACAAGATTTAGGGAGAGGACAATACTTGAGAGAAGTCCATTTCCGCTTTGTAAAGACGAGGTCATTTCATTTTGCTCTAACCGCAGGGGTCAAATAACATAACAATTTGAATGATTTAGATATCGATTTATCCGGTAAAGTGAAAGTGTTGAAGATACCACTACCAAACGGAAGTTGTGTCCTTTAAATGATGGATCAAAAAACAGCTAATTTTTAACCACTCAATTTAAAACGCTTTCAAAAAGGGACATGCCTTATAGACCGACCTTCTAAATTATAATAAAATAGGTTGTTGTCCATCTAACGCCGTGATTGCCGAAGAATCTATTATCAATTCTGGAGAAGTGATTTGTCCCTGCGAACTTTGCAGATAAGTTGGTTGTGGGATATGCAGCTGTTCCGATTATGAAAGTGTTTAATCATAACACGCTCAATGGGGATTGGTAGGGAGCAGCTTTTTCTGCAAACCGGATCATCATGTAAGATACACTGTACATCTCAGGGAAAATATATCGTTGAGTTAAACTGAATGGACAATCACCCAACTTTTAGGGAATAGACAGCTTCATAGATGAGTTGTCAAATAGAGGGGATAGCCGATTGTAAAACTAGTAAATTCAGGAGGAAACCATTATGAAGTTTATTGCCTTTCATTTCATGCCGTATCGCGAATTACCTTCAGATTTTGAAGAAAAGTACCCGAGCGTATGGGTAACACCCCCCAAGACACTCTTTAATCCGGAGTTGGGACACCGCATGTATCATGACTATCTGGATGAATTGGAGTATGCGATTGATTTGGGCTTTGATGGAGTCGGTGTCAATGAACACCACAGCAATGCCTATGGCATGATGCCATCCCCGAATCTGATGGCGTCCATTTTATCTCGAAAAATAAGAAATAGCGACAAAACTAGCCTACTCATACTCGGTAACAGCTTGGCTGCATATAATCCTCCAATACGGGTAGCTGAAGAAATGGCGATGCTCGATGTCTTGTCAGGTGGAAAGCTGATCGCTGGATTTCCGGTAGGTACCTCCATGGATGGAAACTACGCGTATGGAATAAACCCGGCAGAACTGCGGGAACGATATTACGAAGCGCATGACCTGATTATGAAGGCGTGGAAGAGTGATGAAGTCTTCATGTGGAATGGCAAGTACAATCAATTGCGCTACGTCAATCCATGGCCGCGCACGGCTCAACGACCGCATCCGCCGGTCTGGATTCCCGGCGGCGGCAGTGTGGAAACCTATGATTTCTGCATTGAAAATCAATATTCTTTCTCTTTTCTCAGTTACTTCGGCCATAAGTATGCCAATAAGGTGTTGGGACCATTCTGGGAGCGTAACGATGAGTTAGGTGGGGATAGGAATCCGTATAAAACAGGAATCTGCCAGTTTATTTTTGTATCCGAGACAGATGAGCGAGCTCAAATAGAATATGAGGAACATATCCGCTACTTCTTCAGTAAGTGCATGCACACCGATCGCCGATTTGCCGAAGCTCCAGGTTATCGAACGGTCAAAAGTCTGCGGGCAGGACTTCGTTCCCAGTTTGACGGAACTAAAAAAAGACCGGGAGACATGCTCAAAGACGGTACGATGACCTGGCAGGATTTGATTGATGAAGGTTTTATCATCGCAGGTTCACCGACTACGGTTCGCGATCGGTTGAGGGATGTCCTGGGGAGTATTCGGGCCGGAAACGTTGTGGCTTTATTGCACGCTGGTTCCATGCCGCATTGGCTTACACGGAAAAATATGCAGATGTTTGCCGAAGAAGTAATGCCGTATGTAAAAGATATTCACAGTGAATGGGATGACTCACAATATTGGCCTAAAGGGATTTCGGAAGAAAAAGTACAAGAAACGCTAACACAGCCGTAGTGGCAATTTAAATGGATGAGGAGGGCGAAAACATGGCACAGCCGATCAGCAAAATTATTAAGATAAATGAAAACGTTTCTTTTGAAGTGAAAATTGCGGGGCAGGGAGAGCCCGTTGTGTTTTTGCATAATTTAGGAGGGTTGAAGTGGAATCGGTTTCTCGATCAACTTTCCGATCATTACCAGGTGTATGCCCCTCACTTACCTGGAACAGGGGCTTCGACAGGGCTTGAGACAATCAATAATTTATGGGATTTGATTCTCTGCTATTATGATTTGTTCGATGAACTCGGACTTGAATCGGCCCATGTCATCGGCCATTCGCTTGGTGGCATGATCGCGGCGGAACTGGCGGCAACAGATCAAAGTCGTGTGAAGCAATTAGTGGCTATCGCCCCGGTAGGATTGTTTCTAGAAGATCATCCGATTCCGGATATGTTTGCTATGCTGCCGGAGGAACTTAATAGACTACTCATACTGGATCAAGATTCGCCTGAAGCGCAAATGATGCGCTATGTTCCGGATGATCTCGATGATCGCACGGAGTTAATGATTGAGCGGATCCAAAACCAGGTAGCGGCAGCCAAGTTTTTATGGCCTATCCCTGATAAAGGGTTAAAGTCGCGAATACACCGGATTAAAGCACAAACGCTGTTGATCTGGGGCAAACAAGACGGGTTAATCCCAGTCGTGTATGGGGAAGAATTTCAACGCCGTATTGCCCACTCGGAGTTGAAAATCATTGAAAACGCTTCACATCTAGTCGATGTTGAACAGACTGAGGAAGTGATCTCGTTCATTCGAGACTTTATGAAAACCAGCGATGTTGCTTTAGCTCGGTAAGCCTTAACTCTCGCAATCTATTAAAAATATGAACGGGAAAACAACAACCATAAACAAGAAAAAACGTGTTTGGGAAGCCGATCATTATCGACTTCAGTGGAGGAACTGGTTCATACAATCATGGGGGGTAACAGTTAGTTAGAATTACTAATTGCCTGGTTTTCTGGTCGTTTATTTTTAAGAAAAATAACAGCCTCTTCAAATCACGTGTATTGGTTAGCGGAGAAGTCGCCATTCTTTCGGGCAACCAATGGCGACCTCCATGTTCGTACTCTTGGTGCCGATTGCTGCAAGTTTGCTGCCCGAAAGGGAAGGTTTAGTACTGGGTGTTGATTGACAGGGATTATCGGCTCCGTTGTGACTGGAACGGTTGTGCAATCTTGCAGGTACTAATGAAACGCTCGGATTTGATTATTCAATTTTATTTATTAGTATTCTATTATTTACATTTCAGTAAAAATAATTCGTTGAGTTAAAGCTATATGGACGAAACAAGCCCTGAACGATCTGGAAAATCAGGTTTTCACATTTAGGAGTTTGCTTGGCATCATATGCCAAATAAAGCTTGGGCAATATGTTCTGAAAAAAGGAACGTTTGCCAATGATTTTGTTCTACCCAACCTTTCGTTTGATTCCTATGAAAGATTATTTCGATTAGGTGTTTAAGGCAGGTGAAAGTCTTCTGCGGGATTTCGACCAAGAAGCTGCGGTCATTGTTCCAGAGCGTGCTGGATGATCATTCGTTCAGATATGGAAGGTGGAATCTATCTGGACAATAGATCGTAACAAACGAATAGGGAAACTGCAACCAAAAAAGATGAAAGCGCAACCGTTGAGCAGCAACAGCTATTAAAGGGATAGATTCTAATGTTTAAGGAGTGAATTGTTCATGCGCTGGAGGATAGTTGTATTTTTGTTTATAGGTATGGTTATAAACTTTGCTGACAAAATGGTTGCGGGATATGCAGCGGTCCCAATTATGGAAGAGTTTAATCTAAGCTACACGCAATGGGGTTTGATAAGCAGCAGCTTTTTCTGGCTCTTTATGATTTCGGGAATTTTCGGATCGCCATTAGCTGACCGGTTTGGAACCAGAAATATGTTGACTATCATGCTGCTTGCCTGGTCGGTCATTCAGTCCGGCGCATTTCTCGTTACGGGGATAATCGGTCTGATGATCATGAGAATGGCGTTAGGTGCTTTCGAAGGACCGTATTCACCCACCTCGAACAATCATGTAAGCAAGTTTTTTAGGCCGGAACGCCTCAGTTTGGCTATTTCCCTCGTCAATGCCGGCAGTGCGGTAGGCGGTTTGATTTGTGCTCCTTTGCTCGTTCTCGGTATTCAGGAATTGGGTTGGCGGCAGACGTTTGGCGTTTTAGGTGCTATTAGTATAGCTTGGGTTGTCTTTTGGTTATGGTTAGGGAAGGAGAAGCCGGTTTCGGAGAACGCCGGGACGACAGAAGTAAAAACGATGCCGAAATTGAAATGGTCGGAAACCTACCCTGTATTACTGTCTCGTCCTTTTGTAATGGTTTGTCTTATGCTCTTTTCGACCTATTGGGTTTTGGTGTGGACGCAGTCCTTTTTACCTGCCTATTTGGTGAAAGTGGTCCATTTGACACCGGCTGAGATGGGGTATTTTTCATCCATCTTGGGGGCTTCGTATGTTGTGTTAACAATATTAATTGCCTGGTTTTCCGATCGTTTATTCCAGAAACATAACAGTCTGCGCAAAGCGCGTGTTATGGTTGCCGGTATCTGTACCGTTCTGCCAGGTGTCCTGTACTTCTCGATGACCATTTTTACCCATCCCATCTATATACTTATCGCCATGATTTTAGCTAAAGCCATGGTACATGCCGTGTTTATCCTGTGGGTGCCGATTGCGCTGAGCTTGATGCCTGAAAGGAAAGGGTTAATCCTTGGTGTGGGAACGGGTTTCGCCCAATTCGCAGGGGTCGTTGGACCCGTTGTGACCGGATTCATTGTGCAATTTGCCGGTGCGAATGAAGCGCTTGGATTTGACTATTCGATCATATTTATGAGCTCGCTATTATTGCTTTCCGGTTTAGTTTTCACCTTATTCTGTAAGCCAGATGTGAATGAAAGAAAGACTGTAAATCACAGTGAAGAAGTGTCGGTGGGTTAAAATAGGGGCGGGTTATCTTTTTTCTACGTTAATTCATTAGTGTTGCATAAATATCAACAGAGTTTTCAGTCTTATATTCTTTTCTTTTTAGGATACTGTTTTATCCATTTTTCTATGCACAAAATAATATAATTGAACATTTTGAGTATTTCATATAGTAAATTTGAATTAATGCAACACTAGTGACGTTAATTATATACCCTAATTTAAGGGGAAAGACAGCTCGAAATAGTGTATGATACCATTTTGAAAAAAGCGGAGTAGGAAGAGAAAGCCACAAAAGTTGAGGTGAGACCCGAATGCGGCCATTAGATTTGGGCACCTAGGGTTTCCCCCTCTTCTTTACTGCCAGTAGCTCGATTTCAAAGTAGCAAACATGATTTTATTAAGGGAGGTAAATGTATGATTCTTGAGAATAATGCTGCATCCACTGGCAAATGTCCGTTTCATGGCGCCGGAAGCGAATTTAAACCCTTCGACCAAACCTATTGGGAAGATCCCTATCCTTTTTGGGAAAATGCTCGACAGAACGAACCCGTGTTTTATCACCCTGAGTTGAACTACTGGGTTGTAACTCGCTATGCGGACATAAAGAAAATTCTTGCCGAACCGGCTTCGTTTTCATCGAAGATTCTCAAGGAAGCCATGCGGCCGTTATCCCAACAGGCCATCCAAATCCTTAGGGAGGGTGAGGTTAACCCGAATAATACTGTCACCAATGATGATCCTGAACATAAAAAAATTCGCAGACCTATTAACTATGCTTTTGTCCCGAAGCGGGTGAATGAAATGGAATCGAAGGTTCGGGCTCTCGTTTCTGAATACATTGATCGTTTTATTTACAAGGAAAAAGTCGATTTAGTCTCGGAAATGTTCTTTGAATTTCCAGCAGAGGTTCTCTTCGAATTCCTAGGTTTTCCGAAAAAGTATTTGTCTGAGATTAAGCAATTCTCCGAGCAGCGTCTGTTGTTGAGATTTGGTAACCTCCCGGCAGAAGAGCAGGTGAAGGAAGCCCATGGGGTAGTGGATTTTTGGAGATTATCTAAAAAAATGGTAAAAGAGGTCGCAGATGCCGAGGTTACGCCGGATAACTTCCTGGGAGACTTGCTCCGTTATCGGAATGGGGATGATACCATATTATCCTTGGAAGACATCTCGGGAATCCTGTACGGCCTCCTGTTTGCCGGCCATGAAACGACGACTAACCTAGCGGGCAACGCCATCCGTACCTTGCTCACCGAACGGCATGAATGGGATGAGATTTGTGCTAATACGAACCTCATCCCGAATGCTATAGAGGAAGTTATGCGCTACAATCCTCCCGTATTCTACTGGCGGCGACGTGCACTGAAATCGGTAAATATCGGTGGTGTAGAGATTCCAGAAGGTGGAAACCTACTACTGGTGATGGCTTCCTCCGGCCATGATGAAGCCAAGTTTGAAGAACCAGAAAAGTTTGATATTCACCGTAAAAATACGAAGGACCACTTGGGCTTTGGCTTTGGAAAACATTTCTGTATCGGTGCTCCGCTTGCCCGCCTTGAGGTGCGAGTGATTCTCGAAGAGTTTGCCAAACGGCTGCCAAACCTCCAGCTTGTTGAGGATGAAATAAAACCTATCGTTTCTAATCTGTTTGCACGTGGACCGAAAGAGCTTTGGGTTAAATGGTAGGGCGTAAGGTCATAGGGAATTCCCCTTATTGACAAAATATATATAGAATCTTCGGATGAATAGAAATAGTATAATTTCTCCTGTCAATCCAAAATAGTTAGACTGGATATGAGTTTATGAGAGGAGGTTAACAAGTATGAATGCAAAAGAAAAGGTAATTGTCATTACAGGGGCAGCCAGTGGGATTGGTCGAGCGACAGCACGTAAATTTGCTCGCGAAGGGGCGCGAGTAGTCGTTTCGGATCTTAACGAAGCCGGTGGAATGGAAACAGTAGACCTGATAAAAAAAGATGGCGGGGAAGCAGTGTATATTAAAACAGATGTGGCAAACTTACATGATGTAGAAAACGCAGTTAATTTCGCTGTGGATACATATGGAAGAATTGATGTTATGTTTAATAACGCTGGTACAAGTGGAAAAGCACCGCTCCTTGAGCTCAATCCGGAGATTTACGATCGGGTTATAAAAGTAAACCAGTACGGTGTCTACTATGGCATTGTAGCAGCAGCACGCAAAATGAAGGATCTTGGTATTAACGGCATAATTGTCAATAACGGTTCCGTCTATGGTTTCCTTGCATCCGAAGAAGGAAGTTTTAGCTACCACACATCCAAAGCTGCTGTGAAAATGATGACCCAATGTGCTGCGCTTCAGTTGGCCCAATATAGTATTCGGGTTATCGGGATAGCACCTGGATTCGTGGATACACCTATCAGTAAAAGTAAAGATAGAGCTAGTAGCAAGCACATGAGAAAAGAGCTTATAAAACCTGAAGCCATTGCTGATGCTGTTTATCTGCTTTGTCTGAAAGAAGCAAATGTTATTAATGGAAGTACCGTTATGTTGGATGACGGTTACTCCGTATTTAAGTAAGGAGGGAACTTAGTGGAATTTGCAGATAAGGTAGTAATCATTACGGGTGCTGCTGGAGGAATCGGTAAAGAGACGGCACGCCTGTTTGCCAAACAAGGGGCAAAACTAGCATTGGTAGATTTAGATCAATCCGCCCTGGAATCCGTTGCGTCGGAACTAGAACTAGAAGATTACTTGGCGATAGGAGCCGATGTTTCAAACGAAAATCAAGTGATGAACTTCGTTCAGGCGACAAAAGAGAAGTACGGCAGGATTGACATATTCTTTAACAATGCCGGCATTATAGGCAAATTGGCAAGAATGACGGAAATCACCGCTGAAAATTTTGATAAGGTTATAAATGTAAATCTAAAGGGTGTTTTTTATGGTTTAAAGCACGTGTTGAAAGTCATGCAAGAACAAAAATCAGGAAGCATCGTGAATACGTCGTCTGGCCTAGGATTGCATGGCGGTGTCGGACAAGCCGCTTACTCGGCTACTAAGCATGGAATCATCGGGCTAACCAAAACAGCCGCCCTGGAGTCGGCAGGTTTGGGGGTCCGGGTTAACGCCATCTGTCCATCTGCTGTATATACACCTATGATAAATATAATTGAAGAGTTTCGTTCACCGGAAAGAACAGAGAAACATAGGGAGCAAGCCGAGCAGCGTATTCCCTTGAAACGTTATGCCAAGCCACAAGAAGTTGCAGAGCTCGTTTTATTCTTGTCATCTGATAAAGCCTCTTTTATAACAGGATCCGAATATAAGATCGATGGTGGGTCGCGGGCGTAAATAACACTATACAATTTAAGGAGATAAGGTATGAGTTTTATTAATGTAAACGGAACCAAATTGCATTATCGTTTTGACGGTGCGGCGGATCTGCCTGTCTTGGTTCTCTCCCATTCGCTTGGAACCGATCTTTCCATGTGGGATTTGCAGATACCAGAATTCACACAGCATTTTCGGGTGTTGCGCTACGACATGCGTGGGCACGGAGCGTCGGATACGACCCCTGGACCTTATACGATAGAGCAGTTGGCATTAGATGTAGTGGGCTTGTTAGATGGTTTGGAAATTGAGCGGGCAAATTTTTGCGGCATTTCGATAGGTGGCATGATCGGAATATGGCTGGCCGGGCATGTTCCTGACCGCCTGATGAAAATCGCCCTTTGTAATACTGCGTCATATAAAGGGGCTGCTGAAGTCTTTGATTCGCGCATTGAATCCGTTCTCAAGGGCGGGATGGATGCTGTTGTCAGCGGAAGTTTAAAGACCTGCTTGAGTGCGTCCTTTCACGATAAGGCACCAAACGAGGTAGAAAAGTTAAGAAGAATGGTATTGGCAACGTCACCAGAGGGTTACGCAGCTTGCTGTGCAGCAATCCGGGACATGGATCAAAGGGATACCGTTTGCCGTATATCTGTTCCGTCATTGGTGATTGCGGGCAGTGAAGATTTGTCCATGCCTCCGAACGTCGTGCAATTGCTTGCAGAACAGATTCCTGATGCCAGATATCTTGAATTGGCGGCCGCTCATTTGTCGAACATTGAGGCTGCCGGACCATTCACGGCCGAAATCGTGAAATTCATGCGATGATTTGATTTCTTGGTCCCTTTGAAGTAACAGTGAGTCCTTTGCTCTTCATTGTTGCTTAAAGGGAGTTATCTCTACAAATCTACGAAAATGGTGGATTTCTGCACTACAGAGGGGATGTGGACCAACACTCAGGTCTTGTCTCAACCATTTTGACTAAAAGTTAAATAGGCAAATAAAATGGATGAACCCTATTTTTTTCGCAAAATTAACGAATCAGGAGGGATACTATGTTTCAAAGCAAGTATGTAATGGTAGGGAATATTCGTACACACTATTTAGAGGCCGGTGAAGGAGAACCGTTAATTCTAATACATAGCGGTGAATATGGAGGAAGTGCCGAAAATAGTTGGGAGTACAATATCGAAGCGCTGAGCAAACACTTTCATGTGTATGCACTTGACATGGTCGGATTTGGTCACACCGATAAATTGTTTAATTTTGATGATCCACAGGCTTTTCGATTGAATCATATTCAGGAATTCATGCAGGTGATGTGCATAAATGAAGCTTCCTTCATGGGAAGTTCAGTAGGAGGCGGCATGCTTTTAGCAGTAGCAGCACAAGAACAGCCGATCTTGCCAATTAAAAAGCTTATCGTGATTAGCGGAGGAGGACCGATTGATCTTGAAGCATTCGGAATTCTAACTAAATATGATTGCACTAAGGAGTATATGGAAAAAGTCTTGGATCTTATTTTTTATGAAGATAAATGGAAATCTGGAGAGTATTTGGAAAAAAGGTATGAATCAAGTCTAATTCCAGGTGCTTGGGAAGCCGCCTCTGCCGCTCGCTTAAAATCTCCTGTAGCTAAGGAAAAGGAGCGCCATATCCCTGATTATGGAAAGATTAAGGTTCCTGTCTTAATTTGCGGTGGGGAAAACGACAAATTGAAATACCCTGATTATGCGGAAAAATTACAAAGCAGTATTCCAAACTCTCAAGCTAAAATGTTTGAAAAATGCCGTCACAATGCACATATCGAACATGCAGAAGAATTTAATGAGCTTGCTCTTGAGTTTCTATTAAACAATTAAAAAGAGAGTACATTTCCTTAATTGTTGTAGGCAGCCAAAAGATGACTTCAGAACTCATCCGAAGTCATCTTTTTCCTAGTCGCGTGCCCAGCTTTCCCTAGAAATCTACTAAAATGGTTGATTTCAGAACTTTGATGAATTCTCTACTAGTCTTTGAGAGATACTGGTCTTTCAACTTGATCCAGCCAAATACAGAGCTCTTTTCCTCTCCGGAGATTTGCAAGGGAATAATTTTACCCGTAAGTACATAGGGGTCGTTTTTTAGTTCCAAATCCGTATAAAATCCAATTCCTAATCCTTCGGCTATAATTCGTTTGGAGGCTTCCGTGTTACCCGTTGTTAAAAGAATGTTGGGTTCACTGTACTTTCTAAGCAATGCTGTTATTTTATGATGCATTTTAAAATCGGAGCTGGAAATAACGATCGGATAGTTAAGTATTTCTTCAGGGGAAACGGAATCGTTTCGCGATAAAGGTGATTGTTGGCCTACACATGCGAAAGTCTTAAAGTCGTGCAATTTTTCAAAGGATAATTTCGCCGAATGTTCCCAATTATTTTGCTCATAGTTTCCATTGGAAATGATTCCAATATCGATTTTTCCATTTAGTACATCTCTCTCAATCTGTAATGAACCTTTTACAGAAAGTTCAATCTTTACCAAGGGAAACCTATTTTTAAACACGGCCAATGTTTTAGGTAAGACACTCATACAAACGCTTGGAATAACGGAAAAAGAAAGTGTTCCGTTTAATTGATCGGATTCAACATTGGAAACTTCTTTCAATTCATCTAATTTGCCTAAAATCTCTTTTGCAATTTTGATAGCTTTTTTTCCATCTTCTGTCGGTTGCGTACCAATTTTTTTGGAACGATGGAATAATTTCGTGTCCATCTCTTCTTCCAGACTATTAATAGCTTGACTGATGCCCGGCTGTGAAATGTGAAGCTGCTCTGCTGCTGATGAAATAGATCCACATTTCGATATTTCGATTAAGTAGATTAGCTGTTCAATGCGCATGTAATCACACCTTATAAGTAATATTTATGTTAATGTTCAATATTATTATTTTACATTATTTATCTTTATAAGTATAACTAAAGTTATAATATTAAAAATTTTCACGTAATTGTCTTCGTTCAACCAAACTTAAAAAAGAGGTGTTGCCAAATGAATCTAGAAACACAACGGATCGATAAAGGAGAGCGCAAAACGAGGGGGATTCATCAATTTCATAAGGTAGTAGTGGCGAATAGAGGGGATGTGGCCAGGCGTGTGATCCGTGCCCTCCGCACGCTCGGCATCCGTTCTGTTGCCGTTTACTCTGAGGCCGATGCAGGGGCGCCGTATCTTGCAGAAGCAGATGAGGCGTATCTGATTGGAGAAGCACAGGCTCAAGCTAGTTATCTGAACCAGGATGCTCTATTAAAAGTGATTAAAGATACGGGAGCAGATGGTGTTCACCCCGGTTATGGGTTTCTGTCTGAGAACACGGAATTTGCTGCACGTGTAGAAAGTGCCGGCGTCCGTTTCATAGGACCGTCACCCCAATGGATTGACGCGATGTCCCACAAGAGTCAGGCGCGGGAGTTGATGGCCAAATACGGTATGCCTATTGGGCGTGGATCGGGCATTCTTAGTGATGATCAAGAGGAAATCATCGCGCAAGGCCGTCATATTGGCTTCCCAGTGTTGGTCAAACCCGCTGGTGGAGGCGGCGGAATAGGCATGCTTCCGGCTCATGACGAGGAAGAATTGCTTAAAGTGGTGGAAAGAGCCCGTTCCTTGGCGTTTCGATCGTTTTCAAACAATCAAGTTTACCTAGAAAAGTACATGGTTCAGCCGCGCCATATCGAATTCCAGATTCTTGGCGACCAACACGGAGGGGTACAGCACCTGTTTGAAAGAGATTGCTCCGTGCAGCGACGTCACCAGAAAATCATCGAGGAAGCACCGGCACCTGCTGTAGATTTAAAAGAAATGGATGGGTTGGCGCAACAAATCATCAAAGTGCTGCAAGACATTGGATACGACAATATCGGAACAGTTGAGATGCTGCGGGGAAGTGACGGATCCTATAGTTTTCTAGAAATGAATACCCGTCTTCAGGTGGAGCATGCTGTCACGGAAGAGATTACGGGAGTGGATCTCGTTGTAGCACAGATCCGTTCCGCTGCGGGTGAACGATTAAGCCATATTTTACCTGCAACCATCGAGCGCAGTGGACATGCCATCGAGGTAAGAGTGTATGCGGAAGATCCGAAGAAATTCTTTCCATCTCCAGGTAAACTCAAAACATTTCGTACGCCTAGCGGAAACGGCATTCGTGTGGAAACGGGATACGCAGAAGGGTTGACAGTAACTCCCTTTTACGATCCAATGATCGCTAAAGTGATTGCCCATGCGGAAAACCGCGAAAAAACGATCGGAATCCTAATAGATGCACTAAGGGAATTTGATGTCTCTGGAATAAAGACGAATATTCCTTTTCTGCTCGATGCACTTGCCTCAGAACAGTTTAGGGCTGGCCAGGTGCACACGGGTCTTGCCTCAACTATATTGTCTAGTTAAGGAAACAAAAGAAGACCAATGTCGTCATAACTGATACTTATATTGATATTCTGTATTAGTATTGTACATTTATACTTCATATATGTTTTGATAGATTAAAAGGGAGGTAATTATTAATGCGTAGTTGGGTAGTTACTGAAAATGGGAATCCAAGTGATGTATTGCAAATTAGAGAGGTACCTAAACCTAGTTTGGGAACGGGACAGGTATTGATAGAGGTTAAGGCAATGGCATTAAACTTTTTTGATATCCTGCTGTGTCAAGGAAAGTATCAATCAAAGCCACCGTTGCCGTTTACACCGGGTGCTGAAACTTCCGGAATTGTCCGGGCGGTTGGTGAGGGGAGTTCATTTGTTGTTGGGCAACGGGTATTTGCCAGGCCTCAGTTGCCTGCTGGAGGACTTTCCGAATGGGTAGCTGTTTCAGAAGGATCCGTTTTTCCGATACCTGATTCCATGTCTTTTGAAGAGGCAGCAGCTATGTTTATCACTTATCAGACATCTTATTATGCACTCCACAAACGAGGAAATCTCAAAGCTGGTGAAGTACTGTTGGTACATGCGGGATCTGGCGGCGTCGGCTCCGCAGCGATTCAATTGGGAAAGGCAGCGGGAGCACGTGTGATTGCAACCGCGGGTGGACCGGAGAAGACACAGATTTGCAAGGATCTGGGCGCTGACGTGGTCATCGATTATCTTACGGAAGATTTCGTCAAAATCGTCAAAGAAGAAACAGGAGGACGCGGGGCAGATGTGATTTGCGATCCGGTTGGTGGTGATACCTTTGATCGCTCCAGAAAGTGCATTGCATTTGACGGTCGACTGCTAGTTATTGGTTTTGCCGGGGGACGCATTGCAGATGCACCGACTAACCATGTACTCGTTAAGAACTATTCTGTAGTTGGGGTACATTGGGGATTATTCCGGGACAACTTCCCTGAACAGGTTAGAGAGATTCATCAGGACCTTCTGGCCCTATATGAACGTGGCGATGTACGCCCGCTCATTTACAATCCTCTGCCATTCGAAGAAGTACCGCAAGCTTTAGATCTTTTAGGAAGCCGTAAAACCTGGGGCAAGCTCGTGGTTAAGCCGTAAGTAAAGTGAGTAAATCAACAAGATAGTGAAATCATAACAAAAGGAGCTTTGTGCAGAAAGAAGCACACGGCTCCTTTTTTTCATAAAATGTTAAGTCTTTCACACCGTTGCGGACTTGTTCATTTTTTAAAATGGGAGAGCACCTAATTCCCTGGTTTTGGAATCGAGTTGAATAGATTAAGATGCTTCTGGTTCTTGTAACGTAACTGTGTATCCTAAACTTTCAAGTCTTCGTAGTGAATGTCGAACAATGGATTGCTGTCTCTGTTTATCAAAGTAGTCTTCACCTAAGTCTATATACATTTATTTTCGTGTTAAGAGATAATAAGAGATACGTAACATGGCACGAGCAACGACAATTCCTGCTCGTTTCTTTCCTTTTCGTGATGCTGTACGCCTATACAGTGACTGTAATAGAAACACAGTGTTTTGATTAAGTTCAATCATAACTCATGCTTATATTGATATTATAAATTTGTATTTTACATCGAAATCACTTATATGTTTATATAATATACAAATAAGAAAAATTTTAACTGTTTTAAATATTAAGTTAATGGGAAAGGTGATGCTCACATGGCACTTATTCAAGTAAGAGCTGAAATATCGGGATCTGTATGGAAAATTGAAACAAAGGTAGGCCAGCGGGTGTTGTCAAGGAAATCAAGGTAAAGGAAGGACATTCCATAGCAGAGTGTGATCTGGCAGTCGTTCTGGAGGATTAAATCAAGGAGAGGTAGATGGTTTAACCACTGAATTTAAAGCGCTTCCAAAGGGAACATACCCTATAAACCAACCTTCTAAATTGTAATAAAATAGATTTCAGCCAAGAAATTTAAACATAGAATTTCCAATTCTATGTTTATAATGAAAAATCCCCTACCCAAAGTAGGAAGAATTATATATAAGTGGTTCAATAAAACCCTTGAACCATCTGACTCGGTAAATGCCGAGAGTCTATCTAATATACGAGGAGGATACATATGGCTTCGGTCCTTTGTACGGTTGAAGGAGTAGTGATAAAAGGCAAGCAGCTGGGGAGAACGATTGGATTCCCGACCGCCAATCTAACTTTGGCCTCTCCGACGCCCCGACTTAAACATGGGGTTTATGGGGTATCGGTTACTCTTTCGGCTAAGCAATTTTACGGCATCATGAATATTGGCATAAGGCCGACTTTTCATGATCATGGCCAGATCAGTTATGAAGTCCACTTGTTTGATTTTAATCAAGACATTTATCATGAACGATTGACAGTCGATCTTCACTTTTTTGTAAGGAAAGAGATTTCTTTTCCGGATAAGGATGAATTGGTTCAGCAAATCTGTCGGGATGTTGAACTTGTCCGAAACAGATTCGCTTTGCCGGGAACGAAGAAATCCCCTCAAACTAATCTCTACCGGGAACGGAGGGGGATTCCTAATCAAGATGAAATCCCTCATTTGCCTGATTTGTCTTTCGTGCAGTTCTGTGAAGAGGAATTTGGCGTCAATCGCGGGGTATATAATGTCATTGACTCCTGGTTTTATCATAAGGGAAGTGTAGATATCCTGGAGCGGCGGAACAAAATCATTCATTTCCTCCTCTATATGCATCATTCCAAGGAGATTAAATCGAATGGCCGAATGAAAATCGGCAAGAATGGATTGTCCGTTATGTTTGATGAATACTTGAATTATATAAGTATATAAAAAATATTGAGAGTAGTGTTGTAAATCATGATGTTAATTTAAAGCACAAGGATGCTTTGTCTTAGTTGTATAGTTAATTAAACTAATTTTTTTTAAAAAAAGGGTTCACGAGATTGTATGTACCCTATTTCTTTTACTACTCAATCCCATTTGTAGCGTTCGTATCTACTACATAAATCCCATCATCATTTCACAAAGATCATTACCATTATTAGTATTAACGCTATTTTTGTCCCAAGATAGATTTATAGAATTTTCTAAAAAGAGGAATGGATTCTATTAAATTTGTTTAACAAGATAAGTCGACAAATGGAATAACAACTAATACATAAAAAGGATGTGTTTATATGAAAATTTTGGGTATCAGTGGAACAATCGTGGGATCAAAAACAAAAATTACTGTTGAAAAGGTATTAGAAGATGTTAAAGAAATTGATTCAAATATAGAAGTTGAATTATTAGATCTTAAGAAATATGATTTACAATTTTGTGATGGTCGTGACCCAAAAACTTATATGGGTGATACCAAGAAAGTCATTGATATTGTATCAAGTGCCGATTCTTATATTATTGGTACACCGATTTTTCATGGCACAATGCCAGGGACACTAAAAAATCTTTTCGATTTGATTCCAGTTGAAGTGATGAATAATAAGGTAATCGGTTTTGTAGCAGTTGGAGGAAACTACCAACATTATCTTATGATTGAAAATCAACTTAAACCAATTGCAGGTTATTTTAAATCCTTTGTAGCCCCGAATTATGTATTTGTTCATAATGATAACTTTCAAGATAATAAAATTGTAAGCAACGATATATTGGAGGAAATAGCTCGTTTATCTAAGGAAGTTGTTATGATGCAAAAGGTGATCACAAAATAGATTTATTATAGAAAACTAATATTCTATTGAATCAATTTCATAATTGCTTATTTTAAAGAAACACAGACCTACAGAATTTAGGTTCTGTGACGCTGTTCAATGGATTGACTAATCGTTTATACGATGTTTAGAACGTTTGTTTGTTAATGATTTTAGTGTGTTAACCTTTTAATTACAAATTAGATAGGAGAGCGCTATCAAAGGGGGGTTTCGATCATGTTAAATACAAGACGATTATTTGAGCCCGTTACATTAGGTAATACAACTTTAGATAATCGAGTTGGAGTGGCACCTATGACTCGCACGAGTGCTACCGCAGAGGGCTTAGTGACCGATCAAATGATTTCATACTACACCTCTTTTGCCAAGGGAGGATTCGGACTGATTATTACAGAAGGGATATATACAGATAATCAATATAGTCAATGTTACTTCAATCAACCTGGAATTATAGATGAGGAACAAGCTCAGATATGGAAAAAACTTGTCGATTCTGTTCATCAAGCAGGTGCAAAAATCTTTATGCAGTTACAGCATACAGGCCCTCTATCTCAAGGAAATCGTTTTATGGAAGGCACGATTGCTCCATCTGTTGTTTACCCTAAAGGAGAGCAACTGAAATTCTTTGGAGGGAAAGGACCATTTCCTCTTCCAAAAGAAGCAACAAAAAAAGATATTGAAGACGTTATCAAAGGATTTGTAGATTCAGCGAAACGTGCTCAATCGGTTGGATTTGATGGAGTAGAAATCCATGGTGCTAACGGTTATTTGTTAGATGCTTTCCTGACTGATTATACAAATCAGCGTTCAGATCAGTACGGAGGTACTACAGAAAAGCGAGTTCGCTTATTGGTGGAAGTTTCTGAAGCCGTGCGTGAAGCTGTGGGTCCTAATTTCACGGTTGGAATCCGAATTTCACAAAGAAAAGTTAACGACTCCGAACATAAATGGTCAGGAAAAGAGAAAGATGCTGAAATTATCTTTGGTCAATTAGGTAAAGCTGGTCTTGATTATATTCATGTGACAGAGCATAAAGCATGTAAGCCAGCTTTTGATACAAGTCATGTATCTCTTGCAGCTTTTGCGAAGAAATACGGCAAAATTCCAGTCATCGCAAATGGAAATCTAGAAGATCCTTCCAAATCCAGTGAAATGGTAGAGCAAGGAGCAGCTGATGTAGTGACTTTAGGTAAAGGGGCGTTAGCTAACCATGATTGGGTGAACAAAGTTAAAAATGGAGAGCCATTATCTGAATTCAACCCAGCTGAAGTATTAAGACCAACTGCAATAATTAAGGAATTTGAAGTGGAAGGCAGAAGTATTATAGGAAGGTAGCCAAGTCTATCTCTTAGCTAAGTAAATATCATCCAAAAGGTATGGATAGTACTTGTGAATAAATACACTTAAAGTAAAGGGTAGCTTTAGAGAAAGAAAAATTATTTTATTTTAAGATAGAGATCATTGTTTTAGCTATTCCATTATAGGGGCGCGATTCCAGCTGACGAAAGCCTACGCGATAGGGTGGTTAAATCATGGTGCTTGGGCTGAACAGATATGGTGAGAATGTAATGAAATAGAACAATAAACTATATTGCTGACGAACTTCTGAAAGTACGGGGTATGTGACTTTTTCAGCTATAACGTAAGCGTTAAATAGCCCCACCTGTATTTTCTCAGAGGGACCTAAATTATTATTTAGTTATCTTGTTAAAGGCATTGCATGAAACTGATAGAGTTGTTAACCATGGAAGTAATGGATTAATGGCATCTACTTCTGTTAAATTCATATTGGGAAGCTGCTCAAATAGATAGCGGAAATAGTAATATGGATTTAATTCTAACGCTGTCTCCACAATACTGTAAATAATGGCACTGGCTCTTGCACCTTTGGGTGTATTGACATGTTGTTTTTGTTTTAACCACTGGTGTTTTGATTAAGATCGATCATAACACATGCTTATATTGATATTGAAAATTTGTATTTTACATCGAAATTACTTATGTGTTTATATTATAATAAGAACGATTTTAAAAGGAGAGATGTGTGATGGATCAAAGGGAATTTCGAAATACAGTGGGGACATTTGCCACAGGTGTTACTATTATTACAGCAAAAGGTGAAGATGGAAAAAATATTGGCTTAACCGCAAATGCATTTTCGTCTTTATCATTAGATCCACCTTTAATATTAGTTTGCATTGATAAGAAAAGTAGTAGTGTACCAGCTTTCCAAAAAGGTCGTCCGTTTGTAGTGAATATATTATCAGAAGAACAAGAAAACGATTGTTGGTCATTTGCAAAGGGAGGAGTAGATAAATTTGTAAATGCACAATATGAACTTTCCCCAAATGGTGTTCCCATATTAAAAGAAAATCTATCAACAATTATTTGTGATGTTTTTGAAGTTCTTGAAGGTGGTGACCATGTTATTGTTACCGGTTTCGTTAAAGAGATTTCAAGAAACGAGGAGAAAAAGCCACTAATTTTTTATGGTGGAAATATTTGTAAACTTACCGTTCCTGCTTATTCCAATAAATAAGGAATGTCAAATACATTTCGAGGTTTTTCTAATAATTCTTAAAAATGAAAACGCTATATATAATTGCGAAAAACCGCTTGTAGGCAAAGTTTGGTACTCTGTCAAGAAAATGGACACTACAAACAGAGAAAATTGTTCAATTTGTTTTTCTTTGTTTGTAGTATCGCTTTTCATAAGCAATAGGAGACATATAGTTATTTGTTGAATGAATCCTTTTATAATTATAGAAACTTACAATTGTTTTCCAGAATTCTGTTTTTTGCTTGTTTACGAGTTTGATAGTTTTCATGAAAAATTAACTCTTTTTTAATAACGCTATGAAAAGATTCAATACATGCGTTATCGTAACAGTTACCTTTTCTACTCATACTAGTTGTAATTCTATGATCTCTAAGGATCTGCTGATATTCTTTTGACGCATATTGACTACCTCGATCTGAATGGTGAATTATCCCTTCTTTCGGAGGTTGTCGCCCAATTGCTCGCTTTAAAGCTGTAATCACTAACTCTTTTGTCATTCTCTTATCTATCTGCCAACAATAATTCTTCTTAAAAATAAATCCATAACAGTCGCTAAATTGAGCTATCCTTCTTTTGTTCAGAGTAGGATAAGAATACGGTGCACATACAAAATGATTGTATGATTTCCAAACCCTTTCCTGCAAACCTTCACACCTCTCAGCGTATACGGCTCTCACTTGGTTAAATGTCTAATATCAAACTATTTGAATATGAGAATAACAATGTTCGCAAGTTGCGAGTGTTTTACGATTATTTGCAATCATAACGGTATTCCATGGAGTATTTGATTTCAGTTCTGATAGTTTTCTTACGTGATGACCCGTTGTGCAATCTGCTAGTACTAATGAAACGCTCAATTGATTGGTGCTTAGTAGCGAATACACCAACCGTTCCAATTTTCTTGCGGTTAAGACGAGTGCCCGTTTGCTATATTGTTTGGCTGTACCTATTAAGGATTTTTTTTGTAATACAGTAGCTGCCATTAGTATTTCAGGCCCCGAATTTCGTATTCATGGTAAGGACAAAAAGTTTTACCTTCCTAATCTCCTATCTACCGGAAATGAAATTTCCGAATATTGTGATTTATAGCAAAAATCTAAATCTAATATCTTGTAAATAAAAAGAATAAGCTGTAGAGATTGAAAGAAAGAGGCGATATAGATGGAAATAGTAATAGGATATCTAAACGTAATACTTATATTAATCATAAATTTTTATTATACTGTGTTTGCAAAGAAAGAGAGTGTAACTTCTTTTCACATCCCATTCGTTCCATTTGATGTAATTTCAGGACAAGATGAAGTTGAGTTTCATGAAGAACAAAAGGTTTTGACAGGGTCTAGAATTCAAGGAACTGATGAGTTAAATAATTTGAACCGAGTTCCAAAATAAGAAATATCTTTTATATTATTTATCACTAGCGTTGCATTAATTTAGTTTCATTATTAAAAATAAAATATTGTAATTAACATAAACTGACCCTTATATACAGTATCAGCTACAGAACGTTTATGTAATGCACCTTTTATCATTGTTTATGTGTATCCGTCGATAAGTGTTTAAGGACTTGACTTGGAGCCTCTGTGGGTACGATTTGACTGTGGAGAAACATACTGTAGATAAGGGTGCGTTAGTTGAACAAGCTAATAGAAATCAATAAAAGAAATGGCTCAGTATAGTGAACTGAGCCATTTCTTTTATTTCAAAAACAGATACAAAACACGGTACAAATTGGGTTGCATTTTCGGCAGCATTTTCAGGTTTTGCGATACGAAACGGAACCCGTTAGTAATTTTGCTCTCCTTTTTTTTATATGAAATTATTTATCGAGTTAACTCGTTATAATAGATGATAGAAAAAACGAGACATGCGCATGATCGTTTTACCAGGAGGGTTATTATGGAGGAAGATTGGCAATGGATTCAAGAAGTGTTATCTGGCAATAAGCAAGCCTATGCACACATTATTAATAAATACAAAAACCAGTTATATGCCACTATTTTACGAATGACAAGAAATCCGCATAATGCACAGGACTTAGTACAGGAGGCCTTTATTAAGGTATATCAACAGCTGGGGAAATACGATAATAAGGGGTCATTTTCCAAATGGATGTACCGTGTGGCAATTAACCATTGTATGGATGAGTTCCGCAAGAAGAGCTATAAAATGAAACAAGTAGAAATAAATGAAGAAAAAGTAGTAAATCCCAATCATCCAGAAGTCATTTTTTTGAAAAAGGAGAAAAATCGCCAGCTTGAGCGGCTAATTGCAGCCCTGCCTGAAGATGAGCGGATGATTATTCTTTTGCGCTATGTTAATGAATTAAGCTATAGCGAAATTAGCGAGTTGAGTGAACTCCCTGTTTCAAGCGTTCGGAATAAACTTCATCGCGCTAAGCAAAAAATGAGAGCTTCTGTCAAACTAGAAGGAGGGTATTTTCATGAATTGTCCAACGATCGATAAACTGTCACAATATGTTGATAACCTGCTGACGGAACAGGAGCTGGTTGAGCTCAGCACCCATTTAAAAGGCTGCAATGATTGCAAACACATGGTTGAGGAGCTTTACAAAGAACAGAAATTTTTAATAGAAACCTTACAAACACCGGCGCTGCCAGATGATTTTGCTTCGACCATTCTTGCTCAGCTTGAGCCTTATGAAAAACAAACAAAAAAGCCTGCATGGAAAAGAAGAATGCTTTTTGCTGCAGGGGTGGTGTTAGCAGTTGGATTAAGTACCACACTGAATCCAAGTTTTGCAAAGTGGGTTGGCGGCTTGTTTGCAACCGATCAAGTAGACGAAGGATTAAAAATGGCATCGAATGCAGGTATGGCAGAGCGGGTCAATCGTGAAGTGACGGATCAAGGGCTTACATTGAAAGTAGAAGATGTGGTAGCAGATTCTTCTCGGGTGGCTTTATCCTATCAAATCGTAAATAAAAAAGGAAAAATACAGGATTCCTATATCGAATTGGCGGATTCCAATAACGAAATCTTCGCCAGCGATCAAAATGGAAAAAGGCTTGAAGGGGTAGGTATAGGCTGGCAGGATGGAAGTGAGTACGGCTTAATCGAATTTTCGTTGCGGGATCAAGAGGATTTAGAGGAAGTCAACGTCAAATTTGATTTAGTCGAGTTGAACGGTGTGCAGGGTCATTGGGAATTGGAGGTTCCGGTTGATTTAAAAGAAAGAAATAAATTTACCACCACTCTCTCATTAAATGGTGCGGCAACAAGCATGAATGGCGTCAACATTAACATGAAGGAAGTTCGATTTGCTCCTTCCTCGAGTGAATTATTATATGAAACGTCTTTTGCCAAAGAAGAACAGGCAAAGATAGAAGAGGAGATTAGAGATTTAAAAGTGAGATTTGGTGAAGAAAACGTCAACTATTTCACGAACTTTGGAACGGCCATTCAATATCATATTGAGAACGAGGAAAAGAAAGCTGTTTACCATCATAATAGTTTTTTTGAAGGGAAAGGGCACCCGAGTGATTCAGGAATAATACAAGGTTCCGGAGCCGATATGGGGCAAATCGGGCAGGTGGCCTGGAATGAATCCTTTATCCCGCAAAAAGAGGACGGCAAACTAACATTTGTTTTGGACGGTGTTGTTAAAACAGTACCTTCCGATTTTTCGATAAAGTTTAAACCGAAAGAATTGAAGAGGAACCCGGTCTCGTTTGAATATGAAGGAAATTTCATCACGATAAAAGGGGCGGAAAAGAAGCTTAAGTTATCTCTCCGCAAGTCACTTAATCCAGTTGATATCGAAAATATTTTTACCATTGAAATGGAAGGCGGAAAAGAAGCTGGGAGTTCTGATTTTGGAGATTGGGTTATTGTGGATAACCATGGTAAAGCATTCCTTGCGTATCATAGCGGGTCGATTCTAGATGAAAAGGATAAAAACGGACGCTACAAGACAACCCTTGACCTCAGAGCTTATGATGTCGATGAAGTTCCTGAGGAATTAACTTTACATCTTCTTTCCGTAACACGTTATGAAAAAGCAGGCGAGAAATGGGAGGTTCCATTGTACAAGTAAGCAGTGAATAAATTGGTAAAAAAAGACTTCTTTATTTCATAATGAGATAAAGGAGTTTTTCTTATTACTAGGCAATTCAGTTTGATGAACATATGGCATTTGCTATGAAGATCATTTTCATTGGCTTTCCAAAGGGGTGTGGTGGTCATCTCCTCTATGAAGACCACTTTGTATGGGTTTCCAAAGGGATTAGGTCGTCATTGCCTTTATGAAGACCACTTTCTCCGTTTTCTAAAGGGATTTTGGTCTTCATACGCCTTATAAAGATTGACGAATACCTTACTTTCTTTATTCGTATGAATCTTTTACAAACGATTGGTCGACTTTTAATGTATCAATTGGAAGGTCTTTAATATAACTTAGTGAACTATACCCTGTTCCAAAATCATCGACAGAAATATGGATGCCTAGATTTCGAATTTCCTTTAAAATGGATACCGTGCTTTTGACACTTGCCAAGACACTTTCAGTTATCTCAAATTCAAGCCATTTTGGATCTAATCCTGTTTCAAAATTGCAAAGGCTATCATAAACTTAGCAAAATACATCGGATTAAATGTCATTGCAGAAGGAATCGAACTAAAGGAACATGTTGATGAACTTAGCAAAGATGGTTATATACTTGGACAAGGTTACTTCTTCAGCAGACCATTGAAAGTGGGAGCATTTGAGGATTTTATGACAACGAATCATGCAGCGTCATAAAGCTTGAAATGGAATTGGTTCATGAAGAGACTAGCAAAATAAGATAATCTCAACAAGGGCGTAATATTTAATGTCATTAATGTTAAATATTATGCCCTTGTACTACATATAAGGGCATTTTAGTTCAATAAAATAATAAGTTATTGACAAAAAAATATAAAAGTATTATTATTATCTCATATTCAAGATAATTAAATTCAAGATAATTTAATTCAAAATTTTTTTGGAGGTGGATTTAATGGAGAGCAAATGCAATAATTTGCCCTTTCTGATAGTAATCCAATCATCTAGTAAGGAATAAAGTGTAAGCCTGTATTTTTTTAAACTAATATCTCGAATTCAAGATAAAAAGAAGAATTTAAAATAATAAACCATTGGTTTATTACTAATTCTTTGGTAATTGGTTTACTAGCTTTAGGACTATGAACACCACTTGGAGGAATAATATTTGCAGGAATTAATTTAATGGCTATCGTAAAAGTGCATGCTCCAAATGGATTAAATTAATAGTATGACAGGAGTGATTAGAAGATGGAACTCTTAGGACTACATCATGTATCAATATTAACAGGAAAAGCGGAAAAAAATTATGAATTTTATACAAAAACTTTAGGAATGAGATTGGTGAAGAAAACTGTAAACCAGGATAATACAGAATCCTATCATCTTTTCTATGCTGACGGTGAAGGAACCCCAGGAACGGAAGTGACGTTCTTTGACATTCCTCATCTTGGGCAAACATACAGGGGAACTTCAGATATTTCTACTGTATCACTAAGGGTTAGAAACTCGGATTCATTGTTATTTTGGAAAGAACGGTTTAACCAATTTGGGGTTGAACATGATGAGATTCAAAAAAGAGCAAATCGTGATACCTTGGCTTTCAGAGATTTCGAGGGGACAAGCATAATACTGGTAGCTGATAACGGTGAAAAGGGTGTAAGAGCAGGAGTTCCTTGGCAAAGGGATGACATTCCATTTGAACATGCCATTATTGGTTTAGGACCTGTAACATTAACAGTGGCAATTGCAGGACCAACTATCGGTGTTTTAACAGAAGTTATGGGTTTTCGCTTTGTCGGGTCCTATCCGTCACTTGAAGGGGATCATCCTGATATATCGGTTTATGCGACTGGCGAAGGCGGCAGTGGTGCGGAGGTTCATATTGAAACAAGACCCGATTTGCCAAGAGCCCGCTTAGGTCGTGGTGGTGTTCACCATGTTGCCTTCCGTGTTCCAAATGAGGAAGAATATAATCAATGGGCAGAGCGTTTGCAAGAACACAGGTTACCGAATTCAGGGAAAGTGGAACGGTATTACTTCAAGGCATTATATTTCAGGGAACCCAATGGCATCTTATTTGAATTATCTACGGATACCCCGGGATTTGCGACAGATGAACCAATGGAAACAATGGGAGAAAAACTATCACTTCCATCATTTTTGGAACCAAATCGAAAAGCAATCGAAGAAAAATTACGTCCATTAATCTTAAATTAGACACTTGGAGGAATATATAATGAACCATTTAAAAGGAATACATCATGTAACAGCAATTACAAGCAGTGCAGAAAAGAACTATGAATTTTTCACATATGTGTTAGGTATGCGATTAGTTAAAAAAACAGTCAATCAAGATGATATTCAAACCTATCATTTATTCTTTGCCGATGATAAAGGCAGTGCAGGCACAGACATGACGTTCTTTGACTTCCCAGGCATTCCGAAAGGTGTACATGGTACAAACGAAATTTCTAAGACATCGTTCCGTGTGCCAAGTGATGCTGCGTTAGACTATTGGGTAAAACGTTTTAATCGTTTAGAAGTCAAACACACTGGAATCAAAGAACAATTTCGCAAGAAAACTCTCTCTTTCGTTGATTTTGATGATCAACAATATCAATTGATTTCAGATGAATTCAACAAAGGGGTGGAATCCGGTACACCTTGGCAGAAAGGTCCAATTCCATTAGAATATGCCATTACTGGTTTAGGACCTGTTTTTGTTCGAATAGCAAATTTTGATTACTTTAAAGAAATGATGGAAAAAGTATTACTATTTAAAGAGACAGATAAAGAAGGTTCATTCCACTTATTTGAAGTAGGGGAAGGCGGAAATGGTGCCTCGGTCATTGTAGAATATAATGCGGTTCTTCCTGAAGCTCGACAAGGATTTGGTACGGTTCACCATGCAGCATTACGTGTAGAGGATCGCACTGTTTTAGAAGAATGGATTGAGCGAATGAATGGTTTTGGATTCCATACATCCGGTTATGTAAATCGTCACTTTTTTGAGTCCTTATATGTAAGAGTTGCACCACAAATTCTATTTGAGTTCGCTACAGATGGTCCTGGCTTTATGGGAGATGAATCCTATGAAACGCTTGGGGAAAAATTATCGTTACCTCCATTCTTAGAGCCTAAACGGGCAGAAATAGAAAAATTAGTTCGCCCAATTGAAACAGTGAGAAGTACAAAGGAATTTATCAAGGAATAAAAGGCTCTTAAAGGAGGGAAATAGAAGTGAATATCAAAATTATGAAAATACAAAAATTAGGATTTCCATGGGAGACCGAAGATCCGTTTCTTATGACCGTACATCATAAAGATGCATATCCTCCAGGAAATGACCAGCAGGGTCCTAACGTTTCATTAGAAGGCAGAAATCTTGGCGAGGATTTTACCTTGCGTGATGGTTTTAGAATGTATCATGGCAAAACGGTTCCGGGATTTCCTGTACATCCCCACAGAGGTTTTGAAACGGTAACCGTCGTTCTTGAAGGTCTTATCGATCATTTTGATTCATATGGGTCCGTAGGACGATTTGGGAATGGAGATGTTCAGTGGATGACAGCAGGAAAGGGCGCACAGCATACTGAAATGTTTCCTCTCGTCCATCAGGACAAAGCTAACCCGCTTGAATTCTTTCAGATATGGCTGAATCTACCTGCAAAAGAAAAATTCGCTGATCCTGAATATAAAATGTTATGGGCTGAGGATATCCCCGATGTACAATTGGCTGCTGCTAATGGACAGAAAACGACCGTAAGACTGGTTGCCGGAAGTGTGAAGGGCAAGTCTAGTTTAGAACCAAACTCTGCTTCTTGGGCAAACGATAAAAATCATCATGTGGGGATTTACGTTATTCATATGGAGCCGGATGCAGTCTTCACCCTGCCGTCAGTTTCAGCGACAATGACGAGAAATATTTACTATTATCAAGGAGATAAACTAAATATAGACGAAACAGCGATTGAAACGTACCACCGTGTAAAGCTTGCTGGTGATCAGGAAATCACAATTACAAATGGTTCATCTGAGAGTTATATGCTGCTCCTAGAGGGTGAGCCAATACAAGAACCTGTCGTATCCTATGGGCCGTTTGTAATGAATACTGAGCAGGAAATTCGCGATGCATTCAAGGATTATCAAACTACACAATTTGGTGGCTGGCCGTGGGACCGTCCAGATCCTGTAAATAAGCGTGAATCAGGAAGATTCGCACGCCATGCGGATGGAAGAGTTGAAAAAAGGTAACCACTATTCATTGTAATTCGAATATCAGATACTATGTAAAAATAGTGTTTGATATTCGTTTTTTATACCCATTTTTTGAATTCGATATTCAGTAAGAACTATCCCAATAAAAAAAGGAGAAAAGCCCGATAACCGGGCTTTTCTCCTTTTTATAAAACTAAGCTATTTTTTCCATTCTAATCAAGAAATTTATGTCTTCATTTTTAACGTTTAATAATCTTTCTAGGACAGCCAGCTTAGCGTTTGCTTCCTTGACTTCAAATACATTAACAACATTTTCTCTCTTTAAGTTATTTATCATTTCTGATACCACTTGTTTAAAAGTTTGTGAATCAACTAATAAATATTGAATTAATTCGATTGCTGCTTCTTTTTCTTGTTTGTTTTTGACGGCAAAAATGCTTTGAACATCAGGCTCTATTACAAAAAGAGATTGTAAATCTTCTGAAATTCTTATAGTAACGTAACTTTCTCTATTTCCATAATATTCATTATCCCTAATTCGAATTAGATCAAGTCCTACCATAAATTCATAAAAAGGAGTGCCCTTATCAAGCGTACGAAACTCGTTAATTTCAATGTTTGATTTTTCTTCTATAAAGATTTCTTTTTCATATTTAGTTTGAATTACTTTTGATTCTAACATATTCATTTTCCTTACCTCACTTCATAAAATAGAATTATATAAAAAGTAACATGTGTACTTTTAGTAACCTATGTACATTATAGTAAACATGAGAAAATAAATCAATTAAAGTTGCACGAGATTATGCCGGAATGCTCATAAATAATTTTTAATCGCCAAACTAATACTATTTCTAACAAGTATCGTAAACAAATGAAAAGTGGAATGAAAGGCTTTTAGCATATAGTTGGAGGAATATCTTTATGGAGAGTAATTGTGATTTTTCACCATTAATGCAAAATTTGGAGGGTGGTATTAAAAATATAATTGAGTTACTTGAAACCAATTTAAGTATTCTAGGTAACGAAAACTACTGTGTATTAGGGAGTCTAGAGGATGTAAAAGAACAGCTAATAAAAATTGAATCGATGGCGGCTTCTTTTTATTTAAATTGTTATTTATCGTCCTTTACAGATACATATGATGAGTTATCAATTGCTGCTCAAATCCTATCGAAGAACCGACATGGTGCACTTATTGTCGTTGAACGTAGAGATTCTGTTGACACCATTATCCAAAAGGGAACAGCAATAGGAGCTCTCGTAACAGCAAAATTATTAGGATCGATATTTTACCCAGGTAACCCATTACATGATGGAGCGGTTTTAATAAAAGGAAATCAAGTTGTCTCAGCAGCAAATGTACTTCCGCTGACAACCGCAGTAACTGGAGATAAGAAAGTTGGAACACGCCACCGTGCAGCCCTAGGAATATCCGAAAAAAGCGATGCACTTGCACTTGTTGTTTCTGAAGAAACGGGTAAAATTTCTTTTGCATTACATGGGAGACTATATCCAATAAACACTAGAAACCCTATCTTGTTTCATTCATGAGAATAATTTTTAAAAAATCAGGAGATAAATTTATGGTGCAAAAACTTAAATGGTTATTCTTTTCCGTTTGTATCGTTCTGTTGACCCCAAATTTGGTAAATGCACAAGTCATTCATGAAGTGAAATATGGAGATAGCTTAGCTAAAATATCAAAACAATATAAATATGAACAAAGACGAACTTGCAAAGCTTAATGGTTTAGCTAAAAATATGGGACTAGTTCCTGGGCAGGCAATGTTAATCCCGGGTTCTACCTACATCGTGCAGACAGGAGACAGCGTTTGGGAGATTGCAAAACGAAATGCTATCAGTGAAGAAACGCTAATGAACCAAAATGGGTTGAAAAATAGAGTCATTGTTCCTGGACAAAAATTGAATATCCCCCATCCACCCAAAGTGGATGTTTGGACTGGAACCTACTTTGTTCCAAAAGATAAGAACGCGAATACCTGGATGATTAATAATTATAAAAGTACCCTTTCTGGTATTTTTGTGTTTGAGTATAAACCTGATGTACAAGGCAATCTGATTGAAGTGCAGGAGAATGAGGCACATAAAATCGCATGGAAAAAGAATCTGACTCCCTATGCTACTTTATCCAATTTAAGTGAAAAGGGATTCGATCCTGATCTAATTCATACATTAATGAGTACTGATTGGTTGAGACAAAAATTTGTTAACAATATCTATTCCCTTTTGGATAGCCACGACTATAAAGGTGTTGTAATCGGCTTTGAACAAGTTAGACCTAAAGATCGGAGCCTCCTTAACCAATTTATTAAAGAACTGGCCCAAAAACTACATCCAGCAGGAATGGAGGTCATGATGGCCGTCCCGCCTAAAAAAGGAGACCAGGATCCATCCTATTCAGCAGGGTATGATTATCAAACGCTTGGAAAGTATCTGGATAGGTTATTTTTAATGACTTATGACTGGCATTGGCCTGGAGGCCCATCAGGTCCAATCGCCCCCATTGCAGAAGTAAAAGCAACACTTGACTATGCTGTATCCGTTGTGGATAGAAAAAAGTTGATGCTTGGAATTCCTCAGTATGCTTATGATTGGACGATAAAAGAGAAGAAGCAGTCTGGAAAAGCTTATTCAACCCAACATGCAATAGATTTATATACAGGCTATCAAAGTGCTGTACATTATGACGAGAAGGCTGCTGCACCGTGGTTTCGTTATGTAGACAATAAGGGAATATTACACGAAGTGTGGTTTGAAGACCCACGAAGCCTGCTTGTTAAGTTCCGGTTAGTTGGGCAATATGGACTAGGTGGAATGGGATGCTGGCACTTAGGTTTAACGATGCCTCAAACTGAGGAAATCCTGCAAGAGGAATTTAATGTACAGTAAACCTGATCCCCTTTATGAAAAATTTCATAAAGGGGTTTTTCTTATTTTTTCTTATTTGCTGTTGACAAATGTAGTAGATAATATATAATAAAAATATCTTCAATTCGAGATAAATGAATTTGAGATAATTAAAGAACGAATAAATTTCAACTGACTATAGCATTAAGAGGGAGTGGCGAAATGGTTACATTATTTGTATCACCTAGTTGTACTTCATGCCGAAGGGCAAAATCTTGGTTTCAGGAACATCAGATACCATACAAAGAAAGAAATATCCTTTCTGAAAAGCTTACAATAGATGAAATCAAGAATATTCTACACTATACAGAAGATGGAACAGATGAGATTATCTCTACTAAGTCAAAAACTTTTCAAAAGTTGAATGTAAATATAGATTCACTTTCACTTCGTGAACTGTATATGATCATAAAAGAAAACCCAGGGATATTAAAAAGACCCTTAATGTTGGATGAAAAAAGATTACAAGTAGGGTTTAATGAGGAAGAAATACGAAGCTTCCTACCACGTAAAATGCGTGTATTCCAACTCGATGAAGGCCATAGCTTTATGGAAGAAGCTCAATAATGACCATGATATTGCTGGATTGTTTAGAACTAAAAAGGTATTGACAAAATGGTTAATATGTATTATTATCTCGAATTAGAGATGTTTCAATTAAGTATATTTTAATTGGGGATATTCGCAGAGTGTAATGTTAAATTTTTTTGAATCAATATCTCGAAATCAAGATATACAAAAATAGGGGGAAAATAAAATGATGAGTATTGGATTAATGATTATTAGGTTAGTGATTGGGCTGTCATTTATGGCTCACGGCGCACAGAAATTATTTGGCTGGTTTGGCGGTTACGGTTTAAAGGGTACAGGAGGCTGGATGGAATCACTCGGATTAAAACCAGGTGTGACAATGGCTCTCATGGCAGGTCTGGCAGAATTAATTGGAGGTTTATTATTTACCTTAGGACTCCTTACTCCTCTTGCTGGAATCATGATTGCAGCTACAATGGTTATGGCAATTGTTAAGGTTCATGCTCCTAATGGTTATTGGTCAACACAAAATGGATATGAATATAATTTGACAATCATTGCCGTTGTAATTGGCGTAGCATTAATTGGGCCAGGGCAATATGCATTGGATGCAATTTTATTCTAAAATATCTCGAATCAGAGAATCTCTATTTATAATAATTATCAATAATTTAATTTGAAAATAGACATCATAATTTATAAAGGAGTGTTTCAGAATGAGTAAGAAAACAATGGGGATTCATCATATCACTGCGATTGTAGGTCATCCACAGGAGAATGTTGATTTTTATGCAGGTGTTTTAGGGTTGCGCTTAGTAAAACAAACGGTAAACTTTGATGATCCTGGTACGTATCACCTTTATTTCGGAGATGAAGGAGGAAAACCTGGAACCATCATCACATTCTTCCCTTGGGCTGGAGCTCGTCAAGGAAAAATCGGTGGTGGTCAGGTAGGAGTAACTTCCTATGTTGTTCCTAAAGGTGCACTGGAATTTTGGGAAAATAGATTAGAAAAGCTCAAAGTCCCTTTTACTAAGACGGAACGATTCGGCGAACAATATTTGCAATTCGATGATCCACATGGCCTTCAACTTGAAATTGTGGAGAGAGAAGAAGGATCAGTGAATCATTGGAATTTTGGCGGAGTAACTCCAGAAGTTGCCATCAAGGGGTTTGGCGGAGCCACTCTATTATCCACTCAGCCTAATAAAACGGCTGATTTGTTAGAAAATGTTATGGGCCTTGAACTCGTGGGAAAAGAAGGAGAATTTGCACGTTATCGTTCTTCAGCTGATATTGGTAATGTCATTGACCTAAAATTAACGTCAATTGGACGCGGACGAATGGGTGTGGGTACCGTACATCATATCGCTTGGCGTGCTAGTGATGACCAGGACCAATTGGAATGGCAAAAGTATGTTGCAGCCAATGGTTACGGTGTCACTCCGGTACAGGACCGGAACTATTTCAATGCGATTTATTTTAGAGAACACGGAGAAATCTTATTTGAAATTGCAACAGATCCTCCAGGCTTTGCCCATGATGAATCACAAGGAACCATGGGAGAAAAGCTAATGCTGCCTGCGCAGTATGAACCACATAGAGGACAAATTGAACGCGGGTTGTTACAATTTAAAGTAAGGGAATTAGAATAATTTTACGAAAAGGGATGATTTCTTTGCTTTCATTTGATCCAGCCTCATTATCAGAAAAAGAAAATTATAAATTACTAATTGGCAGTATTATTCCAAGGCCGGTAGCATTTGTTACCACAGTTTCGGAAGACGGAATTTTAAATGGTGCACCTTTCAGTTATTTTAATATTGTTTCGTCAAATCCCCCGATGATTTCGTTATCGATTCAACGTAACAAGGGAAAGCAAAAAGATACAGCAAGAAATATCATCGAGGCAAAAGAATTTGTGATTCACATAGTAGATGAACAGAATGTTGAAAAAATCAATCAGACAGCAGCAAGTCTTCCTCCTAATGAGAGTGAGATAGAGTTAGCTAAATTAACACCAGTAGAAAGTGTGAAAATTTCTGTACCAGGTGTAAAAGAAGCCAAAATTCGAATGGAATGTTCTTTGGAGCATTCCCTTGAATTAGGCGGTTTGGATTCACCGGGATGTGATCTTATTATAGGGAGAATTGTTCAGTTTCATATTGAAAGTGACCTCTATGAAAAGGGAAGAATTGATCCTAGGGGGTTAGCCGCTGTAAGCCGATTGGCTGGGCATAGTTATGCTAAAATCGGGGAGATTTTTGAAATTGAAAGGCCAAAATAAATTAGAAGAGCCTTACCGCCTGCAGCGGTTAGTGTTCTGGAAGGAGTTAATATTATGAAACACATATTCAATAAGGGACAAAATTCGACAAAACCAACGTTGCTACTGCTTCATGGCACTGGAGGCAATGAATTAGACCTACTGCCACTTGCAGGAATGATTGATGACGAGGCAAATGTATTAAGTGTTCGCGGGAATGTATTAGAAAATGGAATGCCGCGATTTTTCCGCAGATTAGCAGAAGGTATCTTTGATGAGGAAGATCTAATTTTTCGAACAAAAGAATTAAACGAGTTTTTAGATGAAGCCGCTGAAAAGTATGATTTTGACCGCGATAATATTCTTGCAATAGGTTACTCAAATGGAGCAAATATTGCTGCTAGTTTATTATTTCACTATCAACATGCATTAAAGGGTGCAATTCTTCATCATCCAATGGTGCCGCGAAAAGGAATTGACCTTCCTGATTTAACAGGGAAATCAGTATTTATTGCAGCTGGGACAAATGATCCCATTTGTTCTCCTATGGAATCTACAGAGCTTCAGTCTTTATTAGAAAAGGCAAATGCGAAGGTAGAACTCCATTGGGAAAATAGAGGGCATCAATTAACCAGTCAAGAAGTAGAAGCAGCAGCAAATTGGTATCGACAGTATTTAATAACGAAATAATATAATTTAACGGGGGAAATACGAAAATGTTAAAAAATGAAATTGGAGCACTTATTTTACGAATTACATTAGGAGCAATATTTTTTATTCATGGAGTTGTAAAGTTTCAAGGTGGAATAGAGAACACAGCAGGCTGGTTTGAAAGTCTTGGTTTACCAGGAGTTACGGCATATGGAGTTGCTTTACTCGAAATTATTGGGGGAATCCTATTAATCATTGGATTGGCAACAAGACTAGTTGCAGCTTTGTTTGCATTATTAATGATCGGAGCAACCGTAAAAGTAAAATTAGCCATTGGTTTTTTAGGCAATGGTCAAATGGCAGGGTATGAGTTAGATTTAGCATTTCTAGCAATAGCAGTTTATCTTGCAATCAATGGAAGCAAGCTATTATCAGTTGGTCAATTGATTTTCCAAAAGGACTCTAATGAGTTAAAAAGAGCTGCTTAATAATTGAATGAGAATTTTAATACAATATAAAAAGCTAATCGGAGCCTTTCGATTAGTTTTTTATTACATAGAAAACACTTTATAACTCTAAGGAATATTAATGACAACCCAAAGAAATAATAGGTAGGAAATTTGTTTGAAAGTTCACTTTTTATAAATTTTTTTATAATAAAGGAGAATAACGGGACTAAACAGGAACCCTTATTTACTTCCTCTGCAACAGCTGTTGCCATATGGAGCCAGTGTATGGAACAATAAACCGGCAGCCATTATCAGCCAATCTCCTGGTAATTTGAGTGGATTTGATGCAAACCACCATTTACGACAATCTCTTGTTTTCTTAAATATGCCAATCCTTCAACAGCCGGAAGCATATATTGGCAATGTTTCAGCTATATTTGATGAAAACGGTAAAATTAAAGATGAAGGAACGGTCCAATTCTTCCAATCATTCGTCAATGCGTTTGTTGATTTGATTAAAAAATATCAAGCATAAGGTAATTCTAAGTAAGAAGGAGTTGGAGTATATAGCAGAAGTAATCTGTTATATACTCCAACTTTTTGTTTTGGAAGAATGAAAAAAATTTTAAATAGGGAGTGTTAGAATTTGATTCAACTTTATCCTGCAGGTACGCGATACACAGTAAATAAGGAATGGCTGGAGAGTAATTTAATTTTTTATTATGACACTTCCAATATTTTCGACCCGAGGAAAAAAAATTGGTGATACTTGCTGATCATAAAACGGTTTATCCGATATAGTAATTAACTCTATTAAGTTGAATGAAAATAAAAAAGTCTGATGAGATAATCATTCCACCAGACTTTTTTATTTGGGTCAAACTATTTAGCATTTGCAAATAATTTAAATATATTTTTATCTAATTTATTTTTTTGAGGATTTTTCGGCATGAGCAGGTTTTCCAGTTTCGCCAGCATGATCAGGTTTTCCTATCGCTTTCCCTTGATTGTAGGAAAGACCAAATCCAAACCAATACTCCTGTCCAGCTTTGTTTTTGTACACATAAGATGGATCTTCTTCATATCCAGGAATGTCCCCATTTTCATTCGCTACTGCCTCTTCGTCAGCAGGGATTGTGAAAGGAAGTTTTCCAGTTGGATTAAATTTACCACGGATCACATCAACTAATGCTTCAGCTTTTACTCCAAATGTACTGATTACTGCTGCTGCATTTGGTTCAATTTCATCAATTAACCATGGGTTTGTCATGTTAATCGCAGTAATTGTAGGAACTGTTTTTTGAATTTCTACAATGCGGTCTACATTTGCAATTCCTGTTTTAGGTCCTAATTTAATAGAAGGATCTGCTGTTGTATTGTTTGGATGTACCCAAACTAATGCATGTGTTGCTTCCTCCAAATTATCGACAACCTGAATCGACTTGTCATAGTTTGCAATCGTTTTTCTTAAAGCATCAGAGCTGCCTGCTGCATTATTTCTTGTGAATACTTCCACATAAAGTTTAACCTTTTTGATTTGGCCATTATTTATTGGGAGTAGTTTTTCGTCATTACGTAAAAGAACGACTGATTTACGGTGTGCTTCATCTGCAAGTTTTTGAGATTCAGGATTAGACGCAACCTTAACTGCATTTTCAGGATCCACATAAGGATCTTCAAACAATCCTAATTTCATCATTTCTGTTAGTAAGAATCTAACTGAATCATCCACATAGTCGATTAATTCTGGTTCAGCCGCGATTGCCTGAATAATATATTGAGGATCTGCTTCACCAGAGAAAATATTCACTCCAGCTTTTAATGCATATGCAACCCTTTCGGCACGTGTTAAATCTTCAACACCCCAAGGCATTGCAGTTGTAATACCTGTATCCGTGTTCACATAGCCTTTGAAACCGAGCTGGTCACGTAATAGAGTGCCAATAATCGCTTTATTATAAGAAAAACCAACTTCTTCGAACGGTTCATCAGTGCCTAATTGTCCTGGTGCACTATGTTCATTGTTTGGGTACGCATAGTAAGGCATAATGGATGTCGTGCCTGCTTCAATAGCAGCTTTAAACGGAGGGATATGGTACTTAAGTAAGCTTCCCTCTGTTGGATATGGATTAAAGTTCCCATCTAAGTAATGTGGGTCCTTCCCATCATCACGTGCTCCGCCGCCTGGGAAATGCTTCGTTGTTAAAGAAACACTGCTTGAAGTTAATTGATCCCCTTGGAATCCTTTCACAATCGCATAAATCATATCTGCTGCAAGTTCAGGGGACTCACCAAATGTTCCGTTTGTTCTACCCCAGATAGGGTCTGTAATGATATCAGCCATATACATATAACCCTTTTGGATTCCAGAAGCTCTCCATTCTTTTGCAGCAATTTGACCGAATTGCTTAACCAACTCAGCATCTCTTGTTGCTGCTAAACCAAGTTCACCAGGCCATACTGAAAATACTCCACTTGCTTCCGCAAACCCAAATGCCAAGTTATTATTGATATGGTTTCGTGGATTAGACGTCATTACGACCGGAATTCCTAATCTTGAGCTTTCTGCTTTCTCCTGCAGTTCGTTTGTCCATTGTGCTAATACATCAGCCTTTGGATTATCGCGAATGATGAAATAGCGCAAGTTTCGATCAAGAATCCCTGTTGTCGCTGCAGATGCATCTAACACTGGCTCATCAAATAAATAATTCGGGTCACCAGGCTCTGCCCACATATTTGTTTCGCTCCATGTATCTGTTTCACAAAGGAGTGTACCTTCTTCTGGAGGGCATTTAGTTGTGCCAAAGCCACCACCCTGCATAAACTGTGAGGAAATGAGCATTAAACCAGCTTTTTCTTCAGTGCTCATTTGCCCTAGTAAATCTTGTACCCTTGCTTCTACTGGTAATCTCCAGTCTTCATATTTATCTAGTTTTCCATCCGAATTTAAATCTTTAAATTCTTTGCCATCTACCGTTAAAATTGCCTTTGCTCTCGCCTCTACATTCTTTACGATTACATCCTCGTTTGCACTCGCTTGAGGAATGACGAGTGGTACGAATAATAACGCTGATAATAACATAATCGTAATCTTTTTCCATTTGGACGATTTCGACATCATACTAGCCCCTTTTCCTTCTATAAATGATCATTTAAAAAGCAAAATAATTGTTTTCGCCACCTATCCTCCTTTTCAATTGAGGTGCTGCAAAAGAACTATGGAGATAACGCTTTCATATAATAATTGTACAATTCTTAATGTTCTGCCTGATGGGGGGAATTTTTAGGTTTTTTTGTGTTTTTTTTACTTTTCATAAAAATTAGGTAAAAAGGTCTATAGTCTATTCAATTTATAATAGTGCGAAGGTTCTATCCTCTCACAGATTAACTCTCCTTGTTAAACTATTTAATAAATATTGATTGCTTTTTTATTCATTTGACCTTTTGCACTCATGCAGAACCTGCTTAAATTTATACAAAGAAATCTGTTTCAAAAATAAATTTTCAACCTTATGAAAATCAATTGGTCATCCTTGTAGATTATAAAACAGTATATCCAGTATAGTAATTTACTCAATGGAGTTGAATGACTACATAAGTCTCTATGGGATGATTATTCCATCAGACTTTTTCATTAGCTATTTAATATATAAAACAGGAAATATCTACTATGTGAGTTTCATTGACAATAATACTAGATTAATATATTATTAATTCGAGATAGTTGATTTCGAAATAATAAATTTAAAGATAAAAAGGAGATTTATATAATGAATATATTAGTAGTTAAAGCAAATAATCGTCCAGCTTCTGAGGCTGTATCAAGTAAAATGTATGAAACTTTTATGGAGAACTTAGAAGGTGCAAATGTTACAACTTTCGATGTTTTCGCTGAAGATATGCCTTATTTTGGTCAAGATTTATTTAACGCTTTTGGTAAATTAGAATCTGGCGAGGAAATGACTGACTTAGAAAAACGTCTTCTAGCTGCAAAACAAAAAGCGATGGATGCTCTTACAGCAGCAGACTTAGTTGTATTCGCATTCCCATTATGGAACTTAACAATCCCAGCACCATTACAAACGTTCATTGATTATGTTTACCAAGCTGGTTTCACTTTCAAATATGACGAAAATGGTCAAGCAGTACAATTAATGACACACAAAAAAGCGATTATCCTAAGTGCACGCGGCGGCGTTTACTCAACACCGGAAGCAGCACCAATGGAAATGTCAGCAACTTATATTAAAAACGTGGTTGGCACTGTATTCGGTATGGAAATCATAGACGAAGTTATCATTGAAGGACATGCTATGATGCCGGCTCAAGCTGAAACGATTATTGCTGAAGGATTAGAAAAAGTAAAAGAAGTTGCTAAGAAATTATCACCAGTAGCTGTACAATAATGAAGTAGACAAAAGAAAGGCGCTTGGATATCCGAGCGCCTTTCTTTTTGTCTTTTACATACATATATTTATAATACCAAAATTATGGAAAGA
The DNA here is from genome assembly GCF_031457145.1 of Neobacillus niacini. GTDB lineage: Bacteria > Bacillota > Bacilli > Bacillales > Cytobacillaceae > Neobacillus > Neobacillus niacini_J. Next base: position 79,337 of record NZ_JAVDVZ010000003.1, read on the forward strand.
ATAATTGATAGGTTATTTTGTTCAATATAAATGTTTATAAATAATAATACTGAAATTAATTAGGAAGTTAGTCTGAAGGAGAGCGGTTTGAAATGAAAAAGGTATTCGGGTTCGCTATTGTCGGAAATGGGCTAATTAGTACTACGCATTATGAGCAAATTTCAGCAATTGAAGGAGCAAAAGTGGTTGCTGTATACTCCCGAAAGGAAGAAAAGGCAAAATCACTTGCAGAAAAAGCAGGTGCAGATTGGTATACAAATTATCAAGAAATGCTAAAGAGAAAAGAGATTGATATCGTATCGATTATTACACCCAGCGGCACTCATGCTGATATGGCAATAGAGGCTGCTCGGGCAGGAAAGCATGTAATCGTTGAAAAACCAATGGATATTTCCCTTGAGAAAGCACAGCAAATGATTGATGTATGCCGTGAACATCATGTTAAATTAAGTGTTATTTCTCAACATCGCTTTGATGCATCAACTGTGAAGATTAAAGAGGATATCGATTCAGCGCGTTTCGGAAAAATGGTCCTTGGTCAAGCCGCGGTGAATTGGTATCGTCCTCAAAGCTACTATGATACTAGTAAATGGCGGGGAACAATGGAAATGAATGGAGGCGGCGTATTAATCAATCAGGCCATTCATACGATAGATTTATTTCAGTACTTCATGGGAGAGGTGGAAAGTGTTTACGCACATACAGCCATATTAGCTCATGAAGGAATTGAAGTGGAGGATGTAGCTGTTGCCACGGTGAAATTCAAAAATGGCGGGTTAGGAACCATTGTTGGAACTACAGCTGCTTATCCAGGTTTGTCAGCCCGGTTGGAGATTTTCGGAACAAATGGTACAGCTGTGATTGAGAATAATCAATTAATAAAGCATTATCTACGAAATCCAAATAATGAAACGGAAGCTATCAACTTAGCTGGTATTGAAAATCATAATGGGGGAGATATTGATCATGCGTCTGTTGACCCTGCAGCACTTGATGGTGCCTCCCATCGTTTACAGTTTATCGATATGATCAATGCCATTCAAGAGGATAGAGAACCGCTTGTGAATGGTGAAGAAGGATTAAAACCACTAAAAATCATTTTCGCTATATATCAATCCGCACGGACAGGTCAACCTATACAAATAAATAATTATTAACACCCTCGACACCATCCTCAAGCAATGATGGTGATGAACAAGAAGGGATTTAGAATAGCATACTTAAAATACAAAAAAACATGAGGTAATCAAGTCTAGTGAATTTAATGTTGAATCGGACATAACTTAAAGAATCTCATCGGATTATCAATCTTTAAAATAAATTCAATCTATATTTTTTGGGGGGAATAGAAATGCCGAGAATCACAGTTCCTGGATATGGAACTTTTGAAGTTGAAAAAGGTAGAAAGCTGGTACTAGCATTAGAAGACAACGGTGTAAATATCCTCCACCAATGTGGAGGAAAAGCAAAATGTACAACCTGTAGAGTAGAAATAATGAGCGGTGAATTTTGCGTCGAAACAACTACTGAAAAAAATGCCTTTAGTAAGAAGGGAATTATTGATGATAATTTACGACTATCTTGTCAAGTTCGAGTAGATAGTGATGTAGAAATTATCCCAATTATGACATCGGAAAACTCCGGACTGGAACCAGGGCCAAGACCAGATGAATGAAATGATTAATGTGTAGTTATGTTTAAATAAAGAAAGGGTGCCTATCAATGACTAACCATTTATATGATAAAGAAAATCTAAAAAACCTAAGTAAACTTAAAGAATTAGCACCAGAACAGCTGCAAGCTTTCTCAGAATTTAATGCGGCAGTTATGACAGAAGGGGCACTTACTAAAAAAGAAAAAGAAATTATAGCGGTTGCAATTGCCCATGTAACGGAATGCCCTTATTGTATTGATTCCCATACACGCCGTGCAAAAGCAGAAGGAGCTTCTCTAGAAGAATTAGTGGAAGCAGTCTTTGTTGTAGCTGGTGTAGAAGCTGGTGGAGTTGTAACACATAGTACACATATAGATAATGCGATGGACCCAGAAGCAGATGATACCCTTTATCGACGGTCTAATCTTAAAAAACTTATAAAATTAAATAAATTTGCTCCTGAAGGCTTTAGAAGTTACTCCGCGTTTAGTAGAACAGCGTTGAAGGACGGAAAATTGAGCGGAAAGTTTAAAGAGATGATTGCAGTGGCAGTTGCTCATGCTACTCAATGTCCATATTGTATTGATGTCCATACGAAAAATGCAGTAAAGCTTGGATGTTCAAATGAAGAGCTTGCAGAAACAGTATTGGTTACATCCGCTTTACTTGCTAGAGGAGCTTATGCTCATATCGCAAATTTAATTCAAAGCTATGGTGAGTAATGAAAAGGTATTAAATATAGTAAAGACCTCTCCATATAAAATGAAGAGGTCTATTTATTTACAACCATCTATCTGCCCACTCCTCTAAAGCTTTGAGCGATCGTCCGAGTTCTGTCCCTTTTCTGGTTAATGAATATTCGGTCCGTACCGGGCGGTCTGCAATAACATTTCTTAACACAATCCCATTATCCTCAAGCTCTTTCATCCGTTCATTTAACACTCTTTTGCTTAAATCAGGTATAAAGGAATGGATTTCACTAAATCGTTTTGGTTCCTCCATTAATGTGTGGATAATTAAACCAATCCATTTCTTGCCCATAATATGATAGCACTCTTCAACCTTACTACATAATTTAATTTCTGTATCCATCCGTAAACACCCCCTAATAATATCTTGGTTACTTTTAATAACTATATGTTTATAATAGCAAAACCAGTTAATAAAATAAAGTATTTACTGGAACAAAATTACCAAATAAATAGAATCTGTTCATATTTGTTCACGAATTTGACACATATAAATTGACAGCGAAATTTAAAAAAGATATTATGGTTACATAAAGTTACCTAGTTATAAAACATATAAACAAATTTTTATTGCGTGAGCAGATAAAAGTAGGTTGTGGGGGGGACAAATCAGAAGATGATAGACATTATTTTTTTGTATTTTATCTCGAATTCAAGATTATTGAATTCGAGAATAATAACAATGGAATAAATTTATTAAAAGAGAAAATCATTTTTAACAATAAATGGAGGTTTTAAGAATGGATAGAAATTTATCAATGGAACTTGTTCGAGTAACGGAGGCTGCAGCACTGGCTGCTGGACGGTGGTTGGGCAGAGGTAAGAAAGAAGAAGCGGATGCTGCAGCTACACAAGCTATGAGGGAAATGTTTAATTCAATTCAGATAAAAGGGACGGTTGTTATAGGGGAAGGTGAAATGGATGAAGCGCCCATGTTGTATATTGGAGAACAATTAGGAACATGTGATGGGACAGAAGTTGATATTGCTGTAGACCCTTTGGAGGGAACGAATATTGTTGCTGCAGGTACTTGGAATGCTCTTGCTGTCATTGCGGTTGCAGAGCGAGGAAATTTATTACATGCTCCGGATATGTATATGGAAAAGATTGCTGTAGGTCCTGAATCAGCAGGGAAAATTGATATTAATGCACCTGTCATTGACAATTTAAAGGCCGTTGCAGCAGCAAAAAATAAAAACATCGAAGATCTAGTTGTGGCTATATTGGATCGAGAAAGACATTAAAAAATGATTGAAGAAATCCGTAATTCGGGAGCAAGAATTAAGCTGATGCAAGATGGTGATATTGCTGCTGCAATTAATACAGCATTTGATAATACAGGTGTTGATATCATGCTTGGCTCTGGAGGTGCTCCTGAAGGTGTAATAGCAGCAGCTGCACTCAAGAGCTTGGGTGGAGACTTTCAAGGCAAGCTGATTCAACAAACAGAAGAAGAAAAAATTCGTTTAAATAAAATGGGCATTACCGATTTTAATAAAGTTTTACTAATGGATGATATTGTAAAAGGCGATGATGCCTATTTTGCTGCAACAGGTGTTACCAATGGGGAGCTTTTAAGAGGTGTGCAATATAAAGGGAAAATTGGAACAACACACTCCGTTGTTATGCGTGCAAAAACAGGGACAGTTCGTTTTATCGAAGGACAACATAGTTTGGAGCAAAAATGATAATCTTTTTTTAAATGAAAGAAATGAGGGATTGAAATGAGTCAAAGTGCTAGTCAAAAAAGGATAGACCCTGAAACGATCTCTTCAAATGACAAGGTTAGACCATTTGGATTTAGAGATAAAATTGGCTATATGTTTGGGGATTTCGGGAATGATTTCTTCTTTATTTTAGTAAGCTCATTCTTAATGGTTTATTATACAGATATTTATGGGATTAGTGCAGCTTTTGTTGGAGTTCTCTTTCTAGTAGCAAGATTATGGGATGCCATTGCTGATGTCACCTGGGGACGGTTTATTGATACTAGAAAACCTAGTAAACATGGTAAATTTAAACCTTGGATTTTTAGAATGTCATTTCCTCTCGTCATTTCTGGAGTATTAATGTTCGTTCATATCCCTGGAATGTCAAACGGGTTTTATGAAGCGTATGCTTTTGTCACTTACATCCTATGGGGAACGTTATATAGTACGGTTAATATTCCATACGGTTCAATGGCCTCAGTCATAACCAATGATCCAATTGAGCGTACATCTTTATCAACGTACAGAACGATGGGTGCGATGTTGGCAAGTTTAATAATTAATGCAGTTGGACCTGTATTAATATTTGCAGACAATAAGGCAAGTGCAGATGGATTTCTAATGGCAGCCGTAATTTTTGGCATTTTATCTTACGCGTGTTACCTTGCTTGTTATAAATTTACGACTGAACGGATTGTGCTAGAGGAAAATGAGTCAAAAGCAAAGCTAGGTCAAACAATTAAAGGACTATTAAAAAACAAACCATTAATTTCAATCCTAGGAGCATCACTAATATTCATGATGAGTACAATGCTGATTGGTTCAGTAAACGTCTATTTGTTTAAGGATTACTTCAGCAATACAGCAGCATTAAGTATTGTAGGAATCATTCAATCTTTAGCCGTATTTATTGCCATTCCCTTAGTAAAACCGTTAGTGAACAAATTCGGTAAAAAGGAAACAACTTCAATAGGTATGTTACTTGCAGCAGTAGTATATATTTTCTTATTCTTCCTGCCGAATTTATCTACAACTCAATACATTGCGTTAGCAGCTATTGGAATGTTTGGATATGCCTTCTTTAATACGATGATATGGGCATTTGTTACAGACGTCATCGATTACCATGAATTATTAACTGGATTAAGAGAAGATGGGACGGTTTATTCATTCTATTCCTTTGCCCGCAAAGTTGGCCAAGCCATTGCTGGTGGAATTGGCGGGATTGCGATTACAGCCATAGGCTATGAAGCAGGTCGTGAAGTACAAACAGAGGGTACCCTGGAAGGAATCTATGCATTGGCGACCATCGTACCTGGTGTTATCTATCTATTGATTTTCTTACTATTAGTCTTTCTATATCCATTAACGAAGCAAAGGATGAAACAGCTAAGCATTGATTTAACAGAACAAAGAAAGAATAGAAGATAAGGATTGGCAAATCAGGTATTAATATTGTATATGTGCAGGAATATTAGGAATGATTGGGTAGGGAGCATCTTTTCGCTTTTCCTAACTAAAGTGTGTTATTATTTTCCATAATAACAATTAGGAAAGGATGGACAGGATGTCAATCGAAAGTGTAAAAGCCCATTTCAGGCAATGGGACAAAGAACAAGATGTGATGGAATTTGACACATCAAGTGCAACAGTGGATTTAGCAGCCGAAACAATTGGAGTTATTCCAGCCCGCATTGCAAAAACATTATCTTTTAGAGGTGAAGGGGAAAAAGCCCTTTTGATTGTCGCTGCCGGAGATGCGAAAATTGATAACAAGAAATTTCGTCATACCTTTGGGTTCAAGGCCAGAATGCTGACTCCGGAAGAAGTGCTGGAGCAAACAGGCCATGCAATCGGTGGAGTTTGCCCATTCGGATTAAAAAATGAACTAGATGTTTACCTTGATGTTTCCATGAAAAGGTTTGATACTCTTTTCCCAGCATGCGGCAGCACCAATTCAGCGATTGAACTAACAAATGAGGAGATTTATCGCTATTCATATGCAAAAGAATGGGTGGATGTTTGTAAAGGTTGGGAAGAGTCTGAGCAAGAAGAGAAGGTTAGTTAATGAGAGTATTATTTTCGCAACAAGCCGTTGAAAGAGATGGCTTGTTTTTTAGTCGTAAGGTTCATTCTACTATTGCTTTACCATCGTTTTGGGTCGAAGTGGTGAATCGGAAATTGTTTTAAGGAGGTATAACAAACATGAAAGAAGAAAGACGCGAAGTTATCTATCGTCATGCTAAAAAATGGATTTTAGAGGCAGGAGAATTAATCCGCAAGAAAATAAATGATCCATTGATTGTTGAGACAAAATCAAATCCGAAGGACCTCGTTACAGCAATTGATAGAGAAACAGAATATTTTCTAGCAAAAAATATAAAAAGTACGTTCCCAGATCATTTTTTATTTAGTGAAGAAGGCTATGGCGAGGATTTAGAAACATTAGACGGTGTCGTCTGGATTGTGGATCCTATTGATGGAACGATGAATTTTGTAAAGCAAAAAAGAAATTTCGCAATCTCGATTGGGATTTTTTATAACGGGATTGGTGAAATTGGTTTGGTCTATGATTGTATGGGTGGTAATCTTTACACAGCTTTGAGGGGGAAGGGAGCCTTTAAAAATAGTGAGAGATTACCTGATTTAGCTCCAAATCTTACGCTTGAAGAATCGATTCTCGATTTTAATCATTATTTGTTATGTCAAAATGATGTAATCGATGAGCGTGTCATGCAGCGGTTAGTGGAAAAAATCCGCGGAGCAAGATCGTATTGCTGTGCTGCTTTAGCACTTGCCTACGTTGCAGAAGGGATTGTCGATGGTTATTTGACTAAGAAACTTGCCCCATGGGATATAGCAGGAGGAATGATTATCGCCAATGAAGTGGGTGCTGTTACAACTAAATTGGATGGGAATCCCGTCAACATGTTGATGAATGGATCTACTTTAACATGCCATCCTGCTATCCAGAAAGAAATCATTCATGATTATTTAAAAAAAGGGAAGAAGTAACTAGTAGATTTGCGGTGGGATAATTCTTCCTGCCATCATGACACGATAAAATTAATTAAAAAAACTCGGATCTGGGGCTGTTGACAAACAGCCCCAAATGCCGAGTTTTTTTGTCTAATAGTAAAGTATGAAATTTTCTAACTTCATACTTTACTAACGAAAAGAAAAACTAAATGGATAATCATTTATCTGTCCATTCTTCTAAAGTATTGAGGTAGCAAAGGATTATCCCGACTGCCGAACAATGTGATCTGCCAGCCTAATTGCCAAAGCAGTATTTGAAAGTACTGGGCCAGCTGCTGTCAGGCTAGGAAGGACACTATTATCTGCTACAAATAACCCTTGAACACCATGTATTTGACCATGACTGTTTGTTGCAGATGTAGCAGGATCATCACCCATTCTGCACGTACAAGATTCATGCATATCAGCACCAGGCGGCCTGACTGCCATAGTTTCCTCCATAAGCGTCACTCCCATTGCATCTGCAGATTCTCGAATTCCTTTTGCTACCAGGTCAGCAGTTTGCCGGTCCTTGTTACTTAAAGAATATTGAACTTGCTGCATTGGAACACCGAATTCATCTTTTACTGCTGGATCAATATATACTCTATTCTCAGCACGGGACTCAACTCTTCCAAAGGAAGCATAGGCAATGATAAGCTCATCTCTTAATACCTTATCTTCGAATTGCTGATATGAAAAATAATTATCAGGTCCAAGAATTTGAATTTGGTATGGCGACTCGTCGGTCTCAAATTTCAAAATCGATAAATTGCCAAGTTTATCCGAAAATCGTCTTCTGCTAATTGTACCTACTGCAATAATCGAGACATGTCCGGTTAAATAACGGCCTATGGCAGGTCCCTGAATACCAGAATTTAGCAGTAAACGGGGAGTTTCTAAAGTACTCGCTGATACAATCACATTTTTAGCCCGTATCGTGTGGGATTTCTTATCTGCTGTAAATACCTCGACGCCAGATACTTTCCCATTTGCTGTATGCACCCGGGAAGCATAAGCGTTAACAGCCAGATCATATGGTCGGTCAAAATTGGCAGCCGCTAGTGCATTGATTGAACTATACCAAGGATTTGAATGGACTTCTCCTTGTCGTGACGGTGTCATATCAAAAGCGAGCGGCATATCATCTGCTTCTAAAATACCTTCACCATGAAGCCGTTTCATCATGACATTTTGCATGGATGAACCTTTTGCAAAATCCCTGGTTGTATGCAATAGTTTCTCTGCCATGCCATAATAGACATTTAATGTCCTTCTATGGATCGGCCATTTATTCAGTTCAGATTGAATGGGCCTAGGAGTCGCCGCATTCCAAAACAAGGATCTCCCGCCTAGGGCATATACCATGGTCGCCCCGGAAAATTGAGGCAGCAGTTTGCCTAGTGGAGTTGAATTGTCAGGGAGCAGCTGGTCTCGAGCGGTACCGACATTCTGGGTAGGAATATTGAGCGAGTGAGAATGGAAAAGTTTATCTCCTTTCTCAATAATCCCGATTTTTTTAGCTCCTTGATTTTTCCAAAGTTCACATAAGCGATATAGTACTGCTCCTCCTCCTGGCCCTGATCCTACGATAAGGACATCGTAATCAGTCTTTGCCATTTCTTCCACCGTTTTTGTTGGGATCCAATTATTCTTATACTTCACCACCAAAATAACCACATCCTTACCTCATTTTCATATCATTAATAGATATGCTGTACTGCTAATCCTATATGTTGGGGATAAATAAGAATTTATAAAACCAGTGGTAACTGGATAATAAAAAATAGACATTCAGGGGAAGTCCAATGTCCCATTGGACCAATTACAAATGAAAGTCTTATGGCCTTGCCGTCATTATAGGTGTTGTGTTAAGCGTTTATCGTCGTAAAGATTTGGTATGTGTACGGTAGCTGAACAATAGAAGGAATTCTGATCACAGTTAAACCTGTTATCCAGAATTCCTTTCCTTTTTGACCTAGCACGCTTTCTCGAAGTATATGATATAATTAACTTGTAAAATCGTTTGATTAGTCACACAGCTAATTATTGGTTATATATATGACAGGGGGTAAAGATGTGATGGACACTGAAATTTTTATGCCAACAGAAATTACAATAAAAGAAAAAAATAAATTCATAAAAGCTAAGGTAGTTCGGACCGCCATATTGGCAAGAAGTAAAGTAGTAGAAGTTCTATCAGAGGATAATGAAAGGTTTTATTTTATCTACTACAAAAATTCGCTTATTTATGGAAATAAGCTTGATCATGTCAAAGAAGATACATTTATCCATAATGCATTTACCGAAGGTTTGATTATTAACGCTCCACATCCATTATTAACCGCATTAATCCCCAATCTTTCAATTTTGATTCCAAATAAAAATAAACTTTTCTCCCAGCTCGAAACTCATTATTCTCTAGAGGAAATCGCTTATATTGCCACCACACTTGACTCATTTTTAAAAAAAGATCAGCTTATCAATTTCATTGACAATATCTATTTTCACTTTAGAAGAAACGGCAGTTTTATGAATTCTTTTCAGGTGGTTCAAATTTTACATGATTTTTCCCCAGCCTTGAAATCAGCACAGGAACGATTAAACTTACATGATTTCAATAAGTACCGCGATTTTTATCAAACCTCAAATTTACCTTCCATCCTAATTAAGGATCCGCTTTTTGTTGAAATACATTGCTTCAAGGATCGATTTAATCCAGAAAAAAGAATCTTATTAAAAGAAATCCTAAGTGCCCAACAAGATGGTTTGGGTGAGTTATTACTATGGTTAGAAGAGGCAGAGAAGTTCCATGAGATTGATTCCATCAAAAAGTATAGTGCTATGGCATTACGTTTTGTCACGATGGAGGAATGGGTGCAGATTTTAGCACTGGTTAAAATCAATCCTTTTCGGGAGTTCCCTGATTCAAAACGAATCGTCGAAAATATGATACAAAAAGGTAATTATGAGAAATCAGCCTTAATCTTGTTGAACTTTATCGGTGATTTGCCAGCTTCTTATGATGACATTCTAAGTAAAATATGGAGAAATTCCGATTCAAGATTTGTAATCGCACACGTAGAAGAATTCATTTCATTGCTGAAACAGTTGCCGGAGGGTGAAACGCCAAAGGAGTTAGAACAAAAGATTTTTCAAATTGTGGTAGTTCTGTTAGAAAGAGATGGCTTAAAATCGGTTTATGAAAAACTTTTACCTATTCATAATTTTAAGTTAGAAGTCATTAAAAAAATCGGTAAAATGGTAGAGTTGATGGAGGACCCTGATCGGATGATGGAGTTGGGCGATTATTATGCTGAATTTAAACAATTTGATCAAGCCATCGATTGCTTCTTCTGGGAAATGGAGCTTCAGCCCCAGAATCCTTCGCCTGTTTGGAAAATCTGTAAAATGTATCAATCTAAAGGAATGATAAAGGAAGCAGCTACCTATCAAAAAATTTATGAGCAATTGAAAGACCATCAAGAAATTAGTTAACAACTTTAGGGAGAAATTAACTTAATTTCTCCCTCTCATTTTCTTATTTTAAAGGGATCCAAATTTCGGAATAGTATTCTGGGCTTGATGGATCTCCGTTTGTATAGACTTCTAAGTTAGGGATACCAGCATGTTCATAATGACTGGATGGAAACCATTCTGAAAATATATGTTTCCAGGCGTGATGCATAGCAACGGGCATGGCTCCATGAACTTCGAAAACGCCCCACTTAGAAGCAGGGATATCCAGCTCCAAAAGACCTTCAGGTGTGTCACCAGTATAATCTGTTGCAATCCAGTAATCCATTAATTGGGATTGTGAATCTGGGTTATCCACACATACGCCAAGTACACCTTTAATTTCGCCATTATTCAATTGGAATAATAAATCGTTGGTTCCATCAACATGAACATCTTCCCACATCTTTGGTATCATAACTTGATTTTGTCCATTTACGCATGAAAACTCACGCTTTACACCAACAACTTTAAAGCTTTCTTTTTCGATAATTTTGTAATTCACTGGTTCTGCTCCTTTCTATTGGGTAATCCTTAATTCCATTTTTCAACTTCTGTTTCCAAATGTCCAGTATATCGATTGAAAAATAAAAAGAGAGCAAGAATATGAAATCTCGCTCATCCCACTGTGTCTTAATATATTTTATCACCGTTAAAGATTGAACTTTTTACAATGACATAGTCAACATAGCGGATTGCATCTAACTTATTTCCACCCGCATACGAAATCGAGGATTGGAGATCTTGCTCCATTTCTGTCAGAGTATCTTGTAAAGAACCTTTGTACGCAACAAACATTTTCTTGCCTTCAACATTTCTCTTTTCGCCCTTTTGGAATTCTGAGGCCGAGCCAAAGTATTCTTTAAAGCGCTTCCCGTCTTGCTCATATGTTTCTCCTGGAGATTCTTCATGACCAGCAAATAAGGAACCAATCATCACCATCTTTGCCCCAAATCGGACGGATTTGGCAATATCGCCATGGGTACGGATACCCCCGTCTGCAATCACCGGTTTACTAGCTGCCTTTGCGCACCATCTTAGAGCAGCTAATTGCCAGCCTCCCGTTCCAAATCCAGTCTTAATCTTTGTGATACAGACCTTCCCAGGTCCGATTCCTACTTTGGTTGCGTCTGCCCCTGCATTCTCTAATTCTCTGACCGCTTCCGGGGTTCCGACGTTTCCGGCGATTACAAAACTATTGGGAAGGTATTGCTTTATATGTTTGATCATCTTTACCACTGCGTCAGAATGACCATGTGCGATATCAATCGTTATGTATTCTGGTGAAAGTTGTTCGTCTGCAACTTGTTGAATAAATTGATACTCTCCCTCTTTAACCCCAACACTAATAGAAGCGTATAATCCTCTTGAATTCATATCTTTTATAAAAGAGATTCTCTTCTCTGGTTCGAAACGGTGCATAATATAAAAATAATTATTCTCAGCTAAGTAAATGGCGATCTTTTCATCAATAATTGTCTGCATGTTTGCAGGCACCACAGGGAGCCTAAATTTACGACCGCCAAAGGAAACTGATGTATCACATTCAGAACGGCTAGTTACAATACTTTTGGCTGGAACTAATTGAATATCTTCATAATCAAACACATTATCCATAATACCCCTCCTCAGAACACGACAAGTAGACATAAATTGAATACAAAACACAGTCTTTGCAAAGATAGGTTTTGTGGTTTCAAGGATTCTTATACATCAAAATGAAGTGAACGATGTAGGACATCGAACAGTTAATCTTTCTGTTAGTAATGATACTTATCTGAAATATTTGTTAAAAACGACCATTTTTTAGAATGTTGTCAAGTCCACTTTTTATAATATTTATTGGAATTTTTTCTATAAATTGGTAAATAACAGAATAGTAGAGTTCTGATAAAAAATATCTGAAATGGCTTATTTATGAAGACTCAATAGGATTTAGGATAAATAAAAAGAAATTTTAGTGCTTATACCTGTAAATTCCTCCCATAAATATGACAAAAATCGTATGTTACGATGAATTTGTTAAAAACGGCACTTATTTTTAGGAGGATGTTAAAATGATTAAGAAAAAAGCACTTCTAACCGTAGCAGCTGCTGCAGCTGTACTAATGGCAAATCCTACATTAAATAAAGCAGAGGCTGCTTCTTATACCCCTGAAGTCCAGCAAAAGGTTTATGTCTATCAAGGATCTAATATGAATGAGATTAATAGTATAATTGAAAAATATCTTGCAAGCTTTGGCATCACAATGCCACAAACTACCGGGAAGCAGCCAGTTCCGACGCAACCAACTCAACCAACTCAACCAGCACCAACACAGCAACCTGCACAGCCAACTACTCCACAACCGGAGCAGCAACAACCTGTGAAAGCACCCCAGCCAACTACGCCGCAAGCTGAAAGTACTTTAAGTGCTTATGAGCAAAAAGTGGTCGACCTAACTAATCAAGAACGTGCGAAAAATGGTTTACCAGCACTTAAAGTAGATTTGACACTTAGCAAAATGGCACATGAAAAATCTCGTGATATGTCCGCGAATGGATACTTTAGCCATACAAGCCCGACATACGGTTCACCATTTGATATGATGAAAAAATACGGGATTTCGTATCGTTCTGCTGGTGAAAATATTGCCATGGGACAGCGAACACCTGAGGAAGTGGTCAAAGCTTGGATGAATAGTGAAGGTCACCGCAAGAACATCCTTAGCTCCAACTTCAACTATATTGGTGTTGGTTATGTCTCACAAGGCAACTATTGGACACAGGAGTTTATCGGTAAATAAGATCAAAAAAGCTTGGGGAATGAACTTTCCTCAAGTTTTTTTGACTATTAAATATTAATAGAACAGGTTTTTTCAATTAGACGGAGAATATGACAATAAATAACATAATGGAACGGAGAGTTGGAAAATGTATATCCCTAAACATTTTAATATCGAGGACGAATCAGTTATCTATGATTTGATTGAAAAAAATAGCTTTGCTACCTTGTTTTCTCAACACAATGGTGAACCATATGCCACACATCTCCCGCTGCTAGTAAATAAAGATGAGGGTTTTTTGTATGGACATTTTGCCGGTCCAAACGAGCAGTGGAAGGATATTGAAAATCAAAATGTTCTTGTTATCTTTCAAGGTCCTCATTGCTATATCTCACCATCATGGTATGAGACCAATCAAGCCGTACCAACCTGGAATTATGTTACTATTCACGTCTATGGACAGTTGGAGATTGTCGAAGAAGAGCAGGAAGTTTATGAATCGTTGTTAGATATGGTAAATAAATATGAAAAACCAGACAGTACCTATCATTTAGAGGATGTTGATGACAAATACATAATGGGAATGAGTAAAGGCATTGTAGGTTTTAAAATCCAAATAAATAAAATTGAGGGAAAAGCGAAACTAAGTCAAAATCATACAACTAATCGACAAGAATTAGTCATTAAACAACTAGAAAAATCTTTAGATCAAAATAATATACAAATAGCCGAGCTTATGAAGAAAAATCCCCTTAATGATTAATAATGGGATATAGCGAACAGTGCCTGGCACTGTTCGCTAGGTCATTATTATAAGGTATTGCCTGATTTGGTTTGGTGAGCTCTGGTCCGGAACAGGATGAATTTGAAAATGATATATTTGATGTCTTTGATGAACATAATTAGTAATGGAATAGCCAAAGCTTAATGACCTGTGAAATTAGAGTACCAATTGAATCCTAAGGAGATGCTTTTATGAAATTCGGAATCAGGAAGCCGAGCTTGAAGAAAAGAATTTCAGCGAGAACGAGCATTAAAAGACAGATTGTCCACCGTGCAGGATTGAAAATGCCTAGGGGATATGGATGGCTAAGAAACCCAAAAAAGTATGCCTATAACAAGGTCTATAATCGTACAACGTTTGATATTTTTAAATTAATCAAAAAGCTCTTTAAATAAGAGCTTTGCTACCTCAATAATCTATAGATTTATATTTCATGAATGAATTAACGGTATCTTTTTAAAGAGGTACCGTTTTCAACGTTTTGGACTATGTCTATTAAAATGCATGATAATGGGAACGTAAAATTTAGCATAATAGACAGGAACTTCTTGCCAAGCGACGCTATAGGTTATGAGGAAGCTATGTTTCGTGGTAAAATGATAAAATGACTACCAAGTAGAATTATATAAATAAAGCAACTTGGTTTTGAAAAATTAATTTTATATTATGAAGAGAGTGGAAACTTATGAATAAAGAATCCATATATGGATTAACTATAGAGCAATTGTCTGCATGGCTCATCGATCATGGGCATAAAAAATCTAGGGCATTACAAGTCTGGGATTGGCTTTATCGGAAGCGTGTCACAGAATTCGCAGATATGACAGATGTGAATCAAGACTGTGTGCAATTACTAGAAGACAACTTTGTCATCCAAACCTTATCCCAGCATATAAAGCAGGAATCAGCAGATGGAACCATTAAGTTTTTATTTAAATTGCAGGATGGTAACTTGATTGAAACGGTTATGATGAGACATAAATACGGTCTATCGGTTTGTGTAACCACGCAAGTAGGCTGTAACATTGGCTGCAGTTTTTGTGCCAGTGGATTATTAGCGAAAAGCCGGGATTTATCGAGTGGGGAAATTGTCGAGCAGATTATGAATGTTCAACTTCATCTTGATCAAATGGGTAAAGGCGAAACCGTGAGTCATGTCGTCGTGATGGGAATTGGTGAACCATTTGATAATTTTGAAAATCTGTTAAACTTTTTAAAGGTAATCATCGATCATAAAGGACTTGCGATTGCTGCTAGACGCATTACCGTATCAACCAGCGGCCTCGCCAACAAAATTTATGAATTTACTGATACCCAGATGCAGGTAAACTTGGCCATTTCTTTACATGCGCCAAATAATGAGCTTCGGACGCGGATTATGAAAATAAACCGCGCGATTCCGATTGAAAAACTAATGGAATCGATGAAGTACTATGTAGAAAAAACCAACCGTAGAATTACAATTGAATACATTCTCTTGAAGGATGTCAATGACCATAAGGATGAAGCCGAACAACTTGCGGACCTTCTTAGTGCACTAAAACAACAGGTATATGTAAACTTAATTCCCTATAATCCTGTGGATGAACATAGTCAATATCAAAGAAGTGAACTTGAATCAGTCCTGGCTTTTTATGATACGTTGAAAAAGCGGGGGATTAATTGCAAAATCCGCCAGGAGCATGGAACAGATATTGATGCGGCTTGCGGTCAATTAAGAAGCAAACAAATCAAAAAGGCTGAAGCCCAATAATGATTTTAGATGGGTAGATTAAATACCTAAAGTGATCAATGCAAACCAAAGTAGAAAAAATAAGGTGCCTAATCTCCAATGCGGAATGCATGGGGGGATTTGGTGCTTTTTTTGGATTTTACCCGTATGCTACTATTGATGGTTTAAAGTTTAAGGCTATTGTGTAGGCATTTAGGTTCTTTAAAGCTTAATTACGTGTCAAACTATTTAGATACAAGTAAAATCAAATTAGGCGAACTGTGGATGTCACTGTTCTTCATTTGTATGCTGTAGAGCTTAAATGGAAATAATACCATCAACAAATCCAAGTTTGGTGGGAGTATCCAACATGAAATTATTTGATCTAATTCAAGATGTATTTGAACCATTTATGGACGATAAGAAAAGACCATTAAATGTTATGGAGGTTTCCAACCTCTGGTTTTTTCTTTTAGGTACTGAAACGACAATGCGAAACCAAGAAATCGGTTGCAATCTGGCCCAAGATCTTGAATTGAAACAAATTTTAAAGGATATAAAGGATACCGTCCATATTCCAATTAGAGATGAGCTGAAAGAGTTCCTACAAAAAGAAGGTATTCCACTTCCTCAAAGCACACCTGAAAAACCTGCTGGTGATTTTCGAAACATACCAGAAGGTGCTAAATTAAATGATGAAGAATTGGCTAATTTAATGTCCTATAATCTTGTGCTGGGAGTGACTTATGCTTCTAAAGGACTCACGGAATCTATTCGGGCGGATGTTGGTTTAATTTTTTCAAAGATTATCTTAAGGATGACAGCGGCCGGTTTAACGATGAAACAATATTTGGATCGCCATGATTGGCTTCGTGTTCCTCCATTTTATAAGGCGTAAGTTTAAGATATTTATGAAAGAGAATGTCCTTCATGGTCTAAATGAGGGGCATTTTATTTTAGCTGCCTAATTGGTATCCATCTATTGACAAAAATGAGTGTATTCATTATGATTTATTTATTAATCAATAAATAAATAAATCGTGATAAGGATGGTAGCAAACGTGGCAGTCCGAGAAGATAAAAAAGAAATCATTATAGAAAATGCTGTAGGAGTCTTTGCAGAGAGGGGGTATTACAAAGCGACGACGGCAATGGTTGCAAAGGCTGCTGGAGTGACACAGCCCTATGTGTTTCATTTTTTTGAAAACAAGGAAGAATTATTCAAGGCTGTAATTGATCGAGCATTTGGCCGCATCTATTATACTTTTTCTGAGGTTAATGCACCTGCGGATCAATTAATCGAAACGATGGGGCATGCATTTGAACAAATTATTCAAACACATCGTGATGAGGTATTAATGGTGATGCAGGCACATGCCATTTCTGATACTGGTATACGCGACCATGTCAGCAAACTATTTCTCAAGATGTTTGAATCCTTATCAATGAAATTTGAAAATGCAGGTATTTCAAATGCAAAGGAGACAGCTGCCCATTTTATTGGCACAGGACTTTTAATAACTTTAGCAGAAGTATTGAATCTACCGCAATTAACCCACGGGAAAGATAATTGTTAAAAAAGGAGTATCAGTGCTCTTTTTTTTGAAGTAGCATTTATTGATTAATAAATAAATTTTTTACCCTATTATTTATTGATTAATAAATAAATAAAAAAATCTAACGAAAGAAGGGATTTTTCATGTTGAAGTATATAAAAGCTAATCGAAATGAAGCAGAACTCTCAGTTAAGCTATTTGAAGGAGAAAGAAGCCTTGTAATCACTGGAACCATTGGATTTATTCTCTCGGTAGGAATTGCAATTTATATATTTTTTCAGGGTCCTATTATTTCTCCTGAGGGTAATGTAAGGGATGCATTTTCCTTTAATGCCGCAATCGGCATTTTTATAATTTCAATTGCTGCAGTATTACCCCTAACTAAACTTGGAACAGGTAAAAGGAAAGTAGTGCGGTGGTTTTTTATCCTATCAAGTTTATATTCATATACGATTGAAACAGTTCAAAATTTTAGAGGGATTAGTCCAAGATTTACTCGTGAAGGAACTGCTGTTGATATAATTGCTGGAATGATATTTGGGGTAGTTTCGTTAGTGCTTGTAACTCTAGCCATCATTCTTGCTCTCCATTTTTTTCGAATGAAAAAACCTTATGAACGTCCTTTACTAATAATAGGGATTCGTTATGCATTTCTCTCTGTCCTTGCAGCGAATGTTGCTGGTATATGGATGATACTGCTTCAAGACCGTCTTACAGGGGATGGGGGTAATGTAATAGTCCTGCATGGACTTGGGTTTCATGCACTACAAACATTAATAGTGCCAGCTTGGCTTTTAGAAAAAGCAAATGTAAAGGAGAGCTTAAAAAAGCGGCTAATCCATTTTAGCAGTATCGCTTGGATGCTTTCCATACTATTCATAGGAATCCAAACAGCCATGGGCCGTACAGTCTTTGAGTTAACTACATTTCCAATCCTTGCATGCCTCTTTACCCTTGTTTGTCTAGGGATAACAATAGCTGCATGTGTATTACTTATTAAACAAAGGGAGCCCATATATCAGCGATTTTTTTAAGCGTATTGGCTTATTAAGAATAGAGGGCTACACCCAGCAAGCCAGAAAGTATAATGACATAGACTGGATTCCAACGGAGTTTTAATAAGGCAAATAAGGATAGTCCAAAGATGAGACAATAGCTTATAGAACGGAAAGAGATACCCAAGTTTATCATGTTATTGGCTAATGCAAATTTTATTGCAGCAAAAATGATTAAACTAGTAACTAGGGGCTTTAATCCATAAAACATTCTTTCGACCAAAGGATTATGATGTAGTTTAACAAAAAACGCTGCTACCGTAATAACTAAGATTAAGGAGGGCAGCAAAATACCTATGGCTGAAACAATAGCCCCGCTAATGCCTGCCGCTGAATAGCCTATTAGGATTGCACTATTGGCGGCGATGGGTCCTGGAGACATTCCCGCAATCGCAATCATATTCGTCAACCGTTCTGCAGATATCCATCCATATTCCGTTACAGCCTTTTCAATAATAGGAATCATCGCATAGCCTCCTCCAAAGGAGACAAAGCCTGTTATAAAAAATGTTTTAAAAAGTTCCCACAATACCATGACACTGCACCCTCCTTTTTCTTAAATACCAGCACCCATGAAATAATCAGGATTAATGGTTGGATCTTCGTCTTTACTCTTTTGCAAGTCAATGTTGTAGCCCAATTTTCTTTTAAGGGGGACAACAATTAATCCTGTTATGGCTCCAAAAAGAATGGCGATAACCGGATGGATGAAAAACAATACAGGCACCCCGGCAGCCATAATGAAGTAGGTAGTCTTGTCGGAAATAGCGGTTTTTGCTATTTTAATTGCGGCATAAACAATGATTGCAACAATCGTCACTCGTATCGATACGAATGCAGCTTCTAACTTTGGATTATCGTGTATGTAATAATAGGAAACTCCTAAAGTTAGAACAATCAGAAAGGTAGGCAGCGAGACACCAATCATAGCGGCTAGTGCCCCTCTTATTCCAGCTATTCTGTACCCGATAAATGTTGCTGTATTTACCGCAACCGCTCCAGGTACAGTTTGAGATAAGGCAATTACATCGTTAATATCATCATTTGTTAACCATTTTCGCTTTTCTACTATTTCTTTTATGATAAACGGAATCATGGCATAGCCCCCGCCAAACGTCACAGGACTAATCTTGAAAAAAGTCCAAAAAATATGAAACACCAACTTCCATTGCACTTGCATCAATACCCTTCTTTCAATGTGGACCAAAGAATTAACTTTCAATCAACCTATAAATATAGTACTAGCATCCTATATAAAGGTACCAAAAGAGAGAAGAAGGGTAAATGGCAACAAATGTAAATGATTGTTATTGTTATGTGGTGACAGGCACCGCAAAAGTACAACTGTCCACCTCAGGTGTACAAAAAGGGGGAGGAGAAAATTAAGTTCCCACATTCAAATCTCTTATCTCCCTGTTTTTAAATTCCAGCACCCATAAAATAATCGGGGTAGTTAGAATGATCATCTTTCTTATTATGTTTGATTTCCTTACTTTCACGGCCTATTTTTTTCTTAATAAACGTCGCTGCTAAGCCAATTAAGGACCCAAGAAAAATCGCAACAATCGGATGTATGAAAAACAGTGCCAGAACTCCTGCAATCATAATACAGAAGGTGGTCTTATCAACAATGGCTGTTTTTGCTATTTTAATAGCTGCATAGGCAATTATCGCTACAATGGTAATTCTAATGGAGGTAAAGGCAGCTTCTAGCTTTGAATTATCATGAATGTATAAATAGGAAATCCCTAATGTTAGAACAATTAAAAAAGTCGGCAGGGAAACACCAAGCATGGCTGCAAGCGCCCCTTTTATGCCACCGAGTTTGTGGCCAATAAATGTCGCAGAGTTAACCGCAACCGCTCCAGGGACTGTTTGAGATAAAGCAATCACCTCAGTAACTTCTTCAGTCGTTAGCCACTTATTCCTTTCAACGATTACTTTTATGATTAAGGGGACCATGGCATAGCCCCCACCAAACGTAGCAGGACTGATTTTGAAAAAGGTCCAAAAAATGTAAAACAGTTTTTTCCATTCCCCCATCATTAACACCCTCCCATTCCCCCGTTCAGATATGTTTCCAACTTTTGAATCGTGGTTTCTTTCTACCTATTACGTTACCAGATATTCGTTAGATGATAAATTGCAACTAATTAATAGGGTATAACAAAAACGTATAGCTAACTGATTCTTATCAAATTGATTATGGTACTATAAAAGCATAGTTGGCTTTGGAGGGGAATCTATTGAACATAGAAAGCTTGCAAATGTTTTGTTTAGTTGTGGATGAAGGCAGTATCAGTCAAGCAGCTCGATTAAGCTTTGTATCTCAGCCTGCTGTTACGAGGCAGATTCATCAATTGGAAGACTCATATGGAACATTGTTATTTGACCGTACGGATGGAAAACTCAGGGTAACAGAAGCAGGAAAAATGTTGTACCCTTTTGCGAAAGCAATTGTTGGTGATTATAGCCGTTCTAAAGAAGTCATTAAACAAGCAATGGGACAAAATAATATTAATCTTAATGTTGGCGCAACCTTTACTATTGGAGAATATTTATTACCCAGTTTGTTAGGTAAGTTTAAAAAACAACAGCCTGAAATAAGAGTAACTTTGACCATAAAAAATACTCCCGGCGTGTTGGAGGATTTAGCCAATGATGTCATCGATATGGCTTTAGTAGAAGGGATTGTCGAGAGGAACGACTTTATTGTTGAGGAGTATGCGGATGATGAGCTCATCCTTGTATGTTCGCCTGACCACACTTGGGACATGCAGATTCAGATCGAAGAGTTGTTAAATGAACGAATCATTTTGCGTGAATCGGGTTCGGGAACACGGGTGATTGTTGAAAACATGTTAAGAGAAAACGGGATTTTAGATAAAATTGATAGCTATATGGAATTAGGCAGCACCCAGGCAATCAAAAGTGCTGTAGAAGCAGGGCTCGGAATCAGTATTCTTCCCAGATTAACGGTAGAAAGGGAGCTTGGGCTTAATCTCCTCCGTGAAATAGACATAAATGGTGTTACAATCATGAGGAAATTATGGCTTGTAAAAAAACCCCAACGCTTTAACAAACCCGGCGTCTCACAATTCTTAGAGTTCATCCATAATAAATGATGTAGTTTCAGGTATTCCTTTGATTAATTGTTAAAATCTTAAAGCCGATTTTAACGTGGAAATAGTTAATTAAATTTTGTTCCAAAAGCAAAAAGTTTAAGAAAAGAGCCTTGATAAAAAAACTAAACGACCGTTTGATTAAATCGCTACAAGTGATGGTACATAAGGTTTTGCAGAACTAATCAAACGTTCGTTTAACTTGAATTAATGTTGCCCTTTACTATTTGGGTCCTCAATCGGAACATTCTTCGGTCGTTCTGGATAGTTTGCCTTACCTTCATCATCCGGACCAGTTAGCTGGTTTCTTTGATTCAAGACTTTCCCTGTATATTCGATAGGATTATTTTTTGACATGATTAACACCTCCATGTCATAGTATGCTTGAAAAGCAGATGACAAATTCAAAGAGAAGAGATTAGATTATTTCTAGGGACCCAGAGTGGAGGCGAGAAAAATGGCAGTACCAAAACATATCCTTTCAGCGGCAGCAATTGTAATAAATGAAAAGAATGAAATTTTATTAATCAAGGGACCAAAAAGAGGCTGGGAAATGCCTGGGGGACAGGTGGAAGAAGGGGAATCCCTAACTAACGCCGTCATTAGAGAAACAAAGGAAGAATCAGGGATAGACATTGAGGTTGTGAAATTTTGTGGGATTTTTCAAAATGTAGAGGATTCCATTTGTAACACATTATTCTTAGGGAAGCCGATAGGCGGTGAATTAACGACCAGTCCAGAAAGTCTAGAAGTTGGTTTCTTTCCACTAGAAGAAGCTTTAGAAATGGTCACTTGGAATAACTTTAGACAAAGAATTGAATATTGTTTAGATGAGAAACATCAACCCTTTTATATTGGATTTTAGTAGCATGAAAATTATATTACAAAAGCGGCACCTAATAAGGCACCGCTTATTTTTATGAGTTTGTTATCTCGCCACTTTTCCTCGATTTTTCACTTTATAGACAATCGTTGCGAAGATATTCGCAAGGAAGAAAATAAAACTCCCCTGTACATTAGCATGTAATACTTGCTCTTCAAATTTCATATTTTCCATCATTTCACCTTGACTTATACCGTTCTTCTCATTCGCTCTCCGCATCTTTTCCATTTGCTCTACATAACGATATTGAAAAGGTATCAAAATCAAAGATAGTAAAATGTAACCTCCAACAAAAATGATTACTGCTTCACTCATCTGGAAATTCCCCTTTATTATATTAGTTTATAATTAACCGCCAAAAAATAAATCAAGGATATTAGAAGTCTTGGAAGTTTTCTTATTATAAAATTCAGAGTACCCGCAGTTTTTACAAAAGACGACGATAAACGTGTTATGCTGGAGATCAAACATTTTAGATAAACCTGTTCCGGTCATCGCCACTTCTTTTTGCCCAGTGTCCCTAGACCCGCATTTCAAACATCCTTTTTCGCTCATTGAAATCCCTCCCTGTAAAATCCTTTCCATAAATTTACGTAAGTGTAATCAAAAGGTTTCATAATAATCAAAAGCTTCCGCTTGTAGCCTAGTAAGAAAAAGGGTAAAATTCAATAAAACTAGAAAAGAGGGATGAAAGTGCCATTTGATATTACAATGCTAGGCATGGGTTATTTTAGCCTTGATGCGGCAGCGGTCGATAAGAGTCCAAGCGAAATGGTTATCGCTGACGATAAAGAGGAAACCTTTTACATCGTATCAAGGGAAATTTACGAAGCTGGACCAAAGCAAGAAGGATTTAAAATCATGGTAAACGAAGGAGAGTAAAGGTACTCTCGACAAACAGAGAAGCGTGATGATATACGCTTCTTTTTGGTTATGGTGATAAGCTGGACTTCCAAATTTAAACTTTTTTTATTCGCAGAATATCTGATATAGTAGTCTTTGAGAAAGATAGGGAAGGACTGAATACTTACATGAAATGTTTCTCAATCGATTTAGATGGTACTTTATTAAATTCTGACCATGATATATCTGAAGCAAACCTACAAACCATCAATGAATTGCATGAACAAGGTCATTCTGTTATTTTGAACACAGGCAGGGCTTATGCCGATGTTGTAAAAATAAAAGCATTACAAAATTTAGAGATTCCTATTTTTTGTGTGAATGGATCTGTTTTATTCTCGGCATCCAAAGAACTGCTTTTTGAGGCAACCATACCGAATGAAATCTATAAAGAACTTTTTCCGATATTAAAGGGCTTAGGTGTTGGGATTTTAGTCTATACCAATTATGGAGGTTTTCCGTCGACTTTACCGCCATTGCATAACAAAAGTAAAGAAGAACTCAATGCTCTTTTTGAAGAATTCAATTACGATGAAATTCTTGAAAAAGTTCAATTGAAAATCTATAAATTAATTGCTTTAACACACCATGATCAATTGGAAAAAGTGGAAGAGGTTAAGAAGGCACTAGAAGGTAAGTTTGAGATTTCAATGGCATCCTCATTCCCAAATAATGTTGAAATTACCTCTAATGAAGCTCATAAAGGTAAAGCATTATTACGCTACCAGAAAATGATGAATCTGGACTTTGAGGAGATTATTGCCTTTGGTGACGGTGGTAATGATCTTGCTATGTTCGAGGTAGCAACCACTTCTGTTGCAATGGGGAATGCCCCGCTTCATGTACAGCAAAAAGCGGACATCGTTACAAAATCTAACGATGAAGATGGATTTGCCTACGCTGTTCGTCATTTACTTAATTTGAATACAGTTACTAGTAATTAATAAGGAAAAGCCCAATTTCCCGTAGTGGAAAATTGGGCTTATTTTTTAATCGGTCACTGGCTTTTTCAGCATTCCCATAAGTAAAGCTGAAATAATTGCTCCTACCACTACCGCTAGTAAATACATTAACCAATTACCATCCACGAGTGGAATAACGAATACTCCACCGTGCGGAGCGCGAAGTCCAATACTGAACATCATCGATAAAGCACCAGCAACAGCTGAACCTGCCATCACAGATGGAATGACACGAAGTGGATCGGCTGCTGCAAATGGAATCGCTCCTTCGGTAATAAAGGATAGCCCCATAATATAGTTTACTTTACCTGCTTCTCGATCTTGCTTGCTGAACTTCTTCTTAAACAGAGTAGTTGCAATCGCGATCCCTAATGGAGGTACCATTCCTGCAGCCATGATCGCGGCCATTGGTTCATAAACTCCATTTGCTAACAAACCTGTACCAAAAACATAGGCTGCCTTGTTAACGGGACCACCCATATCAAACGACATCATTAAGCCTAAAATAATTCCAAGTAAAATCGCATTTCCAGTACCTAGACCTGATAACCATTCAGAGATGGCTGTATTTAAAGCGCCAACAGGCTTATTGATAACAAACAACATAATAAATCCGGTTAAAGCGATCCCTAGTAATGGGTATAAAAGAATGGTTTTAATCCCTTCTAAAGATGAGGGCATTCCAGCTAATAGCTTTTTCAAGCCTACTACTAAATAACCTGCTAAGAAACCTGCAACAAGTCCACCTAAGAAGCCTGCTCCACCGCTAGTAGCCAACATCCCGCCAACCATACCTGCAGCAAAGCCAGGACGGTCCGCAATACTCATGGCAATAAATCCTGCTAAAATTGGAACCATTAAGGCGAATGCATTTCCGCCGCCAATGGTCATTAGTGCTTCAGCTATTGGATGATAGGTTGGATCATTAGGATTTGCTGAATTAATTCCGAACATAAAGCTGATTGCGATTAAGATACCACCACCGACCACGAACGGAAGCATATTAGAAACACCATTCATTAGGTGTTTATAAATAGTCGATCCGATTCCTCTTCCTGTTTGTTCGCTTTCCTGACTTGATTTTCCGCTGCCGCTGTATATTGGAGCATCTTGCTTTAATGCCCTTTCGATAAGTTCTTTTGGCTTCCGAATCCCATCAGCAACGGGTGTTTCTAATACATGCTTGCCATTGAAACGATTCATTTCTACTTTTGTGTCAGCTGCAACAATAACAGCAACGGCATTTTCAATTTCTTCTGCTGTTAGAACATTTTTAGCACCGCCGGAACCGTTTGTCTCAACCTTAATATCAACACCCATTTCTGCTGCTTTAGATTTTAAAGAATCAGCAGACATATATGTGTGGGCAATACCTGTTGGGCAAGCTGTTACAGCAACGATAAATTGTTTCTTACCGGCCATGGATTGTTCTTCTTCTTTTTCCTCTTGGTCATGAGAATTAACAATATTTAATACTTCATCCGCCGTACTAGCTTCTAAAAGCTGTTTACGTACTTCATCTTTTAATAGAATCGTCGAAAGTCGAGAAAGAGCTTCTAAATGTGTATTGTTAGCGCCTTCGGTAGCTGCAATCATAAAGAAAAGGTGAGAAGGCTGACCATCAAGAGATTCATAGTTTACACCAGCTTTTGATCTTCCGAACGCAATTGCAGCATGTTTAACAGCGTTTGTTTTGGCATGGGGGATTGCAATACCTTCACCAATCCCTGTTGTGCTTTGTTCTTCTCTATTAATAATTGCCTTTTTATATTCTGCGCGATCATTTAACTTGCCTGCATTGTCAAGAACCGATACTAACTCTTCAATTGCACCGGTCTTTGTTGAACTTGTTAATGAAAGGTTGATGGTTTCTTTTGTTAATAACTCTGTAATCCTCATCATCATTCTCCTCTTAGTTTTGTCTTTTCTACTTTTACTTGAGGGAGCAAGCCTTCCATTTTTTCGCGTGTGCATAATCCAATCGAAAAGGCAGTTGCACTTCCGGCCGCCACGCTAAAACGAAAAGCTTCTTCTATTGATTTTGTTTTTGCATAGGTTGCGAGAAATCCAGCAACCATTGAATCTCCTGCACCCACTGAGCTTTTTACTTCTCCTTTAGGGACAGTTGCTGTGAAGTTTTGGTCCTTGTTGATAAGGACAGCTCCTTTTTCAGCAAGTGATACAATTACATTTTGAGCACCTTGGTTAATAAGCTCTCGTCCATAGGAAATCGCCTCTTGTTTTGAGGTAATCACCGTATTGAATAAATCACCAAGCTCATGATGATTTGGTTTTATCAGAAAAGGTTTTAATGGAAGAACTTTTTTCAGTAATTCTCCTTCCGCATCGACCACAAATTTTGTACCATTTTCATTACATAGTTTCACAAGCTCTTCATACGTATTTTCAGGCATAGTAGAAGGTATGCTTCCGGCAAGAACGAGGATATCTTCGCTTGTTAGTTCACGAATTTTTCTTTTCAAGGATTCAAAGTTTTCAACTGTAATGTTAGGTCCTTTAGCATTAATTTCTGTTTCTTTTTCGGACTTAAGCTTTACATTGATTCTGGTATCTTCAGTGACTT
This sequence comes from Neobacillus niacini, assembly GCF_031457145.1. GTDB lineage: Bacteria > Bacillota > Bacilli > Bacillales > Cytobacillaceae > Neobacillus > Neobacillus niacini_J. Next base: position 106,308 of record NZ_JAVDVZ010000003.1, read on the forward strand.
TCACAAAGTCTGTTTCTATTTCTAGAGATTTTAGGAATTCTTCGATATATTCACCAGTAAAACCGCCTAGGAATCCAAGGGCACGGCTGTCAACATCTAACCGTTTTAATACTTGAGAAACATTGATTCCTTTTCCACCGGGAAACTTAGTTTCATTTTTCGTACGGTTTAACTCACCAAGAGTTACTTGGTCAACTTCTACGATGTAATCAAGTGATGGGTTTAAAGTAACGGTATAAATCATGAGGTAACCACCTTTATTTTTGTCTTACTTTGATATTGCTCTTGCGTATCAGGGTCTAATTCATTTGTAATAATGGTTGCTAGGTGAAGGTCTGCTATTTTTGCAAAAGCGATTTCTGAAAACTTAGATTCATCTGCTGCTACATATGCTTCTCGTGATAATGCAATCGCGTGCTGCTTTATCATCGCTTCTTCAGGATCTGGCGTGGTATAGCCAAATTGAGAATGAATCCCGTTCACTCCCAAAAAGCACTTATCAAAACGGTAATGTTCCAGACTGTCAAAAGCACCGCGGCCAATTAGCGCTTTTGTCGTTGGCTTTGCAAAGCCTCCTATTAAAAAGGTTTTTATATTTTTTTCAATTAATTCATTTACGTGTGTTAATCCATTTGTTACAACTACAATGTTTTCTGGAAGAAAAGGAATCATTTCAAAAATAGTAGATCCAGCGTCCAGATAAATACAATCACCCTCATCGACTAAACTGCTCGCATACTGTGCTATGTGACGTTTGGTTTGAAGGTTTTTGGAGGATTTCTCAGTCATGCTCGGTTCTTGAAGTTTTCCCTGCAGCCTAGCTGCACCCCCATGAACTCTTTTGAGAAGATTTTCTTGTTCCAATTGTATAAGGTCTCTGCGAATAGTTGAGTCAGAAGAATTCGTTAATTCTACGAGTTCTTGAAGCTTAATAGTGTTTTTTACTTTCAATGCTTCTAATATGATTCGATGGCGTTCTGGCTCTAACATCAATACCGCCTCCTAAGTTTTTTGCATAGCAAAATAACTAAAAACGCTTTCATTTTTTCTAACCTCATTTTACACCCAGAAATAATAAAAATCAATCATAAAAGTTCAAAAACATTCACGTTCATTTAAAAAACTCCAAACTAAAAGGATGCTTAATTGCATCCTTCTAATAAGTAGTGTTACATAGTATAATAATTTTAACCTGAAACATAGGTGTCGATGATATTTTGAGCCTTTTAGACTTTTCACGCTTTTTAGAAATAAGTCAGTTTTAGTAAAAAATATAGATATATTTGAAACCTTATTGAGTATAATACGTATATGTAACTGTTAAAGATGAGAAAATTATTTATAGATAGGAAGAATAAATTTGGGCGAAATTATTTTAGTAATAGGAAAGTATATCTATGATATTTATTATTGGTTAATCTTGATTAGTATTTTTGGTTCCTGGTTTCCTCAATTTCAGTCATCCAAGATTGGAATGCTGGTGGGTAGACTCGTCAACCCTTATTTATCTATCTTTAGGAAATTTATCCCGCCTTTAGGTATGATTGATTTCTCACCAATTGTTGCGATCATCGCCTACAGCTACATAGGGAGATTTGCTCTTATGGGTCTAAGCGAATTATTACTCATGCTAGGTGCATTGTAACAAATTCATAACGTGTTCTATAGGGCCTTACTTACATTTCACTGTAAGTGAGGCCTTATTTCTGTTTGTTCTAACGAGCAGGTAATGTTCTGAGTAACACTAAACTGGTAAATTGGGTTATTCTGAAAATAGGATGAAAAAAAGGGGGATATCATGAGTATTCAGAGAGCTACCATAAATGAACTTAATTTCTTAACAGAACTATTTGATTCCTATCGAGTGTTTTATCAGCAGGAATCGAATCTTGAAGGTGCAAGAAACTTTTTAAAAGAAAGATTAGAAAACGAGGATTCAATCGTTTTTATTGCCTATGATGAGGGTAATCCGATTGGCTTTGTTCAGTTATATCCGACCTTTTCGTCTGTAAGTATGAAACGGTCATGGGTATTAAACGATTTATTTGTAAATGAGACTGCCCGCAAAAAAGGTTTTGGAGAGAAATTAATAAAAACGGCAATTGATTTTGCAGGGGATACAGGTTCAAAAGGAGTATCCTTAGAGACAGGTAATGATAATGTGACCGCACAAAGACTTTATGAAAAAATAGGTTTTAAGAAGGAATCAAATTATTTTTACTATTTTTCGTTCTAATTGCACAAACTACCTCTTGAGGGAAAATTAATCTGGAGGTAGGCAAAACTTGAACAATAATAATGAAACTTCAACTATTTTTTCAAATGAAGCACTGCGCGGTAAACCCTATCTTGATATTGACCGTGTTATTACAGAAGTGAAAATTAACAATGATCACGAGAGAAATGACGATCAATTAGATACGTAGAAGGATTTGAATAAAGAGGCGGAAGCCTCTTTTTTTATTGACTTTTGGGAATTTATTGAATAATATATGGTTACATTTATCAAATAAAGGCATTGAAGAGAAAAAGTAAAATGAACTTGTTTATTCACAGAGAGCTTCGGCAGCTGAAAAGAAGCAAAAACACTCATTTGAACAATGGTCTCTGAGCTTCGTACTGAACATACCATTGGTATTAGTAGGCTGCGACGAGTTTTGGCGCTCGTTATCAATGTCACAGTATAAGAGTAGAAACATACTCCGTACTTGCTGAGGCAAATGGTGTGAGCTATTTGCGAAATAAGGTGGTATCACGTGGAATTCAAACCTCGTCCTTAACTTTTATAGTTAGGGACGGGGTTTTTTTATTTTTATTATGAAAAATGGAGGTCTTACAAGATGAGTATTTTTATTGGCGGTGCATGGGCTTATGCGAACGGTTCACTGCATCTTGGTCATATTTCTAGTCTGCTTCCTGGGGATATTTTGGCAAGATATTACCGGTTAAAAGGGGAACAAGTACTATATGTTTCCGGAAGTGATTGTAATGGAACGCCGATTACCATACGTGCAAAACAAGAGGGAGTATTACCAAAAGTTATTACGGATCGATATCATCAAGAATTTGTAGATTGTTTTTCAAGATTAGGATTTACCTATGATACCTATACGCGAACTGATACAGATCATCATCATAAAATTGTTCAAGAAATTTTTTTACAGCTTTTAGATAAAGGTCTTATCTATAAAAAAGAAATTGAACAAAACTATTGTGAAAATTGTTCCCAGTTCTTACCTGAACGATATGTTGAAGGAATCTGTCCAGTATGCAAAGAACCATCTCGCGGGGATCAGTGTGATCATTGCTCCACTATACTTGAACCACTTGAATTACTGAATAGCAGGTGTAAAATCTGCGGACATCCACCTACTACAAGATTCACGGAGCATTTCTACTTTTCGCTAAGCTCCCTTCAAGATCAACTAGAAAACTATGTTCAACATGCAGAAAATAATAAGCTATGGAGAGACAATGCGATTTCTCTTAGCAAGCGTTATTTAAAGGAAGGGTTACAGGATCGAGCAGTATCTCGTGATTTGCCTATAGGAGTAAGTGTTCCTGTTGCTGGATTTGAAGAAAAGAAGATCTATGTATGGATTGAAGCTGTTTCAGGATATTATACTGCCAGTAAGCTGTGGGCAAAGGAAACGGGAAAGGATGACACACAATTTTGGAATTCAAAGACTGAATCCTATTACATTCACGGGAAAGATAATATTCCGTTCCACTCGATCATATGGCCAGGAATTTTGGCTGGTCTAGGGAAAGAACCATTGCCAACTCATATTGTATCCAATGAATATTTGACATTGGAGAAGAAAAAATTATCCACCAGTAGAAATTGGGCCGTGTGGGTTCCTGATATTTTAGAAAGGTATGATCCTGATTCCATTCGATATTTTTTAACGATCAACGCTCCGGAAAGTCGAGACGCTGATTTTTCATGGAAAGAATTTATTTATAGTCATAATAGTGAATTGTTAGGGGCATATGGTAACTTAGTTAATCGGACATTGAAATTTATTACTAAATCATTTGATGGGATTATTCCGGAAAAGGCTATTTCTCCTATCATTCAAGATAAAGTCGAATCTTTATATGAGGAAACTGGCCGCTTAATTGAGACTGCCTCCTTTAAACAAGCCTTGGAAAAAGTATTCGGGCTGGTTCGATTTTCAAATAAATATTTTGATGAGCAGCAGCCTTGGAAGCAGGTCAAGGAAGACTCAGAATCATGTGAACAAACTCTTGCAAATTGCGTATATTTAATTGCTAACGTAGCACATATCTTAACGCCGTTTCTTCCGTTTTCGAGCGAAAAGGTTAAAAAGATATTAAATACTTCAGAGACGAATTGGAAACCCGTTTTGGTTAAACCAATAGTATTATTAAATGTTGAGCCGTTATTCGAACGAATCGATCCAACAAGAATAGCAGAAGAGCTTGAAAGGTTACAAAAGCAAACTGTATAGGAAATACGAGTTTAGAAGATTTTTTGATGACCAAAAATCATATAAAAAAAGAAAAGTGGTAACCATGAAGGGCCTATGGTGACCGAAAATCACATAAAAAGAGAAAAGTGGTAACCATGAACGGGCTTCTTATTGAATGACCTCAGCCAAGGACGGACATTGAATTATATTATCTATCTTTTTCGAATTTTAGTAATATAGTAGGTATATCGTTTATTTTGTAAAGGGAGGGTGTCCCATGGAAATTAGACAACTAACTTCATCGGATGCAGAAAAATACTGGGATCTAAGGTTAGAGGCCTTAAAGCAAGCCCCGGAGGCATTTTTAACTAGTTATGATGATGCGATAAAAAGAGAAAATCCAGTCGCTCAGGTTGCACGGAACTTCACAGATGAAGAGAATTATACCTATGGGGCGTTTGAAGGTGACGAGCTTATCGGAGTTGTAACACTGCTTCAAGAGAAGGCTGAAAAAATCCAACATCGAGCGAACATTTATGCCATGTATGTCACACCAAGGAAACAAGGTTTAGGTGTGGGCAAAGCATTGGTAACAGAAGCGATTAATAAAGCAAAATCAATAGAAGCCATTGAAAAAATAAATTTATCAGTTGTTGCAAGCAATGAAGCAGCGAAAAGGTTATATACGAGTCTAGGCTTTAAGGTATATGGACTAGAAGAAAAAGCCATGAAAGTAAATGGTGCCTATTTGGATGATGAACATAGGGTGCTGCATTTAAAATGAACACATTGACCATTAGACAAGCAAACATACAAGATCTACCTAAAATAGTACCCATATTTGATTCCTACCGTGAGTATTTTAAACAGGTAAAAGATCCAGTAATGGTGGAACGTTTTTTGTTTGAGAAATTTGAACACTTGGATTCCGTTATATTTATTGCTGAGCAACAAAATGAAGTCATTGGATTTGCACAACTTTATCCGATTTTTTCCTCTTTAACATTACAACGTGTTTGGTTGCTGAACGATTTTTTCATAGCTGAGGAATTCAGGAATTGTGGTGTTGGGACACAGCTCTTTGCGAGAGTAAAGGAATTTGCATTAATAACTAAGTCAAAAGGTATAGAACTTTCAGTGGAGCATACCAATATCAAAGCATGGGAGTTTTGGGGAAAACAAGGATTTAAACAAGATGAAGAATTTCGGTATTACTTTTATAAACTTTAATAAAGAGGAGAATAAATAATGGCACATAATGAGCAAGGAAGCGTTGCGGCTGAAATCAAAGCCGATGGTTCGTTTAATCGCCAGAAAAATAGATTTGACACTCCGTTTGGATTTGGTGAAGGTGAACTTCCAGTGGAAGCAGGAAGATATCGTCTTCTATGGTCTGCTGTATGCCCATGGGCACATCGCTCAGTAATTGTTAGAAAAGTACTAGGCTTAGAAGAAGTAATCAGTTTAGGTACGGCTAGTCCCATGCGTCCTAAGCTCCCACATGTAGATTGGGAATTTTCATTAGATGAAAATGGTGTAGACCCGGTATTGGGTATTCGCTATATGAGTGAAATATATAAGAATACCGATCCTGATTATTCAGGAAGACCGACTGTTCCGGTTATGGTGGATGTGAAGGAAAATAAGGTTGTGAATAATGATTATTTCAAACTAACAAACTATCTAGAAACAGTTTGGGCACCATTCCACAAGGAAAATGCGCCAGATTTGTATCCTGAATCCATACGCGGGGAAATAGATGCGCTGAATGATGTCATCTTCCATGATGTGAACAATGGGGTCTATAAATGCGGCTTTGCCCAAACCCAGGAAGCCTATGAGCTGGCATACGATACCTTGTTTGCTAGATTAGATGAATTAGAGGAACGCCTATCGAAACAACGTTTCTTATTTGGAGATTATATTACAGACTCCGATGTTCGGCTTTACGCTACCTTAGTCCGTTTCGATGCTGCCTATTATTCTGCCTTTAAAACAAATCGAAATCGGATTGTTGATTTTCCAAATCTTTGGGGTTATTTACGAGATCTATATCAAACACCTGGTTTTGGTGATACGACGGATTTTGATGCTATTAAAAGGCATTATCATCTATCAAACCATATCGCAAGTAATGATCAAAAAGGACACAATAGCATTCTGCCAAAGGGACCGGACCTATCAGGACTTCTCACTGGGCATAACCGCCAGGAATTAAGTAATAAGAATGTAAAGTTTCTGATCAAAGGAGGAAGTCAATGAATATTCGTGAAGCTGTGGAAAGTGAATTAGCTTACATTCGAGAACAAAGAGTAAACTCTTATGAAGAACATGCAGCAAAAATCCCTGAGGGTCATTGGCAGGCTCTGAAGCAGGGAATCTCTTCAAATGCAGATACACAGCCAGGTGTTGAGTTGCTTGTAGCGGAGGTAGATGGTGACATTTTAGGAAGTGTCGCTTTGTTTCCAGCAAAAACGGATGCCTATGAGGGATATATTGAGGAGTTGGACTATCCTGAAATTCGAATGCTCGCGGTTTCTCCTTCAGCGCGAGGCAAAGGGGTAGCCGCTGCCTTGATTTCAGAATGTATCAACCGTGCTAAGAAGAAAGGGCATAACGAAATTGGCCTTCATACAGCGGATTTTATGAAGAGTGCGATGAGTTTATATGAACGGTTAGGTTTTGAGCGATTACCACAATACGACTTTGAACCAGCTAATGATGGAATTATTGTTAAAGCCTATCGGCTCACTTTCAATAAGTAGGGAAATCGTTATGATTATAATTTGTAAAGCAAATCTAGAACATGTGCAAGGAATAGCCAAGGTTTGTTCTGATGGTTATCGGGCTACATATGGTGAAACACATTCTCGAGAATATATTGAAAGAATCATGAAAGAGTTTTACAACACAGAAAGAATACTAAATGAAGTATCAAATACAAGCAGGCAGTGGGGAGGTTACTTTGTAGCGGTCGAAAATGGCGAAGTAATCGCTGCAGGCGGGGGCGGGATGATTAACGATTCCGCTGGTGAAGTTTTTGTGTTGTATCTGAATCCTAACCGGCGTAATGAAGGAATTGGAACCAAGCTATTAGCTGCTATTACGCAACAACAGAAAGATGAATTTCATGCAAGAGAGCAGTGGGTTTCCGTTCAAAAAGGCAATAACAAAGGTATTCCTTTTTATGAAGCAAGAGGATTTATTTTTCAACATGAACAGCATGGGTTCGGTAATGTAGAGGGAGAAAACTACCTATCATTAAGGTATTGTCGTTCAATTTAATTGATATAAAAAACACTTGTCATGATTGTATGACAAGTGTTTTTTAATGGTTATTAACAGTAGCTTCACGAACCGTTTTTATTTTAAAAATGAAATAATAATATTTATAAAATACGATTAATACGAGCAAAACCTTGACCATCAAGCTATCGAGGATGAAGAAGGGAATGGCGATCATCGCATCCGCAAATAACAGAATCGTTAGCTTCTGTTTTAAGGTCATCGCTTTCTCTTTTACGAAGGTTTCCAAATGGCGTTTATAGAGTTTTGTCCCCTTAAACCAGCGTTCAAATCGTTCAGACCCCTTTACAAAGCAGTAGGAAGCTAATAATAATAAGGGTGTTGTCGGTAATACAGGTAAAATCAGGCCCAAAACTCCTAAACCCAGGGACATAAACCCGATGATAATATATATAAATTTAACAATTTTTCTCAAATTCGTTACTCCCTTCAGCCAGGTTCATCTTTATTATATCACTAAAAAAAGGAAGTTTTATGACAGATTACTCACATAAAAACCGTTTCAACCACCATTATGTTAAAATAGTGATGTCTAGAAGATGGGAGTTGATCGTAAAAATGATTACTTTTTATAAAATAATTGTAGTTATACATATTTTCTCTGCGATTTTAGGAATGGGACCAGGTTTTATCTTAACAACTGTTGTAAAATCCGGAAAAACAATGACAGAATTAAGACATTCCTACGCCCTTAGACATAAACTGCATATCTTTGTTATGGTAGGCGGCACACTCCTGCTCGTAACGGGATTACTAATGGGCTTTATGAATCCAAGCCTATTTCGGATGGGGTGGTATGTTACAAGTCTGGTACTTTTTTTAGCAGCACTTGCGAGCGGTCCACTATTATTATCACCAAGGTCCAAACCGGTAAAGGAATTGTTAGCATCCCATAAGGGTGAGGAAATTCCAGACGAGTATTTCCGATTATCAAGAATTCTGTTTCGTTATGAGCACCTAGCAAACGTGATTTTTATCATTATTATTGCCTTGATGATTTTGAAACCATTTTAAAAATGTCAATTTACCATATATTATGTAATAATGGAATGAAAACAGGCTGGTGAGATCGATTAATCTCACCAGCCTGCGGGAATTGTAATTATCCCTTTAAAGAATCAATTAAAACCAGAATCGGTCTCTTCTGTCTCTTCTGTCACTACGTCTGTCGTCTTTTCTGTCTTCATCGCCAATAATTCTTACTCTATCAGCACGGATAATAACTTCTTCTGCATCAATAAAGACTCTTCTGACTTCTCTGCGCTCATCATCACGACGTCTTCCATCATTACTCATTCCATATTCCCCCTTTCAAGCTTGTACTTTAAAATATGCATGTACAAAAATATGTGATTGGACAATTACACAAACCATTTTAAAAATGTCAATTTACCATATATTGTGTAATAATGGAATAAAACAGGCTGGTGAGATTGATTTATCTCACCAGCCTGCGGGAATTGTAATTATCCCTTTAAAGAATCAATTACCAGAATCGGTCTCTTCTGTCTCTTCTGTCACTACGTCTGTCGTCTTTTCTGTCTTCATCGCCAATAATTCTAACTCTATCAGCACGGATAATAACTTCTTCTGCATCAATAAAGACTCTTCTGACTTCTCTGCGCTCATCATCACGACGTCTTCCATCATTACTCATTCCATATCCCCCCTTTCAAGTTTGTACTATAAAATATGCATGTACAAAAATATGTGTTTGGACAATTACACAAATTTTTAAATGTATCTCTTTCCTAGCTAGGATGGCTTTGAAGGAGATTGGTTCTAAAATGTTGAAATAAGGTAAAAATAGAACTAGGCAGCCGATTATTGGATTGGAGGAAGGTTAAGAAATGGATGTAATTGAAAAGGCACTGCAAACAGCAAGTAAAAGTCATGAAGGACAATATCGGAAGAACACGGATATTCCTTATATTACACACCCCGTGGCGGTTGGAATGATGTTATTGAAAGCAGGCTACAGTGATGAAATTGTCGCAGCAGGAGTCCTGCATGATACGGTTGAGGATACGCCGCTTACACTTGAAGATATAGAGAAGGAGTTCGGAGCTAAAATAGCAAATATCGTTGAAGGCAGTTCAGAACCTGATAAATCACTTCCATGGATAGACAGGAAGGAGCACACAATCAACTTTTTAAAAACAGCTTCTGAAGATATTCGAGCTGTTGTCAGTGCAGATAAACTACATAATATCCGTTCTATCATTAGAGATTATGAGAAAATTGGTGAGGAAGTTTGGAAAAGATTTAATGCAGGGAAAGAACAGCAAAAGTGGTACTACACAAATGTGGTAGAAAGTTTAGGTACCCAGTCCACTTTTGATTTATTAAAGGAATTAAGAAATGAAGTAGATAGACTTTTTGAGGGGATGAGTAAGGATGAAGGAATACAAGGTAAATACATATGAAGAAGCGATATCGGTAATACAAGAAATTGGATTTCTGCCATTGGCACAGCTTATCCCTAATTATCCTTCACTAGACAGTATCACTACGAAAGAACATTGGCATACAGGTTCCGAGATGGACCCATGGCTATGGCGTGCGAAATTTCCAGGGGATGGAGTAGCGACATATGGAAAATTTGTTAAGAAGAAATCAGTTTTAATCTCTAGTGAAATGTTACCCTTGATTCGTGCTATATTAGGATCCCCTCTTTCTGTTAATGAGCGATATCGAGATGGAATAATGTCAAGAGAAGCAGTAGAGCTGTACGCACAGATAAGTGAGAATGAAGGAATCGACACGAGAGTTTTGAGAGTTCGAGCCGGAATGAAGGATAAAGATATGAAAAAGCCATTTGATAATGCCTTATTGGAATTGCAGGGCTCCATGGATATTGTGGTATCAGGTACAAAGGCAAAAACAAACGAGGCAGGCGAGAAAAATGGCTGGAGCAGCACTTCCTTCGAAACAATGGAATATTGGGCAGAGAAAAATAAAATAAGTGAAACAACTGTCGAAATAGATGACGCTAAAATGGAACTAAGAGATCATTTTACTAGTTTTTGCAGCCCAGAGACGATAAAAGCATTTAATAAAATATTTAAGTTTTAGTCGAAAAAGAGGTAATCGTAATGATACCGGGTTCCGTTTCCTATCGCAAAATCAAAAAAATGCAACCAAATTTGCACGGTGTTTTGTATATGTTTTTGTAATAAAAAATAAAATGGCTCAGTTCACTATACTGAGCCATTTTTAATATTCATTTTCTATAGTTTGTTGAGCTAACGCACCCCTTTACTTTAAGTACAATATTTCACAATTATAATCGTCATATAATAGGAATTTAGTAATATCATTATTGAGTTTTCAATTTGATAATACGTTCACTAATAAACCCCACTAGCATCCCAACTACGATTGGTAATAGAGCAATCTCAGTATTCGAGAGTGAAATTTTTAATTTAAGAAAATCAATATCAGCTATAAAGCCTATAATATATAGAAATATCATCGTTCCAAAAGAAGCCATTAACGGGATCCAAAAGGACTTATTCACAACTCCACCTCCAATTTATGTATTAATTTCTCAACTAAAGCAACCCGTTAATATAATAAGAAATCTTATTTATATTCAATATCTAAGGAGGAGAAAACTACCTACCCATAATACAATTGCAATTTGTGTTATTAGATACATTGCAAATTCAAAGTTTGTAAGTCTTCTTTCTCGCTTCGTTTTTTTCAACTGTCTTACATAAAAAAATGAACATAAGAGTAGTATTGCTATCGATAATCCATATATGTTTTCCAAAACGTTAATCAAAAGAATATCCTCCTCTATCAGAGAAAAAAGTGCTATATCCTCTTCCAAATAAGTACCCTTTAGTTGAATAATCAGGAAATTAAATTTTGTATCCTATTTAATGAGTTAATAATAATGTATAAAGGCAACTATATAGCAATAACAATATTACTTTCTAAGATTGCTTTTCAAAATTTTATTCCCTTCCGCAACTTAGAAACAAGCAGATATATATAGATGCTAACAACAGAAAAAAATAACCATAAAAATTTACGCTGCTATTTTCACTATTGCACCCGATAGCCATCCATGAAGCGCAAAATCGGCGCTTCACCACAGAGAATGAAAATGGTTATAACCCGTCAATACTGATTCTACGGCTGGGAGAGGAAGGTCGATGAACTATGGTGCGTTAGAGCCCATCCGATAGTCTGACTCCAACGACCACGGTGCACCACTGACTGTCGCTCCCTTACGGGAAGCACACATGGTAGATTAATCCTATTCTGGTTGCTGCACCAGCCTCTTATAATTAGTGCCGTAGAAAGGATGTTTTCAATGGATGTAGTCATTGAAAGAGCATGTGGTATGGACGTTCATAAGGACAATATTACTGCATGTATTGTGACACCTGAAGGAAAGGAGATTAAAACGTTTTCTACTAAAACTGTTTTTCTATTACAGTTGGTTGACTGGATTAAACAACATAGTTGTACTCATGTCGCTATGGAGAGCACAAGTGTTTATTGGAAGCCAATTGTGAATTTACTTGAAGCTGAGGATATTGAGTTTTTAGTTGTGAATGCCCAACATATGAAGGCAGTTCCAGGACGCAAAACAGATGTAAAAGATGCAGAATGGATTGCCAAGCTTCTTCGCCACGGACTGCTCAAAGCAAGTTATATTCCAGATCGAAATCAACGTGAACTGCGTGAGCTAGTTCGCTATCGCCGAAGTATTATCGAAGAGCGAGCCAGGCAACATAACAGAATCCAGAAGGTGTTAGAAGGTGCGAACGTTAAATTGGGATCTGTTGTTTCTGACGTTCTGGGTGTTTCGGCTCGGGATATGCTCGATGCCATTGCCGATGGTGAGGAGGATCCTGAAAAACTAGCAAACTTTGCGCGACGCTCTATGAAAAAGAAGAAAGAAGAGCTGGAACTCGCCCTAAAAGGCTATATCAATTCACATCAACGCCTCATGTTAAAAACCATTTTAGGTCATATTGATTTTCTCACTGAGCAAATCGAAATGCTTGATAAGGAAGTTGCAGAAAGAGTCAGTTTTCATCAAGAAGATGTGGCACGATTGGATTCGATTCCTGGTATAGCGACCAGAATGGCTGAGCAAATCCTGTCTGAAATTGGAACTGATGTAAAAAAACAATTTCCTACAGCAGCTCATATGTGTTCTTGGGCAGGGTTAGTTCCCGGACAAAACGAAAGTGCGGGAAAAAGAAAATCAGCCAAAACTAAAAAAGGAAATAAGTATTTAAGATCGGCGTTAACCGAAGCAGCTCATTCAGTAAGAGGATCCAAAAACTATCTTGGAGCACTGTATAGGCGTACAGCGTCACGAAAAGGCAAGAAACGTGCTGGTATTGTAGTCGCTCACGCAATGTTACGTATCTCTTATTATCTCTTAACCCGACAAGAAATGTATGTAGACTTAGGCGAAGACTACTTTGATAAGCAGAGACAACAATCAATTGTTCGACATTCTCTAAGACGACTCGAAAGTTTAGGATACACCGTTACGCTAGAAGAACCTAAAGCTTCTTAATCCAGTTCACTTTATTACCATAAATCAATGAAATTGGCGCTCTCCCCTTTTTAAAAAAACGAATGAGCTGCGTCTTCTTCAGTATTGCCTTTTTCACTTTATTACAGAAGTTAATTTTCATGGTAGTTCAACAAGCATTATTTCTTTTTAGAAGATTTATACCCAATAATAATAATAACAGCAATAATTACGGCGAACCATATATACCAATCCATTTGATTTCCTCCTTAACTAACATCAATATGATAATTTGTTAAATAGCAGCGGCATTTCGGAAAACAGCCATATACTAAGAGTTATGCTCTTTACACCAGAATATTCCTTATTCCAGTAACCTGCTTCGTTAGTGAAATAGCGATTGCTTTATTAAACAATCTGGCTCCCGTTTGTTTAAAAAGACTATTGGTTTTCTATCTTGCTTCTTACAATAAAAATAGCTCCTAAATTACATCCAATCCCTATTAGATGCATAATAAGATTACCTGTCTTACCAAAGCTATCTACTGTTAATCCAATTAAAAAACTCCCAAACAAAATAAGTAGAATAGCAAAAAATAAGTTCAAATTCTTTTCAATCCTCCTAGCCCGACCACAAAATCAATTTGATGTTCTTCTTAAGTAGTTGTAAAGAAAATCAACTTCTTGGAAACATGTTTTTTTCTTTTTCTTTAATTGTTCGTGTTATACCCCAAAATAAGAAACGATATAAAATTGCAAAACCAGCAAATAAATAAACGAATTCAAAAAGAGTGAAAGGCTCATAATCAATTAAATAAGAATTAATATAAACTAATACTAAAGATAATAATTCTATTAAAGAATCTTTAAATCCGTTTTTTTTATACAATTTTTTAGAACTTTCTATATTTAAAAAATCACTATGATTGTTACTAAAAAAACCTTTAAGAAAGCCAAAGATCAATAAAAAAACTCCTAAAGCAGGTCCATATGAAATATTTATTAGTTGTGTTATAAAACAATAAACTATTGTGAATAAAATTAAGTGCATTTTAAATAAAACACCTCTTTTTTATTTACCAACTATAAAATCAACATTGAGAGACAGTGAATAATACTTTAATACGGTTGAAATAATCACAAGTTTCAAATTTTGTAAAACTTTCCAAAATATAGTTAAAAGCAATCTATCTTATTTAAGATTACTGTCAGTTAGTTGAAGAATATGTGCCACAACTCTTAAGTTGTGACACTTTTTAAATGAAAAAAAGACCACCTCGCATGAGATGGACGTCTTAAAATCATGAAAGTAAAAACAGCGTTTTCCTGTGGTCATGAAAAACGCTGTTAGAAAAATTAACGTTGTGTATCCACTTCACTTTAAGCACGCAGTTTTTTCTAAATTACAAATCCATTTATAAAATCCTAACAGGATTAGAAGAAGGATAGGATCGAGTATAGCAGCGTGCCACAGCTTCCACCAGCCATAATGAAAATATCCCCATGGATTAGGCAGCAAGGTTATAACCTCGTAAATTAAAATAGCAATAACAAAACTGACTAAATAAAAAAGTTGTTTTAACCATGCCTTTTTGTAAGGATACCAATTTAAAAAAATCATATTTACCGGCGGGACTAAGAAAACATGAGGGAGAATTCCTCTCCATTCTAACTCTTTGTCGAAATACCAATAGGCATGATATTTGAACTCCACAAATAGATCAAAAAGTATTTGAAAGGAAATTGTAAATAGCCAAATGTGAAGGATTTGATTCCCTGTTAGTTTTCTGTTTGTTGTAAAAGCTATCAAGTTAAAGGTGCAAATTGCAATCAAAAGTCCTATCATAAATTTTCCCTTTTTTACTTTTAATGTTCCACTAAAAAAAGGTACTATGCAATGATAAAAAAGGATTCAAAATATATACATTTTTATCCATAAATACTATATAGTTTTCATAATAATATGTTTGATATAATAGTCTTAAGAAGTAGTGTCCTATTTTGGGTCACTGCTTTTTCGTACATGTGAATATCAATAGGGAAACGATTTAAATAAGACATGACAAAAGGGGCTAAGGTCACCGCTGTGATTTTGTCATTTAGCTTCACAGCAGATAGGACTAATCGGTATAGATTAGTTGGGAGATGAAAAAGATGTTGAAAAATTTTGAATCACTTAATGAGCTTAAGATACGCATTTATCTTTGGGTAGTACCATGTATTATCATTGCTCTCATCTCTAATACACTTTTACAAAATATTGATGCCGCATATAAATTTAATTTTACGATAAATAACACTCTAACCATATGGTTTTTCATCAGTTGGTTTTTATTATACAAGAGACTTTTTGTTCAATTCACAGAATACTCCAATTTGGTTTTAATCAGTTTTTATCATGTAACGACCTTTTTTGATGCTGTCCGCAACTATATGGTTGTATCTGGGGGTTCACTTGGTGATTTTATCATTTGGATGCCGATTATTACTTTATTCTTTTTCCTAACTCTAGGAACTAAGCGCGGGCTTTACTTTTCAATTGTTATATTTCTTACAACCTTTGTAATGGGAATTATGTATTTAAACAGTCTTTCTGCAGAATCGATTGATTCTTTAGGGCAATATTACTTTGCGAATCTAGTTTACATTATTGTTCTCTACTATGCTCAGCATATGTTTAAGACATATGCTGACCTGGAAATGTTCAGAAAGTACGCCTATTATGATTCATTAACCAGAATTGCAAATCGCCTGCGGATTGATGAATGGCTTGAAGATAAGCTAGAGTTATTAGCGGATAACCAAGAGGAATTTTCGGTTATATTTTTTGATATTGATCATTTTAAGGAAGTAAATGATAACTTTGGTCACAAAATAGGTGATGAAGTACTAGTTGAGTTAGCAGTACTCATCCAACGTCACCTTACCAATCGAGAGCTGTTTGGCCGGTGGGGAGGGGAAGAGTTCATTATCATTTCTAATTCACTAGGGGAGGATACAGTAAAGCTTGCGGAGAATCTTAGACAAGTTGTTACAAAGCACTCTTTCAAAGGGGCTGGAAACCTTACTGCAAGCTTTGGAGTCACTGATTCAAAAGCAGGTGACAGTATTGATTCACTATTGAATCGTGCTGACAGGGGGTTATATCAATGCAAGAACTCTGGAAGAAACCAAGTTAGCTATATTAGGTAAAAAAGGTTAGTGCTGAGCACTAACCTTTTTTAATTCTGCCCTTTTACAGGTACGTTATTTTTGGAAAATAGAAAAGGGGTCAAAAAAAGTGCTTGGTACAGAAGTACCAAGCAGAATTATGGGAAGTTTTTAAGAAATAAGGTTCCTAAAACCTAAGTCTCAAATAAGTTACCTTTATCATAAGATAAACATTTGTAGAAGTTATAGAGAAGTTATGTGGAAATTATGAAGATGATATTAAATGAAAAAAAGGATCGGTACCCGAGTACCGATCAAATTATGGGAAGTTTTTAAGAATAAGGTTCCTAAAACCTAAGTCTCAAATAAGTTACCTTTATCATAAGATAAACATTTGTAGAAGTTGTAGAGAAGTTATGTGGAAATTATGAAGATGAAAAAAAATATTTTTTCATAGAGTGAAAATGGACAAAAAATCTAATACTAAGTTTGCCAGATTCAATTTTTTATTAGGAGATGATTTTTTGAACAAATTTTTACCCAAATTCATGCTGCTGCTTCTTTCCTTTGCATTATTTTTCCCAGCATTCACAAATGCGGAAGAGACCAAACAGGTAGAGCGGCAAACACAGCCGTTAAGTCAGAAAACTTGCCAACTTAGGGTTGATTTGAGGCATCTTTGGAATGAACACGCTTTTTGGACAGAAAAGCTTGTAGTAAGTTCCATTGCAGGGCTAGAGGACCAAAAACAGGTGCTGGCAAGATTATTGAAAAACCAGGACGATCTTGGGAATGCAATTAAGCCCTATTACGGAGAGGAAGCAGGTAACAAGCTTGCACAGTTGTTAAGAGGGCATATTCTGATTGCCGGCAAGGTTGTGGCTGCAGCGAAAAGCGGGAATCAGGCTGACTTAAAAAAATACAATACTGAATGGCATAAAAATGCAGATGATATAACCAACTTTTTATCAGCTGCAAATCCTAACTACAATAAAAGAGAATTAAAGGACATGATGTATACGCATTTAAAATTTATCACAGATGGTGTGGTTGCCAAACTTAAAAAGGATTGGAATGCGAATATTACAGCCTTAGACAATAATCAAGAACATCTAATGCATATGTCAGATTTCCTTGCAGATGGAATTATCAAGCAGTTCCCAAATAAGTTTTAAAAAGAAATGGAGCCCAACTAGTCGTTGGGACTCCATTTTTTAATGTGGTAAGAATGCTAGCTGATAAAAGAACAATACAGCGAAAATATATAAAAGCGGGTGAACCTCACGCCATTTTCCTTTAGCTATTTTCAGAAGCGGATAGCTGATGAAACCCAGTGCAATTCCAGTGGCAATGCTCGATGTTAGCGGCATGCTTAGAATCACAAGGAATGCCGGAAACGCTTCATCTAATTCATTCCATTTAATTTTTGCAATGCTTCCCATCATCATACTACCAACAATAATAAGGGCAGGAGCGGTAATCGCGGAAATACCTGAAACGGCACTGACAAGAGGGCCAAAAAATGCCGACAGAATAAACAAAGCCGCAACCGTAAGGGAAGTTAATCCTGTCCGTCCGCCAGCCGCAACCCCTGAAGTTGATTCAATATATGCAGTTGTTGGACTCGTACCAAACATGGCACCGATGGATGTAGCAACAGAGTCGGAGAGCAATGCTTGACGGGCACGTGGTAATTTCCCATTTTTCATTAAACCTGCTTGATTTGCAACACCAATCATTGTTCCGGTGGTGTCAAAGATTGTTACTAGAATGAATGAAAAGACAACTGCATATAGGCTGTGCCCAATGACATCACTTAAAGCTTTTATAGGGTTTCCTACAATTAAACCCTCAGGAAGAGAGGGAAGTGAAACAAATCCTTGATCAAAAGAAAGTTGGTTGGTAAAAAAGGCGATTAACCCGGTAATAATCATTCCAAAAAATAATGCTCCATTGATTCGCAGCGCCATCAGAATTAGGGTAATAGCTAATCCGACTATTGCCAGCAGGGCCGAAGGAGATTGCAGGTCACCCAATCCGACTAGGTTCGTAGGGTGAGCAGTAATTATATGAGTAAGTCTCAAACCAATAAAAGCAATAAATAAACCAATACCTGCTGTAATCCCGTTCTTGAGGTTATCTGGGATAGCATCAATTAATTTTTCTCTAAAGGGTGTTAAGGACAAGATGACAAAAATGATTCCAGCAATAAAAACTGCCGCAAAGGCTGTTTCATAATTAATATCTTGGTGACCACCAACAACTGAATAGGCAAAGAAAGCGTTTAGTCCAAGTCCAGGTGCAATGGCGATTGGATAATTAGCAAATAATGCCATCCAGAGTGTCCCCACTACAGCGGAAATGATGGTTGCCGTAAAGACTTGTTCAAAGGGTACACCTGCATCAGCGAGAATTACTGGGTTCACAACAACAATGTAAACCATTGTAAAGAAGGTTGTAAAACCTGCGAGTAGTTCTGTTTTTGTGTTAGTTTGATTTTCTATAAGTTTAAACATAGGATTCCTCCAAAACGCGAACATTTTTTTAGCAACTTTTATATAATATTCGTTTTCAACGATAATTTCAATTTTTTTAATATAAAACAAAAGGAGGTTATCCTTAAAGAAGTGGGGTTGTATGAACAAAATTCCTGCTTGGACCGTTAAGGATAAAATAAAAAAAGAGCACTGTGCTCTTTTTTATTATCCCCAAACTTCATCGAGTGTCACACGAAGTAACTGATTTAAAAGTTCGGTGGGATTGGGTTTATCGACAAATAATTCTTTTACATATTGCTCTAAATGCGCGATCTCATTTTCTAGGAACGGATTGATGATCTCAGTCCTAGGCTTACGTGCAAGAACTTCACCAGCCATTTTTTGTTTGATAAGATCGTCTATGAAATTTCTAATATCCCCAGTTGGCAGGATATCCTCAATCAACTGATGAAATCCATTAGGGGGAAACTCTTTATGCTTTTCAATCCATTTAGCCGCCAAGAGCGGCCTAAATATGTTGAAATATCTTTTTATTTTTACTTCCTCCCGATTTAAATAGTCACGATAATTCCCTTTCGCCATTTTTAAATAGTGGTGGATACCGGAAACTGGAGAAAAAATCTGGCTTTCCAGCTCTTGCATTTTACTAATGGTGGAGTATTTCTTGTAATAAACAATATTCGAATGGAGCCATTCCAAGAGGGGCGGATTTGATTTGCGAAACAACCGTAAGGCTTTGGTTAGTTCCCATCCATTTAAGTCAAGGAGTTCGTCTATTGGGATTGAAAGCTTATCGTGTTTTGGAACCTCCAGCACATCACGCCTTTGATCAATTGAGAGATACCACTCCTTTTTATGTACGTAAATAAAGCACACATCATAGTCACTGTTCATGGAAGGAAAGCCCCACGCTCTGCTTCCAGATTCACAGGCATAAAGGATTTTAACTTCATATTCATTTTCTATTTGTTTGAGTACTTCTAAAATGTGTTCTATCAATCCAAAAACCCCAATATTTTCATTTTTACTTCTCCTTAAGACTTAGGGAATAACACTCTTTTTGTTGGAATATATAAACAATAAGGCATTATTCCTTTTTTATTGAAAAAAACAGGAGGAGATGTGATGTTATCAAGACAATTAATTATATACTTCCTGCTTTGTTTAATTGCGATTGTGATGGTGAAGGAATTTTCATTTAGTCCTGAGTCTTTTTCTGGAAATGGTAATCCCGCCATTCTTCTGTTACCCTTTGTTCTGCTCACCTTTTCCCTTTTTGGCTATGAATTATTTTTAAAACTTAAGACTGCTCCTTTTAAAAGAGCTGCTTGGAGGAATATTGTAGTTGGTTCCATCATCGTCCTGATTGCGGCAAGTGTAATGGAGATGGTGTATTTTAACGAGCTAATTCATCAATTAGGCGGACCGCCCACGAATGACGAATCTCGAATTTATCAATTTTCTTGGCTTAATCAATACACAAATACAATATTTGTGAATATGTATACGTTCTTCATATATGTTTCTACATTAACACTCCTCATATCCCTAGTTCGCTGGAGAAAAGAGTAAAGACCATTTATTATAGGTTACCTCAAATAAATTGAAACCAAGTTTTCATAGAATCCCCATAGATAAAATTATTTCCCAAAAGGATCGAACAATTATGTTTGTATATAAAAATCTTCTTAATAATAAATGTTTTTTGCTGTTGTTTCTGTAAAGTTTATCCTATAATAGGTTTATAGATGTTCACAAAATTGTCAAATTTACATTTTTACTTATACTAGAAATAGGGTAAACATAATGAGAAGTATGGAGGGGAACGAAATGATTAGAATGGCTGTTGCAGGTGTTTTGGGTTTTGTTCTAATTTTTATAGAGTCCATGATCGTGATGAAAATAAAAGGATATCACGGAATTGAGTTTGGAGGCTTAGCACCTTTTATAAACGTGTGGGCTATGAATTTCTTTTTTGTATTTGCTATACTCACTCAAATCACAAATTGGTATCAAGATCGAGTCGGTTTTGAACAAGGTGAAGAAGATAATATCTATTAAAATAAAAATGCCTCAATCACAACACTGTGACTGAGGCATTTTTATTTTATGCATGTTGTTTCGCAGTTTCTTTCCCTTTTAATACAGTTTTGCGGATGAATGGTACCACCCAGCGGTCTAAGCCAATGCGGCCAGCGTTGTAACCTGCTGTTAAGATGATGAAGCCTAAGAAAAGGTCAGTTGGAATATGTGAAACGGTTCCTGCTAAGAAGAAAGAGAAGTTCATGACTAAACCAAAGAACATGGCAGCTGTTGTTAAACATCCTAACATAAGTCCTAAACCTACTAATGTCTCGCCCCAAGGAACAATGAAGTTGAAGATATCCACGTTTGGTATCGCAAAGCTTTCAAGGAAGTTCACATACCAGCCGTAAACCACATTGCCATCTGGCCCTTTAACTGGATTTGCCACGGCATTTCCTAAGAAGCCAGAAGCATCGAATGCGCCGCTCTTTAGTTTTCCTAGTCCTGCAGAGAACCAAGCATAACCAAGGTATAAACGTAACACTGTTATGATTCCAGCTCCAATTTTATTTTCTCTTATGAAATTGTTAAACATAAATAATTCCGCCCTTCAAAAATTAATTTGGATTTAATAGTTACAATATAAAAGATTTTTGTAGTTAATAACATAAGTACTGTGATATGTTCACACTTTGTTAAAAATATTTTGACAAACTTTTGAACAACTTTCATTTAAGCTACTGATTTTGCCTTTTCTTTCAATCCAGTCGTTTTCATTGTTTTACGAATAAATGGTACTACCCAGCGATCAAGACCGACACGCCCAGCATTATAACCTGCAGCTAAGATGATAAAGCCTAAGAAAAGGTCAGTTGGAATATGTGAAACGGTTCCTGCTAAGAAGAAAGAGAAGTTCATGACTAAACCAAAAACAATAGCAGCTGTTGTTAAACATCCTAACATAAGTCCTAAACCTACTAATGTCTCGCCCCAAGGAACAATGAAGTTGAAGATATCCACGTTTGGTATCGCAAAGCTTTCAAGGAAGTTCACATACCAGCCGTAAACCACATTGCCATCTGGCCCTTTAACTGGATTTGCCACGGCATTTCCTAAGAAGCCAGAAGCATCGAATGCACCACTTTGTAATTTCCCTAGTCCTGCAGAGAACCAAGCATACCCTAGATATAAACGTAAGACTGTTAAGATACCAGCCGCGATTTTGTTTTCTCTTAAAAAGTTCATAAACATTTTGAAGCATCTCCTCGTTAAATAAGTTATAAATATTTATTACACAGCTAATATAACAAATTAATCTCGAATTGAGGGTAGTTTGTTCACTAGTTCACATATCTGTAAAAAAGATGTGAACAAACTGCGAACATAGAAAGGAATTGACGAAACTAATATCATTAGTTAAAATAAAACTAATGTTATTAGTTAAAGGGGATGACTCATAATGAGGGTAATTAAAAATGGATTTCTATATCAGGTTACGTTTTTGGCAAATCTTTTTCCGGTAAATTGTTACTTGGTCGAGGAAGAGAAAGAGCTAACCTTAATTGATGCTGCACTGCCATATAGTATGAAGGGGATAGTAAAGGCAGCAGACAATATTGGGAAACCAATTACTAAAATTATATTAACCCATGCACATGAGGACCATGTTGGTGCACTTGACAGGATAAAAGAGGCGCTGCCAGATTTGCCCATTTATATTTCTATTAGGGATAACAGAATAATGAATGGTGACATTTCTTTAGACCAGAATGAACATCAAACACCTATAAAAGGCGGAGTTCCAAAGAATTTGAAAACGAGAGCAAATGTTTTACTGAAAGAAGGAGACCTTGTTGGATCATTAGCCGCCATTGAAACACCTGGACATACTCCGGGATCGATGTCCTTTTTTGATACTCGGACTAAGGCGTTGATTGCCGGGGATGCATTTCAAACAAGAGGTGGGATGGCGGTTGCTGGAGATATCAAACCTTTGTTTCCTTTTCCTGCGCTTGGCACATGGAGTAAAGAAACTGCATTACTAAGTGCAAAGAAATTAGTAGACTTTAAGCCAACACTTCTTGCAGTGGGACACGGAGAAATGGTCGAGAATCCAATTAGGGAAATGGACCAGGCGATTCGAAGCCTAGAAAAGAAAGTAAAATAGAGGAGTTTTTATCAATGTCACCGAGACCTAAAGTTGGACTTGAAATAAATGAAATTCTTGAAGCAGCAGGCGAGATTGCGGATGTGTTTGGGATTCAGGAGGTTACATTAGCAAACCTGGCAAAAAAACTTGGAATCCGACCTCCTTCGTTATATAACCATTTTGATGGACTTGGCGGGTTACGAAAAAAAATGGCTATCTATGGGATTAACTGTCTATATGAAGAATTAGCCCCATCTGCAATCGGAGTGTCTGGAGATGAGGCAGTGCTGGCAATTAGTAATGCCTATGTGAATTTTGCACGGAAACATCCGGGTATTTATGAAGCAACCTTAATGGCACCTGATATGGAGGATGAAGATGTTCAACAGGCTGGTGCCAAAGTGGTTGAACTATCTGTTCGTGTATTGCAGGCATTTGAGTTAAAAGGCGATCGTGCTTTACATGCAGTTAGAGGGCTGAGGAGCATCTTACATGGCTTTTCTGCATTAGAACAAAGTGGCGGTTTTAAGATGGATTTGGATTTAAATGTGAGTTTAGAGATAATCATTAAAGCATTTATTAATGGAATGCGTGCTAGCTAGTTTTTAGCGAGAAAATTGAAATCGCGGATATATTTGGTTTAACGCGGATATATTTGATTTAACGCGGATATATTTGATTTAACGCGGATATATTTGAATTATCGCAGATATAATTAAATTAACGCAGATATCCTCTAATCCAAGCTAAGTAAATCTTCCGGAGTGGGGTTCAAACGTCTTCTTCAAGGGGAATTTGTTTAAGAGAGAGGAAAAAATTTATCAAATCCTCAGAAATCCTTAAAAAGCTGACAGAATAAGAAGAAATTCACATATTTCAAGTGACTTGCCAATTGGCAAGTCTTCTTTATTAATTTTGATGTTATAATGATAGTAATATTTAGACCAAAGGAATGAAAATATATGCGGAAACTTGAGAAGTTTGGTTTGGTTGTGGACGTTGAAACAACCGGTTTAGGACCGACTACAGATGAAGTGATAGAGCTAGCATTGAAACTATTTTCTTATCGAACCGATACAGGGGAGGTTCAAGAAATTATAGAAGAAGATTCTTTTTTGAGAGAACCACTTTCCAGTACTGCTAGAAGGAACTATGACCGAGCCTACCAAATTCATGGGATTCCCTATGAATTAGTAGAAGGGAAGAGTTTCACGGATGGAAAAATTAAAACCTACTTTCATCGAGCTGATTCGGTCTTTGCACATAATGCCTCGTTTGACAGAAGTTTTCTTTATCATATGTATCCAGAAGTAAATGAATTAAAGTGGTATTGTACAATGAGAGGTGTCAAATGGAAAAACTATGGTTTTCCTAATGGTAAACTCTTAACACTTTTACAAGCGCACCAAATCACAAACCACCAAACACATAGAGCACTTGATGATATTACATACCTCATGGACCTGCTCACAAAAACAAGTCCAAATGGAAACCTCTATCTTCAAGAAGTACTCGAAAATGGTCCAATGAGAAAATACCAGCCAACAGCTACACGAACTAAAATGGGATAATATCGGTAGTCAGGTTGTAGAACAAATGGCTCTGCTTTGATGACATTAAGCTCACTATATCTGAAGCGATATGGTCATCATTGCCTTCATGATGACACATTCTCTAGTTTTCCAAAGGGATATGGTCATCATCGACTTTATGAAGACCAATTTCTTTGGTTTTCTTATTAGGATTGGTCTTCATCTACCTTATAAAGAAAAGTCGCCAAATCGGCGGCTTTTTGCGTCTTAAATATACCAATCATTATGGGTAAACGTTTATCATTCAGCTAAAAATTTCAGAAAAGCAACTCAAAACGGAGCCCGTTAGTATTTTGTCTTTTTTGTCCGCCTGAGGTGGAAAGTGTCCACGAGCGGTGAATACCTTTTGGGTGTCACCTTGGTGACAGGCACCGTATAAAAGTCACCGTATTACAAGTATCTGTCCTCCACGATTTTGCAGTGGTGCATTTGGTGACCGGCAATGATGTAGGCGATGGCTCTTGTGGTGATTTCCGTTCCGTTTGCGTTGCCTATGTTGGCCCATGCGCTTTCTGGGAGGTTTTGAACAAGGGTGATGGTTGAGTTTCGTGCTGCCTTGAAATCCTCTAGAATCGTTTTTAATGATAAGTTGTTTGTTTGTGCTGCTTGGACGTAGTCATTTTCGTCAAATCCTGCTAAAGGTGTTTGATCGCCGCGGCCAACACGCAAAAGTCGATAACTCATAATTCTTTCGGTATCAGTAATGTGTCCTAACACTTCCTTAATGCTCCACTTTCCCGGAGCATATCGATGTAAACTGACTTCTTCGGAAATGCCTTCAAAAAGGGTAATTGTCTTTTTAAGATTCTCTTGAAGCAGCTGAACTAAGTTAGCTTCAGGAACCAGATTTACATATGGTACATAATAATCAGGATACTCATTTTTAGTTGGACGTTGAAGCAATTTCTATTCTCCCCTTCCAATAACCTCATTAATGGCGAATTCGTAATGGGGCATAATAGCTACCATACTTATTCATAATTAAATAATACATTGAAAACTGAGTTTTGTTAATGTTTCCTAAATAATTACATATCTTAAAAACGGAAAAAATAAATATAAAACGTTTACAAAAAGTTATTGACGAATAGTTTAGAGGGTGATATTCTAAGTGTACAGTTAATTTGTTAGTTCATTAAACTAATTAATTGGAAGGTACAAGCATTCTCGAGATGACAGCATTTATTTTTAGTATTTTAGTATTTTAGTATTTTAGTAAGGGGTTACACAAAATCGGTTTCAATGCAATTCGCAATTATGTAAGGGCTTTATTTTAATTATTTTAGAATGATTTTATGGGAGGGTTAACAATGGCACAAGCATTACAAAAGAAAGTAGAAACCTCACAATCAGGTGGGAAAGCAGTCCGTCCGTTTGGGATGAAGGATAAATTAGGTTATTTGTTTGGTGATTTTGGAAACGATTTCTTCTTTATTCTAGTTGCATCGTTCCTTATGGTTTATTACACCGATGTATATGGTCTTAATCCAGCTGCTGTCGGGGGACTATTCCTGATTGCACGTTTATGGGATGCAGTTGCTGACATTACATGGGGTCGCTTCATCGATACGAGGAAAGCAGGAAAGAATGGAAAGTTCAGACCTTGGATCTTTAGAATGTCATTTCCACTTGTCATTACTGGTATATTAATGTTTGTTCATATTCCAGGAATGTCTGATGGATTTTACCTTGCTTATGCATATGTAACCTATATTATTTGGGGAACATTATATTCTACTGTTAATATTCCTTATGGCTCTATGGCTTCTGTAATCACAGGTGATCCTGTTGAACGTACGGCATTATCTAGCTGGAGAACATTAGGGGGGAACTTTGCTGGGTTAATCATTAATGTTGTAGGACCAATGATTTTGTTTGTTGACAATAAAGCAGATGCAAATCGATTCCTTTTAGGCGCTATCATTTTCGGTGTTCTTGCAATCGCTTGTTATATGGCATGCTATAAATTATCTGTTGAACGTATTGTAATGGATGAAACAAATAAACCAAAAGCGAGCTTTGGCAAAACTGTAAAAGGTCTTGGTAAAAACAGACCACTCATTGTGTTCCTTACTCTTTCTTTACTGTTCTTGGTTTGCTTTATGTTAATTGGTACTGTAAACGTGTATTTATTTAAAGATTTCTTTGGAAACGCTAAAGCATTAAGTATGGTTGGTCTTCTTCAATCAGTTGCAGTATTTGTTGGTATGCCAATGATAAGACCGTTAGTTTCAAAATTTGGTAAAAAAGAAGTGGCCTCAGCTGGTCTCTTACTTGCAGCAACTGTATATGCGGTTTTATTTTTCTTACCTAACTTAACAGCAACACAATTTATTGCAGTTTTAACAGTTGGTATGTTTGGTTATGGAATTTTCAACCTAGTTATTTGGGCTTTCGTTACAGACATCATTGATTACCATGAGTATTTAACAGGACTTCGTGAAGATGGAACTGTTTACTCTATCTACTCAATGGCTCGTAAAATTGGACAGGCAGTTGCTGGTGGTGTTGGTGGTGCAGCGATTGCAGCGGTTGGTTACCATGCTGGTGCCGACGCTCAATCGGCTGAAACGCTACAAGGAATTCATACACTTGCTACATTAGTACCAGCGGTGATACTTACTGTTATATTCTTAATGATTGTATTCCTGTATCCATTAAACAAAAAACGTACTGAACAACTTGCAATTGATTTAGCTGAAAGAAGAAACTCAAAATAAAAACTAAATTATATTTAAAGAAAAAGGTAGCAAAGACTGTTTGCTGCCTTTTTCTATTCTAAAAAAACCCTTTTTGCATTTTGTAACTGGTTCTGTTACCTGTCACAAAAGTCCAAAATGAATATTAAAATGACCATTAAATTGTATTTGAATTTGATGGTCATTTTTTATTGATATAACGTGAAAAATTATAAAAATAGGCGTGAAACTGTAGTCCAATTTGTATATCAAAATGTAAGATTAAAGAGATTTCTGTTACCTTGCAAATTGGACTGCAAAATGCTGTGTTTTTTATTTACAAAACCACGTTTTTCTTTGTCCTCTGCCCTGTTATTATTGATTGTTGATTTTCGTGTAGGTATGAGAATTCATAGGCGGAGAATTTCCGGCTAATGGATAAAGAGGAAGCAGAAGAAGCAGATATAAGCGGAGAAATTCCGGTTAACTGCTCTAAATAAGCTAAAAATCAAAGATTTGGATCATATAAGCGGAAAAACTCCGCTTATTTTTAAGGGAATAAGGGTATTTCCCAATTTAAACGGAATTTTTCCGGTTATTTTTCAAACACAGTGAAATCAACATTCAGTTGTATAACAAAGCCTTGGCCATAAAATGCATTATACAAATACATTAGGTGGCACTTTGTAATATTTTTTCATAACAAAAAGCCCTGCATTTTGCAGGACAAAATGTATAACAAATATAAGGACATTGTTAAACGCATTTTTATAAAAAGTGACAGGTAACAGAACTCGTTATGCATTTTGCTAGGGTTTAATCGTTATTAGGGCGAAAACTGGAAGTCGCCGACACCTACTATGGTTCTCGAACAAACTAACATTTCTAAAAACAGGGAACATTAACACTACAAGCGCATACAAAATTATTGACGAATAATAAAATGGGTGATATTCTAATTGTGCAATTAATTTGTTAGTTCAATAAACAAACTAATTGAAGCGGAAACATTCTCGAGAAGTCATGCTATTGTTGTGAGTATTTTAGTAAGGGGTTACACAAAATAGTTTCAAAGCAATTTATTACAATCTAAAAATGATTTTTTAGAGTATTTATTGGGAGGGCAAAGATATGGCTCAAGCATTGCAAAAGAAAGTAGAAACCCCACAAACAGGTGGGAAAACAGTACGTCCATTTGGTATAAAAGATAAATTAGGTTACTTGTTTGGTGATTTTGGAAACGATTTCTTCTTTACGCTAGCTGCCGCTTTCTTGATGGTATTCTATACGGATATTTTTCATATTAATCCAGCTCATGTTGGAATTTTATTTGCAGTCGCACGTCTTTGGGATGCTTTTGCTGATGTAACATGGGGTCGTTTCATCGATACGAGAAAGGCAACTGCTCAAGGGAAATTTAGACCATGGATTTTAAGAATGTCAGTACCACTTGTAATCATGGGTATCTTGATGTTCGTAAAAATACCTGGTATGTCACATGGCTTTTACCTTGCTTATGCATATGTAACATATATTCTGTGGGGTACATTATATTCTACTGTTAATATTCCTTATGGCTCCATGGCTTCAGTGATTACAGCTGATCCTGTGGAACGTACTTCACTATCAAGCTGGAGAACTTTAGGCGGTCAAATGGCAGGTTTAATTATTAACGTAGTTGGACCCATTATTTTATTCGTTAATAATAAACCGGATGCAAATCGCTTTATTATCGCAGCATTAATTTTCGGTGGACTTGCAATTGCTTGTTACATGGCTTGTTATAAATTATCTGTTGAACGTGTCGTCATAGATGAAACGAATAAAGAAAAAGTGAATTTTGGCCAAACAATGAAGGGGCTTACTAAAAACAAACCATTAATGGTGTTCCTTGTAGCTGCTTTGGCATTCATGATTGTCTTTATGTTAATTGGTACGGTAAACGTATATTTATTTAAGGATTATTTCGCTAATGCTAAAGCATTAAGTATGGTTGGTCTTCTTCAAGCAGTTGCAGTATTTGTCGCAATGCCATTTATTCAACCATTGGTTAAGAGATTTGGTAAAAAAGAAGTGGCTTCTGGAGGATTATTAATCGCAACTCTTGTATACGGAGTTCTATATTTCCTTCCAAATTTAACAGCAACACAATTTATCGGAATATTAACAGTTGCTATGTTTGGTTATGGTATTTTTAACCTTGTGGTTTGGGCGTTTGTTACTGATGTAATCGATTATCACGAGTATTTAACAGGTCTCAGGGAAGATGGTACCGTTTATTCGATTTACTCAATGGCACGTAAAATCGGTCAAGCGGTTGCTGGCGGTGTTGGTGGTGCAGCGATTGCTGCTGTAGGTTACACTGCAGGTGCCGAAGCACAAGCAGCTGAAACGCTACAAGGAATTCATACACTTGCTACTTTAGTACCGGCAGTTACACTTGGTGTTGTGTTCCTACTTATTGTTTTCTTGTATCCATTAAACAAAAAGCGTACTGCACAACTTTCAAGGGATTTAGCTGATAGAAGAAAAGCTTAATAGTTAAAATGTGGAAGGGTTGTTAGGCTGCGGCTTAACACCCTTTTCTTATGCAAAAATCCCCTTTCAAAAAATGAATGAAAGGGGATTTCAAGAAAGCGATTTCAATTTTTATCGATTTTCAAATGGTAAATTTAACATCGGAATATTTAAGAAATGTTTAATGGCAAGAGCGCAGGCACCTAGTTCACATGATTTTTTTCCAATAGTAGAGATCAATAATTCTCGGTAATGACTGATAGACGAATTAAGATTACCTTTAATTTTTTCAAGTGCATCTGGATACATACGCAAGAGTTCACTATCTAGTACAAGCACATCCGGGTTGTACATATTAATCATATTGTTTAAACCTATTGATAAGTAAAAGATAAATTGCTCCATTAAGGTTTGAACTTCTTTATCACCTTCATCAAGCCATTTTTGAATATGTTGATAGGTTAGATGCTTCATTTGTCTAGTTTCGGATAAATATTCGAAAATACTCGATTCAGAGGAGTACTTCTCCCAGCAGCCTTTGTTTCCACAATTGCATGGCTTACCTTCCGGAACGACAATCATATGCCCTATCTCACCGGAAAAGCCATCGTGACCGCGGAAGAAGTCATTATTCATCATCATTCCGAGACCGATTCCTGAATAGAGAGTGGCAGACAATAAATTATTCGTTTCGTGGTGAACAAATACCCGCTCAGCAAAAGCACTCAGATTAGCATTGTTTTCGAGATAGATGTTAATGCCAATTTGTCTTTCAAGATCTGTTTTGAGGTTAATCTTATTCCATTTTAAGCGTGGAATATAGTGAATAACTTCATCCTTTCCTACAAGACCATGAATGGCCAGGACAATGCCGATCATCCCATAACGACAATCAGCGAATTCTGCTTTATATTTTTCAATTTGATTAATTAAGACCTTAATAATTTCTGAGTATTCATTCGTATCTATTTCAATTCTTTTGGAGCGTACTGGACTGCCCTTTAGGTCAGTAACAGTAAAAGAAATATGATCGTAATCAAGGTCTATTCCAAGAGCGTATCCAGCCTCACTATTTAAGGAAAGCATGATTGGCTTCCTGCCAACTGTATAGTGCTCAAGTTGTGTCTCTATAATAAGTCCTTCCTCTATTAAGTCAGCTACCTGTGCTGATATGGTTGCACGGGTTAGGGCTGTAGCTTTCGATATGTCTGCTCTAGATATTAAACCTTCTTTAACAATTTCTTTAAGAATAATTGATCTGTTTATTTTTTTTATATATGCCGCATCACCGGTAATCATTTATTTCCCCCATTTCCAAGTAACCGCTTTCCTATACTAATATTATAACAGTTAATTTCATTAAGGTCTTGTCACTTTTTAATAAAATAATAAACTGTCAATTGACTAAACAAAATAAACATGCTAAGTTAGAAATGTATTTAATTTGTTTACTAAACAAATTAAGAAATAATATATTTTATATAATTTGTAAGGGGTTACAGTGAAATACTATTTATTAAAGAAGGAGGATGTAAAATGAAAAACTTTTTAGACAAAGACTTCTTGCTAGACACAGAAACTGCCATTAGGTTATATGAAAATGCAGCAGAGGGATTACCGATTTTTGATTTCCACTGCCACCTTGACCCTCAAGAGGTATGGGAAAATAAGTCTTACGAAAATATAACTCAATTATGGCTTGGCGGCGACCATTATAAATGGCGTACTTTGCGTATGAATGGTATTGGTGAGAGATACATTACCGGTGATGCAAGTGATTGGGAAAAGTTCTCTGCATGGGCTGAAACAGTACCAAATTTAATTGGAAATCCACTTTATCATTGGACCCACATGGAATTAAAAATGTTTTTTGGGATTGAAAAAAGATTAAGCCCAGCAACAGCTCGAGAAATCTATGATGAATGTAATGAAAAGCTAAAAACGAGTGAATTCACTGCTAGATCGTTTATTAATCGAGCAAATGTGAAGTTTATTGGAACAACTGATGATCCTATTTCAACTTTGGAATACCATAAATTATTGAAAAATGATGAATCCTTCACTCCTATCATTGCACCAACCTTCCGTCCAGATGGAGCTCTTTTTATTGAGCGACCAACATTTGCAAGCTGGGTTGGAAAATTAGAGCAGGTTTCAGGAATTAAGACTAATTCATTAGAGGGATTCTTAGCAGCACTTCAACAACGTGTTGATTACTTCCATGAAAATGGTGGCCGTGCATCCGATCATGATATTCAAAAATTAGAAGTATATGTAGAAACAACACAAGAAGAAGCTGAAAGAATCTTCAATAAAGGGTTGAGCGGCGACCAGCTTTCCGACGAAGAAATCAATGCATATCGTTGTTTCTTATTAACTAAGCTTGGAAAAATGTATGCCGGCAAACAATGGGTCATGCAGCTTCATATGGGTGCAATAAGAAATAATAATACAAAAATGAAAGAGCTTATTGGTCCAGATACTGGCTTTGACTCTGTTGGAGAATCTAATTTTGCGGAAGGTATATCTCGATTACTTGACGCGTTGGAACAGCAGAATGCGTTACCAAGAACCGTGTTGTTTAACCTAAATTCTAAAGATAACCCTGTATTAGCTGGAATGATGGGTAACTTCTATGAAGAAGGCGTTCCTGGTAAGATTCAATTTGGTTCCGGCTGGTGGTTTAATGACCATATCGATGGAATGGAAAGACAAATGAAGGATCTTGCTAACGTAGGTCTTTTGAGCCACTTTATTGGAATGTTAACAGATTCTCGCAGTTTCCTATCTTACGCTCGTCATGAATACTTCCGCCGTATCCTATGCAACATTTTAGGTGAATGGGTAGAAAGAGGACTAGCGCCGGATGATATGGAGTTCGTTGAACAAATGGTTAGAAATATTGGCTACAATAACGCAGAAAAGTTTTTCTTGGAGCGTTAATAAAGTAAAGAATAGGGGGGCCATTTATTATGGTCCAACCCTAGATTACATAGGTTTTAAATCTATTTATTTGAGTATGCTAAAGTTGGACAATAACTTAATAATTAATCAATGATTGCATAAGGAGTCCTTAAGTGTTAAATCCTATCAATACTGAAACATGTGGCATTATTGATTTAAACAGTATTTGGAAATTCTGATATAATAGTCGAATTAATTGATGTTCTTACATTTAATCGGTATTATGGATGGCAGAGCTTTACTGATATATTGAAAAAAAGAAAGAGGGATACTAAATGTCTAAACAACAAATTGGAGTAGTTGGTTTGGCTGTAATGGGTAAAAACCTTGCATTAAATATTGAAAGCAGAGGTTATTCTGTTGCTGTTTTTAACCGTTCTTATGAAAAAACAGAAGAATTTTTAAAGAACGAGGCTGAAGGAAAAAACTTTGTTGGTGCTAAAACTGTTGAAGAATTCGTAAATTCATTAGAAAAGCCCCGCAAAATTTTATTAATGGTTAAAGCTGGTGGTGCAACAGATGCAACTATCGACTCTTTAAAACCATACCTTGAAGAAGGCGATATCCTAATCGACGGAGGGAATACATTCTTCCAAGATACCATTAGACGTAATAAGGAACTAGAAACTGCAGGATTCCATTTCATTGGAACTGGCGTTTCAGGTGGAGAGGAAGGCGCATTAAAAGGTCCTTCTATCATGCCAGGCGGTAAAGAAGAAGCATATAATCTTGTTAAACCAATCTTAGAAGCCATTTCTGCAAAAGTAGAAGGCGACGCTTGCTGTACGTATATTGGTCCAAATGGTGCTGGTCACTATGTGAAAATGGTCCATAACGGAATTGAATATGGCGATATGCAATTAATTTGTGAGGCTTATTTTATTCTAAAGAACGTTCTTGGATTAGATGCGAAAGAGCTTCATGAGGTTTTTGCTGAATGGAATAAAGGTGAACTAGACAGCTATTTAATTGAAATTACTGCAGATATCTTCACGAAAGTGGATGAAGAAACAGGTAAACCAATGGTTGACCTAATCCTCGATACTGCTGGCCAAAAGGGAACAGGAAAATGGACAAGCCAAAATGCATTAGACTTAGGTGTTCCACTTCCAATTATCACAGAATCAGTATTTGCCCGCTTTATTTCTGCTTTGAAGGATGAGCGCGTTAAGGCTAGCAAGGTTCTTAATGGGCCTGAAGTTAAGGCTTTTGATGGCAACAAAGAAGAACTAATTGAAGCTGTTCGTAAAGCTTTATATATGAGCAAACTTGTTTCTTATGCACAAGGTTTTGCCCAAATGCGTGCAGCGTCAGAGGAATACGATTGGAATCTTCGTTACGGCGATATTGCGATGATTTTCCGCGGCGGCTGTATCATTCGTGCTCAATTCTTACAAAAAATTAAAGACGCATATGATCGCGATCCTGAATTAAGAAACTTATTATTAGATCCATACTTCAAAGAAATTGTTGAAAACTATCAGCAGCCATTACGTCAAGTCCTTGCTGTGGCAATCGAGCGTGGAATTCCAGTTCCTTCATTTGCAAGCGCAATTGCATACTATGACAGCTACCGTACAGAAACGCTTCCAGCAAATCTATTACAAGCTCAACGTGATTATTTTGGTGCGCATACGTATCAACGTACTGATAAAGAAGGTATTTTCCATACAAACTGGATGGAATAAGATTCCTTGTTTTCCTATTAAAAGACAAAACTGCCATAAAAGTGGTCGGTTTTGTCTTTTTTTTTGCTGAAACAATAAACTAAAAAGCAATATCAGTCAAAAATAATAAAAATGAAAGCAGTTTCAGAGAATGCTTTATTTTTATTGAAGGGGTAAAATATAAGTAAGCTTAATAACGCTTAAGAAAGGCGTGAAGGCTTTGGAAGAACTAGTTAATTTGCCTTATAAAAGAAAAGTATTGGATGAATGGATGACAGCGTTTTATCGCGTGCAGGGAGTGGATTTCTATAATTTTCAATTTCACTCTCACCATGAATTTGAGATCTATTTCTTTTGCGGCGAAGATTGTAAGTATTTAATTAACAATCGAATTTATGAATTAGTGCCTGGTGATATTATCCTTTTGGATGGCATGACCTTGCACAAGGCAAACCCTGGGGGCGAGAGTGCTTATACGAGAAGTATGGTTCATTTTTCACCAACTTGGATATCCGGATTGATATCCACTCTAGGTATACCGAATTTACTAGATCCTTTTAAAAAACTTAATAATCCACTTTTGCGTACGCGATACGATGAAAATGGTCAATATGTGGATGGACAGATTAAAAAAATTTCTGGACTTTTATCTGAAATTGATGAAGAGCTTCAACGTACAGGTAAAAAGAATGAATTATTAGAGGCTGAAGTTAAACTTGAGATGATTCAACTGCTGCTATGTATTTATAAAATGAGCCAGCAGGACTTGGCACATGTCACAAGTAAAAAGACAGAAAAGGAGATACATGCGGAAGATATTGCTTCGTGGATAAGAGACCACTTTAATGAGAAGATTAGTTTAGACCTTATTTCATCTGAACTTAATTTAAGTAAGTATTATGTCTCGCATGTCTTCAAGGAAGTTACAGGTTTTACTGTAATGGAATATGTAATGGGTTGCAGATTGAACCAAGTTAAGTATTTATTAGAAATGGAACCAGACCTTAGCATAGCTGAAGTATCATCCTCTTCGGGTTTTGAGAGTCTCGCCCATTTCAGCCGATACTTTAAAGAAAAAGTTGGGGTAACCCCTTCCAAGTATCGGAAAAACAAACTTACAACCGGCAACCCATTAATAAAGGAGGAATTCGTTTAAATGAATCAAGATTTAATGATTTCAGGATTTTCAGATGAAATTTCATCAGATTTTGATACACAGCTTGAAGTCGTATCAAATCTGGGAATGAAATATATATCACTTCGTGGTATTGATGGGAAAAATATTGGGGATTTTACCGTCGATGAAATCAAAGAAACAGTACAGCCAAGACTGCAAAAAGCTGGAATTGGTGTTTCTTCCATCGGCTCACCTATTGGTAAAGTATTTATCAATGATGAAGAAGGCTTTGCTAAACAAAAGCTTATGTTGGACACGCTTTGCCAAATTAGCAACTTGCTCGATTGTAAATATATGCGAATCTTCAGCTTCTATATTCCTAAGGGAGAAAATGCAGATCAATATCGTAGTCAAGTTGTTAGCAAGCTTAAAGAATTTGCAGCCATTGCAGAAAAATACAATGTTATTTTGCTGCATGAAAATGAAAAGGATATCTTTGGTGATATCGCAAGACGCTGTCATGAAATTTTAACAGAAGTGGATTCTCCTTACTTTAAAGGGATTTTTGACTTCGCTAATTTCGTCCAGTGTGGTGAGGATTCACAAGAGTGTTACGATCTCTTAAAGGATGAGATTGTTTATATACACATAAAGGATGCTGTAACATCAGATAGTCAAAATGTTGTCTGTGGAACTGGCGAAGGTAAAATACCGGAGCTATTAAGTCAATTTATTAAGAGCGGCTATAAGGGCTTTTTAACTCTTGAGCCCCATCTCGTTCTATTTGATTCTTTAAAGGATTTAGAGCTTGAGGATGCGACCGAGATTATTAAGGACAACAAAGGGCTGGATGGTGCAGGCGGCTACAAGCTTCAATATGAAGCATTATTAGAAATTCTAAACAAAATTGAAAGCGAGGAAGTTTAATTATGGCTGATGTAAGATTAGGGATTATTGGATTAGGTGCTGAAGGTGGTATGTACGCTAATTTGATTGCTGAAGGCAAAGTTAAAAATATGGTGATTGGTGCGATTTGTGATAATGATCCTGCTAAAAAACAAGTAGCAGAAGAGAAGTATCCTGGTGTGCCTTTCTACGATAATTATATCGCTATGATGGAAAGCGGTGACGTAGATGCGGTCGTTACAACTGTTCCGCATTACCTCCATCCAGAAATGGGAATTGAAGCATTAAAACGAAACCTTCATGCATTAGTGGAAAAACCAGCTGGTGTTTATACAAAACAAGTAAAAGAGTTAAACGATTTTGCAGCAACAAAGCCTGAACTTAAGTTTGCAATTTTCTTTAACCAGCGTACAAATCCACTTTATAAAAAACTAAAAGAACTTATTGATAATGGTGAGATTGGCAGTATTCGCAGTACCAACTGGATTATTACTACCTGGTGGAGACCTCAAGGGTACTACAATCAAAGTGAATGGAGAGCAACTTGGGGCGGAGAAGGCGGCGGTGTCCTTGTAAACCAAGCGCCACACCAAATTGACTTGCTTCAATGGATTTGCGGCATGCCGAAAAAGGTTTATGCAAAATTAAACTTTGGCTATCAAAGAGATATTGCGGTTGAAGATGATGTAACAGCAGTATTTGATTATGGAAATGGTGCTACTGGTGTATTTGTAACGAAGACACACGATGTAGTAGGGACAGACCGTTTAGAAATCCATGGCGATAAAGGAAAAATCGTTGTTGATGATAGTAAGAAAATCACCATCAAGCGCCTGAAACAATCTGAGAATGAAATGAGCAATTCCATGGATATGTCAGATGTTATGAAGCTGTTTATGGGCGGCGGTGCTGGAGATATATTCACTGAAGAAGTAATTGAATTCGAAAGCGTTTGGGGCAAACAGCACGCTGATGTATTAGAGGACTTTGCTTCTGCGGTTGTAGAAGGTACACCATTATTAGCACCTGGCAGCGACGGCATTAATGGTGTTAGACTTGCAAATGCGATGCACCTGTCAGCCTGGTTAGGCAAGGAAGTAGAAATACCATTTGATGAAGATTTATTCCTAGAAGAATTAAATAAACGGATTGCCGAAGAAGGTAAATATCCGGTTAGAAAGTAATCAAAACAAATGAAACGAACTCATCGCTAATGCAGCTTTGAGTTCGTTTCAAAAGTCTGCTTTCCTTAATATCGTTGTTAAAAACTTAAAGCCGATTTTAACGTGGAAATATCTTTTTTGCACTTTAGAATTTAGTTTACTGGCCTTTTTCTTATTAAATAAAAGTAACAAAGTTTAAGAGAAAGAGCCTTTAAAAAGGGGAGAAGCAAATGCTTAAAGTTGCAGTTATAGGGCTGGGGACGATTTCAACTATTCATATACCAGCGATAAAAGCTAACCCAAATGCTGAATTGGTGGCTGTCTGTGATAATAACGAAACATTATCAAAATCAGTACCAGAAGCAACCTTTTACAGTAACTATCAAGAAATGCTTGAAAAAGAAGACTTAGATTGTGTTCATATCTGTCTGCCCCATTATCTGCACTACCCTGTTACAAAGGCTTGTGTGGAAAAAGGTGTTCATGTTTTTCAAGAAAAACCATTGGGTCTGAACACGGAAGAAGGTCTTGCTCTGGTGAAACTAGAGGAAGAATACAATGATATAAAAATCGGTGTCTGCCTGCAAAATCGCAACAATGAATCAGTTGAAAAATTACAAGAGATTATCAGTTCTGGTGAATATGGTCCTATTAAAGGGGTTAAGGGTCTAGTAGCATGGTTTAGATCAAAAGACTACTATGACAGCCAGCCATGGCGCGGGCAATGGAAATATGCCGGCGGTGGAGTGATGATCAATCAAGCGCTGCATACCTTAGACCTAATGCAGCTGGTTGGCGGTGAAATTGAATCAATCAGAGGTTCAGTTGATCAACTATTGGATTATAACATCGAAGTGGAAGATACTGCTTCCGCCCGTATACAGTTTAAAAATGGTGCTAAGGGATTATTCTTCGCTACGAATGCAAACGCTGATAATTCTAGTGTTGAACTTGAGGTTCTTTTTGAAAAAGAAAGGCTTATCATCAAAGATAGCATCCTGACAAGAGTGAATGAAGCAGGGGAAAAGGAAGATTTGATGGAGGATGCCAAGCTGCCAGGTTCCAAACATTATTATGGAGCTAGTCATGCAAAAACCATTAATCAATTCTATTCCGCCATTACAGAAAACACAGAAGACTATATTCATGCAAAAGATGCACTTGCATCCATTGCGATTATTGATGCAATTCATCTGTCATCAGAGAAAAAACAATCAATACAAATGGAGGTATTTCAATGAAAAAGGGAAAAATCGGCGTTCAGATGATGATGCTTAAAGGTAAAGTCGAAGAACTTGGTGCCTACGAAACAATGAGAAAAGTTAGTGAGCTTGGGTATCATGCTGTAGAGGTTTCTCAAATCCCAATGACTCCGGAGAACGTAGCGGAGATAAAAAGGGCGAGTGCAGATTTTGATATTAAGATTGCGGCTCTTTCTGCTGCTGTAGAGCCAATGCTTCCTGGAATGCCTGGTGAGACATTGACAAGTGACTTTGAAAAAATCGTGAATGATTGCAAAACACTTGATTGTAATTATTTGCGAATTGGCATGATGCCGTTAATGGCTATGGGGAATAAAGATAAAATTATGGAATTTATTGCCAAAGCTGAAGAGATGGCTCATAGATTAGCAGATCATGGAATTGAATTGTATTACCATACACACCACTTAGAATTCCAAAAGTTCGACGGTGAATATTTATTAGATATTATTAAAAATAATACCACTAAGCTTGGATTTGAATTAGATGTTCACTGGATTCAAAGAGCAGGTGTAAATCCTGTGGAATTTGTTAAAGGATATGCCGGCCGTATTTCACTCTTACATTTGAAGGATTATCGAATTGGTCAAATGGATTTAAGCGATGTTGACTTTAAAGACATGGCTAAATTCTTTAACATATTCACGAATACGATTGAATTTGCTGAACTCGGTGAAGGAAACCTTGATTTAAAAGCAATCCTGGAAGCTGGACTTGAGAGTGGAGCACAGTATTTCTTGGTAGAACAAGACGATACCTATGGACGCGATCCATTCGAATGCCTAGAGGTTTCTGCTAATCACTTGAGAAAACTAGGCTATGCAGACTGGTTTTAAGTTTGCTAGACATATGTAGTAGAAAGCAGCAGCGGGAACCCGCTGCTGTTTTTGTTTGGAGATTAAACTCTATGATTTAAGAATAATTGGATTTTTGAATAAATGGGTCAAGGTAAGAGTGGTAGTTTTGAGGATTTACAAAAAAACCAATTCACATTTTATTTTTGTGAATTGGTTACGATTGGTTCATGTGTATCAAATGGCAAGTATTTGTCATTCTTCTCAAGCTTCTCAATTAATGTTACCAAGAACTTTTTCATGTGGTTAGCCCCCTATTGATTTGATACCTTAATTATGGGGGATTAGGGGATTTTTAACAATGTTGCTGAAAACGGAAACAATTGCAATGAAAACGACAACAATGGTGATGAAAGCGTCACTCATCTGCTGTTATCTCACTAATTCACATTTTTTCTCATATTTTCGCTCATTTTCAAAATTTGTATATATATAGAAAGAAATAGCCTTGATTACGGACTATTTCTAGCAACTTATACGGTATGCAAATTTGATTCTTCAATATTCAAACTTAACTCCGAAATGTCTAAAAATTTCTTAATAGCCAAGGCACAAGCGCCCCGACTACATGCCATCTTACCAAAATCAGATATCAGCAGCTCCCGATAATGACCAACAGTAGAGGTCAGATGGGCATTTATTTCTATTATAGCGTCCGGATACATTTGCAGCAGTTCACTATTAATCACTAGAATTTCTGGGTTATAGAGGTTAATAATATTATTAAGCCCTATCGATAAGAACTTAATATATTCTGCCATTAGCTTACAGG
Organism: Neobacillus niacini; assembly: GCF_031457145.1. GTDB lineage: Bacteria > Bacillota > Bacilli > Bacillales > Cytobacillaceae > Neobacillus > Neobacillus niacini_J. The sequence continues at coordinate 146,870 of NZ_JAVDVZ010000003.1, forward strand.
TGATGGGGTCTTTCGTTTTGAGCCAATGGTGAATCTCCTCATTGGTGAGATCTTTCTTATTCTGTCTCTCAGACAATTGTTTGATAAAACTTGACTCAGAGGCATATTGTTCCCAACAGCCTAAATTTCCGCATCTACAAGGATGTCCATCAGGAACGACAATCATATGACCAATCTCACCTGCAAAGCCATCGAATCCTTTAAGTAATTTACCATTTACCATGATTCCTAGACCGATTCCTGAATATAGACTAACCGATAATAAGTTCTTGCTTTGATAATGTTTATAGACAATTTCGGCAAATGAGCACAGGTTCGCATTATTTTCTAAGTAAATATTGACACCGGTTTCAGTTATTAGGTCGGATTTTAGATCTTTGTTACGCCATTGATGATGTGGGACAAAATAGATTATTTCATCATTATTTACAATTCCATGAATTCCAATGACTACACCAAATAGTCCATAACGTTCTTGAGAGCATTTCTGTTTATAGCTTGTTATCTCTTTGATTAGCATCTCTCGAATTACATCATAATCAGTGGTGTCCATTTTCAATGATTTAGTCTCGAGCGGAGTTCCGGTTAAATTGCATAATGTGAAAGAGACATTGTTTTTATCAAGGTCTATGCCTAAAGAAAATCCAGCTTGATGGTTAATCGAAAGCATGATGGGTCGTCTGCCTAGACTCTTATGCTCTTGTTGGGTTTCTATAATTAATTCTTCTTCTAATAAGTCAGCTACTTGGACTGAAATCGTTGCTTTATTGAGGCCGGTTATTTTTGCTAAGTCTGCTCTTGAGATCATCCCATGTTCAATGATTTTAGAAATGATGTGTGATCGATTAATCTTTTTTATAAATGACGCGTCTCCAGTGACCATATAAAGCACTTCCTTGTAAAAAGTCTATTAAAAAAATTTAAATATATTGTTTTTTTTATGGTTGCTTTTATTTGACGAAAAAGTACCATAATGATATTATACAGGTAATTAGTTTGTTTGGTAAACAAATTAAAATATTTTTCCAACAATTTAGTACATAGGGGATTTTGAAAGGGATTACAAGGGAACAATAATCGTGGATTTAGTGTTATTCTATACATGGAATTTAATTCCCTGTGGAACACTTAGTAGTATAAAAAAAAGTGAGGTAATGTAATGGGAATTCTTCAGGACTTATTAAAAGATATTCCAGTGCCAAAGATGGCAAAAGTGAAAGTGAAGTTTGATGATAAGAAAATCGCTGAATTAGAACCAGTATTAACAGAAAGATTACAGCAAGAACACATACGGTCCAAAATCAAACCTGGAATGGAAATTGCTGTTGCAGTTGGAAGTCGTGGTCTTGATCGCCTTGTAGAATTAACTGCAGTAACGGTTAAATTCTTAAAAGATTTAGGCGCGAAACCGTTCATTGTGCCAAGTATGGGGAGTCATGGCGGTGCGACGGCTGAAGGGCAGCGGGAAGTACTCGCCCATCTTGGCGTTACAGAAGAAAGTGCCGGCTGCGAGATTCGTTCTTCGATGGAAGTAGTGAAAATCGGGGAGTTACCGAATGGTTTGCCTGTATATATTGATAAATTTGCTTCAGAGGCAGATGGAATTGTTGTGATCAATCGTGTGAAGCCGCATACTGCATTCCGTGGACCAGTCGAAAGCGGCATTATGAAAATGATTAGTATTGGTTTAGGTAAGCAAAAAGGCGCTGAGGCTTGTCACCAATTAGGTTTTAAGTATATGGCAGAAAACGTACCTGCTATGGCGAAAATGATGATGGAGAAAAAGCCATTTTTATTCGGGGTGGCAACGCTTGAAAACGCATTTGATAAAATAGCTGTCGTTGATGTACTTTCTCCAGAAGAAATTATTGAAAAAGAAGCTGCCTTGCAGGCAAAAGCAAAAGAATTATTACCAAAACTCTTTTTCGAACAACTAGAAGTCCTTGTTATTGATCAAATTGGTAAGAATATCTCTGGTGATGGTATGGACCCAAATATTACGGGACGATATCCTACTCCATATGCACATGGCGGGCCAGATGTTAACAAAATGGTTGTACTTGGCTTAACTCCACAAACAGAGGGAAATGCCAATGGGGTTGGAACAGCGGATTTTACAACGCAGCGTTTAGTAGACAGAATGGATCTGGAAGTAACATACGCAAATGGCTTAACTTCAACAGTTGTAGCACCGACTAAAATTGCCACTACTTTACCAAATGATCATGAAGCCATCCAGGCAGCCGTAAAAACAAGTAATATTTTAGATTTTTCAAAAGTGAAGATGGTTCGTATTAAAAATACATTAGAGCTGAGTGAGATTGAAGTATCAGAAGCTTTAGTCGACTATGTGAAGCAACATCCAAATATGGAAGTAATTTCAGACCTTTATGATTTACCTTTTGATGATAAAGGAAATTTATTTTAAAAACTAGGGAGAGTTGAACATGACAAATTTATTTGATTTAGCGGGAAAAACAGCAGTAGCAGTTGGTGGAAATGGAGTATTGGGCTCGGCGATGGCAAAAGGCTTGGCTGCGCATGGTGCGAAGGTAGCGATTGTTGGCCGTAACTTGGAAACAGCAGAAGCAGTCGTTAAGGAAATTAAAGACAATGGCGGAGAAGCCAAAGCATTTCAAGCGGATGTTAGTTCTAAAGATTCCTTGCTTCAAGCAGCCAGTGAAATTGAACAATGGTCTGGCGGCTGGGATATCCTTTTAAATGCACCTGGTACCAACAGTGCCACACCGTTTTTTGAACTTGGCATGGATGAATACGATAAAATCATGGATATTAACTTGAAGGGCATTATATTAACTTGTCAAATTTTCGCAAAGAAAATGATTGAACAAGATAGAAAAGGCAGTATCATTAATATTTCGTCTGTATCATCTACTACACCTCTTTCAAGAGTATTTACGTATTCAGTATCAAAAGCAGGGCTAAACAGTGTAACACAATTTTTATCGCGTGAATTTGCTCCTAATGGAATTCGGGTAAATGCAATTATCCCTGGATTCTTCCCAGCAGAACAAAATCGAAAAATTTTAGATAAAGAGCGTATTGAATCCATTATGAAACATACTCCTATGAATCGCTTTGGGGAAGCGGAGGAGCTTCAAGGTGCAACTGTATGGCTCGCGTCAGATAAGGCTTCCAGCTTTGTAACCGGTGCTCTTATTCGTGTAGACGGCGGTTTTGGAAGTATGACGATTTAATTCTTGGACATATGACTGATGTCCATTTAATATGTTTAATAGTGGATAAGAGAGTGTAGGGGAGATGAGACACTTGCTAACAGAGAAATACAATAAATTACAGTCTATACTCCGTGACATGGAATCAGTCGTTGTAGCATTCTCAGGTGGTGTGGATAGTACTTTTTTGCTGAAGGCAGCTGTGGACACATTAGGTACGGAACGTGTTCTGGCAGTCACAGCAGATTCGGAAACGTATCCTTCTAGCGAGCTGGAAGAGGCGAGGGTTTTAGCTGAAAAAATCGGCGTTAAGCACCAAGTGATTGAAACATCTGAATTAGCGATTCCTGGTTATGCAGAGAATAACAAAAACCGATGTTACTTTTGTAAAAGCAGCTTATTCGATCATTTACTTCCTGTACTGGAAGAAAAGGGATTCCAAAATGTGATTTATGGAGTCATTGCCGATGATATGAATGAACATCGTCCCGGGATGCAGGCGGCTAAGGAGAAGGGAATCCGAGGTCCGCTTCTAGAGGCCAACTTGTTTAAACAGGAAATACGAGAGCTTTCTCAGAAGTTTGATCTGCCAACATGGGATAAACCCTCCTTTGCTTGCTTATCTTCAAGGATTGCTTACGGGGAGTATATTACAAAGGAAAAGCTGACAAAGGTTGAAAGAGCTGAAAGCTTTTTGAAAAGTCTTCGTATTCGCCAAGTCCGAGTTCGAACACATGATGAAATTGCTAGAATTGAGGTAGAACCGAACGATATGAAGACGGTTCTTGAAAATCATGATTCGATTGTTAGAGAACTTCAAGAGTATGGATATAAATACATTACCTTGGATTTACTTGGTTATCAGAGTGGCAGTATGAACAAAGTTTTATCTTAAAATTAAAGAAAAAGGCTTTGGAAATTTCCAAAGCCTTTTCTACTAATAAAATGACAACAGGATAGTGGAAAAGGAAGATGATTATGTCAAGAGAGTTTGTAATGGGACTAGATTTTGGTACCACTAGCGTGAAAGCATGCATATTTGACATTAATGGCAAATTAATATCAGAATTCGAGAAAATGAACAGTTTTCATTATCCAGAGCAAGGATGGTCTGAGCAAGATCCAGTTGAAATAGAACGATCTGCTGTAATGGCTATCAAAGGGGCAATGGAAAAGGCTAGAATTGACAAGGATGAACTGATTACTGTGGGATTTTCGGCTGCCATGCACTCACTCATATGTGTGAATGAAGAAGGCAGTCCGATTTCCCCTGCTCTGATTTGGGCAGATGGAAGAAGTTATCCTCAGGCAGAAGATGTGAAAAAAACGATAGGCAGCCGCATTTATGCAAAAACAGGAACACCTATTCATCCGATGACACCCTTTAATAAATTGTTATGGATGAAAGAAACAGACTATCAGCCTTATAAAGAAGCAGCCTATTTTATATCCATTAAAGAGTATGTAATCCAGTGCTGGTTTGGGCAAAGGGTCATTGATTACTCAATGGCGTCGGCTACAGGATTATTCAATCCTGCTACACTTGATTGGGAGCCTGAGGTATTAGAAATGACCGGGATATCCAAGGAACAGCTATCTGAAATTGTTCCCCCTACGAAAGTGTTGTCTGGGCTTAAAAGAGAAATTGCTGACGAAATGGGAATTAATCAAGAAATGCCGTTTGTTATGGGTGCAGCAGACGGTCAGTTGGCAAACCTAGGAATTGGCGCCATTCTACCTGGAGAAGTAGCTGTTTCTGTTGGTACAAGTGGAGCAATCAGACAATTCAACAAAGGAGTAAAAATTGATGAAAATCAAGAAACATTTTGTTACTCCTTTACAGCGGATACCTCTATTGTTGGTGGGCCGACAAACAATGGCGGGATTGTCCTACAATGGTTAAAAGATCTGCTTCATGACCAAAGAAGTTTTACCGATTTCCTTGCTGACGCAGAGAAGGTTGCTCCTGGTGCAGATGGAATTTTATTCCTCCCTTACTTAAATGGGGAAAGAGCACCAATCTGGAATCAGCAGGCAAAAGGTAATTTTTATGGAGTTTCGATTACTCACAAGAAAGAACATTTTATTCGTGCAGTCCTCGAAGGTATCACCTTTAATCTCTATCAAATCGGTAAAGCGTTGGAAAGGTTAGCAGGTGAGCCCCAAAAAATCTACGTTAACGGTGGATTGGCAAGGTCTCCACTTTGGCTGCAAATGATGGCCGACATCTTTGAAGCGGAAATTTATGTTCCCGAAAGCCATCATAGTGCTGCATGGGGAGCAGCTTGGACCGCTTTAGTCGGAATTGGTAAGGTAGATTCTTTTGAAGAAATCAAAAAGAATATCCCGATGGGGGATGCCGTGTTACCAAATAAAGAAAACAGTAAAGTATATAAAGCAATTTATGAAAACTATGAAAAGCTTGCTAAGGATATGGTGAAGTTTTTCTAAAAAGGATTGCGGCTGGGTTGTCGGAAAAGGGTTTTGAGGACAAATCTAGTTAGGCTGGACTGGAGATTAGTCCTCAATAAAGGGTCTTGAGGACAAATCTAGTTTCGCGGAACTGGAGATTAGTCCTCAATAAGGGGTCTTGAGGACAAATCTAGTTAGTAAAGACTGGAGATTAGTCCTCAATAAAGGGTCTTGAGGACAAAACTAGTTTTACGGGAATAGGATTAGTCCTCAATCAGCGGTCTTGAGGACAAAACTCATCGAGGAACCAAGAGATTTGTCCTTCATCAACGCAGTAACAGTCAAATCTCATCAAGGAACCGAAATAATTGTCCTTCATCAAGGCAATTAAAGGAATCACACTAGACATAAGGGGGGAATCATGTGCTTGAAGATATTTTAAGACAAGTTCAAAAAGGAACCCTCAGTATTGCTGAAGCAAAAGATCAATTAGCGACATTTGAAAATTTGGGGTTTGCAAAGGTTGACCATCACCGGAAGAAACGCCAGGGCTTTCCGGAAGTTGTCTATGGTGAAGGGAAAACAGCTGAACAAATCATATCGATTATTCAAGCATTAAGGGCAAGAAATAATCAGGTCATGGTTACAAGAATTTCCAAAGAAAAGGCTGCAACTGTTCAACTTGAATGTCCTGAATTTATCTATCATGACGTTGCCCAGATACTATTTTGGAAAAAACAAGAAGATACCAAAGTTAACTCTAATGGATATATAGCTATAATCGCTGCAGGAACCTCGGATTTAAGGGTAGCAGAAGAAGCAGCAGTTACCGCAGAAATATTAGGAAGTAATGTCCATCGTATTTATGATGTAGGTGTGGCTGGAATTCATCGTCTTTTAAATCATGCTGAAGAAATTCAAAATGCGACGGTTTCTGTGGTGGTAGCTGGGATGGAAGGGGCACTTCCAAGTGTTGTGGGCGGACTCGTTTCACATCCAGTTATCGCAGTTCCGACCAGTGTCGGTTATGGGGCAAATTTTAACGGGTTATCTGCCTTGCTTACGATGCTGAATTCATGCGCTTCTGGAATTAGTGTTGTCAATATTGATAATGGTTTTGGCGGCGGGTATAACGCGGTATTAATTCATCAACTTGCAATAAAAGGGGAAAGAAATGAAGACACTTTATTTTGATTGTTTTTCAGGAGTAAGTGGGGATATGGTTATAGGCGCTCTCATTGACGCAGGTGCCGACCCAGTAAAATTGGTAGAGGAATTAAAGAAACTACATATTGAAGATGAATATGAATTGATTTGGAAAAAAATTGTAAAGAACGGGATAACAAGTACAAAGTTTGATGTGGTCTTATTAAATCAAGATCATCAGCATAGCCATCATGACCATGAGCATGAGCACATCCATACCCATGACCACAATCATGACCATGGACACACCCATGACCATGAACATGAACACATCCATACCCATGACCACGATCATGACCATGGACACACCCATACCCATGACCACAATCATGACCATGGACACCACCAGCATGATCACCGCTCTTATAAAGATATTGTAAAGTTAATTGACGAGGCTGATTTTTCACAACAAGTAAAAGATACTGCCTTGAAGATTTTCAAGAAAATTGGTGAAGCAGAAGGGCTGATTCATGGAGTTCCATTGGAGCAGGTTCATTTCCATGAAGTGGGTGCGGTAGATTCAATCATTGATATAATCGGCACAGCAATCCTAATTAATCAATTAGAAATATCAGTAATTAAATCATCACCAATTCCTGTTGGAACGGGGAAAATTCGGATTGATCATGGTCTCTATCCAGTACCGGCCCCTGCAACACTGGAGATTTTAAAAGGTGTTCCGATTGAACATTCGGAAGTTAGATTTGAGCTTACGACGCCAACGGGCGCTGCGATTGTTGCGGTCCTCGCTGAGGAATTTTGCTCAATACCTTCCATGAAAGTTAGTTCAATTGGCTATGGAGCAGGAACGAAAACTTTTAAAGACCATCCTAATGTTGTAAGAGTCATAATCGGTGAATAAGCCTTCCTGAATACCGCCATCTACAAGACTAGGGCGGTATTTTTGTAAGCATAGACCCGTTATAGTGACCCCAAACTTCTCGGAAACAAGTTTACGGTAACTATAGACTCGTTATAGTGACCCAAATCCTTCTAAAACAAGGCTTGCGGTCATATAGAGATACAAAAAATGTGAGAGGAGCTGACCGGAATGAATTCTCACCCTCCTAATCATGAACACATAGATGATCAGATGATGAAAATGGAAGTGAATCTGGATAATATTCCTGGTGAGTGGCTTGGTTATGTAATGGACTTACTTTTCGATGCGGGTGCCAATGATGTCTTTTATACCCCCATCTATATGAAGAAAAACAGACCAGGAATCTTGCTGCAGTTACTTTGCTCACTTGAGAATGTAGCGAAAATGAAGGAAATACTTTTTAGGGAAACAACCACGCTGGGTGTGCGTTACTATCCTTTAACCGTACACAGGTTAGAAAGAGTATACAAAAAAACTGACACAGAGTGGGGACCTGTAACCGTAAAAGAAGGAATACTAAATGGACAAGTTGTACAGCGGGCACCTGAGTATGAGGAATGTAAGAGCCTGGCACAGCTCCATGATATCCCTTTAAAAAAGGTTTATGAACAGGTTTGGAAGGCTCTAGATTAAAAAGGTTCTTAAGAACATAATTAAACAAGGCTGTCCAAAATCCAGGCGCCCTTGTTTAATTATGTTCTTTATTTTAAATATTTCTACCCTATATTGACTACAAAGAACATGAATGCTACACTGGGTCTTAAAAATTAGTTTATTAAACAAACAAAAAAACAAGTTATCCTTGATTTTGCACTTTCAAATTAATGAAAAGGCTTTCTAAAAATCACAACCCTAAAAAAAACACAAATTCTTCTAAAAAAACAACATTTTAAAACATCCTTCATAAACGTAAAATGTTAATAAAGTAAACGTTTTCAACTAAGGGGGGAGTCACTTGGATTTTATCAAAAAGTTTTTTAAAGCTATCGATTCTATTTTCGAAAAATTCACATTAGTAGCTTTAGTATCGCTAATTTTAATTGTCACCACACAGGTTATGACGAGGAAATTATTTAACTTTGTTTTCTTTTGGTCGGAAGAAATTACCCTTTTGCTACTAGCATGGTTTGCCTTTATGTCCATTGCAATCGGCTTTAGGGAATATATTCATTTAGGAATTGACTCGTTAACAAACCTATTTCCAAAATCTTTTAATAAAGTCTTAGATAAAATCATTAGTGCTACTATTTTTGCATTTGGTTTTTATCTGGTCGTCCAGGGTTGGGAATTTACATTGTTGACGATGGAATCAACACTTCCGGCAACAAAACTTCCTAGTAGTATCACGTATGTGGCGATGCCGATTACAGGAATTATGATATGTGGTTACTCGCTTCTGCAATTCTTCAATATTAATACAACCAGACATGATGGTGTGGAGGAGGGAATGTAAAATGGATACGAACACAATCGGAATTATTATCTTAGTCTCAAGCTTTGTTATTCTAGTGCTGCTTCGTTTTCCGATTGCTCTTACGCTTGTGGTATCGTCCTTGCTAACAGTAATCTATATGAAAATCCCACTTCCTGTTATTGGCCAGCAAATGATTCAAGGAGTTAACTCCTTTTCCTTGCTCGCTATTCCATTCTTTATCCTAACAGGACAAATTATGAGTGAAGGTGGACTTGCGCTAAGGATAGTGAATTTTGCCAGTTTACTAGTAGGAAGAATACGCGGTGGTCTTGCAATGGTAAATAGTGTTGCCGCACTGTTTTTTGGAAACATCTCTGGGTCAGCTGTGGCGGATGTTTCATCAGTAGGATCTGTCATGATTCCGATGATGAAAAAGAAAGGATACGAAGCAGATTATGCAGTTGGGGTTACAATTGCCTCAGCTATCCAAGGTGTAGTAGTACCACCAAGTCATAACTTGGTCCTTTACTCTTTAGCAGCTGGGGGCGTATCAATCGCCAGTCTATTTATGGCAGGTGTTGTGCCTGGATTCATTATGTTAGTTGCTCTTATGATTACAAGCTATATTATTGCTAGAAAACGTGGATACGGTAAAGCAGATCCGGTACCAAAATCTCAATATCTCAGCATTATCTTACATGGCTTTTTATCCTTGAGTCCCGCCGTCATCATACTTGGCGGAATCATGAGTGGTTGGTTTACAGCTACAGAGTCAGGAGCATTAGCTTGCTTATACTCTTTTATTCTAGCATTCGTTATCTATCGAGAAGCACCACTTTCAAGTATGTGGAAAATACTTACTAGGACAATGAGAACCGTTTCAATGGTATTTTTCTTAATAGCAGCGTCCGCTTCTTTTGGCTGGATTCTTGCCTATTTGCAAATACCTGCTGCTGTAACAGAACTGTTTTTAAGTATTTCTGATAATCCACTTATCATTTTATTGATTATCAATATTTTATTACTGCTCCTTGGTGCGCCAATGGACATGGCACCAATGATTTTAATCATGACACCGATTCTCCTTCCAGTTGTAACCAGCTTTGGAATGGATCCTGTCCATTTTGGAATCGTATTAATCTTAAACGCAGGTATTGGCTTATTGACACCACCAGTTGGAACCGTTTTATTTGTCGGAGCGGCGATTGGAAAGGTCTCAATCCAGCAAGCTACGAAAGCGATGATGCCATTTTTCTATGCTTTACTTGTTGTTCTGTTAATTATCACCTATATCCCAGAGGTTGTTCTGTGGCTTCCGAATATGTTAGTCAAATAGTCTAGGATTAGGTGAAGATTATATAAAAAATAATAAAAAAGGGGTGTTGATTTTGTTTAAGAAAAAGGTTACAGGTATTTTAGCTGCCACATTGTTAATGGGTACATTCCTTGCAGCTTGCAGCGGGAAAGAAGAAACAACTAAGACTGGTGGAACGAAAGAAGAGGAAAAACCATCTTATACGTTCCGTTTAGCTGACAACCAGCCAGCAGATTATCCGACTGTCTTGGGTGACAAAAAGTTCGCGGAGTTAGTAGAGGAAAGAACCGATGGACGTATTAAAATTGAAGTTTACCCTTCTGCACAGTTAGGCGATGAAAAATCAGTTCTTGAACAAGTTCAACTTGGGGCGATTGAGTTTACACGAATCAATTCCAGCCCGCTTGCCGAGTTCAATAATCAATTTACTCCACTAGGACTTCCATATGTATTTGAGAGTGAAGATCATCTTTGGAACTTCTTAAATGGAGAAATGGGAACGAAATTATTAGATGGACTTGAGCAATCTAAGATGAAGGGATTAGCTTATTACGATTCTGGATCACGTAGTTTTTATTCCACTAAAGAACTTAAGGGTGTAGAAGATTTAAAAGGACAAAAGATTCGTGTTCAACAAAGTAAAATCAATATTGATTTCATGGCTGCCTTAGGTGCTAGCGCTACTCCAATGCCTTATGGAGAAGTATTCAGTGCCCTTCAAACAGGAATCATTGATGGAGCAGAAAATAATCTGCCAAGTTTAGATTCATCTAACCATTTTCAAGAAGCTAAGAACTTGATTCTTGATCATCACCAACGTATCCCTGAAGTTCTCTTAATTAGTAAAGTTGCTTGGGATAAGATTGACGCAGAAGACCAAAAGCTCATTAAACAAGCTGCTTTAGATTCTGTTGAAACACAAAGAGCTGAGTGGGATAAATACGAAGAGAAATCTACAAAGAAATTAAAAGACGCGGGTGTTACATTTACCGAAGTTAAAGATCTTAAGCCTTGGACAAATGCTGTAAAGCCTATGGTTGATGAATATACAAAAGAGTACAAAGAAGTTATGGATGCGATTGAGAAAGCTCGCCCATAAACTTTTATTACAAAAATGCCTAGCTGGTTATTTTCACCATTTACCAGCTGGGTGTTTTCTGTTTTTATTATAGGTAAGAATTAGAAATAAGGAAGTGGAAGAATGCAAAGTCGATGGAAGAAATTAGATGAGTTTTTTGAACGATATATTCTCTTGAAAAATCAATCTCTAATGACGAAGCTTTGCATTTTTTCTAGCTTTCTCGTTATTTTTCCTGTCCTTTCAGTGGCAATCATTTCATATGCACGCTCCTCCGTTGAATTGGAAAACGAGCTCCGACAATATAGCGGACAAATTATAGATCAGGTAGAATCACATGTTGAATATTATTTACAGGAATTTGAGATTACTAGCTTAAAAATTATCAACTCTCCAGATGTATCAAGCCTTTTAAAAAATGAAAAGAGTGTTAATGTAGTGGAGGGAGCACGGAACACGTTAAAAGATGCTGCGTATTCTCGTGCAGATATATCCAATATCACAGTTTTAGTGGATGACGATATTGTCATTGATACCCTTGGGGTAAGGAATTTCTATCCCTCTCCCAATATAAAACAAGAATATTGGTATTCATCCGTTCCTTTAAACGGAATGACTATGTTAGTAACTAGAACTCTAAAACTAAAAAATAAAGAGCAGCCGGTCATTTCTCTTGTAAGGAGATTATACAATCCTGATACTCTCCTCCCTGTCGGAATGCTCATTATAGATATTAATTTTAGAAGAATTGAGGAAATTTCAAACAAAGTCACGATTAGTAGAAACGGATATTTTTTTATATTAGATGCAAACGGGCATTATGTATATCATCCTGATTATTCAAAACTTGGCACTAAGATAGAATATAACCAGCTTACAAAGCTTAAAACGAATGAAAACAGTACACAAATTTTAGAAAATGAGCGCAAGGACTTTGTCACCTATACGTATTCCCCGAATATAGGCTGGAGCTTTTTTACCGCAGTACCTTATAAAGATATAACGGGGGGAATTATTCAAATCGGAAGAACAATCATCTTGACTATCCTGATCTCATTGATTATTGCCTATACAATTGGCTTCTTCTTTGCAACAAGTATCATTCGGCCTATCCGGCGCCTAAAGCGATTTATGAAGGAAGTTGAAATCGGAAATCTCAGTGGTAGGGTACTGGTCGAGTCAAACGATGAAATTGGACAGTTATCAGCTGGTTTTAATAATACAGTTGAGAAACTCTCTAATTTACTTGAAGAAGTATATATTTCTAAATTAAGAGAAACAGAAATGTCACTTAAACAAAAAGAGATTGAAATTAAGATGCTTCAGTCCCAAATGAATCCACATTTTTTATACAATTCCTTAGAAACCATCAGAGGGATGGCGTTAGAAGAAAATCAGGAGAATATTGCAATTATGTCTTTTTCCCTTGCGAAGCTTCTCCGCTATAATCTTAAAAATGATTCTTCCACTGTTAGCTTGGGAGAAGAAATTAAGTTTTGTCAAACGTATCTGCAGATTCAAAAATTTCGCTTCGAGGAACGATTTGAGTATGAAATAGATATTCCAGAATGGGCCATACAGCAACAGGTTGTTAAATTTTCACTTCAACCCTTAGTTGAAAATTGCTTTGTTCATGCCTATGGTCAATTTAGTCAAAAATTCAGGATTACCATTTCAGTTGTTCTAGATTCTGAATCTTCTTTTACCATTCGAATTGAAGATACAGGTACTGGAATACCAAACCATATTTTAGATGAACTTACAAGAAAAATTGAACAGAAAACAACAAACTCTGATGGGAAACATATCGGAATCTTAAATGTCCAGCAAAGGATTCATCACGTGTTTGGTTCAGAGTTTGGACTAACAATTAGGAGTCAATTGGGAGCAGGAACAGTGGTAGAGATGCATCTGCCAATAAAGGAAAATAGTGATGTAGGTGAGATGAAATGAAAAAAATCTTGTTAGTTGACGATGAGAGATGGGTACGTACTGCTCTTAAGTGGACAATAAATAAATTGAATCTTCCCCTGCAGGTTGCCCATGAATGTCAAAATGGATTAGAAGCCTTGGATTGGATTAAAGTGAATGAGGTAGACCTAGTGCTAACGGATATCCGAATGCCTATTATGGACGGTCTTGTCTTAGTGAAAGAACTTAGTAAATTAAATGGATCCTATGATGTTATTGTCATCTCAGTTCATGATGAGTTTCAGTTTGTTCAGCAAGCAATCCGGAGTGGTGTCACAGATTATCTCCTTAAACCGATTGAAGAAACGGAATTAAAAGCCTGTCTAGAAAAATGGTTAAATGAAAAAGGCAATGAAGAAAAAGCGATTAAAAACACTTTTTCTGAGAAGGAAAATCTTCCTTTATCAACAATTGAGAGAGTCATTGAATATATCAAGAAAACACCTCTTGATCAAATTACATTAAAAGAAGCAGCAGAGAGTATTCATATAAATCCCAGTTATCTGAGCCAGCTGTTTAAACAACAGCTTAATAAAAAGTTTGTTGATTATGTAACGGAATTAAGAATCGAAGAGAGTAAGCGTTTATTGCAAAATACAACCTTAAGAATGTCTGAAATTGCCGAAAGAGTGGGATATTCTGATTTAGCTTATTTCAGTAATAACTTTAAGAGAATAGTAGGAAGTTCTCCATCAGAGTTCCGGAATATCAAAAGCAAAACCAGCGCTGGTAAATTAAATAAAAGATAAGGGTGAATCAGAAATTTATATTTCTGATTTTTTTTACAAGTAGGAAGAAAGTCGTGGGTATTATTGACTAAATATTCCATATATTAAAAAATTACAAAAAAACCTAAAAAAACTCGCTATTTGTAAACCTATCCCGAATTATAGAATTAGATATGGAAGCGCTTTCCATTAAAAAGAGTAACTGGTTGTTTAGAAAACTCTTTTTAAAAGAATTTCTTTAGGAGGGGATAGAATAGTAGTTTTGAAACGTATTGAAGACTGATTAATTACCAAAATTTCAATTTAAAAAAGGGGAGGAAGAAAAAATGGCTTCATTATCAAAACAAATAAAAAAATCTTCAAAACTAAGAAAGAAACTTCTTGCAACCGCACTTACTCTATCATTAGTTGCTCCAGTTATTGGACCACAGGCAATTTTTGCACAGGATGACCAAGGATATACAGGTGAGGAAGGAGAAGCTACTCCTTATTCTGGACGAGGTGCAATTACAACTTTTAAAATTGCAAAAGCTGAAGGCCAGCCAGAAATTGAAGTAGCAACTCAAGATCGAATTCTTGAAATTGACGGCAAATATTTTAGAGATGCCAATGGCAATAAAAGATTAGATGGATATGAAGACTGGACAAAGCCAGTTTCAACACGTGTTGCAGATTTGATTAGTAAAATGTCCCTTGAGCAAAAAGCTGGATTGATGTACATAAATACTCACACTCCAGAAGCAGATCCATCAGATGGGAAATTTGTAACCCCTAATAACAGTAAAATTGTTACTGATAAAAAATTGCGCCACGTTATTTACCGTCTATCTCAAAACTTAGGCGATGTTGCCAATTATACTAACCAAATGCAGCAATTAGCAGAGGGTCTAGAATTAGGTATTCCGGTTGTGATCACTTCCAATCCAAGAAATTCTGCTTCAACAGATTATACCAATATTACCAATGCTAAAGACCAACATACCTTCTGGCCAGGAACTTTAGGTTTAGCAGCAGCCAGGGATGTGGAAGCTGTTGCTGAATTTGCCGATATTGCTCGTCAGGAATGGAGAGCGGCTGGTATTCGAAAAGTTTATGGATATATGGCTGACGTTGCAACAGATCCACTTTGGGCACGGATTGAGGAGACATTCGGCGAAGATCCAAAATTGGTTGGAGACATGAATTATGAAATCATTAGAGGGTTCCAAACTGAAAAACTTGGCAATGACAGTGTGGCCATCACAGTTAAACACTTCCCTGGCGGTGGAGCTCGTGATGATGGACAAGATCCTCACTTTGCAAACGGAAGCTTTAACATTTATCCTACTGAAGGAAGTTTGGAGAAGTATCATATTCCTCCTTTCCAAAGAGCAATCGAAGCGGGTGTAGCATCCGTAATGCCTTATTACGCATATCCAAGTAATGATAGTGCTGATCAAGGTTTAGAACCATATAGTGAAACTAAGCAATTTGAAGAAGTTGGTATGACTCTAAATAAAGGAATCATAGATTACTTACGAGAAGGTCTTGGTTTCAAAGGATACATTAACTCTGACTCAGGTGCAGTTGCGGGCAGTGCATGGGGTTATCTAGTAGATGAAAATGGAAATCCAATTCCAAATGTACAAAAAGTGGCCAAAGCATTAAATGCAGGAACCAATATTATTTCAGGTGGGTCAACACCAGAGTTAGTAATTCAGGCTGTTAACGAAGGTTTAACAGATGTATCAAAAGTTAACGAATCCATTACTTATACCCTATCAGAAATGATGACATTAGGTCTGTTTGAAGACCCATATGTAAATCCTTCAGAGGCCATCGCTGCGGCAAACAATCAAGAAAATAGAGCATTAGCTTATGAAGCACACCAAAAGTCAGTCGTTCTAATGCGTAATGATAAAATCGAAGATGGTAAAAAACTATTACCATTAACGAATGGAAAGTTAAAAGATGTTAAACTATATGTTGAAGGATTTATTGGAGTTGCTCCAGGAAGAAATAATCCAAATCCTCAAAAAACTATTAATGAAGAATCAGCAAAACAAACTGCTGCATTTAATGCAGACTTAAAGAAAATGCTCAAAGAAAAATTCCCTAACATTACGTTAGTAGATAGTGTTGATCAAGCAACTCATGCATATTTATATATTAAACCAACTCAATCTAACTGGGATAATGACCCACGTATTGATGTTAATGAAACAACAGGTATTCTTGAATTAGATCGAATCATTGAAATTCAAAAAGCTGTTCCAACAATTACTGCGGTAAACTTTACTAACCAATGGTTAATTAACGAACTTGAGCCAAATGCTGCTGCATTAATTGGTACTTTTGGTACACAACAAGAGGCAGTATTTGATGTAATCACAGGTAAATTCAAACCTGCAGGAAAACTTCCATTCGCTATTCCAGCTAGTGCGGAAGCAGTAGAAAAAGAAGTTGGGGATGTTCCAAGCTTTGCGCCTGAAGAATATGCAGATTTCGAATATGTAAATAAAAATGGTGACAAATACGAATACGGATTTGGTCTTTCTTACAGCGATGGCAACAACGGTAAAGCTGTTGGTAAACCTGACCATGCAGGCGAAAAAGGGAAAAAATAGTTCACTAGCTTTATTATAGCTATAGATTGAAACAAAAAGAGATGCTGCCTCATTCCCTAAAGCAGCATCTCTTTTATTTATACTCTTTTTTCGAAATTTACGCGTTTGTTAATGAAATATATAATCGGCATACCTACTGCCATCACTACAAATTCACCTGCTGCTACAGTTAGCCAAGTAAATAAGAATGGCAGCTCAAATGCTAAGTTTAATTCGAAGGCGATAATAAACATAGTAACAGTGAAAACTACCGTATTGACAATCATTCGTTTCCATATCCCTTTAATATAACGTGCGGATAGGATCGTAATGGTCAAAGCAATCACGGATTGTCCTACTCCGAAAATAAGGTCATAAGCAACCATTGGTGAAAAGAAAAGATTGCTGAAAAATACACCCAAAATGATTCCGAAAATGTACTTTTTATTGAAAACGACTAGATGGTTAAACATTTCGGATACACGAAATTGTACATTTGTG
The DNA here is from genome assembly GCF_031457145.1 of Neobacillus niacini. GTDB lineage: Bacteria > Bacillota > Bacilli > Bacillales > Cytobacillaceae > Neobacillus > Neobacillus niacini_J. The sequence continues at coordinate 164,160 of NZ_JAVDVZ010000003.1, forward strand.
AAGCCAAAGGGTGCGATTAAACCGGAAACAGCAATATATAACGCTGCTAATATCGCGTTTACGACAAGTGTTTTTATTTTCATTAAAGTTCTCTCCTTAGTTTTTTTACGTGGGAGGTTCTCGAACCACGTTTTATTGACAATTTATTATTTTAGTATATATGAATCTACTAGTCAACAAAAAGTATTAACTAGTATCTTCGTTTAATAAATTATGTCAATAAAGTATATTTTATGTAAGGGTATTGGATAATTTTTCCCTTTTTGCACATTCTAAAAGTAAAAATGAAATCTGGCCTAGATTTATTCATGAAAAATTTATGCTCCAGGATACCCCCTTTTAAGACTTCGTGCTATTATATTTCTTATGAATCCATTACTATGGTTGAATAATATTCTGAATATTAATAAAATAGAAGTGAGAGGGGGAGCTAGATGGAACCCATTATTGCTTTAGAAGATGTATCATTTACATATAAAATCAATGAAGACTCTTCCGTTCCTGTTCTTAAGAATGTCTCTTTTTCCATTTATCCAGGTGAATATGTTGCGATTATCGGCCACAATGGTTCTGGTAAATCAACATTATCCAAGCATTTTAATGGGCTCTTAACACCTAGTTCAGGGGATGTTTGGGTGCAAGGTCATAATACGAAGGACGAAAGCAAGAAACTCGACATTCGTAAAACGGTTGGTATGGTCTTTCAGCATCCTGATAATCAAATTGTTGCGACCATTGTGGAGGAGGACGTAGCTTTTGGGTTAGAGAATATCGGTGTACCGAGAGCAGAGATGAAACACAGAATTGATGAAGCTTTAGAGGTAGTGAAAATGTCGGAGTTCAGGAAAAGGCCGCCACACCACTTATCTGGAGGACAAAAACAACGAGTGGCAATAGCTGGAGTACTGGCAATGCAGCCAGACTGTATCGTGTTCGATGAGTCTACAAGCATGTTAGATACCTTTGGCAGAAATGAAGTCCTCCAGGCTATAAGGAAAATGAATAAGATGGGGATGACGATTATAACAGTTACCCATCGTATGTCTGAGGCAGCAGAAGCAGGCCGCATTATTGTGGTCGAAGACGGGAAAATTGTTATGGACGGAAATCCTCGTGAAATTTTTAAACATAAACAGGTATTAATGGATCTTCAATTAGATGTCCCAGCCGTTAGCCAGATGGCTGATATCGTCCATAGTCAAATTCCGATGTTTTCAAAAGAGTTAATCCAGGAGGATGAACTAATTAATGAAGTAAATAGAGTATCAAAAGCAAGGAGCGGGGAGATGGTCTGATGCCTGGGCAGCCAGTTATAGAAATAGAAAATTTATATCATACATACATGAAGGGAACCCCAATGGAGCATACAGCCCTGAAGGGGACTAGCATGGTTGTCAACGAGGGAGAATGTATTGCCATTATTGGCCACACCGGTTCAGGAAAATCTACTTTAATCCAGCATTTTAATGGTCTAATCCGCCCGATTTCTGGGAAAGTCATCATTGATGGAGTAGATTTATCTAAAAAACGAATTGACATAAAAGCGTTACGGAGAAAAGTTGGGCTTGTTTTTCAAAATCCAGAGGACCAAATTTTTGAAAAATTAATTGGCGATGATATTGCCTACGGACCTTTTAAACTTGGTTTGCCTTTGAAAGAAGTAAGGGAACGGGTTAAATGGGCGATGGATATGGTCGGCTTAAATTTTGAGGAAATGAAGGACAGGCAAACATTTGCCTTAAGTGGTGGTCAGAAGCGTAAAGTTGCACTAGCTGGAATCCTAGCGTTACAGCCAAAGATTTTAGTTCTTGATGAACCGACAGCAGGTCTTGACCCAAGGTCTCGGAATGAGGTGCTTGATAAGATTAAATTCTTAAATAAAATGGAAAACCTAACAGTCATTTTTGTTTCACATAATATGGAAGAAGTCGCTTATTTAGCAGACAGAGTTTATGTCATGGCCAATGGTTCTGATGTGTTATCAGGTACTCCAGAAGAGATTTTTACTGACAAGGAAAAATTACAGCGCTACCAAATTGGAACACCTGAAACGGTACAGGCTCTTTACCGGCTAAAAGACCTTGGATACAATGTGGATACTGCTGCTTTTACAATATCGGAAGCTGCTAACGAAATCATAAAGGTTCTTGCCAATGGGGAGGGGGAGAATCATGGCTAGTGAATTTGAGCTATCGCGTAACATAACGATTGGACAATACGTACCAACCGCTTCCTTTATTCATCGGCTAGACCCAAGAATAAAGCTGTTAGTGTTCACTATTCTTGTTTTAGCCATAGCTCTCAATACTAGTTATTTGGGGAATTTTCTCGGTCTGCTATTGTCTATTTATTTATTTTGGGCATCCAAAATACCAATCAGTTATGGCTTATCTGGCATCAAGCCAGCTATTCCCTTTATCATAATATTGGGTTTGCTTCAGCTTATTTTCCAAGGTAGTGTTTTTTCAGGCGGGACTGTATTCTTTCAGTTTGGGTTCATCTTGATTACGAGTGAAAGTATTCGATTAGTGATTGTTTCGGCCATACGTTTTGTAGAAATCATTTTATTAAGCAGCGTTCTGACGCTATCGACTTCAACAACTGAGTTAACCCATGCCATTCAAAGTCTCTTAAGCCCTTTGAAAAAAGTAAAATTTCCTGTCCATGAGATTTCATTGATTATTACCATTGCCATACGGTTTGTACCAACCTTTGCAATTGAAATGGAAAAAATGATGAAGGCGCAAGCTTCAAGAGGGGCAGATTTCGGATCTGGGGAATGGTGGAGAATTATTCAGAGGACGAAAGATATGTTTCCGATTATTATCCCCTTATTTACAATTGCGTTATCTAGGGCAGAGGATCTCATCTTAGCCATGGAATCCCGCTGCTATACACCAGGAAATGAGAGAAGTGCCTATTCCGTTTATAAGGCACTAGGACGAGATTACATCGTTTTAATTATTGGACTGATATTATCATCATTATTACTTTTTTATCCATTTCCATTTTAGATAAATTTAAAGGGGAGAAATTGAATGAAGGGTTCATTAACGGTTAGAAATATTGTTATAGCTGGTGTACTTGGTGCGATTGCCATTCTTTTGGGTGTAACCCGAATCGGATATATTCCTGTACCTACAGCAGCTGGAAATGCGACCATCATGCATATTCCAGCAATTATTGGTGGGATAATGCAGGGACCGGTTGTTGGAGCTATCGTCGGCCTTATCTTTGGTGTTTCGTCTTTCTTAAATGCAACGGTGCCCCTGTTTAAAGATCCATTAGTTGCTATTCTGCCACGGCTTTTTATTGGGGTTATTGCATGGTTGGTGTATGTTGGGATTCACAAAAAAAGTGAATATCTTGCTATTGGTGCTGCGGCATTTTTAGGGACCTTGACCAATACGGCACTTGTTTTAACGATGGCTGTAGTCAGAGGCTATATGGCGGCTGGAGTAGCATGGACTGTTGCCATAACGAGCGGAATTCCTGAAGCTATTGTTGGGACGATTGTGACTTTAGCTGTCGTCTTAGCTTGGAAACAAATTGGAAAAGGGAAAAAATCTAAGATTTCAGAGGATTTATAATCATTGGTAACCTTAAAAAAAAACCCATTGGCGGCTTGGTCCACAATGGGTTTGTTATTAATACGATAATAAATGGGGATTATATATGCTGCACCATGTTGAAATATATGTTTCGAATCTTACTAAAAGCATTGAATTTTGGGAATGGTTATTAACGGAATTGGGATATGAGGAGTATCAAAAGTGGGATAGTGGAATTAGTTGGAAACATCAAGAAACGTATCTTGTTTTTGTTCAAGCCGAGGAACGGTTCTTAGATATCCCCTACCATCGAAGTAGAGTGGGATTAAACCATCTTGCCTTTCATGCAAAGTCCAAGGAACAAGTAGATGAATTTACCAAAAGATTGAAGGGAAAAGGGGTCAAAATCCTTTACTCAGATAAACATCCGTACGCTGGAGGTACAGACTATTACGCTGTTTTTTTTGAAGACCCAGATCGAATCAAAGTAGAATTAGTTGCGCCAAGTTCGCCTTAATTTGTTTGGGCTTTAAAAGTGTGATTTATATCACGAAACTCTGCCTGTTTTTTCTTTATAATCAAAAGAAAGTAAAAGGGGTGTGTGACTTGGAATATAAATTTAAGACACTTTATAGTGAAATTGGCGGTCAGGAAACGATTGATAAGCTTGTCGCTGCTTTTTATCCTCGGGTATATGCAGATCCTGAATTAAGACCGTTGTTTGAAGGGGACATGGAGGAAATAATGAGGAAACAAAGAATGTTTCTTCCACAATTCTTAGGAGGTCCGGCTCTTTACAGTCAAGAATTCGGTCCACCGGCAATGAGAGATCGACATCTTCCGTTTGAAGTGACGCCAAGAAGAGCACAGAGCTGGCTTCGCTGTATGAAGGAAGCCTTTCAAGAAATTGGTCTTTATGATAAACCAGCAGGACTTGCTTTTTATGATCGGTTAACACAGGTTGCTGGTATTATGGTTAATAGTCCGGATTTAGATTAGAGTATCAAAAGGTGTCCTCAAACGTGGTCACCCTTTTTTGATGCTTGTTACCCATTTTGCATCGGCACGCGATAGGGATACTTTATCACTGCTTATTTTTTTAGCAAAGGGAAAAAGAGCGAATTATTTGTAAATTAATGCACGAATATTTAACTAGATTTTTTTACATTACATTAATCAAGTCTAAACGTAGATTACATATTAGCTAAACAATTCTCCCATACAATTACATTTGTAGACACATAGAAAAGGGAGATGGAGAAAAATGAAAAAAGCATTTGTGATTGGAGCAGGCCTGGCTTTTAGTTTATTATTTAGTCCTTTTCAACAAGCTTTTGCAGCAGAAACAACTGGGGAGTTACGAAAAGTGGATAATGTTGCTCACCGCGGAGCAACTGGTTATGCACCGGAAAATACGATTGCCGCTTTTGATAAAGGTGTCGAAATGAAAGCTGATTATATTGAAATTGATGTCCAAAGAAGCAAGGATGGGGAATTGGTCATCATTCATGATAATACGGTTGACAGAACAACAGATGGTACGGGATATGTGAAAGACTTAACCTTTGAACAGATTAGAAGTCTTGATGCAGGCAGCTGGAAGGGCGAAGAATTTACAGGTGAGAAAATTCCTACATTCGATGAAGTTCTTGACCGCTATCATGGTAAAACTGGTATTTTAATAGAACTAAAATCACCTGAGCTTTATCCAGGAATTGAAGGACAGGTTGCACAGAAATTAAAAGAACGAAACCTTGATAAACCACAAAATGAAAAGATCATTATTCAATCGTTTAATTTTGAATCTATGAAAATAACAAACAGCTTGCTTCCAAAGGTGCGGATTGGTGTCCTTACATCCAATAGGGCTCACACAACGGAACAAGCTTTGAAAGAATTTGCAACTTATGCTGATTACTTTAACCCAAGCTATGGAATCGTATCAAAAGAATTGGTTGATCAAGTACACTCGCTTGGAATGAAAATCCAATCCTGGACAGTTCGAAGCCATGAAGCAGCTCAATTTCTATTAGATATGAACGTGGACGGAATTATTACCGATTATCCTGATTATGTAGATCCAAGAAAATAGGACAAACTATCACCAAAAGAGGGAAAGCTTTCATCCCTCTTTTTTCTAGTATTCCAGACGTCTGTATACCCCTGGAGAAACGCCATACTTCTTATGAAATACTCTATGAAAATAAGGATAACTTCCGAAGCCACAATCCTCGGCAATTTGCTCGAGTGTCAAGGATGTGTATTTCATTCGCTCAATTGCAGCGGACAAACGGATTTCAAGGGCATATTCAATCATCGTTTTTCCAACGCTGCTTTTGAAAAGATGAACGGACCGGGAGATGCTAAGACCAGCATGCCTTGCCACATCCTCGACTTTAAATGCGGTTGTGGCATGTTCTTCTATGTACCGCATCATCCTTGTCACAGTATAGGGGACGTTGAAAGAAGGCACCGTTTCATTAATGGCCCGTTCTAAAGTTAAGCAGAGAGCTCGCAGCAAATAGCCTGTGAGCTCTTCGTTTTGGCTGGAGGCTGGACGGCGTTTTTCAATCATAATATGTCGCCATAGAACCAGCAGCTTATTATCCAAATCGATTCTGGAGACATCTGGCCTCTCGGAACGGTTCCACCATTCGTCCACCCATGCACCTTCGCATACTAAATGATAGTCGCCGCTGTTTTGGCCCGCATTTACCAGTAGTTCATAGTGATCCCCTGGTTTTATGAGCAGGAGGTCTCCCTTCTCGAGTTCCATTTTTCTACCCTTCACTATTACTTCACAAAGGCCTTCTGTTTGCAGGCGGAATAGATAAGAGGGGTATCCGGATTTATGCTGCGAATGATATCCATTTGTGTGATACGAATAGCCGCAAAAAAATATGTTCGTTGTCATAAACATTTCTCCCTTTTTATAAGGCTCTGTTAATTATTATTGTTGTCCGACCTGTTTTCTGTCACGTAAAACTCTTCTATGTAACATCTAACTTCCTTATGCCATTGATTACGGTCATCATTTACGCCTCTTGGTTACCACATTTTCATTTCCAACAAGACTACGGTCACCAATAGCCCTCGTTGATGACCACTTTCTCAATTTCAACAAGATTACGGTCACCAATAGCCTTCATTGGTTACCACATTCTTAATCCCAACAAGAATAAGGTCACCAATAGCCCTCTTTTGTGAACAATTCTTATTAGCAATATATCAACAAAGTAATTTAACAAAGCCTTTAATAAAATAGCAAAATAGTAGATGTTTTGATTATATCATCTATGTTTAAATGCAGATTCAGGCATTATGATGTAATCAAATAAGGTATGTTCTGAGAAATGGGGGAGAAGGTTGACAAACATTCCAATAGCAGTACAAATGTACACTTTGCGGGAAGAAAGTGAAAAGGATTTTGCTGGCACATTAAAACGAGTAGCGGAGCTTGGCTACGATGGTGTTGAATTTGCGGGGTATGGCGGATTGACTGTGAATGAGGTAAAAGTGTTATTGGATGAATTTGGGCTAAGGGCAACAGCCAGCCACGTGCCTCTGGAAGAATTGGAAAACAATCTATATCAAGTCATTGAAGAACAGAAAATATTAGAAAGCCGTTATGTGGTTTGTCCGTATTTACAGCCAGAACGCCGCAGCATAGAGGATTACAAAGCCCTTATTTCATTTTTAGATAGAGCTGGTGAATTATGTCGTCGGGAAGGCATCACCCTTTGCTATCATAATCATGATTTTGAACTAGAGCGCTTGTCCAATGGGAGATCAATCCTTGAAGCCATTTTTGATAAAACGAGCGCGAACAATGTTAAGGCAGAGCTGGATGTGTATTGGTTGGCAAAAGCGGGTGAAAACCCGGTTGAGTGGATGAATCGTTATAAAAATCGAACACCTCTCATTCATTTGAAGGACATGACGACAGATGATGAACAATTTTTTGCTGAGCTTGGAACAGGCTGCGTTGATATTGAAGCAGTACTGAAAATAGGAGAAGAATCAGGGGTCCATTGGTGGATAGTTGAGCAGGATTTTAGCCGCCGTACACCATTCGAGAGCATTGAAATCAGTTTAAATTACTTAAAATCAGTAAAGGGTAATTAAGTTATTAAGTTCAATATTTTACACCTTATTTGTCAATGTAAGCCGTTTCATTATTTTTTCCATTCTCTAAAATAAATGGTAAGTAAAAGATATAAAAGGAGTAGATTGATTATGTTGAAAGTAACTGTATGGAATGAAAACCGTCACGAACAAAAAGATTCGGTTGTAAGGGATATTTATCCTAACGGCATCCACGGTGCAATCGCTGAATTTCTTAAATCTGAGGGATACGAAGTAGGAACAGCTACTCTAGATGAACCAGAGCATGGCTTAACGGACAAAGTTCTGGAAAATACAGATGTATTAGTTTGGTGGGGTCATTTAGCACATGGTGAAGTAAAGGATGAAATTGTTCAAAAGGTTCAGCAGCGTGTCCTCGACGGCATGGGCTTAATAGTTTTACATTCCGGGCATTTCTCAAAAATCTTTAAAACATTAATGGGAACAAGCTGTAATTTAAAATGGCGGGTAGCAGACGAAAAAGAACGGCTTTGGGTCGTGAGCCCAAGCCATCCAATTACAGAAGGAATCTCTGAATATATTGAATTAGAAAAAGAAGAAATGTATGGGGAGCATTTTGATATCCCACAGCCAGATGAACTGATCTTTACAAGCTGGTTTGAAGGAGGAGAAGTGTTTCGCAGTGGATGTACATACCAACGCGGGAACGGGAAAGTATTCTATTTCCGTCCAGGTCATGAAACATATCCTACTTACCACAATAAAGACATTCAACGTGTCATTATTAACGCTGTGAAATGGGCAGCGCCGGTAAAACGTGAACGACCAGTTTATGGAAATGCTAAACCACTTGAAGTAATTGGAGGGAAGTAAACATGGGAAAATTACGAGTAGCTGTGATTGGCTGTGGCAGTATTGCCCAGCACCGCCATTTACCTGAATATAAATCGAATAAAAATGTTGAGCTTATTGCTGTTTGTGATATCAATGAGGAACGCGCTTTAGTCGTAGCGGAAAAATATGCTGTAAAAGCCTGTACAAACTATGAAGAGTTATTAAGCAACGGATCAGTGGATGCAGTAAGTGTTTGTACTCCCAACTATCTTCATGCCCCCATTTCAATCGCTGCATTAAAATCTGGAATTCACGTACTATGTGAAAAACCAATGGCAACATCTAAGGATGAAGCAGAAGCGATGATTGCAGCAGCAAAGGAAAGCGGAAAAAAGTTAATGATTGCTCATAATCAGAGGTTTGTACCCTCTCATCAAAAGGCACGCAAGTTAATCGAGGACGGAGAAATCGGTAAAATCTATAGTTTCCGCACAGCATTTGGTCATGGAGGTCCTGAGGGCTGGAGTGTCGAAGGTAAAGAAGGCTGGTTCTTTCAAAAAGAAAAAGCATTTGTAGGTGCCATGGGTGACCTTGGTGTTCATAAGACCGATTTACTCCGCTATGTCCTAGGTGAAGAAATTACAGAAGTAGGATCTTTTGTTGAAACAAGTGCAAAAGATTTCGCTGATGTTGATGATAATGCAGTATGTGTCCTAAAAACCGAAAGTGGTATCATAGGAACCCTTGCAGCAAGCTGGGCTTACGTCAGCAAGGAAGATAACTCCACGATTATTTATGGAGAGAAGGCCATTCTTCGTTTAGAAGATGACCCAACTAATTCTTTAGTGGTTCAATATGCGAACGGAGAAATAGTGAATTATCAGCTTGGCAAAATCCAGTCCAATGGTGCTGGTGGTCAGAAAAATTCTCATGTGATTGATAAATTTGTGGATTCAGTTGTTCATGATCAAGAAGTGCTTGTAACCGGTGAGGAAGGTATGAAATCATTGGAGGTTATTTTGGCAGCACTCGAGTCCAATGAAACAAAACAAATAGTAAGAGTGAGAGAAGGATGAAAAAACTTCGCATTGGAATTATTGGGGTCGGCGGTATTGCTCAAAGCCGTCATATTCCTGCGTTTCTTCAGTTAAATGATATTTGTGAAATTACTGCACTAAGTGATGTTAACCTTGAACGAGCACAGGAAACCGGTGATAAATATAACATCGCTCATGTTTTTGCGAATTATCATGATCTTTTTTCACAGGTTGATGCTGTATGTATTTGCACACCAAATAAATTCCACGCAGAAATCACGATTGCTGCCTTTGAAGCGGGTGTACATGTATTATGTGAGAAGCCGATGGCGTTACGGGCGGAGGAATGCGAGGCGATGATCACGGCTTCTAAAAAAGCGGATAAGGTTCTCGCTATTGCGTATCATTACCGTTTTATGAAGGAGTCCCAGGCAGCCAAAAAGGTCATGCAAGAAGTAGGGACACCGCTTGTGGTAAGAGTTCAGGCGTTAAGACGGCGCAAAGTACCTGGATGGGGAGTTTTTACTAATAAAGACTTGCAGGGTGGCGGCAGTTTGATTGATTATGGATGTCATCTGCTTGATTTAGCTCTTTGGCTGATGGGAAATCCAAAACATCTCACGGTGACAGGCACCGCCTATAACACGTTAAGTAAGACAGCTAATCAAGTCAATCAATGGGGTTCGTTTATTCATGAAACCTTTAATGTCGATGATCATGTGACCGCCTATATTCAATTTGAAAGTGGTGCTTCTATGTTGTTTGAAACATCATGGGCAGCCAATATAAAGGATGACGCCGAGCACCTCAGCATTTCAGGTGTAGACGGAGGGTTAAGTGTCTTCCCATTTGAACTATACACCTCGAAAAACGGAATGCTGGTAAACAGTGAAGCTGCTTGGCTTCCAGGTGAGGAAGAACCAGGTCACTCTCAGGCGAAGAATTTTATTCATACTTGTTTAGGAATGGAAGAGTTGGTAGTGAAGCGAGAAGAGGCGCTTCAGGTTTCACAGATCATTGATCGAATATATGAGAGTGGGGGAAATCATTTATGAAACTAGGGGTATTTACCGTCCTTTTTGCAGAAAAGTCCTTTGAAGAAATGCTCGATGCTGTAAATGAAGCTGGCCTTCATGCAATTGAAATTGGAACCGGCTGTTACCCAGGGAACAGTCATTGTGACTTAGATGGTTTATTAGAAAGTGAGGAAGCACGCAAGCACTACATCCAAAAAGTCGAGGAACGGAATCTAATTATCAGTGCGTTCAGCTGTCATGGCAATCCCATTTCTCCTGAAGAGGCATTTGCGAAAAATTCTCATGAAACTCTATTAAAAACGATTAAACTTGCTTCACTTTTGGGAGTACCCGTTGTTAACTGTTTTTCTGGTACCGCAGGAGACCATGAGGGAGCAAAATATCCAAATTGGCCTGTTACTCCATGGCCGAATGAATATGGGGATGTGCTAAAGTGGCAATGGGAAGAAAAATTAATCCCATACTGGAAAGAGGTCGGCCAATATGCGAAGGAGCACAATGTAAAAATTGGACTGGAGCTTCATGGCGGCTTTTTAGTACACACACCTTACACACTTTTAAAACTTCGTGAGCAAACATGTGACGCAATTGGTGCCAATTTAGACCCAAGCCATTTATGGTGGCAGGGAATTGATCCCGTGGCAGCAATCAAAATTCTAGCAAAAGAAAATGCGATTCACCATTTTCATGCGAAAGACACATACATTGATCAGGAAAATGTGAATATGTATGGATTAACGGATATGCAGCCTTATGGAGAATTAAGAACGCGCGCTTGGACCTTCCGATCAGTTGGCTGTGGACATAGTTTAAAAGAATGGTCAGATATGATGAGTGCGCTGCGGACCTACGGATATGATTATGTTGTTAGTATTGAGCATGAGGATGCAATCATGTCGATTGAAGAAGGCTTCAAACGTGCTGTAACCAATTTGAAATCAGTTTTAATTGAAGAGCCAGTTTCGCAAATGTGGTGGGCGTAGACATCAAGGAAGGGTTGCGGATATGAATAAAAAATGGTGGAAAGAAAGTGTTGCCTATCAGGTGTATCCCCGAAGTTTCATGGATAGCAATGGCGACGGGATTGGCGATTTAAAAGGAGTTACTTCCAAATTGGACTACCTGAAAGAATTAGGAATCGATGTGATTTGGCTGTCTCCGATGTACAAATCACCAAATGATGATAATGGTTACGATATTTCTGATTATCAAGATATTATGGATGAATTCGGGACGATGGCCGATTTTGATGAACTGCTTGAAGGAGTTCACAGCCGGGGAATGAAATTGATTCTTGATTTGGTCATCAACCACACGAGTGATGAGCATCCTTGGTTTATTGAGTCCCAATCTTCAAAAAACAATCCTCAACGAGATTGGTACATTTGGAGTGAGGGCAAGGATGGGAAGGAACCGAATAACTGGGAATCCATTTTCAGCGGTTCTGCGTGGAAATATGATGAAAGTACTGAGGAATATTTCATGCATATTTTTTCAAAAAGGCAGCCCGATTTAAATTGGGAAAACCCCGAGGTTCGAAATGCTTTATACGATATGGTGAACTGGTGGCTGGATAAAGGAATCGACGGCTTCCGTGTTGACGCGATTTCCCATATTAGAAAAGAACCAGGTTTCCCAGATATGCCGAATCCAGCAAATTTAGATTATGTGCCATGTTTTCCTTACATGATGAATGTGGACGGAATTGATGAATGGTTAGCGGAGTTTTCTCAGAAAACGATTAAAAACTATGACATTATGACTGTAGGGGAAGCAAATGGTGTCGGGCTTGATGACGCGGATAAATGGGTTGGCGAAGAAAACGGTTATTTTAACATGATTTTTCAATTTGAATTTTTAGGACTTTGGGAAAAAAATGCAAAGGGAGAAGTTGATATTCGTGCGTTAAAAAAGAATTTAACCAAATGGCAAAAAGGATTGGAAGGCAAGGGCTGGAATGCTTTGTTTATCGAAAACCATGACCAGCCTCGCCGGGTTTCAAGCTGGGGGAATGACAAGAAATATTGGAAAGAAAGTGCGAAAATGCTTGGCGCGATGTATTTCCTTATGAAAGGCACCCCATTTATCTATCAGGGCCAGGAGATAGGGATGACCAACGTTCAATTTCCTTCAATTGAAGATTACAACGATGTTGGGATGGTTAACTTCTATAAGGTCGAAACAGCAAAAGGCCGCCCCCATGATGAAATTATGAATATTATCTGGAAGCAATGCCGTGACAACGCACGAACCCCGATGCAATGGAATGCCGGCAACATGGGCGGATTTACTACGGCTGAACATACATGGCTGGGTGTAAATCCAAATTATCGTGAGATTAATGTCGAAGATCAATTGGATGACCCGGAATCAATTCGTTCTTTCTACAAAGAATTGATTCAATTACGTAAAGAACATCCATTGTTTGTATATGGAACATATGAATTGTTATTATCGAACCATCTTAAATTATTTGTCTATACCCGTAGATTGGGAAGTAAAAAAGCAATCATCATCAATAATTTTAGCTGTGAATCAACGAGGGTACATGTTCCAAACAGTGTGTCTTATTCTAAGTCGAAACTAGTCCTTCATAATTATCAAACAGCAGATAAAAAGCTCCGGAAAGAATTCACACTTAAGCCTTATGAAACAAGAGTTTATTTACTGAAGTGAAACAAAATCTTCATCAAGCAGGTTAGATTAAAACAATATAAAAAACGTAAGGAGGAGAAGCCCCTTACGTTTTTTGTATGCTATTCTATTATGAATCTAATACTAGTTTTGTAACTCGCTCCCAAGGTTTGGAGAGCCATCGCTTTAGCGCAAAGCAGCCGCGCAGCCATTCATCTGCTCCCTGAGCAAGCCATACTCCTAAAAGTCCTAGGCCATAATGAACACCAAATAGATAGCTAAGAAGAACTGCTACTCCCCACATAGAAATAATACCAATAACAACTGGAAAACGAACATCCCCAGCAGACTTTAACGAGCTCATCAAGACGATATTCATAGCTCTTCCAGGTTCAACGAAGACAATAGCCCATAACACTGGAAGTCCAATCATAATAATTGTTGGGTCCTCTGTAAATAAATTTAATATAGAGTGCCCGCCAATAGCAAAGACCAGCGATGCAAAGGTTGAAGCAACCATTGCGATTTTTAAGGTGCTGATTCCACGTTTTAAGGCCCGATCAAATTGTTTCCCTCCAATATATCGTGCTACTAAAAGCTGGGTACCTTGACCAATCGCGAATGTGAACAAAAAACAAAGCATGCTAATATTCAATATATAAACTCTTGCAGCTAATGAGGATGTACCCATTGTAACAACAAAGCTAGTGATGACCACCTGAGATAATTGGTAAGAAAGATTTTCTCCAGCTGAAGGAATCCCAATCCGGAGTAATCCCCGAATATCATCTTTTGATACGTTGAATATGTCTTTGAACACTATTTTTAAAGAAAGTCTGCTATATAGCAAATATAATAGGGCGATAACAGCATAGGCACGTGCCGCAAAGATAGCCCAGGATACACCAGTCACACCAGTAACCGGCAGTCCGAAGATTCCGGTAATTGCTATGATATTTCCGCCAATACTTATTAAATTCATATAAACGGTAACCATCATTGATTCCTTGGTGTATCCATTACTGCGAAGGATTGCACTTAAAGCCAGAGATAAGGATTCGAAAAAGAGTGAAAGTGCACATATTCGTACAAAGGTAAGTCCATAGTCAAAAACGGCACCATGAACATTATATAAACGAAGCAGCGGCTCTCCTAAAAAGAAAACAATAATGGCAATCGATATTCCAAACCAGAAATTCAATCCAAATACGGAATAAGATAATTGCCTGGCACGCTGAAGTTTTCCTGCACCAAGATTTTGACTGATTAAAACAGTTGCACCAATTGAAGTGACATTAAAAACCAAAATGAAGATATTTAGCAGTTGGCTAGCTACACCAACACCTGCTACTGCTTGATCGGAATAATGACTTAACATTAACGTAGCCACAATCCCCATTCCCATATGGAGTGCCAGCTCAATAAAGAGCGGCCAAGTAATACTGAAAAGACTCTGTTCTTGATAGTTGTTTTTTTGTTCCTCCACGATTTTCTCCTAATCCAACGTTGTTTTATCAAATAAGCTTTATTCTACTCCTATATGATTGATTTATAAATAGGAAAATAAAAGTTTAATAGTGTAAAAATCGATGCAATATGTAAATATAATTGAATTTTTATATATCCAGTAATTTGCTATTTTAAATCTATACCATCAAAAATTGGAGACAACCATGTTAAAAAAAGGAAATATATATAGGTTTTTGTTAATCCTCATTATTTGTTTATTGGCTACTCTGGAAATAGCTGATATTGTAATCCTAGAAATAACCAGAAAATAGAATAAATTTAATAAGAGCCTGCATACTAAATTCTAAAGAACAAAATAACTATTTCCACGTTAAAATCGGCTTTAAGATTATAACAACAATATTTACGAAAACAGCCTATTCCAAAAAGGAGACCTTCATTTGAAGGTCTATTAGTTTCCCCATTGTAATTGTACTTTTAATGTACAACAGTTCGCGGGTGCATTTGGGTCTACGTGTGCTGTAAGTTCAAATGTCACACCAGTTGGCGTATATTTTGTCCTCACAGGCACTTTTAGTCCAATTGTTTTAATTAATTTATCCACTTCGGAAGTGTTTCCCTGTTGTGCAGCTGACATTATCTTAACATCAAAATCTGAATCTCCTAATCTGTCCAAAAGGATACTACCTTGGTCCATTAATAGCCGATAGGTCTTAATGGATTTCTTGAAAACATTTACATCCACCTGCGGATATTGACGGGGTATTGGATTATGATAATTCGGGTAAACAGGCGGCCGAGGTTGTGGTGGGTAAGGATAATGGTAATAATACATCATAGCGCTCCTTCCATAGTAAAGCACAAGGCATTATACGTTATGAAAGATAGACATTGTTGGTTACACGTAAAAAGCGCATGGATGATGAGCTCCATGCGCTTTTTATAGAATTAGAAAATATAAACATCGCCGCTTGAAACGGAAACATCTATCTTATGCTTACCAGAACCATAGGCTCCTTTAAGGCCTTTCTTATCACTGCTAGTAGTGGTTAAAGGAAACTCACTCGAAATATTTCCACTGCTTACGTTGCCATTTAAAATAAAATCAGCGTTATCAGGCAAATCAAGGTTCACATTTCCAGAACTAAGGTCAATATCAATTGAATCATTTAATTTATCCATTTGCACGGAGAACGTTCCTGATGAAACATCTGCATTTAGGGCGCCGGTATAGTGTTCAATATCTAAATTTCCAGAGCTAAGGTCAAAAGTACCTGTTTTTGTAATTAAAGTGTCAATTTCAACTTTGCCAGAAGAACCATCATGTGTAAATTCATCAACTTCTAAATGATCGAGATTTACATTTCCTGAACCAATATCCAAAGAAAGTTTATTTAATTTCATTGATTCGCCAGAGAAATCCAAGCTGCCTGAACCAATTTGAATGTTTATATTCCTGTTATAGTCTTCAGGAATATAGATTTTTAGTTGGCTTTTTTCTGAAAAAGAGAACCAATTAAACATTTTCCTTTTCGTTTCAACTATAATCCTGTTACCTGTTTCCTCAACGATTAGCGAGCCTTTGCCAGTTAACACTGCTTCTACATCATTTCGGTCTTCAGGAATAATCGTTGTCTGAACGCTGCCCACATTTATCTCAATGGTGTCTATTGTCTTCGAAAGTGCAGCCCTGCCATCTTTACTTCCTTCAAATGCAAAACCATCAAACTCGAATGACTGATTAAAAACAATATATAACCCCGAGATAATTAATAGAAGAATCACTATTCTCTTCATCTTAATATCCCTTCCCTTCACTTCTATAGCTTAATCATAAGGGATTTCTCAAAAACTACCAATGCACCAGAGATTTAATTATTCCTAAGACCTGAGATGTATTACGGACAAAATCAGTTAATGACTCAGCCTAGAAATATTACTTGTAATTTTTGTCGAATACCGAAATATTGAAAATGTGATATTCTTTGTAATGGAGGTGTTAACATTGAAAAAAATTAGTCCAAAAGAACTTCATGAAAGAATGCAAGGAGAAGAAAAAGTACTTCTGCTAGATGTTCGAGTAGAAGAAAAATATAATGAATACCATATTGAAGATTCACAGGTGCTCTGTCTTAACATCCCGAAAACGGTAATTTTCAATCTTGAAGAAAGGGATGAGCTAGCACAAATAACGAAGGAACAACCAATCGTTGTTACCTGCACCACTGGAAATTCCGCCACGAAATGTGCCGATATTCTTGACGGTCTCGGCTATCAAGTCGAAGTCTTAGAAGGTGGTCTTACGGCTTGGAACGAATATAGAAAATAAGCTTGGAGAGAAGCAACATGCTGCAGAAGATAAATAAACAACTAGAAAAAATTATGCCCTTAATTACTCCCACAAGTGTAGTATTGGGAGTTTTACTTTCTGTTTATATTACAGACTTTTCCTATTTAATTCCTTGGATATTTGCGTTTATGACATTTGCAGGAAGTTTGAACTCGAATTTTAAATCATTATCAGATGTGGTCAGGCATCCGCTTCCAATACTTGCTGCGATGGTGTTATTGCATATCCTGATGCCAATATGGGCCTTGGGTGTCGGTCATATAACGTTTCAAGAGGATGTTTTTACGATTACAGGCATTGTGTTAAGCATGGCCATTCCTACTGGAATAACCAGCTTTATGTGGGTTTCAATTTATAAAGGAAATATCCCATTGACCTTATCCATTATTCTTATAGATACGATTCTTTCCCCGTTGATTGTTCCGTATTGTTTGTCTTTCTTAATAGGGGAGAAAATTGAAATGGACTTTATAAGTATCATGCAAGGATTAGTTGGAATGATTGTTTTGCCTTCGATTCTTGGAATGCTGCTAAATCAGCTTCTAAAGAGGAATGTGACGAAAAAGTTAAGTGCAAATTTGGCACCTTTTTCAAAAATCAGCCTTGGCGTTGTAGTCATGCTAAATGGAGCAGTCATTGCACCTTATTTAAAAAATATAAATTTAAAACTAGTTAGTATCATCCTAGTGGTCTTTTTTATTGCGTTAACCGGTTACCTGTTTTCGTTTCTAATCGGTAAACTAATTAGAAGTGATCGAGAAACAGTCGTTTCTTTGACTTTTTCAGGTGGAATGAGAAATATAAGTGCCGGGGCTGTTATTGCTGTTACCTATTTTTCTCCGGCAGTTGCTGTACCGGTAGTTGTTGGAATGCTATTCCAGCAAATCCTTGCTTCCTTAACCGGCCATTTTTTAGCCCGTTATTATGACAAGAAAACGATTTATTTAGAACAGAGTCATAGAGTTTGAAATTTTGGCACTTCTGCATAGAAGTGTCATTTTGTATGGCAAAGGGTTGTAATGGGAAAAGTAAATGAGAAAATTTTCGTTGACATGAAACCAAATGGTTTTATATAATTCAGGAAGCGAAACCAAATGGTTTTATATCAAAGTGTGAAGGTAGGAGAAATCAATGGAAAATACATTACAAGATATTAAACAAACAGTTGTCATTCATGCACCTATTAATAAGGTCTGGGAACAAGTATCAACTGCAGAAGGGATTGCAGCTTGGTTAATGCCTAATGACTTTAAACCAGAAGTAGGATATGAATTCCATATCCAATCTCCATTTGGTCCATCTCCGTGTAAAGTGACTGAATTTAATCCTCCTCATTCTCTGTCGTTCATTTGGGATACGGATGGCTGGTTTTTATCGTTTACTTTAAAGGATTTGGGTGATAAAACAGAGTTCACCCTTATTCATGGCGGCTGGCCTCAATCTGACGCAATTATTGGCAAGGCAAACCAAAAAGCTTCTGCTATTCGTGATAATATGTCTCAGGGATGGGCAGGTATCGTTCAAAAACTGCGTACCCTATTGGAGAGCTAAGTGTCACCCTCCGCACAAAAGCATGATGTATTTCAAGCGATTGCTGACCCCACCCGAAGAAAAGTACTTAAGTTACTCGCGGAAAAAGAGTTACCCATTTCAGAAATAACATCTCATTTTCCTATGAGTCGTACAGCTATTGCCAAGCATCTCCAAGTCCTTTCAGAAGCAGAATTGGTAAGCGGACGAAAGGTTGGGAGAGAAAAAATTTATCGGCTGCACCCTGAGCCGTTAACGGAACTAAAACAATGGCTTTCCTTCTACGAAAAATTTTGGGAAAACAAACTTTCGATACTCAAGCATATCGTTGAAAGCTCTGAAGATCATAGGTTGCTGGTAATAAAATCAGAAGAAACCGACAAAAAATAATGTCGGTTTTTTTGTGTAGGGTTATAGTGACCGAGAGATGGAATAATAAAGTGTTTGGGTAACTATGATAGGTTCATAGTGTCCGAAGAGCATGTAGAAAAGGCATTTGGGTAAATGCAGGAAGCCTGGAGTGTCCGAAGAGCATGTAGAAAAAGCATTTGGGTAAATGCAGGAAGCCTGGAGTGACCGAAGAGCAGGTAGAAAAGGCATTTGGGTCAATGCAGGAAGCCTGGAGTGACCGAAGAGCATATAGAAAAAGCATTTGGGTAAATGCAGGAGGCCTGGAGTGACCGAAGAGCATGTAGAAAAGTCATTTGGGTCAATGCAGGAAGCCTGGAGTGACCGAAGAGCATATAGAAAAAGCATTTGGGTCAATGCAGGAAGCCTGGAGTGACCGAAGAGATGTAGAAAAGTCATTTGGGTCAATGCAGGAAGCCTGGAGTGACCGAAGAGCAGCCAATCTCCAGGTTCCTCATTTTTAAAAAGCTAATTCCAAGAATATTATGATAAGATAGTGGTAATCACGTGTATAGGAGAGAGGGATATGTTGGCGTTTATTTTGGTCGTGCTGATACTTTTTCTAATCCCAGGGCCAGCAGTGTTATTGACCTTGACTCAAACCGTAAAAGGCGGATTAAGGGCTGGAATCATTACCGGTGTTGGTATTGCTGTTGGAGACTTAGTTCATACGATTGCAGCAGTTCTTGGACTCTCGGCCATTCTAATGACATCAGCATTAGCCTTTGAAGTGGTGAAGTATTTAGGTGCAGCCTATTTAATCTTCTTAGGAATAAAGGCATTGTTCGAATCAGCAAAAAAGCAGGAACAGCCAAATGTAAAAAAAGAGAAATCTGGGGTATCTTTTCGACATGCATTACTAATTGAATTACTTAACCCAAAAACGGCGTTATTTTTCCTAGCGTTCTTTCCGCAATTTGTTAAAACAAATGGCCCCCCAGTGGTCTATCAACTATTAATTCTAGGGTTAGTCTTTGTATTAATGAGTATTATGTACACCTCGACCTTAGCCTTTCTAGCAAGTTCACTAGGTAATAAGCTGTTTGCAAAAAATAGCATGATGTCCCGCTGGCAGGGAAAAGTCGTAGGAACTATTTATATTGGATTGGGTTTACAATTGATCCTCCAAAGTCAAAAATAAAAGCAGGCGGCACATTTAAAAGTGTGTCGCTATTTTATTGACAACCTCCAAGGATTTGTGATATTTAAATAATGTCGGTGTTAGCACTCTGAGGTCGAGAGTGCTAATGGTTAAAAAACTATTTAATCCAATAAGTAAGGAGAGATTTCGATGGCAAAAAAGCAGTTTAAAGCTGAGTCCAAAAGGCTGTTAGAAATGATGATTAACTCTATTTATACACATCGTGAAGTATTTTTAAGAGAGTTAATTTCTAATGCAAGTGATGCGATTGATAAAATCTATTACAAAGCGTTAACAGATGATACGTTAAGCTTCGATAAGGATAGCTACTTTATTAAAGTAATCCCTGACAAAGAAAATAGAACCTTGAAAATTATTGATACAGGCATTGGTATGACCAAGGAAGAACTTGAGACTAACCTTGGTACTATTGCGAAAAGCGGTTCATTAGCCTTTAAAAAGGAAACCGAACTAAAGGACGGCTATGACATTATTGGTCAATTCGGCGTCGGCTTTTATGCTGCATTTATGGTGGCAGACCTAGTTACTGTAACGAGTAAGGCATTAGGCAGTGAGGAAGCATACAAGTGGGAATCGAATGGAGCAGAGGGTTACACAATCGAATCTGCTGAGAAAGATTCTTTAGGTACTGAGATTGTTTTAAAAATCAAAGAAAATACCGAAGATGAGAATTATGATGAGTTTTTAGAAGAGTATCGTTTAAAGTCAATTATTAAGAAATACTCAGATTTTATTCGCTACCCAATTAAAATGGATGTTTCTGGCAGCAGACCAAAAGAAGGCAGTGAAAACGAGTTCGAGGAATATGTAGAGGAACAGATAATTAACAGCATGGTTCCAATTTGGAGAAAAAATAAAAGTGAATTAATTGATGCTGATTATGAGAACTTCTACGCAGAAAAACGTTACGGTTTTGATAAGCCTATTAAACATATCCACATCAGTGTGGATGGGACAGTTCGATATAATGCCATTTTATATATCCCTGAAAAAACTCCATTTGACTTTTATTCAAAGGAATTTGAAAAGGGCTTAGAACTCTATTCAAATGGCGTTTTAATTATGGACAAGTGTGCTGACCTGCTGCCGGACCATTTTAGCTTTGTCAAAGGTATGGTTGACTCTGAGGACCTGTCTCTTAACATTTCAAGAGAAATGCTCCAGCATGATCGCCAATTAAAGCTTATTTCAAAAAATATCAACAAAAAGATTAAAAGCGAATTGCAAAGCTTGTTAAAAAATGAACGAGAAAAGTATGAAGAGTTTTATAAATCATTTGGCCGCCAGTTAAAATACGGGGTTTATAGTGAATTTGGTGCCAATAAAGAAGTATTACAGGACCTAATCATGTTCTACTCTTCAAAAGAGAAGAAGTTCGTAACGTTGGATGAATATGTATCAAGAATGCCAGAAGAACAAAAATATATTTACTACGCTTCTGGTGAATCGATTGAAAGAATCGATAAGCTGCCGCAAGCAGAGTTCGTTACTGAAAACGGCTTTGAGATTCTCTACTTCACTGAGGATATCGATGAATTTGCCATCAAAATGTTAATGACTTACAAGGAAAAAGAATTCAAATCTATTTCAAGCGGAGACCTAGGAATTGAAGCGGAAGATAACAAGAGCGATTCCGAATCAGAAGCAAACGAAAACAAAGAAATCTTTGACTATATGAAAAACATTTTAGAAGGTAAAGTTAAAGATGTTAGAGTTTCAAAACGGTTAAAGTCTCACCCTGTTTGCTTGGCTACAGAGGGTGACATATCCATAGAAATGGAAAAAATACTTGCTGCCATGCCTGATAATCAAAACATCAAGGCAGATAAGGTGTTAGAAATTAATAAAGATCATGAAGTCTTCCAATCATTAAAGGAAGCTTTTGAAAATGATAAAGAAAAATTAAATCTGTATACAAAGTTACTATATAATCAAGCACTACTTATAGAAGGACTACCAATCCAGGATCCGGTAGAATTTACAAATGATATATGTAAAGTAATGGTATAAACAATCCGAATTTCACCTAATTCATTGTTTATTGAATACTTTTAAAAAAAACATGTATAAGCTGCCGCTCTCACACAAAAGTGAGGGCGGCATTTTTTATTATGACTTACTTATTACTTTTTGATTTCCTTGTTTTACTTTTATTAGAGTTTTTGGCATTTCGGTATTGTGAAGGAGAAAGATTGGTTACCCGTTTAAAGGATTGAGCAAAAAAGGACTGGGAAGAAAAGCCGGTAATGGTTGATATATTAGAAATCGGGTAGTTGGTGGTTTCTAATAATATTTTACTTTCCCGAATACGGGTTTGAATCAAGTATTCAATCGGAGAAACACCGAATGCTTTCTTAAAGGAATGAGCAAGGTAGTATTTATTGATATGACCAACCTCAGCTAAAGTATCCAAATTGATTTCTTCACGAAAATACTGCTTAATATAATTTTTGATAAAGGCAACATCTTTACTAATCTTTTTAGTAGAGGTTTCCTCCAATGTAAATGCCTTTTTCCTCATCATTTTAAGCAACAAAATTTCTAATATGTTTTGTATGAGCAACTCATAATCTTCTTTTTGGTTTTCAACTTCTTCAATCAATTGTTGGAGGTAAAAGAGATAGACGTTTTGCTCCTGTTTATAATTGAAAAAAGTGACCTCTAATCCCGGATCATCTGGAGATGAAAAAGCTAGACCTTGGATGCCAAGTGCAATATATTCAAGGGGGTGATCGACACCAGACTTTTCCGTGTGCTCGGCATTCGGATTGATGACAATTAAATCATGCTCTTTGACGGGGATTTCTTTTTTTGAAAAAATGAAAGTCCCTTTGCCCTTAGTAATATACAATATTTCAGTAAAATGATGAGTATGATTGGTGCTATGCCAATCTTTATCGTATTTTGCTTTTGTTACATAGAGAAGTTTAACTGGAAGATGGCCCCGTGCTGATGGTGGAACCTCATAAATTTCATTCGACAAATTACTTCCTCCTTCAAAGGCATTCTATTAAACTGAATTATAGGTTTTTTAGTGAATAATTACAATGGATAGCAAGATACCTAAAAAATAGAACAAGATGTTTATTGTGAAAGCGTTTTTCTAAACGTATACTTTACCTATAAAGATATAAAGAAATAAGGGGAGGATCAACATGAAAAAGAAACTTTTGTTGGCAGGTTCGATTGCAATGTTATCTCTAGGCCTGATGGCCTGTAATAACGATCAAAAGGTAGATTCAAAGAATGGTAAAGCCTCTAGTGAACAACAGACCCTTCATGTGGCAGCATTAGAGTCAGCATATGGTAAAGATATGTGGACCAAAGTGATCGATGCGTATGAAGCAGCAAATCCAAAAGTTGATGTTGAATTGACTGTGGATAAGAATCTCGAGGATGTTATCAGCCCGAATATGAAAGCAGGGAACTATCCGGATGTAGTTTTATTGGCAACCGGAAGAAAACTGGCACTGACAGAAAATTTGATTAAAGATAAAGCTTTAGAAGACATTTCGGATGTTTTGGATAAAAACGTTTATGGTGAGGATGTCAAGGTTAAGGATAAGTTGGTACCAGGTTTTACTGATACACTGGCGACCAGCCCTTATAATGACGGGAAAACTTATATGGCACCGATGTTCTACAGTCCAACTGGATTGTTCTATAATGCCGGCTTGTTAAAAGAAAAGGGCTGGGATGTACCGAAGACTTGGGATGAGATGTGGGCGTTGGGTGATAAAGCGAAAGCTGAAGGAATCGCATTATTCACTTACCCTACCACCGGTTACTTTGATGCATTCTTCTATTCTTTACTATTAGAAGCTGGCGGACCTGACTTTTACAATAAGGCGATGAAATATGAAGATGGCATTTGGGAATCTCCTGAAGCAACGAAGGTTTTTGAAATTGTTGGAAAGTTAGCTAAATACACAGAGCCAACGACTGTTGCCAATGCCAATGACAAAGACTACACGAAAAACCAACAATTGATTCTTGATAACAAAGCACTGTTTATGCCAAATGGTACGTGGGTCGTTGGTGAAATGGGAGAAGCACCTAAAGTGGATGGCTTTGAGTGGGGTATGACAGCATTGCCGGCTATTGATAATGGCGGTGATCGTTACGCCTTTACCTTCTTCGAACAAATGTGGGTGCCAGCTCAAGCTAAAAATAAAGATGCAGCGAAGGATTTCTTAACGTATGTTTATTCCGATGAAGCAACGGAAATTTTTGCAGAAGCTGGTGCGATACAACCAATCGAAGGGATCTCCGAAAAGCTGACCGGTGACAATAAGCTATTCTATAGTATTTATGATTCCGGAGCTAAAGCAGGTATGGGTGGATTTGCCGCAACAGAAGCCGTTGAGGGTGTCAGCATGGCAGATACATTATTCAGAACGATCGACAGTATTGTTTCTGGTGATAAAAAAGTAAAAGATTGGCAAGAGTCCGTTGAAAAAGTGAGCGACCAATTACGGTCAGCATTAAAATAATAGTTCACTAGTATAACGGTGAGTATCTTCCTCACCGTTATATTTATTAAATGAGGTGATATCCATGAATAAGACAACGGAAAAAAGGATTTTTATTTTTGTTTGTACGGCACCCGCACTGATTTTGTTAACCATTTTTATGATTTTCCCTACGATTGAGGTTTTCAGGATGTCCTTATATAAGTGGGGTGGGTTTTCTAATAATAAGGTATTTGTCGGGCTCGATAACTTTAAAATCTTATGGAATGATATGAACTTCTTTCGGTCTCTCCAAAACAGTATTGTATTGATTGTTATCGTCACAATCATCACCATGCTAGTAGCGATTTTGTTTGCCACTTTGTTAACGAGAGAAAAGATGAAAGGCAACAGCTTTTTCCGGATTATATTCTATATCCCTAATA
Organism: Neobacillus niacini; assembly: GCF_031457145.1. Lineage (GTDB taxonomy): Bacteria > Bacillota > Bacilli > Bacillales > Cytobacillaceae > Neobacillus > Neobacillus niacini_J. The sequence continues at coordinate 189,156 of NZ_JAVDVZ010000003.1, forward strand.
TCTTATCCGTTGTGGTCATTGCTGGGATTTTTTCTGCGGTTTATGATCCTACCACAGGCTTGTTGAATAATCTATTTGCTTTATTTAACCTTGAGAACCTTCAAAAAATGTGGCTTGGCGATCAAAACATTGCCATCTATAGCATCGGCGGGGCACTCGTTTGGCAAGCGATTGGTTACTATATGGTCATGTATATGTCGAGTATGGCGAGTATCCCAGAAAGTTTTTATGAAGCATCTGCTTTGGAGGGTGCTGGACGAGTCAGACAATTTTTCAGTATTACCTTGCCGTTGATTTGGAATAACATTAGGACAACATTAACCTTCTTCATTATCAGCACAATTAATTTAAGCTTTCTTCTCGTCCAGGCGATGACTGGCGGCGGTCCTGACGGGTCAACGGAAGTATTTTTAAGCTATATGTATAAGCAGGCTTACACCAATTCTTCTTATGGTTACGGTATGGCTATTGGGGTGGTAATCTTCCTTTTCTCATTCGCATTATCTGCGATTGTCAGTCGCGTTACCAAACGGGAAGTCCTGGAGTATTAAGGGGGTCCATGAACAATGAAAACACAAAAAGGAATGAGTGCAGAAACAGCTTATCGCTTGTTTATCTACGTCGCTCTGATTACATTAGCAATCTCTATCATTATCCCTGTGGCATGGGTTTTCTTAGCTTCAGTGAAGCAAAATTCGGAATTCTATGGCAGCCCTTGGGTCATGCCGAAAGGCTTCTATTTTCAAAACTTCATCGATGCTTTCCAAAAGGCAAACATGGGTACCTACATGTTGAATTCGGTCATGGTGACTGCCTTGGCGCTGCTCATTTTATTGATCGTCGCCTTGCCAGCAGCCTATGTGTTGGCCAGATACACCTTTAGAGGCAGTCAATTTATGAATTCCTTGTTTAAAGCTGGATTATTTATCAATGTGAACTACATAGTTGTTCCAATTTTCTTGATGTTATTAGACGGGGATAACTTTTTACGCGAACAATTTGGAAATGGATTCCTACTGGACAATCTATTTAGCTTAGCTGTGGTTTATGCGGCGACTGCTTTGCCATTTACTATTTACTTGTTATCCAGCTATTTTCAATCACTGCCATCAACATACGAAGAAGCTGCATTGGTCGATGGGGCTGGATATTTCAAAACGATGATTTCGATTATGATACCGATGGCTCGGCCAAGTATTATTGCTGTCATTTTATTTAACTTTCTTGCTTTTTGGAATGAATACATTATTGCCCTGACTTTGATCCCAGGTCCAAATAAAACCTTGCCTGTTGGGCTGATGAACTTAATGGCGGCACAAAAATCAGCAGCAAACTATGGCCAAATGTATGCGGGAATGGTTCTTGTTATGCTGCCAACCTTGATTTTATATATCATTGTTCAAAAGAAATTGACACAAGGGATGACCCTTGGCGGTTTAAAAGACTAGAGGAGGATTTACATGAAAAAGAAAATAGGCCGCGTTACTTTGCCAAGTGAAGAAAATTTTCTTAAAGAAACAAAAGAATTGATGGAACGATGGGGCGCGGATGCGATTCGAGATAGCGATGGAACAAAATTAGATGATGATATTAAACAATTGGATGCAAAAATTTATACGACTTATTTTGTGGCCCGCGGCCACAATGAGTTCGCCGAGAGCCACATGGATGAATGCCAACAGCTTTATTTAATGAGTTTGTTCAATACTGCACTTACGGACACACTGGAAGTTCATTTTATGAAAGGCTATTTTGAAGAACAATTACGGCCGGATTACATCCATGATCCTAAGAAATACTGGGAAGTCATCGACCGGACAACCGGAGAAGTGCTCGACACGAATGATTGGGAAGTAAGCAAAAAGGACAATCGTGTCTTGATTACGAAGGCAATTCCTTGGCATGAATACACCGTGTCATTCTTAGTTTATGCGATTTGGGATCCTACACAAATGTACAATCATATTACCAACAATTGGGGCGATAAGCCGCATGACATTCCTTTTGATGTTAGACAGCCATACTCCAATGAATATATGAAAACCTATTTAAACCAATGGCTGACAGAAAATCCGGATACCGATGTGGTTAGATTCACAACATTTTTCTATCATTTTACACTGGTGTTTAATAATCTCGGCAAAGAAAAGTTTGTAGATTGGTTTGGTTATGGGGCCAGTGTTTCGGTGGCTGCCCTAGATGCTTTTGAACAAGAAAAAGGCTACCGCTTAAGACCAGAAGACATTGTTGACCAAGGCTACTACAATACAGCTTTCAGAATTCCGACGCAAGCCTATTTGGACTATATCGATTTTGTTCAACAGTTTGTTGCTAAGGAAGCCAAAGAACTCGTCGACATCGTTCATGAAAGTGGCAAAGAAGCTATGATGTTCCTTGGTGATAACTGGATTGGTACGGAACCGTATGGAAAATACTTCGAAAGCATCGGCTTGGATGCCGTGGTTGGAAGTGTTGGCGGAGGTGCTACATTACGAATGATTGCCGATATCCCACATGTCCGTTATACAGAAGGTCGGTTCTTACCTTATTTCTTCCCGGACACGTTTTATGAAGGGAACAACCCGGTGATTGAGGCCAATGAAAATTGGGTCACGGCTCGAAGAGCATTACTAAGGAATCCTGTTGATCGGATTGGCTATGGCGGCTATTTGAGCCTTGCTTATCAATTCCCTGATTTTGTTGCTTATATTGAAAAAGTGACAGGGGAATTCCGCGAAATTTATGACATCATCAAAGGCGTTACACCTTACAGCGGCCTTAAAGTAGCGATTTTGAATTCATGGGGCGGGCTTCGAACTTGGCAGACACATATGGTTGCCCATGCATTATGGTATAAACAAATTTATTCTTATTTAGGTGTTTTGGAATCGTTGAGCGGGGCTGCCGTGGATGTTACCTTCATTAGCTTTGACGACGTCATCAATGATGGGGTGCCCGTGGATGTTGATGTCATCATTAATGCTGGTGACGCTGGAACAGCTTTTTCAGGAGGGGAATATTGGACGAATGAAAAGTTAGTCACCACCATCAGAGCCTGGATTCATAACGGCGGCGGCTTCATAGGAATTGGTGAGCCTACAGCCTATCAACATGAAGGCCATTATTTCCAATTGGCGACTGCCTTAGGTATTGATAAAGAACTAGGATTCAGTTTATCAACAGACAAATATTTTGTGACTCCTGTCGAAGAGCATTTTATTTCTGCTGACAGCACCCAATTCAATTTTGGTGAGGGTATGAAAAATATTTTTGCATTGTCAGAGGAGACGGAGATTATTGAGTATTCAAATGGAGAAGTGCACCTATCCAGCCACTCATTTGGAAAAGGCAGAGCCGTCTATATCGCAGGGCTTCCATACAATGAAGAAAACACGAGGCTGTTGATGCGCGCACTATACTATGCTGCCAATAAAGAAGAGGAATTCCACAAATGGCATGCAAGTAACATCTATTGTGAAGTCCATGCCTACCCATCCATTCGAAAAATGGCAATTGTCAACAATTCGATGAAGGAGCAAACGACGGTAGTCTTTGATGGAGAAGGAAACAGTAAAGAAGTTACCTTGGAGCCTAGTGAAATCCGCTGGGAGGATTTTTCCAATGAAAGCTAAGGTATTAATCATACTAAAAATGGTTGTGTTTATCATTTGTTTGGCATTGATTATCACCGGACAAAAGACAGTTGGTAAACTCGAGCTGGGCATGATGTTGCTCGGATTAGCCGGTCTCTTAGGACTGCTATATGATTACAATCGGAAATATGTGTAAATACCACCCATCATTTCATATACAAATGTAGTGGTGAGGATAAATGAATATTAATAACCCACTGTGAAAAATAGAAATAGCTTCAATTTACTTTGATGTTATTTCTATTTTTTTGTTGTTGAGAAGAAGAAAGAATGATTGAGGTGAAATAAGTGATTCACAATTTAGTCCAACAATTAATCAATCAAGCGTTAACCACACAATTGATTGAGAGGGTAGATGAAAGATATGCCCGCAATCAACTCCTGTCGCTTCTCCATTTGGAGGAGTTTATGGAATTGGAATCGACTAGGGGCAAATATGACGAAATTCCTGATTTACTTGATCAAATCGTTAATTATGCCTGCGCTCAAGGGATTATAGAAGATATTTTTGATGAAAAAGAAATTTTTTCAAGCAAAATTATGAACTGCCTTATCGCCCGCCCATCAACCGTTAATCAGCTTTTCTGGGAGAAATATAAACAGAGTCCAAAAAAGGCGACACAGTATTATTATAAATTAAGTAAAAACAGCAACTATATTCAGATGAAGCGGATTCGAAACAATATCGAGTTTAAGGCAACTACTGAATATGGGATGTTAGATATTACAATTAATTTATCGAAACCTGAAAAAGATCCAAAAAGTATTGAACTAGAACAAGCGGCAAAAAAGAATGACTATCCGAAATGTTTGCTTTGTGTGGAGAATGAAGGGTATGTGGGGCGGATTGGTCATCCAGCCCGTTCCAATCACCGCATGATCCGGGTGAATCTATTAGGAGATCAATGGTACTTGCAATATTCACCATATGTTTACTACGATGAGCATTGTATCCTGCTTTCAGAAAAGCATTCGGATATGAAAGTTAGCCCGAAATCATTTTTACGGCTATTAACCTTTGTAAAACAGTTTCCACATTATTTTGTTGGTTCTAATGCAGACTTACCAATTGTCGGCGGCTCAATTTTATCCCATGATCATTACCAAGGCGGTCATTATGAGTTTGCCATGTCAAAGGCCGAGGCCGACTGGATCTTTGAAATGGCAGGGTTCCCGAAAGTGGAGTGTTCTGTTGTCAAATGGCCAATGTCCGTAATTCGCCTTCGTTCAAAACAAATAAACATGCTTGTTGAAGCAGGGGCGTTTGTTTTAGAAAGATGGAAAAATTATAGTGACGAGGGACTTGAGATTGTGGCGAAAACTGGTGAGACGGTGCACAATACGATTACCCCAATTGCCCGTAAAAATGGGGAACTATTTGAACTAGACCTGGTGCTGCGTAATAATCGAACGAATGCGGAGCATCCACTGGGAATTTTCCATCCACACGCCGATGTACATCATATTAAGAAGGAAAATATTGGTCTGATTGAAGTGATGGGGCTTGCCGTTTTGCCTGCACGCTTAAAAGAAGAGCTTGGGGAAGTGGAAAAATACATTCTTGGTGAATCACATATGGTAGCCGCCTATCATTTAGCGTGGGCTGATGTAATGAAAGTACGATACCAAGCGATTGCAAATAATGCAAACATTGAATCACTAGTAAGAGAAGAATTAGGGAAAAAGTTTTTGAAAGTATTAGAAGATGCTGGTGTTTTTAAGAGAAATGAAGAGGGAAGAGCTGGGTTTCAGCGATTTATCAAAAGATTAGCATAGGGACGAGGGGACAGAAACCTCGTCTCTATGCAATTTTACTATAAATCTGGAAATCACTAAAAAAACAATATTTCTAAAAATTTGGACAATATCTTTATTGTGTAAGCGTTTTAATAAAAGTAAGCTAGATTACAAGTAGAGGGTGGTACTTGATGTTTAGGCATCATCTTCTATTTAAATAGGAAATTCAAAGGAGGAGAGGAATTGAGCAGAAGAAATTACAAGAGATTTAGCCATACCCTGCTTGCACTTGTGTTATTTTTGCCAACGTTATTGACGGGGTTTATTCCGCCGTTACATGTGGTAGCAGAAGTGACGAATCCATGGGTTACCATTTCAAATGGAGGAAATGAAGTAAATGAAATGGTCAACAAGAATGGGAAGGCCTATGCAAGGCTTGGGGCAGGCGCTGGAAATGACAATGGAGCCAAAGCAGCTATTTTTCAAGAAGAAAAGGCAGCAGCAAAAGAAGCAGGAACGATGGAATATACCTTTATTCCTGAATTGAATGGGGCAGATACCAGATTGGGTTTCTATCCTCATTATATTGATCATAATAATTTTGTTTTTGTAGGCTATGACTCTATAGGATGGTTCTATGAATACAAATATCAAGGCAGTGGAACCTGGCTGCAAACTAGACCAAACGTGCCACTTCCAGATGCAGGAACTAAACATTCTATTAAAATTAATTATAGCGGAACCACTTTAAATGTTACTTTAGATGGCCAAGATTTATTTGGACCGGTTACTTTATCTAATGATGTAAATAACCTGCTTACAGGTAAGGAAGCGGTTAAACTGGGTGCATTTGGAGGTAAAAACAGCCAAGTCCTTATTGAACTGGGGGACGCTCTTGGAGATGGAGGCACAGATCCAGGTGATGGAGAACTTGTCGATATTACCGATAGCCAACTGGAAGAAGGAGATTTAAAAATAATTTCAGGCGACGGAAAGGTTTCCTATAATGAAGATGGTTCAGCTACCTTCAAGGTCACCTCTACTCAAAAGAATCGAATTGTCTACAATCAAATGAAACCAATTAAGAATGGTGTTTTTGAAGCGGATATTACACCAGGAACTGGTACGATGAACCGATTTGGCCTCATTTATCGTGTGCAAAATCCATCCGCCTACACGTATGTCGGAACGGGGGATCAGAATAATCAATATTTTGGTGAGATTTTTGGCCCCGCTAATTCGTGGACATCGATGACATCAGACGTGGCATTAGAAGCTAATAAAACATACCATATGCGCTTGAAGTTCATGGATGATGTCGCAACCCTTTATATCAACGATAAAAAGGTGAATTCGTGGACATTATCAGGCGGTGTCGATCAAGCAGGATTACTTGGATTTGAAAAAAGCCGGGGTGCTGCAGACATCACGATTTCCAACATCAAAGTGAAAGAATATATTCCCCCTAAAGCACCAGAAACACCACCAGTAGAAGATACAGTAAGTTCCGACTATATGAATGTTAAAATTGACCAAGTGTTCCCTCGTGTCATCGAATACCATGTTGGTGATAAGGTGATGGATGGTCAAAAAACTCCTGTTTACGGTTTAAAAGTGAACGGCGTTCTTTATTATCCTGAAGTAAGTTTTGAAAAGAAAAATAAAAGTGAAGCATTATATACCTTAAAGGTTGTCGATGAGTATGAAAATCTTGACGCGGTATTTAAGGTCTCTTTAAAAGTCCAAAAAAATAAAGTGATTTATACCTTTGAAGAAATCAAGAATGCCAAGAGCGCCAAGATAGAAACGGTTGAATTTGCGGATCTGAACTTTATCTCCGTCAATTCCACTCAAACCAACGCGAAAGCCAAATTAACGAATCTTAGCAGTGATGTGACCAAACCAGGGGATGTCGATGTCACTGTCGATACATCCTTAGGAGACATCGGAACTTCAGGAAGCTACTATACTGGTTTCCTTTCAACGGACCAATTGAGTGCTGGTGTATGGTCTAGTTCAGAAGTCAATGGTTACCGAAATATAGTAGCGAATCGTTATCAGAGTGGAGATGGCACGAAAGGCCTCGGAATTGGTTCTAGCTTGCTTTATTATCAAAGAGCATTTATGTCCAATCCACAAGCTGATAAACCAACTATAAAAATTGCAATTGCAGAAGATCTGAACGAGGATAAGGAAATTGACTGGCAGGACGGAGCCATTGCCTACCGTGAAATCATGCAGAATATCCTGGGGGCGAATAATGTAAACAATCTTGTCGGCACCCGGATTGCCATGAATTTCGGCTCCCAAGCACAGCAGCCATTTTTAAAAACATTGGATAATGTTAAAAAGGTGGCTCTCGCTACGGATGGATTAGGTCAGTCCGTCCTGTTAAAAGGATATGGAAATGAAGGTCATGACAGTGCGCACCCGGATTATGGCAATGTTGGTGAGCGAATCGGCGGCGCGGATGATTTAAAAACGCTAATAGAAGAAGGTCATAAATACAATTCTGAATTTGGAGTCCATATTAATGCTCAAGAAACGTATCCTGAAGCCAAAGCATTTAGTGAGGATTTTATTGATGGTAAAAATTCCCTAGGTTGGGGCTGGTTGGACCAATCCTATACCATTAATAAATTAAAAGATTTGTATTCTGGGTCACGGGCAAAAAGACTGGACGAATTAAAAGCAGCTGCACCTGGCCTTGACTTTGTTTATTTAGACGTGTGGTATCAAGATCAATGGGAATCGGATCGAATCTCCGAGCAATTTCATGACCGCGGATGGAGAGTCACAACCGAATTTGGTACATCAGTAGCTAATTATTCTACCTGGCAGCACTGGGCTACAGATAAGAATTATGGCGGACCTGCCAGCAAGGGAATCAACTCAGAAGTACTCCGGTTTATTAGTAATCATCAAAAAGACTCTTGGGTATTGAATTGGCCGGAAGCAGGCGGAACGGCTGATCATCCATTGCTTGGCGGATTTGAATTAGCCGGTTTCGAGGGGTGGCAATCGGATAAGAACTTTGACCAGTTTATCCGGATGACATTCGATACCAATCTGGCAACGAAATTTTTACAAAAGTATTATGTCACCAATTGGACAGATGTTGAAGGTGACAAAAACAAAACAAACTTGGAAAAGGAAATTAAATTAGCGGACCCAAGTAATGGGGACGATGTGGTTGTAACAAGAAAAGACAATTCTAGAGAGCGTATCATTACACTTAATGGGAATGTTGTCCTTGATGAACATGCCTATTTACTTCCTTGGGTGGAACAAGATTTTAAAAATCCTACACCTGCTGCTGAAAAATTGTATCATTGGAATTTAGAAGGTGGTACTACAACTTGGACATTGCCAGATGGATTTGTTGGTCCATCTAAAAAGGTTTATGTGTACAAATTGACCGATCAAGGCCGGAAAGATGTGCAGAAAGTCGAAGTGGTCAATAATCAGGTAACCTTGATAGCTGAGGCAGCAACTCCATATGTTGTTATTCCGGACAAAAAGGAAAAGGGCTTACAGGTCGAAAATTGGAGCGCCGAAGCTCATGTCTATGACACGGGATTCAATTCGGGAACCGTCAAAGATGAAGTGACAAAAGTGGCAGGAGATAAAGATGCTGTAAGTGTCATCAGAACGAATCAAACTGGAACAGCACGTAATGTAAGCAGCGGCGACTATTATCTGAATATGGAAAGTCCAGCGGAAAATACAACCGTTTCCCGCTCCATTACTGACCTTGTGCCTGGCAAGGATTATGTGGCAGAGGTATATGTAGAAAACAATAGTGATGTAAAAGCCGAAATCACAGTAACTGGCGGGGTAAAAGATGTAAGTAATTACACACTAAGGAGCCTGCAAAAGAACTTTGTAAAAGCAGACTCGCATGCTTCAAATGATGGATACAATAGCAAAATGCAACGAATGCAAGTAAGCTTTACGGCTACATCTAAAAAGGCTGAAATCATTCTCAGCCGTGAGTCCGGAGAAGGAACTACCAAATTTGATGATATTCGGGTCGTACAAAAATCCTTGAATAATGAAGGTTCATCCAGTGTATTCGAACAAGATTTTGAATCGATCGTGCAAGGAATTTACCCATTTGTTATCGGGAATACGGAAGGTGTAGAAGACAATAGAATTCATTTGTCAGAATTACATGCACCGTATACACAAAAAGGATGGGCAGGCAAAAAATTAGTGGATGATGTCTTAGGCGGAAATTGGTCCGTTAAAGTAAATACTGGTAACAAAGGATTAGTGTATCGCACGATTCCGCAGCACTTCCACTTTGAACCGGGAGTTACCTATAAAGTATCCTTTGACTATCAAACTACGGCCAATGCTTATCGCTTTATCTCAGGGGATCAAGAAATCGATGTTCGAGATATTGCGGCTGCCAAGGGACTGAGTATGAATAGTACACTACCAGCATCTACTGATACTAAAACGGCTGAATTTACTGTCACTGGTTCTGAGAATGGACAAACGTATATTGGGATCTTCAGCGATGGAACTAGCTTGAATGGAGATACCGGGGCAGGAACGTTTATTTTAGATAACCTTCGGATTGAACAGGTGCCTGTCATTACAGGTAATTAGTCGAGTGGTTAGTGACAGAAAAGAAGAAGTTGGAAAAATCCATGTATTCAATTAGTTTGGTTAAATTCAATAATATTACATTTGCTAGTTTTTATGTTAAGTCTGTTTTTAATGGTCAATATTGCATCTCATGTTACTAATACGATTAGGCATGGAGGTAAATAGAAGGGATATTATTCCCTTTTATTCCCCCATGTCTTTTTGTATATGATTTCAAAGGCAAGGATAATTTTCACCTTGTTTTGAGGGTGGATTAAATCATTCGAAAAAGAAATTAATTTTCTGAAGGAGGTAATGAACGTGATTAAAAAGCAATTCTACTTTTTAACTATCGTATTCTTGCTAGTAAGTGGTATCGTTAGTCCATTTAGTAATGTTGTAACGGCCAATGAGGCTCCATCCAGTAATTCGACAGAAGGTAATCAATATGAAATTTACCCATTACCACAAAACCAGATCTATTTAGGAACCAATTTTACCGTGACGGATGTGGTGAATATCGTCATTGAACCTACTATAGATGAGTCCACACGTAACTTTTTAAACAAAATATTGGAATCTAAATCGATCGGGGCAACAATTTCAGAAGAAGTAGTTTCAGATAAAACTAATATCTTAATTGGGACGAAGAATTCCAAGGGATATGTAGAGAACTATGTTAATAAGAATATTGAATATGATTCAGCTATTTTCAATGAATTGGATGCTTATGTTTTGCATATGGACAAGGGACTAGAAGAAAAGGGGACAATCGCCATACTAGGGTCGTCTACGGATGCAGCCTATTATTCCCTTGCTACGTTAAAGATGATTTTTGATCAGATTCCTGGAAAAGACTTAAAATCAGTGAAAATTGAGGACTTTGCTGATGCAAAATGGAGGGGGTTTATTGAAGGTTTTTATGGTTTTCCATGGTCACATGAAGATCGGATAAGTCTTATGAGATTTGGCGGAAACTTTAAGATGAATACTTATATATTTGCGCCAAAAGATGACAAGTATCACAACTCCTCATGGAGAACCCCTTATCCAGCAGAAGAATTAGCTAAAATCAAAGAACTTGTTGATGTGGGTCATGAATCTAAAACTCAATTTGTTTGGGCAATTCATCCTGGATTTAACATGATCAACTGGAATAATTATGACAATGAACTTCAAATCTTACTAAATAAGCTGGATCAACTTTATGGAATAGGCGTTCGTCAATTTGGATTATTCATGGATGATATCAGCACTTCCCAGTCCTTAGCAGAAACAGACAAACATGTAAAGTTAATTACGGATGTCGCTAATTGGCTTGATGCCAAGGGAGATGTGAAGCCATTGATTTATTGTCCTCCTTTCTATAATCAAGGATGGACCGGAGAAGGTGGTAAGCCGTATCTGCTTGCCTTAAAGAATGTTCCAGAAAATGTAGAAATTATGTGGACAGGAAGAAGCGTTGTTGGTTCAGTCAATACGACAGATATGCAATGGCCAAAGGATTTACATGGAAGAGATCCTTATATGTGGCTAAATTGGCCAGTTAATGATTACAAGGATTCAAGGTTGTTGTTGGGTAAGGCAGAGGTATTAACGCCTGGAACCCATAATATTGCAGGTGTGGTCTCGAATCCTATGGGACATGCGGAGCTGTCGAAAATTGCCCTATTTGCAGTGGCGGATTTCACTTGGAACAGTGATGATTTCAATGATGATGAGAGCTGGCTGAATTCGTTTAAATATGTGGCACCTGAGGCTGCAGAAGAACTTCATATCATCGCTTCTCATCTTAGCGATCCATCCCCAAGCGGGCATGGCCTTGTGGTAGGGGAATCAGAAGAAATGAAGCCAGCACTAGAATTATTTTTGAGTAAATTTTCTAATGGGGAGTCTGTTCAGGAAGTAGGGAATCAATTACTAGCTGAATTTGATCGTGTGTTACTTGCGATTAAGGACTTTAGAGAGAAAAGCCAAAATAAAAACATGGAGGAAGAAATTAACCCATGGCTAACTGTTCTGAAATACGTAGTTGAAGCAGATAAAAGTGCTGTTAAATCAGCGATGGCCCTTCAAAATAACGATTTAGATCCAGCATGGGAAGGGCTTGCGAAGGCTGCAACTTCCTTATCAGAATCAAAGACTATTAAAATAAAAAAGTTGAATTATCCTGATGTAACCGTAGAAGCAGGAGTAAAAAGGTTAGCGCCTTTTGCCAATGATCTGATAAAAATGCTAGATGCAAAGATTTCTTTATCACTTAATCCAGAATATACTCAAACCATCACAAGGAGTTCTTACGGGTCTCAAACTTTAGACCAAATGATTGATGGAGATTTAAACACCTTCGCCTATATCCAAACGATTCAAAAGAACGGTGATTGGTATGGAGTAGATTTTGGAAAATCTATCAAGGTTCATGATATCGAAATCATTCAAGGAAGAAATAATTCTGATCATGATATCTTCCAAAGGGGAATTTTAGAAGTATCAAATGATGGCCTGAATTGGACTGCAATTGGCTCAGAAAGGTCAGGATCCAAAATATCAGAAAAAGGACTTGATATTGAAGCAAGATATGTAAGGTACAAATTGACTCATGCCGGCATTCCGGGCGGGAAACCTGACTTATGGACAGCGATAAGGGAATTTACAGTGAATGGCGGCAGTGAAAACGCAGGTATCTATACGAATGTGCCTGAGCTTATGGAAACTCAGTTAAGTACTTCTGAAGAAACGGTGGAAATAGCAAATGTTGAAAATATTACGTTAAAACCATCGCAATATATTGGAATTCAACTTCCGACGATTGAAGAAGTATCTCAGATCACATTGGATCGTTCGGATGTTAATCTCGTGCTGGAGTTGTCAGAAAACGGAGTGGAATGGACACCAGTAACGATTGATGGCCCATTTGCAAATGCCGCCTATGTAAGGTTAATCAACAATGGAGAGGAAGAGGTCACCTTTGAATTACGTAAACTCTTAATAAAAATTCAAAAGTTTACTGAGCCAAACATCACTCATAATTATGAAGGTGTATATAGTGGCACGGTAGATACTTTATTTAATGGGAAATTGGAAGAGAAAACGTGGTTTAGAGGACTGCAGAATGTCGGAAACTACGTGCAGCTTGATTTGGGTGGTATTGTAAAAGTTGAAAATGTTGCCGTGGTCATTAATGATGGAGAAGGGGACTATTTCCGAGAAGGAGACCTGCAGATTTCTACAGATGGTACTACTTGGGAAACAATTCACACCTTTAACAATCCAAATGACCGAAGTTTAAATTTTCCAGAGCATGAGGTTCCTTACCGGTATAAAAGGGCTCAGGTTGATGGTAAATCTGCGAGATATGTAAGGCTTATATCAACAAAAAACCACCCGTATTGGCTTTCTCTAAATGAAATAATCGTTAACGAAGGTTTAGAGAGACCAGGTACTGAAAATCATACACTAAAAGCGGTACCACAAGGTGATCCTGGCAGAGAAGCGATCAATGTAATTGACCAAAAACTATCGACTTTTTATAAGCCAAAAGGGGAGTCGCAGGCGGGATCCTTAAATTATAAAATTTCAAAAAATACTCAGTTAAGCCAAGTCATTATTTTACAAGATCCATCCGCCATTTCAGATGCAGAGGTTTCAGTACGAGACGTGAATGGCTGGCATAAGATAGGTAAACTATCACAATCTTTCAACAGCTTGAACACATCTAGATATAAACATGTTCTAGAAGTTATGATTCAGTGGACTGGTGATGTGAGTCCAATAATTAATGAAATCATAACAGTTAAGAGGGATGGTAATCTACCACGTATCCAGCTTGATCTTCTAGATGAAGAACTGCAATTAGCATTTGATCAAAAACTCGTCACCCATATTGGTATTTTAAATAGCTTGCTTGCGAAGGCCAACACTATTCAGAAACATCAAGGAAATAAGGAACAAACCCTTAAAGTATTGAATGCCTTTGAAAATGAGGTTAAGGCACAATCTGATAAAAAAATAAATAAGGATTACTCAAAATTATTGTTAGAAATTACGGATGAAATGAGAATGTATTTCACCTCTAAGGAATGAAGAACATCGTCTAGTCGAATATAAAATAAGAATGGCAGGCACCGCTAAGCTTATAGTGGTGCTGCCATTCTTTTTAATTTTTTGGCTATTTCGATTTTGATTTTATAGTACCGGGCAACCTGGCGGCCCTATGCAGTATTACTATTAATCTGGAAATCACTAAAAAAACAATATTTCTAAAAATTTGGACAACATCTTTATTGTGTAAGCGTTTTAATAAAAGTAAGCTAGATTACAAGTAGAAGGTGGTACTTTATGTTAAGGCCTCGTCTTCTATTAAAATAGTAAATTCAAAGGAGGAAATATGAAAAATTCAAGAAATAAGTTTAAGAAAACGATTGCAGTACTTTTAGCTGGGTGTATGGTAGGCTCTACATGGTATGCGAATAGTTCCCTGGTACTGGCTGAGGGAAATACGGCAATTAAGCAAGAAGGAAGTCAAACTATTCCACAAGGTTCACAAACGGTTATTTCTTCTAATCAAATGAACGTTCTTGTCGATGTGAATTTTCCAAGAGTAAATCAGTACAATTTAAAATCTGGAAATGGAGCAGGGAAAACTTTTTACGGACAGACTGAGGCATTAGATACAATCCTTATTAATGACGTAGCAGTAAAACCACAAGTAAAAGCAATCATTTCATCCGATAAAATTGAGTACAAGATGACTTTAATAGACGATAGTAACAATATCAATGCGGTTATTACTGCAGAATTGGTTGTTAAAGGAAATATTTTAGAATTCAATATTACAAAAATTGTGGACAACAAAATCGTAAAAACAATTGAAATTCCAAATCACAATTTAATTTCAGTAAATAGTAGTCAAAAAGATGCTGTACTAGATGGAGTACAGATGTCTACAAATACACACATCAATGGTGACAGACAGATAAAGGTTGATAATAATTTGAATACGCAAGATGAAGAGCAAAAAGGATATATGTATGCTTTTCTTTCTAATGATGAATTAAGTGCAGGTATATGGTCTAATACGGAGAATAGTTTAGCAAAAAAATTAGATCCAAATTCTTATGCTGCAAAAACTGATGCACAAAGAATTACAGCTAAGGCTACGACTAATAGTGCAGGGCAAAAAACAATTGGTTTAAGTAGTACATTCTGGACATATCAAAAATCAGAAGAGCATCGTAAGGAAGATGGCACTTTGGAGCTAGAAGATGGAACAGTAAACAAGGTAGATGAATTGCCATCTGCGAAGGTTGTTATTACTGGTGATGCTAATGGTGATAAAAAAATAAACTGGCAAGACGGAGCTATTGATTATAGAAATATTATGAACGAACCTCTTGGGTCAGAAAAGGTTCCAGACTTAGTTGGTTACCGCATTAGCATGAACTTTGGCGGTCAAGCCCAAAATCCTTTCTTAATGACTTTAGATGGAGTTAAGAAGTTTTCTTTAGGTACCGATGGACTAGGGCAATCTATTCTTTTGAAAGGTTATGGTAGTGAAGGGCATGATTCTGGTCATTTAAATTATGCAGATGTTGGAACTCGTATCGGTGGCGCAAAGGATATGAAAACATTGCTAGAGAAGGGTAAAGAATATGGGGCAACTTTTGGGATTCATGTGAATGCAAGTGAAACTTATCCAGAGTCAAAATATTTCCAAGAAGATCGTTTATTAAAAAATCCGGATGGAACTTATAAGTATGGTTGGAACTGGATTGATCAAGGAATAAACATTGATGCTGATTATGATTTAAGAAATGGTAGAGCACAACGATTCAAAGATTTGTATGAAGTTCTTGGAGGCAAAAAGAATGATTTAGATTTTATTTATGTAGACGTTTGGGGTAATGGCCAGTCAGGTGATAATAGTACATGGCCAAGCCGTCAGTTAAGTAAAGAAATTAACAGTTTAGGTTGGCGCTTAGGTAGTGAGTGGGGATATGCAAACGAGTATGATTCTACATTCCAACACTGGGCAGCCGATTTAACTTACGGTGGTTTTACTCTAAAAGGTATCAATAGTACCATCACTCGTTTCATTAAAAACGATCAAAAAGATGCATGGATTGGCAACTATCCCAAGTATGGTGGCGACGCGGATGCTCCATTATTATTTGGCTACAGCATGAAAGACTTCGAAGGATGGCAAGGTAGAAGTGACTACAAAGCCTATATGGATAACTTGTTTGCAGTGAACGTTCCAACAAAATTCATCCAACATTATAAAGTAACACAGTGGGAAGATGGAAATGCAGTTGAAATGACAGATAATAATCAAACTTACAACTGGGTACCAGGCATGAAGGCATTATTAAAAGATGACTCTGGTAAAAATACACTTGTAATTGAAAGAAAGTCTAATGATTTTGCAAATGATAAAGATGGTTACCGTACAAGAACTATGACATTTAATGGTAATAAAATATTTGAAGGCAAACCTGGTGATGAAAAGTATTTAATTCCATGGTCTTGGGATCAAAATGGTAAAAAATTGCCAACAGCGAAGGGAAAATTATACCACTGGAATACAAATGGTGGAGAAACTACTTGGACTGTTCCAACTGGCTGGAAAGGTACAGTTAAAGTTTATGAGTTAACAGAATTAGGTAAAGAAAATGTGGAAGACGTTACGATTAAAAATGGTCAGATCACATTAAATGCAAAAAAATCTACTGCATATGTAATTCATAAAAGAGCGGAATCTAACAAAGATGTTAATTGGAGCGAAGGAATGCATCTTGTAGATACTGGCTTTAACAGCAATTCCTTAAAAGATTGGATAGTTACAGGAGATTCAGAAGCGGTTAAGATTACGAAGAGTGAAGGTAATAATAACATGTTAACAATCTCTAACAATAAAGAGAAAGTAAATGTTACTCAAAAAGTAACGGGATTAAAACCAAATACTAAGTATGCTGCTTATGTTGGTATAGACAACAGAAGTGAAGAACAAGCAAGTATAACAATTTCTTCTAACGGCAAAAAGTATACAAATAGTACTGGTAAATCTATCGCTAAAAACTATGTTAGAGCTTATGCACACAATACTCTAGGCTCCGAGAAAGCAAAAGCAGATGGTCAAATGGCTTCAACAGTAGATGGAACAAGCTATTTCCAAAATATGTATGTGTTCTTTGAAACTGGTCAAGAAGCATCTGATGTAACCATTGATTTATCTAGAGATGCTGGGAATGGTGCAAGTTACTTTGATGATATTCGTATCGTAGAAAATAACGCTAATAACCAAGTAAGCAGTAATCAATTCATACAAGACTTTGAAAATGTTCCACAAGGTATCTATCCGTTTGTAATTGGTAATATTGAAGGTGTAGAAGATAATAGAACTCACCTTGCTGAATTAAATGCACCATATACTCAAAGAGGTTGGAACCAAAAACTAGTAAATGATGTTATTGCTGGTAAATGGTCAATTAAAACGAATGGTTTAACACAACGTAACAAACTTGTATATCAAACAATACCTCAAAACTTCAAATTCAAACCAGGTGTAACGTATAAAATCACTTTTGATTATGAAGCAGGCAGTGATAGAACTTACGCAGTAGTTACAGGTAATGCTCCATTTGAAGAAAAAGGAGTATTAACCATGGATGAATTAAAATCAACAGCAAGTAGCGATAAGGATGCAAAAGCTGGCACATATTCCTTTACATTAGAAGGGGATGAATCAGGTCAAAGCTGGTTTGGTATTTATTCTACTAACAAAGCTGCCGATACTCAAGGTGTGACAGGTGCACAAGCTAACTTTAATGGCTATAAAGATATTATGCTTGATAATCTAGTTATTGAAACGGTATCAAACAAATAGAATCAGTTGTTTTAAAATGGGGGAAATTGACTGCAATGAACAGGTGCCTGTCTCTCCCTGAGTTTTGTCAAAGAGGGAAGTGTTTCTAACACTTCTCTCTGTCCTTTTTACCGTTAGTTGTTGGGTTGATTGTACAAGTGTTGGTGATGTAATTTAGGTTAATAAAAATGTAAATATCGTTGGAGGCAGGGTGAAAATGGAACCATTGCAGCATGATAGTTTAATTCCGTTATATCACCAATTAATGGAAAGATTAAAGGTTTCAATTGAAAAAAAACAATGGTCACCAGGTGATAAAATCCCATCGGAAAATCAGTTAATGGACCAATTTGGTGTGAGCCGAAACACCGCCAAAAAGGCAATTGAGGAGCTTGTACAGGTCGGAATCCTTTACCGCATCCAAGGAAAAGGAACCTTTGTGGCAAAACCGAAATTGCAGCAGTCATTGATGGGGTTCTACAGCTTTAGCAAAGTATTAAGAGAAAAAGGATTAAATCCCAAGGATATTATCCTGAAGATTGAAGAAGTAAAACCAACTGCAAAAATCCGCGAAGCGATCCAGCTTAGAGAAGATGAGCATGTGATTGAAATGAAACGCCTTCGCTGTGCCAATAATGAGCCGTACCTTTTGGAAACATCTTTTATTCCAAAAGGTGTGGTTTCCGATAAGGAACAGCTGAAGAAAGTGGGAGATATATCTTGATATGATCTATTTTCGCAACAATTCAACATCGTGGTAACCAGAGCAAAACAGGCATTTGAACCAGTCCTCATCCGTGCTGACGAAAGTAAATATCTCCAAACGGCGCATAAAGTGATTGAGGCGATGAGGGAATTTTCCAAAGCACAGTATCAAGTGGATGTACTGAAAGTTGAAGTTCTTGTGGATATGAATTTTGTTGAAGGGTATGCAGAGGGTGAAACCGACTATAGTCAGGAAGAAGCTGCTACGTATTTCAAAGAGCAAAGTGAGGCTACCGAGCTGCCGTTTATTTTTTTAGTGCAGGAGTAAGCGCTGTATTATTCCAGGAAACGTTGGAATTTGCCAAACAATCGGATTCGACCTTTAATGGCGTGTTATGCGGCCGCGCTACCTGGAAAGACGGTGTCGCCCCTTTTGGTTCTGGGGGTGAACAGGCAGGCCGTGAAGGGTACAACTTATTTGTAAAAAGAATATTGAAGAATTAAATGTTGTTTTGAAATAGCCCGCCAGCTCCTGGTTTGAAAAGGTTAAAACTAATCATAGATTCGTAGGTCATTAAGTTAGAGGCTATGTCCAAGAGCTTCGGTCACAGGAAGGCCAGTTTCCGCTTTTCATAAAAGATAAGGAAGTATATTAAGTAGAAGCCGTTCTTACATTGATGGAGGGCACTGAAAAAAAATCCTCAACTTAAAACAGCGAGCCTTTCCTCAAATTTTTAGACTAGCGATGGAAGGCTCGTTAAACAATTCTCCATGCAGAAAGATCAGGTTCGAGTCGAATAGTTCCTTCGAGGAAGGGCGTCCAGTACTTGCCTTTCCTCTCCGCTCTGTTTGAAGACCTAATTCACCTGATTTCTCAAAGGTTGCACGCCATCTTTGTAAACATCTCTTTGGCTGATCTTTACCAATTACTTCAATGTTAAAGTCGTTCTCGATAAAAATTTGGGAAGGACTTTTCCCTTTATGATATTCCTTTACGGATTTTATTTTGAAGTCAGGCTCACAGGAAATAGATCGATTTGAAACACGTATAACATTAGGATTCTTCTCTAACTCTTTAATTTGGTATTCGGTAAATAGATTCTTACTCATTTTAAATCCTCCGTCCACAATAATTCTTTTATTATAAACGGGTTTTCATTCAGGGGACATAAAAAAACCCGATTAAGGGGCACTTTTTATTTAGTGTCCTTTAATCGGGTTATAATTCATTTTTTAAGTGAGGGCGGTTTCTTTTTGGGGGCATCATTGAGCGTGTTCATAAGAAAATTCCCAAGAACCACAGCCTAAACATTTTCTATATAAATTAAAATCATAAATATTTCATAATATCTTCACCCTTTTGTCATTATATCGTCCTATGAATACAAGACTTTTAATATATACTCATTTTATTGGAGTATGTACTATATGCATTGTATGTACCATATGCATTGTGAAATTATGAACAATGTTTGTATGGAAGCCCTGAAAGCATTTTTCTACACAATTAGAGCTTAAAGTTTGTTTAGACCTTTACGATTGCTCATTATTTCACAAGGTGTTCTTTATTTATAAAAACAGAAGGGAGTTAAAGAGATATGAAAACTTTTCTTTACTTATTAATAAATTTTATGATTGTCGTTTCCCTGTTAGGCTGTGAGCAGCAAGAAGAAAGCATAAAAGAAAAAATTCAAATGGTTCCAAATGAAGAATATGTGGGTAATCCAAATCCTACCGTAAAGAAAGAGATGAAATTAACGGAAGAAGAAAAGATAGAATTCGAGAAGCTTCAAAAGGAAATCCAGTTAACAAACGAGGTTGAATAATATGACTATCATACAAGAAACGGTAATGAAACAAGATGAACGATTGTTATATTATCAGTTGTTTTGTCATTACTATCGAGGGGATCTACTTCAACTGACCACAGCACAATGGGGACAGTTAGTCAGTATTATAAAAGAATATCAAAATACTAGTTTAATAGACGAAGTGGCTCAAAGTTTACAGATGTTAGAAGAAGTAAAAGAGAACACCATTCAAACTCTTGAGCATGATTACAATCGTTTATTTGTGGGTCCTAATAAGTTATTAGCGTCACCATTTGAATCGAGTTATCGGAACTATGAAGGAAACGTTTTGCAACAGGAAACGTTGAATGTACGGAATTTTTACCATTATGTTGGACTTCAAGTAGCGAATGAAGGGCAGATTCCAGATGATCACATCCAATTTGAATTGGAATTCATTCTACATGTATTAAGTAATCCAACTACTCAAGATAATCTTCAAATCTACAAGATGTTTTTAGAGAAACATCTTATGCAATGGGTATTCGAGCATTGTGGACGAATCGTGCAAAATAGTCAAAATCCGATTACTCACGCGATGGCCGTTTTATTAAAAGAATTTTTACAACTTGAATGCAAAATCATGGAAGGTGGGAATGAAGATGTTATCTGAAAATGTTTCTCGCCGAACTTTTTTAAAGGGTTCTGCAGCATTAAGTACACTTTTAGGACTAGGGGCAATCGGAAGTAAAACTGTGAAAGGCCTTGTTCCGACAGTATCAGCTGAGTCCAATAGTAAGAAACAACAATTTTACAATGCCTGTCCTAGAAATTGTTATGATACATGTTCGATTGTCACAACGGTAGAAGACGGAAGAATTACGTTTGTTACTGGAAACGAAAAAAACCATTACACAAAAGGGAGACTTTGTGTAAAGGGAAATACGTATCCACGAATCGTCTATTCTCCAGACCGAATTAAATACCCTATGAGGCAAAAAGGGCGCGGAACTGGAAATTGGGAAAGAATTAGTTGGGATGAAGCCTATACGATCATTGCCAAGAAAATACTTGCCATCAAAAAAGAGTATGGAAACACGCTGCCAATCTGCTTAAATAAGTATTCTGGTAACTTCAATATATTAAACTATGCAACAGAAGGAATGCTTTCGAGTATTGGGTACACCACACGTGCTCAAGGAACACCTTGTGATCCAGCTGGTTCGGATGCCCAAGCCTTTGATATGGGGACGGCTTATAACAATGATCCAGAGCAATTTATGGATGCTGAGTATATTATTCTTTGGGGAGCGAATCCAGCGTGGACATCTGCCCACTCAATGTACTTTATTGAGCAGGCAAAAGAGAAAGGGACTAAGCTCGTTGTCATTGATCCATTGATTACACAAACCGCTTCAAAGGCAGATGAGTATATTCAAATTAAACCAAGTACAGATGGTGCCTTAGCCCTTGGAATGATTCGTTATATTATGGATCAACACTTATATGATGAGGAATGGGTAAATAACAATTCCATTGGGTTTCATGAATTTATGTCTTATGTAAAAAAGAATATTACGGTTGAATGGGCATCTGAAAAAACAGGTGTACCAAAGTCGTTGATTGAACGGATTGCACGTGAATATGCGACTTCGAAACCTGCTAATATATGGATTGGTTTTGGGATGCAGCGTCATACAAACGGAGGATCTATGGTTCGCGCGATCGATGCTCTTGCTGCCATTACAGGCAATATCGGTAAAAAAGGCGGCGGCGTTAATTATATTGGCGGAGAGACATGGGGATTTAATTACCATACGATGAGCTTTGGAGCACCTCAAGGAACTGTAGGCGAAGCTGATCGTTATGTCAATATGAATAACTTTGGTGCGCAAGTCCTTGAGACAAACGATCCTCCGATTAAGATGATGTGGATTGCCTGTCGTAATCCAATTGCTCAAGACCCCGAGCCAAATGTAGTCAAGAAGGCATTTGATAAGATGGATTTGATTGTTACAGCAGATCTATATATGAATCAAACAGTGGAATATTCGGATATTGTCTTACCTGTCACAACACCATTTGAGACGGTGGGAATCAACGTGAGTTACTGGCATTACTGGATGAATGTGAATGAGCAGGCGATTAAACCGCTATATGAAACGAAGAGTGATTTAGAGATTGCCATGGGCCTTTCAAAGAAATTGAATGAGTTAGAATCAGGTTCATGTACATTCCCTGTTTCAGGTAATCTTGTCGAATGGGTTGAAAAAGAATTTAACGATGACATTAGGGAAATGTTCGGCGTTAAAAGCTGGGATGAATTACGAAAAAAAGGTGGAACAGTTAAGGCAAACGACAAGGTAACCGTTGCCTGGGAGGACCTAAACTTCCGAACTCCATCTGGTAAATATGAATTTTACTCAGAAAAGGCAGTTGAATATGGTCATCATCCACTTCCAGTATTTGTTGAGGAGTATAAAGCACCAAAAGAATATCCGATACGCTGTATTTCACCACACTGGAAATTAGGCATTCATAGTCAATTTCAACATATCGATTGGTTAGGTGCCATCCAAGAGCATCCGTTTGTCGAAATGCATCCGGACTTAGCAAAGAAATATTCCATACGTGAAAATGATATGGTTAACATCAAAAATGAAGCAGGGTATTTGACGCTGCCAGCCAAATTAACAAAAACCACAGATACGGTTGTGATGTATGAGGGCTGGTGGAAAGATGTGAATTATACCGAAAACTTTAATGTAAAGGCATTGCCTTCCGATATGGGTAACTATAAAAAAGGCCAGCTCGGAATCGCCTTCCATGATAATTTTGTCAAAATAGAAAAGGCATAAAGAGGAGGGAGAAACAATGGCGAAAAAACTAGGCTTTTTAGTAAATATTGAACGTTGTATCGGCTGTCATGCTTGTGAAATTTCTTGTAAAAGCTTCTATCAGCTTGAACCATCTATGAGAAGGAGAACGGTGCGGGAGCTGCCGGAGGATCTTGTGGGTTCTCCCGTCCGGGCTTTTGTATCCACTGCGTGTAATCACTGTGATGAGCCTGCCTGTAAAAAGGCATGTCCAGTTGGAGCTTATACAAAACGGGATGAAGATGGAATTGTTGTTCATAATCAAGACCTTTGTATCGGATGTCAAATGTGCGGCAAGGCATGTCCATATGGTGTTCCACAATACAATCCTGTTAAGAAAAAAATGGACAAATGCAGTATGTGTTATGATCTGCTCGATGTAGGGGAATCACCTATCTGTGTATCGAAGTGTCCAATGGAGGCCATTGAAATTGTTGATTATAATGAAGTTCAGCCTTCTCGTGGAGTGTCAATAGTGCCGACATTTGCCGATCCGGCCATTACACATCCAACTACTCAATTTATTTTGCCAAAACCAGGCAAACAGTTTAGGAGGGCATAATAATGCATGATCTTCCACTTGTGATCTTTACCATTTTGTCTCAGCTTATTTTAGGCGGATTTGTGACACTATGGTGGATCGATCGAAAAAAAGCTGGTATATCGCGAAAAACAGGATTACTGATATCGAATTCTTTTCTTATTCTTGGCGGTGTTTCGCTTCTCGTTTCAATGCTCCATTTAGGTCAGCCATTTTTCGCGTACCGCGCGATTTTAAATTTTGGAGTCTCATGGTTAAGTCGAGAGGTGACATTTTATGGAGCATTTGTCGGATTGATTTTATTCTATACATGGTTTTGGTATAAGGAAGATCGCGCAAAGCGCAGCACCATCGGTTGGATCACTTCTATTATTGGAGTTATCGCGATCTTTTCATCCGCCAAAATCTACATGATCCCGGCCATTCCTGCTTGGGATGGTGTAAGTACTCTTTTCGCTTTCTTTCTAACGTCGGTTTTATTAGGGCCGCTATTCGTGGCTGCCATTTTAGCGATCAGAGGAGAAGTAAACGTTAATATTTCTGGTCTTTCGGTTTTAACCCTTGCTGTCACAGCGGTTGTAATGGCAGGTTACTTTTCATCATTGCTCGCTGGTCTGCCAGAAGCGGTTGAAACAGCCAGATTAACGTTCAACCATATATTCTTTTGGATTAGGCTTGTGACGTTTGCAGCAGCCTTTACGTTATTATTTTTATCCTATAAAAATAGCAAATGGCAAAATGTAAAAATCTATTCTGTAGCATTTGCCGTTTTACTCGTCAGTGAATTTTTAGGCAGACTTCTATTTTACGAAACAGCCATCCATTTATAGGTAAATGTTCAGAGGGGGGAATAAGATGAATTTGTTCAACTGGGTAAATGTCATAGATCAAAAAGTGATGACGCTGAAGATTGAGCCAAATCTATGTACCCATATGATTTCGCCTAAAAGCACCTGTCAAAGCTGCGTCAAAAATTGCCCAACAAAAAGCATTTCTTTTTCGAAAAAACAGATTGAAATAGATGATAATTGTTTGGAATGCGGGCTTTGTTCAACCGTATGTCCAACCAATGCTCTTGCTTTGAATCGCCCCCCTCTCAAACAGGTCATTTCAGAACTTGTTCATCAATGTGAGCAAAATGAAAAAGTGTACTTGCATTGTGAAAAAATGCCTGTTTCGGATAGGGATGTGACATCTTTAACGGTGCCGTGTTTAGGAATGATTCCAAGAGAAGCATGGGTTACCGTTATGAGTAAGTGTCAAAATCTTACCATCTATCATTCTGATACAGGTTGTTCCGACTGTGAAATAATAACAGGGGAAAGAGTTTGGAAAGAGGAGCTTCATGCAGGAGAAACGATGGCAGGCTCTTCTATGAATATTACCTCCAATATCACTCATTCAGCAAAACAGAAACCGTTTGATAAAGATCGACGGGCCTTCATATCTAGCTTTTTTAATGAAATCAAAGCAACGAATAAGTTAGCAGTTAAAGAACTATTAGGAAATTCTGAAGTTTTATCCTACCAAGAAAGAAGGCAGGAGAATACACTTTCAAAAGTTAAAAGAGAGTTGGAGGAAGTGTCCCATCATCTATATGAGAAGATGACCAATGAATCTGCTCTTCCTTATATGAATAAACGAGCTTTTCTTTTGGCTCAATTGAAGGAAAATGAAACCTTACAAAAACAAAAGGATATCAGGCTTCCAACTATTACGGCTGATTGCAATTTTTGCGGTGCTTGTACGATTTTGTGTCCAACAGATGCATTGAAAATGCAAACAGAAAATAACAGTCAATCCATTACACTCCAACCTGCAAAATGTTTAGATTGTTCATTATGTGAAGACATCTGCTATTCGAAAAGCATCCAATTACATCAAGTACAAAACAGTACTCTGCTCAAACAGGAGCAAAGACTTATATCACACTGTTGACGGGCAGTACCCCCTTCAAATCTGGAAAACCTTTCATAAGGCATAAAAAAATAACAGCCCGAATTGAAGTGAACCAAAAAAGTTAGACATATCTATATTAAGCAACCTGTTGGATCTGAGACCGGTATTCTATTGGGCTCAGGTCCTTTAACTTACTCTTCATGCGGATATTGTTGTAATAGTAAATATAATCATGTAACTCCTGTATAAAGTGCTCTATATTTTCAAAATCCTGAAGGTAGAGGAGTTCTGTCTTTAGAATGCCAAAGAAGTTTTCAATAACTGCATTATCGAGACAGTTTCCCTTCCGGGACATGCTTTGTGTAATATTCCTGTCTTCCAGAGTTTTTTGGTACTTTGCCATCTGGTAATGCCATCCTTGATCGGTGTGGAGGATTAACTTATCCTCTGGTTTTAATACCTCTAAAGCTTGTTCAAGCATGTCGCCCACTAAATCAAAAGAGGGTCGGAACTTAACTGTATAGGAGATAATCTCACTATTGAATAAATCAAGAATAGGTGATAGGTAGAGTTTCTGTCCAAAAAGGTTGAATTCTGTTACATCCGTTACCCACTTCTGGTTAGGCTTATCAGCTTGAAAGTCCCGATTTAGCACGTTAGGGGCAACTTTCCCTACATTTCCACGATAGGACTTATATTTCTTCATACGAACTTGGCACTTGATCCCCATCTGGTTCATTAGCTTAAGAACAGTCTTGGGGTCAAGAATCAAACCTTTCTTATCAAGCTCCTTTTTAATGTTACGATGTCCATAACGACCTTTATGTTGGTGATATATCTCTTGTATTGCCTCTTTAACCTCAGCGTATTTATCAGGGCGGTCCATGTGTTTTGTCCAATAATAATACGTACTTCTTTTAATCCCCGCAATCTTGATCAGCTCAGCGACTTTATAGTCATTCCTTAGTTCAAAAATTACTTGCGCTTTGATTTTTGTTGTAATTTTTTCTGTTCCTGAACTAAGGCATTCAACTTTTTTAGATATGCGTTCTCCATTCGTAAACGTTCGACTTCTTGGATAAGGGATTCATTTGTTTCGTTGGTCAAATCGTTCTTCTTTCTTTCTTTTGTCATGGGAGGTCGCCCCTTCTTTTTTGGTAAGAGGGCTTCCGCTCCTTCTGTATCAACAGCTCTCCTCCAAGCACTGATGGTTGAGGGATCGGGAATTTTAAATTTCGCCGCTGTATCATTAAGAGATGCCCAATTGTCGTCCATATATTTGAGTACCTCCATTTTAAACGCAGCAGAGTATTTTGTATAACTTTTTCTTAAGGAATCCTCTCCATGTTCCCTATAAAGATTTATCCACTTTTGAATTGTTTTATGAACAGTGCCTAGCTTATTAGCAATATCACGATGTGACAGGGTTCCTTTTTCATACTCTTTTACTGCCCATAACTTGTCCTCAAATGTAAATTTAGCCATATAAAAAACTGCACCTCCATTGTTAGTTTTGTGTCTAACAATTTTGGTGCAGTTCAAATCTGGGCTGTTATCTTTTTTGTTGATTTCATAAAACTCTTTTAAACTCCCTTATATGCCTTACGGTAAATTTCAGCTAATTCGGTTACTAAAGGGAGCTTAGGGTTAGCAGTGGTACATTGGTCTTCAAATGCTTTATCTGCGAGGTAGTCAACCTTGCTATCAAAAGTGTGAGCATCAACATTATTTGCTTCTATACTCATTGGAATGTCAAGCTCTTTTGCAAGGCGGATGATCGCTTGAACAAGGCTTTCAACTCCTTCTTCTGTTGTACTCGCAGGCAGTCCAAGTGTTCTTGCAATTTCCGCATAACGCTTATCTGCAACAAAGTGTGAATATTTCGGGAATGCTGTAAACTTATTTGGTTTGGCTGCGTTATAGCGAATTACATGTGGCATTAATATTGTATTTGCACGTCCGTGAGCAATATGGAATTCTGAACCAAGTTTATGAGCAAGGCTATGGTTGATTCCAAGGAATGCATTCGCAAAGGCCATACCAGCAATAGTTGAAGCATTATGCACTTTTTCACGTGCCAATTCGTCACTGCCATTTCGATAGGCTCTTGGTAGATATTCAAATACAAGCTGGATTGCTTTTATCGCAAGTCCATCTGTAAAATCATTAGCCATACATGACACATAAGCCTCAATGGCATGAGTCAATACGTCCATTCCCGTATCTGCCGTAATATGTTTTGGAACAGTCATAACAAACTGTGGATCGATAATCGCTACGTCTGGTGTTAATTCATAATCGGCGAGCGGATATTTCAAATTTGTTTCTTTATCGGTAATAACCGAAAATGACGTTACTTCTGACCCTGTTCCTGATGTTGTGGGAATCGCTACAAATTGAGCTTTTTCTCCTAACTTAGGATATTTTACAATTCGTTTTCGGATATCAAGAAATTTTTGTTTTAAACCAAAGAACTCAGATTCTGGGTTTTCATAGAACAACCACATGCCTTTGGCAGCATCCATCGCTGAACCGCCGCCTAGGGCAATGATTACATCTGGCTGGAATTTAGCCATCATTTCGGTACCCTTCATTACTGTTTCAATGGATGGATCCGGTTCTACTTCTGAAAAAATTTCACAATGTACATAATCAGGACGTTTCCTTAAATAATATAGTACTTTATCAACATAGCCTAGTTTCACCATTCCAGGGTCCGTTACAATGAATGCTTTAGAGATATTCGGCATTTTAGCTAAATACTGAGTTGAATTTTTCTCGAAATAGATTTTCGACGGAACTTTAAACCATTGCATATTAACATTCCTTTGGGCTACTTTTTTAATATTGATTAAGTGAATCGCACCAACGTTTGTTGAAACAGAATTTCCTCCATAAGAACCACAGCCAAGTGTTAGTGAAGGCATATAAGCATTGTAAATATCACCGATGGCACCTTGTGACGACGGGGCATTGACTATGATTCTTCCAGCTTTCATCCGGTAGCCATACTGCTTAATTACTTTTTGGTCTTGAGAATGGATGACTGCAGAATGTCCTAAACCGCCAAACTCTAGCATTTCTTCTGCTCTTTTTAAGCCTTCTTCAAGATTGCTGACCTTGTAACAAGCTAGGACAGGGCTTAATTTTTCTCTTGAAAGCGGGTACCCTGGTCCGACGCCATTTAATTCAGCAATAAGAATTTTTGTATTTTCAGGAACATTTACTCCTGCCAAAGCGGCAATTTTGCTTGCAGCCATTCCAACAATCTTCGGATTAACAGCACATGAAGTTTCATTAATAACTAATTTTTCAACTTTTTCTTTTTCTACTTCATTTAAAAAATAACAATTATTCGAAATCATTTCATTTTTGACAGCTGAGTAAATCTCTTGATCAATAATAACTGCCTGTTCAGAGGCACAAATCATTCCATTGTCAAAAGTCTTTGATAAAATTAAGTCATTTACTGCTTGATGGATATTGGCCGACTTTTCCATATAGCATGGAACATTTCCGGGCCCAACACCGAGGGCTGGTTTACCAGAGCTATATGCGGATTTAACCATTCCTGCACCGCCAGTTGCAAGAATCATAGATATCTTTGAGTGATTCATTAGTGCTTGTGTAGCCTCAATAGATGGTGTTTCAATCCATTGTATGCAATTCTCTGGAGCACCTGCGATTATAGCTGCATCCCTAAGGATTCTTGCCGCCTCGCTGCTGCATTTCTGTGCGGATGGATGGAAGGCAAAGATTATTGGATTTCTCGTTTTTATGGAAATTAGTGCTTTAAACATCGTTGTGGATGTTGGATTGGTTACAGGTGTAACACCTGCGATCACACCAACCGGTTCGGCAATTTCAATGATTCCTTCGTGTTCGTTTTCGTTGATGATGCCGACGGTTTTATCATACTTGATATTATGATAGACATATTCAGTCGCAAACATATTTTTAATGATTTTATCTTCATAAACGCCTCGTTTGGTTTCCTCAACAGCAAGCTTTGCAAGCAGCATATGCTGATCAAGACCAGCTAAGGCCATTTGCTTCACAATAGTATCAATCATTTCTTGGTCAAAGCTGCGGAATTCATCTAACGCTTTTAGACCATTCTCCACCAAGGTATCAACCATTGTAGTTACACTTTGTATGTCCTTGCTCATTTTTTCTGTCACTGACATTTTAATTCCTCCTATTGCTTAAAACTTTGTGAAACATTTCACAATCATATATAAAAAAATAATAACAAACCAATTGATAGGATCTTACATTGTTACTCACAAACTGGATTTCGTGGTATCTTTTCAAAGGAGATGTCATTAAGTACTTTAGAATATTTTTTTACAATGATGACAAAATTTACTGTCCAAATATAACATGGAATGTTTTCATTATCTTTAAACATCACTGCCTCAAATTCATCACCAACAGTTTCTTCAAAAGTTTCTTTTGTATAAGTTTCAGAATCTGTTGAAAAGGATTTCCATTCGCATACCATCATGTCAAATCACTCCTCGTGCTCTTTATAAATTAATAATAACACCGATTTTTATTAAAGTTTTGTGAAATATTGAACAAACTTTGAAATATTAACGAATATACCAAAAATGGTCCTTTTTTCCTAAACGGAGGGACAGGAGGCAAAAAAAACAGCCCAACTGATGGGCTGTTAGTTATCTTGCTTTTCTTTATCGAACCAAAGCAGCTCTTGGTCCTCTTCATCGCCATTATAGTTTATTAGAATCTCTTCACCAGCTTGAATATCTTTGTAAGCAAAAAAATCAAAGGTATGGTTTTGAAAATTTATTTCATAGGTGGCATTTGGCTGATAGGAATGGTTAAATAACATTCCATAACCTAAGAGAAGGCATGTATGGTTTATGCCATATTCAAACGCATAATCGGCAAGCAATGTTTTTTCAATATGTTCATGCTCCGCATTGGGGTAGGCAATTACAGGTGCCTCGTGGATAAGTTCGCCTTTTTTTATATCACGTGTAGCGAAAACGCCTCTATTGAACTCTCCGTCACTGAGCTTTGAAGATTTTATTTCTATCATGTTTGTCACCTACATTTACTTTCTTTGAAATCAATATCAGGGCTCTTTTTGCGAAACTTTATTGCTTTTTGTAACAAAATTTAATAAGAAAAGAGCTGCAAACTAAATTCTAAAGCGCAAAATAACTATTTCTACGTTAAAATTGGCTTTAAGATTTTAATAACCAGCTTTAAGAAAACAGCCAATATCCTCTTAGTTTGACAGGTAATTGCATTGAAAGCAACCGTTTTTCGAATCCCTCACACGATAGTATGTCGAAAAAGAGCAGAATTTAATCGGCACTGATGTCAATATGCTCGAATTTTGATACCTTAAATAGGCCTTTGTCTGTAAGTTTTAGTTCTGATATGACCGGAAGAGCTAAAAACGAAAGTGTTAAAAATGGATTAAATTCATTGTTAGCGCCAAGCTTTTCGAGAGCGAGATGAAGTTCTTTGAGACTTGAATATACCTCTTGATAGGGTCGGTCAGAGATTAGACCTGCAATTGGCAGTTCCAAGGAAGCAAGGATTTGCCCTTGTTTAACGACAGCCATTCCGCCCTGCATGTCTTTAATTGTATTTGCAGCCATAACCATATCATCATTGTTAGTGCCAGCGATTATTAGATTATGTGAATCATGGGCAATGGTTGTTGCAATTGCGCCTGATTTCAATCCTAAACCTTTAACAATTCCTAACCCAATTTGTTTCGTCATGTGATGTCGTTCGATTACGGCGAGCTTTAACTGGTCAGCACTTGTTGATGGTTGGAATAACCCTTGCCCGCAAACATCCACTTCTTCCACGATATGCAGTGTAACAAGACTGTTGGGAATGATTTCAATGATATTTCCCTTGTTCGAGGCTAGCGGTATGTCCAAATTACTGATAATAATATCATCAAAATTGACTGATTGTCTTAAACCATCCGTGTTGACCTTTTGGTTGTGACCGTAATCTGAAATGAGCTTTCCATCTCTAACTACAGCCATTCCTTCCTTGTAAACCTCTGATATTTTTACAGCATCAAGGTCTTCGAGCAAGGAAAAATCAGCTTTATATCCAGCTGCAATTGCACCCTTATCTTCAAGCCCAAAACATTCCGCTGCATTGATGGTGGCCATTTGAATAGCGGTGATTGGAGATATTCCTTCGGTAATTGCCAGTCGCACATTGTGATCAATACTGCCTTCAAGAACAAGATCATCTAAATGTTTGTCATCGGTAACAAATAAGCACCTTCGGGCATTGTGATGATTTATGGCCGGTATTAATTTCTGCAAATCTTTAGCAACAGTGCCTTCACGAATCATTAGAAACATTCCACTCTTAAGGCGTTCCTTTGCTTCTTCTGCCGTAGTACTCTCATGGTCCGTACGGATGCCTGCGGCCATGTAAACATTCAAATCACTTCCACTAAGACCCGCCGCATGTCCATCTACTTTTTTTCCAAATTTCTTCGCGTCCATTATTTTTTCCAGCATATCAACATCAGCGTTTAGGACAGCTGGGTAATTCATAACTTCCGCTAAACCAAGTACTCTTGAATGCTGATAAAAAGGTGATAAATGTTCGGCCTTTAAATGGGCACCTGAGTTTTCAAAGCTCGTAGCTGGTACACAAGAAGGAAGCATAATATAAATATCAAAAGGAAGGTTTTCAGATGAATCAAGCATATATTGAATGCCAGCAGCACCTAAGACATTGGCAATTTCGTGGGGATCCGCAATAACGGTCGTTACACCATGGGGCAAAAGAACTTTTGCGAATTCGCTAGGTGTGACTAAAGAGGATTCGATATGAACATGACCATCGATAAAGGCAGGAACAACATAACGGCCCTTTGCATCCACAATGTTTTTTCCTTCATATTTTCCGATACCAGCAAAGTAACCATCCACGATGGCGATATCACCTTCGATTATTTCACCATTAAAAACATCAATAATCCTGCCGTTTTTTACAACGGTATCCGCAGGTTCTTTTCCTGAAGCCACAGAGATTCTTCGGGTTAATTGATTTCTCTCCATTTCTCAACACCCTCTAGTATTAGATTAATAATCAACTTTGTTCTTTGAACTTTCCCATGTTCGAAAAGGGAGATTCGCATCCGCAGGGGAAATTTGTTTCATTGGTATCTTTCTGGATTGCATCGGAAGTTCGAGCTGGTCATAGATGAATTGATCATCAAACCCTATTTTTGCTGCATCCAGTTTGGTGCAGGCATAATAAACAGCCTTTGGTCTCGCCCAATAAATGGCTCCGATGCACATTGGACACGGTTCGCAGCTCGTATAAATTTCACAACCTGTTAGCTGAAAATCATTTAAGTAGCTACAGGCAGCACGAATGGCTTGCACCTCTGCATGTGCTGTAGGATCATTCGTGGCAGTGACTTCATTGCGTCCGACACCAATTATTTTTCCGTCTTTCACCACGATGGCTCCAAACGGCCCCCCGTGGTTGGTGAGGACATTATCGAGCGCTTCATCGATAGCTTTTTTCATAAATTGATAATCTGACATATAATCTCCCCTTACTTCATAATTTTATGTCATTCCTGGCAATGTACATATGAAAAGATGATTTGCTTTAAGCAACATTATTCTATATCGAGCATAAAATTACGCTCTTATTGTCAGCTTTGCTAACAGACATTTTATAAAAAAACTTGTTAGATTATATGATGATTATGTAGATACTATTTCGTCATTTCGATATTATAGTGAAAAATAAGAGGAGCAGTTTGCTATGTCACCGATAGCTAACAATAACCGAGCCATTTAGGCAGATTCATAAAAATAGAGAAAGAACAGGTAGTTATTTTTATGGGATCTAGAATATATATAGTTTTAAACAGAACGACAGTAACCTTTAGAAAGTTGGTGATATGGCAAAAAGAATGGAAAGGAGTGGCAAAATTCATGATTGAGGATGTGAATGAAATAAACAGGGAGGAATTTGTTCGAAAATTTGGCTGGGTGTTTGAGCACTCCCCGTGGGTGGCTTCGCTAGCCTGGGAGAGTATGCCGTTTACATCACAAGAGGACCTCTTACAAAAGATGATTAATATTGTTCAAAATGCCGAGGAATCTAAGCAGTTGGCACTGCTTCGTGCACACCCTGATTTAGGAACAAGATTGCAAATGTCCGAGCTTTCTCAGAAGGAGCAGGCTGGTGTGGGGCTTGATAAGCTTACAAAGGAGGAATTTGCAGAGTGTGTTTCCCTTAATAAACGCTATGTAACCAAATTCAATTTTCCTTTTATTATGGCGGTAAAGGGGCAAAACAAGGAAAGTATTTTATTGGCAATGAAGCAAAGAGTTCACAATGCTTACGAGGAAGAATATCGCATCGCCTTGCAGGAAGTCTATAAAATCGCCGGCTTTCGATTGAATGATATTTTTAAATAATTGTAACTTACGGTCAATGCAGAGGGACAGAGTGACCGAAACGTAGAAAAAAATGAATTTACGGTCAATGCAGGATGTCTGGAGTTACCCAAGAGAAGAAAAAAATGAGTTTACGGTCAATGCAGGATGTCTGGAGTTACCCAAGAGAAGAAAAAAGTGAGTTTACGGTCAATGCAGGATGGTCTGGAGTTACCCAAGAGAAGAAAAAAGTGAGTTTACGGTCAATGCAGCTAATCTTAATTAACCTACAAGAAAATAATCTGAGCCTTTTAAAAACAAAAGGAGGCTACCAATATGAAAAGAACGATGAGCTACGGAAAAGCGGATGTTTGGGTTTATCGAACGTACGCAAAGCCGTTAACAGGAATTCGTTTCATTCCCGAATCGACCTTTACAGGACGCAGAAACATTCTGTTTGGCATGAATGTGAAGGTGGCTGTTGAGGGGGATGCATTTTTTTCCTCTTTTAAAGAAGGGGATAACACATTAGTGGTCGCCACCGATTCGATGAAAAATTTTATCCTCAAACATGCCGGAGATTATCAGGGGGCCACACAGGAGGGTTTCCTTGAATTCGTCTCACACCGCCTTCTTGAAACCTATTCACATATGACGACCATCAATATTTCAGGTGAACAGATTCCCTTTGAAGAGCTTCCTGTCCCGACAAATGGCAGCTTTGAACCAAGCCCACTGGTATTCCGCTACTCATTAAATGAACAGGCGGGTGCTTCGATTGAAGTGAAACGTGAAAAGGATGAAATTGCGACTACTAATCACGTAAGCAGTTTAAAGGGTCTCAAGCTTATAAAGGTAAAAGGCAGTTCGTTTTTCGGCTATGTGAAGGATGAATATACCACTTTGCCGGAATCCTTTGATCGTCCGCTGTTTATTTTTCTAAATATTGATTGGCGTTATAACAATCTTGAGGACGCAAGAGGCAATACACCAGATGGGTATGTGGCTGCAGAACAGGTTAGAGATATTGCTTGCACCGTCTTTCATGAACAAAAATCTCCATCCATCCAAAACCTTATTTACCGAATTGGAACGAGAATCCTAGAACGCTTTCCACAGCTACTGGAGGTTGTTTTTGAGTCGAATAACCGAACATGGGAAACCATCTTAGATGAAATTCCTGCCTCGCAAGAAGGGAAAGTATTTACTGAACCTCGTCCCCCCTATGGATTTCAATGTTTTTCAATGACGCGTGATGATCTCAAATCTGACGGAGAATCAAATAAATGACAGGAAAGCTAACTACACATGTCCTTGACATAAGCATCGGAAAGCCAGCCTGCGGTGTGTTAGTGGAATTGGTTAGTGTGGGTCTAAATAGAAAGAGAGAAACCATCGATGCCTCCTATACAAATGAGGACGGCAGATTAAACAAACCTCTTTTAGAGGGAAAGGCTTTGAAAAAGGGAATCTATGAACTTCATTTTTATGTAGGAGACTATTTCCGTAATCGCGGAGCTTCAGCTGAAAATCCATCGTTCTTGGATTGTGTCCCCGTCCGATTTGGTATTTCTGAACCGGCCTCCCACTATCATGTGCCGCTTTTGATCTCGCCAGGAGGGTACAGTACCTACCGAGGGAGTTAGGAGGGAAAATGAAAACAGAACTTTGGGTGAAAAACGGATATGTTTTTACAGACAAAGAATTTCGGTTTGCAACGATAGAAATTAAAGATGGGGTAATCGATGCCCTCTATGAAAATGAAGCTGAACCACTGTTGGATAACGGAGTCAATAGCATTGATGCTAGCGGCTGCTTAGTTGTTCCTGGATTTATTGATGCCCATGTTCATTTTAATGATCCCGGCCGTACGGATTGGGAAGGAATCGAGACAGGCAGTCGTGCAGCAGCTATTGGCGGGACGACAACTATTTTTGATATGCCACTCAACTGTTCCCCTTCGGTTACAACCGTGAAAAATTTGAACAATAAAAGAGATTACCTTACTTCTAAGTCTTATATTGATTATGCATTGTGGGGTGGAATGACGGGTTTTAACGTTAAAAATAGTGCAGAACTCGCACATATGCGTGAGGGGATTATTGCCTGGAAGGCGTTTATGTCAGATAGCGGCATAGATGATTTTCCATTTGTCTCTCCCGACCAATTGAAACTGGCTATGAAAATTGTAGCAAAACAAAATAAAATCCTAGCTCTTCATGCAGAATGGCAAGAGGAGATTCATAGTCTTACCGCTTTTTATAAAAATCAAAAGGGTATAAATGGGCGACAGGCATTTCTGCATAGCCGGCCAATATCAGCAGAAGAGCAGGCAGTCAGCTTTGCACTAGAATTAGCCGCAAAATATGGTACGGCTATCCACTTCGTCCATATCAGTTCACCAAAAGTAGTTGAAAAGATTCAACAGGCTAAAAAAAGTGGGATAAACGTTACAGTAGAAACCTGCCCTCATTATTTAATTTTTGATGAAGAAGATTTCCTTAAAACGGGTGCTGTCCTCAAATGCGCTCCCCCGCTTCGTCCTCGGGAAGAGGTGGAAGGATTATGGGATTGTATTGCAAAAGGCTGGATTGATACGTTTGGTTCCGATCATTCACCCTGTCTTTATTCTATGAAAACTACCGGTTCGATTTGGGAGGCATGGGGTGGAATTCAAGGGGTTCAATTTACATGGCTTGCCTTATTAGATGAGGCACTTAAAAGGAAGATTCCTCTTAAACAAATACTTCCTTTAGGCACTGCAAATGTAGCCGAGCGTTTTGGCATATCGGGTAAAAAAGGGAAGATTCAACAAGGGTTAGATGCAGACTTAGTCCTCATTTCATTGGATGAAACCACAGTTTCAGATCAACAGTCATTTGCTTTTAAAAATAAATATTCCCCCTATGAGAATAGAAAATTTCTATTAAAAATAAAGAAAACAATTTTACGTGGGAAAGTAATTTATGACGACCAAACAGGAGTAGCTAAGGAAAAGTATGGTGAATACATCCAGCCAAGGGAGGGAGCTTATGGGCCAATTCCCCACTAACTTAGGAGAGGCAATAGAGTGGTTAGCCTCATTTGGAGGAGAGCCAGATGCCGGTGTGACTCGGACTCTTTATACCCAGACTTGGAAGGAAGCCCAGCAAGCATTAAAGGGATGGATGGAGGAAACTGGGCTGCTAACAAATTATGATTCTATTGGAAACTTATTTGGGAGATTGCCTTCACCTTACTCGAATGCCCAGACTATCTTAATTGGATCACATGTAGACACGGTTAAGTCCGGCGGCAAATACGATGGAGCTTATGGAATTATTGCCGGAATTCTGGCATTAGATTTTCTAAAAAAGCAGTATGGACAGCCAAAGATTAACCTAGAAGTCGTTTCTTTTTGCGAGGAGGAAGGAAGCCGTTTTCCGTTAGCGTGCTGGGGTTCTGGTATGATGACAGGTGTTTATTCATTAAGAGATATAAGTACTATCAAGGATTCAGATGGAATTAGTTTTGAGACCGCGATGATGGCAGCAGGATTTGGAATTTCTGAGTTAAGGGTCCGAAATGATATTCAAACCTTCATTGAACTACATATCGAACAAGGACCTACTCTTGAAAAAGTAGAAAAGTCAATTGGCATAGTCAAAGCCATTGTTGGTCAAAAACGGTTTCGAATTACAGTGATTGGCGAATCGAACCATGTTGGTACGACCTCAATGAAATGGAGACGAGACGCCCTTCATGGGGCGATAAATATGATTCATGGCTTGTATGAAAGTGTGAAGGAATACGATGAAGATCTTGTGACAAGTGTTGGACAGCTTTTTGTCGAGCCCAATGTCCCTAATGTAATTCCTAATCAAGTTCAGTTTACGGTAGACGCGAGATATCCAAACGAATCGGTTTTACGCTCTTTTTGTCAAGAATTCACCGTAATGTTTGAAACCTATGCTAAAAAACATGATTTGGATATAAAGGTTGAGATGTGGCATGAAGTTCAGCCGGCCCAGATGGATCGTAAACTTAATGAAATCATACAAAGTATCTGCACTCACAGCAATATTCCTTCTCATTGGATGAATAGTGGTGCGGGGCATGACGCCCAACTGTTTGCACGAATTTGCCCTACAACCATCCTATTCGTTCCCAGTAAGGGAGGTATTAGCCATTCTCCACTCGAGTATACTTCAACACAGGACTTAGAAAAAGGTATGGAGGTTCTCATACAACTTTTACATCAATTAGCATACAACCGCTGAGGAGTGATTTTATGAATGAGGATAAAGCAAAGATTGTGCAATGGATACAGAATCATGAGCAAGACCTAGTTGCTTTTTTAAAAAAGTTAGTGCAA
Organism: Neobacillus niacini; assembly: GCF_031457145.1. Classification (GTDB taxonomy): domain Bacteria; phylum Bacillota; class Bacilli; order Bacillales; family Cytobacillaceae; genus Neobacillus; species Neobacillus niacini_J. Next base: position 227,588 of record NZ_JAVDVZ010000003.1, read on the forward strand.
ACTCCATCTGATAATCCAGCTGGTGATTGTTTACCGATAGCTAGAGTTTTAGAGAAGCAGCTTTCCGAGCTTGGATTTGAAAATGTATCCCTCCTCGAAGTAGACGAAGAAGGTGTAAAGGCAAATGGGATGATTAGTATGGCTAACGTACTTGCTCCTACAGTCTTTGGTGAAGGGGAAAATATTGTGTTAAATGCACACGGAGATGTTGTTCCTCCTGGGTTAGGATGGAGTGTCGACCCATACGGAGGAGAAATTGTTGATGGAAAAATGTATGGGCGAGGAGTGGCGGTATCAAAGTCAGATATTGCTGCTTATACCTACGCGGTACTTGCATTAAAACAGGTCAGAGCTAAGCTTTCTGGAAGTGTGGACCTGGCATTTACATTTGATGAAGAAACAGGGGGAGAAATAGGTCCGCGATGGCTAATTGACCAAGGCTATATCAAGCCCAATCAAGCAATTGTGGCGGGATTCACCTATTCAGCTGTTAACGCTCATAATGGCTGTTTACATTTTGAAATCAAGACAACTGGAAAGTCAGCACATGCGGCATTACCGCATACAGGAATTGATGCCATTGAAGCGACTACTAAAATCTTGCAGGTCCTATATGATTATCGTAAAATACTCGCAGAAAAAAAATCATCGATACCAGGCATTGACTTTCCGACATTGAATATAGGGCTCATTTCAGGTGGAATAAACACCAATGTGGTTCCAGATGAATGCACCATTAGAGTAGACAGACGATTGATTCCTGAAGAGGACTTTGTTGCAGCAGAAGCAGAATTCAGAGAAATTGTTCAGCAAGCAGTTGCTGACAATCCTGGGTTGAAAGTTGAAATAAGGAAAATTCTTCATGCAAAAAGCTTTGGACCTGTACCAGAAAAAACACCGCTTATTCAAGCATTAGCTGCTAACTGGCAATCAATTTTGAAGGATGAGGGTCAGTTACCAATCCACGGAGTACCGCTATATACCGATGCACGTCACTTCTTTGCCGCAGGAATTCCAACGATTATGTTTGGAGTCGGACCCAAAGTATTAGAAGAGGCAAACGGACACCGCGCGGATGAAAACATTCGTCTTTCTGATTTACAGGCTGCTACCAAAATCATCGCTTGTACACTTTATGATTTATTAGCGGGAGGGGGATAAATTGAGTTGTGGTGGGAAAACAGTTTGACACGTAAATCAGAAATTCGGCACGTAAACAAAAAACTTGGCACATAAACAAGGAGATCGGCACGTAAATTAAAAACCTGGCACGTAAAGCATAAAATGAGCCAACGATTTTGTTGGCTCATTATTAAAAAGTATGGGCTAAATCTTTCGCCCTAGCAATGGCGTTTTCCTTAATTTCTTGGGCTTTGTCAGGCATTGCATTGTGACCCTCTACAAATAATCCTTCAAAAGATGGGACTCCATAGAATTTCATTACAATATCAAGGTAGCGGTGACCCATCTCCATTACTGCAGCAGGTCCTTCAGAATAGATACCGCCGCGGGCTTGAATATGTAAAGCCTTCTTATCCGTTAAAAGACCAATTGGGCCTTTTTCTGTGTATTTGAAGGTTTTTCCTGCAACCGATACTGCATCTATATAAGCTTTCATGACAGGCGGAAAGGAAAAATTCCATAATGGTGTTACAAAAATATATTTATCTGCAGAAATAAATTGCTCACAAAGCTCGGAAAGCCTTCCAACCTTTGCTTTTTCTTCGTTGGAAAGTTGTTCGAAGTCCGAACCTGAACGAAGTTTTCCCCAACCGCTAAAGACATCTACATCCAGTTGAGGAATATCTTCTTTATAAAGATCCATATTAATAATCTCATGATTTGGATTCACTTCTTTGTAAGAATCAAAAAAAGCTTTCCCAACTGCCATACTATACGACTGTGTATCATCATGAGGATGAGCTGTTATGTATAATACTTTTGTCATTTACATCCCTATCCTTTCTTAAAAAGCGTGCAGTTTAGTTTGTGACATACACTTTAATTATATTCGGATAAAGTAAGGGAACAAAAAAAGGAATTTGCATGGTTACAAATTCCTTTTTCTTTTAGTTATTATTTCCACTCATGTAGGGGTTACCACTAATGTTTACACGCATTTCGTCTGTTAATGTAAATGGCTCGTTTACTGCTGCGCTGCTGGTGGAAGATTCATTGTTTTGAATACTGCCATCATAATGAATTGGGTTGTTTGTCATAGGTAAATTCACCTCCATATATTATATTGTATACACAATTTTACTATTTATTTGTACCTATTCATAGGTAATTTTTAATATTCTAAAGAGTTGTTTTCTTGGTATATACTGCCTATGAATGGAGTGAGGGCAGCCGCATTTAACCTTTTTATTGTATTTATGATAAAATTTTTAAAAAAGGAGTATCCGATAATGAAATTAATTGACCTGCATTGTGACGCATTATTAAAGCTTTATGAGGGGCAAGGCACGCTGCGTTTTTCTGATGCGAAAGAATTGCAGACAAACAAAGCTCGTTTACATAAAGGGCAAGTCAAGGTGCAGTGTTTTGCGATCTTTATTGATCCAGACATCCCATCAGACCAGAAGTTTCAGGTGGCGCTTGAGCAAATAGATTATTTTTACAAGGAAGTCCTCGGGAAGAATCCAGATATCATTCATATTAAAGAATGGTCAGATTTTGAACGAATTACTATCGGCCAAATTGGTGCCATGTTAACACTTGAGGGCGTCGATGCCATTGGCAATGATTTAATGAAGCTTCATATCCTTTATCAGTTGGGGGTTCGTTCTGTTGGGTTAACCTGGAATAATGCCAATTTAGCTGCGGATGGGGCTGGTGAACCGCGCGGTGGCGGGTTGACGATTTTTGGAAAAGAGATTGTAAAGTTTAATAACGAGCACCAGATCCTTACGGACATTTCTCATTTAAGTGACAATGGAATCTGGGAGGTAATCGAATTAGCCAAGTTTCCTATAGCCAGCCATTCTAATTCACGTACTCTCTGTAATCATCTTCGTAATGTAACAGATGAACAGGCGATGGCGATGTTTAATAGAAACGCAATGATTCATGTGATCTATAATCCCCCTTTTATAAAGGAATCCGGAGAAGTCACCATCAACGATCTTGTGAAACACATTTATCACTTTTGTTCATTAGGTGGAGTAAGGCATATTGGATTAGGTTCAGATTTTGATGGTATATCTACCTTTGTCAAAAATTTAGAGGACGCATCGAAAACTCAAAATCTAATCAATGAATTATTACAGCACTTTAAAGAAGATGAAGTGAGAGGATTTGCCTATCAAAACTTCCTCGACCATCGACCAGGAGTGTTACGATGAAAGTCAGAGAAACTGGTTTAACAGTAGGGAAGCTGCCGACAGGAGCAAAAAATTGCATTACCGATGTATTGGGAGTAATGGTAGGGCATGTCACACTGGATTATCCACTTGATGAAGCAGGAATCGATTATGCCTGTACGGGAGTGACCGCGATATTACCTCATAAAGGGAATGTATTTAAACAAAAAGTAACGGCTGCAAGCTACGTTATTAACGGCTTTGGGAAAACAACTGGTCTTGTTCAAGTGAATGAATTAGGGCAGATTGAATCACCTATTATGTTGACGAATACTTTTGCTGTACCGGCTGTCGCTCAAGGTACCTTAGAATACATGCTTGAAGAAAATCCTGAAATTGGTGATACAACCGGTACGATTAATGTTGTAGTTGGGGAATGTAATGATAGTTATTTGAATTCGATTAGGAAATTCCCTGTAAAGCCGGAGCATGCAATTGAAGCGATTAAAAAAGCTTCAGTTCGCCAGGTTGAGGAAGGTGCTGTTGGCGCCGGAAAAGGAATGATTTGCTTTGGTTACAAAGGCGGGATTGGTACCTCTTCGCGTACCATCGGTGATTATACGATTGGCTGCCTGGTCCTTACGAACTTTGGAAAAAAGGAAGAACATCAAAGGTTTCGGTATTCGAATGTGGAGGGGCTGCAAGAAACTGCAGACGGCTCGATTATCATAGTGCTCGCAACAGATGCCCTGTTAAGTGACCGGCAGCTTTTACGTGTATCAAAACGCTGCGGAATCGGACTAGGGAGAACAGGGAGCCATTTTAGCCATGGCAGTGGTGATATCGTCATCGCCTTTTCAACAGCACATAAAATCGAACATTTTTCTGAAGAAACTACGGAACAGAGAATCCAGTTGCGTGAAGATCATCCTCTGATGAATCAGTTATTTACCGGGGCGGCAGAAGCAGCTGAGGAAGCCATTTTAAACTCACTTTCTCAGGCAAAGACAACAAAAGGAAGAGCGGGAAGAGTAGTAAATACTATCACCTTTACGGACGGGGAATGAAAAATATGTATCTAACCATTAAAGAAACAGCAGATTATTTATCAATGTCAGAGTCACGCATCGAAGCCCTAATCAAACAAAAGAAAATCCGTGCCATCCATGACGGCGAAACCTGGATCATCAACAAAGAACAATTCAACACCCACCTAAAACAAATCGAAAAATACAAACACCTAATCGAAGAAATCCTAAACGAACCCGTCCCCGAGGATCTCGATATAAAGGACGAAGACTAAATGATATGGTGCCTGTCACCAAGGTGACCTAAAAGGTGTTCACCGCCCGTGGACAGTGTCCACGTGGAATGGACACGTTCAAAAAAAATGGAGGGCAACAAATGAGTAATCTGTTCCTGAAAAGGATTTATGAACCGTATGATGAGTTGGATGGTTATCGGATTTTGGTTGATCGTCTCTGGCCACGGGGAATTTCGAAGGATGCAGCAAAGTTGACGGCTTGGCAAAAGGAAATCGCTCCTAGTCCTGAGCTTCGTAAGTGGTTTTGTCATAAGCCTGAGTTATTTGAGGAGTTTCGAACTAAATACATAGAAGAATTGCGTACAGATGAACAAAAGCAAAAGATTATTGACGAAATTAATACTATGACAACCAAGGGGCGGGTCACACTCCTTTATGGGGCAAAGGATCCCGTTTATAATCACGCAATCGTCTTACTAGAAGAACTCAGCAGAATAAAATAAAGACTAGTACGTATTGACAAACGGTACATGAGTGAGGGAGTCACTGGGAAAACTCCAATTAAGTAACCAGTAGGGGTTTTTTATGAAAAATTATTTCTTTTTATTCTGCATTATTTTCATTCTGTTTGGAACTTATACTAGTATCCAAGGTTCCTCGGCTAGGACAGAGGTGATTAATTTAGTAGCACTTGGTGATTCCATCACACATGGAACCGGGGACCCAGCAAAAAAGGGATATATTGAAGGAGTTAAAGTTAATTTGGAAAAGGTAATGAATACTCCTATCCAGGTGAGTAACTTTGCTGTTCCGAGGTATACAACCGAAAAAATTTTAGAACAGCAACTAGATAAAAAAATAAATAAACAATTAAAAAAAGCAGATTATATTATTCTTTATGTAGGAACGAATGATTTTAGAAAGAGCGCAGATTATCAATTTTCTCCGCTTAATCGTAATAAAATAAATAGAGGAAAAGTAAGCTTCACAACAAATCTCTATAAAATTCTAGAAAACGTGAGAAAAGAAAATTCAGCTGCTCCAATTTTTGTATTAGGTTTATATCAACCTTATGTAGAATATAAAAATCACCCAGAAGTTCAAAAGATAATTGAGGAGTGGAATGTGGAGATTGTCAAAGTAACTGGTGAATTTAGTCAGACTACCTTTGTTCCCACTCTAGACCTATTTCAAAACAAACCAAAAGAAATGTATTTTAGTGATTCCTTACATCCCAATCCTGCCGGTTATCAACTGATTGCCGATCGTTTATATGAAAAAGTATTAAAAGAAAGCAGTACTAAATAATTAGATAAATAGAAATCATAGTGAGGTCTCATAAAAAAAAGGAGAATGAATATGGCAACTCTTAATCAAATACCGGTTGTTAAAGCAGAAATGCTAATCCGCAGACCGGTGGAAGAAGTATTCGAAGCATTTATCGACCCATCAATAACGACAAAATTTTGGTTTACCAAAAGCAGCGGGAGATTAGAAGAGGGAAAGAAAATCAGATGGGATTGGGAGATGTACGGTGTGGGGGATGAATTATCTGTTAAGGAGATAGACCAAAACCGCCTTATTCGGATTGAATGGTCCGACGGCACCAAAGTTGAGTGGAACTTTACTTCCCGAAAAGATAATCAAACGTTTGTGTCCATTACGAACACTGGTTTTTCAGGAAGTGGGGATGAAATGACAGCTCAAGCTATTGATTCAATGGGAGGATATACAATGGTACTCTGCGGATTAAAGGCGCTCCTTGAGCATAACGTCATTTTGAATCTTGTATTCGACAAAGCTCCGGATGCGATTGTTCAAAAATAAAAGTTTAGTTTATTTCAGGGTACTACGATAAGAAGCCTCCATGGATTGGAGGCTTCTTATCGTAGTACCTTTTGTTTAACCATTATCTCGTTGTCTCTTTATATGTGATGTTAATGACTTTTTCAGTTTTATTGTTAAATTCAATATTTACAAAAACACCGAATTCCTTTTGGCTTCCTTTTAACCATAATTTGAATTTTTCCGTTGATGTAACGTTGCCGCTTACCTTTCCAATATGTAGATAATCCACTACTTGAGCATTCGGATACTTTTTTTGCGTTTCTTTGACTGCAAGCTGCCCCCACTTAGCATATGAAGGAATGGGCTTTTGCTGTGCATATGCGGTATTGAGTAAATTGCTTGTATATAAAGGACTTGAGAAGTAAGTAAATGTTGCGCATATAAAAATGAATAAGATTCTCATGGACTCAAACTCCTTTGTTTTTTTATTATTATGCTAATACAAGTAATTGCTTATGTAATTTAAAGTGAATCTCGGAAGGATTACTTGAAAGTTCATTTAGTTCTTTAAAGAAATAAAGTGGAAATAGGTATATTTTTCTAGTTAATTATGCAGTATAAAGATGTTGCAACAACAATACATAGCAGGAGGAAACAAATTGACAAACCGTAATAATAATCGTAACCAACCTCATACTGGTGGAAGCAAAGCAAGCGATACGGAATTTGGTGTAGAACAAGGACTAAGTAAAAAAGCTAGGAAACAAGCCGCAAGAGATAATAAAAAGAACTCATAATAAAATGAAAAATGCCTCTGTATTCACAGTAGGCATTTTTCATTTTATATAACAAATAAAAACACACATAAAAAGTGAGACAAGCTGCCGAGCATGATAAAAATGTGGAAAATCTCATGAAAGCCCATGTATTTGGATTGAAGGAATTTTGGCTTAGCTCCGTAAATGACACCGCCAATTGTATAAAAAACTCCCCCAAGTATTAATAAGAATAAGCCGATTGGGTCTAAACTACCTGCTAAAGGAGAAAATACAAACACAATCATCCAGCCCATAACAAGATACAATGCCGTTGAAATCCACCGTGGGCAATTAAACCAGACCATCTTGAAAACAACGCCGCTTAAAGCCACCGCGGCAATAATTGAAAATAGAATATTACCGGTTGTTCCATTCAAACTTATAAAGCAAAAAGGAGTGTAAGTGCCTGCGATTAATACAAATATCATCGAATGGTCTAGTCGTCTTAGAAACGCAATTACATGGTCTCGTGCTATTACCATATGATACGTGGCAGAGGCAGAATACAGGAGGATCATGCTGACACCAAAAATAATCACAGCAGCAATCGCCATTGTTGACGTGGTTGTGCTCGACACTTTAACCAACATCGCGAGAAGTCCCACGAACGATAGCAGCGCTCCTGTTAAGTGAGTGAGTCCATTTATTGGTTCCCGAATATAATTGCTCAAAATAAAACCCTCCTAATGCAACATGTAGTTTTAATAACTACTTATAATGATAATGGTAATTCAACATCTAGTCAATATATATTTATTGGGATATAATAGGAAGTAGATAATGCTAGGAACGGGGTTTTATGATGGAAAAAGTCCATGAGATTATTGAAGAACTTGGTCTAGAAGCAAACCTATTGTTAGATGAAATACCGAATATTGATTTATATATGGATCAGGTCATTCAGTTATTTGAAAATAAATTTAGAGATTCAAAGCGAAATGACGAGGAAAAAGTTCTAACGAAAACGATGATTAATAACTATGCGAAAGGGAAGCTTATTTTTCCGATAAAAAATAAGAAGTATTCCAAGGAGCATTTAATTTTGATGAGCTTAATTTATCAGCTCAAAGGAGCACTATCGATTAACGATATTCAAGTAACACTTGATGGTGTTAACAAAAAGATTATCAAAGAGGATATCGAGTTAGATTCTTTTTATACAAGCTATTTAACTCTCTCTCAAAAGAATGTGGTGGATTTCAATGAGGATATCGATGAGCGGGTTAAGAATGTAAAAGAAGAGCTTACCAAAAAGGGGGGTAAGCATTCTCCATACTTAGAGCAGGTGCTAATGATCTCTTCACTTGTCCATATGAGTAATTTATATCGAAAAGTCGCTGAAAAGCTGGTAGACGAAATTGTTGTGGAAAAAGAAGAAAAGCGTCATAGATAATTAAATTTTTGACGCTTTTTATAGTTCTTTTACCTTTTCAACGATTATATCTTGTACACCGGGACCTATATCAATTGCTTTTGCACCAGAATTACGAACCGCAACGTTGCTTATTTTGACAGAATCAGCAAGGTTTTTTCCTCCGTAAATTTTAATAGCTACACTAGCACTTTTAAAATCCTTGATGGAAATGTTATTTAAAAACACGTTCCTGGCACGATACTGAATCGCAATGACGGGGTTGCCATTATAGTTGTATTCCGGGTCACCAATTAATGTAAAGTAATTAATAACAACATTTTTATAAGCAGAAACAACCAAGCCGCGTGGAGTGGAATATTTATATAAATCTGTAAAAATTGGTGCAATCGCTGCGAGATTCATAGCCATAATATTGTAGGCAGATTTCGATTCGGTGTCCGTGCTTTTGTGGTGTCCGATATGGCGGAAATTGTAACAACGGTTATCATTTACAGAAATATGCCCAACAATTTGCACATTAGATGCTGCAGATGAATTTTGGTGAGCCTTAATTTCAACTCCTCCAAAACACCTTGCAGATGAATTATTAACTAATAGAATATTCCTGGAACCATCATCAATTTCAATCCCATTTGAATTTGAAGAACCTCTCTGGTGGGCGCGACCGCTTGGGTCACACATATGAGAGCGAGAAATAAAAATGTAATCGCTATGATGGGTGGTAATCCCGTCATCTCCAAAACCATATCCATTTAGATTGTCGAGCCAAACGTACTTACTACCTCCACATGCTCTATAGCCATCTCCAGCATAATTGTACAAGGTAGAGGAAATATCAAAACAATGGAGTCCTGGATTAATGCCTTCTACATCTTTTACCCAACCATAGGTGACATGTGCATAGGTTAAACAGCTTGAATAATTACCCCAGGTACTTGTCTTTGGTACAATTCCGAGCCTTTCGACATTCCAGTTTAAACTCATTCCCTGGACCGATAAATGATGATTTCCTTTCCAGTGATTCATATTGGTAATCAGCCTGGTTCCCTTTGCTGCATGGTCATGAAGCTTGATTGTTGTTTTCCCTTTTCCAGCACCAACGAGAATGGTCCAAGAAGGCAGGCGAATACCTTTTGTAATAAAAACACCCTCAGGAACGATTACTTTTACTCGTCCATTTCCAATCGCTCTTTTAAAAGCTTCCGTATTATCTGTTTTTCCATCACCTATACCGCCAACATCTAGAATGTTTACTTCTTTGTTAATGGCATTTAGCAAGTGAGCATACTCTTCATCCAGCTTTGTTTTCCACTCAGGGTACACATTACCGACAGAATCAACGAGAGTCTGGGTTGGTTCTAACAGGATAAAGGGTTTTGCAAAAAGGCGATACAACCACTCAAAGCTCTTCTTATAAAAAGGAACTGGCGTGAATTTATTGTTTATCTGTGGACGAGGCTCATGCTGACTACATTGCTGGAAAAGCTGTTCCGTTTCCTTGATGGCAGCTTCCATATCAAGTTGTTTTTTAGTAATTTTCAATAACAGTTCTCCATTTTTTCGAGGATCATGATATTTATCCAAATACAGCATACTATCTCACTCCAATTATTCAAGCTTGGTAGAACTATTATCACCTAAATAAGGTAAAAGCTCTAGTGATGAAGAGTTTTATGAAACAAAATGATTTCAACTCCGTCTATACCAATAAAGGGGGAATGAAGTTTGAGGATTAAACAAATATGTATCCTTTTCATTCTATTACTAGTACTTGCGGCTTGTACAAGTAAAGAAAAATCAAAAGAACACTTAGGTGAGATTTATAGTATCGCTTTGGATGCTATGATGGAAAAAGATCAGGCTTTAAATAGTGATATGGAATTTATCGCGATCAATATGAGCAACATGACGGAATTAAGTAGCCAGGATAAGGAAGAAATAATAGACTATTTCAAAGAAAAGTATAAGGTGGAGGTAATGGATGCTGACCTGGAAGAGCTTAAAGAGCAAGGTTTATACGATTCAGAGAAGATGGCGATAAGAGGTGTTCTGCTTAGTTTTGAAAAAGTGATTTATAAATATAATAATAGCGTAGTCTTTGAAGGTTCCAAATATCATTCCGCATTAGGCGCTATTGGAATAGAAATTACCGTTCATTTTAAGGATGGAAAATGGCAAATAAAAGAGGCAAATGAAACTTGGATAAGTTAATATAGGGGGGCGAAAACACTAATATAAAAAGGGAGCTGCTGGTAGTTGTTAAGGCAACCAATGCAGATCCCTTTTTCGTATCTTCAAATATAAAACCCTGCTGCCAACATCCCGATGGGAAGGATGCTAGCAATACAAAATCTTGACAAACTAATATTTCCATATAAAATAACAATTCCGATTTTATGATCCCAAGTAGACATTCCACTGCTCTTTAAGTCACGATAGGAAAAAAAGAAGCAGATAATGTTAAGAATAGGAATCCCAAAACCCATACCTAAAAAACTGACAAAAAAGCTTCTTTTTAAGGCAGTTATAAAGTTGAGCTTCTCGCCAGTTACACTTTTAATCTTTGTATTTAAGAAAGCCCTTCCAAAAGTATTGCCGAAAATAGCAAGGAAGACAGGTTCAATGAAAATCCATAGAAATAAACTGAGTATAAAAACATATAGATTGGAAGTTTCTGCAATGAAAGTTGGTGAAAAAATCGATACCAACGCGATCATAAAAATTGAAAATAAGGAAAGGTCGAAAAATCTGGCTAGGTAGCGTACATAGGGTCTTCCATTTGGATAAGTAGCTTCCTCATACTCTACTATTGTTTTGAATTTATCTGGGAGGAGAAGGATTCTATTCGATTCGAAGATACAATCAGAGAATAGATCAAGACTTTTGGCCATTTGCCAGCAGTCCATGGATTTATTCCAGACATAGGTATCACTGGATAGTACTCTTTGTTCGATTAACTTTTTTAATTCAAACAAGCAGACTGGTCCTTGTTGCTGAGAATCTTTAATAAAAAACCAAGCATTTCCCTCATTTGATTTCATTGTAATCGCCCCCAATTAGGTAAATTATACCACGATAGAGATTAGGCATTTTTTGTAGGTTTTGTGTATTTTTGAATATTTTTAAGCAGTTAACCTCAAAATACTAACATACGTTCGGAGGTGGATGGATGGAAGAGAAAAATTTTGAGAAAATTTATGAAGAATACAAGCAGCAAAGTGAGCAGCAGGCACAATTAGAGGCGACTCAAAGCAACCCAGGCGGTAAAGAAGAAATTGTTGCAGTTAGAAAAAATGATGATGGGGACATTATCGCTTTTAAAACAAGCTCAGGACGAGAGTTGGATTACATTACCGCTCTAACAGAGGCAAAATCAGGTCAGATTGCCCATATTGATGTTTTTCATAAATATGGAAGAGATATCATCCGCAGTGAACCAGATGGGATAAAAGAAAACAATCTTGATCAACTGCCGGAATTTTAATTTTGGCAAGGAGAGTGGCAAAAAAAAATGGTAACGTGTTCCGTTACCTATAGCAAACTTTAAAAATGTAAATAAAAATGAGTGCCAAATTGTAGTATTAATTTGACACTCATTTTTTGTTGATGTATAACGATTTGTGAGGAAATTACACTAAAATTATTATAGGAAAATGCATACCAAAATGTAAGGGTACACTGGTTGTTAATCACTCTTTGTTTCTATATGATAAATATTCTAAAAATTTCTTGGACGCAAGGGAAAGTGATTTTTGTTCTCTCATAGCAACACCAATATTTCTAAAAGCAGGAACTTCAAGCTCTTTCGCTATAATTTTGTGAGGAATACGCTTTAATATCAATTCGGGTAATATACTGATTCCTAGCCCATTTTCAACCATGGACATAATGGCATAGTCATCCCATGTTGTAAAATTAACATGTGGTGAAATATTGTGTCTCTCAAAAATTTCAGAGATTTCTGCTTTTGCCCCCTTTTCCAATAGCATAAACGGACTATTCAGTAAGCCGTTGATGGGAAACTTTTTGCAATTAGCAAGATAATGATTTTGTGGAATCACTACCACCAAACGGTCTTGTTCCAAAAAGATTGTTTCAAGTTCTGTTTTTGTCGGTAGCCGTAAAAATCCAAAGTCAACACGCCCATTTAGGATCCAGTTCTCAATTTCTGTATAATCACCAAGCAGAAATTCAAAATCTATCATTGGGTAATCCTTCTTAAAAATTTTAATAATGTTAGGGAGCCAATGAGATGCTACGCTGGAAAATGTTCCAATACGAATCATCCCAGATTCCAAATTATTTAAGTCTTCAATCTGCTTCATTAAGAATTCATACTCATTGCAAATTCGCTTTAATTGGGGCAGTAACTTTAAACCATCCGAGGTTAAATTGATACCGGCATGTCCTCTTTCAAAAAGGAAAATTCCCCATTCCTTTTCTAAATCGTTAATCATACGGCTAATCCCAGACTGTGAATAGTCCAATATTTCGGCAGCTTTTGTAAAACTACCCAATTCTACTGCTTTGACAAATGCCATATATTTTTGGATATTCATTTCTCTTTCCACATCCCATCTGATTTTATCATGCCTGTAATGATAAACATTCGTTTTTGTAATGTATGTGATTATGATATATTTTTACTATTAATTATTCAAGTTGGGAAAGGAAAGGGTTAAGAATCTGCGAAATATTAGTTGTTTCACAGATTCTTGGTAGTAGACTATGAAATCTAAAATTCAGTTTATATTATCAATGATGATTTTCGGTACGATTGGTTTAGTTGTTCGATATATTGATCTATCTTCGAGCGAAAGAGCTTTACTAAGTAGTTTCATAGGATGCTTATTTTTACTGTTAATATTCTTCATGATTAAGAAAAAAATATCATGGAACTTAGTTAAATCTAATGCTATATTTTTGATTCTTTCAGGTATTGCATTGGGAGGAAATTGGATTTTTCTTTTTCAATCGTTTGACCATACGACAATTGCCAATGCAACGCTAGGTTATTACTTTGCACCTGTATTTGTGATGATTCTTTCTCCCTTTGTACTTCGGGAACAATTATCCATCAAGAAAATGGTGTGTATTGGTGTAGCGATCATAGGGATGTTAATGATTTTAGGAGAAGGCGTGAGTGCCTCCGGATCAGAAGATCTACTTGGAATAACCTTTGGATTAATCGCAGCTGCATTTTACGCTACGTTATTGCTTTTAAATAAATTTATTAAAGATATGGGAAAGTTAGAGCTGACCATCATTCAGCTTGGAACAACCACTTTACTTCTAATGCCATATGTTTTCTTGACTTCTGGCTTTGGTATCATTGAAGTTTCAAGCTCTTCCATTCCTTTTATTTTAATTTTAGGGATTATAAATACAGGGATTGGGTTTTGGTTATTTTTCTCTGGTATGGAAGGATTAAGAGGACATAGTATAGCTATGCTAAGTTATGTTGATCCATTTGTTGCTATCTTGATTTCTGCAATTATCCTGCAAGAACATATGACAATTGTTCAAATACTTGGTGGTGTACTGTTATTAGGCTCTTCATTTGTTAGTGAAATTAGATCAGTCAACAGTTCAAATCAATTAATGAAAACTCCAGCTGAATAAATTTAAAACTGTTAAGGCAATAAAAGAAAGGGCTCAGTCTTGTGAAATGTTTTTATTTTATTACAAAAACCGTTAAAGAACACGGTACAAAATGGGTTACATTTTCGGCTGATTTTCAGGTTTTCCGATAGGAAACGGAACCCGTTAAAAAAATAGTCACTCCCTTTTCTTTTTAATAGAAAAAGTGTATTTGCCTAAAAAATGGAATATAATTAAAAAAGTACTTCTTAGGGGGATAAGCAGTGAGGTTTTTGAGGTTAATTGGGGCAGTTGTGTCGATTGGAAGCTTTCTATTTTGTAGTTTCATTTTACTCCAAAACCCATATACCCATTCGAGTGTGGAGCAAGATGTAATGATTTCCTTTGCTATAATGTACTTAGTGCCTGTTATGGCAGGACTTTACGCTAGTATTTCTGGAAAGCCAAAACTGCTATTGGTATGTTCTATCTGGGCATTGCCACTTAGTTTGTATTGTTTAGCCACACCCGGTGTATTTAAATTACTTGTTATCGCACCTATTCTTCAACTGATTGTAGGAATACGAATGTTTAAGAATACGAGGATTAAAGAATGAAAAGGTGGAATCTATGTTTTTTATCTTGCTCACAGGAATGCTTATTCTATTTGTAGTTGGAACTACATTGTTATTGAATGGTGAACCAGTTTTTGGTTCGATTGCAGCCGGCGCAGGTATTCTTTTGCTGCTGTTTGTATTGATTTATTATGGAAAGAAGAAGTATCGAAAAAAGAAATATGACTGTACGCCAGACTGTGATTGTGGGCCGGATTGTGATGGAGGACCAGATTGTGATTGTGGACCAAATTGTAATTAATATAAAGCGGATAACCGACATTGTTCCTTGTCATCGGATGAAGTCTAGGAGTCTAACGATTAAAGGATATACACTGCCATTATGTGCAAGATGCACAGGTATCTTAGCTGGCTATTTATTTTTCCCATTTTTTTTGATCCTGGATTTGAATTTTCCTTTGTGGCTGGGGATAGTATTAAACCTGCCAATGGTGATTGATGGCTGGACACAAAAAAGGAAATACAGAATGAGTAATAACTTATTAAGATTATCAACAGGAATCTTCAGCGGCTTGGGTCAAAGCATCATAATCGTTAGTATCAGCCAAATGATTATTTTTATTTTATTGTAACAAAAGTAAACAACTATCCGTTTCATGCTCGTCCTAGAAAGCATAGTATAACTAAGGACGAAGGAAAAAGTAAAAACGCTTTTTCCTATATGGAAGGAAGTATGTTCAATGTTGGATTCTTTGTTTGAGTTCTTGTCTCAGCTATTCACATTGATTTACCAATTTATTTTATATATTTTAGAAACAATTCAAAATATTTTATAAAGGTCGAGAGTGCCGGCCTTTTTTTTTGTTAAAGTGGAATTATTAGAATGTAAAGGTAGTGTACAAATGGAATGCCTAGTATGTAAGTTAGCTAATAAAATTCTTCCTGTTCATGTTGTTTTTGAAGATGAATATGTTAGTTGTTTTCTAGACCATGAGCCATATAATGAAGGGCATATTATGATATTGCCGAAAAAACATATTTATGATGTTGAAGAACTTGATGAAAATACTGCTGGTTCAATTATGAAGGCATCTATTCTCTTATCGAAAGCAATAAAAAAATTGTTTCATCCAGATGGGATCACCATCTGCCAAAATGGCGGGATTTTTAATGAATTAACCCATTATCATATGCATGTGGTGCCTAGGTATAAGAATCAATCATTTGCCGATTTTTATTCAGATGGTGAGATTAGGATAGAAGATGAAATGAAGTTACAAGAGACAACTAGAAAACTACTTAAGGCAATTGAGGAATTAATCAAATAAGGAGATAATGCTTATGATCACTCTATACATAACAAGGCACGGTGAAACAGAGTGGAATCGTGAAAAACGAATGCAAGGCTGGCTGGATTCAAATCTAACCGAAAACGGAATAAAAAATGCAGTATGTTTAGGTGAAAGATTGAAAGAAACAGAGTTAACAGCTATTTTCTCAAGTCCAAGCGGGAGGACGAAAGCCACTACCAGCTTGATACGGAGTGAAAGAGATATTCCTGTCATTTACGATGAGAATTTGAGGGAGATTAAACTGGGTCAATGGGAAGGTAAGACTCATTCATCCATTAAAGAAATGTATCAAACAGAGTTTGAGTCATTCTGGAATGCCCCACATCTATTTACGACTGTTGGAGGAGAAACCTTTGAAGAAACACGAGCAAGAGCGATTCAGGTTTTAAATCGAATAAAAAGAGAATATAAATCTGGAAATATATTAATTGTTACTCATTCTGTAGTAATCAAATGTTTGTATTCATTTTTTAAGAATTCACCAATAGAAGCCTTATGGGACCCGCCTTATATACATGATACGAGTCTTACCATTGTAGAAATGGATGAGAATGGTTTTAAACTTGTGCTAGAAGGAGATACAGCTCATCTAGAATCTGTGAATTTTATATAGAAGAGGGTGTGGAAGATTTGGAGGTTCGATTAGAAAAAGCAACCAATCTAGATGCAAAAGCGATATTTGATATTCAGGTTAAAGCCTTTATGCCCTTATTGGAAAAATATAAGGATTACCAGACAAATCCAGCAAATGAAACCATTGAACGTGTAATCACACGTATAAATAATCCAGACGGTGGATTTTATAAGATTATAGCCGATAACTTCCTTGTGGGTGCCATATGTGTTTTCTCGAAAGAAGAAAAACAATTTTGGATAAGCCCTATGTTTAT
Organism: Neobacillus niacini; assembly: GCF_031457145.1. GTDB lineage: Bacteria > Bacillota > Bacilli > Bacillales > Cytobacillaceae > Neobacillus > Neobacillus niacini_J. Next base: position 244,535 of record NZ_JAVDVZ010000003.1, read on the forward strand.
TCTTCCTGCGTATCAAAGGAAAGGAATTGCCCAAAAAGCGATTACGTTAGTGGAGGAAATGTTTCCACAAGCCATCAGTTGGGAATTGGCAACTATTTTAGAGGAAGAACGCAACTGCTACTTATATGAAAAAATGGGATACATAAAAACAGGCGCTAAAAAGGATATAAATGATCATACAACACTTATTTATTATAAAAAAGAAATAGGCTGTGGGCAGAGTGAAAGAATGGAAGCTTACAAAGCTGCTGAATTATTTACCTTAAACCATTTTACAGAATGTCATGGAGCTTTATTAGCCGGAAGTGTTGTTCGAGGTGAGGCCACAGAAACATCTGACCTTGATATCGTTATATTTGATAAAAATCTTAAATCGGCATATAGAGAATCTGTCATTGAGTTTGGCTGGAATATAGAGGTTTTTGTACATAACTTAACTTCTTATAAGGATTTTTTTAAAAGTGATTGTGACAGAGCGAGACCTTCGTTGCCTAAAATGGTTTCAGAAGGAATCGTGTTAAAAGATAGTGGAATCATGGAGACCATTAAACAAGAGGCAATAGATTTATTAGAAAAGGGTCCCGAAGAATGGTCAGATGAAACTATAAGAATCAAGCGTTATTTTATAACAGATGCTTTAGATGATTTTATAGGTTGTACAAATAGGGCGGAGGAAATATTTATAGCGAATACACTTGCTGAATTAGTAAGCGAATTTGTTTTGAGAACAAATCGACAATGGATTGGTGCTTCTAAATGGATTGTACGTTCATTAAGAAACTACGATGAAAATTTAACAGATCGATTTATCGAGGCGTTTGATACTTTTTATAAAACTGGGGATAAAAATAAGGTTATTGGAATGGTTGACGATATCCTGCAGTCAAATGGTGGGCGGCTGTTTCAGGGATTTTCATTAGGAAAATACTAAAAAAGAGCTTAGACTAAGCTCTTTGCATTTCTTTATACTTCAATTTCTTTAATGATTCTTGCCGGATTCCCACCAACGACAACATTATTTGGTATATCTTTCGTTACGATCGCACCGGAAGCAATAACGACATTATTACCAATTTTTACTCCAGGATTTATAACTGCTCTCCCGCCAATCCAGACATTGTGACCAATATGAACCGGAATTCCATATTCGGCACCAGAAATTCTCTCAGTTGGATTTAGCGGATGGGTCGCTGTATAGATATGTACACCTGGAGCAATAAAGCAGTTATCACCAATATGAATTTCACAAACATCCAAAAATACACAATCAAAATTGGCATAGAAATTCTCGCCAATATGGATGTTGTATCCATAATCGCAGCGGAAGGTTGGTTCTATGTAAAGATTTTTTCCAGTTGACCCGAATAATTCTTTTAATAGTGTTGTTCTAGTTTCTTCATCGGTTTCGATGGTTTGATTGTATATTCTTGTTTGTCTTCGTGCGTTTAATCGGCCTTGCAATAATTCTGGATCTGCTGGATTATAAAGTTCACCAGCCAGCATTTTTTCTTTTTCAGTTCTCAATTATAAACACTCCTAATTCAATTAGCTGATAATATAATTGTATCATATAGTGCTAAATGTATTAAAAATGTTGAATACATATATTGGGTAATTTTACACATACTTTCCTCATTAAGACTTAATACAGAGGAGTAATGTAATGCATTGGTACGAGAAATTAAATCAGTATTTTCCAGTTGAAGAAATGAAATCGAGAGAGCATATGGAAACGTTGCTGAGAGAGCGTTCTGAAATTTATCATAAAGATGAGGGACAAAATCATGTGTTGATGTATGCTGAATCTGATGACTTTGTATTTATTGATTATCTTTTTGTTTCAAAAAATGCCCGCGGTCAGGGACTTGGACATAAGCTCTTGGAAAAAATGAAGCAAAAAGGAAAACCAATTATTCTCGAAGTTGAACCAGTAAACTATGAGGACAGTGATACTGAAAAAAGGCTTCATTTTTATAAGCGCGAAAGCTTTGAACACGCTACTTCAGTTGGGTATGAAAGAAAATCGCTAGCTACAAATGAGCTTAATAAAATGGAAATTCTCTATTGGGCACCAAATAATGAGTCGGAAGAGCTAATTTTTGAAGCTATGAGAAAAACGTATGATAAGATACATACCTATAAGGATCGACATTTTTATGGGGAATCCTACGAACATGTTGATGAGGTATTAACCTTTAATGAAGAACCACAAAGTCAAAATATATTAGACAACCTATGAGAAATGCTATACTCCTTAATGGAGTAGAGCATTTTTAAAATTTAATTAAATACTACCTTCCTAATAGAAACCGGGGTATCTTTGTATGCTTGTAAGACGCCGTTTGTCTCAATGTGTTCTTTACTTACGGCTCTATAGGGCAATTTCACCTCCATTTCACCCTTCAGAGGGGAGAAGGAAAGCGAAACAGTTTCTTGGTTTTCCCAATGAGCGACAATTGGCTTGTCCGTAACAAAAGCAAATAACTGTGGAAATCCATTGCGAAAAAAAGGGTGGATCCCTTTATTATCGCCAGGTTCATTGAGACTAATATACAGGGACAGATAATCACAAAATTTTAATAGATCTAAGTGGTACATGAGAGTTTCTTGTTTAGTCTCATTACCCTCTAATTGCAATTCCTTTGAAAGTTGTTCTTGTCTTTGCTTTTCTTCTTTCCAAAATTCCCTGACAGCCGGCACGCTTGAATCCTGAATAAACGAGGAATAGTGCAAACTGCATAATAATCCCGCGTACTTGCTCATTTTTTCTACTTCATCTAAGCCCTTTTTATAAAAAGTAATTTTGAGTGCAAGCGGATAATCGATAAAAGAGTATGGTTTCTCCGTTTTATCGTTCCATACGGGAGACGAATCCAACTCAATCCAACCTCGATCATGTTCTTGGATTGCCAGCAGTACTTCTTGTGTTCGGTTATCTTTAAAAAAATAATCCTCTGTGCAATTCCGGGCGATTACTCCTGCAATTTGGGCGTGGTCATTCTGAGTTACCATAAGATAGCTTTGTTCCCGTTCCAGTATAATCATTCTCGTAAATCCCTTTCCTTTGTAAAAACTGAACTTGTTCGGATTTCTCATGTTTCCTTTTATATTTCCTTTATCCAGTAGATTTAAACCAAATAACTTCCTGCAATCTAGATCACAAAAGAAGGAAAAAAACTATCTTATAAAGAATTAACTATTTCGGCTAAATAATTTTAAGGTTAGAGGATTTTTACATAAAAAGTTCGTGTGCGTGGTCCGTCAAACTCGCAAAAATAGATGCCCTGCCACGTACCTAACAGCAATTGTCCGTTTGTAATAATAACATGTTGTGAAGACCCGACATTACTTGCTTTCATATGGGCTGCGGTATTGCCCTCCATATGTCGATCCAGTTCATGGTGCCATGGATAAATTTCGTCAAAGCGCCGAATCATGTCTCGTTTCACATCGGGGTCTGCGTTCTCATTAATGGTAATGCCAGCAGTCGTGTGTGGACAATACACAATAGCAGATCCTTCCCGCAGGTTATTTTCTGTAATGAATTCCTGAACCTGATGTGTAACTTCTATCATTTGATCACGGGTGTTTGTTTTTAACGTAAATTTTTTTAGCATAGTATACTTCCTTTCGAATCTATTACAAATTATTATAGTCGATATTTTGAGTTTTTCATCCAAAGTATTATCAGTATTATGATAGGGAGGGCTAATCAATGAATCACATACATATCCGACAGTATCAAGAGAGTGATTTTAATAGAATTCAAGAGTTAAATCAGGAAGAGGGCTGGAATAACTTAGTAGAAAAGAATGAGGATACAAAAGAGGCATGGAAAAATTCAAATGTATCGTTGGTTGTTGAAGCAGAAGGCGACGGAATAGTGGGATATATAAGAGGTTTTACCGACAAGCGTATCACTCTATATATTTGTGAATTATTAATTGACCAAAAGTATCGTGGTGCAGGTATCGGGAGAGAGTTACTTCGGTACATCCATGCTAAATATCCAAGTACGAGAATGGAACTGCTTGCTTCAAGTACCTCTCATACTTTTTATGAAAGTCAGGGATATCGTCCATTTTACGGATTCAGAAAGACCTTTCAAGAATGGGAGTGGAAGTGAATGAAGAAAATTTATCTTATTAGGCATTGTGAAGCTGAAGGGCAGCCGGCTGAAGCATCACTAACAAACGATGGCTTTCAACAAGCTAACCAATTATCGAAATTCTTTAAAGATATTCCTGTGGACAGCATTATCTCTAGTCCTTATAAGCGTGCAGTTCAAACGGTAGAACCACTTGCAAAAAAAAGGAATCTTAAAATTGGAAAAAATGAGCTGTTAACAGAACGTGTATTAAGTAACCAAAATCTTCCCGATTGGCTTGAAAAACTAAAAGCCACCTTTGATGATCTAGAATTGAAATATGAAGGTGGAGAGTCTAGTAATGAAGCAATGAAACGAATCGTTGGGGTGGTTGAGGAAGTTCTAGACAGTTCGGTTCAAAATACCATCATTGTTACACATGGTAATTTATTGTCATTACTTTTAAAACATTATTTTCATCAATTTGGCTTCGAAGATTGGAGAAGTTTACAAAATCCTGATGTGTTTATTTTGAAAATAGAGAAAGAAACAGTAACATATGAAAGATTGTTAATAGAATCAGATCAACAACTATCCTTAATTAAGCCAACGGTGGAGTTGAAAGAAGAATACCTCTCATTCTATAAAGAATGGTTAGAAAGCAAAGAGAATATGGTACCTTGGGTTATTCAAAAAGACCCTTCAAACTTTGAGGCAATGGTCCAATTTTTAAAGGATAACGAGCAAGGAATTAATCTGCCAGAAGTGTGGGTGCCTGACTCAACATTTTGGTTAATAGACCAAGACAAAAGAATACTTGGTGCAGTGAATATTAGACATCAATTAACAACTTTTTTATTAAATAGTGGCGGACATATTGGTTATGGTATTCGTCCTTCAGAGAGAAGGAAAGGTTTTGCGACCAAATTATTGTCATTGTCACTTGTAAAAGCTAAAGAGTTAGGTATACGAAAAGCCCTTGTTGTTTGTGATGAACAAAATACAGGTTCCTTCAAGACGATTTTCAAAAATGGAGGCGTTCCAGATACCGATTTTATCGAAGAAGATGGAAACATTATTAAGAGATTCTGGATTGAGCTATAATATTTTTAATGGGTCAATTTGAATAAGAAAGGAGAAATCATGGAAGGAAACAAAACAATTAATTCAATCGATGAATACATAGTACAATTTCCAGGTGAAGTTCAAGAAACACTAAAGAAGATAAGGAATGTAATAAAGGAGTCGGCACCAGATTCAGTAGAAAAGATAAGTTATCAAATGCCTACTTTTTATTTACATGGAAATCTAGTTCATTTCGCGGCCAATAAAAATCACATTGGTTTTTATCCAGCTCCAAGTGGAATTGAGGCTTTTAAACATGAATTATCTGAATTTAAAAGTTCCAAAGGAGCAGTCCAGTTTCCGAAAGACAAGCCGATACCATATGGAGTAATTAGTGAAATTGTTAAATTTCGGGTTGCTGAAAATAAGAAGAAAGCAGAAGCAAAAATTTTAAAAAAGAAGAAGCCGTTGGAAAAATGATAACAGGGAAGTGGAGGAGCTAGTATGAAGCGAATGCCTTTTGAACGGCCAACTGACCATTATGATGAACGTATACTTTCAATTGATGAGCAAATCTGTGCATTACTGAAGGAGAGAAAGGATGTATCAAACAATAACCCAGGATTTCCTCCTCCAAATCAAATCGCGGAATGGGCAAAAAAGTATGATCAGTATGAGGATTTATTAAATTCGATATTTTCGACATTAAGAATGGAAGCGGAATTTAAACCTCGAGTTGAGCCTGAGAATTTTATTAAGCATTTATCGGTTCTAAAATCGGTTGAAAAAAATGATAGGTTGTACACGATAACATTTATTCGTCAATTCGAGAATGCCAGCGTAGTCCAATTAAATATTGATTGGGAAGACAAGACTGAAGGTATCGATGATCATCGCCACCTGCGGCACATGAGTCATCACCCATTCCTCGAGCTAAGTTTAGGAGAAAACTACGAATGTCGAACAGATAGTGGAAGCGGTTCTGATGGACACTTCCGACAAAATTATATAGTTTCTCCGCCCATTCCAGATGATCCTTCTGGACTTAATCTAATTTTTAAAGAATATCACGACTATTTCAAGGGCAAACCAACTGGTCTTGAAATAGTATTCGATTTGGATTAGGGTAGTGTGGAGTATAAAAATCTATGAAATATTATAAATTTTTGTCCTTCAATAGCGTTATGAAAACAAAAATAAAAGCGTGAATTCTATTGTGAATTCACGCTTAAAACTTATAGTGATTTACCTTTTTACACCCCATATCCGAATAGGTAAGGTGAACCCCTGTCCTTAACCTTCTATCTGTTGTTGATTTAGCTTTTCTTTCCTTGATATTTCATCTTATTTTCAGCTTCGCTCATATTTGGATTCTTCCTAGGTGTAGTTTTATTTAGTGCCTTCTTTAACTCCACACTTGCATCATCGTTCGTATTATATTTTCCGTCCATATAAATCCCTCCTTTTCGTAACTTATTATTTGTTCATACTTTATTATTATTAATAAGGAGTGCATTATTCTTTATGGATTGTGACTATTCTCCCCCGTCATCGCCTCCCCCGTCCCCGTCTATATCCCCATCCCCATCATTTGTCTCATCAGTATTATCCCCAAAAAACTCATTAACTTTTTCGATTAACGATTGTTTTGATTCCTGCATATCATCTTCAGAACTTGCCCCTAAAAAAGCAGATAATGAGTAAGTTTGAATAATTTGCTGCCTCTTATTTGTTAATATTAAGAAGAGTAATGTAACGGATAGAAGTACGAAAAAAACAAAAATAATTAATTTAAGCAAAAATATCACTCCTAATCTTGTCCCTTGTATAAAACTATGTTACGTGATTATTTTTATACCAACTTGATAGATGGGAGAATTAATTTAAAGGATGGGGATCTAGATGATTCAAGCAACTGTACTATTTATATTAGCAGGCATAGCAGAGATAGGCGGAGGATACCTAATCTGGCAATGGCTGCGGGAAGGGAAGCCATCCTACTGGGGATTAATTGGCGGAGTTGTGTTGGCCCTGTACGGCGTGATTGCTACCTTTCAGGCCTTTCCATCATTTGGACGAGTTTATGCAGCATATGGGGGAGTCTTCATCGTGCTTTCACTACTGTGGGGATGGGGCATCGATAAAAAAACTCCTGACTTATATGATTGGGTCGGCGGCGGAATATGTATAATAGGTGTTTTGGTGATGTTATTAGCACCAAGACAATAAAAAGTGAGCTTGGCTGTCCAAGCTTATTTTTAGAATGTCGTAAAAGGGTATTTGTCTCAGAGTTTACCTACAATTTTTCATTTTAATTTGTACATGCCATTTGAGGACAATCAGAAGAATTGGTTTAGTCAAGGGTCTTGTATTCTTCATCGAGCTGATGATGACCAAAACTATTAGGAAAAATCATAAAAATGGTCATCATAACATTGATGATAACCAAAACCATGGGAACTATCATAAAATAGGTCATCATAACATCGATGATGACCAAAATCCATGGGAAAAATCATGAAAATGGTCATCATTACTTCGCTAGGAAAAAAAAACATAAAAATGAGCTTGGACATCCAAGCTCATTCTCTTATTTATGTGCTAACTCATACTGTGAAATTTTATCTTCATAGTTCAAAGTAACACCAATTTCATCCCAGCCGTTAAGAAGCATTTCTTTAGGGTAAGGAGCAATATCAAACGTAAACTCTAACCCCTGATTGTCAGTAACAATTTGATTTTCCAGATTGACTGTAAGAGAGTACTCCTCAGATTCAGCTTTACGCATAATACTTTGAACCTGTTCTTCACTAGCTTGAATCGTAAGAATACCATTTTTCACGCAGTTATTTTTAAAAATATCTGCATAGCTTTGTGCAATAACCACTTTAAAGCCAAAGTCCTGAATCGCCCATGGTGCATGTTCACGGGAGGAGCCGCAGCCAAAGTTTTCACCAGCAACTAAAATAGATGCTCCCTGATATTTTGGATGATTCATTGAAAAATCCTTTCGAAGATTACCATCATCATCAAAGCGCCAGTGATAAAATAAAAATTGCCCAAAACCGCTTCGTTCAATTCTTTTAAGGAATTGTTTCGGAATAATTTGGTCTGTATCAACGTTGCTCCGATCTAACGGGCAAACGACTCCTGTATGAATGCGTAGTGGTTCCATTATAATACCTCCTGAGCAGTAAACTGACGAACATCAACGAAACGTCCTGAAACTGCAGCAGCAGCTGCCATTTCAGGGCTGACAAGGTGGGTACGTGAACCGTTTCCTTGACGGCCTTCAAAATTCCGGTTAGAAGTGGAAGCACAGCGTCCACCTGGAGGAACAATGTCATCATTCATTGCCAGGCACATACTACAGCCAGCTTCACGCCATTCAAAGCCTGCTTCTTTAAAAATTTGGTCAATGCCTTCTTTTTCCGCAGCCAGTTTAACACTAAACGAGCCTGGAACAACAATGGCCTTCACCTTAGGATTAACCTTGTGTCCGCGAACGACATCAGCTGCTTTACGTAAATCACTTAACCGTGAATTTGTGCAAGAACCGATAAACACATGATCAATCTCTACACTTGAAATCGGTTGACCGGCTTCAAGTCCCATATATTGAAGGGCCCTAGAAATTTCATCTTTTTTATTGGATTTTTCTTCATTGTCTGGATTTGGAACAGAAGCCGTAATTGGGATACACATACCTGGGTTAGTTCCCCAAGTGACTTGTGGTTCCACTTCAGAAGCTTCAATTTCAACCACCGCGTCATAGTCGGCACCTTCATCAGTAGCTAGGGAACGCCATTTTGCCACTGCTTCTTCGAAAGCCTCACCTTTAGGAACGTGACGGCGGCCTTTCATATATTCAAAAGTTGTTTCATCTGGAGATATCAAGCCTGCTCTTGCACCAGCCTCAATGGACATATTACAAACAGTCATACGCTCTTCCATTGAAAGGGAGCGAATTGCTTCACCTGTATATTCCATCACATATCCGGTTCCAAATTGAACACCGAATTTACCGATAATCGCTAAGATTAAGTCCTTTGCAGTTACGCCTGTTCCAAGCTTGCCATTAACCTTTACGTTCATTGTTTTTGGAGGTGCTTGCCAAATTGTTTGTGTTGCCAGGACATGTTCCACTTCACTTGTCCCTATTCCGAACGCTAGTGCACCAAACGCACCATGTGTAGAAGTATGACTATCGCCACAAACAATTGTCTTACCAGGTTGTGTCAGTCCAAGCTCAGGACCAATTACGTGAACAATCCCATTGTCTGGATGCTGCCGATCGGAAAGCTCCACACCAAATTCCTGACAATTTTCTTTTAATGTATCAATTTGTTTTTTTGAAACAGGATCGTTGATGACATTTCTATCACGTGTGGAAACATTGTGATCCATTGTTGCATAAGTCAGATCCGGGCGGCGTACTTTACGACCATTCATTCGTAAGCCTTCAAATGCTTGAGGAGAGGTCACTTCATGAACAAGGTGTAAATCAATATAGAGTAAATCTGGTTTTTCTTCTTCTTGATATACCACATGCTGCTCCCAAACTTTTTGTATGATATTTTTTGGTTTTTGCATAATGCCCTTCCTCACATTTATAGATTTAGTAAAAAAGAGGGAAGAGAAGCCGCCGGACCTATGTGCCCAGCGGCTTCTTAATCCGCCCCATTAAATTATACGTAACAGTTCATAATACATTTTGACGCATTTTGTGACTTAATATAATCCACGATTAAGCGAGTCATTTCAGCTGTACCAACTAGTCTTCCTTCAGAAATCTTAAGGTCTGCTGTATGGAAACCAGCGTCTAACACGGACTGAACTGCATCTTCAATCAATTTTGCTTCGTTATCTAATTGAAAAGAGTAACGCAGCATTAACGCCGCTGATAAAATCATGGCAGTCGGATTGGCAACACCTTTGCCTGCGATGTCTGGTGCAGACCCATGGACAGGTTCATATAAACCAACGCCATCTTCACTAAGGCTAGCTGAAGCAAGCATTCCCAGTGAACCTGTTAGAACAGAGGCTTCATCACTAAGAATGTCACCGAACATGTTCTCTGTAACAATAACATCGAACTTAGAAGGATTTGTAATCAATTTCATTGCAGCCGCATCAACCAATACATGCTCAACAACCACATCTGGATACTGAGCTTTTTTCTCTTCGACAATTTCGCGCCACATCTTACTTGATTCCAAGACATTTGCTTTATCGACAGAAGTTAGGTGTCCGCGCCGTCCTTGTGCCGCTTGAAAACCTTTATCCACAATTCTTTCAATCTCAGAGCGAGTATAGGCAAGTGTATCTACGACCACATTTCCGCCATCGCGCCTTTCACTAGGTGTTCCAAAGTAAATCCCACCTGTTAGCTCGCGGACTATCAATAAATCACTGCCTGCAACAACTTCCTCTTTAAGAGGTGAAGCATGCAGCAAATTTTTAAACCCTTTAATGGGTCTTAAATTTGCATATAAATCAAGTGCCTTCCGAATACCAAGTAATCCTCTTTCAGGGCGTAAATGGGAGGGGTTGTTATCCCATTTCGGGCCGCCAACCGCACCTAATAATACAGCATCTGCCTGCTTACAGGCGTCAATGGTTGTTTCTGGCAGCGGATTGCCGTATTGATCAATGGCTGCCCCTCCGATTTCATGGGTTTCGAAGGTAAAACTATGGTTAAACTCTTCAGCAATTGCATTCAAAACGTCTTTTGCAGAATTAATAACTTCCTTGCCAATCCCATCACCAGGTAGTAATACAATACGTTTTTTCATTCGAAGCAACCTCCTCATCATTTTTTACATCGCCTCGAGAAAGGACTTTTAAACTTGAGCTGGTTCTGGTTGAACCACAGCTTTTTGGTTAAAAAATACTCGATTTACAGTATTGAGGAACGCTTTAGCAGAAGCTTCTAATACATCCTGAGCTGATCCACGGCCACTTACCTGCACACCATCAACCGTCATTTTTACATGTACTTCAGCCAATGCGTCTCGCCCTTGACCAACTGAATTTAATTTATAATCTGTAAGATGAATTTCTTCTTTAATGAGAGCTTCCAATGTATTCATTAGAGCTTCAACGCTGCCTGAACCCGTACGGGCAGTTTCTGCTCGAACGCCTTCTGGCGTGTTGAGTGCAACTGTTGCAGTAGGGAGGTTGGCAGAACCATAATGAACTTGGAAAGCCAAAAGCTCATATTTCTTAACATCAGCAACTGCTGTTTGGATGTCTGTTAATATCGTAAATAAATCTTCGTCGGTGACTTCTTTTTTACGGTCGGTGAGCTGTTTAAAAGCTGTAAACGCTTCTTGAAGCTTTTCAGCTGATAATGTGAAGCCCATATTTTCAATTTTATCCTTAAAGGCATGACGTCCTGAATGTTTACCAAGGACCAAATCATTGGATTGAATACCAACCATTTCAGGAGTAATAATTTCATAGGTTAAGGCATTTTTTAACACACCATCTTGATGAATTCCCGACTCATGGGCGAAGGCATTTTTTCCAACAACTGCTTTATTTCCAGGAACCATCATTCCTGTAAAGCGGCTGACTAAGTCGCTTGTACGTTTGATTTCTTTTAATACTAGATTCGTAGTAAAAGGGTATTTATCTTTTCTTATATTAAAAGCAACGGCAATTTCCTCAAGTGAGGCATTTCCAGCACGTTCACCAATTCCGTTGATCGTACCTTCAACCTGGGTAACACCGTTTTCGATTGCCGCGAGGGAATTGGCTACAGCCATTCCTAGATCATCATGACAATGGCAGGATAGGGCAGCTTTATGGATATTTGGAACGTTTTCTCTGATATAACGGAACATGTAACCATATTCTGCTGGAGTTGCATAACCTACAGTGTCTGGAAGGTTAATGACAGTTGCTCCAGCATCGATGACCTTCGTAATGATTTTGACAAGAAAATCAAGATCAGAACGGGAAGCATCTTCTGCAGACCATTCGATATGAGGGAATCTTTGTTTTGCATAACTCACCATATCGACAGATGTTTGAATGACTTCCTCAGGTGTTTTAAACAATTTATATTTCATATGAATAGGGGAGGTTGCAAGAAAAACATGCAACCTTGGTTCTGCAGCATCTTTTAAAGCGTCCCACGCAATGTCAATGTCCGATTTGGTTGCTCTTGCCAGGCCTGTGACGGAACTGTTTTTAATCGTCCGGGCAATTGCTCTAACTGCTTCGAAATCCCCTTGGGAGGAAGCCGGGAAACCGGCCTCCATAATATCCACGCCAAACCTTTCTAGTTGTCTAGCGATTTCTAGTTTTTCGAGCTGGTTTAAATTCACACCTGGAGATTGTTCACCATCGCGCAGTGTCGTATCAAAGATGTTAACGTGAACCATTTACCACCACTTCTTTCTTATTATTCACAGGCTTTTTAATAAATGGCATTAAGGCACGAAGCTCACGACCAACTACCTCAATTTGATGGTTATTTTCAGTACGGTTAATTGCGTTAAATTGCGGACGGTTTGCTTGGTTTTCCAAGATCCAGCCTTTCGCAAATGCACCTGTCTGAATGTCTGTTAATACATCTTTCATGCGTGCTTTAGTATCTTCGTTAACAACACGTGGTCCAGAAACGAAATCTCCCCATTGAGCTGTATCAGAGATAGAATAACGCATGTTTTCTAATCCTCCTTCATATAGAAGGTCAACGATCAATTTTAATTCGTGTAAACACTCAAAGTAAGCAACTTCAGGCTGATAACCAGCTTCAACAAGAGTTTCGAAACCAGCTTTGATAAGGGCAGTAGTACCGCCGCAAAGAACTGCCTGTTCTCCGAATAAATCTGTTTCTGTTTCTTCTTGGAAAGTAGTTTCCAATACACCTGCACGAGCAGAACCGATCCCTTTAGCATAAGCTAGAGCTAGGTCACGTGCTTGACCAGTGTAGTCTTGGTAAACTGCGTATAATGCTGGAACACCAGCGCCTTCTGTATAGGTGCGTCGAACTAAATGTCCTGGTCCTTTAGGAGCAACTAGGAATACGTCTACCTCAGCAGGAGGAACGATTTGTGTAAAATGAACGTTGAAACCATGTGCGAATACTAGAGAGTTACCAGCTTCAAGGTTTGGTTTGATGCTTTCTTCGTATACTTTTGGCTGCATTTCATCTGGAAGTAAAACCATTACAACTTCTGCTTGACGAGTTGCTTCTGCAACTGAAGTTACTTCAACACCATCTTCAACTGCTTTATCCCAAGATTTTCCTTCTCTTAAACCTACAACAACGTCAAAACCGCTTTCCTTTAGGTTTAATGCATGAGCATGACCTTGTGAGCCGTATCCAATTACTGCGATCTTCTTTCCTTGTAAAACTGCCTCTTGAATATCTCCGTTATATAATACTTTAGCCATTATAATCATCCCTTCGAAAATGTTTATTTTATTTGAGAGTAGGTAGTTAACTCGTTAACCTGTGGTTGATGCCCGCGTAAGAAGGCGGTTAGTCCTGTTCTAGCAATTTCTTTAATTCCATATGGGCGAAGTAAGTCAATCAACGCGTCAATTTTGTCTGGCCGCCCAGTGATCTGAATCGTTAAACTGTCTTTACTAACGTCAATAATCAAGGCACGGAATGGGTCAATGATTCCGTTAATTTCACTGCGAAGCTGTGAGCTGCCAGCAACTTTAATTAAGGCAAGTTCACGTGCGACAATGGCCTTATCCGTAATATCGGAAACTTTTAATACATCAATTTGTTTGTTTAGTTGTTTTGTAACTTGCTCAAGTCGCTGCTCATCCTCGACTTCAACCACTAGGGTCATCTTTGAAATCCCTTCAGTTTCAGTGGGGCCAACAGAGATACTTGAAATATTAAACTGCCGTCTTTGTAAGAGACCAGTGACTCGGTTTAATACACCACTGCGGTCCTGAACGGTTAAGGATATAATCCGTTTCATGATGGTTTCACCCCAATCATTTCATGTATTCCTTTTCCAGGAGCGATCATCGGGAAGACTTTTTCCTCCTGGAGCACTCGGCAATCCATTAATACAGGACCATCATAAGCAAATACTTCAGGAAGCTTTGTAATCAATTCTTCTTGGCTTTCAATCTTTAATCCTCTGATATGATAAGCCTCAGCAAGTTTCACAAAATCTGGCTGCGTATTAAGGATAGATTCAGAAATACGGTTTCCATGTAACAATTCCTGCCATTGTCGAACCATACCTAGGGCACCGTTATTGACAATGATGATCTTGACTGGAAGGTTCTGTTCATAGATTACGGATAACTCTTGTAAGGTCATCTGGAAGCCAGCGTCACCGACAATTGCTACAACTGTGCTGCCTGGAGAAGCCATTTGTGCACCGATAGCAGCAGGGAAGCCGAAGCCCATCGTTCCAAGTCCACCGGAAGTAACCCAGCGATGTGGTTTTTCAAAATTGTAATACTGAGCTGCCCACATTTGGTGCTGACCAACGTCCGTCGTGACAATAGCATCTCCATTTGTTACTTTATGAATGGCTTCAATCAGCCACTGTGGAGACATTCCATTTTGATCATGCTTATACCATAATGGGAATTCTTCTTTTAACTTATTTAATGTTGCTAACCAATCTTCAGCCTCTGGAGACTCTGATGTCTGATTCATTAATTCAACTAAAGCTTCCTTTGAATCAGAAACAATTGGTATTTGAGTTGGAACATTTTTTCCAATTTCAGCAGGATCGATATCAATATGGGCAACCTTAGCGTTTGGAGCAAAATGCTTTAAACTCCCTGTGAGTCGGTCATCAAAGCGGGCACCGATATTAATAAGTAAATCTGATTCGTATATTGCCATGTTTGCTGTATACGTTCCATGCATGCCGCCCATTCCAAGAGAGAGAGGACTATTAGCTGGAAAAGTACCAAGACCAAGAAGAGTGGTTACAACTGGAATCTTGTGCTTTTCAGCAAAAGATGTTAACTCCTTAGAAGCTTTACCGTGCAGGATACCAGCCCCTGAAAGAATAACCGGTTTTACTGACTTTGTAATGGCGTCAGCAAGTTTTTTGATCTGCAGCGGATTAGGCTTAGTTGTCGGCTGGTAGCCAGGAAGGTGGATCGTTCCTTCTGCAGGTACTTCGGTTAATTCTCCAGCAGAGATATCTTTTGGAATATCGATTAAAACTGGACCTGGACGGCCTGTCGAAGCAATATGAAATGCTTCTTTTACAATCCTTGGTAAATCGGAAATGGCTTGCACCTGGTAATTATGTTTGGTAATGGGTGTCGTGATAGCCATTACGTCTGCTTCCTGGAATGCATCTGTTCCGATAACTCCGCGTGCTACCTGACCAGTGAAAATCACTAGAGGTAAAGAATCCATCATTGCATCTGTAATTCCAGTAACTAGGTTGGTTGCTCCAGGTCCTGAAGTTGCAATAACGACCCCGGGTTTCCCAGTTATGCGTGCATAACCTTCAGCAGCATGAATGCTTCCTTGCTCGTGACGGAAGAGGACGTGTTTAATGGTGCCTCTTGCACGATAAATCGCGTCATATATTGGCAGGACAGCACCGCCCGGATACCCGAAAAGCGTATCCACTCCTTCAGTTATTAATAAGTCAATGAGCAGGTCTGCACCAGTTTTGGGTGCCGCACTGGTTTGGAAGTCCGGCTTTTCTTCTACTTTCACCTCGTAATCCCTCCTTGTGGATATTCGAAACTTTAAAACAATTAAACTAAATATCTCCAAAAAATAGTAAAAAGACCCTATCCTCTCCGAATAAACTGCAATTACAAATAAAAGCAGAATAAATCGGGGAGAAAAGGCCTTCCAATTCTCGGTACCACCCGGTTTTACAGCATCCTCACGAATACTGCCTCTTGAAGCGATTAAAAAATCTCAAGCCGCTTCTTTTTGTAACAGGTGCCAAAGATGGACACCCGATTGAGCCTAATAAGTTAGGACTGTTCAGCTCAATACTCAGGGATGATGTCGGAATAAGGTGTATTACTGGGCTTCCAGCAACCCCAGCTCTCTGAAAATACATTTTCTTATTCCTTTATTCCCGTCATCGATTTTTTTTATAAATTTTTCTAGTCTATTGCAATGTCTTTAACCTCGGCAATTAAAAGGGAGCCTAAACCCTGAGTAGGTTAAAGTGACAGCAACTAAAACTAATAATTATATTTTCATAACTCCGCCAGTGTTGGCGGATGTAACTAACTTTGCGTATTTGGCTAGGTAGCCGGTTTTGATTTTTGGCTCTGGCTTTTTCCATAAACTGCGTCTTTCAGCCAATACCTCGTCATCAACAAGTAATTCAATGGTTCGTGCCTGAAGATCAATTAGTATCTTGTCACCATTTTCAACGAGTCCGATAGGACCACCTTCAGCAGCTTCTGGTGAAATATGCCCAATTGAGATTCCTCTGCTGGCGCCTGAGAAACGACCGTCAGTAATGAGTGCAACTTCTTTGTCTAACCCACGACCAGCAATTGCTGATGTTGGTGCAAGCATTTCTGGCATTCCTGGTCCGCCTTTAGGTCCTTCATAACGAATGACGACAACGTGACCGGACTTAACTGTTCCATTATTAATATTTTCTTGAGCTTCCTCTTGGGACTCAAAAACAATTGCTTCACCAAGAAAGGTTTTAATGGATGGATCCACAGCACCAACTTTGATAACACCACCATCTGGAGCAATGTTTCCATATAGGATGGATAGTCCACCAACAGGGCTATATGGATTATCTTTGGTCCGAATGACATTTTCATTTGTTATTGTTGCTTCCACCACATTCTCAGCAAGAGTTTTACCTGTAATACTTAAGCAATCTTGATGCAGCGCACCTTCTACTTTACATAGCTCATTAAGAATGGCACTAACTCCTCCAGCGCGATGTACATCATCCATAGAGTAATCAGATGCAGGCATAATCTTTGCTAAGTATGGAACTCTTTCAGCAATCTTATTAATTTCTCGTAAATCATAGTCAATACCAGCTTCATGAGCGATGGCGAGGGTATGTAGAACGGTGTTCGTCGATCCCCCCATAGCCATATCTAAAGCAAATGCATTGTCAATTGCTTCTCTTGTGATAATATCACGTGGTTTAATATCCTTTTTCACTAATTCAACTAAGTGTTTCGCTGCTTGTCGTATTAACTCATGTCTTTCATCAGAAGTTGCTACAATGGTTCCGTTACCCGGAACCGTCATTCCTAACACTTCCATCAGACAGTTCATCGAGTTTGCAGTAAACATTCCAGAACAAGATCCGCAAGTAGGGCAGGCTGCGGTTTCAATATCAAGAAGCTCCTGTTGAGTCATTTTACCACTATGGTAGGCTCCAACTCCCTCGAAAACAGAAGTGAGAGAAAGATTTTTTCCGGTAGAGGAAACACCGGCTTCCATTGGTCCGCCTGATACAAAAACAGAAGGGACGTTGGTTCTGACTGCTGCCATTAACATGCCTGGTGTGATTTTGTCACAGTTCGGAATGTAAAATACACCATCAAACCAATGAGCATTAATTACGGTTTCAGCACTATCAGCAATAATTTCACGGCTTGGAAGGGAGTATCGCATTCCAACATGCCCCATTGCAATTCCATCATCGACACCGATCGTGTTAAATTCAAATGGTATTCCACCAGCTTCTCGTATCGCTTCTTTAACAATCTCACCAAAACGATTAAGGTGTTTGTGTCCAGGAATAATTTCAATAAATGAGTTACAGACACCGATAAACGGTTTTTCTAAGTCCTTTACTGTAACCCCTGTTGCGTATAATAGGCTGCGGTGGGGAGCACGATCAATCCCCTTTTTAATCATATCGCTTCTCATTTGTTTATCTCCTAACTGACAACTGCGTGGTTTGTAGATTCAGGATAACAAGCCACTCCGTCCGTTGTTACGATTTTTCTGAATTCATCTAGTAGGTCATTTGTAACATTTCCAGGTTTTCCATCACTAATTTTGCGGCCATCGACACTTATCGCGGCAATAACTTCTACAGCTGTTCCAGTTAGGAACACCTCATCAGCAACATATACATCGTGCCGAGTGAAAGGAGATTCTCTAACCTCATAGCCCTTAGCTCTTGCCACATCAATGATGGCGTTTCGGGTAATACCTTCTAATGCTCCAAGGTAGACAGGTGGTGTATAGATGACTCCATTCTTTACGATAAAGATATTATCCGCGGAACCTTCTGTTACATAACCCTGATCATTGAGCATTAAAGCTTCTTGTACACCAGCTTGATTGGCTTCTAATTTAACTAGAATATTATTTAAATAATTCAGTGATTTAATTTGTGGACTTAGAACATCTGGGCGATTTCTTCTGCTAGGCACTGAGGCAATTTTAATTCCATTTTCATAAAATTCCTTAGGATACATGGTTAGTACCTCAGCGATAATAATAACGCTTGGCTTTGAGCAGGAGGAAGGGTCCAGTCCTAGGTTTCCTTTACCTCGTGAAATAACAACACGAATATAGGCGCTGTCCAGTTCATTTTTTCTAATCGTATCGACAATTAATTGTGTCAATTCTTCCTTTGTATAAGGAATATTGAGCATAATGGATTGTGCTGATTCGAACAGTCTTTTTAGATGGGCATCGAGTCTAAAGACATTTCCGCTATAAACGCGAATGCCTTCAAATACTCCATCTCCATATAAAAATCCATGGTCAAAAACTGAAACTACAGCATCCTCTTTCTTGACGAATTTTTCGTCAAGGAAAATCCATTGACTTCCCAACCTAACCACTCCTTTTAGTGATAAAACGCTTTAGATAGTTAAAATCCATTGTAAAAGAATATCCATGCCTAATCTCCTATGTAAGAGATGACCGATGGCATGTTTATTTGTAAGAATCTTTAATACAAATTATATTTTCAGTAATCTTACACCCAATCTAAATCTTGGTCAACATAAAAATCTGACAATTCAAATAAATCGGATTAACTGATAGCGTTTACATTGTTGATAAATTAAGGTTGGGGAGAAATTAAAATAGTAAAAAAATTTTTTTTGAGGTTTTCAAAGACAAGAGAATTGAAGTAATATTACGAGGTGATTCTACTATAATCAACTTATAAAACAGCTTGGTTTACTCAGTAAATAAATAATAAAGAAATGAACATTAGTTTTTTACTATACTTATTTTTCAATTTTGCTACTATCTAATTTTTGCAAGGTATTCATATACTTCACGTAAATTCTTATAACCCAGCGACTGAGCAAGTTCTAAATAATGGCCCCAAACATAGGCAGTCATTTTTGCATCCCCAAGGGCATGGTGCCGATTAATTATTTCTATTTTACATTCATGGCAAATGTCTTCGAGTGCCATAGATTTAATCATAGGATCTGATAATCGTAGTAAGAAGGAGGTATCAATAATCCGGTGTTCAAATCTAGTTTTTAACAAGTCCCATGTCAACTTTTGCAAAAAAGATTGTTCATGCTTTGCGTGATGAGCAACAAGGGCATCATTCTTTACAAATTTAAAGAATTCCATTAATACATCAGACGCCATTGGTGCGGATCGCAATTCATCTTCTGTAATCTTGGTCAGGGCGGAAATCTTTTCAGAAAGGGGGTGTGTGAAATTCACTAGGGAATAGAAGGTTTCTGTTTTGATAATTTGATTCCCTGTCATCTTGATTGCACCAATGGAGAGAACCTGATCTCCTTTTTCAGGATAGAAACCCGTTGTTTCAAAATCAAACACCACAACCTTTAATTCGTGAAGAGGTGTTTCAAGGCAGTTATTTTCTTTCATTTCTTTTTGAATTTGCCGAATAAATGAGATATTTTGCTTGTTGGTTTGCCCCTGTACACCTGCATAAATATTGGAACCTAACTTCCCGGACATCTGTCTAAAAAACTGAATCATGTCATTCATTCCCATTAGTTACCCTCCTTTTCTACTAAATTTCTTATATATCGATAAAGTGCAGCTCCGTTCTTGAGTATTTCTTTTACTTCTTCTTTTTGCCTTTTTGAAAGGGAAGCGATAGCCAGATAATGGCTATTCTCGTAATTGTCAGGTTTTGAAAGTGATAGACGCAAGTTTAGTAATTTTAAAAAATGGTTTTTGTATAATTCCTTCTTTATTAAAGGAAGTTCATTTTCCGGCAGCCGCTCTAGCCGGGAAAGAGTAGAGGTTTCGTGTATATTCCCTTTAATAGCCAATAGACGTACCGCATTCACATAAGGAAATAGAGCTTTTTCCTTTATATTTATCGAACCTGTATGTGGCCCATGTGTTTCAACTAGTAGTTGACCGAGGACCCCGATTGCCTTTTTTAGGTGGAGGGTATTATTGAGTACCTTTTTTAGAAGATTTTCATTATGGATTGTTTGATAAACTCCTTTTTTTAGATTTTCCAGATATCCTACTTCACCGTAAAGAGTTCGCCCATCGATAAATATCAATAACTGACGAATAGATTCCCAAGTGGAATCGATAGCCCAATGTACTAATTGCTTCTCCCATTCAGATTGTGATTTACACCATAAAGGATTGCTAGCCATTACTCCGCCATCACAATAATCATAACCGGCTAGCTGGAGGCCTTGTGAAATTTCTTTCCCAAGTACTAGAAAGTAAGTTTGTATTCTGGTTCCTTGTTGTTGAAAAATAATGCCATGATCCTGATCGCTCCAAACGGATTGTTCAAAGCGTCCCGCGCTGCCCATCATGAAAAAAGTAAAGGGACAGGGGAGGGGACCATATCTTTCTTCCATTTGTTTAACCGATACATGAATGACACGGGTGATGATTTCATCATGCAGCTGGTTTAACTGTAAATGATTACGAGAAACCCAAATAATCTGATCATCACGGAATCTTCTAATCTCTAAATAACTGTTCATTCATTAATTTCACCCCTTTAAAAAATATAATTCCATCCCCTTTACTTGAAAGGGGATGGAAAGTTGAAATTAAGCGTTTAGCTTTGGCTCTGAACTAATGACAGTTTTTTCCGTTTTCATCATTTCAGGGTAACCATAGCTTCCATGCTCGCTCATGTCAAGTCCAATAATTTCTTCTTCTTCTGTAACGCGTAAGCCATTCATGACTCTCTTCATAATGGTTAAAAGGATGAAGGATACAATAAAAGCAAACGCTCCACTGCTTACTACACCTAATGCTTGAACTCCAAGCTGATGGAGGCCGCCGCCATAGAATAATCCAGGCTGACCAACTGTTGCTAATTCAGGTGTTGCAAAAAATCCAGTTGATAAGGTTCCCCATATTCCAGCAGTTCCGTGTACAGACAATGCAGCGATTGGATCATCAATTCCTTTGCTTTCAAAGAAACGAATGCTATAAAATACAAGGAATCCTGAGATGAAGCCGATTAGAACTGCTGCCCATGTATCAACAAAGGCACAGGAAGCGGTAATAGCAACCAGACCAGCTAACGCACCGTTTAACATCGTCGGAACATCCGCTTTACCCATTACAATCCAAGAAATAATCATTGCAGCGATAACGCCGGCACCTGCTGCTAGGTTGGTATTAAGTGCTACGAAACCGAAGAATGCACCGTCAACCGAAACAGTACTGCCTGCGTTAAATCCAAACCAGCCAACCCATAAAATTAATACACTAAGTGCGGTAAATACTTGGTTATGTCCTGCTAAATTGTTTGCTGAACCATCTTTATTATATTTTCCAATCCGAGGCTTAAGGATTAGTGTAGCTGCTAATGCAGCCATCGCTCCTGTTAAGTGAACAACCGTTGAACCTGCAAAGTCTTGCTTACCGTGTTCTGCTAACCAGCCGCCGCCCCAAATCCAGTGGGCAATGGGAGGATAAACAATCAATGAGAATAATACCGCGAATACGAGGTATGCTCCAAGTTTTGCTCTTTCTGCAAAACCGCCAAATGCAATCGTTAATGATATACCAGCAAAGGCTAATTGGAATAAAAAGAATACGGAACCGGAAAGTGCTAAACCTTCCACGTCATATCCGGAGTAGAAGAAGTCTGAAAGACCGATTAGTGGATTTCCTTCACCGAAGATTAAACCATAACCTACTGCCCAAAATACGATAGAAGAGATACCAAACGTAAGTATCGTTTTCCCTGCGATATGGCCAGCATTTTTCATTCGAGTTGATCCAGTTTCAAGAAGGATAAATCCTCCAATCATTAGAATGACAAGTACTGCGCTAACCATTACCCATAAACTGTTCATCAAGAATAAAGTATCCATCATTTTTCCCCCTTTGAATTCATGTTAATTTTCTTAACATTCGGTGTATTTGTATTTTTACATGAATTTAGTATAGGAATCTACAATTGTGTGAGGTTTTCTAACGCGGTTTTTAAACGTTAGCAAAAAAAAACCATCCTCCTTATTTGGAAGATGGACCTTTTCGTAAACCAAATTGCGCATTTAATTGTCCCTGAATCATCTTTCTTCTTACATCATCTTGATTTTGCTTCTTCTGAGCGCGAAGCATTTCTTTTCTAATCTCATGTGTTTGCACGCCATCTTCAATCTTATTGGCAATCTCCACCAATAACTCAACATCCGAAAAGGAGTATTTCCGGCTTCCCCCTGAGGACCGTTCAGGGAAGATCAGTTTTCTTTCCTCATAATAGCGTATTTGTCTCTCGGAAAGACCGGTAAGATCCCTAACTACCCCAATCGTAATTACTTTTTTATCTTTATAGGAAAAGTCATTTGTCATTTTTAACTTTCACTCCTCCTTTTGTTTATTTTATTAAAATTTTGAATTATTACAATACTATATGTAAGATAATCTAACATTGTTTTAGTTTTAAGCCTTTTTATAAAGAAAGAACCGAGCGTTGGCCCGGTTCTTTGGCTTTCTTAATATTCACCATCAAATGGAGTGAATGGGAAGTTAAATCTTCTTTCGACTTGACGCAGGCGTTGGTTGACACGTTGTAGACGACGTTGAAGTTGGTTAACGTCACGTTGGAGCTGACTGATTTCTCTTTCCTGACGCTCATTTTGTCTTTCAAGTTGATTGACTCTACGCTCCAGTTGTTGTGGCTGTCTATCTGGATCATACGGGTCATATTGGTTTTGTTGTGCATACGGATCTAACTGATCATATTGATTGTAATCATTCTGCACTTGAGGGGCTTGATAATAACCATAAGGATACATTGAGCAACTCTCCCTTTTTGTTTTAATACCCTATAGATTATGTAGGTATGTGTGGAGAGTGTGGGCAAAAGCCTAGTAAGCTAGTAATTCTGTAAAAAAAGAGCCCCATCTCCGAAAATAGGACCGTTATTCAACGACCCTGTGAGTCACCTTCGTTATTTGTTCCATCTTTCAAGTTTATGGGTATTTCTTGTTAAGAATCCGGCCACAAACCTAGGCATTCCGAAATCAACAATTTTTTGTTTTACTCTATCTTTCATTTCATTCATGGTAAGATTTGGCTCCGTGAATTTTCCACGCTTGTAGCAATGGCTGCAAAATTTTAAGCTGATTGAACCATTTTTTTCAGTTCCGCCGCCTAGTTCATCTTTTGCTAATGGCATTCCACAGCTTTGGCAGTGTTTATAGGATTTCATGTTCCGTTGCTCCTTCTAATTAATTATTAAAATCAAATATGTCAACTATCTTATCTGCCTTCATACGGTTCTGGCAGAGTCTAAATAATTGGTCAAAGAATCCTTCCGCTTCTATAGTAGACAAAGGAATTTTGATTTGTAGGGTTGTCGAGCCGAACATTTGCTTGAAATAGGCTTTTCTTTGGTCGTTTTTTCCATCACGTTTCAACGGCTTGTACATCCAAACGATATGCGGAATTCCATCTATTTCTTCGATGACCCTGAGCTCTGCTGCTGTGGTTGATTTATTATGCAGGTAAATAACTAAATAATAGTTATCATTACGGTGCCAATCAATGAATAGAAAGTAATAGCTAGTATCGCTATCGACTCGCGTAACTTCAAAACCTGCCAAAGTTTGCTTACCGTTTGTCCATTGATGGAACCGTGGCAATGTTCCGTTAACTGTTTCCATTTTTTTAATCGCATAAGAGGCAGTTCTTGATATATCTATCAAATCTGCCAAATGAGTAGCTTCGTCTTTTTTCAACGTGAATTCTCCTTTTTACAGCTTGAATTCATTATACTTTCAATTCTGATAAAAGTAGAAGCGCTAAATGAAGCCTTTGTATTCAAATTGAAATATAATTGAAATGGGAATAAAAAATTCGAGTGGTAGAATCGATATAATTAGGACTAAAAATGCGTACATCGTTCGAATTGTATAGAGGAATAAATCTGCCTCTTTTCCATATGAATGCATAGAAGTGGTGGTACCAGGGGGGTAACAGACATGACGTTGGAAAGTCAATTAATAAAAAAGTCATATTATCAAATGTATATAAATGAACATGAAAATGAACAGCCCATACGTGTGTTAGGTGACGCGTACCAGGAAGAGCTTCAGAAAGATTTGCCCGATTTAACTTCTATCCGCTTTGCACAGGGTGAAATTTATTTTCACAATCGAGATTTTGAAGCAGCGATATTCAAATGGGAAAACATTGCAGGGGACCTTGAACTTTGGGCACGGAAAAATATAGCTGATGCCTACTATGAATCAGGTCTTCTTTCCAATGCCGAGGACCTATATCTCTCCATAGATACAAATAATCTTACATTAAAGACAGAAGTGGCACTCCAGCTGTTTTCGCTTTACATTGAACGAGGAAAGCTGGAAGCAGCAGTGGAGATTATAAAAAGAACAATTGATTCGAACCCAGATTACCCAAATGTGACTACGATTGCCCGTGCCTATTTTGAGGAACAACAGGACTGGGGAAATGCCATTGAGCTGGCGGTAAATGAAGCAAAACGAACAGATTCTCTTGAATGGTACGATACAGTTAATTCTTATGTCCAAAAAGGTGTAACAAAAAATTTACATCCAAACTATTTCTTGCAAGCACTATTTGAGTTATATAGTTTAGACAAGGAAATGTTTGAACAGTTGACAATGTCCCTTTGGAACAGCTACAAAAATGAAGATTCCTACTTTACGTGGTTAAAAGAGGTCAATCAGCTTCTATTCAATCTTGATATTAGCCGAAATAGCCATTTGCAATTGCTTTCAAATCTCCATCATGATACCTATTTTGGTTTAATAAATGGAAACTTCGTTATTAAAACACTAGAAGATTTGGTACCTGATTTATTAACAAATTGGCTGCGCTTAGCTGTCCCGAAGCATACGGTCTTAGTTTCAGCGGCTGTATTATCCTGGAATGAGTTATTTCCTACAAGCATTAATATGTCAATTGTCAATGAGGCAGAAAATCTTATTAGCGAAACAGAATGCCACATTAATGAATTAGAAGAGTGTTTAACTTTATTTGAGGCAATAACCAATTGGGCACAAATGCATGATATGGGTGAAAATAACCGCTTAAATTGGGTGGTACAGCATTTGAATGATTTTGATACCCATCACTTATTAATTACCGGATTTAGCGGCAGCGGTAAGTCTGCTTTTGTTAATAACATACTTGGAGAAGAGATTCAGGATAGTCCTACCACTTCGCTTGTGATGTTTAAGGATAACGAGGATCTAAATATAGTTGAAATTACAGATCAAGAAACGGTTTCACTCGAAGATTTTACTCAATTCCAAGAGCGAATGGATCGACGCCGAAATGCACTAGAATCAATTATTGAATTTCAACAGCCTTTTCCATTTTTATATGAGCAGAAACTGGCACTAATTGAAACACCGGGCTTAAATGGAAGCCATCAAGATCGTTATGAAGTGCTTCAGTATCTACAAATGGCAGATACATTATTATTTGCCTTAGATGCGAATACACCGTTTGCGGACAAAGAGAAAGCTGCTCTTTCACAAATTCAGGAACTTGCTCCCGATTTGCCTATCCATTTTCTTTTGAATAAGATGGATACGATTGTGAATGAACAGGAGGCAATTAGAATTTTTGATGAAACTACTTCAAAGATACAGTCTTATTTACCTGAGGCTCAAGTATTTGCCTTTTCCTCACAGTATGAAAGGGGACAGCAATTAGTTGATTTAAAAGGTTTTATTCAATCGATAAAAGATACTAGAAACCTAGCAGACAAACGTTTAGCGAAGTTGTTATTCTTCATCAGGACAACAATTTCCAGACTGCTGCAAAAGAGAATTGATGTTGAGAATCAATTGATTGAATCGGTCCGCTGGAATGAAGAAGTGGTAATGAAGTTAAATGGTGCACTTAATCAATTTAAGGATGTCCAGTCGCAAAATATAAAAGCCATTACAAGGTCCTATCGTGCCATTAAAGAATCTATTCAAAATGAAATTTCAATCTCTGTGCCGAAACTGCTTCAAGAATGTTCCGAGTTAATCAAGGAAGACAGCAATTTCAGTACGATTCATATCGAGCTTAATGATGTGATGAATAGTAGAATACAAGAGTACTTGGAACGGGAAGTAATGCCAAAATACTATGCATCACTTCAAGATTGGATTAACAATGGTAAAGAAGAATTTGAGCAGGGTCAGAAGTTTTTAAATGAGATAGCTGAAGGTTTGAATAGCTTGTATGGGGAAGAGAGAATTAAGATAGAATGTGACTTTAAAGTCCTAGATGATTGGCACCGCGATACTGATAGAATGACGAGCAGGTTCCAATTAGAAAAGGTAAATATCTTACTTCGCAACACTCCATCACAATTTTTATTTAAAAGTGCTGGGAAACTATTTGGAGCCTTATCTCAAAATAAGGCTATGCTTTATAACAAATACAAAGCGTTTGTAAAAAATGAAAGTTATTCTGAATCAACTGAGATTGTTATTGAACGCTTCTTCCAACAGTTTGAGCTTTTTGAAAAATCATTGGAACGCGACATAACTATGTTTTTCAAACAACCATTGAAAATTCTTAATGAAGCAATCGAAGAATCATTGGCCCAAATAACGACCAATCAAGATGTATTAAAGAAAATGAATACGAACCCAGAAATGTTCCGCGACCCGCTAACATTATTCGAAGTAAGACTTCGCCAATTTGAATGGACAACAGTTGCAGGCAAGGGTGTACAAACGATTTATTAATAAATAAAGGGTGCCTCATAATTTGAGGCACCCTTTTTCTATCATTTCTGCCAAGAGTACCCCTTCTTCAAAAACGGAAAGTTTTAAGGAGGGGGTGAATTGGTGCTTTTTTGCTTTTTATAATATTTGAATAATTTTAAAATTAAGGTGATGTTACGAGACATTTGAAGTAGTTTTTGGTAGAATATAACTACAAACACATGTTCAGGGGGTGGGAAATATGACAATGGAAAAGCACTATAAAACTTATCAAATTTGGATAAAAAATGAGCATCGTATGCATTCCTATTTTAAAACTTCATGTGAGCTTGCGAAGAATATTTACAACACGACAAATTTTTACTACAGACAAGTTTATACAGCTTTAACTCAAATCAAAGAACTTCAACCTCTTCAAAAAGAAGTGTTATCAACCATTCAAGATAATATTGGCAAAATGAATGATGTCCAATTGCATGCTTATCAAAAGAAAAGGGAAATAGAAAAGTTGAAACCGGTAGAAACAAGAAAAGATGTAAAGTGCAATCTGTTTAAGACACCTACGAAAGAAAATCCATATGTAGATTACAACTTTTTAGATGCTCTTTTTAAGGTGATTGTTCAAAATGATTACCGGTCACTCCCTGTTCAATCAAGCCAAGGTGTTATGAAATCAGTGTTTCAAAATTGGAAATCGTTTTTTGAAAGTTTAAAAGAGTATAAGATAAATCCGACTAAGTTCAATGGAAGACCAAGAATTCCTGGATACAGCCGGTCCCAAGAAAAAGAAGTGTTATTTACCAACCAAGATTGTGTTGTAAAAAACAATAAGTATTTGAAAATTCCAAAGACAAGGGAACAACTAAACATTGGTAAACTAGGCGTTGTGAATGGAAAACTAAAGCAGGTTCGAGTGATTCCTAAATATGGTCAATATGTTGTGGAATTAGTTGTTGATGTCCCTAAATCAATAGAAGAAATGATGTTAAACGAAAGATATATGTCGATTGATATTGGAATTGATAACCTTGCAACCATTGTTACCAACACTGGTCGAAGACCTATTTTGGTAAAGGGCAAAAACGTTAAATCCATTAATCAATACTACAACAAAATGAAAGCTCATTATCTTGGCATTTTACGTCAAGGTAAGAAAAGAAAGGAAGGACCTTTTACTTCCAATAGATTGGAGAAATTACATCAAAATAGAAGTTTGAAACTTAAAGACATATTCCATAAAGCTAGTTACCATATTGTAAAAACCGCGGTAGAAGAATATGTTTCTGTTATCATCATTGGACAAAATAAAGATTGGAAGCAAGAAGTGAACATTGGCAAGAAAAACAACCAATCGTTTGTTCATATTCCTCACAGTATGCTTATTAGCATGATCACATATAAAGCTAAGGAATACGGAATTAGAGTCATGGTGACAGAAGAATCCTACACATCAAAAGCTAGCTTCCTTGATGGAGATAACGTTCCTGTTTACGAAAAAGGAAAGAAGCACTCCTTTTCTGGAAAACGAATGAAACGCGGATTATATCGATCCAAGGAAGGCGTTCTTCTTAATGCAGATGTAAATGGAGCTTCGAACATAATGAAAAAGGCAATTTTGCAAATGCTTGAAAAGGAAATCACATTACATTCCGTTCAGTTGTTTCATCCACAAACATTGACCGTTTAATTAAAAAAGAAGTCTCAAAGGAAAGACCAATGGGATAGAGGGGTTGGGCGTAAATAGATCGCCGATGTGTCAACTCCGCTAGTGTTAATCGTTCCGTTTTTTTAGGTTCGATACATTAGAAACCCCCTCCTCAAAGCTTGCTGAGGTGGGGGAGTGTTCATTAGACGAAAGCTGCAATAATGATTCCCATGATGGTTAGGGCTACGATGTGATAGCCTGCACTGATGAAGAATAGAGTATAGTTTCGGCTTTCAAAAAAGGTAGGAGATAATTCTCTAAAAGCTGCAATTAGACCAATTAAAAACCCAAATAATGCTCCATCTAAAATGGTAACAGTATCTAGTAAATTTATGAACAAAGATAGAACAACTGCTGTGAAAATCCCGCCAAGTGTGGTTAATCCATAGCCCACGTATGCACCTTTCGGATCAATATCCTCCATTTTTTTTCCTAAGGCTTTTACCCAAATGTTAGAAAAAAGGAGAGGTGAGTACCAGAGGGCACCAATTACCATGTTTGCGACAACTGCTAAAATAATGGCGAAAATACTTATATTTGTGAAATCCATTCCATATACCCCTTTAAAATATTCTGTGTATTCGGTAAATTATAACATGAGAAGTACTCAAAACAAAGCGTTCATAGTAAATATTCGGTGAATAAAGGCAATTGTAATTTTGCACTTAAAGTAACGAGCAGTTAGAGTTAGAAGGAGCAGTAATAGGTGTTTAAGATAAACGAACCCCTAATCAATATTTTTTAAAAGTAAAATAATAAAGCTCTCCTAAATAGTAAGGAGAGCTTGTATTATTTCAGTAATCGCATCTTGATTATTTAGTTAAAGCGTTCCTATCCTGCATTTGAGGTGGTTCTTCAAGCCAACCATTTTTCGCCATAAGTTTTCCACCCTCCCGCCCATAAGTTAATATGTCTTTTGCTTCATTAACCATTTTTAATGGGAGGTCACTTCGTAAACTAAATGCTGTTCCTAATGCACTGCTTCCTAAACCAAAGCTACAAAACATACTGGTACAGTACATCATCAGTTTATCTGAAAAAGGAGCTACTTTTGAGTCTGTTGCATTTGCCCCCCATGTTGAAGGTGGTTGAATATCACTTTGAAGAAATAATTGCGTATTATCAGTCACAATTTTTTTAGCTAATTCTTTTCCTTTTATGAAGTATTTTTTTACTTCGGGTTCATTTGCCACTTGTGCGAACCCCGTTATCAACTGCATGCCAATAATATTTGATTCAATTGCGTGATATAAATGTGATACTTCAACTGTATTCAATGCACGTTTTTCAGAAAATAAGTTAAAACCACTCATATAATTCGTTCCCTCTACAAACTCCACAGACTTTGGCATAGTTACAGCAGGAGGACGAAGCAAAACATCGTTCTCTTGCAAATAGTCCACACATTCATCGTAACCACTTTGGGTAAACTCAGTTAATTCTTTATAAAGAAGAACGATATCTTTGCGATATGACATATTTAGATGAAGTGTATGTAACCCCATGCTTATTGCTTGAAGAAGACGAAGAAACATAATATCAAACATGTTGTCATACAGCTTGGGTACGCCAGTATTAACATCTTGCTCTGTGAATCCGACAGGAATAACAGCACCTTCATTTTTAAAGATAGTTTTTATATCTTCAATATAGTTAATAATTTTCATATGAGTATTTTGCATAATTTCTTTAGCTTGATTGTCATCTGCTTGTTCTATAAAATATTCAAGCATTCTTTGTATCATTGTTTTTTCTTGATAGGTCATCCACAATGTTCCTAATTCACTTGAACTTAAAGCCTGTTTTTGCTTCATCATATAATCCTCCATTTTTCATATTTACTACAAATAATAAGCATTTTCATTAAACTTTAAATCGCATTAACAGACACTTTATAAAATTCCCAACCAATAATCCTGGGATTAAAGACAAAATTGGAAGCCACACAGGTCCAATTAAAATTTGTCCTAATTTAAATGAATGAGAGTAAATAAGCCCAATTGTTACAAAATAGGCTCCAAATACAAAAGGAAGATATGAATAAGGGGGAGTTTCTCCTCCGGCATCTTTATAAGCATCCCACATAGCAAACATATATAGACAGGGGTAGAACATTAGCCATTGGTAATTTGTTGCTTCGATTGCTTCTCTAATATTTCCTTGAAAGCTATACAAAATCACAATATTAAAATGACTATTAATATTAACGAGGACCTCCAAAAAAATAAAAGTGATTCCTTTAATGATTTTCCCATTTAATAACTGAGCAAAGCCTGGGAGAGCTATACTCCATAGAATAGCTTCTAACTTATCAGTCATAATCATATTGTCCTTATTATTTGTAATAGTTTTAGTATTTCCCATGGAAGATAATACTATGTAGTAGAGGAAGTTATGTTTCTTTCCTTATTCAATTATCGAGGCCAGGTTAGGATAAGAAGAAATAGTGGTGAAATATTGATTCTTTTTTATTAAGATCTTCCGCAATCAGGCGCTATCCTGTAACAAGGATAGCGCTTATTTTTGGTTTAGACTTTCTTGTCTCAAAAAGTTGTAAAAGAGGGAGTTTAGACTTTCATGTCTTTGAACAGATATCCAATTAATAGAGGAACTTCTTACATTCCTTTTTCTTCAAGTAGCTTTAGTAATAAATCAGGTCGATTCGTTAAAATTCCATCCGCTCCCGCATCAATAAGCTGTTCCATTGTTCGTGGATCATCAATCGTCCAGTAATGGATTTCCATTCCGAGCCGATGGGCCCCATTGATTAATCTTTTGTCCGTTAAGTCAAAGCCGCTGTCTTCCACAGGTAATTGAAAAGCATCCACTTTCGGTACATAAAGATTTCGTAAAAAGAATTTATGAAAGACAACAAAGCTTTTAACCTCTTGTCTTCCAGCAGATATGGCAACACGACCTTTGGCATACTTTTCAAACGTTGTAAGGATATCTTGGTCAAAAGCAGCTATAAGTATTTTATCTTCCATTTGATATTTCTCAATCAGGTTCCATAAACTTGAGGAAATTTCGTCTATTCTTTCGGGAGGATTGTCGTCTTTGATTTCAATTTCAATTTTCATATTTCCGAATGCTTGAAACATCTCATCGACCGTTGGAATATAGACACCTTTACCACGATAACTGTATTTACCTTCTAAATCTTTAAAATGATAACCGGCATCAAGCTCTTGAATTTCTGCTAAGGTCAGGTCTGCCACCGCACCTTTTCCATTCGTTGTCCGGTCAACCGTTGGATCATGGATAGCAACTAAGTGACCATCTTTTGTTATATGGATATCCGTTTCGAGGACATCAACCCCCAATTTAGCGGCATTCTCAAATGCTGTCATTGTATTAGATGGTGCTAATAGCTCCCCACCTTGATGGGCAATGACTAATGGACGATTATGATTAAAAAAGGCCTTTTGTTTGATTTGTTTGACTGGGAATAAATTAATTACTAATAGGAAAATAAATATGGCGGCAACGATCATTTTTAAAGATAGTAACACTTTATTCTCTCTTTTCACCTTTTCAACTGTGACATGTTGCATAGTTGCTGCTCCTCTTCTAATAGCCCTTTGAAAAATCAACAAGATTAACAGAAGGCTGAACACCAGAAATATAGTCTTTTAAATTGGGTATTAAGATATTTTTAATAACTCTTTGATTATAATGCTCAGTTGAACCAGAGGTGTGAGGAGTGATGATTACATTTTCCATATCCCATAAAGGACTATCAACGCTAAGTGGTTCTCTTTCAAACACATCTAAACCGGCACCAGCAATAATTCCCTCTCGTAACGCGTGTATCAAAGCTTCCTCATTAACAATTTCGCCACGTCCGATATTAATAAAGAAAGCTGAAGATTTCATAAGGTCGAATTGTTTGGAGCCGAATAAACGATGGGTTTCTTTGGTGAGAGGCAGTGTGACTACAACATAATCGCAGCTAGGAAGAATTTCATTTAATTGATTAGTGGTATACATTTCATCGACGAATTGCTGTTGTTTACCAGAATGGCGAACGCCGAGCACCTTCATTCCAAATGCCTTTGAAATTTTTGCAACTTCTTTGCCGATAGTTCCAACACCTATTATACCAACTGTCTTTTCATGCATTTCCAGCTTCATTCCCGAATGGTGCCATTTTCTTGCTTGTTGGTTATTGACATATGTATGAATCTTCCTCGTTAAACCTAGCATAAAAGCAAATATAGTTTCAGATATAGGATACGCATGTACTCCATTAGCACTGGTTACAATAATATTTCTTGATTCTAAGGATTCTAGCGGCAAGTTATTGACACCTGCACTCCAGGTTTGCAGCCATTTAAGCTTTGAATTGGGAGAGAGAAGAACTTCCTCAATACCCTTTTTCCAGCCCGCTATGATTTCGGCATCATGTAAATGCTCTTGCCAAATATCCTCGTCTTTTCCTATTATGATATTCCAATCGGGAATGACTTCTTTTATTTGATTAATAAGATTTTGATCTAAATCATGAGTAATAACTATTTTTCTCTTATCCATAGGTTTCCTCCAAATTGATGACTTCTCCTAAATTCATGATACCTGAATTTACTAAAAAATGATAACGATTATCATAGAAAATTAGAAGTAAAGGAAGAAAGACAGAGAGTTAAAAAAGAAAGGTCAGGTCCTCTGACTAAGGAGGGCTATCCTTTCATCATTCAATTAAAACTCTTGTCTGCGTCTTTTTTGTACCTGTAAAGTAACAAATCCAGCTAAAAGAACGATTGAACCAATTGCAACAAAGTTGTAAGCAGGAGAGGCTGTATTTGGAATAGAATGTCCGGTTGCTTTTACTTGAGGTGCAGGTGTAGGTGTAGTATTTGTTACTGGTGTCGGCGTTGTAGTTGGTTTTTCAACTGGCGTTGGAACTGTTTCTTTTTTGATATTTTCGATAGTAATTGTTTGTACTACTTCTTGTTCGAATCCATCTAGTACATAAACGGTATATGTACCGTTTTCAGTAACATGGCTAATAATTTGATTTCCAATCGCAAAAAGACCTATGACTTTATTAACATAGAATAAAAAAGAATTAAATAATTCCTACAGTAATATTCTAAATTTTCTTTACATTTGGTACAATAGGTTGAGAATGTAAAGTCCGAAAGGTGATTACCATTGGAGGATCAAAAACGTTAAGCAACCGTTATTATGAAAGCGCTTTATTAAAAGTGGGAAGTGGGGCGTTAATCATGAAACATCCATATTTAACTGACGACCATGAAATATTTCGAAAGTCTTTAAGGAAATTTTTAGAGAAAGAGGCTGTACCTTTTTATGATCAATGGGAAGAGGAGAGAATGATTCCCCGTTCCTTTTGGAGAAAAATGGGGGAGCAGGGCTTCCTATGTCCAGATTTAGTGGAAAAATATGGTGGCAGCGGGGTTGATTGGGGTTTTTCTGTTGTAATAAATGAAGAGTTAGAAAGAGTAGGTTCAGGTCTAGTGGGAATTGGACTGCATAATGATATTGTTGTCCCTTATATTAATACGTTTGGTTCAGAGGAGCAAAAGCAGCGCTGGCTGCCTCGTTGTGTGACCGGGGAATTGATTACGGCCATTGCGATGACGGAACCCGGTACAGGGTCAGACCTTGCCAATATCAAAACAACCGCCAAGCTTGATGGGGACCACTATGTACTAAATGGGCAAAAGACCTTTATTACAAATGGGATTCAATCTGATCTTATCCTTGTCGCCTGTAAAACAGACCCGAACGCAGTTCCAAAGCATAAAGGTGTCAGCTTGCTTTTAGTTGAACGAGATACTCCTGGTTTTTCACGAGGAAGAAAGCTGAACAAGGTTGGTCTTCATTGTCAGGATACTGCTGAGTTAATTTTTGAGGATTGCAAAGTTTCAAAGGAGAATCTACTTGGCGAAGAAGGTAAAGGCTTTTTCTATATGATGGATAAACTCCAGCAGGAACGGCTTGTTGTTGCAATCGCGGCTCAGACAGCAGCTGAGGTTATGCTTCGGGTGACGATTGAATATGTGAGAAGCCGTGAAGCCTTTGGAAAACCAGTCAGCCAATTCCAAAATACACAGTTTAAAATTGCCGAAATGGCCACAGAGGTTGAGATGGGGAGAGCCTTCTTAGACCAATTAATAGTAGAACATATGGATGGTCAAAATGTGGTGACTAAAGTTTCCATGGCGAAATGGAGGCTGACAGATACAGCTAAGAAAATTGCAGGTGAATGTCTCCAGCTTCATGGCGGCTATGGATACATGGAAGAATACGAGATTGCGAGAAGGTTCCGTGATATTCAAGTTTCTAGTATTTACGCGGGTACGAACGAAATCATGAAAACGATTATTGCAAAAAATCTAGGTTTATAAATAGGAGGAGATTTGGTTGACAACTACTATTGGACAAATTTTTGATTTAACAGTGAAAAGATTTCCGAATAAGGAAGCTATTTATGATGTTAGGAAAAATGTCCGTTATACGTATAAAGAATGGAGTGAGCAGGTCAACCGTTTGGCGAATGCGTTAGTGAAGGAAGGTGTAAAAAAGGGTGATCGAGTTTCTACCTTTATGTTTAATACGGAAGAATTAGGAACAGCCTTTTTTGCTTGTGCGAAACTTGGTGCCATTTTTAATCCAATTAATTTCCGGTTAATGCCTGAAGAAGTGGCCTTTATACTATCTGATGCAACGCCTAAGGTGGTTCTTTTTGAAAAAGCATTGGAACCAGTGATTTCAGCTATCGAAAATCGTTTTGAAGCTACTTCCTTCTGGTTTATCGATGAAGAAAAGCCAGCGTATGCTTCTAGCTATCAGGAAAAAATAGCAGCTGCTTCAAGCAAAGATATTCAGGCAGAAGTAAATGAAAATGACATTTATGCATTTATTTATACAAGCGGGACGACTGGAAGACCAAAAGGGGTTATGCATAGCCATCGCAATATGGTAGACCAAAGTGTACTCTGTATTGCAGCTCAAAAGCTAGAGGCGGAAGATGTAGGCCTTGTAACTGCTCCAATGTTCCACTGTGCAGAGCTTCATTGTGCTTTTTTGCCTAGAATTCATGTTGGTGGACGGAACGTGATACTTCATCAATTTAATCCTAAAGTAATTCTCCAATTGATTCAGCAAGAAAAAATTACGAAATTTTTTGCAGCGCCGACCATGTGGAATATGCTGCTGCAGGAAGATTTAAGCCAATATAATACAGAAAGTCTAAGACTTGGCTTGTATGGTGCAGCGCCGATGGCACCGTCACTCGTTCATGCTCTTCATGACCACTTTTTTATTGGGTTAGTTCAAGCCTATGGTATGACAGAAATGGGACCAGCAATTACCTTCCTATCACAGGATGACCAACTTAGAAAAGCAGGGTCAGCTGGGCAGGCTGCTTTGAATCACGATATTCGTGTGGTTCGAACACGAGAAGATGGACCATCAGATCCAGATGATGTCGTTCCAGTTGGAGAAACAGGTGAAATTATTGTCAAAGGTCCTTGCATGATGCTAGGATACTTTAATCGAGACGAGGCAACGGAAAAATCGATGTATAAAGGCTGGTATCATTCAGGAGATATTGGTTATTTAGATGCAGAGGGTTTTCTTTATGTCAATGACCGTGTAGACGATATGATTATCAGTGGCGGGGAGAATATTTATCCACGTGAAGTAGAGGATGTTTTGCATGCACATGACGGTGTCCTAGATGTAGCAATAGTGGGTCAGCCGGATGACCGCTGGGGTGAGACGGTTACAGCTTTTGTCGTGAAAAAAAATCCCCTGCTAACTGAACAGGAGTTGGATGAATACTGCAAAAACAGTGATAGTCTTGCCAATTATAAGCGTCCGCGTAAATATGTTTTCTGTGAGGCATTGCCTAGGAATGCAAGTGGAAAAATCCAAAAGTTTGTACTGCGGAAACAGTTAGAAGAGCTGTTTACACAGGGAAGATGAGTTAGGTGGCTGCCGGGGAGTTTTCCCGGCAGCTTTTCTAAATTAGTTGCGGATAGCCGGAAATACTGGCGGATAGCGGAAAATACTGGCGGATAGCGGAAAATACTGGCGGATAGCGGAAAATACTGGCGGATGGCGAGAAATACTGGCGGATAGCGGAAAATACTGGCGGATGGCAGAAAATACTGGCGGATGGCGAGAAATACTGGCGGATGGCGAGAAATACTAGCGGGTGGCAAGAAATATTCTCGGATGGCGGAAAATATTCTCGCATAACAAGAATTACTCTCGCATACCCAAAACCTACGATGAAAATTTCCTTCCAACGAATCCACATACCTAAAATCTAAGGTATAATGATAAAAGATTATTTACTAGAAGGGGGAGACGTATTTGTTGTTCGAGAAAGCTCAACAGTTATTAGAATCTCATTTTGGTTATTCATCCTTTCGAAATGGGCAGGAGCTTGCTATCCAATCCGTTTTAGCTGGAGAAAATACGATTTGTGTCATGCCGACTGGCGGCGGGAAATCTATTTGTTATCAAATTCCTGCACTTGTTCTACCAGGTACCACGATTGTCATATCCCCGTTAATCTCACTTATGAAGGATCAAGTCGATGCCCTCGTACAGGTAGGAATTCCTGCAACTTTTATTAACAGTTCATTAAATTTTAAGGAAGCTAATGAACGAATTTGGGAAGCAAAGCAGGGCGTGTACAAGCTCCTATACATAGCCCCCGAGCGATTAGAATCACGAGAATTTATTGAGGATTTGAAACAAATGGATATTCCATTAGTTGCGGTCGATGAAGCTCACTGTATCTCACAATGGGGACATGATTTTCGCCCAAGCTACCGCCATATCCAGAAAATGGTCTACAATCTTCCACAGAAACCCAATGTATTAGCACTTACTGCAACAGCAACACCAAGGGTTCGAGAAGATATCTGCGAAACACTAGATATTGACGAAGAGAATTCGATTATTACAGGCTTTGAACGAGAGAATCTTACTTTTTCTGTTATTAAAGGTCAAGACAGGCTTCTTTTTTTAAGAGATTATTTAAAAAAGAATGAAAAAGAGGCGGGCATAATCTATGCAGCCACAAGGAAGAATGTTGACCAGCTTTACGAAAGACTGAAGAAACAAAATATCAATGTAGCCAGGTATCATGCAGGGATGGGGGATGCCGAGCGCATACGTGAGCAGGATCGATTTTTAAAAGATGAAGCCTCCGTAATGGTTGCGACTTCCGCCTTTGGGATGGGAATTGATAAGTCCAACATCCGCTACGTTCTCCATTTTCAGCTTCCAAAAAATATGGAAAGCTATTATCAGGAGGCAGGTCGTGCAGGGCGAGACGGACTCGAGAGTGAATGTATTCTTCTTTATTCCTCCCAGGATGTGCAAGTTCAGCGTTTTTTAATTGATCAATCCAGCGACCGAACAAGAATGACTCAAGAACTCGAAAAGTTACAGCAGATGGTGGATTATTGTCATACAGAAAACTGTCTTCAAGAATTTATATTAAAATATTTTGGAGAAACAGAGACTGAGCAGTGCAGACATTGCGGTAATTGCCTTGATTCACGAACTAGCATCGATGTAACAAAAGAAGCACAAATGGTGATGTCTTGTATGATTCGGATGGGCCAGCGATTCGGTAAAACACTAACGGCTCAAGTCTTAACAGGTTCGAAAAATAAAAAAGTAACGGAACTGGGTTTTGACAAGCTTACTACTTATGGAATTCTGAAGGAGAAAGGGTTGAAAGAAGTCACCGGCTTTATTGAATTCTTAATCTCACAGGATTTAATCGCGATTGAACAAGGACAATTTCCAACCATGTATGTATCTCCAAAAGGAAAAGACGTTTTGCTTGGAAAGGAACAAGTGCAGCGAAGAGAAACAGTTAAAGTAAAAGAAATTTCAAAAGATGACCCGCTATTTGAAATTCTAAGAGAAGTAAGAAGAGCGATTGCAGAAACAGAGAATGTACCGCCATTTGTCATTTTTTCTGATGCAGCGCTAAAGGACATGTGTGCCAAATTGCCAAAGTCGAGTGAAGAATTTTTAAATGTGAGTGGTGTAGGGGAACTTAAGCTTAAGAAATATGGTCTTGATTTTATTCAAGCGATACGTCAGTTTTGCGAAGCTCATCCAGACCGCCAGCCAGAGCTAATCAAAGCAGCTGCTCCGAAAAAGGCAGCCAAAAAGGCTGTTGGAGACTCTCATTTGGAGACCTTTCAGTTACACCAGCAAAACTTAACCATAGAGGAGATTTCAGAAAAACGTGAGTTAGCCATAAGCACCGTTGAAAGTCATTTAATACAGTGTGCTCAACAAGGAATGGAAGTAGATTTCAACAGACTCATTCCTGAAGAATTTATCCGATTGATGGAAAAAGCAGTTGAAGAGGTTGGTAGAGATCGACTAAAGCCAATTAAAGAGCAGCTGCCAGAAGAAGTAAGCTATTTTATGATTAAGGGATATCTTTACTTTCTTAGCAAAAAAAATAAAGATAAATAAGAGTTATATTAATTTACACTTATTTTTGGAATATTCTTACTATGACTGTCGTCTGCCGACTTATTTCCCGGGAATTTGTCGATAAACAAGAGCCGTATCAGAAATACGGCTCTTGTTTATTCTTTATATTCGTCCAGAAACGGTTTGTTAACAAAGTAATACATCCACGCCATTAGTAGACTACCACCAAATAAATTGCCAATGGTAACAGGGATTAGATTATGAATAACTCCTGCCCACGAAATGGTTCCAGGATGATTTAATACTAAAGCAATAGCGAAGGTACACATGTTGGCGATACTGTGTTCATAGCCGGAAATGAAAAAGCAGAATACAAACAGAATCATTGAAAACATTTTCGGTCCGTCGCCTTGCAGTCCCAACGGAATAAAAAAAGCTAAGCAAACAAGCCAATTACAAAGAATCGCTCTAAAAAACAACTCTACCGTTGGAACCTGCATTTTCTTTTCTACGACACTCAATAAAAAACCATTTACGGATGATTCTTCGTATAGGCCAGTTGTATAAATAATAAAGGCAAAGAGAACGGCGCCTAAAATATTTCCTACATAGCTGCTAATCCATAACTTGGTTACTTCGCTCCAGGCCATCTTTCTACGCAGTGCTGTGTAGGTATAATAAAAGGTATTACCAGTAAACAAGTCCCCTCCAGCATAAGCAATTAATATTATGGCAGAACCAAAAGTTAGAGCAGCCATTGGATAAGCAAAAGGTGAATGTTCTAAATAAAAATAGTTCCCTGTCTTAAAAGCTACAATTACTCCAAAACCGATAAACATACTGGCAAGCATGGCTCTTAGAATGTATCGTAACAGGCTTTGCCTAAAGATTTTAACTTTCTTTAATGCTAATTTTTCCACTTCACTTAACGGCTGCATTTCCATTATGTATTCCCACCATTCACCATTAACATTTTCTTAGTGTTAATCGGGTTACATTAAAATATGCATGGAGAATAATAGATACATTCATTACATAAGATTTTTAAAAGCTTTAAAATAGCCATAAAAACTATATTTCAGCTATAATGAAGTGGTTTTTCTAATATTGATTTTAAGGAGTTTACTATGTCCGAATTTAAAAAAATAACCCCTGATTATGACCCGTGGGAAGCATATAATGATATACAGCAATACGGAAAGCCCCAACTAACTAATATTGAATTTACGACAACAACCTTATGTAATATGCGCTGTGAACATTGCGCAGTAGGATACACCCTTCAAACAAAAGATCCAGAGGCACTTCCGCTTGAATTGCTTTTGCATAGGTTAGATGAGATTCCTACCTTACGTTCCCTTAGTATTACTGGGGGAGAACCAATGCTGTCTCTTTCCTCTATCAGAAACTATGTGGTACCTATTTTACAATATGCTCATGAACGAGGTGTTCGGACGCAAATCAATTCGAATTTGACCCTTGATTTAGCACGTTATGAATTAATCATTCCTTATTTGGATATTTTACATATTTCACATAACTGGGGCACAGTCGATGATTTCGTCGAGGGCGGGTTTGCAAGGATGGCAAACAAACCGGATTACAAACAGCGGGAAAAATATTTTACCAGAATGATAGAAAATAGCAGGGAACTAGTGAAGGCAGGTGTGATGGTATCTGCGGAAACGATGCTTAACAAACGTACACTTCCTCATCTTGAAAAAATACATCGCCAAATTGTTGACGAGATGCTCTGTCAACGACATGAGGTTCACCCGATGTACCCAAGTGATTTTGCTAGTAATCTCGAATCATTATCACTTGATGAAATTAGGGAAGCCATTCATCATTTACTAGATATTCGTGATGAAAAAGTATGGATGCTTTTTGGTACGCTTCCTTT
Source organism: Neobacillus niacini (assembly GCF_031457145.1). Taxonomy (GTDB): domain Bacteria; phylum Bacillota; class Bacilli; order Bacillales; family Cytobacillaceae; genus Neobacillus; species Neobacillus niacini_J. The sequence goes on from NZ_JAVDVZ010000003.1 coordinate 285,824, forward strand.
TTATGCTTGCAGTGATAATCCCGAGGATTTAAAACTTTTAACTAGACTCTATCAAAGTCAAAATGTAACCCTCAGAAATGATCCTGATGGTCGTTCCCGATTGAATGTCAATATTTTTAATGGAGACATTATCGTCACTGACTTTGGTGATACCCCAGCACTGGGAAATGTCGTTGATACCAAGCTAGTGGATGCATATGAAAACTGGCAATCCACCACAACCGCTAAGGAATTGAGTTGTCATTGTCCGGCTGTGTCTTGCCTTGGTCCAAATATTTTAGTCAAAAACAGTTATTATCAAAATATAGACTTTTCCAACCACCAAAATAAAATAAGCAAATAAAAAAGCAGGAGATACCTGCTTTTTTCTATGTTGTATGATGTTTGACGAGCTTTGGATGACGGTGCATCGAGATAAACAGAATGATTCCACTAACGATTAATAATGCACTTGTGCTAATAAATACAGCGGAGAATCCTAAATAACCTGAAATGAATCCGCCTAACAATGGACCAATAATATTTCCAAGGAACCGTAAACTAGTATTGTAGCCAAGAACTTCACCTTGCATTGCAATTGGAGCCTCTTGTCGAATATAAGCAATACGGACTGGAATAATCCCGCCAATAGCAATTCCAAGTGCAAAGCGAATAATAACCAACTGCCAGAAGTCCGTAACCGCAGCACCAGGAAGGTAAATGATGCCTGATACAAACAGGAGGATGACAAGAATTTTTATATAACCGTGCTTATCCGCAATCTTACCCCAACTTCTTGACATCAGCAGGTTACCTAATCCCGCAGCTGAAAAAGCAATCCCTGAATAAAAAGCAATGTTGGTAGATCCATGCAATTCGGTGACAAATAAAGATAAAATGGGTTGAATGCTAAAGTGGGCTATTTGTACAAGAGCTGAAATGAATAGAACAGTTAGTAGCACCGGATTCTTAAGTATATGTGCTAATACTTCTTTACTGGAATAATGTGATTTGGTTCCCTTTTTCGCTTCAATTACATATTCCTTTGTTGCAAAAACAAGCAGACCGGAAACAAAAATAGCAATGGAAGTCCACTTGAAGGTCAAGGAGTATCCTAGTGAATCCGCTAAAACCCCACCAAGCATCGGGCCAAGCAGTGAACCCGTTATACTGCCTGTTTGTAATGTCCCAAGTACACGTCCAGCTATTTCTTTTGGAGTTTGGGTGGAAATAAAGGCTTGTGACATTGGAATAAAGCCTGTGAAAAATCCCATCAAAAGCCGAAGCAGGAAAAGCTGCCAAACGGATTGGACATACCCCATTAGAAATATTGAAAATCCCATTCCAATCCCAGTAAAAATGAGAATTTTTTTTCTTCCATAACGATCGCCAATTTTCCCCCAAATGGGTGAAAAGATAAAAGCGGATACAAATGTTACCGCAAACGTTATGCCTGACCAATGCTGCACGTATTTTTCTGAAAAATCTCCAAAGGTCTTTATGTATAACGAAATAAATGGCAGAACCATCGTCATACTGCCGGCAACAAAGAAGTTAGAAAACCACATGATGACGATATTACGTTTAGCCATCTCCGATTTAGTCATGCCATTCCACTTCTTTCTGTAAGTATTTCGCTTTCCTAAATACTACAATAAGGTATAAATGTTTGAAAGTAATATTACCTGTTGATTAGCTTCTAGCAATTGAAAAGTAATTATGTGAATATTGCCAAAAAGTAACTTTAATTAAAATATTAGGATATGGGAAAGGCCCTATTTTTATTGATAAAAAAAGGGTTTTTGATTAAACTTAGGAAATCATAGGAAGAAAGAATAAATGTGGTGATAGTAAGATGGAAAATCAAAAGTCAGAAACATACGATATTATCGAGGTTTGCTTACTAGCTGGGAAAATCATGCTGCAAAGCGGCGGGGAGACCTATCGTGTTGAAGATACAATGATGAGGATTGCTGCAGCTTTTGGAATTGATAAAACACATAGCTATGTAACTCCAACGGGAATTATCTTTTCTGCAGAGGGTTCTGAACCGACTAAAACGAAGTTGATTCGAATATTATCACGGTCAACTGATTTAAAAAAGGTGGCCATGGTAAACAGCATTTCGCGAAAAATCACCTCAGGTGAGACCAACCTGGAAGAAGCATTAATTCTATTAAAGGAATTAGACGCTTTGGATGTAACTTTCCCATTCATGGTTCAGGTTGCAGCTGCTTCTATTGCCAGCGGCTGTTTTATGATCATGTTTAGGGGGGAGTGGAATGACTTTATCCCAGCCATGATAACGGGAGGTTTGGGATATCTGGGTTTTCTATACTTCCACCGTTTTGTCCCTATCAAGTTTTTCTCGGAGTTTTTAGCATCTTTCATTATTGGGTTACTCGCATTAATTTTTATTGAACTAGGAATTGGGCACCAGTTGGACAAAATTATCATTGGTTCGGTCATGACCTTGGTACCTGGACTATTAGTTACGAATGCAGTGAGGGATTTAATGGCTGGTCATTTAGTCTCGGGATTATCAAAGGGTGCGGAGGCCGTTCTAACGGCATTTGCCATCGGATCAGGAATTGCGGTTGTTTTATCATTTATATAAACGGAGGCAAAAAGTGGACATAATTGGACAACTACTCACAAGCTTTTTTGCAACAGCTGCCTTTGGAGTGATATTTAATGCACCGAAGAATACATTAGTTAAATGCGGCTTAGTTGGAATGGGTGGCTGGATTATTTACTATTTATCGGAAAGCTATACGGGAGAGGCGGTTTTCGCAACTTTCGGAGCGACGCTTTTTATTGGTATCGTTAGTCAACAGCTCGCTAAATTTTATAAAACGCCAGTTATTATTTTTAGTGTCGCTGGAATCATTCCCTTAGTTCCAGGTGGACTGGCTTATGACACGATGAGGAAATTTGTAGAGGACGATTATTTTACTGCGTTAACATTAGGTGCAAAAGTAATCATGCTGTCTGGCTCCATTGCATTTGGTCTCGTATTTTCAGAAGTAATTAACCAAGTAGTCCGTAAAATAAAAGGTGCTAGTAGGACGATGAGGGTGTAATCAACTCAAAAATTAGACGAAGGCAGAGGATTTAATTCCTCTGTCTTCTTTTGCTTTTGGTTCGAGTGGTGACTATCGTAACTTGAGAATGGTTTCTAACAACCTTTTGAGTCAGCTTCTTTCTCCTAAAACCTCTATTGACCCCTAAATTAGTTAAAAATGGATTATATTGAATATCCCTCCATATAAAGATACAAACTAACCTATCTTATTCCATAATAGGTGGGTTTTCTCTATGGCTTTTTTTCGAAAATATCGTAATAAAAAGAAGCAACAAACACCATTCCAAATACAGAACAATGACATCACTAAAAACCTCATAAGTCCACTGTTATTGGAGAATATGGCAGAAATACAGAAGATTTTTAGCGAGACTCCTGATTTGGTTGTGAAGAACTTTGTCATAAAACAAACAAAGTGCCCTGCAGCTCTTGTTTATTTAAGCGGTATTACAGATACAAAGACCATTCATAATCATGTTTTGAGCCCGCTCTTATTCGAAGCGAATAAGGAGGAGAAAGACTTTGAAGTACAGGTATCACTTGGTCATGTAAAAGAAAAAAATGCTTGGCAGGAAATTGAAAGTGCGATTTTACAAGGAAATAGTGTCTTATTTATTGATAAGCGGATTAAGGCATTCATCTTTGATACACAGGGATGGCCACAAAGAGGAATTGAGGATACTACCATTGAGTCTTCCTTAAGAGGTGAACATATAGGGTTCACAGAAACTGGAAGTAACAACATCGCTATGATTCGCCGCCATATTCCAAACCGCGAGTTGAAAATGAAGGAAATGACCGTTGGTGCAAGAGGGAATTTGAAGCTTACAATTATGTATTTAGCTGATGTTGCAAATCCAGAGGTATTGAAGGAGCTTGTAGACCGAATAAACAAACTCGAAGTTGATAGTATTATAAATGCCGCTTCCTTATCAGAATATATTGAGGATAATCCCTACTCTCCGTTTCCGCAACTATTTTTAACGGAGCGTCCTGATTTTGCTGCTGCAGAAATATTACAGGGGAGAATTGTGACAGTAGTGGATCGATCTCCAAATGTCCTAATTGGACCAGCAACGTTTGAAATTTTTTTCAAGAGTATGGATGATTATGGGGCACGGTGGATAGTGGCATCCTTTATTCGCCTCATGAGATATTTGGGATTTATTGTTGCCATATTTTTACCGGCAACCTATATTGCCGTGATTTCCTTTCACTTTGAAATCATTCCTTTAAAGTTGCTATTATCCGTCGCTGCATCCAGGGAGCGAGTTCCGTTTCCGCCATTTATAGAAGCAATCATAATGGAAATAACATTAGAAATGCTGCGTGAAGCAGGTATACGTCTTCCTGCAAAAATTGGTCAAACAGTTGGTATCGTCGGCGGTATTGTCATTGGCCAAGCGGCTGTAGCGGCAGGGATTGTAAGTAATATCATGGTGATTGTCGTAGCATTGACTGCAATCGCTTCGTTTATTATTCCGAATTACGATATGGGCGCAGCCATTCGGATGCTCCGATTTCCAATGATGATCGCAGCATCATTATTCGGATTTGTGGGACTCACAGTTGGATTAATGACATTAATTGCCCATTTTATTGCACTCGAATCATTAGGTACACCTTATGGCAGTCCAATCGCTCCATTACGCTTTCCAGATTGGAAGGATCTATTTATTCGGTTTCCAGAGTGGGCTATAATAAAGCGCCCTGAAAGTACAAGAGCTATTCAAAAGAAAAAAGCGAATTCAAATCGTCCAAAGGGTGACGAACAGTAATGAAATATACAAAAAATCAAATTACGTTCATGCAATATATATTTTTAATTCATGGTGTCCAGGTTGGGGTCGGTCTTTTAACATTGCCACGTGAATTAGCTGAAAAAGCTGGGACAGATGGCTGGATTTCGCTCATTATTGGCTGGGTATTTTCTACACTAGCTAGTTTAATCATTATACAGGTGATGAAGAATTACCCTAATGGAACGATTATTGATCTTTTAACTCATTATTTTGGAAAATGGTTAGGGAAAATCGCTGCATTTATTTTCGTTTTGTATTTCGCTTTTTTAGGCGCTATCGTTTTTATTCGGGAAGGACTGTTTATCCAATTTTGGATTTTGCCCCAAACAGACTTGTTTATCTTACTGTTTCTCTTATCCATTCCCAGCTACCTGATTGTTCGAAATAATATAACGATATTAGGCAGGTATGCTGAATTGGTGTTCTTTATGACGACATGGATGCTCTTCTTTTATTTCACTCCTTTAAAAGAAGCTCACTGGCTTCACCTGCTTCCCATTATTAAGGAAGGATGGAAACCAATACTTACAGCGGTAAGAACAACGATTTTTTCCTTTTTAGGATTTGAAATCGCCTTTTTCCTTTATCCTTTTTTGCAAAATAAACAAAAAGCGTCCATCGGAATATTCATTGCCAATACCCTTACGTTAGTCTTATTTTTAATTGTTACGATCGTTGCTTTTACTTTTTATAGTCCAGATGAAATTACCCAATATAAAGAGCCGACCATTAATCTGTTAAAAATAGTTGAATTTAAATTTTTGGAACGGTTGGAAATAGTCTTTCTTTCTTTGTATATATTTGTCATATCTACAACGGTCCTGCCTCTTTTTTTTGCGACTGTATTTTCTACCAGTCAATTATTTGGTAAACAAGATCACAGTAAATATGTAGGTTGGTTATTACTTCTTAACATTGTCTATGTTTTTTTCTTACCCCAAACTTTTGACCAAAATACACAGTTTCAAAAAGGAATCGAGCCTATTAGTCTAATACTTGTGTATGCTTTTCCTCTATGTTTATGGGTATATCTCGGGCTTTATTCTCGCCTTAAAAGGAGGGCCCTTAAATGAAACGTTGGTGTCATGCGACTCTATTCATTTTCCTTATCGTCATCCTTTCTAGCTGTGGCAGTAAAGCTCCTTTAGAGGATTTGACACTTGCCTTAGTCATTGGTATTGATCTAGATGATGAAAATAACCTTGTCTTTTATGAAATAAATCCAGTTTTTGGTGGTGGAGCAAAGAAAGGAATTCAAGCATATGAAGTAAAGGCGAAAACAATACGAGATTCAAGAAGACTTTTTGACGCTTTGACAACAGGAGAAGTAACGGCTGGAAAAATTCAAGTATTATTAGTGGGAAAACGTGTCCTCCAACATGAAGATTGGTTTCCGATATTGGATACTGTATATCGAAATCCTACATTTTCTATGAGTACAAGAGTAGTAACGGTTAATGGTCCTGTTACAGAAGTGATTTCTCATCAACCAAAAGAGATACCTCAATTATCGTTACATTTAAAAGCAGTGATTGATAAGAATTATGATCGAACGAGAGCAGTAAAAGGTACTCTTCAAGAACTGCACAGGGAGATGCGTGATAAGGCGATGACTCCTTTTATTTGGGAGGTGAAAAAAGGAAAAAAACTGGAGCTAACAGGAATATCTCTTCTTGATAAAAAAGGGAAATATGCTCAATTTCTAAATATGCGTGAATCATCGCTGTTATTGATGTTACAGAATAAAAAGAGGAAGGAAGTTACCTTTACAATTCCAGTCCTTCCAACCGGAGATGAGAAAAATATCTTCCATAAAAATATGATAAGTTTTTCTGAAAGTAGAGTAAAAACGAAGATAAAATCTGGATATAAGCAGAACAAATTTCATTTTGATATTAAAGTTAAAATGTCCATCAATATAGTAGAACGATTATTTCCAGAGGATAAGTTAGATAAAGAACAGCTAAAAAAGCAAATTGAAAAAGAGTTGAAAAAACAAATAATGGACCTCATTACAAAAATCCAAAAAAAAGAGATTGATCCTATCGGACTTGGACTTTATGCCCGTGCTTACCAATATGACCATTATAAAAAGGTAGAAAATAATTGGGGAAAGGAATTGGCTGAAGCTGATGTCAATGTATCTGTAAAAATAGACATTATCGCTAATGGGGCTGTCATCCAATAACGCTTTGAAAATATAAAAAAGCACTTCAAAATTGGACGAAGGCAGAGGATTATAATCCTCTGCCTTCTTTTGCTTTTGATCCAAATGGGATCACTATAGTAACTTGTGAATGGTTGTTTCGATGATTAGCCATCGCAAGGTAAAAATTTATATATAATAAATGGTATTAAAAGACCAATTTGCCGCGGTTACTGTTCCACCTGATGGTTTTAGACCTAAACGACGTAAGCCCTACCTCTCTTACATCCTTACGGCTCCGAAGCCGATCCAGTGTGAATAGTTTTACTTTTAAAACATAAGCAGAATGCCAGAATAAAATTCTTACATTGCGTTATCTCGTCTATTACAAGTTACATAAATGTTAAGCACAATTAATAATATTACTATAAATTTTTATCCATGTCAATCATTTGTTATGAGAGTCCTTTAAAGGAATAAAAGAATAATTAGTAGAAATATAATTAATGAACAGTTAGGAAGTGGAGGTGTAAGTAATGGAAGGTTTTATCTACCAAAACTATGATGGACTCGGCCTGGCAGAATTGATAAAAAAGAAAGAATTACAGCCAACAGAAGTGGTTGCAGAAGCAATCAAAGCAATCGAAATGCATAATCCCAAACTCAATGCAGTCATAAATAAATTATATGAAAAAGCCGAAACCATGACTGAAAACGTCGACTTTAACGGGAGTTTTGCTGGCGTACCTATGCTTTTAAAAGACTTAGCACAGGAAATGGAGGGTGAGAGAATTACCTTTGGGTCCAAAGTCTATCGAGACCACTATGCAAAAGTCGATTCTAACTATGTAAAACAGGTAAGAAAAACAGGAGCTGTTTTCTTAGGACAAACCAACATACCAGAGTTTGGATTAATGGGGGTCACAGAACCTGTAATCTATGGTCCAGCAAAAAATCCTTGGAATACGGAGCATACTCCAGGAGGCTCTAGTGGAGGGTCTGCGGCTGCAGTGGCAAGTGGGATGGTCCCGATTGCAGGAGCAAATGATGGCGGAGGGTCTATTAGAATTCCTGCAGCTTATTGTGGACTTTTTGGCCTGAAACCTACAAGAGGGAGAACTCCTGTTGGTCCTTTATTTGGAAGGAGCTGGCAAGGTGCAGCAGTGGATCTAATCTTATCTAGATCCGTTCGCGACAGCGCAGCCATGCTAGATGCGTTAAGTATTTATGAAAAAGGAGCTGCATTTCACACCCTGCCTTTTGATGGAAACTATCTTTCACAAGTTCAAACGACTTTCGATAAAAAGTTAAAGATTGCATTTACAGTTAAGTCACCGTTAGGAAATGAAATACATCCTGATTGTAAAGAAGCTGTTATGAAAGCAGCGAAATACTTGGAAACGCTAGGACATCATGTCATTGAAAAGGAAGCACCAGTAGATGGAAGGGAAATTGTCTATAGCTTTTTAACGATGTATTTTGGTGAAGTTGCAGCCCATCTGGCTTCCCTAGAGGAAATTCTTGGGCGTAAGGTGAAAATGAATGATGTGGAAACGACCACTTGGATTATAGGGTTAATTGGAAAGGCAACATCAGCGGAGGAGTTTGTATTAAGCTTAAGGGAATGGGATAAAGCTGCACTTGAGATGGAATTTTTCCATGAAACGTATGATTTTTATTTGACGCCAACAACCGCCATGCTCCCAGCTAAAATTGGCGAGCTCGACCCAACCCCTTATGAAAAACTTGCCATGCAGTTTAGCCGAGGATTGGGTTTAGGGAGAGTGTTGAAAAAGGCTGGTATTGTTGAACAAGTAGCTGAAAATAACCTAAAAAGAACCCCTTTTACACAGCTGGCAAACCTTACAGGACAGCCTGCAATGACCATTCCTCTCCATATCTCTCAAGAGGGACTGCCTGTTGGTGTTCAATTTATGTCTGCAAGAGGAAGGGAAGACCTATTGTATACATTAGCTGGGCAGTTAGAAAATTCCGACCTCTGGGTGCCAGTACAAAACAATCCATTTTTTAAAATTGAATAAGAAAGGAGGGGAAATCGTGCTTTTTTTTCCGTAAACTGTTCCTAACAGCCTCACGATACCGTTATCGAGATTCATAGAGCCGAGGGAAGATTTGTCTTCAAGAGGCTGGCTTGAGGCCAAATCTCAAAGAGCCAAAGGAAGATTTGTCTTTAAGGGGCTGGCTTGAGGACAAATCTCAAAGAACCGCGGGAAGATTTGTCTTCAAGAGGCTGGCTTGAGGACAAATCGCAAAGAGCCGAAGGAAGATTTGTCTTTAAGAGTGTGGCTTGAGGACAAATCTCAAAGAGCCGAAGGAAGATTTGTCTTCAAGAGGCTGGCTTGAGGACAAATCTCAAAGAGCCGCGGGAAGATTTGTCTTCAAGAGGCTGGCTTGAGGACAAATCTCAAAGAGCCGCGGGAAGATTTGTCTTCAAGAGGCTGGCTTAAGGACAAATCTCAAAGAGCCGAAGGAAGATTTGTCCTTAAGAGGCTGGCTTGAGGACAAATCTCAAAGAGCCGAAGGAAGATTTGTCTTTAAGGGGCTGACTTGAGGACAAATCTAAAATAGCCGAAGGAAGATTTGTCCTTCACAGCGTTAAATAGATAAAAACGCATCATATTCAGATGCGTTTTTCAATACGTTAAACAACCTGCAATAACAATCCCGATAGATACAGAAAGTAAAAGGAGAAAAAGACCAACTGCACGGTTATCTTCTTCAATGCTCTGGGATACGTTAAAACGACGGGGTGTGAGCCACTCAGTAAGATAAAAGACAATAATCTGTGCTGCGATTCCAACTGCTCCCCAAATGATCATATCTACTAGCGAGATGGAGTTAGCAAGTGCGGAATATAAAACAATGGCAAGTCCAAGAAGTCTTCCTCCAAGCACATAGCTAGCAGCTTTATTTCCTTGTGCCATTAAAGAAAATTCCTTTACCTTTGTGGTAATTTCCATTAAAAAGAGTCCAACGATTAATAATGCTATAGAAACACCTAAATATATCAAGAAATCTAACAATTAAATCCCTCCTTTTTTATTCCCACCGGTAAGAAATATGACTCATTCCCAGTGATTTTACCTCCTGCTCGAATTCCAATGCTGCTTGGTTTTCCTGCTATAAGGAACGAACCGAATACATATGACAGTTCTTCCATTCCTTTTTCCGTTTCAAGCGAAACGACAGGAAGAGGTACATAGGATTGATAAACTGGCAGCTCATTTTTGTAGGTTTGGAAGGGATTTTGGGCTGCTACATTTGTTTGTTGATCCCAAATGGTTATGGTATCACCTTCTCTGCCAAAAGATGGTTTTTGAACATAAGCGGTTCTACCTACAAATGTATCCGCTTCAAGATAAGTTGGCAGCATATATGTTTTTATCCATTCTTGCTCTTCCTGTGTATAAAATCCATCTTTTTCAGCTAATCCCCATATCAGGCATTGAATCGATTTGGGCTGCAAAAGAAAGGCAGAAACAGGGTTAATAATCGAAAGTTTTCCTTCTTTAGCAAGCTGTAGCATTTCTATTCCAACTAGGTCACCTGTACGGGGATCCCTATCTTCAAGTAGATGTTCGAGAGGGTAGGTTTGACGATATAAAACATCGATCGGTACTCCATCCGCATCTAAAAGTGCTTCATCGGTAATTCTTAGCTCTGACATTGGAAGTGTTTGATGTTTAACCTTACATAATTGGCTTAAATAAATCGTTGTATTCCAATCTTCAATATGGTCGCTATGGGCTGTGAACACAACGTTTGGAGAGACAAGACCTTTTACGGATTCAAGGACAGCCTTTGTGATGCCAGAGGATAGCAGGCGTTCTTGGTTTTCATTGGGATTAAGATAGCCGAATTTTGAGCAAACTTTACCGTTAATTTGGAAGCACTCAACAATAAACGTAGGAGTATCAGAATTAAACTCAAGCATTTTTATCCCATCAGTGGTCAAGGCAAAATCGAATCGAGAAATTACGGTTTCAGGAAAAAGGTTTTTCATTCGAAGAAAGGGAAGACTTGCAGCAGGCAAACCAAGTTCAAGCAGCTGTTCATCTTGTAGACTTCGAAGGAGACCGGCCGTTTTAAAAAATACTAATCCCATTCGTTCCGTGGCTTCTTTTATAAGGGTATATGTTTCTTCTGTTATCGAAAATACTTGATAAAGACTGTATTCACCACCATATAAATTCGCCCAAAAGGTTGGAAAGTTTGAATAAAATTGATTTCGGTCTTTTGAGTATGTGGACATGTAATTAACCTCCAAAACCACCCTTAGAGCCACTGCCGAATCCGCTCTTAAAACTAGAGGAGGATTTATAAGATTTATAAGCAGATGAATTTCTCAAAGCTGATCTGTTGCTAAAAAACAATCCACCATAAAAGAAGTGTCCATAGTAACTTGATCTAGTGTCATCACATTGCCAAACACCTTCATCGTCATCCCATTCCCAATCTCTACAGTTTGTGTCATCCGGTTCAGGGGGTAAATCCTGTGCCTGGGAACACCCACTTAAAGTGGTTCCAGCCATAAGAGTAGTAAGAACACCAGTAATTAACCATTGGGTTTTCTTCACCTTCTCACACTCCTTTTTAAAGTATAATTCCATTATAAAAGTAAATTTTAGGAAAACAATGATAAACTAAAAGTAAAAAGGAAAGAGGGATGGAAAATTGCGTTTGGAATATCGACTAGACGATGAGTTTGCACACTATCCTGCCTTATGGAACTACCAGAATATTACTCCCGTTGAAGCTGTTGCGAGGATGACCTGTGAATATTTTGTAAAAGATGGAGAGACCTATGCTGTGACGGCGACAGCGTTAGATCCAGATGGTACATCAGTATTGTATGTAAAAAAAGAAAGCTATTCAAATGATTCCTCAGAAAGAGCATATTCTCATATCGGTTTTGAAGTCAGGGAGCTCAGCGGAATGAGCTATACGCTCGTAGAAAATAGGGAAGTTTGGAGTCATGAGGAGATTCTGACAACACTGCATTCAGATTTTATTTACCTTCAAAGGGATGGTGAATTTTTGGAATTTGAACTTGATTCAAGAGAAATTGATGAAGATCGAAAATGCTATGTTTATTACGGAAAGTTTACTGGTAAAAATAGATAAGGTAAATAGGAAATGATAAATATGTGAATATATCAGCTAACCATCTTAACATGTGGTTAGTTTTTTTATGTACATTTGATAAGGTGGAGGAATTTTGTCGAATATCATCGAATTTACAAAAAAATATCAAAAATTTTATTGATATGATGGTAGAATAGGAGGAGGTAATAGGAATCAAATTTAGATAGGAATACAAAGGGAGTACCAAAATGAAAGAAACGAACCTAAGCCCAAGACTAATTTACGAAGAAAAAAAAGCATTAAAACTATTTTTGTGGTTATTTTACATTTTTTATATTTCATATGAATTGGCCTATTATTATATTTTTCCTTTTAGTAACAGTGGTGTTGTATTTACTATTAAACCTAGAGAAGGATTGGGCATTTGGATTTATTTGATTCTCTTTAGTTTGCTGCCTATATCTATTTATTTAAATAATAAAGGAAATATTTATATTATTAAATATTTGTATATTTATAGCTTTTTATTTTTAGATACAATTCATAATTTAATAATTTATTTAGGAACAAACAAACCATTTGGATCAGGACATATTGTTGAAGTGTTATTTATTCTTTTCTCACCTATTTTTGTGAACAAAAGGTATTTTTGGACAGTGTCTTTAGGGATGATTATAAAATATAGCATATTCTTCCTAGTATTAATGGATACCCGAGTGATTTTTCCAACTATCGTATATATCATTCTATGTGTGATAGCTTTCATCATCTTAATCCGTTTTGATTCATATATTAACTCATTAAACTCTGCCCATCTAGAGCTTCGCCAAAAAGAGAAGTTAGCAGTGATTGGACAAATGGCTGCTGGTATTGGTCATGAGATACGTAATCCACTTTCATCTTTAAAAGGGTTTACTCAGCTTCAAAAAGAGAGATTTCCAAATACAAATGATTTCTATCCAATTATGATTGCAGAAATAGACAGAATTAATACTATTGTTAATGATTTGATGTATCTTGGGAAGCCAAAAGATATTACATTTGTTAAAGCAAATATAGAAGAAATTATTGCTTATACATTGTCAATCACACAGCAGCAAACAGAAAAACAAGCTGTGACCATTACAACGTTCATGTTTGGCCCAATCCCACCATTAGATTGTGACCCACATCAGCTGAAGCAGGTATTTATTAATCTTATTAAAAATGCTATTGAATCAATGCCTGAAGGTGGAGAAATAAAGATAAGCGTAAAGGTTTTAGATGGTAAGAAGATGTATATTTCTATCCAGGATGAAGGGTGCGGAATTGAAGAGGATAGCCTTCCTAATCTGGGTGAACCTTTCTTTACGACCAAAATAGATGGGACAGGTCTTGGATTAATGGTCACAAATCAAATAATTAAAGATCATAAAGGCAAGATTAATATTGAAAGCAGCCCTTCAAAAGGAACAAAGGTTTATGTGACTTTGCCTGTATATCAAAATTGATGGTAAAAAATAATACTATAATTTTACATAATTCATCAATATAATATATTACAAGGGTATTATCTGTGTTATATAATGATGGGGAATGCTGATAGTATAAATATACTATTGTAAAATAATGGATATTCGATAAAGGAAAGTCGACAAGTGTTAAGACGCGGAGGGTTTTATGATACCAAGAGAAGAAAAACATACAGTAAAATGGTTTCTATTAATATCATATATTATTTTGATCGGATATGACTATTTTTACTATTATGTAGCTCCTGCCAATATAGTGGAAAGCGAAAGGGGTTTACCTAGCAGCTATTGGTGGTTAAACTACCTAGTATTAATTATTTTCATTCCAATTGCAATTTATTTAAGTAAAGTTAATAAACAAAATTTGATTAAATATGTATTTATTATTAGTTATTTTTGCGTCTCTTTCCCAGTGGCTATTTTTTCCTACCTAGGGAAAGGGGATGCATACACCAGTGGGAATGTAGTTGAGATATTTTTTATTTTCTCCTTACCTCTTTTCTTAAATAAAAGATATTTTTGGTTAGTAAGTCTAGGAATTTTAATAAAATATATACTTACTGCAATCATCTTAAAGACTACCTTTCTAATATTACCAATAATTCTAGTTGCAATTTTATCTGTTATGTCATTCTTTTTATTAGTCCGTTTTCAAGGATATGTTAAAGCGATTAGTAATTCCTATGATAACCAACTGCAGGGAATTGTTAAAGGCGTAATCGCCACACTAGAGTTGAAAGACCCATATACAAGGGGGCATAGTGAAAGAGTTGCGAGCTATGCTCTTATGTTGGTTAAAGAAATTGGTAACTTGTCAAAAGAGGAACAAAAATCTTTTTATTATGCTTGTTTACTCCATGATATTGGCAAAGTGAATATTCCTGATCAAATTCTTATGAAACCTGGTAAACTCACAAAAGAGGAATTTGAGGTTATTAAATCTCATCCTGTTGTCGGTGCTGAAGCAGTAAAGAATGTTGAGGGAATAAAGGACAGTATTTGTGTCATCAGTTCCCATCATGAACGCTGGGATGGAAAAGGATATCCAGACCAATTGAAAGGTGAACAAATTCCTTTACTTGCTAGAGTATCCGCAATAGCCGATGCTTTTGATGCAATGACATCTTCAAGGTCCTATCGAGAAGCTATGCCGGTAGAAGAAGCTTATCAACGTATTATCGAAGGACAGGGTTCCCAATTTGATCCTATATTAGTAGAAGAATTCAAAAAGGTCTACCCATCATGGGTCAAATTTCATGATAACTATTCCTGGTCAAAAAAGTTTGAATTTTAAGGGAGGTGGGAACATGAAAATCCGCAAGCTTAAAAAGATTAAAACAACTTGTTGGTGGTGCCCTTTTGTAGGAATAAAAGGATAAGAGTGTGGGATGCTAGCGTAAGCTATGCATCCTTCTTTTATATTAAATTTTAGTTAGGAACGGTGTTTAGATGAGTTTGACATTAAATTCGACTCTTTCGATGGTCCCTATTGAAATTCGCAAGGATAATAAACGATATATTATAGAAGATCAGACTTCTGGTGAGTTCTTTGAAATGCCTGAGGTTTGTATTGATGCGATTTCTATGATTTGCAAAGGTGAGCAACTAGGGGATATTGAACGAGTATTAAAGAGAAATTACCCTGATGAAGATGTTGACCTGCTTGATTTTGCTCAACAGCTGATAGAATTAGACTTGATTGATAAAATTGATGGTAATAAGGTTGAAATTCAGCATAAAGCGAAGGCGAAGTTAGGCTTCATATGGATTTCCCCAAGAATTGGTAAATTCTTTTTTAATCATTTTACATATCTATTATATGGTGCAGTATTTATTATAAATATTATCCTTTTCCTTCTCCATCCTTCTTTATTTCCTCGCCATGATGACATATTTGTATTTGACATTATGGTCATTAATTTAATATTTTGGATGGTGTTTACTTTCCTTTTTGTACTAATTCATGAGTTAGGTCATGTTTTGGCAATGAGGGCACACAATCTCCCTACGAAACTGGAGATTGGACATCGTATGTTTTTTGTCGTTCTCTTAACAGATATGTCATCTGTATGGAAACTAACTCCTAAAGACCGAAATGTTCTTTTTCTAGCAGGGCTTTGTTTTGATTCTGTACTTCTCTTTATTTCCCTTATTGTTCAGTTGATGTTTCCAAACGGCCATTGGTTTATCATTGGACTTATGAACTTAGCAGTTTTTGATGCTGTTCTAAGGGTAATTTATCAATGCTGTTTCTATATGAAGACTGATTTATATTTTGTCTTTGAAAATATAACAGGATGCTATAATCTCATGGAAATGGCTAAACAGACAATTAGTAAGAAGTTTTCCTTTTTTAAATCAAAATCATCAGAAGAGGTTGTCTTTTCAGAAGAGATTAAAACGGTGTTCCTTTATTCCATCTTCTATTTTCTTGGCGTTATCATAACCATTGTTTTATATATCATTTATTTTATTCCGGAAATAATATATGCTGGAAAACAGCTTCTGCCAGGATTTGCACAACCGCCAACCAGTCTGCAGTTTTGGGATGCACTCATTTTTTCATTACAGGTCAGCATATTTATTATCTTGCTTTTATATTCTTGGTGGAAAAAGTACCGTCTTAACAAAATGTGACAAAGATTTGTCTAAAATAAAGATTCTAAGGGTTTTTTCCCCCGTAGATGGGGGAGTTCCCCGATATTTATAACACTAACGAATTTCTTACAATTAGAGTAAGAAAAATCGTTAGTGTTATTTTTTTAGGAGGAAATCAAATGCAGACTAACACGTCAACAAATAAAAAGACTGAACGCTCTATCAATGATGCGTTTGCATCAAAATTTGCTAAATCAATGTTTTTAACCGTATCTGCTATCGTTATTCTATCTTTTATTGCAACGAGAATGTTCACTCATGTTGATCTAAATCTCTATGGATATATGGTCGGAACGGTTGTTTTTATCGGAGGATTTTTCTACCGCTTTATTGCATGGGGCGAAAGACCGCCAACAAAAATTTTAATTAAAAAAGGATTAAAGCTTCTGGCAAAAAAAAGTACTCCTAAAACGGCAGTTAATCATTTGGCTATTTATGATTTCATTAAAAACCGTGGATTGTACCGCTGGGTGCAGCATATTTTAATCGGATGGGGCTGTGTCCTTGCTTGTTTAGTCACATTTCCACTCGTGTTTGGCTGGATGTACTTCACAATGGATGACAACGGGCACTATACCATCGTCTTAATGGGAATGAATTTGATGGTGGTCAAAGCAGATGGACTCATTGCTTGGTTCTCTTATAATGCCTTAAATATTTCAGCGACTATGGTCATTGCAGGGGTATGTATGGCGTTATACCGCCGCTTAAAGAATATGCAGGCAAGAGCGGAGCAAAAGTTTATTTACGACTTCCTGCCACTTTATTTATTGTTATTTATATCAATTACAGGGCTTTTATTAACCTTTCAAAACGTATTTTTACACGGTTGGATGCAGCCGCAGATGTCATTGATTCACCAATTCTCCGTTATCTTAACATTAATCTATTTACCTTTTGGTAAGTTGGCTCATATTCCTTTCCGTCCGGTAAGCGTATTTGCGAGGAATTACCGCGAGCATTATGGTGAGCAGGCCATGAAAGAGTGTAAAGTATGTGGAGACCATTTTGTATCAGTTGAACAGTCGAGTGATGTTATTGAGGTATTGGGAGTAAATGCGATCGAATTTAATATGGAAGATGGCTTTAATCTTGCTGAATTGTGCCTGCCATGCCGTAGAAAATATCGGATTTCAAGATTTTCAGGATTCGCAACCCATCAAGTGAAGGTCAAGGAGGCAAATCAGAATGCAAGAGGTTAATTTTAAGAACGAAAGAGATAAGTATTTTAGAGAAATAGATAACTTAAACCATCCAAATGAAACATTAGTCAAGACACACTGCAGTTATTGTGCCATGCAATGTGGGATGAACTTAAGAGTAAATACCAAAACAAACAAAATTATCGGGGTTGAACCGCGTTATGATTGGCCAGTTACTCTTGGTAAGATGTGCCCTAAAGGTGTTACTGCTTACCAGCAGGTAAATCATAAAGATCGTTTATTAAAACCGTTAATTCGTGATGATAAATCATTAAAGGGTACGAATAAAGGCTTTCGTGAAGCTAGCTGGGATGAGGCATATGAACTCATTGTGAAAAAGTTTACTGAGCTTCAAGAAACATATGGAAAAGATTCACTTTCCGTGTATAGCGGCGTTTCAATGACGAATGAAAAATGTTATTTAACAGGTAAATTTGCTCGTGTAGGTCTGCAAACACGCTACATTGATTATAATGGACGATTCTGTATGGCGAGTGCAGCCGGTGGATTAAATCGTTCTCTGGGGATTGATAGAGGTTCAACTGTTCCTTGGACAGATGTACATGAAACAGATTGTATCTTTCTTGCAGGAAGCAATACAGCAGAATGTCATCCAACATCCATGTTTCGTATCTGGGCAGTTCAAGAAAGAGGCGGCTATGTGATTGTTGTAGACCCAAGGGAAACACCAGTTGCAAGAAGAGCAGATGTCCATTTAGATTTAAGACCTGGTACAGATCTTGCACTTGCAAATGGAATACTAAATTTACTTATCCAAAATGGCTATGCTGATGAGGAATTTGTTAAAAATCACACAAATGGATTTGAAGAAACAAAGCAGCTTGTAAAAGAATTCACACCAGAGTACACAAGTGCAATAACAGGTGTGGCACCAGAGAAAATTATCCGTGCGGCTGAACTATATGGAAAGGCACCAAATGCTATTGTTATGTTCGCAAGAGGTATTGAGCAGCAAATTAAAGGGGTAGATAACGTTTCTGCCTATACGAATATGGCACTTGTAACTGGGAAAATTGGTCGTCCAAAAGCAGGTGTTGCGACGATTACAGGACAAGGAAACGGTCAAGGCGGCCGTGAGCACGGACAAAAGGCAGATGCTCTTCCAGGCTATCGAAAAATAGCTTATCCGGAGCACGTGGAATATATATCTAAGGTTTGGGGCATCGAGCCTGAAGAAATGCCAAAAGAGGGTGTTTCTGCATTTGAAATGTTTGGATTAATGGAACAAAAGACGATTCGTGCCTTATACCTTTTATGTTCCAATCCTGCTGTTTCTGCACCAGATTTAAATTATGTGCGTGAACAGATGAAAAACTTGGACTTTATGGTATGCGTTGACTTTTACCTTTCAGAGTCTGCTGAATTTGCAGATGTAGTGCTCCCTACTACAACATGGGCGGAAGATGAAGGGACAACAACGAATGTAGAAGGCCGAATTATCAAGATAAATCGAGCACAAATGCCGCTAGGAGAATCTAAGCCAGACTGGCAGATTCAAGTGGAAATCGCAGAGCGCATGGGCCGTGGTAAATACTTTTCACACTTGAGAACCTCTAAAGATGTATTTAATGAACTTCGTGTAGCTTCAAAAGGTGGAATAGCTGATTATTATGGAGTAACTTGGGAAAAAATCGACAAGCAAGATGGGGTATTCTGGCCATGTAAAGACGAAAGTGATCCGGGCACACCTCATTTGTTCCTAGATAAAAAATTCTATCATCCAGATGGAAAAGCAAAAATCTTTGCATTACCATACAGACCATCAGCAGAAGAACCGGATCAAGAGTATCCACTTCGTTTAACAACCGGTCGAGTAGTGTATCACTATCTATCAGGTAATCAAACTAGAAGAATACAATTCTTGCGTGATATGAGTCCAGAGCCTTTTGTAGAAGTACATCCAGAAACAGCACAAAAATATGGTATTAACCACGAAGAAACAGTCCGCCTTTTCACAAGAAGGGGAGAGGCTTTTTATCAAGTAAAAATAACCGAGGCCATTCGTAAGGATACCGTGTTTGTTCCTTATCACTGGGGCCATGAAAAATCTATCAATCTTTTAACAATTGGCGCACTTGATCCTATTTCAAAAATGCCGGAATTTAAAGCATGTGCAGCACAGATTGAAAAACTAGAACTAAAGAAGGTGCAGTAAATGAAAAAGAGGCTATATCTAGAACTTGAAAATTGTATAGGTTGCCGTTCTTGTTTAGCTGCTTGTACGCAGTGTGGTGGCCATGAGGAGCGTAATCGTAACTATGTATACGATGTTAACCCGCTTGTTAACAGACAAACCATGCCTTTAATGTGCCTTCACTGTGTGAATCCAGCATGTGCTAGAAGCTGCCCGGCGCAAGCCATCCAAATCCATGAAACAGGAGCCGTTCTTTCGGCTCTTGTTGAGAAGTGCATTGGCTGCCAAAACTGTACGATTGCCTGTCCATATGGAATTCCAAAGTTCGATACCGAGCAAAATCTCATGTATAAGTGCGACCTTTGTATTGACCGTACAAAGGACGGAATTCCTCCAATGTGTGCAAGTGTATGTCCGTCAAATACCTTGCAGTGGCTAACAGATGAAGAAATTGAGGCGAAGCAAAAGCAATTTAATTTAGATAATGGTAAATGGGTTACAAGTATGCCCTACTTAGAAGGCGAAACAAATGTTAGAGTGAATCTCCCTGGAATCCTTCAGGGTGTCACAAAACTGTTTTAGGAGGGATTAACGAATGACAGCTAAAAATAATAAAATCCCGTACAATGAAGATAACTATACACATAACATAAACCGAAATAATGAACGCAAATTAGACCGTCGCGGATTTATGAAAACATTAGTTGGGGCAGCAGGAGTATTCGCAGTATCCTCACTTCCATGGGGAGTATTGGCTGCGAAAGAGCTCAACGGTCTGGGAGATAAAAAATATCCAAAACAGAAAATTACCGATGTAAAGTCTTTACCTATTGGCGATGCAGTAGATTTCCATTTTCCAGGAGAGCATGATAGCGCGATTTTAATCAGGTTATCCGAAGAGAAATATGTCGCCTATCAAAATGCATGCACCCATCTTCGCTGCCCTGTATTTTGGAAGAAAGATGAGGGAGAAATGCTTTGCCCTTGTCATCATGGGAAATTTGATGTTGAAACCGGCGCACCGACTGCAGGACCACCAAGACGTCCATTGCCAGAAATTTATGTGAAAGTTGAAAACGGCACAGTTTATGCCGTGGGGGTGAAACGATATGAAGCGTAGTTACCTTCCCGTTGCCCTCCTTCTTGCTGTGTTAATGCTGAATATTATTGTTACACAATATATGGTCCATCAATATTTTTATCAAAATTATGTAAATACCATTGTGGCTGGCATCATGAATCTCGTATTATTTCCACTTGCGTTTCTCATCTATAAAAAAGGTGTGAATGTTCATGACTAGTGAAACTTATCTGGATTTTTGTTTTATGCGAGGAAAATCAGGCGGATTTTCCATTGAAATTGAAGAAATATTAAAAGAGACATTTGGGAAGAAACGTTTAAATTGGTACCTAGAGGAAAAGACGATTGATGGTGCTGAAATGGTCATCGCTGAGGTAAAAGGGATGAGTAATTGGGGCTCAGAAGAAGAAACAATCCTGTTCCTTGAGGACCATGCAGACCCAAAGTTTTGGGAGTATCTGCAAGGGTACAAGATGTTCATCTATCCAGCAAAGAAGGGATGTAACAGCTGTGGAACCCATTAACATAGATGAATTGCAGAGATTCGTTGGAGCAACAGTGGAAATAGCGATAGAAGATAAAGAGGGTGGGGACCAAGCCCCTGTGGTTAAAAAAACAATAAAAAAAATACAATTCTGCCCTGATCATACGCATGTGCGCTTTTACTTTGATGCCATATATTTTTTAGCTGTGCCGCTTAGCAGTAATGTTATCGAAACAGATGCTATGTTTTCAGCAGCTGATCCAGAAAGAGGCTTAACCTATAAATTTAAAAATAATTAAAAAAGGGAAGGGGGGGAAGTATGGAGCAATCTTCCTCAAAGCACCAAATACGTTCTTATATTATTCAATCCCAAGAAGAGGAAATAAAACGGATTTCTTTGGAGCTGCATGAAGGTGTCGGCCAAAATCTTTACAGTATTTATACGGGATTGCAATTTGTTGAATCGGGCCTAAATCAGCCACATTTGAAAAACTATTTACATGAAATGACCCAGTTGATTGAAAAGACGATACAAGAGATACGATTGCTTTCAGTGGAGCTGCACCCCCCTGCTCTTACAACACTTGGATTACTGCCAGCGATTAAAAGTTATATAAAACTATATACCTCAACATTTGGGGTCCTCGTTGATTTAGAAGCTAGCGGAGAGGAAAAACCTATCCCAGAGCAAAGTAGTGTTGCTGTTTTTCGCGTTTGCCAGGAGGCCCTTACAAATATAGCTAAACATGCGGATACATCGAATGTAAAATTGAGCTTAATATGGAAAGAAAATGAATTGAAAATTTCAATCGTTGATTTCGGTGGAGGATTTGAATTAGATGAATTGGAGATGAACCCTGTTAGTCTAGGGGTAGCAGCCATGATGGAAAGAATGCTTCTTACTGGCGGGCATTGTGTGATTTCCTCTAAAATAGGAGAAGGTACGTCTGTTGAAATATCTCTTCCTTTATAGGGAGGGAAGGAGAGTTAAAGTTGATTAAAATCCTATTAGTCGATGACCATGCCGTTGTAAGAATGGGTCTTACGATGCTGTTAAATTCTAATCCCGAAATGCAGGTAGTTGGAGAAGCTTCAGAAGGAAATGAAGGTATAAAAAAAGCCATGAAGCTTAAACCTGATGTAGTGGTAATGGATTTAAGTATGCCACATGGTAAAGATGGATTATCTGCGACTTCTGAATTGAAAAAGCTAATGCCTGATGTCAATATCCTAATTTTAACTATGCACGATGATGAGGAATACCTTTTCAGAGCCATTCAAGCTGGGGCTTCAGGCTGTATTCTAAAAAGTGCTCCACATGATGAGCTAATGTCAGCGATTGAATCTGTCTCTTTAGGAAATGCGTATTTGCATCCAGCCGCTACGAAACGGTTAATGGAACAATATCTAGGAAGCATTAAGCATGACAGCCATGATACCTATCATCTTTTATCCGATCGTGAAAGAGAAGTTCTTACACTTGTTGCGAAAGGATATGCAAATAAGGAAATAGCTGAGCAGTTAACCATTAGTGTAAAGACGGTAGAAACCCATAAAGGGAACCTAATGGAAAAGCTGCAAATGAAGACAAGACCAGAATTGGTGGAATATGCTGTGAAAAAGGGGTTACTGGGCTATGGAATATAAGGAGAAAACCAGCGTATGACAGAAATAAGAGAATTACCTCGGGTTATGGAGGTTTGTGATGGATTGTTAAAGGAAGTAGGCTGCGAATTCGCGGCACTTGCTTTTCAGAATGAAGTAGGTCCCGATGTTCAATGGCATTATGCTTCAGGAAACTTAAATGAAAAATATAAAAGAATAACCGTCCGTTTTGGAAAAGGAATCGCTGGAAAAATCATTTCAAGTGGCAGTCCAATGATGGTGAGTGATTTTCCGAATGATATCTATGGAAAAGTAACTGACCATCCGATTATGCTTGCTGAAAAACTTATTTCCTGTTATGCGGTGCCTTTATTTTTTAATAGCTCTCCAAAAGGTGTTTTACTTGTTGGAAAAAGAAGTACATACACTTTTACTGAAATAGAGCAGCAAAAGGTGAAGGAATCTGCTGAAACACTAGAGGAGCAAATAAGAATTCATATCTCAGGTGAAGGAGTTTAGTATGGAAATGGATAGGGAGCAGCCGTTAAACGAACTCACCAGCCTTGAAGTGGAATTAAAAAAGTCGATTCAAGAATTGATGGATATTAAGTTTGCCCTCGATGAATCTTCCATCGTTGCGATTACCGATTCACGTGGGACAATTACATATATAAATGATCAATTTAGTCAAATTTCGAAGTATTCAAAAGAAGAACTTTTGGGGCAGGATCATCGAATATTGAATTCCGGGTATCATCCTGACAGCTTTTTTAAAGAAATGTGGAGAACTATAGGTTTTGGGGAGGTCTGGAAGGGTGAAATTCGGAACCGTGCAAAGGATGGGACCTATTATTGGGTGGATACCACCATTGTTCCATTTTTAAATGATAAAGGGAAACCCTATCAGTATTTAGCGATACGTTATGAAGTTACCGAACGAAAAAAGGTCGAACAGGAACTTCAAAAAATGATGACAACGATTATTGATGTTCAGGAGGAAGAACGTAAGCGATTTTCCCGTAATTTACATGATGGTATTGGTCAAAATTTATACAGTCATCTTATTACCATCAATCGTTTACTTTCAGAAATGGACCATCCCCTGTTACATCAAATGCAAAAAGAAGCCACTCAATTGATTGAAGAAATCCGTAATCTATCGTGGGAGCTGCGTCCATCTGTATTGGATGACCTTGGACTTGTTCCAGCCATCCGTTCCTTCCTTTTCCGTTATTCAGAGAACTATCATATTGATGTTTATTTTGAATGTATGTTAAATCAGCGTCTTGATATTAGTATCGAGTTAACCATTTATCGAATCATTCAGGAAGCATTAACAAATATTCGAAAGTATGCAGACGTATCGGATGCGATTGTTACCGTTAGAGAAGGCGATCAGACAGTAAGAGTGATGGTTGAAGATAAGGGGAAAGGCTTTGAAACAGGAACTGGGTCACGTGGTGTTGGTCTATTTAGTATGGACGAAAGAGCACGGACAGTTGGCGGGGAACTTACGATTAACTCCTCACCTGGTAAGGGAACAAGGGTAATACTAGAGGTCCCAACAATAGTGAAGGTAGAAAAATAGAACCAGGCGCCTGGTTCTATTTTTCTATATTTTAAATGAACTTTTTAAAGATACTACTCGGTTAAAGACAAGCTTATCCACTGTTGTATGCTTTGGATCGACGTTGAAATATCCGTGTCTAAAGAACTGGAATTTCTCGTGAGGCCTGCTTTCCCTCATGTTTGGCTCAACAAATCCCTGTAATATTACTAATGATTCTGGATTAACGTTGTCGAGGAAAGTCTTTTCTACTTCTTCATTTTCCTCTGCGGTTTTATCTAAGATTAGTGGTTCGTATAACCTAAATTCCGCTGGGACAGAGTTTGTTGCCTCCACCCAATGAATCGTTCCTTTTACCTTTCGACCAGTAAAGCCAGTGCCGCTCTTGGTTAATGGATCATAGGTACAGCGCAGTTCAACGACTTCTCCGTTGATATCCTTGATAACTTCTTCACACTTAATGAAATAAGCATGTTTAAGGCGGACTTCGTTACCAGGGAAGAGACGGAAATACTTACTTGGCGGATTTTCCATAAAATCATCTTTCTCAATGTAAATCTCTCGAGAAAACGGAATTTTCCTCATACCCATTTCTGGAACTTCAGGATTAATCTCAGCATCGAGTAATTCTATTTGTCCTTCAGGATAATTCGTAATGACCACTTTTAAAGGATTAAGTATCCCCATTGTACGGGGAGCCTTTAACTTTAAGTCTTCTCTAACAAAGTGTTCAAGCATTTGTTCATCAACTGCTCCTGATCCTTTCGAAACACCTGTCTCGCGAACAAAATTACGGATGGACTCAGGGGTAAATCCTTTACGTCTCATTCCTGAAAGTGTTGGCATCCTAGGATCATCCCAGCCATCAACAAAGCCTTCGTCAACCAACTGTTTCAATTTGCGCTTGCTCATTACCGTGTTGGTAACGTTTAGGCGCCCAAATTCAATTTGCTGCGGTTTACTTTTCATTTCAGTTTGTTCCACTACCCAATTATAAAGTGGGCGTTGGTCTTCAAACTCAACCGTACAAATCGAATGGGTGACATCTTCAATGGCGTCTTCAAGTGGGTGAGCAAAAGCATACATCGGATACATGCACCATTTATCACCCGTGTTGTGGTGTGTGGCATGAGAAATCCGATAAATAACAGGATCACGTAAATTGATATTTGGAGACTTCATATCAATTTTAGCACGAAGTACTTTTTGTCCATTTTCAAATTCACCATTGCGCATCCGTTCGAACAAATCAAGATTTTCTTCAATTGAACGGTCCCGAAATGGGCTTTCTTTTCCAGGAGATGTCAAAGTGCCGCGATATTCACGAATTTCATCTGCTGATAGGTCATCTACATAGGCAAGGCCTTTTTTTATTAAAAGAACTGCGCGTTTGTACATTTCCTCGAAATAATCAGACGCAAAGAATAAATTATCCCATTCAAATCCAAGCCATTTCACATCTTCTTTGATGGAATTTACATACTCGACATCTTCCTTCAACGGATTAGTGTCATCAAAGCGTAAATTGGTTTTTCCGTTAAATTCATCTGCTAATCCAAAGTTAATAATAATTGATTTAGCATGACCAATATGTAAATATCCATTTGGCTCTGGAGGAAAACGAGTGATAATTTTATCGTGCTTACCTGATTCCAAATCCTTTATCATAACATCTTTTATAAAATTAGAACCTAGATTGTCCACTCTATTCAACCTCTCCTTCATTCCTTCTTATATAAATACCATAAATAATGATTATTTTCCATTGTTCCCAACCATTCATTTGAAAAATAAGCCTAAGTATAATTTTATCAAATAACTAGTGATAATGTAAAATTGGTAATGGAAAATGAAGAAGGCTACAATAAAAGCTTGAAGAAATAATGGAAGGGGAATTTATTTGATAAATTTTGGAACAGTCGGTACAGGATGGATTACTTCCTCCTTTATAGAAGCAGCTAAATTCAGCGGCAAATTAAATTTAACCGCAGTCTATTCAAGAACAGAAGAAAAAGCAAAACAACTCGCACATACATATCAGGTCGATCAATATTTTACCGATATCGAAGAAATGGCAAAAAGCTCAGAAATTGAGGTCGTTTATATTGCTTCACCTAATTCCATCCATTTTGAACAGGCAGTTACATTTTTGAAAAATAAAAAACATGTTATCTGTGAAAAACCGATTTTTTCGAACACAGCCGAACTAGATAAAGCTTTTCAAATAGCAGAGGAAAATGGTGTCTACCTATTTGAAGCGATTCGAAATATCCATACTCCTAACTTTCGAATCTTAAAGGATAAAATTCAAATGGCGGGTAATCTACGAAGTGCGATGCTTCCATATATTCAGTATTCTTCTAGATACGATTTGTTTTTACAAGGTGAAGAACCAAATATCTTTTCTAGTACTTTTTCAGGTGGAGCTCTCGTTGATTTAGGTGTTTATCCTATCTTTTTAGCAATAGGGCTATTTGGTGAGCCTGCCAAGGTTACTTACCATCCGGTTATCCTGTCAAGCGGTGTCGATGGCAGTGGTACACTAGTGTTAGAGTATAAAGACTTTGTCTGTACCATTCTTTGTTCAAAGATATCCCATTCGGCTATTCCTTGTGAAATCCATGGAGAGAAGGGCACTTTTGTTCTAGAGGATGCAGCTCCAATATCTGAAATTAAATTCATTGACAGTCACACAAAAGAGAGTGAAATCTTGAGTGTTATTCAAGAAGAAAAGGACATGGTCTATGAATGCATGAATATTGCCGAAATCGTTGCAACAAATGATGATGACCAATATGAGAAATTAAAGAATTTGAGTAAAATAGTTCTAAGAGTGACAGAAGTAGCAAGGAAACAGAACAATATTGTATTTGGAGTAGAAAGATAAAGTAGTTCGTAGAAATATCGCATTAATTTTGTCTGTTTTACGGATAGGGTTGTGAAATCTTTATGAAAACGGCATTCACGATGACTTTTATCACATCCTCAGTTTTACTTCGTTCCTTATATTTAGGGTGAATAAGATTGGAGGAATCGTAATGAAGTCAATGAACTGGTATAAGAAACAGTTGAAAAGGAAGCCGGTTCAACTAACAAGATACGTCGTTCAAGCGTTATTTCTATTGTTTTTACTATATGTTGGTGTTCGTTTTTATCAATTTTATATGCATTTTGAGACGCTCGGAGAAACCCCTTTTGTAGAAAGACCTTCCGCTGTTGAAGGATTTCTGCCAATAAGTGCCTTAATGGCATTAAAGGTATGGCTGGCTACTAGCGATTTTGATCTTATTCATCCTGCCGGTCTTGTATTGTTAAGCTTTTTTGTTGGTGGAGCTATTCTTTTCCGGAGATCGTTTTGCAGCTGGATTTGTCCAATTGGAACAGTAAGTGAATGGATTGCTAGATTAGGAAAGAAACTGTTTAAAAAGAATTTTGAAGTACCAACTTGGCTCGTTTGGCTGCTAACCCCTATAAAATATTTATTATTACTTTTCTTTTTAGGGATGGTTATCGTTATGCCAACATATGCCGCGATTGCTTTCTTGAATGAACCCTATAACAAAATATCTGATGTGAAAATGCTGACTTTTTTCTTAGATATCAGCGGTTTTGGTTTAGGTTTTCTTATTGTGATGTTTGTACTTTCATTATTGTATAGAAATTTCTGGTGCCGTTTCCTTTGCCCATATGGTGCTTTCATCGGGCTCGGATCGATATTTAGAATTACAAAGGTTCGAAGAAATGAAGAGACATGTACCAACTGTGAAATGTGTACAAAGGTTTGCCCTTCCAGAGTAAAGGTACACAAGGTAGAAACAGTAAATAATTTAAATTGTACTGCATGTATGGCTTGCGTCGAAGCCTGCCCAGTGAAGGATACTTTGAATATGACGGTGGCGAATAAAAAGGTAAGTAAATGGTTTATACCTATATCGTTCTTTGTGGTATTTTTCTTAATTATTGGCCTTGCAAAGATTACCGGGCACTGGGATACCATAATCAGCTATGAGGAATGGAAGGTATTAATTCCAGAAGCTAAATTTATAGATTAAAAGAAAAAGTAATCTGTTATGCTGACAGATTACTTTTTATATTTTTATAGTTGGAGTGACCCAAATTCCAATCAGAGATAGGTTTGGTCAAAACTTTTCTGATTATTTTCAAAAATAGGGTTGAAAAACCAAAATTCGTCTAATATAATAAGCTTATACATTTCCAAATAAACAACATGATTTCCTATTTGGAAATACAAGGAGGTGGACATCATAAAAAAGACGAATATTCTTTTGGAAATTGAGAAATGCGGTGTCATCGCAGTTTTACGTTCAGATTCTAAGGAAGAAGCACTCAAAACGATAGACGCACTTTTAAATGGAGGGATGACAGGGATAGAAGTAACGTTCTCCATTCCACAAGCTGAAGAAGTGATTCGTGAAACCGTATCCAAATACAAAGATAACGCCTACATTGTTGTAGGAGCAGGAACGGTTCTTGATGCGATGACAGCTAGAATCGCCATTATGGCGGGTGCTGAATTTGTTGTAAGTCCGATGTTTGATTCAGAGATTGCTGAGATTTGTAATCTTTATCATGTGCCGTATTTGCCTGGTTGTATGACGATTACTGAAATTAAAACAGCTCTGCGTTCAGGGGTAGACATTATTAAACTATTCCCAGCAAGTACATACGAACCTAGTTTTGTAGATGCAGTAAAAGGACCACTTCCACAGGTAAATATCATGCCAACAGGTGGAATTAACCTACACAATATGGAGCAATGGCTTTCAAAAGGCTGTGTAGCGGTTGGTGTTGGTGGAAACCTATTAGCCCCAGCTAAAACAGGAGACTATGACCAAATAACCAAGCTGGCAAAACAATATATGGATAAATACAATGAAATAAAGATGGTGACTGCATGAGCAACATAGTTACTT
Organism: Neobacillus niacini; assembly: GCF_031457145.1. Taxonomy (GTDB): domain Bacteria; phylum Bacillota; class Bacilli; order Bacillales; family Cytobacillaceae; genus Neobacillus; species Neobacillus niacini_J. Next base: position 315,139 of record NZ_JAVDVZ010000003.1, read on the forward strand.
TTGGTGAAATTATGTTAAGGCTTTCAACTTTGACTGGCACTCATTTTAGCAATGCAGGAAGCTTTCAGGCACATTATGGTGGAGCCGAAGCAAATGTTGCTGTTAATTTAGCGGTCTTTGATCATGATGTTGTTTTTGCTAGTAAAGTACCAGACAACGCTTTAGGACTTGCCGTTAAGAGACAGCTACAAAAATATGGTGTGAGCACCAAACAATTGCTGTTTGGTGGCAATCGTCTAGGAACCTATTATCTTGATAGTGGTGTAGGCGAACGTTCCTCGGCTGTCATTTACGACAGAGCCAATTCAAGCTTTGCTTCTGTGGAAGACATCGAATGGGACTTTGAACAGACTTTTGGAAACGCAGACATTCTACATATATCGGGAATAACACCTGCACTTTCGGGAAAATTAGCAGAAATTACTTTGAACTTGGTGAAAGAAGCAAAAAAGCGCGATATTAAAGTTAGCTTTGATATTAATTTCCGCTCAAAACTCTGGAATCATGAACAGGCATCTAAGGTCATTTCAACTATCCTTCCATATGTAGACTATTGTTCTGCAGGAAAAATGGATGCGCTTTATTTGCTGGGCATTCCAGAAAATCAGTCGAGCCAAGCCGATACAGACTATTATTATCAAAAAATGCATGAGAAATATAGTAATATTCAAGTCTTTTATTCTACGATTCGCGAGGTTCATTCAGCAACCTCTAATACATTACAAGGCACGCTTTGGAAAGACGGTAAAACCTATGTATCCAAAGTTCATAAGTTAGAACCAATCATCGATCGTGTTGGCGGCGGAGATGCGTTCTCAGCAGGAATTCTTCATGGGTTACTGACCAATGCAGACCTAAACTATACAGTCTCATTTGCAACCGCATACTCAAGCTTAAAACATACCGTATATGGTGATTGTAATCCTTTTACTGTAAAAGAAGTAGAAAATTTATTGGAAAATGGTTCAGCAAAAATTAATCGATAACAGGAGTGAATAAAATGGAAACTCGTTATACACATAGCCCAGAAGATATTCGTAACTATTCAACAGAACAATTACGCAAGGAATTTTTAGTAGAAAGTATTTTTGTACCTGGAGAAGTAAGATTAACATATACCCATAATGATCGAATGATCTTTGGCGGTGTTACACCAACAGATAAGCCTTTAACAATTGAGCTTTCTACAGAATTAGGTGTTACTTATTTCTTAGAACGCCGTGAACTTGGTGTGATTAATATTGGCGGACCAGGGTCAATCGTGATTGAGGGTACGGAAGAGCCAATGAAAAAGCAAGATGGCTATTACATTGGAAAAGAAACAAAGGATATCCAGTTTAAATCAGAAGATCCGGCTAATCCAGCTAAATTCTATACCGTTTCTGTACCTGCTCATCATAAATATCCAAATGTAAAAATCAGTATTGATAAAATTGAGCCAATGGTGACAGGTGATTCAGCAACTTTAAATCATCGTTCTATTTATCAATATATTCATCCAAACGTATGTGAAAGCTGTCAGCTTCAATTAGGATACACCATCCTAACTCCAGGAAGCGCTTGGAACACAATGCCAAGTCATACACACGAACGCCGTATGGAAACATATCTTTATTTCGATATGAAAGAAGATACACGTGTATTCCATTTCATGGGCAAACCGGATGAAACAAAACACTTAGTGATTGCCAATGAGCAAGCTGCCATTTCTCCAAGCTGGTCAATCCATACTGGAGTGGGAACAAGTGACTACACGTTCATTTGGGCTATGTGCGGCGAAAACATTACTTATAATGATATGGACATGGTTCCAATGAAGGACTTAAAATAATCCAACTTAGAAGGAGGTTTTAAGAAATGACAAATGACTTACAACAATTTTCATTAGATTATTTTAAATTAGATGGTAAAGTTGCGATTGTAACAGGCGGTAATACAGGGATTGGACAAGGATTTGCGGTTGCATTGGCAAAAGCAGGTGCAGACCTTTTTGTTGTCACACACGGGAATAATTGGGAAGAAACAAAAGAACTCATAGAAAAAGAGGGTCGTCGCGTAGAGTTTTTTCAAGGCGATTTAACAGATAAACAAGTTTCTAAAGATATTGTTTCTAAATGCTTAGAAACCTTTGGAAGAGTAGATATTTTAGTAAATAACGCAGGCACCATCCGTCGTTCACCGTTGTTAGAGTATAAAGAAGAAGACTGGGATGCCGTATTGGATATTAATTTAAACGCTGTTTATTTATTGAGCCAAGAAGCTGCAAAAGTAATGGTAGAACAAGGCAGCGGAAAAATCATTAATGTTGCTTCCATGCTTTCTTTCCAAGGTGGTAAATTTGTACCATCCTATACAGCCAGCAAACATGGTGTAGCTGGGTTAACAAAGGCTTTTGCCAATGAATTAGCGATAAATAACGTACAAATTAATGCGATTGCACCTGGTTATGTTGAAACCAAAAATACGGCACCAATTCGTGCAGATGAAGTGCGTCATGCTGAAATTACATCTCGTATTCCAGCTGGACGTTGGGCAACACCTGCTGACCTGCAAAGTGTAGTCGTCTTCCTTGCAAGCAAAGCATCTGATTATATGAATGGAGCCATTGTTCCAGTTGATGGCGGCTGGTTAGTTCGCTAATTCAAAGGCATATATATAGATTTATTATTCAGAATATAGCTATTCATATATAGCTATATTCTTTTTATTATCTGGAGGGATACATCAATGCAAGATTCTACAATAGCCACCAATATTCGAAGAAAAGAGATTATAAGATTAGCGGCTAATCAGGCTTTAGAACTTCCTATATTACCAAGTGGGTACTGGTTTCATCAAGATTTGCGCGATAATTTTTATTATGCGATTCATTTGTTTGCCTATTGTGTAGATAAGGAATTTGAGTGTAATTGGAAAGATGAGCAATGTGAAAAGGCTAAAGGGATTGCTCTTACTATGATTAATAACGTATTAGCGCTTCAGGACGTTAATCCTGATGATCCTATGTACGGGCATTGGCCATTGAATTTGCGCGACAATCCCCAGGAGGCAAAACCTAATCTCCTCCCGGTAGAATTGATGGGATGTTTACTCATTTTGTTCTACAATAAATATCAAAATGAGTTATCCCCAACGGTAAAAAATAACTGTTATCAAGCGATAACACATATTTACGAAAGTAATGTATACAGACACCCATTGAAAAATATGCATCATCATGAAGCCAAACATACATCACTAAAATTACTGCTTGGCGATTTCTTTAATAATGATGAGTTATTACAACAGGGGCTGCAACTGGCACAAAAACAATTGAACCATATAAGAACATTTGGCTTTAAAGAATACGGTGCACACCCTTGGTTTTGGCATTGGGTCCAATCTCTTACTTGTGTATGGGAGACAGTTGAGAATACAGATGTAAAGAGGACGATGAGTGACCTTCTTGATTATTTATGGAGGTTACGCGCAGATTACTATTTAGAGGGTACATGGGTTGGCCCGCATTCAAGGCAGTTACGACATGATAGCCCAAAGGATAGAAATACTCTTCTCGATTATATTCAATTTGGTGATTTTTCTGTCCCAAAAGAGATTGTAAGATTAGAAGGTACGGCACTGTTTACGTATGAAGTATCTGATGATATTGTACAAAGCGCTATTCATCGAAGTCAGCATGTTGAAGTGAAGAGGAAAATTCAATTCGCATACGCAGATGATATCGTGACAGAAGAGGCGCATACTTATGTATTCATTACTCCCGATTATGCTGTTGGAGGTATTTGGGAGCGGATAAGGGAATTTGATAATGAGCAAAAACGTTGGGATATTACCCTGCCGTTTACTCAAAGCGAAAGTGCAAATCAGGCCTTTTTCTTTCATCCGGGCGAAAAATACCTCCCAGGTGATGACCGTCATGCAAGTTCTTTTGGTGAAGTAATGTTCCACATGGATACTGTCATTCAAATATGGAATGTCCCTACTGGTGATAAAGAAGCTTTCCCAGCTATTATTGGCTGTCTGCCAAAAGGAGAGTGGAAGTTTGAGAAAGATAGTGGATACGGTAAAGTTGGGGACACCTTTATCACTTTTCAACTAATTAATGAATTTAATTGGGAAGAGCAAAAGGACAGAATTTCCATTAGTAGCCCGCTTGCATCCAATTGGAATGGTGTTATCATGGAAATTGTATCTTCCAAGGAAGCAGTTGATTTAGGTATAATTGATTTAGAATCATTTAGTATGGCTATGAAAGAAAAAAATCATTCTTGCTTTACTAGTGAAGGGTCTATTGAAAAAATGACCGCATCCTATGTGACTTGCAGAAATGAATCCGTACAATTTAGTTTAGACCACAAAGGGAACGTAAATCGACTGCTTAATGGTCACATACTTTCATTGGACGATTATCCAATTATCTAAAAGCATCAATATAGAACTAAGTTATGGGGGGAGGTAAAATATGGAGAATGCAAAACAGCCATATGGCACGGTTCTTATAAAAGCGTCAAGTATCCTTGATTTTTTATCAGCAAAGAAAGATCCGCAGCCATTAATTATAATTGCGCAGGAAACTGGCTTAACAAGTTCAACTGCTTCGAAGATATTAGATACACTTCAAATGATTGGTTATGTAAAAAAACATCCAGAAACGAAAAAATTTGAGCTCGGAAGCGCCTTAATAAAATACGCAAACAAGTATCTTGCCAATCTAGACATTTCAAAAATTTCTTATCCCTACTTAAAGGAATTGCAAAATAGTTTAGATGAAACCATTCACTTGGGTATTTTAGAAGGCGATGAAATTCTAACAGTTAACAAGCTGGAAACGAATAAGCCAATTGTTTGTTTGAATTCAAGAATTGGGTTATCTAAACCGCTTTATTGTTCTGCAATGGGGAAAGCGGTACTTGCAGAAATGTCGGAAGATGAAGTAGCCGCTTATTTGAACCGGGTAGAACTAAAGGCCATCACGAAAACTACCATTACCGATCATGATACATTATTAGAGCAGCTACAGGATGTAAAGAGAAATGGTTTTGCAGTCGACGACAGTGAAGGTGAAAATGATGTTTATTGTCTAGGTGTTTCACTGCGATTGAATAACCAAACATATGGTGCTTTTAGTGTGAGTGTCCCATCCTATCGAATAACACCGGCTGTAAAAGATGAAATCGTTCAGGCTATTTTAAAAACAAAACAAAATATCATGCGGGAATTACAACAGAATTATGTGTTTATTTAAATAATCGTTACTAGTCAGAATCTATTTTGGGAAACCAAAATAGATTCTTTTTTGTATACTTCAAAGAAGATAAGGTACATTGAGCCCATTTTTTCATATATTAATTAAAAAATAAAATAATGGGGTAGTACGGATGTCTAGAAGAAACTTCGAACAGGAAAACTGGATTACCTTGCTTCTTTCCTTATCTAGAATGGTTTCCCTTTACCCGGCGAAAGTGAAAGGTATTGGCGGAAGTAAGTGGGGATATATCAACGAGAAAGGAACTTATGTTCTTCCACCAAAATATGAAATGGCACGTGATTTTCAGGAAAATGGCTTAGCCATTGTTCAATTAAATAACCTTACAGGGATTATTAACAGTGACAGCTATTTTATTGTGAACCCAAAATATGATACGATCAGTCCGTTTTCGGAAGGACGGGCAACTGTTATCGACAGTGAGGGTTTCAAAATCATTGATGAAAGTGGAAAAGTGATTACTCCGAAGGCATATTCCATTATCAGCGATTATCAGGAAGGCAGAGCAGTAGCTGCCAATACAAATGAGCAGGGTGAGTATTTATATGGTTATTTGAATCGGAGGGGAAATGAAGTCATAGCATTATCCTATGAATCTGCTAATAACTTTATCAACGGAAAAGCGTTGGTAAAAATGAAAGCGGGCAGCTTTGCTCTAATTGACCTTACCGGAAAGGTATTGAAATCCTACCCTTACGAAATGGTCGACGATTACGGAGAAGGCATGCTGGCATTCCGTAAAAGTAATGAAGGAAAATGGGGTTACATGGACGAATCGGGAAAGGTAATGATTGAGCCAAAGTTTACAGGAACACAGTCGTTTATCGAAGGAAAGGCGATTGTAAATGTGGATAATAATTATGGCTTAATTGATACGCAGGGGAATTATATTATCAAACCAAATTATAATAGTTTGTTATATCTCGGAGAAAATCGTTTTGCACTCGGGAAATCACCTGATTCTGAAAATCCTTACCTTTTTCCCAAATATGCAATCGCCGATTCTAGCGGACAACTATATACTGGGTTTATTTATAATGGTGTTTCAAGTTATAAGGATGGAATTGCCTCTGCCTATAATGATGAAAATACATTTTTCATCGATAAGCATGGGCAGAGAATTGCTCATCTTCCAAACGTTAGCGGCAGTGGTTCACTCACATTTGATAAATCGTTAATTAAAGGTGATATCGATCTCCATATTCTCTATTTTGATAAAAATGGCAAATTAGTTTGGAAACAAAATACAGTCATTCCTTTGAACGACCAATATTCTGTTATTGAAAATAAATTCAAACCGAATAAAGACTATATGGTTTATTATCCACAAGTACAGGGTGTCAAAAATCAGGCGAATGTTAATCAGGCGTTAAAGGACCTTTCTGGAGTGAAGACAATTCCCGAGAACACACAATTGGAATCAAGCTATATCGGTGATTTCAATGTTCATTTTTATAAAAATAACCTACTTGTCCTTGAGCTAAACGGGTATGATTATCCTTTTGGTGCCGCGCATGGGATGCCGATTAGAAAATATGCTCATTTAAACCTCAAATCCGGTGAGTTTTTTAAATTGAAAGATTTGTTTCATCCGAAAGCAGATTATGTAAAAGTAATTAGTGACATCATAGGGGAAAAAATCAAAAACGATGATCAATACTCTTATGTTTTCCCTGATACCTATAAAGGAATAAAAGCGAACCAGCCATTTTTTATTAGCGAAGAGGGCTTGAATCTTTACTTTGAACCGTATGATATTGCCCCATATGCTGCCGGATTTCCAACCTTCACCATACCGTTTGAAGAAATAAACAGCATACTGAATAAGGATGGAGTCTTTTGGTGTTCCTTTCATTGATTGAGACTGTTTTCGTAATAAATGTTGTTAAAATCTTAAAGCCGATTTTAACGTGGCAATAGTTATTTTGCGCTTATAAAATTAGTTTGCAGGCTCTTTTCTTACTAAGTTTTGTTCCAAAAAGCAACAAAGTTAGTTTAAGAAATGAGCCTTAATTGACAACACTGAGACAGCAATATATTTTTAAGTTAAACGAAAGTGTCTTAGGGGTGGAATGAATGAAGATTATTGATATTTCAAGAAGACTTGAAAATGGTATGCCAGTTTGGCCAGGTGATACACCATTTCATTACGAGGTGTCATGGACTAAAGCTGAAAGTGGTTCAGCAAATGTAGGCAGTCTATCCATGAGTACGCATACAGGGACACATGTGGACGCTCCCTTTCATTTTGATGATAATGGAAAAAGAATTATTGAACTGGACCTCGACTTGTACATTGGTCCTGTTAGGGTTCTCGATATGACTGGGAAGGAAGCTATAGGAACTAAGGATTTAGAACATCTAGATTTAGAAGGCTTCAAAAGAGTGTTGTTTCGGACACTCTCATGGCAAAATTCTGCTGAATTTCCTGAGAAGATTCCTCATTTGGAAGCAGCTCTGGGGCCATTTTTAGCGGAGAAGGGGATCCGTCTCATTGGAGTGGATGTTCCATCCGTTGATCCTATCGACAGTAAAGACCTTGATGCCCATCATAGTTTAAATAATAATGGGATTCATATCCTTGAATCGGTCCAATTGGATGAAGTAGAACCGGGTGATTATGAACTAATTGCCCTGCCACTGCCATTGGCTGAAGGAGATGGCAGCCCAGTAAGAGCCATATTACGTTCATACCAAAAATAAAAACAGCGGGACACATTCCCGCTGTTTCATTATGAGATACTTAACATGAAAGCAATATAGCCAGTAAATATAAATAGTAAGCTCATGAGTAATGACAAAACTTTTGGAGCCTTTTTAATAAAAGTGAAAATAATTAATGCTAGAAAAAGGAAAGCAATTACAAAAAGACCTATTGAAACCATCCCTGGAGAAAAATTTAGCGGAAAGTTTACTTCACCAGGATGGAAAACGCTAAATAACTTTGAAGTGCCTTCTGCTAGTATCATCCTGCTAAGTTCATGCGGTGGTGAAACTTGTCCAAGCGCACCTGTAATGGAAAACACAACTAAAACAATGACACTTTCCAGCCTCGCCCATGGAAGCGGATTATAAGTAGGGTCATTTTGAAGTTTTTTCCGAATCAGAAAACTGTTAACAAAGGCAAAAACCAGTAATGGAATTATCGCCAAATGTTTAATTAGTAGGGATTGCCCATATGATATGGCTGTAACATTAACATATTGTGTTAATTCCATGTGAAAGGTCATTAATGAAATTCCTGTAATAGCAGTGATAATCAAACATAAAACTGCTAAAGGAGAAAACCATTTTAAGAAATTCAGCCAATTGTCATGGTTCTTAGCAAACCAACTCACCACCATCAGCACTCCAACCCAGGTAGTAATAGCCAAAAAATGTGCTGTGTGTGTTAGAAATCCTGCCATCTTGGATAAAGAGGCTGCATGGCTTGACCAACCAAGGGAAGCAATCAAGATTATTGTGAATGCTAGTCCTGTTAGTGCAAATAAAGGTTTTTTCTCAAGTTTAATGGGAATCAGATAAATGAATAATATCAGCGAAATAAGCACAGTACTGATCCATGTCTTTCCTACTTCGAAATTGGTTAACACCGACTTAAGTGTATAGGCTAAACCTAAATCCTTATATAAATAGAGAACAATTTTTAATACTGGTAAAAATGAAAATAGTGCAATCCCTAGTGTTGCACCTAAAAGTACACTTTTTGGAATCTTAATATCTGGTCGCGCTGTTTTAGGGATAAGACTCAAAATGAAACTTCCTAATAATATAGAAAAACAACTATAAAGCAATGCCTCACTTACGATTCCTGCAATAAACATCTAGACTTGTTTCCTCCTAAAAATCAACCAGTAACTTCCAAATCCCAAAATGATTATTAAGGCAATAGAGACTGGAAGAACATAATTCATGATTGTGGGTTCTTCAGTAGCTGCAACTTTTGAATCTGTAGCTTGTTCTTTTATTACGGTTTCTGAATCTGTTGCCGATTCTGTTTCAGTGCTCACAGCTTTATCTGCTTCTTCCGGTTCAACTGAATCAGGTGCTGCTGTATTTTCCGGAAGCTCGACGGTAAAAGGAATATCACCTTCAATCGGGTGACCATCCTCACCAATAATTTTCCAATGAATCGTATAGGAACTGTTTATAAGTTCATTTTCTACATCTGCAATTAATTGATTTCCATTAATTGATACCGCGGAAAGTGGTATAGAAGTATTTTTTTCATCAACTAAGGTAAAGGTGCTTGTTGGTTCTACATCCGTTTCAAAAGAAAGAGTGATTGTTTTGAGTGACTCAGTCACAATCTCTCCATTTTTTGGTGTAGAATCTTCCAAATGGGAGTGGGCAAAGACATTTGCACCAAATAGGAAGATGAATAACGAAGATAGTAGAGCAATTCTATTTAACATCATTTTCAACTCCGATATATTGTAATCTTGCTGTTCTTCATTCTACCATCTATCTGTAGGAGATATATCAATTTCAAGATAATGTTCACAATACGTTCAAAATTTATTTTTACCTATACTAACGGTATTTAACAACTAAACCTCTTAAAATTATAGATTTGTGTGATATATATCAATTATTAGTTATGTAAGGGGTGGTACGCTTGATGATAAATATAGTTAAGAGGTGATGAAATGATGAGCAGTTTTCAAATGGAAGGACAAAAAGCCGTCATAGATATTCGGGAAAGAGTCTTAAAGGGTGAACATCCACGACGCGAAATCATAAATTTTGTAAGAGAGGCGTCGGTAGGAACAATCTTTGAAATTCATTTGCCTCATCGAGGGGAGCCGTTAGTTGCTACGTTTCAATCTTTAGGTTTAAATGCAATTGTTAATGAAATTGAACCTGGACACTTTCGACTCATGGCAATAAAACTGAATGAAATCTAATGCAATTCTGATATCTCTTTTAGTTGGTCCAACTCTAGAATCTGTATTTGGCGCTGACCCTCCATATGAATTAATTTTTGAGACATAAATGCCAAAAGCTTCCTGCTGACAGATTCCGGAGTTGTTCCAATCAAGCTCGCTAAATCCTTTTTGGTAATTGGTAAAGTGAAGGCACCAGTTTTTGTTTTCATTTTATCGTGAAAAAGAACAAGCGCCCTCGCAAGCCGTTGCTCCACTTCTAATAAACTCATATTTCCGACTGATTCATCCGCTTCATATAAACGGTCATTCATTGCAAGTAAAAATCGGAAGGACAAGTCAGAGTTTTTTTCCATTGTATTTAGAAAATCCCTTTTTTCTATCAAACAAATAACTGTTTCTTGGACTGGCTCGGCATTCATATAGTGTTTTTCATCTCTTAATAAAGAATATAAACCGAAAAAATCCCCTGGAAACAGAAGCCGAACAATCTGTTCTTTCCCTTCTAAAGAAGTTTTCGTAAGCTTAATCAACCCTTCTTTAACGACAAAAAGGGTTTCAGAGCGATCACCTTCTCTAAAAATATATTCCCCTTTTTTGAACTTCCGGCTTTTAGTAACCTTTCGTAATGCCTGTATATCCTGATCCTTCATACCTTTAAAGACAGGAACTGTCATGAGGCAGGAGGATTCGTGAGAGCAAAGTTCACAACACATTCGCCTGTCACTTCCTTTAATAATAATCTCATATTTAAAGTTTATCCTTTATTAAATTTCCTTGAAGTGATTCAAATCAATTCCTTGATATATGTCAAGGTTAACCCGAGAATAATCCTATAAACTAAAAGAAAATAAGCATTCTAAAAATGGAAAGGGGTATTTTGAATGAGTACGATACAACTAGCATTAAACGAAGTAGCCTGCTCAGGTTGTATTGGCAGTATTAAAAGGAAAGTCAAAAGATACACGGGAGTAGAAAAAGTAAAGATTATTTCTGGAAGCGGAAGAATTGAAATTAGATTTGATGAAAGTATTATTGGATTTGAAGAAATAAACAGGAGTATTCACAAATTGACAATGCGAACATTTGATTAATATTTTGCTCCCCCCTGTTAGATAATAAACGAAAACAGGGGGGATTTATTTGGAACAAAATCAGGACAGTAAGTTTGAAGCATCATTTCTTAGTCGATATACGAATTAATTAATAACTTATTCCGGTGATAGGAATGGGCTATTTATGGACACAGTTACCTAAATAGGTTACTATCAGAGGCATGTTCGGATATAATATGAAGAAATGAGATAAAAAGGAGTAAAATATGTTAAATACCTTAAACCCTTTTTTACAGGAAGCATGGGAAAAGTCCGGGTTTCAACAGGCAACCTCCATTCAGGATGCCGCAATTCCAATGATCCTAGAAGGAAAAGATTTAATCGCAGAATCACCTACTGGTACGGGCAAGACACTTGCTTATTTGCTGCCATTATTAAATAAAATCGAACCTAATTCACAATCCTTGCAAGCTGTAGTTCTTGCCTCATCACAGGAATTGGTCATGCAGGTTTATCAGGAATTTCAAAAGTGGTCAGAAGGCAGTGAAATCAGGGGCACGTCCATTATTGGAGGAGCTAACGTAAAACGGCAGCTAGAAAAATTAAAAAAGCGTCCTCATGTTATTTTTGCAACACCTGGTCGTCTATTTGAATTAATTAAACAGAAAAAGGTAAAAATGCATGAGGTAAAGCTGGTTGTTTTGGATGAAGGTGATCAACTGCTGATACCGGAGCATATCAATACCGTTCAAAATATTGTTAAATCAACAATGTCTGACCGCCAAGTTGTTTTATTCTCAGCAACAATGAAAGCTGGAACAGAGAAATTGGCGAAGGAAATAACAAAAAACCCTGAAATACTCCGAATTGAAAAAGATGAGCTAGCTTCTTCTGGAGAAGTGGAGCATATTTATTTTCTTGCTGAACCAAGAGATAAAATTAAGCTGCTAGAAAAAATAGTCCGTTTAGATAATATCAAAGCGCTTGCATTTATCAATGATATTGGTGAAATTCAAGTTTTTAAAGAAAAGTTCAATTTTAAAGAGTTATCAACAGGCATTTTACATAGTGATATGAAGAAACTAGAACGGCAGGCAGAGCTAAAGGCTTTCCGTGATGGTAAAACGAAAATGCTCATAGCAACAGATGTAGCAGCAAGAGGACTCGATATCCAGGGAGTCACTCATGTTGTCCATGTAGACTTCCCGAGGGATATTGCTCAATATGTTCATCGAGCAGGGAGAACAGGAAGAATGGGTGCGAATGGTATCGTCATTTCATTAGTAACGGAACGAGAAGAAAGAGAATTAAAGAAATACTGCCAGGAATTAAAGGTAACTCCTCAAAGAAGAATATTTTATAAAGGGCAAATCGCTGAACCAGAACAAAAGGCGGGTCGTTAAAAAAGGCAGTGGGAGACCCCGCTGCCTTTTAGAATTGCTGGATATTCATAAAGTTTAAAGGATTGAAGGGGCTTATGCTTTTGAGCAATTAACGAAGTTCCTTGGGGAAGAATAACTTCATTTCATTTCACTCATACTATTTATGAATTTCTCTAAAGGAGATGATAGTGTGGGAAGAACGAAACTCGGTAATGCCAATGCCCAGCGAAATAATAATCGTAAAAAGGGAATGAAAACAGCCGAAGAGCTTGTTGAATTTGAAACTGGCGAGGACTTAAAACGGAACCGTCCGCATGGTAAATAGAGGAAATGCCCCCTGAATCAGGGGGCATTTTTAAATTCTAGGCTTAGTTGTAGCTACCTCTTTAAAATGTGTAGATATCTCTTTAACATGTGTAGATATCCAATTTAATTCATTGATCACCAACGTTTTTCAGTGGCTTTTTAGCCGGACCTTCAATTACATCGCCAGCATAGGAGAACCGAGAACCGTGACATGGGCAATCCCATGATTTTTCAGCATGGTTCCATTCGGTTTCACAGCCTAAATGCGTACAGGTGGTATCCAAAATGTATAGCTTGCCGTTTTCGTCCTTATAGGCACCTGCACGTTTCCCGTTATGCATGACGACAGAGCCTTCACCATTTTTCAAATCCCCAGGATCCTTAGGTACAAACTCAAGCTTGCCTTTAATTAAATGTTTCGCAACATCTGCATTGGTTGTTACGATAGATTTAATATCAGGATCCGCATCAAATCGCGATGGGGAATATAGTTCCTGATATGGATTATCACGTTTTAAAACGTAATCAGTGAGTAAATGGGCTGCGAGAATTCCTGTTGTCATCCCCCATTTTTTATAGCCTGTTGCCACTAAAATGTTCTCTTTATTTGCCGTAAGCGGACCAATATAAGGGACCTTATCTAAGGTAACCAAATCTTGTGCCGACCAACGATAATGATACTCTGATAAATCGAATACTTCTTTTGCAAACGATTCAAGTGCAAGATAATGACTTAGAGTATCCACTCCTTGACCAGTTTTGTGGTTTTCGCCGCCAAGAATAAGGAGGTTACCCCCATCAATTGGTGTGTAGCGAATAGACCGGCTTGGACTGTCAGCACTGATATACATTCCGCCTGGATACGGCTTGTCCGTTTTAATCCCAATTGCGTAGGACCTATCAGCGTACATTCTAGCAAAATAAAGACCTGGTTTATCGTAAAATGGAAAATGGGAGGCAATAATAACATGTTTACATGTAACCTTATGTCCACCCTTAATCTTAACCTTTGGCTGTGTGGATTCTACATCCTCGATTCCAGCTGCTACCGAATTTTCATAAACCGCGCAACCCGCTTTTACTGCTTCGTCTAATAGCCCCTTTAAAAATTTCAATGGATGATATTGGGCCTGATTTCTCATTAATAGTGCAGATTTAATTTGAATATTAAAGGGAATGTTTCCCACTAGGTTACCATCAATTCCCAATTTTTGATAAGCAGAAAATTCAGTCTCAAGTTTTCTATCATATTGATCTGTTGTTGCGTAAACAAAGGCATCCTGCTTGCTGAAATCACAATCTATCCCTTTTTCTTTAGAGGTATTTTCAACGAATTTAATGGCATTTGAGGCTGATTCGAAATATTGCTTAGCCTTTTCCTCACCGAAATGATTGATTAATTCATCGTAAATCAATTCATGCTGTGCAGTCAGCTTTGCAGTGGTATGACCTGTAGTCCCGTTTAATACTCCACCTGCTTCAATCAATGCAACCTTTACTCCATCTTTTGTAAGTAAGTATGCTGCAGTAATACCTGTAATTCCGGCACCAACTATTGCAACATCTACGGTGATATCTTGATTCAATTTATCAAAAGTTGGCAATTCTATTTCACGCCAATAGGTTCGTGGAAAATGATGAGTGTTTTCTGCTGAGCTCATAGGTATACCTCCAATATAGTATTAATAGGTTTATTTTTTCCTAACTTTTCAAAAAAATGTGTTGGGTTCCCTTTATAAAAATATTATTTGGAAATAGATTTAGATTGACGGAAGATTGTGGTATTGATATTTTTTAATATAATAACAATTTTTTTGATAAAAGAGGGTGCTGGTATGGGGAAGAGATTTGAGACAGAAATTTTACATGGTAATAAAAAAAATAATAGTAAAATCGCTAGTAAGGTAACGCCAATTTATCAGACCTCAGCATTTGCCTTTAAGGACCTTGATGAATTAGAAGGCTTTTATCATGGCAATGGTCAATATCTTTATTCACGGGTTGGCAATCCAAATACTGACGAGCTTGGAGAAGCAGTTGCAAGACTCGAAGGGGCTCCAGCAGGTGTTGCATCTTCCTCGGGATTGTCAGCGATTTTAGCGGGAGTTTTAGCTGTAGTGAAAAACGGAGAACATATCATTGCTGCCGATGATTTATATGGCGGCAGCTTCCATCTGTTAAAGGAAGAATTAAATCAATTTGGGATTGAAACAACTTTTGTCTCCTTCAAAAATCTAAATGATGTTGAAAAGGGGATTAAAGAAAATACAAAACTGCTCTACACTGAATCGATTACAAATCCGTTGTTAAGGGTAGAGGATATTAAAGGAGTAGTAGAATTAGCCCATAAGCACCAGCTAAATACATTAGTTGATAATACATTTGCTACTCCATACCATTGTCAGCCCTATACAGTGGGAGTGGATTTAGTCGTTCATAGTGCGACTAAATACATCGGAGGGCATAGCGATGTAACGATTGGTGTCCTCACAGGCAGAGAAGATTTAGTTGCTAGTGCACGCTCAAAAATCGTTAACCTCGGAACCAATGTCAGTCCATTTGAAGCATGGCTGACATGCCGTGGTTTAAAGACATTAGCATTGAGAATGAAAGCACAATCCAGCAATGCCAAGAAATTAGCAGAAGCATTGTCACATAATCCTTTTGTTGAAAAAGTATATTACCCATTTGAACAAGAGGAAGATGGTTTTGGTGCAATGGTAACAATCGAGCTTTCTAAAACGGTTGATATCAATCACTTTTTTCGCTCGCTAGGTTGGGTTAAAATTGCTCCAACTTTAGCAGGAGTTGAAACAACCGTTTCACATCCATTAACGACTTCACACCGGTCACTCCCTCCAGAGGCTTGTGAAGCATTAGGAATCACAAATGAGGTTGTTCGAATTTCAGTAGGAATCGAACATGCTGAGGATATAATTTCACAATTTGAACAGGCCATTGAAAAATCGCATTAAACATACAAAAGAACCCAAGATTATTAGGGTTCTTTTCGTTTTTTTATATTAAATTCACTACTTCGTGATTTTCTTTTTTACCATGACAATGACAACCAGGCGTCCTGTTTAGCATCCAAACCTAATCCAACCACCACTGAACTTCCGATTTCAAATAAAACGATTAAGACAAAAAGTTAAGCAGCCTCCTTTAATCGTTATACATTGAACTTAGCCTGATGACTGATTAGTTGTTTTGGAAGTAGATAGTTTTTTCCTAACTTTATCAACTACTACTAATAATAGCGGCAAAATAAAACATATGGTTAAGGAATACGGAGTGAGTGTTGTAGCATTAAAATTATTAATAGAAACAACATTTGGAAGCAAAAGGATAGAAAAGGGTAAGATTAAAAATGATAATGGGAAAGTAAGGATTTGATAATTTTTCAACCCCAATAATTGAGCTAATCCAAGAGTAAGCCCATAATAGCAAATCGTCACCTTAAAATAAATAGTAAACACCCAAATGATCGCAACAATCACTTCAACCCGTTCAAAAAAATTCCCAATGCTTATCTTTTTCCCTAATATATAAGTAGGATAGGCTTGTCTTGAGGTAAAGTCAGCTCCCAATACTAAAATACTGAATAGGACAATAATGGTTAAGATGAAGCCGCCCATGATAGTAGCTAAATAAAAGGATTTTTTCATTTCCGATTTTTCCGCAACAAAAGGTGTAACCATTAATAATATGATTAACTGTAAATAAGGCAGTCCCAATTGGTGAAGGGATCCACTTATAATGGGTTTTATACCTTCTCCGAAAATAGGTTGAATATTTTCTAATTTGATTTGTGGGATAAGAAATAAGAATAAGATTGATAGTAGTAAGATAATCCATGGGAAAAAGATTAATGCCGTACGGCAAATAACTTCTAAGCCTAATCGGACACCGAAGACGCTTGTCAATACAAACAAGATGATAATTACTTGAATAGGTGTATCAACCATTACTTGGGTTGTAAAAAAGTCGCCGATTGCTCTATACCCGCCAGAAGTAATAATGAGAACATAAGTCAGATATAGAACCGATGCTAGTTTGCCAAACCATTTTCCTAAAATTTTTTCATTCACTTCTACATAAGTCATGGATGGATAAAGGGAAATTAACTGGATATAGACAAATATAAATAGTAAGCTTGGAAAAATCGTTAAGGCAGAAGCAATCCAGGCATTCTGTTTGGCTATAGTTGCAAGTAAAGCGGGTAATGAAATGATGGCGGTTCCAACAGTAAAGGTAAATACGATAATACTAAATTCACCGGCATTCATTTTTCCTTTCTCAAGCATCATTGGTACTACACCTCTCTATGACATAATCCGTTCGAAGTAAGAAGTTATTGGATTAAAAATTTTCGTTATCCAGTCTAACGGAGCTGGAATGGAAACATCTTTGCTTAATAGAATAGCCAGGATCATACCTATTGAAAGCAATAGAAAATAAACAATCATTTCTCGCCACCATTTTTTTTTCACAAGGGACGGAATTTCAAAGAAAGAAATAATCGCCCCAATAAATAAAATTCCGACTATGGCCCACATCTATGATTACTCCTCAATTTCCTTTTGAAAGGATTCTGTAATCGCGCCTAATCGACGAATCTCTGCTTTTACGTTAACAGTTACTTCCAATTTTGCGAATTCTTGGTCCCAATTTTGTTGCAGATGTTTCCAAGCTTTCGGATCAGTCCGGTGAATCACTTCCCCGAAACCAAAGATATCGCTTTGATAATCCTCTTGGACCTTTTTAATTGCTGCTTCTATATTTTCTTTAATCGAATGTTGATATTTTTTATTTAATTCTTTGATTTTTTCAGGTTTAGATAAATCGAATTTGCACGCTACTTCACCGACATTTCCATCTGAAGTGACATTTATAGAAATTTTCGGTTTCCCTTTCTCGATTTTCCCTTTAACGTTAGTTTTTGAATGAGTGGTGGCAATCGTTATTTTTCCATCTTTACAAGGGAAAGTTACAGCTGTTGCTTTTATATTATCTGTAATATAATTAAAGCCTTTACTATCGCTTTCATTTAACCACCCGATAAGTTTATCACTCTTAAATACTCCAATTGTATCGATTTTCAAACCTGTTTTTGGTGAAACATTTTGTACATTTGTAAAAGCACTGCCAGACTCAGGGTTTCCATAAACGTGAACTCCCGTTAGAATAGGTTCTTTCCCTTTACTAACAATACTTGTTATTAATTCATCAATCGTAACGGGCCTTGTCGGTGCCCATACTTTTTCTGAAGTTTCCAAAGTATTGGCAGCATCCGTTGCTGGGTTTTTTTCGAGAGCCGTTTGGACATTAAGAATATCGTAAGCCTTCGCTCCCTTCGCTACAGTAAGAAAAAAATCAGAACGCATTTCATGATGCCGGGAGAGAACATCGAGGACCTTACCGATTCCCCCTTTAGCCAATTCCTCGCCAAAAACAACTTGACGTAGATGGGCTACATAAATTCTTCTTGGTACATCCGTTGATAATCTCCTCATTGCTTCAAAAATGGTGTCTCCGGTTTTCATAAATCTTATCACTTCCGTTCGGCCGGTAGCGTTTTTTCCGGCAATCTCTGATGGATTAACAATTTGTATGGAAACGAGGTATCCATCCTTTGCTTTATCAATCCCAATGGCTGTGACAATGGCAATCTCATTTAGCTCTTTTCTGCTCCAGCATGCGGTTAGAAGACTACTTATTAAGAGGAACATAAGGAATAAGCATATGATTTTTTTCATTTTACTACCTCTCTCATGCTTCCTATAATTAATTCGATGGTTTCGGAGAAGGTGTATCTTCTCTTTTTATGTTTTTCTGACTTATCAAGCGGGGTCGTGAAAATAATGACCAATGTGGCATACGAATGATACTGTCTTTTTGATCCTTTAAAATAAAAGGTGCAAAAGGAGCTAAATAGGGGACCCCAAATGACCGTAAGCTGTTGAGATGAAGAACCATCACGATTAGACCTAAGATAATTCCAAACAATCCAAATGACGCTGCAAGTAACATAAACAAAAAGCGAAGAATCCGAACGGAAATGGACATATTAAAATTCGGTGACACAAAGCTGCTTATGGCTGTTAAGGAAACAATAATGACCATAGAGGCAGAGATAATCCCTGCTTCCACGGCAGCTTGGCCAATAACTAATGCACCCACAATGGAAATGGACGAACCTACTGCCCTTGGTAATCTCACCCCTGCTTCACGTAAAATTTCAAACGTTAATTCCATCATTAACGCCTCGACAAGCGCCGGAAAAGGAACCCCCTCACGCTGTGACGCCAGACTAATAAGCAATTGTGTAGGCAGCATTTCTTGATGAAACGTTGTAACGGCGATAAAGAGTGATGGCGTAAGCAAAGCAAGGAAAAATGAAAAATACCGAAGTAATCGAATTAAAGTTGCAATATCCGCCCGTTGATAATAATCCTCACTTGCTTGAAGAAAATGTACAAAAAGTGCGGGTACAACAAGGACAAAGGGCGTTCCATCAACAAAAATTGCTATTCTTCCTTCTAATATTGCTCCAGCGACAGCATCAGGCCGTTCTGTATTATAAACAGTTGGAAAAGGGGAGTAGGTTTCATCTTGGATGAGCTCTTCAATATAGCCGCTTTCAAGAATCGCATCAATGCTGATTTGATTTAACCGGCTTTGTACCTCCGCAACCGTTTTATCATTGGCAACACCTTTTAAGTACATGATAGCAACGTCAGTTTGTGTCTTCGTCCCGATTTGTTGTGTATCAATCCAAAGATTGGGATCTTTTATTCTTCGTCGTACTAATGCAGTATTTTTTCGAAGCGTTTCAGTAAATCCATCCTTTGGACCTCTAACAACAGTCTGGGAAGAAGGCTCCTCCACACCGCGGTCAGCCCAATATCTTAAACTAATAGAAATTGCTTGCGAACAACCATCAATAAAAAGAATCGAATCCCCTGATAACAAGTTGAGAAATAGCTTCTGAAAATCATTGATATCACTTATCCCTGACACAGGAAGAGAATGAGTTTTTATCAAATTAAAGAGATTTGATCTATCAAAAACCATTGAATCTAGCTCAGCATTTCGTATTTCAAACATTAGGGTGTTAAGAACAAAATCTTGAAGCTCTGCTGAATTCGTTAATCCATCTGTGAAAATGACCGCAATTTTGATTTCGCCATTTTGACCAGCTTGAAATTCCCTTATGACAATGTCCGAACTATTTCCAACTGTTTTTTTTATATAGTCAATATTCTCTTTAAGGTTTAAAGAAATATTGATGCTTTTTTGGGCTTGTGAAGATTGGTTTTGATCCTGCGCCTGTTCTTGAATTTGATCTTGACTCTGTGGTCCACTTTGATTATTTTGTTGTTTTTTTAATTTTTCATCTTGTTTATCTTGTAGTAATTTTTTAATCGGAATAGGAATACGGGTTTTCATTTCTACCCTCCTCGAAGACCAGTGTGAATGTTTTTATACTTTCACTATAAATGGAAAATTATCCATTCCTGCTAAAAGGTGACAGGATTAAACAAAAAAAGACCATCAAGTTCCAAATTGATGGTCTCTTTCATATTAGGTTTTTGCGCGATTTTCTTATGTTAATCTATTTCCTTTTTGACCGGATCAATACGGGTGGCGTCTTCAGAGTGAAGCGTTCCTCTTAAAAAATAAACGAAAGTACCCCCAACAATACCAAGACAAATGATAAACCCAATGGTTGTAACC
The DNA here is from genome assembly GCF_031457145.1 of Neobacillus niacini. Classification (GTDB taxonomy): domain Bacteria; phylum Bacillota; class Bacilli; order Bacillales; family Cytobacillaceae; genus Neobacillus; species Neobacillus niacini_J. Next base: position 335,774 of record NZ_JAVDVZ010000003.1, read on the forward strand.
CACCATCCAGCCATTCAAATCCCCCCTTTTATAAAACATATGCGAGGGGGGAATGTTTTATTTTTCGATTACTCTTTCTTTTCCTTTTCAGCGTAATAATCTACTTTTTTTATATTTACTCCGACAAAGGTTTCGATAATAGATTGCCCGCCAGCAATCGAGAAGATTAAAATAATCACAAAGGTTACCCGAGGAAATAGTAAATAGCCGCCTCCAAGAATGATGGCACTCCAAACACCAGCACACCAGTAACATTTCAATAAATACCCAAACATGGATTTGGGTACTTCCTTCGTTACCATTCCATGATTGGTTTCTACTTGAACCTGCTTCATAAACGGTTTACGGATAAATTCAGTAATTTTATCAAAAACGATTAAATGAGTTAAACGATAACTTGCCAAAATTAACATGACATAGGTCATCCATGAAATGTCTCTCACATTTTCTCCTCCGGAATTTCAGTTAAAAATTTACCATCTGTATATTTTGAGCTTTAAATTAAAAATATATATCGGAGGAGGTGTAAAATGAAAAAATCTTTTTGGATTAGTTTACTGTTACTACTATCACTTATTAGTATCCCAAGTGTTTCATTTGCCCAGCAAATTTATACCGTTCAGCCTGGGGATACACTTTGGAAAATCGCAGTTCGTTACCAAGTGGGGATAACTGAAATCATCTCAGCGAATCCGCAATTTAAAAACCCAAACCTTATTTATCCAGGAAATAAGGTTACAATTCCTAGTTTTGATGCAACTAAAAGCATTGAAAGCCAAGTTATTCAATTAACGAATCAAGAAAGAGCAAAAAATGGCTTAAAAGCTTTGACGCAGGATTGGGAGCTTTCCAGAGTAGCCCGCTATAAATCAATGGACATGCGGGATAAAAACTATTTTAGCCATACAAGCCCGACATATGGAAGTCCTTTTACGATGATGAAGAACTTCGGAATTTCATACCGTTCAGCTGGCGAAAATATTGCAGCAGGACAAACCACTGCACAGGAAGTTGTTCAAGCTTGGATGAACAGCCCAGGTCACCGAGCAAATATATTGAGTGGGAATTATACGCATATCGGTGTTGGTTACGCGAAAGGCGGATCACAAAGACATTATTGGACGCAAATGTTTATTTCAAAATAAGCGAAAAGGGTCAGTTCCTCCAAGAGGGGACTGACCCTTTCTAAGTCTCAAGACCGATAAGAAAATAAAGCGCTGGGTCGTTATGGGGAAATTGTAATAAAGGTAAGATGAAATCAAGATAAAGAAAGGAGGAAACAAAATGAAAAAATTTGGTTTACTAGTAGCTGGTGGGATTGCAGCCATCATTTTACTTTCAACAATAGGTCCAATGATAGGGTTGCTGGTTGGAATTGCGATTCTGTACTTCATTTTTAAGCAGTTCTTAAAGACTGATTCGACTGGAGGCAAGATTCTACTGGGGATTATCGGATTTTTTGTACTAATGGCCTCCATCCATAATGCTCCTGCGATTATTGGTGTTCTAGCTGCCTATATACTATATCTTGTTTATAAAAACTGGAATAGTAGAAAAAAGACTGTTGTAAAAGAGGATTCTAATCCGTTTATAAATTTTGAAAAACAATGGAATGAAATAAACAAACATTAAGGAGAGAAGAAAAATGACAAACTTATTTACAAGAATTAAAGATACAATAATGGCTGATTTACATGAGGCTGTTGATCAAAAGGAAAAGAAAAATCCAATTGCCCTTCTTAACCAATACCTTCGTCAATGTGAGCAAGAAACAGAAAAGGTAAGAAAGCTTTTGGAACGTCAATACGTCCTGAAAGATGAATTCACTAGAGAATATTCCCAAGCAGTGGAATTAGCAGGGAAAAGGAAGTATCAAGCAGAAATCGCTTCTAAAGCAGGAGAAATGGAGCTTTATGGGTTTGCTTCAGCAGAACATCAGCAATACTCAAGTCGTGTTGAGCGCCTAGGTGCTTCTCTAGAGCAAGTGAAAAATCAGCTTTGTGAATTAGAGAGAAAATATGAGGAAATGAAGCACAAGTTAAAAGATATGCAGATTCGCCGATTAGAATTAATGGGACGTGAGAATGTTACACGAGCAAATCATCGAATGAATCAGGTTTTAGATTCAAATACTGATTCTAATCAAGCGTCCTCTCGTTTCCAAGAAATTGATAATTATTTAGATCGTTTAGAACATCAAGTAAATAGTTCTTATTACCGCGATACCATTGACGTAAGAATCGCCCAATTAGAAAAAGATATGAAATTAGAAGAAAGCAAGTCCATTTAATAACCAAAAGATGGTATTCTAAAGAGGTGCAGTAAGCTGCACCTTTTTGGCAATAATGTTAAAATTAATAAAGAAATCTAAAAAGGGAGGGTGGGCCGAATGTTAAAAAAAGCGAAAAATGATTATATGGGATGGCTGGTCGTAATCGGGATTGTCATTCTGCTGCTTGAAATTCTATTTTTCAACCATGGTCTTATTTTCTCCCTTTTCTTTTCTAGTGCAATGATCTATTATGGTCGAAAAAAGACAGGAAAAAAGAGCGGGAAATTTCTCTTTTTTGCCGGAATTATTTTCTTAGTCATTAGTGTGTTTAGTATGATGACCTTAAAATTTCTATTGCTGGCCATTTTACTTCACTTAATTATTCAATATTCTAATTCAAAAAAGAACCCTAATAAAATTGCTATCGATATTAAAGAATCAGAACAAGTACAACAAGAAGAGATGCTTATTAAGAGCCAACCGCTCTTTGAGAATATATTATTTGGACAGCAGAAAACGCCAAGTGGTGTTTATGAATGGAACGACATTAACATTCAATCTGGAATTGGTGACACCATCATTGACCTAAGTTATACGGTTTTACCAAAAGGCGAAACAATCATTTTTATTCGCAATGTTTTTGGTAATATACAAATTCAAGTACCTTATGAAATTGAGGTTAGCGTTCATCATTCATGTGTTGTTGGTGCTACTACTGTTTTTGATCATCATCAGTCTCAGGTTTTTAACCAAGCATTCCATCTTAAGACAGCCGGCTATGAGCATGCAGAGCAGAAGGTGAAAATCTTTACATCCTTGCTGGTGGGGAATTTAGAGGTGAGACGGATATGAGCACTGTCCAAAGGCAGATACTCTCGAATGTTGGCTTTTCGCTCATTCTTGCACTCGGAGTATCTGCGGCCTATATCTTCGTTTTTCCCGTTTCCGATTGGTCGGAATTATGGAATCGACAGTTTATGGATATTCCTTTTGTGATTTTTATTCCGGCATTCAGCATTGCTGTTGGAATATTATTGGGAATTATTTCTGGTTTCTTTTGGAGACGTCAGCTCCAGGATGTTGAACAATCATTGCATCATTTGGAGCAGGGAAGACTGACTGCCTCAGACGGAAAACCAGCCATCTCAGAAATGCAAGGTATTGCTGAGCAGATTGATCGGATAGGCAGGCAAATGGCTGAACAAGCCAAGCTTTCACAACGATTGGCTACAGAAAAAGTGGAGGATCAGGAATCTAGAATTCAAGAAATTATTGAACAAGAACGAAATCGCCTCGCCCGAGAATTACATGACTCCGTCAGTCAGCAATTATTTGCAGCTTCCATGATGATGTCCGCCATTAATACCACAAAACAAGGAACTAGTGAGGTTGATAGGGAAGCCAAGCAGTTAAAAATGGTCGAAGAAATGATTCATCAATCGCAACTTGAAATGCGTGCCCTACTTCTTCATTTGCGTCCAGTTGCGTTAAAAAATAAAACGCTTCAAGAAGGAATTGAAGAGTTATTAGTCGAATTATCACAGAAAGTAACAATGGAAATTAAATGGAAGATTGAAGAATTTCCACTTGATAAAGGAATCGAGGATCATCTTTTCCGTATCCTGCAAGAGTCTGTATCAAATACACTTCGACATTCGAAAGCAAGCAAATTAGAAGTTTTATTGATAAAGAGGGATGACCTTGTTATTTTAAGGATTGTGGATGATGGAATTGGCTTTGAAGCTGAAACAATGAAGGCAGGGTCTTATGGCATGCAGAATATGCATGAACGGGCGGTTGAAGTTGGAGGCACTTTAAAGGTGATTAGCGTGAAAAGTAAAGGTACGCGGCTGGAAGTAAAGGTACCGGTTATGACAAATGGAGATGGTGTAGATGATTAGAGTAGTATTTGTCGATGATCATGAGATGGTGAGAATTGGAGTTTCCGCTTATTTATCAGCACAGCCAGACATTGAAGTGGTTGGTGAGGCCGCAGATGGGATTAGGGGTGTGGAACTGGCACTTGAGCTGAGACCAGATATCATTTTAATGGATTTAGTGATGAAGGAAATGGACGGTATTGAAGCAACAAAGCAAATAATTGAAAACTGGCCTGAAGCAAAGGTAATCATCGTCACCAGCTTTTTAGACGATGAAAAAGTTTACCCTGCACTCGAAGCAGGCGCCACCAGTTATATGCTGAAAACTTCTAAAGCAGATGAAATTGCGAATGCTGTCCGTGCCACCTATCATGGTCAATCCGTTCTTGAGCCTGAAGTAACAGGAAAAATGATGCTTAAAATGCGCCAGAAACAACAGCACTTGCCACATGAAGAACTCACCAGCCGTGAAATGGAGATATTATTGTTGATGGCAGAAGGAAAAGCAAATCAAGAAATTGCAGATGAACTATTTATCGCCCTGAAAACAGTCAAAACACATGTCAGTAATATACTAAGTAAACTAAGCGTCCAAGATCGAACACAGGCTGTCATATATGCATTTAAACACTCGTTAACTAAATAATGCTGAATTGAAATAAAGGGCTGAGCAAGTCCTTTTTCTTTTGAAAAATCCCTACTAATCTTAGAACTTGTCTCATAGGTTAATAAAAGTGAGATTGTTTTGAAGGGGAGTTCGTAATGGCTATCTTTTACAAAGGGATTTTATTTTTGGCGCTTTCTGCTTTTTTAGGAGAAGGTGTGGAGTTCTTAGTTAATTTGATTCTTGCAAAAGAGTTGGGCAAGCATGGGTTAGGTTTATATATGTCCATTCTGCCATCCATTTATTTACTCGTTCTTTTGTCTAGCTTCGAACTGCCGGTTTCGATTTCTAAGTTTGTTGCGGAAAAAGAGGAAAAGTTTCATCGAAATATTCTTTATCATGCAATTACGATTACCATCATTTTCACGAGTATCCTATTAGTGTTGGCGGTAATACTCATGCCTTTTATTTCTGTTTTTGATGGTTTCCATCCTTATACCAGATGGTTAATTATCCTGTTAATTCCCGTCATTTCTTTTACCTCGGTCGCACGGGGATATTTTATGGGAAGGCACCAGATGGGGAAAATAGCGATTGCCAACTTCTTAAGAAAATCAATCCAGCTCGTGATGTTGTTTGTGTTGTTTCGCTTCTTTAAAATTGACGCAGAAACATCCGTACTCATTGCAATTGCATCATTTATTGGCAGTGAAATTGCTGTGTTCCTCTATTTATCCTACACGTTAATCATTCAATTTCAGCAGCTAAGACGTATGCCCTTTTCCAATTTAAATCGAAAGGCTGTCCGTAAAAATTTGGTAGCTGTCTCGGTGCCAACCACGGGGTTGCGGTTATTCTCCGCTTTGACAGGTGCGATCCAACCCTTTTTAATTAAGGCTGCATTGGTTAAATCTGGACTTTCTGATACAATCGCAACCGAGCATTTTGGCATGCTAATGGGGGTTGCTGTATCAATAGGATTTTTCCCTGCATTTATCGCTCATTCCTTAATGACTGTCTTAATACCAGCTGTTTCAAAGACATATTCACTGAGAGATTACTCCACACTGCAAAAAATGCTATCACAAGTAATGCTGCTTACCTTTCTTTATGGAGTTCCTGCGATGGTAGCTTTCTATGTATTTGCCCCGCAGCTTACATCGATATTCTTTGAATCTTCTACAGCTGCAGTTTATTTACAAATGCTATGGCCGTTTTTTCTCTTCCACTTTTTTGTCATGCCAATGCAGGCATTTTTAATTGGGTTAGGTCTTATCAAGGAAACGTTTATACATGGCATTTGGTCAACGATTGTTTCCTTTTCTATTATCATTATCCTTGCTCCACGTCCCGAATGGAGGATGGAAGGTGTGATTATCGCTATGAACACCGGATCTGTTCTATTGGCGTTACTGCATTATTTAACGATTTGTAAAAAAATTGGTGTTTCTATTCTCATGAAAGGCCTCATCCAGAAAAATAATTAAGAAAAATTAATAGATAGTGTAGGGATTAGACATGTTTATTCCGTCTATTTATGTAAGAAGTGTTATAGGGAAAGAAGGTTTCGAAAAAAATGCGGGATAGAATGCTAGATTCGTTTGAAGTAATCGTAAATGAACATGGAAAAACCATTTTTAATTATATTTTTTCTTTAGTAAAACATAAAGAACTTGCCGAGGACCTACACCAAGAAGTTTTAACATCCGCTTATTTGGCGTTTCACACGATTAAGGAACCAGCTAAAATAAAAAACTGGTTATTTACGATAGCAGGAAATAAATGTCGTGATTATTGGCGGAAGGAAAATAAAGCAAAGCAATTTTGGAAGGAAGAAGTGTATTCCTATGCCTCGATAGTTGAAGCCGCTCCTCTTCCGGAAGAAGAAGTTCTTCAAAAATATTCGGTTGAAAAAATGGAGGAAACAGTAATGTCTTTACCAGAAATATATAAGTCTGCTATATTTCTATATTATTTTGAAGACCTTACTCTAAATGAAATTTCTAATAGAAGCAATATCCCAATTTCAACTGTGAAAACAAGAATGAAAAGGGGAAAAGAGCACCTTCGACCAAAGCTCCAGTCTTTAGCATAATAAAAAGCCGGGAAAACAAATCCCGGCTTTTGTTGTTTAATCTTTACTTGAAAGTATACCAAAAATACGCAAAATACTTACAAACAGGTTAATAAAGTCTAAGTATAAGTTTAATGCCATTAACGGAACTTCCTCTGCACTTACACCGTAATGCTTCATCCGATTGAAATCAAATAGAACGTATCCGCTGAATACTACTACACCAATGAATGAGAAGGCCAACATGGCTGTAGAACTTAACGGCATGAAAATATTCCAAATGGAAATTACGACTAAAGCCAGTAGGGCAGCAAGTAGGAATCCGCCTAAAAATGAGAAATTACGTTTTGATTTAGTGGCATAAATAGCTACTCCTGTAAATACTACTGTGGTAGTCGCGAAAGCCATCATTACCACATTTGCTCCAGCAGTTAGTGCATAATAAGAAACAATTGGGTATAAGGTAATCCCTGAAATAAAGGTGAAAATATACAAGAAAGTATAGGAAATGGCTTTTTTACGTCTAAAGAAAAAGGCAATCATCAGCAGTACAAATTCAAGGATGGCTAATGGTAAAAATAATGCCGGCGGTACAAAGGTACCCGCCATAGTCCCGACGAAGGCGATGGCAAGTGAAAGTGCAAACGTCCTAATAACAGAAGGTAAAAATTCAGTAGATGTTTGTGCATACAATTTTCTTCACCTCAAAATATATTTATATCTAGAATATACGAACAAAAGGTCAAGATGTTTCATTTTTTCTAGAAAATTCTTGTTCTGCTTTTAATAAATCTCTTATTTCAGTAAGAAGTTCTTCTTGCTTGTCAATTTTAACCTCTACTTTGACCTCTTCTTCCTTCTTTTTAAAGCGATTGAGAAATTTAATAAATATAAATATTGAAAACGATATGATTACGAAATCGATAATTGATTGTATAAATACTCCATATTTTAATGGGCCATAAGCCAGATCTTTAACATCAACCGCTCCAACGAGTAATGTAATTATAGGCATGATAATATCTGCAACGAGAGAGGAAACAATCTTCCCAAATGCTCCGCCAATGATAACACCGACAGCGAGATCAATGACATTCCCTCTCATTGCAAATTTCTTAAATTCATTTAACATACAAAACCTCCAAATTTTAATAAATGCAGTAAAGAACAGCCGCCGTAACGGAAGCTGTTCCACCAATTATACCATTTAAAAAGCCCAATTGCCTTTTCTAAATACTGGCTCTGATTTTCCATTAGCAGTAATCCCGTCAATGTTCATTTCCTCGGAGCCAATCATGAAATCAACATGCGTAATACTTTCGTTTAGACCATTTTCCTTTAGTTCTTCAGGAGACATTTTCTTTCCTCCTTCGATACAGAAAGCATATGCACTGCCGATTGCTAAGTGGTTCGATGCATTTTCATCAAACAAAGTATTATAGAATAGGACATTAGATTGTGAGATTGGTGAATTATAAGGTACAAGTGCGACTTCACCAAGATAATGCGAACCTTCGTCCGTTTCCACAAGGCGCCTTAGAACTTCTTCTCCTTCTTCCGCTTTAAAATCAACAATTCTTCCATTTTCAAAGGTTATCGAGAAACGATCAATAATATTTCCACCGTAGCTTAATGGTTTTGTACTTGCAACGATTCCATTTACACCTTCCCGATAAGGAACAGTGAAGACTTCCTCCGTTGGCATATTAGCCATGAATTCAAAACCACTTTCATTAACACTGCCAGCACCAACCCAGATATGGTTTTTCGGAAGTTCAATAGTTAAATCCGTTCCAGGGGCTGTATAGTGAAGTTTTTGATAGCGTTTTTCATTTAAGTAACTAACCTTTTCATGCAAGGTTTCATCATGCTTTTTCCAAGCATCCACTGGATTATCAGTGTCTACTCGAACTGCTTTAAAGATGGCATTCCATAGTAATGAAACTTGTTGGTCGCTCGGTGCGTCTGGAAAAACCTTCGCAGCCCATGCAGGGGAAGGCGCGGCAATCACTGTCCAGCTAACCTTGTCTGATTGTACTGCTTGACGATACTTAGCCAATGCAGTACCAGCTGATTTTTGGAAGTTAGCAATCCGTTCTGGATTTACGCCTTTCAATAAGTCAGGGCTGGAGGAAACAATCGCCATAAACGCTGCACCTTGTTCAACCAAATCTTCTTGTTCTTTTGCACGCCAAACAGGGTATGTAGTAAAAGCTTCATCGGGAGCTAATTCGTATTTTGTTCTGGATACCACATCGTCATTCCAGTTAACTATCACGTTCGTTGCACCTGTTTCATAGGCGCTTTTTACAACTAGACGGACAAACTCTGCCGAATCTAATGTTGCATTGACAACCAATGTTTGGCCCTTCTGAATATTAACGCCAACTTTAACGGCAAGCTCTGCATATTTCTCAAGATTCTTTTGAAATTCGCTCATTTTTTAGTCTCCTTTTTTCAAAATCTTCCATCTATATTTTAGCTTTTTTACTGTGAAAAAGATACTGATAGCAGTCATGCTCAAAAAATAGGCAAAAAAATAAGTAGGGATGCTACTCTCTACTGTAATTTGCTGCCGTAAACTTTTATATTAAGATAAATCCCTGCTGAAAATAGTACTAAAAATGTAATAATACCTGACCATGATGTGGGAGACATAAATTGTGAAACTTCCACCAATATCACCACCCTTATAAGTAGGAAATGTTTACAACTTAATTATAATAGTAAAAGGGGCAATTGTGAACAATTTGTTACAATTTATGGGTGCTTTTGAATATAAAAAGGATCCCATTCAGGATCCAACAACTGTCTTTTTTTCATATGTATAAAACATAAGCCAATACAACCCGGCACTTAATAGAGCGAGCAGGCTAAGTACGAAAAATGTCCACTCATATCCTATCCAAACAGTCAAAGGGATAGATAGTGGAGCTATCGTCCTACTAATGGTGAATCTAAGACTCGCAGCAGCAAAATATTGTCCTCGCATATGCTCAGGGGCAAGCTTGGAAACAAAGCTTTGTTGAATTCCTGCGCCCATTAACTCCGCAAAGGTGAAGACAGCCATCGCAATAATAAATCCCCAAATCCAATGGGTTTGACTAAAGAGTACAATGGAAATGGCGTATATGACGGAGGAAAGAACAAAAACATTCCTCTCTTTAAATCCACTCATCCATTTTGTGATTATAACCGTTAATAAGGCAACAAGAAAGCCATTTTCCGCGAGCACAATTCCAAAGGCTTGCTCTCCTTTAATAGTAAATGACCAGTCTCCTATCGAAAAAAGAGTTTGAAGTTCGATTACATCTTTCATATAAACAGGGAATAATAAGTCTAATTGCATAAACGTCTGCCCAGCTAATACACCTGCAATAATAAAAATAAGAAAGGTTCTATCTTTTATAATCAACGTGTAATCCTTTAACTGATTTTGTAAAAAGTAGTACCATTTCCGATCAGCATCGACAGCTTCCACTTTTTGAATCGGTGCTGTTTCTCTAGTCCATTTTGCTAAAATGAATCCAAGTAAAATACAAACGATTCCAGCTACTAGTAAAAGTTCAAATCGGTAATTCACATAAAAAATGGCACCTAAAATAGGTCCAATGACGACCGCGATATTTATCGATGTGTAGAAAATAGCAAATACACTGCTTCGATCCTTCTCGTCAACCACATCAGCCACCATTGCTTGACTGGCTGGCCAATAAAACGATCCGAAAACGCCTGCAATCGCAAAGGCAACAAATCCGATCCAAGGGGACTCGAGCCAAGGTGAGCTTGCAAAGGCAAAAGCTAAAAAAGAAAGCCCTTGTCCAATGGCTGAGAGAACCATCATCCTTTTACGCCCAAAGCGATCGGCACAGTATCCACCCATAAGATTGGCGATAACGGAAAAAATCTGAGAAAATACCAACAGAAAGCCGGCTTTATTTTTACCGAATTCATCTGCGAAATAAATCGTCAAAAACGGGAAGAACATCCAAAACGTAATGTTCATCATAGCTTCGCTAAATAAGCGAACCTTTAAATTAGGATCCCAATCTCTAATCCTCATGTATTACCTCACTCCCAATATGTATAACAGCTAATCCATCATACTATTCTGAAATAGGAAAATACAAGAAAAAAGATGGTGATTCGTTTTTCTCCAATTCTGCAATTAAACTTATTATATGCTATATTTATCATTCAATGGTTTTACAGAAAGGGTGTTTATGAAGTGAAAAAAAGTGTTGTAATAGCTGAAAAACCATCTGTTGCACGAGACATTGCGCGCGTACTGAATTGTAATAAAAAAGGTAATGGTTTTTTAGAGGGAGATAAATATATTGTTACATGGGCATTAGGTCATTTAGTTACACTTGCTGACCCGGAAGTGTATGACGATAAATATAAAACGTGGAAATTAGAAGATTTACCAATGATGCCGAATGAGTTAAAGCTCGTAGTTATTAAGCAAACGAGTAAGCAGTTCCATGCAGTGAAGAGCCAGCTACAGCGTTCAGATGTAGGAGAGATTGTTATCGCAACGGATAGTGCTCGTGAGGGGGAACTCGTTGCACGGTGGATTCTGAATAAAGCAAAGGTAAATAAACCCACGAAGCGGTTATGGATTTCATCCGTTACGGATAAGGCGATTAAAGAAGGATTTCAGAAGTTAAGAAACGGTAAGGAGTATGAAAATCTATATCTTTCTGCAGTAGCGAGATCTGAAGCGGACTGGTATATCGGTCTTAATGCAACTCGGGCACTAACGACAAAGTTTAATGCGCAATTAAATTGCGGACGTGTGCAAACTCCGGTTGTAGCGATGGTTGCAGCACGCGAAGATGAGATTAAAAATTTCAAATCTCTAAACTACTATGGAATTGAAGCACAAACCGATGATAAGTTAAAACTAACCTGGCAGAATGCTAAAGGTGATGGTCGCAGCTTTGATAAGGAAAAAATCGATGAGATTGTCAAAAAACTTGGCAGGAAAAATGCTGTTGTAACGGAGATTGAGAAAAAGCCGAAGAAGTCATTCTCTCCGGGTCTTTATGATTTAACAGAATTACAGCGTGATGCCAACAAAATATTTGGTTATTCTGCTAAAGAGACGCTAAATATTATGCAAAAGCTGTATGAACAACATAAAGTGTTAACATATCCTCGTACAGATTCACGCTTTATCTCATCAGATATAGTTCCAACGCTTCCAGAACGTCTTAAAGCATGTTCAATAGGAGATTATCGTCCGATAGTAAACAAAGTGTTAAAGAAACCAATAAAGGCTTCTAAATCATTTGTAGATGATAGCAAAGTAAGTGATCACCACGCCATTATTCCAACGGAAGGGTATGTGAACTTCTCTGCTTTTACAGATAAAGAACGTAAAATATATGATTTGGTTATTAAACGCTTTCTAGCAGTATTATTCCCGGCATTTGAGTACGAACAATTAACGCTGCGTGCAAAAATAGGTGATGAGAATTTCGTTGCGCGTGGAAAAACTATTCTGAACCCCGGCTGGAAAGAAGTTTACGAAAACCGCTATGAAGAAGATGATGATGCAGACGATCTAAAAGAACAGATTTTACCCCGAATCGAAAAAGGTGATTCATTAAATGTTAACTTAATCGCTCAAACGTCGGGCCAAACCAAACCGCCTGCACGCTTTACAGAAGCGAGCATTTTATCAGCAATGGAAAATCCAGTGAAGTTTATGGAAAATCGGAATAAACAGCTTGCAGACACATTAAAATCGACCGGTGGTCTCGGTACTGTTGCAACACGTGCAGACATTATTGAGAAACTGTTTAATTCGTTCTTAATTGAAAAACGCGGAAAAGATATTCATATTACATCTAAAGGGCGTCAACTGCTGGATTTAGTTCCAGATGAACTAAAATCACCTGCAACAACTGCTGAGTGGGAACAAAAGTTGGAGTTAATTGCACAAGGTAAACTGAAAAAGGAAACATTCATCAATGAGATGAAGCAGCATACAAAAGAAATCGTTAGCGAAATTAAAGCAAGCAATAAAAAGTATAAGCACGACAATATTTCAACAAAATCATGTCCAGACTGCGGGAAACCAATGCTTGAAGTAAACGGCAAAAAAGGGAAAATGCTCGTATGCCAGGATCGTGAATGTGGTCATCGTAAAAACGTCTCACGTACTACAAATGCTCGCTGCCCACAATGCCGTAAAAAGCTTGAACTACGTGGTGAGGGTGAAGGGCAAATCTTTGCATGTCAATGTGGATATCGTGAAAAGCTATCTGCTTTTGAAGCACGACGCAAAAAGGAATCTCGTGGAAAAGTATCTAAAGGCGATGTGCAAAAGTATTTAAAACAGCAGCAAAAACAAGAAGAGCCAATCAATTCAGCTTTGGCTGATGCTTTAAAAAAGTTAAACCTAAAGTAGTCATATAAAAATATGCACATTAATAATCATGAAAGGTTATTGTATGTGCGTATTTTTTTTAATTTACATAGTACCTTTTCTTTGCTATTCTGCTAAAGTGTTATTGTACTAAAATTCTGACAATTACATTGACAATCAGGCTTTTTATCACATACAATAATTATTAAACCAATAGAATTTGTGAATGGGATGATTACCAATGAGGCATCAAAAAATGAACCAAATATTTATAAAAGAGGCTGGACTCCAAATCTAATCTGAATTGGAATCCAGCCTCTTTCTTTATTCTATTAAAGTGGTAGAGGTGAGAAATATGATTATGCTAACAGGTCAAAGTTTAAATTTGAAACAAATGAAGGATGTCTTATATCGAAAAGAACAGGTTTTTGCTTCTGAGCAAAGCATGGATTTTGTAAAAAAAAGCCGTGAAGCAGTTGAGAAAATTGTTACAGAACAAAGAGTAGTCTACGGAATCAATACAGGGTTTGGAAAGTTCAGTGATGTATTAATTGATAAAGAACACGTCAGGGATTTACAGCTAAATTTAATACGCTCCCATGCTTGCGGCATCGGAGAACCTTTTCCGGAGATTGTTTCAAAAGCAATGCTTCTTTTACGTGCAAATGCCCTATTAAAAGGATATTCAGGAGTTAGACCCATACTTGTTGAAAAACTAGTAGAGCTAGTTAATAAGGAAATCATACCGGTTATTCCACAGCAAGGTTCACTTGGTGCCAGCGGTGATTTGGCTCCTCTTTCTCATTTAGCTTTAGTGCTGATTGGAGAAGGAGAAGTTTTTTACAAAGGGAAGCGGATGGAATCCGTTCATGCCCTGCAAATGGAAGGGATTCTTCCACTTACATTAGAGGCAAAAGAGGGTCTAGCACTGATTAATGGTACACAAGCAATGACGGCAATGGGCGTTGTCGGCTATCTAGAAGCAGAGCAGCTTGCATTTGAAAGTGAGCTAATCGCAGCGATGACGATGGAAGGATTGAATGGTATTATTGATGCATTTGATGAAGCGGTTCATGTAGCTAGAGGCTACCAGCAGCAGATTGACACTGCCGCAAGAATTCGTCGATACCTAAGTGATAGTTTATTAACAACAGTACAAGGAGAATATCGTGTGCAGGATGCCTATTCATTAAGGTGTATTCCTCAAGTCCATGGTGCTTCCTGGCAGGCACTAGATTATGTAAAGGAAAAACTAGAAATTGAAATGAATGCAGCAACTGACAACCCGTTAATCTTTGACGATGGTGCAAAAGTTATCTCTGGAGGGAATTTTCATGGCCAGCCGATTGCGTTTGCGATGGATTTCATGAAGATTGCTGTAGCAGAGCTTGCGAATATTTCGGAAAGACGTATTGAAAGATTAGTAAATCCACAATTAAATGATTTACCCCCTTTCTTAAGTCCTGAACCAGGTTTGCAGTCAGGAGCGATGATTATGCAATATGCGGCGGCATCGCTAGTTTCAGAAAACAAAACGCTTGCCCACCCAGCAAGTGTCGATTCCATTCCCTCTTCTGCGAATCAGGAGGATCATGTAAGTATGGGAACCATTGCATCTAGGCATGCTTATCAAATTATCCAAAATGCAAGAAGAGTACTAGCTATTGAACTGATATGTGCCATGCAAGCAGTTGAAATTCGCGGGGTAGAAAAAATGGCCAGCCAAACCAAGAAGATGTATGAGAAGGGAAGAGAACTTGTTCCTTCCATAAAGAAGGATCGAATCTTTTCTAAAGATATTGAAAGGGCTGCAACAGGTCTAAAAGAAATGGACTTAAGGAAGCTCATTATAGAATTTGATAATGTTAAATAAGCAAAAAGGCGTGAATTTCACGCCTTTTATTCTACATCTTTCGTTTCAACTCTATTCTTAAATGCTTCTTGTACTACAATTAACTCTTCGTCCCCAATGGCATCCTTTGAATGTCTTTCAACTAAGTTATCCTTTGGTAAATCTCCAGGATGACCTTTCTTTTTATGATTAAAATGTTCTCCACGTGCCAAATCAAACACTCCTTTCGTCTACGAATGTATCATTCCCAAACCAAGGGAATTTATTATTCTTCGTTGATTTTATCTTCTGATTTTGATGGGCTGCACATTCGGTCAAGTAGAAAACCGAAGAACACCATAAAGGCAATCGGAATAACGTAATTCAACACGTGAATGGATGTCATATACGTCCACCTCCATTTTTGGAATATTATTAATATTTAGTATATTTTAATGTTGTTTATTGTATATGTCAATTGTCACAAAATAGACAAATTTTATTGATTTTTCATAGGTTTTTACTAAAGCTCACCAATGGTAAAATAATGCATTTTCGACCTAATACCCCTTTATTATCCAATAAACTTCCAGTTGTCAGTTTATAATGGAAGGTACTGGAAGGTTATTTGTAGAAATTTGGGATAATTTGTGTGAAAAAAAGGTTCAAAAGGTAATTTTAACTGACAAAATCCAACACGCTACTGAAAAAGTACTAGATATAATAAGGCGTAGGAAATATAAATTTAGGAATACAAAGAGTTGTCCATAAATATACTGAATAATCGATGATTTGTGAGTGGTTTGAAGCAGAAAAGGGCAAACCTATTGAAAAATAGGGACGCAAAGCCGAGGATCTAAGGTTTGACATACTTACTATGATGGCCGGGCTACCTGGAATACACTATGTATTTTAGGAGTGAATGAGTGTGGTAATAATTGATAGTATGATGAATGGTATGGACGCAGAATGGTTGGCACTAATTGTAGAGGCAAAAGAGCTAGGTCTTTCGAAGGAAACAATCCTTGATTTTCTTCATCAGAATGAAGTCACAGAGATACTAGTAAAGAACCGCTAAGATACATAAAAGAACAAAGCATACTACCCAAACAGCGGTGTATGCTTTGTTCTTTTATTCTTCGTTATTATTTTGATTGACCCGCCATTTATTGAATTCAAGAAAATCACGAAATTGTTCTTTCGAGACACCAGAATCCATGGCTTCTTTTACAATACCCATCCAATCACTATCTAATTCCTCTTTATTTATCTGTTCATTTATTAAATGTTCCACGGGGACGTTTAACACAGATGAAATTTTTTCAAGAAACTGAATAGAGGGATTTCTTTGCAGGTTTCTTTCAAGAGAACTTAAATAAGATTTAGCAACTCCTGCTTGCTCTGCAAGTTCTGATAATGACATTTTTTTCTCTAAACGTAGTTTTTTAACACGATCACCTATCATTGAGCTCACACACCTACTATTTATTATCACTACAATAATTTTATCAAAAAAGTTGGTAAAGTTCCATATTAAGAACGACCTATTTTACACAAAATATTTGTCAATTTCAAATATTTTTTGAAAAAAGGGTGATATAACGATAATATTAAAATGTGTTTCCAATTCTCTAAGAATACATAAAAATAATAATAAAGGGTGGGGAAGAGCCATGATTGTTCTTAAATCACAGCGGGAAATAGAAGCAATGAAAAAAGCAGGAGTAATCCTTGCATCTTGCCATAAAGAAATTGCAAAAATGATAAAACCGGGTATTACAACTTGGGAGATTGATGAGTTTGTGGACGAATACTTAAGTAAACACAAGGCAACACCTAAGCAAAAGGGCTATAAAGGCTATAAATATGCTACTTGTGCAAGTATCAATGACGAAGTGTGTCACGGTTTTCCAAGAAAGGAACCATTAAAGGAAGGCGATATTGTTACCATAGATATGGTTGTCGACTATAATGGAGGGTTGGCTGATTCAGCTTGGTCCTATGCAGTTGGAGACGTTTCTAAGGAAACAAAGCATTTATTAAACGTAACAAAAGAAGCACTTTATAAAGGTATTGATCAGGCTGTTCTAGGCAATAGAATCGGGGATATAGGTCATGCCATTCAAACGTATGTAGAAGGCGAAGGTTTTTCGGTTGTTCGTGATTTCATAGGTCACGGCATTGGCGCGGTTATTCATGAAAAACCAGATGTACCACATTACGGGCTGCCTGGAAAAGGTCCAAGAATTAAAGAAGGTATGGTTTTTACCATTGAGCCTATGGTTAATATTGGCAGGTACCAAACGAAGATGGATAACAATGGCTGGACAGCTCGGACTATTGATGGTAAGTATTCTGCTCAATATGAACATACCATTGCTGTCACCAAAGATGGCCCAATTATATTAACCAATCAAGAAAAATAAAAAAACAGATCCTTAGAGATCTGTTTTACTTATTTTTACGAAGATTTCCCAGCTCTTCTACCAAAGCCTGCATTTCATTAGGGCTAAAAGAAGGCTTTCTCATGACCATATCATAAATTTCTTTTAATTCCTCGTACATTTCTTCATCAAAGTGTGATGGTTTAATGGCTCCAAGATTTAATACCTTTAATTTCTCTTTTATTTGTTCAATCATATACTCTACATTTTCAGTGGTTTTCTCAGACAAATTCATCCCGTCACCCTTTCAAGATTGATAACTTTATCTTTTCATTTTCATTGGTAGATGTCAATCTAAACTTGCATTTACCAGCAAGCTTAAAGCAAAATATAAAGTAATGAATGTTGGTGTTTTTTTCATAGTAGTCAAATGAATGATAAAAATAAATTGAAAGGGGAGGTTAAAAAATGGTTAGAAATCTATTTTTAAAGGGTATAGTATATGGAGCAATTGCGGGTGGAGCGCTAAGCTTATTGGATAAACAAACTCGTCAGGCAATGAAGGTGAATGTGAAAAAAGCGTATTGTCAAGTTTCTTATGTCGTTCGTCATCCTGGAGAAATCACGGAAAATGTAAAAGAAACGGCAGATAAAATTAGAAACACGATTGAGCAGGTGAGTGAGGATATTTCCTATATTACTGGGAAAGTGGACGAACTTCGTGAGTTAACCCCTCAGGTAAAAGAAAGAGTCATGGAAACGAAAAGTGCTTTTTTTGATGATACAGAATCAGACCTTATGGATGATTTGTTGAAAGAGGTCAAAGTGGAAGAAGACTCAAGCAAGAAGTAAGAGGTTTAAAGGGAGAGGTGAGAAATGATGAAGTCAGTGAATGTTCGAAAATCGTTGTTTAGGCTTCTTTGGCACCGGATAGAAGAAGATGATATTCCAGGTTTATCCGCCCAACTAGCCTATTTTTTTCTTCTTTCACTATTTCCACTCCTTATTTTCATTTTTACATTACTGCCATATTTGCCGATTCCATACCCTGATATTCTCGGAAGTATTCGGGAGTTTGCCCCGCCTGACACAATGGACTTCATCGAGAAGAATGTGAAT
Source organism: Neobacillus niacini (assembly GCF_031457145.1). Classification (GTDB taxonomy): domain Bacteria; phylum Bacillota; class Bacilli; order Bacillales; family Cytobacillaceae; genus Neobacillus; species Neobacillus niacini_J. Next base: position 354,314 of record NZ_JAVDVZ010000003.1, read on the forward strand.
TATGTTATGAATAATCGAAGTGGAGGATTGCTTTCTATTGGGGTTATTGGCACCATGTGGTCTGCCTCTAATGGAATTCATTCCTTAGTTAGAGCCTTTAACAAAGCATATAATGTTAAAGAAAGTCGTTCATTTATCGTTTCGAGAGGTATGGCAATTCTGCTGACCTTTGGTATGATCTTAGTTTTTATTGTTGCTGTTTTACTCCCGATATTTGGAAGAGAAATCGGTGTATTTCTTTTTTCTTATTTAGGCCTTAAAGGGGAATTTCTCCGAATCTGGGATATGTTAAGATTGTTGGTAAGCGCCCTTATTTTATTTGTCGTTTTCACGGGTTTATATTGGATTGCTCCAAATGTTAAATTAAAATGCAGAAGTGCTTTTCCAGGTGCAGCATTTGCTACAATTGGCTGGATTGTTTCGTCGTATGCTTTATCCTACTACGTAGGGAATTTCAGCAACTTTTCATTAACATATGGAAGTATTGGAGCCATTATTGTTTTACTGATTTGGTTATACATATCTGGTTTTATTATCATAATTGGCGGGGAAATTAACGCATTCTATAGTGAAAAACACAAATCAAATTGTTAAAATCTTACTCAACTTTTCTTATGAAGTTTGCAAATAATATATGTGGGGAACAAAACAATTACTAGGGGGCTCATCATGACAAAACACACAAAAAAAGATGGTGGAACAAAACAAAAAGGTAAAGGCAGTAAAGGAAATAAAACATCAGGATCTGCAAACGGCAGCAATGGTTACCACTAAATAAAACCGGGCTAAAAGCCCGGTTCTTTACTTTTTAAGAAGTCTTAAACTGTTGAGAATGACAAGGATGGTACTGCCTTCATGCCCAATTACACCAAATGGTAAATCAAGTAATTGAAAAAAGTTAGATGAAATTAAAACCATAATCACCGTAATGGAGAAGATAACATTTTGTTTAATAATTGTATTCATTCGTTTAGAAAGTTCAATAGCTTCGGAAATCCTTACTAGGTCACTTTTCATTAACACTACATCCGCTGTTTCAAGGGCAACATCCGTGCCTTCCCCCATGGCAATTCCAACATTTGCGATAGCTAATGCAGGTGCATCGTTTATCCCATCCCCAACCATCGCGATGGTTCCGTATTTTTCTTTCAACTTTTTAAGCTGCTCCACTTTTTGTTCAGGCAGGCATTCAGCAAAGAACTGATCTACATGGCTTTCATCTGCTATGGCCTTAGCCGTTTTCTCACTATCACCAGTCAGCATGACCGTGTAAATACCTTGTTTCCTTAAATGGTCGATAGCGAGCTTTGTTTCTTGTCTAACAACATCTTTTAAAGCGATCATGGCTGCTATACAATCATTAATTTGCACAAAAACCAGTGTATCCCCTTGGCTGGCTAAATCTGCAGCTCTACCCCCAGCAAAGGACAAAGCAGCTTCTTTACCAACAAAATCCATTTTCCCGATTTTCCACTGTTCCCCATTTATTTCTGCTTTTACACCCCATCCAGAAACATCTTCAACATTTTCTGGATGAATAAGGACTCGGTTAAGATTTTCTTTTGTATATTTTACTATCGACTGTGCTAAAGGATGATTTGATTGATTCTCAATCGAAGCAACTTTCCATAAAAGCTCCTCTTTATTAAATTTTTCATCTACAATAATATCGGTAACTTCAGGTTTTCCTTTAGTAAGTGTCCCAGTTTTATCGAAGGCAATAGCCTGTAAATGACTGAGGTTCTCTAAATGGACACCTCCTTTAACTAAAATACCTCTTTTGGCTCCATTGGAAATGGCAGATAACGTTGCTGGCATGATGGAAGCAACAAGGGCACAAGGGGAAGCGACAACAAGCAAAATCATGGCACGATAAAATGACTCATTCCAGGTCCAATCAAGTAAGAAATATGGAAGGAACATCATCAGTAAAACGACAGCTAATACCGTTTTTACATAGGTTCCTTCAAAGCGTTCTATAAATTGCTGCGATGGAGATTTTTCGCTTTGAGCCGATTGAACTAATTCAATAATTTTATGAAAGAGTGTTTCATTGCTTGTTTTTGTTGCTTGCACGGTAATGGCTCCTGTTAAATTAACCGTTCCCGCAAACACTTCTCTATCCAACCCTTTCGACACGGGCATGGATTCTCCAGTAATTGCAGCTTCATCAATGTTTGTATGTCCCGTCTTGATTACTCCATCCGAAGGAATTCTTTCTCCCGGCTTTACAAGGATTTGATCTCCCACCTTTAATTCTGAAACAGGGACACGTCGTTCCACTCCATTATTAATAAGAAGGGCTTCTTCTGGCTGCAGCTTCATTAATGAAGAAATTTCTTTATGACTTTTGTTCATTGTATAGGTCTCTAAAGCACCACTTACAGCAAAAATAAAAATCAACATCGCGCCTTCCGTCCAATAGCCGATAATGGCAGAACCAATAGCAGCAAATATCATTAGCATTTCAACGTTTAGCTCTTTGTTCTCATAGGTAGCTTCAATACCTTCCTTGGCTTTAGCAAAACCGCCAATCACAAAAGCCAATAAATAAAAAATAATAGAAGCAACTTGATCTCCCATTTTGTCCGTTATCCATCCTGCTGCAATGAATACACCACTTAAACCAGCAGCAATAAGTTCTGCATGAAGTTTAACTTTTTCAATAAAACCTACTTTTGGAAGCACTTTGGATAATCTCTTAGCATCCGTACTCATTTCAGTTCCCTCCTCCTATTTATATCTAAATCTAATTGAGAAAAATAATCATCTTCACTACCCTTAAAAAACACGAAAGCTGTCATCAAGAGATGACAGCACAGATTGTAGAACAGTCATCGTAAAGATGACTGCAGACTTCAAAGGTTTATTTTATTAAATTAATTTTATCATACATTTTATGTTAATAATATAAATTTGCTCCTTTAAAGCCTAGGAATTATGTTGCTCTACCATTGGAAACGCCTTTTTACCAAAAGCGTAAATGACGATGGATAAGATTAGCAACATGGTACTGATAATATAAAAGAAACTGATCCCTTTGAAAAATTGAATAAATAGCCCGCCAATAATGGGACCGCTGAGACTTCCTAAACTATAAAAGATACCGCATAATAAATTTCCAGTTGCTAACAGGTTTCTTGGCACTAAATCCGTCATATAGCTGATTCCAAGTGAAAAGGTTGAGCCAACAACCATCCCAGATAATAGGAAGGAGACAAAAAGGCCGATAAAAGAATGTTCAAAAATACTTGCAGAAGTAAAGGTGAAAAATCCAAGTAAGAGAACAATAATTAATAAATTTCGCCGGCCAAACGAATCACTTAGAACCCCTAATGGCAACTGTGTGATGATACCACCAACGGCAAAGGCTGTTAACATGAGCGAAACACTTGCTATGTCAATATCCATTCGTAAAGCATAAATGGGAAAGCTGCCGTTTAAAGAAGATTCTAAAAAGCCGTAGCAGAAAGGGGGGAGGAAGCCTACCCAGCCGTATTTCATCGTTTTACTAAAACGCTTGATGGTGTTGAAGAATGAATTTATTCCAATTTCTTGCTCAGGAAACTCGTTCTTTATGGTAAATACAAACACCCAGCCGAATAAACATAGAATGGATGAAACAATGAAGGGAAGTGATTCATTTACATTTACAAGCGGTGTCATCAATGGCCCGCTCGCAAAACCAATACCAAAAAATAATCCATACAATGAAATATTCCGCCCTCTTTTTTCGGTTGGAGAGGAGGAGGTAATCCAGGTTTGGGTAGCGAAGTGCAAGGCATGGTCGCCGATACCGATCAGCGCACGCAAACAAAACCAAAACCAAAAGGATTTCCACAGTGGAAACATGGCAAGGGCAAGGACTACAAGCCCGCCTCCAAGAATAATAGTTGGTTTATATCCATATTTTCGAAGAGGGGTTTCCATAAAAGGAGAAACGAGCAGAATCCCAATATAGAGTGCGGTAGCGTTTAATCCGTTAAGGGACGATGAAACTCCACCTTTTTCAAATATAACGGCAATAAGCGGAAGGAGCATTCCTTGTGAAAAACCAGAAATGGCAACAATCGTCACTAAAATCCAGAGTCGAGAATTATTTTTATTCATGATAGTTTCCTCGTTATTTGTTGATGGGTAAAACCATAAAATGGCTACATGGAAGATGGTAACGAGAAAACAAAGCATTTGCAAGTAAAATATTCCTGCTCTCGTTTAACATTGGGAAAAATAGGGTAATCTCATGTTGAAGGAAATCTTATACAGTTTTGTACGTTTTACATTCTTTTTAGGAGGGGAAATAGTGGGTAAAGTATTTATGCTCCTTACTTTTATTGGTGTCCCACTTTCGGTAATCGGGACACTCATGCATTGGCCAACCATGATACTCTTTATCGTTTATTGTGTTTCAATTATAGCCCTTGCCAGTTATATGGGGAGAGCTACCGAAAGTCTGGCCATTGTTACAGGACCGCGGGTCGGTGGTCTGTTAAACGCTACATTTGGGAATGCAGTGGAATTAATCATTTCCATCTTTGCTCTAAGGGAGGGATTGGTAGGGGTTGTTCTAGCCTCTTTAACGGGGTCTGTACTAGGTAACCTCCTCCTTGTTGCAGGTTTATCCTTCTTTATCGGCGGCTTGAAATTTAAAAGGCAGAGATTTAACGTCCACGATGCCCGGCATAATTCTGGTTTGCTAATGTTTGCTGTAATCGTAGCATTTGTTATTCCAGAAGTTTTTTCGATGGAAATGAATGAATCGAAAACATTAACACTTAGTATTGGAATATCTGTTATTCTAATCATGCTTTATCTTGCTGCACTTTTCTTTAAGTTGGTAACCCACCGCGGTGTCTATCAAAGTGAAAATACTGAAAAACATCATGTGGAAGAACCAGAATGGGGAAAGGGTAAGGCTATTGGCGTTCTATTGGTTGCAACATTAGCTGTCGCCTACATATCTGAAAACCTCGTTCACACGTTTGAATATGTAGCTGAATCATTTGGCTGGACTGAATTGTTTATCGGGGTAATTATTGTAGCCATTGTTGGTAATGCTGCTGAGCATGCTTCAGCGGTTCTCATGGCTATGAAAAATAGAATGGATATTGCAGTCGAGATTGCGATTGGATCCACTCTCCAGGTTGCCATGTTTGTTGCGCCAGTACTGGTGTTAATTTCCCTTTTCTTTACAGAAACGATGCCGCTTGTATTTACGATGCCTGAATTAATTGCTATGGTAACCTCAGTCCTGCTTATGGTAGTTATCTCCAATGACGGTGAGTCGAACTGGTTTGAGGGACTGACCTTATTGGCTGCGTATTTCATAATGGGTATAGGGTTCTTCCTGCTATAATAAAAGACTCCGAGCCGATAAGCTCAGAGTCTTCTTTTTTAAAAATTTTCGATGTAAGGGTAAATCAATTAACTGTGCTATAATGTTCAAGCATTAATGCTTTATTCGGGTAAAACCAATCGCGTTTCTTGGGACCATCTATCACCAACCTTCATGTTTATTTATAAATGAAAAACACGAGTGTTGAATATCATATATGAGTGGAATCCCAACCTCCTTAATGGTAATGGTTCGTCGATTGATTACTGCCCTCCTTTTTTTAAAGGTTAAGTACAGTATAACTGATTATTAGAATTTTGTAAATGTTCAGATTACTATTTTTGAAATATTTCGTAAAAATGGATAAAAATTTTCAACTCCGAAAACACTAAAAGCAGACTTATTACTGCTATATTGTGAAAGGAGTTTTTCTTTTGAAAAAATTTATCCCTGTCGTCACCACGCTGCTATTAATGTTAGCTTTTCTGCCTACAGCTTCGGCTGAAAAAGCACCTGCTAAAAAGGAACCTGTAACCTATCAAGTTCCTCCTTCAGTTCGCAATATCACGAAGGAAAATACGTATCCTAATTCAACACAGGATTTACCAACCTTGCAGCCAAGTGAATTAACCAAAAAGCTTATTGACTCTTCAAAGGTTAAAATTGAAAATCCAGATTTAATTCGTATGCTTAATGAGTCAAGCGTCAATAGTACACCGTTTGCACTAGGTTATCGTGCCATCGTCTACCTAGGTCAGTGGCCATTAAATTATGAATCAACTGAAACATCGCCGAACTGGGAATATCAAAAAATAAATACAAATTATTACGATAACCGTGGTGGGAGAGTGCCTTACCAAATTCATTACGTTCAAGAGGCACAAAAAGTTATCCGCGGCGGATTAACAGCTAAAATCGCCAGCGCAGAAGATGTTAAAAAGATGATGCTGTTAAAGGCAATGGAAAAAACACAACTTCCTCTTGCCTTCGATACCATTATTGGTGGAGGAACGAAGAACGATCAGGTCTACAATATCCCTGTGAATCGATTAGGTTACTTATATGCCTACGCACCTGCAGTAAATGAAAAAGGGAAGGTTACTTATGGTGAAGTATATTTAATGCTAAAGGGTAACAAAAAAGTCATTGTAATCAAAAATGTAACGCAGCAAGGAATTGGGGCATGGATTCCGGTGCAGGATTATGTTTCATTTGGGTTTGCTGCCTCAGAAAGACCAAGATAATTATTTTGAATGAGTTGCAGAACTGGTACTCTTTCGATAGGATAATGTCATGGAAGGGAGAGATACAATTGGGTAGTCCAACTCATGATAAAAATTCACAAGTTAGTTTTTTAAAGCAGCGTTTAAACATGTTTCTAGATGTATTGGATGCTATTGATCCAGAGGATACGGATCTTGATGATATTGACAATTTAATTAAAATGATTGATGAATTAGAATCGAAATGTAAGGAATTCAATCATCGTGAAGCACCAGAGTCTGTGTAATTACAGGCTCTTTTTTTTTTGAATACCTTTACCTTTAAATCGGGGGTTTATAGGAGTATAATAATAATCGTCAAATAGTTGTAATTTTTAAATAGATTACGAATCGGACATGGGGAAAGGGGTACTTTTGGTGAATATCGAGAAATTTCAGGAGAGTATGTACAAGTTAGTAGTTGAAACATCTACAAAGCTTCCAAAGGATGTCCGCCGTGCAGTTAGTGCGGCAAAGGAGAAGGAAAACGCAGGAACAAGTGCAGCAATGAGCCTCGCTACCATAACAAATAATATTAAAATGGCAGACGACCAAGTTTCTCCTATTTGCCAGGATACGGGATTACCAACATTTAAGATCAAGACTCCTGTTGGTGTCAATCAATTGGAAATAAAACAAGCGATTAAAAATGCAATTGTAATCGCAACCAAAGAAGGTAAACTACGTCCTAACTCTGTAGATTCTCTTACAGGGGAGAACAGTGGAGATAATCTTGGAGCAGGATTACCGGTTTTTAAATTTGATCAATGGGAAAATGATTATATCGATGTTCGTTTGATTTTAAAAGGCGGCGGCTGCGAAAATAAAAACATCCAGTACAGCTTGCCATGTGAGTTAGAGGGACTTGGACGAGCAGGTCGTGACCTTGACGGCATTCGTAAATGCGTTATGCATTCCGTTTACCAGGCACAAGGGCAAGGCTGCAGCGCTGGTTTCATCGGCGTAGGTATTGGCGGTGACCGTTCATCTGGCTATGATTTAGCAAAAGAACAATTATTCCGTTCATTAGATGATGTGAATCCAAATGAAGATTTGCGCAAATTAGAAGAGTACGTTTTGGAAAATGCGAATAAATTGGGAATCGGCACGATGGGCTTTGGCGGAGAAGCTACTTTGTTAGGTTGTAAAGTTGGAGTAATGAATCGAATTCCAGCCAGCTTCTATGTATCGGTGGCTTATAATTGTTGGGCTTTCCGTCGCTTAGGCGTAAGTGTCGACCCTGTGTCAGGGGAAATTAATGAGTGGATGTACCAAGATGGTGAATTCATTGATTTTGCTGAAACGGAAGCGGAAAAAGAAATAGCTGCAGCACGTGCAAATGACGTTATTACCCTTCAAGCTCCAATTACCGAAGAACAAATTCGTGAGCTAAAGGTCGGCGATGTTGTTCAAATTAACGGTATGATGTATACCGGTCGTGACGCAATTCATAAATACTTGTCCGACAATGACTCACCTGTAGATTTGAATGGACAAGTTATTTACCACTGTGGTCCTGTAATGTTAAAAGATAAAGAGGGTATCTGGCATGTTAAAGCAGCCGGACCAACTACAAGTATTCGTGAGGAGCCTTACCAAGGCGATATTATGAAGAGATTTGGTATTCGTGCCGTAATTGGAAAAGGTGGAATGGGACCTCGTACATTGGCTGCTCTTAAGGAGCACGGCGGTGTGTATCTGAATGCCATCGGCGGTGCTGCACAATATTATGCTGATTGTATCAAGGGGGTTGAAGGTGTTGACCTTATGCAATTTGGTATCCCTGAAGCGATGTGGCACCTTCGAGTAGAGGGCTTCACAGCCGTTGTAACGATGGATTCACATGGAAACAGTTTGCATGCAGATGTAGACAAGTCTTCGTTGGAAAAATTGGCACAATTTAAGGATAAGGTGTTTAATTAAGGGTTTTTAAGCAGGCTCCGCTCATATGAGGAGTCTGCTTTTTTTGTGATTGGGGGGGATGTTTTGTAAAAGCTGTACGGTTAATTGTAAAAGCTGTATGGTTTTGTGGAAACTGTACGGTTTTTGTAAAAGCTGTATGGTTCACAGAAAACCGAACACCAAAGAAATCAGATAAAACTGTAAATTGTCACTAAAGATTCATAATAAAACAGAAATTTAGGAAGGTTATTGTAAAACAAAAAAGAAAAGTTACATCAAACCATTTAGGAGGGACTTTTTTGTTTGATAAAAATTTAACGAAACCCATTCCATTACTACAGGCAGAGGCTCTAGAAGAAAGGCTAAAAATAGATCATGAAAAAATGCAAGAAATTAAAAATAACATAAAAATATTAAAGTCAGGTTATAATGGCGAAAAAGAAATAAATTACCAATTAGGGCAAATTCCTCAGCATAAATACCACATTTTCCACGATCTCCGACTCCCTATAGGTGAAACGTTTTTTCAAATTGATGTGCTTCTCCTTTCACCAAATATTCTCGTTAATCTTGATGGGAAGAATCATTCAGGGAAAATAACCATCGAAAAAAATCAAATGATTCAAGAAGCCTTTGATACGAGAGAGATTTATGAGAATCCGGTTTCCCAGACTAATCGACATAAAATATTGTTGAGAAATTGGATGCAGGCCAATAATTTACCTCCGGTTTTTATGGATAATTTAGTTGTCTTCACTAGATCGTCAAGTGAAATTATTATAACTCCAGGTTACAAAGAAGCAGAAAATAAGGTTTGTAAGTCACATGATTTAATAAAAAAGATTGAGGAATTAGAAAGATATAATAAAAAACTCTGGATGAACGAACAAGATATTTTAAAATTAAGCGACCTCATTTTAAAGAAACACATACCTAAAAGGATAGACATTTTAAAATCCTTCAATATACCTGAATTCGACATTATTACTGGTGTTCAATGCCCCTTATGTTTATTTGTACCGATGATATATAACAGGCATAAATGGATATGTCCTACTTGTCAATGTATTTCAAAAGATGCACATAATAGAGCTATAGACGACTACTGCTTAATTTATAAAACGTGGTTTACGAATTCAGAAATACGAAATTTCCTCCACCTTCCATCCCCAAGAATTGTTTCCTATTTTTTATCTTTTTTAAATTTTACTCGTGTGGGTCACACAAGTGACAGTGTTTACCACCAACCAATCCTATTTCCTTAAACTGCTAATCATGTTTCCCTAAATCCAACAAACACTATAAAAAACAAAATAGGGGGAACATGGATGAAAAAATTAGTATGCATCCTTAGTTTGTTGCTGTTAATGGTGCCGCAGGTTACATATGGCTCTGCACCAAATACGCCAATCAATTGGGGATTCAAAAAGGCGGTTAATGAAGAGCAGCCTGATGCTGGAGAAGCATATGAAAAAGCACTTGAAAAATACGGTGCCTTTTATAAGGGAGATCCAGGATCAAAGACTTTATATCTTACCTTTGATAATGGTTATGAAGCTGGATATACAGGTAAAGTGTTGGATGTATTAAAAAAGGAGAAAGTGCCTGCAACATTTTTTGTAACAGGACATTATTTATTATCGCAACCTGAATTGTCGAAGCGAATGGTGGATGAAGGACATATCATCGGAAATCATTCTTGGCACCATCCCAATATGACACAAATCAGTGATGAGCGAATTCGTGAAGAACTTCAAAAAGTGAAGGATAAAACAAAAGAGATTACGGGTCAAAAGAAAATGACATTTTTACGTCCGCCAAGAGGCGTTTTTAGTGAGAGGACTATGCAGATTGCGAAGGAAGAAGGCTATACACATGTCTTCTGGTCACTGGCATTTGTCGACTGGAATACCAATGCACAAAGAGGCTGGCAATATTCTTACGATAATATCATGAGACAAATCCACCCTGGCTGTGTCATACTCCTGCATACTGTTTCGAAGGATAATGCCGACGCGCTTGAAAAAGTAATCAAAGATTTGAAAAAGAAGGGCTATAAATTTAAAAGCCTTGATGAATTCAAACCTGAAAAGAAAGGTATTTCAAAAATTATACCGAGTTTCTGGAGAAAATAATTTGCAAAAATGCTGGATTCGCGAAGAATTCAGCTTTTCTCTGTTAATAATGCTATAATACGGAGATATCAAACAGGAACCGGAGTTTGGAGTGAACAAAATGAAAACAGATCAATCAATAAAAATACAAGAAAAACAGACTTTTCCCTTAACCATCAAACGGCTTGGCATTAATGGGGAAGGGGTAGGATATTTTAAAAAGCAGGTGGTTTTTGTGCCTGGCGCACTACCAGGAGAAGAGGTAGTGGTTGAGGCAACAAAGATTAACCCCAAATTTGCCGAGGCAAAAATTAAAAAGATTCGCATTAAATCACCGCACCGTGTACAGCCCCCTTGCCCGGTTTATGAGCAATGCGGCGGCTGCCAGTTGCAGCATTTAAAATATAGCCAGCAATTAAAGGAAAAGCGGGATATTGTCATTCAATCGCTTGAACGTCATACCAGGCTTGCAGTCGACAGCCTCGATATCCGTGAAACGATTGGAATGGAAGACCCATGGGGCTACCGGAATAAGAGTAGTTTTCAACTAGCAGGAAGAGACGGGAAGGTTTTGGCAGGCTTGTATGGTCTAAACTCCCACCAGCTAATCGATATTGAACATTGTGCCGTTCAGCATTCACAAACGAATGAAGCGGTTAATGCTGTTAAAAATATTCTCGAAGAGCTAAAAATAACGATTTATAACGAAAAAACACGTAAAGGAATCGTTAGGACCATTGTTACCCGGGTAGGAGTGCAAAGTGGCGAGCTTCAGATTGTGCTGATTACAAATCAAAAAGAATTACCAAAGAAAGATCAGATTATAGAGAAAATCCAAAAACGCCTACCTAATGTGAAATCAATCGTTCAGAACATCAATGAACAAAAAACGTCGTTGATTTTTGGAGAGGAAACTGTGCCATTGGCTGGTGAAGAGTTTATCCAAGAAACATTGGGTGACCTGCAGTTTGAGCTTTCAGCTAGGACATTCTTCCAATTAAATCCTGTTCAAACGATTAAGCTTTATAATGAAGTAAAAACTGCTGCCGCTCTGACAGGTAAGGAAAAAATAGTCGATGCCTATTGTGGCGTTGGAACAATTGGCTTGTGGCTGGCAGATCAAGCGGCAGAAGTACGTGGTATGGACGTAATCCCAGAATCCATTGAGGACGCAAAGAAAAATGCCAAGCGCCATGGATTCACCAATACGAAATATGTACCTGGCAAAGCAGAAGAAGTCCTGCCTAAATGGGTAAAAAAGGGCTGGAAGCCAGATGTTATCATCGTCGATCCACCACGAACGGGTCTTGATGGACGGCTAATTGAAACTATTTTACAGACAGCATCAGAAAAACTAATCTATATTTCGTGTAACCCGTCAACATTGGCGAAAGATATTCAAATGTTAAGTACCAAATACGAAGTGAAATATATTCAGCCGGTTGATATGTTCCCGCAGACGGCACATGTGGAGACAGTATGTTCACTAGAGAGGAAATAGTCAGTTAAATCAAGGGTTTCAGGGGTTATGAAACAGACTGTTATGTGTGTTTTTAGTTTGTCGTCACAGAAACGCCCCAATTTAATATCTAATAATGGCTGAGTTTAACGGATAAATTGAACAATTAACAATAGATCATAAAATAGTATGAAAGCTGACTTGAACTTCTGAATCTGAGTCAGCTTTTTCATTTAGGATATACTTCTTCCAAAAGACACCTGCAGTTAACAAAAGATAGGTTATTGATTTAATAAATTTTCATAGCAAACTATTTTCTATGAGGTTTATGTCAACTATATGCCAGTTGAACCGACCGATGGTCACATCATGTTGTTTGCTTCTATTAATAAAAAGCTGCAAATTAAATGCAATACTGTCTTTTCATCTTCAAACGATAAGTCAAAAAGATCTCTTATGTAGTTTAAACGGTAGGATAAAGTATTGCGATGAATCGATAGTTGTGTAGCAGTAGTATTTCTATTACAAATACTCATTATATAGGTCCGAAGTGTATTATAGTATTCGGCATTATTCTCTAGATCATATTTACGAATTTGATCCAAAATAGGATGAATATAAATCTTAGGTATATCCTTGCCGGTAAATTGCAGAAACATTTGCATAGGGGCATAATCCATGAAGGTTCCCAATGATGTATCTTTCTTAGCAATGGCAATCTTTGCGGTCAGCAGTGCTTGGCGATATCTCAAATGAATTTCATCCAATTGACTAAAACAATCGCACCTTCCACTTATTAAATCATGCTTTTCAAGAATATTTATGATTTCAGTTGTTAAACTGCTATTTTGTAATTTCCCCTTGTTTACGTAAACCCCGCCTATTAGAGTAACCATGCAATCTTCATATAAAACTGAAACAACATTCCGGTACCTCTGAGCAAACTCTATAACTAAATAACTCGCAAACGCCTTATGCGAAGCCTTGTTTTCATTAGGTGTTGTAATAAGAATATAATTTCCAGCTATTTTATGCTGTAACCGTTCCCTAGCAATATGTTTTTCAGAAAAGGAAACGGAAGGATCAAGTAAATCTAATAGATAGGTTGAAAAGGAAGAAGACCAATTGCCGTATAAGCTTTGCCGCTTGGTAATTTCAATTCTTAGTGTATCAATAAATATTTGTGCAATTTCAAGATCATCATCTTCCAAGGGCTGATCCATCAGGAAAATGGCTATATGTCCTAGAATCTGCTTATGATTTGTGATCTCTCCAAAGATACGAGGACAATCTTCTACAATTCCCCAGTCTGCATAAAAGGGTTTATACATATCAACATGATCATTTAAGTACTTGACTTGGTATTCCCAAATTGTTTCTGCCGGAAGTATTTTATTCTCAAACATATGGTCCCATATCGCGTTTCCAATAGATGCTTTAGGAAATTGACAAATAAGATGATAATTGGCATCCGTCACGAGTACAGGTCTGTTAAAAACCTGATTGGCTGCCACAACTATCCTCTCAATCCCTCCTTCCATAAGAGCATTATAAAAAAGTCGATATGCCATATTTAAACGGCCAAAATTTTTCTGATTCTCCATCTTGTTTGCACTCTCCTTGGTCATTTTGCACAAATCCATGACTCAATTTGTGACAAACAGAACTATACAAATATAATGGCGAAGACTTAGAATGTGAATATATTAACAAACTTTTTAAGCGTTTTCTATAACTTCTGGGTAAAGTCATTATTTCGTCATTAATAACCGTAAGGAGGAAAAAAAGATGAATTTTGAAGCTACTTTTAAACCTATGTATGTTGGAAGTATGTTAGTGAAAAACAGACTTGTTGTCCCTGCAATGGATTCTCACATGCCTGATGAAAATGGGATGATTGGCGAAGATGCCCTCAATTATTATGGTGCCAGAGCTCGCGGCGGTTTTGGAATGATCATCGTAGAAATTGCTGCAGTACAAAAATCAGGGATTGGTATGCCCCATGAAATTAACATTTACGATGATACTAGTATTCCAGGTTTAACAGCCCTTGCAAGCAGAATCAAACACTATGGTTCTCGTGCCGTTATACAACTTCATCATGCGGGACGTGAAACGGTTGCGGCAATGGCAGGACAACAGCCTGTCGCTCCTTCAAGTGTTCCTTGTCCAACAAATCGTGAAACTCCTCATGAAATGACGACTCTAGAGGTTTATGAACTGATACAAGACTATATAGATGCAAGTGTACGTGCTCAAAAGGCAGGTTTTGATGCTGTTGAGATCCATGCGGCCCACGGGTATATGGGAGGGCAGTTCCTAAGTCCCCGATCCAATCGCCGTATTGATGAATTTGGCGGCAGTATTGAAGGACGAGCCTATTTCTTAAAATTAATTGTCGAGGGAATAAAGGCTGCCTGTGGTAAGGATTATCCAGTCATTGTTCGTATAAGTACAGATGAATCTAGAATTGGCGGTATTCAGCTAAACGAATCTATTATTCATGCACAATTGCTGGAAGCATATGGATATGACGCTATCCATTTATCCGCTGGTACATACGGTGCATGGGATACGATTGTTCCACCGCCTGATGCACAACAAGGATGGAACCTGTCTGCCACTAAAGTCATAAAATCTGCCGTTACCATTCCAGTCATTGCAGTTGGCCGTTATACGGATCCTTATTTCATTAATTTAGCGATTACACGCGGTGATACGGATTTTATTTCTTTAGGAAGACAATCCATTGCTGATCCTGATTTTCCAAATAAAATGTTTTCTGGCGAATTAATGGACATTGTGCCATGTTTAAGCTGTACTCAACGCTGTATGAGTTTTAACGACCCATCCACACTACAAGAAGGAGACTATGGCGTGTCCTGCTTGTTGAACCCAATGAGCAATGACCGTCCAGATGTCAGATTGAATACAGCCGCTCAACCCAAAAAGGTCATGGTAATCGGTGCTGGCCCGGCGGGACTGGAAGCTGCTTGGGTAGCTGCTAAAAGAGGGCACACCGTTACTTTATACGAAAAAGGTCCGAAATCTAGAGCAGGCGGCCAGTTCCTAATTGCGGCTTATCCTCCATTTAAACAGGATTTAACGCGAGCCATCCGTTATTATTTAAATATGTGTGAAAAATATGGTGTTGAAATGGTGTTTGAAAAAGAAGTCGATGCAGCTTTTATCGCTGAGAAGAAACCGGATGTAGTGATTGTTGCCACTGGTGCCACCCCATTAAAACCTGCTATTCCTGGCATTTCGGGTGAAAATGTAAAACAGGCAATAAATGTTCTTCTTGGTGAACCAGTAAAGGGAAATGTACTAGTCATAGGCGGTGGTCTTGTTGGTGTCGAAACGGCAGAGTATTGTACAGATTACTGTAATAAGGTTACTATTGTCGAAATGAAACCTGAGATTGCATCTGAACTGTATTTGACAGTTCGAGACAGTTTGCTTCGCCGTTTTAAACACGAGGAGATTGAAGTTCATACCAATACAAGGGTTATTGAAATTGCAGAAAATGGGATTGTTTGTGAAGAAAACGGAGTGCAAAAAGTATTAGATGGATATGACTCCATTATCCTAGCATTGGGAGCTAAAGCTTATAACCCATTTGAGCAATTGAACGACCTTGCTCCAGAGGTCTATACCATCGGAGATGCAAAACAAGCACGCTCGGCATTAGAAGCTATTTATGAAGGCTTCAGAATTGCACAAGCTATATAACATTTAACAAGTGTCTGGTCACTCCATCAAATTGTCATAAACATCGACAATTCTGGTGGTGCCAGCCACTTATTTGTCGTTTGGAGATGATTGGGATATGTTAGATACTTGGTAAATCTTCATAAAAGGGTTTGAATTTCATAGCCTTCAAAAACCTTCCTTGGATAGAAACCTGCTTCAATGCAGAGATTTTCTATTAAATCATGTAAAGCTGTTTGAGGTTTGAAATGGATAAATGGATCGTCAGCTACTTGAATCATCGACAAAATTCGAGTACTTTCATTATTTTTACAATTATGGCTAAAATTATTTGACATTATGTATCAAAATACACATCTGATATTCCAATATTGTGGTATCCTATCAATATATTAACTTTTGGAGGTTAAGAGCTATGCAACTCACTTTAGAAAACCCAAAAAATACCAAAAGTGACAGTCTACCATTCTCAAGAAATAATCCATTTCAGGCGAAGGTTCTAAAAAATATTAATTTAAATGGAACAGGCTCTAGTAAGGAAACAAGACATATTGAATTATCATTAAAAGGTTCTGGTCTTACTTATGCACCTGGTGATGCACTTGGCATTGTCCCTGCAAATGATCCGGAGCTTGTGGCAGCCCTTCTAGAGGAAATGGTATGGGATAAAGATACGGCTGTAATTATTAATAAGCAAGGTGAGACACTTCCACTTAAGGAAGCGTTATCAGCTTACTTTGAAATTACACTGCTGACGAAGAAAATTTTACAACAGGCAGTAGTATTCACAGATAACGAAGAGTTACACAAACTTGTGTTGGTTGAAAATGTAAACCAATTAAAGGAATATTGCTATGGGCGCGATTTGCTTGATATGTTACGAGATTTTGGACCATGGAAGGCTTCTGCCCAGGAAATCGTCTCTTTATTAAGAAAAATGACACCCCGTCTTTATTCTATTGCAAGCAGCATGACAGCTAATCCTGATGAGGTTCATCTAACTATTGGTGCTGTTCGTTACACCGCGTACGAACGAGGCCGAAAAGGTGTTTGTTCTGTCTTATGTGCAGAACGTGTTCAAGAAGGGGATACTCTTCCAATCTTTGTGCAGCCGAATAAACATTTCTATTTGCCGGAATCACAAGATAAAGATATTATTATGGTTGGTCCAGGAACAGGCATTGCACCATTCCGTTCATTTATCCAGGAACGTGCAGTAACTAAAGCAACTGGACGGTCATGGCTATTTTTTGGAGATCAGCATGCAGCGTCAGATTTCCTCTATCAAAATGAATTGGAAAAATATCAACAGGATGGGGTCTTGACAAGACTTGATTCTGCCTTCTCCCGTGATTCGGCTCAAAAAGTTTACGTTCAACATAAAATGCTTGAAAACAGCAAGGAATTATTTGAGTGGTTTGAAAATGGGGCTTATTTCTACGTTTGTGGGGATAAAGAACGGATGGCGAAAGACGTTAATGAAGCACTTATTAGCGTGATTGAAAAAGAAGGTTCTTTTGACCGCGTGGCAGCCGAGGCGTATCTAAAAGATATGCAGAAGCAAGGGCGTTATCAACGTGATGTGTATTAAGCAGTTATGTATAGAAATCTAAAGCCTTTTAGAAAGAAATCCTTCGTTCCGTGGTTGGTTCGGAGGGTTTCTTTTTTACATTTACATGAGGATGCAATATTACAACCTAATGCTTATTTTCCTTTTTACAAAGCCATGGGGATTTGTCGTCAATCAAGGCATTGAGGACAAAACGTGAGAGAGCGCCTGGAGGATTAGTCCTCAATCGGGGGTATTGAGGACAAAACTTACGAGAGCGCCTGTAGGATTAGTCCTCAATCAAGGGTATTGAGGACAAAACTTACGAGAGCGCCCGTAGGATTAGTCCTCAATCAAGGGTATTGAGGACAAAACTTACGAGAGCGCCCGTAGGATTAGTCCTCAATCAGGGGTATTGAGGACAAAACGTGAGAGAGCGCCTGGAGGATTAGTCCTCAATCGGGGGTATTGAGGACAAAACTTACGAGAGCGCCCGTAGGATTAGTCCTCAATCAAGGGTATTGAGGACAAAACTTACGAGACGCCCGTAGGATTAGTCCTCAATCAAGGGTATTGAGGACTAAACATACGAGAGTGCGCGTAGGATTAGTCCTCAATCAGGGGTATTGAGGACAAAACGTGAGAGAGCGCCTGGAGGATTAGTCCTCAATCGGGGGTATTGAGGACAAAACGTGAGAGAGCGCCTGGAGGATTAGTCCTCAATCGGGGGTATTGAAGACAAAACTTACGAGAGCGCCCAGAGGATTAGTCCTCAATCATGTTTATTGAGAAAAGTTTTAACTATTAATCAGATAATTCATACGTGAAAAGCAGGCTAATCAATTAACCTACGATACTTTTCGATGACGGCTTCTGTCAAAATTCCTTTTTTATAAAAATGACTTACATAAATGCTAACCATCATTTCATTTTCTTCCGTAATCTTCATTTTTGATAATACCCGATTGATAATGTCCTCTAGTTGTGTCGGATTAGCATACATTGTATTCCATGCACGCACTTGTAATTCTAACTCATCACTTAAGGCTGCTTCTTCGATATCTACAGTTGGGACAGGTTCGTTAAATTGCTCATACGGATCTTCGTATACATCTGTGTATATGAACTTAATTGGATTATTCTCTCCTAAATCATAGGTAAAACGTTCATTCCCTACTGTAATAACCATTTCATTTTGTCCAAATTCAATATTTCCGTTTTCTAGTGTCATAGTTTCCGATAATGACTTAATATCACACTTCACATCCGGTGTAATCAACCAATAGCATTAATCTGGATTTAACTGTGCAACGTATTCAGCAAGTGATGTCTCGTCAATCTTTCCTTCATCACTCAATGTCGCATATGCAACCGGACGATAATAATACTGGGCGTCCATATTTTTCATTGTAATTGTCCACTCAGCATCAGGACATTCAAACAACACACGGAACGCAAATCCAACATCCGTTTTCTGTAACTCGTAGTAAATGAACCATTGCCCAAACTGGATTGGTTCATCGGTTTCTTCAGTTGTAACATTTTGAAAAGTGAAATGAATAAGAGATTTTGATGAAAACCCACCATCTGTATTGATGTAAAGATGAAGCGAATCTCCTTCTCGTTCAATTCGCTCGATGGTTGAATCATGCAAACTTTCCGCAAAGACATCCTGAACCGTAGTTGGTAAATATGTAACGCTCTGCTGTGTCTGTTCATATGCAGCATCTAAAATTTGTTCGAATTCCTTGCATGCTTCTTGAGCCCATTGTAAGTAATCTTCGCGAACTGATATTGGTAATGTCGGTTGATTTAATGTTCCATTTTCCACGTAAAAAACAAATTGGTTTGGCAAGACTTCTAGCAATTCCTTTTTTACTTCTTCAAGCTCCTGTTTTAAACGCGCACTGAGATCTTCTCCTTCTTCCTTTGCTTCAATTAATGCATTTTCCCAGTCTTCATCTGATTCAGGAATGGGTAGAGTATTACATTTTAAAAATTTTTCTTTTACTTCTTTCGATAGATTCCACATCATATCACCTCAGGAGGAGTTGGTATCATAACTTTATTGATTGACCTTAACAAAACGTAATTATTGGTATCATAGCAGAGTTTTTGTAAATGTAGAAACAAGTATTTCAATATTCAATTTCCTAGAATAATAGAAGCGGTATAGTAGAAAGTTCAGTAATAAGAAAACTATTCTGTGAATTGGCACTTTTTGGGTTATTCATAAATCGACAATTCTTTACATTAAATTTACAATATTTTAATAGTGGAAATATATAATTCTATAGGGAAGTGTTTGTTGCGTATTTGGAAATAGAAATAGAAGAGTTCGGCATACATAATCGACACTGATGATGTTCAGTCCGATAAAAACATTACAAACGCAACAATTCAACACATGCACTTATTGCTACAAACTAAAAGGAGGAGGAGAAACATGAAAAGAAAACTTAATTTCATGAGTAAGAAAAAATGGCAAAAGCCTTTTAACGTATTATTATCGGCAAGCTTATTAACAAGCATAGTCGGTCCTACATTTGCATCTCCGGTAGAGGCTGCAACAAATAATACAACGGATCTGATTATTTCGGAGTATATTGAAGGAACAAGTTTTAACAAAGCTATTGAGCTATACAATGGAACAGGTCAAGAGATTGATCTAAGTAATTATACTCTAGAACACTATAATAATAGTGGAAGTGCAACTACTGGAGCTACCACGACGGAAAAGGTTTTAAAATTAGCAGGGAAACTTGCAGATGGTGATACATATGTGATATCACGCGAGGATGCTGATCCAGCTATTACAGCAGTAACAGATTTGGTGGATACAAGCAAAGATATAATAAATTTCAATGGTAATGATCAAATTGTCCTTAAGAAAAATGGAAATGTCGTTGATTCAATTGGACAAGTTGGATCAGTGGCAAATTCCCTTGCGGATGTATCTCTAGTTAGAAATAGTGATATCTTAATAGGCGATACAATTATTGACGATGCTTTTGATCCAACAAAAGAATGGACCAACTTAGGTAAAAATATTTTTACCAATATTGGTCAGCATACACTAGGAGATTCTAGCCCAGAAGTACCTGAAGCACCACTAGAAACTATAACAGTCGCAAAAGCTCGTGAAGCCGAAGTTGGTGCAACAGTAACCATTGAAGGTATTGCTACAACTAAAAATGGACTTTGGGGTTATGATACTTTCTATATGCAAGATGATACAGCTGGTATGCTCATTTACGGTAGCCCAAAAGATGTTCAACCTGGGGATAAAGTAAAAATCACTGGAAAGTTATTAACATATAAGAACGAATTAGAGCTTCAACCGACTAGCATGGAAATTATCTCCTCTGGTAACAATCTACCAGAAGCTCAAGTTACAGCTCCAACAGCAATTAACGATGCTACTCAAGGTGAATTAATTAAATTAGAGAATAGTACAATTACTGATCTCCAAAGTGACAGCTATGGAACTGCTACTTTCCAAGCAAAGACGGAAAATGGTGAAATGGTACGAGTAATTCATGATAATCGTACAGGTTCTGATTATAATGAACTCATTAAATTCTATAATGAAGGCGATAAAGTTCATTTAACAGGCATTGGATCGATTGATAATACTGGGTATCTTGTAAAAACTTTCGGTCTAGAAAGCTATGATTTAGTAAACAAACCTGCAGTTTATGTAGCCCAAGCACAAGGAACAGTACCAGCAGGTACAAAAATTGAATTGAAATCTGGTATTGAAGGTGCTGAGATTTATTACACAACTGATGGTTCAGTGCCAACAAAACAAAGTGCTAAATATGTTGAACCTATTGAATTAAAGTCTGGAGACACCACCATTAAAGCAATTGCTGTTAATGGTCAAAATACAAGTGAAGTGTTTAGCTTTATTTATACTATTCTAAATACTGATAATGTAACCATTCGTGATGTTCAAGGAAAAGGACATGTTTCAAAATATGACGGATCCTCAGTTACGGATATTACGGGTGTTATTACTCATGTTGTTAGTGGAACAACTTTTATCATTCAAGATGTTGATAACGCAGACGATGACAATACAACATCAGAAGCTATTCAAATATATAAGTCATCTCATGGTATGTCTGTAGGTGATAAAGTAACAGTTGATGGAATAGTGGAAGAAAATGGTGGCGGTGCTAACCTATCTAAAACACAGATAAAAGCAAGTGCAGTAACGAAAACAGGAACAGCTGAGTTACCAGCACCACTGGTAGTTGGTAAAGACATCATGCCTCCAAACAAGATCATTGATAATGATAAAATGACATCATTTGATCCAAACGAAGATGGTATTGATTTCTGGGAATCTGTAGAATTTATGCGAGTTTCATTCCCAAATGCGAAAGTAGTCGGACCTCCATACTCTGGCGATGTTCCGATTGTAGTAGAAAGCACAACAAATAATGTATTTAATGTTAACGGTGGTCTTAATATCGCAGCTGATGATTATAACCCTGAAAGAGTTTTCCTAGATAATGTTGGTAGCAAAAATTACCAATCAGGTGATCAATTTAAGGGCGATGTTATTGGTGTCATTTCTTATTCAAGTACTGGCTACCAACTATTAACAGACAAAGATAAATTACCTGAAGTGAACAAATTTGATTTAAAACCAGAAGTTTCTAATATTGAATTTGCAGAAGATAAATTAACAGTTGCTGCTTACAATATTGAAAACTTCTCAAATAACAAATCAAACACACCAGATGATAAAGTAGCTAGAATTGCTAAATCATTTGTAGAAAATATGAAATCTCCAGACATTATTACTCTTGTAGAAGTACAAGATAATGACGGGGAAACTGATTCAGGTAGTACAGATGCATCAGAAAGTTACAAACGTTTAATTGAAGCAATCAAAGTTGCTGGTGGTCCTACTTACAAATGGACAGATGTTGCTCCTGTAAACAATGACAACGGTGGAGCACCTGGTGGTAATATCCGTGTAGGTTATCTTTATAATCCTGAACGCGTTTCATTAGTTGAAGGAACAGAAGGTATGGGCACCCAAGCTAATGGATGGACTGAAAATGGTAATTTAACGCTTAACCCAGGAGTAATTAATCCTGCTAAATTCCCTGATACACGTAAACCAATCGCTGCAGAATTTGAGTTCCAAGGCGAGCGAGTAGTTGTGATTGGTACTCATTTAAATTCTAAAGGTGGAGACCAATCCTTATGGGGATCTAACCAGCCGCCTAAATTAAGTTCAGAAGCGGAACGTCTTGGTTTAGCACAAGCTATTAATGACTTTATTGACAAAGGACTTGCAAAAAATCCTAATTTAAATATTGTTGTTGCTGGAGACATGAACGATTTCGAATTCACACCAGCTCTTGAAACACTTAAAGGTAATGTTTTAACAAATATGGTTGAGCAAGTACCTGCTGAAGATCGTTTCTCTTACTTCTTCCAAGGAAACAACCAAACGTTAGACCATATTTTAGTTTCAAATAACTTATTAAATGCAACCACAGCTGACATGATTCATATCAATGCGAACTTTACTGAACAAGCATCTGACCATGATCCAGTATTGGTTCAAATTGATCTAGCAAATGCAGAGAAAAAATTAAGCATTATGCACACCAATGATACCCATGCTGCTTTAGACAAAATGGCTAAAACAGTAACGGCAGTGAAAGAAGTAAGAAAAGAAAACCCAGCTGCATTACTTTTAAATGCGGGAGATGTTTTCACAGGAACTTTGTATTTCAATGAATTCCAAGGACAAGCTGACTTGGCTCTAATGAATCTTATGGGCTATGATGCCATGACATTTGGTAACCATGAGTTTGATCTAGGTTCTTCAGCTGATGGACATCAAGGTTTAGTTGACTTTATTAAGGGAGCAGAATTCCCATTTGTGAGTGCAAACGTTGGTTTCTCACAAGATAATAAATTTACAGGAATATTCAATGATTCTATTACAGCTGAAGCATTGAATGGTCAAATTTATAATGGCATTATTAAAGAAATAAATGGTGAAAAAGTGGGTATCTTTGGTTTAACAACTGCGGAAACTAAAGATCTTTCCAGCCCAGGAGCCATAACTTTTGAAGATTATAAAGTAGAAGCAGAAAAAGCAGTCGCTGCTTTTAAAGCACAAGGTGTCAACAAGATTATTGCATTAACACATATCGGATTTGACGATAATGCAGCCATTGATAACGACTTATTATTAGCTGAACAAGTTGAAGGTATTGACGTTATTGTTGGTGCACATAGTCATACTCAATTAACTAAACCAGAAGTTGTTGCAAAAGATGCAACACCAACCGTAATTGTTCAAACTGGTAATGCAAACAGCCACCTAGGTGTGCTTGATGTTGAATTTGATGGAAATGGTGTTGTAGTTGGACAAGCTGGGAAATTAATCGCTATTGATAAACAAGCTGATGATCAAGAGGCAGCAGATTTATTAGCTCCATACAAAGCTAAAGTTAATGAAGTAGCGCAAAAAGAAATCGGAGTAACAACTAAGGTAGCATTAGAAAACCCACGTACAAATGGTGATAATACAGCACCAAGTGTACGTAAAAACGAAACCATTCTAGGTAACCTTATTACGGATGGTATGCTTACAAAAGCAAAAGAATTTACAGGTAAAAATGTCATTATGGCATTGCAAAACGGCGGTGGTATCCGCTCAGCAATTGATGCTGGCCCAATCACTGTTGGTGAAGTAATTACAGTTCTTCCATTTGCTAATACTCTAGCAACCATGGATGTAACTGGTGCTGAGTTAAAAGCAGCATTTGAAATCAGCGTTGGTAAATATCCACTAGAAAATGGCGGATTCTTACATGTAGCTGGAGGCAGGGTTAAATTTGATTCATCTAAACCGGCTGGCGAACGTGTTGTATCTTTATCTTATGAAGATGCTGAAGGAAAATATGTTCAAGTAGAAGATGGCGTAACATACACAATCGCAACAAACGCCTTTACTGCTAAAGGCGGAGACGGATTTGATGTCTTTGCGAAAGCTTATGCAGAAGGACGCGTAACGGACTTAGGTTTATCTGACTGGGAAAACTTCCGTGATAATCTAGTAAGCTTAGAAACTATGCCTACAGAAATTGAAGGCAGAATTGTTGATGTAAAAGATTACTCAGAAATAACTATCATGCATACAAATGATACCCATGCAGCTTTAGACAAAATGGCTAAAACTGTAACAGCAGTAAAAAATATTAGAGCAGAAAAGCCAGATTCCTTACTTTTAAATGCAGGGGATGTTTTCACCGGAACCTTGTATTTCAATGAATTCCAAGGACAAGCTGACTTGGCTCTAATGAATCTAATGGGCTATGATGCCATGACATTCGGTAACCATGAGTTCGATCTAGGTTCTTCAGCTGATGGACATAAAGGTTTAGTTGACTTTATTAAGGGAGCAGAATTCCCATTTGTGAGTGCAAACGTTGGTTTCTCACAAGATAATAAATTTACAGGAATATTCAATGATTCTATTACAGCTGAAGCAGTGAATGGTCAAATTTATAATGGCATTATTAAAGAAATAAATGGTGAAAAAGTGGGTATCTTTGGTTTAACAACTGCGGAAACTAAAGATCTTTCCAGCCCCGGAGCCATAACTTTTGAAGATTATAAAGTAGAAGCAGAAAAAGCAGTCGCTGCTTTTAAAGCACAAGGTGTCAACAAGATTATTGCATTAACACATATCGGATTTGACGATAATGCAGCCATTGATAACGACTTATTATTAGCTGAACAAGTTGAAGGTATTGACGTTATTGTTGGTGGACATAGTCATACTCAATTAACTAAACCAGAAGTTGTTGCAAAAGATGCAACACCAACCGTAATTGTTCAAACTGGTAATGCAAACAGCCACCTAGGTGTGCTTGATGTTGAATTTGATGGAAATGGTGTTGTAGTTGGACAAGCTGGGAAATTAATCGCTATTGATAAACAAGCTGATGATCAAGAGGCAGCAGATTTATTAGCTCCATACAAAGCTAAAGTTAATGAAGTAGCGCAAAAAGAAATCGGAGTAACAACTAAGGTAGCATTAGAAAACCCACGTACAAATGGTGATAATACAGCACCAAGTGTACGTAAAAACGAAACCATTCTAGGTAACCTTATTACGGATGGTATGCTTACAAAAGCAAAAGAATTTACAGGTAAAAATGTCATTATGGCATTGCAAAACGGCGGTGGTATTCGCTCAGCAATTGATGCTGGTCCAATCACTGTTGGTGAAGTAATTACAGTTCTTCCATTTGCTAATACTCTAGCAACCATGGATGTGACTGGTGCTGAGTTAAAAGCAGCATTTGAAATCAGCGTTG
The DNA here is from genome assembly GCF_031457145.1 of Neobacillus niacini. GTDB lineage: Bacteria > Bacillota > Bacilli > Bacillales > Cytobacillaceae > Neobacillus > Neobacillus niacini_J. The sequence continues at coordinate 380,009 of NZ_JAVDVZ010000003.1, forward strand.
GTAAATATCCTCTAGAAAATGGCGGTTTCTTACACGTAGCCGGTGGGAAAGTGGAATTTGATTCTACAAAACCAGCAGGAGAACGTGTAGTATCTGTAAAGTATTTAGACCAAAATGGTAACTATATTGAAGTTCAAGACGGAGAAACTTACACAGTAGCAACTAATGCCTTCACAGCTAAAGGCGGAGATGGTTTTAATGTCTTTGCGAAAGCATATGAAGAAGGACGTGTAACAGACTTAGGTCTATCTGATTGGGAAAACTTCAGAGATCATCTAGTAAGCTTAGAAACTATACCAACAAAAGTTGAAGGTCGAGTTGTAGATGTAAATGATAAACCAGGTGAAGAACCAGGTGAAGAACCAGGTGAAGAACCAGGTGAAAACCCAGGCGAAGAACCAGGTAATAAACCGGGAGAAAACCCAGGTAATAAACCGGGAGAAAACCCAGGTAATAAACCAGGCGAAAACCCAGGTAATAAACCGGGAGAAAACCCAGGCAATAAACCGGGAGAAAACCCAGGTAATAAACCAGGCGAAAACCCAGGTAATAAACCAGGCGAAAACCCAGGTAATAAACCAGGTGAAAACCCAGGCAATAAACCAGATAAGACAAAAGAAATAAAAGCGTCAGTGGCTAAAAAAGATAACAAGTATACAATTAGTAAAGATGCACTTAAAAATCTTGAAAACGAAGCAATCGTTGTTGTTGATGTTGATAACAAATTGAATGCAACATTAACACTTACAAAAGAACAAATTAAAGCTTTAAAAGATGCTAGTGCAGCAATTCAAGTAAGCAATGGAAATGTAGATGTACAAATTCCTGCTTCTATCCTGCCATTAGCAGAAAATCTTGATATTAAAGTGAAGAAAATGAATGCCACTGGTTCACTAGGTGTTTATGACTTTACAATTGAAGCTGATGGCATAGTGTATCATAAGTTTAATGAAAAGGTTAAACTTACATTCAAAGTGGATCCAAAACAAATTAAAAATCCTAAAAATGTAAAAGTTTACTATTGGAATGAAGAAGCAAAAAAATGGGAATCAATCGGTGGAGAATACAAAAATGGTGAAGTTACAGCTTATACTGATCACTTCAGCACGTATGGTGTATTCGATGGCGAACCAGATACTAATAAGATTCCAACTCAAGCTGATCATGAACTTCCGAATACAGCTACTAACAACTTTAACATTTTACTAGCAGGATTAATGCTAGTTCTATCTGGTGGGATTTTATACTTCGTTAAAAGAAGAAAAACTATTTCAAAGCAATAGCTAATAATTATTAGTTGTTTATAAGTAAATGAAAAAAGGTGGGCGTGCTAATTTGATGCACGCCACGCCTTTTTCTTCGTCATTTTGAATGTTTTTCCATATTTTTCGCTATAATAGAGAAGGAATAGGATTAAGCAACTAGAAATTCATAGAATAACTTTTATTTAATAGGAGGAAATCATGGGAAGATTAGTTCATTTCGAAATTCATGTGGATGACATGGATCGGGCAAAGAAGTTTTATGGAGAGGTATTTGGATGGTCATTTCAGGATTGGAGTGAGTATGCAGGAATGCCATATTTCGGAGCAGTTACTGGCAATCAAGATGAACCTGGGATCGATGGTGCTTTAATGCAGCGACAAAGTCCTCCACCACAAGCAAACCAACCTTTAAATGGATTCGCTTGTACAATGGGCGTGGAAAATTACGATGCAACGGAAGCTAAAATTATGGAGCTTGGCGGAAAGGTCGCAATGCCTAAATATGCTTTGCCAGGTATGGCATGGCAAGGATACTATATTGATACTGAAGGCAATATTTTCGGAATTCATCAACCCGATAAGAATGCAAAATAGGTTGATAGTAATATGAAATTACAAGACACGGCAGGCATGCTGGATAATGTGCGCACTATCTGTCTTGCACTGCCTGAAGCTGTTGAAGTTATTGATGGTTTCGGGCACAATACCTTTAAAATCAATAGAAAGTCCTTCGTGATCTCAGGTGAAAGCGAGAAAGGATTCAGCTTGTCTTTTAAGTCAGATCGGGAAACTCAAGAATTATTGCTGCAAAAAGAGCATTTTTACAAAACCCCACACATAGGACATCACGGCTGGGTTTCTATCCAAAATCCAGATCAGGAGGTTTGGGAAGAATTAACGGATCTAATTCAAGAAGCCTATTTACGTGCGGCGCCAAAGCGATTGGTTAAGAAATGGAATCAAAAGCCATAATGTGGCCAACAATAAACCACCGTCCATATGATCAAAGGACGGTGGTTTAATGTTTTTAAGCTTGTAAGGTAAAAAATTGAGACCAAAACAGTAGATGATTCGTACATAAATAGTGAGCCTTTATTTGGTTTGGAGCAATGCCCGGTTTGGTATTGATTGATATCGGTATTCTTTACCTTATTTTAGGAGTTTAGCATTCTTATATTGTTAGCTAGAGGAGAGAAGGGTGATAAATTGAAGATTTTTTTAGATACATTGTTTTTTATTGTCATCGGTTACTACAGCTATAAGTTTATTTTAATCTTAATAAAGATGAATCAAAATGTGATCGTACCAATGAAAATTGAGGAGCTTGCATTATTAAGAAGACATCCACAGAAAACAGTAGATCTCCCACTATACTCTAAGCAAAAATTAGGAATCGTTATGTATGGTGCCATGCTGCTATTTGTCATCGTCATGTTCATCGTAGGTATTATCATCAATAATCTCGATTGGCAGTTCTATTTATTGTTGTTTCTACCTCTGACTTATTCACATGATCTTTTTAATTTGTTCGCTTTTTCTAAGGATGGTGTTCTAAGCGGCAGCCGATTTGTTCCTTGGAAAAGAGTAAAGTCATTTCAATTCATTCCTATTGATGTAAAACATAAACTCTATGGTTATTCAACTGAAGTTAACAATAGTTATGAATTAATCATTAAGACAAAAGGCTTTTCTGTTAGAGGCATTGTTACTACTAATGAAATGAAAGAGAAGTTGACCAATATACTTAACGAACATGTTTGAAGCGTGAAAAAATTTAACAAAACTAGAAATCGCAAGGCCAAAAAAACCTTGCGTTTCTAATGATAATTCCTTATATAACTTTTGATAAAACCACTGTTTGAGTAGGAGCTAAAAGCAGTGTGTTTTTTATACTAAGTTCATATTTTATTCCATCAATAAGTAGAATTGATATTCGATTACTGGTCACTTTATCAGTAACAGAGATGGTTTCTACCTTTTTTCCTTCTTTTTCAAGGTGTGAGATAACAGCATTATGAAACTTTTGAGGCTCTTTGTACCACTTGTACCAATCATCTAACTCAAATTCAATAACATTTCCACTTTCAAATAATGATTTTTTGAGCTTTTCAAGCATAGTTAAATCACCTTTCAGATTTTTTAAAACGACCTTCTTTAACTTTATCATATTTTGGTAAAAATAATATCAACCTAATTTACATGGAAAGTAACGTAAATAGAAAAAGAGGTAAGCATTTTTCAGTGCTTACCTCTCTAATACTTCACCCAGAGAAATGATCCTATGCTTTAACTCATTATTTGAATCTAAAAAACCGATAACAATTTGATTCGCTTCTGTTATTGTGGCATATCTTAAGTGATCGTCTTCATTTATGAGGAAAGCTGCTCCTTGTTTTACTTCCAATTTCGCAAAGACACACTCTGTGTACTCAAGTGGCAGAAAATCATCTAATCCCTCTGCCGGTTCTCCAACCCATCTGAACAGAAAATCTTTCAGTGAAAATTGTTCAATCATCGATAATTTTTTCTTGAATGTTAATTTATCTACTGTTACTGTATTCAGCTTAATCACTCCTTAGATAGTAAGTAAAGCTTATACTTTCAGATTTCTAACATCAACTGTATTACCGTGACAGAGTATTTACATTTTGATTACGAGTAAATGTATAAATGATACTAGAAGTATTTCTGTAGTAATGTGCGTCCTTAATGTATACAATGGGTATAAAAAATTGGCTGATGCAGACCTTAAAAAAGACTGCCATGCTATGATTTAATCAGCAGATAATAAAAGTATTAGTTAATAAGCAAACTAGTAGAAAGCCAAAAGCAGAAAAGAGGATACGATGACAAAGGATCTTAATGAAACAGGATGGAACTTTGATAATAGTTATTCCCGTTTACCAAAAACACTTTTTACGAGTCAGAAGCCAATCCCTGTTCATTCACCAAAGATAGTCATTTTTAACGAACCATTGGCAACCTTTCTAGGGCTGAACGGGGAGACTTTACAAAGTGAAGAGGGCGCGGCAATGTTTGCGGGAAACAAAATACCTGAAGGAGCATCACCACTTGCTCAGGCTTATGCGGGGCATCAATTTGGTCATTTTACGATGTTAGGCGATGGCCGGGCTGTATTACTAGGCGAGCAGATTACACCTCAAGGTGAGAGGTATGATATCCAGCTTAAGGGTTCAGGAAGGACACCGTATTCTCGAGGTGGTGATGGTCGAGCGGCGCTTGGACCGATGCTGCGTGAATATATCATTAGTGAAGCCATGTATGCACTTGGAATTCCTACCACCCGTAGTTTAGCAGTAGTGACTGCTGGAGAATCCATCATTCGTGAAACTGAACTGCCTGGGGCGATTCTGACTCGGGTGGCTGCCAGCCATTTGCGTGTAGGCACCTTTCAATATGCTGCAAGGTGGGGGACCGAAGAGGAACTTCGGGAGCTAGCGGACTATGCAATCAAACGCCATTATCCCGAAATTGGAGATAATGAAAACCGATATCTTTCACTGCTTGAGGAAGTGATTAAGCGTCAAGCGATGCTGATTGCCAAATGGCAGCTGGTAGGCTTTATTCACGGTGTTATGAATACAGATAATATGACGATTAGTGGAGAAACGATCGATTATGGTCCATGTGCATTTATGGATACTTATGATCCGGGTACGGTCTTCAGTTCCATTGACAGGCAAGGTCGATATGCTTATGGGAATCAGCCAAATATTGGCGTATGGAATCTCGCACGGTTAGCAGAATCACTGTTGCCGCTCCTCCATGAGGATCAGGATAAGGCTGTTACAATTGCACAAGATAAGCTTTCAGAATTTGCTGGTTTATTTAAATCAAACTTCCTTGAGGGAATGAGAGCCAAACTAGGATTATTTAACGAAGAGGAAGAGGATGTAACCCTTGTTGAAAACCTCCTCAGTATGATGCAGAAGCATGATGCCGACTATACCAATTCGTTTAGAGCATTAACGACTGATTCTATAGTAACAGTTCTTCATGGAACACCAGAATTCACTCAGTGGCATGAACAGTGGGAAGCGAGACGAGATAGACAGAAGGAATCGAAGGACTCCTCAACTCAGTTAATGCGGAACAGTAATCCTGCGGTAATCCCTCGAAACCATCGGGTAGAAGAAGCCTTAGAAGCTGCTGTAAACGGGGATTACAGCGTGATGGAGCGTTTGCTGAATGTTCTCTCAAATCCTTACACGTACTCTCCTGAACAGGCTGAATACTGCTCATTGCCAGCACCCTCTGCACATCCTTATCAGACCTTTTGTGGTACTTGATCCGGAAAAATAATAACGTACAACATAGACCTTTCAGTAGAGGGGTCTATTTTTGTGGGTAGAAACTAGAAATATATAACTGTATTTGTTGAAAAAATTTCCAATATTGTTATAGTAAAAGAAATGGAAAATAATAGAGTGACGGAGGTATATTGTGAAGAAAAAGATATGGATTTGGGTTTCAGTGATTGTTGGAATACTTATTATTGCCAGCACGGGGAGTTATTATTATTTATACGCAAAAACAGATGCAAAAACTGTAGGAAATGAAATCGTTGAAATGGGGATAACTGTTCAAAAGGTGAGTGAGCAGGAATTAGTAGAATCGATTCTTGTAACGGGTAAAATAGTACCGGAAAGTGAGCAAAAGGTTTTTTTAGAGATTGAAAAAGGGGAAATTAGTGAATTTAAGGTGGCAGAAAACCAAGCAGTCAAAACTGGTGATCCTCTATTAGTCTATGATTCTTCAAAAATAGATAATGAACTTAGTAAGGCAGTTCGACAAAAAGACTTGTTACAAAGTAGGGGTAAAACAGAACAAAGCCAAATTGCCGATTTAACGAAACGATTGGCTGAAGCGAAAAAGAAATTAGACACTCAGAGTGCTCCAACTGAAGGTGTCACTGAAGGACTTGTTACACAAGAAGACGTAAACCTACTATCGAATGAAAAGGTACAACTAGAGATGCAATATGAAGGTACTAAATCTGATATTGCTTCGGCTGATGACCTTATAAAAGAACTAAATTCACAGAAAAAAGAAATGACGATTGTCAGCAAAATGGATGGAATTATCGTTAAAATAAATCAGAACGTAGCTAAAACAGAAGCCGGAGCAGCTGAACCTGTCATCCATATTATTTCCAGTCAACCATATAAAGTAATTGGGACCATGAGTGAATTCGACACGGTGAAAATTCAACAGGGGCAGCAGGTAATTATCAGACCAAAAGTTTATAAAGATCGTGAATGGAATGGAACAGTTGAATCTATCTCACAATTCCCGAGCGAAGGTGGCGGTGGAGGTGAAGAATTCGGAGGCGGTGCAGGAGGTGGCAATGTAACCATGTATCCCTTTAAGGTTGCCATTACCGATGACACTTCTGAGTTACGACAAGGCTTCCATGTTTCATTAGAAATAAAAGCAGGTAGTTCTGACAAAAAAATTGCTATACCACATCCAGCATTAGTAGACGAATCAGGAATCAAATTTGTCTACGTATTAATAGATGGTAAGCTTGAAAGACGAGAAGTTCAAACTGGAGTTATGAACGATGAGTACATAGAAGTAACGGATGGGGTAAAGCCTGAGGAACTTGTTGTTATTACACCAACAGTAGAAATGCATGATGGAATGGAAGTGACTTCATTTGATGAAGTTGAGTAATATTACTAAGGTTTACGGGAAAGGCGCATTAGAAGTGCCTGTCCTTCATGGGATCGATTTAACGATAGAAGATGGAGAGTTTGTAGCCATAATGGGCCCATCCGGATCTGGAAAATCCACATTGATGAATATTATTGGTTTTTTAGATTACCCTACCTCGGGTACATTTGAATTAAACGGGCAACAAATTGACTCTGCAAAAGAGAGTGCCCTTGCCCGACTAAGAAATGAGCACATTGGCTTTGTTTTTCAACAATTCTTCATGTTTCCAAGAGACAATGCCATTAAAAATGTTGCCTCACCACTTGTTTATGCTGGTGTTTCCAAACGGGAAAGAACTGCAAGGGCCAAAGATATGTTGACAAAGGTCGGATTAGGAGACCGGATGAAGCATTTGCCTAATCAATTATCGGGAGGGCAGAAGCAGCGTGTGGCCATCGCTAGGGCAATGGTGAATAATCCAACCATTCTGTTAGCAGATGAACCAACGGGAGCCCTTGATTCACAAACAAGCGGGCAAATCATGAAACTATTTTCACAGCTCAATGAAGAAGGAAAAACCGTTATTATTATTACCCACGAAGAAGAAATTGCGGCATATGCTAAAAGGATCATAACTATTAAAGATGGCATGATAACGGATGATCGGAAGGTGACGAAATGAATATTTGGGAGAGTTTTAAAATCGCCCTTTCGTCCATCTGGAATCATAAGATAAGGTCGATTTTAACCATGCTAGGGATCATTATCGGTGTCGCAGCTGTCATCATTATTGTTGCGATTGGACAAGGTACGAAGAAACAAATGACCGATGAATTGTTTGCAACCGATAAGAATGCCATCCAAATTTTTTATGAATACATACCACCTGAAGGTGAGGAAGGAATGTTTTGGCAGGAGCCTGAATTAACCACAGATGATGTTCAAGTGCTAGCAGATGTTCCCGGTGTTAAAGCTGTGCTTGCAACGAATCAAGGTTGGGGAATGATGAGGCATGAAGAAGTACAAGGAGATATGCAAATTACAGGTGTGGGTGCGGAATTCTTTCCTGCAAGAGACATTCAAGTAGTAGAAGGAAGGGCATTATACGCCGCAGATAATGATGGTTTGAATCGGGTAGTCCTTATTGATACCATCGCCAGGGAAAAATTCTTTAAGGAAACCGAAAATCCAATTGGTGAGATTATTGATTTAAATGATAATCCTTACAAGATTGTGGGCGTGTACGAATCACCGCTCCCTGAACAATTCCGAAATAAGGAAACAGGTGAAATGCTGATGCCGCGTTCTGTTATTTCGATGATGTTTGGTAATCGAGAAATCGAACAATTATCGGTAATTGCTAGTGATTCTGAAAACATTTCTGAGACAGGAAGACTAGCTGCTGAAACATTGACGGAGACTAAAAAGCTAGAGGATGGGCAGTATAGAACCAACAGTTTTGAGGATTATGAAAAAGAATTAAATACGGTTATTTCTTTACTCACGTTACTCATCGGGAGTATTGCCGGTATTTCTCTCTTAGTCGGCGGGATTGGTGTTATGAATATTATGCTAGTTTCGGTTACGGAAAGAACAAGAGAAATTGGACTACGTAAAGCCATTGGTGCTACAAGGAGGAAAATTCTTTTGCAATTTCTGATTGAGTCCATTACCTTAACTTCAATAGGTGGTTTAATAGGAATGGGCTTAGCGACAATTGGAAGTATCATTGTTTCAGAATTCTCACCCATTACCGCGACAATTAGTCCATTAATTGTCCTAATTGGTGTTAGCTTTTCTGCGTTAATTGGTATTATATTTGGTTTACTTCCAGCAAACAAAGCCTCTAAACTTAGTCCAATTGATGCACTTAGATACGAATAGTAAAAGATGAATAGTTACTGTATCTTCATTCCCTCAGATAAAAAATCTGGGGGATTTTTAAATTTCAATCTAATAATTATTGTTTTATAGTTATAAAGACATTGTTACAGTGTATTATTATTAATAAAGTCTGTTTTCGTAAAGATTGTTGTTAAAATCCTAAAGCCGATTTTAACGTGGAAATTGTTATTTTGCACTTTAGAATTTAGTTTGCAGGCACTTTTCTTATTAAATTTATTCTATTTTTCTGCGAAAACTAAGCACAATCATTAAATTTTTTTGTAAATGCAACAAGGTTTAAGAAAAGAGCCTTAATAAATACATAAAAAGAGAAAATGAAGTAGAGGTAATGTATAAATGAGTGTGGAGTTATTAATAAACGCAGATAGATGTTATCAGATGGCTGAGGAAAGAGCTGCTAATTATTTTAAATCGCTTCAGGTCCAACTCATCGAAAAGACGTATGTCCATAACTTAACTAAAGATATTCAATCCTGGAAACACAATCATATTCATCATTCACTTTTCTCTTTTTTTTCACGTAGCAAAGGAAAATCTGATTTCCGTGGATATCACAATTATATTCAATATCTAGATTACACCGGGAAACTAGATAATTATCTTGATAGAAGCATTTCTTATATTTATATGCGTGACTTGGGGAAAGCACTGGATTCAAAAGAGACACAGTCAAGGATTCAGGATGTTGTGGATAGTTTAAAAAAGCAGCTGACTGATTCCAGCTCATCAGATACGGATATATTTAGCGTCGCAGGGATGTACAAGTGGGCCCAAAAAGAGGGCATTGAATCGACAATGATTTGGCTGATTAATAAACTAAAGACTGTATCTTCTTATATTCCCCAGGGGATGGACGCGGACCATGCACAACGAAAACTTATTAAAATTATTGCTGGGGTAGTGATGCAAGAAATTGAAGAAATGGGCAATGAGATTTCCTCTCAAGAACGTTCGACTAAACTTGCTAAAGCTATTAGGCTGGGCTATTGCTATGGTCTGACTTATCCATTCATTGACGATCTTCTCGACGCTAATGTCCTATCCGATTACGAGAAGAAACGCTATTCTGATTTGATTCGCACCACACTTATTACAGGGACTGTTCCGGCATTAGATGATTGGGCTGAAAATAACCTGGAATTGCTTACAAATATTCATTCGGAGCTCCGTGAAGCCTTTGAGTTTATAAGGGCCAATCAGCGGCCTGATACATTGAAATCATTTTTTGAGCAATCGTATGTATTTTTTCAATCTCAGGAAGTCGATCGTGCAAAGGAATTAACCAAAGACACATACACTAATGAAGATCTTTATATCCCGATTATCTTAAAATCCTCCTCTTCACGGTTAATTGTGCGAACCGTACTCAATGCTGCTGAGGATGAAGGCTTTAACAACCGCACCTTCTTTTATGGGATATATAACCAGCTTGCTGATGATTTTGCAGATATGTTTGAAGATTTGGAGAATGGGGCGGTTACACCCTATACCTACTACCTAAACTATCATCAAAAACGTGACGATCTTATAAACCCTTTTGAATTATATTGGAGTGTTATCAGTAATTTGATTCATAATGTTTATCATTCAGACCCCAAGGCATGTGAGGTAATTTTGGATCGTGCAATCAATGGTCTGAGACGATTTAAAGAAAGAATGGGAACGAAAAAATACAACGAAGTGATGAAATTATTTGCGTCTGGAAATCCCAAATTCAATTCTCTTATACAAAAAATGGTAGGTAAAGCAGATGATATAGATTTCTTTGATAAACTGCTTCGTGATCATATGATTACGAATCTGAAAAATGAACGGAAGGAACGGGATGAATTTTTAGATACAGTCGAAACGGTACGATCGGAGATCAACCACCTTTTACCTATTCCTAACAATGATCATGTTTCCTTTGAGAAAGAACCGATTGTTGAGGCGGCAAACTATAGTCTCGAGGGGGATGGTAAAAGGTTAAGGCCAATCATAACGTGGATGATGGGAATAAACGAATACGGATTAGCGAAGTCGGCCATTGTACCACTGCTACGTTCATTGGAATATATGCATACAGCTTCATTAATCTTCGATGACCTTCCTTCACAGGATAATGCCTCGATACGCAGGGGGCGATCTACCCTGCACATGGTGTACAACGATGCAATAGCTGAGTTAACTGGCCTGTTTCTTACCCAAAAAGCGTTTGAAGAACAAGCATCCATTGATCAGTTTGACTCGAAAACGGTGCTTAGCCTGATTCACTATTCTGCTAAAATGACAGGGGAAATGTGTAAGGGGCAGGCAATGGACTTGGATTCCAGAGGAAAACAACTAACACTGGAACAATTGAATCGATTGTGCTTTTATAAAACGGGAATTGCCTTCGAAGCTTCCCTTATAATGCCGGCCATTCTCGCAAATGCAAAAGAAATAGAAATGTTAGCTTTGAAAAAATACGCCTATCATGCCGGAATTGCCTTTCAAATCAAGGATGACCTGCTTGATGTGGAGGGCAGCTTGAACACATTGGGAAAAAACATTGGTAAAGACGCAGAAAACAATAATTCCACTTTTGTATCTATCTTAGGTTCTGATGGTGCCAAGAGAGCAATGTGGGATCATTATTGTCTAGCAATTGAAACACTAAAAGAGGTACCGCGGAATACCACTTTTCTTAAGTATTTATTGAATTACTTTGTGAATAGGGACCATTAAGCAGGATATATTAATAGAATATTAACGCAAAAATCAAAAGTATAATGGAAGGGTGATCGAATAAATTTCGTTCACCTTTTTTAATCCACTTGTACGATGAACAAAAAGAACATTTTAGATAGTCTTATGTAAATTTTAAAAATAATTAAAATTATCGTTGACATTAGACATAGGGGTAAGTAAAATAAAAATATACCAATTGATAACAATTATCATTATCATTTATAAAATTCTCAGAAGAGGCGGGTACATATCATGAATTTATCAAATTTATTTAAACCTTTATTGGCTAGTGCGATGCTTACGATTGGCTTAGCAGGTTGCGGAACAAATCAAACTGACACAGAAGGAGATAAAGCGGCATCCAAGCCTAAAACGACTGAAAACCAGGAAGTAAATATTTACACGGCAAGACATTATGAAGTTGATGATGAGATTTATAACAAATTTACAGAAGAAACCGGCATTAAAGTTAATGTTGTAAAAGGGGAAGCGGAAGAACTTATTGAGAGATTAAAGCGTGAAGGTAAAAGTACACAAGCAGATTTATTTGTTACAGTAGATGGTGGGGTCCTTACTAACGCTAAGCAAAATGATATCCTCCAGCCAGTTACTTCAGATATTATTGATAAAAATGTACCTGAAAACCTTCGTGATGTTGATAATAATTGGATTGGGCTGGCAACAAGAGCACGTATAATCGCCTATTCAAAAGACAGAGTTTCACCTGAAGAATTGTCTACTTATGAGGATTTAACAAGTGAAAAATGGAATGGAAAATTGTTAGTTCGTTCTTCAACAAGTTTATATAACCAATCATTACTTGCTTCCTTTATTGAATTAAACGGTGAAGAGCAAGCAGAAAAATGGGCGAAAGGAATTGTAAACAATTTTGCCCGCCAGCCAGATGGCGGTGACCGTGACCAAGCTAAAGCAATTGCAGCAGGCACTGGTGATGTTGCCATTATGAACACCTACTATGTTGGGTTGCTTGCAAATTCGGAAGACCCTGAAGAAGTAAAAGTTGCTGAAAGTATCGGAGTCTTTTTCCCTAATCAAGAAACAAATGGAACTCATGTGAATATCAGCGGAATTGGTTTGACGAAGCACAGCAAAAATCAAGAAAATGCGATTAAACTAATTGAGTATATGACTGATGTTGAAGCTCAAGAGATTTTATCAGCAAATAATTATGAATTTCCAGTAAACCCTAAGGCTTCAAAACCAGAATTGCTGGAAAGCTGGGGCGACTTTAAAATGCAAGAACTAAATTTTGATACTTTAGGAGAGCATAATAAAAAGGCAATCGAAATCTTTAATAAAACAGGCTGGAAGTAATATGAATGCAAAATTAATAAAGCGTAATCTCAAAAAGGAAATAAACGGTTGGTGGATAATTAGTTTAGTTGGGGCAGTAGTTATTCTACTGCCTATCCTTTTTATTTTCTCTTCTATATTTCTAGAACCTAATGAAAACTGGCTTCATATTCGTCAGTATTTGCTAACTAATTATGTTGCAAACACTATCATCCTTGTAGTCCTAACTGGCCTTTTTACGGCCTTTTTAGGCGTAACTTTGGCGTGGCTGATTGCAGCCTATGATTTTCCACTAAAACGGTTTTTTCGTTGGGGGTTAATTTTGCCACTGTCAATCCCCACTTTTATCGCGGCTTATACGTACAGAACGATGTTAGGCTATACCGGAGTGGTTCAAACAACGTTAAGGAATCATTTTGATTATCAGATGAATCCAGAATGGTTAACCGTTTCAGGAATACATGGAGCTGTTTTTATTTTTACCTTATTTCTATTTCCGTACGTGTACATGATAACCAGGGCATTTCTTGAAAGTCAAAGTACATCTTATATAGAGAGTGCAAGGTTGTTAGGAAGAAAACCATTAGCTGTATTTTATAAAGTAGTCCTTCCTCTTTCAAGACCTGCAATTGTTGGAGGTTCCGTTTTAGTCATCTATGAAGTGCTAGGTGACTATGGAGTTACCAGCTATTTAGGCATTCACACCATTTCAACCGCTATTTTTCAAACATGGTTCGGGATGTATGATGTGAATTCTGCTATGAAACTCGCTGCGTGGCTGATGGTGATTATCGTGGGCATCTTCTTTTTAGAAAGACTGCTTAGACAGCGGCGGCGTTATCACTTAAGTAATAAATCGAGACCGCTTGTACCTGTGAAACTAAAAGGAATGGCGGGAGTGGCCGCCTTTATGTATTGCGGAGTCGTATTTTTATTAGGATTTCTCATCCCATTCATACAGTTGATTGCTTGGGCTAAGATGACGTTCCATAAAGTTTGGGATTCTACCTTTTTTACCTTGTTGTATCAAACCGTCTATGTTGCCGTAATATCTACTTTGATTATTCTGATTCTTTCTGTTATTGTCGCAAACGTTTGCCGATCTCATTCTTCGTTTTCTTTTATCATATCTAAATGCGTAACCTCAGGTTATTCCATTCCAGGTCCAATTATTGCAATTGGTGTACTGGCTATTTTTATCTCACTTGATGAATGGCTCGCACCCATGTATTTTTCTATGGGACTTGGTGAAGCACCTCTCATCTTAAGTTTATCTTTAGTCATGTTAATCGTTGGCTATTTCATTCGTTTTATGGCTACTGGGTTTAATGCGACTGAAGTGGGATTTGAGAAAGTGGGAACGAAATATATGGAAGCTTCAAGAATGCTCGGAATGGGAGTGACAAAAACCTTCTTTAAAGTAGACCTCCCTTTAATAAAAGGATCTTTAATTAGTGGATTTATTTTAACGTTTGTTGAAATTTGCAAGGAATTACCATTGTCCTTGTTGCTAAGACCTTTTAATTTTGAAACGTTAGCAACAAAGACATATCAATATGCAAACGATGAACAAATCCATGAGGCTTCTATTTCATCGCTTCTAATCATTTTAATAAGTATTTTATCTGTAATCATTTTTCAGATATTAGGTAAGAGGGTGAAACAATGAGTATTGTTAAAATTAAAGGTCTCACTTTTTCATTTTCTCGAAAAGAGGAACCTGTTATTAACGATTTTTCGTTTTCAATGCAAAAAGGGGAAATCGTCGGTATTTTAGGACAAAGTGGAAGTGGAAAAAGTACATTACTTCGCTTGATATCAGGATTAGAAATGCCGATGAAAGGAACCATAATAATTGCCGGTACTACCGTTGTAAGTGAAAGTGTATTTATTCACCCAGAAGAAAGAGGGGTAGGAATGGTTTTTCAAGACTATGCTCTATTTCCTCATATGACGGTAAAGGATAACATTCTTTTTGGTTTAACACGTCTACCTAGAAAAGAGCGGAAATCGCGTGTAGATGAGATGTTGGAACTTGTTCAAATGGAGGAGTTCTACAAAAGGTATCCCCATGAATTAAGTGGTGGACAGCAGCAACGGATTGCTCTTGCTAGAGCGCTTGCCCCAAAGCCCAATGTGTTATTAATGGATGAACCATTTAGCAACTTAGACGCTGATTTAAAAGAGTCGATTCGAGACGACCTAGGGGTGATTTTGAAAAAAGCCAACATGACATGTATTATGGTCACACATGATCGACATGATGTTGAAGCAATTTGTGATTATAGTATCACTCTCGGTCAATCGAATGTCTCTAATGGCTTAAATAGAGTAAAACTTAAGACCATCAACTAGTAATATTCTAATCGCAAAATATAGATTGGAACAAAGCCTCAATTCCTTTATGGAGTTGAGGCATTTCTATTTTATAAAGAGAAATACTGTGTAAAAGAACGATGTGATAGCATTAAAATCAAGGAGAAAGATTTTAGATTTCGAAAAATAGGAACTTTTTTTAAAATAGTAATGAATATTTCCATGATTTGTAATAGAATGATATTTTGCGAGGGGGATAGATTATGAACTTATTAAATATTACATTGGCTCATTTTAAACCTTATTGGAGAAAACTAGTTCTTGCATTAGTTTTTTCATTACTAGGAGGAGCATTTACAATCCTGCCGCCATTACTGGCAGGGAAATTAGTTGATGAAGTAATAGGGGCAAGAGAGACAGACTTTTTGTTATGGCTTGTCGGCGGTGTACTTGTCGCTTTTTTAGGTAAGTCACTGTTTGAAACTCTACAAGAATATGTGCAGGTAAAAATCGGTCTGGATGTTATAACAGATATGCAGATTCGAGCTTTTAAAAAGCTGCACCGGACACCGATGTCCTTTTTTACAACGGCACCAAGAGGGGATATGTTATACCGGTTAACCCATGACGTGGAGTCTGTTCAAAACCTAAATAACACGGTCGTTCCACGTATATTACAGCAAGTAATTGGTGCGGTTGCCGCTTTTACAGCAGTATTTGCTTTATATTGGCCAGCGGCCATTGTGATGTTTGTCGTATTCGCTATTTATATATTTCCTTCATTTAAACTGGGTAAAACGATGCGTAAAATGAGCGCAGTCCAAAGAGATATGAGTGCAGACATGTATCAACATCTACAGGAAAGCATAGAAAGTACTAGGCTCGTTAGGACGTTTCAGACACAAGAGAAGGAAATTGAAACACAGATGAAAAAACAGACAGAATGGAAAAATTACTCGATTCGTGCAGCGCTAATTGGTAAAGTCAATTGGCGCCTGGGGAATTTATTTAATATTGCCACTCCTGGTGTTGTTATGTTGATTGGGGGCTTTTCTATCTGGCAAGGTACCATTACAGTTGGTACCTTGGTTGCTTGCCTTAGTTTTATTCCCATCATGTTTCTGCCTGTTCGATCACTGGCTGAAAATGCTCTAACCATTCAACAGGCCATTCCGGCTTTGCAGAGAATCTATGAATATTTTGATTTACCGGAAGAACACGAAGAAAATCTGCCTTCCTTCGGAGAGGTAAAGGGAAACATAGACTTAGAGAATATCTGGTTTACCTATCCTTCTAGCGATAAAAAAATACTAAAAGGTGTTTCCCTATCATTGGAACAAGGGAACCACATTGGCATTGTTGGTACCAGTGGAGGTGGGAAAAGTACACTTATCCAAATACTCCTAGGATTATATGAACCTGAGAAAGGCTCGGTCCTTATCGATGGTAAGAACCTTTTTTCCTACAATCGAAATAGTTTTAGACGGCAGGTCGGGGTTGTTTCACAGGAAACCTTTCTATTAAATAGTACACTTCGCAATAATCTATTATATGGAAAACCTAATGCTACTGATGAAGAGTTAGAACAAGCAGTGGAAGCAGCAGGTTTAAAAGAACTCATCGAATCACTCGAAGATAAATACGAAACCGTGGTCGGTGAACGAGGCTTAAAGCTCTCCGGTGGACAGAGACAACGTGTGGCACTAGCAAGGGCAATTTTACGCCAGCCGCCAGTTTTGATTTTTGATGAAGCGACTTCCTCTTTGGATGGAGAAACAGAAGAGAAAGTTCAGGAATCCCTGGAACAACTAATTCCAGGAAGAACAACTATCACGATTGCCCATCGTCTTATTACGGTTAGGAACGCGGATAAAATTCTCCTCTTAGACCAGGGGATGGTGGCGGAACAAGGAACACATGAAGAACTGCTTGCATTAAGAGGCCAGTATTATGAGCTATACAAGGCCCAATATAGCGAGTTGGAAAAGGAGATGATCGGATGAGTGTAAACACTGTCTCCCAGCAAAATAAGAATCGTGATGGCCGCAGGGTACTTGCTTTTTTAAGGCCGTATAAAAAATGGGTAATTGCTGATTCCATTGTCATTGCTATCAGCCAGGTCTTTTCTGCATTAATCCCAACATTAGCACTTAGCTGGCTTATTGATACGATTATTCCGAATGAAAATCACTCGTGGCTATGGGGGTTAATGTGGCTGTTGGTCTTTTCTGCAGTCTTTGATTTAGTCATGATGGTCATTGATGAATATTTTTGCCATCAAACAGCAAAGACCGTAACCAATTGGCAAAAGCTGCGCCTTTTTAGCCATTTGCAGGTGCTCCCCTTTTCCTTTTACCATAACAATTCATCTGGAGAACTATTAGCAAGAGTCTCGGATGACCCTGATACGTTACATAATTTCCTTGCATGGGAAGGGTCAACTTTTATGGCTAGTGTCCAGGGAGTTATTATTTATAGTTTGGTCCTTCTTTGGATTCATCCTTATTTGATGATTACGAGTGTTATTTTGGGCGTTATTTTTTATGGGACTTCCAATTATGTTGGAGCCAGGACTAGAGCTGCATCCGCGGATGCGAGGCAAGAGGCTTCACGCTATCTCGAAAGACTAAGAGAATCGGTGACGGGTATCCATTTGTCACGTGTTATGGGAGTTTCTGAAAATGAGGTGGAAAGTGTTATTGCCATCCGAAACTCCTTTGTAAAGCATTCAATTAAGGAACTAAAGGCAAGAATGCAGTCCGTTGTCGTCATTGCCAGCTATAATGGATTTGCCTTAGGGATCGTTTACTTGATTAGTACATTATTAATTTGGAACGATAGCCTGACAAGCGGACAAATGCTTACTGCAGGTGGTTTAGTTACAATTGCAGCCAATGAAATGCAAAGATTGCTGCGTAACTGGCTCTCTGTTAGAAGAACAGGACCGGCACTTGATCGTTCTGACATTCTTCTCGCACATCAGCCTTCTAATGCAGAAACACAAGAGGGTATTCGTGGCGGCAGAGCTAACGGTGAAATCAGACTAAAGGATGTTACGTTTGCTTATCCGGAAAAAGAAGAGAATGTGCTGTCAGGGGTTTCGTTTACGGTTAACGCTGGTGAGAAGGTGGCCTTAGTTGGACCGAGTGGTTCTGGTAAATCGACGATTGTGGATCTGTTGTTTAAACTTTATGATACGAAGAATGGCTTGATTGAAGTAGATGGAAGAGATATAACAGAATGGGATACAGGATGGCTACGGTCACAAATGGCAATCGTGACTCAGGATGTTCAAATGCGAAATGGTTCTCTAGCAGACAATTTAAGGATAGGAAAACCAGATGCCACGGTGGAAGAGCTGCTTAAGGCATTACATGACAGCGGGCTGGAAGAATTGGTGGAAAGCCTTCCCGAAGGTTTGGATACAAAGGTGGGAGAAAGAGGAAGCCTGCTTTCTGGAGGACAAAAGCAGCGATTGTCACTGGCAAGAGCTATTTTAAAAGACGCTCCGATCCTTATTCTTGATGAAGCGAGTTCTGCACTTGATCCAATCACGGAAACACAAATCAATGAAGCAGTTTTAAAAACAGGAAAAAAACAAACGATTTTAATTATATCCCACCGTCTTTCAACGGTTCTATCAGCAGATAAGATCATTGTTCTTGAAAATGGAAACATAGTAGAGGAAGGAAAACACACTAATCTGCTTGAAAATAACAATGGTGTCTATGCAAGATTATTTGGCAGAGAAGCAGAAATCGGCGGGGAAACCATCAGCTATTCAGGGGTTCAGGTGAGATAGTTAAAAGTAAGGCAGCTTTCCTTCAAATACGGAAGCTGCCTTTTTTATGATTGGTAATGATGTGATGGGAGCGGCAGGGAGCTCGACTGGGCACATCCTGGTTTTATTGTTACCGTAATTGACGGGAGACCAGGTTTACGGGCACAATTTGCTCATATTTTTCCAGTATTTGTAGATACTATCTTTGATATTAACAAGGGGGTGCTAAATAATGCCGAACGCAAAAGATTACGTAGATCAAAGTATGTCTTCCGTACAAAATACAGTTAACACCCTGCAGCAAGCCCTAAGCAATGCTGAAAAACAAGAGAACAAAAACAAAATCCAACAAGCCATTAATTCACTTAATTCCGCCCAAGACCAACTATCTGGATATCAGGATTAATTTTATAAAATGGCAAGAGAGCCTGACCGTCAAAGCCAGGCTTCTATTTTGGCTTCATTTGGGTAAATCAATATAACCATATTTCTGGAAATTGGACATTACTTTATTATTTCGTCTAGTTTAATATAATAGTATGAAAGGTGTTGATAAATATGGCGTGGAAGGACTATCCCCAAAATATTAAGGTTCGACTAATAACCTCGTTTTTTAATCGAGCGATTGCCAGCTCTGTAATGCCGTTTATGGCACTCTTTTTTGCACAGCACAAAGGTGCGATTTGGGCAGGTATTTTCTTAGCGATTACAGTCATCATAGGCTTTTTTATAAATTTTATTGGCGGCTATATTTCAGACCGCTTCCCTCGGAAAAAAATTATTTTTCTATCATCAGCGTCTAGTGCGCTAATGTTTGCGCTTATGACCGTAAGTTTATTGCCAGAGCAAACATGGATTGTATTATTTGCAATCAGTTATGTGATTTTCACGATAACAAGCAGTCTTGGTCGTCCTGCTATTCATGCTGTTATTATAGACTCAACCACACCGGAAAATCGCAAAAGTGTTTATGCACTAGAATATTGGCTAACTAATCTATCGATGGCAATCGGTGCCGCGTTGGGCGGTCTTTTATATGTGAATCACCAATTAGAGCTATTCATCACTTTAACGTTAGTTTCTATTAGCTTGCCGATTGCCTATGGGATATGGCTGCAAGATACACGCGTTAAGCTCTTGGAAAAAAAGCATGATAATATTTTTATGGATCTCTTTCATAACTACAAAGTCGCATTTCAGGATAAACCATTTGTCATGGCGGTTGCTGGGTCAATGTTTATTTTTGCGGCAGAATTTTCACTAAACAGTTATATTGGCGTACGATTAGCAGAGGAATTCAAATCTGTATTTGTCGGGAACTTTGAAGTCGCAGGGGTTAGGATGCTGAGTTTTCTAAATATCGAAAACATGCTGATGGTAGTGGCACTTACCTTTTTTATTACAAAAATAACAGATAAATATTCAAAACGGAAAATGCTCCTGCTAGGATTATTGTTATATAGTGCAGGATATACGATTGTCACTTCAGCGAATATCTGGTATGTTCTTATTTTATTCAATGCTTTGGCCACAATTGGTGAGCTTATTTACTCTCCAATTATGAATGCAGAAAAAGCAAATATGATGCCGGAGGACAAGCGTGGTTCTTACTCGGCTTTTTCTAACCTAAGCTTTAGCGGGGCAGATTTAATCGCACGTGCATCGATCATTTTGGGAGCTTTTTTAGTACCAACCATGATGTCTGTGTACGTAGGAATTATTTTAATGGCCGGGACCTTCCTGCTGTATAGTGGCCTTTTTGTGGTAAATAAAATTCGTGTTCAAAAAAATATGTCAACATAATTTAGGAGGCTTTTGGTGCGAAAAGTCGAAATTAGAAGACCTAGAATCGAAGACACAGAGGAATTGAAACAATTTTTTAGGATTGTCATTGAAGATACTTTTGCTAGAGAGGGTTTAGTAGAGTTGATTGATGATATCGAGGCTGAAATTGCTTGTAAGATAAAATATCTGCAAATGGATTTTGACAGCAATGGCGAGAAAAGGTATTTTTTAATAGCTTTAACGGACAACAAAATTATTGGATCAATAGAATTCGGTCCTGCTAGTAAAATGATTATTGACTGTACCAATGGAAACCTGGGGAACCTTGTTGAAGTAGGAACGGTTTTTGTACTTCCTGAGTATCAAAGACAGGGTATTGGGAATAGGCTGCTGGCTGTAATGCTGAAAAGCTTAAAGAATCAGGGAATCCGAGAATTTTGTCTCGATAGCGGCTATAGGAATGCCCAAACCATTTGGAAAAAGAAATTCGGAGAACCTGATTATCTTTTAAAGGAATATTGGGGTCATGGGCAAGATCATATGATATGGAAACTAACATCGCGGGGAGTCTATTAAATAGGCTCCTTTTATTATTATTATTCCTGCTATTGAATTTAATAATGTTATAGTGTTATAATGTGGTATCGTGATAATATGGTAACGTACTAAAGTGAATTTAAATTTAATTAAAGGTGGTATATAAAATGAAAAAACGATTAGCTATTATGATTCTTATTTTAACTTCTGTGTTTGCGATAGTAACTGGATGCTCAAAGTCATCTGGAAAAGAAGAAAACACCCTAGTTATCGGGATCGATGATAAATTTGCTCCAATGGGGTTCCGTGATGAAGATAATAATATTGTTGGATTTGATATTGATTATGCTAAAGCGGCTGCTAAAAAGATGGGAACTGAACCTAAATTTCAGCCAATTGACTGGAAAACAAAAGAAGCAGAGCTAAGCAGCGGACGAATTGATCTGATTTGGAACGGATACACAATCACGGATGAACGGAAAGAGAAAGTTCTTTTCACAAAACCATATCTCAAAAATGCACAGGTACTTGTTACCCTTGCTGATTCAAAAGTTACAAAACTAGATGATTTAGAAGGGAAAGTAGTTGGGCTTCAGTCACTTTCTTCAGCTTCTGATGCCCTGGATGCTTCTCCAGTAAAAGAAAAACTTAAGACCGTTACTGAATTTGCCGATAATGTACAAGCCTTAACAGACTTGAAGAGTGGCCGTTTGGATGCTGTAGTCATTGATGAAGTTGTTATCAATTATTATATGACAAAAGAAGATGGTACATTTAAGGTGCTTGATGAATCGCTAGCTCCAGAGGAATATGGAATTGGTGTTAAAAAAGGAAATAAAGAATTACTTGAAAAACTCCAAAAGGCACTTGATGAGATGAATGAGGACGGAACAGCTACTAGTATTTCTGAACAGTGGTTTGGAGAAGATAAAGTACTAAAGTAATATGAAATAAGGTAAAACAGGATTTCCTTGGGGAACCCTGTTTTGTTTTTGGAGGAGTTTTCAATGACATTAGATTATTTCAAGTCCATTCTGGTCCCAATGCTTGAAGGTGCCCAGATGACCGTTCTGTTGTTTGTTATTGCCATAATCGTCTCAATTCCACTTGGTTTCCTGCTAACTCTTGCTGTTAAAAGTAGTTTGAAGCCTTTATCATTACTTGCTCAGGGCTATATTTATATAATGAGAGGAACCCCTCTGTTACTGCAATTACTATTAATATGCTTCGGCCTTCCAATGCTGCCTGTAGTCGGAGAATATTTAGTTTTGGATAGATTTGTTGCTGCTTGTTTAGGGTTTATTTTAAATTACGCAGCTTACTTTGCTGAAATATTCCGCGGTGGTCTCCTGGCAATCGATAAGGGACAATATGAGGCCTCACAGGTTCTTGGTTTAAGTAAGTGGCAGACAACTACGAGGATCATTTTACCGCAAATGTTTCGGGTCACTCTTCCCGCTATTGCGAATGAATCTGTGACACTTGTTAAGGATACGGCCTTGCTCTATGCAGTTGCAGTACCGGAATTACTGCACTTCGCTCAAACAGCTGTAAACCGAGACTTTACGATTGTGCCGTTTTTCGTTGCTGGTTTGATTTATCTGATTATGACTCTCTTTTTAACATTTATTTTTAAAGGAATTGAAAGAAGATACAAATTTGAATAAAAAGGATTGGTAAATGTGGCTATCATTGAGGTTTCCAACCTGAAGAAATCGTTTGGCAAGCTAGAGGTACTAAAACAGATAACGCTTGATGTTAATAAAAATGATGTTATTGCCGTAATTGGTCCATCTGGATCGGGGAAAAGTACAATGCTTCGCAGTTTAGTCCACTTGGAGGAAATAAATGCGGGGAGCATTACGATTTCTGGTGAACCGTTTGTTAAGGAAGGAATCTATGCGAAACCTCAGGAAATCAAACAGATTACTTCAAAAATGGGTATGGTCTTCCAACATTTTAATCTATTCCCGCACCTGACGGTTAGAGAAAATCTAGAACTACCTCCTAGATTGGTAAAGAAAGAGCCGATTACCTCGATTCAGCAAAGAAGTACGGAACTATTGAGAAAAGTTGGTCTTACAGAGAAGTCGGATGCCTATCCTGCGAATTTATCAGGCGGTCAAAAACAACGGGTGGCTATCGCTAGAGCATTAATGATGAATCCTGAAATCCTTTTGTTTGATGAACCAACTTCTGCACTGGACCCTGAATTGACTGGGGAAGTTCTAGAGGTAATAAAGGCACTTGCAGAAGAACAAATGACGATGATGGTTGTGACCCATGAAATGGGCTTTGCAAGGGAAGTGGCAAACCGGGTTATTTTCATGGATAACGGAGAAATTATTGAATCCGGACACCCTTCAGAGTTGTTTACAAATCCACAGAACGAACGGACAAAAGCCTTTCTAAGCAGAAGCCTGAAATAATTTGAAAGCAGAAAGGATACAGTCTTTATTAGGCTGTATCCCTTTTATGTGTAAATTAATTGCCGTATTCTCCGCTATCATGGCTGATTTGCCAGTGGATTCCGAATTTATCCGTTACTTGTCCATAGAGCTTAGCCCAGAAGGTTTCTTGGAGCTCCATCGTAACATTTCCGCCTTCTTTTAATTGATCATACCAATATTGAATATCATCCAAATTTTTACTGACTAAGGCAAGTGTTACATTGTTGCCTTCTACAAATGGCGACCCAGGGAAGTTATCAGAAAACATTACATTGCTTCCATCGATGTTAAGGCGTGTATGCATTACTAAATCTTTTACTTCCTCTGGCATCTCGTAATCAGGGTGTTTCGGTCCTTCACCAAAGGTCATAATATTCGGTGCTTCTGTCTTAAAAACATTTGCATAAAATTCTACTGCTTCACGGGTGTTACCATTAAAAACAAGATAAACATTTACTGGCATTTTTCTCCACTCCTCTTAATATGACTATGTACAAATTCCATTCTAACCGATTCATTCGATATTAATCTAATTTTTTCTTTTTTTATATCAATGGATTTAAACTAAAATAGTCCAAAGCCTGATTGATATGGTAAAAATCATATATTTTTTTCTCAAGACAGAACTGGATGATTAAATCAAAGGTATCGCTGTCCGATAAAGAGTAACCAGCAGAACTCAATAATTTATCTGTTTCTTTTTTTGTGAGTTCAAGGGCTAGAGCCAGAGCGATAACGGTATTTTTCTTTGGTTTGTAATCGGGGTTCGAGCGTATTTTTGAAAAATGCCTGCGGTCGATTCCAGCCCGTTTGTAAATATCAGAGTCAGTGGTGCCTTTTTTATCAATAAAACGAAACAATGTCTGATTGAAGGTTGGCTGTCGTTTAATCTTAATGAAGTCTTCTATTTCAATATTTTGGAGCTCTTCTGATTTTTGAAAGCTTACTGATTCAAGAATCTGAAAGCTCAAATGATTTTCTATATATGTCTGTAATTCTAGCAATAGCTCCTGATCAAACATAATCTACCCCCGAAAGTGTCGCTTACAAGGCGACCAAAAAATGGATGAACTCACCTATTATTATAATATAAACAGATTGAAAGGATGATAGATATGAACAGTAGCCTAACAGAAATTATTTTTCTCCTCGACCGGAGCGGCTCAATGGGAGGGCTTGAAAGTGACACAATCGGCGGGTTTAATGCTTTTATTGATAAACAAAGGAAGTTAGAAGGTAAAACGTTGGTGACAACAGTACTATTTGATGATGATTATGAAGTCGTTTGGAATGGCGTCGGGGCAGAAAAAATTAAGCTAACCGAGAAAGAGTATTATGTGAGAGGATGTACAGCTCTGTTAGACGCGGTGGGAAAAACGATATTGGATGTAGGGTGTAGATTATCAAAAACATGCGAAGAGGACAGACCCGAAAAGGTTATTTTTGTGATCACAACAGACGGCTTTGAAAATTCCAGCCGCGAATTTACCTATGAAAAGGTAAAAGAGTTAATTAAGCATCAGCAGGAGAAATATAGCTGGGAGTTCATCTTTCTCGGAGCAAACATTGATGTAGAAAAAGAAGCGGACAGTCTTGGCATCGATAGTGTAAACGCCTTTAACTTTGAAGCATCTAAGGATGGTGTTGAATGTATGTATAATAGGATAAGTGAAGAAGTATCAGAAAGGAGAAAGTCTGGTAAAATTAAGAGAAAATGTTGAAAGACAAAACTAGTAAGATGTCGGAGGATTTGTCCTTCATAATGAATGGGTATAGTCCAAATAGAAAATTAGTTTCAAGACGGTATAAATCGGGAATATTAATGTTGCCGAGTTCAGATTATTTAGAAGGAAGGTATGTTTCTTGCCCTATCGAGTAAAAGATACAATGATTTCTGAAAATGAAATCAAAAGTAGAGTGAAGCAATTAGCGGAGGAAATTGAAAGAGATTTTAACAATGAGCCAATCATGTTAATTGTTGTGCTTAAAGGATCGTTTATTTTTGCGGCTGATTTGATTCGTGAGATGAAAGGCGACATAAACGTAGATTTCATTTCTGTTTCAAGCTATAGCGACCAAACGGAAACAACCGGAAAGGTTAAGCTGTTAAAGGATCTTGATGAGGATATTACGAATAAAAATGTTTTAGTAGTTGAAGATATCATAGACAGTGGACTCACATTGTATTTTTTGAGAGACCATTTGAATATGCATAAACCGAAAAAGATTAAAATTTGCACACTATTAGACAAGCCAGAAAGAAGAAGAGTTGAATTACCGGTGGATTATGTTGGTTTTGTCATCCCAGATGAATTCATTGTTGGCTATGGTATTGACTATGCTCAAAAGTATAGAAACTTACCATATATTGCAACAGTGGAGGAGTATTAGCACCTGATTTTAAAGGAGGCGATATGTTTTGACTACAAATATTTTTAAAGGAAAAAGTGAAGAAGAAAAAAATAATCTTGAAGAAATTCTCGAACATTCAATTGAAGTAGAAGAAGATTTAATGCGGACTTATTTAATAACAGCGGAGCGGATTCATGATGATGATGCACTTAAGGAACGACTTGAAAATTTTGCCGAAGGAAATGCGAAAAGAACAAAACAACTAATCGATGAATTAAATGAGCATAAAGAGAAATAAAAAAAAGCTGTGCGGATTCAATTAATCCAAGCAGCTTTTCATATTTGGAATATAAAGTGATACATACTATAGGAAAGGAGTGTGTGAGTAAAATGAAAAAAGGGTATATGGTCATTGGGATTATAGTTGCAGTGATTGTTTTACTTGGTGTTATGTTAATGTCCAGCTATAACAACTTTGTTAACCTAGAAGAAAATGTGGACCAATCCTATGCACAAATAGAAAATCAGCTTCAAAGAAGGCTCGATTTAATACCAAACCTAGTGAATACCGTTAAAGGTTATGCGTCTCATGAAAAAGAAGTGATTGCTTCAATATCTGACGCACGCGCAAGATTAGCAGGAGCGAATACGGTGGAAGAAGAAGCAACAGCTAATGCGGAATTAACGGGTGCATTAAGTCGGTTGCTCGTCGTAGTTGAAAACTATCCGAATTTAAAAGCGGATCAGCAGTTTACGCAATTAATGGATGAATTGTCTGGAACAGAAAATCGAATTTCAGTAGCGCGAAAAGATTACAATGACCAGGTTGCCGTTTATAACAAAAAAGTAAAACAATTCCCTGGTGCTATTATAGCGGGAGTAACCGGTTTTGATGAAAAGGAATATTTTACAGCGGATCCTAAAGCGGCTGAGGCCCCAGAGGTTGACTTTGGAGGCAATGGGGAATGAAACCGAAAGTGGTCTTCAGCCTTCTATTGTTATTTTTATTCCTTTTACAAGGTGTAGCATTTGCTGAGGATATCAAAATGCCGGCTCCGATTGGAGATATTTATGTACAAGATTTTGCAAAGGTATTAACACAAGAAGAAGTAGCGGAAATAAGGAGTTTAGGCAGAACAATTGAAGGTCAAACGACTGCGCAAATTTCTGTTTTAACAGTGGATACCATTGGAGAAAACACGATTGAGGAATATGCAAATGCAGCCTTTAGACAATATGGAATTGGAAATGAAAAAGAAAACAATGGAGTATTGCTGGTTATTGCCGTTACGGATCGTTTAATTAGAATAGAAGTGGGCTATGGGCTGGAGGGAAGAA
Source organism: Neobacillus niacini (assembly GCF_031457145.1). Taxonomy (GTDB): domain Bacteria; phylum Bacillota; class Bacilli; order Bacillales; family Cytobacillaceae; genus Neobacillus; species Neobacillus niacini_J. Next base: position 407,440 of record NZ_JAVDVZ010000003.1, read on the forward strand.
TCCCAGATGGAAAAGCAGGGCGGATTCTCGATGAATATGCTATTCCATTTCTTCAGAGTGAGCAGCCAAACAAAGCGATAATAGAAACATATAAGGTGCTTGCAAATGAAGTGTTAACCGAATATGGTCAAGAAGGTGGACTATCGGCCCCTGAAAAGCAAGTCCAACAGAATACTGGTAATGAAGGATTGGGAATTCCTCCATGGTTGCTTATTCTTATTGTCATTGTGGTGGTATTTCTTGATTTTAAATTTTTTGGAGGGACCCTCACGTATCTTCTTCTTTCTATAATTACACGTGGCAGAGGAGGCGGAGGAGGCGGCTCTAGAGGTGGAGGGGGAGGATCTTCGGGCGGTGGTGGAGCTGGTCGGGGATGGTAATAATCATCAAGTGATACAAATCAATGTAATAAGCTTTAGATATATGTTTAAATGGTCTAAAAGGATTCAACTTGGGGGTATTTATTAATGAATAAAGATGAGGCATCTTCTATTCAGAAGGCTTTAGTAGGTGAACAGAATACCTCTACCTTAATGGCTGATTTAAAAGCACTTTTTAAAGCTGGAGTTTTACTTGCAAATGTACTGCCTGTATTTACAGGATTCTGGTTAGCGCTTCATTTTACTGAGACATCCTTTAGAACACACTGGGGAGTTTTTTTGCTTACGATAGTAGGCAGTACAATGGTTATGGCCGGAGCACTTATCCTTAATAATTGGTATGATGTTGATATAGATGCAATAATGGAGAGAACCAAAAAACGACCAACCGTAACAGGAAATATTCCATTAAAAGTTGTTTTAACGATGGGGATTGTTTTTACGATAATTGGTTTTCTTCTTCTCATGTTTACCACCGTCGAAGCAGCCATTTATGGATTCATTGGTTGGTTTACCTATGTCTTTTTGTATACGATGTGGTCCAAAAGAAGATACACTTTTAATACGATTATCGGCAGTGTTTCAGGTGCGGTTACGCCGTTAATCGGGTGGACTGCAATTGAACCTGGTTTTCATAAAATCCCCATTATGTTATTTCTAATCTTGTTTATTTTTCAAATGCCGCATACCTTTGCGATTGCGATGAAGAAATATAAAGAATATACAGCCGCAGGTGTGGCAATGCTTCCAGTTGTCCGTGGATTTAAAATAACTAAACGACAAATTGTTGTATATGTAGCATGCCTGCTGCCATTACCATTTTTCTTATCACCGCTGGGTACACCGTTTATTGTCATTGCGACATTACTAAACATTGGATGGTTGGTTGCCAGTATATCTGGTTTTTTTACGAAAGACGATCTAAAATGGGCTAATGTGATTTTTCTTTACTCTGTGAATTATGTAACCATTTTGTTCGTCTTGATGATTATCGTAACATTGCCCATATAATTAAACTTAAAGTATAACTAAGTGAGCTGTTCCCGTGTAGTGGGGGCGGTTCTTTTTTTTGCAACAATTTAGACACTGTTTGCCATCGTTCATTAATTTGTCACTTTTTCTAATGTGAATAATTTCTATATTAGGATATAAATTATTGATTCTAAAAAGATTAGAAAAGTTGATATTATTGCATTTGTGTCTTTTTAGACACAAAACTGATATAAAAATTTCGGTTGATTATTTGGTTTTTTTGTTTTCGTTTATGTGATTCAGTTCACTTCAGTGAGAACCCTTCGCAATTATTATATAAGTAAGAACAAATTAAGGGGGTTGATTTTTCAATGGGAGCTACTAAAGCTAATCACAATAAAAAGCAAAGCAAAGTAACTGAAGCACCATTAAAGGGAACATGGGTTTCCGTAACAGTGGTTGGAGTCGTTATTGTTGCAACTTATGCAGTACTATATGGGCTATATATGGCCAGATTTTAAGGGGGGATAAATATGAAAATGCATCTTGATGAAAAAATATGGCTTACGATAAGTTTTGGAATCATCATGGGATTCATGCTCATTACAGGATATCAAGCGTTTGCCTTAGAAATGGGACCGCCAAGTAATATGGAAACGATTGACCCTCAGAAGGTAGATCAAACAGCACCATTTGATAACCCGGGGGTTAAAGAAATAGGCGATAACGAATATGAGGTTGTTATGACTTTGCAAGCGTTTGGCTTTACTCCAAACAACATTGAAATACCTGCTGGAGCAAAGGTTACTTTCATTTTAACATCAAAGGATGTTGTTCACGGATTTGAGGTCGCTGGAACAAATATCAATGCAATGGTTATGCCAGGGCATATACAGAAAATTACACAAACATTTGATAAGGCGGGTAATTATTTAGTTATCTGTAATGAATATTGTGGTGCGGGTCACCAAGTTATGAGTACAACGATTACGGTTAAATAAGGGGGGATATTAGATGAAAATGGAAGCAGATTTAAAAGTAGGTTTTAAAGATAAAGCAAATAAAATGCTGGGATATTACCCAGCGGATGCAAAATTATCGAAATCATATATAGCTGTAGCATTTATCGCATTACTAGTTGGTGGATTTTTAGGATTATTACAAGGATTAAATAGAGCAGGATTGTTAGAATTACCAACTTGGTTTAATTATTACCAAGTACTAACTGCACATGGATTAATATTAATCCTCGTGTTAACAGCCTTCTTTACCATTGGATACTTTTATGCAACACTTTCACATAATTTAGGAGGGCTTCTTCCAAAAGTAAGAAAGCTCGCTTGGGTTGGTTTCTTCGTTAAGCTTGTAGGATTTGTATTAGCCGTCATTCCAATCTTAATGAATGAAGCATCGGTGATGTACACATTCTATCCTCCGATGGCTGCACATCCTATATTTTATATTGGTTTAGCTTTAATCGTAGTTGGTGTTTGGATGTGCTGTATTGGAGCATTTATCCAAGTAGCGAATTGGAGAAAAAATCATAAAGGACAACATGTTCCAATCCTATCTTACTTTGCAACGGGTGTATTCGTTCTCCTATTTTTCGCTCTAATGTTCGTAGCAGTAGAAGTATTATTTATGATTCTTCCATGGGTTTTTGGCTGGGTCGATACGATCAATGTAATGGTCGCTCGTACACTGTTCTGGGCTTTTGGACACACATTGGTTAATATCTGGTATTTAACAGCTGTTTCTGCCTGGTATGTAGTGGTACCAAAAATTATCGGTGGAAAGCGCTGGAGTGATTTATTAACACGTGTAGTTATTATCGCTTTAGTCATCATGAACATCACTGGTGGATTCCATCACCAAATTATTGACCCTGGTATTAATGAGTTAGTTAAATTTATGCACGTATTTATGAGTTTGGCGATTGGATTCCCATCTCTAATGACAGCATTTGCACTATTTGCAGTATTTGAGCGTACATCAAGAAGAAAAGGTGGAAAAGGCTTAATCGGCTGGTGGAAGAAAATGCCTTGGGGCGATGTTCGTTTCCTAGCACCATTTATTGCAATGCTTGCTTTTATTCCTGCTGGAGCAGGTGGTATTGTTCAAAGTACCAATCAACTAAACCAAGTTGTTCATAATACGATGTGGGTTGTTGGACATTTCCACTTAACATTAGGTATGTCAGTCGTTATGACATTCTTTGGAATTAGTTATTGGTTGGTTCCTTATATCTCAAATCGGGTATTAACACCGCAAATCAATCGATTAGGTGTTATCCAAACATGGATTTGGACAGTTGGTATGATCTGTATGTCTGGTGCTATGCACTATGTTGGGTTACTTGGTTCACCAAGAAGAACTTCTTACACAACCTATGGCGATCATGCAACAGCATTAGGCTGGGATCCATATTTGTTGCTCTTGGCAGTTGGCGGTACGTTACTAATTATCGGTGTAATTCTTCAAGTGTACGCCGTGTTCAATATGATGTTCTTTGCACCAAAAGGTGAAACAGAATTCCCAATTGCTGAGGAAGAAGACAACGCAACAAAAACGCCTTATTGGACAGAGCGCTGGGGCCTATGGATTGTTATCATGTTAATCGTAGTAGCAATGGCATATGTAATCCCGTTAACAGAATTTATCGTAAATGCACCTCCAGGATCACCACCTTTTAAAACATGGTAATTTGAAAGATGAAGAGAGATAGCTCCAAGCTTGGGCTGTCTCTTTCTTCTTAAAAAAAGAAAACAGAGTTGGAAGTGATCACTATGATCAATAATAAGTATACAAAAATCTCATTTTATCTTGTTATTTTATTTGGCCTTGGATTGTTTTATTTCGGTACCGATGGATTCACTGCATTTACTGCAGAAACTGCCAGAGTGCAGCAGCTAAAAGATGATAAACCGAAATTCCCGGATGTTACGCTTGAGGACAGTATGGGACGAAAATATTCAATATCCGAATTTGAAGATAAATATGTATTTATTACATTTCTCTATACATCATGTACCACTGTTTGTCCTGAATTAGAATATAACATGAAGCAAGTTTACGATAAACTGCCGGTTGGCGTTAAAGGAGAAGAAATAGTCTTTTTGAGCATTAGCTTCGATCCCGAAAGAGATACTCCGGCTGTTTTAAACAAATACAAAGACTATTTTAAAAGTGACGGGGAAACCTGGCGGATGGCAAGAATCCCGGACCAGGCTGAGTTAGATTCTTTATTAAAGGCATTTGGTGTCATTGTGATTCCAGATGATAATGGGAATTTTGCTCATAATTCTGCATTTTATTTAGTGGATAAAAAAGGCAGTCTGATTGATGTATTGGACTATAAAAAAATCGACGATGCTGCTCAAAAGGTTGTTACCATCCTAGAAAACAGAGGGGAGGAGTAAGCTGTGAATCAGTCATTTTATGGCATGCTTTTATTTATCTTCTTAGCCGCTCCTCCTGTTGCAAATTTTATGGAATCTCTCATGGTTATTCATATGCATATGCAAATGCCGATGCTGGTAATTTCGGGAATGTTAATGGCACGTTTTTTGCAAAAACGATTTCCGCATCTTTTCGAAAAGTGGAACAGCAATGGGGTTCCGGGAATTACGTTATTTGTTCTAATCATGGTATACTGGATGTTGCCGCGGTCAATGGATGAAACATTAACTTCTCCTATTATAGAAGGATTTAAATTTATCAGTTTACCTTTTTTAGCCGGAATTTCATTAAGAGACAGCTGGAAAAAACTCAATCCTTTCGGAAAAAATTCGATTATTATTAGTTTTACCATTCTATTTATAGGCTTGGGATGGTTATATATTTGGTCACCTGTACAATTATGTAATAACTATCTAGTTATAGAACAAGTTACACTTGGATGGGCATTTTTACTGACTGCAATCGGTATGATAATCTATTTGGGATATAACTTTTTTATTGACCCTTCGGCATATGAATGAGAGGGCAGGCAGGAGCTTATAAATGAAAGAACTTAATTACGATGAATTGTTGAACATAAAAACTGGTGGAGACCATAGGGGATACAATAAGTCTTTCCATTATCACAGGTATGAAGCTACTCCTTATAGTGCCCTTGAGCTACTATTTGCTCATTATCAATTGACTAGGACCGACCAAATTGTTGATTTTGGCTGTGGAAAGGGAAGATTAAACTTCTTTATTCATCACTTATTCCAAGCATCTGTTGTTGGAATAGAAATGAACGAGACTCTCTATCAAGCTGCGATTGAAAATCAGACTAGTTATTTAAAGAAAAATAAAAATGGCAAAGACAAAATTCAATTCCACTGCTGCTTAGCAGAAAAATATGAAATTACTCCCTTAGATAATCGTTTTTATTTTTTCAACCCATTTACAATACCGATCTTTTGGAAAATCATTAATCATATTTTAGTTTCGGTAGAAAATTATAAACGGGAAATAGACGTGATATTATATTATCCATCTGAAGATTACATTTACTACTTAGAAAACCACACCTCATTTGAATTATTGACAGAAGTCCAGCTTCCTGGTTTATTCGAACATAATCCCAACGAGCGATTTTTAATTTATCGGTTAGCCTATTAGTAATAAAAGCCCTCGATGTCTATTGTGACAATTGAGGGCTTTTACGATTAAGTAATTTAATAAGTGCTTTTTCAAGGTTGGCATTCGTCTTTTTCTGAAGCCCTTTATCTGAAATCGTAAAATAGCTGCAATGACTGCCTTTTAAGTAACTATAGATAATTTGTGCTTCATCGATTTCATCTTTGCTCACTTCAAGTGTTAGAGAGATAATATCTTGCTTAAAATAATTCTTAATTCGAGTAGCAAGTTCTTCGACTGCTATACTATTAGTGATAAATTTTTCACTATAAAGGATTTGGTTTCTTTTTATGAGAAAAAGCTTGTACGTTTTCTCAGTCAGATTTTCAAGAACAACGATGTTCTTATTCTCGACAGTAAAAGTAATGACTTTTCCTTTCTTAATCAAAAAGGAAATGGCCTCAATCCTATCTCGATACTTTGCAGCAGCTTCGAAATCAAAATTTTCAGAAGCCACTTCCATTCTCCGCTTCATTTCTTCAAGAATACCCATATCCGTGCCTGACAGTAATGCGATGATGTTATCTAGTATTTTATTGTACTCCTGAAGAGCAGAACCCCCGCGACACATGCCTATACACAAACCCAAAGTATAGTTTAAGCATGGCGTATTGCTCTTATTGGTGCTGCTGCATAGGATTTTAAAGGATTCTTTAATTCCAATAATAGCTTGTTCTACTCTATTCTTACTTGGATAAGGCCCAAAATAAAGCCTACTGTCCTGTTCATTTCTGTTGTTTGTTATTTCAATCGAACGAAACTCTTTATCCCTATCAATAACAATGTAGGAATAGGATTGTGGGCTTTTCATCATTTTATTAAATAGAGGTTTTATCTCCCTTATTAACTTACATTCCAACATAAATGCTTCAAATTCTGTATCTGTCAAAATGAAATCAAAATCCTTAATATTACTAACAAGCTTTACGATCTTTTGAGGATGAGCTTTTGAATGTTGAAAGTAGGATTGAACTCGTCGTTTCAGATTTTTTGCTTTTCCCACGTAAATAATCATACCTTGGGAATCTTTCATTAAATAAACTCCAGGGGTAGAGGGAAGATTTTTTACCTTCTCTTTTAGAAAAATAATAATCTCTCCCTTCCTACTCTTTTTTTCTATTTTATCATAAAAAAATGACCAGATTGACAAAACAATCTGGTAAAAAGCTGCTATGATGATGATTTTGAATATAAAACAAATAAAAGAACTAACATGACAATATCTAATCTGGCCTTGAAGGCAAAAAGTAATATTCCACTGTTAAGCATAGGGAGCTTTGTTAGCAGAATGGCCGCAAACATGATTCCAATTAAGGGGATAACCGCCTTTTTTACACTGCGGTTTATTAAAATGAGGATGCCGCAAATAATTTCCAGAAGGGCGGTAACATACAACAGTATATCTGGAAAAGGCAGCCCTAAGCCGATAAACACTTCTGCTAGTTCTGTACTAAATAATTTCATCACGCCTGATGTAATAAAGACATATGCCACCGCAAATCGGATTAAACTAGCTGTTGTCAACGAATGATTCATGTCCATTCCCCCTTTTAAAGGCTGATCATTCTTTACAAAAACAGCCTATATAAAAATGTATTCAAAAGGTGGGACATACCATGAGTAAAATAGTAAAATTTCTAAAATTAGGGTTAATAATGACAAGAAAAGCAGAAAATAAAATTGCCCAAAAGGGGAGGAGAGGCTCAAATGTGAGCTTCTCCTCTCTTCGCGTAATAGGGGAATATGACATTTATCATGTATTGGCATATGACAGATATGGACTAAAATGAAAGAAGGGAATGAAGAAATGATGGAACAGAACAAAAAGAATTTACGGAAGCAAGTCGCAGTCTATGAGAAATCAAGTTTACCTGCTAGTATTTGGCAGCTGCTAAATACCCTGATACCTTTCTTTGGATTATGGGTGCTTGCCTATAATAGTCTTTCGATTTCTTACATACTTACCATAGGGATATCAGTAATTGCTGCGGGATTCTTGGTGAGGACATTTATTATTTTCCACGACTGCTGCCATCACTCCTTTTTTAGGAATCGGAAAGCGAATGCTATTCTCGGGACCATCACCGGAATTTTGACGGTTTTCCCCTACAACCAATGGCAGCATGATCATTCTGTTCATCACGCAACGAGTAGTAATTTGGATAAACGGGGAACAGGCGATATCTGGGTACTCACGGTGGATGAATACTTAGCGTCAACACCATGGGAAAGATTAAAATACCGAATGTATCGAAATCCACTTGTTATGTTTGGATTAGGTCCGATTTACGTTTTCCTGCTTAAAAATCGCTTTAATCGAAACGGTGCACGTTTAAATGAACGTATTAACACGTATGTAACAAATGTTGGGATATTGACTATTTCGGCTGTTTTTTGTTTGACATTAGGGTGGAAGCAATTCCTATTGGTGCAAGGTCCAATCTTTTTAATTTCAGGGTCATTGGGAATTTGGCTCTTTTATGTGCAGCATACTTTTGAGGATTCGTATTTTGAGGAAGATAAGCATTGGGAATACGTAAAAGCAGCTGTTGAAGGCAGTTCCTTCTATAAGCTTCCAAAGATTTTTCAGTGGCTGACTGGGAATATTGGCTACCATCATGTTCACCATTTAAGTCCCAGGGTACCAAATTATAAGCTGGAACAGGCACATAATAATACACTTCCGTTACAAAATGTTCCAACGATCACTTTGGCAACAAGTTTAAGCTCACTTAAATTCCGGCTTTGGGATGAGCAGAATAAGAAGTTTGTTGGATTTAAGGAAATAAAGGTCCTTGTAAAAAAACAAAAAGATTATCTAAGACCAGAGAAAGCCTAAAACGACAAGTCCCTTTAATAGGGGCTTGTCGTTATTTCTGTTCTAAATTAAGGTATTAATCGAATACATACTATAAATGAAGTTAAAGGTTAATTGTGGTAAAATTAATATGATTAACTATTTTAAGCTGAAAATGAGGTTCTTTTATGTTCAAAGAGTATATGACATTCCAGAAAAATAGTGGTATATCACCTTATATTTGGACAATACTTGGCATATTACCATTCTATTTTATTTTCCAAACATCCTCGCCTATTAAAATTGTCGTTGGAATTATCCTTACGATTCTCTTTTTTATCTTCTATCGAATTGCATTTTTTGCAAAAGGTTGGCCAGTATACCTCTGGACTTTCATCTTAATCGGTATTTCTATCACATCAACCAGTCTTTTCAGCTATGTTTATTTTGCCTTTTTCCTCTCTTATTTTATCGGTAATATTAAGGAACGGAAAACGTTCTTAACCCTATATTTTATTCATTTGATTAGTACTTCTGCCTCTATAAACTTCAGCATAGTACAAATGGATGAACTTTTTCTTAAGCAATTGCCCTTTGTTATCATCATTTGGATAAGTGTCATTTTGCTTCCATTTAATATTCATAACAAAAAAGAAATGGGTCAGCTTGAGGAGAAACTTGAGGATGCTAATAAGCGGATTTCTGAACTGGGAAAGTTAGAAGAGCGGCAGCGAATTGCCCGTGACCTTCATGACACATTAGGTCAAAAGCTTTCTCTCATTGGTTTAAAAAGTGATTTAGCAAGGCGATTAATTACAAAAGATCCGGATCAGGCGCGTAATGAATTAAAGGATGTACAGCAAACAGCAAGGACCGCGTTAAGTGAGGTAAGAAAAATGGTGTCTTCCATGCGTGGGATTCGTTTAAAGGATGAGATTGTCCGGGTGAAACAAATATTGAAGGCCGCAGAAATCACCTTTGAGGGAAACCAAGATATTTCAATAAAAAATGTTCCCTTATTGACAGAGAACATTCTTAGCATGTGCTTGAAAGAGGCCGTAAACAATGTGGTTAAACATAGTGGTGCCAGCTCCTGTTCGATTTCCATTGAGCAATCGTGGAAGGAAATGGTCATGACTATCCATGATAATGGTGTATTTAAAAGTGAAGGGGATAAAGAAACGAGAGGGAGCGGTCTTTTAGGAATGAAAGAACGCCTTGAGTTTATTAATGGCAGCTTAGAGATTCTAACAAAAGAAGGTACAACCTTAGTCATCAGAGTGCCCAATGACGTAAAGCCATCAAATAAAGAGGAGGCGTAAAAAATGATTAAAATTGTAATAGCAGAAGACCAGCAAATGCTGTTGGGCGCCTTCGGTTCTCTTCTAAATTTGGAAGATGACATGGAGGTAGTAGGGAAGGCTTCTAATGGGGAAGAAGCAGTTTCATTGGTCCGGAAGCATCAGCCGGATATTTGTATCATGGACATTGAAATGCCAGGAAAGACAGGCCTTGAAGCGGCAGAAGAGTTAAAAGGGTTAAATTGCAAAGTAATTATATTAACAACATTTGCCCGAACTGGTTATTTTCAGCGTGCCCTAAAAGCAGGAGTACGAGGCTATTTGTTAAAGGACAGTCCAAGTGAAGAGCTGGCAAGCTCCATCCGTCGTGTAATGGAAGGAAAACGCATTTACGCACCTGAACTTATGGACGATGTCTACAGCGAAGAAAATCCACTTACAGACCGCGAAAAAGAAGTACTTGAACTAGTTGCAGATGGCAAAAACACACAAGAAATCGCAGAACAACTCAGCATCAAAACAGGAACCGTCCGTAACTACATCTCAACCATACTAGATAAACTCGACGTAAAAAATCGAATCGAAGCCATCAAACAATCCAAAGAAAAGGGATGGTTCAAATAATTGCGGTGCCTGTCACCGCTCGTGGACACTATCCACCCCATGTGGACAGTTTAGACTGAATATTAAGATTGATTTATTGAGGCATCACCTTCGTGTAATTAAACACTTGGGGATGTCTTTTATTTGTATAAAATTAGGCAAACTAGTTATTGACCTTAACGTTACGAAAAGGTGTATTGTTTACTTATGAGGAGGTGAACGCATGGAATATACCATACAAAAACTAGCTAGTCTCGCAGGTGTTAGTACCCGAACACTCAGATACTATGATGAAATTGGAATTCTTAAGCCGGCAAGAATCAATTCATCTGGATATCGGATTTATGGTCAGGAGGAAGTCAATCTCCTGCAGCAAATCCTATTCTATAGAGAGTTAGGGGTAGGCTTAGACATCATCAAGGACATCGTAAGTGCGCCATCCTTTGATGGTGCAAAAGCACTGCTGGAGCATCGTGAAAAACTCCTCGAAAAAAGAGAACAACTGAATTTATTAATCGCCAATGTCGATAAAACAATAGCAGTAACAGAAGGGAGAATGACCATGTCAAATAAGGAAAAATTTGAAGGCTTTAAGAAAAAGCTGGTTGAGGATAACGAGAAAAAGTATGGCAAAGAAATCCGTGAAAAATATGGTAAGGATACAGTTGAAGCGTCTAATGCCAAAGTGATGAACATGACGCAAGAACAATATGAAGAGGTTACAGCGTTAGCAGACCAATTGCACGTTACCCTTGCGGAAGCCTTTAATACAGGAGACCCCGCTGGTGAATTAGCCCAAAAGGCTGCTGATTTACACAAGCAATGGTTAACTTATTATTGGAAAGAATACAGCAAGGAAGCCCATGCAGGTCTAGCACAAATGTATGTAGATGATGAAAGGTTTACAGCTTATTATGACAAAGAACAACCAGGTACAGCAGAATTTTTAAGAGAAGCCATTCATATTTACACTGGGCAAAAAAAATAAGTGTAAAAACTCACCCTTAGTATGGTTAGGGTGAGTTTTTTCTTTGCTCTACAAAAGTGTAGAAGAAGTCAGCATTTTATGGACAGATAAACGGGAGATACAGTGTACAATATGTTGAAAGGCGATATATAAATGGAGGAAATATCCAATTTAGGAATTAAAGGAAGAAATAACTATTAAATTTATAAAGAAAAAGAAACCGGCTAATGATTAAATCAGCCGGTTTTACTTTTTGAATAAGTTAACTAGATAATATTTGGTGATTGCGAGATATTCCCGGCCATATGATTTTGGAATGGCTATAGTTGGCGTTTTAGCGGGAAGACCTTCTAAATTCAGTCCTTGATCTCGGGCAATAGACTTTGCTCGATAAAGGTGATAATCATTTGAAACGAGTAATCCAGTTTGCAGATTATCAGGAATTAGTTTTTTGGAAAATCTGATATTCTCCACTGTGTCTGTTGATCTATCCTCTAATAAAATTCTGGCACTATTAATTCCGTGCGAAAGTAATCCTCTTTTTATCGCTTCCGCCTCGGTAATATCTTCTCCTGGTCCTTGGCCCCCAGATGCTATTGCAATCGTTTCTTTATTTTTCTTCATATAGTTAGCAGCAGCGTCAATCCGATATTGAAGAGCTAACGAAGGTACTTCACCTTTTACCCGGGCCCCAAGAATAATGATATAGTCAGCATGATAAGGTACTTCTAGATTCGTATGTTCCCTAATCTTGATATGTAAGGAAGCAAAGTATAAAAGTATAATAAGAACAAACATGCTAATACCGATAAAAAAAGTCTTCCGTGAATTCATAGCTTTCAATCCAATCCTCTATGATTAATCTAAACTTCTATTTATCTTACCATAGTTTTCCAAATGAATAGTCAAAAAAATTTATGCATACCTAAATTATTTACATGAATTAACGCGATAAAGCTGGATACAGGGATTTCAACTGATATTGTTGTTTAATGAACTAATGTGGTATGCAGAATAATGCATGATATTTGTACTTTCATGCATGATTTTATGTAAGCGTTTCCGAAAATAATGGTAAAAAAAATCTATGAAAAACTGAAAATTGAGCTATTTTCTTATTGAATAATTATTACATCGTATGTATAATGATTCATTATAAAGGAAACGCAGGAGATGAATTAAATGAAAGCAGCAATAATTGGAGGAACTGGTTACGGAGCAATCGAATTGATTCGTTTGATTCAAAATCATCCACATTTAGAGATTGGTACAGTTGTTTCTAACTCGCAATCAGGTACAAATTTTAGTGATAGTTATCCACATCTTTCAAACATTGTTAATATATCTCTTGAAAAATTTGATGCTGAAGAAATAAGTAAGCAAAACGATATTGTATTTCTTGCAACTCCCTCTGGCGTAAGCAGCAAATTGGTGCCAGAGCTTATTGATAAAGGAATAAAGGTTATCGACCTTTCAGGTGATTTCCGACTAAGGTCACAAAATGAATATGAAACTTGGTATAAGCATACTGCTCCAGCAGAGGAATATTTGAGTAAAGCAGTTTATGGATTGAGTGAGATTTACCCAGAAAAAATTAAAGAGGCAGACCTAATTGCCAATCCGGGATGTTACCCGACTGCTACTACCCTAGGTCTATTGCCAATCTTGAAAGCAAATTTAGCAGACAAAAAAAGCATTATTATTGATGCAAAGTCAGGAGTATCCGGTGCAGGTAGAGGTCTTTCCTTAACATCCCATTTCGCGGAGATTAATGAAAATATCAAGGCATATAAACTAGGCGCACACCAGCATATACCGGAAATTGAGCAAGTACTTAAAGATGAGACTGGAAGTTTGATTACCGTCTCATTTTCAACTCACTTAGTTCCGATGAACAGAGGAATTATGATTACAGCCTACGTAAATTTAACGGGGAATATTTCAACGAGTGAGGTAAATGAGTTATATAGAGAATTTTACGAAAATCAACCTTTTGTACGGGTTAGGCCGATTGGGATTTATCCCGCAACAAAAGAAGTACAAGGAAGCAACTACTGTGATATTGGTTTACATGTTGATCCTCGGACCAATCGTCTTACAATCGTATCGGTAATCGACAATTTAGTCAAAGGTGCTGCAGGGCAAGCAATACAGAATGTAAACATAATGAACAATTGGGATGTCACGACGGGACTTGATAGTATCCCAATGTATCCATAATGATAAATTTCTAGATAACAAGATTAGTAACTAGGGGGAAATTAAATTGATGCCAGCTATTTCAAATAAAGAGATTGTTAAATTAGAAGAAGGAAGTGTCACTTTGCCGCAGGGGTTTGTAGCTGGTGGCATGCATTGCGGAATTAAAAAGAAGCGTCTTGATTTAGGGTATATAGTGTCCGAGGTTCCGGCAACAGTTGCTGGCGTATATACAACAAACATTTTTCAAGCAGCACCCCTTTTAGTTACCCAAGAGAGCATTGCGAAAGAAAATAAAATTCAGGCTGTCATTGTCAATTCTGGTAATGCCAATGCCTGTACAGGGGAACAGGGATTGTTAGACGCATTTGAAATGCAAAAAGAATTTGCTAACGAGCTAGGTATCCAGGAGCACCTCGTTGCCGTTACATCAACTGGTGTTATCGGTGAACTAATGCCAATGGATAAAGTAACAACTGGGATTAAACAAATCCTCAACGCAGAATATGAAAACGAACAAAACTTCAAACAAGCGATCTTAACAACTGACACTTGCATCAAGCAAGTTGCGGTTCAAATGAAAATAGATGGAAAGACAGTAAGCATTGGCGGTGCGGCTAAAGGATCTGGGATGATTCATCCGAACATGGCAACCATGCTTGGATTTGTCACTACAGACGCCAATATTGCGTATGAAGACTTGCATACTGCCCTAAAAGATATTACAAATCAAACCTTTAATATGATTACAGTTGATGGAGATACAAGTACAAATGATATGGTCTTAGTTTTAGCAAACGGTTTAGCAGGTAATGATCAGTTAACAAAAGACCATCCTGATTGGGAACTTTTTAAATCAGGCTTAAAACTAGTGAGTGAAGAGCTTGCGAAAAAAATTGCCAGAGATGGTGAAGGAGCTACCAAGCTCGTTGAAGTTCAAGTTAATGGAGCTTACAGTCATGAAGCAGCAAGAGCAGTTGGAAAATCCATTATTTCCTCAAATCTTGTGAAAACAGCAATCTATGGAACTGACCCGAACTGGGGAAGAATCGTTACAGCAATAGGTTATTCAGGAATACCAGTTGAGCCTAATGCATTAGTAGTAGCGATTGGTCCTTACAAAGTATTCGAAAATGGCTTGCCATGTTCGTTTGTGGAAGAAGAAGTAAAAGAGTACCTAGAAATGGAAACAGTTAAAATTCTTGTTGAACTCAACCAAGGGGAAGAAAGTGCAACGGCATGGGGCTGCGATTTAACCTATGATTACGTGAAAATCAACGCTTCCTACCGCACATAAGGAGTGGGACTAAAATGAAATATATAGTCATTAAGTGTGGCGGAAGTGTGTTAGAAAATCTGCCAAAGACTTTCTATGAAGATGTGATATCCCTCCATCAAAAAGGAGAATGGACACCGATTATTGTCCATGGCGGCGGTCCACTTATTAATAAATTGTTAAAAAACTTAAATGTAGAAACTACCTTTGTAAACGGGTTAAGAGTAACCAATCACGAGGTATTAAATATAGTGGAAATGGTTTTGAGCGGGTCAGTGAATAAACAGGTTGTCCGTAATATTATTGAGGCTGAAGGCAGTGCTCTTGGGGTTAGTGGTGTTGATGGAAGTTTGTTAAAAGCCATTCCGACTTCAGATGAAAGTTTAGGTTTTGTTGGAGAAGTCGTTGAAGTGAATACCGCTGTCATTGAAAGTATTGTATCCCAAGGACATATACCTGTCATTTCACCTATAGGGATTGGTACAGATGGTCAGCGCTACAATATAAACGGAGATGTTGCAGCAAGTGCTGTTGCCAAGGCATTAGGAGCAAACCTTTGTTTTATCAGTGATATACCTGGAATCTTAGTAGAAACTGATGGCCAAAAATCTAAATTAGATAAGGTTAGCAAAGCAAAAGTGGAAGAACTAATTGAAAATAAAACCATCTATGGCGGAATGATTCCAAAGGTCAAAGCAGCAATTGACGGATTAGTTCATAAAATACCGATGGTTGGTATCATTGACGGATTTGAAAAAAATAGCTTGATAGATTACGTGAACGGTGAAAATATCGGTACAAAAATTGTTTTAAAAGAGGAGATAGCATAATGACCATTAATACTTCCGTCTCCCCAATTTCGCCAGTAATGGCTACGTATAGCCGCTTTCCTGTTACATTGGTTAAGGGGAAAGGAAGCTATGTATGGGATGATAAGGGGAATAAATTCTTAGATTTTACTTCAGGTATTGCAACCTGTAACCTGGGCCATGTCCCAGATGTCGTAAAAGAAAAAGTAGAGGAACAATTGCAGAATTTATGGCATTGTTCAAACCTATATAACATTCCAAATCAGCAGGAACTAGCGGCTCTTCTTACCGCTAATAGCTGTGGGGATCAAGTATTCTTCTGCAATAGCGGAGCGGAAGCAAATGAGGCAGCCATTAAGCTGGCAAGAAGATACGCACAGAAAGTGAAAGGAACAGATTCCTTCGAAGTTATAACCTTTCAGCAATCCTTCCATGGCAGAACATTGGCAACATTATCTGCAACAGGGCAGGAAAAAATCCAACAGGGGTTTGCTCCATTGGTCCAAGGATTTAGTTATCTGCCATTTAATGATATCAAAGCACTTGATCAACTAAAAACACTCCAGCCTGCAGCTATTTTACTGGAACTCGTCCAGGGCGAAGGTGGAGTCATCCCTGCAAATCCGGACTGGGTAAAGAAAATTGCCGAAATCTGCGAAGAGAAAGACATCCTTTTAATGGTAGACGAAATTCAAACAGGAATCGGCCGGACCGGTACACTGTTTGCATACGAACAATACGGTATTGAGCCAGATGTTATTAGTGTAGCAAAAGGTCTTGGTTCAGGGTTCCCAATTGGTGCCATCATTGCAAAAGAAAAGGCAGCTAAAGCATTCGAGCCTGGTTCACATGGAAGTACCTTTGGCGGCAATCCATTAGCAACTGCAGCTGGAGTCGCAACTATATCCCATATCATTGAAAGTAAACTATTGCAACATGTTAATGAAATTTCAGTGTACTTTGATGAACTGTTAACTAAATTAAAAGAAAAGTACACTTTTATAGAAGATATTAGAGGAAAAGGTCTCCTAAAAGGGATCGTTGTCGGAAATAATGCTCCTCAAATTGTTCAAAAAGCAATTGAAAATCAACTGTTGATTTTAACTGCGGGGCCAAATGTTGTTCGACTGCTTCCGCCATTAACGGCATCTAAAGAAGAAATGAACGAATTCACCAATGCATTGGAAAAAACATTCCAAAGTATAGAGAAAGGCGAGTGAGTGTTTTGGAACTAGGATATCTTACTTTGGAGACCGGAGAAGTTTTTGAAGGAGTACTAATAGGTGCAAACAAGGATTCAATCGGAGAAGTTGTATTTAATACAAGCATGACTGGCTATCAGGAGATCATTACAGATCCTTCTTATGCAGGGCAACTCATTACTTTCTGCTATCCGATTATTGGAAACTATGGAATCAATGCGATGGATGATGAATGCATTTCCCCCTCCTTAGCTGGGGTGGTTATTGGAGATTTATGTGAAACTCCAAGTCATTTTCAATCCATTAATAAATTCTCTGAAAAGCTAATGCAGGCAGGTGTTCCAGGGATTGCAGGTGTAGACACAAGATTACTTGTAAAAACAATCCGCAGCCGAGGAACAGTAAAGGGTTATTTAAGTAAGGCTAAGCAAGAGACTTTTGATGAAAACAAAACAATTCCATTTTGGGTAGAAAAAGTTTCTACTAAAAAAATGCAATATTTTAATAATGAGGGACCACATGTTGTCCTTATCGATTTTGGATTTAAAAAGTCAATACTAAACGCATTGCTAGATCAAAATTGTTCGGTTACCATCGTCCCATTTAATACACCTTTTGAAAAGATCAAAGCCCTAAAGCCAGATGGTGTGTTATTAAGCAACGGCCCTGGGGACCCAATGGCGCTAAAACAATGGTTTCCAGAAATCAAAAAAATTACCCAGAACTTTCCTACTTTAGGTATTTGTCTAGGTCATCAGTTAATTGCCCTTGCATATGGAGCGAAAACGGAAAAACTTGCCTACGGACACCGTGGCGGCAATCATCCCGTTAAAGAATTAGCAACAGGTAAAGTAAAAATTACTGCTCAAAACCATGGATATGTTGTGGTCGATGAAAGTATTGATACCCAGGTTTTTCAAATCACGTACAGAAACGTTAATGATAAATCCATTGAAGGGTTAAAGCACCGCCGCTTTCCGATACAGACCGTGCAATTTCACCCGGAAGCACACCCAGGACCAAGTGACACCCAATACATTCTTGAAAATTTTGTATATCAGATAAATTCCGTGGGAGATAAACGTTATGCCATTAAATAAAAACCTTAAAAAAGTATTAGTAATTGGATCAGGCCCCATCGTAATCGGGCAGGCAGCTGAATTTGATTATGCGGGAACACAAGCCTGTATCGCTCTTAAAGAAGAGGGAATACAGGTGGTTTTAATCAATAGCAACCCAGCAACGATTATGACGGACGAAAGTGTTGCCGATAAAGTATATATCGAACCATTAAACGTTGAAACCATTGAAAAAATTATCCAAAAAGAACAGCCTGATGGAGTTATTGGTACTTTAGGTGGTCAAACTGGTTTAAATCTAACAGTTGAACTCTATGAAAAAGGTATTCTTCAAAAATACAATGTAGAGCTGTTAGGAACCTCTGTAGAATCGATAAAAAATGGCGAGGACCGTGATCGGTTCCGCAGTTTAATGATAGAAATTGATGAACCAATCCCGGAATCAGCGATTATTCATACCTATGAAGAAGGTGTATCGTTCGTAAACGAAATAGGTTTTCCCGTTATCATCCGACCTGCCTATACACTAGGCGGCCATGGCGGAGGCTTTGCACATACAGCTGAAGAACTTGAAAATGTTCTGAAGAAGGGTTTAGCAGCAAGCCCGATACATCAGGTCCTGGTTGAGAGAAGCATTAAAGGCTGGAAGGAAATTGAATATGAAGTTATAAGGGACGCCAATGATACGTGTATCATTGTTTGCAATATGGAAAATATGGACCCTGTTGGCGTTCATACAGGTGATTCCATTGTTGTCGCTCCATCGCAAACATTGACAGATGTTCAATACCAAATGCTGCGAAATTCTTCTTTAAAAGTCATTAGAGAATTAGAGATTATTGGCGGTTGTAACATCCAGTTTGCTCTTAATCCAGAATCCAACCAATATTGCATTATTGAAGTAAATCCAAGGGTAAGTCGTTCATCCGCATTAGCGTCAAAGGCTACCGGTTATCCGATTGCTAGAACGGCAGCTAAATGTGCGGTTGGTTATCATTTAGATGAGATTGTGAACCCAATAACAGGTAACACCTTTGCATCCTTTGAACCAGCGATTGATTATATAGTGGTTAAGCTTCCACGCTTTCCATTTGACAAATTTCCTGAAGCAGACCGTACATTAGGAACACAAATGAAAGCAACCGGGGAAGTAATGGCGATAGACCGGACCTTTGAAGGGGCACTAAATAAGGCAATCCGTTCGATGGAATCAAATACATTTGGACTTTGTCTGGAATCAAATAAAAATGTAGATAATGAGGTCTTATTTGAAAAACTTGAAAGACCAAATGACCAAAGACTATTTATGATTGCAGAAGCATTTAGAAGAGGCATTTCTCTTGAAAAAATTAAGCAATTGACGGAAATTGATTCATGGTTTTTATACAAGATTAGCTCCATCGTTTCTTTAGAAGTAGAATTGGCTTCTTATGGATGGACTGATGTACCACTTTCTTTGTTAAAGACAGCAAAGCGCCACAATATTTCCGATAAACTGCTATCGCAAATTTTTAGAAAAAATGAAAAGCAAATAAGAAGTAAATGGAAAGAACTCAACTGGAAACCAGGCTATAAGATGGTCGATACCTGTTCTGCAGAATTTGACGCGGTTACCCCTTATTACTATTCAACTTGGCTTGGAGCTGATGAGGTGGAGGTAACAAACACGAAGAAGATTCTAGTGCTAGGGTCAGGACCCATCCGTATTGGTCAAGGAATTGAATTCGATTACTGCTCTGTACACGCTGCAAAGGCGATTAAGAAAATGGGCTATGAAGCAGTAGTAATCAATAATAATCCAGAAACAGTTAGCACGGATTATTCTGTGGCTGACCGCCTTTATTTTGAACCGTTAACAGCTGAAGACGTTCTTACCGTTATTGAAAAAGAGAATATTGAAGGTGTGTTAATTCAGTTTGGTGGTCAAACAGCGATTAATTTAGCACATGATTTAGAAGAAGAGGGAGTAAAGATTCTAGGCACAACAGTTGAAAATGTTGACCGATTCGAGGATCGGGAAGAATTTTATCAGTTGCTAGAAGACTTAAACATCCCGCATATCGTTGGCAAAATCGTGCACCATAAGGATGAATTACTAGAAGCAGCAGCAAATCTAGGCTATCCAGTGTTAGTTCGTCCATCCTACGTTATTGGCGGTCAATCGATGTTTACTATTTTTTCTGTGGAAGAACTGGACTATTACATTAAGCAGCTCGAGGAAAACAACTCACAGGAAAAAATGTGGCCTTTATTAGTGGATCGCTATATGCCAGGACTTGAATGTGAAGTCGATGTGATTAGTGATGGAACAAATGTAGTTGTCCCAGGTATCTTTGAACATATCGAAAGAGCAGGAGTCCATTCTGGAGACAGTATAAGCATTTTTCCACCTATTTCAATAGCAAAAGAGATAAAAGAAACATTAATTGATTATGCTGAAAAAATTGCTAAAACTGCACCAATTGTAGGCATTATGAACATCCAATTTGTTATTTATCAGGACGAGGTTCTTGTTTTAGAAGTAAATCCACGTTCTTCTAGAACAGTTCCAATCATGAGTAAGGTTACAGGAATTCCGATGATTGAGTGGGCCGTAATGGTTCAGTTGGGAGTATCCTTGGATTCACTATCAAGTGTAAATGGTTTATTAGCGGAGCCGAATTATTATTCCGTAAAAGCACCTGTATTTTCAAGAAGCAAGTTAAAGGGAGTCGACCACGTACTAGGGCCGGAAATGAAATCAACAGGTGAAGTGTTAGGTTTAGGAGCAACCTTCCATGAAGCACTCGAAAAGGCTTCCCCTACAACAAGTGGTGACACAGAGAACTATTTATTCTGTTCGATATCCGATCGGGAAAAAACAGCCAGCCTTCCAATTCTGCAACAATTTGTGAATGAGAATTACAAGCTATCTGCAACAGAAGGGACAGCAAAATTCCTTCAAGAAAAAGGCTTTACAATTGAAAAGGTTATTAAGGATAATGAAGATGTAAATGAACTTTTCAAAAATAATACCATTCAAGCGGTCATTAATATACCGAACCAAGGAAGAAATAAAATTAAATTTGGTTTTTACATTCGTGAACAAGCAACCCGCTACAATGTACCGGTATTTACTCATCTAGATACAGTTGAAGCGATGATTAATCTCCAAACTCAATCGATTACTCATACAGAGGTACGCACAGTAACGGAATATTACAATATCAAAGAGAGCGGTGTGGAGCATGTCAAATGTGATTAAATGGGACACAAAGGGTGTGTCAAAGCAGCCACAATTAAAAGGCAAGGATTTCTTATCCTTGTCCGATTTTCATCCTGACGAGATTCTTTACCTTTTAGAGGAAGCAAAGGAACTGAAAAGCCTTCAAAAACAGGGGAAACCACATCCTTATTTGAGCGGAAAGGTTCTAGGGATGATATTTGAGAAATCTTCAACTCGTACTAGGGTTTCCTTTGAGGTAGGGATGCTCCAACTAGGGGGGCATGCGTTATTCTTAAGTTCGAGGGATATCCAGATTGGCAGAGGAGAAAGTATTTCGGATACTGCCAAGGTTCTATCAAGATATATTGATTGTATGATGATTAGAACATTTTCACACGAAACTGTGGAAGAACTTGCAGAGCATGCAACCGTTCCTGTAATCAACGGCCTAACTGATCTGCATCATCCGACTCAAGTAATGGCGGACTTATTAACCATTCAAGAGCATAAAGGCAAATTGGCAGGACTAAAAATGTGTTATTTAGGAGACGGAAACAACAATATGGCCCATTCATTAATGGAAGGGGCAGCAAAAGTTGGAATGCATATCAGCATTGCAGGCCCAACTGGATATTTACCTGACGGGAAGATAACCGAAAAGGCAATTGAATTTGGCGAATTAACAGGAAGCAAAATTACAATTACAAATAATCCGGTAGAGGCGATCAAAGATGCGGATGTTGTTGTGACAGATGTTTGGACCAGTATGGGTCAAGAAGCAGAAACGGAAAAAAGACTAAAAGATTTAGGAGCATACCAGGTTAATGCTGAATTATGTCAGCACGCTAAAAAAGATTATATCTTTTTACATTGCTTACCAGCGCACCGTGGAGAAGAAGTAACCGCTGAAATCATTGATGGACCGCATTCTGTGGTGTTTGATGAAGCAGAAAACCGACTCCATGCTCAAAAAGCAATTTTAAAACTTTTACTAGAATAGTAGATTTTATTTGGATTGTTATGTATAATAATTCTATTGATTGAATATTAATTCATATAGATACGAGGAGATAACAAAATGGCAAAGGAAAAAATCGTTTTAGCTTATTCAGGTGGATTAGATACTTCAGTTTCTGTTAAATGGATTCAAGAGAAATATGGCTATGATGTCATTGCACTAGGTCTTGATGTAGGTGAAGGTAAAGATCTAGAAGCAATTAAACAAAAGGCATTGGATGTAGGAGCTATTAAAGCTTATATGATTGATGCAAAAGAATTGTTAGCACAAGAATATATTTTGCCAGCTTTAAAGGCAAATTGTTTATATGAAGGAAAATATCCATTATCTTCTGCACTATCTCGACCGCTAATTTCAAAATTATTGGTAGAAGTGGCTGAAAAAGAAGGGGCAAAAGCTGTTGCTCATGGCTGTACAGGAAAAGGGAATGACCAAGTTCGTTTTGAAGTTTCAATTCAGGCGTTAAATCCAAGTTTAAAGGTTGTTGCACCAGTTCGTGAATGGGGCATGACGCGTGATGAAGAAATTGAATATGCACAGGAAAATGGAATTCCAATACCTGTTAATTTAGACAATCCTTTCTCAATTGATGCGAATATCTGGGGACGTGCCTGTGAAGCAGGTGTCCTAGAAGATCCATGGGCAGAGGCACCTGAAGCTGCTTTTGACTGGACAGCACCAATTGAATTAACTCCAGACCAAGCTGAATATCTTGAAATTGAATTTGAGCAAGGTGTTCCTGTTGCATTAAATGGTGAGAAACTGCCATTGGTGAAATTAATTGAAACCTTAAACGAACTTGGCGGCAAGCATGGCGTTGGTCGTATCGATCATATTGAAAATCGACTAGTCGGAATTAAATCTAGAGAAGTTTATGAAAATCCTGCAGCGTTAATTTTAATTAATGCTCACAAGGAATTAGAATTCTTAACACTAACGCGTGAAGTAACACAATTCAAAACCCAAGTAGAACAGCAAATGGCAAAAATCATCTACGAAGGACTTTGGTATTCACCAATAAAACCAGCTCTCGATGCCTTTATTAATGAAACGCAAAAGGTAGTTACTGGTACTATACGAGTGAAACTCCATAAAGGAAACCATACAGTTGTCGGTCGTAAGTCACCAAACAGTCTTTATAATGAGGAATTAGCAACTTACTCCAAAGGTGATGCCTTTGATCACAATGCTGCTGTTGGATTCATCAAAATTTGGGGACTGCCTACAAAGGTTTATTCTGAGGTAAATAATAAAGGAACGATAATGAAATAATAATCGGGTGCCCTCGAAACCTTTTCGAGGGCAAACTTGTTAGTTTTTAAGGAGGAGCAAGAATGTCCAAATTATGGGGCGGACGCTTTACAAAAGAAACGAATAAGCTTGTTGAGGAATTTACAGCTTCCATTTCCTTTGACCAAAAGCTTGCAAAAGAGGATATTGCCGGCAGTATGGCACATGTTCAAATGCTGGGTGAATGCGGCATTATTCCGACTGAGGATGCTGAAAAAATAAAAGCAGGACTGCTTGAAATTAAAAAGATGGTTGACCAAAATGAGGTTGAGTTTTTAGTAGAAGATGAAGATATTCATATGAATATTGAAAAGTTATTGATTGAAAAAATTGGACCCGTTGGCGGAAAGCTACATACAGGTCGCAGTCGAAATGACCAGGTTGCAACCGATATGCACCTTTACCTGAGAACAAAGACAACTGAAATCATTAAATTACTTGAGGACGTTCAAGCTTCTCTGCTTGTACAGGCAAAAGAGAATGTTAATACATTAATCCCAGGTTATACTCATTTGCAGCGTGCCCAACCAGTGTCGTTCGCCCACCATGTAATGGCCTATTTCTGGATGTTTGAACGTGATAAAGAGAGACTGATTGATAGCTTAAAGCGTGTTAATTGGCTTCCACTTGGTGCCGGTGCGTTAGCTGGGACAACTTTCCCTATCAACCGTGAACGTGTTGCTGAGATACTTGGTTTTGAAACCATTTATCCAAATAGTATGGACGCGGTTAGCGACCGGGATTTTATTTTAGAATTCCTCTCAATTGGTTCCATCATTATGACCCATATTTCGAGATTATCTGAGGAGCTTGTGATATGGTCAAGCCAAGAGTTTCAATTTGTCGAGCTTGATGATTCTTTCTGCACCGGGTCTAGCATTATGCCGCAAAAGAAGAACCCTGATGTCCCTGAACTTTTAAGAGGAAAGACTGGTCGTACTTATGGGAACTTAATTGGCTTACTGACTGTTCTTAAGGGCTTACCGCTTGCTTACAATAAGGATCTCCAAGAGGACAAAGAGGGAATGTTCGATACAGTGGAAACACTTGAGGGATCGCTTATGCTATTAGCACCGATGATTGAAACGATGACGGTTAATAAAGATATTATGAGAAAAGCGATTAACAATGACTTCTCAAATGCAACGGATATTGCTGACTATTTGGTAAGAAAAGGTCTGCCATTTAGGGATGCACACGAAGTTATTGGGAAAATTGTTTTATATGCTATTCAGCATGGAAAATTCCTACTTGATTTAAGCTTTGAAGAATACCAAGAGTTCAGTTCGTTGTTTCAAGAGGATATTTATAAGGTTCTAGCACCAGAGCACGTTGTTGCCGTTCGAAACAGCTTCGGAGGAACATCACCGGAACAAGTGATAAAACAAATCGAGCTTGGCGAAGGAAAACTAGGGAAATAATCGAAAACCACCTTAAGGGTGGTTTTTATTTGTATTAATATCAAAAATATTAGATAATTTCCTCATTAGATTAAATCTAGGAGGAAACCAATGAAACTACGTGTCTCAGTTGTACAGTACCACTTACATACGATTCATTCCTTTGAAGAATTTGCCGCTCAATGCGAGCATTATATAAAAACGGCAGAGGAATTTGGAGCAGAGTTTGTCCTTTTCCCTGAGTTCTTCACTACACAGCTACTATCGATTGGAAATGGGCAGGGGCAAAGTCTGACAATCAATGACTTACCAAATTTCACCGAACAATACCAAGATTTGTTCTCGAATTTTGCCAAACAAACCAACATGCACATCATTGCTGGTACACATGTAATTGAAAAGGGCGGTAAGCTTTATAATACGGCTCATTTATTTTATCCAGATGGAAGGATAGGCGAGCAGGCAAAGCT
The DNA here is from genome assembly GCF_031457145.1 of Neobacillus niacini. Lineage (GTDB taxonomy): Bacteria > Bacillota > Bacilli > Bacillales > Cytobacillaceae > Neobacillus > Neobacillus niacini_J. The sequence goes on from NZ_JAVDVZ010000003.1 coordinate 433,037, forward strand.
GCATATAACTCCTACAGAAGTGAACGAGTGGAACATGGCTAAAGGTGACAGCTTTCAAATTTTTGAAACGGACAAAGGAAAAATTGCCTTGCTCACTTGCTATGACATTGAGTTTCCAGAAATTGTCCGCATGGCAAAAGCAAAGGGTGCTGATGTCATATTCTGCCCTTCCTGTACCGATGACCGCCATGGCTTCCATCGTGTCCGCTACACAAGCCATGCACGTGCAGTTGAAAATCAGGTTTATGTTGTTTTAACTGGTACCGTTGGTTCACTTCCAACAGTTGATTTTATGCGAGCTAACTTTGGTCAGGCCGTTATTATTACTCCAAATGATATTCCATTTCCGCCAAAAGGAATCCTTGTGGAAGGGGAATTGAATAATGATATGATTGTTACAGCCGACCTAGATTTAGACCTATTATACGAAGTAAGAGAACGAGGATCTGTCACAACCTGGCGTGACCGTAGAACAGATTTATATCCAGATTGGAAATAAGGGTGATCTGCCATGTATCATAGTCAATTTTACGTTTTTGACGGAGATAAGCCAATTCCGGTGACCATTCGCAATTACACGCAAGAAGATTTTGATCAGCTGATTCAAATTCAATCAGAATGTTTCCCACCACCATTTCCATCAGAGCTATGGTGGAATAAGGAGCAATTATCCAATCATGTCACGTTTTTTCCAGAAGGGGCTCTATGTATTGAGGTAGATGGTGCATTAGCTGGTTCCCTTACAGGTCTGTGTGTGAATTTTGATCCAAACCATATGGAACATACATGGGAGGAAATAACCGACCAAGGGTACATTAAAAATCATAATCCAAATGGGGACACACTCTATATTGTGGATATCAGTGTACGACCAAAGTATCGAAAACTGGGCTTAGGAAAACTGTTGATGCAGGCAATGTATCATGTCGTGATTCAGAAAAAACTAGTACGGCTGCTTGGCGGAGGCAGAATGCCTGGTTACAAAAAGAAAGCGGATACGATGAAACCGGATCAATATTTACAAGAAGTGATGGCAGGGAATTTGAAGGACCCTGTGATTACCTTTTTACTCCGCTGTGGAAGACGGCCAATTGGAATCGTAAAAGATTACCTGGAAGATGAAGAATCTTGCAATTATGCAGCTTTAATGGAATGGAAAAACCCATTTTTTATAAAATAAAGGAGGCTTATAAAATGGAATATAAACGCATTACAAGTATTACGGATCCGAATTTTAAAAAACTACATGATTTAATGAAAGAAATTTTCCCTCCTGAAGAAGTTCTAGAGTATGAGTTGTGGAAGGAGCCTTTAGAGGATCCGGGTATCCGTGTTTTTGTTGCAATTAATGGTGACGAAGTTGTAGGTGCAACAGAGTACAGATATTATCCAGATTGGAATATTGCGATGACTGATTTCACAATTATTAGTAAACCAGGTCTTAGCCTAGGAAGATTTTTAGCACAGAACCGCTTAAAGGACTTGCAAAAGCTGGCTAATAATAATGGAAAAGAACTTTTTGGTATGTTTGCAGAAATTTATGATCCTTATCGAGTAGGTCATGAATTTGGCGGTGTGAGGGTAATGGATCCTTATGTTAGGCGAGAAGTCCTTTCACATTTAGGTTATAAACGTATTGATCTAGACTATGTACACCCGTCTTGGGAGAATAATGGTGAAGCCGTTAAGGGACTGGATTTCTGCTTCATGCCAATGAACGATGAGCTAGAATCAATTCCAGCATCCCTTGTTGCTGATTTTCTAACCACTTATTACTCGATTCTTTCAAACAAGCCGAAGGAATGGATTGATATGATTGAACAATTGAGGAGTAAAGAGATCATTTCCTTATTACCACTATAAATATCAAAAAGAAGCAGGAATCCTGCTTCTTTTTTGCAGCTATTCAAACTGCTTTTTAAAAAGGGTTATTTTCTTTTTTTGTTTGTAACGCGCTGGTTGGCTGCATTTGCTCGTGCCATTGCCTCTAAATCTGCATGATCAGCAAATTCAGCAGAATACTCCACATCTTGTCCATCCGATTTCATGTTCTTCGGTACCTGCGGGAGTGATGCTTTGTTTTTATCACGAGAATTACTTCCACGAGAACGGCCCATTACAAAAACCCCTTTCAATGTCAGCTAAAAGGAACTGTAAAGGTTCCCTTTACTAGCTTTTACAAATAATAAGAGTTCATGAATGGAAAAAACTCCAACTTATAAACGAGTCTTTTTGTCGTGAAAGCCGCCTGCACGATCTGCCATTTTAAACTCACGCTGATAGGATACTTCCTGCATACTTGTTAGTGAATATTTACCTCTATCCTTATCTTTTTTCTTTTTTTCTGCCATATTGCTCATTCCTTTCAACATTTTTTTGTTAATCGTTAAAAAGCTTATGGTAAAAATTAAGCACATTTTCCATTTTTGCCTTTTCGATCAGGAATGATACTAACTGTTTTGAAAAAATATGTTAAAGTAAGGGTGAGGTGAATTCGATGGCTGTAATTACAAAAATCACCACTCAGCAGAAAAATCAGGATCGTTATAATATTTTTATGGATTATGGTAAAGGTGAAGAATATGCCTTTAGTGTCGATAGTAATGTGTTCATTAGATTTCAATTAAAAAAGGGTATGGAGATAGATGATTTTTCCATAGTTGAAATTCAATTTCAAGATGATATTCGCAAAGCCTATAATTTGGCCGTCAATTACTTAGCAAGAAGAATGAGATCTGAAAAAGAAATCAAAGAGTATCTTTTAAAAAAGGAAGTAGAGGAACCTATTGTAAATGAGGTTCTTCATAAATTGGCTACTCAAAAATATATAAATGATGAGGAATTTGCCATTGCTTTTGTACGAACGCAAAAAAATACGACTGATAAAGGCCCTGATTTAATTCGGTTAGAATTAAAAGAAAAAGGTATTAACGAGAGAACGATTAAACTTGCTATAGCAGAATATCCTATAGAGGAGCAAGTTGAAAAGGCAATTAAGATTTCTGAAAAGTTAATGAGAAAGAGTTCAAAGGAATCCCAGCGACTCGTTAAGGAAAAGGCAGAGCAATTGTTAGTAAGAAAAGGCTATACTTTTGATATCATTCAGCTTTCTTTAAAAGAAGCGGAAATGGATAAAGAAGATGATGAAGAATTGGAAGCTATTAAGTATCAGGGTGATAAAGCTCATCGGAAGTATAGTAAATACAGTAGTTTTGAATACCGGCAAAAAATGAAACAAGCATTGTTTCGAAAGGGATTTTCAATGGACCTTATTGAAAAATATCTAAAAGAAATCGAAGAAAATCATGACGCATAGTGTCATGATTTTTTACTTTCGATAATAATCGAATCGTGTTCGATTTGCTCCATTATTATTTCGGCCACTTCTTTAGGTGAACGGAAGCGGGAAGAATCTGCTACATGACTGCTGCCTTCCCAAAATGGAGTATCCATACCGCCCATATAAACGGCTTTAATTTTAATTGAGCTGTTTGCGTACTCTTTTTGCAGGCTTTCTGTAAAACCTCTAACAGCAAATTTACTTGCCGCATAAACAGCTTCATTTACTTTCCCTCTTAATCCTGCTGTTGATATGATATTCATTAACAGACCTTCACCTTGTTTTTCTAGCAATGGCAATACAGTCTTTGTCATTAAAATGGTTCCAAGCACATTTGTATGAAGCATTTCAATGATTTCCTTTTCAGTTATATGAACAAAAGGTCCGAAATGACCGACACCTGCATTGTTAACTACGCCAACGATTGTGTGCGTTTTGTTTATTTCTTCAATTTTTTTTACAATATCTGATTCCTTTTGAACATCCAGTTGGACAAAATCAGCCATCCCGCCAGTATCTTCAATTTCCCTTTTTACGGTTAAAAGTTTGTCAATGGATCTCCCAGTCAATAAAACATGATAACGCTGCTGTGAGAATAATAAAGCTAGTTCCTTCCCCAAACCAGAACCTGCTCCTGTAATAATGATAGTTTTCACTGAAATCTCCCCTTCAACCTTTATTAATTTCATAAAAATAACTATACTAAAATTAAAGGAAAAACGAAACTGGGAGTGGAAAGAATGCAGCAGGAGAAACGCTATAGTACGATGACAGAACATGAATTAAAGCAGGAAATTGCTCAGCTGTTGGAGAAGGCTAGAAAAGCAGAACAAATGGGAATGGTTAGTGAATATGCGGTGCTGGAGAGAAAGGCGGCGATGGCGAAAGCATATTTATTAGATCCTTCTGCTTTTAAACCAGGTGAGATTTATGAGCTTGAAGGAGATCCTGGTGAGTATTTCAAAATTGACTATATGAATGGTGTTTTTGCTTGGGGTTATCGCTTGAAAGGTGATGGGAAAGAAGAAGCACTGCCGATATCCATGCTGAAATGATTAAAGTAAAATAAAAGACAAACCAGATAGGACTCTGGTTTGTCACTGTTCAAGGCTAGAAATACTCAGGTGTATCCTTATCACGCTGACCAGAAGCACGCATCCGCTCTTGGGGGTGTGTATTGATCGTCCCATCGGCTCTTTTTGAAGCATATTCTGCTTTTGCTCGCGGCTCTCCCTCAAGCTTGTTGTTATTTTGGTTCGGGAAATTAGTTGCATTATTTCTCACCATGTTGGTACCTCCATCAAAAGGGAATGAGAAACCGTGAAAAGCAAAGTGTCGTCACACCAGTGCTTACCACGTGGTTATAGTATTGGATATTTAGGTTGATGTTATGTTATAAGAAATTGGCAATCGAGGTGAATGTATGAACGACTATCATGAAAGATTAGCAAGGTTATTATTAGAAAAAAATGAACAACTCTCGTACAATCAGGCACGAACCTGGGTGGAGTTAATGTGGGAGGATTTTGAAACCAACGCTGCGAAGGCAGGAAGGGATTATCTTGGTAGTGAAATGACGGAAAGAATTGTTAGACAATGGATTGAAAATTACGGTAATAGACTCCATGAGTTTGTAGCCAGAAATCCAAAATATAAACACTTCCTAAATCCAGATGACAAAACGATAAATTAAAAGCGATGACAAAAGTCATCGCTAATTTTATTCAACTGGTAAGATATTTAGCTTTTTACGCAATTTCTTTTCACTAAATACCCAACCGGTATAAGAGCTAAGTGGATTTAACTCAAGGTCTAACTGTACGACCGCCACAAATGGATAATGCCCGTTGCTGCGATACCTCAAATCGATAAATCGAACTTCGTAATAGTCATTGTACTCATCTAATTCCCAACGATAAACAGGAGAAAAAGATAGAAAAGCAGCTAAGTTTTTATCCTCTTTTGCCGCTTCAAGAACGGGTGTTTTTGGTACTGGTACTCGTTTGAAACGATCTAATATATCGACATGGGTTCCTAAAGCCTTGCCGACAAAAAATTCACTTTCGTTCATGGCGGCTATTCTCCATTGATGAAACTTCATGGTCGAAGCAATAATAATATCTGTTGCATCAGGAATTATTTTTATAACTTCAGCCCTTACTTTTCGCTGGGCATGAAAGCGAAGGAAATAATATCCGATTAAAACTACAAACATTGATAAAAAGGTATAGCCAGGATCTGCGCCGAAGACCCAAATTAGAATCGCTACAATGTGTATTCCAAAGATAATGGGGTCAAAGGTATTGATTATCCCTAATGCAACCCATTTTGATGTAAATGGTCTAAGTGCTTGTGTACCATATGCGTTAAAAATGTCCACAAATACATGGATGAAAACCGCCGCAAACGTCCATCCCCACAAGTGGAGAAGATTCGCTTCAGGAAAAAAGGGATAAATCACCGCTAAAAGAATAAGTGGCCATAAAAGTATTGCTGGAATGGAGTGGGTAACACCCCGATGATTTCGAATATAGATGGCATTATTTCGTAACTTTAAAACAGTGTCAATATCAGGTATTTGTGACCCAACTATCGTAGCAATCAACACACTAGTTGCTGTTACAGAGCTGCCAGCCACCACCGGGTCAAGAGTTGCAAGACCGCCAAGCGCAATTCCCATTACAACGTGAGTTCCAGTATCCAAAAGGAAAAATCCTCCTTCAATAATATGTCTAGCTTAGCACCTGTCTAAGGCGTTTCCGCTGTTCTTTTTTCTTGTCAAAATGGACAAAGTGGCTTATCGTTAAAAAATGCTTATTATTATATTCCCTTATTTCGTTTAGTTTAACAGGCTGGAGGCACTTTTTAAATGGTAAATGAGTTGAAAAATATAGAAAAAATCTCAATAAGTAAATTTCAAGATGATTTAATCTCCTGGTTTAAAGCAGAACAACGCGAGTTACCCTGGAGAAAAGACCAGGACCCATATAAAGTTTGGGTTTCAGAAATTATGCTGCAACAAACAAGAGTAGATACGGTTATACCTTATTTTAATCGTTTTATTGAATGGTTTCCAACGATAAATCACCTTGCGAACGCAAATGATGATAAAGTACTTAAAGCGTGGGAAGGACTAGGTTATTATTCTCGAGTAAGAAATTTACATTCAGCAGTAAAGGAAGTAAATGAAAAATACAATGGTCAGGTACCAAATACACCAAAAGAGATTTCAAGCCTTAAGGGTGTTGGTCCTTACACGGCCGGTGCCATTTTGAGTATTGCCTATGGCATTCCTGAACCGGCAGTGGATGGCAACGTGATGAGAGTTTTATCAAGAATTCTTTCGATTTGGGAGGATATTGCAAAGCCATCTACTAGGAAGGTGTTTGAAAACGCTGTTAGGCAGCTTATCTCCCATGATGAGCCTTCAGAATTTAATCAGGCATTAATGGAACTAGGTGCGTTAATCTGTACACCAACATCTCCTTCTTGTTTACTCTGTCCAGTCAGAGACCATTGCCAAGGCTTTCATGAGGGAGTAGAGACTGAACTTCCGATTAAATCAAAAAAGAATTCCCAAAGAACAGTCGAACTTGTTGCAGCTATTATAAAGGATGACCATGGAAAAATTTTAATTCACAAACGATCTGAAAATGGTCTTCTAGCAAATTTATGGGAATTTCCAAATGTTGAGATTCATCAACCTACTGTGTTGGAACGTGCCCAAATTTCTGACCTTTTCCGTGAATCTTTTGAAATGAATATAAAGCTAGAAAAAGGTATTGGTCAAATAGAACACATTTTTTCCCATCTAATTTGGAATATTCGTGTATACACTGGATTAATCAGTTCAACTTTTCAGGAGAGTAACGAATGGAAATGGGTTTCATTTGATGACATGGAGGACTATGCCTTCCCTGTTTCCCATCATAAAATAGTAAAGCTTTATAATGATAACAAAAAAAAGTGAACGCCATACTTTGGCGTTCGTTTTGCATCAGTCATATTCAATATGTGTGCCATGTGTATAATCAGCTTCTTGACGCTTCAATCCGCCTCTATTTTCAATCTCTTCAATTATTTCTCGATGTATAGTAACTCCTTCACTATTTAAATAAGGTGCTATTTGTTGTAAGGAATGATGGAAAAATGCCAGTTCGCTGTTGTCCCAATCTGATTTAGCAACCATTGATAGTTCTGTCATATCACGTCCTACGTACATTTGCTTCTTCCTCTCTGTTTTAATAGCTATAGGTTTTGTAATCAATTGTCTTCTATTCATGAAAAGGCTAAAATGATAAAAGTACATATTTGAGAAGGAGATACAATCTATGACACAAAAGGTAGCATTAATCACAGGAAGCAGCAGGGGAATAGGAAAGGCAACAGCCTTAAGGCTTGCCCAATCTGGGTATGATATTGTAATCAATTATGCAAGAAGTAAAAAATCAGCTCTTCAAGTAGCAGAAGAAATAGAAGCTTTGGGAAGAAAAGTGTTAGTGGTGAAGGCGAATGTAGGAGATGTAAGTAAAATAAAGGATATGTTCAGTCAGATTGAGCAAGAATTCGGAAGGTTAGACATTTTTGTTAATAATGCAGCCTCTGGAGTTCAGCGCCCTATTATGGAATTAGAAGAAAACCATTGGGATTGGACATTAAATATTAATAGTAAGGCTTTGTTATTCTGTGCACAAGAGGCAGCGAAGTTAATGGAGAAAAATGGCGGCGGGAAGATTGTCAGCATTAGTTCTTTAGGATCTATTCGTTATTTAGAAAATTACACAGTCGTGGGAGTTTCAAAAGCGGCACTTGAGGCGTTAACAAGGTATTTAGCAGTAGAATTAGCATCAAAAAATATTGTCGTCAATGCGGTCTCTGGAGGAGCTGTTGATACAGAGGCGTTAACTCATTTTCCAAACCGTGAAGAGCTTCTTCAAGAAGCAAAAGAGAAGACTCCAGCAGGACGAATGGTTGAAATTGACGACATTGTAAATTGTGTTATGTTCCTTTTATCAGAAGAATCGAGCATGATCAGAGGACAAACAATTATTGTTGATGGTGGTATTTCATTGCTGGTGTAAGCGATTTTTATAAAATTTTTTGGATAGTCTCCACATCACCTGGGTATCTTAATTTTTGTGGAGGTGATTACAATGGCAAACTTCAATCAACAACCAAACAAAACTCAAGCTGGAACTAACATCCAAGAAGTTAGACAGCAAAATGCTCAATCTCAAGGCGGTGCAGGTGCAGCTGGCCAATTCGGAACTGAATTTGCAAGCGAAACAAACGCTGCTGAAGTGAAAAAGCAAAATCAACAATCCCAAGCTAACAAGGGCCAAGGTGCTTCTGGGCAATTTGGAACTGAATTTGCAAGCGAAACAAACGCTGCAGAAGTTAGAAGTCAAAACCAACAATCCCAAGCTAATAAAGGCCAAGGCAATTCTGGTCAATATGGTCAAAGCTAAGAAAAATTCGTAAGCAGAAGGTACTCTCATTCGTAGAGTGCCTTCTTTATGTTGCCTAGCCCAAGTATCCTAGGGTTTCGGTGTTCGACAAAACTTCTCTTTAGTCTACATAACTAGTCAAAGGAAAAATCTCTTTGTTAAAGAATACATATTTAGAAAGAAAAAATAAGGCGGTGTGGTAAATGGATCATTTTAACCGTTTAGTATCTGAGCAGATGATGACAATGGAAAAGTTACTATACCTTCAAGGAGAGCTTGAACGTTGTCAAGAAATCGAAGAAGAACTACAGACCTTGCAAAATGAAACTGAGTTAGAAAGTGTCCAATTTGATATCAATCAAATGAAAAAAGAGTTAAAAGAGATTCAGGAAATTTTTGAAAAACAAACGGAAGAGGTCATTCAATCTTATCGTGAAACCGACTTAGAGCCTTCTATTTAGGCCAAAAATCGAAAAATGATTGAAAAATAAGCAATTTTTTTCAAAGAGTCATTGAAATCAATGGCTCTTTTGTTTTAAATTCTGTATTCAACCGTTATAATAATAAGAAATAGTAAATGAACTTTGTTTCCTTTTGTCGTTTAATTGTAGGAGGAACGGTTACAAAGCGTTTAGGAAGGAAGAAGGGGAGAATCATGGGCGTACCCATCGAAGGTGAACCAATACAAATACATAGCTATAAACACAATGGGCACATCCATCGCGTCTGGGAGGAAACGACCGTATTAAAGGGATCTCAAAATTTAGTGATTGGTGGGAATGATCGCACCATTGTAACGGAATCAGATGGAAGAACATGGATTACAAGGGAACCTGCGATTTGTTATTTTCATTCACAATATTGGTTCAATATTATTGGAATGATTCGGGAAGATGGGATTTATTACTATTGTAATCTAAGCTCTCCATTTATTTTTGATGGAGAAGCAGTTAAATATATTGACTATGACCTTGATATCAAGGTATTCCCTGATATGACGTTTAATTTGTTAGATGAAGATGAGTATGAACGCCACCGTCGTGAGATGAATTATCCCGAAGTGATTGATCAAATTCTGAAAAGAAACGTGGATAAACTCATTCATTGGATACGTCAGCGCAAAGGACCTTTTGCGCCAGATTTTATTGATATTTGGTATGAGCGGTATTTAACTTACAGACGGTAATGGAAAATTGTTATAGCGCCTAGGAAAGATGATGAAGGCATCTACTACCGCGATAGTGGTTGCCTTCATCATCTTTCCCTGTTAATGGACTCAGGCAGGTTTTCAATTTATTAAGAAGTAAAACTAGGAAGGGGGGCTAATTTGAGCAGTATACGCAGGTATCTTGAATTCGTTAAACCATATCGAATTCAAATAATAGGAACAATTATTATCGGTGTAATAAAATTTGCTATACCACTTATGATACCAATGCTCATTAAGTATGTTGTGGATGATATTATTGGGAAAAGCGGCTTAACGAGTGATGAGAAAATAAATAAATTACTCATCATTATGGGAATCATGATTGTTGTTTTTGTAGTAGTAAGACCGCCGGTTGAGTATTATCGTCAATATTTTGCGCAATGGACTTCAAGCAAAATTCTGTATGACATACGGGACCGTATGTATACACATATCCAGAAACTCAGCTTTAAATATTATGCCAATACTCGAAGTGGAGAAATCATTTCTCGTGTCATTAATGATGTTGAACAAACGAAAACATTCGTTATAACCGGTTTAATGAACCTTTGGCTTGATATGGCAACGATTGTTATTGCGATTATCATTATGTTTTACATGAATGTTAGTCTTACTTTGGTTTCCGTCTTGTTATTTCCACTCTATGCTATTTCGATAAAGTACTTCTTTGGTAATCTTCGAAAACTCACTCGGTCACGTTCACAAGCACTTTCTGAGGTTCAAAGCTATTTACACGAACGTGTGCAAGGAATGCCGGTGATTAAAAGCTTTGCTATTGAAGAGTTTGAACAAACCCAGTTTGACAAACAGAATAAAAATTTTTTAGAAAAGGCTTTAGAGCACACGAGCTGGAATGCTAAAGCATTTGCTGCAGTTAATACCATTACTGATATTGCACCGCTGCTTGTTATAGGCTACTCGGCTTACCTAGTTATTCAAGGAAGTTTAACGCTAGGAACGATGATTGCGTTTTTTGCTTATATTGATAAATTGTACAATCCATTAAGAAGACTAGTGAATTCCTCCACAACTCTCACTCAATCATTTGCTTCAATGGATCGGGTGTTTGAATTCTTGGATGAAAAATATGATATTGTCGATTCCCCAAATGCAATAGAATGCAAGGATGTGAAAGGGGACATTATCTTTGACAATGTTCAATTTACATACAATGAATCAGAAGAAATGATTTTGAAGAATATCAACCTTAATGTGAAAAAAGGAGAAACGATTGCCCTTGTAGGGATGAGCGGAGGCGGCAAGTCAACTCTCACTAGTCTGATACCGCGTTTTTACGATGTCACAGAAGGGAAAATATTATTAGATGGAGTAGATATTCGCGATTTTAATGTACAATCCTTGAGAGACAAAATAGGTGTGGTTTTTCAGGACAATATCTTATTTAGTGAATCTGTGAAGAACAACATTTTATTAGGAAAACCAGGAGCATCTGATGAAGAAGTTTATCAGGCTGCAAAAGCAGCAAATGCTCATGATTTTATTATCAATCTTGCAAATGGCTATGATACAAGGGTTGGTGAAAGAGGGGTAAAGCTTTCAGGAGGTCAGAAGCAAAGAGTTGCAATCGCTCGAGTATTTTTACGAAACCCTCCTATTTTAATACTAGATGAAGCTACTTCAGCCCTGGATTTAGAAAGTGAACACCTTATTCAGGAAGCACTTGATACGTTAGCAAGGGACCGGACAACGTTTATTGTAGCCCATCGCTTATCAACTATCACCCATGCTGATCGGATTATCTTAATTGAACATGGACAAATTGTTGAAGTAGGCACACATGATGAATTAATGGCTAAACAAGGCAATTATTTTAAATTATTTCAAGTGCAGCAGCTGGAGCATCATAAAGATGAGATTGTAGCAAAAGCATAGGAAAAAGCAGCAAGAAATGACGTATGAAATTGGCATACGTCATTTTTTTTTTGGAGCATGTATATGGAATCGAAATACAAATTAAATTCAACTTCCAGGAGGTAACTTCCTTTAGTATAATTCAGTGATTAAAACATAGCTGATGTTGGAGTAACGTGAGAATTAATCAAAAAAGGATTAACACTCTTTATATAAACTTATCCCAACTATTGAGAGTTACTTTAAGTTATTGTTAACAATGATATTTATGTATGTTAACATTTATATAGGAAAATTTTTACTGTTAGGAGGTTTTTAAAATAAAGAGTAAAACTCGAACTTTAATTACACTTGTATGTAGTTTACTTATTTTTGCTGTTGGTATGTTTAGAATACTAACTGAAGCACTTTACTCAACACCATTGTTTGTAGCATATATATTCGCCATTACAGGATTAATTGGAGTTGTTGCAAACGGTGTAAGACTAAGAAGGTTACAAGCTAAATAAACTAACGAGTTTGGAATCAATTTTCCAGTTCAACCACTATGAAAATAAAAAAAAACTTACCAAGCCGGTAAGTTTTTTTTATTCTATTTCCTTTTGTTCAATGGATACTTCATTATGATGAAAGGAGTGAAAGCTGGTTATAAGTGTATCAAGATGTTCAACCTGTTCCCCATAATCAATAATGGAAGAAATAATTTGCATGGTATGATATAAATGTGGATCGTCTTGATCGATGTAGAGATTCTGATGGGCCAAGAATAACTCGAATAATTCTTTTTTATTAATACAAGTATTTGCTTCACTTTCCAAGGGTGTTGGAACCTTGCCGATAAACCGAAGCATTAATTGCTCATGATGGTATATGACACGATCAAGCTGTTCTTGGATTGACAGTTGAAACCTATCAGATAAGTGCAGCATTTCATTTTCAAACCTATGAAGTTTTTTTAATGTATCAAGTGCTCGCTTTGCAGTTGATGTCATTTGTCTAAAGATTACGAGTTTTCTCGACTTTTCTAGGCTAATTTTTTTAAAATAACTTCTTTCTTCCTTATACATTAAGTAAAACTGCCCGATTTTGATTAAGTTATCTTTTAATTTTTCAATATCTGCTTTGAGGAGATTATGATCGAAGTCATGGCGAGTACTTAACCGTATCCAGCGAATAATCTCTTCAGTGGTTCCAGATATTTTAAAATAAAGCTTCTTTTCATATTTTGGCGGTAGGAAGACGAGGTTGACGACAAAGGCCGAAAATACCCCAATCATAATCGTTGAGAACCGAATTCCTGCAAACGGAATAAAATCAGTGCCAGGGGTTTCCATAATGGAAAGCAGCGTAACAAGTGAAAGACCGATCGTATTTTCAATTTTTAACTTTAGGTTGATTGTAATGACGATAATAGCTGCCAATCCAATGATGATAATATGATTTCCGATTAGAAGGACAAAAATGACTGCAAGTATTGCACCAATTAAATTCCCTTGAATTTGTTCGACAATCGTTAAATAAGAACGATAAATCGTTGGCTGGATGGCAAAAATGGCAGCAATGCCTGCCAATACAGGAGAGGGCGAGTGCAGCAGCTGTGCTAAGTAAAGGGACAAGACAATGGCAATTCCCGTTTTAAAGATGCGGGCACCTAACTTCATTGCAAAATGTTTCCTTTCAAATTTAAGTGATGTTGTACTTAGTTTACTCTATATCAAACAATTAGGTACTATACAGTGATTAAACCATTTTATCAAGAGATATTATATTTCAGTTATATTTATAGATATTTTTTTTAACAAATTAAAAGAACGTCCGTAAAAAATTTACGGACGTTCTTTTTAATCACTCAGTTGATACAGCTGGGTCAGCTTGTTCTTTGACTGGAACAATTTGAATAAAGTGATCTTCTGGGTTAGAGAGAAGTGCTCGAAGTTGATTGGCTTCTTCTGTCTGACCGTCACTTGCTAGTAAATCTGTATATTTACCGAGCAGCTCTTTGACATCATTTTTGCCATTTTCGGTCAAACTCATAACCGAAACTTTAGCACCTTTAGCAATCCTTCTCATAATGGCTTCTGCTGTTAAACCGACTTCAGGCTGCTGGCGAACATAAACGACTCCACCAGTCATTCCGGCGCAAATCCATGGACCTGGGTCACCTAAGACTAATCCACGACCGTTGGTCATATATTCAAAAGCAAATCCTTTAATGTTTGCATTGGCTCCAATATTTCCAGCCTCTTTTTCAGAAATTGGCTTCTTCACAAAACCGCCGATGATGATATCAGCACCAGATAAGCGGATCCCTGCACGGGCATCGGCATTACCCTGAGCTACTAAAAGCCCTTTTTGTGCTCCATAGCCGAATCCTTTTCCAACGGAACCATTATAATAGTTACCATCTTTTCCTTTAGACTTAAGGATATAGATATTTCCACCAAATGAAGTTTTACCAACTCCATCTTGACCGCCGCCGTTAACCGTGATTTCAATTCCTCCACTATTATAGGCACCTAAGCCATTACCAGGAATTGAACCATTCTTATACTTAAGCTGTACAGGAGGGAGCTGTAGGTAAGACCCATCAAGGCGTCCACGAACACGGTGACAAGAAACCCTGCTTCCTAACACGCGCTGTTCAGAGGTGACACTTTCAAACTCACGAGAAGAATGTAATTGGTCCACGCTGGCATCTAAATATTCAGCACCTACAGCAACTTGCATTTGGACCTCTTGCAAAGCTTTTGATTCCTCTGTTTTAGTGAATTGGCTAATTTCTAGCGGCTTTAATAAATATGATAGGCTAAGCTGATTTTTTCCTTTAACCTGCTCTAATAAATCAGAACGTCCAACTGCATCTTGCAAATTTGTAATACCAACAGAAGCAGCCAATGCCTTTAATTCACTTCCAAAGGAAGAAAAAAGATTCATGATTCCATTAACCGCTAAATCAAGCTGACGTGGTACAAAGCGGCGGAGTCCATGTTCCTTAGCTTGAACTTCTGACTCTATTTGGGTAGCAATTCCAACGTGACATGTGTCTAAATGACATCCACGACAAGTAGTACAGCCAATTGCCAGCATGGATAGTGTTCCAAATCCCACACGGTTGGCACCTAGGAGCATGACTTTCATAACATCCATAGCACTCTTCATGCCGCCATCTGCCCAAATTTCTACTTTATTACGCAGTCCGCTTTCGAGTAGTGCGTTATGTGCTGCTTTTACGCCAATTTCTACTGGGAGTCCAACGTGCTGAAGGGCATGAATTCTAGCAGCACCCGTACCGCCATCAAATCCGCTTAATGTAATAATATCTGCGCCAGCTTTAGCAATACCAACAGCAATGGTTCCGATATTAGGTACGACAGGTACTTTTACTGCAATTTTCGCTTGGTCATTACCCGTTTTTAATTCTAGGATCATTTGCGCTAAATCTTCTATTGAATAAATATCATGGTTGTTGGATGGCGAAATTAAATCCGAACCCAGTGTTGCATTACGTGCAGCCGCAACCTTGGCTGTAACCTTCGAACCAGGTAAGTGTCCACCTTCACCAGGCTTTGCGCCTTGACCGATTTTTATTTCTAATAGATTAGAAGAGTTTAAAAGCTCAGCGTTTACTCCAAAACGGCCAGAGGCAATTTGTTGTCCTCTCGTTTTTGGATATTTTCCGAGCATATCCTTGATTTCGCCGCCTTCGCCATTTAGACTAATCATGTTTAGGCGGTGAGCACCTTCAGCGTAAGCTCTAAATGCGGTCTCATTTTGTGACCCAAACGACATGGAAGAAATAATAAATGGTAAATCATGCTCACCAACAGTAATATCAACGTTTGCTGGAGAAATTGACTGACTGCTCTTCCTTAATTGAACTAAATGTCGAATGGTCGTAGGATTCTGCTCTTCTTGTTCACTGATTTTATCCCGATAGGCACTGTAGTCACCAGTTGCCGCAACTTCACCAATAGCCTTCCAAATACGAGGGAAGAGGTGGAAGGTTTTTCCGACTCTTTCTTTTTCATTATGGTAATCCTCAGCCCTTTGGAATGCATCATTCTTCATTGCTTCATAGTTATTCTCGATATCAGCAGAGCCAAAAAAGTTAACAATATTTAATACTTTTGCAATATCTTCGTGTAGACCAATGCTTGAGAACAGTCTGCCATAACCGCGTAATTCATGAATACCAATGGTTGAAATTACTTTTTCAAGCCCTTTAGTTAGAGCACTATATAGGTTAATTAGTGGTTTATTAGATTCATCGAGAACGGTCATGAACATGTAATAGGGGCTAATTAAATCTGCTCCTAGTCCAAATACAGTCACGATATCATGCAAAGAACGAATCGCTGCAGAGCGTAATAGTAATGAACACTCTCTTCGTAATCCGGCCTTGACTAATGCCTGGTCAATGGCAGATGTAACTATATGTGGATCAATCCAATATAAATCTTCCTGATGTGCATTCGCGTCATCTAGGACGATTAGGCTTTTTCCAGAAAGGACTGCTTGAACGGCTTCATTAGAAATTCTTGTTAGGGCAGTATCAATGTTCTCATCTTTACTAAAGGTTGCAGAAATAAACGCGACAAGTCGTTCTTTTTGGAAATGCTGAACAACTTGATCGAAGCTAGGCTGACCTAGCGTTTCTGAACAGTTATAACCTGCTTTGCCTTCTAACAGCAGGGGCGTCGTTAGCTCAAGAACCGTTTCAGTTTTTTCATTCGTGAATAGGGTAGGTCGCTTCCCAATGATAACCCGCGTAGAAAAATGCTCTGTTTCACGGTCTCGGTCAATAGCAGGATTCGTAACAACTGCTACGCTTTCTTTAAAATAATCCGCAATGTTTTTCCGTTCAGGATTTAAGGCAGCAAGTGGAGCGTCATGTCCAAGGGAACGAATAGGTTCAACACCCTTTTCAGCCATTTGTTCCATTAATTGGATGTGATCTCTTTCCCATCCAAAAGCTTTGTATTGTCCATTATGAATTTTATCAGGATAATTCATAGTAATGGTTTTTTCTAAAGCTGGTCCTTGTAAACAGACTCTCGAATCTTGAAGGTTTAAACGGTTTGAGAAACGGTTAAAAACCTCTTGTTGGAAGCGGCTTTGCTCGTAAACTTCTAATTTACCATCGCTCCATTTAAAGCCGACTTTTTCTCCAGGTGCTAATGGCTTAGGATCGTTTACATACTCACTGGAAGGTATGATCCCTGGTTCAGATGAGAATAGAAATGAAGTCTCTGTTTCAAGCATCCAGAGTGGTCGCAATCCTAAAGCATCGACACTAAAAACTGCTTCGTCACCAAATCTGGAAATGATGCCAGCTGGACCTTGTGCAAAATGGCCCCATGCCTCGCGAATATAAGTATATAAGTCTTGTAGATTTTCAGAGTAGGATTTTATTTCATTGATAATTGGTGGGAATAACAGGTCAATCGCTTCGAATAAAGTATAACCTTCACGGCAAATTAATGTTTCCATTGTCCGGCTTAAATCTTGTGAATCACTGCCATCCTTTACTAGTGGAACACCAATCATTCTTGCTTCATCACGAAGCTTTGCAATTGTATTTATTTCTCCGTTATGTCCAAGTACACTAAAAGGCTGGACTCGGAAAAAACTTGAAAGTGTATTTGTAGAATATCGATTATGGCCGAGCGTTACAGAGGAGGCAACGACTGGGTTGGCTAAATCTTTGTAGAAACGTGGGAGGATATCCCCTGCACCCATGACTTTATATACAGCATGATATTGGCTTAGAGACGCTACGTGAACATGTTCATTCACTTCTAAATCAATGATCACCTCAAATAAAACCTTAGTTAATTCTTGCCCCTCTTTGTCAGACAGACAGGCGAATTGCCAGAAAACGGGGTTCTCTTGAATCGCAATTGGACCAAGCGCACTTGAATCGGTAACTTGATTCGTTTCAAAAATGATTTCTAAATCATAGTTTTTTAGTTTCTGAAGTAATTCTCTTTTAGTAGAATTCCAGTTAGCTTTTTTGCTAACAAATACATGACCAACAGTAAAGCTCTTTTTGTCTACATGAGATGGATCAATACCAGCATTTTGTAATTTTCCCTTCCATAAATCAGTGGGAATATCTACATGAACACCAACTCCATCCCCCTCGCCGTTTATAAAACCTGCACGATGATTCATCGTTACAAGAGCGTCTATACAATCAAAAATGTTCTTTCTAGTAGGCTGCTTATTTTTTTCAAGACAAGCTACAATTCCGCAGGCATCGTGTTCGTGTTTATGGAAATCTTTAAAAAGGGAAGGGTTCCATCTTTCTGTCATATAAATTGGCTTTTAGCGGAATATCCTCTAAAGCCGCTTCACCTCCTATTAGCTTATTAAAGTGAGATTTGTTGCCACAAAAACAGAGGACAAATGAAATAAGGGTAAAAGACTAATTTTATAGTATCATATGAATATTCAGAAATCAAATAAATATACAGTAAAGTGGATAGTAAATCAGAGAAATTTTAGGTTAGGAAGTTGTGAAAAGATTGTAATGTAAACGTTTTCAAATAGAGTAAACAAAGAACAGAGAGTGTTAACCACCCTCTGTAACTGCATAAAAAATGTATATTTATTCGCCCTTAAGAAGAGAAAATGCATTATTAACCGCATGAAGTGTTGCTTCAATGTCCTCTTCTGTATGCGCAATGGTTAAGAACCATGCTTCGTATTTAGAAGGTGCCAGGTTTATTCCTTGTTGCAGCATAAGCTTGAAGAATCTCCCAAACATCTCTCCATCGGTATTTTCTGCCTGCTCATAGTTTTCAATTTTTTCATTTGTAAAATAAACGGTAAAGGCTCCCTTTAAACGATTTATGGTAATTTGAATATCGTGTTCTTTCGCTGCTTTTAATATCCCTTCTTCAAGCAGTGCGCCTAAGCGGTCTAAATAATCATAAATACCTTCCTGCTTTAAAACTTCCAAACAGGCAATTCCGGATAGCATAGATGCTGGATTTCCCGCCATTGTTCCTGCCTGGTAGGCAGGTCCTAGTGGGGCAACTTTTTCCATAATTTCTTTACGTCCGCCATAGGCACCTATTGGCAGACCACCGCCAATAATTTTCCCCAGAGCTGTTAAATCTGGCTGGATCCCTAATAAATCTTGTGCTCCCCCATACATAAAACGAAAAGCTGTTATGACTTCATCATAGATGACAAGTGCTCCTGCCTCATGGGTAAGGTCATTTACCTGCTGTAAGAAACCAGGTTTTGGTTCAACAATTCCAAAGTTCCCTACAATTGGTTCCACTAGGACAGCAGCTATTTGGTCACCCCATTTTTCTAATGCTTCTTTAAAAGGCTCAATATCATTAAATGGAACGGTAATGACTTCTTGGGCAATACTCTTTGGAACTCCAGCAGAATCAGGTGTTCCGAGCGTAGATGGTCCTGACCCGGCAGCAACAAGAACAAGGTCAGAGTGTCCGTGGTAGCATCCGGCAAACTTAATAATTTTGTCTCTTCCAGTATAGGCGCGGGCAACCCGAATGGTCGTCATGACTGCTTCCGTTCCTGAGTTTACAAAACGAACTTTTTCTAAAAAAGGCATAGCTTCCTTTAGCATTTTCGCAAACTTTACCTCATGTGGTGTTGGAGTTCCAAAAAGAACCCCACTTTCAGCTGCCTTTTTAATAGCCTCAGTGATATGAGGGTGAGCATGACCTGTGATAATCGGACCATATGCAGCAAGATAGTCGATGTATTGATTTCCATCGACATCGTAAAAATAGGCACCTTGTGCGCGTTCCATTACTACTGGGGCACCGCCGCCTACGGCTTTATAAGACCGTGATGGGCTGTTTACCCCGCCGACAATATGCTCTAAAGCTTCATTATGTATTCGTTCTGAATTGGTAAATTGCATTATTTTTCCTCCTCGCAATAACTTCTTTCCCATTTTATCACTTTTCTTATCGACTTCTATTTGTTTAACTTTTTAAAAATTTTCACTCTCTACATATTATATCGTCCAAGCCTGCATAGAATGAGAATAACTGACTCAATTGAGGTGGCTGCTAGTGTTCTATTTCTTACTTCCAATCGTTATTTTCTGTGTTTTTATGAGTATAAGAACTTTGTTTATTCCAAACACCGTAAAAGGAAAGTTTGTTTCAATTGAAAATGCTCTGTTTTTAGGGTCTATCTACCTGACAGTTATTCTTGGATTTGGACTTATCTATTTGTTGTTTGAATTGAAGGGAATATCATTACTTGTAGAAACAAATGATGAAAACAACTATAACATGTTTGAAACTAGTTTTTATTTCAGTGCCATGACATTGTTTTCTGTTGGTAATGGCGATGTAATTCCTCATGGTGTTGGGCGAATGGTGGCTGTTATCGAAGCGTTAATTGGCTATACACTCCCTGCAGCTTTCGTTGCACGTGCATTAATGGATCGAGAGAAGTAAGATTGCTGGCAACTAAATAGTTGTGTTGAAGGTAAAGATTGGTTAGGCTATGGATGAGAAATATTTTCCATGGAGGGATTTATATCATGACAGTTGAGTTAGGGAAGCAAGCTCCTGATTTTGAATTGCTGGCTAATAATGGTGAAACGGTAAGGTTATCAAGCTTGAGAGGTTCAAATGTCGTATTATACTTTTATCCTAAGGACATGACCCCTGGTTGTACGACTGAAGCTTGTGATTTTCGGGATCAAAGTGCACTCTTTAAAGAGTTAAATGCAGTCATTCTAGGGATTAGTCCTGATCCTGTTGAACGTCATCAGAAATTTGTAGAGAAATACGGATTGCCATTCCTGCTGCTTGCTGATACTGAACATCGTGTGGCAGAAGAATTTGATGTATGGAAATTAAAGAAAAACTTCGGTAAAGAATATATGGGAATTGAAAGGTCAACTTTTATCATTGATAAAAATGGATCTTTAGTAAAGGAATGGAGAAAGGTTCAAGTAAAAGGGCATGTGGAGAATGCATTAGCATACATAAAAGAAAACCTAAACTAACCGAATTTCTAGCCTATTTTCTTTAGAAAAGGCTTTTGTCCAATGCAAATGAGTCCGGTTTGAATATCATTTTATTAGGGCATACCTCCTCAGATAAACTTGTTGGGTCGATTATCGACCCTTTTTTTATGTTTATCACTATATCTCCTATTTTAATGCTAGTCCATTAGATGATATGATGAAGAAAATACAATCAATTATAGATACATATATTATTGAAAATAATGTTTCAATGGGGGATTGAATATGAAGATTTATACGAAAACAGGTGACAAAGGAACAACATCTTTAATTTATGGGCAAAGGGTTGCCAAAAACGACCTGCGTGTTGAGGCATATGGAACCTGTGATGAAACAAATTCGGTGATTGGACTTGCATTGAGTTATTTACAGGGTGAATCTTTTCAAAAGAAAGAATTAATCGAGAATATGTATCATAAAATACAAACAAATCTTTTTCATGTTGGTGCAGAACTGGCTACTCCAAAAGGTAAGGAAGTAAAGTGGTCTCTTAAAGCCAGTGATATTGAGGAAATGGAAAAGCAAATAGATGAGCTGAACGAATCACTTCCGGAACTAACAAATTTTATTTTGCCTGGAGGACATTCTGCTGGTGCTGCATTCCATGTCGCTCGTACGACAACTAGGAGAGCAGAAAGGTGTGCAGTTTCTTTAGGAGATGAAGTAAATCCTCTAGTATTGGCTTATTTAAATAGACTTTCTGATCTTTTATTTGTAACAGCTCGATATGTTAATCATGCAGTGGGGATGAAAGAACGGACATTACACCAAGAAAAATAATAACAATTACCTAATAATGATATTACAATATTGACAAAAGTATTAATTCCTTAGTAAACTATTTATAACAATTATAATTTAAGAATCTTTTTGGAAAAGAGGTGCATGGCGATGAACCAATTGAAAGAAGCGTTGGAAACCTTAAAGGATACGGGAGTAAGGATCACTCCGCAACGTCATGCGATACTTGAATATTTAATAAACTCAATGTCACATCCTACTGCAGATGAAATTTATAAAGCCTTAGAGGGGAAATTCCCTAATATGAGTGTGGCAACAGTTTACAATAATTTACGAGTATTTCGTGAAGTAGGCTTAGTTAAAGAATTAACCTATGGTGATGCTTCAGCTCGATTTGATTTTGTAACAACACACCATTATCATGTTATTTGTGAGAGTTGCGGAAAAATAGTTGATTTTCATTACCCGGGATTAGATGAAGTCGAACATCTTGCTTCCCATGTTACAGGCTTTAAAGTAAATAATCACCGTTTGGAAATTTATGGAACGTGTCCTGAATGTACAAGTAATGAGGTACATTAACATTAATGAAGTGAAAATAAAAAGCCGATAAAATTTCGGCTTTTTATTTTTGGCGTTTTTTATTATATGATTCATCAAATTCTTTGCCTACGAGGTTTGGATCAAGTGTCAAAGGTTCTCGACAATACATACACATATCCACTTTTCCAAGCATTTTCGTGTGTTTTCCACAGTTAGGGCATTTTACTTGTATCGTTTTAGTTGAAAGCATCCCAATCCAAAAATAAACCACTGTGCTGGCAATAATAAATAAAAGTCCAATTAGCATGAAAATGGTCATAATAAGTGGAGAGTTACGAAAATATATTCCACCATACATAACAATAAAGCCGATAAATATTAAGGATAATGCAAAACTACGGATTTTATTTATTTTACTTGAATATTTAGCCATAAATTCTCCTCCTAGACAAACTATACCATATTTACATCTCGTGAAAAAATGTTATGTTAAAGAATGTCGAAATTTGTCTTCTGGATAAGAAGGAGATTTTTTATTACTGTCGAACATATATGTTATCGAAAATAATGGAGGAATGATAATGAAAGACATTCTTCGGCCCATTTATCAGGAACGGGCTAGTCAATCTAATACTCTAGGAGTATTAATGGTAGAAAAAAGACATAAATCAAGTCATACTACAGATACTTTTGATGTAATTCTTTTAATTATTGTAAAAGACGGAGAGCAGCCTTTGTTAATTAAGCATTATACTTATAATGATAACAAGGCAGCTATGCATATTATTACTGAGGGCCTATTAAAAGAATGGCTTCTATTAGGAACGAATCGAAAAATTTTCGAATGGCTTTATCATGCAAAGATATTATTCGATCGAAATGAATATATTGCAAATTTGAAAACAGAACTCCGTGAATTTCCCTTTAATGGAAGGAAAATTAAAATGGGGCTAGAATTTGCGAAGTTGATACGAAGATATGTTGATGGCAAGGCGCTCTTTGAGAATAAACAATTCCTAGATGCTTATAATTATGTTGTTCATTCGTTGCACCACTTAGCGAGATTAGCGGTAATCGAAAATGGCCTTCATCCAGAATTAACTGTTTGGCAGCAGGTAAAACAGATAGAACCTGAGATTGTAAAATTATATGAAGAACTTGTTAATAGTGAAGAGCCTATTGAGAAGAGATTAGAATTATTATTTTTAGCCAGTGAATTTATGATTCATTCTAGAACGAAGGTGGGATGTGCTCATCTTTTAGATGTTCTGGGTACAAAAGAATACTGGACTTTCAATGAGATTCAGAATGAAGAAGAATTAATCCCTTATTCTGTTGATCTGGCTGTACTAATTGAGTATCTGAATGAAAAAGGTTTAATAGATGTTGTTAGTCTTGATACAAAGGGGCATGGTATATTTCATCGGTGTTATCAGGTGAGTAAAAAATTATCGTAAAAAAATAATAAAACCTATTGACCTTTCGTAAAATACTTGATATATTAATAACCGTCGCTGCGAACGAAATATTTAAAGCTTTTCGCAGGTGACGGTTTTCTTATTAAAAAGTATTGACATAACAAATTGCGTTGTGTTATATTAATAAAGTCGCTTATGGGCGATAAATAAGATTGCTGAGTAGCTTTGTTCTTTGAAAACTAAACAAACAAGAACGTCAACAAACAATTTTTTAGCTTTTTTAAAAAAGCTAAGCCAACGTAACAAATTGAGCTATATCAACTTTCTTGGAGAGTTTGATCCTGGCTCAGGACGAACGCTGGCGGCGTGCCTAATACATGCAAGTCGAGCGAATCTTGAGGTGCTTGCACC
>NZ_JAVDVZ010000004.1:0-426980 GCF_031457145.1 Neobacillus niacini
TCAGTAACTGTCCTTGCAAAAGGACCTGGGGTATCTTGTGTGTAAGTAAAAGGAATAATTCCACTTCGGCTAATTAAACCAACTGTTGGTTTAATCCCCACCACCGAGTTTTGAATGGCAGGACTAAGAATGGAAGCGTCAGTTTCTGTTCCGATGGACAATATGGTTAAATTGGCTGCAACCGCCACAGCCGAGCCTGAACTAGAACCCCCAACAAAAAATTCACCTGGACCATAAGGATTTAGCGTTTGACCACCTCTTGAACTGTAACCTGCCCACATCGTTGTAGACATTCCATTCGCTAATTCGGTCATATTAGTCTTTCCAATAATAACAGCTCCTGCTTCCCGTAGTTTTTCTACTAAAAATGCATCTTTTGTACTCAAATGATTTTCTAAAGCTAAGGCTCCTGCACTTGTATGCATTTTATCTTTTGTTTCTATATTGTCTTTAAGCAAAACAGGAATACCGTGAAGTAGACCTCTAGCTCCTTTTATTTTTCTTTCATGGTCTAAACCCTCTGCAATAAAGATTGCGTCAGGATTTATCTCAAGTATAGAATTCAACTTGGACCCACTTTGGTCATAATTAGCTATCCTGTATAGGTAGTACATTACGAGTTCTTTTGAAGTTAAAACTCCCGTCTCGAATGCTTCTTGGATTTCTTTAATTGTTAATTCTTCTTTGAGAATTTTATTAAAAATTAACTCCAAAAATTCTTCACCCTTTCACCTTATGCATAAAATTATATTCATTATTTTATCACGTTTAGCTTTTGTTTCTTCATGACAGATAGGTAAGGGTTTGAAGTTATCGCCCCCTTTTCCCCCTGCTCGCACCGTAGGTGCAACTTTCATCGCATACGGCGCTCCAACTAGTCCAATTCATTCAATTCTATGTATTTAATGAAGAGAAGCATATTTCCAAATCAGATTGTATCATTTTTGCATTGTTTACGAAGTTCATTGAGCTTTTCTTTTTGCTTATTGTTTAATTGTAAAGCATTAAGTAAAGACATGATTTTATCAATATCCTTCAGGTGTACGAGTCGGTGAACGCCTTCATGTAACACTATCAAGTTTGAATAGCTATCATCTTTGGAAAGGTGATAGGGATTTTTATGATGACAGTGCCAGTCACTAAAGCCAAGTTCAATTCCTGAAACAGCACATCTTCCATATTGGGCAATGAACCGACTAATACGATTATCGTTATATTCAATCGTGCGGTTTGGATTAAGGAGAATAGCTGTACCCACGTAGCATGGAAAGTACGAGCGTTTATTGGAAACCAATTGTTAACTTATTAGAGTCTGAAGGAATCGAGTTTTTGGTGGTGAATGCTCAACATATGAAGGCTCTCCCTGGACGAAAAACTGATGTTAAAGATGCGGAATGGATTGCCCAACTTCTTCGCCATGGACTTCTTAAAGCTAGTTTCATTCCAGATCGAAATCAACGAGAACTGCGGGAACTTGTACGCTATCGCCGTAGTATCATTGAAGAACGCGCTAGACAACATAATCGGATTCAAAAGGTTTTAGAAGGAGCCAACATCAAACTAGGTTCTGTTGTTTCTGATATTATGGGTGTTTCATCGAAGGATATGCTTCGTGCCATTGCGGATGGTGAGGATGATCCTGAGAAACTAGCAAACTTCGCTCGACGTACAATGAAGAAGAAAAAAGAAGAACTTGAACTGGCACTTCAGGGCTATGTTAACCCACACCAACGCCTAATGTTAAAAACGATTTTAACTCACATTGATTTTCTAACTGAGCAAATTGAGATGTTAGATCAAGAGATAGCCCAAAGAGTAAGCTCTTTTCAAGAAGATATTCAACGACTCGATTCAATTCCTGGAATCGCCACAAGAATGGCTGAACAAATCTTAGCTGAAATTGGTACCGATGTTGGAAACCAATTCCTATGTTCATGGGCAGCCTTGGTTCCTTGTCACGATGAGAGTGCAGGCAAAAGGAAATCTAGCAGATCTAAAAAGGGAAATAAATATTTAAGATCTGCATTAACAGAAGCAGCTCAATCAGTAAGAGGGTCTAAAAACTACCTTGGTGCACTGTACAGGCATACAGCTGGACGAAAAGGAAAGAAAAGGGCTGCAATAGTTGTCGCCCATGCGATGTTGCGAATCGCATATTATCTTCTAACACGAAAAGAAATGTATGTTGACTTAGGTGAAGATTATTTCGATAAACAAAGACAAATATCTAATGTCCGCCATTCCGTTCGAAGACTTGAAAACTTAGGTTATTCTGTCACAATTACTGAAGCTTCCTAATCCACTAATCAAGTCCCTATACACCGCTGATCAGGCGCTCCTCTCTTTTTTAAAAAACGAATGAGCTGCGTCTATTTAAGTATTGCCATTTTTCGGATCTAACAGAAGTTAATTATCATGGTAGTGGAACAGAGAGTTCTTTCGAAAACGTATGAATTTCAATCTTAGCCGATGACTATTTTGTTATACCATTGGGTGCTCAGGGCATAACACTTTGGTAAATAGGAAAAATAAAACAGAAATGATAAAAGAAAGGGAGATTGGTTTGTCCTACACCTATAACTTATATAGTTCCGACCAATTGGGATTTTCAAAGTCCTACCACATCAAAACAGATTTACCGCAGCATAAGTTTCGTTCCATTATGATGGAGTTTCGGCGTGGCGGGGAACAAGACCCGCAAGCCTTTATCCAATATATGACCGAACAATTTCCAGACAGTTTCCACTTATTTGACTATGACGATGTTGTCCAATTTGATGCCGATCAGGAAAATTCGGCTATTTTAGCCAACTTGTTGGATCAACAGACCAAACCGTCTGATTGATATGTTTATGGGCTCTTTTGCCTACTTAGACCGATTCAATGATAAAAACCTGGAATGAATACCAGGTCTTTTTAAATTAAACAAAGTTATTTCATTTCACCTTTTGCAAAAAAGAAACCTGGTCCATTTTCCTGGTGTACATAGTTGACAGAAACGCCTAATCTTCCATAAAAATTCGTGCGTAGTATTCCGTTTCTTCATCTAATTTGTTGTCTTTTCTCAATTCCTCAATCGTTTCTTTTCGGTCATCTTCAACTTGAAAACTTCCTGAAACATTTGGTGCTTTCCCTTTGTTTTTATCCATACTTTCACTCCTTCATTTATCTTATTTATATTACGGTATTTATTTCCCTTTTCATTTTGTGCTTAATTTATCACTTTATTCGAAGGACACATAATGGTTTCTTCTTAAGCTAACCTGCATCCGTTAATTACCATTTCTGAACTTGATTAAATTGATATCCCCTACTTTCACCTTCATGGATTGTGGTAAAAGCAATTTTATGAATATCTGTCGGATTTGAGACACAGAAATTCGAAACTGGTTCTTCTTTTTACCTTCTGATTCTGATTACAGTAAGAAATGTAATGATCAAAACCACAAAAAAATAGAACCTCCCAAAAGAAGTCCTAATCTGTTAATAATCTTTTTTAAATATTTCTTTGTACCTTTTATATCATTGTCTGCTTGACTATATTATATAATTCAATCTAAATGCGACTGTCCGACATATTCTTTTCCCGTTAATTCTTTATATAAATCATTTGACTTTTCTAATGTAAATTGTCCTTCTCCATAAATGAAACCAAATTGTTTATATAGTTCAAACATACTATCATAATCTATATCATCTACTAAAAAATTTTTTATCTCATTGGCTGGTTGGACATATAATTTATGAATTTTGGTTAAATCAGTTTCCTTTGGTGGATCCTTTTTTATGATTTCATCACATTCTTCAATGATGTTCCAACCTATATCATTGAAATAGGAACTTCCATCAAAAGTAGAATTGGTTCTTCTCGTCTCTAAAAATCATTTCCATTTCAGTTAAGTCACCATGTAAAGTACTATTCGAATTCTCATACCAAGTAAGATAATCATTACGATCCTGATATTTTTTAGCAGCTTGTTCAATTAATTCATCTGAAATTTCATTATCTCTAGATGAATGACTAAAACGGTCGATCACTATCATAAACAATAAAGTTGTAATAACACCAAAAATAAAGGCAAGGAAAATTTTAAACTTAGCCAAGTTAACACCTTCTCTTATTTATTCTTCGGAGTTGTTTTAATAGAAATACAGTTTAATATGAACTGAGTTATGCTCTGTATTTATTCCAAGATGCCTAATTTGCTATACGTTTAGCGTGAAGCTTTTGGCGGTTCGCACACCTCACATTTACGTTGGTTATTATTTTTAAATTTCGTAAATGTTTTTTCAAAGTTGCTGCCACACGCACATTTAAATTGTAATTTTTGAGAAAAACCGTGAAATTCCGTCGTTAGCAACTTACTTTCCGAGTTGTTTTCAATAAATTCTTTAATTTTATCAATCGTCCATCGCTTATTCATTCTCTTACACCTCCATATTTTATCCTAGCAGAGGCTTTTTTGGCTTCCGTCAATTCTGAGAAAAAGTTTTAATTATCCTAAGTTCCCCATTCTACATAAGCTGATACACAATTAAACAAACGAATTGTCTCTTTCTTCCATTTCACGAATCTTCATTGTTTCATTCATCCCCTATATCTAAAAACTTTTTAATTTATTTGTATTCTTCTAATGGTTCAATACTACTACCTCTTTAAGTGCCTGTGGTCAAGCCCCCGAAAAGTAGACATTTAAAAGTTCGACACTTAGGCTGCATTTTGGTAATCTAAGTAATACTTTTTAGGAGAAACGAATCCCATTCTTTTTTGGATTCGTTTTTCATTGTAATAACGAATATATTTCTTTAAATTTTGTTGAAAAGAATCAATTGGGCTGTTGGGATAAAAACAAGGGAATTCAGTTTTCAACTGCGAAAAAAAGCTCTCAATGACAGCGTTATCCCAACAGTTTGCCTTCCGTGGCATACCGGATTCGCTTAATGTCCTTGGACTGAGAAGGCTGCGAAATAGAGCGTGGGTTTACAAGTCCCTTCTCACCATTATTCTTAAAAGTGTTTACCCACCGATTCACTGTATCTGAATTTGTGCTCCCTACCTACAGCAAAATAAGAAACTGTGCATATTTTATAGAAAGTAATTTTTATTTTACAATAGTTAATTGTGCATTTGTACGGTTTATTTTTGCAAAAGGAGGTGGGATTTTTGGCGCGTACAGCATTAGCAAGTATTTTGCAGAGATCATTTGCTTTAGCATGTGCTGAAATGGAGGAACAAATAAATCCTAGGATAGAAAGAATAATAGAATGCAACTCTTCACAAAAGGGCTTAGTAACTTCAGGAATTGAAAAGAAGCAATTTTTCAATGATAAATGGGATGGGAAATCAGTTTTAAGGATTGCTATTGTTGGAGCGGGTTTGGCAGGCCTGACTTGTGCATATCGACTTAAGCAGGAAGGAGTCATCGCTGCTATTTATGAAGCGACTGAACGGGTTGGAGGTCGTTGCTGGACAAGGAGAGGATATTTCAAAAACGGACAAGTTATTGAGCGTGGAGGAGAATTTATCGATACTTGCCATAGGGAGATTCAAGAGCTGGCAAAGGAGTTGGGTTTGCAATTTGATCATTTGATCAAGTCAGAAATCATGGGTACCAAACCATTTTATTTTTTTAAAGGAGCACCTTATTCCTTTGATGAAGTGAAAAATGACTTTAAACAAATATATCCAAAACTGCAAAGTGATTTAATAGAAGCAGGGGAAATGACTTCTTATCATAGCTATACACAGCGTGGATTCGAGCTCGATCATATGTCCATTACCGATTATATAAATGAAATCGTATCGGGAGGTGTCCATTCAAGATTTGGGAAATTACTGGAGGTTGCTTATACAATCGAAAATGGAGCAGCTGCCCATAAACAAAGTGCATTGAATTTACTTTACTTGTTGGGGTTTGCTCAAAAGGATCAATTTCAAATTTATGGTGACTCAGATGAATGCTTTCATATTAGAGGGGGTAACGACCAGCTCCCAGCCTTATTGGCAAAAAATCTTGATGGACAAATACAATATAATGCCCGGCTAGTCAGGATTACCCAAAATGGGCCGAAAAGTGAAGTTACGCTCGTTTTTCAAAAAAATGGAAAAGAGTGGGAGGTTACAGCCGATAAAGTGATTCTTGCTATACCTTTTTCAATATTAAGAATGATAGATTATGAGGATGCAAGCTTTCGTCAATTGAAAAAAGCAGCCATTGAGGAACTGGAAATGGGGGTTAATACAAAGCTGCATGTCCAATTTGTCAAACGGTTTTGGAATGAGCTTGGAAATAATGGTGAAACCTTCACGGATGCCGGCTCCCAGCAAACTTTCGAGTCAACACGGGCCCAACAAGGAACACCAGGGATTCTATGTAACTTTACAGGAGACGAAACGGCTGCAAAACAGATTGCTTCAACAAATGAAGAATTGAATGAGATTGTTAAAAAATTTTTGGACAAGCTAAATCTTGTCATGCCAGAAAGTCATCAATACTGGAATGGTTTAGCCACTGTTGACCACTGGCTTAGCAACCAATGGACGCAAGGATCCTATTCATATTGGAAAGTGGGGCAATTTACGAAATTTGCCGGAATTGCAGGGGAACGGGAAGGAAATATCTTTTTTGCAGGTGAGCATACATCTATTAAGTATCCAGGCTATTTAAATGGGGCTGTGGAGAGCGGAGAAAGAGCTGCACAAGAAATCATCAACGCAATCCATAATAAGAAGTAGAATTGGAAACAAAAGAAGTTTGTCATTAGAAACAGCAAGAATATGGTGCCTGACCCCCCACTGTGGGGGTCAACCACTGTCACCACTCGAAATTTGTCGCATTCGACAAGTGACAGGCACCTTTATTAACGAATTCTTGTATGAATCCTTCAAAAACTCTGCTTCCCGATGAAAGCCGCCCTCCCAAATGGGGCCAGGTGTATGAATAATATAGTTGGCAGGAAGATCAAATCCTTCCGTGATCACAGCTTGGCCAACTGGGCAATGCCCTATTCTCTCACATGCCTATTGAAGTTTTTCACTGCCTGTTGCTTTAAAAATGGCACCACACACTCCTCCACCCATTTTCAGCTGTGGATTCGCAGCGTTGACAATCGCGTCTACGTTCATTTTGGTTATATCATTACGGACGATTTCAAGTGGCATGATGAATACTCCTTCCCCTGTTAAGCTTAGAACCTTTTTCTTTTATGATAGCTAATTAATGAGAATTGTGAAAGAGAGGGGCGAAACAAAAATAATCTTTCCTGACTGTTGAGTGTGCAACCTAGTCCATATCAATATTCTTTTAGGTAAAATAGAAAAACACCGCTGCAGGTGGTATGAATTTTTTTTCAAGGAATATATCGACCTTTCTTAAAAATCTAAAAAAAAGCCGATTTTCAACGGCTTTTTTTAGATTGTATTTGTTAATTCATTTATCCCTAATTTCCCATTAAGTTTTCTAAAATAACAGAGATATTCCATTCCATCATACCAATATAAGAATCTCCATCTTCACCCGGTTTTCCAAGAGAGTCTGTAAATAATGTCCCACCAATTGGAACACCAGTTTCTGTTGAAACCATTTCCATACTGCGAGGGTCGATACTCGTTTCTACAAATAATACTGGAATTTCTTGTTCATTGATTAAATCCACTATTTGCTTTACTTGTTGCGGTGTTCCTTGATTTTCTGCATTGATCTCCCAAATGTATCCTGCCTCAAATTCGTAAGCAGCGCTAAAATATTTAAAGGCTCCCTCGCTTGTAACTAAAAAACGCTTTTCCTTAGGGATTTTATTAAAGCTTTCTAGCGCTTCTTGATGTAGTTTTTCTAATTTCAAAATATATTCTTTAGCGTTTTTTTCGTAAATATTTGCATTCGCTGAATCTATTTCAATCAGTGCATCTCTTGCATTTTCTGCATACTTAATTCCGTTTCGGATATCAAGCCATGCATGTGGATCTTCTTCGCCTTCATTTCCTTCTGATGTTAAAAATTTAGGATCTACTCCTTCACTTAGTCGAAATACAGGGGCATCCTCACCAGTCTTTCCCGCTGTTTGGATAAGTTTCTCAAACCAAGAGTTACCTGCTTCAAGATTTAAGCCATTATAAAAAACGACATCTGCATCTGTTGTTTTTTGAATGTCTAATGGAAGTGGGTCATATTCATGCGGATTAGATCCTACTTTAGCTAAACTATGAATCTCTACTTGATCGCCACCGATATTTTTCACGATATCATAAAGAATGGAGTAAGTCGTAACCACCTGTAACTTATCCTCTTTATGTTCTTTTCCTGCTTCACTAACGGTTTCCTTATTTTCACTACATCCTGCTAGAATGACAATTGCAAAAAGACTTGTAATAAATAATTTTAGAAAATATTTCATTGCTATTCCTCCTAAATTTTTAAGAAAGGGCTTGTTTTTTCCTTCTTGCTTTTAAGAAACGCCATAAGATTCCTTGTTTTGGTGAAAAACCAAAGGCTAATAGGAAGAGAGCAGTTGAAACTAAGACAATGGTTGCTCCTGAGGCTAAGTTATAAGTGAAGCTAAAGTATAACCCCACAACCGATGCAATCACTCCTAAACCAGCTGAAAGGTAAATCATTACCCATAATCGATCGGTTAATAAATAGGCTGTTGCTGCTGGAGTGATTAGCATAGCTACTACCAGTATGATTCCCACTGTTTGTAAAGAAGCAACAGTTACCATTGTCAGTAGCGTCATTAAAAAATAATGGATGATTTTAATTGGTAATCCGTACGCTTCTGCCATGGTTGGATCAAAAGAAGTCACTAGTAGTTCTTTGTAGAACAAATAAATCGAAATTAACACAAATATTCCAATGCCCAGAGTAGTCCACATATCTGAAGGTCGGACTGCTAATACATTCCCAAACAAGATGTGATAAAGGTCCGTACTACTTTTCATTAGGGTAATCAGAATAATCCCTAATGCAAAAGCAGCCGTAAACATAATTCCAATGGAAATATCATTTTTGATACGACTATTTTGGCTAACAAAACCGATTGACATTGCGGTCAAAACACCTGAAATAACGGCTCCAGCAAAGAAATTAATTCCAAGCATGTAAGCAATTGCCACCCCTGGAAGAACAGCATGAGAAATCGCGTCACCCATTAGTGCCATTCCTCTTAAAATGATAAAACAGCCCACTACTCCACAAATAATTCCAACCATTATAGAGGTTAAAAGAGCTTTTTGTAAAAATCCGTATTGAATCACAGCCTCAATAAAAGACATTTATACCTTCACCCCCAAACTATCAAGAAACGAAAACTGTCCAGAATACGCTTTAGCCAAAACTTCCGCATTTAAAACCTGATTTATTTCTCCAAAACCAATAAGTTCTTTATTTAACAGAACAAGTTGGTCAAAATAATCACTGACTTTACTTAAATCATGATGAACAACAAGAATCGTTTTACCACTATTCTTTAATTCTTTCAATATAGTAATAATGGTTTCTTCACTTGATACATCTATACCAACAAAAGGCTCATCCAGAAAGAGCAGTTCAGATTCTTGAGCAAGTGCCCTTGCTAAAAAAACTCGTTGTTGCTGTCCCCCTGAAAGTTCTCCAATTTGACGCTTACTAAATTCTGCAATACCAACCCTTTGTAAACATTGTAGCGCCCATTCTTTTTCTGACTTTTTTGGTCTTTTGAATAAACCTAGTTTTGGATACGTTCCGAGTAAGACAGTATCTAAAACAGTGATTGGAAAATCCCAGTCAATATTGCTCCTTTGCGGGACATAGGCAACGGATTTTCTTAGCTCATTAAAACTTTTTCCGTATATTTGAACTTCGCCTTTATCTTTCGGGATAAGGTTTAACAATGCCTTTAATAGAGTTGATTTCCCAGCTCCATTTGGACCAATAATCCCAACTAATTTACCTGGTTCTATTGAAAAACTAACATTTTTCACCGCTTCATTACCATGGTAGGACACAAACAAACTTTTCACTGAAAGCGCTGGATTCATTAATAATCATCTCCTTCATATCTAATATTTTTCTTTGTATAAAAAATGTTGACTTAGTACAACTTTTAATTAAAAAAATAAAGTGGAAATTTACCACATCTCACTTTAATTATATATATGGTCTAATTCAAAAAAGTTTCCCTTAGGAAACATTTTAAACTACAGAAAAAACAATGTCAATTAAAAATATTCATAGAGCCTAAGATCCGATTGTCCTGTTTTTGAATGCATTCAGATACATATTTAAACCAAAATTTTTCATAAAAAAAACACTCACAAACATTGATTAATCAAAATTTGTGAGTGTTTTTATAATAGGGGATTTTCCCCTAGAACTACTTCATAATCAAGAAAGATTAAGTACAGCTTATCCCCAATACTTTTTGAATGCTTTTTTAGGCATTGTTATGTATCTTTATTAATGATCTTGTTCTTTACTCTTTGTTTAATTAAAAAATAAGAATTGATCCAGGCAGTAATCGGAATAATGAGAGCGACACCTATTCCCGCACAAAAGATGGTGATTATTTCAGCACTAAAGATTTTTGAATTGACGATTTCTTCAAGCGTATAAGATAAATCTTTAAACCAAATGAGCAGGGCCAAATAGCCTCCAAAGAAGGCAAAAAATAACGTATTCGTACTTGTTCCTAATATGTCTTTCCCAATACTAATTCCAAAAGCAAATAATTCTTTTCTGCTTATGGATGGATAATGGTGAAACATTTCCCGCATAGGAGATGAAATGGCTATGGCTGTATCTGTAATGGCACCAATTGTACTCATGATAATGACAGAAGCAGCTATTTTAGTAAAATCCACCCCAATATAAAGGGAAAAGACGGAAAGCTCCTCTGCTTCTTCTGCGCCAAATCCTTGAATCATGGCACTTTCTGTCACAATCAGAATAAAAAGGAGCAGTATAACAACTGTAATAATAGTAGAAATGAAGGCTGTGATGGTTTTGTTATTCACTTCATTAATATAAAAGAGATTAATGCAGCTGATCACGGTTGATGCGATCAATGTTAAGATAATAGGATCAACTTTGGGTATTGTCATAATAAAGATAGTAAAAAAGATTACTCCAAAGTTTAGGAATATCGCAATAAATGACCGTTTCCCTTTATCACCGCCAATAAGAATCATCAGGATTAATAAAATGGCTGCCATCCACAATAATACATTCATCATCTTGCCCTCTTTCGATTAACGAAAAAAATGGTAGTATAAAGCCCTATTGGGATTGTCATGACGATTCCTATACCGCCTGCCAGGGCCCGAGCCATTTCCAAGGATAGATTCATGGACAGAGTGAATATCAATGGGGAATTATTTTTCAAATACAAAATAAGCATTGGAATGGACCCACTGATATAGGCAAAAAATAGAATATTCGTCATGGTTCCCATGATATCTTTGCCAATCTCCATTCCTGAAGCTTTAAGTGCTTTTACCGGTATATTGTGATCCTTCTCATATAACCCAAAGATAGAAGAAGACATGGTAATGGCCACATCCATTACGGCTCCTAACGATCCGATAAATAACCCTGCCATAAACACCTCCCTATAAGGACGAGTTAAAAATTGCATTTCCTCATATCGAAGTCCTTTTTCGGCCGTTATCCACATTACTAGATAGGTGATGAACAGCGAGACAAAAGTTCCCAATAATGTTGCAACAATTGCGGCATATGTTTTTTCATTAAAGCCGTTAACGAGCAATAAAGAAATGACCGTAAACAATATCACACTTATACTGCATATCCATAACAAGCTGATGCCTGAGGTATTCAAATAAACATCCAATGCATAGGATAACAAAACGGCATTAACAGCCAAGCTGATAATAGAAAACAACCCTTGCTTTTTTCCCACGAAAAGGAGAGTGAAAATAAACACCCATGCTACCAACAATATGTATTTATCGCGTTTTACGTCCATTATGGTTCCAATTAAATCTGTACTTTCCTTTTTTTTCGTATCAATCGAAACAAACAATTCATTTCCAATATGATATTCTTGATCATACGCTCCCGATATGGAATACTCATTTGTTAAATGGATAAGCTTTCCTTTGTGGTCACCATTTTTTATTTCGGCTACAATCTGTTGAGTGTAAAGACGATCTTTATTTTCATGCATATCGATCATTTCTGTAGAATCGCCCAACTCTATTTCAATGACCTCAACTATTGGTCTTTCGTAAAATGAATGATTGTGATAGACAAAAAAAACGGAGGAAACAAAAAAAAGTAAGATGATCGTATACCAAACTATTTGTTTGTAAGTCATTTTCTTAAATAGATTGACTATAACCTTCAAAAAAAAACCTCCAACTTTTGGGATAAAATCCAGTATACAAATTTTCAACAAAAAAAGTATTAGTAGCAATACATCGACGTATACAATGGACTAAGAATATCAGGAATGATTTTGAACCGTCAAGTGAATATCCACCCACTTTTAACAAACCACTTTTCCACAGTCTATACCTATTCTACTCCTGCTTCATTAGGAAACATCCTCTTCGCAGCAGGGCAAGACGGAAAAGTTCGAGCGGTGTCACCGCCCAAAGTTTGTAGAAATAATGAAAAGAGTGCCAGGCACCACCCGATGGTGCCTGGCACTCTTTCTATTTTCTCCTTATTCAACCTCTTCTTCTTCGTGATAATCAGGATTGATGACCGTAAATTGATTAATGGTTTCACCGTAAGAAGTAATGGTGGTGAAGGTGATTTGATCTTTGTCTACCTTAGCTTGCATGGAAACAGCAATGTTTTCCATAATGACATAGTCAAATTTCTCATCTGCCACGGCATCGTAGTGTTTTTTACCTGTTGTACCGGCGACTACATAAACCGTTCCGTTCGGGTCTTCTTTGCCGGCCTTCAATTTTTTCGTTCTGCCGTAGGAATGATCATGGCCGGAGAATACGATATCAATTCCTAATTCATCGACAACTGGCGGAAGCTTTTCCTAAAAAAAGTGCCTGTCACCACTCGGAATTTGTGCATTCGACAAGTGACAGGACCTTTATTAGCGAACATACCCTTAGGTTTACTTTTCCAAATCAAAACGTGCAGCGAGTGTTCTGGAACTGCACTAGGACCATCAAATTCTTACCCAAACAATGAATTAGGACCTTCTGACAAATATTCCACACCAACTAATTGGAAATCATCATTTTCCTTAGGTACATAAAGTAACACTTCAGGAGCAGCAGCATTTGTTAAAGGATAGCATTCAGTTCCACGCTGCATTAATGGCTAAAGCAGCCACTCCTTCCTAATTTGCAAAAAAGAACCCCAGCCTAAACAGCCTAGAGTTCTACTTAACCATTAATTCGAACCACCAAATAGTTTTCCGATTCCATATATTTTTTCAAATATCAGAATAAAAATGACAGATATGAAGATAACGATACTTGATACGGAAGCTACCATTGGATCATATGAATCTTGCATATGGAAAAACAGTTCAAGCGGCAATGTTCTCATATCAGTAGAAACCATAAATAGAGAGACAGTGACGTTATCGAACGAGATTAAGAAGGCGAACATGGCACCGGAAAGAATCGCAGGTCGAATAATTGGGAGCGTAATTTTCCAAAAAACAACA
Organism: Neobacillus niacini; assembly: GCF_031457145.1. Taxonomy (GTDB): domain Bacteria; phylum Bacillota; class Bacilli; order Bacillales; family Cytobacillaceae; genus Neobacillus; species Neobacillus niacini_J. The sequence continues at coordinate 13,639 of NZ_JAVDVZ010000004.1, forward strand.
AATGGATTAGCTCCTAGTACCATGGCCGCCCGTTCCAACGTATAATCAAAACCGCTTAAACCAGTTAGGACAAAGCGTATCGCATAAGGAACACAAATGACGATGTGTGCAATAATGAAGCCGATTGGCTTACCCGCCAATAGCATCGGCGTAAAATAAATCAATAATGCCGCCCCCAGTACCAAATGAGGGATGGTTAAAGGCGAAGTCAGCAGTGAAACGATATAGGTTTTACCAGGGAGGTCATATTTTGCTAGTGCCAGCCCCGCAATGGTACCCAGTAAAACAGAAAAGAACGATGCTAAGAAGGCAAATTTGACACTGTTGAAAAAGGCAACCATGTATTCAGGCCGATCCAATATTTTTTCATACCACTGTAAAGAAAACCCTTTTGGTGGAAAGGTTGGATATCCTGCTGTGGTAAACGATGCCCCAATTGTGACAATGAGAGGGATTAGTAGAAAAATAAGACCTATCACGGTTACGGTAATCCTTGCGATTTTCATTATCGGAACACCTCCTTGAACTTCCTTTCAAATATCCGAGAAAAAATCGTAACAGAAATTAATGTAACGCCAAGTAAAATATAGGAGATGGCCGAACCAAATGTCCAGCGGAATAACGTATTAATTTGCTCATAAATGACAATTGGTATAACAGGTACATTTGCCCCACCCATTAACGCAGGAGTTACGTAGGAACTCATCGACATGCTGAAGACAAGAACGATTCCCGCCACAACACCCGGTAAACTCAGCGGCAAAGTGACTGTTAAAAAGGTTTTAAACGGACTTGTCCCCAAAATACTGCTCGCCTTCTCCAAAGAAGGGTCAATATTATAAAGGCTCGTCGCGATAGATAGAACCATAAATGGTAAGAAAGAATTGGCTAACCCGACGACAACCCCTTCTACAGAAAATAATAGCTTTAAAGGCGAGTCAATAACCCCTAATTTCATCAAAAATTGATCAATAACCCCATTTGGCACGAGTAACAAATACCAGCCAAAATTACGTACCACTACACTAATCAATAAAGGTGATGCCACGAGAAGGGTAAGGTAGCCTCTCATCCGCGCTGAGCTTTTAGCCATTGTCAAGGCGATTGGATAACCAAGGATTAAAGCGATAATGACCGCATAAACACTCACCTTAATCGTCATCCAAAGCGACCTTAAAAAATATGGGTCTGAAAAAAACGTCAGATAGTTCCCGATACTATAACTGGCATTCGAGATATCAAGTCCTTCTACTTCAATGAAACTTAAATAAAAAACGTAAATCATCGGGACAACGAAGAAGGCAAGGATAAATAAAAGCAGTGGTGCGAGCAGTAATATGGCTGCAGTATACTTTTTAAATTCCTTTCCCTTCCTTTTAGGTGCCAGTTTAAGAGATTCCTCTGCATTAGTACTTATCTTTTGGTCAGACGTATATCCGACGTTTTCCATTCTACTGACACCTCCGTCCCAATTGACCAGGAATTTTCAATCTCTGGTCCGATAACCTGCAAATGGTGTACGCCATTAATGGAAACCTCAATTTCCCACTGTGAACCGAGATAATTCATTTGCTTGATTACGGCCCTTTGTTGCACGATTTCCTTCTCAGGAACACCCAAGTTCTGGCCGACTGACTTGATTGAAACTAATTCTGGCCGAATATACAGATTTACGGCGTCATGGGTATGGAAGATCCGATCTTTACCGATTATATTTTCTTTTTGAGTCCTGATAACCCATCCCTCGTCAATTTGAATATCCGTATGATTATCTTCAACTGTTTTAACCAATCCTTCAAAACGGTTCGACTTTCCAATAAATTGGAATACAAATTCAGACTGAGGATTTTGATAGATTTCAGTAGGAGTGCCGATTTGCTCAATTTTCCCTTGGTTCATGACCACAACTCGGTCTGACATGGAGAGTGCCTCTTCTTGATCATGAGTAACAAAAATGGTGGTAACGCCAACTTCCTTTTGTAAACGCTTAATTTCAGCACGGAGTTCATGGCGCAGCTTTGCATCTAAATTACTCAATGGCTCATCCAACAATAATAATTCCGGTTCTACAACCAAAGCACGGGCGATGGCCACCCTTTGCCGCTGTCCGCCTGATAATTCCCTTGGGTACCGCTTTTCCAATCCTGTCAATTTTACCAATTCTAGTGCTCGTTTAATCTTGCTGTCAATTTACTTCTTTCTTCAATTTACGCACCTTAAGACCAAATACAAGATTTTCATATACGGTCATGTGCGGAAACAGCGAATAGGTTTGAAAAACCATCCCAAGATCCCGTTTATATGGGGGCACACCATTCATCTTTTTCCCTTTAATAAATAACTCACCCTCATCAGGATCGAGAAAACCCGCAATAGCATTTAATGTTGTTGTTTTCCCGCAGCCAGAGGGACCAAGCAAGGTAAGTAGCTCACCTTGCTTTATATCTAAGTCTATATTTTGCAGTACGATATTCGTTCCAAATCTTTTACTGACACCTCGAATCGTCACATCACTGGTAATCATCTTTAATCCCTCCTACTATCTTTGGTGTATTTATTTCTTTACCTTTTTACCAAGCTCCGGAGTAGCTTCCTTCGTCCATTTTTCTGTCCACTCTGATTGAATCTTTGCAATTCCAGCAAAATCCGGTGTATAAACAGGGTCATTTTCTTTAAAGCCAATAATGGATTCGTAATTTTCAGGTAATTTCACACTTTTTACTACTGGATAAAAGGCAATTTCCGCAATCTTTTTCTGAGAATCCTCTGCCAGTAAATAATTAATGAACTCTTCTGCTGCCTTTTTATTCGGGGAATTCTTTACCACTGTAGCTACAATTGCCTGTAACGGAGCTCCTTCTTTTGGAATCACCATTTTGACTGGAACACCTGCATCATGTAAGCCCGCAATCGTATAGCTGGCTTGTACCGTAACAGCCGCACCTTGCTGCATCGCTGGTTGAATCTGCGTAGAGTTTTTATAGAACGTATCGGAATAAGCCGCCAATTCTTTCCCCTTATCCAGTCCAGGCTGCATATTATCAATACCACCGCCATTCGCTTTTGCCAAGCTCAAGAACATTGTAAACCCTGAATTACTTGACACATCAGGGAATGCCGTCATGCCATTATAATCGGAACTAACAAGGTCATTCCAAGAAACGATTGGCTTCCATCCTTTTTCTTTAAAAATATCTGTGTTATAGCCTACCGCAACAGAGTAACCTAACACGGGAACACTGTATTCATCAATTAAATAACGCTCATCAATATTTCCTAGTCCTTTAATACTTTCCTTCGCAATTGCCTCAGTCAGGCCCTCTTCAACGGCACGAACTGCTACAGGGGAATCATACATGGCAATATCAATTTGAGGATTATCTTTTTGCAACTGAACTTTTGTTAAAATTTCATTTGAAGAACCTGCTACGTAATTAATGGTAATTCCATACTTTTCTTTAAACATAGGTCCCAATTCATCACGAATTAACTTTTCAATTTTTCCACCATTAGCCGCGATCGTAATTTCTTTCGTTTCAGTTTGAGAATCAGATTTTGAACCGCTTTCTTTACTAGCCTCTTTAGAAGGATTTGGAACACCGCAAGCAGCAAGAAACATAACCATCAATAGAACAATTACACTAAACATCCTTTTCATATTTCGTTCCCCCTATTTAAGTGGTTTTTGCAAACTCATAGCAATCTCTACTAAAATCCAATTCTCGTAAACTCAAGATTGGAACATACATATTTCGAAGAGCCATTCCTTTTTGACGATTCTGGCTTCTAAACTAGAACTTCCCCATTTTGTAAAATTACTTTTCCATCAGCGACAATGGTAGCACCAGTCATAATCAAGTCGTAATGGCACGCTGCTTTTACATTTCCGCCCAACGTTATGTTTGTACCGATACCTATGTGCACGGATCCAAAAACACCTTCGTCCTCGAGCATGGAACCAATAAATTTACAGTTAGGGTTAAGGCCGACACCGATTTCGGCAATGTTATAAACTTGTGGGTCATTTTTTGAAGCCAAATTTTCAGCCAATATGTTCGCCTGTTTGCCCCCCGATATGGAAACAATCATTCCGTTTTCTACAGTGACCTTCACTGGCTCATCAAGCAGCCCAATCCCTATGTAAGGAATACTGGCATCCGCAACTATAACTCCATGGGCGGATCCCTCCAGAGGAGACACATTAGCTTCTACCGTAGGTACTGGGGCAAATTCACCTGGGACTACCATACACGGCATTGCATTTGAACGTCTTCCTGTCGCAGAAAGTATAAGGTCCGTTCCATGTGGAGTGGTGAGCCTAATTTCGTTTGCTCCCTCCAAAGCATTCGCAACTGCCCGACAAGTTGGCTCAATTGCCTTAAAATCAGCATGCACTCCGCCCTCGATTAGCATTTCATCGTGAAACTGGGTCAGCATAATCCCTCTTGAACCTGCATCCACTGCATTTTTCACCGCTTTTGTATGCGTAATAGATGTATAAACTGCACTAATAAAAACGTTGCTTTCCTTCATTGCAGCCGCTATAGGTGCTGGGGGTTCTTGCCCATCCGAGGTCCTCGGGGTCATCATTGCCATAGTAGGCTCAGCCCCTGCTGCAACGACAGCTGCTGCAATGCTTTCCGCAATATTGATCATTTTTGGTTCTGTAATAACTAATACTTGTTCATTTGGTTTGACACCCGCACAAACTTCTACAATCGTTCGGGCCCCTTTACTCATAAGAATGGATTTCATTGTTCTTTCTCCCCTTAGTCTAATAAAATTTTTTATTACTATATTCTATAGAATCTATATTTAATAAAAAGTGAGAGTTAATACTTCTCACGAATATCCCCTTATTATGGAGAGCTACTCACCTTCTTTTTGGACAAGTTTTCTTGAGTGATATATTCCAGCCCATTTTTTATGTGCAGTCTCATCGCGCTTTCCGCTTTGTCCGCATTTTTTTCCTTAAGAGCATTGAAAATCTCCATATGTTCTGCAATTATTTTTTCTCTTCTGCTTGAATTATAGGCAGAAATATTACGGTCATGGAAGATCACATCATTGACTAAATCCAACAGCGTTTTTAATTTGGCGTTACGTGCGTACTCTATAAATACCGAATGAATTTCGGAATTTAAACTGACGAATTCAGTTGAACTTTCAGCCTCAAAGGATTGATTTAATAATACCCGCAGTTTTTCAATCCCCTTTTCATCGATATTTTCGACTGCTAATCTAATAGCAAGTACCTCTAATGCTTCCCTGCATTGATACGATTCAATAATTTCCGCCTCAGAAAAACTCTGGATGACTACTCCTTTCCAAGGTACAATTTTCACCAAACCTTCCGCGGCTAATCGGCGAAATGCTTCTCGGACAGGAGTAGGGCTTACATTCATTTGTTTCGCTACTTCTGTTTCGGTTAACCTATTGCCGGCATGTAAATCCCCTTTTATGATGGCCGACTTTAAATTTTCATAAATCCTGACATTTAACGGCTGCCTTTCAACTGATTCAACTTTTGATAGATCCAAGTATCCTTGGGTCAATTACCTCACCTCCTATTAATTATCAGACAATTCTTAATATATTTCTATTATTATTTCTGTGCCTATAGTTTGTCAATAAAATATTCTATAGAATATTGAATGTCTTTAATCTTTATTATTTTACAAAAATATCACTGAAATCCATTATATTATTCTACGATATAAAATCATCTGCAATACGAGACTTTCATTGCGAACAGTGCCTGTTGCTGTTCGCCTTTTATACAAAAATTAAGAAGAAAATAGAAAAATCCCCTTCTAAAATAGAAAGCGATAATAACTCGTTATTATCTTATAGCAGATTCGGCCATCCTTAAATATGTATGTCTTTTACCTCTTACCGTAACCTGTTCCTGGAACGGGAAAAGAATGACATCTGCTCCTACTTCTGCAAAGAGAGAAAATGCATTTAAATCAAAAACGCTTCCTGCCGTTCCAGCATTATACACAATCAACCCATTGGGGTGCATATTTCATTCTTGATTTACCATTTATGATGGATAATATGAATCACATCACCTGTTGAATGGCTACGATTACTCCTAGAAATTGTCTGCGTTTCTTTGATATTTCTAAATACTCCTCTTCCACACCATCTTCATAGTCAAGAACATGACCGTTTTCCATTGTTTCTTCGTATTTTTTGTATAAAACTTCCATTAATATTTCACCTTTTTGTAGTGCTTCAGATACGATAAATTTTTGTTCGCTATTTTCTTGATAAACATAAATTTTGGAATTCAAGTCATCACTGATCATATACCGTGATCTTTGATATTCAAATAAGAAGAAACCTTCATTTTGCATATACACTAGCATACAATTTCTAATACCTTGGGATAGAAGATACAGCTTTCGATCATATTCTGAAGTTGACTCTGAGGAAACTGTTATTTCTTTCCTTTTACACTCTTTACACAGATGTTTCCGGTGGCCCTTCCCACTAAATTTTTCATTGGGTAGATAATCCCCACACCCAATACAATAATGGCCTCGCTTCTTACTTCCCACATCTATAACTCCCTATTAAGAAATTGAATCAATATGAAATACTATTTTATCAAAATAAGTGCCAGACACCATCCAATTTTCGAATGGTACCTAGCACTTTCCTTTTTCCTTTCATATTAATTCAAACATCCATTAAATCCCCAATTCGTCACAAAGTTCAACCTGCTCCAGATATTGATTTTCCCCCTTTTTGCATGATGTTCCTCCTCCCTAAATGGTTCAAGGTATTTATAGGGAGGATTCATGATATAAGCCACTCGTGCGTAGCCTTCTTCCAGCAGCGTTCCTTGAACCGATTCTCCATCCACATAAACATAGGCTAACAGTCGTCCGTAGGAATCATTGATGTTTCCTTGTTCAAACTCCAATGTTAGCTTGCCACTCTTTACTAGTTCGCTATTCCGTCGTGAGGCTTCTCTAGCATAGGGTTGAACACATATGTTTGGATTTTTTGACTCCGGTGTATCAATCAATAAATAGCGCACGGTTTCCAGTTTTCCGTTAACCCATACTTTTATTGTATCCCCATCGATGGTATCGACTAACGTAACTGGCACTTGAGCATCCGGAAGGACAAAGCCCTTTACCTTCAAACCATCACTTACTGGATTCTCCATCACCTGAAGGCTGCTTTCTTTTACTGTTTGTTCTTTCAGTGCTGGAAATGGATAAAATGCTAGAAAGGTAACCGCTGTGATTACGGCAACACCCCCCATCCGTTTTCTCATGAATATCCCCCTTTTCTCTCTTACTTTCAATACTCTCGCGAATAATATCCCGCGATTGCTGGAAAATCATCGATTTCCCTCCTCATGTCCCGAAACGAAATCACATCCTTTCCTCTATAAAACTGGTAATCTAGTAAAGATTCATGACAGTTCAATGGTTTTTGATGAAATGTTCTCGTGTAGAAGTGAATGGCCTCTTCCCTGCTGGATGCAAAGATAAAAGCAAAATTCTTCTTTTGCCATTATCCATCACAAACCTTTCTACTAATTTAATTACTTTCATAGTAGATATATGGAAAAAAGGACAAAAAGGACATGGTGGTTCTTTTAAAGATGTGAATAATTTATGACTATACTAAAAAACTTTTATTTCTCTTAAACTTATTGTTAATGATTTGGATTGGAGTTCTATTCCTGGATTTTACTCTCTCTATGGGTAAAGAACTTGTTTTTGTTTTTCTTTTTAATTTTCTTTTTCTTTTTATCCACGTATCGTATATCATTCGTGAACGTATCGTTATCCCTTTGCATTCAGAATGGTTTTATCTTTTTTTCGGAAACTTCCTTGCTGAAAAAATAAAAAATGGACCTCCAGAGGAAGCCCATGCCCATACTACTATGTTCTATTTGATTATTTATCGAAGTGGCATTGATATATTTTTAACTATAGAGCAGCTGTAGGAAATTACGCACAAGTTTTTCAGTTTAATTTCTTCATTTTTCCAAATAATAATGTGAAACCCCAAATCACGGAGGACAATCACATGAACCATTTTTTAGAACTGCCTGCCCTGCTCATTCTCGACGTTCAAAACGGCTTTGATGATCCTTTTTGGGGAGAACGGAACAATCCCGATGTTGAGCAAAACATTTCGAGATTGCAAAAAGAATGGAGAAAGAGAAAAGGACACATCATCTACACCAAACATTTATCCTAGCTGCCCGATTCTCCCCTCCATTATAAAAACAAACATGGTATAGAATTTAAAGATCTCGTAAAGCCATTCTCTAATGAGACCGTGTATACCAAAAATGTTAACAGTGGTTTTATTGGTACAGAATTGGAAACCTACCTCAAAGCGAATCGCATCCTAACAGTCGTGATCACAGGCTTGTCTACTCAGCATTGTGTATCAACCACTACCCGGATGAGTGCCAACCTTGGATATCAAACATTTTTAGTAGAGGATGCCATTGCGGCATTTGGTATTACAGACCATAAAGGAATTTATCACGACGCGGCATCCATTCAGGAGCATGAGTTAGCCATGCTGCAAAAAGAATTTGCAACGATTGTAACCACTGATGGTCTTCTTAACGAACTCAGCCAAATAACAGCGCAGGGAGACTCCTGCGCTGTTATTTGTCCAACTTTAAAAAACTCAGCATCCGATGATAAGGACATTTAGATAGAGAAGTATCGTCATCTCGCATAAAATATTGTCTCCACTCAAAGTTATCTTCGCCACCGTAACTGTTTAATTCTGGATGGATTGGGGCTGAATCGTAGTTGGCCAATCTTTTACGGATGTTAGCTTTAAAGTTCTTTGCAACCCCCCCCTTTTTACTAAACTCCTGCAGTACCCATCGAGGGGTGATGGCTAGCATCAAAACATCAAAATGCCTACTTTGGCGGTTTATATGGGCTGGTGTCGCACAATACATAAAATATTTCTCTCCATAAAAACAAAACTCCCAGATTGGATTATGTGGATCCATCGGTATATCTGCAGGCCAGTCAGAGACATCGAGACTCGACAGACCACTAAGTTGATTCCAAAATAACTGCTCATAATCCTCCACCGTGTAGGCATCCCTTAGATCCTCAGGTGTTTGATTGAAAATAATCAGCGATGTATAGGGACCGAAATTTCTAGACTCACGTGTAAATCCACTCAATAATTCTGCCAGTTCATGTAAAGTATCTGTTTTCCGCGGGTCTCCAATAAAACCATAACGTAATTGGTTTTTTGAAAAACCGATTGTGGCAGGAATACAAGGAAAAGGCCGATTTTTATCACTCATCTTGACAGAAAAATTCTCCAGTGCAGCTCGTTCCCACACGTTTAGCTGTTCTCGATTTGAGGGGGCATCCATGTATAATTCTCTCAAGTTGTTCACCTCCCATTGTTTCATCAGTATATTCAGGGGCTTATACAGATGAGAGATGTCCGTGGAGCAAATGGGCAGCCTCTTAAGAAGGGTAAAAATATTCCTTCGCTTTATATTTATTGAGTCTGATTCTGAACAATTTCAAGTGCATTTATAACGAAAATTCTTAGAAATTAACTATGTTCCACGATTGACCTAGGAGATATTATCTGAACTCTTATCAGTTCACAATACTGTAACAACTTCTATCAAATCACCATGTCCTTTTGTCCCCTAGTTTCCTATATAGAGGGTAGAAAGGGTGGTGCTTTTTTATGAATTTGAAATCTGGCAGAATTGAAGGCTTTGAAGGGTATTCTCAGTTTAAGAGTGTGAAGGAGTTTAATACGCATATAGAGATGTGGTTAGCGGTGAAGAAGCATGAGTTCTCGAAGGGTGAGCTCGTCGGATTAAAACGTCTAGTTCGTTTTTCTGCAAAGGTCCCTGGGGTTAGCAATGCAAAAATTGGAACTCTACTAAAGGCGATTAACGAAGAGTATCATGGTAATGGAATCTCCCGTTCTACTTTTAAACGGATGATCATCAAAGCAAAGGATTTAGGAATCGTTAACACTTATGAAACAGAACGGAAAAATGGTTCACAGTCCAGCAACCTTTATAGCTTTAATCGCTTCCCACAAAGTGAACCACCCAAGGCGGAAAAATTGGACCAGCCTAAAGAAACTAATAATCTTTTAAAAACAAATAATCAAAAGAATAATAAACGTAACGAAGCGCCGATTGAACTCGATTACACTTTTGTTAGTGATAAAGTTCCTCAAGCATTTGTTCAATCCGTAAAATACTTCTTTTCAGATGCTAAAACGATTGAAGAATACTGGCATATGGTCCAAATCGCTGCTTTTCGATTTGAATATAATCAAAATACAGATGATATTCTCAGTATCGCGATTCAGTCCTTTAAGCAGCTGATCCGTAAATTGAAATCTACTAAATCTGTAGTAAAACCAATTGCCTTCTTTTACGGAATTGTAACCAATAAATTAAAAGAACTCTTTCTCAATCAATTAACTGAGGTTAGTGAAAGCAAGCCAATACGCTATGTGCTCGAAACAGGTGAAGTTATGTACTATGATTGGCTCCGCAGTGAATCATAGTTTTGGAGAGTAAACCTTTTGGGTTGCACTTTTTCATTGAAACATATTGACAACTATTATTTGGTTTAAAGCTAGACGAGATATAGGTCAAAATCATTCCCCTATCCGCTTAAATACAGCTGATAAACAGTATCTCGTTGTAATGTATTCAATATTGCTCTTAATGAATGAAAAAAAGACTTCCTGAGGAAGCCCTAAGCATCTTTATTCTCGTATAACCAAACCATTGTAAGTTGTTTTAATTAATTTTATTTCCCGCAGCATTTTTTATATTTTTTGCCGCTTCCACAAAGGCAAGGATCATTTCGGCCAATTTTATTTTCGTTTCGGACAGGAGTGGGCGGGAGATTATTCCCCTTTTGTCTAAAGTCCAGTTCTCTTTCCAGTGCTACTTGTCTCCATATAGCTAGTTCTCGATGCATTAACCCTAGAATCGAAAAGTAGCTATAGACGGTCTGTTCAATATCAACAAGGCCAGAAGTATAATCTAGCTTCATATGTTCGTTAATTTCAGGAAGAGCTTCTTCCGAAAGCTGGTGACAAAGAGCCTCGATTAGAATATCTTGATCATCCAGTTCTTTTGCAGAACGGTAGGCTTCTCTTAGAACCTTGACCGCAAAGTCCGATTTAATGTTTTCAATGATTGAAGCTGCATAAATGATGGAATTATCTTTCTTAAGATAAGGTGCTACTTCCTTTACCACCTCATCCGATTGGAAACTGGTTAACGTTACGGATAATTCTTCTAACAAACTGTCATCATCGCGATCCAATAAGCGAACCAATAAAGGTATATATCTTTCTAGTTTTAACAATCCAATCATATAGACATTCAAGATTCCATTATATGAAAACCATTGTTCCTTTAACTCTTCTTCAAGTATTAGGTCTATTTCAACTTCTGTAACCCAGCCCTTTTTAACCAAACAGGCTGCCAGTTTTTTTGCTTTTATGTAGAAATCATGCTGCTCTGAACCGGCCCGCTCAAGGTCATTTAAGATTTGACCATATTCCGAGTACACTTCTTCTTCCGTACCATGTAACAATAACTCATATAAAGCCCATGTATTCTTCGGAATATATTCTTGAAGCTTTTCCTTATATTTAAGTGCAAGTTCGGGTTCCAGACGGTGGAGCAAGTTCACCGCTAAATGGCGTTTGGATGGTTGCATTAATGGAATATTTTCAATTAATATCTTAACAGCCTTTTCATTGAAGGCTTGATTTTCTACATAGATCAAGATCGAAGATTGTTTGTCCTTATTTCTAAATGCTTCTTTCAGCAATTCATTGGTCCATTCTACTGGAACATTTGGATAATCATGCAGAGCATGCACGACTACCTCTTGGATTAAAATATCATCACTAATCAAGTGTGGTTTAATTTTTTCTAAAAATGTCATTATCTATCCTCTCATTCTTCCATTATCAGTACATTTATTGTACTTTATTGTCCAATCAAAGTAAAAAACGACCAGAATCCGCCCTTTTTTGTTTTACAACAATAATTGGGCTTATTTAGTAGAATCGAAACGGTATTTTTCTCGTCAAAATAATTGAGGTGATTAGGAAACATGAAAAAATTTAAACGTTTCATGCAAGTTGTTCTCTGTACAGTGTTGATGGGGTCGTTATTTTATTTCGGTAATGGGAAGGCATTTGCCGAGGATCAATCTATTATTATAAAGAAAGGTGATACCTTATATAGCATATCCAAGAAATACAATATTCCCATTGAAGATTTAAAGGAATACAACCATTTAACAAGCAACAAGATTATTGCTGGTCAAAAGTTAATCATTCCAGATTTTGAACAAACCAAACCAATGTATGTTGTCGTCGCTGGTTCTTTTAGCAAGAAAAGTAATGCAGATAAGCGAGTCGCTTTTTTGAAAAAGAAGGGGATTGAAGCGATCGTGGTTAATAAAGTTATAAATGTTAAAACTTATTATCGCGTTCAGACTGGTGCCTTTTCGAGTCAATCCAAAGCGGAGAAAATGATTAAGAATGTAAAGAATAACGGGATAAAAGATGCTTTCTTTTTAACGGAGAAGCCTCTTCATATTAATGGAATCACAGTGGGGTCTTCTTACAATCAGCTTGTTCAAAAATTCGGGCAACCACCCAAAACAGAGGACGAAAAGAATACCAGGTCGCTTTATTATACGAATGAAGGTGCCGGAGTTCGTGTAACCATCAATCCAGCCAATGATTCCATTGAACAGCTGCAAGTGTATCCAGAATTTTTGAAAACAACTTCTATCCCAACTGAGAAAAATAAAATCCTTAATGCTTATAGAAACCCGAATGAAATAAAAATCGTAAGCTGCTATGAGAGTGCCACTTGTGAACAAATCATTTATCAATTTAATAAAAACCAATTAATCGTTCAGATTGATCGAGATGGAAAGACCGTTCAGTATTTAGATTTACGAAAAACGAAATAATATAAATAATCCGAATTGCGTCGTTCATCCCCATACTTGACTCTAAAAACTTTATGCACCCTGTTCACTGTCATGCCTTCTTCCTCCTCGTACATTTTATTTCAAATCCTTTGTTAATACCCATTGGTTGGCTGAAACCATCTAATAAATCATAAAAAAAAGTGCCAAGCACCCTAATTTTTGGATGGTGTGAGGCACTTTTCTTTCCTATATCGTCCGAATTCAATCCTTATATTTTCTAACTTTAGACTACAACTACCTTCGCTTTGAAAGCAGTGTCTTCACTGGAGGTGCCAAGGTATACCGTGTACTCGCCAGCCTTCACCACGAAGTCGCGTTCACAGTAGTCCCACACACTCATCGGATGGTTCGTAGCAGACGGATCGATTGTGATGGTAACCTCACGTGATTGCTCCTGCTCGAGAAATACCTTATGGATCCCGACCAGGCGCTTGGGCGGCTGACCTGTAACAGGAATGCCCAGATAGACCTGGACGACCTCTGCTCCTGCCATCTTCCCTTTATTGGTCACAGTCACCTTCACCATGATTGGGGTCTTGCCGTCCGTCTGAGCCGGTGTTACCGAGAATCCAGAAAGCTCAAAGGAAGTGTAGGACAGACCGAAGCCGAACGGAAATAACGGCTGGATACCTTGAGACTGAAACCATCGATACCCCATGTTAAGACCTTCGGAGTACCGAATGACCGGGAAGCCATTGCCTTCGTCGGTGCCAGGATAGCGGTCAGGGTGACCGGAGTACAAGAGATCATTCTCGGACGCAGCGTAGGTGGTAGGCACCTTTCCGGATGGATTTACAACGCCGAAAAGCAAATCAGCGACCACGTGACCATCTTCAGTGCCCTGGTTCCACGCTTCCAGAACCGCCGGAGCCTTGGTGATCCATGGCATCAACACAGGGCTGCTGCTTTTCATGACCAGAACCGTATGCGGGTTAACTTTTAGAAGTTCTTCGAGCATGCTGTTTTGATTGTTAAGCATGTTCGGACTAGGCAAATCGGCACCCTCAGAAGCGACCAAGCCAGCCATCAGGATGACCAGGTCTGCTTCATTGGCAGCCGACCTCGCCTCCTCTAGATTCGACAGGTCTTTGGCAACGGTGACCTTGCTGACCAACGCACTCGAACCAAGACCGTTAAGGACGTCCTGCATTCCCTCTACCGGTGGAACCGTGTAGAGCGGTGTGACCTTTGACGAACCGCCACCTCCATTGCAGGCATCATCGACGAACTCGGACTGGCCGATAATCACGATTGAGCGATAAGCTTTAGGGTCGAGTGGCAGTATCCCGCCCTCGTTCTTCAACAGAACAGCTGTCTCGGAGCCAATTTTACGGGAGATGGCGCCATGTTCCTTCGCATCGATAACGCCCGGCTTGTAAGGACGCTCGAACTGACCGAAACGGAACATTTGTGTGAAGCGGCGAACAAGCGCACGGTTGACGGTCTGAATTTCAAGGCTGGTGTCCTCGAGCGCATTCTTGACGTTGGTCTCGTTACACCATTTGGCGTCTGGCATTTCATGGTCCATACCTGCGCTTAGAGAGGCTGCGCAAGAACGGCAGGACCAGAAATCGGACTGCACGTAGCCTTTGAACCCCCACTCGTCACGGAGGATGTCATTTAGTATGTAGCGGTTCTCGGTGGCGTAAATACCACGAACACGGTTGTAGGCGCTCATCATTGCGGCAATGTCGGCATCCTTGACCAGCATTTCGAACGGCAGCAGGTACAGCTCGCGTAACACGTGCTCATCCACCTCGACACTTGTACGGAAGCGCTCATATTCCTGATCATTGACCACATAATGCTTGCCCATGGCAATAACATTGTGGTTCTGAATTGCCTTTGTCACCTCGACACCCATTACCCCAGATAGGTACGGATCTTCAGAAAAGTATTCGAAATTGCGGCCAGCAATCGGGGTTCGGTGCAGGCAAACACCCGGCCCTTCAAGCACGTGCTGACCTAGCGTTGCGGTCTCTGAACCGATGATGTCCCCGTACTTACGTGCTAGCTCAGGATCAAACCCGGCAGCCAGAGCGATGGACATCGGCAATGCGGTAGCGGGAGGACTAGGGTGCCCGTCGCCCATGCCCACACCTACTGGGCCGTTTGTAATCCGAAAGCGTGGGATTCCCAGTTCCTCTATCCCCTTTACATGGCGCTGCACTTGGATCTGGGCCATAAGCTGCTCTTGCTCCTCAGAGCTCATGGCATTAATTTCATCCGCAGACGGCAAGGCATAAATGTTGATGGTCTCCATCGCGCCGTGAAGCTGGGCGATTTTCTGCTCCAAGGTCATGGCGGCTAGGAGCTTTTCGGCACGCTCGCGCTCAGGCAGCGACTTATCCATCCAAGGAAACGAACCATTGCGATGATCGCTGTGTGCAAGCGTATTCAATTCCGAGTCTGTAGTATGTTCATTATTCATGGCAAAACTCTCCTCGCAAAATATTTTTTATCGTTTTCCGACAAAAGACTCCCACCTCAAGGAACGTGCAGCACGACTGCCCAGTGAGTAGGAGGGAGATGAATGTCGGTTGGCGATAGCCAAAACTTTCCTCACTATGGTATAATAGGAACAAACGTTCTTGTTTAGTGAGGTGAAAGTCATGTTAGTAAATAAAGCCTATAAATTTCGTATCTATCCAAATAAAAAACAGATTGAACTTATTAATAAAACCATTGGCTGTTCCAGATTTGTATTCAATTTTTTTCTCGGTAAACAAAAAGATAAAGATGCCTACTGGTATATCGTTGAAGAAATGGTTCAAAACGGTCAACTTCAAGCGAACAACTGGAAAGGAAAGTGCCTAAGCAAATACGAAACGGTTAAGTCTGTTAAGGAATTAAAAAAACAGTATACCTTCTTAAAAGAAGTAGACAGTATCGCTTTGCAGAAGTCTGTTGAAAATCTAGCAGATTCTTTCGACAGATACTATAAAAAACAAAATAAGTATCCTCGTTTTAAATCGAAAAAGAATCCTGTTCAGTCTTATACAACAAAGCATACGAACGGAAACATCACTGTTAAAAGCAACTATATTAAGTTACCTAAGCTTGGTCTTATTCGCTTTGCGAAAAGTCGTGATGTTGAAGGACGAATCTTAAATGCAACGGTTAGACGCAATCCTTCGGGTAAATACTTCATTTCCATAGGGACAGAAACAGAAGTATGGGAACTTCCAAAAACACAATCCGCTATTGGTATAGATGTAGGTCTTAAAGATTTTGCTGTTTTGTCGGACGGCACAACCTATTCGAATCCAAAATTTTTCCGTACTTTAGAAGAAAAATTAGCGAAAGCACAGCAAATCATGAGTAGACGAATAATAGGCGGTGCGAATTGGTATAAAGCAAAGATCAAAGTGGCACGTCTACATGAGAAAATCACAAGCGAAAGAAACAATTACTTGCATAAAATTTCCACTGAGATTGTCAAAAATCACGACATCATCGGCATGGAAAATTTGTCAGTATCCAATATGTTGAAAAATCATCACCTTTCAAAAGCTATCAGTGAAGTATCGTGGTCACAATTCAAAACCATGATTGAATACAAATCCAAGTGGTATGGAAAACAAGTCGTCACAGTAGCGAAAAACTTTCCATCTAGTCAACTTTGTTCATGTTGTGGCTACCAAAACAAAGACGTTAAAAATCTTGCTTTGCGTGAATGGGAGTGTCCTTCTTGCGGAACTCAACACAAAAGCCGAGATATTAACGCAGGTATCAATCTTAGAAATGAAGCCATAAGACTTCTAACCGTCGGTGCGACGGGGATAGCCTACTAAAAAAACTGAAGGATACTTCGGTGTTCGTAGGAATCTCCCCCTTCCAACAACCCGTAAGGGTGTTAAGGGGTGAGTAGTTCAATACATTCATAGTAACGTAGTACCTGTCAAGCTTGACTAACCATTTTTAATTTGTTTCTTCTAACTATCTTATAATTAGCTTCTTAGTAAAAACCGAACGTCTCCATAATTTTTTCCAGTTGCCTATTGATATATGCACCAGAAAAAATAAAAACCTTGTCATGATTTGAATGACAAGGTTTCATTTTAGTAATTGAACCAGAATATACTCGAATGAGTGCTCCTTCTTCGTGACGAACGGGAGCATCTTATTTATGAATGTTTTGCTGATGCTCCACATGCATAAATGCAGTGGGTTCATAACTTCCTAGTCTTCTCCTATTCGTACACATACTTTTCTTCGGGAAGAGAACGGCTTTGGAAACAGGAACTGGAACTAGTTCTGTTTGAACATTCGTAGTCAAAAAAACGGATCATAATCTACCCAATATCCAGGTTCTAAGACTGCTCCAGCACGATGAGCCGCACTTATTTTTCTTTCCAGGACTGTCCAAACCTTCTGTATATCACGAGAATGTACTCTATTCATGCCATTTCCCCCCTGAGTTCTATTTCAAGAGCCATCAGAATTACTTGTTGAAACACCGTATCCATTTTTTAAAAATTATATTTCTCTTCTTTTTCAAGACGAATTTTTGAATATGTTTCTGTTAACAAAACGGTATCCTCTACTAATCTATCTATTCGGAAGAGGACATCATCATTTACAATTTCTTTTCGATGAAAGTCTTTTTCTTCTATAAATACATACGTTTGAACAATTTGTGCTTTCATATAAGCCAAGATTGGTTTTAATTGTTGCTCTGCCATTAAGTAATGCTTAGGAGTCCCCGCAGTCACAACCATACTCACTACTTTATCGCGAAATGCGTTTACAGGAAGTAGGTCAAATATATTCTTTAAAGTAGCCGGTATCGATGCCTGAAAAACAGGTGTGCCAATAAAAATGGCATCTGCTTCCATTATTGTCTGTGCTATAAATTTTGTATCGCCTTCATATTCCATGTAGTTACGACCATCACTGAGCTGAACCTCATATTCAGCTAAATCAATTAATTTCACTTCAGCCTCTGGATATTTTTCAACATGAACATTTACTGTGTAATTCATAGCTGTTCTCGTTTTCGAGCCGACATTAGAACCAGATAAACCGACAATCTTCATTTTCTAATCCTCCTAATTTTTTGAAGTATATTTTTTTATAGCTGGTAATATTTCAGTTCCGATTAGTTCAATATTTTTCATTAATTTATCAAATGGCACACCGCCAAAATCCATTTGTGCAATATAACGTTGATGACCGAATAGTTCATACTGATAAAGTATTTTTTCAATAATTTGCTGCGGACTGCCGATATTCATTACATCTCGCGGGTCGGCTCCCTGGGCAAATTGACGCTTTGGATAACTTTGACCGTTTATTAGCTGTAACCCCTGATTAACGTGGGGATAGGACTCTATTTGAGCCTGTTGTGTTGTTTCAGCTACGTAAAAGAAACCAGCAGTTGCAATCGGAAGCTCTGCAGCTTCAAATCCGCTCTGTTTTGCTGCTTCACGATAGGCATCAATAGAATGTTTAAAAGTAGTAGCTGAACCACCCAAAGTAGCAAGAAACATTGGTACACCTGCCAATCCTGCCTTAATTGCACTAGCAGGTGGTCCACCCACTGCACGCCAAATCGGCAGGGAGCCATTAAGCGGACGTGGGATGATTTTTGCATTTTTCAATGAAGCACGAAATTTTCCACTCCAATTGACTACTTGCTCTTTATTAATTTTCAATAATAACTCAAACTTCTCTTCGAATAACTCTTCATAATCTCGAAGGCTATAGCCCAATAATTCAAAGAGACCTACCCTTGAAGCACGTCCGGCGATAATCTCGGTACGTCCATTCGAAATCAAATCGATGGTCGCAAAATCCTCATATACACGCACTGGATCCGATGTACTAATAATCGTTGAAGAACTTGCAATTTTAATTCTTTCTGTTGCCTGGGCAATTGCTGCCAGTACAACAGAATGTGCCTGCGTAGTAAAATACTCCTGATGACTTTCACCGACACTAAAAAAATCAATTCCTGCTTGCTCAGCAAGCTTAGCTAATTCAATGATTTCATGAATGCGTTGTTGTGCTGAAATACGCTCTCCTGTATGAGGATTGGGTATATGGTCACCTAGCGTATAAATTCCAAATTCTAGGCCCTTACTTAGGTCGATTCGATATTTTTCCAAATTAGTCAACCACCTTTTTATATTAAGTTGTTTTCTTTTTCTATTTACAATGTTATTATTGCTCATAATCACCAAATCAGGAAGTACACACTTTAAAGTGGTATAGTATACAAAAGGATACTAAAGGAGAATCAGGAATGGAAAAAGAGCCAGAATTATGTCGGGTAGATGATGCTTTAGGGATTTTAGTTGGGAAATGGAAACCAATTATTTTACTGCATTTATTGAAGAACGGTACTCAAAGATTCAGTGAATTAAAAAGAAGTTTGCCTGGAATTACCCAAAAGATGTTGACTACCCAATTACGTGAATTAGAAGATGAGGATATTATTAAGCGTGTTGTATATCCCCAGGTTCCTCCAAAAGTGGAATATTCGATTACTGAATACGGAAGAAGCTTGGAGCCAATTTTAGAAGCAATGCACGAATGGGGAACAATGCATACATTGCATAAAATAGATAAATTGCAAAAAAAAGAAGATATAACAAAGGTGGTGTCCGATAAGTCCCTAAAATAAAACAAGTGGAGGAAAACACAACGTTTTCCTCCACTTGTTTTTATATTATCTTGATTATTATCTGAAAGAAGCTGGGGGATGCCTACTAGTTTTAGTCTATTGTGCGCTAATGCCACAATTCCGAACAGCTATAGGTTATGGATTATTTCTTTTTTTGAGTCTTATCGCCTGAAGTCGGTATCCCTATGAGTAGTGAGCAGTTTCTCTACTCTTTTTATTCCCTTCAACTTCTTCCATCATATTTCTAAAGTCATTCCCTGAAGGATTCTGGAAAATATGTAGTCCAAATTCCGGTGCTACTGCAAATAGATGATCAAAGATATCGGATTGGATCGTTTCATACACATGCCAGCGAATATCATTGGTAAAAGCATAAATTTCTAGTGGCAATCCATTTTCAGTTGGAGCCAATTGTCTTACAAGTAAGGTCATTTCTTGACTAATACCTGGGCGATGTTGCAGATAGGTGTTAATATATTTTCTGAATACACCGATATTGGTAAGTGCCCTGCCATTCACTGGATTATCCCGATCAATTTCATTCTTGGCATTGTATTCTGCAATTTCATGTTCCTTAGTAGTTATGTATTCGGAAAGGAATTGAATTGTTTTGAATTTCTCTATCATTTCTTCCGTGCAAAACTTGATACTTTTCGTGTCGATAAATAAAGATCGCTTAATTCGACGTCCACCAGAAACTTGCATCCCTCTCCAGTTTTTAAAAGAGTCAGATATAAGAGCATAACTTGGGATTGTCGTAATTGTTTTATCAAAGTTCTGAACTTTTACCGTATTCAATGAGATATCAATAATATCTCCATCCGCTTCATATTTAGGCATTTCAATCCAATCGCCAACGCGAACCATATCATTGGCCGCTAATTGAATACCAGCTACAAGTCCTAAAAGCGAATCTTTAAACACAAGCAGGAGAACAGCTGATAAAGCACCAATCCCGCTGAGAAGAATAAAAGGACTCTCCCCCATCCAATGAGCGATAACGACAATTCCTCCAAGAATGAAAATTATGATTTGAACCACTTGAATATACCCCTTGATTGGCTTAATCTTGGAGATTTCAAAGGTTAAATAAATATCATTAAATGCTTTTAAAAAGCTGTTGGTGACCATTAATCCGACTAACATTAGATAGGTCATCGCCCCTTTTTCTATCAAATGCTGATAGTCAGGAAAGGTAGATGAAAAGTAATAAATAATAAGTGCCGGAACAATATGGGATAATCTGTGAAAAACCTTCCTTTCCAAAAGCATATCATCCCATTCGAATTTGTTACTCGTAATAATGTGAGTAATGTACCTCAATACTACCTTCTGCGTGATAAAATTCGCAGCTATACAGAGAACCACTAAAAGAAGAATCATAATAATAGCAGCAAGATAATCAGTAAGGACTGGGTCCATCTCATATTCAAGTAGTCGTTTGCGAATGAGCTCCATGTTTTTCCTCCATTTTTGTATCATCATACCGTAATCAGTAAGTTACATTCACTAACCAAACACTCAATCTACATCTAGTTTCCCTAAAATTCAATGCATTCATTCTTGCACTTTAATTGTGGTGAAACATCCATTTCTATGCCAATAATAAAGGTTGGGGTACGATCTGCCATCTCGTTTCCTCCTCTCTACAAGGAACAGATGTTCTATCATTCAATTCTAAATTAATAGAAAAAGACAAGGGAAACTATTCGCCTTGTCCGTCTATTTTGTTCATATGTGTCGAATTCATCCCCACGCCAGAAGGCGGGGGCTTTCTTCGACTATGTTGGTTGGTAAGAACTGCACCTTAATTCTCATTAAACTTCATTTTTTTCTTGATAAGAATACGATTCCTCAAGAAGGTTTTCCCACTGTTCATACAAGGTATTAGCTGTCTCATAGTCTTCGTATTCTAATGACAGATCTTCCTGTAATTTCTCTTTTAAACGAGAGCACATTCCTTCCCATCCCTCTAGGCTTTCGTTATCAACAAGGTTTGTTAACTTTGGTTTCGTTCGATTCCAATTTGAATAAAGGATATTACACCATTCCAATAAATCCTCTCGGCATTGGTTTAGTACCTCTATATCAATATATTGGTATGCTTCAATCTCCATCTCGTCTTGAAAAGCATTTGTTTCCCACTTTTCTTCCTCGAGTTGAATTTGCCCTTCCATTTCCAAACGGTTTACAGAATCGACTTCGATTTCTTCTTGATTAGCATTTAATTCTCTATATAACAGCTCCATTTGTTCAGATAGACTTTTAGCTGTTTCATGACACCATTCCAACAAATCGTGACGGTATTGCTTTTGTTCGTTCATTTTGATACATTCCCCCACCCAGATTGTTTAATTTCATCATCCTCATTCACAATTAAAGTGGTTATTTATCACATATAAATGAACCACAATCTCATATTATGTTCCACGATTGTCCCAGGGTTAGACTAATGCCCATAGGCATAACACATGACTTCAGAATTAAATGGAGGGAGAATCCATAAACAATGTAGTCCATACCTTTAACAAGACTCAACAAAAAATCTCCTTCTATTATAGAAAGGGAAAATATGGATGTTATTATCTTAAGGCAGAAGCGGCCATTCTTATATATGTATGTCTTTTACCTCTTACCGTAATCGAAAGGGTTTGAATATTTTCAGGTAATGCCATTCCAGAAAACCCGGCGTCCCCGATATGAAAAATATCGACTCCGGCTCTTTTAGAGCTTAAAGCGATTGCACGGATTGTTTCTTCATCTGCTCCTTCTTGGCTGGTGCCTATCGCAGCAAGGGTTAAAGCCCCTTTATTTTTAACGTTTTCTATTGCTTTAGCAAGAGTTTCCTCACGAACACCAGGGACTGTACCTGGAGCGGGGAAAAGAATGACATCTGCCCCTCCTTCTGCAAAGCGAGAAAATGCATTCATATCAAACACGCTTCCTGAGGTTCCAGCATTATGCATTTTGCCCGCTATGATAAGCCCTCCAAAATGTTTATTCGCTAGTGTTATAGCCTGTTCAATTTTCTCATTGGTTACCCCTGATTTTGGGTTACCAGTTAAACAAATAAAATCACATCCCAATTGCTTTGCCATCGCTAGTGAATTTTCAGTAGCTGTACGCCCTTCAGGCAATGAATGCAATTTTTCTAAGGAATTAGCATGCGGATCAACAGGTTCAAGATTAATGCCGACTGGCAGACCCGTTAGTTCTTTTATTTTTTGTATAATTTTTTCATCTACTTCACTGTCTGTAGCATTGGGTTGAAATATGCTGTATGACTCAACCCCATTAACTACAGGGTTGAAACAATCGAACATGTTCAGTAAAATCATATCCGCTCCAAATGCCTTCATTACTTCTGGGTTGGACACCTCTGGAAGTAACGGTTGAGATGTCACTACCGTTTCAGCCAATATCGTTCTTCCTTCTGCTGCACGGATTGCCTGCTTTAATTCTTTTCTACCCATTTGCCGAAAATCAGAACCTCTACAATCTAAAATCCTTTTCATCTTATTCACCTCTTTTATTTATTCACATTATGCTATCATAGTGATTCTATGGTCACCAACTGTTAAGCTATTACTAGATGTACATTCTTCACAATCTGCTTATTAAAAATCAACCAACAAAAAAACTAATCGAAAGTTTTTCGATTAGTTTCATTTAGCTATCGATTGTTGTTGGAGAATATGGGTGGAATTTGCTGCTTTCTCTCCGTTCCAATCCAAACTAAACCAAAAACAATGACGACTCCACCAACGATCTGAGCTGCCCAAATCGGTTCATTAAAGAAAAACGCACCCGCCACAGTAGCGGCCGCTGGCACGAAATAACGGAAGAAGTTCGCTTTTGCTGCACCAACATGTTTCATCGATATATTCCAAATAACAATAGCAAAGACTGTGCACATTAGCACATTGTAGGCAACGGCTCCCCATGTGACGAACGATAGATTATCCCATTGGATTGTACTCCATTTATCGAATGTAATCGGAAATAAAAAGAGTGAACCAAAAAAAATGAACCATGTGGTCACGCGAAGAGGAGAGTATTTTTCCATCAACGGCATGGTGGCTAAATTAAATAACGCACCTATTAAACTAATGCCTAGAGCAATGTAGTTTCCAATCATATACTCAGAGCCTAAATCAAAGCCATTCTTCCCGCCTAGGATGATCATCGTTACCCCTACTAAAGCAATTAAACCTCCCGTAGCTACCCTGGTTGTTATTTTTTCACGAATAAATAATGGTGCAAAAAGAGCAGCAAAAATGGGCCACGGAGCGACATTCAATAAAGAAGCATTAGCAAGTGTTGTATACTTGATTGAATACATTACCATGATTTCTAAAGCCGTGATGCCAATTAATCCAATGAAGGCTAATTTAAGCAAATCTTTTTTCTCTACTCTTACACTGCCTTCTGTCCACTTTAACATAAGAAATAATATGGGCAATGCTAGTCCAAATCTAAGAAATACAAACACCTCTGCGGGGAAAACCTCCATTGCCCACCGTGAAATCCCAAAATTGATTCCCCAAACAATGGATACAAAAATCAAGCCTAAATAATAATAAGTATTTGACGCCATATTATCTCCTACCATTCATTCAAAAATAACTACATGCATATAGAAACGCAGATAAACCATGTCCATTAAACTCCTGTTTCCATTCATATGCCCAAGTTGTGTACGAATAGAACAGTTCTTTCTGGTACCTGCATCAAAATGAATAATGTGTAAACTATTAAAATAGTGGCAGGCACCTTCCAAGTTTATGGATGGTGCTCGCACTTAGTAATCGGATGCTGCCTTTTTGTTTTTTAATATAAGTGTAGGATGAACAAAGAGGCCATGTCTTGTTAGGGTACAAACTCAAAGAAGTTATGAAATTCTCAGAACGAATTAAGTATATTATTGAGGAGTTTCATTGGAGAGGTTTAATGATTTTTTAGTTTATAAATTTCCCTAGAATGCTCTGAAATCATTTGATCATAGTATTCGAGGTCATGTTTTGTTGCCATTGTCGCCTTTATTTCTTTAACCTCCTCGAAGACTGAATCTAGTTTTTTTTCAATTATAGTCACTTTTCCGTTTATTTCTGTAATTTTTCCATCCATTTCGACAATTTTTCCATCCATTTCGGTAATTTTTCCGTCCATTTCGGCAACTTTTACATTTGTTGCTGCAACAGCATTAATTAATTGATGCAATAAATCACCTTGTCTTTTTTGTTCAGCCAAAATCAAATTAAGTGTTTTTTCCACTTTTTCTCACCACCTTCTTTTTATCACATTTTATTATAGCAGATTTATGTTGAGAATTGTCGATGAAATGGATTGAAGGGCGACCATGGGGACGGTTCTTTTGGTCAAACCCTATTTTGAGCCATGAGAACATCCCCGAGGTTTTTCCATTAGGTTGTTTTCGTAAAGATTGTTGTTAAAATCTTAAAGCCGATTTTAACGTGGAAATAGTAATTTTGCGCTTTAGAATTTAGTTTGCAAGCTCTTTTCTTATTAAATTTATTCTATTTTCTGCTGAAACTTAGCACAATCATTAAATTTTGTTTCAAAAAGCAACAAAGTTTAAGAAAAGAGCCTTCCATTAACACAAAACACCAAAAGCGAATGTTCCCACCCAAATAAATGAAGAGGAACATTCGCTGTTTTTAGTAGTGAAATAGTGTTTTTATGTGTGTTTGGCATCATTCATCTTATTTCGTAAAAAACCATTTTGCTCTAAGGACTGCGTCTAAATTCTAATCAAACTTCATTTTCTTCTTGATAAGAATACGATTCCTCAAGAAGCTTTTCCCACTGTTCATACAAGGTATTAGCTGTCTCATAGTCTTCGTAGTCTAATGACAGATCTTCCTGTAATTTCTCTTTTAATCGAGAGCACATTCCTTCCCAGCCCTCTAAGCTTTCGTACGCAACAAGGTTTGATAACTTCGGTTTCGTTCTATTCCAATTTGAATAAAGGATATTACACCATTCCAATAAATCCTCTCTGTATTGGTTTAGTTCCTCCCTATCAACATATTGGTCTGATTCAATCTCCATCTCGTATTGAAAAGCATTTGTTTCCCATTTTTCTTCCTCGATTTGGATTTGTCCTTCCATCTCCAAACGATTTACATAATCAACTTCAATCTCTTCTTGATCTTGATAAGCATTTAATTCTCTAGTTAACAATTCCAATTGTTCAGATAAACTTTTAGCTGTTTCATGACACCATTCCAATAAATCGTGACGGTATTGATTATGTTCATTCATTTTGATACATTCCCCCACCCAAGTTGTTTACTTTCATCATCCTTATTCACAACTGAAATGGTTATTTATCACATATAAATTAACCACAATCTCATACTATGTTTCACAATTGTCCCAGGATTAGGCGATTACCCATAGACATAAAACATAGATCCTCAAAAAATCGACTCTTTTCCTAGCCCCCTGAACCTAGCACCACCACTTTTTCGGTAATTATGTATTCGAGTTATTACAATCATTCACTCTTCCTATTTTTATTAAGCTGCAAACCAATCAATGGAATGCTTTTGTTCCTATATCTGTTCGGTAATGTGCACTATTAAAGGATACCTTTTCAACCGAATGGTAAGCCAATTCACGCGCTTCTTTAAGAGTTTCACCGATGGCAGTAATTCCGACAACCCGACTGCCATTTGTAATAATTTTTCCATCCTTTGCAGCGGTACCTGTATGGAAAATAATCGTTGGATTAACGACTTGGTCCAATCCATGTATGACTTGTCCCTTTTCATATGGACCTGGATAACCTGCTGAAGACATGACCACACAAACAGCTGCCTTGTCCTTTCATTTCACTTTTATATTTTCTAATTCTCCGGTGAGACTTGCAGTCAAGCAGGTGCCAAAGAGGTCCATGTACGAATTAGTTCCCCTATGGTAAAAAACCCTTGTTTTTATGGAGTGGATATGCCAATAAAAGAAGAACTTTTTGCCAACATACATGAACATGAACGAGCCATGGGAGAAGTGATTGGAGCAGATTCTTTAGCTTTTTTAAGTACTGAAGGGTTATTAGAGGCGGTTGATGTAGATTTAGCTGAAACCAGCAGCCGCTGTATCGCCTGCTTTAGTGGGGCATATCCAACTAAATTGTATTTGAAGTGAAAGATGACAATGAAGTGGTCTCTAACCATCCTGCTGTACCGTTTTGAGGTGCATATTCAAAAAAACGAATTGAAATGACACCTAAAATCACAAATTGAATGGCTGATTAAAAAGCATAAAAAACAGGGCTCGTCCTGATATACAGGACGAACCTTGTTCAACTAAATCCCATTAGTTTAATAAGGATTCTATCGGTATTTATTGTGAATAGGGATAAATAAATCTTCATCTGTATTTCTAACAACTGAAAAATTATCTACATTATAATGACCGTGAAGAGTTTCATTGTGATGACAAACTATTTGTTCTGCCGATAAAATTTTCGAGTCTGAAGTAGAATGTCCATCTCCAACTAATGTTACATCAAAATGATTGATTGTAGCCGTTCTTACAGCCGTATCAATACAGTGTTCTGTCTTACATCCCATAATTACCAAATGCTCTATTTTGTTTTGGTTTAAATATTCTTGTAACGCTGTTCCGTAAAATGAATTTGTAGCAGTCTTATCAAATATGGCAGCAGTGGATGGTACGCTAATATCTTTGTGTACTTGGAAACCAGGTCCTACTCCAGTCGAAACATCTAAATCTCGTATAAAAATTATGGATGCACTTGCTTCTATTGCTTTATCAATTACTGTATTAATGTTATTAACCAATTTTTCCTTTTCAAAAACTCCCTTTTCTTCTTTATTACCTTCTATCAAATCCTGTTGAGCATCAATAATCAGTAAAGCTTGATTCAAATAATTTTCCCCCTTAAATTATCGGTCACTATTCTTCCATTTTTCTTCATTCTATAAATTTATTGGACCATTTCAACAGTGTTTTTATTTGGCTTTCTTTTTTACCTATTTGTTTTAATTCGGAACACTTTAAATTAAGATTCTATATCCGCAGTGTTGATTTCGGTCTCTTCATTGGATTCTTTCAAGTAGTCTAAAACACGCTGGGCCATAAGCTTATATCCACTTGTGTTTGGGTGGAATTCATCTTCTGCCAATAAATCGATGGGAGATTGACTAAATAGGTCTGTTGTTGGAATATAGCTAACATTGTCATATTCTTCTGTAAGTGATTTTCCAGCCTCATTCCACTTGTCAATGATCATGCCAAGTTCTTTGACTTCACTAAAGTGCTGCTCAAAAGGATTATAAAAACCGATTAAATATATTTGGGTATCTGGATTTATGTCATTGATTTTATCAAAGATGGCTGTTAATCGTTTCCTATATTCCACCTTTTCTTCGTCGAAAAGGTCCATTGTAATGTTCATAAAATTAGATTTTAATACTTTCATAATATCGTTAGCACCAATGGTGATGAGAACAATATCAGCCTCTTTAATGGCAGAGGTAATGTCTTCTTTTTCTAGCCGTTTTAATAATTGATCTGACCGGTTACCTTTTTTACCGAAGTTTTCTATCGTGATATTTAGGTCATTGTCTTCAAACGTATTATTGAGTATGCCAACATAACCGCCATTTTCTGATTCGTCTCCAACCCCTTCGGTTAGAGAGTCACCAATAGACACAATCCTTTGATCTTTTTTAAATAAATCAATGGCACCCTCTACTACTTCCCGAACCTTAGCCTTAATTTCTTCGGTTATAGAGTGATCATTTTTTTCAACCACTTCTATTTGTACCTCTTCTTCAGCTGCTTTATTTTCATCGTCAGTAACGACTGTATTTTCAACTTGTTCATGCTTAACAGAAGCGGTCGTCTCTACACTCTCCAGACTTGCCTGATTACGGTCTGGCAGAAGTAAATAAAGGAGCACACCCACACATATTAACCCAGTAATAATAAATATTGCTGCTTTTGTTCTCTGCATAATTCCATCACACCTATTATTAAAGTACTATTATAATCTATGAAAAAAATATCATGTTTGTATAATTTATTCATTTTAACATGGAGAACAATATTACGATAGACAACAAATTTTAGAAAGATATTCTTAAGCAATGCTATTCATTCTTCACCTTCGGTTAGATTGTATGAATTTCCACTTTTAATTATTTGAAGCGTCTTTAAAACGCTTCTTTTTTATTCAGATTCTGCATTAGACCAGGTCCAAGACCGTGCCCATCTAGCACACACACCTCATGTATAAAGCAATCGGTAAGACTTAAGTCGTAGAAAAAATTCAGTCTCCTCAAAACAAAGTAAATATGGGATATTTAGGTAGCAGGTTCGAGGATGACGTGATTGTCATAAAGCACTATAAAATATTTTGCAAAAAGGCGGTGTTAATTTAAATTCTTGATTGACTTTATTAAGAGTTTGATAATTTATGGTAAATAATTCCTAATGATCACAAGAATGTGTTAAGTTTGAACCTGGTTTTTATACTTTTTCAAAGGGGAGATGTACCTATGTCAGTTTTCACGAAATGGGCTTTTCGGAACAAAGCCGCTGTCTCATTAATAACGATATTAATTCTAATCATTGGGGTCGTTAGTTATTTTAGATTACCGATGGAATTCTTGCCTTCAGCCGATAATCCGCAAGTAACGATTATTACAATGGGCCAAGGAACCGATTCAAAAACAATGGAAAGTGATGTCACTTCTCCAATTGAGCGAGCGGTTACCGGCATTTCAGGAAAAAATTCTATCTTTTCTACAACGGGAGACGGCTTTTCAAAAGTTGATTTATTTTTTGAAGCTGGTTCCGACATGAAACAGGCAAAATTAGATGTTCAAGAGGCATTATCAAATGTAGCACTCCCAGGTTATCTATCAAAGCCCATCATTTCACAGCTAAATACCTCGATGATTCCCATTTCCAACATCGCTGTAACCTTTAAAGATGGCCTTACGACTGAAAACCTGGAATTGATAAAAGAGAAAATTGAACCGTTATACAAAGATATTGACGGTGTGGCCCAAGTTCAAACCTATGGTTTAGTTGATCCTGTTATCTCAATAAAAATCGATAATCAAAAGTTAGCAGAAAACCAGGTATCTCTTCAGTCGGTACTGGGAATTCTTCAAGGTCAAAACACCGCTCTTGCCATTGGTGAAAAGAATATTGACGGAAAAACAAGCAATATAAAGGTGATTGGCGACGTAACAAGTCTCGAAAAGCTAAAAAGCCTGCCCGTCGCGCCAAATGTATCCCTAGATGATATCTCATCTATTGAGGAAACAACACAATCCAATTTTGTTAACCGTTTCGACGGGAACGAAGCCCTAAGCATCAGTGTAACGAAGGATAGTAATTCGAATGCTGTAACCATTAGTAAAGAAATCGAAAAAGTAACAAAGGAAATTAACAAAAAATACGATACACAAGAATCTACTATTTATGTTGCCTCAGCTGATATGGTTGAAACATCTGTTCAAACGATGATGAAAGAAGTCCTCCTTGGTGCTTTATTTGCTACGATTGTGATTATGATTTTTTTACGAAATATCCGAACAACGTTTATTACGATTGTTTCCATCCCGCTGTCACTTTGCTTTACCTTGTTCTTACTTTCACGTTCCGGGGTAACGTTAAACATTTTAACACTCGGAGGAGTTGCCGTTGCCGTTGGGCGGCTTGTTGACGACAGTATCGTTGTCATTGAAAATATTTACCGCAAAATGCAAACAGAGAAATTTTCAGTCCAAATGGTGATTGATGCAACCAAACAAGTGGGTGTCGCGATTACGGCCTCCACGTTAACGACGGTCGCGGTTTTCCTGCCAATGAGCTTATTAAACGGTGGACTTCAAGAATTCCTTTTACCATTTGCCTTAACCGTTACCTATTCATTGCTTGCCTCACTTTTGGTTGCATTAACAGTCGTACCGTTAATGAGTGCTGGTTTGTTGAAAAATACCAAACTTCCAGAACATAAACCGGCGGTACGCTTTCCAAAAGTAGTCAAATGGTCGTTAAATCATAAATGGATTATTTTCACCATTTCCCTGCTACTGTTTGCCGGATCGATAGTCGCTTACTTTGCCGTACCGAAGGGTGCCGTTGACAATTCATCTGCCGACTTTGTATCAGCTACCTTGAAATATCCAAATGAAACACCTTTTGAAACGGTCAAAGAAAAGGCACTC
Source organism: Neobacillus niacini (assembly GCF_031457145.1). Lineage (GTDB taxonomy): Bacteria > Bacillota > Bacilli > Bacillales > Cytobacillaceae > Neobacillus > Neobacillus niacini_J. Next base: position 44,532 of record NZ_JAVDVZ010000004.1, read on the forward strand.
GAGCTTGAAAATTCGATTGCTGGGATGGATGAGGTTGAATATGTTTTTAACCAAGTCGGTTCTTCGGCTGATTTCGCTCAATTTGGCGAAATTGGTTCTCCAACCGAAGCGATCATCAGTATTCTATTAAAAGATAAAGACGATACCGATAAAGTTTTAAAAGAAATTGAACAGAAAAAGGACGACTATAAGGATGCTGTATTAGAAGTTGCCACGGCTTCGTTTATGATGGGCGGATCGGCAACGAATATTACGATTGATGTTGTTGGTGAGGATATCGATCAATTGGAAAAAACAGCAAATACTATTAAAGAAACCGTGTCTGATATTGACGGTGTTGAAAAAGTAACAACGAATCAAGATGAAAAGAAAACCGTCTACTCGTTAGTCGTAGATCCTGCAAAAGGTAATACACAGCAAATTGCCCAGCAGCTTGGTGTTATGTTAAATCAAACACCACTGGGAACGATTAAGGTAAATGAAAAACAAACAATGGTTGTTCTTGAACCTTTACTTAACACAGAAACACAAGACGACTTGAAAAACATTCCGATTATGACTGAAAGCGGAATGGTGCCGGTTTCTGATATAGCAACATTACAAAAGGCTGAGAGCTCAACCAGCCAATTCCATAAAGATGGAGAGACCTACCTTCGCGTCATTGCAACCGTCGATCCTGCTAAGCTCTCTGATATCTCCACGAAGATTAACCTGGAATTATTCGGTGATCAAAAAGACAATAAAGGAATCGACATTCCTGAAGATGTAGATGTTCTTGTTGGAGGGGCAAGTGCGCAGCAGATGGACGATTTTACCGATCTTTTCTTAATCATGCTCGTATCAATCGGAATTGTATTCCTGATTATGGTCATCACGTTTAAGTCGATTAAAGCACCAATCGCGATTTTAACCTCCCTGCCGCTTGCGGCCATCGGTGCAATTCTAGGAATCTTAATCAGCAGGATTTCTGTTGATATCACTGCACTGCTTGGAGCGCTTATGCTGATTGGAATTGTCGTCACCAATGCGATTGTTCTGATTGACCGTGTTAGGCAAAATGAAGAAAAAATGACAATTCGTGAAGCGATTGTTGAAGCAACGGCTACTAGAATGCGGCCGATTATGATGACCGCAATCGCAACGATATGTGCGATGATTCCACTCCTGTTTAAAGCATCTCAGACCGGAAGCTTGGTTTCTCAAAGCTTGGCTGTTGTCGTTATTGGCGGGCTGGCTCTCGCGACACTCTTAACATTGATCGTCATCCCATGTGTGTATGAATTATTGTATTTTAAAAAATCTAAGAAACAGAGAATGGCAGAAAATACTGAACAGCCTATTCAAATGTAAAATAACTTTTTGATAGCATTCAAATAAGGTAAGCAGATCGTATATGATTCTCAATTAAAAAAAGCCGAAAACATGCAGGAGATGAATAAAAACTTGCATGTTTTCGGCATATCAACATATGATTAGGCTGGCACCTCTACCTTTTTGAATATACCATGACACTATATTATTGTATTTTGCCACGACCAAGACAGCCATTACCTCCGCTTCACCCACTTTGGCTACTGTTATGCCCACAGCTCCTGCTTTCATTTGAAGTCCAGCGAGCTCAGGCTTTTATGTGTTTTTGTGTGTGGACACAAGTTTATTCCCCAACTGTTTACTTTTTCCTGCATGTATACGATGTTGTTCTCCATAATATCTTTATCAATGATCAGTGCTGGCGTATCGATTTCTTGATAATTACTTTTTACCATTTCCTACACCTCTTATTAAAATTAATGATCTGATTTTAAGCCGGCCCCAGTCATAGGAATTAGACTGTCTCTTGTTCTTCCATTCAGTTCACAATATTTTAGATATGCTGCATAACATGCTGAAGTTGTATGTTCACAATATATTCCTTTACGTGCTAATGCCATTCTAGCATCTAAAATTTTATCTTCAGGAGCCGTAACGACTTGAATATTATATTTATAAATATATTCTAGTATTTCTTCTCCACGCATTGGTACACCAATTGAAATTCCTTCTGCTAAAGTAGGCTGTGCCTGAACCTTTGCGGGTTTCTTTTCTCCTTCTAAGACAGCTTCATAAAATGGTGCACACTTTTCACTTTGAACCGCTATTATAGTAGGCATTTCCTGTATAATTCCACTTTCTATGAGTTCTTCTAATCCCTTCACTACTCCAATAAATAACGTTCCATTTCCTAATGGTACAAAAATATTAGAAGGTATACGATGGAGCTGCTCATAAACTTCATATATATACGTTTTCGTTCCTTCATAGAAAAATGGATTATAAACATGATTTGCATAATACTTACTTTCTGAATCTACCTTATCTCTACAAACTTCGGCACAATCATCTCTAGTACCTGGAACGATATTTACAGTGGCACCATGGGCTTTAATCATATCAATTTTCTTTGGTGATGTTCCTTCTGGTACGAAAATTTCACATTGGATTGCGGCTTTTGCACTATAGGCAGCTACGCTATTTCCTCCATTACCACTGCTATCTTGAACAACCGAATCAACCCCAATTGCTTTACAATGTGCGATTAAAACAGCGGCACCCCTATCCTTAAATGAAAGAGTTGGCATAAAATACTCCATTTTCACCAAGACATCTTCATCAAACTGAACAATAGGAGTCATTCCTTCTCCCAAAGTAATATCTTTCCAACTATCACCTTCAAGAGGCATAAAAGCACGATATCTAAAAATTCCCCATGCATCTTTATCTATTTTATTCACATCAAATGTAGGCGGTTGATAATCAAGCTTCCAAAGTCCTCCACACCTACACTTAGATTCTCTTGTGCTTACATCGACCTTGTTCCCACATTTTGAACAAATAAAATTCATATTCCTATACCACCTTTATAATTCAGCCACAGCTTCGATTTCCAAAAAGCGCCTGGCACCTTCCAATTTTATGGTAAACTCTTCGCGTAGGATATGTAAATATTTGGTGTTTATAAATGCCATTCATTCAACAAGTGACAGGCACTTTATTTATACAATAAAAAAGGCAGGTTGCCCGAACAGCAACCTGCCTTTTTGCATATTTTCATTTACCAAGTCCAGTTTGTGATGGAGAGTAACATTAAAGCTGCAGCTGCTAATGCAATATTCTTAAGAAATTGACTCTTCTCCCCTGCTTTTGCCGTCTGATCCTCAACCTTCCAGAAATTATGCATCAAGAAAGCTGAAACAACCAAGAATATTACTAATAAATAGAGTCCCCATTCAACCCAATATGCCGTAAGGATACTTAATCCACCCGCAAGGAGCATTAATCCGGTAACGACTACAGATAGACCTGGTGCTGGGACCCCTTTATAAGAGGCATACTGCTTTAAACCTTGAAATTGGATGAAATGATTAAGACCAGAATAAACAAAATAAAGACCAAATACTGCCCGACCAACCAGCCATAGCCAATCCATTCAGACATCATCCTTTCATTAGGTTAATTACTTCCACTATACATATATACTTTTTATTTAAAGAATATTCCTCCTTTTCTAAAAACAAAAAACGGCAAAAAATGGGGTCAGCCCGTTGGACTGACCCCTATCATATTTACACTCGTTGCTTTGTGCATGGATAAATTTCCCTTCTTTCTTGAGAAATATCATAAACTGGAAAATATATTTATTTAAGTTGTTTAGGTAGAAAACTACAGAGAATTATGATAATATTAAATAAATTTAAAAGACCATGTGTAACTGGCGAAACGCGGATAACCGCGAGGGAGCACATGGTGTCGCAGCCGTTCGCCTGGGCAGAGGTAAGGGAATTATTTCCCTTACCTCTTTCTGTTTATTAAAGGGGAAAATTAGGAGGAATTAATGATGAGCACTATCACTTTAGAAAAAATACAAACTATCAAAACACTTAATAATATCGCAGAAAGTGGTTTAAATGTATTCAATAAGGGTAATTTTCAGATCGACAACGGCAGTGAAAATCCAGATGCCATCCTTGTTCGCAGCTTCAATATGCACTCAGTTGAAATCGGAAATCATTTAAAAGCAATTGCAAGAGCTGGAGCAGGTGTAAATAATATTCCGGTAGAAAAATGTACAGAGCAAGGTATCGTTGTATTTAATACTCCTGGTGCGAATGCCAATGCCGTAAAAGAAATGGTACTAACCTCATTAATCTCTTCTTCCCGCAATCTTTTTGACGGTGTTGCTTGGGCAAAGGCTTTGGAGAATGAAGGTGACCAAATTCCAAAGCTAGTGGAAGCTGGGAAAAAACAGTTTGTCGGAAAAGAAATTAAAGGGAAAACATTAGGTGTCATTGGTTTAGGAGCCATTGGTGCGCTTGTAGCGAATGACGCGCTTGATTTAGATATGGATGTGATTGGGTTTGACCCGTTTATCTCTGTCGATACAGCTTGGAATTTATCCCGCAAAGTACAAAGGGCAATGACCATTGAACAATTGTTCTCTGAATCTGATTATATTACTGTGCATGTACCATTAACCGAGGACACAAGAGGTATGTTTAACTTAGCAACATTTAGCATGATGAAGCCGGGAGTTCATATTTTAAACTTCTCACGTGGTGAGCTTGTGAATGAAACAGACATGGCAGCAGCTCTCGAAAGCGGGAAAGTTGGGAAGTATATTACAGATTTCCCGAATGAAGCTATACTCAAAATGAAAAATACAGTTCCAATTCCGCATCTAGGTGCTTCCACACAAGAATCTGAGGAAAATTGTGCAATCATGGCCGCACGTCAGGTAAAGGAATTTTTAGAAACAGGAAACATCAAAAACTCAGTGAATTTCCCAAATACTTCTCTTCCATATACAGGAAAGCAGCGAGTAGTGGCATTCCATCACAATGTTCCAAACATGGTCGGACAGATTACCAACGCTATATCTAGTTACCATTTAAATATTGCGGATATGGTCAACAGAAGCCGTGGAGAATATGCCTATACGATGATTGACATTGAAAATAAAGTAAATGGTGATGTTATTCCGTCAATAGAGGAAAAAATCAAACAAATTTCTGGTATGGTAACTACTCGTATTATTTAAACATTAAAGAGGAAATAATTTTCCATAAAAATGGAGCCAGGTTTCAATACTGGCTCCATTTTGTTTTTTCATTAAGTTTTTATCTCACCTTCATTACCTTTTTCGCAAAATATTGATATAACACTGCCCCAAAATAGATTAATAGGAAAGGCTGATAGTACAAAATGCAGCTATTCGCCTTTCCCTCTATACTTTTCATATCATTGAGAAAATCGAAAATTATTTCAAAGCGATACAAATATTTTTCGCTTCAGTGAAAAATTCCAAGCTGTGATGGCCGCCTTCACGACCGACGCCACTCTTTTTGAAACCACCGAATGGAGCACGGAGATCACGAACAAACCAACAATTTACCCAAATCGTACCGGCACGTACAGAATGTGAAATCCGATGAGCACGCTGGAGATTTTCTGTCCATACGACACCGTTCAATCCGTAGTCGGTATCATTGGCAATTCGCAGCGCTTCCTCTTCAGAATCAAACGGAATAATTGTCACAACAGGGCCAAAGATTTCCTCCTGGCAAATTCGCGACTTCGGATTTTCAGTCAAATAGACTGTAGGCTCTAAATAATAACCATTTTGTAGATATTCAGGCAGATCCGGGCGCTTTCCACCACAGATTAATGTCGCATTTTCTTCTTTAGCAATCTCAAGATAGCTTGTTACCTTTTTATAATGCTCTTCACTCACAACCGGTCCCATTTTTGTATCCACATTTTGTGGATCACCGACTTTTAGTTCCATTGCCGCTTTCTTAAATCTTTCAAGGAACTCCTCTAAAATCGTACGTTGCACCAATATTCTTGATCCCGCAAGACAGATTTGCCCGGAATTCATGAACGCTGCATGAATCGAAACAGGAATCGCTTTATCAAGATTCGCATCTTCGAACACGATATTCGCCGCTTTTCCGCCTAATTCAAAAGAAACCTTCTTTAACGTGTCTGCGCCGTTTTTCATAATTCGCTTTCCTGTAGCTGTCGAACCCGTGAAGGAAACAAGATCTACTTTAGGATGTGTAGTCAGAGCAGTACCAACAACTCCACCTAGGCCATGAACCACATTGACTACCCCGTCTGGGATTCCTGCTTCCTTCGCAATTTCTCCAAGAAGAGAAACAGAAAGCGGAGTCATTTCAGCTGGTTTAATAACAGCTGTGTTTCCTGCTGCAAGACAAGGACCAAGTTTCCAAGTGGTGAGCATAAAAGGAACATTCCAAGGCGTAATGAGTGCAGCTACTCCAACTGGTTCATAGCGAGTATAGTTTAAATACTCTTCGCCCATTGGATACACTTCTCCGCCTTGTTGCTCCATGAAGTCGGCAAAAAATTTGATATTGTTAGCAGCCCGTGGAACTTCATGCTGTACTGCAGAGTGAAATGGTTTTCCTACATCGGTCGCATCTAAGCGAGCGATTTCCTCTTTTCGCTCAAGGATAATTTCAGCCATACGACGAAGCTTTGCACAACGCTCGGCTACGGTCATCGTTCTCCACGGTCCATTTTCAAAAGCGTCCCGTGCAATAGTGCAAGCACGATCCACATCTTCTTTTGTGGCTTCACTTACTCTCGCAATGACTTCCTGTGTTGCAGGATTTTTCACTTCAAAAGTGGCACCATTGCTAGCTTTTATATATTCCCCGTTTATATAAAGACCAACTTCTCTGACCCCGGTCTGTACGTTTGTCATTTTGAAACCTCATTTCTCTTTTTAACTGATTCGCCAGCGATGCCCCAATGTTCCGGATCTAGTTCATTAATCATGACGCGAATACTTTGGACGGGAGCATCTAACACCTCTGATACTAAATCGGTCATTTCTCGAATTAATCGTTCTTTCTTTTCAGGTGATCTCCCTTTAAGAATATTAACCTGAATAAATGGCATATCAACCTCTCCCTTCGCTATGAAGTTATTCCGTGAATATTGCTTCAACCGAGCCAAGGCCATCAAAGCCAGCCGTGAAATGGTCACCCGCTTCAATTTTAATCGCCGCGGATAAGGAGCCGCTTAACACGACTTCTCCTGGTTGAATACTTTGACCCACTTTATACAACCGATTGGCTAACCAAGCAATTGCTCTCGCTGGATGCCCCATCACTGCAGCTCCCGCACCTGTCGCCACAACTTCTCCATTTTGTTTAAACACCATTCCCATCAATTTCAAATCGAAATTTTTCGGTGAATAGAATCTTTCGCCAATAATAAAGCGGGAAGAAGATGAATTATCTGCAACTGCATCTGCTAAAGTAAACTTGAACCCATGGAACCGGCTGTCAATGATTTCAACAGCAGGTGCAATATATTCGGTTGCTTGAAGCACATCTGCTACCGTTACATGCGGTCCTTTCAATTCTTTGTTAAAAATAAAGGCAATTTCCGGCTCCAGCTTTGCATGGATGAAAGGTGCAAGCGAAATCTTTTCCCCTTCAAACAGCTGCATGCTTTCAAGCAAGATCCCGTAAGATGGCTCATGAACCCCCATCATCTCTTGTTTTGCTTTGCTCGTTAATCCGAGTTTAAGCCCAATCCTTTTTGTGTTTTCTTCTTTGCATTTCATTTCGACTAAGTGTTCTTGTACTTGATAAGCTAACGCTTCGTCCAGTTCAGGATAGGCGTCAACAAATTTATTCACAGCTTTTTTCTGTTTTTCCGCCTCAAAAAGTTCAAAAGCTATTTGATCGATTACATCCGTCTTAATCATGTTATCACCTTGTTTCTTTTGATATCCCATCGATCAGTGGGGGAAAAACCCCCTGACCCGAGATTTCTCTTTATTTTTTAAAAGAAGCCGTGACTGAACCAATATGGGCAAACTCCGCCGTAAAGGTATCATTTTCCTTCACTTCAATAGCACTTGTTAATGCGCCTGAAAGAATGATTTCCCCTGCTTTTAGGGATACATCATACTTACCTAATGAATTCGCCAGCCATGCGACCGAACGAAGTGGATTTCCAAGAACGGCTGCCCCTGCTCCTGAATCAATCATTTCTCCATTTCGATAAGCGACCATGCCGATAAGAGTGAGATCTAAGCCATCAAGCTTTGTAGGTTTCCCGCCAATTATCGCACTAGCAGAAGATCCATTGTCTGCGACTGTGTCTTCAAACTTAATCTTCCAATCGTCAATCCGGCTATCAATCACTTCAATTGCCGGAACAATATAATCTGTAGCTTCGATGACATCAAGGATGGAAACATTCGGGCCTTTTAAATCCTTTTTTAAAATAAAGGCTATCTCAAATTCTACTTTCGGTTGAATATATTGTTCTAGTGAAATCTCTTCACCTTCGACATACATCATATCTGCTAATAAATGACCATAATCAGGCTGATTGACACCAAACATGTTTTGAATCGCTTTGCTTGTCGCACCAATTTTTTTCCCAACAATGATTCCACCATTTGCAACTTTCCGACGGATAATCTCTAACTGTGTATGATACGCTTCATCGACGGTAATCCCTGGATAGGAAACCGTTAACGGCTTGATAACCTGCTTTGTTTCCTCTGCTTCCAATAGATAAGTGGCTGCTTCTTGAATAATTGACACAACTGTTTCCTCCTTACCCTAGGACTATACTTTTAACCCTTTTTTCTCAGCTAGTTCTACCGCTACATCTAAAATCCAATCCTCCTGGCCAGCAACCGCTTGCCTTTTACCAAGCTCTTCCATAATTTCGGATACACCGACACCAAACTTTTCCGCAGCGTGTTTAACGTGTAATAAAAAGCTGTTATAAACTCCAGCATAGCCACTTGATAAGTTACCTCGATCAATCACGATTGGAGACTGCATGAGTGGTGCTATCTTTTCCTCTGCAGCATCCATTAAAATCGCTAAGTTAATACCGGTTTCGATGTTCATTTTATTAAGCACCGCAACAAGGACTTCCGTTTGAGCATTACCAGCTCCCGCCCCTAGTCCTCTTAGCGTTCCATCAATTTGATTGGCACCAGCTTCAAGCGCCGTTATTGTATTGCCAATTGCCAACCCAAGGTTATTATGAGCGTGGAAACCGACTTGAATGGACAAGGCTTCTTTTAAGGCTGACACTCTTTCACGAACGCCACTTTGAACAAGAGCCCCTGCAGAATCAACAACATAAACGCAATCGGCACCATACGATTCCATCAGCTTTGCCTGCTCCACAAGCACACTTGCTGGCTGCGTATGAGACATCATGAGGAAACCAACCGTTTCAAGTCCTAATTCTTTCGCTAAGCGGAAGTACTGCTCCGTAACATCTGCTTCTGTACAATGAACAGCAATTCGAATTACAGATATGCCAAGTTCAGCCGCTTCTCTTAACTCTTTGCTCGTCCCAATCCCCGGAACGAATAATGAAGCAATTTTAGCATGTTTCGCGGTTTCTACCGCCACTTTAATCAAGTCATATTCAGAATGAATGGAGAACCCTTGCTGAATCGTCGAGCCGTTTAAACCGGAGCCATGGCTCACTTCAATAACAGGCACACCGGCCTCATCTAAATCTTTTACGATTGTCCGTACCTGTTCAGGCGTATAACTATGGCTAACGGCATGATCGCCATCTCTTAGGGTTGTATCTGTCAGTCTAGGACTCTTCATCGTGTTACCTCCTTAGCAGAAAGAAAATGTCCGGCATATACATCTCCGACTCGGTAGGCGGATGCGGTCATGATATCCAAATTCCCGGCATATGTAGGGAAGAAATCTCCCGCTCCGATTACTTCATTCATGATGACTACTGTTGGCAAGCGGCCCCATGGAGTTTCACGATAATCAACAAATGGCGTACCTTTTAAACGATAGCCTGGAACATAGCTAGAAATCTCAGCTGCAATCGATTGAACCGACTTAATGACCGCTGCTTCATCAAATTCTTCTTTAATCACCGCATAAACTGAATTCGTCATATTAATGGGTGGCTCTGCTGGATTGAAAACAGGAATGGCTCTTGCTATTTTCGCTCCGCCAATTTGCTGAACCGCATTCGCCGTTGTGCGAACAAACTCATCAACATTTTGTCTTGTTCCGGGCCCAATCGATAGACTTGCCGCTGTCGCAATGACTTCTGCATAATGAACAGGCACCACGCGATTGACGGCGTGAACAAGTGGAGTCGTTGCCTGGCCGCCGCAAGAAATCAAGTTGACATTCATCGCTTCAAGATGATCATGTAAATTAACAGTTGGAACGACAAACGGTCCAATGGCTGCCGGGGTCATATCAACGGCTAATTTCCCTTGTTCTCTTAGTGCTTGCGCATTCAGCTTATGAGCTTTCGCGCTTGTTGCATCAAACACAATCTTAATCTCAGAATCTTCCAAAATTGCATCGATTCCATGATGGCTTGTTGCAATTCCCTTTTCTCTTGCTCTCGCTAGTCCTTCGGAATTTTGGTCAATCCCTGCCACTAAGGTTAACTCCATGTTTCCATCACTTTTTAAAATTTTATACATCAGGTCTGTTCCTATGTTTCCAGATCCTAAAATCGCTACTTTTACTTTCGTCAAAACTTTCACCCCGCTTTTCTAGTATTCAATGAATTAAGGTTTTAAAACCTCTTCTTCAACAGCCTCACTTGATGTTAGTGGAGTACCTTGCGTCCACCAAGATACTGGGAAATCGGTTCCAATCCAAGTATCGCCATTGCCAGGAACATCTTTCATTTCCCAAATCACTGGTTTCCAAGCTGGATCCGTAATGATATAGCCTGCATCTCCGAACAATTCGATGCGGTTGCCGCCTGGTTCAATCACATACATACAGAACGCTTGGGAAATTCCATGCTTATTAGGAGGAACTTCAATCTTGATATCATGATCTTTCATTAAATCAGCCACATCATAAAGGTTTTGCGGAATGCCATACCAATAGCAAAGATGATGAAGCTTTCCTTTCACGCTATTAGGCTCTTGCATATAAGCAATTTCATGAACAAGATTGGAAACGCTTATCCAGCTTCCAAGGACATGACCATTATCTTGAATTTGCTCTCTTAATCGGAAGCCAAGATTATCAATTAAGAAGTTCGTATCGGCTGCTGGATTGGAAGTCATAAGATTGATATGATCCAAGCGACGAACCGGTACACCACGATCTGGACGTTTGGATGGACGGTTTAATAGTTTTGAGCGTTGCTCTTCTTGAACATTGTAGTATTCGACATCCCAAAGGATTTCCATTAAATGACCATCAGGAGTAGTAAATTGATAAGCTTTTCCATGACCGATATCTCCGTCGATCCAGCCTTTACCTAATCCCGTTTTTTCAATTTCTTCTACGCGGCGCTGTAGTGCTTGTGGGGATGTTGCCCGCCAAGCAATATGGCCGACTCCCGCTTCTATTGATTCGGTGATTTTTAATGTATTATGGTAAAAATCCTCATATGCCCGAAGATAAACGGAACCTCCGGAACGAGCCGTTACTTCCATTCCTAGAAATCTTGTGAAAAATTCAACAGATTGTTCCAGTTTTGGAGAAAGAATCTCCACGTGTGCTAGTTGTGCTACATCAAAAATTGGTTCGATAAAATTAGTCATGCCCTGTTCCTCCTAAATTTTTGTTTTGTAAAACATGAACAAATCATATTGACGAAATATACTGAAAAGTGGTACCGTTTTCATAATATTCGGCACCAAATCTTTCTTAATTGTCTAGAACCTGATGTATACTTTTATTTTAAGGGGTTGGCAAGCTACTAACAACACCATTGTCCCTTTATACGGGACAATTTCTGAATTTTTATATAATTTTTTATATTCGGAGGAAAATATGATACAAGAACAAGAAAAGCTGCTCTCTTCTGTAAAAAATGCCATTAGAATCCTGCGTGCTTTTAAAATGAATAATCCGCAAAAAGGGGTACGTGAACTAGCGAATGAGCTTGGACTAGGAAAAAGCAGTGTCCAAAGAATTCTTACAACCCTTGCATCCGAGGGTTTAGTACAAAAAAATAAAGAGACCAATAAATATGAATTGGGTCTCTCCGTTGTTGAATTGAGCTCCATTGTCCTAGGCAACATCGATTTGCATACGGAAGCACATCCGATTCTAACCGACCTTGCCAATAAATGTGGGGAAACCGCCCACCTGGCGATTTTAGATGGGAATCATGTTGTCTATTTAGACAAAGTCGAAAGTAAAACCTCGAATAAAGTACCATCTCACTTAGGATTTCATAACTATGCTCACTGTACGAGTTCAGGAAAACTTCTTCTTGCGCATAGTGGCACCCACTTAGTTGATCTGGTGATTCAAAATGGGCTCAATGCAATCACACCGAAAACGATTATAGACCCAGATAGATTCCGGCAAGAGTTGAAAACGATCTTAAAGCACGGCTATTCTGTTAGTGTCGATGAATATACCATTGGACGGACATCCGTATCGGCACCAGTCAGAGACCATACCGGAAAAGTCATTGCTGCTATTAACCTAGTAGGACCTAGTTCGCGAATCTCCAAACAACGGATACAGTATTTTGCTAGTGAATTGATCCGTTCCGGAGAATTAATTTCCGAGAGACTTGGTTACTGGAAAAAGTAAGTTTTCCTCATAGACTCTCAAAAGAAGAGCTAAAAAGACTAATTTGGTAGCTCATATGTAAACCAACCCTTTAGGCAAGCGTTTCTTTCAACAAAGTCGAAAGGTTCCTATTCAAAAAAAGGAAACACTTGCCCTTGGGGTTAACGTAAAGTAAACCTACTTGTCACTAATCCTATCAATCTATTAAGACTTCGCGACTTCCTCTGATTTCACAGGTGTGAGCGGTGTTCCTTGTGTCCACCAAGATACTGGGAAATCTGTTCCAATCCAAGTGTCGCCATTGCCAGGAACGTCCTTCATATCCCAAATCACCGGCTTCCATGCTGGGTCAGTGATGATATAACCTGCATCTCCGAACAATTCAATGCGGTTTCCGCCTGGTTCAATTACATACATACAAAACGCTTGGCTGATTCCATGCTTATTCGGAGGAACTTCAATACTAACACCATGGTCTTTAAGCAAATCCGCCACATCATAAAGATTTTGGGGAATTCCATACCAGTAGCAAAGATGATGCAGCTTCCCTTTTTCACCGTTAGGTTCTTGCATATAGGCAATTTCATGAACGAGATTGGAAACACTAATCCAGCTCCCTAGCACATGACCATTATCTTGAATTTGCTCTCTCAATCGAAAACCGAGATTGTCAATCAAAAAATCCGTATCGGCGAGTGGATTCGAAGTCATCAGATTAATATGATCTAAGCGGCGAACCGGCACGCCACGATCTGGGCGTTTGGATGGTCGATTTAATAGTTTAGATCTTTGTCCCTCTTCCACATGGTAATACTCAACATCCCAAAGAATTTCCATTAAATGACCATCAGGATTGGTAAATTGGTAAGCCCTTCCATGTCCGATATCTCCATCGATCCAGCCTTTCCCTAATCCCGTTTTTTCAATTTCCTCCACACGGCGCAAAAGTGCTTGCGGGGAAGTGGCACGCCAAGCGATATGTCCGACTCCTGCTTGTTCGGATTCTGTGATGATTAACGTATTGTGATAGAAATCCTCGTAAGCACGAAGATAGACGGATTTTTCAGAACGAGCGGTTACTTCCATTCCAAGAAATCTTGTAAAAAATTCAACTGATTTTTCAAGCTTCGGAGATAGAATTTCCACGTGAGCAAGCTGTGCTACATCAAAAATTGGTTCCTGGTATGAAGTCATGTTAATCCCCCTATTATTTATATTAATTAAAATAGACTACTTATTTACGAAATTCACTTCAGGCGATAACGAGCAATCATTGCCCTTAAAGAATATGAGCGGATCTCCCTCTACTTTATGATTTTGCAACGGTTTCTTTTTCCGAAGCCTCTGCCCAGGTTTTGTTAGTCCAGCCATTAAGGTCGTAATCGTTTAATGCAGAATCGACAAATGCTTTTTGTTGGTCCGCTAAACCTGTTGCCTCAAAATGGAATAAGGCTTCCATTCGAATATTTTCATGGTTTCCAGCATAGTTGACTTCATAGAGTTCATGACGTCCCCCAAATTCAGTACCAATCGTATCCCAAACCATTTTTAATAATTTCACACGATCCTCTGAATCGATGCCTGTTCCCCGATAATAGCGGTCTAAATAAGTCTTAATTTCTGGGTTTAGAAAATCTTTAGCACTAGATGGTAATTGAATTAAACCACCTGCAACCACTTGCTCAAATATATTTTTGACCCTCACCCAACTACTTGGTGCCAAAGCGCGATAAGCAGCACTTGATGCGCCATTTGGAATAACGAGTCCGTTTGGACCTTTTTCTGGAGCAGCAGCCATCGATGTAGATAGCCCCCAGAACATATTGCGAAGGGCAACGACTTCTCCAATCTGAGCTTGTACACCTCTAAAGTTCTTTGTGCCAGCCGCTTCAGTTGCCTTTAATAGTAGTCCTGTCATGAAATCCAATTTTACAGCAAGACGAGTACAACCATGGAAGGTAAAACGGTTAACAAATCCACTTTGAGGTACGAAATTATTCGCAATTTCATTATTCCTATAACAAAGCACATCTTCCCATGGAATAAACACATTATCTAACACGATGACGGCATCATTTTCGTCAAAACGGCTTGAGAGCGGATAGTCGAATGGTGTACCGTTCGTTGCTGCTATTAACTCATAGGATTGACGGCTAATCATTTTTACACCAGGAGCATTCATTGGTACGAAAAAGATTAGTGCATGACTGTTATCATCTTCGCCTAATCCCATAGGTCCATAGTTTGCCACAAAATTATAATGAGTTAAAGCTGCAGCTGTACCAACCATTTTGGCACCGCTTACAATAATACCATCATCCTTCTCAGCCACAGCACGAACAAACACATCTTTATTTTCATGTAGTGGTTTCGAACGATCTACTTGTGGATTGATAATCGTATGGTTAATAAAAGGAAGCTCTTTCGTTGCTTTCTTGTACCAAGCTTTTGCATTATCTTCAAATCCTACATAATAATCGCCTAATGCATTTAAGTTACCAATAAACGATGCTTTATAATCAGGGGTACGTCCCATAAATCCATAGCTAAGTTTTGCCCACTCGGCAATTGCATCTCTTGCTTCTAGCAAATCCTGCGAGCTAGTAGGAGTTTTGAAGAATTTATGTGTTCTGTCGCCAAATTCGGTTGTTGTCGTTAAGATATCACGTGTTGCTGGATCATGAAGCGCATCATACATTCTCGCGTATGAACGAGCAGAATTCCGATAAGCTGGATGTGTTGTGACATCTTTAATTTTTTCTCCGTTTAAATAAACTACCCTACCGTCATTGAGACTTTCCAAATATTCTTTACCTGTGTACATACCTTCAGCTCCATTCTTAAATTACTATTTAAAGTGTGACAAATCTGTCCATCACTATGTTTATAATAATTTATCTGAAAATTCAAAACAATAGCACAAAATGATAGAAAACTAAGTAAATACTACTACTTTGTGTCAGTTTCGCGAAAAATGCAGTATGAATTCCTGTGGGTAAGCCGGCTAATTCTTAAATGAATAGATTTCAAGTTTTTTATTCTCCTGTGATTCTTTGTTCCGAGTAATAACATTTACTCTGCTTGAATTTTTTTGATTCTTTCATGCTCAACAATTTTCAATGCTTTTAAAGCCATCATCAAATGAAATTGTCTTTGTGGATCACGCAAGTCTCTATCAAGAAGATCGGTAATTTTGTTGAGACGATACCGAAGTCCGCTTTTAGATAGTGCTAGGGTTTCCGCTGTTTGATCCAAGTTTCCACCCTGCTCAAGAAAATGGTAGAGCGTATCAATCAACTCCAGTTTATTCTTATCGAGATTCTCGTACAGAACCCCAAGATGATCTCGGATCATTTTCTTGATGGCTTGTTCATTTTGGACATTGATCAAGATTCCAAGCATACCTAAATCACTAAAAAGCGTAATCGGTTCATCCCTAGAAGATAGCCTTACTGCTGAACGTGCTTCTTCCATTGCAACCCCTGCTTCAAGGATGTTGCTGTTTTCTGAGCTTATACCTGCTAGGAATAGAGCATTTTTTATTCTCTTCTTTAAAAAGGAGACTAAAGCCCGGATCGTTTTCTCAAAGTTTTGCTGGGTGACTTGTTTCTCGGTAATGAGGAAAATTAAGATGTCAGGCTGCTGGCCGATTAGCACATTGAGGTTTTTTTCTTCTCGAAAGTAAGCAGACACCATTTCATATGTTTTTTTATGAAGCGTGAATTCCTTTTCATCACATGTATTTAAAAACTTGTAGGTCAATGCCACTATATGGTAGTGATCGGAAAGATCTAACTGAATAAAATCTGCTTTTCTCATGATTTCTTGTTGCGTATATTTCCCACTAATAATTTCTTCAAGAAAATGACCTTTCACTTGTTCCATCGATTCTACTTCTGTTTTTTCCTTTAAAAACAGCAGCGAGCAAATCGACGCTAAGCGATCAAGAATCATCGAATCAATCTCATATTTAGGGGTTCTTACTCGTTCGTATAGAAAAGAACAATGACCTACAATCTTTCCTAATAGATAGATTGGAGTCTTCAGACTAATCCCCTTTTCAAACGAGAAAATGCCCACCTTGGAATGGCATTGCTTCTTATCTGGATTCACAGAAATTGTACCTCTAATTGATTCAAAGTCTTCTATGGTGATGCCTTTACATGCTATGACATGTTGACGAATATCCTCCACGACAATCGGTAAGTGATTTTGTTCATGTAAAATGTTGAGAATCGAATCAATGCTATTACCCTTGATTAGCTCATTGGTCATCTCATTGTATGTTTTCGACACAAATTCGAGATTATTTCTTTCCAGCATGAGCTTTTCGTTTGTTTGCTCCAGTTCTTTCAAAATCGGCAGTTCTTTACTATAAGAAAAGAATTCCTCCGCTTCTTCCTTCCATTCCGAAACAAGACGCCCTTCCCAAACACAACACGAGGCCCCTTGTCCCTGACATTGCAATTCTTTGAAAAAGACGCTTACTCCAACCAAACCAGCAATATATCCCGTGGCATAACCAGTTAACGTATTACAAACAGGCCCTTCGCTAATCCCAAAATTTTGAAGATGTTGTTCCGCTTCATAAGAATTTTCCCAAACTCCTTTAAGGCGAAACGATTTAATATCCTTTCCATCCACTTCAATATCTTTTTCGGTAATGCGGGCTTTCGTATGTCCTTTTAAGGCATGAATAATCGGACCATATTCAATTTTTTCAAATAAACTCAAAGAGTCTCTTTTTGCTACCTCTTGGGCATCTTCAGCTCCCAATTGATAGCCATACTTAAAAAAAAAGGTTTTCATCCGATTAATCCCGATATTCTCAATTAAATCACGCTGCATCACCCCGAAAGCCTTGGTCGAAACAAAAACAGATCTTTCATTGTTGGCAAACCATAATTCATTCTCCTGGCGAATATGTAATACGTCATTTAGTTTTAGCATTTTCATTCCAGTGCTCCCTTTTATCTTATTTAATTAAGACCAAAGCAAATCTTATATACGAGTGAAATGAAAGAATGAATATTGACTTTTGCTATTCTGTAGATTAATAGATTCATTATACTGAAGGTTCCATTAAATGAAAAGGCTTTCATTTTTAAGAGAAACCATGGGGACGGTTCTTTTGGTCCACTTTTTGCCTAACGTGTACCAAAAGACCCGTCCCTCTGAAGTTCTCTGGAGTTTACTTCACAATTTTCTCATAAAAATTTAATCTATGTTGCGCATTCTCTTTTATGATTATATCTACACCACTGTCCACGAACTTTTCCACATTTTCTCCCTTTATCACTTTCATGGCTGTTTCAACGCTTAAATATCCCATATCATATGGGTTTTGTGCCATGGTACCAGGAAGGGTTTCATCTGCAATTAATTCAAGCATTTCGGTAAGACCATCCGGTCCAATCACAGGTATCGAGAGTCCTTGTTCCTCTAACTCCTTAATTACAAGTAACGCGAGCGTGTCATGTGTGGTCAAGACACCCTTAATATCAGGCTGAACACGCATAAGCTTTGTTATCACACTTTGAATCTTTTTGGGATCATCTGGTATGCCTGTTTTTATATATGCGATTTTGATTCCTGCATTTGGTAAAGAAATTTTAGCTCCTTCTATCCGCTCCTCAAAAACGGAATTAGACAAATCTCCTCCGAGAATGGCAATCTTATTCCCTGGTTGCAGCTGCGAGGCTAGAAAGGCTCCTGCCTTTTTACCTAATTCCAGATTATTGGTTCCGATATACGCTGTTTTGTTCTTAATTGGAATATCGGTATTTACTAGCAATATCGGAACATCCTTAAACGTTTCTAATGTTGGGCTTACAGATGAACTGATAGGTGCCGTAATGATAACATCAGGCTTTTCTTTGTATGTCTTGATTAATAAATCTACTTGTTCCTGCGTTGTTGATTCACTAGGAACAAGCACCTTTCCATTGATGCCAAAGTCTTTAAACCCTTTTTCCATTCCCGCTTTCATAATTCTCCAATATTGTGTGTCTCCACCTTTTAACACAACAATCACAGTCGGCTTTTTATCAGCTAATGTTACGGATATAAAACCTAGAACCATGACAGATATGACAGCAATAATAACCAAAATTATTTTCCCTTTCTTCAACACGGCCTCCTTCCCCTTTCTTCTAAGTTCAAAAATGAAATTAATCGTTAGTTAGGCTGGGAATGAGCTGAAATCGAGCAGAGAAAGTGGTCCCATCATCACCGGTTTCAATTTCAATCTTGGCATCATGCCGTTTTGCTACACTGTAACAAATGGCCAACCCTAAACCTGTTCCTGTTTCCTTGGTCGTGAAGAAAGGTGTCCCCAATTTAGACAATACCTCTGGGCTGATTCCCTGGCCTTCATCTTTTATTTGCAGAACTACTGTGGCGTTGTCCTTATAGGTTTTTATCGTTAAATTTCCGCTAGAAGTCATGGCATCCAATCCATTTAAGGAGATATTCAAGATGAGCTGGCGAATTTCCTTTTCATCCAGGGAAATGTCTGGACATTCTCCTAATTCAAGCTTAAGCTGTTTATTCGATCGGAACGCTTCCGCTTGAATCAGCGGAGATAAAGCTTCAATAATGGAGTTCAAATTTCGCTTCTTTTTGACACTGATTTTATTTTTTGCTAGATTCAAAAATTCTGTGATAATCGAGTTTGCTCTTTTCAATTCCTCTAGCATTAAATCGATGATTTCAGTAGATAAATTGTCTGCTTTATTCCTTGTTAATTGTAAAAATCCTTGAACGGTTGTCATCGGGTTTCTGATCTCATGTGCAATACCTGCTGCCATTTCGCCGATTAAATTTAATCGGTCCAGTCGATACATTTCATTTTCGAGGTGTACCCTGTCCGTCATATCGGTCAAAACAATCAGTATACATGGTTCAGAATGGATATCGATTAATTCGGTAGATAATAAACCTGATCGAATTTCCCCATTCTTCGTCTTAAACCTGACTTTCTTGTTACTAACCTTTTTATTTAAATCAATATAGGTTTCCGTTACATCATCAATCAAATTCTTACTACTAGCTTTTTGATGAATCAATTCATCACAGCTATAACCAGTATTTTTTGTCCAGCTGGCATTAACCTCCATAAAAGTTAGATCCTGCTGCGATAAAATCGCCATTAAGCAAGGACTGGATTCAAAGATTTTTCGAAATCTCTCTTGGGTGTGGAACAGGTGGTCAGCCATTCTTTTTCGTTCATCAATTTCTTTTTGCAGTTTTATATTTGACATGGTCAGCTCAAGCGTCCGCTCTTCGACAATCTGTTCCAAATTCGTAAATCTCTGTCTTTTCACTTCTTCTATTTGCTTTCTTTCTGTTACATCACGTATCGTACAAACAAAAATCTGTTCATCCTCAATGATGGTGGATGCAATTAACAGATCCGCGTAGAAGCAGCTTTTATCCTTTCGACAAGCAACTACTTCAATGATTTTTCCTACCGATTGTCTAAGCGTAGATTGGAGTAAGAGTGCGAGTGAGAGTGACGAGTCACATAACACTTCATCCTCCCATTTAGGAAAAAGCTTCAGAACATGTTTTTCCATCAATTCCTCCACCTGGTAACCAAACATGCTTTTGACGGCTGGATTCACGGAAAGAATCGAACCCTGATTATCAAACGTGACAATGGTATCGGTTATCGTTTCACTTATCGCTTTTGATAAGGCCTCTGTCCGATGTAAATTTAGGGTGGTTCTATCTAGCCGTTTGTTGACTTTATTTAGTTCAAGTAAATGTCCTAGATCGGTTTGAATGATCGTTTCTTGATGATTTTGATGGATTTTGACAAACTGTTCAATTTTCTTTTTCAATGTTTCCGGCTGAAAGGGTTTAAAAATGTAATCGATCGCACCAACGGAGTATCCTTGATGAACATGTTCCATTTCTTGATTAATCGCTGTAATAAAAATAATCGGGATATTTTTTGTTTTTTCTCTCGCCTTTATAAGCTTGGCAGTATCAAACCCATTAAGTCCCGGCATTTGAACGTCTAGTAAAATCACAGCAAAATCATGTTGAAGCATGCATTTTAACGCTTCTTTTCCTGAATGGGCGCTAATCAGGTTGTAGTTCGGTGAAGTGAGCACTGCTTCTAATGCCAGAAGGTTCTCTGGGTGATCATCCACCATTAAAATATTTACCTT
The DNA here is from genome assembly GCF_031457145.1 of Neobacillus niacini. Lineage (GTDB taxonomy): Bacteria > Bacillota > Bacilli > Bacillales > Cytobacillaceae > Neobacillus > Neobacillus niacini_J. The sequence continues at coordinate 65,299 of NZ_JAVDVZ010000004.1, forward strand.
TTGAACAGGTGTATTATTTAATTTTTCGATAGAGCCTTTCGGGTCCATCAAACTCTCCATAACAGTCTCCATAACGTGTAAATTTAACCCCCTCTCTTTTTCCTAAGCCAAGAAAACCTGAGGTGCTAAGGCTTTCGTATATTAATTGATGAACATCATTTTGAAGATTCTTATTAAAATAGATGAGAACATTTCGGCATATAATCATATCAAACTCGTTAAAAGAATGGTCTGATACTACATTATGCTGGGCAAAGACCATATTTTTCTGAAGAAATGGGTTGAACCAAACCTTATCGTCAATGGCTTTATAATATTCAGAAAAGGCCTGCTTCCCTCCTGCTTCAATATAGTTTTTGGTATAGAGCTTCATACCTTCTAAAGGGAATGTTCCCTGTTTTGCTTTTTCGAGAATATTCTTATTTAAATCGGTTGCATAGATTCTTGTTTTATCGTAGATGCCTTCTTCATGCAGGAGTATCGCCATTGAATACACTTCCTCACCTGAAGAACATCCAACATGCCAAATTTTAATCGAAGGATAATCCTTTATTAAAGGGATCACCTTTGTCCGGATACTCTTAAAAAAGGCTGGATCCCGAAACATCTCGGTAACATTAATTGAAAAGTCGGATAGTACATTTGCCATCACACCAGGTTCACGAAGGATTTTTTCCTGAAGAGCTGATATACTTGCTAGTCTCTCAAGCTGAACGCGATGATTAATCCTCCTTTGGATGAAAGGAAAGGCATAATTTCTAAAATCATACCCATAATATCGAAATATAGCTTCAAGTAATAAATCGATTTCAATCTTCTCGATTTCTTCAGCCTGTACTAGTTTACTAGATTCATGTGATTTTACCTGTGCGATAATCTACCCCTCCTTCGTGAACAGCCAAACTTGCATTAACGAGAACAACTGGTCCAAGTTAATCGGTTTACTAATATAATCGGTAGCTCCTGCCTCCAGGCATTCTTCCCTGCTGTGTTTCATCGCCTTTGCTGTAAGGGCAATGATCGGTATGGTTTCAAAAATGCTTATCTTACGAATATGTTGGATTGCCTCAAACCCATCCATCTCCGGCATCATGATATCCATTAAAATCAGGTCGGTATTAGGATGATCCTTTAGAACTTCCAACGCTTCCCTGCCGTTTTCGGCAACCAAGATCTCCATATCATGATTTTCAAGCGCAATCGTTAAAGCATATACATTACGGATATCATCATCGACGATAAGAATTTTCTTGTTTTTCAGGATTGATTTCCCATGTTTGATGATGGACTCTTTCTTTAAAACTTGATCATTACTGTTCACTAAGTAGTTCGCTTCTAAACTGACAGCTGCTTCCGTTCGAGCCGTAGATAATTGCACTATTTTGCTATTTATTTGACCGTATGGCAAAAATAACGTAAATGTACTTCCCTTCCCAATTTCACTTGAAACTTCTATAAACCCGCCTAATAAAGAAGCAAGTTCCCGGCTAATGGATAAGCCTAATCCCGTACCGCCATATTTCCGGCTTGTCGTGCCATCTGCTTGTTTGAAAGCCTCAAAAATACTCTCTTGTTTTTCTTTCTCAATTCCAATACCCGTATCCATCACGGAAAAAGCAAACATTTGTTCAAAATGATGTTCTTCCCCTATATTCCTGGTGAAGCTTTTCATGACCTTGCTGATTTGTAATGTGACACTGCCACTTTCCGTAAATTTAAACGCATTGGACAGGAGATTTTTTAAGATTTGCTGTAATCGTTGTTCATCCGTTAGGAAAGTCTTTGGCAATTCACTGCCCATTTCGATTGTAAAATGAACCTTCTTTTGATTTGCAATCGGAGAGAATTGACTATAGATAAAATCACTTACCTCATTTAGGTCTACTTCCTTTGAAATCACATCTAGTTTTCCAGACTCTACTTTTGCCAAATCTAAAATATCATTGATTAAGTTCAATAAATCATTACCGGAAGAGTAAATGGTTTTAATGTATTCCTGTTGCTTAGGTGTCAGATTCCCTTCTCCATTTTCAGAGAGGATTTGTGCTAGAATGAGCAAACTATTTAGAGGAGTTCTTAGTTCATGGGACATATTTGATAGAAACTCAGATTTATATTTAGAACTAAGCAGCAACTGCTGTGCTTTTTCTTCAAGCGCCGCACTGACCTCCTGTATTTCAAAGTTCCTTTGTTTAGACGCTTCATATTGTTCCTCTAGTTTTTCATTTGTCGTCCTTAACTCCTCTTGCTGCATCTGGAGTTCCTCAGATTGGGCTTGCAGCTCTTCTGTTAATGCTTGTGATTCTTGCAAAAGCTTTTCAACCTTCATGTGGTTGATAATACTATTAATCTTAATACCCAAATTGTTATTCACTTCTTCAAGCAGCTTTATTTGTAAAGGAGTTAACGTCTCAAAAGAGGCAATTTCAATCACCGCAAGTACTAAGTCTTCAAATATTACTGGTAAAATCATAATCGTTTTAGGAGAAGCTTCTCCTAGACCTGAACCGATTTTTAAATAATCGTCGGGAACTTGGTTTATATGGATGGAACGCTTTGAAAGAGCACATTGCCCAATTAGTCCCTCTCCTAAACGAAATTGTTTTCGTTCTTGATCTAAAGCTTTAGAGGCAAAGGAAGACATTCTTGTTAAATACTGGTCAATCTTGTTAATTTCCTTTAAATAGAAGACGCCGTAGCTCGCTCCTACCATAGGTACTAGCTTTCTGATTAGCATATCGGCTAACATCTGGACATTTTCTACTTCCGGGTACAAAGTTGCAATTTCAGCAATTTTTGTATTCAGCCAGCTCAACTCTTCTGCTTCTTCTTTTACTTGTTTCTCGATTCTACTATGTTTCTCAAGTGCTTGGGCCATTTTATTAAAGCCCACAGCGATTTCACCCAGTTCCCCTTTTGAGGTAATATCTATACGTGGTAATGTATCAAAATCACTCGCCGCTGCCTGTTTCATCACGTCTGTTACCTTATTAAGGTTGTTGCTGGTGCTTTTTATGATCCAAATGGCAAAACCTATACCGATGATTAAGCCGATGACAAGATATATATAAATATTTTCAACTGCCCAAGTATAAGTATCTTTAGAACGTAATAGTTCATTCTTCATCCCTTGTTCTTGTAAGCCATGAAGCAGTTCTGCGATTTGAACCATCCTCTGACTATATAGTTCAATATCATTCAAAAAAGCTGGAGTAAGTTCAGCGTTAGGATTGATTTTTCTTTCCATCAAAGCTTGCTGCCCCATATTTCGATAAGATTCATGTAAGATTTTAAGTTTACCAATGAGTTCCTGAGATTTCACTTGGGTGTCCCTTCTCTTCAGTGAGTCAATCGCAACTTGTAAATTTGAATTTGAGTTTCCCCATGCGTTCAATAGGTCTGAATTTATTTCCCCTTCACGATCATTCAATATCGTATTTAACACTTTTGATGTAATTGCAGTCTCATCCTTAATCGTGGAAGCAATTTCGATTCTCTCATTTAAATCATTAATCACAACATTCATTTTAACTGTCGACTGTTCAAGCATGTTCATTAGTATTATAACGATAATCGTAATGAACAAAAGTAATGATCCTATGCTCGTATAGAGCTTCGTTCGAAATCTCATAAACCCTCCTAATTTGCTAGTTTTAAATGGATCATTTGTTAGAATCCTTAATTAAATAAACTATTAAAATTTTCTCATTTTTAATCATACTTTAACTTCCATATTACCGTCCATATGATATTTTAGTAAATGATAAAGTTATTATTTGTAAAATCCTCTAAAACAAAAAAATGCTCACAAAAGCATTTGTGAGCAATTAAAATTCTTTCATTTGTATTTACTGGTATTTCTGATTTAGCAAGTTACATTACATCATTGTTTCCACACAAACATCAGCAATGAATTTATGACTACACATATTCCATATATCCATGCTAGTTGTAGTTTCCCAGCTGCATAGAGCGCAATAGTCGTTATTCCAAATACAAGTAATTCTAGTAATAAATGCATTGTCATTGGTAACTTGATTATTGCATTAGGTGAACCGAATACTCCCCACACGCCCGCAATTATTATTGGTGCCCCAATCCCTAACACCCACTTTATCATTGTGCTATTTCCTTTTTGAAATCCCCAATATCCAACTGCTGCTAAAGCACATAATTCTAATAGGAACCTTACAGCTAAATTTAAATTTTGAAGTATCATCATGAAAATCCCCCCTATGCCCTCCATCAAAATACATCATTTAAATCATATTCCTATTTCCCGCATTTTCACCGTTACAGCTTCCATTCTGCCTTCAATATCCGTCCCATCAAACTTCGGAAGCTTCAGTTCACTCACAATTTTTCCGTCAAGCATAAACATAACACGTTCCGTCCGAGCGGCAATTTTTGCGTCGTGAGTAACAAGCATAACTGCGGTACCTTCCGCATTGATTTCGGAAAATATGTCCATAACCTCCTGCGCAGATTTTGAGTTGAGCGCGCCTGTCGGTTCGTCGCCGAAGATAATCTTCGGGCTGTTCATAAGCGCGCGGCATATGCCCGCACGCTGAAGCTGACCTCCCGAAACCTGTGTAATGTCGCGCTTTTCAAGCTCAGCAATACCTAGCTTTTTCATAAGCGCGCTTGCCTTCTTCGAAATTTTTGCAACGTTTTTTCTGTTATCCCTCACTGACGGCAAGATAATGTTGTCGAGAATGTTTAGATTTTTAAGCATTATCGGCTGCTGGTAAACAAATCCCATTTTATTTCTACGTATATCTGAAAGCTCATTCTCTACGGCCGCTGATAGATCCTTATCGTCAAAAATGACCTTACCACCATTAACGCTATCCGTTCCGCTCAGTGAAAACATCAGCGTCGATTTTCCAGATCCTGAAGGTCCCATAACCGAAACGAACTCACCTTCGTTTATTTCAACAGATACTCCGTCGAGAACATTTCGCTGTTCATCGCCCTCACCGAATGATTTTACTATATGCTCACCGATAATAATCTTCTTCATATGACCTACTCTCCTCCTACACCTTTATATTTTCGGAAATTTTTATTTGTCCCGCGCTCGATGTACCGATTATCGTTGCGATAAGTACCGTGAATATCATCATCAGCGGACTAAGCAGATAGGCCGTAAGCGGATTGACCGTAAAATTAAACGTTGACGCTCCGAACGAAGAGATAAGCACGCCCGCGAGGACCTCTCCTAGAGTGTTCGCGAGAAGCGTACCGAGAATAATTCCGAGAATTAGAACGAAAACCGATCGAGCAACATACTGCGCCTTAATATCCGAGTTTGTAAAACCGAGAGCCTTCATTACGGCAATAGAATATCTGTCCTTTGCAACAAGCATTTTCATGAACATCAGTGTAACCAATACCGTAATAGCCAGTGCAACGGCAACAGCGGCGTAGGAAGCCATTTCGACGGACCTATTGGTCGAGCCAAGGGTCTGAGAAACAAATTCATCAATGTCTGAAGTCTTTGCAAAATCAAATTTGTCCGAATATCCTGAAACCTTGCTGTCGACAAGAGATTTATCCAAAAGTTCAACACAGACGATGGTCCACATGACATTCGCCGAATTGTCGGTGAATACAGCTTTTGCGGTTTTGCCGCCATTAGTAACGTCGGAGTATATTCCGGTTACCGTGAGGGCTTTCTCCTTCCCTTCAATCACCATCGTAAGATAATCGCCGGCCCTTTTGCTCATCTCATCGGCGTTAATAGCCGAAAGCGCGATTTCGTCATCACGAGCAGGTGCCCTTCCCTCAGAATACTCGATAGGAAATACCGAGTGGTCACCGAGTTCCACTTTTATATTTTCCTCCGACCCGTTACTCGTCTTTACTTTGAAAGTCTTTGTTGTCAGAACAGTATACTTTGAAACATCACTGTCGCTGGCTATCGTCTTCACAATTTCAATGGTTTTGTCAGATATATTGGTCTGAATGCGCAGATCGTAGTTTCCAATCCCCATATATTGGATGAAGCTTTTTGAGGAAATCGTGTTGTACAAGTTCTGAGGAACAATCATGATAAATGCCGAAATCACCAGGACCGCTAAACTTGTGGCGTAAAGTCTTTTTCTTGCGAGAATATCCTTGATTCCGAGATAAATATTCGTGCTAAACAGTCTGTTTCTACTTAAGGAAAAACGCTTAGTGCTCGTCTTCTTTTCCTGGGAAGTACCAAAGCGTACAGCCTCCGCTGCGGATATTTTCCGAAAGCGTTTCAAAACGAAGTTTACATAAGCAACAATTGCAAGAAATACAAGCAGTATGCCAATAATTCCTAAACTCAAGGCAAAAGAAGAGTTTTCGCTTTCGCCCATATAAAGCCGTATATTTTCAAGAAGCATGCCTTGGAATATAAGCGAAAGAATAAACCCAAGAATACTACCTGCCGCCGCTAAGCTTATGTATTTCGCAAGATAAATCTTCTTTATGTCGGCAACACGAAGTCCTATTGCTTTCATAACACCAATTTCACGGTAGTCGTCTTCGATTTTCGTAAGGAGTGTAAAGCGAATGCACATGAAAGCGATAGTAACGACAAGTGCGCTTACAAGAAGGATAACCGCAATCATCATTCCGTCTGAAATGGCGTTCATTGTTTTGAAAAGCGTATAGGTAACCGCTGGTCCGTTCGCTTCAAGTCCTGCGGAAGCATAAGCTGTTTCAAATTCGCCTATCGCCGAGAAATCCTTTAATCTAAACTCAATCAGATACTCGATACTTCCAAGGTCTTTTATTTCCGCGAAATCATTGTTGCTTACAAGAAATCGCTTTGACGCGGAGAGCGAGGAATTCATGGTTGAATCACGTAGAAATCCTGCTACGGTAAATTCCTTCCCATTTATTACGGCCTTGTCACCCACTTTTGTGGTGTTGTCCCTCATATAGGTTATTGGAACATAAAGCTCGCCGTCGGATACGTTGATAATGTTGCCGTTAAGATCAAGAAGATAATCGAATTTTTCGTTCTGTGTGCTGAAGCCGTTATCCTGAACACTATCGCTGAGCGAATTATTGCCTAAAATAATCTGCGCGCCGTCCATTCCTAGAAACTCAACTACCTGATATTCTTCGACATTGTTATTTTGCTCTGCAAAGGATTTAAGTCGCGCAGAATCAATATCACCGGAATGCATTTGCATAAAATGCGGAGTTTTCGCCTGTGTCATAAGCGTATCTAGTGCGCCTGAAAGATTGACGATAAGAATCGCAGCTAGCGAAACAAGCATGGCCGCGGAAGCTACAAATATCATTGTTGTCAGTGTAATCAATTTGCTCTTTAAAATATCATTGCGAATTATTCTGAAATACATAAGTCACCTCTGTTTTCAAACTGATGATTATAGTCTCTTTAATGTAACTATACAATTGAACTGAATTTGGCTTAACAGTCCTCCGTTTGATTTTCATCTAAGACCTAAGGTTGATTCAAGTAAAGTTTTAGTAAAATGATTTACAGAACCTTAACATCAACAAAGCAGGCTCTTAACAATGGGATTTACAACGTTAAGAAAATCCACAAAATAATAAGCCCGATTTCTCAGCATTAAAATTGAGAAGTTGGGCTTTTTCGTGTTTACTATCATTTTTTATACTTACTATGATGTCCATTTCCTTTCTTAACAAAAAAATATTGTCTAGTATAGAAGTTGTAGCAAATTTTTGATTGATTAATATATATGATAATAGTAAATATTATTAGACAAACTGGTGGTGTTGATATTGGAACCTAAATGGCTGGATTGGGCGAAACAACTTCAATCCATTGCGCAGGCGGGATTAACGTATTCAAATGATGTTTATGACTTGGAAAGATTTGAATTAATTAGAAATATTAGCGTTGACATTTTAGCGCATTACACAGATATGGACAGGCCTGTAATCAAAGATTTATTTGCAGGTGAAACTGGTTATGCAACTCCTAAGGTTGATATTAGGGCTGTTGTCTTTAAGGATGATAAAATGCTGATGGTCCGTGAAAATACCGATGGTAATTGGGCATTACCTGGCGGCTGGGCTGACATTGGACATACTCCAAGTGAAGTCGCTGTTAAGGAAGTAAAAGAAGAATCGGGATTTACTGTGAAACCGATTAGAGTAATAGCTGTAATCGATAAAAAGTGTCACCCACATCCTCCGTCTGCTTTTCATGTTTATAAAATATTTATTCAATGTGAAATAATTGGCGGACAGCCAGCTATAGGGATTGAAACAAGTGAAGTAAAGTTCTTTGCTGAAAACGAACTGCCTCCTCTGTCAACAGCGAGGAATACAAAAACACAAATTGAGATGGCTTTTAAATACTTAAAAAATCCCCAGGAAGCTGTTTATTTTGATTAAATTAAATGTAGAGAACCAAGATATATTTGAAATCCCTTAACATATATCTTGGTTTTTTAATTTCTATTTTCTTTATGGCCACGAAACTTTATTTATTATCTTTATATTTTGGCAACAGCAACTTAATAGATTTTCTAAATTGGTCCATGTTTAAGTTTTTACCTGGACAACTTTTTTCGATACCTTTTAATTCACGATGTCCAAGAATGTGAGTAGTTGATAAATTATTTTGATCTAATAGGAAAATACATAGTTTACTCAATGAATTTAGTTGCTCTATTGATGGAGTATGAATATCAAAATTTCCAGCTAAACAAATACCAATTGATTTTTGATTATATGAAAAGGCGTGTGCTCCAACATGGTATCCCCTTCCTTTAATGATTTCACCATTTTCCTCAATAAAAAAATTGTATCCAATTCCACTCCATCCACGATGATCTTGGTGAATTAAATATGCACCGTTCATTCCGTTTTCATCTTTGAATGGCACTATATCATTTAATACGATTGAATCTTCACTCACCCTTTTATTAGGGGCAGCTTTTAAAAAAGACTCAACGATCATTGTTCGTCCACCTTCTTACTTTAGATTTACAGAAAATCATTAAACTAATTTTAAATATTATATGATTTTATAGAAAATCGAAAACATAATTGAACTAACCAAAACATTAAATTAATAAAATCAATTTTTAAATTAATAATTTTAATTTTTTCTTCAATAAAATTAATTTTTATTATTTACTATTTAAATTTCTCGATATATAATCAAGTCAAATAAAAGGAAGGAATTTCATAATGGCTTATAATGTAATTACAAATTGTCCTGTCTGCAGCAAAACATTGAAGATTATGAAGTTGCAGTGCTCTCATTGCCACACTACGATTGAAAATGAGTTTGAATTATCCAAGTTGGCGTCATTATCAAAGGATCAGCTACATTTTGTGGAAGTATTTTTAACATGCAGAGGCAATATCAAAGAAGTTGAAAAGGAAATGGGAATTTCGTATCCAACTGTTCGAAGTAAGCTTACTGACATAATCTCATCCCTAGGATATGTGCAGAAGAAGAAAAATGAAGTAGACGAGAAAAAGGTTGTCACCATGTTGGAAGATGGCGAAATCACTCCAGAGGAAGCTATAAAGCTTTTAAAAGATGAATAGGGAGGAACTGAACATGAAAGAAGAAATTGCAAGAGTATTAACTTTGGTGCAAGAAGGGAAAATTGATGCAGATAAAGGATCAGAATTGATTCAAGTATTAAAAGAGAAAGAAGAAGCAGGAAGTAAGCTATTAGAAAAACCGACTAAATATGTAGATAAAACATTAAAAATTCGTGTTGTATCAGTTGAAAATGATAACGTTACGGTTAATTTACCCATAAAACTTATCAAAGTAGTATTAATGGCTGGACATAGCATCGCTTCAAGTATTCCTCAATCAGAAAAATATGTAAAGGATCTTGACATAAATCTTATTATTGAAGCAATCGAAAACGAATTGGATGGTCAAATTGTTGATGTTAAGTCGGCAAACGGAGATACCGTTTCTGTCATCATTGAATAGTGGAATTGCTCTTATGCTGCATATAAAAGTGAAAGCAAAAGACGTTCGGTTTACGATCCCAATTCCATATGCCATTCTAACCATTTGTAATTCTTTTTTGTCTTCAAAATTTTTACATCAACATGCAAACAAATGGACGAAAGAACATTTTGAAAGAAAAAAACTTGACTTTACTATTCCACTGATAGATAAAGAAACGCTAAAGCCAATCATCAAAGAACTGAAAAATCATAAAGGAATCGTGCTGGTAGACGTCAAAGCTAAGGATGGTACCGAGATTAAGGTAAAACTATGATTGCTGTAAGAATTCCCCAAAAGTAAAACGCGAATCACTTGTTAGCAAGAGATTCGCGTTTTACTTTTACAGGATATAGGGAGAATTTATTGCACTGTTCACAGTACCATCCTTGACCTTGAATTCCTTTTCTAGGAGACGGACCGGTTAAATAAAAATCGAGACATTGGTCCATATCCCCGCAAAATAATGACTTGCTTCCCCACCTCATGATAATGGCCTGAAGTAAGTCTTAAGTCGTAGAAAAAATTCAGTCTCCTCAATTCAAGATAAATATGGCATATTTAGCTAGAAAATTGAGGATGTGTACCACAGAAAGGTTCTTTTGGTGTAATAAAAAAAGCCATCAGAACCGTCCCCATGGTCCAAGGTTAAATTTTATCCCTCTGCCAAAAGTGTGGTGTTTTCAACCGCCATTCTTCTAATTTCAGAATCTGTAAAACCATTTTCAGATAAATTCTTTACAAAAGTGATGAGCCCTTCATCTGGAAACGGATTATTCATCTGACCTAGATCAGATGAAAGAATGATTTTGTCAGGACCAATATAACGGATGTGTTCATATATTTCTTCCCATGTGGTCCCGTATTCCGGCGTGATGCAGCCAAAGCACTCCTCCATAAAGGCTCCTAGGTCGGTCAATTCTTTTTGTTCTTCTTTTGACAAAGCAATCGACGAGAATGTTGGATGAGTGACCATTACTTTTTTTACATTATGATCCCTTGCACCAGAAACAAGAGCAAAGATTTCAGGTTTGCTTAAATGACCTGTTGCCAGGATAAGATTATTTTCTGCAACTAAAGCCAGTACTTCATGAACGGAATCCTTCAGCTTCCCATTCTCAAGAATGGTGATTCCCGTTTGTGATTTTCCTTGTTTCCGACGTTCGAACTGTACTTGTGCCCATGGTGGCAATTCTTCATATCCGGTTTGACTGAACATATATTGAATTTCATTTTCAGCATCAAAAGTTGGCATCCAGACAATTTTGGCACCGTCTTTCGCTGCCATTTCAACTGCGGTAGGATTAATACCTCCAACGGAATTGTTTAAGGTAATGGCACCAATCGGATTCAATTCTGGATAAAGCTTTTTCACAAGCCTTGCTCTTTCTGCTGTGCAAAAATAATGTGATTTTATACCAAAGCCCTTCATACCAATTTTCTTTAAACGTTGAGCATAATCAATATCATCTAAACTTCTTTTGCTAATATCAGGACCAGTATGAACATGCAGATCATAGGCACCTTCAAGTAATTTTTCGTACATAGAATCTTTCTCCTCTCAAACAATTAAAGTTTTTTAATAATACGTTATGGCATTGGGTATTCGTCAGCGTTTAGTACCCATCCGTTTTTCTCTGAGAAATCAACACGCGGTGGACAAAAGATATCAACTAACTGGTTTATTCCTAACCCTATCGCCTGTGTCGTGTGGATGACTCCCGGTGGAATAACGGCCACCGATGGACTTGCAAAATGTTCGTGGTCATCCGGACGCCATTGAGCCATATCCGTCGTCCATGGCCAGCGAAGATGATGAACAAACTCTCCTTCAATTGCCAATGAACATTGTTCAAAATCATCGTGTGAATGTGGGGACATTTTAGAAGGATCGCGTGGTCCATCATTTGGATCTAAAAAGTTCACCATAAACGTTGAGCATCTAAAAATTCGCCCAAATCTCCCTTCTTCTTTCGGTACATCAAGACTATAAGCTCTTACCTTGTATCCTTCTTTAGGTTCAGGCCATGGTTCTATTAATGAGACATTGGGATGTGGTTCACGATAGGAAGCTTTGTTAATAGGGAATTCTTCAAGATCCGTATTGGCTGAGCTAAATAAACGAATGACTTTTCCTCCCTTTACTAGCTCAATCTCACTTTCACCTGGTGGAATGATGACAAGACTAAAACCGTCGACAATTGCTTCTTGATTTCCCCAAGTTACTACGGCTTGACTCTCTTTATCTGGGAGAATCAAAACATATTCGTCTACTTGTTGACCTCGTTTAAACTCTGACCCGCTGGCTGCATCTGCATATGCAATAAAGAAATTCTGTCCCCGCATCCACCAATTTTTTGAATCAATATCTGTTTTAACTGGTTCCATTTCATAAAACTTTCCGTATTCCGCATTAGAAAACTCTGTATGTTCTGCATTTTTAGCAACATTGTTCATCAACGTTGCACGTGGATCACTAGTATCAAACATGGTTAACCTCCAACTTTTTTTCAAACTCTATGATTCTATCTCTATTTTTGTTGTTGATGATATTTAAATATAGTATTCTTTAAGCGTTTTTGAAAAATGGTCCTAAGACACTCCTTATCCTAAGGACCACCTTTCTCTCTATTTTCTTGAAGTATTTCGGAAAATGTTATATTATTTAAGTTCGATGATTTATTTTTATACCTGAGAAAAACTTTTATTTGAAAGCTTTTTCTTAGGTCTTTTTTATTCTAATTCTTTTCCTTTTGTTTCAGGTAAAAGTAGCGTAGCAAAAATTGCAATAATAAAAAGTATCGAGGTATAGATAAGGGCATTTCCGATTCCCACAGTCATGGCAATTGCACCAGCCCCAGTGATCGCGAATGCTGAAACCCCGCGAGCAAAATTATATGCGAATCCTTGACCTGAGCCACGTAAAGATGTTGGATACATTTCCGCCAGAACGGTACCAAAACCACCGTAAAATCCAACAGCGCAAACACCAACAAGTGCCATTAATATAAAGAATACGATAAGATTATCTGCACCTATTAGGATAAAAGCAGGAATGGCAATGGCTGCACCTAAAAAGTACAAAGCAAAACTCTTTTTCCGACCAATTTTGTCACTTAGAAATCCGAATACTATATAGCCAATAATACTACCCAAATAGAACGGAATCATATACAGTGAGGCATTAACAACCGATAACCCTGCCCCGCCGCCTGCCGCAGGTGTTCCTAAATAGGCTGGGAGCCAAATTGAAATTGGATAGCTTGCACCTAAACCAATAATACAGAAAAGCGTACCTACAATCGTCAACTTTAACAAATTCCCACGGAAAAGATCAAACCAGGAAGTTTTTGCTACTGCCTTTGATCCTTTCTCTGCTTCATTACTTGTCCAGATTTCTGGTTCCTTTACATGTCTACGAATCCAGAATACGAGAAGTGCTGGCAATATCCCAATAAAAAACACGGAACGCCATCCAAAAGCTTGAATCATAGGACCAGCTACTAATGCTGCCATTAACCCACCAAATGCATATCCTGATTGCATGATTGACATTGCTTTCCCACGGTGTTCTTTCGGCCATGTTTCAGAGATTAAGGCTGCCCCAGCAGACCATTCGCCCCCCATTCCTAAACCAACAAAAACGCGAAATAACATCAGTTGCCAGATATTCTGAGATAAACCACTAAGTCCAGTAGCAACCGAATAAATAAGTACCGTTATAGTTAATGCCTTCATTCGCCCATAACGATCGGCGACCCGGCCAAAAACCATTCCGCCAAGTGCTGAAGCAACTACTGTAACCGAAGCTACTAATCCTGTACTTGCTGTGGTTAAACCCCACTCCTTAATCAAGGTAACAATCACGAAATTGTAGAGTAAGAAATCAAAAGCGTCGAGTGCCCATCCAAGAAATGCGCCAATAAGCGCTTTCCACTGCTGCTTATTAATGTCCTTATACCATGGTCCCTTTGATTCGGGAACTGTATTCAATTGTACTGCTTTCATACTTAACCCCCATTCTTATGATTATAAAGATTTTTTTAGTTCTTCAAGTACTGATTGGGCCCCTTTTGCAAAGAAGGCAACATCATTATCAAACACCAAATAACGTACTCCTGCCTCGAATGCTCGTAAAGCCTGTTCTTGATTGCCAACAAATGTACCCGCTACCTTACCGTTCTCCTCTGCTGCCTTACAAAGTCTGATCATTGCTTCCTGAACAAGCGGGTGATTCAGTTGTCCCGGTACTCCGAGTGAATTACTAAGATCACCAGGTCCTAAAAATAAAACATCAATTCCTTCTACCGCTGCGATCTTTTCTACATTTTCAACAGCTTCCTTACTCTCAATTTGGACAGTAACCAATTGCTTTTCGATTGAATCGATTATGTGCTGATTTTTATCCTTAATCGTATACTGGGCTGCTCGGGTCGAAAATGAAAGACCCCGTCTTCCGATTGGACGATATCTTGAGGCCTCTACAACTTTTTTTGCCATATCTGCTGTATCTACACCAGGAGCCTGTATACCTTGACTACCTGCTTCCAACACCCGTAAAATTGGGCTTTCTTCCACTCCTGGAACTCGAATAATCGTCGATATACCTGCAGCATCTCCAGCTCGGATTAAATTCTCCGCTTGATGAAAATCAAGTGCAGAATGCTCCATATCAAGAATTAAGAAATCAAAACCAAGATACCCAAGAATTTCAGAGGAAACGGGACTTGAAAACTTGCTAAAGGTTCCAATAACCGTTTTGTTGTCAACCAGTTTTTCTTTAACAGAAATCATTCTCTTAAACTCCTTTTCTATCGTTTTTCATAATGATTCACAATTTTAGACTCACACTCTGGAAAGCGCTTACTTATTTTTGACTAAAAAAAATTTGGAAATATGTAATGTGACTGTGAAGAACTCTGCAAAATAAAACGCATTCCTACAAGCCTTATTGCATCACCTCCCTCAATTCTCTGAATAATGAGTCGGTTTAGTCCACTTTACTATCCAATCTTAATTTATTTAAAAATCCCTCAAATGCATGTCCTTTTTGCTCTCTTAACGTTTTCTCTGCTTTCATTGCATCACCGATACGTAAAGCATCCACAATTAACTGATGTTCTTTATTTGAAAGTTTTTGCCGTTCAGGAAGAAACATAAATACAGATTGAGAAAATTGAGATCTTTCCTTTAAGGAATAAATCATTTCACATAACGTGTCATTGCCCGATATTTGATATAGCATATTATGAAATTCGGTGTTTATAAGACTTAAATTCTTTATATCATCACTCTCAAGTTCCTGATCTCTCTGAATGATATCTTCAAACTCATCTACTAATTTTTGTAGCTCATTTAGTTCTTCGGGTTTGGCTTTTTCAGCTGCCAACCGTACAGCAAATGATTCTAGTTCCAATCGAATGGCAAAAATTTCTTCCGCCTTTTGTAAATTAATTCGGCTTACACGTGATCCTACATGGGGGATATTCTCAACTAACCCCTCTGATTCTAACTTCTTAAGTGCTTCACGGACCGGGATATCACTTACACCAAGCTCTACAGCAACCTCTCTCGCCACAATCTTTTCACCTTGCTTTAAAATACCTGCAACAATATCTACCTTAAGATTTTCATATACCATTTCAGTTTTTGTAGTATATGTTTTTTTCTTTAACATCTCGTCCCTATCACCTCCTCGAAGGATTATATATTATATATTCTATATAATATATAATATAAAATATTATATAAATTCAGTCAACTAATAATTTAAAATTCTTAAGAAAATATAATAACCCCCAAACTCTTTATGAGTATGGACCTTTATTCTAAATTGAAACCCTAATATGCTAATGTTGTTGCTTTGATTAGTTATTAAAATTCCCTAAATGGTCTAATAAAAAACAATTGTCCTTAGACTGCGACTAGAACTTTTCCTCGTCCAAACCTCTATTTCTAACAAAGGATGTGCTAAAATGACGTTAGGTATGTTAGTACTTTGGATTCCTATTATAAACATACAAAACCCCGTTCTTTGAAAGGACGGGGTTAAATTGAAGTTTTTTATAAATGATTTTAAATACTTCTGTTCTATTGAATTATATCATGCTTATACCGATGGCATTTCGTTAAAGAACGCTACATCCTCAATAGGAAGACGCGTAGTAGGATGTCCTGGTTTCGTTGCTTTTCCGATAGCAATAAGCATGACCGGCACAAACTGCTCGGAAATCCCGAAAGCTTCAACGAACTTTGCTTTATCGTACCCTCCCATAGGAACTGTGTCGTAACCTTTGGATCGGGCAGCAAGCATGAGCTGCATCGAGATTAGTCCTCCATCCGTATAAACGATTTGGCGAGCCACTTCAGGCGGCAAGCTTGAGTACATGCCGACTGTACGTTCGATGAATGATTGAGCCGTATCAGCTGGCATAAAGCCTGCTTCAACAGCCTGTCCATAAATTTTTCCAGCTTTCTTGTAGCTCTCCACATCGCCAATCACCGCAATAACGGCAGAAGCTTCGACTACTTGTTGTTGATTAAACGCGATTGGCAAAAGCTTTTTCTTCAACTCCGGCTTATCGATAACTAGAAAACGCCATGGTTGCAGGTTTGAAGACGAAGGTGCTAACGTTGCCAGTTCTAGTATTTCAGTCATTTCTTCACGTGAGATTTGTACTGTTGGATCGTATGCACGAACAGATCGACGTTCACGAATAACATCTAAGAACATTTGCTGTTCGAGCTTTTCTATAGTTTGAGAGTTTGACATCATAATTCCTCCTAGTAATGACATGATAGTTTCATTCAACTCTACTATGAATATTTTAAGTAAATTTAATAAGGTTTTAACCCCACCATCATGAAAAACATTATAAAAGATACTTCTACCACTATGTTTATATCTTACTAGGCAACCTTACTTAGATTGAATCGAATTGTCAAAAGTAATGCTTTTGTAACCACTAAATGAAGCTGAAGTCTAGTACAAAAAGTTGTAGCAAATTTTTGCTTGATTCATATATATGGTTATATTAAATATTATTAGACAAGCTGGTGGTGCTGATAATGGAACCTAAATGGCTGGATTGGGCGAAACAGCTTCAATCCATTGCGCAGGCGGGATTAACGTATTCAAATGATGTTTATGACTTGGAGAGATTTGAATTAATAAGAAATATTAGCGTTGACATTTTAGCGCATTACACAGATATGGAGAGACCAGTAATCAAAGATTTATTTGCAGATGAAACTGGATATGCAACTCCTAAGGTTGATATTAGGGCCGTTGTCTTTAGGGATGATAAAATTCTGATGGTCCTTGAAAATACCGATGGGAAATGGGCATTACCTGGCGGCTGGGCTGACATTGGACATACCCCAAGTGAAGTCGCTGTTAAGGAAGTAAAAGAAGAATCGGGATTTACTGTGAAACCGATTAGAGTATTAGCAGTAACCGATAAAAAGTGCCACCCACACCCTCCTTCTGCATTTCATGTTTACAAAATATTTATACAATGTGAAATAATTGGCGGGCAGCTATAGGAATTGAAACAAGTGAAGTGAAGTTCTTTGCTGAAAACGAACTGCCCCCTCTGTCAACAGCCCGGAATACAAAAACACCAATCGAGATGGCTTTTAAATACTTAAAAAATCCTCAGGAACCTGTTTATTTTGATTAAATTAGTTACCACCTTTTTTATTCTATAAATGTAAAAAACCAAGATGTAGTTAAAATACATCTTGGTTTTTAATTTCCATTTTCCTTAATGCACTGAATCTTTATAGATTCTCTGAATTGGACCATATCAAAGTTTTTACCAGGACAACTTTTTGTAATACCTTCTAATTCTCCATGTCCTAGAATGTGTGTGGTTGTTATATTAAATTGATTTAATAGAAAAATGCATAGGTTACTCAATGATTTTAGCTGTTCTATTGATGGAGTAAGAATATCAAAATTACCAGCTAAACAAATACCTATTGATTTATCATTATATGAATATGCGTGTGCTCCAACATGGTAACCTCTTCCTTTAATAATTTCACCATTTTCCTCAATAAAAAAATTGTATCCTATTCCACTCCATCCACGATAATCCTGATGAAAGCTATGTGTCTTATTAATATCCCATCCTATTTCTTCTGTATGGTGTACAATGATGTACATGACATCTTTTAAAGCAATTAGCGGTTCTTTAAACGATAAACTAATATCTGTAATCCAACCCGGTTCTACTTTCATGTAGACCTCTCCTTATCACATAAGCTGAATCATGATCCCAGACTTATCATCTGAACGAAGATTATTGCTTTTCTCATATTGTTCTAATTCCATAGAATATACTTGTAAACCGATTGTTTGTATCTTATTAAATGTTTCTTCGATTGAATATTTTGAATGAAATAGGCCATCTGTTATTAATAATAATGTTTTGATTTCACTGATATTGACTTGACCATGCTGAATAAAATTTAAAACTTCTTTTTTTCCATTGGCTACAGTGTAACCATTTTCCCTATTAGCTAATGAACGATTAAAGATTAGCTGTTGAGTACGATCCTGATAATACTCCTCATCTGGAAGTTTAACTCCTTGCTTTCTTTGTTCTTCACGCCATGCCTTCGATCTATAACTGATATCTTTTACGGTATCCCTTGTTAAGGCTTTTATGGTTCCGTTTTGATACTCAGCAATGATCATACAATCACCAAGCTGAGCAAAAGAAATCTTTCCGTCTTGTTCAATCTTTATAATTGCAGCACATGTCGACCAAAGTTCTTCATATTTTTCCTGATTCACCTTGTGTTTTTCCATGTGTTCTCTCAACATTCTATTAGCATTCATGATTCCTTCCACTAATGAAAGATTATTTCGGTATAGTCCAAAGAAATAATCTTTAAATATATTAGAGGCTAAATATGCACCGTTCCTTCCGCTTTCATCTTTGAATGGCATTAATGGAGTTGCCCCATCAAAAACCCCATAAACATTTATCTTTTCATTTAATACGATTGAATCTTCACTTACACTTTTATTAGGGGCAGCACATAAAAATGACTCAACTTTCATTCGTTCTCCACCTTCTTTTATATCCAAATTAACAGGAAATGATTAAATATATAAAACCATTATATGATTTAATAAGAAATTTTAACCATTCAAGATTCCTTCCCATTCACTGACTTACCCCTATTGCAGATGTAGGTTATAACCTTAAAAGTGAAGTAGTTGAAGAGTATAGGATTACCCCATTGAATCCGAATGTTGATTTTACAAAGGTACCTATTTTTATTGTAACTGAAATCGTCCCTGATAGCACCAACATTGGGGGTGCACCTCAATGGTGACTGGCACTTTTTCTTTTTTTCAATGCTTCCCAATAAACTTCACGGAATCTATACACTGAATTTACTCGGCTTTAATATTCAGATGATAGGATTGCTTTACAACGATTGAGGAGGCAGTATATATGAATGTGCGTGCAATATTTATTGATATGGATGGTACACTACTAAAAGCCTCAAACTACATTTCCCACCGAAATATGGAAGCCATTTATAGGCTCATTAATCAGGGAATCCAGGTTTTTCTAGCCACTGGTCGACACCATGAAGTAACCGCTCCCTACCATAAAGAAATTGGATTACGAACTCCGATGATCTGTTTGAATGGTGCCGCTATTCACCATGCCGAGACAGGAAGAGTTTTGCAAAAGAAAACAGTCCGACTCAACGAAGACCGATTTCACCATCTAACCGCTGAAAGTCCTTTTAATGTTATTGTCCATACAGCAAATGGGCTTTATTGTAAGGAAACAAATGAAGAAATCGATTATTGGACAGAAGTTGGGCAAATCCCTCCACGCTTTATTGGAGATTTAAGACAGGCAAATTATCAAGATGTTCTTAAATATAGTGTACGAACAGGTGCACCAAGTCCTGAATTATCTGATTTGTTTAAAAAGGAAGCAGAAGTTATCAATTGGGATGACGGGTTTGAGCTACTTGCTCCTAATGTTTCCAAATGGTCTGCTATAAAAAGCTTACTTCGCGAATATCGAATTAGCCCTAGTGAAGTCGTGGCCATTGGAGACGGTCCCAATGATATAGAGATGCTTCGTCATGTTGGTACTGGTGTAGCAATGGGGAACGCTAGCGAAAAGGTTAAAGCTGCTGCTGATTTTGTTACAGGACACCATGAAAATGACGGATTAGCTGACTTTATAGAACGATATCTCCTTAAATCATATGAGTCAAATGCGATATAGAATTTTACACGGTAAAGGTTAGATAACGTGCCAGGCACTTTTACTACGATTCATCTCCCACCTAAATGCAAACGCATTTTGAGGAAGGAGTCTTCTCGCTGGGATGATAAAAAAGGCAGGTTGCCCGAACAGCAATCTGCCTTTTTTCTTTATTTCTCGTTATTCTTTAATATGTCAACAATCGTTGCCTTACTAACATTTCCAGCAGAATCTGTTGCTGCCACTGTTAATAGATTCTTATGTTTTTGCTTTGGCACAGATACCTTAAACGTACCATTCGCATCTGCTATTGCTGTACCTATCTCCACCATGCCCATCATTACCGTAACAGTTGCATCTGCTTCAGTTGTTCCAGTGACAAACATGTCATTATGAATAACAGGATTGACTTGTGGGGCATCTGGTGCGGTAATGTCCATAACCGTCACTACTGTCGCTTCACTTACATTGCCCGCCGCATCTGTTGCAGTAATTGCAAGCTCCGTTCCGGCTTCTTGCATAGCAATCTCGATTACAAAGTTACCGTCCTCTAAAGCATTACTTGACCCCACAATGGTTCCATCAACGTAAACTTCAACCTTTGCACCGGCTTCTGCCATTCCAGTAACATTTGTCGATTGGTCAGTTATTTCGTTTACCGAAGGAGCCTCTGGAGGTACATTGTCCGCAACTCCTTCTACAATTCTACCTTCAACCACTGGTGAAACAGGATTGACCTTTTCTAAATAGGAAGTAAACACTTCAAAGTCTACAATGTATAACTCAGTGATACGACCTTCGTCCTTCGCCGTTTTAAACATGCTGTATCCATCGCCACCATCGGCAGTGAAGGCATTCGTCGCTACACGATACGTTTTATCTAGTTGAATTTCTTCATAACCATCAGCCGTTAAAGCCTCAACATGCCAAACGCGTTCACCAACAGGTTTCGCTGGATCGTACTTGAACTTTAACCCTGATACCTGCATGAATGCACCTGCACCAGGAGAACTCACACTGTGCTCTAAAGAAGCAAGAATTTCTTCTCCTGTTAGGTCAAGAGTAACTAGGCTGTTACCGAACGGCAATACCGTTAACACCTCTCCTAACGTGATATCCCCTTTGTCAATGGATGCGCGAATTCCACCGCCATTTTGTAACGCGATATACGTTGGGATGAACCCATTTGCAGTTGCTGCCATTCCGTCTGCAATTAAGTTTCCAAGATTGGTTTCCTTGCTGCGAACATCAGCACGTTCACCATTTAACACAACGGAAGTATTGCCTACTACCTGTTTCTGAAGCTCTTTTAAAGGAGCTTTGTATTCCTCCACCTTCGCTTTTGCTGCTTCATCTTCAGAAAAACCAGCTAAATCCTTTAGTTCGCCAGTGTAATTCGCTATTACACCATTTTCGTCGAATGTTACATCAACAACACCAAGGTATTTTAAATACTCGTTTGCTTGGACGATTAATGTCGGCTCTTCTTTTTCTACAACAACTGGAGAATCTAGTTTTGTATGGGAATGACCACCAACAATCACATCAATTCCGTGTACCTTTTCTGCAAAAACCAAATCTGGTTGATAGCCTAAGTGGGATAACGCAATAATTTTGTCTACACCCTGTGCTTCAAGCATTTCAACTGTCTCATTGGCTTTTTCTACTGCATCTTCAAACACAATGTCATCTCCAGGATTCGCTAGGAATACTGTATCCTCTGTTGTTACTCCAAAGATACCTACCTCTTCCCCATCCACTTCTTTAATAATCGCTGGGAAGATTTCTCCTCGTTCATTGGTTCCACCGATTGAATTATTGAATAGTGGTCCTAGTTCAAAATCGTTTGTCATATTTACGTTGGATGTCACAATTGGGAACTCAGCCTGTTTGATAAAGTTCGCTAGCGTCGCCGAATCCTTATCAAACTCATGATTTCCAAGTGTCATGGCATCAAAGCCTAATTGATTCATAAAATACAAGTCTGCTAGACCTAAATACTGTCTGAAATATAATGTTCCTGAGAACACATCCCCTGCGTTAAGCAACAGACTATTTTCCTTCTGGGTACGCATTTCGTTCACAGCCGTAATTAGTCGTGGGAATTGCTCAACATAAGCATGTGTATCATTTGTATGAAGAAGAGACATGGTAAATGGTCCTTCTTCTACCGCTAAATCTAACTGAGCCACAAGCGCATCATGATCACTAGCGCGTCCATGCTCTTCCATATAGGGAGAGTTAAAGTTCACGATATCCAGTTTAGCTGATTCAGCTAAGTTATTTGATACTAAAATATGATCCAACACTTGTGCATTTCCTTGATAGTTGTATGTGTATCTTTCAGATGCAGGTAAAGTTTCAACTAGATTCGTTAAATCATCACCTTTTAATACCGCTAGTGGTGCTGAAAACTCAAAATCGTTTAAGTCACCTACTACCACTACATTTGCGTCCTCGTTCTTTTCTTTTATGTCAGAGACAAAGTTATTAACGATGGTAGCAATTTGCATGCGTTGTGCTTCACTCTCAAGGAACGGTGGTTGATTTTTTCCAAATAAAGGCTCATCTCCACCTTTTGAGTTGAAGTGATTATTAATGACAATGACTTCTTCTCCTTGGAATGTAAACTCAGCTGCAAGTGGCTTACGGCTGCTATTGAATGCAGCATTTGTTGGGTCAATGCGGCCTGGGTTTAATGTAAGTGAACCATTTTCATAAGCAACAGCCGTTCTCGCATCTCCCTTTGGAGCCTCGTTTAGAGTCACACGATCAGGATTGTATAGATAACTTACGCGGATGTTTCCTCCAGGAACTCCTCCATCCTTACCGTTCTCAGGAGCAATTTCTGTCCAAGCATAAGTTGGTCCGCCAAAGCCTTTGATTGCCTCACTTAACGCCTTGTAGTTTGCATCCGCTTTAACAACACCGTTATTTGTTTCCCCACTATCGTCAAGCACTTCAACTAGACCAATGATATCCGGAGAACCTAGGTTTTCAACCATTGATTTTGCCAGCTTATCGCGTTTGACAGCATCTGATGCTACGAAGTTTTCGATATTGTAGCCTGCAATGGTTAGTTTGTCTTCTTCTTTCTGAATCGTCGTTACTTCATTCGTTCTTTCACGTTCTACTCGTTCAGGTAAATCAGCTGCTTTTGTGAGAATCTTAAAGTTACTAAACGTATAGCTAACGACTCCTGTGACAGTTCCAGCAAAAGAGTCACCCGCTTTTGTTACAAACTCGCGATCATCAAGCTGAAGAAGCATTTTCTCAGGATTTTGATTTTCTTTTGTTAACAGAGGAGTTCCTTCTTTTGTATATGCTTTTCCATCCACTTGCCCTGTAATGACAGGTACTTCTCCAAATTTCTGTGGTCCTGTTACAGTTGGATTTTCAATGGAAACAAGCATTCCTTCAAGGCTTTCATAAAAATCAATGCCATCTTCTGCTGGGTCAAATGTTCCCAATTGATCGTTATCGATGACAGAAGTTGGTGGAATCGCGTCCTTACCGATTAAGATGGGAGTTGGAAGCTGATTTCCACTAGAAACCTTTGTAATCTTTCCTGACTGGGCATTAATTTCTGTCATCGCTAAATCAGTTTGTAGCTTCTCGGCATAACCATCTAATACCCACTCTTTTACAAGTCCTGAAACGGTTACACTATCCCCGACAGTAACACCGTGAGTTGGCTTGTAAACGAGAAGGCCTTCCGATGTATTAGAGTTGTCATCTGGGTTGGGATCCTGTATGTAGAAATTGCTGCTATCTACAACCTGAATAACAACCCCCGGTACATCTACTACATTTTTATCTTTATAAGGAGAGGTGTGAGCTTGACCTTGGATGTCGCGAATTTTTAATCCTGTTTCGCCTGTTACAGGGTCTTCATCTGGAGGTGGCGTTGTGCCATCGAACGAAATGGCCGATGGAGATTTTAGGCCAGATACTGAAAAATATGCTTCAAGTGAACCAGTAACAAAAACCTTTTTACCTACGATCGAGGGATTCGTTCCTAATCCAAATATTGTGCGGAAACTAGAAGTGATTTGAACGGGTAATATTTTCGTTGCGTCTCTTTCCGTAGGAGTATCAGCGATGGCGAAGTTTAGATTGTCATTAAATGGAGCCACAAAATCATATGTAGCTTTCCCACTACCGCCACTTGTTGTATACCCTACAATATATCCTGCAACAGTGGCTGTCCCCGTATTGTTAGCAATTGCCTGAGCAACCGTAATAGGTTCGGCCGCTTGTGCCCGATATGGGAGTACCATACCTATCAACATGAC
This sequence comes from Neobacillus niacini, assembly GCF_031457145.1. Lineage (GTDB taxonomy): Bacteria > Bacillota > Bacilli > Bacillales > Cytobacillaceae > Neobacillus > Neobacillus niacini_J. The sequence continues at coordinate 89,805 of NZ_JAVDVZ010000004.1, forward strand.
AAACATAGTCGTTAAAGCAATAACCTGTTTTCTAAGCCTCTTCAAGTGTGTTCCTCCTCTAAATCTCTTTATAGTTACCTCTATAAAAGTAGCACTCCCATAAAATCTTCCAAATCTATGAAATTTATTCCTCCTTTCTAATTCGGGAAAGCACTACCAATACACCCATAACTTACCATTTTTCCTTGTCCATTCGTTCTATTTAACGAAAAATTTACTTACTCTATACAAAATATTCATAATTTTTAATAAAATATTGAATTAAAAACTCTACATCACCATAATACTATTTATTGCCAATTCTTAAATGAGAGCAATTGCCTATACATAACCTCCTATTTTTGATAAAAATAAGACTTTGACACATATTTTTTCATAGATAAAGCGACAGCCGAGGTATCAACCAATATAAAAATTTCCCCAAAAAAAAGACCTTCAACAGTAAATGTTGAAAGTCTTGATTATATTATGAAGCTTTTTTAATGTTTTCGACTTCAGTAGGAGGGTTAAATTGACCTTCCCATTTCGCGACAACAATCGCTGCCAATGAATTTCCTACCACGTTAACCGCAGTACGTCCCATATCTAAGATACGGTCAATACCCGCAATAAATGCTAATCCTTCAGGTGGTAAACCAATTGTACTAAATGTAGCTAATAGAACCACAAAAGATACACCAGGTACTCCTGCCATCCCTTTAGATGTGACCATCAAGACTAACATGAGTGTAATTTGTTGAACAATGCTTAGTTCAATGCCATACATTTGGGCAATAAATAAGGATGCGATTGCTTGATATAAAACCGAACCATCCAAATTAAAGGAATAACCTGTTGGAATAACGAAAGTCGCAATGTGTTTTGGACTTCCTGCTTGCTCCATTTTGTCCATAATTTTCGGAAGTACAGTTTCCGAGCTTGCAGTTGAAAAAGCCAAGATTAACTCTTCTTTGATCATCATTATTAATTTAAAGACACTGAACCCAACGATTTTACCCATAAAGCCTAAAACAACAATGACAAAGAAAATCATGGTTCCATAAACAGTAAGGGCTAACTTAGCTAATGGAAGAAGTGATGCAAAACCATATTTAGAAATCGTTACACCGATTAAAGCAAAGACACCGATTGGAGCATATTTCATAAATAAATTCGTCACATAAAACATGGCACTTGCCACACCTTCAAATACACGCAAGACGGGTTTTCCTTTTTCACCAATGGCTGCAATTCCAAGACCCAATACAACTGCAAAGAAAATAATCGCTAGCATATCGCCTTCTACCATGGCATTAATCGGATTTGTAGGAACAATATGAAGAAGTGTATCGGTTATTGATTTTCCTTCTTGTTCTTCTGATGTGTGTACATAGCCTGAAATATCACTTTGCTCAAGCTTGTCCATATTTAGTCCCGCACCAGGTTGAAATATATTGGCAGATATAAGTCCGACAGCTATTGCTAACAATGTCATCCCTATAAAATAAGTAAGTGATTTAGCACCTAACTTACCAACCGACTTCAAATCACCTACACCAGCTATCGCAACGATAATACTTGAAAGTACGATTGGCACTACAATCATTTTAATTAATCGGATAAAAAGATCACCAAACGGCTGTAAGACACTCTGTGCCGTCTCACTTCCATAAAAGATTCCACCGACGATAATACCTAATAGGAGACCGATGAAAATTTGAAGTGCTAAACTTGATTTGATTTTTTTCATTACACACCCTACCTTCTTGTTGTTTTTTAAATAAACGAATTTCCTAGGTAAGGGAAACAAATAGATACGATAAATAACACAAAAAAACGGCTACTGCCGAATCACTATTCTATCAACTGTTTCCTCTCAATCGCTTACGAGGTTAGCTTTCAGGTTAGGACAATGGGAAACAATAAGCCCCTTCTATTTAAGAATTCACCAATAGCGAAATTATCCGCAAACACAACTTTGGGTCCCCCGCTCTTAAAATAAGATTAAGCGCAATATAAATTTTATATCAAAATACTATATTAGTAAATATTTTTATATTTCCAGATTACTTTAAAAATATCTTTAAGAAAAGCATTTACGTTCAGGGCTTTCTTTTTCATTTGTGGTGTTTTTTCATTTTTATCCTCTCCCCTTTTGTCTTATCTTCATTAGCTATTTATTTGATTTTTAGGAGATTTATTTACAATCCTTTTTTTCTTTTTAAGTAGTTTTGGATAAATTTTAGGTCTTTCCGACCCATATCTTGTATCCACCTACAATAGCTATTTTCCTTAAGATATTACTGTATCTCTAAGATTGATAGGTATATGCAGACTCCTGTTAAAATAAAGAACATAATCGATACTTTCAAATTCCTTTTCATTTTAAATCCATACGCACCGAAAAAGACTGCGGCAGCTACTTTTGAAAGGCTCTGAAGGAGAACATTATCTGTAAAAGATGAACTGCTAAATAGAATGGAAATGAACATAGAGGTTAAGATTAGGATTTTAAACCACAGTGGCTCGTTCAGGAAAAGTTTGATCATGAATTTGATTCGCTGCATGTACTTACCCCCTTCCATTAAACGATATAACTAAACATATGTCGGTTTTCCAAACGTAGCACTCGAAGGTATGCGGTTATTATTGTGGTCACAGATTGGTACAAATTTATTTTACTTACAACAATATAGATTATCATTGATTATAAAGGGGAAAATAGAAAAAGTTTAGTTTGAAAGGAGACACATATGAAAGCAACAGATTTACTTGTTCAATGCTTGGAAAATGAGGGCGTTGAGTATATTTTTGGCATTATGGGCTCAGAAACCCTTGATTTGATGGATTCCTTATCTAAATCAAAACAAATTCAGTTTATCAATGTTCGACATGAACAAGGTGCTGCTTTTATGGCAGATATTTACGGCAGATTAACAAAAAAGGCTGGTGTTTGTTTAGCGACATTAGGCCCTGGTGCTACAAACCTTTTGACAGGAATATCAAGTGCTAATCTCGACCATTCTCCAGTTGTGGCTATTACGGGACAAGCTGGCTTAGAAAGGCAGTATTTTGAATCCCATCAATATTTAGATATCGTGAAAATATTTGAACCAGCTACAAAATGGAGTGTTCAAATTAAAGATTCACAAACCATCTCAACCATCATACGGAAGGCATTTAGAATAGCACAAATGGAAAAGCCAGGCGCTGTTTTAATTGAATTACCAGAGAACCTAGCACCACAAATGATTCCAGGCCAGCCATTACCGGTCACACCTATTCCAAAAACCACACCTACTTCACAATCGATAGAGGATGCTATTACGATAATAGGTCAAAGCCAAAAACCACTTGTCATGGTTGGAAACGGGATAATCAGGCAAGAAGCAGAGGCTGGGCTCCTCACATTTATAGAGAACCTAAAATCACCTGTTATCCATAGTTTTATGGCAAAAGGAGTTTTACCTAAAAACCATCCTCTTAATTATTTTACTTTTGGTTTTAATATGAAAGATGAAGTTTTACCACTGATAGAGGAATCTGATTTATTAATTGTTGTTGGCTTTGATTTTGTTGAAAAACTGCCAAAGGATTGGAATAAAAAGAAGTGTCCCATTATACATATCGATCCATTGCCGGCCGAAATGGATGAACATTACCCTGTAAGGAGGGAATTAGTTGGAGATTTAAATGAGTTATTCCAAGCACTTAACAAATGGGAGTTTCCATCGAAACCCTGGGTTCCAAGTGGAAATCTACAGGAACAGATTAGGACAGTTTATAAAATGGATGTAAATCTGAACGAAAATCTATCCCTCACGATAGAGAATGTCTTATCGGTGATGGAAAAACTTTCAACGGAACAGACCATCATCATTTCTGATGTAGGGTCTCACAAGGTATCCATTGCCCGTACCTATCAACCAAAACAAGCCGGGCGGCTCATCATCTCCAATGGATTAGCCTCCATGGGTATTGCCGTGCCCGGTTCTATTGGTGCCAAATTAGCCTGCCCAGACGCGCCAGTTATCTGTATTACAGGCGATGGAGGGGCATTAATGAATATCTCTGAATTAGAGACTGCAAAACGGTTAGGTCTGTCTTTTATCATCATTTTGTTAAATGATTCTACATTAAAATTAGAAAAACAAATGATGCAGCAGAAATTCGCAAATAGCTATGGTACAAGCTTTGAAAACCCTGACTTTGTGCAGCTTGCGGAAAGCTTTGGAATAAACGGGGTAAGACCTAAGGATTTGCATGAGTTTGAACAAGTTTTAGACGGTGCTTTGAATAAGACAAATTCTCTAACACTGATTGACGTTCAAACGGAAATGGATGTTTAATTTGCAAATAGAAGATTCATTGGATAGACAACCAGTTTTTTAGGAAAATAAAACGAAGATTGCATTCAACCTTATTATCCTAAATATTCCTTCTCTGGAACCGGTGTCCTAATGACTCCTTTCTCTCCTTTATGATATATTTATTCTCGTAGTTGATGAACAAACAAAAATGGAATGGTGAGTAATCGCGGCTTATGTTTACATGAGTTGAGGAAAGTCCAGGCTCGCCCGGTGCTGAGATGCCCGGAGTGTTCGTGCCATCTGCAAAGGTGGGCAGCAGACTTCGTACTGCTGACGGCGGAGAAATCATGCTAAGTCCTTGAAGGATATGCTGAGAGTAACCTGAAAGTGCCACAGTGACGAATTCTTTTGGAAACAGAAGAAATGGAACGGGTAAACCCCACGAGCGAGCAACCCAAACTTTGGTAGGGGCACCATCCAGCGGGAATAAGGAACCAAAAGGATGGATCGGTCTTCTTGACTGATAGTCATATGATTACACCTGTACGTGCGAGATTGGCATCGTGATAGCACGCAGGAACAGAACCTGGCTTACAGCCATTTCATGCGCCGGATTTATCACTGTTGGGGATTTAATTCCCTTCGAAAAGTACCATTACTTAATCATAAGCAGGAGTCTAGCATATACATACCGTGCTAGACGGGGAGTTGGCGGTGCCCTGTAACCCGCAATCCGCCATAGCGGGGTTGAAGTCCGACCTGAGGTTTGATCAAGTAAGGTCTGCCTTGTGAAAATAGTGTTGACAACTAGATCCTACGCAATGGAAACCTATGAATCTGGTCAGGTCCGGAAGGAAGCAGCCATAAGTGGTCATTTCTATGTGCCGCGGGGCAGCCTAGTTTGAACTAGCTTTACAAGTTACGCTTGGTTGTTTAAATCAATGGTAGGTGCACGGTGTTAATTGAGAGTAAATAACGTAATTAAACTATTTTAGGAAATCTAAAGAATAGCTAACGCCACTTAAATCCTGTCCCAAGTGAAGAATATTCACTTGGGCTATTTCAGTGGATTTACACTGACTGGAACACAACTGAAGTTTACATAATATTGTTATAATATACTAATTACTAATAAATTGCACAACATAGACTTTCTATCCAATTCATATATAGGATTTGGAGCATAAAAAAAAGCTCCAAACTTCTATTAAAAGCTAGGAGCTTTACCATTTTAATTTGCAAATGTATTTTTGCTAATATTGTTGGTTTGGTGAATGATTAGTGCTGCAATACCCTGAATGATGGTTTTTACCAACACTTGACCCATGATCGCGAATGGAACGGCTTCCCATGGTAAGAAGTTTGCACCAAGCGGGCTAAGACCGATTACAACGAAAATCGCAGAATCCAATAAGCCACCGACGATTCCACTATAGAGTACACGTAGGCTCATTGGCAGGTTTAATCGTGTGTAAATCTCAGTATCGGTTGTTTCTGCAATCGCAAATGAAATTGCCGATGCCATGACGACGATTAATGTGTCCCCTAACAAGTAGGAAACAATTGCCGATAGAAAGAGCGCTAAACCGATAAACATATAGGTTTTCTTTCTTCCGTATTTGTTTTGAACCAAGTCACGGAAAATAAACGTTGCTCCGATTAGTAATGTCCCCATTGGAACAATAAAAATTCCTAATTGCATTGGCGCAAATGCCGCTGTTACGACGTTTGCAGCAACGATCGAAATTAAATACAATAAAATTCGCAAATAACTCACTCCCTGATGATTTTTTTATCCACCCCATACAATAGAAAAAACAGCACCCCTAAGAGAAGTGCTGCTTCGCCTTAGTTTTTTTAACGAGGGGTGCTACAACCTCCACCGCGGTATGCGGATTTTTATTTAAGATTTATTTAGTTTACTATTTTTTTAGGTATCTGTCTAGATTGGCTTATCCATCTTGCTGGTTCAAATCTTTACAACCGGCCCAATTTATTGCAACAATCAGCTATCTCATCTTATTTATATACATCGCCAGCAAGTAATAGAACCCGCCATTTAGACGGATCCCTATTAATCTATATTTTTTCCACTTCTGGTGATAAGTCTTTGTATTCGTCTTTCAACGATCTCTTTAAGAGTTTTCCAGCAGATGTAGTCGGAAGATTATACCTAAAAGGGTTAATTGACCATTGAACGAAAATACAATTTATCGTCCTTTAATTCACTAAATACTTCACCACTCTTTTCAAGATAAATAAGTCTCGTAATAGTGGCCAAAAATGGAGCAAAAAATTTTGTCGGACTTAAACTTCCATATAGTTCTTGACAAATCTGCCATGATGTTTTTTCATCATTTTCTATAGAAATTAAGATTTGTTGTAAGCGATGTTTGTGACCGGATATTATTTCATCTATCCGATTGTTTAGACTAAAAATTAGTTCACCATGACCAGGGAGTGCTATCTTGGTAGAAAAAGCTTTTATTCTTTCCAATGAGTCAAAATTATCTTTTATTGGATTCTCGTCGTTTTCTGACCAAATTGCGATAATTGGAGACAGTCCAGCGAGAACATGATCGCCTGTAATCATTACCTGCTGATTCTTATTATAAAAACAGAAATGATCTGAAGAATGACCTGGAGTCCAAATGGGTTCATACGTTTTGTCCCCTAGAATGATAGTTTGCTCTTTTTCAAAAAGCCCATCAGGTTCAAATTCATAGGCAGCCGCCTCTGGATTCTCCATATTTTTAGGTATTTCAGGACCACCATGTGTCTTTAAGAACCTGCGCATCCAATTGGTATCTTCATTTTTTCGTTTTCTCAGTATTTCTTTATAGCCCAAACTTGAAATATAGACTGGAACGTGTTTTTGTTCCTGAAACCACTTTGCAAGACCAATATGATCAGGATGAGCATGTGTAAGTACTAATTTATCGACTGTAATTCCCGATGCCAACGTTTTCTCCCAAATATCGATTGATTCCTTTGCTTCACTGCCTGTGTCAACGATTGTAAAACCATTTACTCCCTGAAATAAAAAGCTGTTCATTTCATACATTCCAAACGGATATCGAACAACAAGTTGATAAATTCCTTCTGAAATTTTCGTTAGGGTTGGGTAATCGCCCATCAATAAAAACTCCTTCACTCCAATATGTACATCTAATTATAATCCATTTACTCCTCTATATTTACTCTGCTTATACAATACTGACAGAATATTCTTAATTTTATATCCAAAATGTCAATCATACAACAAAAATGACCCTCTATCTTTGTGGGAAAACGATTTGGCGTAGGTTGGACGATTAACTTTGGAAACCCTATTGGTTATATCATTTTCATAGTGCCTCTCGTGGCAATCGTATTATTTAATGTATTTTAATTTTTCGTGATCATCAAATAAGCTCCAAACTCTTTTACAGAGCTTGGAGCTTTTCTTTTCTTAATTTGAAACGGTATGATTGCTCATGTTATTGGTTTGGTGAACGATTAATGCTGCAATCCCCTGAATGATTGTTTCGGAAAATCACTTTCCAATCCTTTTACCTCTATTTGACCATTCCAGAGGATAAACGTTCTCCAAAATCAACAAAGTACCTTAACGATTCTGGGTTTAATAATGAACCTTTGTTAACTGCTTGTTCGATCGGTAATCCCATTAATATTTTCTTAATCGGCACCTCTAGTTTCTTACCGTTCAAGGTTTTCGGTAATTCTTTTACACTAAAAATCTCATTTGGGATATGTCTTGGGGAACAGTTTTGACGAATGGTTTGATTAATGCTTGCTTTTAGATTATTTGAAAGTTCGTAACCTTCTTTTAGAACGATAAATAAAGGCATGTAGGATTGTTCTGCACTTATTGGAATATCGACAATTAAACTATCCATTACTTCTGGGATTTTTTCTAGGGCACTGTAAATTTCACTTGTCCCCATTCGAATACCGCCACGGTTTATGGTCGCGTCTGATCGACCAAATATAATCGCGGATCCTCTCGTCGTAATCTTAATAAAGTCTCCATGCCTCCATATATCAGGAAATACACTAAAGTAACTATCTTTATAACGTATGCCCTCCTCATCATTCCAAAAATAGATTGGCATGGATGGTATTGGTTCTGTAATCACAAGTTCACCGATTTCATCGATTACCTCTTCACCTGAATCATTATAAGCCTTTACTGCTGCTCCCAATACACGAGCTTGGATTTCGCCTGAGTAAACCGGTAATATTGGACTTCCCCCCACAAAGCCAGAACAAATATCCGTGCCACCACTGGTAGAAGTAAGCCAAATGTCTTCTTTTACATGCTCATAAATCCAGTCAAATCCACTTTCCGGTAATGGCGATCCCGTGGAGCCTATCGTTCTCAAGTGAGAGAGATCAAATTGGTCCTTTGGTATCAATCCTGCTTTCATACTGGCCATTAAAAAGCTGGCACTCGTACCAAAAATGTTCAGTTTCGTAGATTCTGCAAACCTCCACAAAGTTTCATCGTTTGGATAGTTTGGATTACCATCAAAAAGGGCAATGGTTGCTCCTGTCAATAACCCGCTAACGCCAATATTCCACATCATCCAGCCTGTAGTCGTGTACCAAAAAAATCGGTCGTCCTTCCTTATATCCATTTGAAGACCTAGGAATTTTAAATGCTCTAACAGGACTCCTCCTTGGCTTTGAACAATCCCTTTTGGTTTTCCTGTGGTGCCTGAAGAATACAAAATCCAAAGCGGATCATTAAAAGGAACGTGCTCAAATGTTAACGTAGCATCGTTATTTTCTTTTAAAACCTGGTTCCAAAAAATAGAATTCTTTCCCTCAATCCATTCAGATTTCTCTTGTAAATATGGAATGAGAATGGTTTGTTTCAGTGTCGGCAATTCTGCTTGTATTTTTTTCAAATGATCCAGACGGTCATAAGTCTTGCCGCCGTATTGGTAGCCATCCACAGCAATTAATACAGTTGGTTCGATTTGTTTAAATCGGTCAATGACACTTGCAATCCCAAATTCCGGTGCGCAGCTTGACCAAACAGCACCGATACTGGCACACGCAAGAAAGGCTGTGATGGTTTCAGGAATATTTGGAGCATAAGCAACTACACGATCTCCCCGCTTGACCCCTATCGACTTTAAATGGTTCGCGATTGCCGCTGTATTCTTTCTTAATTCAGCCCAGCTAAGTTCCTGTGCTGGACTTATCTCGGATTTATAAATGATCGCAGGTTTATTTGGATTCTCCTGCCTAAATATATGCTCTGCATAATTTAATTCCGCACCCTGAAACCATCTAACGTTTGGCATTTTATTACCTGATAACACTTCTTGATAAGCCCCTGTTGCTTTTATATCAAAAAATTCCCATATGGCGGTCCAAAAGTTTTCAATCTCCGTTACGGACCATTTCCATAATTCTTCATACTGATCAAATTTAAGCCCTCTTTTTTCCTCTAGCCAAACTATAAATTTTTTAATATTTGACTCATTTATCATTTGCTGTGAGGGCTCCCAGAGTAACTTTTCTTGTACTTTAGCTGCTTTCAATCCTATCCCTCCAATTAAGGATTCTGAAATCACATAAATCTTTTACTCTAAGAAATTCGCTTCACGCTTTTCAAGAAAAGCAGAAATTCCTTCTTTCCCCTCTTTGCTGCTTGCTCTAGAGGCGAGTAATAAAGATTCCTTGCTCATTTGCGACTCTAGCGTTTCTTGAAGAGAGTGATAGAATAACTTTTTAGTTGCTCCGTAGGCATTCATTGGACCTTTTGCCAACTGTTCAGCAATACTTAGAACTACTTCCATCAGGTTCTCATCAGAAACTACTTGATTGACGATTCCCCATTCAAATGCCTCATTCGCCGTTAACTGCCGATTGGTATACATTAATTCTAATGCTCGTCTCATCCCGACAAGACGAGGTAGAAAATAACTACCTGACCCATCAGGTGTTAAACCGATTTTGTTATAGGCCATCACAAATTTAGACTTCTCAGAGGCATATACCAAATCACATGCACAGGCAAGGCTCATTCCGGCACCAGCTGCGACTCCATTGACAGCCCCAATAAAAGGTTTGTTCATTCTTGCAAAAAGGGAAATGGCCTGATGCAGATAAAACGTCACACTTTTCAAATGCGAGCTTATTTCATCCCCCTCTTGAGCAAAGCTTTTTAAATCGCCCCCTACTGAAAACTTATTTCCTGCACCGGTAATCACAACTGCCCGAATCGTTTCACTCTCAGAACAAAAAATGGCGACATCCATCAATTCCTTTGCCATTTGCAAATCAAGTGAATTGGCTGCTTCTGGACGATTTAACGTGATGACTCCGACATGATTTTCAACAGATAAAAGGACTTTATTGTTTTCCATTAATCGTTCCTCCTCATACTCCATCTAATTTTGTCTTACACAGACTCAATAATCATAGCAATGCCTTGACCGCCGCCAATACAAAGGGAAGCTAAACCATATTTCAAATTCCTTTTCTTCAGTTCAAGCGCTAAAGAATAGGTGATTCTCGTACCACTTGCACCAAGGGGGTGACCGAGGGCAATTGCACCACCGTTGACATTTACTTTTTCCTGGTCAACACCTAACTCTTTGATCACAGATAATGATTGTGCAGCGAATGCCTCGTTAAATTCAAACAAATCTATGTCACTTAAACTGAGTCCAGCATTTTCCAAAGCCTTTTTACTTGCAGGAACAGGTCCAATTCCCATAATTTTCGGGTCTACCCCTGCCACTCCCCATGAAACAATCTTGGCTAATGGCTTTAAGTTATGCTCCAAACAATAGTCTTCAGACGCTAAAATGACTGCAGAAGCACCATCATTAATTCCACTGGCATTGCCTGGAGTTACTGTCCCATCTTTCTTAAACGCTGGTCTTAATTTCGCTAATCCTTCTACATTTACATCGGCTCTTATATGTTCATCCAACTCAATCACGGTTTCTTTCCCTTTACTACCTTTTATCACAACGGGTACAATTTCTTCCGCAAAACGTCCGTGCTCTCTTGCATTTCCCGCCTTTTGCTGCGATTGAACGGCAAATGCATCTTGCTCCTCTCGGGAAATGTCATATTTATCTGCCAGATTTTCAGCTGTCATGCCCATTCCACAGCCCACATATTGATCAACTAGTGTTTCCCAAAGCATATCCACCACGACAGGTGCTTTATTTGGTGAACCAAATCGGGTTCCCTTTAAAATTTGTGGTGCTGAACTCATGCTCTCCGTACCACCTGCCACGATGACCTTCGCTTCCCCTAACGCAATAGATTGTGCTCCTGATACAATCGACTGTAAGCCCGATCCACAAAGCCGATTCAAGGTAAGGGCTGATGATGATTCTGACATGCCGCTTTTTAAACCAATATGTCTGGCCAAATAGGGAGAATATTCAGCAGTCTGAATCACATTTCCGAAAATAATTTCATCTATATCGGAAGCAGGAATACCGCTTCTTTCAATGGCTCCTTTTGTCGCTGTAACCCCTAAGTCAACGTCACTAACATCCTTAAAGGACCCACCGTACGTTCCAAAAGCTGTTCTCGCACCATCAATAATATAAGTTGTCATTGTTTTACTCCTCCATTCATCTCTTTTATTAGTAAAAACTTATTCTAGTTATATGTATCAATTTGCGTCTCCTTTAATCAGGCAAACAAGAAGGGAGACCAAAAAGTACTTTTTAAGCTCTCTATGGCCCCTACTTCTTATATCAACTCGTTTAATTTAGAACTATCCTTGAAATAGAGACTACTTACACATTTGCCAAGTCTAATTCAAATTCAGTGCCCCAAGCACTCAACGCTTCCCAAACTTTTGGTTTTTGGGGCAGCATTTCATGCCATGGACGAGGCTCAAAAATTCCAAGTTCTGAAATAAAAACATCCATATCTGTATATAATTCCACCACATTTTCTTCTGGGTCATGATGGTAGGTGGCAATGTTATGTCCAGCAGTATGTCGGGATGGTCCCCAAAGAACAGGACGTCCGTGCTTGGCTAATAGATCGGAACTGGCATATTGATGGCTTGCGTCTTTTAATTGGAAAGCAATATGGTGAAGACGCGTCTCCTCTGATGCGACAATATTTATGACGTGGTGATCGGTATTACAAGTTAGGAAATTAGCGAAATCTATTCCAATTTGATCGGTAAAATCAAAGTTTAAAACTTCCTGATAAAATTTAATCGTTTCCTTAAAATTTTTCGCATAAAAAGCAATATGTCCTAGCTTAAGAGGAACAATGCCTGAATTTCCAAAACCAATCGCAGTTTGTTCCATCTCCGTAAATATGTCAAGAACATTCCCTGCTGGATCCTGCAATTCTAGAAATCTTGAAATACCAGGTTTCGCGTCTATTTTCATACTTGAGGCAATCCCTTTGGAATGAAGTTGCTCTTGTACTTCTTCGAGTGTCAGTTTTCCATCTAATTGATAACCATATCTGCGAATTGCTTTTTCTTCTGCAGGTGTAATGACAATATTGTGATGATCAAGACCATTACTTAAATAGGTCACTCCGTCCTTTTCCTCCGTAATCCGGTACCCCATCGTATGGGTATAATAGTCCACCATAGCACCGGCATTTTTTGCAGAAAAGTCAACATAAGCTAATCGAAATACTTTTACTTTGGACATCATACATTCCCCCTAAATGGTTTATCTTAAATTTAATGGACCCTTTTGATTACATTCTTACCAAGAAACATAGTATAATTATTTTTTAGACTTTTAGCCGAGTCTATTAAAATTTGTTTCTGATTTGCCTTCAAGTAGTTCAGAAACGTATGCTAAAGGATCTCCATCCTTTATGCTGGTACAGTAGCTGCAATGGAAACGAATATTCCCCAATATTGGTTATCTCGTAGCTGCTGTATTTATGAATTGACCCATTTGTTTCACTAAATCATCCACGAGTAAAGGTAACTCATTTAAAACTTCTGTCCCTCCAAAAAGGTAAAAATCTGGACGAACGAGAACAGCCTCTAATCCTGTTTCATTAAAATATTGTTTGTATTTACCATCAACATCGACAACTAGATTCGGAGACTCTTGTTTTGTATCGGAAGATTCTGAAACTTGAATGAATTTTGCTCCTATGTTTTCAAGAAAGGTAACCTGCTCTTCACGTAAGACCTTCCTCGGATCATCGATTGGACTCATCACAATCCATCCATCCCCAATTAGATCATCAAACAACCCTGTTTTGCCTTGATAATTCACCTGACTTTGAAACGATAGTTTACCCGTGTAATTGCCTTGTTGATAGAGAATGCCCTCCGTCAAAAATGGAAATTCAGGCATTGGCGGTACACTGCCCGTGAAAAATGCTTCATCTCTTTTAGCAGCAGCTTCTGGATCGGCTACGCAAATGACATTTCCTAAAAACAAGGCTGCCTCTACTACATCACGATTATGCGGTTTACGTTCTTTCGTATAGGTATCGAGAAGGTTGTCACTGGCCAGACCTTTGAGGATCAAATCGAGTTTCCATGCTAGATTCTTTGCATCACGAAGTCCTGCACACATCCCTTGACCCATAAATGGTGGAGTTAAATGTGCAGCGTCACCAGCTAACATTAGCCTTCCTTTTCGCCATTCATCCACCCATTGTGCCTTAAATGTATAAATTGCGTGTCGTTCTAACACGGAGTTAGCAGGCGTAATATCCCAAGGCTCCAATAACTTCCATGCCACCTCTTCCTTGTTCATGTCTTCTATTGTTTCACCTGGCATGGCCATGAATTCCCAGCGTCTTCTACCGGGACCGCCTGAAACAACCGTCGTTGGTCGTGCTGGATCACAGACTTGTAGATTCATAGGTTTCCATTCTCTTTCTACTTGAGGAATAATATCAATCACTAGCCAATCTGCAACAAAACCAAGATCCGTAATGGTATGTTCGATATTTTTTCGAACAAAACTATTAGCTCCATCACATCCAACTATATATTTGGCAGTAACTTTGGTTTCTACTCCGTGTACATCTTTAATGATAAGTTCTGCACGGTCGTCAAATTCACTTAATCCAACAGCTTCACTTCCTAAATTCACACTAACGGTAGCCTGTTTTCTACATGCGGTATCCATTATTTCTTCAAGTTCTGGTTGATTAAAAAATAAATGGCTTGGCCAACCTGATATACCAAATTGGGAAAAATCTATCCCTAAAAGTAATTTTCGGTCAGCGTTGACCCATTCATAAAAATCAGGGACAGCTTGAGTAACTCTTTCTATCTCCTCGCCAGAGAGAATAGATTGTAAAATCCTAGCAACTTCGTCATCAAATACAACTGCTCGTGGAAGTGGGTACGGCTTTGGAAACCGTTCATATACTCCAACCTTCCATCCTTTTTGTCCAAGTAAAGTAGCTAATAGCTTAGATACAGGACCGTAACCAACAATGGCAACATCTACATTTTCTTTTTTCATCCATCATACCCCTATCAATCTTTTTAGTTTATAAAATACCTGAATGAAAGCGGATTCATTAGTTGGAATTATAAATATCCTTTTATTCATCTCTAAGATAATATCCATAATAGCTATAAAATAAGGGACGCTGGGATTAGGAATAAATCCCAGCTATTGATTTCATATTTTAGGAAACGGCTACTTTACTTGCTACCACTTTGTTTATTTGTTCACCAAGGTCAATACTTCCATCCGAGCTTTTAATCTGACAACGAATGACATCGCCGTCTTTGAGGTATTTTCCATTATTAATTTGGCTTTCCACCAATAAATCTAATTTCTTTTCGTAAGCAAGTGCCGGACTTGAAATATTTCCTAATATTTCTGGTGTAAGTGTTAATGCAACACCGCCAGTTGTACCTGTGATGATTAAATCTCCTTTTGATAGATCCATCGTTTCTGAAAGCTCAGTGAGCGTTTCTGCTGGTTTGTAAATTAGTTGATTCGTATTAGCTGATTGGCGCAACTCATCATTTACCCAACATTTTAAATCGAGATCATGTATGAGAGCTGTATCTTCCTTATCAAGTAGGTATAGAAATGGTCCAGTAGGCCCAAATGTACGGTAGCTTTTCCCTTTTAGCCATTGTCCCTCAGAAAGCTGCACATCCCGAGCGGAAACATCATTAAAAATGACAAGCCCAGCTACATATTCATGAATATTCTCATCTGTTACTTTTACCGCTCCAGAAATTTCTGTTCCAATTACTAGACCTAACTCAATTTCATAATCTAGTAGCTGAACATGGGAAGGTCGAATAATTTCGGAATATGCACCACTAAGTGAACTATCTGCCTTGCTAAAAATCATGTTATAAGGTGGACGTGCTGCTTCTAGCCCAGCTTCTTCACGATGTGAAGAATAATTTGCCCCCTGACAAACGATCCTTGCCGGTTTGGTCACTGGACTTAAGATGGTCACCTCATCAAGTGAAACAGATTCACTCGTTCCTTGTGCTTTGACTCTCCTTGCTTCTTCGACCCCTGACTCTAAAAAATCTGCCAAAGTGCTATAAGTATTTTTTAATACGAGAATTTGATCGTTTGATACAACACCCCACTGCTGTTTATTTTCTTTTTCAAATCGTACAACTTGTAATCCCATTTTTTTTGCTCCTCTCATACCGCTTAATTTTTTAAACTTTTCTATGGCATTTAGTCTTGAAAACCATATATTTTTTCCAAAATTCTCTTTACTCGCAGGATTAAATCGGTCATTTTTTGCCTGGCCAACTCTTCATCCCGTGCTATGATGGCATCATAAATAACTCGGTGTCTTTTAAACACTTCTTGTGTCGGCGAATCATATGGTGATTCGGGAAAATTCTTTGATGCTTCAAGCGTTTTTTCGCGGCTGTTGACTAGCGCTTTTCGAAGTGTTTTAACTGTGTTAATGATGAGATCATTGTGAGAAGCTTGTAAAATGCTTTCATGGAAATCATAATCAGCACTTGCCCATGCCTTTTCATCGCCGATGGATTGCTCCAATCGCTCAAAAGCATGTTTTATTTTACTCATGTCGTGGTCACTTGCCCTCTTGGCTGCTAATGCTGCGGCAGTGGGTTCAAGTCCTAATCTTACTTCTGTTAAATGCACTAAAAAGTCGCTATTTTTGTCGTCTTCTAGCACCCAGGTTAATACATCAAGATTCCACCATTGCCAATCCGAACGCGGTAGTACAACGGTACCAGCCCTTTGATTGGACCTGACAAGTCCCATTGTAGATAATACTCTTAACGCTTCACGAACTACCGTCCGGCTAACTTTAAGCATTTCACTCGCATCTTCTACCTTTGGTAATAGATCTCCCGGAGCAAATTCACTTGTTACGATTTTCTTTCCAAGATCATGAACTAGTTGTTCACTTCTATTTTTCATTTAAACCACTTCCTCTTCTCCAGTCTTGATGTGAACCTTCCAACTAATATAAATGATATGTAAAAAGGATTAGAGGTTAATCAAAAGAAAACGCTGTCATTTAGGTTAACCTTTTATGTAAACACCTGCCTTTTTAATCTAGGTTTATAAAGATGTAAAATAAATAATATTTATCTGATTATTATAATAAATAATATTTATTTTGTTGTCAATATTTTTCTGAACAATAAAAATATTTAAAAATTAAAGGCAACATACAACAAGACTTTCACTGTATTTTGTCCTGGGCAACATGAAAGAACACCAACTCCAAAGAGCTGGTGTTCTTTTTAAACTCACTATTTGATTTCATCCTTTAATTCTTTCAAGGCCATTGTAAGTTGATCATTTAATGTTTCTAGGGCATCTTTATCAAGAGTGGCTGCTTCCGAACCTGCAATAGTTGGGTCCAGATATTTTTCGATTTTTTCATATAAATCTTGGTTATCCTCTTTTACACCTTCTTCAAAAGAAGACCACTGATCTTCTAACTGGGGACCAACTTCCTTTACTTTTGCTTGGTCGCCGTTATCAATAGCTATTGCCAGCTGTTCTGCTGTATCCAGCATATCATTTACTCCCTCGGAAATTTTACTTTCGTTTGAATTACAGCCTGCTAGAACCAGTGCACTTCCAAAGCCGATTGCTAAAATCATTGCTGTTACTTTTTTCATTCTATTATTCCTCATTTCAAATTTAATTTTTGACTGCTTATTGGTTTTTTACTTTTAATGTTTTTTAATAGAATCATAATAACGGCCCCAAATACAAGAATAACTTGAGGTATTGTACTTTCCCATGAAGGATAAAGTGCAAAAAATTCGAAACTTGGAATGCCTGGAGAATTAGTGGTTTGGATGAATCCAGCTAATTGGAGGCTGTGTATTCCCATTCCCGTAAACTTAACACAAAGATAAAATACGATGATACTAGACACCATAAAGAATAAACGCAGCGGCAGCTTTAATCCTGCAAATACCATTAAATACGCTAAGATTCCAAGTATTGCAGCTCCAATTAGAAAACCAATCAATAGGGACTGAAGTTTTATTTGGCTAGCCATACCCATATAGAATAATACGGTTTCCGTGCCTTCTCGGAATACTGCAAGAAAAGCAAGAGTACCTAATGAAACAAGTTTACCTGTTGTTAAAGCTGTTTGGCTTTTTTCACGAATATACTGATTCCAATCAGCGATATTCGATTGACTATGAAGCCAATAGCTCATGTACAATAACATTACGGCAGCAAAAACACCTGTCCATCCAGCAATAAGTGCATTATTATTACCAAACGCTCCAGAAGAGATCACAAATTTTACAATAATGGCGAGTATTACACTAACTCCTAGACCAGCTAATACACCAGTCCAAATCCATCCTTTTCCCTTTCCCTCTGCTGATTTCTTAACAAATGACATAAGTGCTATCACTACAAGAAGTGCTTCTAAACCTTCTCGAATAAGAATCATGGCAGCATCCCAATAAGTGTATTGAGATTTATTGGCTAAGGGGGTTAAGTATTTTACCATTGTATTGATTGTCTTATCAGCATCTTGATAATTTGGAGGGTCAGCAGCAAGCATTGCTTGGATCGTCACCAAGTCTCTCTCGGAATCACTGTAAACAGAGGCAGATTGTGCGACCACCGCTCCTTCTACACTCAACCAGCTGCTATTTGCCTTTTTGATACCCTCTAATGCTTCAGATTGATTGTGTTCATTCACTTCCTTCTGTGTTTCTTGGAGAAGTAAAATAAATTCATCTAACGTAATATCCTCATTATTAAAACCTGACTCTTTTGGATACCCTCCATTTACAATTTTTTCATTGACAGACTTTAAATCCTGTAAAGCCTGAATAACTTGTTCTTGATTTTTAATGGTTATGGCATAGACTACCTTTCCCATATTCGATTCAATATCTCGATAGGCAGTTGCAGAATCTGCTTTAATCCCATCCTCTATTTGCCGCCAGGTCTTATTAAATTGATCATAAGCTTTTTCACTATCCGAAAGGTTTCCTTTAGTAGCAAAATCAATGGCTTGATCAACGAACTTACCAGCTTTAGTTATATCTTCACTGGAACTCCCTGCCGCAAATACGGGATTATGTAATCCAAATCCTAATACTAATAGAAGAATAGAAAAAGTAAGTAATAGATTTTTCTCCATGAAAACCTCCTTAGAAATTAGTTGATTGATAACGATTTTCATTATCAACCACATATTTATTGTATTCTCTATTGATAATGGTTGTCAATTAGAAATTATAGAAATTTTTAAATTAATCCGAACAGTAATAAAAATCGCTATAGACCAATAAAAAATGACTATCAAAATCTTTTGACAGTCATTTTACCTATTGAATGTTTACGATTGGAAATGGAACTCGTTACTTTATATTCGTCTGTTTCTACTAAGTTGGACCTTCCGGTTTAGGAGTGTGCTTCCAGTAATAAATTGTCAATTATCTCGATTGTCAATTTTAATCTATTTTCATAGTTTCCGTTCAAAATTTTATAGTCAATGTTGTGCTCAGCTAACAATGTCTTTAAATGCTGATTGTTTTGAGACCTTGTTTCAATCTCACCATGCACTCTTAGCCCATCATTCACCCATTTAACATCAGGTTCCAGGAAAAGCCAAAGATCATATTCTTGTAGTTTAGCGATTTCATCTAGTACTGGTTGATGTTCCTGACGCTCTCCCATCCATAAATGGAGGGGGTTCCACCTTCAATCAACCTAGGCTCTTCCCTCCTCTAGTATCTATCTAGAGGAGGGACTTCACTTCGGTTTAAAAGGCTTCGATAGCCGAAATCGTTCTAATGCAACTAATCGAAACACGACTATTTACATGGGCTCGGATTCCCTTGCCGCTCACAACTTATTGACTGTTTCGGGGTACGTCTGCACCGAGAGATTTAACCTTCTAATCTCAAAGGATTTATAAACCAAATGTGGATATGAATTTTCTCTCTGGCTTCTTTTTTTTCAAAATCGTTACACAATCATCCAAAACAATGGAGAGTTGTTCCCAATTATGTTCCGCTTCTTTTATGGCTAACCGATTATTTTTGGCTATATACCTAGCTAGAAACGCACTGTACAAATCCCGTTGTGCCGTGACACCGCATTCGCAAATATGCCAGCGGTCTTTGAGTCTTTTTTTCTTAATTGCACCACAATGACAGGTCTGAGATAACTTTGTGGAGTGGGTAGGGAACTCTCGGAATATTCCACCTTGCGATACAACTTTTCGTTTTAACATTTTCATAAACATACTTGGAGCTTTTCTACCTATGCTTTTGCCGAACATTTTCTGAAATGCTTTATAGGAGAGTTTTTCTGTTTGAATGGAAGTGGCTAGTTGAAGAATTTGATTGGTATCTCGACCATGGATCTGTTTTCTGACTTCTTTTATCTTTCGTTCCCTTTCTCTGTGTTCTGAACGAGTCTTTATATAGTTTTTGGAGTTAATCCATTTCTTTTTCCCTTTTTTCACAACGCCATTGCTTTGATAATGGTTTGGATTATTTGCTCGACGCTGTCGATCTAATTTGCGATTTATTCTTCTTTTTTCTTTATCAAGAAAAACAACCTCCTGACAAAATTCCTTTAATTCAGCTTTTGATTCCCCTACAATCGCAATGGTGGAAGGACCAACATCTAGTCCAATCATTTCCTGTCCTAAATGATATTTACGATAAGGGTGTCCTTCTACTATTAATTGAACATAAAACCGATTTTTCCCCTTAACTTCCTTTCTAATCAACCGACAATATTTTATTCTGTGCTTTAAGGCGTACTGCATCCATTGATCTTTTGGATCGATTAAGCATTTCAAGGAAAGGCTTTTACCGACAAAAACATAACCATTGGAGTAAGTAAGAAATGTTTTGTTATTTTTCCCTTCTAAGGAAACATACTCACCTTTTCGTTTAAACCATACCTTTTTGGCTTTCTTAAAGGCGAATTTTTGAACAGCTTTAAAGGCTCTTGTAGCGGCTTTTTGACAGATGTGCGTCCCTAAATGTTCGGCAATAAACTTTGAATCATTTTTCGTTTTGGTCCCGAAAGATTGAATGGAATAATCGGTAAAACCAAATGTATCATTCAGCTGTTTAAAGTTCACTCGACGTTTTTCAATATCCGCTTCCAAAGTTTTAGATAATTGAACCGTCTCCTTATACAATCCTGTAGATTGAATACCTCTAAGTCTCTTCAAACTTTCCCCTAAACAAGCGTTGTAAAGTTGTCTTGCACAGTCTGACATCACCAAAAGCTGCTTTTCTGCCTTCATATCCGTTTTTAGCCGAATCGTTGCAATAAAAGTGGGTGTTCGATCTTTTGATGTTGCCATAACTTTACACTCCTTTTTGATTTTCTATGTACTGTTTTACGATATCAAGCGTGGTACCACCAACAGTTGAAACAAAATAACTATTCGTCCATAGGGAAGGGATTCTACTTTTTAACCATGGGAATTCGCGGCGGAGGTAACGAGAACTTCTTCCTTTCATCATTCTAATAGTTTATTTATGCCAAACTGTGGATCGCATTCTACCAGAAGATGGACATGATCGGGCATAATCTCCATTTCAATTATTTCAGAATGCGTCTCTTCTGCAACCCCAACTAGAATAGATTTAAGTCGATCATCTACTCCATCTATCAGTACACTCCTTCTATATTTAGGACACCAAACTACATGATACTTGCATGAATATAATACGTTATTATTACTTTTATAATGTATTAGACTTTTCATATTCTTATTATATCAAATAGATAAAACGAATACAATTATTTTAGGAACATTTGTTCTAAAAAACACAACCTTACCCCATACATGAATGCAGGGGCTTGCGGTTGTATGTTTTTGGTTATTGTAAAGGTTTGAATAAAATTGGGTTACGTTGGCTTCTGCATCAATAAAAACAAGCTTATTAGCCTTTTCAATTGCCTGATATTCAGCCATTTTGTGACCGTAAGCAATTTTTTGATAATCTTCTTTAATCATGATTCCATCGCAGCCGCCTAATTCTTCACAGACGGTTCGGCCATATTCCTCCACATAAGTAGTGTTGTAGATTTTGGCAAGGTTTTTCGTCAACGTTGATTTCCCGCAGCTTTCGGTTCCAACCAAAACAATCTTCTTAACAAAATACGGTTTTACGAAGTTAGGAATGTACTCCCAATGACGGTACACCCCTTCCCTCCTAATAACAGTAGCAGAGATGCTCACATGTGTGCGCTGCGGATCAATCAGTTTGTGCTTTGCATTGGGATATAATTCTTTAAAAATATCAATATATTCAATTTCAGAACTAAACACGTAATCAATTTATTTTCCAATTCAGTTTCTTATTAAATCTGCACCTTCAGCCCAGTTATAATTGTCATTATCTTGATTGTCCTCAATAGAAATTACTCTTAGATGGGGCATATCTTTCGTTAGTTGAGATAGCCAGCGCATACGAATTTTAGCGGGAATATAGTTCATTTTCGTATTCAAGCAAAGTTCACTGTCTCGGGTTTCGCTATGAGATAGAACAACATACAGTTCATCAACGATCGATGAAGCGTGCACAATCGCATACACATGACCAAGATGTCTCGGGAGGAACTTCCCTCCGATAAAACCAACGGTCATTTTAAGCCGCCTCCTTTAACTGTTTGTTGTATAGTTTTCCCCAGTTGATATACCCATAAATACTATTTACTAGGAATGCTGACCACATGACTAACAGCAAAAAGTCATTGCCAGCTTGAGTGACGAGGGCTGTGATCCACAAGAAAATCGATAAGATATTTACGGAAATCCATAAAAGCCATTGTTCTGTAAATCGTTTCAACATCAATATTTGCGCCGCTATCGATAATACATTTGTGGCTGAATCTGTCCAAACAAGGTTGCCACCTAAGTATTTCATGAAGAGTCCATAAGCTGCGGTAAGAATCACAATCGATACTATAGTATACATCCAACCCTTTTTTGTAAGGCTTTGAACGGTTACATCTTCCCCTTCCACAGCTTGAACGGTTTTGTTCTTTTTCCATAAATAAATCCCGATAAACTGATCAGGAAAGTAAAACATCGCATTTAACATTACCTCGCCATAAAGAGCTTAACCATATGCAATATATGCATAGGTTAATGTTTGAACAATACCAAAGTAATAGTTTACGATTTTCCCCTTCGCTACTAAAACCACGCAAAGCATTCCACTTATAGAGGAAATTAAACCGATAAGAGAGTCCTCCCAAGCAAAGAATAGATAAATGTTAACCATTGTAAAGGTCACAGCCAGCCTATTTCAAACCGCGCCCAATTCTTAAATATCCCCATTTTGTTCTCTCCCTTATCATTGTAGTTTATTTCTGTAAATCGAAACAATCGGTTGAACTTCGTTAAAACGGTATAATTGGGCAGGTTTTTTTGAATAACGATTGGATTTCTTTTGCTTTCCGTTATCCGCTACTGCTTCAATAAACTGAAGTGTTGGAGCTTTTCTAAAAAATGCAGCATCTGTTGCGATCGATGAATCATCCAAAACCGTTAATACTCCTTTAATTAACAATTTGTTAATCGTTAATTAAGTTGGAGCAGTACACTTGTTTGTAGGAAACTGTATGGTTTTTTGTCGGAACTGTACACTTTATTGTAGGAACTGTACGGTTTTTTGTAGAAACTGTATGGTTTCTGTTGAAGGTGTACCATAGTAACCTCTGACAAACACACTTTTTCCGCCCAGACATAATGTAATAAAAATGTCAGGAGGTCTTACTATGGAGAAGGAACAAGCATCAATATCAAAGTCTTCAAGATTAAAGTGGCAGGTTTTTGAAGTGATTGGTATATTATTAGTCTTTGGGTCATTGATTCTTCTGTTATTTGCTCCTAATTCGCTTTCCGCCCTATTTGATACAATTATTAAAGAAGTTAAACCCATTGTCGTAGATATTTTTCTAACCAGTGAGGTTGGAATCGCGATCATTGTAAGCGTTATCGTCGGTCGGATATTGGAGCGTTTAGGATTTACCGATGGGTTAATTCGCCTATTTGTTCCCATCATGAAGTGGTTTAAAATCAATCCATCTGTTATCATTCCAAGTGTTTACAATATCCTTGGTGATATTAATGCTGCTGGGAAAATCTCTGGACCGATTCTTGTCAAAGCAAATGCAACCAAAGCTGAGCAAAAAATTGCAGTAGCGACGATGATCCAATCACCTCAATCCTTTGCAACCTTTGTATTAGGGCTCATTGCCCTTTCAGCGTTCAACATTAATGCCTTTCCGCTCGTGATTCTTTCGATTTTTGTTCCAATCATTGTCGTACCATTTCTATTATCAAGAACGATTTATCGAGATACCAAGAAAGTTGAGCTCGAAGAATTACCACGCTTTACTCCAACTACAAAATTTTTACAAACGATTTTCTCATCCGCTAAAGAAGGTGTAGAGCTGCTATTTCTAATTATCATTCCAGCGGTTGCCGCAGTCTTTTTCTTTATCGGGGCTTTAAAATTCATTGGTGTTTGGGACATTATAGAATCTAGTTTATCCTCTGTTCTTACCTTCTTAAGTATTGAGCCAGCTACCGGGATTGTGTCCATTCTGGCTGCTCCGACACTTGCCGTTGCACAGTTAGCCGATCTTGCAAGCACCATTGATCCACGTTTAATTGTTGGCTCATTTGTTTTAGCCAACTCTGGGCTGCCATTGTCTGTCATCTTTGGTCAGGTACCTGCCACCTGGGCCGAAACATCTAGCTTAAATGAAAGAGAAACATTAGAAGCTGCTATTATTGGAATGTTTCTTCGATTTATAACGGCATGTGTATTGGGGTATTTTTTAACTCCATTTTTGGTGTGATATATGATGAATTACTTGATTCGAGGAAAGAAAATAGTGACCGTCAGCCACTTAGGGACGTTGGTTAATGGTGCCATGGTTGTTGAAAATGGAAAAATTGCCGCGATTGGCAGTTGGGAAAAGATGAAAGAGCAATTCCCAGATATGGATGAGATAGATTGTTCGAGTTATGTGATAACTCCCTCTTTAGTTGATTGTCATACTCATTTATTAGAATTCGCACCAACTTCACTCTATCCCGTTACGCCTGAAACCCACTTTTTAGCAGGGAAAGCAATTCTTTTTCATGCATTGTCAGCGGGGATCACGGCACTTGGAGAGCAAATCTGCGGTCATCACCTTTGTAATTTTTCTAAAGAGGATTATCAAAAAGCTATTCTGGATCTTCCTCTTGATGTTTCTTTTGCAACAACCAGTATTTCCATCGGTTTCGAAACTTTGGCACATTTCACATCGATCACACAATCACGGGGTGTGAGTCAATACGATTTAACCGACCCGGTTCTAGTGCAAATGATTGCTCTGGAAAGTGACTATCCTGGTGAAAATATCTTTATCAATGCGACACCCGCAAATTTCACAGAAAAAGAAGTACCACGAGCAGGAGAAATTATCTACTCGTTGAAAGAGTTACAACAGATTGTAGATATATATCATCGTTTAGGAAAACGAATTGGTTCCCATGTTGCTGGGGAGGAAGGTATAAAAATCGCCTTAGAGGCAGGAATTGATGTTCTGCACCATGCACATGGAATTACAGATGCACAAATTGAAATGGCAGCGAAACAAGGAGTTGAAATTGTTGCGACACCAATGGGTGGTACACATTTACAGCCGAACTCACCAGAGGAAATTCTCAAATTCATCGAAAATGATATTCCTGTATCGATCTCAACGGACTCCTATCTTCCGCCTTATCAAGGAACTTCATGGCTGCCATTTCATGACCAAACATTAAAGGGTCCTGATGTCTTAATGTTAATAGCACAGCCCGCTATGCAGCTTTTAAAGAAACATCATTACGACGAAAACAATATTCTAGCGCTGCTAACCTACAATCCTGCAAAACTATTAGGAAAGGAAAGCCAATTTGGACGACTAGAAGTTGGTTTAGAGGCAAACTTTTTAGTAGCTGAAGGTGTTCCTGGTCTAGAAATAACGGAGATTGACAAGATCAAGAAGGTTTTCTATAAAGGGGTTAAAGTAATTGATCGTATTCAATAAATAATACAATTCAACATGCAGGATATCACTAAACTCGCATAAACACTTCAAAAAAGTGTCTCAAAGGAAAATGTCCTTTGAGACTCTTTTTTATAACTATAGCAACTTTTTTGGTGGAGAATTATCTGTACCTACTCTCAGACAAGACTAACCGTTGGTTCCTTTATGATTTCCCATTTCTTATCCTGAGCTAATTCCAAAAGACGAGGTTCTGGGTTTACTGCAACAGGATTTCCTACTAATTCAAGAACATTTAAATCCGAATAACTATCCCCATAGGCAAAGCTATTTTGCCAATCAACATCAGCATTAGACAAATGGGCATTAATATATTCCGTTTTCCGTTCACCGTAAATATAGTTTACTGATGAGGTTTTGCTCAGTTTTTCATCATGATACGGTATACTGCTGCCAATAATACAATCAAAATTAACATTTTTCGTGACGGAGTATAGAAGTGGTTCATATGCACCTGAGACTAGCATAGTGTAAAAGCCATCTTTTTGATGTTGTTCAAGTCTATGTAACATCGGTTCACGAAGGTTTTCGCTCATAATCCCGCCAATTTGTGAAAAAAACTGCTCTATTTCTATTTTTGGAGAAGAACCAAAAGCAGAAATATAGCTCCTCATTGAATATTCTTTCATTTTTTGTTCGGGGTAAAGTTTACATTTATAGGCAAGGTAAACCGGTAATATCCTAAGGAAAAAATTCCGATACTTCTGAAAATGTATAGGATGATTC
Source organism: Neobacillus niacini (assembly GCF_031457145.1). Classification (GTDB taxonomy): domain Bacteria; phylum Bacillota; class Bacilli; order Bacillales; family Cytobacillaceae; genus Neobacillus; species Neobacillus niacini_J. Next base: position 116,362 of record NZ_JAVDVZ010000004.1, read on the forward strand.
TTCAAATGACTCATTAAAAGAGGGAACGTCTCTTTAGGAAATAAAGTTCCATCAAAATCAAAAATCGCTACCTTCATATAATCAGCCTTTCATTTATTAATAGGTTTGAAACTTCCTAAACTTCTAAGCCTGCAATTCCGACACCGCCAGGTCCAGCATGAGTAGATATCATGGCGCCAGCTTGAATCCATTCTACATTTTTGAAACCAGCTTCTTTTGCAATTTCATCCATCCTCCGCTTGATACTTTCATCAAGACCGATCGAGTATAGAAGATAAAGTTGTTCTCTATCAATGTTGTATTGATTTAAGTAATCCCGCATGAGTTTTTCTGAAACAGCTTCCATATTGCCACGATATTTTTTTGTTGAAACAAGATTTCCATCTATTAATTCAATACGCGGCTTAATTTTTAACAACGCACCACCCAGATAAGCTAGATTACTAACGCGTCCACCCGCTCTTAAAAAATCTAGGCTTCCAGGAACGAAAGCTAGTCTTGATTTTGGAACGATTGATTCAATCTTCTCTACTAAGTGAACAGGGTCAATCGTAGGTTCATTATCTAACAAGTTAACCGCATACATCACAATGGCAGTTAATCCTCCTGTAACGTTCAGTGCGTCAATTAGAAAAATATCATTCAATTCTTCCGTTGCGATGATTGCATTTTGAAAAGAAGAAGACGCCTTTGAAGTATAACCAATATGTATGATAATACAATCAGGATAATCATTTTTTATCTTCGTGAAAAATTCAAGATATTCATGAGAATTTGTCGACGTTGTCGAGGGTATTTTCTTTGTCCTCTCATAAAAATCATAAATATCCGTTACAGGTAACGACCCATCTAAATAATCCTGCCCCTCCATAACCACGTGCATCGGGACCACTTGAACATTATGTTTGTCAGCTAACTCTGCTGGTAAATCCGCACCACTCTCAGTTGTTAAAATAATTTTTCTCAACTATATCTCCACCTTCTATATAAAAAGCCGCTACTTATCATTCTGCATTTTCATGTTCTATTCTACTATACATGAAAAAGGTTGATAGGTTAAATATGCAGAAAGAAATATATTTCAGGAGTATCTAAAGATTTGTTTCATATTTCTTTGTGTATAATTTATATGATGATATTGAAAAGTTGAAGAAACTTTATGAGGATGAAAAGAATGAACGTGACGATTCATGTTTACTACAAGACAAATGATAATAATGTACTTAGGCGTGGAAATTTTCCACTAAAAGGACGAAAGAGTGAAATGGTTGCTTTAGAGTTTTGGAAATGGATTAAAAGGAATCACCCTTTTGAATGTGAAATTGAAAAGATCATTGTTGATGGTGAAGATATAACGGAAAAGGTGAAAAAAATTAATGGTACAAATATTTAACAAAAGTTTGTTCATTAATTTTTTATCAAACTAATTGAGTTCACTTATTCATGACAAGAGCCCTCTCAAGTGAAAGGGCTCTATCTATTATTATTCAGTAGCTACATATTCCAACCTAATTGGTTCATTTTTACCTATGGTTGCTTTATTTAAAATAATTTCCCCTGAGGGTGGAATTGGTTCATTTGAGTTACTTTTAAAATTTGCACTTAAGGCGATTGTCCATTCGGCTTGGTCATTTTTGGTCAAAACAATCGCTATTGTACCAAATTGAACGATATTTTCCCAGGCATACCTTTCCATTTCACCGTTGTAATCTATCGAAATTCCTTCGGTAGCACTGGTCACCCGCACATTCTCCCATTGCCATTGTCCATGTATAGATGGGCCGACATATGAATATGAGTGACCCCCATTTCGATCACCATATGTCCCAATGTATTGGTGTATTTTCCAGTTAGGTGTTTGGTATGTAACTGCAGCAATGTCTTTCTCTATCCATTTAACCTTGAACTCACCGTTTGTTTTATAGGGAAGGCTTTCCTTTTGTCGGGCGAATATTCCATAATAGGTTCGATAGTATGTTGATAGACCTAATGCTCTATTTTCTTTTATGACAAACAGATGTTTTAGGTCTGGTGAAATGCTAACAATATGTTTTGTTTTAGAGCTATGGTTGATCATCAAACCCACTTGTAGGAGAATCAGGACCGCCATGATACTCGAAACTATTATTTTCCATTTTTTATTTATTGAGAGTAGGAGAAATATTGAAAGAACAATGCCCATCACAATCATGATGTTTAGTATATAAAAAATTCGATTGTCTGCGTACTCCACATAGTACTTTGATTGTAATAGGAAGTATCCCATTTGTACTAGAAAGCCCTAGAGCAAAAAGGAAACACAACCATCCAGCTATTTTTCTATTTTTATTCATCTGTTTCATTTGGTGGTACCTCCATTGAAAACCCCCATGTCCTTCCGTTGTCGTTTGAAACGAATTTCCCCTTCCCCTTCCCGCCTTCGTAGTCCCCATTAGGGCCTTGATTAATATAAACTGCTAGGTGATCTTCTTCTTTAAAAGGGACTTCAGCCATTACAAAGATTTCATGATACTTCTCCGGAATCGTAATCGTTGCTTTACTCCAAGATTTTCCGCCATCTTGTGTGTGGTAAAGGTCGGATTCAACTGGGTTAAGGATTCCAAATGATAGAAAACCTGTATGTTCGTCAACAAAACCGCCATCATAAATTAATCTTGTTACATTGGAATGTGTCGTCTCTTTCCACTGTTTACCGCCATCATTCGTGAGGTAGACCGTCGTCCATTCTGATGACATGGTTCGATCACCTGAAATGATGACATAGCCAAAGGATTCTGTTAAAAACCCAACCTTTCGGAAGCGGATGGGTGGATACTGCTCCTTTACAACGGTATTTTCCCATGTCTCCCCTCTGTCTAGAGAGTAAATCAGTCTCATACTTCCACCATCTGAATGTAAAAAGGCAGCACGATTTTCCGAGAGAATATAGCTCTTATCAATGAGCTCCTGCTCGTCACCGTTATATTCGCCTTCAAATAATTTCCCTTTCTCAACGGGGACTGTAATCCAATCCTTCCCTTTATTGAAGGAAATCTGTAATTGATCGTTTTGCAGCGAGTAACCAATTGAATCGTCTTCATAGATTGGCTGTAATGGGGCTGGTTGTGGAGGTTGAGTTTCGAGCTCTTCCCTAGGCTGGTTCAGTCCTGGTTTAGTCATTACTGAGGACTTTTCGTAATACCAAGTGGCAACGATTATACCAATAATCATCACACTAGCTGTCCCAATAATTATATTTTTCAATTGAAGTACCCCTTTTTCATGCATTACATTTCACTATACTAAGTATCTGGAAAAGGAATAAAAATAGCAACTTTTTCCTTTAACTGTAACAAACTTTTAGGTTTAAGTGACCAGATTCATCCATAAAGTTCTTGTAAGTTCTTTTTTAGTAAATGCACTCAACTCCGTTTGATGTGTTAAGAATTGGATATAGTATGGGTGAAACTTGTTTAACTTTTTTACGTATATACAATCAAGGATATTATTCAAATGATTATGACGGAGTGAAAAAAGTGGAATCTGTAGATTATTTAAAGGTTGAATTGAAAAAGATTGAAGCGTGGGAAAAAGAACAGAAGGATTTGTGGTTTTTGGAAAAAATTGGGCGCCTGCCTTTCATGCTCCTTGATAAGTTAACGCCCAAATTCATTCAAGATAAAATTGGATTGGCGATTGATGAATTAGGGAGCTACATTCAAACAGGCGGGCAATATTTAGTAAACGAAGAAACAATACTAAAAAAGTTCGTTCCTGAAGGATCGGTATTGACTGCGGATGAAATTCGCGTTGAGCTTCATAATCATGTACCCATTAGCAAAATGGATGAGGTTGCTGAAGAACTAGGAAATTCGAGAACAAAAATGGCAACCATTCAAGGGGCAACAACGGGGATTGGTGGGATTTTTACGCTGGCAGTAGATATTCCTGTTCTATTAGGGCTATCTCTTAAAGTATTACAAGAGATTTCTTTATGTTATGGCTATGATCCTAAAGAAAAATCAGAAAGAATTTTCATAGTAAAATGTCTGCAGTTTACTTCCTCTGACATTGTTGGCAAAAAGGCTATTTTAGAGGACCTTGCTTCCTTCCATCAAGGGAGTCAGAACAATCAAATTGTTTCACAGCTGCAAGGATGGCGTGAAGTTGTGACAACATACCGGGATTCCTTTGGATGGAAAAAGCTCTTTCAAATGGTCCCAATTGCAGGAATCATCTTTGGCGCCTTGATCAACCGCTCCTCCATGAGTGATGTCGCCGAGGCAGGAAAAATGTTATATCGCAAACGGAGAATTCATGATCGATTAAAGCAAATGGAATCAATTCGGGAATAGTCAAAATAAAACAGACTAAGGAATTATGCAAAAAACGCTGTATGAACTGCGTTTTTTGCATAAATGGTGCCTGTCACTTCATGCGCTTTACTATAGATTCAACAAACTTTTGACAGCGATGTAGATCTTGTCTTTGCGGAGTTAACTCAACTTTCAACGTTGCTGCAAGGATTGTATGAACGTATAGCATGTCTCGAAACAGGTCAACTGCTCCACAATAGTTTGGATAACAGCTATCGCCTGTTCCAAATACAGCTGTAATCATACCTTTTCTTTCTAATACTTCAAACTCACGATAAATTGTCCTCATTTCCTTAGGGATATTCCCCGTTCCCCATGTGTAAGTTCCAAAGATAACCACATCATAATCATGTAAATGAGATACTGAAAACTCATCAATCCTATAAATAGAAATGTCGACCGATTGGCGACAGAAAATACGAAAGATTTCCTCTGCCAATTCCTTGGTGTTTCCAGTTATAGTAGTGTATATGATAACCACTTTCATATTACAATTCGTCAAATCCATTTGACTGTGAGACTTTAGAATAGGTTCTTGATTTTTGCTCAAAGAAATCGGATTTTGTCTCATTCATCATTTCATCACCAAATAGTTGAATCCAAGGCATTGGGTTCGTTCTCTCTTCATAAAGGTTATTCAATCCAAGCTGTCGTAATCGCTTATTTGCAAGGTATTCCACATAGCCTTCAAATTCATTTAAATCAATTCCTTTACTATCTGCTAAAATGAAATGAGCCCATTCTTTTTCTAGTTTAACAGCCTCGTTAATCGTTTGATAAACATATTCGATGTTTTCATCCGTATGTAGCTCAGGATTTTCGGTTAAAAGTATCCGAATAAACTGGGCCATAAAGTAGGCATGCTGCATTTCATCTCTTTGAATATAACTAATCATCGTGCTTGTTTTCAGCATTTTTTGCTGGCGTGCTAGATTATAGAAAAAAGCAAAACCTGCATAAAAATAAATGCCCTCAAGAATAATAGAATTTACACTTAATTTAAATAATGTTCCCATCGTAGGGTTTTCTCTAAAGTTCTCATAAGCATCTAAAATAAGTTGATTTCGCTTTTTTACGATTGGATCACTTTTGGCTTGATTAAACCGTTCATTTTGTTCATCTAGAGGAATGAGCGAGCTTAGGATATAAGAATAGGATTCATTATGTACAGCTTCTTGCTGTGAAATAACAGCAAAAATCGCTTTAAAGCTAGAGTCTGTCACATAATCCATCACTTGAGTCATGGTTGGTGTTTGCAGACTATCTAGTGAAGCAAGCTGGGTGTTGATTCGCAGAAAAACATCTTTTTCTTTCTCACTTAGGAGTTCCCATTGCTTAATATCATCCTGCATATTAATTTCTTGTGCTTTCCAAAAGTTTGATAGCAGTGTTTGATACAAATCATACATTTGTGGATAGGCGATATCGTTCCAATTAAGAAGACCTGAAGACTGTCCATTTATGATTTTAGTTGATTTATTTGGATATTCAGGATTTAACAGCTTAATTTTTGTCAAAGGTATAGGTATCATCTTATTCAAACCTCCTCATTTTCTTGTCTACTAACTATGACATGCTTCACATTCTTCAATCTCAGTTTGAGAAGTACTTCTAATATAATAGGTGGTTTTTAAACCTAGCCTCCATGCTTCCATATGAAGATTTAATAAATCCTTCGCTTTGATATCATGACGAACATATATATTAAAGCTAATCGATTGATCAATGTGTCGCTGGCGGGCTGCGTTTTGCTTAATACTCCACGTTTGATCCAATACATGCCTCGTACGGCGATAGAAATTGTACGTAGTATGATCCAAATCCGGTGCCGTTACTTTAAATTTAAAGTTTTTCTTCTCCTCGGCAAATTCGACAGCATATAAAGGATCTATTCCATCGGTAGAACCACCAATTTTTGCAGTAGAGGAGTTGGGAGCAACCGCCATCAACCAGCCATTGCGGATTCCACATTTTGATACATCCTGCTTCAATTGTGTCCAGCGGTTTGTGCTATAATTTTTCCGTTCAAAATACTTACCTGTTTGCCATTCGGACCCTTCAAATTTACTATAAGCCCCTTTTTCAATAGCTAATTCCATCGATGAACGAATGGTTAAATAAGCAATATCTTCATAAAGTCGATCAGCCAAAGAAACTGCCTCATCTGATTGCCAGTGGATTCCTTCTAATGCCAGAAGATGATGCCAGCCAAATGTACCTAAGCCCACTGCTCGATATTTTTTATTTGTGACTTCAGCTTGTTTAACGGAAATGGAATTAATATCAATGACATTGTCTAACATTCTCATCTGAATGGGAATCAGCTTTTCTAAAACATTATCCTTCACTGCTTTAGGAAGATTAATAGAAGATAAATTACATACAACAAATTCTCCTGGTTTCCGAACAATAACGATATTATCATCTTCATCCTGATATTCTTTGACAATCGTAGTAGCAGACATGTTCTGAGTAATCTCTGTACACAAATTGCTGCAAAAAATAGACGTCCGCCCTGTTCCATTTATATGTTTGTTAGGATTTTGTCGATTTACTTCGTCTCGATAAAACATAAAGGGTGTACCTGTTTCTAATTGAGAAATCATGATTCTGGCCATGATATCCATTGCTCGATAGGTTTTACGAGGGAGAAGAGGATGTTTCACTGCTTCTTCGTACTTTACCGTAAAGAGTTTTTCATCAACCTCATCATAGAAGTCTTCTAGACCAAGAGTCGTACCGTTTTCATCCTTCCATCCCATTATTTGTTTTACTTGATGCGGACAAAAGGTATGCCATTCGCCTACACTACGACAATTTTCATCGACTTCTTCAAGTTTCTTCATAAATAAATCAGGAATCGACACACCCGTAAAAATATCATGTGCCTTACGCCTTTCGTCTCCGTTGTTTGTTTTTAGATCTAGAAATCCATTCATAATGTCCTTATGGAATACATCTAAATAAACCGCTATCGCTCCCTGTCTTTGACCCAGTTGGTCTACACTCACAGCCGTATCGTTAATAAGTCTAATCCAAGGTACAACACCAGAAGAATTCCCCTTAAACTTTTTTATATCTGAGCCTAATGCACGCACTTTTCCAAGATAAATACCTAACCCGCCGCCATCTTTACTTAATCTAGCAATATCCCAATTATTTAAATAAATACCATCTAAAGAATCCTCTACGGTGTCAATAAAACAAGAAGATAGCTGACCAATGCTTTTTCCTGCATTGGATAATGTCGGTGTAGCAACTGTCATATACAGGTTACTTAGCGCCCAGTATGCTTTTTTTACATAACCTAACCGCTCTGCCTTTGGTTCATTCTGCATTAATGTCATGGCGATAATCATAAAACGTTCTTGAGGTAACTCGTAATTATTTCCTTCGTAGTCTTTAGCAAGATAACGATCCGCCAGTAAAAATAATCCTATGTAAGTAAACAAATGATCCCGCTCAGGAACTATTTCAGAACCTAAACTTTCAATCTCTTCTTTTGTATATGCTTGTAATAGATCATTTGAATAGATTCCAATCCCCGTTAATTCGGTAATAAGGGAACTAAAATCTCCATACTTTTCTTCATGTTTATATCCTCTACTTGTTGCTGCCCTATGGTAAAGTTCATCTATGTATAAATTTGCCGCGAGAAAGGTCCAATTTGGATCTTCCATTGAAATTTGATTTAATGCATAAAGAAGTGATGACTCATATCGAGAAAATTCTTCAAGTTCAGATACTTTGTTATAGATTTGCGAAGTGTCTAGGTTGTATTTTTCAGAAGCTTTTTTAATTGTTTCCAATACGGAATCCATTTCTGATTGAAGTTTAATGCTCATTTCCATTTCTCCTCTGAAAATTCATTTATTTTCAACCGCCTCTCTTGTGTCCCTCATTTCTTAACATAATCATGTTACTAATCTTCGAGAAACAACAAAAACCCATCTAAGAAGATGGGTCAGTAAACGGGATTATTCTCGTAAACAGTATGAATTACTGTATAAGTAAGAGAAACCTCGTTTACCTTCCCAACTCCCGAAGAAGATAATACGCTTTAAAAATGGCAGGTCTCCTGACTCATGCTTATTCCTACTATAAGCCCTTCCCGTCCAAAGACAGTGGATATACTTATTTCGTCAGCATTTACAGTTGCGGGTACAGTTCTGGATTCTCACCAGATTCCCTATTAAGTCTTTTCAGACACCATTTTAATTGTTCAATATCTATATTTAGTATTTTTAATGTAATAACAACACTATATATTGTGTATTTTAAATATAATATACATGATCTGCTTTGACAACCTTTTATTTCAATTATCCTTTTTTCAGCAACAGTTTTTCTCTTGCTAGTTCAGCCGCTTTAACCATTACCTCTAGTGCTGCAACCGACTCCTCCATCCCGCGAGTTTTCAACCCACAGTCGGGATTAATCCAGAACAACTTTGGATCAAGGACTTGAAGCGCACGATCAATATTCCTCGTCATCTCCTCAAGTTTTGGTACGCGTGGACTATGAATATCGTACACTCCTAAACCAATGCCTTTATCATAAGTTTTATCTTCAAAGGCATTGATTAATTCACCATGACTCCTTGATGTCTCAATGGAAATAACATCCGCATCGAGTGCTTCAATCGCATTGATAATTTCTTTAAAATTCGAATAACACATATGTGTATGAATTTGTGTATCGTTTCGGACGGAGGATGTTGCCAGTTTAAACGCATAAACCGCAGCGTTCAAATAGCTTTCCCAGTTTTTACGCTTTAACGGCAATCCTTCACGAATGGCTGGTTCATCCACTTGAATCATTCGGATTCCGTTTTCTTCAAGTATTTCAACTTCTTTTCTAAGCGCTAGCGCTATTTGATTTGCAACATCATAGCGCGGAATATCATCACGTACAAAAGACCAGTTAAGAATAGTAATGGGACCTGTCAACATACCTTTTACTGGCTTTGTTGTTAACGATTGTGCATAAACCGTTTCCTCAACCGTCATTGGTGCTTGGAAAGACACATCCCCATATATAAGCGGCGGCTTTACGCATCGTGAGCCATATGACTGTACCCAGCCGAATTTTGTGAATTGAAAGCCAGCTAATTTTTCACCAAAATATTCGACCATGTCTGTACGTTCAAATTCTCCATGGACGAACACATCAAGGCCAAGTTCCTCTTGAATATCGATCCACTTTTTTATTTCTGCTTTTATATATTCCTCATATTCCCTATCAGTTAACTCGCCTTTACGCCAATTTAAACGCTGTTTTCTTACTTCTTGGGTTTGAGGGAAACTTCCAATCGTTGTGGTTGGAAGAAGTGGTAATGAATAAGCCTCTTCCTGAACCTGTTTACGGACTTTAAATGGTGTCTCGCGCTCCGCTCTATACGTATGTAACTGGTGAATGGCATTCCGAACTTGATTATTGTTTCGAGATGATGATTCATTTAATGCTTGTATCGCTTTAGAACTAACTGCAATCTCTTCCTGTATCGTTTCTTTCCCATCCCATACTCCCTTTGTTAATAAAACGATTTCAGCTAATTTTTCGTCAGCAAAGGATAGTGCATTTTTTAGAACCTCATTCATTGTTTCTTCGCTTCTAACCGTCACAGGTACATGCAATAAGCTTGATGAACCTTGTACTATCAGGCGAGCTCTCGAAACAACTTCCTCTATTTCTGCCAATAGAGATGATTTTTCATTGAGATCCGCACGCCATATGTTACGGCCGTCAATGACACCAGCAGCAAGTACCTTATCTTTTGGGAAGCCAAACTTTTTTAAGGCAGCAAGATTCTGACCTTGATCATGGACAAAATCCAGCCCAATTCCTTTTACAGGAAGTGAAATAACTGTCTCGTAATCATCGATGCTATCAAAATAAGTTTGTAAAATCACTTTTAGCTTCGGTGCTGCTTCATTCAATTTTTGATAGACATCCACAACTAGATTAAGCTCTTCTTTTGTAATGGTTGTAGCTAAAATGGGTTCATCCATTTGGACCCATTCTACTCCTTCATTCTCTAATTCTTGTAAAATCTCCGAATATAGTGGGACAAATTGATTAACAACTGATGTAAAGTTACTTTCTCTAAAGCCTTTAGACAGCTTAACAAAAGTAACAGGACCTAAAATAACTGGCTTGCCGTCAATATTAAGTTTTTGTTTCGCCTCCCTATAGAATTGTAGTGGGCGGTTTTCCACGAGACTAGGAACGACAGTATCCAACTCTGGAACGATATAGTGATAGTTTGTGTTAAACCATTTGGTCATTTCCGATGCAACCGCACCTTTCGTTCCCCTTGCGATATCAAAATATGTTTCTAGCGATACGTTTCCTCCACTATATTCAAAGCGGTTCGGCACGAGACCAAACATAACAGCTGTATCTAGAACATGATCATACAAGCTGAAATCTCCGACAGGAATAATATCGATTCCCTTTTCCTTTTGCTTCTGAAGAGTCGTAAGACGAATCTCTTCCATTTCCTTTAAAAATGATTCTTTATCCAGTTTACCCGCCCAAAACTGTTCAAGTGCTTTTTTCCATTCTCGTTTTTCACCAATTCTCGGATAACCTAAATTTGAACTTTTCACTTTACTCATCTTCCTACACTCCTTGAAAAGCTATATTTTCGTCAACAACTAAAAAATCTCCCTTTTCTATTAGAAAAGAGAGATTGTATGAACAATTAACTAGAGTTGAGACCATCTGGTTTTCTCAACACCTATCTCACTCCCCTCTATACACCCGTAGAGTACAAGCACACACAACAGGCAGGTCTCCTGACTTAGGTTCATCGCTTCTTATCCCTTCCCATTTCTAGTGAAACAGTGGTTATCGATAAGTTGCTCACCCATACAGTGGCGGGACCGTGCCGGAATTTCACCGGACTTCCCTTTTAAGCTGAGGAATTGATTCACACAGCACCTATTGCATTATGTATGAAATTTTAAGCAATATTTTACAATAATTCGAATTTAATAGCCATGTTAGCATGAGAAACAAAGACTGTCAAAATTTAATTGCATTGTATAAAGTTCCTTTTATGCAAAAACCGCTGCATAGACAGCGGTTTTTGCATAAATGGTGCCTGTCACCAAACTCTATCTAATAATAAATCTGATTGCGATTTGCCGTACAGATACAATCTATGCATGGGTCTGGTCATGGCGACATACAACAATTTGATATCGATTTCTTCATCACTGTATTTTTCTTCTAAGGTAACAATCAATACGGCGTCGAATTCTAGTCCTTTTGAAAGATAGGAAGGCAAGATCACAACGCTGCCCTTTTTCATATCTTCTTTTTCTTCTAACAGCTGAATTGGAAGATTGCTATTTTCTAGCAGTTTATGGATTCGTACACAGTCACTGTCGGTTCGTCCAATAATTGCAATCGAGTTAAGTTCTTCCTTTTTCAGTAAATGGATATCATTTTCAAGTGTTTCTCTTACCTCCTGCAAATTGCCAGGGTCAATTTTCGTAAAGCGTGGTTTGTCCCCATGGCGAATGACTGGTTGAACGATGGGCAAGTCCTTCCCCATAATCGCAAGAATGTCATTAGCTAACTCCATAATCTCCACAGTGGTTCGATAACTCTTTTGCAACGCATGATAATTTGCATTTGGGAAAATATCCTTTACTAATGGTTCCCAACTATTTAATCCTCGATAGGAATGAATTCCTTGGGCTAAATCTCCCACAATCGTAAACAAGTCCGTTTCAAAGCCTTCCTTAAGTGCAGCAAATTGGAAATAGCTATAATCCTGAGCCTCATCAATGAAAATACTTTTCATTTTATATTTTTCGTCGATTCCTTCTAGTTTCGCCTTCATATAAAATAATGGGGCTAAATCCTCCAGTTCCAGCGCTTTCTTTTCAAAAACCTTTTGACAGTATCGACTTAACTTCTTACATTCTATCTCTGAAAGGGCTGGGGAAAACTTTTGCAGTAGTTCGGGCGAAGTCATCAAACCCTTATATAGCGTAAAAATATCTTTTTTCACAAAAGGATCCAGATAATTTTTGACAGCTGCCTTCGACTCTTGCTCCACCGTACGAATTCTCTTTTCTTTGGTATCCATGATAAAGACTACTTTTTCCCTTCTTTTATCAGGATCCATCCTCGTATTATAAAGAGCCTTTTCTAAAGCTTCGTCATATTTAACATTAATTTTGTTCAAGATGACTGATTTTTTTATCCGTAAATCATTGGCTAATAAATTTTTTATTTTATCCAATCTCTTATAAATCGGTAAGTAGTGAAATTCTTTTAAAAATAATCTTTTGATTTTTTTCCCCTTCATTAAAAGCGACTTTTCAATGATAAAATCGTTTGAAGGTGCTAAATTTTCTTCAATGTCCCTAATATAGCGATCGATTAACTCCTTAAAATCCAAAGATCCTTTATAACTGGAAACCCAATGTATCCATTTGGTTTTTTCTTCTCCTTTTAAAAGGGCCATTAATTTTGAATTCGGAGAGAGTAATTTCATTTTCCTGCCTAGACTGGCTCTCATGAAATCAACATAGGTGGTTTGTTTAATCTTGTTTACTCCTAAGTCAGGGAGAACAGCGGATATATAATCGATAAACAATCGGTTTGGTGCTAGGATCATTAATTTTTCTGGAGGAAATCGATATCCAGAAGAGTAGAGAAAGTAGGAAATTCTATGGAGGGCAATGGTTGTTTTTCCACTTCCCGCAGCCCCTTGCACAATAATCGGGTGCTTAAGAGATGCACGAATCACTTCATTTTGCTCATTTTGGATGGTGGCGACGATTTCGGTTAAGCGGTTGTCCGCTTTTCCGGATAAGGACTTCTGTAATAATTCATCATGTGTAGTTAAATCGATATCGCGAATCTCTTTTAAAAAGCCATTTTCTATTTCATACTGTCTTTTTAACGATAAATAACCACTTTGCATTTCCCCATAGGCATCATAGGTTACATCCCCTAGCCGACCATCATAGTAAACACTTGCAATCGGAGACCGCCAATCGACAATTATGGGAATCTGATTGACACGGTCAAACAAGGAGGCTTTTCCAATATATAAAATTTCTTCGTCGGTATCACCTGAGTTTGTAAAATTAATTCTCGAAAAGTACGGTTTGCCGATGACGCTTGCTAACCTTTCCAATTCACTCTCCGCTAATTCTAAATATTGAGCATTCGTAAGTAAGGTCATGTAGCTTAAACTACTATCGGATGTATCAAGATCAGCAAAGGCTTCCTTCAGATTCTCCACAAACTGTTGTTTATTCCCCTTCGACATTTCCAAAACATTTTTTATGTATTCCTTGGTAAACTCTAAACGCTCAATTTCTGTTTGATAATCCTTATGTTCACGAACTGAATTTTGTTTTTTTGTGCTCATCCTCTTAATCCGTCACCTCTCAATATGAGTTTCTAGTAAGAATTCAGAAACAAAAAGAAACATCTACAATTTTTTGTAGATGCATTCAATCTCAATGGAGCTATATTTTACCATTTGACAAGTATTAATACAATTTATTTGTTTACCCTTGGAAATAGAGTAAAGCAATCAGGAAAATGATTAGTCCTATTAAGAGAATAGGACCTACACTAGTACTTAACACGAAGTAAATTCTAATATTGAGAAGTAAATTAATAATTAGGACGATAAGTATGCAAATAAGGATTAAAATAGTTAACTGGACATTCCGATTTCGATTCCGATTCAAAGAATTTACTCCCTCCTAGAAGCTCTACAGGGATACTTCATTTACCGCACTACTTTTGTTTTTTATATAAATATTTTAAAGTGTCCAGAAATATTCGTACTAGTTTACCTTGTATATGATTGTAGTGTTATTAAAAACCTTGAACTTCCGGCTTTTTACATATAATGTTAGAAGATATTAATTTGTCTATAAAGTAGAAAGGGATGAATTTGATGAAGGCAACGAGAATCACTAGGGAAGAAGATTTACATGCAGCTTTTGAAATTAGAAAGAAAGTCTTTGTAGAGGAACAAGGAGTTCCTTTAGTAGATGAATTTGACGAGTTTGACCTACTGAATGGACAATGTGAACACATATTAGTCTATTACAACGAACAGGCTGTAGGTACCGGGCGAGTACGATGGGTCGAGGGCTACGGAAAGTTAGAAAGAATCTGTATCTTAAAGCCTTTTCGTAAATACGGTCTTGGAAAGGTCATAATTAAAACATTAGAGCAAATTGCTGAGGAAAATGGTTCAACTCAAGTTAAGTTACATGGACAAACACAAGCTGAGGGTTTTTATAAAAAACTTGGCTATCAAACTTCATCCAGTGAGTTTCTAGAGGATGGAATCCCTCATTTTTTAATGACAAAAAAATTACACTAACTAATGGAATATCAATAAATTTATAGGGAGCGGATAAAAATGACAACCAAAAAAAACAAAGACATTTGGAATGCTAATTTGTATGATGGAAACCATTCATTTGTTTCAAAGTATGGAAGTGATTTAATTGAATTGTTGGCTCCCAAAAAGGGTGAATCAAAGGGGTACTTGAGGATAAGAAAGACTACATAATTAATCAGATTGAGGAACAATTAAAGGAAGTATTATCTAAAGATGGAAAATGGATTGCAGATTATAAGAGAATTCGTGTGATTGGGATTAAAAGTTAATCACAAAAAGGGTGTGAAATCATGAGGATTTAACGCCCTTTATTTATATTCTAAATGTAATATTATTAACTTTAGTCGATTCTATCTCAGCACCTCTAAGTAATTGATTAATCTGTCCACGATGGTAGTGACCGTGATTGCAACATGTGTTAAGATCTCTCATTCAAGGGGCTTTTACCTTTCGCAGTAATAGGTAAAGTCACATTCATCCCAAAAAACTAATTACTAGAGTAGGGAGAGTTTAAAACAATGTAAGTCACGTTAGAGTTTTCATAATATTATTCATGGCAGCAACCAATTTATCCTAATGCAACATCGAGAATCATCATCAATACAAAACCAACCATTAAACTCATAGAAGCCAGATCCTTATTGCCTTTTTCTTGTGAGCTTGGAATGACTTCTTCAGCTACAACAAATATCATTGCTCCTGCCGCAAAACTTAATGCGTAAGGCAGTAATGGCTCAATAAATGCGACAGCAAATGCACCAATAACTGCGGCGATAGGTTCGACCATACCTGAAAATTGTCCATAGAAGAAGCTTTTTCTACGAGACATTCCCTCACCTCTTAAAGGCATTGAAACCGCCACACCTTCAGGAAAGTTTTGTATACCGATTCCAAGGGCAAGGGTCAATGCACCAGCTAAAGAAGCTTCAGTTCCCCCATTTGCAAGTGCACCGAAAGCAATCCCCACAGCTAACCCCTCTGGGATATTATGAAGGGTAATGGCAAGGACCAACAGTGTACTTCTTTTTCTTTCTTTAGGATAAAGTCCCTCCGCTTTGCTAAGAGGAGTATTTGGATGAAGATGAGGTAGAATCTTATCAATTCCCCATAAAAAAATCCCTCCTAATAAAAATCCAAATGCTGCTGGAAACCAAGCTCCTATGGCATTGTCCGCTGACATTTCGATTGCTGGTCCCAATAAAGACCAATAACTGGCTGCAATCATTACACCTCCAGCAAATCCTAACATACTATCTAATAATCGCTGGTTTATTGTTTTTGTTGCAAAAACGAGCGTAGCCCCTAACGCAGTCATTCCCCACGTAAATAAGGTAGCTATAAATGCTTGTCCAATAGGAGTAAAATTTTGAAAAAAATTAATCATAAAAAAGACTCCTTTCTTACACCCCAATTAGATTAGGTTTAAAATGTTTCCCGCAGGAAACATTTTGGGTCTAAGCAAATAAATAGTCAATCTCTAATCTCTAATTTTGGCAATAAAATAAGAGCCTAAATATTCAGCTCCTTGTTTTAAACCATATTTTAACCAATAATTGTTGGAATTAACCTGCTTCGTTAGTGCAACTAGTGTAAAAGATACCTTTTAACAAATCCAACAATTAAGAGTGCCATTTCAGCCACTATTAACGAAATTAGTTCAGAAATCCTTATAAACCTATGATAATTAGGAGATTTTGCGTTTATGTGATACAATTTATTTACCATTTGATTTACTGTTCACATGTTCCCCACTCATTCATGAGTGGGGTTCCTTGTTTTTCTGTTAAAATAAATAAAAAAACAGACTCTAAAATAGAGCCTGTCTATATCCAACATTGTTATTAAGCTTTACGAACGTTAGTAGCTTGGGGTCCACGTTGACCTTGCTCTACTTCAAAAGTAACTGCTTGACCTTCGTCTAAAGATTTGAAACCTTCACTTTGGATTGCTGAGAAGTGAACGAATACATCGTCTCCAGCTTCGCGTTCAATAAATCCAAAACCTTTTTCTGCGTTAAACCATTTTACTTTACCTTGTTCCATGTGTGTTTCCTCCTGCTGTGTGCTTTTGCACACAATATGTTACTATCCTTGCTCCCAGTGATCATTAAGACGAAAGATTCTAATAATACTATCCTTTACACCGAACAAAAATAATTCTTCCTTAGAATACCATTTTTCGAAAGTGTTTGCAATATTACCATCCATTATGTGAATTTATGTCACTTTCAAAAAAAGTTATTTTCCGAATAATAGTTTTTAATTCTTTTGATATATGAAAAGGAATCTTATGATGACAGTGCCAATCACTTTTTCCAAGTTCTGTTCCAGTTACTGCACACTTTCCATATTGGGCTATAAACTTACTTTTGCGATTGTCGTTATATTCAATCGTTCGATTTGGAATGAAGTTTTTCATGACATACCTTAACACTCTTATTTATTGCTTTTAAATTGTCGTGTATTTTCTCTCTACCTTCGGC
The DNA here is from genome assembly GCF_031457145.1 of Neobacillus niacini. GTDB lineage: Bacteria > Bacillota > Bacilli > Bacillales > Cytobacillaceae > Neobacillus > Neobacillus niacini_J. The sequence continues at coordinate 133,595 of NZ_JAVDVZ010000004.1, forward strand.
AGTATAATTACAAATATTTTGCGAAAAGCAGAGATTTGTTTTTATGTCATCAACTTAATCTCTTTCTCTCGCCTTCTGAGTATCTCTGATATTCTTTTGAACCGTTATCGCTGCAAATAAACTAAGAACAAATGACATTCCATAAAATCCCTTTTCACTTAAAACAATACTTCCTGCATTGTATAAACCGATGCCCATTAATGAAATAGATATTATAAGTGCCAACCAACTAATACCATAATAAATATTTGTTACTGGAATTCCCTCATCTTTATCTCTAACTGCTTTTTGTAAAGATACTGCTGCATAGAGTCCAAATACTAAAACTGCAAAATAATAACCTTTTTCGTTCAACTGCATTGATGCGTTAAACAATCCTATAAGATAAGCCGTAACACCTACCAATAATGCTGCCCAAGAAGCCCCAATGAAAGCTGGTGTCGGTTCACCCTCTTTCCTTTCTACTTTCTTTTTTGAAACATTTTTCCCCTTATCTAATAAAACCTCATTATCATTAGACATTGAATGTTTCCCCTCCATCTTTTTATCTAATAAAATTGGAGCACCTTAACTACACTGTAGTGCTCCTGCCTAAATATATTATATAGAAATTTCTGACAAAAAAAAGATAATTTTATTATTATTTCCATTTAACTTGCTCCGGCCGCTTAATAAGAATAAGCAGCGGTAATAGTATGGACTTTGGCGAGTATTGTTTTGCAAATACCTTTTCCTCGGTAATCTATATGTATATATAACTGGCTTATTTCCCTCAGGTACTAATAGAACCGTTCTAATCATATTCTTTTAGGAGAAAATAATTAGAAGGAGTGGAAAGTTAGGTGAGAAACGTTAAGGTTCGTCTACGGCCTATTGTAAGTAAGTTAAATTTACCCACGGTTTTGAAAACAGCTATACTTCCTGGTGACTCAATGGAAAGATTATTTATTGCTACTCAGGTAGGAGAGATCTTTTACATAGGAAATGGAGGTATAAAGACTTTTTTAGATATTCGCCCGCGAATTATAAAACTGGGCTTTTCTAATGGTGCATATGACGAACGGGGCTTGCTAGGTCTAGCATTTCATCCCGAATTTTATTATAACGGTCTGTTTTATCTTCATTATTCTGTAGCTGGAACACAAGGTCCAGGTGCTCTTCCTAGTTCAGAAGTTTCAAGACAAGGTCTTCCTGAATTTTTTAAGCCTAACCCGTGTGACCCCAGAACCTTAAACCTTAAGTGGATTAATAGAGAAACTCAATATGATCATATTGATACTGTTGAAGAATGGATTTTACAATCAAATGGTCAACCTCAAAAACGGCGGACATTACTTAATTTAAGAAGACCATTTTTTAATCATAATGGTGTCAATAGCTTAAACTTTTCACCTGAAACAGGAAAACTTGTTTTAACAACCGGAGATGGTGGATCAGGCTATGATCCATTTAATTCAAGCCAAGATGATATGGAAATCGCTGGTAAAATAATTGAAATTGATGTAGCTAAGAATACATTTATCAATAATCCACCCGTAGTCACACGTTTTAATGAACTTCCCGCTCCTATTCAGGAAACACTTACGGTAATGGCCAAAGGTGTTCGAAATATAACAGGCATTTCTTTCCAAAGGTTTCAAAATCAGTATATCAAATATGTGGGAAATGTCGGACAGGATTTGGTAGAGTCGATTTTTTCATTCATGCAGTATAAACCAATACCTGTTCGTAAGCTTATTCAGGCTTCTTTAATGAATTCTGAGCCTGACCAAGAAGGATTTATTAACTTTGGCTGGAGAGGATGGGAAGGTGCTTTTCCTACTTCGATAATAAGGGGCTGCACTGAAAATCCGAATTTGGATGAGATAACAATGGCTTATTACAATGAAGCAGTAAAAACATCCGTGAGGCGGCTTCAGCCTTTAACTAGTTATTATCACAGCGATCCCCGACCCGATAAGTTCGGAGGAACTGCACTTACAGGAGTCCAGGCATACTCGGGAAATGGAATTCCCGATTTAATGGGAAGCGTTGTGTTTACTGATTTTGCCCGGGATGAAGGATCTCAACCACCGGTTAGAGGGGCTTTAGCTTATACCAGGGTAAGAACAGATTGCAAACTAAATGATTTTAGCGTTATTGAAACGGATTATAATTTTGGGTCTCAATCAGCTTTTTATGTTAGTTTGGGAACGAATCTGAATCAAACTAGACTATATTTAGGGGTTTATGGCTCTATGAATGTGACTAATTATAACCAAGGGACTGTTTTTGAAATTGTTCCTTGATTCCATGTATTTAATTTCCTCAAATGTATCATATTTCTAAATTAAATAAAGTGAGAAATCATTGAGGATTTCTCACTCATTTCATCTTAATTAATTATCGATTTAGCAGATCATTTCTTAACGGGGTGAACGTGTCAATAATGGCACCAGCTTCTATTGCCTTGGCCCCGTGCTTTGCCCCACCCGGAATAAAGATAGTTTCCCCAGGCCCAATAATGGTGGTTTCACCTTCGATGGTAAATGCAAATTTTCCTCTTAAGCAATAGGTAAGTTGCTCGTGGGGATGGCTGTGTTCATAGCCTTCTGCCCCTTCTTCAAAATGAACCTCCATCATCATGATAGAATCTCCTGGAGGAAAAATCTTTCTTTTCACACCCGGTTCTGCTGCTTCCCATTTGAGATGATCACTCATCCTATACCTCCACTTCTGAAATGAATATTTTTCCTTATTCAATAAGTATAGACGAACCACATGATGTTGGTCATCAAAAAAAAATGAAATCTTTTTTTCTCATTTTCGGTTAGGTTAGGATTATGTACATGCTATGACAATTCAACTTAAAGGTATGATAAAATATTAGCAAAATAATAGTTTATGAGGGTGATAACCTTGAAAAAACGAATAGCATTATCTTGGAGTGGCGGAAAAGATTGTTGTATGGCTTTGGATACTCTTATCAAACAGGGATATGAAGTTGTTAGTTTAGTTACAACGGTGCCTAAAGAACATGGTCGAACCTTTGGACATGGTGAGCGGACTGAAATGATAAAATTACAAGGAGAGGCTCTATCCATCCCTGTTCATTTCATAGAATGTACATACGAAACCTATACCAATGAATTTGTTAATGCCGTTCAAACTTTAAAAAACCAATATGGGATCACAGGTATTGCCTACGGGGATTTATATTTGAAGGAACATCGCGATTGGGGCGAAAACGTAGCATTAGCAGCAGATGTTGAGGCATTATATCCGCTTTGGACGAATAAGGAAAATGCGTTGATGTTACTGAAGAATTTTGTGGATTCTGGCTACCAGGCCATTGTCATTCGAGTTAGAGAAGATGTTTTAGATGAAACATGGCTTGGTAGACTGATAGATGAATCCTTTATCCGAGAAGTTGAACAGACTGCCACCTGTCCAATGGGAGAATCAGGTGAATATCATACCTTTGTCTTTGATGGACCATTATTTTCTAAAAGGATACAATTGGATGGTAGAGAAATCATCAAGCTTGAAACCACAAAGAAACTAGAATTTAAGATTCATCATCTTATTGATGGCGAAAAATAAATATAAAATAAAGCCTATTTAGATGTTACTTTCATTATCTAAATAGGCTTTTAAACTCGTTACTTAATCATTCCTCTTGCAGCGACTTTCCACACATCTTTTACAAGGCCATTTTGATGTACTACATATTCTTCAAACTGATTGACCACGGTACAGGCATGGTTGGGAATAATTTGCACGACATCATTTAATTTCAATTGAGTTTCCCCTATCAATACTCCTACTCCATGCTCCTCTGATAAGCGTTCAATTAACACTTCAGGATGGCCAATAATATGACCAAACCCATTTACCGTTTGATTGCCATGGGCACCTTTATCTAAACAAAGAGCTTTACTCCCTGTATCTACGATAATGCGATTTTGATAGACACCCACTACCGTGGCGAGTAAACTCAGTGCACAGCTTTCGATGTTTGCCACTCCTAAACCAACTTGTATCGCATCGAAAAATACTGCATTCCCAGGTCTAATTTCTGTAATGCCAGGCACTTTACCAGCTATTTGATAAGTTGGAGTAGAACCTACACTCCGGACAGGAATGTTAATGCCAGCCTGTTCACATAGATTTGCACTTTCCACCACTGCCTGCCCTTCCTGTAGCCCAATTGCTTCGATTTCTGCCTTGGAGCCTGCAGCATATGAATGTCCGGCATGTGTAAATATCCCACCAAGTTTTAACTTTGAATGAGACATAATCTCCTTTGCTAACCGGACCACTTCTAAACCCGGCTCGACCCCGCAGCGATTTAACCCTGAATTTACTTTGATCCATACTTCCAACGTATAAGGTGTACGTTCAATGCCTCTTTGTAAATAGGATAACGATTCCGTATTATCTACGGATACCTTAAGTTGAACTCCTTGCTGTAATAGCTTTACTAATCTATTAATTTTGGCTGGGCTTGAGATTGGATAGGCAATTAATATATCATCAATTCCTCCAGCAGCCATGACTTCCGCTTCACTGATTTTAGCCGTTGTGACACCAACAGCTCCAGCTTTTAGTTGCATTTGTGCTATTTTTACTGATTTATGTGTTTTGATATGTGGCCGTAATGCAATCCCCTGTTCTTTTACAAAAGTAGCCGTTTGATTTATGTTCATTAACAGTTTTTGATAATCTACTAGCAATGTTGGAGTGTCTAGTGTGTTAAGTTCAGTCATATACCATTCATCCTTTTTTGTTATAGCATTTTTTCATTTATTCTATTTCCATATTGATATATCCTTCCTAACAAAAAAGGAATGGAGTACATGCCATAGCCCATAATTAATATATTTGCTTAAAGTGATCCTTCAGTTCTTTTTCGGAAAGGATGATTTTGCCGTCTAAGTTCTTTGTTTGTAAAACGAACTCTTTAACGCCTATAAACTCAGATTCACCTATAACAAAGTAAGTAGTTCCCTTTTTATATTGACCTCTGAAATTTTTAATTAATTTATATCTTTTCATTTAGATACCTCAATTTTTGTGATTCATCGTTATTTTACAGCTCCATGAAGAATCCAACAAGACCCCCTACTTCTTAGTGGGGGGTCTACGAATGATCGCCTTATGAAACATGTAAAATACCAAAAGACTTACTCTTAGCCAAATCCAGCTGTAAATAAGAGAAAAGGTAAATGTTCCAAGGAAGACCAATATATTAAATTCAGATGATACAGACGGACCTAGGACCGGAAACCCTATTCCGTAGAGTAAAATGCAAATACCGGTTGATAAACATAATGCTGCAAAGAACACGATGGAAATCGGCCTCTTTATATACTTTAGACCAAATCCAATACTCAAGCCTAACAACCCTGTTGTAAAAGGAAACACCAATAGTTCGCTTGGCTGGACCACAGCTAAGAGGAAAATCGTAACGATATAGGTCATCAGTCCGATTCTAGTTGACAAAAGACAGGCTAAGACAATAGGACCCGTTGTCAACATACTAAAAATATATCCTATACCAGTAAAAATGCCAGCTGATTGAAGAATAACGGCAACTGAGCCTAACATAGCACCCATGATAAGACGTGTTGTCTTGGAATAAAAGTCCACAGTGACAGCTAATTCACCTGAACTTTTATACCCCCAAATACCTGATGTCATTCGCTTTAAATTGCGCATATTACACCCCCTTATTTAGGTAAATGCATGAATCCCGGTTTTTATGCCAGAATCAATTCCATACAATACTTTTTCATAAAAAAACAACAGCAAGGAGCTGTCGTTAGGAAAAAAATCAATCATAGGATCCCATTGTTTGAAGTATCAATCACCCTCAATTTTGCTATACCTCACTAAATTCACATATCTTTAACATCTTATTAATATAATCTTAAAAAACTATTTATATAATGGAATTGTGTTAGACCATTACTTATTCTAGGAGGTTCAATATGTATTTGAAAAAACTATCTGAAGATAAACTTATTACCATCGATTATTATACGAATGGAGTCTTACAAACGATTAGAGGCCGTGTTTTTAAACTTAATCTTATTGAACAAATACTATCTCTAAAAGATGAAAAACAAAAGTCATTAACCATCCCTTTATCTGGTATTAGAAATATTCATTAACCCATCTGTGATACACCTTTTTTATCAACCAAATCTATATTTATCCCACATTCGCTTAGATCAAATGGATCTAGGTTTTTATTTTTTCTTCAACCCATTCAGCACTTGTCCATTCATTTATATTCTGTGTGCATATATTATTAATGCCACCAGAACACCATATTGTACCTCACGAAGCGTTTGCGTGTATCGCAGGCGCTTTGAAATTGTTTAAGCAAATCGCTGATTTTGTCCCTATACCATGATATTTGTCCAATCATACCTTGTATTAAGAAAATATATATACAATGTAAAATTGATTTTCCTATGAATAATCCAATAGGTGGTGAAAAATATGTGGGGTTCCTGTGGCTTCGGAGATGGCTATGGATACGGCGGTAATTTTGGTGGAAACAGCTTTGTATTAATCGTTGTTTTGTTCATTCTCTTGATTATTGTACTTTCAACATTCTAATAAAACAAAATTTTGGTTTTCGTTCTTTTAAGTAAAGTCATTTTCAATAAAATTGTTGGAGGTGTTATGCATGGATGGTTCAAGAAACTCTTTTGCGTTAATTGTGGTATTGTTCATTCTCCTGATCATTGTAGGTACTTCTTTTATGAGAATCTACTAAAATATACGGAACAAAGGACAGTATAAGTTATTCTGTCCCTTTGTTAAATAAACTTCAGCCATGAAAGGAGGATGGAATTAATGCCATTTTTTGGATTTTTTCGAAGAGATTTGTTTTTTCGTGACAACTTTAGAAGAAGACGATTTTTCCCCTTTGGTATAGAAATTGAAATAGAAAGAAGAAGGCGGTTTGAAATAGAAAGAAGAAGGCGCAGATTCTTGTAAATATTTACTTTAACATTGAAATGCTTCTCTTTGCTTTTTGGTTGATACTTGGTTTACTTTGCCTCCATAAGCCAACAGCTATCCATAAGCAACCCATGGTTACAAGCAAGCCGTGAATTACACGAAGCTGCTGACCGCCCAAGAATTGTGGGATATATAAAACCATTCCTAACGCGAAGGGAATGCCGCTCCATTTTTGGTACTTTCCTGACCTCCATATCGTAACCGCAACGATTATTGAGGCAATAGCAAGGACCATGAGACCTATCAGGAATAAAATTAGTCCTGTACCAGTACGTACGACATTTGAAATGCTAACCAAAGCTACTGTCTGTTGTGTTATCGCCTCCATTCCGATAGCATGTAGACCGTACGTTTCCCCTCCATAAAACGGTAAAGTTAAACCTGTTCCTACTAAACATAATACTACCGCAGAATAGATTAGTGGTTTTAATGTAGTATCTTGTAATGAATGATAAAGCCCTAGAAAACCTAGAGGTAATAGTGTAAAAGCTACAATGGCGAGTATATGAGCCACCAGCCATTCAGTGGAGGCGAAAGCTGCAGCTCCTTCTAAGGAAGCTTCATCGGAAAATGGACGAATTATAGGATAAAGTACAAATAATATTCCTGATATTACGAGAGATAAGGCACTAAAACGCAAATTAGACATAATTGAATTTCCTCCTAAATTTAAATGCTGCCTCAAAAAACAGCTTAACACTTTCCCTCTTATTCCAATAGATAAACCAAAGAACAAAATTAGAGGCAGCTTTTTCTCGAATGTCAGCATTATATTTTCTCGCTTTTAACTCAATTTCATTATATAACCAGTTTTTTAAGTTACAGTTAATTTGATGTTAAGTATAAATGAATTATTAAAGATAGATTTAATTTTATGGCTCTGATATATTTTAATGTTGATAATAATCATTCAAGTGAAGACCTTAAAATAAAAAATTTGAATACAACAAAAGTCTTATATATAAGTGAAATTTGATAAAATAGTTGGTTTTGGAAACAATAAATTTCATGTTCACACTATTAATGAAAAGAGGTGTCTAGGATGAAAAAAGATACATATTCAAAAGGGGAACCAACGCTTGCAGAGGGAATTAATACTGAGGATGTGTTAAATCAAGACGCTACTGAAGAGGAAATTGCGAATGGGGAATCAACCAATGTAACGGTTTTGTCATTGGATGAAATTGATCCGAGCTAAAAGGTACTGTATATCAATAATGTCCTTCATACATCATATGAAGGACATTTCTTTTGCAGTTTACATTACCCCTTAAACTGTTGAATCAACTTTAATTGATTCTGCTTTACCTCAATGAACATCATGCTTCTTGAAGTTACCACCCTTAACTTCTGCTACGTCATACACGATAACAAAGGCATTTTCGTCAATTTCTTTAATGATCTCTTTCATTTTGCTATCTTCTAAACGGTTAATCACACAATTGATTTCTTTAAACTTTTCGTTTGAATAGCCGCCTTCAACTACGTTGTATGTCGCCCCACGTCCTAGTTGGTCACGAATGGTCTCCACCATTAATTCTGGTTCATTTGTAATAATTTTAAACGTTTTAGAACCACTTAAGCCTTCCTCAACAATATGAATGACCTTAGAGGCAATATAGTAAGCGATTGCTGAAAGAATGGCTCCTTGAAAACCGAAGACTGTTGACACAACAATAAAGACGAACATGTTTAAGAATAAAATAAGATCACTTGTTCCAAAAGGTAATTTACGAGATAGTAGTACGGCTAACATATCAATTCCATCTAATGCGCCGCCATTTCGTAATGCTAACCCCATTCCAAAACCAATGATGATACCACCCACAACGGTTATTAACAAGGTATCTCCTTGGATAATTGTTGGTACTTGGTGCATAAGGATTGTTCCGATTGCTAGTGAAGCAATACCAATAACCGAATATATTGCAAAACTTGTACCAATCTGTTTATATCCTAAAAATACGAATGGGATATTCAGTACTGCAATTAGCAGTCCTAAAGGTATTCCAATTAATTTCGAACCAACGATACTCAGACCTGTCACACCACCGTCTGATACGTTGTTAGGGATTAATACTGATTCCAGTCCATATGCTGTAATAAAGCCCCCAATAATAACCAATAATGCTCGTAACACCATTTTTAGTTTATTGGGTTTGTGCTTGGTCATTGTAATCAAATCATTTCCTCATTTCATGCTATTTTTTACGTCTTATTTTTCTAATCCCTTTATGTACTCGAAATTTTAACACTTGGCAGCTTTCCGATTTTTTAATTATATTAGAATCTTCCTAGTAAAACAAAATTTAAAGCATTGTAGAAATATCATAATATAATGACATTAGCCGAATGTTGAGCATAGGATAATTTTATGAAATTGTGAAGGGAATGAGAAATATGTACTATGATCCTTACATGTATGGTTATCCAAATCATTATTATGCTAATGTACCAATGAATCCCTACAGAAGTCAGCCTTACTGGACAACACCCAATGAGATGGTTTACTCTGGCCCATTTGGTTATCCCTACCCAACCATTGATAGCCGGATTGTAATAAAAGATTATGGAAAGAACCCATTTGTAGTGAATATTAAAGAGGCAACGAAGCAAAACAACACTTTTCGTACAGCCTTATGGACAGGAAATCATTTGCAGGTTACGTTGATGAGTATCAATGTTGGTGAAGATATCGGTGTAGAAATTCATCCTTCCGTGGATCAATTCTTACGCGTTGAAGATGGGCATGGAATCGTTCGAATGGGAGATAGGAAAAACCATTTAGATTTTGAAGAAAGAATTTCTGATGATTCTGCCATTATGGTCCCTGCAGGAAAATGGCACAATGTAATCAATACTGGGAATAGACCATTAAAACTTTATTCTATCTATGCACCGCCTAAGCACCCATTTGGGACTGTTCATAAAACGAAAGCAGCGGCAATGGCGGCTGAAAAACATCACAGCTAATGATAATCAACACTTCTACGACATTTAAAAAGTTACAATCTAAAACCGACCTTTCTATCTTCAAAAAGGTCGGTTTTTTTGGGTTTAATTCAATTGTATAGAACCTTTTGGAAGGTTGATGTCCCTATTCGGTCTCCAATAGTGAATACCGCTCAAAGTTGGTATAATATGATTTTTCTTCATTAATTTGTTCTTCTTGAAGATATTCTACTTTTTCTCTACGAAGAACTTCAAATTCTCTTAATGTGCCTTCACTAAACTGTTTGGTTCTGATAGCTTCCGTAATGATTGGAGCTAAAACATAGGCATCTTTCATCCCCGTATTAATTCCAATTGCCGCAGTCGGTGTCATTGTATGGGCTGCATCTCCAATCATCACAAGTCCGTCCTTCACCCAAGTTGGACTTTTTGAACTAAAAACATCTAAAAAAACGATATCCTTCCACGATTTAAGATGACGTTCTATGTTTTCCTTTAATTCAGGGAAGTTTTCATGAAGTGGATTTAGAATCCTGCTAAGTGGAAGCTTTTTAAGTTCTGGGAATGCACCTTCTGGGATGTTCCACCCAATTTGAACAAATCTTCCTGTTTGAGTAAAAAGTGCAAGCTGTTGACCGTTCGAAAGCAGCAATCTTACTGTTGGTTCCCATCCCGCCGGTGCAGGTATCTTCGCCCATAAAACATCATAGCCATGTTTGATGATTTCAACCGGGATATTTGCAAGGTTTCGTACTGTTGAGTAACGGCCATCTGCACCAACAACAATCGAACAGTTTATCGTCCATTCTTCTTCCCCTTTTATTGCCTTTACTCCACAGTAACTTCCATTTTCACTTTGAATAAGTCCGGTACCTTTTGTTTTAACCATATGGTTAAATTGATCATATTTTGCTGCTTCTTCTAAGATTGTACTGATTAAGTGTGCTTGGGGGACATGAATGCCTACGTGATTCTCATCCTTTTGGGGAGTAATCGTTTTTATCACTTGGCCATGATCAAAAAATTCAACTTTATCCATACGAAGTAGTCCTTTTTCTTCTATTTTATGGAACAATTGATGTTCTTCTAAAATATCTTCTGTTTCGGCACTAATATGCTCGCCCCTAAATGGGGGAGTATTTCCGGAGCTTCGCTCGATAATCATTGTAGTCACACCATTTTTCGCCAATAAATAACTTAATAATGCTCCACTTGGCCCTGCACCTACAATACAAACATCTACATTTACCACTTTGTGATCCATTTTTCTCACCGTCCCTCCTTTTCTTGTAGTTTGCTTTATCTGTGAATTATTATGTCTGCATCTCCAGTGTGAGTGTAGCAGCAAATAAGGGAGCTGTTGGGAACAGTTTAAACATTTGTATTCTTTGTATTAACTAAAAGTGGTATGGCAATAGAAATACAGGTTCCTTTTCCTTGCTCACTTTTTACTTTTACTTTAAAGCCATGAAGGTTGATGATTTTTTTCACTATAGACAATCCAAGGCCGCTGCCTCCTCCTGAACGGCTCCTTGCTTTGTCCACCATATAAAATCGGTCAAATATGTATGGAAGATCTTCTTCTGGAATTCCTCTCCCCGTATCTTTTATATGAACGTGGACTTCATGATTAAGCATTTCCATTTTGACTTCAATCTTATCATTATAATTTGAGTATTTAATTGCATTCGTTATCAAATTTTGCCATACCTGTTCTAATAAGTCTTTGTCAGCTTTTACTCTGCAAGCAAGGAGATCAAGTTCAACAGCAAGTTTTTTTTCAGTCCATTGTGGTTCAAATACAAGTATTACTCTCCGCAGTTGTTCATCTAACCGATACTCCACCGGATGAAAAGGATGGTTTTCTGAATCTAGTGAAGCTAGCCGAAGTAAATTATCACTCAACTTTGAAAGTCTTATTGTTTCATTATAAATAATATCGAGATACTCTTTTTGATGATCCTGTGGAATCAAACCGTCTCTAATTGCCTTCGTGAATCCTCGAATTGAGGTGATCGGAGACTGAATTTCATGAGAAACATTGCTAACAAAATCGTCTCGCATTTTATCGGTTTTCTGAAGTTCGCTTGCCATATAATTAAAATTGTTCATCAATTCTCCAAGTTCATCTTTCCTTTTATGTTTAAGGCGAATAGATAAATTTCCTTTTGCCATTTCCTTGGCTGCGTTTGTAAGCTTTATCACTGGTTTAACAATATAGTTAGAGGATAACAGGATAAACAGACTTCCTATAACTAATACCATAAAAAGACCAATGAACAAGATGTGTTGAATAACTTCAGAGAAGTAGGTAAAATCAACCTTTACAATCAAGGAACTTCCATTGTTATCGATGTTTGGTACTCCAATGAATCGAACAGGACCATGCTTCCGATTTAAAAAGATCGGCTCTGATGATTCAGATTGTAATAGCGGAGCTGCCTCCTCTTCTGTTAAGGAAAAAGGCAGCACATTTCCTTCCTGTATAATTTCGCCATGTATACTATAGTGAGATAAAATGCTCAATATTTGTTCACGTCTTTGCGGCTCAGTTAATGCAAGAAGAGAAACTGTGTCACTCGCAATCATCAAAAACGGGTCATCAATCGTAACTTCCTTCTCTGCAATCAAGCGGGTAATACCAAATGATACGAATAGGCTAATAAGTACGATCATAATGAATGTAGCAACAATTTGAATACGCAGGCTTTTTTTAAACACCCTATGTTTCCTCCAACCGATATCCAAGTCCCCGAACAGTGTTAATTGTCATAGTCGGGAAAGGCTCTATTCGTTGACGCAGTCGATTTATGTGAACATCCACAGTCCGTTCTTCCCCTTCATAATCCATTCCCCATATGTTTTCAATCAATTGTGTTCGAGTAAGAACCTTTCCTGGTGAACTAGCTAGCATAAAAAGCAGTTCACACTCTTTCTTTTTTAGCCATACCGTTTCTTTATTTGAAGAGACCGTCAATGTCTCCATATCAATTTTTACGTTACCAATTTCAATTGCTTTTGCCGCTGAAATATTATAGCGTTTTAATAGGGATTTTACCCTTAGTACAAGCTCTACCGGGTCAAAGGGCTTCACCAAATAATCATCCGTACCTGCCTGAAACCCTTTTACTTTATCCATCGATTCTCCTTTAGCGGTTACCATTAAAATCGGTATATCCAAATACCCTCGAATATCTTCTGTTAATTCTATACCGTCTACACGTGGCATCATCACATCGACAATCATTAAATCTACCTTTGAATGTGATACATAATCTAATGCTTCTTGTCCATCCTCGGCTTCCATCACGGAGAATTGATTTTTTTCAAGATACAGCCTTATCAATTTCCGAATATGCGGGTCATCATCCACAACTAAAATCTTATTCATTACACATCCTCCGGTCATCTTTCATGTTCATTTTTTATCAATCGCAATTAAGAAATTAATGCCGATCATTATTCGTATCGCAACGATTCCATTGGATCTAGTTTGGCAGCTTTAGATGAAGGAAGCAGCCCAGCAATCACACTAATCAATGTGCTGACTCCAATGCCAAACAGCATGTATTCAGGAGTAAGCTGAATCAGTTCAGCACCGAAGCTGTTGGATAGAAAATTGTTTAAAACACTACTAATTACAATAGCTGCTGCAACTGCAATCATACCGCTGAATAAGCCCAATAAAGCTGACTCCGAAAAGAATATACGTCTGATATCTTTCTTTCTCGCGCCAATTGCACGTAAAATCCCAATCTCTCTGGTTCGTTCCACAACACTAATATATAGGACCACTAAAATCATTATCCCGGATACAAGCAGGGAGATACCAGCAATTCCCGCTAACAGATAGGTAGCCATATTTAAGTATGTTGTTACTTGCTCCATAATCGTAGCGATTGGAGAGCTCACAAAGCCAGCGTCTTCCACTTTCGCTTTAATTTCCTCTACATATTCCTGTGCTGCCGCGTATGCATTTAGCTGGACAGGCTGCAATTGAATATTATACTGGGTGTACGTTTCTTCAAGAGTTGTATAAGAAACATAAGCCATTGCTCCACCTAATGGTCCCCTATCTCCCTGTTCATAAATTCCCGATACGACTAGTTCCTTTTCAATCGTAACCGGCTGGTTATCCTCACTCATTTCATTCACAAACAGTTTAATCGATGCTCCAACAATGGACTCATATGTTTCTTCACTTGTTATGCTTTGCGCAAAAGACTTTGTTAGCAGCACCTCATTTATAGATGGAAGTACTCCTTTTTCAACATCATCCGCCTTAATCGTATCATTTATCGTTCCCAAGGATGAAAGCTCATAATTGTTTTCATTGTACACAATATTGCTTTTTCCGCTAATTGTTGTTACTCTTTCTACTCTTTCAACATTTTCCAATCCGCTGATTTTGATGATATCTTCGTCTGTAAATGGCTCGCCTCCCATTTGCTGTCCGGGATCACCAGGTCCACCCTGTCCAGGTCCAATCGTCTGTTGCCCTTCTGAAACATCAGATGATTTTACCACATCAACGAGTAAAGGATTTAGGCTAGAGTTGATTTCATTATTTATATAACCCGTTACACCATTTCCTAAAGATAACATAAGAATAACACTCAATATTCCAATAGATCCCCCTAAAGCAACGAGGATATTTCGTTTCGCTTTTAGTTGTATATTTCTAAGGGCCAGCTTAAAAGAAGACAATAAACTTAAACTTTTTCCTTTTTTTTGTGTCGCCTCCTTAATGGCAGTATAACGGTCTTTCATTGACTGATCTTTTTTAATACGACCATCCTCTACGGTTACAATTCGACTTCCGTAGGCAGCAACTCTTTGCGAATGTGTAACTGTTATAATCAGCACGCCTTTTTTTGCAATCGAGTCCAGTAATTGCAGGATTTGTTCGCTTGTTTCTTGATCTAATGCCCCGGTTGGCTCATCAGCTAAAATAATATCTGGGTCATTGGCTAACGCACGTGCGATGGCTACACGTTGTTTTTGGCCTCCCGAAAGTTGATTTGGACGCTTTTTCACATGATCCTTCAAACCGACTTCTTCCAATATTCCCATTGCCCGCTCTGTTCTTTGGTTTTCACTCTGATTCATCATTTGCATCGAAATCTTTACATTTTCAAGTACGGATAAATGAGGGATTAAGTTAAAACTTTGAAAAATAAAGCCAATCTTCTCTTTTCTGTAGGTATCAATTTCATTTTCCTTCATCGATTTCAGCGATTTTCCAAGTATGAAGACATCTCCCTCAAAATCAGAGTCCATTCCGCCGATAATGTTCATTAATGTCGATTTCCCCGAACCTGACTCACCTAGAATGGAAACAAATTCACCGCTTTCAAAGCTTATATTTACATCACGAAGTACCGGTACCTCTTCTTTTCCACCAAGTGTATATGATTTATTTAATTGTTTTATTTCTAGTAATTTCATAATCTACCTACCTTTCATTTATCATGAATAATCGAGTATTTTAAAGTCCTTTTTTTCGTAAGGAACGTTTTTTTAAATAGTAAAACAAAATAGATCCTGTAAGAATGAAGATTCCAATTATATATTGATTAATTCCTTGTGATATCAATCCGTCCTGAATAAGTGTGTAAATAATAAATAAGATGAAGTTCCCTAGTGCAGTTGCGATAGTAAAATAGGAAAGTCTAATATTACTAACACCTGAAACCCCATTAACGATACTTGTAGGAGTAAAAGGAAAAACTCTTGCTCCCAACACAAACCATAATCCTTTGTGTCCTACTTTACTAAAAATGGGAGAATTGATTTTTTTCATCACCAAATCTTGGAGGATATATCTAACACCTAGAAATACGGTTACGGCACAAAAAATACTTGTTAGAATGCTCCACACCACACCAAATTGAAAACCAAAAAGAGTATTATTTATCATAATAACAATAAAAAGTGGAATAACAGGAAATGCATTATGAACAAACATAATCACTAAGGTGATCAATAGAGTGTAAGGTATATTATCACCCAATAGATTCGTAATAGACTTTATATTTCCAGTGATTACGCTATGAAATAACTCAGTATTTAAAGCAACAATTAAAAAAATCAACAATGCCAGAAAAATAATGATCGTTTTTTTCGGTCTGTTCAATTAGGTCCCCCCTCCGGAAACACCATTTTGATACCATAGATTAAGAATCTATGTAACGTCTATTTAGCACTAGTGTAGATCTGCCATGTGATAGAGTAGTCCAATAATAAAGGCAATTCCTAAAAAGGTATGTAAAACTCTGACACTCCTGTGTGTCCGTTCTTTTAGATTCAATTTATAGCCGAAAATCACCATAGCAATCATAACGGCGAAAGCTATCAACCCGCTGTAAACCCCATCCATGTCATTTGGGATAAAAATTAGAAAGTATAGGCTATGTGCAGTTCCTGCAGCCGCAACAATCCACCCAAATAAAACATGCCTTTTTTTTAGAAACTGCCATATGGAAAATAACCAGCCAACATTTGGAACTTTACTCTTCTTCATCAACATCCATATCATTCTAAAAAGAATTAGGAACACGGCAGCAAATCCAAAAATTTCCGTCATTTTAGTCAGAAAAAGATCTAAGCCCCTCCATATACTGGCTGGTAACAATCCCACTAATGAAAGTGTCCCTCCAAGAACCAAGACCACACTTAAAATTACAACCACCCATCTAAATCCCTTTAAATAACGCAAATGATTCTTAGCCATATTTTTATGCATTATATTCACCTCTGATTTCTTAATAAATAAAAGATATCATGTTCATGTAAACTGAATATTAACTAAAAAATTTAATATAAAAATATTTTTTCCATTTTCTAGCTTCCAAGTTTAGCAGCTGGACCTTACTTTTGCATCTTTGTAATTAGAAAACAAAAAGGCGATACTATAGCAAAGTATCGCCCCTTTTATCGTCTTTTTTCGTATTTTAAGCCACAAAAAAACTAATCGAAAAATGTCCGATTAGTTTTATTAACCCCATTAAAATGGAAAAACAATCTTACCAGTCTCCACTAACTGCTTTAACCCGCCAAACATTAAGTTCCAACCCTGCTCTGAACCATCACGATACTCAACTTCTGCTTTTTCAATATTTGCTTCAGTCCAGTCTTTTTCATGTGGAACGACAATCTCTTGTATGAAGGTCATCTCACATCCCTCGTCAAGAGGTTTAATTTCTACCGTTATTGTGTCCACTGTATCACTAAATTGAGGCATTTCAAACGTGAGAACGATTTTATTTGGCGGGTCAATTTCTATGTATTCACCAATGGCCCGGTAATCTTTACTCTCTCGATGATCAACAATTTCCCAAGTACCACTGACGTGAGGATCATTCTTTGCGACTTTATTTGTTTGTTCCATGGTAAATAACCATTTTTGGAATATTTCTGGGTTCAGCCAAGCGTCGAATACTTTATCCGCCGTGACATCAAAAGTACGAACCATTATTAGTCTTGTTGTTGATGTATTAACCAATACATTCACCCTTTTCTAATGTATTCACTTCCTTATTAATTTTAACAGAATCACCGAAGATATATCACCATTCTATTTTTGAGATTATCCGTTATAATAGTGCTATTAATAGCAATAATATTGTGGAAAAGGAGACATTACTATGACAACTTCAAATAAAAGTTTAAGGACTTGTGAAAAAGGACACAAATTCTATAAAAGCAGCGACTGTCCAACCTGCCCGACTTGTGAGCAAGAACGAAAACCTGAATGCGGATTTCTTTCAACACTCTCTGCCCCAGCTAGACGTGCATTGGAAAACAATGGGATCACCACTTTACAGCAGTTATCGAACTTTAGTGAAAAGGAAATTTTGCAGTTTCACGGTATGGGACCGGCTTCTTTACCAAAACTAAGGACTGCTTTGGAGACAAATGGGTTAACATTTAGAGATAAATAGAAGCGATACTTTATTGAAGATCGCTCCTTAGAATGTTACTTTAAATTAATTATGTAGAGACTTAAATTCATTCAAAGGATGTAGCAAATGGATTGGAAACCTGATAGAGAATCTAAAATACCGATTTATAAACAACTAGCAATATTTATTGAAAATGGGATTGCTGACGGAAGTATTCCACATGATAAGCCTTTACCTTCTGAAAGGGGTATGGCTAAGGAGCTTGGAGTAAACAGAAGCACAGTCATTGCCGCCTACAACGAATTGGAATCTAATGGACTAATTGATAGAAATAGAGGGAGCGGAACAACCGTCAGCAAGGATATTTGGGGTATTGCCAAGAAACGTATTCCTAGTTGGAATAGGTACATTGAGGCCGGCTCGTTCCTTCCAAATTTACCTGTTACCCAAAGAATCCATAAAGAAATGGCAGAGCATAATTTAATAAATTTAGCGAGTGGGGAGTTGTCACAGGATCTTTTTCCGATGATCTCACTAAGAGAAATTACTTCCAACAGATCCTTTATAGGAACCTTAGGATATGACCATCCACAAGGTAATGCTATCTTCCGCGGAAATCTTACGAACCATGTTAGACAATTTCGAGGGATAGAAACGAACCCATCAAATATATTAATAACATCGGGAGCACAGCAGGCATTGCATCTTGTCGTGCAGTGTTTGCTAAAGCCTGGAGACGCTGTTGCAATTGAAAATCCTTCCTATCATTTTAACCTGCCAATATTTAAATCAACAGGAATTAAAACCTATTATTTGAAGCCAGATAAGGACGGAATGAATCCAAACGATATTACGGATTTATATAAAAAACATAGAATTCGGATGATTTTTTTGAATCCTATTTTTCAAAACCCCACTGGAACGATAATATCTATAGAACGTAGAAAAAAGATCCTGGAACTATCTTCTGAATACGGGATTCCTGTGGTGGAAGATGATCCGTACAGCCTAACCTCTTTTACAGGTGAAAAAATTCAAACTCTTAAATCATTAGATAATTACGGGAATGTTTTATATATAAGTTCCTTGACAAAAATCGTTGCATCTGGCTTGAGGATTGGATGGATTATCGGACCAAGAGCGGTAATCGAAAGATTATCAGATGCCAAACAACAAGTCGACTTTGGACATGCAAGTTACTCCCAATGGATTGCAAACGATTTTTTAGAATCAACTGATTTCGAAGTTCATATGAAGAAATTAGTAAAGGAATTAGAAATTCGTAGAAATCAAATGGTGGCAAGTTTGAACGCATTTTTAGAGAATCAAGTAGAATTTTATATACCACAGGGTGGAATTCATTTGTGGTGCCGGATAAAAAGGGAGTTTAATGAAATCCAATTACTAGAGGAATCCATTAAAAGAGGAGTCATTTATGTTCCTGGAACAACATTGGGGACCGAAAAGGGCTATGTCCGTTTTACCTTTGCAAGGGAGAATGAAGAAATAATCAATGAAGGAATAAAAAGGTTTGCTGAGGCGCTTACCTTTGTTTCTAGCTAATAGAAATTTACATAGAGCAAAAAGACCGTCTGATTTGTTATTAGACAGTCTTTTTTCAGTTAATACACTAAGTCATCCAAATGTAAATCCCCAATGAAACTAAAGCTAAGAAAATAATTACTACGTATATTAGAGTCAAGTTAGTAGTATTTCTTTTGGTCGAACCGGTATAGTTTTTGTCAGGTTTCCCAGTTATGAACAATGTTGAAACCACCGAAAAAATTAATATCAAAATAACCAAACCAATCAAGATTTCCATGCTGCACCTCGTATAATTGCCTTTAAAGTTTTAAAATTCTAATAGAAACTCTTCACAATTATATAATAACGCAACTGGAACCATTATGAACCATCCAATTTATCTAAAAAATGACCATCCACTTATTTAATTCGTAAACTCAGGCTCTTGTTTCCCCTCAGTTATTTAAATCCGATATTATTTAAAATTGTAAATTCATATTATTAAAATTACTATATTCAAAAAGAAAAAGCTGCTAGTTAACGGCAGCTCTTCTAGGTTCCTCAAACTGAAAACCGTTATTGATACAATATATCGTCTCTTAGTGATGCTACTTTAGTTAGGGCTGTATCAATGTCTGATTCGTTCACTCCAAAGTGAGCAAGTGCTTCGTGTAGATGCTTTACAATCGCATTAAAATGCTCTGGTTGGAGATTCATTCCTTCGTGAGCTTTTGCCATAGATTGACCTGAATATTGATTAGGACCACCTAAGGCGAAACTAATAAATTTTGCCTGATGACGGCGTTGTTTCACCATATCCGTTTCTTCAAAAAAATGATTAACTGTATCATCCTTAAGAACCAACTCAGAGTAAAAATAGTCCACAACTTTTGAAATCGCTTCTTCTCCACCAACTTTTTCATATAGTGATTGTTCCATACACACACTCCCAATTAGTATTTAACAGGAGTATTTTCCACAGAAAAATTGTTTTTATCCCCTTCTTTTACCCAACCAATTTCAGAAAATTAATTACCCGAGCTTAAATGCAAAGATTTTTACCTTTCCTCCTTTGAAGAAACGCACCTCATACGTACTTCATCGTTAGAAATTAATACAGCTATTTTACCAGCATTTCGGTCTTATCGAGATTTGCCTGTCATTTCTTCCAGCTTCTTAACCAAACAATCATTTTCTCTTTTAATTCAGAGTCAATCCTTCAATAAGCGTAACCTTTGTCTTAAATGGGTTGATTAAGTATACTCAATATCACAGCAGTTATTTTTTTCAAAGTATGAATGTTTTAGAATTCTCTATTTAACAGTTGATACGCCCAATGATACTTAAAACAAGGAGTGATTATGTGGTCAATCGTGTTAAAGAGAAATTGGAAACTAGCCTTGAAGATTGGGAAATGATGAAGAAGGCTTCAGAAAATGATAGCGAAGAATGTGCTGAACGGTTTGAGAGGCATTTTTATGAGTTTATTAGCGAATTAAAGATTTGGTATGAGCATTTAGAACAACCGCCAACTAGTATTGAAGAAGCAGAAAACATAGACGAAATTAGAGAAATTATTGAACGCTTACCTGCACCGCTTGAACTCAACTTTTTTACAGAACTTGAGTTAATCATTGAAGGAGAAGATCGAGTTCAATACGATTAAATTATACCTTGGGACTTAGAGTACATCTTATAGATTATTATGTCTTTAGGAAGGGGACAGGTTACGTTACCTGCCCCCTTCTGTCTATTTGTTAGCCTGTTTTTCTTGGGCTTTTAGAGCTACTTTTTCAAGTCCATCATGCGCAAATTCCACATCTGTTTTAGGCATAGCTTTATTATATTTTAATTGCTTATTCTTATTTTTAGACATTTTTTCACCACCCGTTTAAGTTAAATTAGTTATTCCACAAGGATGCCAACGAGTATTTTTCATTTTCATGATATAGGCACCACCAGTTTTATTATGACCCATTATGCTTACTAATACATACTCACCGTTTTTTCCAAAATAAAAAACATATATATCATCTATTTCATATTATCAAGTGGTATTGGGAACATCATCAATAAAAACAAAATCCATATAAGAGATAAGCCCCACGCCATAAGTGGGTTTTTATAATGGATTCTAAGCATTAAAAACATAACAATATTAAATAACACTGACCACATCATACTCCATCCATTATGATGTCTTATTAAATGTAAGAAGTGGAGATTGATGTATTCCAATATGGAATATAGAAATACCCAAAAAGACACCCACAATCCTTGTTTTAATCTTGTTTTTGGAAAGCGTCCTAAGTAAAGGAATATCGTTGAGGGGTAACCAATAAACATGATCATAATGTTAATGATCGTGTGATTTCTAAATATGTTTTCAAAAACGATTGTTTCTTTATAAGTCCACAACCAATGATTATAAAGTAAAAAATTTTTCAAAAGGTCACCAACAATAAAGAATAAGATGGTGGGATAAAAATCCCGCCATCTTCGCCAGCCACCCCATTTAATTGCCGCAACGAGGAAAAGTAAGACATAAATGAAGAGCATATTCCTATTTTGCTCTGTTTCTACTTTTTTATGTTATTTAAATTTCAGACCTGTGTGAAGATATATTCTACATCGTCATTTTTCTGAATAACTGCTAAATCATAATTATCTAAAAACCATGCGTCCCGGTCATCAAAGTAAAAGGTGACCTCTTCCACTACATCTTTAATTGCGATCATACCTTCTTTTCCAACGGATAACCCTAAAAAATAGGATGGATGGGGAGTCGGTATACCTCCATAAATTTTCACAACAAACTGAACAAAATCACCTGATTTTAGATCTAACTCAGATTTAAACCAAGCCGCAGCCTCTTTAGTAACTTCCAAATTCATATGGACACCTCTTTTTTTACGAAATGAGATCCTTAACTGTTCACACCACTAAAGTTTCTCACAAAAGTCATTTTAGCATTCAACTATTCAATAATACTTGTTCTTGATATAAAAAAGAACCCTGTAACTCCCGACTAATCTAGCCATACGTTACAGGGTTTACCTTTCCATATTAAGATTTATTGTTTTGTTCCACATTTATAACGACATTTCCCTTCTTGTGTCCTTTCTCGACATATCTATGAGCTTCCACGATCTCATCAAACGCATAGGATCGGTCAATGACCACCTTTAACTTCCCCGTCTCAACTAGTTCTTTAAGGAAGTTCAGTGCCTCTGAAGTTTCAGGTGAATTTCTACTCAAAACTAGTTTTTTACTGCTTGTCAATTGTGTCCAAAGCATTTTAGCATCTGGTAGCGGTTCCGTGCAATTGATATAGGTACCGTCCTTCTTTAACAATTTCATACAAGCTGAGAACGAACTCTTATTTACCGCTTCAAAAATCACATCATAGGACTCGCCTGAATCAGAGAAATTATCTCTGGTATAATCAATTACCTTGTCGGCGCCAAGAGACTTTACCAATTCTATATTTGAGGTACTGCATACCCCTGTGACGGTTGCTCCAAAATACTTGGCAATCTGTACGGCATAACTACCTACACTTCCTGAAGCCCCATAGACAAGAAGCTTTTGCCCGCTCTGAATGTTTGCTTTCCTAAGAAAATACAAAGCTGTTCGTGCACCAATTGGAATGGCAGCGGCTTCCTCAAAGGTGACATTGGAGGGTTTAAGGGTTACGGGTCCATCTTCAGGCAGACACTTATATTCGGCATATGCACCAAAACCCATTAGCGATGCTGCAAAAACTTGATCCCCCTCCTTAAACCTTTTGACATCTTTTCCTACTGACTCCACTTCTCCAGCTAACTCCATCCCTAAAATCTCTTTTTTTGGTTGTCTGAGACCAAGTGTTATTCGGGCGGGCAGCCAAAAAACAGGAGGAACTGTAAAACTCCGTGCTCGAATATCTGCGACGGTTACTGTTGTTGCTATAATTTTTACCAGTATTTCATTTTCCTTTGGAGTAGGTTTTTCTACCTCTTTCAATTGCAGTACGTCGGGGGGACCATACTTTGTGTACACAATCGCTTTCATTTATGTATCCTCCTCCAGTTCTAATCACTACTATCATACGGATAATATGAATAAATAGAACTAACGTGTAATAGTAGCCCTTTCTTTGGCAACAAAAAAACACGAAATATCCCAATTGAAATTTCGTGTATTTATCCCTTATTTCCACCAAGGTACATGAGTTGGTATCGTTCCGTTTAAAAGGACCGTTTCACCGATTTTGGGAGCAATTAAGCTTACATCTTTTTCCTTAGCCGTCCTTACTGCTCTTTCCACAGGGTCGGTCCATGAATGGTAAGCCAGTGTAAACGCACCCCAATGAATCAGCATCATGTTTTTACCTCTGACATCGAGGTGTGCCTGGATGGAATCTTCCGGTTTCATATGAATGGATTCCCATCGCTTATCGTATTGCCCACCTTCAATTAATGTAAGATCAAAAGGACCGTATTTTTCCCCAATCTCTTTGAAGTGTGGTCCATACCCGCCATCGCCACTGGTGTATAATCTTTGCTTTTTTCCTAAAATCACCCAGCCCATCCATAGGGTAGAGTCTCGGTTGAACATTCCTCTCCCTGAAAAATGTTGTGATGGAACCGCTGCAATCTTTAAACCCTTCCACTCGATTTCGTCCCACCAATTTAATTCGGTGATTTTCTCAGTAGCTACTCCCCACCTCTGTAAATGGGCACTTACACCGATTGGAACAAAGAAATGGCTTACTCTGTCTTTTAATCTTAGAATAGAAGGATAGTCTAAATGATCATAGTGGTCGTGTGTAATAAAAACCGCATCGATTAGCGGCAGCTTTTCAATTACATATAACAAATCTTCACTATACCTCTTGCTGCCTATTATCGAAACCGGCGATGGAGACGAACCAAACATCGGGTCAATCAGTATTTTTTTCTTATCTAAATGAAGGAAGAAGGTTGAATGTCCAAACCAAGTCAAACTGTCTTTTTCACCTCGTATGGTGTTCCAATCAAATGAAACGGGAATCGGACTACTTGGTTTACGGTCTTTCTTTCCACTAATAGAGTCCTTCAATAATGACACAATTGTTGAGAAACTCATTTTCATATCTGTAGGGCTTTGATTCACAAATTTCCCATTGGCAAAATTCGTGAAATTACTATAGGTCTCTCGATCATATTTATTTGGGCTAACACCAAATGTTGGGTGCAAGCTCACAAATAGAATGATGGCAATTGCAACTAAACCAAAAAAAGCAAATAGATATAACATTGTCTTTCGGTACTCCTCTCAAACAGTATCAGCTTCTTATCTATCTTATCGGATGAGGAGGGATTCTGTAAATTATTAGCAACTTCAGCTGGAAAGACCGAAGCCCGTTCTGAAAACAACCTTCGGTCACTGAAGACCTGCTGGATTGACCCAAACCCTTTCCGAAAACAACTTTCGGTCACTGCAGACCTGTTGGAATGACCCAAACCCTTTTGGAAAATAACTTTCGGTCACTGCAGACCCACTGGAATGACCCAAACCCTTTTGAAAAACATCTTTGGGTCATTGCAGACCTGCTGGATTGACCCAAACCCTTTTGAAAAACATCTTTGGGTCACTGCAGACCTGCTGGAATGACCCAAACCCTTCTGAAAAACAAATTTCGGTCACTACAGCCCATCAGATGTAACCCATTTTGTTCAAAATCGATTACAATCCGTAATATTTCTTCACCATTTCACCCATCACCCAATTTGTTCTTGCCCCTGATATACCAGTACTTGGACACTTAAAGTTACCAGTTGTTAATTCAGCAACTACCGTTTCCACAAGAGGTTGATGGACATGTTGTGGCCGCTCGAAATTAAATTCCTCTGTTCCAGCTTCATTCTTTAACACAACTGGTTCGTCTCCAAAGGTTGAAAAGGTAATTTTCCCTTTACTGCCGACAATTTCATTTACATCCACATCTTCAAAAGCACTAAAACACCAATTTCCCAAACCATGGATACCTGATTCAAATACATATGTACCTGTTACGATATCTTCCGCACGATAATAACCTGCTTGATTCGAAGCAAAACCTTGGACAGACTGTATAGGTCCCAGTAAAAAATCTAATAAATCGAGCGCATGGCTGGCTAAGTCAAAAAACAGTCCTCCACCGGCTAATTCGGGTTGAACTCTCCATGGAAGCTTTTGAGAATCAAGGACATCATCAGTAGCTTTTTGATACTGTGTGGTAGAAACGAAACGTATATCTCCAACTGCCCCCTCTTCCAATAGCTCTTTTATTTTTAAAAATCTCTGCTGCGCCCTACGGTAGTAAGCAACAAATAATGGAACCCCTGCCTGTTCACAGGCAGCAATCATCTCTTGGCATTCAGAGAAATTAAGAGCCATTGGCTTTTCTACATAAACAGGTTTTCCTGCCTGAGCTGCCTTGATGGTATATTCTTTATGGGACCCTGGAGGTGTCGCAATATAAACAGCATCTACTTCAGGATCATTAATCAGTTCATCCCCATTATCGTACCATTTTGGAACATGATGCCGTTCCGCATAATCTTTCGCAAGTTCCCCCGTTCTCCGCATAACAGCTACTAACTCAGAGTTAGTAATTTTTTGGAATGCTGGACCGCTCTTTACTTCTGTCACATCACCACAACCAATGATGCCCCAACGAACATTATTTCGATTCATATCTACCATCCTTCTCTAATTTTACTTATTTTTTTCTAAAGTACCCGGTACCATATAAGTTTTAAACTCACTTTCTATATCACGAACAAGGTCCGTTATTAAACCTTCTTGATAACCAGCTTTTTTTCTTAATCGTATTGCATTTACGACTTCAACAAGTTCTGGTGAGGTTACTGAATCCACTTTTGAAAGTCTGCTAGAAATGTCTTCCTCTGAAATAACCTTTTCATAAGAATCCGCGTCCATTCTCCAAACAGTAACAAGATCTTGGTAACGATCTTTTAATCGTTGGGCTATTAAAATTCCCTCAGGATCGAAGTCTCCTGAATAAAATAGCTGGTACCCCGATTCAACTAGTAAATCCAACATCATCCAACTCGCAGTTCGCAGCTGTCCATGGGTACAGATCACAGGTGCTCGAGGGACCTCATCCACAATGGTAGAGCATACACTTGAATTTTCAACCACCCAAACTTTTCTCCCACTTTCAGGCCAAATGCTTTTTAGCTTCAGCAATTCTTTAAATGGTACGTTTAACACGGTACCTATCTCAGCGGCTGCCTTCCAAACTGGGTGAATCCCCATTTCACCTTTTGCAAGGAACCCGCGACAGGAAACAAAACTCCATAAATCATCCCTCATCAAACCATAGCTGCTAAGCAAATCGTTTAGTTCTTCAGTTGTTTTCGGCATCCCGGGCTCACGAAGACCTTTAAGTTGTTGATCTACCTGCATACAATTGATGAGCAATTTTCCTGTCACTAGATTAGAATCAAAAAAATGAGGGTTTCCTGTTGTTCTTTGTGCAAATAGCGGCAGTCTTTCATACTTTTTATTATGAAAAGAAAGATCTTGAAACGCACTAAAAACAGTCTTTAGTTTTTCCAGTAATTCGATTGAATCCTGCTTGTACAGAGACCAGATCCATCGTGAATCTGGTGGCCTCGACTCAATCCAGTCCCACCACCAGCTTCCTTGAGGACACGCTGCCAATAACTCTTGGAAAAAGTTCCTTTCTTTCTCGTTTTCCAAGCCTTTTTCAATACTTTTCGTAAGGATGGGTTCTTCTAGTATTTCTTCCAACAGTTCAATAAGTGTCCAGTCTGGAAACCCGGTCCTTGATAATTGTTTTTCAAAGGAAAGTAATGATACCTTTCCTTTTTCAAAGATGTCTTCTGCAGACTGTCCAAAAAAACCGGCAATCGATTCTACTTCCTTTATTGAGAAGAATTGTATACTTACAGTACCGCCAACTCTTCCCAGTGAACGATATTTTTCCTTAAATAAAGTAAATAACTTAATAAAACCAGGTTCGTCTCGAAACACCTGTACTTTGTTACTCATTTGGTACCAGCTCCTCAACAGGCTGCTCATCGATAATAAATATCCTTTGTTTCCCATCCCATTGGTAGCGAATCACCGTTACGAAATCTGCATTCTTTGGTCGAACTAACTCACAAATCGAGAGACTGGAGATGGTGTCATAATCTCCCCACAATGCTTGCGAGTTCATAATATAATTAAAGCCCAGTTGTTCTACTACTTCAAACATATCCCGGATATTATTTTCATCGACACCTGCAAAGGCTTCATCGAGTGAAATGACATACGGTGCCATTTCTCCAGCTTCCTTATAGCGTGAATAGGCAGCAGTAAATAGTGGAATATACATCGCCATTGCCTTTTCCCCGCCGCTAAATTTAAAGAAAGCGTTGTTCGTTAATTCTCGTTTTGGTTCGTTTACACGTTTGTAGGAAAGGACAAAGGTAAACCATTTTCGATAATCTAACACTTCCTTTAACACTTGATGAAGGGTCGATCCTTCATTCCGTAATTGAATCAATTCCTTCGCTTTTTCAATTCTTGATTGGAAATGTTTGGTAATGGCATTTAAATCATCTTCATTTAAAAATTTACTATTCCGCTGGAGCAGCTTGACTAAATCTTTCGTGTCTAATTCTTGCTCAGATTCTGCTGTTAATGGTTTCCAGGCAATCGAGAATGTGAGGCCAGATGAGTTATCACGGCTTTCCATGATTTTGTCCATCTCGTTCACCCATTTTTCAGCACGCTTTATTCGATTTCTTAAAATAACACCAACGGTATTGACAATAATATCTTCATAGAGTCGACGGTCTTGTTCATCTAGCCAGCCTTTTTGATCTTCCTGCTCTTTTTCTAAAGATGTGTAGACAAAATAAGGGCTCACCCGCTGACCTTTATATTCCATTAGAATCAAGCGGCGGCTCTGAAGCTGGTTCCACTCGTTTATAAATGGCTCATAATAATCGCCCCAGTCCTTTGAAAACCACTCTGGACGATTGGTATCTTCTGGGTATTCAAACATCCGGTATTCAGTTAAATATACCTGTTCATTGATGAACACCCTTGTCAGCTGCTCATTCAGTTTGGAACGATCGTACTTTCCTAGTACATGCTCGAGCTGTTTGATAATTTTTGCTGAATCCATCTCGCCGATTTCAACAAAACCACGGGTAATCTCAGCTTTTACCATCTGTTCCCATTCATCCACCATATTGGACCAGAATTCAGCGCTCGTTTCGGCTGCACCTAATTCCTTTTGACACGTTTCTTGTTTCGCTTCATTTTTAGGAATGGTTTCTAGCAGATGATTGATACCCACTTCTACATCTTCAAGCTGCTGTTGTACCTGTTGAATGCGAAGTCTAACTTCATCAATGCCTTTTAACTTTAACTGCTGCTCAATAGACTCTATTTCCGCTTGTTCTTTTCTGCGCTGTGAATCCTTGATGTTTTGCTCGCCTTTAAGCTCGTCCAGTTCCACTTCCATTTCTTCTATTCGATAGCTTAATTCCTTTGTTCTTTGTTGAGCGAAAATGCACTTTTGAAACAATTCCTTAAAGCTATAGACATGTTTAAGATAATTTTTAGCTGAGACTAAAGCTTGCCCTAAGACATCTTTTGTTAGCGTTAGATTTAGCTGACTCCCTTCTTGGTGGAGTCGCAGTTTAACAGCCTTAAGCTGTTCATATACCATTTTCCATTGTTCATCCAGTTGGTTAAGAATATTTTTCTCCGCCTCTAATTTGTGTCCAGTACTTTCAATTTGGCCGAAAACATCACTTAATACGGAATCTGTCGGCATGGTCTGTTTCCATTCTTCTGCCTGTCGAAGATTATCCTCATATTGAAACAATTGAACGTTTAGTTCATCTACAGCTAATTGGATCTGCTCAAGCAGTTCTTCACACTCCATAATTTTTTCCTGCTGGTAACGCTTGCGGGAGGAGCGGCCAATATATTTTGATGGACCTTCATTTGGAGCATGTCCAACTATACAACCAAGTGAGTATGACCCATCCACATCCACATGAAAACCAGTGCCTTCCTGTTCCAGTGGGATACTTCGTAATACTTCATCCACCAGTTTATTTGAAATCTGACTATCATTCTCTAAATCAGGTCGCAAATAATCGGCTAAGGTATATCCTAGAAGTTGCGGCTCCGGTCTAAATACCCGATCATGTGTAGGATTCAATGACTTATCAGTGATTAAGCTGTCCAATATTCCCGTTTGTTTTAATGCTGCCTCTATTCGTTCTTTCTGTTCTTCTGTGACATGATCTAGGAATTCTACTGCTGCATAAAACGGAATGAAATTTTGTCCTTCGACCTTCAACTGCTCTCGGAATACTTCTGTATCCTTGGCACACTCAGGATTTGGCATTTTCAACGTTTTCCAGTAATGGAGTTCTGTATGGGCTTTCTCCAATTCTGACTTTTTATCGTCTTTCACTGCTAACGTTAGTTCTTTCTTCGTACGGGTATCTGTAATATAATCGTTAATTCCCGCAAAGAGTTTTTCCCTTACACGTTCGTAGCGATTTTCTTCATATAATCCTTCTATCAACCGGGCAATTTCTTGACGGCTCTCATTGGAAAAATCAAGCTCCTTATGCGACTCCATCCATGTAAATACTTGGCTCTCCAGCTTTTGCTTTTCTTCCGTAAACCAATCAACCAAATGATCTAGACTCTTTCGCAATTCATCCACTTGTTTCTTTTTATCAGAGGATTGGCGCTGGAATCGGTTATGCTCTTCCACTAGACGATTCTCGTCATCCGCTAATTCTTTTAATTGGGTAAGTCGTTGTTCATGACGCCCAATCTCCTGAATCCAGATTGAAAAATCAAAATCCTCATGCCCATGACGTTCAAAATCTTGGACATTTACTTCATGCTGCGAAAAGGCTGACTCTTCTGCATCATATTGCAGTTCCTCAAGTAAATCCTCCATACCACTTTCATGTTGTCTAATCTCGTTATGACTTTTCTCTCGTTCCTGCCAATAAGTGTTGTATTGTCCATTTTTATGATCCCATTTCCGTTGTAAGGAGGCAATTTCATCTACCAATGTTTTTGTAGTTTCTATTTTCTTACGTCTTTCCTCCTCAAGATTCCAGACTTCATGTTTTTCCAGCCGTTTTTTTTCTTCTACAGCAACCTCTTTTTGCTGGATAAATTGCTGTTTCTGTTCGATTTGTTGGTTTATTTCCAGTCCAAGCTTTTCGCTCCAAGTTGTTAATTCATTTACTATCCGAGCAGCCTCAGTGGACCTTTTTAAAGCTTCCTGCCACTTCACTGTCCGTTCCGTCAAAATAAATTGATTGTACAAATGATATTGATTCACCAATCTGCTGCTAGAGGAAAACTCCCGCTCTAACTGTTCAAGCTGCTGCTGAGTTTGATCCATACTCTCAATCGTATCCGATAAATGTCGTAATTCATCGTCTGTTAAAGGGGGTAAGGCTGATTCTAAAATCTCATAAATGACTGTTGGTTTAAAATCCTTTGATAATTTAGGACTTCGCAATTGAATTAATAGCTTAATCAAGTCTTCATAGGCTTCATTTGATTGGAAGCCAAATATATATTTATTAACGAGCTCCATATATTCCCGCTGTGAATGAACAACATATCCACCATCACCGATACGGTTTTCCAATTCTTTCGCAGAAAATGGCACACGATCTCCGAGCTGAGAATGGGCTAGTTCGAAATCATGACCGATTCTCCGGTTATCCGTTATGATAAAGTACCAAGATTTGATTCCCTTATTTCTTTTTGCCTGCATCCCTATACCTGTAGTAATGTAGCGTTCGACTCCTGCTTTTTTATATTCCATAAATAAATAGCCAGTGCGCTCGTCACGATCGACTACCTCTTTTTCTCCAAGCAGATAATCTTCCATTCTGCGAGCTTTTGAACCAAACGGATCGAGGCGGTCAGGTGATTTTTTCCCATCTAATAAAACTGGCAGAAAGCTCTGCATGGTCACCGATTTCCCCGAGCCGTTTGTTCCTCGAAGGAGAAGTTTTCCATTAGAAAAATGGAAAATTTCATCATCGTAATACCAAAAATTTAATAATCCCGCTCGGTTCATCACCCATTTTGCTTCTGTCATTTTTCTGTTCCTCCTGTTTGAAAATCACTTGGATAGTCTCCTGCCATGACACCTACTAATGACTTTATCCGAATCAGAGAAGTTTCGGAATCCACTTCCACCATCATCCAATCCTTCATAGCCCGAAGCAGCTCGGTTCGGGTTCCACTTGTACTCATATCTCGAAAATACTTCGCCCAGCCATTACCATATTGCTCGCGCAAATCATCCATCACTTGTTCAAACTCACCCTCTGTCATAAGGATTTCACCATTCTCATTCGCCTTAAAACGTTCTGGCTGTCCATGAATATACTTTGATAACTGAAGGATGATGTCTGTAGATGCCTTTGTATTTGGGAAAATCTGTTGATACTGCTTTGGCTCTGCTATCGACAAAAAAGCAGTATTTTTATAGACATGTAGTTTATAATCACTATGTTTTTCGATATCTTCCGCTAAACGGTTGCGATAGTTTCGGATATAGAGGAAATCAGGGTCTTGCTGATCTCTCCGATGCAAACCAGATGAAAAGAAAAGCTTACGATAAACCCGTTTCCGCCGTTCATCTTCCTGATTCAATTTCCAGTCTTCTTTTACTAATTCCCTCCAATGTTGATACTTTGAAAAGTCATCTGAATAGGTTCTCATAAAATAACGGCTGTATGTTGTAGCTTCATACAAAACTTCCTGTTCTTCATTTTGGTCAAAGCGACTGATATCACCGTCGATTGTCATGATCAGCTGAAATTCCATTAGGATTTTTACGGCTCTAATCAAGGATTTTCGATGGGTGTATAGGGTCCAGTCAAGCGGAAAATCTCCCGGATAATCTGCCTGAATCTCCTGGCATAGTTCTGAAAGAAGGAACTGTTCATCCACTGCTTTCCCTTCCAAAAAAGAAAGGGCACAGCAAAAAATCGCATAATCCATCGGCTCTTGAAAATCTTGTATTCCCATCCATGCCTCGGGCTCAACCGGGATTTTTTCCAATTTAATAAAATGTTGGTGGACGATTAGACGCAAACCAAACTTTTCATTCATGTAGCGTCTGAGTACCTTCTCTCTTTCACGAATCAGTTGGTACCAATCCGGTTGTTCCGCACGTAAAATCCAGTAATGATGAAACAATATGTCCATTCCCTGAATCGCTTTTTCATCAAATAATTGTGTTTGCTCCATATAATCACCTAGTCTCCTCAAACACGAATGTAGCGTCTGGCATTACTATTTTTCCGTCTTCTGCTTTTAACTCGATTTGTCTCTCATGATCCAGAATTACCTTTACATGTAATCCATAATCAGTCTTAACTACACGATGTTTATTGGCCATTGATTTTCCAATCCAGCTTAATAACACTTTTCTGATGAATGGTTCGACGGTGGAAAGCGAAGAAAGAGTGATTTTTCCTTGGTTTATATATTTTTCTATTAACCTTTTCTCTTGTTCACGTTCCTTTAGATAGTGCTCTCGCTGTTCTTTTTTCTTCGATTCATTCGAATTAAAGGAACCCGGTTTCGTTTTTTCCCGATAGCGAACCGTCCTTGGTTTAATGGTTAATTCTGCCGGTGCCTCATCCCAGGTATCAACATGAAGATTCTCGGTCGTTGCTTCTGCCAACTGTAAATGCTGAATGGTCATCGAGCCAAACACAACAGCTGATAGTTTATGAGCTTCTTCAATATCCCGGCATTCTGTAAACCATTGGGATAGTTGGAGGTAGTCCTTTTTTCGGCTGCGAAAATGCTGCTGCCTCTCTCCTATTCGCTGTACGTATCGTGTCATCCTTCGAATCATTTCATTGGTCTGCCACTGGAGGATATCAAGTTCACTTTGTTGACTAGTTGACCCAAGAAACCACTGCCTTAGTGAAAACCAATATTCCTCATATTCGGTTAACCAGTCAGTGATAGACGAGGAAACGTCCTCGAGGCGGGGAATCGCTCCGCGGTGCTCGATTAATTTTTGAAAATATTTCTGCAAGCGTGCTGAGGGTAATTCCGTCAACAAATGCTGGATTTGCAGCGATGTTTTTTGCAAGGAAACGATAAAGTCTCGTAAATAGGTAGTAAACTGATTTTTATAGACAAGAAATGCCTCTGTCTGCATTCGTTGATCTGTTTGTTCACTATTAATATAAGCAATATAATCGGCTGTACTTGTCCGGATTGTTTGAAAAAAGCGAAACACATCTTCCCAAATCCGCATGTATTCTTCCGCCGATTTATTCAAATCATTTTCAAGTTCTTTTTGCAGAGTGTTTAAAGCCTGGGATAATCGATCAAACTGGGAACGTTCCAATGACCCTTGAAAGGTATCGCCTAACTTTTCAAGCTGTACAAGCATTCTCTCAATTTCTACTGTGTAAGGTGTACATTGATAGCGAAAACGTTTCTTTTTGTATTCTTCAATCGTTTTAGCGTTGGTCATATCTTGCCTTGCGATTAAATTATTCCATTTTACTAGCTGTGCTAATTGTTGATGAAGCTGTTCCTCTTGATAATCTGCAAAGCTTGGAATGGAACACATATATTCCAATAATTCTTCCGGTGCAATAAAATCTCTCATTCTCTCGTGTTGATGGTAAAAATAGCGGAGAATGGTTCGATAGTGTGCCGCTGAATCCGCTGTTAAATAGCTTGCTTCTATTATTTTTTTCATTGTTGAATCCAATGGTCATCATCCTAGTTTAAGTCTATTATTACTATAATATAATATATATTTTAGGATTTATATGGAAAAAAATACTTTACTAGATAGAAATGAAGAGTTTTTCTAAAATTATGTATACATGACTGCTCTTTCGGTTTAAATCTGAAATAATTGAACTCAAACCTGAATTGTCTGAAAAAGGTTGATTTATGTTAAGCTAATTAGTGAAAAGGAGGATTTGAATGCAGAAACGTTACCTTTTTGCTTTATTTTGGTTCATCACCATTTTACTTATAACTGGTTGTGGACAGGATTCGGTTAAACCTAAAAAAACCGATTTAGTGGAGCGACAAGAACAGATTATAGAAAAGTCACTGCCAGCGGAGAAAGAAGAAACTCAAAGTAATGAAGAAAGTAAAGTGGTTCCTACAGATTTATCGGAGCTAAAGGTCCATTACATAGATGTTGGCCAAGGTGATTCGACTTTACTTCAATTTTCAGAGGATGGCGAGGACTTTACAATTCTTATCGACGCAGGTAATTGGAAAGGAGATGAAGTGGTAAATTACCTAAAATCGCAACATGTATCACAGATTGATATTGCGATTGGTACCCATCCCGATGCTGATCACATTGGACAGCTGGATAAAGTGATTAACACCTTTAATGTGGGTGAGATTTGGTTATCAGGGAACACGAATCCATCACAAACCTTCCAAAGACTTTTAGGTGCCATTGATTCAAAGCAGGTCGATTACCATGAACCTAGAATGGGTGAAGAATTTGAAATCGGACCACTAAAGATGGATGTCCTTTATCCAAAAACGATTAGTGAACATGATAATGAAGAATCAATTTCATTAAAAGTAACCTATGGAGAAGTTGTCTTTATTTTTACCGGTGATGCCACCACGGACGATGAATTAAACATGCTTCAAAGCGGCATTGATGTAAAAGCAGATATTTTAAAACTAGGCCATCACGGATCCTCTACTTCAACGCACCCTACTTTTCTACGTGAAGTGAATCCGGCTGTTGCTATTTACAGCGCTGGTAAAGACAATTTATATGGTCATCCTCATGAAGAAGTGGTCAATCTCGTTAAGAATTCAAACATACAGCTTTACGGCACCGATGTTCACGGGACAATCCTCGTGACTACGGATGGAAAAGACTATAAGGTTTTAACAAAAAAAGATGGAACCATTACTCCATCTAGCAGCGGAAACACACCCAAAGAAACTACTAAAGAGGAACAGCCGCCGACGACGATTATTGGCAGTTGTATTGACATCAATACTGCAACTGTTGAACAACTGCAGGAAATCATTCATATTGGTGTAGCTCGTGCGAATGATTTAGTCGACTTACGACCTTTTACGTCAATTGATGATTTAGGACGAATTAGCGGAATTGGTCCAGCTAGAATTGCAGATATTAAATCGCAAGGACTTGCATGCATAGGGGGTTAGGATCATTAAAGGTTTTTTAGACAGAATCGAAGATAATCAATTTGCGGTTATTTTAGTTGACGAACTCAAAAAAGAATTCATTATCCCAAAAGCAGAATTACCGGCAGGAAGCCATGAAGAATCTTATTTTGACCTTATCATTGAAAATGATCGTATTATATCTATGAAATTGAATGAGCAAACTACCCTTTCTGAACAACAGAAAGTGGATGATATGATGGCAAAGCTTCGTTCAAAGAGTACTGGCAGTAAATTTAAAAAGAAATGAAACAAAATTAAAAGACTAAAAAAGAGTTAAGTATATTTACTTAGCTCTTTTTGGTGTGGTGCAATGTAGAATATGTATATATGTTTATTTAAATAAGATCAAGATTTTCTTTTAAGATGGAGTACATAATTAAATCATCGAATTTTCCACATGTAAATTCATAATGTCGCAGTAATCCTTCTCTTTCAAATCCTATTTTTTCTACTAATTTTTGTGATGGGAGATTATTTGGTTCGATTAAAGCCTGAATTCTTTCTAACTGAAAGTGTTGAAAGCCATACATAACAACAGCTTCCAATGCTTCGCTCGCTATGCCTCTCCCCCAATATTCTTTGCTTAGTTCATACCCAACATCTGCTCGATGATGTTTGGAAAGCCTATTAAGAAAACCACAACTTCCGATCACCTCACTGGATTCCTTTAAGGTAATTCCCCATCTAATACCTGTACCTTCTTCGAATATAGATTGATACCAGCTAATTTCATCCAAAACGTCGTCTTCAGTTTGAAAAGGGACTAACCCCATATGTTTCATAACCATTTCATCCGATAAATAGGTAAGCATATTCGTCGAATCCGTTGACGTTACTTCTCTTAAAATTAATCTTCCTGTTTCAATTATAGGAAATCGTTTTACCATAAATGTTCTTCCTCTCAATTATCAAACCATATTGTTTTGCTGAAAAACACTAAATTGTAAAATTTTGCATCTTGGAATTCTGTATTTATCTAATCTTTCGATACAATTTGTATCTCTTTCCTTCATATTTAAAAGATTTTTTATTTGATGCTTCTTGTACAGCATTTGTCACATCTTGCTGTACTATATTTAAATTACGTTGGATTTGTACGAGTTCAGATTTTCCCTCATTGATAACCAAATAATATGCATCCCTTGTCTTCAACCCAATTAATGCTTTACGAATCGCCAATATTCCCTCTAATAGGAAATCAAAGATTTGACCACTGCGGCTATTGATATCTTCTTGGATAAGTTCATAAACTTTTGCACCTTTTGGAGTAACTTTACTTAATTCTTGTTCATATTTATTCATCGTAATTCTCCAATTCATCTAGTTTTCGATTGTATCTTTTAACATTCCATTCATCCCATATGTAACTGATGGTATAAAACACAATAATACTGATAATGAATTCCATGGAGAGTGTAACAAGAATGTTCATTTTTCCACTCCATTGTGGGAACAAAAGTAGATGCTGCCAATCTTTTTCTATAAACAAAGTCCCGATAATGTTGAGGATTAAAAACACAATTGCTAAACCGAGTGAATCCCAAAAATAATATCTCTTCCTTCTATTCTTGGATTGGTGATCCGATCCTGTCGGTATATGTTCGCCTGTTACCATTTTGGGTATTAGTAAGCTTTCATCCTTACGTGCAAACCATCCAATCGATACAGGAATCATGACGATCAAGATAATTTCCATTGTACTATTCGTAATATCCTTCGTACTGGTATACTTCCAAATACACGAAACGATAAGATACAGATACACTAGACCTAGTGTTATTGCCATCCCCTTAGCAATAAACTTCTGACTTCTTTCATCCATTTCTATTCCTCCTCTATATATTTAAAAAGTTCTTCAATGGGAACGTTAAAAATTTTGGCTATGTCCCACGCTAATTTAAGCGAAGGATTATAATTTCCACGTTCAAGGTGACCTATGGTTTCTCTTCTTACACCCACCAAACTAGCTAATGTTTCCTGTTTCATATTATGTTTTGCTCTAAATTCTCTAATTTTGGTTTCTAACACATGTAACTACCTTCCTTCTACAGCGTGTTATGTATTTCTCTCTTTATGTTATAAATATATAACATGATTCTAGTGTTGTCAACGGTCTGACTTCAGGGAGTATTCCATTTCTCATCGCATTAAGGATATTCACAATTTTGTTCAAACCATAAAATACTTTTAAAAAACAGGTTTAAGCTTGTAAAAATGAAAGTCAAGATGAAAAAACGTTGGTATTACTACGAAGAATATATCGAATCGGTATTTATGGACATTATTCCTGTGAATACTACGTTTCTTCACGCCAGGGCTTTAAGGCAAAGATTACTTGTCAAAATATATAGAATTTAAATCTTATTTGTACTAAAATAAGTACATTATCAAACATCAAATTGAGGTGGACATCATTTTTGAACTTTCCTATCTAGAATGGATTATCGTTATTTTAAGTACTGTCTTTATTGGTTTTACAAAAACAGGTGTATCTAGCATGGGCATACTGGTTGCTACGATATTAATGTATGTTTTTCCCGCAAAGCAATCCATAGGGATCCTTTTGCCAATGCTCGTTGTCGGGGATTTATTTGCCGTTATTTTTTATCGTCGAAGTGTTGTGTGGAAATATCTCATTTCTCTGATTCCATGGGTATTAATGGGCATAATTATCGGTTATTTTGTCCTTGACCAAATAAACAGTGATCAGTTAAAACCCTTGATTGGCGTAATCGTATTAGCACTGGTTATCTTGCATATAAGCCGCGAGAGATTTGGAGAAAAGTTTAACAACGCGTTACCTAAATCAGTATGGTTCACAGTATCAATGGGGATTTTGGCAGGCTTTACTACCATGATAGGAAATGCTGCAGGTGGCGTAATGGCGGTCTATTTATTAATGAAAGGCTTGCCGAAAAAGGAGTTTGTTGGTACAGGAGCCTGGTTCTTTATGTGTGTTAATTTGATTAAAGTACCATTTTATATTTCATTAGGATTAATTACCTATGATTCCATTACGTTTAATATGTGGTTGATTCCTACTATATTAATAGGAGCACTTATTGGAATTAAAGTGGTTCCTCTCATACCGCAAAAGGCCTTTCAAACTCTTATTCTATCCTTTGCACTTATTGGAGCATTAAGACTTATATTTGTCTAAATACCTAAGGGGTTTGTTTTTTCAAACCCCTTCCCTCTATTGTCACCGCTCTTTCATTCCTTTTTTTATCAAATTTGTAAATTCCTCTTTTTCATCTACACTGAAAAATATTCTATTAATCGAACTACTCTTACCAATCAACAGTTTATTTTCAATAGGAGTATATAAAACTAGTTCAAATGTTGGTTCATCTAATCCAATTAACGATAAGTCGAGAATTTCCTTTTTCTTTCTGTCATCGTTATAGTGAAGGTTTCCGTTCCTTATCTCTTTAATATCATTAATATTCAGCATTACACTTGGACGAACACCAATTTTTAAGTAAAGCTCATTATTTTTTAACAGGATGGGATTCTTGGTGACCGCACGTAAATCAACTAGAAGGAATAGTATTACGGATATGGATAGGATTAAATGCAGCCAGTGTAAGATTGGACTCCATTTATAAAGAAGAAATGAAACTCCCACTGATTCCACCACCATAACAAACACCATCGCCCAAATAAATCCTATATAACCTGACTTTTTGTGATAGGTAAAATCCGCTTCTTCGTTATTATGATGAGCTTCCCGTCCCAATGAATCTGTCATCACTGAAAACCCCTTTCCCCTTTTATCTTAAAATTCGTTTAATATTTTATAAAACTAAATATTTAACTTAACTTAAGTATAGAGGGAACGTGTTTAATTTTCAATAAAAATATCAGAAAAATAGCGAACAGTAACAGACACTGTTCGCTTTATGAGCGTAACTTTTCACACAAAATTCTGTGTCGTATTTTTCCTGCTAAATCGGTAAACTGCAATTAAGAAAAAAGCGAGTGCAAAGGCGAATAATATCATGAAATTTATTAATAAACCACTAAATGCGTTTCCTTCCTGGAGTTTTGTTAACGTATCTAAGGTCCAGTGCTGCGGGAGGAAATCTGCTATTTTTTGCAAAGATGCTGGCATCACTTCAACTGGCCAAAAGCAGCCAGAGAGCATAACGGTTGGTGTGATGATAAGATTTTGTAATGCACTTGCTGCACTGCGACTGTTTGAAAAAGAGATAATCACTAACGATAACCCCACAGCAACCAAGGAGAATAAGAACATGACAAATGCTGCTTCCCAAAATGAAATGTTAATGCCGATATGAAAGATGTTTT
The DNA here is from genome assembly GCF_031457145.1 of Neobacillus niacini. GTDB lineage: Bacteria > Bacillota > Bacilli > Bacillales > Cytobacillaceae > Neobacillus > Neobacillus niacini_J. Next base: position 173,575 of record NZ_JAVDVZ010000004.1, read on the forward strand.
TCATAATCGTTAAAGTGATCAAAACCTGAATGGTCATGATAATCATGTTCACGATGACATTTGAGATTAGGTATTTTCTCGCATTAATTGGAGTCGATAGTAAGCGGAAATAGGTTCGGTTTTCTTTTTCCAAAAGAATGATTTCCGACATACTACATGCGGACAACAGCATAATCATAATCAAAAAACCGATTGTTTGATTAGTCATGTTCTTGTTTTTTGTTGTATCTTCTAAAAATTGAGTGGACAACTTGAAATTTGATTGTTGATAATCCTTATACATCTGCTCAAAGGTTTGTTGGTTCCCCTCTGCTGCAAAACTAATGGTTGCGATATTATTGATGTATTGATGTAAATAGGATTTCACGTACCCGGTAATGGCGGCACCCTTGATAGAGGTGATTTCTATATGGCCAGGCTCCCCCTTTAAAACACTTTCTGAATACCCTTTTTCAAAGGTAATAACACTGTCCAGTTTACCGGATGAAATGTTTTCTTGAACATCTTCCACTTCAATCTTGGAAATCTCCACATTCTCTAAACTCTTTAAAAATTCGATCGTATCCGAAGTGATTTCGTTCTTGTCTTGATTTACAATTCCAACATGAAGGACTACTTGATGATTACCAGCATATACAAGGAGGGAAATAAAAATTCCAATTAACGGCAAACAAAGATACATAATAATGTTTTTCTTTTTTCGAAATGTTACCTGAAGTGTATTTTGAATCAGCCAGAGGATATCCTTCATTATAGCCCCTCCCTTCTTTGCAAAGAGATAATAGCCACGAGTAAAAACAACAGTGACCCAGTAAGATTGATGGTGATTGCAGGAATGGCTGCAGTAAAGTCATTCGCATAAATGATTTTGGTGATTGCTGTATTCATCCAGGTTAGCGGCGAGAGTTCGGTAATAAACTTAAAAATTCCTTCTGGGTTCTCAATTTTATAATAAGCACCTCCAAAGAATGACGATAACTGTGCAAATAACATAATAAAAATGGTCGGAGCAGCACTTGTTTTCGTTAGGAAGCTTACGCCAATTCCCATGCTCACCGCAAACACAATTTCTGTCAACAAAACAAGAGAAACCAATCCAAGATTGTCACCCCAATTGGCATTAAAAAAGAGCTTGCTAAACGAAATGACAAGGATAATACAGACACTATTAACAACGAGGCTGCCCAGCACTTTTCCGATAAAGATTTCACTTTTTCTTACCGGCGAAACAATGAGACGATTCCCGGTCTTTCTCACTCGTTCACTCACTATTAATGAGCTTGACCCCATCGCCCCATAAAGAATAATCATCGTTGTTGTCACAATCGCATAGTAATCCATCGAACCTGGCTGTTTATCAGGAAGTAGTGAAGTTTCTTTGATAAAATCATTTGGCTGCTCACGTGTGAAGGCACTTTCTACCTTATCAGGAGCTGTCTTGATGATTTCTGCAGCAATATTGGATTGACCTACATAGGAGGAAAGCATTCCTTGAAGGATATTTCCTTCAATACTGCTAGCATTGTTTAAAAACAGCTGAATTCCGTCTTCTTTCACTTCCACATATCCATCGTACTTCATTTGCTTTACTGCTTTTTCACCATCTTGATTTTCTATAGCTTCCTTATAATGAATACCTGATTTTTCGGTCTCAGTTATAAAGAACTGAAAGTTTTCACTGTTCGAAGTATCTTTATATAACACATGGATATCTTCCATCGGTAGACCAGTCGTAAACGTGTTCGACAAGGCTGTTCCTAATACGAGCATTAATAAAATCGGGAAAGCCAGCATAAAAAACAAGGTTCGTATATCGCGGAAGTCCGTCTTAATTCCCTTCCAGGCAATATTGACTATATTCAACATAAAAACCTCCTTTCTGTCTCTTATTGATCTCGGAGCTTTCTTCCTGTTAATGTTAAAAATACGGTTTCCAAGTTCGGGGCTTTTTCCTGTAATGAGCGGATTTCGATATGACTGCTCATGAAATGCTCGATGATTTTGTTTAAGTTATTGACTCCCGTATCCGAGTTAATTTTCACGAAGTTTTCCTCTACTGAAACGGCTTCAACGCCAATAATCTCTTTTATAGAATCTATGTTCAGATTTTGCGTTGATTTGACCTCAATCCATACATCCTTTGTATTGGTAATAATCGATTTAAGCTGTTCCTTCGTTCCTTCAGCAATGATTTTCCCATGGTCAATGATGGCAATCCGTGAACAGATTTCCTCTACTTCTTCCATGTAGTGGCTCGTGTAAATGATGGTACATCCCATCTCGTTCAGCCTCCTTACGGAAGTAAGGATATAGTTACGAGATTGTGGATCAATCCCGACAGTTGGTTCATCCATAATGATTAGTTTAGGACGATGGGCGATGGCACAAGCGATATTCAACCGTCTCTTCATCCCGCCGGAAAAACTCTTTGGGTAACTTTTATGTTTATCTTGTAAGCCGACAAAGGTTAGCGATTCTACCACTCTTTCATTTAGTTCAGAACCGCGCAAACCGTAGAGCCCAGCAAAGAATTTCACATTTTCGTAGGCAGTCATATCTTCATAAATGGCCAACTCCTGTGGAACCATCCCAAGATTCATTTTGGCAAAACGACTGTGTTTTGCACTATTCTTCCCAAGGATACTAATACTTCCTTCATTACTGTGCAATAGCCCTGCAATCATATTTATGGTCGTGCTTTTCCCTGCTCCATTGGCACCTAGAAAACCAAAAATCTCCCCCTCAGCAACGGATAAGGACATATTATCAACCGCAATAAAATCCGCGAATTTTTTTGTTAGGTTCTTAATTTCTAAAACATTCATCTCTTCACCCCTAAATCGATTGTATAGTTAAAGTATAAAGAAAAAGAATGAACGCAAGTAGTGCAATCGTTCATTCTTTCCACATGAAGATATTCATATTGTGAGCATGAGAAACTCATGATTGAATTGGCAGGAGCATAGTAACGGAAAAACCTTGTGTACTGTCAACGATAATTTTTCCATTTACAGACGCTGTTCGCTCTTCCATTCCAATAATTCCTAGCCCTTTTTTAATCAGATCTGTTCCTAAACCATTATCTTTAACCTCGACCTTAACCATCTTGTTTAATATCTTCAATTCAACGGATATTTGAGTGGCATGCGAATATTTCATGGCGTTTGTTAGTGCCTCAGTGACATTTTCATGGATGATTTTCCATTGAATGGGGGTAATGATTTCTAAATTCCCTTCATAAGTGAGTATTGCTTTTATTTGTTCTTTAGAATTAAATTCTTCCATAAACAGCTTCATCCGATGGATTCCAACTTGTTCTGTGGGGGGCTTCATATTTTTTAGCGTCATCCGGATATTTTCTATTCCTTCTTTTGAAATATTGATGGCATTTTGCAAAAGTTCCGTTGCTTTTTGGGAATCAGACTCCATTAACCTTTTGGCTGCCTCCATTTGAAATAAGGCTCCTGTCAATGAATGACCAATTTTATCATGGATTTCCTGTGATATTCGATTTCGTTCTTCTAATTTAACGGTGTATTCCGATTGCCTTATGTATTCTGTATTTTCATTTACGTTTTTCGTTAATTTTTGGAGTGATTTACGCATGGTGTCTATTTGCATTTCATTCTTTCCTAGCTTCTCACTAGAAATGGAAGTGATGAAAAAAATCATAAAACAAAAAATGGCGACTAATCCATAAGTGGGCTGTATAGGCCCATTTAGATATAAAATCGGGATAAGCGATAGAATCAATATGGATAGTTTATTATAAATAAAATTTGCGGCCAATTCCGTTATCGATAGCGGTATAAGCAAACTGAACAATGGATGTAGGAAGAAATAGGATACCGTTGAAATAGCCATCGATAGTAAGAGGAGAATCACTGTGGCCGTATTCACTTTAAAAATATGTTTGGTGATATTGACACTAAAATATAGAAGAAGTGCGAGAACGATCCAGGAGATATCACTGATGTTTGCCTGAACAAAATTGAAAGCAATAAAAATAAGCAATAATAACTTCGTAGAAAGAATCAAAAAATCCATTTTATTCCACTTTCCCAGTGATATAGTAAATCGCAATTTGTGTTCTGTGCTCCAACCCGGTCTTGCCTAGAATGGAGGTGATATAGTTGGCAATTGTACCTTCTGAAATGAATAATTCCTTTGATATTCCCTTATTCGAAAAACCTCTGGCAATAAGGGACATAATCTCTCGTTCTCTTTCGGTAAATAAGTTCAGATCGATTTTCGTTTCTGTTGCTTTCGTTTCCGATAGATTACTCTTGATTTTTTCTAAAATTACATCTTGAATAATACTATTTCCATTCATGACACTCTTCATCGCATCGCGTATTTGCTCTGGGTCATTATTTTTTAATAGATATCCTCTTGCCCCATTTTTGATAGCATCCAGAATGTAATCGTCATCATCAAATGTCGTTAAGATGATTGGCTTGGTATTAGTTTGTTCGCAAATCAGTTTCGTTGCTTCGACACCATTCATATTGGGCATACGAACATCAAGCAAAGCAATATCAACCTCATGCTTTAAGCAATAATCTACCGCCTCTTTGCCATCGCTAACTGTGACCAATACTTCAAACTCCGCGTATGTAGAAAGAATAATTTTCAAACCTTCCCGAATAAATGAGTTATCATCCGCGATTATGACTTTGATTTTCATATGATGGGGAGATACTCCCGCTGCTCACATCCTCTTTTTTGACTATATCTATCTGTTATTATAGTATTTTATCATTTTTCCTTCACAAATGGGAAAGATTGGATTAAGGCTGGAACAAGAAAAAAGCGATTCCTGATTAATCAAGAATCGCCTCAGTTTTTGGTAAATAGGAAAAGCTTGAGTTTTTACCTATCTTCTCAAATAATTCAAATTCGTTGAGGATTATTTATGACCTTTTATTTCATTATAAATAGCAACAATAATATCAATATTATTATCAATAAAATTAAGGCGTTCTTTTGAAACCCTTGCCCATTCGTCAGAAAAATTGATAGCCGACATGATGTGTTTCAGATTAAAGGTATATCCTTCGTGAAGTTCAGAAATGACGTAACTCACTCCACAATGATTCCCAGCTTTATCCATAATGCCTTCAATGTCATTTTTTAGCCAATCCGGAGCAACCTCAGTCGATTTTTTCAGTAATAATTCATATTCTTCATTAAACATCTTTTCTTCCTCCCGATTATTTCAAAAATCGTTATAATAAATCTAATAAAACCAATAATAACCATATAGTAAGTATTCGTCTTATTCTCTAACATCATACAACATCTTACATAGAACATCTAACGTTTAGAAAAGTTTCTTTTTTTAAGATGTCTATTATATTGATAATAAAGAGCACTTGCTCTTCTTGAAGAAATGGTCTATTTCCTGAATTATTTTTTCATCAGTTATAAGGCTTCCGACTTAGTTTACTCCTAAGTATTTCTCCATGCGAATATCCTTCCACATTTTATCCTGCCAATAGGTAAAATTCTCAATCCGACCGATTTCCTCGTAGCCAAGTCTATGATAGAGTTTTTGAGCATCTATGTTATATTCAAACACACCCAATTCCACACGATAAAAGCCGTGCTTCTTAATTTCTTCCTCAAGGTATTGTATGGCCTTATAGCCAATCCCTTTTCCCCTGCCTTCAGGATCACCTATCGTAATACCTATCCATGCGGTTCCAGGCACTTTTTTATAAAGGTGGCTCGGGTCAACCATATAGTTCATTTCGCCAATTAACTTGTCATCAAGATAGATTAAATAGGTATGATTGTATTGAAGGCGTTGTTTTAAATGTTCCAGTGTTACTATATCCCGTCGTTCCAATTCTAACTGGTTTTGGTTGGGACGAGTTAATGGAATCAAATCAGGATTGTTTTCCCAGCGATTAAACACTTCAACATGGGTTGTGTTCGGTTTTATTAATTTTTCAAAATAAACATTCACAGGGCTTACCCTCCACCTATAACATAACTTTCTTTAATAGTACCTACTACTTCTTCTGCTCTCCATAATGACTTTGGTCTTCATTCTCCACCTCATTGCTTCCATTTAAAGTTCAAAAGAGTAGGTAATACATCCAAAATAATTTTTAATGGCTCACTTGTTTTTTGTGTTAAACAGAGCAAAATTGCGCCTTCAAGCGAAGCCGTCATCATGACAGCAATAGAATTAGCTGATTCTTCTGAGATGCCATCTGCTACTAACTTGTTTAAATAGATGCGTTGCATTTTTATGTATAGGTTTGAACAGGCATTCCTGACTGGTTCACTTAATAATGCCATTTCGCTAATGATACTGCTAAAAGTGTATGCTGAAATCGTTCCTTCCGATTCAAAATTAGCAATTAACTTGTTAATCATTGCAGTCGCGGCTTCTTCTGTTGTCGGATACCGTTCAAATATATCCTCGATATCATTGGTCATACCTTCACTCATTGACTGAAGACAGGCAATAAGTAATTCTTCTTTTCCATTCGGAAAATGATGATAGAGGGAACCTTTTGAAAAATTTCCTGCTTTTAAGATCTCGGTTAAACCGACACCTATATATCCCTTTTGTTGAAAAAGATTTTTTGCAATATCAATCATCATCGATTTTGTATCCATTTTCGAGATCCTCCATCCAGTTGCAAACCGTGAAAGTCAATTAGCTGACTCGGTCAATTCTATTACTAGAATAAATAATGTGGTTTCTAAAGTCCACCATATTAACACATTGTTTTAAAAGAAGTTCATTTTACACACATCTCTCCAAACAAAAAGGAGCTGATATCATCATCAACTCCATTCTCGGCAATAATAATGCCAAATTCCTTTTTCCATTTCCTTCGTAATTTTCCCTTGTAATTCAAGATAATCTAGATAACCAATAACTTTTGACATCGTATTGAAAAATTGCTGTTCATACTTTTCTTTATATACAAATTGGGCAATTCCACTTGCGGTTGAGTTTCCAGATTGAATTATGTTTATGTATTTGTTGGCTTTTTCATCGATCTCTTTTATTCTTTCTTTCAATAAATCAACAGGATTTTCTATTGTACTACCGTGGCCTGAAAAAACAAGTTCTGAATTCAGTGACAAACATTTCTCTAATGACTGTTTTTGTTGGACCAAGGATTTTGTTCGGGTCCCGTCATAATTTGGTTCAACCATGGCATTGCTTGGAATATGTTGCATTAATAAATCACCAGCAAATAGCCATTTACACTCTTTATTATAGAAAGCTACCTGGTCTGGAGTATGCCCTGGAATTTCAAAAATATCAAAACCAATAAGGTGGTTATTGGTGAATTCTTGAATTTCGCAATGGATTGTTTTATTCTCCCTAAGAATAATAGGATTACGTGCATCATCTACTTGTTTATCACCAAACTCACCACATCCCATCTCTTGGTATAGCTTTCTAAAAAACTCTATTCTCATTTTCATATATTGAGTGTCTCTTTTTAGTATAAGTTTGGCATAGGGATGGGCATATACGGGAATGGAATGGGTGGAAACAATGCGGTTGACTAAGCCAATATGGTCGATGTGGTTATGCGTAAGTAAAATTCCTGTAATATCAGTTAGTGTGTAATCATGATCCTTTAGAGTCAATTGTAAGGCATTCCAGCAATCATCATTGTTCAATCCGGCGTCAATTAACGTTAAGGAATTCGCTTGTTTAACTAAGAAAAAGTTAATACTTGCTAATTTATTAGAAGTAGGAACCATAACAGGATATACCTCCATATTGTTCTTTTTATACATCATAATCACCACCTCTAAAAATAAAGTACAACCTAGCCCACCTCTTTTGCGAAGAGGCGGGCTAAGTTGTTTCACCATAATATTTTAGAATTATGGATTAATCACAAGACCATCCTCAGCAGCTATAATTTTTCCTTTATAACCTGCATCTGAAAATACTTTTGAAATACTTGGTATGTCTACCTTACCTAGACCAATATGGGTTAGAACAAGTTTTTTAGCCTTTGATTCTGCCGCCATTTTGGCAAGGTCTTCTATAGTAGCATGCGATTGCTTTAAACCGTTCTTTAAATTTTCCCGTGCTTGTTCGGGTACGAAGGAAAAATCACTCGCTAACATTCCATCTATCACCAGTATATCGGTATTCTTTGCAAACTTTGCAAATTTATCAGAATAGATTAAATCACCTGATACCACTACACTTTGTCCCTTTGCATCAAAACGATAGGCATAGGTTGGAACAGTATGCGGGACAGGAATGGACGTAATTTTCACTCCATCGAGCTCAAACTTATATTGATTCTCTGTAAAATCTTTAATATTTACATTTGTAAAAATTCCATCCTTAGGCCAACCCAAACTAGAACGATACTCTAAATCTGACTTAAAAAAATTAACTGTCGTATCATAAAGTTCTTGGACTTGAGGTCCTACTAGATTAAGGGAACGCCTTCCTGTAGGTCCCTGCCAACCATCAATGAAAAAGTTCCAAAAGCCTCCATTATGGTCAACATGCTGATGTGTAAACAACATATTTGTAATTTTTTCTGCAGGTAATCCAATCTTTAATAGGGTGCTAGTTGTATTTTCACCACTGTCAACTAAGAAAAATTTATTATTATATTGAACTAATGTACTTGGAGCCCCACGACCAACCTCCGTTTTTGGGTTGCCTGAACCAACAGTCACAACTCGAAAACCATCAGGGACAGTTTCAAATGCTGAACTTGCAGTATTATTTTGTTGAGATTTTTTATCGGCAATAGCTGATTCTTTCGTACCACATCCACTAATAATAAACATAAACACTAATAAAAAAAGAAATAAAAATTTACCTTTCATCTATTCAACTCTCCTTCTATTTATAAAGTTGTTACCTATTAACCTTGGAAATTTGTTTTAATATCATGCTCTTTCGTAATTTGAACCTTAGATGGTGCAGTTTCTTTGTATAAGAATGATAAAAGGAATGCAAGAACTCCAGCAGCTGCAGCAACGTATAATGGTGTTTGAAGACCATAAATATCAGCTAAAGCTCCATTCACCATTGGATTTAGAAATCCTCCGATTAACTCCCCAATACCGATTGTTAACCCGATTGCAAGTCCTGAGTATTGTAATGGAACAGATTCAACTGGAATAACGGACATCGACATACCAATTACACCTGAACCAGCTGAACCGATGAATAAAAGAAGCATCATTAATGGAATAGAATCCATTAAAACGATAGATAGTGGTATGAGAATTAACAAAAAGCCAGAAACTAAAGATGCTGGTTTACGTCCAGTACGCTCTGAAATGGTTGGGATTAAGAAACCGAAGATTGCATATCCAACCCCGAATGAAGCCATGACGAAACTCATTGTTGTTTCTGATAAACCTTTTACTTGTACTAAATAGGTTGGCCCAAAAATTTGGAACGCCATAAGTGTTGTCATAACTAAGCTGAAAACAATAATAGATAACCAAATATTACGGTGCTTAAGGATATCTTTCACTTTAACTTTTTCAGTCGATTTTATTGCGTGCATAGCATGGAATTTCGCTGGATCTGGATTTTTAACTGATTTTAAGATGACAACGCTTAAAATAATCCCAGGAATTATCGTTAAATAGAATGCAGTATGCCAGTCAAAATTTGTTGCTAATGCAACGATTACTACAGGCGCTAAAATGCTGCCGAATAAAGCGTTACTCGTGTTCATGGTGAAGCCTAGGTTAAATCCTTTGCGTCGCTCCGACGATTCCATTGCTAGAATCGATTGTGATTGCGGAATCAGTGGGCCTTCTACAATTCCCATTAATAGGCGTAGTACGAATAACATAGCAAATGATTGTGCTAAACCATGCATTAATGAAACAACAGAGAATGCCAATACTAAAATGGCTAACATTGATTTTTTACTCTTAACTTTATCTGAAATGAAACCACCTAATGGACCTGATATTGACCAAGTTAATGCAAGAGCGGCTCCAAGTAATCCTAATTGCGTGTAGTTTAATCCTAAATCAACAGAAATCATTGGGAATAGGTAGTTAATCGCTAAACGGTCAAAGAATACGAAACCAATTGTGAAGAAGACGATAACTACCAACTTATTTTCATAAGTCCAAAACTTTTTCTTTTCCATGAAATAAAACACCCTTCCTTAAAATCACGTATTGTTAAAGCTAGTAAAATACGGTGATACCGAGTTGATTAGTAAAAATTACAATCATCTGGATTTCAAAGATTAATGAGGCGGCCTAACCCTCTATATAAGAAAGTGTAAGATATTGGCCAGCTATTAATATCCAAGAAATAGGAATATATAATGTGGTGTTCTTAGAAGTAAAATTCCGAAGATTAGGAATATTTCTAGCAGTCTCGTTCCTTTAAACCATAATGTTATGATTTCAACATATATATTGCTTTTTAATAAGTGCCAATGTCCACCCCCTTTAGGCTAACCATCAGTACTAGTAATAATGACCTACATATTAAACGGAAGTGACCAAACGCAGTGCCTACGGTTTCTGCCAGATGATCACTTCCCTAGAAATCTATTAACCTTGTACAGTACCACGTAATCGCGGGTTAAAAATTATTTACTAAGACTTTAAAAAATCAGCTGTCCGTTTATAAACGTCTTTATACTCATCAAGATGTGTAAATTTGCCTAAGAAGCCATGCGTTGCACCATCATAACGTTTTACTTCAACAGCTACACCACAATTTTTGAGGTTCTCAGCAAATAGTTCCCCTTCATCACGAAATGGATCGTATTCTGCTGTGATGACAAGAGCTGCTGGAAGGTTTTCTAAATTTTCTTCTCGAATCGGTGAAACAAGCGGATTATCGGTATCCACATTTCCTAATAAATAGAAGGAATTAATTTCTGCTAATTGATCGCTTTCTACGAAATATCCCTTTCCATTCTCCACTAATGAAGGATAACGGAATTCACTGAAGTCGAGGTCTAGGGATGGATACAATAATACTTGCTTCGTAATGGTAAATTCCTTTTTATCACGAGTCATTAGAGAAACCGCAGCAACTAAGTTCCCGCCAGAACTATCCCCCGCGACAGCTAGGTTCTTCCCATCCCATTTTAATTCGTCTTTATGTTCGGTTGCCCATTTTGTTACATTATAGGAATCTACTAATGCAGCAGGAAATGGGTGTTCAGGTGCAAGGCGGTATCCAACTGAAATGACTTTATAACCTGACTCCATACAAATCGGGCGAACTACTTCATCATGACTTTCTAAATTTCCTGACATAAATGCACCGCCATGGAAATACATGAGAATTGGATAAGAATCTGCTTCATTTGGTGTGTAAATTCTTACTGGTATATCTGCTTCAGTTGTCGCAATAGTTCTTTCTTCCACAGAATAAACTTGCACACGTTGTTCAACTGGTAAAACAGGTGCATCGAACATTTTTCTATGTTCTTCTGGAATGATTTTAGGCTTAGGATCTAATTTTGGAATGAAATCCAATATTTTTTTTATCTCTGGATGTACAGGCATTTGCGAAAACCTCCGTATTTCAATCTGTCGCTTATTTGATTAGTCAAGCGACGGAATATTCCTATTCTAGTTAATCTTCTGATATTTCTTCGTAGTATTAAATCAGATTACTTATTTTCAAAGAATTCTTTTTCCGGGAAAAAGGTATCTTCCTTATCGTTATGGAACTGGCGAGATAAATTTTGGAATAAATGGCAAACTGGTTTTCTTAGAGTCTCATACTTTTGTAAAGCTTCTGCAACAGATTCAGCTTCCAGTAAACATTCAGCCAATATCCCTGCATCTTGAATCGCCATATTTGCACCTTGACCTTGGTTATGAAGCATCGAGTGTGCGGCATCCCCTAGCAGAGTGATGCATTCATTGCTCCACTGTTGAACTGGATCAATATCATATAGTGCGCGAACATCCCAATTATTAACATTTTCAGCAATCTTCTGGAAGTCAGGATGGAAGTTCTTTAATTGATTGAGCATGTCTTCTTTTGGTACTTTTGGTCTACCAGTTCGATCATGGTGTGGTACGGTAATATCGACGGAAACTTGTTTCCTATATTTTAACGGCAGTAGATATAAATTGACTTTATCAGTCGCGACAATTCGGAGTGTGTCACCAGTAGCTAACCCATATGTTTCATCCACATTAACAAGAGCACGATAGGCATGATAGCTGTGGAAAACAGGCTCAGCTTGACTGAAAAATAGATTCCGGGTAAGGGAACGAATACCATCTGCACCAATGACCAAATCGGCTTCCACTTTGACACCATTTTCGAACTCGATTTCTGCATAATCTCCATGGCGGACAATGTTTTTAACCTTGTGATTCAAATGTAGGTATTCTGTTGGTATGGCATTGATTAGCGTGTCGAGACAGTCTGCGCGATGAATTAATCTCGCCCATCTTTCATTAGGGTCATTTGTTAAATCAGGCCATTGTTCCTTAAGTAACACTTCTGCCTGATCTGAAAGGATCTCTATTTGGACGCTTTTATGAGTTACTCTTTCGATTTCTTCCTGAAGCCCCCATTTTGTGAAATAATGGATGGATGGCGGTCGCAAACCGATACCTGCACCAACCTCTGTTATAGCTGCTGCCTGCTCATAAACTTCGACATTAAATCCTGCATGGCGTAACGCAACCGCCGCTGACGCCCCACCAATACCTGCACCGAGAATAGCAATTCTTAAATTTGATTTCATAAACATTTCCCTCCTAAATGATTAATTTAATCGCTTTCATATTTGAAACACAAAGACAAAATCTCAACGATTTGCAGTGAAAGTGAACTTATAGTCATCAGCTCTATGAACAGCCCTTCTCCACCCTATGAGTCTATCATTACGTGTGTACAACTTTGTCTCAATTACGAGAATAGGATCGCCCATCTTGATTCCCAAAAGCTCTGCCTCCATGCTGTTCGCACTTGACGCACAGATTTGGTGATCCCCACGAGAAATGAAAATGCCTTGTTCATTCTCAAGAAGCATGAAGACACTATCGACCTTCTCAACCTCTCGCTTACTCAGTTGGAAATCCTCAGAAACGAACAAATAGGTTTGCGTCCATACAAGTGGTTTTTCTTTAAGTAAAATTAAACGAGAGACCTTCAAGACCTTATCACTCGGCTCAAGACCAAGAATAGCGCACAAATTCTCTGTAGGTAATACCGGTTCTACACCTAATATTTTCGAAGAGCACTCTAACCCTTGATCGCGAAGGTAGCCAACTAGTCCTCCTAACTCTAATCCAGGAGGCCGTACTGGGAGTTCCTGAACGGGGAAGGTGCCCTTTGCCCGTTCTCTGTATACGTACCCCTCATCTGTAAGTTCCTTCAGTGCTTGACGAACAGGTGCCCGACTTACGTGGAAGCGCTGCACAAGCTCATGCTCGGTGCTGAAGGGACGACCAGCTTCACCGTCAGCAGCCTGTAGCTCTTCAATCAAGATCTCCTTGATTTGCTTATAAAGAGGCACTGATGAGCTGCGATCAATGGCAGGTTTATTGTTTTGCTTAATCATTAATTTTCAAAATCTCTGCATCTAAGTCATTGGTCGCATGATTCTTAAGCGGAGCAGCAGTATTCTCCTGCAGATATTCAAATGTAACGCCAGGTGCGAGTTCTTGGACGACAAGACCATCATCTGTAACATCAATCACCGCAAGGTCTGTATAGATTCGATCTACACAGCGAGGTGCAGTCAGTGGATACGTACATTCCTCCACGATTTTCGGGACTCCCTTACTCGTATGCTGCATGCAGAGGAAGACTCGCTTTGCTCCAACTGTTAAATCCATCGCTCCTCCGACACGACCAAGCGGTTTGTTAGGGAGTTTCCAACTAGCAAGATCACCGTACATTGAGACTTGAAATGCTCCTAATACTGCTGCATCAAGGTGACCGCCGCGTATCATCGCAAATGAGTCTGATTGTGAGAAAAAGCTGCCGCCAGGTAATAATGTGATTGGTTCCTTACCAGCATTAACAAGATCCATATCCTCTTTTCCTGGTTCAGGTTTTGGACCGAGTCCTAGTAGACCATTCTCACTGTGCAAAATAATTTCCCTGCCTTCAGGAATTACATCAGCCACAAGGGTCGGTATTCCTATACCAAGATTTACGAACCATCCATCTTCTAGGTCTTGAGCTACCCTAGTAGCTAACTCTAGCTTGGACCATCCAACCTTCAGTTCGTCTTTAACCATTTGCTAACACCCCCTCTTCACGTTTAGCTTCTAATTTTACTAAACGATGCACAAAGACGCTCTGTGTGGCAATATTCTCTGGATCCAACTCTCCGACTTCTACAATTTCATCAACCTCTGCGATTGTAATGCGCGCTGCAGTTGCCATTACCGGGTTAAAATTACGCTGTGTCTTATTGTAAACAAGATTTCCCCAGCGATCTGCTCGATAGCCCTTGATAAAAGCGTAGTCACCTATGATGGCATTTTCTAAGACGTGCAAACGGCCATTGAAAACACGCGTTTCTTTACCTTCTCCAAGTTCAGTATGCGCTGCGGTAGGTGTGTAAAAAGCTGGAACACCCGCACCGCCTGCTCGAATGCGTTCTGCTAATGTACCTTGCGGAGAGATTTCTAGCTCGATTGTGCCATTCTGTAGACGCGCAATCAAATCGTCAGCATGTGGACCAACAGGGAAAGAGCAGATAATCTTCTTTACTTGATTGTTGCTGATTAAGGCTGCAACACCATCGCTAACAGCACCAATATTATTAGATACAACAGTTAGATTCTTTGCTCCCTGCTCAACGAGGGCTGCAATTAGATGTGAAGGTAGTCCACTTCCCCCAAACCCTCCAACAAGCAACGTTGCTCCATCATGTATATCAGCAACAGCTTTTGCTGAATTTTCAAACCTTTTCTGAATCATTTAGATTTTCCTCCTCTCATTTAACATGCGAACCGATAAGTTCTTCATGATAACCATTCATGGTGACAAAGAACGCGCAAGGTAAGTTCCTTGGATCCCCTTTATAACCAATTTCTCCAGCAATTGATCCAAACGGTCCATACAGACCACTCTGTTTAGTAGGAAGTCCATTCGCTAAATGGCGCTTTACCAAATCAACCAATTTAGCATCCATATCAAGACTGGCTTGTAACACAGCTGCAACTTGCTCACCCTCGATTTGAGCACTTTCCAAAACGCCATTGATATTACGGAATGGATGACCTAAGAACAATCGGGTAGGACATACTTCTTCTAACAACCGCTGTACACTTTTACGATATGAGATTGGTTCTTCAATCGTTGGTAAGCCACTAAAACCGCCATACATTTGAACGGCATCCGCTGCAAAAGCCCAATCCAATCCATCCAATACAAAGGTCACAGAACCAATTGAATGCCCTGGAGTTTCAAACACTTTTAACGTAATATCACCTCCAAGGTGGATGGAATCTCCGTCCACTACCTCCAAGTCCGGTTCGATTGTGCCGCCAATGTCTGTTGTTAGCATGGAGATATGTTTTTCTTGTATAGCTGGATCTGTGATGTATTTTCCTTGCAGTGACTTGTAATCAACGATTTGTTCATTCTTATCACGCAATAGTCGTGCTTCTTTTTTAGGAATGACTACCTTTGCATTTCGTCCTGTTTTTTCCCATACTGCATATGCCCCGCCGAGATGATCCACATGACCGTGCGTTAGTAAAATCCAACGAATGTCTTCCATGCGGATACCATGTTGTGCTAAGGTTGGCTCTATGTCTTGCCGTGCCGAGATACTAATACCGGTATCGATAATGGCTGGTTCTGGTGCGTCCACATAATAGGCAAATGCCGAAATTGGTCCAAATTTACATTCAATGGGTATCACACGTACTGGACTTGTAATTTTGTTCACCCCTCTACTACTCGATTTTGGGTCCACAGCTTCCTCTAAGAGGAGCTGTGGATGCTTCTTTGCCAAGGAGAATTACTGATTAGTAACATCGAATTGTTTAGGTATAACGGGTAAAACTAAACGAGATTGATGACCGGCGTCGCGATAGATTTTGTGCGTTGTTGCACGACCGCTTGGCAAGTGGTAACTATCCGGCGGTAATAATTTTGCGTCTTCTCCATCAAGTGGTTCATTACATGCAAGATCCAATTCAATACTATGTCCTGCTTTAATTAAGAAAGAGAATGGATATAAGCGTATCGCATACTCGTTAATCTCACCAGGTGTTACTTGTACCACACGGTTATGAGGGTGCCAAGGCTCACCATATGTTGACTTATCCTCATTTAATTCTCGATGTGATGCTTTTAAATAACCTGATGTCATTAAGGTACGTTTGCCGCTTGGGTCCACATCATAAAGCTTGGCAATGAAGTTTGTATCATCCGTATCGATTTCAGCATGAATATATAATGCACCTGTACCTGTCATTTCTACAGGCTCACGGAATTTATCACTAGTCCATTTAATCTTTTCTGATGTTGTTGTTACTGTTAACGGGGCTTGGTAAAAGCCATCTGGATGTGCATATTCAGAAGTTAACGGCTCTGGTTTCTCGCTAATTTTGTGCCTAGGTCGTAAGTAAAACTCTTTCTTTTCCTCAAATGGCAATGGCCAGTGCTCTTCTTTGCGCCATTTGTTAGAACCTTCTACAGAGAATTGCACGGTTGGTTCATCCATAATGCCATTATCAATGCCTTTTAACCAGTAATCATACCAGCGGAACATTTCGTCATGACTTTCATGGAATGGACGCTCTAACATTGGCGGGAGCGCTTGGATATCAAGCTTTTTAATGCCTGACACCTTGTGGAAACATTCGATTGTCCCTTCAACATTCCAACCGCGGCCCCATTTTGCTTGGAAGTAAGTTGGGATGTTTACTTTATGTGCCACTTCAATAGCACTATCTATTTGCCAGAATGGGCCATCCAGTGGATTTAATAAATAATCCATCCATAATTCGTGACGGTCTTGATAATGTAATAGGTGAACGAAATCTGACCAATGTGCGATATCTGGGTCATTTAAGCGCTCTTGTGTTTTCTCTTGAAGTTCTTCAGGTGAGAATACTTTTGAGCTTTTACTAGCTACGTTATTGAATGCATTGCCACTGTCTCCGCCACGCCCTTCACGAGAAGCACGAGGCATTAACCACATAATACCGCCATGGTAACAAAGTTCATAAAGATCAAAGTGACCACCGTTCGCAAATATTGCCTTTAAGTGTGGCGGCTGCTCCGCTGCACCTAAAATTTGAACAGACGCAAAGTATGAAATACCGATCATCCCAATGTTGCCATCGCACCAATCTTGCTCAGCCATCCATTCAACGAGGTCATAGATATCTTTACCATCGCCATGACCACCTGAATTGTAGTTACCGCACATTTCACCTTCTGAGTGACCTGTACCACGTACATCCGCAATAATATGAGCATAGCCATGTTCGACAACAGAACGAATATCGCCTGCCTCAATTGCACCGTTCCAAAGATGACTTGGGCGTGCTTGTGGAGGTAATGTTAATGCTTGTGCTTGCAGTTCTTTCCCATACGGGCTAAGTGCAAGTAAAGCTGGTACTTTGTCTACTCCATCAGGAAGGTAGATATCAGCAGCGATATGTACGCCGTCACGCATTGGAATGCGTACATCCTTAATGATTCTCATTTTATCCGCTCCTCTTCTTCGTCCTTCTAAGTAGTAATGAATCTTTATGATCAGATTTTTATAGATTCATAAAATCCGCCTAGTAAACTCTATTGGTGACCACTTTCTCGATTTCACTAGGTTTTGGGCTCCAATATGCTCTATTGGCGACCACTTTCTCGATTTCCATTAGGTTTTGGGCTCCAATGAGCTCTATTGGTGACCACTTTCTCGATTTTCATCAAGTTTTGGGCTCCAATGAGCTCTATTGGCGACCACTTTCTCGATTTTCATCAAGTTTTGGGCTCCAATATGCTATTGTCTATTAATCTTAGCTGTAACAATCCGATAATCTTATAGTTTGTATCGATTTATCAATATCCTTATAGGTCCACAATCGGTGTGAAGCATGGTATATAAGGACCTGGATTATCTTGCTCGCCACTTTGCTTAAATACCACTTTAACCCTTTGGTTGATATGCACCGTATCCAAATCACATTCAACGATATTTGTCATCATTCTTGGACCTTCATCAAGTTCAACGAAAGCGATTGCATATGGGACACCACGCCGCATCACACTAAATGTGTAAATACTGCCCGTACCCTTTGCTTCTACCCAACTTGTCTTATCACTCATGCAGTGCGGACATAGCACACGTGGATAATAGTGAAACTCTCCACAGGAATCGCACTGTTTTACCAACAGCTTTCCTTCCGCAGCAGCTTCCCAATATTCTTTATGTTCTGGATGAATCTCAGGGATCGTCATCGTTCTTTCTTGATATGTAGTTCCCATTCTTTACACCCTTTCCATGATAAGTGTTGCACTACCGTGCCGGCTGGCTAATCCTCCACCAGTACCGTGAGCTAAAGCAATATCACAATTTTCAACTTGAACTTGCGGGTTTGCTTCACCACGGAGTTGGCGAACAGCCTCGATTACTTTTACAATGCCGCCTCGGCTTGCTGGGTGATTGTTATTCAACCCGCCACCATCCGTATTAATCGGAAGCTTACCAATTCCTGAAATTAGGTTTCCATCAGCGACAAACTTGCCACCCTCGCCCTTTTTACAAAAACCTAAGTCTTCAAGCTGCATTAACACAGTAATAGTGAAGCTATCATAAATGGATGCATATTTAATATCTTGAGGTGTAACTCCAGCCTCTTCGAAAGCTCTAGGTCCTGACCAAACAGCTCCTGAATATGTAAGGTCAGTTTTGCCGCCGAGTAGTCCTTTAGGTGCTTCGCCTGCACCCAAAACTCTGACAAGTGGACGTTTTAGACTTTTAGCAATCTCAGGTTTTACAACTACTAAAGCACCGCCGCCGTCACTTACGACACAACAATCTAATTTATGTAACGGATCAGCAATCATAGTGGACGCAAGAACATCTTCCACTGTCACTAAATCACGCAGCATCGCATTTGGATTGTATTGGGCGTGATGGGAAGCTGCAACTTTGACCCATGCTAGTTGTTCACTAGTCGTACCGTATTCGTACATATGCCTCATGGTAGCCATTGCATATTCATTCACAGCAGTTGGTCCAAAAGGAAGTTCAAATGGAGTATCCGGAACATTTGCACCCACCAGTTTCTGTTTAACACCACTTCTGCCTTCTGATCGTGGACGACCCGCCATTGTAATTAATGCGACATTACATTTTCCTGCTGCGATTGCCTGTGCCGCATGCGACACATGCGCAATGTACGACGAGCCGCCAGTGTCTGTACCATCTACATGTCGTACATTTAAGCCTAAATAATCGACCATCGAAAGTACACCACCCGGAGCGTCACCGGCACAAAAATAACCATCTACATCTGAGAATGTTAGTCCTGCGTCTTCTAAAGCACCCTTCGCACATTCAGCATGTAAGGCTGCAACAGATTTATCCGGAGCCTTACGTGTTGGATGCTCAAATGCACCTGCAATATAAGCCATTCCTTTAATAGTCATAGAATTAACCTCCCGTTCGATGCTTCGTTGTTTCAAACTAACGAGATTCTTTCACGGCTTCCCTTTTTGCAGAATTGATTTCTTGAGGTTCCTGCATGGTTAAGAATTTCGTAGGATTGTGAACTAAAAGTTGTTCAAATACTTCTTCACTCACACCAGCTTTACGCAAATCCGGTAAGAATTCTTCAAACAGGTAGTTTACTGAATGTCCTTTTAATCCAGGCCATCCTAGAGCACAACAGTTGGCATCTGCCGAAATAAGGGCACGGTCAACATAACCTTTATCAAGGAAACGAAGGAAATGTTCCACGCGATCTTGTCGTGGACGAGACCAATATGGTGAACCTACCATCTCAGTGTCATAACCGATGGTATCGAAGCCAACCCATCCGCCTAAGTCTGCAATCAGGTTATCACGGTTTTCATCGAGATAGCCGCCATCATCCGCATGACCCATTAGTACGCGATCAAGAGGTAAACCCTCTTCATCGAAGATGGCAATTGCTGTTTGGGCATCTACACATAAATGTGTAATAATTGGAGCACCTGTTTTTAATGCTGCTCGTGCAGCTGCACGATAAATGCGTTTATCAAGTTCACTTAACTTCCCGCCACGGCTGACACCTACTTTGATAGCACCTGCTTTTGCGCCTGTACCGTCAATACCCACCGTAATTTCATGGATAAATAAATCCATTAGGTACTCAACTGATTTGTCACGGAAATATGGTAACGCTGAGTCTCCTGCTACAAAGCCTGTAACCGCAATGATATGAACGCCAGTTCTACGTGAAAGTACTTGGAAGTATTCAACATCACGTCCGTTCCCAATCCCTGTACAATCTACGAATGTTTTTCCGCCGTGTTCACGGAAACGACGCAGCTTTTCAATAGTCACTTCAAACGCTTCTTCAGGTTTTTTCCACCATTGTGTATCTAAGTCACATCCTGGAAGACCAAATCCAATATGTTCATGGACTGCGATGATTCCTAAATCTTCAACCGGTATTGGACCTAAAACTGTATTTACCTTAGCCATCTATTTATTCACTCCTCACTTTTAATTTTTAACGGATTCTTTTTCCGCTGTTACAGATGTCGCAACAGTTAGTACACGTTGTGGGTTGACTTCTAATAAAGTGCGAACCTGTTCGTCCGTTACGCCTGCTTTCTTTAACATAGGTACAAATGTTTTCAGTAAGTAGTCATAGCTGATTTCTTTTGTTGCATGTCCTTTTGCTACTCCAACGGCATTTGTTGAAATCAGCACTTGATCACCAAGACCTTCTTTAAAAAGGTCGACAATTAATTGAACACGTTGTTCATCGTTTACATAACCTTCGTGCGTAGCCGTGCCAACGTGGTCTAATGCCACCATGGCACCGCGGCGCGCAACACCAAATACTTCTTTACGTCGGGCCGCATCTAGACGGTCAAGACCACCGATGATGATACGGTTTGGTTCAATACCTTCAGCTAATAAAATATCTAAATCATTAATAGCGTCTAAGCCGTATTGTACAGAAACAGGTACTCCTGTAGTGAGAGCTGCTTGTGCCGAACCGCGGAAAAGATTGGTTTCTTTTTCTGTAATACCACTTTGACTTGCGATTGATGTCACTAATCCAGCTAGACCTGAACGTTCAATACGAGGTACAACGATTCCTTCTGTCACCTCTTTAGCGAACAAATCAGCAAATTGTTCTGCTGACCATGGTGTAGGCGGATTTTTTTGTGGTGTAACAAAGTAACCGCTTAACATTGGCTCAGGCCCTAAACCTGTTGACGCTACGATATGTACACCTGTTGTTTTAGATAGTGTTTCATAGAGTTTTACATCACGACCATGAAACATACCGCTGCGATCGACAATAGTCTTTCCACCAAGTCTACGGAAATCAGTAAGCTTTCTTTTTAGGACGTCAAAGATCTCGCTCTTGTCCATATTAACCTCAGGTGCATATTCTGCCCCCGGGAATACTGAAAGAAGTGATTCATGAATAAGCACAACACCTAATTCTTGAGCAGGCACTAATCCAAGAACAGTACGAACAACACTTGAACCTTTTTCTTGTAAATTATCTAGCATTTTAATACCTCCTATCATTTTATTAACATCACCTAAGACGAATCGAAAGCGAAGATTAGTTTTTAAGAGAGTCATTTAAACAGATCAGTTGGGTTGAGATAGGCGCAATCTAATTATTTAAACAGACCGGTTGGTTCATAAAAGTCAAACATTTCACCTATACAGACCGGTTGGTTCATAAAAGTGAGAAGTTTAACTGGCTTACCCTCCAGAATACGAATTCTGCATCTGTAATCGCTTTCTTTTCAGATAAATCAGTATGGGAAATCTATGATGTTAAGAACATATTATAATATTGTTATACCAAAGTCAAAACTTTTTTTCGATTTTTCTAAATTAAAGGAATATTAAATTACTAGTGTAGAATTTCCATAAAAATGACCATCCTTATCCAGTATGTGGCTGAATTTCAATGGATGGTCTTTCTAGTTCTAACAATTAAATAATCTACTGTTTAGAATTAATTTTAGGGATAAATTTTTAGATAACCGCATTCTCTATTTGTATATTAAATTTTATTCACCTTAATTGTCAATATTATCAATAAAAAATATTTTCTGAAAACTACTAGTGATATTGAAATATAGGGTCGGGTTAGCTATGCTAATATGACGATAGTAAAAAAGGGGTCTAATTTATATATGGAAGACATTAAAAAAGGAACAACCATCCAATCATTACAAATTGGAATGGGTATTATAGAATCAATTGCAAAACAGAGAAAACCGTTAAAGTTTACTGAAATTCAAGATCTGACACAGATTACAAAAAGTAATCTTTATAAATATTTAAATACCTTTACGCAATTAGGAATCCTATATCGCAGTAAGGAAACGGGAGAATATGTATTGGGAAGTAAGCTGATTGAATATGGAATGTCTGCTGTAGATCAAGAAAATGTTACCGACCGAATTTCACCTTTTCTGCATGAAATTAATGAGAAAAGTTCGAGTACTGTTTTATTTTCCAGGTGGACCCAAAATGGTCCAATGATTGTTAAAGATATTAACACTAATCGAGGTTTAAATATTGGCGCTCAAATTGGAACCATTCTACCAATTAATTCCGCTTCAGGCAAAGTGTTTATGGCCTTTATGGACGAGCAGATTATCCATGATTGGAAGAAGAACGAATTCAAAAAATCACCTAATGAATCGGTTAGCCAATTAGAAGATGAATGCAAAATCATACAGGAAAAAGGAATTGCTTTTGCAAGGGAACCACTCGTCTCATCCGTGTCCTCTGTATCCTTTCCAGTCTTTAACTATCAGAAAAAACTCCTTGGGACAGTTACAGTTGTAGGCTTTTCCGAGATTATCCCTGAAAATGAGAATCATGATCTCAGTCATTATTTCATTCAAATCAGTAAAGAGATTTCTGGTTGTTTCGGATATAAAACATAAATAAGGGCAACTGCTGATACTTGCAGGTGCCCTTATTTTATGTATTTTTTCTATAATAATTATATACTTTTCATCCAGCATGTGGCTCGTCAATACTATTATCGACAATTTCCCAGACATCATGGTGAAGTCCTCTTTCAGTTGATCCGATATACATACCTGGCCTTTTCCGAACAGCTTCTAGACCCTCGAATACTTGTATTTGGCTTTCATCATAGGTTTCTTTTTTTACTTCCGTAAGTTCCAATTCCTGGTGCACCTTTTTTGTTCAGATAAACCGTGTGACCTTAAGTATTTATTAATTTTTAACTTGTATATATCTAGTTGTCTTTTCAAATATGGATTCAAAAGAAGTATTTAATGCAATGGCTAATTCTTTGAACAATATGTTTTGGATAGAAGATAAAAGTCTGCGGTCGGGATCGCCTAGCTTCTTTCCATTTCGATCGGCGTCAAATTTTTTACGCATCAGCGTGTTAATGATTCTTGAAATCTCTTTGCGGTTTCCAGTCTTTACAATATCCGTATATTCTTTCGTTCGGTCGTGACCTTTGTCTATCCAACGAATCCCTTTTTCCTTGAAAGATTCAAGTATTTCTAAAGCGTCCTCCCGATTGATCATTCCAAGCATGACTACTTGGTCATTATCAACGGGGTTATGAATGGTGAGGTTTTTATCCTCAACCGGTTGAATCACATAATATTTTCGAGTAGTTCCGTTATATGTTTGTTCACAAATGTTATCAATTCGGCATATACCAAGTGATGAATAGATAATCAAATCTCCAACATTAAACATTTTTCGATTCTCCCATTCTACCGATTGTCAATTTGGTTGACTAAATTCATTTTACTCTATTTTTTTAAAATCGTCAATCAAGTTGACATTATGCTGTGTTTTTTGTATATTTATGGCATGAAAATGATTGGAGTGAAAGGATTGAAGCTTGAATTACATAACTTAGATTTAATTGACCTATTAAGTGAGCGACATCTTCTACTTCGCAAGATTTCTGAGGAATTGTGGAATGATAACAGTGATATTCATATATCCAATTCTGAATGGTTTATCATGGCGAGAATATATAAAAAGCAAACCACCATTTCCTATGTATCAAAAAATGTAGACATTTCCCGGCAAGCCACTCATAAATTTATTAAGAATCTTGAGTTAAAAGGCTTAATTGAGATTATGAATTTAAAAAATAATAATAAAGAAAAAGGAATTCAATTAACTACATTAGGTGAAGAATGTTATGAGAAAAACGAGGCCTTAAAGGCAACCATTGAGAAAAAGATCGCGGATAAACTTGGAGATAAACAAGTAAGCTTCTTGATAGAAATACTAAAATCGGATTGGGGATTATAGCCTGATTTTCTGATATATATATAAAGGACATTTCACGGGTGTTTTCACAGTCACTATTCACATAAAATAGCGCAATATAAAAGGGTTAGAGAAATTTTTATCTCTAACCCTTTTATATTGCTTCTAGTTAAATTGCTTTAGTATAACTTCTTCGATTTAAGATATCAGCATTGCTGGATACCCTTTTGCCTTTAGCTCTTCGACCAAGTCCTTAGCGTTATTAATATCTAAAAATGCCCCCACTTGTACACGATATAGCATATTGGTGGAGGGTGTTATTTCTGGTTTCCTTTTTAGTCCATACTCAGCAACCAGCCCATCGACCATGGCTTTCGCCGCTTTCTTCTGGTACTCCGCAGTCCGCATTTTCAACGCTTCGTTTTTGTTGGTCATAAATGCAAATTCAATTAATATGGCAGTCATTTTCGTTTCTCTTAACATTTGGAAATTGGCTGCTTTCACTCCCCGATTCCTAAACCCTAATTCCTTCACTAGGTTGGTTTGTATTCTTTCAGCAAGCGCCATAGCTTCTTTTGGTTTGGTCGTATATATGTATGTCTCCGTACCACCCGCAGTATTCCAACCAGTTCCATAAGCGTTGAGATGGTAGTCAATATGGACATCAGCCCCCCAGCTATTTACTAATTCGCACCGTCTGTTCAATGCTATATCCGTCTTTCCCGTTAAATCATCAATCCGTTTTTGATCGACTCCTTCATAATTACTTAGTTCTCTCATCACCAACTTCACAATTTCATTCGTAACCTGCCATTCTTTACATCCATCTGGCGACTCCTTCCCTGCTGTGACGAGAGCATGTCCTGCGTCATGAGTGATTTTTAACATAAATAAAACCTCCTTTTATAAAAAGGAACCCTAATAGCTTTTCCGGACAGTTATTGCCCTTCAATTGGCTCACTTTCTTTTCACTCTTTATATATAGATAAAAACCAAAAAAGGACAGGTGTCGGTTAAATGTTTATCAGAATAGATTTATTTTTTATTTTCGAAAAATTTTTAATACCTGTTATTTTGATCACACCTTCCCCCATTTTAGAAATGTAAAATAATATTGACTATACAAAAAAGGAGCTGAGAAATTAGTAGATGTACTATTTAAAATTCAGCGCAATAATTTAAGGAGGAGTTCTTGGTGTTAAAAATATTTATTTTCATTTTAATCCTGATAACGTTGATTTTGTTGAGTATTTTTATCGATGGACTTATGGAGTTACATAAGCAAGAGCGGGAAGATAAAAAGAATATGGTTAGAGACGGAATGGAAGGATATTTGGACAAAACATTTGGATTTGGAAATGTTACTATCTTCAAATCCATACTTGAGGCCGAAGGAACTACTAGATATTTAGTTTATTTGCCGAAGTATGAATGGTTCAAATCACCGAAATACGAATGGTATGAAGTATATGCCACTCAGAGCGGATTTAAGCATGAGGCTATTACAAGATAATATCAATGCAAAGAACACCTCCTTCGTTTTGAGGTGTTCTTTATTTTATAGGGATGACCTAATTTCTCTGGATTTTTATATGTACAGCCTAGTCTACAATTTTTAATGAGATTTTCATTGCTTCATGGTCTTCCGTTGCGCCGCAAACAGTAGAACAGATTAATTCGTATTCCCCTGTTTTATCAGCAGTAAATTCTGCTGGTTTGTCGGCACCCATTTCAATTCCTAAACCCTCGCTGCTGATTGTATGCATTCCTTCTTTGTTGACTAAATTAATTTTAACCTTTGTTCCTTTTTTAATCGTTAATTCTTTATCGGAAGTAAAGTCCCAGTTTGTAGCTGTAATCGTATATTCCTCTACACCGGATGCCGCTCCCGCTTCAGTTGATTCCTCTTGTTTTGGAGCCGTTGTTTCTTCGTCTGCACCTCCACAAGCCGCTAAGCCTATTGTTAATGCACCCGCTAAGAAAAGTAATCCTAGTTTTTTCATCACTATATTCCCCTTTGTTGTCCAATTAAATTAGCAAATCAGAAGTTTTTCAATTTCTCTTCTCTGTTTTACTACCTTTATTTTAGGACTCCGTTTAATACATTTCCTTGATTTATATCAAGAATATAGTGTTTTTATTTTTAAATATTCGTGGTCCAATTCCCTTCTCCTAAGAAAAAAAGAAATTGCTTTCCTTTGTATTATCTCATGAAATGAACTTCTTTCCACTTTCGAACACTATTGATAAACCAGATTCTTTCGGCCATTTTTAAGTCCGAGTGAGTAAGTGTTTTTTCGTGAATTTCTCCAGTTTGTATTAATTTGTCCCGATACGTACCAGCTAATAACCCGCTCGATAATGGAGGCGTCCATAACGCCCCATTGATTTCCAAGACTACATTGCCATTTGTAAATTCGGTTAACTCACCCTCCTGATTCCACAGCAGAACATCAAAAGCTTCTGAGGGTTTTTTGTTTTGAAATTTCGTGTAGATTTCTCGATTGGTTGTCTTATGATATAAAAATGGATTATTCTTATCCACTGGTTCTTCTGCAAGGATTACCTTAACAGCTGCTTCTTGCGGGGTGATCAGCTGTCCTTCAATGTTCCCTTCACCATTTTTTGTTAAAAGAAGCCGAACCTTAAACAAGCCTTCGTTGTTTTTATTTGCGAAATCGTTTAGGATTTTTTTAAAGCTGTCTAGATTGACATGAAAACCAAAGTATTGAGCTGAATTTTTCAAACGGTTCAAATGTTCTTCAAGTAAAAAATATTGTCCATTCTCTAGTAATAAACTTTCTAAAAGCTGGAAATCGGACGGCACCTCATTCAGGACCCTTGCTTTTGCAAGGATTTCGTGATATTCCCCTTCCGAAGTTGAATCCCATGTAATCCCCCCACCTACACCATAAACGGCTTCACCAGAATGATGATCAATCAAAACCGTTCTAATGGGCACATTAAAAATCGCTTCTTTATTAGGTGTTATGTATCCAATTGTCCCACAATAAACCTCACGCGGTTCATTTTCTAGGTCCGCAATGATGTTCATGGTGCTAATCTTAGGTGCACCCGTAATTGACCCACACGGGAAAAGGGCTTTAAAAATATCAACCAGATTGGTTGTATCAGAAACCTTAGCTGAAATGGTAGAAGTCATTTGATGAACGGTTGGGTATTGTTCAATTTCAAAGATTTTTTCAACATTAACGGTGCCCGATTGTGCAATCATTCCGAGGTCATTTCGAAGCAAATCAACGATCATAATATTTTCTGCGCGATTTTTCTCAGAATGAAATAGCCAGTTCGCGTTTGCTTTATCCTCTTCATGTGAAGCCCCACGTTTTACCGTTCCTTTCATTGGTCTTGTCGTGATTTTTCCATGATTTAAGTGGAAAAACAATTCCGGTGAAGCAGACAAAATACTATGGTCACCTGTATGTATGTAGGCACAATAGTTAGAGGCTTGGGCTTTTTTCAGCCTATTAAAAAAAGTTAAGTCATCTCCATTAAAATGTGAATGGAGACGGATTGTATAGTTAGTTTGGTAGGTGTCCCCGCTCTCAATACACTGTTTTATATATGTAATGGATTGACTATATGTATCCATTGAAGTGGAGGGTTTCCATTCTGATAATGAAAATTCCTTCGTACTACCAATGTATTCATGCACAGGCTCTGAAAATATTCCAAACCATAGTAATGGCATTGAACTGCTGCTTTTGACCTTATAGGCAGAATCAAAGGCAGGAGCACTTTCGTATGATAAATACCCGGCAGCGTAATAACCTTTTTCAACTGCCTCCTGAACAAGCTGAAAACTAGGCAATACTTCTTCAACCTTATGTGCGGTAATCACCCTGATAGGGTTTTGAAAAGTAAACGGTTTTATTTTGCCGTTAGCATCAGCAAATTCAAATGATAAAAGAGGTTTATTTTGTTGCATGCTGTTTGTGTTCACCCTTAAAGTTTCCTGATTTTTAGAAGAAAAGAAACCTCCTTTAGTTTATTAATCCTTGTTATTTTCGTCAACTATTTCTAATAGCTCTTCAGATAACTCAGGAAATTGTCATTATAAAAAGTATCAATACATAGGCGAATATCATAAGATGTATTCTTCCCAGAAAAAGGAGGTTTTTGTATGAGTACTGAAAATGAAGTAGGTTTAGGTTTTGAGTTAATTGTAGTCCTGTTTATCTTATTAATTATAATTGCTGCATATTGTTGGAATTAACGAAATTCAGGTTTGCGGTACTGTGTCGGGAGGCACTGAGGGCAGTTAATAAATGAACAACCCTATTTATCCACTAGGTTTTGGTTTTATCATCACTAAAAAAATGTAAAAAACGGAGCGGTTTCCTTCATGGAAATGGCTTTGTTTTTTTAGTGCCTCATTTAAGACCCACATTGTTCGTTATTGTAAACAAATTCTTTATTAGGTGCATATGATGTTATTGAACAAGCATTGACAGGGGGTGAATTTCTATGAGTAATGGTCATTCTTCCTGCAGCATTTGGGGAGTATTCCTTGGATTTTTAACAGGTGTAATATGGTTGCTTCTAGCTGTATTGAATATTATCACTACTTTTTTTGGATTCCTTGGCCTAGGAGCTCTTGGCAATATTTTAAACATCCTTATTGCATTAATTGGCTTCCTTGCCTTTCTCGTCTTTGGGTTTTGTCTATTCAAAAAAGCATGGCGCTTTTGTAAGAAATAAAAATTGAAGATTAACGATAGCAATAAATAGGAGACCAATTCGATTTTGAATAGGTCTCTTTTTATGTAACATTTAGAGAGTATTTGTTAAATTGACAATAAATTTACAATTGCTCAACTTTTACTTAATAAAGCTCTTTTATACTAATGTTATTAAGGTGAAAGTAAGGAGTGGATTATATGCGTGAGCTTGTGTTTAGAATCGTCATCCTGATTCCAATCTGTACTTTTATGTAATAATTTTTTTCGACCACCATAGACAATTACTACTATATCACTCTTCTTCCACAGCCATTTACAACAAATCCTTTAATATCACTCATCAGGATACATTCCATCATGTATAGAACTAAAAACTACTCTGGCAGGTCTTTATACGCTAATTTCATTATAATATCCTTATGCTGTGGATATTTTGCAAAAGTTCTGCCTGTGTAAATAATTCAAAGTCGCGAAATTCAAATCCTGGAGAAACCATACACCCAACAAAGGAGCATGTATCTTTTTCCTTAACAGATGAACCAAAAATTGAGTTTTTCTTTACTAAAACTTGAGGTACCTCTCCCTCGTCAAGGTTCATTCCTAATTTCATTTCTTGATACTCACCATTTTCATGAATCACATGGACAGTCAAAGAACTTCCTCCATGAAAATACCAAAGTTCGTCCGATTTGAGGCGATGAAAATGTGAAACATCATCAGAGGTTAACAGAAAATAGATACTCGTATAAAGCTTACGCTGACCCTCAAATGTTACAGACAATTCATTGTCAGAGATATTTTCAGTTGAAACATATGTATTTTTGTAATAACCACCTTCAGAGTGTGGTGTTAGTCCTAATTTGGTCACCCATTTATGTAATTCATTTATATGCACAGAATTCGCTCCTTCATTTAGTTTCTCAATGGAAACGGAGAAAAAAGCACTTATTATAAGTGCTTTCCTCTCTGATGTTAATCCATTTTCTTCATGACACTTTTTTATCGAATCGTTTTTAATGCTGTGCTCCATTGTACAACTTCACCTAGCATTGCATTTACATTATCTAAATGTAATGCTTGAGGTTTGAAGTCTGTTCCATTTTCGAAATCTGTAAATAAAGACAATGTTGGATGTACTCGAACATCAGCAATTTTTAATTCACCGCAAATTCCACGTAAATGCTCTGCTGCACGAGCCCCACCGGTGGAACCGTAACTTACAATACCTGCTGCTTTGTCGTTCCAAGCTTCACGAGCAAAGTCAAGAGCATTTTTTAAAGCGCCCGTAATACTGTGATTGTATTCTTGAACGATGAATACAAAGCCATCTAGTTCAGCTAGCTTCCCATTCCAAGCCCCAATTCCAGGTTCTGATCCATCGGTAGTTCCTAAAAATGGTAAATTGAAATCAGCTATATCAACGATTTCATAATTGGCATCACCGCGTTTGTCTGCAATACCTTTTACCCAATCCCCCACTTGTGGACTAACACGTCCTTGACGAGTGCTTCCTAAGATAATTCCAATGTTTACCTTTTCAGTTGTCATGATTTCTTCCTCCTTTGTTCGTTTCCCAAATAGTTTGTCTAGAAAACCCATTATTCACACCTCCAATATTTTTATTATGATAATTTTTTTAAAATCATATTCGTAGGAAATTCCCATTATTTTATAGGTCTAAAGTAATATTCAAAGCTGGACGCTAAAAAAACTCCAAAACTCAGCCTATTTGGTGAGCTTTGGAGCTTTTTGGTCAAACAGATATTCCTCTAAGTACCATTTTTAGTTCCTCGATGAAACCTACTACCTCCTCCTCTTTTGTTGCCCAAGAGGTTACAAGGCGAATGGCGGATGTATCTGAATCAACCTTTTCCCAAATATGAAAGGAATACTTATTTTGCAGTTCTGCGATAAGCGAATTTGGTAAAATCGGGAATAGTTGGTTGGAGGGAGAATGAGTTAAAAAATTAATTTGAGAATTGCTTAATTCCTCCCTGAGCAACCCAGCCATCTTATTTGCATGTGTGGCCAAATCAAAAAACAAATTATCCCGGAAAAGTTCAAGAAACTGGATCCCCATCAATCTCCCCTTAGCAAGCAGAGCCCCTTTTTGCTTGATGTGATAACGGAAATCCTCTTTTAGAGAATCAGTTGAAATCACCAATGCTTCGCCTATCAGAGCTCCATTTTTGGTTCCGCCAATATAAAAGGCATCAACTAATTCAGGAAGATCACTTAACTGTAAATCATTTTCTTCAGAACACAACGCAGAACCCAATCTAGCTCCATCCATATACAAAATAAGTTGGTTATTTTGGCAGAAATCATGTAGAGTCTGAAGTTCATGCTTTGTATAAATGGATCCTATTTCAGTAGAATTCGATATGTATACTAATTTTGGCTTTACCATGTGCTCATCAGGATGGCCATCGAGGACTCCTTGTATGTCTGTAGGAGTAAGTTTTCCATCTCTCCCTTCAACCGATAAAATTTTATGTCCTGTTGCTTCAATTGCCCCCGTCTCATGACCGAGAATATGTCCGGAACTTACTGCTATTGCCGCTTCATGCGGTCTTAAGAATGCAGAAATCGCGATTAGATTCGTTTGTGTTCCACCCGATATGAAGTGAATATCAACATCATTGCTTCCGATTTTTCTTTTGATCAGTTCTATTGCTTTTCGAGAATATCGATCTTCCCCGTATCCTTCGTCCTGCACTAGATTCGTTTCAAGTAATGCATTCAAAATTTTAGGATGTGCACCTTCGCTATAGTCGTTTTTAAAGCTGTACATGTAATTGCCTCCGTCTTCGCTTATTAATTGATTTATAACATTTCATAAAAACTATAATACCAAGAATATTTACATCTCTCCAACAAAGAAGTATTTTTATCGTATTAACCAACGTATGATGATGAACTAACACCAAAGTTGATAGGAAGGATATGAAAAATTGATTAATAACGACGAAAAAACAAAGTGGGAAAAGAGTCGCAGCTCCTTTCTCACTTTGTCAACAGCCCATCATGGTGTTTTTTTATTTTCAAGAATGTATTTTATTATTTATATCTAAATGCATTAGGTTTGCTTAATTTATGCTATATACCCTTTACCTACTGAATTAATGTGAGCTTTATGCATTAGTAGTTTTATCTTCTGTTTTTTGGTTAATCTTCTCCAGAACTTTACCTTGAAATACATATAAAGCCCTCCTTAAAGTAACTCCCGTTGGAGCCCCGACAAAGATATGTCTAACAATTTTCACTGTTTAATTTCTATTTAATTCTACATTTATAAAGATTTTTATTTTATTTTTAGTGATTGTATTTTCATTTTAACAAACATATTATTTAAAGGAAAATCAAAAATTCCGACCAATTAATACGTAGTTTTACAAAATTTACTGAAAATTCAATCATAAAGATATAGTAACAAAAATATCAACCCTAAATTTCTCATTAAATGTCGAAAGATATTTCAATAATTTTGAAAATATATGTCAATATTGTGAACTATAATATTCATGCTTTTATCCTCAAATTATGACATATCGGTACGTTTATCTCACAATGAAACTCTTTCATGACAAAAAAGAGTCTATCTTCAAAAAGAAAATAGACTCTGATATGTTATGAATAGATTTTTAACAGGCTAGCCCGCAAGAACATTTATTTTTCCCAAAAAATAAAGAATAGGCTGAAGGGAATTCTCTGTTAACTCTTTGGACTTCTCTTGCAAACTCCTCTTCTGATTTAGGGGCTGTTCTTAATGCATTTGCTTTTCCCTGTGTATCAATGTTTGCACCAGGCGGTACAAAGCTATTTGGTTTAAGCTCGACTCCATTCGTGACGACTGCTCCCGAAGAAATAAAGCTTCCCTCTCCTATGGTTGCGTTATACACGATTGCTTTAAAGCCAATAAAAACATCATCTTCCACCCGGCATGGACCATGAACCAAGCAACCATGTGCACAAGATACCCGGTTCCCAATATAAATCGAATACTTTTTATTGTTCTTTTCAACATACTTATTTTTCAAGCCGTGAAGAACTACTCCGTCCTGAAGATTACTATCACTTCCGATATAAAAAGGCGTTCCTTCATCTGCACGGATACTAACGAATGGTCCGACATAGGTATTATTTTGAATGGTGACATCTCCTGCAACAAATGTAAATGGGCTTAAGAACGCTTGTTGATGAATTTTAGGATAATGAAGGTTGGGGTTTAATGTAGTTTGCGGGTTATAGCCAACATAATAACTATAGATATTATATGGTCCATATTGATTACTATGATGATTCCACAAAGTCACCTCTCCTTTCATATAGAACAATGATTCATACTACGTATACGCAGATAATTTATTTTCATCACCATATTATGAATAAAAATAAAAGCACGACTACCAACTGGCAGCCGCCTCTAAATTACCATTAAAAGTACCAAGCATTTACAACAACCATCAGGCTTGTCCGTTCACACTTGCGCCCAGTAGCCAAAAACACACAGAGCGCAATTATACATAAAATTCCGCATAAATAGTATTGAAATGTATAAATGGTGCCTGTCACCAAGACTCTGTCTGTTTTTTGTTTGATTCGGGGTTGTTTGTTTGTTGGGGATTGGTTTTGAATATATTTTTTGATACTGCATTTAGTTTATTGAGGAAGCGGTTGAATCCAAAGTCAACGAATTCAATGAGTAAGATTCCACTTTGAATTAGGATGACAGCCATTATCGCGGTACCTGTGGCGAATATTGGATAGAAAATATACATGATCCATTCCCTATAGTCCCTTAATTCGTCTTTCATATAGTGGGAACAAAACATATAAAGGTGCCGTAGTGATCCGCCAATCGCTCCAGCGAAAAAGTAATACAAGTTGGCCTTAATATCCGTAATAAAGGGGTAAGTGTCTTCTAGAGCACCTGTTATCAATATACCTACTGCAATAAAACTGCCGAAAAACATGATGCAGAGATAAAACAGGATACCTGCTTTTAACCATTTACTCAAATCCATCACCACTTTCTAATATTGTATCCTATGTGGTATTGGACGAAGGTGTGCAGGGGACATTGATGCAAGGTCAATAAAAAAACGGTGAGAGATCTTTCCTCACCGCTAAAATTATACAGGAATAAGCTCCATTAATTCGTCTTTTGCTTGGATCGTACCATCCTTGGCTGGAACAATATCAATATCTAAATATTGATTGGTATTGGTGATCACAATAGGAGTTTTAGTATCATAACCAGCAGCTTTAATCTTTTCTAAGTCAAATCGAATCAACAAGTCTCCCTTTTTAACAGTATCCCATTGTTTTACCTTAGAAGTGAAAAATTGACCTTTCAAATTAATCGTATCAACCCCGACATAAATTAAAATCTCTGCCCCATTTTCTGATGTTATCCCAATTGCATGCTCGGTTGGGAATAGCATTGTAACCATTCCGTCAACTGGTGAAACCACTTCACCCTTTGTTGGTTCAATCGCAATTCCTTTTCCTACCGTTTCAGTTGAAAAAAGCGGATCAGAAATTTTGCTTAATGGAATGATTTCTCCATTTAATGGACTTAGAATGGTTTCTCTTTTCACTTCTCCTAATCCAAATTCTTTCACCATTTTTGAAGGCATAGCCTTATTTTTTCCTTCATATCCAAATATAAGTGTAAGAACCATAGCTACTACCAACGCTGTCAGAACACCGATTATATAAAGTCCCATCGGGAAAAAAACAGGAATAGATAAGAAACTTGGAAGAGCAAATGCAGTCGCTTTTATTCCAAACGCCCCATTAATCGCTCCACCAATTGCCCCTGCTAATGCCACAATCACCATCGTTTGTTTATAACGTACAAGGACACCATAGGTGATAAGTTCTGTCGTACCTGCTAATGCTCCAGGAATAATTCCTGATCCAGTAACCGTTTTTAAATCGGTATTCTTCGTTTTCAAAAAGACGCCGATTCCCATTCCTATTTGAGCAAAAGGTGCTGCAGCTGCCATTGCAATAATAGGATCACCACCGTTGGCAAGATTGGCAATAGCCAATGGAATGACTGCCCAGTGAAGACCTAATATCGTTAGGAAGGTCCAACCTGCACCAAGCACAGCTCCAGTTAAAAGTCCGCTTTTTGAACTTAAAAACTCGATAACCATTCCGATGGCATCACCGACATAAGTTCCAAAAGGTCCAAAAATCAGTATGGTTAAAGGTACAATAACAACTAAAGAAATTAGTGGATTAATAAACATTTGTAATTCTTTATATATCACTTTTTTCAATAATTTATCTAACAAGGAATAAATGGACACAGCAATTAATATTGGAAAAACCGTTGATGAATAGCTTGCTAATATAACCGGAATTCCTAAGAAAGTGACATCTTGTGCTTTTGAGGCGACTAAATCCGTATAATGCGGTTCTAATAGAGCTGCACCTATAGCACCACCCACATAGCCATTAACTCCTAGTTTTATCGCTAAAGTAATCCCGAGAAAAACGGGGAAGAAGTAAAAAATTGCATGTCCAGCCGCAGAAAGAATGGCATAGGTTCCGCTTTCAGGAGATAACCATCCCAATGTGGTTAAAATCGATAATAAAGCTGAAATTAATCCGGAGCCCGCAAGCACCCCTAATATAGGTGCGAAACTTCCACTGATCGCTCCTAGAATTTTATTCATAATCGTTTCTTTTTTTTCTGCAGAAGCTTCTATTGATGTATTATTCGGATTCATTCTTGTTCTCCTCTATGAAGTTTTCCGTTTCTATTCGGAACGAATTAACTAGGGTCCTAGCTTTTGATTTTCGTTTTATTATTACTTTTTCCAGTAAAAATCATGCAACAAATAAGGTTCATTGTGAACGAATTGGAAGCCAATTGAATAATTAAAAAGGTTCAAAAACCTTCCGAAATAAAAAATGACGTGTGCCATTTTTGCACTCATCATTTCTTATTCCAAATTAATTCTCATCCAATACTTCTTTAAACAACTCGTATGACCGTTTTTGCTTGTCGGCATCATAGATATAAGACACTGCCATAATTTCATCTACAGCATATTGATCTTGGAAGCTTGTCAGCTGTTGACGGATGGTTTCTTTACTTCCAAGCAAAGCCACACTCAACATGGATTTAACCATTTCTTCTTCCATTGGGTTCCAAATCCCATCCATACTTTCAACTGGAGGCAGCAGGGGATTACGTGAGCCACGGACGACATTTAGGAAGTACTGGTGCACGGTAGTTTGTAGGTATCTAGCCTCTTCATCTGTTTCAGCCGCAATAACATTTAAACATACCAACATATATGGTTTGTCTAAGTACTCAGACGGTTGAAATTTTTCACGATAAATGGATATCGCTTGTCCCATGAATTTTGGTGCAAAATGAGAAGCAAATACATATGGCAGACCTAAGCTAGCCGCCAAATAAGCAGAATCGGTTGAGGAGCCTAGGATATAAATTGGTACCTCTGTTTCTACACCCGGATAGGCTCGAACATATCCTTGATGCTCTTCAGGACCGAAATAGGTTAGCAAAGCTTGTACATCTTCAGGGAAAGTATAAACTGAATCATTCTTTGATCGTCTTAAAGCGCTTGCTGTCATCATATCTGTTCCTGGCGCACGCCCGAGACCAAGTTCTACACGATTTGGATATATAGTCGCCATTGTTCCAAATTGTTCTGCCACGACTAATGGAGAATGATTGGGCAGCATAATCCCGCCAGAACCTACTTTGATTGTTTTGGTGTGTTCCAACGCGTGTTTGATTAAAATGGCAGTCGCAGAACTGACAAGAGTTGGCGTATTATGGTGTTCAGCAATCCAATAGCGCTGGTACCCCATTTCTTCCGTTGCTTGTGCAAGGTCTACCATTGCTTCAATGGCTTGTTTCGAATTTTGCCCTTGTCTAATTGGAGCTAGATTTAAGACTGATACAGGTATATTAATGGTTCCCATTTTATATAAAGTCCTTTCTTGATTAAGATATATTCCCATAGTAACAGTAGGAATACAAGAAACAAACTTAAATGCTTCTAGTCATTATTACTTAAACTATCTTTTCCTCTAAAATGTAATAATTCCCCAAGTAATCCCATTTACATATCCAATTTTGGGCAAAATAAATCTTTGATTCTTACGATAAATTTATCGAGCTCAATTTATAGGCACAATAAACCTCTGATTCTTACCATAAATTTATCGGACTCAATTTACGGGCACAATCAACCCCTGATTCTTACCATAAATTTATCGGACTCAATTTACGGGCACAATCACTCCATTATTACCCCAAAATACAGCCTAACAGAAAATTGGACACACTCAAACCATTTCATTGATTCAAGAATATATCTATCTACCAATTTGGAATTACCTTCCATATTAATAGAGACTTCAAATTGTCTTCTCTATGTAACTGAACTGTAATACTAAGCTATTTTTTCTTTTCATAGTAATAGATTTAAATACAATAAACCAACTTGGAGGACTAGAATCAATGAAAAAACTTATTACCTTACTAACTTTGGCAGCTTCACTTTTATTTGCTTCCCCTGCTTCAGCTTATACGGATAAACAGGGCGACACGATGTCAAAAATTGCAAGAGACCATAACGTTTCACTTCAGGAGTTAGGAGATGCAAATCCACAAGTATCGAATCTAAATCTCATTTACATAGACCAACACCTTAACACTCCTAAATCTATTAGGGCGAATGAACCAAGAATAGAAGAGTTTGTGAATGTAAGCCTATCAGATACTGAAATAGATTTACTTGCAAGATTAGTGAGAGCGGAGGCACAAATGGAACCTTTAGAAGGAAAAATTGCCGTTGCTTGTGTAGTTCTTAACAGAGTCGAAAGTTCCGAATTCCCTGACACCATTAAGGAAATCATTTATGCCCCTGGTCAATTTCAACCTGTCCAAAATGGTGAAATCAATAAGCCGGCTGACGAGGAATCCATTCAAGCAGTAAAAGCCGCGCTAACTGATCAAAGGCAACTGGCACCAGGCGCACTATTTTTCTACAATCCTGTAATTGCATCCAGCCGGTGGCTAGATACACGGGCTACCACACTTGTTATTGGACAACATGTATTTAAAAAATAAAAAAGGACCAGCCTCGGTCCTTTTACAAACTTATTACTTAAGAATCTTCAATAATATATAGAACGAAGGTTCTATGTTATGATTTCAATGCATTAACTATAGACAAGCTCTTTTTTGCTTAGTCCAAGCGTCTGAGTTGTTGAAGTATGAATTTTTTCAAGAAGCTCTGGATTATCCATTAATGACAAACCAAAAGAAGGAATCATTTCTTTAATTTTCGTTTCCCACTCACTAAAATCTTCAGGGAAGCATTTTTGGATTACTTCGAGCATTACATGAACAGCAGTTGAAGCACCAGGAGAAGCCCCTAATAATGCTGCCACAGATCCATCACCGGCAGTAATCACTTCCGTACCAAATTGAAGTTTTCCTTTACCAGCCTCTGTATCTTTAATTACTTGCACACGTTGTCCCGCAACAACAAAATCCCAATCCTCACTTTTTGCATTTGGAATAAACTCACGCAGCTCTTCCATTCGCTGTTCTTTCGTTAACAACACTTGTTGGATTAGGTACTTTGTCAATGGCAACTCTTTTGCGCCTGCAGCTAACATCGTTAAAACATTATCCGGTTTTACAGAAGTAACTAAGTCCAACATGGAACCAGTTTTTAAAAACTTTGGTGAGAAACCAGCAAATGGTCCGAATAACAAAGATTTTTCATTCTCAATAAATCTTGTGTCGAGATGCGGAACGGACATTGGCGGAGCACCCACCTTTGCTTTGCCGTATACCTTTGCATGATGCTGCTCTACAACTTCAGGATTATTACACACCATAAATATTCCACTGACTGGGAATCCTCCAATATGTTTCCCTTCAGGAATACCAGATTTTTGCAGTAAATGCAGGCTGCCTCCGCCTCCACCGATAAAAACAAATTTAGCCGTATGATGTTTGACAGTACCACTGAAAAGGTTCCGCACTTTCAATTCCCACAAGCCATCGCTCGTACGCTTAATATCACTAACAATTTGGTTGTATTTTATATCGACATGTTTACTCTCTAAATGGTCAAACAACATGCGCGTTAAAGCACCAAAATTGACATCCGTTCCAGAATCAACTTTTGTAGCCGCTACCGGTTCATTCATATTACGGCCTTCCATAATAAGCGGTATCCATTCAATGAGTTTTTCGGGATCATCGGAAAATTCCATCCCTTTGAATAGGGGATTGTTTGACATTGCTTCAAATCGATTCTTTAAAAACGTTACATTTTGTCCGCCTTGTACTAAACTCATATGAGGAAGTTGTCTGATAAATTCCTGTGGATTTTGAATCAGCTTGCTTTTTACAAGATAAGACCAAAACTGCATTGATACCTGAAACTGTTCATTAATTTTGATAGCTTTTTTAATATCAACAGATCCATCAGGTTTTTCGACTGTGTAATTTAGCTCGCACAGTGCAGCATGCCCCGTTCCCGCATTGTTCCATTCGTTAGAGCTTTCCTCTCCTGCACTTGAAAGCTTCTCAAATACTGTAATTTTCCATTCCGGAACTAATTCTTTCAAGAGTGTCCCTAAAGTCGCACTCATGATACCGGCCCCAATTAAAATGACGTCTGATTTAGTTTCCCTGTTGCTCATTTATATCAACCTTTTCACGTAAAATTTGTAGACAAGATGTAAGCCTCACACCTAGTTAAAGCTTTACCTATTCATACACCTTTTCTGTCTTAATAAAAACCAAATCTATTGTTATATATTATTATAGAATCTATATCTTCATTTATCTGATAATTATAAGTTATTTAAATACTGATAACAAGTGAGAAGTCCTTCCATCCACTATCTTTAGCTAGAAATTATAATATATTTCAGGACAATATAATCTATTTTACATATAATTTACTCTTTAACTAAAAGTGCTAATAAAAAAGCGACCCTTCGCTATTGAAGAATCACTTCATAGACTAACCGTCCGTCCATTGACTCTATAAAATAATGTTAGCAAATATATACAATATGACGATACTTATTAAAATCGTGATATTTGTTATAGTGGCCATTAAACTGATGGATTTGGTGCTATATTTAAACTCTACTGCAAAAGTAATTGCAGATGCTGCGGCAGGAAGTAATAGTCCAATCAATACGGTGTATCGAAACATCTGATTGTATGGAAGGAAAAGGTATAAAACTATTCCAAAAAGCAAACCTAAACTATATCGGAAAGTTAAATATTTCAACATTGGTTTAATGGTTTGTTTTTCAAATTTAAAATTCAAATAAAGTCCCATTAATAGTAAGGATAACGGCATATTTGCTTCTGATATTATACTTGCAACATTTATCACTGTATCAGGTAAATGGATATGGCTAAAATTCAAAATGCTTGCGATAAAATAGGTCATTAAAGGAATAGACTTGACTAGTTTTTTTACTATTTCAATTGGCTTGAGACTTAGCCCTTCTTCTGAGAAATAACTACCTAAAATATAGGCGATTCCAAAGACAATAAAGGATGCACCGACATCAAACATACTAAAATATGTTAATCCGTTCATTCCCCAAATTGCAAAAACGAGGGGAAAGGCAAATAAGCCGACATTGAATCCGGAAGAAAGCATCAGGAAGGAGCCTTTAAGTTCTCTTTCCTCATTTTTAAAAAATAGCAAGCCGAAAATTGTTGTAACGATTCCATAAAGAATGACGATTACTGGTATCAAGATTAATGAAGTTTCTAATTTCACTGAATCGAATGTCACTAGGACTAAAGCTGGAAGGGTAATTTTAAAAATAATTTTTGCGATAACTTCTCCATCTTTGACTTGTAAAACATTTAAACGTTTTAATAGATAACCAAGGGCAATTATGAGGATAATATAGAGAAATTCCTGGTTCATGTAAAAAGCACTCCTGTATGATATGATTGTCTTTGCTGGTCCCTGTGCAGGTATATCTTAGGTAATACACAGGATATTCTTATTTTAACACACAAATATATGTATTTTAACATGCGATGGTTACTGGAGATTATACGATAAAAGCAGTAGGTATTCACTCTAACAAAAAAATGGATAAAATTATCTGATTTTATAACAAAAAGAAGCTGTCTTGATGACAGCTTCTTCTAACTTATGTTTTTAGAAACTAGCTTTTCCTAAAACCATATTCTTTTATAATAATCATATTCAAAGAGATCTATATTTTCCTCACAATCTTTATTTGGGGCACACTCTTCACAAGGTTCTTCTGTCTTGCTATGTTCACATTGTTCAAATAAAAGTTCCATGGTTTGTTCCCCTCTCCTAGTTCTTACTATTAATTATAATGTAAGCGATTACATTTGTCTGCTATTTTTTACTGGAAAATACTAGCATAGATAGGAAAGCGCTTGAGGGGATGTAAGAACCCCTCCGATTATTCGTTCAATTTATAGTAATCTTGTGAATGAAAGCTTTTAAATCCACATGACTCATAAAGTCTCAGTGCATGGGCATTTTTAGCTTCAACCTCTAGAAAAATAGACAAACCTTTTTCGTTCTCTATTTTTACCACTTTCGATAGGGCTTTTCTCCCTATCCCTTTTCCTTGGATCTCTGGAAAAACGGCAAAACCATAAATCCACGAGTCACCATTCATTTCGGAAAGAAGCATTTTCCCAGCAATTTTTCCGTCTGCTTCAATTATGAGCCTTTGATCGGTAGTAAGGTCTTTAGTTTCTTGCTTATACTGCCGTGCTTCTTTTTCATTTAACCCAAAACATTGAACATCAAGTTGAATTTCTGCTTCAAAATCTTCCTCGGAAAAAGAAGGTCTTACCGTAACTGTTTGATAGTCTGGCAATTCTGTATTCTGCCATCTCATTTGATATTCTACCATCGCTAATGTGCATGGAATATCCTTTAAAAACTCCTTTGCGGATTGGGATTCAGTAGGCGCATTCAACAAAATGGTTCTGGCTTCACGTTTCCCCGCTTCTTCCAACGCCATTTCAAGCAGCGTAGTAAATAGTCCCCTTCTCCGGTAATCCGGGTGAACCATGCCGCAAATCTCTACTTTATTTCCAAAATAATAGCTTCCCAGAAAACCAACCAACTTGCCATCCTCGAAATGGAAAAAATCTTCTTTCCGATTTCCGCACCTGTTTTCAAGCATATCAAAATTAAGCTTCAACTGAAGATTATCCTCTTTTTCACAAATCTCCTGAAGCGTTTTTATAGCAAATAATTCTTCTTTCGTTAACATTCTATAAACACTCCTGATCACATTTTCACCCATCTGATTTTCCGTCATTATCCCTTTTTAAAAAAAAAGCCACAAGAGTAATCGTTTTATATACTCATGTGTCTTTGCTTGAGTCATTTGAAAGTAAATCCTGTTACTATACTACTATTAATCTGCTGTAGTCAACAGGTTAATGGATTAGCTGTTAGGCTGACATATTCCTATATTTCATTTGTAAATTTATCAAATTATCTAGCTTTTTGCTGAGTTTAATCGTTTCTTCAGAGGTAAATCCACTAGACATTCCGACATATATCATTTGATTACGTACCGTTTCAATGTTCTTTAGTAAATTATTCATAACTAATATTCGCTCCCTATTTCAACAATAAATAGATTCTACCAAATGAAAGCGGATACAAGTAATCTATTTCTATCAACAAATGTCGACATAATAGATTGACAAAATACGAGTATTTTCAATGCGATCGATATGCAAATTAGTTAAAAAATTCCATATGCCTTTTTTCGTAAATTTACTTAATTACTTATCTCTCTTACTATGAGAAGAGTAATACTTTATGAACTTATTATGCGTTGGGCTTTGATTATTTCGAGGTATTGTACATCTCCTAACCCATACTCTTTGAATTTAGTGAGCATGGCAATCATAAGCTCTCTTTCCGGGATATTTTTGTGCTTTTGAATATATTGAATAAGGTCACTTTCGTTCTTAAGATAATGAACATATAAGTCTATACCCTTCTTTAATGGAGCAGGTTGGATAGAATGAGGGATATTTTTATTGATTATAACTTGTTTGTAAAGTTCATAATACCCCTCCGCGTTAAGTGT
Organism: Neobacillus niacini; assembly: GCF_031457145.1. Lineage (GTDB taxonomy): Bacteria > Bacillota > Bacilli > Bacillales > Cytobacillaceae > Neobacillus > Neobacillus niacini_J. Next base: position 216,857 of record NZ_JAVDVZ010000004.1, read on the forward strand.
GAATTTTTCTATTGGCAAAAACTTATCACCAACTAAATGAAAGTCAATGGGTGCATAATGACCGGTTTTATCTAGCCAGGCAAGGACCGTGAGCATGTTGATTTGGCAGAACATATCAGCGTCAAACCATAATTCTATGTTGGAAAAATCCCCAGTAACTAGGGGCTCTAGTGGTACTAAAGTATTTTCGTTATACTGTTCTATGGTTACGTGATGAACTTTCGAACGAACTTCGGCAAACTCTTGTGAAAATAGCTCGCCTGAAATGTCTCCAAAACACATCGCTTCGTTAAAAGGAATCATTCTTTCTTGTTCAAGAAAATGTGACTTTTTGAAATAATTATACATGGATTGTCCATTTAAAATATGTAAGGATTGTTTCATCTTTAACCACTCCATTTTAATTTAATCAAAATCCTATTCGCTCTAATACAATACTTTTCCTTTTTTCACCATTTAAAAATAGACAAATCATATTTATTCTTGTTACTATGACTTATAGCACATACGATTACCGTATTCACTTTTTATAGAAAACAGAAGTAAAGGAGCTATGAATCATGTTCTTAGCAAAGCTTCAACAAGAGGAGAAAGAAGCCTTTCTTGAATTAGCAGTCTTGATGGCAAAGGTTGATGGGAATGTTTCGATATTTGAAAATCCAATTATTGTGAAGTATCAAAAGGAAATGGACCTTGAGAATTATACAGTTAAGGGCGTTGCAATTGAAGAGATTCTAATGGTATTCAAAGATGAACGCTCCAAAAATATTGTCTTAACTGAAATCCTGCGACTTGTCTATTCTGATGGAATTGTTCATGATAAAGAAAAAGAATCGATTCGTTTGATTAAGGAACACTTCGGCTTTGACTCCAATAAATATGATAATTTCAAGGATTGGATTTTAGGTATAAAAGAATTAGCTAATTATCCTGAGCATGAATGATCTGGAATTAGAAAGAGCAACGTCTATTGGCGTTGCTCTTTCTGATTCCTATCTAATATTACGCCCTTTTCTGATAAAATAAAGATTTTTCTTTATTTCTTTTTCTAAGCTAAGAAAAAATTTTTCAATTCCCTTATTTGCTCCTCCGTTTATGACGCGCTGTGCAGCACCCGCCAGTGCCCCATTTACTTCTAAATCGGAATGGATGTTGAGCTTGGTACTGCCTTGATGATCGCTCAAGAATAAATCTGCTTTTCCAGAGAATTCACCTAGATTTCCTTTTCCTTTTAATTGGACATGATAGTAGGCAGGTGACTTTTCTTTCTCTAATTTGACCTCGAGGGCAAAGACATCTTTAACTGGACCCATCTGGATATCAACCTGGGCTTGGTATAAACCGTTTGAGACTTGGACGAGTGACTTACAGTTTGGAATTGTGTTTCCAAGAACCTTTTCATCCTTGATGCACTTCCAGACAATTTTCCTTGGCAAACCAAAGATGTGTTGGTATTCAATCTTCAAATTATCCCCTCCATTATTGAAGGTCCTCAAAATAAAATATTTAATTTTAACCAAAATCATTCCTTAGAAATAATTGTTTTTTCTCTTAGACTCATTTGCCTTCCTCGTTTCTTTGAAATTTTAGATCCACTCTAGGATTTCAATGCGGTTTCCAAAAGGATCGGCTGTATAGAATCGATTTGCACCTGGAAGGTTATTGTCTTCAATCACTTTGACACCATTTTCGATTAAATGTTTTTTTAACGATTCTATATTTTCCACTTCAAAGGCTGGATGTGCTTTTTTTGCTGGAGAAAAAGGCTCCTCCACACCTACATGTATTTGCGTGTTACCATAACGAAACCAAGCCCCGCCGCGCTTCTTCAATTCCTCTGGTTTTTCCATTTCTTCAAACCCCAAAATATCAATAAAAAACTTTCTTGCACGATCCTCACTTCCCTTTGGTGCCGCTAGTTGAATATGGTCAATGGCTTTGAATACAAACATTAAGGATTCCCTCTCTCTCCCAATAGACTTATGCTATACATTTTTCGCCACAACTTGATAAATCCCTTTTATCCCTTTGATGAGGTTGGATATTCAAAAGAGCTAGTATCTCGTGGCAGATACTAGCTCTTTCATTATTCATCTTCATCTTCTTCGTCTTCGTCTTTATCCTTTTTACCCTTATTTTTTTCTTTTTTCCCCTTTCCTTTATTTTTGTTCTCCTTATCCTTTTCCTTTTTCTTTTCTTTTTCCTTCCTTGCTTTTTCCTCTTTTTCTTTTATTTTCTTGAGCTCGCTCATATATTTTTTCTCAACGCTCGACAAAGCAAATTTTTCATCCGTAAGCTCTGATTTTGCCTTAGAAAGTATTTCTTTAAAAATAACAGGTGTAGTTCCGCTGCTTGATGTGGTTAGATAGTGGTTTTCATCTGTTTGATCATAGCCTAGCCAAACAGCTCCGACGATGTTAGGTGTATAGCCGACAAACCAATGATCCTTTGTTCCGGCTTCGTTCGCAAATGGAAGCTGGGTTGACCCTGTTTTACCAGCGACAGCAAAGCCATCAAGGTATGCCTTCTTGCCCGTTCCCTCATCGACTACGCCTTTTAGCATGAAGGTTATTTTCTCAGCTACTTCTGGTTTCGTAACTTGAGTCGATTTACCCTTCCATGTCACTATTACCTTTCCATCTATATCCTCGATTTTTTTGATAGCATGGGCTTCTTGCATTTCTCCATTATTCGCAAATGTTGTGTAGGCTTGTGCCATGTTTAATGGCGATGTTCCCTCATACATCCCGCCTAGTGCAATCCCAAGTGAATGGTCTTCATCTTGTAGAGGAATCCCGAAACGCTCAACTGCATTCGTGCCCTTTTCTACTCCCATTTCATTTAAAAGCCAGACCGGTGGAACATTGTACGAGTTCACCACCGCAGAATACATCGTCACTTGACCTCGGTATTGATGATCATAGTTCCTTGGCTGGTAACCACCTATATTTAGCGGGTTATCCTCTAACAGGTCAAATACTTCATAGCCTTGTTCCAATGCGGGAGTATAAACGGCCAAAGGCTTCATGGTTGAACCAGGCTGTCTTATTAATTGGGTCGCTCGGTTAAAGCCTAAGAAAGTATGTTCCCCTCTCCCGCCAACAAGACCTTGAATCCCACCATTTTCAGGGTTAATAAAAATAGCCCCACTTTGGATAAGCTGATCTGGCTGACTCGCTGGGAAAAGATTTTCATTTTGAAATACTTCTTCGGTCGAATTTTGGATTGTAGGATTTAGTTCCGTAAAAATATGAAGTCCACCAGATAGAATTTCATTCTTTGTAAGGTTATATTTCTTCATCGCTTCTTCAATAATATAATCTACATAATATGGATATTTACCATTATAATCGTCATCCATCTTTTCTTTTTGCAATACAATTTGCTGTTGTTTCGCTTTTTCCAAATCATTTTGACTAATGTATCCTTCCTGTTCCATCAAGAATAGAACTAGATCTCGCCGCTCGACTGCCTTGTCCATATTCTTAAATGGAGAGAGTATCGAAGGGGCTTTAATTAACCCTGCGAGCATAGCAGACTCACTTAAGGTTAATTCACTTGCCTCTTTACCAAAATAGGTTTTTGCGGCACGCTGAATCCCCCATGCACCCTCACCAAAATAAATTTGATTTAAATACCTCTCCATAATCTCGTCTTTAGAATAGGTACGTTCAATTTTTTTTGTAATAATTAGCTCTTTAATCTTACGTGTATATGTCCTTTCATGAGTCAAAAAGGCATTCTTAGCCAACTGCTGTGTAACCGTACTACCACCTGCTACGATATCACCAGAGATCATATTTTTGAAAAAAGCCTTCATAATCGCAAAATAATTGATGCCATTATGTTTATAGAAACGTTGGTCTTCCGTTGCGACTACAGCATTCATGACTTCCTTAGGGATCTGTTTTATCCCAACTCCTTCAATCTTGGAATTAGAGATTTTACTGGCAATCTCTCCATTTTGATCATAAATAATCGTCGGCTGTGGTGCTGGCTTATTCAATTTACTGACATCACTTGTCCAAATAAAGATATTCACGATGAGAAAACAAGCTAACACAGCAATGATTCCTGCTATGATTAATTTCCTCAATAAGCCCTTTGATAAAAACTGACTCCAATCCCATTGTTTAGACGCCTTTCTTTGCTGTCGTCTTTCCATTCGTCCCACGTCTATACCCTACCTTCTAAAATAAACATTTACATATTGCTTAATTTTAAAACGAATATCATTTTAGTCAATAAGAAATAAGTCATACTTTTAAATGGTAAAGAAATGCAATACTGTGAGAAGACTGCTATTTTTTTACATATTATCTTTTCTAATGGAAATGATTGTAATAGGATTTCCTTTTGGAGGAATGGATTTGGGTGTTATGTATAACCATTATCTTTAAAGGTTCAATTGTATTCAGAGGATGGAGTCAACATCATGATCAATCATAAATGGCTGGAACAGCCTTCTATGGCGTCTGATCGTAGTGAGTTAGAGCAAGAAAATAAATAACTACCCAATTAACGCAAAAAGCCAGCGTCACACACCGGCTTTTTTATTTTTCACTATTAAGTACCTAGTTAGAAACACTCATTATGGTATGTGTTGATTATTATGTTCCTGTTCACCTTGTGTTGCAGCTAAATGATTGTTCTGGATAAATTTGTACTCTTTCTCTAGGTCACTTAACGTCCATTCATACAGATGTCTGTCTTCTTTTTTAAACACTCCTATTTTAAGTAGTTTATCGATGAGAAATTGCCTTCTTTGTTGGACAGCGTTTCGAAGTATATTTTCCATACACTGGCACCTCCAATTATTTTGCTCCTAACTCCACATCTGATTTTAAACCGTTGCTTCTTCTGTATTTGTCGAACGGTAGCAATTTTACCAACTCTTCATTCAAATATTATCTATACTTAATATAAGAAAAATAATTGTATTTATTTTAATGGAAACTTTAGTGATGTGACCAAAACTAATATTTGATATGATAAAAGAAAAGAAGTTAGAGGGCGTACTATTGGTAATGAATCTAGAGGATAAAAAAACACGTTTTTTGATTACACTATTCCTTGCCTTTATAGGCGGTGTTGTGTTTACATTTTTACATATTCCCATTCCATGGCTGCTTGGACCAATGACAGCTGTCTTAATCGGTTCAAGATTTAGGGCCATTCAGGCTTACTGGCCGGTTCAAATTCGCGATGCCGGTTTGCTTATTTTGGGTTATTCAATTGGCTTATCATTTACAAAAGAGGCTGTCATCCAAATTGGGGTTAAACTCCCTCTCATGCTGCTTTTGACGGTTTTGCTTATAGCTTTTTGTGCCGGGATTGCCTTTTTCGTTTCAAAACTTTCAGGGATTGATTATCCAACCATCCTAGTGGGCAGCATTCCTGGCGGGCTTTCACAAATGATTACCTTTTCTGAAGAGGTCAAAGGAATTAATATTACGGTCGTAACCTTTCTGCAGGTCACTCGAGTGATTATGATTATTTTTCTGGTACCATTTCTTATTTATGGACCGTTTTTTAAAAATGCATCAGTACCATCTACTCTCGATTTAGCTGATAAGGCAGTTCAAGCTCCACTTTTTCCAACAATCCTTTTGTTTGCTGCAATTTGTGTGATTTGTGCTTTCATAGGAAAAAAGCTTAAATCTCCTACACCTTTTTTATTAGGTCCCCTCTTAGGAACAGCTATTCTGACTCTATCCGGACTACATGGACCCGATCTTCCAAACTTTATGTTAGACCTTTCGCAATTTATGATTGGCGGATATATAGGCTTATTGCTAAAACCAGAAAAACTTCAGCATAAAACAAAAATACTGACATTAGCAATTATCAGTGGGTTGGTCATGGTTTTATTTTCATTAGCGTTAAGTACTCTGCTAGTCCATTATTATGAGATTACACCTTCTACTAGTATATTAAGCCTATCACCTGGCGGCGCAGACCAGATGGCGATTCTCGCACATGATGTCCGAGCTGATTTAGCGATGGTCACCGGATTCCAGTTATTCCGTCTCCTCTTTATCTTTTTTGCCGTTCCCCCGGTGCTAAGATTGATTTTTAAAAGAAAAAGGTTAAATCAGAAAGAAAAGCCTATTAGATGATGAACGTCACATCAAATAGGCTTTTCTTTTGCTTTTGAATTCATGTGTCCGTCCTATTCATGTAATCTTTACATGACTTGATGTCAACTTTTCTTTACATGGTGCATATAATACATTACCCGAAGTAAAAGTGACCATACAGGAGGTGTATACCTTGACCTATCAAGAAAAGAAGAGCATCGTCTCGTTTATCAGCGCCATACTCATTTTCGGATCTTATTGCTTGTACATGTACCCGCGGTACCCCGGGGGGCTAGAGTCGACGGAAACCTTTCACTATTGGGGTTCCTTCGTCCTTATTCTGCTAGTGTTTTCAATAGTCGCACATATCATTATCAGCATTATTTTTAACATCATTTTTAGAATTACTACCAAAGAAAAGGAGCCGACATTTGCGGATGAACTGGATAAGTTAATCGACTTGAAAGCAAACAGAAATTCATTTCTTGTGTTTATCGCCGGCTTTCTTCTTGCAATGGGATCGCTAATTATCTATCAACCGTCACAGGTGATGTTTATTATCCTGATTATTTCAGGATTCATTTCTGATTTGACCGGTTCCGTTACAAAACTTTATCACTATCGGAGAGGAGTGTAAGATGAGCAAAAGTCTTGTCGGCAATCAAATCCGTAAATTACGATTCAACCATAATGAAATGACTCAGCAGCAATTGGCTGACAAGGTGGGCGTAACAAGACAAACCATTGTCGCCCTCGAAAAGGGAAACTACTCCCCCTCTCTAGAACTTGCCTTTCGTATTGCTCACGCCTTTAACTTACCGTTAGAAGAGGTATTCTATTACGGGGACAACAACTCAAATCTATAGGATCTATGATGGATATTGAATTTATTTTAAAAAGGGGATAACCATTTGAATTCAAACAAAAAAGCAGCGAAAATTGTGGGTGTACTGTTTCTACTTGCAGCCGTTACAGCGGTAATAGGTCTGATTTTATACAATCCTATCCTTAAAGATTCCGACTACCTAATTAAGGGTTCCGAACACGCCAATCAGGTGATACTAGGAGCGGTTATGGAGTTAATTCTTGTCGTTTCAGTGATTGGTACTGCCACTACAATGTTTCCAATATTAAGAAAGTATAATGAAACGATAGCTCTTTGGCATGTTTGCTTCAGGTTTCTTGAAGCGATTATCATTACGGTTGGTGTAATCAGCGTACTATCCCTATTGACCCTAAGCCGTGAATTTGTAGCATTAGGATCAATAGATACCTCCTCTTTTCAAGCTTCAGGTACTGTATTAAAAGCAGTACATGATTGGACATTTTTGCTTGGTCCCCTTTTCATGCTAGGAATTAATACCATGATGTATAGCTATATATTCTATAAATCCAAACTCGTACCTAGGTTTCTATCAATCTTGGGTATGACAGGAGCAACGCTGGTTTTTATCTGTGCATTGTTGGTCATGTTTGGTGTATTCCCTCAAATTTCTTTTTGGGGTGCTATTTTTGCGATACCAGTAGCAGCTAATGAAATGATTTTAGCAGTATGGCTCCTCATTAAAGGTTTCAATGAATCTGCACTTGCTTCCCTGTCTGCAAACATGCATAAACCTAATTAAGGTGGGTTTAAGAAAAAGAAAAGCCTATTTAGATAGTGACGAATCACATCTAACTAGGCTTACTTTATTTCTTATCAACTAATTTTAATGCCTCATTATATAATGATGTATCTACCACTTTCTCTAAATCAAGCGGTGTTTCAATTAGTTTATTTTCTAAATACCAATCTGACCAAGTCTTCAAATCTTCACTCCAAAGCTTTGCATTTTCATCAATATAATTTAAATTTTTACCAACTGCTTCTTTCGGTATTGACGTATGTTTCGCTAGAATTTCGATATCTCGATTATAATTTGCTGAATTAGTGTCCTTTGCATTGAGAACATTATTAAAGTAATATCTAGTAGATTCAATATATCCTGCTAGAAATTTAACCGCTAAATCTTTATTTTTCATAAATTCCCCTGAAAAATAAACTCCAGCAGCTTGCATTTCAAGGATATCACCAACAAATGCGATTACTTTAACATGATCATTCGCTACTAATTTCGCAACCAGCGTGCTTGGCAATGTCGCTGCATCAATTTGTTTACTTTCAAGAGCTGCTGCAATATTACCTAAAGAACCTAATGGAGTTACCTCAACATCCTTGTATGATAATCCTGCAGATTCAAGTGATTTACCTAGAATATAATGAACAGAAGCACCATTTTGGGTAATCCCGACTTTTTTCCCTTTTAAACCCTCAATCGTGGTAACACCGCTATCATAAAGTTCTTTTGTCACAATTAGGGCAGTAGAATCATAACCCTTTCTTTCTTGAGTGCCATCTGCAACAATACGGATTGGTGAATCTCCTTCCATTAATAGGTTAAATAAACCTGCTGTAAAAGCGCCTGTCCCTACTTCTACTTCATTGGTTTGCACAGCAATAGACATTGGTTGTGCGCCTTTAAAACTTTCAAACTGAAGGTCAACGCCATATTTTTGAAAGATTCCTATTTCATCACCTATATACATAGAAGCATTACTCAAATTACCTAACGAACCGACTTTAACCATTTCGATTTCTTTTGTAGCTTTTGAATCATTATTCGAAGAATTTGTTGGTGCAGCTTCTTTTCCACAAGCCCCTAAAACGATCATAATGGCCCCTAAAACAATGACAAACATCATTTTTTTCATAAATTCACCATCCCCATTCCCTTTTATGACTTCCAATGTACAAATTTACTTTCTAACTTTGCTAAAATATAATTAAATAGCGCTCCAATAATACAGAGAACCAATACTCCTACCAACACTTTAGAGATAACGAGTAAATCTGCATTTTTTAAGATAAATGCACCTATTCCATGCTGCGCTGCAATCATTTCTGCTGAAACTAATATTAATAGGGATACACCTGCTGATATTCTCATTGCAGCAAATATCATAGGTAATGCACTAGGGAAAATGACTTTTCGTATCAAATCAAATTTTGTTGCACCGAAGGTAATGGCAACATTTAATAAAAGTCGATTCGTTTGTGTTACCCCAGTGTAAGTGTTGTAAATCATCGGGAAAAATACCGCTAATGAAATGACAGTGATTTTTGAAATTTCTCCGATTCCCAGCCATAACATAATTAATGGTAAAATAGCAATCTTTGGAATGGGATACAAAATATTAATAACTGGCATTCCTAACTTTTCTCCTAACTTAGAAAAACCTAGCACAATACCGATTGCTATTCCTAAGACACAACCAATTGCATAACCCATAACAATGCGATACAAACTTGCCGAGACTTCTGGCCAAAGTAAGCCGCTAGTGATTAACTCCCAAGCAGTGGATAATACTGTTGTTGGGGCTGGTAAAGTAAATTCATTTACCAAACCAGACTTTGAAACGATTTGCCATAGAACTAAAAGCCCTATAACTCCTACCACTGAAACATAGTTAGGGATTTTCTTATCTAAAAATGCTGCCTTATTTTTTATGATAATTTTAGAATCTTGATTTCTAGCATGTACTTTAACTGGCTCTTTTACAGGATCCACATTCGCTAATTTTTCAAGCATTGATATCCTCCTTAATCGCTTGGGCTGCGTCCTCTTTTATCAAATTCCAAATGGTTTCCCGATAATTCAGTAGTTCTACTGGATGTTCTTTTCTACTATTTTTAGGCAAATCAATTTGGATGATAGATTTAATACGACCTGGCCGACGAGAAAGTACAATGATTTTATCAGCTAAATAAACCGCTTCTTCGATATTATGAGTTACATATATCGTTCGGTGCTTTTCTTGATTCCATATATTTAAGAGTTCTTCCTGCATCACCATTCTTGTTTGGGCATCTAATGCTGATAACGGCTCGTCCATTAACAATAAATCTGGTTTCGTTGTCAGGGCTCTGGCTATGCCCACTCGTTGTTTCATTCCTCCTGATAATTGATGGGGATAAGCATCTTCGAAACCTTCTAATCCAACCATTTTTATATATTTTTCAATTCTTTTTTGTTTTTCTTCTCCACTTATCTTCATTTTTTCTAAACCTAGATTAATGTTTTCTTTAACTGTACGCCACGGCATTAATCCAGCTTCCTGAAAGACTATCGAAATTTTAGGTAGATTTGTATCTTCATCATTTCTTTCGAAATATACTTCACCTGCTGTCGGAGATGTTAATCCAGCAATTATATTTAACAAGGTAGATTTCCCGCAACCACTTGGTCCAACGATCGCTACAAACTCTTCTTTTTTTACTACTAAATCAATTCCTTCTAGAGCTACAGTTTGCCGACCTTTATTTTCAAAAACCTTAGAAATCCCATCTATAACCAGTTGCATTTCTCTCCCCCATTCCTTGGACTATCAAAAAGTTAATAAGAGCGCTTTCAAAATCATCATATACTATTTGCATAATAATTTGAAATATCAGAATTATATAGTGGTTATAAGGGAAACTTATAACAATTATAAAAATCCCTTACTAATTTGAAAGTTTATTTAACCTTGTAAAATTCTAAATATTTTATGTCCATTATTTTTTAATTGACGATTTGCCATGGGTCCGTTAATATATGGAGAAGATAATACCCGAAATTACCGGGAGAGGTTCATAGCGGATACCCTCTATAAAAAACTATGGATACATGACTTTATGCCATGTCCATACCGGACATGGCTTTTTGTATGCTATCCTAGCTTTTCGTAGAATGACTGTTCAGTGCTCTCCTTGGAAAAGTATTGGGAACCCTTTTACTGGAGGTTTAAATCATGTCAGGACGCAGCCACGAAGAAGGCTTAAAAGATTTAACACTATTAGGAAATCAAAATACAAAATACTCATTTGAATATGCACCTGAAGTTTTAGAGGCAGTTGATAATCTACACCCAGATCGCGATTATTTCGTGAAATTTAATTGTCCGGAATTTACTAGTTTATGCCCGCTTACCCATCAGCCGGATTTTGCAACGATGTACATTTCATATATCCCGAATCAAAAGATTGTAGAGAGTAAATCTCTGAAGCTTTATTTATTCAGCTTCCGCAATCACGGCGATTTCCACGAGGATTGTGTCAATATTATCATGAACGATTTAATTAAATTACTTGATCCCCGCTATATTGAGGTTTGGGGGAAATTCACTCCGCGCGGCGGTATTTCCATTGATCCGTGGTGTAACTATGGCAAGCCTGGTACCAAATATGAAGAAATGGCTCATTTCCGGTTGATGAACCATGACCTCTATCCTGAAAAAGTCGATAATCGCTAATCACTCCCCCTTGGCTGAGGTGCCAAGGGTTTTTTTGTAATGAAAATTATATATACTTGTAAAAGTTTGAAGGTTTTTCATATGTTACATTGAATGAGTAGTTTAGTAGACGAATGAAAGAATGAGATGATCATATGTTAAATGTTAAAGAGGTAACAGAGCAGCTAAGAGCAGCGAGAATTACAGATAGTGAACAGGTTGTTATCCGTTGGATCCTCGATGGAAAAATTAAGGCTAAAAGGACCAAGCACCTAAATCTTGAATACTCGATCCATCCTGTCGATTTAGCTTCTTTTATTTTAGAAAAGACGATTGAGGACAAAACAAAGAAATTCGGCGTAGACTTTCACCAATGGGAAAAAACGTTTCAGGAGAATCAAACTTTTAAAGAGGAAATTGAACAATTAAAAACGTCAATTCGGATTGAACAAGCAAAGAATCGATCACTTAAAAAAATGCTTAAAGCGGAGTATGCTTTATCGGACTCACCTCCCCTTACTTTGGCCTCACTAGTAGGTCTTGATTCAGATGAGGATCCAGAAATCATAAAAAAAGAATATAAAAAATTATTAAAAGCCCTTCATCCCGACCGAGGTGGAGATGAACGACTTTTTAAAGTGTTTTATGATCATTACTCAAAGATGAATGGAGACTCAAAAGGTCATTGAATAACGACACTTTTGAGTTATTTTTTTATATTTGATCTATTTTGAGGATTTTTCACACTATTAATAGGGCTATGCCTTTTATTCTTGGTCTATATTTAATTTACTATATAGCTTTGGTATTGGAAGGATTTGATTCCGCTGAATTTTCTAACTTTTTAGGACGTACTACCATCCATACTAATCCACCAAACACGAGTAAAACTAATCCGCATACTTGGAAGGCCAAATGGAATCCTGTTACTGGACTCGCTGAATTTTCAATAAGTAAACCCGTCACATAAGGGCCAACAATACCTCCTAATGAAGTTATTGCCATAAACCATCCTTGGACTTTACCTTGGTGTTTAGGTGAAACTAAATCTACTAAAATCGCTGGTCCCATAACAAGTGTAATACACCCGAACGTTAAACCAAGTGATAACAATGCAATTGCCAAGATATTATTACTAACCATAGTACCAATAAAATAGCTGGCTGCTCCCGCTAATAGAACTGGTCCTAGTATAAAGATTCGTCCCTTTACCATGCTTTTGGTTTTGTGATAAATGCGGTCAGAAATACTTGAAAAAGTAATCTGCGAAAGGGTAATCATGATCCATGGCAGTGCTACCACCAAACTTAATGTATCCTTACTTAGATTGCGAACATTTTCCAAATAATTTGGCAGCCAGTTTAAACCGATCGTAAACGACCAATACGTGGCAAACCCACAAAGAGCAACTAAAATGAAATTTTTCGAAAATAGGACAGAGGTGAATTTTGTTTCAGTTTGACCGACAGATAAGTGCGATCCGCCTTTTGCTGCTGAAGGTTCGACTTCTGTAACCGTTTTCTCTTTTGCGATGAAAATCCACGCAATGATCCAAACAAAGCCGACCACTCCCGTTGCGATAAAAGCGGAACGCCAACCATAATTCAAAATCATATTCATCAAGATGGGTGCCGAAATCGCTACACCAAGTGGACCGCCAATCGAAACCAATGTTAAGCCAATCCCTAGTTTTTCTTTTGGGAGATACTTAGAGGCAGCTGTCATGGCTAAAGAATAGGATGGACCTTCCCCAGCACCTAAAATAATTCTTGTTGCTATTAAATAGGCAAAACTACTAACAAAGATGGTGGAGAACTGCACAATAGACCAAATTGCAACCATACCGATTATGACCTTTTTCGCTCCAATCTTATCTGCAAGACTGCCGCCTAAAACAGCAGAAATGGAATACAGTAAGAAGAAAACACTACCAACAACACCCCATTGCTCGGCATTTAATCCTAATTCCTCGATAATGGAAACCGAAGCAAATCCGATAATAGCTTTATCGGCATTACTAATGACGGTTAATAGGAATAACAAGAAAATAATCACCCATGCTTTTTTGGAAACTGCATTTTTCTTTTGCTCCATATAGGACCTCCTTAAATTTTCCCTTTTTTCAAAAAACAATTTTGTACATTTAAGACTTAGCTAAGACCTCCCCCATCAAAAGAAGGTTCTTTGTGTATTAATTAAAAGTAACTTCAACTTTTCCAATATGTGAGAATTCAGCAGTAAAGCGATCCCCTTTTTCGGCTGCCACTGCAGCTGATAGTGCACCAGAGAGAATCACTTCTCCCGCTTTTAACACTACATTGTACTCTGATAATTTATTGGCCAGCCATGCAACACATTTAGCAGGGTGATCTAATACATCTGAACCATACCCCGTGTTAATTCGTTCGCCATTCTTAAACAAGTTCATTTTAATAGAAGGTAAGTCGATATCAGTTAAAGAGAATCGTTCCTCCCCAATGACAAATAATCCGCTCGAAGCATTATCGGCAACTGTATCTGCTAAGGTAATCTTCCAGTCTGTAATCCGGCTGTCGACAATTTCTAAGGCTGGGGCAATGTAATCTGTCGCATCGAGAACATCCTCAACTGTAACAGATGGCCCACACAATTCCTTCCGAAGAACAAAGGCAATCTCACCTTCTACCTTCGGCTGGAAAAGACAATCTAAGCTAATCATTCCATTATTTCGGACTTCCATTGAATCCAATAGATGTCCGTAATCTGGTTGATCCACTCCCAACAGTTTCTGCATTGCAACGGATGTTAACCCAATCTTTTTCCCAACAATTCGCTGACCTTCTTGAACTTTCTGTTCAATTGCCCTTAGTTGAACCTGGTACGCATCATCAACGGACAAATCAGGGTACACTTCAGTAAGCGGAGAAATTGATTCCTTAGTTGCTTCTGCCTGCTGCAAAAGCTTATATAGATGTTGAACGCGATGAATGACTTGGTTACTCATATGGAAAACCTCTTTCTATTAAAAATAAAGCACTATTCATCGATTCAGGATTTACAAACTATGAATCTCTAAATAGTGCTTTCAAATGTGAGCTATTATTTTGTTACGAGCGCTTCGTCTTCTTGTTTAGCTGTTTTATTCCCATTTTTCAATAAGAAATCGATTAAAACAGTATTAAATTCTTCTGGTTTTTCCCATTGTGGCCAGTGACCTGCATCTTTAATGACCACTAATTCACTATTAGGAATCATGTCTTGAATCGGTTTTGCTTCCTCAACGGTTGAAGTAGGATCATGGTCCGTCCATGCCAACAATGTGGGAACATTAATTTTGCCGCACCAGGATGGATCCCAGCTGTACAGCTTTCTTATTTCGATATCCTGCAGACAGACGATATGATGAACCGCTTCTTGATAGGAAGGCTGTGTATAAATGTTATAACGGGCTTCAATTAACTCATCGGTTACTTGGCTCTTATCATACATTAACCACTCTAACCGCGTTTTTACATTTTCATAATTCGCTTCTAGAACGGCTTTTAACGTAGAATCCTTCAGCTTTTTCATGACCTCAGGCTTGTTATTAACGTTTCCTGGTGTGTTCAGCACCATAGCTTTCACATATTCTGGATGCTCTGCAGCAAACCACGCTGCCACCCAGCCGCCTAAAGACTCACCAGACAGATACACTTTAGATAAATTTAATGCCTGAATTACTCCTAATAAATGTTCACTATAATAATCAATTCCGTAATGTCGATCTGGTTTTTCTGTATAGCCGTGACCAACCATATCGATATTAATTACGCGAAAGTGCTCACTTAATCCTTTCATATTTTTCGCATATGCCTCTATATGGCCCCCAGTGCCATGGAGCAAAATCAATGGTTCTCCAGTACCAGCTTCCAGCACCCTGGTTTTAATTCCATTTGCGTCTATATAATAAAGTTTAAATTCGATATCAGCTAAGTCTGTCCAAATTGTCATCTCAATCTCTCCCTTTTAATAAAATTAAATACTTACTTCCGCTTTTGAAACATTTTTACCATTCATTTGATTGACCGGCTGATTAAACTGAACAATGGCCATACCTGTCACCCATTCTGGAATCGGCTCGTAGCAAGCTACACTTGGTTCAAAGCCTTGCAGGGCACCGAGCAGCACAAGCCAGTTGTGGATCTCCTGCCCTCCGTTTCCTAAGTTTTCCTCGATAAATTCTGAACTCCAGCTTCTTAATGCAGCATAATCTTTTTCAGAAACCAATCGTAAAAATTCCCGGTCCACTTGTTCATTCACTGGTCCTGATTTAATTCGGGTTACGCGTGTTTCCCTGTTGTGCAAATACTCATCAAGCTGCTCAATTTCCTGGCGGCCATTTCTTAACACTTGAATCAATGATTGATCCTCTGGCTTTTCACTTTCAATCTTTGGTATTGGCACCCAGTGTGATAAACCGCCTGAAGCCACAATTGCCACCTTAAGATCGTTATCCCATGACTCAATCGCCTTTCGGACTACTTCACCAATTTGGAAACAGCGATCCATCGTGGGAAGCGGCGGTGCCGAAGTATTAACCGCAATTGGCACAACCGGAATTTGAAGATCAGGATTTAAAAAGTAAATTCCTTGTGTATGTCCGTGGTCGACTTTCATTTTTAATGTAAAAGCAAAATCCACATTGTTTTCTAAGCTTGTGTTAAGGATGTGTTTTGCTAAATCCTGCTGGACCGGGATTTTGTATTTTGGCAGCTGCCAGTCTCCCCAGCCTTCACACTCACCTATGCCAATCGTAAACGCTGGCATATGATCGTAGAAGTAACTATTAAAGTGATCATCCGAAACTAGTACTATCACATCTGCTCCAGAATCTTCGATAAATTTCTTCATTTCAGCCGCTGTCTGGAGGAATCGTTGTCCTTTCTCTCCGCCTCCAGCTTCATTCGTCATGATCATCGGGCTATGTGACATCGCGACACCTGCGATAATTTCAGCCATTTTTACCACTTCCTTTAAGAATTATTAAGAGATTAGTAGTTTCATAGGTGCATTTTGAATCTGCTTTTGCCATACAATCAAAAGTTTTCCCTTTAAAAATGGAGGAATATCTGCTGTACATTGAACTCTCTCTTGGATGACAGTTACTTCCGTTTGAACGGAACCGCTCTTATTATTAAGTGTTACACCATATTTGCCGGCGCCAGGGAGAGTATAGGAGGGGCACAGTATAAATACCTCTCCATCCCACTCGCACTCAGTTTCATAAAAGCGTCCAAGCAAATCAGGCAGCTCTGCCACCTTGCCGTTCAACAGCCGTTCCCGAATACAAGTAGAACTGATTTTCTCGCCCCACAGCTCAACTTTTTCAACCATTGTTACATCAATTCGGCCACCAGAGTCCTGATTCAAACGATCGAGATTTCCAGCCCCACGGCTGCCATAGGAAAAGTCAAATCCAGCAACTGCATGAACAACACCGAGTCCATCCAAGTATTGAGAAACAAACTGTTCAGGCGAAAGGGCTGCAAACTCTTTGTCAAATTCAACAATATAAAACGTATCGACACCCATTTTCCGAAGCTTTGCCTCTTTTTCAGCAAGCGGCATTAATGTGTGAACGTGAACTTTGCCATTTGAGATGACCGTTTTTGGATGAGGGAAGAAACTCATCACCGCTAAATCTGTTTGTTTCTCTTTTGCTTTCTGATAGGCTGTATGGATGACGGTACAATGACCATGATGGAGACCGTCGAAACATCCAAGTGCCATTACATTTGGCTTCGCTCTTTTCTGCCATTCTGCCAAATTACTACGGTTAATATGAATGGTTTCCATAACAGTCTCCTCCCAAGTCATTTAGACTGTTACTGTTCTTTCTTCCGTTAGTGAACGATACTTTCCGTTATAAAAAAGCAGAGGTTCAGCGTCTTCGAGGTGAATATCGGTAACTTTTCCAATAAATAAGGTATGATCCCCTTCGACATGCTCAGCTGATACTTCACAGGCAATTTGTGCGACTGCACCCGCTAAAACTGGTTTTCCATCCAATCGGTCAAATGCAACTTCTTTATGTTCCTTCAATTGTCCCGCGAAAATCATCGAAAGCTCCTGCTGATCAGCAGCTAAAATATTTACAGTGAAAATCTTGCTTTCCTTTATTTTGTTCAAAATTTTTGCTTTTTCCCCGATTGAAATTACTACTAGTTTTGGATCAAGTGAAACTGACATGAACGCATTGGCAGTCATTCCATGGACGTCTCCCTCTACCTCTGTTGCTATTACCGTCACACCAGTTGCGAATTTACCCATTGCAGTTCGAAATTTGCGGTCATCCATTTGTTAATCCTCCTGTTATGAAAATTGATATTTTTTCCTATCCAACTCTTTCATCCTCATTGAAATAAAGTTAGCCCCTGACGCCACCATCAAAACCAAACAATTCTTTTCCATATGCGGCAACTGCATCTTCATATAAAGAAGTTTTGTGTGTAGCAACGGCAATAATATCCCGTAAGAATAATTCCATTGCACCGCCTTTATAAAGAGCCCCGCCACCCAGTGTTAATAGCGACCTTACAGCGATATCTGTACAAATCTTGATTGCTTTGGTCCGAATCGAAAAGAATTCAGAAGGCGGTGTCACACAGCCGTCTTTTTCATAGTTTTCTAGGAGATCAATGTATTTGTCGAGTAAAGCTTCTGCAATGTGGAAATCAGTGGTCATTTCCGCTAATACACGCTGACTTCTTGGCGACTCGCTTTCTCTAACACCATCCATCAAACGCACACGCTTTTCGGTTTGTACTTTAAATTCCTTAAGAATCCGCTCTGCCCCGCCAAGTGCCATGTAACCGAAACCAAGATAGAAAGAAGGAAAGAATGGGACATGGTAAAACGGATAATCTGTGTCGTACTCTTCTACAGGCGGTCTTCTTGTAAGTTCTGCCTGTTCTAGTCGTAAAATCCGTTCCATTGGGACATATACATCTTCGGCAATAATCTGGTTACTTCCTGACCCTCTTAGCCCAAATGTATCCCAATTGTTTACCACTTCTACTTCTGAAACTTTTAACATTGGTAAGCAATATACTGGTTTTGGACTGTCAGGGAATTGAATCATGACCCCTACACCGACCCACTCACTATAGTTGACACCACTGACAAAGCTCCACTTACCGCTAATACGATAACCATCCCCATCCCGTTCAGCTTTACCTAATGCAGCAAAGATATCGCAGATTAATCCTCCCTGATTGACAATTTCGTCGGCTCCCTTTTCTGGAAGAAAGGCTGGAAGCATATTGTGAAGTGGATATAGATAGGTCAGCCATGCAGCTGAAATATTGTAATTTGCTACTTTACGAACCACCTTCGCAAACGTTTTCAAATCTGCCTGAGGTCCGCCATATTTCTTAGGAAGCATCATTCGTGAAATTTGCGTTTCTTTAATGAGATCCACCACATTTTGTGAAATGGTCGCATTTTTTTCTGCTTCCTGGGCTTCTTCCTCGGCTAATTTTCCGATTCTTTCCGCTCCAGCTAACAACTGATCCACCGATACATTTTCTTCTTTTACTACAAGAGTTGCCATTGTTTACACTCCTTCTGATAGAATACATATTTTTTGAGAAAATTAATGTTATGGACAAATGTCCCTTGGTCAGTACTTTGACATCGCTTACAATAATACTTATTAGGTTATTACTATTAACACCTTATAAATAAAGTTTAAAGAATTCACAATTTTCTTACTAGAGCAAAAACTGTTCATGTTTTTTTCATTTATAGTCAAAGTTTGTTCATATCCAAAAAATAAGGAAGACCATCCAGATTAAACTGAATGGTCTTCCTTATTCAATCGTTATTTCACCAATTGCAATTAATGATTTGATAATCAGTAATAATTGATGAGCTTCGTTTGGATCGCGTAGATCTTTATCCAGCAGGCCTTCGATTCTGCTAACCCTATGGCGAAGCCCGCTCATAGAAAGTGAAAGATCACTCATGGTTTGTTCCAATTTTCCACCATTTAGCAAGAAACTATATAATGTTTTTACCAATTCAATAGTCCTTGGATCCTTCAAGTTATACAATGGTCCCAACTCTTGTTCTGCAATCATTTTAATCCCATTTATATTTTTGGAATTGATCAAGACCCCAACAATCCCTAATGAAGTAAACGGTACGATTTTTTTACTCCCTGCTAATCGGAGAGCAATACACGCTTCCTCATAACATTTTGGAGCTTGATGAATATCAGCACCTAATTGACTAATTCCAAACTTAAAATTGCCATTAGGGAATATTTTTAACATAAAATCTTGATATTCCCTGATTACTTTTTGGATGGAAGTATGCATTAGCGTCTGATTCGTGATCAATAAAACCACATGGCCATCGCGGTGACCAACCAATAAATTATATTTTCTGTCATTAAAATAGCGGAAAGTGGTTTCAAATATTTGCTCTTGTAAAAGAAACTCATCCTCAATAGTAGTCTGTGTGTTCTTATATTCCATTACCGTTATATAGTAGTTTTGCTCTAGGTCTAATCCTGTATATTTTCCCCGATTAACAATTTCACTGACTGGCAATCGTGTCTCTAGTATTTGATCTAGAAAATTACCCTTCATTCTTTCAAACGATTCAAACTTCGTCTTTTCATTTAATAGAATCAAAGAGGCTGCATTGGCTAACCGGTCTAAAAACAAATAATCCTCCTCATGTTGCTTCCTATCTTCATACACAAAGCTACAATATCCAATTACCTCCTTCTGTAAGAAAATTGGAGTGATTAGGCGATCGTGATTGACCGTTTTAATTATTTTCTTACTTAAAGGTAAAAGCTGTTTATGATTGATTCGGTTTTCTTCCAGATAAACTTCCATATCTGCTTTTAATTCCATAAAGTTTTCTTCCGAGAAACCTGAATATGTTATGGTTCGAAGGGTTGAATCCTCAATGATAATTGGTATGTTAACCATGTTAAATACAATATCAACAATAGTTTGTAGATCACTTCCATTGATAATCTCTTCCGTTAATTTATTTTGAAAATTGGCTAACCGGGTTACGACATTTTTTTGTTCGAGCAATTGGTCATAGGTATACTCCAATTCCATTACAATCGGTGCTTCATTATAAAACTTCAGAACCTCATTTCCATCGAGCTCGTTTTCCCAGTCTTTTTTCGGCTTAATTACCCACCCGCAGCCTGCATCCCCTTTTCCAACGCAAGTGACTTCTTTTGCTAAAAGCGTCTCTCCAAAAATCGTCGACATAAACCCGCTTGCGTAACCAATCAGTGTATGACAAACGGAATGATTGGAATGTCCAAAGCGTTTTATATGCTCTTCAGCCTCATAAGAACCAAACCAGGTACCATGTGAAAAAAAGGATTTAATCCTGCCATGACCATCCAGTTCAAAATTACATCCATGCTTAATCCCGCTAATATGACCATTCTCAATATGGAGAATCGGTCCATGTTTAATAAGATACTCTAAAGATGTTTCTGTTTGCAGCGCTTCTTTAGCAGTTTTAACGCCCATTTCCCAGCCATAATGAAACAGAAAACCTTTTATTCTCTTAATTCCTATATTTTTAGCAAGCTGCTGTCTCAGAATCCCGAAAACGGATGCTGATGTTACAAGTTTACGGTCCCCTTTTACGACATCCTGACTATAACTCTCTTCATAAATGCTGACGCACATGCAATCACATCCCGTTATCGTACTCTTCACAATTATTTTTGATATTCTAAATGTAAGCCTTTTTATTAAATATTAATTGAATCCTTTGGATATTTCAAAGTATTAATATTTACAGCTGTGGTCTTCAATTAAAAAAAGAAGATTATAACGAAGGTTCGTTATAATCCAATCAATAGGTTACATATTATACTTTTATGCTTCAGTCGTTTCTTCATTACCGATTACAGCATTTTCTCCCCAGTAAGTAAGCCCTAATTCCATATCTTCTGGCGTCCACTCGATTGGCTGCCAGTCTGGTTCAAAAATCAGATAACCATTTGTAAACAGCTCAACTCGATGTCCACTTCCAGGATCTTGTACATATATATACATCGCTTGAGAAATACCATGCTTACCTGGTCCTGTAAATTTAATGCCTTCTTCACTTATAATGTCAGCTGCTCTTAACAAATCCTGTGCATTATCAAGCCAATATGCTAAATGGTGAAGACGATTTGGTCCTGCGTTTGCTGTATCTCCCATAACTGCAATGTCGTGAACTAAAGGAGTAACACTCATCCAGCCTGATACGACTGGTCCATCTGGTAATTTAATATATTCACGTAATTTAAAGCCTAAATTATCAGACAGCCAAGTATGAATACCACCTGGATCCATGTTAGTTGCTAGATTAACGTGATCAATGCGACGAGGTGAAACACCTTTTCTCCATGATTTATATGTCTGGTTTTTTAATTTAGATTTTAATTCCTCAGGTGCTGTCGGTTTTTCCACATCATAATAGATTTCAAATGGATGCTTACTTGGCAATTTGAAACGAATGGCTCTACCTTGCCCAGCTTCGTGACCTGCTTCAATCCATTCAACCTCTGTCCCTGCCTTTTCAAGTAAACTAGCAAATCCTTCAACATCTTCAGGACGTTTTGTACGCCAGGCAATATGATCTACACGTGCACGATCCCCAGCAGTTAACGATAATGTATGGTGTTCAAAATCACCCCAAGCTCGCAAGTAATGTGTCCCATCTTTTTCCTCTGTTTCTTCTAATCCAATTACATCTCGGAAAAACCAAAGAGATTTTTCTAGATTAGGTGTTACTAAAGCGATATGTCCTAGCTTTGCAATTTCAGGTAATATCATAGATATTTCCTCCTAAATTCTATTTTTTATTTTTCAAATTATAAAGCTTACACTACACCGAGATTTTTCAACTTTTCATCTAATTAACCGTTCCGTGTTGTTGCATAGCCAAAGAGATTTTTACCATAATCTGCTACGGCATCTTCATATAATGAGGTAATGTGAGTGGCAACAGATAAAATATCTCTCGTCATCAACTCCACAATGTCACCTTTAGAAAGTGCTGCTCCTCCTAGCGTTAAAAGGATTCTATTGGCGATTTCTGTACAATGTTTGATGGCTGTTGCCCTGATGGCAAAGAATTCCTCAGGAGGTGTTGGATTTTCATTATCATAGTTTTCTAATAAATCAATATAATGATCCACCAATAACTCAGCTTGTTTATACTTCATCGTTAATTCTGAAAGCACCCTTTGGCTTCGTGGAGATTCTTTTTCAGGTATTCCGTCAAGACGAATCCTTTTTTCCGTACGCTCTTTAAATTCTTTTAACAAACGTTCCGCTCCGCCAAGTGCGATGTTTTGGAACCCAATATAGAATGTAGAGAAAAATGGTTTATGGTAGAATGGATAATCCTTATCATAGTGATCAAAAGGCGGGCGTTTCATTTCTGTTGCTACTCTCTCTAAACGCAGGATCCGCTCGATTGGTACATACACATTATCAGCAATTACTGAGTTGCTTCCGGAACCTCTTAAACCAAAAGTATCCCAGTTATTTAAAATTTCCACTTCCGATGTTTTCATGATTGGCATACAGAACTCCGGACCTCTGCTATCCGGTAATTCCATGATGAGCCCAAGACCGATCCATTCACTGTACAAAACACCACTGGCAAAATGCCATTTTCCCGATATGTGATATCCATCGCCATCTTTCTCTGCTTTTCCAACAGGCGCAAAGACATCAACGATTAATCCTTCCGACATCGCTATTTCGTCCATACCTTTTTCCGCCAAATAAGATGGCAGCGAGTTATGCAATGGGTAGAGATACGTCAACCAACCTGCTGAAACATTATGATACGAAACCTTCCGAATTATTTGAGCAAATGTTTTTAGATCAATTTGAGGGCCACCATATTTCTTTGGGAGTAACATTCGTGAGATTTGAGTTTCTTTGATCAACTTGACAACGTTTTCAGAAATAGTCGAATTTTGCTCTGCAGCTAACGCTTCCTGTTCTGCAAGCTTACCAATTCTTTCAGCCCCTGCTAATAACTCCTCAACTGTTATATTCTCTGCTTTTAACAATTCGTTTGACATGTTAAATCCCCCTTATTAGGCAATACTGCAAATTTTCAGAATATAAATTCTTAGTATATGACAGGCTTAAGGACAACCTGAAATATACGAATTTTTACTAGTTCAATCTAATTTCCCTTCAAAAAACTGAGTTAATAAATTTAAGAATATTTCACGTTTTTCAATTTGAATCCAATGTCCGCATCCCTTAATCAGATGTAGCTGAGCATTTGGCAGATGCTGCAGCAATGATAAGCTGCTTTCTTTTACAACAAATCGATCTTCCACGCCATGTAGTAGTAGAAATGGCTGTTCCATTTGTTTTAAAGCATTTGGAGGAATAACACTTTCGCCAGGCATGGTAGGGAATGCATTATGGGTAAAAGACTTTCTAATCTCAGGTCGCATCACGTTTTCAAATCGCTCGTTTATTACAGTTTCTAGTTCTCTGCCCAAACTCTTTTGATCATAAACAAACCAAGTGGTTAAATTCTTAAGTGCAGAGTAAGTAGGGTTTTTATAAAACCCAACCATTCTCGCTATCTCTGGAGTTGGAGCCGCTTCTCCCCCACCACTGCCCATTAGAAGTACTTTTTCAAATCGTTCCGGTGCCGTCATCACCAAGTTCAATGATATGATACCGCCCATTGAATTTCCGACAAGCTTTGCTTTTTCGATATGCAAATAATCCATTAATTCTAAGACCTGCTCAACTCGGCAGTTTGTCCACTCCCAAAAACTCTTTGGCGGCGTCTCAGGGTGATCAGAGTTCCCGAATCCGAAATAGTCAGGCGCAATCACGTGATAGCGATCCGTTAATTCGGGAAGAATATTTCGCCAATTCGTCTCAGAATTAGCCCCTGGACCTGAACCATGAAGGAAAATAATCGTTTCTGAATTTGATTCCCCACCTTCACAGAAAAATGTATTGTACTTTCCAGTGTTAATTTTTTTAGTCTCAACTGTACCCATTGATTAAAGCCCCTTTCTCTTGTGTTGATCTTGATCATTTCATTATTAATAACTTTTCAATGATAGGTTTACACTATCTTATCCCGCTGTGACCTTAATGCTTTTACTGAATTCGCTTTCAACTTTTCGGAACACAAATTATGATTGACTCAAACTCTAACTTAATAATAGAAAATTAAAAACAATCGGAACATAATAAAAATTTGTTAAAATACTGAGCTTATTAGTAAATTTTTTATGGTGTTTTTATATAAGTTAAATGCTTTATAAAAAAATGGAGCCACGGAATTGAATCCGTGGCTCCATTTAGTCATTACTCTATAAACTTATTTCTCCCAATGCAATCAAAGATTCTATTAGAAGTAATAATTGATACGCATCAGTGGGATTACGAAGATCTTTATCAAGCATATTTTCGATTTTTTTGATTCTATACAGCAGACCGCTCATTGAAATAGATAGATCACTGAGTGTTTGCTCAAGCTTTCCCCCATTTAGCAAAAATAAGTATAGAGTTTTCATTAATTCTACTATTTTAGGATCTTCTTTATTAAGTAAAGGTCCTAATTCCTGATTGGCTAACAGTTTAATGCCATTCATATTATTGGAGTTAATCAAGATACCGACAATTCCGAGAGATTTAAATAACACCACTTTTTTTGTAGAATTAAGCCTTAATGCAACAAAAGCCTCCTCATATTGCTGCTTCAAATTCTCTATTTCATTTCCTTCATTACTAATTCCCAGTTTAAACTTAAATACTGGGTAATTTTTTTTTAATTCCTGGTAAAGTCCCTGCATAATGGACTTAATTTTTATCTTTTCTGTATCCTCTTTATTTATAAAAAGAATAATATTTCCTTCATAGAGACCTATTAAAATATTTTTTGCTTCCCTCTTAAAGTATTGAGAAATTGTTTCCAATATTTTTTCTTGAAAATGAAATTCATCCTCCATGGCAAGGGACTTATTTTTATATTCAAGTATGGTCAAATAGTATGGTAAACCTAAGTTTAGACCTGTATATCTTCCTTTTGCGATAATTTCTTTTCTAGACGGTATTGTCCCATTTAAAACCTGCTCCAGGAAAACTCCCTTCATCCTTGAAAAAGATTCAAATCGAGTTTTCTCATTTAATAAAATTAAAGAAGCGGCATTCGCAATACGGGCTAATAGCATATAATCATCTTCCAAATTCATCGCTTTTTTTATGTCGGTATAAAGAAAAGAACAATATCCAAAGACCTTTTTTTCTATAAGAATTGTTACAATTAAACGCGCATGATCATCCATTTGGATTGTTTTTCTTTGAAATGGCAGTTGATACTTCTCTTTACGAGTATTAGGAAAGATTGCCCTATTTTCTTTCAGGTAATGATTCATATCATTTTGAATATTATTAAATTCATCCTGAGATATTCCTGAATACGCTATACATCGAAGGTCTATGTCTTCAATCAGAATCGGAATACGAATTAAGTTATACACGATATCGATAATTGTTTGTAAATTGCTCCCATTCGCAATCTCTTCTGTTAGGACTTTTTGAAACTCCATCAATTTCGTCGCAGTATTTTTCTGTTCAAGCAATTGTTCATACGTATACTGCAGCTCTTTAACTATTGGCCTTTCATTATAAAAGACTAGTTCATCCTTCAATTCATCATCCCATTCATTTTGAGTCTTCAAGACCCAACGGCACTCTGAATCTCCCTTGCCGACACAAGAAACCTCTTTTGCCAAAGCGTGCTGTCCACTAATCGTTGTCATAAAACCACTTGCATAGCCAATTAGGGTATGACAAACAGGATGTTCAGATATCCCGAATCTTTGCAGATGATCCAAAGCCTCATATGAATCCTTCCAAGTACCTGTTCCGGTTAAGGAGACCATCTGATTATGTTCATCTAGTTCAAGACGACCCTCGTACTCTGTGCCAGTAATGTGTCCATTCATGCAATGATAGACAGGTCCTTGTTTAAATAATTCTTCTATCGATAACTCTTCCTTCAAGGCTTGTTTTGCATCATTCACTCCCATTTCCCAGCCAAAACGAATGAGGAAACCTTTTAATCGTTCTTTTCCAATATTAGAAACCAGCATTTTTCTAAAAATCCCAAATGCTGATGCTGGAGTTAAAATTTGCCGGTTCTGAATATCTAATTCAAGATTGTCATGTTTTCCTGAGGTATGGATGATCATAAATATCCCCCAATTCTTATTCATATGCAAATGCAAACAACACCAGATTGATACACAATTATTTTATCCCTAATAGCTCGATATCAATATACCCACTTTCTATTATACTAGAATCAAAAACAGCGTGGGATTTTCCCTCGCTGTTTTACTATGTTTTTATATATTCTGCTCGCTGTGTTTTATAGAAACTTCATTATGCAGTGTTGTTAAAGCGTTATTTTGTAATTTTAATAGTTTTATTGGAGCAGTTTCCTTAATCCCAATTATCAGGAATTCTAGCGGACCATTTCTGAACCTATATAAAGAAGGTACCTGGTTTTGAATTTGATGAAATGGTTTTTATACAAGAAACCATTAAAAGCCCTTCATCCCGACCGGGGCGGAGATGAACGACTTATTAAGGTGTTTTATGATCATTACACAAAATTAAAGGATCCAGCAAAAATGCTGAATCCTTTTTTTCTTATAGCGTTTGGTTTCCCTTCGTTCCATTAATCGAATAACTTGCTACGATGTTAGCACTTAATGAATGGGACACGGAACAGTATTTGTCTTTTGATAATTGGATAGCACGGACGACTTTTTCTTCCGGCAGATCCCCTTCAACTGAATAGTGAACGTGAAAATCAGTAAATTTCTTGGGTTCTGTGTCGGCACGAGTTCCCTCAATTCCCATCGAAAAACCTGTTAACTCTAAACGCATTTTCTTCAAAATCATTACAATATCGATCCCTGTGCAGCCAGCAAGAGAGTACAAGAGCAGCTCTGTTGGTCTCGCTCCACTATTTTGTCCGCCAATCTCTGGGGCAGCGTCCATTCTTAATTCATGTCCAGAAGGTGTAGTCCCAGAAAAAGCCATATCCCCTTGCCATGTGATTGTTGATTTCATTCCTACCATTCCCTTCACTATGTATTCATTTATTTTACCTTAAAAAAAGGTTTTGAACTCATAATCAAGTCCAAAACCTTTTTTTATTATTTAAGTAATGACAAATCAATCATGCCCTTAATATCACTGCTTGGAATATATCCTGCTTCTTTACTGATGTCTGCCATTTCCTGAATAACCTTTTCATTTACATCTGTAGTTACTGCTAGACGTGAGAAAGCTGCGTCCACTTCGTCTTTATTTAACTCTTTACCTGTAAGATCCTTCAAATGCTTGATGACAATTTCTTTGCTTTCTTCAGGATTGTCCTGGATAAATTTCACTGATTTTTTGTGCGCTTCTAAGTACTTCTTAGAAAGGTCTTTATTTTTCAAAAAGTCTGCTCTTGCAGCAACCACTGTATTGGTGGATTCCTTGCCCCAAGCAAATTCATCCCAATCAAGAAGCAATTTTCCGTTTGCTTGATTTTCAATTACATAGCCCCATGGTTCTTGTGTTGCCGCTGCGTCTACTTGTTTTTGGACAAATAAGGAAGCCGTATCAGCAGGTGCTGCAGCGAATAAATCTACAGTACCACCGCTCGTTTTTGCTTTTAAGCCAGCTTCTTTTAACGCTTTTCTTAACATAACATCTTGAGTGCTTCCAATTACCGGGATAGCTACTTTTTTACCGTCTAAATCTTCAAGCTTATCTACACCGCTGTGTTCAGCCGCAACTAGGACAGCTCCACCATTCACAGCTCCAGAAATAAGGTGATATTCCTTATTTTTTACATAAAAGTTAAGTAATGGACCAGGTCCAACCGTACCAACATCGATTGCTTTTGTAGCCATTGCTTCCATAAACAGTCCGCCATTTGCTACCGTTTTGGTTTCAATCTTTACATCTTTACCGAAGGCTTCTTCAAAGTAACCTTGTTCAAGTGCTACAATGGTTGCAATATGCGTTAGGTTTGGAAAATATCCAATTTTAACGGTTTTTGGGTCACCGCTCCCCTCTTCGTTCGAACCTTGTGCACACCCACTTAATAATCCAATAAATAGTACCGTCATAATCAGATAAAGCATTGATTTCTTTAACATAATGTTCTCTCCTAATAGTAAAATAATAGCTTGCTATCTTCCTCGTATTCCCCACTTAACTTCCACACTGCGCTCGAGTCTTGAAAAAACAACATTATCGACAATTGTCCCAATAATCGCAATGATAATCATGACGGATATGACTAAATCCATTTGGCCGAGAGAACGACCCATTTCAAGCAGCTGACCAAGTCCGCCGCCGCCGCCAAGTAATTCCCCTGCCATCAAGGCGCGCCAGGAGAATGCCCAGGCAATCCTGAGCCCTGAGATAATTTGTGGCACCGAAGCAGGCAGGATAACGGTTCGTAGAAAATGGAAACCGCCCGAACCATATACTTTAGCCACACGCTGATAGAGCTGCGGAACGTTCTTAAAGCCGCTCGTTGCATTCACAGTCATAGTCCACGTTGCTCCGATTGTAACAATAAACAAAATTGAAAAATCATTTAATCCAAACCAGATAATCGCTAAGGGGAACCAAACAATACTTGGAATCGATTGTAGAGCGGTAACGACAAAACCAAGCGTATCTTCGACGATTTTATAACGCCAAATGAAATAGCCTAGTATTAATCCGACAACAATGGCAATGGTAAAGCCAAGTAAGATACGCCCCATACTTTTTCCAATTGCAAGCGTAATTTGTCCATTAATAATGCCATTAAACAGTGTTTCTAATACTTGAGAAAGGCTAGGAAACATAAAATCCGGAAGGCTGGAAAATCTAGATGTGACTTCCCATATCACCGCTATCGCCGCGATGAAGATGATCCGTCTTAAAGCTGTAGTCATCACCCATTTCCTCCTTCAATACTTTTTCGATTTCTTCCTGTAAAATGGATAAAATTCTTTTTTCCGTATTTACTGTCACACTATCCGGTGTAACCCCATCCTTCATGGTTGGCACCGGAATGATTTCTTTAATCCGTCCAGGACGAGTGGCAAAAACGACTACTTCTTCGGAGAGAAGCACCGCTTCCCTAATATTGTGGGTGATAAAGAAAATAGTTACTTTTGTCTTCCTCCAAATTTCGAGTAGTTCTTTATGTAGCACCATTCTCGTTTGTTCATCAAGCGCAGAAAATGGCTCGTCCATTAATAGAATGTCAGGCTCCATCACTAACGCCCGAGCAATTGAAACTCTCTGTTTCATTCCCCCTGATAGCTCATGTGGATAGGAATTCACGTACCTGCTGAGGTGAACCATTTTTAAAACATCAAGCGCCTTTGCTTTTGCCTTTTCTTTAGGCATCTTTTTTAAAATCAATCCATAGGTTACATTTTCTAAAACGGTCAGCCATGGAAACAAACCTGCTTCTTGAAAAACTACTACTCTTTCTGGCCCTGGTTTTGTTACTAGATTGCCATCGACCCGGATATTTCCTTTATCAGCTTTGTCCAGACCCGCAACAAGATAAAGTAATGTAGATTTTCCACAGCCTGATGGTCCAACAATCGAAACAAAGCTGCCTTTTTTAACATTTAAATTTATGTTGTCGAGAACTTTCACGTTTTCTTTTCTATCATTTATAAAACTTTTCTCGATGGCTTCTATCGTTAAGTACATTAATCTTCACCTCTTTTTTAATTCCAAGTAAAACTATTGGTTTTATTATATTATAATCAAAACGGAAGTCAACAATTATGCTAGCAATCTGAAAAATTTTCTTTTCTTTCTCTATTTATTTTCAAATTTAAATTTACTGAATTTTCTTTAAATACTTTTCTACAAATGTACATCAATCAGAATGGATTCCCGTCGTTTTTTGCAAAAACGTTACTATTCGTTAAAGAAACTGGTGATTTGTGTAGATAAGTTTTTTACGTTCTTGGCAGGAGAAACTATCCTTTTTCTAAAACTATTAAAGTAGACGAAATCGTAGTCTAGTTAATAAGTTGAAAGGTGGTCATTGCCGTGAGCCAGGATATTACCCTACAACAAATTGCAGAAGGTGTACCGAAGACGCTGTTATATGCATCTGATCGAGACATTGAAGGATTCCAAAAAATCATCGAAGAAACGATTAAATTACGAGAAGCACATAGAAACTTGCAGAAAATGGTTAAAAGCTTTTCTACCTCTACCATTCAGCGGACATAATAGTTTAGTAGAAAAAAAAGACCCATCTTTGGCAAATGGATGGGTCTAAACATTCTCTATTCGAATACACTTTTAAGGTTAAGAGAATTTATTACTCTTGTACGGATTTAAAAATTTGTAAGGTATTGATATTAAATTTTGCAAATGCTGTATAAAAGTGACAAAATCTTCTAGTAATATATTGGATTTAGACTGTCCCTGGTCTTTAGTTAACCTTCTATAGTCATTAAGCAGTTTATCTAGTTCCTGACTGCATAATACGGTTTCTTCACAAGAAAGTCCTTTTGTCATTCCAATATGAATCATTTCGTCCCTTTTTTCATTAATTGCCTCTTCTAAATCTACCATCCTCATAACAAAAACACACCTCTAAACAATATTAATTATCTAGCTGCTTAAATTATTAGTAGTCATGAAATGAATTATAGCATTTATTTAAATCTATTAAATCGTTTCGATAAAACAAGTTAAAAAATGACAAAACTAGACGAAGTTTAAAATTTCTGAATTTTCTACACACAAAAAAAAGAGACAGGGTTCCTGTCTCTTTTTTCGAATTAAGCATGGAAATTTGTACCATCTGTTGTAGCTTGAACAATTCCTGCACGAATCACGAAGTCACCGAAGTGCTCGTCTTCCTCTCGTTCTTTCGCGTAATGCGAAAGTATGACACGTAGTTCGCTCAATATCTCTTCTTCACCGATATTTTCTCGGTACATTTTACTTAAACGACTGCCATCATGCGCAGCTCCTAAATACATATTGTATTTACCAGGTGCTTTACCGATAAAACCAATTTCTCCAAGTGCATGGCGTGCGCAGCCATTCGGACAACCAGTCATTCGGATGGTAATTTCTTCATTTCGAAGTCCGTTATCGTCAACAATCTTTTCGATTTTGTCTATAAGTCGCGGCAAATATCGTTCTGCTTCTGCCATCGCTAAACCACATGTTGGTAGAGAAACACAGGCGATCGAGCTGCGACGGAGTGCTGAAACATACTCACCATCTTTTAAACCATATTGTTCAATCAATTCACTAATTATCTTCTTTTTCTGAGCTGATACATCGGCAATGATTATATTCTGATTAGATGTCAGACGGATATCACCTGTATGTATTTTGGCAATTTCCCGTAAGCCTGTCTTCAGCTTATAATCATCAAAATCTGCCACGCGTCCACCTTCAACAAACAGTGTTAAATGCCATTTTCCACGAATGCCTTTCACCCAGCCATAGCGATCTCCATTGTTATCAAATTGATAAGGCTTTGCTTCACCAAGACTCCAGCCAAGGCGCTCTTCTAGTTCTTCCTTTACTGTTTCAAGTCCTAAGCGGTCAACCGTATACTTGAATCGAGCGTTTTTACGCTCAGAGCGGTTTCCGTAATCACGTTGGATGGTAATCACTTTTTCAGCAACATCATAGATTTGCTCTGGCTTAACAAAGCCGATTACCTTGGCAAGCTGCGGATAAGTCTCTTTGTCTCCATGAGTCATCCCCATGCCTCCGCCAATTGCTACGTTAAAGCCGACTAGTTTCCCCTCTTCCACAATTGCAATAAGACCAAGGTCTTGTGAAAATACATCAATATCATTTGAGGGCGGTACAGCAATACCAATCTTAAATTTACGTGGTAAATAAAGCGGGCCATACATTGGTTCGACTTCTTCAATCTCCGGTGTTCCAGCCACTTTTTCTTCATCAAGCCAAATTTCATGATACGCTCTTGTGCGTGGCAATAGGTCGTTGCTCAATTTTTTCGACCATTCGTATACTTCCGCGTGGACCTCAGACTGATATGGGTTCGAGGCACACATCACGTTACGGTTTACATCTCCGCAAGCTGCAATCGTGTCTAAAAGAGCTGCATGGATTTCCTGAATCGTGCTTTTCATATTCCATTTCAAAATTCCGTGCATTTGGAATGTTTCTCGAGTCGTCAGTTTTAATGTGCCATTGCCATATTTTTCCGCTAAATCATCCATGACAAGCCATTGTTCTGGAGTAGCCACACCACCTGGCATACGAACACGGAGCATAAACTGGTAGGCAGGCTCTAACTTTTGCTTCTGACGCTCATTACGGAGATCACGGTCATCCTGCAAGTAACTGCCATGGTGTTTCATCAAGCGGTTATCATCGTCTGGAATTCCTGCACTGATTGGGTCGAGCATAACTTCTTTTAGTGTTCCGCGTAAATAGTTACTTTCTCTTTTTATACGCTCAACATCGCTTGGCGCGCCCTCAGGTGCCTTTAATTTTTGCTTCACCATTTATGAAAATCTCCTTCCACTACTAGATCAATATACATCGCGCTGGTACCGTTTTTGCTGCTGCATGTCTGCTAAGTAGGCTTCTGCATCTTCTCGGCTCAAGCTGCCTTCTTGTTCGACAATTTGAATAAGTGTTTGGTGAACGTCATGTGCCATATGTTTCTCGTCACCGCAAATGTAAACGTGAGCACCTTCTTGTAGCCATTCGAACAATTCCTTACTTTGTTCTAGCATGCGGTGTTGTACATATACTTTTTCAGCTGTGTCACGGGAAAAAGCAACATCCATTTTTGTTAATACACCGTCTTTAAGCCATTTTTGCCATTCCGTTTGGTATAAGAAGTCCGTCACAAAGTGCTGGTCTCCAAAGAACATCCATGACTTACCTTCGGCACCAGATTCCTCACGCTCCTGTATGAAGGAACGGAATGGTGCCACCCCTGTTCCTGGACCAACCATAATGATGGGTGTTTCAGGATTAGCTGGGAGCTTAAAGTTTTCATTGTGCTGAATGTAAATAGGTACACTGTCTCCAGATTGTAAACGATCTGCGGCAAAAATAGAGCATACACCTTTTCGGTCACGACCATTCGCATGGTATCGAACTGCCCCTATCGTTAAATGGACTTCGTCCGGATTTGCGGATAAGCTGCTGGCGATTGAATATAATCGTGCAGGCATTTTTCTAAGAATCGAAACAAACTCTTGAGGAGAACTATTCCATGGTCCAAATTCACGAACCACATCGAGTAAATCGCGTCCCTCTAGGTATGCTTTTAAACTTTCACTGTTATTAGCAAGCTCTTGCAAATCGTTATTTGCTGAAAGCTTAGCTGCTTTTTCAAGAAGCGGTTTTGTTAGTGTTGTAATTTCATAGTACGTGGTCAGGGCGTCTTTCAATGAAAGAACGTCTCCTTGTTTATTAATTGTCACGCTTTCTTCCGGGTTCCATTTCAATTCTTCTAGAAGCTGGTCAACAAGCGTTAAATCATTTTCTGGATAGATTCCAAGGCTGTCACCAGGTTGAAAAGATAGTCCAGAACCTTCAAGTGATAACTCTAAATGTCTGGTTTCTTTATTGGAGCCTCGACCATTTAAATTAATATTATCAAGCACTTCCGCTCTAAATGGGTTGGTTCTTGAATACGTTGACTCAACTGTTTGAGTGGCTGCTGCCTGAGTTAGTGCAGGACTTCCACTTTTTGCTTCACCTAGGCTGCTAATCACTCCTGCGAGCCATTCCGCTGCCGGTTCATCATAATCCAGGTCACAGTCAAACCGTGGATATAATCGTGTACCCCCGAGTTCCTCTAAGCGAGCATCAAATTGTTTTCCAGTTTGACAGAAAAACTCATAAGAGCTATCTCCAAGTGATAAGACAGAAAAATTAAGTTCATCAATCTTAGGAGCACGTTTTCCATGAATAAATTCGTGGAATGTGATAGCATTATCCGGCGGATCGCCTTCTCCGTGTGTACTTACTAATATTAGTAGATTTTTAACTTTTTTTATATTATTTGGTTTAAAATCGTTCATGGAAGAAACTGTTACTTGGAACCCTTTATTTTCAAGCGATTTACTTGCCTTTTTTGCTAAACCTTGAGCATTCCCGGTCTGTGAACCGTAGAGAATAGTCACTTCTTTTGAAGCTGTCCCCTCCTGGTTAGGTGCTCTAAGAACGGAATCTAATGGTGAAGCCGCGCCGGCAAGATACCCACTTAACCAAACTTTTTGTGATTCAGTAAAAGTAGGTAAAAGACGATTTAGGAGTTCCGCCTGCTCCTGATTAAACGGACTGTTTATTACCTGAAGTTGCAACATTATCCACCTCACTATTGAATATAAACCTATCATACAGTATTTTTTAGAGGCTGTTCTATTAATATTAGTTTTATTAGAGACCCAGTTCTCTATTTTTTATGACTTTTGGTAACTATAAGCTTTTTATAGTTACCAAAATGCTTTTATATTACAACTTTCGGGTACTATAGGCTTTCTATAGTTACCCAAAACCCTTTCCCAATCGGCTCCCAGCAAACCTGCATTTACCTAAAACCCATCACCTATCAGTTCTCGGGCACTCCAGATGAAGAAAGTCTCTACTCATCCATTGCCCGTTCAATCACAATATCCTCAATTACCCGATGATTGCTTAAAGGTACAGTGCAAAGAATCCTTTGACCTTCTTTTTGTCGTGAACGAACAGTTTTGTTTAATTCTGCGAGAAGGAGACCGGAAAATAACATGTAAGGAACGACGATTACTCTGCCGGCTGCTCCTTCAGAAATCGTAACCAATCCTTCACTCACTCTTGGTTCTGTTGCAGCAAAATAACAAACAGATACCTTTTCAGCGCCTAGCCGCTCTCCAATCCCACTTGAAATCCTACCGAAATTCACGTGAACATCTGGATCGCTGCTTCCCACACCGACAATCAGTAACCGATCCTCGGGCAATACGTCTCCTGCAGTATCCCTAATTAACTCGCAAACACCATTCAAAATGACTTCCTGGACACCAAATGGATTCTTTATTTTTACCGGAATAGTAGGATATTTGGCAATCAAGGGTGATAAGGCTTCTGGAATATCCCGTTTGATGTGCCCTGCTGCCAAGAGAAACAGTGGAACAACGTCTATTTCCGTTGCGCCCCGCTCGACACATGATTCAAAGCCTTCTTCAATCAACGGCTCTGTCAACTCAAGGAAACTAAGTTCCTGAATCGGTACATCAATTCGTGCCTTGACCCTTTCGATAAAGGCACGTATCTCGACCGCCCCTTTTTTGGAGCGAGTTCCATGGCCGATATAAAGAATTGCTTTCATCCAATGTGCTCCTTTCTGCTATTACCGGTTGGCTACTGGTATATTTGGTACAATTTCTTCTTGAAACCAGTTCAATTTTTTGTGTAACGTGACTACCTCACCTATTACGATCATACTTGGATTGGTAATCTGTTCTTTTTTCACAACTTCTTCAATATTTTCAAGCGTTCCTACTACTGTTCTCTGATCACTTAATGTTCCCCAATGTATTAGAGCAATTGGAGTCTGTGGTGATTTCCCATTTAGGATTAAGTGTTTAGTAATAGTAGAAAGATGGGATACCCCCATGTAAACACAAATGGTATCAACGCCGTTTGCCAAATGGTACCACTGATGTTCCGCTTCAACATCCCCGGCCTGATGTCCGGTAATAAAAGCAAAACTTTTGCTTAAACTTCGATGAGTCACAGGAATTCCTGCATAGGCAGAAGCGGCTATTCCAGCTGTAATCCCTGGAACAATTTCAAAAGGGACATTATTCTTTGAACATTCCTCTGCCTCTTCCCCACCACGACCGAAAACAAATGGGTCTCCCCCTTTTAAGCGGACTACTTGATACCCCTTCTTGGCATATTTAACTAGGAAATGATTAATGGTCTCCTGCTTCATTGTATGATAATGGGGAAGCTTACCGCAATAGACAAGTTGTGCTCCCTCTTTTGCATTCTCCAAAAGTTCCGGATTTACTAGCCGATCATAGAGGATGACATCAGCTTGCTGCAGGCAGCGTAACCCTTTTACTGTAATTAAATCTGGATCGCCAGGACCCGCACCTACTAAATAAACCTTGCCAACCATTGATCAACCATCCTTTCTTATAAACTCAAATTAGAGAATATGCTTTTCTTGCAGGTAACTAAAAATTTGATTCACGGCTTCTTCCACTGTTAATAAGTCAGAGCGAACTGTGATTTCTGGATGTTCAGGCGCCTCATATGGGGAATCAATCCCTGTGAAATCCTTTATTTCCCCCCGACGCGCTTTTGCATATAGCTGCTTTGGATCACGCTTTTCACACTCTTCAATAGGACAGTCAACATAAACTTCGATGAACTCTCCTTCTTCAAAAATTGCCCTGACCTGGTCTCGGTCGGAACGGAAGGGGGAGATGAAAGCAGTCGTTACGACTGCGCCGCTGTCGACAAACAATTTGGCGACTTCGCCAATTCTCCTAATATTTTCGGTCCTGTCATGGTCTGAAAAACCAAGATCTTTGTTTAATCCGTGACGGATATTATCACCATCTAGGACATACTCATTGATTCCCTGACGGTACAAAGCGCTTGATACAGCATTCGCAATCGTCGATTTACCTGAACCTGAAAGGCCAGTAAACCAGAGTACGGCGCTTCCATGACCATTTTGATTATGACGGTCGGATTTTGTAACGGTACTGTCGTGCCAAGTGATATTCGTTGCTTTCGTCATCGTTTCTCCCCCTTAGACCGTCGCCTTTTCTTCTTTCATACCTTCAATCAGCACTTCAACAACCTCTTTACGGCTAAATGTGGATGGTGGCAGCTGACCTGCACGTAGCAATTCTCTCACTTTTGTTCCAGATAGAATAACTCGGTCTTCGTTGCTATGCGGGCAAGTTTTATCCGAAGCCATGCCTTCACATTTCGTGCAATAGAAGCTATGTTCAAAGAATAATGGTTTAATACCAAGCTCCCCTTCAGGGAATTCACTAAAAATCAACTGGGCATCATATGTTCCATAATAATTACCTACACCGGCATGGTCACGACCAACGATGAAATGAGTGCAGCCAAAGTTTTTACGGGCAATCGCATGAAAAATCGCTTCTCTTGGACCTGCATAACGCATAGCCGCAGGGTAAACACCAAGTTGGACACGTTCAGCTGGATAGTAGTTTTCTAGAAGAACACGATAGCTTTTTAAGCGAACATCTGCCGGAATGTCATCAGACTTTGTTTCCCCAACAAGCGGGTTAACGAACAGTCCATCAACTGTTTCAAGTGCAGCTTTTTGAATGTATTCATGTGCACGGTGAATTGGATTTCTTGTTTGAAAGCCGACAATTGTCTTCCAGCCCTTTTCTTCAAACAGAGCCCGTGTTTCCATTGGTTCGAACCAAACATCACTAAAGACACCTTTTTCAGGTTTTTTAACGAGTGTAGTTTCCCCAGCAACATAAACGGGACCTCTTTCATACAAACGCTTGACACCAGGGTGAGCAGTTTCAAGTGTTTGGTATACCTCAACCGCTTCTTTGTCTAAATTCGGTTCATACCATTCTGAAACGGTAATAACCCCATAGATTTCATTATTAAAAACAAGTTTTATTTTTTCCCCCACTTTAAGGGTAGCTGCTGTTTCATAGGATACAGGAAGTGTAACAGGTATGGACCAAATGGTATTGTCTGCAAGACGCATATTTTCCACTACATTTTCATAATCCGCTTTCCCAAGGAAACCAGTTAGTGGACTAAATAACCCAACACCGATTAACTCCAGGTCACTTAGGGCAATTGCGTCGATTTCTAGTTCTTTATCGATAGATGTAACATCATAGTTTGGATCAAATGCTTGGATTAGTTTACCTCCATGAGGTGTTGGTAAAAATGACAACAGAATCAAACCTTTCTTCATTTAATTTTCATTTTAGATTTCATTAAGCAAAACTATCATTCTAGTCTTCAGCAACTTCCACTACAGGCTGCCGTGAACTTTTCATCAAAGACATCACTCCGAATACGGAAACCAAGCCCCCCGCCATGGCGACGATTGGATAGAAATTATGTTCAATGAGCAATTGGATGAGCGTATAAGACAACACCATCGATAATACAGGTGATACGATCCAAACGGTAAGCAATTGAATGACAATTCCCTTTTTTAAAACCGACTTGCCATGCTTAGCAAAGCCAATTCCGATAATCGAAGATGTCGTGATTTGTGTCAGTGGTACAGGAATTCCAAATACGGAAGCCGCGGTAACAATGGCTGCCCCCGTTCCAGAGATAACACATCCCTCTTCTAACCGAAGAGTGGTTATTTTTTTTCCATTTGTTTCAAGGACA
Source organism: Neobacillus niacini (assembly GCF_031457145.1). Lineage (GTDB taxonomy): Bacteria > Bacillota > Bacilli > Bacillales > Cytobacillaceae > Neobacillus > Neobacillus niacini_J. The sequence goes on from NZ_JAVDVZ010000004.1 coordinate 255,714, forward strand.
CGGTGTCCCAGGAAGATGGCTCCTAATGCCACGCAAAGCCCGCCCCAGAAGATACCATCACCAGTGGACATGATATCCGCACCGACAAGCGGTCCAACGGCATTGGCCACATTGTTCATCCCAGCTGAGAAAGCCTCAAACAACCCCATTAATACGACAAGTACGGTAAGGTAAGGAATTGCTTTCGGTGCCTCCATCAAGCGTTTAAGTGTCTTATTTTTTAAAATTTTTGCAGCAAAAATGGCAATCAAGAATGCTGCAAATGGGGTAAGCAGCCAAAAAAGCATAATCCAAACCAAATTACTAACAAATACAGATTGGTAAACAATTCCAGCCCCTACTACCGATCCAACTGCTACTTCACTGGTGGAGAGTGGAATCCCGAAAATATTTGCTAAGAACAACGAGAGCGCAGCAGAAGCTAATACAATAAGTGCAATTGGTACGGTAAAGGTGCTGTTCGGGACAATTCCGCTTCCAATGGTTTTGACCACTTCCCCGCCGCCAAGCCAAGCACCAAAGAATACGGTAATACCACACAGTAACAGTGCCAGCCTCTTCTTAACGACTCCTGCTCCATAGGATATCCCCATCGAAGCAGCAGCACCACTAGCACCTATATTGATAGCAAAAAACAATCCAATCGTCACTGCAATAACTGTGAGCATTCAATAGCCCTCCTTTAGGATGTGTGCAGCCCACACTCCGTTTTGCCGCTTCCTACCCAGCGTCCTGCCCGTGAGTCTCCATCTGCCTCGACGGGCTGTGTACAGGGAAAACAGCCAATGCTTGGGTAATTCTGATCGTGCAGGGTATTATACGGGAGATCTTTTTCCTTGATATAGTCCCATACTTCCTCCCATGTCCAGTGGATAAGCGGACAGATTTTAATATTTTGAAACTTATCATCTTTATTCAGGAATTCCGTATTCGCTCTTGTTGGTGATTGTTCGCGGCGCAGCCCTGAGATCCAAGCTTGTTTAGCTGTCAGCGTTTCTCTTAGTGGAATCACTTTACGGATGTTACAGCATTGGTTTGGCTCCCTTTTCCATAGTGCTGATCCATATTGTTCGCGCTGTTCGTCAAGCGTTAACTTTGGCAGTTTTCTCTCAATCTTTAATGTAGGAAAACGTTTTTCAATTTTGTTAATTACTTCATAAGTTTCAGGAAAATGTAAGCCTGTATCTAAGAAAACGATATGGGCATCTGGCTTTACCTGCTGGATGAGGTCAATTAACACAATCGCTTCTGCACCAAAACTAGAAGCATACACAATTTGATTTTCTTGATACGAGCTGTAAGCCCATTCTAATACCGAAAGTGCTCCCTTTGTCTTATCCTCAATCGGGAAAGCTTCGGATATTTGATTCCACTTTTCATACGTTACCGATGTAGTCATTGTTACAATCCTCCTTTTTTCATCAAAAAAGCCTTCCAAAAAAGGAAAGGCATCTCACGATTGTTTAACGCCTTATCTCCAAAATAAATACCATTTTACTGGAATTTTCACCTTCCTATGCAGGTTGCCGGGCAGCATAGGACCAGTCCCTCCGCCACTCTTGATAAGTAATTTGTAATTGATAAAATTAATCCTACCATACCAATAGGTTTTATGTAAATATAAAAATAGAAAGATTTTGAAAAATTAATTTTCAGCCATCCTTTACCAATAAATACAAAAAGCGCCAAGGACGATATTCTGCCTTGACGCTTAACAATTAGTAACATATATTAACATTTTTTAGGATCACATGTTTGCCACTTTTCCAATTGGCGCAAACCCTTTTGTCTCATTAATTGTTCTTTAGCAATTTCGATTCCCTCTCCAATATCCTTTACAGCACCAAACAAGTAATACTTTATTCCTGTATTAAATACTACTTGATTGTAAAAATATTGATGCGAAATTGATTTCTCCCCACCAAGTATGGCCATCGTAATGTCTGACTGTTCTTTCGCTGATAGTTTAATTTCTTTATCGAATTCAGCTGCCGACAATCCATATTCCTCTGGGTTTACAATGAAAGATTCCGTCTCATTGTCTGTAATTTTGAAGATGAAACTATTGCGATGCACTGGCAAATCTTCAGATCCTTCCATCCCTTGAACCACATAAACATTTTGATAAGAAAGATCTTTAAAAATAGGTGCAATTTTATTAATCGCGGTACGGTGAAAGGCACCCATCATTAGTGATTCTGCATTCGCCAAATTTAACAATTTCTCTACTGTATTAAAGAGAGTTCTGACTCCCAGCTCCTTACGAATTTTCCGCAATCGTCCTAAACTTTGGCAGTATCCCTCGGTTTCAGCAAAAGCGATTCCTGCTTCTTGTAATGATTTTTCCAGTTCAGGTGCCTGGTGGGAGACATTCACTCTTAAATGAGATAAAATCTCCTTCATCGCTATCCCATATTTCGGGGGCAAGGCGTCACTTCCATGTAAAAATACCGGTAACCCGTATTCCGCCAATAAAATAGCAGTTGGGATACTTCCTGTAAAAGAGTTTCTCCCATTATAAGGATTAGCTAAATCAATAATAGGCTGATTGGACGATTTTAGTTTTATACTTTCTTCCTGAAAGGCATGCACAAATGCCAGAAGTTCTTCTGGTGACTCTGTTTTCAAGCGTAATGCAATCAAATAGGCAGCGATTTGTGCCTCCGTCGCTTCACCACTGATAATACGTTGAGTGACTTCTTTTGTTTGTTGATAATCTAAGTCTTTTGACCCTCTTTTTCCTCTTGCCACTTCTTTAAGCCATTGTTGCATAGCCTTCCGCCTTCCCTCCTGCTTCTAGTAATCTTATATTATCACGGATGGTGACGACTTCTCCACCTACAATCATGGCCGGGTTTTGAATCCCTTCTTTTTCAGCTACACTTACGACCCGAGCTTAGTGTTCCTGAAAAGCTTCTACTTCCTCCGCCTCGGGTACATTATATAAAGGGAAATATTGATTCGCTATGTCTGGAATTGATCTTCACCTTCGTCGCAAACCAAAATTTCCAAATTGTAAAAGCAGCCTCCATTAAGGAAGCTGCTCTCTTTAAATTATTTTTTCTCCAGTGTAAAATTATTGTCTTTTGGACTTTTACTGATATAGAAGCCCATCTTTGGTTCTACATAAAAATATAAAGGACATTTTAAATTTTTCGATATTGTTTCTTGGAGCTGAATGGCATTATGACGCCTGTTTTTAAAGGCTCTTTCTGCCATATCTAATAAGATTGTATGACCAAAGCTTGTTAATACTTCTGTTTTATTAATCCCAATAGATTTTGTTGTTTTCACATGAATAAGCGAAAACCATATGCAGCTATAGCATTTCATACTCTGTGTTGGAAATAGTAATATGCCCATCTGCGGATTAATACTAATAGGGTGCATCCTCATCGGTGAAAGCAGATATTTTGAACTGCGTCTCGCTCCTAGAAAATCCGAGCCTACATGCAATAAGGTTTCCTCAATAATAGCTATTGGTGCTTTCCTTACAAGGAAGGTTTCTTCTCCTTCGATCACTCTTGACCATAATTCTCCTCTATTATTGTATTCTCCAGTTACTAGAACGGTCTTTTCATTAAGTAGGTGCGTATCTCTAATTTCCATAAATCAGTTATCCTCATTTCTACTATATAATATTGATTTTTTTTAGAATTAGAGTATACTAACATAAAGTTGATATACTCAACTTAACTTGTCCTTGGGTATCGTTCCGCCATGATCAGTACCCGAGGGTAATTCTTTTTATTCAATGTTCTCCTATTTATTCCACAAAATTCCTCCTCGAAAATAGTATATTTTACTAGAAGAGATAATGTAAATCTATTATTTTAAAATAATTTTTCAATCCTCTATTCTTGCCATTCAATGACTGTGAGCCCTATTGACTGATTACGAATTTGAACGTATAATAATCGTTTAATAATAATTAACTACCGAAATTATCTCTTTAGACAGGTTCGACATTTATTTTCACCATTAATTTACATGATTTCCCCACGTTCTAGCTTATGTCTAGCTCTTTTAAAATTGATTTTTTGCGTGTTAACTGAAAATTCATATTTTCACAAAAAATTCATATTTATTCCTGAAAACAAAAAATCTTACTCTAAAGTGGCAGAGTAAGATTCTTTTATTCGCATTTGTTTACATAATATTATTATGTGTTCCTCGTTATGATTATACTGCTTCTAACTTTTGTGTGTCGATGAATTTTCGTTTTTGGATGTAGGATAGTCTCCATGATAAGGCAATTCCAGCCGCTAACAGACCGACTGTAAGTCCAAGCCAATAGCCGGTTGCTCCTAAGTTAGTAAAGTTAGCCAGCCCATATCCCACTGGCAGACAAATTAACCAGTAAGCAATTAAGGTCAAGATAAAGGCAAGATTCACATCTTTGTAGCCTCTTAATGCTGCCTGTGCTGTGACTTGTATAGCGTCGCTAATCTGGAAGAAGAGCGCAAAGATTAAGAAGTGTGCTGTTAAGTTGATCACTTCGACTTCATTCGAGTAGAAACCTGCCACTTGATAACGGAAAAGTACCACTAACACTCCAGTAATAAGTGCAGTCAAAATAGCTAGATAGATTCCCAACCAGCTATAGGCTTTTGCATCCTTGTACCTGCGTGCTCCCACTTCATACCCAACTAAAACCGTTAGCGAAATCGAAATGCTAATCGGAATCATATATAGGAATGAAACAATGTTTAATGCTGATTGATAGGCCGCAATCGTCGTTACATTAAATTTACTTAAAAGGATGGTTACGACTGCAAACATACTCGTTTCAAAAAACGTTGATAGTCCCATCGGTACTCCAATTTTCAATATTTCCTTACACTCATTCCATGAAAATTGTTTCAGATTCTTGAAAACGAAAAAATCAGAAAAAGGTTCCTGCGTTTTTACAATGAATACCGTCATTCCTGTTATAACCCATTCGGTGATGGAGGTGGCATACCCAGCACCCGCCCCGCCGAGTTCTGGGAATCCCCAACGTCCAAAGATTAACACGTAGTTTAAAAAGAAATTGATGGGTAAAGACAAGAGCAAGATATACATCACTACCCTTGTTTTTCCTAATGCATAAATAAATGATCTAAGCACGTTAAAAATAAATAACGGAAGAATTCCATAGCTAAGACCAACCAAGTAGTCAAAAGCTGTTTCCTGTACGTCACTCGGAAGATTCATTTTATCTAAAAGTGGATTTAAAAAGAAAATTCCAAGTACGATCACCACTAGCGCAATCATAAAGGAAAGATAAAGTCCATGGCGTACAACGGTAGCTACTTCCCTGCTCCGCTTTTCCCCAAAACGCTGGGCTGCAATCGGAGAAACTGCTAGCAGTATTCCACTAATACCCATAAATATCGGACTCCAGATTGACGAACCTATTGCAACAGCGGCAAGATCGGAGGAGTTATATTTACCCGACATTATCGTGTTAAAAAACACCATTGAAAACATTCCAAGCTGTGTGATTAAAATAGGAATTAACATGATAAAAATTTGTTTTGTCTTTTCCTTCAAGGTAAAAGTCTGATTCATATAAATTTCTCCTAATCAAAAACTGACATTTAAAGCCAAAGGTATATTATACATGATTTTGGTTAGATTCACATGAAAATTTTTTTCATCATAACTGCCTGTATTCGTCGATATTTTTTTAAAAGTATTCTATTGAAATTTCGGATGCCGTAGTATAATGATATAGTTATTGATTATTAGAGAAAACTGGTGAATTTTTGTGCGCGCTTATAACGAAAAAATTAGTATCTATCATGGCATGGTTTCCATCATTGCTATTAACCTTGCAGGAAATTTTTATCCGATTTTTGCCATCTCCATTCTTGGAGCAACCAATTATCAAGTTGGATTGATTAGTTCACTTCCTCCCTTAATTGCGCTCTTAATGACGATTCCAGCCGCCATTTTGTTAAATCGATTGGAAACACAGAAAAAAACAGTAGCGATGTCTGTTTTAGCAGCCCGCCTGCTATTTTTGCTACTTATAGGTGTGGTTTACCTACCAACACCATATCAAGCTTGGGCATTTTTATTTATCATCGCGTTAATGAGTGTACCCGCAACCGTTTCAAACATCGGGTGGCAGACACTTATTAGCGGAATGATTAAAGACGAACGGCGAGGAGTTTTTTTTAGTGACCGGAACCGGTTATTGACGATTGCTGGAATGATTTCGACCCTTGTCATCGGGATTATTATGAAAAACCAAACAACTAACGCAACAGCCTATCAGTGGTTATTTTTCACGACCCTCCTTTTTGGATTAGGAGAAGTGTATTTCTTAATGAAACATAAAGAGAAGACCAAATCGAGCGCAAGTACGAAAAAATCATCGATGAATTGGTCGATTTTTAAAGATCATGGTTACAAATGGTATCTTCTTGCTGCCCTTTGCTTTAATTTCACATGGCAGTTGTCTTGGGGAATATTTAATATTTATCATGTTAGAATTGCAGAAGCCACAATCCTTTGGATTAGTATCTTTTCAGTAGCATCTCAATTGGTACAAATTTTTACTTTCCCTTTGTGGAAAAAATGGGCCGAGGCAAAATCTAATACGCTCATGCTTGTTTGGGCGGCGTTAGGTATGGCGCTTGTTCCTTTTCTAACAGTTCTATCTACCAATCTATACTATTTAACAGGTGTCCAGGCAATATCCGGATTTTTCATTTCTGGTGTTGTGCTTTTATTGTTTAACCTTTTGTTGGAGCAATCGCCCGCCGAAACGAGAACGTATTGTATCACAACCTACAATGTACTTCTCTCATTTGTCGCTTTCATTGCCCCGCAAATTGGAATCCTATTGTTAGAAGGGCTTGGCATTCAAAAATCAATGGAATTAAATTCAATTATGCGATTAGGCAGTGCATTTGTATTCTTACTCATGTATTCTCGAACAAAGAAATATACAAAAGCCGTTTTATTAAAAAACTAGAAACAAGAAAAAAGGTAATGGATATGCGCCATTACCTTTTTTGTTTGTGGTGCCTGTCACCATTTATACACTCACTGCATATCTCTTTTTCGCTTTAAAGTAAACCCATTCTCTGAAGCCTATTTCTTTAAGGCGGGCTTGGACGGTTTCGAATTCGTCCCCTACTCGGTGTGGGTCATGGGCATCAGATCCGAAGGTGACTTTTACTCCATGATGGAGTGCTCTTTCTAGTATGTCATCCGCTGGATACCAGCCTCCTACATATTTTGTTTTTCCGGAAGTGTTGATTTCGATGGCAATATCGCAAGCTGCAATAACCTTTAATGTCTGCTCAACTGTTGCAGTTTCAATAGTTGAAAATTCTGGATAAAAACCCTTCATTGCGTCAATATGCCCTAATATTTGAAACATGCCGCTGCGAGCAGATTGTTCAATTAAAGAATAATACGTTTCCTTCGTTCGGATTTTTTCCTTAGAACTTAGCCCTTCCCAGCGGTTCTTATTAAAAATACTAACTCCATCCACTTGATGAACAGACCCAATAATGTAATCGAATGGATAACGATCAAAATATGCTCGATAGTTTTCTACATGCTCAGGGAAGAAATCTGCCTCAATTCCTAAAAGAACATCTAATTTTCCGGAATACTCTTGTTTCAACTTCAGGACTTCCTCTATGTATTCCGGAAATTGACTTGTCGCCATTGCAATATGGGGATAGGGATGATCTTCTTTACTTGAAAAATAGGGAGTATGATCCGATATTCCGATGATATTCAACCCCTTTTCTATAGCTGCTTCAATATAATCCCGGATACATCCCCTTGCGTGCCCACACCGATCATGGTGGGTATGTAAATCAAATTTCACCTTTAAATTCCCCCTCATTTCTTCATTAGCTCTAACCACTATATTCCCATTTTAGGGAACTTTGATTCCAACGATTATAATTTTTTTAATACTAGAATATTTAATTTCCCGCATGTCCAATCCAGTAAACAAAATTTTACATATAAATAATTATTACCATTAATGAGAGGTGTTTTATGGAAAGTTGTGATTGTAGTGCTGTAGTATCCGCTGCTACAGTACCCGTTGAAACCTTAATCGACCGTTTCCCATCAAGCGGCATGATTACTGTATCTGCGCGTATTTGTGATAGTAACTGTTCAGTCAAAAGCTGTTCTATCTCCATATTATATGGAGACAATACGGATCCAGCCAATAGTTTTGTTTTTAGATCAGTTGTTCCTGGTAAACCAGCCTATGAAACTGTTTCAGGGGGCGGGATTGGTATGATTATGTCTGCTCAAGGAGAAGTTTCTGGTGTCAACTTTAATGACATTGCAACTCTATCAAACATCCATTTTCTGCATGGAACCATTATCGGTAATGCGATTTGCTCCATTTCATTAACTGCAAATGGGAGGACCTTTGAAGTACCAGGATGTATATTTAGCAATCATCAATAAAAGACAATGATAAAGCTCATTTTGCAGTATAGCAAAATGAGCTTTCTGTTATTTCTTTAGATGATATGGAACGGTAGTGATGATTACATTTCTTTTATATAGTAAGTACGCTTTTATTAACAAGCTTGATTGATTGTGAAGAATATTATGCCAGCCTTTTTTTACTATAAATTGCGGGATGATTACGGTAACCCTATAGTTTGATTCACTCGCTTTATGCTGTACCGTATCAACGAATTTAGTCAGTGGCTGGATGATACTCCTGTAATGGGAATGAAGGGTTACAAGCCTAATATCCGGCTGCCATTTATTCCATTTTTCCTCAAATTTCTTTTCATCATCCCGTTCAAACGAAACATAGACGGCTAGTATTTGATTCGCACCAAGAGATTTGGCGTAGTTTAAGGTATTTTCTACTACATGGGTCATTCCAGCTACTGGAACAATAATGACGTTCCCTTCGATTGGAACTACTGGTTCATTAGGATTAATTCTAAGCTGCTCACCCACCGCCTCGTAATGCTTTCTAATTCTGTAAAATACGAAGACAATAATTGGTAAAAATATCAATACAGGCCATACTTGAGCGAACTTTGTTAAAAAGAACATGATGGTGACAACAAAGCAAATCACTGCCCCCATCGTATTTATGAAAAGCTTTGGCATCCAACCCTTTGGCTTTTCGCGCAACCATTTTAACATCATCCCTGTCTGTGACAAGGTAAAGGGGATGAATACACCCACTGCATAGAGAGGGATTAAATGCTCTGTTTGCCCATTGAAAAATATGATTAAAAGAATAGACGCTAAGCCTAACGTTATAATTCCATTTGAATAGCCTAGCCGGTCTCCCCTAATTTTGAACATTCTCGGGATAAACTTATCGTTTGCCAGATTTACTGCCAGTAAAGGAAAAGCTGTATATCCTGTGTTAGCTGCAAGAATTAGAATTAAAGCCGTGGTACCTTGAATAAAGAAATACATAATATTTCGCCCGAATGTTTGCTCCGCTATTTGCGAAACCACGGTTACCTTTTCATTCGGTGTAATCCCATAATAATAAGCTAAAAAGACAATTCCTGAAAATAATAATGCCAATAAACCGCCCATTGCTAATAACGTTTTAGCTGCATTATTAGGGGCTGGATTTTTAAAGTTCGGAATTGCATTCGAGATTGCTTCCACTCCTGTTAGTGCTGAACTTCCTGAGGCAAATGCCCGTAATAAAAGAAAAAGTGATATCCCTGCGATTGGTGTACCTACAGGAGTATGCAAATTATTGGGAACATGCCCAGTTAGGATGTTGAAAATTCCTACTCCAATCAGGATGAATAAAGCTAGGACGAATAAATATACAGGATATGCTAAAATAGAAGCAGACTCTGTTACACCTCTCAAGTTTAAGATGGTAATAAGGAAAACAAAAACAATGGCAATACCTACATTATGATCATGAAGGGCTGGAAAAGCTGATGTAAGAGCATCTGTTCCGGCTGAAACACTTACCGCGACCGTTAAGATATAGTCAACAAGTAAGGAACCACCCGATATGAGCCCATAGTTCACACCCAAATTTTCCTTCGATACTACATAGGCTCCCCCCCCATGAGGGTATGCAAAAATAATTTGTCGATAAGATAAAATTAAAGCGATTAATAAAACTAATACCCCGATTGCAATCGGAATGGAATACCAAAATGCTGCTACACCGAGAGTCACTAATACAATTAATATTTGCTCCGGACCATATGCCACAGAGGATAATGCGTCAGAAGAAAGTATCGCCAACGCTTTTGTCTTATTTAGCTTTTGTTCCCCTAATTCCGTTGATTTTAAGGGTCTGCCTAGTAAAAACCGTTTGACTGAAGAAACCACTGTTTCCACTCCCGAGTAAATAAAATGTGATTCATACCTATTAACTTGCGATAAAAACACAAAAAAAATGCCTTCAAGTCAAAGTTAAATAGACCTGTAGACATTATAATCTTGTCTCACAAGCTCCACCTTCCTTCTCATTAACGCTTACGAGGTTAGCTGTCGGATTCGGGCCATTGAGTAGCCCTACCTTTATAAAGGATTCACCCCTTGGATATACTATCCATATGAATGGTTCCCCCGCACCAATTGGTCTCAGCGATTTAGAAATATGAAACTGTGATTATCATACTCCTGTGTTTGTCAATTGTAAATGTAAATTTTTTTATTAATTCAAGATTGGAGAAATATATGCCTAAAAAGAAAAAGCCCCTATTATCAGATGAATTTTTAGATGAATTAGCTAATGAAATCAATCAAATATACGGTCCGGCCGAAGAACAACATGAAGATAAAACCAATGAAGAAAAAGTGAAGTAATTCTAATCGTATCTCAGAATAACAATGGTACACTTGTCCAAATTGTGAGAATACCCCCCATTTTTAAAACAACATTGATTATTGGTACATATAATAACGTATTAAGTAATAATGGTTGGGGGAATACAAATGGAAAATGTTATTCTGCTATCGAGTAACACCAATAACAAAGGGAGATTGACTCTTCATCCCAAATTAGCAGAAGCAATTGGAATTACTCGTACCACGATTAGAAATATCAGATTTGGTGCAAAATCCTATCAAACGACAGTAGATATTTCTAATCAGCTGCCTCTTAATGGGGCAAGCCTATCTGATGATATTTTGGACATGCTGAACATACCTCAGCATTGCCAGCTTGAAATCAAGCAGAATGGCAACGAAATACAAATTGGACCCTTTATTGGTTTGCTTGTAGGTTATTACCAAAGTTCGATCAAGAAATATCTAGATGATTTACTAGTTTATGTCTTTCATTATCGTGAAATTAAAGGGGCAATTATTGTCTTTTCTCTTGACCATGTTGATAAAACAAACCATACCCTCAAAGGGTATCTGTATAATCCTCAGTCAAAGCAATGGGAAGAAGGAACCTACCCTTATCCAGCCTCTATTTTTGTGATGACATCTTCTGTGAGCTCTGCATGGATTCAACATTTCAAAAAGATATTAGGAGATGTTGTTTTTAATAATTTCACCCTCAATAGATGGAGTATTCATAAGAAATTAGCTAGTTCCATTGGGGTAAAATGTTATTTGCCTGATACCAACCTTTATGGTTCGCCACAAGACCTATACTACTTTTTAAAAAAATTTCCAAATGTAATAGTCAAACCGCTAAATAGTGCAAACCGTTCCGCAATAAATGTAATTTTAAAGGACTCGACCACCCTCGTTATAACAAATTTAAGAAAAAGGGAAACCAAGAATTTTAAATTTAATAACCGGAATCAAGCCTATTCTATCTTTAGTAAATATTTTAAAGAGGGGGAATACCTGATCCAGGAATCGATTGATGTACCTGGTTATAGAACCTTAACCATCAGGATTATAACGATTAAAGACCATTTAGGAGAATGGAAGGCTATGGGGTCATTTACAAGAGGTGAGGAATCTGAAAATAATGCTGGTAAATTGCGACCTTTGGTCAAATTTGAAAAAGAGATGGTAAAAGATTTCTTGCAGCAAAGTGATTTACTTGCCTCCTTAACCTATCAGGAGTTAATCCACATTGCCACTGACACCCTTAAAGAAATTGAGAGCATGGGGGTACATTTTGCCAATGCAGCCGTAGATATGACCATTGGAGAATTAGGTGATATCTGGATTTCTGATATCGACCACTGCCATCCATCACACGAGATCGCCTTAGTGGCTGGCTATCCAGAGCTATACTATGAAATTCTAAAAACTAACATGCTTTATGCTAAAGAACTGGCAGGTTTTTAAAAATGAGAAAAGAGCTAATCAAATTTAGCTCTTTTTTGCTATTTCCATAATTTCTTTTAATTCATTGGTAAAGCCTTTTACTGCTTTATTTCCTAAAACGGTTACCGGGACACCTAAAAAGCCATACTTCTCGACTTCTGTTTGATAGTCTGCGTTTGTTGAAATATCCCTCACCTCAAAAGGTATACCTTCCTCAGTAAGGACTTTTTTTACCATTGTGCACTCAATACAGTCATTTGTGGTATAGACGATGACTCCTTTTGCCAATGTTTTCTCTCCTTCCACCCTTTGCTAATCTTCATTAAAAAAATATATGTTCTGCTATTATTTTATCACTTAAGTGGATAACTCCAAAAGAAAAGAACTTTTGTCTTCTTTTGTCTGTTGGCGAACCTGGGTTGAAAATTAATATGTCCCCTTCAAACCTCTTTACAGGGATATGAGAATGCCCATAGATAATACAATCAACTTTCTCCTCTTCAAATGCTGCGATGGCACGTTTTTCAGTTGTTTTTCCCTTACCATGTCCATGGGTAATACCAATGGTAAAACCGCCCGCTTTTATAATTTTTTTTGAAGGCAATAATCCAAGTAATTCTAGATCATCCACATTTCCATAGACACCTTCAACTCTTGCATACGACTGAAGCTCATGATAGACATCAATTGTCTGCCAGTCTCCCGCATGTATGATGAGTTCGACATCCTTTAATTCTGCTAATAACCTAGTTGGCAATCCTTTTTTTCTTTTTGGAAGATGCGTATCCGAAATTACGACAATTTTCATACTTATTCCTCTCTATTTTCGAAAAACACTCTATTCTTCTTGGCGGTATCCATGAAAATCGATTTTTTCCACCTTTATTACGACAACAATAATCGGCACCATAGTTCAAGAAATGTCTGTTCTTGCGCTTTCCCAAGAAATACACAATAATTTCCCGAATTTTCAAAAAAAGAAACCGCTTACATATTTAATTGTATTATGGAAAAAATATTGTCAGCACAATTTAAGGAGGCATTATCATGGACGACAAAATATTTAGAGCATTAAATCAATTCACTGGTAAGTACCGTTCTGTTGATATTTTTATGATCATGGTTTCTAAGAAACTCCGATATGTATTTGCGTTTTTGTTGGTAATTATGTGGCTTCAAGATAAATTTCATAAAAGAATCACATCACTTGCTGGAATTTCTGCCATCATTACATTACTGATCACAAGTTTGATTAAATTGATTTACTTCAAACCTCGTCCATTTTCAAGGAACAGGGTAAATCTATTAGCACCAGTGCCTTCAAACAAAGATTCTACCTTTCCTAGTAAACACACGACTATAGCTTTTTCGGTTGCCATTTCAGTCCTTCTTTACAAGCGCATATTAGGTTACATCCTGTCCGTATTAGCGTTCTTATCAGGTATATCTCGTATTTGGATGGGACAGCATTATCCCTCTGATATTATAGGCAGCGCATTGATAGGCAGTATAGTTGCTATAAGTGTTAAGTTTACTTCAGGCATTTGGGACCCCTTTATTACAAGAGTTATCCATACCTACAATCGTTTCATTTCCTTAAGATAAATTTAGTTTCTTAGCTTTTTTCTCGTTAGGTAGTTGGACAAAATCGAAAATCAATTGGTTTAATTCTCGCGCTGCTTTTGTAGGTATCTGATGTTTTTCTTTAGAAAGGAACTTTAATTCATTACATGGCAATTTTTCTCTTAATAAATTGGCATAGCGATGAAATGATTTATCTTTCTTACCATAGACCAATAATATTGGAAGTTCAATATTTTCTAGCTGATTCGTACAATTAAATTTCAAACTATATTGGTAATATTGTTTAATATTTTGTGCATTACCTTTAACTGCTTCATTGTACAATTTTCTAAAGGTCTCTTTAGTATCGGAATTTCCCCATGTTATAGTATGTGCCAGAAAAGAAAATGTCCTAGGATTTGCAAGTTTAACAGCTAAAGAAATCCTTTTCTTCATATAAAAATCACTCACTTCCGACATTCCACTTACTAAAATGCTTCCAAAGGCTCTGTCGGAATAAGTCAGCATAAATTCTAAGGCAATAGAAGCTCCTGTCGAATATCCGCATAAGTAAGCTTTTTCTATCCCTAAATGATCTAATAAATGTTTAATATCTTCCACAATTAATGGATACGTAATTGGTTTAGTTGAATACTGGCTTCTTCCATGCCCTCTTATATCAAAGGAAATCACTTTAAAATCATGAGATAGTTCATCCATTTGGTATCTAAAATTCTCACTTGTAAGTAAAGGTGGATGGATACAAACGATAGAGGTTCCATTTCCTTTTACATTATAATACAGGCTAGCACCGTTCACATCCAGCATTGGCATTATCTATTCACCTCAATAATCATTTTATTAAGTACATTTCAGGATAAAGGAGGTTTGCAGAATCACTTTATGGATTATATTAGACCTGCTTTTGTTATTATACCTTCATTTGTCAGTCAGAATTCATAGCCAATTAAAAGGAAGTTCATCAGCCATCAACTTCCAAAAGAAAAAAACTGTTCTCTTATAAAAGGAACAGTTTTTTCTTTTGGCTCTGTTAATCTTTCAATTAAAGGAACAAGAAAGCAATTGGCGTTACTAAAATTAATGTTAAAACTGTCCGTTCAAACCAAATTACGATTAACTTTGGAATACTTATCGGTATTTCAGTTGAAAGGATACTAGGAATAGATGCCGAAAAGAATAGAATGGATGAAATGGCAACCGTTGCGATGATAAACTTTGTTATTAAAGGTGCATCGACTACGAGTAGCGCAGGCAGGAACATCTCAGCAATTCCAACTGCAGAAGCTTTTGCTGCAAGGAAGGGTTCTGGAATTTGTAAAGCCCAAGTAAATGGATAAAAAATATAGCCTAGTATATCAAATACAGGTGTATATTCAGCCAAAACTAAACCAATAAGTCCGACAGATAAAATGGACGGTAGAATACCCATGGTCATAATAAACCCATCTCGTAGGTTTTCCCATAAATTCTTCCCAAGACTTAAGGAATTGTTCGCCCCTTCCATTGCATGTTTCCATGCATGCTGCAAAAACTTTTCCTTAATCACTACTTCTGGGTCTGCTTTATCCGAAATATACACTTCGCTCATTTTATTTAGTGGCCAAAGTCTTGCGGTAAGTGCGGTAACTACATACGTGATCACTAATGAGACCCAAAAATACAAACCCCATAGATGCATAATACCGAGAGTTTTCGCTACCACAATCATAAATGTTGCTGAAACGGTTGAAAACCCCGTTGCGATAATCGCCGCTTCCTTTGCCGTGTATTTTCCTTCTTTATAAAGGCGGTTGGTCATTAATAATCCAAGAGAGTAACCACCTACTAAATCAGCTACCAAATCTACAGCTGAACGTCCAGGTGTTTTCCATATCGGTCTCATGATCGGCTGCATTAGTACCCCGATAAATTCTAGTAAGCCGTATCCGATAAGGAGCCCTAAAAATAAAGAACCTATTGGAACAACTAGACCTACAGATACAACTAACTTTTCAAAAAGGAATGGGCCCATATTTGGAGCCATCAACCATGCAGGTCCTACCTTAAAAAATATTAGAATGGAAACAAGAAATCCTAGGACTTTTAAGATAGAAAAGACCATCGTGACCTTGTCCTTATTCCATGTTTTTGAAATAAAAGGATAAACAGCCCCTAATAAAATAACAATAAAAGCATAAACAGAGACGAAAGAAGGGAAACTTTGTTTAATCCACGTTACCATATGATCAATAGGAATTGACGAAACATTATTTAAGGAAATAGGAATAAAAAACATAAAACTTCCTATTAAACTATAAATCACAAATTTCAGAATATTTCTAGTAGAATAAATTTGTTTAGCATTTGGTTCAACCTTTATCTTAATATTCGGTGCACCCATACCCATCCCCCTAGTATAATTTACCTTCCTAATTTCATCCAATTTGTCCACCTGAGGTGGACAAATTGGATGAAATGTCTTTTTGTGGTGCCTGTCACCGTAGCTATCTATTCGATATCAACCGCTATCTATATGCTAGCACCTTGTCGAAGCATGACTCCCGTTAGGAAAGTTAGGAATACGTGTGTTCCTAGTTTGACTGTTTGCTGGACGAGTGTGTCTTTAAATGGATCTAGGCAGACGATGTCCATTGCTTTTACTTTTGGGTGCTTTCCTGCTACTAGTACTCCTTCTAACAATTCTTCTGTTGTCATGCCCCCCGGCGTTGAGGCCGGTACCCCTGGAGCATAGGCAATATCCAGAACATCCATATCTACGGTTAAGTAGATGGTGTCAACCTTTGAAGATAATTCCTCTAAGCACTGTAACACAGTTGCCTCGATGCCCTTCTTTCTTGTTTCACGAAGAGTGAAATAGTTGACTCCTTTTTCATCAGCATACTGTTTTAAATCCTTCGTATTAAAAAATCCATGCAGACCAATGTTGTACATATTGCTGCCTTCCACCACACCGCTCTCTATTAAATTGCGCATGGGAGTTCCATTGGAAGGACCATTATCTGACATATCTCTTAAATCAAAATGGGTATCAAATTGTAAGATCCCAATCTTTTCAGTAGGCTTTGCCTCGTGCAATCCCTTCACCATCATTGCTGTGATCGAATGGTCACCACCAATACCACACACCTTCGAACTTTGAAAATGGCTATGCACCAATGCAGATGCCTGAATGATGTTATCATGACATTTACCAATATCCGTCACATGCATCGGAACATCTCCGGCGTCAAGTACAGTCATTTCTGACAAATCGACATCATCTTCTAGATTATAAGTAGTAAAGCTCCGCCACGAGCGTCTAAAGGCCTCAGGAAATTCAGATGCTCCTGAAGCACTAATCGATGAACGGGACAATGGAACACCGAGAACCACCACCTCGGCGTTCTTGCTCTCTTCAGGATCAGTTGAAGCAGTAATCGGCTGAATCCATTCATGAACCTTAGAACCTTTCCCGCTCTCAGGCCTCACCCACGTAAAGCTTGGTGGATTAATGGTTGGATAGAGAAAGCTCTTCAATTAATTGACCTCCCCTGACAACTACCTTTCCATTTTTCACCACAGTATGTGTGTGATTCACTCCGTAAGAGTATTGAAGCTTCATAAAATTATCCACATTTAAAATTGTAATGTCTGCCTTTTTCCCAACCTCTAAACTGCCAATTTCTCGACCTCGATTGATTGCATGTGCAGCATTGATTGTTGCAGCGGTAATAACCTCAGCTGGCGTCATTCCCATTTTCAAGCAGCCAAGATTCATTATGAATGGCAGCGACACGGTTGGTGACGAACCGGGGTTACAGTCGGTCGACAATGCAACGGGTACACCTAAATCAATCATTTTTCTGCCATTCGCTGACTCAGCCATTAAAAAGTAAGCTGTCCCCGGTAGTAACACACCGACTACACCTTTTTCGGCCATCGCTTTAATGCCTTTCTCAGATGCCTTCAATAAATGGTCTGCAGAAATCGCCCCAACCTCTGCGGCTAGTTCTGCCCCTTCATATGGTTCAATTTCGTCAGCATGGATTTTCGGAATCAGTCCGTGAGTCTTACCTGCATCAAGAATTCGCTTTGATTGCTCAGGGGTAAAAACGCCATGCTCACAAAAAACATCATTGAATTCTGCTAAACCCAGCTCCGCTACCTTTGGTATCATTTCATTAATGAGATGCTCCACAAATTGCTCAGGATTCTCTTTATACTCTTTTGGTACGGCGTGGGCGCCCATAAAGGTAGGAACCACATCGATGACATGCTTTTCATTTAGCATTTTCGCCACTTCAAGCTGTTTAAGTTCCGTTTCCCACTCCATCCCATAACCACTTTTCGCTTCAACCGTTGTCACGCCATGACGCAGGAATTGATTTAAGCGTTCAAAGCTTTCTTCAAAAAGCTCTTCATGGGAGGCTGATTTAGTTCTTTTAGTTGTTGCGTGAATCCCACCGCCGCTATTCATGATTTCCATGTAAGTGGCTCCTTGCAGCCTCATATTAAATTCATTTTCCCTGCTTCCAGCAAAAACAAGATGGGTATGGGGGTCTACTAGTCCTGGTGTTACAAGCTTTCCACTCGCATCCACTATCTCCGCTTCATCAAGACGGGTTTCATATTTTTCAAAAAGTACCTCATCTTTTCCTACTGCACATATGACACCGTTCTCAATCCAAACACTGCCATTTTCAATAACACCAAGCTCAGACATCGCTTCCTTTACGAGGGGAGCCTGTGAACTCCCCTGTAATGTCACGAGCTGAGAAGCATTTCTTATAAAAATTGGCTTACCCAACCATATCACCTCTTAGTCTTTATTCAGCATTGGCATTTTGATGCCTTTTTCCTTTGCTGTTTTAATCGCAAGTTCATAACCTGCATCGGCATGACGGACAACGCCCATACCAGGATCTGTTGTTAGTACACGTTGTAAACGGACTTCTGCATCCTTTGTACCATCTGCTACAATTACCATACCGGAATGCTGAGAATAACCCATTCCTACTCCGCCGCCATGGTGAAGGGAAACCCAGCTCGCACCGCCAACTGCATTGATCATGGCATTGAGAATTGGCCAGTCAGAAACGGCGTCACTGCCATCCTTCATTCCTTCTGTTTCACGGTTAGGAGATGCAACAGAGCCTGCATCTAAGTGGTCACGGCCAATAACAATCGGCGCAGATACTTCACCTGACGCAACCAGGTCATTAATGATTTTTCCTAAGCGGGCACGATCCCCATATCCAAGCCAGCAAATACGAGCGGGAAGCCCTTGGAAGCTGATTTTTTCCTGTGCCATTCTTACCCATTTACAAAGGTGCTCATCATCCTTAAATTCACGAAGGAGCACTTCATCAATTTTTCGAATATCCTCAGGATCTCCAGACAATGCTGCCCAGCGGAATGGCCCTTTTCCTTCACAGAATAATGGGCGGATATAGGCTGGTACAAAGCCTGGAAAATCAAACGCATTTTCTACCCCCTCGTCCTTTGCCACCTGACGAATGTTATTACCATAGTCAAATGTAATAGCGCATTTTTCCTGCATATTCAACATAGCCTTTACATGAATTGCCATGCTTTGCTTTGATAGTTTTACATATTTAGAAGGGTCTTCTTTTCTAAGTTCAGCGGCTTCTGCTAAGCTGTATCCAACTGGAACATAACCATTTAAAGGATCATGAGCAGACGTTTGGTCTGTCAACACATCTGGGTTAAAACCTTTTTCAATCATAATCGGTAAAATCACCGCTGCGTTACCAATAAGCCCAATCGAAAGTGCTTTTCCAGCTCTCTTTGCCTCCATTGCAAGATTAATAGCCTCTTCTAAATCGCTGGTTTTCACATCTAGGTAAGCGGTTTCAATTCGGCGGTCAATTCTTGTTTCATCGACATCAATCGCCATGCACACACCATCATTCATCGTTACTGCTAACGGCTGAGCCCCACCCATGCCGCCTAGACCGGCAGTTAATGTAATCGTATGTTTTAAGGAACCGTTGAATTCTTGTCGTGCAAGCTCTGCAAACGTTTCATAGGTTCCTTGGACAATTCCTTGTGTTCCAATATAAATCCAGCTTCCAGCAGTCATTTGTCCATACATCATTAAACCTTTTTTATCAAGCTCATGGAAATGCTCCCAGTTTGCCCAGGCTGGAACTAAATTGGAGTTTGCAAGCAATACACGAGGTGCGTCCTTATGAGATTTAAATACAGCAACTGGTTTCCCGGACTGAATTAACAGAGTTTCATCACTTTCTAATTCAAGCAACGATTTTACAATGGCATCATACGACTCCCAATTACGAGCTGCCTTACCAATTCCGCCATAAACGACTAAATCCTCTGGACGTTCTGCCACCTCTTGATCAAGGTTGTTCATAAGCATACGAAGTGCAGCTTCTTGAATCCAGCCCTTTGCATGTAATTCTGTTCCTTTATAATTTTTGATTACTCGTGATTTTGCTGTATTTGTTTCCAATATTCTCACTCCCTTAAATACTTTTTCTACCCCTTCATTATAAAAATAAAATCTTCTGAAAAATACAAATCAATCATTAGAAAATCTAAACTATTTATCTATATGATTAGCTTTTTTTTAGCCTAAAACAATATTATTTTTAGAAAAGGGTGATTTTTTTAGAAAAAAAATAAGACTCTAAGTCTGAGTCTTATCACTTATTCCCTATTCATTCGAAATTCTCTCGGTGACAATCCAACTAATTCTTTAAAGATCCTGCTAAAGTAATTTGGATTTTGAAAACCAACTAATATTGCTATTTCCTTTACTGGTTTACTTGTTTCTAAGAGTAAACGCTTAGCTTCTTTCATTCTTATTCCCGACAGTATCTCGGTGAAGCTTCTTCCTGTTTTTGTCATCAGCAAATGACTGAAATAGGAGGGATTGCGATTGACATACTTGGCCACATCCTCAAGTTTAAGTTCACCATTAGTGAAATTTGACTCAATATAGGAAATTCCGCGCTCAATGGGATCCTGTTTATACAACTGCTGATTCTTACCTGCACCCAAAAATATTTTTTGAATAAACAAGATTAAATTTTGTACGGACCGATAGAGAACACTATCATACAAAATCGAATGAAAGATATCACGGTATTCATGTTCGTAAGTTTGCTGTTCATCTAAATCGTAAGTTTTCATAAATCGTCTTATTTGTGCGAGAATGCTAGTTAGCCTAATTCTTACCAAACCCGGATCAGGAAAAGGATCCTCCGATTGAAGAAATTCATTGTATAACCATTTTTTTATACTTTCTAAATCATGATTTGTCAGCATGTCAATCCAAGCCCTTTGTTCAGGAGGAGCTAAAAAAGGATCGATATGTATCCAGTCCGGGGTGTACTCGAAGTCAACAATCTGTCGATAGCCGCGGTAATAGGTAATCTCCAGCATTTTACGCGTTTCAATATATTTTTCACGGAGGCTCAAATGGGCAAGTTTTCCATCACTGACCACAATCGCTAGGGGTTCTGAGAATTCCTCCTCCCACCTTCTCATCGCCTTCTGACACTGTTCTTTGCTATTTTGACAGTTTTCCTTAAACAAAAGGACAACAATATCGCTCAAAGGAAAAATACCATGTATATCCTTAAAAGGGTATTCTGATAAAAAGGAATATAAGATTCCGACACTCGCTATCGTTTCAATTTTAAACGCTGCCATTTTATAATCATCTGAAACAGCTGGCTGCGAAATAAACAGTGCTTCATAGGATAAGTCTTTAAATAAATTAGCATGAGGAAAACCATTATTATCATGTTTTTTGTCAAGAACCCTGGCTGCTTTTTGATAAGCTGATTTTGCCTTTGTTGCAGAAAATGGTTTAATCATCAAATCTAGGGCCTGGAGGTCGATTGCCAAGCGTGCTTTTTCAAAGGTAGCCTCTGCACTCGTTAACAGCAGGATAGGTTGATAAATCTGCATCAATTCTCTGAAGCTTGACCAATTTTCCCTGCTAACCATATCTAATTCTAAAAGGACGATATCTGGTGACTCTTTTTCAAAAATAACAACAAATTCCTGATAATTGGAGGCTAATAGAATACTTGTCACAGGGATGGAAGAAGATTTTAACAGCCATTTTAATCCTTCACGTTCATTTAAGTCACGATCTGCAATTAGCCATTTTCCCTCCAACTTACTCTCCTCCAATCTAAAAAAACTGCTAGTAATATAATAAAAGTATACCTTCAATCAAAAATTCCACAAGTTTTTTTAATCTCATTTTCTTATTCATGAAATGCAATAATTTCATTCGAATGCCCCTGTTCATTATGAGCATAATAATTTTTGTGACTTACAAACGAGAGGAGAATGGATTGGGTGAAATGGCACAAAAATCTTTTGAAGATTATTCAGGACCGCCAAGAAAAGAGACTTGCTGTGATGGTGGATACCTCGACAAATGAAACAAAAGTAGAATTAATCGCAAATGTCGTAAAATTTTTTAAAGAATTAACTCCTGAAACTATTTTAATTCAAGCGGATTTTAAAATTAGAACGGTGAATCCAATAACGGAGGAAACAGAAATAAAGTATCACACACACGGTAAAGCCTCTTATACATTAGCGTTGGAATGGGCTGAAGAAGAGAAAATCGAAACCGTTTTTTATATTACAGATTTAACAGGATTCTTACCAGAAGAAATGCAAGTCCCCTATGAGGTGTATTGGCTCGTACCGACTGAATTTGTTCCAAAGGCACCTTTTGGAAAGGTAATGAAAATTGTGTAGATATTATTCTCTTTATTAATGAAATACTCCTCAGCAAACACAAGCAAGCCACTTGTTGAGGAGTATTATAATCACTAACTTTTTACAATTTTCGATGGATTGTTGACTTTATACAAAACGGCAGTATCGACTATAAATTCTTCTTCTACATCCTTACCTTTTGCCAGTTTCTTTTTCGCCACTTTCCCATCAAATTCAAGCAGATCTCCCGGTGCCAATTCGAATTTCTTTAGTGTTTTACTATGGCTGCACCAAGCAAGACCAAGCTCAATCGGTGGCTCTTGTAAAATTTGGACATTTTCTAGGACGACCACTTCATCATTTTCTTCATTAAATGGGTTATACGTTAGCGCAAACTGTTTGACACTAGCAGTAAAATGTACCTTATCTGCCGGAAGCTCGATTTTTGGTTCTTTCTCCTTTTTAGGTTTGGCTGTCTTTGCTTTTTTAGGTTCAGGTTTTGTTTCCTGTTTTTCTTCCTTCATTTCAGTAACAGCCGCGTGTTCTGTTGTACTAAAATCCTTCTCCTCAACCTGCAGCATACTCTCCCTGCCGAAACTCGATGATTGCATTTCTTTCAGAAAAGCAGGATGAATACAGCTCAAGTTCCCATCCTGAAACTCGATGACAAGCGTGTTAAATTCATCTGACTTTCCGTAGGTTTCGTATCCCTTAATCGTCACCACGCGCTGGTAATTCCGTTCCTTAAACAAAAACTCCCGCTTCGCCTCCTTTGCAGACGAAAGCCCCCACTCCTTCAACTTTCCACGATAATGCTCCTCATCACGAAAACCCTCAAAATCCCCTTTAGGAGGTACATAACGAGTCAAACCACTCCGCTCCAATTGCTCATGCTCAATAACCATAACAATCACCGTATTTCTTATGTATTTTGATTTGCTCACTTTTTTATTGTAGCAAAGATTTCTTGTAATGAAAAAAGCTTTAGGCATGATTTTTGCCTTTGGACTTAACCGCATAGATCATGCCTCTTATTTAAATGATGATGGCTGGTTTTCCTATTGGATAGTACTCTACCGAACCACAAGCCCGGATTGTTTCTTCAGGAAAACAATTTCTGCCATCAAAGATAATCGGTTCTTTCATTTTCGCCAGCATCTCTGCTACATCTATACTTTTCACTTCTTTCCACTCAGTCACAATCAATACAGCGTCTGCTTCATGAACCGCTTCGTCAATGGAACCAGCATATTTAATACTATCTCCAATAATTTTTCTCGCATTATCCGTTGCGACAGGGTCATAAGCGACGACTTCTGCCCCGTATTTTGTTAGTGCAGCGGCAATAGGGATGGATGGTGCTTCTCTCATATCATCTGTTTCTGGTTTAAAGGCTAGTCCAAGCATGGCGATTTTTTTGCCTTTTAATCCTCCAAACCTCTTTAATACCTTCGCAACTAATACTTCGCGCTGGAAATCATTAATCGCTATGGTCTCTTTTAATAAAGGAAATTTCACCCCGTTGACACCTGCGGTATGCAGCAAGGCTTTGACATCCTTTGGAAAACATGAGCCACCATAGCCGATTCCGGCATACAGAAACTCCTCTCCTATCCTCTTATCCTTACCCATTCCGCGCGCTACATCTTGCACGTCTGCCCCGACGGCTTCGCATAAATTGGCAATTTCATTGATATAACTAATCTTCGTTGCTAGAAATGCATTCGAAGCATATTTTATCATTTCCGCACTTTTTGTACTTGTTATAATGACTTCCACATTTAACGGACGATACATCTTTTGAATTTTACTAGCAGCTTCTTCATTTTCAGAACCAATTATGATCCTATCAGCCTTCAGCGTATCATCTATCGCTGATCCCTGTCTAAGAAATTCAGGATTTGAAACCATTTTCACTGGAAACCCACAATAGTCTTCTATCAATTTTTTAATAAAATCATTTGTTCCAACAGGTACCGTACTCTTAATGACAATGATTGTATCGTGGTTTATATACGAAGAAATATCTTTGGAAGCTTGTACCAGATAGGAAAGGTCCGCTGCACCATCATCACCCTGTGGCGTTCCGACCGCAACAATAATAATTTCTGCGTTAGCTAACGCTTCAGGTTGGGAGGTTGTAAATTTTAATTTTCCTGCTGCCATATTCATAGTTAGTAAGTCATCTAGACCTGGTTCATAGATTGGTGATATACCCTTACGTAATTGAACAATCTTTTGTTCATTTATATCCAGGCATGTGACCTGGTGGCCAATTTGGGATAAACAAACACCGGTTGACAGCCCTACATAGCCTGTACCTAAAATAGCAATCTTCATTTCAATCAGTCTCTCTTTTACTAGTTTGGAGGTTTTCTTTTATATTGACTTCCTGTAAATAGTCTAATACAGCTTCCCTGATATCTTCCCGGCTTAAAGCGAAATCGATTGTGGCCTTAATAAAACCAATTTTATCGCCAATATCATAGCGGTTCCCCTTAAAATTATAGGCGAAAACAGCTTGTTCTTTATTCAGTTCATTGATGGCGTCTGTCAGCTGTAATTCTCCCCCTCGTCCCATTGGAATTCTCTCTAAAATATCAAAAATCTTCGGACTCAAGACATAGCGTCCCATAATCGCAAATCTTGAAGGGGCTTCCTCTATACTGGGTTTCTCAATCAGCGAATCAATATGGAAAAGGTCCGACTCAATCATCTCTCCCTTTGGCTTAATAATTCCATATTTGCTGACATCGTTATCCGATACCGTTTGAACGGCTACAACTGAACTATTATAATATTCGAACACATCGATGACCTGCTTTAAGCAGGGCGTTTCCGACATCACGATATCATCACCCAGTAAAACCGCAAATGGTTCATCGCCAATGACGCTTTTCGCACAAAGAATAGCATGTCCCAAACCAAGCGGTTCTTTTTGACGGACATAAACGATATTTACTAAGTTTGAAATCGTTTGAACTTCTGCTAACATTTCAAGTTTGTTTTTTTTATAGAGAGTGTCTTCAAGCTCATACGATTTGTCAAAATGATCCTCAATGGACCTTTTTCCTCTGCCGATAATGATGATAATTTCTTCAATACCAGAAGCCACGGCCTCTTCGACAATATATTGAATGGTCGGTTTATCAACAATCGGCAGCATTTCTTTTGGCTGTGCTTTCGTGGCTGGCAAAAATCGAGTTCCGAGGCCTGCTGCTGGAATAATGGCTTTACGGATTTTCATATGCTTCCTCCTTTCCTTAGCTCCTTAATCCTTTATATGCATATGGACAACCATCGGTCACGTTAGTAACCTAGTAATCTATATTCATGAAAGTACATTTCTTAAAAATAAAACTCCCTTTTTAAAAGAAGCTAAGGGAGTCATTTTTCTTTTGCATGTATTGGCCGATAAACCCTTTTAAGAAACCTTTCCATCAACTTTTTGAGTATTCTTTTTCGACGAGTTACCAGCGCACTGACAATCGCTTTTTTTTCTTCACTCGTAACCTGCCAATCCTCCGGAATGAGTGCCACAATTTCTTCTATTAAATGAATAGGCAGGGTTTGAATGATTTCTAGCTGCTCATAAAAATCCTGCTCATACTCAATAAAACATGCCATGATTTGATGTGTACCGCTTTTTAGTATCGTGATAGGCAGCGATTCCATATCGTCAAGAGTCCAATTATAGGATGCAAACACTTCAGCATGGTCGATAATCCACAACCGATATGAATTTGGTGTGTCATCACATAACACAATGTTTTTCCTCGTTCGATCTCGATTGCACATCCAGTAGTCGAATAAAATAATGCCAGCGAGATTTTCCACGTTGGAAATAGCAGGAACCTCGGTAACCTGATGCCCATCAAAACAATCTGGTAGGTGAAGACTAGCAAACTGAAACTGTGTTTGAGTCATTTGAGAGAGTTCGGGATAGTTGGAGGAAAACTCTTGTGGTATTTCTACCAATCGTGCAAAAGGTATCGGCAGACCGAGGTAACGTGCTAGACAATAGGCGACCCACTCATTTGCCAGCGTTTTTTCAAATCCAGGCTGGAAGTACTTCACGACATAATCACGCCCGTCATCAAAAGTTATCAAATGTGCATTCGATTTTCCTGCAAGTGTTTCCTTAAAAGCCACTGGCTGAATCATTGGATTTCCCCTCTCTATCGTGAGCAGAGTCTTTTCCGGCAATATTTTTCAACAAATGGACATATTGTTCCGCAACCACTTCTATCGCAAACTTTTCATGGACACGTGCGATAGCTGCCTCTGACATTTGTTGATGGATGACTGGGTTATCAACGATTTCATTAAGCTGTTGGACCGCATCTTCGACATTTTGACCACGGAATAGCAATCCGTGCTCACCATGGACAACCAATTCTGTAACGGGCATCATTTTTGAAGCAACCACTGGGACACCACACACCATTGATTCAATGAAGGTATTCCCAAATGATTCCGTCTTTGTCGTTGCCAGTGTACAGCCGCCGGATTGTCGAATTTTCGCATAAACATGCGGCATATGGTGATAAGGTATAACCGGAAACCATTTGACAATGTCCGTCAGCTTCTCCTCCTGCAATTTCGCGGCGAACTCCTCGCGCTGTACACTTTGAGCACCGCCAATGACCCAAAATTCTATATCATCCCTCTGACCTTTCATGAGCTTAGCCACTTCAATCAGCATTTGCCAGTTTTTACGTTTGTCTAATCTGCCAATCCAGCCGATAATCTTTTTACCATTTGGCAGGATAGGGTCACGGTCAAAATTTATTTCCTCAGAGGATAAAGCACGGTAAAAAGAAGTATCAATCCCATTGTAGATCACATGAATCGGAATCTCATCGGTTATTATCGATACTAATCGCTTTTGATAGTGAGAAGGAACGATGATGGTTTCTGGATGTATCCCTCTAAACGATTTTAATTGAGGAATTAACTTTATCAGCTCTGGTGTACGTGCCTCCACCAATACTGGACCTTTATATTTTGCTTTACGAATCCATTTAAATGCAGCACCTGTGTCAACCACAATAATGGCATCATAGTGATTGTCTTGAATAATTTTAATAATTTTCTTTTCATCCTTGGTTAAATAAACGGGAGCAACATCCTCCATAATGTGAAGCCCGCCGTGATCTGTCGTGTACAAAAACTCCGTATCAATTCCATGTTTTTTAAAATAAATCGAGCGGTTGCGCCAGCCAGCATTCACCCCGCCCACTGTGAGCAGACGCCAAATTACTAATACTTTCATTTTCGTTTCTCCTCGTTTCATTGGGCTCCTTCCTCAGATAATTGTTGGGTTCTTAAGCGCCCCTATTGGTACAATTTATTTTAGTGACGGCGTTTACCTCTACCACCTTTTGCGCCTTTTCTGCGTCTATCTTTTTCTCCCTCATAGCTTTTACCCCTATTGTGGTCACGATCACCTCGTGAATGTCGTTCCCCTTTGAAACCCCTTTTACCATCATAGTCTCTTTCGCTTTCTGGGTACCTTTCCTCAAAGCCATGTTCGAGTTTGTCCCAATGCTCATCTATTTTGGCCATGACTTTTTCTGTGTTTACCCCTCGTGCAAGCATGGTTTTGATCCATTCTTCCTTGAAAACCTTATGAACGAGACCCTGCAGTAGGTTCACATAATTACTTTCATCCGCTGTTGTCAACAGGCTATTACTAAGATTTTTTATGGTTTTTTTATCCGGTTCCTGTGGAAGAAGTAAAGCAGTAATTTGCCGTGAAATTTCCTCCATACGGATGTAGTGGAGCCACTCCATATATAATTCCGGTGCCATTTCTTGAACATGAGCCATAAAAATGGCTTTATTTTCTTCCCCTAAGGATGTCAATAATTTCCGCGGATATGGATAAACACGATCACGCCAAATGGTTCTCGCCACATCAATGACCTTCAAACTTCCATCCGGCTGCAGGTAAATCTGCCGCTTATGATGATCAATTCGCTCATATCCAATTTTCTTAAACGTAATTAACATTTCAATTAATTTTTCCGAAAGTGCATTTGTTAATGGCTGCGATTGTAAATACTCGCGTAAATCCACCCCTCTGATAATCTCCATCACGATATAGAGCGGTCCTTTCCCATAGAGCTTTGGAAATAGAGAAGTCTGCTGTCCAAGTGATAAAGCATAATATTCACGGTCACAATCCTCGGTATTACCAAATACCTTGACACAGATGTCATTGGTTAATTGAAAAACCGCTCCTTGTCGGCCTTTTCCCATCATCTCTAAGGGAGTGTTATTCACTACATCGACATCAGCATTAACCAAGTTGGTTACTTTAATGTTTTTCATCCATTGTTCTAAATTCTTCTGACTATACATATTTTCCCTCCTTCCTTTACAAAGTTGGCAGTTTGATAAAATTATGAATATGGCAGTTCAAGTGCTTGTCTATTTTTAAGACCTTAGTTTTTACTGCATACTATAATAAATTCAATTGGGTGAGAAAGGGGAAAGGCATCTGACTATATAATGAAAAATGTATACACAAACCTGTCTAGCACTGCTGGATAATCATTATCAAAATCCACATTTTGTTAGAAAAGTAGTGAACCTTGTATAACATTTTATAAATATCATTTCGCAGATTTTTTCTTCAGATACTATTAGGTATATGAACGTAGAAAAGGGGATTTTATGTCTATAAATGAGAACAAAATCACTAATGAATCTCACCTCTTACAGAGCAGGTTATATCTAAATCAATTGATTCGATTTGTTTTTGATTTTCCGCCAGATAGGGATGCTTTTTTAGAAGTATCGAATCAACCGCAGTTCCAATCTCTATGTGAAATCAGCAATGCATGCAGGACCATCCAAAAAGGTATTCAGCCTCTTCTGACACAAAATGGTGAATACATGAAACGATTGCAAGAAGAATATAACCGGCTGTTTGTAGGTCCAAATGTGCTGCCCGCTCCTCTTTGGGAGTCAGTTTATTTAGATAAAGAACACCTCCTATTTGAAGAAGTAACCCTGACGGTTAGAGAGTGTTACCATCATTATGGTTTATCTTTCATCCGTGAAGGAAACGAGCCTGACGATCACATTGTAATAGAATTAGAGTTTCTCCACGTTCTTATCAAAAAAACACTCGAAAGCGACAATCTTGATACTCAGAATAAACTATTAGCTGATCAATATTCCTTTTTAACCAATCATCTTCTAAAATGGTGCCCTATTTTTTGTGAAACATTGAGCAATTCAGCATCATTTGAATTATACCAGGGTGCCGCCCTGCTTTTAGCGGAGTACTTGGAATTAGAATATGAATTAATACCTGCCTTGAAGGAGGCACTATCCAATGCTCGATAAAAACCTATTAACAAAAATAGGCGAGAGGAGAGAAGCGTGGCATTCAAAAAGGCGATAAAATTAAAATTTATAATTATCGTGGAACGATTATGATTCCAGCTGAAGTCACCACTCGCATTATGCCAGGTGTGGTGGCCATGCAGGCTGGTGCCTGGTATAAACCCGATAAAAACGGTGTAGATACAGGAGGATGCGCAAACGTTCTCACCAGCCAAAGGATAACCCCCCTGGCAAAAGGTAACGCCCACCAAACCATGCTAGTCGAAGTACAAAAAGCATAGTATAACACCAAAAAGCCGGTTTTTACGAAACCGGCTTTTTACTATCCGCACTGTCCACCTGGGGTGGACAGTGTCTTTCTGTGGTGCCTGTCACCACTATTTTACTGACTTCTTTCTTCTCTGGATTACAAAGGAAGTCATCATAAATAATATACAAACTCCAAAAATCAAGATAAGTAATGATTTTCTTTTCATTTTTTGCTCCACCTCTAATCTAATAGACTATGGTAGTTACTACCTCGTTACAACTTCCCAAAAATAAACAGTACATTCTTTTACAATAGAGTTAAAATTATTGAAAAATTAACAATTATCCCCTTTAATTATTGTACAATTAAAGTACAGGTAGAGTTTTCCATGGGGTTAAGTATGAGTCGTTTACGAAACATTTAATAGCCAAAGGGGAGAAAAATAATTGAACAGTTACTGTAAAATTTGCGTTGGCACAGCATATATTTTGTTAAAGACAGAAATGATTTAGGAACTAGTTATAAAGGACAAATGTGTAATTTAAACTAAATAGGAGGAAAACTCTTTGAATCGAATGACGAAACAAGAAAAAAGCTGGGTTTTTTACGATTGGGCAAATTCGGCTTACTCGATTTTAATCACAACAGCTATTTTTCCCTTGTACTTTAAAGCAGCTGCGGATGGAGCAGGACTTGCAGGATCTACCTCTACTGCGTATTTGGGTTACGCGAATTCCTTTGGAACACTGCTTGTCTCCATTTGCGCTCCCATTTTAGGAACCCTAGGTGATTTTAGGGGATTAAAAAAGAGATTATTCACTTTTTTCGTCATTCTTGGAATTGCCTTTACAGCTATGCTGGCGGTTGTCCCCAGTAACCAATGGCTTATCCTCTTAGTCTGTTATATTGTTACCATTATTGGTTTTGGGGGAGCCAATATTTTCTATGACGCGTTCCTGGTAGATGTTACAAGTGAAGAACGAATGAATAAGATCTCTGCACGCGGATTTGCGATGGGGTATATCGGAAGTACCATACCTTTTATCATTGGCATTGCACTTATAATTTTATCTCAACAGGAGATTCTTCCCTTGTCTGTTACGGTCTCCACGCAAATAGCCTTTGCGATTACAGCCATTTGGTGGGGTACCTTCACGATTCCAATGTTAAAAAATGTTGAGCAAGTCTATTATGTCGAGCGGGCGGCAAAACCTATTTCAACTAGCTTTAAAAAAGTATTTCAAACCCTTAAACGAATTAAAGCCTATAAACCTTTGTTTCTTTTTCTTATTGCTTATTTCTTTTACATTGATGGGGTTCATACCATTATTACCATGTCTACTGCCTATGGTACTGACCTTGGTATTTCATCCACTAACCTATTAATCATTTTATTTGCTACCCAAGTAATTGCCGCCCCATTTGCGTTGTTGTATGGAAAGCTCGCAGATAAATTTACAGGAAAAAGAATGTTATTAGTTGGTATTTTTATCTATATTATTATTTGTATCTATGCTTATTTCATGAAAACAACCTTAGATTTCTGGATTTTAGCTATGCTTGTCGGCTCCTCCCAAGGCGGAATTCAGGCTCTAAGCCGCTCTTACTTCGCGAAGCTTGTACCTAAGGAAAATGCAAACGAGTTCTTTGGATTCTATAATATTTTTTATAAATTCGCCTCGATTCTAGGACCTGCTTTAGTTGGTTTTACTGCACAAATTACTGGTAATACAAACGCAGGTGTTTTTAGCTTAGTCATTTTATTTATTATTGGCGGAGCGGTTTTATTGCGGGTACCTGAAACCAATGAAAAAATCCAGGTACACAATTAAAGATCTTTAAAAGAGAAATGCCTTGGGATTAGCACCCAAGGCATTTATTAAGCAAAGAGATCTTTATCAAGTATCATTTCTTTTTCGAGATGACTTGCTCGAATACCAAATCGAGGTTTCAACTGCCCGATTTCATCACCAAGCAGTAATTTGATTGCCAGGTATGGAAGATTAAGGCCACTCAAGCAGCTGAAATGCATGCCCCCGCTCATTCGCGGGTTAATTTCGAGCAGCTTAGGTACGCCCTGATTATATTTAACCTGAATATTAAAGATAAACGGTAGTTGGTAATGATGATGAAATCGGTGGGCAAGTTGAATAAGCTCATGATGATCCACAATCTCTCTTATTCTGCCTTCCCCTTTCATCCTTGGAATCGCAGCATATAACTGATCATAAGAAGCAATACAATCAATGCTATATTCCGGTCCCTCTAGATATTCTAAAACCATTAAATCCGGGAAAACCTCTTGCTGGCTTAAAATCTCACATGCGTAATGGTATGGAAGACGACGGCTACTAGCCCTTCTAAAAAGTAGGTCAATACTTTCAATCTTATCCTCAATGACACGGAAACCAGTTGCCCCTTCACCGATTACTGGTTTAAAACAAACAGTATGTCCTTTATCCCTTAATGTTTGATACGCTATTTTGAAATCTTTTATATTATTGACCACGTAGAAATCGGGAATAGAAACAAGTTCTGCAGATTCCTCTCCCTTTTGCATAATGGAATGATACGCAGCAGCTTTATTGTCCAGTGTCTCCATTAATTCAGAATCTGGACATACTAGCACTTTCACACCGATTGCTTCAAAATCGGCGAGCCTTTTAGAAATCAGTACATTTTCTTTTCTAGGGATGAAAATATCTATTTTATGCTTGAGGCAAAATTCAAGACAGAATTCAATGTACTCGTCACCAGAAACGGATGGTTCCGTGAAAGCATAATCACAATATTGCAAATAGAGAGCATCCCTATTCGAATGAGTTCCAAAAAACACAAAACGCCTTCCTTCATCATTCTTACGAATCAACTCAATAAAATGGGTAACCGTTGTAAACCACCTATTAAACCAAATCCTCATACGCAACCTCCTTCTCGTTGAAATTCTCAAACTAAAAACCTTAAACATTATTCGCCTATAAATTCATTTTTATACATTTTATTCATAATTTGATGTATAAATGGGGACAAAATGTATATTGGGTGCCTGTCACCAAAATGATATAATAACGAAAAGGGGTGTTAGATATGTGCGGACGGTTTACGTTAACTGCGACGGTTGATCAGCTGATTGATCGGTTTGATGTTGAATTTTTTCTTCAGGAGGATGAGTATTTCCCCAATTATAATGTGGCACCTTCTCAATCGGTACTAGCTGTCATTAATAATGGGTCACAGAATAAGATGGGATTTTTACGTTGGGGATTAATTCCTCCCTGGGCGAAGGATATGTCGATTGGGTATAAAATGATAAATGCCCGTGCCGAGACATTGTCTGAGAAACCAAGCTTCCGTAATGCCTATAAGAAAAAACGTTGTTTAATTGTTGCGGATAGTTTTTATGAATGGAAACGTATCGATAGTAAAAATAAGATTCCAATGAGGATTAAATTAAAGTCGAATACATTGTTTGCCATGGCAGGTCTTTGGGAGAATTGGAAATCACCTGAAGGTAAATCGATCTATTCTTGCTCAGTGATCACCACCCATCCTAATGAGCTTGTTCAAAACATTCACGACCGGATGCCAGTAATCTTAAAGCCGGAAGATGAAAAATATTGGCTTGATCC
This sequence comes from Neobacillus niacini, assembly GCF_031457145.1. Taxonomy (GTDB): domain Bacteria; phylum Bacillota; class Bacilli; order Bacillales; family Cytobacillaceae; genus Neobacillus; species Neobacillus niacini_J. Next base: position 289,467 of record NZ_JAVDVZ010000004.1, read on the forward strand.
TTCTATAACGGACACTTCTAAGCTTATTCATTTACTAATACCGTTGGAACAAGATTTAATGGAAGCCTATGAAGTAAGCCCTCTGGTTAATTCACCCAAGAATAATTCCATAGAGCTGATTCAAAGAATTTGTTAATTCCACTGAAAAATGCCTGACCCATGAAGGGTCGGGCATTTTTATGCAATGGCAAATGTTGAATTAATTTTCATCACAAAGGTCATGATGGCTGTTGTATCTAAATTCGATGTATCCACCGTAATGCCATTCACTTTTTTAACAATTTGTCTTTCTATGAAGTTCATTTTACTTACCAGGAATTCTCCACCAAAAATACCGTTTGCTACTGATACTTTTCTCAATTCCTCTGGGAATGCCGTATCAAATTGTTCAAGTGCAGTTTGTCCATCATGCCAGCAACAGAGAAAAAGACCTAGTTTTTTCGTTAAAAGTTCATCAAAATGTTTGCCGATAAAATGTTTTATTTTCCCTTGAATACTGCCTGCATGGATTGAGCCTCCTATGATTACAAAGTCATAATCTCGAACATCAAAAGTAATTTTATCTCGTTTTAAATCAACGGCTAAGACGTCTCCCTCCATCCACTCACTTAATAATTGGACAGCTCTTTCTGTTGTACCATGTGATGAGCAATAAACAATCAATGTCTTCATAAATCATCCTACCCTCCATGGAGAAATTTTGAACATTTTCTAAATCCAACTCACAATCGTTCTTTTGTTGTCTTTATTCTAAGTATAATACAGGCATAATAAATATCCCGGAAAAATATTGGCAATATTTCTACAATTACATCGCCAACTCACCATTCCTTATGACCACACCAATTTCTGGATTTACAGACCCTAGGCTTACTATCAAAAGACAATCCTGATTCTATTGTTTATGGTAATCTAGACTATCCTACCCTCTATCTCAACAGCTCTGCACAACACTGCAATATCCTATATGGTTCTTGTCGAAAGCCCCATGGGGATGATGAAGATACACTCACAACAGCTGACCTTTTAAATAGAAAAAGAATATACTAATTTAAAAGTTCGACCAAGCACTCTATTTCTTATGGGAGATCAAATCTATGCAGATGATGTCGCGGATCCATTGTTGTTGAACCTAGACCATGCCTTGGCCGTTAAAGCAGCAATTTCTTTTCAAGATGGTCGCAAACTAACCGTTAATCAATTTACTAGCAGTCCATTGAAAAACATGAGCTTTGGCGGCGTATGGGGAATTCTGATGAGACAAATTATGGCACTGAATGCTTTAAAAAGAAAACACAATGACATTAATCGGATATGTACTCCCTTTTATTACATTAAAGAAGTTGAAAAAGAGGATAAGTCGATTTCTTATTTATGGAAGGATCAAGTAAATTATCAATTATTAGATAATAAATCTATCATTGAAACAAACAACAATCTTGGCTTACTATTAATCAGAAGGAAAACATTAAAATACATCCTACTAAACCCTGCTCACCCATTAATACAATAGTAAAAATAGTGCTCCTTCAAACGTGGGAGCACTATTTTTCAATAATCTCGCCTTCTTCTGTGATAAAAAAGACCTTTGCATTTTCATTCATTTCGTTTTCATAATATCTAACTTCTATTAATACAGGGAAACGTGCTTCCTTTAAAAATAGACTAAGTTTCTTCATTTTTTGCACTTCATTTTGTTGATTCAGTAGTGCCCAGTTTGTTTTAATATCTATAGGAATGGAGGAAGTGAGGGTCGATATGTTCAATTCTTCATAGGTAGGAATGTTAGGACCAAAGATTTCCCCTTTGTCTTTTATTTGTTGGGCTTTAAACATTCCTTCATCCAAATCAGGGAATAATTCTTTAATTTGTCCTTTAAGGTTTCTAGCTAACTCTGTATCCCACATAACTTTCGGATAATTATCTAAATAACCTTCAGGGGAATCCATGTCTTGTTCAACGATAAATAAGAGGTTCGAGTTCTCTTTAGGGTAGGCATACCCTTGGTAAGTTTCGCTTAAAAAATTGTAACTAATTTTTCTTAGGACAAAATCAGTCTGATATTTTTCGGTAATATAGTTATACATATTTTTCTCATGTTTCTGTTTTTCCCAAGGTGTACCATAAAAAACTGAATAAGCATAAAAACTAAATATCAGAATGAGCCCAGCAAATATTAATAGGATTATTTTAGTCGCCTTTATCGCCCTCACCTCTGATTTATCAGAATATTATAACTATATTATTCTATGCGTTTTTTTCATATTCCTTCTTTATAAATCAATACTAGAAATAAAAAAATCGTACATAAAGTACGACCTAGAGATTGATATTTATTTCTTCATTAATTTGTGTATAGTAACCAAGACCTCATCTAAAACTTCATGGTCACCCTCTTGAATTCTTTCAATCACACATGTTTTCAAATGACCTTCTAGCAAGATTTTTGCAACGCTATTAAGTGCTGATTGCGTTGCTGAAATCTGTGTAATCACATCATCACAATAGGTATCCTTCTCAATCAAACCTTTAATTCCACGAATCTGCCCTTCAATTCGATTCAGTCTGGTAACGAGATTACTTTTCACTTTATCAGAATGGTGGCTTTTTCGGTGGCTGCCCTCAGTACTGCAGCAGGATTCATCATTCATCTCTTCCTCATTCACATGATCAAAAGACATTCAATCACCTCATTTTCTGTCATTATATCATACCCCCGTAAGGTAAAGCCATTATGCTCGAATAAGAAAAAACTGATATCCGTTTCCACTACTGAAAATTGTAAAAGGCTTTTTCATTTTTATTTAATCCCTAGTTTTTCTTCAATGAATGTCTCTAATAAATTGAGCTTGTTACTTCCGATTCCGAGAGTCAAAAGCATCTCATCAGCCTCATCCGCCTGTTTCATTTTAGCCATTTCTCTATGAAGACTTTCCATTTTCCGGTCCAAACTCCCAGCCATATCTGCTGTTGCTTTCAATTCATCCAGCATTTTTTGTGGGATTTCTTTATTGTATTTATAATAAATTTTATGTTCTAAGCTTGCCCAAAAGTCCATGGCAATGGTACGGATTTGTACCTCCACTAAGGTTAATTCCTCACGGTCGGACATGAATATTGGAATTTCTACAATCATATGCAGACTTTGATATCCATTTGGCTTTGGATTTTTTATATAATCCTTATACTCAATAATTCGAACGTCTTTTTGTTTTGCAATCATTCGGCTTAACTCATAGATATCAGAAATAAAGGAACAAGTTATTCTCATTCCTGCAATGTCTTTGATGTTTTCCTTAATACTTTCTAAAGAGAAATCAATACCTTTTCGTTGCACTTTTTTAAAAATACTTTCAGGTGACTTTAGCCGTGAATTTACGTGTTCTATTGGGTTATAGTCATGAATATAATTAAATTCATCTTTAAGAATATTAATCTTCGTTGTCATTTCATCTAACGCAAATTTGTATGCCATCATAAAGCGAGTTAGTTCAATTTTTATTGCTTTAAGATTCTTCAAATTAAAGCTGTTTTCCATTATTAGCTATTACTTCCTTTCAAACAACGTTACTTGATGTTATCTTCTTTTTCATCTGCCTCGGTTTGTAATTTTTTTATCACATCTGGAGGAAAAATCATTCGGCAAATTACCTTGGCGACTTCACGGTAATCGGCCTGTTTCCCGCATTGTTTCATTTTCTCTGGTGCATTTTCAGCTAAAATCATCATTGCCCATGTTACGGTGTTCAAATCAATATCCTTCCAGATAAGCCCATGATCATAAGCCTTTCTAATACCGAAAAGAATTCTATCATATATTTTCCGCTTGCCAGCTGCCAAAACCTCTGCAAACTCTGAATCCTTTGCCAGTAATTCAGGGAGCAACCGCTGTAGTCCCAGCACTTTTAGGCGCCTATCATATGCCTCTAAAAGTCCTGCCAATGTGCTTTCTGGGTCTCTAACACCCCATTTTGGTTCAGGCGGCATTAACAGCTCAATCTGATCTTCTAACAAAGCCATTAATAGCTGTCGTTTATCCGAAAAGTACCGGTAAAAGGTACCGGTTGCTACCCCTGCATTGGCGGCGATCTCTTTTGCCGTTGTATGCTCATATCCCTTCATAATAAACAATGCATGTCCACTTTTAAGTAACGATTCTCTTTTTTGTTGAGCTCGTTCCTGCTTAGGCAGTATGGGGAACTCGCCAACCAGATGGTCTTCTCGGTCTGACATTTATCTCACCTCATTAATATTATACCACAAAATAAAAATGTTGAACCATAGTTCATGTTTCCATTGACAGACTCTCTTTTACATGTAATACTTGAACTATAGTTCATGTTATTTTAATCTAAATGTTCACACCCCTTGGCATTGGTTGTAAATAACATGAACAAATTATTTATTTTTCGTTTATTTAGGACTTTTTACTCGCTTTTTTTGCCTTTATTCATATATAATATCTTATAATTAACTTTGGAAGGTGTTGATTAATATGGCAAACCAATCTGATAAAAAAGATATCTCAATCAACTCAAGTGTTTCACTAAAGGGAATTGTAAAAGCCATTTTCAAAGATACCGTACATGTACAAATTGGCGGTAAAATTATTACACTGCCAAAAGCTGATTTCATGTTAGATAAATCTATGAATTAAACAGTTTTATCCATAAAAAGAAAGCCCATTGCTTCGGAAGCAATGGGCTTTCTTTGTTTGACATATAATGATAACAAGCTCTTATTGGAAGGATTTAGCTTATTTTTTAAGGATGATTGAGGTAACTTACCGAGCGACCATGTCAGCACAGCTCACAGACTTATATGCCGTTTTATCAACATTGTTTGGACAAATTTACAGTGTTATCATAAGTACTGTATTATAAAAAGCCAATTCAGGCGATAAACCGGAGGGATTCATTATCCATTATTTGAAACTGAGGTATACCAATGAAATGGAAAAGGCGATGTTGAGTGCTCATGGAGTTTGTTATGAAGACTATAAACGTAAACTAAATGTGAGAATGGAAGTTGAAAAACGGCGCGAGCTGGACTACTTAATTAGTAAACGGCTTAGCGCAGACATTGACGGAAGAATTCACTTTTGAAATATATAAATATAGGGGGAGCATCCATTTTGGATGCTCCCTCTACTTTTAACGTAATAAAAAAATCGTTTTATAATTTGGTCTAGTTATCATCCGCATAAGATAGGCGGATTCATCGGGGTTATCTTTCCTTTTTCCATTTAAAAAGTTTATAATGGTCTTAGAATCTCGTATTCCTACTCCATGACCATAGAACTTGTCATCACCAAGAAAAACAACATTTTCAGCTCGCCACCATGGCTCATTTGGATTAAAATCAGGATTTTTAAAATGCAAAACATCACCAATAATGAAATCTTCACCATCTGTATGATAAACGGGTAAATCCTCATCAAATTGCCAATCCATTAAAAAAAGGCGCCTGAAGTAGGTATTAAATGCTCTCGGACCAATGGTATATAGGGCCGCAATGTACAACACAATGGCAATCCCCGTAGCACATTCAGTGGCATATAGCTTCCCATTTTTCAGTATATCTTCTATTCCTTCTGAAGGATTCACTCCCTCACGTAAAAGAAACCCTCCGTTTGCTAATCGATTCCAATATTTTTTGTTGGCAAAGGAATAAGCAAAAGTAGTAAACTTTAAACCGCTTTTTTCTAATGCCTTTGCTGCTTTTATCGTATTCACTCGAAATAATAATTCAAATTTTAGTTGCTGCAATGATTCATAGTAATAGATTACGGGATAACTTGCCATTTGTTCGATTATCGCCTTTTGCTCACTATTCGTTATTTCTTTACTCAGATCCTCAGGCTTAACAATACGGCCATTTAAACTAATCATTTGATTCCCCCTCCCTACACCATATGACCTCACACCTATTTACATGCAAGAAAATAGCCAGTATCCTGTGCATAAGGACCTGGCCACAATCTTTATTTACTTTTCAAAAATCGGATGATGATTCCCCCTACAATGGAGCCAATCGCAGCTACTCCAAAAATCATGAAATAAAGTCGTTCCGCCAAATCAGCCATTCCTTCTCCAGGAAAAAACTCTGCTTTCCCATACATAGCGATGGCGGCTAAAAATAAGATCATCGATGGAATCCAAATAATCCATCTAGGATTTACTTTTATCAATAAAAATGGAAAGACCAATCCAATAAAAAACAACACCAAGAAAAACATGGCTTCAACCCTTTCAAACTCCTTTTCTTATTAGTCGATGGAATGACCCTCTTCGTTACGAATATGAGATTAGAAGAAAGCCCATTAAAAAAACTGGAAAGAAACTAACAAATAGTTTCTTTCCAGCTAACTAGTTACTTGATACCAATAATTACAGGTACATTATTCAGTTTCCCACCAGAACTGGATACAATAGTGAGGGTTTCACCCTTTACAAATGAAAGTCCCCTTTTTGAGAATATCCATTTTCCATCTGAACCTACAACTGCTGTTCCGAGTGGAGTGGTTTGATTTACTTTCCATAAGGTGACTGTAACTCCTGGTCCAAATACATCACTTGTTCCATTTACGTTTAATATTCCTGTGCTTTGAACAAATGTGACAGTCTGCGCAGCAAGTTTATCTGGAGCTGGTGTGATTGTGACTACATTTGTTGATGTTTCTCCATTAAAGCCGGTAACAGTTAATTCAAAGCTCACTGGTACGAATTGTTTAGGGAACGTAAACGTTGGGTTAGCAGTGTCTGCCAAATCTAGAGTAACTGCTGGACCGCTAACTTGTTCCCATTTATAGCTCGCTGCATTAATAGAGGCTCTTCCATCCAAGGTAATTACTGAGCCCTGTGTTTTACCTGTTTGAGCGGGACCTGCATTTGCCGAACTATGGACAGTCGTAACTTCTACCGGCACTGTTGTGCTGCCATCTTTAGCAGATTTTATAGTAATCGTTGGCGGTACAAATAACGGGTTACTAATTGCCAACGTTCCTATAGCAGGAATTTTTTTGTCCAAATTATCTGAATTAGGAACTATTTTATCCAAACCTTGAACTGTTAATGTAGGATTAGTTACCTTATCACTAGATGAAGCAGTTACAAAAAGAGTTTTAGAATTTGTATCATATTTAGCAGTGGCCGTAATGTAATCCACAACTTGAATCACTTTTTTAGTATTTGGGATATCCGTTGTATTTATCACGGTCACATTTTCAGGTGTTGTACCATTATAAGTTACACGCCCAAAATATTGTCCATTTAGTCCTTCTATGGTTTTATTATTTTGGTCGACCCCTGGAAAATCAACAACAAAATCATATTTTCTATCTTCTTCTGTAGAAGCAAATACATCGATGGTACCACTTCCCGTTGTATCCTGGCTGTATGTAGCTCTCATGACATCAACACCAGCTGTTGTTGCTTCTTTTCCCATTAAACTAAATAAATCTGTAGAAACACACTCATCACCACAAGTACCATCGCTTTCAATTCCTGGTCCTTCAATTTTGAAAATATTTTGGTTATTATATCCATTTTTTATTTTATGAGGTTGGTCCGGGTCGCCTACAAATCCTGGTGGCCTATCATTTTCTGTATCCCATTCTAGGAAAGTCCCAATTCTGCTTGTCTTAGCTCCTTCGAAGCCGCCGTTAATCCCAATATCTTCAACAAATCGGATTTCACCTGGTCCTCCAGGTTGTGGATTTTTTTTACTCTCTGCCGTTGCAACTATCTCATCTACTCCGTATGGATGTGTAATGGTATATTTACTGCCGGTAAGTAAATCGTCAACTCGAAAACGTACTCTTCCAAATACAATTTGATCCCCATCTTGAACAATTTCATTTGCCCACGCAGCTTCAAGAGCAAAAGTGGCATCCGCATCTCCTCCAGACGGCAATGTGATTGACGCACTTGCCAGCTGATAAAATGCCTCTCCCGGGAAATTACCAGCTTTAACATTGAGGTTCGGGTCTGTCGGAAATTCCCCTGCTGGAAAACCACATAATGGATTAGCTCCATCTAGACAAAGCTCTAGCCTTTTACCATTCGAATCCTTATACCATACAGGATAACCATATTCCCCAATTGGACCAACTTTTTGGAGTTTTGGGATGTCCTCTATTGGTACAATCGCTTTTGCCGCATTATCTCCCCAAATTCCACTACTAATAACTAAAACTACTGTAATAACCAAAAGAAGAAGGCTTTTTAAAGTTGACGGCTTCTTCCTCTTTCTTCTCTTACCTCTTGGTAACATTCACAACCCACCCTTTTTCAATTTTTCAACCACAAAAAACTAGTAATCTTTATAACTTCAACCCTGATAACCCTCCCATTTTTTCAATTTTATTCCATATAATAAATAGATAGACCTATTTATTCACTGTTACATAGTGTTAAAATACTATTTACACTTCATCAAAAAGGGAAGGGGCAGTGGAAGATTCGCCCCACCTTCTTCTAAAGAAAACTATTAAATATTAGGGTGCAAGGGATGATCTCTTTAAATCAGTATCTATTAATATAGATTTTGCTAATAACGATTCATTCCCAAATTTATCGACCGAGGTAACGCTGTAATAATATCTAGGGGTAGCAGGACTTATTGGCAACATATAGGATAATGATTGGATAATACTAGAATTCACCTTTTGGTAACCCCTTGCTGTGGATGTTGTCCTGTAAAGGTTAAAGCCTACAATATCTTTGTTAGCATTGGATCTCCATTGGAAGTTAATATCCTTCTTATTTAACGAAAGAACTCCACTAATATTAAATGGCTCCTCAGGACGACGGTCAGGCAGCGTCAGCAGCTGATTTTTCGGTTGATTATGAATCCGAAGCATCCCCCATAACCCACCTTCCAAATATCTCCTTAGCTTCATTTCTCGATAAACATAATCTCCTACTTGGTTAACAAACCCGTCATTTTGTACAGGAATAATATCCAAGGTCTCTCCTGGAGTAAGGGAGCCCTGACTAGAAACAAGCTTAGAGTTTGGATTTGTCCATTGATAGCGCCAGCGATGACTGTGAAGCGTAAAGACACTTCCTCTTGACCTATCAGCTGTTTGCATCACCCTTAAACGGATTGGGTCGCCTACATAGGCTTCCGGTATTGGGGTTGACGGATCTCCATGGATAATTGAGCTAAAAAGTAGTGATTTATCAGGATTAGCAGCTAATCGATGTTTAAATGGTTCGGAACTGTAATTGATTCCTTTCTCACCACGGTCCTCCATGTCAAGATCAGCAGCACCCGGTGTTGGAATACTTCCATCCTTGCCTATCGTATAGAGACCATCTGAGAACATTAACACCTGTTCTCTAAAATCAGGTTTATCCGGAACGATAATATCCGCTCGTGCACCTGCCATAATTTCCTCACCAGTTTTCGGATCACGATATTTCGAGCCTTTCGGTTCAATAATTAGTGATCCATATGCACCATGTAGTCGATGGCTGCGGATGTCCCCATAATCATAAAGAATGGTTCCACCATATTCTTTATCTGCATACCATTGGTAAGTAATTTTTTCACCTGGTCCAATGGTTTGGTCATAATTATAGCCAATTGTCGCACCGTCAGATCCCTGCATATCATATTGAACCATTTGTGGGTGCAAGGAAACTCGGTTAGAATTCTTCCAGTTCACTTGGTTTGCCATTAATAATGCAGGATCTGCCTGGTTTTCAGGTGGATCTAACGGGAGTTGATTGGAAAGCGTAACCTGGATACATTCCCCTTCATTAGCTCGAATAACCAGTGGTTCAGCAGCTTTCTTGCCATTTTTAATATCTAAATAATCTTTTGTAAGAGAAAACATCATACCAAATGGATCATGATCACCATAATTGTTATAAACAAGATCCTTCATAAACGCGGTAATATCAAACTTTTTTACCAAAACACCAGGAGGACAAGGATTGCCAGGTGTTCGTGCTTTTGGCGGTTGTTTACCATTTTTCTTCATCTGATTGACCTTCCACGGTACAACCGCATCTTTTAGTTGTGGTCGATCTGGAAGTTTTTGCAGAATCGGTGTTTTTTCTCCCCAAACCCGAACAAAGCCCCATAAACCACTCCACAAATCTTCAATTGGCTGAGAAGACCATAAATAATCCCGCTGCTCCACACCAACAGGGTTTGGTTGGATATCCATAGTGAATTGTTCAGACATACCAATGGTTTGGGTGGACGTTAATTCCGAATCCTCAACACCAGATTCACGCTTCCAACTTAATCCATGTACATTGAAATTATGCTGAGTTTCATGTGCTCCTTGGATTAACCGAATTTTAATGGGATCTCCAGGATAACTTTGAATAATCGGTGTCTGTGGATCCCCATGTACCCATGAACTAAAGACATAAGCAGGATCCGCATTATTTCTTCGAAAAAATGGTGCATTCGAATAATTGACGGCAGCATATCCGTGCGCGTGTTTGAAATTTGGTGGGTCTGTCTCTAATTGAAGCAGGTTTCCATTTTTGTCCCAAAGTCTTGCGAAATCATGGTAAATGAGAACTTGTTCACGGAAATCTTCTTTTTCAGGGTGAACAATCATCGCCTCCGTACCGGACCTTATCTCCCTGCCTGTCTTCGGATCCAGCCATTGTGAGCCTTTTGGTTCGACAATTAAGGTTCCAAACGTTCCATGGAAGCCTTTCTCACCGGCAGACATATGATCATGGAAAAGGATAGAACCTTCCTCATCTGCATACCAGCGGTAACGGATTTTTTCTCCAGGTTCTGTACCCTGATTATAATTCCAACCGACTGACGTTCCATCAGAACCTAACGGATCGTAAGCAACAAAATGGATGTGAATCGAAAGTGCATTCGGTTCTTTGGCATTAAATAAGTGGTTTTCTAATGTTACTTCCACACAATCTCCCTGATTGGCACGTATCGCAAGTGGACGTGGTCTTAACTCTCCACGCAGGATCTTTTGTTCATCTTCTGCTAGAACATACATTCGACCTTCTTTATCACGGTCGCCTTCCGAATTGTAAACAATCTCAGTTTGAATCCCGACAATGTCGTATTTACGTATTGGTGCATCTTTTGGACATCGGTCGAAATTAGGTGCTCCTGGTACGAGCGCACCTAAAGCTGTTTTTTCTGAGTCTGTTGCTGGACGTAATTCAGGGTCTGGAGGCTTAGGTGCACGTTTTCCGATTTCTCCAGGTATATAGTGAGGGAATCCTGGATTTTGATCCGACGGATTGTCCGGTGATTCTCTATCCGTTAACGGAAGCAAGTCAGTCTGTGCTTTATCGTAAACCCTCATTAATCCCCACATTCCTTCAAGATAGTGTGGAAACAAATGACAATGCCATAAATAATCCCCTGGTGCTCCAGTGTTATCTTTGTCATATCCAGCACCAAATGCTAATTCAGCGGTTTGGGTATCACCTATATTCAACGTATCAGAGTCAACCGTGTTTGTTTTCTTGGTATCACTTTTCCATCGATGCCCATGAAGGTGAAAAACATGATTTTCATCACTGTTTGCTCCAATTACTCGATATCTAATAGGGTCACCAACATAAGCTCTTGTGATGGGTGTTGCCGGGTCACCAAATACCCATGATGAATAAAACATGGTAGGGTCTTTACCATCCTCGCCCATTGCATTTTTCAATCGCTCATCCATTGGTTCTGCACGGTAGTTTACAGCATAAAGTTCTTTTTCATTTGGGTCATCTACATGGGGTCCATGAGGTTCCTCCCCTGGTTCTTCCTCCTCAGGTGTTCCTGGGGGCTGAGGGGTACCAAATTGAGCACTGATTCCATCATGGAAAAACAATGTGAATTCGCGGAAATCTGGTTTGTCAGGTAAATGAATATCAGCGTATAATCCGCTTTTTAATGCTTCACCCGTTACAGGATCTGTCCATGTTGCTCCTATTGGTTCAACAATTAATGCCCCGAATAGACCATCACCCATTGTCCCCCTGCCGCCGGTTGGATCGGTAAAGTACGTTAAGTCCGCACCATTATAAAAAAAGAATGTTCCTTCATCTGAAGCATTCCAGGTATATTTAATTTCTGTATTTGGAGCAGCAGTGGAATCAGGATTATATCCTGCAGAGGTGCCGTCTGATCCCCTAACATCATATCCAACACCTTCAATATGAATCGAGGTCTTCTCACTTAACTGATTGCTAAATGTCACCTGAATACAGTCACCTTTATTCGCTCGGAGTGCTAGCGGCTGAATCTCCTTTACAGGTTTTCCAGGATTTTCGGCAATCGCTGCTCGAATCTTTTCAATGTCTTCTCTTAAGGCGTAAATTTTAGCGTTAGGATCATGGTCACCAAATTTGTTGTAGACCATATCTACTTGTATAGCGGCAATATTAAAACTACGAACTGGAGCTCCTTTCAGACATTTTTCATTCGGCATTTCTAGACTAGCCAATGAGACCGGCGCAGTTTTTGGTTGTGCAGCTTTTGTTTGAATAATTGCCTCGTTGGAGGTAGCCACTTTTGTTTGAGATTTATTTGCTGTTTTTAGTATTTGTTGATTACTAGAATATTGTTTTACGTTCGTCTTTGTAACTGAGGCAGGCATAACTTTATCCAAAGCCAAAGCATGTTTTAATTCCGATGAATGCACAATAAAAACGACTGAAAGAGATACAATAGAAAATAAGATAATGAAACAGATTAATAGGAAATAAGAATTTTTTTGCTTCAACCTTTGTACCCCTTTCAATGCCTATGATATGTAGGTAGATTTTCCACAGCAGCTATAAAATGTTATATGACTAGGTCTAATTTAATATTACTTTTTTCATGTTCAGTCATTTTTTACATTACATATTCAATAAAAACTCAATAAATTATTGGATAAAGCACACAAGAAAACATCAAACCTAAATACAAAGTAAGTATAAAACAGCCCCCAAACACAGTAGCAAAAACAGGACTCATTCGTTTATAACTAATAATGATTAGTAACAAAAATAGAAACGCGGAAGTTATTAATAATACGGATAATAAGGTTGGTGCAAATTCAATTTCTATCGGTACCAGGATGTTCTTAGCTAACAACCATTCCATCCATGTTGGAGGTGCAGCGGTTTGGGCTTGGTATACCATTTCATAAGGCGGTGATAACGTGCCTAACACTGCTGTAAAATAGAATACAAGTAAAAGGATGACACTTTCTGCTTTTAACCATGTTCTTGGTTCATATTCAGATGATGCAGAAACCCTTTTTGATAGAATGCTATTAATAATGGCAAACATGATGACAGGAATAATACTTATGTGCTTAAAAAGAAGCATTCTTCCGTACTGTGTTGCCCATCCATTTAAATACTCTGTTGGCTCTTCAATGGTGAACATAATGACAAAACCAGTTGCAAAAATATTTAACAGACAGACAATTGCCAAAGGTGTAAACCATTGTAAGAACTCTGACCAATTTTCTTTATTTCTAGAAAAAAATGATACATGGAGCAGAACACCAACCCATATCGTAACCATTAGGAAATGGGTAGTATGAGAAAATATACCGACAACAAATGATTGGGAAGAAACATGACTCCCATATCCAATGGCAATCAACATCAAAACAATCCAAAATGCCTGTAAATATTTTGAGCGCTCAAGATAAATCGTTAACCATAAAAATATCCCAAATAAGGTGATAAACAACCACGCCTGCCCAATTTGAAAACTGGTTAAAACAGAGGTTGCTTTAGATAGAAATCCGGCTGAATGATCAAAAAACAAAATTACGGTTAAGACTGGTACAAAAGTAAGAACTATGATTCCTAATGTACAAATTAGCAACAATGACTTTGGTAGATGAATGGTTGGTTTTTTCGATTCCGGAACAAATTGTAGGACAACATGACCAACTAACAGAGAAAATAATAGATAATTGCCAAAATCCGCTATAGGCACTAATACGTTCATCGTTAATTCTTCTTTCGAATCAGCAGTAATCCAATTCCTAAGATCATTACGAATCCAAGGATCATCATGATTGTGGTTGTATTGGATCTGCTTTTTTCATCAGTAGTATCATTTGACACTTGGTTTTCGATGGCTTGACTATCATCATTACCACTAGGAGTAATCTGAACCTCAACACTATTTTCCTCGCTACTTTCTGTTGTGTTTGGACCTTGATTTGTTGAAGTAGTAGCTTGCTCGTCTCTCTGAACAGTGAAATTGATTTCTCCTGAGATTGGATGTCCATCAACACCGGCAATATTCCATTGAATGATATAGGCTCCATTTGCTAACGGCTCCGCTAGCATTCCTACCATTCTCTCGGCTTCAATTTGTATCTGCAGTGTAGATACCTCCGTACCATCTCTAAATACCTTCATTGAGCTTAATTTTTCAATGTTCCCATCGAAGGTTAGAATGATTTCTTTTAACTCATCATCTACTACCTGTCCCTCTGCAGGGTTTGAGTTGGCTAAGTGGGTATGAGCAGAAATAATAGAAGGTAACAAAAAAAACATACAAATCATGAGCAAACTGATATTTTTCAAGATGATCCTCCTTAAGTTTTTACTTAATACCTATTCACATAAATAATTAATAGCACAATTGTCTCCCCAAAATAGTACTTTAGTTGTAAATCTATTACACTATATATTAATTGATAACCTCCAAAACACCTCTATTAATTGTTCGACAAATACCAACCAGTAATACTGAATTAATCATAAATTGTAATATTCTCAGACCTTCACCTACAGTATTCGACAAAAAAATGAGGCTGACTCAAAGGTCGTTGAATGACGAATTTTTGGGTCCGTTTTTATTTCATGTGGCTTTTAGACCACAAAAAAGTGGTGCCCCTAAAGATATACTTTTGGGACACCACTTTCTCACTTATCCTTTTTACAGATATTTTATTTCTCTGACATTGGTTTACCGGCTTTCCCCCAATGTGTTTTCGGAATCTCGGTAACAATCACTCTTATCGTCTCTTTCGGTGCACCTAATGTCTCCGAAACAGTATTAGTGATATTTTGTATAACTTCCGCAACCTTTTCTTTAGGTCTTCCTTCTATCATTTGTACATTTATGATTGGCATTCTAGCCACTCCTTTAATAAAAACTTTTCGCTCTTAATCCGTAACCGTAAAGGTCACTTCACCTAAGCCTTCAAATTTTCCACTTACGACATCGCCATATTTCAACATGACGGCACCAGTAATTCCGCCTGTTAGGATAACGTCTCCTTTACGAACTTTTTCTCCTTTTCTAGCCAGCATATTTGCTAACATTGCGACGGAATGAGCTGGATGGCCAACGACTGCAGCACCTGCGCCTAAATCCTTTATTTCTCCGTTAATGGATAAAGTAACACCTACTAAATCCAACTCAAATTGCTCAGGTTTCTTAAGTGATGTACCAAATACAACCCTTGAGGTAGAGGCATTATCTGCAATAACATCCGGTAAGGTAAAATTAAAATTTTCATAACGGCTATCTATAATCTCTAATGCCGGAAGAACATATTGTGTTTTTGCTAGAACTTGGGCACCTGTGACACCTGGGCCTTCTATGTCTTCTCCAATCACAAAAGCGATTTCTGCTTCCACTTTCGGATGTATTTGCTCATGAAGTGGTACCTGACCGCCATTTTCAATAAGCATATAGTCAAACACATATCCATAAATGGGTTCGTTAACATTCATTTGCTTCATTTTCGCATGACTGGTTAACCCCATTTTGGGTCCAACCATTCTTTTCCCTTCATTTAACTTGATGTTGACAAGTTCTTGTTGAACATGATAGGCTTCCTCAACCGTTAAATCAGGCTTCAAGTTTGCTGTTATTTTTACAACTTCTCGTTTTTCCACTTCAGCAGATACCAAATATTCAGCTAACTCTTTATATTGACTCATTACTGTTCCTCCTCAACAAATACACTTTGCTTTCTTGAAATAGTTCATTTGATCTTTGTTAAAAGCGGACACTTACTTGCCCGATATGAGCAAATCTTGCCGTAAACGTATCGCCTTTTGTTGCAACTTCTGCTGCAGAAAGTGCTCCAGATAAAATTACTTCACCAGCATGAAGGGTAATATCAAATTCCGATAATTTATTGGCTAACCATGCCACACAGCTTGCTGGATTTCCTAACGCTGCTGCCCCAACACCGGTATTGACAAGGTCTCCGTTTTTCGTTAAAACCATGCCAATCAATTCAAGATTGATATCCTCAATTCTAGTAGGCTTCCCACCTAGTACGTAATATCCGGATGAAGCATTGTCAGCAACTGTATCTGCAAGTTTGATTTTCCAATCCTTCACACGACTATCAACGATTTCAAGTGCAGGAACAACATATTCAGTAGCTTGCAAGACGTCGAGAGTGGTTACATTTGGTCCTCTTAATTCCTTTTTTAATATAAACGCAATTTCCGCTTCCACTTTAGGTTGGAGTACATCCTCAATTGAAATTCTCCCACCATTTTCTACTACCATGCTATCAAGTAAATGCCCATAATCTGGCTCTCCAACTCCAAGCAGATTTTGCATGGCTTTTGAAGTTAAGCCAATTTTTTTGCCGACGATTTTCTGTCCTTGCTCCAGTTTTTTGTTAATATTTTCAAGTTGAATAGAATAGGCTTCCTTCTCTGTCAATTCCGAATCTATTGAAGTAAGCGGTGCCGTTCCTACTTTTGTGGCCTCTGCTTCCGCTAATTGTGCAGCAAATTGTTTTACTTTATTTGTCACTTGTCTTACTCCCTTTCCTAGAGCTTAATTGTGATATTCGATAATTCTGAGTAAAAATTAATACTATGCATGCCCCCTGTTCTGCCGATTCCGCTATGTTTCATCCCGCCAAATGGAGTCCGAAGGTCGCGTAATTTCTTCTGATGCAGGGTTGATGTTTTTCGAATGATTTCTTGTTTTGTGATTCAACAAATTGACCGTTGTTAAAATGTAAACAATTAATCGCTCTTACTCTAGTTTCTACTTGAATGTCTGTAATCCTCCTAGTAATCTATAATAATTTTTGTATTTTTATAATTTTATGGTAACGCTAACGAATTCCACATACAACGCTGCTGTTTCTCTATATGCAGCAACTCACAAAAAATTTCAAACATAACTTTTTTTCACTGCATTACTTAAAGACGAATCAGAATGTTTTTAATCTTCACTTTTCAAATAATGTTTTTTTGATATATTGCATCAGCACAGATTTTCCTTAATTATTTAATCAATGTATCTAGATTAATAAAAAAACCCTCTTGCAATTTATACAAGAGGGTTTTGTCTACGCAATTGATTCATGTTTCATCAATTTCACAATTTCTAGTAATTTAATATGATAACCATCGATTTCAAGGACTTTAAATTCATAATCACCATATTTAACCTTATCACCTTCAACAACATCCATTTTCTCAGATAGAATCCAGCCGCCAATCGTATCCATCTCATCTTCCTGGATGTCTAATCCGAATAAATCATTTACTTCATCGATTAAAACTTTTCCATCCACCACGGTTTTATGTTCACTGATTTTGTTGATTTCTGGAACTTCGTCTTGGTCAAATTCATCGCGAATTTCACCAACAATCTCTTCTAGAATATCTTCAACCGTCACTAAACCTGCAGTACCGCCATATTCATCCATTAGTATGGCCATGTGAACACGTTCTTTTTGCATTTTAACTAATAAATCATGAATGGCAATCGACTCAATTACCTGGATAACAGGTCGAGTATATTCATCAATTGGAGTATCAAGGTTCTTACCGCTGATATAATCTGTCATTACTTCCTTCATATTCAACATACCGACGATATTATCTTTTTCACCATCAATTACTGGGTACCTTGTATAATTTTCCACCTTCACAATCTCTAGACATTCTGCTAAAGTTTGTGATCGATCAAAAACGACGATTTCAGTACGCGGAACCATAATCTCTTTTGCAATACGATCATCAAATTCAAAAATATTATTCACATATTTGTATTCAGATTGATTGATTTCACCGCTCTTGTAACTCTCAGAGATAATTAATTGAAGTTCTTCCTCTGAGTGAGCTTCTTCGTGTTCTGAAGCTGGTTTCAAACCAAACATTCCAACTATTAAACGTGCTGAACCATTTAAAGTTTTAATAAATGGGTACATGATTTTATAAAAAATAATCATTGGTTTTGCAAATAGTAACGTAACTGCTTCTGCTTTATGAATCGCAATCGTTTTCGGAGCAAGTTCTCCAACTACAACGTGAATAAAGGTTACTGACACAAAAGCAATAATAAAGGACAATATTCCTGCTGCTGAATCTGGTGTATTTAATTGTGTAAACAATGGGTGAAGTAAACGTTCTACAGTAGGTTCACCCAGCCAGCCTAATCCTAAGGCTGTAACTGTAATACCTAATTGACACGCTGATAAATATTCATCTAGATTTGATACTATTGTCTTAGCCGCAATTGCCTTTTTATTGCCTTCTGATACTAGCTGATCAATTCTTGTACTTCGGATTTTTACAATGGCAAATTCGAAAGATACGAAGAATGCCGTAAAAGCAATTAAAATTGCAATTACAATCAAGTTAATTAATGTCAATGGTCTCCTTACTTTAAAGTAAAAAGTAAGGAATACACCTCCTGGTTTTTGTAAAGTTAACTTAGTAATAATAATAAGGTTTGGGCTAATGGAACACCTTGCGAGGAAAGCTTATTTACAACCATTTCTTTTTGATTTTGGTTTAATTTTTGAAGAATAGGTTCAATCGTTTCAATTTCCTCTTTAAGATGACGCATTAATATCCCAATTTGTTCAAAATGCTTTTCAACTTTTTGTTTGTCAATGCAGTTCTCAGTCTTAATTAACTCAATCGAAGACTTAATCTCTTCAAGTGGCATATTAAGGTTTTTATAGTGTTCAATTAAATGCATAATTTGAATGCAATCTTCTCCGTACAATCGATAATTAGAATCCGTCCGAACAGGGTTTAGTAAGCCTATTTGGGTATAATAATCGATTGTTCTTTTAGAGAGATTCATTAACTTCGCTATTTCACCAATACGATACAACTTCCCAACTTACTCACCCTTTCTCTGATTCTATAAATATACCATATCCTAAAGTGTACAGTCAACGTAACAGTTCTGACTGATCATCTCAGTAAAAAAAACCGTTCCTGTAAAAAGAACGGTTTCACTTCAAAATTATCCTTGATTGAAAATATCAGTCAACACTGGTACGATTTGTTTCTTACGTGAAACAACACCCTTTAAAACAGCTGTGTTATTCTCCAACGTAACATTGTATGCTTTTTCAACAACACTTGTTTTACTTCCTAGTGCTAAACCAACAGAATCATTCGTTAAGATATCCGTAACTACAAATAGAAATAAATCTAGGTTCTTTTCTTCAATATTCTTTGTAATTGCCACTTCTAGTTCAGTTTGACGGGCAAGAACTTCAGCAGTATCAACTGCATTTACTTGAGCGATTTCTACCTTACTAGTACCCATTTCGAATTCTTTTGCATCAAGTGTAATTAATTGTTCAATACTCTTGTCACTTAAATCGGCACCCGCTTTTAGCATTTCAAGACCGTAGCTTTCAGCATCTACACCAGCAATTACAGCTAATTCTTTTGCAGCAGCTACATCTTCAGGGGTGCAAGTAGGGGATTTAAATAATAATGAATCAGAAATAATGGCAGACAACATAAGTCCAGCAATTTCCTTTTTGATTTCCTTGCCATTTTCTTTGTACATTTTATTTAAGATGGTTGCTGTACAGCCTACTGGCTCACAACGATAGTACAAAGGATCACTTGTTTCGAAGTTAGCGATACGGTGGTGATCGATTACTTCTAAAACACGAACATCTGCAATATCATTGGCGCTTTGCTGGCGCTCATTGTGGTCGACTAAGATAACTGAATTCACTTCAGCTGCAACACTTTCGACCAAGCGTGGAGCTTCAGCCTTAAAATATGTAAGAGCATATTCCGTTTCACCATTAACGCTGCCTAGGCGAACAGGTTCAACATCCATTCCAAGCTGCTTTTTTAAATCTGCATAGGCAATCGCAGAACAAATCGTATCTGTGTCAGGATTTTTATGACCGAAAATAAGTACTTTTTCCATTGTTTTGACTCCTAATCGTATTAAAATATGTAGACAAGCCCCATTACTGAGATTGACCCTAACGAAAATTATATATGATTCTGTATAATGTTTCAAAAAAAAAGTAAAAAAAGCAATTATGACTTACAAAAATAAGAATATGTTACGTTTTTATTGTCAGTCTCTGTTCCAAAATCTCTTTTACTCGTCGGAGACTTTTACAATGTCTTTCGGTCACTCCACTCTTTTATAACGGCCGGACCGCCTTGTATTTTTCCATTTGGGGCAATAAATTATAGTTACCCAAATCATTTTATTTTCCATCTAACGGAAACTATGAACCTCTTATAGTGATCCCATAATTTTTTTCCATCTTTGTTCACTTTGACCTATCATTCCTTAGACTACAACTCCTAGAAATTAACCCAGCCCAAGGAAGTAATGGCTGGTTCATGATTATTTAATACTGATTAAATAAAACTTCCCCTTTTAAGACTTCATTCCCATTTTGGTTTATAGCTTGAACTTTAAAGCGAAGATTAGGCTCATTTACTTCCTTCAAGATAGCTTTCAGCGTTATTACATCATTTAAAAAAACCATACCTTTAAAGCGGATGGAATAATCCTTTACGAAGCCTTCTTCAAAATAAGGAGTAAATAGCTTTGCTAGATTTCCCATTGTCCACATTCCATGTGCAATTATCCCTGGTAATCCAGCATTTTTAGCTTCTTCATCAATGGTATGAATCGGATTAAAGTCTCCAGAGGCACCTGCATATTTAATTAAATCAATTCTTGAGACTGGCTCTAACTGAATTTCTTCTAATAATTCTCCAACTTGTAACTGCACAAGAGTACTCATTTTGCTAGCACCTTCCTCACTGCTTCAGAAATAACAACTGTTGATGTTGAACTGAAAATTGTATTACCTGCTAAATCCACACCAAAGCTTTCTAAAATGAGAAATCCCATTTCACCAAAGTTACCTTTTTTCTCAAAGTATTTCTTTACTTCGGAGTAACATAAAATCTCTTCACCCACCAGTAAAGGACGCTCGTAATGAAAAGTTTGTTCTCCATGAATTAAACCTTTGTTTGGCAGGTTTAAGCCCTCAATAACACCATAATCAAACGTCCTCGGAAATGTAGGCGGGGCAATATTGTTTTTATAGCGTGAATTTCTACCTGTTTCTTCATCGAAATAAATGGGATGTAGGTCTCCGATAGCTTCCGCAAATTTCTTTACGGCCCCTCGTTCGACTGCGTTCTTCACTTTATTTGAACGTTTTCCAACTTGATCGCTGAACACTATCCATTCGCCTCACTTTTTCGGTTAATTTTTCGGTCCACCCGCTACATAAATTACCTGACCATTTACAAAAGAAGATTTTTCATCTGCAAAGAAGGCAACTGCATTAGCGATATCCTCAGGCCTTCCACTTCTTCCAACAGGGATATGGGCTACACTCGCTTGGATTAATTGCTCAAATGGAACACCAATCCTTGCAGCGGTTTCCATAGTCATTTCAGTTTCAATGAAACCTGGTGCTACAGAGTTTGCTGTAATCCCATATCTGCCTAGCTCAATGGCAAGTGTCTTTGTGAACCCTTGCAATCCCGCTTTTGCCGCAGCATAATTGGCTTGACCTCGATTACCAAGAGCAGAAGTCGATGATATGTTAATAATACGACCGTATTTGTTTTCAACCATATATTTTTGTGCCGCACGTGCAGCATTAAAGGATCCTTTTAAATGAACATCCATAACAGATTGCCAATCAGAATCTGTCATTTTAAATAATAGATTATCGCGAATGACTCCTGCATTATTCACTAGAATATCAATGGAGCCAAATGCTTCATAAACCTCCTTCATCGCACCTTCTACCTGCTGTGCATCTACCACGTTCGCAACCTTTGAAAAAACCTCATAGCCTTTTTCTTTCAATTCATTTGTTGTTTCTACTAATGCCTCTTCATTTAAATCAATAAAAGCAACCTTTGCACCCTCTTCTGTGAAACTTTCCACTATACCCTTGCCAATTCCGCGGCTGCCTCCTGTAACAAAGGCCACTCTTCCAGTAAACCTTCCTGCCATTTATATTCCTCCTAAAATTCTATTATCGATAACTAGTAAAATATTAGATACCGCTTACAAATATTAGTATTAACAATAAAGCAGGTAACACCTTCACTCCCACAGCCGTTTGGAAATATATGCAGACAAAACCGGATTCATACCTACCGGTTAGTATGTTGACTCTATTTTATTCTGAACTTTCAGATAAAACAAGTTTTTTTATTAAAAATTGCAATAAACCTTTTTAATGTAAATATGTAGATTTCCAGCATTCTGATATTCCATAATTCTCAAATTTCGAGTACTATATAATATACAACTATATTAGTGTAAAATCCGGAACTTCCGTCCAGAGAAAACAGGAGAGGTAAATGACGAAAACGAAATTGGTATTACTGTACTTAATTGGCAGTTTGATTTGGCTTTCCGTAAGTAATTTTATTCTGATACATTTTATTCCTTCATCCCTTGATAATTATGTTGAACGAGGGAAAGAGATCTTCTATATTCTTGTCACGGGTGGAATATTTTATTTTTTCATTCTCAAAAAAGAAGAGCTTGATACCACGAAAGAAGAAGAAAAGCGTCTATCTACTTTAATAAACTCAATGGTTGATTTTGTAAACTTTAAAGACGGTGAAGGACGATGGATTCAATCCAATGATTTTGGGCTGAAATTATTTCAGCTTGAGAATGTCGATTATCGCGGGAAAAAAGACTCAGAATTAGCAAAATTTACTGATTTCTATGCGGAAGCACTAAAAAATTGTGAAATATCGGATGAAGAAACGTGGGACAATCAAACCATCACACGCTGTGAAGAGGTTGTCCCACTACCTGATGGAACATCGAAAATATTCGATACCATTAAAGTCCCACTGTTCCACGAGGATGGAAGCAGAGAAGGTTTAGTCATTATCGGACGAGATATTACTACATTAAGACAAACAGAAGAGCGTCTTAGCAGAACCGAAAAACTATCCGTTGTCGGCGAGTTATCTGCCAGTGTTGCCCATGAGATTAGAAATCCACTTACCTCATTAAAAGGGTTTGTCCAATTGTTACAAATGGAAGATGATAAACATCAAGATTATTACCAAATTATGTTAGATGAATTAAATCGAATTAACCACATTGTTGGTGAACTTTTGCTATTAGCGAAACCACAGCATATAAAATATACAAAAGTGGCGATTCAAAAAATATTAAACGATGTTATTTCGTTATTAGCGGTAGAAGCAAGCCTATACAATGTCCAAATTGAGTTTAATTTTCCAAAAGAAGAAATTATCCTAGAATGTGAGCCAAACCAGTTAAAGCAATTATTTATTAATATAATCAAAAATTCCATAGAGGCGTCGAAAAGTGATAGTAGAATATGGATTAATCTAGAACGAATTGAAAATGATAAAATATCCATTACTGTAAAAGATAATGGCTGCGGTATATCAACGGAACGTTTGCAAAAAATGGGCGAACCCTTTTATTCTTCAAAGGAAAAAGGGACCGGCTTAGGCTTAACCGTTAGTTATAAAATTGTTCAATCTCACAAAGGGAACATTGTTTTTGATAGTGAATTCGGCTGCGGAACCACGGTCAACATTACATTACCAATCGTACAAGACACCTCGATTGCAAAAGTTCATTCAAAAGTACACGTATAAAAAATTCCTTTACCAATTGGTAAAGGAATTTTCTATGCGTTGTTCAACTAATTTGAGCCTACTTTATTTATGTACTTTTGCCGAATATCTCTTAAATGTAATCGTATTAAAAAGAAGATTCCCAATGTGATTCTATTAATCCATAGCCTCGGTTTTCTATCTTTTGATCCATATACATAGCGATTCCAAAGTAAATAGATTGACTCCTCGAGAATAATAAAAAGAATGGATATAAGCATTCCCATACCAATCCAATACCACATATCAAGAACCCCTTTCTAACTGGAATACTCATAGTAGAAATGTTAACCTTTATCTTAATTATACCGTTTTACGACTATATCATTCTGAAATTTCACTCTTCTTTTATTTACAATTTTCTACAATAATAACGAAAAAACGCTCGAATCCACCCACATTGTTAAATCCAAGCGTTTTCTATACTATATTAGTTAGGTTTTTGATACGTTTTTGCTCGTTCGCTGTCGCTCATACCTTTCGTTGTAGGGTCTTGTACAAGCCCCATCATCGAAAGCAAAATGAAAATGGCATTAACAAAAGTTAAAATGGATTGCTGAATCGCATCAGATAGTTGAAAGTCGGTAATGCCCAATGCATTTAATCCTCCTAAAAGCATTTGTGCAACAATCAGGAGCTGCGCAACGAATGCCATAACCCAGCTCTTGTTTTTAAAGCGGACCTTCCAGTTAATCATTTTCTCATCCCCTTCATATGTTTTAGTCGTTCTTGCTTTTAACATATGCTTGGACTTAAAAAGGTTGTCCGCTAATAACACAGTATTAAAGTTTTTTATGAGATAATTACGAGCAAAGGCTATTATTGGTGTTTTTTCGGCAAAAAATTTATAATGAAAAAACAAAATCCTTTTGTAGGAAAGGAGAACAAATGGAGAAATTACGCCCTTATTGGGAAATGATTGTCCGTTTTTGGAAAAAGAAGCATCTAACACAGTTTTTTTTATTAGTCATTTTAATTGTTGTCCTTGTAACAATTGTCTATTTCGGCTGGCTTGCCATGAGGGCAAATGTCCAGTCATTAAAGGAAGGGCTTAGCCAACCGACCGTCATTTATGATAAAAATGGCCAAGTGGCTACAAATGTTGCCACTAATAGAACAGTGGGTATCAAGATTGAGGAACTCCCAAAATATGTTCCTGATGCGGTTGTTGCCATTGAGGATGAACGCTTTTATGAGCATCATGGTTTTGATATTAAGGGCATCACGAGGGCTCTTTTCAACAATTTATTTGCGGGAGAAATAACCGGCGGCGGCAGTACACTTACCCAGCAGTTAGCAAAAAACGCCTTACTCTCTCCTGAACAAACCTATAAACGAAAAGCGGAAGAATTATTTTTAGCAGTAAAGATTGAGAAGGTTTATAAAAAAGATGAAATTCTGCAAATGTACTTAAATCAAGTTTACTTTGGCTCAGGTGCATGGGGAATCGGCAATGCCTCCAAAAGGTATTTTAATAAACCAATTAATGAAATTACGGTCAGTGAGGCAGCCTTGCTTGCCGGTTTGCTAAAATCACCCAATTACCTTGATCCAACTATAAACTATGACGTGGCAATGAAACGGAGAAATGTTGTCCTAGGTAAGTTGAAAGAACTTGGTTTCATTAACGAAGAACAATTCAACGTGGCTATAAATGAACAGATAAAGATTAATAGCGGCAGCGGAAGTTTGGTTGAGCGGAAATTCCCTTATTATGTTGATGCTGTATTGAATGAAGCAATTTCTAAATACGGATTAACACAGGAAGAGATATTAACACGGGGTTATCGTATTTATACCGAATTAGACCAAAATCTCCAAACTGGACTTGAAAAAGTAAACAGTAATAAATCCCTTTTCCCGAAAGGAAAAGGTAATCAAATTGTCCAAAGCGGGTCGGTTCTTATGGATCCGGCAACAGGTGGAGTACTTGCACTTGTAGGTGGACGTGGCGAACATGTGTTTAGAGGATTTAACCGCGCTACCCAATTAAGAGCACAGCCAGGTTCCGCCATTAAACCGCTTGCTGTATATACTCCAGCACTTAAGGAAGGTTTTAGCTTTAACTCGGAGCTTGTCGATGAGCCCACTTCATTCGGTGAATACAAGCCAGAAAATTTCTCGAAAACCTATCAGGGCAAGGTTCAGTTGTATAAAGCGTTGGAGGAATCGTTAAATATTCCAGCTGTTTGGCTCTTAAATGAGATTGGACTCGATAAAGGGATAGAATCACTCAAATCCTTTGGTTTGCCAGTCGAAAAAGAAGATCAAAACCTGGCCATTGCTTTAGGTGGTATGAGCAAAGGTGTATCTCCGCAGCAATTAGCGAATGCATTCACTGTTTTTCCAAATGGCGGCGAACGACACGACAGCCATCTTATCACAAAAATTGTCGGTCCAACTGGAAATATTCTTGCAGAACGTGAATCGAAAACGACAAAGGTGACTACTAAGGAAATTGCTGATGATATGACATCTATGCTTCTTAATGTGGTAGAATCTGGAACTGGTAAAAATACTCATATTCCGGATGTGCAAATTGCCGGGAAAACAGGGTCTACCCAGCTCCCTTTTACTGATATTAGCGGTACAAAGGATCAATGGATGGTTGGATATACCCCAAACCTGGTTGCTGCAATTTGGATTGGATATGACCAAACCGACCGCGAGCATTACTTGCCAAGCAACGGTTCAGGAAATGTGGTGCCGATTTTCAAAGAAATCATGAAAGAGTCACTACCCCATTTACCAAAGGAAACGTTTGATGTCCTCTCGATAAATGATCAATTAGCTGGCAAAGTACAGACAAGAGAAGAGATTAAGAAGCAGGCAGAGAAAATAAGCAAGGAATTAAACCAAAATGCCCAAAAACTAGGTGAAAAGCTTAAGGAACAAGCTCCAACTTTGAAAAAGGGCTTCGAGGATGCCATGTTTTCAATCGGAAAAGGCATTGATTCCATCATCCAGAAGCTTCAAAGCTTAAAAGAATAGCACGCCACAATGGCGTGCTATATTTTTTTACTTATAAACTGTTAAGGAATGAAAATATCCTGCTGCCAATCTTTTTATTTCATCTTCTTGGTCTTGATCATAAACAATAATAAAGCACGTTGATGGCCCAGATGATTTTATAACATCAAGATTTATTTCGAGCCTATCCTTTGTAAATACCTTGGTTGGAAAAATCTGATTCAATTCCGTTAAGATCCCTTTAGATCCTACTGGCCAAGTGATGACATCCTTGAGTTTAGATACTTCCAAAAAAGTCAATAAAGGGACTACCTGATTTGCAAAGTCCACAACCTCGTTCCCAACTAATGGACTGCCTATGACGGCGAATTTATGGTGGGATGAGATATGAAGTTCATTCTGTTTATCTACATGCTTTTTTCCAAGAACCACTAATCCGATTGCAGATTGTTGTAAATGAAAATTACTCTCTGTACTGCCTGTTATCGACACATCCTGCCGGTTTAATTCTTCTAAGCCTTTTTCAATCCCCTTTACAAGTTCCCCCCAAGAGTCGTTCCCACAAAAATTATGAAGGACCACAGAAAACGGCTTCCCGCCTGCTGCGATACATTCCATAACAGCTACCCGAAAAGAAAAATAGGCAACTGTTTGGTAGGAAACATGTACTTGATCATGTTCTTTCATTCCAATTGCACCACTATTATCACTCGCGATAATCAGCGATTCATCACCATTTATTGGAATGGTAATAACATCTCTCATAGCTTTACGTCTCTTTTAATACGTTCTTGACTGACCAGAAAACGGAGACGAGGAATCGCAACTAGTGCTATACCAGTATTAATGATTGACCCTATAATCAGTGAAGGAACTATGGCGAGATAAAAGGCTGGATTCATTAAAAAAATAAATGGTAATGGTGCGATAAAAGCATTGGCAAGGATAAACATGATACTTGCAGTTGTTTTTTTTCCCTTTTTAAAAACAAGAGCAAACATCCATACAAGGATTGCCATTTCGATTGCAATTAAAGCATGCATTGGACCTAAAGGGAACCCCGCAATTAGGGCAGATAACAGGTGACCTAGAACACCGACAATTGCACCTGCACCACCGCCTAACAGAGCAGCAGCAATTAAGGCTGGGAATACATCAAAAGCTACACTGCCAACAATGGCAGGAATTTTAATGGCGGCGCCCACAGCAGATAATGCTGAGAACAATGCGAGTAAACTTAGCATCCTACTTGTCATCTTTTTGTTTACCATCTCTAAATACCTTTGCACTTCTTACATATTCTACATCTTTAACATTCAATCGATAATTTACCACCCTGGCCAGTGCAAAGAAATAGTCTGAAAGGCGATTTAAATATTGCAAAGCTAATTCAGGAGCTTTTTCTTCTCCCTTCAGTAATGTAACAACTAATCGCTCAGCTCTTCTTGTCACTGTTCTTGCAATATGAATCGATGCTGAAGGCTTTGTTCCACCTGGTAGAATAAACCTTTCTAGCACCGGGGCTTCTATAATGTACTCATCAATTTTCTTTTCTAAGTACTCAATCGCTTCTTTTTGCAGCTTTAGCTCGTACTTTTCAGAAACATTGGCGAGATCCCCGCCACAATCGAATAGTTCATGCTGAATTTTCTCTAAATCTGCTAAAACATCTGAGAATATTTCCACATCAAGCTCAGTAATAACTTGCCCGACAAAGCAATTTACTTCATCCACGGTTCCGTATGCTTCCACTCGAATATTGTCCTTGTCGACTCTTCCTCCAATAATACTTGTTTTTCCTTTGTCACCTGTACGTGTATAAAGTCTCATTCATTCATTCCTCCGTTTGTTTAATTGTTTGATTACATCCATACCAAATAATATCTATTTTATCAGCCTGAGCCGCGAGATCTTGATAGGCCCATCCTGTTACATCCCGCCATAACCTATTTTCTTTTTCCACTGGGACAATTCCTTTAGTAATATCTGAACCTATCACCACTAGTTTGCTTTGTGTTTTTTCTTGTTCCCACATTTTCCAATGGTTAATGGTCTGATTCCAAATCTCACGACATCTGTAAGAGTCATTGGTTTTCGTTAATTCCTTTACCCAAATTTCAAGCCCCTCTAAAACGAGCAAATCATTGTCTAATTGGAATAAATCTGTTGGTAATGGGCTATCCTGATAGGCCGAAATCCATAAGGCGGTTGCTCCATACGCTTTTTTTACCCATTCTCGTTTGCCATTAAAGGCACCTCCAGTAATGAAATGCACCTCTCTCCCCTCCTTAATCCCTCGCAATCAAATCTAAGCTCATAACCTTGATTATGTGACGTTTGCCAACTCCAGAAATCTCTTTGTTCTGGTGCAAATTTACTTAATAAATACCTTATAACTCCGCCATGTGTGACAATCGCACCGCTATTATGGTTACCGGAAATTATGTGTTGAGAAATGAACTTCCACCCTGTGTCTACTCTTTTTGTAAAGGTTTGAAAGGACTCTCCCCCCGGCGGAGAACTAAAAAGGGGATCAGACAGCCATTTCTGATATAGCTTGTCTTCTTTTAAGTCATCATAGGTTTTTCCTTCCCATTCGCCGAAATTCATTTCTCGTAATTCCTGTAATACTGTTAAATCATTATTGGGAAAAAGGAGCTTTACTGTCGTTTTACATCTTTGTAAATCACTCGAAAAATAATGATCATACCTTTTCCTTGTCCCTATCCTCTTCGACTCAGGGCATAAGGGAGAATCATTCCAGCCTAAATACGCTTTACGTTTATTCTCCTCTGTTAACCCATGACGAAATAATGCAATAACCACAGAGTCATCCATAAAACCAATTCAGTCCCTTCTACAGAAGCACCTAATACATCTCCTGTTATTCCACCGAACCATTTTACAGCTTTTAGCCTACAAAAAATGTAAATAGCAACGGCTGCTACTATTAATATAGTGATAGGAAGTAGGCCATTAAAGTAATTAGAGATGGCTAGGAGTCCAAGTATGTACACGGGATAGGTCCATAATACCTTTGTAGTGGCTGCATTTTGAAATAATGCACCAAGCCCATCCTTTTTCGCAGACCTCACGGTTAACAGTAGCACACCCATCACACTTTTACTCAAAAAGGGAATAGAAGCAATCAGAATGTAGGATAAAAAATGAACATACTCTGTAATCTCATAGATAAAAAGAAATCGACAGCTTAACAAAACAATCACAGAAATTACACCAAAAGCTCCTGTCCGAGGGTCTTTCATAATTTCGACCCTTTTCTCTTGATCCTTATATGAAAAATAACCGTCACTCGCATCCATCCAGCCGTCTAAGTGAATTCCGCCGGTTAATAGAATCGTGGTCAACCAGAGCAGAAAAGCTACAGCTAGATTGGAAAAAGGCGTAAATTCCAGGAGCACATAAACAAGCGAAGCATAGATAACCCCTTGAAACAAACCGAGTAATGGGAAGGCTTGAATTGCTTTTTTTAAATGCGGTTTATCCATCGGTATTTCAATTGGAACCGGTATGGCGGTAAAGAATTGTATATCGATTAACAAACCCTTAAGTAGTTTTTTCATACTGAACCCCACTTATGGATAATGTCTTTTAACAGATCAAAGTCTAGATGTGCTTTCATATTAGCGGCAATGGCATCATACCTTTTATCTTTAAAATCACTTATATAAAAGACTTCTTTATTCGGGAATCCTTTACTTTTCCGAATCATGTTTAACCATTGATTTCTCCATTCATCATTATGGAAAAGATGATGAAGATAGGTTCCAATAACTTGACCGTTATGGCCAAAATACCCTTCCTCTTTCCCACTCTCAAGCCTTAAAAATGAACACCCCAGCTGATGTAATACTGTCTTTCCTAAATGAATTTCATAGCCCTCTATCTTATGATTCAATAGCAAGCCGGTATCTTCATGATACTCTCCAGTCACTCTTATCGTATCTTTTTCATGATGAAAGACCGTATTCCCTGGAATGTATCCCAACCCTTTATCTTTCCTATTTTGAATCCCTGTATCTGAGCCTGCTTCATCTATAATTTCTTCACACAATATTTGATAGCCACCACAAATGCCGACCACATACCCGCCCTTCTCAATATGACTGCTAATTAAGAGATCGAGCCCACTATCTTTTAGGGTATTCAAATCATGGAGGGTGCTTTTTGTTCCGGGAATAATGACAGCGTCTGGATTTCCGAATTCAGTTGCATGCTTAACCAAACGTATCGATACATCTTCTTCATACAAAAACGGTTCAAAATCCGTATAGTTTGAAATAAAAGGAAGGTGAATGACCACAATATCCAAATTTCCTTTTCTCTTGTTGGAAAATTGACTGTTTAATGACAATGAATCCTCTGCATCTATCATGTGATTCTCTACGTATGGGAACACACCTAAAACTGGAATACCTGTTTTCTTTTCAAGCCATTGAATACCATCTTCAAATAAGCTGATATCACCACGGAATTTATTAATAATAACTCCTGCAACTCTTTGTCTTTCCGGAGGATCTAATAACTCGAGCGTTCCAACAATACTAGCAAAGACGCCCCCTCTATCAATATCAGCGACAAGAACAACAGGTACATCTGCAAGTTCGGCAACCTTCATGTTAACAAGCTCTCGATCCTTTAAATTGATTTCAACAGGACTTCCAGCCCCTTCGATAACCACTAGCTCATTTTGCTTTTCTAAATGTTCCAAAGACTCTCTAATTATATCAAGTCCCTTATCATAAAACGTTTCCCGGTACCTTCTTCCTGAAAGAGTTTTTAATGCTCTCCCTAAAAACACAATCTCAGCCTCTTGATTTGATCGGGGTTTTAATAAAATCGGATTCATCCAAACATCTGCCTCAATCTTGGCCGCTTCCGCTTGAATCCCTTGTGCTCTACCAATTTCTTTTCCATCCTTTGTAACATAAGAGTTGTTGGACATATTTTGAGATTTAAAGGGTACCACCTTTACACCCTCATTGGCGAACATCCGGCAAAGCGCTGTTACAATCAGGCTTTTGCCAACATCGGAAGCGGTTCCTTGAATCATCACGCCTTTCATGACCTTACCCCCTTCATTAGGATTGGTACTCCCATTTCAACCAAATAGGCTTGATCCGCGGCCATCACCAACTGCTGATGAATCTGCCCGAGCAATTTACCATATGTAAAAACCAATTCATTTTCGGCAAAAGATTCATGAAATACTTCATTGCTAACAACGATTAAGACCTTCCCCCGATTCCGTATTTGTTTTATCCCAGTCACGATTTTTTCCTTCACTGTACTTAAAAAGGATTCATCCCAAATTTGATTAATAGAAAACAATTCATTATTTAAAAGAGTTGTCACACAATCCAATAAAATAATATCCTGGCTGCCAAACATATTGGCAATTTCCCCAATATGTAACGACTGCTCGATTGTTCTCCAACTGGACTCACCTGCCACTCGATCCTGCTGATGTTTGGCGATTCGTTCCCTCATTTCTTGATCAGAAGCAACACCGCTTGCGAGGTAATTTAGCTGTCCACCCATATTTATCGCTAGGTTAAACGCCATTTTTTCAGCAAAACTGCTTTTCCCGCTTCTAACCCCGCCTGTAATAAAGATTAATAAAGGTGCCGCCATTCCTTTAACACCTCCATAAGCATACGATTTTCTTCCTTACTTTTTATCGCGAAGCGCAGCCAGTTTCCATCTAGCCCAGGGAAATTAAACGTATGTCGGGGAATGATTCCTTTTTGTAAAAGAAAATTAAAAAATTCCACCTGCTCCTCAAGAAAAGGATCACGTAATAAATAAAAATTAACCTTAGAAGATGTAACCACAAAATCATATTGCTTACAAAATGACAGTAATCGCTCTCGTTCTTCCCTAATATAGATTTGAGACTCTTTAATAAATTCGTTTTCTTGAATACAAATTTCACCAGCCAATAGGGCAATGGTATTAATACTCCAATGGGGCTGTAATGCACTAAGTTCGGTAATAATTGTTGATGCTGCAACCATATAACCTAGCCTTAGACCTGGAATCGCAAACATCTTTGTCAATGAACGGATAATGATTAATTTGGAAAACCTGTTTATGTAAGGGATAAAAGAGTCATAGTCTACTAAAAAATCATAGAAGGCTTCATCCAAGATCACATAGCAATTTTGATTTTCACATTCCTCTAAAATAGAAATGATTGTTGATTTTGGATATTGAATGCCAGTTGGATTATTTGGATTACACAAAAATAAGGCATCCGCCTTCGATAAGCTAGTACGTAAATCCTCTATATTTAGCGGAAAATCCGGCTCCTTTAATTGATGGTACTGAATCTCACACTGATTGGCCCGGCATGCTGCTTCATATTCAGAAAATGTTGGCTCGATCACGACGATTTTTTTACCTGAAAGATATCGTGCCACAAGCGTAATCAGCTCAGCTCCGCCATTTCCAATTAAAATGGAATCGACAGATATTTTTTCCTTTTCAGCTATCCTATCCTTAATCTTAACTGCTAACGGGTCAGGATAAACCATAATTTCATTGTAAAAATCGTTCCACTTCTCTTTTAATGATGAAGGTGGACCGATTGGATTAATATTTGCACTAAAATCAATAAATTGATTGGGGAGTGAACGTCCCAATGCCTTATAAAGGTGCTGAGGATTGGAGCCATGTGAAGGCAAATTCAAGTGTCATCCCACCTATCCATAAAAATAGAATAAATAATAAAACTGTCTTACCCATAATGTGATTTGCCAAAATAATATGTTTAGCTTGGATGGAATTAATCGCTTCCCCCATCTTGGCACCGTTCGAAACGATTCCTTTGTAATAGTTGAAACCGCCAAGCTGAATCCCCAATATTGCCGCAACCGCTGCTTCACCCCAACCACTGTTAGGGCTGGGATGTTTTTTTGCGTCGCGGAAAAGAATCTTCCAGGCTCTTCGATACTCCAATACCAAAGGCTTTGTTCCAAGCAGCATAAGGATTCCTGTTACACGGCTTGGAATCCAATTCATCACATCATCCCATTTAGCAGAAGCCCAACCAAATTCTTTATATTTTTCATTTGTATAACCAACCATCGAATCACAGGTATTCGTGGCCCTGTAAACCATTGCCAGCGGTGCACCACCTATAAATGCCCAAAATAATGGGGCCGTCACCCCATCACTTGTATTTTCAGCAACCGTCTCGATTGCTCCTCGTGCAATTTCACTTTCATCTAGAGCTTCAGTGTCTCGGCCAACTATATAGGATAGTTTTGTTCTTGCTAGGGGCAAGTCCCCTTTACCTAGAGGTTCATACACCTCTAGCGCCGCTTCTTTCAAACTTTTTTGAGCAATCGTGGTTGCAATTACGATACTTTCCACTGCAATCCCCACAAATGGATGAATCAGATAACTGATAACAACTAGGATCAATACGGTAGATACAACAATCAATAAAACAAAAAGGAGCATGACAACCCCTTTTAACCTTTTATTCTTTCCATGGTTTAACCGTTTTTCAAAAAATGCAATCATCGACCCTATCCATCTTACAGGATGTGGCCAATTGGGTGGGTCTCCTACAAACATGTCAATGAAATAGGCAAAGGTTATGGCTATTAGATGATAGATGATCATACTAGTTTCCTTTTCTGAGATTTTCGAATGGCCTCTGAAGTGCACTCATATACGGCTTTTCCAATCAGTTTTCCTAATGGCGTAATCGTTCCAGCATATTCCAACTTTTCTCCAGCCTGAGTGGCTGCTATTAAGATACTATCGGTTGACGTACCTGTAGCAGTGGTGCCTGTCACACGGTCCATGACCTTTAAATCGTGAAGTGCCTTTGTCTTTGCTTCTGTTGCAGTCATAATACTCTGAATAAAGGCTTCTTCCGTTAATTCGCCGTTAATGAAGATCCATGTATTAATGGTGCCTGGCACCGTTAGGTAGGAATGATGTTCACTTTTAGAGACATCGATGGCGTTTCCTACTCCTGCTGTGATGACTACGAAAATCGAAAAACTGTCATGGTCAAAAAATTTGTAAGATACGTCCTCTAGGATTACTGCCGTCATCATCCCAACGGTTTCAGACGGTTCAAAACCATTTGATTTTAGAAAAGTGGCCATTTCCAGCCGATGATCACTACAGTTATAGTCCTTGCCAACATGTCGATTAACAAAGGTATGGTTCCAGCCAATTCCCGAACCAATCACTCCCGAAGACATTGTCCGTAATGGAGCGGGGGCATTTAGCTGGATATACTCATTGGTTCTTTGCAGCATCTCTTCATTTATTTGAATGGCTTTCGTTTTTATTTTGTAGGTAGGCAATAACACTAATTGTGGTGCAGCAACTTTAGGATGTGGCTGTTTCTGAATTTCTGTATGATAAACATCACGTATTCTTTCTTCCCTTAGAACCTCATTCGGGATATGATTGATATGGATGTTGCCGTTTTCAAGCAATAGGATTCGATCACAATATAAGCCTGCAAGATTTAAATCATGAAAGATAGATAGGACCGTCAAACCAGATTCTGTGGTCCAATATTTTAATAAATCAAGTAATTCCTTTTGATAGGATAAATCCAAATGATTTGTTGGTTCATCCAGCAATAAAATTTTAGGTTCTTGCGCAAGTGCCTGAGCAAGAAAAACCCGTTGTTTTTCTCCGCCAGATAACTGTTGAATATTTTTATTTTGAAAAGCTGATATTCCTGTTTGCTTCATCACTCGTTGAACGATTTCCTCATCTGTATCTTCCCATGTTTGGAACCAACCCTTTTGGTGTGCATATCGACCAAGAGAAACCGTTTCTTTTACTGTATAAGAGAAAGATTGTGAAGAATCCTGAGATAGAACCGCAACGATTTGTGCCAGCTGTTTTGTAGTATATTCCTGAAGCTTTTTTTCTCTAATATAAATGTCACCCTTAGTAGTTGGTAAGATTCCGCTGATCATTTTTAACAGAGTTGTCTTCCCACTTCCATTCGGACCTACTATTCCGAACAACTCCCCTGTTTGAACTTCAAAGGAGATATCCTTCAATACAGATTCATTTGAATATCCACCTGAAACATGTTGAACGTTAAGCATTCTTTATTCACTTCTTTCCTTCCTTCTTCTTTCGTAAAAGGATTAATGCAAATACTGGGGCACCAATTAATGCTGTAATAACTCCAATTGGTAACTCTGTAGGAGATATGATCGTTCTTGAAATTAAATCTGCTAGTATTAAAAATCCACTACCTGTAATAATCGATAAAGGGAGTAAATGTCTATGGTCGGGGCCCCATAATAACCTTGAAAGATGCGGTATCACCAGCCCCACAAAACCTATGGTTCCTGAAACCGCAACTGCAGCTCCTGTTAAAATCGATCCTGCGGTCAAGATTAACAGTTTTCTTTTTTGAACATTAACACCCAAATGCTGTGCACGTTCTTCTCCAAAGGACATGGCATTTAATTCCTTTACATTAAAAATAAGTATTGCTGAGCCAATTATAAAAAATGGCAAAATAATCTTTATGTATTCCCAGCCTCTCATTGAGACACTTCCCAAAAGCCAGCCAATAATTTGTCTTAGTTCATCACCTGTTAATGCGATCATCAGTGATATGATCGCACCTAGAAAAGAACTAAAAATAATTCCCGTTAAAATAATGGTTTCAACCTTCATGGAACGTTCAATCTTTCGAGCAAAAGTTAGTACTAAGAAAATGGTCAGAAACGAAAATAGAATACTTAATAATGGCAGTGTAAATGAACCCACAAATGGAATCGAAATTTGAAAAAACAATGTCAACACAGCCCCGACCGACGCTCCTGAAGATACTCCTAACGTATAGGGATCTGCTAATGGGTTCCTTAGTAGACCTTGAAAGGCTGCTCCCGCAATTGCTAGAGATGCTCCTACCAGTCCAGCTAGAATGACCCGTGGTAAACGGATATTCCAGACGATACTTGAGAACATCGGATCGATTTGATCAAATGAAATAAATCCAACTAATTTCACCGAAATAATTTGCAGGATAGTAAAGATAGGAACCGAAACGGTTCCTATCGATATTCCTAATAAAATTGAAAGAAAGAGGAAGCTTCCTGCTGCCAAATAGGCAATGAACTTATTATTTAAAAACTTCCGGATATACCGCTTTTGCAAGTTCCTCTACTCCTTCTACAATCCTTGGACCTGAACGAGTTACACGATCAGAATCTACATCGATGACTTGCTTGTTTTTAATCGCATTGACATTTTCCCAGCCTACTCTGCTTAAGACATTTTCCACAGCTTTATCATCATAAAATCCGTAAGTAGTAATGATTACATCTGGATTTCGGGTAATCATTGCTTCTTCATCTATTTTAATCCAACCTTCTTGATCGTTAGCAATATTTTCGGCATTTATTATACTAATCATGTCATCCATGAACGTATTTTTCCCTGTTGTAAATATATCCGGTGCACCTGAAACCTCAACAAGCACCTTTTTCTTTTCAGATATTTTCGCCGCTTTGTCTTTTATTTCAGCTAATTTTGTTTGCATATCTTTGATAAGATCGTCAGCTTCTTTTGTTGCACCAGTAGCCTTCCCTATCATGGCAATGGAATCGAAGACTTGGTCGAAAGTTTGTGCGTCATTAACAACTAAGACGGTTAATCCAGAATCTTTTAGCTGTTGCAGTCCTTCCCCTAAGTCCGTTGACGCGTGTGCTAATACTAAATTGGGCTGTAAGGAAATAACTTTCTCGATGTTCACATTAAGGTCGCCAATTTTCTCTTTTGTAGAAACTTCTTTTGGATAATTATCAAAATTGGAGACTCCAACAATTTCATCGCCAAGTCCTAAGGCAAAAGCAATCTCTGTATTACTTGGAATCAAAGATACAATTTTTTCCGGCTTTTCCTTAATCGTTATATCATTGTCTAATGCATCTTTGATTGTAACTGGAAAAGCAGTTTCTTCTGTTTTACTACTATTCCCATTACTTTTGTCTTTGACCTGTTCTTTTTGTTCCCCACATGCTGCCAATACTCCTATTGTTAGCATTAGTAGAAATAAAAGAGTAGATAATTTTTTCATTTTGTTTCCCCCTATGTAGTAATAGCATCATATAAAATGTGCACCAAAAAATAAAAAAACATCCCTACGGCAAGGTAGAGATGTTGGTTTGATTAGATTCCCATACAAAAAGTAAAGTAAAATGATTCTAGTCGTCCACACCCTATCCTCGTAGGTTCCTTTAGTGCACAAGAATAAGGCAGGTTTCCTGGCTCATAGTCATTGCTTCCTACGTCTTCCCATCATATGACAGTGACATTTTGTAGGTTGCTCCCATTTACAGTGGCGGGACCGCGTTGGTTTTTAACCAAACTTCCCTTTTAAGCTAAAAACCTTAAAAGATTTTCAGCACCTATTCTACAATATTTTATTATGATAGACCTATTATATAGGAAAGATAATAGATTGTATCATTTTCTTGCAAATTCCTTCAAAAAAATTTTTTATTCGAAACTTCTGCATAAGTTGGCCATTTCAATCGCTACAGAAGCGGAATCCCAGCCTTTATTTCCTGCCTTTGTACCGGCACGCTCGATTGCCTGCTCAATGGAATCAGTTGTTAAAACACCAAAAATTACCGGAATACCAGTACTTAGAGTTATTTTTGAAACACCCTTGGCCACTTCATTACATACAAAATCAAAATGCGGAGTGGAGCCGCGAATAACTGTCCCTAGCGTAATGACCGCATCATATTTTTTACTATTGGCCATTTTTTGAGCAACTAAAGGAATTTCAAATGCACCTGGCACCCAAGCGAGGTCCACATCTGTTTCACTTACACCATGTCTAATGAGTGCGTCCTGAGCACCGCTTAGTAATTTACTTGTAATAAACTCATTAAAACGACCCACCACTATTCCTACCTTTAAACCAGACCCGACTAAATTACCTTCATAAATATTTCCCATTGTTAATACCTCCGATTATTCTTGTAGTTTATTTTAGGTTTACATTTTCCTCTTGTATTTCCATTTGCAAAGGAACGGTTTCAACTACTTCAAGATCATATCCCTTTAGTCCCTTTATTTTTCGTGGGTTATTGGTTAACAATTTCATTTTTCTAACCCCTAAGTCCTTTAAAATCTGAGCACCAATGCCAAATTCACGTAATTCTGCTTCATTTGCATCTGCTCTTTCATAACCATCTTCCTGGAGCTTATAAGCCTTCAATTTATTTATTATTCCGTTACCCATTTGACGCATATAAAGGAGGACTCCATTACCTTCTTGTTCAATTTGACTTATGGCCGCATGCAACTGTGGCCGGCAATCACAGCGAAAAGAACCGAAAACATCGCCTGTTAAGCACTCCGATTGAACACGGACAAGAATAGGTGTTTCAGGATCTATTTCACCCTTTATTAACGCCAAATGTTCTTTTCCATCCCCAATGCTTGAATACCCGGCAGCTTTAAAATCGCCAAATTCTGTTGGTAAATTTATTTCCACTTCACGATTAACCAGCTTGTCTTTTTTATTGCGATATTCAATCAAGTCTTTTATGGTAATCATTTTTACATTTAGCTCTTCTGCTATTTTCCGTAATTGTGGGACACGAGCCATTGTCCCATCTTCGTTCATGATTTCGCAAATGACTCCTGCAGGCTTAGAACCGCATAGTCTTGCCAAATCCACTGCTGCTTCGGTGTGCCCTGTTCTCCTTAAGACTCCGCCTTTTTTGGCAACTAATGGGAACACATGACCAGGTCTCATGAAATCAGATGGCTTTGCGTCTGCGTCAAGCATACGTATGATTGTTGTTGAACGCTCAAAGGCCGATATTCCCGTAGTGGATGATTTATGGTCAATACTGACGGTAAAGGCCGTACCATGTGCATCTGTATTATTTGCCACCATCGGAAATAGTTCTAGTTTCTGTGCTAACTCCTCATCAACGGGAACACAGATTAAGCCTCTGCCGTGTGTGGCCATTAAATTGATGACCTCTGGGGTAGCTTTATCAGCTAAGGAGATAAAATCTCCTTCATTTTCTCTGTCCTCGTCATCACAAACAATGATTACCTTGCCGATTTTTAAATCTGCCAATGCTTCTTCTATAGGATCAAACATGTCATTTCTCCCCTTTCTACTATGAAAATTAAGAGCTGCTCATTATGTATCTAAGCAAAACCATTCTCTGCTAAAAATTGTGCACTAATACCTGATGAACTTGTTTTGGTGCCATTACTTGATCCAGCTGTTAAAAAATGCCCCACATACTTTCCAATCATATCGCATTCTAAATTGACAATATCACCAGAATCTTTTAGTCCAATAATACTTTCAGACAATGTATGGGGGATGAGTGATAAAGTAAAAGTTTCATTCGTTACTCCAAATACTGTTAGGCTTGTTCCATCTACAGTAATTGATCCCCTAACGATGACATACCTTAGTATGTTTGAAGGTGCTTCTATTTCGTAATAAATGGCATTTTCAAGCTGCTTTTTACTTTTGATCACACCTGTTCCGTCTATATGACCGGAAACGAAGTGACCACCAAACCTCCCCCCAGCAGCCATTGCCCGTTCGAGATTAACTTTGGAGCCTCGCTTTAGCGCGTTTAAGCTGGATGCTTTAACGGTTTCAGGCATGACATCCACAGTAAACTGCTTGTTAGAGAAACTAGTGACAGTTAAACACACACCATTAACAGCAATACTGTCTCCGAGATGGACATCCTCTAAGATTTTTTTTGCTTCAATGGTAAGAACAAAGGAATCTCCCGTTCGCTGGATATTTGCTACTACTCCTAATTCTTCAATAATACCGGTAAACATAGCTTTTGCCTCCCTTCTTATTCTTTGCAATGAATGCAAAAATTTTTCATATTCATATAGCTCAAAAAAAAGACCCTGAAGAAATGGAGCTCTTCAGGGTCCTGGAAAAAGGCAATAAGAAAATAGGGTTTAAAAAAAGGTAGACTTCTCCCTTGGCTAAACCGGATTTTTTCCTTCTCCCATCCAGACTTTAACTGTCGGCTCTGGAATTTCACCAGATCCACCGCTTAAACTTTCGTTTAACCGGGTCACGGACTAAGAAGCTAAGCTTCATCACCGCCGGTTAGGAATTTCACCTGACCCCGAAGGAATTATTCAACTATATCATTGATTATACCTTATACTAGTAATAATTGCTAAAATGATGATTAGGAAATATTTCCCTCTCTCTAATGATTAATAATAGTCATTTCCATATGTCTTTACAGGCAGATACAATTCACACAAATTACTGCTATCGATATCATTATGACTTAGTTGAAAAATTTCTAAACTTAGGGCATTGTCATCCAAATCATATCCATATTCCTGCATCCATTCTAACATTTGTTGATATGTATTTTCTATTTCCTCCAAACTACCTTTATGCGAAGTACACACATAGTTTTTGCGAGGTATCGTAAACCCTACCATTCCCTCAGGAACATTTTCTAACGTTTCCACTGGTGTCGTCACATAACAAGTCAATTCTGTTTCTCTACTATGAAATGGAGCAATGAAAATTGATTCATTTGTCTGATTAGGTACCTCACTCATACGATTTTTCATTACATCAATTAATTCTGGAATGGTATTTAACTGCGAATACGTGCCATTCCACGAGATTCCAACTACCTTTATCTCTTCTTTTTCGAGCACTTCGATTTCCAAACATATCCCTCCTCTAATCGATACCTCTATTATTCTCACTTAATCACTGAAATTCCTCCAAAAAAACGACAACATCATGAATTCTTTAACTATTTTACAAACAATTTACTAATAATTATTTTTTCCCAAAGTCTCCATGGTAAAAGATTCTTCATTATAATAGAAGCTTTAACTCCCCGACCTATTGCGTATCTCATCTTTGGATTTTTCATTACTGAAATCTCTACTATTTTTTTTGACACTTCTAGAGGATCACCAAAGTTATTTTCCCCTTCTACAATATATCTTTCTATACTCTGCATATATTCCTGATAAGGAGAGTGTGATTGTATGGATTCTACAGCTACCTGTTTACCCGTGGTCCAGATATTTGTTTTGTACGAACCAGGCTCAATAAGTACCACCTTCACTCCAAATGGCTGCATTTCTAATCGAAGACTTTCACTCCAGCCTTCGATTGCATGCTTGGAGGCAATATAAGGTGATAATCCTGGAAAAGCTACCTTACCGCTGATACTGCTAATCGTAATAATACATCCATGCCCTTGTTTCCTCATCATTGGAAGAAATGCTTTGGTGACAGCGAAAACACCAAAAACATTTGTTTCAAACTGTTTTCGATATTCCTCCATAGATATTTCTTCTACAAATCCTGCGCCAGCGTAGCCAGCATTATTAATTAATACATCTACTCTTCCGAAATCCTCAATTACTAGTGATTGAAACGTTTGGATTGATTTTTCATCCGTTACATCCAGTTCATGAACGGTTATTTTTGATTCCACCCCATACTTCTTCGCCACCCGTAACAAGTCAGCGTTTTTGCTGCTATTTCTCATAGTGGCTAAAACAGTAAAACCTTTTCTTGCTAACTCTATAGTGGTCAATAACCCAAAACCACTTGATGTACCGGTTACAACAGCTATTTTGTTATTCATTTCCTATCTCCCTTCAGCTTCAGCAACCTTCGTTTTGTCAGAAATCATTCCATTGCTAATATGGGCCTCTCCATAAGACAAGCCTTGGAGTTCATTCCACACTATTTGTTTTTCTTGGTCAGACTGTAATATGATTTGATCCTGAACAATTCTAAACGGAACAAAAGACATTTCTATATTGTTTTTTTCGATATCGAGATGCAGGATTCCAGTTTGTGCCTTATCTCCTTTAATATAATTAGGAAATAAAAAGTTTCCGAGCGAATAAGCAATCGGCTTTCCTTTATAATACTCGAACCCTTGGAGCACATGAGGGTGACTACCAACAACCCCATCTGCACCAGAGTCAATCATTGTTTTTGCCCAATCACGTTGAAAGGCTTCAGGTGAGCGCTTCGTTTCAACACCCCAGTGAATATACACAAAAAGGAAATCTGCGTCTACCTTTTCTTTTTGGATGGTATTTTCAATGAGTGATAGATCATATCCATTTGCCAATCCAGGCTTCGACTCAGTTGCCACCCAGCTGAAATCAGGGAGAACCCTTGAGAAAGCTAGTACTTTAATAGTCCTGCCTTTAATGGTATAGGTTTTAGCACCATACGCCTCTTCCTTGTTTAAACCGCCACCCACATAATCGAGTTGGTATTCTTTTATATTGGCAATCGTATCTTTAAAACCGCTCTGTCCATAATCAAAGGAATGGTTGTTCGCTAGGCTAACGAGCTGAAAGCCTGCATTTTTTAAACCAGTTAAAGAAATCGGGTCAGAACGAAAATTATATTCCTTAGAAACCTTTATGCCACCCGTAGTTATCGCTGTTTCTAGATTGACGACACTTAAATCACTTGCAGTTAGTTCCTCTTTAATATGTAAGAATGGATAATCTGGACCTTTTTGTTTCACTGTTTCTTTTACAGACCAATCCATCATCGCATCGCCAGCAAATGTAACCCTGATTGGTTTACGTAACAGTTCGGCTTCTGCCTTTTTTGCTGCTGCTTCCCATGATTCTTTGACCTTATTTGGATCCACGTGCAGAAATTGTTTTATAGATATAAATCTCTGATAAAATGAGACTTTGTCTTTTTTATCAGGGGTCTTCCAGGGGCTGATAACCTTTTCAAAAAACCCTTTCACAAATAGGCTACTATTAATGCTTGTATTAGTAGCCTGTTCATAATTATA
Organism: Neobacillus niacini; assembly: GCF_031457145.1. Lineage (GTDB taxonomy): Bacteria > Bacillota > Bacilli > Bacillales > Cytobacillaceae > Neobacillus > Neobacillus niacini_J. The sequence continues at coordinate 333,178 of NZ_JAVDVZ010000004.1, forward strand.
GATACTTTCGAGTTTGCTCACTGGCACTTCCATCGCTATAAATTTGTTCTTTTCCTTATCAATTAATTCATGATGGGTATAAACGATTGAAGCAATGTTGGCAATGACCTCCTGCGATTTTTCATAGCTAATGCCCTTAGTCATGACCGCTAATGCAAAAGGTTCAGTATCAGACACAATGGCAATATCGTTGTAAATTAAGTCTTTTGGAATCATTCCCACCTTGTGGGCAATTTTCTTATTGGGTATACCTTTAGGGATAGTAGTATTATATATAGTATTTTCGAGATAGTTTAATAGTTTTGCTCCATTTTCACTTTCCTTAGAAAATCGGTATGTTTCAACTGCATAGAGGATTAAATCACCTGCTGATGTAATATTTTGTCCCCCAGGGTAGGCATTAACAGCTCCCAAACTTTTCATATATTCTATGAACTGATTTTGTCCAACTCGTTCCTTTAGCATTATAAAAGCAATATTATCACTATAGACCATCGCTTTTTCTACAAGATCCTCGATTGTATAACCGCTTCCTATTTTATTCTTTTGAATGACGCCGCTTCCCCCATAATAATGGTGAGATCGATAAGTTAATTTCTCAGTTAACTCGAGTTCACCCTGATCTGCTAGCTTCATAACATATAGTGCCAAAGGGAGTTTAATCGTACTAGCAGCTGGTATTTTGTTGTCACTATTTATGGCATAAGCAGTATCAGACATCAGATTTTGATAACGAAGGGTAATTTTCCCCTGCCAAGGCTTTATGTATTCTTCCAACTTTGTCTGTAACTCTATAAGATTATTATCAGGTTCTTTAGCATGAACATACATACTCTGAGAAATTACTATTATAAAGCTAATTATAAAAAGAATCGTATTTTTCATGCCATTTCCCCCCTATTGATAAAAATTAGTTTAATATAAGGGAGGTGCAAACGTTGTCGAAATTTAAATATTCTAATAACTTTTCCAACACGACAAAAATACTGTCATAACACTAAATTATAATAACTATAAAATAGTATTGATTTTAAACTATTATCAAATTGATTCCCCACTAATAAAAAAGTGAACATTCTGTGTCTTTATAGTTTAATCACACATTTTTAATTTTGGAGGAAATAGATTATACTATAAGTCAATATAGTACATATTATCAGGAGGACTTTCTAATGTCAGAAAACAATCAAACAAACCAAAATGAAGAACCAAAAAAGAAAATGAGTTTACAGGAAGCAATGAAGCAGCAGCTAGAGAATAAGAAAAACAAAGCTGCAGCTGGTACTAACAATGCTAATAGCCTTCAAAATTCAAAAAAAATGAAAAGCCAAATGACCAAAAAAGTAAGTAATACTCGTAGAAAAATGGGTGTTTAATGAACGGGCAAAATAGAAAAGACATCGCTGCCGGTCTTGAGGTTGCCATTGTTCTAAAGGCTGATCAAAGAACAGGGAAGCTTACGAGAGGTGTCGTGAAAGATATTTTAACAAACTCCAGCTTCCATCCTCATGGTATAAAAGTAAGGCTATTGGATGGTCAAGTTGGCCGAGTGCAGGAAATATTTAATCCGAAATCCACATAATGGGCAGGTATGAATAATCTATAATTTACCCATACTATAAATAACCATTTTACTTATCACATATTGAACCTTCACTTTTTAGTGGAGGTTTTTTTCTGGTGTTTACTCTAGAAAATAAAAAAACAGACTCACAAATGGAGTCTGTTTTGGCTTTTGAAGGTTTATTATGCTTTACGTACGTTTACCGCTTGTGGACCACGTTGTCCATTTTCGATTTCGAACGTTACTTCTTGACCTTCATCTAACGTTTTGTAGCCTTCGCCTTGAATAGCTGAGAAGTGAACGAATACATCGTCTCCACCGTCCCGCTCGATAAATCCAAAGCCTTTTTCACCGTTAAACCATTTTACTTTACCATGTTCCATTTTTGTAGCTCCTCCTAGCATGTAACAAATACATGAAATTGCAATATAGTCTTGCCCGATTATTATAACCAAGAGGAATTGTTTTTAAACAAGTTCCTCTTCTAATAATTAGTATTTCACAATTGGTTCTTTTTTATTTTAGATAAAAAATTTAATAAGAGTATAATGTCGAAGTGTCTGTATAGGATATTACTTAATTACCCATTTATGGATTGCTAAGGCTACACCATCTTCATTATTTGTTGAGGTAACCCAAGCTGCCGCTTTTTTTACGACTTCCTGTGCATTTCCCATAGCAATTCCTAGACCTGCTTCTGCAATCATCGCCAAATCATTAAGACTGTCGCCCATTGCCATCACATTTTTCATTTCAATACCAAGCCGCTCACAGACTAATGTAAGCCCTCTTGCCTTATTTATCCCAGCTGGGTTTACTTCTATATTTGTAGGGGTCGAATTGCTTAATTCAAACTCTCCTCTTTCCTCGAGCTCTTTTTGAACGATATCTCTAGTGAGTTCATCCTTGATGTTAAAACCAAATTTCAACCATTCCTCGGCATGGATATTCTCTGGCATTTCATCAAACCAGTTTCGATTCGTGCTGATCGCCCAAAATCTTACCTTATGCTTTTGGGTAAGCTCTGCCATCCATTGAATGGATTCGGATTTCACAAGATTCCTTTCCACTAATCCCCTATTATCATCCCAAATCTCACTTCCGTTTACTGTCACTAAATAAGAGGTTAACGCAAGTGAATCCGCATGATACTCACACTTTCTTAAGGAACGTCCTGTGCTTAGGACAACATGTACTCCTTTTTCCTGAGCTTCTTTTATCGCCAGTCGGTTTGCCTCAGAAATTTCATGTTGATCATTTAAAAGCGTCCCATCCATATCCAGGGCAATGAGTTTAATCTCATTATCACTTTTGAAATTTTCCATATGTAATCAACTCCTTTAAGAACCATACCTCTTAAGAGTAACACCAATTTGTGTTATCTCAAAATATCACTCAAATTGCAAAGATCCCCACGATAACTCGTAGGGATCTTTCATTACTATTGCTGGTATTAAACCGTTTATTCTTTAATGATGGTGGTGATGGCCACCCTTTGTTGGATTTGTGATCAGCCATTCTTCTTTTGGTACATGGAACATTTGAATCCATACTCCATCCAAATATTCATCCCGAGTATCAAGAATCAAATCTATATCCTTATCGGTTTTTACGACTTCATCATGTTCAGTGGGTGTATCGAGCATTAAATCATAATGGGCATGGTCTCCATGCATATTTGTTACATACACACGGAACAATTTCCCCTCGGCTTCTGGACCTCCCAACATTTCTTTCAATGCTTTTGCTGCATGGCGGTTGATTTTGACTTTCATCTCATTTGTCTCTCCTATTCCATTGGTATACCTATTTATTATCCCATTATTATTCAAAAACAGACAGTTATTTTATTTTTCTGTTTTCCAACGGTTTTTATATTGGAATTTAAAACCTTAACAAATTTGTCACAAATACTTCAAAAAACGTATATAAACATCACACCTTTGTTGTTAATATTGTGGTACGGGATAATGACACTAATTATGTAATTATTATTAGTTAATAATTAATTTAGAAAATTTTCTATTTAATTTTGTGAACAAATTCACGAACAACCTAAGCTTATTTAATGAGAGGAGTTAGCAATATGCAAAAAAAGAAAACCAAATGGGTTTTATATTCAGTTGTTATTACCATTTTCACGTTTTTAACTGGATGTGAACCATTACTTGTCCTGGATCCTAAGGGTCCACAAGCAGAAAGGCAAGCTAGTGACATTTTAATGTCAATTGGTCTAATGTCTTTTATTGTAATCGTGGTTTTTTCACTTCTGATCTACATGCTTGTAAAATATCGCGCTTCTAAACAAAGTGCAGATTATGAACCACCTCATATTGAAGGAAACATTTGGGTTGAAGTCATTATGGTAGGTATTCCAGTAATAATTGTTGCTTTTCTATCTTATGTATCCGTTCAAAGTAACTATATTGTCGAGGCAAAACCGAAGGGATACGAAGATACAAAGCCATTAGTGGTTTATGCTTCATCCTCTGACTGGAAATGGCATTTTAGTTACCCAGAAGAAGGCATTGAAACAGTTAACTACTTATATATCCCAACAGACCGAGCACTTGAATTTAGACTGTATACTTACGGACCTATTACAAGTTTCTGGATTCCGCAGTTAGGCGGGCAAAAGTACGCAATGTCTGACATGGTTACCACCTTACATTTAGCTGCAGATGACCCTGGCGAATTCATGGGCCGGAATGCAAACTTCTCGGGTAAAGGATTTGCTGAGAATACATTTAATGTTACAGCGATGTCTCAAGAGGATTTTGACGACTGGGTAAAAGAAGTAAAGGAAACAGCTAAGCCGATTACAGAGAAAAAATTCGAGGAATTATTAGAACCAGGTCATCTGGGGCAGCAAACATACACTGGGACTCACCTAGAATTTTCGCCGCCTCCAACAGGTCATAATCATTCCGAAGAATCATCAGAATCACATGAAACAGAAAATCAACCAGATTCCCATACCGGACACGAAGGTATGAGTCATTAATATTAAAAAGTAATCTTCCCTTGAAAGGAGATATAATAAATGGATTTCTTTGATCGATTTGCCGTTCCCCATCCTAGTGTTGCAATCTATGCCTCAATGGCTGCCATTGGTCTTACCGTTATTGCAGTAATCGCCGGTATAACTTATTTTAAAAAATGGGGCTACCTATGGCGTGAATGGTTAACCACTGTTGACCACAAACGAATTGGTATCATGTATCTGCTCTCTGCCCTTCTCATGCTATTCCGAGGTGGGGTTGACGCTATCATGATGCGTGCACAGCTCGCTGTACCAGAAAATACCCTTCTTGACGCACAGCATTATAATGAGATTTTCACGACACATGGGATTGTTATGATCCTCTTTATGGCAATGCCTTTCATTATGTTCTTTATGAACTTTGTTGTTCCCTTGCAAATCGGAGCACGTGATGTGGCCTTCCCACGGTTGAACGCATTAAGCTTCTGGCTATTCTTTATGGGTGCCATGTTATTCAACATATCATTCGTTGTTGGCGGCTCTCCTGACGCAGGCTGGACCTCTTATTTCCCGCTTGCAGGTAACGAGTTCAGCACATCTGTTGGAACCAATTATTATATGATTGCGATTCAGATTGCAGGAATTGGTACGTTAATGACTGGGATTAACTTTATCACTACGATTTTAAAAATGAGAGCACCTGGCATGACACTAATGAAAATGCCAATGTTTACTTGGTCAGCATTAATTGCGAATGTTATCATCGTTTTCGCGTTCCCAGTATTAGCTGTGTTACTTGCAATGGGGACGTTAGATCGACAATTTGGAACACAATTCTTTACCATGGATAATGGCGGTATGGATATGCTTTGGGCTAACCTTTTCTGGGTTTGGGGCCATCCTGAGGTGTATATCTTAATTCTTCCTGCCTTTGGTATTTATAGTGAGATTATCTCAACCTTTGCACGTCGTAACCTATATGGCTATAAATCTATGGTTGGTTCGATGGTTATTATTTCCCTTCTATCCTTCTTGGTATGGGCGCACCATTTCTTTACCATGGGGCAAGGAGCACTAACTAACAGTATCTTCTCGATTACAACCATGGCGATTGCCGTTCCTACTGGAGTGAAGATTTTCAACTGGCTTCTTACCCTTAGGAAAGGAAAAATTGTTTTTACCACACCAATGCTTTACAGTATGCTTTTCATCCCGCTATTTACCCTTGGCGGAGTAACCGGAGTAATGCTTGCGATGTCTGCAGCAGACTATCAATATCATAATACGATGTTCTTAGTGGCTCATTTCCACAATGTTATTATTCCTGGTGTTGTCTATGCAATGCTTGCAGGGCTGCATTATTACTGGCCAAAAATGTTTGGTTTCATGTTAAATGAAAAAATTGGAAAATGGACAGCTTGGCTATTGTCAATCGGCTTTGTTTTAGCCTTCATGCCTATGTATGCTTCAGGTTTAGATGGCCAGGCACGCCGGATGTACACATACTCTGAAGCGGCTGGATTTGGCTTATTGAATATGATTTCGTTTGTTGGAGCCGCGATTATGGCCATTGGTTTTGTGTTAATCGTCTACAATATCTACTATAGTACTCGATATGAATCAAGAGACATTAGTAATGATCCTTGGGATGCTCGTACGCTCGAGTGGTCTACGCATACACCAGTACCAGAATATAATTTTGCAATTTTACCAGAAGTACGTTCCAATGAAGCATTATGGGACGCAAAGAAGAACGGTCATGTTTTATTTAAAGGTGAATACGAGAAAATTCACATGCCAAATAATAGCGGTATCCCATTCATCATGAGCTGTATATTCTTTGTTTGGGGATTCTCATTCATTTTCAGCTTGTGGATTCCAGTTATTGTTACTACTCTAGGAATCTTTGGATGTATGGCTTTACGATCCTTTGAACAGGATCATGGTCGTTATATCTCTGTAAAAGAAATTGAAGAAACAGAAACAAATTTGCGAGGTGCTTAAAAAATGAAAATAGATAACTCGCTGCCACTCGAATATGGTACAGAAGAAAATAGCTTAAAAATCTTAGGATTTTGGATTTTCCTAGGTGCGGAAATAATGCTTTTCGCTACCCTATTCGCTACCTACTTTACATTAGTAAACAGAACAGGAAGCGGTCCTACTGGAGCAGAGATTTTCCAAATCACTCCAGTACTCTTTGAGACCATCTTACTTTTAACAAGTAGTTTTACAGTTGGTCTGGGCATTCATGCCATGAGGATTGGCAGACAAAAAGCGATGATTGCCTTCTTCTCATTAACACTTCTTCTCGGTCTTGCATTTTTAGGAGTAGAGATTTTTGAGTTCTATACCTATGTACACGAAGGGGCAGGAATTCAGACTAGTGCGTTTACATCAATCCTTTTAACAACACTTGGAACACACGGGGCACACGTTACACTTGGATTTTTCTGGGGGTTATTCATTATCCTCCAGGTGAAAAAGCGTGGATTAACTCCGCAGACAACCAATAAAGCATTCATCTTTTCCCTTTATTGGCATTTCCTAGATGTAGTTTGGATTTTCATTTTCAGCTTCATCTACTTGAAAGGAATGATGTAATATGAGCCAGTTATTTCCAATGAAACAAGTGATTGGTTTTGTATTCTCCATACTCCTGACAACCATTGCCTTGGCTGTTTACTTTTTAGATATGTCATTTGCTGCAGGCATGACGATTCTTCTGGTAACAGCATTCATCCAAGCGGGTCTCCAGTTAGTTGTGTTTATGCATGCTGGGGAAACCAAGGATAAAGGCGCCATCTACACAAATGTCTTTTACGGCTTAATCATTGCACTCGTTACTGTGTTTGGCACTATACTCGCAATGGTATGGGATATGTAGTTGCACCTAATTAATTAAAGTTAAACAAACGCTGTTGATTACATCAACAGCGTTTTTATATTCGTAGTAAAAAGTCATATAGGTGTAATTTTCACTATATACTAGGCATGAAGAAAAATTCAAAAAGGAGTGATCATTATTAGTACCCTTGTTGAAAAATCTTGGAATGACTTTGCTGGATTTTTTCCTAAGGAGACCCAACAGCATATAAAACGCAGTGTAAGGGCCATGCAGGTAGTAACAACCGATTCCGAGCCGGAAGTAGCGCCAACACCAAAAGAACTTGTTTGGACAAAGAATAAAACCAAGCTTTATCGCTATACCTCCGACCATCCAAAAAAATATAAAACTCCCCTTCTTATGATTTATGCATTAATTAATAAACCGTATGTCTTGGATTTAACTAAAGGTGGGAGTCTCATAGAGTATTTGGTTAACCGTGGTTTCGATGTCTATCTCCTAGATTGGGGAACACCTGGTTTAGAAGATAAAAATATGAAACTTGATGATTTTATTTTAGACTATATACCACGGGCTGTTAAGAAGGTGATGAGGACATCAAACGCAGCAGAAGTCTCCATTCTAGGTTATTGTATGGGTGGAACGATGACTTCTATATTTGCCGCATTACACCCGGAATTACCAATTCGCAACCTGATTTTTATGACTAGTCCCTTCGATTTTACGAATACAGGTTCATATGGTTCCATGTTGGATGAGCGATATTTTAATGTTGATAATGTAGTAGATACCATGGGTAATATACCACCAGAAATGATTGACTTTGGTAACAAAATGATTCAACCAATAGCAAACTTTTATGGACCATTTGTTAGTCTATATGAACGAGCTGAGAATGAAAATTTTATTAAGGGCTTCAGCCTTCTGCAAAAATGGTTAAATGATGGTATTCCATTTCCAGGTGAATCATACCGCCAATGGATCCGTGACTTTTATCAAAAGAATAAGCTGATAAAAGGAGAACTTGTTATTCGCGGACAAAAGGTCGATTTGAAAAATATTACTGCAAATGTGTTAAATTTAGCGGGTAAAAATGACATCATTGCTCAACCTCATCAAGTCGAGGCTTTAATGAATGGTATCTCGAGTAAGGATAAAATATACAAGTGTTTGCCAGTTGGTCATACCTCCATCACATTTGGCGGCAAGGCAGTAAAAATAACCTACCCTACGATTGGCGATTGGCTTGCTGATAGGTCGAATGAATAATATTATTGAAAACGCTGAAATTTCAGCGTTTTTTAATTAGGCTCTTTTCTTAAACTTTGTTGCTTTTTATAACGAAAATTAAATGATTCTGCTGTATTTTCGCAGAAAACAGCATAAATTTAATAAGAAAAGAGCTTGCAAACTAAATTCAAAGGCGAAAAATAACTATTTTCACGTTAAAATCGGCTTTAAGATTTTAACAACAATTGTTACGAAAACAGCCTTTAATTATAAGTAAACTAGCAGTCGACCTCCGGAAAAAGAATTTGGCCGATAGGAAATAAATTTCCAGTCGGCCAATTCTTGCTAATAATTTTTTAGACTTTTTTCGACAAATGTCCCATTTAATAAAATCCATATCACTTATTATTAATAATATATAAATATTGAAAGAACTTTTTTGAAATAGTTATTACTCCAAAAATAACTTACAACCTGAAGGTATTGACTTGAGATTATCGTTAAATTACCAAACCACCATCTACACTTAAAATAGTTCCATTAATGTAATTGGCTTGATCAGATGCTAGAAACAGGTACGCTGCCGCAATATCTGCTGGTTTTCCAAGCTTCTTAAGAGGTGTTTTTTCCTTCATGACATTGAGAATTTTCTCCGGTACCGCTGCGGTCATCCCAGTTTCAATGAAACCCGGTGCAACGGCATTTACCCTTATACCTTTTGGCCCGAATTCTTTTGCCCAGCTTTTTGTTAAGCCTATGACTCCTGCCTTTGTGGCTGCATAATTTGTTTGGCCAATATTTCCGTATAATCCCACTACAGAAGATGCGTTAAGTATCACTCCGGACCCCTGGTTTAACATGATGGGAGCAACCGCTTTGGTACATTTAAATACTCCGGATAAGTTAACAGCAATAACCTTTTCCCAGTCGGTTTCCTTCATTTTTGTGAGAAACCCATCCAAAGTAATCCCGGCATTATTGATTAAAACATCAATTCTGCCGTGCATTCCAATGGTTGTTTGGACCATTTCTTCAATTTGGGAGCTGTCTGTGACATCCACCTGCAAAAAGGTCACATGCTCAGATTTTAGTTCCTCAAGCGCATTGCTGCCGGCTGATTCATCATAATCACAAATCACTACCCTTGCGCCCTCTTGAAGAAATTGTTTTGCCGTTTCTTTCCCTATGCCCTGAGCGCCCCCAGTAATCAGAACCACTTTACCCGAAAATTTCATTTTACCCCACCCCTTTTTAAAATTTAATTGATCTTAAAGCAGATGGTAAGATGTTTTCAACACGACAATTTATATTATTCATATTTAATCTAAAAAAGAACAATTCTATTATTTTAATATAAAAATAGTACCTATATGTGTAATTTACAGCTAGTAAAAAATATGTCAAATCGCCGCGCAGTTCGTGTTGAAGATTGTCAAAAAATGTAGTATTATTTTGCGATAATTTTGAATATTTCCCCTTATATTCTTTACTAGTAATTAGTATGATAGAAATGTCTATTAAAACATTTAGGGAGGAATAACAATGAATTTAGAAACAAACCTTTTTGATATTTGGAAAGATTACTATGAAAAATCCAGCAGCTTTTTTGATGAATCAATTAAGGAGAATTTTCCATCCAATGGAATTGCTCAAGTAATGGAAATGAATCTGATGTACAAAAAGTTAATTGATGAAAGTACAGAGAAGTATTTAGAATTAGTCAATCTACCATCTCGTAATGATCTTGCGAATCTATCTTCTTTAGTTGTTAATGTTGACGCTAAAGTCGATAACTTGGAAGAATTGTTGGAAGATAGCAACTCAAATCAAGTAGACCCTGCAAGTTTCAAACAGGAATTAGCTGCACTCAAAAAGGATATGAAAAATTTTGATAGTAAACTGAATCAAATTCTTACTCAATTAAAAGTTTCTGAAGTTTCAAAATAGACCTTGCCATTTGCGAGAAGTCAAGCCATTTATCTGGTTTAATCATTAGTAACATAATTGAATTTATTTAATATAATTGGAGGCATTAAGATGACAGAACTTAGAGATAAAGTAGCAATCGTAACAGGCGGAAGTAGAGGCATCGGCGCATCGATTGCATTGGAGTTAGCTAAAAATGGTGTGAAAATTGTTGTTAATTATGTTACCCGAAAAGAATTGGCCGAAAAAATGGTCGCTGAAATAAATGAATTTGGCGGAGAAGCCTTGATTGTTCAAGCGGATGTTTCAATCAGTGAGCAAGCTAACTATCTCATTCATGCGACAGTAGAGCATTTTGGAAGATTAGATATCCTAGTGAATAATGCTGGAATTACAAGAGACAGTACATTTAAAAAGCTTACTGAGGTAGACTGGAGAAAAGTAATTGATGTTAATTTAAACAGTGTTTACAATACAACATCTGCGGCTTTACCTTACCTTCAGGAATCTGATGCAGGTCGCATTATTAACATTTCATCCATAATTGGTCAGGCTGGTGGATTCGGTCAAACAAACTATGCGGCTGCAAAAGCAGGCATTATTGGTTACACCAAATCACTTGCACTTGAGCTTGCGAGAAGCAATGTTACGGTAAACTCAATTTGCCCTGGATTTATCGGAACCGAAATGGTTAATGCAATTCCGGAAAAGGTTCTAGAAAGTATCGTGGCAAAGGTCCCACAAAAACGTTTAGGAAAACCTGAAGAAATCGCGCGCGGTGTCGTGTTCCTATGTAAAGATGGAGACTATATTACTGGACAGCAATTAAATATTAATGGCGGACTTTACATGTAAGTTTGTCCTGAATACTTAAATTAATAAATGATGTAAGGAGTGAACCGTTATTAACGTTCTTACGAAAAATGAATGGGAAAAGTATGCCCAATTCTTTCCTGAGGAATATCAAAAAACACTTAATCGGGTAAATAGGGCTTCTCAGGTGCTAACCACTGATCCAGAACCAGAGGTGGCTCCAACACCAAAAGAAGTAATTTGGACTAGAAATAAGACGAAGCTTTACCGCTATATTTCTGACCAACCGAAAAAACATAAGATTCCATTACTCATGGTCTATGCCCTTATTAATAAACCATATGTCTTGGATTTAACTAAAGGTGGCAGTTTAATAGAATACCTAGTAAACCAGGGTTATGATGTCTACCTGCTAGATTGGGGTACACCCGGATTAGAAGACCGCAATATGAAACTTGATGATTTCATTATGGACTATATTCCTCGGGCTGTTAAAAAAGTAATGAAAAAATCTAATGTTGACGAAGTGTCTCTTCTCGGATATTGTATGGGCGGTACGATGACATCTATTTTTGCAGCATTGCACCCAGAATTACCTATCCGTAATCTTGTGTTTATGACAAGTCCGTTTGATTTTGAGAATACGGGCCCCTACGGTGAAATGCTTGATGAGCAATTTTTTGATATTGATAAAGTAGTAGATACACTTGGTGTTGTACCACCTGAAATGATTGACATGGGGAATAAATTAATGAAACCTATGGCCAACATTTATGGACCTTATGTGAGTCTTGTCGATCGCGCGGATAATGAAAAGTTTATTACTAGCTTTAAACTTCTGCAAAAATGGTTGAATGATGGCATTCCATTCCCTGGTGAGGCCTATCGTCAGTGGATTAGAGATTTCTACCAGAAAAACAAGCTGATTAAAGGTGAACTTGTAGTTCGTGGTCATAAAGTAGAATTAAAAAATATTAAAGCCAATGTCCTAAATCTTTCCGGACAACATGACCTGATTGCCCAGCCACACATGGTAGAAGCATTGATGGATTCTATATCGAGTAAGGATAAACAATATATGAATCTACCTGTAGGTCATACGTCAATTACCTTTGGTAGTAAGGCAGTAAAAATCACGTATCCGACTATTAGCAATTGGCTGGCTGACAGATCTAACTGATTTTTTAAATAATAACCGTTGAGTGTTCCTTTTAGGAGCACTTTTTTTTGAGGGAATAGCCGGAGCTGCACAAAACTATTTATATTTCGAAACTACGTAATGATAGTGGTAATATTCATTATATTAAATATTTCATCGTAGTCAAGCAGTTTTCTGAATTTCGTGAAAGCGATTTCATAATAGGGTTTCATATAAGTATTGCTATCTCAAAAATATAAGCATGAATTCTAATTTGAACTCACGCTAAAAATGTTCTGTCTATTACTTCTTACAGCCTATATCGAACCCGTTATTGCAAAGGTGCTCCTTTTTTTGAGTTAAAGGGAACTACCTTTGTTCCCCTATTTGATTTCTCTAACATTTCTTCTGTCACGACCAAAAAGACACCAATCAAAAAGATAAAGACAGCACCTACAACTGTACCGATTCCAATCGGAACTAAGATATTGAAACCGGTTACAAGTAATCCTAAAATAAATGCCAGAATTCCAATAGTAAGAATGGTTAAACCAACATATGTCACTGCATTTAAAAATTTCTCTCTTTTCACCATAACAACGTATCCCCTTTCTCTATATTATTAATTATTAACCGTGTTCACAAAATTGTCAAACTTTTTCTGCAAATACCACCCATTATTCTTGACATTTTCATTATGAACATCATTATACTTTAAAAAAGACCAGCGATTCCACCATTAGGAGGAACTGCTTGTCTTTGGTTTTCTTTCTTCATTAAAAACCTTCTTGGCTTCAATAAACAAAATATGATGTCCTTGAATGTCCTTAACAGTAAAAATGAACCCCTCCTCTTCAATTTCATCTCCCTTTTTAGCATCAAAATTTCGTGTTAGAAACCAGCCGCCTATCGTATCCATTTCTTCATCCGATAAATTTGTCCCAAGCATATCATTTACTTCACCTACCAATACTTTAGCATTGAATAGGTAATGATCATGATTTATTTTTCGTATTTCTGCTACTTCATCCATGTCATATTCATCTCGTATCTCTCCGACGATTTCCTCTAAAATATCCTCAACCGTTACTAACCCCGATGTCCCGCCATATTCATCAAGAAGAATCGCCATATGTGACCGTTCCTTTTGCATTTTCACTAATAAGTCATGAATTGGAATCGTTTCAATAACTCGGATAACTGGCTTTAAAATTGGTTTTAAGGTCGTATTTTTCAAAAGTTCTTCTTTAGTAATTTCTTGAGTTAAAATTTCCTTTATATTTATTAGTCCTAAAATATTATCCTTATCACCATCCATGACAACTGGATATCGTGTATACTTTTCTTTTTTGATGATTTCTCTCACAGTTTCAATACTATCGTTCATATCAATCGTAATCATTTCCGTTCTAGGTACCATGATTTCTTTTGCAATTCTTTCGTCGAATTCAAAAATATTATTTACGTACTCTAATTCACTTTTATTAATCTCGCCACTTTCATAGCTTTCTGACAGAAGGATTCGCAGTTCTTCTTCCGAAAGACCTATTTCATTTTCAGAAACAGCTTTGAATCCAAACCAACCCGCAAGTACTCGAGCAGAATGATTTAATACCCATATAAATGGATACATAATTTTATAAAACCAAATCAATGGTTTAGCCGTCGCTAGTGTAATTTGTTCCGCCCTCTGGATTGCTATTGTTTTAGGAGCTAACTCACCAATGACAACATGTAAAAAGGTAACAGAAGCAAAGGCTATTCCGAACGATAAAACATGGGATATTGCTTCATTTAACTCCATCCTCTTAAATAATGGGAACAACAAACTTTCAACCGTTGGTTCCCCCAGCCAGCCGAGACCTAATGCCGTAACTGTTATTCCAAGCTGACAGGCGGATAAATATTCATCCAGGTGTGTGGTCACATGTTTTGCCGCATCTGCCCCTTTTTTGCCTTCTGCTATTAACTGTTCAATTCTTGATCCCCTTACTTTTACGATAGCAAATTCAGTAGCAACGAAAAATCCAGTTAGCGCAATTAGTAACGCAATTAAAAAAAGATTTATAATTGTCAATAGCTGACCTTACATGATGTAAGGTTTACACCTCCATAATAAATGTATGTATAGGTTATTCATTCCCCTAATCATCGCTTTTTACTGAAAGGAGCTGCATTTCCATTAAATGCAGCTTCCCATCAAATCTTCCTATTCTAAGTTTTCCTTTATTGAGAGTATATTATGAGACTTTTGTATCAATTTTACCCTCTTCTATTACCTGATCCTTTGATAAGAACCAACCTGCAGCAGCAATTGCAACTAATACACCATAAAATGTTAACTTCCATTCAGTTGAATGCGCAAATTCTTCACTTAAAACTGCAAGTGATGGATGTGAAAGTGTGTATACGGCAAGCTTTACGCCCACCCAGCCAACAATAGCGAAAGCAGCGATTTCTAGACCAGGTCTTCTTTCTAATAACTTAACAAATTGATTCGCTGCAAAACGCATGATAATTAGACCGATAATCCCACCGGCAAAAATAACTAAAAATTTCCCGCCGTCAAGTCCTCCGATATTAGGCAGCGGTGTCTCTGGAAGCACAACTGCAAGTGCTACAGCTGCTAAGATGGAATCTACCGCAAATGCTATATCTGCTAATTCGACTTTAAAAACGGTAGTCCAAAATCCACTTTTCTTAACAGGCTTCTCATTCTGATTACTTCCCGGTTTTCCTTTAATAGCCACTTTACGAACAATATGGTTGATTGCCATAAATAAAAGATATAATGCTCCTATGGCTTGAACTTGCCACACATCCACCAGGAACGAAATGACAAAGAGAGAAACAAATCGGAATACAAACGCACCAGCTAATCCATAAAATAAAGCTTTCTTTCGATCTTCTTCAGGTAAATGCTTCACCATAATTGCAAGTACTAAAGCATTATCTGCAGCTAACAACCCTTCCAATGCAATTAGTACAAGTAGCACCCATCCGTATTCCAGCAATAGAGAAAAGTCCATCAATAAGTCCTCCTAGAAAGTAAGTTTTGTCTAAAATATCCCTCTGCTGCAAATAAAAAAGCCTTTACCAAGGAAAAAGTTGAACTTTCTCCAGTGGTAAAGGCTTAAAAAAGCAAACAAAAAGACCTTTACCACTATGCAGTAAAGGTCTTGCTAACAACATCACGTTGCCAATAAAGCCGGAGAAACATGTTTCTCGGAATGACGACTTTATTGTCCAGCTACTCCCCTTTAAAAGGAAATATTTTATTACTAGTAATATATGATATTGGCGTCATTGTGTCAATAACAAAATTCCCCGTAAAATAAATGTAAACGTTCTCCACCATGAGACCATTGACTTCAAATTATTTTTTTATATTTTATAGATTACATATTGAATTAGTAGGAAATCCTTTACATTTTTGAGAATATTACCGTAAAATAATAAATAATTACATATATTTATTAAGCATACTAACGATGGAACATCGCTCTTGTTAGTTGAAAAGGATGTGTCAGCAGTTGGAGAAAAAGAAAAAGAAAAAATCACATTTCCCGTTTCGCTTAAACCTGCTATTTTTCAGCGTTTTTATGTTATTTTCCATTCTGATTTTGCGGTTAGGATTTGTTCAGATTGTCTATGGGGAAAATTTCAAACGTGAATTAGAAAGAAAAGAAGATATTACCATCAATAATCCTGTACCGAGAGGGAAAATGTTTGATAGTAAACACAGAGTGATCGTTGATAATGTACCGAAACGGGCGATAACCTTTACCAATATGGGCGCAAGTCAGAAAGAGATGCTTGAGACAGCAGAAAAGTTAGCACAATTGATCGTTAAAAATCCCGATAAAGTGACGGCGAGAGATAAAAAGGATTTTTGGATCCTTAAGAATCCCGAAAAAGCCGATACAAAAATCACTGAAAAAGAAAACGCTTTATTTAAAGCAAAAAAATTAAAAGATAATGATCTTTATAAACTAAAGCTTGATCGAATTACCGAGGAGGAATTGTCTCAATTTACCCCTGAAGAACTAGAAGTGCTCGCCATCTATCGTGAATTTTCAAGCGGCTATAAATTCACCCCGCAAATTGTCAAAAATGAAGATGTTACGCCTGAGGAGTTTGCGATTGTTAGTGAAAATCTGCAAATGCTCCCTGGTGTTGATACGACCACAGACTGGGATCGATCATATGCATTTGACCAAACATTAAAATCGATTCTAGGTAACGTTACAAAAACAGAAGAAGGACTTCCGGCAGATCGACTAGATCATTTCTTATCACTTGGGTATAACCGTAATGACAGAGTTGGAAAAAGCCAGCTTGAGCTACAATATGAAGACATCCTTCATGGACACAAATCGAAGGTTAAAACAGTAACAGATAAGCAAGGGAATGTCATTGAAACAGAAGTTGTCTCTGACGGAAAAAGAGGGAAAGACCTTGTCCTTACTGTTGATATGGATTTACAAATGGCCGTAGAGAAAATCATCGAAGAAGAGCTTTGGGCCTTGAAGCAAACTCCTAATACCGCTCTTTTGGATCGCGCCTATGTCGTTTTAATGGATCCGAATAATGGTGCAGTCTTAACTATGGCTGGTAAAAGAATCATTAAAAATTCTGAAACGGGGAAATTAGAAATGCAGGATGATGCTCTAGGTACGATTACCACTACTTACAATGTCGGCTCATCCGTGAAAGGTGCAACCATTTTAACAGGCTTTAAGACAGGGGTCATTAAACCGGGCACTCCAATTAATGATCAAGGGATAAAAATTAAGGATACCCCTATTAAACAGTCATATTCATATTTAGGCACATTAAATGACGTGGATGCCTTAAAATTGTCTTCAAACGTTTATATGTTCCATACAGCAATTAGAATTGGTAAAGGAAATTACCAATTTGATCAGCCGTTAAATCTTGCTTCAAACACAGGTGAAATTATTAGAAATTCTTTTGCAAGCTTTGGCCTTGGAACTAGGACTGGGATTGACCTTCCAAACGAATCAAGTGGTTTAAAGGGAACAAGCAAGCTGCCAGGACATATCATGGACTTAGTCATTGGACAGTATGACACTTATTCCCCGATGCAATTAGCGCAGTATATTTCAACGATTGCCAATGGCGGCAATCGAATGAAGCCACATATTGTCAAAGAAATCCGTGAGCCAATCGATGATACAGACCAACTTGGACCTGTATTCCAGGAGATTCAACCTACTGTTCTAAATACCATTGATACCCAACCGGGCTGGATGGAACGGGTTCAATTAGGCTTTAGAAAGGTTTATCAAGAGCCGGGTGGAACAGCCTTTAGACGGTTTGCAGGTGTATCCTACTCTCCCGCCGGAAAAACTGGAACAGCGGAGGCGTTTTATGATGGTCCAGAACGCGCTAAGTTCGGGAAGGAACCACCACCCGTTATGAACCTAAGTTTAGTCACATACGCACCAAGCTCCAATCCTGATGTTGCCATGGCTGTCATTGTCCCTTGGGCCTACCAAGGAACTACAGATAATGGAGCAAACTTCCGAATCGGTCGGAGAGTTATGGATACTTACTTTGAAATGAAGAAAAACTAAACAAAAAAGGCGTCTGGCATATTTCTGACCAGACGCCTTTTTGCCTTTATTGTAGAAAATGTACGGTTTTATACTGAAACTGTATGCTTCTTTGTAGAAGCTGTACACTTTATTGTTGAAACTGTACACTTTTTTGCAGGAGCTGTACATTGCTTCCCTATTGAATAGGCAATACATAGAACAAGACACAGAAAAAGTGTAGCACAGTTGCCGCGATTACGAATAAGTGCCATATGGCATGGTGATATTGGAAGCCCCGCCATACATAAAAAACAGCTCCAAACGTATAGAGCAGTCCTCCTATCATTAATAAAGTCATCCCCTGTGATGGGAGTTTATCAGCTAAAGGATTCCATACGAAAACCATCATCCAGCCCATAACAACATACAGAATGGTCGAGGTAAAAAGATATTTTTTTGCAAAAAAGCATTTAAATACGGTTCCGGCAATGGCTAATCCCCAAACAATCCCGAATAAAGACCAACCTAAAGAACCTCTAATCACAACGAGCAGGAATGGTGTGTATGTTCCAGCAATGTATAGGTAAATAGATGAATGGTCAAAAATTTCAAATAGATCTTTGACCTTCCCTTCTGGAAAACTATGTACCAATGTCGAGGACATATACAAAATGAACATGGATACTCCATAGATTGTAAAGCTAACAATGTGCCAAGCATTTCCATACAGGGAGGAAAAAACAATCAAAATAACCAAAGCGGCAATACTTAGCGCTGCACCAATCCCATGCGTAATCGAATTGGCAACCTCCTCTTTCCGTGAAAATACATGTGTATTTGCCATTACCTTATACTCCTTTTCATCACTTCTTTAATTTCTCCATTAATTCTATTATGCTCTCTTTTGGACTCCAACAGTTAAATTTATAATTTGTTTTTGTTTCGAATCCTAACCGACTGCAAAAATAAACCATTCCATCTAATTTTTTCTCTGCTTGAAAATGTCTGCAGGTAGCACAGCAATGGAAATCCTTCATTATTTTCCCCTCCACAGATTTACCATTATTTTAACTATTCCTTCATAGTTTGTTCATATTTTTCCTTTGCGATAGTTATAGGTTCCATAACAAGAACCTACCTCCGCCCCTTTTATTTTATAGATACCATCCGATACCCGGCACTTTGCCGGGTAATTTTTTATACAAAAATTTTTATCGCTTCTAAAAATACAATAAAACTGGCTGTCCACTAATATATAGCAGACAGCCTAACTCGCAACCGTTATATTTTTCTTTCCATAAATATTTCGGGATCATCTAGTGTCTGAAAACCGTATTGTTCATATAGACCATGTGCGTCGTACGTACATAACATCATTTTCCGAACCTCTTTCAGTTCTGACTGCTCAACCATGGTTTCCATCATCCATTTTGATAGTCCTCTGCCCCGATATTCAGGGAGAACAAATACATCCATAATCCATGCAAACCTAACAAAATCAGTTACCGCTCGAACAAAGCCTATCTGCTTTGCTTCACCAGTTGCAGGGTTTCCCTCGTACATCCCAAAACATATCGAAGATTTTTCGATTGACTTCTTTACTTTTTCCATCGATATTCCTTTAGCCCAGTATGAATTAGCACTCAAAAAATGGTGAATCACATTGCTATCAAGATATTGTTTATCCGTACTAAGAGTAAAACCATCCTTTTCCCAACTAGACATTAGCTTCACCTTCCAAATTTTTTGAAATCTTACTATCTTATTTACAATGAAGTATACTTCCTGCCTTCCCTGTCAATAACAATACCAATCACTAAATTGAAAGAGGTGCCTTGGTATGAAGGGAATCTATTTTATCAATGATCGGATAAATATAAACGGTCTTTCAAAGGAAGAAAGCTTTAAACTTCAAGAACAAACCATTCTGCCTTTCCTTCAAAAATACAAAATCGAAGTGGTAAAGTTGAATCCGCACCAACTATACGACTATTACACCATTCCTCATGCCCTTTTACATGATCTAAAAAAACATAGAAACTATCTCGATTGTTTCATCCAATTCTCTCCACAAGTTATGGAAGAATTTATTAATTCTTATCCAGCTAGATGGTTTATTTTAAAAAGCTTTTTTAAAGAGATTGTTACTATGGAAGAGCGAAAAGATCTTCCTATTAAGTTTATTGTTTAGTTTGCTGATCCCTTTGACATTTTTCGGTACATGACCACAAAATTAATTAGAAAAATCACAAGAATATACCCGCCATATAAACCAAAGGAAAACAGCTTGTTGCTGCTAAAAGAAGCCCCAGCGTAAGACAAGATTAGGATATTAGGTAATTTACCGATGGTTGAAGCGCTAAAGAAAACAAGCCCATTCACCTTGCTTAAACCGCAAATGATATTGACAACCGGTGCAGGAATAATCGGAATCAAACGGCAGGTTAAGATAGCCAAGAAAGAATTACGGTTAAGAAAGGATTCGTATTCCTGGATTTTTGGTTTGGTCATTAACTTTGACTGTGCATAGTCACGAAAACCATACCTGCTTAAGAAAAAGAAAGCCATTGTTCCAGCCATTGCACCTGTTAATGACACAATCACTCCTTGAGTGGTTCCAAATACACTGCCAATGATACCAGCTAGGACAGGAAAAGGAATAACAGGAAAAAAGACGCAAATAGCTACAAACAGCATGCTAATAAAAAGGGAAAGTATTCCACCCTCTTTTATTAAAGTAAGTAACTCATCTTTTTGTAATAAACCAATAGTCACGATTATGATTAACATAGATATACTCAGAATTCTTTTCCCCATCATTAACTCCTAATCTTTAAGAAGTACTCTTTCTACTTAAGTATAAAGGTAAATGCCCCTTACTTAAACCATAAATTGTCTGATTTTTTGAACAAAAAAAGACCTTTATCGTTAGACAAAGGTTTTTCCAATCTATTAAAATGCTGTTCTAGCACCTAAATATCGAGGTTTCCAATATGGATTGTTCCTATCCGTAATCGTTACACCCGTTGATGTTCCGGCGTGGATGAATTTGTTATCGCCAATATAAATGCCTAGATGGGTTGGACCAGGTTGGATGAAATGGAAATAAGCCCCTATTCAGGTAATGAAAACCCTTATGTAACAATAGCTAGAAACGCTGCAAACCCAGATTAAATAAGGATTTTAAGTCTATTTATCTAGCAACTTTTTAAGATACGCAAATCCTTTGGTAGTTTTTAGGTGAAAATTGTTCCAATAATTCCTTATGAAAAGAGGAATGTAGAAATATTGTAACAAACCTTATGAAATATTGTAACAATCCTTTCATCCAAAACCAAAAGAGAAAATTATAATTAACCTATAGATACATTTTTAATGGTTTTAAATAGTAATAAAAATATAATGAATCTTGGTGATGATAATGCAAGGAATAAGTAAAGGGCATCCACATGGAATGGGACATCCTCATACAAATGGCCACCCTCATGGTGTGAGCAAAGGAATTGATTATGATGTGAACCCGTTTATTGTAATATGGGAAGTAACACGAGCATGTGAATTGAAGTGTGTACACTGCCGTGCAGACGCCCAGCTAACTCCAGATCCTCGTGAATTAACACATGAAGAGGGTATAAATTTACTTGATCAAATCTATGAAATGGATAATCCAATGCTAGTATTCTCAGGTGGAGATTGTATGATGAGGGAAGACCTTTTTGATTTGGCTGATTACGCAGTTAAAAAAGGAATGCGTGTTTCCATGACTCCGAGTGCTACACCTAATGTAACAAAAGAAAGAATGGAACGTGCAAAGGAAGTCGGTCTTTCACGCTGGGGCTTCAGCCTTGACGCTCCAACTGCAGAAATACACGATAAATTCCGTGGAGTTCCCGGATCTTTCGACCTGACAATTGAAAAAATTAAATACTTACATGAATTAAAAATGCCTTTACAAATAAATACCGTTATCTCTCGTTACAATTATGACCACCTTGAGCAAATGTCCAAACTTGTAGAAGAGCTTGGGGCTGTAATGTGGTATATTTTCCTACTTGTTCCAACCGGAAGAGGCCAAATGGATGCTTGTATCACGCCAGCAGAGCATGAAAAAGTATTCCGCTGGTTATATCAGTTAAGTAAGACAGCACCTTATGACATCAAAACAACTGCTGCTCAACACTACCGCCGTGTCGTTTTACAAGAGAAAGCGCGTGATCATGTTATTGAAAAAGGCGAAATTCGCTACGAAGATTCGATCACAACTGATTTTGCTTCGATGCACGATGGCTTAAAGCGTGCTCCAAAAGGTGTAAATGATGGAAATGGCTTTGCATTCGTTAACCATATTGGCGATGTAATGCCAAGCGGCTTGCTCCCAATCGTTGGCGGTAACATCCGTGATACCCCGTTAGCAGAAATTTACCGCGAAGCAAAAGTATTTAAGGACCTAAGACAACCAGACAATTATAAAGGTAAATGTGGTGTCTGCGAATTCAATAAAATTTGCGGCGGTTCCCGTTCAAGAACATATGCAGTAACTGGTGATTATATGGAAAGTGAACCATTCTGTGTTTATATTCCACAAGCAATGAGGAAGAAATCCGAACAGACAGTCTAGAAATAAAAAAAGGCATTCCGTAAAATGGAATGCTTTTTTTATTCCAGGTAATTCAAATTTTGAAATTCGGTTCATTTTCGTTATCATAAAGGTAGGAATTGCATTTTTTAAAATCATTATGTATGAAAAAAGGTGTTAAATATGATTAGCTTTATGGGTATAACGAAAGAAAATAAAATTGAAAAACAGGCTTTTATTGATAAACTAAATTTCACTAAATATAAATGGTTTTGGGTTGATATAAATGAGCCAAATGATGATGAAGTTAAACATTTAGCAGAAACTTTTCAATTCCACCCATTAGCGATTGAAGATTGTTTATATAAAACAACTCAAAGACCTAAATTAGATTATTACGAGGACTATACTTTCTTTATTACGCATATTGTTCGTGAGGATGAAAAAGAAATCATAAAAGAAGAATTGGATTTTTTTGTAGGAGAAAATTTTATCGTGACTTTCCACCTTATGCCCTCAATGGAGGTTGACCAAGTGGCGGAACGATTAATGACTCGGAAAAACATTGAGAAATTTACTAGTCATCATGTCTTCTATGAAATATTGGACAAAATCGTAGACAACTACTTCCCGATTATTTACAACATTGAGGATAAATTAGATGAGCTTGAAGATAACACTCTTAATAAGCCAATGAACAATTTATTAAAAGAATTATTTGAAACTAGGTATATGTTATTAAATCTAACGCATACAGTTAATCCAATGCGTGATCTTCTCTACCGAATGCTAAATTCTCAACATTTGAAACACATTATTAAACGGAAAGAATATTTCTCTGACATCTACGATCATCTTTTAAAATTATCGGAAATGCTGATGGCTAATAGAGAAATCACTGCTGACATACGAGATAATTATCTTTCTTTAAATTCTCACCAAACAAATAATGTGATGAAAGTTCTAACCATAATGACTTCTATTTTTGCCCCGTTAACATTTATTGCAGGAATTTTTGGAATGAATTTTCAAAACATGCCCGAATTATCATGGGAGTATGGCTATCCCCTTTCTCTTTTGTTAATGAGTGTTATTGGATTATCCATGCTAATATGGTTCAAGAAAAAAGGTTGGTTTAAATAGCCAAAGAAAAAAGACTAGCTAGTCTTTTTCTTTGCTACTCCCAATTTTCATAAGTAACCGTACCGCCTGTTACATCTATTGTATTGCGCTCTCCCTTATAGTAAGTCCTTCCATCCTTTTCAAAAATATAATTTTCATACGTAAATAGCTCTTTTCCATCTGGAAGATGAATCACCACTTGGGAACCAACATTTTCTTCTGGCGATTCAATTTTTATTGTACTTTGATAATAATGCTGAAACACGAAAAAACCCACTGTAAGTATGATGAAGGTTAGTATGAAAAAAAATGGCCACTTCCATGAAATTTGCTTCGTTTTTTGGTGATATAGTTCTATTCTGGTCACTTTTCTCCCCCATTAGCTTATAATTATTTTACTTTTCCAATTATTCCCTTTATTCCCAATTTCTCAAGTTTTTTATCTTGTTACGGAAACATCCAACACTACCTAGACTATGCACGCCCATAAAAAAAGTTGCAGATTTTTGTTTCGATTGATTTTTCTGTAAGATGTTATAATAGGAAAGAATAATATTTAGAAAGGGGATTTAACTTTGGCAGACAAGAATACAAAGGAAACGATGAAATTACTGGTGGATTTAGTGTCGATTCCGAGTCCATCTGGGAATACAAATGAAGTAATTTCCTACGTTGAAAAATATCTTGCAGAATTAAAAGTTGAAACAAAAAGGAACCGTAAAGGCGGACTTATCGCAACTATAGAAGGACAGGATTCAAGCCAGCACCGCATGCTTACTGCACATGTCGATACTCTCGGAGCAATGGTTAAGGAGATTAAATCAAACGGCAGGCTAAAAATTGATTTGATTGGGGGCTTTAAATATAACTCAATTGAAGGAGAATACTGCCAAATTGAAACAAGCAGCGGGAAGAAAATCACAGGAACCATCTTAATGCACCAAACCTCTGTCCACGTTTATAAAGACGCTGGAAAAGCTGAGAGAAATCAAGAAAATATGGAAATTCGGCTCGATGAAAAAGTACATAATGCAGAGGATATTAGAGCACTTGGAATTGAGGTTGGAGATTTCGTTTCATTTGACCCACGGGTTGAAGTTACTCCTAGTGGATTTATTAAATCCCGTCACTTAGATGATAAAGCAAGTGTCGCCATCTTACTCCAATTGATAAAACAAATAAAAAATGAAAACATACAGTTACCTTACACCACCCACTTCTTAATCTCTAATAATGAGGAAATTGGTTACGGAGGAAATTCCAATATTACTCCAGAAACGGTGGAGTATTTAGCGGTTGACATGGGTGCAATAGGTGATGGACAAACAACTGATGAGTATACTGTATCGATCTGCGTGAAGGATGCAAGCGGACCTTATCACTATGGACTCCGTAAGAATTTAGTACGACTTGCTGAAGAAAACAATATTGAATACAAATTAGATATCTATCCCTTCTACGGCTCTGATGCCTCTGCAGCGATACGCTCTGGTCACGATATCGTTCATGGCTTAATCGGTCCTGGGATTGATTCCTCCCATGCATTTGAACGGACACACGAATCATCGATTGTAAATACAGCCAAGCTCTTATTTCATTACGTCCAGTCAAATTTAGTCTTATAAGCCTATAAAAAATTTAACTAGGAGGCTGGGGAATGTTCTCAAACATCGGTATACCCGGATTAATTTTAATACTTGTCCTTGCTTTAATTATCTTTGGTCCGAATAAACTGCCTGAAATTGGTCGCGCTGTCGGTAAATCCATACGTGAATTCAAGCGTGCTACAGATGGAATAACCAATGATATTAAAGAAGAGTTCAAAGATGACCTTAAAGAAGTACAAAAGGAAAAGGTAGATTTGAAAAAATAAATGAAAAAATGCAAGCTGCAAACGCAGCTTGCATTTTTTCATTACCTTTTTACTTTCCCAGCGTTATTCCGCTACCATTGCCTTTATCTTTTCGTTGTGCTGTTTTGACTGTTCTAACAATTGGTTTAAAAGTTCTGCAGCCTGCTTATCATTTTTCGCTTCAACGGCAGCTTTTAAATCATGGAATGTTTTCCAATGACCCATCGCTTTTCCGCCATGTGCCTTTTGTACAAATTCCTCTTTCGTTATCTTTCCCTCGTCTAATTGTTTCTTTAACTCCTGAATTTTCCCCATTTTTTCTTGCTTCCACTTTTCTCGCCTCGCTGCATTTTCAGGACTTAACCACTTATTTCGTAATTCCTTTTTTTCCGCTAATACCTTTGTCCACTCCGCTTTTTTATCAGGGGTAAATTGATCAACCCATACTAGCAGTTTTTGTTCACGTTCAGCCATTTTTGCCTGCCAGTTTTTATGGTTATGCTCATGTTTTTCATCACAATCACTTTCTTCCGACCCCTTCTCTCCATCCTTTTCATGGGATTTTGGTGGAGTTGGTTTTTGATTTGAATCCGACACCTGAACATGCGCTGAAGTGAAACCTGGCATGGCTAGAAGTAATCCTAGCATGATCGTCATTATTCTTACCTTCATTCTAATCTCCTTCTTTCTTTTATATTTATTTCAAAATTTTATCAGTCTTTAATTGGCACGCATTTATCATGCCCTGTATGTCGAAAAAAAATTTACCATTTCGACAAATTTATCTCAAAAATACTACTTGTTAATTAATAATAAATATCGTATTCTATGAATATAGAAGTTATGTGAAATATTTCACAATACAAACAAGCAAATGCTTTATTTTTTTAGAATTGAATGTGAAATACTTCACAATAATAATCGTAGATAAATTTACTTATGGATAGGAGAGGGATTTATATGAGAAAACCAAAAATAGTGATTTTAGGAGCAGGCTACGGTGGTATTATTACAAGTAAGAAGCTGGAAAAGTTACTAAAGTCAGGGGAAGCAGATGTTACATTAATCAATAAACATGAATACCACTACATCACTACCCAACTACATAAAACTGGAGCTGGTACTGCAGTAGATCGTCAGATTGCTATGGAAATTCCAGACTTAATTGATCCTGATAAAACAACCTTTAAAAAAGCCAGTGTTACTGGAGTAGATGTTCAAAAACAAGCTGTACACCTTGAGGGTGGAGAATCAGTAGACTATGATTACTTATTAATCGCTTTAGGATTTGATATTGAAACGTTTGGAATCCCAGGTATTAAGGAACATGCCTTTGCTATTCGCAGCTTTAGAAGTACAAAAGCAATTTATAATCAAATCATCAGACAATTATCTCTTTATAAAGAAGACAAAGACCCTTCACGCCTTACTTTTGTTGTGGCTGGTGGCGGATTTACGGGAGTTGAAATGTTAGGGGAATTAGCTGAAGGACTTCCTAAACTATGTAAAAAGTATGATGTTCCATTTGATGAAGTTAAAATTGTAGCAGTAGAGGCGGCTGCATCTGTCATTCCGTTCTTCCCTAAGGAATCCATCCAATATACAACAGAGGTTTTAGAAAATTTTAATATTCAACTTCATATGTCTACAAAAATACTTGAGTGTACACCCGAGAAGGTTGTACTTGAAAACGATATAGAGATCCCAACTCGTACACTAATCTGGTCTTGTGGTGTAAAAGGAAATCCGATTGTTCAAGACTGTGGTTTACCGGTTATAAAAAACAAACTGCCAGTCGATTCATTCCTCCGCGTTCAGGATATGAAAAACATCTTTAGTATCGGTGACTGTTCTTTATTCATGAAGGATGAAAAAAATGCTTTACCTCCAACAGCACAGGTAGCCCTTCAGGAAGCAGATGTTTGCGCGAAAAATATCGTCGCAACCATCCGTGGAGGAAGCTTAAAAGCTTTTGAATATCATCATAAAGGATCTGTAGCATCTATTGGTACCTTTGCTGCAGTTGGTAAGGTTGGAAGCTTTAGACTTTCTGGATTATTTGGAGCTTTTATGAAACAAGTAATTGAAGCTCGATATTTGTTAAATCTTGGCGGTCCTTCCCTTATCATTAAACAGCACTTTGGCTTCAGCAAAGAACCAGTAAAAGTAACTGCTAACCAGTAACTATGGACCACTAATAAAAAGATTTCCTTTTTACCCGGGTAAAAGGACTCCCTCCCCTTTTCCCATTGATTAGAACATCCCTTATTGATACCAGTTGCCTTAATCCCCCAAATTAAGGCATCGAAAACCATCTTTCATGTTGAAGGGTGGTTTTTCTTATAGAATAATTTTTCCAATCTTAGGACTTATACCCGACAGCTTATCTAACTCCTATTGGTTGCAAAGCAGATGGCAAAGGTTTATCCTAATGCACGAATGTGGGGATTGGATATTGGCATAGATCAATTCGGAAAACCATGGTTTATTGAAGCAAATCTCGTTCCAGACATATCGATTTTCCGCTATCTTTCTGACAAAACCATGTTAAACAGAATAAAAGAATATATTAGAGCTGGAAAAAAACAGTCTGAGGAAAACTAAAAGAGCTATTCCTTTTTCAGGAATAACTCTTTTCTATTCTAATAAACATCCTTTTTGGTAAATACAACAAAGGAAACAAATAATCCAGCAGCCCACCAAACAAGAAGGACCATCATCGAAAAGGAAAGTGTCATCCCTTCGATTGGTGGAGGATTTCCATTCATATAGTTGGTTAACTTTAAATTCACCATAAAAAAGTATTTCGCAGACTCCCAAGATGAAACCATATTGCTTAGAATGGCTCCAGATATAAGGGCTGCCAACATAACACCCATGCCTGCAGCCGTGCTGCGAATTAGAACCGATAACATGAAGGATAGTGTCCCGACTACTATAGCCACAAACCAAACTAGTCCAAAGTCCATTAATAAAAACTGCCATTGGTCGATTAATTTCACACTTGCAGTATTTAATCCTGCATCAGTGACACTAAAACCAGTTAAAACTGGTGCTCCCCAGCCTTTATAGCCAAAAACCAAACCTGAGATTAAGTAGGAAAGGATTCCTGTAATCGCAACAATCAACGATATTGCAAGGGTGAGAGTAATATACTTACTCAGTAGGACTTTCCACCTTTTTACCGGTCTCGTCAACAATAACTTAATGGAGCCTTGACTATGCTCAGAAGATACTAAATCACTAGCAATGACCATAACCATTAATGGAATAAATAATTCAATGGAGTTCTCTAAGAAGATTCTCATAAACGTCGGGGCACCTGGCTCTGACGGGTTGATATCGTGATTAAGATAATATTGATTTTGCTGCATTGCAATTTGCAGCTGTTGTTTCCATTCATCTGAAATACGGGGGCTGCTTATCCGGTTTTGCTGATCAATAATTGTTTGTTGGATAATCGTCCGCCAATCATCCGTTCCTAACTTTTCTCTTTGCCTTTCAACCTCTTTGAATTGTGCATAGGTGAATAATGCAACCAATATGCCGATAATAATTGCAATTACAACTAGGCGTTTTTTGGCAATCAGTTTCATCATTTCATTTTGAATCAGTTTATTCAATTGAATCACCCCCGGTTAGTTCGAGGAATAAATCTTCCAATACTGGCATTTTGCGATTCATCTCTGTCACAGATACTCCTGATTCAACGAGCATTTTATTCCACTCTGCCGTCTTCATTTCATCGTATTCCGTTAAAATGGAACCATCATCTTTTTCTTCAATGGTCGTGAACTCACTTAAAACTCGCTTCCCCTCTTCAGTCGGATGAAAGCGCCAAACTACTCGTTCCCTATTTGATAACAAGTGTTGAACCGTATCTGTTCGAATAACGGTTCCCCTTGAAATAATCGCCACTCGGTCGCACAATAATTGAATTTCACTCAATAAATGACTGGAAACAAGCACACTTAGTCCTTCTTCTTCGGCAAGGAAACGGATAAATCCCCGCATTTCTCTGATCCCGGCAGGATCTAATCCATTCGTTGGTTCATCGAGAATTAATACTTTGGGTCTTCCTAATAACGCTTGAGCAATTCCTAGTCTTTGTCTCATCCCAAGCGAATAGGTTTTTACTTTGTCATAAATTCGATCTTTTAGGCCCACAAGCTCTGTAACTTCTCTAATTCGTTCTTCGCCAATTCCATCTAGCATACGTGCAAAATGCAGCAGATTGTCATACCCAGACAAATACGGGTATAATTCTGGATTTTCAACGATACAGCCAAGATTCTTCATCGCTTCCTCGAAGTTGTCTACGATGTTAAAACCGCCAATTTGAATCTTTCCAGATGTAGGCTTAATTAATCCCACCAGCATTCGGATAGTTGTCGTTTTCCCTGCACCATTCGGGCCTAAGAACCCAAATACCTCTCCTTCCTTTAAATCAAAACTAATCCCTTTAATGATTTCCTTTTTACCGATTACTTTCTTTAAATTATGTACGGATAATGTTATTTTCTCCATTTGGTCGGTCTCCTTACCAGGTAAGCAACGAAGCAACTCGTTCTGCTATTAAACGGTACCCTTTTGTATTAGGATGAAACTTATCAGTATACAGATAATCATTTACCTTCAACTCAAATAGATCAAAGGTTGGCACAAAGACAATATTAGGGTATGCTGCACTTAATTCAGCACTTTGATAATTCCAATGACGAACTACCTTAGACATCTCTTTTCCCTGCTCTAAATCACTAAAGGGATTATATAAACCAATAAAAAAGACATTTGCTTTGGGGTTACTTGTTCGAATCTGCTGAAAAGTAAAATTCATATTCTCAAGAAATTTTTGTTCTATCCCAGAGATGTCTACTGTATCAAACTCTAGTAACCCTTGGCCGCCTTGGAACAAATCATTGCCACCCATTGTTATAACAATCATATCTGCAGTTTGAAGCTGCCGCTTAACTTCAGTCTGCTGAATTTGCTCTTTTAGTTGGTCCGACCGCTGCCCGGTAATTCCAAGATTCGTTAGCACTACATCCTGCTTCGATTTCTCTTTTATTTCATCCATCAGGACACCTACATATCCTTTCCCGGTTTCATCACCTGTTCCTCTTGTTAAGGAATCACCCATAGCAACAATATGAAGTTCTTCCTTTTTTTCTGCTTTCTTTTCAACGTTGGTTTTCTCTGGGATTGTATCCGGCTTACCTGCATAATATTCGCCTACTGCCCAGCCCAATCCAACCAGCCAAAGGAGACAAAAAAACACAGATATAATGGTTATAGACCGTATGACGCTCTTGTTCAAAAAGATTCATCCTTTCTGGCTATTTCTACCTTTTATTTAATCACAATTACTGGATGAATCAAACTTTCAACTCATAAAAAAAACCGATTTCCTAAATGGAAACCGGTTCTTTCTTCACACTGTCTTCTAAACTGCCTTTTGGTCCAAAAAATTCAAAGTTAATTCTGTCTTCGGTAACTCCTAAATTCTTTAATGAACTGTTAATCGATTTCATGAATGGTGTAGGACCACAGAAATAAAAGTCTGCTTCAAACTTTGGGATATTCCTTACTAACCACTCCTGAGTCACATATCCTTCAACATCAAAAGTATTGTTCTTACGATCATCTTCCGTCGGTGAATCATAAAAGAAGAATGAGTTTACATTTTCGAGCGAAGTTAATGTTTCTACTTCTTCTCTCAATGCATGGACATTACCATTTGCTGCGGCATGAATGAAAGTTACTTTTCTTTGCGGCTGAACCTCAACTACTGTTTTTAACATACTCAACATCGGTGTTAAACCTACACCGCCGCTTAATAACACAACAGGTGTAGTTTTTCCAGTATCCAGTACAAAATCCCCTGCCGGAGCACTTACCTTAAGGATATCTCCTTCTTTTACGCCATCGTGAAGGTAATTAGATACCATTCCATCTGGGTTTACTGTGCCTGCTTCACGTTTTACACTTATGCGGTAATAATCTTTGCCAGGAGAATCAGACAAGCTATATTGACGAATATGGGTAAAT
Organism: Neobacillus niacini; assembly: GCF_031457145.1. Lineage (GTDB taxonomy): Bacteria > Bacillota > Bacilli > Bacillales > Cytobacillaceae > Neobacillus > Neobacillus niacini_J. Next base: position 364,839 of record NZ_JAVDVZ010000004.1, read on the forward strand.
TTCTCGCCAGCGATTTCAAGTTTAATACTGATATACTGACCTGGTTGGAAATGAGCAAGTGCCTTTTTATCCTCCGGTTTTAAATAGAAGGAAGTAATAACATCACTTTCTGTTACTTTACGGTCCACAACAAAGTTGCGGAAACCATCCCATCCACCTATTTGCTTTTCTGCTTCATCATACATTTCTGCCTCAACACTAATAAAGGCATCGGCAATTACTCCATAAGCCTCTGCCCAGGCATTGATAATCTCATCTGTTGCAGCGTCTCCAAGTACATCTTTAATCGCTAATAATAGGTATTTTCCAACAATCGGATAATGTTCTGCTTTAATGCCAAGACTTCTATGTTTATGAGCAATTTGTTTCACAACCGGAAGGATTGCTTCTAGGTTATCAATATATTGAGCAGCCGCATAAACGGTTCCTGCAAGTGCTTTTTGTTGTCTTCCTTGCTTTTGGTTTGCATGGTTAAAGACATTTAATAGTTCAGGATGATTCCCAAACATCAATTGATAAAAACGTGTTGTAATCGTTTCTCCGTGTTTTTCTAAGACAGGTACAGTTGATTTAATGATTTCAATCGTTCTTTGATTTAACAAAAAATATCACTCCTTATGTAGTGGTTATCACTGTTTATATAGTGATTATATGAGAAAACGCACTAGAAGTAAGTGATGCAAATCACACACAATTATATTTGAATATTTCGAACTAGTACTTAAGCATTGGTTTTATATGCTATATTTTGCAAAAATACATGTATCTCTTAGTTCTTTACTTTCAACTGAGATACTATTATTCTTCAAGATTCCTTCTAATGTATAACCCAATCTTTCTGGAATGGAACGGCTTTTACGATTTAAAGAATCACAGCGGATTTCAACACGCTTTGCATTAAGTTCGCTAAAAGCAAATTTTGTTAATGCTTGCGTCGATTCCGTTATATAACCCCTGCCCGCAAAACGAGTATCAATCCAATAGCCGATTTCAAACTTAGGCACAGCCCAATCGATCCTATGAAGCCCAGTTGAGCCGATAAATTCCCCACTATCTTTATTAAAAATATGTAATCTTAAATCCTCACGGCTTATAAATTTAGCAATACTATCCCGTATATTCGCTTCAACATCCTGTTCAGATTGATTGGTATGAGCCCATGGCATCCACGGCTTTAGCTCATCCAGTGAGGCTTGCATTGATTCGTATACTGCTTTTCCATCACCTGGCATGGGTTTACGAATTAATAATCGCTCAGTAGTAAACTCCTCTGGAAACTCTATTAAACTTGGTTTCAGTTGGTTTCCCCCCTTAGAAAATCGGTCTTCTTGCATTATGCTCCTTATTACCTTTTATTTTCGCCTTTTGGCCTCATAAGTCCTTCATGAGGTTTTTTTCTAATTTTTTCAGCTTCATGAACTCTAATTGGATACCACTTTTTCATTTTTTCTTTGATTTTGGGAATCAAGAGCTCTTCTTGGTTACCACTTTTTCGAATTGCTTAAGATTTCGGTCACCAAGAGCCCTTCTTGGTTACCCCTTTATCAGATTTCTTAAGATATCGGTCACCAAGAGCCTTTCTTGGTTACCACTTTATCAGATTTCTTAAGATTTCGGTCACCAAGAGTTCCTTATTAATAAAAAGACCCCTTCCTAAAATGAAAGGGGCTTATTGATTAAATTAGTATGCTTTTGCCCAATAAACCATTTTGTCTGCTTCTTTACCGCAGCAGACACAAGTATTTGACACCTGTTCTTGTTCAAAAGGAATACATCTTGAAGTTGCTGTTGTGTCTTCTTTGATTTTCTCCTCGCAAGCGAGTTCGCCGCACCACATTGCTTTAATGAAGCCTGGTTTCGCTTCAAGTTTTTCCTTTAATTCAGGAAGCGTTACTGCTACGGATGTTCTTTCTTCACGGTGATTCAATGCTTTATTATATAAATTAGATTGAATATCATCGAGTAATTCTGTTAGCTTTGTTTCTAATTGATCTAAAGGAACGAATACCTTTTCTAATGTATCCCTTCTTACTAACACAACCTGCTTGTTCTCAATATCTTTTGGGCCAACTTCTAAACGAACTGGAATCCCCTTCATTTCATATTCATTGAATTTCCAGCCTGGCTTTTTATCACTTGCATCGATTTCCACTCGGGCAACTTGACCTAGAGACTTTTTCAAATCATATGCAAAATCGAGAACTCCCTCTTTATGCTGTGCAATTGGCACAATCATAACTTGAGTTGGCGCAGCTTTTGGAGGTATAACAAGACCACGGTCGTCGCCATGCACCATAATTAATGCCCCAATAATTCTTGTTGTAAAGCCCCATGATGTTTGATGCACATACTGAAGCTTGCCTTCTTTGTCGGTATATTGGATATTAAATGCTTCCGCAAACCCTGTTCCAAAGTGGTGAGAGGTTCCAGACTGAAGTGCCTTACCATCATGCATCAAGCTCTCAATGGTAAAAGTAGCTTTTGCACCTGCAAATTTTTCTTTTTCAGTCTTCTGACCTTTTAATACAGGAATCGCGAGAATCTCTTCACAAATCGCTGCATAGACATTCAGCATTTTGATGGTTTCTTCCATCGCTTCTTCATCGGTCGCATGTGCAGTATGACCTTCCTGCCATAAAAACTCTAATGTCCGTAAGAAAGGACGAGTCGTTTTTTCCCAGCGGACCACGTTTGCCCATTGATTATAAAGCTTTGGTAAATCCCTGTACGAATGAATGATATTGCTATAATGCTCGCAAAAAAGAACCTCTGATGTTGGACGGACTACTAATCTTTCTGCCAATTCTTCAGAACCGCCATGAGTAACCCATGCTACTTCAGGCGCAAAGCCTTCTACATGATCCTTTTCTTTTTGTAGTAAGCTTTCAGGAATAAATAATGGCATATAGACATTTTCATGTCCCGTTTCTTTAATGCGGCGGTCTAATTCATTTTTTATATTATCCCAAAGGGCATACCCATAAGGGCGAATAATCATTGATCCGCGTACACTTGAATAATCAATTAAATCTGCTTTTGTTACAACATCTGTATACCACTGGGCGAAATCCTCATCCATACTGGTTACATCTTTTACAAATTCCTTTGCCATTTTGACACCTCATTATTTTTTTTGAATATAAAAAGGCCTTGGCCCCAAAAAGGGACCAAGACCTGGCGATACCACCCTAAATTCATAAAGCTAATGCTTTATACTCTCGACATGATAACGGATTTTATCCGCATGTATCTTCATCAAAATGATCCGATACAGAACTCCGAGGCAGGTTCAAATGTCTGTCTTAAGAAACCTTCCACCAGTGGTTTCCTCTCTTTGTAAGACAACTTTCATTTTACTAATCCTCATCAACGTTTCAATAGTATTTTTTAAAAAATTATATATTTCCCACACATAAATGTCAAACTATATTTTTGGAATATAATTCTTATTATTGCCTATTTTTCTAATTATACTCAATCTGCTATCTTTATTCTCCTTTCCGAATCGGTTACAATTAATCTTGAATGAGGTGATGTCCTTGAATAAGGAAGAAATGACCAAGGCGGAAAAGGAAGAAGAAAAAAGACACTTACTGGACCTAATGAGAATGCAAAATGAAGCCTTAAAAAGAATCTATAAAAATACATTAGATCCCGATAAAAAAGAGTAGTCCCACTCCAGACGTTTATGACGTCTTTTTTATTTCCCCTAAGTTTTCATCAAACGTTCATAAAAGCCACCAAAAATACAATTTATTATTATATGAATACATTTATAATGTACCTATATTGTTTATTAACTTTAGAGGGGATTTTCAGATGTATATATTATCGATTATTACAATAACAATTATTAGTTTGATTACAGGTTATTCTATTTATCTTTTACACCGCCATAAAAAGAAGCTGGCAAACTTGTCTGGAATTATGGTAGTCATCGTGATTACAATGATGGGCGGGCTATTAGCTGGCTATATTAGCGGAATTCTGTCAGGATCGTTATTTCTTCCCGTTGGTTTGGGTACACTGATTGGCTTTATACTTGGATTTATTTCAGGCCAGCCAGTTGGGATATTGGCAATACTGGGCGGTTCTGTCTCTGGGATTTTAAGCGGAATCGTCGGTGCTCTCCTAGGGGCAATCCTTCAATTTGATAATCCTGCCATCATGCTAGGAATTTTTCTAGGTTTATATGTTATTATACTTGGTCTTGTCATTTTATTTATAATTGTAGAGACAAATGGAAAACTTTCTTTTGATACAAAAGGAATTTCACCTTTTAATATTTTGTCAGCCGGACTAGTTCTGATTGCTTTATTCTTATTTTTATACAGCAGTGATTTTGTCAAAATACCCGGTAAAAGTGAAGCGGCTCAAGCAAAAGAGGAGGCTGCTGCGCCACAAAAAACAGAACTCGATCTTACAAAGGAATCAAAGCCTAAAATTGAGATGATGGTTACTCCGACTGGTTATTCTCCCAATGTAATTAAAGTAAAAAAAGGCGTACCCGTTGAATTAAATATTACAAATCCAGGTGATAATAGCTGTTTTTCAACCTTTATGATGCCTGATTTTGGTTTGGATAATGTTAATCTTAAGGCTGGCAAAACAAATTTATCCTTTACACCCGACAAAGCAGGTCAATACACTTTTAGCTGTGGAATGAATATGTTTAAAGGAACCGTTATAGTTGAATAAGTGAAAAGCACGCTGAGAAATCAGCGTGCTTCTTTTTACATATGAGTAGAATGATTGTCTATCACCGAATCGTTATTCTTTTTAAATGGCCACCAGTTTGACTTGCCGAATGTTTTTACCATTACTGGTACAAACAATGGTAGAATCACGAGTGCATATAGTGAAAGCCCTATTAAAAGAATTGCTGCAATTTCAAGCAATGATAACACACCAGCTGGCATCATTGCAGCGAAAGTACCGCCTAAAATAACCGCTGCAGAGATAATAACGGTCCCCATTTTCTTCATAGCTTCAAGAATCGCTTGTTCTACTGGCATTTGTTTGAACTCGTTAAAACGGTCCATTAAGAAAATGCTATAGTCAATTCCAAGGGCGATTAAGATAACAAATGCGAAGAACGGAACCGCCCAGCTAATACCAGTATAGCCTAACCAATTTACGAAGATAACCTCTGCAAGTGCCATCGAAGTATAATAGGTTAATATTAAAGAACCAATCAAGTATAGAGGCATAATAATCGAACGGAACAAAATGATTAAAATAAGGGTAATCCCAATTAGCATGAGTACGACCGTTCTTGAATAATCCGCTTGCGAAATTTCATCTAGGTCATGGTGCATACTTGATACTCCGCCTACAGCTACTTCAGCATTCTCAAGTTTTGTATCTTTAACCACTCGATCCACTGATTCCTTAATTTCTGGAATACGATCCAATGCATCGTTAGAATATGGGTTTTTAGTAAAGACCACATCGATTGTCATGACTTTTCGGTCTTTTGACATATACACATCTAATGCCTGCTCAAAGTCTTTGCCATTGAGAACATCTTGAGGAATATAAAAACCATTTTTTTCTTGCTTAGATACACCAGCAAGATACTCTTGTGCAGATTCTAGACCATCAGAGACTTGATTTAGACCATCAGAACTTTGCGTCAACCCATCTGTCAACTGAGTAATTTGACCACTCATGTCCTTAAATCCGGTCAGGAGCTGCTGCTGTCCATTGTTTACCCCGCTTAAACCGCTTGTGACCTGTGGCAGGCCATCAACGATTTGTCCTTGGCCATTCCCCATCGTATAAAGTCCTGTTTCAATTTCAGTGAGACCTTTTAAAAGATCCTCCATTCCTTTAACAAGGGCTCCCTGACCAGCAATAGCTTCTGAAAATTTACCATTCGCAAAATCAATACCTTGCTGCGCATCCGTTAATCCAGCATTTAATTGGTTTAGGCTTCCAGCTAATTCTGCTGTTGCAGCTTGAGACCCTTGAATGGTCATTTTAATAGCTTGGTAATTTTCATTTTGCCCAATATCACTATAATCACTTTCTAAATTAGCAAAATATTGATTTGTTGATGCTAAGGTATCGTGTAAACTGCTGACTCCCATAGTAATTTGTTCGTAATTTCCAGCAAGAGTTGAAAGTCCGCCAGCTGCCTGTTTATAACCTTCAAGCAATTGTTTACTGCCGGCTAACACTTCAGCAGATTTCGTTTTTATGACTTCAAGACCTTCTTTTACTTGAGTCGATCCTGCTGCGCCTTGTTTTAAACCATCTTCAATTTTAGCAAGGTTCTGTTGGATCGTTCCCATTCCAGTCTGTAACTTATTTGTTCCGGTAATCAATTCGCTGATTCCAGCCGTTGCTTCTTCCATTTTCGGCTGATTGGCAGCGAGCTGGCTCCCAGCTTCGGCAAGACCACTGCTAATCTTCTGAATTCCGTCATTCCCTTGACCAAGACCGTCTTCAAGACTTTTCACTTGCTCTGAAATATATAATTCGTCAATGGTTTCACCAGTCGGACGTGTAACAGAACGAACCGAATCAACATCACTGATTTTACTTAGTTCTTGACTAATTTTTTCAGTTAGAGCAATGTATTCGGATGTATTCATCTCACCATCATTTTTAATGACAATCTGCGTTGGCATGGATTCACCAGGACCAAATGCATCAGAAATAATATTGAATCCTTTAATAGAATTAAAATCATCACCAATTTCTTCTAATGAATTAAACGACAAATCTCCATCATAGGAAAATAAAGCAGGCACAGAAATAGCTGCCACAATCAGAAGAGCGATTAATGGGCGTGCCAATGCAAATTTACCAGCAAATCCCCATATTTTACTTTCACCATGTTCAAGTTTTCCTTTTGATGGCCAGAATAATTTCTTGCCTAGTACAGCCATGAAAAATGGAACAACTGTAAACAGTGCAAGCAGCAATAATGCTACCCCAATCGCTACCGCTGCTGCCGACTGATACAGAACAAAAGTTGAAAAACCAATCGAAGCAAATCCAATCATCACTGCTAATCCGCTAAAGAACACTGTTTTACCTGCATTCTTATACGTTATAATAATTGCCTCTACTACACTATCATTCTTTGACATTTCCTCTTTGAAACGACTTAGCAGCAATATGCAATAGTCAGTTCCGATACCAAACAATACAGCAACTAAGAAAATTTGCGTAAAGGTTGATAACGGGAAATTCACTTTATCTACTAAAATAGCAACAATCGATTGTGCAGCCAGATAGCTGAATCCTACCGTTACTAACGGAATAATAGAAGCAACAGCAGATTTAAATACAAGGAGTAGTACAACTAAGATGAAAACAACCGTGATACCTTCTGTCTTCTTAAGGCCTTCTTGAGAGTTTGTAACAAGATCGTCGGCTATCAGCCAGTTCCCCGTATAATAATGCTCTAACTCTACATCATCAAGTGCATTATATAATGCTTTCGATATTTCCTTTCCTTCTCTTCCATCTGCTGATACATTTACAGAAACAAGGATGGTATCTTCGTCCTCAGATACAAGCTGTTCCTTTAATTCTTCTTGATTGAAATGTGTAAGGATCAAGGTGATACCTAGTTCACTCTTTTTATTTTCCAACACGGTAACCGCTTTTTCAGCGGTGTCAAAGTCTTCTTGTTTTAACTTCTTGTCACTATGAAAAACTAAAGCGGTTTGTAAATCATTCCCACTATTCTCACTCGATTGAACATCATTAAGAATTTCTTCAGCTAAAGTAGAAGAATAGCCATCAGGGACATTAATCTGACCTTTCTCACGAACTAGCTTCTCCATATCTGGTGCAGCCATAAAGAGAACGGCAATAAATGCTACCCATGCTATTAGGATAAACCATTTTCTTTTTAAAATTGATTTCACAAGTTATTCCCCCACTTCTGCCTTTTTCATGTTGGTTAATATAAGGGCTAATTTTTCATACGTATTAATGAAATTTGTTATTTCTTTTTCATCGAATTGGGTAATAAAAGACTCTACTAACAGGTGCACCTTTTCCTGGGTTTTATGGTGCAGTTCTTTTCCCTTCTCCGTTAAGGTTAAGTAAACAACTCTTCTATCATTTTCGTCACGAGTCCTCTGTATGATTCCTCTCTCAACTAACCGGTTGATGATTGCAGTAATCGCACTTTTATTTACCTCAAAGGCCTCTGCCAATTCAGTTGAAGTGCACTCGGAGGAACGCTGAATGTATCCCAAAATATAGTGTTGGTCAATCGTTAAATCTTCTCCTATTTGACATTTAATTAGTGAAGCTGCCTTCTTATTTACCTCAAAAGAAACGGACACGTAGCGGTTGATTAGTTCCTGAATGATTTTTTTATCCATCGTCCATTTCTCACCTCACTCTTCAATAATATTGGTTCAACTGTTAAACTATTCACCTGTTTAACTATATTTCATGTGGTTATATGTGTCAATAAAAAAAGGTCAGCAATTAGCGCTAACCTTTTTCCGTTATTTTGCTTATTATATCCTTATGACTGTTCAGGATACAGAATTTCATCAATGATTCCATATTCTTTGGCTTCTTCCGCACTTAAAAAGTAATCTCTATCGGTATCTTTCGCAACTTTTTCAATCGACTGACCTGTACGTTCCGCAATGATTTGATTAATATGTTCTCTCAACTTTAAGATTCGCCTCGCCGATATTTCAATTTCCGTTGCCTGCCCTCTAGCACCGCCTAGTGGCTGGTGAATCATTATTTCACTATTCGGCAGGGCATATCGTTTCCCTTTCGTTCCTGCAAGAAGCAGCATTGCCCCAAACGATGCAGCCATCCCAGTACAAATTGTCCGAACATCTGGCTTAATGTACTGCATGGTGTCATAAATGGCAAATCCAGCTGAAGTGGAACCTCCAGGACTATTGATATAAAGAGAAATTTCTTTATCCGGGGCATCCGCTGCTAAAAATAACAACTGAGCAACTACACTGTTTGCCACGTGGTCATTAATTTCATCCCCGATGATGATAATTCGATCCTTTAGTAGACGTGAATAAATATCATAGGACCGTTCACCACGGTTGGATTGTTCAATAACATATGGAATCGTACTCATATTCCATCCTCCTAATAAGCGATTAATTGCCTATGCAGCCATACAGAGAGTGCTTAAAGGATTTGAAGCAGTGAATGGGATTGATTTTTTAGAGAATGCCTGAGGGACATCCATAATACTACGTATTGACGGAATGGCTTTAATCAGGACTGTTGGGTCTTGGCTGACGAGAGAATCATAAAAAAGATGCCAAAGCTGTTCTCGTTCCTTGTCTTCCCAAAAGGAATCTAGAGAATGGAGTTCACCTTGATTTTCTATGCGTTTTTTTGCCCTGTTTATACTTGATTTTACAGCCATTTCTGTAGTATTTAATATCTCGGCAATTTCTTTCGATTGATATTGAAAGCCTTCTTTTAAGATAAAAATGATCGCTTGCCTTGGAGTAAAACGGTCTAGTAACAAGTCCACAGAACAAGCAGTATCTCCCATTGGTGAAAAGGTATTGTCACCAATTTCTCTATTACCTAAATTTTCCCTTTTCCTTTTACGAAGAGTATCCATCCAGTGATTATGGGCTATTTTATTTAATAACGCTGAAGTAATTTTATCTCTGCTGTAATAGGTCATTGCTTTTACCGTTGCTTCTTGTGCAAGATCTTCTCCATCCCATTTACTTTGAGCGAGAAAGCAACAATATTTCTGTAGTCTCGGGTAATAATTATCCCAAAAAGAATCCTCTGATCTTACATTATGCTGCACAGCTTCTATGGTGTACAGGCTAAGTTTGTTAGACATTATTTTCACTCCCTTAACACTCTCTACACTATAAACGTTTCAACGTTTTAAAAAGATACGGGTAGAAAAACTTTTTCTTATTTTCTACTATATACAATTATGAAACTTTTTCGCCATGTCTTCGTATTGTTACATATAAGAAATTTCGCATGTCTAACATTTCTTTCTTCTACATACTTTGTTTTATAATAAGATAAGAATAGTAAACATGATTAGGAGTGAAACACGTGGGAGTTACGCTTAGTAAAGGACAAAAAGTCGATTTAACAAAGTCACATCCTGGTCTGAATAACGTTGTCGTTGGTTTAGGATGGGATATTGGACATAATGGCTCGAATTTTGATTTGGATGCTTCGACCTTTTTATTAGGACAAACAGGTAAGGTTCAAGGTGATCAAGATTTTATTTTTTATAACAATCCATCAGGAGGTAATGGCTCAATCAACTATAGTGGAGATAATCGAAATGGTGCAGGAGAACGAGATGATGAACAAATCCGAATTGATTTACAAAGGGTTCCTAATCACATTCACCGGATTGCGTTTACGATTACCATTCATGACGCCCAAGTAAAACAGCAAAATTTTGGACAAATCTCCAACTCCTACGTGCGCATATTTAATGAACAAACGAATGAGGAGTTACTACGATTTAACCTTGGAAGGGATTTTACAGTCGAAACTGCAATTGTCGCAGCAGAACTTTACCGCCATAACGGAGAATGGAAGTTTAATGCCATCGCCAGTGGTTTTCAAGGTGGACTAGCAGCATTATGCCGCAATTTTGGTGTCAGTGTGGATGACCCGGCACCAGCGCCAACACCACCGCCTGTTCAACAAAATTTATTTAATAACAACCAAAATCAATTTAATAATCAGAACCAGTATCAAAATCAAAATTCATTTAATCAAAATCAATATAATTCTAACCAATATCAACAAAACCAACAGCAACGAATTCATTTACAGCCGGAATCTTCCCATTCTCAGCCAGCTTTCGGATATCCAACACAAACCTCTCATTCGAGCACCAATCGTACATATGGGGATGATATTTTTTGTCCACGTTGTAATTCATCAAATGTCCGGACAGGACAAAAGGGATTCGGTCTTGGGAAAGCAGCGATTGGCGGATTAATTCTTGGACCAGTTGGATTGCTTGGCGGGTTTATCGGAAAAAACCAATTGAAGTTTACTTGTAACAGCTGTGGCAACAATTGGTCCCCTAATCAAACGGACTATACTGAATGGGCAAATCAATCAAAGAGAAAGGCTCAAGAATTGTTTACTCGTTACAAGAGCCAAGATGTATTAGAAGCAGTTGTAGCTGCGTGTGCATTGGTTTCCATGGCAGACGGATACTTGGATGCTACGGAACGACAAAAAATGATTGAATTCGTAAATTCCAGCGAAGAGTTAAGGGTATTTGATAGTAATAAAGTCATCCAAAGATTTAATTACTTTGTATCACGTATTGAAGCAGATCGGATGATAGGCAAAGCAGAAGCCTTCCGAGCATTAGGAAAAATAAGATCAAAGCCAGAAATCGCCCGTTTAGTGGCTCGTTACTGTATTGCCATCGGGTATGCAGATGGAAATTTTGACCATAATGAAATGCAAATGGTCAGTGATATTTGCCGTGAGCTAGGTTTAAATCCTGGTGAATTCCTATCTTAATAGTAAAAACCTCAATCCGTTCACTAGGATTGAGGTTTTTGCTCTTGCCAAACTCGCTTATTATCCACACGTTTTGTTAGACCCTTAGAATCTAATCTTTCTAAAAAAGGAATCATATATTTTCGCGAAAGGTCGAGGATATCTTTTGCATTTCCCACTTCAAACTCTTCCCCTGTACCACTTCTAAGTTTTTCGACGGCGTGGTTAAAGACTTCCCCATGATAAGCAAATTGCTCATCCAAATGGACAACCAATTCTTGTTCCTCAAGAAAATGTCTTAAATCAGCCTCTAAATGCTCTGGAATACCAGAATCTGAAAAATAGTCCTTATAATAACGAACCTTGAGTCCATCCTTATCCAGGTCAGCAAGCATGTTTTCAGCCCGCTTTTGCCAGCTTTTCGACACATGCGGCACAAAACTTGAAAGTGAAACAAACTGTTCTTTTCGATTAAATACTCCATTTGCAATCCCGTTTTCAACTACGAAATCAAGAAGCGATTTAGGGAATCTTTTTTGCATGGATTGCAGCAGCTCAGCCTTATTTAAGCCAGGTTTCATAGAATGAGTTTGATGGAACGCTTGTAGGCGATCATAGATGTCTTCTTCAATGGAATTTATTAACATCTTGAGTGTGTACTCTTTACCATTGTATAAAACAAAAATATCATCCTCTAAAAACTCATTCAAGGTTTCTTCATCAAGCGCAGTGTGTTTTATTAATTCACTTACTGATATACTTTTTGCCTCAAAGATAGCTGCAGTAATCCGTTCCTTTGGCGAGCCGACTTTTTTCTTTTCAAGTTCTTCTATTGTTTGATTGCCAAAACGATATTTATTTCCTCGTGGATCAATTACCCAGCCGCCGCCAATCGTCTCTTGCGGGCTGGGGCGTCGTAAAATAAAGCGATCACCGCGTTTCGTCAAAATTTCTTCTTCTAAGCGAAGCTGACAAAGAATTTCGCCGTTTTCCTCTTTAAGTTCGTTTCTGTCAAAAAAGACAATACGTCCCATTACTTCAGTCGTTCCAATATGGAGCTTAATTGGCATCCTCTGTTTCACCATATGATCGAGGTCCTCTACTACCCGAACGGCTACATCAACAGTTTTTGTTACAATAAAATGCTCCGATGAAACTAAGACATTCCCGCGTTCAAGGTCTTCCTTCGAAACACCGGAGAGATTGATAGCAGTACGCTGTCCCGCATAGGCCTTTTGGGCTTGCTTATGATGCACCTGAATTTGCCTAGCTTTGACTTCCAATCCCTCTGGCATGATTTTAAGGGTTTGCCCCTCTTCCACTGTTCCTTCATAAACCGTGCCCCGGACAACAGTCCCCTGCCCCTTAACAGTAAACACCTGGTCAATGGGCAGACGGAATGCCCCTTTCGCATCTCTCATTTCTTGTTCTTTAAGTGTTTTAATAATTAAATCTTTTAATTCTTCTATTCCCTTTTTTGAGAGGCTGTCCACTAATACGAAGGGGGCGTCCTCAAAGACACTTCCTGTAAGTTCTTCTAAAATATCATCTTTAACAAGTTCAATAAATTCTTCATCGACCCGGTCAATTTTAGTAATCGCAATGAGTCCGTTTTTGACTCCCAAAAATTTTAGGATTTCAAGATGCTCTCTTGTTTGCGGCATGACACCTTCATCGGCCGCAACAACGAGTACAACAAGATCAATTCCAGCTACCCCAGCAATCATTTGCCTGATAAAGCGTTCATGTCCAGGAACGTCAATAACCGAAATTTGAATATCCTCATCCTCATATAATGGAGCAAATCCAAGTTCTATTGAAATTTGTCGCTCTTTTTCTTCTTTTAATCTGTCTGTATCCACATTAGTCAGTGCTTTTGTCAAAGAAGTTTTACCATGGTCAATATGTCCTGCCATGCCAATTGTAAAATAACGTTTTTCCAAATTGCCACCTACTTTTTCAATCTTCCTCTTCTACTTTATCTTTAAAGAACACATAGTTCAAGGGAACATTTTTAGACAGATAAATAGGCTCCGATCGCTCCACAATATTCTCCCTTTTCTAGAAATACTGTAGATAAACCTAACATATTCAAATAGAATTCTAGACCTCGTTTTAATGAAGGATTACCAATAATTGAGGTTCCGATGATGACCACACTTTTAACGTGATGAATGGCGGCTGCTTGTGACGTTAACAACACAATCGTTTCAGCAATCATATTGGAAAGTGAGGCCAGGCGATCTGCTTCTGTATGGTTTAGTTTTTTACCCTTAGCAAAATTCGCAGCCGTTAATTCTCCATTAATGGGACTGGCAGCTGTTTCGTAAATATCCTTAACCAGCATATCCACCTTTCCTTTATTTCCTTCTTCTGCAAGAATGGTAAGCAGTTGATAGTCCTGTACTTGCGTTAATAAGGAACCGAGTCCGGTGAAGGTGCCTCCGCCCATTCCACTGCCAAGAATTCGCTCCGCCTTGTCTCCGTTCACCACATGCCACGAGGTTCCCGTACCAATGTTTACGATCAAATAGTTTTCTTCGATACTTATATTTTCTTTTGCTAGTAAGAAACGAGCACCATCACATGTAGCTTGAAATTCAGGAATCAAAATACTGTCTTGAAAATATTTATTTTGTATAGCCATGGCTTTACCACCAGCTAATGAAACTTTTAAAGAGGGAGCAACCGTTTTTAGCCATGAAATGGCAGAATCCAGCTTGTTTATTGAAAATTTTTTGAAATGCATTCTTCCTTTTTCCTGATAAACGATTTTGATTAACGAACCTCCAGCATCAATTCCTGCTGTTATCTGTTGCATTCCTCCCACTCCTTCAAAACGAATAATTTAATTACTTATTTGACAATAATCTCAGATTATCCTGCTTTTCATTTCACGAATCCTCCACAATCGTCCCGTCCAAAGCCTCTCTTATTGTGCTATTGTGTAGGAAAAGATTCTATTTACAACGAAGGAAGATTACCTATGAAGAGATTTGTTTGGCCTTGTGTTTTAGGACTAACCCTGTTAGTGGGATGTCAGAACACTGAACCAAAGGTAAAAGAAGAAGCAAAGCAATCTACAGAACTAAATCAACAAGAAGCCGCGGCCAATAAAGACACCACCTTCCCTTATCCAAATTTATTATCTGAAAGTGAACAATCCTTTTCACTTTTAGTCATTGGGGAACATGATCAGGATAATCCGATTGAAAAAAATACAAAGATTACTGATAAGGTGGATGATATCTTAAGCCTGCCCGAACTTGAAATGGCTCAGAATGCATATCCAGAACTTAACATTAAAACACAACCAGCGTATATTCTCTTTGATCAGGCTGGGGTGATACATCAATCAAAAGATATCAAAGAGCTCACAATTTACCTAGAACAAAATAATCCAAAATAAAAACCAGAATTTTTTCTGGTTTTTTAATTTTTCATTTCGACCATGCGATAATAGGCAATAAGAATGGTTTGAGTCAGAAGATAAATACAGATGGAGTAAATGAAAGTGATCATCTTTTTCCAAATCTATCAAATAACCAGAATGGTACATAAAGTATTAAAAAAGTGATAAATGCAATGACCTCCAGTGGTAATATGTACAATGGCCATGGTCCTAAATAATCTAAAATGGATGGGTTTACTGGTTTTTTGGAGATATACATATAATTACCTTCAATAAAATAATTCAGTAAAAATACAAAGATAGTATAAACATTTAGATACAAAAAAGCTTTCCATACACTCTTTGCAGTTGGTTTATATTTTTCTACCAAGACCATATATAGATTTGCTACTACAATGCCGCCGTGTGAAATAAAAAAGTGAACATACCGGAAATGTGGAAACGTATAGGCACTTATATCAGGCGTGATCATTGCCTGCAACGCACTGCCAACGCCTGCAAAATAGGTAAATTCAAAGAGACTATAGCTCTTTGTAAGCAATAAAGCCGCTGATAGAAGGATGGAAATACTGCTTAGGTGGAATGGCAGAGAATATTGGATCGTCCACTCCCCGATACGCCATAGCCATGAATGAAGACTTATTTCGGAAATAATTAAAATCGCTGCCAACCATATTCTGACAATGTTATTAATTGGCTGCTTCCTTAAAACTCTCCGAAATAGAAAGATTAAGACAATGATTCCAACTATAACAAACAACGTCATCCAGTGTGTTTTTGAAAATAAAATAAAGGAATCTCCACCATCAGCCTGAAAATATATTTCCATTCTATCACCATTGTAATGTGTCTTTTAAAATTAACAATCTGTTGACGCCATTTATTATTTACCGTTATCATAATTACTATAAAATATAGGAGGCTATTTCATGTCTGCATTAGTTTTTATGGCTCTGTATCGTCCGAAGCCTGGAAAAGAGAATGAATTAAGAGAAATCCTTAAATTACATATTCCCGTCCTTCGCGAAGAGGGCTTCATAACCGAACGTGAATTATTAACACTACAAGCTGAGGACGGAACAATTATTGAAATAGCGGAATGGAAGTCTAGTGAGGCAATAGACCAGGCACATCAATCTGAAAAAGTGATGGCAGTTTGGGATCAAATTGGTGCTACAGCTGAACTCACTAATTTATCATCCCTTGCAGAAGCGCAATATCCTTTTCCAAATTTCAAAGCTATTTAGATACTTACAAAACGCAATTGCCCATCTCCACGTTGTTCTTAGAGATGGGCACTTTTCTTTTTATTAGAAAGCTATTTAATCACAAACTCTGTTCGGCTATAGCCTTCCCTCGTCTTTTTTACTTCTAAAATTGCAGGTATTGCATTTTTCAACTCTTGCACGTGCGAGATAACGCCAATCATACGCCCAGATTGCTGCAGGTCAATTAATGTGTCGATTGCTTTATTCAATGATTCTTCATCTAACGAACCGAATCCTTCATCGATGAACATGGTATCAATAGACACTCCACCCTGGAAGCTCTGAATGACATCAGCCATACCCAACGCAAGGCATAATGAAGCATTGAACTTTTCCCCGCCTGACAGGGTTTTTACATCACGTGTTTGTCCAGTGTACGCGTCAAACACATCGAGACCAAGACCACTTTGTCTGCCGCGGGCCTCTTGACGTTCACTTCGTTCCAAAATAAACTGGCCATTTGATAGATGTTTTAATCGCTCATTAGCTGCAATGATAATTTGCTCTAAGTACTCAATTTGTAAGTATCGTTCAAATGATATCCGACTGCCATTTTGACCTCTAACGACATCATATAAATCCGTTATGCTATTCCTTTGCTTTTCCAAAGCCGAAACGGTTTCCTCAGCATTTAGTATTTTCCTCTTTAATTCCATTGCCATTTTCTGATAACCTTCAGACTCACTCAATCGTTTTAGGACAAGGTCACGGTTATTTTTCATAAGCGTTAATTCACTCGTAAGCTGATCTAAATCTGCTCTTACTTTATCTTTCAATTCCTCTTTAAGCTCGGTAATTTGCTGCTTAAGGGTTTCTAAATTTTTCTTGAAATCGTCGATTGAATCTTTTAATTGCTTTCGAACTGTGTCTGACAGTTTTGCACGTAAATAGTCTTCCTCTGAAGCAAACTGAGCATTTTGCCATTCTGAGGCAAATTGGATTTCTGAGCGATTCTTTTTCTCGGTACTTTCCTGTAATTGTGTCTGGGCACTCGCATAAAACGCAGTTGCCTTTGTTTCAGCATCCTTTGCAGTCTGCAGCTGCTTTTGAGCGGTCTCCCAATCCCTCTCAAGCTTTTCTCTATGTTTTTGTGCCTCCATTATTTTCTGTTGTAACGCAGCAAGATTTCGAATTTCTTCTGGAATTCTACCAATTTTTTCATCATAAATGGCTTTTTCTCTTACAAATACAGTTTGTTTTTCTTGATGTTCAGAAGAGATTTGTTCCTTTTTCACTTCATGTTGCTTTAATTCTTGTTCTATGTTTTCAAGAGATTCCTTTAATTTCTTTATCTCTTCCTTACCTGCTAGCAGGGCATCGACTTCTTTCTTAAGCTCTTGACCCTGTTTAACGATACGCGTGTAAATTTGGTCTGCATCTACAACTGGATATCCTCTGTTTATAACTTCTTTGGCTTTTGTTTCAAGCTGTTCAGTATTCGATTTCAAGCTTGCTCCGGCATCACGATACAGATTATCTAAACGGTCTAAATCTTTTTTAACTGCTTCTCGCTCTTCCTTTGTAGGAACCACATCTTGACCATCTGCTTTGTTTGGATGATCACTACTGCCACACACAGGGCATGGCATTCCATTATGCAAATGCATAGCAAGAATACTCGCCTGACCACTGATCCAGGACTCCTCTAGCTTTTCATATTTCTCTTTCATTTCAAGATAATCATTACGCTTTACTGTGTAATCCTGTTGCAGCTTTCCTTGTTTTTGATGAGATTTTAGATATTCCTGGATGACCATCGCCTGTTCTCTTAGCTCATGTAGGGTTTGCTGTTTAGCAGGTAATTCATCGACTAGCTTTTCTATTTCTTTAATGTTCGCAGTGGTTTTTCCCTTTTCACTAGTCTTTGTATCCATATTTCTACGGTTTACCTCAAGGTCATTAGCTAGCTTCTGAACATCTTTATTAATCCTTAGAAGCTCTGATTTTTTACTATCAATCGCTTGGACAGTCGGCAAGAAGTCTTTCAAGCGGTCAACGGTCCGGGCAATTTCCTCGCGTTCCCCTTTCCGCTGCTCTTCGATTTCATAAAAGTTTTGCGCCTTTTCACGCTGTTCCTTCGCATTTTTTCGTGCTAAATCTGCATCATGCAGTGCTCGTTCTTTCGACTTTTCATCCGCACGCCATTCATTCAATTGGTTTTCGTAAGCTACAATTTTACTAGCCCGTTCCGCTTTTTCAAATTGTTTTTCTTTTTCCATAAAGTTCGGAATCTGCAGGGACCATTTTTGAAGTTTTGCTTCTTTTTCATCAAGCTCATGGAACCGGTCATTTAACGTTTTTGCATGATGATAGTCCTCAAGCTTTTGATTATATGTGGTTTCTGCTTCCTCTGACTGTTTCTTATTTTCAATCATTTCTATTTGGTAAAAGTCAGTTTCTAGTTCCAAGGCGTCAATGATTTGATGGGTATTATAATGTTCTTGTGAGAACACTTCAGATAGTTTTGAATTCTCTCTAATAGGAAGAGTGGCTTGAATATCTTTTATATACCGATCAATCATTTGAGCTTCTCTTTTATACTCTTCCTCCGCTTCCTTTTTTCGCTCTTTTAACCGTTCGCTAATCCATTTATATGGCTCCGTCTTAAAAATCTTCCTTAGAATTTCTTCTTTATTTTCCGTTTGGGAGGTTAATAGCTTACGAAATTCTCCTTGTGGAAGCATCACAATTTGACTAAACTGATCCTGTGTTAAACCAACAATTTCTTCTACCTTTTTATTAATCTCAGAAACGATTTGTCGGTCCACACAAGGAATCTCACCGTCTTCTGTTTTTTCGTAAAATTCGTACTGCTCTCCAGTCGCCCCTTTGTTTCCCTTTTTCACATGCGGCAGCTGTCTCTTAATCCGATAATGCTTATTGTGAAGTTCAAACTCCAGCTCGACGGCGGTGTGAACATCATCATCAGCAAAGTCACTGCGCATCATTTTCGAATCGCTACGGTCCTCGCCACTGGCAGATCCGTAAAGAGCAAAACAAATGGCATCAAAAATGGTCGTCTTTCCTGAACCCGTGTTACCTGAAACAACAAATAAACGATTATCTTTTAACTCAGTAAAATCAATTACTTCACAATCCTTGTATGGACCAAATGCAGTAATGGTTATTTTTAGCGGTCTCAAAAGGTTACACTCCTTTCGCTGCTCGATTTGTGGTGACTGCAATCTTTACAGCGGATTGCTCATTATCCTTTTGTAAGAGCTCTTGAAGGACTTCTAGAAATATCTCTTCTGTTTCCTCAGCCAGAGCAGTTCCTTTTACTTCCTGGTAAAAAGCTTTAAATAGGGATAAATCGTCCATTTTCGTTCTAGCTACTTTTTCAGTAGCTTCTCCATCCTTTACGATTGGGGCTTGAATAACACGCTCGACATGCATCGCATTTGGATAAACGGATCGAACCTTCTCCATTGGCATGAGCACAGGTGTTTCATCTAGCAAACGAACAAAAACATAGTCTTCATTTATGGGATGCTTTAAAAGCTCGTCCATTTTCGCTTCGACTGTTCTCATATCACGAGCGGGTGTTAACAACCGTTTTTCAATCGTAACCTTACCAGCTTCATCCATTTCGACGATAAAAAACCCTTTCTTATGTTTTTCCTCTGAAATGGAATATTTAAGT
The DNA here is from genome assembly GCF_031457145.1 of Neobacillus niacini. Classification (GTDB taxonomy): domain Bacteria; phylum Bacillota; class Bacilli; order Bacillales; family Cytobacillaceae; genus Neobacillus; species Neobacillus niacini_J. Next base: position 384,640 of record NZ_JAVDVZ010000004.1, read on the forward strand.
GGTGAGCCTGCATAATGAATCGTTTCATTTAAAACAAAATGGGCCTGGTGCAAATGTCCTAGTGCAGTATAGTGAAATTTTTCAAAGAGGGTGGCACTCACATGCTCTGCTCCGCCAATCGATAGTGGACGTTCTGAATCGCTCGTATTGTCCTCTTTTTCTCCCGTTGGAGTTACAAACGCATGTCCAACAAAAACGTGTCGAGCATTCGCATTCATTCTTGCTGCAATTTCATCAGTAATTTTTCTCATCGCATCATTATGAGTCTTGACTTCCTCATCTTCAAATACATATCGAATGACACTTGGGTCTGCATATGGTATTAAATGAAAATGTACCTCACCATGCTCATCATTCAGAACAACCGGTTCTAACTGCTTGGAAATCTGCCCTGCCATATGATAACCGTTTGACTTCATCATTCTGCTGCCAAAATGAAGACGGCTCGGGCTATCGTGATTTCCTGCAATCGCCAACACAGGCGTGTTTAATTTTAAAACAATCGTTTCCAGTACTTCGTCTAATAAATTCACTGCCTCAGTTGGGGGTACTCCGCGGTCATACAAATCCCCGGCAATAATGACTGCATCCGGCTTTTCTTCTTCAATCGCCTTGACAAACTCCTGAAGAACAAGTCGCTGATCTTCCGTCATATACACATTTTGAACCAGCTTTCCTAAATGCCAGTCCGCAGTATGGAAAAACTTCATCCTATTCACCCATCCTTTTTAGACTCATTACTTCTATTATAGCAAAATACTAATTTAATTGAGGATGGAAATCCAAGAAATTACAGGTAATGTTGGGTAGAAGTTTTTTAGTTTAATAACAAAAAACAGCCCGACACATTGGTCGGGCTGTTAGATAATTGGTTTCATAGATTACTTTTTAGTTACGTTTGCTGCTTGTGGTCCACGAGCACCTTCAACAACTTCGAAAGATACTTCTTGACCTTCTTCTAGAGTTTTGAATCCTTCAGTTTGGATAGCAGAATAGTGAACAAATACATCGTTTCCGTCTTCAGCTTCGATGAATCCGAAACCTTTTTCAGAGTTAAACCATTTTACTTTACCGTTTTTCATGTAAAAAAATCCTCCTATTGGCTTATAAAAAGCCATGTGTAATTCACCAAATTACAACGTGATAGCTTTATTTTCACTATCTCATCCAAACTTCATCTATAACTTTGAATAAGCTTTGTATCATAAATCTAATCTCGATGCAACGGCTGACTAAATTTTAACATTATTTGGGCCAATTGTAAAGATATTACCACTGCTTTTCACCTATAAAATCAGATTCTACAAGGGGTTAGGCGCTTACAGTACACCTTTACTTTTGCTCTTGCTTCCCTGTGATTTTGTGAGCATCACAGTATTCCTGTCTATTTTTCCAAATTTACATTTAATATCTTTTATGATGTCTTTAATAAGTAATTCTAGACCAATATAAGTAAGTGATGGGATGTTGGCAAAAAGTTTTTTGACCTCCCATTTCAGTTCATTCTCACCACAAATACTGTGGCGATTGATATGGTCCACTTCATACTTAATGATGGACAGCTCTACCTGTTTTTCATCTGGAGGCAAGGTCTCAATTACATCGAGTCTGGCAAGAAACTCGACTGATTTTTCTATTTTCAGCCTTACCTCATCATGAACATCTTTGGCAATAATATGATTCTTGTATTTAAATTCATTTAACTTCAGAGCTGAGTCATAGGTAGCTTTTACAATTTCCTCTCTTGTCATGCTGTTCGTTTCATAGCTCAGCATATTTTTCCAAGATGGCTGCTTCATAGCTTCCCGGAAGTCCTCTAGTTTGTGACAGAACTTTTTATACCCATATGTCTCAGGATTTTCAAACGCAGGGCTGCCTGGATCAAGGAATGGAGACAATGGTGCAACAAAATACGAAATTAAAGAACTTCCGTCGCATTCTTTGTGAATAATTTCACAAAAATCAACATTTCTCATCGCACTTTCATACGTTTGATTAGGGATACCCGTCATGAAAAATAAGTCTATTTTAGCGCAGCCATGTTTTAATGTAAATTGAAGCATTTCGATGACTTTGGCATTTGTACATGGCAGCTTTCCATTATATTTCCGGATATCTTCATCTGCTGATTCAAGAGTAAGCTCGATACTGTATTTAGGCATTGCTTTGTTTAAACTTTCAAAAAATTTCTCATCTGCATAATTAAATAATTCAAATACAATCTCATTTTTTAGCTTCATTTTTGCTAAGCCCTCTAGGAACTCATCAACGTACTCTTTTCCCCCTTGCCTGATATCATTTAATAGAAATATCGGGGCTCGAGTAAATCGTTGAATCAAGGCAATATCTTCAAGCATTCTTTGAGGGGAACGCATAACCAGCTTTTTCCGGTTGCAGTTTAATTCGTAGGCATCTTTAGAACCACCACAGATTAAACAATTATAATTACAACCCTTTGAGGTTAAGATTGCTGTGTTTGGATACTGCAGCCATCCTTTGTATGGTAATGCATCTAATAGATTAAAATATTTAAAGACTGATCCGATAATATAACGGTACCCTGGTAAGTTAAACTCATCTAGACTGTCTGGAACATAAGTAATCTCGTTATAAAAATAGTGATTATTTCGCTTCCAGGTTAGGTTTGGAATATCTGCAAATCCCGATACATCTTTTTTCTCCAATTTATTTAATAGCATTAATATTACTTTTCTGTGGTATCACCGCGGACAACATAATCAATACAAGGATATTCAATTAATTCCTTGTGAAAATATGTGCTGGATAGTCCTCCGAACATAACTGGAGTATCAGGATGATATTTCTTAATGATTTTTGCTAATTCTATACTGCCATGTGCATGTGGAAGCCAATGGAGATCAATCCCAAATGCCTTCGCCTTAATTTTCCGGATTTTCTTTTCAACATCAAAGTTGGGATTTAAAAGCATGCGATTCGCAATATTAATAATCTTTACTTTCAAACCAAAGCGTTCAAGATAATCCCCAATACTAGTCAAACCAATGGGGTACATTTCAAAAACAGGAGAGGATGGAACAACATCACTGATTGGACCGGTAAAAAGCATTTCTTTTCTGAAATCATAGACAGTTGGCGGATGCAGTAGTACCAAGTCGTAAACCATTTGATACTTCCTAGATTCCTTTTATTTGTTTATACCTTTATAGTAATATAAGTATCGTCGTAAATGATGGTTAAAATATTACAAATAAAATAACAACATTTTCCTTGTTATAAACATAAAAAAATACCGAAGATTTTTAATTCTTCGGTATTGCCGCTACTTCTTCATCTTCATCTTTAAATTTATCTAATATAGTAATTGTATCAACCAGGTGATTATTAAAAATCTGCCGAGCAACCGCTAATAATTCAATAATCATGGGATCTTTTAAAGTATATATGACCTTATTCCCATCTTTTGTGCCCGTAACAATATTTTTTGCTCTCAAGATGGTTAACTGCTGTGAAACAGCAGATCCTTCACTGCCAACAAGGGTTTGGATTTCATTAACATTTTTATCCCCTTCTGCTAACAGCTCTAATATCCGGATCCTCAAAGGATGTGCCAGCGCTTTGAAAAATTCCGCCTTAAATTGCTGCATTTCAAGATTCAATCCATTCACTTCCTTAATCCATTCTAGTAAGTAGCCGTGAGCTTTGTATTGCTGCTTACCATTTCTCCTTGCGCCGAAAGCTTCTTACATTCCTTAAATGCGAAGTGTTTACACCCAAGACATTTATTACGATCCAGCTGCGATAACGCAAACTGAATGGCGTCACCCGTGTGTTCAAAAAAATGATCCTGACCAATCACATCATATAAGCCTGTTTTTATCATAACATTCTTCGGCTGTTCGTTTATTCCCGATATAATTACTATACCACTTTTAGAAAAATGGGACACAATGCTAGTCAAGTATGCTTCACCTGTTGTATCCATAAATGGAACTCTACTCATCCGCAATAAAAGAATCTTAGGGCGATAGTTAATCGTGTTCATTATGGATGATTCAAACGTTTGGGCTGCTCCAAAGAATAATGGTCCTTCTACATTATAAATACTCACCTGAGGACAATCATGCGAATCAGTTACCATTTGAGTCTCGACCTTTTCATGTTTATGCTGAAGGTTTGGCAATGCTTTTGATGTCTTCATTACATCGCTCATTCTCTTCGTAAAAAGAATTGCCGCCAGTACCAACCCCACTTCAACTGCAGTGGTTAAATTAACAAAAACCGTTAGTAAAAAGGTCACAACTAAGACTAGGGAATCGGTAGATTTTGTTTTTAATATATGGGCAAACACTTTCCGTTCACTCATATTCCAGGCAACCACCATTAAAACAGGTGCCATACTTGCTAGTGGAATATAGGATGCAAAGGGAGCGAAAAACATTAGTACAAGTAAAACGACTACCCCATGGATAATACCAGATAACGGTGAAATAGCCCCGCTTTTAATATTAGTTGCTGTTCTGGCAATAGCCCCTGTTGCTGGAATTCCCCCAAAAAGCGGAGTAACCATATTGGCAATCCCCTGACCTATAAGTTCTTTGTTGCTGTTATGCTTGCTATTTGTTATACCATCGGCAACCACCGCAGAAAGCAAGGATTCGATTCCACCAAGCATCGCAATGATAAACGCTGGTTTTAATAGAGTAATAATCATCTCAACACTCAAATCCGGTATTTGCAGCTGTGGCAATGAACTTGGAATCTGTCCATAAGCCGTTCCAATCGTGGCTATATGATTGGGATAAAGCAAGGTTGCAATCAATGTTGAAACCACTAATCCAATCAGAGGACCCGGAACCTTAGGTGCAATCTTTGGTGTCACAATAATCGTTGCTAAACATATGACCGCTGTTAAGATGCTAAAAAGGTTAATGGTGTCCATGTTGATAATAATTTCGTTAAGATTTTGAATAAATTCTTCGTGTTTTTTAATACCTGTCAACCCTAGGAAACTAGCAATTTGTCCTGTGAAAATAGTGATAGCTATCCCTGTTGTAAAACCTATTGTTACGGGTCTTGGAATAAATTTTATTAACGATCCCAGCTTGAATATCCCCATTAAGACGAGCATAACCCCAGCTAAAAAGCCAGCAATTAAAAGGTTTTCATACCCATACGTCATAACGATTCCAAATAGTATTGGAATAAATGCACCTGTTGGACCACCGATTTGGTACTTCGATCCTCCGAATAGGGAAATCAGGATTCCCGCAACAATTGTTGTATAGATTCCATATTCCGGCTTCACCCCTGAAGCAATCGCGAAGGCCATTCCAAGAGGTATGGCAATAACACCGACAATTAGTCCCGATAGGACATCTTTTGGCACATTACGTAAGGAATATTGATGGAATCTTTTGTCACTAAACATATACACCCTTCTTATCTTTTAAATTTGTATATCTGATTATTTGAATATAGAGGAATACGAAGTAATAAGCAAGTCTTTTGTTTTGGGTTTGAGAACTTTTGGTGGAGGAAATGGAGGAAAATAGCAAAATCGCCTAATTAAAATTTTCCAGTTGTTTTGTCCCCTGTTCCTGTGTTATATTAATCTAGCGATGAGCTGAGTTGTGTAAGTCGAGAAACATTCCTTTATGGAGCACACTATGTGGAGTGTGGTTTTTCGCCTCAATACGCAAAGACGTCTGTGTATGCAGACGTCTTTTTTATTTTTATTTGTGAAATGAATGCCACTATGATAATGAAGACAATAACTACACTAGACTGCGCTGAAAAAGGTCATCATTACGCTTATGATGACGAAAACCACTCTCGACCGCCCTAAAAAAGGTCATCATCAAGCTTATGATAACCAAAACCACCTCCGATAACCTTAAAAAGGGTCATCATCACTCTTATGAAGACCAAACCACTGTTCAATAATCCTATAAAATGTCATCATCCAGCTTTGAACACCACCCCCAACCTGAAGTCCTGAAAAATATCATAATCATGAGCGATGTTGATATAAACGCAGATGAACTTTAAATTTTCACCTAGCCCTGTTTAAATTAGCACTATTTTCCTTAATCTTATAAAATGGAATTATTAGGGATTCTATTTAAAGAGGAGGAATGAAGGATGAATAACCATGAAATTGATTACAAAATTTATGGCGATGATATGCAGTTCGTTGAGGTTGAGCTTGACCCTCAAGAAACGGTTATTGCTGAAGCAGGAAGCTTTATGATGATGGATGATGACATACATATGGAAACGATATTTGGAGATGGCTCTGGTAACTCTGGCAGCGGACTGATGGGCAAATTATTCAGTGCTGGTAAACGAGTTATTACTGGTGAAAGCTTGTTTATGACCGCATTTACGAATCAAGGCATTGGTAAAAAACATGTTTCCTTTGCGTCACCCTACCCTGGTAAAATCATTCCAATGGATTTAAGTGAACTAAATGGAAAAATCATTTGTCAAAAGGATGCATTCCTTGCTGCTGCTAAAGGAGTATCAGTTGGTATCGAATTTCAAAGAAAAATTGGTGCCGGGTTCTTCGGTGGTGAGGGCTTTATTATGCAGAAGCTTGAAGGTGATGGCCTTGCATTTGTTCATGCCGGCGGAACGATTACAAAAAAAGAATTGCTCCCGGGACAGACATTAAGAGTGGATACAGGATGTTTGGTTGCAATGACTAGCAGTGTTGATTATGATATTGAATTTGTTAAAGGAGTCAAGACAGCCCTTTTTGGCGGCGAAGGCTTATTCTTTGCAACTCTAAGAGGGCCTGGTACGGTTTGGGTACAATCACTTCCATTTAGCAGGCTTGCTAGCAGAGTCTTTGCAGCAGCACCACACCGTGGTGGGGGAAAAGATGAAGGCAGCGTCGCAAGAGGGATTTTTGACATGTTCAATGGGGATTAAGTAATTAATAAAATCGAGGGCAAGATCTGAACAGATCTTGCCTTTTTTTTCAGGATATCTTTTTTCTGCTATTCCAATTGTATTTTATTTAATTCCTGATTTGCTTGAACTCTTTTCAGGTTATAGGACTGCCATGGAATCATATCAAAATTCGCTGCGTTTTTTCGCTCAAGTAAGATATTCTTTAATCCTGGAAGCTGACTATTTTCTTCATATAAATCTATTAACCCTAGTACACCTGTGTAAGATAAGCTGTTTAAATAGTGGATGTCAATTTTCCCAGTTTGTTCATAGCGTTCTATATTCTCTGACACGACCATCTGCTCAACATCTATCACGTTCATTACAGTGTAGTAGAGTAATCCGCTAATAAAATAAAAGTGGAATAGAGACAGTTTTTCAATCCATATTTTTATTAATGTATACATGAATATGACGACAAGAAAAATCATAAACGAGTGTGCCATCACTCTGATAAATGTAAATCCATAGGCGTCCTCATACATGCTTAACCGCAAGAAAGCGGAACTTAATAGGACAGCACTTGTAAGGACAAGAGTTGTAAGCAGCAACTGCATAAATCTCTTTATAAAACCGATTGTTTTATCAACAAAAGTTAACACCAGAATGGTAATGGTAAGATTGATAAGTGTCACAAATAATAGTTCAAAAAACCCTTTTCTTGCGTATTCCGCATAAGTGAGATCTGCTTGCAGTGTCCCACTAAAAAAGTATTTAAATTGCACAATGGTAAAGAGGACATACACAGCATTTATTAAAACAAGTACAGTAATAGTTATGATAGCATCGATTTTAAATGTCTGTTTATCACCACTCTGAATCATTGCATTTATTTGTTTCTTCATTAGAGCCTGCATAAGAGCAAAGAAGGTTAAGGTACAGAACAAAACAGCGATGATTCTAAATATATTTTCACCATTGAGTAATTGAAACCACTGTGGAATCCCCCCTAACATCCTTTCAAATTGTGAATCGGCAGACATGAGCAACTGTAATACCACAAATAAAACGGGAAGGGAAATCAAAATTCCAATCGATACTTTTTTCCAAACAAGATACTTATTTTCGTCTACTCCCTGTTTCAGAACTTTCCCGATTAGAGAAGCAAATATAAAATTATACTTTAATACTGCACCTAATCTTGAAAACAAATAGGTAATAAAGACTGGTTTATTCCAACGAATATTTTTCTGACTTGTAATCAATATCAGGTGAAAAAAAACTAGTGCTGGAATTACAAAAATATTTAATGCATAAAAGAAAAGATTATCATTCAAAAAATAGCCTGCAGCCATCAGCCAGATACAGATGAGTATAAGATAACCCAATCGCTGGTGGGAAAATGAGAATCGTCGATAGCGGTAAAAGAATAAAGCGTAAAAAGCGATAGTAAATACAAGATAGGAAATCCCGATTTCAGCGCGAAAGAAAGCTTCCTCCGCTACAATCCCTAACACCAAACACAACAATAAAAATATCCAATCAGATTTGCCTATTTTCATTTCCATTATGATCCCTCTTTCATATAGAATCTCTATATACATAGTTTTACTAGGTATATAGGTAAAAAAAGCTGCTCATATCGATGCCTTCCTACCCCATCGATATCCAAGCCAACTAATTGGATATAAGAGGATGGTAAAAATGATACAAGCAAGTATAAATGTTTTCGTTAATAATGGCTCGAACCAAGAATGCGGGATAATTCCAAAAACCGTTAAGACCATTAACAACAAATTTGGAATAAGTGAAAGTAAAAATGTCTTCTTTAGAAGACTCCTTCCTTTATGACCAAAGCCTTTTCCAATTTCATAGCCCAGTAAAGCCCAAAAAAACATATAGATAAAAGCAATTAAGGTTGGGATAGCTGTTAAATGGCTCCAAACAACCGAAAGCCAGTTCCATTGAAATACATTATGGAAAAAGGTTAACAAGCTTCCTCCTCCAAAAAAGAGGATATTCATTACGATAAAAAGCCATTTCATATTACTTGGAGTTACGGAGAGCTCCTCTTTCCACATTGCTGAAATTTCCTCAGGGCTTCCTAATCTGGAAGTAATACGTTCCATCATTTCATTTTCATCATTACAATCTTGAGATTCAATCATAATTTCTTCGATATGCACTTCATATTCCATCAGAATACTTTTCTTATCATGATGGTTTCCTAGCCTTTTTCCCAGCTCTTCTAGAAACTTATTCTTCGGCCGTTCCATGTTTCGATCTCCCTATAACCTTGTTCATCACCTTCACAAAATCTTGCCATTCACGGGTTTTTTCATTTAGTACTTCTTTTCCCGCCTCAGTAATTTGATAATATTTTCGAGCAGGCCCCTTCTCCTGCTCCTGCCAATAACATTCAATATATTCTTGTTTTTCAAGCTTGTGCAGGGCCGGATATAGAGTACCCTCTTTTACACTTAAGCCATTATCACTTCGCTGCTCAAGTTCTTTTACCAATTCATAGCCGTACATATCTCTTTCATTTAACAATTGTAGCAATATTAAAGATGTACTTCCTTTTACCAATTCACGATTGAACATTTCATCACCTACCTAGAATTATTAGGTACATAGAAATTCTACACTATAGAAATATATTTGTAAAATAAAAAAGTGACGATTTTATTATCGCCACCAATATTGACTATTTCTTTACTTTTTTCTGATGTTGGATAAAGTCGTTACGTTCCCCGCCATCTGATAATTCCTCTGAAAACTCATGTTCAACTTGTTGATCACGGCGCTCATAGGGTCTCACCATTCTTGGTGGAATATTATTATTAGGCGCTGCTTGTTCATTCCAATCACTCATACTATCACCTCTTTAATTTAGTTTGGAAATCATGTTTAAAAACATACACGAATTTGCATTTGCATAAATATTCCAGTTTCTCGGCATAATAAGTAAAAAACGGTGAGGTGAAAACATGGGATTAATTAACTCCTTTAATCAATGGAGAGAAACTAGATATCAAAATCATGTATCTCAAATGAGGAATCAAGACAAATGTCCTGATTGTTATGGGAGAGGCTTTACGGTTTATCCCTATAATGAGTTTGCCTTTTATAACTCAGTAGATTGTCCTGGTTGTCAAGGAAGCGGAGCTTTTTCTGCTTGGGAACAACTAAAATAATGGAAAAAATCCCTTCACGGTTTAGCAGGTAAAGGGATTTTTTTATTAGTCCCGACCAAAAATTCTGGTAAGGACACAATAGTTTTGTTATAATTTCAGAATATTCGTTTGAGATACGATTAATTGTATAAATAAACATGGCGCAACACTGAAATTATTTTTACTGGAGGTTTTTATAGTATATGTCGAACTCACTTTCTACAAAAACGGGTTACACTTCAAAATTAGATCTTCTACAAACAGAAGTGGCTATAAAACAAGCGAAGGATTACTTTGAAAATTCCTTAGCAGAGAAGTTAAATTTAACACGAGTTTCCGCTCCCATTCTTCTAAGATCTGGAAAAGGTTTAAATGATGACTTAAATGGTGTAGAAAGAATGGTCTCCTTTGAGGCTTTAGATATTAAAAATGCCAATATTGAAATTGTTCAATCATTAGCAAAATGGAAAAGGATGGCATTAGCAAGATACGGTTTCAATCTTGGTGCAGGACTATACACTGACATGAATGCGATTCGAAGAGATGAAGTTTTAGATCATCTACATTCTATCTATGTAGATCAGTGGGATTGGGAAAAGATCATTTCAAAAGAACAGAGGAACTTGGAGACTTTAAAAGCTGAAGTAAAAAAAATCTATCAGGTTTTTAAAAACACTGAATCTAATTTATACGGGCTCTATCCTGACCTCGAGCCAGTCCTGCCTGAAGCTATTCATTTTATTACTACTCAAGAGCTTGAAGACAAGTATCCAGATCTTTCAGCAAAACAAAGAGAAGATGCCATTGCTAAGGAGCACGGGGCTGTGTTCATTATGCAAATTGGAGGCAAGTTACTCTCAGGAGAAAGGCATGATGGACGCTCACCAGATTATGACGATTGGACTTTGAATGGCGATATTATTTTTTATTATCCTCCATTAGATCAATCGATTGAAGTTTCCTCGATGGGAATTCGGGTAGACGAAGAGGCATTAAAGAAACAATTAAAAATTGCACAGCTTGAGGATAGATTATCCTTAGAATATCATCAAGCAGTTGTGAATCGCGAGCTTCCCTATACAATCGGTGGAGGAATCGGCCAATCAAGAATTTGTATGTTTTTTCTTAAAAAAGTTCATATTGGCGAGGTTCAGGTTTCTGTTTGGAATGATGAAACCATTGAAAACTGTAATAAAGAAAACATTACTCTGTTGTAAGTTTCATTCCTCGAATAATTAACCAACCTTCTGGAGAATTATAAACATGTGTATGTTTGTATTTCTCTAGGGGGTGTAAAAATGTCTGTATTTGTTTATCAGACATTTGTTATTAAACAGGATAAATTTAAAGAAGCAATAGACAATTTAAGAGAAATTAAAAAATTTCGAAATGAAAATTATAACCATCACGTTGAAATTCTTACCCCTATTTCGGGCGAAGATCATACCTATGCACTGCTTTCTACATATGACGGCTTAGGAGAAATGGAATTAGAAAACAAAAGGCTGTTTGACGATGAAGAATATATTGAACTTATCGGTCCCTTTTTTCTAGAGAATATTAGTGAAGCTAGTATGTATACTCAAATATACCGAGGATTAAGTGATAAAAAGAAAGATAAAAAGGACGACAATAAAAAGAAAGACAAATAATAAGGTGAATTACGCTGTACTGGAGAAAGTCTCAGTGCGGTTCTTCATTGATTTGATAAGAATGGGCCATAACATAGTCACTCTAACCGAATTACTTAATTGATTACACTCTATACGGATTTAAGCAAAGAAGGGTGCCCATTTTTCAGGGCACCCTTTCTAACGTTTATTTGTTGCAGCAATATTAAACTTTTTTAGAAGCTCCCCAAAAATTTGCTTTTCTTCATCTGACCAATTCTTGACAACATTTCCCACTTTAGCTTTCCGAGCCTGTTTCTCATCAAGGAGCTCCTTTATCCCTAAGTCTGTTATTTGGAATGAATAGGCTCTTCCATCGACTGGGTCGGGCACTCTGGTTACATACCCTTTTTGTTCAAGGGCAGCAGCTTGTCTGCTTACTGTGGAAATATCTAAATCAAATTCGGCAGCCAAGGCTTTTACTCCTGCTGCTCCATGAGAATTAATCTGGTGTAATAATAAGTAGGCAGACCGTTCAAGATTACCTGTTTTTTTAGTGGTCGTTCTTCGGATGAGAATGGCCAGTTCAAGTTCGATCATTTCCAAATGATGTTCATTCATTTTACTACCTCACTGTTATCCTTATTACTAAGCCCATCATATCATAAATGAAAAAATTTCTATATTCTAAACTACCCTGACCGAAGTAATCCTATATTGACATAATGGTATATAATTGTATTATACAAGTTTTTTTAGGAGGTATTTTTGTGAAAGCAAATGATATCATGGTCAGTCAAGTTCACAAGGTAAAGGACAAAGACACTGTAAAATCGGTAATCGAAAAATTTATAGATTATCGGATTAGCGGTCTACCTGTTGTTAATGACAGAAATGAAGTGATCGCATTTATTAGTGATGGAGATATTATGCGATATATTGGAAAGCATACAGACAAAGTGATGGATACTTTTTACTATCCAATCGTGATAATGGGTGATTATGAAAATTTTGAGGAAAGAGAACAAAGACTATTAAATTTAAATGTAATGAAATTAGCCAAACGTAAGGTTATTAAAGTATCATGGGATGACGATATCGAAAACATCGCTGCAATCTTAGGAAAAAGGCAGATTAAAAAAGTCCCAGTAGAACGGAATGGTATTTTAGTTGGGATTATAAGCCGCGGTGATATTATTCGAAATAGCTTTAAAGAATTACACACTATTACAGCCAATTAAAGGAAGATTTAATCCTATAATTCCAAAAAGCCGCCAAATCCCTAAAGGATGGCGACTTTTGTTCTTGCTATGAATTAATCTCTATCAAGAAGTGCTTCTCCTGCAATTCCCGGCTTGGTCATTTCGTAAACATTTAATATAATATCTAGTTCCTCTTCAGTTAAAACATCATACTGTAAACATAATTCACGAACTGATTTTCCAGTAATCGTTGCTTCCCTGGCAATTCTTGCTGCCACTTCGTATCCAAGATGTGGATTTACAGCTGTAATAATTCCCACGCTCTTATCTACATATTCTTTTAAACGCTCTTCATTGGCTTCAATACCAGCTAAGCAATGTTCGGTAAAAGCACGGAAACCGTTGTTCATAATACTGATAGATTGAAGCAGGTTAAATACTAAAACCGGCTCCATTACATTTAATTCTAATTGCCCAGCTTCAGAAGCAAGACAAATCGTATTGTCATTCCCAATTACCTGGAAAGCAATTTGATTAATAAGCTCTGGCATAACAGGATTCACCTTACCTGGCATGATCGATGAACCAGGCTGACGAGCGGGAAGACGAATCTCTCCCAAACCTGCACGAGGACCAGATGCCATTAAGCGAAGGTCATTTGCTATTTTCGACATATTCATCATACAGACTTTCAATGTAGCCGAAACTTCTGTATATGCATCCGTATTTTGGGTGGCATCCACAAGGTGCTCAGCATTAACAAGTGGAAAGCCACTGATCCCAGCGAGTTGAGTGACAACATCTTTAATATATTTTGGATCGGCATTTAACCCTGTTCCTACAGCAGTAGCTCCCATATTTACTTCTAATAAATGCTCACGTGTATGTTTAATTCGATTGATATCACGGGATAGAACCCTTGAGTAAGCTTCAAATTCTTGTCCTAGACGAATAGGAACGGCATCCTGCAGATGTGTACGCCCCATCTTAATGACCTTCTCAAACTGAACGGCTTTTTGTTTAAATACCTTTTGCATGTCATCCATTGTTACTAATAATTTTTCTAAAAGTGTTAGCGTTGCAATATGGATTGCTGTTGGGAATACATCATTCGTGGATTGAGACATATTCACGTGTGTGTTTGGACTTAAATGAAAGTAATCGCCCTTTGGGTGACCGAGCAATTCAAGTCCACGGTTTGCGATGACTTCATTCACATTCATGTTCATCGATGTTCCAGCGCCACCCTGAATCGGATCCACAATAATTTGGTCGTCCCACTTTCCAGCAATAATCTCATCTGCTGCCTGAATAATGACATTAGCAAGACCTTTATACAACCGTGTTGTATTCATATTTGCAATTGCCGCTGCTTTTTTTACCATTGCCAAAGCTTTAATTAATGAATCATCAATACGATATCCTGTAATCGGAAAATTCTCCACGGCTCTCATCGTTTGAATGCCGTAATATGCCTCAAACGGTATTTCTTTCTCTCCTAGGAAATCCTTTTCGATTCTTTTCTTGTCAGTTACCATATGAATCCCCTTTTCTGAATGGCTATCATTTCTCCACCTATGTTTTCAGCATGAATAACTGAAAATGTTTGTTCTACTAAATCATATCATGACTGCATTATTTTTTGCTGTTTCTAAACTTTAAAATCCTATAACTATAACCTTACATTTAAGTTGAAAGTATAAAAAAATCTCAAGGTATTGATTCCTTAAGATTTTTTTATACCTATGAATTAATGGATATCCCTCTTCTTAAAGCGTCCACCCCGAACTTCAGATATGTCAGCAATAGCTAAAAAGGCCGAAGGATCAATTTCTTCAACAATGGTTGTCAGTTTCGATTCTTCTAGTCGAGTGATGACACTAAAAATGACCTTCTTATCGTCACCAGTATAAGCACCTTGTCCATTTAGATACGTAACACCACGACCTAAACGCGCATTTACTGCATTTCCTATTTCTTCTGCTACATCACTTATAATCCAAACAGACTTAGATTCCTCAAAGCCATCTACTACCGTATCAATGGCTTTCGCAGCTATCACATAAGCGAGTAAGGAGTACATTGCCCGATCCCAGCTAAAGACAAATCCCGCTGCACCTAAAATAAAGATATTGATAAACATAATGATTTGACCAACTGAAAACGGAACCTTTTTGGTTATCACCAACGAAAGTATTTCAGTACCATCTAAGGCACCGCCATTTCGTATGACAACTCCGACACCTATTCCTAATATCATCCCCCCAAAAATAGTTGCAAGAAGGATATCATCAGTAAAAGCAGGTATTGGATGAAAGAGTGTAGTGAAAACAGATAAAACAATAATTCCGTAAACAGTGGAAATGGCGAACGTTTTTCCCATCTGTTTATAACCTAAATAAACAAATGGCAGGTTTAATAGGAATAGAAATATACCGAGTTCAAGACCCGTTAAGTGAGAAAGCATAATCGATATACCGGTTACGCCACCGTCAATTACTTTGTTTGGAACTAAAAATATTTCTAGTCCGGTAGCCATTAGTATGGCACCGAGAGTAATGGAGATTGCTCGGAAGATTTTTTTACTTAGAGGAAGTTTCCGATGTTGCACCTTAACATGTTCATTTGCCAATTCTGTCACAAAACCACACCTTATAAAAAAGTTTATTATAAAACCATAACTGAAAAGTATTAGCTATCAATGATTTCAGACTAGGTTATTATTACCATCATTAAAAATTTTATGAATACTATAATTATACCATAAAATCTAGTAAATCATGAACTCGAGTTCATTTTTATATGTTTCTAGACAATAAATATAAATGTTTTATCATAGCATTTTTTTCAATAAGCTCTTTTTGAGCAGATTGGAGGGAGATTTCCTTGAATCTTATCTGTGTCCCCGGAAGTGCCTGTGCTAGAAACGGGATATCTGTTGAAATAACCGTACCTATTCTAGAATACCCTCCTGTTGTTTGGTGTTCTGCCATAAGGATAATTGGCTGTCCACTTGCTGGTACTTGAATTCCCCCTAAAGGGATAGCATCAGAAATAATATCAGCGCTACTGCTATGCTCAATTTTAGGGCCCATAAGCTGGCACGCCATTCGATTGGATTGCGGAGATAGGATATATTCTTCATTCAGAAATGTTTTGATTCCTAAAGGAGTAAATTTTTCTTTATGAGGACCTAATAATACTCTAACAGATAATGGATTCGTCTTATACTCTGGAATAAGGTTTGAATGCAGAAATTTATTCCTTCTGACAAGTGGGTTCCCATACAAAACATCCCCCTCTTTTAGTGCCCTGCCTTTTAAGCCGCCAAATTTCCCTGTTATATATGTAGATTTACTATTTAGAACAAATGGGACATTGATACCACCTGCAATGCAAATATACGTTCTAGCTCCTTCTTTTATGTTACCAAACGAGAGCGTCTGCCCTTTCTGAATTACAATACTTTTCCAAAGTGGAATCTCTCGATCATCAATCTTTGGCGAAAGGTTGCCACCGCAAATTGCAATAGAAATGTCATGTAATGCCACCAGGACTGGTCCAATTAGCGGTGCCTCAAGTGCTGCTTCACTCAATTCGTTTCCAACTAACAAATTACCCATCTGTAAGGCATAAGAATCCATAGCACCTGATGGGCTCACTCCGTATTCTCTGAATCCATATCTCCCCAGATCCTGAACAGTTGTTTGCAATCCTGGTTTTAAAATCTTAAATATTGCAGTCTTCATCTTCCTGACCAACGCCTTCTTATCTTTATATTTTCTTTTGTTAAAGCAGCTTTTAATTCTTTTATAAATTCTAATGCGGCAGGTTCATCTCCATGCACACAGACAGTATCAGCGGTAATATCAATATCCGTTCCATCTGTTGCAGTCACTTTTCCTTCCTTCACCATTCGAATAATCCTAGTCGCTGCAAATTTCACATCATGAATCATAGCATTCTCATCGTTTCTAGCGGTTAAAGTTCCATCTGGCTGATAGGTTCGGTCCGCAAAAACTTCTGAGGCAGTCAATAAACCCTTTTCTTTTCCAGCTCGGATAAGTTCACTACCGGATAAACCAAAAAGGATCAGGCTAGGATTGTAATCTGCTACTGCCTGGGCAATAGCCTCTGCTATTGGACGACTACTAGCAGCCATATTATATAACGCACCATGTGGTTTAACATGCACCAAATGCGTACCATGTGCTTGAGTAATCGCAGCTAAGGCACCAATTTGATAGAGTGTAAGATGATAGATTTCCTTTGGAGAGATGTTCATTTCCCTACGGCCAAACCCCAATAAATCTGGTAATCCTGGATGTGCACCAATTTTAACTTTGTTGGTGTTTGCCATTTTCACTGTTTCCATCATTACATTATGATCCCCAGCATGGTAGCCACAGGCAATATTGGCAGATGAAATATGTTTCAAGACTTCTTTATCATTTCCTATCTTATATAACCCATAGCTCTCTCCAATGTCCGAATTAAGGTCAATATAGTTCATGCCTCTACTCTCCCTTTTTGTATGTCAGTACTTCATACTTTTTAGCAGCTGCCTGTTCTTTAATGGAAAAGTATTCTTCGTATTCAACAGGGAAAAAGGAAATATAATTTCCTGCCGACAACAATGATGGTTTTTCATTTTCAAGGTTAAATAACGGCAAAGGGGTTATACCAATAATTCTCCAGCCTGAAGGAACTTCCGCAGGATAAATTCCTGTTTGGTCACCGCCAATTCCAACAGATCCTGCTGCTATTTTTGCTCGTGGCGTTTCTAAACGAGGAGCTGCAATTTTTTTAGCTAGACCACCTAGGTATGGAAAACCTGGCACAAATCCAATCATATGTATTAAGTATTCTTTGTTTGCATGTAAGTCTATAACTTCCTGTTCAGTACAATTACTATACTCCGCAATGAACGGTAAATCTGGTCCAGTTTCCCCACCATAATAAACGGGGATCCTATAGACAATCGAATCAATTTTAGGAGTTTCCATAGCAGATTGATAGATGGAATATACCTTCTTTTCTAATTGACTGTATGTAACGATCACAGGGTTATAAAAAATGGATACGGAGGTATATGCTGGAGCACATTCAATCACACCATCTATCTTCGATTGTCTAAAAATATGTAAAAATTGATTGATTTGTTGATGTACATGTTCACTAATTTCATTGCCAAAAGTAATCGTAATCGCTGAATCCCCTAACGGAACGATTTCAACACTCATTTACTTCACCTTTTTATCATTCGAAATTTTTGATATCACTATTTACTTTATTTAATACATTGAGATAATGCAATAAAAAAATGCTCTAGACTTCATAGCCCAGAGCATTTGCTTATTTTAATTGACTTGTTTTCTTCTTTTCTGTTTTTTCTTAACCCGAAAGAAAAACACAAATCCTACCAGGATGATTGCTATACCTAGGAGAATATTTTGCTCCATATTACCCTCCATTAATCCTGCAGGTATGAGGGATAACACAAAGAAAAAGATAAGATTCCCAAACATTGTCCCGATAATAAAATGTTTAAATGTAATCGAACTTAATCCACTAAGAATATTGATTAGGCTTGTAGGAACGAATGGAATAATTCGCGCCTGGAACACAAAAAGCAACCCATTCTGCTCCATCTTCGTTAATAGTTCAGGATTTGATTTTTTCTGAACCCAGTCATTAAAAAAATAACGACTTCCAAAAAACCATATACCCGCAGCAATAATACTTGTGAACCAACTCCAAATTAGACCATTAACAAAACCGAACAATGCATAGTTTAAAGTGATGATAATAATCAGTGGAATAATCGTAAATGAATTTTGGATTACCATGATGAAAAAGGTAAAGAAAAATTTTGAAAAATTGGTATCTTTCAATGAAAGTATGATTGAGTCTATATCTCCGTTTCTAAGTAATCGGAAAACCTCGGTATTTTGAACCACTAAAAAAATGGCAAATATGATAGCTATAAAAGAAATGATTTTTTTCCAAATGGTAATCACCTATTTTCATTTAAAGGAATCTCATAAGAGTAAATATATTCCTATCCCAATCATACCATGCAGAAATTCCTTGATAAAAAAGATGCCACAAGATAAATTTTGTGACATCCTTTGACCATTATAAGCTAGAGAACTCTTCTACTAGCTCTCCAAACTTTTTCATGGCATTTTCTATTGGTACTGGTGTAGTCAAATCCACACCCGTCTTCTTCAACAACTCAAGTGGGTAATCGCAGCTGCCACTCCTTAAAAAATTCAGGTATGCTTGCAGCGTCTCATTGTCCCCCTCAAGGATTTTAGTTGCCAAGTGGATAGCTGCGGCAAAACCTGTTGCGTACTTATAAACATAAAACGGACGATAGAAGTGAGGAATTCTTGACCAGCCAAACTTTACTTCGTCATCAAACACAACTACATCGCCATTATATTCCCTAAATAAGGCTTCATAGGTTTGATTGAAAATCTCCACATTTAACGGTGTACCCTTCTCCGCCAGCTTATGTGTGATTTTCTCAAATTCAGCAAACATCACTTGGGTAAAAAATGTACCCTTAAATTGGTCAATAAAGTGATTTAATAAATGCTTGCGAACATCTGAATTTCCTTCATGTTCAAGCAAATAATTAATCAATAATACTTCGTTCACGGTGGAAGCTACTTCTGCAACAAAGATACTATACCGTGCAGTAATCTGGGGTTGATGCTGTGAGCTTAATTTACTGTGGACTCCATGACCACATTCATGGGCTAGGGTAAATAAACTATCCAAATCGTCTTGATGATTTAATAAAATAAATGGATGAACCCCGTATATTCCCAAATTATAGGCCCCTGAGCGCTTGCCTGGCGTCTCACGGACATCAATATACCTGGCATCTTTAAACTCTCTTAGGATCGTTATATATTCCTCCCCAAGAGGCGCTAAAGCTTTCATCATTGTTTCATACGCTTCCTCATAAGGGATAACCTGTTTTACTCCCTGTACTAAAGGGACGGACATATCGTATTGCCTTAGCTCATCCAACTGCAACTTTTGCTTGCGGAGCTCAGAGTATCTGTGAAGGGGTGCGATATTTTCTTTTGTTGCGGTTATTAGGTTTTCGTAAACTTCTTTTGGGACCATATCACCAAAAAGTCCTTTTTCTAATGCCGAAGGATATTTCCGAATTCTTGCTAAGGTAACATTATTTTTGATTGCCGCAGAAAGGGTGCTAGCAATCGAATTCTTTAATTCAACATATGGCTTATAATAGGCTTTATAGGCTTCCCTGCGTTTTTCGCGGTCCTCATCCTCAATTAGTTTTGAGTACATTCCTCTTGTCAGTTGCACTTTCTCATTATTGTCATTCGTTATTTCACCAAATTTAATATCAGCATTATTGATCATACCAAAGGTTGTGCTTGGGGCAGATAATGCTTCTCCTAATTGTGATAACACTTCTTCCTGGTCTTTCGTAAGTACATGGTCTTTGTACCGAAATGATTCGAATAAATCCTCCTCGAAGTATTTCAGACCCTTCTCCTCAAGCATATAGCTGTTTAAGGTTTCTTTTTCCAGTCCTAATAAAAACGGCATAAAAAAGGATGTCGAGGCACTTACCTTCACACTTAGTCCTTTTGCTCTTTCTAATAATGATTGAGAATTCGCATCTCTTGTATCCTCGTCTACCCTCAGCATGCTGTAGGCATAGACATGGTTGAATTTATAAGATAATTCTTCTCTTTGTTTTAAGTATTCATAAAGACTCTTACCATCCTGGATAGCCCCATCAAATCCCTTTAGCTTGGCTGCCATTTCTTCAACAACTTGAAGGTCATTCTCCCATTTGGTTAAATCGGAATAGATGTCTTCAAGGTTCCACTTTTCATTAACTGGTACTTCACCTCTAGAAGTGTAGACTTTCATTCAGAAGCCCTCCTTTATAGAATCCTAGCCTACATATATTTTCCAACATATTAGTTGAAAGTGCAATTTAAAAAAGCTGCCTGAGGATTTTCCCCTAGGCAGCTTATGTTTATTTTTTATTTTTCTACAGATTCTTCACCATCTGGAGATAAATTATAGTTATATTGTGTTCGGTCAACCGGTGTAAAGTTTCCAGGAGTATAGAAACGTAATAAGTCTCCGTTAACTACTTTATCAGAGAGCATTAATTTATTTTCAACAATCTTCTGGAGGTTGGTTGCCTCTTCCATCCTTGTTTCATCTATTTCCAATCCTGTAGTGGAGTCGTAAAATTTACCATTTACAGATGAAATGGTTGGACTCATAAAGCCTCCATCACGGAATGGAACAAGATCATCATGCTGTTCAGATAACAGGTCTGTACCAAATTGTACAAAATCCTTTGTATCTGTCCCTAACAAGTGAAGCAATGTTGGAAGGATATCAATTTGCCCACCGTATTCGTGGTTAACTCCACCTTCCATTCCCGGTACACGGATAAAGAATGGTACACGTTGTAAACCAGCACTATCAAAATCAGTAATTTCTTTTCCTAGAACCTTTTCCATTGCTTTATTATGATTTTTAGAAATTCCATAATGGTCACCATACATCACAATAATGGAGTTATCGTATAACCCAGATTCCTTCAAGTAATCGAAGAATTGTTTTAATGCCTCATCCGCATAACGTGCTGTTTGGAAATACGTATCAACAGATTTATCACCTGTTGTATGCGGAGCAATGGTTGCTTCTTCCTCATCCAGTGGATATGGATAATGGTGTGTTACAGTCATAAACTTTGTATAAAACGGCTGTGGCAATGATTCCAACAATGGAATAGATTGCTCAAAGAATGGCTTATCCATTAGCCCATATTCTGCTAGGTCATCTGGATTCATATCATAATATTTTTCATCAAAAAAGTTAGTAAAACCAAAGGATTTATAAATTTCATCACGATTCCAGAAGCTTCCAGAATTCCCGTGGAACACAGCTGACGAATAGCCTTGCTGACCTAAAATCGCAGGAGCTGCTTGATATGTGTTTAATCCTTTTGTTGTAAATGCTGAACCCTGTGGTAATCCATATAATGAATTTTCCAGGATAAATTCTGCGTCAGACGTTTTACCTTGTGCGGTTTGATGGAAGAAATTATCAAAATACAGTGTGTTTTGATCCTTCGTTAATGAATTTAAAAACGGTGTTACTTCTTCCCCATTCAATTTGTAATTTATTAAGAAGTTTTGCATGGATTCAAGGTGTAAATAAATCACATTCATACCTTTACCAGCACCAAAGTAAGCTGGATTTGGCTGTGCATAGTTAGCCTTTGTATAGTTTATTACTTCCGTCATATCGTCACTATTCGCCATAACCCTTTGTGCAGAAGCTTTTGTACTTTTTACTGCATCATAAATCGTGTAGTTGTACATCCCTAAATATTTCACAATATAATTACGGTCAAATCCTCTTGTTAACAATTGAGGCCGATCTGTTTCAGCTAGTCCTAAATTCCCACAAGAAATCGCTAATGATAATGAGAATAAAGCTGCTACTTTTCTGCGATTCATATCTTTAAACTCAATTTTCACGCATCGGAAAGCTAGTAAGGCAATCAACAGAACGATATCCATAAAGAATAGGAAATCAAATGGTCGTAAAAGTGTAACCACACTGCCGCTTACGTCACCAAAATTTTGTGTCTGAGTTAGTGTCGGTAAAGTAATAAAGTCATTAAAGAATCGGTAATACACGACATTGGCAAATAAAAGAAATGATAAAAAGAAATCAATTACAAGTAGTGCAATATATTTCTTTCGTCCTTTAAATAGAAAAGCAAGTCCTAAAAATAGTAAAGATGATCCTAAAGGATTTATAAATAATAAGAACTTTTGTAAAGTATTTTCAATCCCTAAATCAAATTGAGTTAATTGAGCTATATATGTTTTCATCCAAAGGAAGAATACAGCCAAAAAGAAAAAGCCAATATATTTATTTAAAATACCCTGACCCTTTTGAGTTAAGTTATTCATTTTTTGCACCTGCCTTATAACAAAAATTAGTTTTTAAGTTGATTTATTTTATATAAGTTTCTAATACCATTAATCTATCATTGATAATATCAGTTAAGTATGAATAATGTATGAACAAAATACGAACACACGAGGAAATAAAAAATAATGTAACACAAGAATAGTATTATACGGATATTTTTCTAAAAGTCAACCCGGATAGTCTAACAATAATATTAACTCTTATGATTAGTTTTGTGCAGTCAAATCATCGGGATATCTATCAGTGAGGACATAGCCATGCTTTATGGACAAGTCCATATCCAAAAGGCAGGACTTGGGCAAAAATACTTCGATTAAATAAAGAAAAAGCTGGCTCATTCCTCCGCCGTTACATCTAAATAAACATGGCGATTGTTAATTTGACCACGAAAAAGGATGAACACGAATGTGTCTCATCCTTTTTATTTTATATTTTAATCGCTTATTTAGTTTCCATGGTTGTAAACATAGTTGCATTCCAATGACTTCCAGCGGCACCTACTGGAAAGTCAGATTGAGAGGAATCTAACTCATTCATTATCAGCAGAATCCTCTTGATAATGTTCATTTAAAAAAGGATTCTCAGATGGAGCAAAATTTGCGGATAACAAACTCATTTCCGGATCTAATCCGTATAAATCTTTAAATGTCTTATTCATTTTCTTACCGTTTGTATTTTTTAGGTCTTTCTCCTCTTCATTCATTCTTTTCACCCTCTTATGAAAGTTATTTGATCAACCCTTACTTCTTCAAAAGTAATCTGAAAAGTATGGTGTCTGCATGTTAATTACTTTTTCTAGTATGTCTACAGACTTTTGATCACTATTAAGCCTGGAGATGGCAACTAAATAGGTTGGTCTTTTGTAACTAAGCAACATGGTCGTTAATGTCTGTATATCTATAGAAAAAGCCGGTTGATCCTTACTTTGAAGTAACTCTCCCTGACCTTCAGGTGAAACATGCAGTGTAAATATCCCTTGGTTCCATTCCAGCATCGGATCATCCAGCCTAAAGGTTAGTTCTATATCGGTTCCTGTCGCTCTAAAAGGATATTGGGATATAAATTGCTCAGCATCGACAATCCGTGCCATGAAATAAGGAGAGATGGTTTCTTTTATATCGGCATCCTCCAGCCAAAAGGATAAGGGTTCATTCATAAAAATATTTCCAACTACCTTCGACACCATAGAAAAATGGGCCCCAATGAAATTCCAAAGTCCAATCCGTGCCTCTTGATTGATATAGATTATTTCTTTTATATGGAGTACATCCTCAGAGATCCAATATAGTAGATACCCTAGCGGCTGGTGAGTCCCATCATAGTAAACGGCTGCCGTTAATTCATCTACATCCCACCGCCAATACTCGTCCCAGGCTAATTCATTTCGAATCATAGCAGCATGCATCTTACTAGAAAAGAGTTGGTAAACCGTTATTACATCTGGGTGTTCTATACTCAACCTTTCCACATATCCCGGAACTTTCTTTCGTTTTGGTAATTGAACATCTTTTACTTCAAAGGTCATTTTATCTGAAATAATTTCCCATCCTCTTCGTCTGTAATAAGGAATTGAATAGGGAAATAAATAAGAAATAGATTGTTTTCTTTGCTGCATGTCTGCAAGTGCTTGCCTCATCAATTTATACATAAGTCCCATATTTGCGTATTCAGGGTACGTTCCAACTCCTGTCAGCCCTCCCATTTCTACTGTTCGTCCAAAAATATTCACTTTAAATGGGTAAACTGCTAGCTGTGAAACCAACTTTTCACCATCAAACCAGCCTAACACATCTGCTTGATCCAAAACCGGTTTTTTCGCCAGAGCGATTTCACGTTCTTCCCACCCCACCATCTGCAAGTCCTTTTTTGTTACTTGAAACACATATCGTAATAATTGGTTAAACTGTTGGAAATGCTTCGTCTCCACTTTCCCCATCTTGAGTCTGTCTAATCGACTCATGCCGAATACCCCCACAAAGTCACTTAATACATCTACCTTTTAGTGTTTGCATTCGAAGGAATAAGAATTCAAATATTAAAACCAACTTGACACATCGGAATAATTGTCTTAATCTTAGATTACACTATATTTAATTGGCCGATTTGTCAGCAAAAGGCACCTGCTCGTTTATCGGAAGGTGTTTTATTATTTATAAATTTTATTTAAAAATTAGAAAGGAGCGTTTGTATGCTTGAAAGCTATCCAGTAATGCCAGGTGCAGAATCATTTTTCTTTAAAGGAAATCAAATTGGGATTTTAATTTCACACGGATTTGTTGGAACGCCACAAAGTGTCAGGTATTTAGGTGAATACCTTGCTTCCGAAGGATTTACAGTCTACGGAGTTAGATTAAAAGGTCACGGTACACATTATGAGGATATGGAAAAGTGCAGCCACCAGGATTGGATCAAAAGTTTAGAGGATGGTTATTCTATTCTTCAAAAACATTGCCGCGAAATCTTCATTATTGGACAATCAATGGGTGGTACATTAACGCTAAATTTGGCCCATAAACATAGAAGTATCAAAGGAATTATGTTAATCAATGCAGCAATCAACTCCATTCCTCCAATGGAAATGTATAAAAATAAACATATCCCACGTTTTGTACCTGAAGGAGATCCAGATATAAAAGCAAAAAATGTTCATGAAATTACTTATACAAAAGCACCGGTACGGTCCATGCAACAGTTATTCATATTAATGGAAAAAACTAGAGAAAAGCTTCCAGCTATCACTTGCCCAGTATTAGCATTTCGATCAGAAGAGGATCATGTTGTCCCTCCCGAAAACACTAATTTTATTTTATCCACCATACAATCAGATTTAAAAGAAGTCGTTCCATTGTATAATTCCTATCATGTTGCCACAATGGACCATGACAAGGTGTTCATAGGTGAACAATGCAGTTTATTCATTAATAAACTCACAAGTAATGTGTTTACACCCACAAGAATGAAAGAACCTCGCTATTAATAGTAGGCGAGGTTTATTTAATACTTATTTTAATAAGTTTGGAGGAACATCACCTTTTAGCCCTGTCACTAAGTTTGTTGCTGCTATCATTGCCATTTTGAAACGAGTTTCATAAGTTGCTGAGCCAATATGTGGCAGCGTTACGACATTATTCATGGAAAGAAGCGGGTTATCCATATTCACTGGTTCTTGTACAAATACATCCAGTCCTGCACCGTATATTTGCCCGGTTTTAAGTGCATGAATCAAAGCCTCTTCGTCCACTGTTTTCCCTCTTGATGCATTAATAAAGATTGCCGACTCCTTCATGAGCTCGAATTCTCTTTTCCCAATCAAATTTACGGTCTGAGGTGTTAAAGGAGTCATTAAGCATACAAAATCAGACTTCTTTAATAATTCCTCGAGTGAACAGTATGTTGCTCCATACTTTTGTTCGGCCGCTTCGTTCCGGGAACGGTTATGATATAAAATCTCCATATCAAATCCATAATGTGCTCTTTTTGCCACATCGGACCCGATACCTCCCATGCCGATAATTCCTAGCACCTTGTGATGGACATCAACTCCAAACCATTTTTCCCCAAGTCCTGATTCCCACTGGCCCGTTTTAACCCATTGATCTAATTCAGGAATTCTCCTAGCAGTCGACAAAATTAATCCCATAATGGTATCCGCTACAGTGTCATTTAAAACATCTGGTGTATTAGTCGCCATGATTCTCCTCTCTGCCAAAGCGGTTAAATCAAGATTATCGTAACCAACAGAGATATTGCAGACTATTTTCAATTGAGGGGCTTGGTCTAATAATTCATGATCTACTTTCAGACCAGAACCTATTAATCCTTCCGCATCCTTTAGCTCTTCAAGAAATACTGGAAAGTTTTGCGAATCAAGTTTCTCAAAATAAACAACTTTGCACGTGTCCTCAATTAATTCTAAAACTTTTTTATCCACTTTTTTATAAACAATTATTTTTGGCTTCAATGTCATAACCCCATTTCCTAATGTTCAACAACTAAATTATATAGTAATAAAACCTCATTTTATACAAATACTGAAGGATATTCACCATTCTTTCACCATATCAAGGTTATAAAAAAAATAATAGGCACCAAGTTATTTTGACCATATAAAAAATCCACCCTTCCATAAAGAAATGGTGGATTTCTTTCTATAACTTCGTTCTTAGGCTCCAAAGTTCAGGAAAGAAATGCTGGTCAAGAATTCTTTTTAAATAGGGTACACCAGATGACCCTCCTGTTCCCTGCTTATGACCAATGATTCTTTCTACTGTACTCATATGATTGAATCGCCATAATTGTTGTTGATTGCCAATATCCACTAACTTCTCAGCCAGCTCGTATAAGTCCCAGTATTGGTCAACGTTGCGGTAGACGGTCAGCCATGCTTCTTCAACACTTTCATTAGGTTCATGGTTTTTTGATAAATCGCGATTTAGGACCTCAACATCAACAGGAATTCCACGAGCAACAAGCGCTTGAATGGCTGCATCATAAATACTTGGTTTATGAAGTGCCTCCTGCATTTTTTCGTAAATCTGCGTTTGATGCTGATAGACTGCTAGAGTATGAGTATTTTTGTTACCTAAGGCAAATTCAATCATTCGGTTCTGATAAGACTGGAATCCAGAGGATTGACCGAGTTTATCCCTAAATTCCAGGTACTCTGAAGGCGTCAAGGTAGAAAGAACACTCCATGATTGAATTAATTGCTGTTGAATCCTTGAAACCCGAGAAAGAATTTTAAATGAAGGTTCCAAATCGTTGCGGCGAATATATCCTATGGAAGCTGTTAGTTCATGGATAATTAATTTCATCCATAATTCACTAGCCTGATGGATAATGATAAATAACATTTCATCATGGTGATCAGATAACCGGTGCTGGCTAGCTAAAATCTTATCAAGATGGAGATAATCACCATATGACATTGCTTTTTTGAAATCGGTTTGAATGTTTTTCTCTAATTCTAGTTTGCTATTTTCTTCTGATGAATTCATGTTTTACCGCCTCCATCTTTTATTACATTCACCAATTAAGCGATAACTTCGCGTTCATTCGCAAACTTTTCATATTGCTTTTCTATCATTATTTTTTTTAGAACTTGAACCGTTTCCCACACCTCACAATATGAAGAATAAAGTGCAACAGGAGCCAGACGAATGATATTAGCTGCCCGGAAATCTGGAATAATCCCATTATCTTTCAATGCCTTGCAAATACGTGCGGCTTCTTTATGCTCTAGGCTTACATGACCTCCACGACGCACATCATCATGAGGGTTACCTATGCTGAAGCCCATATCTGCTAATTCCTGTTTCAATAAGTCCATTAGGAATTGATTAATCTTTAATGACTTTTCTCGGATATTTTCAATTCCCGCTTCTGCAAAAATCTCCAAGGATCCAAGTAATGGTGCAAGACTTAAAACATGTGGTGTCCCAATTTGATAGGCACCAGCTGATTCAGCCTGTGTTAATGAATGTTCCATATCGAATTGTTTCTCTTTTTTAGAACCAAACCAGCCCGCTAGACCAGGTGCCGTTCCAAAATGTTTCTTGTTTACATATAATCCGCCAACACTTCCTGGCCCGCCGTTTAAATGCTTATAATTGCACCAATAGGCAAAATCAACATCCCATTCACTAAACGAATGCGGAATGGCACCGATGGAATGACAGCCATCAAAACCGATTAGTATTCCCTTTTTATGCGCCTCCGTTGTTAGTCTTTTCATGTCCAAGATTTGACCGCTGCGATAGAGTACAGTTGGCAGAATGATGAGGGCAATTTCATCACTCATGACTTCGATAATATCCTCTTCTTCTAAAAAACGGCCATCCCGGCTTTTTACTCGGATAAGGTGTGTATCCGGATCAAATCCATAAATACGAAGTTGGCTGTGAAGAGCATAAATATCCGAAGGAAAGGTTAATTCATCTGCGAGAATTTTGGTTCGCTTACCTTTTGGTTTATAAAAAGTAGCAACAAGTTGATGCAAATTTACCGTTGTCGAACCTGTTACAATGACCTCATCAACTTCAGCTCCAACTAACGGTGCCATCATATCTCCTAATCTTTCTGATAAAAAGAACCATGGGTGTTTCCCTTTTGTCCAGCCATCAATTCCATGATTTTTCCAATTATTTACTGCTTCTAAGAGAGTTCGTTCTGCTCTTTTTGAAAGAAGCCCTAATGAATTACCGTCCAAATAAATAGAGTTAGGTTTTATGTAAAATTCTTCTCGAAAACCCTTAAGCTTATCATCTATATCCAATTGCTTGGCATTCTCTTTTGTGAGTATCATTTGACTCCTCCTATAGGTTACGTAGTAATTTTATAATTTAATATATGCAAGTAATTTGATACACTGCCCAATCCTTTAAAAATACATCAATTTAGGGGAAAAATTATCTTAGGAAATGAAAACAGCCTCTTCTTAAAATGAAAGTGGCTGTTTAACAGGTTGACTATATAATTATTCGAGAACCAAAAAATATTGGATTTGAGTTGGTGAAATCGCTGTAATGGCTTGTATTTTATAACCGATACTTAGTAATTGCGATAGCGTTTCAGCACAATTTTGACGAGGAGGCTCGATTGGTGCATGGAAGCTTTTATATACTTCAATTAATTGATTATTATTCGTACAATGAAGCAAGACAACGTGTCTGCCAGTCCATGCTTGACCTATCATTGGTTGTACTTGTCTTATCCTTTTCACATTGTTACACCCTCAACTGTTGATACAATAGTTTATGTAAGAGGCCCAGTCCATTGTTCCACAAGAAGGCAATTAAACTTATCACGAAAAATAATCAAAAAAAGGGGAATACAAAGACAAAATTGTATTACCCCTTTTCAATATTATTTATTACGGATTTGTTCTAGGTACAGGTGTTCCTTTTAACCAACTCAAAATATAGCCAACGATTAAACCGATAAGTGCAGGCACCAACCACCCAATTCCTTCAATATAAAAGGGCAGAATATTAAAAGTCCCACTTAAATAATTTTCGAGGAATACTTTATTAATCGTATCTAAAATACTAAAAACAGCAACAAATCCAATCACGGAGATATAAATATATCGATTTTTATTAATCAATTCATCCAATAGACCTAAAATGATAAGGACAATAGCAATTGGATAGACCATTCCTAGAATTGGTACAGAAATTTGCAGGATTTGCGTTAAGCCCAAATTTGCTATTGCTGTACTTATAACAGCTAAAATGACAACCCAAGCTTTATAACTCACTTTTGTAATCACGTTAGAGAAAAATTGACTGCATGATGTAATTAGACCAATTGACACACAGAAACATGCCAGAGTAAATACAATCCCTAATAAAAGTGTTCCAGTTTGTCCAAACAGGTAGGTCATAATGTTAGAAAGAATAATTGCCCCATTTTCAGCTTGTCCTATAGAAGAACTAGCCGCCCCTAAATATCCTAAAATAAGATATATCACTGCTAATAACAACCCAGCACCCAAACCTGCGTACATCATATATCGTGATTTTTCTTTGGAATCGACTACACCTTGTGCTGCCAAGGTGTTTGCTATCACAATTCCAAACGCAAGAGCTGCCAAGGCATCCATGGTTAAATACCCTTCTAAAATCCCTTGAAATAAAGGGTTTTCTCGATAATTCCCTGTTGGTGATTCAAATGAACCAATAGGATCGAATAAGCTCTTCACAAAAATAATTGCAATGAGGACTAATAATATTGGAGTTAATAACTTCCCAAAAAGATCAATCAGTTTCGAAGGATACATACTTAACCATGCGGCTAATCCAAAAAACAAGATACTATAGAATAATAAAGAAACAGGACTCACAGCTAAATTTTCAGGTAAAAATGGGGCTGCTCCCATTTCAAAGGCAAGACTTCCGGCACGTGGAATCGCCAGCCCTGGACCTATGGCAATGTAAATAAAAAATGGAAATAGTAATGCAAAAAGCGGGTGAACCCTAAGGTTTAAATCGTTTAAACTTCCTGCTTTAGCAACAGCAATAACACCTAAAATAGGCAATCCTACCGCAGAAACGATAAAGCCAGCAAGAGCAGTCCAAAGTTGATCCCCGGCTGATTGTCCGAGAAAAGGAGGAAAGATAAGATTACCTGCTCCGAAAAACATAGAAAATAACATTAAACTAATAAAGGTAATTTGTTTTGGTGAAAAATTCATTGTAATCTCCTTAGGAAGAAAATTGTTATTTCATTATAACAAATTCGAATACGGTATCAAAATTGGAATTATTTTTTAAAACTGAAAAACCCTTTCATCATGATTATGAAAGGGCAATACAGGTTTATTTGAATCTCTAAGCTAATTTGTAATGAATAACTTCTGCGTATTAATGTTGTTTAATGAAGATTCTAATCGATCTTTGGCTTCTGAATCTAATTCATAGCGATCATTTCCTAATTTTTTTATTTGTCTATCTATAATAAATAATCCCTTTACTATGTGGGTTGCTCCTAGAGCATTTAGTACAGGTTTAAGGGCGTAATCAATCATTAATAAGTGTCCATATGTTCCACCAACAGCAATTGGTAAAATGATTTTACCCTCGAGACTATTTTGCGGCAGGAGATCCAAATATGTTTTTAACACCCCTGAATAGGAGGCTTTATAAACGGGCGTCAAAATAACAATAATATTTGAATCCTCCACTTTCTTATTTGCCTTACTAATTTCATCACTATCAAATTTTGCTTGAATTAAATCTTCTGGTGGAAGATCACGGACATGAATGATCTCAGGAGTATTCTTAACACCATGAAAATAATTAATGACATGATTCAAAACACCATTTAATCTTGTTTGCTCTGAAGGACTTCCAGAAATAATCGTTACTTTACTCATCATTTGCACTCCCTATCTTTAGTTGATTGATATCTTCTATATTCATTTTCTAGTTCAGTAAGCGATAACTCAAAAAGATGTTTATCTTCTTTCTTATACACATTAAATTTAATAAGTTTTTCCATTAATTTTTTGCGTCTATCTTCCACAGCTTTTCGAAGAATAGTCACCACCCATATCACTCCTATTGGTCGTTTTATTTCATAAATGAAACATTGTTAACGAACGAATGTTGTTCTAATAATTCTCTTGAACTTTCATATAAGAAATAAGCGGCGTTTATTAAGGCTGATTCATCTAGAGTAAAGGCAGGATGATGCCATTCTTCGTTTCCGTTTGTACCAAAAAAAGCAAATGTGCCTGGGATATGTTGAAGATAGTAGGAGAAATCTTCACCGGCCATGGATGGTTCTGGATCAATAACCTGTAGAGACTGCTGCTTAGCGGCTTTCCTAGCAATCTCTGTCACAGTCTTATGATTAACTAGTGGTGGTGGGCCAGAAAACCAGTCAATTTTAACCTTCTGTGAAAAAGCTGTGGCAATCGCCTCTACTATGGTATAGAATCTTGCTTTCATGTCTTTTCGAATTTTAGTGTTATAGGACCGAATGGTCCCTTCAAGAGTGACGTCTCCCGGTATCACATTCCAAGTATTTCCGCCTGCTATTTTCGTTACACTCAAAACAGCGCTTTGAAGTGGCGATACATTCCGGCTTATTACCGTCTGAAGTGCTGTAATAAGTTGACCCGCTGCTACTATAGGATCCTTTCCATTTTGGGGTATCCCAGCATGACTGCCTTTACCGTACAGAACGATGTGGAACCGATCTACCGCAGCCATCATTGGTCCTTCTTTTAAACCAATCGTTCCAACTGGTAAATCTGGTTTATTATGAAGTCCGATGATTGCTTCTACTCCATCGAGATGTCCATCCTTTATCACCCTTTGGGCACCGCCTCCTGATTCCTCAGCAGGCTGAAAAATTATCCGGACTGTTCCCTTTAACTCAGATTGAGCTTCTTTCAAAAGATAGGCCGCACCAATGGATGCTGCAGTATGAAAATCATGGCCGCATGCGTGCATTTTCCCTTTGATTTTTGAGGCATATGGAAGACCTGTTTTTTCGACTATAGGTAGTGCGTCAATATCTGCACGAATGGCAACAATCGGACCTGGTTGTTCACCTTCAATTTCAGCAACAACACCTGTAGATAGTCCAGTCCCCCGAATATCAATCCCTTCCTCTTCAAGCCATTTTTGAATCGACTTGGTTGTTTCAAATTCTTCATTTGATAACTCTGGATATTGATGTAAATGACGACGGATTGAAATGAGGTGAGACTCTAATTCAGTTCGATTCATACCTTCACTTCCTTCTATAAATCAAAGCGATAGCACTTTACTAAAATTTCTTGATTTTGAAATTCCTTTGTTTGATCTCGTTTAAAACCAAGCCATTCGTACAACCGAATAGCTTTATCCATTCTATCACTTGAATGTAAATACAAGCTGGTTGCTCCAAGTTCCTTTGCGTAGTTAATACTGGCTTTTAATAACTCCTGTGCTACACCTCGACCTCTTGCATGGGGATGAACGCCTAACAAGCGAACAATGGGTGAGAAAATTTCAAGCTCAGGTTTTAAATAGGCCTTTTCGGAAGATTGAAAAAGCTGCAGGCTGCCAAGAATGTTCTGATTACTTCTTGCCACTAATATCTTATCGACATTGGGATTATTAACGGAGGCTTTAATATTTTCTAAATACATTTTCCAGCTTTCTGGATTTTTATAGGAATGTTCATACTGTTGATAACTCTCTACTAATAAATTCCTAACCTGTTCCTTTTCCTCTTCTCTTATTTCATCAATGATGATTTGGTTTGTCACCAAAGCAATCACCTTCCTCCCTAGGATTGATTGTTAATTCACCTGTTCTTTAAGAGGTGTAAAAAATGTTTCACCAGATATACGTTGTAAGAAACGACGCGTGCGTTCCTCCTTGGCTGCATGGAAAATTTCCAATGGTGTGCCTTCTTCAACGATTACACCTTCATCCATAAACAAAACCCGATTCGATACTTCTCGTGCAAAACTCATTTCATGTGTGACAACGACCATCGTAATACCTTCTTGTGCAATAGATTTAATAACCGCAAGTACATCACCGACTAATTCAGGATCAAGTGCCGAGGTAGGCTCATCGAAAAGAATAACTTCTGGATTTAACGCCAACGCTCTCGCTATCCCGACTCTTTGTTGTTGACCGCCTGAAAGCTGCGAAGGAAAGTGATTCAGTTTATCACTTAAACCCACTTTCTCCAGTACTCTTTCACTTTGTTGTCTAGCGTCCTTTTTCTTAACCTTCTTTGCCACGATTAATCCTTCCATCACATTTTCCACCACTGATTTATGAGCAAATAAATTGTAATGCTGGAAAACCATGGCCGATTGTTTTCTAATGGCAAGCATTTCTTTTTTCGTTGCATTTTCTGAATCTACGATTATATTTCCAATTTGAACCATTCCCGCATCTGGTTTCTCTAAGAAATTCAGGCACCTTAACAGCGTGGTTTTTCCTGATCCACTTGGACCAAGAATAGTTAAAACCTCGCCTTTTTCTATTTTCAAATTTATTCCTTTTAATACTGGCTGCTTTTTAAATGATTTTTGGATACCTTGTAAATAAATCATGACACGCCTCCTCGATTATAAGCTGTCACCTTTTTTTCAAGTAAAAAAGATAGACCCTCAACCAATATTGTGAGCCCCCAATAGATAATGCCCGCAGCAATAAAAGCCTCTAGAAATTTCAAGTTTACTCCTGCAATAATGTTAGCGGCGCCTGTAATTTCTTTCTGCGATACGAGAAAAGCAATCGATGAAGTGTGTAAAAAACCGACAAATATATTCGTAAAATTAGGAATAGACTGAGCGAGTGCCTGTGGTAAAATAATTCGAATCATTGCTTGAAACTTTGTCATCCCCACCGAATAAGCCGCTTCCATTTGTCCATTTGCAACGCTGATAATACCAGATCGGATAATTTCCGATAAATAAGAACCTGCAGCCAATGTTAAGGCAATTAATATAAACAAAATAATCGGGATTTTATTTGTTTGAATCCCTAATCCAAATTTAAGCGAAATTTGATCGAGTAATAATGGGAATCCAAAATAAATGACCATAATATGCATGATAATGGGTGTTCCTCTGAAAAAGGAAACATAACCATTTGCAATCTGATAGAGATATTTCACCTTATAGACTCTAACGAGCGCAACTGCAATGCCTATTAAAAATCCAGCTATCAAGGGAACAATGGTTAGGATAAGAGTGGTAGGCAGCGCCTTAATAATTTCTTTAAAAGCCACCCAAATAAATGGTATATCAATTGTCATGTATACAATCCTCCTTCTCAAGCAACAGCCGTTACATCAGCCTTCTGGTAACGATTGTGATATTTTTCTAGCATTCTAAATAATTTTTCAAATAATAAAACGATCGTATAGTAAATGATAGCAAGGGAGATATACACTTCAAGGGCATGTGCTGTTGCAGAGATTAAGGTGTCTCCTCTACCCATCATGTCCATCACTCCAATGGTAAAAGCGAGTGAAGTATCCTTCAAGGAACCAATCACAGAATTCGCCATATTCGGAAATGCAATTCTTACTGCCTGTGGAAGAACGATCCGAAAAAAGTTCTGTCTGCCTGTCATTCCGACAGAATAACCTGCTTCCGTTTGACCGTGGTCAACTGCACGAATCGCCGCTCGAAAAATTTCTGCAAATCCAGCACCATTACTAAGGGCGTAGGTGATGATGACAAAATATATGGCTTCCATTCTAGTAATATCAATCGAAAATAACAGCATGAGTATCGCTGGCAGGCCATAAAATACAAGGAATAGTTGTATTAAAATTGGTGTTCCGCGAATAAATGACACATATAAAATAACGAGTTGATTTAATAAAGGTATTCTAAATAACCTAGGTATTGCTGCTGCAATACCTAGGATAAGTCCTAGAATAATAGATGCTGCTAGAATCTGTAGAGTTACCCCAAGATAATGGATAAGTGTCGGAATAAACTCAAAGATTAACATAATATCAAATGCTTTCCCCATTTTAACTCCAACCTCCAAACGCTGGTTCCCGCTTATTAAAAGTTAACGGTATAGTCAGCTCCTAACCATTTTTTACTCAATTCACTTACGACGCCTTCTTTTTTCAATTCGACAAGTGCTTCGTCTATTCTTTTTTGTAAAGGTGTTTCATCTTTTCTAAGAAGGAAATATACCTTTGAATTAAGCAACGGCTCTCCTACTACTTTTTGTTGCGCATCTACGGCGTCGTTATTAAAATCCACAGAAAATGGTGTTGTGATCGTTGCGTCCGCACGACCTGTTTTTATTTGATTCACCGTAGAATCAGGTCCATTTCCTGAATAAACAATTTCAATTCCAGCGTTATTCTCTTTGTTAAATTTTTCTAAAAAAACGGCTGAATTACTAGTTGCACCCACAATAGCCTTTTTCCCTTTTAAATCTTTAATCGATTGAATGTCTTTGTTATCTTTATGAACCGTTACATGAAGTGGAAAAATATTATATGGTTCCTCATTAAAGAGAAATTTCTTTTGTCGTTCCTCATTCACTTCCATCTGATGGGCAACAAAATCAATCTTATTCGTTTCTAAGCTTAATAACAGATTCGAAAATTCCATTGTCTTAAACTCAAATTCATATTCTGGCAGCTTTTCATCTATTTTTCGAACCAACTCAACATCATATCCAGTTAATTTCCCATCCTTATCAATGAAGCAAATATTAGGAAACTGCGTCCCGGTTCCGACTATTATTTTTTGAACCTTTTTTTCATCATTAGCGGTTCCAGAGCTTTCCTTTGTAGTTGTTTTCGTTTCTTGAGAAGAGCATGCTCCTATTACTAGAGCAAGCAGTATTGTTATTAGTGCGATAAATGGTTTCTTCATCTTCATTTTTATCCATCCTTTTTTATCTAATATTTTATTAACCAATTAAATTTATGTTTTTAGTCGGAATTAACTCGAAATAATACTAGTAGAAAATTTCTGAAGTACTTTTTCAAGATGTTCAATTCCCAGCTTCGTTACCCCTTCATACAGTTCATCTTGACCAATTTCTACAACCGGTACATATCTGACACCATATTTAACTTCCAGGATATCTCGGCGCTCAT
Organism: Neobacillus niacini; assembly: GCF_031457145.1. Taxonomy (GTDB): domain Bacteria; phylum Bacillota; class Bacilli; order Bacillales; family Cytobacillaceae; genus Neobacillus; species Neobacillus niacini_J. The sequence goes on from NZ_JAVDVZ010000004.1 coordinate 421,621, forward strand.
CATGATGGGTAACATCAATTGTTTCGTATTTTATCCCTTTATCTTCTAAATATTGTTTTACCTCTCCACAATAGTGACAACCTTCTTTGGCCCAAACCACAACAGATAATTCTCTTCCCATCTTTCTATTCCTCCCAATTATTTTCAATTTTTTTTATAAAAAAGGCTCTCCATTTAAGATACATAGTTTCTTAAATAGAGAGCCTCTAGTTGTCTAGTTGGCATTCCCACTTCATACTATTAACTTGGGTAATCATCGGCTAATCACCTTTTTAGCATATCGGTTTTCTGGAAAAGGAATTCCTAGGTGATCACGCAATGTATCTCCCTCGTATTCGGTTCTAAAAAGTCCTCGTTTTTGAAGGATTGGCACGACGAATTCGACAAAATCATTCAAACCATTCGGAACACCTGAACCGATAATGAAGCCGTCAGCCCCTTTGCCTTCAAACCATTCCTGAATCAGGTCTGCCACTTTTTCCGGTGTTCCAATGAAAGCTGGCCTTGGAGTAGTCTCTTTTAAGGCGACTTGGCGAAGTGTTAAATTCTTTTCCTTGGCGTCTTTTTTAATTCGATTGGTATGGCTTTGGAAGCTGTTTTTACCTAAGTCACCTAGGTCAGGAAACGGTTCATCAAGAGGATATTGAGAAAAGTCATGGTGCTCAAAGTATCGGCCAAGATAATCAAGTGCTTTATCAATCGATACCAGATTGGCAACTTCCTGATATTTTCTTTCTGCCTCCTCTTCAGTTTTACCAATAATCGGCGAAATTCCTGGAAGGATAACGAGCTCCTCTGCGTTCCTGCCCAAAGCGCTTGACCTATTTTTAACATCCTGATAAAATGCTTGTGCCTGTTCTAAGCTTGGATGTCCTGTAAAGATGGCATCTGCTTCTCTCGCTGCCAGGTCTTTTCCTGCTTCTGAAGAACCAGCTTGAAAGATAACCGGCCGCCCTTGCTTGGACCTGCCAATGTTAAGCGGCCCTTGCACTTTGAAAAATTCTCCTCGGTGATTTAATGGATGCAGTTTATCTGGATCAAAGAATACCCCTGTTTCCTTATTGCGAACAAATGCATCATCTTCCCAGGAATCCCATAATCCTTTTGCTACCTCTAGGTACTCAGAAGCAATTCGGTATCTTTTTGCATGATCTGGATGTTCTTCAATCGTTTTGCTAAAGTTTAAAGCCGATTTCTCCAATGGGGAGGTAACAACATTCCAGCCTGCCCGGCCATGGCTAATATGGTCAAGTGAAGCAAATTGCCTTGCAACATTGAACGGTTCACTATAAGAAGTGGACAACGTTCCCACAAGACCTATTTTTGATGTGACAGCCGCAAGTGCTGACAAAATAGTTAGTGGTTCAAACCGATTTAAGAAATGTGGTATGGATTTTTCGTTTATATGCAAGCCATCAGCAATAAAGATTAAGTCGAACTTTCCTTCTTCAGCCCTCTGAGCCTGTTCCGTATAAAATTCCAAACTCACGCTTGAATCTGCTTGCACTTTAGGATGCCTCCAACCTGCTATATTGCCTCCAACCCCATGAATAATGGCGCCAAATTTCAATTTTCTTTGATTAGACATTAAGATACCTCCCCTTTTTAATTCAAAGTTAATAGCATAAGTATTTCTTAACCTTTTAAAAAGATTTGACTTGCAATATATGGGTAAATTGTATTTCCTATTTCGGTTTTTCCAACAGCATAACGTGGGCTTAACAACTCAAATGATTGAAGTCTTTCTGCTTCATTTTCAACCGGTGTATGTAAAATAAATTCATCCACCTGATAACTTTTTTGAAGTTTTTCTAATACATTCCTCACATAATTAGGGGTTCCTGCAATTATGTCTGCCTTCTGTTCGGTAATTTCATAGGGTTCACCAGATTGATTTCCAAAGACTTCTGCTTGCGCGCGTGTTTGTAATGTCAACGTGCGTCCTGATTGAAGATGGACTTTGACTATTTTTTTATCTCCTGCAAGCTGTTCTGCTTCAGATTGCTCAGGAGCCGCAATAGCAGCTAATGAGAGGATAAATCTCCCTTTTGGAAAACCTTTACGATAAGTATTTGCGGCTTCTTCTAATACCCTATTATCACTATTGATGAATCTAGCAAACACAAATGAGATTCCTAGGTCATTAGCGAGCTGAGCACTACTTGCACTTGCTCCAAGCAGAAAAATTTCAGGTTTTTCCTCTGGAATTGGTGTTGCTTGGATCCCTGAAAAAGGATGGTTTTCTCCAATTGAATTTTCAATTAATTCCCGCAAAAAAGATAGACGTTCTGGGAAGTCCTTACCATCATTAACCGTTCCATATTGAAGTGCCTTTGTAGATAAAGGAAGACCGCCCGGTGCTTTCCCAACCCCAAGATCCACTCTGCCGGGAGCGAGATTAGATAAAACATGAAAGTTTTCTGCTACCTTATAAGGGCTGTAATGCTGGAGCATTACTCCTCCGGAACCAACTTTTATTTTGTTGGTTCGGGCTGCTAAGTAGGCTATTAATACCTCTGGTGAGGAACCCGCCAATTGAACAGTATGGTGATGCTCAGATACCCAAAAACGTGAATAACCCCATTCTTCTGCTTTTTGCGCAAGTAATACCGTTTTCTGTAAAGCAGTGGCAGCAGTGTCACCAGGAAAAATGGGACTCTGATCTAAAATACTTAGCTTATAACTCATTTTTAAAAGCCTCCGTTTTATTCCGACTTACCTAATTGGAAAAGTATGTTTTGTGTTCGTGTTTTTTATCCTATCACTGAAAATATCGAACTGGCAATCCTTTCACTGATAGGAAAAAATATAATATTGATTAAAAAAATCTATTAGGAAAAACTCTAAATGAATTCATTTTTCTAGTTGAATGACATTTCCCCTTTTGCTGACATCTTTCATAAATTCATTCAGCCTTTTTGATAGACCTCCATGACCAAAACGGACAAACTGTTGTTTATCTTGCTCGAGACCTTCACCTTTGACAAATTCTAAGAATGCCAAAAGCTGAATTCTTCGTGAATGGATATTCATAATTCCAAAATCATAAAACCATTGATCAATCGTATTATAAACACCTCTATTGACTTGATATAGTTGATGACACCAAATAAAAAACTGTAAATCTGGCAAATTAAGATATTTGCTTGTTTTGAAAGAATTTTGTTTTTTTGTAAATTGCCCCACAGAATTCAATTTTTGTGTTTGCATTTTTCATCCCCCTTTATTTCCAATAATACATAGTTGAATAATCGGAATTAAAACATTACTTCACTCTTTTACACTGAGAAAAGATAACTTGTTATTTTATTGAGCTTAATCCTATCACCGAGAGGATTGTAATGGCAATACATTTACTGATAGGAAAATTTAATCTTTAGATTAGAAAATTTAATCAATCAACAACATACTTTTCTTCTCAAATTCTTTAACGGATAATAAAATATCACGCCAAAGTTTGGGATATACAAAACCATTATTTAAATGTGTCGCAAAAATATGCTGGTGTATTTGAAGGATATGCGAAACATCTATTTCAATCAGCTTGCCTTGATCAAGCTCTTGTTTCACAGATAGGTATGGTAAAAATCCGATGCCATTATTGCTAAGAATAATCGATTTTGCTACTTCAAGATGGTCAACTAAAAATTCTATCCGAGGATTAACATTTGCCACCTCAAATAATTTATAGATTCGATTCCAGTCAAAAGCGCCGCATTCAAAGAATACCATGGGTTCTAAGGCCAATTGCTGAACGGATAATGTTTCTTGAAATTGAAATGAATGTTCTGGATAAACAACCAACCGGACAGAGTTATTTAGAAGCTCATGCTTCTGAATTCCGCGATGAGTAACCTCCTTCATAAACGCTATATCCACCTGCTTTTGAAGAAGTTTATCGAGCAATACTTCGTTTGGCGCCGAAAAAAACTTAAATCGTAAATGAGGGTTTGCTTTCTTCAAGAAAGGAAGTGCAAAAGGAATAAAGTATTGAGAAGTAATAATATTTGCCCCAATGACAATTTCCTCTGGATTATCTTCCCTCTTTAATAGTTTCTTCCCTTGCTGATAGGTGCGAATAATTTGCTCTGCATATGGGATAAAAGATTTTCCCTCTTCCGATAATGTCAAACTTCTCCCATGACGTAAAAACAAATCGATACCAAGATCTCGTTCTAACGTTTTAATTCTAGCTGTAACGGTTGGTTGAGATAAATACAATGCTTCTGCTGCTTTATGAATACTTTCCAATTGAACAACATAAATAAACGCTTCAAGGTGATCAATATTCATTTTCCCTTGCTCCTTTCCTAATTTATTTAAACAAAAAGGCTCCCTCCGCATGATGCGTTTAGGGAGCCTTTGGTTGACCAATCAGCTAATAACCATTTATATGAATTTTCTAAATTCTACTCCAATAAATCCGATAAGTAAAGTGTGAATTGAACTAATTTTAAGAAATTTTGACATGTTTGGAAAAAAAATAAGTTATATAAATTAAAAGCATATATTCGTTTCATTTCGCAGACTATAAAATTGTTGCAATTTAATTAAAAGGAGTATATCTATGCAGACTAATCAACCACCGATTCCGAACCCTCCGAGGGCAATTACGACAAAAGATTTAATGTACATAAAAGATGCTTTATCTTGGGAGCTTTTAGCATTTAAGAAATTTCATTTTATGGCTGCTCAGGTGCAAAACCCTCAATTGAAGGATGCACTCAATAAGGCGGGGCAAATGCATCAAAATCATTATCAACGATTACTTACTCACCTGCAGATTGATAACAATTCTGCATTAGCTAATTTTCCTAATACGCAGCAGCAGCAGCAACAGTAACTATTAAATGAATGGAGGTAAAGTAATGCCAAATCAGCAGAGTCAAAACAGCAACCAAATTGCTAACCCGCAGACAGGAGAATTACCTAAAGTTAAAACTCCCGAGATGAACGATCGTGATTTTGTTAATGATGCACTTAGTACCTGTAAATATTTAACCGACAGCCTTAACATTGCGGTAAGGGAAGCGAGTCATGAAAAGCTTCATACTGATATCTTGCAAATTCTTACTGAAACCCATCAAAGCTGCCGGGAACTTTATAACCTAATGTTCCAGCATGGCTGGTACAAACTAGAGGCAGAAGACCAGCAAAAACTAGATCAAGCTTTTAGCCAATTCAATAACTATTCATCGCAATTTCCATATTAACTTTAACCTTTGGGGGTAAGCAATTTGAAAAAGGGTGAACAAGTTAAGCTGGTGCTCCACATGCATAAATGCAGTGGGTTCATAACTTCCTAGTCTTCTCCTATTCGTACACACACTTTTCTTCGAGAAGAAAACGGCTTTGGAAAC
>NZ_JAVDVZ010000005.1:0-382143 GCF_031457145.1 Neobacillus niacini
GAACCCTGAAAGATGATCAGGTTGATAGGTCAGAGGTGGAAGCGTGGTAACATGTGGAGCTGACTGATACTAATCGTTCGAGGACTTAACCAATTTTTTAAAGCGAACTCGTTTTACAAACTTCTTCTGCATTATCTAGTTTTGAGGGAATGAATTTTTTTTCATAAAACCTCTTGAATTTTCTCGAAAAGACAGTATAATAGTAAATGTCGTTGAGAAAATAAGGTCTGGCAATAATGGCGAGAAGGTCACACCCGTTCCCATACCGAACACGGAAGTTAAGCTTCTCAGCGCCGATGGTAGTTGGGACTTTGTCCCTGTGAGAGTAGGACGTTGCCAGGCTGTATTATATGGAGGATTAGCTCAGCTGGGAGAGCATCTGCCTTACAAGCAGAGGGTCGGCGGTTCGATCCCGTCATCCTCCACCATAATTTTTTCACGTAGTGAAAATAATCTTAAATATGTGCCGGGGTAGCTCAATTGGTAGAGCAACTGACTTGTAATCAGTAGGTTGGGGGTTCAAGTCCTCTCGCCGGCACCATGCTTCTTACTTCGTTGATTTATATGAGCGGAAGCATGCTTGAAATCCCGAAGGGATTTTAAGCGAAATGCAAATCTTTAATTTAAGATTTAATTGTATGAGCCATTAGCTCAGTTGGTAGAGCATCTGACTTTTAATCAGAGGGTCGAAGGTTCGAATCCTTCATGGCTCACCAAAGTTTTTTGCAGTAGTAAACAAACTTTAAATTTGCGGGTGTGGCGGAATTGGCAGACGCACCAGACTTAGGATCTGGCGCCGCAAGGCGTGGGGGTTCGACTCCCTTCACCCGCACCAAAGTTTATCTTATATTAAAGTACTAAGGTTTTGCATTAGCAGAACAACTTAATTTATATGCGGAAGTAGTTCAGTGGTAGAACACCACCTTGCCAAGGTGGGGGTCGCGGGTTCGAATCCCGTCTTCCGCTCCATATGTGCCGGGGTGGCGGAACTGGCAGACGCACAGGACTTAAAATCCTGCGGTAGGTGACTACCGTACCGGTTCGATTCCGGTCCTCGGCACCAAAGTTTTTTGCTCAGTAAAATAACTGAAGTATTTGCACGATAGCGAAAATAACTTTCAATAACGTGCGCCCTTAGCTCAGCTGGATAGAGTGTTTGACTACGAATCAAAAGGTCGGGAGTTCGAATCTCTCAGGGCGCACCATTTTTACGGGAAGTAGCTCAGCTTGGTAGAGCACTTGGTTTGGGACCAAGGGGTCGCAGGTTCGAATCCTGTCTTCCCGACCATTCTTTTAGTCTAATAAATTTGGGGCCTTAGCTCAGCTGGGAGAGCGCCTGCTTTGCACGCAGGAGGTCAGCGGTTCGATCCCGCTAGGCTCCACCAAGGTTATTTCACGATAGAGAAAATAACCAAGGTTTTTTACGAAGCAAAATAGCTTTCAATTTAATTGTACATTTGGCGGTGTAGCTCAGCTGGCTAGAGCGTTCGGTTCATACCCGAAAGGTCGGGGGTTCGACTCCCTTCGCCGCTACCAAAGTTTTTTGCAAAGCAAAATAACTTAATATGAGGACCTTTAGCTCAGCTGGTTAGAGCAGACGGCTCATAACCGTCCGGTCGTAGGTTCGAGTCCTACAAGGTCCACCAGTAATTTTATGTTTTTTTTGGAGGAATACCCAAGTTCGGCTGAAGGGATCGGTCTTGAAAACCGACAGGCGGGTCAAACCGCGCGGGGGTTCGAATCCCTCTTCCTCCTCCATTTTATTACTTCAGCAAAATGAAATACTTTTAGTAAAGGTAATAATTTCTATTGTCGCGGGGTGGAGCAGTCTGGTAGCTCGTCGGGCTCATAACCCGAAGGTCGCAGGTTCAAATCCTGTCCCCGCAATTAGTTATTTTCAAGAAAAAAACTTGAAAAAACTTTGGTCTGGTAGTTCAGTTGGTTAGAATGCCTGCCTGTCACGCAGGAGGTCGCGGGTTCGAGTCCCGTCCAGACCGCCATTTTTTAAAAAATGGCCAGATTTATTAGAGTGTGGCTCAGTAGCTCAGTCGGTAGAGCAAAGGACTGAAAATCCTTGTGTCGGCGGTTCGATTCCGTCCTGAGCCACCATTTTTATTTTGATGTATATTAGAATAATGGCGATTGTGGCGAAGTGGTTAACGCACCTGATTGTGGTTCAGGCATTCGTGGGTTCGATTCCCATCAGTCGCCCCAAATAATGATTTTAATTTGCTGCGGGTGTAGTTTAGTGGTAAAACCTCAGCCTTCCAAGCTGATGTTGTGAGTTCGATTCTCATCACCCGCTCCAATTTATGGGCCTATAGCTCAGCTGGTTAGAGCGCACGCCTGATAAGCGTGAGGTCGATGGTTCGAGTCCATTTAGGCCCACCAGAATTTTTTGGTGAAACAAAATAATTATAGTTTTTTACGAAAGCAAAATAAGTTTCCATTGTTCCGCAGTAGCTCAGTGGTAGAGCTATCGGCTGTTAACCGATCGGTCGTAGGTTCGAGTCCTACCTGCGGAGCCATTTTATGGGGAAGTACTCAAGAGGCTGAAGAGGCGCCCCTGCTAAGGGTGTAGGTCGGGTAACCGGCGCGAGGGTTCAAATCCCTCCTTCTCCGCCATAAAATTTAAGGCCCCTTGGTCAAGTGGTTAAGACACCTCCCTTTCACGGAGGTAACACGGGTTCGAGTCCCGTAGGGGTCATACAAAAAGGCTGATGATATTATATCATCAGTTTTTTTGTGTTTATTTTTAGTCATTAATCAATAAAATGGAAAATACGTAATCTATTTTTAATAGCATAAACTAGAATCTAATGCATTTATATAAATTTAAGAGACGCTCATTAAAATGTTCTATGAATGGCCTATAGTGACCGAAGACTTAGGAGGAAACCGAATTTCGGTAACTATAAAGGTCTATAGTGACCGAACGGCAGAAGGAAACCGAATTTCGGTAACTATGAAAGGTCTATAGTGACTGAACGGCAGAAGGAAACCGAATTTCGGTAACTATGAAAAGTCTATAGTGACTGAACGGCAGAAGGAAACCGAATTTCGGTAACTATGAAAAGTCTATAGTGACCGAAACTGTAAAAATGTGCTTACTGGGTCATTCCAATGGTTCTGGAGTGACCAAAATGGATAAAGAAGAGGCTGCTCGGTCACTCCAATGGTTCTGGATTGACTAATGCACAAATGACCCCATTTCTTGTATAACTTCTCTAAATATATGTTGTTATATAAAAAAAACAAACATTCAAATCCTCAACAGAAGCCACTATGCCTGTCTGTACTCTAGACAGCATTATCTGACAAATATTATTATATTAATATAACTTATTTCCATCTTCCATTTAAAAGAATATATTTGATAACGCTTACAGATAAAGACTTTTTAATACTGTAATCCGTTAAAGTAACTCGAAAATCCAATAATATTATTTACCCACTAAACAAGAAAAACTTTATATATTTTTGTCTATTTTCGACGGAATAATTGTAGATTAGTGTCGTAATCACTCGAAACACCCCGGTATATGGCTATATATATCCTTTATTGTCAGAAAAGATAAAAAAGTTTTTGAGAATTATTAGTAAATAGCACTTATAATTAACCCTTGAAATACATTTTTACAAGGATGAGGTTATTAATGGCAGTGAATACTTTATATCCAACCGACTATCAGTTGCATTTATTTCATGAAGGAAACCTTTTTCAAAGTCATCAGTTATTTGGCGCACACTTATTCAAGGAATCTGAGAAAGTATATACACGATTTTGTGTGTGGGCTCCTAATGCAAAAGAGGTTCGACTAGTTGGCAATTTCAATAGCTGGAATGGTGAAGGTTACGATTTACATAGGGTAAACAATGAAGGTGTATGGATTATTGTCATGAATCAGGACCTGAATGATTGCCTCTATAAGTATGAAATAATCACATCTCAAAACGAAAGAATCTTAAAATCTGATCCATATGCCTTTTACTCTGAACTAAGACCAAATACTGCATCAGTCGTTTATTCTTTGAAAGATTACGATTGGCAGGATAACTATTGGATGCAGCGAAAAGAAAAAAGGAACTTCTTATCTGAGCCACAGGTAATCTATGAAGTTCATTTTGGATCTTGGAAAAAGCATGAAAATGGCGATTTTTTAACATATAGGGAAATGGCAGCAGAACTTATTCCTTATGTGCTTGAGCATGGTTTTACGCATATTGAAATATTACCCCTTATTGAACACCCCTTTGACGGTTCTTGGGGATACCAGGGAACTGGATACTTTTCAGCAACCTCGCGTTATGGCTCACCAAAGGACTTTATGTTCTTTGTAGATCAATGCCACCAGAATGGTATTGGCGTAATCCTTGATTGGGTGCCTGGTCACTTTTGTAAAGATTCACATGGTTTGTACCGTTTTGATGGTTCCCATATTTATTCCTATGAAACAGAGAGTGACAGGGAAAACCAAGTTTGGGGTACGGCAAACTTTGATCTTGGAAAAGGTGAAGTACAAAGCTTTCTCATCTCAAATGCATTTTTTTGGATAGATTATTTCCACATTGATGGGTTTAGGATGGACGCTGTTGCCAACATCATTTATTGGCCAAATTCATCTGAAAATCTTGAAAACCCATTTGGAATTGATTTTCTAAAAAAATTGAATATTGAAGTTCATGATTATGACCCAACCTTTGTCATGATTGGGGAGGATTCAACAGATTTTCCTAATGTAACTGCCCCTGTCCATTACGGTGGATTAGGCTTTGACTATAAATGGAATATGGGCTGGATGAATGACACTTTGGAATACATGGAAACTCCGCCATATTCACGCTCAGGTGTTCATTCTAAAGTGACTTTTTCACTTCTTTATACCTTCAGTGAAAACTTTATGCTCCCGTTTTCACATGATGAAGTCGTACATGGTAAAAAGTCATTATTAGATAAAATGCCGGGTGATTATTGGGAGAAATTCGCTCAGTTACGCCTTCTTCTAGGGTACATGTTTGCACACCCTGGGAAGAATTTATTGTTTATGGGATTTGAACTGGGACAGTTTTCAGAATGGAAATATAAAGAACAATTAGATTGGAATTTATTAGACTATGAAATGCATCAAAATGTAAATCAATATGTTAAACAATTAATAAAACTCTACAAACGATCAAAAGCGCTTTATGAGTTAGACCATATGCATGAAGGCTTTGAATGGATTGACTGTAATAACTCCAGCCAATCAATCTTTTCCTTTATCAGGAAAGGTAAAACTGAAAATGATTTTTTATTGGTCATTTGCAATTTTACAGGTGTTCATTATCCAGAATATAAAATTGGTGTACCAGTTCAAGTCGAGTTTCGTGAGATTTTAAATAGTGATCATACGGATTTTGGCGGCGCTGGATTTATTAATAAAAAAACATTTATGGCTTTAGAAGAGCCATTCCATGGAAAACCATATTCCGTTAATGTGACGATACCGCCTTTTGGCTTTCAGATCATACGACCAGTGAAAAAACGAAAGGAGAGAAAAGGTAATGGTAAAGAAGAAGTGCGTAGCCATGCTATTGGCAGGAGGGAAAGGAAGCAGACTTAACTCGCTAACGAAAGATTTGGCAAAGCCTGCTGTCCCTTTTGGTGGAAAGTACAGAATCATTGATTTTACATTAAGCAATTGTGCCAATTCAGGTATTGATACAGTGGGTGTGTTAACTCAGTATCAACCATTGCTATTAAACTCTTATATTGGAATTGGGAGTGCATGGGACCTTGACCGTAAGGATGGAGGGGTAACCGTGTTACCCCCATACGCTGAGTCTTCTGAGGTAAAATGGTATACCGGGACTGCAAGTGCGATTTATCAAAACCTAAATTATTTAAAGGAATATCAGCCTGAATATGTATTAATTCTTTCTGGTGACCATATTTACAAAATGAATTATGAGAGTATGCTCGAATACCACATCGAAAAAAGAGCAGATGCAACGATTTCTTTAATAGAAGTTCCTTGGGCAGAAGCAAGTCGTTTTGGGATTATGAATACAAACGAAGATTTAAGGATAACAGAATTCGAGGAAAAGCCTGCAGAGCCAAAAAATAATTTAGCATCAATGGGAATTTATATTTTTAGCTGGAAAATACTCAAAGAATATTTAGAAATGGACGCAAGAAATACTAAATCCTCCCACGATTTTGGTAAAGATATCATTCCGTTAATGTTAGAAGAAAACAAGAAGTTATTTGCCTATCCTTTTAAAGGCTATTGGAAGGATGTAGGTACAGTTAAGAGTCTTTGGGAAGCAAATATGGACCTATTAAATGATGAATGTGATTTAGACTTGTTTGATCATGATTGGAGGATTTATTCTGTAAACCCAAATCAGCCTCCACAGTATATATCTCCAGAAGCAATTGTTAAGGATTCATTAATTAATGAGGGCTGTACGATTGAAGGGGAAATTGATAATTCTGTTCTTTTTCAAGGGGTTACTGTTGGGAAAGGATCGATTATAAAAGAATCTGTCATCATGCCTGATGCGGTTATTGGGGAAAACGTTAAAATTGAAAAAGCAATTGTACCTAGTGAAGTGGTCGTTCCAGACGGAACAGTGATTCGCTCATTTGATGATGAAATTATCCTTGTTACTCAAGAAATGTTAAGTGGGTTATATCCTGCTTTTTAAAAATAGTGCTATCTAGCTCCGGGCGCCACCCGGCTCTATGGTCTACAGCAATCACTTCGGAAGGCAAAAACCACGCCTTCTGTCAGTGCTTGTCTTATGCATGTCGTCGGGTGAGCAGGCGCCCTACGCTTTTATTTTGGGAGGGACTAGTATTGAAGAGAAAGCTATTAGGAGTTATTGATGCAACAACTTATCATGAAGATTTAGAGGATCTTTTGACACATCGTTCACTAGCAGCCCTGCCTTTTGCAGGACGTTATCGTATCATTGATTTTGTACTTTCCAATATGGTGAATTCGGGAATAAAAAGTGTAGCAATCTTTCCTAAAATGACATATCGTTCATTAATGGATCACCTGGGTTCCGGAAAGAATTGGGATTTAAATCGCAAGCGTGATGGTCTTTTCTTTTTTCCAACTCCCGTTGTTGATTCAGATATCAATAAAATTGGCACATTTGAAAACTTTGCCGCCAATTTAGATTTCTTCTACCGCAGTACACAGGAGTATTCGGTTATTACAAATTGTTACACCGTTTTCAATATGAATTTCAAACCATTGTTAGAAGGGCATATTCACTCAGGGTGTGATATAACCGAAATCTACAATGAAAATGGGTCTCCCATGGAGATGTATTTAGTGAAAACCTCCTTACTGATTAAATTAATTGAATCAAGAAATGAAACTGGATATACATGCATGAAGGATGTCGTGTTAGATTCAGAACATCATTACTCCATATGCCGATATGATTATAATGGTTACGCGGTAATGATAGATTCTATCCAAAACTATTACTCTACTAGTCTAAATCTGTTGAAATCTGATGTTTGGAAGCAATTATTTATTAAAGAACAGCCTATTCTGACAAAGGTTAAAGATGAGCCGCCAACAAGATATTTAAAGGGATCTGTTGTTCAAAATGCAATGATTGCCAATGGCTGTTTAATTAATGGAACGGTTGAAAATAGTATTATTTCCAGGGGCGTCAAAATTGGAAAAGGTGCAGTTATTAAGAATTGCATCATCATGCAAAAATGCGTTATTGAAGATAATTGTTACCTAGATTCTGTTATTTTAGATAAAGATGTAAAGATTGAGGCTGGTGCAATTTTAGCAGGTACCGCCAAAGATCCTTTTGTCGTTCGGAAAGGTACAAAGCAAGGAGCGTTGATGAATTCGTGAAAGTATTATTCGCAGTTTCTGAATGTGGTCCATTTGCTAAATCAGGGGGGCTTGCAGACGTTGCAGGCTCCCTGCCTAAAGAACTGAAAAGTCTTGGGACAGATGTAAGGGTGATTCTTCCAAAGTATGGGACAATTGCTGATGATTTTAAAGCAGATATGAAAAAAATAAAAGAATTTACTGTGCCTGTCGGCTGGAGAAATCAATATTGTGGAATTGAGGAACTCAGTTATCAAGGCATAACTTATTACTTTGTTGATAATGAGTATTATTTTAAACGCGAAGGATTTTATGGATATTATGATGATGGCGAGAGATTCGCTTATTTTAATCGGGCTGTGCTAGAAGCATTAGCGCACTTAGATTTTTATCCAGATGTACTCCATTGTCATGACTGGCATACAGCTATGATTCCATTTTTATTAAGAATGGAGTATTACAAACGAAGAGGGTACGGGCTGATTCGAACTGTTTTTACGATTCATAATCTGCAATTCCAGGGGATTTTTCCTAGAGAAACACTTGGGGATTTGCTTGGATTAGATTGGGGGGCTTTTCACCCTGAGCATTTAGAGTTTTTTGGATGCATTAATTTTATGAAGGGTGCTCTTGTTGCGGCGGACGAAATTACAACAGTAAGCCCAACCTATAAACAGGAGATTCAAACACCTTCTTACGGAGAAAAATTGGATGGTCTTTTAAAAACAAGAGAAGAAGATCTTGTAGGAATCTTAAATGGAATTGATGAAAAATTCTATAATCCTGCCGATGATCCGCTAGTTTATAAAACCTATACTGCAAAGACTCTTGCAAATAAAGCACCAAACAAAAGCGAAATCCAAAAATATTTTGGGCTGCCACAAAGCCCGAATACACCATTAATGGTCATGATTACCCGATTGACGAAACAAAAGGGATTAGACCTCGTTAAGTGTGTTTTAAAAGATATTCTACATGAGGATATACAAATGATAGTTCTCGGTACTGGAGATTATGGATATGAAGAGTTTTTGCGTCAGGCAGGAAACACCTATCCAGATAAATTAAAAGTCCATATTGGCTTTAGTGAGGGGCTGGCACATAAACTATATGCAGCTGCTGACTTATTTTTAATGCCATCCTTGTTTGAACCATGCGGACTAGGTCAATTAATTGCCATGAAGTACGGTGCAGTGCCAATTGTACGTGAAACAGGCGGGCTGAATGACACGGTACAATCTTGGAATGAGACTACCAATGAGGGTAACGGCTTCTCTTTCAAAAATTTCAATGCTCATGATATGCTTTATACCATTAGAAGGGCATTACACTTTTATCATGACTCCGACTGGGAATCAATTGTTCAAAAAGCAATGGAAAAGGATAACAGCTGGGCCCAGTCTGCATTTAAGTATAATCAGCTTTATGCGGAGCTGATCTCGAGGAGTGAAACCCATGTTTTCTAATCCAACGGAATTCAAGAACACTTTTCTAAAAAGATTGAATATGGTTTGCGGAAAGAGCTTCACTGAAAGCTCTGACCGAGACCATTACCAGACACTTGGAATTATGATACGAGAATATGTAAGTCAAGACTGGATTAAAACGAATGAGCGATATTTAGCTGCAAAGGGGAAACAAGTCTATTATCTCTCGATAGAGTATTTGTTAGGAAAGTTATTACGACAAAACTTAATCAATTTAGGGATTGAAGAAACTGTACAAGCTGGTCTCAGGGACCTAGGTATAGATTTAGGTAACCTAGAAGAATTAGAAAGTGATGCAGGCTTAGGAAACGGCGGCTTAGGAAGATTAGCCGCTTGTTTTCTGGATTCCCTTGCTTCGTTAAATCTACCAGGACACGGTCATGGAATTCGTTACAAGCATGGTCTATTTGAACAAAAAATAGTGGATGGTTATCAAGTAGAGCTCCCAGAGCAATGGCTTAGGAGTGGCAATGTCTGGGAAGTTCGGAAAGCAGATTTAGCTGTTAAAATTCCTTTCTGGGGTAAAGTTGAAGGAAGAACAGAAAACGGACGCCTTGTGTTTCAGCATTTAAATGCTGAAACAGTGACAGCTGTACCACATGATATGCCGGTTATTGGTTATAATTCAGAAACGGTAAATTCTTTAAGATTGTGGAATGCTGAACCTTCTCCATTTCCTATCCATGAGGATATATTAAAATACAAACGTGAAACGGAATCTGTTTCAGAATTCCTCTATCCGGATGATACCCATGATGAAGGGAAAATCCTTAGACTGAAGCAACAATACTTTTTAGTTTCCGCAAGTATACAATCCATTATTAAAACCTATCGGAAAAAGCATGGGAATTTAAAAGAATTCCATCAAAATGTTTGTATTCATATTAATGATACCCACCCTGTTTTGGCAATTCCGGAATTAATGAGAATTCTAATTGATGAAGAAGGCTTAGAGTGGGACGCTGCATGGTATATTACAAGGCATACCATCTCCTATACAAATCATACAACCTTATCCGAGGCATTAGAAAAGTGGCCAATTCGTATTTTTGCACCGCTTTTACCACGAATTTACATGATTGTAGAAGAAATAAATGAACGGTTTTGCGGAGAATTATGGGACCAATACCCAGGGGATTGGGATAAAATTGCTGGGTTGGCAATCATTGCTGACGGGTTTGTAAAAATGGCTCCTTTAGCAATAGTAGGAAGTTTTAGTGTGAATGGTGTAGCTAAGCTGCATACAGAAATTTTAAAGACAAGGGAAATGAATAATTTTTATCAGCTATTTCCTGAAAAATTCAATAATAAAACAAATGGAATCGCCCACCGGCGCTGGCTATTAAAGGCAAATCCTGATTTATCAGCGTTAATTACAGATTCTATAGGTTCTTCATGGACTCAATCACCTACCGATTTGGTTCAATTACTTGAATATCAACATGACTCATCCTTTATGGAACAACTTTTGAAAATTAAAAAAGATAACAAACAGCAGCTTGCTGAAGTAATCCAGAGCAAGAACGGGATTGTTGTTGACTCCTCTGCTATTTTTGATGTCCAAGTAAAGCGTCTGCATGCCTATAAAAGGCAGCTTCTAAAGGTATTACATATCATGTATCTTTATAATCGAATAAAAGAGGATTCGAGTTTTTCAATGGTTCCAAGGGTATTCATTTTTGGCGCAAAGGCTTCTCCTGGGTATTATTATGCTAAGAAAATTATTAAACTCATTAATACCGTAGCTGATAAGGTGAATAATGATCCATTTATTGGGGAGAAAATGAAAGTTGTTTTCCTTGAAAACTATCGTGTTTCACTCGCGGAAAAAGTTTTTCCAGCAAGCGACTTAAGTGAACAAATATCTACCGCCAGTAAAGAGGCTTCGGGTACAGGTAACATGAAATTTATGATTAACGGCGCGCTAACGGTCGGAACAATGGATGGGGCTAATATTGAAATAAATGAATTGGTCGGAGATGATAATATCTTTACGTTTGGACTTTCTGCTGATGAAGTACTTCACTATTATCAGCATGGAGGCTATCAATCGATTGAATATTATCACCATGACAGCCGTATCCGCCAGGCAGTCGATCAGCTGGTTAATGGATTTTTTCCTGGGGTTTATAATGAGTTTGAACCGATTTTCGATTCCTTGCTAGAGGAAAATGACCAGTACTTTGTTTTAAAGGATTTTGCTTCCTATGCTGATACGCAGAAAACAATTGGTGAAACCTTTAGAAATCAGCAAATTTGGCAAAAGAAATGTCTAATTAACATCGCACATGCAGGATATTTCTCAAGTGATCGAACAATTAAAGAGTATGCAGATCAAATTTGGGGTATTCAATCTTTATAACATAAAAAAGGCTTCTGCTGATTAGCAGAAGCCTTTTACTACTATGAAACAATGTGTCCAATAAAAATTCCAATTGCAAGTAAGAATCCAAAAAAGGTATTTGTTTGTGCTGTTGCTTTCATTGCAGGTGCCATTTGAATTGGTGAAATCCCTGCTTTAAAAACCTTAATAGCTTGAATTGCTTTTGGTGCACTCAAGAGGACAATAACTGCCCAAATTGGAGCCCCATTCGTAATAATTAGACCTAAAACCCATAGATATGAGAAAGTGAACATGAAAGCCAAAAGAGTGACTGCTTTCTTTTTACCGGCCAGGATGGCTAATGTTTTCCGACCATTTTCCTTATCGCCTTCTAAATCACGAATGTTATTAGAGAAATTAATTGCACCGACCAAGACTAAAATAGGAATTGAAATTTGAATGCTTGTAGCGGTAACGGTCCCTGTTTGAATAAAAAATGTAATTAATATAATAAGCATCCCCATGAAGAATCCAGAAAATAATTCTCCAAAAGGTGTGTATGCGATAGGCAGTGGACCGCCAGTATATAAATAACCAACTGCCATGCAGATAAGTCCTACTAACGCTAACCACCAGCTGCTATTCATACAAATATAAACTCCAAGTAGTAAGGCCAGACCATATAGGCTTAAGGCGAGCTTCATGACGGTTTTCGGTTTAATTCCATCGCGGACGATGGTACCGCCTATTCCAATTGAATGTTCATTATCGAGCCCGCGTTTAAAATCATAATACTCATTAAACATATTGGTAGCTGCTTGTATTAATAAACTTGCGATTAACATGGCAATGAAAAGACCAATGTGTATATTCCCATGTTCAAGTGAAAGTATTGTACCAAGTAAAACTGGAACAAATGAGGCCGTTAAGGTATGTGGACGGGTCATTTGCCACCAAACTTGAAAACCACGATTCGATTCGACAGCGGGCTTTGAAGTGTGCTGTAAATTTGGCTGCATTCTCTTCTCTCCCTTTTAAAAATGATTATTTTATCTATATCGTACAGTTTATTTGTACTTGGAGTTTAGACATTCCAACCCTTAGTATATGAAATCTGACAACAAGGGTCAATATTTTTTATTAGGTAAATTAGTAGTTAATTCCTGTCTGATTATTAACAAGTAATTGGAGGGAAAATGAAGGTAACAGCAATTGAAATTCAAATAAAGCCCTGATCGATTTGTTTTAAGGTATAATGTAGTATTGAAGAGTATAGGTAGTGACAAGTATTACTGACTTCTTTACAATGAAAGTAGTATCTTTAAATTGGCATTATAATGAATGGATTGCAGTCATTTGACTGTTTTGGAGGGATTTTTTTGGTTACCATTCAGGAAACGGAATTAAAGGAAAGAGGTCTTCTGGCTGTTAGTAGTGCTCGAAGACTAGGCCGGCCCATTTTAATGAGTGAAGTTCATAAAATGGACACGATAGACCCTTTATCCTTTTTTAATAGTGGAAGTGAGCGCTATCTAGGGGAACGCTTCTATTGGAAAGACCCATCAGAAGAAGTTGTGATTATTGGTCTTGGGTTATCAAAACAAATTCAGTCGGATCAGGTTACTGACCGCTTTTTTCATGTTGAAGAGGAATGGAAAAAATTTTTACAGGATAGCCTTATCTTTAACCCATACAAAGAAAATGGTTTAGGACCCGTAATGTTCGGGGGATTCTCCTTTGATCCACTTAAAACAAAAACGACACTTTGGTCTAAGTACGCTGATTCTTTATTCCATATTCCAAAATATATGTTAACGATTGTTGAGAATCAAACGTTTTTAACTACCAATATTGTTTGTACACCAAATGATGATTTTACACTTTTCGAAAAGGTAATCAAGGAGCGAGTTCAGTTACTAACATCGCTCGAACAAGATTTTGATTGTAAACCAGCAAAACTCATTGCAACAAAAGAAATTTCACCGCTGCAATGGAAGCAGAGTGTAGATGAATTGGTAAAGGATTTAAAAGACGGATCTTTGAAAAAGGTTGTTCTTGCACGTGAATTAAGATTAATTTTTGATAATCAGGTTAAAGCAGAGGTTATTCTAGAAAATTTATACAATCAACAACGTGATAGCTTTCTTTTTGTTTTTGAATCCAATGGAGATTGTTTTATTGGTGCAACACCTGAAAGGCTTGTGAAGAAACAGGGGAACGATGTTTTCTCAACCTGTCTTGCAGGATCGATTAAACGGGGAAAAACCGAGTTCGAAGATGAGATATTAGGGCAAACATTACTAAATGATCAGAAAAACCTTATTGAGCATGGATTTGTGGTTGAAATGATAAAAGAAGCATTAGCCGAATCTTGTGAGGAAATAATCCTCCCGGAGAAGCCGCAATTAATGAAAATAAGGGATATACAACACCTTTATACACCTGTTATCGGTAAATGTCAGAAAGATGCCTCGTTGCTTTTACTAGTAGAAAGACTTCATCCCACTCCAGCTCTTGGTGGACTGCCTAAACAGGAAGCCGTTGAAAAAATTAGACAAATAGAGGAACTTGATCGTGGTTTTTACGCTGCACCACTTGGATGGGTAGATTATCGTGGAAACGGCGAATTCGCAGTTTCAATACGGTCTGGACTCATTCAAGGAATGGAAGCTTCCTTATTTGCTGGATGTGGTGTTGTTTCTAATTCTGATTCAGAAAGTGAATATATGGAAACAAGCTTAAAATTTAGTCCGATGCTTCGAGCCCTTGGAGGAAAATAATATGGATCATCAAGTTTCATTAACAGCGTATTTGGCTGCCTTTGTGGCAGAGTTAGTACAAACAGGCATAAAAGATGTAGTCGTCAGTCCAGGGTCTAGGTCAACACCAATGGCGATGGTGTTGGCTGAACATCCAGAAATAAACATTCATATCCATGTGGATGAACGCTCCGCTGCTTTTTTTGCGCTAGGGATAGCTAAAGCTACCAACAAGCCAGTTGCCATTTTATGTACATCTGGAACAGCTGCGGCGAACTATTTCCCCGCAATCGTTGAAGCCCGTTATTCACGTGTTCCGTTACTTGTTTTCACAGCTGACCGCCCTCATGAGCTTAGAGAAGTTGGTGCTCCCCAAGCGATTGACCAAATTCATTTATATGGTCAGCATGTAAAATGGTTTGCAGACATGGCTTTGCCAGAGAATAATAAAGAAATGATTCGTTATGCCCGGACTGTTTGTGCACGTGCGGCAGCTATAGCTATGCAGGCACCTGCTGGCCCAGTTCATTTGAATTTCCCTTTCCGGGAACCACTCATTCCAAAACTAGATGAAATAACCTTCCAATTAGAAGAACGGCCTAATGGATATGTCAAGGTTAGAAATGGTGAATTGACAATCCCTGAGGATGAAATCAGGGAAATTTCATTTAAACTAAATGAGTATAAGAAGGGAATTATTGTTTGCGGAAACATTGAAGACGAACAATTTGCTCAGGCTGTCACAGAATTATCGGATGCATTAAAATTCCCAATTTTAGCAGATCCGTTATCACAGCTTAGAAGTGGAAAACATCAACTAGAAAATATTGTGGAGTCATATGATACATTCTTACGGAATGAAGACGCAAAACCATATTTGCAACCAGATGTCATTCTCCGATTCGGGGCAATGCCAGTATCTAAGGCATTGACTATTTTCTTAAAGGAAAACCACCAAGCAGAACAATTTGTTATCGATGGTGCTGGAGGCTGGCGAGATCCGTCATCTTTATCAACAGAAATGATCTTCTGTAATGAAACGATTTTTTGTGAGAAGTTGTTAAGTTTATCAGAAACAAGGGAGTCAGTAGAATTTTTAGAAAAATGGCTGGATGTTAATAATCTTACAAAAGCAAACATGTCACTAATAAAAGATAGTTATAAGTTAAGTGAGGGTCGGTTATTCTACCAACTAGAAGAAATGCTTCCTGAGGGTGCAACATTGTTTGTTGGAAACTCCATGCCAATTAGAGACCTAGATAGTTTCTTTCTAAATAATAATAAATCCATCAAAGTAATGGCCAATAGAGGCGCAAATGGTATAGATGGAACAGTATCAACGGCATTAGGGGCTGCATTATACTCTAAACCTTTATATTTGGTTTTAGGTGATCTTACTTTTTTCCATGATTTAAATGGTTTGGTTGCAGCAAAATTATATGATATTGATATTAGAATTATTGTTGTTAACAATAATGGAGGCGGAATTTTTTCCTTTTTACCACAATCACAGCATCCAAAGTATTTTGAACTTTTATTCGGTACACCGTTAAATTTGGAATTTGAGCATGCTGTCCGGATGTTCGATGGGAAATTTACTAAAGTAAAAGATTGGGAGCATCTAGGTGAGCTTATGAACCAATCTACCGAAGTCAAGGGATTAAATGTATATGAGGTCGTAACAAACCGTGATAGCAATCTGACCGAACATCGCGAATTTTGGCGTATTGTTTCCCAGGAAATATCAAATTTTGTCAAAGGTGTTCATTAATGCAGGTAAATAGTAACGGTATTCGTTATCATGTCGAAGTGTGTGGGGAAGGATTTCCATTACTTTTATTACATGGTTTCACTGGGGATTCTTCCACCTGGACATCTTTTTGTTCGGTTTGGGGTAAGCATTCAAGATTAATCATCCCTGATATTATCGGCCATGGTCAAACAGAATTACCTGAAGATCTTAATCGTTATCAAATGGAAGCAGCTGCTGCAGACTTAATTTTTATCTTAGATCAACTGGGAATTGAAAAAGTCGATATGCTTGGATATTCTATGGGGGGAAGGTTAGCGCTGACTCTTGCGATTACATATCCAGAAAGAATTCGAAAGCTTATTTTAGAAAGTGCTTCACCAGGACTGAAAACAGAAGAAGAAAGAATGCAGCGCCGTATGAAAGACGGGGAACTAGCAAACTTTATAAATAAACATGGAATTCAATCATTTGTCGACTATTGGGAAGCTATCCCGCTTTTTTCAACAATGAACAATCTTTCAGCTCCAATCAAAGAATCGATTAGGATACAAAGGTTATTCAATAATGCCAGGGGACTAGCCAATAGTTTATTAGGGATGGGGACAGGATCTCAGCCATCTTGGTGGGAAAAGTTAAATCTGCTTAATTGTGAAGTGCTGCTAGTTACAGGGGAAAAGGATGAAAAATTCTGTATGATTGCTGAAAAAATGCAATCAGGTATAAAAAGAGCTACATGGATTGTAATAAATAATTGTGGACATGCAATTCATGTGGAACAAAAAGAAAAATTTGGTACAATAGTAAGTGACTTTTTATTAATACAAAACTAAGGAGGAGATCGTTTTGACAGTAGAATGGATAGCAGGTCGTAAATATGAAGAAATACTTTATGAAACACATAACGGAATTGCAAAAATCACGATTAATCGTCCCCATGTACATAATGCTTTTACACCAAGAACTGTTATGGAATTAATTGATGCCTTTGCTTATGCACGAGATGATTCAAGTGTAGGGGTTATCGTGTTAACAGGTGCAGGAGATAAGGCATTTTGTTCTGGTGGTGACCAAAAAGTACGCGGACATGGAGGTTATGTTGGTGATGACCAAATTCCTCGTTTAAATGTTCTAGATCTTCAACGTTTAATTCGTGTCATTCCAAAGCCAGTAATTGCGATGGTTAAAGGATATGCCATTGGCGGCGGGCACGTTTTACACATTGTTTGTGATTTAACGATAGCAGCTGATAATGCTGTTTTTGGTCAAACTGGTCCAAATGTTGGAAGCTTTGATGCTGGTTATGGCTCAGGATATCTTGCAAGAATTGTTGGGCATAAAAAGGCTCGCGAAATTTGGTTCTTATGCCGTCAATATAATGCACAGGAAGCTCTTGATATGGGCTTAGTCAATACGGTTGTTCCGCTTGAAAGAGTGGAAGAGGAAACCATTCAGTGGTGTAATGAAATTTTGGAGAAAAGCCCAACTGCACTTCGTTTCTTAAAGGCTGCAATGAATGCAGACACAGATGGCTTAGCAGGTCTACAGCAATTAGCTGGTGATGCAACACTCCTTTACTATACAACAGAAGAGGCTAAAGAAGGCCGTGACGCTTTTAAAGAAAAGCGTAAGCCTGATTTTGGTCAATTCCCTCGTTTCCCTTGATTTAAAAGTTATTAGTTGCAGCTTGATGGACTCCATCAGGCTGTTTTTATATCGGAAGGAATAGAAAGCAGGTGATAATGAATGCAATATGATACCATGCCTAACTTCTTGAAAAAGAGAGCATTTCTGACACCTGATAGAACGGCGGTTTTTTTTAATGAAATGGCAATAACATTTAAGGAACTTTATGAAGGGTCCTATCAAACCGCCGGAAAGCTTCAAAGGTTTGGCTTACAAAAAGATCAATACGTAGGGGTCTTATTGAAAAATCATATTGATAGTGTCGTTATTTTATTCTCCCTTCAGCTTCTAGGCGTCAAGGCAGTAATCCTAAATAACCGCTTATCTTCTAAAGAATTGGTTTGGCAAGTAAACGACTCCAGAGTCACTGCATTAATTATGGAAGCAGAATTTACTGAGATAAAACAGGAAATCAAAATCCCGGTTATTACAAAAGACCAGTTATTTGCGACTACACCAGAGGTTCCAGTCATACAGGAAGAAATTAATTTAGCTGATGTCTGTACCATTATGTATACATCGGGTACAACTGGAAATCCGAAAGGAGTGCTGCAAACCTATGGAAACCATTGGTGGAGTGCCGTAGGGTCAGCATTAAATTTGGGCTATATGGAAAGTGACCGTTGGCTTTGCACTGTACCTCTATTTCATATAAGTGGTTTTTCTATCTTAATGCGCAGTGTGATTTATGGCATGACTATTATTCTCCATGAAAACTTTGATGCGGAAAAAGCGATAACAGATATAAAAACTAAAGAGGTAACTATTATGTCAGTGGTAGGGACAATGCTATCGAGGATTGTGGATACACTTAAGGATTCCCAGCTTCCAATTCAATTTCGTTGTTTTCTTCTAGGGGGTGGTCCGGCACCATTACCACTGTTGGAGGCATGTTTGGCTAAAAACTTACCTGTTTTTCAATCTTATGGTATGACCGAGACAGCTTCACAAATTGTCACCCTAGCACCTGAATATAGCATCACAAGACTTGGATCCGCGGGTAAGCCATTGTTACCTTCGCAGCTTAAGATTCTTTTGGAGGATGGAGAAATTGCGCCGCCAAATGTGGCTGGTGAGATTGTTGTTAAGGGTCCCAATGTAACAATGGGTTATTTATATCGTCCAGATATCACAAGCGAAAAATTAAACGAAGGTTGGCTCCGCACAGGGGATATTGGCTATTTGGATGAAGAGGGCTTTTTATATGTACTCGACCGGCGTTCCGATCTCATTATTTCTGGGGGAGAAAATATTTATCCTGCTGAAATTGAATCTGTTTTATTAGCCCATCCAGATGTAGCGGATGCAGGTGTCACTGGTATTCAAGATGAAACATGGGGACAGGTTCCTGTTGCCTTTATTGTCCGAAAGGAAGGGGCTCTTGTTACTGAGCCACAACTTAAACAGTTTTGTTTAGAAAACTTGGCTAAATACAAACTGCCGAAATCAGTCCATTTTACTGACAGTCTTCCGAGGAACGCTGCTAAAAAACTGTTGCGCAGGAAGCTTGGCGAGTGGGTTAATGAGGGCAGGGTTAACGAATGAAGATTTCACGAATTAAACTAAGAGTAATAAGTATGCCGTTAAAATCACCTTTTTACACACACTTAGGTGTAGTTGTAGAACGGGAAGGGCTTATTATTGAGGTTTCCGATTCTAATGGAATATCAGGTTTTGGCGAAGGTGTAGCATTTTCAACTCCTTGGTACACAGAAGAGACCGTGAAGACCAGTTTACATATCTTAAGTGATGTTTTAATCCCTTTACTTATGGAGAACCCCATCAAACATCCAGAAGATTTGGCCATATTATTTAAGTCGGTTAGAAGAAACCATATGGCCAAGGCTGGTTTAGAGATGGCCATTTGGGATTTGTATGCAAAAACGAATTCTAAATCTCTTTCAGCTGTCATTGGTGGAACTAGAGGGGAAATTGCTTCAGGTGTAGTGGTTGCGGCTGATACCCTTTCAAGTTCTCTCAACCAAATAGAAAAGTACCTTGAAGAAGGATATCAGAGATTTAAAATCAAAATTAATCCTAGGCAGGATTACTCCTTACTTGCAGAAATTCGCCGTCATTATCCTGAACTTCCGGTTATGGCTGATGCCAATTCTGCTTATACCCTAAAAGACATTGATCGATTAAAAGCACTTGATGACTTTCATCTTTTAATGATTGAACAGCCGCTTGCAAGTGACGATATAATCGAGCACTCATTGCTTCAGCGAGAAATAAAAACACCAATTTGTTTAGACGAAAGTATTGTTAGCTTTGAGGATGCTAAAAATGCCATTGAGCTTGGGAGCTGTAAAATCATAAATATTAAAGCAGGTAGAGTGGGAGGACTTTATGAAGCAAAACGAATTCATGATTATTGCCTAGACAAGGGTATTGAAGTTTGGTGTGGGGGAATGATTGAATTCGGAATATCACGGGCGCATAATATTGCTCTTGCTTCCCTGCCAGGCTTTACGATTCCAGGGGATATTTCCGCTTCCAATCGGTTTTGGGAGGAAGATATCATTACTCCAGAAGTAACAGTGGAAAAAGGATATGTGACAGTCCCTGATGGTCCAGGTATCGGGTTTGGGATTAATGAAAAAAGGCTTCAAGAAACTACTTTATTTGAAAAATTATTTGCATTTTAATAAATATTGGTAATCGAGCGTCACTAGATGCCCCAATGGGCTATTCACTCGTGGTTTGGGTCAAGTAGAGCGTCTCTACATGCCCCAATTGGCTATTCACTCGTGGTTTGGGTTAAGTGGAGCGTCTCTACATGCCCCAATTGGCTATTCGCTCGTGGCTTGGGTCAAGTGGAGCATCCCCACATGCCCCAAATGATTGTTCACCGGTGATTTGGGGCAAGTAGGGCGTTTCAAATGGAGAGGGAAAAGTAACAGTTAAGTGAACACTGCCTAAAAATAAATAAACCAGACAAAATGTCTGGTTATTTATTTTCTATATATCCGACGCTTCAAAGGTTTTACAATCTGTTTCTTGACTGTTATCAGCTGTTTTTCCTTTGTGGCTGACAACATATATACTCTCAGCACTGCATTTGTTTCCCTTTGCCCAATATGAGCAGTTATTAACTTCACATAAAACATCCTGTGCCATTCGTATCACTCCTTCGTATAATTCGTAATACAGAAATAGCATTTGATTTTTTACCCTGTATCATCCCTGTAAGTAACAGGTAACGATTGCCTAATCGTTTAGGGCTGTCTTTAGTGATTCTAAGTTCTGCTTCATAAGGGAAAAGTATGTTTCGTTATCCTTAATATTTTCTTTTGTCAGAATCCCTAAATTATGGACCGGTAAAGCCCGTGCTCCAATTTCCTTTTGGACAATCTCTGCTAATTTTGATTGGACGTTTTGTTCAAATAGGATATAATGAAACCCTTGTTTATCAGCTAATGAAATAATTTTTTCTAATTCTCTTTGGGTTGGTTCATTGGCAGTAGAGAGTCCGGAAATACTGATTTCCTCTATGCCATATCTTTGCTCCCAATAACTGAAGGCAGCATGAGTGACAATGATATTTTTATATTTAGCATTTTGAATGGTCGTTTCAAATTCTGAATTTAATTCATCTAATTCATTTGCAAGCTGTTGATAATTTTGATCGAAATCCTCTTTATTCTGAGGCATTTTTTCAATTAAAGAATCTCTAATAACAGCCGCCATTTCCTTGGAATAGATTGGGTCGAGCCAGACATGGGGATTAAAATCTCCATGACCATGATCTTCTTCTTCATGGTCTCCATGTTCTTCAGCAGGATCTAAAATCAAATTCTCGGCAGTTGAAATCAGAGAGACATTTTCATTTTTTAATGTACCTTTTGCTTTTTCCACAAAGCCTTCTAATCCTAAACCAATGTAGAAAAATAAATCAGAATCGGCCAGTTTTATCATATCCTTCTGAGATGGTTCAAATGTATGCTCATCTGCACCTGGTGGATAAATTGTCTTTACACTAACGAATTTGCCACCAATTCGCTCAGTAAAATATTGAAGAGGGAATACTGTTGTATAGATGGATAACTGATCTTTTTCTTTTTGCGTTTGACCATTTTCTTTACTGCAAGCAGTCATTACCAAACTTACTAGTAAAATAAATATAGGAAAAAGTATAATTTTTTTCATAAGTGCTCCTTTAAATTTTTATAAACCGGAGTTATTACGATTTAAATTGGAAAAATTTTTAGTATTAAGAAAAAATGTATAATACGGAACGATTCCGATTTCCTTATGTATCTTACAAAAAAAATGTCTTAATTGCAAGCAAAATATTGATACATCCTGTACTTTTTATGTATTCTAAGTATAGACAAAAGAGAGGTGGGATAATTGTGAATGAAACTAGATTATTAAATGAAATCCTTGATTATAACCAAAAGTTTGTTGAAAGTCGTGAATATGAGAAGTATGAAACAACGAAATTCCCAAATAAACGTACAGTGATTCTAACTTGTATGGATACAAGATTATTGGAATTACTGCCAAAGGCTATGAACTTAGGAAATGGGGACGTAAAGACCATTAAAAATGCCGGGGCACTAGTGTCACATCCATTTGGAAGTATCATGAGAAGTATTCTTATCGCAGTTTACCAGCTGCAGGCAGAGGAAGTCCTCGTAGTCGCTCACTACGATTGTGGTATGAGCGGATTGAAGGCTGAACCGGTAATAGAAAGTATGAAGAACCGAGGGGTAACAGAAGAAACCATTGATACCCTTACATATTCCGGCATTAATATAAAAAAATGGCTTCATGGTTTCGATAATGTCACCGAAAGTGTAGAGCACAGTGTGGAGGTAATCAAAAATCATCCACTAATGCCAGCTGGTGTTCCTGTACACGGGCTCGTGATTGACCCTAAAACTGGAAAGCTTGATCTTGTTGTTGATGGTTATCAGCGTTAAATCTCTTTTTTTTCTGGGACCGGATCGATTCCACCTGGATGAAAGGGATGACATTTTAGAATTCTCTTAAGTGTTAACCAGCCTCCCTTTAATGCTCCAAACCGTTGGACGGCTTCTAACCCATAATGGGAACAGGTAGGATAAAACCGACAGCTTGGGGGTTTAATGGGAGAAATCACAACTTGATAAAAACGAATAATTGAGATAAAAATCTTTTTAAACATCGGGGCACTCCCTTGGTACAGATTACTTAAAAGATACCATATATAGAAAAAAACGTCTAAATTGCTAATTATACTTAGGCTATTTTTGTAAAGATTGTTGTTAAAATCTTAAAGCCGATTTTAACGTGGAAATAGCTATTTTGTGCTTTTGAATTTAGTTTGCAGGCTCTTTTCTTATTATATTTTGTTCCAAAAAGCAACTACGTTTTAGAAAAGAGCCTTACCTAAGTGGATGAAAAAACTCGGAATTTATAGTATGATAAATTTAGATGTTAAAAAGGAGTGGAGATTTATGCCTTCAGTAGAAAGCTTTGATTTAGATCATAATGCGGTTAAAGCCCCTTATGTGAGACATTGTGGTGTCCATAAGGTAGGAAGTGACGGTATTGTTAATAAGTATGATATCCGCTTTTGCCAGCCGAATAAACAGGCTATGAAGCCTGATGTCATTCATACATTAGAACATTTGCTTGCTTTCAATCTTCGAGCGCATGTTGAAAAATATAACCATTTTGATATTATCGATATTTCACCAATGGGATGCCAAACAGGCTACTATTTAGTTGTCAGTGGTGAGCCGACCGTTGAAGAAATCATTGACCTTCTAGAAGATACCATGAAGGAGGCAGTTGAAATTACTGAAATTCCAGCTGCAAACGAAAGACAATGCGGTCAAGCGAAGCTTCATGATTTAGAGGGAGCAAAACGTTTAATGCGTTTTTGGCTTGAGCAAAGTAAAGAAGACTTAAAACAGGTTTTTGCTTAATATAAAACAAAAGAAATTCCTATTCGTCATGAATAGGAATTTCTTTTATTGCTTTTTTTCTCCATTTTCTATTTTTTCGTTTTCTAAATAAGGATTATCATCAATAGGATCTACTGTATGTTTATAGGAATAAGCTTTTGATGTAGTCAGGACTGCAAGCAATAGAACAACGATGATGATAATAATGCTTACGACAAATATCGTATACATGTTTTTACCCTCCCTTTATCATCATATTTTAGCATGGTTTGATATTTTTTTAACTAAAAAAGAAACTGCAGTCAGCAGTTCCTTCATTCCTGTGGTATGTAAATATCAATGAATATTCCTTGGATAGTAAGTATGGGTGCGTTGGCCGTACTCTTCTTGCGCAAATTTTCCTTTTAAGCTCTCAATTAAATATAAACCCATTAAATCGTATAATTCTTGTTTATCCATTTCTTGAATCAAATGTAGAAGGTCTTCATGTGACATCTCTTCTAAGAAGGCGAATGCTAACATATCAATATCTTCTTCATCACCAGTCAGCTTGTCTCGATACATTTGAAATAATTCATCGACTAACCTCATCTTCGTTCACCTCCATAGAATTTTAAAAATTTTATCCTTACTTATTCAATTCCCCTTATGATGAAAAATATCCTCTATAGCTGTAGCAAAAGTTAGTAAGAAATGGTGAAAATCCATTTTCTTAATATTATGACAATTATACATCATTCAATGCTAAAAAATTAGTCGAAATTTGAAAAAGAATAAATTTTATTGGATTGTGGGAAATTTTAAATACTATCAGTAAGGGGATGACATAATGGATGAGCAAAAAAAGACTTATTATATAGATGTTGGGCATGGACAAATATCCCAAAGTTCAACAGCTTCAACTTGGAGCTTTAAAATTCAAGCAAATGATGAGGAAATCACGCAGTTAAGAGAGTTGTTTGATCAAAACTATTCAACAGAATGGAAAAACTTCTTTAGAGCCCACGTTCCTTATGTTCAATATCATTATGATCGTGAAAATGATGCGTATGACAATACGATTGAGCAGGTGTATGGAATGATTTACAAACTTGGTAATAATGAAGCAAAAAGTCATATTGAATCGATGAATATTTTACCTAATATGAGATGAGTAAAAAAGGGAAGTCCTGTTTATTATGGGGATTTTCCTTTTTTTCGATTATAATAAATGCAATATAGGCTGCAAGGGGAGAACAGAAATGAAAGAATTTTTAGATGAATTTGGGAACAAGGTAGAGTTAGCGCTTACGACCAATGCTTTTCAGCAGAAGGCAAAGCATGTGCTGGTCATTTGTCAGTTGAAGGAAGCTTGGTATTTAACCAATCATAAAGTTCGAGGTTTAGAATTTCCAGGGGGAAAGGTGGAACAAGGGGAATCATTAATAGAGGCTGCTCACCGTGAAGTTTATGAGGAAACAGGTGCGATAATCGACGAACTGTTGCAGATAGGGGAATATAGAGTAACAAACAAAAAAAATTCATTTGTGAAGGCGGTTTTTTGGGGCAAAATAAAAACCATCGATAACACAAATAACTATTACGAAACCAATGGACCTGTTGTAGTGAAAGGCGATATTTTACGGCTGCGGTTTGGTGGGGAATACAGTTTCATTATGAAGGATGAAGTGATTCAAGAGTGTATTAAACATATTTATAAGCTTCAAAATGAAAAAGAATAGCGACAAATCTAAATTAAGCCGCTATTCCTTGATAAGTTTTTTCTCTAATAGCTCAACAAGCTGATACATAATCGTGGCAACGACGGCAATCACCATCAATGATAAAAAGACTAGGGTAAAATTAAATACTTGGAAACCGTAAATAATGAAGTACCCTAGTCCCTTAGAGGAAACTAAGAATTCTCCAACAATAACGCCAACCCATGATAATCCAACATTTACCTTTAGAGTAGAAATGATCGTTGGAAAACTGGCAGGCAGGATGGCTTCCTTAAAACACTGAAAACGGGTCGCACCGAATGTTTGCAGTACCTTTAAATAGTTAGGGTCTACTTCTTTAAACGAGGTATAGACGACAATGGTGGTAATAATGATTGAGATGATTGCACCCATAGCAATAATCGAAGGATAACCAGGTCCAAGGGCAACGATTAAGATGGGTCCTAATGCCACCTTTGGCATTGCATTTAAGACGACAAGGTATGGGTCAATGATTTTTGAAAACATCGGTGACCACCATAGTAAAGCGGCTAATAGCGTTCCAAGCAAAGTACCTAGAATGAAACCAAAAATAGTTTCTGTTAAGGTCACACTAAGGTTGGATAATAAACTACCGTCTTGGATTTTTTTAAGAAATAAAACCCAAATCTTTGAGGGAGAACTGAAAAGTAAGGGATCTATCCACCTTTGTTGACTTGAAAATTCCCAGCCAGAAAAAAAGAGTAAAAATATTAGCAATTGATAAAAACGGACCCATCTTTTTTCAATCGTTCGTGAATGTAAAAAATTTTTATGGAGCAGGTTCACGTTATTCTTCCCTTGGTTCAAGTGAATCCAACTCCTTCCATATTGTCTGAAAGATACTAGAAAACGCCTCATGATTTCTAGCATTAAAAGGTGACAATTGCTTTAGTTCTCCTGGCATTTCAAATACCTTATGAATTCTGCCCGGACTTGGGGAAAAGAGCACAACCCGATCACTCATGGCAATAGCTTCGCCGATATCATGTGTGACCAGGATGGCTGTTTTTCCGAATGTATCCAATGTTTTTGAAACTAAATCTTCAAGCTTTAACTTAGTTTGATAGTCTAGAGCTGAAAAAGGTTCATCAAGCATTAGAAGCTTAGGTTCAGTTGCCAGCGTTCTTACTAGAGCAGCCCGCTGTCTCATGCCGCCTGATAGCTGCTTTGGCAGCTGCTTTTCAATTCCGCTTAACCCCATTTGCTTTAAAAGGTCTAGAGCAGCTAATTTGGTCGTATCATTCAATTGTTTCGATAATTTTAGGCCAAGGAGGATATTTTCTTCAATTGTTTTCCAAGGGAACAAGTAATCCTGCTGAAGCATGTAGCCGATTTGATTTTTTATACCTGAAAGTGGTTTGTTCTCAAGTAAAATAGTTCCTTGGGTTGGTTTTATCAACCCGGCAATGATGGAAAGTAAAGTTGTTTTCCCACAGCCGCTAGGGCCGAGGAAGGAAACAAACTCTCCTTCCTCAACTTGGATAGTAATTTCGGAGAGGGCCGTGGTTGCAGAGGCTTTAGTGAAATAAGTATGATGAACATCCTTGATGGCTAAGAAACTCATTTAGACGGCCTCCCAATTTAATTATTCTTCTTTAACTTTTTCAGCAATTTCTGTATTAACAAGTGTTTTATGTTCTACTTCTTGTGGTAGTTCACCAGCTTCGTCCATAATGTCCTGGAGATTGTTCCATTCATCCTTATCAAGGATTGGGTCTGTTGCGAAAGAACCTTGCTCTTTATAACGGTCAACCACTGTGCTGATCAATTCTATGTCAGTATCAGGGAAATAGGATTCAATCGCCTCAGCTACTTCGTCAGAATTATGTGTATCGACCCATTGCTGTGCCTTATAAATGGCTCTTGTGAATTTTTCTACGATATCTTGGTTTTCCTTCATATAACTATCTTTGGCCATGAAGGTTGTATATGGTACATGACCTGATTCAGTACCGAAGGAAGCAATAATATGTCCTTTTCCTTCTTTTTCAAAAATACTCGCTTGTGGTTCAAATAATTGAACGAAGTCGCCCGTTCCTGAGGCAAACGCACTAGGGATATTTGCGAAGTCAATATTTTGAATCAATGTTAAATCTTGATGTGGATCAATGCCATGTTTTTTAAGAACGAATTCTCCAACCATCTGCGGCATGCCGCCAGTACGCTGTCCTAAGAACGTCGATCCTTTTAATTGATCCCATGAGAAATTATCAATTTTTTCTCTGGAAACAAGGAAAGTGCCATCTGTTTGGGTAAGTTGTGCAAAGTTAATAACCGGATCATTGGAACCTTGAGCATAAACATAAATAGATGTCTCGGAGCCGACCAGGGCTATATCTGCGCCATTTGAAAGCAGGGCTGTCATGGTTTTGTCGCCACCAAAGGCTGTAGACAATTCAACATCTAAGCCCTCTTCTTTAAAAAATCCTTTGGCAATGGCAACATATTCAGGTGCATAGAAGATGGAGCGGGTAACTTCTACTAACCGAACCTTTTCAATTTTCTCCGTATCGGTCTTATCAGTAGTAGTACAAGCAGTTATCGAAAACATAAGAATCACAATTAGAAGAGTGGAGAGACTAAATTTCATCCATTTTTTCACACCAAAACCTCCTTTTTACATTAAAAAATCTGGGCTGTTGGCCTAATGTATCGTATGAAGGGGAACAAAATGTGTGAATGCCTAGTCGTATATTTTTATAAAATTTGAAAGGTGAAATGTAAAGATGAACAAACAAAATGGAGTGATTATCGAGGTTCATCGCTTCCCGTCACCCAATCCTAATGTGGAACTAAGGGTGATTACCTATCTTTCAAATGGATTGAGAGTTAAAGGGATGCTGGCGGAACCGAAAATAAAGGGGAACTATGATGGCTTTTTATATTTACGAGGGGGAATTAAAAACGTTGGAATGGTTAGACCAGCCAGAATCGCTCAGTTTGCTTCTGAAGGATTTATTGTATTTGCTCCTTACTATCGCGGGAATCAAGGCGGGGAAGGGAATGAGGATTTTGCTGGAGAGGATAGGGAGGACGCCTATGCAGCCTATCTGCTCTTAAAATCCTTGCCTGGGGTAGGAGCTATCCATATATTTGGTTTTTCCCGTGGCGGTGTAATGGCACTTATGACCGGACTTCAATTTCCTGAGGCAGCTTCGATTGTCACTTGGGGCGGGGTATCGGACATGTTCTTAACATACGAAGAGAGAAAAGACTTGAGGAAGATGCTGAAAAGAGTAATTGGCGGTACACCAGGAAAATATCCAGAAAGATATGAAGCACGTACCCCACTATATGAACTTGAAAATCTTACCCAACCTGTTTTGATCATTCATGGAGTAAATGACCAAAATGTATCAGTGGAGCATGCTTACAGACTTGAAAGAAGACTTAAAATGTTAAATAAGCCGGTGGAGGGCTGGTATTTTACTGATTTTACTCATTACTTTCCCCCCGTGACCAATAGAAAAATCGTGAGGGATTTATCGAAGTGGATGAAATCTCAAATCAAAAGATGATAAAATAAAGATAAGTCCAATGCAGAGGAGCGGGTCATATGGGTATGCCTTTTGAGTTAAATACGATGATTGTAACAAAAGGCCATGAAAAAAGGGTAGAAGAAAATCTTTTCGTATTAGAAAAAGAAGGCTATCGACTTTATCCAATTGATATCCCTATTGATGTTAGAAAAACAATTGAAAGTGATACGAATGGAACAGGAGTTATTAAAAAGGTTGAATGGCAAAATAACAGCACCTGGATCACCTATCAATTAATTTCATTAAATTCAACGAACTAATGAAAAGCCCTTATCACCAGATAAGGGCTTTCTTACATTTATGCAAT
Organism: Neobacillus niacini; assembly: GCF_031457145.1. GTDB lineage: Bacteria > Bacillota > Bacilli > Bacillales > Cytobacillaceae > Neobacillus > Neobacillus niacini_J. The sequence goes on from NZ_JAVDVZ010000005.1 coordinate 29,344, forward strand.
TGGTCCGCCTTTATCTTCAATTTCAGCCTGGACATTGGTGAATTTTTTAAAGTTTTCACGGAATTTCGTAGCTAATTCTTTTGCTTTCTGATCATAAGCTTGTGGGTTTGCCCATGTTTTGCTTGGCTGCAATACCTCATCAGGAACTCCAGCAATGTGAAGCGGGATATTCAGGCCAAAAATGTCATCCGTAACTGTTTCTACATGGTTTAGTTCCCCTTCAAGTGCAGCCTGCACCATTGCTCTTGTATAGGAAAGCTTCATGCGGCTGCCGGCTCCATATTCTCCGCCAGTCCAGCCAGTATTCACTAGAAAGACCGTTGCATTATGCTCAAGAATTTTTTCACCTAGCATTTCTGCGTATCGTGTTGCAGGTAATGGAAGGAATGGCGCACCAAAGCAAGTGGAGAAGGTTGCCTCTGGAGACGTTACACCACGCTCTGTTCCTGCAAGCTTGGATGTATAACCGCTCAAGAAATGATACATCGCTTGCTCTCTTGATAATTTTGAGATTGGCGGCAATACACCAAATGCATCAGCTGTTAAAAAGACAATTGTATTAGGGTGACCAGCAATACTTGGCAGAATCACATTATCAATTGCATGAATGGGATAAGCAGCTCGAGTATTTTCAGTTAAGGATGAATCATCATAATCGGCTATTCTCGTTTCGGGATTAAGTGCAACATTTTCAAGTACAGAGCCAAAATGGATGGCATCAAAAATTTGTGGTTCTTTTTCCCTTGAAAGATTAATGGTTTTCGCATAACAGCCGCCTTCAATATTAAAGACACCAGTGGATGACCAACCGTGCTCATCATCGCCGATTAAGCGGCGATTTGGATCTGCCGATAAAGTAGTCTTACCTGTACCAGAAAGACCAAAGAACAGTGCGACATCACCTTCAACTCCCACGTTTGCAGAACAATGCATCGAGAAAATATTATTTTCAGGTAATAGGTAATTCATAATCGAAAAGATTGCCTTTTTCATTTCACCAGCATATTCAGTTCCACCTATTAATATTGTCCTTTGTTCAAAAGAAATGATAATAAAAGTTTCAGACTTTGTACCATCAACAATAGGATTTGCTTTGAAATTGGGAGCAGAAATAATCGTGAAACCAGCTGCGTGTGTCAGCAGCTCTTCTTCACTAGGTCGAATGAACAGTTGATGAGCAAATAAATTATGCCAAGCATATTCATTCACAATTTGAATCGGCAATTGTGTTTTTTTATCTGCTCCAGCAAATCCTTTAAAAACAAATAGTTCATTTTTTTGTTTTAAGTATTCCAAAACTTTATGATAGAGGTTATTAAAAACATCCTCTGAAATTGGCTGATTTAAATGACCCCAATCAATTTTATCCTTGATTGAATCTTCCATGACAATGAATTTGTCTAGTGGGGAACGGCCTGTATATTTACCTGTCGATACACTTATAGCACCAGTGGAGGTTAATTTGCCCTCATTCCTAGATAAGACCTTTTCCACTAATTGGGGTACAGACAATTGAATGTGCACATTACTTTCTTCCAACAATTGGCCTAACTCATTTGGGATATCAACAGAATTCATCTCAGGGACCCTTCCTTTTCAAGTTTTTAATATTCAAATTATTTGTAAATAGTATAACACATTAAAATTAATAGTCTATACTAATTGGTGAATTTAGGTTGTATTAATTCCAGTGATTTAATGGTGGGAAAATTTGATGCAATTATCCTTAATTTGCTAAAAAATTCATTGACTTTGTTCGATATATTCAAGTAAGATGATAATTTGAACGGATACTCTCTTATCCTGAGCTGGTGGAGGGACAGGCCCTATGAAACCCAGCAACCTGCTTTATGAGAAATGAACCTTTAATCAGTTCTATTCTCAAGTGCGAAGGTGCTAATCTGACGCAAGGCTTTGACCTTGAACGATAAGAGTGAAAGGACCGGAACAACCTTTACTCATGAGGTAAGGTTTTTTGCAATGTACGAGACCTTTTATCAAAAGAGTTGCTAATAAAAATCCTTTGTTTATTTCATACTAAGGGTATGAGTACCGTATCAATGTCAGTGGTTCAAAGAAGTATACCTGTAACCTTCATATGAACCCTTGATTTATCTCATAATAGAGGAGGAAATCAGATGTCAACAAAACGTCGTTTGTTTACTTCTGAATCAGTAACCGAAGGTCATCCAGATAAAATCTGTGATCAAATTTCTGATTCGATTTTAGATGCAATTTTAGCAAAGGATGCAAATGCTCGGGTTGCAGCTGAAACATCTGTTACCACTGGTTTAGTCTTAGTTGCAGGTGAAATTACTACATCTACATACGTTGATATTCCAAAAATTGTTCGTGAAACGGTTAAAGGTATCGGATACGATCGTGCTAAGTTTGGCTTTGATTCCGAGACCTGTGCAGTATTAACCTCCATTGGTGAACAAAGTCCTGACATCGCAATGGGTGTTGATAAGGCACTTGAGGCACGTGAAGGACTTATGTCTGATGAAGAAATTGAAGCAATTGGAGCAGGAGACCAAGGTTTAATGTTCGGGTTTGCTTGTAATGAAACAAAGGAGCTTATGCCTCTTCCGATTTCACTAGCACACAAGCTAGCTCGCAAATTAACAGAAGTACGTAAAGATAAAGTACTTGAATACCTTCGACCAGATGGTAAAACGCAAGTAACGGTTGAGTATGATGAAAATGACAAGCCTGTCCGTATTGATACGATTGTCATTTCAACCCAACATAATCCCGAAGTAACATTAGAGCAAATCCAACGTAACTTGAAGGAATATGTTATTAATCCAGTGGTACCTAAGGAATTAATCGATGAAAATACAAAATACTTTATAAACCCAACCGGTCGTTTCGTTATTGGCGGTCCTCAAGGGGATGCAGGTTTAACAGGACGCAAAATTATTGTAGATACCTATGGCGGTTATGCACGTCATGGTGGTGGGGCATTTTCTGGTAAGGATCCAACAAAAGTGGACCGTTCTGCGGCTTACGCAGCTCGTTATGTTGCGAAGAATATTGTTGCAGCAGGACTTGCTGATAAGGTTGAAGTACAGCTTGCCTATGCAATTGGTGTAGCTAGACCAGTTTCAATTGCTGTTGATACTTTTGATACTGGTAAAGTAAGTGAAGATGTTTTAGTGGACCTTGTAGGTAAAAACTTTGACCTCCGTCCAGCTGGAATCATTAAGATGCTAGACCTTCGTCGCCCAATTTATAAACAAACAGCTGCATATGGCCATTTTGGCCGTACAGATGTTGACCTTCCTTGGGAGCGTACAGATAAAGCAGACTCATTGCGTCAACAAGCTAAGGTTTAAAAAAGTAGGGGAGTTACATTTAATATGTAACTCCCTTTGCTATATTAACGTCTAAGTTTAAGCCAAACTAATTATGTGAAAACTGTTTGGTACCTGAATTTTCCTACCTTTCACACTGCCATTTTTAATTGAAAAGTGGTAGGATAGGAGAGTATGTTTTTAAGTTTGGATATTTAGATTGGAGTAGGTGAGGTACATAATGTGTGGTTTTATTGGTTGTGTACACGACAAGGAACAAAACTATCGTGATGATCAAAAACAACTATTCAAAAATATGAACGATATTATAACCCATCGTGGACCAGATGATGAAGGTTTTTTCTATGATGACCATATTCAATTTGGTTTTCGCCGCTTAAGTATTATTGATATTGAAAGTGGACACCAGCCATTAACGTATGAAAATGAACGGTATTGGATTATTTTTAATGGTGAGGTTTATAACTACGTAGAACTTCGTGAAGAATTGCTCAAAGAAGGCTTACAGTTCGCGACAAACTCTGATACAGAGGTTATTATTGCTCTTTATAGCCATTTGAAAGAAAAGGCTGTAGAAAGACTGCGGGGAATGTTTGCCTTTACGATTTGGGATAAACAAGAACAAACCCTATTTGGTGCAAGAGACCCATTCGGGATTAAACCGTACTTTTATTTTGTCGATGGAGAGAGAACGTTCTTTGCTTCCGAGAAAAAGAGTATCCTGTTAGCCCTTGAAAATGATGTTTTGGACTATGATTCACTTCAGCACTATCTAACCTATCAGTTTGTCCCAGAGCCTAGCACGATGTCTAAAGGCATTCATAAGTTAGAGCCAGGACATTATTATACGAAGAAGATAGGCTCTCCAATGGAAATCAAAAGGTATTGGAAAGCACATTTTAACCCAATACAAAAATCAGAGTCTAATTTTATTAAAGAAATACAAGATGTGTTAATTGATTCGGTTAAAATGCATATGAGAAGCGATGTGCCAGTTGGTTCTTTTCTTTCAGGCGGAATCGATTCTTCGATTATTGCATCGATTGCCAAACAATTTCACCCAGCGATTAAGACGTTTTCTGTTGGTTTCGAGCACCAGGGTTTTAGTGAAATCGATGTAGCAAAAGAAACAGCAGATAAGCTAGGGTTAGAAAACATTAGCTATGTGATTACACCGCAGGAATACATGAATGAACTGCCGAAAATCATCTGGCATATGGATGACCCGCTTGCAGATCCAGCTGCTATCCCTTTGTACTTTGTGGCTCGGGAGGCGAGAAAGCATGTTACCGTTGTTCTTTCAGGTGAAGGTGCAGATGAGTTATTCGGCGGCTACAATATTTATCGTGAACCGCAAGATTTAGAGGTGTTTAATAAAATCCCGCGAGTAGGTAAAGTCTTATTAAAAGGGATTGCCAACATGATGCCTGAGGGTATGAAAGGGAAGAGCTTTATTGAACGTGGAGTTACTCCTATGGAAGAACGTTATATTGGCAATGCCAAAATGTTCACGGAGACAGAAAAGAGACAACTGCTTTCTGTATACCGTGAAGGTTTAAACCACATGGATATCACCAAACCACTCTATGCAGAAACAAGAAGTTATGATCCTGTTGACCGGATGCAATACGTTGATATTCATACATGGATGCGCGGGGATATCTTATTGAAAGCAGATAGAGTGACCATGGCTCATTCCCTTGAGCTCCGTGTTCCATTTTTGGATAAAGAGGTTTTTGAAATAGCGTCGAAAATTCCAACCAGCTTAAAAACGGCTAATGGTACAACCAAATATATCTTGCGAAAAGCAGCGGAAGGAATCGTTCCGGATCATGTGCTAACCCGTAAGAAACTGGGCTTCCCTGTTCCAATTCGCCACTGGTTGAAAAATGAAATGAATGACTGGGCAAAAACGATAATTCGCGAAAGTTGCACGGATCATTTAATCAATAAGGCTTTTGTGTTAAACCTTCTAGAAGACCACTGCCAAGGTAAAACAGATAACAGCCGTAAAATCTGGACGGTTCTCATTTTCATGATTTGGCATCAGGTTTATGTAGAGGGGAAATACTCCTTTTTCGGACAAAAAGAATTACAGACAATGAAGAATTAATATTTTAGCACCCATAAAGAAAGATGTATGGGTGCTTTTTATATTTCTATTTTTGTAAGGATTTATAATACTGGGCTTTCTCTGCATATTCTGTATAAATTCTGTTCATTTCACTTATGTCATGTTCATTTAATTCTCTAATAACTTTTGCGGGTCTGCCAAATGCTAATGTATTAGGTGGAATCTTTTTGCCTTGTGGTACGAGGCTTCCTGCACCGATAAAAGCGCCTTCTCCGATTTCAGCTTGGTCTAGAATGATGGAACCCATGCCGATTAATGCCTTTTTACGAATAATACAGCTGTGAAGAATAACCTGATGACCAACGGTAACTTCATCCTCCAGAATCAATGGATTGTTCGGACTTTGGTGCAGAACGGAGTTGTCTTGGATATTAACCTTTTTGCCGATAATAGTTGGTGCAACATCTCCTCTAATGACGGAATTGAACCAAACGCTTGATTTATCGCCAATTTCAACATCACCTGTAATGGTGGTGAAGTCTGCAATAAATGCAGAGTCTGCAATTTTTGGATATTTTCCTTTGTATGGGTATATCACTTGAGTCTCTCCTTTTTGACTGAAATTCATATTCATTCTAATATTATACTAAATAGGATATTTTTCTAGGGGGAAAAACGATGTGGAAGTGGGAAGCAGAAGGGGAAGCAAAGGCTGTAATTGTGATGGTTCACGGTGCAATGGAACATCATCGTCGTTACGGCTGGCTCATCGAAATGTGGCGCAGGTCTGGATTTCATGTCATTATGGGTGACCTTCCTGGTCAGGGTATGACAACAAGATCCCGCAGGGGCCATATAGATTCCTTCGAAGAGTACTTAATAGAAGTGAAGGATTGGATTAAAGCAGCCTATCGTTATAAACTGCCAGTTTTTTTACTAGGCCATAGTATGGGAGGCTTAATAGCTATACGTCTGCTGCAGGAAGAACAATTGAACTTAGCAGGAGTCATTCTCTCCTCCCCATGCCTAGGTTTAGTTCATGCTCCACCAAAATTCTTGGATTTACTTTCACATGGACTTAATGTTGTTTTTCCATCACTAAAAATGAATTCAGGCTTAACCGTTGATATGGCAACGAGAAACCAGGATGTCATTGCTGCAGATGAAAATGATACTCTCTATATCACAAAAGTCTCAATTAGATGGTACCGTGAATTAGCAGGTGCTATGAAGGAGGCATTTCTATCGATTGAAGGTACAAAGGATGTGCCGATGCTTGTTATGCAAGCAGGTGATGAAAAGATTGTTAAAAAGGCTCCTGTTAAGAATTGGTTCAACCATGCACCTTTATCAGAAAAAAGATTTAAGGAATGGCCCAAGCTTTATCATGAAATTTTTAATGAACCAGAACGGGAAGATGTATTTGAGTACGCGAAGGATTTTGTCACCAGCCAATTAAAAGCAATAGGTTATATTGTTTAACTGGACTGTTTTTAAGAATAGCTGTTAAAATCTTAAAGCCGATTTTAACGTGAAATTAGTATTTATTAAGCTTTGAATTTAGTTTGCAGGCTCTTTTCTTATTATATATTTACTGGTTTCTGTGAAAACTTCATCACAAACATAAATTTTGTTTCAAAAAGAAACAAAGTATAAGAAAAGAGCCTTTAAGAAGGGATAGATAATTCTCCATGATGCCAATCAAACTCATGTCGAAGGTATATAGTAAAATTATTCCAGCTGTTCATCAAGAATTGGGTTATTGGAGGTCCCGAGCAGAAAGTATCCCTAATGAAGAGCTTAGAACGCAAGCTCTGGCGAGTATTGAGCATAAAACGTTTCACTGTGAAGGTGGAGCTATTTTAGCTCTTACTGCGAATGATGATTATAAAAAGGCGGTTAAATTTATTGTCGCCTATCAAACAATTAGTGATTACTTGGATAATTTGTGTGACCGGAGCACATCGCTTGATCCCAAGGATTTTGCTGCCCTCCATGAATCCATGCACGATGCACTTACTTTAGAGGCTAAGCCCAAAAATTATTACAGGTTTCGTGAAGATCAGAACGATGGGGATTATTTAAAAGATTTGGCCGCCACATGCAGATCAGTCTTAAGAGAATTGGAACATTACCATTTAATCAAAGACTACTTATTAGAACTCTGTGAATACTACTGTAGCCTGCAAATACACAAGCATGTTATTCAGGAAGAACGTGTACCTAGATTGGAAAAATGGTTCGAGAATTATCAAGACAATCTTCCTGAAATGGAATGGTACGAATTTTCTGCTTGCTCTGGCTCAACCTTGGGGATATTTTGTCTCGTTTCTTATGCGATGAGAGCGGATTTTCAAGCAAAGGATGCAGAAAATATCATGAAAGGATATTTTCCGTACATACAAGGTCTCCATATTTTGTTGGATTATTTTATCGATCAAGAAGAAGACCGAGAAGGCGGCGACTTGAATTTCTGCTTTTATTATGACAATCAAGAAACTCTTTTTAATCGTTTAAAGCACTTTGTCCATGAGGCAGACCGACATACTGAGTTCCTGCCACATAAAAAATTTCATCAGTTAATTAACCGTGGTTTGTTAGGAATTTATTTATCTGACGGGAAGGTTCGCAAGCAGAAGAAAATACGGAAATTAGCAAAAGAAATGATTAAGACAGGTGGTATTATCAGCTATTTCTTTTATATCAACTGTATTGCTTACAGATCCGTACAGAAATGGATTCCCACTCTTTTCACTAGACCTATCGTAAAATAAAACGGTCAGCCAGAAATATTTTCTGGCTGACCGTTTTTTAAGTGGGTCGTTCGTTGAAAATTATTTATCGTGCAGTCGGGAAGGTTCGTCTTACTATTGTATTAAATTCATCAAAAAATCCCGCAACTGGATGACCGTTTCGAATATCATTTGCATATGAAGTCGTTCTGGTATAGAAGTCAGGATTTACTGATACATATACATTGTTAATATTTCGATCCGTTGACTTTACGACATCAGCTATTTTTCTCTCGACATCTCTTTCAAGCCGATTCCCAGTATCATTTGCTAATCTGGCTGCTACATATGCATTATGATCTGTCACAAGGACATTTGCATGTTCCACTTCGCGCATAGAAACAATTTTTTCTGCAGCTTCATCAGCTACAGCGATCCGATTATTTTTGTTATTAACATTGGTAACATTCCGGTTTACGTTATAACGATCATAGTCACGATTTGTATTATAGTTTACGTTAGTTCGATTAAAATCACGATTTGTATTGTAATTTACGTTAGTTCGATCATAGCCGCGATTTGTATTGTAGTTTACGTTTTTAAAGTTATTATGATCCTGATTTCTCAATGCCGTTTTGTTTGCGTTATTATTAGTTGTTCCGCATGCGGTGAGTAGCAATGATGAAAATGCAGCAGAAACCATAAGAGTTTTCCATTTCATCTTTATAACCTCCTAAAATTATCGTACAATTTTAGTTTGTTAAAACGATTGATGCTTATTCTTAAAAATATATTCCAGATTATAAGTTGATTAATGAAGGACCTATTTAATAAAAATAAGTCTAATGAAATATAATAATAAGGATAAAGAATGAAGTAACTCTTATGTCCTTTTGAGGAGTGTATGATTTTGCGGAAAATTTGGATGTTAACCATTCTCTTATTCACTTGTTTATTCTACACAAGTGATGTATACGCTTTCACTGATAGTCGTGAAGCGTATGAAAAAACAGGAAAGGTAATTTGGGAAGTAAATACGAAGGAAAAAATGGTGTCCATCACCTTTGATGATGGACCTCATCCCCTTTTTACCCCTCAAATACTTGATATCTTAGCTAAATACCATGCAAAAGCAACCTTTTTTGTAGTAGGGAATAAAGTTGAATTATATCCTGATGTTTTACAAAGGATAAAAAAAGAGGGACACGAAATTGCTAATCATACGAATAAACATATATATAGTCGGAATTTAACATCTGCTACATTAACAGCCGAATTAGAGAAAACGGATAAAATTATTCAGCAAATCACTGGAGATAAACCTACACTTTATCGGCCAGTAGGCGGGTTGTATAATGATGTAATTATTAATACAGCTATAAAAAATGGGAAAATGGTGATTTTATGGTCTTGGCATCAAGATCCAGAAGATTGGAAAAAACCGGGAGCCAATAAAATCTCAAGACATATTACGAAGAGTGTTCAACCAGGTAATATCATTCTACTCCATGATTGGATAGGCAGTGGAGGTGGTAAAACATCTCAGACGGTTAAAGCATTAGAAAGCATTATGGAATTTTTGTCCCTGAATGGTTATAAATGTGTAACGGTATCTGAATTGCTTTATCAATCATCGACAATAACGCCATCCCCATTTGACCCGTTTCAACCAAAGAAGGATTAAGAAGTAAAGGGGTGATACATATTGAATAATATGTATCACCCCTTTATATTCAAGTTTATCTCTTTTCAATTGCAACAATAAAAGGTGGATTGTTTTGTTGATTCATAAATCGGTACTGCAGCACATGCGCTTTTTTTTGATCAATTTCCTGACAGTAGCTCAACAAAGCGTCACGTTCGAGTGCTCCCTCATCATGACCATGGTAAATCACAAGAATGATTACACCTTCAGGGGTCATAATCTCAAGTAATTGTTCAATGGCTGAGATGGTCGTCTTTGGTTTTGTAACAATGGATTTATCACTGCCTGGTAAATAACCTAAGTTAAAGATGGCCGCACTTATTTTTCCGTGTTGCTCAACAGGAATTAAGTTGGACAGCAATTCGTGACCAGCATGAAAGATGGTCACCCGGTCTGCAATTCCGTGCTGGGTTAGTCTTTCTCTACTGGTACGAATGGCGTCCTCTTGTACATCAAATCCATACACTTTGCCATTTTCACCAACAAGATTTGCGAGAAATAAAGTGTCATGACCATTCCCTACTGTAGCGTCAACAACTACATCACGACTGGTAACTGCGTTTTCAAGTAATTTCTTTGCAAAGGGGAGTATTCGATCAAGCTTCATTTCTAAGCCTCCACTGTGCTATTTTGATAAAATTTCCCTTGATAGCTGTCTCTTCTTTTTAGCTCTGCATCTATCGCATTTAGTACTTCCCACTTATTGACACTCCACATAGGTCCAACCATTAAGTCAATCGGTCCATCACCAGTAATGCGATGAACAATCATTTCCGGCGGTAAAATTTCTAATTGATCACATACTAAATTTACATAGTCCTCTTGGGAGAGAAAATCAAGCATTCCTTTTTCATACTGTTTCACCATAGGTGTACCTTTTAGTAAATGAAGCAAGTGAATTTTTATTCCTTGTACATCGAGTTTTGCCACTTCTCTAGCTGTTTCCATCATCATTTCATAGGATTCAAGCGGTAATCCATTAATAATATGCGAGCATATTCGAATTCCATGTTTTCTTAGCTTATTTACACCTTCTACATAACATTGAAAATCATGAGCACGATTAATTAATAATGCAGTACGTTCATGGACTGTCTGTAAGCCGAGCTCGACCCATAAATAAGTCCTTTGATTTAATTCAGCTAAGTATTCTACGACGTCATCAGGCAGGCAATCGGGACGAGTGGCAATCGATAATCCGACTACTCCTTCTTGTTTGAGCACCTTCTCAAATTTTTCACGGAGAACCTCAACAGGTGCATGGGTATTTGTATAGGCTTGGAAGTAGGCCATATACTTGCCATCTTTCCATTTCGTATGCATTTTTTCCTTTATTTCAAGGAATTGTGTCTCTAAATCGTCTGTCCGGTCGCCGGCAAAATCGCCAGAACCAGCAGCGCTGCAAAACGTACAACCTCCGTGTGCGACGGTACCATCACGGTTTGGGCAGTCGAAACCGCCATCTAAAGCAACTTTAAAAACTTTATGGCCAAATTCCTGGCGTAAATGATAATTCCAAGTATGATAACGTTTATCGTCAGTAGCATATGGAAAAGGGTTGGTCTGAGTCAATTCAGCAACCTCCTTTATATTTTCAAACATAAACTAAATTTTAACATGAAAATATAGGCTTATCCAACTGTATTGTTTACCAGTAATTATCTATCGTTCGTTGTAATAGGAAAAAGGAGAGAGAACAAAATAAGACATGAAGCACTTTGCTTCTATGAGGGAGTGTGTCACAAAAAAGAAGGGGGTCCTTAGATGGCTACACGTGCTTCAATGGACGCATTAATGCAGCAGTGTGAGGATACAATTCGCTATGCGAAAGAACAATTTGAAGAAAGCAGCCTTCAAGAGCAATATAATAATGATGATTATACGAAGGCCTTACAGGATCTTGAACAGACCTATCAAGATATAGCGAAGATGGCCCATAGTGCGAATTCCCAGCAGCGGGATCAACTCCATCGTATGAGACTGCAAATTCAGCAGCTTCAAAATACTTTGATTTTAGAAGGACAGACTTATACAGGAGGAAGCCTATCTTGAAAAAACGTTCAAAACAAAATAACCCAGAACAAAAAACAAGAAATGGTGTTAACAATCAAGATCTTGAGCTTGGTCAGGATGTTGATCTTGTTAAACAATCGAAAAAGAAATATGAAAAATCTGGCGGTCAGCCGGTGAAGTCGAAGTTTCACCAAGAATAAAATCAATCATCTTAATAAATCTCAGGAAACCTTCAACTTTGGTTGAAGGTTTTTTATATGAAAAACCCTAAAGACACGGTGAAAATAAGGTAAAATTGCAGTTCACAAATTAGAAATAACTATATAACTTTTTGTGATTTTGGTCACAGAATGAGCTTAGTTAACATGGGATAAATAAAGTATGAATTTCAGCTATCAATAATAAATAAAACACAAAGCCTGATAATAAATATATTTTTTTTGGAATTTATTGTGAATGAATTCACAATAAATTCACAACTTGAAAGGAAGGAAAAATGATGAAAAGATTATGTTTTATCTTTTGTTTACTGCTCCTATTAAACCCTGCCATTACGACAGCAGAAGAAAACGAAAACATCCTGAATATGCAGGAACTTTCAATAAAAGTCATGCCAGAATTTACTTACCATCCAAATGATGTCAACAAAGAACATCCCCCATTATTAATTGGTTACCAAGGAACAATGCTTAATCAATCGGACCAGCCGCAAAAAGGGCAAATAGAATTGCCGTTGCCTATGGGGGATAAGAACTTTCGAATTGGCTATGTTGCGGATTATTCCAGTGACTTATCGAAGGTGTATGAAATTGAATACATAATCGACCAAGAAAAAGGAACCATTTCCTGGACAACAAGCGAAGAAATCCAACCAAATGATGTTTATAAATTCGTTGTAGAATTTTATACAGATACGATAATCGTTGAAAAAGAAAAGAAATCAGTTGCATTTCAATTTAAGAGCTTCACGGATGTTGGCTTATTCAATGTTTCATTCATTCAGCCCCTCCAAGCGGAAAATATCGAACTTAATCCAGCACCTGAAGAGAAAAAAACGCACGCTGATGAAGAAGGGATTTACTCCTACAACTTTCAAGGATTGAAAGCTGGAGAAGAGAAAAGTTTCAAACTTTTTTATGACCGAACTGAAACAAAAACTACAGTTGAGCTAATGGAGAAGCAAGAACAACAGCCTGTTGAAAAAGTAGAAAATAATAAAGCATCTAGTGTTCTTTCCATCGCAGCAGTCAGTGGAGTAGGATTGCTTTTTGCAGGTGCCATTACTTTGTTTATAAAAAGAAACCGAAAAAAGAACTAACAATGCAAGACCATTCCTTGCGGCAATAGAGTGCAAATTGTGCTTTATTCAATAAATAGTAGAGAAAGATTGATCTAAATATTATGGGAGGTGAAAGGATGTTAAAGAAAGGATTTAAAAAATTGTGGGCAATCGATAAAAGGGTATTGCTTTTAGGGGCACTTATCGCTGGTGTACTCTTTTCATTGGGCACAGTTAAAACAATGGCTTACTTAGACTCACCAGGGTTTTGTCAAAACTGCCACACGATGAAGTCGGTGTATACCTCATTCGTCGATTCCACTCATGCTGAATTGCAGTGCAATGACTGTCATTTGCCGCATGAGAATGAGGTAGGAAAACTATTTTTTAAAGGCCGTGCTGGGATGACTCATATCTATTATAACACCTTAGGTACTGAAGACATTCCGGATAGAATTTATGCGACGTCGCGCACAATGAGGGTAATTAATCAAAACTGTGCTGATTGTCATAAGAGTACGATTGGTAATGTCTCACATGATGCGAAAGATAACTGTATGTCATGTCATAAGACAGTACCACATGGAAAAGACTTTAAGGATGATACCTATGACCAGGCACCAAAGTCTGGCGATTTATTAAAAAATAAGGGAGGATTTTAAGAATGAATAGGTTCCGTTATGGGGCATACCTCCTTCTACTAGTATTTGTGCTCGTCATTACTGGCTGCAGTAATTCCAGTGAGGAGAAAAGCGAAAAAACAGCAAGTGCTAAGGAAGTGAAGGGAACAACAGGCCTTTCTAAGGATGAAATAAGCAACGAAGCATTTAAAGAATTATTTCCGCTTCAATATAATAGCTACAAGAAAAATGAAAAAATGGAAGATACCAAATACAATGGTTCAGTAAAGCGCAGTAAGTATGACCCTGATAAGGAACCATTGCTGCCAGTTCTATTTAACGGCTATGGTTTTGCAACAGAGTATAATGAAGACCGCGGACACGTTTATGCACTTGAGGATATTAAAGATGTTAAACGGATTAACGATAAATCAGTTGGTTCATGTTATACATGTAAATCAACTGCTGTTCCGCAAATGATTGAAGAAATGGGCGACGACTATTGGGGAGCTAATTTCAGACAAGAAATTTGGCCAAAAGGGGAAGCAATGGGACACTCGCCAATCGGCTGTTCTGACTGTCATGATCCGGAAACAATGGATTTGCGCGTTACCCGCCCAAGCTTTTACAAAGCTTTAGAAGCAAAAGGTGTTGATTATTCAAACCCAACGAAAAACGATATGCGCAGCTATGTTTGTGGACAGTGCCATGTTGAGTATCACTTTGCAGCTAATAACAGCGAAGTAACCTTCCCATGGGATAATGGCTTCAAACCAGCTGATATGTATGAATATTATAATACAATTGCCAAAGAAAATGGCTTTGAAAAGGATTGGGTTCACAATATTTCAGGTGCACCAATGCTAAAAGCACAGCACCCAGAATTTGAAACACATGCTAGCGGCACACATGGTAAAGCAAATGTATCTTGTGCTGACTGTCATATGCCATATGAGCGTGTAGATGGAAAAAGAAAGATTACTTCACACTATTGGACTTCACCACTTAAAACAATGGACACAGCTTGTGGACAATGCCATGGTGACCGTGATTTAGACAAATTAAAAGATCGTGTTACTGAAATCCAAGATGCAACCGTAAATGCATTACATGAAGCACAGGACATCTCTACTTCAGCTCACTATTATATTAATAAGATGATTACTTCCGGAGTCAGCCCAGACAAAATCAAGCAGGCACAAGAATTTGTCCGTAAAGGTCAATGGTTCTGGGATATTATTGCTGCTGAAAACTCTTCAGGATTCCATAACCCACAAGGTTCAATGGATTCATTACGAGAATCAGTTGTACAATCTAACAATGCCATTCGCCTTGCAACTGAAGAGTTAGTGAAAAAAGGTGTGAGCATCGAAGAGCTTACTTCCGAGATTGAAAAAGCGAAAACAGCTGTACAAGCTGAATCTGTAAACGATAAGAAAAAGGATCATGCTATTAACAGCTACTTCCCTGCACAGCAGCCAGTAGCAAAAAAATAAACCCTTTCATCAATTTACTTAATCGTCCCGCTAAGAAGGATTAAGAAAGATTGAGAAAGAGTCTATAAAGGCCATAGAAAACACTGCTTTCACTGTGAGAGCGGTGTTTTCTTCTGTATATTTTGGCAAATGTAGAGCCGTGTGTCAATTTGTATGCGTGTAAGAGGAGCTTACGGGCGCCATGTGCTCCAAAAAATAAAAAAGAGAGTTTTCGGTCAAGTGGGGAGCGCCATGTGCACCAAAAAATAAAAAAGAGAGTTTTCGGTCAAGTGGGAAGCCGCCATGTGCTCCAAAAAATAAAAAGGAGAGTTTTCGGTCAAGTGGGGAGCCGCCATGTGCACCAAAAAATAAAAAAGAGAGTTTTCGGTCAAGTGGGGAGCCGCCATGTGCTCCAAAAAATAAAAAGGGGAGTTTTCGGTCAAGTGGGGAGCCGCCATGTGCACCAAAAAATAAAAAAGAGAGTTTTCGGTCAAGTGGGGAGCCGCCATGTGCACCAAAAAAATAAAAAGGAAAGTTTTCGGTCAAGTGGGGAGCCGCCATGTGCACCAAAAAAAAAAGGAAAGTTTTCGGTTAAGTGGGGAGCCGCCATGTGCACCAAAAAATAAAAAGGAGAGTTTTCGGTCAAGTGGGGAGCCGCCATGTGCACCAAAAAATAAAAAGGAGAGTTTTCGGTCAAGTGGGGGGCCGCCACTTACCCCAAAAAACAAAAAAGAAAATTTTCGGTCAAGTGGAATGGCACGAAAAAAATAATAGGGAGTTTTTCGGAATTTAACCGTCGCCCCTGGTCTAAAACCATGGATATTACAATATTTTATATTGAGATTCCAATCCATATGAATGGAGAGACCAAAATGTTTGTTGTCCATTTTCTTGAAAACAAAAATGTCCTTCTGAGTCAACTTCTTAACAAAGTTCCGATAGTAGGTGAAGATGTAGTAGTTAAAGGGCGCAAAGGGAAAGTGTCAAGTATTACACAAATAGATGAAAAACAAATTCAGGTACAACTCTTTTTTGAGAAAGTCAAAGTTAATAAAGGTAAATCTGTAGTTGATAATTCTAAAAAGAAAAAACGGTAACCATGAAGTGCTCATGATGACCGTAAACCAAGAAAAAACGAAAAAGTGGTAACTATGAAACTTTTACCTTATTAAAATAAACCACCAAAAGTCTCGTTATTTGAGACTTTTTTTTTAATTACAACAATTTAGAAAAGCATTGCATGGAAGAGGGAATGAGACTACAATATCTTTTGGAACTCGAAATAAGTTAATGTTAGGAGCGTTTTTCATGCCACGTGCCTTATGGCTGTTAATTATTGGGATGGCAGTGAATGTAACTGGCTCTTCTTTTTTATGGCCTTTAAATACCATCTATATTCACGATCATTTAGGGAAATCTTTAACAATAGCCGGAGTTGTTTTAATGTTAAATGCCGGTGCGACAGTTATTGGAAACTTATTCGGAGGCGCTCTTTTTGATAAAATCGGTGGCTATAAATCAATCCTTCTAGGAATCTGGGTTACGCTTTTAGCCCTTATTGGATTAACGATTTGGCATGGCTGGCCAGCTTATGTCATCTTTTTAACCATTACTGGTTTTGGAACAGGAATTGTTTTCCCAGCTATGTTTGCAATGGCAGGAACGGTTTGGAAAGAGGGAGGACGGAAAGCCTTTAATGCTATTTATGTAGCTCAAAACCTGGGAGTTGCAGTTGGGGCGTCCCTTGGTGGATTTGTTGCAGATTATTCATTCCAGTTCATTTTCCTCGCGAATACGATCATGTACGTCATCTTTTTCATTATTGCTGTTTTTGGCTATAGAAATATCTCAACAGGACCAACAAAGCAAGCAAAAGCAAAGGATCAGGTAATTATAAAAAATCGAAAAAATTTGCAGGCTTTGCTTATTTTATGTGCTGGCTATTCGCTGTGCTGGGTTGCCTATGTTCAATGGACAACAACCATTTCATCCTATACACAGGAAATCAACATTTCATTAACTCAATATAGTTTTTTGTGGACGATAAATGGGGCATTAATTGTCCTTGGACAGCCAATTTTAAATAGAGTGTTGAAGCATCTTTCTGCATCGCTTAAGGTTCAAATTCTTATTGGAATCGGTTTTTTTATCGTTTCGTTTTTGATTGTGGGAAAGGTAACTGTGTTTACAGGCTTCCTTGTAGCGATGATCATCTTAACTATTGGTGAAATGTTTATCTGGCCAGCAGTACCAACCGTCGCTTTTGAATTAGCACCGAAGGGAAGAGAGGGATTCTACCAAGGAATCGTCAACAGTACTGCTACTGGAGGAAGAATGGTAGGTCCATTACTAGGTGGAGTACTTGTCGATTTATACAGCATGTCGGCACTATTCCTTGTCTTAATTGGCTTATTCATTATCGCGATTGTAACAACCATATTATATGATCGTATTTTAAAATCAAGAAAAGAATTAGTAGATATAAATTTGCCGGTCTCATGATGAGGCCGGTTTTTATTTGTTTAAAAATAATTCCTATAGGACATACTGATTTGGGTGAATGTTTACTTGCATACTGAACTGAAATTTAATACAATAACCGTAATACTTTTATAATTAATAACATTGATTAGGAGTAGTAGTGATTCATTCCCGTTATAGAGAGTTGACGGCTGGTGGGAGTCAACCGGGTATATCATGAACTCGCCTATGAGTTGCAAACATGAAAAGGTCAGTAATGTTTGCCGTTTGCCGCGTTAAGGTGAATGAAGCGAGTGTTTACAACACTAATGTGGGTGGTACCGCGGGAAGATACATATATAATCCTCTCGTCCCTTTTGGGATGAGGGGTTTTTTTAATTTTTTTTAGGAGGCAACACTTATGAGTTTCGATCATCAGCATATTGAGAAAAAGTGGCAAAAGAAATGGGAAGAAGAAAAAACATTTAAAACAAGTGAAGAATTTGATAAACAAAAATTTTACGTATTAGATATGTTTCCATACCCATCTGGGGCTGGATTGCATGTAGGACACCCTGAAGGATATACCGCTACAGATATTCTTGCACGCTTAAAGAGAATGCAGGGGTACAATGTTCTACATCCGATTGGATGGGATGCATTCGGTCTACCTGCGGAGCAGTATGCATTAGATACTGGTAACGACCCAGCAGAGTTTACGGAAAAAAATATTAACACGTTCCGGAGACAAATCAAATCACTAGGATTCTCCTATGACTGGGATCGAGAAGTAAATACAACGGATCCAGAGTACTATAAATGGACGCAATGGATTTTCTTAAAGCTATGGGAAAAGGGTCTAGCCTATATAGATGAAGTGGCAGTGAACTGGTGTCCAGCGCTTGGAACGGTTTTAGCAAATGAAGAGGTTATTGATGGGAAGAGTGAACGTGGAGGTCATCCGGTTGAACGCCGTCCAATGAAGCAATGGATGTTAAGAATTACGGCTTACGGTGATCGTTTACTTGAGGACTTAGAAGAGCTTGACTGGCCAGAGAGCCTTAAAGAAATGCAGCGCAACTGGATTGGTCGTTCTGAGGGTGCAGAAGTTACCTTTAACATTGAAGGACATGATGAAACATTTACTGTATTCACAACTCGTCCCGATACGCTGTTTGGTGCCACCTATGCAGTGCTTGCTCCAGAGCATTCATTTGTGGATAAAATTACAACTGCTGAACAGCAAGCAGCTGTATACGCTTATTTAGACAAAGTAAAAACGAAGAGTGATCTTGAGCGAACTGACTTAGCGAAGGAAAAAACAGGCGTATTTACGGGTGCCTATGCAATTAATCCTGTTAACGGCGAAAAAATGCCAATCTGGATTGCTGATTATGTTTTAGTAAGCTATGGTACTGGTGCCATTATGGCTGTTCCTGCACATGATGAGCGCGACTATGAATTTGCAAAACAATTTGATCTTCCAATTATTCCTGTTGTTGCAGGTGGAGATATTGAAACGGAAGCCTTTACAGGTGACGGAGAACACATTAATTCAGATTTCTTAAATGGGTTAAATAAAGAGGAAGCAATCACGAAGATGATAGCTTGGTTGGAAGAGAAGGAAATTGGTACGAAAAAGGTAACGTTCCGTCTACGCGATTGGTTGTTCAGCCGCCAGCGTTATTGGGGTGAGCCGATTCCAATTATCCATTGGGAAGATGGTACAATGACAGCCGTACCGGAAGACCAGCTGCCATTAACCTTACCGAAGACAACCAATATCAAACCTTCGGGAACGGGAGAATCACCACTTGCGGTGATTGAGGACTGGGTACATGTAGTTGATCCGGAAACAGGTAAAAAGGGTCGTCGTGAAACGAATACAATGCCACAATGGGCAGGAAGCTGTTGGTATTATTTACGCTATATTGATCCTAAAAATGATCAAGCACTTGCTTCATCCGAAAAATTAAAGCACTGGCTTCCAGTTGATGTATACATTGGTGGTGCAGAGCATGCAGTTCTTCACTTACTATACGCACGCTTCTGGCATAAAGTCCTTTATGATATTGGAGTAGTACACACTAAAGAACCATTCCAAAAGCTTTTCAACCAAGGAATGATTCTAGGTGAAAACAATGAAAAAATGAGTAAATCAAAAGGCAACGTTGTAAATCCTGATGATATTGTTGACAGCCACGGTGCCGACACACTTCGTTTATATGAAATGTTTATGGGTCCATTAGACGCTTCCATTGCTTGGTCAGCAAATGGCCTTGACGGATCCCGTCGTTTCTTAGATCGTATCTGGCGTTTAATGGTTGAAGAAAACGGAGAGTTAAATCCAAAAATCCAGGCAGCTGAAGAGGCTTCTACCTTAGAAAAGGTTTATCATCAAACTGTGAAAAAAGTAACAGAGGACTATGAAGGATTACGATTTAATACCGCGATTTCACAAATGATGGTATTTATTAATGAAGCATACAAAGCAACTGTTCTTCCAAAGCATTTTATGGAAGGATTTGTGAAAATGCTCGCTCCTGTTGCGCCGCATGTTGCAGAGGAACTTTGGGAGAAGCTTGGCCATACAGGTACAACCATTTCTTATGAAACGTGGCCAGCCTATGATGAAGCTAAGTTAGTGGATAATGAAGTAGAAATTGTGATTCAAGTTAACGGGAAAGTGAAGACGAAGCTATTGGTTCCAACTGACGCGAGTAAAGAAGCTTTAGAAGGTATTGCAATGGATGATGAAAGAGTGAAGGAACAAATCGTAGGAAAAACGATTCGCAAAGTAATAACAGTTCCTGGTAAGCTAGTAAATATTGTTGCAAATTAATTAATACGAGGGAACCCCCTATAAAAAGGGGGGAATCCTTTCTCAAGGGGTGGGAAAGATGGAAGAAATTCAAATTATTACACCAGAAGAATTAAAGAAAAAGCTCGAAGAAGGGGAGAAACTCGAGCTTGTCGATGTTAGGGAGGATGAAGAGGTAGCACAAGGAATGATACAGGGTGCCAAACATATCCGGATGGGTGAAATTCCTGTTAATCTTGACTATTTTGATAAAGATAAAGAATATATCTTTATCTGCCGCTCGAGCGCTCGTAGCGGGAATGTCTGCTACTACTTACAAGAACAAGGCTATAAAGTCCGTAATATGGTTGGCGGCATGCTTGCATGGCCAGGTGAGACAGAATAAACGATTCCATAGTGGAATCGTTTTTTTTATAGAGTTGTTGATTGTGACCGAATGGAAGCGGAAACATTAATTTGGGTAAGAATCAGAGTGGAATTGTGCCCGAAAAGTCAAGCGGACATCAATTTGGGTAACAATCAAAATTTATTAACATTTATTTTAAAATTCTGAAAAAATGGGAATAAATGATAGTAAAAAGGAAAGTGAGATTTGTATGATCCAAGTAAAGTTGTTTGACCGTGAGCATGAAAAGGATTTAGAAAAGGAAATGAATCGTTTTTTAAAGGGCATCGATGAAAACGAATTAGTAGATATTAAATATAATGTTGCAGCAATGCCTGAGGAAGAAGAGGAAGAACAAATCTATTGCTTTTCCGCTATGATTATTTATCGGGCCTGATAAAATATATCAGGCCTGATATTGTTTTTTTGCTGAAAGGGCAGCATTGGTTCCGGCGAGTCTTCCCGTTACTAAAGCAGAAGTGATGTTATATCCACCAGTGTAACCATGAACATCAAGAATCTCACCACAAAAATAAAGACCTCCCATTAATTTTGAAGCCATTGTCTGAGGTTCAATTTCTTTAACGGAAACACCGCCACCGGTAACAAATGCTTTTTCAAGCGGTAAGGTACCATTTACCTTTATCAAAAATTGTTTACAGCTTTTTGCAAAGGTGCGGACTTTTTCATTTGATATCATTGCCCCTTGGTCCGAGGGATCAATTTCATTCTTTTCTAAAAGAAACAACAAATATCGTTCAGGCAAGAATCCTTTTAACGTGTTTTTTATGCTTTTCTTAGGCTCACTTTTTACTAACTTCACAATTTCTTGGAAAATTTCTTCCTCCTTTTTATCTGGCAGAGCATCTAAACTCATCGTAACATCATTTAACTTCCATTTTTTCAGCGCTTTGACAACGAATTGACTGCAGCGAAGGACTGCGGGCCCGCTGAGGCCAAAATGCGTAAAAATCATATCCATACGATGCGAAATAAGTGATTTCCCTTTCGGATTTAAAACATTTAGTTCAATATCTCTTAAAGAAAGTCCTTGAAGAGTTTTACTTTTGATAAATGGTTCATTTGAGGTGACAGGCACCTCTGTTGGAAACAGTTCAGTAATCGTGTGACCAGCTTTCTGTGCCCAAGCATAGCCATCTCCCGTTGAGCCAGTATGGGGAACAGATTTACCGCCGACTGCTATGACAATCGATTTTGCTTCAAATTCTGTACCGTTTTTTAATTTCACGGACGAAACATGACCGTCCCGGTAACTAATGTCTGCAACAGGGCTATTTGTGTATACCTTCACTTTAAGTTTTTCTAACTGATTCAAAAGTGCATCAACGACTGATTGTGCTTTATTGGATACAGGGAACATCCGCCCATGGTCCTCTTCCTTTAATTCAATCCCTAACTTTTCAAAGAACTTGATAATATCTTCATTACTAAAGATAGAAAAGGCACTGTATAAAAACTTTCCGTTGCCGGGTAAGTGCTTAATGATTTCCTCAACGGGTAAGCGATTCGTGACATTACAGCGGCCGCCGCCAGAAATCGCCAGCTTCCTTCCTAGCTTGTCTCCTTTATCAATCAACAGGACCTTTAAACCCTTCTCACCTGCTGCAATGGCAGCCATTAGACCGGAAGGACCGCCTCCAATAACAACAACATCGTACATCATACTTCCACCAACTTTATGAATATTCTTTTATATGGATAAACTTTTACTATTAATCATTACACATTAATCCATTATAAACACTCTCAACGAAAAGAAAACGAAAAAGGCAGCCAAATACATGAAATTTTAGCAGGGTTGTTAGTAGCATCCGTGCAAAAAGAGTTGTAAACTACTAATAGTGTGCAAAAAAGGCTACAAAAGGTTTGCTCATATGCGCACAAACTTTTTCTTCACTGGGAAGGGATCCTAATTTTATGTCGTCTAAGCTTATAAGAGGAACGTTTATTTTAACACTTGGTACCATCATATCCAAGGTTCTTGGCTTACTTTATGTTATACCCTTTTATCAAATTGTAGGTTCAGAAGGGACAGCGTTGTATCAATATTCTTACATTCCCTACACCATCTTTATTAGTATTGCCACAGCTGGGGTGCCTCTTGCTGTTTCAAAATTTATCTCGAAATATAATGCACTCGAAGAGTATGCGGTTGGTCGCAAATTATTTAAATCTGGACTAGTCATGATGCTATTGACTGGTATTGTTTCTTTCTTAATATTGTATTTTTCGGCACCGCTTATTGCTGACATGATTATCACAAAAAAAGAGGATGTCGGATCAAGAGCAATGGATATCATAACGGTTATCCGGGCTGTGAGTTTTGCACTGATAGTAATCCCGTTTATGAGTTTAATTAGAGGATTTTTTCAAGGACATCAATCGATGGGACCGTCCGCGGTTTCCCAAGTCGTGGAACAGATTGTCCGGATTGCCTTCACACTTGCAGGGGCCTTTATCGTCATAAACTTTTTAAATGGAAGTATTGTAACAGCTGTAAGTGTGGCAACCTTTGCCGCGTTTGTAGGGGCAATTGGGAGTCTGGTGGTTTTATTTTGGTATTGGTATAAACGGAAACCGCATTTAGACCAGCTGCTCCAACATGATAAAGGGACAGTGCAGGTTTCGTTAAGAGAAATTTATAAGGAAATCCTTGTCTATGCAGCTCCTTTTGTATTTGTTGGGATTGCTAATCCATTATTTCAAGCGATTGATCAGGTTACCTTTTCACGGGCTATGCAAGAAATTGGCTACAGTTTTAAGGCTGCCGATGCAGCATTCTCTATACTAAATTTCGAATCACATAAAATTGTAATCATCCCTGTTTCTCTTGCAACAGGTTTCTCGTTGGCTCTTGTTCCAAGTATCACGAAGGCATTTGTAGATAATGACCGGAAAGGGTTAAATCAACAGTTAAATCAAACCTTTCAAGTCTTAATGTTCTTAACATTGCCGGCTGCAATCGGGCTTTCTATATTATCAGAGCCTATCTACACTGTATTTTATGAGCATAAGGAGCTTGGATTCGAAGTACTAAGAGCCTATGCCCCAGTTGGAATTCTTTTTTCCTTATTTTTAGTGACTAGTTCTATATTACAAGGAATCAATGAACAGCGGTGGACGGTATTAAGCTTGTTAGTTGGATTACTCATTAAATTGTCGCTTAATATCCCACTAATTAATATGTTTGAAACAAAAGGCGCGGTGCTTGCAACAGCAATTGGGTACATTGGAGCTATAATAATTCAATTAATTGTTATTAAAAATTATGCAGGATACCCTTTCTTATTTGTTTGGAGACGGAGTTTGTTAATTGTTATCTTTGCTGGAATCATGTTGGCAGGGACAGAAATTGTTTACCAGTTACTTTTGTTATTCCTAACTCCAGAATCTAAGTTCCAATCACTTTTGATAATCATTGTTTGTGCAGCCGTAGGCGCTGTTATCTATTTTTACCTTGGATTGAAATCTGGACTTGTCAACAGACTATTTGGTGATAGGGTTGATCGTATTAAGAAGAAATTAAGAATGAATTAAACAGGAAGGAGGATTTACGATGAGAATTGATAAAATGCTGGCTAATTTAGGCTATGGCAGCCGGAAAGAAGTCAAACAGCTGCTAAAAAGTGGTGCAGTAAAGGTTGACGATGTTGTCGTCAAGGATGCGAAACAGCATATCGATACAAATAAACAAACCGTTACCCTAAATGGTGAAGTCATTGAATACAGAGAATATATTTATTTAATGATGAACAAACCCCAAGGGGTGTTGTCGGCAACAGAGGACAGTGTTAGCGAAACGGTCATTGATTTATTGGAACTCGGAGATCAGGTATATGAACCGTTTCCTGTTGGAAGATTGGACAAGGATACAGAAGGATTATTGCTGATTACCAATGATGGTCAATTAGCTCACAAGCTGTTGTCACCTAAAAAACATGTACCTAAGACCTATTTTGCGGTGATAGATGGTGAAGTAACCGAGGAAGACATCGAAGCATTTGCAGAGGGTGTAACTCTTGATGATGGTTACGAAACAAAACCAGGTGAGTTGAAAATAGTAAAGTCTGGCATTCGTTCCGACATTGAGTTAACGATAACCGAGGGAAAGTTTCATCAAGTAAAACGGATGTTTGAGGCGGTTGGAAAAAAAGTAGTTTATTTAAAGCGAATTTCCATGGGCCCATTACCATTAGATGAAACCCTTGAGCTTGGTGAATATCGGGAATTAACGGATGAGGAAGTAGAATTGCTTAAGGATTACCAAGTAGTGTAGAAACAGGTAAAGGACAAGGCAGCGGCCTTGTCCTTTTTTATGCTTGTAGGAAGGAAGTTAACATCCAATTATGTTTGCTTAACTTTTCAATTAACTCCGTAAACATATCACTCGTTACTTCATCATTTACCTGATCTGCAGCTTTTATTCCTTCCTTTAATTCGGAGATAAGCTGGGAGAAATCATTTACAACGTTTTGCACCATTTCTTCAGCTGTTAACACATCAGATGTTTCTTCAATCGATGCATATTGTAAGTATTCTTTTAATGTGGAGATTGGCTTTCCACCTGTCGTTAATAATCGTTCTGCTATTTCATCCATTGTTCCGGCCGCTTCTTCATAAAGTTCTTCAAATTTT
The DNA here is from genome assembly GCF_031457145.1 of Neobacillus niacini. GTDB lineage: Bacteria > Bacillota > Bacilli > Bacillales > Cytobacillaceae > Neobacillus > Neobacillus niacini_J. The sequence continues at coordinate 54,881 of NZ_JAVDVZ010000005.1, forward strand.
TCATGTAAGGTAAAAAAGTGTGGTCCTTTTACATACCAGTGGAAACGATGTAGTTTGGTATATAATACATTCCAGTTTGCGAGTTGTTGATTCATCACTTGTTCAAGGGTTAATGTTTGTGTCATTTTCCATACCTCCTAATTTCTTATCTGATTTAATTATAACACATATTATTTAAAAGTAAATATTAAATAATAATTATTATAAATAAGAAATATATAAAGTAATTTTTTATAAGTAACAAATCTTAAAAATGGGTAATCTAAAAATATTTACAACACTGTCCCGCATTTTGAAAATCGAAAAGGGGGAAGCAGCATGAAACTCACACATAAAGAAACCATTGAATTACATGGCTTTAATAACCTGACAAAATCGCTGAGTTTTAATATGTATGATATTTGTTATACACGATCGAAGGAAGAACGCGAGGCCTATGTAAAGTATATTGATGAACAATATAGTGCTGAAAGATTACAGAAAATATTAACCCATGTATCAGACATTATTGGTGCACATGTATTAAATGTCGCAAGTCAGGATTTTGAACCAGCTGGAGCAAGTGTAACCCTTCTCATATCAGAGGAACCAGTCGAAAATGCTCCATCCGAGCATTTTGAGGAGTCACCTGGTCCGCTTCCAGAATCGGTGGTCATGCAGTTAGATAAGAGTCATATCACAGTTCATACATACCCTGAATATCATCCAGATGAAGGAATCAGTACTTTCAGGGCTGACATTGATGTATCAACTTGTGGAGAAATCTCACCGCTTAAAGCACTGCATTACCTTATTCGGTCGTTTGAAACAGACGTCATGACGATTGATTATCGAGTTCGCGGTTTTACAAGAGATAAGAAAGGTTTTAAATTATTTATTGACCATGAGATTAGCTCCATCCAGAATTATATTCCCGAGGACGTCGGAGAAATGTTCGATATGATTGATGTCAATGTGTATCAAGAAAATATCTTCCATACAAAATGTAAACTCCGTGAATTTGATTTAAATAACTATTTATTTGGCTATAAAAAAGAAACCTTACATCCAGAAGAGTTAATTGAAATAACTGAAAGAATTAAGCTGGAAATGGATGAAATTTTTTATGGCAAAAATATTGTACAATAAATGACCATCTTACTAATAGCGTTTATATGTCGAATTATAGCCAAAAAGAAAATGCGCAGCTTTACGAAAAAGTAAAGCTGCTTTTTTGCATCAATCGTGTAAAATGGATTACAAAGAAATGTTTTATTTAGGGAGACGGTTATGTTTTTAAAAAAAGTTACCTTATTAAAAGAAAAGATTCCAATTTTTAATGACTACCCTTTTTCCATCCCATCCATAGCGAGCCTCAATGAGATGAAGTTAGAAAGTAATGTTACCTTCTTTGTAGGTGAAAACGGATCCGGTAAATCAACTTTATTGGAAGCGATAGCGGATAAATGTGGTTTTAATACAGCAGGTGGTGGCAGAAATAATTCTTATGATGTATATGAAACGAATTCCGAGCTAAGTGAATACATAAGACTCTCATGGATGCCAAAAATCACTAATGGATTCTTTCTGCGTTCAGAATCGTTTTATCATTTTGCTACTCATATCGATAAAGTGGATGATAATGGATTTAAGGATTATGGTGGGAAATCTTTATTAAAGCAATCCCATGGGGAATCATTTATGTCTTTATTTATAAATCGATTTAACGGAGAAGCCATTTACCTATTGGATGAACCTGAAGCCGCATTATCGCCTGCAAGGCAATTAGCACTCTTGAAAGTCATCCATGACCTTGAAACACAAGGAGATGCACAGTTTATCATTGCCACTCATTCCCCAATCCTTTTGGGGTATCCAGAAGCTGAAATCTATAGCTTCGATCACGGTCAGATTGCAAAAATTGATTATGAAGATACAGACCATTATAGTATTACAAAATATTTTTTAGAGAATAGAAAAAGATTTCTTTATGAACTGTTTAAAGAGGAATAGAAATAGTTTTAAATTTTGGAACTGGTTGATTAGAGCGGAACGATCCGCATTCATCTGTTGGGGGATCAGGTTAAGCACCCAAGCTGATAAATAGGCGGAAAAATTCCGCTTAATTAGTAATTCGTATTTAAAAAGGCTTAAATAGACGGAGAGATTCCGCCTATTGACTCGAAAAATTCGAAAATGGGAGATTTTTCTTTGATTAAGCGGAAAACCTCCCCTTATTTACCCCGAAACGAGCTCCATTCTGCATATAACCGGAAAATCTCCGCTTATTTTACTTTTGCTGGTTACTCGATTAAGGACAAGACATCTTATCTCAAAAATCCAAGAGAACATTGCTTTGATGCATTACGGTGAGGTTTTATATAAATAAGGTTTTTGTATTCCTAATAAAGAAACTCGCCAATTTTTTTATGGCGAGTTTTACTTTTTTATATACCAATAACGATGCCAATACGACTGTCATTTCGGCACGTATTTTAAGAAAAGTACCTCAAAACGGAACCCTTTCCCCTCATCGGAGATCACTTCTTCTTTTTGCTATAAATGAAAGGGTAATTAGAATACCCACAATGACTAATGAAACGGTTGAGCCAATCAGATTGCTTGGGCTAAAAATAAATCCAATAAAAATCAAGCTTAATGCCAAAATAGCAATGATGGTCGTTAGTGGGAACCATTTTACTTGAAATGAAGGTTTAACTTTATATTGTGGCCGAAGCTTTAAATGGGCAGCACAGATTCCTATCCAAACCAACATAATCGTGAAACCAGGGATGGTCATAAGATAACTAATGATTTTACCTGGACTAATATAGGCTAAGAAAACACCAACTAAAAGAAAAACGGTTGTAATCATAAGTCCTGTAATTGGAATTCCACTGCTTGATGTTTTCATCAATCTTTTTGGAGCCACACCGCTTTTTGCCATAGAGAAAAGCGTTCTTGATGTTGCATAAATCCCTGAGTTTGCGGCTGACAATACAGCCGTTAATAGGATGAAATTCATCACATGTGCTGCACCTGGCAGTCCTGTAATATTGAAAACTTGAACGAATGGGCTGTCTTGTCCTGTTATTTGATCCCAAGGCATAATCCCGCAAATAATTAAGATTGGGAAGATATAAAAAATAATAACCCGCCAAACAGCACCCTTAATAATACTTGGCATGACGCGTTCAGCATCCTTTGTCTCGGTTACGGCCACTCCTATTAGCTCAGCTCCGCCATAAGAAAACATAACGACTAGAAAGGCACTAAGCATTCCGCTCACTCCATGAGGGAAAAATCCGCCATGGGCCGTATAATTTGCAAGAGGATCCTCAATATTACTTGGCAAAATACCAAATATAATGAAAGCACCTAATAGGATAAAAGCAACTAAAGCGACTATTTTTATCCCTGCGAACCAAAATTCAAGCTCACCATAATATTTTACAGGGAATAAATTGATACCGATGATGACCGCTGCACAGAACAGGCTGAGAAGCCATAAGGGCATAGAAGGATACCAAAATTGCAAAAAACTACCTGCTGCTAATAATTCAACTGTGATAACAATGGTCCAGTTAATCCAGTATAGCCAGCCAGTAATAAACGAAAGTTTAAAACCAAATGCTTTATAAAGTAGCAGCTGTACATTATGATTAGGAAAAGCAATGGCCATTTCCCCCAAAGCAGCCATCACAATAAATAATAATAGCCCGCCAATTAAATAGGTAAAGATAACACTCGGACCGGCTATACTTAACGTATCGGAGCTTCCTTTGAAAATTCCAGTTCCTATCATTCCTGCTAAGGCAATAAATTGAACATGCCTTGGCAGTAATCCTTTTTTTAAATCCTGATGATTATTTTCCATGTTGGTCCTACCTTTATTTATAAGTTATCACTCTCTTGCTTAAACGCTTTTAAGTACTAAAATATTATATTAATATACCATGTTACAATAGATATTCAACCCTATTTTTTATAAGGGGCTATCTTTATAAAAATTATTGTTAAAATCTTAAAGCCGATTTTAACGTGGAATAAACTGTTTTTGTGCTAGAAATTAAGTGTGCAAGCTCTTTTCTTACAATTGAAGCTATTTACTACATATCATAGCTCAATCAAGCGGTTTTAATCTCTCAAAGTAACAAAGTTTAAGAAAAGAGCCTTTAAATAAAAGCAAACAAGCACGCGAGTTTATCGCGTGCTTGTTTGTCATAGCTGTTTATTCATATTTTAAGAAGACATTTTTACTTTCTTTTGTGTTATGGTCCATTTTCCGCGGCTTGGGCTTATTACCAAGTCATTATAGGCTAAAACATTTAAATCTCGTTGTATGGTGCGAGGAGTGATACCAAATTCCTCTACAAGTTCTTGCGTCGTGACTGTGCCTTTATTACGAATAAACATGTAGATACATTTGATGCGGTTTAACATCCGGTTAGTCGAAGGTTTCAAAGAACCACTCCCTATCCTTTTTTCAAACCTATGGCAATATCCTGCTACCGACAGCCTCTTAGATTAGTATGTAATTTTCTTTCCGCAGACAACTCCTTTATTAATAAATAGTTGCAGTGGATATCCTTGATGACTTAGATATATTGTACCCACAATTTCTGAAAATTTCCACCATTAGCGTATAATTTACATAAAAAACATAACTACTTAACAATAATTGTTCGTTTTTTCTCCTCCCTTTCATGATTCTTACTATAGTCTATGGGTGTAAATGTTAAGATTATGACAAATTAGTTGAATTTTTCGTAAATTAATAATAGGACAAGAATTTGAAAATCATTTCGTTTTTAGTTGGAAAATTGATAAGATATTGGCAAAGGTATATTTAACCAATTCAAGTATTTAGGAGGAGTAAACCATTGTCAAAGATTAATTGGATGGGTGAAGTAGAAAAGAGAAAAGATGATCTCTTGAGAGATACACAGAAATTGTTACATATTAAAAGTCTTTTAGACGAGGAAAATACTTTTCCTGATGCCCCGCTTGGCAAAAGGGTGAAAGAAGCATTAGATTTCATGCTTACTCTTGGTGAAAAGGACGGGTTCACTCCCAAGAATGTTGGTAATTTAGCAGGTCATTTGGAATTTGGTGAAGGGGAAGAGTTGCTCGGTATCCTCTGCCATGTTGATGTTGTTCCAGAAGGTGACGGTTGGGCTAGTGATCCTTTTGCGGCTGAAATTCGCGATGGAAAAATATTTGCCCGTGGGGCGATTGATGATAAGGGTCCGACCATGGGAGCTTATTATGCAATGAAAATAGTAAAGGAACTTGGCCTGCCGATAAATAAACGGATCAGAATGATTATTGGTACGGATGAAGAAAGCGATTGGCGTTGTGTGGAGCATTATTTTAAAGAAGAAGAAATGCCAACCTTAGGCTTCGCACCTGACGCAGATTTTCCTATTATTAATGCTGAAAAAGGAATTGCTGATTTGGATATGACGCAGCAAAAGTCTATCACAGAAACGGGAACAGCGAATGTTGAAGTTCTTACTTTTACATCCGGTCAAAGATACAATATGGTTCCGGATTTTGCAACGGCAACCTTATGCATTAAAGGAAGTCAAACGGAAGTTGTCCAAAGATACACAGATTTTATGAAGCAAAATAAATTAGAACACAGCTCTTATGTTGAAAAAGGGGACCTCATACTTGAAGTGAAAGGCGTTTCTGCTCATGGGATGGAACCGAAAAACGGAATAAATGCGGGATTATTTCTAGCAGAATTCCTGTCAAAATTAGAACTAGACGATATGGCTGCACTTTATTTCAAATTTGTTTCCGGCTATTTCTTTAATGATTCCAGAGGTGTGAACCTAGGGGTAGCGTACTCAGATGATATTTCTGGTGAGTTAACGATCAACCCTGGGAAGCTTTCTTATTCTCCTGAATCTGGCGGCAGCATTGGGATGACTTGCAGATATCCAGTCACAAACAATATGGAGACTACAAAAGAAAAGCTCGATGAACTTTTGCTAAAAGAAGGATTTTCCATTTCAAAATTCAAAGATACAAAACCACATCACGTGGACGAGAATGAATTCTTGATCCAAGCCTTAAAAAAGGTTTATGAAGAACAAACTGGTGAAAAGGCTGAATTGATTGCAATTGGCGGAGGAACCTACGCAAGATCCTTAAAAGCTGGAGTGGCATTTGGTCCCTTATTTCCAGGGAGACCCGATATTGCCCATCAAAAAGATGAATATATCGAAATCGACGATTTATTGAAAGCAACGGCAATTTATGCACAGGCAATTTATGAATTAGCCAAGTAATAAAACCAAAGGGGAGTGTAAGAATGGAATTTGCTTTATTGAACGGGGAAATAATTGAACGGTCAGAAGCCAAGGTAGATGTAGAAGATCGTGGATATCAGTTTGGTGATGGAGTTTACGAAGTAATTCGTGTTTATAATGGAAAAATGTTTACGTTAGCTGAACATCTAAAAAGATTCGTTAAAAGTGCTGAAAGTATCGGAATTTCATTGAAATATACGAGTGAGCAATTAACTGACCTGTTAAGAAATCTTCTTATAAAAAATAATCTTGTAACAGGCAATATTTATATGCAGGTTACCCGAGGGATTGCACCTCGAAATCACGTTTTTCCAACTGGTAATGTCCCTCCTACACTTGTGGCCTATACGATTAAGGGAGTTAGACCGCTCGACAACTTGAAAACAGGAGTAAGGGCAATTTTGACGGAGGATATTCGCTGGCTTCGCTGTGATATTAAAAGTTTAAATTTATTAGGCAATCTATTGGCTAAACAAAAGGCAAGTGAGCAGGGATGTTTTGAAGCCATACAGCACCGTGGTCAAGATGTCACAGAAGGCAGTTCATCTAATATTTTTATCGTGAAAAATGGGACGGTCATAACACATGAATCGAACAACTTAATACTAAAGGGAATTACAAAAGATGTTATTTTGGACCTTTGTATAAAAAATAATATCCCTGTTATTGAGCGGACATTTTCTTTAGCAGAACTTGATGAAGCAGAAGAGGTATTCTTATCAAGTACAACAGCGGAAGTGACGCCGATTATTGGGATAAACGGTAAGAAGATTCGAGAAGGAGTTCCAGGCCCAATCACCAAAAAATTGCAGGAGCTATTTGAAAAAGAAATTGAGAAACAATGTGGTGTCCTGGTTAGATAAGTAATATAAAAATGTGCAGCAGATGAAAGGAGTCTGGTGCACATTTTTTTGTAAAAAAATGAAGCGATTTGCAGTCTTTAAAATACATACAAGTTGTAAAAAATAGTCTAAAATAAGAAAAGGAATGATAAGAATGAATCAGCAAACACATTATTTTTTCGCTATAAAAATTCCGGAAGAAACAAAATTAATCATGAAAAAAAATAGTGAGAAGTTAAAAGAACTTTTTCCATTTAATCGCTGGGTTCACCATGAGGATTTGCATATTACACTAGCATTCCTAGGCAATGCTCCTTCTGAAAAACTATCCAGTGCGATAGAAAATGTTCACGAAGCATTGCACGAATCAAAGGGAATTCCATTAGAAATTAACAAGCTTGGAATCTTCGGGAAAGTGGAATCACCTCGTATCTTTTGGGTGGATACGAAGGAAAGTAACGAATTACAGGTAGTTAGGAGCAAAGTGTTTAATGCATGCTTAGAAGCTGATTTCGAACTCGAAACCAGACCTTTTAAATCTCATATTACCCTTGCCCGAAAGTGGACAGGAGATCAACATTTTCATAAAAAACTTCTTGATGTTTGGAATGAACTTCAGCCAGAACCGATTATTTTTAAAGCATATGAAGTAGTTTTATACCAAACTCATCTAGATAAAACACCAAAATATGAGGTAAAAGAAATATACCACTTAGAATGAAAAGAGAATATAACGTTAAAGGTTGGTTGTATGAAACAAATTTATTTTATTATCAATCCAAAAGCTAGAAATGGATACTGTTTAAATGTCTGGAAAAAAGTCGAATCAAAACTAATAGATGACAATATCCCTTACCTGGCTTTCTTTTCTGAATACCATGGTCATGCAATCAAACTAGCTGCACAAATTGCCAAAAGTAATAATGAGCAAAAAGTCATTATTGCCGTTGGCGGCGACGGAACCATTAACGAAGTAATGAATGGAATTGTAAAATATAACAATATTACTCTTGGATTTGTGCCTGGTGGTTCAGGTAATGATTTTTCACGAGGCTTTCACATCCCCACAAATCCAGAAGAAGCTATAGAGGTTATTCTTCGTCATATGGAAATAGATGCACCTTTAATGGATATTGGTAAGGTTACCATGAAGGATGATTCGGAGCATTATTTTATTAATAATATGGGTGCAGGATTTGATGCTTTAGTCTCCTATGAAGTGAACCGTTCAAAAATGAAAGCTTGGCTAAATAAACTATCTTTAGGCCGGCTGGTTTATGTGTATTTTTTACTAAAAAAGCTTTTTTCTTATAAATGCTCAACAATTGATTTATCAATTGACGGGAGCAGGCATATACTTGAACAAACATGGTTTGTAACTGTTTCCAATCAACCCTTTTACGGAGGAGGCATGAAAATTGCTCCGGAGGCAGTGCCAGATGATGGTCTCTTAGATATTACAATCGTTCATAATTTATCAAGATTGAAGCTATTATTGGTTTTTATCAGTGTATTTTGGGGAAAGCATGTCCATTTCAAAGAAGTGAAATCATTCAGGGGAAAAATGGTTACGATTCAATCCTCAGACTCTTTATTTGTCCATGCGGATGGTGAAGATATTGGATTTACTCCCTTAAATATAAATGTTCAAACAAAAACGCTAAAAGTTTTAACGAGGGTGTGAAGTATGCGAGATACTGATTTGAAAGAGAGGAACTCGAATGTACTCCAATGAACGTTGTTTCCTAGCCTATTTAGATGAGATAGATATCATTACGATTCTTCTTCCACTTTCCTATCATCAGGGATTGTCTTCCACATTCTCGATTACAGATGAATCACACAAGCGAAGACCCATTCAAATTATCAAAAAACAACAAATTGAGGATAATAATAAATATATTTGCAGGCTGTCAGAGGAAATTTCTTTTGGTCATCCCTATTGGATTTTAGATGAGCATGGCGGAAAAACCGAACTTCAAATAGGGGCAGTCATTCGGACAAATTCATTTGATGAACGATTTTTCTATGATGGAAACGACCTAGGAGTAAGATCTGAGGATGATCAAACTCAATTTAAAATCTGGGCACCAACTGCAACACAAGTAAAACTAAAATTACGGAATCCAACTAGTACTTTTTCAGAAATTATTAAGATGAGACGTGAAGAAAAGGGTGTATGGTCAACGGTTGTACACTCTGATTTAGAACTTTATCAATACACATTTTTAGTCCTAGTAAATCAGGAATGGCGAGAATCTGTTGATCCTTATACGAGAGCAGTCACTGCGAATGGAGAGCTTGGGGTTATTGTAAAGTTAGAGAAAACACGTAGAGAGAAACTACCGTTACCTCCTTTTGAACATCCGGTCGATGCAATCATTTACGAAACGCATATCAGAGATTTCACCATTCATCCTAGTAGCGGTGTGAAACATAAAGGACTCTATCTTGGTGCCGGTGAGTTAAATACAAAAGGCAAGGACGGTGAACCCACAGGACTCTCCTATGTAAAGGATTTAGGTATCACTCATATTGAGTTCCTGCCTTTCAATGATTTTGCAGGAGTCGATGAATTAGACCCTGCTAAGGAATATAACTGGGGGTATAACCCGATTCACTTCAATGTACCAGAGGGCTCATATTCAACTAATCCTTCCGATCCCTATGCAAGAATTATTGAACTCAAGCAAGTAATCGATTCTATTCATAGTCAAGGAATAAGAGTGATCATGGACGTTGTTTATAATCATGTTTATTTTCGGGAAACTTCTTCCTTTGAAAAAGTAGTGCCGGGTTATTACTTCCGCCATAATGAGCTTGGGTTTCCCTCAAATGGAACGGGAGTCGGAAATGATATTGCCTCTGAAAGGAAAATGGTAAAAAAATTTATCCTAGATTCCATTCGTTTTTGGATGGAGGAATATCATGTTGATGGATTTCGGTTTGATTTGATGGGGATTTTAGATATAGATACCATGATGGAGGTTAGAAAAACCTGTGACAGCATTCAAAAAGGAACTTTAATTATTGGTGAGGGCTGGAATCTGAATACCCCGCTGCCAATAGAGAAGAAGGCAATCCTTCGGAATCAGTCAAAGCTTCCTGATATTGGTCAATTTAATGATAAATTTCGCGATACAATCAAGGGGAATACCTTTAATTTGTATGATAAAGGGTATGTACTTGGAAATGAGCATTACCATGAAAGGGCAATCGAAACCATTGCAGGCAGCATTGGTTTTGATGAGAAAGATAGCGGTCTCTTAAACGAACCTTCACAATCAGTGAATTATGTTGAATGCCATGATAATCACACCATGTGGGATAAACTCGGTTCTTGTCTTCCTGATTTAGATCATCTATTCCATATCAAATATCACCGGCTTGCAACGGGTCTTGTTTTATTATCACAGGGAATACCTTTTCTACACAGCGGACAGGAGTTCTTCCGAACAAAACGAGGCGATGGAAATAGTTATAAATCACCAGATCATATTAACCACCTCGATTGGGACCTGAAGCACCTCTATATAGACAATGTTTATTATGTAAAAGGATTGATTCAAATCCGGAAAGCGTTACCTTGTTTCCGAATGAAAAGTGCTGATGATATTCGAGCTAATACTGATATTTTACCACTGCCAGCGCCACTAATAGGATTGTCCCTTAAGAATCAAGGTAAGGATTTCAGTGAAGTACTATTACTGATTAACCCTCAAAGGACTAAACAAACAATCGAAATTCCTGATGGGAGCTGGACGGTAATCGCCAATGATAAGAAAGCGGAAATTTATTCCAAACAAAGGGTCCAAGGAAATGAAATCGTGCTAGAACCGGTTTGTCTAACTATTTTGGCGAAAAAATAGTTTGTTCAGTTGTACTTGACTACTAAAGGCAATTGGAGATAAAATTTATAAGATGGCTATTGTGTGCTATTATCCAATAGCTTTTTTTATTTTTCAAAATAATATTTTCTACTATAACTACTAAATGGGTGTTTTTTGACCCATTTTTAGAACGGCATACATTGAAGGTGAACAATATTGGAACATATATTAGGACAAGAATGGGAAATTGTCCCTGCGGGGGGTAAAACGGGAGAGGCCTTTTTTGCTTGCTATAAAGATCAAAGGCTTTTTTTAAAACGCAATTCCTCTCCATTTTTAGCAGTTTTATCTGCAGAAGGAATCGTCCCAAAGCTTGTTTGGACAAGACGATTGGAAAATGGAGATGTGATTACAGCACAGCAATGGCTGCCTGGACGTGAATTAAAGCCTTCTGATATGAATCATGAACATGTTGCAAGGATGCTTAGAAAGATTCACCGCTCAGAACCAATGGTAGCTATGTTAAGCAGGCTTGAAATGGAGCCATTACAGCCAGACACCATCTTTCAATCAGTAATAGGAGAATTGGATGAAGAGGTATTATCGTTACCTGTTGTAGAGAAAACATTGAGTTTTCTATTAAACGAGGTAAAAAATGTCTTCTGTAATGAAAAGGTGGTCTGTCATGGTGATGTCAATCATAACAACTGGCTGTTAACAGAAGACAACCAGTTGTATTTAATTGACTGGGATGGTGCGATGATTGCTGACCCGGCAATTGACCTCGGTATGCTGCTTTATTGGTATATCCCTGAAGATAACTGGAATAGTTGGTTAGCCATGTATGGGAAACCATTAACAGACAACTTAAAGCTCAGAATGAGATGGTATGTGGCACTTCAAACCCTATCTTCGATCCAATGGTACAAAAACAAAGATAGGATTCAGGAAATGGACAATTGGATTACATTTTTAAATGATTTTTTGTAATTTAAGAAAACGAGTCGATATTTGATACCCATTGTGACAAATTTCCTTGATTAGAAAGAATGTGTTCATCCAAATCAGCTGTTTGGGCTCCGTGCTGACTGTAATTATAAACCTCCTGCAAAACGCTTTTAACATTTTGATCAATCTGTGTATTAACCATCAGAGATTTCACTAATCGTTCCAATTGTTCACATTCGGAAACAGATCCACAGCAATCGGTTTGATGATTATTTAAAATGTCTTTTAGTAATGAAACTTGGTCCTGATGACTTAATGGCATGTTGGTACACCCTTTCAAGTGAAAATAAAAAAGAATTCACAGTTAGGTTGTGAATTCTTTTTTTGTTTATACATTAATGGGACACCCCATTATTACCAATAATAAAATCAATATAATTTATAGGAGTGGCAAAATGAGACTTAGGAATAAACCTTGGGCGAGGGAATATATAGAGGCACATCCTCAATATATTGTCGCAAACCCGGAAAACTATAAGGGAAAGTGGCATGAAGTTTTTACTAATCAACAGCCTCTTCATATCGAAGTAGGGACTGGTAAGGGACGCTTTATCACTGAAATGGCAAAGGCACACCCTGAGATTAATTATATGGGAATCGAAATTTATGACTCCGTTATTGTTGCGGCGTTAGATCGATTAATTGAAGCAGATTTACCAAACTTAAGGCTTCTCAATGTCGATGCAAGTGATTTAAATAAATATTTTGAGAAAAATGACGTTGACAGGGTTTATTTGAATTTTTCCGATCCTTGGCCAAAGACTCGTCATGAAAAAAGAAGATTGACCTATAAGGATTATTTAAAGCTTTATGAAAACATATTGGTCAATAAAGGAGAGATTCATTTTAAAACGGATAATCAAGGTTTATTTGAATATTCATTAAAGAGTTTTTCTGAATATGGTCTATTATTAACTTTCCTCAGCCTTGATCTTCACAAAAGTGAATATGAAGGAAACATTATGACAGAATATGAGCAAAAGTTCTCTGAAATGGGAAATCGTATTTATCGCTGTGAAGTAAAATATCAAAATTAACATGGAGGGCAGTCTATTTCAAAGACTGCCCTTTTTATATATGGTAAAATTAGAAACAAAAGGACAAAGGGGGCAGGAGATGGAAACGTTAAAAATCGGCAATGTTCAGCTTACTTGGTTGTCTGGTGGTGTAACAAATCTAGATGGTGGAACCATGTTTGGGGTTGTTCCCAAACCATTATGGTCGAGAAGGTATCCACCTAACGAGAATAATCAGATTGAACTTCCAACAGACCCGATCTTGGTTCAAGTTGATGGCAAGAATATATTAATAGAAGCTGGACTTGGCAGGGGAAAATTATCGGAGAAACAGCTTCGTAATTTCGGTGTTACAGCAGAGTCTAACGTAGATGGTTCTTTACATCAACTAGGGTTAGCTCCGGAGGATATTGATTATGTATTAATGACGCATATGCACAATGACCATGCTGGCGGGCTGACGAAGTTGGAGGATGGAGTTTATAAATCGACCTTCCCTAAAGCCAAAATTATTACTTCCGAAATTGAATGGGATGAGATGAGAAATCCGAATATCCGCTCAAAAAGTACATATTGGAAGGAAAATTGGGAAGAAATTGAAACTCAAGTGTTTCCTTTTGAGGAAGAGTGGCGTTTAGGACCCATTCGTATGTTCCATACTGGCGGTCACAGTAATGGACATTCTATATTGATTATTGAGGATGAAGGCGAGATGGCCATCCATATGGCAGACTTAATGCCGACACATGCTCATAAAAATCCATTATGGGTGATGGCTTTTGACGATTACCCAATGGACTCTATTGCTGCAAAGGAAAAATGGGGTGCATATGCTTTGGATAAGAATGTATGGTTTACATTTTATCATGATGCTTTTTACCGAGCGGTTAAATGGGGAGCAGATGGGGAAATTATAGACAGTATAAAGAGGGAAATATAAGGTGAACATATAGAATAAAACAGCCGTTCCCTTAAGGATACGGCTTTTGTCTTTTATAGGGCTGGATTTGTTGAAGATTTTACGTCTAAAAGGGTGCCGGTCGAAGCGTCTGCAATAAATTCAAATTGCTCATTAACTCCCTTATTGCTCTTTGAGATGCCACCCTTATAAACCTGATACTTGATTTGATGCTTTTCAAAAGGCTCAGTGACCATATGTATCCAAGAGCCGCTAATGGGTCCATTTTGGTTAAATTGTTTTTTTACGTTCTCCAATACTTTTTCAGGTGAAACATATGTTTTTTGTGAAATGATTTCCTTAACGGCATAGCCGCTAATGACTCCGACCGCGGCCCCAAGGATAAATGATTTCCAGTTCATAAGGCACCTCCAAAAAAAATTTGCTCTTATTTCCAGTATATCTCATTTAGAAAGAAGAACATAATAAATCCTTCAGACAAATTAATTGTTGGTATGCGATGCAAAATTTCAGTAATATAAAAATATACATATACACATATATACATAGTTGAGGGGGATATATACATTGAATGAACAAACATTGAATCTTTTTAAAACGTTAACAGAGCTGCCAGGAGCATCCGGCAATGAGCATTTAGTTAGAAATTTCATGAGAGAACAGTTAACACAATACGCAGATGAAATTGTCCAAGATAAATTAGGTAGTATTTTTGGTGTCAAAAAAGGCAATCAAAATGGACCAACAATCATGGTTGCAGGCCACATGGATGAAGTAGGATTCATGGTTACGCAGATTACGGATAATGGGATGTTAAGGTTCCAACCGCTTGGAGGCTGGTGGAGCCAGGTCTTATTAGCTCAGCGTGTTCAGGTAATGACGAATAATGGACCTGTAATTGGAGTCATAGGATCGATTCCACCTCATTTATTAGATGAATCGAAGAAAAGCAAACCGATGGATATCAAAAATATGCTGATTGATATCGGTGCGGATGATCGTGCAGATGCGGAAGCAATCGGAATTAGACCTGGCCAATCAATCCTGCCAATTTGTCCGTTTACACCAATGGCGAATGCAAAGAAAATTCTTGCAAAAGCATGGGATAATCGATACGGCTGTGGTCTTGCCATTGAACTGCTGCAAGAAGTAAAAGATGAAACCTTACCGAACATTTTATTCTCTGGGGCAACGGTTCAGGAGGAAGTGGGTCTCCGTGGTGCACAAACGGCAGCTAATATGATTAATCCTGATATCTTTTTTGCACTCGACGCGAGCCCTGCGAACGATATGTCAGGAAGTAAATCAGAATTTGGTCAGTTAGGTAAGGGAGCATTACTCCGTATTCTGGACAAATCAATGGTGACGCACCGTGGAATGAGAGAGTTCATTCTTGATACAGCAGAAACAAACAATATTCCCTACCAATACTTTGTCTCACAAGGTGGAACCGACGCAGGACGCGTTCACCAATCCAACGAAGGTGTTCCAAGTGGTGTAATTGGTATTTGTTCACGCTACATTCATACACATGCTTCTATGATTCATATTGATGACTATGCTGCTGCGAAGGAATTAATTGTTAAGCTTGTAAAGGCTTGTGACCAAACAACAGTAGATACAATTAAGGCGAACAGTTAATATTTTTCAGGAGGAGGCATTGATTATGCCTTCTTTTTATGTGCAAAAGGAGACGGAAATATGAAAATAATTATTGGATCAAATAATCCTGCAAAAATTGCGGCAGTCAAAAATGCTTTTCATTATCAGCAAACGGCGTTTCTTTCGTTAGATATCCCCTCAGGAGTAAGTGAACAGCCATTTTCAGACGAAGAGACCATAAAGGGAGCAATCAATCGGGCAGTTGGTGCATTGAAAATGGGGAATGGAGATATTGGAATCGGACTGGAAGGTGGGGTGCAAGAATCCGCTCACGGTTTATTATTATGTAATTGGGGTGCACTAGCGTCGAAAAATATGGAGCCGATTATTGCCGGTGGAGCAAGGTTTCCCCTTCCTTATGAGATTGCAGACAGATTAAGAGCAGGAGAAGAACTTGGACCGGTTATGGATGACTATGCTAAAAAGGAAAATGTGCGTAAAAATCAAGGGGCTGTTGGAATCTTTACCAATGGGCTAATTAATCGGTCAGAGATGTTTTCACATATAATAAATCTCTTAGTGGGACAATTTTACTATCAGAAAACCTTGAAGAAATAGAAGATTCGTCAATATTAGTGAGGTTCTTCCTGTTTTGTCGCTAATTATCGACAAATAACTTGTCTTTCCTACATTATGGAATGTATGATATAGATAGGACATTAGTCGTATTTAGGAGGCGAAGAAAGATGAAGTTCTTTAAAGCCATTTTAATCATATTTATAGCTGTTTTCTTACTTAGTGCCTGTGGAAAATCAAATTTTAAAGTAGAAAGTAAAGAAACGATTAAAGCAGTAAAAGATGCACTTAATGAAAAGGGAAAAAAAGCAAATAAAAAAAGTGGAGATATTAACTTTTATTTGCCCTTTGGTTACGAAATTGAAGATGAATCTCCGAATAATATACTTTTAAAAAATGGATCAAAAAAATATATTCTTTTTAATAATCCCCAAGAAAATAAAGTTAGTGATGTAGTTTATCAATCAACAGTTGCACAAAATAAAGACCTTGAGATTAATGAGCAATTTAAGAAAAGCGACCAGTTTGGATATTTAATCATCAAACAACTAGAAGAAGATATGAACGAAATGACCATTGGTATTGGTGGAACAAAAATTACTACCCTGATTAAAACAAGCAGCTTGAAAAATGAAGCAGCAACAATGACCCAAATCGTTAAATCAGTAGTAAATGGAAAATAACGAGAATTTTTTTAAATAGGAGCTGTTATAGTATGAATAATTTAGCGTCAATGGAACAATTTGAACACCTCCGTGATGGAGGAAAAACGATATTTATGTTCTCAGCAAACTGGTGTTCAGATTGTCGATTTATCGAACCTTTTCTACCAGAAATTGAAACAAAGTTCAGTGACTTTACTTTTATTCACGTTGATAGGGATCAGTTTATTGACTTATGCCAACAGTTAGACGTTTACGGCATCCCCAGCTTTATCGCATTTGAAAATGGAAAAGAGCTTGGCCGTTTTGTAAGTAAAGATCGGAAAACCCAAGAGGAAATAGAAGAATTTATTACTAATCTGAAATAATTCAGGTTTACCCCTCCATCTTTTTTTGAGATGGAGGTTTTTTCATGTACAATGGAGGAGTGTTATGGAGGGATTAAAATGAAAATGGATAGCATAAAAATGAAAAGAGAATTAGAATCACGTCTAGCTAGTGATGATCGGCTAATCACATATGATCGCGAAAAGGATCAACTGCGGATTGAGAATAAAACGATTGGAAAAGGAATCACCATCTCACTAGGCGGAATTGTTGCAAAGTGGCATTCAGAGAAAGAAAAGGCCATTGATGAAGTGGTTTATTATGTAGAAGAAGGTCTAAGGGCCATGACGGACACAGTCCAGTTAACAGACCATGAGAAAAAGATTTTTCCAGTTATTCGCTCCACATCTTTTCCACTTGAAGCCGAAGAAGGTATAGCTTTTTTAACGGATGAGCACACCGCAGAAACTAAAATATATTACGCTTATGATATGGGGACAACTTACCGTTTAATTGATTCACGAATCATGGAAAAGGAAGGTTGGCAGGCTAGCCGGATTAAAGAAATTGCCTTATTTAATGTCAGGTCCTTGAAGACAACATTGAAAGAGGACCAAGTAGCAGGAAATACATTTTACTTTCTAAATTCAAATGATGGGTATGACGCGAGTAGAATATTAAATAAAGGTTTTTTAAATGATATGAAGAAAAAAATCATGGGGACTATGGTCCTTGCTGTTCCGCATCAAGACGTATTAATTATTGCCGATATTCAAAACACCTCGGGTTATGATATATTAGCACAAATGGCAATGAGTTTCTTTGCGAGTGGACGCGTTCCAATAACGGCATTATCTTTCTTGTATGAGGATGGAGAACTAGAACCGATTTTTATCTTAGGGAAGACACGAAATACGGATGGAAAAGGATCACGGTAAGTGGTCTTTTTTGATTGCTTTTTTAGTAATGATTTCCAATCGTAGAATATATCGGCTTATTCTATGATTTTTTGTCGAAAATTTACTAATACCTGTTAAAATAGAGTGATAGAAATAGTAGAAAGAGTGATAGTTTTGAGCTGGATCCAAAACTTTTTTCAAAAGTTTATAAAGGACAATGATAATGAATATGATGAATATGACATACATAACAAGCAACAGATTCGGTCATTGCCACATAAGATAATAGAGGGGAGTCATCATCTAAATACAAAAATTTCTTATCAATATCCTAAAGGAAACCTGAAACTCCAATTGAAATCTGAGACTCCTTTAGAAAAGTCTGAAAAAGCAAATCGTCGAAAAATGCAAGAGCAAGCTCCTGAAATGAAACGTTCTGAGTCGAAGAGTTTGCCTGAAAATAAAAAAATTCTACCTCCGGTTCAGAAAAAACCGTTCCAGCTGACAGAAATTCCTTCACCTATATTTGGGTTTAACAGACCTTCTACGACAAAAGAGAAAAAAGTTGTTGAGCATGAGTTAAGCCATTTCTTTGATGATGAAATAGAATATCAATTGGGTTCAGATAACCATTCAGTAGAGCCAGAGTCTAATACTGAAACGGAAATAGCTGCTTCTGAGACAGCAGTTGGGCTATCTGAAGTGATTGAGACTGTTATAGATTCACCAGTAAATGAGACGAAGGTTGAAGAAAAGACTATAGAATCTAAAAATCTAAACATCCCAAAACGCTCGCCTCTTCCATTCAATGTCATGATGTTAAAACAGGATAGGTTAAAATGGGAAGAACGCAAAAGAACAAGAACAGTACCTGCCGAAGAATTACAACATGAAACAATAACGAAAGAAAATTTAGAGGTAAAACTCGATTCAGAGGATTTGGTAACAAAAGTAGAAGTCCAAGCAGGTAAATTAAACGATGTTGCTCTGATGGATAAACCGAAAGAAATTCAAAGTGAAATTACGGCTCTTGTGGATAAACCGAAAGAGTTGCAAAGAGAAATTACAGCTCCTGTGGATAAACCAAATGAGATTCAACAGGAAACCAATGTTTCAGCAGTTCATAAAGAAGAAATGCTAGTAGAGGAAACACCTATAGAACTAGGGTCAAATGTATACGAGTTTCCTAAAATGAACTTGTTAAACCCGCCGGTTTTGGTAGAAGACGATACGGCATGGCTGTTATATCAAGAAGAACTTTTAAACCAAACCTTACAAAACTTTAATGTCGGTGCAAGTGTTGTCAATGTCACACAAGGTCCAGCCGTTACGCGGTTTGAAGTCCAACCCGAGCCAGGGGTAAAGGTAAATAAGATTACAAATTTAAGTGATGATATTAAGTTAAGCCTCGCAGCCAAAGATATTCGAATTGAAGCACCGATTCCTGGTAAACATACGATTGGAATTGAGGTACCAAACCAAAAATCACGACCTGTGTTCATCAATGAGATTATTCAAAGTCCAGTTTTTCTAGAGTCTGAATCGCCATTAACTGCTATATTAGGTCTAGATATTTCTGGAAAACCGATTGTAACAGATCTAAATAAAATGCCCCATGGGTTAATTGCTGGGGCAACAGGTTCAGGAAAGAGTGTATGTATTAACACAATTTTAGTGAGTTTATTATTTAAAGCTAGTCCAGATGATTTAAAGCTGCTATTGATTGATCCTAAAATGGTAGAGTTGGCTCCCTATAATCGAATTCCACATTTAGTTAGTCCTGTTATTACAGATGTAAAAGCAGCAACGGCAGCCTTAAAATGGGCGGTAGACGAAATGGAAAGACGCTATGAGCTATTTGCGCATACAGGAGTGCGCGACATAAAAAAATTTAATGAACTTGCGATGAAGCATAAACAATACTCTGATAAACTTCCGTTTATTGTGATTATCATTGATGAATTAGCAGATTTAATGATGATGTCACCTGCAGATGTGGAAGAAGCTATATCTAGAATCGCTCAAAAAGCAAGAGCGTGTGGTATTCATTTAATTGTAGCCACGCAAAGACCATCGGTGGATGTCATAACTGGTTTAATTAAAGCAAACATCCCAACACGGATTGCCTTTTCTGTTTCTTCACAGGTGGATTCTCGGACTATCATCGATATAAGTGGTGCCGAGAAACTACTTGGTCGAGGTGATATGCTCTTTTTAGAAAATGGCTCTTCAAAACCTGTACGTCTCCAAGGAACCTATGTGTCAGATGAGGAAATAGACCTTGTTGTTGGACACGTCAGAGAGCAGAGAGAGCCTGATTATTTATTTGTACAAGAGGAACTATTAAAAAAGGCACAGATAACAGAGGACGAAGACGAGCTCTTTTATGAATCTTGTGAATTTATTATTGAACAGGGTTTGGCGTCAACCTCAAGCTTACAAAGGAGATTTAAAATCGGCTATAACCGTGCAGCAAGACTAATGGATATGCTAGAATCCAATGGTTATATTACAAGTGCTAACGGCAGTAAGCCGCGAGAAGTATTGATTACAGAGTCAGACTTAGAGTCACTGCATGATACCGGCACAATAAATTAATCTTCGTATTTTTTGATAACAAGAACAAAAAATAAAAAGTGAAGAGGTATCAAATAGTTTTTATTGATAAACAATGTTATAATACTTAAATGTGATTATCGTATTGATTTTTGTCCGTTAGCAAGTTAAAGCGCCAAGGCGTTTAGTATTAAAAATTAGCATTTCAAGATAGATGTCATATACTGTTTTACAGATAGACGTTGGTTGGAGGTTCTTTATATGACTATTTACCATTTTGTGGGTATAAAGGGGTCAGGAATGAGTGCATTAGCACAAGTTCTCTATGATTTGAATTTCGATGTACAAGGCTCCGATGTCGAAAAGCGCTTTTTTACTCAACTAGCCCTTGAACAATCAGGAATAAAGATTCTCCCCTTTCAAAAGGAAAATATTAAACCGGGGATGACTATTATTGCTGGTAATGCATTTCCTGATACACATGAGGAAATTCAAGAGGCTATGAAGCTCGGGTTACCGATTATTCGTTATCACCGTTTTTTAGGCGATTTTATGCAAAACTTTACGAGTGTGGCTATAACTGGTGCACACGGTAAAACGTCTACAACGGGACTGCTTGCCCATGTCATTAAAGGTGCAAAGCCAACTTCGTTTTTAATTGGTGATGGTACGGGTAAAGGCGAAGATGGCTCAAAATATTTTGTTTTCGAAGCATGTGAATACAGAAGACACTTTTTGTCCTATTTCCCTGATTATGCGATCATGACAAACATTGATTTCGATCACCCTGATTATTTTGCCAATATTGACGATGTTTTCTCTGCATTTCAAGAAATGGCCGTTCAAGTGAAGAAGGGGATATTCGCATACGGGGATGATGATCAGCTTCAAAAAATTCAAGCAAAAGTTCCAGTTTTATTTTATGGCTTTGATGAGGAAAATGATTACCAAGCCAAAAATCTTGTGAAAACTACTAGTGGAACGACCTTTGATGTATTTATTCGTAATACATTCTATGATACATTTACAATCCCTACTTTTGGCGAGCATAGTGTTTTAAATGCACTAGCTGTCATTGGTGTCTGTCACTATGAAGAAATTGATGTTTCAATTGTAAAGGAACAATTGATCACCTTCGAAGGTGTGAAAAGAAGATTTACCGAAAAAAGAATTGGGTCACAAATTTTGATTGATGATTATGCCCATCATCCAACAGAAATTAAAGCTACCATAGATGCAGCCAATCAAAAATACCCAGATCGGGAAATCGTAGCCGTATTTCAACCACATACCTTTTCGAGAACGCAAGCTTTTCTCGAGGATTTTGCGAAAAGCTTAAGACTTGCCGATAAGACGTATTTATGTGAAATTTTCGGCTCTGCCCGTGAAAACCATGGAAAACTGACAATAAACGACCTGCAAACAAAAATTGAAGGTGCTGAAATTTTGTCAGAAGAAAATACTTCTGTTCTAGAGAAACATCAAAATAGTGTGATCATATTTATGGGTGCAGGAGATATTCAAAAATTCCAAGAATCCTATGAAAACCAGTTAACTCTATAACAAGATGAAAGGCGTGAATTCTAATGGGAATTCACGCCTTGATTTTTTTAAATAAAGGAACTGGCCATCGAGGATGAAGACCAAAGCTTGCTTTAATTACATAAGAACAGGTCATCATAACGCGGCTGAAGACCAAAACTTAATTAATTGCATGAGAACAGGTCATCATAACGTGGATGAAGACCAAAGCTTACTTTAATTTCACGAGAACAGGTCATCATAACGTGGATGAAGACCAAAGCTTACTTTAATTGCATGAGAACAGGTCATCACTAGCTGCCCATTATTTTAGGTTTTCAGGATTTAATCCTTCTAGCTCAGGAATAACGAAAAGACCGTCTTTCCGAATTAACACATCATCGAAATAGATTTCTCCGCCGCCGTATTCTGGACGCTGAATGTTCACCATATCCCAGTGAATATTTGAATTGTTTCCGTTAAAGGCCTCGTCATAACATTGACCTGGTGTAAAGTGGAAGCTACCGGCGATTTTTTCATCAAATAAAATATCCTGCATTGGGTTTAAGATGTATGGATTAACGCCGATGGCAAACTCTCCAACATAACGTGCCCCTTCATCCGTATCAAATATTTTATTGATGCGCTCAGTATCATTTGCAACAGCCTCAATGATTTTGCCATCCTTAAAGGTCAGTTTTACATTTTCAAACGTAAACCCTTGGTATGGGGATGGGGTGTTATAGGTAATGACACCATTTACGGAATCACGTACTGGAGCAGTATAAACCTCTCCATCAGGAATATTTGCGAGACCAGCACACTTAATAGCAGGGATATCCTTAATTGAGAAGCTAAGGTCCGTTCCAGGGCCTGTGAGACGAACTTTGTCTGTACGGTTCATCAATTCGGTAAGGCTGACCATTGCTTTATCCATCTTTCCATAATCTAAATTACAAACATCAAAATAGAAGTCCTCAAAAGCCTCAGTACTCATTTTTGCTAACTGTGCCATGTTGGAGGTAGGGTAGCGAAGGACGACCCATTTGGTTTTCGGAACACGAATATCCCGATGGACCTTTTTACCAATCGTGCTTCCGTGAATCTTTACCTTTTCGTCTGGCACATCCGCTTGTTCGTTAATGTTATCACCAGAACGAAGACCTATGTATGCATCCATATTGCTCATCACATTTGCTTCAAAATCAGCTATCATGTTGAATTGTTCTTCTTGTGCGCCAAGTAGTAGAGCTCGATCTACTTGTTGATCCTTTAGAAGAACAAATGGATATCCGCCAGCAAGATAGGCTTCCTTCACCAATGCTGTAACTAACTCACGCTGCAGGCCAAAGTTTTCGATTAAGACTTTTTCGCCCTTTTGTAAGTCTACAGAGTAAGTAATTAAATTCTTCGCTAGTTTCTCAATACGTGGGTCTTTCATATTATCACGACTCCTACAAAAAAATGTAAATATACATCTTCTATTGTAACTGATTCCTTTACAAAGTGATAAATATTCAACTTTAGTGTAAAAACCATTGTAAACCTTTGCAGGAAAATGAGACAATCATCTTGAAGTAGTATATGATGCCTATTTACGTTTAACGAATGATTTGATAGGTAATACATAAAGGTATAAAAGCGGAGGTAAATAAGAATGGAAATTATTTTATACTTAAGTGTCGCGTTGATCGCGATTGCGTTTTTAGTGCTTGTGATTTATTTAGCAAAAACACTAAACTCTCTCCAAGAGACCCTTTCAAGTGTTGCGAAAACACTAACTGGATTAGAAAAACAGCTGGACGGAGTCACACAAGAAACAACCGAACTTTTACAGAAAACAAATGCACTTGCGGATGATATTCAGGAGAAATCACAGAATTTAAATAGTGTTGTCACTGCCGTAAAAGATGTTGGAGCAACAGTAAATAAATTCAATGGTTCTTTAAAAAAATTAACAGATTCATTTGAAATTCAAGTAGAAGAAAACAAAGAAAAGGTTTCCCAAATCGTGCAATGGAGTAACGTTTTCCTTGAACTAAAAGATAAATGGAATGCCAAAAAGGAAGCAAAACAAGTGAGTAATGCCGAGGAAATGAAAAGAATGAGATCAAGATAGTTTATTTATAAAAGGGAGGAATTCATTATGGGTAAGGATTACGAAATGCGAGAAACAAACCAAAACAAAAGGGAAGACTCATCGAGCAGTTTTTTACTTGGAGCACTAATCGGCGGATTAGTCGGTGCCGCTGCAGCAATCTTCTTAGCCCCGAAATCAGGGAAGGATCTCCGTAGCACACTTAACAATCAAGCTGGCACACTAAAAGAAAAAACGGTTCAACTAATCAATAAAACAAAGCCATCCGATGATATAGTGGAAGATGATTATTATATTCCCATCGGTGAAGCGCCTAAAGCTAGCCGAGAAGGTTCTGTAGATGAATTAGCGATAAGAAAAAAATTAGAAGAAGCAAAAAAAGCATTTGAAGAGGAAGAATACAAGGTAACACATTAAGAAATCTAAATATTTGTAACCAAAATGGTGGAGTGATAGAATGACTTCACCGTTTATTTTTTGGAGGGAAGAAAATGTTAAAAAAACTTGATACATTCGAACAATTTGAAGATGTACTAAAACAAGAAGACCAATTTTTCCTTTTAAAGCATAGCTTAACATGTCCTATTAGTGATGCGGCTTATAAGGAGTATCAAAAATACGCAGGGGAAGATCAAAGTGTACCCACCTATTATTTAGCTGTTCAAGACGCACGTCCCTTATCAAATGAGATTGCCGAGAAATTTGAAATTAAACACGAATCACCTCAAGTACTTCTTTTTAATAAGGGTGAGGCTATCTGGAATGCTTCACACTGGAAAATTACCAATCGTTCCTTGAAAACGGCAAAAGGTGAAAATTTATAGGCAACATTTTAACATCACTGCATAGAATGACTTAGTATAATACATTTCACTTTAGCGCTTAAAAGCGTTTAACCATTAAAGGAAAAAGCGTGACAACTATGTTCTTTTCAGATATAATAAGCCTAATTATTAAATTGTCAAAAAATTTACTATTAAGGGAGCTAGCTGGCAGAATACAGTATCATTTAATGATGAATCTGTCATGCTATTGAAAGGACGGGGACAATATATGAGCAAAAGTAATTTGGAACTATTAAGGACACGTGTCGATGATCTTAACTTAGAATTGTTGAAGCTGATTAATGAAAGAGCTCAACTCGTCCAAGAGATTGCGAAAGCAAAAGAAACTCAAGGGGTCTATAAATACGATCCTGTTCGTGAAAGAAAAATGCTTGATACTATAAAAGAGCATAATGATGGGCCTTTTGATAATGCTACCATTGATCATTTGTTCAAGGAAATTTTCAAGGCTGGTCTAGATTTGCAAAAAGACGACCATCAAAAAGCACTTCTTGTCTCTAGAAAAAAGAAGCCTGAAAATACCATTGTTAATATAAAAGGTGAAACAATCGGTGACGGAAAGCAGCATTTTGTTTTTGGTCCATGTGCTGTCGAATCGTATGAACAAGTCGCAACTGTTGCAAAAGCAATGAAAGAAAAAGGATTAAAACTTCTCCGTGGTGGTGCCTATAAGCCTAGAACTTCTCCATATGATTTCCAAGGACTTGGCGTTGAAGGTTTGAAAATCTTAAAACGCGTGGCAGATGAATACGATATGGCTGTCATTAGTGAGATTGTAAACCCTGCTGACATTGAGATGGCTATTGATTATATTGATGTTATCCAAATCGGTGCTCGTAACATGCAAAACTTTGAATTGTTAAAAGCTGCAGGTGCAGTAAATAAGCCTGTTCTTTTAAAGCGTGGTATTGCGGCTACGATTGAAGAATTTATTAATGCGGCAGAATATATTATGGCACAAGGTAATGGGCAAATTATTCTTTGTGAGCGTGGAATTCGAACTTACGAACGGGCAACGAGAAATACGCTTGATATTTCCGCTGTACCAATTCTAAAGCAAGAAACACATTTACCGGTTATGGTCGATGTAACTCACTCAACGGGAAGAAGAGATTTACTCCTACCATGTGCAAAAGCAGCACTTGCAATTGGTGCAGATGGTGTTATGGCAGAAGTTCATCCAGACCCAGCTGTAGCACTTTCTGATGCACAGCAGCAGATGAACCTTGACCAGTTTGATACTTTTTATAGTGACCTGCTTGCTTCTAACTTCGTTCGAATTTAAATAAGTGTAAAAGACCCTCTGTTGTCTAAGCAGAGGTCTTTTTTATTAAAAAATGAAAATATAGTGAAAATGAGAACAAATTTCATTGCGGCTTTATTGTTCTTATCGTATGATTAAATACATAAAAGATTGTATACTATATCACAATGACTAAATCATTGAAAAATGTTGTAAAATAAAGAAAAATACGTATCGTGTTTAAGGAGAGTGTTAAACGTGAATATTACAATTTATGATGTTGCCAGAGAAGCAAATGTTTCAATGGCTACCGTTTCACGTGTTGTTAATGGAAACCCAAATGTAAAACCCGTTACTCGAAAGAAAGTATTAGAAGTAATTGAAAGACTTGGCTATCGTCCTAATGCTGTTGCCAGGGGATTGGCTAGTAAGAAAACAACAACGGTTGGGGTAGTTATTCCCGATATTTCAAATATCTTTTTTGCAGAACTGGCCCGTGGTATTGAAGATATCGCAACCATGTATAAGTACAACATTATTTTAAGCAATTCCGATCAGAACTTAGAGAAAGAATTACACTTATTAAATACAATGCTAGGAAAACAGGTTGATGGTATTGTTTTTATGAGCGGAAATATAACTGGAAAACTTGTGGAAGAATTCGGTAAATCTCCAGTACCAATTGTTTTAGCAGGGTCCATTGAGGAATCAAAACAGATTCCTTCTGTGAATATAGATTATGAGCAAGCAGTATATGACTCAGTGAAAGAATTTATTGACAAAGGTCATAAAAAAATTGCATTCGTAATTGGACCATTACAAGAACCAAGAAATATCCATAAAAAACTTAAGGGTTATCAACGAGCATTAGGAGAAGCAGGAATTGATTTTAATGAGGCATTGCTTGTAGAAGGTGATTATACCTATGATTCTGGAATAGAAGCGTTCGAAAAATTATTAGAAGCTCCTGATAAACCAACTGCTATACTCGTTGGATCAGATGAAATGGCACTGGGTGTCGTTCACGGTGCCCAGGATAAAGGGTATAAAATTCCTGAGGATTTTGAAGTAATCACATCAGACAATACCAGACTATCTCTTATGGTACGCCCGCAGCTAACCACACTCGTTCAGCCTTTATACGATATTGGTGCTGTCGCAATGCGATTGCTCACTAAACTTATGAATAAAGAAGAAGTAGAAGAGCAAACCGTCATTCTTCCACATCGCATCGAGCACCGTCAGTCTACTAATTAACAATAACGCTCCAGCGCAGTAGGCGCTGGAGCGTTATTTTAGTCTTCCATAGTTGAAAGGTCACCAGTTGGTAAGTTCAGTTCCCATGCCTTTAAGACACGTCTCATAATCTTACCACTTCTGGTTTTCGGAAGCTTATCGCGGAAATCAATTTCTCTAGGGGCTGCATGTGCTGCAAGTCCTTTTTTGACAAAAACCCGAATTTCTTCCTTAAGCTCATCTGATGGTTCATATCCTTCTCTTAGCGAAATGAAAGCCTTAATGATTTCCCCGCGTACTGGGTCAGGCTTCCCAATTACTCCAGCCTCTGCAATAGCCGGATGCTCAATAAGCTTACTTTCTACCTCAAATGGTCCAACGCGTTCACCAGATGTCATAATTACATCATCCACACGTCCTTGGAACCAAAAGTATCCATCTTCATCCATATAGGCCGAGTCACCAGAAAAATACCAGCCGCTTGGCATAAAATAGGACTCATATTTTTCAGGATTATTCCAGATCAAATGCATCATGGATGGCCAACCCTTCTTAATCGCAAGATTCCCCATACGGTATGGAGGAAGTTCATTGCCTTGGTCGTCAACGATTGCAGCAACGACACCTGGAATCGGTTTACCCATTGAGCCTGGTTTAATCTCCATACATGGGTAGTTACTAATAAGCTGTGCACCTGTTTCAGTCATCCACCAGTTATCATGAATTCTTTTGTTAAAGACCTTCACACCCCATTTAACAACCTCAGGGTTTAATGGCTCTCCAACACTTAAGACATGACGAAGGCTGCTTAAATCATAATTCTTAACTATTTCATCTCCTGCTCCCATCAACATCCGGAAAGCAGTTGGGGCACTATACCAAACTGTTACACCGAAGTCTTCAATCATTTTATACCAAGTATCGGGACTAAAGCGTCCGCCAACAATGATGTTTGATGTTCCCGTTAACCATGGTCCAAAAATACCGTATGAAGTTCCGGTAACCCAGCCTGGGTCAGCTGTACACCAGTAAACATCCTCTTCCTTCAAATCCAATACCCATTTGGCTGTTTGATACTGTTGAATCATTGCATTATGTACGTGCAATACGCCTTTAGGTTTACCTGTTGAACCAGATGTATAATGAAGAATCAGACCATCTGTACGGTCCACCCATTCAATTCGTAATTTGTTGCTGGCAGCCTCGAATTTATTCAGAAAGTCAATGTATGGGCCATTTTCTTCAATATTTTGACCAACAAGGAATATGTGTTTTAATGCTGGCAGCTCATCAACAGGTACACGTTCTAATAGTTCAGGGGTAGTAACCAGTACTTTCGCTTCACTATCTTGTAAACGATCCCTAATGGCACCCTCCATGAAAGCTTCAAATAATGGACCAATAATGGCTCCAAGCTTAATCGCACCCAAAACTGTAAAATATAGTTCTGGTGACCGGGGCATAAAAATAAAAACGCGGTCTCCTTTTTCTACATCACCATATGTTTTTAAGACATTACCAGCCTTATTTGAAAACTCTTTCATTTCTTTGAAGGTATATTTTTCATTACGAGAATGATCGCGATAATAAAGGGCTACCTTGTTTTTTCGGAAGGTCTCAGCGTGACGGTCAATGGCCTCATATGCCATATTAACAAGACCTGTTTCATGCCATGAGAATTCCTTTTCAGTCTCCTCCCAACTAAAGCTCTTATACTTATCTTCATAATTTGTTAAATTATGCTCCCCTTGCATGACCGGCAGCTTTTCCACTTTCATTCCATTTTCCCCCTTATGCTAGTATGAGATAATTATAGTACAAATAGAAACTATTCTCAATTTTTAAAATAATTTTATCTTTTTGTGAATTTATCACGAAAATTTTAATAGTCTGGTTTCGTAAAGAGTGTTGTTAAAATCTTAAAGCCGATTTTAACGTGGAAATAGTTATTTTGCGCTTTAGAATTTAGTTTGCTGGCTCTTTTCTTATTGTAAATTATTCTGTTTTTCTGTGGAATCTTAACATAATCATTAAATTTTGTTCCATAAAGCAATAAAGTTTAAGAAAAGAGCCTTTTAATAAGACAGAAAATTATGTAAAGAGGCTAAAAAAAGATTTAAATTATGTATAATAGAGTTGATACGCGAATGATTTTTCAGGTGGTGTAGGGATGGAACACAAAAAAACGTATAATGCCAAGGAATTGAAAACTCCCCATGGAAACTTAATCATTGAGGGTCCTATTTCCTCAGATAAACTTGCTGGATATGAATTTCACGAACATCTTACCGCATTTCGTCCGCCAGAACAGCAGCATCAAGCTTTAGTAGGGATTGCACAACTTGAAGAAGGCAGAATTATTATCGCAAGACATCACCATACCATCGTTGGTTATGTGACATACCTTTTTCCAGACCCTCTTGAACGATGGTCTGAAGACAAAATGGATAATTTTATTGAATTGGGGGCGATTGAAGTGATTCCCCAATTTAGGGGCTGCTCTGTCGGAAAAAATCTCCTCACAGTGTCGATGATGGACGACGCAATGGAGGATTACTTAATTATTACAACGGAATATTATTGGCATTGGGATTTAAAAGGAACAGGGCTAAATGTTTGGGAGTATCGAAAAATCATGGAGAAAATGATGAATGCTGGCGGTCTGGAGTGGTATGCCACCGATGACCCTGAGATTTGTTCACACCCTGCAAACTGTCTTATGGCGAAAATTGGTAAAAGGGTGGATGTGGAGACAATCCAAAGATTTGATCGTCTCCGTTTTATGAACCGAGGGGGGTATCTGGGATGATTGTTGAAGAGATTATGAAAACGAAAGTTTATACAGTTACTCCAACTGTATCAATTGCTGACACTATGAGATTAATGGAAGAAAAAAAAATTCGGCATATACCTGTAATAAATGGTGAGCAAGAATTGGTTGGCATTGTAACTTTAACAGATATTCGCGAAGCAGCTCCTTCTATATTCCGTGCAAACGAACATGTAGAGGACCTGCAAAGACCTGTTGACTCTATTATGAAAAAAAATGTTATCACAGGTCATCCTCTTGATTTTGTGGAGGAAATAGCTGCAGTATTTTATGAACATAAAATCGGTTGTCTTCCGATTACGAATGATCAGAAACTTGTTGGAATTGTAACCGAAACAGATTTATTAAGAACTCTTGTGGAGTTAACAGGTGCGCATCAACCTGGTTCTCAAATTGAAATAAGGGTACCTAATCTTGCAGGAAAGCTTAGTGATATTACAAGTATCATAAAGGGACGGAAAGCAAATATTCTGAGTGTTCTTGTTTATCCCGACAAAAAGAATGACCAATATAAGATACTTGTTATTAGATTACAAACCATGAATCCTACTGCTCTCATCGAGGATTTAAAACAATCAGGTCATGATGTTTTATGGCCAAATCTGCCAGGTGTATCTTTATGACCGATCAGTGTTCATTTATTTTCTCAGAAGAATTGTTGAATTATAAATTTAACAGTAATCACCCTTTTAATCAGTTTCGTCTCAAACTTACTGTAGATTTGCTACATAAATTAAATGCTCTAGACAATAAGCTGGTTATTCCTCCAAGAATGGCAACAGAGGAGGAACTCAGTCTTGTTCATGACCCGAGCTATATTGCAGCAGTAAAAATGGCTGGGCATGGACAGTTGCCGCAACAAGTGGCTGAAAACTATGGGTTAGGCACAGAAGATACACCCATTTTTCCTAATATGCACGAAGCCAGCGCCCTTCTAGTTGGTGGAACATTAACAGCGGTTGATCAAGTCATGACCGGTCAAGCTCTCCATGCCCTTCACCTTGGAGGGGGATTACATCATGGCTTTCGAGGTAAAGCTTCTGGATTTTGCGTTTATAATGATAGTTCAGTAGCTATTAAATATATGCAAGATAAATACAATGCTAGGGTTCTTTATGTTGATACCGACGCCCATCATGGGGATGGTGTTCAATGGTCCTTTTATGATGATCCCAATGTTTGTACCTTATCTATTCATGAAACAGGAAGATACTTGTTTCCAGGTACTGGGAATGTAAATGAAAGAGGTCAAGGAAGAGGTTACGGTTATTCTTTTAATATTCCCGTGGATGCATTTACAGAAGATGAATCATGGCTTCAGGTTTATACTCAATCTTTGAAGGAAGTAGCTGAATTTTTTAAGCCAGATGTTATTTTGACACAAAATGGAGCTGATTCGCATTATTATGATCCGCTTACTCATTTATCGGCTACCATGAACATCTATCGTGAAATTCCAAAGCTTGCTCATGAAATTGCCCATCAATATTGTGGGGGTAAATGGATTGCCGTTGGCGGAGGAGGCTATGATATCTGGAGGGTGGTTCCGAGAGCATGGGCACTTATATGGATGGAGATGACTGAAAACTCAAACTGTTATGGAAACTTACCGCAAGATTGGCTAGATTTCTGGCAAGCGAAAGCACCAGTTACTCTTCCTCTAAAGTGGGATGATCCCAATGATATGTACAAGCCAATTCCTAGGAAAGCTGAAATAACAGAAAAGAATTTCCTCACACTTGAAAAAGCGCTCTATCCAATTAGAAATTATCAAAAAAGTGAATCGTCTTAGATAAGCAAACACTGATAACAAAAAAAGAGCTTGGGAATCCAAGCTCCTTTTTTTGTTACCTTTATTGAGTAGGTATAATTCCAACATCCACTTTATTAGAGGCTGGTGATTCCTTTCCTGCGATATCTACGGCAGTAACATAGTAGGAACCCATTGTTGCTGTGAAAGAAAGACTGGAACCGCTAATGATACTCGCGACCTTTGAATCGTTTTGATATACACGATAACCGACAATATCATTATCAGCAGGTGCAGACCAAATAAGATTATTTCCGGATAGGGATAAGGACACTCCGTCTGGTTGTTTTCCGTTATCCACTATTTTATCATTTGGAACAAGAATTTTACCCCAGCGTTCCATTTTTGGTATGAGCTGACTCGGATTACTAAAATTCCTTCCAACCATTTGAGCAATGAAATCTGGATTTAGGATGACGCCTTGTTGGGCAAATTCCGCAGGTGTAGAATCTAAAGCTAGATACTTTTTATCACCAATTTGCACATAGTTTCCTGCAATCAAACTATTATCTTGTTTGGTTGGAACATTATCGGCGTTAAAGTAGTCACTTTCAACTAATCCAGCCTTAGAACAGGCATCCGAAGGCAATAATCCTGAAACAGCGCAGAATGAGCGCTTTACAATCCCAGTTGGTACAGGGAACGATTCTGCTGGACTAATCAACTCAGGTTTAATATCATAGGCTGCATTAATTAATGCTGCCCATAAATTGTTCGTTCTTTGTGAATAGGACATTCCGCCCGTCTTTAATGACTTTGGCGTATCATAGCCATTCCAGATTCCAAAGGTTACATTAGGGTTGGTAGCCACAAACCAATTGTCATGATAATCATGTCCAGTCCCTGTTTTGCCTGCCCAATCTGCACTAAACTTCAATTTACTCGTGATACCTTGAGCTGTACCGCTTTTGATTACATCACGCATCATATCAAGCGTTAAAAATGCTGTCTGTGGTTTAAAAACATCGACTGGCTTTACTTCATGCTGGTAGATAATTTTGCCGTCTTTATCGACTATTTTTTCAATCATGTACGCATCAATAAATTTACCCTCATTTGCAAAGGTGCCAAAGGCATTGGTGTTTTCTTCGACTGTTACTCCATTTTTCATTGATCCAATAGAAGTTGAGAGGTTAGTATAATCCTCACTTCTTAGAGAGGTAAAGCCCATTTTTTCAAGATATTTTGCAGGCTGCTGATCAAGTATATCTTTATATAGCTTAACAGCTGGAACGTTATAAGATTTTTTTAGCGCATGTCTTGCTGAAGTAAGACCACTGTATCGCCTGTCATAGTTGTTTGGCCAAGGTCTCGAAATGGAGGGCTCAAGTCTTAAGGCTACATCCGGTAACGGCGTACCTGGTGATGCTTTCCCCAATTCAATAGCCGGTCCATAAACAAGTAGAGGCTTCATAGTAGAACCATTTTGCCTGATAGCATTTGTCGCATGATTCAGTTCTTGTTTATTGTGATCTCGTCCACCAACAAAACTGATGATTTTCCCTGTTTTATTTTCAATAAGCATAGCGCCTACTTCAACAGGTTCTTTGACGATTATCGTTTCACCTGTTTCTGGGTCCTGCTTCTCTTGGTCCTTATCAGGTCCATAATTCGGGTAGTTATTCTTTACCTCTTGGAATACATCATATATTTCTTTGTTTATGGTTGTATGGATTTCATATCCATTTTGTCTTAAATTCTGATTGGCTAATGTTCGGTATTTGTAATAAAGGTTTTCATCTTCTTTTAAAGCTGTTTCCTCATAGCCGTCGTTTTTTGCCAATACATTGGTTAATACTTCAACAGCTCGCTCTTCAACTTCAAAGGTTAAGTATGGGTATTTTTCAAGCGGATTTTCTCCTGCAGGGATAAAATCCTTTGTAATATCATAAGCTGCCGCCTCTGCATACTGTGTATCATTGATGTGACCGCCATCATACATTCTTTTTAGAACGGTTTTCATTCGGGTAAGACCTGGTTCTAAATTGTTTTTTACCGTACCTTCTCTTGTAAAAGGTGTATAGCCAAAGGGACTTTGTGGTAAACCAGCAATAAAGGCTGCTTGTGGAAGAGTCAATTCACTGGCATTTTTTCCGAATATACCTTTTGCAGCTGCTTGAACACCGCCGATATTTTTACCAGATGAATTTCTTCCAAATGTTGAAACGTTTAAATATGCTTCTAGGATTTCTTTTTTAGTGAAAAATTTCTCTAAACGTAGAGCAAGTAAGATTTCATTTGCTTTTCTTTCGAAAGAGACTTCATTCGTTAAAATTTGGTTTTTGATTAATTGTTGTGTTAATGTACTACCGCCTGTTTGAACAGCAGAATTCGTCACTTCCTGGAAAAGTGCACGAAAAACTGCTTTTGGCACGACTCCTTTGTGTGTATAAAAATACTCATCTTCTGTTGCAATTACTGCTTTTACTAGAAAATCAGATACTTGATCAATTTTTACTTCTTCACGTTCAAGATCTGTCCTCAGCTTTCCAAGAAAGACATTATCAGAAAAATATAAGTCCGATGTTTCTGTAAAATTATAAATATCTTTTTTCATACTGTCATAAGACCGGACAGGTTCGTCCTTTACAAGCGAGGCAAAATAGCCAGCACCAACACCACCTGCAAATGCTCCCCCAAGGATGACCACAGTCATTACTAGCAGCAAAAGATTCCAAAATACTTGGTAGGTAATTCGTGCGCTTTTTACTGTTTTTTTATGGGTAAACAAGTTGGGTATGGACTTTAATTTCTCTAACCACACTTGAAATTTATCATTCATAGAATCACCTCTTTTAAAATCACATATATTATAGCATAATGATATATGTAAAAATGACAAACTTCTACATTTTTCTAATATTCCCAGTTCATGTTTGACAGCAGCTATAAATTATGGTAAAAATTCTATAAGTTATAATTTTAATAATCAAGCTATGAAGGGAATCTACTGTAGTTCTTCTATCCCTGTTTTTAGAGAGTCAGCGGCTGGTGGAAGCTGACACATATAGAAGAGTGAATTACGTCCCAGAGCTTTCTCCGTGAAAAAAGAAGTAGTGGAGAACGGTCAAAACCGTTAATTTTTGTGAGTTGGAGGAATCTATTCCTCAAGCCGGGTGGTACCGCGCGTATATGCGTCCCTGCATTTTTGCAGGGGCGCTTTTTGTTTTGGCTGCAAAGCTAATGAAGACTTTTGGAAAAAACATCGGGAAAGAGTCATCATAACGCTGATGAAGACAAAAACTGCGATGAAAAGTTGGGGAAAGTGTCATCATAACACCGATGAAGACAAAAAAGCGATAAAAAGTTGGGGAAAGTGTCATCATAACGCCGATGAAGACAAAAACAGCGATGAAGAGTTGGGGAAAGTGTCATCATCGAAACTGGTGTTGATGAAACAAAGAAAATCAACAATCAAGTTTAATACAGCGTTAATTTTTTAAAAAATGGAGGTAGTACAAAATGGATTTATTACAGGATTTAGCTTGGCGGGGACTCATCTACCAGCAGACAGATGAAGAAAGCCTTAAGGATTTGATTAGTAAGGAGAAAATCTCTCTATATTGTGGAGTAGACCCAACAGCAGACAGCATGCATATCGGACATATGGTGCCGTTTTTAACACTTAGAAGATTTCAGCAGCATGGACACCGTCCTGTTGTTTTAGTGGGCGGTGCGACAGGGCTTATCGGAGACCCGAGTGGTAAAAGTGAAGAACGTAACCTGCAAACATTGGAGGCTGTACAGAAAAATGTTGAAGGGATTCAAAAGCAGTTAGCAGCCATTTTTAACTTCGATGGTGAAAATGGTGCTGTCTTGGTGAATAACTATGATTGGGCTGGGTCGATGGATATTGTTACGTTCTTACGTGACATTGGTAAGCATATTGGCGTCAATTACATGCTGGCGAAGGATACAATTGCTTCACGACTTGATTCCGGGATATCGTTTACAGAATTCACGTATACGATTCTTCAGGCAATGGATTTCAATCACCTTTATGAGAACTTCAACTGTAAAATGCAAGTGGGAGGAAGTGACCAATGGGGTAATATCACTTCTGGACTAGAACTAATTCGTAAAATGCAGCCAGAAGGTTCGAAAGCTTATGGATTAACGATCCCACTTGTGACAAAAGCGGACGGGACAAAATTCGGAAAAACAGAAGGTGGAGCGGTTTGGCTTGACGCTAAGAAGACGACTCCTTATGAATTCTACCAATTCTGGATTAACGCAGCGGATGCAGATGTTGTTAAATACTTGAAATACTTTACTTTCTTGTCCCACGAAGAAATCGAAGGACTAGAAAAGTCTGTTCAAGAAGAACCGCATTTACGCAAGGCACAAAGGGCGTTGGCTGAGGAAATGACACGTTTGATTCATGGTGAAGAATCTTTGCAGCAGGCGATAAAAATAACAGAAGCATTATTCAGTGGGGATGTTCGGAGTCTATCAGCAGCAGAAATCGAGCAAGGATTCAAAGACGTCCCATCATTTAATGCGGCGGATTTAGATGGTAACTTAGTTGACTTATTAGTTGCTGCGGAAATTTCACCTTCAAAGCGCCAGGCGAGAGAAGATATCGCAAATGGTGCGGTTACAGTGAATGGAGAAAGAATTACAGATAATGCCTATGTATTACAGGACTCTGATCGAATTGAAGGACAATTTACCATCATTAGAAGAGGTAAAAAGAAATACACCTTGATTAAATACTAATTTTAGTAAAACCGGCCTTAGATTTTGAGGTCGGTTTTGTTCTATCTTTAGTTACTTAATGCCCGAAACAGGTGTGATTATGCTGGAGTGCCAAAGCTTGTTAAAAAGACAATTTGGGTCAATGCAGGTATGCATGCTGGTGTGATCGTCCACCCAAAAAAACATGTCCAACGGTTACTCAAACCTTAATAATTTCAAAAAGCACGATAAATAATGCAATTGTAACAATGATCAACTTAAAAACGTCTTCTAATAGATAAGAAGTACCCGCGGAGGTGATGTTTTGAAAGTTTTAATCCATGCTATTTTTATCATTCTCTTCCTACTAGTTACCTTCTTTGGATTAGGTCCTGTTTTGTATGCGGATGGTGTGATCCTCGAACGAATGTGGACCGCAGCAATTGTAGTTGTACTATACGTATTACTTGCGTTCCTTTATTCAAGAGCGATAAGGTGGTTAAAGAAATAGAAAAACCGTGCCACTGCTGCTGGCACGGTTTTTCTGAGAGGTTGCTCAAATAACAAAATATTTCGAAAATCATTCACATATTCAACATAAACAATCATCGGCTTTATGGTATTTTTATTATATGATGATGCTCCAATTGCCAAATGACCTTAATACCAGTTTTAAAACGGTTTTTTCCTTCACCATTCTTCTAGATACCCCACTGTTGAATTTACTTTAGAATCGCTTCATGTTTTGCTTTTTCAATTAACTTTGTTCTTTTTTAAAAGCCCTTGAGCCAGTAGGGCTTAGTTTTATGAAATTTATTCCCTAGAAAAAATTAAAATTAGAGTATTTCATTGGTGGGATCACTTCTGAAATATTTTAATCTATAAATTAAGAAAACATAAGGAGGAGTAAATTAATGGCTATCATGCGTCTAGGAAGAGTTGAAGTACGTTGTCCAAACTGGGAGAAATCAATTGATTACTACAAAAGAGTTATCGGTTTAATTGAAACTGCCCGTGAAGAGGACAGGGTTTATCTGAAAGCATGGGATGAGCATGATCATCATAGTGTAATTTTGAAAAAAGCCGACAGTGCTGGTTTGGAGCATTTAGCTTTCAAATGTGAATTTTCTTCAGATTTAGACCTTTATGAACAAAAATTAAACAATTATGGGATAGATACAGAACGTGTTCCAGCTGGAACTCGAATAGCAGAAGGAGAAGCAGTTCGATTCACTTTACCTACTGGACAAATCGTTGAACTATACAACCAAGTTGAAGTTGTTGGTAATGGATTAGCGCTTGTCAATCCTGACCCATGGCCAGACGGATTACTGGGAATGCATCCGACACGTCTTGATCATCTTTTAATTTCTGGGGAAGACGTTGATGGTGCAATAAAAATATTTACAGACATTTTTGGCTTCCACGTAAGTGAGCAATTAGTCGCTGGGGAAAAGAATGATCAAACGATTGCGAAATGGTTATTCAAGACAAATACTGCCCACGATATCGCTATTATTAAAGGACCACAAAACAAACTTCATCATTTTGCATTCTGGTTAGATGAGTGGGTAGAACTTCGAAATGCTGCCGATATCATGGCAAAAAATGATGTCATGATTGACGCGGGTCCAACTCGTCATGGAGTTACAAGAGGGACAACCATATACTTCTTCGACCCATCTGGAAACCGTAATGAAGTGTTCTGTGGCGGCTATATCACATACCCTGATTCACCTACCATTACATGGACAGAGGATACAATCGGTAAAGCAGTCTTCTATTTTGAAAGAGAATTAAATGAAAGATTTATTACTGTAGTTTCCTAATACAACAAGTAATCATCAAGGAAGTTTCTCTCATCCGCTTTTTTGTAAGCGATTACATATCATTAGAGAAGCTTCCTTTTAATTAAGTAAGCCACATGAAAATTTAAGGAGTGTTAACCATGGAGACATTTAAAATCGAGGTTAACGGAAAAGAAATTTTAGTTAAGGAAAATGAAACGATCTTAAATGCCTCTATACGTCAAGCTGGTAACATTTTTGTTGGCTGTAAAGGCGGCGCATGTGGGATGTGCAAGATTAAAATTACGACTGGTGAAACGGTAGATGGGATTTATTCAAAATCTGCTTTACCTGTGGA
Source organism: Neobacillus niacini (assembly GCF_031457145.1). GTDB lineage: Bacteria > Bacillota > Bacilli > Bacillales > Cytobacillaceae > Neobacillus > Neobacillus niacini_J. The sequence continues at coordinate 93,822 of NZ_JAVDVZ010000005.1, forward strand.
GGAATATGCTACTGGATATCGACTAGCTTGTCAAAGTAAGCCAACAACAGACATGAGTATTATACCTATTAGGGAAAGAAATAAAGTATTGAGATAAGTAACATAGCATCAGGGGCATTTACCCAACTGATGCTATGTTATTTAAAGCTTTTTTTATCCACAGTATCACTATTTTTAATGAGAATGTGACCAGGAGTGGAAATCATGAAATATTTAGAAAAGTACGCCATAACGAATGAACTTGCCAAAAAAATGATTAATGCCGCTGAACAAAAAGCAAAAGAATTAGGGATTGCTGTCAATATAACCGTTGTTGATGATGGTGGAAATGTAGTTAGCTTTTCGAGAATGGATCATGCTCCATTGTTGAGTGTTGGCATTTCCCAAAATAAAGCATACACAGCAATTGCGTTTGGAAAACCGACCTCAGAGTGGTATCCAATGATAAAAGATGAACCTGCATTACTAAATGGAATTGTACATACTCCTAAGTTAGTCATTTTTGGTGGTGGGTTTCCTATTAAAGTAGATGGAAAAATAATCGGTGGAATTGGGGTTAGTGGCGGCAGTGCAGAACAGGATGAATTGTGCTGTGAAGCTGCCCTTAAACGAATAGAATAAACGTATGCAGAGTGCTTGAATGGAGGAGATTTATATGTCAGTTGAAGCAGGAAAGTACATTGATGTAAAGGGAGTTAAAACACATTATCATGAGGATGGGCAAGGGGAAGTGATTTTACTTATCCATGGTTCTGGTCCTGGCGTTTCAGCCTGGGCTAACTGGCGGTTAGTTTTCCCAATTCTTTCACAGCATTTTCATCTTTATGCACCAGATGTCGTTGGATTTGGCTACACAGATCGACCAGAGAGAATTAAATATTCAATCGATGTTTGGGCAGATCAAATGATTGATTTCGTTGAAACCATCGGTGAAACAAAAATTTCAATAATTGGTAACTCATTCGGTGGAGCAATTGCACTAAACATTGCTAAAAAACGCCCTGACCTTATCAAGCGACTTATCTTAATGGGTAGTATGGGAATTGACCACCAAATTTACGAAGGATTAGATCGAGTTTGGGGATATACACCAAGCTTTGAAAATATGAAAGATTTAATCAAACTATTTACTTTCAACCAATCGATAGCCGAAAATGATGACTTAGTAGAAATGCGTTATAGATCAAGTATGCAAGAAGGCTTCCAAGAATCATTTTCATCGATGTTTCCTCGACCAAGACAACAATATGTTAGTGCTATGGCACTATCTATCGAGCAGCTTGGAAAAATTAACTTCCCTGTATTATTAATCCATGGAAGAGATGATCGTGTCATCCCATTACAAGACACAAGCTACAAATTAGCGCTTGCATTACCAAATGCAGAGCTTCATGTCTTCCCAGAGTGCGGCCATTGGGTTCAAATTGAAAAAACAAAAGAATTTGCCGGTCAAGTGATTGAATTTTTAAAAAGGGAAGAAATGGCTTTACTAAATGCAACTCGCTAGTTAAAATCAAAAACCTGCATTCCTAAAAAGTAAAAAAAACTAGAAGCGTTGATATAACTCGATTTCTAGGGTTTTTATGTTTGCTCATGGAATTTACAAAAAAGCCCATGGACCGAAGGGCTTTTTATAATGGACATTTTATGTGCTATTAACCAATTAAAATGGAATCCTGAAGTTCTGTTCGGTTACTAAACTAAATGAAATTCGACTTCATTTTGGACAGATCAAAAGGATCTAGTCAAATAAAGGCATGGAATGATAATCATTCCATGCCTTTGAGCTAGAGTTTAAAATCTTCTAAAGCAACTTCTTCGTCGATTACCAAACATTAAATCATCCCAGTTCCGAAAACATCGACGACGGCTAGTGACGCGACGACGGCTAGTGCGACGACGGCTGGTGCACCGACGACGGCTAGTGCGACGATGGCTAGTGCGACGACGGCTAGTGAAGCGGCGATGGCTAGTGAAGCGGCGACGGCTAGTGAAGCGACGACGGCTAGTGCGACGACGGCTAGTGCGACGACGATTATCACATGTATTTCTGCTTCTAGAACGGCAGCTTGATGGACTCTGGAACATAAAGTCATTTAAACCCATTGAATTAGCACTGTCTACAGCTCTTTGTATATCATTATTGAAAAAATCCGACATACTCATTACCTCCATTTCATAGTTATTGAAACGAAACATATAAATGAAATACGTTACTTTTCCCTAATAATCTATGTGGCTTGTACGAGATTGGTAATAGACAATCGCCTCCGAACCAAAAAAAAAAACCAGACAACCCCTTTTTGCATATGAGTATAGGAAAAAGAAAGGGGAAGGATACCTGTGGATCATTCTAAGAAACTACCTGAATATAAGTTTTTTATTCATCCTTTGGATTTTTCCGAGCTACGCAGGGATATTTGGGTTGATGATCCAATTACTGCAAAGCTGACCGTAAACAAAAAAAGTTATAACATCGATCTAGCTTACCGTGGCTCTCATATTCGTGGTTTTAGGAAAAAGTCGTATCATATAGCTTTTCACAAACCCATTACTTTTCGAAACGCAAAAGAATGGCATTTAAATGCAGAATATAAGGATCCATCATTCATAAGAAATAAATTATCTTTAGACTTTTTTAAGGAAATTGGATGTTTATCCCCGAAATCCCAGTTTGTTTTCCTAATGATAAATGGGAAAAATGAGGGACTTTATCTAGAATTAGAATCTGTTGATGAGTATTTTTTAGAGAATCAAAAACTGCCAAAAGGATCAATATTTTATGCTGTGGATGGTGACGCTAACTTCTCGTTAATGAGTGAACTTGATCAAGATATAAAGAAATCACTTGAGTTTGGATATGAGAGAAAATGTGGGACAGCTGAGGATGAGAATGCTTTACATGAATTAATCATAAAAATCAATACGATCCCAAGAGTAGACTTTGAAAAGGAGATTGTAAAATATATAAACGTTGAAAAGTATCTTTGCTGGCTCGCAGGTGTTATTTTCACACAGAATTACGATGGATTCGTTCATAACTATGCGTTATATCGGAACGGAGAAACGGGACTTTTTGAAGTCATTCCCTGGGATTATGACGCTACATGGGGAAGGGATATAAATGGAGAAGTCATGGAAGAATACTATGTGAGAATTGAAGGATATAACACATTGACGGCACGGATTCTTGATGTGAAAACATTTCGAAACCAATACAAAAAACGATTAGAAGATATCTTAAGTAACCAGTTTACTTTAGAATGTATGAAACCTAAAATCCAAGAAACTTTTGAGCTCATAAGGCCCTATGTTTTAAAAGACCCATATGTAAAGGAACAGATCCACCTATTTGATAAAGAACCGGATTTTATTTGCCAATATATTGAAGCAAGGGCAAAGTATATAAGTAACAAATTATATATATTGGATTAATTATACAATAGGCGACACCCCACCACAGAGTAAAATAAAAAACCCTAGAAACTGCGTTATAATAACGCTTCTAGGGTTTTTGTGATTGCTATTTAAAAAGCAAATCAATTACCGTGAGTAGAACTCAACAATAAGTGTTTCGTTAATTTCAGCTGGTAATTCAGAACGCTCTGGTAAGCGAGTGAAAGTACCTTCAAGCTTGTCTGCATCAAATGTTAAATAGTCAGGTACGAAGTTATTTACTTCGATAGCTTCTTTAACAACATCAAGATTACGTGATTTTTCACGTAGGCTGATAGTTTGACCAGCAGCTAAACGGTATGATGGGATATCTACGCGAGATCCATCAACCAAGATGTGACCGTGGTTAACTAATTGACGAGCTGCACGACGAGTACGAGCTAAACCTAAACGGTAAACTACGTTGTCAAGACGTGATTCAAGTAGGATCATGAAGTTTTCACCGTGAACCCCACCGATGTTGCCTGCTTTATCAAATAAGTTACGGAATTGACGCTCAGTTACTCCATACATATGACGAAGTTTTTGCTTTTCTTGTAATTGTAATCCGTATTCAGAAAGTTTCTTACGTTGGTTAGGACCATGTTGTCCTGGAGCGTAAGGACGCTTTTCTAATTCTTTACCTGTGCCGCTTAGAGAGATTCCAAGACGACGAGAAATTTTCCAGCTAGAGCCAGTATAACGAGCCATGAATGACTCCTCCTTAGTGTTTTTATTTTGGTAAAATAAAAACCGTTATGAAACATCAATGATAGCCATTCTGTTTTCATGCACCTTCGCCCTAGCAGCAGAGGGTTACAAGATACACCATCATAAGTAAAAATGACTCATGAGGAACAAAATGAATCCATTCACGTGTTCACATAGGCTGCAGTTATTTTACACAAAGAATATTATATAATTTTATTCACCCATGTGTCAAGTTAATTTCAGGAAACTATGAATAACCATTCGTAAATCTAATGAAAATAAAAAAACATACAAAAATCTCTATCACTATCACCTGTTTATTTACTATAATGATGATGATGTATAAAATTGGAAATAAGCAATAAAAGGTGATAAGAATATGGATGCAAAAGAGTTGCAAGAAGAGTTAACGAAATATAAAGAGATATTTCATGCAATTAACACGATTACTTTACTAGCAAATGCAACAGGCAGAGCAATAGAAGATGCAAAACTTTATCATCAGTTTAAACAAGTCATTTCGGAATTACAAACCATGAATGAAACCTCTCAAGAATTAAACGCAAATTTCCGTTTATTTAATATAATGGAATTTATGTCAAAGCAAATTACTCAAACATTTCATGCCCAGGAAGTGGGATTCTTCCTCTTTTCCAAAGATCACAGTAAACTGAGAGTACTTCCAGGTACAACCCCATTTTTTTTGACAAAACAGTCAAAGATTTATACTAACCTCCTAGAAGCTAAAATACATACAGAAAAAGAATCTATATTTATTGGAGACTTTAACCTTCCACTCCTAAATGACAGTAAAAAATACCATTCCGTAATGGCTGTACCAATCCTTCAAAGTAAGAGCATAAAAGGATTCACGATTGTTATGCACCAAAAACCTAATTATTTCTCATTAGAGACATTTAATCTCTTGCAGTCGCTCCTTTTACACTCATCACTAGCTTTGTCGAATTCAATGCTCAGGGAAGAACTAGAACATATGATCATAACGGACCATTTAACAAAGCTTCATTCCCGGAATTTTTTAGACGAAAATATACAGTATTCCATGAAGGATGATCCAGAAGGGGTCTTTATTTTAATTGATATTGATAATTTCAAGGAAATTAATGACACATTTGGTCATCAGGTAGGTGACGATGTACTAATTCAGGTAGCAAAATTAATTAAAAAGAATATTCGCGAAAATGATGTTGGTGCTCGTTGGGGAGGGGAGGAGTTAGCCATATATCTTCCTAGAGTTTCAATAGAGGAGGGATTAGAGATAGCCGATAGACTTGTAAAAACGATAGCAGAATGTACCTTCCCAAAAATAACGGTATCCTGTGGTGTTTCCTATTGGCATAAAGATAAACACGATACATACAAATATTTATTCAAAAGAGCAGACGAGGCATTATACCTTGCCAAGGGTACAGGTAAAAATAAGGTGGTTGCACAGAAAACTGCATAATAACTTGGCGGGGCACTTGAATGAAGTTCATTTGTGTGCCTTTATTATCGCAAATGTACTGACAGCGTTAACCAAAACAGGGGACCATATCTTGTGTTCTCAAGGTGTATATGGTTGTACATTTGGTTTATTGCAGTTGTTAAAGAGTAAATACAACATTTACAAACAGCCTATATAAAAAACTCGCCAAGGCGAGTTTTTTATGTTAGAGGTGCTCCACTAGTATAGTAGCAATCCCTTCTAATTGTTCTTGGTCTAACTCATCGAAGCGATTTTTCTCTGGCGAGTCAATATCCAATACACCCAGTAATCTTCCATCCTTAATAAGGGGGATGACGATTTCAGAATTAGATGCAGCATCGCAGGCGATATGGCCCGGAAATTGATGAACGTCTTCCACTCGGATAGTTTCCATATTCTTAGCGGATGTTCCACACACACCTTTGCCGAGGGGGATGCGAACACATGCGGGCAGTCCTTGAAAGGGTCCCAATACTAGTTCATTGTTTTCATCCATTAAATAGAAACCAACCCAATTAATACGATCAAGAAATTGGTTTAATAATGAAGCGGTATTACTAAGATTAGCGATTTGATTTTTCTCACCATGGAGAAGGGCCTGTAATTGTTTTGTTACCAAGTCATAATTTTCTTGGCGGGTCCCTTTGTACATTTCGACATTAAACATGTTTTTTCACCCATCCCTTCATAAAGTTCTTATCTATTTTATCAAACTTACAAGAAAAAGAGCATACTTTGTCGATAAGTTTATAAAGGAAAACACTATGATAAAAAGAATTGTTATAGTAAGGATAAAAAGGCCGCGAGTATACTGGAGGTGTACGATGAAAAAGGATTCTAAAGAAGTTATAGTAAAGGCAGCAATATCGCTTTTTAATTCAAACGGTTATGCGGGAACATCGATGCGTGATATTGCAGCTATAGCAAAAGTTAACTCAGCAACAATTGCCTATCATTTTGAGAATAAGCTTGGATTATTAGAATATTGCTTTACTTACTTTTTCGAGCAGTATCTTAGCATTATTGAGGAAAGGTTTTCAACGATGGATGCGGGTGTAAAGAATTGTTTAAAAAGGATTACAGCTGACTTACTCCACTATCAATGTGAAAATATTGATCTTACAAGCTTCGTGTACCGAGAAATGTCAATGGATTCTCAGGTAGTTAGAGAAGTTATGTCCACATATGCAGTCAAAGAAAAGTATTATTTTCAAAAGATTTTTGAAAAAGGGTTTGAAAGGAAAGAATTCCGTCCACATTCGATTGCTTACTTGATTATCCAATACAAGGGATTACTAATGATGCCATTTATTAATGCCCATTATTTACGAGAGGTACTTTATATTTTTCCGAATGAAAGGTTCTTTGAACAAAAGTACTTAAAGGAAATTAATAGTTGGATCGAAAACACACTGGGAACAAAAATCATTGAAAAGAAAGAGGCAATATTGTAATTGAAAAAAGTATCCAAATGTTTATATGATGAGCACTAGCTTGGAAATTAAATTTCCTACAAGCATGTGCTTTTTAATTTGGACTTTAGCCAAAATTTCAGACATAAAATATTAAATTCATATTTCTTTTTCAAAAAAAATGAAAATAATAGTCAAAAAACGTCGTTTACATGGTATCATAGAAGCATTGAACTTAACCGAGATTTAAAGGTTTTTATAGATTAGTATCTAGCGCTTTGGAGAATTTTGAAGTGTCTGAAACAGGGGGCTCGAACGTGAAGTATTTTATTGGATTCATTATCCTGCTGCTAGCCTTATTCGTAATAGGATATTTTATAAAGAAAAAGTATTTTAAAGAGATGGATAGGTTAGAGGCCTGGAAAATTGATTTATTTAACCGGCCAATATTGGATGAAATGTCAAAAGTAAAACAATTGAATATGACTGGGCAAACCGAAGAGTTATTCGAGGGCTGGCGCAATCAATGGGATGATATCGTCACGGTTAAATTACCCGATTTGGAAGAGATGCTGTTTGACGCTGAAGAGTTCATCGACCGTTATCGCTTTAATAAAGCGAAAGGAATTCAACAGGAAATCAATAATAAGCTGCAAGCAACTGAAAATGAGATTAATAAAATTGTCGAAGAACTTCATGAGCTTGTCGGAAGCGAAGAAAAGAACAGAACGGAAATTGAGCAGTTAAAGGAATTATACCGTGAGACGAAAAAAACCCTGCTTGCTCATCGACATAATTTTGGAAAATCTGAAAAATATCTAGAAGCCCAACTGGATGACGTAACGAAAAAGTTCCACGACTTTGACGAGAAAACGGAACATGGTAATTATCTTGAAGCACGCGAACTAGTTTTATCCATAAATGACCAATTAGTAAGAATTAAGCATAATATGGATCTAATTCCACAGCTACTGATTGAATGTCAATCACTTATACCTTCCCAGTTGACAGATATTCAGGACGGATATCGTGAAATGACTGAAAAAGGATATTATCTAAACCATATTCAGGTGGAAGATGAAATCGATGGTTTGCGAGAGAATTTAACTAATTATCTGAGCATGATTGAGGAGACGAAAATAGAAGAAGCTCAGGAAGGAATAAGTGAAGTTAAAGAACGAATCGACATTCTCTTTGACCTTCTCGAAAAAGAAGTTAACGCTAAACATTTTATTCTCCAAAATGAAAAAGGAATGAGCGGACTTTTAACTTCAGTATTAGAAGAGCATGATCATCTTTCTGATGAAGTCAAGCATGTTCAAGAAAGCTACCATTTAACTGATAGTGACTTTGAAATTCAAAGGCACTTGGAAAAGCAGCTTTCCTCTGTTACCAAGCATTATGAAATTTTAATAGAAAAAATTAATATTAATGAAACGGCATTAACGATTCTTTGTGAAGAACTTAAAGAAATAAAAACCCATATTGAAATAATTCAAGAAGAGCAGGAGAATTTTGGGCTCAAGCTTCAAGCATTACGAAAAGATGAGTTTGAAGCAAGAGAAACACTAAGGGAATTAACTAAAAAAGTGGGCGAAACGATTCGTTTAGTTTCTAAAAGTAATATTCCTGGTTTACCAGAGGATTATAAGTACTTATTTGATGATACAAATGAAAGCATTCAAAATGTAAAGCTTCAGCTTCAAGAAAAACCACTTAATGTTTCGGCACTAAACCAATATCTGGAGATTGCAGTTTTAACAGTCGATAAATTATCAAGTTCAACAATTGAACTGATAGAAAATGTTATGCTTGCCGAAAAAGCGATTCAATATGGAAACAGGTATCGGAGTCAGCATCCTTCTGTTGCCAAGGGACTAAGCGAGGCAGAACATGCATTTAGACATTTTGAGTACCAGGAAGCTTTAGAACAGGCAGCCACTTCTCTTGATTCAATTGACCCGGGTGCCTTGAAGAAAATAAAAGCCGCAATTGGAAAGTAATAGAGTAAACTCATTAACCGATTCAGTCAAATTTGGCGAATCGGTTTTTGATTTTTCAAAAATCATTAACCTTTTTCAATTGATTAAGTTTGTGGTAATATTTATTTTGCGCAAAGGTGAGGTGTTTTTTTTAATGATTTATTTTGATAATAGTGCAACAACAAGACCTTATAAAGAAGTGATTGACTCCTTCGTTAAGGTTTCAAGCGAATACTTTGGTAATCCATCTTCCCTGCATGGCTTAGGGGTGCAGGCTGAAAAACTTCTCACACAGGCGCGTGCACAAATGGCAAACCTCCTAGCAGTAAAACCGACAGAAATCTACTTTACCTCTGGTGGGACAGAAAGTAATAATTTAGCCATTAAAGGGACAGCGTTAGTCCATAAAAATAAAGGAAGACATTTGATTTTATCAAGTGTTGAGCACCCTTCAGTTCGAGGTGCGATGGAACAGTTGAAAAGTGCGGATTTTGAAATTACCTATCTCACAGTTGACTCGTATGGAAGAGTGAGCGTGGAGGATGTTAAAGCTTCTATACGTAAAGATACGATTCTTGTTTCTGTTATGCATGTAAACAATGAAGTTGGGACCATTCAGCCAATTAAGGAAATTGGCAAACTCCTTAAACAGTATCCAACTATCCTTTTCCATGTTGATGGTGTGCAAGCAATTGGAAAAGTTCCATTGAACTTAGTGAAAAACAATGTTGATTTATGCTCAGTTTCTGCGCATAAGTTTCATGGATTAAAGGGTACAGGTGCGCTTTTTATAAAAGAGGGTGTTAGATTGGACCCGCTATTGTCGGGCGGCAACCAGGAATGGCAAGTAAGAAGCGGAACAGAAAATGTAGCCGGTACTGTAGCAATGGCGAAGGCATTAAGAATGACTATGGGAAAAAGTGAATCGGGATTAAAAAAAATGGAAAGAGTAAAATCTGTGCTGCGAACAGAGTTAGAAAAAATGGATGGGCTTACCATCAATACTCCGTTGGAACATTCGGCACCACATATCTTAAACTTTTCAATCAAAGGAATTAAATCAGAGGTTTTAATTCATGCTCTAGAGCAAAAAGGAATCTTCTTATCGACGACCAGTGCCTGTTCTTCTAAGAAACAATTACCAAGTCAGACACTATTAGCAATGGGGGTTCCTGACGAATTGGCTGACAGTGCATTTCGAATTAGCTTATCGTATGATAATACCGAAGAGGAAGCACGAACCGTGGCAGGTGCAATCGAAGATGCTGCAAGACAGCTAAGAAAGGTTATGAAATTAGATGAATTATGATCATATATTGATTCGCTATGGTGAAATCTCCACCAAAGGCAGGAATCGAAATAAATTTGTAGACAAGTTACGAAAGAGTGTTCGAATTGCGCTGGCTCCCTTTCCGAAGGTTAAGATACGGGCTGAGCGAGATAGGATGTATGTTAAAGTAAATGGTGAAGACGCCCAAGAAATAAACAAGGCATTAAAAAATATATTTGGTATTCAATCCTTTAGTCCTGCGATAAAAGTGAAACGGGATATTGAACAAATGAAGGTGGCTGCCCTTGCGTTAGTAAAAAGCTTTTATAAAGAGGGAAAAACCTTTAAAATAACCCCTAAACGCTCGGATAAAACCTTTGAACTAGATACAGAGGGGATCAATCACACTTTTGGCGGTCATATTTTGGAGAATATAGCTGGAATTAAGGTTAATGTTAAAAATCCAGATATCAATTTGAAAATTGAGGTTCGAAGTGACGCCATTTACATGTCCTGTGAGAACATTTTGGGCGCTGGCGGATTACCAGTTGGTTCAAGTGGAAAAGCGATGTTAATGCTCTCTGGAGGAATTGATAGCCCGGTAGCCGGCTATTTCACCATGAAACGCGGGGTAGAAATAGAAGCTGTTCATTTTTTTAGTCCTCCATATACAAGTGAAAGATCGAAGGAGAAAGTGATTGATTTAGCTAAAAAGCTTGCTGAAATTTTTGGCTCAATGAAACTTCATATTGTCCCATTTACTACAATTCAGCAAACGATAAAAGAACAAATCCCAGAAAATTATTCGATGACATCAACAAGAAGATTTATGCTTCGAATTACTGATGAAATTAGAAAAAAACAAGAAGCGCTTGCGATTATTACCGGAGATAATCTTGGACAGGTTGCCAGTCAAACATTGGAAAGCATGTATGCAATTAATGAAGTAACCAATACGCCAATCTTAAGGCCTTTGTTGACAATGGACAAAAATGATATTATAAAAATAGCCAAAGATATCGATACCTATGATATTTCCATAAGACCTTTTGAGGATTGCTGTACGATTTTTGTTCCTTCTTCACCAAAAACAAAGCCGAAAAGAGAAAAAGTCCAGCACTACGAAAGTTTCTTCGACTTTGAACATTTGATTCAAGAAGCTGTTCAAAAAACAGAAACACTCACAATTAAGCCCGACAGCAAACAAGACTCAGAATTTGATGATTTATTTTAATACATGAAAATTGTTAAATATTTGTGAACAATTACCAATTGTAAAAAAGAATACAGCCATGTGATTCTACACATTCTATACTCACAAGGAGGTGAATATCACATGGCTAGTAACAACTCAAATCAATTAGTAGTTCCTGGTGTAGAGCAAGCTCTTTCTCAAATGAAATACGAAATTGCTTCTGAATTTGGTGTACAACTTGGTGGGGATACAACTTCACGTGCTAACGGTTCTGTTGGTGGTGAAATCACTAAGCGTTTAGTCGCAATGGCTGAGTCTCAATTAGGCGGCGGATTTTCACGATAACAAATGAATAAGATGGCTACAGAGAGTGGGGTTTTCCCACTCTCTTTTATTGCACTTTTCTTGTGACCAGATACTATAGGTTGGTTTAAATTTTTCAAATAATTTTGTATAATAATGTTTGTAGAGAGTTTTATGTGAGGAGGAGAAACATGAACCGTGAAGAATTAATTGCACCTGAAAAGTATAATTTAGTGTCTGAAATTGAACGATTTGCAAAAGATTCACAAAGATTAGCGTTAAGATGGGAAAATGAAGCAGGGGAAACAAAACAGGTTACATATGAAGATTTAATAAGAAAGGTAAATCAAGCGGGAAATGTTTTCACACAAAATGGCTTGAAAAAAGGTGATGTGGTTCTAGTTGTCATACCAAGACTAATAGAAGCCTATGTGGTTTACTTGGCTGCTTTAAAAGCTGGGCTGGTTGTTATTCCAAGTTCAGAAATGCTCCGTGAAAAGGACCTTCAGTATCGTGTTACACATGGGGATGTAAAAGCTGTTGTCAGCTATTACCCATTTGTGGATCAATTCGAAAATATTATTAGTAAACAACCACTTCTAAAGGTTTCAGTTGGAGAAAAGCAAGAGGGCTGGGTCCATTTAGAAGAAGAAATGACAGCTGCCTCAGAAGACTTTGTGTTTGCTGATACCCTTCGTTATGACATGGCTTTTCTATCCTATACATCTGGAACTACCGGTAACCCAAAGGGTGTTGTACATACTCATGGGTGGGCATTTGCGCATTTAAAAACAGCTGCACCAAAATGGCTTTGTATTGAGGATGGTGATACCGTTTGGGCAACGGCCGCACCTGGATGGCAGAAGTGGATTTGGAGTCCATTTTTATCTGTATTAGGTTCAGGAGGAACGGGCTTTGTGTATAACGGGAAGTTTGAGCCGCAAAAGTATTTGAGCCTTTTGGAGAAATATTCGGTTAATGTTCTTTGCTGTACTCCAACAGAATATCGGTTAATGGCAAAAGTAGAAAACCTCGATGAGTATAAATTACCCAATCTTCATAGTGCTGTTTCCGCAGGGGAACCGCTCAATCGTGAGGTTATTGATACTTTTAGGAGTCATTTTAATGTGGATGTTCGGGACGGCTATGGACAGACAGAAAATACCTTGTTAGTCGGGGTAACCAAAGGAATGGAGTTAAAACCTGGTTCAATGGGTAAACCAACTCCTGGAAATAGGGTAGAAATCATTAGCGAAGAAGGGGAAATCTGTCCTGTCGGTGAAGTTGGGGACATTGCAGTACATGTAGAGACACCGGCTTTATTTAAAAATTATTATAAAGATCCTGAACGAACAGCGATGCAGTTCCGTGGAGATTACTATATAACTGGCGATAAAGCCAAAAAGGATGAGGATGGATATTTCTGGTTTGAAGGCCGCAGTGATGATATCATTATCAGCTCCGGCTATACCATTGGACCGTTCGAGGTAGAGGATGCGCTCGTTAAACATCCATTTGTAAAAGAATGTGCGGTTGTGGCTAGCCCTGATGAAATTCGCGGCTTTATTGTTAAGGCATTTGTAGTGTTACAAGAGGGTGTCGATTCAAATGACCCTCAATTAACCCAAAATCTGCAAGAACATGTTAAAACAATTACAGCACCTTACAAATATCCAAGAAAAATCGAATATTTGTCAGAGCTTCCGAAAACAACTTCAGGAAAAATTCGCCGGGTTGAACTTCGTCAGCAAGAATTAAAATCCATTAAACAATAAGGTGCAAAAAAGGCTGTCGAAAACTTTCGGCAGCCATTGTGATTAAAGAAAGGTTCTTTTTACTTTTTCCCAGAATGAGTTATCTTTTAACTTCAAGGTTTTGATCTTTTTTTCACTGAGTTTAATCTGGATTTTTTCTACATGCCGGATACTCAAAGCCTCATTGTCTAAACCTATAGTAGGATGCTCATTTCCTTCAGCAGAAATTATTTTAAGCGTAAGTGTGCGTTCTCCCCCAATTACAAAAGGAGAACCTAATGTGCGGTACTTGTTATTATTAATTGATGCTACTTCACTTATTTGCATACAGGAAATTAACGGATCAACAACAGCACCATTAACAGATTTATTATAAGCCGTACTTCCAGTTGGAGTAGCAACGATTAAGCCATCTCCACGAAAAGTTTCAAAATGCAGGTCATTAATAAATACATCTAATTCAAGTGTTTTAATGAGGGACGAACGAATACTTAATTCATTAAGGCATAGAAATTTCCCTTGACCATCGACCGTTACTTCGATGATAGGATAACGCCGTACCTTCAGATCCTCATTCGTAACAGCCTCCACCTTAGAAACAGCCTCAACCATTTTTGAGGAATCATTTATTTTGAAATCACAATACATACTTAAACTATCCTTTGTTGTGATTCCACAATAAAGGACATCATCACGAAACCCGGTTTTCCTTACAGCCTGAAGAAAAGTACCATCATCACCGATGCTTGCAATAATATTGGCATTGCGATGGTCATTTACAATCGTTAATCCATACTGCTTTGCAGACTCATCTAAATTACTGACTTTTGCCAGCATTTCTTTATCTAAGTGATGATAAAAGTAAATATTACGTCTATTCCCCATTTTGCCCTCCAACTTTTATTAATAATTTGTAAAAACACCTTATTTACGTTTTAATTTTTGTTAAACTGAGATAGTCTTCTTTTATTTTAGCATTATTTTGAAAGAATATTAAATTATGTAAGAAAAATTATTATGTTTGGATCGGGGAGGTTTTCAACATGAATGGAAAACGCTGGGCAGCCCTTGGAATTGCTGCAGCATTATTTTTTGTATCAGTCATGGTAAATTTTTTATCAGCATTTGCTTTTAAAGGTGTAGAAACAGATTTAAGTGAGCTTTTTGCGGCAACAGAGCTTCCTTTCACGGAGGAAATAATTCAAGAAGGAAATGAACTGAAAAAAATTGTTGTCCTCGACGTTAATGGTGTCATTCAGGACACAAATGACGCAGAGTCTTTATTTCAGTCTGTTGGATACAATCATCAAGGATTTATGAAACAATTAGATTACATAAAAGAAGATGATACCGTAAAAGGAGTTATTCTTAAGGTAAACTCGCCAGGCGGCGGAGTTGTTGAGAGTGCTGAAATCCATGATAAGCTAGGAGAAATACAAAAGGAAACAAAGAAACCAGTGTATATTTCGATGGGCTCTATGGCTGCTTCTGGGGGCTATTATATATCTGCAGGCGCCAAGAAAATCTTTGCCAGTGAAGAAACGCTAACAGGATCCCTTGGGGTTATCATGCAAGGAGTCAATTATGAAGGATTGGCTGAGAAATATGGTGTGGATTTCGTAACCATCAAAAGCGGTCAATATAAAGACATTATGAGCCCAACTCGACAAATGACAGAAGAAGAACGGCAAATCCTCCAAACAATGATTGATAATTCATATGAGGGTTTTGTAAAGGTAATTTCTGAAGGCAGAAATATGACCACAGAGCAGGTAAAAAAGATTGCTGATGGAAGAATCTACGATGGCAGACAGGCAAAAGAGTTAAACTTAATTGATGACTTTGGATATTTAGAAGATGTAATTGAGAAAATGATAGACCAAGAGAACATAAAGGGTGCAAAGGTGGTCCGCTATACTGACGCAATTGGATTTGGTTCATTGTTTAATTTAAAGGTTCAAAAATTATTCGGTGCGGATAGTGAGATGACTGGGCTTATGGAAATCTTATCAAAACCAAATTCTCCCCGTCTAATGTATTTGTATGCAGAGTAGGGGGGATATCTGATGGAAAATGAAACTCAAAAAACCTTGAATTTACCTGAAGAAAATGTAAGTATACCCACATCTCATGATCATTTGGCACAAAACGATGAGCAATTTCCTAAAACTATAACAACCGATAAATTAGAGAATGTCTCCATTCGTTATGCTGGATTTTGGATGCGGTTTTGGGCCTATCTTCTAGATTTGATTGTGGTAGGAAGTATCGAGCGCTTAATCATCAAACCTATTTTTAGAAGCTTCGAGATTCCTTTAGGAGAATTTAATATGTTTGCACCGATTTCGATAGCTTCCGCAATCATATTTTATTTATATTTCGTGTTAATGACAAAGTACTTTCAGCAAACTCTTGGAAAAATGGTATTTGGGATTAAAGTAATTGATTTAAAAAGTGAGAATATATCATGGGGAACCATTCTTTTTCGTGAATGGATTGGACGGTTTATCTCTGCAACAGTTGTTGTAGGATATATCATTGTCGCTTTTCTCCCAAAAAAGCAAGGACTCCACGATTTATTTACCGACACCACGGTCATCCATGTAGAACGATAATTTTAGGCCCGCTAACTACACGTTAGCGGGTTTATTTTTTCCTATTAAGGTGATACTAATAAGCTGAAAGGGTGTGAAAAAATTGGTTTGGCTGTATATAGCCCTCATCGCTATTATTTTTTTATTTCTACTAATCATTTTTTCAAAATTAACCATTCATCTTAATTATTTTCATCATAATGACAATGATGATCTGAAAGTAGAGTTTAGAATCTGGTTTGGTCTTATTAAATACAAAATAAATATTCCCCTAGTAAAAATTGATGATAATTCACCAAGTGTTGTCGTAAAGGGGAATTCAGGAATGGGGAATCCAAGTGAAAATGACTCCCCAACAAAAGTAGACCAAATTAAGAAAGATGATATTATGACTTATTTGAGAAACACAAAAGAAATCCTCCAGCATGTTATTAATATGAATGTCATCTTAAGGAAATTCATAAAAAGAATAGTAATCAAGCACTTTGAATGGCATTCATTAGTTGGGCTAGGGGATGCCGCCCATACCGGCATTTTAACGGGAGCACTCTGGACGATTAAAGGTAGCTTTATTGGTATGCTCAGCCACTTTTTAAGGCTGAAGAAAATGCCAGTATTATCGGTTACACCCCATTTTCAATTGGCGATCATCCAAACTCGAATCACATGTATTTTTCAGTTTCGTATCGGGTATGCTATTTTAGCAGGATTAAAACTAATTAAATTCTGGAAGGGCGGACGCCCGAATCTCAAAATGAATACTGCCAATTCGAAGGAAAAAACTAATACGGTTTAAAAGAGGAGGAAACAGCCATGTCTGAACATCCAATTCAAGGTTTAATGACAACTGCAATGGAAAGTTTAAAAGAAATGATTGACGTTAATACGATTATTGGTGATCCTGTTGAAACTCCTGACGGCAGCGTCATTCTTACTGTTTCAAAAGTAGGTTTTGGCTTTGCAGCAGGTGGAAGTGAGTTTAAACTTGATGGGTCACAATCGAAAGGTCAAGACCAGGGTCAAGGTCAAGGGCAAGGGCAAGGGCAAGGCAAATCAATCCTTCCATTCGGTGGAGGAAGCGGTGGAGGTGTCTCAATTACTCCAATTGCTTTCTTAATCGTGAATTCTCATGGAGTAAAAATGCTTCATTTAGATGAGAGCACCCATCTTTATGAGAAGATTTTAGAAATGGCACCACAAGCAGTAGATAAAATTCAGCAAATGTTTTCGAAAAAGAATGAGCAGCAAGGCGGCTCGGGGCAACAACAAGGGTCGCAGCAGTCCAAACAAAACGAATCTCCTAAGCAAGAATTTGATATATAAGTGTAAAAGGTTAATCTTCCAAATAAAAAAGGGAGATTAACTTTTTTCGTGAAAACTAGGAGTGTAAATGATTGCAAAAAAAATTCTGAAAAGATATATTTACACTGTACATAATTGTGATGAAAGCGTAATTTATTTCGCTTTTGTACGTACGAAAAAGGAGGATGTATAAATGGCAAACGTAACTTTTAAGGGGAACTCAGTAACATTGCTAGGAAACGAAGTAAAGGTGGGAGACAAAGCTCCTAATTTCAGCGTATTGGCTAATGATTTATCACCTGTAACGTTAGAAAATACAAAAGGACAGGTTCGTTTACTTAGTGCCGTTCCTTCTTTGGATACTGGCGTGTGTGATGCGGAAACTCGCCGTTTTAATGAAGAGGCGAATAGCTTAGGGGATGTTAAAATCTTAACTGTCAGCGTTGACTTACCATTTGCGCAAAAACGCTGGTGTGGAGCTGCAGGAATTGAAAAAGTTCAAACATTATCAGACCACCGTGATCTTTCTTTTGGTGAAGCATACGGTGTTGCAATTCAAGAACTACGTTTATTGACTCGTGCCGTATTTGTTGTCGATTCTAGTGATACTGTTACTTATGTGGAATATGTTAGTGAGGCAACAAATCATCCGAACTATGAAGCAGCACTTGAAGCAGCTAGAAATGCAAAGTAATTTTTAATGACGATTAAGGCCTCGTCACACAGATGAGGTCTTTTTCTTTGTTTAGGAGGTATAATAGTATGAAAATTGCTCCAGTAGAACAGCTTTTCACAATATTCAATGAAACAGCACTTGTTTTACAGGAAGAACTATCTTGTACATATTTAGAGGCCTTAGCTGAAACAGGTGAAAATCTATTTCACGACTCCATTCTTCAGGATGAAGTGAGTGAACTTACTGAGAAAAGACTTAAAAAACAATACTCAGAAGTTAATTTAGGTAGTTTTACAAAAGAAGAAATCCGAAAAGCCTATCAGCTCGTAATCTTAAAGGGTATGAAAGAAAGTGTTCAGCCTAACCATCAAATGACGCCTGATAGTGTCGGAATGTTGATCAGCTATTTAGTGGATAAATTTATCCAGCAGCCTTCCTTCCGCTTGCTAGACCCTGCAATAGGAACAGGAAATTTAGTAACAGCTGTATTAAATCAATTGCAAAAAAATGTCCAATCGATTGGTATTGATATTGATGACATATTAATTAAACTTGCCTATGTGAATGCAAATTTACAAGAGCATCCGATAGAGTTTTTTAATCAAGATAGTCTTGAGCCATTATTTATTGATCCAGTCGATGCAGTAATCGCGGATTTGCCAGTCGGATTTTATCCCAATGATGTTCGTGCAGCAGATTACCAATTAAAAGCAATTGAAGGGCACTCTTATGCTCATCATTTATTTATAGAGCAAAGTGTCCGTCACACGAAGCAGGGTGGATATTTATTTTTTATCATACCAAATGGTCTTTTTGAAAGTGACCAAGCAGGTCAGCTTCGTGAATTCTTTAAAGAAGAAGTTATTATTCAAGGAGTCCTTCAACTGCCAATCAGTATGTTCAAGAATAAAAATGCTGCCAAAAGTATTTTAGTTCTGCAAAAAAAGGGTGAAGCTGTCGCAGCACCAAAACAGGCTTTACTTGTGAATTTACCGAATTTATCTAATGCTGTTGAGATGGACAGTATTTTGAAGAAAATTGAAAAGTGGTTCCAATATAATAAGCGGTAAAACCGGTACAACAATCGGTTTTATCGCTTTTTTATTGTTAGGAACAATTAGAATACTATGAATAGATTTACATTTAAGAGGTAACCGTTTACATCCAAAATACTCCTTGAATTGTAATATATACAGTGATAATAATTAGTGTGGAGAGCAATATTCGATGTCGGTTTGCGCAAAATAACCATGTACGGAAAATGGACCTTCATGAACCGATGTTGTTTTATTTAGGCTGTTTTCATAATGTTGTGGTTAAAATCCTAAAGCCGATATTAACGTGGAAATAGTTATTTTGAGCTTTAGAATTTAGTGTAGGCTCTTTTCTTATTAATTTTTTTATTTTCTGCAGTAACTAGCATAAAAATAAATTTTATTTCAAAAATCAACAAAGTTTAAGAAAAGAGCCTTTATAAAAGGAGCGGTTAAACGAAATGTCTAAAATTATAGCAATTAATGCCGGTAGTTCTTCACTGAAGTTTCAATTATTTGAAATGCCAAGAGAAGATGTAATCACAAAAGGAGTTATTGAAAGAATAGGTTTAAATGATTCCGTTTTTACCATTTCAGTGAATGGTGAAAAAGTTACGGAAACTTCCGATATTCCTGATCATGAAGTAGCGGTTAAAATGCTGTTAGATAAATTAACTACGTTAGGTATTATTCAATCTCTTGATGAAATTGAAGGAATTGGTCACCGTGTTGTTCATGGTGGAGAAGCCTTTAATGACTCTGTTCTCATTACAGATGAGGTGCTTACTAAAATTGTTGAACTTTCCGAATTAGCACCACTTCATAATCCGGCAAATATTACTGGAATAAAGGCCTTCAAAGGTGTTCTTCCCAACGTTCCTGCGGTAGCGGTATTTGATACAGCCTTTCATCAAACTATGCCTGAAAGTTCATACCTTTACAGCCTTCCATATGAATACTATGAAAAATATGGAATTCGTAAATATGGCTTCCATGGTACGAGCCATAAATATGTTTCACAGCGCGCAGCTGAACTTTTGGGTCGTCCGGTTGAACAACTTCGCCTCCTTTCTTGTCATTTAGGTAATGGAGCAAGTATTGCGGCGATTGAGGGCGGAAAATCAATTGATACATCAATGGGCTTTACACCTCTTGCTGGAGTAGCAATGGGAACCCGTTCAGGGAATATTGACCCTGCATTAATTCCATATATTATGGAAAAAACCAATAAAACAGCTGAAGAAGTGCTCGATGTATTAAACAAAGAGAGTGGGATGTTAGGTGTTTCTGGTTTCTCCAGTGACTTAAGAGACCTCGAAATTGAAGCCCGAAAAGGAAATGACCGCGCTCAGCTTGCATTAGACGTCTTTGCTAATCGTATTCACAAATATATTGGCTCTTACGCTTCACGTATGTATGGTGTCGATGCCATTATTTTTACTGCTGGTATTGGTGAAAATAGCGATGTAGTACGTGAAAAGGTCTTAAAGGGATTAGAATTTATGGGTGTTTATTGGGATCCTGCTTTAAATAAAATTAGAGGTGAGGAAAGGTTTATTAACTATCCGCACTCACCAGTAAAAGTTATCGTTATACCGACAAATGAAGAAGTAATGATTGCACGTGATGTTATCCGTTTAGCAAAATAAACCGTGAAAAAGGCAGATTGTCCATATAAGGACATTTGCCTTTTTTCATTTTTTAAGATATTCCTTTATGATATACTGGAAAGAAATAGTGGAAGTGAGGCGGGATTGCCTATGCCATTAACTGATAGGGAAACAAAGGTATTGAATGATATTAGGGAATGGGAAAAGCAGTTATTAAGTTACGAGGTAAATGATTTACAGCTTACATATGAAAAATATTTAGAACGTTCTTTCTCCTTATTACCTGAAAAAGTTCAAAGCCAGTTTTTTTTAGTCATTGATAGCTGGTTGTTCCATTTACACGGGATGATTCAAAGCTCTCAGATTCAAATGGACGCAAAAGAAAGAATCCTTTCTTCAGGCCGGGTATTTAATAAGGACTTACATATAATTGAGGATTTACGAAAATTAGATATTGATCAGTTACAGTACATAGCCATGCAGCAAATGGCACGACATCGACTTTATTCATTTGCCCAGGGTGGTTTAGCTGGAACGGGAGGACCGCTTCTTTTAGGTACAGATATACCAGCAATGGCCGTCATTAATTTACGGGCGGTTCAATTAATTGCCATGACATATGGTTTTGAGGTTAATACTCCTTACGAGATGATGAGTTCTTTAAGGGTCTTTCATACAGCGACATTACCGCCGCGTTTACAAAAAGAAGGCTGGTCTATCTTGATGAATGAATTGGACTCAAGCGGTGACCGTTATTTTTATGAAGGAAATGAAGAAATTACAGATGTGACCTGGTTAGAGCAGCCAATTCAACAATTACTTAAGGCAATGGTCATTACCTTGTTCCGCAAAAGGCTCATACAAGGGCTTCCGGTCGTCAGTATGGCTATTGGGGCAGGGACAAATTATCAATTAACAAGAAAAGTTACCGAATTCGCCCATAACTATTACCAGCTGCGATATCTTAATGAGAAAGAGGAAATTTAAGATGAGTACTACGGAACATAAGCAAGAAGCTCCAAGGATTGTATATTGTAAAGTGATTACCGTGAGTGATACAAGAAATAAAGATACAGATAAAAGTGGCAAGCTAATGATGGAATTACTAGAACAAGCCGGGCATGCCATTGTTGATTATGTCATTGTAAAGGATGAAGCTGGACCTATCAAAGAAGCAATCTTAAAAGGCTGTGAGCGTGAAGATATTGATGTCATCCTGACAAATGGCGGTACTGGAATTGCAAAGCGCGATGTAACCATTGAAACGGTACAAGGTTTGCTAAATAAAGAAATCGTTGGTTTTGGAGAGTTATTTAGGATGTTGAGCTATCAAGAGGATATCGGCTCTGCCGCCATTCTTTCACGTGCAATTGCAGGGGTAGTAAAGAATAAAGGTATTTTTGCCACTCCAGGCTCTACAGGTGCAGTTAAACTAGCCATGAATAAATTAATCCTGCCAGAAATCGGTCATGTAGTGAGGGAAATTAAAAAGGATCTTTAAAGAAAAGAAGAGCTCCCACTATCAGGGAGCTCTTCTTATTGGTGCATTTTTTCTGAAACTGTTTGGTTTGCTCTATACCACAGCCATAAATCATTAATGATGGACGCAAGCTCAGCAATATCACTGTTTAATTTACATGAAGTTTTAAAGTTACTTTCATCAGAAAGTTGTGCTTGCTTTTGATTTATCATTTTTTCAAGATCAGCAATTCGATCGGGAATGGAACCTCTAATTTGTTCCCAATGAAATAGGATAGCATGCTGGGTTTCATCACTATATCGTGCCCATTCCGTTTCTAGGTTGGGAATCGAAATGCCAAGCCGTTGATCAAAGGAAAAATGTTCTTTCAATGTGATAGCCTCCAAGACGAGTTATATTCCTATTTTACAACACATCAAGCAAGCATTCACGTTTAATTTATTGTAGGTCAGGGGCTTTTTTGTGAACGGACAATGAGGACATCACATGGGGCGTAACGAGTTATGTGTTCAGAGACACTGCCAATTAAGAACCTCTCAACGGCATTCATTCCAGTAGCACCGCAAATAATTAAATCAATAGGATGTATTTTAGCCATTTCTTTCGGAATTTTCACTTTAGGCGAGCCGTATTCAATTTCATATTGAACGTGTGCAACTCCCGCATCTAATGCTTGGCTTTGGTATTTTTCAAGCATATCGATGGCAAGCTTATTTGCTCGGTCAGCAATATCTGGGTCATAGGAATCAATTAACATAAACGACCTTGTGTCGATAACATGTGCCAATAACAATTTAGCGTTATTTCTTTTAGCAATTTCAATCGACTTTTCTAAAGCCCACTCTGATTCTTTTGAACCGTCTAGTGCAACTAAAATATGGTCATATTGAACACCCATAGGTAATCCCTCCTTACTTAAATTATACATTATTTTCTAGGAGTAAGATGTTTCAATTTTTCGAAAAATAATTGGGTAATAATCCATCGAAGGGAGATTGAAACAATGTTTAAACATGATCCTACTAATAAGTCCTTTACATTTGAATTTGATGAGAAAGGGACAAATGAGGTAAGTGAACAAATCATGGATTCCTATAATAGCGGCTTTATTGGCCAGGATTTTGGAGTAACTAATGAGGATGCAGGACAAAGTACAGCGGAATAGCTATAAAATAGGGCTCGCCAACAGGCGAGTTTTCCTATGTATATATCTATTAAATTTCTTTTTGCGGGGCATTTACCCAAGAATCTCATTTAAGCCTGCATATTCTTTTAATGTGTAAGGAATAAAAATGCAAGAAATGCCTAAATACATGGGATCAATCGATCCAAACGATCAAAGGTTTGGTTTTGGATTCGGATTACCATTCTTAGGGGGATTATTGCTAGGAGCAGCATTAAGTCCAGGGCCTTACTATTACCCATACCCATACCCATATTATGGGTACCCGTACTACCCTTATTATTATTACATCTAAAAATTATCGGCTTCATCGCTTACCGCGTGAAGCCTTTTTTATATAAATATGGTAAAATGAAAGTGCTTTCACAATCTTTGTTAATTGGAGGTTAGTACATGCGGGTCGGCGTTCCTAAAGAAATAAAAAATAATGAAAACCGTGTTGCGATGACACCAGCAGGGGTTTTCAATATATTGAAATTTGGACATGAAGTTTATATTGAAAAAGGGGCAGGACAAGGTTCTGGATTCACAGATGAAGACTATGTTTCTGCAGGTGCAAAAATAGTAGAAACAGCATCTGAAGCGTGGTCAATGGAAATGGTGATGAAGGTTAAAGAGCCGCTCCCAAGTGAATACCAATATTTCCGCGAAGGTTTAATTCTATTTACATACTTACATTTAGCTCCTGAACCAGAATTAACGAAAGCCTTAATTGATAAAAAGGTAGTTGGTATTGCCTATGAAACGGTGCAACTTCCAAATAAATCACTGCCATTATTAACACCAATGAGTGAGGTGGCTGGAAGGATGGCTGCTCAAATTGGTGCGCAATTTCTTGAAAAAGTTCATGGTGGGAAAGGAATTCTCCTTTCAGGTGTTCCTGGAGTCCAAAGAGGAACGGTTACCATCATCGGTGGTGGTGTGGCAGGAACCAATGCTGCAAAAATGGCGATTGGACTGGGGGCAAAGGTAACAATTATCGACTTAAATCCAGACCGTCTTCGTCAATTGGATGATATTTTTGGATCAGATGTTACGACCCTTATCTCTAATCCATACAACATTGCAGAAGCAGTAAAAGAATCAGACGTGGTAATAGGTGCTGTACTTATACCAGGTGCAAAAGCACCTAGGTTGGTGACTGAAGAAATGATTAAAACAATGAATCCAGGAAGTGTAGTTGTTGACATAGCCATTGACCAAGGCGGTATTTTTGAAACAACTGACCGTATTACAACACATGATAAACCAACCTATATTAAACATGGAGTTGTTCATTATGCTGTTGCCAATATGCCTGGTGCAGTACCGAGAACTTCCACCATGGCCTTAACAAACGTAACCGTACCATATGCAATCCAAATTGCAAATAAAGGTTATAGGCAAGCATGCCTAGAAAACGAAGCTTTATTAAAAGGTATTAATACGCTTGGCGGGTTTGTAACCTATGTAGCAGTGGCAGAGGCACTCGGGCTGCAATATTCTGATACCAAAACATTACTTAATCAATAATAAAAAAATAAAGCCAGCTTCCATTAGGGAGCTGGCTTTTGAATGATTTAAAATGATAGAGCCGCATTTGCCGTACCTCATATAAGAAAGTTTTAAACCACCACTCCTCAAAGTGGGTGTTCGCAAAAGCATTCCTGCTTGTCCTCCATGTCGTATAGACAGAGGCGTGTCATTACCGCTTCGATAGTAAAACTCCCTTTTACAGCTTAAAGGTTAAAACTTTATTATCATTACGAGCAACGCAGCTTGTATTAGTATAATACTTCAATTCCTCCAAATGTTCAATGGTAAAAAAAACTAAATATCTACTTAATGATTTGTAACTCTTTAGGAAATTTGGTTAATACTTTTGCTCCCTCAGCAGTAATGAACACATCATCTTCAATCCGCACTCCTGCAACATCTGGTACGTAAATCCCTGGTTCAATGGTATACACCATTCCTTCTTCAATCACCAATTGGTTAGTTTCTGTCATGGAAGGATACTCATGAACACTAATCCCTAATCCATGCCCGAGGCGGTGCGGGAAGTATTCCCCGTAGCCTGCATCTGAAATGATTCTTCGAGCTGTTAAGTCAACCTCAGCAGCAGTTGCACCAGGTCTACTTGCCTCTATAGCAGCTAATTGTCCCTTTAAGACGGTATCATAGATTTCTTTTTGCTTATCATTTATATCACCATAAGCAACAGTTCTTGTAATGTCAGAGCAATAGCGGTCAACGACTACTCCTAAATCAAATAAGACCAAATCCCCTTTTTGAATTTTTGTAGCTCCTGGATTACCATGTGGGGACGCTGCATTTGCACCGGTCAGAACCATTGTTGAAAATGACATTTCCGTTACGCCTTTTTTCTTTAGGGCATATTCAACGGCATTTAGAACATCTAATTCGGTGCGCCCTTCTTTTATTTCGCTGCAGCCAACTTCGATGGCATAATCCGCCAAAGCACATGCTTCTTCAATCACTTTTAATTCCTTCGCATCCTTAATCATCCGCAGTTTTCTCATTTTTTCCTCAGCAGAAGCAAAAGCAGCACTCGGAAATAACGCAGTCAGCTGCTCATAGCGTTCAACATTCATATGCTCCTTTTCAATTGCGACGTACCGTACACCAATATTTCTTTTTTTGATTGAAGTATGTACTAATTCCCATGGGTTTTCTATATCACTATACCCGATGATTTCATGGTTCCATCCAGATTTTTTAACATCATGCACTTCCATTCCTGGACATACAAGGAAAGGTTCTTCCTCCTGGAACACAGCTAACCCTAATAGGCGCTCGTGTGGATTTGAGAAGAATCCGCTTAAATAAAATACATTCTCAGAAGAACTGATAAAGCTTACATCAATCCCATTTTCCTTCATCCATGCTTGAAGTTTAGTTAATCGTTGATTCATTTATATTACCTCCTAAATAAACATTCCTACATGAGCGTATCAATTATAAAACCATGTGTAAACATAGCATGTGCTAAAACAAACAACTAATGGGCATAAATGAGGAAGGAATTTAGAAAATTTTATGGAAGTAAATACTATAAACTTTAAGGAGGAGATGGATAAATGAAAGTATCTTATCATGGACATTCGGTTGTTCAAATTCAAGTCAATGGCAAAAGGATCATCATTGATCCTTTTATAAGGGGTAACCAATTAACCGATTTAAGAGTGGAAGATGTAAATCCAGATGTAATTCTCTTAACTCACGGTCACAATGACCATGTCGGTGATACAGTCGAATTAGCAAAAAAAAACAATGCTCTCGTTATTGCTAATCATGAGATTTCTACCTTCTTAGGATGGCAAGGAGTAAATACTCATGGTATGCATATTGGTGGCGCACATCAATTTGATTTTGGAAAAGTAAAATTAACACAGGCTTTCCATGGATCAAGCTATGAGACAGAAAATCAGGAACTTGTATATTGTGGCATGCCTGCTGGTATTCTTTTTATGGCTGAGGGAAAAACCATCTATCATGCAGGTGACACAGGATTATTTTCAGATATGAAGCTCATTGGGGAAAGACATCCGATTGATTTAGCGTTCTTGCCAATTGGTGATAACTTTACAATGGGACCTGAGGACGCTGCATATGCAGCTAAATTACTGGGGGCAAAAACAATCGTCCCAATCCATTACAATACGTTCCCGCCAATTAAGCAGGACCCTAATCAATTTATTGATATGCTTGAGAATAAGAATGGAAAAGTGCTTGGTGCTGGAGAATTTATCGAATTATAATACTTTTTTCGCCCTTCCTTGCATAAAGTGAAACAAGCAGTATTTGGAAGGGAGATTAAGAGTTGAAAAAGAACCGATATTTACTATGCTTGTTGCTCTGCGGGTTCATGCTATATTTAGCTGTTCCTAGGCTATCAGTAGGTACAGAAGGTCTCGAAGGAATTTTTGCTATATCCTGGCTTGCGTTTGCATTAATTGTTATCGCAGGAAATCTCACTGGACTGTTGTATAGTCCAAAAAAGGCAGTTAAAGGTCGACAACAGCCACGCATAAACAAAAAATCACGTTCTTATTAATGATTAATCAACTAGGAGAGGGAGCCTGAAGTTCAGGCTCCCTTCGAATTTTTATAAAAGAATTTATGAAATTAATTAAATTAATGGTAAAATTATATAATGATTATTATTATTGGGTAATAGAAATGGGTGAAGGACTTGGCTACAAAGCATGAACAGATTCTACAGTATATTGATGAGCTGCCTGTTGGGGAAAAAATATCTGTACGTCAAATCGCCAAGGCGCTGAATGTAAGTGAAGGGACAGCTTATAGAGCTATCAAGGAAGCTGAAAATAAAGGTTATGTCAGTACGATTGAGCGTGTTGGAACGATAAGAATTGAACGAAAGAAAAAAGAGAATATTGAAAAGCTCACCTATGCTGAGGTCGTTAATATTGTGGAGGGTCAGGTTTTAGGCGGTAAGACTGGCTTGCATAAAACACTTAATAAGTTTGTTATCGGTGCAATGAAACTTGAGGCGATGATGCGTTATACGGGTCCAGATAACCTATTAATTGTCGGGAACCGTACACAGGCACAGGAGCTTGCATTGAAAGCAGGGGCAGCTGTCTTAATTACAGGTGGCTTTGATACCGATGACGCTATTAAGAAATTAGCAGACAGCCTTGAGATGCCGATTATTTCGACCAGTTATGATACTTTTACCGTGGCAACGATGATAAACCGCGCCATCTATGATCAGTTAATCAAAAAAGAAATCATTCTAGTTGAAGACATTCTAACCCCGCTATCAGAAACATTTTATTTGAAGACCTCAGATAAGGTTTCGAAATGGCATGACTTGAATCATGAAACCACTCACAGCCGTTATCCTGTTGTCGATCAGAACATGAAGATACAAGGAATGGTAACAGCTAAGGATATCATGGGGCAGGAAGCTGATATCATCATTGATCGTATTATGACGAAACTGCCGATGACGGTCTCGGGAAAGACAAGTGTGGCCTCTACAGCACATATGATGGTATGGGAAGGAATTGAAGTTCTTCCTGTTGTGGATGAAGCAAACCGTCTTGAAGGCATTATTAGCAGGCAGGATGTATTAAAAGCATTGCAAATGAACCAACGTCAGCCCCAAGTAGGGGAAACGCTTGATGACATTGTTACTAATCAAATGGTATTAATGCGCGGAAGAGCAAAAGGGGAGGAAGTCTATACCTGTGAAGTTACCCCGCAAATGACAAACCATCTAGGGACAATCTCATATGGAGTATTTACCACAATTGTTTCCGAAGCAGCGAACAGAATATTAAGAAGCTATAAAAAAGGAGATTTAGTCGTCGAGAACATGACGATTTACTTTTTAAAACCAGTTCAGATGGAGAGTGTATTAGAAATCTATCCAAAAGTGCTCGATGTAGGTCGTAAGTTCGGAAAGGTTGACGTCGAAGTCTTTAATGATGGAATTTTAGTCGGTAAAGCAATGATGATGTGCCAGCTATTAGACAGGAATTAAAAAATAGAAAAAAGCCGCTACAAAATGAGCGGCTCTCCTTATTATTTTGCCTCAAGGCTCTGAACTTCCTCAATGGCGAATGGAAGATAGTGTTTATACTTTTTGAAACCAACCCAAGTAAATACACCGCCATACACAATAAAGATTATAGATACAATAAATGTAACAGTCGTTTCTGATATAAAGAATAAATGATTAATACCAAATAAGCAGACAAACAAGCCAAGTGCGATATTGGATTTTGCACCCAGCCATTTCTTTTCAACCGGTCGGCTGCTCCTAAAGTATTTTGTTTTATAGAATAAATAAAAAGCAAATAGAATAACAATAAAAAACGCTAGAATCAACATTAAATTTCCTCCAACCCTAAAATTCTCATGTTCATTGTACATATTATTTTACCAAAATACTAGGCATGCTTCAAAAACTATAGAGGTGATAACCATGAATGAAAAAATTCTCGAAATGATTGAACAATATGAAACAATAATCGTTCACCGCCATGTCCGTCCTGACCCGGACGCTTATGGTTCCCAATGTGGATTGGTTGAAATACTAAAAGCATCTTACCCTAATAAAAATGTGTTTGCGGTTGGAAAGGAAGAAAAGTCACTCCATTTCATGCGCCGTCTAGACACCATTGAGGATGAGGTTTATAAAGGGGCCTTAGTCATTGTATGTGACACCGCTAATGAGGAGAGAATTTGTGACAAACGATATTCATTAGGGGATAAGCTAATAAAAATAGACCATCACCCTAATGAGGATCCATACGGAGATTTATTATGGGTAGATACAACGGCAAGTTCGTGCAGTGAGATGATTTATGAATTCTATTTATTTGGTAAGGACCGTGGTTTAAAATTAAATGATGTAGCCGCTAGACTCTTATTTGGTGGTATTGTTGGGGACACAGGGAGATTCCTGTTTCCAAGTACGACAGACAAAACCTTTGCCTATGCAGGGGAGCTCATTCACTATAATTTTTCCCGTACCGAACTCTTTGACCAAATGTACGAGCTTGATGCCAATATTATTAAATTAAACGGCTATGTCTTACAAAATTTTGAAATGCAGACTAACGGTGTAGCTTCAGTTCTTCTTACAAAGAAATTGTTGGAAGAATACGGGGCAGAGCCGCCAGAGGCTTCGTTACTTGTCGGAACATTGGGAAATGTAAAAGGTATTGTAGCCTGGGTCTTTTTTATTGAAGAAGAAGATCAAATCAGGGTACGCCTTCGTTCAAAGGGACCAGTCATTAATGGTGTTGCCAGAAAGTTTAAAGGCGGTGGGCATCCACTTGCATCAGGTGCTTCCATTCATTCATGGGATGAAGTTGATCTTGTATTAAAAGAGCTGAGTGAAGTGTGTGAAAACTATTCTTCATAAAAATGAATCGACCTAATTACGGGTCGATTCTTTTATTCTTCAAAAGATATTTCAAGCTGAATGGATAGTGTGGTGAAGATGACCATTTCCTTAACTTGCAGTTTATATCTTTTGTCATGAATTTTAATGGGTTTATTCTGAATGATTTTTTTGATTAATTCCTTGCTTTTATAGACGGTATCTATATCCTTTGCAATCATCATACTAATGTCATCTTTTACGGAGTCTTCGATTTCTGAAACACTTAATAAGTCTAGCTTGTATTTTTCCCAATTGGTTATTTTAATATTGATTTTTTGAATCGTTAGCTGCTCAATCGTCCGTTTATTTATCTCTTTATATTCTTCCTGCCAGATTTTTTTTTCATTTTTCAGGTCAACTATTTCCTCCTTTTGCTTTTCAATCAATGCGGTGTGGTCCTCCTGCCAAACTCCAAAAATATATAAAAAAATACACCAGCTAATCGCTCCGCCAATGACCATCCCAGCAAAAAAACGCTGCCAAGCAGGTCGTCGATAATAGGGTGGAATTCTCACGATATATACTCCTGTGTTAACCAATTAATAATCAGTGTACCTGTTTGTGCACCGCCTAATGCCGACAGGATAATAAGCAGCTGCTTAAAAATGTCCCTTGTTTCGGCATTAAATAACCCTCTCTCAAAGGTGTAGACAGCATCAAATGTCCCGCCTATTGCAGCGACAATTGCCCAAATTCTTAAGTCTGTAGACAGCCGGTAAACAGCTGTAAGCGGTGGTTGTCCAGTTAGAAAGGCTGCGATTCCGCCAATTAAGGCACCTCCTAAGATCACTCCTAATGCAATAAAATAGCTTTCAATAAAAGTAGGAAAAAAACCAATTTCTTTCATTATTTTAACCGCCCTTATGGAAAATCTTATTTACTATTACATTTATATGGACAAACAACTGCGTTTATGAGGACTAAAAAAAAGGCTGTGTTAATGGATACTGTTGATTTTAGAACCTGTTGATTGGAGCGAAAGGGGCTCGACTCCTGCGGGATGAACGAGCTGAGTGAGACCCCGCAGGTGCGAAGCTGTATGGAGGCTCACGGGTGAGCCCGCGAACCGCTCGCCCCTGTAGCGCAAATCAACAGCCAAGTTTAACACAGCCAAAAAACAAGAACATATTTTCCTTTTTTATAAATTGGTTCTATAATGTAGATAAGAGATTTAGTTGGAAGGGGTGACAAAAATGTCTTTTATTCACCTTCACGTATATAGCGCATATAGCTTATTAACAAGTACAGCATCGGTTCATGAATTGATTTATCATGCAAAGAAAAAAGGATTCAAAGCGCTAGCCTTAACGGATAGAAATGTTATGTATGGAACGATTGAATTTTACAAGGAATGTTTAAAAAACGACATCCAGCCAATCATTGGATTAACCGTAGATGTAGAAAGTGAAAATGAAAAGGAAACTTCATATCCGTTAGTTTTACTTGCTGAAAATGAAAAAGGTTTTAAAAACCTTTTGAAAATATCGAGTGCGGTCCAAACAAAAGCAGAAAATGGGATTCCTTTCAAATGGTTAAAACATTATGCTGAAGGACTTATTGCCATTTCTCCTGGTGTAGAAGGGGAGATTGAACAAAATCTATTAAGTGGAAATGAAGAACAAGCGATAGAAATCATAAAAAAACTTGAGTCTATATTTGGCAAAGGGTCCTTTTTTCTAGCACTCCAAAATCATCAATTAGAGGAGGAAGCAATAGTAACAAAGAGAATTCAAACGATTGCCGAAGAACTAACGATTCCATTAGTGGCAACAAATCGAGTTCATTACATAGAACAAGAAGATATGTTTGCTCATGAATGTCTATTAGCAATAAAAAATGGGGATAAACTTCAAGATGATCACCGAGAAAAATTGGGCAGCGATCAATTTTACTTGAAAACCGGAAAGGAAATGATCGAAGCATTTTCAGAAATACCTGAAGCGTTAGAGAACACGATTGGTATTGCTAAAAGGTGCTTGATAAATATTGAATTGAACAAAACCTATTTACCAGAATATCCTACTGAGAATGGACAGCCAGCAGAAAACTACCTAGAAAAGCTCTGTAAACAAGGGTTGATGGAGCGCTTTGGTTCTCCCGCCAAAGAATACTTTGAGCGTTTGTCCTATGAATTATCAGTCATTAACTCGATGAAGTTTAGCAACTACTTTTTGATTGTTTGGGATTTTATGAGATATGCTCGTGAGAATGGTATTTTGACAGGTCCAGGAAGGGGTTCAGCAGCAGGTTCGCTCGTAGCCTATGTGTTGTATATTACCGATGTGGATCCACTAGCACATAATTTACTATTCGAGCGCTTTTTAAATCCTGAACGGATTTCAATGCCAGATATTGATATAGATTTTCCTGACCATCGTCGGGATGAAGTAATCGGGTACGTGGCAAAGAAGTACGGAGAATTACATGTAGCTCAAATTGTAACGTTTGGAACACTTGCCGCCAAAGCAGCGATTAGAGATGTCGGCAGGGCATTTGGATTGAATACGAAGGAATTAGAACAATTATCAAGACGTATCCCATCAGTGTTAGGAATAAACCTTGAAGGTGCTTATAAGGAATCGCAGCCATTAAGAGCCTTTATTGATGAAAGCCCAATCAATCGAAAGCTCTATGAGACAGCTTTAAAGCTCGAGGGGCTGCCTCGTCACACATCCACCCATGCTGCAGGCGTGGTTATAAGTGAGAAGCAGCTAATTGAATTAATCCCTATCCAAAAAGGGAATAACCATATTTATTTGACCCAGTATTCTATGGAGCATCTTGAAGAAATAGGGTTATTGAAAATGGATTTCCTTGGCTTGAGAAATCTATCGTTGATTGAATCGATAGTAGCTTCTATTCATAGAAAAACTGGAAGAAAGATAGATATCAAAACCATACCATTACAGGATGAAAAAACATTCGCTCTGTTGGCAAGAGGAGAGACAACAGGGATATTTCAGCTCGAATCGGAGGGAATGAGAAAGGTATTATCACGTCTGAAGCCTTCACGTTTTGAAGATATTGTGGCGGTTAATGCCCTCTATCGACCAGGGCCAATGGAAAATATCCCCTTATTTATTGATAGAAAACATGGCAGGCAGGCTGTGGAATACCCACATAAAGATTTGGAACCCATTCTGTTAAATACATATGGGGTGATTGTATACCAGGAACAAATTATGCAGATTGCTTCTCAAATGGCAGGTTTTTCTCTTGGTGAAGCGGACCTTTTGCGAAGGGCAGTAGGGAAGAAGCAAAAGGATGTGCTGGACAGAGAGCGAAACCACTTTGTCCAAGGTGCTATAAAGAAAGGGTATGACCTAGCACTAGCTAATGAAATATATGATTTAATCGTTCGCTTTGCAAATTATGGTTTTAATCGAAGCCATGCTGTTGCCTATAGTATGATTACTTATCAATTAGCATATTTAAAAGCAAACTATCCTCTTTATTTTATGGCTGGCTTGCTGACCTCAGCCATTGGAAATGAAACAAAAATAGCCCAATATATTTTGGAAGCAAAGCAAAAGGATATGGAAATCCTGCTGCCTTCAATCAATCACAGTGGTTATTCCTTTCAGGTAGAGAAGAACGGAATCCGCTATAGCCTCGCAGCCATTAAAAGTGTCGGTGCTGCAGTATTAAAAGAAATCTTTCGAGCAAGAAAAAGTAAGAAGTTTGAGGATATATTCGATTTTTGTACCAGGGTTTCTTCAAAAGCCATCAATCG
Source organism: Neobacillus niacini (assembly GCF_031457145.1). GTDB lineage: Bacteria > Bacillota > Bacilli > Bacillales > Cytobacillaceae > Neobacillus > Neobacillus niacini_J. Next base: position 127,910 of record NZ_JAVDVZ010000005.1, read on the forward strand.
AAAAATCCTTGAGGTTCTCGTTCACTCTGGCAGCTTTGATGAATTTAAGGAAGACCGTGCTGTCTTACTTGCAAGTTTAGATGTTGCCCTAGAGCATGCCCAATTGTTTAAGGTAGACGAATCAAGTCAAGTGGAATTATTTCTTGATGAGTTTCAGCTTAAGCCAAAGTACGTACAGGTAGACCCAATCAGGCTGGAGGATAAGCTTCTATTTGAAAAAGAGGCGCTTGGATTCTACCTTTCTGACCACCCAGTATCCATTTTTGAAAAACGACTTAAACAAGCTGGTGCGTGTGTTTTGCTTGAATTATCTGCGGACCATAAAGGTAAAGCTGTCGGTGTTTATATTACTTCTTCGCGAAAAATTCGTACAAAAAAGGGGGATTCAATGGCCTTTTTGAATGTAAGTGATTCTAGCGGGGAAATGGAAGCAGTCGCATTTCCGGTTATATATAAAAAATACTCTCATCTTTTAGAACATGGAAAATTTGCAGTGATAGAGGGGAAAGTAGAAGAACGAGATAGTAAACTTCAATTTATTATCCAGCAAGTCTCTGAAATAGAGACATGGTTAGAAACAAAAAACAAGAAGGAGTCTATTTTATATTTAAAAATAGTCGAAGAGAAACAAGATGAGCAATCGTTACATCAATTAAAGCAATTATTCAAAGAGAATGCTGGAAAAACAAAAGTTGTTTTACATTATGAAATCAGTAAGAAAACCTTCAGGCTTGGGAAAGAATTTATGATTCATCCTAGTACAAAACTAATAAAATTATTGTGTGAATTTTTAGGAAATAATAATGTGGTTTTGAAGGAATAATTCTTTACAACGATTGCAGATATGTTATAGTGTAATTGAGATAGGTGTGGTCTGACCACTAAAAAACAGACTAATATTAATTGTATTTAACGATATCTTTTTGTACTAATTTAAGGGGTGAAATATTTTGACTTTACGGGAAGAAGCACTACACATGCATCGAATTAACAAAGGAAAGCTTGAGTCTAAATCAAAAGTACCAGTAAGAAATGCCAAGGATCTGAGTTTAGCGTATTCTCCTGGTGTTGCCGAACCGTGTAAAGATATCTATGAAAAACCAGAAATGGTTTACGAGTACACGATGAAGGGCAATATGGTTGCTGTAGTCACTGATGGTACAGCAGTCTTAGGTCTCGGAAATATTGGACCGGAAGCTGCACTTCCAGTAATGGAAGGCAAAGCAGTATTATTTAAAAGCTTTGCTGGCGTCGATGCCTTCCCAATCTGCTTAAACACAACCGATGTCGAAAAAATAATTGAAACCGTTAAGTTACTCGAGCCAACATTTGGCGGCGTGAATCTTGAAGATATCGCAGCGCCAAATTGCTTTGTGATTGAAGAGAGATTGAAAAAAGAAACCAATATTCCTATTTTTCATGATGATCAACACGGTACTGCTATTGTTACTGTTGCAGGTCTTGTAAATGCACTAAAGCTGGTTGACAAAAAAATTACAGAAATTAAAGTTGTTGCTAATGGTGCTGGTGCAGCTGGAATTGCCATTATTAAATTATTATACAGCTATGGAGTAAGAGATATTATCATGTGTGATACAAAGGGTGCCATTTATGAAGGCCGCCCACAAGGAATGAATGGTATCAAAGCGGAAGTAGCAAAATTTACAAATCGTGATAATCTCACTGGAAGCCTTGCTGATGTTATTAAAGGTGCAGATGTATTTATTGGCGTTTCTGTTGCAGGTGCCCTTACAAAAGAAATGGTTGCTTCCATGAATAAAGATTCTATCATTTTTGCAATGGCTAACCCAAATCCAGAAATCATGCCGGATGTGGCAAAAGAAGCAGGAGCTAGAGTGGTAGGAACAGGTAGATCAGACTTTCCAAACCAAGTAAATAATGTACTAGCTTTCCCTGGGATTTTCCGTGGTGCCCTAGATGTTCGTGCTACACACATAAATGAAAAAATGAAGGTGGCAGCTGTTGAGGCTATTGCCAGTTTAATAAATGAATCAGAACTTAATGAGGATTACGTTATCCCAGCACCTTTTGATCCGAGAGTTGCGCCAACTGTTGCTGCAGCAGTAGCAACTGCAGCCATGGACACGGGAGTTGCCCGTATAAAGGTTGACCCTGAAGATGTGAAAGAAAAAACAAAGAGGCTCGCTATTATTGGTAAAAGTGAGTGATTCGTTAGTGGCAAATACTAAGGTATATCTTGAGATTGTAAAGCAACTAAGAGAGATGATATCTGCAGATAATTTGAAATCTGGAGATAAAATCCCATCTGAACGGGAATTGTCTGAGCGCCTGAATGTCGGGCGCTCTTCTGTTCGGGAAGCTTTAAGAGCGTTGGAGCTGCTAGGTTTAATTGAAACGAGACGCGGAGAAGGTACATTTATCAGGGATTTTCAGGGAAATCAGCTTGTACAGTTGCTTGGAACCTTTATTCTTCAGGATGAAAAAGCAAAGCATGATGTGATTGAAACAATGTACCTAATAGAAATGGATTGTCTCCGATTAGTTCTGAATAGAGCGGATGAAAAGCAGTTATTGAAGGTAAAAAGCTTGGTTGAACAAAATCAATTAAATGATGATGAGTTCTTCTATCAACTAATTAAATTGGCTGATAACTTTTTGTTTTCAAGAATCTGGTTAATATTAAAGGATTATTACAATTCTGTTCAACCAAAAAATGTAGTGTATAATAGGAACATCATTTTACAATTAATAGAAGCCTTAATTGTAAAAGATGAGAAATGGACTTTTTCTATATATCGCCAATTAAGAAATTTGTCTATTTTAAGCGACAAATACTAACAGATTTTGAAGGATTTATCCTTTATAGTGATAGACAAGCTAACAAGCCCTTTTAGAAATGGGCATTTTTCATTTTTTGGTGGTCTGACCAATTTATAAAGATAGGTTTGAATTGTCATTATTTAAGGAAAGACTTCAATATAAGATTATAAAAACTTGCCGTTTGGCTTGATTTTTTCCAACGAGGGAGGTTTGGACGAATTGCTTAAAGATCTTTTTACAAAAAATACACCTAAAAAGAAAAAATATGCAACGATTCCTACCGAGGCTGCAAAAAGTGATGTACCTGAAGGAATTATGACTAAATGTCCATCATGTAAAACCATTATGTATACAAAAGAATTAACGAAAAATATGAAGGTTTGCTTGCAGTGTGGATATCACTTTGCCATGAACGCAAAAGAGCGCATTGTCAGCTTTTTAGATGAGGACAGCTTGGAAGAAATTAATGAAAATATGGTTTCTGAAAACCCGTTGAACTTCCCAGATTATCTCGAAAAAGTAGAAAAAGACCGTCAAAAAACGAAAATAAATGAAGCAGTAGTAACTGGCTGTGGAAGTGTAAACGGAAATAAGATTGTCTTAGCCATAATGGATTCTACATTTAGAATGGGGAGCATGGGGTCTGTTGTAGGTGAAAAAATAACCCGTGCGATTGAAAAAGCGGATGAACTTTCAGTACCATTTATTATTTTTACTGCATCCGGCGGTGCCAGAATGCAAGAAGGGGTCCTTAGCTTAATGCAAATGGCCAAAACAAGCGTTGCCTTAAAGCGATTTAGTGATAATGGCGGACTTATAATTTCGATTATGACCCACCCAACAACGGGGGGTGTTTCAGCAAGTTTCGCGTCACTTGGTGATTACAACTTTGCAGAACCAGGGGCATTAATTGGTTTTGCGGGGCGTCGGGTGATTGAACAATCCATCCGGGAGGAACTGCCTGAAGATTTTCAAACAGCAGAATTCCTATTGAAGCATGGTCAGCTGGATGCCATTATTTCCCGTCAAGATTTAATCGATAAAATCACAAACATACTTGAAATTCATCAACCAGGAGGTGAACTTGGATGGTAGGGGAATTAGAATTTGAACGCCCAATCGTGCAATTAAGAAATAAAATTGCCGAACTAAAAGAGTTTACAAAAACTGCAGATGTTGATTTATCTTCTGAAATCGAGAAATTAGAGTCAAGGCTTGAGAAACTTGAAAAAGATATCTATAACAATATAAAACCATGGGACCGTGTGCAAATTGCCCGACATCCAAATCGACCGACAACGTTAGATTATATTGCTAACCTCTTTGATGGTTTCTTTGAATGCCATGGGGATCGAACCTTTGGTGATGATGAAGCGATCGTCGGTGGTGTGGCTAAGTTTCGTGGGCTGCCAGTAACGGTAATTGGCCATCAAAGAGGAAAAGATACAAAAGAAAACATTCGCAGAAACTTTGGAATGCCCCACCCTGAAGGCTATCGAAAAGCCCTTCGCTTAATGAAGCAGGCAGATAAATTTAATCGACCAATTATTTGCTTTATTGATACGAAAGGTGCCTATCCAGGAAAGGCAGCTGAAGAACGAGGACAAAGCGAAGCAATTGCCCGCAATCTATTTGAAATGGCCGGACTTAAGGTTCCAGTCATTTGTATCGTAATCGGTGAAGGCGGAAGTGGTGGTGCGCTAGCTTTAGGGGTAGGTAACCGCATGTATATGCTGGAAAATTCCACTTACTCAGTTATATCACCAGAAGGTGCTGCTGCGATACTTTGGAAAGATTCTTCACTATCTAAAAAGGCTGCTGAGTCCATGAAAATAACAGCACCTGACTTAAAGGAACTGGGCGTCATTGATGATATCATTCCAGAAATCAAGGGTGGAGCTCATAAAGATATCAAGGATCAAGCAGAGGCGATTGACACTATCTTGAAGAAATCCTTAAAAGAACTTCTTGAACTATCAGAGGAAGAATTAATCGTGGATCGTTATAATAAATTTAGAACAATTGGAGAATATACCTTTTTAAAAGATTATATTAGTATCTAAAAAAACGTGCTCACAGAGCACGTTTTCAATATTTTACCGAGTTCACATATATGTCAATAAATTTCCGGAATATGTCAATGTCTGCGTTTCCAATTGTCGGTTAAGCGTTTCCAGTTAACCAACAATTCCGTCTATTAAATTTACTAATGTTATTGAGTTGTTTAGGGGTCGCTTTAATGGTATTTTATAAATATTACCGGCATTTCTGTAGATAATAAATGAAGTGCACTTATAATGAAAATTCTAATTTAAAATACATACGTTTTTTAGTAAATAGATGAGGTGGTATAAATGAAAAAAATTGGAGTCTTAACAAGCGGTGGTGACTCACCAGGAATGAATCCTGCTATCCGGGCTGTTGTCCGTAAGGCAATATATCATAACGTAGAGGTTTATGGAATTTATGGTGGATACGCTGGACTCATTTCAGGAAAAATAAAAAAACTTGAACTTGGCTCTGTAGGTGATATTATTCATCGCGGAGGGACCATGCTGCAAACTGCACGCTGTCCAGAATTTAAAACACCAGAGGGACAGCAAAAGGGAATTGAACAGTTAAAAGCACATGGTATTGAAGGACTAGTTGTTATCGGCGGCGATGGTTCTTATCAAGGTGCCAGAGCATTGACACAACAAGGGTATCCATGCGTAGGTGTGCCTGGAACGATTGATAATGATATTCCAGGGACTGAAGTTACCATTGGTTTTGATACGGCATTAAATACCGTTATTGATGCGTTGGATAAAATTCGTGATACTGCAACATCTCATGAAAGAACTTTTGTGATTGAGGTAATGGGAAGGGACGCAGGTGACCTTGCTTTGTATGCTGGATTAGCTGGTGGAGCAGAAACCATTCTCATTCCTGAAGAACGCTATGATTTGGATGAAATTGTAGACAGACTTCGCAAAGGGCAGGAACGCGGGAAGAAGCATAGTATCATTATTGTCGCTGAAGGTGTTTGCAACGGCAATGATATTGCCAAGCAGCTAAAAGAAGCAACCAGCTTTGATGTTAGATTATCTGTACTTGGGCATATTCAACGCGGTGGTTCCCCAACTGCAGCTGACCGAGTGCTGGCAAGCCGCTTAGGTGCAAGAGCAGTCGAATTATTAATTGAAGGCAAAGGCGGACGTGCCGTAGGGATTGAAAAAAATGCACTTGTTGATTATGATATCGTCGAAGCTTTAGAAAGAAAGCACAAGCTAGACCTAGATCTAGTCAAACTTTCAAAAGAATTATCTATCTAGGCTGTTTTCGTAGTTTAAGAAAAGAGCCACTGTCTAAAAGTACTAGTTGAAATATAGGAGGAAATAAATATGTTACGTAAAACGAAAATTGTATGTACAATCGGTCCTGCAAGTGAAAGTGTAGAAAAATTAACTCAATTGATTGAATCAGGGATGAATGTAGCACGCTTGAATTTCTCCCATGGTGACTTCGAAGAACATGGACAGCGAATCCAAAATATTCGTGAAGCATCAAAACTAACTGGTAAGACTGTTGCTATTCTTCTTGACACAAAAGGTCCAGAAATCCGTACTAATAATATGGTTAACGGATCAATCGAACTTCAGTCTGGAGATAACATTACCATTTCGATGATTGAGGTAGAAGGGACAACAGAAAAATTTTCGATTACATATCCAGGATTAATTGAAGATGTTCAGGTAGGCTCAAAAATACTATTGGATGACGGTTTAATCGGACTAGAAGTCCTTAATATTGATATGGAACAAAAGGAAATTCATACAAAAATCCTTAACAGTGGAACATTGAAAAACAAAAAAGGGGTTAACGTTCCAGGAGTATCGGTAAAGCTTCCAGGTATCACTGAAAAAGATACAAATGATATCCTGTTTGGAATTGAACAAGGTATAGATTTTATTGCGGCATCCTTTGTCCGCCGTGCAAGTGACGTTTTGGAAATCCGTCAGATTCTAGAAGAAAAGCAGGCTACACATATTCATATTATCCCTAAGATTGAAAACCAAGAGGGCGTCGATAATATTGATGAAATTCTTGAAGTTTCAGATGGTTTAATGGTAGCTCGTGGAGATCTTGGCGTGGAAATCCCTGCAGAGGAAGTGCCACTTGTGCAAAAAATGTTAATCAAGAAATGTAATGCACAAGGTAAACCTGTTATTACGGCTACACAAATGCTCGACTCTATGCAGCGTAACCCACGTCCGACACGTGCAGAAGCAAGTGATGTTGCCAATGCAATTTTTGATGGTACGGATGCCATTATGTTATCTGGTGAAACAGCGGCAGGAGTATACCCTGTTGAAGCTGTGCAAACCATGCATAATATAGCTTCTAGAGCAGAATCAGCTCTAGACCATAAAGAAATTCTTTCTGCACGCAGAAAAGATTCGGAACACAATCTTACAGACGCAATTGGTCAGTCAGTTGCCCATACCGCTTTAAATCTTGAGGTAAATGCAATTATTACACCAACTGAAAGTGGACATACTGCTAGAATGATTTCAAAATACCGCACGAAGGCACCAATTGTGGCAGTTACTGCAAACGAGCATGTTTGCCGCCGTTTAGCACTCGTATGGGGTGTGTATCCTCAGCTTGGAAGAATGTGCAGCTCAACGGATGAAATGCTCGATAGTGCTGTGGAAGATAGTGTAAACAGCGGTCTCGTCAAACATGGTGATTTAGTTGTCATCACAGCTGGTGTTCCTGTTGGTGAAGCAGGTACAACCAATTTGATGAAGATTCATGTTGTCGGTGATATTATCACTAGAGGACAGGGTATTGGCCGTAAGTCTGCTTTTGGTAAAGTGGTTATTGCCCAAAATGCTCAGGAGGCTATTGAAAAGGTAAAGCCTGGATCCATTTTAATCACACTTGGTTCAGACCGTGATATGGTTCCAGCAATTGAAAAATGCGCTGCTTTGATTACACAAGAAGGTGGATTAACCAGCCATGCAGCTGTCGTTGGACTTAATCTTGGAATCCCGGTTATTGTAGGTGTTGAAAACGTACTTGAGCTGTTCAGAGATGGTCAAGAAATCACTGTTGACGCCTCTCGTGGTGTCATCTATAACGGGCATGCAAGTGTCCTATAAGTCTTAAGAAGAGAAGGGATTAACCCTTCTTTTTTTTGAACATTAATTCAACAATTCGGTATATAATTAATACAAGCTGGTTTGAAGGAGATAAAAAAATGCGCTATTTAGCCTTATTAATTATTGTAATTCCCGCAATCGATATTGGGTTCCTTCTTTTATCGGGTAAAACCATTGGTTTTTTACCAACCATTGCGTTTATTATCTTAACAGGAGTTGTTGGAGCCTATTTGGCAAAAAGAGAAGGACTGCAAACGATAAAAAGAGCACAGGAACAGCTAGCCTATGGCCAAATTCCTGGTGACTCTGTCTTGGATGGCATATGTATATTAATTGGTGGAACACTGCTATTAACACCTGGTTTTATTACCGATTTATTTGGATTTTTGTTTTTGTTCCCTCCTACTAGAAAGCCGTTTAAATTCCTTATGATAAATTCTTTACGCAAGAGGATAGAAAAAGGGAATATAAAGATAATCAAATAAAAAATGTCAACCTCCAATGGGGGTTGACGTTTTTTATTGATTAGTCCTCTTTTCCTTTGATAAAAGTCCATAAATCATGAAAAACATTTGCGCGATAGAGAGTGCTAATGATAACGAGGGCAACAGGACCCACTATTAAACCTATGAAGCCAATTAATTTAAACCCGACAAACAACGCGATTAAGGTGGCTAATGGATCAAGGCCGATACTAGAAGAAAGTATTTTTGGCTCCATAACTTGCCGTTGAACAATGACTAGTACATAAAGTACCCCTAATCCTAAGGCAAGACCCAAATCACCTGCAATTACCTCATAAATAATCCAGGGTACAAAAACAGCACCGGTACCCAGGTAGGGGATAATGTCAACAATACCAGTGATCAAAGCGATAGTAATCGCATAATCAACCCGAAGGACGAGCAGCCCAATTAAAATAATCACGGTTGTTATCGAGATAAGTGTTAGCTGTGCCTTTAGAAAACCAATTAATGCCTTTTGCAAATCTACAAATACAGTCTTACCACTTGTTTTAGCTTTCTCTGGTAAAATTTTGTTACTAAGACGGGTAAATCTGTGCCAATCTTTACTTATAAAAAAAGTTGCTAATAAGGAGAAAATTAACACCGTTGCTGCATTTGGAAACCAGGATAGAATCACTGGAATATTGCCGAAAAGATTTTGTATGAACGTTCCAACGGTTGTTCCAATGGTTGTTCCAACATTTTGGATATTAGAAATGATGGTATTTTGCTGACCATCTGCTAATTGGTTAAATATGCTAGTTAATTGATTATAGAGAGGGATAATTTGAGCAGTAATATATTCTTCAATGTAACTTATTATTGTATCGAGATGTTCTGGTACAACTTTAGCTAAATAATTGGCCCCTGAAACAATTTCAGCTATTAAAAGTGTAACTAAGCCAACAGCAAAGGCAAAAATGATGATTAATGCCACAAAAACAGCTAATCCCCGGGGCATTCGAAGTTTATTTTCAAAAATGTTAACAATTGGATTAATAAAAAATGCAATAACTAAGGCAATTAGAAATGGATAGATCACTTTTGACAAATAATAAAATGATAGAAGTGCAAGAACAACAATGCCAATCACCATAACAAATCTCATCGTGCGATATAAGTACTTTTTATCCAATAACATGCCTCCCTAACAGTCATTTCGGTAGCTTTAGTTTAACATTTTTTGTACAAACCTGCATGATTTTCCATATTAGAATTGAGAAAAGGATGGATGAAATAGATGTTTAATGAGTCGTTTTTATTCTTATTGCTGCTATTAATCATTGGAATTATTGCAAAAAACAACTCGTTGATGATTGCCATTGTTGTTTTAATCTTATTAAAATTGAGTGGACTTGAAACAAAATCTTTCACCTTTATACAGAGTAAAGGCATTAATTGGGGGGTTACTGTCATTACAATCGCTGTTTTAGCGCCGATTGCCTCTGGCGAAATCGGGTTCAAAGATTTGTCCGGTGCTTTTAAATCACCTCTTGCTTGGGTGGCACTCATTTCTGGAATGGTCGTTGCCTTACTAGCCAAGGGGGGAGTCTCCTTATTGGAAGATGACCCACATATAACTACGGCACTTGTTTTAGGTACTATTTTATCTGTATCAATCTTTAAAGGTGTGGCTGTAGGTCCGCTAATTGGTGCAGGAATAGCCTATACAGCCATGAAAATAATCCATTTTTTTACTTAGATTTTTTGTAAAATAATATTTTTTTGAACTTTTCATCCCTTTTCGTTCACAAAAATCTGATAATTGTTTATAATAGGACTTGAAAGCGTATCCTTTTTTACATAAGTCGCATAAATATGCTAGATTACTTGTTAATAACTTTTTTTTAAAAAAAGAAGTTATTTAGTTTGTTGGGTTTAACCCGAGCAAGCGCTCAGGTCTAGATATTTGCTTGAAGGAGACGCGTTATAGTAATTCATAAGCAATATTTGAAATGAAGAATTTCTTTCAACATGGCTGTGATCATTAACGATTTCAGCTGATAAAAAATACTTCTTTTTACAAATGGGTAATGGGGAAATTATAAAGTGAAGGAGAGATTTCTATGACAGTAACACGCGGTCTTGAAGGGGTAGTGGCAACAACTTCTTCCATCAGCTCTATTATTGATGATACGTTGGCTTATGTTGGGTATGATATTGATGATTTAGCTGTAAATGCAAGCTTTGAAGAAGTAATTTATTTATTGTGGCACCGCAAATTACCAACAGAACCTGAACTAGCAGAATTGAAAAAGCAGCTAGCTGAAAATGCGGCACTTCCACAAGAAGTGATTGAGCATTTTAAAATGTATCCTATTGAAAAGGTTCATCCAATGGCTGCGCTGCGTTCTGCAGTTTCATTGCTAGGACTTTATGACGAAGATGCAGACTTAATGGATGCTGAATCAAACTATCAAAAGGCGATTCGACTGCAAGCTAAAATGCCTGCAATTATTACAACTTTTGCACGGGTTAGAAAAGGTCTTGAACCCATCCAACCAAGAACAGATTTAAGCTTTGCAGCAAACTTCCTTTACATGTTAACGGGGAATGAACCTGATAAAATCGCTGTTGACGCTTTAGACAAAGCACTTGTACTACATGCAGACCATGAACTGAATGCCTCTACATTTACGGCAAGAGTTTGTGTGGCAACTTTATCAGATGTTTATTCCGGCGTAACAGCTGCTATCGGAGCTCTTAAAGGACCACTACATGGCGGTGCAAATGAAGCTGTAATGAAAATGCTTAAAGAAATTGGCACAATTGAAAACGTTGAGCCATATGTCCGTGAAAAGCTTGCGAACAAGGAAAAAATCATGGGCTTTGGGCACCGAGTTTATCGCTTAGGTGATCCGCGTGCTAAACATTTAAGAGCGATGTCCAAAAAATTAACTGAGTTAACGGGCGAGCCTCATTGGTATGAAATGTCTGAAAAAATCGAAAGCATCGTTACTGGCGAAAAGAAATTACCGCCAAACGTTGATTTCTACTCAGCATCTATGTATCACAGCTTAGGCATTGACCATGATTTATTTACACCAATCTTTGCAGTAAGCAGGGTGTCAGGATGGTTGGCTCATATTCTAGAACAATATGAAAACAACCGTTTAATTCGTCCACGTGCTGAATATACAGGTCCGGGCATGCAGACTTACGTTCCAATTAACAAAAGGGGTTAATTAAATTTTACTTTTATGAAAAAAATTGTTCTAATAGGATTGTATCCTCAGGGTTAGAGATAACCCTCTCTAACCTCGGTTAGGGATCACCTATCTCTAACCGAGGAATCCACTTAATGATTGCTTTTTACATACGGAGGGAGAATGAATCATGTCAGGCGAAAAAATCACAGTTACCAATGGAGTATTAAACGTACCAAACAATCCAGTTATCCCATTTATCGAGGGGGATGGAATCGGTCCAGATATTTGGGCAGCCTCTGAGAGAGTATTAAATGCTGCAGTTGAAAAAGCTTATAAAGGCGAGCGCAGTATCGTATGGAAGGAAGTTCTTGCGGGAGAAAAGGCTTTTAACCAAACTGGTGAATGGCTTCCAAAAGAAACTCTTGATGTAATTAACGAATATTTAATTGCAATCAAAGGTCCACTTACAACACCTGTTGGCGGTGGTATCCGTTCATTGAACGTTGCCCTTCGTCAAGAGTTAGATTTATTTGTATGCTTACGTCCAGTAAGATGGTTTGAAGGTGTACCTTCTCCAGTAAAGCGCCCACAAGATACGGATATGGTTATCTTCCGTGAAAACACAGAGGACATCTATGCTGGAATCGAATATGAAAAAGGTACAGAAGCAGTTAAAAAAGTGATCGACTTCCTACAAAACGAAATGGGTGTTAACAAAATCAGATTCCCTGAAACTTCAGGTATCGGTATTAAACCAGTTTCTGAAGAAGGAACAACTCGTCTTGTACGTGCGGCGATTAATTATGCGATTAAAGAAGGCCGTAAATCTGTTACGCTTGTACACAAAGGAAATATCATGAAATTCACAGAAGGCGCATTCAAAAACTGGGGTTATGAGCTTGCCGAAAAAGAATTTGGTGATAAAGTCTTTACATGGGCTCAATATGATCGTATTAAAGCTGACCAAGGTTCAGATGTTGCTAATAAAGCGCAAGCTGACGCTGAAGCAGCTGGCAAAATTATCGTGAAGGATGCGATTGCCGATATTTTCTTACAACAAATCCTTACACGTCCACGCGAGTTTGATGTTGTAGCAACTATGAACTTAAATGGAGACTTCATTTCTGATGCTCTTGCTGCACAAGTTGGCGGAATCGGTATCGCTCCTGGAGCAAACATCAACTATGAAACTGGCCATGCTATTTTTGAAGCAACACATGGTACAGCTCCAAAATACGCAGGACTTGATAAAGTTAATCCTTCATCTGTTATCCTATCAGGTGTATTACTTCTTGAGCACTTAGGCTGGACTGAAGCAGCTAAAATGGTTATTAAATCAGTAGAAAAGACCATTGCTTCTAAAGTAGTAACCTATGACTTTGCTCGTTTAATGGACGGTGCAACAGAAGTTAAAACATCTGAATTCGCAGATGAATTAATTAAGAATATGGAATAATTGGAAGGCTAGTGCACCTAGGGGAAGCTTAACATGGATAATCAGGGCTGTTTTCGAACAGCCCCTTTCGAATATCGACAATAATACTTTCAAAGGGGAGAGTTTAAAATGTCTTTAAAGCGTAAAAAGGTTTCCGTAATTGGCGGAGGTTTCACCGGTGCTACAACTGCATTCTTACTTGCACAAAAGGAATTAGGCGATGTCGTTCTCGTTGATATCCCACAAATGGAAAACCCTACAAAAGGAAAAGCCTTAGATATGCTTGAAGCTAGTCCTGTTCAAGGTTTTGATGTGAATATCACGGGTACATCAAATTATGAAGACACTCGTGATTCTGATATCGTCGTTATTACTGCAGGTATCGCCCGAAAACCAGGTATGAGTCGTGACGATTTAGTTCAAACAAACCAAAGGGTTATGAAAAGTGTTACACAGGAAATCGTAAAGCATTCTCCAAACTGTACCATCCTTGTATTAACAAACCCTGTTGACGCAATGACTTACACAGTATTTAAAGAATCTGGATTCCCTAAAAACCGTGTAATTGGGCAATCTGGTGTACTTGATACAGCGCGTTTCCGTACATTCGTAGCACAAGAATTAAATCTTTCAGTTAAAGATGTTACCGGCTTTGTTTTAGGTGGACACGGTGATGATATGGTTCCACTTGTACGTTACTCTTACGCTGGTGGCATCCCATTAGAAACATTAATTCCTAAAGAGCGGTTAGAAGCAATAGTTGAGCGTACAAGAAAAGGCGGCGGCGAAATCGTGAACCTTCTAGGAAACGGCAGCGCCTATTATGCTCCTGCAGCTTCCCTAGTTGAAATGTGTGAAGCTATTCTAAAAGACCAACGCCGCGTTCTTCCTTCGATTGCCTATCTTGAAGGAGAATTTGGTTATGAAGGTATCTACCTTGGCGTACCAACAATCCTTGGCGCTAACGGAATTGAAAAAATCATTGAGCTAAATCTAACTGCAGAGGAAAAAGCGGCTTTAGACAAATCCGTTGAGTCTGTTCAAAATGTAATGAAAGTTTTAGTATAAGTGATTTGGAATTCGGGGAATAATTTCCTCGAATTTTTTATACTATAATGAAAACGTTTACAAGGAGCGAAAAAAATGCTTTTAGGTAAAAAAAGAAAACTAGGTCGAGAAATTAAAGAAATGACTGCAGGAGAAAAACTAGTCTTAACTGAAAAAATTGAAGATAAGGATATTCTTTTGTATTTAGGGCTAACCGATGATGCAAATCCGCTATTTATTCAGCATGATTACGCCTCCCAAACACCTTTCAAAAAACCGATTGTCCCAAGCGTAATGCTTACTGGAATGATTACATCAGCTATTTCGAAGTATTTACCTGGACCTGGAAGCCATATTGTCAGCCAGGATATTGATTTTCCCAAGCCAGTTTACCATTATGCAACAGTCCAGTTATTGTTAGAGGTGGTTCAAGTAAATCATGATGACCATACCGTGACGATTACAGTGGTTGGGACAAATGAAAAAGACGAGGTTGTTATTACTGGAAAATTAAAGGTTTGTCCTCCTTATCGCTTAGGAGGAATGAATGGTAATGTGTTAGATAATTTTTAATATCTATTCATCCGAAAAGGAATGTGCTCTCACATTCCTTTTTTGTAGATAAGTTGGATAGTAGGTAATCTTCTTGGTTCTATATTATAATAAAAAAGATGGAGAAATAGACATACACTCGGAGGGTTATATGAAAAATAAGGTACTTGTTGTAGATGATGAACAGTCAATCGTGACGTTACTTCAATATAATTTGGAACAAGCAGGTTTTGATGTAATGACAGCATTTGATGGCTTGGCGGGCAAACAATTAGCAGAAACCATGGCACCTGATCTTATTGTGTTAGATCTTATGCTGCCGCAAATGGACGGTGTTGAAGTGTGTAAACAGCTTCGTCAACAAAAAATCATGACACCGATTCTAATGTTAACGGCTAAAGACGATGAGTTTGATAAAATATTGGGTCTAGAGCTCGGTGCAGATGATTATATGATTAAGCCTTTTAGCCCAAGAGAAGTAGTTGCCCGTGTGAAAGCAATCTTGAGAAGAATTCAAATACAAACAACTAGTAATGAAGTGGACAAAGTTGATAGTTCAATTATTGAAATTGGAAACCTGCAAATTTTCCCTGAGAAATATGAAGCATATTTTAAAGGTCAGCAATTGGAATTAACCCTAAAGGAATACGAATTGCTGCATTATTTAGCTCAAAATAAAAATCGAGTTTTAACTCGTGACCAATTATTGAGCTCTGTTTGGAATTATGAATTTGCTGGGGATACTCGAATTGTGGATGTTCACATTTCACATCTGAGGGAAAAAATTGAAGAGGATACCAAAAAACCTATTTATATCAAAACAGTTCGTGGACTAGGATATAAACTAGAGGAGCCAAAGGTGGAATGAACAAATTTCGTTCAAAGCTCCTCCTAGCCCTTATATCCCTAATCATCATTGGTTTAGTCGGATTGGGGATTTTACTCGGTCAGCTTTTTAAAAGCAACTACCTTGATACATATAATGAACGTTTAAATAAAGAAGGCAGTCTACTTAAACTGTATATTGAAAATAATGGTGGATTGAACTCAATCAATCAGGAACAGGTAAGCGAAATAAGTCGTATGCTCAATGTAAGGCTTGCCATCACAGACAACGATGGGGTCCTTCTGTATGACAGTGGGAAAATGGATCAGACAAATATAAACGGTATAAAAGAAAATATTAATGAGCTCTTAAAGGAAAAATCAAAACAGGAAACGAAGCTAGTAGAGCAAGATGAATACGACTTACACTATTCATGGAAACCCATTTTAAAAGCGGGTGAAAGAGAAGGATATATCTTTATCATTACAAAAACGAGTGAACTTCAAAAAGCTTACGGACAAATATGGCTGATTTTATCGATTAGCTTAGTGATTGCACTTATTGTCTTCATATATCTCGGGTATAGAATAACGTCACGATATGCAAAACCAATCGAAGCTGCTACAAATGTCGCTATTGAATTGGCAGAAGGAAATTACCGGGCAAGAATAGAAAGTGACGAATTAAACGAGACAAGTATGTTGAGTTCATCCATCAATGTATTGGCGCAAAATCTTCAAGAAATGAGTAAATCTCAAGAAATACAGCAAGATCGTTTAAGTGCATTAATCGAAAATATGGGTGCCGGACTTCTTCTGATAGACAGTCGTGGATATATCAATCTAATTAATAAAGGATACATCGAGATCTTCCATGTGGAATCTACCGATTACTTAAATAAGCTATATTACGAAATAATTGAGAAAGAAGAAATCTGCCATATCATTGGGGAGGTATTCCGGACAGAACAACGTGTCAGAAAACATCTTCTTTTTCCATTGGGAATTGAAAGAAGATACTTTGATGTTCACGGAATACCAATTATTGGGACAAATAATGTTTGGAAAGGTGTTTTACTTGTTTTCCATGATATTACCGAGATAAAAAAACTTGAAAAAATGAGAAAAGACTTTGTAGCCAACGTTTCGCATGAATTAAAAACGCCTGTTACCTCGATAAAAGGGTTTACTGAAACGTTGATTGATGGTGCGATGAACAATCACGATACGCTCGAGGCATTTTTATCAATAATCCATAAAGAAAGCGATCGAATGCAAAAGCTTATCCAAGACCTGCTTGATTTTTCAAAAATTGAGCAGCAGGAGTTTAAGTTGTACATTCAGAACTTGGATCTTTATGAATTAATTAGCGAAGTTATTACCATGCTTGATAAAAAAGCAAAATCAAAGGATATTCGTCTAGAACTTGAGTTTAAGAGGGAAGAATTATATATACAGGGAGACCATGATCGATTAAAGCAGGTTTTTATTAATCTAATAACGAATGCTATTTTATATACTCCGGCAAGAGGATATGTGAAAATATCACTTTTTGATTACGAGAAGACAGTAAAAATACATGTTAAAGACTCCGGTGTAGGAATTAAAAAAGAAGAAATTCCTCGTATTTTTGAACGATTTTATCGTGTTGACCGTGCAAGAAGCCGGGACTCTGGCGGGACAGGTCTTGGGTTAGCCATCGTAAAACATTTAGTTGAAGCACATCATGGAAACATTACTGTGAGAAGCACAGTTGGTGAAGGCAGTGAGTTTATCATCGAACTACATAAATATTTGAATTAACCTGGAAGGGGTAAATGGATGGAAAAGAAGAAATTAGTATTAATTGACGGGAATAGTATTGCTTACCGTGCATTTTTTGCACTGCCCCTGTTAAACAATGATAAAGGTGTACACACAAATGCTGTATACGGTTTTACCATGATGCTGAATAAAATTATGGAAGATGAAAAGCCGACCCATATCCTCGTTGCCTTCGACGCTGGGAAGACCACATTCCGCCATAAGACTTTTGGAGAGTATAAGGGTGGAAGGCAAAAAACACCGCCTGAATTATCGGAGCAATTTCCTTATATTCGTGAACTGCTTGATGCCTACGGAATTAAACGCTATGAGCTTGAAAATTATGAGGCGGATGACATTATTGGAACTCTCTCATTGTCTGCGGAAAAAGAAGGCTATGAAATTAAAGTTATTTCAGGAGATAAAGATTTAACACAGCTTTCATCTGAGAATACAACTGTCGGCATTACCCGTAAAGGAATTACCGATATCGAGGTATACACTCCTTCACATGTGATGGAAAAGTACGGGTTAACTCCAGAGCAAATTATCGATATGAAAGGGTTAATGGGGGATCCTTCAGATAATATTCCAGGTGTACCGGGTGTCGGAGAAAAAACGGCGATTAAGCTGTTGAAGGAATTTTCAACATTAGAGAAATTATTAGAATCAATTGATCAAGTAGCTGGAAATAAGTTAAAAGAAAAACTCGAAGAATTTAAAGATCAAGCAAAGATGAGTAAGGAGCTTGCCACGATTGAAAGGCAGGCACCGGTCGAAGTAACTATAGAAAATGCCCTTTTCGAGGGATTTGAAAGAGAAAAAGTTGTAGCACTATATAAAGAGCTTGGTTTTACTTCGTTATTAGAAAAATTAGGTGGCGACACTACTAGTACAGAAGAGCTAGAGCTTGAGAACATCGAGTTTCAAACACCCGAAGTAATAACGGATGATTTGTTTGCAGATGATAATCATTTCTATGTTGAAATGCTCGAGGATAATTACCATTATGCAGATATTATTGGTTTTTCGATTGTAAATGAAACGGGATATTATTATTTACCAACAGAATTAGCCTTACAGTCTGAAAGCTTTAAAGAATGGGCCGAAGATGAATCGAAAAAGAAAACAGTCTACGATGCGAAACGTTCAGAGGTTGCGTTAAGAAGACATGGTATACATTTAAAAGGGGTCAATTTTGATATATTAATGGCTTCTTATATTATCAATCCAACTGAATCAATCGATGATCTTTCAACTATCGCTAAAAAGTACGGAAATACGATTCAATCAGATGAGTCGTTTTATGGAAAAGGGGCTAAGAGGAAAATACCTGATGACTCACTGATA
Organism: Neobacillus niacini; assembly: GCF_031457145.1. GTDB lineage: Bacteria > Bacillota > Bacilli > Bacillales > Cytobacillaceae > Neobacillus > Neobacillus niacini_J. Next base: position 146,526 of record NZ_JAVDVZ010000005.1, read on the forward strand.
GCGGAGCACCTTGTTCGAAAAAGTCTTGCTATGTTTGATTTGAGACAGAAGCTGGAAGATGAGTTAAAAACAAACGAACAATATAAATTATTTACTGAGCTTGAAATGCCGTTATCACTCATTTTGGCTGATATGGAATCCTGCGGGATCAAGGTGGATAAGGAACGTCTGCTAAAGATGGGCGGCGAAATTCATGACAGGCTGATTGAAATCGAAGGCACCATTTATGATTTGGCCGGTGAAAAGTTCAATATTAACTCAACTAAGCAATTAGGTGTGATTTTATTTGAAAAGCTAAACCTGCCACCCTTTAAGAAAACAAAAACAGGATACTCCACATCAGCAGATGTCTTGGAGAAATTAGCAAATGATCATGAAATCATTGATCATATTCTTAATTACCGACAATTAGGAAAGCTGCAATCTACCTATATTGAAGGTCTGCTTAAAGTGATAAATCCAGAGACAGGTAAGATTCATACACGATATCAACAAACCTTAACATCAACAGGCAGATTAAGCTCGATTGACCCGAATCTGCAAAACATCCCAATTCGATTGGAAGAGGGGCGGAAAATTCGCCAAGCCTTTGTCCCTTCAGAACCAGGTTGGATAATATTTGCAGCCGATTACTCACAAATTGAACTAAGAGTTCTTGCTGACATCGCCGGTGATGAAAAACTAATTCAGGCATTTAAGGATGACCTCGATATCCATACAAAAACAGCGATGGATGTATTCCATGTTAACGCTGACGAGGTAACATCCAATATGAGGCGCCAAGCAAAGGCTGTCAACTTTGGTATTGTCTACGGAATAAGCGATTATGGTCTTTCACAAAGCCTAGGAATTACCCGTAAGGAAGCTGGCCTATTTATTGATCGCTACCTTACTAGCTATCCTGGGGTGAAAGAGTATATGGATGACATCATTCATTCCGCTAAACAAAAAGGCTATGTTTCTACCCTGTTGCAGAGAAGAAGATATATTCCGGAGATTACAGCTCGCAATTTTAATGTTAGAAGCTTTGCCGAAAGAACGGCGATGAACACACCGATTCAGGGAAGTGCAGCCGATATCATCAAAAAAGCAATGATTGATATGGCTGAAGCATTGAAGGATTATCGATTAAAAACAAGACTTCTTCTCCAAGTGCATGATGAACTCATCTTTGAAGCACCGGAAGAGGAAATTGAAACACTCAAGAAATTAGTACCTGATGTGATGGAAAATGCACTCGAATTAAAGGTGCCATTAAAAGTAGACTTTTCCTATGGCCCAACATGGTTTGACGCGAAATAGAAAAGCTGCAGAGATGCTAGAGTAGCATTCAGGGAGGAATTAATGTATGCCGGAGCTGCCAGAAGTAGAAACAGTTAGAAAAACGTTAAAAAACCTTGTTTCGCATAAACAGATTGAAAATGTAACCATTCACTGGCCGAAAATCATCAAAAACCCACTAGAAGTAGAACAATTCATTGATGCCCTAAAGGGTGAAACGATTGAGGATGTCGGCAGAAGAGGAAAGTTTTTAATCATCTATACGAATACTTACGCCCTTGTTTCCCATTTACGCATGGAAGGAAAATATGGGCTTTATCCAAAAGAAGATCCATATGATAAGCATACTCATGTAATCTTCCATTTTACTGATGGAAGTGAGTTGCGGTATCGGGATGTTCGAAAATTTGGAACGATGCACTTGTATAAAAAAGGGGAAGAATTTCAAAAACCTCCGCTTATTGACCTTGGACCAGAGCCATTTTCGGAGGAATTTACAGTCGAATATTTAACTGAAAAGCTAAAAAAGACGAACAGGAAAATAAAACCTGCACTCCTTGATCAAAAAGTCTTTGTTGGACTAGGTAACATTTATGTGGACGAGGCCTTGTTCCGTTCCGGAATTCATCCTGAAAGGATAGCTAATTCTTTAAGTGAACCTGAACTAACATTACTTCATCAGGAAATTGTGGCGACATTAGGTGAAGCGGTTAAAAAAGGAGGAAGTACGATTCGCTCGTATGTGAATTCACAGGGGGAAATCGGAATGTTCCAGCTCGAATTATATGCCTATGGCCGCGAAGGGAAAGCCTGTAAGAACTGTGGAAGGCCGCTAGAAAAGACGAAAGTGGGAGGAAGAGGGACGCATTTTTGCCCTAACTGCCAAAAGCTTTAACCATTAGAAGTGATTGACAATTTAATAACAAAGGATAGGCTCCTGCCATATACTATCGTAGTGATTGACGGAAGGAGCCCTAGACATCATGTTTCAATTGTTCTCACTTCTCCTGCTGGCTTTTGCTCTCAGTCTTGATAGCTTTAGCGTAGGGTTTACGTATGGACTAAGAAAAATGGAACTACCGCTTAAATCAGTACTCATTATTGCCACCTGTTCAGCAATTTCTTTAATGATTGCTATGTCAATCGGACATGGTCTGGAAAAAATCTTATCACCGGGTATCACGGCAAGTCTTGGGGGCTTTATTTTGATTGCTCTCGGCGCCTGGGTATTGTATCAATTTTTTCGACCCGAAAAAGAAAAGGATTCCGACCTGCTCGAACATGAGAAGTTAATTGTTAATTTTGAAATTCGCTCTTTAGGGATCGCAATCAATATTCTAAAAAAACCAATGTCTGCGGACTTTGACCGTTCGGGTACCATTACTGGAATCGAGGCATTCATGCTGGGCTTTGCCTTGTCCATTGATGCATTCGCCGCAGGAATAGGTGCCGTTATGCTTGGATTCTCCCCTATTTATCTAGCCGTCAGCGTAGCGATAATGAGTTCTTTATTTGTTCTTTTAGGAATAAAAAGTGGTGCCTTTTTTCATAGATTTAATTGGATCCAAAAATTTACCTTTTTACCAGGGATTTTATTAATTATCATCGGTATTTGGAAATTATGATAATGAAGGGAATAGAGTATGTCACTAGTAATCGGATTAACAGGCGGAATAGCCAGTGGAAAAAGTACAGTTTCTAATATGTTTAAAGAAATGGACATTACTGTCATCGATGCAGACGTAGAAGCCCGCCTTGCTGTAGAAAAAGGAGAACCTGCCTTTCAAAAAATAGTCGCTGAATTTGGTCAGGATATTTTGCTAGCTAATGACGAGATTGATAGGCAAAAACTCGGTTCCATCATTTTTCATAACGCTGAGAAACGACAACTCTTGAACGGTATAACTCATCCTGAAGTTAGAAAAAGGATGAATGACCAAGTGGAAGCAGCCGAGAGGCGCGGGGAACAAGTCATTGTCCTCGATATCCCACTCTTGTTTGAAAGTAAATTAACACATATGGTAGAAAAAACCATTTTGGTATTTGTTGATAGAGCGGTCCAATTGCAGCGTCTCATGGAGAGAAATAATCTCGCATTGGAGGACGCAGAGGCACGCGTGACATCACAAATGCCCCTCACTGAAAAAGTTGCATTGGCAGATGCGGTTATTGATAATAATGGGACAGTTGCGGATACACGGAAACAACTCGTAGAAATATTACGGGGTTGGGGAATACTAACTGAATAAGATGATTAGCCGCAGAAGGGGGAGTCCCCTTCTTTTTATTTGCTCTAGTAGTTGCTGGTACAAGATTAAAGGGTACCGATTGGTTACTTAAGAGGTGCTACGTGACCGAAAAAGGAAAAAGTGAATATTCCGGTCAAGTGGAGAGCCCCCACGTGACCGAAAAAGGAAAAAGTGAATAATTCGGTCGAGTGGAGAGCCCCCACGTGACCGAAAAAGGAAAAAGTGAATAATTCGGTCGAGTGGAGAGCCCCCACGTGACCGAAAAAGGAAAAAGTGAAAATTCGGTCGCGTGGCAAACCCCCGCGTGACCGAAAAAACGACAAGGCAACTATTCGGTCGAGTGGAGAGCCCCACGTGACTGGAAAAACAAAAGGTCCCCAAGTTACAATGAGAATCATTGTAATTTGGGGACCATCTTTTGCTCTACTCAAAGTGGGCAAATCTATACTTGGCAGTCATTGTAAAATTATCATTTAGTACCCGTCTAATCAGTTTTTCAGATAAAACTCCCCCACACCATTCATAAACAAAGCGGGTTGTAATTTTTTTAACGGGAAACAAAAGCCTTAATTCCCCCACACACCTTATTACAGCTGTTTCAACGTCCTCCACACATGAACAAGTTTTACAAATTAATTTTTTTCTGCCTACATGAAGCGAAAAAGAGTTACATGTAACACAAGTAAGAATCTTTTGAAGTTGGTCATAACTATATTTTGGAAGCCTAGTAAAAGGATTATCGTGCTGGTGCAGTGAAACTAAAAGGTTAGCTAATTTTAAGTGCTCATCAGTTAGCTTTGATGGAATCGTATTTAACTTTTTTATAAAGCGGTTAACCTGTGTTGGTAAAATGATTTGTGGATTTTCGGGTGCATGATATAAAGTAAACTCGGGGTTTATAAAAACAAGGTAGGATTCAATGTTAAAATTATATCCATACTGTTGGTTTAATTGACTGAGTAATAATTCGCATCTTTTTCAATTGGGCAAGAGGATCCTTTATGGGTTTGTCATTAGCACTATAGAAGCCATCAGGTTTAAAAAAATAATCACCTTCAAAGTTTTTTACATCAATTAGATAAATTGATTTTTGAAAATGAATCAATGAATCAATTTGGAAGCTTGAATAATTATGATTGAGCAATAAATCATTGGTGATCAAATGTTCACCTTGAAGATTTTTCGTTAAGGAATCAAACTTCAGCTCTCCCTCATACCCTTTCTCAAGGATAAAATAGTGCAATTTCTCCTTTTCTGTGAGATTCATCTTCCTATTCAAAATTCGCAAAATCGCTAATTCTGCTGATATTTCGCGCGGCCTAATTAACATACCCCACTCCCTCTCTCTAACCCTAATTTTATACAAATATCCCATCCCAACAACCCATAAAACGTGGACATTCTGTTAACAAGTTATCCGAATTAAAAACATTTATAAAAATCCGCACATTATATATCGCATTTTTACGTGAATGTGTTATACTAATTACATCGAATTAAGTTATAAGTATAACGTTATTACGGAAGGGGCCGTGAAATGAAGGCGAGAATTGCGATTAATGGTTTTGGGAGAATTGGAAGGATGGTTTTTAGAAAAGCGATTCTTGAAAATACGCTTGATATTATTGCTATTAATGCGAGCTATCCAGCAGAAACATTAGCACATTTAATTAAATATGATACGGTCCATGGACCATTTCAAGGGGATATCATTGCATTAGATGAAGAGCTAATTGTTAACGGTAAACGAGTGAAATTATTAAATAATCGAAACCCAGAGCAGCTTCCATGGAAAGAATTAAATATCGATGTGGTCATTGAAGCAACAGGAAAATTTAACTCGCGCGACAAAGCGAGTCTACACTTAGACGCAGGCGCAAAAAAGGTAATCATTACTGCACCGGCTAAAGATGAGGATATTACCATTGTTATGGGAGTAAATGAAGAAAAACTCGATATCACTCTTCATGATGTGATCTCAAACGCATCTTGTACGACTAACTGCCTAGCGCCAGTTGCGAAAATTTTAGATGAGAAGTTTGGAATTGAAAACGGTCTAATGACAACCATTCATTCCTATACAAATGATCAGCGCAACATTGACAACCCACATAAAGATTTACGAAGAGCTAGAGCATGTGGACAATCTATCATCCCAACCTCAACTGGAGCTGCCAAGGCCTTGTCACTGGTATTACCACAGTTAAAGGGTAAGTTGCATGGGATGTCACTTCGTGTACCTACACCAAATGTTTCGCTAGTCGATTTAGTTGTCGATTTGAAACAAGATGTCACGATTGATGATATTAATCAAGCATTTATCGAGGCGAAAAATGGTCCATTGAAGGGGATTATCGATTTTACATTGGAACCACTTGTATCAGTTGATTTCAATACAAATCCGAATTCTGCAATCATTGATGGATTGTCAACGATGGTTATGGGTAACAGAAAGGTAAAGGTACTGGCATGGTACGATAATGAGTGGGGGTATTCTTCCCGAGTTGTCGATCTTACCTTATTTGTCGCACATTTAATGGCGAATAGTAATCAAGTGAAAGTTGGATAAAATGAAAAAATACTGTCGATTGACAGTATTTTTTTGTGGCTTTTTTAATTTCGATTGCATAATATAGTTTGACATCTGGTTTTTTAAGGAGACATGCCTTTTGAACCTAATTCCCAAAAAGAGGTAAAATTTAGATTGATAGGTTGCAAAACAAATATAAACTTAGTATACTAGTCATCGTGAACTTCTTGAAATTGGGTACCCATTAATTACTTAAAGGGTTAGGACCTCTTTGGACTAACTTTCCCCCGTGGTAATTACAAGATACCGTCAATACAGGATTTCAAGAACGAAGCAAAAATGTAAGAGGGGGAAAATGAATATGGAAACAATGGGACGTCACGTAATCTCAGAATTATGGGGATGCGATCTTGAAAAATTGAATGATATGAATTTTATTGAACAAACTTTTGTCGAGGCAGCTCTTAAATCAGGTGCAGAAGTTCGCGAAGTAGCATTTCATAAATTTGCACCACAAGGCGTAAGCGGTGTTGTCATAATTTCTGAATCTCACTTAACGATTCACAGTTTTCCTGAGCACGGATATGCAAGCATTGATGTTTATACATGTGGCGATTTAAATCCAAATGTAGCAGCGGATTATATTGCTGAAAGCTTAAATGCGCAAACACGTGAAAATATTGAAATTCCACGTGGTATGGGTCCTGTTCAAGTTAAACAGGCAAAAGCTCTTTAATATTTAAAATAAAAAACGACGAGGGGTGTATTTTTAAAGTACACCTCTTTTATTTTTTTCGTAAAGTATTGTAAACTATAAGGAAAAGATAATTTTTGGAGGCAAGCATGTCTATATTTGGTAATTTATTTATTCGTTTCAGAAAACAGGTCGAAACTTCAGATAATCAAAAAGATGGTTCATTAACTACCCATTATTATAAAGCATCTTTTAATCAGTTATTTAAATCCGTTGAAGATCTATTTAGACAGGACGCGGATTGTCGAATCATAACAGTTTCTAAAGATCATGGAGAGATTGCCGTTGAAATCGACAAACCGACACAGTGCTTTTTAATTGTAACAGTAGTTTCAGCGAAACCACTGGAAACAGCGGTAGACTTTAACATATCAACTGAAAAGTTTTCACCCATCGGAATGTATCCAGTTTTAAAGAACAGGCTTATTTCTTATTACGAAAAATTAAACAAATTACATACTCTTGTTCGAAGCTGAAAAAGCTCATAATCTCTTGTGTTACCGTTTTCTTTTTAATAAGATAAATACTATATACTTATGTATGGATTGATTTGGGAGTTGATCAAATGAAGTGCCCTTCATGTCAAAATTATGGTACACGTGTGCTTGATTCCCGGCCAGTTGATGAGGGTCGTGCAACCCGAAGAAGGCGAGAGTGTGAAGAATGTGGATATCGTTTTACGACATTCGAGAAGATTGAAGAAATTCCACTTATTGTCGTCAAAAAGGAAGGTACTAGGGAAGAATTCAGCCGTGATAAAATTTTACGTGGCTTAATTAAAGCTTGTGAAAAACGCCCTGTTGCTTTAAAGGAATTAGAAGATATTACCCAAGGGGTAGAAAAGGAACTACGCAGTCAAGGAATATCAGAAATAAAAAGTGAATTGATTGGTGAAATGGTCATGGACAGGCTTGCACATGTGGACGAAGTCGCTTATGTGCGCTTTGCTTCTGTTTACCGTCAATTTAAGGATATAAACGTTTTTATTCAAGAATTAAAGGAATTGATAAACAAGGAGAAATCCTAGAGAGCTAAAGAAAGTCTTTGGCTCTTTATTACTTTTTTAAAAGGGTGAATGAAATGGCGCAGCATTGGCAGGAATTGATTCCGATTGACCGTTATCAGGTTACGTCAAGTGGCTTGCTGCATGAATATGATCGCAAAGTGCTGACTTTTTTGTATCAGCCCTTAATCGGCTCTACTTGTTTAGGTTTATATTTGACACTTTGGGCAGAAATTGAAGAAAATAGACTTTGGTCGGGGTCCTCTACGCATCATTTATTAATGAATTTGTTAAGTGTCAATTTAAAGGATATATACGAAGCAAGACTCAAGCTTGAGGGGATTGGCTTATTAAAAACATACGTGAAATCGGATGAAAGCGGCCGATCTTTTATTTATGAACTCCATCCACCATTAAATCCAGAGCAGTTTTTTTTAGATGGTATGTTAAATATTTATTTATATCGTAAAATAGGGAAAAACCACTTTGCCCGTCTAAAACGTTTTTTTAGCGATCAGCAAAAGCCACTGAATGAAGAGTATTTAGAAGTAACTAGGGCTTTTCAGGATGTGTTTGCCTCTGCAACACCAGGCAGTCTTCAATATATGCAAGACCATTCTGACGACTTAGAGGCTGAACAGAAACATGAATTTATCGGCCGCCAGGATCAAAAACCGATTCAAATTGATACAAATACTTTTGACTTTGATATGTTATTGGCAGGTCTTAATGAATCACTCGTTCCCCAAAAGGCACTTACCAAAAAGGTGAGGGAGGTTATTAGTAATCTTGCCTTTCTTTATGGGATTAGTCCAATTGAAATGAAAAACTTTATTTTAGGGGCTATTAATGAAAATGATGAAATTGATATTGAGGATTTAAGAAAAGGTGCACGTGATTGGTATCAATTTGAAAATTATGACCAACTTCCGAGTCTTATCAATAGAACCCAGCCAGCTGTCCACCAGGAACAAGTAACGGAACCGAAAACCCAGGAAGAAAAATTAATTCGTTATTATGAAACTACACCTCCTATCGTTATTTTTAAGGAACTTTCGGGCGGAGTTGAGCCATCTGTTTCGAATTTAAAAATATTAGAGGAAGTTATGATTAAATATAAGCTTCCCCCTGGTGTTGTAAATGTATTGATCGAGGTAACCTTACGAAAAACAGACATGAAATTTACTAAGGGATTTGTTGAATCGATAGCAAGCCATTGGGCTCGGCTTAAAATCAAGACTGTTAGGGAAGCGATGGAAGCAGCACGGAAAGAAGAGCGAAGCGTTAAAGAAAGTAAGAAAACTGGGAAATCTACTAGAAAACCAATTCGGACAGAGGTATTACCAGATTGGTTTGATGATAATGGGAAAAATAAGGATATAGATAGTGGCAAAGAAAATCCAAAAGATAATAACGTAGAACTTGAAGCGAAAAAGCGTGCAATTGAAGAAAAGCTAAAAGCCTTTCGCAAATAGGGGGTGAGGGTAATTGGAGAAAATAAATCGAACACTTAAGCGTTTAGCCTCAAATGAAAGCTTTCAGAAGCGCTATGAAGAGCAGCGGCGGCAAGTACTAGAGCATCCTGATGTTCATACCTTTCTGACTGAACACCAAAATGAGCTCGATCAGGCATCAATCGAAAAGAGCATGAGCAAGCTTTATGAGTACACCCAGCAAAGTAAAGAATGTAATCGCTGCGAGAGTCTCGATGGCTGTATAAATTTCATGAAAGGGTATCATCCTGATTTAGTTTTAGTCAGAAACTCCATAGATGTGGTTTATAAGCGCTGCCCTAGAAAAGTAATGGCGGATGAGCAAAAGAAAAATCAAAAGCTAATCAAAAGTCTTTATGTACCAAGAGACATTTTGGAGGCTACCTTTGAGGACTTCGAAGGTGACTTGGGGCGTCTTGACGCAGGCGATAAGGCTGCTACCTTTTTAATGAATTACGAGGCAGGTCTAAAACCAAAGGGCTTATATTTATATGGGAAGTTTGGTGTCGGAAAATCCTATTTATTAGGGGCGATAGCCAACGAGCTTGCTAAAAAGCAAATTTCATCAATGATAGTTTATGTACCTGAACTGCTGCGCGAAATGAAAAGTGCAATAGGTGATTCTACATTAAACGAAAAAATTGAAGCCCTAAAAAAAGATCCAATCCTAATGCTTGATGATATTGGTGCAGAGGCAGTTTCTAGCTGGACAAGGGATGAAGTATTAGGTCCCATCCTTCAGTTTAGAATGCTTGAAAAGCTTCCAACTTTCTTTACCTCTAATTTTGACTTTCAGGGTCTAGAGCATCATTTAACCTACAGTCAACGTGGTGAAGAGGAGAAAATGAAAGCACGGAGAATCATGGAAAGGATCCGCAGTTTAAGTGAACCTGTTCTAGTTGATGGACCAAACCGGAGAGATTAAAAATGAGGATTACCGATTCATTTACGGTAATCCTTATTTTTTTTTTTACAATATAGGTGCATCCTTACGGTCTTAACTTCTATTTTGGCCAAGTCCCCCATATAAATAGTAAAACAGAGTATGGGTCAGAGGGGGGATTTGGTTGGCAGAAATCATCTTCCGAAGCAAGATGGATGTGAAGAGATTTTATGATCACTTGCGGGAGTGTTTACGTTATAATCCAAATAATCAAGATATTCTTCTATTAGAAGATCGACATATAGTAAGAATTTTGGAAAACAAGGTAAGTTTAGAAGCGGTCAAGGAAGCGTTTTATGAATTTATCATAAAAATAAAGCGTGATGACTGGTTTAAAGCCATTTTACAAGATAAATATTTTTTCGAGGACACAGAAGAGCAGCAACATATCATGGAAATTATTTATTCTGTTCTTGAAGGGCAACGTGAGGACCTGGCGGTTCTAATTAAGGAGAATGGAGAAGAATCAAAAATTAGAGAAGCCATTGATGAAATTTTCCAAGACCATGTCTCTTTTTCATTTGATTCCTTTCTAAAATTTCGTTTGCGTCCTTATTTAAAGATGTTAGAGAGTTACGTAGAAATATCCATTGATGAATATAAAATGGAGCAAGAATATCAAATGTTTATTCAAACATTACGAGATTTTTTAGCAGGCCGGGAGCCAAGAATGGACACTCTTCATCTTTTATTTGATGAAGAAATCACTTTCTTTGATGAGAAATTTGATGAGATTAGAAGGGGAGAGCTGGTGAAAATGATAGACCGGAAGCTTTTGTTTAATCATCCGGTTTATGTTGATTCTGCTTCGATTGCACCTTTATTATCGATAGCGCCCAAGAGTATTCTGCTTTATACGAAAAATTCGGAGGAGCCGCTCGTAAGGACGATAAAAAATATTTTTGAAGAAAGGGTAACGATAAAATCATACAAAGGTTTACGTCAGACAAGAGAATGGATTCATCAGGAAAACACCGCAAATGAAAGTGGAACTTGAAAAAATTTGTCATAATTGTTTGCTTGGTGTATTGATTTTTGAAAATAGAATCATTATAATAACGTACATAGTACGAAATACCAATTATATCAAGCAACAGTAATGATAAGGACAACAGTATTTATTCACGGTTACCAGAGAGGGAGGACTTGGCTGAAAGCCTCCTAGCACGGATTGAATGCTTACCACCTTTAAACTTCAGCGGTGAACGCTTCTTAGAAGTGAGTAATCGCCTGACGGGAAACAGCCCGTTACCCTGTCCTAAAGTCATTTTTAAGCTTTTTTTAAAAAATGAAAAATTGGGTGGAACCACGTGTTTATTAAACTCGTCCCTTTTCCAGGGACGGGTTTTTTTATTTTTATAAAGCGCCGTATTCAATGCGCTTAAATTAAAAGGAGGAAAAACCATGTCAAACGTTGTTAAGATTTCGTTTCCAGATGGAGCAGTGAAGGAGTTCCCTCGTGGAACAACAACGGAAGATATTGCTGCTTCCATCAGCCCGGGACTGAAGAAAAAAGCAATTGCCGGGAAGTGGAATGGTCAATTATTTGATCTTCGCCGTCCAATCGTAGAAGACGGATCCATAGAAATTGTTGTACCAGAATCAAAGGATGCCTTAGAGATTTTGCGCCATAGTACAGCTCACTTAATGGCTCAGGCGATAAAAAGGCTGTATGGAAAAGAAGTAAACCTTGGTGTAGGACCCGTTATTGAAGGTGGATTTTATTATGACATTGACCTTGAGGAATCGATTACTCCAGAGGACCTTCCAAGAATTGAAAAAGAAATGGCGAAGATCGTCAATGAAAACATTGAAATCGTTCGTAAGGAAGTAAGCCGTGCGGAAGCTGTACAGTTCTTCAAAGCAGCCGGTGATCCCTACAAGCTTGAACTAATCGAAGCAATTCCTGATGATGAGACAGTGACAATTTATGAGCAAGGCGATTTCGCTGACCTTTGCCGTGGTGTACATGTTCCTTCAACAGGAAAAATTAAGGAATTTAAATTGTTGAGCATTGCCGGTGCTTACTGGCGCGGTGACAGCAAAAATAAGATGCTTCAGCGTATTTACGGAACTGCTTTCTTTAAGAAAGAGGATTTGGCAGAGCACCTTCGCTTGCTTGAAGAAGCGAAAGAACGCGACCACCGTAAAATTGGGAAAGAATTAAGTCTTTTCACAACTTCACAACTAGTTGGCCAAGGGTTACCATTATGGCTTCCAAAAGGTGCAACAATCCGCCGTGTTATTGAACGATACATTGTGGATAAAGAGCAGCGTCTTGGCTATGACCACGTATACACTCCAATCATGGGAAGTGTGGATTTATATAAAACTTCAGGTCACTGGGATCATTACCAGGAAGATATGTTCCCGGTCATGGACATGGATAACGAGCAATTGGTTCTTCGCCCTATGAACTGTCCACACCATATGATGGTATACAAAAATGCGATTCACAGCTATCGTGAACTTCCAATTCGAATTGCGGAGCTAGGTACACAGCACCGTTATGAGATGTCAGGAGCATTATCAGGACTTCAGCGTGTTCGCGGGATGACTTTAAATGATGCACATATCTTTGTTCGTCCTGACCAAATCAAAGATGAATTCAAGCGCGTTGTTAACCTGGTTTTAGCCGTGTATAAAGATTTTAATCTGAATGACTATTCCTTCCGTCTTTCCTACCGCGACCCACAAGATACTGAAAAGTATTATGATGATGACGCAATGTGGGAAAAAGCGCAGGGTATGCTGAAGGAAGCGATGGATGACCTTGGCCTTGAGTATTATGAAGCAGAAGGCGAAGCAGCTTTCTACGGTCCTAAGCTGGACGTCCAAGTAAAAACTGCCTTAGGCAAGGATGAAACACTTTCCACTGTCCAATTGGATTTCTTGCTTCCAGAACGATTTGATTTAACTTATGTTGGCGAAGACGGCAAGCAACATCGCCCAGTTGTTATCCACCGCGGCGTTGTGTCAACAATGGAACGGTTTGTAGCCTTCTTAATTGAGGAATACAAAGGTGCCTTCCCTACTTGGTTAGCGCCCGTACAGGTACAGGTAATTCCTGTTTCTCCAGATGCACACTATGATTTTGCGAAGCAGGTTCAGGAACAGCTGCAAAATGAAGGCTTCCGTGTTGAATTAGATGGCCGTAATGAAAAAATCGGCTATAAAATTCGTGAAGCTCAAATGCAAAAAATTCCATATATGCTCGTTGTCGGTGACAAGGAAGTTGAAGAAAATGCCGTTAATGTCCGTAAATATGGGGAGCAAAAATCAGTAACAGAGCCATTTAGTCAATTCCTTGAGTCATTAAAAGCAGAAGTGAAAAGAGGATAATATTTAGGAAGGGGAGAGCACTCTCCCTTTTTCTTTTTTGAAATGAAAAAATTTCTATTGAATAATTTGCCGTTTCTTGATAAAATGAAATTCGTTGTCATAAGAAATGTCTTGTTGACATCACGTCTTTGCTTATGTTATAGTAACTAAGGAAAATTGAATACTAGTTTTGGGAAAAGAAGAAGCACCCGCTTCTCACCTGATTGACGCAATTGGCAGTTGGCAGGTTTTACGTGAACTTTTTAGTTTATTACTTTTGTTTCGTAAAGTGTGGGTGTTTGCATCCACACTTTTTTATTTGTAAAAAACGTTGTTCATTTCTTGCCGAAACAGCAAAAGTGTCAAAAGTCAGTCAGCTGATTAACTTGACCTGAAAGTTGTATTCGTGAAAACCTTGGAGGTGGCTAATTATTAGCAAAGACATGTTGTTAAATGAGGGTATTCGCGCTCGCGAAGTTCGCCTAATTGATCAAAACGGCGAACAACTGGGGATTAAAACAAAATTTGAGGCGCTGGAGATTGCCGGTCGAGTGAATCTTGATGTGGTACTAGTTGCACCAAATGCGAAACCTCCGGTAGCCCGAATTATGGACTATGGCAAATTCAAATTCGAGAATCAAAAGAAAGAAAAAGAAGCTCGAAAGAATCAAAAGATTATTGTTACAAAAGAAGTTCGTCTGAGCCCAACAATTGATGAGCATGACTTTAATACAAAACTTCGCAATGCGATTAAGTTTTTGGAAAAAGGCGACAAGGTAAAAGCTTCAATCCGCTTTAAGGGCCGGGCGATTACCCATAAAGAAATTGGTCAGCGAGTGTTAGACCGTTTTTCTGCAGAGTGCAAGGAAGTTGCAACCATTGAGTCTCATCCAAAAATGGATGGACGAAGCATGTTCCTCGTTCTAGCACCTAAAATCGAAAAGTAATAAGGAGGACTATTCCAATGCCAAAAATGAAAACTCACCGTGGCGCTGCAAAGCGTTTCAAGAAAACTGGTTCTGGTAAACTGAAGCGTTCACATGCTTATACAAGCCACTTATTTGCAAACAAATCTACAAAAGCTAAGCGTAAGCTTCGCAAAGCGTCCCTTGTTTCTAAAGGCGATTTCAAACGCATCCGTTTCTTATTAACAAATCTTAAGTAATCTCGAACGATTGATATATAGGAGGGAAATTCAATGCCACGTGTAAAAGGCGGTACAGTTACGCGCAAGCGTCGTAAAAAAGTTATTAAATTAGCAAAAGGTTATTATGGTTCAAAACATACATTATATAAAGTAGCAAACCAACAGGTTATGAAATCTTTAATGTATGCATTCCGCGATCGTCGCCAGAAAAAGCGCGACTTCCGTAAACTTTGGATTACTCGTATCAACGCAGCAGCTCGTATGAACGGTCTTTCTTATAGCCGTTTAATGCATGGCTTAAAGCTTGCTGGTATCGAAGTAAACCGCAAAATGCTTGCTGAATTAGCAGTAAGTGATGCAAACGCATTTGCTGAATTAGCAAACGTTGCAAAACAACAACAGAAGTAATTTTTAAAGCCATTCTCCGTTGCGAGGATGGCTTTTTCTATAAGGGAGCTGGGGAAATGACTACTATTTTAGCGGCGTACATCATCATGAATTTGATTGGGCTGGCTGTGATGAAGGCGGATAAGGAGCGGGCAAAAAAACATCAATACCGTATAAGTGAAAATACGTTGTGGCTGATTGCTCTATTTGGAGGGGCTGTCGGTGCAACCGCGGGAATGAGGCTGTTCCGGCATAAGACAAAGCACTTATCCTTTAAAGTGGGATTCCCCCTACTAGCAGCAGTTGAAATCATACTTTTAGGTTATTTTTTTACGTTATAGACATAACAGCTTGCCCCTATTTATAAGCTTAATTATCAACAAAGATTAACATCCAGGGGGCATGATAAATGAATGAGAACTTGTCTTTGCTGTTAATCATGGTGGAAGCAGGTGGGATTTTTGCTCCAGTAGCGTTCATACTTTTTCATTTGCTGCGATCGTTTTTATTTATTCCTGTATCGGTTGTCGTCATTGCTGGAGGAGTTTTATTTGGAACGGTGTGGGGGACAATTTATTCGGTTATTGGCTTAATGGGGGTTAGTATCTTTTTCTATGCTTTTATAGATAGGATGCCGAAAACACAGGAGCGCATTATTAAAATCAAAAATCGCTGGTTTGGCGAATACCGGAATCTTACGGTTGGTCAAATTGCTATTTTAAGGCTCATTCCATTTGTACACTATCACCTTTTAAGCTTTTGTTTAAAACAAAGAAAACCTAGATTTAAAGAGTACATGAAGGCTTCTTTACTAACGAATATCCCAATCGCCTTTTTCTTTACCATCTTTGGAGAGTACATCAGCACTTTTACCCCATCATTCATTATTTTGATCCTTCTTGGGTTAACTTGTCTTGTTTATTTGTTAAGGGAGAAACAAAATGTGATTCAATGGAAGGTGTTTTTTAAAAGAACAAAAGAAAAGGCCGCTGGTTAAGCGGCTATTTTTGATGCAAAAATTCATCTATTGGACTTTTCCAATTGATTTGAGCGACTGGGTATTTTTCATGAATTTTTTTCTCAATAAAATAAAAGTCTTCCTTAGCCATTCCTTTAATTGGGGTTTTTGGATCAGGCCATAGGGAAATGGAAACCACATCTATCGTGTTTTTTGTCGCACCTAAATATTTTTCACCCGTAAATACTGCACCATTATAAGTAAGTTGAAAGTTTTTTATGACCTCCTCGTTATCTAAAAGCAAGAAACGTTTGTGTTTCCGTGCTGCTTCTAATTTCCTAGTTGGTTTGAGGAGGAATTTAATTGTTACAAATAAAATAAACGCAAGCAAGAATAGTAAAACTAAGCGCAGCAGCCAAACCATGGTTTTGCCTCCTAGTACTTTTACCTACTATACGGAATGAAAAGAGAAAAGTTTCATTCTTTCCATACTTTGATATAATTTTGCAGAGGGAGTGATAGAAAAATGCAATTGGAAAAATTATTTAACATGCAGCAAGCGCTGGATCAGCATATTGAAGAAAAGCATGAATTACAGAATGAAGAGTTATTTAACAGGAAGGTGCTTGCATTACTAGTCGAACTGGGTGAATTGGCGAATGAAACACGCTGTTTTAAATTTTGGAGTATTAAGCCATCATCGGAGAAAAGTATTGTCTTAGAGGAGTTTGTTGATGGTATCCATTTTATATTATCGCTTGGAATTGAGTGCGGGTTTCAGAATCTCAAGTACGCAATGAATAACGAACCACCAGGTAGTGGTGTTTCGGACCAATTTTTGCTGATTTACGAAAGTGTAAATAATTTTAAGAACAGTAAGAATGAACATGATTTCAAAGTCTTACTTGAATCCTATTTACAGCTGGGTACGCTGCTCGGTATAACATACGAGGAAATGGAAAAAGCATATTTTGCGAAAAATGAAGTAAATTATCAAAGACAACAGAATAATTATTAGCTGAACATAATCATTATTTTCAGTATAATAAATTTCGAATATAGATAAAAAGGGGGCGCAGCAATGGCTAAATTGGATGAAACTTTAACGATGTTAAAGGATTTAACGGATGCCAAAGGAATTCCCGGCAACGAGAGGGAAGTCCGCGAAGTAATGAGTAAATACATAGCTCCATATGCGGATGAAGTTACAACCGATGGGCTTGGCAGTTTAATCGCTAAGAAGGTCGGAAAAGAGGGCGGTCCAAGAGTTATCGTGGCTGGTCACTTAGACGAAGTCGGTTTTATGGTTACGCAAATTGATGACAAGGGTTTCCTTCGTTTTCAAACCGTGGGCGGCTGGTGGTCGCAGGTGATGCTGGCACAGCGCGTTACCGTGGTTACCAAGAAAGGTGATATCATTGGTGTCATCGGGTCCAAGCCACCACACATTTTGCCTGCAGAAGCTCGTAAAAAACCAGTAGAAATAAAAGATATGTTTATAGATATTGGTGCTTCAAGTCGAGAGGAAGCTCATGGATGGGGAGTTCTTCCAGGGGATATGGTCGTCCCATATTTCGAGTTTACTGTGATGAATAATGAAAAAATGCTTTTGGCAAAAGCATGGGATAACCGAATTGGCTGTGCGATTGCCATTGATGTATTAAAGCAGCTAAAAGGTACCGACCATCCAAATGAGGTTTATGGTCTGGGAACAACCCAAGAAGAAATCGGCTCCCGTGGTGCAAAGACTTCAGCTGAAAAAATTAATCCTGATATCGGTTTTGCTGTGGATGTGGGTATTGCTGGAGATACACCGGGAATTTCGGAAAAAGAAGCCATGAGTAAAATGGGGAAAGGTCCGCAAATCATTTTGTATGATGCTACTCTTGTGGCACATAAAGGTTTGCGCGATTTTATTACTAATTTGGCAGACGAATTGAATATCCCATACCAATTTGATGCAATCCCTGGCGGTGGGACTGACGCAGGTCCTATCCATCTAGCTCATCATGGTGTCCCTTCGATAGCGATCACCATTGCCACACGCTATATTCATTCGCATGCAGCGATCCTTCATCGTGATGACTATGAAAATGCAGTCAAGCTGATTGTAGAAGTCATCAAACGTCTAGACCGTGAAACCGTTGATAAAATTACGTATGAATAAAGTTTGCTTTCCTCGATATAATGTCGGGGATTTTTTATTAGATACTTGCGGATAGCGGAAAATACTTGCGGATAGCGAGAAATACTTGCGGATAGCGGTAAGTACTTGCGGATATGCATAAAAATAGCTGCCGAGTTCGAATCGGCAGCTCTAATATGATTACTTTAATCCACTTTCAAGAGCAACCAGCATTTCCTTCTTTTCTTCTGCAGATGAATGCTTCCATATAATTTCAAACAACACGCCTAGACCCGGTAGCATTTTTTCCTCGCCGTTTTGAATCGCGTCAACAATTGTATCTTCTAATTCCGCTTGTGAGTTTCCAGAAACATTGTGTACAATGGCATTCCGTAAATTTAAATTCATAATCATACACTCCTTTTTCATCCTGTATTACTTTAATATGTTTTCTATTTTTGGTTTTATTATGTATTTTTTTTGGGATATAATGAGTAAAAACACTAGAGGAGTACAAACTTGAAACATATTGAATCCATACAGAATCCAAAAGTAAAACAATGGAAAAAACTTTTAACAAAAAAGGAACGCGATAAAACTGGTACATTTTTAGTGGAAGGCTTTCATTTAGTAGAAGAAGCATTAAAACACAGTGAGAGTGTAATCGAAATTATCGTTTCTACTAGTGTGGGTATTCCACCACGCTGGGACTCTAGAGAAATACCTGTTACGACCGTTACAGAAGAGATATCAAACTCCTTATCAGATACAGAAGCACCACAGGGGATCTATGCGGTTTGCCGGCAGGTCCAAATGGAAGTGCCTGAGGCGAAAACTTATCTTTTAATTGATGCAGTACAGGATCCAGGGAATCTAGGAACAATGATTCGCACAGCGGACGCAGCTGGTATTGACGCAGTAATAGTCGGAAAGGGAAGCGTAGATGTCTATAACGGAAAGGTACTCCGCTCCGCGCAAGGAAGCCATTTTCACCTGCCAATCATATCTGGTGACCTTCATAAATGGATGGAACAGCTAAAGGAAAAAAATATTTCCGTTTACGGTACAGCACTTGAAGGGGCAGCTGCATATACTGATATTTCAACGGAGGATAAGTTTGCCTTACTTGTTGGCAACGAGGGGAATGGCGTCAACAAGGAGCTGCTTGCTAAAACAGACGCGAACCTTTATATTCCAATTTACGGCAAAAGTGAATCACTCAATGTAGCTGTTGCAACAGGCATCCTGTTATATTTTTTGAAAAAATAGACGATACTTGTTTGAAACCACTGGCAAAGTATTATATAATAATCTACATTATTGAAAAATACCAAAAACGATGACGGAGAAAAGTATCTTATCAAAGACCATTTAGGGAGAAAGTGCCATGACTGAAAGCACTTTTATGGAAGGGGTAGGAGAAGTTCACCTCCTGAGTTGGCATCGGGACCACGTGCGAAAAGCACTTGTAAAGATGCACCGGCCTAGCCGTTATCCGAATGAAGCGAACACATGTGTTTTATACATACCGTGTTTACAAGGGTGGTACCGCGACTATAAACCTCGTCCCTTTCCAGGGATGGGGTTTTTTTGTTTTCATTCGTAATCAAATTTAAGGAGGAAAACCAAATGCAAGAACGATTAAAGGAATTGCAGCAGGAGGCTATTCAAAAAATTGAACAGTCTTCAAGCTTGAAGGAATTGAATGACATCCGGGTTGCTTATTTAGGAAAAAAAGGTCCGATTACAGAAGTGTTACGTGGAATGGGTAAGCTTTCTGCAGAGGAACGCCCAGTTATGGGAGCACTTGCTAATGAAGTCCGTGAGGCAATTGCAACGATATTAGAAGCTAAACAGAAAGATTTAGAGGAAGCAGCGGTTTCAGAAAAACTCGCTTCTGAATCAATTGATGTTACCCTGCCAGGAAGACCAGTTAAGGTTGGAAATCACCATCCATTAACCAAAATCATTGAAGAAATTGAAGACTTATTTATTGGGATGGGCTATCAGATTGCTGAAGGACCTGAAGTTGAGCAGGATTATTATAACTTTGAAGCTCTAAATTTACCAAAAGGTCATCCGGCACGTGATATGCAGGATTCCTTTTATATTACAGATGAGATATTACTACGTACCCATACTTCACCCGTACAGGCGCGGACAATGGAAAAGAACGAAGGGAAAGGTCCATTCAAAATTATCTGCCCAGGTAAAGTGTACCGCCGTGATAATGATGATGCGACACACTCTCACCAGTTCACACAAATCGAAGGTCTTGTCGTCGGCGAGAATATTCGCATGAGCGACCTAAAAGGTACTTTAGAGGTTTTTGCGAAGAAAATGTTTGGTGAAGATCGTGAAATCAGATTGCGTCCAAGTTTTTTCCCATTCACAGAACCGTCAGTTGAAATGGATATTTCCTGTATGATTTGCGGTGGACACGGCTGTAATGTTTGTAAGAAAACAGGCTGGATTGAAATTCTTGGAGCAGGAATGGTCCATCCTCACGTCCTTGAAATGGCTGGCTATGATTCTAAAAAATATACTGGTTTTGCCTTCGGTATGGGACCAGAGCGGATTGCGATGTTGAAATACGGTGTCGATGATATTCGTCATTTCTATACAAACGATGTACGGTTCTTAAAACAATTTTCAAAACACGAATAGGAGGAGGGGCACAATATGTTCGTTTCATATAAATGGCTCCAGGATTATGTAGATTTATCCGGAGTATCAGCTGATGAATTGGCTGAAAAAATTACTAAAAGCGGGATTGAGGTTGAAGGCGTAGACGTCCTCAACGAAGGAATTAAAGGAATAGTCGTTGGTCATGTTGTTGAACGAGTACAGCATCCAAACGCTGATAAATTAAGTAAATGCCAGGTGGATATCGGTCAGGGAGAACCTGTTCAAATTATTTGTGGAGCACCGAATGTCGCGCAAGGGCAGAAGGTAGCGGTGGCAACAGTTGGGGCGGTATTACCAGGTAATTTTAAAATCAAACGCGCAAAACTTCGCGGTGAAGAATCAAATGGAATGATTTGCTCCCTAACGGAGCTTGGGATGGAAGCGAAGGTTGTACCGAAGGAATATTCTGAAGGAATCTTTGTTTTCCCTCAAGATGCAGCAGTTGGAAGTGACGCAATCGCATTATTAAACCGTGACGATGAAGTGCTTGAACTAGGTCTAACACCTAACCGTGCGGATTGCTTGAGCATGCTCGGTGTCGCTTATGAGGTAGCAGCGATTCTTGGACGCGATGTTAAGCTGCCAGAAAACGACCTTCAACCTGTAAATGAAAAAGCGACTGATTATATTACAGTAAAAGTTGAAGCTAATGAGGATAATCCTTTATATGCTGCAAAAGTAATTAAAAATGTAAAAATTGGCCCAGCGCCATTATGGATGCAAACACGATTAATGTCAGCTGGAATTCGTCCACATAATAATGTTGTCGATATTACTAACTACATTTTATTAGAATATGGTCAGCCTCTTCATGCGTTCGACTATAATCGATTAGGCTCAAAGGAAATCCTTATACGTCGCGCGCAAGATGGTGAGAAATTTGTAACTCTTGATGATGCAGAACGTACATTAACCTCCGACCATTTAGTGATTACCAATGGGACAGAACCTGTTGCATTAGCGGGTGTAATGGGCGGTGCAAATTCTGAGGTGACTTCAGACACTACAACAGTATTGTTGGAGGCTGCCTATTTTACAGGTGGTACGATAAGAAAAGCTTCAAAAGACCATGGTTTACGAAGTGAAGCAAGTGCTCGTTTTGAGAAGGGAGTCGACCCAAATCGTGTCCGTGCAGCTGGTGAGCGTGCAGCTTACTTAATTGCAAAATATGCAGGAGGAGAAGTATTAGAAGGTGCTGCAGAGGTTGATACGCTAACAGTTGAACCGGCAGTGGTTTCGATTACGTTAGAAAAAATAAATAGCGTTATCGGTACGAACCTGACAATAGCCGAGGTGGAAGCGATTTTTGAACGCCTTCAATTTGCGGTAAGCAGTGAAGGTGAAAATATTACAGTTACAGCTCCAACACGACGTGGTGATATTAAAATCGAGGAAGATTTAATTGAAGAAGTAGCGCGTCTATATGGCTATGATCTTATTCCAATGACATTGCCAATCGGATCGGCTACACCGGGTAAATTATCAAAGTATCAGGAAAAACGCCGTATCGTCCGTCAATATCTTGAAGGCGCTGGTCTTTACCAAGCAGTAACCTATTCGTTAACAAGTGAGGAAAAAGCAGCACAGTTCGCACTTGAAAAGCGCGATTTCATTCGCCTGGCAATGCCAATGAGTGAGGACCGCAGTATCTTGCGCTTAAGCATTATGCCGCAGCTTTTGGAGGTACTAAAATACAACAGTGCTCGTCAAAATGACAGCCTCGCTGTGTATGAGACAGGTGCAGTATTTTTAGCAAATGGAACTGAAGTATTACCTGAAGAAGAGGAGCATGTAGCTGGTGCGATTACCGGACTATGGCATAGTCATTCTTGGCAGGGTGAGAAAAAGCCAGTTGACTTCTATGTCGTAAAAGGTATTTTAGAAGGATTGTTTGCAAAACTTGGTCTTACTGAAAACGTTACTTATGTACAGGCGAAAGTGGATAATATGCACCCAGGACGTACGGCAGAGATTCACTTAAATGGTGAAAGAATCGGCTTCGTCGGTCAAGTACACCCAACTATGCAAAAAGAGCTTGATCTAAAAGACACCTATGTGTTTGAGCTATCCTTGAAGGCAGTCCTTGAAGAAGCTACAGCTGCACTTAGATACGAAGGTATACCACGTTTCCCATCCATCACAAGAGACATCGCTCTTGTTGTAGATAAAGAAACAGTCTCAGGCGTGTTGAAGGATATTATCCAAACTGCCGGCGGACAGCTTCTAAAAGAAGTACATGTCTTTGACTTATATGAAGGAGATCGCATGGAAGAAGGCAAAAAATCCATTGCGTACTCATTGAAATATATGGACCCAGAACGGACATTAACAGACGAAGAAGTAACAAAAGTCCATACTCAAGTACTCGAAGCTTTGAAAAGTCAAGCTGGGGCAGTACTTAGAGGATAAATACTCTTTTTTATTAGGCAATCACTAAAAAAGAACACCTTTATCAACATGTGGAGGTGTTCTTTTGGTTTAATTAACGACAATATAACCAATCATAGGGACCGAATGGTCACGATGAGCATGCGTTTCACATATTAATCGGTATGTTCCAGCTTTTTCGAATTGAAGTGGAACCAACGTTTGTTCACCTTCACTAACTGTCCCGCTAATGTCTGTTCCTTCAATATAAAAAGGGTGATCTTCATTACCGATACCACTAATATATAAATTGACTTTCTCTCCCTTTTCTAAAAAAATCGTTCCTGGATCCCAGCGAAAAGTCTCCATCTGTTTACCATCAACCGAATGCGATTTTAATTCAGCTGTAATCATGTCAATTTCGCGAACTTCACTATCTGCTTGTTGATTAAATACCATCGTATTGTCTTCTTTAAACATAAACCATCCATAAATGGCGGCGAAAACAACACCCGCTGCCAAAAAGAAAAGAATGGTATCTTTTTTTATTGCCAAAAATTTCATGACCTTACCCCTCTCAGATATTTGTCCTAATTCATACATATGCAAGACAACTAGGAAAACTTGTCTACTTTTTTATTTTTTTAGCATGAATTAGAAAAAAATCAGAAAAGGTAATTAGTTCTTCTTTTTATTGATCAGGTTAATCGCTTTTTCCGTATTGGCAAAATGCAGTTTCACAAATTGCGGCAGGACCTCTCGTCCTTTTTTCAAAATTAGCCTAGCTGCCGCCTCATCAACCTGTGCACCCGCACCTTTTGGGATTTTAAAGCCAGCTGATTCACTTAGCTTGTCAATATACTGAACAAACGCATACCGGGCAAGGATCGAGGCTGCTGCTACTGCTAGATGGATACCCTCGGCCTTCGTACTAAAATAAACATTTTCCTGCGCTACGGCTTTTTGATTTTTTACATGTTGAAAATAAGTGCTCCCTTGGACAAATTGATCAATAAGAATTCCATCTGGTTTAACAGGAGAAATTTTTTCAAGCACATTTAGGATCGCTTGGTTATGAAGGATGGCTTTCATTTTACCCTGGGACATACCTGACTTTTGGAGCTGATTGTATTTTTCATTTTTTAGGGTCATTAGACTAAATGGAACAACATCTTTAATGACCTTCGCAATCGCAATGATTTTTTCATCATTTAAGTCCTTTGAATCTCTGACACCTAATTCCTTCATGAGTGGAATATCCTCTTTCCGTACATACGCGGCAACGACCGTGATCGGACCAAAGAAGTCACCTGTCCCGACTTCATCAGAGCCAATGACGGACCATTGGCTAAACCCTTCTGGCAGATTACCTTTTGGAGCAGCTTTAGATTTAGCGGGGGCCTTTGCAGCTGCCTCTCCCCACCTGCTGGCTTCCGCTTCATTGCCATTTCCCTGAAATAATACTTTACCTGATTTATAGGCCGTTATCGTGCAGCTCGCTGTTTTCGCTGAAAACACACTGCCGGGTGGAAATTTATCTAGTAATTTACTCTCATAATAGCTTTTCATTTTATTGATTTCAGGCAAACTTAGATTTAACACAACATTTCCCAATCAAAAACACCCCTCGACAATTTTCTAGAAAAAGTAAAAAAACTCTACGTTAGACTGTTTCTCTTTTCGACATATATCCGTTCGTGTTATATTATAAATTAGGGATTTCTTCGAATTGAATGGAGGCAGTAACTTGTCAAATACAGAAAGAACTAGAACAACCGTTGATATATACGGACAGCAATACGTTATTTTAGGTACCGAGGCTCAAACGCACGTTCGGCATGTCGCTGAATTAGTTGACAAGAAAATGCGCGAAATTGGTTCTAGGAATCCATTACTAGATGTTAATAAGCTCGCTGTTTTAACCGCGGTTAATGCCGTCAATGATTATATTAAAATAAAGGAACAATTAGAGCGGCTGCAAGCTGAACTACAAAAGGAAAAGGACTGAATAAGTCATGATAGATTTAGCAATTATTTTATTATTAATTTTTGGTTTTTTTATCGGTTTAAAAAGGGGATTCATTTTACAGTTAGTCCATACAATAGGTTTTATTATTGCATACATAGTGGCAAATTTATACTATGACGATTTGGCACCGAAATTAACACTATGGGTACCATATCCGAATCTTGGCACAACCTCTCCTTTAAAACTATTTAGTGAGAACGGAAATATGGAGGAGGCTTTTTACCGTGCGATAGCCTTTGTGATTATTTTCATCGCGGTAAAAGTCTTGCTGCAAATTATCGGATCAATGCTCGATTTTATTGCCCATTTGCCTATTCTTAAACAATTAAATGTGTGGGCAGGCGGCATGCTAGGTTTTGCAGAAGTCTATTTAATTATCTTTATTTTATTATATATTGCTGCGCTTGTTCCAATGGAAGTTTTACAAAAACCATTGGATGATTCAATTATGGCAAACTTAATTGTCAATCATACGCCATTTCTTTCGCAGCAAATAAAAAGTATGTGGATTGAATATTCAGCTGCATTGACTTCTCTTTAAGGAGAAGTTTTTCTTTTAAAGGTTAAAATAATGGCAAGGTGGGTGGAAGCAATGGAGGTAAACAAAAAAGATTTAATCCGTCATTTAGAAATAATTGCTGTATATATGGAGTTAAAAGGTGAAAATCCCTTCAAGGTATCTGCCTTCCGTAAGGCTGCGTCGGCACTGGAATTTGATGACCGCAGTTTATCTGATATCGCAGATTTTACATCTATATCAGGAATCGGTAAAGGGACCGCTGCTGTTATTGAAGATTACATAAAAGAGGGCAATTCATCTGTGTTGAAGGAGCTCAAGGAAGAAGTTCCGAAAGGTCTTATTCCGTTATTACAATTACCAGGTCTTGGTGGAAAAAAGATTGCTAAGCTTCATAAAGAGTTGGGAGTTGAAGATGTCACTACATTAGAAGAGGCCTGTAAAGCAGGAAAAGTGCAAGCACTCGCAGGATTTGGAAAAAAGACAGAAGAAAAAATCTTAAGTGCCATAGCGAATGTTGGTTCAAGACCAGATAGACTGCCGCTTGCCTACATGCTTCCTATTGCAGAACAGATAGAAGCCAAGCTTTCTGAACTTCCCGAGATTCATCAATATTCCCGGGCTGGGAGTTTACGAAGAGTGCGCGAAACGGTTAAAGACCTGGACTTTATTATTTCTAGCGAACAGCCAGAAAAGGTCAAACAGTTCTTACTTGATTTACCAAATATAAAAGAGATTATCGGCGCTGGCGATACAAAGGTTTCACTTGTTTTTAGTTTCGAGTATGAAGTGTCAGTTGATTTTCGAATCGTCAAACCAAGAGAATTCACAACCACTCTCCACCATTTTACGGGTTCCAAGGACCATAATGTCCGGATGAGACAGCTGGCAAAGGAACGTGGTGAAAAAATAAGTGAGTATGGTGTTGAAAATGTGGAGACAGGCGAAATTCTGACTTTTACTTCAGAAGAGGAATTTTTCAAGCATTTTGACCTGCCATTTATTCCGCCAGAAGTACGGGAAGATGGAAAAGAAGTCGAGGATTTTGCGGCTTATGAAGGTGAATTAATACAACTTAGTGATATAAAGGGCGATCTTCACATGCACTCCACTTGGAGCGATGGAGCTCATTCGATTGAGGAAATGGTTGATGCCTGCCGTGCCAAGGGCTATAAATATATGGCGATCACCGATCACTCCCAATACTTAAAAGTAGCAAATGGGCTGACACGTGAGCGGTTGTTACAGCAAAAGGAAGAAATTAAAAAATTAAATGAAAAATACGATGATATACTAATTTTATCAGGAGTTGAAATGGACATCTTGCCAGATGGCACATTGGATTATGAGGACGACTTACTAGCGGAAATGGATTTCGTTATTGCGTCCATTCACTCCGCTTTTTCGCAGCCAAAAGAAAAAATTATGGAGCGGTTAACCACAGCATTAAGAAATGCCCATGTTGATTTAATTGCCCATCCGACTGGCAGGAAAATTGGCCGCCGGGAAGGCTATGATGTTGATATTGATATGCTAATAGACCTAGCAAAAGAAACGAATACAGCTTTAGAACTTAATGCCAATCCTAATAGATTGGACTTAAAAGCAGAATATTTACGAAAAGCGCAGGATGCAGGCGTGAAAATATTTATTAATACTGACGCTCATAAAAAGGAAACGTTATCCCATATGACTGTTGGTGTTTCCACAGCTAAAAAGGGCTGGGTAAAAAAATCATCGGTTATCAATGCACTTGAACCGAATGACTTATTAGAGTTTTTGCATAACCGAAAATAAGGAGGTTACTCCATGCAAGAAAGATCATTAAAAGTATTGGAATTTACCAAAGTGCGGGATCAGCTCATCGAGCATGCTGCTTCATCACTTGGAATAGATAGGTTAAAGAGATTGGTCCCATCGACTGATTTTGAAGAAGTCGTCAGGCTTCAGGCAGAAACAGATGAGGCCTCGACCGTTTTACGAATAAAAGGGAATGTCCCATTATCAGGAATTCATGATATTCGGGCACATATCAAGCGCTCTGTTATTGGAGGAGTCCTTAGCGCCCATGAGTTGGTACAGATTGCTAGTACCATTCATGCCAGCCGGCAAATGAAGAGATTTATTGAGGATATTGCAGAGGAAAGAACTGAAATCCCGATTTTAATAGAGCATGTAGATCGCATTATTCCTTTAGCACATTTGGAGGAATCAATTAAACTTGCCATCGACGAGGGCGGTGAAGTTCTCGATAGTGCAAGTGTTCTATTACGCTCGTTAAGGCAGCAGTTGCGTTCGAATGAAGCGCGTGTTCGTGAAAAATTAGAGAGTATGATTCGCTCTTCTAATGCAGCAAAGATGTTATCGGATTCAATTGTTACGATTCGAAATGATCGGTTTGTTATTCCTGTTAAACAGGAGTATCGCGGCCATTATGGCGGGATTATCCATGACCAAAGCTCATCTGGGCAAACGCTATTTATTGAACCGCAAGTGATTGTCCAATTAAACAATCAATTACAGGATATAAGAGTAAAAGAACAGCTTGAAATTGAAAGAATTTTGACGGAGCTTTCTGCAAAGACCGCTGAATTTGAGGCGGAGCTGCAAGTAATCGTTGAAGTTCTAGCTAATTTGGATTTTATTTTTGCCAAGGCAAGATATGGCCGTAAGATAAAAGCAAGTATGCCAAACATGAATAATGAAGGGCGAATTGCACTTTATAAAGCTAGGCACCCATTAATTCCAATTGATGAGGTCGTTGCTAACGATATTTTGCTCGGGAAAGAGTATACAACGATTGTGATAACCGGACCAAACACAGGTGGAAAAACGGTTACCTTAAAAACACTAGGTTTATGCTCGTTAATGGCGCAAGCAGGTCTACAGGTTCCAGCCTTAGATGGCTCAGAGTTAGCTGTATTTGATGCCATCTATGCAGATATCGGAGATGAGCAGTCAATAGAACAAAGCTTAAGTACCTTTTCTTCTCACATGGTGAATATCGTGGATATTTTAAAGAGAGTCGATTTCAATTCTCTTGTACTATTTGATGAGCTTGGTGCGGGTACTGACCCTCAAGAAGGTGCTGCGCTTGCCATTTCAATACTTGACGAGGTTCATCATCGTGGTGCCAGAGTAATAGCGACTACACACTATCCAGAATTAAAGGCATATGGCTATAATCGTGAAGGTGTCCTTAATGCCAGTGTGGAATTTGACGTTGAAACGTTGAGTCCAACCTATAAGCTTCTCCTTGGGGTTCCAGGACGAAGCAATGCATTTGAAATTTCAAAGCGATTAGGGTTAAATGATCGAGTCATTCAGGCAGCGAGATCGCATGTTAGTGAGGATAGTAATCAAATCGATAAGATGATTGCTTCGCTCGAAAACAGTAAGCGACAGGCTGAAATTGAACATGAAGAAGCTCGCGATTATTTAAGACAGGCAGAGCGTCTCCGTCAGGATATGGAAAAGCAAATGATTGAATTCTACGAGAACAAGGACTCTATGCTTGAAAAAGCGGCCGAACAAGCAGGTAAAATTCTTGATGAGGCAAAGAGTGAGGCGGAAAAGGTTATTCGTGACCTCCGTAAAATGCGGATAGAAAAGCATGCGGATATAAAAGAGCACGAATTAATTGATGCGAAGCGCCGTCTTGAAGCTGCTACACCTGAAATAAAGAAATCTTCCAAACAAATGAACAAGAAAACCAAGAAGCATACCTTGACTCCGGGTGATGAAGTCAAAGTTCTCACCTTTGGTCAAAAGGGTACTTTACTTGAAAAAGTATCAGATACCGAATGGCAGGTGCAAATCGGCATCCTGAAAATGAAAGTAAAGGAAAAGGATTTAGAATATACCGGTACTCCGAAGCTAGTAGAGACAAGACCGATGGCAATTGTTCAAGGTAGAGACGGTGATGTGAAGCTGGAGTTAGATTTACGCGGAGAAAGATATGAGGCAGCTCTTTCAAGAGTGGAAAAATATATCGATGATGCGTTATTATCAAACTATCCTCGTGTTTCTATTATTCACGGAAAAGGCACGGGAGCTTTAAGACAAGGTGTTCAGGAATATTTACGAAATCACCGCTCAGTAAAGAAAATTCGGTTTGGAGAAGCGGGCGAGGGCGGCTCTGGTGTTACCATTGTTGAATTTAAATAAGGCTGTTCATGTTGTTTTTCGAAATGGATAAATAGCCTTTACTAATAACCGGGGAGATTATGCAATGAACCAGTTTTGGGATAACATGTATGTTCAAAGTGCAGCCAATTATAGCGTAGTCATATTATGTGTGGTTGTCTTTTTAGCCATTTTTGAATTAGTTACAAAATATAAAAATTGGGAAGAAATCCAAAACGGTAATATTGCTGTGGCTATGGCAACCGGAGGGAAAATATTCGGGATTGCTAACATATTCCGCTATTCCATTGAACAAAATGATTCATTAGTAACAATGATAGGCTGGGGAGTATTTGGCTTTGTGCTTTTACTGGTTGGATATTTTATCTTTGAATTTTTAACACCTAAATTTAATATTGATGATGAAATTAAAAATGATAATCGTGCGGTTGGATTCATTGCTATGATTTTATCAATCGGCTTATCCTTTGTGATAGGTGCGGGAATATCGTAAGGGGAGAAAAAAGTGGAGACATTAGCTAAAGTACTTCTTGGTTTATGCGCCTTGTTTTTGCTAATCGGTATGGGGTACATGTTGTTTTTTTAATAAGAAAATCATCGCTGTTCATTCAGCGATGATTTTTTTATTGGAATAGTAAACATATACTATTATTCCAATTGTTTAAAGAGTCTGACTATATTATAATGAAAAGGAAGTGGGAAATTTTACAATTGTATAAAAAGGAGGGTTACTATGTATGAAACAAAACCATGGCTAACATCTTACCCAGAGGAAATTCCTGTAGAACTGGAATTTCGAAAGGAGCCTGTTCAGCAGTATCTTGTAGATGCAGCAAAAAACTTTCCAGAAAAAATCGCCATCCATTTTATGGGCAAGGAAATGACCTATAAAGAGCTTTACGATGAATCATTGTCATTTGCCAGCTATCTTCAACAAATTGGGATTTCTAAAGGTGACCGAGTTGCTATCATGCTTGCCAACACCCCGCAGGCGGTCATAAGTTATTTTGGAATACTAATAGCTGGTGGAATTGTTGTTCAAACAAACCCATTATACACTGAACGTGAACTTGAATATCAAATGAAGGACTCCGGAGCAAAAGCGATCATCACACTCGACATCCTCTATCCTCGCGCTTCTAAGGTGATGCCGCAAACTAATTTGCAGCATATAATTGTAACCGCTATCAAAGACTACCTGCCATTTCCAAAAAATTTAGTTTATCCCTTTATCCAGAAAAAGCAATATGGAATTGTCGTAAATGTTAAACATGAGGGCAATACCCACTTATTTAAAGAAATAGTAAAAATCAAGCCTACAAAACTAGTGGAGTATGACTTCGATTTTGAAGAGGATGTTGCCCTGCTTCAATATACAGGGGGAACAACCGGTTTTCCGAAAGGGGTTATGCTGACACATCGGAATTTAGTGGCGAACTCATCCATGTGTACCGCTTGGCTGTACAAAGCAAAACCAGGTGAGGAGTCCATTTTAGGGATTGTCCCATTTTTCCACGTATATGGAATGACAATCGTTATGATTTTATCCGTCATGGAAGCTTATAAGATGATCATTTTACCGAAGTTTGATGCTCTGACCACATTAAAAACGATTCAAAAACAGCGACCTACCCTTTTTCCTGGAGCGCCAACCATTTATATCGGTCTATTAAATCATCCTGATTTAAAAAAATATGATTTATCGTCTATCGATTCCTGCCTTAGCGGCTCTGCACCGCTGCCCATTGAGGTCCAAGAGGAATTTGAGGCGATTACAGGCGGGAAGCTTGTTGAAGGATATGGATTAACAGAATCCTCTCCTGTTACACATGCAAATTTCTTATGGGACCGTCCTCGGATAAAAGGCAGTATCGGTGTACCATGGCCGAATACAGAAGTAAAAATTATCTCTATGGATGATGGTGAAATAATGCCTGTTGGAGAAATCGGTGAAATTATCATTAAAGGTCCTCAAGTCATGAAGGGCTATTGGAATCGTCCGGAGGCAACGGAGGAAACGATTAAGGACGGCTGGTTATATACGGGTGACCTTGGCTATATGGATGATAATGGATATTTTTATGTAGTGGATCGAAAGAAGGATATGATTATCGCTGGAGGATATAATATATATCCAAGAGAAATAGAAGAAGTTTTGTATGAGCACCCAGATGTTTTGGAAGCGGTAGCTGCTGGTATTCCAGATCCGTATCGTGGTGAAACCGTCAAAGCATATGTGGTGTTAAAAGAAGGCTCAAAGCTTACCTCTGATGATTTGAATCAATATGCTAGAAAATATTTAGCGGCCTATAAGGCCCCGCGATTATATGAATTTAGAGGAGAATTACCAAAAACAGCGGTAGGGAAAATATTAAGAAGAACACTTGTTGAAGAAGAAATGAGAAAAATAGAGGAAGAAACCAAAAAACATGCCTAAAGCCTCCAGTTATTGCACTTCTTTTTTTTGCATGATAGAGCTTGTCTCTTTAGAAAGAGTAAAGTAATATAAAATTGTCTTTGAATTTCTTGACAGAAATCCAACTAATATCTATTATAAAAATATGAATGATTATTCATTCATATTTTTCTTTTGAAAAATTTAGGAGTGAAAACAGTGAAAAAAAATAAACCAAAATACATGCAAATCATTGATGCAGCGGTTATTGCGATTGCAGAGGTTGGCTATCATCAGGCACAGGTTTCGAAAATCGCAAAGCAGGCAGGTGTCGCAGATGGTACCATTTATCTTTATTTTAAAAACAAAGAAGACATCCTCATCTCACTCTTTGAAGAGAAAATGGGAAGCTTTATTGAAAAAATAGATGAAAAGATAGCAGGAAAAGAGACCGCGGTGGAGAAGTTATTAATGATGATAGAAGCTCATTTCAAAAACCTCTCTGATGATCATCACATGGCAATTGTAACTCAGCTTGAATTAAGACAATCCAATAAAGAGTTGCGTTTGAGAATAAATAATGTTCTTAAAGAATACTTGCGAGTGATTGATAAAATCATCATTGAAGGTAAAGAATCGGGAGAGTTCTCGAGCGATCTCGACGTCCGACTTGCCAGACAAATGATTTTCGGGACGATGGATGAAACTGTCACAACCTGGGTTTTGAATGAGGAGAAATATGATTTAGTTGCACTAGCCAAGCCTGTTCATCACCTGCTGGTTAAGGCGTGCGGTAAGCAGTAATGCTCTAGTGCAAGAGGAGGAGGGATTCTATTGGAATATTTAAAATGGTCTAATCAAGACGGAATCGCGACTATCACCATCGAGCGTCCACCGGCAAATGCCCTCTCATCAGGATTATTAAGGGAACTGTCGGTTGTTCTTGACGAAATGGAACCAAATCAAGACATTAAGGTGATTGTCATTCATGGGGAAGGGCGATTCTTCTCAGCGGGGGCGGATATTAAAGAATTCACAACCCTTTCTTCAGAAGGTTTTGCAAATCTTAGTAAGTATGGACAAGATTTGTTTGACCGGATGGAGAAATTCCCCAAACCAATCATTGCTGCGATTCATGGCGCGGCACTTGGCGGCGGCTTAGAGCTGGCAATGGCCTGTCATATCCGTTTAGTCGGTGAAAATACCAAGCTTGGACTTCCAGAACTACAGCTTGGATTAATCCCAGGATATGCCGGAACACAGCGTCTTCCGAAATATGTTGGAGTTGCACGTGCCGCAGAAATGCTGTTTACGTCTGAGCCAATCACAGGAATGGAAGCGGTTCAATTTGGCTTAGCGAACCACGCTTATCCGGAAAATGAAGTATTGGAACAAGCACTTAAACTGGCTGGGAAAATCGCTAAGAAAAGTACAGGTTCATTAAAAGCCACGATTCAATTATTAAATTATGCAAAAAACGAAGAGTTTTACGAAGGCTCTAAAAAGGAAGTCGAGCTTTTCGGAGAAATATTTGTTTCTCCTGATGCGAAAGAAGGAATTCAGGCTTTTATTGAAAAAAGACAACCGCATTTTAAAGGTGAATAGCTTCTACATAGAAGTTACTAATAAATTTTTTTGCTATAAATATTCTTAATCTTTGAAACAGAAAAAATGTTTGCATTATAGGAGGGAAACCATGAACATTTATGTACTTTTGAAAAGAACGTTCGATACCGAGGAAAAGATTACAATTTCCGGTGGAAAAATCAATGAGGATGGTGCAGAGTTTATCATCAACCCTTACGATGAATATGCCGTTGAAGAAGCAATCCAAGTCCGTGATGCAAATGGCGGCGAAGTAACCGTGATTTCAGTTGGAAGTGAAGAATCTGAAAAGCAATTACGCACAGCCCTTGCTATGGGTGCGGATAAAGCAGTGTTAATTAATACTGAAGACGATGTGGAGAACGGTGATCAATTCACTACAGCAAAAATTCTTGCTGAATACTTAAAAGATAAAGAAGTTGACCTCATTTTGGGCGGAAATGTAGCCATTGACGGCGGTTCTGGTCAAGTGGGTCCACGTGTGGCCGAATTGTTAAACATTCCTTACGTTACAACGATTACGAAGCTTGAAATTAATGGAACATCTGTAACCGTTACACGTGACGTGGAAGGTGATTCTGAAATAATCGAAACAAGCCTGCCGTTGTTGGTTACAGCTCAACAAGGTTTGAACGAGCCTCGTTATCCATCTTTACCAGGAATTATGAAGGCAAAGAAAAAGCCGCTTGATGAACTTGAATTAGATGACCTTGATCTAGAAGAAGACGATGTGGAAGCAAAAACAAAAACGATTGAAATTTACTTGCCAGCTAAAAAGGAAGCAGGAAAAGTGTTATCTGGAGACTTAAATGACCAGGTTAAGGAACTCGTTCACCTTCTTCATACAGAAGCAAAAGTAGTTTAATCGATATTTCACATATAGGTTCAGATTGCTGTTTAGACAAAAATGATTTGCAGGAGGTAAAGGGATGACTAGAAAAGTATTGGTATTAGGGGAAACACGTGACGGTTCTTTACGTAATGTTACTTTCGAAGCAATTGCTGCAGGAAAAACAGTGGCAGAAGGCGGAGAAGTTGTAGGTGTTTTACTTGGACAGAATGTTGGCGCTTTATCAATGGAGTTAGTGCAATACGGGGCTGACCGTGTTGTAGTGGTAGAGGATGAAAAGTTAAGTCAATATACATCGGATGGTTTTGCTCAGGCGCTACTAGCTGTGATTGAACAAGAAAAACCTGAAGGGCTAGTTTTAGGACATACATCACTAGGGAAAGACCTTTCACCAAGAATTGCTGCCAAGCTATCTTCAGGCTTAATTTCTGATGCAACAGCGGTTGAGGTTGCAGGTGGAAATGTTGTCTTTACCAGACCAATTTATTCAGGTAAAGCATTTGAAAAGAAAATCGTGACGGATGGAATTATTTTCGCAACAGTAAGACCAAATAATATTGCACCACTTGCAAAAGATGAAAGCAAAACAGGTGAAGTCTCTTCCATTTCAGTCGAAATTAAAGACCTTCGAGCGATTATTAAAGAAGTAGTAAGAAAAGCAAGTGAGGGTGTAGATTTAAGTGAAGCAAAAGTTGTAATTTCTGGCGGACGCGGTGTAAAAAGTGAAGCAGGATTTGAACCATTAAAAGAACTTGCGAAAGTATTAGGTGGTGCGGTAGGTGCTTCACGTGGTGCCTGTGACGCAGACTATTGTGACTACTCCTTACAAATCGGTCAAACTGGTAAGGTTGTAACACCTGACCTCTATATTGCCTGCGGAATCTCTGGAGCCATCCAGCACTTAGCAGGTATGTCTAACTCTAAGGTAATCGTTGCTATCAATAAAGATCCAGAAGCAAATATCTTTAAAGTAGCAGATTACGGTATTGTTGGTGACTTATTTGAAGTGGTGCCGATTTTAACAGAAGAGTTTAAAAAGCTTAAAGTACACTCTTAATGTCTATACTACATAGGGTGAGCGTGTCAAACCGCTCGCCTTATTACATATAATATGACAGAATATCAAAAGAATTTTAGGGAAAATTACATGCGAGACAGATTATTAGCATGATGATTTAAACAATGCTATACTTTCGTTAGTAGTTCAGTTTTCATTAGGAGGGCAAATAAAAAATGGCAATTTCAAACGTAACAGATGCAAATTTCTCTGCTGAAACAGGCTCTGGCCTTGTACTTGCAGATTTCTGGGCTCCATGGTGTGGACCTTGTAAAATGATCGCTCCCGTTCTTGAGGAAATTGATTCAGAAATGGGCGACAAAGTTAAAATCGTAAAATTAGATGTAGATGATAACCAAGAAACAGCTTCTAAATACGGCGTTATGAGTATCCCTACATTATTAGTTTTCAAAAATGGCGAAGTAGTTGACAAAGTAGTCGGCTTCCAACCAAAAGACGCTTTAGCAAGTGTATTAGAAAAGCACGCGTAAGCATAGATAACCTTAGCTAGGATAGTTCTAGCTAAGGTTTTTTATTTTTGGAAAAAGAATCAGGCTTTTCTTTATGAGCTATATGCTTTAAAATTTTAGGATAGATAAAGACGGGGAGGAGCAGCTGGAATGAATGAAAACATTAAACAAAAATTAACACTGCTGCCTGATCAGCCTGGTTGCTACTTGATGAAAGACCGTCAGGGTACGATCATTTATGTAGGAAAAGCAAAAATATTAAAAAATCGAGTTCGGTCTTATTTTACCGGGTCACACGACGGAAAAACGTTTCGACTTGTCAATGAGATTGAGGACTTTGAATATATTGTCACCTCATCCAATATTGAAGCACTGCTGCTCGAATTAAATTTAATCAAAAAATATGACCCAAAATATAACGTAATGTTAAAGGATGATAAGACCTATCCGTTTATCAAACTGACGGCGGAAAGACACCCAAAACTGATCATTACGAGAAAAGTTAAAAAGGATAAAGGCAAGTACTTTGGTCCATATCCAAATGTCATGGCAGCAAACGAAACAAAAAAGCTGCTTGATCGAATTTATCCCTTACGAAAATGCTCGACTCTGCCGGATCGGGTTTGTTTGTACTACCATCTGGGGCAGTGCCTGGCACCATGTATTAATGAGGTACACGAAGAGCAATACAAGGAAATGACAGATGAAATTACCCGCTTCCTCAATGGCGGCTATAATGAGATTAAAAAAGATTTAACAGAAAAAATGATGAGCGCTTCTGAAGAATTGGATTTCGAACGGGCTAAAGAGTATCGAGACCAGATTATCCATATTGAAACGATTATGGAAAAGCAAAAAATCACGATGACAGATTTTACAGACCGTGATGTGTTTGGCTATGCAGTCGATAAGGGCTGGATGTGTGTTCAGGTTTTCTTCGTTCGCCAAGGAAAACTAATCGAGCGTGATGTTTCGATGTTCCCAATTTACAATGAGCCGGAAGAGGAAATCCTCACCTTTCTTGGCCAATTTTATGAAAAATCCAATCATTTTAAACCAAAGGAAGTCCTTATTCAAGATGAGATTGACTTAAACATGACAGAACAACTCCTTCAAATAAAAGTACTTAAGCCACAGCGTGGTCAGAAGAAGGATCTTGTAAAAATGGCTATCAAAAATGCAAAAATAGCACTGAATGAGAAATTTTCGCTGATTGAAAAGGATGAGGTACGGACGATAAAAGCCGTTGAGAATCTTGGTGAGCTTATGGGGATCTATACTCCTCACCGAATTGAGTCCTTTGATAACTCTAATATTCAAGGGACAGATCCTGTATCGGCCATGGTGGTATTTATCGATGGTAAGCCAAATAAGCGAGAATACCGGAAATATAAGATAAAATCTGTCCAGGGTCCGGATGATTATGAATCGATGCGTGAAGTAACAAGAAGAAGGTATTCGAGGGCACTTAAGGAAGAACTGCCGCTCCCAGACTTAATTCTTATAGATGGCGGCAAAGGACATGTTGAGGCTGTCAGGGATGTACTGGAAAATGAGTTAGGCTTAGATATTCCGTTAGCTGGAATGGTGAAGGATGAAAAGCACAGAACCTCGCAGCTGCTATTTGGAAATCCGCTTGAAATTATTCCACTTGGCAGAAACAGCCAAGAGTTCTATTTATTACAAAGAATCCAGGATGAGGTTCACCGTTTTGCGATTACCTTTCATCGTCAAACCCGCGGAAAAAGCGCCTTTCAATCATTACTTGATGACATTCCAGGTGTAGGTGAGAAGCGGAAAAAGCAATTACTCAAAGAATTTGGTTCGGTTAAGAAAATGAAAGAAGCCACGATTGAAGAGTTTAAAGCAATCGGGATTCCAGCCCCAGTAGCAGAGGAATTAATGAAAAAACTTCAATCATAGTGATTGTCAGGGCACAAAAATAGATTGTGCCGCGTTAAAATCGGCTTTTGGATTTTAACACAATTTACGAAATCAGACTTGTCAGAAAAAAATTGCTATGCTATAATTAGTGAAATTTAATATACTATCACTTTTTTATACTGAAGTGAAGGTAGAGGTGCGAGATTCAATAGTAATGGTTCTGAGAAGGATGGGCTTCTGTGAGGAATCATGAAAGGGGAGGTTCGCCGAAGTGAAGAAAGTCTCATTTCTTTCTTTGCTGGTCTGAGCATTTAATAAATGCCGGATTGTCAAGACGATTGTCTTGGAGAGCTATCTTACATTGTAGACGCAGAATTTTTTTTGTGTATTCAAGCAATGAGATGCCCTCTCATTGCTTTTTTATTTTTTTGCGGGGAAAAATATAATGATAGCTGAACCTATAACTGAAAGCAGGGGAAAAAATGGGTTTAATTGTACAAAAGTTTGGCGGTACTTCGGTAGGAAGTGTCGAAAAAATTCTAAATGTAGTTAAACGGGTAAAAGCCGAAACGGACCAAGGGAATCAGGTGGTTGTAGTTGTCTCAGCAATGGGGAAATCAACGGATCATTTGGTAAACCTAGCCAAAGAAATTTCTGAGCATCCAAATAAACGGGACATGGACATGCTCTTAAGCACTGGAGAACAGGTGACAATTGCTTTATTGTCGATGGCGCTAAATGAGCAAAAATTACCTGCAGTTTCGTTTACTGGCTGGCAGGCTGGAATTTTGACAGAACCTGTCCATGGAAATGCCCGTATTACAACGATTAATACTGAGGCTGTAAAGAACCAGCTGAGCGAAGGCAATGTGGTCATTGTCGCAGGTTTCCAAGGGATTACCGAAGATGGCGAGATTACAACACTCGGACGCGGCGGCTCTGATACGACCGCGGTAGCACTAGCTGCGGCTCTTAAGGCTGATAAGTGCGATATCTATACGGATGTAACAGGGGTTTTCACCGCTGACCCAAGATATGTGAAAAGTGCTCGTAAATTAAAATCAGTATCTTATGATGAAATGCTTGAGCTTGCCAATTTAGGAGCAGGTGTCTTGCACCCTAGAGCAGTAGAATTTGCAAAAAACTATCAGGTACGACTTCAAGTTCGTTCGAGCTTGGAGAAAGAAGAAGGAACAGTGATTGAGGAGGAAGCATCAATGGAACAAAACCTTGTTGTCCGTGGAGTGGCATTCGAAGATGAAATTACAAAGGTGAGCGTATTAGGTCTTGCCAATTCTTTAACTAGTTTATCAACCATCTTTACAACACTTGCAGAGAATCATCTAAATGTCGATATTATCGTTCAAAGTACAACGGAAGCTGAAACAGCTAATCTTGCCTTCTCGATTAAAACGCAAGACCTATTAGAGACTTTAAATGTCCTTGAAGATAACAAGGATGTGCTAAACTACGAAAGGCTGGATGCTGAAAATAAATTAGCTAAAGTATCCATCGTTGGTTCAGGAATGATTTCAAATCCAGGGGTCGCAGCTAAAATGTTTGAAGTCCTAGCAGCCAACAGTATTCAAATTAAAATGGTCAGCACCTCAGAAATAAAAGTATCAGCAGTAGTCGAAGAAAAACACATGTTAAAAGCAGTAGAAGTACTACACCAAGCCTTCGGTCTTTCTACAGACAACCAATAAAGAAAAAAAGCTTTCATCGATGTTCTTTCTGTCGATGAAGGCTTTTCTAAATGTTATAGTGTATCCTTACGGTCCCATTTGACGGTGAATTGGACTTTGTTTGCCTTTTTTACTGGGTGTTCGAAGGTTTCGGCGATGGCTTGTTTTTGGAGTTCGATTTGTTGGGCAAGGAAGCCTGCTTCGATTTGGAAGTAGTGTTCCGCTTTTGATTTGACTCGAGAAACGATGAGCGGGCTTATTAGTTCAAATTCAATTTCATCTTTTCGCTCTTTTTTTAACTCGAGCTGCCCCCAGGAGGCTTTTGTGAAAAATTCAATGACTTCATCAAGAGTGGTTAATGGGTGCTTACGCGCTAATCGTTTTCCAGCCCAGTACAGAATCTCAGGAGTATCTTTTCCTAAAATTTCAGGCAATACAAATTCCCTAATCAATTCATAACCAAACAACGAAATATTTTTTGGTTCGTCCGAATGTAAATTAAGTTCGACGACATTACTATCTTTCATATAGCTTCCCCTCTTTCTATCATTCTATTATATACAAATATGGCTTTTGATAAGAACACTTTTTATCGAGATGAGTCTAAAGCTTTAGAGTGGTGAAGGATTGTTATCTTGCAATACATAAGCCTATCTTTCATTATAATTATGTTCCCCAAAAAGGAATGCAGGCTTCCGTTTAATTGAATAACTTCATTGTAATTCTATTGGGTTTAATTGAAGATAATACCAATTACATGCGAAAAAACTTAAAGTTTATTATAATATCAATATATTTTAAAAATTTTATTTTTTTAAAGTTTTTGTGTATACGTTTTCTTGACGCTCCATGCGGTTGGGGGTAAAATGGACATGTCACATAATTGTCACAGTGGTACTAAGTTTGAAAATTTATTTAACAAGAACAGTAGGTTTAAAAAGTCTTACCATCATTTTAAAAATTCAAGGGGGGTTAATTATGGCGGGGAATCGAGAGTTTTTTAATCGAAGATTGCATTCATTACTAGGAGTAATTCCAATAGGACTATTCCTAATCCAGCATCTAGTAGTCAATCATTTTGCTACAGGGGGACCAGAGTCCTTTAACAAAGCTGCAGATTTTATGGGGAACCTTCCTTTTAGAATTGTCCTAGAAACAGTAGTGATTTATTTACCAATTTTATTTCATGCAATCTATGGCCTTTATATTGCTTTTACCGCAAAAAATAATGCCGGGGAATATGGATATTTCAGAAACTGGATGTTCTTACTGCAGCGTGTATCAGGTGTCATTACGTTAATCTTTATTGCATGGCACGTATGGCAAACTCGCGTTGCAGCAGCATTCGGTACAGATGTTGACTTTGACATGATGGCCAATATTCTGTCTTCACCATTTATGTTTATCTTCTATGTAATTGGTGTAATTTCAACAATTTTCCATTTTGCAAACGGCTTGTGGTCATTCTTTGTTAGCTGGGGTATAACAGTTTCTCCACGTGCACAAGTAATTTCTACATATTTTACAATTGGCGTTTTTGTGGTCCTTTCAATCGTAGCAATAAGAACACTTTTAGCTTTTGCTTAAAAAAAACAAAAATACACTGAGTTGAAAAATATCGGATTTTTGGATTAAGGGAGTGAGTCACAATGAGTAAAGGTAAGGTGATCATAGTTGGCGGCGGCTTAGCCGGCTTAATGGCAACCATCAAGGTTGCTGAGTCAGGAACACCTGTAGAATTATTTTCACTTGTTCCAGTTAAGCGTTCCCACTCTGTTTGTGCCCAAGGTGGTATTAATGGAGCAGTAAATACAAAAGGTGAAGGTGATTCTACATGGATTCACTTTGACGATACTGTTTATGGCGGTGACTTTCTTGCTAACCAACCGCCAGTAAAAGCGATGTGTGATGCAGCGCCTGGTATTATTCATTTAATGGACCGTATGGGAGTAATGTTTAACCGGACTCCAGAAGGATTATTGGACTTCCGCCGTTTCGGAGGTACTCAATTTCACCGTACAGCATTTGCTGGAGCAACTACAGGGCAACAGCTGTTATATGCATTGGACGAGCAAGTACGCCGCCATGAAGTGGCTGGTTTAGTTACTAAGTATGAAGGCTGGGAATTCTTAGGCTCCGTAATCGATGACGACGGTGTTTGCCGTGGTATTGTCGCGCAAAATCTTAGATCAATGGAAATTAAATCGTTCTCAGGTGATGCCGTAATCTTGGCAACAGGTGGCCCTGGTATAATTTTTGGTAAAACAACGAATTCAGTTATTAATACGGGTTCTGCAGCTTCTATTGTTTATCAGCAAGGCGCATATTATGCGAACGGAGAAATGATTCAAATCCATCCAACTGCCATTCCTGGTGATGATAAGCTTCGTCTAATGAGTGAATCAGCTCGTGGTGAAGGTGGACGTATTTGGACATATAAAGATGGTAAGCCATGGTATTTCTTAGAGGAAAAATATCCTGCCTATGGAAATCTAGTACCACGTGATATTGCAACTCGTGAAATTTTCGATGTTTGTGTTAATCAAAAACTCGGAATTAACGGTGAAAATATGGTATACCTAGATTTATCTCATAAGGATCCGCACGAATTGGATGTTAAGCTTGGTGGAATTATCGAAATCTATGAGAAGTTCACCGGGGATGACCCACGTAAACTTCCAATGAAAATTTTCCCTGCTGTTCACTATTCGATGGGTGGACTATGGGTGGATTACGATCAAATGACAAACATTCCAGGACTTTTTGCTGCTGGTGAATGTGATTTCTCACAGCATGGAGCAAATCGTTTAGGTGCTAATTCATTATTATCAGCTATTTATGGCGGTATGGTTGTCGGTCCAAATGCAGTTAAATACATCAAGGGTCTTGAGAAGAGTTCAGATGCTGTATCCTCTTCAGTTTTTGATCGCCATGTTAAAGAACAAGAAGATAAGTGGGCTTCTGTTATGTCCTTAAATGGTACAGAAAATGCTTATGTTCTTCATAAAGAGCTTGGCGAGTGGATGACAGATAATGTTACGGTTGTACGTCACAACGACAGACTTTTAAAGACTGATGAGAAGCTTCAAGAACTATTAGAACGCTATAAAAATATAAACATCCATGATACAAGCAAATGGAGCAACCAAGGGGCAGCTTTCACTCGTCAATTAGAGAACATGCTTCAATTAGCTCGTGTAATCACAATTGGTGCCTATAACCGTAATGAAAGCCGTGGTGCTCATTACAAGCCTGAATTCCCTAAACGTAATGATGAAGAGTTCCTAAAGACAACAATGGCGAAATTTGTTGATAGCTCATCTGCACCAGCATTCCATTACGAGGAAGTTGATGTTTCATTAATCAAGCCACGTGAACGCGATTACTCAAAAAGTCATTAAGGGGGAGTAGAATAGCATGTCTGAAAATAAAACAGTAAAATTTATTGTTACACGTCAAGATGGCCCAGATTCTGCTCCATATGAAGAGGAGTTTGAACTAGCATATCGTCCGAATATGAATGTCATTTCCGCATTAATGGAAATTCGAAGAAATCCTGTAAACACAAAAGGGCAAGATACAACTCCGATTACTTGGGATAGTAACTGTCTTGAAGAAGTTTGCGGAGCTTGTTCCATGGTTATTAACGGAAAGCCGCGCCAATCCTGTTCGGCACTCGTCGATCAGCTGGAGCAGCCAATCCGTTTAGAACCAATGAAAACGTTCCCTATTGTTCGTGACCTGCAAGTTGACCGCAGCAGAATGTTTGACGCTTTGAAGAAAGTAAAAGCCTGGATTCCAATCGATGGAACCTATGACCTGGGACCAGGACCACGTATGCCTGAGAAAAAACGCCAATGGGCTTACGAACTTTCAAAATGTATGACTTGTGGTGTCTGCCTTGAGGCTTGCCCAAATGTAAATAGCAACTCAAGCTTTATTGGACCGCAGCCGCTTTCTCAAGTACGTCTTTTCAATGCTCATCCAACTGGTGAAATGAATAAGGCCGAGCGTTTGGAAGCAATTATGGGTGATGGCGGACTTGCGAACTGTGGTAACTCACAGAACTGTGTACAATCATGTCCGAAAGGAATTCCTTTAACTACATCAATTGCAGCGTTAAACCGTGATACTACAATCCAAGCATTTAGAAGCTTCTTCGGAAGCGATCATGCGTAGGGTCTGATTCTTTAAACCTTCTTTTCTATTATGAAGAGAAGGTTTTTCTTTTAGGACATTCATATTGCCTTTTGGTATACTAGTAGTAATAAGTTGGAAAAAGGATGGTAAATGAGGGTGAAAAAGCTTCCGTTGTTAATAATACTTGCCGGATTAGTTGTAATCGGTGTTGGAGTTTGGCAAATCATGGAGACCAAATTTCAAGGTGATACCTCGCTCAAAGAGGCAAAAAAAATTGTTGCACAGGCCGAGTCTCCTACTTTTGATGAGGAATTTCCTAAAAGAAACAAAAAAATTGAACCTCCAAATTTTGGTGATACAGTTGGATTATTGACAATACCGAAGATTAAATCTGAGTTGGCCATTGTTGAAGGTACTGACCCAAATGATTTGAAAAAAGGTGTTGGACATTACAAAGGTTCATACTTTCCTGGAGAGAATGGGCAGATTGTTTTATCAGGACATCGAGATACTGTTTTTAGGCGTTTGGGAGAATTGAAGCCTGGGGATATCTTTGAAGTACAGCTGGCAAACGGAAAGTTTAAGTATGAACTTACC
Source organism: Neobacillus niacini (assembly GCF_031457145.1). Lineage (GTDB taxonomy): Bacteria > Bacillota > Bacilli > Bacillales > Cytobacillaceae > Neobacillus > Neobacillus niacini_J. Next base: position 191,147 of record NZ_JAVDVZ010000005.1, read on the forward strand.
CATACCAAGATTGTCGACAAGGATGATCGAACCATCATTACCTTGCAAAATACCCAGGAAGAATTAATCGTCATCACCTGTTATCCATTCCGTTTTGTGGGTGACGCCCCGGAACGTTATATCATTTATGCGAAACCTATTTAAAGTCCTTTTGTAGAGGGCTTTTATTTTTTTGAAAATTATTTCTCGATAATCCAAATATAGTCACTCCAGTAGTGTCATTCACATATGATATCGTGACTAAATATATACCCACCCCACGGTTCATAACTGGCGAAGGCAAGGAGGGTCACAATACTTGAAGGAGAATGAATATACTCACAAGCCGTTACTCACCAAACGTGAAAGAGAAGTATTCGAACTCTTAGTACAGGATAAAACTACTAAGGAAATCGCTGGTGAATTGTTTATAAGCGAGAAGACGGTTCGAAACCATATTTCCAATGCTATGCAAAAGCTTGGTGTCAAAGGGCGTTCACAAGCAGTTGTAGAGCTCCTTCGTATGGGAGAGCTAGAACTTTAATCATGACCGGCATCCTACGGGAGGCCGGTTCATGTTTTTATCATGGCTTTTTCATGCTTTGTTACATTTGAACTTGAAATTTTATCGAAAAAAGTAGAAAATAAGGACAAGATTAAAGTACAGGTAATGACTACGGAAACTGTAAAGGGAAACCTCATATAGGAGTGTTATAGAATGACTGTCGAGAATTCACCAAAGATTAGCCAGGAAATTGTCGCGAGAATAGAAAAGGATTTACGTTATATTTCAGGGATTATTAAGCAAAAAGGCAGAGAGATGCTCGGTCATTATAAAATAACTCCGCCGCAATTTGTGGCACTGCAATGGCTTTTTGAAGATGGTGATATGACCATTGGGGAGTTGTCTACTAAAATGTATTTGGCCTTTAGTACCACAACCGATCTAGTTGATCGTATGGAAAAAAATCAACTGGTTGTGAGGGTAAAGGATCCAAAGGATCGCCGGGTCGTAAGAATTCACTTACTTGAAGAAGGCGAAAGAATAATAGATGAAGTCATTAAGAAACGTCAAGTCTACTTAGAGGAAGTTTTGGCAAATTTCTCGATTGAAGAAATTCAACATTTTCAAAGTAATTTGATGAAACTGCATCAAGATATGCGTTAAAAAGAGGCGATGATTTTGAAACAACCAATTGGTGTAATTGATTCTGGCGTTGGTGGATTAACGGTTGCGAAGGAAATCATAAGACAGCTTCCGAACGAAAAGATCATTTACTTGGGTGATACGGCACGGTGCCCATATGGACCAAGACCACTGAAGGAAGTCAAACGATTCACATGGGAATTAACGACCTTTTTGTTAGGAAAAAATATAAAAATGCTCGTTATTGCGTGTAACACAGCAACAGCAGCGGTCTTGGATGAGATTAGAAATGAACTGAAAATTCCAGTGATAGGAGTAATCTATCCGGGAGCACGAACCGCTGTCAAGCGAACAAAAAACTATCGGGTAGGGATTATTGGTACAGAAGGAACGATCAAAAGTGGTGCTTACGAAAAAGCGTTAAAGGCGCTGAACAGCCGATTGTTTGTAACCGGACAAGCATGCCCGAAGTTCGTTCCTCTTGTTGAAAGCGGAGAGTACGACGGGGAAATTGCTGAGAGAATTGTGATAGAAGCGTTGAAGCCTTTGCAAAATCAAAATTTAGATACACTTATCCTCGGCTGCACGCATTACCCTTTGCTCGAGCCACTTATTCAAAAAGTGATGGGTGACACTGTAAATGTTATTAGCTCTGGGGATGAAACTGCAAGGGAAATTAGTGCCATTCTTCAATATAACGGTATCCTTGAAACTGGAGAGGATGAACCTGCACATGAATTTTACACTACAGGTTCAAGGTATATTTTTTCGAAAATTGCTACACAGTGGCTTGGCTTCCCTATTAATGATGTGAGAAAAATAAAATTATAGTCAAAGCTCCCTATAGTGGGAGCTATTTTTATGAAAAAAATCCTATTTTCTTTCCGAAGGCGGTCTAATTATTTTAATAGGCTCGTATACATGATAGTACAAACTGTCTTAGGAGGGAAAAATATGTCAAAAAATAAAGTGAAACCCCTTGTTACAGCTGTTTTTGCTTCAACACTTTTTTTATCGGGGTGTGGATTGTTCGGAAAAGAAGTGCAGAAAAAAGTAGATCCACCAAAGCAGGTTACAGAAACGAAAGCAAACCCGACTAAGGAAACCACAGGTCAGAATGAGGAAGTCGAAGGAACCGTAAGTACAGAATTATACCTAATCAATAAAGATGGTTTAGTTGTACCACAAACATTAACTCTGCCTAAAACAACCTCTGTAGCGAAGCAAGCATTAGAGCACTTAGTTGCGAATGGTCCAGTTACAGACATGCTGCCAAATGATTTCCGGGCTGTGTTGCCAGAAGGTACAACCATTTCCGTTAACATTAAAGACGGACTAGCGGTAGTCGACTTCTCAAAGGAGTTTAAGAACTACCAGCCTGAAGATGAAAGAAAAATCCTTGAATCTATCACATGGACACTCACACAATTTGATACAGTCAAGAAGGTTAAGCTGCAAATGAATGGGCATGAACTAAATGAAATGCCTGTAAACGGAACACCAATCAGCGAAAACCTATCAAGAGCTACAGGTATTAACCTTGATACTGCTGATGTTATGGATATTACGAATACCAAGCCTGTTACGGTATATTATATCGGCGGTGAAGAAGGTTCGTATTACTATGTACCTGTAACAAAACGGGTTAGTACAAGCGAAAAAAATAATGTTGTTGCCGTCGTAAATGAATTGGTGAAGGGGCCTAATTCTAAATCTAATCTTGCTTCAGACTTTATGGCGGATGTGGAGCTTCTAGAGACACCAAAAATCGAGGATGGAAAAGTAACATTGAATTTTAATAAATCCATCTATGGAAGCTTTGAAGAAAAAATTGTTTCAGAGCATTTACTTAATACACTAGTTCTTTCTTTGACTGAGCAAAAGGGGATTGAAAGTGTTGCTGTAACGGTAGATGGCAAGGCTGAGCTGGTAAATGATAAGGGTGAAAAAGTATCTGAACCAGTAACTCGCCCAGAAAAAGTCAATACAGGTAGTTTCTAAAAATGTATTTTTGATATACTATATAGTGACAATCGTAGGGAGGTTGCCTTTAGGCTTCCTCTTCTTTATTTGATTTTTTTATGGTGAGTTAGGTTTTTCACCATTAAGGAGGAAATAGTAGTGCGTGTTGATGGTAGAGAAAGACTGCAATTAAGACCAATACATATTGAAACAGGCTATTTAATGCACCCAGAAGGCTCTGTACTTATATCAGTGGGGAACACAAAGGTAATTTGTACTGCAAGCATCGAGGATAGAGTTCCTCATTTTATGAGAGGTGAAGGCAAAGGCTGGATAACCGCAGAATATTCTATGCTGCCGCGGGCAACCGAAACCAGAAACATTCGTGAATCTTCAAAAGGGAAGGTTACCGGCAGAACGATGGAAATCCAGCGGTTAATTGGACGTGCGTTAAGAGCCATTGTTGACCTTTCTGCACTTGGTGAAAGAACGGTCTGGATTGATTGTGACGTCATCCAAGCGGATGGTGGGACGAGGACTGCTTCGATTACAGGAGCATTTGTAGCGATGGCGATTGCCCTCAATCGACTTGGGGAAAAAAAGGGTTTTAAGTTTCCGATTACAGATTACTTAGCCGCCACGAGTGTTGGAATTCTAAAAAATAACGAAACCGTGCTTGATTTGAATTACGCTGAAGATTCAAAAGCACTAGTTGATATGAATATTGTTATGACGGGTAATGGTGAATTTGTAGAATTACAGGGGACTGGTGAGGAATCTACTTTCTCCTACCAGCAGCTGCAAGAACTATTAGGTGCAGCTCAAGAGGGACTGATGGAGCTTTTTGAACATCAAAAAACGGCATTAGGGGAAGAAATTACAGCAAAAATTGAAGCAAAACGGAAGAAATAAGGGGATAGAAAAAATGAAGGAAGTTATTATCGCAACCAAAAATCCAGGCAAGGCTAGGGAATTTGAACATATATTTGCTCCTAGAGGGATAGCGGTGCGGACACTACTTGATTATCCTGAGATCGAGGATGTTGAAGAAACGGGTAGAACGTTTGAAGAAAATGCAACGTTAAAAGCGGAATCAGTGTCGCAGCAATTGAATAAAATGGTGATTGGTGATGATTCCGGCTTAATGGTGGACGCCTTAGAAGGCCGACCTGGAATTTACTCTGCACGATACGCTGGTGAGGAGCCTAAGGATGATCAAAAAAATCTTGAAAAGGTACTAACTGAACTACAGGGAGTTCCTGAAGAAAATCGTACTGCTCGCTTTTATTGTGCACTTGCTGTTGCTGTGCCGGGCAAAGAGACCATTACGGTTGCTGGGACCTGTGAGGGACGAATTCTTGAGGAGCAAAGGGGAACGAATGGATTTGGCTACGACCCAGTCTTTTATGTGCCGGAAAAAGGCTGTGCGATGGCAGAACTATCGTCGGATGAAAAAAATAAAATCAGTCACCGAGCGAATGCATTGAAAAAACTTGATGTCATCGTAGATTCGCTCGTGGAAAGAGCGGAATAATCATGAGCAAGGTTCTTGTTGTTAGTGATAGCCATGGGTTAACGAAAGAGCTTGAGGATTTGAGAGAGAGGCATTTGAATGATGTCGAGTTAATGATTCACTGTGGTGATTCCGAAATGATGGCTGAGGATAAGGTAATGAATGGTTATTTGACTGTGAAGGGAAATTGTGATTTTGGCAACTATCCTCTAGAGACAACAACTGAGGTCGCTGGCAGGAAGTTCTTTATTACCCATGGTCACAAGTATTCAGTGAAGACATCATTAATGAATTTATCCTATAAGGCAGCCGAAGCTGGGGCAAATATCGTTTGTTTCGGGCACTCTCATCTATTGGGAGCGGAAGTCATTGGTGGCACCCTGTTCTTGAATCCAGGGAGCATTCGTTTGCCACGTGGGCGTATCGAGAAAACCTATGTCATTTTAGAATTAGTAGAAGATAAGGTCAAAATGTCTGTATATGACATCAGCGGTCGGGAGCTAAACGATTTAGCCTATGAATTTGCTTTGTAAAAAGATAATGAGGGAAGAGATTTTCTTCCCCCATTAGACTACCTGCATTGACCCAAATGCATTTTATAAATGGTATTCGGTCACTCCAGCCTAGTTGCATTGACCCAAATGCATTTCATAAATGGTATTCGGTCACTCCAGCCAAGCTGCATTGACCCAAATGCATTTTATAGATGGTATTCGGTCACTCCAGCCAAGCTGCATTGACCCAAACGCTTTTCATAGATGGTATTCGGTCACTCCAGCCAAGCTACATTGACCCAAACGCTTTTCATAGATGGTATTCGGTCACTCCAGCCAAGCTGCATTGACCCAAATGCATTTTATAAATGGTATTCGGTCACTCCAAACTAGCTGCATTGACCCAAATGCACTTCATAAATGGTATTCGGTCACTCCAGCCTACCTAATTTATATATCGATGTTAAGTCGAATATATTTGTAATCAGTCCAATCTTTTTAGGAACTATAAAAATTCCACAAAAAGTGTTGACTTTTATTCATATCCTTTATATAATAAATCTTGTCTTTGAAAAACTTATTATGTCCCAGTAGCTCAGCCGGATAGAGCATACGCCTTCTAAGCGTACGGTCGGGAGTTCGAATCTCTCCTGGGACGCCATTTAACTACATACCAAAACTTATTACTCACCTTCAGAAGGTGAGTTTTTTTGTTTTTATGGATATCAGATACTTGAATTTTCTAAAGTACGCCCCATTTTCTACATTGGCCGTAGGATTGTGCCCGAAAATCAAGCAGGAATAGAATTTGGGTAACAATAACTCCGTGATTGTGCCCGAAAACTAGGCAGTAGCAGATTTTGGGTAACAATAACTCCATGATTGTGCCCGAAAACCAAGCGGTAACAGATTTTCGGGAACAATTGCACAAAACCCTCGTATACGAGGTGAGTTTTTTTGTTTTTTCCCATTTTCATGCTAAACTATTTTCCATATAGAAGTAGAGGACGGTATACATATGAAAAAACGGGAACGAGCGAAACGGAAAGATAATATCATATTCCTTCCCGGACTCGAAAAGAGATTAACGGATAAGGGCTTAGAGAGCCTGCAAAATAAAAGGTATCAAGAAGCAATCACCTTGCTCGAGGAGGCAAGGGTGCATGACCCGGAGAACAGTGATATTTTAATAGGACTCGTACTCGCTTACTTTGAAGCCGGCGCCTATCAAAATGCCAAAGAACTGGCGAATGGAATGCTTCTAGAAGGAATTGGTGACTATTTTCATATGGTCGATCTCTATCTGACCATATTAATCCAACTGCACGAATACCAAGAAATTGTCGCTACGATTGAAGCACTCTATGACGAAAAGGAGATTCCACCTGACCGGCATGACCATTTTCTTACCATCCTGCAATTTAGCAAACGAATGGCAGACAGCAGTCATCCGGAACCAAGTGAGGACTCAATAGAAGATACAAATGTAAAGGGGCTCGGACTTTCTACCTTAAACAACATAAATGACCAAATGCTCGTTATTTCAAAATTGGCAGAAAAAAATATTCGCCCTTTTATGGAAGAAATCAAAGAATATCTTAACTCAGATTTAGCTCATCCCTTCCTAATGACAATGCTGCTAACCTTATTAAAAGAGCATGAATATGACAAGGAAATATTGGTTAAAAAGTTTAGTGAGGATTTAAGGCTAGTGCCAACAGAACTGCCTGACATTCAGTCACAGCCGAGAATGAAGGAAATAGTAAATATACTAGAAAAGAAATTAGAAAGTAGTGACCCGGTTCTATTTGAAAATATTAAAGGAATGGTAGAACGTATTTTTTTTATAAGCTATCCATTTGAACTCAAGCCTGAAGCAGATACAGCGTGGGCGGCGGCTTTTCATTTACTTGTCCTTGGGTATTTAGGTGTCGACCCTGATTTACATGATATTTCAGATGAATACGAGATTTCTCCTGAAAAAATAGAGCAGGCACTATCAAAAATCAAAGAATTAGAAGAAATTTCATATCCTAATATATAGATAACTCTGTTGAAAGAAAAAAATCCTGTGTTATAATGTAAGGGTTGCATTGTGTAAAAACTATATTTTACATAAAAAAAGTGGATAATGGCTTGGATGGACAAGACATTTTCCTACCATATTCGTTACAAATGAAATGATAATAGATTGTTGGAGGGAAATCGTATGACAGTGAAATGGGAAAAGTTAGAAGGAAACCAAGGTGTCCTTACTGTTGAAGTAAGTGCCGAAAAAGTAAATGAAGGTTTAACTGCAGCTTTTAATAAAGTTGTTAAGACAGTAAACGTTCCAGGCTTCCGTAAAGGAAAAATGCCTCGTCAAATGTTTGAAAAGCGTTTCGGTGTAGAATCTCTTTATCAAGATGCATTAGATATTCTTCTTCCAGAAGCATATGGCAATGCGATTGACGAAACAGGAATCGAGCCAATTGATCGCCCTGATATCGACATCGAGCAAATGGAAAAAGGTAAAGAACTAATCTTCAAAGCTACTGTACAAGTTAAGCCTGAAGTAACACTAGGCGAGTACAAAGGTTTAGAAGTTGAAGAGTTCGATACAAACGTAACAGACGAAGATATTGCGAAAGAATTAGAAACTCTTCAAAACCGTCAAGCTGAGCTTGTAGTGAAAGAAGAAGGTACTGCTGAACTTGGTGATACCGTTGTTCTTGATTTTGAAGGATTCGTTGATGGCGAAGCGTTCGAAGGCGGAAAAGCTGAAAACCATTCACTTGAATTAGGTTCTGGCTCTTTCATTCCAGGATTTGAAGAGCAGCTAGTAGGTTTGGCTACTGGCGAATCTAAAGATGTTGAAGTATCATTCCCTGAAGAATATCATGCGGCTGAACTTGCAGGCAAACCTGCAGTATTCAAAGTAACTCTTCATGAAATTAAAGGTAAAGAACTTCCTGCATTAGATGACGAGTTTGCAAAAGATGTGGATGACGAAGTTGAAACATTAGATGCATTAAAAGAAAAAATTAAAACTCGTTTAGAAGGTAGCAAAAAGCATGAAGCTGAGCACCACCTACGTGATTCAGTTGTAGAAAAAGCTGCAGCTAATGCTGAAGTTGAAATTCCAGATGTTATGGTTGAAAGCGAAGTAAACCGTATGCTTCAAGAATTCGAACAGCGTTTACAATCGCAAGGTATGAACCTCGAGCTTTACTTCCAATTCTCAGGTCAAGATGAGAATGCATTACGTGGACAAATGAAAGAAGAAGCTCTAAACCGCGTTCGCGTTGCGTTAACACTTGAAGCAATTGCAAAAGCTGAAAACATTGAAGCTACTGACGAAGACGTCAATGCTGAGATTGAAAAAATGGCTGCTATGTACAACATGACAGTTGATAATATTAAGCAAGCACTTGGCAGCCTTGAAGGTATCAAAGGTGATCTTCAAAAGCAAAAAGCGGTTGAATTCTTGATTGAAAATAAAAAATAATAAATATTGTTAAAACATGGCACGATTTTATCGTGCCTGTTTTTATACATTTTTTCAATTACATATTATAATAAGGACAGGGAAACCTTTTTAACAAGCAGGCAGGAGCATAAAAGAACTGCAGGCAGGAAAAACAGATTTACATAGCGAATTAAGTAAAACCAGCTCCATTAAAGATTTATTTTTGTGAAAAGTGGTTATGCTTAATGGGTACATACGAACCATTTTAAGGATTTCCAAACAAAAATGCGCTTTCAGAAAAACATAATTGAAGAGGCTTTTTATTTCCTGTCCACTGGGTCCATGTGTTACAATGCAATACATACTACTCAAAGGTTTCGAAAAAAGAAACGGATTTTTGTTTGTGTTAGGCAACTTTAAATATGGTTATAACACGTTTTCAAGGGGTGAAAGAATTGTTTAAATTTAATGATGAAAAAGGCCAATTAAAGTGTTCCTTCTGTGGAAAGACACAAGACCAAGTTCGTAAATTGGTCGCCGGACCAGGTGTTTATATATGTGACGAGTGTATCGAGCTCTGCACAGAAATCGTTGAAGAAGAGCTGGGAACTGAAGAAGAAGTAGAATTTAAAGACGTTCCGAAGCCAAGAGAGATTTGTGAAATTCTTGATGAATACGTCATTGGTCAGGATCAAGCTAAAAAATCTCTATCGGTTGCAGTTTACAATCATTACAAGCGTATCAATTCTAATAGCAAGATTGATGATGTTGAACTTTCTAAGAGTAACATCGCTATGATTGGACCAACTGGAAGTGGTAAAACTTTATTAGCTCAAACTTTAGCACGTATTTTAAATGTTCCATTTGCCATCGCAGATGCAACGTCTCTTACCGAAGCAGGTTATGTAGGGGAAGATGTTGAAAATATTCTTTTAAAATTGATTCAATCTGCTGATTACGATGTGGAAAAAGCTGAAAAGGGTATTATTTATATTGATGAAATTGATAAAATTGCCCGTAAATCAGAAAATCCTTCCATCACTAGAGATGTCTCTGGGGAAGGTGTACAGCAAGCATTACTAAAAATTCTAGAAGGTACAGTTGCGAGCGTTCCTCCTCAAGGCGGACGTAAACATCCTCACCAAGAATTCATTCAAATCGATACGACAAATATTTTATTTATTTGCGGTGGTGCATTTGATGGAATTGAACCAATCATTAAGCGCCGCTTAGGTCAAAAGGTTATTGGTTTTGGTTCGGAAATGAAGCAGCTGGAAATCACACAGAAAGAGCTTCTTTCTAAAGTGTTACCTGAGGACTTACTTCGCTTTGGTTTAATTCCTGAATTCATCGGCCGTCTACCTGTAATTGCAAGTCTTGAGCAGTTAGATGAGTCAGCATTGATTGAAATCTTAACAAAGCCAAAAAATGCTTTAGTTAAGCAATATCAAAAAATGCTTGAAATCGATGAGGTAGAATTGGAATTCGAGGAAGGCGCCCTTAGTGAAATCGCGAAAAAAGCGATTGAACGTAAAACAGGTGCGCGCGGATTACGTTCTATTATTGAAGGAATCATGCTAGATGTTATGTTTGACCTTCCTTCTCGTAATGATATTCAAAAGTGTATCATTACAAAAGATACGGTCATCGACAATAGTCTTCCAAAGCTTGTTTTAGCAGACGGAACGGTTGTGGCAGAAGAAAAATCAGCTTAATAATGAAATTTTAGAGGATCCAGTAAAATCACTGGGTCCTTTTTCTGCATTTTATACATTCCGCCTTAAACAGTTTCTTACAAATTTGTGGTTTATTCCATCTCTATGCAGGAAATACTTATTAATATCTACTCAAGTTTACTGTAGCAGGAGGGAATAAGATGAGTTGGACGGGGATTGCCTTATTTATACAGCTGTTCTTTGGAATTATCATCGGGCTGTATTTCTGGAATTTGCTTAGGAACCAACGGACACAAAAGGTTTCCATTGATCGGGAATCCCGTAAGGAAATGGAACAGCTTCGAAAAATGAGATCGATTTCATTAACGGAGCCATTAGCTGAAAAAGTACGCCCTACAAGCTTCCAAGATATTGTTGGACAAGAAGATGGTATAAAATCATTGAAGGCAGCATTATGTGGTCCAAATCCTCAGCATGTTATAATTTACGGACCACCAGGGGTTGGAAAAACAGCTGCAGCAAGATTAGTTTTAGAAGAGGCGAAAAAAAACCAAAAATCTCCATTTAAACAATCCTCTGTATTTATCGAATTGGATGCTACAACCGCCAGATTTGATGAAAGAGGCATTGCCGATCCTTTAATTGGGTCCGTTCATGATCCCATTTATCAAGGAGCAGGGGCAATGGGACAGGCTGGAATTCCTCAGCCGAAGCAAGGTGCAGTTACCAATGCACATGGTGGTGTACTATTTATTGATGAGATTGGCGAGTTACACCCGATTCAAATGAACAAGCTGTTAAAGGTTCTTGAGGATCGTAAAGTATTTCTTGAAAGTGCCTATTATCATGAAGAAAATAATCAAATTCCTACACATATCCATGATATTTTTAAGAATGGGCTTCCGGCTGATTTTCGCTTAATTGGTGCAACCACAAGAACTCCAAGTGAAATACCGCCTGCAATTCGCTCACGCTGTATGGAGGTGTTTTTTAGAGAATTGACGCAAGAAGAAATCATTGAAATTGGTAAAAAAGCGGCTGAAAAAGTGAATTTAGACATTAGTGAAGTTGGTTTAGATATATTATCTACATATGCAAGGAATGGGCGCGAAGCTGTTAATATAGTTCAGATTGCTGCTGGACTTGCCATCACGGATGAGCGCAATTTTATAAAAGATGAAGATTTAGAATGGGTTGCTCATTCCAGTCAACTGTCTCCAAGAATGGAAAGAAAGATTAATGACGATTCCCGGATTGGCCTTGTGAACGGTCTAGCCGTTTATGGACCCAATTCAGGTGCACTGCTTGAAATTGAGGTAACTGTCATTCCTGCGAAGGATAAAGGATCGATTAACATAACTGGAATTGTCGATGAAGAAAGTATCGGCAGTCAGGGTAAATCAGTCCGTCGTAAGAGTATGGCGCGTGGTTCGATTGAAAATGTTATCACGGTATTAAGATCAATGGGTGTTCCTGCGAATGATTTCGATATTCATGTCAATTTCCCAGGCGGGGTTCCAATTGATGGTCCTTCAGCCGGAATTGCAATGGCAACTGGAATATATTCGGCGATTTACAAAATTCCGATTGATAACAAGGTAGCGATGACGGGAGAAATAAGTATTCACGGAAATGTCAAGCCTATCGGCGGCGTATACCCTAAGGTAAAGGCAGCTCGGAAAGCAGGAGCAACCACTGTAATTATCCCTGAAGAAAATATGCAATCGATTTTAAATGAAATAACGGGAATTCGGATTGTGCCGGTTACACATTTGAGTGAAGTCTTTGACATTGCCCTCGTCAATAACCAGCCAATTAACCAAGTTATCCCGGCCTCAATAGAGCTTTCTAAAAAAGAATCTATTTAACTTTCTTCACTTCGGTTGTCTAACCGAAGTGTTTTTAATGATAGAAATATCCTGCTTGGGGAAAATTAATGATATTGACAAGCAGATATTGTTACTTCCGTAATATTAGACACATATTTGCAAATAAGATAGAATTGTACAAAGACGATTTCTGCTTTTAACAGCGGGAAAAGATTGATTTATGCATATGGAGGTGCAAGTTAATGGCGAAAGAGAGAGAATTGATCGTCCCCCTCCTGCCGCTTCGGGGGTTGCTGGTGTATCCAACAATGGTTCTTCATTTAGATGTAGGTCGTGAGAGATCGGTTGAAGCCCTAGAAAAAGCGATGGTAGATGACCATTTAATTTTTTTAACTACACAAAAGGATATTGCAATAGACGATCCTTCTGAAGAAGATTTATATGAAATTGGTACCTTAACAAAGGTTAAACAAATGCTTAAACTCCCAAATGGTACGATTCGCGTATTGGTGGAGGGACTTAACAGAGCAAAAATTGAATCGTTTCATGATGAGGACGAATATTATGCTGTCAACATTGTGACATATGATGAACCTACAACAAAGGATGTTGAGGATCAAGCATTAATGAGAGCAATGCTTGAGTATTTCGAGCAATACATAAAGTTATCTAAGAAAATTTCAGCAGAAACCTATGCCTCGGTTGTCGATATTGAGGAACCAGGTAGAATGGCAGATATTATCGCTTCCCATTTGCCAATTAAGCTGAAAGAAAAACAGGAAATACTTGAAACGATTGATGTAAAGCAAAGAATGAATATGGTCATTGATACCATACAGAATGAAAAAGAAGTACTAAACCTTGAGAAAAAGATTGGACAACGTGTAAAGCGCTCTATGGAAAGAACGCAAAAGGAATATTACTTGCGTGAGCAAATGAAGGCGATTCAGAAAGAATTAGGCGATAAAGAGGGTAAAACAGGTGAAATCGCGGAGTTGACTGCAAAAATTAATAATGCAGGTATGCCCGAGCATGTTCAGCAGACTGCTTTAAAAGAACTCGACCGTTATGAGAAAGTGCCATCAAGCTCAGCAGAAAGTGCGGTCATTCGCAACTATATTGAGTGGCTGATTACCATTCCATGGTCGAAAAAGACGAATGACGATATTGATATTAACCGTTCTGAGAAAATCCTCAATCAGGATCATTTCGGTCTCGAAAAAGTAAAAGAACGTGTATTGGAGTTTTTAGCAGTCCAAAAGCTAACAAATTCCTTAAAAGGGCCGATTCTTTGTCTTGCAGGACCTCCAGGCGTAGGGAAAACAAGCTTAGCACGTTCAATTGCCACTTCATTAAATCGCAATTTTGTCAGAGTTTCTTTAGGTGGCGTTCGTGATGAATCTGAAATTCGCGGTCACCGCAGAACATATGTCGGGGCGATGCCAGGTAGGATCATTCAAGGGATGAAAAAAGCGGGCACCATCAATCCAGTCTTTTTATTAGATGAGATTGATAAAATGTCGAATGATTTCCGTGGCGATCCGTCGTCTGCGATGCTTGAAGTATTAGACCCTGAGCAAAACCATAATTTTAGTGATCATTATATCGAAGAGACTTATGACCTTTCAAAAGTCATGTTCATAGCAACTGCAAATAACTTATCGACCATCCCTGGTCCACTGCTGGATAGAATGGAAATTATCACGATTGCAGGCTATACCGAGATTGAAAAGGTTCATATCACAAGAGATCATTTACTGCCTAAGCAAATTAAAGAAAATGGACTTTCAAAAGGGATTCTCCAAGTACGTGATGATGCCCTTCTGAAGGTTGTAAGGTATTATACCCGCGAAGCTGGGGTCCGGAGCATGGAACGACAAATGGCAACTATCTGTCGTAAGACCGCAAAAATCGTGGTTTCAGGTGAGAAAAAACGGGTCATCGTTACCGAAAAGAATGTCGAGGAATTCCTAGGTAAGCCAAAATACCGTTATGGTCAAGCAGAGACAGAGGATCAAGTTGGAGTTGCAACGGGTCTAGCCTACACGACGGTGGGTGGAGATACACTGCAAATTGAAGTGTCCTTATCACCTGGTAAAGGAAGACTGGTTTTAACAGGAAAACTAGGCGATGTCATGAAGGAATCAGCTCAGGCTGCCTTTAGTTATGTCCGTTCAAAAACTGCGGAGCTTGGTATTGATGATAATTTTCATGAAAAATTTGACGTACACATTCATGTTCCAGAAGGTGCCGTTCCAAAAGATGGGCCGTCTGCAGGAATTACAATGGCTACTGCACTGGTGTCTGCGCTAACAGGCAGAGCGATTCGACGTGAAGTAGGCATGACAGGAGAAATTACCCTTAGAGGCCGGGTTCTTCCGATTGGCGGTTTAAAAGAAAAAACACTCAGTGCTCATAGAGCAGGATTAACAAAGGTCATTCTTCCAAAAGATAATGAAATGGATATTGATGATATCCCAGAAAGTGTAAGAAATGAAATTGAGTTTGTCCTGGTTTCACATGTCGATGAAGTTTTACGGCATGCACTAGTAGAAGGTGGAGTGAAATGAAAGTAACAAGTTCCGATATTGTCATCAGTGCCGTAAGGCCAGAGCAATACCCAGAAACAGAGCTGCCTGAATTTGCATTGGCAGGACGATCAAATGTTGGCAAGTCCTCTTTTATAAATAAGATGTTAAATCGTAAAGGTCTCGCAAGAATATCGTCAAAACCAGGAAAAACACAAACCTTAAACTTTTATTTAATTAATGAAATCCTTCATTTTGTCGATGTTCCAGGATATGGATATGCGAAGGTTTCAAAGTCAGAGCGTGCTGCTTGGGGAAAAATGATTGAAACGTATATTACTTCTCGGAAACAATTAAGAGCGGTAGTTATGATTGTTGACTTAAGGCACCCGCCAAGCCAGGATGATGTCATGATGTACGACTTCCTGAAGCATTATGGCATTCCGTGTGTTGTCATTGCAACGAAGGCAGATAAAATCCCAAGAGGAAAGTGGCAGAAATATTTAAAAGTCACGAAAGAAACCCTCGATTTAGATGAAAATGACCAAATCGTACTTTTCTCATCAGAAACCGGTGAAGGTAAAGATAAAGCTTGGTCGATTTTGCAGAGCTATATGTAAAAAAATAACGTCAGGCACCCGCCTGGCGTTATTTTTTCTTTCTAAAAAGAAAGTATATCCCTACAAGTATAATAATCGCCGGCCAAAACTTCCATACAAAACTCAGCCCATTTTGAAGTAAATTAAGATATTCTGAAACTTTGTCGTAAAATAATAGCAATAATGCTAATACTAAAAACAGAAACGCTTGAAACAAGCCATTATTTGTTTTTTGAAAACGTAGGAAATAGCCAATCGAAATAAATAATACCAACATACCTATCGTGTTATTCGGCCAGAAAGAGATTTTACCAGCGAAATGAAAATGGAGACCGAAGCCAGCTATAATAACTCCCGGTAGAATCGCTTCATAATCCCTTGCAGAATATCCCTGTCCCAAAAAAGCTGCGCCGACTATAATAAGCAGTGTTGGCCACGAATATAATGCTTGTAGAGCAGTAAATCCAGATTGCTGTAAGAATAGAAAGGCTCCAAAGCCAATGAGAATAATTCCAGGAAAAACCCGTTGATTCTTCATTTTAACACCACCTCCAGTAAGGTTTACTTGAATCTCTTCTATTTTTTTGGTACTGTACATAAGATGATATATTAATAAAACATAACTTTTTCCCTATATAGTAGGATAACTTTTGCGCCTAGGCGCTTCCGTTTTTATAGTAACATATAGTTTCGTTTTCTGTTCACATTTTTTTGGTAAAAGTTGAAAAACCCGTGTTATAATCAGACTAGTTAAGTATGTATTAGTAGTTAGTGTATTACGTATTGGGGGTGTTCTAAGAAAATGCATATTGTAGTGATCGGTATAAACTATAAAACTGCCCCTGTGGAAATCCGTGAGCGGTTGACATTTAATGAATCCGACCTTGGTGATGCCATGACAAAATTAAATTCCAAAAAAAGCATCCTAGAAAATATAATTGTGTCGACATGCAATCGTACAGAGATTTATGCGGTTGTGGATCAAATCCATACGGGCCGCTATTATATCAAGGAATTTCTATCTGAATGGTTTGGAATTGAACAAGCTGAGTTTTCACCATTTCTATTTGTTTATGAAGAAGATGGTGCAGTGGAGCATTTATTCAATGTGGCATGCGGTCTTCATTCCATGGTTTTAGGGGAAACACAAATATTAGGGCAGGTTCGGTCAAGCTTTATTCTAGCTCAAGAACAAGGAACAACAGGTACTGTATTCAATCACCTATTTAAACAGGCCATTACAGTTGCGAAACGTGGACACGCTGAAACAGATATCGGCGCAAATGCGGTTTCAGTCAGCTATGCCGCTGTTGAGTTGGCAAAGAAAATTTTCGGTTCGCTTGAGAACAAACATGTGTTAATTTTTGGTGCAGGAAAAATGGGTGAGTTAGCAGCCCAAAATCTGCACGGCAATGGTGTTAGAAAAGTTTCGGTTATTAATCGTACCTTTGAGAAAGCAAGAGTTCTTGCAACCCGTTTTGCTGGAGAGGCAAAAACGATCGATGAACTTCAACAGACGCTGATGGATGCAGATATTTTGATTAGTTCTACTGGTGCAAAGGATTTTATCATCACGAAAAAAATGATGGAAAAAGTTGAAAAAAAGCGTAAGGGTAAACCATTATTTATGGTCGATATTGCCGTTCCGCGTGACTTGGATCCAAAAATTGCTGAGCTTGAAAGTGTATTTTTATATGATATCGATGATCTAGAGGGAATTGTTGAGGCAAACCTTCAGGAGCGGAAGAAAGCAGCTCAAGTCATTATGCTGATGATTGAAAAGGAAATCGTTGATTTCAAACAATGGCTTGGAACGCTGGGAGTGGTTCCTGTTATCGCTGCTCTTAGAGATAAGGCGGGTGCAATTCAAGCTGAAACAATGATCAGCCTTGAACGCAAGCTGCCACATCTATCAGACCGTGATATTAAGGTTTTAAATAAACATACAAAGAGCATTATCAACCAGCTATTAAAAGACCCTATCTTACAAGCAAAAGAATTGGCTGCTCGTCCAGACGCTGATGAGGCTTTGGATTTATTTATGAAAATATTTAATATTGAAGAGCTTGTTGAAAAACAAACAAAAGCAGCCGAAACCAAAAATGCAATGGTTCATGTACCTCAGGCTTCTTTTCAGTCATAAGAGGTACTCATTATGTATGACTTTTATATGACACGGCTGCACGAATTGACAGTAGTCCTATATGCCTTCAGTGTATTGTTATATTTTTTCGATTTTCTCAATCATAACCGGAAGGCTAACCGTATCGCCTTCTGGTTACTTGCGTTTGTATGGGTTTTACAAACGATTTTCCTAACTAGTTATATGATAAAAACAGGAAGATTTCCTGCGTTAACGATATTTGAGGGTCTTTATTTTTATGCATGGGTATTGGTAACTCTATCACTAGGAATTAACAAGCTGTTGAAGGTAGACTTCATCGTCTTTTTTACAAATATCCTTGGTTTTATTGTCATCGCCATTCACGCGTTTGCTCCGATTCAATATGATTCACATGTCATAAGCAATCAGCTTATGTCTGAACTCTTGCTTATACATATCACGATGGCGATTCTATCTTATGGAGCCTTCTCCTTGTCATTTGTCCTTTCGCTTCTCTATCTGATTCAATATGACTTGTTGAAGCGGAAAAAGTGGGGTGCCAGACTTTTGAGAATTGCAGATTTAAGCAAGCTGGAGCGATCCTCTTATATTTTAGTAGTAATAGGCGTTCCGATGCTGTTATTAAGCCTTATCCTAGGCTTACAATGGGCGATTTTAAAGGTCCCAGGAATGCCCTGGTACGATATGAAAATAATAGGTTCATTTCTTTTATTAACCGGTTATAGTATCTATTTGTACCTGCGTATCGTTAAAAACATGGCAGGCAGACAATTAGCCCTTTGGAATGTCGGGTCTTTTTTAGTTGTATTAGTTAACTTTTTCTTATTTGGTCAATTATCATCATTTCATTTTTGGTATTCATAGGAGGCAGTCATGCGAAAAATTATCGTAGGTTCTAGACGCAGCAAATTGGCTTTAACACAAACAAATTGGGTAATTGAACAGCTGAAGAAGCTCGGAGGACCTTTTGAATTTGAAGTAAAGGAAATTGTTACAAAAGGAGACAAAATCCTTGATGTCACCCTTTCTAAAGTAGGCGGAAAAGGCTTATTTGTGAAGGAAATCGAGCAGGCTATGATGGATAAAGAGATTGATATGGCTGTTCATAGTATGAAAGACATGCCAGCAGTGCTGCCAGAAGGTTTGACCATCGGCTGTATTCCTTTCCGTGAGGACCACCGTGATGCATTGATTTCAAGAGATCATATTAAGTTAAACGATTTGAAGCCAGGAGCGATTGTCGGCACGAGCAGCCTTCGTCGCAGCGCACAGCTTTTAGCACAGCGTCCTGACCTGGAAATTAAATGGATCCGTGGAAATGTTGATACGAGATTACAAAAGCTTCAAGAAGAAGAATACGATGCGATTATCCTAGCAGCGGCAGGACTTTCTCGTCTGGGCTGGACATCAGAAACCGTTACTGAATTTATTGATGCGGATATTTGCGTTCCTGCTGTTGGTCAAGGAGCTTTATCAATTGAATGCCGTGAGGATGATAAAGAGCTTCTTGAACTGTTTGAAAAATTCACTTGCAAGAAAACCGAAAGAGCCGTTCGAGCAGAACGTGCTTTCCTTCAAAAAATGGAAGGCGGCTGCCAAGTGCCAATTGCTGGTTTTGCCTCTATTGCTGACAATGAGGAAATTGTTTTAACCGTACTAGTTGGTTCTCCAGAAGGACAAGAAATCTTCAAAGAGGAACTAAGAGGTCAAAACCCAGAAGAGCTTGGTATCGTCGCTGCAGACCTATTAATTGAAAAAGGAGCTAAAGACCTGATTGATCGGGTTAAACGGGAGCTCGAAGGTCAATGCTAAAACCATGTGGTTTGAAAGACAAAAAGGTCCTTGTTCCCCGTGGAGCAGGTCAGGCAAAATCCTTTTCACAACTTGTAGAAAAGTATGGAGGGATTTCAATCGAAATCCCTCTTATTGCGTTTCGTCCGATTGAAATCAATCAGCGTCTTCAAACTGCAATGGATAATATTGATACATACGACTGGATTATTTATACTAGCAATGTCACTGTGGAAACTTTCTTTTCTTTTAAAAAAATAGAAGAGTTCGGTAAATTTCCGAAGATAGCTGTTATTGGCAAAAAAACCGAAGAGGTCCTGAATGAACAGGGATTAAAAGCTGAGTTTGTCCCATCGGCTTATGTGGCTGAGGTATTTGTCGAAGAATTCCTTCCTTTTGTAGCTAAAGGCTCAAAAATACTGCTTCCGAAAGGAAATTTGGCCAGGGAATATATATCAAGCTCGCTCATTAAGAACGGTGCTCATGTCGATGAAATAATCATTTATGAAACATTCATGCCCAATGAGAGCCGGGAAAAACTGGCCAAGATGCTTTTAGCGGACGAGCTCGACATCTTAATGTTTACAAGTCCCTCCACTGTAGACCACTTTATGAGTGTGGTACATGAGTATAAGCTTGAGAGTCATCTCGAAAATTGCGTTATTGGCTGCATTGGACCAGTCACAGAGAAAAAATTGCTTTCCTATAGATTGCCCGTACATGCTGCACCTGAGGAATATACTGTTAAAGCAATGATCAAAAGCACGATTCAATACTTAGAAAAATAATGTTGGGGGTAAATATAAATGGAACTTCAATTTTCACGTCATCGCCGATTACGTTCAAGTGCTAATATGCGTGCACTTGTTAGAGAAAACCACTTAAGACCAGAGGACTTCATCTATCCTTTATTTATTTATGAAGGTGAAAACATTCGCAATGAAGTATCATCGATGCCAGGTGTGTTCCAAGTGTCAATGGACAATCTGAAAGGTGAAATGGATGATATCGTAGCGCACGGAATTAAGTCTGTTTTATTATTTGGAATTCCGGCTACAAAGGATGAATGCGGTACACAGGCGTTCCATGACCATGGAATCATTCAAGTTGCCACACGTTACATAAAAGAACATTATCCAGAGATAATTGTCGTTGCCGATACTTGCTTGTGTGAATATACAAGCCACGGTCACTGCGGCGTCGTTGAAGGAGAACAAGTTCTTAACGACGAATCCCTTGAATTACTTGTGAAAACAGCGATAGCACAAGCACAAGCTGGAGCGGATATTATTGCACCATCTAATATGATGGACGGATTTGTGGCAGCGATTCGTGCTGGTTTAGATGAAGCAGGATTTAAAGAAATCCCGATTATGTCTTATGCCGTTAAATATGCATCTGCTTTTTACGGACCGTTCCGTGAAGCAGCTGAGGGAGCTCCACAGTTTGGTGACCGTAAAACCTATCAAATGGATCCGGCCAACCGGATGGAGGCATTTAGGGAAGCGGAATCGGATGTTGCAGAAGGCGCAGACTTCTTAATTGTTAAACCAGGATTACCTTATCTTGATATCGTTCGTGATGTTAAAAACAACTTCAATCTTCCAGTTGTTATTTATAATGTCAGCGGTGAATATGCAATGGTAAAAGCAGCTGCAGCCAACGGCTGGATCGATGAAAAGAGTACGGTTCTTGAAATGTTAGTAGGTATGAAGCGCGCCGGTGCTGATTTGATTATTACTTATGCTGCTAAAGACGCATGCCGCTGGTTAAAAGAAGACCAATGAATCTCCCCATCGCTAAAGCGAGGGGTTTCATAAAGATTACCGTTTAAGAGGCATTGTCTTTATGTGGGTGACCACAAAACCCGCTAATACATCTGGTCTTTACAAAAGACCTTCAGCTTTACTTTCATCAAAGCCTATTTAATTCACGTTAGCAAACGTGAATTGGCTTTTTCAAAGGCTTGAACATTTTACGTGGCAGAGCACTTATACCTGCCACAACCTTCTATGTTCAGTTATCAAAGAACAAATGTTCCCTTTGGTTTCTAGTATATTCCAAATCTTTTTAAAGGTCAATTGATATGCGTACATCTCCATAACTTAAAGTTATGGGTATTACGCACAAAAGAATTATTAAAATTCGAAAAGAGGAACTCAAAATGCGCTCATATACAAAATCAATAGAAGCATTTAAAGAAGCTCAGAACTTAATGCCTGGCGGTGTCAATAGCCCAGTACGTGCATTTAAATCTGTCAATATGGATCCTATCTTCATGGAAAGAGGAAAAGGATCAAAAATTTATGATATTGATGGCAATGAATATATCGATTATGTATTATCATGGGGTCCGTTAATTCTTGGTCATAGTAATGACCGTGTGGTTGAAGGTATTAAAAAAGTGGCTGAGCTTGGTACAAGCTACGGTGCACCAACGTTAATGGAAAATAAATTGGCTAAGCTTGTGATTGAACGTGTACCATCGATTGAAGTGATAAGGATGGTATCATCAGGAACAGAAGCAACGATGAGTGCGCTCCGCTTAGCACGCGGCTATACAGGTCGTAATAAGATTTTGAAATTTGAAGGCTGTTACCATGGACATGGTGATTCGCTATTGATTAAAGCTGGTTCTGGCGTTGCTACACTTGGATTACCGGACAGCCCTGGTGTTCCAGAGGGGACTGCTAAAAACACCATCACAGTCCCTTACAATGACCTAGAAGCGGTTAAATATGCATTTGAACAATTTGGCGATGATATTGCTTGTATTATCGTTGAACCTGTTGCAGGTAATATGGGTCTTGTACCACCGCTTCCAGGATTCTTGGAAGGACTTCGTGAGATTACGACCGAAAAGGGCGCATTGCTGATTTTTGATGAGGTTATGACAGGTTTCCGTGTGGGCTACAATTGTGCACAAGGCTATTTCAATATAACTCCAGATATCACTTGTCTTGGAAAAGTAATTGGCGGCGGTCTCCCAGTTGGCGCGTACGGTGGTAAAGCTGAAATCATGCAGCAAATTGCTCCAGCAGGACCAATTTATCAAGCAGGAACACTTTCAGGAAACCCACTAGCGATGACGGCTGGTTATGAAACATTAAGTCAATTAACACCAGCGCATTACGAAGAGTTCAAACGCAAAGGCGATTTACTCGAAAAAGGAATTACAGCAGCCGCTGAAAAATATGATATTCCCGTTACCTTCAACCGTGCTGGTTCTATGATCGGGTTCTTCTTCACCAATGAAAATGTAATCAACTATGAAAAAGCCAAAACTTCTAACTTAGAATATTTTGCTGAGTACTATCGACAAATGGCAGAACAAGGTGTATTCCTGCCGCCATCTCAGTTCGAAGGATTGTTCCTATCAACGGCACATACCGACGAAGACATCGAAAAGACCATCAAAGCAGTAGAAATTGCTTTTTCCAAACTCAAATAAATTTAAGCACTTACCGTTGTTGTAAGCCGTTCTCTTTTGGAGTACACACAAGGACATTATTTATATGCAATAAACAGCGACAAAGGTTTTAAGCTTTGTCGCTGTTTTTAATAAATTCAAGCACCTGTTAGAGCGGGCTTTAGCGCCACCGATCTCCGCGCTTCTTCACGTAGTGTGCAAATACATAGCGCCAAGGAATGCAGAAAGGAACAATCAAGACGAATAAACAGGCATAGGCCATCGCCCAGGTTGCTTCGTCCATTTGACCGGCTGTCCATAGTGGGAGCGCAACGCTGATCAGCCAAATCGACTTCCACACCAATTCCCACAGAAGCAAAGGTATCATCTGCAGTGGATACCGCAGCCCCAGGATTAACAGAACCGAAAAGGAGGCCAGCATGCAGATGACTACTCCCTCCATTAACTCATAGGGCTTCTCCTGATAGAAAACCAGTTGGATGACATCCGGCCATCGTACGATAGCGAGCCCCACCACGATAAAAAGGTACAGCGACCTCAGCAAATAAAGACGAAACAACGAGACCTCGTTCATTTTTGCAGTTGGTTTGCTTTCATTCATTTTTTTCACCTTCTTTTATAAATTTGATAGTAATAGGACATTCGACTTCCTTATCCACTCCGTTATACCAAGTCCCTCTGATTCATGAAATTTCTCGACATCAGCCATTCTAATCAGATACGTGTTTTTCACTCATTCTCCTCCTCCTTCATGTTCCTCCTGCGGATGCATCTCCACCTCGTTAAAGATACACGCACATATGGTGAGTCGTCATCACCACATGTGGTGATTGACAAACTAATTAAGTGAAAAAAATTACTTTAGCAAATCCGCTAAAGTGAAAAGAAAAATCCTCCGATAACGCCGGTTTGCTACTAAAATAATTTGCTGTAATAATGATCAAACAAAGACCAAAATTGTTATTAACCTTTGGGTGTCGTGAATTTAGTTCATACTTTTAGGGGTTTGTTGTTTTGTTCCAGATTTATGACGACATTTCCCTTTTTGTGTCCTTGTTCGACATAACTATGGGCAGCAACGATTTCTTCAAAAGTATAGGTTCTATCAATAACTACTTTTAGCTTTCCAGCCTCTACTAAATCTTTGAGGAAGTTTAATGCTTCGGGAGTTTCAGGAGAGTTTTGCCCCAAAATGATCTTTATGCTGCTAGTCATTTTTTTCCATAGCATTTGAACACTTGGTAAAAGCAAGGTAAGATTTATATAGGTTCCATTCTTCTTGAGCGATTTCATACAAGCTGATAAGGGACTTTTACCAACCGTATCAAAGATGACATCAAACGTTTCACCTTTACTTGAAAAATCTTCTTTCGTATAATCAACAACTCTATCTGCTCCCAAAGATTTTACCAATTCTAAATTTCTAGTACTGCATACTCCCGTAACATTTGCTCCGAAAATTTTAGCAATTTGTACTGCATAAGTTCCTACACTTCCTGAGGCTCCATAAATTAGAACCTTCTGGCCGCTCTGAATATTAGCTTTTCTAAGAAAAAACAATGCTGTACGTGCCCCAATGGGAATGGCAGCAGCTTCCTCAAAAGTAATATTGGCTGGTATAAGAGTGACTGGCCCATCTTCAGGCAAACATTTATACTCGGCATATCCACCAAAATCCAATAGGGACGCTGCAAAAACCTGGTCACCTTCCTTAAACTTCTTGACATTTTTCCCTACTGACTCAACTTCTCCTGCTAGCTCCATTCCCAATATTCCCTTTTTTGGCCCCTTGAGACCCAGCGAAATTCGGGCTGGCAGCCAAAAAGCCGAAGGGACTAAAAAACCTCGCGCCCGAATATCTGCTACTGTTACGGTCGTCGCTTTTACTTTTACCAAAATTTCATTTTCTTTAGGAGCAGGTTTTTCTATCTCTTTTAGTTGAAGAACTTCAGGGGGACCGTAGTTTGTATACACAATTGCTTTCATTTTATCCTCCTCCAATTCGTTTTATTATTTGGCTCTGTTAAATAATAATGTTGATATTTAAGACATAAAAAATAGACCGTTAGAATTCCATATATATATTTAACATTTCGATGGTCTTATTCAACTAAATGCCTCTTACTTTAATAAAATATTATTTCTGAACTGAACTACAATGACCTGACACGATATATTAAATTAGGGAGTAACGAAGATACCATAAAGAATTAGAGTTAAAATCCAGCTGCGAAAGTTGAGTGATTAATAAATCGTTGTTGGTCTATAATAGTATCACTATCAAAAAAACGATTTAAAATATGTTGTTGTGTTTCTAAACTAATTCCATCAATGTGAACGCGGTCCATCATTGCAGAAGCATCAGTATATTTTAAATAAGGATTTGGACCAACAGAACACAGGATTCGAAAGCCAACACTTTGCAAATAGTCAAATTTGGGGTCATCAGGTAACACGCTACTTCCGAAAGGATAAATATAAATTAATGTTTCTCCTATTAAAGGCGAAACTTCATTTAACCATCGATTTGTATCATTTTTTAAAGTATTTAAATCTATGTTTGCAGTAGCTAAATGACCATAACCATGAGAGGCAAATTCCCATCCTTCATTTTTCAATTTATTGATAACTTGCATTGCTTCTTTCTTTTCAATTTCATAACTAGGTGAATCTAAGTCATTGGTACGATATCCTAAAACTCCTTCATATCCAGTAAGAGCTAAAATCCCTTTTGCTCCATTTAATGAAAAATCAGGATGTTTTTCAACAAATGAATTTAAAAGAGGAACAATTTCATTTTCTTCAGAAATTACTTCATTACCACTTAAATCTTTTGAGAATGTAGCAATTTTTCCTTCTGAATTAATAATTAATTTATAGGCATTACCGTTAGAAATCATGTAGGGATAATAATTTAAATCATCAACAGATATAATTAAAGGTTTTTTATCTTTTGGTAACTTCAATTCTTTTTTTATAGGTTGCTTTTTTCCATTTAGATTTGTTTCTTCAAAAACATCACTCATTTTAATCAGAATATAATTTTTAGAATATAAAGACTCAATAATGGAGTTAAATTCTTTTACTGTAACAAAATAATCATTGTACCCTTGCGACATATGGTCACCATCAAAAGCAAGTGATGGATATACTACAAGAGGATGAAAGAAAATATGTTCAATAGGACCATCATATGTGACAAAATCTTTTAGCACATCATTATCATTAGTTGGTGTCTTTCCACTTTTTCCAATTTCCTCATTACGACTATCTTTCAGTCCATTCATTTCATCTTCAATCACTGCTCTTTCTTTTTTTGTGTTTATATTTTCTTTTTGTTCGTTGTTAAGGGAGGTCATAGAAGCACAAGCATTTAAAAGAACTAAAACTATTAAAATAAGAAAATATAATAAACCTTTTTTCATGTTTTTAACCCTCCATTACCCTTTACTATAAAAAATCCTCCTGTTGATCGACTTACGGATAAAAGCCGGCCAAAGGTGTCCATTGTCGACATCCTTTGTACCTACTGCACCTTTTCGGAACAAGAAATTGTCAGGATCTATGGGATACATCGGCTGATGCCGTATGGGCTGGGGCCATTCGCTTGCGAATGGCCCATTCGGCAACGACGAGGTTAATTGCCCATCCTGCACCCATCAGTAGGGCTTCGCTGAGCTCACTTGGCGGACCGGCGATTATTTCCCCAGCCATCAAGGTCAACATCTGTGTACCCGCGCCAAGCCCGATTGCATAGCCACGTATCATCCATGCGCCGTGCTGGACCACCTTTCCTCGCAGGATTGCAGCAAAGCCGAGAAGGATAGACACGACCATGGCCGACCCAAACAGGAGCCGGAAAACATAAAGCAGCAGCTCACCAGTACCATCCACACGGGGATAGAACAGGGTCATCCACAGTCCTGAAATTCCAACCACTAGCCCGCATAAAATCAAGAGCAACCCGGCAGCGCGATGCCAGCCAGGCCTACGCCGCCTGAAACCAGTTGCGAATTGGAATGCGCCCAATATCGCATACACGATGGAGCACAAGATATGCAGCACTATCGGTAAATTCACCGCAAAGAACCGTTCGTTGGCCAGCGTAATTTCAGTTCCACTAGCCAGCACTATTAGGCGGAAGACTCCGGCAGCAAGCGGAGGTGTGCTCAGCAAAAGGAGTGCAGCGACGAGCCACTTTGCCGAAACTTCTTTTGCAGGTGCTTTTGTTTTCTGAGACGTAGGTTTCCCTAACTCATTGTGCTCAGACACATTGGGGGCTTGATCTTTATCGTAGACATTCACTCTCAATTTCAACTCCTTTTAAAAAATTTGCGTAGGGCTTTGTTTAGTTCACATCCATTCTGAAGATAACGGATTACATTGTTTAGTGTTAGAGTGACTATTTCGAAACTATGAGACTAGCGGCGGTATAGCCGCTTGTTCAATCCTTCCACTTTCGGAGCGAACTTACTTGACTTCTGTTTGGCGTGACTGGATGAAGCCTAGGCTTCCTTTCGCGGTTCAGACCAGAGCGCATATCCCAGCCAGGCCAGACCTAACCCAAGAGGCACCGCCGCTATGCGGTCGAGCGGGTGTGGGAGCAGCAAAACCACGAGAGCCGACACGGGTCCCGCGGAGGCAAACAGGCCGGCCGCCCATCGCGGCAGGATGCCGGCGCGGATCGTCGCGATGCCAAACAGCGGGCTGCCGAGCATATACAGTACCCCTACTAGCGTATATACCGCTGCGAGGGCTCCAAGGTTCATCTCGCCAGCAGACCCACTGGGGAGCAACAAGAAGCTCTCCATAAACTTCGGTGCCTCGGTCGGCAACAGCGGCGAGATAAAGGCTTCGGCGAATTGAAAGGCCATTGTGAGCGCATAGAAGAGGCTAAACATGAGATAGCCGATCAGACCAAGCCAACCGGCCTCTTCGACTTGCCTTGCATAGATCCCTGCAATGCCGAGCAGGCCGAGGAGGCACATGGCGATGCTCAAGTAGTGGACGATTGCCCATCGACCGGTGGTGACTGAAGAAAGAATATCAGCTGGATGGATTGTCTGAATGACTATGAAAAGGAACCCTGCTACCATAGCTGCTAAACCCGACCAGCGGATGAGAGACGTCGATGTTACCTTCATTTTATTCTCCAACCTGGCCTCGAAGTGCTGGTTGGTGTGAGTGTGCTTGTTCCCTTCAATGATTGATGTCTTGGGAATTGTTTTCATCTTTTTCTCTCCTTTTTAAACTATTTGTTTTGTCTGTGTTACCATCTGAACCCTTCGACTGATTGGAATCAATCTGATGGATTGAGATTAATGTCAGGCCGAGATTACGCACTTTCCTCAGCAAACCATGTAATGCGGCCTGATCGACCACCGGGCCAGAGAGTATGGTTATTCCGTCACTTTCGTGGGTGAAGCTTAGACCTTCAAACCGGTCGGCCCACCGGGCATCAAGGTGTCCCTTGAGGCGAATTTCGTACAGTCTAGGCTCGTGATGGTCCTCTGTTGATACATGTGTTTCACTCATTTCGTTCCTCCTTCCCGTTCGTTCTATGGATGCATATCCACATTGGTGTAAGCGTTCCTTTCTTCTTCAAAGTTACATGTTGAAGTGGTGAGAAGGCATCACCACATGTGGTGATTTATCAATCGAGAATTGTAAGGATAGAAAAATGCCCTGGCATGAGCCAGGGCAGGGGGGGATGGGGCTTGCTAGAACAAATCGAGTTCCTCAGCCCGTCGGACTGCTGCCCGGCGGTTGTTCACATCAAGCTTGCCATAAATGTTCTTGGTGTGGGTCCGTAGTGTGTTCAGGGACACTATAAGTTCACGGGCAATGTCTGGGCCACTCAAGTCGGTTCTGAGCAGCCTAAGAACTTCCCGTTCACGTTCACTTAGTCGCTCGATCATAACCTGTTTGGCAGGCGGTTTATCCTCAGCCCTGCCAAAGGCTGTCAGGAGACGACGGACATAGTTCAGGGCAATCTTCTTTTTCACAGCCGCTTCCAGCAGGGCAATCATCGGTTGACCTTCGTCCACAAAGATTCGGACATAACCCTCTGGTTCACCTAGGGTCAGGGCGCGTTCCAGCGGCACAAGCGCAGCAGGGCTGTCGCCTTTCATATGGTAAGCAAGCGACTGCAGTATCAGGATTTCGATCGAACTTCCCTTTCTCCCGCCTTCTTCTGCTGCTTGGAGGAGGCGTTCGAGTAGACCCATTACCTCAAGTATAGAGTGGTTAGCGCGGTCGCTCTTATACCGGGCCAGGAGCACCCTTGCCAGGGTAATATGCTCGAATTCGCGCAAGTAGCAAAGGTCGTCCTGTGCTGACAGGTCCTGCTCCCGTGCCCAGTCGAGGGCATCACCCAACTTACCCTGTGCGACCCACACCCTTGTCCTCAACGCTGCTATAGGACGTACATTTGGGAAAAAGTCATTAACATACAGGTGCTCTGCCTCGTGAAGCAGGTTGAGCGCGCTGTCCAGACTTCCTTCGGCCTCCCCTAATCGAGCCATTGCGACGTACCACCGATAGCGGTTTTGAGGGAACCCGGTATGCTCGCCCTGCTCCTTGCTTCTCAGTAGGTGTTGCGTGGCGGAATCCAGATCGTTATGCTCACGGTGGAGCTCACTCATTCCCACGTAAATATCAGCCGTTCCCAGTAGTTCAGGTTCGCCGTTTTCTGCTGCAAGTTGTAATCCCCGCTCATAGGTACGCATCGCATCGCGGAGTCGGCCTTGCGCAATCCGTATATCAGCAAGAGCGATTGCACCATTGATTGCGTCAGGGATGGCTCCTGCCAGTTGCACGGTAGAAATACCATCGGCAAACATCCGGTGTGCTTCCTCGAGGTCCCCGCTCCTCCAGGATGCGAGTCCCAGGAGCGCTGCTGCCGATCCGCGCGGGAGATGATCATCCTCAGGTACGAGGTCGAGCACAAGCTGGGCGTATTTCACGGTGGCGGGCACATCACCCAGAACCAGGGCTAGTCCGGCACGGAACACAGCAATCGAACCTGGGAGTCGGCGAAATTCCTCTTCGTCCACGACAACCATCTTACCAAGTAGGGCTTCCAGTCGATCGCGCATGCCTGTCATAGACTCCAGCCATTTTTCGGCAATTTTCAATCGGTCCTCAACAGCCTCTAGCTTGCCGCCAGCCAGTAACGCACCGGCATACCAAACACAAAGCACGGGTCTACAGTGGACTAGCTCGCTGGGGAGCCCTTTCAACCAGCCCAACACCACAGCCCACTGTCCACTCCTGCCAATGGCTGGACATGCCATCTCGATCAAGTCCGCAGCCTGTGTGAAATCCTTGGCGGCCAGCGCATGGCGGATTGCATCGGCAGGCGATCCATTCTGCTCATACCATTTGCTCGCCCGCAGATGCAGCGTAGCAACCTGATCTGGTAAATCTGCCCTCAAATGCGAAGAGAGAACCTCTGCAAAGAGGTGATGATAGCGATACCAGTGACGCCTGTCATCCAGTTGGACAATAAAGAAGTTGCCTCGCTCCAAGAACTCCAAACGAGCGTTGCCTTCCTCCTGGTTCGTGACGGCATCGCACAACGGGCCATGCAAGCGGTCGAGAATGGAGGTCTGAAGTAAGAAGGTCCGGACATAATTGGGCACACGCTGCAGGACCTCTTCGACCAGATAGTCCAAGATGTACCGATTGTCTCCAGCGAATGCCCGAATGAACGCAGGAATGTCCTCGCGTCCCTGCATCGAGAGTGCTGCCAGCTGTAGCCCCGCAATCCAGCCTTCGGTACGGTTCTCCAGTACAGTAATTTCATCAGCCGAGAGACACAGACCCATCACCTGATTGAGGAACGTGGCCGCTTCGCCGGGAGTAAAGCACAGGTCATTGGCACGCAACTCGGTCAATTGGCCCCGGGCACGTAACCGGCCCAGTGGAAGCTGCGGATCTTCACGGGTGGCGATGACCAAGTGTATTTGTGGCGGAAGATGCTCGAGTAGGAAGATGAGAGCAGTGTCTATCCGGTTAGAATCAATAAGATGGTAGTCTTCAAGGACGAGGACGAATTTGTATGGGATAGTTGAGATTTCATTGAGCAGAATTGTCAAAATCGATTCAATTGACGGTGGCTGTGGGGATTTGAGTGAACCAACCACGCCTTCTCCTATATTCTCCGCAATCATCTGCAATGCAGCGACAAGGTGAGTTAAGAAGCGTGTAGCGTCGTCATCCCCTTCATCCAGCGACAGCCATGCGACAGGTCGCTTACAACTGGGAACCCATTGGCTGACCAGCGTAGTCTTGCCAAAGCCAGCAGAGGCAGAGATGAGTGTCAGCTTGCGGTTCAGACCCTCGTTCAGCCGTTCGACCAGGCGCGGTCTTAGTACAATATTAGTCCGTGGCAGGGGGATATATAGTTTAGTGGATAAAATTGGAATATTCATAGATTAATAATAACACGTAAAAAGACTCCCGCACAAAATTTCAACATAATCGGCTGCCCCAACCTATGCCTCATATCAGGGCGTACGCCAGGCTTTTTTGGGTGCTGAAATCAATTATCCAAATAGTCGGCGGGATTAATCTGGATTAGAGCGGGATTAATTTCGTCAAAACTCCCTGATCCTAAACTTTTTCACATCAAAATCCTTTTTTATCATATTTAAAAGCCTTTGTTCATATTGTGTAAGTGACATAGTGATTTTGCGTGAAAGGAAACGAAAGGAGGAGTCGCTTTGTCTCAAGAGAATCAATCGTGCCTGCGATTTTCCTTGGAGGAATCTTTGTGGTTTAGAAGGGGACAGGAAGTAGCTGAACTTGTGTCGATTTCTCTAGACCCGGATATTACCATCCAGGAAAACGATCAGTACGTAACCATACGTGGTTCGCTGGAATTAACAGGCGAATATAGAAGTGACGAGGATAGTGCTGAGATTGAAGAAGAAAATGCACCAAGCCAAAAGTATGTTGAAAGAGTGGATCCACAAGAGGAAGGAATCTGTGAATTTTCACACCGTTTTCCTGTCGATATTACCATTCCAAACAATCGAATTCAAAGTATTTATGATATCGATGTTATCGTGGAGTCATTTGATTATGCCTTTCCCGAGCGCAGCTGTCTGAAACTATCCGCAGAACTAACCATCAGCGGCTTGTATGATTCATCCCAGCAGCAAAAAGATGATGTTGTGGAAGAAGAGGAGCAGTATGAAGTACTCCATCGTTATCAGGTAGAGGTTCAAGAAGAAACAGAACAAGAAGAAGAACTACATGAAGAAAATCAATTTGAGGATACCTTCTTGTTTGAGGCTGAAGCAAGAAAGCAGCCAGAAGAAGAAAAGGTTGAACCATTTCCGAAATTCCCAACGTTCACGTATGAAGAGCCTGAGCCGATAGAAGAGCCTCAGCAGCCAGTCGTGTTCGAGCATGCAAGAAGTGAAATTAGTGAGCCAGTCGATGAGATGGAAGAAATCGCCGAGGAAGCACCAAAACAGCCAGTTGCGGAAGAGGTAGAGGTAGAGGAACCTGCCCAGCCAAAAGAACCAGTGATGGAAGAGAGTTCGTCCTCCCCAGAAGAACCACCAAAACAAGTTAAGAAGAAGGCATCAAAAAAGAAAACAATGACACTCACGGAGTTCTTTGCCCGTAAGGAAGAAGCTTCAGATCAAGCGAGATTAAAAGTTTGTATTGTTCAAAAGGGCGACACGCTGGAGAGTCTATCCGACCGTTACGATGTTTCTGTCCCTAATCTACTTAGATATAACAATCTCGAGCTCAACCAAGATGTGTATGAGGGTCAAGTATTATACGTACCAGTTGCCTTCGCAAAAAAATAATCAACCGAAAACAGAGTGAGCGGGTGTCAAATCCTGCTCACATCTTTTTAAGGATTTTGCTTTATTTGAAAGGCAGATGATGATTGTCGATGAGTGATATGAATCCGTTCGATCCAGTTGTTCCGATTTTAAAAAACTATCAAGTAACGCCATATTTCGTTGAGGAACACGGCAATATTAAAAAGGTTTATTCGAATAAAGGTACATTTGCACTGAAGAAAATTGGCCCGACGACGGGAACAGATTTTATACGGCATGTTCATTTGCTCTACCAAAAGGGTTATAACCGGATTGTGCCCATCTATCCGACAATGGACGGAAGATATGCAGTTCTCCATGATAAAGCCTTGTATTACTTAATGCCATGGATGCCGAATGAAGTTAAGGAAGACCGCAATCATAAACACGAGCAGCTATTTCGTGAATTAGCTAGGCTGCATACTCTTTCCGCCAAAGACATCACCGTTAATAAAGATGAACGTACAGAGCATTATGAGAAAACCATTGAACTACTTGATAAAAAACAGGAGTTTCTAGACGGTTTTATCGATGAATGTGAAAAAAAGACTTACATGTCGCCGTTTGAGCTTGTGTATTGCTTGTACTATAACGAAATTAGCCAGGCGCTTCGCTTTTCAAAAACAAAGTTCGAAGAATGGTATGAAAAAACTAAGGAAGTAGAAAAAGCGCGAATGGTGATTACACATGGAAAATTATCATCTGAGCATTTTCTATATGACGACAAGGGTTACGGTTACTTTATTAATTTTGAAAATGCCCGATTTGGCTCACCGATTCATGATTTATTGCCCTATCTTTCACGTTCCTTTAATACCCGGCCAACACGGAATGATGAGGCCGTTGAGTGGGTGTATCACTATTTTAAATACTTTCCATTCAAGGCAGATGAAAAACTTCTTTTCTTTAGTTATTTGGCGTATCCCATTCCAATCATTCAAGTGGTCGAACGGTATTATAAAAAAGAACAACCCAAAAATGAGCTGAAATATGTCAGGATGCTGCAAAGCAAATACTGGAATTTAAAGAATTCAGAGTATGTGGTTATGAGGATGACGGAACTCGATGAACAAGCAAAGCAAGCAAAAGAAGGAGCCCAGCAGCAGTGACCATGCTAAATGGGCTCTTAAACAATTTCAAAATAAATCGATACAGCAATCGCAATAAATACGGCTAATAATAAGACATCAAAAACAGTCGGTATAAACAGTGTTCGAATTAATTGAAAAATTGTAAACGGCAAAATTAGCTGCTCACAAACTCTCTTGGTGGTTCGATACCAGGGGGTGTAGGAGTACTTGGTGATAAATTTCCTCCGCTTCATCAAAACCTTCCTCTCTAAAAATCGCATTTCTTTTATGTATATTCTAAAACAGGTCTAAATTCCCCAAATTCTAATTAAATAAAAATGTGATTCCCCTAATTCACCATATTGAAATCTTCTAGGATAAATGAAATAATAAAAAAGTTCTATAAAATTGGTTCCTTAATGGGAATCTCTAACTATATTAATCTACTAATTAGGGGTAATCATCATGTTTTGGTTTATCATACTTTTCCCGATTTTAATTTATCCATGGGGCTTCGATCCTTACTATACTACAACGAAGACTGGATATTTATATGCCTTTGTACTCGCAACATGGCTATACATACTGTTTAAAAGAAGATACCGCTCATTAAAGCCGGATAAGGGTGATAAGACTATTGTAATTCTTTTGTTACTATTTCTAACTCTTATAGAAATTTCAACAGCCTTCTCTCCCAATAACTATACTTCCGTATATGGTTTGATTGACCGTAAAGAAGGTCTTATTTCCTACTTTTGCTATTTCAGCGTTTTCCTTTTTTCTTATCGATTAATGGATAAGGAGAAATTAACTAAAGTGATTTCTGGGGTAGCCATAGTTTCAATGATTGTTTCCCTATACGGAATATTACAGCACTATAAATTAGATTTTCTTCCAAGGAATAGTGCGATGAGAAATTATGGTGGGACATATACAT
Organism: Neobacillus niacini; assembly: GCF_031457145.1. Classification (GTDB taxonomy): domain Bacteria; phylum Bacillota; class Bacilli; order Bacillales; family Cytobacillaceae; genus Neobacillus; species Neobacillus niacini_J. The sequence continues at coordinate 225,520 of NZ_JAVDVZ010000005.1, forward strand.
TCTTTGACAATCCCAACTTCTTTGGGTCGTATCTTGTATTAGTGTTGCTGATCACGATACCGTTATTTTTGAATGCTGCATTAAAAAAATACCAAATCCTTTATTTTACTTCGTTATGTTTAGCTTTTGTGGCCCTTATCTTTTCGAATACACGTAGTGGATATGTCGGTGTATTTTTTGGGTTAGTATTTATAACTTTGTTTGTAGTAATAAAACGGAAACACCTTTGGAAGAGGTGGGGTGCATTAGCTGTTTCAATGATTGTACTATTATTTTTAATTAACATGACTGAGCAAGGACATTACGCCAAGCGTATAAATTCTGTGGTTAAGGAGTCCTATAGTGTAGTTACGAATCAAAGTACGGGTCGTGAAGGGTCCTCGCGCTTATATATCTGGGAAAAATCACTACCTTTAGTAAAAGAATATTTTTGGGTGGGTTCCGGACCTGATTCATTTGAATTTGTGTATCCAAATAATAAAAAAAACATGGAATTTTTGAGCAATTCAATTGTCGATAAGGCACATAACGAATATTTACAGATAGCTATTACACTAGGTACTCCAGCACTTTTGAGTTATTTATCTTTTCTTTATTTAATTCTAAGACGAGCATTTCAGGCAGTAAAACTGGCAGAAGGTAACGAGAAGGTATTGATTTACGGTTTAATAGCAACGATAATTGGTTATCTTGTACAAGCATTTTTTAATATAAGTACGGTTCCTGTAGCCCCAATTTTTTGGTCCATTCTTGGAATAACCTTAGCCAAATCGACTATTGTAATTAATAATTCGCATAATCAAAATAGGGAAAAGTATCAGTTTGAAAATAAAAACCAAACTGCTTAAAAACTCATATAGTATTAAAACTAAAAAAGTTGGCTATCATTATTGACGTCAAGAACCTTTTTTGGGTAGTATATACAATATAATTAATTACATATAAGCACAGACAGGGAAGAGTACGATGTTACCCTGCTTAAAGAGAGGGAAGCCACTAGCTGAAAGGTTTCCTAAGCAGGCACTCGGAAGGTCGCCCTCGAGCTTCTTTAGCGAACGGACTACACAATCCTACTAGTTGAAGACGGATCAAATCCGTTATCCATATAAGAGCCAATCCATGTTTTTAGGGTTGGAAAAAAGGTGGTACCGCGAAGCAAACTCCATTCGTCCTTTTATGACGAATGGGGTTTTTCTGTTGTTGATGGAAAAAGGAGGAAAATAAAATGGAAACAAAAGAAATTACCATGCCGACGAAGTATGATCCCCAGTCAATCGAACAAGGACGTTATGATTGGTGGTTAAAAGGAAAGTTTTTTGAAGCACAAAATGATGAGGGCAAACAGCCTTATACGATTGTTATTCCGCCGCCAAACGTTACTGGAAAGCTTCATTTAGGTCACGCTTGGGATACAACCCTGCAGGATATTCTTACTCGCATGAAGCGGATGCAAGGTTATGATGTTCTTTGGCTCCCAGGGATGGACCATGCCGGTATCGCAACACAGGCAAAGGTTGAAGAAAAGCTTCGTGGAGAAGGCAAAAGCCGTTATGATTTAGGTCGTGAAAAGTTCGTTGAAGAAACATGGAAGTGGAAGGAAGAGTATGCCTCCCATATTCGCCAGCAGTGGGCAAAGTTAGGTTTAGGTCTAGACTACAGCCGTGAGCGTTTCACACTAGATGAAGGTTTATCTGCAGCTGTTCGTGAAGTATTCGTTACACTATATAAAAAGGGACTAATTTATCGCGGCGAATACATTATCAACTGGGATCCATCTACCAAGACTGCATTATCTGACATTGAGGTTATTTACAAGGATGTTCAGGGTGCATTTTATCATATGAAATATCCGTTAGCAGACGGTTCAGGGCATATCGAAGTAGCGACTACTCGTCCGGAAACCATGTTAGGGGATACTGCTGTTGCAGTTCATCCAGAAGATGAGCGCTATAAGCACTTAATCGGCAAGACCGTTATCCTGCCAATCGTTGGCCGTGAAATTCCGATTGTTGGCGACGATTATGTTGATATAGAATTCGGTTCTGGGGCTGTAAAAATTACTCCGGCACATGACCCGAACGATTTTGAAATTGGAAACCGCCATAATCTTGAGCGTGTCCTCGTTATGAACGAAGACGGCTCGATGAATGATAGAGCTGGAAAATATCAAGGAATGGACCGTTTCGAATGCCGCAAGCAAATTGTGAAGGACCTTCAAGAACAAGGAATCCTGTTCAAAATTGAAGAGCATTTGCACTCTGTTGGCCATTCTGAACGCAGTGGTGCAGTAGTTGAGCCTTACCTATCAACACAATGGTTCGTTAAAATGCAGCCACTTGCAGACGAAGCAATCGCCCTGCAAAATAAAGAGAATAAAGTAAACTTTGTTCCTGAACGGTTTGAAAAAACATACCTGCACTGGATGGAAAATATCCGTGACTGGTGTATTTCACGACAGCTATGGTGGGGTCACCGAATTCCTGCTTGGTACCATAAGGAAACAGGTGAGGTATTTGTTGGTCACGAAGCCCCTGCTGATAGTGAAAATTGGGAGCAGGATAAAGACGTTTTGGATACGTGGTTCAGTTCTGCATTATGGCCGTTCTCCACAATGGGCTGGCCAAATGTAGAGGCAGAAGACTTTAAGCGTTTCTTCCCAACAGGTGTACTCGTAACAGGTTATGATATCATCTTCTTCTGGGTATCCCGAATGATTTTCCAGAGCCTTGAATTTACGGGTGACCGACCATTTAAAGATGTTCTTATCCATGGTTTAGTACGAGATGAACAAGGACGGAAAATGAGTAAATCCCTTGGTAACGGTGTCGACCCAATGGATGTTATCGATAAATACGGTGCTGATGCACTTAGATACTTCCTTTCAACTGGAAGCTCGCCTGGTCAGGATTTACGCTTTAGCTTTGAAAAAGTTGAATCTACTTGGAACTTCGCGAATAAGATTTGGAACGCTTCTCGTTTTGCTTTAATGAATATGGATGGCATGACGTACGATGAAATTGATTTTAGCGGAGAAAAGTCTGTTGCGGATAAGTGGATTTTAACACAATTAAATGAAACGATTGACCATGTTACCAAGCTATCAGAACGTTACGAGTTCGGAGAAGCGGGTCGTGCCTTATACAACTTCATCTGGGATGATTTCTGTGATTGGTATATCGAGATGGCAAAGATTCCATTATATGGTGATGATGTAGTAGCAAAGAAAACAACACGTTCGATTCTTGCCCATGTACTGGATCAGACCATGCGTTTGTTGCATCCATTCATGCCATTCATTACCGAGGAAATCTGGCAGAACCTTCCACATGAAGGAGAATCGATTACAACTGCCAAGTGGCCGGAGGTAAATCCAGCATACTCTGATGAGCAAGCGGCTCAGGAAATGAAGATGTTAATGGAAATGATTCGTTCCGTTCGAAACATCCGTGCAGAAGTAAACACGCCAATGAGCAAAAAGATTAAAATGCTTGTAAAGGCGAAGGATGATTCCGTATTAACTGCGATTGAAAAGAACCGTGGCTATATTGAAAAATTCTGTAACCCAGAAGAATTACAAATAGGAACGAACCTTGAAACACCAGAGAAGGCAATGACAGCCGTTATTACCGGCTTGGAAATCTATCTTCCGCTCGAAGGTTTGCTTAACATTGATGAAGAAATTGCTCGTCTTGAAAAAGAATACGACAAGTTAACAAAAGAAGTAGAGCGAGTTGAAAAGAAACTAAACAACGAAGGCTTTATGAAAAAAGCTCCGGAAAGTGTTGTTACTGAAGAGCGTGCAAAAGAGAAAGACTACCGTGAAAAACGAGCGCTTGTTGAGGCACGCATCAATGAATTAAAAGGTTTATAATAAGAAGTGAAGACGAGTCCAAAATAGGATTCGTCTTCTTTTAGAAAATAAAATGGGGTGTCATAGATGTTTACGAAATATAGCGAAGCCCTTGAATGGATTCATGCAAGATTAAGGCTCGGCATTAAACCAGGACTTTCCAGAATGGAATGGATGATGGAGAAGCTTGGACATCCAGAACGTAAAATGAAAACTGTACATATTGGCGGAACCAATGGCAAAGGTTCGACTGTAACCTACCTGCGCAATATTCTCGAAGCGGCAGGCTATTCAGTTGGGACGTTTACCTCCCCATATATTGAACAATTCAACGAGCGAATTTCAGTCAATGGGAAACCAATTAGTGATAAAGAGATCCTTGAACTAACCAATGTAATTCGTCCGCTTGCCGATGAATTAGAAGAAACCGAGCTCGGCGGCCCAACAGAGTTTGAAGTGATTACAGCAATGTCATTCTATTATTTTGCTAATGTAAATCAAGTGGATATTGTTATCTATGAAGTGGGCTTAGGCGGAAGATTTGATTCTACGAATATTATTCATCCAATAGCTTCTATCATCACTAACATTGGGTTAGATCATACAAATATTCTAGGACATACTTACGGAGAAATCGCTTTTGAAAAAGCAGGAATTATCAAAGAAGGGATTCCTACTTTCACTGCAGTAAAAAATGAAGAAGCACTTAAGGTAATAAAAGAACAGGCTGAAAAAAAGCAGGCTCCACTTTATAGATTGAATCAGGATTTTAAGGTTACCTCCCACAGCCCACAAGCAAATGGAGAGATTTTTACACTAAAGAGTGCTGAACATACATTAGAACAGCTGGAAATCAGCATGATTGGTCAGCATCAAACAGAAAATGCTGCCTTAGCAGCTATGGCAGCTCAATCCATCAATCATGATGAAGATTTTTCAATTAGCGAGAACGCGATAAGGACAGGCTTAAAAAAAGCGTATTGGCCAGGGAGATTTGAAATCCTATCAAATCGTCCACTCGTTATTATTGATGGGGCTCATAATGATGAGGGTATTTCGGCACTGGTCCAAGAGCTATCAACTCGTTATTCTAACTATAATATTCATATTGTATTTGCAGCCTTAAAAGATAAAAAGTTGGACCAAATGATTGCTCAATTGGATCAAGTTGCAGATGAAATCTCTTTTGTCTCATTTGATTTTCCTCGAGCGGCCCAAGCGAATGATTTATTTGCAATAAGTAAATCGAAAAATAAAGTAATGGCAGACAAATGGGATACACATCTTTCCAAGATTACAAAATCTCTTGAGAATAATCAGATTCTTGTTGTCACTGGTTCTTTGTATTTTATATCAGAGGCTAAACCGCATTTATGTGAATTTTTGAAAAACAATGTGATTTCACTATGACAAGCTAAAGGATTTTTGGTAAAATAGATTTATCTTGATTTCAAATTAATGCAGGTGTGAGGGGGGAGCAGAATGAGAGTTGCCGCAAAAACAAAACGAAATATTTTTCTTGTATGGCTCTTGTTAGTCCCTGCAGGATTGTGGTTTACCTATCAAACTTTTCCTCCTCACTTTTCTGGGCAATGGTTAGATGTAATAGCTTTTTTGATCTTAACATCAGTTGTTGCCTTTATGCCTATGGTCATAAATAATACTCCAATTTTCTTAATTCAATGGGTATCACTAGCAACATTTTTAAGTTTCGGATTATTCGTTGAAATGATTTTTGCACAGGCAGCAGTCATCGTGTTACTGCTCAGGTTGAGAATTCAAAAGGAGCAACTTTTCCGAATTCCGCTAAACTTGATTATGTTTTTTCTGGTATCTCTAGTGAGTGGTGGTGTTTACTACGCTCTTGGTGGACAAACAGGTCCAACCATTATAAATAATCTGCACTCCCTATCACTTGCAGCAGTATATGCTTTGGTTAATTACTTCCTTAATCAGGTCATCATTTCATTTTATCTATATTTTATTTATAAAAGTAAGGAATCCTACTTTGGTAAGGATTTCATTGTGGAGACGGTTACGACATTTATTACTATGCCGCTTGGCTTTGTATTGTATATGTTTTATAACCAGCAAGGACTATTAGCGCTTTTGATTGTAGCTGTTCCGTTTGCAAGTTTATCCATTATCTTTAAGCTCTATTACTCAAGTGAAAAAATTAACGCCTATTTACAAAAAGCTGCTGAAATTGGACATCAAATGGCAGAACGGCTTGAAGTAGATGGGGTTATTGACTTGTTGATCCAAAAGCTTAGCGAAATGCTTCCTGTTGACTATGCTTATATTTTCGATGTAGTAAATGAGGATGAACTTCAATTAATCCGTCGTATTCAAGATGGAGATCATGAATTACCATTGAACATACCTAGGATAAAAAAGAATGAAGGTATTAGTGGATTTGTTTGGTCAAAAGGGAAAGCGTATTTATACTCAACAGGTAAGCAATGGAAACAGTATTCGAAAGGATATATACCTGCTAATGCGGAAAGTATCTTAGCCGTTCCGATTCGAAGAAATAAAAAGGTAATTGGTGTGGTAATGCTAGCTTCCAAACGCAAAAGAGCATATGAAAAATCCCAGTTGATGATAGTTGATATCCTTTGTTCCTATTTTGCAGTGGCAATGGAAAATGCCAAGCATTATGAAGTGACAAAAAATCAGAGTGAACGTTGTGCCTTAACGAAATTATATAACTATCGTTATTTTGAAAAACTATTGAACGAGGAGTTTAATAAGTTATTCCAATTTGAACGTAAGGTTTTATCATTAATTATCCTTGATATCGACCATTTTAAAGCCGTCAATGACACATACGGGCACCAAAGCGGAAACGAAATTTTAAGAGAATTAGCAGATAGACTTAGTAAACTTGTTGGTTCCCGTGGAACGGTCGCTCGTTATGGCGGCGAGGAATTCGTCGTTCTCCTACCTGAAGCCAATAAAGCAGAAGTCTTCCAGATGGCAGAAATGATCAGACAAGCCATCGCCAACTGGCCATTTACCTTACATCAATCGCTAGAGCTTACACAACAACAGATTAAAATTACAGCTTCGATTGGAGTCGCTACTGCACCTGAGGATGCAGAAGATCCTCTTGCTTTGGTTCGACATGCAGATAGAGCATTGTATGTTGGGGCAAAAAGAGCAGGAAGGAATCGGGTTGCGGAGTATTCTTCTTGTTAAATGGTTTCATTCTGATTATGTATGTAGTTTTGAAAATAAAAAAGAAGTGAGATGTTAAGCTTAACAAAGCATATATCTCACTTCTTATTATTTATAAACAATTAATAGGTAACTTCATTTATATTGGTATTGGAAGTGTCTTTCCAATCAATTGAAGCAGATGATGGTGAGTCAAAGGTTTTTCCACATTGTGAAATAAATGAATTTTGATTTGATTCAGTAACATAGGTAATATTAGCATGTTCAAGTTTTTGTCCTGATAAATTCGTTACAATACCTTTAATATATAATTTTCCATTAAAATTATTGAAAGCTTCAATTGCAAGGTCTCCATTAACACACATAGATGATGTGGCATCAATTCTCAATTTTTTCTCAATTCTAGATTTTGTATGAGTATCACCAGTTGCTTTAGTTCCTCTAACCCATACATGTGAATCATTTTCTAAATCAAATTGACCGGGCGCAATTAGATGGCCACCAATATAGAAATTAGAATTACTTAAGTTTTGGACATTTTTACTAAAAGTAAGATCATATTTTGTTTCAATGTTTAGGTTAGCTCCATTGTTAAAATTATCGCCTAAAGTAAGAGATTTGCTATAAATATCCAAAACTTGTGTGTTATTAAAATTGCCATCTAAAGTTAAATCAATAGTAGAATATAAGGTATTATTTACTGCAAATTTATTTTGGTTTGCCACATTATAGATTTTCCCAGTTAGAGGCTCATCAATAAATACTTTAGAGCAAATGTTTGTACCATCACTCTTTTTCTTGCTTTTTTTATCAATTTCAAGGGATAGAGGATTTATACAGCCTGCATCTGTTACATCGGATTTCTTAAGTTCAATTTCCTTGTATTCAAATTCTGGTGTTCCTACACTTGTGCTTTTTATCTTTATTGTTGAAAGATTGTAGATTATCATTTCAGTATGAAGGGAGGTGGATTTTCCACTTTTTGTACCTAATATAGAAAGTTCCATTTTTATTTCATTATTTGATGAGGTGACCTTAATTTTATTTAATCCTTTATCGAGTTTAAAAGAAGAGTCACCATCAACTTTTGGAGGGTCGGGAATATTCTTAATTCCTGTTTCAAGTGATGACCTTAAAAATTCTATTACCTTTGACTCGTCCCCCTGATTATATATATTATTTTTAACTTTTAATGCAACTTCATCTTTTTTCTGTTCGAATAAATTTTGAATAGCTACCTGGTAATACGAAACTCCCATTTCAGAAATGGCAACAGATTGCGTATTTTTTTCAACCTCTTGATTCTGCTTTACACTACTGAAAGCTTGTCCCATAAAGGATAGTGATAGCACAGAGAAAATTACGATTATTAATAAAACTGAAACAAGTGCATAACCTTGTTCATTCCTACCATCTACCATTAATATCCAACGCCCCTTAATCGATAGAGAAATGTATCTATCGAAATATTATTTTCTCTTTTTCCATTTTCACTTGTTAATACTTCTAAGTATACGTCATAATCATTTGGGACAATTAAATCAGATGACCCTATAATCGCAGGAGCACTGTCGTCATCTTTTTTCTTAATCTTTACCACCACTTCATATCGCATCTGTGGAGGAGCAAATACATCAGGTGAAGTCTTGCCATCAATATATACGTTAATTTTACCATCATCATTTTCAATTCTATAATTTTCTGAAGTTTGATGTATTCTTTTTAAATTGGTTATTAGTATGTTTGTCTCTTGAATCATAAAGTTTTTGGATATAGATTCTTTTGAAAATTTATAACCTTGAAAAAAAACGCTCCAAATTATTACGCCCACGATTGAAAGAATAGTTAATGTTGCTAACACTTCAATTAATGTTAGGCCATGGTTACCTCGTTTCAAAATCTATCCTCTCCTATCTCTTTATAAAACCGTATGTTTCACCAACTAAGTTGTTTTTATTATTAAAAAGCTCTATTTGAATAGAATGTAGTTTATATATTTTTGAACTATTAGTATTAGGTGAATTTGCAATTTTAATATTTACCCTATATATATCCTTAACTGTTTCAAAGTAATAATAGCCACCATCATTTTTGATAAAAACTAAATTTGGATCATCTGAAGTCACAACAGATGTCTGGGTTGGGGATGTAAGATAACTTTTAACGTTCTCAGAATCTTGCCAATGAATTAGTATTTCTTTTGTAGTACTAACAGCTTGTGTTTTATCTTCATTATTCTTATTCATAATGCCCATTTGTGGAAAAATACCCATAAAAGATATAAGAATAATTGATAGGATAGCAATTGATGCTATAACTTCTATTAATGTAACGCCCTTTTCACTTTTAAAATTTTCCATGTACTCAAATCCCTTCTAGGGAGATATAATTATTTTCCATTGTGTCTAGATACATCTTATCAAATTTATTAGACAAAAAATAACAAATTTCAGTGATTTATACCTATAATTGTTTTCCAGCTTCTTTTAAACTAGCTAAAAGTATTATACAATATCTAGTAGACGAATTTTGTCTAATTTTAGTAATTAACGATAAAAAATATAATTATTTGTAAAAAAATGTAGTTTATTAATAAATACGCACTACTAATAGGGATGTGGATTAATGCTAACAGTTATTTGGGTATTAGGTACTATGCTTTTGATGTTGTTGATTCATTTTTTATTACCACTTGGATACACGACAAAAGGAAAAATTGTAGTAGTTGTCTCTAGTGGGTTGTTAGCATTGGGAGGACTTGCATCAACAGCAGCTTTTCCGGTAGGGCAAACATTAATCATGTTACTAGTACTCTCCTTCTTTGTATCCTATATAATGGACAGTCGTCTTGGGAAAGTTATCTATAAAACGAAAGAGCAGTTCATAGAAGAAGATGATATTGAGGGTAGTGAATCTACATCTATTAATACAATAAAAACAGAGAAAACGTCAGATATAGAATTAATGGATTTATCTGAATTGGAAATCAGCACATCTTCTTCTGTAAATAAACTAGAAGTAGATCCTCTTTCAGTTGATTCTTTAGATGAAGACATTTCCTTTTTACAAGATCGAGAGATAGAAAGCGATAATGAGGAAATCTTAGATGATGCAGAACTTGAAGTTGGTTATTTATCGGATATTGAAAGTTTACTAGAGGAAAGTCCGGAGGAAAAAAAGGTAGAATTGCAAGTCGGAAAGGTCGAATCACTTGATGAGGAAAGCTGGCTGGATGAGCTAGCAGAATTAACTGTGATTAAGGATGAAGAAAAAGACACATTCGAAGAAACTCAATTCGAAGATTTTGAATTAGACGAATTATTTGCTGATAAAGAGGTAGCGGCAACATCTGACAATGATGAAAGCAAACCTAAGAAAGTACTTGAATTACAAAAGTAACTATTAAGAAGTGGGGCATAAAGCTTGAGCAAACATCGACCATTCATTAAATTATTTGTTGTACTTTTTTTAAGCACGGCAGTTATTTTTAGTTCTTCACATTTTGGTGTTAAAGCATTCGAAAGTTTAACCAATACGTCTGATGGAAAATACTCAGTAGGAACGACAATTGGTTCAATAGACATTTCTGGAAAATCAGAAAGTGAAACGATTTCCTTATTAGAAGAGAAATATGTGGAGTGGGTAAAGAATACAAAATTTGAACTGCAATATAGTGAGAAAATTGTACCATTTGATGTAAACCTTTTTAGTTTCGATGCTGCCCAATCGGTCTATTCTATTAAGGACGGACAAAATAATACTGTTTCAATGAACATTGATATAATGCCTGTCCAGGATCAATTTCAACTCCAATTTCCACAACTTGACGTTAACGTACTTGAACTTACGAAGCTTAAAACAGATTTAACAAATACAGCATCAAAGTTTGAATCAGGCTCTTTTATTTTTAATTTGAATAAGGATTATTTACTTGCTGATGCTAGTAATAAAGATAATGTTATAAGTAAGGCGATTGTTCTGTTAACAGAAGTCCCGAATGATTTAGAAGCATTTGTTACGGCAAACCCTGAAATGCAGATTGCTGAAGGTGCGACTTTTTCCTTGCTCGACTTTGCAAAACAGAAAAAGATTGAGAGTTCATCTTCTTTAAGTCTTATTGCCACGGGAATCTATCAATCAATCTTACCTACAAATTTTAAAATTATGGAAAGAAGTATCAGTAATGCACTTCCAATGTTTACAGCAGTAGGATTTGAAGCAAAGGCTAATGTGGCTGATGGGTCAGACTTAATCATTGGTAATCCAAATACAACTCCATATACAGTAGAATTAAAATTAGATAATAATCATCTCATCGTTACCCTTAAAGGAGAAAAGTTTCTTTACGATTATAAAATTAGCAAAAAAGACGAACAGCAATTAAAACCAAAAACCATTGTTCAATATAGTCCTTTACTCCTTCCTGGCCAAACGAAGGTGCAAACAAATGGTTTGGATGGGCAAATTGTGAGAATTTACCGAGAAACCTATCAAGGGACACAAATGATTACTAGTGAATTATTATCAGAGGACTATTACCCACCTGTCTACCGTGTTGAAATCCATGGGCTAACAGGAACAGAACAAGGGACTGCTACTCCTGCTGGAAGCGCCCCTGCAGAAAGTCCAGATCCAAATGCTATTCAGACTCCGCCAGAATCGGTTGATGAGCAGCAAGATCCCGATTCTGGCCTTTGGGGGAAACCAAATGAACAACCTAAATAAAGTCAGAAGTGATATGAAATGAAACAGAGCCGAAAAAGACTTGGAGATTTGTTAATTGAGGAAAGGTTAATCACACCTGATCAACTGCAAACGGTTTTGGCTGAAAAGGCACCGAATCAAAAAATCGGTGATGCCTTATTGCAAAGAGGGTATATTACCGATCAGCAGTTAGCAGAAGTGCTCGAATATCAGCTTGGAATCCCTCATGTAAACCTTATACAATATCCTTTCGATACCAATCTTTTTTCGCTGATATCCAAGGAAACAGCGAAACGAAACCTGATTATTCCTCTAAAAAAAGAGGGAAATAAGCTTTACGTGGCAATGGTCGATCCGATGGATTTTATCGTTATTGATGATCTTCGTCTTTCAACGGGCTTCCAAATTGAAACCGTTATTGCTACCAAAGACGATGTTTTAAGGGCAATTAATAAATACTACAATGTCGATGAGGGACTAGAAGAACTTTTTGATGAATTGACATCAAGTGAACGGGGACGAGACGACGATGTCACCGACCTTGACTCACCGATTGTTCGCTTAGTTAATCAAATCTTAAACAATGCTGTTATTCAAAAAGCCAGTGATATTCATATTGATCCACAGGAAACGAAGGTGGTTATTCGCTACCGCGTTGATGGAGTACTACGTATAGAACGGGTTCTTCCAAGGCATATGCAAAGTGTGCTAACTGCTAGAATCAAGATTATGTCGAATCTTGATATTACCGAACATCGTATCCCGCAGGATGGTCGTATTAAAATAAATCTCGATTTTCATCCAATTGATCTTCGTGTTTCGACTTTGCCAACTGTTTACGGTGAGAAAATCGTTATGCGGATCTTAGACATGGGTGCCACATTAAATGATTTAAACAAAATCGGGTTTAATGCATTAAATCTAAAAAGGTTTTCTGAAATGATTGAGCAGCCGACAGGGATTGTTTTGATTACTGGTCCAACAGGGTCTGGTAAATCATCTACGCTTTATGCTGCTCTTAATAAATTGAACAGCGAACAAGTGAACATAATTACGATTGAGGATCCAGTGGAATATCAGTTGGAAGGAATCAACCAAATCCAGGTTAATACCAATGTTGGTATGACATTTGCTGCAGGACTACGTTCGATTCTTCGCCAGGACCCTAATATCATCATGGTGGGAGAAATACGTGATAAAGATACGGCAGAGATTGCAGTGCGAGCCTCATTAACTGGTCACTTAGTGTTAAGCACTTTACACACGAATGATTCATTAGGAACAGTAACAAGATTGATTGATATGGGAGTGGAGCCGTTTTTGCTTGCCTCTTCCTTAAGTGGAATTGTTGCCCAACGGTTGGTAAGAAAGGTATGTAGGGATTGTGCCGAGGTACAAGCAGCTACTAAGCGTGAAATCGATATTTTTGCACGCCGTGGGATGAAGATTGATAAAATCACACGCGGTAAAGGTTGTCCTTCTTGTAATATGACAGGCTATAAAGGTCGGATCGCCCTTCATGAAGTGCTCGTCTTGAATGATGATATGCGCAGGGTCATTATGAATGATGATTCCTTTGGAAAGCTGAAGGAACATGCAATTAAAAATAAAACCATCTTTTTAATTGATGATGGCTTGTTAAAAGTAAAACAAGGTTTAACTACCACAGAAGAAGTATTACGTGTAGCCATTTTGGAGTAGGAGAACGAAAAATATGAGAGAAAAAATCGAGAATATATTGAGGGCAGCACTTGAATTTAAAGCATCTGATATCCATCTTACCGTCGGTGTTCCGCCAATCTTTCGTATTCACGGGGATATAAAACGTTACGGTAAGGATATACTGCTTCCAGCAGACACAGAAGAAATTGCCAAAATTACCATTCCGGAAAACATGTATGATTTATTCAAAGAAAAAGGAGAACTCGATTACTCTTATGGTATTCCAGGAGTGTCCCGTTTCCGTGTTAATGCCTACCATCAACGGAAAAGTGTGTCACTTGCATTAAGGGTTGTAGCTTCGAAAACGCCAACTATAGAGGAATTAGACCTGCCTAAAATTGTTCCTGAACTAGTTGAGAAACCACAGGGACTTATTCTTGTCACAGGTCCAACAGGCAGTGGTAAATCAACAACACTTGCGTCTATGATAGATTATGTAAACCGGACAATGCGTAAGCATATCGTTACACTTGAAGACCCTATTGAATATTTACACAAGCATGGGAATTCAATCATTGATCAGCGTGAGGTTGGCTTTGATACAAAATCGTATGCAAATGGCTTAAAGGGAGCCCTACGTCAAGATCCTGACATTATTCTTGTTGGTGAGATGCGTGATTTAGAAACTATAGGAATAGCAATTACAGCTGCAGAAACTGGGCACCTTGTGTTGGGTACACTGCATACTTCAAGTGCACCATCAACCATCAACCGTATTATTGACGTATTTCCACCGGCACAGCAGCCGCAAATACGTGTCCAGTTAGCCTCTGTTTTAGTAGGAGTTATCTCACAGCGTCTGTTTCCTACCGTTGATAAAAAAGGAAGGAAAGCAGCGACAGAAGTTTTGGTTAATAATCCGGCGATTGCCAATTTAATTCGAAATGAGAAAATACATCAAATCCAAAGTACGATGCAAACTTCTCGTGCACAGGGAATGCACACATTAGAAATGAGCATAAAAGACCTAATTGACCGAAATCTTATTCAAAAAGAAGCAGCAAACAAATATCTACAAGAAAAGATGATGCTGGATGGCTAGATATAAATATTCAGGTCGAGATCGCCGTGGAAAAAAAGAGGGGACAGTTACCGCTGCTTCAAGAAGAGAAGCAATGGTTAAGTTGAAAGAAGAAGGAATCAGGGTTATAGAAATGAAAGAGGTTCCGGAAACCCTTATGACAAAGGACCTATCAATAGGAAATCCTGTTAAGCTTCAGCACTTTGTTATTTATTTACGGCAATTTGCTACCTTAATTAAAGCGGGAGTAACATTAGTTGAGGCTACCGGGATTCTAGCAGTCCAGACAGAGAGTAAGGCACTGAAAAAGGCTTTATTAGCTGTGGAGCAAGAATTGCGTGAGGGCAATCCATATTCAGATTCAGTTGCAAAACATAAAAAGATTTTTAATTCGATGTTCATAAACATGGTTAAAGCTGGAGAAGTTGCAGGGAATATGGATGAGACACTGGAAAAGCTTGCTGATGATTTTGAAAAGCAGCATGATACTATAGCTAAAGTGAAGTCTGCTTTGACATACCCTGCAGTTATTGGAATCCTGGCCATTGGTGCAGTCATATTTCTATTAGTTGGAGTTGTTCCAACATTTGTAACGATGTTTGCAGATATGGGTGCTGAACTGCCAGGTATAACGAAATTTGTCTTAAGTGCTAGTGGCTTTATGCAATCGTTCTGGTGGCTTATACTTCTATTTTTATTTTCCATCGTATTTTCGATCATGTATATGAAGAAAAATAAAAAAACAAAGTATTATTTGGACTATTTTCTCTTGAGGATGCCGATATTTGGAACTATGCTGCAAAAAGCAGCACTAGCTCGAATGATGAGAACGCTTAGTTCTTTATTCTCCAGTTCGGTTCCGATATTACAGGCAATGTCGATTGTTGAAAAGGTAGTCGAGAACGAAGTCATAGCTAAGGTTATTCGAGAATCACGTGATTCCCTTGAGAAAGGGCGTTCTATGACTGAACCAATGATGGACCATTGGGCATTTCCTCCGCTCGTCACGCAAATGATATCAATTGGTGAGGGAACAGGTGCATTGGATGCAATGCTTTCAAAAATAGCTGAATTCTATGAGAAAGAAGTAGAACAAGGAACAGATAGACTTAAATCCCTCATAGAACCAATTATGATTGTTTTTCTTGCAGGTGTTGTAGGAGTTATTGTGTTATCGATTATGATGCCGATGTTCTCAATGTTTGATCAAATGAGTTAATGTAACAAGATATTAGTAAATATTACAAATAGGTTAAAAATAAGACAAAATATGTTATAATTCTCTTTTCATTAGCTTACATTTATTGTATACTCATAGAGAAATATTACTAGGTTCATAGAACCAGAGGGAGATGTAAAAATGGTAAATAAATTAGGTTTAAAACTTAAAGAACAAAAAGGTTTTACTTTGATTGAATTATTAGCAGTAATTGTTATTTTAGGGATTATAGCTGCAATTGCAATCCCTGCAATTGGAAATGTTATCAGTAAGTCTGATGCTAAGGCTGAGGCTCAGTCAGGTTTACAAATCATTAATGCTGCAAAATTGTATGTTGCCAACGAAAATGTTGCGGCTCCGAAGAATTTAACTGACACGGATTTAAAGGAGTATCTAGATAGTGTTTCTGATGCTAAGGGTAAACCTGCAACAGGATTTTCAGTTACAGTAGATAAAGCAACAGGTAGCACAGTGGGTAAATATACCTATACGTTGAAAAATTTTGGTAAAGTTGCAGATGCCGCTGGTGTTAATGAAGCAACTCTTATTGAAAAAGCTAAATAATGATTTACAGTTTAATAATTATCTATGGTATTATTCTAGGTTCTTTCTTTAATGTTGTGGGCCTAAGAGTACCATTAAAACAATCAATTGTCACCCCACGCTCTGCTTGTCCAAATTGTGGGCATCAATTGAAACCATATGAACTGATACCAGTAATTTCATATTTGTTCCAAAAAGGGAAATGCCGCGGCTGTCAGTCGCGGATTTCTCCTATCTATCCATTTTTTGAATTATTGACTGGCATTTTGCTTGCAACAGCACCACTTGTGATTGGATGGTCCGGAGAATTATTAGTTGCTTTAACACTAATATCGATGTTTATCATAATCATCGTTTCTGATATTCACTATATGATCATCCCTGATAAGATCTTGATCTGGTTTGCAGGGATTTTTTTATTGGAACGGATATTTTTGCCGCTTTCACCATGGTGGGACAGCCTGCTCGGTGCAATAACCGGTTTTACACTTCTTCTTGTTGTCGCTTTGGTTAGTAAAGGCGGGATGGGCTTTGGAGATGTAAAACTTTATGCCTTACTTGGTTTCGTGTTAGGGCTTAAACTTGTGTTATTATCATTCTTTTTTTCTACTTTATTTGGAGCCGTCATTGGCGGTTTGGGGCTACTTTTTAGAATTGTAAAAAGGCGGCAGCCGATTCCGTTCGGTCCATTTATTGCAGCCGGGACGTTGACGGCCTATTATTGGGGATCGGAACTCATCGATTTGTATTTAAATTTTTTATATAATGGATTTTAAATGTAAGGGGTTATTATTATGGCATTTTCCCTCTTTTCGTCAAAAAATCGAATAGTCAACCTGGTACTAAATGACCATTCCGTTCGCTTTGTTGAATTAAAACAAGCGAATCCCCCTGCTGCACAAAAATGGTGCGAACGCTTCCTTCCTCCTGGTGTCATTACTGATGGGAAGATTACTGATAGTGATACATTAGCAAATATACTTGAAGAATGTATTGATGAATGGAAAATTAAGGGTCGTCAGGTTCGGTTCATTGTTCCTGATCCACTAGTTATTATACGTAAAGTCTCTATCCCTGCTGATATTCAAGAGGATGAGATCAAAGGATATTTGTATTTGGAACTTGGCTCGAGTATTCATTTACCATTTGAAGAGCCTGTTTTCGATTACTTTCCTCTTGCCGATAACGGGAAAACTAGGGAATTACTTTTGTTTGCTGCTCCGGAACAAAATGTAATGGAATATGCAGAGGTATTTTCTAGTCTGAAGCTAACACCCATTGCTGCGGAAATTTCTCCGCTTGCCTTGTATCGATTGTATTATCAACTTGGTCAATCCAAAGAAAAGGAAGTATTGTTTACTGTTCAGTTTGATTTGACGAGTGTTAATTTATGTATTTTTGAGGAAACCGTTCCACTAGTTATGCGACAGTTCCCTTTACCTTTCGATATCGAAAAATGGGAAATCAAACAGGATACTGCTGGTAGAATGGTTTTTAAATTTACTGGTGAAACTGATGAATTAGTGATGCAGTTTGAAGATATTCTGAATGAAATTAATAAGTTAGTAGATTTTTATCGCTATACATTATCGAACGAAAAAAGGGATGTTACGAAATTTCTCTTAAATGGTGACCATCCGATGTTAACAGCGATATATGAAGAAATGGAAGAAAGATTTGATATACCTGTAGAGATGATTGAACTTGAATCAGATGAAAAAGGTAAAACTGGAAGCGTACCAGCTAATCTATTATTATCTCTAGGTCTCGCTTTAAAAGAGGTGAAATGATGTTAGTAGAAATTAACCTGCTTCCCCAAAAGGAACCGAGAAAAACAAGCTTTCTGATTGCATTAGCTGCTGTGGTGGTTATTTTTCTAACTGTTGGGACGTTTTACTTCCTTCAGATTCAATCTACTAAAAATGATATTGCTAATGTCGACCAACAGATCTCTACGACAAAAAAGTTGGCAGAAATAGAAGAAAAAAATGCACATATAAATGAATCTGCGATGTCTGTTACTCTTTTAAAAAGTGCCGTTGAATGGGCAAATAGCTATCCGATTCAAACAATTCCTGTCATGCAGCATCTTACAGGGTTGCTGCCGGAACGTGGTTTTATTCAAACTTTTGCTTATACCGAGGTTGGAACCGTGAGTCTTACCGTTCAATTTGATAGTAGTCGAGAAGCTGCGTATTTCTTAGATAGTTTACTTGATTCAGAGTGGATTGACGATGCTAGCCTTAATTCATTGACTGCAAAAGAACAAACAGAAGCAACAGAAACAACAACAGCAAATCAGACCACAGAGGGTCAACCAACTAGTACGGTTGTTAATAATCAATCAATAGTTGTTAGTACTGATCCCAATAACCCAAATAGTATCATAATAACTCCGGTTGATCCTAAATCTACTGATACTGCCGAAGCAACTGCCGCCAATGAAGAGCAAACAGAGGAAGCAGAGGTATTACCTAGATACATTGGACAATATGAAATAAAATTTAATAAAGAAACCATTAAAAAGCTACTCAATAAAGGCGGCGATGATGAGGAAGGAGTGACACAATCATGAAACTAAGTTTTTCAAAAAAACATAAACTTATTTTATTGGTTGGCATTCTTCTCATTGTATTACTATTCGTTTTTGCTCAATTCTTTAAACTTTCACCATTAAAATCGGATTTAACTTCAAAAGAGCAAACATTGGCTTCTGAGCAAAAACTACTAGAATCCAATACTCAAGAAAAGCTAGATGAAACAAAAAAAGTAACAGAAGATACAAGAGAACTACAAAAAAAGGTTCCTGTTACACCATTACAAGAACAGTTTATTTTAGACCTTGAAAAAGCAGAAAACGTTTCAAATAGTAAAATTAGTTCAATGAGTTTTTCAAAGGATGTTGATGTAACACTTCCGACAGAACCTCCACCTGCAACTGAGAATACAGAGGGTACAGAAACTCCTAAGGTTGAAACAGTAAAAGAAGCTACAGCTGAGCAAGTGGCTCCTGCACCCGCAACTGGTCTAAAGAAACTGACAGTCAATCTAAGTATTGAATCACCTAAGTATGAAGATATTGAAAAATTCATTTCAACTCTTGAATCATTAAAGCGAATTGTTGTTGTTGAATCAATTAATTACACTGGTAAAGAAGAAATAACATCACTTGATTCGGAAAAAGCTAATGAACCATTAACATACACTCTTACCGTTTCTGCCTATTATCTGCCAGGTTTAGAAGACTTAATGGCTGAACTTCCAAAAATCGATGCTCCGGCACCGGCGAATAAGAAAAATCCGTTAAGCGCATTTTCAGAGGTTAACTAGAAATACTTTTCTAAATACCAATTAAAAAGGGTTTTTATATGAAAATAATAAGTTGTTTCAATGAAAAAGGATATTCACTTGTGGAAGTGCTGGCAGTAATTGTTATCCTAGGTTTTATTGCATCAATTGGACTTCTTTCGATTTCGAATGTAATCGCTAATTCAAAAGATAAGACCTTTGTTAATAATGCATTAGCGATTGTGCATGCAGCTGATTTATATCTTAATGATGAAAAAGTAGTAGACAGAAATAGCCTAAAGAAAATCACTTATGAGGATTTATATAAAACAAATTATATTAATGAATTCTACGATCCTTATTCAGGTGAGGTATTAGTGCCTTCAGATGAAACTTATGTTGAAGTAATAGATGGAAAAGTCACTAAAGTTTTTCTAAATGGAGAGAACCGCAACCTCTACTCTGAGATTGACAAAATCTCAGTAGACCTTATTAATATCAAATAAGTAAAAAAATTGGCGAAAGCATTGTATAACAAGACGACAAAAGTCTTGTTATTTTTTTTTGTCTTTGTGATAGGATGGTAGAAATTGCTATTGGTAGAGGGAGGAGTACGAGTTAGTGGACAAGCCGAATCGTGGCAATACTATCAAAATAAAGTTAAACGGAGAAACTAAGACTTTCTCAGAAGAGCCCATTCAAAAAGAAAAAGAACCTGCGAAAGATTCTTTTGATAAAGTGATAAAAATCGACGAGGATTTCAACGAACAGGATATATTTTTAGAAACTGCCGCTGCCAAGGAGCCTATCGATGATGAAAGCTTTGACTGGATCATACCTGAATCTTCTGATCAGGATATTCAGGAATACAAAATAGTAAGTAGCCAAAATCAGAAGCAGAAAAAGAGCGGAAGTAAGAAACCTGTAGCGTTCACCACTTTTTCCACTAAGCGGAATGGTGGCGTGTTTAAATCCATATTAATAACAGCTATATTTGCTATCTTGATTGGGACTAGCCTTGGGCTCCTTATGCTAAAGTTAGTTAATACTGATAGTAGTAAACCAGCTGTAACAGAGCCAGTGGTTGTAGATAAGGGATCAGATAAAGGTTCCGAAAACAACACTGGTGGAAAGAGTACTTCCATCGTCTTAGGTGCTCAAACTGCGTTTATCGTTCAAGGTGGAGCTTTTACGACCAAAGATGCAGCTTCTGATGCAGCTAGTCAGGCTAAAGGAAAAGGTTTACCAGCCCAAACGCTTACAATGGACAATAAAGAGTATTTGTTTTTAGGTGTAGCAGACTCGATTGAAATCGCCAAGGGGTTAGGAACACAGTATAAAACAAATGGGTTTGAGGATGTGTTTTCAAAACAAATTCCCATTGCTGAAAAGACTGTATCAGATATAAATGATAGTGAAAAAAGCTTTTTAGAAGCTGCACCTGCCATTTTTCAACAGTTGTCAAAGGTTACATCCAATGCTATGGTTACTGGCAGTATTTCATCAGATTTTAGTAAAGAAGTCACAAGCACGTCTAAACAATTGAAACAAGGTGCAAAAGAGCTGAAAAATGAAAAGGTAAAAACTCTAAATGAGGAATTATCGAGTGCACTTACAAAGGTTGAGGCATTTCAAGAAAAGAAGAATAAAGATAGTTTGGTTGAAGCACAACAGCATTTATTAAACTATTTATCAGTCTATTATTCCTTGTAATCGACAAAACCTGATATTTTCCGGGAAATTATTTCCCTCCCCATGCCTGTCTTAGATGAGACGGGCATTTTTGGATGATATCGAAATATTTTGAATTTTACTTCCGGGATTTCTTTGTATAATCTGACATATTTCTTCGAACTTTAATGATATAAAAATTGTTTGCTTCTACAAATTCTGATAGGATTAACATGTATCTCCCTAATTGATGCAAAAGGTAAGGTGATTGAATGCAGAACCTCATTTTAGCCTCTTCTTCTCCACGGCGAAAAGAACTTCTAGAAAACCTCCGATTATCATTCACGATTTCAAGTAGTGAAGTAGATGAAAGCTTTGATCCAGCGCTTTCTCCAGAGGATATAGTCATGGATCTTGCCGAGCGAAAAGCACAGGTGATTTTTAAAGAAAATCCTAGCTCCTTTGTCATAGGTTCAGACACGATTGTCGTTGCCGATGGTCAAGTGTTAGGTAAGCCAATTGATGAAAAAGACGCCATTGGGATGTTAAAAGTGCTTTCTGGTCGAAAGCATGAAGTTTACACAGGTGTGTCCATTTTGTCTCCGAATGGGACAGCACGTTTTTATGAAAGAACAGAAGTTTGGTTTTGGGAGTTAACGGACGAAGAAATCAAGTCATATGTACAAAGTGGTGAACCGCTTGATAAAGCAGGGGCATATGGCATTCAGCAGCTTGGAAGCATGCTTGTCAAAAAAATTAATGGAGATTATTTTGCGGTTGTCGGCCTGCCGTCAGCTAGGACCTATCGCGAATTAAAAAGGCTGGGCTACCAGTTGTCATAATGGCTAGTTCATTAATTCCCCTATTATAGGGAGGAAATAGAATGTCCACTAATTCATTAATGATCCGTGATTTCCCTCAAGACGAAAGACCGAGAGAACGTTTTATTCAGAATGGTCCCGAGAGTTTATCGAACCATGAATTAATTGCGATTTTACTTAGAACGGGTACAAAGGATGAATCGGTTCTCCAATTATCCAATCGCTTGTTGACAAATTTTGAAGGCTTACGGCTTTTAAAAGCAGCGACCTTAGAAGAAATGACTGAAATTAAAGGAATAGGGCAAGCAAAGGCTATCCAAATTCTCGCAGCCGTTGAAATTGGCAGAAGGATTGCCAACTTAAATTATACAGATCGCTATGTGATTCGCTCACCTGAAGATGGTGCCAATTATGTGATGAATGACATGCGCTTTCTATCACAAGAGCATTTTGTTTGTTTATACCTCAACACGAAAAACCAAGTGCTCCACAAGCAAACCATATTTATTGGAAGCTTAAACGCTAGCATCGTGCACCCACGCGAGGTCTTTCGAGAAGCCTTAAAACGCTCTGCTGCTTCCATTATTTGTCTCCATAATCATCCTTCAGGGGACCCCGCTCCGAGCCGTGAAGATGTTGAAGTAACCAAGAGGCTTGTGGAATGCGGAAAAATGATAGGCATCGACGTGCTCGATCATTTGATTATCGGCGAAAATAAATTTGTCTCTCTCAAGGAAAAAGGCTATTTATAATACTATGATTTTATTTGACGTTAGGATATAATAATGGTTATGATTTTTCAGGACATCTTTCGCGTTAACGATATAAATTACTAGAAAAAATACATGGATTAGAAGGTATTTTTACTTACCTTTTGTTATTTTCGTATCAGAAAGGGAGATACAACTATGTTTGGAATTGGGACTAGAGACCTTGGAATTGACTTGGGGACAGCAAATACCCTTGTTTATGTAAAAGGTAAAGGGATTGTATTAAGAGAGCCATCTGTTGTGGCTATGCAAACAGACACGAAATCCATTGTTGCGGTTGGTAACGATGCGAAGAACATGATTGGACGTACACCTGGTAATGTGATTGCAATGAGACCAATGAAGGATGGTGTTATTGCTGATTTTGAAATAACAGCAACCATGATGAAATACCATATTCGTCAAGCATTAAAAAGTAAGAGCATTTTCTCTGGTAAGCCGTATGTAATGGTTTGTGTTCCATCAGGGATAACGGCTGTAGAGGAAAGAGCAGTGATTGACGCTACCCGTCAAGCTGGTGCCAAGGACGCTTATACGATTGAGGAACCATTTGCGGCTGCAATCGGTGCCAACCTGCCTGTATGGGAGCCGACTGGCAGCATGGTAGTTGATATTGGTGGTGGTACAACCGAAGTAGCGATTATTTCGTTAGGCGGTATCGTGACGAGCATATCGATTCGCGTTGGTGGGGATGAAATGGACGAGTCGATTGTTTCTTTTATCCGGAAAAATTACAACCTCATGATTGGGGAACGTACTGCAGAAGCAATTAAATTGGAAGTCGGTTCTGCTGGTGATTCTGAGGGAATCGATAATATGGAAATACGCGGACGTGATTTATTAACTGGGTTGCCAAAAACCATTGAAATCACAGCGAAAGAAATTGGTGCTGCCTTAAAAGATACGGTCTTTGCGATTGTCGAGGCTGTTAAAAATACATTAGAAAAAACGCCGCCAGAGCTTGCTGCAGATATTATGGACCGAGGAATTGTATTAACAGGCGGAGGCGCTTTGCTTCGAAATTTGGACAAGGTAATTAGTGAAGAAACGAATATGCCTGTCCTAATTGCTGAAAACCCGCTTGATTGTGTAGCAATAGGTACTGGAAAAGCCTTAGATCATATTCAATTATTCAAAAACAAAGCGAAAGATACAAGATAACGACGAGAGTAACTATTTAGAGAAAAATAGAGGTGTATAATCATGCCACAGTTCTTTTTGAATAAACGATTGATCGTTTTGCTGGTAAGCATTATTGTTCTCGTGGCATTGATTGGGTTTTCGTTAAGGGAGAGAAGTAAACTAACCTGGCCAGAGCAATTCTTAAAGGATACTGCCGGCTGGGTTCAATCCCTGGTTTCAAAGCCTGCTCATTTAGTTGCAGGTTTTTTTGAAAATCTTCAGGACTTGCAAAATACATATGAAGAGAATAAAGAATTAAAATCACGAATGGAGAAACTTGTTAGCCTTGAAGCACAGGTACAGGAGCTGGAAAAGGATAATAAAGAGCTGCGTGATATTCTCGGTGAAGAAGAGACCCTGAGAGATTTTGAACCTTTACAAGCAACTGTAATAGGTAGAAACCCTGATCGTTGGCATGAAATGATTATTATCAATAAAGGGAAAACAGACGGAATTAAAAAAAATATGGCGGTTATTACTGCACATGGCCTAATTGGCAAAGTCAAAACAGTTAATCAGTTTAGCTCAACGGTTCAATTGTTAAGCGCAATGGATCCGAAAAATCGGATTTCAGCAATCGTTCAAGGCGAAACGAATGTATTTGGCCTTGTTGAGGGTTACGATAAAGAGAAAAAAGCGTTATTAATCAAAGCAATTCCTTCAGGGGTTGAAATTAAAAAGGGACAAAATGTTATCACCTCTGGCCTCGGCGGAGTATTCCCTCAGGGCTTGCAAATTGGTAAAGTCATTGATGTTAAGCCAGACCAATATGGATTGAATCAAACAGCCTTAGTCAAACCAGGTGCGGATTTTTACGATTTAGAAAACATCATTGTGATTACCAGAACCATGACTCAGCCTGCTGCAGCGGATATGGGCGAAGGAGAGGAGGAGGATTTGTGAAGAAATTCCTACTTCCTCTTTTGTTTCTATTCCTTTTCCTATTAGAGAGCTTGTTTGTCCAATATATCCCTCCTGAGGTATTTGGTCGTAACTACATTTTGGTCCCTCATTTCCTATTTGCGGGAATATTGTTTCTTACTATCTATTCGGGCAGGAAATATGGAATTATTTATGCTGCTATTTTTGGATTGCTCTTTGATATCATCTGGATTGAAATTATCGGTATTTACTTTTTCCTTTTTCCATTCATTGCGTACCTTATTTCGAAAATCATGCATGTATTGCAGACGAATATTATTGTCGCCTTTCTAGTATCACTAGTGGGGATTGCCTTACTTGAATTGGGTGTCTATGAAATGAACTTTTTAATTCATATTACCACGCTCGAATTCATGAGCTTTTTGGAGATACGCTTTTATGCTTCACTCATTTTAAATGCAGCTTTTCTTTTGATTGCTGCATATCCTTTAAAGCGCTATTTTGAAAGTTTTGCGGAAAGTTTACGAGATGAATGAATTCTTTTTTAAGGCTCTTTCTTAAACTTTGTTACTATTTAGAACAAAATTAATTGATTGTGCTAAGTTTGCGCAGAAAATAGCATTAATTTAATAAGAAAAGAGCCTGTAAACTATATTCTAAAGTGCAAAATAGCTATTTCTACGTTAAAATCGGCTTTAAGATTTTAACAACAATCTTTACGAATAAAGCCTTTTTAAAAAAGGAGAATACATAAAGCGTGTCGAATTGTATAATAAAAGTGTGTCTATGGCTTGGTGGGTGCCAATTTCTGGGCACGAATGCGTTTCTTATTATTTGAGGTGAGTTTTCTCCATGAAAAAGCGACAAAATGTTACGATTAAAGGTACGAAGGATGGAATTGTCCTTCATCTTGATGATAGCTGTTCCTTTGAGGAGCTGCAAAAGGAGCTCGATGAAAAACTTTCGGCAAACCAAAAAACTCAAGCTGAGCGTCAATTAACCCGTGTAAAAGTCGATGTTGGCAATCGATATTTAAGTGATGCTCAGCGAGAAGAAATAAAAAATCTTATTCTTCAAAAGAAGAATTTAGTGGTCGATGATATTGAATCCAATGTTGTCACCAGAGCAGAATCCGATAAGCTTAAAGCGGAAAATGAAGTCGTTACCGTGGCTCGAATTATCCGATCCGGACAAGTATTAGAGGTTCCTGGAGATTTACTGCTCATTGGGGATGTAAACCCAGGTGGAACCGTGATTGCTGGCGGTAATATTTTTATCATGGGTGCATTAAAGGGAATTGCCCATGCAGGTGTCCTTGGAAATGATCAAGCGGTTATAGCAGCTTCAAGCATGCAGCCTTCCCAGCTGAGAATTCACGATTGTATTAATCGTTCACCCGATAAAGTTCAAAACAATGAAAAACGTGAAATGGAATGTGCATACATCGACGATAACCATCAAATCATCGTAGATAGATTGCAAGTTTTAATAAATTTAAGGCCTAATTTAAATAGATTAGAAGGGGGACATTAATGTGGGAGAGGCAATAGTAATTACATCCGGTAAAGGCGGCGTCGGAAAAACCACGACTTCTGCTAATATAGGTACAGCATTGGCCCTTCAAGGCAAAAAAGTATGTTTAGTAGATACAGATATTGGCCTTCGAAATTTAGATGTCGTAATGGGGCTGGAAAATCGAATCA
Organism: Neobacillus niacini; assembly: GCF_031457145.1. Lineage (GTDB taxonomy): Bacteria > Bacillota > Bacilli > Bacillales > Cytobacillaceae > Neobacillus > Neobacillus niacini_J. The sequence continues at coordinate 252,076 of NZ_JAVDVZ010000005.1, forward strand.
TATATGACCTTGTGGATGTGGTTGAGGGAAGATGTAAAATCCATCAAGCATTGGTTAAAGATAAAAGATTCGAAGATTTATTGTATTTGCTGCCAGCAGCGCAAACGGTTGACAAATCAGCTGTTAAGCCAGAACAGATGCTCAAACTAATGAATGAACTTAAGCAAGACTATGATTATATTATTATTGATTGTCCCGCAGGAATTGAACAGGGCTTCCAAAATGCCATTGCTGGAGCTGACCGGGCGATCATCGTCACCACGCCTGAAGTTTCAGCAGTACGTGACGCTGATAGAATCATTGGTCTACTTGAAAAGGTTAAGACAGTCGAGTCACCGAAATTGGTGATTAACCGAATTCGAAATCATATGATGAAAAGCGGAGATATGTTAGATGTCGATGAAATCACCGCGCACTTATCGATTGAGCTAATTGGCATTGTCGCAGATGATGAGGAAGTCATCAAAGCATCCAATCACGGTGAACCGATTGCCTTAAATCCAAATAGCAAAGCGTCGATTGCTTACCGCAATATCGCTAGACGTATTCTAGGGGAATCCATTCCATTGCAGCCGCTAGAAGACAAAAACAAAAGTGTGTTTGGTAAAATTAAACAGTTCTTTGGTGTTCGATAATAAATGAAGCCTGCCCGCATAAAAGTGGACAGGTTTTTTCATATATCATTAGCTATATTTGATCCTAATAATCGAGTAAATGAAGAGTTAATGCTGCACGATTATATCTTGGCAATCTACCTCTAGGAGCAAAAGTTTCAGCAATGAAAATTCCGATTTCATCGCCAGCATTCAAAAAAGCTTGAACTGTTTTTCCTGTGACGGTATTTATGCCAATCGCATCAAAGGTAGAACCAGTAAGTGGTTCAGAGCCATCAGCACTGAGGTTGATGTTAAATACAGCACAATGTTCTTCTTCTAGCATGACAGATACATCTGCTGTAATTTGATAGACACCTGACTTGTAAACTGTAATTCTATTGGTTGCAATATCTGGCCAAGTATTTTGGTAGGGACCGGCAATTGTAAAATCGATTAGGTTTCCAGCCGCAAGAGGAATGATTTTACCATCAGGGTCATCTTGTTTATATAGTGATCCGAAAGTATATGGCTTTACGTTTTTTATTCTCATATTTATTCACCTTGGTTGATTTTCAAATTTCAACTGTCTAGTTCTTCACACATAATCAGTTGAGGATAAGAAACGCCGCGGGAAATGGAGTAAACCATTGCATGCTTGGAAGACAATTCTTTTATCAGATATTCCACTTGAGGAGTCAGTTCTTGAGTTCCGCATGTATAAAAATCTAATGATACATACCTCTCTTCAGGCCAGGTATGAATGGACAAATGAGAAGTGGATAAAACAAGTACCCCTGTCACACCTTGTGGCTGAAATTGGTGGAAGTAAGAGTACAGAATCTCCATATTTGCATCCATTGCCACTTTTTTACACATTTCTTGTAAAAATTTGATGTCATTTAAATGAGTAGAATCGCACATAAATGCATCAATGATAATATGCTTTCCTTCTATGGTCAAAGTCTCATCATTCCCCTCCGTTTTCCTTTATAAGTTATCGTATGGGATTTATGGAAAAATAAATTGTACGGTTGTCCAAGTTTTATAGAAATAATATAATTTCCAAAAAGGTGCTCTACTCATATTCAGAGTAGAGCCTTTTTGGTAAGTTACCTTCGTAGTTCTTGTTTATAAATTTCTTGTAGTTTTAGGTTTGACAAGGTATTCATATGTGAATTCTCTCGAACAGACCGGGATTTTGATGGGAAGCTAAATAAGCTGGACAGGTCTTCCGGGAGTGTTTGATTCGGGACAAATACTTTTCTGTTCAATGATTGCAGCTGCTTTTTTGAGGCCAAGTGAAAGCCCCAATCCCCAAATGAAGGAACATCGGTATGGTAGCTCCTGATATGCATTCCAGTCCCTTTAAGTGATAATCCAATACTCCAGTACACAAATGGAGCATACCCCGGTGAATGAGATTGACAGACTAGAATGCCATCTTCCGTTAGTAGATTGGATAATTGGCTAAAAAATTCTACCGTATACAATCGGCTCAATAGTTCATCACCTGGGTCTGGCAAGTCCACAATGATGACATCATAAGGTTCATTTTGTTCTTTTTGAAATACCTGGATATCTTTCTGATGGACGGATACCCGTTTATCATGGAGTGCTCTTTTGTTTAGGGATGCTACTTTAGGTATATTACGGGCGATGTGGATCATTAATGGGTCGAGGTCTACTAAGTCAATATGCTTAACATCTTGATATTTAAGAACCTCGCGAATGGCAAATCCATCCCCGCCACCTGCAATTAGAATACGTTCCCTTTTTGGAACCATGGAAAGTGCCGGATGAACAAGAGCCTCATGATAGATTTTTTCATCTAAAGAACTAAATTGAAGCTGCTTATCTAGATATAAACGCACATCTTTAGTCTCCAACACTAATACACGATCTCCCGATGTTCCTCCTTCATAAAGTACACGGTGGGAATTGGAGAGCAGATGACGAAGTTCTCTCACTTCTTCCGGATCTTGAGCATTATTCGGGAGGAATCTACATAGGCGTAAGCAATTTATTGAGTTGACAACAGCTTGTTTTTTGTATGACATTAACTGCTGCGAAAAAGTAAACCATGTTTTTATGTTTTTTGGTAATGAACGGTTTGGGGTATTTATTTTCTCTCCACACCACTTTAGAACTTTCTTCCCGGCAAGGTGAAATCCACAGTCTCCAAACCATGGAATATTAACATGATAGTTAAGAGTGTGAAGGGAAGCGCTTTGTATAGTTTTTTCAATACTCCAGTAAACCACCGGGGTATCTTCAGGTGATGCGGACTGTGAAACCAATATACCGTCATCGGTTAGGAGATTGGATAATTTTCTATAGAATTCTGTTGTATACATTTTGCTTCTTTCCTTGGCTTCTGGATCAGGAAGATCCACGATTATCACATCAAATGGCTGCTGTTCTTTCTTGAAGAAGTCATGAATGTTACTCTTGATAATTTGAACACGTTTATCAAAAAAAGAACCTTCATTTATTTCAGAAATTTCTTGTGTTTTCTGCGCAGCTAAAAGGGTTTCACCAGGTAGGGGCACGAAACTAACATGGCTCACATCTGCATATTTGAGGGCTTCGCGCAATGCCATTCCGCATTCATCACCGATGATTAAGACACGTTCGTGCTTGTCTGATATGACAAAAGCCGGATGAACAAGAGCTTCGTAATAAATCCGTTCATCCATGGAATTCCACATTAATTGATTGTTCCAGTATAAACGGATATTTTTCGTTTCTATCAAAAGCACGTCCTGGTATGGACTCTTCCTCTCAAAAAGAATTTGGTGAGGACCAGATAATAGTTGGTTCAGCTCAATTAAATCGTAAATATCCCCACGATAAGAATGATCTTTGTGACTGTTAGACAAATATATTCACCTCTAATTGTAAGTTACAGTCATTATATGGATAAGCCAAAAGAACGTGTGGCTTATCCACAAATTCATGGAAGTTTCATTTATAGGTAGGCAATTGTCTATTTTTTAGTTGTTAGGTGTTTATTGTCAAATGGAAATATATGTATAAGTGTACAAAGACTTTTGAAAAATGTACAAAACCTAAAAAAGTTATGCCGGAGTCATACTCTCTGAGACAACCACATAGACTTGTACAAAAAGCTGTCTAAAGGTTGGTGGATATAATGCGGTCTACACCAGAGGAAATACGGCGACGAATCGCAAAGCGAAAAAAGGAAAAAGGTGGATCATCAGGGAAAGGACCCGAACAAGAAATTTCCTGGCCAGGGGAGGATGAAAAATACGGATTTAATCATTTTTCCTCCTATGAACCAGGTAAGGACGATGTCGTCCATCCTTTATTTAAAAAGGAAGTTTTCATCTTTAAGATTTTGGCATCCGCACTGTTATTTCTTGTGATTGCTATTATGTTCCGAGAAAATTCTGCTACATTTGCTCCAGCAAAAGATTTTGTGATGAAAACAATGGAGCAGGATTTTAAATTTGCAACAGTATCAAAATGGTATGAAGATCAATTCGGTAAACCATTAGCTCTCCTGCCGTTTACAGGTGAAGAAAACAAAGGCGAGAAAAATGTAGTTGATAAAAACTCTGTTGTTCCTGTTTTTTCAGGAAAGATCCTCGAAAACTTTGAAAAGAATGGACAGGGCATCATGATTGAAACCGCAAAAGGTGCACCTGTTGAAGCGATGAATGAAGGAAATGTCATGTTTGCAGGTGTTAAGGAAGATACGGGCAAGACTGTCATCATCCAGCACGCTGATCAAACAGAGACGACCTATGGAAATCTCGATGAAATTAAGGTTAGTTTATATGAGTTTATTAAAACGGAAACCGTCGTGGGTACTGCCTCAGAATCAACAGGGGAAGATAAAACGAAGGGAACCTATTATTTTGCCATTAAAAAAGGCGATGATTTCATCGACCCGATCCAGGTGATTCGCTTTGAATAAAGTCATACATTTATTACAACAGGTCCATGTCCACCCATTGTTGTGGATTGTCATCGCGATATCCATTGCTACAGCACATTTCCTCGAGGTATGCCTGTTAATCGGCATAATTTTTGTGCATGAAATGGGGCATGCTGCTGCAGCTTCTTTTTTTTCATGGAGGATTAAGAAAATTACCCTGCTCCCCTTCGGCGGCGTAGCTGAAATGGAGGAGCATGGTAACCGTCCTTTAAAGGAAGAGGCAATCGTTGTTCTTGCAGGACCGCTCCAGCATATCTGGATGGTGGCCCTAGCGTATGCACTTTTATTCTTTAATCTGATTCCTGAAGATTTGTTTTTATTGTTTTTACACTATAATTTAATGATATTTATCTTCAATCTAATCCCGGTCTGGCCTCTTGATGGCGGGAAGCTGATCTTTATGCTCCTATCATTGAAAAAATCATTTCCGATTGCACACCGTCAAACCTTATTGATTTCTTTCTCCAGCGTGGGAATCTTTTCTGTTCTTACACTCTTCGCTGCACCGGAGCAAATAAATGTCTGGATTATCGTTGGCTTCTTATTATTCTCTCTTTATCATGAATGGAAACAGCGCAGGTATATTTTTATGAGATTCCTTTTGGAGCGCTACTATGGTAAAAAAAGTGACCTCCAAGCCCTGAAACCCATTCAAGCAAATGAGCAAGACTTGCTAATCGATGTGTTAGAAAAATTTCAACGAGGCTGCAAACATCCGATTATTGTCGAGAGTGATGGTAAAGAAAAAGGCATGTTGGATGAAAATGAACTGCTTCATGCTTATTTTACAGAAAAACGGTTAACCGATAAAATCAGCGACCTTCTCTTTTCTTACTAAATTGGTATAATAAAAATAATTAGAACAAAAGTGAGGATGTTGGTTTGGAAAAGTTAATTGTGAATGCAGTTTCTAGAGAAAAGAGATTTGCTGTCGTTAAGAATAATACAGTTGAAAAAATTATTTTTGACCGACCAGAGCAGCAATCTCTGGTCGGTAATATTTATTATGGGACTGTAACCAAGGTTCTGCCTGGGATGAATGCGGCATTTATCGATATTGGCGCGGAGAAAAACGCCTATCTACATCGTGATGTGCTTGCTTCCTATGTCTTATCACCTGAACGGAGTATCGATAAAGAGAAGAAAAGTGTTTCTACCTTCGTTCATCAGGGTGAAAAATTGTTGGTGCAGGTAGAAAAGGACACGACCGGAGTTAAAGGTCCAAGAGTAACGGGAATTATTGAACTTACAGGAATGAACCTTATTTATATGCCGCAGGGGCGCTATGTGGCAGTCTCTAAAAAAATAGTTCAAGAAAAGGATCATCTTCGCCGTATAGGCATGCGACTTAAAACCGAAGAAGAAGGGCTTATTTTTCGTACATCAAGCATTTCTGCAACCGAAGAGGAAATGGAAAAAGAAATCAACACTCTTCGCCATCTGGCTGATGAACTGAATCAGAAGGTGGCTGCACTAAAAAAGCCAGGAATTCTTTATCAAAAAGATACCTTTACGGAAATGGTTTTTGATTCCATTGCTCAAATGTCTGAGGGTGAAGTAATAATCGATGACCTTTCTTTTAAAAAAGTCCTCGATGACAGATATCCTAATCTAAAAGTTACCTATTATAATGGAAAAGAAAATATCTTTGCTGTCCACAGGATTGAGCATGAAATTGATAAGGCACTTAAGCGGATAGTCTGGCTAGACAAAGGGGCCTATCTAATCTTTGATGAAACCGAGGCTTTAACGATTATTGATGTTAATACTGGGAAGTTCTCCGGCAAAACGGATTATCAGGATACAGTGTTAAAAACAAATACCCTAGCGGCTATTGAAATTGCCCGTCAACTTAAGCTTCGTGATATTGGCGGGATTGTCCTCATTGACTTTATTGACATGAAAAGCGAAAAGGACAGGCGTCACATCTTGGAAACGATTGAAGCACAATTTCAAATGGATCAAACAAGAACAAAAATCATTGGTTTCACGGCACTAGGAATCCTCCAGCTGACAAGGAAGAAAACAAAAGTTTCTTTATCCGAAGCATTACAGGTGAAATGTCACGTTTGTGATGGTACAGGACGGATTCTTAGTGCAGAGACGGTTGCATTTCGACTCGAGCGGGAGCTTATGGAGCACCGGAATTCCGACTTTGAAGCGGTATTAATCGAAACAACAAATGAGGTAAAAGAAGCGATCCTGCCGCATTTAGAAATGGTAGAAGAATGGATTCGTCTCAAATTGTATTTTTCGATTCAATCATCTGCCCAACATTACTATGTTGTAAATCAATTTGGGAATCATGAAGAGATCGCGCAAAAAGCAGGAGAACCCTATTGACACTTTCGCCTATTTCATGATAAAATTTTCAATGTTATGTTTGTAGCACCCGTGCTACAACCGCACATTACAGGTATTAAGTCGATTGCTTTTTGCATGAGCGCCTGACTATGGCGAGTCTGAGTTTATGAGGAGGTGCAAGTATGTACGCAATTATCGAAACAGGTGGTAAGCAAATTAAAGTAGAAGCTGGTCAAGCTATCTACATTGAAAAGCTTAACGCAGAAGCAGGCGAAACAGTTACATTTGATAAGGTATTATTCGTTGGCGGAGAAAATGTAAAAGTAGGAAGCCCATTAGTGGCTGGTGCTACAGTTACAGCTAAAGTTGAAAAACAAGGCCGCGCTAAGAAAATCACTGTTTTCAAGTACAAAGCGAAGAAAAACAACCGTAAAAAGCAAGGTCATCGTCAGCCATACACTAAAGTTATGATCGAAGCGATCAACTCGTAAGGTGTTGGATAATAGATGATATCTATTACAATTAACCGTTCTGAATCCGAATCGATTCAATCATTTAAAATAAGTGGTCATGCATTCTTCGCTAATCGGGGAAAGGATATCGTCTGTGCAGGCGCGTCCGCTGTATCCGTTGGCGCAATTAATGCTGTGCACGCCTTAACAGGTGTCAAGCCAGAGATTGAACAGGGAGATGGCTTTCTCCGCTGTGTTGTTCCAGATAAACTTCCGGAAGACATAAATGAGAAAGTACAGCTCCTTCTAGAAGGTATGGTCGTTTCATTACGAACGATTGAAGAAGAGTACGGAGAGCACATAAAAATAACCTTCAAAAAGTAGGGGGTGGAATAAATGTTATTAAAATTAGATCTTCAGTTGTTTGCATCTAAAAAGGGAGTAGGTTCTACAAGGAACGGACGTGACTCTCAATCAAAGCGCCTTGGCGCTAAGCGTGCAGACGGTCAATTCGTATCTGGTGGTTCAATCCTTTACCGTCAACGCGGTACAAAGATTTACCCAGGTGAAAACGTAGGCCGTGGAGGAGACGACACTCTTTTTGCTAAAATCGACGGCGTTGTAAAATTCGAACGTTTTGGTCGTGACCGTAAAAAAGTCAGCGTTTATCCAACAGCTCAAGAAGCGTAAGCTTTCAGTGAAAACTCTAACCTGATTGGTTAGGGTTTTCTTTTTTAACTCGAAAGGAAAAAATACCCAATTACAAACTCCAATTTGATCTCCCAAATTAGCCTCATAATACCTCAATTGGAAAACATTCGCGCAAAATTGCTTACTCATGTGAACTTTTTTGATATACTAACAGAAAATAGTTTTTTCGACACTTAAGCTAGGAGTGCGATTATGGAGAAAGAATGGGATATCGTTGAGGTGCTGCGGCACTCACGGCATGATTGGCTGAATAGGCTGCAGCTAATCAAAGGGAACTTGGATTTAAATAGAATGGATCGGGCAAAAGCATATATAAATGAAATTGTAGTCGAAGTACAGCATGAATCGAAGCTGTCGAACTTACATTTGCCGATATTTGCCTCCTTGCTTTTAAAGTCAAATTGGGAAAATCATTTATTTCAGCTTGAATATGAGGTTCTTAACGATATAGAAGCAGTGGAAATAAATGATAAACTTCTGTCTAATTGGACAAAATCCTTTTTCATTTGCTTAGATCAAGCAATTGAGGCGTTTCAAGAAAATCACTTATCGATAACAATTCAACCGCAATCAGATGGAGTTCGTTTCTTTTTTGATTTTAGCGGAATAATAATAAAAAAAGAACTGATTGAACAATTCCTAATCTCCTCTGAAAACGAGTGTGTGATAAAGGAATTCTCAGAAAGCGAACTAGGATTAGAAATCTTTATGCCAGTGGTATAGGAGGACGATTCAGTTCGTCATCAGTCAACCAGGAGGATTCACATGTTTGTCGATCAAACGAAGATTTATGTAAAAGGTGGAGACGGCGGTAATGGAATGGTCGCGTTTCGCCGTGAAAAATATGTTCCTATGGGCGGACCTGCTGGCGGAGACGGCGGCAAGGGCGCAGATGTTGTTTTTGAAGTAAATGAGGGCTTGCGTACCTTAATGGATTTCCGTTATCAGCGCCATTGGAAAGCGCCGCGTGGTGAGCATGGCATGTCCAAAAATCAACACGGCAAAAACTCCAAGGATATGATTGTTAAAGTACCACCAGGTACAGTGGTCATGGATGCAGAAACAAAAGAAGTCATCGCTGATCTTGTCGAGAATGGACAGCGTGCAATCATTGCCAAAGGCGGGCGTGGAGGAAGAGGAAATTCCCGTTTTGCGACCCCTTCAAACCCAGCGCCAGAGCTTGCTGAAAATGGCGAACCAGGTCAAGAGCGCGATGTTATCCTAGAATTAAAGCTGCTCGCAGATGTTGGACTTGTCGGCTTCCCAAGCGTTGGAAAATCTACTTTATTATCAGTAGTTTCCTCAGCAAAACCAAAAATTGCGGAATATCATTTTACGACAATTGTTCCGAATCTTGGAATGGTTGAAACTGAAGATAACCGAAGCTTTGTCATGGCAGACCTACCAGGACTGATTGAAGGTGCAAGTGAAGGTGTAGGCCTAGGACATCAATTCTTACGGCATATTGAACGCACCAGGGTTATCGTTCACGTAATTGATATGGCTGCGATGGAAGGTCGCGATCCATATGAGGATTTCCTGACCATCAATAAAGAGCTAGAAGAATATAATCTCCGCTTAACTGAGCGTCCACAGATTATTGTGGCCAATAAAATGGACATGCCGGAAGCAGAAGAGAATTTGCAAAAGTTTAAAGAACGCCTTGAAGAAGATTTCCCGATTTATCCGATTTCTGCCCTATCAAGAAAAGGTTTGAGAGAGCTATTATTTGCGATTGCGGACAAAATCGAGCAGACTCCTGAATTTCCTCTACAGCATGAAGAGGAAGAAGACACAGGTATTAATCGCGTTCTTTACAAGCATGAGGCAGACCCTGAGGCCTTCTATATTACAAGAGAACCAGACGGTGCATTTGTTGTTTCAGGTGAAAAGATTGAAAAGCTGTTTAAGATGACTAATTTCCAAACAGATGAATCTATTCGACGTTTTTCAAGACAGCTTCGTGGTCTTGGTGTGGATGAGGCTTTAAGGAAAAAAGGTGCAAAAGATGGGGATACGGTTAGATTATTAGAATTTGAATTTGAGTTTGTTGAGTAGTAGAAATTCTAGCTGAGGCGTCCGATTCCATCTGAGGGCGGGCGCTTATGCTTTTTTTAATCAGGTGGGTGGAGAGATGAAAAATGAAAAATTTGATAAGAAATTTTACTTAATACGAGAAGACGTCTTGCCTGAGGCTATGAAAAAAACACTTGATGTAAAAGAAATGCTCGAAAGAGGTAAGGCTGAGTCTATTTGGGATGCTGTCCAACAGGTGGATTTAAGCAGGAGTGCCTATTATAAATATAGAGATACGGTATTTCCCTTTTCCACGATTGTAAAGGAACGGTTAGTAACACTCTTTTTTCATCTTGAGGATCGTTCTGGTACACTTTCGAAGCTGCTTGGTGTTGTTGCTTCATCTGGCTGTAATGTGTTAACCATACATCAAACCATTCCATTGCAAGGACGGGCAAACGTTACACTTTCGCTCAATACCACCCAGATTTCAACAGATATAGATGAGCTGCTTTCAGAATTGCGGAAGCTTGAATTTGTAGAGAAAGTAGAAGTGCTTGGAACAGGCGCTTAATCATAATTTTAGCAGCAGATAGAGATTGATGTTAGGGAGTGTGTGGAATCATGAAAGTTGGTTTTTTAGGACCAAAGGCAACATTCACCGAATTAGCGGTGAAGAAGGTTTTTCCTGGATTTGAGCTTGAACCGTTTCGAACCATTCCCGAATCCATGGACGCTGTCGTAAGCGAAAAGGTAGAAATAGCAGTTGTTCCTATTGAAAATACCCTTGAAGGTACCGTTAATATTACAATAGATTATTTAACCCATGTCGTTCAATTGCCGATTGTCGGAGAAATTACCATCCCAATCAAGCAGCATTTAATGGTCCACCCGGACAATCGCGAAAATTGGCAGGATGTTAAAAAGGTATATAGTCATTCGCATGCGATTGCCCAATGCCATAAGTTCTTACATACTCAGTTAAACGGGATTCCTTATGAGAGTGTCAGTTCGACAGCTGCAGCAGCCAAAATGGTGATGGATCAACCGAATATGCGTGTTGCCGCCATTGCGAATGAATTGGCTGCTGAAGAATACGGTTTGTCAATCGTCCAAAAGGATATTCATGATTTCAATCATAATCATACTCGTTTCTTCGTTCTTTCTGAACATAAGCTTGATTTTGAAGAACTTAGTGGTTCATCCCATTATAAAACAACCCTAATGGTTACATTGCCAACTGACAAGGCTGGAACACTGCATATGGTACTCTCTGCCTTTGCTTGGCGAAAAATAAACCTGTCAAAAATCGAATCAAGACCGATGAAAACAGGAATAGGCAATTATTTTTTCATCATCGATTTGGAAATGAAGCTCGATGAGGTTTTGATTCCAGGCGCTATGGCCGAGCTTGAAGCACTAGGCTGCGGAGTGACATTACTAGGGAGCTACCCATCTAAAATGATCAAATAAAATGAAAAGTACCGGGCATTGAGCTCGGTATTTTTGTGCTTGTCGACAACAATCCGGTCGTGATTGTTACCGAAATCTTGAGGGTCCTGACTTTTCGGTCAAAATCCTGTCGTGATTGTTACCGGAATTTTGCGGTCCTGACTATTCGGTCAAAATCCGTTTGTGATTGTTACCGAGATATTGCGAGTCCTGACTTTTCGGTCAAAATCCGGTCGTGATTCTTACCGAAAATTTGCGAGTCCCTACTTTACAGTCACAATCCATCCTACTCAAAAAAAATCCCCGTAAGAATTTCCAACAGGAATTCTTACAAGGTGGGAAAGCATTTAGGCATCAATCAAAAATCCGGCTTCCTTCAATGCCGTCTCTGCTTTATCTAAAGTTTGAACGCTGGATGCAGCAATCGTATGAAGATGAATGCCGCCTGTTAATTCTGATAATAACGACGCCTTTGTATTTTGCATATTATCTAGGAATTGTTTTACCTCTTGGCGATTAGATACCATAATCGAAGCCGTTAAATCACCGTAAACCGCATGCTCTATTTTAACATCCTTTACTAATACACCATGATCTACCATTAAATTTAGTTCTTTTACCGTATCATCCGGTGAGTGTGTGCAGGCAATGGTACGTTCAAATAATGGCACGCCTGTGTTTTGCTTAAAATACAAATAGCCTTGGCTTGTGGCGATAATGGGTTCATCTTTTGCCTTAAGGAGCGTAATATCCCCAACAATCACTTGCCTGCTTACATTCGTTCGTGTGGCTAACTCACTTCCTGTAAGCGGTGTAGTGCTGTCTTTTAGCAGCTCTAGAAGGAAAGCTCTCCTTTCATCGCCTAATCTCTTTTTTTGCTCAGCCATGATTTTCACCTCATTCTTCCTATTCTAACATAGTTTTTAATTCTTAAATTTTTTCACAATATCTACCATAGTTTCCCCAAGCCTAATTACATCTTCCCTCCTGGTTGAATTCCCAAATGATATCCGGATAAACTCTTTTGCCTCTTGTATGTTTAACCCTAATGCCTGTGTCACTTTTGCGGGAGACTGCATTCCAATTTGACAAGCACTTCCGGTTGAAATTGCAAACCCAAAGCGGTTACATTCTAACATCATCCATTGCCCCTCAATCCCAGAAATTCGCAAACCAATAATCGAAGGTAATTGTGATTCTGCATCTGCTTGGTAAAGATGGACAAATTCCTTAATAGGTTCAAGTGACTCAATAAAAGCGGTACGTAAACTTAAGAATCGCTCTTGATTTTGTGCAATGTCATTATTTATTTTTTGCGCAGCTGCAGTCATTGCCGCAATGGCAGGAACATTCACGGTTCCTGGTCGGAATCCTTTTTCGTGAGAACCCCCTGGGAAAAAAGCTCTCCAGGAAATGGCCGGGTCGATATAGGCACCGCCAACCCCTTTTGGACCATAAATTTTATGACCTGAAAAAGAAAAGCTGCTTACCAGAGGGGCAATCCTTTTCAAGTCGATTTTTCCAAAAGATTGAACAAAATCACTGTGAAAATGGATGGCATGCTCCCTGCAAATATGCGCTATGTCTTCAATTGGTTGTATGGTACCAATTTCAGAATTAACATGCTGTACGATCACTAATACCGTTTCAGGGGAAATGGCACGCTCTAATTCTTCCACGTCTATTAGACCTGAAGAATCAAAGGGTAAAAATGTAACAGAATAACCTTCCAACCGGTTGAGAACACCATGAATGGAAGAGTGCTCTGCCATTCCGGCAATGATGTGCTTTCCAGTTTTTTTAGGAGCAGAAAGAAGCGCCTCTATCGCTAAAAAATTCCCTTCAGAACCACCGCTTGTAAAGTACAAGCCTTTTTTATTTACACCTAATAAATTTGCCAGCTCTTCACGGCAATTCTCTAATAAGTCCTGTGACTGCCCGCCGATATCATGAAGTGAGCTTGAATTCCCAAAATACTCAGTGGAAGCCTGAACAAAAACCTCTGCTGCTTCTGCGTCCAACGGGGTGGTAGCGGCAAAATCAAAATATATCATTAGTAATCTCCAATACTCATATTTTTGTCTAGCTCCACAAGAGTAAGCTACGGAAGCGTTACCTCGCACGAAAGAAAAGTGTTAGCTTTTCTGAGGAGCGCCCAGCGACTAGTGTACTTCGCTCTCTTCCCTACGATAAGTCAACATCGAATCGCTACCGCTCTTCGTGTTTCCTTTATCTCAGTCAGAGCGCTCCACAAGGAAGGCTTCGGCAGCATAGGCATCGCACGAAGGAAAAGCGTTAGCTTTTACGAGGAGTCCATACGTCGCTGAACGGGCTTTTCGTAAAAAAATTCTTGTATTTAGTTTAATTCTATGTAAATATAGATGTCAAGACACCTGTTAATCCAGGAGGAGTCAAAATGATGACAAATGACGATGTGTTAATTTTAGGAAGTGGGATTGCTGCACTGCAGTTAGCCTCACTTTTAAATAGGGATTTGAATGTGAGGATACTCACAAAAGAGAAAATAAGAACAGCGAATTCGTATCTTGCCCAAGGCGGCATTGCAGCTGCGATTGGCGCAGATGATCATCCATCGAAACATGTTGCTGATACGCTTGAAGCAGGAAGATATCACAATAATCAAGGAGCAGTCGAGGAAATTATTAATGCCGCACCTATGCTCATCAAGTTCATTGCTGAACAAGGATCCGTTTTTGATAAAAATAAAAACGGAGAATTACTTCTAGGAATGGAAGGGGCACATAGTGAAAAGCGAATTGTTCATGGAGGCGGCGATGCAACGGGTAAGAATGTGGTAGAGCACCTTATTAGCACGCTAAAGAACAATGTCACAATTGATGAAGATGTTTTTGCTTATGAACTATTGCTAAATGCTGATGGCCGTTGTATCGGTGTAAAAGCAAAGCGACCAGATGGTAAAATAAAAAACTATTACAGCAAGAATACGATAGTAGCAACTGGCGGATGTGGCCAATTGTTCACCTATACATCCAATGCTCCTACTGTAAGCGGTGATGGAATCGCCTTAGCCTACTTAGCAGGCGCTGAAGTAGTTGATATGGAGTTTATTCAATTTCACCCAACACTGTTATACCTAAAAGGTGAAACAAAAGGGCTAATTTCTGAAGCAGTTCGCGGCGAGGGTGCAATCCTAGTTACGGAGAACGGAATCCCAATTATGGAAGGTGTTCATCCGCTCAAGGACCTAGCTCCAAGGCATGTAGTTTCGCAAAAAATCTATGAATATCTTAAAAATGGACACAAAGTATATTTAGATATTAGTAATATAGAAAACTTTACACAAAGATTTCCATCGATAACGGCTATTTGTGAGGAAAATGGACTTCAGATATCAGGTGGAAGAATCCCAGTCGCTCCCGGTAGTCATTTTTTAATGGGAGGAATCAAAACTGACCTTTTCGGAAGAACATCTATAAATGGCTTATATGCTATTGGTGAGGCAGCCTGCACCGGATTGCATGGTGCCAACCGCCTGGCAAGTAATTCTTTATTAGAAGGTTTATATATGGGTGAAAAGTTATCTTCATGGCTAAATGATGCTGTAAAAGAAGATGAACTTAGGATAGGAGGAACTAGTCAATTTATTCCACATGAAAAAGTGATTTTACCAACTAAACAAGAAATTAAGCATTCAATGATGGAACGAGTAGGAATTGTTCGAAATGAAGTCAATCTCAAAAAGCAAAAAGCATGGTTAGACTCTTTTGAGGTTCATCAAATAAAAAATCTCGACGCTTATTCTTTTGAAGAGACGACAAAGATTTTTATGCTCATGATAGCGAAACTCATTACCGAATCTGCATTGAAACGAACAGAAAGCCGTGGTGGTCATTACCGAAGTGATTACCCAATGGAAGACGATCAGCATTGGTTAAACCAATCAATTATTCATAAAAATAGCTGGGGAATGGGGACGAACCATGAACACATTGAAACTGCGCTCGCTACTTGAGCAATTTTTTATAGAAGATATTGGAGAACAAGATATTACAACCGATTTAATTTTTCCTGATGATACAAAAGGAGAGATTGTTTTTCTTTCAAAGGATAACGGAATCTTTTGTGGAGAAGACATCATTCATACTGGTTTTAAGCTTTTAAATCTTGATATTGAAACAAAGGTCTTTGTGAAGGATGGCCATAATATTGAAGTTGGTCAGAAGCTCGCGACTGCCTCTGGGAAAATAGCTGATTTATTAAAAGGTGAAAGAGTGGTTCTTAACTTAATCCAAAGAATGAGTGGAATTGCCACCCTGACTCAAAAAGCGGTTTCCACACTTGATAGTGAACATACGAAAATTTGTGATACCCGTAAAACGACACCTGGTTTAAGAATGCTTGAAAAGTTTGCTGTTCGCACTGGAGGAGGCTTTAATCATCGTTTCGGCTTATACGACGGAATCATGATTAAAGATAATCACATTGCGTTCGCTGGCTCCATCTCACATGCTGTTGATACGGTTCGGAAAAAAGCCGGTCATATGGTGAAGGTGGAAGTAGAAGTTGAAACAGAAGATCAGGTGAAGGAAGCTGTCAAAGCTGGTGCAGATGTCATCATGTTTGATAATCGTACACCAGATGAAATTAAAGAACTGATTAAATTAGTTCCATCAGGTTTCATAACGGAAGCTTCAGGAGGCATTCAATTGTCTAATTTAGCTAGTTATCGTGATACGGGTGTGGACTATATCTCACTAGGATTGTTAACACATTCTTATAAAGCACTTGATATAAGCGTCAAAGTTCAATGGACCGGAGGAGAAGAATAATATGAGCATTTTAGCTACTATGCAAAAAAATAAGATGATTCCTGAAAAATACAAACAGATGTCGAAGGAAGAATTAGAGGCTAGAGTGGTTGAAGTAAAAAACAAATTAGGCTCACGTTTATTCATTCCAGGACACCATTATCAAAAAGATGAAGTCATACAGTTTGCAGACGCGACAGGAGATTCATTAAAACTCGCACAATTATCAGCCGAAAATACAGAAGCAGAATTCATTGTTTTCTGTGGCGTTCATTTTATGGCAGAAACGGCAGATATTCTTACAAATGACAACCAAAAAGTTATTCTCCCAGACATGCGTGCTGGCTGCTCCATGGCAGACATGGCAGACATTGACCAGACCGAAAAAGCATGGGAAATCCTGCAGGGAATTTTCGGGGACAGTATTCTTCCCCTAACTTATGTTAACTCTACTGCTGCGATTAAGTCCTTTGTCGGTGCACATGGTGGTGCGAGCGTAACTTCTTCGAATGCGGAGACAATGGTCAAATGGGCATTTACCCAAAAAGAACGGATTTTATTTTTACCAGATCAACATTTAGGTCGTAATACCGCTTATGACTTAGGCATTGGCTTAGATGAAATGGCCGTTTGGAATCCAATTACACATAAGCTTGAATACGAAGGCGACACTTCAAAAATTAAAGTCATCCTTTGGAAAGGACATTGCTCTGTACATGAGAACTTTACCGTTCAGAATATCCATGATACACGCAGTCAATATCCTAATATGACGATAATTGTTCATCCTGAGTGCCGTCGCGAGGTCGTTGAATTATCGGATATGGCAGGTTCAACCAGTTATATTATTAATGCGATTGAAAAAGCGGAGCCAGGTTCTGAGTGGGCGATTGGAACAGAGATGAACCTTGTCAACCGCCTCATTCAAAATCACCCTGATAAAAAGATTATTTCTTTAAATCCTGCAATGTGTCCATGTTTGACGATGAATCGAATTGACCTTCCGCATTTAGTGTGGAGCTTAGATACGTTAGAAGAGACAAATAATACAATAAAGGTTGCTCCGGAAATAGCTGAAAACGCAAAATTAGCGCTTGAACGTATGTTAAAAAATGCTTAATGATAAGGTAGATGCAATTTTTAAAAATTGCATCTATTTTTATTTTCTTATGGTTGATTCATATTTTTCCGAAAAAAAGCATAAGTTTTTCTGAAGAATGTTAGCACTTTGCCTATCATCACATAGACTATATGGACTTATGCATAGGAGGGAAATCAGAGTGAAGATCCATATCGTACAGAAAGGGGATACTCTTTGGAAAATCGCCAAGAAGTACGGCGTGAATTTTGAAGAGCTGAAAAAAATGAATTCACAGCTCAGCAACCCTGATATGATTATGCCCGGTATGAAAATAAAAGTCCCAACATCAGGTGGAACAATAAAAAAAGAAGCGCCTATGGGAACAAAGCCGGGGGCCACAATCAACTTAGGCGCCAAGAAAGAAATGCCGATTGCTGGGCAACCGTATACCAAAGAGAAACCAAAAGAAATGCCGATTAAAACAGCTCCAAAAAAGGAGGTTCCAATAAAGGAAGCACCAATTAAAGCAGCACCAATTAAAGAGGCTCCCAAAAAAGAAGCTCCAATAAAAGCAGCACCAATTAAGGAAGTGCCAATTAAAGCACCGATTAAGGAAGTGCCAATTAAAGCACCTATTAAGGAAGTACCAATTAAGCAAATGCCAATTAAGCAAATGCCAATTAAAGAAGTGCCGATTAAGGAAGTACCAATTAAGCAAATGCCAATTAAAGAAGTACCTATTAAGGAAGTGCCAATTAAAGAAACACCTAAAACACCATACACTCCAAAAATGCCCCTGCAAATTATCCCAGAAATTGATATTAACAACTATTACATGAACAATATGACCAATATGGTTAAACAGCCACAGCTGCCGCCTAAACCAACAAACATACTACCTGAAGTAAAAGTACCACAGAAAGAATACCCAGTAATGCCTGAGGAATCTCCAATGTTCGAGCAGCCGCAAATGCTGCCACAAATGCAGCCGCAGATGCAAATGCCTCAAGATTATTGTGTACCTATAACACCAGTAATGCCAGGATCAGGATTTTGCCCGCCACCACCACAATGGTGTCCGCCGCCTCCTTGTCCGCCAATGTCATTTATGCCATATCCACAGGTTCAAGGAGTAGCAATGCCACCAATGCCTAATATGATGCCTAATATGATGCCTAATATGATGCCTAATCAACCTGTACCAATGCCGGGGGTTGCGGGTGCACAATTTATGCAGCATGGATTTGATGATGAATCTTCATCCTTCATGCCGCAATTGCCGATGACAAACCAAATGGGCGGTCAAATGCTAGGAATGGGCCAAATGCCAATGGGCGGCCAGATGCCAATGTGTCCGCCGCCTCCTTGTCCGCCAATGTCATTTATGCCATATCCACAGGTTCAAGGAGTAGCAATACCACCAATGCCTAATATGATGCCTAATCAACCTGTACCAATGCCGGGGGTTGCGGGTGCACAATTTATGCAGCATGGATTTGATAATGAATCTTCATCCTTCATGCAGCAATTGCCGATGACAAACCAAATGGGCGGCCAGATGCCAATGGGCGGCCAGATGCCAATGGGCGGCCAGATGCCAATGGGCGGCCAGATGCCAATGGGCGGCCAAATGCCAATGGGCGGCCAAATGCCAATGGGCGGCCAAATGCCAATGGGCGGCCAAATGTCAATGGGCGGCCAGATGCCAATGGGCGGCCAGATGCCAATGGGCGGCCAGATGCCAATGGGCGGCCAGATGCCAATGGGTGGCCAAATGCCAATGGGCGGCCAGATGCCAATGGGCGGCCAAATGCCAATGGGCGGCCAAATGCCGATGGATGGTCAAATGCAAGGAGATTTTGACCAAATGCAAGCAGAACCTTATTTTGATGAGAGTCCTGGAGATGTACCGTTCGGTTCACCAATGATGGGCCAAGGCTTCGGTCAACCAGGAATGGGAGGGCCAATGGGCCAAGGCTTCGATCAACCAGGAATGGGAGGGCCAATGGGCCAAGGCTTCGGTCAACCAGGAATGGGAGGGCCAATGGGCCAAGGCTTCGGTCAACCAGGAATGGGAGGGCCAATGGGCCAAGGCTTTGATCAACCAGGAATGGGAGGACCAATGGGTCAAGGCTTTGGTCAACCAGGAATGGGAGGACCAATGGGTCAAGGCTTCGGTCAACCAGGAATGGGAGGAGGACCAATGGGTCAAGGCTTCGGTCAACCAGGAATGGGAGGACCAATGGGTCAAGGCTTTGGTCAGCCAGGAATGGGAGGGCCAATGGGCCAAGGCTTCGATCAACCAGGAATGGGAGGGCCAATGGGCCAAGGCTTCGGTCAACTAGGAATGGGAGGACCGATGGGACCAGGCTTCGGCCAGCCAGGAATGGGAGGACCAATGGGACCAGGCTTCGGTCAACCAGGAATGGGAGGACCAATGGGTCAAGGCTTCGGTCAACCAGGAATGGGAGGACCAATGGGTCAAGGCTTCGGTCAACCAGGAATGGGAGGACCGATGGGACCAGGCTTCGGCCAGCCAGGAATGGGAGGACCAATGAGACCAGGTTTCGACCAATCAGGAATGGGTGCACCATATATGCCATACGGTTATCCACAAATGGGGCCATCTCAGCAAGTAATGGGAGCGCAAGACTTTGAATCATCAGATATGGGAATGCCTTTTGAAGGCGGGCAAATGCCAGCTATGCAGCAGCCATTTGCGGATCAGGGAGGCTTACCAGTTGGAGCAGGAGGTGACTGTGGCTGTGGCGGCCCAATACCAGCAGCAATGCAGCAGCAGAACTTTGTACCGCCAACACCGCCAATTTACAGTGCACCATTTACAGGACCAACAAATGTAGCGCAGCCTCCGTTCATGAATCCTTATGGAATGGGACCAATGGATGGAATGATGCGGTACGAAGATGAAAGCCATGAGTATGACTTTTAACCAAAAAGGAGACGATGATTATTTCATTCGTCTCCTCTCTTATTTACGCTCGCAATTTAAAGAAAATATCCTTGAAATGGTGCTCTATCGAAAAAGTGTAATTTTGATAAAAACCGATAAAAATACCTATATGTTAAAAGGGTTTCATACAAATAAACGACTTCGCCTACAAGAGGCTTTTACAGCTACCCTTAGAAAAGAAGGATTCTCAAAAACCTATCTCTTTGTTCATCCCCAAATAAAAGATACACTCTTCTTTGAGGGCACGTACTTTGGGTGTATGGAATACATTACCCCGAATAAAATACCTTTTTCATTTCAATCTCAAAAAAACCGGCAGGAAGGGCTCGAACTTTTAGAACAGTTCCATGGGGTAACTTCGTCCTTTGAGTCACGTTATCGAACGCTCATTCCAAAAGGGATAATCATTGAAAAATGGAAAGATAGAGGGAAAAAGTTCTCCTCAAATATTTCATTTCTAACATACTTTATTAATGACAAAATTCTAGCAGAACTGCTGGATTGGGCAAACTGGTCATTAAGTGGGATGGAAAAAAACCGTTCCCTTTTTATCAATGAACCATATTGCATTCTCCATGGGGATGTTGCCCATCATAATTTCTTGCGGGATTCTAATGGAATATTGCATCTTATTGATTTTGATTTAATTAGTATTGGTCCTCCATCGTTAGATTATTTACAATATGCCAATCGAATTCTTCCCAGTGTGGACTGGTCAATTGAACGGCTATCGCATTTTTCACAATACCAAAAATTGTTGAATGAAAAGGCATTTCTTTATGCCTTAGCATTTCCTGCAGATATTTTTCGTGAATGGAACCGGGTTATTCGTGAAGGGTCGTATAAAGACCAACGTAAATATGATCAGGTTATGGACTTAACAATTGGTCAGTTTTATCCGCGAAAAAAATTCATTGATTCTTTAAAGATGATGACAAACTAATTTTCATGGTCTATTCTGGCAGAATAAATTCCCTCAGGAGCTCACAACCTAACCGTGAGCATATTTTTTATGCTCACGCATCATAGAGGGGGTTTTTCGCTTGAACTTGAAACAGTGGATGATACCTCTGTCCGCCTTATTAGCTGTTGGGCTGTCAGGTTGTGCAAATGATGACCGTGCTGCTATGGACAAAAATCACAAAAATATGGGGCAGCCGGTTGGCTACTATTCCAATGAAAATCATAAAAACGGATCCAATGGGATGCCTGGGGATAATGATGGTCCGTTTACAGAAATAATGGACCATAATCTTGGAGTTGAAAACCAAGTAAATAATGTAGAAGGAAGAAAGCAGTTTAATAAAAGAGATCAAAATGGAAATCCACCAAACCCGACAAAACCGCTCGCAAAAAATGATCGAAATTTCTTTCAGCGGGATAATAAGTTCAGTACCAGTGATGCGAATTATCATGGTCATTTAAATCAAAGACTCGGTAATACAGGAACAACAACGAATCCTGAATATCAAGATAAAGTTACAGAAAGAATTAAAAGTAAGGTTGCAGACATTAACAATGTTCAGCAAGTCCGCTCCGTACTTTATGGTAATTCTGTAATGGTTTCCGTGAAATTAGCCAATGGCGATCGAGCTGAGGAAACAAGAAGAGCCATCCAAGACGCAGTTAAGCCATTAGCAGGTGGGAGATCGGTCCAAGTAATCTTTGATGATGGAGCTCTTGGTCGTGAAGGGAACAGAAATAACGATTCCCAGCGTTTAGAGCCTAATAGTCGTAAACAACACTAATGGGAAGCATAACTTTAAAAGAGACAAAGCCGAAAATGGGCTTTGTCTTTTTGATTTTTTCCAAATAGGATAAAAAGGGAAAAAAAGGCTAAACTAGTAGTGAAAAAGAATTAAATCTCTAAAATTAAGAGGTGATTATGCATGAGGTTCAATTGGGTAGCACATTATCGGCTTGGCTTAGCCTTTGTTGCGGTTGTTCTCTTCATGTCTATCGGAAAGGTGCCGGGAATGATGTTAACTGGCTCCGCCGAACAAATGAAAAACCATCAAGATCAGCAGAAGTCGGAACCTCAGCAATTGACCATTATTCTGGAAAGGATCTATCTTGATGGAGAAATAAGTGAGGAAGTTTTCTATGATTCTTACTGGTCTATCGAAAATTTTTGGTCCAAATATGACCAATGGCAGTTAGTTGAGATGGATGAATCAACAATGGTTTTTAGAAAACAAGAGGATGATATTTCACCATTACTTAAGGCAAATGGCTATTTCGGACTAAGTGAGGATGGTGTGTTGACGATTTTTAATGGCCGTCCTGACCGCTCACGAATCATCCAATCTTTTTTTCAGATAGATGTGAAAAAGCTCGAAAGTAATAAACAGGAAGAACTTCTTCAAGGTATACCAATAAAAACAAAGGATCGTTATGTAGAGGTTCTAGAAACCTTTAAACCATATTCGAAGCAAGAATAATTATAGTATTGGGATTTAGGGCTTCATGAAGCTCATTTTTGTATGTCGATAAGAGTTTGGGCTTCATGAACACTTCATGAGGCTCATTTTTGTTTGAACGAATAGATTCTGGGCTTCATGAGGCTTATATTTATGCTATAGTAGGCCCATTTAAGCTGAAAAATTGCTGGGTAACCGTTTTTTATCAGGGTCTTGATGATGAGGTGATAGAATTTTTACAAATTCGGGATAAAACTTACGGGTAAATCCAATTGGGGGTTTCTTTTCCTTTTCTTTCTGGTTTTCAGGTTTTCAGGCAGGATTCCAACCATGATTCTGCCCCCAATTCCCCTTCGTACTGCATTACGGGAAGAATCCAATTATGATTCTGCCCCAATTCCCCTTCGTTCCGAATTACGGAAAGAATCCAACCATGATTCTGCCCCAAATACCTCTTCGTTCTAAATTACGGTAAGAATCCAACCTCATAATTCTAATTTTTGAATAGAGGAAGGAAAATTATAAAGAAATTGCTGCTTCACTGTTTATTACTGAAAAAAACGTAAAAACTCATCAAATTCCGCAACCATGCCCCAATGAATTTAACTGAAAATTTTTATTCTTTCCCATCCTAGCTAACTTTTACAAATCCATTTAAATATTATGATAGAATGGAGTACATGAACACCGAGGGAGAGAAAGCGATTGTACGAATTTATTAGAGGAACCGTTGAGTTTGTTGGTCCTGAGTATATTGTGATAGAAAATAGTGGGATTGGCTATCAAATTTCAACGCCGAACCCGTTTATTTATTCGAGTAAATTAAATACTAATATTACTGTCTATACATATCATTACGTCCGTGAAGATTTAATGGCGTTATATGGTTTTGAGTCACGTGAGGAAAAAAAGCTGTTTATGAAATTGTTGAATGTTTCAGGAATTGGACCTAAAGGAGCACTTGCTATTCTTGCATCCGGTGAAGTACAACAAGTAGTTTCAGCAATTGAAAATGAAGATGAAAGCTTCTTAGTAAAATTCCCGGGGGTCGGCAAAAAAACAGCAAGACAAATGATCCTTGATTTAAAAGGGAAGTTACAGGATATTGCTCCAGACTATTTCCCAAATTTATTTAATGCAGATACATTCCCAGCCAATGAACAAACCAATACTGCTTTTGAAGAGGCGATTCTTGCCTTAAAAGCACTGGGCTATTCTGACAAAGAAGTGAAAAGGATTTCACCTGAGTTAAGGAAAGAAGAATTGTCAACCGACCAATATATTAAAAAAGCCCTGCAGCGGCTTTTAAAATAAGGTGATTATTCATGGATGAAAGAATTATTTCTAGTGAAGTAAACCAGAACGAAATCTCCTTAGAGCAAAGTCTTCGGCCGCAAACGTTAAAACAATATATTGGGCAGGACCAAGTGAAAAAAAGTCTTGAGATTTTCATTGAGGCCGCAAGACTCCGTAAGGAAACATTAGATCATGTTCTCCTTTATGGACCTCCTGGATTAGGAAAGACGACGCTTGCTGTCATTATTGCCAATGAAATGGGTGTAAACATCCGGACAACCTCGGGTCCTGCCATCGAAAGACCGGGCGATTTAGCTGCAATTTTAACGGCACTGGAACCTGGTGATGTTTTGTTTATTGATGAAATCCACCGCCTTCCAAGACAGATTGAAGAGGTTCTTTATCCCGCAATGGAGGATTTTTGTCTCGATATCGTCATTGGTAAAGGTCCGAGTGCCCGTTCCGTAAGACTGGATCTGCCACCGTTTACGCTTGTGGGCGCGACAACTAGAGCAGGATCGTTATCAGCACCGCTTCGCGATCGATTTGGAGTTTTGAGCAGACTCGAGTATTATAAGGAAGACCAATTAAAAAATATTGTACTAAGAACGGCAGAATTATTTGAAACGAAAATAGACGAACAGTCTGCTGCTGAGATTGCTAGAAGAGCGCGGGGAACCCCAAGGATAGCCAACCGTTTACTTCGCAGGGTAAGAGACTTTGCGCAGGTAAAAGGAAATGGAGAAATAGATATAGCATTGGCAAGGGAGTCACTAGAACTTTTACAGGTAGACAGGCTTGGTCTTGACCATATCGATCATAAGCTGCTAAAGGGAATTATAGAAAGATTCCGTGGAGGTCCTGTTGGTTTAGATACGATTGCTGCGTCTATTGGGGAAGAGTCTGAAACCATTGAAGATGTTTATGAACCGTATTTACTGCAAATTGGCTTTTTACAACGAACTCCTAGAGGAAGAATGGTAACAGAATTAGTCTATCGCCATTTTGGCATGGAGCCACCAAAACAGTAATTTTTGATAAGTAGGGATGTATTTTATGAAGGTAGATTTATTTGATTTTCACTTGCCTGAAGAGTTAATCGCACAAGTTCCGCTTCAAAACCGGACAGATAGCAGGTTAATGGTCGTTAATAAGGAAACAGGCGAACTAAAGCATGAAATTTTTAAAAATATTAGTGAATACTTGCGTGAAGGGGATTGCCTAGTATTAAACGATACGAAGGTACTTCCGGCACGCCTTTTTGGTGTGAAAAAGGATACTGGTGCCAAAATTGAAGTATTACTTCTAAAACAGCTGGAAGGCGATCAATGGGAAACGCTTATAAAGCCAGCAAAACGTGTTAAAGAGGGAACCGAAATTGACTTCGGTGATGGATTGCTTACAGCGGTTTGTACGGGAACCTCTGGACATGGCGGCAGAGTATTAGAGTTCCACTATGAGGGTATTTTTTATGAGATTCTTGATCAATTAGGAGAAATGCCCTTACCACCTTATATTAAAGAACAGCTTGATGATAGAGACCGATATCAAACCGTGTTTGCCCGTGAACCTGGTTCAGCAGCTGCCCCAACAGCAGGCCTCCATTTTACGGAAGAGCTTTTGAATGAAGTGAGAGAAAAAGGTGTCCATGTCGCGTTTATTACCCTTCATGTTGGCCTTGGGACTTTCCGGCCTGTAAGTGTTGATGATGTGTTAGAACATGATATGCACGCAGAATTTTATATGATTTCAGAAGGGACAGCACGTTTACTAAATGACGTGCGCCGCAGTGGAGGCAGAATTATTACCGTTGGTACCACATCGACCCGGACACTTGAAACCATTGCTTCCCAAAATAATGGTACCTTCATTGAAAGCAGTGGATGGACCAATATTTTTATTTATCCGGGATACGATTTTAAGGCAATAGATGGGATGACTACGAATTTCCATTTGCCGAAATCGACCTTGATTATGCTTGTTAGTGCGTTAGCCGGAAGAGAGAATATCATGCATGCCTATAATACCGCAGTAAACGAACGCTATCGCTTTTTC
This sequence comes from Neobacillus niacini, assembly GCF_031457145.1. GTDB lineage: Bacteria > Bacillota > Bacilli > Bacillales > Cytobacillaceae > Neobacillus > Neobacillus niacini_J. The sequence continues at coordinate 278,181 of NZ_JAVDVZ010000005.1, forward strand.
AGCTTTGGCGACGCGATGCTTATCATCTAGGTTAAAGGAAGGAGAAATACATTTGACTGCAATTCGATATGAATTTATCAAAACATGTAAGCAAACGGGTGCCCGTTTAGGAAGAGTACATACACCGCACGGTTCCTTTGACACGCCTACATTTATGCCGGTAGGGACGCTTGCTACTGTAAAAACAATGTCACCTGAGGACCTAAAAGAAATGGGTGCTGGTATTATTTTAAGTAATACCTATCACTTATGGCTTCGTCCTGGGAATGAAATTATCAGGGAAGCTGGCGGCCTTCATAAGTTTATGAACTGGGACCGGGCGATTTTAACTGATTCTGGAGGGTTCCAGGTTTTCAGTTTGAGTGAATTCCGTAAAATTGAAGAAGAAGGCGTTCATTTCCGTAATCATATGAGCGGTGAAAAATTATTTTTATCGCCTGAAAAAGCAATGGAAATTCAAAATGACCTTGGTTCGGACATTATGATGGCATTTGATGAATGTCCGCCATTCCCAGCTACATATGAATACATGCAAAAATCAGTAGAGAGAACTTCTCGTTGGGCAGAGCGCTGTTTGAATGCTCATCAAAGACCTAATGACCAAGGGCTCTTTGGAATTGTACAAGGTGGAGAGTACGAAGAACTTCGTAAGCAAAGTGCGAAGGACCTTGTTTCGCTTGATTTCCCTGGCTATGCGATAGGCGGTCTATCTGTTGGTGAGCCAAAGGACGTCATGAATCGTGTACTTGAATTTACTACACCATTATTACCTACTGATAAACCCAGATATTTAATGGGTGTAGGATCACCTGATTCCTTGATAGATGGGGCGATACGCGGGATTGATATGTTCGATTGTGTCCTTCCGACTCGAATTGCAAGAAATGGTACATTAATGACGAGCACTGGACGTCTCGTTGTTAAAAATGCTCAATTTACAAAAGATTTCGGACCGCTAGACCCGGAATGTGATTGCTATACTTGCCGAAACTATAGCCGGGCCTACATTCGTCACTTAATTAAATGCGATGAAACCTTCGGAATTCGATTAACATCTTATCATAATCTATATTTTCTGTTAAGATTGATGGAGAAGGTCAGACAAGCTATCCGAGAGGACCGGCTTGGTGATTTCCGCGAAGAGTTTTTTGAACGTTATGGTTTTAACAAACCAAACGCGAAAAATTTCTAATAGATACTTTTTGAAAGGAGGGAACTACATGCAAGGACTAGGTTCAATCATTCCATTAATTTTAATGTTTGTATTATTTTATTTCCTACTAATTCGTCCGCAGCAAAAACGTACAAAAGCTGTACAACAAATGCAAAACGAATTAAAAAAAGGTGATAAAATTATCACGATTGGCGGTTTACACGGCTTTGTCGATTCAATCGATGAAAATAAAGCTGTGATTAAATGTGGAGACGGCAGCCGTCTTACATTTGACCGAAATGCGATTCGTGAAGTAACAGAATCTGCTAAAACTTCTGGAACAGCAGAAGTTTCATTAGACAAGTAAAACACAAGAATGTTTAAAAGGAAGCCAACCAACTGGCTTCCTTTTTTTATGTGGTTCTCGAATTATTCGTTGCAATATTTACCCCTAGTATTCCACCCATCATCGCAATCAAAGTATAACAAACGTGGTAGATTACTTGTTCAACATCAAAAAGGCGATCATAGCCTAAATATTGGAATAGGAAGACAATAAAGCTATAAATCAAGCCAGTTAATCCCCCAATCAGCCACCCTTTTTGCTTTCGCTTACCGCCAGATAAAAAACCTCCTCCAAATAGCCCAATAAATGATAAGGCTGTTACTACATATTGAAGTGAAATTTCCCGAACGGAAGTAAATCTAAGAATTACTGCAAAAATGAGACTGCTGACAATTGCAAATACGAAGACAAAAATTAACCCGTACAAAATTGCTGTACCAAAGCTTTTTGATTCGATTGTACTCTCCCCCTTCTGTTACCTTATCTTTGAGTTGTAAACCTAAGATAAATAGATTCTTACCTAGTACAAGCATATTCCTCGGTTTTATAAAGTAGAATTAAAATTTTTCATAGTTTTGGGATATTATTCCTTAAATGATTAATACCAAAAAAGCTAACAATATATCGAGTGCACAAAAAGGAGCGGACAGAAGTGGAACATTACGTAACAATCATTTTTCGAACATTATTTTTTTATGTACTTATCCTCCTCATTTTTCGCTTAATGGGTAAACGAGAAATTGGAGAGTTAAGTATTCTTGATCTTGTTGTCTTTATTATGATCGGTGAGATGGCTGTCGTCTCCATTGATAATCCGAAAAGGCCCCTCATTGAAACGGTGATTCCGATGGTTTTATTAATGCTAATACAAATTGCACTGGCCACCCTTTCTTTAAAGAGCAAAAGATTTAGAGATTTAGTAGATGGTAAGCCGTCGATTATTATCAATAGAGGGAAAATTGATGAAGCAGCTATGAGGAAGCAAAGGTACAACTTTGATGATTTATTAACACAGTTACGAGAAAAGGACATACGCAGTATTGCAGATGTTGAGTTTGCCATTTTAGAATCCTCTGGGAGCCTATCTGTTATTGAAAAAATGAATAATAGTGATGGAAAGCCCCAGGAAGGAGATATTACCATTCCCCTAATTATTGATGGAGCGATTGAGGAAGAAAATTTAAAACGAATAAATAAAACGAATCTTTGGCTTCGTCAGGAATTAAAGAAAATGGGGTATCGAGATGTCCGCAAAATATCTTTTTGCAGCTATGAGAATGGTAAGTTCTTTGTAGACATTCTTGATGAAGATTAAGAAGACTCGCTTATAAATACGTGTCTTCTTCTCTTTATCAAACTGGTATTAAATTGCGGATAATTGGAATCCTTTTAAGTTCCTCTTTTTTAATTAAGCCAACGATAATGAGCAGAAAGATATAGACGATTGACATCCCACTAGCAGAGGAAAGGACTCTGATTGCTAGATGCTCCCCTAAAAGAATGTGCTCGAACAACCAATATCCAAGCCAAGCGGAGATTCCCATAATAATGGCTCCCTTTAGGTAATCCCTTATATAAAAACTAAATGAAATTTTCTTTAGTACAGTGGCAAAATGAAGAACGGTTACTAACACAAAGCCGACAATAATGCCTAGGGCAACTCCTGTTATTCCGAAGGATGGCTGTGAGGCCAGTAAAAAAATCACAGCCGTTTTTACAACCGCCCCAATTAAACTATTAATCATGGCGGCTCTTGCTAAATTTAATGCCTGTAATACTGCCTGCAGAGGCCCTTGATAATAATAAAACAAAAAGAATGGAGCCATAATTTGAATAAAATAGGACCCTTTTGTCGAGCCATACATGAGCTGCATGAGCGGATCAGCTAGAACATAAAGGACAATAACGGATAATCCTCCCGTTAAAAAGGCAAATCGCAATGCTTGTTGTAATCGATGTTCAATTAATTGATTGTTTTTTTGTGAATTTGCTTCGCTTATGGCTGGAACAAGGGAGGTTGCTAATGAGTAAGTAATAAACGAAGGCAGTAATAATAATGGCATGGCAAAGCCGGTCAATAAACCATATTGTTTCGTAGCGGTTACCGCGGCAACCCCTGCAATTGCTAGACTATTGGCAACAACAATCGGTTCAAAGAACCAAGCTACAGACCCAATCATTCTGCTGCCCATTGTTGGTAAGGCAATTTCCATTAACTCTTTAAAGGTTTTCTTCCCTGAATGCACAAATTGAAAGAAATTCTTACGAAGTTTAAATCTTTTCTTTAATTTAAAGGCAGTCATTAAATAGATTAGGGACACAACCTCACCAATGATGGCCGCAACCATTGCCGCTGCTGCAGCATATTCAATTCCATAAGGAAGAAACGCACTTGTCATGACCGCAATCAAGGTGATTCTGACAAGCTGTTCTAAGATCTGCGAGATAGCAGATGGCCGCATATTTTGTCTGCCTTGGAAATAGCCTCTCAAGACCGAGGAAATGGCGATGACAGGGACAACAGGCGCTATTGCGATTAACGGATAATACGTTCTTTGGTCAGTAAAGAGCGTAGTAGATAGAATTGGCGCTAATAAAATTAACGCTGGTGTAAAAATCAGCGATAACGAAATCGTTATGGCTAGAGAAACAACAAGAATTTTTTTAATTTCTTTTTGATTTCCTTTGGCTTCTGCCTCAGCAATATTTTTTGAAATGGCGACTGGAAGCCCCATTTGTGCTAGAGTCACAACCAGGATAAAGGTTGGAAAAGCCATCATATAGAGGCCGACCCCTTCTTCACCAATACTTCGAGCTATGACAATTCTGTTAATAAATCCGAGTACCCTCGTTATTAATCCTGCAATTAAAAGGATAAAAGTCCCTTTTAAAAACTTTGACATCCTACTTCCCACCTTCTCAAAAAAGAAGAATTCATATACAATTAATCTATATGCATAAGGGTGGACAAAGCATGACAAGGTGTTTTTAATTTTAAAGACAATTGATAAGGACTTAAAAGTCCGTAGGAGGCAAGGGCATTGGAAAAAAGCCACGCATACAATCATTTTCACACCCAAGTAAAGCCAGCATTAATAAGCAAGTTAGAAGAATTTCGCTTGCTTGGTTATAAGGAAGTATCGGAAAGTGGTCTTTGGGAGTTTTTATTAAAAAAGAAATGGAAAAAGGTTAAAGAGGAAATACGACTTTACGAGATTATCGATGACATCCTTTCGGTAAAGGTCAGTGATTACATAAGCTTTACAACGATAGAGATGTACAAAAATAATGATTTTAATTTAGAAGATGAAAATGAATGGAAAGAGTTGTTGAAATAAACATCGCCGCTGCTCTTTAGAATAAATTGACAGTGTTTCTAAACTATTTCATAATGAAAGCATGATTTTTTTATAGAAGGCTTTTACGTTACGTGCTTTGGTTAAGCCTAAGGAGGAACAATACATAATGGTTAAACGCAGTAGAATCATCGCTTTCCTGCTAGTAGTTTTACTATTAGGAAGTACAATGGGAGTTACCACAACAGGTATTTTAAAAGATATTAAGCTTGGTTTGGACCTTCAAGGCGGCTTTGAGGTTTTGTATGAAGTTACACCTGCCAAAAAAGGTCAGGAAATTAACAAAGAAACATTAGCTAGTACGGCGGAGGCGCTAGATAGACGGATCAACGTTCTTGGGGTTAGTGAGCCAAATATTCAAATTGAGGGTGAAAATCGTATCCGTGTCCAGCTTGCTGGGGTAACTGATCAAAATGAAGCCCGTGAAATATTGTCAACCCAAGCTAACCTGACTTTCCGTGATGCCAATGACCGCGTAATGATGGACGGTACGGATTTAGCGGAGAACGGTGCGAGCCAGACCTTTGATGAAAATGGGGCACCAAGCGTTTCATTGAAATTGAAAAGTGCCGAGAAATTCAAAACAGTTACTGAAGAAATTGTAAAAATGGCACCTAATAACTATCTAGTTATTTGGCTTGATTTTGAAGAAGGAAAAGATTCCTTTAAAACAGAAATAACGAAGGAAAATCCTAAATTTTTATCAGCGCCAACGGTTAGAGAAATTTTCAATCAAAATACCGTTTCAATTGTAGGAAGCTTCACAGCAAAAGAAGCAAAAGAGCTTTCTTCACTTTTAAATGCTGGTGCACTTCCAGTGAAGTTAACCGAAGTCTATTCTACATCCGTTGGAGCAAAATTCGGTGAACAGGCATTAAACCAAACGATACTCGCAGGTATTATTGGGATAGCCATTATTTATTTATTTATGTTAGTTTATTATCGTTTTCCTGGATTCATTGCAACCGTTACATTATCGATCTATATTTATCTCGTTTTATTAATATTTGATTGGATGAATGGCGTTCTAACCCTACCAGGGATTGCCGCCCTTATTTTAGGGGTCGGGATGGCTGTTGACGCCAACATTATCACCTACGAACGTATTAGAGAAGAGATTAAGGTTGGGAAATCAATCAAATCAGCCTTCCAAGCTGGTAGTAAGGGTGCTTTTACCTCCATTCTTGACTCAAACTTAACTACGATTTTAACAGCTGCAGTCCTATTCTATTATGGGACAAGTTCGATAAAAGGATTTGCCACCATGCTATTGGTGAGTATTATGTTAAGTTTTGTTACAGCTGTGTTTGGTTCCCGCCTATTATTAAGTATGTGGGTTTATAGCGGATTTTTGAATAAAAAAGCAGGCTGGTTTGGTGTGAAAAAATCAGCTATTCATGACATTGCTGAAAATTATGATACCATTGATCTTCCAACAAGATGGGATCGGTTTGATTTTGTAAAGGTAAGAAAATTATTTTTCATTACTTCTGGTGTCCTTATTGCCCTTGGTTTAGTGCTAATCCTGGTTTTCCGCCTAAATCTTTCAATCGATTTTTCGAGTGGTACACGGATAGAAGTCTTATCCGACAAACCTTTGACAACGGAACAGGTTAAAGCTGCTTTTGAGAAGCAGAATATTGAAATCGATGATATTACTCTTTCAGGTGCAAACAATGAAGTTGTTTCTGCACGAATGATAGGGGTTTTATCGAAGGATGAAATCGCAGAGTTGAAATCTGCTTTCCATAATGAATTTGGCACTGATCCAAGTGTTAGTACAGTTTCGCCGACTGTGGGTAAAGAACTGGCGAAAAATGGAGTTATCGCCTTAATCCTTGCATCAATCGGAATCATTATCTATGTAACGGTCCGTTTTGAATTTGCCATGGCGGTTGCAGCAATTGCTTCTCTGCTTCACGATGCTTTCTTCATGGTTGCCTTTTTCAGTATTACTCGCCTAGAGGTGGATTTAACCTTTATCGCTGCGGTCCTGACAATAGTAGGTTATTCTATTAATGATACAATTGTTACCTTCGACAGAATGCGAGAAAACTTAACGAAAAGGAAACGACTTAAAACCTTTGAAGAAATAGCGGATGTTGTGAACGTAAGTGTTCGTCAAACGTTAACTCGTTCCGTTAATACCGTTTTTACCGTATTAATTACGGTAGTTGCGATGGTGTTTTTTGGAAGTGAGTCGATCCGAAATTTCAATATCGCATTGCTAGTTGGATTAATTACAGGGGTATACTCATCCATCTTTATTGCTACAAATCTTTGGGTAGTTCTTAAAGCAAGAGAACTGAAGAAGAAAGGTACCATCCAGACAGTTAAGGAAAAGAGAAAATACTCTGATGAGCCACAGGTGTAAGGTAAAGGAAAACCGCAAATCGCGGTTTTCTTTTTATTTGATTGAACAACGAAACATGCTCCTGTATAATAGTAAGGTCTGAGGGGTGAACGCATGTTAAAGTCAAAAACTAGATGGATTGTTCGTGAATCTGATCATCAACTAGTAAAAACTCTCGAAAATGAATTGAAAATAACGCCACTCGTTGCGTCGATGCTTATCAACCGCGGATTAGATACCGTTGATTCTGCACGGTATTTTTTATTTGGAAAAGGGCAATTCCATGACCCATATTTATTAAAAGGCATGGATTTAGCTGTGAACAGAATTCGAGAAGCAATTGAAAATCAAGAGCCTATTTTAATATTTGGAGATTATGATGCGGATGGTGTAAGCAGTACAACCGTGTTAATGGTTACCCTTAAAGAATTGGGTGCCAATGTCCAATTTTATATTCCAAATCGTTTCACAGAAGGATATGGACCAAATGAACAAGCCTTTCGTCGTGCCGCTGAATCAGGAATAAAGTTAATTATTACCGTAGATACAGGTATTTCTGCGGTAAATGAAGCAGCGATAGCAAAAGAACTAGGTCTCGATCTTATTATTACTGATCACCATGAACCAGGACCTGTTTTACCTGAAGCATTCGCTATTATTCATCCAAAGCTGCCTGATAGTATTTACCCATTTCGTGAGCTCGCTGGGGTAGGAGTGGCTTTCAAATTAGCCCATGCCCTATATGGAGAACTTCCAGAGCATTTATTAGAATTTGCAGTTATCGGCACAATTGCAGATTTAGTGTCATTAAAAGATGAAAATCGCCTGATTGCAAAAAAGGGCTTGGAAAAACTAAAAGTTACAAAAAACAAAGGTCTAAAAGCTATTTTTAAAGTAGCTGGTGTGGACCAACAAAGCATTACCGAAGAAACCATAGGCTTTACGCTGGCGCCAAGGATTAATGCTGTTGGCAGATTAGAAGATGCAGATATGGCTGTCGAGCTTTTGCTTACAGATGATCCTATTGAGGCTGAAGGCTTAGCTCAAGAAATGGACGAATTAAACAAAACAAGGCAGTCTATTGTTAATTCGATTACACATGAAGCTATCGAAGAGGTTGAAAAAAATTATCCTATTGATTCGAATTCAGTATTGGTGATTGGTAAAGAAGGCTGGAATGCAGGTGTCGTAGGTATTGTTGCTTCTAGATTAGTGGAGAAATTTTACCGGCCCACGATTGTTCTTAGTTTTGACAAAGAAAAAGGCTTGGCAAAGGGATCTGCTCGCAGCATTGCCGGGTTTGACTTGTTTAAGAATCTATCAACCTGCCGGGATATTCTGCCCCATTTTGGAGGACATCCAATGGCAGCGGGGATGACGCTAAATTTAGAAGATGTTTCAGAGTTTCGGCAACGATTAAATACCCTTGCAAATGAACAATTATCAGCTGATGATTTTGTTCCAATTACTCTACTTGACCATCAAATAAATGTGGAAGAGATAAATTTATCTTCCCTGGATGAATTACATCTCCTTGCCCCATTTGGAATGGACAATCCCAAGCCAAAGGTGTTAATCAGTAATGTCCAAATATCCACAATGAGAAAGATTGGCTCAGAGCAAAATCATTTGAAAGTCATGGTCAACGAAAATGGTGCTAACTTAGATGGGATTGGGTTTGGACTCGGGCAGTTAGTTGACCATATTTCACCAGCCTCAAAAATTTCGGTAATTGGTGAATTAGCCATCAATGAGTGGAATAATATCCGTAAACCACAAATTTTTATCCAGGATGTTGCGGTTGAGTCGTGGCAATTATTTGATTATCGCGGTGTCAAACGGATTCATTCGCTGGTTCATACCATCCCTAAAGAGAAGCGTAAATATGTTGTTTTTAACAAGGAACAGCTTGATAAAATCGATTCTGCACTGGCAAGTGAGGTAATCCTTATACAAGATGAAGCCGAGGCAAAGGAATTTGATTCTAAACAGGCCAATGTTGTTCTTGTTGACCTGCCGCCATCTAAGGACATTCTCTGTCACTTATTTAAAGGGAAACAGCCAGCTCGAATCTATGCGCATTTCTATAAAGAATCAAGTGATTTCTTTAGCACCATCCCCACGAGGGACCATTTTAAATGGTTTTACGCCTTTTTATTAAAAAAGGGTCCCCTAGATTTAGGGCGTCATGGGGATGAAATTGCTAAACACCGTGGCTGGTCGACGGAAACTGTCACCTTTATGTCAAAGGTGTTTTCTGAACTAGAATTTGTTACAATAAACAATGGTTTTATTACATTGAATAAACCATCACAAAAGCGTGACCTAACTGATTCCATCACCTACCAAACGAAACAAGCTCAGTATGCACTTGAAAGAGATTTATTATTTTCATCCTTTCAACAATTAAAGAGCTGGTTTGACCAAGTCATTGAGGAATCAGTTAATATAGAGGAGGCAGTTAAGTAATGGACTTAGAGCAATTTATAGCGATCGTACCGGATTACCCAAAACCAGGAATTTCCTTCAAGGATATTACTCCACTAATGAGCAATGGTGATGCGTATAAGTATGCAACTGACCAAATTGTTGCTTATGCTAAGGATAAGCAAATTGATATAATTGTTGGTCCTGAGGCAAGAGGATTTATTATTGGCTGCCCTGTAGCTTATTCACTAGGTATTGGCTTTGCACCCGTTCGTAAGGATGGAAAGCTGCCACGTGAAACGGCTAAAGTAAGCTATGGACTAGAATATGGCAGCGATGTCCTAACGATTCATAAGGACGCCATTCAGCCGGGACAACGTGTTCTTATTACAGATGATTTATTAGCAACAGGCGGAACGATTGAAGCAACGATCCAATTAGTTGAACAGCTTGGCGGTGTGGTTGCGGGAATTGCTTTTCTGATTGAATTAACCTATCTTGATGGTCGTAAGAAACTTGATGGCTACGACATCATGACATTGATGAATTATTAATAGTGATGAGGGCACTCGTAATTGAGTGCTCTCTTGTTATAAGAAGAGAACGGTTATTGTTAAGTGGAAATTAGTTATATTTCGACACTTTTTTCTTAAAATACTGTAAAATAGTTATCAACCCTTTACATCTGAGTGTTTTTTTTCGATAATAGTAACATTCATTAGTAACTAGTTTAGATAGAGAAACATTTAATGATAAAAAAATGAGACGAAAAAAAAGGTGATTTTATGGCGAACGATCAAGTGCTAACCGCCGAGCAAGTCATCGACAAGACGAGAGCCTATTTAAACGAGGAGCATGTTGAATTAGTAAAAAGAGCGTACGAATTCGCCAAACATTCTCATCGTGAACAATATAGAAAATCGGGAGAACCTTACATTATTCATCCCATTCAGGTTGCTGGAATTTTGGCGGATTTGGAGATGGATCCTGAAACGGTTGCCGCTGGTTTTCTTCATGACGTTGTTGAAGACACCGATGTTACTTTGAAGGACATCGAGACTGAATTTAATGACGAAGTGGCCATGCTTGTTGACGGGGTTACGAAATTAGGAAAAATTAAATATAAATCACACGAGGAGCAACAGGCAGAAAACCACAGGAAAATGTTTGTGGCCATGGCCCAGGATATCCGCGTTATTTTGATTAAACTTGCTGATCGTTTGCATAATATGAGGACGCTTAAGCATCTTCCTGTCGAAAAACAGCGCCGGATATCAAATGAAACCCTTGAAATCTTTGCACCTTTGGCCCATCGTCTTGGTATTTCTAAGATTAAATGGGAGTTGGAAGATACTGCATTAAGATACTTAAATCCACAGCAATATTACCGTATTGTTAACTTAATGAAAAAGAAGCGAGCAGAACGGGAGCAATACTTAGTCGATGTAATGGACGAGGTTCGTGACAGAATGAAAGAAGTGTCCATTAATGCGGAGCTTAATGGGAGACCTAAACATATCTATAGCATTTACCGAAAAATGGTTCAGCAAAATAAACAATTTAGTGAGATTTATGACCTGCTGGCGGTTCGGATTGTCGTGAACAGTATTAAGGATTGCTACGCTGTATTAGGAATTATTCATACATGCTGGAAGCCTATGCCAGGAAGGTTTAAAGACTATATTGCCATGCCAAAGCCCAATATGTATCAATCTCTTCATACAACGGTCATTGGACCTAAGGGTGATCCACTGGAGGTTCAAATTCGAACATCTGAAATGCACCGAATTGCTGAATTCGGTATTGCTGCCCACTGGGCGTATAAAGAAGGGAAAGCACTTAGTGATACAACTTCTTACGAACAAAAATTAACCTGGTTTAGAGAAATTCTTGAATTCCAAAATGACACGGCTGATGCAGAAGAGTTTATGGAATCATTAAAAATCGATTTATTCTCTGATATGGTTTTTGTTTTTACACCAAAGGGTGACGTTATAGAATTACCTTCTGGTTCAGTGCCTATTGATTTTGCTTATCGAATTCACTCGGAAATTGGTAACAAAACGATAGGGGCAAAAGTGAACGGTAAGATGGTAACACTGGATTATCGACTTAAAACAGGTGACATAATCGAAATACTCACATCCAAGCATTCTTACGGACCAAGTCAAGATTGGTTAAAGCTTGCACAAACTTCTCAGGCAAAGAACAAAATACGGGCCTTTTTTAAGAAGCAGCGCCGGGATGAAAATGTAATTAAAGGAAAAGAGCTTGTAGAAAAAGAAATCCGCTCCATGGAATTTGATTTAAAAGAAATCCTAACTGCCGATAATCTGAAGAAGGTAGCCGATAAGTTTAATTTTGCCAATGAAGACGATATGTACGCAGCTGTCGGTTATAATGGTGTAACAGCGCTGCAGGTAGCCAATCGGTTAACGGAGAAATGGCGGAAAAAGCGGGATCAGGAGCAATCTGCTACACTCACGAACGCTATTTCAGATATGAAAGCTTTTCCTTCTACAAAAAAGAGGGAGTCCGGAGTTCGAGTTGCTGGAATCGATAATCTATTAATCCGCCTATCCCGATGCTGCAATCCTGTCCCAGGTGACGAAATTGTCGGGTTTATTACAAAAGGACGCGGTGTTTCGGTCCATCGTGCAGATTGTACCAATATTGACTCCAATGATGCTCAAGCTAGGTTAATTCCTGTTGAGTGGGAATCTTCTTTAAACGATCGGAAAGAGTATAATGTTGATATCGAAATAAGTGGGTATGACCGCCGCGGCATACTGAATGAGGTTCTGCAGGCAGTAAGTGAAACAAAAACTAATATTTCAGCTGTTTCTGGCCGATCTGACCGCAATAAAATGGCGACCATTATTATGTCAATTGCGATTCATAATGTTAGCCATTTGCAGAAAGTGGTTGACCGCATCAAACAGATACCAGATATTTATTCGGTTCGCCGGATTATGAATTAGGGAGTTCGGGTAAAATGCGAGTTGTTGTACAGCGAAGTAAAAATGCAAAGGTAACGGTAAACGGAGAGATAACTGGGCAAATTTCCAAGGGACTTGTCCTCCTTGTTGGCGTCACACATAATGATAAAGACGAGGACGCGGCGTTTTTAGCGGAGAAAATCGTAAATCTACGGATTTTCGAAGATGATGCTGGAAAAATGAATTTATCTTTATTAGAGGTTGGCGGTGAAATCCTTTCTGTCTCTCAATTCACCTTATATGGAGATTGTCGCAAAGGAAGAAGACCTAATTTTATGGACGCAGCAAGACCAGAGCAGGCAAATCAATTATATGAAGTATTCAATAGTTTATTACGTGAAAAAGGTATCAAGGTTGAAACAGGAATCTTTGGAGCCATGATGGATGTTGAATTAATTAATGACGGACCTGTAACCTTAATCGTTGAAAGTAAGGTATAAAAAATGCTTGGCACTTTTAATAGCTGCCAAGCATTTTTTTGTCTAGCTACAGCGCCTAGGGGCTCGGGGTCATAAGCAGATCCGTCAAGAAGGTAAAAATCAACCTTCTCGTCGGATCGACTTATGCCTGTCGCCCCTGGTCAAGGCGCTTCCGCTTTTCTTATTATTCTTTAAAATATCGTGCCAGTCCGTTATATAAACCGGTTGCAACATTTTCTTGAAATTGTCCAGATGTCAGCGTCATTTCTTCCGTGGAATTACTAAGATAGCCCAGCTCCATAAGCACCGCCTGCCTTTGATTTTCACGAACGACATGGTAATCACCCGAGCGGACTCCGCGGCTTTTTAATTTTGTTTGAGCATTGGTTGAATAATAAACAGATTCAGCTAGTTTTTTTTGATAGGAATGATAGTAATAGCCGGTCATTCCCCGGACGCTGCGGTCTAGATTGCTATCATAATGTAAGCTGATAAAGGCGTCAGACTGATGGACACTTGCCATTCTTACCCTTGATGGAAGCGGTAGATACGAATCGTTGCTTCTGGTGAGAAAAACATTTGCTCCTGCTGCTTTTAACTTATCAGATAATAGGTGAGCCGTTCTAAGTGTTAATTCTTTTTCAAGTGTTCCACCTGTACCGGAGGCACCATTATCGATTCCGCCATGACCGGGGTCAATGACAACCGTCTTATATCTTAAATACCCTTCTGCCCCGTGTTTATCAATTCCTGGTCCTGTGCCATTTGTAGTGACAAGCCAGCCTGCAATATAACCAATAGTACCGTTCGACAATGTGATTTCGTACCAATCATTTTCAATGCTTTTTATAGGAAAGGTGTCTCCTTCATTTGCCCGCTCAAGGACATTTGATTGAACGGTAGGGTCCTTTCGAATATTGGTCCCATTATGTAGAATGGTAACTTTGCTATCCTTGGCAAGCTTGCTGGAGCTTTGTTTATCCCTATTGAAATACCAACCTGCTGCCCAGCCTATTTTCCCTGGTTGATATTCGATTTTAACCCAGTTTTTTACTTCATCTAAAATCGTGAATTTTTGTCCTTTTGAAACGGAACCTATTATGTCGGCATTTAAGGAAGAATCGCTGCGAACACTAAGATTACTTGCTGTAACGGTCCCAATCGTTCCAGCATTGTTATTGGATGGATTGGATAGCTGACTTGAAGTATTCATTTGGACAAAATCCGCATTAACCCATGCCTGTTGGCCTGAGTACTTAATCTCCAGCCAATTATTCTTTTTTGAATAAATATTGATAGAAGTCCCTTTTGCTAGTTTCCCAATAACCGTTCCTGTGCTTGAAGGTTCTTTTCTAATATTTAATGTATCTGTAACAACACCTGTACCGGTGGAGTTATTTGTGTTTTCCCCTTTTGATGGGTTACTAGTTGTATTTTTAAAATCTATGTATTCTCGTGCAACCCAGCCTTCACCAAATGCTGCAGATATCTTTAACCAGTTTTCATTATCATCGAGAACACTAACAGCTTGTCCTTTATTTAAGTATCCAATAATTCGGAAGCTTGTCCCAGGACCAGAACGCACTCTTAATTGATCGGTATTGGCTTGGGCAGTCGTTTTATTATTGGAGCTAGTTGTCGTTGTTCCATTAGATGATTTTGAAACTACCCAGTTTGCCACCCAGCCTGTTTTCGAACCTGAAAGCTGAATTTGAATCCAATCGCCTTTTTCTTTAATAATGGTAAACTTTTCACCCTTTTTTACTTGTTTCACCAGCTGATAGCTTAAGCTTGGTCCATTTCGAACATTAACAGTATCCTCAGCAATAGTAACAGAACCGTTTGCAGCGTCTGTATCTTGAGGAAGGAATACCGCCAAAAAAATGGTGAAACATATTAAAAGAAGGTTAAATCTCTTTATCATCGACTCTCCCCCTTCACAATATCTTTCATTTTATCGTAAAAGGGGAGGGAAATCATTCCTTTATTGTGAAAAAAACGGTTATTTTGTTTCTCCATGTAAGTTTTTTAAATGGATGGAAATAATAAAGCAATAGAGGAAAGGTGATGGGGTGATGGGTGTTGAGATCGAGCGATAAAGGAAATAGTATCCAATCAATGGATAGCCGGCTTTTTGGTGTAGATTTTCATGATTTTATTCAAAGTGAACAGCATAATACTACGTTTGAGCTTGCCTCCGAATTTGGACTAACAATCGGCGATGTTAGAAAGCTGAAAAAACATTTGGAAAGATCTTAAATCCTGCTTGACATTGGATTCAATGCTCCGTAATATTATATAAATAAAATACATGACAATAACCAATGATGGAGCATAGTAATTAAGGTAAATTATGAAAAGAGAAGAAATGCCCTAGGCTGAAAGCATTTCTGCATGATTCTTAATGAATGAACACTCCGTAGGCTTCTCTCTGAAAAAGGAAACTCTTAACAAAGTTGACTCAGTAGGAGAAGAACGTGTGCAGGCGTTAACTGTAAAAGAGGTTGGCATGAATTTGCCTTCAACTAGGGTGGCACCGCGGGAAATATAACTCCCGTCCCTTGTATTTATACAAGGGACGGGAGTTTTTTGTTTTTTATAGAATTTTTCACATAAAAAAAGTAAGGGTAAGGAGGAAATGTGCTATGTCAATTAGTATTCCAAGAGGCACGCAGGACATTCTGCCAGGAGAGGTAGAAAAATGGCAGCTGATTGAAGCAAAAGCTAGAGAGCTTTGCGAGAAATATCAATATCAAGAAATCCGGACTCCAATCTTTGAACATACCGATCTCTTCGCGCGGGGTGTTGGAGATACGACAGACATCGTTCAGAAGGAAATGTACACCTTTGAAGATCGCGGCGGCCGCAGTCTTACGCTTAGACCAGAAGGAACAGCTGCTGTGGTACGGTCATTTGTAGAGAAAAAAATGTTTGGGTATCCCAATCAGCCTGTTAAGCTTTATTACATGGGACCGATGTTCCGATATGAACGTCCGCAAGCAGGGCGCTTTCGCCAGTTCGTTCAATTTGGCATAGAAGCTTTAGGCAGTAATGACCCGGCAATTGATGCAGAAGTCATTTCGCTCGCGATGAATTTATACAAGGAAATGGGCTTGAAAAAACTAAAGCTCGTCATCAATAGTCTTGGAGACAAGGAGAGCAGAACTGCTCACCGCAATGCATTAGTGAATCACTTTCAACCGAGAATCGGAGAGTTTTGTCATGATTGTCAAAACCGTCTAGAGAAAAATCCATTGAGAATACTCGATTGCAAGCAAGATCACAATCATGAATTAATGAAAACTGCACCATCGATTATTGATTATCTAAATGATGATTCAAAGGCGTATTTTGAAAAATTACAGCAGTATTTAACACAATTAGATATTGCATTTGTAGTCGATCCGAACCTTGTTCGCGGTTTAGATTACTACAATCACACTGCATTTGAAATTATGAGTGACGCAGAGGGCTTTGGAGCGATTACCACTCTTTGCGGCGGCGGCAGGTATAACGGTTTAGCCGAAGAAATGGGCGGCCCAGAAACACCGGGAATTGGTTTTGCCATGAGTATAGAACGTTTTATTGCAGCGCTTAACGCTGAAGGGATTGAGCTAGAGGTCAATCAAGGCATTGACTGTTATATTGCTTCCCTTGGTGAACAAGCAAAGGACTATACAGTAGGGCTCCTGCAAAAGCTTAGGCTTGCTGGGGTTTCGGCAGAGAGAGATTATTTAAACCGAAAAATTAAAGCGCAATTTAAAGCAGCTGACCGTCTAAATGCAAAATATGTGGCCGTTTTAGGTGACGAAGAACTGACGAATAATAAAATTAATCTAAAGAATATGGCTACAGGTGAACAAGAAGAAATTGACTTAACACGATTTGTAGAATATTTTCAAGAATTAAAGGGATAAGAGGAGAGGATCTTCATGTACGGGAGAACGTATTTTTGTGGCGATGTACCAGAGTCAGCCATTGGTGAAAAAATAACGCTTAAAGGCTGGGTTGCTAAGCGCCGAGACTTAGGTGGATTAATCTTTATCGATTTACGCGACCGTTCAGGTCTTGTCCAGGTGGTTTTCAATCCGGATGTATCAAAAGAAGCACTTGAAATCGCCGAGAAGATCCGGAATGAATATGTACTAGATATACAAGGTACGGTTATTGCCCGTGAAGAGGGAACGATTAACCCCAATTTGAAAACCGGGAAAATTGAGGTTCAAGCTGATAGCGTAACGATTATTAACGAAGCGAAAACTCCTCCATTTACCATCTCAGATAAAACGGATGCTTCGGAAGATATTCGCCTAAAATATCGTTATTTAGACTTCCGTCGCCCAGTTATTTTTGAAACATTAAAAATGCGTCATCAAGTAACTAAGCAAATCAGGGATTTCCTTGATTCTGAAGGATTTTTAGATATTGAAACACCAATCTTAACAAAAAGCACACCTGAAGGAGCGCGCGATTATCTCGTACCAAGCCGTGTACATCCTGGTGAATTCTATGCTCTTCCGCAATCACCACAGTTATTTAAGCAGCTATTAATGGTTGGTGGTATAGAGCGTTATTATCAAATCGCTCGCTGTTTCCGTGATGAAGATTTACGGGCAGACCGGCAGCCAGAATTTACTCAAATTGATATTGAAACCAGTTTCCTTGGCCAGGAGGACATCTTGGGTTTAATGGAAAAAATGATGACTGGGTTGATGAAGGAAGTTAAAGGGCTTGACATTCCTGCTCCGTTTCCACGTATGACCTATGATGAGGCTATGAGCCGATTTGGTTCTGATAAACCAGATACTCGCTTTGGACTTGAGCTCGTGGATCTTTCCGAGGTTGTTAAGGAATCAGGATTTAAAGTATTTGCGGCTGCAGTTGCGAATGGCGGTCAAGTAAAGGCGATTAATGTTACAGGCGGTGCAGAAAAGTATTCCCGTAAGGATATTGACGCTCTAACTGAATTTGTATCCGTTTATGGTGCTAAAGGCCTTGCTTGGCTTAAGGTAGATGGGGAAGGTTTAAAAGGTCCGATTGCTAAGTTCTTTGCTGATGAGGATTCTAAAGCGCTAAGAACGGTTTTAAATGCAAATGAGGGTGACTTGCTTCTATTCGTTGCTGACAAGAAAAATGTAGTTGCCGATGCCTTGGGTGCACTGCGTTCTAAACTTGGAAAAGAATTAGGTTTAATCGATCAAAGCAAGTTCAATTTCTTATGGATTACCGATTGGCCATTGCTTGAATATGGAGAAGAAGAAGGTCGTTATTATGCTGCCCATCATCCGTTTACGATGCCAGTAAGAGAGGACCTGCCATATTTAGATACAGATCCAGCTAAAGTCCGGGCACAGGCCTATGACCTTGTATTGAATGGCTATGAGCTTGGAGGCGGTAGTTTAAGAATTTTTGAACGATCTGTCCAAGAAAAAATGTTTAGCGTTCTTGGATTTACACCTGAAGAAGCGCAGGAACAATTTGGGTTCTTATTAAATGCTTTCGAATATGGTACCCCGCCACATGGTGGAATTGCTCTTGGCTTAGACCGTTTGGTTATGCTGCTTGCTGGCAGTACTAACCTTCGTGATACCATTGCCTTTCCAAAAACGGCAAGTGCAAGCGACTTATTAACAGACGCACCAGGTGGAGTTTCTGAAGCCCAATTAGAAGAACTTCATTTGTCACTAAATGTTAATATAAAAACGAATAAAACGCTTTCATAAAACCTTGAACGGTTTTTCGTTATATGATATTATAAAGTCAATCAAATAAGTGTCCTGAAATGTTCGTTGTATTACCTAACTTTTGACCAACATTATTTCTTCGGGAGTCTGCAGTTTTCAAACCGCGTAAAAGCCTCAACCTATACGGTTAAAGGGACTTACAAAAACTTGGAACAAGACACCCACCTGCGAAAATAGCGGGATCAAAAGAAGGAACTAAGCGCGACGGCACCATTGGGACCCTTATAAAAATAGTCTCCTGCATAGCAGGGGGCTATTTTTATGTTTGTTTTGGAAACAACTGATTGTGACCGAATAAGAAGAGTTAGCAAGATTTGGGGAAGAATCATGGCTTGATTGTGACTGAAATAAGTGGAATAACAAAATTAAGGGAAGAATTATGGAAGGATTGTGCCCGTAAAAATGAAGTTCACAAGATTAGGGTAACAATACCTCCTCTTTCTTTGCCCTTTGGCGTTTTATGAATCCCTATAGAAATACTTGAATTTACATGGGAGTATGGTATATTTTTTTAGGGTAAAAGATATTAATAAGTCGAATTTAATTTTTGGAGGATTCACATGCTGCATCAATTTTCTCGTAATGAACTTGCATTTGGCAAAGAAGGCCTAGATATAATGAAAAACAGTACTGTTGCAATATTAGGCATTGGAGGTGTCGGAACATTTGCAGCTGAAGCTCTCGCCCGCTCTGGTATAGGTCGTTTGATATTAGTTGATAAAGATGTTGTGGATATCACCAATGTTAACCGCCAGCTAATTGCGCTGCTTTCAACTATCGGCCAGCCTAAAGCAGATCTGATGAAAGAGCGGATTAAAGATATAAATCCTGATTGTGAAGTCATTGCTTTAAAAATGTTTTATACAGAAGAGACATATGAAGAATTTTTTAAATATGGCGTGGATTTTGTTGTTGACGCTTCCGATACGATTATTTATAAAATTCACCTGATGAAAGAATGCTTAAATAGAAATATTCCAATCATCTCCAGCATGGGCGCAGCCAACAAAATGGACCCAACTCGCTTCAAAATCGTTGATATTTCGAAAACGCATACCGATCCAATCGCTAAGATAATCCGTGGAAAGCTTCGCAAGGAAAGAATTCATAAGGGTATTCCAGTGGTTTTCTCGGATGAGAGCCCAATCGTCATTCGTGAGGATGTAAAGAAAGAGGTTGGAAATGAGAACGCGCCGACTCGTAAGGGGCAAATGCCCCCAGCCTCAAATGCCTTCGTCCCATCTGCCTGCGGATTAATCATGGCAAGCTATGTTGTCCGCGAATTACTCTCGGATATCAAAATCACCCGCGTAGCGGATGAAAAATAGTAGTAACCCCGAACTAAAATGTTCGGGGTTCATTTTTATTATAAATTGGTAATTTTTCTCTAGAATAAGGTAAACTTGATGGAGAAAGAGGGGGAAATTTCTTGGAATCTATCGTAGTTATTAAGGATGTCACGAAAGTAATAAAAGGCAGAACGATTATAGATAATATCAGTTTTGATGTTAATAAAGGTGAGGTTTTTGGATTTCTTGGTCCAAATGGAGCTGGTAAAACGACTACCATTCGGATGATTGTTGGCTTAATCGATATTACATCAGGAGATATTACAATCGGAGGGTCAAGCATCAAAACCAAGTTCGAAGATGCCGTTAGACATGTTGGAGCGATTGTTGAAAACCCGGAAATGTACAAATTTCTAAGTGGATATCAAAACCTTATCCACTATGCTCGAATGGTAAAAGGGATAACGAAGGATAAAATTGATGAGACGGTTAAGCTAGTGGGATTATCAGACCGGATTCACGATAAGGTGAAAACGTACTCTCTTGGGATGCGGCAACGGTTAGGCTTGGCTCAATGTCTTTTACATGATCCTAAAGTGTTAATATTGGATGAACCAACCAATGGATTGGATCCTGCAGGGATAAGAGAAATCCGTGATTATATCCGTCTCCTAGCCCGGGAAAAAGGGATGGCAGTCATTGTCTCAAGCCATATCCTCTCAGAGATGGAAATGATGTGTGATCGAATTGGAATTATACAAAATGGCCGACTCATTGATGTTCAAATGGTGCAAGAATTTGTGCATGGGAATACGGCAAGCTTTGAGTTTGAGATCATTCCTAGTGAAAAGGCGATGACCCTTTTGAAAACCCAATTTTCCACTATACCTGCCACCAATTCACGAAATGGTATTACACTGGAGCTTCCAAAAGAAGATGTACCAGCAATGGTAAAGAAGTTCGTTGAAGAGGATATTCAGGTATATGGAATAAAAGAAGTTTCCAAAACTCTAGAGGATCGCTTCCTTGAAGTGACATCAGATAAGGAGACGGTTGACCATGATTAATTTAATTCGAAATGAATTAATGAAAATTTTCAGAAGACCTGGTACATATGTGATGATTGCTATTTTATTAGTAATTGTCTCGGTTACGGGTGTTTTTATGAAGTATAACCTGGTTGAAGAGGAACCAAATGTAACCGAGGATTGGAAACCGGTTCTTCAACAGGAAAATGAAGCGTTGAAAAAGCAGTTAGAGTCAAGTCAATTTAAGACAGAACAAGACTATTATAAAAAACAGATTGAGATAAATGAATATAGAATTGAGCATGATATTCCATTTAGGGAAAAGTATCATTTGTGGTCATTTGTCAAAGACAATTCAGAGCTAATTTTATTAGCTGGATTATTTACAATTGTTATATCTGCTGGAATTGTTGCAAGTGAATTTTCATGGGGTACAATCAAACTGCTTCTTATCCGTCCGATTAATCGAAGTAAGATCTTGTTATCCAAGTATTTAACCGTATTACTATTTGCTTTGTTTATGGTGGGCATACTATTTGTTTTTTCAGCACTGCTTGGCGCTATCTTGTTTGGTATGCCAGAGCAAGCAGTACCATATTTAAATTACTTTAATGGAAAAATAACAGAGCAGCATATTATCGTCCACCTAATCATTTATTATGGCTTAGGTTCAATTGAAATGATGATGCTCACAACCATGGCTTTTATGATTTCTTCTGTTTTTAGAAATAGCTCACTGGCTATCGGTTTATCCTTATTCTTAATGTTTACCGGCAGTCAATTCACCGCCCTGATATCGATGAAGTTTGATTGGGCCAAATATATTTTATTTGCTAATACGAATTTAATGCAATATCTCGAGGGGACCCCGCTTCTAGAGGGGATGACGATGTCTTTTTCTATAATCATGTTACTGATATACTTCGTGATTTTTCAACTTTTGGCTTTTTATGTTTTTAATAAGCGGGATATTGCTGCATAAGAAAAAAATAAGCGGAGATTTTCCGGTTAAATGCAGAATGGTGCGCTTTTTGGGGTAAATAAGCGGAGGGTTTCCGGTTATGCAAAGCAAAATCTCTCATTTTTGAATTTTTCGAGTAAATAGGCGGAATCTCTCCGCCTATTTAAGCCTTTTTCAATGAAAATTACTCATTAAGCGGAATTCTTCCGTCTATTCTGGGCTCGGGTGCTTAACCTGAACCCCCACCCAATAAGTGAGTACCCGCTAGATGCGGGAATCAGCAGCTTTTTATCGACCAGCTTATAGAAATCAAAAACGGCACTGCAAAATAACCTCTGGGATCCTCCTAGAGGTTATTTTTTTCGTAGAAGTTTTTCATAAACGCTTGCAAGAGCCTGTTCAAATTTACCGGTTTTCTTAGGCTGGTAGTATTGTTTGTTTTTTAATTTATTTGGCAGATATTGCTGCGGTACCCAACCGGATTCATAATCGTGTGGATATAAATAGCCGATTCCTCTGCCAAGCTCTTTCGCACCTTTATAATGAGCATCGCGTAAATGATCTGGCACCTCACCAATGATTCCCTTTTGGATATCTGCAATGGCTTCACCTATGGCAATAACGGCCGAATTGGATTTTGGTGACAAACAGAGCTCAATTACGGCGTTTGCCAGCGGAATCCTTGCTTCGGGAAAACCAATTCTTTCTGAGGTTTCAATGGCGGCTAAGGTCCGTGCACCTGCCTGCGGACTGGCAAGACCAATATCCTCGTAGGCGATTACCAGTAACCGTCTGCTAATACTTTGAAGATCACCAGCCTCAATTAATCTTCCTAGATAATGGAGAGCCGCATTCACATCACTTCCGCGAATCGATTTTTGAAAGGCAGAAAGTACATCATAATGCCCATCACCGTCTTTATCCGAACCATAGCTTTTTTTCTGCATACATTCTTCTGCCGTTTTTAAATCGATTATAATGTTTTCCTCAACATCCTTATCGGTTGAAAGAACAGCAAGTTCAAGTGCATTTAATGAGCTGCGAACATCCCCATTTGAAGCAGTTGCAACATGGGTTAACGCCTCTTCAGAAACATCAATCTTCAATTTTCCGAAACCACGTTCTTCATCTTCAATGGCGCGGATTAACGCTAGTTTTATTTCTTCCGGAGTTAACGGCTTCAGTTCGAAGATTTGACATCTGCTGCGAATAGCAGGATTAATCGCATGATACGGGTTACTTGTTGTGGCTCCAATTAACGTGATCATTCCATTTTCTAAAAAAGGTAATAAGAAGTCCTGTTTTCCTTTATCCAATCGATGGACCTCATCTAAAAGCAATATCACCTTACCAGACATTTTTGCCTCTGCTGCGACGATTTCCATATCTTTCTTATTGCTAGTGACAGCGTTAAGGGTACGAAAGGCATATTTCGTACTTCCGGCAATCGCACTCGCAATCGAGGTTTTACCTATTCCAGGCGGTCCATATAAAATCATCGATGTCAGCTGTTTAGCTTTCACCATTCGGGCAATAATCTTATCATCGGCCACTAGGTGCTGCTGTCCAACGACTTCTTCAATTGTTCTAGGGCGCATTCGAAATGCTAGTGGCTTTTGCTGCATCATTCATCTCTCCAACCAAATATTAACTTATAGTTTAACTCTACCATTTTCTCGTGAAAAAGCATATTAAAGAACAATATGATATAATAGCTAATGCCTATCAAATTACTGAGAATTTACTAATAATATAAATAAAAAATAGAGGTGCAAAAAATGAGAATTTCAACTAAAGGCCGCTATGGATTAACGATTATGATTGAACTAGCTAAAAATCAAGGAGAGGGCCCAACGTCCTTAAAGTCGATTGCACAAGCAAACGATTTATCTGAGCATTATCTGGAACAATTGATTGCTCCCTTAAGAAACGCAGGCTTAGTTAAAAGTATCAGAGGTGCATATGGTGGATATATACTAGCAGATTCACCTTCGAAAATTACTGCCGGCGATGTCATTCGGGTACTAGAAGGACCTATTACGCTAGTAGAAGGAATTGAGGATGAGGCACAAGCACAGCGGGAGCTTTGGATTCGTATTCGTGACGCAATTAAGTCCGTCCTTGATAATACTACCCTTGACGATCTTGCGAGTCATAGCGACGATTCGGAAGTTGACGGTTATATGTTTTACATTTAAGGCTGTTTTCGTAATGATTGTTGTTAAAATCTTAAAGCCGATTTTAACCGGAAAAAGCTATTTTGTGCTTAAGAATTTTGATTGCAGTCTCATTTCTTATAAATTTTGCTCCAAAAAGCAATACTGGTTAAGAAAAGAGCCTTGTTTAATGTTAAAAGTAGAATAGAGAATTATTTTGATTGAAGGTGGAATGATGGAAAGAATCTATCTTGACCATGCTGCGACAACTCCAATGCACCCTAGGGTAATTGAAAAAATGATAGAGGTTATGAATACTAACTTTGGTAACCCATCAAGTATTCATTCGTTTGGAAGGGAAGCACGACACTATATCGACAATTCACGAGAAACTTTGGCTAAGAGTATTGGTGCAAAGGAAAATGAGATAATTTTTACTAGCGGTGGTACTGAGGCGGATAATATGGCCCTATTTGGTGTGGCTGAAAGTCTACAGCATAAAGGAAAGCACATTATTACGACTCAGGTAGAACACCATGCTGTGCTGCATGCCTGCCAACGATTAGAAAAAATGGGTTTTGAGGTAACGTATTTACCAGTGGATGAAACAGGGGAAATTTCACTTGATGTTCTACAGAAGGCATTAAGGGAAGATACCATATTGGTTTCAATCATGTACGGAAATAATGAAGTGGGAACCATTCAGCCTATTAAGGGGATTGGTGAGCTTTTACAATCTCATCAGGCGTTGTTTCACAGTGATGCTGTCCAAGCCTATGGAATCGAAGAAATCAATGTCGATGGACTTCAAGTCGATTTATTGTCTGTTTCCGCTCATAAAATTAATGGTCCAAAGGGCACTGGTTTTCTTTATGTACGTGACAAGGTTAAATTGGTACCTCGTGCCTATGGCGGCGAGCAGGAACGAAAAAGACGAGCAGGAACGGAAAATGTTGCTGCTATCGTTGGTTTTCAGGAAGCTGCAAAAATTGCGTCAGAAGATCGGTTAGCAAAACGGGAAATATACCAAGAATTTAAGAAAACCTTAATCGAACAGCTGAAAGAACACGATATCGAGTTTTCCCTAAACGGAATGCTTGAAAAATCATTACCGCATGTATTAAACTTAAGCTTCCCGGGAACGAACGTGGAGGCAATGCTAGTAAATCTTGATTTAGCTGGAATAGCTGTCTCAAGTGGTTCTGCTTGCACTGCTGGTTCGATTGAACCTTCACACGTCCTGGTTGCCATGTATGGTAAAGAATCAGATCGATTAATCAATTCAATTCGTTTCAGCTTTGGTATTAATACGACAGAAGAGCAAATCATCAAAACAGCTGAAGAAACGGCAAGAATTGTGTCTCGTCTGAAAAAATAAATGTACTACATTTTAAAGTGAAGTGAGGTGAAAAAGATGGAAAGGAAGGATCCTAAAGATATACGAGTGGTGGTTGGTATGTCTGGCGGCGTTGACTCCTCCGTTGCGGCACTGCTTTTAAAACAGCAAGGCTATGATGTTATCGGAATCTTTATGAAAAACTGGGATGATACCGATGATACTGGATTTTGTACAGCAACAGAGGATTACAACGATGTCATTCGTGTCTGCAATCAAATTGGTATTCCTTATTACGGAGTTAATTTTGAAAAACAATATTGGGACAAGGTATTCACCTATTTCCTGGATGAATATAAGGCGGGACGGACGCCGAACCCAGATGTTATGTGTAATAAAGAAATTAAATTCAAAGCCTTTCTTGAGCATGCTGTAAATTTAGGGGCTGATTATCTAGCAACTGGTCATTATGCTCAAGTCGAATATCGTGACGGAGAATACAAAATGCTCCGCGGTAAAGATGAAAATAAGGACCAAACCTATTTCTTAAATCAATTATCTCAAGAGCAGCTTAGCAAAGTCATGTTTCCAATTGGGAATCTTGAAAAACCTAGAGTACGTGAAATTGCCAAGGAAGCAAACCTAGCAACAGCTACGAAAAAAGATAGCACGGGGATTTGTTTTATTGGAGAGCGTAACTTTAAAGAGTTCCTCGGTCAATACCTTCCAGCTCAACCAGGTAAAATGGAAACGATGGATGGCGTTGTTATGGGTACGCATGAAGGCTTAATGTACCATACCATCGGGCAACGCCATGGATTAGGTATTGGTGGTGCAGGTGAACCTTGGTTTGCGATTGGCAAGGACTTGAAAAGAAACATTCTCTATGTTGGACAAGGTTTTCATAATGAAAAGCTTTATTCAGACTCCATCATTGGTGACGATGTAAGCTGGGTTTCAAACCGGGAAAAACCAGCGGAGTTTACTTGTACGGCTAAATTCCGATATCGTCAGGAAGATAGTAAAGTAACGGTACAAATTTTAGATGATAATAAAGTCAAAGTCATCTTTGACGAACCAATTCGTGCGGTTACCCCAGGCCAGGCAGTTGTATTTTACAATGGTGATGAATGTCTTGGCGGCGGAACCATTGATGAAGTATATAAAGATGGTCAACGTTTAACATATGTAGGCTAAAAAAGCCCTGATTCCAGCTGGAATCGGGGGTTTTTTTATAGAAATAATAGTGCTTTGAGAATAATTTTGGGTTTTTGATATATTTTTGTGGCTTTTGGACAATTTCCAGATGGTTTTGGACATTTTTCAATGCCTTTTGGACATTTTTTATTAGGTTTTGGACATTTAGCCAAAAATTACCATTAAACACCATATAAGGTAATCCTTCAATATAGTAAAACTCACGGAAAATTTATCAGATTATGATATACTCTTAAATTAGAACGGAGTGATTTTAACATGGATAAAAACCAATTAGGTGTTCAATACATGCAAGAAGGCAAGTGGGAAGAGGCGGCGAAGACTTTTAATGAGGTTATTGAAGAAAACCCGACCGACCCGATTGCATACATAAATTTTGGTAATGTGCTTTCCGCTGTTGGTGATGATGACAAAGCATTGATGTTTTACGAAAAGGCTATTCAGTTAGATGAAAATGCTGCAGCGGCCTACTATAGCGCGGGTACTATTTATTTTAGTAACGATCAGTTTGAACAAGCAAAAAAAATGTTTGAAACGGCAATGAAAAAAGGCCTGCACTCAAGTGATAATTATTTCATGCTTGGACTAGCCCTTTTACAAATGGATCAGGGGAAATTTGCTCTTCCCTATTTACAGAGAAGCGTCGAGCTTAATGAAGAAGATGTAGAAGCACGTTTTCAGTACGGTTTATGTCTTGCTCAGTTAGAGTTAATTGATGAGGCGATTGTTCAATTAGAAAAATGTATAGAATTAGATGATTCTCATTCAGATGCCTATTATAATTTAGGTGTATCCTATGCCTTTAAAGAGAATGGGGCCAAAGCAATTGCTATGTTCAATAAGGCACTTGAGTTTCAACCAGACCATCTTTTAGCAGGACATGCGAAAAAGTTGATAGAAACAGCAAAATAACACTTTACAAAAATATAGAAAGGAGGAAGCACCCATGGGAAAGCAAAGCACACTTGATTTATTTGCCGAACAAGGTAAGTTCGTAAAAGGAAAACATCTTGTAACGATTTTTCACAACGAGCAAAATCTTTACACCGTATTAAGAATTCGTGTGGAAGAGACGAATCATGAATATGAGGACAAGGAAGCGGTCATCACCGGCTATTTTCCCAAGATTCATGAACATGAAACCTATATATTCTTTGGTGAATTTAAAGATCATCCGAAGTTTGGCATGCAATTCATAACAAAGCATTTCCGTAAAGATATTCCCCAAACGAAGCAAGGTGTGGCGGCTTATTTATCAAGTGAAATGTTCAAAGGGATTGGGAAGAAAACAGCAGAAAACATTGTTGAAACATTAGGAGAAAATGCAATTTCAAAAATTCTAAATCAGCCATCGTTGCTTGATTCTGTACCAAAGCTTCCTCCTGATAAGGCAAAAATGCTTTACGATACCTTGATGGAGCACCAAGGTCTTGAGCAGGTTATGGTGGCTTTAAATCAATATGGTTTTGGCCCTCAGCTTTCGATGAGAATGTATCAGACTTATAAGGATGACACCCTTGATATTATTCAAAAGAACCCGTATAAGCTTGTAGAGGATATTGAGGGAATTGGTTTTGGCCGAGCAGACGAGCTGGGGTATCAACTAGGGATTCAAGGGAACCATCCCGAAAGGATAAAAGCTGCCTGCCTTTATTCACTCGAGAACGAAAGCATGCAAGCAGGTCATGTTTACGTGCACATCGAGGATTTACTCGTACAGGTTAAAAATTTGTTAGAAGATAATCAACGCGATCAAATTGAATTTACCGATATTTCAACAGAGATAGTGAAGCTCGAGGAAGAGGGTAAAATAATTGGTGAAGAAAAGCGCGTCTATATTCCTTCTTTGTATTTTGCAGAAAGAGGACTTGTGACGAGTATTAACAAAATCCTTGAACAAACAGAATATAACGAGCAATTTCCTGAATCTGAATTTTTACTGGCATTAGGAAACCTTGAAGAAAGATTAAATGTCCAATATGCACCAACGCAAAGGGAAGCGATTCAAACTGCCTTAATGTCACCGATGTTAATCTTAACAGGCGGTCCAGGAACGGGTAAAACCACTGTTATAAAAGGAATTGTTGAGCTTTATGCAGAATTACATGGCTGTTCGTTAGCGCCTAAAGACTACCATAAAAAGGGTGAGCCTTTTCCATTTTTGCTAGCCGCTCCAACCGGAAGAGCAGCGAAAAGGATGAGTGAGTCGACAGGTCTGCCTGCGGTAACGATACATCGCTTGCTAGGCTTAAATGGGACAGAAGGATATGATCATGACGAGAGTAGTCCGCTTGAAGGGAAAATTCTGATTGTGGATGAAACCTCTATGCTTGATATATGGTTAGCAAATCAACTATTTAAAGCATTGCCTGATAATATTCAGGTCATTCTTGTTGGAGATGAGGATCAGCTTCCATCTGTTGGTCCTGGTCAAGTGCTAAAGGATTTATTGAGGTCAGAGGTTGTCCCAACGGTGAGATTAACAGATATTTATCGCCAGGCTGAAGGGTCATCCATCATTGAACTAGCACATGATATTAAGAAGGGGTATTTGCCAGCTAATGTCACCATGAAGCAGCCTGACCGTTCGTTTATCAAATGTTCAACTGCTCAGATTCCTCAGGTGATTGAAAAAATTGCCCTTAATGCAAAAAGTAAAGGCTATTCAGCAAGAGATATTCAAGTGTTGGCACCGATGTATCGAGGTCCAGCAGGCATTGACAGGTTAAATGTATTGTTACAAGAAATATTTAATCCAAACCCAGATGGTACCCGGAAGGAACTTGCGTTTGGGGATGTAAAATATCGTATCGGTGATAAAGTGCTGCAGCTTGTCAATCAGCCCGAAAGTAATGTTTTTAACGGTGATATAGGAGAAATTATTTCAATTATTTATGCAAAAGAAAATACGGAAAAACAAGATATGGTATATGTTTCCTTTGAAGGGAATGAAGTCGAATATACAAGACAAGACTTGAATCAAATCACTCATGCCTATTGCTGTTCTGTACATAAGTCCCAGGGAAGTGAATTTCCGATAGTCATTCTGCCAATCACGAGAAGCTATTATCGGATGTTACAAAGAAATCTAATTTATACAGCCATCACAAGGAGTAAACAGTCGTTGATCCTGTGTGGTGAAGAAGAAGCACTGCGATTGGGGATAGCGAGAGCTGATGAACAAAGCAGACAAACCACTTTATCCCAAAAGCTTCAAGAAGGGATTTCAGTTATAAAAGTTGAGGAAGAACCTGACGACGAAATGACTTTATCGCTTGAGGAAAAATTAATGCAAGTAAATCCAATGATTGGCATGGAAAACCTTACACCTTATGATTTCATGGTAAATGACTAAAACTATAAATGTTCACAGGAGGTGGGGCGCTCTTTGCGAACATTTTCGTTATTAAAAGGTCAACCAGTCTTTGAAGCGAAGACTGGAGCAAGAATAGGTGAAGTTACTGATTTGTGTATCACGAATGAAGGGGTCGTAACAGGTCTGATGGTCAAGAAAGGCGTATTCTTCAAACAAACCTATTTTCTGGACATAAAAGATGTAGCATCGTTTGGCGGGGATGGGGTCATGATTGAAGATGACGATAACCTTGAAAGACTTAAAACAGTTCCAGAATATACTCTTCACCATCAACACTCTCTAAATGGAAAAATGCTTATTTCAGAAAGTGGAGAGTCCCTTGGATTGTTGGAGGATGTATATTTTCATGAAGAATTGGGCACAATCGTAGGGTACGAAATTACGGATGGTTTCTTTTCAGATATAACAGAAGGGAAGCAAATCATACAATCCGAGAAGCCCCCTGCAATCGGAAAGGATGCCATTATCGTAGACGTAAATCATACGTGAGGTGTCTTTTCATGTTAAAGTGTCCCAATTGTCAGAGCAAGGATATCGGCAAAATCGGAATAAACCAATATTATTGCTGGAGTTGTTTTATTGAACTGACTCTTGCCAAAGGTATAATCAATACCCACCAAGTCGAGGAAGATGGTACACTCAGTTCATTAGATGATTTGTTTGAAGAAGAAGAGCGTCGTTACACCATTTAACTGTAAACTACAGAAGAGGTGAGACGTATGAATAAAGTGATGACTTCCGTTGTTGCATTTGGAGTTGGCATGGCCGCATATAATCTAGCACAGAGAAACAACATGATGTCACAGCGTCAGATGAAAAGAATGTCAAAAAAAGTAAAACGAGCTTTATTCTAAAATTTATCCCCCTTATTTTTAAGGGGGATTTTTGCTTTATGTATAAATCCGCTATTTGTCTCTAAAAATAAAGAAATAAGGAGGCACAGTATCGGTGGAAATTCGGGTTAAATGGTTTTATCGAATCGGTTTTTTGCTTCTTTTACTTATTGCCATCTATGTGTTTTTAACAATAAGATTTGTATGGTTACCTATTGTAAAAGTGGCTATTGTGATTATCCTCCCTTTCTTTATTGGAGGGTTTATCACGTATTTACTTCACCCCATTATTGAAAAGTTACATGAAAAAGGTTTACATCGAGGACTTGCGGTATTTTCTATATATTTTCTTTTTTTTGGTGGTATCGGCTTCGGTCTATATAAAGGAATTCCAGCGTTTGTTTCACAAGTAAGGGATCTTGCAGAAAGTGCTCCCATCCTTGCTGAGCAATACCGTAGCTGGATTAAAGAGCTGCAATCGCATACCCGCAAGTGGCCTGATGGTCTACAGGAGCAAATCAATGAAGGGATTATTGGTTTTGAAAAAAAATTAGATTCCATGCTGACCCTAATTGCAGATTCCTTACTTAACTTTTTGAATTTTGCTTTTGCTATAATGATTATTCCTTTTATCGCTTTTTATATGTTAAAGGATTTCACTGTTATTAAAAGAGCAGTTTGGTATATAACACCTAAAAACTGGCGCAGAAAGGGAACTCGATTTCTTAGAGATATCGATGAATCACTTGGGAGCTACATTAGAGGTCAGCTCCTGGTCTGTCTCATCATCGGCAGCCTTTCCTCGATTTTATTTTGGATCTTTCATTTAAAATATCCCTTACTATTAGGTCTAATCATTGGAGTCACAAACGTAATCCCTTATTTTGGTCCGATTATAGGAGCAGTTCCAGCAGTGATTATCGCTGCAACGAGCTCCACGAAATTAGTGATTATTACAATGGCGATTGTTTTTGGATTGCAATTTTTAGAAGGGAATATTCTGTCACCGTATATCGTCGGGAAAAGCCTGCATATGCACCCATTAATGATTATGCTTGCCTTAACAGCTGGAGGGGAAGTTGGCGGAATCATTGGAATGATTGTAGCGGTACCGGTACTTGTTGTCCTTAAAGTTAGCATCCTTCATACCAAAAATCATTTCATGCGCAAAAAAGTAAAGGAACCAGTACCATAATGCTGCAATCAGATTGACAAACGTTTTTTGTGTGGCTATAATCCCTTTATAGAATATTTTGGATTAACATGTTGAAGGACCGAGTATGTTGTAGTCCATCTTTAAGAGA
Source organism: Neobacillus niacini (assembly GCF_031457145.1). GTDB lineage: Bacteria > Bacillota > Bacilli > Bacillales > Cytobacillaceae > Neobacillus > Neobacillus niacini_J. The sequence goes on from NZ_JAVDVZ010000005.1 coordinate 310,479, forward strand.
GGAGCTTCCTTGGCTGTGAGAAGCTCTAGATGAAGGATAACAGAAGGCTAGTCCGGAGTGCAGCTAACCACTGCCGTCATTGCCGCGTTAAGGCGTTATTTGAGAGATGAACACACGTATTTTTGTGTACATAATCAGGGTGGTACCGCGAGTTAGCTCTCGTCCCTGTTAGGGATGAGGGCTTTTTTGTGTTCTTTTTTAAATTAAAGGAGGTCTAAAAATGAAATACTTGACTGGTTCGGAAATTCGAAAAATGTATTTAGATTTTTTTCAGGAAAAAGGCCATGCTGTAGAACCGAGTGCGCCGCTTGTTCCCCACGACGATCCATCACTACTGTGGATTAATAGTGGAGTAGCAACATTAAAAAAATATTTTGATGGACGGGTTATTCCAGATAATCCAAGGATTACGAATGCTCAAAAATCCATTCGTACGAACGACATTGAAAATGTCGGAAAAACAGCTCGTCATCATACTTTTTTTGAAATGCTTGGGAATTTTTCCATTGGCGAATATTTTAAAGAAGAAGCCATTAATTGGGCTTGGGAATTCTTAACGGATAAGAAATGGATTGGCTGGGACCCAGAACTACTTTCCGTTACCATTCACCCCGAGGACCATGAAGCATATGAACTTTGGAATAAAGAAATCGGTATTCCAGAGGAGCGTATTATCCGTCTTGAAGGGAACTTTTGGGACATTGGTGAAGGTCCAAGCGGTCCTAATACGGAGATTTTCTATGACCGCGGTCCAGAGTATGGGGATGACCCAACAGACCCGGAATTATATCCTGGTGGAGAAAATGAGCGCTATTTAGAGGTTTGGAATCTCGTATTTTCTCAGTTTAACCATAACCCGGACGGGACCTATACACCGCTGCCAAAGAAAAACATTGATACCGGAATGGGTTTAGAGAGAATGGCTTCCGTCGTTCAAAACGTTCCTACAAACTTTGATACGGATTTGTTCATTCCTATTATTAGAGCGACAGAAGAGATTTCTGGTGTGAAATATGGTGTTGATAAAGAACAGGATACTGCATTTAAAGTCATTGCAGACCACATTCGTACCGTTGCCTTTGCTGTTGGAGACGGAGCATTGCCTTCGAACGAAGGACGTGGATATGTATTACGCCGCTTACTACGCAGGGCCGTTCGTTATGCAAAGCAAATCAATATCAATCGTCCATTTATGTACGAACTTGTTCCAGTGGTAGGAGAGGTCATGCACGATTTCTACCCAGAGGTAAAAGACAAGACGGAGTTTATTCAAAAAGTCATTAAAAACGAAGAAGAACGTTTCCACGAAACGTTACATGAAGGGTTAGCAATCCTCGGCAATGTAATTAAAAAGGAAAAGGAAAAAGGCAGCAATACCGTTTCCGGAAGTGATGTCTTCCGTCTTTATGATACCTATGGTTTCCCTGTTGAATTAACAGAGGAATATGCAGAAGAGGAGGGCATGAAGCTAGACCACGCTGGTTTTGAAACGGAAATGGAATCTCAGCGGGAGCGTGCTCGTGCCGCTCGTCATGACGTTGGCAGCATGCAGGTTCAGGGCGGTGTGTTAGGGGACATTAAAGTAGAAAGTCAGTTTGTTGGTTATGACCAGCTTCAAACTAGCTCTAGGGTTGTGGCAATCATTAAAGATGGTGAATTAACCGAGGAAGTATTTAGTGGAGATGAGGTACAGCTCATTCTTGATGTAACACCATTTTATGCAGAAAGCGGCGGGCAAATTGCCGATCGTGGAATGATTTATGCTGACGGTGTTGCCGTTGCTGTAAAGGATGTACAAAAAGCACCTAACGGTCAAAATCTTCATAAAGCAGTAGTGGAGTCTGGAATCTTAAAGACAGATGCAACAGTGACTGCAACTGTTAATCAAGAAAATCGCGTGCAAATTATCAAGAATCATACGGCTACACACTTGCTTCATCAGGCATTGAAGGATGTACTGGGAACACATGTAAACCAAGCAGGATCACTCGTGGAACCAGATCGTCTCCGTTTTGACTTTTCCCATTTTGGTCAAATAAAACCAGAAGAATTAGAGGAAATTGAGAAAATAGTTAACGAGAAAATTTGGAAGAATATTGAAGTGGATATAAGCCAAAAGCCAATTGCAGAAGCAAAAGCAATGGGAGCAATGGCACTCTTCGGTGAAAAATATGGTGATATTGTTCGTGTTGTAAAGGTTGGCGATTATAGCTTAGAGCTTTGCGGTGGCTGCCACGTACCTAATACCTCTGTCATCGGGCTGTTTAAAATTGTTTCCGAAGGCGGAATCGGTGCTGGTACAAGAAGAATTGAGGCAGTTACAGGTGAGTCTGCTTACCAATTAATGAATGACCAAGTCGGGTTATTAAAGGATGCAGCAGACAAGTTAAAAACCAATCCTAAAGAAGTAGTAAACAGGATTGAAGTCTTAATGGCTGAAATCAAACAGCTTCAGCGGGAAAACGAATCGTTTGCTGCTAAATTAGGAAATATTGAAGCGGGTAATCTTGTTTCTAAGGCAAAGCAAATTGATGGTGTAACCGTATTGGCTGCAAGGGTTCAAGCATCTGATATGAATAACCTGCGAAATATGGCTGATGATTTGAAACAAAAAGTTGGATCAGCTGTTATCCTACTTGGAAGTGTGAATGAAGGAAAGATCAATTTAATTGCTGCGGTAACCAAGGACCTAATTGACAAGGGTTATCATGCTGGTAAATTAATCAAAGAAGTCGCTACAAGATGTGGCGGAGGCGGCGGCGGCCGTCCAGATATGGCTCAGGCTGGTGGGAAAGATCCGGAAAAACTTGATTCTGCCCTGCAATTCGTAGATGAATGGGTAAAATCAATTTGATAATGAGACAAAGTAGTGTAAAATGTAGATAAAATAGGTAATAATGGTAGTTCTCTCCTCTACTAAAAATGCGAGGTGCATGAAATGAGCTCATTTGATAAAACGATGAGGTTTAATTTTCCTGAAGAGCCTTTTGAACATGATGTAAATGATGTTCTCCTTCAAGTTTATGAGGCCTTACAGGAAAAAGGGTATAACCCAATTAATCAAATCGTCGGATATTTACTTTCCGGAGATCCAGCTTATATCCCCCGTCATCGGGATGCTAGAAATATCATTCGTAAACTTGAGCGGGACGAAATTATTGAAGAATTAGTAAAATCCTATTTAAAACAACGACGTGAGGGTTAAGAAATGCGGATTATGGGATTAGATGTAGGCTCGAAGACAGTCGGTATTGCCATTAGCGATGAACTTGGCTGGACTGCACAGGGCCTCAAAACCCTCAAAATCGACGAAGAAAAAAATAAGTTTGGTTTTGACGAAATTGGTCAATTAATAAAAGAGTATGGAATTAGTCAGGTAGTCATCGGTCTGCCAAAGAATATGAACGGTTCTATTGGTCCCCGTGGTGAAGCTAGTCAACGATACGCAGAGCAAATTGAAAATCAATTTTCAGTTTCAACCATTTTATGGGACGAGCGTTTAACGACGATGGCAGCGGAACGGGTTTTACTTGAAGCGGATGTCAGCCGTAAAAAGCGAAAGAAAGTCATTGATAAATTGGCAGCAGTAATGATTTTACAAGGCTATCTTGATAGCAAAAATTAATGAGGTGAAGTTATGGAACACGGAGAAAATCAAATTACAATTGTAGATGAAAAAGGTAACGAACAATTATGTGAAGTACTTTTTACATTTGAATCAGAAGACTTTGGAAAGTCTTACGTTTTGTTTCAACAGATCGGTGGAGTAGAAGACGATGAAGAGGGTCCTGAGATTCATGCCTATGCCTTCAATCCTAATGATGAGGACGGCGAAGGGGAATTAATCCCAATCGAAACAGAAGAAGAATGGGATATGGTTGAAGAAATGCTTAATACCTTCTTTGATGAACAAGAAGACGAAGAATAAAACCTGTAAAAACGATCCTGAAGAAGGATCGTTTTTTTGTTACGTTTTGAAGGCGCTTTCGCATTTGTCCAGTTCCAGCGCTTAGGAGCTCGGGGTCATAAGCCAATCCGTCCAGAAGGTTAAAGAACAACCTTCTAGCCGGCTCGTCTTATGCCTGTCGCCCCTGGTCAAAGCGCTTACACTTTTCGTGAAAAATTGACATTTTTCGCTATATATGCTGAAATAATATCTGATACGCAATTTACAAAATGTATAAAAAGAGTTTGAAAGATATATGTTTCACTGCTATATGGGAGGGCAATTAAATGTCAACAGAAGAAACAAACTCGAAAAAAGAGGTAATTCGAAAAAAAATGCTTGAGCACCAAAGTGAGGCAAGAATTGTTCGTAAAATTGTTTTAACGATAACAATTTTAACCCTTTTAATCTTCGTCTTTATTGGTGGAGGGGGTTATCTCTACATCAAGTCAGCACTTCAGCCGGTTGACAAGGATAGTAAAGTACAGAAAAAGGTAGAAATACCAATCGGTTCATCCGTAACAGGGATTTCTGAAAAACTAGAAGCTAATGGAATCATTAAAAATGCTCGAGTCTTTAAATACTATGTTAAATTAAAAAATGAAGCAGGTTTTATGGCTGGGGAATATGAACTGAGTCCCTCAATGGAAATACCAGAAATTATCAATCGATTAAAAACTGGAAAGGTACTCCAAAAGGCTGCCTTTCAGTTAACCATACCTGAAGGTAAACAGTTAAATGAAATCGCTCAAATTATCGCTAAGACAGTGAATAAACCGGAAGAAGAAGTTTTTAATCAATTAAATGATAAAACATTCATCCAATCTATGATGGCTAAATATCCGGATTTATTAACAACAGACATACTAAATCCAAATATTAAATATCCACTAGAGGGTTATTTGTTTCCGGCAACTTATCCTTTTTACAAACAGAATCCGACAATAGAAGAAATAGTCGTTACAATGCTGGACCAAACTAAAAAGGTGATAACACCTATACTCGCTGAATCTAATAAGGAGGAGTTAACAGCTCACCAGTTATTAACAATGTCCTCTTTAATTGAGGAAGAGGCAACGGAAAAGGCGGATCGTAAAGATATCTCGAGTGTATTTTATAATCGCTTAGAACAAGGGATGCCTTTGCAAACAGACCCGACTGTTCTTTATGCACAAGGAAAACACAAGGAAAGGGTATTATATGAGGATTTAGAAGTGAATTCCCCCTATAATACGTATAAACATAATGGTCTGCCACCTGGACCGATAGCGAATGCGGGTAAGGAATCAATCGAGGCTGCAATGAATCCTTCTGATACGAAGTATTTATATTTCCTTGCAACTAGTGAAGGGGAAGTTCTTTTTAATAATACATTGGATGAGCATAATGAAGATAAAGCAAAGTATATTACCAATAAATGAATATAAAGGGGGAAAGGTTTTCTTTCCTCTTTGTTTGTGGTAAAATAGTTCAGTGTTTTATGAGCAGTAATAGCGTTTATTTGAACGCTATTTTTTCATGTCTAAGTGGTGAAAATGCTTTTAATGGATAGAGGCAGGTGATGGCAGTTTGTTGAATGATAAACTGCATTCTTATATTGAGGAACTAATTCCAGGACGTGAACCATTGTTTATCGAAATGGAAAATTATGCAATAGAAAATAAAGTACCGATTATGGAGCTTGTGGGAATTGAAGCGTTGCTGCAATTTTTAAGGATTCAGGACTCGAAAAAAATTCTCGAGGTTGGTACAGCAATTGGTTATTCTGCATTACGAATGGCTGAGGCTCTTCCAAACGCTGCTATTGTGACGATTGAAAGAGATATAGATAGAATCCATGCCGCTGAAGAATATATCGAACGTTCAGCGCTTGGGAAACAGATTCAATTAATTAAAGGCGACGCCCTTGAAGTCGAGGAGCTTGTCCGTGAACAAGCACCATACGATACCATTTTTGTTGACGCAGCAAAAGGTCAATATAAAAAATTCTTTGAGATGTACTCGAAATACCTTAGTGATGATGGAATCATCATAAGTGATAATGTTTTATTTAAAGGACTCGTTACACAATCCGATATTGAATCGAAACGGATTCGTAACTTGGTCAAGAAAATAGATGGTTTTAACCAATGGCTGATGAAACACCCGGAGTATCATACTGTTATTCTCCCAGTTGGAGATGGAATCGCCATTAGTAAAAAGAAGAGGTGAATCATTTTGAAAAAACCCGAATTATTAGTTACCCCATTATCAATCGACGATATTTCACCGCTGGCTATAGCTGGAGCAGATGCATTTGTGATTGGGGAACAGAGATATGGTTTACGTTTAGCAGGTGAATTTAACCGTGAACAAGTAAGACAAGCAATTGAATTAGCACATGCACAGGGTAAAAAAGTTTATGTGGCAATCAATGCTATCTTTCATAATGAAAAAGTAGCCGAGTTAGATGACTATATTAAATTTGTAGTTGAAGCGAATGCGGATGCGATTATTTTTGGTGACCCTGCAGTATTATTGACCGCTCGTGATGTGGCGCCAAACATGAAGCTTCATTGGAGTACGGAAACACTAGGAACAAATTGGTTTTCATGTAACTATTGGGGTCAAAAAGGTGCAAAAAGAGCGGTGCTTGCACGTGAAATCAATATGGAGTCAATCGTGGAAATCAAAGAAAAAGCTGAGGTCGAAATAGAGGTACTGGTTCATGGTATGAGCTGTATGTTCCAATCCAAGCGTTCCCTTCTAGGTAATTATTATGAATACCAAGGGAAAGTAATGGAAATTGAAAACCGTAAAATGGAAAAAAATATGTTTTTACACGATAAAGAAAGAGAAAATAAATATCCGATTTTTGAGGACGAGAATGGAACCCATATTATGAGTCCGAATGATATTTGTATGATCGATGAGCTCCAAGAAATGTTAGAAGCTGGAGTAGACTCATTCAAGATTGATGGGATATTAAAGTCTTCAGAATATCTTCTTGCAGTAACAAAGGCGTATCGTGAAGCGATTGATTTATACTTTGAGGACCCAGATTTATACGATGACAAAAAAGATGAACTTTTAGCAGCAATAGAGGATGTTCAGCCAGCAAACCGCAAATTAGATACAGGATTCTTTTTCAAAGAAACAGTTTATTAAAAGGAGGAGTTCAATCGTGGATACAGTTAAAGATAAAATCTCTGAAATCATTGACGGAAAACGTGTGATTGTGAAAAAGCCAGAACTCCTTGCTCCAGCAGGAAATCTTGAAAAATTAAAAATTGCCGTACAATATGGCGCAGATGCCGTATTTATTGGCGGCCAGGAATATGGCCTCCGTTCAAATGCTGATAACTTTACATTTGAAGAAATGAAGGAAGGCGTAGAATTCGCAAAAAAATATGGGGCAAAAATATATGTTACAACGAATATCTTTGCTCATAATGAGAATTTTGATGGTTTAGAAGACTATATCCTTGGCTTAAAAGAAACAGGTATAGCCGGGATTATTGTTGCAGATCCATTAATTATTGAAACATGCCGCAGACTTGCGCCGGAAATTGAAATTCATATTAGTACGCAGCAATCGATTTCAAACTGGAAAACAGCTCAATTCTGGAAAGAAAGTGGTGCTGAACGTGTTGTTTTAGCACGGGAGACAAGTGCAGAAGAAATTAGAGAAATGAAAGAAAAAGTTGATGTTGAAATTGAAATCTTTATTCATGGTGCTATGTGTATTGCTTATTCTGGACGTTGTACGTTAAGTAATCACATGACAGCAAGGGATTCTAACCGAGGCGGCTGCTGCCAGTCTTGCCGCTGGGATTATGATTTATATCAATTAGAGGGCAATTCCACTGAAGTGCCACTTTATAGTGAGAATGACGCGCCATTTGCGATGAGCCCAAAGGATCTTAACCTAATACAAGCGATTCCTCAAATGATTGAGATTGGCATTGATAGCTTGAAAATTGAAGGCCGGATGAAATCAATACACTACATCGCAACCGTAGTAAGTGTTTATCGGAAAGTGATTGATGCCTATTGTGCAGACCCAGATAACTTCGTCATTAAGCGTGAATGGCTAGAAGAGCTGGACAAATGTGCAAACCGTGAAACGGCTCCTGCATTCTTTGAAGGAGTTCCGGGGTATAAAGAGCAGATGTTTGGTAATCATAGCAAGAAGACAAAGTTTGAATTTGTCGGTCTTGTGTTGGATTACAACGAAGAAACACAAATGGTTACCCTTCAACAACGAAACCACTTCAAACCGGGGCAGGAAGTTGAGTTCTTTGGTCCGGAAATTCAAAACTTTACACATGTGATTGATAAAGTCTGGGACGAAAAAGGTAATGAATTGGATGCTGCGAGACATCCGCTTCAAATTGTACAATTTAAATTGGACAAACCGGTTTACCCTAACAACATGATGCGGAAGGAGAACTAGGTTGATGCGCAAACCGGTCGTTATTGGTGTTGCTGGAGGATCAGGCTCAGGAAAAACTAGTGTTACAAAAGCAATTTATGAAAGCTTTAAAGGTCATTCTATTACCATGCTTCAGCAGGATTATTATTATAAAGACCAAAGTGATGTACCGTTTGAGGAACGATTAAAGACGAATTATGATCATCCACTTGCTTTTGACAATGATTTGCTCATCGAACATATTCAAAAACTGTTACGATACGAGCCGATTGAAAAGCCAATTTATGATTATGCACTCCATACTCGCTCAAATGAAATTATAGAAGTTGAACCTAAAGATGTAATTATTTTAGAAGGAATACTTGTACTTGAAGATGAACGGTTACGTAATCTGATGGATATCAAGCTTTTTGTTGATACTGATGCTGATATTCGAATCATTAGGCGGTTGTCACGTGACATTAAAGAGCGCGGACGGACATTAGATTCTGTTATCGACCAATATACGAATGTTGTTCGTCCGATGCACAACCAATTTATTGAACCAACAAAGAGATATGCGGATGTCATTATCCCTGAGGGCGGGCAAAATCATGTGGCGATTGATTTAATGGTCACAAAAGTACAAACAATTCTTGAACAAAAGTCATTTTTATGAAACAATAGCGTAAAGATTAATTTACAATGCAATCCATATTGGATGAATACAAGTTGCGCGCCCTTTTAAGAGGACGCGCTGCTATGTATTTATGTGATACCTACATATCATTAATAAACACAATCTATGGGGGATTGTGAAGACTAGAAGGAGTGAGAGTTTTGGCGATAGAAAAAGTATTTCCAATGACACAGGCGGGTAAGGACAAACTGATTCAGGAGCTTGATCATTTAAAATCGGTTAAGCGTAAAGAAGTGGTAGAAAGAATTAAAATTGCAAGAAGTTTCGGGGATTTATCCGAAAACTCTGAATATGATTCTGCGAAGGAAGAGCAGGCATTTGTGGAAGGTCGGATTACTACTTTAGAAAATATGATCCGCAATGCTAAAATTATTGAAGAAGGCGACATGGCGAGTGACTCTGTTACATTAGGAAGGTCAGTGACATTCGTTGAACTTCCTAATGGCGATGAAGAAACTTATACAATCGTCGGTAGTGCAGAGGCAGATCCGTTCGAAGGAAAAATCTCTAACGATTCTCCTATAGCAAAGAGCTTACTTGGTAAAAAAATAGGCGATCAAGTGTCTGTTCAAACACCAGGCGGTGAAATGAGCGTTCGTATTACCTCAATAAAGTAATTGATTTTTCATCCATATGTTTGAAATGGGAGCACCTCGTCAAAACTTTTGACGAGGTGTTTTTTTATGATACGTAGACGTATAAAGGGATTACTTATTCTTTGTATAGCGGGGCTAATGGTTCTTACAGCACGTTTAATTCAAATTCAGCTAGTCCAGACAGAAACATTTTCGAAGCATAACGTAAATTTATTGGAAGAAAGCGTAAAGCAAAGAACACAAGAATTAGTGATCGATAATGGTCGAGGTAATTTTCTCGATCGGAATGGGGATATGCTTACCCATAAAAAAGTATCTGTCCTAGTACTCTTTCCTTTTTTAAAAAACATGACTTGGGATTCTGAAGCGGTCTCGTCGATTTCTGGGATATCAGAGAGCAATTTAATAAGCGCATTAGATCAAGCAAAAAAGCCTTTTGCTTATGGAGAACCACAGCCATTAGAGCTAACCTCATTGCAAATGGATAAAATTAACAAACTAGAGATTCCCGGCGTATTTGCGATTGAAAAGAAATTCGAACGTACAGAAATACCTGCAGAGCAATTACTTGGTCTTACAGGAGAAAATACTGAGGTATTAAAAAAACGCTATCCCGATAAGGATCTCTCTGAGAAAACACTTATTGGTGTTTCGGGTCTAGAGGAAAGTTTTGATGAATTCCTATTACCTGAAGGAAACTCTAAACTCGTCTATCATGTTGATGGAGATGGAGCCCCGTTATTTGGAATAAATGTAAAGTACGTTGATCCTGCAAATCCCTTCTATCCTGTAAATGTAAGAACAACGATTGATAGAAGTTTACAGCAAAAATCTGAAGAATTAGTAGACAAGCATGGTATAAAAAAAGGTGGATTAGTGCTTCTTGATATTGAAAGCAATAGTGTCCTAGCCTCTGTTTCACGCCCGGCAATCAATCAAAAGGATCCTTATAGCGGTTCAGGAATTACCAACCGAATGTTGAAGCAAGAAATAATGGGTTCAATCTTCAAAACAGTGGTTGCAGCGGCGGCCATTGATCAAAATCTTGATTACCCGACAAGGTTATTTAATTGTAGTCAGAAAATTAATGGTGAACCTGAATTGAAATATAATTATGGTATGCTCTCATTTACAGAAAGCTTTGCGAGGAGCTGTAACCGAACCTTCGGTGAATTGGCAAAGGAGCTGCAAAAAGTAGATAAGGAAATGCTTACGGATTATGCTGAGAAATTGTCGTTAACGGGCACGGTAGGCTGGCAGGGGGAAGTCTATCATACCAATAATTTTAAACAGCTTGTGGATGAAGATAAAGGAAGAGTGTTTTTGACAGAGGAGGCAAAAAAAGACCCAAACTTTGCCGCTATGTCAGGAATTGGTCAGCATGAGGTTCGGGCAACCCCTCTGGCAGTTGCCAATATGATGGCAACGATTGCGAGAGGCGGCAAAAAGGAAATGGTTCGAACTGCCTCTAAAATAGAGTATAAAAACGGAACTACGATGGTTACCTTTGAAAAACAAGAGTTATCTGGTGACACCATTTCACCATACAGTGCTATGAAACTTCAGAAATTGTTAAGAGAGGTTGTTGTAAACCCGAACGGGACTGGGAAATGGTTTCAAGATCTCCCCTACGAGGTGGCTGGAAAATCAGGAACGGCTGAGACAGGAAAATATGAAAATGATAAACAATTGCATAATAAGTGGTTCGCAGGTTATTTCCCATACCAAAATCCTAAATACGCGCTTGTCGCAGTAAATCTGGATGTAATTGACACAGAAGGCGGAGTAAACGTATTGTTTGCTGATATGGTTAAAATGTTATATGAAAATGACAATGGATTACAAAACGATTAAAATTCTTCAAGTTCAATCCAATTCGTGTTAGAATGTTGACAGCCATATTAATTGTTTAACTATAGCGCAAAAGCGTATGCGCTTTTCTATTTGGAGGGATTTTTATGAGTAACGATTTCCAATCTGGCTCACGTTCAGGTTATCGGGCTAAAAGAAAGAAAACGAACCTCATCTTGAATAGTCTAATTGTTATCGTGCTAGCACTTATTTTCTTTGTTGCCTACACTATTTTTTTATCAGGTGATGATCAGGCAACTCCTAAAAAGGAAGATACAAAAACGGCAGCCAATCAGACCTCAGAAAAAGAGAATAAAGACACTGAAGGTAAAGCTGTGAGTGAGAAAGCTAAGGAAGCTACAGAACTAGAGGAAAGTACGGATAAAGAAAGTGAAGAAGCCGCAGCAACTGAACATGAAGATGAATCACAGGCCGTGGTAACCGAGGGTGATGGATCTTCGAGCGTTCTAAGAACAATTGAAAACCCTGCTTGGAAGCCTGTAGGGACTGTACAAGCTGGTGAACATACTCCAGTATATGACAGCACAAGCGTTGATTGGCAGGAAATGCTAAAGGCCATTTCATATGCAACAGGACTGGAAGAAAGCAATTTGACGGTTTATTGGTTAGGCCGCGATAAAACAACTGGAAATGGTTCGTTTAGTACCGTTGCATCTAAAGACAAAACACAAAAATATAATGTTTATCTGGAGTGGGTGGACGGGGAAGGCTGGAGGCCTGTAAAGGTTGAAGAGCTTTCTGCAATAGAGTAAAAAATAGGATGGGGTCTCCATCCTATTTTTTTCGTTTAAAGTGTACTACTGCGGTATAGAATGTTTGCCCTTTTTCGCTAACATACATTTGATGGGAAACTGAATGTACCCCTAATAGAATTGCTTTATTTTCCTCAATTTTTCCTTCGATTTTCTTTTCTAAAACTTTAAGATCTGTTGCCTCAAAAAACTCTACTTTGTCCTCAATAAAATCAAGTTTAAAATTCAACATCGTATCATCCTTTCCATATGTACATTTTAGTAATTACTTACATTGTAAGCAATGAATATTTCAAAGTGAGCGGAAAATATGATAACAAGTTTGTTTTTAATTCATAGTATACATATAAGAATTATAAGGATGTTTGGAGGGTCATTACTTGGGTCGTGAATTTTTAGATGTTTTTGAACAATGGGCAGATTCATATGATGAAAGTGTTGGTGGATGTAATCGTGAATATAAAGAAGTGTTTTCTGGATATGAGCAAATATTAGATGCTGTCACCTCTCATTCTAAGGGATATGTAATTGAGTTTGGGGTTGGAACAGGTAATCTAACCAAGAAAATGCTTGCAGCAGGTCTAAATGTTACTGGTATTGAGCCTTCTCTGCCGATGAGGAGAATTGCAGAAGCAAAGCTCGGTAATAATGTGAAAATCCATGATGGCGATTTTCTTCATTTTCCTGAAATAATAAATGTTGATACAATTGTCTCCACATATGCCTTCCATCATCTAACCGATTTGGAAAAAGATGAGGCAATTGCCAAATATGGCAAGCTACTTTCAAAAGGTGGTAGAATAGTGTTTGCGGATACGATGTTTGAATCAGTGGAAGATTATTATAATGCAATCGTAAAAGCAAAGGAAGAAGGCTTTCATAACCTGGCAAAAGATTTGGAAACAGAATACTATACAATGATTCCTATTTTAAGAACTATTTTAGAAAAAAATGGGTTTAGCGTTATGTTTAAGAGGTGCAATGACTTTGTCTGGTTGATGGAAGGATTAAAACAATAAGAAAGAGGTTTTAGCATGAAAATTGCCATCATTGGAGCAATGGAAGAAGAAGTAAAATTATTAAGAGATAATATTAAGGGGCAAACACAAGAAACGATAGCGGGATGTGAGTTTACCTTTGGACAAATGAATGGTGCCGAGGTGATTTTGCTGCGCTCGGGAATTGGAAAAGTAAATGCGGCAATGTCAACAACGATATTGCTTGAAAAATATAAACCGGATTACATTATTAATACTGGATCAGCAGGAGGTTTTAACCCTGAATTAAACGTTGGGGATGCTGTTATTTCCACTGAAGTCCGCCACCATGATGTCGATGTAACGGCCTTCGGTTATGAATACGGTCAGGTCCCACAGCTTCCTGCTGCTTTTTTAGCAGATGAAATGTTGATTTCAGTTGCAGAAAATGCTGCAAAAGAACTAAGTAAATTCCAAATTGTTAAAGGGTTAATTGTTACTGGAGACTCTTTCATGGAGGATCCGGAGCGTGTGAAGTTTGTTCGTTCAAAGTTTGAAAAATTACAGGCAGTTGAAATGGAAGCAGCTGCGATTGCGCAAGTAGCCCATCGATTTGGGGTGCCATTTGTAATCATTCGTTCATTATCGGATATTGCCGGTAAAGAATCAGAAATTTCCTTTGATCAATTTATCGACCAAGCAGCTACCCATTCAGCTACATTGGTCATGAAAATGGTAGAAGCTTTAGGATAGTCAGCGAGAAAGTGGTGGGAAAATGAAAGTTTACAAAAATGTCCATGAATTGATAGGACATACACCTATTGTGGAAATATCACAGTTTTCCATTCCAAACGGTGTACGTATTTTTGCGAAGCTGGAATTTATGAACCCAGGTGGGAGTGTCAAGGATCGTCTCGGTGATGAGCTGTTAAGAGAGGCATTCGAGAGTGGTAAGCTTAAAGAAAGCGGAACTGTAATTGAACCGACTGCTGGGAATACTGGGATTGGTCTAGCTCTTGCCGCACTAAATAAAGGAATACAGGTAATTTTATGTGTACCTGAGAAATTCAGTATTGAAAAACAAGATTTAATGAAAGCGCTTGGGGCAAAAATTATTCATACACCTACTGAAAGGGGAATGAAGGGGGCAATTGCGAAAACGGAAGAACTCCTTAAGGAAATTCCTGGTTCCTATTGTCCTCGTCAATTTGGCAACCCTGCAAATCCAGAAACATATTATAAAACGCTGGGACCTGAACTATGGGAGCAATTGGATGGAAACATCGATATTTTTGTTGCAGGTGCCGGTACAGGCGGTACGTTTATGGGAACCGCGCGTTACTTGAAAGAACGTAATAGAGAGGTTAAGACTGTAATAGTCGAACCACAAGGATCGATATTAAATGGCGGTGAATCGGGTCCTCATAAGACAGAAGGCATTGGGATGGAATTTTTACCTGAATATATGGACCCTGCCTATTTTGATGCGATTCATACTATTTGTGACGAAGATGCCTTTAACTTGGTGAAAGAGCTGGCATTGAAGGAAGGATTGCTTGTTGGCAGTTCATCTGGTGCAGCTTTTCAGGCAGCCCTTTTAGAGGCCAATGCTGCAGAACCTGGTACAAATATTGTCGTCATTTTTCCGGATGGAAGCGAGCGATATTTAAGTAAGAAGATTTTTGAAGGGGGGATTTGAGTTGAGAAGAAAAACACAATTAATTCATGGCGGCATTAGCACTGACCCAGCAACGGGTGCAGTATCTTTCCCTATCTATCAAGTAAGCACCTATAAGCAAGAAGGTGTAGGCGTTCATAAGGGATACGAGTATTCAAGAACAGGAAATCCAACCCGGTTTGCTCTCGAAGAGCTAATTAAAGATTTAGAGGGTGGAGAGGCCGGTTTTGCCTTTGGGTCAGGGATGGCTGCAATGACTGCCGTTATGATGTTGTTCAATAGTGGAGACCATGTGATCCTGACGGATGATGTTTATGGCGGCTCCTTTCGAGTTATGACCAAGGTACTAAACCGTGTGGGAATTGATTCTACTTTCGTTGACACTAGCAATCTAGAGGCTATTAAAAATGCAATAAAGCCAAATACAAAAGCGATTCATTTAGAAACCCCGACAAATCCTCTATTAAAGATAACCGATATTGGAGAAGTGGCTAAGCTTGCGAAAGAACATGGTGTGTTAACAATCGTTGATAATACCTTCTCAACACCTTATTGGCAAAATCCCATTGAACTCGGTGCAGACATAGTCCTGCATAGTGCAACAAAATATCTTGGCGGTCATAGCGATGTCGTAGCAGGCTTAGCGGTTGTGAATAGCGGTAGGCTTGCAGAGGACCTTCATTTCGTCCAAAACTCGACTGGAGGCGTGTTAGGTCCCCAGGACTCATGGCTGCTAATTCGTGGTATTAAAACCTTAGGCATACGTATGGAGGAAACTGAGTCCAACACTGCGGCCATTGTACAATTTTTACAAGGGCATCCTGCTGTGAAGAAAGTGTTTTATCCAGGGTTGGAAACTCATCCAAATCACTCTATTGCCAAAAAGCAAGTAAGAGGATTTGGTGGAATGGTTTCCTTTGATGTTGGCAGTGAAGAAAATGCCGATAAGCTATTAAGTAAAATTAAATATTTTACGCTGGCGGAAAGTCTCGGGGCAGTCGAAAGTTTGATTTCCGTACCAGCAAGAATGACCCATGCATCGATTCCAGTTGAACGACGGGCTGAGTTAGGTATTACTGAAGGATTAGTCAGAATCTCGGTAGGACTTGAAGATGTAGAAGATTTGATTGATGATTTAAAACAGGCACTAGACTAAGAAAAAATAATCCGGCTTATAAGCCGGATTATTTTTTATCTCCTGTTTTGCTAAAATTTACATCCCCATTTGGGCGCTATTTTATGTTAAAGTAGCTTAGTAGATTTTAAGAAAAGCAGGTGACCAACAGTGGACAAACACACAAAAGATCTTAAAGATAAAATGGTTGATTTTAAACAATTTGCTGTCGTATTACTCGCTGTCGGTGTATTTTTTTATTTAGGTGTAATCATTCCATCAGACTCGAAAACTGAGATGGATATAAATATAATGATGATCTCTTCCATGTCCTTTTTAGCAGTATCAATCTTACTTTTTATCCAATCGAAACAATGCCAGCTTAAACTTATGGATATGGAAGACGGCAGCAAGAGATAAGCGTTCCTTATGGGACGTTTATTTTTTTTGCTTCGAAACGCTCATTCAGGCAATTTAACTATTTTTTTAAAAACTTCAAAAAAGTGGTTTACAAAGAGATGGCTGATGGATATAATTACCTTAGTTAGTAAAAAATTCCGAAGGAGGTCGAAGAAAATGATGATGAAATTAAAAGTTGCTATCAACGGAACTGCCATTGCTATTACAACTGGATATTTGAATAATTTGCGTTCGACCGACAGGAATGGATTGCTTAACTAATTTTTTAGTTACCTAACATATCCATGCCGCAGGGAGAATGCTGCCCTGCGGTATTTTTGTGTCTAAAATTAGGCCGCAAGGGAGTAATTTCTTGCGGCCTTTTTGTGTCCATGAAATGTATATATTTTACAATTTTACCTATAAAAGGATGTGATAGTATGACCCTGAATATATTTTTTATTTCGATTACATTAAATAAACATAAAGAAAGTCTTGAAGAAGCAAAACGAAATGAAATGGTTGAAAAGCTTTATGAACAACATAAAGATCGTCAACTTTCCGTGTATCATTTACTTTAAACCCTTCAATGGGAGGTGATAGTCATGACCTTAAATATTTTATTCTTTTCCATTACCATCAAAAAACGTGAGATGAGTCTTGAAGAAGCAGCACACCAAGAGCAAATTAAAAAAATATATGATGAAACGAAGGATCGTCAAATATCCGTTCATCGCATTATGTATTAAGGATTTAAAATGACAAAAAAGAAAGGTGGGTTTACAAATGATATATTTAATCCAAAAACATGGAGCAAGCTTATGGAGTGTAAAAGATACCACCTAGTTAACCTAAAAAAGGAGGTAACTAAAAATGCCGGTGCATAACTTATTATTGTTTCTTTTTCTAAAGAAAAAAAGAAAAATCGCAAATAATATCATAAAACAAAATATATGAAAATAACGCTGAATGTTTGTTAACAAAACGTTCACATACCCCTCAGTTAGATACTGTGAAAATATGATAAATTCGAAGTAGATAAAAGGATCTATCATAAGGGGTGGAGAATATGTTTATGATTGTGATGGCTTTGGTCATTACTGGAGCGATTAGCTGTGTAATAACTGCAGAATTGAGTGTTGAATAAATAAAAAGGCATTGATCTTTAATTAGATCAATGCTTTTTTTTCTAGGTGTGCAAGAGGCTCTATTTTTAAATAAAATCTTTTGGACAGACACAATCAGACTGTTTCTTACATAGGAATTAGTTATAGGCAAAGCCCTAAAAAAGCACGGGGGTGGATGTGCATGGCAGGGATTTTCACAGCACTTGGTTATCTCATTAAGGAATTTTTATTTCTTGTCTCTTATGTAAAAAACAATGCTTTTCCGCAGCCCCTATCTGCTGCCGATGAAAGGAAATACCTACAGTTGATGGCGGAAGGGGACTCACATGCCCGTAATATGTTAATAGAACATAATTTACGGCTTGTCGCTCATATTGTCAAAAAGTTTGAAAATACTGGTGAAGATTCAGAGGATTTAATTTCAATAGGAACAATTGGATTAATTAAGGCGATTGAGAGCTATTCGGAGGGTAAAGGAACAAAGCTGGCTACTTATGCTGCTCGATGTATTGAAAATGAGATTCTGATGCATTTAAGGGCCTTAAAGAAGACGAAAAAAGATGTCTCTCTACATGACCCAATTGGACAGGATAAAGAAGGAAATGAAATCTCACTCATTGATGTACTCAAGTCGGAATCAGAAGATGTAATTGATACCATCCAGTTAAATATGGAGCTCGAAAAAATTCGCAAATATATCGATGTCCTTGATGACAGAGAAAAAGAAGTAATCGTTGGACGTTTTGGCCTTGACCTTCAAAAGGAAAAGACTCAGCGAGAAATTGCCAAAGAATTGGGGATATCGAGAAGCTATGTTTCTAGGATTGAAAAAAGAGCATTAATGAAAATGTTCCATGAATTCTATCGCGCTGAAAAAGAGCGGAAGAAAAAGAATTAGGTAGGGGCCGGAAACTTTTCCGGTTCTTTTTTAATGAAACCACTAATAATAGAATTTTTCTATAAATATATTATAATGAAAAGGTACATAGATAAGGGGGTTAGAAGATGACAGCTGCTACATATTCAGATGTTTGGAATCTTGAGGTATTTTTTAAGGGTGGAAGCGGTTCAGCTGAACTAGCTGAACACTTAAAGGTCACGAAGGAGCTAATTGAAGCTTTCGAAACAAAAGTAAATAACTGGACTCCACTCAATAAAATCAATGATAAGATTTATTTAAAAGAATTACTATCAGACTTTGAACATGCTGGTAAAAAGCTTCGCCAGGCAAGTGCGTTTGTTGGCTGCCTACAGGCGCAAAATACTGAAGATAAAAAAGCTTATGCTCTTGAGGCAACTGTTACTGCACTAAGTGCCACTTTTCAATCTGCACTAAGTGCATTTGACAACCTATTATCATCTATCAATGACGAGGTTTGGGCTCAAGTGTTAGATGATGAGTACCTAACAGAACTGACTTTTTCGCTTACCGAAAGGCGCGAACGTGCAAAAGATAAGTTATCGATTGAGGAAGAAGCATTAATTAGTGCTCTTGGTGTTGATGGCTATCATAGCTGGGGTCAATTGTATGATCTCATTGTTAGTAAAATAAAAATACCTGTTGAGGAAAATGGAGAGGTAAATCAGCTTTCTGTTGGGCAGGCATCCAATAGATTTTCCAGCACAGACAGAGATGTGCGTGCATCAGTTTTTAAAAGCTGGGAAAATTCTTGGAACGAACAAGCTGATTACTTATCGAAAACATTAAATCATCTATCAGGATTTCGTTTAAATGTTTATAAAAAACGTGGCTGGGAGGATGTCTTAAAAGAACCATTAAGTATTAACAGAATGCAAAAAGAAACATTGGAAACTATGTGGGCAGTAATAACAGAAAATAAGAAGCCTCTTGTTGAGTATTTGAACCGAAAAGCTAAACTATTAGGGATTGAAAAATTAAGCTGGTTTGATTTAGATGCCCCATATGGAAAAACAGAGTCAAAGGTCTCTTACCAGGAGGGTGCTAAATTTATCGAACAAAATTTTGCTCAATTTGGTGAAAAAATGTCCGCTTTTGCTAAGAAAGCATTTGAAAATCAATGGATTGAAGCGGAAGACCGTCCTGGAAAAGCACCTGGTGGCTTCTGTACTGGATTCCCTGAAAGTGAAGAATCACGTATTTTCATGACTTATTCTGGTACACCTTCAAATGTTTCGACACTTGCTCATGAGCTTGGTCATGGATTCCATTCCTATGCAATGAGAGGGGTACAATATCTAAATCGCGGGTATGCAATGAATGTAGCGGAAACGGCATCAACATTTGCAGAAATGATTGTTGCAGACGCAGCTGTAAAAAATGCTAAGGACGAAGAGGAAAAGCTCGCTCTCCTTGACGATAAAATCCAAAGAACGGTTGCTCTATTAATGAACATTCATGCTCGCTTTCTGTTTGAGACTCGTTTTTATGAGGAAAGAAAGCGCGGCCCTGTGTCAGTTGAAACCTTAAACGAATTAATGGAAGGAGCTCAGAAAGAAGCATATTGTGAGGCATTGGACGAATATCATCCATTATTCTGGGCTTCTAAACTTCATTTCTTCATCACTGGTGTACCATTTTATAACTTCCCTTATACATTTGGCTATTTGTTTTCACTTGGCATCTATGCACAGGCGCTTGAGGAAGGTAAAGGATACGAAGAAAAGTATATTGCCTTATTAAGAGACACTGCTTCCATGACAGTTGAGGATCTAGCAGCTAAGCATTTGCAAGTTGATTTAGTTCAGAAGGATTTCTGGGAAAAGGCAGTCCAAATTTGTATCGATGATATTGAAGAGTTCCTGCAATTGACTGAAAAGAAATAAACAAAAAGGAAAGCCCGGCTTCATTGCTGGGCTTTCCTCTTACATTTTTCTAAGTTTAAACGGGCTAACCATTAGGAATGATAAAATGATGATTATAAACAAAAACATCTGTGCTGGAACGTATGGGATAGCTAAAAAGCTCAAGGTTGCTAAGCAGCCAGCGGCTGTAATAGGTAAGCCAGTGAAATATCCATTACTTTCGGTAATATTAAAGCGAGCCAATCTAAAAGCACCACATCCAATAAAAAAGACAGTGAAGAAGGATCCAGGTCCGCCAAATTCATTTAAAATTCCTTGATATAGTAATAGTGCAGGCGCTACTCCAAATGATATAATATCACTCATGGAATCTAATTGTTTGCCTAAATCTGATTCAATATTAAATTTTCTTGCAGCCATTCCATCAAAGCGATCAGCTAAGGCAGCGATAAAAATTAACAGCAAACTTAATCGTAGATTACCTTCCATGGCAAAAATAATTGCAAAGCCGCCCAAAGATAAATTCGCTAACGTAATAACATTTGCAGTTTGGGACTTAAGTTTCTTAATTGTAGAATCAAAAACGTCTAATAAAAACACTTTGTTCCACCACTCCTTTTCAACAAGCCGGAAGAGAACTTTGATTTTTTCGTTACTCTACTTTATTTAATATTAAGCTTTTTAAGCAGTTTCGTAAAGAGTATTTTTACACTTTTTGGGGGTAATGTGATGTTAAAGCACGTATATCGTTTAATGATTGAGCTAACCAATGGGAAATGGACTTCTGTTATTTTAAGGCGATTTGTACGCTCAAGGATTAGCAGATTTGTTGTCCCTTCATTTGCTAGGATTTATAACTTAAATCAGATTGAAATGGAAAAAGCACTGCATGAATATCCAACGTTACATGATTTATTTATTCGAACATTAAAAAAAGAAGTACGAAAAGTTGATACAAGTGCAAATACAGTGGTTAGCCCTGTTGATGCAGTAATCGAAGCTGTTGGGTCTATCAATCAAACAAGTGAAATGGTTGTTAAGGGTAAGACATATTCCATACAAGAAATGTTAGGAAGTCAAGAGTCAGCAAATAAGTATTTACATGGTACATATATGATTCTCTATTTAAGCCCGAGTCATTATCATCGGATTCACAGTCCTGTAGAGGGTACAATTGTTAAACAGTGGACGCTTGGCTCTAAATCATATCCTGTTAATAAAATGGGTTTAAAATATGGAGTAAGAACATTAGCGAAGAATTACCGGTTGATTACAGAAGTGGATACAGCTTATGGACATATGGCAATTGTGAAAGTAGGAGCCATGTTTGTAAATTCAATTGAAAGAACTCATACAGGTTCACAGCTTGAAAAAGGCGGGGAAATGGCCTACTTTAGTTTTGGGTCCACTGTCGTATTGTTGTTCGAAAAGGGGATTTTTCAATTGGATTCTTCTATACATACACCAAAGGACATTAGAATTGGTGAAAAGATTGGAGTTCTACTCCAGGGAAATGGCAGAGCTTGAAAAATAATAAAAGAAAAAGCCCTCAAGGGGCATATGTGTAAGTTTTTTTAAGAAGAGATCTTCATTTTATTAAATAAAGAGCGGCGATGTATTTCTGTTTCAATAAGCTGAATAAACTCGGGGCAAAGATTTAATTCTCGTGCTTTATAGTAGGATTCAATTAGTAACTCATCTGACAGTTTACGCAAGCCAGAATGCACCTCCATATATAAAATAAATGGTACTAAAAAGTATAAATGAAGCATAAAATGGTAGGTTCAATTGATGTACCCTAAATCTACCAAATTAACTTAAAGAGGACAACCTTTCCAATTATTCACAATTAGCAGTGGATAACTTGTGATTAAAATGTTTATAAATTAGTAAAAAGGGACTGAAACAATGGGTATAATGTTAATAACTTTATCCACAGGTGTGTAAAAAAAAGGATTTTGTCGAAAAATATTTTTTATATTTAGTATTTACAGCAAAAAGTATTATTTCTTTGTAAAAAAATCCGACTTTAACAAATAATAAACCAAAATAACTTAAATTCGTTTTATTTTGATACTAAGGTTAAAATTGGTTATGATGGTACAGATAAACAGATGTTTAATTATTGCTGAATTAATGAGGTGTAAGCTTAGTGTTAAAGAATTTTTTACCTGATGAACATGTTAAGAGCATATTGGATATTAATCCCGAGGAGCTAAAAAAAAGAGGTATTAAGGGAATTATAACTGATTTGGATAATACGCTTGTGGAATGGGATCGTCCTAATGCCACACCTGAGCTCATAAAATGGTTCGAACAAATTAAAAAACACAATATTCTTGTAACAATTGTTTCTAATAATAATGAAATGCGTGTAAAGGAATTCTCAGATCCTTTGCAAATACCATTTATCTTTCGAGCGAGGAAACCGACAGTGCGTGCGTTTAATCAGGCTCTTTCTCAAATGGGTATTAGAAAGGAAGAAGCTGTTGTTATTGGAGATCAATTACTAACGGATGTTTTTGGCGGAAATCGAAGCGGATTTCACACTATTCTGGTGGTCCCAGTTGCACAAACAGATGGTTTTTTCACAAAATTTAACCGTTTTGCTGAGCGAAGAATTTTGAATTGGTTCAGGAAAAAGGGCATGATTCAATGGGAGGATTAAAGTGTGAGTGAACAAGAGCAATATTTATGTATGGGGTGCGGTGTAAAGGTCCAAACGGAAAAACCGGAAGAACTAGGATATGCACCAGCATCAGCGCTTGAAAAGGAAGCGATTATTTGTCAGCGTTGTTTTCGTCTAAAGCACTATAATGAGGTCCAAGATGTCAGTCTAACCGATGATGACTTCCTGAAAATTTTAAATGGGATTGGTCAGACGGATGCATTAATTGTGATGATTGTGGACATTTTTGATTTTAATGGAAGCTGGCTGCCTGGATTACACCGATTTGTAGGAAAGAACAAAATCGTGTTGGTGGGAAACAAAGTGGACCTTCTGCCTAAATCAGTAAAACATAACAAATTGATTAATTGGATGAAACAAGAATCAAAAGAGCTGGGGCTAAGGCCAGAAGAGGTTTTCTTAGTCAGTGCAGAGAAAGGCAAGTTCATCAATGAAACAGCTGCTGCCATTGATGAATTGCGAAATGGAAAAGATGTCTATGTCGTAGGATGTACAAATGTAGGGAAATCTACATTTATAAATAGAATCATTAAAGAGGTTACAGGTGAAGGAGATATAATTACTACATCACACTTTCCTGGCACTACCTTAGACATTATTAAAATCCCGCTAGAGGATGGAAAATCACTGATTGATTCTCCTGGAATTATCAATCATCATCAAATGGCTCACTTTGTGGATAAGAAGGATTTAAAAGTGATTACTCCTAAAAAGGAAATCAAGCCAAAGGTATTCCAATTAAATGAAGGACAAACCTTATTTTTTGGAGGATTAGCGAGATTTGACTTTATTAGCGGTGACAGAACCTCATTTGTTTGTCATGTTTCAAATGAAATTAACATCCATCGGACAAAAATAGAAAATGCCGATGAACTATATAGAAACCATGTAGGGGAAATGCTGGCTCCACCTCGAAAGGATGAATTAGATTCTTTCCCAGAGCTAGTAAAACAGGAATTTATGATTAAGGATGCCAAAACAGATGTTGTTTTTTCTGGCCTGGGGTGGATAACCGTTAACGAGCCAGGGGTAAAGGTTGCCGCATACGTACCCAAGGGTGTTCAAACACTTATACGTAAATCCTTAATCTAAAATGGGGGGAGAAACAGGGTGGAAAAACTATTAGCGGTTCTTGGAAATCCAATTGGTCACTCAATGTCACCAATTATGCTTAATGATGTATTAGAAATGCATAATATCGACGCTCATTATCTTCCATTTCATGTGGAAAATCAAGATCTTCCAGCAGCTATCCATGGTTTAAAGGCACTCGGGGTATTAGGCTTTAATGTGACGATACCACATAAAACTGCTATCATTCCCTTATTAGATGAAGTGGATGAATTGGCTCTAAGCATAGGTGCAGTAAACACGGTAGTAAATGAAAATGGAAAGTTAATCGGCTATAATACGGATGGATACGGATTTCTAAAGGGGTTAAATGCATATATCACAACCTTATCGGATAAAAAAGTATTAGTGATTGGAGCTGGCGGGGCGGCGAGAGCTATTTATTTTACAATGGCGAAAATGAAACCACAGGCAGTTGACATCGCTAATCGTACCATTGCTAAAGCAGTGGAACTAATAGAAGCTTGTCCGTTTGATACATCCTCCAAAGCTTTATCACTGGTAGAGGCAGGAGAACAATTGGCTGAATATGATGTGATTATACAAACCAGTATGATTGGCATGCACCCAAAAATTGCAGAAAGTCCGATTAGCCTCAAAAATTTAAATAACCAATCACTGGTGTGTGATATAATATACAACCCACTAGAAACCCAGTTTTTAAAGGAAGCAAGGCAACAAGGTGCAACCATTCAGAATGGAATAGATATGTTTGTTTATCAAGGAGCGCTTGCTTTTGAAAAATGGACAGGAATTTTCCCTGATGTAAATAGAATGAGAGAAAATGTACTACTACAGCTTGGAGGCGTGAAATGTTAACAGGTAAACAAAAAAGGTTTTTAAGGTCCAAAGCTCATCATTTAGATCCAATTTTTCAAGTAGGAAAAGGTGGAGTAAACGAAAATATGATAAAGCAGGTGGCAGACGCTTTAGAAGCAAGAGAGCTTTTTAAAATAAGTGTTTTGCAAAATTGTGAAGAAGATAAAAATGTTGTTGCGCAGCAGTTAGCTGAAGGGACAGGCGCAGATATCGTCCAGATTATTGGTAATACAATTGTGCTTTACAAAGAATCAGTGGAAAAGAAGCAAATTTCACTTCCATAAAGGAGGTATCATCATGACAAAGGTTGGGATTTTGGGAGGGACGTTTGATCCGCCTCATTACGGACATTTGTTAATTGCAAATGAGGTACTCTCAGAGCTTAATCTGGATGAAATTTGGTTTATGCCAAACCAAGAGCCTCCTCATAAAAAGAAATCAGATTCAGTTGAAAACACCGACCGTTTGCAAATGCTGGAACTTTCGATTGAAGGGAATTCAGCATTTAAAATCGAAAAGATTGAGCTTGAAAGATCCGGTCCCTCATTTACTGTCGACACGATGAAGATATTAAACGAGCAATTCCCTAATCATCAATTTTATTTCATCATCGGGGCAGATATGATAGAATATCTGCCCAAATGGCATAAGATTGACGAATTGATGGAGCTTGTCCAATTTGTCGGTGTTCAAAGACCGGAATACAGCTCGGAAACAGATTATCCTATTCACTACGTGGACATACCAGCATTCGAGGTTTCGTCAAGTATGATAAGAAAGAGAGTAAATCAAGGTATGACGGTTCGCTATTTATTACCCGACCGAGTTATTGATTTCATTAGGGAGAAGCAATTATATGAAACGTGAAGAAGCATTGAAAATCGTAAAAGAACAGTTGACTGACCATCGCTATCAGCATACATTAGGAGTCATGGAAACTGCGATTGCATTAGCAAAACAATATGGAGCTGATGAAAAAAACGCGGAATTGGCTGCAATCTTTCATGATTATGCAAAGTTTCGCCCACAGGATGAAATGAGACAAATCATTTTGTCGCAAAAATTCCCTCAGGATTTACTCGAATATCATGCAGAGCTATGGCATGCGCCTGCAGGAGCCTATTTAGTCGAAAAAGAAGCAGGGATTTTGGATAAGGAAATACTGGATGCAATCCGCTATCATACATCAGGAAGACCGGGTATGACGTTGCTGGAAAAAGTAATCTATTTAGCCGATTATATTGAACCAGGCCGCCATTTTCCAGGAGTGGATGAGGTAAGAGCCTTAGCAAAACAAGATTTGGACACTGCTTTAATACAAGCGGTTAAAAATACCATCCAATTCTTAATGAAAAAGAATCATCCGGTTTATCCGGAGAGCTTTCAAACATATAATGATCTCGTAATGGAGGACTGATTAATGACTAATCAAGAGTTATTAAAAATTGCTGTAAAGGCAGCAGATGATAAAAGAGCTGAAGATATTCTTGCATTAAATATGCAGGGAATCTCTCTAATTGCCGATTATTTTATTATTTGTCATGGAAACTCTGACAAACAAGTACAGGCAATTGCAAGAGAAATTAAAGGAAAAGCAGAAGAAAACGGTTATAACGTAAGAAGAATGGAAGGCTTCGATGAAGCAACGTGGATATTAATTGACCTTGGAGATGTGGTTGCGCACGTTTTCCACCGTGATGAAAGAAGTTATTATAAATTGGAACGGTTATGGGGAGATGCTCCATTAGAGGATATTCGCAGTGAGCTAACCACATGAGTTATGAACAATTCGCCTATCTTTATGACGAGCTGATGCAAGATGCTCCTTATGAAGAATGGGTTAATTTTGTAAAAGAAAAATCGCAAAAATATCAGGTCGATGGTAAAGATTTACTTGATTTGGCCTGTGGCACTGGAGAGCTCTCCGTACGTTTTGCTAAGGAGGGCTTTTCGGTTAGTGGTGTAGATTTATCCGCTGATATGCTTGCGGTTGCACAGGCGAAAGCACAGGAACAAGGACTGCCTATTCCTTTCTTTGAGCAGGATATGGCAAGTTTAGAAGGACACGAAGAATTTGATATTATCGGGATTTTTTGTGATTCCTTAAATTATTTGAAATCAGATGCAGATGTCATACAAACCTTTGCAAGTGTGTACAATCACCTAAAGGATGAAGGCATATTCTTTTTTGATGTCCACTCCACTTATAAAATTTCTGAGGTTTTTACGAAGCAAACCTTTGCTGATGCAGAGGACCAAATATCCTATATTTGGAATAGCTTTCCCGGTGAGTTACCAAATAGTGTTGAACATGAACTAAGTTTTTTTGTTTTAGATGAACAAACTGAAAAATATGATCGGTTTGATGAACTTCATTACCAAAGAACTTACCCTATACAACAGTATTCAGACTGGTTAGATGATGCAGGGTTTGAATTGCTCGAAGTCTGTGCTGATTTCGAAACAAAAGAACCACAGCCAAATTCTGAAAGAATATTTTTCATAGCAAGAAAAAAGCCATCTTTATAAAAAAGATGGCTTTTTTTTAAAAATAAAAGAGGATTTTGACAAAATTTAGCGAATTAATGTTTATTGAACTGCAAATTAACTTTTTCCAGGTCTTCATTAAACTTTGCATGTGTTGTTTGGAAAACATGTTCAAAGAGATCTCCAAGCTCATCCTCCATCACTTTAATGCCCTCACCTGTGATCCCGCCCTTAACACACACTTTTTCTTGTAAGGAAGGCAATGTATAATGCCCTTGTTTGATTAACTCTCCAAGACCAACTATCATTTCACTTGCCATCACTGTAGCCGTTTCTTGATCAATTTCTGTTGCTTTTACCGCAGCAAGGATAAAACGTTGCAGTAAGTAAGTGAAAAATGCTGGACCACAGCTCACAATATCGGATGCAACTCTTGTTATTTTCTCATCAATGGTTACTGGTACCGAAATCTTCGCAAACAAACTCTCCACTTTTGTTTTCCAATTTTCACTGCAATGTTCACCATATGTTATTAGAGATACTCCCGCTAATGCCCGGTTTGTAATACTCGGGATAACCCTGGCCACTGAACAAGCTGTTTTTGCTTCAAGTTGGTTTGTATCAATAGGACTCGTAATGGAAATGATACATTTCCTGGTACCTAAATGGGGATTAATCTCTTTGAGAATGGGAAAAACATCCAAGGGTTTTACACAAATAAACACTAAATCGGATTGAGATGCTACTTCTGCCGCATTTTCCCCAACCCTTATATTCTTATATTTATCTTTAAGCATCATCGCTTTAGTTTTTGTCCTATTAGTTATTACCATTGAAGAAGGGGAAACTGCTTTTCCATCAATCAGAGCCTCGATTAAAATTGTCCCCATATTACCGGTACCTATGATACCAATTTTCATTATTCCGACCCTCCTTCGAATGCAGATTCTCTAATAACAATATGAGATTAAATAGTGAAATATACCAATTGAAAGGATGGATTCATTATGAAGGACTGGATAGTTGAGCATAAGAATTATGTAATTATTGCCGCTTTAATAGCTTTTGGAGCGATTTTTTATTTCTTAGATGACAGTAAATCTTTAGGTAATAATGTAGAAAATATCATCCCTCCAGCAATAACCGAAGAAAAGGATATTGAACAACAACAAAAGCAAATACAAGAACCTGAAAGCGTGATTGTAGATGTTAAAGGTCAGGTGAAAATGCCTGGTGTGTATACGTCCACTCAAGGGGAAAGAGTAATAGATGTTATTAATCGTGCTGGAGGTTTAATGGAAAACGCAGATGAAAGCCAGGTGAATTTTGCAGAGCATGTTCAGGACGCAATGGTTATTTATATTCCCGCTAAGGGAGAGGAAGGAATGGTTCCAGCGGTAACAACAGGCATTACGAATACCGGAGGAGATAGTCAAGGGAAAATTAATTTGAATAAAGCTGATGAAAATGAATTACAAAATCTGCCTGGAATTGGTCCCTCAAAGGCCACTGCCATTCTAGAATACCGGGAAACAAACGGTCCGTTTAAGAGTGTTGAAGATTTGAAAAATATAAGCGGGATTGGTGACAAAACATTCGATAAACTTAAAAATCTAATAACTGTTAAATAAGAAATTTAATTGACCTATTACAGTTACAGATATTACACTTAAGTGAGAAATATATCGAATTTTGGAGGAGTTGGAGAAGGTGGAACGCATTTCGTGGGATCAGTATTTTATGGCGCAAAGCCATTTGCTGGCGTTAAGAAGTACTTGTACAAGGCTTACAGTAGGTGCAACCATTGTCAGAGACAAGCGAATTATTGCCGGTGGTTACAATGGGTCAATCGCTGGGGGAGACCATTGTATTGATAAAGGTTGTTATGTTATTGATAACCATTGCGTAAGAACCATTCATGCCGAAATGAATGCACTTTTACAATGTGCCAAATTTGGTGTACCTACAGCGGAAGCGGAGATTTATGTTACTCACTTCCCGTGCCTTCAATGCTGCAAAGCCATTATCCAAGCAGGGATTAAAACAGTTTATTATGCAGAGGATTATAAAAATCACCCTCATGCAGTTGAATTATTTCAGCAAGCAAATGTTAGGACTGAACAGGTTGAATTAAAAGAATCAGTTATTGACTTTAGCAAAGTAAGTCAATGATATTTAGGCTGTGTTAAACTGGGCTGTTGATTAACGCTACAGGTTTTAAAATCAACAGTTTCCATTAACACAGCCATTATTCCCCAAAAAATTGGAGAAAACATATGAATGGTAAATATTTTTATTTTGCTATTGCCTCATTATTAGGTGTTTTGGCGGCACTCTTTTCACAGTTGCCCTTCTTGCTGCTTACCATCATTTTCTTATACATCCTCTATAAATATAAGAAGTATTCAAAACTACATTTAGCAATCGTTTTCTTCCTCTTTATTACTTTTTTTCTCACTAGTCAATATGCTGTAACAAATAATAAAACGAGCCTGTCAGATTCAGCCACTAATTTCACAGTAGAATTTACTGAGAACCCCAAAGTGGATGGTGATTTACTTCAGGTTACTGCGAGTGATTTGAAAAATAAGGAAAAGATTTTAATACGCTATAAAATCAAATCTGAAGCTGAAAAAGATGCATTACAAGACACTAACTTTTACGGGCGTATTTGTCATATAACCGGTCAATTAAGCGATCCCTCCATTGCTAAAAATCCAAATGCATTTAACTACCGTAAATATTTAGCGAGTAAACAAATTTATAAGATATTCGAGCTTACTCGACATCCTCTTCAAAGATGTGCTGAAGTAAAATCAACGCCAGTAACTTTGATTAAAGAATTACGTTTTAATGGCATCCACTATCTTGAAAAGCATTTCCCTACTGAAATTGCCGCACTTTCTGCTGCCTTAATTTTTGGAGATAGGAGCATGTTTGACCCTGCGTTATTAACGGATTATCAAAAGTCTGGTATTGTTCATTTATTGGCAATATCTGGACTTCATGTTTCCTTATTAATCGGGATGGTATTTCACTTAGGGATTAGAATCGGGTTGACTAGGCAGTTCATGATGAATTTTCTTCTCGTGGTTTTGCCGATATATGCGATTCTAACAGGTGCCTCCCCCTCTGTAATCCGAGCGGTGTTGATGCTCTTTCTTGTATTGTTGGTTTTAAAATGGAAAAAGCAAATAAAAATGTCTCCAATTGATGCCATCAGCCTTACACTTATGATATATGTATTTTTTACTCCCTTAATTATTTTAGATGCTGGCTTTCAGCTATCATTTTCAGTTAGTTTTGCCATTATTTTATCTTCCGCAAGCTTACTCCCCAGGTATCAACAAACGATATCGGCGATGATTGTCATCTCAATTATTGCACAGCTCGCAGCACTGCCGATTTTACTGTACCATTTTTTTGAAATTTCTTTAATTAGCATTGCAGCCAATCTTCTCTATATTCCACTCTTTTCGTTTGTTTTTCTCCCAGGATTATATTTTTTGTATTTCATTCAGATTACTTTTGGGGACACACCGTCAATCCTAGTAGAAATAATGATGAAAATCATTACCTTAGCGAATGGTCTTATAGGTTATATTGCAGACTTTTCTTTTGCGCAGTTCGTAACCGGAAGACCTCATTTGCTAAATTTCATCATTTATTTGGTAATCATCCTCCTTATTTTTTTACTATGGGAAGCTGGTCTACAGCAAAAAAGGAAAGCAAAAGTTATGCTTTTGGCTCTTATCTTGTTTTCATTTCAACCCGCTTGGAACTGGGCAAATCCATATGGAGAAGTCACTATGATAGACGTTGGGCAGGGAGATAGTATTTTAATTCGTTATCCTTTTGGTAACGGTACTTATTTAATCGATACAGGAGGAACGATTCAATTTGAAGAGGAAGAATGGAAAAAGGCCGCAAAACCATTTGAAGTTGGGAGAGATGTGGTAGTCCCTTTTTTAAAAGGAAAGGGGATTACCAAGCTCGATAAACTTATTCTTACCCATGGCGATAATGATCATATTGGCGGAACTCTTGCAGTTTTAAAGGAAATAGAAGTAAAACAAATCATTGTACCATCAGTTGCAGATTCTTCTAAAGCAGAATTTACTATCATTCAAGAGGCACATAAAAAGGGCATTGAAGTTATAATGGTTGCTGAAGGAAGCCAATGGAAAAATGAAAATAGCCTATTCTATGTTCTAAGTCCCGAAGAAAATTATCAAGGTGAGCGGAACAGCGGATCAATAGCTCTTGTCGCCAATATTGGCGGGATGAATTGGTTTTTTGGGGGTGATCTCGATCAAGAGGGGGAGGAAAGAATCTTAAAGAAATATCCGACATTGAATATAGATGTACTAAAAGCTGGACATCATGGCAGTAAAACCTCGAGCAGCGAGTTGTTTATCGACAAAATTACTCCAACCATAGCATGGATATCAGTTGGTGAAAGAAATCGCTATGGTCATCCTCATACAGAAGTATTAAAACACTTATCAAAAACAACTATATACAGGACTGATCAACATGGGGCGATTACCTACAGGTTTTACCAGGATAGTGGAACCTTTTCTTCTTTTTTACATACGATAAAGCAATAACTCATCAGAAACGAAAAAAAAGACTGCAAGGAGTGCAGTCCTCGAAAGCTTATTATGTAGCAGTACATTAGGATCCGATAACTTTAATAACGGTTGCAATAATAAACATGACAGCAAAAAAGCCAAATGAAACGATAAAGCCTACCCCAGAATCAATTGCGTCGTTGCGATTATCTTGCACATTCTTTTCAAATTCATTCACAATTTACCCCTCCTATTTCACATTATAGTATAAGCGATTTATATTGAAAAATCCAGCATACATTAAATATCTGCTTCCTTTATTGACAAGAGTTGACACAAATACTTTACTCCAAAAAGGTGACACTAAATTTACACAAAGGAACTCCGCCAAGCAATTAAAAGATCCTAGGGCTTTAATTGCAGGCGTTCATCATAGATCGGGAATTGGCGCTTTTCTCCAAAGCCGTCAATTCCCTTTAAACACTTGTCAAATTGTCCAAGCTTCATTACGATAGATAATGGAACTGAACTCGGGAGGGGAGCTTGGATAATGGTATTAGATATTTGGAAAAAAATCAAACAAAGGGAAATTGCTCCCATATATTTATTATACGGTACAGAGGCCTTTTTAATCAATGAAACGAAACAATTGCTGCTTAACCAGGTTTTAGATGAAGAAGAAAAGGACTTTAATTTTACTGCGTATGATTTAGAAGAAACTCCGATTGAAACGGCTTTAGAAGACGCAGAGACCTTCCCTTTCTTAGGCGAGAAGAAAGTAATTTTTTTACATAATCCCAAGTTTTTAACGGCTGAAAAAACAAAAGAAAAAATTGACCATAATCTCGCGCGGTTTGAAGCGTATTTAAAAGAACCTGCACCATATACAATCGTGGTTATTTCTGCGCCTTATGAAAAGCTTGACGAACGGAAAAAAATCACCAAAGAGCTAAAAAGAGCGGCAGTTATAGTCGAAGCAAAAAAATTGAATGAGTACGAGTTGAAAAATTGGGTGAAGGAAAGAGCAAAAGTAAATGGGATCATTTTCGATGCTGATGCGCTGGAACTATTAATTGCGCTTGTTGGAACAAATATGTTTATGATTACAGGTGAGGTTGATAAATTAGCATTGTATGCTTCTGAGGCAAAACAAATTAATGCTTCAATGGTAGAAAAGTTAGTCTCGAGATCATTGGAGCAAAATATTTTCACTTTAATCGAAAAGGTTGTCCAACGAAAACCAGAGGATGCCCTTCGAATTTATTATGATTTATTAAAGCAAAATGAGGAACCAATTAAAATATTAGCCTTGCTTGCAGGACAATTTAGGCTGATTTATCAAGTGAAGGAGCTTTCTAGAAGAGGCTATGGGCAGCAGCAAATGGCTGGCTTTTTGAAAACTCATCCTTTTCGAGTAAAGCTTGCTGCTGGTCAAGCCAATCAATTTACGGACGAAGAATTGACCAACCTTATCACGATGTTAGCCAATGCTGACCTTCAAATGAAAACGGGCGGTATGAATAAGTCATTACTGATTGAACTATTATTATTTAAAATAAAACGCTAAAACAAAAAAACGATTCCTGATGGGAATCGTTTTTGCATGTCCTCTTCTTATAAAGAGTTAGCTTTTTTAGCAAGACGTGATTTTTTACGGGCAGCAGCGTTTTTATGGATAAGTCCTTTAGCAGCAGCTTTGTCCAATTTACTAGCAGCAGCGGCGAATACTTCTTTCGCAGCAGTACCGTCGTTGGTTGCAACAGCAGCTTCTACTTTTTTCACAGCAGTACGCATAGCAGACTTAGCAGTTGTATTTTGAGCATTACGAGCTTCGTTTGTTTTTACACGCTTAATAGCAGATTTAATGTTAGGCATTATATTCACCTCCTACAAAGAATCGAGATTATATGAACTCGATATTACCTTCATTCACAATTAATCAGAACAAAAGATATTTTATCAAACCAAACCTTATTTTGCAATACCAGATTATTTTCATATAACAATAAACTTGAATGTTTTGGCGGAAAAGGGGCAAAAATAGGAAATAGTTTCTAGATTAAAAAGCGGAAGCGACTGCCCAGGGGCGACGGGCATAAGACGAGCTGGCGAGAAGGTTGTTCTTTAACCTTCTTGTCAGATTGCTTATGACCCGAGCCCCTAGTCGCTGGAGCTGGATTCAGAATAAATGGATGGGAGCGATATAGATGAAGGAGAACTTGAACAGCAATATCGACTTAAGCCAGTACTCGATACGAACGGATTTAGCCATTGAATCAAGAGAAATGGTCATTGCCGGCAGGGAAGGAACAGTGGAACAAGAGGAGAACCTTTCACAAATTGAAGGTGTCATCATAAAAGAAAAAGACATAGATGATATAAAAATCTCATTAGTTGAGGTCACAGATGCAGGTGCCAAACAGTTGGGTAAAAAACCCGGACGTTACTTAACCCTTGAGGTACAAGGGATTAGACAGCAGGACACTCCATTACAACAACAGGTTGAGGAAATTTTCGCCAAAGAATTTGCTCATTTTTTAGATGGGACTGGTATTAAAAAAGACGCATCTTGCCTTGTTGTGGGTTTGGGTAATTGGAATGTAACTCCTGATGCACTTGGTCCAATGGTGTGTGAAAATCTATTAATAACCAGACACTTGTTCGAATTACAGCCAGAACATGTAGAGGAAGGCTATCGTCCGGTTAGTTCCTTAGTTCCGGGGGTAATGGGGTTAACTGGCATAGAGACAAGCGATATTATCTTTGGGGTAGTGGAAAAAACAAAACCCGATTTTGTCATTGCTATTGATGCTTTAGCAGCAAGGTCGATTGAAAGAGTGAATTCTACTATACAAGTTTCTGATACAGGCATTCATCCAGGATCAGGGGTAGGAAATAAAAGAAAAGAATTAAGTAAAGAAACATTAGGAGTTCCCGTTATCGCTATCGGAGTTCCGACTGTTGTAGACGCGGTTTCTATTACTAGCGACACAATCGATTATATCCTAAAGCATTTTGGCAAGGAGCTCAAGGAAGGAAATCGTCCTTCAAGAGCACTGGCCCCTGCCGGGATGACATTTGGAAAACGGAAAAGGCTTACCGAAGATGACTTGCCTGAAGAAAAGCACCGTCAGACCTTCCTTGGTATTGTTGGCAACTTAGAAGAGGAAGAAAAACGTAAGTTGATATACGAAGTGTTATCACCTTTAGGACACAATTTAATGGTAACCCCAAAGGAAGTGGATGTTTTTATTGAAGATATGGCTAACCTGATAGCGAGCGGATTGAATGCTTCGCTCCACAGTAACGTTGACCAAGGAAATGCAGGTTTTTATACAAGATAATATTCTGTGTCCACCTCACAACCTAAGAATAATGGTTCTAGTAATTCTAGTGGAGTCATAAGTATTTACTAGAATAAATTGAGAGGTGGAACCATGAAATCTACTAAAAATTCCGGATTGTTTTTGGCAGTGCAAGCGACGAATCTAATTAAAGCAACCTCTATTATCTTGTTGTTTATGGTACTAGTCTTTTCTATCAGCGGGCTTTTAACATCGTTAAAGCCCCAATTTAGACCTATGTCAAATTCTGTTAATACAGCTGCGAATCAAATAAATGGGAAAATGCTTTATCAACTGATGGCATGGGAGAATCATCATTTTCTCTCTATTGAAGAAAATTTAACAGCCAGCCCCAAATTAACCAACTTAATTTTCAAGCTTTCGAGCAATATTAATTTAAATGACCCAAGAAGTCTCTTAGGTAGAGAACTTCCTGGATTCTTTCAGTTTGATGGAAAAATTGTAGTAGCTGGTGAAGGTTCAAATTATACAAATATGCCAATGGAGTCTGCACCGCCAATCGAAATAATGTTGGCTGAGCGTGAGGCCTCCCTGCAAAATTTAGAGGGAATAGATGAAGGCAACAGCGGTGGTCTAAAGCCTTCACCGTCACTTACAACAGGTGATAAGAAGGTCGTACATCTCTACTTTACTCATAATCGCGAGTCCTATTTACCTTATTTACAGGGTGTAATC
The DNA here is from genome assembly GCF_031457145.1 of Neobacillus niacini. Lineage (GTDB taxonomy): Bacteria > Bacillota > Bacilli > Bacillales > Cytobacillaceae > Neobacillus > Neobacillus niacini_J. The sequence continues at coordinate 346,557 of NZ_JAVDVZ010000005.1, forward strand.
GATCCTAATCTTGCCTATCATTCTAAATTAAATGTCACTAAAATAGGTGATCAATTAAAAGCGGGGTTAGAGCAGAGAGGGATTGGAACATCGATTGATAAATCAGATGTTATGGGGTCTGTTAAGATGGCGAGTACGTATTCAAAATCAGGAGAATTAGTAAGAGAAGCGATGGCAACAAATCGTGATATACACTATTTGATTGATATCCATCGAGATGCCCGTCGCAAAGATAAAACAACCCCTATTGTAAATGGACAAGCTTATGCACAGCTTGTATTTGTGATAGGTGGTAAAAACCCTAATTATGAAAAAAACCTAAAATTGGCAACAGACCTGCATAACCTTTTAGAAGAAAAATATAAAGGATTAAGTTATGGGGTTATGAAAAATCAAGGTGCTGGACAGAATGGTGTCTACAATCAAAATTTATCTGAAAATGCCCTATTGATTGAATTTGGCGGTGTTGATAATACCTTTGAAGAGTTAAACCATTCAGCTGATGCGCTTGCAGATGTCTTTAGTGAATACTTCTGGCAGGCAGAAAAAGTAAATTATGATGATGAGCAACCCAAGGATAAACAATAGAAGTAAAGGAGCATGTGCTATGAAGATGTTCATGCTAAAGTTTTTCTGTATTGTGGCGCTTATGTTTATTTCGGTGTTAGTCGGGATGCAATTGGCGAATGATGGAATTCATAAAATGAAAGGCTACGATGACCCGAATTTCCAAAATGCGATTGCTTTAAGTGAAAATGGGGAGCATGTAAAGGCAACTTTTCTGGGAAATGAAATATCGAGCCACGACATTGATGAAAAGAAAAAGAAGCTTGAGGAAATAAGTGCCTTTAATTTATTTTCGTCAATGGGTAAGAAGATATCAGAAGGTGTCTCCACTGCTTCGAAAAAACTGATTAGTCTAATAACCGAATAAATATTCCTAGCGGTTCCTTCACATGGATGCCGCTTTTTTTTGTGATTTCAGTTTTAATTGAATCTTATTTCCCGTACTGATATAATCAAAAATAGTGTAATTGTGCGAGTTATAGTAGGAGTGAAATACATGAACAGAGAAGAAAAACTCAAAAGACAATCAAATATAAGAAATTTTTCGATTATAGCCCATATTGACCATGGGAAATCAACATTAGCAGACCGTATCCTAGAAAAAACAAATGCATTAACTTCCCGTGAAATGAAGGCTCAACTTTTAGATTCGATGGATTTAGAAAGAGAACGCGGGATTACGATAAAGTTAAATGCTGTCCAATTAAAATACAAAGCAAAAGATGGTGAAGAGTATACTTTCCATCTGATTGATACACCTGGGCACGTCGATTTTACCTATGAGGTTTCTCGAAGCCTTGCTGCTTGTGAAGGTGCTGTTTTAGTCGTTGACGCCGCACAGGGGATTGAAGCACAAACCTTGGCGAACGTTTATCTTGCATTGGATAATAACCTTGAAATTATACCCGTTATTAATAAAATTGACTTACCAAGTGCTGAGCCTGAAAGAGTCCGTAATGAAATTGAAGAAGTTATTGGACTTGATGCCTCTGAAGCGGTTTTAGCGTCTGCCAAAGCGGGAATAGGGATTGAGGATATCCTCGAACAGGTGGTAAAAATTGTCCCTGCTCCAACTGGTGACCCTGATGCTCCATTAAAAGCACTAATTTTTGATTCTCTTTATGATGCTTATCGTGGTGTAGTGGCCTACATCCGAGTTGTTGAAGGCAGCATCAAAGTAGGAGATAAAATTAAAATGATGGCAACCGGTGCTGAATTTGAAGTAAATGAAGTAGGTGTATTTACACCAAAATCGACGCTGGTCGATGAGCTAACCGTTGGGGACGTTGGATTCCTTTCAGCTTCAATTAAAAATGTTGGGGATACAAGGGTTGGGGATACTATTACAAATGCAAAAAATGGTTCAACAGAACCCCTTCCAGGTTACCGTAAATTAAATCCAATGGTGTATTGTGGTTTGTATCCAATCGATACTGCAAAATTTAATGATTTACGTGAAGCATTAGAGAAGCTGCAGTTAAATGATTCTGCGCTTCAATTTGAGCCGGAAACTTCTCAAGCCCTAGGCTTTGGTTTTCGCTGTGGGTTCTTAGGTCTTCTTCATATGGAGATTATTCAAGAGCGGATTGAGCGTGAATTCAAAATTGATTTGATTACAACAGCTCCAAGTGTTATCTATGATGTACACATGACAAATGGCACTCAAATAAAAGTGGATAACCCTTCAAATCTTCCGGATCCACAGAAAATTGACCATGTTGAAGAACCTTACGTAAAAGCAACGATGATGGCTCCAAATGAATATGTCGGTGCGATTATGGAGCTGTGTCAGCAAAAGCGTGGTATTTTTATTAATATGCAATACCAAGGTGAAAACCGTGTAAACATCATCTATGAAATTCCGTTGGCAGAAATTGTTTATGATTTCTTTGATCAGCTTAAATCTAGCACCCGAGGCTATGCGTCATTTGATTATGAATTAATTGGCTATAAACCGTCTAGCTTGGTTAAGATGGATATATTGTTAAACGCTGAAAAGGTGGATGCCTTAAGCTTTATCGTTCATAAAGATTTTGCCTACGAACGCGGCAAAGTCATTGTTGAGAAGCTAAAGGAATTAATCCCAAGGCAGCAATTCGAAGTTCCTGTCCAAGCCGCTATTGGTCAAAAAATTGTTGCTCGTTCAACCATTAAATCCATGGGTAAAAACGTATTGGCTAAATGTTATGGGGGAGATATCTCCCGTAAACGAAAGCTGCTCGAGAAACAAAAAGAAGGTAAAAAACGGATGAAACAGGTTGGTTCTGTCGAGGTCCCACAAGAAGCCTTCATGGCTGTCCTAAAAATGGATGATAACAATACAAAAAAATAAAAAACGAAAAAGGGAGGGTAGGATGAGTCTATTAATAGGCAAAATCCAGCCTCTTTTTATTTCAAAATAAGAAGGTGAAGTATGATTAAAGCTGCCTATCTCCATATCCCCTTTTGTGAGCATATTTGCCATTACTGTGATTTTAATAAAGTATTTCTTAAAGGGCAGCCGGTGGATGAATATTTGCAGGCACTTGAGCAAGAAATGGTCCTAACATTAAACAAATATCCAACTGACAAACTGCAAACCATTTTTGTGGGCGGTGGGACACCGACCTCCCTAAATGAAAAGCAGCTTGAACGGTTTTGCGAAAGTATAACCAGGAACTTACCGATGAGTAGAAATGTTGAATTTACTTTTGAAGCAAATCCAGGTGATTTAACAACAGAAAAGTTACAAATATTAAAAGATGCAGGTGTAAACAGACTTAGTCTTGGTGTTCAAACCTTTAATGATGAATTATTAAAGAAAATTGGTCGTGTCCATCGTGCAAAAGATGTTTACCAAACAGTAGAGAATGCAAAGTCTATTGGCTTCAAAAATATTAGCATTGACTTAATCTTCAGCCTGCCGACTCAAACCATTACTGACTTTAAAGAGTCATTGACTCAAGCTTTTACACTAGACATTCAACATTATTCGGCCTATTCGTTAATTATTGAACCAAAGACAGTTTTTTACAATCTTATGCAAAAAGGAAAACTCCCTACACCGGGAGAGGATGCGGAAGCAGCAATGTATGAACTGCTTATGGAGCAAATGGAAAAGCACGGATTTAATCAGTATGAAATTAGTAATTTTTCAAAGTCTGGCTATGAAAGCAAACATAACCTAACATACTGGAATAACGATTACTATTATGGGTTCGGTGCTGGTGCTCACAGCTATGTGGATGGCTGGAGACGCTCGAATGCTGGACCATTGAAAAAATATATGGGACTAATTGATAACGGGAACCTCCCTATCTTTCAGGAACACCAAACTTCTAAAGCAGAACAAATAGAAGAAGAAATGTTTTTAGGTCTGCGAAAAACAGATGGAGTATCTATAGCCCATTTCATCGGAAAATTTGATATTGACCCACTGGAAATATTTAAAAATGAGATTTCTGATTTGATTGCAAAAAAATGGATAGAAGTAAAAAAAGATAATATATATTTAACTAAAACAGGGCGGCTTTTAGGAAATGAAGTTTTTCAAGCATTTTTAGGGGTTTCGAACTAGCCCCTAATTAGGTAGCTTTCAATTTCTTAATATCAAATGATTGACATCATCCCCCTATTTTTGATAATTTATTAATAGAATTAGCACTCGACCTTAATGAGTGCTAACAGAGGTGATGAAAGGTGTTAACAGATCGTCAATTATTGATTCTTCAGGTTATTGTTGATGATTTCGTTCGGTCTGCACAGCCTGTCGGCTCAAGGAGTTTGTCGAAAAAGGAAGAAATATCATTTAGTTCAGCGACCATTCGGAATGAAATGGCTGATCTTGAAGATTTAGGCTATATTGAAAAAACCCACACTTCTTCAGGCCGTGTACCTTCTGAAAAGGGTTATCGTTATTATGTGGACCATTTACTGTCGCCTCAAGCATTAAATAAACAGGATATATCCATCATTCAATCTATCTTTGCTGAGAAGATTTTTGAATTTGAAAAAATTATTCAAAAATCAGCCAAAATCTTATCAGAACTAACCAATTATACTTCTATCGTTTTAGGTCCTGCAGCCAGTTTCAACAAGCTTAAAAGGATTCAAATTATTCCTTTAAACAAGGAAACAGCAGTGGCAATCTTTGTTACCGATTCAGGACACGTTGAAAACCGCACATTTTATTTGCCTTCTACCGTGGATGCAAGTGATTTGGAAAAAACGGTTAACATTCTTAACGAACGGTTAACCGGTGTAGCCCTTGAAGACCTTAACGATAAAATTTACAAAGAAGTTGCGACATTGCTAAGGCAGCATATCAGAAATTATGATTTAATGCTTAGTACTGTAGCGGATTCCTTAAAAATGCCGGTTAATGAAAAACTTTTCTTTGGTGGAAAAACAAATATGCTAAGTCAGCCAGAGTTTCATGATATCAGTAAAATTCGCAGTCTGTTGCAAATGATTGACCATGAAGAAAGGATTTATCCTTTAATCAAACATGACGCAGCTGGTATTAATGTGAAAATTGGCAGGGAAAATAATAATAGCGCAATGGAAAATTGCAGCCTTATTACGGCAACTTATTCAGTTGGAGCAGAGAAATTAGGAACCATAGCGATTCTTGGTCCAACTAGAATGGAATATTCTCGCGTCATAAGCTTGCTGCAGTTTTTAAGTAAGGATTTGACCTCAGTATTAACAAACCTGTATCAAAAATATTAGGGCTGGAAATATTGAGTATGGGGTGAAATGTACTTTTTTCACCCACCTTTTTATGAAATCATTTATTCAATATATGTTTTAGTAATCCTTTAAGGAGGTGAGTAAGTTGACAAAAGAAAGTAACAACACGCTTAATGAGGAAGTTGAAGTTCATACGAATGAACAAGTAGAACTTACCGATGAGGAAGTTGAAACAGTTTTTGCAGAAGAAGAGAACTCGACTGAGGAATCAACAGCTGTAGACTATGCTGCTGAAATACAAGCCCTTACTAGTAAGCTAGAAGAAGCAGATAATCGTTACTTGCGTCTTCAAGCAGATTTTGATAATTTCCGTCGTCGTACTCGATTAGATATCGAGGCAGGCGAAAAATATAAAGCACAAAAATTGGTCACTGAATTGCTCCCAGTTCTAGATAACTTTGAAAGAGGTTTAAAAGTTGGAGCTGATAATGAGCAAACCAAAACTTTGCTTCAAGGCATGGAAATGGTTTATCGAAGTTTAGTTGATGCCTTGAAAAAAGAAGGTGTTGAGCCAATTGAAGCAGTTGGTAAGGAATTTGATCCAAACTTCCATCAAGCCGTTATGCAAGGGGAAGATGAGAATTTTGGTTCAAACATCGTGACTGATGAATTCCAAAAAGGATACATGTTGAAGGATCGTTTGATCCGCCCATCAATGGTTAAGGTAAACCAATAAAACCTACATATTATTATCTAGGAGGAAAAACGTTATGAGTAAAATTATCGGTATTGACCTTGGTACAACAAACTCATGTGTCTCCGTTCTTGAAGGCGGCGAACCAAAGGTTATTCCCAATCCAGAAGGAAACCGTACAACACCATCAGTAGTAGCATTTAAAAACGGTGAACGCCAAATTGGGGAAGTGGCTAAGCGTCAGGCTGTTACGAACCCAAATACCATCATGTCCATTAAACGTCATATGGGAACAGATTACAAAGTAGAAGTAGAAGGTAAAAACTATACTCCACAAGAAATGTCAGCTATTATCCTTCAATATTTAAAATCTTACGCTGAAGATTATCTAGGGGAGCCAGTTACCAAAGCGGTAATTACTGTACCAGCTTACTTTAATGATGCAGAGCGTCAAGCAACAAAGGATGCGGGTAGAATTGCTGGTTTAGAAGTTGAACGTATCATCAATGAACCAACAGCTGCAGCTCTTGCATACGGTTTAGATAAAACAGATCAAGACCAAACCATTCTTGTTTACGACCTTGGCGGCGGTACTTTTGACGTATCCATCCTTGAATTAGGCGATGGTGTCTTCGAAGTTAAATCAACTGCTGGTGATAATCGCCTTGGCGGAGATGACTTTGACCAAGTTATTATCGATTACCTTGTAGAACAATTCAAAAAAGAAAATGGGATTGACCTTTCTCAAGACAAGATGGCATTACAGCGTTTAAAGGACGCAGCTGAAAAGGCGAAAAAGGATTTATCTGGAGTAGCATCATCTCAAATTTCATTACCGTTTATCACTGCTGGTGCAGCTGGTCCGCTTCATTTGGAAGTAACAATGTCAAGAGCTAAATTTGATGAGCTATCTGCACATCTTGTTGAACGGACAATGGGACCAACTCGCCAAGCATTAAGTGATGCCGGTATATCACCATCACAGCTTGATAAGGTTATTCTTGTTGGAGGGTCAACTCGTATTCCTGCAGTTCAAGAAGCTATTAAAAAAGCTACCGGTCAGGAGCCACACCGTGGAGTTAACCCGGATGAAGTTGTAGCAATGGGTGCTGCGGTCCAAGGCGGCGTTATCACAGGTGATGTAAAGGATGTAGTTCTACTTGACGTTACGCCACTATCACTTGGTATCGAAACAATGGGCGGCGTACTTACAAAACTAATCGATCGTAACACAACGATTCCAACATCTAAATCACAGGTATTCTCAACTGCAGCTGATAATCAAACAGCTGTTGATATCCACGTTCTTCAAGGGGAACGTCCAATGGCAAATCTAAATAAAACTTTAGGACGCTTCCAATTATCAGATATACCACCAGCACCACGTGGAATTCCACAAGTTGAAGTAACCTTTGATATCGATAAGAACGGTATTGTAAATGTACGAGCAAAAGATTTAGGTACAAATAAAGAACAACAAATCACAATCAAATCTTCCACAGGTCTTTCTGACGAGGAAATTCAAAAAATGGTCAGAGAAGCAGAAGAAAACGCTGAAGCTGACAAGCAGCGTAAAGAAGAAGTGGAGCTTCGTAACGAAGCAGACCAACTAGTGTTTACAACTGAGAAAACATTAAAAGATTTAGAAGGTAAAGTTGACGCGGATGAGGTTGCAAAAGCCAATGAAGCTAAAGATGCGTTAAAAGAAGCAATTGAGAAAAATGAGCTTGAAGAAATCCGTGCGAAAAAAGACGCACTTCAAGAAATTGTTCAAGCTTTAACTGTTAAGCTATATGAGCAAGCTGCTCAAGCAGCCCAAGGAGCACAAGGTCCAGAAGGCGGAAGCGCTGGTCCTAAAGATGACAATGTAGTCGACGCTGAATTTGAAGAAATCAAGGATGAGAAATAAAATTTGAGTTACTAACTGATGAAAAAGTCAAAGTCAGCATCGACTTTGGCTTTTTCTATGTTAGGGTCATGACTATTTATTGCAATGAAGGTCTTATAAATGATAGAATAATTTTTATGTGAAATATTCGGGAGTGGTAATCATGAGCAAACGAGATTACTATGAGGTGCTTGGTGTTAGTAAGAGCGCTTCTAAGGATGAGATAAAAAAAGCATATCGAAAGCTCTCTAAACAATATCATCCAGATATTAATAAAGAGGCTGATGCTGTTGATAAATTTAAAGAAATCGCCGAAGCTTATGAGGTTTTAAGCGATGATCAAAAAAAGGCACACTACGATCAATTTGGTCATACTGATCCGAATCAAGGATTTGGCGGCGGCGCTGATTTCGGCGGTGGTTTCGGTGGCTTTGAAGATATTTTTAATACGTTCTTTGGCGGTGGCGGCGGCGGCTCGCGCCGACGTGATCCAAATGCGCCAAGACAGGGTGCAGACCTACAGTACACTATGACAATTTCTTTCGAAGAAGCAGCATTTGGAAAAGAAACAGATATTGAAATTCCTCGTGAAGAAACATGTGGTACATGTAACGGTTCTGGTGCTAAAAAAGGAACAAATCCTGAAACATGTCAACACTGTCATGGAACAGGACAGTTAAATATTGAGCAAAATACACCATTTGGCAGGGTAGTTAATCGCCGTATTTGTCACCATTGTAATGGGACAGGTAAAGAAATTAAACACAAATGTTCAACTTGCGGCGGTAATGGCAAAGTGAAAAAGCGCAAGAAAATTCATGTGAAAATCCCTGCAGGTATTGATGATGGCCAACAATTACGGATTTCTGGACAAGGTGAGGGCGGTATTAACGGTGGTCCTTCTGGAGATTTGTATATTGTTTTCCACGTGAGGGAACATGAGTTTTTTGAAAGAGATGGCGATGACGTTTATTGTGAAATGCCTATCACTTTTGTTCAAGCTTCACTTGGTGATGAAATCGAAGTGCCAACCTTGCATGGTAAAGTTAAACTTAAAGTTCCTGCGGGAACACAGACAGGAACCAAATTCCGACTTAAAGGAAAAGGTATTCCAAATGTACGGGGGTATGGAGTAGGGGATCAGCACATTATTGTCCGTATGATTACTCCTACTAAATTAACAGATAAACAAAAGCAGCTTTTGCGTGAATTTGCAGACCTTAGTGGCAACTCACCAATTGGTGAACATGAAGAAGGCTTTTTCTCAAAAGTAAAACGAGCCTTTAAGGGCGAGTAAGGATTGGAGTTGGTAGAATGAAGTGGTCTGAACTTAGTATTCACACTACAAACGAAGCGGTTGAACCAATATCGCATATTTTACATGAGGCCGGTGCAAGCGGCGTAGTTATTGAGGATCCTTTTGAACTAACAAAGGAAAGGGAGGATCAATTCGGGGAAATCTACCAACTCAATCCAGATGATTACCCTGAAGAAGGCGTTATTGTAAAAGCCTATCTGCCAGTAAACAGTTTCTTGGGTGAAACTGTAGATGCGATAAAAGAATCAGTAAATAGCCTTATTGTTCATAATATCGATATAGGATTAAATAAAGTGACCATTAGTGAAGTGAACGAAGAGGAATGGGCTACAGCATGGAAGAAATATTATCATCCTGTTAAAATTTCAGAGAAGTTTACTATCGTACCTACTTGGGAGATATACACTCCAGTAAGCAGTGATGAATTAATCATTGAACTGGATCCTGGTATGGCTTTCGGAACCGGAACACATCCGACTACAGTCATGTGTATCCAAGCTTTAGAAAAGTCTGTCAGGCCAGGTGACAGGGTCATTGATGTTGGAACTGGCTCCGGTGTTCTTAGTATTGCTGCTGCCATGTTAGGCGCAGAGGATGTCCGTGCCTTTGATTTAGATGAAATAGCTGTAACTTCAGCAAGACTAAACATAAAGCTCAACAAAGTAAATGACAAAGTAACCACTTCGCAAAATAATCTCTTAGATGGTGTAGAAGAAAATTCTGCAGATGTTATCGTTGCGAATATTTTAGCTGAAGTTATTTTGCGGTTTACAGATGATGTAGCACGTGTAGTTAAACCTGGCGGCTCTTTCATAGCTTCAGGGATTATTCAGCAGAAGAAGGATATGGTTAAAGAAGCACTAATTTCTTCTGGATTTGAAATCACGGAAACAATCTTAATGGAAGATTGGGTTGCCATAATCGCGAAAAGGGTATAATGCTTACAAAAAGGGGATTAACCCCTTTTTTTCTATTTCCATTCTTTATATAAAGTCTTTATTTTAGTAAAATAAAGAGTAAATGTTTTTAGAGGGGTGCATCGCATGCAACGGTACTTTGTTAAACACCGAACAAATGAAAATAGTTTTGTAATCGATGCGGATGATCGTCATCATATGATTAAGGTTATGCGTATGGAGATTGGGGACAAAGTCATTTGTGTAGATCCTAAGGGGGACACAGCTGTCTGTGAAATTGCAAAAATTACCGATGAACATGTCGTTGTAGACGTTGTACAATGGATAGATGAGAAGTCAGAGCTTCCTATTTTAGTCACGATTGCAAGTGGACTGCCAAAAGCGGACAAACTTGAATGGATTATTCAAAAAGGTACAGAGCTTGGTGCCCATGAATTCATTCCATTCTCGGCCCGCCGTTCGGTTGTAAAATGGGATGAAAAAAAATCTGCTAAAAAAATAGATCGATGGCAAAAAATTGCTAAAGAAGCAGCAGAGCAAGCCCATCGCGGAATGGTGCCTGATATTGTTAGCCCGATGAATTTTAAAGCTTTGATAGAAAAAAGTAAAAACTTTGATTATAAATTAGCTGCTTATGAGGAAGAAAGCAGAAGCGGTGAATCATCTATCTTCTCAGCAACGATACAAAAAATGAAACAAGGCGAATCGCTGCTGATTGTTTTCGGTCCTGAGGGTGGACTAGCTGAAGAAGAGGTTGGCTTTCTACAAGAAAATGATTTTGTCCTTTGCGGGTTAGGTCCGCGGATATTAAGAACGGAAACGGCGCCCTTATATGCTCTAGCGGCGATTTCCTACCATTTTGAATTATTGAGGAGATGAATAAAATGCCAACAGTCGCTTTTCATACACTTGGATGTAAGGTAAATCATTATGAGACTGAAGCAATCTGGCAATTGTTCAAGCATGAAGACTATGATCGAGTTGATTTTGAGTCAATCTCTGATGTCTATATTATAAATACTTGTACGGTAACAAATACGGGCGACAAAAAAAGCCGCCAAGTCATTCGCCGTGCAGTTCGTAAAAATCCTGATGCTGTAATTTGTGTGACTGGATGTTATGCACAAACATCTCCCGCAGAGATTATGGCGATACCTGGTGTTGATATTGTAGTCGGAACCCAGGATCGGGTGAAAATGCTTGAATACATTGAGCAATATAAAACAGAACGCCAGCCGATTAACGGTGTAGGCAATATCATGAAAAATCGTGTTTACGAAGAGCTTGATGTTCCAGCGTTTACCGATCGAACACGCGCTTCGTTAAAAATTCAAGAGGGTTGTAACAATTTCTGTACCTTCTGCATTATTCCTTGGGCACGTGGCTTAATGAGATCACGTGATCCAAAGGAAGTTATTCGTCAAGCACAGCAGCTTGTTGATGCAGGTTATAAAGAAATCGTATTAACCGGGATTCACACGGGTGGATATGGTGAGGATATGAAGGATTACAATCTAGCCTTGTTGCTTCGTGATTTGGAAGCTCAAGTAAAAGGACTGGAACGACTCCGAATTTCATCTATTGAAGCTAGTCAAATTACCGATGAAGTAATTGAAGTAATTAAGCATTCTAACATCATTGTTCGTCACTTGCATATCCCGATTCAGTCTGGATCGAATACTGTATTAAAAAGAATGCGACGTAAATATACGATGGAATTCTTTGGCGAAAGATTAGACCGTTTAAAAGAAGTACTTCCTGGTCTTGCTGTTACATCAGATGTTATTGTTGGCTTTCCTGGTGAGACAGAAGAAGAATTTATGGAAACTTATAATTTTATTAATAAAAATAAATTCTCAGAGCTTCATGTTTTCCCTTATTCTAAGCGCACAGGAACGCCTGCAGCCCGGATGGAGGACCAAGTTGATGAAGAGGTTAAGAATGAGCGTGTACACCGCTTAATTACCCTTTCTGATCAGTTGGCAAAGGAATATTCATCACGATTTGAAAGTGATGTGTTAGAAGTCATTCCTGAGGAAGAATTCAGTACAGGTATGTATGTAGGTTATACAGACAATTATTTGAAAGTTGTATTCCCTGCAACAGAAGACATGATTGGTAAACTTGTTAAAGTAAAAATTACAAAAGCTGGTTATCCGTACAATGAAGGACAATTTGTCCGTATTGTTGAAGATAATCGTGTAAAATCAGATGTATTTGCAGAAGAAGAAGCTGCCATTTAAGGGACCTATTTGGTCCCTTTTTTTCATGATATTTGGGTATTCTATTGTTAGAAAGATTGAAAATTGAAAGGAGTCTATACTCATGGCTACTACTAACGTTGCTGCAATGATTGACCATACACTGTTAAAAGCCGACGCTACTCAGCAGCAAATTGAAATTCTTTGCCAGGAGGCTAAAGAACATAAATTCTTTTCCGTTTGTGTGAACCCCACTTGGGTAGGCACTGCAAGAGAATTATTAAGTGGCAGTGGTGTGAAGGTTTGTACCGTTATTGGATTTCCATTAGGAGCCACAACATCCGAAACAAAGGCTTTTGAGACAAACAATGCAATTGAAAATGGAGCAGATGAAGTTGATATGGTAATTAACATCGGTGCTTTGAAAGATAAAAATGATGACTTGGTTGAAAAAGATATCCGTGCAGTTGTTGAAGCAGCAAAGGGCAGGGCATTAACAAAGGTCATTATAGAAACGAGCTTGTTAACAAGGGAAGAAAAGATTCGTGCCTGTGAGCTAGCAGTAAAGGCAGGAACAGATTATGTGAAAACATCTACTGGATTCTCTACAGGTGGTGCTACTGTTGAAGATATCAAGCTCATGAGAGAAACGGTAGGACCAAATATTGGTGTAAAAGCATCTGGCGGGGTTAGAAATACCGAGGATACGGAAAAAATGATTCAAGCCGGTGCGACAAGAATTGGCGCAAGTGCAGGAGTTGCCATTCTAAAAGGATTAACAGCTACTTCTGACTACTAAAAAGGACGGCCAAGGCCGTCTGAGGTTAGAGAGAAACTAACGGATCCCATTATGAGGGCAATAAGTTTGAAGCGTGATCTCCAGACCTCAATCAGGGGTATTGAGGACAAAACTAACGAGCATACCGAAAGGATTAGTTCTCAATCAGGGGTATTGAGGACAAAACTAACGAGCATACCGAAAGGATTAGTCCTCAATCAGGGGTATTGAGGACAAAACTAACGAGCATACTGAAAGGATTAGTCCTCAATCATGGGTATTGAGGACAAAACTAACGAGCAGCATACTGAAAGGATTAGTCCTCAATCAAAGACGGCCAAGGCTGTCTTCTTTTTGTTTATATTACTTTGTTTTTCCACCATGTATCCTCAAAATCATTTCACCAAATTTCGTGGCAAAAGGTAGTACCATAATCGAGGAAACCACATTAAAAATGACACTAATATGAGCTAACTGGATCATTTTTTCTTCTGCTAATAAATGGGCATTTTCGGACAGTGCTGGGATAAAGGGAGTAAACAGTAATACTCCAGCTACATTGAGCCAAACATGTGCAAATGCAGCCAATCTAGATTCTTTTCCACCTCCAATCGAAGCAATCATTGCAGTAATACATGTACCAATATTGGCACCAAATACGATAGCAATACCTGCATCCAGGTGGAGCAGACCTGCAGTTAAAAAACCCATAGTGATCCCGGTCATAGCTGTACTTGATTGAATAATGGAAGTAATGACTGCTCCAGTTAAAATACTCAAAAGGATATTATCGTTTATGGAGAGGATAAAATTATTGATGAATGGGAGTGCGGTTAACGGCTTAGCTAGAAGCTCAAAACCTTTCATAGATGTAAAGACTGAGGCGATTCCAAAGGTGACCATACCGATGCTTCTAATCTTTATAGATTTAAAAAAGGTAAGTAAGGCTCCAATGATAGCAAGTGGTACTAGAAATTTATCAAGATTGAAGGTAATTAGCTCTGTTTTAAAGGTTGTTCCGATATTTGTACCCAAAATAATCCCGATAGATTGAGGAAAAGTCATGATTTTTGCTGAAATTAAGCCAATCGTTATGACCATGACTGCTGAACTGCTCTGTAATAATGCAGTAACAAAGGTGCCTGTCACCATACCTTTTAGTGGTGTACTTGTTAGTTTTGCCAGCCATCCTTTTAATTTATTCCCCGATAAATTAAATAATCCAAACCTTATTATGGTCATGCCGAATATAAATAATAAGATAAATAAAATAAATAATACTAGGTATAGCATGTATTCACCCCTCGCTTAATTCTATGCCTTAGGGGGGAGGACATGCCAAATTTATGGTGGGTTATTCAATAAATTATGGATTTATGAATAAAAATATCAAAAGCTTGATTCAACTCTGGAAATACAGTTGACCTAATTTCTATGATATATTATAATTGCAAGGTACATGGATTGAATGTAAGTGTGTTGTGTTTCGGAGGGAGGGAAAGAGAATGTCTAAAACCGTCGTTAAGAAAAACGAATCGCTTGAAGATGCTCTTCGTCGCTTCAAACGTACAGTATCAAAAACTGGTACTTTGCAAGAGGCAAGAAAGCGCGAATTCTACGAAAAGCCAAGTGTAAAGCGTAAGAAAAAGTCTGAAGCAGCAAGAAAACGTAAGTTCTAAGAGAGGGTGTAATTTATGAGTCTTCTCGAGCGTTTAAATACTGACATGAAACAAGCGATGAAAAATAAGGAAAAAGACAAACTCATAACGATTCGGATGGTAAAAGCTTCATTGCAAAATGAAGCGATTAAGCTTGGAACAAAAGAGCTTTCCGAAGATGCTGAGTTAACTATCCTTTCTCGCGAAGTGAAGCAACGCAAAGAATCCCTCCATGAATTTGATAAAGCAGGTCGTCAAGACCTTGTTGATAAATTGCGTGCAGAATTGGCTATCGTCGAACTGTATTTACCGAAGCAGCTTTCCGAAGAAGAGTTGTCAGAAATTGTTAAAGAAACAGTCTCTGAAGTCGGTGCAAAATCAAAAGCGGATATGGGAAAAGTGATGGCTGCGATTATGCCTAAAGTAAAGGGTAAAGCAGACGGGTCACTTGTAAATAAATACGTACAACAACACCTTTCATAATTATTCTGACAACCAAGGCCGCAAGCGTATAGCTTGCGGTTTTTCATTTTGGGAAGTTGAAACTTATTTGGATATGAAACGTATACATAGTGTCGACATGAAAGGAGGATAAATATGGTTGAGTTTTTAACAAACCCTGTCGTTGTAACGTTGCTATTAACGATTGCAGGGGCAGCTATAGTCTATGAACTGTTTTCGTCAAAGTTTGGAATATCTGGATTCATAGGTTTATTTGCATTACTTCTTTTCTTTTATGGTCATTTTCAAGCTGGTCTTGCAGGATTTGGAACGATCCTGTTATTTGCTGTAGGAATTATGCTAATTTTCTTAGAATTTTTTCTTCCAGGGGCCATTTCAGGAACACTAGGATTGGCAGCATTAATCGCAAGTCTTTTCATAGCAGGAGAAAATCCATTGAATATGGGAATATCGATTTTTATTGCTATTTGTATTTCAATTGCTGTCCTATTTTTTATGATCAAGGTCCTAGGCAAGAAAATGGTTTTATTTAATCGAATGATTCTGTTTGATACCGCCAAAAAAGAGGATGGCTATGTGTCTAATGTGAATCGTACCGATTTATTGGGTAAAGAAGGCATTGCATTGACTGTATTAAGACCATCAGGAACAGCCGTTTTTAATAGTGAAAGAATTGATGTTGTAACTGAAGGCGATTTCATCGATAAAAATACAAAGGTTACTGTCATCAAAGTTGAAGGAGTACGGATTGTTGTTAGAAAAGTATAATAAATGACTAATAGGGGGTAATTGAATTGACTAGTGCAAGTCTATTTATGATCGGCATCGTTGTTGTTGCATTAATTTTTCTTGGTATATTATTATCATTTGTTCCGGTAATGCTGTGGATTTCTGCCCTGGCTGCAGGGGTTAGAATTAGTATCTTCACATTAGTAGGGATGAGACTTAGAAGGGTTACTCCGAGTCGAGTAGTTAATCCACTTATCAAAGCACATAAAGCAGGATTAAATGTAACCACTAATCAGTTAGAAAGTCACTACTTAGCTGGCGGGAATGTCGATAGAGTGGTAAATGCTTTGATTGCTGCACACCGTGCAAACATTGAGTTATCCTTTGAACGCTGCGCTGCGATTGATTTGGCGGGACGTGATGTATTAGAAGCGGTTCAAATGAGTGTTAATCCTAAAGTGATTGAAACACCGTTTATTGCCGGTGTTGCCATGAATGGGATAGAAGTTAAAGCTAAAGCAAGGATTACCGTCCGTGCCAATATCGAGCGTCTTGTCGGGGGTGCGGGTGAAGATACTGTCGTAGCTCGTGTAGGTGAAGGGGTCATATCGACGATTGGTTCCTCAATCGACCATAGTAAAGTACTTGAGAATCCTGAACTGATTTCGCAAACAGTATTAGCTAAAGGGTTAGATGCAGGTACCGCTTTTGAAATTCTATCGATTGATATTGCAGATGTTGATTTAGGCAGAAACATTGGTGCTGAGCTGCAAACGGAGCAAGCGGAAGCCGATAAGAAAATTGCCCAAGCAAAAGCAGAAGAGCGAAGGGCTATGGCTGTTGCTACAGAACAGGAAATGAAGGCAAAAGTAGAAGAAATGAGAGCAAAAGTTGTAGAGGCAGAGGCAGAGGTGCCGCTGGCAATGGCAGAAGCATTAAAATCCGGTAATATCAGTGTCATGGAATATATGAATTATAAAAATATTTCTGCTGATACAGATATGCGCGGTTCTATCGGAAAAATGACCGGTGAGAAAAAAGATGACCAGTAATCTTCCTCAGAAGGAGGTCGGGCATGGAAACAATATTATTTTTAATTATTGCCGGTATTCTTTCAACAATTTTTGGTAAAGCAAAGGGTAAAAATAGTCCAGGAAGAACCAAACCTTTTACGGCAAAAGGTTTTGATGATTTTCGCACAAAGGTTGAACAACAAATGGCGGGCTTCCCGAAAAAAACAGGACCTATCTCTACAGGGCAGCCTGTGGAGCAAAAATTCCAAAATATAGAGGGAAATTATCAACAAATGAAGACCAATTCTCCAGAGATGACTGTAGAGCCAGTGAAGCCGAATGTATCTACGAGAATAGCAGTTGAGACAGTGGATATTTCTTTAAAAAAACCAGACAACACAACCATTGTTAATGGTATCATTTGGGCAGAAATCTTAGGAGAACCACGATCAAAAAAACCATACATTCCAAGAAAAAGCTAAATTAATTATTTTAAATCACAGAGTATAAATAGAAAAAAAGTGCTAGAACCCCTATTCATTTCATAATATGAGATGAAAGGGGGTTCTTTTTTTATGGCAAAAAAATGGGGTCTGCGTGTCCGGAACTGGATGGCACAAAAAATGGATCTTCCTCAAGATGTCATGATGGACTTACCCCGGATTACCATGATCGGGCAAATCCATATTTACATTGAAAATCATAGAGGGTTGATAACCTTTACCGATAAAGAATTGCGTCTGTTGTTAAAACAGGGCCAATTGCAAATAAAAGGAAAGTCTTTCGTGATAAAGACCATTTTGCCTGAAGAGATTTTGCTTGAGGGGAAAATTGATCAGGTCCTATATATAAATGAAAATCCAGGAGGAACAAAATGAAAAACAAATGGATCGAATTTTTAACTGGCAGAGTAACCGTTAAAGTGTCGGGGAGAGGTATAGAAAGATTCATAAATGTCTTAACAAGAAACGGCTTGATGGTATGGAATGTAAAACGACATGGTACTGAAACGATCACCTTTACGATGAGACTTAAAGATGCATTGAAAATTAGACATTATGCACGAGAAAGAGATTGTTCCATTTCGTTTTTAAAAAGGGCTGGGATGCCTTTTTTATTTAAGCGATTATTGAAAAATAGCGGGTTTGCAGCAGGTGCATTTCTATTTTTCTTACTTATTATGCTATTATCCAATGTCATTTGGGGAATAGAAATTAAAGGTGCAAAGCCTGCAACCGAGTATCAGATTCGCAAAGAATTGGACAAGATGGGGGTAAAGATTGGGAAAGTTCAATTGTTTGTGGATAATGTAGAAGGGATTCAAAGGAAGTTAACAAACAATGTTGGAAATCTTACATGGGTAGGTGTGGATTTAAAGGGGACAACCTATCATCTTCAAGTGGTCGAGAAGAAAGAACCTGAGAAGGTCGAACAATTAGCACCAAGAAATCTTGTCGCGAAAAAGAAAGCCATCATTGACTCTATGTACGTAGAAACTGGGCAGAAAATGGTCGATATTCATGACCATGTAGAAGCCGGGGAATTACTTGTATCTGGCGTTATTGGCAGGGAGGGTCAAACACAGCAAATAGCGGCTGTCGGAGAGGTCTGGGGGGAAACGTGGTATAGAAGCCATGTTGAGCTCCCATTAGAAACGAATTTCTTTGTGTTCAACGGTCAAGAAAAGCAAAAGCACTCTCTCATCTTAGGAAATATTGAGATTCCTATATGGGGATTTGGCGAACCTGAATTCAAGGACTATGAAGCAGAAAAGAATGTAAAGAAAATTAATTTTATTAATTGGGAGCTGCCTATTTCCATTGGTAATGAAACACTAAGAGGACGTGAAGAGTTTACCCGGACGTATACCGAAGCAGAAGCAGAAAAAAATGCTCTTGATCTAGCAAAAAATAAAATAAAAAGTGGTTTAGATGAAGAAGCTATCATAAAAGATGAAAAAATTTTACACAAAGAGTTGAAAGATGGTAAAGTTATCCTAGATATCCACTTTAAGGTTATCGAAAATATTGCGGTTGGACAACCAATTCCCAAGGAGACTCCTGAATGACAGAAAAGTTAAAAACAATGAATGTACAACTAGAAAATCCATCTGAAGCAATTGCCCTCCTAGGCAATGCCGATTCTAATGTAAAAATAATTGAAGAAGAATTGAAAGTATCGATTGTCACGCGAGGAGAATCTGTCAGCTTATCTGGTGATGAAGAAAAAGTAGTACTTGCCAGTCAGATTCTTGATAAGCTTATTTTTGTAATTAGAAAGGGTGTAACCATCAGCCAAAGGGATGTCTTGTCCGCCATTCAAATGGCGCAAAAAGGGACACTTGATTATTTTGATAATCTTTACGACGAAGAAATTGCTAAGAATGTAAAAGGAAAAACGATTCGAATTAAAACGCTTGGACAAAGACAATATGTAATGGCCATAAGACAAAAGGACCTTGTATTTGGGATTGGACCGGCTGGGACAGGCAAAACGTATTTAGCCGTTGTAATGGCGGTCAATGCGTTAAAAAATGGACAGGTAAACAAGATTATTTTAACAAGACCTGCAGTTGAGGCTGGAGAAAGCCTTGGATTTTTACCAGGTGATTTAAAAGAGAAGGTTGATCCTTATTTACGCCCCCTATATGACGCTCTGAATGATATACTCGGTTCAGAACACACCCAAAGATTAATTGATCGTGGAACGATTGAAATTGCTCCACTTGCCTATATGAGGGGTCGGACGTTGGATGATGCCTTTGTTATATTAGACGAGGCCCAAAATACTACTCATGCACAAATGAAGATGTTTTTAACACGTCTTGGCTTTGGTTCAAAAATGGTTATTACTGGTGACAAAACGCAAATTGATTTACCGAAAGGTGCCAAGTCAGGTCTAATAGCGGCCGAAAAGATCTTACTGGGTGTCAATGGAATTTCCTTTGTATTCTTAGAACAAAGTGATATTGTTCGTCACCCATTAGTGGGCAGAATTATTGAGGCGTATGAGAAGAAACCACTTCCAAATTAGAGCGCAAGATTAGGGATAAACCATTCACTAGGTTTATCCCTTTTGCCATATATTTGTACCAAATACCTTTAAAAAAGGTCCTACTTTTAATAGAGGATGAAACTTAAGGGGAAAACTGTTATCATTTTACAAGAGGCTGTTATCGCATTTATAAAAATCCATGAAAAGTGACTTACATAAAGCTGTTCTACATAGGTGATTACGGTTTAATTTAGGTGCTTTTGGGGGGAGTAAGTTGAAAAAAATACAGCAGTATTTAATACAAATAAAAAAGCTTCTCGATTATACCTTCTTCCGAGTGGTTGTTTTTGTTGTTTTAGGAATAATACTATTTACCTCTTTGTACGGGAACGTAAAGCCTGAGAAACTTGATGTAGGTCTGTTAACAGTGGCGGAGAAGACCATTCGATCACCGGCAACAGTAGAGGATAAAATTAGTACCGAAAAAAAACGAAAAGATGCCTTGGACCAAGTAAAAGATGTCTATACATTAAAAAAAGAATATTCCTCCAATCAGGTTGCTTTAATTACATCTATTTTTGACTCAGCTTCTGAGGTGAATGATGAAATTGAGGATGAGACAAAAAAACAAAACGCGATTGATGAAGACCCTATTGAGTTTATCAAACCAACGGTAGAAGAAAAAGTAACTATGCTTAAAGCAAAGCTAACGGATCGTGTCATAAAGGATCTTTCAGACCGTGTTTTTACTGCACTTGTACAGGCCAGTAATGATGAATTATCGATTGCCAAAGACTTAACCGTAACAGCCATAAACAATGTAATGAACAAACGAATTTCTGCAGATGATGTAGAAAATGCAAAAAAAGGTCTAGAAGAAGAATTAAAATTTACTACTTTGAATGGTGACTTAAAGAATTCAGCCATTGAATTAGGAAGATATGCGGTCATTCAAAATGAGTTTTATGATCCAGAAGCAACAGAAGAGCTGCGTAAGCAAGCTGGAGAAACTGTTGAGCCGGTAAAAATCCTACAAGGACAAATTATTATTGAAGAGGGTAAATTAATCCGACAGGAAGAGTATCGACAGCTTGAACTAGTAGGTCTATTGGATAATAAACAATCCTATAAACCATTTATTGGGTTGATTATCTTACTCACAATCATTTTGACTGCTGTTTACTTTTATTTCTATCAAATGAAGGAGCAGCCAGAAAAGAGGCAGACAAATTTTCTTTTGTTTGGAATTATTTTTTTACTGACATTTTTCATTTTAAAAATCATCAGTATGCTGCAAATTTTTAATTATTCAGGAATCGGTTACTTATTTCCTGCTGCTATGGGCGGATTGTTATTGAAAATATTAATAGATGAGAAACTTGCTATTCTGTCATCTATTATCTTTTCTATTTTCGGAAGTATTTTATTTAACGAAGGGGTTTCTGGTACGCTCAATTTTTCAATGGGGATCTATATCTTGTTTAGTGCCCTTGCAGGCGTGCTCTTTTTAAGTAACCAGAATCAGCGCTCTAAAATCCTTCAAGCTGGGTCTTTTACTGCTGCCGTCAATCTATTTACGATTTGGGCACTTATGTTTTTGCCAAACGGACAATTTTCTGGGTTAGAATATGGGTATTATATATTAACAGCCATTTTTTCAGGAATCAGTTCTGCTGTATTGACGATGGGATTATTACCACTATTGGAAACCAGCTTTGGTATTCTCTCAACAATGAAATTAATTGAGCTCTCTAATCCTAATCATCCACTCCTTAGGAAAATCTTAATGGAAGCACCAGGAACCTATCATCATAGTGTTATGGTTGCTAATTTAGCTGATGCTGCCTGCGAAGCAATTGGTGCAAATGGGCTGTTAGCAAGAGTAGGCTGTTATTACCACGATATTGGTAAAACAAAACGACCAAACTTTTTCATAGAAAACCAAATGCACCATGACAATCCACATGATCGCTTACAGCCTGAAAAAAGTGCTAATATCATTATTTCACACGTAACAGATGGGTCCGCTATATTAAAGAAATACAATATGCCAAAGGAAATCATCCGAATCGCTGAACAGCACCACGGTACCACCTTGTTGAAATACTTTTTCCATAAGGCGTCTCAAGGCGGAGAAGATGTGAATGAAGAAGATTATCGATATCCTGGACCAAAGGCACAAACTAAAGAATCAGCGATTGTTGGTATTGCTGACAGTGTAGAGGCAGCCGTTAGATCCCTTAACCAGCCAACTCCTGAGACCATTGAGTCGTTGGTTAAGAAGATTGTTGCAGACCGTCTTCAGGATGGGCAATTAAATGAATGTGACTTGACTTTAAAGGAGTTAGAGACAGTATCCCACTCTTTTTGTGAAACGTTAAAGGGAATTTTCCACTCGAGAATTGAATATCCAGAAATGACAAAGAAGGTGATTCAAGTATGAACAAGTTGATGATTGATTTAGTTGATGAAACCAATCAACTGTCAGATGTGCAATTGGATGAAATCGAAAAGCTGTTAAATTTTGCAGCCAATAAAGAAAATGTTGATAATCATAGTGAAGTATCTATAACCTTTGTATCCAATGAAAGAATTCACGAAATTAACCTGGAATACAGAGATAAAGACGCCCCTACGGATGTTATTTCCTTTGCAATGGAAGAGCTCGGAGAAGGTGAAATCGAATTGATAGGGGCTGAGCTTCCCCGTGTGTTGGGGGATATCATCGTTTCATTACCTAAGGCAGAAGAACAGGCAAAAGAGTATGGACATTCCTTTAATCGTGAATTAGGCTTTTTGTGTGTCCATGGTTTCCTCCACCTTTTGGGGTATGATCATATGGAAAAAGATGAGGAAGAAAAAATGTTTTCTCGACAAAAGGAAATTTTAGACGACTATGGACTCACGAGATAAACCCGTTCGGTTATGGAAATCCTTTTCTTATGCTTTAACAGGCATTAAGACTGCCCTTTGGTTAGAAAGAAATATGCGCATCCATTTGATTGCTTCCATATTTGTAATTGGCTGTTCGTTGTACTTTTCTATAAGTAAATTTGAATGGTTATTTGTTATTGTTGCAATCGGTGGAATCTTTTCTCTAGAATTAATTAATACAGCCATCGAGCGTGTAGTGGATATGATTACAGATAAGTACCATCCGCTTGCTAAACAAGCAAAAGATTTAGCAGCCGGTGCGGTCTTTATTTATGCTGTAACTGCAGTAGTGATTGGAATCTTCATCTTTTTACCGCATGTTCTTAGATGGCTATAAGACTTATTTTTTGGCATTATTTGAAATGGAATTGCAAATTCGGTACAATTACTTATCAGCCTTATGGTTGATATAGTTAAATTAGTTGATTTTTATGAAAATTCAAATTTTTATATTACTTTTTTGCAACAAGTGATGATTTTGTGACATTTTTAGGGTAAAATAAAGAAAGCAGCAGATTACTGCTCGAAGGGAAGATTGAACTTTGAACACCGAGAAATTAATCGAAGAATCAAAGAAAGCAAGAGAAAAAGCCTATGTTCCATATTCTAAGTTTGGGGTAGGAGCAGCTTTATTAACAACAGATGGAAAAGTATATCATGGATGTAACATAGAAAATGCCGCTTATAGCATGTGCAATTGCGCTGAACGTACTGCATTGTTTAATGCGTATTCTCAAGGTGATCGAGATTTTACAATGCTTGCCGTTGTCGCTGATACTGAACGCCCCTGCTCACCATGTGGAGCATGCCGGCAGGTAATCTCAGAACTATGTCCCCAAGACATGAAGGTCGTTCTAACAAACCTAAAAGGTGATATTCAAGAAGTTACTGTAGCTGAATTGCTTCCAGGCGCCTTTTCTCCGGAGGATTTAAATGCTGAGTAATGATAATAAAGGGTATAAATCAGGTTTTATTTCAATTATTGGGCGCCCAAATGTAGGAAAATCAACATTCCTTAATCGGGTTATTGGTCAGAAAATTGCTATTATGAGCGATAAACCTCAAACAACTCGTAATAAAATACAGGGTGTATTAACGTTAGAAGATACCCAAATGGTTTTTATAGATACACCAGGGATTCATAAGCCAAAGCATAAACTAGGCGACTTTATGATGAAGGTTGCTCAAAACACATTAAAAGAAGTTGATTTAATCCTATTTATGGTAAATGCCGAGGAAGGATTTGGCCGTGGGGAAGAATTTATCCTTGAAAAATTCGAAACCGTTAACACACCTATCTTCCTTGTTATAAATAAAATTGATCAAATACACCCAGATGAATTACTGCCACTAATTGAATCATATAAAGAAAAGTATCCTTTTAAAGAAATTGTTCCTATTTCAGCACTTGAAGGAAATAATGTGGAACGTTTACTAGAACAAATTAAAGTTTATTTACCTGAAGGGCCGCAGTATTACCCGGCTGATCAAGTAACAGACCATCCAGAAAGATTTATTATCACAGAATTAATCCGAGAAAAAGCGCTGCACTTAACACGTGAAGAAATTCCGCATTCCCTTGCTGTTGTTCTAGATAAGATGGAACGTCAACACGGAGGTAAGGATATCATCCATGTAATGGCTACTGTTATTGTGGAGAGAGATTCTCAAAAAGGCATCATTATTGGGAAACAAGGGAGTATGCTCAAAGAAATTGGGAAGCGTGCCCGAGTAGATATTGAGAATCTCTTAGGGTCAAAGGTTTTCTTAGAGCTTTGGGTTAAAGTTCAGAAGGATTGGCGAAATAAAATGTCCCAACTACGCGATTTTGGCTTCAATGAAGATGAATATTGATACTATACACCCTAACAAAAATATTATCGTTTTTATGAAATTATGCATGGACAACATTAACAAAATTTTCGTCTTATGATTTTTGCTTAGGCAGGCTATGATAATTGTAAGGTTTGGGATTCTTAAAAGGCTAGTCTATATCATGAAAGGTGGGGTTTTCGATGATGGATTTTACGTGGAAAGTATTCCTACAGACAGGTAATATTGACACTTATCTTCTCTTTAAAGAGCTTGAGAAGGAAAACCAAGAAATACCCGGAAATCAGAATGAAGATCTAGCGCAAATGGATTTTCCCGTTTCATAAGTTTGTCTAATGTATCGGGATGGTGACAACTATGCTTCAAAAATGTGAAGGCATCGTCATTAGAACTACAGATTATGGTGAAACCAATAAAATTATCACCCTATATACAAGGGAATGGGGAAAGATTGGCGTTATGGCTAGAGGAGCTAAAAAGCCGAACAGCCGGCTTTCCTCCATTACCCAGCTTTTTACACATGGTTATTATCTAGTCCAAAGAGGTTCTGGATTAGGAAGTGTTCAACAGGGAGAAATGATTACTAGCTTTCGAGCAATTGGTGAGGATATATTTTTAACTGCTTATGCCAGCTATATTGTTGAATTAACAGATAAATCTACTGATGATAAAAAACCAGACCCATTTCATTTCGAACTTCTTTTTCAAACACTTAATTATTTGAACGAAGGCTATGATCCGGATATCCTAAGGAATATCTACGAAATGAAAATGCTTGCTGTGTTGGGATTACATCCAATACTAAATCAATGTTCCGTTTGCGGCAGCACAGACGGACTTTTTTCTTTTTCCATCCGTGAAGGCGGGATTATATGTCATCGTTGCTTGGATAAGGATCCGTACCATTATAAATTATTGCCATCATCTGTCAAATTATTACGGCTATTTTATTTTTTTGATCTTTCAAGATTAGGAAATATCTCAGTTAAACAGGAAACTAAAGATGAATTAAAAGCAGTCATTTCCGCTTACTATGAAGAATATTCCGGTCTATATCTAAAATCCAAAAAATTTCTTCAGTCGATGGAAAAATTTCGAAATCAATTATAGTGGCTTATTGACTTTTAATTTAGAGTTCGATAACATGTGTTTAAATAATAATATATAATGCTACGAAGGAAAAGAGTACTTGGCAATCTCTATAAAAGCGAACCTAGGATGGTGTGAGCTAGGGTATAGGGCACTAAGGAAGGCGTTCTGGAGCATTTCGTGTACTTTACACATGTAAAAGAGGCTGCTTTTACCGCAGCAAATAGGGTGGAACCGCGGGTAACTCTCGTCCCTATGCTTTTTAAAAGCATAGGGACGGGAGTTTTTTATTTTATTAAGGAGGAGTAATGAAAATGAAAGTATCAATGGAGCAAATTGTCTCTCACGCGAAACATAGAGGTTTTATTTTTCCTGGATCAGAAATCTACGGTGGTCTGGCAAATACATGGGATTACGGCCCACTTGGAGTAGAATTTAAAAACAATATTAAACAAGCCTGGTGGAAGAAATTTGTTCAAGAATCTCCATACAATGTTGGTTTGGACGCTAGCATTCTAATGAATCCAAGAACTTGGGAAGCATCCGGACATATCGGTAACTTTAATGATCCAATGATGGATTGTAAAAACTGTAAAGCTAGACATCGAGCCGATAAGTTAATTGAAAATGCGCTTGATGAAAAGGGAATAGAAATGGTGGTTGATGGGCTTCCATTTGATAAAATGGAGGAACTTGTTAAAGAACATAATATTGCCTGTCCTGACTGCGGCAGTCATGATTTTACTGGAATCCGCCAATTTAATTTAATGTTCAAAACCTTCCAAGGGGTAACGGAGTCTAGTGCGAATGAAATTTTTCTTCGTCCTGAAACAGCACAAGGGATATTTGTTAACTTTAAAAATGTCCAGCGTACAATGAGAAAGAAATTACCTTTTGGAATTGCCCAAATCGGAAAAAGCTTCCGTAATGAAATCACGCCAGGGAATTTCACGTTCCGAACTCGCGAATTCGAACAAATGGAGCTTGAGTTTTTCTGTAAGCCAGGTGAGGAGCTAACATGGTTTGATTATTGGAAGAATTTTGCTGAGCAATGGCTTCATTCCTTAGGATTAAACAAAGAAAATTTAAGACTTCGTGACCATTCAGATGATGAACTTTCTCATTATAGTAATGCGACTACAGATTTTGAATATAAATTCCCATTTGGCTGGGGAGAACTTTGGGGAGTAGCTTCAAGGACAGACTATGATCTGAAACAGCATATGCAATTTTCTGGCGAAGATTTCAATTATATCGACCCAGAGACAAATGAAAGATATGTCCCGTTCTGTATCGAGCCTTCACTTGGCGCAGACCGAGTAACCTTAGCATTTTTAATCGATGCCTATAACGAAGAACAGCTTGAAGATGGGACATCCAGAACAGTCATGCACTTCCATCCAGCACTGGCACCATTTAAAGCAGCGGTTCTTCCATTGTCTAAAAAACTTTCTGAAGAAGCAAGGGAAGTCTATGAAACACTGGCAAAGCATTTTTCTGTTGACTATGATGAAGCAGGATCAATCGGAAAACGTTACCGCAGACATGACGAAATTGGTACCCCTTTCTGTATCACCTTTGACTTTGATTCTAAAGAAGACAAAATGGTAACCATTAGAGACCGTGACACAATGGAACAAACTCGTGTTCCAATCGCTGAATTAGTTACTTTCATTCAAACAAAAATTATGTTTTAGTAATGTAGAGGGTGCGGATTATTTCCGCACCTCTACATAATGGATTATATATGGTGGTGAGAAAAATAGAACTATCCAAACGCCAAGAAACTATCATTCAGATTGTAAAGGATAATGGACCTATCACTGGGGAGAGTATTGCTGAGCAACTGAACTTAACAAGAGCCACATTAAGACCGGATTTATCGATTTTAACAATGGCTGGATTTTTAGACGCAAGACCTCGGGTGGGATATTTTTATACAGGGAAATCAGGAACTGCGCTATTAACTGAAAGTCTTCAGAAGATACTTGTGAGAGATTATAATTCCATTCCTATCATTGTGAAGGAAAATGTTTCGGTTTATGACGCAATTTGTACAATGTTCCTTGAGGATGTGGGAACATTATTTGTTGTAGACCAAAATTCTCTATTAGTCGGTGTGTTATCACGAAAAGATCTGCTCCGAGCAAGTATTGGCAAACAAGAACTTACTGCGCTGCCAATCAATATCATTATGACTAGAATGCCTAATATTACGACTTGTGAAATGGATGACTCCTTGGTTGATGTGGCGAAATTATTAATTGATAAACAAATCGATGCATTACCTGTAGTAAGGCAATCAGAAAATGGGTTTGAAGTTATTGGCAGAATAACGAAGACGAATATCACAAAAGCATTTGTTGCCTTGGGAAATGAGTGATTAATATAAAATCCCTAGGTCTGGACTAGATAATAATAAAAAGTATTTCCGAAAGGAGCTGTTGAGAAAGAATGATTACACCTGTTATATATGTGGTATCTGATTCAGTGGGGGAAACAGCTGAATTAGTTACAAAAGCGGCAATCAGCCAGTTTAATGGGTCAGGTATGACATTGAAAAGATTTCCTTATGTAGAGGATAAAGAACATATTGATGAAGTAATTTCGCTTGTTACAATGGATCATGCAATGATCGCTTTTACTTTAGTAAAACCAGATATGCGTGTCTATATCAAGGAAAAAGCAGACGAAGCAGGAATATATGCGGTAGATTTAATGGGTCCAATCATGGATCAAATCCAAATCTTTAGCGGGAAAACCCCACTGTGTGAACCTGGACTGGTAAGAAAACTTGATGAAGACTATTTTAAAAAAGTAGAAGCCATCGAGTTTGCAGTTAAATATGATGATGGACGTGACCCAAGAGGAATATTAAAGGCGGATATTGTCTTAATTGGAGTATCCCGGACATCCAAAACTCCTTTGTCACAATATCTTGCTTTAAAACGTTTAAAAGTTGCAAATGTACCTCTTGTTCCAGAAGTGGACCCTCCAGAGGAATTATACAAAGTACCTGCAGAGAAATGCTTTGGACTAAAAATCAGCCCCCAAAAACTAAATAATATTAGACGGGAACGGTTAATCTCACTAGGACTAAATGATCAGGCAAGCTATGCCAATATTGAAAGAATTCGTGATGAATTAACCTTCTTTGAAAAAATAGTAAATAGAATTAATTGTCCGGTTATAGATGTAACCAATAAGGCAGTTGAAGAAACTGCAAATGTTATTTTAAATTACTTTCATAAAAGAAGAGCTTAACACATAATCTTAGATTATGTGTTTTTCATTTATCGATAAAAAAGTATGGAAATGTCTGAAAGAATGTACTATAATAAAAAATTGTGATAAAAATGAATCTTTTAGGTTTAGACTTGCATGTATACGAATAAACTATTTATTGTTAGATGTCAAGGGAACCTTCAGAAAAAAATTCGACATAAGTCTTAAGGCTATTCAGATTTATTTATTTATAAATTCTGATTGGATAAGTAAACTACCCCTCTGCCCTAGACCTGCAACGGCTTGCCAATTGGCGAGTTTACTTTAAAAAGTTAGCATTTTAAAGAAGGAATATGCGGAGTGATGTAGAATTAATACTTATACAAAAGCATTCCAACTATTTTTGTCGATGCAGATTCATGCCCGGTAAAAGAGGAAATTGTCGAAATTGCTTCTGCATTTTCCGGAAAAGTTCTTTTTAGCGCTTCTTATGATCATCATGGAAACAATAAGACTACATATGCGAATGCAACATGGAAATATATTGATTCCAGAAAAGAAGCTGCGGACTTATTCATCATGAATCATACAGCAAAGGGGGATATTACTGTTACACAGAATATTGGACTTGCCATTTTTGATGATTGAACAAAATTTGTTATATAAATAACAAAAAATTTGTCGAACTATGCAGGAATTTAGAATTATTTGTAGAATAAGTACAATTGGAGATGTTTTCATGGCAGAACGGATTGCCGAAGAAAAAATCAATCAAATTCGTCAGTCTGTTGATATTGTTGAATTAATTAGCGAATATGTTCAACTAAAAAAACAAGGACGAAATTACTTCGGATTATGTCCTTTCCATGGAGAAAACTCCCCATCTTTTTCCGTTTCAACCGATAAACAAATTTATCATTGCTTTGGATGTGGAGCGGGAGGTAATGTTTTTTCATTTTTAATGGAGCTAGAAGGAATTACCTTTCTAGAAGCTGCCGTTAAATTAGCTGAAAAGGCTAATATTGACTTACAAGTAAACTTCTCAGCAAATGGGAAGGGGAAGAGTGTTTCTCCAGAACTTCAGTCGATGCTGGACGCGCATGAACTCTTGCAAAAATTTTACCATCACTTATTGGTAAATACAAAAGATGGTCAACATGCGTTAGAGTACTTGCTGAATAGAGGATTTACCCGAGAATCAATTGATAAATTTCAAATTGGTTATTCATTAAATTCGTGGGATTTTGGATACAAATTTCTTACCAAAAGAGATTTTTCACCAGAATTGATGGAAAAGGCCGGATTGATTATCAAACGAGAAAGGGATGGAACTTATTTTGATCGATTCCGAGATCGAATTATGTTTCCTATTTCTGACCGCAATGGAAACACGATTGCTTTTTCAGGGAGATCATTAGGGGCAGATGAGCCCAAATATTTAAATAGTCCCGAAACAGTAATCTTTAATAAAAGTAAAATTTTATATAATTTTCATTTGGCCAAACCAAGTATACGAAAATTACAGCAAGCAGTTCTTTTTGAAGGTTTTGCTGATGTCATTGCTGCTGATAAGTCTGGTGTGGAAAATGGTATTGCTACAATGGGCACTTCCTTGACAGAAGAGCACATCACCCTTATCCGGCAAAATACCCAGTCTATAACCATTTGTTTTGATTCAGACAAAGCAGGTATTGAAGCAGCTTTTAGAGCTGGTAATATGCTCATTGACGCAGGCTGTTCCATCAAAGTTGCCATGATGCCAGATGGACTTGATCCAGATGAATATATAAAAAAAAATGGCCCAGAAAAGTTTCGAAATGAGGTCATAAGTGCAAGTCTTACCTGGATGGCATTTAAATTTCTTTACTTTCGAAGAGGAAAAAATCTTCAAATTGAAGGAGATCGGCTTGCCTATATCGAAACAATACTTAAGGAAATAAGTAAATTGACAAAAGCTGTTGAAAAAGATCACTATTTGCGGCAGCTTGCCTCAGAGTTCTCCATTTCTTTAGAGGCCTTACAGCAACAACTAAAACAAGTTTTCTTTACGGAAAAAAGGAAATCAAATGGTCAAACTCCGCCAGTTAACAAGCCGAGTACTTTTGTTAAACAGGAGAAAAGATTACCGCTTGCACATTTTACGGCAGAACGGCGATTAATTGCCCATATGTTGAAAGATCGGGATACAGCTTATAAGGTTCAGGATTTATTGCAAGGCAACACGTTTAATACTGATGAACATCAGGCAATAATAACTTATCTAATTGGTTTTTACGAAGAGCATATGAATCCTGATTCTAGTGCATTTTTAACCTATATTCAAGATGGCAATCTTAGAAGAATCGTCGCTGATATAGAAATGATGTCAGTAAATGATGAATTAAGCAGCCAAGAATTAAACGATTATATCAAACAGGTGTTGAATTATCAAAAATTGTTAAAGATAAAAGAAAAAGAAGTGGAACTGAAAGAAGCAGAGCGGCAAAGTGATTATAGTCAAGCAGCTGCAATTGCTACTGAAATCAAACAATTGCGTAAATCGCTATAGATTCCATTTTTAATGTCTTTGATTCTGGAAGGAGGGGGACATATGGCTGAAAAATCAGCTCGTTCAAAAGAGGCCGAGAATGAATTGACCTTCGAACAAGTAAAAGAACAGTTAACGGTACTGGGAAAAAAAACCGGCGTCCTTGCCTACGATGATATTGCTGAAAGAATGGCAAATTTTGAATTAGAATCCGATCAAATGGATGAATTTTATGAATTCCTCGGTGATCAAGGAATCGAATTAGTAGGAGAAAGTGACGAGGAAGATCCAAACCCTAAGCAATTAGCAAAAAGTGGTGACGATGAGTTTGATTTAAACGATCTTAGCGTTCCTCCTGGAGTTAAAATAAACGATCCTGTTCGTATGTACTTAAAAGAAATTGGCCGCGTAGACTTACTTTCCGCTGAAGATGAAATAAAGCTGGCTAACCGAATTGAGGGTGGCGACGAAGAAGCGAAACGACGCCTAGCTGAAGCAAACCTTCGCCTTGTAGTAAGTATTGCAAAACGCTATGTTGGCCGCGGTATGCTATTTCTTGATCTTATTCAAGAAGGGAATATGGGACTAATCAAAGCAGTAGAAAAATTTGATTATCGTAAAGGTTTTAAATTCAGTACGTATGCTACATGGTGGATACGCCAAGCCATCACAAGAGCGATTGCTGACCAAGCTAGGACCATTCGTATTCCTGTGCATATGGTTGAAACTATTAATAAACTTATCCGTGTCCAGAGACAATTACTTCAGGACCTTGGTCGGGAACCAACTCCAGAGGAGATTGGTGAAGATATGGATTTAACACCAGATAAGGTTAGAGAAATCTTGAAAATTGCTCAAGAGCCTGTCTCTCTTGAAACTCCTATAGGTGAAGAAGATGATTCACACCTTGGTGATTTCATTGAAGACCAAGACGCTACTTCGCCTTCGGAGCATGCTGCCTATGAATTATTAAAAGAACAGCTTGAAGATGTCCTAGATACCTTAACAGACCGTGAAGAAAATGTTCTTCGCTTACGCTTTGGATTGGATGACGGACGCACCCGCACTCTTGAAGAGGTCGGAAAAGTATTTGGTGTTACCCGTGAACGTATCAGACAAATTGAAGCAAAGGCATTGCGTAAATTACGACATCCAAGTCGAAGCAAACGCCTCAAAGACTTCTTAGAATAAATAAATTAAAGATAGTTTACTTCTCTCTAGAGGTAGACTATTTTTTTCGCTAAATGGAAATGAAAGCACTTTCTGTATTTGTTATTATTTTACTGAATTGTTTTACACTTTGCAAATAGGTAAAAATAATCTTTCTATTTTTAATCACAAATCATTTTTGCAATAAAGGTTTATCTCTATTGCAACCCATAATCATTCATTAGTAATCAAAAGAAAATTATATTCAAAAATAACTAAAAATATTTTTAAACTTTTGATATTGGGAAGACTAAAAAGGCTGACTTTATAAAAGCATTTAGCTTTTTTCTAAATATTATCGTGACAAAATAAGTTTAGGGCTTTTCCTTCTTAAGTTTTTAAAGTAAAATAGTAGTTGTTTGTAGAAGACTATTTATTTACAGTTATACGTACATAAGGGAGGTTATATGATGAATCGAAATCCGGTAATTCCTTACATCCTGATCTTTGTTTTTGGAATCGGACTAATGTTCTTATTGTCTTTCAAAGGCCTCGGGGATATGGATGAGCTTGCCAAGGAAAAAGAGGGTGGTGGAACAACCGAAGAAACGGTTGCTGCTACTCCTGAAGACATCTACAAGTCATGTATAGGCTGTCACGGTGACGCTTACCAAGGGGGAATGGGTCCTGCTCTAACAGGTGTTGGCGACAGGTTATCCAAAGATGAAATCAAAGAAGTAATCACCAAGGGTAGAGGAAACATGCCAGGCGGTATGGTTAAACCAGAGCAAGCCGATGAAATGGCTGATTGGTTAGCAAATATTAAATAAATTTTCAAAGAAGAGGTCCTTTGCTTTTTGTAAAGGACTTTTTTTATACTAGATGTAATACATACAAAGTGGTGAATGATTTGAATACGGATAAATTATCAGTTCGGTTAGAAACGGTAGCAAAATATGTGCTAAAGGAATCGAAGCTTGCGGACATTGGTTCTGATCATGCTTATTTACCTAGTTTTCTTGTTAAAAACGGTCAAATCTCCTTTGGTATAGCTGGAGAAGTAGCAAAAGGTCCATTTCAATCTGCGGAAAAAAATGTTTTAGCAGAAGGGCTTGCTGACAGGATATCAGTACGGATGGGGGATGGGCTGGAAGTGATTCAGCCTGGCGATGTAGATTGTATTACAATAGCCGGAATGGGTGGCAGTCTAATTGCAAGTATTTTAGAAAATGGTAATGAAAAACTAGATTCCGTAAAACGTCTTGTGTTACAGCCCAATATTAATGCAATCGCTATTCGAAGTTGGTTAATCGAAAACAATTGGGAACTGGTTGCTGAGGAAATCATCGAAGAAGATAGTAAGATTTACGAGATTTTAGTAGCAGAAAAAGGAGATCCTTTAAAGCCTTACTGTGACATACCATTAGAAACTGGTCTTCTAGTTGGACCTTTTCTTCTTCAAGGAAAAGAAAAGGCATTTAAAAAGAAATGGAGCTTAGAAAAGAAGAACTGGAAACGGATTTATGAGCAGCTTGAAAGTGCAGCACCTTCAGCGGAAACCGAGGAGAAAAAACAAGAGCTCATAAAGAAAATATCACTTATCGAGGGGGTATTGGACAATGAAGACAGCGAATGGACATGAAATCATTCAACTATTTGAACAGTTCTCTCCAAAAGGTCTTGCAATGGAAGGGGATAAAATTGGCTTACAAATCGGACGCTTGAACAAGAAAATGAATAAAATCATGATTGCCTTAGATGTACTAGAAGAAGTAATAGATGAAGCCATTGAAAGAGATGTACAGCTGATTATTGCCCATCATCCACCAATCTTTCGACCTCTTAAAAATGTCCTGACAGATACTGTACAGGGAAGAATGATTGAAAAACTGTTAAAGCATGATATAGCTGTCTATGCGGCCCATACTAACCTGGATGTGGCAAATGGAGGAGTAAATGACCTCTTGGCTGATGCACTTGGTTTGGAACATGCTGAAGTGCTCGTCCCAACCTTTGAAACAAAGCTTAAGAAATTAGTTGTCTATGTACCTTCAAGTCACGCCGTAGAGATTAGGAAGGCCCTAGGCAATGTCGGTGCAGGTCATATCGGCAATTATAGCCATTGTTCTTTCTCAAGCGGAGGCACAGGAAGGTTTTTACCAGAGGCAGGGACAAACCCCTATGTCGGGCAGCAAGGACAGCTAGAAGAGGTAAAAGAAGTAAGAATTGAAACAATTATACCGGAGCACCTGTTAAAAAAGGCAGTAACGGCTATGGTAAAAGCCCATCCATATGAAGAGGCTGCCTATGATGTTTACCCTGTTGAAAATAAAGGCGAGGTCCTTGGTCTTGGCAGAATCGGAACAGTGGATGAAATGACTTTGGGAGAGTTTGCAGAGAGAGTGAAAACAGCTCTAGAAGTTGATAGGGTCCGCGTGGTTGGAGATTTGACTTCAAAGGTAAAAAAGGTCGCTGTATTAGGTGGAGATGGAAACAAATATTTCAAGCACGCCAAGTTTAAAGGCGCTGATGTTTATGTTACTGGAGATATTTATTATCATACAGCGCATGATGCGATGATGGAAGGATTAAACATGATTGACCCTGGTCATAATGTCGAAAAAATCATGAAAAAGGGTGTTACCAACATACTATCAAAAATGTGCAAGGAATCTGGCTATGAAGTAGAGATTTTTGCATCTGAAGTGAATACGGACCCGTTTAAATATATATAAGATTGGTTATGCCTGAAAATCAAGGCTTCGCTGTTGCAAAGATAGTATGATTGTACCCGAAAAACTTGGTAGAGCGGAAATTGGGTAACAATAGTAGCATGATTTTGCCTGAAAAACTTGGTAGAGCGGAAATTGGGTAACAATAGTAGCATGATTTTGCCTGAAAAACTTGGTAGAGCGGAAATTGGGTAACAATAGTAGCATG
>NZ_JAVDVZ010000006.1:0-277020 GCF_031457145.1 Neobacillus niacini
CAATTAAATAGTCTGGTAATTAAGGCGAGAAGGTCACACCCGTTCCCATACCGAACACGGAAGTTAAGCTTCTCAGCGCCGATGGTAGTTGGGACGCGAGTCCCTGTGAGAGTAGGACGTTGCCAGGCACGGGGAAGGACAATCATAAATGGTTGTCCTTTTTTGTGTTATAAAGAAAAATGGTTTGATAACATAGGGATAGTAGATACCATAAGACGAGGACACATTAAATGTGTACAGGGCAGTTTCAACCTATCTCCAACAACTTGTGATAAAATGAGATAGGTTAATAAAAATCAAAATGCTATCCAGTCGTTTTATGAAATCACCTGAACAGAAATTAATAGTGTGTGTTTCAAAAAAAAAGCGTCCGAAATTTTCTTATGAGGAGTGTGGGATGTGAATTGACTCAAAAAAAGTATGCCATTATTGATATAGGGTCAAATACGATAAGATTAGTTATTTATAGAAGAGAACAAAGCGATAGATTGAAAGAGATTGAAAATGTAAAAGCAGTTGCTCGGCTTCGAAATTTTTTATCAGAAGATGGTTTTTTGGCCGCGGAAGGTATTACTAAACTAATTGAGGTACTACAAGTTTTTCAGGAAGTGACCAGACATCATAATTTGAAAGAAGTAAAATGTGTGGCGACTGCAACCATACGTCAAGCCAAAAATAATGAAGAGATTTTGACAAGAGTAAATAAAGAAACAGATTTTACCATGCGTGTCTTGTCGGAGTACGAGGAAGCTTATTATGGATTTTTAGCAGTGATCCATTCCACTACATACGAGCACGGTATTACCATTGATATTGGCGGAGCAAGTACAGAAATAACCTATTTTGAAAATCGAAAAATGCTTCATTACCATAGCTTTCCTTTTGGGGCATTATCTTTAAAGAAGCAATTCATAAAAGGAGAGATTCCTGAAGGAACTGAACTTGTTGAACTTAGAGCATATTTACAGGAACAGTTTAATTCACTGGAATGGATTCAAAATAAACAAACGCCGGTAATTGGGATCGGCGGTAGCGCCCGTAATTTAGTACATATTCATCAGGAGTATACTGACTATCCACTCGCAGGGGTTCATCAATATCTTATGATGAAACAAGATATAAATGATATAAGCTACTTTCTACAGTCGATGACATTTCCGCAATTACAGCGCGTTGAGGGCTTATCAAAAGATCGGGCAGATATTATTATCCCTGCTATTGAAGTGTTTGCTGTTTTAATGGATAGCGTCCAGTCAGACAAGTTTGTACTTAGTCAAAAGGGGTTAAGAGATGGACTATTCTATGAACAACGAACGGGACCATTAGGAATACCGAATGTATTGGATGAAGCTTTTAACCAATTAGCAATTGATTATTCTATTGATGTAAATCAGGTTAATCAAATCACAAATAATGCATTGGAAATTGCTCAGTTGTTAAATGAAGTTGGACTATTGCCCATGGCAAGCGAGGATATTCAACGAATTAAACGGGGAAGCTTTACTTACAATCTTGGTACCTATATTGATTCAGAATCAAGCAGTCAACATACATTTTATATATTAGCAAATAGAACTATTGATGGAATGCATCATCGGGAAAGAGTTATTACCGCCCTTATTGCTTCTTATAAAAATAAAGCAGCTTTCAAGCGTTACCTGAGGCCGTACAGTCAGTGGTTTACAAAAGAGGAGCTGGCAACGTTCCGTTTAATGGGTGCTATTATAAAATTTGCTTACAGTTTAAATGCCACTAAAAGAAATATTATTGACCATATCCATCTAGAGGATAATCTTGAGGAGCTTGTCTTTTCTGTATACTGTCATAAAAATTGGAAACCCGAAGAATATCAAGTAGAAAAACAAAAGAAGCATTTAGAAAAACTACTAGATAGATCTATTTCCGTCCAATTTTTCAAAACAGGACATATCCTTAATTAGTATTTTAGGGTAAGTCTTTCTATAGATTTACAAAAACTTTACAATATATTAACAAGAATTTATTAAAAGAGTGTTATTCTAATATTTAGCGAAAATCGTCGAATTAAGGGTGAAACAAATGTTAAAAACGTTATCAGAAAATCTCTTAGAGCTGAGTAACCCAAAGTATTACAACAACAGAGAACTAAGCTGGCTTGCTTTTAACGAACGGGTGTTGGAAGAGGCACTTGATCATGGAAACCCTTTATTAGAAAGGTTAAAGTTTTTAGCCATTTTTAGCTCAAACCTTGATGAGTTTTTTATGGTGCGTGTTGCAGGTCTTAAAGATCAAGTTAGGGCAGGTTATAAAAAACCTGAAAATAAGGCAGGACTAACACCTAAGCAGCAATTGATGGAAATTAGCCATAGAACTCACCAATTAGTAAAATTACAATACGAAGCACTAAACGAAATAGTAAATACTGAGTTTATAGATGAACAAGTTGAACTACTAAGTATGGAAAAGCTATCTAGCCAACAAGTAAACGCAATGGAAGAATATTTTGATGAACAAATATTCCCTGTGCTTACTCCATTGGCAGTGGATGCGTATCATCCATTCCCAATGTTATTAAATAAAAGCTTGAATTTGGCCATTATCATAGAGGACAAGACTGAATCTTATGAGTTCTCCGTAAAAAAGGCTATCGTTCAGGTACCTGCTGTTCTGGACCGTTTTATTCGTCTTGATTCAACGAATCAAAAGGTTCAACTTGTTCTTTTAGAAGATATTATCACCTATTTTATTGATAAATTATTTAAAGGATATAAAGTCCTATCCGTTTCGATATTTCGAATCACTCGAAACGCAGACCTGATGATTCATGAAGAAGGTGCGAGTGACTTACTAAAAGAGATTGAAGAAGAACTAAAGAAACGAAAATGGGGTGCAGCTGTCCGGCTTGAAATTCAAAAGGATCGCTTTGACCTAAATATTCTACAATATTTAACAGATGAACTGGAAATCCATGAAAAAGATGTGTATGAAATTGACGGATTACTAGACTTAACGATCTTATTCCGTTTTTATAAGGAAATGGCAAAAATACGTGAAGATTTAACCTATGACACACTTATTCCGCAAACACCACATGATCTAGTTTCATGTGAAAATATATTTAAATCTATTTCTGAGCGGGATATATTTTTGCATCATCCATATGAATCGTTTAAACCTGTTGTGAATTTTATTTCTGAAGCAGCAGATGACCCAGATGTATTAGCGATTAAGCAAACACTTTATCGTGTCAGTGGAGATTCACCCATTATTGAAGCGTTAAAAAGAGCAGTTGAAAATGGCAAACAAGTAACGGTACTAGTTGAGCTTAAGGCCAGGTTTGATGAAGAAAATAACGTACAATGGGCAAAAGAGCTTGAGATGGCTGGATGTCATGTGATTTACGGTATGACACACTTAAAAACACACAGCAAGATAACTCTCGTTGTGAAAAGGAAGAATAACCGTATTGAACGTTACGTTCACCTTGGAACAGGAAATTATAATGATCAAACTGCCAAATTCTATACGGATATGGGAATTTTCACTTCAAAAAGAAAGTTCGGCATTGATGCTACAAACTTTTTTAATTATCTGAGCGGCTATACGGAAAAGCCAGAATATTACCATTTATCGGTTGCTCCATTTGACATCCGTAATGATTTTATTGAGTTAATTGATGAAGAAATTTATTATCAAAAAAGTTTTGGTAATGGCCGAATTATTGCCAAAATGAATTCTCTTACTGATAAGCACATTATTATGAAACTTTATGAAGCGTCCATTGCCGGAGTTAAAATTAACTTAATTGTTCGCGGAATCTGCTGCTTGCTTCCGGGAATTAAAGGAGTAAGTGACAACATACGAGTTAGGAGTATTGTTGGGAGATTTTTGGAACATAGCCGTATTTATTATTTTCATCATAATGGTGAAGAGAAATTATTCCTTTCTTCTGCTGACATGATGACTCGAAATATGGAAAATCGTGTAGAAATTTTATTTCCAATTTTTAATGGTGAAAGTAAGAAACGTGTGCATCACATTTTAGAAATTGCATTAGCAGATAACGTAAAAGCTCGTGAACAAGATGAAAACGGTCAGTACCATTATGTCAAAAGAAATGATGATACACCCGTTATCGATAGCCAATTAATATTATTTAATGAAGCATATCAAGTAATCGATGATAAAGAGGTCTAGTGACAATAGAATGTGTCCAGATAGAGAAGAACAACTTGAAAAAAGTTGTTCTTTTTTGCTTGTCTGTAAGG
Source organism: Neobacillus niacini (assembly GCF_031457145.1). Taxonomy (GTDB): domain Bacteria; phylum Bacillota; class Bacilli; order Bacillales; family Cytobacillaceae; genus Neobacillus; species Neobacillus niacini_J. The sequence continues at coordinate 4,248 of NZ_JAVDVZ010000006.1, forward strand.
ACAAACAAAAAAATTAGTAAGTAGACTAAACATGTATATTTGGGGAAAAGACATAGTTGTACATTCTGTGTTAAAATAGTACATAGGTACTAAAGGAAAAACAAACTTAGCAATGCTTTTTTAATAGAAGGAAGTGTTTCAAATTGTCTAATCAAATAACGTTAGACGATAATCTTTTAAATCATTTACGTGCTGACTGTGAAAACTGTTTTGGGTTGTGCTGTGTGGCCTTGCCCTATGCAAAATCAGCGGATTTCGCTTTTAATAAAGATAGCGGTACGCCGTGTCGTAATCTACAATCCAATTATTTATGTGGTATCCATAAAGACCTTCGTAACAAAGGATTTCGTGGCTGTTCGGCTTATGAATGCTTTGGTGCCGGTCAAAAGGTGTCTCAAGTGACTTATAAGGGGAAGGATTGGAGAACAAACAAAGCAGTCGCTCAGGAAATGTTTGATGTTTATCCAATCGTGCAACAGCTTCATGAAATGCTATGGTATTTAAATGAAGCAATCACTTTTGAGGCTGTAAAACCTATCTTAAAAGAATTACAGGTTAGTATTAATGAGACAGAAGAATTAACCAAACAAAGTCCAGATGATATACTGACAATAAATGTAACCGAACATAGAGCGAAGGTAAATCAATTATTAATTCGAACAAGCGAATTGGTACGCGGTAAAGTAACCAAAAAACAAAAAAATACACGCCGCGGAATGGACTATTTGGGAGCAAAGTTGAGAGGTGCTAATCTAAAAGGTGGAAACCTAAGGGGCGCCTTACTAATAGCTGCTGACCTTAGAAATGCGGATTTACGCTGGAGTGATGTGATAGGGGCTGATTTTAGAGATGCAGATATCAGCGGGGCTAATCTTACCGGGAGCATCTTCCTTACTCAGGCACAAGTAAATGCTGCGAAAGGTAATAAACATACAAAGCTTCCATCAGCCCTGGTAATGCCTGCCCATTGGAATCAAGAAGAATAGTTTTTAGGTAATATCCTGTTATATATAGAAGGAACATACTTGAAATTTTTATATAAGTAAGTCTAAAATATAAGAATGGAAAATTTACAACGATATTAATATGATAAGTAGGGAAAACACATGATTGCAAAAACAGAAGAAGATATTCAAGCGTTGAAAGAAATCGGCAGAATCTGTGCCGAGATTAGAGATGAATTGGTACAAAGAACGGTACCTGGTTTAACTACAAAGGAACTAGATGATATAGCTGGACAGCTTTTTGAAAAGGCCGGAGCAATCTCAGCGCCAAAGGGTGAATATGACTTTCCAGGGTACACATGTATAAGTGTCAATGAAGAAGTAGCGCATGGCATCCCAGGTAAAAGGGTCATAAAAGAAGGAGACATCGTAAATATTGATGTTTCTGGTTCAAAGAATGGCTATTTCGCTGATACGGGAATCTCATTTGTTGTAGGTGAAGGGGAAGAGATTTTAACAAAAATTTGTGATGTTGCAAAATTGGCATTTGAAGCAGGTCTTAAAAAAGCAAAACCTGGTTCAAAGAAAAGTGGGCTAGGTAAAGCCGTTATTCAAACAGCAAGACAGCATGGATTAACGGTTATCATGAATTTAACTGGTCATGGTATTGGTCGGAGAATCCATGAAGCGCCAGATCATATTTATAACTATCATGACACCTGGGATGACGAACTGTTAAAGGAAGGAATGGTTATTGCATTCGAACCTTTTATCTCAACGAAGGAAGAGGAAGTCTTTCAAGTTGAAGGTGATGACTGGACCTATGTGACAGAAGAAAGTTATGTGGCTCAGTATGAACATACCATTATCCTTTCAAAAAATGGACCAATTATTACCACCTTATAGAGATATGTAAAAAAGCGGATTCCCACTGGATCCGCTCTATTTTTATTCCTTTTTAAAGTCTATGCTGCTTCTAACAGTATTAATTGGACGTACTAATTTCTCAATTTGGTCACGTTTTGGCTCGAAAAATGGAGGTAACGATAGCTTTTCACCAAGTGTTTCATAAGGTTCGTCTCCCATAAATCCAGGACCATCTGTTGCAAATTCGAACAAGATTTGAGGGGCAACTCTTGAGTATAAGGAACCGAAGAAATATCGGTCGACAAAACCGGAAGTCTGGAAGCCGAAACTACGCATATGTTGATCCCATTCGTCTAGCACAGAACGATCCTCAACTCGGAACGCGGCGTGGTGCACAGTGCCAAAGCCTTGTCGTGCAGGTGGAAGAACGGCATTATATTCAACTACCACTTGCGCACCATTTCCTCCTTCACCTACTCCAAATAAATGAAAGTCTCCTTCTTGCGCAATTTCTTTAAAAAGTAGAACCTTCTCCATCATTTCTTTAAAATAGTCAAAATTAGCGATTCGAACAAAAATCGGCCCTAATCCTGTAATAGCATATTCTAGTGGAATCGGACCATTTTGCCATGGTACACCGGCTGTAACTCCCTTGTTATTTTCATCTGATATTAATTGATAATGTTGGTCATCAAAATCAACAAACGAGATCGTTTTTTTACCAAATTGTTCTTTTATACCTGCATGGTTTACGTTTAATCGATCAAAACGTGTTACCCAGTAATCTAATGCGGCGTCACTAGGAACCCGGAAGGACGTTTTTGAAATCTCATTTGTTCCATGCACTCCTTTCGGAATTCCAGGGAAATCGAAAAATGTCATATCTGTTCCAGGGCTGCCGGTATCGTCTGCAAAAAATAAGTGATAGGTTTGAATATCATCTTGATTCACTGTTTTCTTAACCAAACGCATACCTAAAACAAAGGTAAAGAATTCATAATTCTTTTCTGCACTACTTGTAATGGCTGTTACATGGTGTATTCCTTTTAAGTTGTTCACGTTAATTCCTCCATTAAATAGTCAATAGATTTATTTTCTCCCAAAAACTCTAAAACCTTATCAGGAGATTTCATAATATCTTGAAGTAAATTATCTTTAATTCGAGGTAAATATAACACGATTACTTTATACTGTCAATTTCTCCGTCCTAAATTTGTTCTTAAATTTATCACATTTTCAAAGTTTATTCTGTAACAATGATGTTAATCACAAACAGTCTTATTAAAAGGTGTTATTTTAAGTATGAGATTCATTATCAATAACATTTAAATAGAGCAACTAGCGAAGGAGAATACCCATGAGTGAAATCATAAATAACCGTGAACAACTAACAAATAATCCTAGTAAACGTCAAGCTATCTTAAAGCAAATTTTTAAAGACCTACATGACGGAAAGAATGTCGAAGAGGTAAAAGCACATTTTGATGCATTTATCGGAAAAATAACGATTGAAGAAATTTCACAGCTACAGCATGATTTTGGAGATCTATCTGTAGAAGAAATGCACCGTTTACATGCAAAGCACACAGAAATTTTTAAAGACTCTATTGAAGAAATTGAAAAAACGTATAAGCCTGAGGAGCAGCCAGGTCATCCTATCCACACTTTTGTTTTAGAGAATAAAGAGCTTGATAAGCTGGTTAATATCCAAATTAAAGGGCATATAGAGGATTTTGTTCAAGCAGATAGTCCTGAAAATGTGTTTAAGCTTTTAGAAGACATCAATCTGCTGCTAGACATTGATAAGCATTACAGTCGAAAAGAGAATTTAATTTTCCCGTTTTTAGAAACGTACGGCATCTATGGACCAACTACGAATATGTGGCGCATAAATGATTTTATACGTGACGCGATTAAAGATTCAAGGCAGAAGTTAAGTTCGTATAACGGGGACAAGCAATCGGTAATAGATGTATTAAATTTTATTATTCAAGAGGTTAGTGCGATGATCTATAGAGAAGAAAACATTCTCTTTCCTATGGCCTTAAATAATTTTACTGAAGATGAATGGGTAAAGATTGCGCGTGAAAGTGATGAAATTGGCTATTGCCTGATTGCCCCAACAAAGGTGTGGAAGCCTGAAAGACATGCTTTTGATGAGAATGCAATCTCTGAAGGATATATAAAGATGGAAACAGGGATATTATCACTAAAACAGCTAGAACTGCTGTTAAATCATTTACCTGTAGATATCACTTTTATAGATCAAGACGATGTAGTTCGTTACTTCTCACACGGGAAAGAAAGAATCTTTGCTCGCACAAAAGCGGTTATTGGACGTACTGTCCAAAATTGTCATCCACCAAGAAGTGTACATGTCGTAGAAGAACTCCTAGCAGACTTTAAAGCGGGCAGGAAGGATACAGAGGACTTCTGGATTAAGTTTCGTGATAAATATGTATATATTCGATATTTTGCTGTAAGGGATGAGACTGGTAAGTATATCGGAACGCTTGAATTTACCCAAAATATTGCCCCAATAAAAGAGTTAGATGGGGAAAAAAGAATCATGTCTTAATGAATAATAAATTTTAGATTAAAAACGCATGGGGAGATACATGCGTTTTTAATCTATAAAAAGTTTCGTTTACTATTTATTAACATTAGACCAGTCGGAGTTTTTTTAAAGGGGTATGTTTATATAAATCAAATCAAATACTATAACTGATATTCCTGTAATATCATGTTTCAGAGTATCCCTATCCTAACTATTGAGGTGATTCATTGTGAGTTATCAAGATAATTTGGATCCACAGTCTCAAAAGTTTCACCATAATTGGACACGGCCAAAGCGTGTTACCACTCAGGTAAATGGACAAACACAAAGATCTCAACATAATATTATATTGAGATCAAACGCAAAGGCGCATAAGTGGTAAAGGATATTTTGAGTAAAAAGAGAGAAGACGAAAAATGTCTTCTTTCTTCTTTTAGGTTTGTCCAAATGGAAAATATGGGATTAGAACATGATTTCATTAAATGGAAGTCACAGGAATTATTTACAATAATAGTTAATTCATTTTCTTATATACCAAAAAAACATTTAACTTGTATGATTATTCTATTTATAATGAAATATAGCTATAAATCGGTTTAATAACAAAGAAAGCGCTTCAATTTTTATAATAGAGATAAAGTTCTGAAATATTAAAATAATATACTAGACTAATAACGAAAAAAGTACTACAATAACAAATGTACTAATTAATTTAGCTGGTAAACAAAATTCATGGGTCAGAGAAGATACTAAATTACGATTATTAGTATCAGAAAATTCAATTAAAGGGGGAAAATTACCATGAAAAAGAAAATAGCAAGAGTGTTTATGGCTTCAACCATCTTTGCTGGAATGTTAGCAGGATGTGGGGCAGCGAAAGATAGTTCTGGAGGCAGCAATTCAGATACGATTAAATTAGGTGTGAATTTGGAGCTTTCAGGTAATGTTGCTTCCTATGGTGAATCTATGGCAAAAGGTGTACAAATGGCTGTAGATGAGATTAATAAAAATGGCGGAGTAGATGGCAAGAAGTTTGATGTGATCAAAGTAGATAATAAATCTGAAGCTGCTGAAGCTACAAACGGTATCATTAAGTTAACAAGCCAAGATAAAGTAAATGCAGTTATTGGTGCAGCAACAAGCGGAAATACAGTTGCACAGGCACAGATTGCCAATGATACGAAAACGGTTTTACTTGCTCCAGGTGGTACGAGCCCAAGCGTTACTGTAGATGATAAAGGTAAAGTAAGAGAATTTGTCTTCCGTACTTCTTTTATTGATCCATTCCAAGGTACAGTTGCTGCCAATTTTGCCTTAGATACATTAAAAGTAAAAGACGCTGCAATTTTTGCTGACAATTCAAGTGACTATGCAAAAGGCTTATCCGACGCCTTTAAAGAAACTTTTGAAGCTGCAGGAGCTAAAGTTGTAGCGGAAGAAGCATATGTAGCTAAGGATACAGATTTCCGTGCAACATTAACTCGTATTAAAGCTAAAAACCCATCTTTCATTTTTATCCCTGGATATTATGAAGAAGTTGGTTTAATAGTAAAGCAAGCACGTGAATTAGGTATCGATGTTCCGTTAGTAGGTGCTGATGGCTGGGATTCTCCAAAGTTGGTTGACTTAGCAGGTGCAGAAGCATTAAATAATACCTACCTAATCAACCATTACTCATCTGAAGATCCAGATGAAAAGGTACAAAAGTTTGTTACAGCTTTTAAAGAAAAGAACAATGACGAAGCACCTAACGCCTTCAATGCTCTTGGCTACGACACAGTTTACTTCTTAGCGGATGCAATTGAGCGTGCAGGCAGTACAGATTCAAGTAAAATTCAAGCAGAATTAGCGAAAACTAAAGATTTAAGCCTTGTTACTGGAGTATTATCGATTGATGAAAATCATCATCCAATTAAAACTGCAACCATTTTAGAATATAAAGATGGAAAACAAGTGTTTAACACAAAAGTAAATCCTTAAAAATACTGACAAGTAGAATGGAAGGATTTTCCTTCCATTCTACTTGTCTTAAGCGTTAATTCTGGAGTTTAAAGGAGTGAGTACAATGGAGTGGCTGCAACAATTGATAAACGGAATTTCACTCGGTAGCATCTATGCCTTAATCGCATTAGGCTACACCATGGTATATGGAATTATAAAATTAATTAACTTCGCTCATGGTGATGTTTTTATGGTAGGTGCGTTCGTCGGGTTTTATGCGATTAAGGGATGGGGTCTAGGCTTCTTTCCAGCATTACTGCTTTCGATGGCTTTTTGTGCAGTATTCGGGGTGTTAATTGAAAGAATTGCTTATAAACGTCTACGAAATGCAACGAGAATTGCTGCTTTAATTACAGCAATCGGAATGTCACTATTAATTGAATACGGAGTTATATATGCTCGTGGGGCACAGCCAGAGGCTTATCCTGACGGGGTCTTGCCAAGCACCACCTTTAACTTGTTTGGTGCACAAATTAGCAGTCAGTCATTATTTATCCTTTCAGTTTCTGTTGGGCTAATGATTATTCTGCAATTTATTGTTCATCGCACAAAAATTGGTAAAGCAATGCGTGCAGTTTCACATGACATGGATGCTGCTCGTTTAATGGGTATTAATGTTGACTTAACAATTTCTTATACATTTGCAATCGGTTCTGCTTTAGCTGGGGCAGCAGGTGTCATTTTCGGGGTATATTATACAAAGATTGAACCGTTAATGGGTATCATTCCTGGATTAAAGGCGTTTGTTGCAGCTGTATTAGGCGGAATCGGGATTATCCCTGGAGCCATGGTTGGTGGTCTTATCCTTGGGGTAGTTGAATCAATTGTAAGTGCATTAGGATTCTCCTTATGGAGAGATGCAGCGGCGTTTGTTATATTAATCCTTATCCTTATCTTTAGACCTTCAGGCATTTTTGGGAAAAATACAAGAGAGAAAGTGTAGGTGAGATAGACAGATGAAGAAAATGAATAAATTCTGGCTATTTCTCATATTAGCAGTGGTTGTGTATGGAGTTGGCCAGGGTTTAATCCAAACAGGAATATTAAATGCTTTTTATAGCAATATGCTGATCTTAATGATTATCAACATCGTCTTGGCTGCCAGTCTTCATTTGGTTATTGGAATAACTGGTCAATTTTCAATTGGACATGCAGGATTTCTTGCCGTAGGAGCATATGTTTCAGCCATTATTACCATGAAATTTGAGTTGCCCTTTGTTTTAGCAATCATTATCGGAGGAATTGTAGCTGCACTAGCAGGATTGCTTGTCGGCATTCCTACCTTACGGCTGCGAGGAGATTATCTCGCTATTGCAACATTAGGTTTTGGAGAAATCATTCGAATTGTATTTTTAAATATTGAGTATGTTGGCGGCGCATCTGGGATGATGGTTTCCAATATGACCACATGGACAAGCGCATTTGTTTGTCTCGTCATCACTATTTTAGTGATATCGAATTTTACGAACTCACGGCATGGCAGGGCGTGTATTGCCATTCGTGAAAATGAAATTGCGGCTGATGCGATGGGAATCAATACTACGTTTTATAAAGTTGCGGCTTTCGCCATCGGTTCCTTCTTTGCAGGAATCGCCGGAGGGTTATTTGCTCATAATTTTTATATTATCCAGCCAACCAATTTCGGTTTCTTAAAATCATTTGATATTTTGATTTTTGTTGTTTTAGGTGGACTTGGAAGTTTATCAGGCTCCGTTATTTCTGCGATCCTATTAACGATTATTTCAACTTACCTACAGCAATACCCTGAGACTCGGATGATTATTTACAGTATTGTTTTGGTTGTTGTTATGTTATATCGTCCTCAGGGTCTAATGGGTACTCGTGAGATCACTGATTTCTTTGGTAAGAAGAAAACGGCGAAAGGGGGAAATTAGTGTGGGAGCTTTACTACAGGTTAAAGAGGCTGGGATCCAGTTCGGAGGCTTAAAGGCTGTTTCAGGTTTTAATATGGAGTTGAATCAAGGTGAATTAGTTGGTTTAATTGGTCCGAACGGTGCAGGGAAAACAACAAGCTTTAATTTATTGACCGGCGTTTATGTACCGACTGAGGGTGACATTTTGTTCGATGGGAAAAGGCTCAATGGGCTTGCTCCTTACCAAGTGACACGGAAAGGAATCAGCCGTACTTTTCAAAATATCCGCCTCTTCAGCGAATTATCTGTCTTGGATAATGTTAAAGTTGCTTATCATTCCTTAGCAAAGCATTCGATTCTAAGTTCCATCTTCCGTCTGCCTTCCCATTTTTCTGAGGAAAAGGTGATGGAGGAAAAATCATTAGAGTTTTTAAAGATTTTTCAATTAGACCGTTATAAGGATGAAAAAGCAAAGAATTTACCATATGGTCAGCAGCGAAGATTGGAAATTGCCAGGGCTTTGGCAGCTGGTCCGAAATTGTTGCTGCTTGATGAGCCAGCTGCTGGTATGAATCCACAAGAAACTCACGAACTTATGGAGTTAATCGCTTTTATTCGTAAACAGTTTGATCTAACCATTCTTTTAATTGAACATGATATGGCATTAGTTATGGGGATATGTGAAAGAATATATGTACTTGACCATGGACAATTGATTGCCGAGGGAACACCAGATGTAATCCGTAACCATCCAAAAGTAATTGAAGCATACCTAGGAGAGGAGGTTACGAGCGACAATGCTTAAAGTAAATGGAATTGAAGTCTATTATGGAAACATTCATGCTCTTAAGGGTGTTTCTTTAGAAATAAATGAAGGTGAAATTGTAACCTTGATTGGGGCAAACGGAGCCGGGAAAAGTACTCTTCTCAAGACATTGTCCGGCCTCTTAAAGCCAAAGTCAGGTACCATTGAGTACTTAGGCAGCTCGATTTCAGGTAAGGCTCCACAATCCATTGTGAAGTCGGGTATTTCTCACGTTCCAGAAGGACGTCGTGTGTTTGCCAATATGAGCGTAGAGGAAAACCTCGAATTGGGTGCCTATATAAGACATGATAAAAAGGCAATTCGGGAAGACATTCAGCGTGTATATGAGCTTTTTCCGAGATTACTTGAGCGCAGGAAGCAGTTATCGGGAACACTGTCAGGAGGAGAACAACAAATGCTAGCGATGGGAAGAGCCATTATGGCAAAACCTAAACTGCTTTTGCTGGATGAGCCTTCAATGGGTTTGGCTCCGCTAATGGTCAAAACTATTTTTCAAATTATTGAGCAAATCAATCAGGATGGAACAACCGTCTTGTTGGTTGAACAAAATGCGAATATGGCACTATCCGTAGCAGACCGCGCCTACGTAATAGAAACAGGTCGAATCGATATCTCGGGATCTGCTGCAGAATTACAAGCAAGTGAAGAAATTAAAAAGGCGTATCTTGGTGGACTATAGTAGACAACAAAATTGTAAAGTTTTTAATAGAATAGTTTTTTCGATAAAAGGGGGGAAACCTTCCTTTTTTTTTATCTTGGTATATATCACCTAAGCTTGCTGCAAAATACCAATATGAAAATTTTAGGAGTTGGCAAGTTTGGGAAAAAAGGGAACGCAAATTCCAGTTAAAGAAAAGTTTGAAGATAATATTGATTATTTAATAAAAGAACTACGGATTGGCAAAAGCTTTGATGTCATCCATCGTCCTTTAGAGTTTGGTGGACTAAAGTTTGGGATGTTCCAAATTGATGGTTTTGCTACAGCCAATATCCTGCTGTTAATCATGAAGGAAATTGAGAAGCGCAAACCAGAGGATTTTGCAGACAATCCAATCGAAAAGCTTTTCAAAACCTTCATTCCTCATATAGAGGTTAATACATCAGACGATTTAGAAGAAGCTATTGCTCAAGTACTTGCAGGTCAGACTGTAATAGTGGTCGAAGGCTGTGAGCAAGTTATTCTGATTGATGCACGGGAATATCCGATTCGTTCTCCTCAAGAACCGGATATTGAACGTGTGGTCCGAGGTCCGCGCGATGGTTTTGTAGAAACGATTGTTTTTAATCTGGCATTAATTCGAAGACGTGTACGCGACCGGTCTCTCGTCAATGAATATATTCAGGTAGGTCAACGTTCAAAAACGGATATAGCTTTAGTTTATATTGATAGCCTTGTCGATGTTGACCATGTAGAAATGTTAAGAAATAAGCTTGAGAAAATATCGGTTGATGGTGTCTCAATGGGGGAAAAAACCATTGAGGAATTTGTATTCGGGCGAAATTATAATCCCTATCCACTAGTACGCTACACAGAAAGAGCCGATACGAGTGCGGTTCATTTAATGGAAGGTCATGTGCTCATTGTAGTGGATGGGTCACCTAGTGTAATGATTTGCCCATCTACCTATTGGCATCATCTGCAGCATGCTGAAGAATATCGCCAAAAACCAATCGTTGGGGTCTTTTTACGATGGGCTCGGTTCATTGCGGTTCTGGCTTCATTATTTCTTTTACCTTTTTGGTATACATATGCCACAAATGAGCAATTACTTTCGGATCGGTGGAAGTTTATTGGGCTCAAAGAACCTGGAGAGATTGGGTTAATCTGGCAGTTTCTCATAGCGGAAGTGGGGATTGAGATCTTGCGAATGGCTGCCATTCATACCCCAAATGCACTCGCGACAGCACTTGGTATCGTTTCAGCGATTATTATTGGGGATGTAGCAGTAAAGGTAGGGATTTTCACACATGAAGTGGTTCTTTACGTCGCAGTTGCAGCAATTGGTACTTTCGCAACACCTAGTTATGAATTAAGTCTTGCCAATCGACTATTCCGCGTATTTTTTTTGATTATGGTCGCACTCCTTAAGGTACCAGGTCTTGCCATCGGAATTACGTTGTGGCTGATATTGCTTGTGAGAACAAAGAGTATGAATACTCCCTATTTATACCCATTTATTCCGTTTCATCCACGGGATTTTCGGATTATGCTTGCGAGAACACCGATTCCTCTAAAAAATACGCGGGCAAGGATATTAAATGTACAGGATAGAACTCGACAATAAGTTAAAAAGCCATTCACTTAGGTGAAAAGAAAAAGGCCTTTCACTTAGGTGAAAGGAAAAAAGCCTTTCACCCTTGGTGATAGGTTTTTTATGTAAGGTTTAAAGAATGTTTATGATGATTTCACACCGATAAAGATAAAACTAACTCCAAGGGCGATCCAGACGAATTTCATGACTGATATTTTTTCAACGATTCCTATTAACCCAATAGAGGTAGTTAAAACTAATATTATAGGACCAATAAGTGCGAGTGAAGAGTTAACCATAAGGGCCTTTTCTACGGTATTAAATTTGATCATTAGAATGGCTGCAAATATTTCAATACTTCCAGATATTAATCGTAAAAAAGCCATTCCTAGTACTACTTTTTCAATTATTATAAACATAATGACCTCCTGAACTTACCATTTCTTCCATAAGTATATGTTTGGATTTCTAGGAGAAGGACAGGTTTTTCATTCTTATAAAAAAAGAAAACACGTTGTTCCCGTGTTCTCCTAAATAAGTTTAAGCCCGCTTATAAAAATCATGATAGCCATAATGGTTCTTAATGGTTTTGCAGGAAATTTCGATGATAGATTGCTCCCTATTAAGACACCTGGAATAGAACCCATTAGTAGGTTTAAAACTAAAAAATAATCAACATTGCCTATTCCAGCATGCATGAATCCTGCGGCGGTCACCAATAAAAATGCATGAGCAATATCTGTTCCAACAAGCTCTGAAGGACTCATTCTGTACAGATAAAGCATCGCTAAAGCGAACAGTGAACCCGAACCTATTGAAGTCAAACCAACTATGAAGCCTAAAATCACGCCAATCAAAATCGTTAACGTTCGTTTTTCATGAAGGGGCTTTTTTTGGAGCGGGTTCTCTTCTAATTTACTTTTCGCGAACGTTTTAATTAAAGTAGTCAATGCTACCAATATTAAAACATACCCCAATGCATGCTTTATTACCTGTTCTTGGTTATGAAAAAAAGAATCGAATAGATGAAGAACCCCAACTGCACATATGGCGCTTGGAATACTTCCGATTGCAAGATATTTTACCAATGTAAGGTTTATGGTCTTTTGCCGCCAATGTTGAAAGGAACCAAAAAGCTTGGTAATAGAATTATAAATCAGGTCTGTTCCTACCGCAATTGACGGACTAAACCCCAATAATATTAATATCGGTGTTAAAAGTGCTGCCCCGCCAACACCTGTCAAACCAACCATAAAACCAATAAATAGCCCCATTAGAATGATACCAATACTCATTAGGCCCACACTCCATATTTGTCTAAAACTCCTACCAATAAGTTATGAAGTGGTTAAATGCCTTGTTACTACCGCCTAAACCCAAATTTAAAGGAGGGCACCTATAGTACCCTCCCGCTTGCTTTAGCTATTCTTTCTCTTCTTCATCTTCTTTTAGCTTAATTTTCTTACAGCCAACGTATAAACAAGAGAGAATATCTAATCCTTCTTTTGCTTTAGCCATTCCCTTTATATATGGTGTTACTAAATCTTTGAAATCAGCACCGACTTCTTCATCCTCTAAGATTCCATAGACATACAGCTTCTTTTCATCGAATAGAAATGCTACGTTCCCTACAGCTTTGTTGTTTGAATTCACAACATTTAATACTTGATAATGAGGAGTTATCACTTCGGGAGAAAAATAAATTTGCAATTGGATCTACTCCTTTAGTCCAGCGTATTTCTTAGGTAAATTGCAATTTTTCAAAAAGCGAGTCATTTTCATTTTCTTCGGATGGTTTTGGTTTTGCCACATGTATAAGAATCATGCAAAGTATAGCGCTTAACAAGGTTAACCCAGCTGTTACTAAAAACATTCCCGAGCGTGACCATGCCATTAAGGAACCAAACACGGGGGGACCAATCGCAACCCCTAAAAATCTTACCGATCCATATAGGGAGGTTACAAAACCCCTTCGGTCGGTTGGAACAGAACCAGTAATAAAGCTATTAATACATGGTAGAACTAGTCCAGTACCAATACTACTAACGGCTAGGACAGCAAAAAAAGGAACTAATTTCGTAAAGAAAATTAACGACGCAAAGGAAGCGGTCATTAATAATAATCCTAAGATGATGAGTGTTTTCATGAGCTTCATCTTTTTACCGATTTTACTTCCGGTTATATAGGATGAGATGGTCATAACTAAGAGCGGGATGGCTAAAATACAACCTTTTAATAATCCATCAATTTGATAATCTTTTTCCAATATATCTGAAATGTAAAATAAAATACCAAATAGGGTGAATAAGCAGGTAGCCCCAGTTAAATAGGCTGCAAATAACCACCGTCCTTCTGTTTTAAAAACAGAAACGAGCCCTTTAACATATTTTCCAACAGGCGGCGGTTCCTTTTTTGATTTTTTTTCTTTAATGAAAAAGATGGTTAACAAACAAGAAATAGCACAGAAAATCGGAAAAGCGAAAAATGCCGCATACCAAAAGAGTAAGGCGAGCAGGGAACCAATAATAGGACTGATCACTTTTCCAAATCCATTAGAAGCTTCTACTAAGCCTAAGACCTTACTTTGTTCTCCGCCTTTAAATAAATCACCCGTCAGTGCCATAGCAATGGGAGCGGTTCCTGCAGCCCCCATTCCTTGCATGATTCTTCCAGCAAGAATCCAGGTATAGGAATTGTCAAACCAAGCTGCTGCAGCACCTGCTAAAAGACCCCCGCTTCCATATAGGATGAGAGAAGGGACAATAATCGCCTTTCGTGAAAACCGGTCGGACAAATATCCTAATACAGGTATAGAAATGGCAGCTGCAATCGAAAATGCTGATATGACTAAACTAACTTGGAATTGAGAAATATCAAGTTCAGATTTCATCTTCGGAAGAACGGGAATCAGCATCGAGTTTCCTAACACAAGGATGAGAGGGATTGAACCGATTGCAAATATTGTCAAACCATTATGTTTTTTCTTTGGCAATGAGCGTACACCCCTAACTGTGAGAATAGCTTCTTTAGTGTTTGAAGTGACGGAAGAGTTTATACAAGGGCAGTAGCCTAATTTCTATTAATAAAGCCTAATATCTACACATTCACCCATATTTTGAATAATCTATCCTAGACAAAAAGAGGAGGCGCTTCTTCTATGGATTTTTTAACACTGCCAGAAAGGACGTCAGGAAATAGAACATATGGTTTGACCTCGGTGATCGATTTCGGAACCCCGATAGGTGAGTTGAAAAATATTTTATCTGATTATGGCTATCTCATTGATATCGCCAAGATTGGAATAGGTTCTGCTTATGTGACACGAAATATAGAGGAAAAAATTGAACTATATAAGCAATATCAAATCAAACCTTATTGTGGTGGAACCTTGTTTGAAAAGTGCTTTTATCAAAATAAAATTCCTGAATATTTAACGTATTTACGAAATTTAGGTATTGAATGGATTGAAATATCAAACGGAACGCTGGATATTCCTCTACAAGAACGCCTCCAACTAATTAGACAAATCAAGCAGGATTTCCATGTTATAGCAGAGGTGGGGTCAAAAGATACCAATAAGGAAATCCCGATTTCGGAGTGGAAGGAAGAAATAAACCTTTTATTTCATGCAGGCTGTGCCTATGTAATAACGGAAGGAAGGGATTCGGGTACTTCTGGCATTTATGACAAAAGCGGCTCAATAAACTCAAATTTAATTCAAGAGTTACTTAAGGATTTAGATAGCAAGAAAATCATTTTTGAAGCCCCTACACCTATGCAACAAATGTATTTTATTAACGAAGTTGGAACGAATGTAAATTTAGGAAATGTGAAGCTTCAAGATGTATTAGTGTTAGAAACCCAGCGTTATGGTCTAAGGAGCGAAACCTTTTATTTGGAGGAAGATGGATGCAAATTACTTTAATTAGACACCTTCCAACAGAATGGAATAGAAAAACCCTGCTTCAAGGCAGGAGGGATATAGTTATTTCTCAAGTTTCAGAAGAGGTAGTCAAGGGAATAGCCAGGAATCAAAACGTACTTGAAGAATTGTCTCCCTTTGACCTCGTTTTGGCAAGTACATTAAAACGGACCCACCAAACCGCTCAACTTTATGGATATAAATGCGAAACAGAGGGATTGTTGGACGAACTAGATTTCGGGCCATTTGAAGGTATCCCAAAGGCAAAAATGATTGATAGGTATGGAGATACATGGTTTGAAAATCCAAAAGAATTGGTATTAGGTGAAAGTTTAAAGAATTTTGAAGACCGAATTGTACAGTTTTTAGTTAAATATAAGGAGTTTTCAACTATTTTAGTGTTCGGTCATGGTTCTTGGATTCGAGCATTGCTTTCATACGCCCAATGCGGCCATATAAACAATATGAATAAGATAGAGGTATTGAACAATTCATGCCACACCTTGGTAGTGAATTCCTCGGATTAAAAGAGAAATGGAGGGCTGAGGATTGTCTGAAATGTTAACATATGACAAGTGGGATGAAGGTAAGATAGTCTCTTTTATGAATACCCGGCCAGATTTTTTGGATGTCATAAAATGGGCTTATCGTGAATATGACGATGATATTGTTTATGCCTGCAGCTTTGGTGCAGAAGGTATAGTGTTAATTGATTTAATTTCCAAGGTAAATAAAAGTGCAAAAATTATCTTTCTGGATACAGAGCTCCATTTTTCAGAGACATATGAATTAATTGAAAAAGTAAAAAAACGATATTCTTCCCTTAAAATAGAAATGATTAAACCGCAGCATTCCTTGAAGGATCAGGAGAAATGGTATGGGGAAGAGCTTTGGAAGCATAACCCAAATCTATGCTGCCATATGAGAAAGGTGGTTCCACTTAAGGAAGCCTTAGGTGAAGTAAAGGCATGGATCTCCGGTTTAAGGCGGGAGCAATCGCTCACTAGAAGGAATACCCAATACCTTAATAAAGATGATAAATTCCAGAAGGTAAAAATTTGCCCCCTTATTCATTGGACCTCAGAGGATATTATGACCTACATTGATTTAAACAAGCTGCCCTATAACCCACTACATGACAAAGGTTATCCAAGTATTGGCTGTGCCCCCTGTACCAAGGCTGTTTCAGACAATGGAGATTCTCGTGCTGGACGATGGGCTGGACAATCAAAAACAGAATGCGGACTTCATGAGTCTTAAGTTTATTTTTTAGAAAAAAAAATTGCTGATTTAGGCGGTAAAGGAGGGAATATCGTGAGTAAAAGCGTACCACATGGCGGCAAATTGATAAATCGAATTAACTTAGATGAAGCCATAGATTTATCGCGTCCTTTTGTCTTGCTTGATAATTTAGAAATAAGTGATTTAGAACTAATCGCAAATGGCGCGTATAGCCCGCTAGAAGGCTTCATGAGGAAAGCCGATTATGAAAGTGTTGTTCAAAATATGCGTCTTTCAAATGGACTTCCCTGGTCCATTCCCATTACTTTAGCTATAGATAAAAACAAAGCAATGGAATTGAAGGTTGGGGAAACAATTAACTTGATTCAAGATGGAATTGTTTATGGTGTAATGAATCTGGAGGAAATCTATATTCCAGATAAAATACTAGAAGCAAATATGGTTTATAAAACAAACGACATGAATCACCCAGGTGTTAAAAAAATGTTCAACAGAAATGGACTTTATATTGCGGGTCCAATTACCATGGTATCAAAGCGTAAAAAGAGTATGTTTGAAAGTTATTATTTGGATCCGATTCAAACGAGAGACCAATTTAATCATCTAGGCTGGAAGACGGTAGTGGGATTTCAAACGCGAAATCCAGTTCACCGCGCACATGAATATATCCAAAAAACGGCATTAGAGACCGTTGATGGTCTTTTTTTGAATCCGCTCGTAGGTGAGACTAAACCAGATGATATCCCAAGTGACATCAGAATGAAAAGCTATCAAGCGTTACTTGAAAATTATTATCCAAAGGACCGGGTCTTCTTATCTGTTTTCCCTGCTGCCATGCGTTATGCGGGTCCTCGAGAAGCCATTTTCCATGCAATAGTTCGAAAAAATTTTGGGTGTACACATTTTATTGTCGGAAGAGATCATGCAGGAGTAGGAAATTATTATGGAACTTATGATGCGCAAAAAATATTTACTGCATTTGAAGAAGATGAACTAGGAATTAAACCTCTTTTCTTTGAACATAGTTTTTATTGTAATAAGTGTGAAAATATGGCATCTAAAAAAACTTGTCCACACGATTCAAGGGATCATGTCATTTTATCCGGAACAAAGGTGAGAGGCATGTTGAAAAATGGAGAGATGCCGCCAAAAGAATTCAGCCGGCCGGAAGTAGTGGAAATTCTTATTCAAGGTATGAAAGAAGTGTATACCTACGAAATACCAAAGGGTGTAGGAAATGAAAAAAGGTAATCATCTTACTTGGCATCATTCAAGCGTTACCAAAAAGAATCGCCACCTTTTAAATGGACACAAGAGCTGCGTCCTTTGGTTTACCGGACTGTCAGGTTCAGGGAAATCCACTTTAGCCACTGCCGTAGATCATGCCTTGTTTCAAACTGGTTTAAGAAGTTATGTATTAGATGGTGATAATATTCGCCATGGTTTAAATTCTGATTTGAGTTTTGATGCTGCAGACCGGAAAGAAAATATTCGCAGAATTGGGGAAGTCGCAAAGTTATTTGTCGACAGTGGGCAAATTGTTTTATCTGCCTTTATTTCACCTTTTCGAGAGGATAGAAAGCTAGTTCGTGACATGTTTGAAGCAGAGGAGTTTATCGAAATCTTTTTGAAATGCCCGATCCAAGTTTGTGAAAATAGGGATCCAAAAGGGTTATATAAAAAAGCGAGGAAAGGCGAGATTCCTGAGTTTACCGGAATATCTTCTCCATATGAAATGCCGAGCCGCCCTGAGATTGTCATAGAGACAGATAACATGACGATTGAGGAATCGGTGGAGAAAATTACAGCTTATTTAAAGGATAAGAAGATTCTATAATGGATCTTCTTATCTTTTTCTCCAAGCTGCGGATAAATAGCTTATTCGATGGAATTTAAACTCATAAATATAATCAATAATATTCGTTGAAATAAATTGGCAAACAATCGCATATAGAACAATTTTATAATCAATTACGAGGGCGGTTAATACAAAAATGAAAAAGTTAATCCCCATCATTACTTTTCCCGGGCTCCAATGCTTGTAGTTGGCAATCATTAATGCTGGGATGACCATCCCGCCGCTAGAGGCCCCGGCCCGAATCAATAGACCAACCCCGACCCCAAAACCAATACTTCCAGCCACAATGCAGAAGAAGATATTTAGGTGAATGTGAGGAAACTGGGAGGTTATATAGCCCACAGTCATGGAAGTAATTGCAACGGAAATAATCGTCCGAAGGGTCCAGGTAAAACCAAAATAGGGCAGGGCGAAAAGTAAAAAGACAATATTAGCCAGCCACAATGAAAATCCAAGGGATATATGGAACCAATGATTGATGAGGATGGCAAGTCCAGCTGCCCCGCCAGATGGGATAGAATGTGGAAATAAAAATAAAGACATTGATACTCCTTGCAAGGTAGCTCCAAATAGTAAACATAAATAGGTTAATAGCTTCTTCATGATATATAGTTGAAATGGACCCTCAAATGTATAGTAATTCCTTCCATATTCATTCCCCCTCTTCGGACTAGCCTTCCTTGTCCATTTTATGAGATGTAAAAAAAGAATATGTGGAAATATTTTCATTTAAAAGTGCGCGCAGTAAATGTACACTATTTTCCATAGCCCATTAGGCCGCCATCCAGCCGGAAACATCTTCTTCAAGCAGCAGATTATTTGCTCGGGCTTTTTAGTTGCACGAAAGAATAAACCAGTAGGATAGTAGAACTTTATTAATCTCCTCCTATGTATTCCTCGGTCGTTTGGGTGGAGATTTTTTATTTTTTTTCGACATTGAATATTCTTTTATTTCTAAAAATGGTAAACTAGTTAAATATTATTTAGGTGAAAGGTGAGGCTAAAGGAAATGATAAAAGCGATATTTTTTGATTTAGATGATACACTGCTTTGGGATCAAAAAAGTATAAAGGAAGCATTTGTTGCAACCTGTAAGGCAGCAGAAGAACGGTATGGTGTAGACGCAAATGAACTAGAAGAGGCAGTTCGCGAGTCTGCTAGAAATCTATACTCTTCCTATGAGACCTATAAGTTTACTCAAATGATAGGGATTAATCCCTTCGAAGGCCTATGGGGGAATTTTTTAGATGATCACGATGAATTTAGGAAAATGAAAGAGATTGTTCCTGGCTATCGAAAAGAGGCGTGGACTGCCGGGCTAAAGGCATTGGGTGTCGATAACCCAACATTTGGTCACGAACTGGCCGAAAGGTTCCCACAAGAACGCAGGAACCTGCCGTTTGTTTACGAAGAAACCTTTAACATCCTAGATTCATTAAAAGGGAAGTATCAACTGCTTCTATTAACGAATGGTTCACCAGATCTGCAGCATACGAAGCTATCCATTACACCAGAGCTAGTTCCGTATTTTGATCAGATTGTCGTTTCCGGTGCGTTTGGTAGAGGGAAGCCCGACCCTACAATATTTGAGCATGCGTTATCACTCATGTCACTAGACAAGGACGAGGTTCTTATGGTAGGGGACAACCTAATGACAGATATTCTAGGTGCAAATTCAGCAAGAATCAAATCTGTTTGGATTAACCGTCATAATAAGGAAAGAAATGAAGTCATTCCAACCTATGAAATTGAACACTTAGAAGAGCTTTTTCCACTATTGGATGAGTTGAATAAGAAATAAGAGAAATTATAAGGCTGTTCCAAAGGCTAATGATTCAATAGCCTTTGGGACAGCCTTAAATAGTTTGTTAAACAATGGATTGTTCCCCTAAACTAAGAGACCCCACCAAATACGGTAACAATTATGCAGGGATAGTGCCCCCTAAATCAGGAGCCCACAAATTACCGTAACAATACTGATTTTCTATCAATTCACAACAGATAACTTATTTAAACTAGTGCCATCCTCTGCAGCTTTAATCAGCGGAATTACATCTTCCTTAAGTTGAAATTTATATAAATCATGATCTAAGAAAACTTGAATACCAATATCACAGATTCTACTGACACCGAAGGAGTTTGCTGAGATTTCGGCAAAAATTTGAAGCAAATGTTGAAGGAGCTTTCCGAAATTACCATCAAATTCTCTATACATGTTGAATCTCTTTTCGATATTGTCTACCTTGTTTAAATCATCTAAATAATTGTATGGATACAATATGGTAATATGATGATTGTCTAATTCTACGAGTCTGTTACCAAAGTGTTCTTTGTTTAATAAGCCAACATGGAACTTACTTTTATTTACTCCTTTGTCCACCCAAGAGTAGGTGATAACCGTTGAGTCAAAGTGTTCTTTCAAGTTTACATTTTTATATTTTTCTTGTTCAAGGGTTTTCTCAAATAAATCTTCAATGATTTTCACGGTGGCCACTTTCGTCTTTGCTAGGTTTTTATTAAATTTAAGAATAAAGTCAAATACACCTACTCCAGTCGCCCACCCCATATTTGGCAGCGAGACTAGCTTTTCATGATGGTCATCCCATCCCATTTCCGCAAATTTTCCATAAGTAATTCGGGTATCTGTCATTACGATTGAAAAGTAATCTGAAACATAACCAATCACAACACTCATTTTAACATCTCCCTAATCTATAAAATGGAAACGTTTTATTTTTTCCATTGTCCACGATAGTGGTTAGAGGATGATGATAAAATTATTAGAAATTAATGAGAATCTTTTTTTCTGACTTTCGGGTAACCTCCCCATCCTAATGGAATAATGACAAATCGCGTGATGAACCAATATACAGCAGCACCAATCGCCATGGTTGGAAAGGTTGCAGTTAAAAACTGGTAGGGAAAGCGGGACTCATAGGTTAACGGGTTTAATAAATAGAAATAAGTTATAAAACCAGCCAACAATGCAAAAATACTCGCGGGATTCCACCCCTTCCAGAAGGTATAGACCGAGTTTGAACTTGAATTATATAAATCTTTGATATTCAGCTGTTTTTTTCGAAAAACAAAATAATCAATAATTTGAATTCCAACTAAAGGGGCGAAAATTACACCTAGAAATGCTAAGAAATTACCAAACTTTGAAAAAAATAATTCTGGAATAAAAACTGCCACTAATCCTACTGGAATTAAAGCAGCCATAGTGGTCATATTCCAAGAATTATTTCTAATGGTTTCTAGATTTCGCAGCCCAATACATGAAATATAAACACCAATAACAGCCGAACCAAAGTTGGCAAATGCAATAAAGGATAGGGCAAAGCTTCCATACATCACTCCACCTAATTCCACCATCCAGCTTGTTG
Source organism: Neobacillus niacini (assembly GCF_031457145.1). GTDB lineage: Bacteria > Bacillota > Bacilli > Bacillales > Cytobacillaceae > Neobacillus > Neobacillus niacini_J. Next base: position 25,977 of record NZ_JAVDVZ010000006.1, read on the forward strand.
GATCTGGATCACCGATTAACAAAACGGAAAGCAAGCCAATGATACTCATTAATGCTACTGGAAAGCCTAATCCCAGCATGGAAGGAATCGTTGTTTGACTTGTTTTAGGAGAAATCCTTATGATTCCGCCCACATATGGCCACCAGGACATAAGGCTAACGATCCCGACTTCAATACCTGTAGCGTAATTCCAGATTAGGTCACTTGATGGTGATAGGGGCTTTGCCTCGATAATTGCTTGAAAACCAAAGTTTTTTACAATCATATAAAAAATCCAAATACCAACTAAAATAATCAGAATAGCTAATATGGCTGATAAATTCTTAACGGCATTAGCACCCCGTTTCAAGAGTAGCCATATCGTGAAGACTGCTAGGATGGACAGGGAGGATATGGCGAGTGAACTCATGGATTCATCAATGACTCCCGTAACCACTAACATCCGAGTGGCTGATTTAGCAAAGAATATAAGCAGGATGGAATTCCAACCAATCACTGATAAATACTGAAGAATTAAAGCGAGGACCCAGCCGCGGTTACCAAAGAAAGGCTTGGTGGAGGTGACACTTTCGATACCGTATTTTGCTGAGGCTGGAATGACGGCAAGTGATATTAACAGCATGCCAATCATGGAACCTGCAATCAATGCGGCAATTCCCATTTTTGCATTTAAATAATAACCTACAAATCCACCCATTAAAAAACACCAAGTAGCAACGGAAGTACTGATTGACACTAGCATTAAATCCCTAGAGCGCCAAACTCGTTCATGGGGCAGTAATGGAAAGGCGCTTTCCGTTTCGTGATGATTTTGACCAGACACTTAATACCAGCCCCAAATTAACAGTAACCCAGGAAAGACTACACCTAACAGAACATAATAAACATAGTCTTTTAACATTAGGTCACCGCCCTGATTTTCCTCTAACTCGATGGCTTCTAATCTTACTTTTAGTGGCAAATCGTTTTCCTCTGTCATCTTTAAAATCCCTCCACTGCGTATTCAATAAATTAATTTATTCTTTAATAAGAGTTGTTGTTTGGACGCAAAAGTTACGGAGGGGACAAAAGATAGGTCTAAGAATATTTTTTGTTTGTCTTACTAACAAAATAGTTGTAACCTGCCTGTTTCGTTGCATATAATCAGAATCACACTATTAATCTGTTTCAGGAGCATTTGTCTTATCAAAGTAATAATTAACTTGTATTTCTTTTTATAATAAAAAAGGGGTGAATAAAGTGCTTAAGAGTAAAGAGGAAGTCCATGGCTTTCTGAAAACTTTCGAAGTCTTTGCCAATTGGAATGGAGAAAAACATTTTCTTTCAATGGAAACAGAATGTCCAACAGGAATCCTGACGATTATGAAATCACCAGAAGGGGAATTTTATTACCATCGAAAAAATGAATTTTACTGGGATATAAAGGAAATAAAGGTGGAAACTGATATTTTAACAGACATCATTTGGGCATTTAGGCAAGCTATTAATAAATCCATTAATAAAATCACTGTGTAAGCCACACCGCATTTAGTACCTACTGTTTCTAATCCTCGGGTCCATTCGTCCATTCTCAAAACCATAAATAATTTCCTCCTATACTGGAAAATATTATGCATGAATATTAGGAGGAAATTTTTATGGAAAATACCCATAATCCATTAAATTAACTTCTTTTGAATTGTTATATTTATGGACAAGCAACGTAAACTCCTAGCCTTGAAAAAAATTTTTCATAATATCCTCTGTATTCTAGTCATTGTTACAGAAATCGCGAAAATTCATTGGGAAGTAGGAAGTAAGCTGAAATCAGAATTCTAACCAAATAAAAGAAGGCAAGACGCAGTGGGCTTGCCTTTCTTTATCTATAATTATCCGCGTCTTCCGCCTCTGCCGCCACGTTTCGTTTCGGTGTTGCGTTTTAAGCTGGATAAATTTTCTTCGCTCGCTTTTAAGAATTTAGCCACTTTATCTTCAAAGTTTTCTTTTGGCTTAAAATTACCGCCTTTTGACCGGAAGTCTTTTGATTGCCTATTATCTCTACCTTGACGTTGTGGACGCTGGGAATAAGAAGAAGTTTGACCTTCTGGCTTATCAATAGCTTTTTTAATAGACAAGGCAGTTTTTCCGTCTTTCTCACTTATAACCTTTACTTCAACCTGGTCTCCTACTTTAAGATGATCATTCACGTCTTTTACATAGCTATCTGCTACTTCACTGATATGCACAAGACCAGTTGTGCCACCAGGTAATTCTACAAACGCTCCAAAATTAGTAATACCCGTTACTTTACCTTGTACTTTGCTGCCTACTTCGATCGACAAAAAGAGTTCCCCCTAAATAATGTTTTCAACACTTAATTATACACGCATTAAATGACAATTTCAAGCTGTTATCTGTATTGATCTAATATATATTATGAATGGCACAGAAATGGTAGCAAAGCGATTGTATATTAAAAAAGGACCATTAAAGGATAAATATCCAGTAAATGGTCCTTTTTTTTTGGAATTAATTAATAATCAGTAACAATTCTGTTTTGATCGAGAAAAGCTTCAATGACTTCACTTACCTGAAAAGAAACCTGAGGTGAATCATAGTTTTCAAAGACATGCTCACAGTTACTTTTATAGGTCATAATTTCATCATAATGGGATAAATGCCTTTGGATATCTTCTTCCTTGTCGTTACGTGCTTTGTGTCGCTTGATTATCGTATCACGGTTAGCGAAGACGAAAAAGCGCATGACGCGGTCACCATACATCTCTTTTAATTTTTCAGTACCTTCTGGGTTTAACGTTAAGTAGACAAGATTATGATGTTCAAATGCTTTGACAATATCTTCTTCACGAATTCCATAATGAATTCCATCGATATCAACTGTTTCAATAAATTCCTGGTTGTTTTTCATTTTTTGGAAGGCTTCTTCCGTAATAAAATGATAATCTACACCATCTTGTTCATAATGACGGGGAGGCCGTGTTGTGTAGGAAAGGACCGTTTCCATATCAAACGCTGTTGCGACCATCTTGGCAACCGTTTTTCGCCCAGAGCCATCAGGACCAGTGTAAATGAATAATTTTTCCTTATCTTTGATTTTATACATAGATAACCTCCTATAATGAAATATGGTTTAAATAAAAAAGAGCCTACAGTTGATTATCATGCTGTCTGTTACATAATTTATACTATCCTTAGAACAGGATATTTCCATTATAACAGATTTACAGACTGAATTTTTGATATTTCTGATTTTTTTAGAAAATAACCGCCAAATTACCTATTTGTTCTAAATTTACTGTAGCGTTTCTATTTTGTCTTGTAAAGCTGTTGTGCAACAGAGAACTAAAAATAATTCTCGCTAGTCTTGTTTTCAAGTATAATGAACCTATTCAGATTTTGCATATGATATTTCTTTGAGAGAAATCCTATATAGAAGTTGGATAATATAAAAAAATGAGGTTAATACATGAGTGAAAAGAATTTTGAGGATTATCGTTTAAGCGAGGAAATAACAAGGGCACTGGCTGTGTTAAAATACGATCAGCCTACAGAAGTGCAAAAAGAGGTTATCCCAAAGGCATTGGAAAAACAAGATTTGGTTGTTAAATCTCAAACAGGCTCCGGTAAAACGGCTTCGTTTGCGATTCCTATAAGTGAAATGATGGATTGGGAGGAAAAAAAGCCGCAAACGCTAATTCTTACACCAACCCGGGAGCTAGCCGTGCAAGTACGGGAAGATGTAACGAATATAGGCCGATTTAAGCGGATTAAAGCAATGGCGGTTTATGGGAAAGAACCTTTTTCAAAGCAAAAGGATGAATTAAAGCAAAAAACGCATGTCGTCGTGGGAACTCCCGGTCGTACGATGGACCACATCGAAAGGGGAACTCTTGAATTAGATAAAATCAAATTTTTGATCATTGATGAAGCGGATGAAATGCTAAATATGGGCTTTATCGATGAGGTGGAATCCATCATAAAAGAACTCCCAGAAAACAGAGTAACGATGGTTTTTTCAGCTACCTTACCGAAGGATGTGGAAAACCTCTGTCATCAATACATGAAAGATCCCATCCATATTGAGATAGCGTCCACTGGTGTAACTACAAATACGATTGAACATGCTGTCATTGAAGTAAAGGAAGATGACAAGATATCACTACTTAAAGATGTAACAGTTGTTGAAAATCCAGATAGCTGCATTATTTTTTGCCGAACCAAAGAAAATGTCGAGAATGTCTATACTGAATTGGAAAAAGCTAATTATTCCTGTGAAAGACTTCACGGTGGTCTAGAACAAGAGGATCGGTTCGCGGTTATGGATGGTTTTAAAGCGGGAAATTTTCGATATCTGGTGGCAACAGATGTGGCAGCGAGGGGAATCGATATTGATAATGTAACTTTGATTATTAATTACGATGTTCCAATGGAAAAAGAGGGCTATGTTCACCGAACTGGCAGAACAGGAAGAGCCGGTAATAAAGGAAAAGCGATTACCTTCACAACTCCATATGAGGGGAAATTCCTTAAGGCGATTGAAAGATATATCGGCTTTGAAATTCCTGTGATGGACGCCCCAATGCAGGATGAAGTGTCAAGTGGAAAAGCAGCATTTGAGGAAAAACTAAGTGGCAGAAGAGTGGTAAGAAATAATAAAACAGCTCGAATCAATAAGGATATCACCAAGCTACACTTTAGCGGAGGTAAAAAGAAAAAGCTTCGCGCAGTTGATTTCGTCGGTACGATTTCAAATATTCCTGGAGTTACCGCCGACGATATTGGTATTATCACCATTCAGGACAATTTAACCTATGTTGACATCCTTAATGGTAAAGGCTCATTAGTGATTCAGGCTATGGAGAATACAACCGTCAAAGGGAAAAAACTGAAGGTTAGCATGGCTTTAAAGTAATTGTGTCTTAGAAGGACGATTTATTTTAAAATAATCGTCCTTATTTTTATAATAAATAGAGGAGAGGTCTACCAATGAAGTATTTTAAAACTCAAATGAAACAGTTAGTTAAAGAAAATAAAGACCTACAGAAGCATTTGAAAGAATTGATCGATGAGCACCAATTAGAAAAAAACTTTGCCCTGAAGGCTTTGTACCATTCAGAAGTTGCCGATGGGGGAAAATATCAGGCTGCTTATCAAGCACTCGACATACCAAAAGGGTGAGTCATTTTGAATTTATAAGAAGAGGGTAAGGAATGAACATTTCAACTATTTTAGTAGTCAGTCCCATGTATAAAGAACTTCAAACATTAATAGAAAAGGAAGTCCCGCAAAAGAATTTTCGTTTTATTCCTGAGGATGGGTTGACACAAAATGATTTAAGCTGGGCAGACGCACTTGTTTCATTTAACCTTAAAGCTGACTATGATTACAGCCATGTAAAATGGGTACATTCCCTTGGAGCAGGAGTTGACCGTTTTTTATATAAGAAAGACTGGAATGAAGCAGTTTTATTAACAAGAACGATTTGTTCTTTTGGACAAAGGATTGCAGAGTATTGTTTAAGCTACATCCTAAAGGATTTACAATTTCATGATGTCTTCCAAGAACAACAGGGGCAAAAAAATTGGAAGCAGCAAACGCCAAGATTAGTTGGTAATCAAAAAGTTCTTGTTTATGGTACAGGCGAAATCGGTCAAATGATTGCGAAAGTTTTTTCAGGATTAGGGGTTGATGTCTACGGGGTTTCCTTAAGCGGGCAGGAAAAAGCCTATTTTAAAAAAGTCATGAAACTGGATTCTCATCTTTCCCGTTTAAGTGAAATGAACTATATCATCAATACCTTACCACTGACGGAAAAAACTGAAAAAGTTTTTAACGAACGAATCTTTAGCCATTTATCAAATGCAGGATTTATTAACGTCGGTCGAGGTGCTTCGGTAGATGAAGAAAACTTACTCCAGGCATTATCTGTCAATCATGTTAGCTTTGCAGTCCTCGATGTCTTTGCACAAGAGCCACTGCCTGAAAACAACCCCTTTTGGAGTCATCCTAGAATTCTAATTACGCCTCATATATCGGCAGTTACCACCCCAAATGAGGGGGCAGCTTGTTTTCTGGAGACACTTAAGAATATTGAAGAAAATAAGCCTCTTAAGAATATAGTTGATATAAAAAAAGGTTATTAAAGCATATATTTTATCGAAAACCCGAATACAGGGTTTTTTTCTTTTGATAAATTCCCTTAACTTTAGTATGGTAACGCTTTAAAAAAAGTAACGGAATGTTCACACGAAAAGTAGAAAAAATGAGTTAGAATAAACATATTAACTTAGTTATGTGAAAAACTTCACATTATATAATATGAAGCTTGATAAGCTAAGAATAAATTTCAGAGGTGAATTGCAGTGGCAGATTTATCCATAAGTGCCTTACTGATTAGATTTCTTTTAGGAGGAGCAGCGGTAGTTGTTTCGACACTTGTTGCCAGAAATTTAGGTGAAAAAGCTGGGGGCATATTTGCTGCTTTCCCTGCTGTATACTTGGCTGCTTTATTAACAGTCGGTTTGGACTTTAGTGGAGAGGAATTAGTTTCTCATTCGATTTTATTATCAAAAGGTGCGATTGTCGGAATGGGAATCAATATACTTGTAGCGATATTGGCTGGCTATCTTTTGCCAAGACAAGGATGGAAACGCGGTCTCGCACAGGCTATGGGATTTTGGCTAGTCGTTTCAATGGCTGTGGTTATTATTACTACATACTAAGGGGAAAGGGTGCTAGTTATGTATAAAGATTTACTTATTCGCTTTACTCTCGGAGGAGCAGCCGTGATGATCAGCTATTTGATAACGGTCTTATCTCCATGGAAAATCCTTGCTGGAATCTTTGCTGCCTTTCCAGCCGTAATGATCACAGCAGTGTTAATGATGGGAATTGCTTCTGGTTCAAAAAAGGCTGCCAAAATTGCAAATGGCTCTGTGTTTGGAATGATTGGTGGCGTTGTTTGTGTAGCAACCGTATGGACGGTATTACAAGTCAGTGGCAACTGGGCTTTAAGTATCGTATTAGGACTTCTGTTCTGGTTAGGCAGCTCAATCATTGTATCTTCTTTAAGAGATAGGCTTAAAAGTGTCAGAGAAAATAAAAGTAGTATTAAGGTAAATATTCATTCTGGTATACAGGTACGACATAAATAAACGATTAATGGAAAAAAACAAGACGGCAGGCGCCGCCTTGTTTTATGCTGCATAATTACAATATCTATACTTATTCTTCTGTATCTTCAGTACCTTCATCAGTACCTTCTTCATTTTGTTCCGATTCTTCGGTTTCTGGATCATCCGTATTTGTTGTATTACTACACCCAGTGGCAACTCCAAGTAACATCAATGCTGACATCAAAGCAACTAACCATGTTTTGAAATTTTTCATCTTAAAATCCTCCTTGATTGTTTGCATGATTTATAATACAGGCTTATCATACAAGCTTTGGATGAAAAATAGATTGAATTTTCGATTTCTTAACATTTTTTAACCGCTTCTTTAAAAAACTTCAATCTTAATGAATTATTGTTTACACATTATTAAAAAAATTTACAAAATATAGAATTTATCATTATGGGTATTTATTATCATTTAAAAGTAGGTACATTCCTCTATTTATAAAAGAAATGAATTGACCATTACTTATTATTTTGTTACTCTATACTTAACTTTTTTTCTTATCGAGAAACTTTTTTGAAGCTGAACACATCGTTGAAATATAGATTAAAAACATAATATAAAATAACTTAGAAGGTGGCTAACCATGAACTTACAAGCAGATGTTTGTATCGTTGGCGGCGGACCTGCGGGGACATTACTCGGACATTTATTAGCTAAAAACGGAATATTAACCATTATTATAGAACGTTCTGCTGGGGTTAACAGACAATTCAGAGGCGAGCATATTAACGGTGAAACAGAAGCAATCTTAAAAGAACATCATTTATTTAATAAAATAGAAGAGCTCGGAATTCTTAAAATGAAAAAGGTAGAATACTTCTCTGGAAGAAATATCGTGAACAGTATTACGCCTGGTGCCCATGAAGACCATGTTGGAATCCATGTACCGCAAGCACATTTACTATCGGCAATCATCCAAGAATCTGAGGGAAATCAAAATTTCCAATTATTATTTAACACGACCGTTAAAGAATTAATTCAGGATGAGAAAGGTTTCTATACGGGTGTGATGGCAATACAGAATGGGGAAGAAATCCACATCTCTAGTAAGGTAACAATTGGAGCAGATGGTCGTTATTCAACTGTACGAAAGCTGGCAAAGATACCGACAATCGAAATGACTCATGGGTACGATGTATTGTGGGCAAAAATTCCTGCTCCAGCGGGATGGGAGCCAACAACGAGAATGGTCCTTGTAAATGGTCATCAGCTCGCATTGTTTACTCAAACTGGAGGTCTCATCCAAATTGGCTGGAATATACCAGAGGGTTCATTTGCAGAATTACGGAAAGGTTCCTTACAACCTTTTCTTGAACCATTGATTGAAAGTTTTCCAGAACTTGAAGAAAGTGTCACTGAGCACCTTACTTCTTGGAAGGACCTTGTTTGTTTAAAAGTACAAAGCTCTCGCAGCGAAACATGGGTAGAGAACGGATTAATTCTCATAGGGGATGCTGCTCATACCATGACCCCTACCGGTGCAGTTGGAATCAATTGTGGAATGAAAGACGCTCATATCCTAGCACCACTCCTAACCAAAGCCCTTATAGAAGGAAACATAAGCGCAGAGCAATTAAAACTCTTTGAAATGAGCAGAAAAAACGAAATCAAAACACAACAAATCATGCAACTAAAACAAGAAACATCCATTTCTGAAAAATTTGCTTATCGGTGACAGGCACCAAATATACAATAGATTGCTGTTTATGCAGCTTTTCTTGTATATTTGGTACCTGTTTTTTTTGTGTGGTTATAGTAGGATTGTGGTGTATGGGAAATTATATGTTTATCCAAGAAAAGGGGATAAACAAGATGAATGTAAAGTTTCAGCTTACGCGCGCATTTTTAATAAGTTTGGTCGCTCTTTTGGCCTTTAGTGTAGTGGCTATGCTGGTAAGAGCGGAGAAAATCGTTGATTTTGATCATGCTGTTATTAGTGCCGTTCAATCACAAGAGTCACCTTTTCTGACAAGGATCATGGAGTTTTTTACTATGATTGGTTCAACACTAGCCGTGGTCATCATATGTCTTCTGATTCTATTCTTTCTTTACAAAGTGCTGCACCACCGTCATGAATTACTATTATTTATTGTTGTTGTTGCCGGTTCACCCTTACTAAACCATGTCTTGAAAGAAATATTTCAGCGAGCACGTCCAGATTTACATCGACTGATTGATATAGGTGGATACAGCTTCCCGAGTGGTCATGCTATGAATGCTTTAACCGTATATGGAATCCTTACCTTCTTGCTTTGGCGCCATATCTTTAATCGAACAGGCAGGAGCCTCTTACTACTTTTTAGCACGTTTGTAGTCTTTATGATTGGCGTTAGCAGGATTTATTTAGGAGTACACTATCCTAGCGACATCATAGGAGGCTATCTTGCCAGCGGTTTTTGGATTGCGACCTCTATTTGGTTTTTCCAATGGTATATAGAGAGACAGCCCCATCTTGCTAGTAGAATGTTAAAAAGATCATAAAATTTCAAAACAAAGGAACAAGACAATGGAATTTATAACAACCAAAAAATGGGATGAAGGCCTTTGGCAAAAGACAAGAAATATCTATAATGTTGCTTTCGGCGAGCATGCAACCAAGCCAGAAAAGATAATTCGCAATATGTTTGCCGGGGGTCTTACTGCACTTCATGTGTTAATGGAAAACGATGAGGTTCTCGCGATGGCGCTGACAGGTTCATTGCCTGACTCAAGTGTCCTGCTGCTGGATTATTTGGCCGTTCGAAAGGATTTGCGTGGTCATGGAGTGGGAAAGGACTTTTTTGATTACATAAATGTATGGGCATATTCTCAGTCTCAATACAAAAGAATCTTGGTTGAGGTGGAATGTGATGAAACACCACAAAATCAAGCAAGAATTCATTTCTGGGAAAAATGCGGATTTCACCTGTTAGATGATTATAAGCATTGTTATAAATGGGGGCCGCAGCACTACATGGCAATGGTTCTGTACCTGAATGGTAGGCCAGCCACACCATTAAAAGGGGAAGATTGTCTAAAATATATGGCGTCTTTTCATAAAGAATCCTACAAATTAAATTAGTAGTCCCTTTTTTTAATAGGCTTTGTTAAAGAATAATGTTGTTATTTGATTTTCTCGAACGGTTGTTCTATAATGGGTGGACTAAAATTACCGAGAGCGAGTGAGTTTTAATGGTGTTAGCTGACATAATTAACCAAATCAGAAATCTTAGCCGAAGAGACCAGCAGCGATTTAAGGAGTTCTTTACAAACTCATTAGGGAGTGCAGCAGAAACAGAGTCTGTATTCAAAGATGTATCAGAACAGAAACACAAAGACGGCTACACCTGCACTCATTGTCAATCCACTAACGTCATTCGTTTCGGTAAATACCAAGTTAAAACTACAATCAATACCATTGAACGCCAAAGATACCGCTGCAAAGAGTGCTGTAAAACATTTACAGATATGACGAACACTCCTCTTCACAGAACACATATGCCGAGTAAATGGCTTCAGTTTATCGAATGTATGATTGAGGGGTATTCCCTTCGAAAATCAGCTAAACTCATTGGTGCTCATTATGTGACGCTTTTTTATTGGAGGCATAAAATTCTAACTGCATTAAAGCAGATGGATTTTGAACTTTTTGAAGGCATCGTAGAAATGGATGAAACCTATTTTCTCTATTCCGAGAAAGGAAAACGGAATATCCAAGGACGAAAACCAAGGTTACGCGGTGGGAGTTCAGAGTTTAGATGAATAAGCAAGGACCAAGTATGCGTTCTTGTAGCTAGAGACCGCCAAAAGAGAACGTTTTCCAGAACAATTGGAAAAGGGCGGATTATAAAAAAGAGTTTGGACGAAGCGTTAGGTTCCAAGCTATCAATTCAAAATGTTCTATGTACGGATGCTTGGCGGGCGTTTATGACTTATGCCAAAGAAAAAGGAATTGAGCATCATCGCTTTAAAGCAAATGGTAGGGAGCGAGTTAAAGGGATTTATCATATCCAGAATGTAAATAGTTATCACAGCCGTTTAAAGAGCTGGATGGAGCGTTTTAATGGTGTAGCGACTAAATATCTAGACCATTATTTGAGCTGGTTCCAATTCTTAGACACCATCAAACATATAAAAGATAACTTTACGATAACCAAAATGGTTTTAGACAGTTGTTCTTTCTCAGTTAACATAACTTATGATAAACTAAGGTTATCGGAATTTTCCGAATAATAGGAAGTTTATTGTTCCGTTAAAGGGCAGGTTAATTCAATAATCGGAAGGAAAAAGGTATATAGAAAGGGAACTATTTGATATACCGGATTAAATAAAGGAGAGAAGGCGATGAGTAAATCATTTATTGAACAAGTACATTATATTAGAATTCCTGTAAAAGATTTAGAACTGTCTGCACAATGGTATAGAGATGTATTAGGGCTCCAGTTACTAAACAATACTGAGGAACTTGCAATTTTAAAAGTAAATGAAGGACCTTTCTTACTTATCTTAGTTCCTACCGAAGATGAAACATTTGCACATTTTACAATTGATAATGAACAAGAATTTAGCATTGGCTTTACAAGTCCAGAATTATCTAAATTTCATCAACACTTAATTGATAATCAAGTTAAGGTCGAGGATATAAAAGAAGATAATGGTCATGCCTTTTTCCACTTTTATGACCCAAATGGTAATAAACTTCAAGTACACTGGTAAGATTATAATAAATAAATTACCTTATTTCATTAACGGGTGCTTTAACGGAATAAGAACGGGAACGTCCAAATCAGACGTTCCCATATTTTTTGCCTGAAAAACAACAATACTATTTAACAAAGCCTTTTAATAAATAGTAGAATATGGATAAAGAATTCTACTTAAGGATGGGGATGATTTGTAATTGATTACATATCCGTTTTTAGAAAAAAAGGCAACGATTGGAGTAACAGCACCTTCTTCGGGTGTGGAACCTGAATTGTATGATTTGGTTAAACTTTCTTGCAGCCGATTAGAAGGGCAAGGGTTTCGTGTCATTTGTGGGGATACAGTTTGGACCCAGGACAAAGCAAAATCTTCGCCTGCGATGAAGCGAGCCCAAGAGTTTAATGGAATGATGCAGGATGAAGCTATTGATCTAATCATTCCACCTTGGGGTGGCGAGCTGCTCATTGAGATTCTAGATGGGATAGATTTTGATACTTTGACAGACAAGTGGGTTTTGGGTTACTCGGACACAAGCTTATTATTGCTCGCCATTACCTTAAAGGCTGGTATAGCAACTGCTCATGGTACTAACTTAATCGATTTAAGAGGGGAATACTGCGATGAGACCACTGCCATGTGGAAAAGTGTATTATCTACGGAAGCAGGTGCATCCATTACGCAGTATTCTTCCGCAAAATATCAAAAGATATGGCAGCATGATCATCCATCTCCATGTGTGTTTCACTTAACGGAAACAACTGATTGGAAAACTGTTTCTGGAGATAAGGTTAAGGCAGAAGGCCGGCTGCTTGGAGGATGTATTGACATCATCAGGCATATAATTGGTACTTCGTATGGAGATGTACAGAATTTTAGGGAAAATTTTATCAATGATGAACCTATCATGTGGTATCTAGAAAATTGTGAATTGAAAACGACTGATTTACGAAGATCTTTAGTACAAATGAAATTAGCAGGCTGGTTTGAGAATACATCATGTATCATGTTTGGCCGAAGCCCTGCCAATGAATCAGTAGAAAACTATACCATTGAAGATGTTTATCAAGATTTATATAACGAGCTCCAAATCCCAATTGTTTATGACATTGATTGCGGTCATGTTCCCCCACAAATCACCTTTGTGAATGGCGCATATGGAGTAGTAGAAGTAGAAAAAGGTAAAGGAACCATTGTGCAACACTTTAAAGCATAGAATAATAGAGTGAAAAATTCATCTAATGTTATCTGATCAGGTAACTGATGACTTTTTCAATAAAAAAATTTATCTGGAGGTCATCAGATATAGTAACTGATTCCCTTATGCGTTGAAAAACCACCTTGGAGGTAATCAGATGAGGCATCTGATTCCCTTATGAGGTTAACAACGATGGTGGAGGTAAACAGATAAAGTGTCTGATTCCCTTATGAGGTTAACAACGATGAAGGAGGTAAACAGATTAAGTATCTGATACCTTTTGAGTTATAAAATATCACCGAAGGTCATCAGTTACTTCTGATGACCTATTTATTAAAAATAGAAAGCAGTTCATAACATGAGTGAGAACCGTTAATTTAAGTTTTTTGTCATTAAAGTTGATACATCATTAAACCCGAGCTTTTCATAGAGATATTTCGCATGGTTTCCAGCATACACATTTAATTGGACTTTTTTATGACCCTCTCCACGTAATTGTATGAAAGCCGCTTTACATAATTTTTCAGCTGCCCCTTGTTTGCGATAGGGTGGGAGCACATACATTTCATTGATAAAACCGACCACTTCATCCGTATTTTGATCGATGACTCGACCTAATCCAACCCATCCTTGGATGGCATTATTTTTAACGCGAACAAGGTAATAACCGCCGCCATTTAAAAAAGGAGTCATCATTTCAATCGCTTTTTCGCGGCTCGGCTTAACGTAACCCATTGTGGCCTCTTTTAATACCTCCAAATGATAATTTAAGATACTTTGAGTCTCCTCATAGGTTGCCTTTCTAATCGTCATATCCCTTTGCATCTCCTTTAATAAACTAGCCATTCATCTAGTCAAATACCTACTCTATAGTATGAAAACAGGTAAATTTTGTTGCTGTTTAAGTGAGGGCAGATACTGAACGTTTCAGAAAGTATGAATTATTTAGGGGAAATTGTGGTTTTAGATAGAGATGATGGGTCAAAGAAAGAATATCAATATGTAAACCTTTTGATATTTAAGGTTGACATAAATAAATGAACCAATTATTCTTAATTTATAGAATATTTTAGGGGGAAGGTTATGAAACTTAGAACAACTGATCTAACGGCAGCGGCAATGTTTGTTGCTCTAATGGCTGTTGGGGCTAACATTACATCGATTGCTCCATTCATGGTCGTGGGGGGAGTCCCCATCACGTTGCAAACATTTTTTGCTATTTTAGCAGGAGTGGTACTTGGCAGTCGATTGGGAGCCATTGCAATGATGGTTTATGCATTTGTTGGATTGGCAGGCGTTCCGGTATTTGCAAAATTTGGGGCAGGATTTGGACAACTCATCAGCCCTACATTTGGTTTTATTGTTTCGTTTATTTTCACAGCATTTGCAACCGGATACATAGTGGAAAAGATGAAGAAAACAGCTGGGGTATTTGTTTTGGCAGCACTTGTAGGGATGGCAATCAATTATGTTTTTGGTACGAACTGGATGTATGCTGCTTATAAAGTATGGGCTTCAGCACCAGATGGATTTACCTATAAGATGGCATGGTTATGGATGGTAGTTCCACTTCCAAAAGATATTATTCTAGCCATTTTAGCAGGTCTAATGGGACATCGCTTAGCACGTACCTTATCGAGAAGCCAAGTTAGGAATTTTAGAAAAGTAAGTTAAGAGGAAATGGGGAGATTGTATGAGTAAGTGGAAGGATTTAGCTTTAGAAGTGGTAAATGGTCATGAAATATCAAAAGAGGAAGCGTTAAGTATTTTAAATTCCACCGATACGGAATTATTAGAGGTCTTGCATGGAGCCTACGTAATTCGCCATCATTATTATGGTAATAAGGTAAAGCTTAATATGTTAATTAATACAAAATCAGGTCTTTGTCCTGAAAATTGCGGCTATTGTTCGCAATCTAGTATTTCTAATGCTCCAATTCAAAAATATCGAATGGTAGATAAAGATACCATCCTTAAAGGAGCGGAACAAGCGTATCAGCTTCATGCTGGTACATATTGCATAGTAGCAAGCGGTCGTGGTCCTAGTAATCAAGAAGTGGACCAAGTTGTTTCAGCAGTAAAGGAAATAAAGGATAAATATCAATTAAAGATTTGTGCCTGCCTTGGAATTTTAAAACCAGAACAAGCAGCTAAGCTGAAAGAAGCTGGTGTCGATCGCTACAATCATAACCTTAACACCTCAGAAAATCACCATGAATCCATCACTACATCACACTCTTATCAGGATCGAGTTAATACGGTCGAGTTAGTAAAAGAAGCAGGAATTTCTCCATGTTCAGGGGTAATCGTCGGTATGAAGGAAACGAAAGAGGACGTAGTTAACGTGGCCATGAGTCTAAAAGTATTAGACGCAGATTCTATTCCTGTTAATTTTCTACATGCAATAGATGGTACTCCGCTTGAAGGCACGAATGAGTTGAATCCTAGATACTGCTTAAAGGTTTTAGCACTTATGCGGTATGTGAATCCAACGAAAGAAATCAGAATTTCAGGTGGACGAGAAGTGAATTTAGGAAGTTTACAACCACTAGGGTTATATGCAGCGAATTCTATTTTTGTTGGAGATTACTTAACAACTTCAGGGCAAGATACTACCGCAGATCACCAAATACTTAAAGATTTAGGATTTGAAGTAGATTTTGTAAAAGAAACGATTCAAGCATAAGTTTTAAAAAAAATCCCCATTTCTTACTGCTTGGCAGGTACAGAAATGGGGATTTTTTTAAAATTAGATGATATACGGTCCAAAGAAAATGGTTAAAAGTAAGATGTGAATGCCGACAAAATACATTATTCTTAACGTACCGCTCCAGTCATTTGTCCGTTTTGTGTGAATGGCTAACCAAAACGCTATGATTCCAAATAAAATCATATAAAAATAAGAGCTTCCGGTAAAGGTTAAATAATTCGGTGCTGTTATATAAATATTGTCCACAAAAAATTGATTTTTCCAAATGACTGCTGCTAGTGCGTAAAGTCCAATCCCGGTATAAAAAATCCAAGTTGGATCGCGATCGATTGTTCTGTTCTTAAAGAAATACATAATCACAATAAAAATTATGGGCCATAAAAACCATATTATTGCAAGTGCAAGCGCAAAAAACGATGAGGTTATCATTCCTAGCGTTTTTCCAAGTGCATTTAACCAATCTTCTTGTGTAATTTCTATTAATTGACTAACTTTAGCTATATCAGATGTTGCTATCTTGATCTCATGTGCTTCTGCATCCAAATCCAACCAAGCAATAGTTTCTTCATTTAACCATTGAGGGCTCGTTGAAATAGCAGGTGTATTGCTGCGTCGCTCAGTTTTCGTTGCGCCACTTTCGGTAATCTCAGCCGTGTATATATTGAAGGTGGTACTGTCATTGTATTGAGTTTCGGTCTTCCCATTTGCTTGAAATAAGAGAGTGGGTTTACCATCACTATATTTAAAAACAACATCCGTAACTTCAGTCAAGCTGTTATTTCCAGCAGGATCATCAAAGGTTAGCTCATATAAAGGCTGAGGATCCTGATTGGTCACACTTGTTTCCATAAAATAGTTAAAAAATTGCGGCTTCCCTTGGGATTGTTCAAGCTCTTCCTGGAGTAACAATGCTAAATTTTCTCCATTTAATGCATATGAGATGTCATTTACAACTTTTCCTGGTTCTATTTTTATTCTCGACTGATATATGGTATTCATTTTCCCATTTATTACTTGTTCCAGAGTAACATCGACTCCACTTGGATTCGTTGAATACATTAAGATATTTAATCCATCTTCGTTTTCTTGCAGGACTATATCTTGCTTTTTTAGGTCAACTTCAAGTATTTTTACGGACTCTTTATTATCCGGTGCAAGTTGATACAATATATTATCTTTTAGATAAAAAATAGTCGTTTCTAAAGGATAGAATTTCTCAACACCTGAGACAATCATATTTTTATCCTGATCATAGATATTTTTGAAATCAAAATAGATAATCAAATTTTCTTTCTGAAAAATTTGGGTCCACTTATCTACTGGTATGTCGTATGTTTTCTGATCTTTTACGTTAAAATCTTTGCCCAAAGTAGTAGTAGCTAATTTTCCATCTTCAAATCTAGTAAAAACAAAACCCCCATCTTCTGTTACCTTTACTGGAGGGAGTTTATTTATTTCTGTTTTTCCAACTAATAATGCTCTACTCCAATCTGAGGCAGGTGGTTCGGTCACATTGGAGAAGTTTTGATAAAATAATAAAAGTAATCCAAAAATCACGATGGCTCCAGGTATAATCCAATATAGATGAATACTAAATTTTTTCTTCATTTTATTCCCCCATGTTACAAGTTCAGGTTCTCTATAGATTCCGAATACTATACTAACATATTTCTGTAAAAATATGCTATTTCCAACTGTTTGAAAATCTTGATAATCCTCTAACAAATTTCATGATAAGATAAAAAGATGAGAAAACGATACGAGTATTTTTACATTGGGAGATTTATATGAAGGATAACAAAAAGCTACAAGAAGTAGATTTATATAAACCGATTCAGAGATATTTTTCATTAGAAGGCTACGAGGTTTATGGTGAGGTTAGGGACTGCGATATGGTCGCAGTAAAAGAGGATGAGTTAGTCATTATTGAATTAAAGCTTACCCTAAGTGTCGAACTTCTTATCCAAGCCGTCAAACGGCAGCGGTTAACGAATCAAGTGTATATTGCCATTCCTAAACCAAAGATTCGGATGAGATCCAAACAATGGGCAGATAAGTGCCATTTAATTAAAAGATTAGAGCTGGGATTAATTGTGGTTTCCTTCCCCGGAAACCGTTCGAATGCAGATATCCTTATCCATCCTGCACCGTTTAACGGCAAAACAGGGGCGGGCAGAAATAAGATAAGGAGAGAAGCAATCCTAAAGGAAATTAGCGGGCGCAGTGCCGATTTCAATGTTGGCGGAAGTACCCGCACGAAAATCATGACCGCCTACAAAGAAAATTGCATTCAAATTGCTAGTTTTCTAAATATAATGGGTCCATTATCGCCGAAGGCTTTGATTCAAATGGGAACAGGGGATAAAACACCATCAATCTTAACCAAGAACTACTATGGTTGGTTTGAAAGAATCAAAAGAGGAACCTACATCATTAGTGAGAAGGGGAAACTAGAGGTGCAGGAGTATCAAGAGCTTATCAATTATTACTTACAAAAACTAGAATTAAGCAATGCCAAAGATTCCAATTAATAAAACTTCCAATATTTATTTGCATTAAATTAATATCTCTGTTATAGTAAAGAAGAATTATTTTTGTCATTCAGTTTGATTAAAAAGTTTACAACTTTACGTCTAAAGAACTGAGCAAGGATAGTAACACAATGTGTGCACAGCACACGAGGAGGAAACAACAAATGGAACAAGGTAAAGTGAAATGGTTTAATGCAGAAAAAGGTTTCGGATTCATCGAAAGAGAAGCAGGAGACGATGTATTCGTACACTTCTCAGCAATTCAAACTGAAGGTTTCAAAACTTTAGACGAAGGTCAAGCAGTTACTTTTGAAGTAGAACAAGG
The DNA here is from genome assembly GCF_031457145.1 of Neobacillus niacini. GTDB lineage: Bacteria > Bacillota > Bacilli > Bacillales > Cytobacillaceae > Neobacillus > Neobacillus niacini_J. Next base: position 44,603 of record NZ_JAVDVZ010000006.1, read on the forward strand.
TCAACGTGGACCCCAAGCTACTAACGTTCGTAAAGCATAATTTGAACCGACATATATAAAAAAGACTCTCTTGTAGAGTCTTTTTTTTTGTCTAAAATTCTATGTTGGTAATAAAAAAGACAAAAAACCCTGCTCAGTAATTGAGCAGGGCGGGTAATTGAAAACGTAAAACGTAAAGCAAATGGTAAAAACAGTATAGCACACATTCAGCACATTCCCTAATCTTTTTTTAAAAAGAATTATCTCTTGCCAAGAGAAAGAATTTTCAAACGAAAAACATCAAATTAAGAAGGTTTAGCTAGTTTTTTGTTGAAATAAGTATAGTAAGTTTTCCATTGGTGAGGTGGGATGAAAAATTGAATGATATCCAATATGCTTTTATTAATGAATTTGGCCATTACGGATTCGACTTTAATCAACCTGAGACTTCGACCCACTTTGTAATCGCATCCATACTAGTTAAAGGTTCTGATAAAGAAATTCTTGAACAGGAAGTTGAAAAAATAAAGCTCAAACACTTTCAAACAGAGGAATTCGATGAACGGAAACTAGACGACACTCTTCGAATGGAAATCTTACAAGATTTAAAGGATTTACCCTTTAAGGTGTATGCGTACGTCATCGATAAGCGAAAAATTAGAGAAGACAGCGGCGTTACATATGAAAAGACGTTTATTAAATTTTTCAACCGAATGGTGTTTGATGATTTATATCGTACCTTTGACACACTTGATCTTGTAGTAGATGAACAGGAATCCAAGGAATTTATGCAGGAATTTTCCGCTTATGTAAAAGAGAAGTGCATCCCAGATTTGTTTAATTATTCAACCTTTGGTTTTAACCATAGCCAATCCGAAATTCTCCTTGAATTGGCAGAGCTGATCGCTGGTACGATTGCCATAGGGTATGACGCCAAACATCGCTCTAGTCAGTATCCATCGTTTTATAAACTTATCAAAAATAAACTCATCACGATAAATCTATGGCCGCATGATTATAAGCACTATCTATATGACTACCATTTTGAAAAAACAGATTCAGAAACCGATCAGATAATCATCAAACAAGCAGTCAATTTGGCTTACCAATACATTGAAGAACACAGAAAAAGTGAAGAAGAGGATGAAAGAATCCGAATTGATTTACTAAAGTTTCTTCTATTTAATCTGAAAGAAAATCCGGATGAGTATGTGTACACAGAGGAGATTCTAGATAACCTTAACGCCATCAGAATCAATAAAATCAAACAGCATTATTTTCGTTCAAATATAGTTTCAAAGCTGCGCGATCAGGGGTTGTTAATTGCCTCTAGCAATAAAGGCTATAAACTACCGGTTTGTTTAAATGATTTGTATGACTTTGTTAATCTTTCAAGTCTAACGATACATCCAATGATTCAAAGAGTCGCCAAGTGCCGAGACCAAATCCTGCTGGCAACGAACCGTGAGATTGACATTCTCGAAAAAGAGGAATATGAATATTTAAAAAGAATGATTGAGATGGAAAAACAAATAAAGACAAAAGAGGGAATTAGCTAACCAGCTGATTCCCTCTTTTGTCTAAACAATTGTTTAGCGGTATTCTGTAATGTTAACTACTTGTATTTTCCTCTTAAATAATCTCGTATTTGTTCCTATAAATACTCCACTTAAAACAAACGCAGCCCCAATTCCATGAGCCAAAGTGAAGCTTTCTCCTAAATAAATGGTAGCCATCAAAACAGCGGATACAGGCATTACGTTAATAAAGATTGAAGCTTTTGCAGCACCAACTTCTTTTATACCGTAATAATACATAATAAAAGAAACGACGGTTACAAAAATACTCATATGTGCAATTGCTACCCATGTTGACACATTCGCCTGCGTAATATCCTGCCAAGTGGTTTCTGCGAAAGCAAATGGTGCTAGGAATACAGTACCAAATGCAACAGCATAGGTGGTCGATTCCACTGCACTATATTTTTTTAAGACCACTTTACCAACGACACTGTATAATGCCCAGCTGATCACGGCTCCAAGTAAAACAAAATCAATCGTTTCAAAGCCAAGTGTAAACAATGTGAGTATGTGACCATCCGTGATAATAAAAGCAGCTCCTGTAAGAGCAATCACCATACCAATAATATGGTTCCTTGTTATTTTCTCTTTTAAAAATAATCCCGATAACAGGACAATCAATACCGGATTTGAGGCAATAAATAAAGAACTCTTAATCACGGGTGCTTGTTTTGTTGCGATAAAAAAACAAATATTATAGAGAGCAATCCCGGTTAAGCCTAAAACCGCAAATAATCCATAATCCTTGAGTGTAGGCTTTTTTTGATTTTTTTCCATGATCCACATTAGTGGAAACAAAAGGACCGCCGCGCCTAAAAAACGTAAAAATGCTACCGTTGCCGGTTCGAAGCTTTGGACGGCAATTTTACCAGCAATAAAAGCACTTCCCCAGGTTGCTGTTGCAATAAACAACATTATATAAATAATCCAAGTCTTTTTATTCATCCTGTACCCTCAATCTATTATTTTTATGTATTGTATTGTACCATTTTTTTCGCAATTCGAAATAATTTTTTATCAGATAAATATATGAATTAGAAATGCCCCCCATCCAATTAATGGATGGGGGTTATTTGTAATCTGTATATTTTAGCTCAAACATACATAAAACTCCCATTAAAGGAAAACGATATAAAAACTGGGAGGGATTTAAAATGCGAAAAAAAATCTCCAAGTTGTTGGTGAAAAGTCTCAATAAAGAATCACCAGAATTTAAAGAACAATCCAATAAAGAGGATATCGAATTAAAAAAACATGACATCAGCACTCAGTATGAACAAAATTTAGAAACATTTAAATCTATTTTTAGTGTACCTTTAAACTCGGATGTCAAGGTACGTGAGTTTACCATCCGTTCCCTAAATCGCCGGGCCTTTATCATTTTCGTCGGTACAATGGTTGACCTAGAGCATATTAAAGAAAGCATCATGGAAAAACTTTTAGGAAACGATCAACGTTCAGCAAAGATTCAAGATATTGTTTCCTTTCCAATGGAAAAGACCGCCACCAATATTGGGGAAATTACTGATTTGATTTCGGGCGGCGTCACCGCACTCTTTGTGGAAGGCGATTCTGAATGTTATTTATTTGAAACGACCAAACTCCATGGTCGATCAATTGAAAAATCTGATAATGAAGTGATTGTAAAAGGTGCCAAAGAAGCTTTTAACGAAAACTTGGTTGAAAATGTTGCTTTAATCCGTAAAAAGATTAAAAATGAAAATCTAATCGTTGAATCGCAGAACATAACAAAACGTTCAAAAAACAGTGTGTTCCTCGTTTATGAAAAAGATTTAGTAAATGATGAGTTGCTTCAAATGATAAAAGATAAGTTGGCTGCGCTTAATACGGATAAAATTCTCGACTTAAGTATGTTGGAACAATATTTAGAAGAGCGTCCAAGGTCATTATTTCCAACAATATTATATACAGAACGTCCTGACAGGGCTGCTTCTTTTATTGAAGAAGGCCACATTGTTTTATTAATGTCCAATTCACCAAGTTGTCTTGTTCTTCCTACCACCTTTTGGGCCATGATGCATTCGCCTGAAGATCACTATTTACGGACACCATATGGTAATTTTATCCGGTTATTGCGATTTTTTGCTTTGTTTGTAGCAATTTTTTCCTCCCCTTTTTATATTGCTATTACAAACTATCATGTAGGAATGATTCCGCCCGATTTATTAATGGCAATTGCTGGTTCTAGAGAACGCGTACCTTTTCCATCAATCGTTGAGATTCTGATGATGGAAACTGGCTTTGAACTTATTCGGGAAGCTGGTTTACGTGTGCCATCACCTATAGGTCCAACGATTGGGATTGTTGGTGCATTAATTTTGGGGCAAGCTGCCGTTCAAGCGAATATCATTAGTCCTATTGTCATCATCGTTATCGCCTTAAGTGGTTTAAGCTCTTTTATAATCATTGATGGGAGCATGAATTTTGCGATTCGTTTAACTCGCTTTTTGTTTGTTTTTTCAGCCGGCTTTTTCGGTATTTATGGGGTTATGGCGCTATTCACAATAGGCCTCTTTTATTTAGTTTCATTAAAATCTTTTGGTGTTCCTTACTTTGCGCCTATGACACCGCATTTCACATCTTCAAAGGACTTACTTGTTCGTCAAATCCCATTAAAGGAAAAGTTTCGGCCAGGATATGTAAAACCTAAGGATATGGTCAAACAAAGAAAGGGATAAGCTTATATGGAATCTGGAAAACTCGGTAAGCGTGAATATATGTCCATTGCTATTTTAATGATAGGGGCAAAAGCAACGGATAGTAACCCAGCGCTTCTGTACAGTAAGGTACAAAATGCAGCATGGATGGTTCCCCTGCTATCGGCTGTTATTTTTTTTGTTGGACTATTTTTATTATTAAAAACGATGGACCTATTTCAAGGAAAAAACTTGTTTTCCGTTATCCAACAATTACTAGGAAGGTATATAGGCTTCTTTTTGTGCCTTGTAATATTTCTCATTAGTTCTTTCGGCATTTCGTTCGATTCTAGAACCTATACAAATATTATTAGGTCCTTTTATTTTACAACTACTCCTAATCTTATCATCTACGCTGTTTTAATGGTCTTAGGTGCCTATGGTGCGAAAAAAGGAATTCAAAATATCGGATCAGTTGGTTATCTGGTCGTTTTCTATGTGGTGTTATCCTTATTTTTCGCATTAATTATAAGTACTCAGGATAGCACTCTACAAGCAATATTTCCGATTTGGGGTCCTGGAAAGCTTGAAATTCTAAAGCAAAGTTCGCTAAAAATAACACTTTATGCAGAATTTTTTCTGCTTACCATGCTCATACCGAATATGACCTCAATAAAGGAGTTTCGAAAATCAACCTGGTATGCATTTGCTTTCGTCAGCTTCCAAATTAGTATCGCCATTCTCATTTTTATTTGTATGTTTGATACATCATTAAAAGGAATTGGCTATCCATTCCACACATCCATTGGTTTTCTTTCTCTCGGATTGTACCTGCCAAACGTCGAAATTTTATTTTTTGTGTTGTGGATTTTAGCGATTTTTGTTCGTTTTGCAGCATTTATATATCTAAATGCGCTAATGTTTGGTCATCTATTTAAAATAAATGACCATAAATTCTTAATCCCAGCTCTTACGACGATTTATTTATTAATCGGTAGTATTCCGGAAAATGCAATTGAGGTCTCTCTTGTATTTAAACAGGCTATAACAAATATATCGGGTCCTACGTTTTTCGTCATTTCACTACTTTTATGGTTCGTTGCACTGGTAAAAGGAGAATTTAAACATGCAAAAAACAGAAACGGTATGTAAATGGTTGATGTTAATAATCATGGTTTGCCTATTATCAGGCTGTTGGGATCGAGAAGAACTTGAAGATAAAGCCTATGTTATTGGGCTAGGTATTGATAGTTCCAAACATAAAGGGAATATCAAAGTCACGATGTTACTTGCCAATCCAGAAGTAGGGAGTGTGCAAGGAGGTGGTGGGTCAACCGAGAAGCCAAGGGAAATCATTACGTTTGAAGCCAATGATTTTATTGCAGCGAAAGCGACCGCCAATGCGATTATCTCACGCAATATTAGCTATGAACTATTAAAGATTATTGTTGTTTCCGAGAAATATGCACGGGACAAAGAATTTATTACTACTATTTATGACGCCCTAAAAGATAAAGAAATTCGATTAAATAGTTATCTAGCGGTATCGAGGGAAAAGGCAAGTGAGTATTTTATAAAGAATCGTCCAAGAATGGAAACAAGACCACATAAATATTATCAATTCATGATCGAACACGGAATTCAAAACGGCTTTATACCTGATTCGACACTTCTTCGTTTTTTTAGAACAATGGAAAGAGGAACAGACCTCTTTTTGGCGATGTATACAACGGCTGTAAGGGAAAAGAATCCCGAATATAAAAAAGAGGATGAATATACAGCAGGGCAATTGAATGCAACAGGAGACCTTCAAGATACACAATTTATGGGGTCAGCGGTCTTCAGAAATGGGAAGATGATTAATAAGCTAACCGGTGAGGAAACACGTAATGTCAATATTCTTGATGATACCACTAATATAAAAGATATATTGTTGAATTTCCCTAATCCATTTCCAGGCAGTGAGAAACAGATGTCGGCAAGAATGTTTAAATCGGGGAACAATAAAGTGAAAATGAAATTAAAGGGTGCTAGGCCAAAGATTATTATTATTATACCGTTACAATTGGAAATCATGTCAAACCCTTCTATGGCTGATTTTAAAGTGAAAAAAAATCAAAAAATTCTAAAAGAAAGAATAAAGGAAGATATAAGAACATTAAATGAAGATTTATTTAAAAAAACACAAACTGAATTAAAGGGTGTACCATACCCTTTATCAGTCTCTGCCCGTAAATATTTTGGAACCATTCAGGAATATAAAAAATTTAATTGGGCAAAATCGTATCTTAAGGCAGATATTCATGTAATACCAGAAATAGAAATTATTGATTTTGGTAAACAAACAAAAAAACCTTTAAAGATGGGGGATTAGAGTGAAAATAATAACCGTCCTTGCCCTGATCGCCATTGCGGTTTATACCTTTGGGTTTGCTGTAACTTTATGGAGAGAGAAACAAAAAATGGGGGCAGTTGCCGTTTTCTTTCTTACACTTTCGATTATTGTCCTTCCGTTTTTTTCAGTTCTAAAATATTGAAAACCGGTTTGACTAAGCTTATAATTAAGTATTTATAAAGGTGAATTTTGAAAATATATTGTTGGGGTGATAGAATGGCTAACGCACAAATTGGTGATAAAATTTCCTTTAAGCGTGAGGGGGATTCTTTAGAAGGTGTTGTTACAGGGATAAGGGAAAATTCTGTTATGGTCCAGTATGGTGTTTCAAAAGATAAAGATGAACCACTTATAACAATTGTTAACCATAAGAATTACAAAATAATAAAATAACTTTTAAACAAAAATCCCTTTATCTAATTAAAGGGATTTTTACTTTGAACACCTGTTTAAAAGCGTTTTATTCTTTAATCACGATTACGCTGGTCCCTTCCACTTCCGTTCCTAGTTACATTATTTGCAACATTCTTAGCGGCATCTACTGAATTCATAGCAACATTCTCAGTTGTTTCTAAGGCACTATGAAGAGTATGAAAGGCTGCACCTGCGGTTTCTTTAATTCCTTCCGTAGCACTTTTACTATTTTGATTTTTATTAGACAAATATCTCACCTCCTGAACAGCAATAGGTTATGTAGTAAGGTGTGAATTATCCAGGTGAATCCTAGGGAAAATCATTTAAATATTTCCATATGAATCTTTCTTCATAAAGGGAAAAGTAAAGGTATAACGGGGTTTTCCTTAGAAAGCAACAGGGGGGTAATCGAATGGAAAAATTTGAAAGAATGGAAAAGCTGCTTCGTGAATATGGCTATCCAGAAAAAGCGATTCCAAGATTAATGAAAGAAATAAGTACGATGAACTATGATCGAGTGGAAAAGCTAATCCTGCCATATGACGATATGACAGCCAATCGAACTTAATGATTGGCTTGGAAATATAAAAACTTGAAACAATACATGTCTATTGAGTACATATAGGACAACTGTTTAAAGAGAAGGGGAAAAAGAGAGAAATGAGTATCGAGGAGCATTTGTCGACGATGGAGCCAGTTCCCTAGGGGTCTGGCTATTTTGGATAGAGGACTTATAAATGCTGATTGATTATTTTTGTAAGCAGTATAAGTAACATAATGAAGGCAATTTTGTTACTATTATACTAGAGAAATAGTTGGGAGAGGAATAGCTGGATGAAAAAAATTTACTTTGATTACAACGCTAGTACGCCGCTGGCACCTGAAGTTGTTGACGCGATGCTGCCACTGCTGAATGATTTCTATGGCAATCCATCAGCACTTCATTGGGCGGGAAAACCAGTGAAAGAACTATTACATAACGCAAGAAAACAGGTTTCTGAGTTGATTGGCTGTTCTCCTAGTGAAATTACTTTTACCTCGGGTGGAAGTGAAGCTAATAACCTGGCGTTAAAAGGTTTTTATTTTAGAAATCAGCATAAAGGTACACATATTATTACCTCTAAAATTGAACATCCTGCGATAGTGAACCCTTGTAAGTTCCTTGAAAGAGTAGGGGCAAAGGTAACGTACGTTGGCGTTGATCAATTTGGACGGGTATCACCAGAAGAAATAGAAAAGGCAATTACAAAAGAAACAATTCTGATTACAATCATGCACTCCAATAATGAAACAGGCACCTTACTGCCGATAAAAGAAATTGGGGAGATTGCCAAAAGGTATGGGATTGTCTTTCATACGGATGCTTCACAGTCAGTTGGTAAAGTTCCAGTCAATGTGAATGAGTTAGAAGTAGATATGTTAACGATTGCTGGTCATAAACTTTATGCTCCAAAAGGAATTGGCGCACTGTTCATTCGCGATGGAGTGGAACTTGAACCACTTATTCATGGTGCTGGGCATGAAAATGGACTGCGGGCAGGGACTGAAAATACTTTATTGGCAGTTGGGTTAGGAAAGGCATGTGAAATTGCTGGTACTCCATTAGGGAAAATAAAGGAATTAACTGACTATTTTTGGATGGAATTAAAGAGTGAGTTTGGTGAACAGGTCGTCTTAAATGGGCATCCGGAAGAAAGGTTACCGAATACATTAAATGTGAGTTTTGTTAGAAAAATAGGGCAAGATTTGTTGTACGCCATTCCACAACTTGCAGCATCTACTGGGTCTGCATGCCATGCTGGAAGCATTGAATTATCACCTGTTTTAAGAGAAATGAAGGTGAGTGAAGAGGTGGGAATGGGTGCGATTCGATTTAGTTTAGGCAGGTATACGACAAAGGAAGAAATAGATATCGTCATCAAAAGGTTTAAGGAAATCTTGTAAAAAAACATAAGTTCTATTGTGGATTTTCTTTTTCAATTGCTAATCTGTATAACAAAAGAGATAGCACAATTGTTAATGGAGTCATGACTATTGTTTCCAAGCCTGAACTTGACGCTAAATTGCCGATTGTATTAAGCACCATTACTCCAAAGAAAACCCAAATACCGACGGTTACTGTTCTCTTAAACTTACCTATGAACAAATATCCAGCTTTTATAGCAATAATAAAAATAAATAATGTTTGCACAACAATAGATATACTTTCGAGGATGATTAAATCTGCCTCACTATTTACCCTACCTCCCCATACAAAATCATGCGGTAAAATATTTAAGAGTATCAGAACATGCATTAAAAGAGCCATTGTATTAATAGCGATTATAGTGTTACTTGCGAGTCTGAAGCTAATTAAATTCTTCATTTGCCCTCCTATATTTAATCGTGATATGAGGCGTATGATATTTTACTCTAAATGCAATATATTCAAAAATGGAGTATTTATGATGAATGAATTTGTAGCTAATAGCTAAAATGCATTTGAAAAAAATACAAAAGAAGAGTAGGGTCTCACAATGAATAATGAAAAACGTCGAGATATACAGAAAATATGGACAGTGCAGGAACGAACCATTAGTAATATCCATCGTGCTGGTGCTATTCTTGAACCGGGAAATTGGCAGGCATATGATCCATTTTTATTATTAATGGAAGATAAGTTTCAAAAAGGTGCATTTGATAGACATCCTCACCGGGGGATTGAAACAATTACCTTTGTTATTGATGGCAGTATAAACCACTATGACAGTGCCACTGGAGAAGGTGGTAAATTACAAAAAGGTGATATGCAATTAATGACGGCTGGCCGAGGTGTTATTCATAATGAATCTCCCGATAATGGGGATAAAGTACACCTCCTTCAGCTCTGGGTAAACCTCCCTAGGAAAGATAAAATGACAGCACCTCGATATCAAAACATCCAGGGAAAAGATGTACCTGTTCGAAAAGAAGAGGGCGCAAAAATTCGAGTATATTCTGGGTCATCTGGGGATGTCATGTCTGAAACATTGAATTATGTCCCTGTAACTTTTGTAGAAATGCTAGTAGATCAAGGTGCTACCGTAAGTCAAGATTTACCCGGGGACTACAACGGATATATCTATGTATTAGAAGGCAGCGGCACGTTTGGAGAAAACAAGATAGTAGCAAAAAAAGGACAGGCAATGTGGTTAGGATCAGCAGATGAAGCGGATAAGAGTTTCATTCAAGTACATGCTAATGAAAAATTACGAATTATTTTGTTCGCTGGACCTCCATTGAAGGAACCAATTGTAGCACAGGGTCCATTCGTCATGAACACAATGGAAGAAATTAAACAAGCATATGAAGATTATCGAAATGGTACTTTTATTTTGTAAACAAATTTAGGCACCAACTCTTAGTAGGAGTCGGTGCTTAATTGGGTTTTGAAGGTTAAAATTCTTTGTGAATTGGAGATAGAAGGTTAAGATAAAGATATGGAAAAATAATTTTACCAGGTGATACATAGGAGGAAAGTCATAGTGGAAATTGGGTTAAGTACGTTTGTGGAAACAACACCGGATGTTGAAACCGGTAAGGTGATTAGTCATGCACAACGAATCCGTGAAGTCGTGGAGGAAATAGTACTCGCGGATCAAGTAGGGCTAGATGTATACGGTGTAGGGGAGCACCATCGAGAAGATTATGCGGTCTCTTCCCCAGCAGTTGTACTGGCTGCAGCGGCTTCACAGACAAATCGGATTCGACTAACAAGTGCGGTGACCGTTCTTTCTTCGGCAGATCCAGTCAGAGTTTTTCAGGATTTTGCAACAGTCGATGCGATTTCGAATGGTCGTGCTGAGATCATGGCAGGTCGAGGTTCTTTCATTGAATCCTTTCCACTGTTTGGATACGATTTAAAGGACTATGACCAGTTATTCGAAGAAAAGCTTGAGCTGCTGTTAAAAATACGGGACTCCGAGAAAGTAACTTGGAAAGGCGGGCACCGACCTGCTATTCAAAATCGTGGTGTGTATCCAAGACCAGTTCAGACTCCACTGCCAGTTTGGATTGGAAGCGGCGGAAGTCAGGATTCTGTCATCCGTGCAGGTCTGCTTGGATTACCGCTGGTTCTAGCAATCATTGGAGGAAATCCCCAGCATTTTGCACCGCTCGTTCAGCTCTATAAGAAAGCTGCGGAGCACGCAGGACACGATGCTTCTAAACTACCTGTTGCTTCACATTCACATGGTTTCGTTGGAGAAAGTACAGACGAAGCTACGGCAAAGTTTTTCCCTTCGACCCAACAGGCCATGAATAAATTAGGACGCGAGCGTGGATGGGGAAGATACGACCAATCAACCTTCGATGCTGCGCGCAGTTTACATTGGGCCTTGTATGTGGGTGATCCGAAAACAGTGGCAGAAAAAATCATTAACCTCCGTAAGAACGTGGGAATTACACGATTTATGCTGCACTGCCCAGTTGGAACTATGCCACATGAGGATGTCATGAAGTCCATCGAACTGTTAGGGAAAGAAGTAGCGCCGATTGTTCGTGAAGAAGTGGCTAGGTGGGAAGCTGAAGGGAATATATAAAACGAGAATAGAAAAAGACATCATCCAAGCTCGGACTAATTATCATGGAATGTCAAACAGAATATTGCATTGATTCTGCTGTTAGAACGGCAACAATTAATATATTGGATGTAACACTAGTAGCTGATGGTCATTCCACAAAGGACTCAACCGTTCTGCCTGCTGAAACAAATCATATCGCATCATAATAAAATATTGCATGGGCACGACAATGTTCACCACTTTTCAATAGTTAGAAAAAGTAAAGAAAACCTGTTCCAACCTATCCATAATAATTTCAGATAACATTAAAACGACATCACTGTCGTTTTTTTTTTGAAAAATATCTACGGGAGGGTGGATTGTGCCCGAAAAATAGGGCGGAGCAAATGTTTGGTAACAATTGTATGAACCTAGTTTTGAAAATAGACTTAGCAAAAATGTTTCCCTTGTGTTTTATTACCTATAAAGCATCTGCTTTATGAACAAACTATCACAAACAAACTTTCTGGATTTTTATAAGGGAGAAACAACGATGTTAGAATCTGTTGAAATTATTTTTCGAACCTTTACTGCATTTATTCTATTATGGGTATTTGTTCAGCTGCTCGGTAAACAGACGATTGCCCAAAGGACCTATCACCTTTATATCGCTTCCATTACGATGGGGACCATTGCAGGTAATCTAGCATTCAATATTAAAGTTAAATTCTTGTATTTTATCATTGCAATAATTATAATGGGTACCATCGTTTTTATGCTGAATCTTGTTGCGGTTCGAAATCCGCGCTTCCGAAAATGGATTGCAGGAGAACCTGCTCCTTTAATTCATAAAGGACAAATTCTCGAAGAGTCAATGGAACGAATGGGGTATTCCTTAGATTCACTTAAACAGGCTTTGAGGGGAAAAGATATCTTCAACATCGATGAGGTGGAGTGCGCTATTTTAGAGGTTAATGGCTCACTTTCAGTTTTAAAAAAAATACAGTACCAAAATACCACTAAGCAGGATTTAAAGTTACTACCAACTGTAGATACTGTACCGGTAGAGCTGGTCTATGATGGGAATATTTTATACGAAAACTTTACCAAACACACCTACGATGAAAAATGGCTAATGGCTGAGCTTAAAAAAAGAAACCTCGCTGTTAATGAAATCTCGTATGCTGTAGTAGGGACAAAAGGCAATTTATATATTGATTTGTTTCAGGATCAATTAAATTATGGCGGAGAAAATGGCAAGTAACCATTATAACCCGCCATTTTAAGTAGATATCGATTAAAAATGTATAGATATTTCAAATAAAGAAGGCAGCAGCAAGATAGACGGCAATGGATATGAGGCCTCCTATTACGGAAACCTTCAATTTATATCTTGCATACTCGACTATCGGCAAATCCATAATAGAAGCAGTCGTAATAGTGGTATCGCCTAAAGGTGAAGCTAATGCCCCAAAGGCTCCACTAGCAAATACAGCACCTACTGTTAACGGGATGGACGCACCGGTTGAGACTGCCAAACTAACTCCCAATGGCATAAATAATCCCCATGTTCCCCAAGAGGAACCAATAAAGTAGCCCACAACAGAGCCGAGCAGGAAGATCGTAGCTGGAGTTAACCAAGCTGGTAAAAATGAACCTAAAGTTGAACTAATAAAGCTAGAAAAACCAAGGTCCTCTGCTGAAAGGGTTAATGACCAAATCAGCACGAGCAGACTAATAGCCTCCATCATCTGATTCCCGCCATCATAAAAATGGTACAAAAGCTCACTGAGATGTTGCCGTCTAATAATATAAAAAATGAACGATAGGATAAGGGTGATAAAAACAGCTAAAAGCATGACAAAGGTGGCATCTGCAATCGAAAAGGCATCGAAAACGGTTTTTGCTCCTTTACTTTTGCCGTCCTGCCACAACAAAAACAGTGATAACCCTAAAAGTAAAAAGACTGGTACAATCAAGTTCCAAGGCTGTGCTTTTACCATCGATAATTCTTTCTTAATTCCAATCCGGTGAAATTCATGCTCTTCTTCTTCCAACTGCTCTTGAACACCTTGTACATTCGATTCCTTCTTACCACGATTCCAAAAGGTTTGGATCAATCCAATTATGAGTGTGGTAATGGCAAAAAAATTAAACAGGATACTTAATAAGAATACTTCATAGGGCGACATACCCAAGTCCAATTCGCCAATACTGCCCTCCACTAAAGAAACCATGAATCCCACAAATGCCGTTGCAACGGGTAAAAGGACGATGACCGACTCTGTTGAGATATCCATAGTCAACCCGACCTTTTGCTTCGAGACATTCATTTTTTTAGCAAGTGATTTAACGACAGGGCCAATCATCATGATACGAAACATTGGCATCATGAAGGTAAAAGGGAGGGTAAGCCAGATTAGCACAAGAAGCCCGCGCTCACTATTAATCTTCGTCCCAACCCATTCGGAAAATCCTTTAATCCCGCCAGAAATGTTCATCATCCCGACCAGACCGCCAAATAAATAAAGAAAAGCAATAATTTTAATGTTGGTCTCATCTGAGAGTGTGGTTACCATATAGGTAACACTTTGGATGGTTCCATCTAATAAATCTGTGGTAAAAATCAATGATCCAGCAAGCAGGCCAACTACTAGTCCAGGTAAAATGTTTTTTAACCAAATGGACATCCCAATGACGATAATAAATGGTACTAGAGAAAGCCAAGTATGCTCCAATTGTTCTTCCTCCCATTACTGAATATCTTTATTGTTTGGACTTCTCCTAATAAATACTCATTTAAAATTATTATCAGAAAAGTCGAATATTTGATATTCATAAATATATAAAATATAATATATATAAATCATATATATTATGGATTATAATTAAATGGAGGTAACCATGGATGTAGTCGATTTTAAAAATATTCTTTGGAATAACACGAGAAAAATTAGTGAGAAAACAACTAGTTTAATTAACACTTTATGTGACCACCATGGGATAACCACACTGCAAGGAAGGATACTAATAGAAATACAGCACCATGGTTCACATACCATCGGTAGCTTAGCCAGTCGATTAAATATTGCCGGAACCAATGTCTCAACGATGTGTAAAAAGCTTGAGAGTAAAGGTTTTATTGAACGGGTAAGAGATGAATTGGACGAAAGAGTCGTAAAGGTTGCTCTCTCGGAGAAGGGAATTCATGTGGTTAAAGAGATTAATCAAGAATTGATTGAAAAGATTTCACATGCGATTCAAGGAGAAACGGATCAAACGCTGTACGAAATCATCAATGGGCTAAAAAAATTAAATGAAATGCTAGAAAAGATGGATTAAAAAAGCACAAAGGAGAAATGTTGAATGTGGGAAGGAATTGTCTCGACCTATGCAGCTATGTTAGATTGGCATATGTGGGCGGAGGTGCTGACCTCGCCAAAAGCATGGGGGTTAATACTCTCATTAGCCGTCCTAGAATGTATTCTATCTGCTGATAATGCCTTGGTTTTATCAGCTTTTGTCAAGCCATTACCAAAAGAGCAGCAAAAGAAAGCCTTGGTTTATGGGTTATGGGGAGCTTATTTATTCCGTTTTATTTTCATCGGACTTGGAACATTTTTAATTAAATTATGGTGGATAAAATTAATCGGTGCCCTTTACTTGTTATGGCTTGCCGTTAAATTCTTTAAAGACAAGCTGCTTCATAAAGAAGCAGGAGAAGAGGAAGGTCAAGTACAACCAAAAGGCTGGTTAGTGAAAACATTTGGTTTTTTCTGGGCAACCGTGATCAGTGTCGAGCTTATGGATTTAGCCTTTTCAGTCGATAGTATTCTGACTGCACTCGCTGTATCAGAGGAAGTTTGGGTCATCTTACTTGGTGGGATGATTGGGATTCTTCTCATGCGAGGAGTGGCAACATTCTTCATCGCATTAATGGACAGGGTACCTGAGCTTGAAACAACCGCCTACATCTTGATCACCTTTATTGCGATTAAAATGGGCTTAACGCTGGTGGATATTCATATCCCAAATGAAATCTTTATCGGTTTCTTGGTTTTGTCTTTTGTGGTAACATTTATTATCCATTACATTCGTAAATCGAAAGCAGAAAAATATTCTCATTAAAATAGAGTTATTAACCCAAAAATAAAAAAAGTTGCAGCTAATTTTTGCTGCAGCTTTTTTCATTTGATGTAAATGAAAGCGTAGTATCTATTATAACTATTCATGTCTACCAAATATCACCGCGCTCTTGTTTCAACGCATTCATCTTTGCGACCCATTCATCCACAGACTGCCGAATTTCCTTGCTTTTTACATCTGTTTTATCACGATTCTTCTTGGCCATCACAGTATAAACTTCTCGCATGGCTTCACTTCGTTCCATTGCCCAATCTCTTAGTTCGGATTGCTGGTCATCGGTAATTAAATTTTTCTCGCCCATGATGGTAATCGCATCTCTTAAACGATGTGATTCGCGTCTGCCAACTGTCCATAATTGTTGAGGATATTGTTCCCCGATTTTATACTCATCTACCATCTCCCAACCATCGGGAGCCATGGTGAAAGCCCAGGCAAGATTAAGTGTGGAGGGAAGCCATTCATATTGGATGGTATTTTTCAATTCTTCCGGACTGTCGGCTTTAAAGTACTCACCGTTTCCTGCTTCGGCAACAGCTTTTAATTGATTTTCTGTTTTGCCATCAACATCAAATCCGATGATATTGATAGTATTGTTACTGTTCTTTGCAGCCAAATCTTTGCTTGCCTGGATAGGATCTCCGTCACAGGTTTCGGCTCCGTCACTGACAATGTAAATCGTGGTTCCATCCAAATAACCACTGCTCATGTCCGCCGCTTTTTGAATGGCACCTGCGAGTGGTGTCCAGCCTTTACTATCAAAAGAGTCAACGGCGGCATGGAATTCTTGTTTTGAGTATTTACCCATTGGATAAAGCTCCTCAATGGCCGAGCACGACTCGAATTTATCTTCATCCAATTCCGTGCCTTTATGTCCATAGACTACAAGTGAAACCTCGCTTGATTGCCCAATCGTTTGCGCAAAGCTTTTCACAGCATCCTTGGCTATGTCCATTTTTAATCTGCCATCGGCTTGCAGCAGCATGCTTGAGCTAGCGTCAAGTAAGATAATCGAATTTTTGGCAGCTGTTACCTCCTCACCGCCCTCAGACCTTGTTGGATCCGGCAGATACGGTTCTTCGAACTGTGGTTGATAGGCATTGCTATTTTTAATGATTTCCTTATAGTGGGGGCTGGCAAGCAGGGCAACCAATCCTTTTTTAATCGTATCCAAATCACCCGTTTCATTTGTCAATTGTTCTAGCTGTGCTGGTAATTGACTTTTTAAATCCGGATCCAGTTGAGGAATATTATTGCCAATTTCTTCTACATCTTTTTCATAAGAAAAATCTTCCATCAGTTTCCCAGGTGGCATGCTGCTCAGTATTTCCTCGGATACTTCTAAATTTATTTTCTCTAATTCTTCTAAAATACTATCCTGCTTTTCTTCCTTTTTTACTACTTCATTCGCAGTAAGTTTGGTTGTTACATTTTCTTTTTCACTACTGCATGCCGAAAGAACAAATGAGATCAGCAGCAATAATAAAAAGCTATGTCGATTCACACGAATCCTCCTCTTGTTGGTGAAAATTATGTATTTGTTGTTAAAAAAACATTCTAATAAGTTTACCATGAAGATAATTCCTATTGATGAGTCATTGGTCATAGTGCAATTGTTTTAAACAGGGTAGAATTGTGTAGGGTTTTGGACCGTTTTCAACTTTCGACATCCCGTCTTTAAGTTGAAATCCTACCATGAAAATAATAGTGTGATATAATTACTAATGTTTTTTAGGAGAGAGTTAAACAACTACGATAAAACAGAAACTGGGTGAAAAAAGATGGAACGTGAAAATTCAAAAGGTATTTACTTTACTGCGGGTGCATATGTATTTTGGGGATTTTTACCTATATACTGGAAATTATTAGGTGAAGTTCCAGCGCTTGAAATTTTAGCTCATCGAGTCATTTGGTCGTTTATTTTCGTTTTACTTATAGTGGCTCTTTTGAAGAGAAAGCTATTAAAGAACTTTTTTAAAGTTCAAATGAAAGAGAAAAAAACGTGGCTAGGACTTTTACTAGCTTCTCTTTTGATAAGTATTAACTGGTTCGTTTATATCTTTGCTGTGAATACGAACCATATTGTGGAGGCAAGCTTAGGATACTTTGTTAATCCGCTTGTCACTGTTTTGTTAGGCATTTTTGTATTAGGCGAAAAGATGAATGTGTGGCAGGCAGTCTCATTTGTTGTGGCTGGAATTGGTGTGGTCTATATGACGCTTTCCCTTGGAAATTTCCCATGGATTGCAATAATATTAGCCTTATCCTTTGGTTTTTATGGATTGTCAAAAAAACTAATAAAGGTAGATTCCATTCTTGGCATGCTACTGGAAACTTTATTTATTGTACCGTTTGCTCTATTGTTTTTAGCATATTTAGGTGTAAACGGTCAGCAAAGCTTCGCAACAGGGTCTCTTAAGAATGATTTATTTTTAATAGGGTCAGGGATTGCTACAGCCTTGCCGCTAATTTGGTTTAGTATTGGGGCACAAAAGATTCCTCTCTACCTAGTGGGCTTCTTACAATATATTGCTCCAACCATTAGTTTACTTCTTGGCGTTCTAATTTACGGAGAGTCCTTTACAAAGGACCATGCCGTAACCTTTACATTCATCTGGATTGCATGTGCAATCTTCAGCATTCCAAATATTCGTCAAATGATAAAAAAACGAAAAGTATCAACAGTAGTTACAAATGTAAAAAGTATTTAACAAAGTAATCTATCTGGCATCTTTTCTATTTACTTTCTAACTCAATAAAAAAAAGTCCCAAGACTATCAAGTCTTGGGACTTTTTGATACCTTATTCTCCTTCATCATCACGGTTCATTTGATCTAAACGAGGTCTTCCTTCGCGTTCAAGCTGGTCATTCAGCGCTTGCCACGATTTTTCTACTTTACGTTCATGTTCAATTTTGGAAAAAATCATATCAAATAAAATGGTTGCTACAGCACTAATTATAATCGCCCAAACGTATATCATCGTTGTATTCTCCTTAAGGTGTCCAGTATCTTACTAGATTGTAACATAGGTTCAGGCTTTAGAAGTTTGGTATTTTAATATGGAGAATATTTACAAAAATGATAGGGTTAGCACAAGGTGCTCCAGATTCTAGTGGTGTTAGTGTCAGCGTTTTGTTCAATAATGGAGTAAGCGGCATTCGTGATTGCTTGTGCTAATGTCTCACCCTTCGCGCGGATGTTATTAAAGCTAACTTCGGACTCTCCAGATGTTGAAAAAGTAAACCCAAAATTCTCTAATCTTTCAACAATCAGCATCGCATGTTCAAGGTTTTGCTCAGGTTGAAACTCAGAATCATGAATGAAAATTCCTTTTTCATAATCAAACCAGCGGTCCCATCTATTTAACTTCCATCCAAGTATTCTCCGAGCGATTGAATCAGTTTTGTTCATAACCTATACCTCCTCTAATGTTATATAACAGTTATATAATTATTTATTATTATATAACACAAAATCTAAAACGACCACAGGTTTTTTGAAAAATTTTTCATTTTTTTTAGAAGTATATTAGTTTCTGTTTTAATCAAGGGAAGAATATGCCGATGAAGACCAAACCACTGAAGAATAGCCGAAGAAACTGTTATCATGAATCGGATGAAGACCAAACCACTGGAGAAATACAGATGAAACTGTCATCATGAAGCGGATGAAGACCAAACCACTGGAGAAATACAGATGAAACTGTCATCATGAAGCTGATGAAGACTAAACCACAAAATGAAAGCAGAGAAAATAAAGGAGTGAAATGATGGCAAAGTTAAAATATGAAATTATAGAAACTATTGGAATCATTACAGAGAGTGCAAAAGGATGGAACAAGGAACTGAATCTCATCAGTTGGAATGATCGAGAGCCGAAATACGATTTGCGAGATTGGGATCAAAACCATGAGAAAATGGGGAAAGGAATTACCTTATCTAAAGAGGAGTTAATAAAATTAAAAAATTTAATAAATGAACTGGACTTGGATTAGGTTATAAATGGTTGAATCAGTCTTTTACAGCAAAACAACAACTCCCCATAGATAAGTTAATGGGGAGTTGTCAATCAGTTTACATGTTGTATAGTATCTTTGTTTTGCTAATACTTCTTGTTTATCGATGTTGATCGAAAAGAATTTGATTACCATCTGGATCTTCAAGTGTAAAATGTGATGGTCCTTCACTGGACTCATCTGCTTCAGTCAGCAATTTCATACCTTTTTCTTTAAGCTGCTTTTGAAGTTCTCGTATATCAGTATACGATTCGAGATTTTCAGCATTTTGATTCCATCCAGGATTAAACGTGAGAATGTTCTTTTCAAACATTCCTTGAAATAGTCCAATAATGGTATCTTCATTCTTCATAATGAGCCAATTTTGGCTAATATCTCCTCCTAATGATGAAAACCCTAAATTCTCATAAAATGCTTTTGATTTATGTATATCTTTTACCGTTAAACTTACAGAAAATGCGCCAAGTTTCATTTTTCTTTAGCTCCTTTATAGAAAAACTTTCCATAAATTAAGTATAAATTAAAACTTTGCCTTACACAACTTCCTTAGTTCAACCACAAGTATGAAACTTATTTTTACCAATACAAAATCGGGAAAGCCCCTGCTTTTAAGTATGGGGATGAACCGATTTTTTTATTGCGTTTTTAGGTTTTTTTTGGTAATATATATACGAACGTATGTTTGAATACAGTTGTAAAAGTAGGTGTGAAACATGGTGAAAGCAAAAACTCCTTCATTTATCATCGATGTAGAATTAAAAGGTACGAATAGAGACTTATTAATGATCGATGCTGAACTGGAAATTAATCGAGTGATTTATAATACTTCGTTGGGCGAGTATTTGAAGAGAGAAAAACAAATGAAAAGGACAAAACGATACAAAAAATTTGTCCGTATTTCAAGAGCCATAAAGTCACATCTAGCTAAAAATAGTAACAAAGAAAAGATGGAGTGTTTTCAAAATGAACAGAAAAACCTCTCTAAAGAATTCAAGAAACTAAGAGAAGAATTTGGATTAACGGAATATTCGATGCACGAATACATAAAAGATGTTCGAAATCACTTTCATTGTAAGATTAATTCAATTATTGCCCAAAAAACAGCCACAAGAGCATGGAACACTTTCAAAAAGAAGTTGTTTGGGAAAGCGAAAAAAGTGGTATTTGTAAAGCGTGGAGAAATGGACTCCTTTGAAGGGAAAAACAACGATACTGGTTGGAGATTCAAAGAGGGGAAAGTAATCTCAAATGATAGAGTATTTGCACTGAAGGTAAAAGAAATGGATTTGTATCTTATAGAAGCTTTCCATCTACTAAACTCCCAACAGATATTTCAATACAAGAACAAAGAAGGAGAAACAGATACGGACTTCTATAGGGTAAAATATGTTCGTATTTTAAAACGAATCGTCAGAGGTATTGTTCGATACTATGCCCAATTAGTTTGTGCGGGTTATCCTCCGTTAAAAAGAGACAGAAAAACAGGACAGGTTAAATATCCTTTAGGAAAAGGTCCGGTTGGCACCGATATTGGGACATCCTCGATTGCCGTTTCAAGTACATCAAAGGTTCTATTAATAAACTTAGCTGAAAACATAAAAAAGGTTGAAAATGTTCAAAGAGAAATCAGGCTATTGAATAGAAAACTAGACCGTTCGAAAAGAGCGAC
This sequence comes from Neobacillus niacini, assembly GCF_031457145.1. Lineage (GTDB taxonomy): Bacteria > Bacillota > Bacilli > Bacillales > Cytobacillaceae > Neobacillus > Neobacillus niacini_J. The sequence continues at coordinate 65,977 of NZ_JAVDVZ010000006.1, forward strand.
TAATCCACAGAACTTCGATGAAGCAGGTCGAATTAGAAAAGGTAAAAAACAGTGGGAATTTTCTAAGAATTATAAGAAACTGAAAGCTCAATTGAAAGAGCTATATCGAAAATTAGCTTTATATCGAAAGTTAAGCCATCAATACGGAGTCAATCGAATGATCATGTTAGGTGATATATTTTACATCGAAGAAATGAATTTTAAAGCTCTCCAAAAGCGTGCTAAAAAGACAGAAGTAAGTGAAAAAACAGGAAAGTATAAAAAGAAAAAACGTTTCGGCAAAACCATAGCCCGCCGTTCTCCCGCAGCCTTCGTAAGTATTCTTTCAAAAAAAGTCACAGCCTTGGGTGGGACTTTCATCAAAGTCAAGACAGCTTCTTTTAAAGCTAGTCAATATGATCACATAGCAGACAAATGCAAAAAGAATGAATTAAAAGAAAGATGGCATAGATTTGATGATGATACCAAGGTCCAACGTGATTTATATTCTGCTTTTCTTTTAATGAATTCAGATTTGTTAGGATTTAAATCAGATAGAGTATCTTGTTTAAATACGTTTGAGCAATTTTATAAATTTCACGAAGAAGAAATTGAGAAAATCGAGAATAAACATGAAGTAATCTTAAATTCTGGTATCAAATTGAAAGGAAAAAAGCCTGAAGAATGTACAGCCTAAAATTTTATTTCTTTGCGGTTTGATGTAGCCGAGTTCGCAAGAACAAAAGATGTAGTCGTGAATGGTAACAGAGGTTGCTTTGACTACGAATGTTCGAACAGAACTAGTTCCAGTTCCTGTTTCCAAAGCCGTTTTCTTCCCGAAGAAAAGTGTGTGTACGAATAGGAGAAGACTAGGAAGTTATGAACCCACTGCATTTATGCATGTGGAGCATCAGTGATGTCGTATAACCAGTAAGGAGAGGTGATATTTTGAAAAAATTATTTATTATTTTTACGCTAACCCTTGTTTTGTTTGGTTGTTCCAAAGAGGATAAAGATGTAAAGAAAACGGAAAGTTTATCATTAGAAGAACAAATCACCCATGTTATGTCAGAAAACAAATTAAAGAATAAAGAAATAATTGATTATGATATTAAAGATAATTTTGTTTACGTGATTTTTAAAAACCAACATGCATTTAGCAACACTCATAATCCAGATTTAGTTATTTTAGAGAATAATAATGGAAATTTAGAATGGGTGGCAGGTCCAGATGACCGTACCATGTCAATTGATACGGCTATCATATTTGGCAGAGATGAAGGACCTTCGGTTACGATTCACATGCCATTGAATAATACAAAAATAAAAGAAATAAAAGTATTTGGTGAGTCAGCAAAAGCTGTAACATACGTAGAACATTTTACGAATGATTTTTCTATGGAATATAAGTATTGGATTGCCTACTCAAATGAAGAACCTACTGCCGATGACATTGAGATTGTAATGGAATAGCAGGATTAAAAGTGGTGGCTTCTTTATTTTACTTGCCACTTCAGACTTTGTGAATCTGCCGAAAAATTGTCAAAAGTGCATATTCACTCGAAAATAGATTTTGGTAAAATTAGGTATAAGGAAATACCCAAAATAATTTGTTATATGCTCACTCAGTAATCATTCATGCTTGTGATTTAAAAACACAAAGGGGAGACTGTTTTGCCAAGTGTAACTAGTTATTTTATAAAAAAAGGTATTAAAGTAGGTTCAAAAAAACTTAACTTGGAAGAAAAGGATATTGGAGAAAGTAGGCAGATGATTGATACCTTTGCCCGGAAATTCGCCAGGTTGCCGAAAAACTGTAAGATTGATTCGATCCAAATTGAAGGAATTTACGCTGAGTGGATCTCAAACAATCAGACAGAGGAAGGTAAAGTGATTCTTTATTTGCACGGAGGGGGATATGGATATTGCTCAGCGGATACCCATCGATCGTTGGCTGCAAGAATTATGATTGAAGCAGGTGTAAAAGTCCTCCTCCCTGAATATCGACTTGCACCTGAGCACCCATTTCCTGCAGCAATAGAAGATACTCTCACAATCTATCGATGGCTTTTAATGCAAGGTTATCAATCTTCCAATATCATCTTTGCAGGTGATTCTGCAGGAGGGGGATTATCGGTGGCAGCCACGCTCGTGCTTAGGGAACAATATGAACCACTTCCAGCGGCACTAGTATGTTTATCCCCTTGGGTAGATCTAACAAGCTCTGGAGAAAGTTTCAGGGAAAACAGCGAAAAAGATCCGTATTTGAGGTCTAATCTTGTTCGAAAAACTGCTCAACAGTATGCTGCAGGTGAGTCACTTGACAACTACCTAATTTCTCCAGTTTTTGCTGAATTTTATGGATTTCCACCAATGTTTATCCAGGCAGGAGGTATTGAAATTTTGTTAAGCGATGCCCAAATGCTAGCTAAAAAAGCTTGTCATGAAGGGGTGGAGGTCCATTTCAAAATTTGGGAAGGTATGTGGCATGTTTGGCAAATAAGCAACAGATTACCTGAAGCGAAAAAGGCTACGAGAGAAATCGGTGAATTTATCAGGAAGATATTCAGCGTAAATCGTTGAAAAACCTACAATATAAAATTTTTTGCGTTTGTTTTCAGAATCTTCAAATTGACCTATTGTAAGCTCTTATTTTTCAATGTAAAATACAGGTAATAAGGAATGAATGATTGTTCATTCACTCGAAAGGAGTGGCGAAGAACCAACTGAAAACCATGAATTGGAGAATACTAATATTTTATCTGAGGTGAAGGGCATGTCCGAAAATAATCCTTACAATTCATTAAGACAAATAAGTGGGATGTGGGAAAAGAGATTAAATGGTTTGTTATTTCAATCGATTGATAACAATCCGTTAATCCAAATAACTAAGCTTGGCATTGAGGCGAATTCTAGATACATAGAGACATTAAAGAGAAACCGAGAACTAATGGCTAATTATTTGAATCTACCCACAAAAATGGATGTAGCAAATGCGGTCAAACAAACCATCCAAGCTGAAGAAAAAATAGATATTCTGGAAGAGCAAATCTGGAATTTACAAGAAAGTTTTGCTTTAGCAACGGAAGAACAAAACAAAATGCTTGGAGAAATAATGGAATTCACAAAACTTGTCCATTCGGAATGGCAAAAAGTAACACAGGAGCTTGCTAAATTTTCTGAAATGAAAAATGAGTTCGAAGAAATGAAAAAGCTATTGCAGGAAGGTAAAAAAGAACCCGTTCTGACAGCCAAATAAAGGTGAAGGTGGAATAAATGATGGCGGTTAAATCACTCTTAAATATCCCTGTTCTCAATCTTGAAACGGAGAAGCAGCGGTGGAATACGATTTATAAAGTTTTAAGTGAACCCAAGCCTAATATTGAATCTACACCTAGAAAAGCCGTCTGGAAAAAAAATAAATCTGTTTTGTGGTATCACCCTGCTTCAGAAAAGAAATATAACACACCCTTATTCTTGGTTTATTCATTATTAAATAAATCGTACATCCTAGATATCTCTGAGGAAGCAAGTGTCATTGGAAACCTTACAAAACAAGGATACGATGTCTATTTGCTAGATTGGGGTTCTCCAGGGTTGGAAGACAAGGACCTCACTTTAGATAACTACATTATTGACTATCTGGAAGTTGCGGTAAAACGGGCATTAAGACATTCAGGTGCAAAAGAAATATCTTTGGTAGGATACTGTATTGGTGGAACACTATCTGCTATTCTAACCTCATTAACGGATCTGCCCATCAAAAATCTTGTTTTGGCTGCAGTTCCAATTGATTACAGTGATGTCATTGTTCCTGATAAATGGGTGAAAGCCATCCAAAACGGGACACTTAATTTTGACAGGTTCGCAGATGCATACGAAGTAATCCCATCCGAGTTTTTATCTGCGATTTTTATGGCATTGCAAGGATTTAATATCGGCCCAACGATAAACTTGGTCACACGCGCACATGATCAAAAATATGTAGATAAGTGGCGGAGAATGGACAAATGGATGAAAGACGCCGTTACCTTTTCAGGGGCAGCATTTAAGCAAATGTTCAATGAATTATACAAAGATAACAAGCTTGTCAAAGGTGAAATGAAGATTGGCGGTCAGAAGGTAGACTTATCTAACATTAAGTGCAGTACATTGGTCATATCATCCACTAGGGATGAATTAGTGTTAGAATCCCAAAGCCTGCCTGTTATGGACCTTATTTCAAGTGAAGATAAAACCTATCAGCATGAGGAAGCAGGGCATGTATCATTGTGCTTAACCGGTCAGTTTGCCTTTGCAATTGATCCATGGCTGTCAGAACGTTCAACGAAAGTAAATAATGGATAAAACACTTTGTTCAACAGTGGCAGCTGCATTGAGTTTGTGTAACACCAGGCATTAGTAATGTATTAATTATTGCAGCGCCATTTTCTTGCGATAAATAAAAAAATCTGTAATGTCTTTTTCAAGATTTTACAGATTTTTTTAGAGGTTCTTGATGAGCTGATTTATTTTTTTACAAAATATTTTTCACCTAGCACTTCTTTTTCTTCAAAAATACCTGGGGTCAATTCTTTTTCAACAAAAGATTGGAGCTCAGATTGTTCCACATCATACATGGTTTCTATTTCTTTTGAGAATAGGAGTTTTTCTGTAGCTAGCAAGTCAGCTAGAGAAGGTTGTTGGTTTGGTTTCGGTTCTTCTCCATTTAAAACTTGAGATAATCCGTTAATATAGTTTTCTAACGGGCGGCTGCCGACAATTTTTACACCCTTGTTTTCTTCATTCACCATAATAATAGTTGGAAAACCTCTTACGCCTAGTTTTCTTGCAAGTGAGAAGTCTTCATTTAATAATTGATGTCCGGTTTGCTCTTCCGCTTTTTTTACAATCGCTTCTCCATTAAGTCCTAGACTGTTCACGATTTCAATCATAACGGATTTCTCGGCAATATTTTGATTAAAGGCAAATAGGGCTTCTCTAGCACGGCGTAAATATTCAAATGCTTTTTCATCATTATGATGTTTTTGAATCACTTTATACACGCGAGAGGGAGGGAAGGATGACTGAACAGGATTGTCAATCATCAGTGATCCATCGATTGGCATGCGCGAATATTCCCCGACTTCTCTCCAATGACCTGCGACGTCCGCCGGTCCGAAGATTCCGTTGGCAGGATCAACTGGCCCGTCACCCCATTTTTCCAGCAAGCCACCCATTACGGTATGGAAATTGAAATAATGGCCGTACTGTTTTTCAAAACGGCGAAGGGTAGGTTCTAGCGCCCAGCAATGGGAACAGATTGGGTCGGTAACATAATAAAGTTCAATTTTTTTCTTTGGTGGATTTAAATCTATTAGCTCCATTTCTTCCTCACCAACTACACCACACACACCTGTTTCTAAATCGCACATCAAATTATTCTTGTTCGTCATTAATATTTCCTCACTTTCTTGAGACAATTTTTAAGAAGTTTATTTCATGTTTTGATACAATGATTATCAGTTGCAGTAAAAGGACTTATTTGCTTCACAATTGTATTTTAATCCATATTGAAAACAATCAATACCAATAGTTCATTGGATATGTCGTTTATCCAACACATTTGCATATTTGTTTAAAAAGTCGGAGGGAATTTTGATATGAGTGAAACAAAGACTGATCCCCGAGTTCTTCGTACCCGTAAATTAATCATGGATTCTTTTATTGAACTTTCGGAAAAAAAGGAGTTTAAGGATATAACGGTTAAGGATATTACAACAGAGGCAGTGATTAATCGTGCCACTTTTTATTATCATTTTCAAGATATATACGACTTATTAGAAAAAGTGTTATCAGAGGTATTGTTAATTAATTTAGATTACAGTGTCTACGAAAATAGCGAAATAAATGAAGAAGCGTTCGTTAGTATCTTTAAAGCAATTACGAATTTCCAAAAATCTTTATCGAATCGATGCCATCGGGGATACGAAGATACCATTGCTCGCATCATTAAGGAACAGCTTGAATTAATCTTTTACAAAATGTTGGTAAAACAGCATTCAACGGATGATGAGAAAGCGCTCAGGGTTGCGGCAGTCATATTGAGTTGGGGAATCTATGGGGCTTCTGTAGAATGGAGAAGAAATAGTAAGACAATAGCTCCAGAGGATTTTATAAAATCAGCAATTCCATATATAACGAACGGCATTAATTTTACTTCTAAATAGTCATAGATTATTCAAGATATCTTGGAGTATAAAAAAGAGCTGAAATCAGCTCTTTTTTGATGCTATTTTGCTTCTTCTTCCCCGTAAATCTCATTTAAGTGTTCGATGTGTGCCAAACCCCAATTGTGCATAGACTCTAGAAGTGGCATGAGTCCTTTTCCATATTCCGTCATGGAATATTCAACTTTTGGAGGAATTTGTGCATAAATTTTACGATTGATAATATCATGATACTCTAACTCCCTTAGCTGGGATGTCAGCATTTTTTTGGTTATATCCGGTATCAATCGTTGCAGTTCGCTAAAACGTAATATTCCATTCGATAAAATATGGTAAAGAATAACAGGTTTCCATTTTCCTACGAGTATATCGAGAGCGGTTTCCACTTTGCAATCATTAGACAATTCCTTTTCCCCCTTATGGTTTCCTTTTTGATACTATGACACATTAATGTGCCTACTTCTAAAATTACTCCTTAGTGCTTATTATATCAGTGAGAGGAAAATTTTAACAAGGAGGAATTGTTACAATGAAGTGGACAGTTCGTGTCATACAAGGATTATTGGTAGTAGGGTATTTATTATTTGGTTTTATGAAATTGAGTGCGAATCCAATGCAAGTTGAGGCATTTAATGATGTGTATGGGTATGGAACAGGGTTTATGTTTGTGGTGGGAGCCATTGAGGTCATTTCTGCCATTGGATTACTCATAGGGTATTGGAAGAAAAATTTAGTACCGATTTTTAGTGGAGTCTTAACAGTAGTGATGGCGGGTGCAGTATTCACTCATATCCAGGCTGGACAAGGTTTTGCTGTTGCTATGACACCTTTCATTCTTTTGATTTTAGCCGTCGCTTTGTTTTTGGGTCAAAGAAAAATGGCAGTAACAACAAAAACGGTATAAAAGGAGAGATTGAGACATGAATATTGCGTTATGGGCTGTTCAAATTATTTTGGGATTAATGTTTTTATTTGCAGGTTCTACAAAAGCCTTTTCTTATGAAAAAGCGAAAACAAGCATGCCTTGGGTACAAGAATCCTCAAAGGGCTTGGTTGTTTTTATTGGACTGGCGGAAGTACTTGGAGCAATTGGTTTGATTTTACCTTATGCATTAGGAATCGCACCTATCTTAACACCGATTGCAGCGATTGGAATTGCGATTATCATGATCTTGGCTGCTGGGTTTCATATCAAGAGGAAGGAAAATCAAGCAATCGGGATGAATATTATATTATTAGCATTAGCACTATTTGTCGCAATCGGACGCTTTTAGGAGGAGTCGAAGATGGTACCATCTTTATTCATTGGCCATGGATCACCATATTTAGCTGTACAACAAAATGAGTATTCCAATTTTTTATCACAATTGGGCAAACGTTATAACCCAAAAGCCATTGTTATATTTAGTGCTCACTGGGAAAGTGAAATTCTCTCATTAACGTATACAGACGATGTACTTGAAACCGTTTATGACTATTACGGTTTTCCAGAAGAAATGTATCAAATCAAATACCCCGCTAGAGGTTCAACTAGAATCGCCAAGATTCTTGAGGAACGATTTAAGAATTTAGGGATTAAAACAAAAAGAGAAGAAAAAAGAGGTTTGGACCACGGTTCATGGGTAGCACTGCGCCATATGTTTCCGAAGGCCGACATTCCAGTCATTCAATTATCCGTTCATCCTTTCTTGACGCCTAAAGCACAATACCATATTGGTCAGGCGTTACAAGGACTTGGGGATGAGGATATTCTGGTAATTGGAAGTGGAACAACTGTTCATAATTTTAATTGGTTTTTCCCGGAAGCCACTGAACCTGTTAAAGAAGCAGTAGAATTTGATAATTGGATTATTGAGTATGTGAAAAAAAGGGATATAGATTCTTTAGATCAATACCTTCAATTAGCTCCACATGCGCGGTTAGCCGTACCAAGACCAGAACACTTTGTTCCGCTCTTTCTTGCGTTGGGGAGTGGGGATGAAAATAAGAAACCATTGGTACTTAATCAGACATATGATTTCGGAGCATTGAGCAATTTGTGTATGGAATTTTAAATTATGTGAATTAGAAATAGTAATTCCAGCTGCCACTTTGGCGGCTTCTTTGTGCGTTTGCCCGACGCAAAAAATGCTTACTCAAAGAGTAAGCTTAAGCTCCCTTATAAACACTATCACATGTTCCAGCTTTTGGTTCATAATAACAATGCTGTTTAAATTGACCGGAATGAGGTTGACCGTACCATGTTGGAGGGCATGGAGCATGCGGATTAAAATACCAAAGGGAATATTTAGATGGGTGTTCTCTCCAATAATCCAAATTCTGTTTTGCTAATCTTTTTTCAGCAGATCTCGCTCGTTGATAAAATACATTCCCCTTTTGAACAGCTTCAAAAGAAAAATTTCCTCCTTGTACTTGAAAAACGACATCGTTAACGTTTCTTACATCTTTAAAGTCTAAACACTCTGCTTTAACACGATTAACAATGACATTTCCAACCATTAACATTCCCTGTTTTCCTTCACCTTCGGCTTCTGCTCGCATCATCCTTGCCATTAAGTCAACGTCTGAACTTCTGTAATTTATTCTTGGCATATTTTCACCCCAAAATATAGTATGGAAAAAAGCATACATTGATGTCAGAATTATTGTATTTAATACCTCATTATTGGTGAGGGCAGCAAACGAAGTTTCTCCTATCAGAGACAAGTAGAATGATAGCGTTTGAAAAATACTATTAATATGTAAACATTCGATCTAGTAACTTGTCTGAAAATAATTTTGCAGGTAATCTATTACTATTAATACATAAATAAGGAGAGCTAGAAGAATGAATACAAGAGATAAATGGAATATCAAACATCTTGATCGGATTACCCAGCTTGAGGAACCTGAACCAAATCCAAGGTTAAAAAAACTGGCTGCATATTTTAAGGAAGGAGGCACTGCGCTTGATATCGCATGTGGTCTTGGCGGTAACAGTATGTTTCTTGCCCAAAGTGATTATCAGGTTGAGGCAATGGATATATCTGATGTCGCGATCAACTATATTCAAGAGCAGGCATCTAAAGATAATCTTGCTATTCAGCCGCAGGTAGCAGACCTTACCAATGTGAATGCTCAAAATTGGCTGAATGCATATAACGTAATGGTCATTACCTATTACCTTGATCGCGCATTATTTCCGGTTGTAAAGAGCAGCATTAAAGAGGGCGGGTATTTTTTCATGGAAACCTACTATCAATCACCTGAGACTGTGGGCCAGGGGATATCAGAACAATATAAACTGCGGTCGAATGAGTTGTTAGATGAATTTAGAGATTGGAAGGTACTTTATTTCGAAGAAAATGAACAAGAGGGATGGCAATCGATATTCTGTCAGAAGCGGTAAATTAAATATCAAAAATACCAAGCAACAAACAAAGGCAACCTTAATTCCTATTAAACTTAGGAAAAAGGTTGCCTTTTTTCCTGAGAACAGATATCTATAAACCGTAGTAATTTTTTGTCTCGTCTATTTTATGATATTCTAGTGAAGAGATGATTAAAGTAGGAGGTAGAAGAATGGCCATTGTTGATATAACTGTTATTCCGGTTGGGACAGGCACACCTAGTGTAAGTGAGTATGTAGTTGAAATACAAAAAGTTCTTCGACAGTATGAAGGGAAGGTTAAATATCAGTTAACCCCAATGAGTACTTTAATTGAAGGAGATTTGAAATTATTACTGGAGATTGTTCACGAACTCCATGAAGTACCTTTTCAAAAAGGCCTGCAGAGAGTATGTACGAACATTCGAATTGATGACCGCCGTGACAAAGAAAATACAATGGAGAGAAAGTTACAGTCGGTACAGGCAAAATTATAGTAGTTGAAGGTTATGAAATGAACTTACCATTCGGTTTTATATAATAATATTATGTAAACAAAAATAACCTATAAATTTAAGCAATTTAAGGAGTGTTTCAGCGGTATCAACACCAACCGAGAAAGATTCTAAAAAGAAGTGTTTCATCGGTGACAGGCACCATGAAACACTTCTTTTTATTTTATTAAATCAAATCCCATTGGGAGTGTAAATCCAAGAACAAACAGGATGACAAAGACGATAGAAAAGGCAATCCATAGTAGGTCTGTTGTTTTTCCTTTTTGTTTCCGGACGATGACCATTTCAAATAGACCAATCATAATAATGCCAAGTATCGCCTTGAGATAATAGGATAGGGGAATAGAATAGGCAGAAAAGAATAGCATACATCCTGTAACGATGACTAGTATATATGTAGCACGCAAAACCATATGCCATATTTTAATATTTTTCCCTTTGTTTTGGAGAACAACAATAATGATTAGAAAAAATAGCGCCAATACCAGTGAGGTTAAGTGTGCGTGTGTCATTTGAATATGCTCCTTTTAATGATGATTAAATTTCTCTACAAACCTAGTCTAATAGGAAAATATAAAAGGATTCTAAAATATACATTAAATTTTTCTTAAATTAACCGTAGAAGATATGTTCCAATGAAAACAATAATTTCTGAGGAATGTACATTAATGACAAAAAAAGGAGTAATAATAGATGAAAGAGAAAATATTATTATGAAGTGAAATTGAAACATAAGGTCTTGATTATTTTATAAATCTAGTATAAACTAATAAAAATTGGAAAATTCAGATTTAGTTAAAACACAATGATTGGGAGTATTAAGGAATATTTATTGCTAAGAGAGCTGTCGGCTGGTGAAAGACAGTCAATAAATTCCCCAACTCGCCCAGGAGTGGTAAGGCTGATATGTAGGTCTTAACGGTTGACCACCGTCATCAAGTCTCAAAGTGGATTCGTCTGTTTAAATTCGAATCAAAAAGAGTGGTACCACGAAGGTAAAGCCTATCGTCTCTTATGAGATGATAGGCTTTTTTTATTTTTTTTGACACTCAAATGAAAAGGTGGTTATTAGTATGAGAAATATTGAAAAGTATTCCCGAGGATATTTTATGCCCCCAGTCAAAAGTTTGAAATGGACAGAGAAAGAATACATAACGGAGGCCCCTACTTGGTGCAGTGTCGATTTACGAGATGGAAATCAAGCATTAGTCGTCCCGATGAACCTAGAAGAAAAATTAGAATACTTTCAGTTGCTTTTGGAAGTAGGTTTCAAGGAAATAGAAGTTGGTTTTCCTGCTTCATCGGAGACAGAATATACCTTTCTACGGACCTTGATTGAACAGAATTTAATTCCAGAGGACGTAACGGTGCAAGTGTTAACGCAGTCGAGAGATCATATTATAGAAAAAACATTTGAAGCGCTTCGAGGTGTGAACAAAGCAGTGGTGCACCTATATAATTCTACCTCCGTGGCACAGCGTGAGCAGGTATTTAAAATGTCTGATGCAGAAATCATCGATATTGCGGTAAGCGGTGCAAAGTTGCTAAAAAAATATGCAGAAGAGACGGAGGGGAACTTCCAGTTTCAGTATTCACCTGAAAGCTTTACAGGTACAGAGATGGAGTTTGCTCTTGATATATGTAACCGGGTACTTGATATTTGGCAGCCAACTCCTGAGAACAAGGTAATTATTAACCTTCCAGCTACCGTTTCAATGTCCATGCCCCACGTCTACGCAAGCCAGATTGAATTTATGAGTGATCATCTAAATTACCGGGACAATGTCATCCTGTCACTCCACCCGCATAATGACAGAGGAACAGGAGTTGCTGATGCAGAACTTGGAATGCTAGCGGGTGCACAAAGGGTCGAAGGAACTCTGTTTGGAAATGGAGAAAGAACGGGTAATGTAGACATCGTAACGCTCGCAATAAACATGTATTCACATGGGATAAACCCACAGCTTAATTTTGAAAATATCCGTGAGATTATTTCAAAGTATGAAAAATTAACAAGGATGAGGGTTCATGAAAGACATCCATATAGTGGCGAACTTGTCTTTACTGCATTCTCTGGCTCCCACCAAGATGCCATTGCCAAGGGGATGAAATGGCGTGAGGAAGAGGAGCGTCAGTATTGGTCAGTACCTTATCTATTGATTGACCCAATGGATATTGGCAGAGAGTATGAAGGAGACATCATCCGTATTAATAGCCAATCCGGTAAAGGGGGAATTGGTTATATTTTGGAACAAAACTATGGGCTAGATTTACCTGCCAAGATGCGTGAAAACTTCGGTTATAAAGTGAAAGATGAATCAGATCGTTTGCATAAGGAGCTTATGCCAAATGAAATTTTTGACATATTCAAAAAAGAATATGTGAATATTAATATCCCTGTTAAGTTTATCAATTACAGATACACCCAAAATGACCATTACGAAACCATTGTATCAATTATGATAGATAATGAAGTTCTTGAATTTATTGGTGTTGGGAATGGAAGGCTAGATGCCATCAGCAACGTTCTTCAAACCCAATTGGGTATTCAGTATAAAGATTTAGTCTATAAGGAGCATGCTCTAGAAATAGGATCCGGATCAAACGCAGTATCTTATGTGGGTATAACTGCAACAGATGGTGCCGTATATTGGGGCTGCGGGATTGACGCTGATATCATGACTTCTTCTGTAAAAGCACTCTTTAGCGCAGTTAACAACATGATTGCCACCGTACAAGCACCAATTGAAAAGGACTTTATCCTTAATAAAAAATAAAGAAAACAAAGACCAGCAGCAAGAGATACCTTGCTGCTGGTCTTTTTTATACGGAACGAAATTCTAAAACCGCTGATGAATAGCATATAGGCAGGGAGATGAATACCTATGTTATAAACAGTACAGATAAGTAAAGAAGGTTTTTATCTAGAATTTATTTCAACGTTCCATATGGTAACTTGACCACATGAACTTGTACCTATTTTCCGAAGATTGGCAAATTAGTAATGTCATATATTTTTTTATTGCATAAACATATAATGCCTGTCTAGGGGATCAAGCTATATCCAGCACTCGCCGTTAACGTGCACCAGGGTTTTGTAAACAATGTATATACAGAAAGACCTTTAAGTGACTACCGAAACATGAGACAAAAATAATTCACAAGTTTTTAGTCGGAAGTTCGTTAAGCAATTACTTTCCTTTAACAAATTGGATGAAATGAAAAGGATTATGAGACAAACGGAAGATGATGTATTTGCTTTAGAAGAAATGTTATTTGCAACTTTCAAAAACTCTAGGCGTAAAATCAAAACCTTATCCTGCTAATGTTGGTAAATGGATGCGTGACATACCAATATATAGGAGAAGAGAACTTATAAATGCTGTTAATAATAATGAGGAATGCTATTTGTTACATCCAGTCCGTCGATTTATGAATGATCCTGCAAGGACATTTATTAGAAGTATGATTCATTCCAAATAAAAAGAATGGATTTGATATTGCAGTAAGCGGTCCTAAAGTACATCACTAACATTTCTATGAAAAATGTTCCATCTACAAAAAATCCTTTCACCGAGTTGCTCTTCCTTTAGGGCAACTTTTTTGTTAGGGTAATGACTATATTTAAATTCTAATTAAAGGTGGTACATATGAAATCTAATGAAATATCAACCAATAAAGTAGTAGAAACGATGATGAATCATCGATCCATACGGAAATATTCAGATCGTCAGGTTTCGAAGGAGGATCTTAATGCAATTATTCGCTCTGCTCAAGCTGCCCCTTCATGGGTCAACGGTCAACATGTTACGATTATCTCGATAAATGATCTAAAGCGAAGGAAGAAGATGGCGGAACTTGCTGGAAATCAAAAATATATTGTCGAGGCACCAGTCTTTCTAGTATTTTGTGCAGATTTCCACCGTATCAAGGTAGCATGTGAAATGGAAGGGATCGATTTTAAGTCTGAAGTAAATCCCGACTTATTAATCGTGGGAAGCGTTGATGTAGGAATCTCGTTAGCAAGTGCGATTACAGCTGCAGAATCTCTAGGATTAGGGACTGTACCAATTGGCGGCATTCGCAGAAGTCCACTTGAGTTTATAGAACTGCTGGAGTTGCCTGAGTATGTGATTCCTGTTTCAGGTTTGTGTATTGGCTATGCGTGTGAAATACCTGACCAGGTGCCACGCTTACCAAAGGAAGCAATCTTCCATGAAGAACGTTACAATGAGAATATTCATGAAGAAATCAAAGGATTTAATCATCTCCATCTTGAAGCTACAAAAGGGAGAAATAGCGGTGGTTCTACATGGACACAAAGAATGGCTAATTTTTACAAGGATCCTTTTTATGTGAATAATGGTTATAAAGATGTTGGAAAAATGCTGGAACAACAAGGTTTCCGAAAAGGCAACCTGTAAAAATTATCAGCCTACGGAGAGCTTAGAGCTTCCATAGGCTGATTATGCTGTTCAGACTCGAAATTATGTAATTTGCTTCGACTTCATGTAGACCTCTTCAAAAGGCTGGATAACCACAAAGCCGTCACCTTCGAATTTCATTTGAATCGACTCACCGCTGCCTCTCCCGAAAAATGTTTTTAAGGTAATATCGGTTTGAAATGTTGGCATAAGATTACCAGACCAGGCGACGGTTGCGTTAGGGTCGGTAATGACAGGACTTCCGGGCAATACCCTCAGTGTGATTGGCTCATAATGCGCTGTAAAAGCAATCATTCCAGTTCCCTCACAGCGTACATTAAATAATCCGCCCGCAAGCATCCCGGCAATTCGTTTCATCAATTTTATCTTCCATTTGATACTAGGTTCAAAGGCTAGTAGATCATTCCCATTAATATAAATGGCGTCGTTTTGTAAATTTAGGATGATGATTTTCTTCCCACTATCAGCGAGATATAATTTTCCTTTCCCGTTGGCTTTCATTAAGGAGGCGCCTTCTCCTGTAAATGCCTTTTTGAACGCAGTTCCGAGACCATGTTCTAGTATTCCTTCACGAACAAACTTCATTTCTCCATGATATGCGACCATCGAACCAGCTTTGGCCCAAACCAGTCCGTCTAAGTTTACTTCCAACATCCGCGGCGTTTCTAATTCAAAAAAACCTTCGCCTTTATCTTGCTGCTCTGTTTGTTGGATAAATTCTTCAATCGAGTATCTATTCATTGCTCCCACATCCTTCCATCCCTTTACTACGAGTATAAATCTTTTTTGTTTCGTTTTTAATAGAGATAAATGGAAAATTTTATTGGATAATCAAGCAAGTCAAACCGAACACAACTGACTTTAGGATTTCTGGTGGTCTTTGCTCATTTCTAATGTTCACCTCATCTATAATTTCATGAGCAAGTCTTTGGATCTTTCTTAAACGCATTCCATTCGATGTCATCATTCCTCATGACCTCCTTAAAAATCATACTGCCAAAATATATGTGCCATATTGAGATTCTTGACAACAATTTAACAATTTAAATAATCTAGCACCTAAGATAAAAATAACAATTAACATTAATAATCATTATCAATTATTATCTTTGAATGAACTAATTGACATTGTTCTGTTAAACCTCCTGCACAATAACAGTAGAGGTTTTTCGTTAAATAATTGAGTACATAATATGCTTGTATCATTGAATGGACACCATTCTTTTAATCCATGTTTGTGAATATTTTTTTATCTATGTGGTTAAAAGTGTTCTGAAGTCATCATTTCATGTAAAATAAGAAAAAGAGCAAAAATTAATATTTGTAAATAAACAAAGCATGGGGGACATAAAGTGCCATATCAACTAAAAAAAGGGTTTAAATTGTTTGCGTTAAATTCAAATCAGAGCTTGGCAAAGGAAATGGCTGAGCATTTAGGCTGTGAGGTTGGGAAGAGCTCGGTCACCCAATTTAGTGATGGAGAAATTCAAGTGAATATAGAAGAAAGTGTTCGCGGCTGCGACGTTTATGTCGTTCAATCCACTTCGCACCCAAATAATGACCATATCATGGAGCTTCTCATCATGATTGATGCTTTAAAAAGAGCTTCAGCCAAAATGATCAATGTTGTTATTCCTTACTACAGCTATGCGCGTCAGGATCGAAAAGCTAGATCTCGAGAGCCTATTACGGCTAAATTAATTGCGAACCTTTTAGAAAAATCAGGTGCTACGAGGGTACTGACGATGGATTTACATTCACCTCAGGTACAGGGCTTCTTTGATATTCCAGTGGATCATTTAATTGGAATTCCAACTCTATCCGAGTATTTTGAGAAAAAGGGACTTGAGGATGTGGTTGTTGTTGCACCACACAATGGTGCGGTTGGGAGAGCAAGGAAAATGGCCAATCTTTTAAATGCACCGATTGCTCTCATAGATCGTCGTCGCCCTGAACCGGATGTCTCCGAAATATTAAACATTATTGGGAATATTGAAGGGAAAAATGCGATTATTGTTGATGATTTAATTAATACTGCTACAACGCAGACATTAGCAGCCAATGCATTAGTCGAGCATGGGGCAAAGGCGGTTTATGCTTGCTGTACTCATGCTGTTCTCTCACAATCTGCTGTAGAAAAAATTGAATCATCAGCCATTCAAGAATTAGTGATAACGAACACGATTGAGCAGACTGAAGAAAAAAGAATTAATAAAATTACGATGCTGTCTGTAGCCCCATTACTAGCAGAGGCTATTGACCGAATTCATAATGAAAGAGCAGTTAGTCCTTTGTTTGAATAAATAAAATAAGTAAGAGCCGTGTTTACCATGGCTCTTTTGCTGTCTTCAATAGCAATTCAAATTACTATAATCCAATTTTTTTATCTAAGATCCCTGTCTTTTTAGTTCCTTCAATTACTGTGTATTCATTCTTTTTGTAGGCAAACCAATACGCCATGCCAATAAAAAGTGCTCCGCCAACGGCATTGCCTAAAAATACAGGGATAAAGTTACTTACATAATCCATCCATGTAAAGTGTCCTGCAAAAATAGCAGCCGGTATCACAAACATATTGGCCACAACGTGTTGAAATCCAATTGCTACAAAGGCCATGGTTGGAAACCAAATTCCCGCAATTTTGCCCATCATATCTTCACTTCCATAAGATAACCACACAGCGGCAGCGACAAGCCAATTACACCCAATCCCTGAAACAAATGCTTGTAGAAAGGTTGCGTCTAATTTATGTTCCGCAATATGAACCGTGCTTTCCAGGTAAACACCCGTTTCTGTTAAACCTACAATATGTCCAAAAAAGTAAGCAACGAAAATCGCTCCAAG
This sequence comes from Neobacillus niacini, assembly GCF_031457145.1. Lineage (GTDB taxonomy): Bacteria > Bacillota > Bacilli > Bacillales > Cytobacillaceae > Neobacillus > Neobacillus niacini_J. Next base: position 83,336 of record NZ_JAVDVZ010000006.1, read on the forward strand.
AAAATTACTCACCGTGATGAGAAACCAGTTTTGAAGTACCAGTTTTGTATTAATTTTGTTTGCAAACCTTGCCAGCGGAACTACCATCATATTACCAGTAAGAAGTTCTCCGCCTGCAATTAAGGTAAGAATAAGCCCAATAGGGAAAACAGAAGCACCTAAAATAGCACTTAAACCTGATAAACCTTCAGATAGCGGTGCTGTAACACGAATATATAACAGGAATCCTAAAGATATAAAGGCACCTGCTTGGAAGCCTAATAGAAGAGTAGTTAGTAACGGGTAACTGGTCTTTTTGATTCCATTTTTAACGGATATTTCAAGTATTTTATCTGGTGTGTGTAATGACATAACACGATTTCCTCTCTAACTGTCTTAATTGTGAAGTGCATCACATATTGATTTGACTTTATTTTAACTCAATCGACTCAAATATGCTGTGAACATTTCTTTAACTTTATAAAATTAGCGTATTTTCAATAAATATCATATATATCATAAGTTTTTTTGAAGTTACCTCCTGTTTTGGTATAAAATTAGATTAATAATTTTGTGTATGTGATGTTTTTTGGAGGAGTCGTTTATGGCTGTTGTGAAATCAGTAAAAATAGATGGTGAAACTATTCATATATTTAATAGTGTCATCTACATCTTTGAATCAAGTTCAGGATTCACATTAGAGCTGGATTTGATTGTCAGTGAGGTTACGGTAAGAAGATATAGAAATGAGCAAACGCTAATTATGGAGATAGAATTAGAAGATGGTAGAATGATCAATTCCATTATGCATGTAAAAACTCTGTCTGGAGGTTTACCGCAGCTAAATTTATTTTGTGATCTCGTTGACATAAGCGAGTACGATGATTTTGATAGAGTAGATGATAATAGTTCATGGTTTCCGAATGTTGAAGAGGGAATTACCCTAGAAGAAATTAGAAAAGTAGAAATGCCCAATGAAAACGTTAGTTTAAAATTAAACCTGCCCATTGACCAGGTCGAATGGATAAAAAGTCAAAAAAAGAAAAGTTTAGATCAAATGTTTACAGAAATAATTTATCAATTATGGAAGAAATAGAACTTCAAAAGACAGTATGTTTTTATGAATAAGGGGATGACATTCGTGCCAATTACTTTTGAGAATATTTTTACACATGGTCATGTTGTAGTTGAAAATAACCTATATAAGCACTATCATTTTCCAGAGATGTTATCAAGATACGATAGTAATTTTATTGAGTACAAAACCCTACCATCACTGGATGAATTTAAAGAAGCTGAAAGATATTTGAGAGAATATCATCTCAAAAATGGACAAAAGCACATTAAGTTTAAGTTTCCAGAAAATGGAGAAGTCCCTGTAGAGCTAGTGAATTATTTAAATCTAGCTGAATATGATATTGGATTTCTTGAACTCTATACCATTCAGCCTAATCAATTCCCAGATGTTAAAGATCATCCTGATATTGAGGTTCAAATGGTAACGGAAAAAAACCTTAAGGTTTTTCTTAACTTACAGTATCAGCAAGATATCGTATTTGGCAGTAATTACGCTAATCAAAAGGTAGAGCTAAACAAGCAAATTTTTAAAGATCCGAATTTTATGCAGATTCTTGCCTTATATCAAGGAACACCAGCAGGGGCAGTAGAAGTAATTATTTCAAAGGATACAGCGGAAATTGATAATCTAGGAGTGGATGAAGCCTTTCAAAAGAGAGGAATTGGAAGCCGAATTCAAAAATTCGTAATGGATACGTTTCAAGATAAGACCATCCTTTTAGTTGCAGATGGTATGGATACGCCAAAAGACATGTATAGAAGACAAAACTACCAATACCTTGGCTATCAATATTATTGCCAAAAAGTTGATGAAAATTAGAAAAGGACTGGTGAATATTTCACCAGTCCTTTGTGATTTTATGTGAGAGACTCTTCACTCGTTGGAACAGCTTTTTGCCGTTCTTTTGGAATGACGAGATTTAGAATTACCACTGCTAGAGCACCTACAGCTGTACCAGAAGATAAAATGTAATTAGCAAAGTCAGGAACACTGTAAAGAATTTCTTTTGGTAGAACAATTGTACCTATTGTTAATAGAATCGGAACACCGATTACCATCATATTACGATCATCAATGACTACATGCTGAATAACTTTCATCCCGTTCATAACAATTGCTACACAGACAACTCCGAAAATTCCTTGAATGACTGGTTGAGGAACACAAGTAATGATAGCTGATAATTTTGGTATTAACCCTAAAGCGATTAAAATTACACCTGCGCTAATGATTGCCATTCTGCTGGCAACTCCTGTAATAGCTATGATACCAGCATTTGATGAATATCCAGTCATTGGAGTACCGCCGAAAAGTGACCCTACGAAACAACCAATTCCTTCACCTACGGAAGCCCTGTTTAATCTTTTCTCATCTAATTCACTGCCAGTTACTGTAGATACAACAAACCACGTACCAGTAGTTTCGATTAAGATAATTAAATAGATAAACACCATGGTTAGGATGGCTTGTAAATCAAATACAGGTTTTCCAAATGGGAAGAAGCTAGGAAGCGAAAACCAAGCTGCTTGTTTTACAGTGGAGAAATCGACTGTACCAAATAGTGAAGCTGTTATTGTACCAACGACAATCGCTAGAATTACTGAAATAAGTCGGAAAAATGTTCCATACCCTTTCTGCTTACGTCCTAACAGGATACAAATAACTAGGACAGCAGCGGAAACAAATGCAATTAATATATTATGACCTACATTACCTGGTGAAGAATAAATGCTATTGAATGCGGAAGGCATTAGAGAGATACCAACGATTACAATAACTGTTCCTCCGACAATAGGTGGGATAATCTTTTTAACGGCTTTTGCAAACCATTTTAATGGATAGCCAAGGATGGCAATTAATAAAGCTCCTGGAAGTAAGCTTCCAAATACAGCTCCCATTCCAAGTTTTCCACCAATCGCAGCTAGTGCACCGATAGGTACATACGAAGGACCCTGAACAACTGGTAATCTTAGCCCTCCAATAGTTTGAATGAGGGTTGCAAGACCTGCAGCCAAGAAACACATTTGAATGAAAAAAGTAGTATTCATAGTGTCTAACGCTAGTAACCCTGCAATAATGATCGGTGCGATATATAAATCCATTGCAAGTACATGCTGCATACCAAGCAGAAGTGCTTTACCCCAACTTATCTTTTCATCTACTCCTACTGTAATGTTCGGATTTTGCTCTTTTTGTGACACAGTACCATTCTCCCTTATTATAAATTCATGTAAAAAACAATCTAGAAAACGAATGAAAAACTTAATAAAATGCCGTTGATGTAATTTAATACTATGGGGATATTAAAAACTATATATGAATTATAATGAAGGATTTGAAAATTGTAAATATAATATTACGAATAATTTTTCGTAAAAATATTTTATTGTTCGTCTTTTGGTTGACTTTAAATCATTTTCTCCATAAAATATACGTATATATTGAATAGAAGGGGATGTATAAATGTTCATCAATGACACCGTTTTACGCAGTGATTGGATCATTGCTTGTAAAATAGAAGACGTAAAAGAAGAGCCAATACAGGTAATAATTCTAGGTGAAAGGATTGTTCTTTTCAAAAATGAACTAGGCATTCACGCATTTAAGGATCTATGTATCCATCGCGGAGCGGCACTATCTTTAGGATGCGTAAAAGACGGGAACCTGGTTTGTCCCTATCATGGCTGGGAATATAATTCAGAGGGGACTTGTACAAAAATCCCACAGCTGCCTGAAGGAAGGTCAATTCCATTAAAAGCTAGAGCGATTAAATATACATGCAGAGCAGAGTATGGATTTGTTTGGATTAACCTTGAAAATAACAACCCTGAATTTCCTGCTTATCCTGAATTTACGGATAGCAGCTACCGGAATGTCCTATGGGGACCACAGGAAGTAAATGCAAACCCGCCAAGAATTGTGGAGAACTTCCTTGATGTCAGTCATCTTTCCTTTATTCATGAAGGATTTCTTGGAGTACCTGAACATCCGGAAATTGGCGATTACGATGTTCATACAGAAGGAAATCGGATTTACTCAGATGAAATTGCTATTTTTCAGCCAGATCCAGATGGAACTGGAATCGCTAAAAATGTCTATTACACCTATGAAATCGTTCAACCATTATCTGTCCGATTCACGAAACGGGATCCGGATACAGACAATAAGATGACAATCATGCTAATTATTAAGCCAATTGCGGAAGGAAAATCTGTTGCGTACGGAATTATGTCAGTCAACTATGAAACAGGTACAACCGACCAAGAAATGATTGATTTTCAGAATATGATCTTTGCCCAAGATAAACCAATCGTCGAAAATCAGAAACCAGAAGACCTGCCACTAGACCTACAGGTAGAACTCTCATTAAAATGCGACCGAATGAGCATAGCTTATCGGAAATATTTGAAGAGACTTGGGGTTAGACTTGGGACGGAATGAATGTGTAAAAGTGATTATCAAAATCAGCCGCACAGTGATTGAGCATGTGCGGCTCTTTTTTTGTCATTTGTGTTTTCATAGAAGGAGTGGGCTAAAATTTAAAAAAAGTTTTCTGAATAGTTTTTATATATTGACAGAATAGTCATAAGTGACTACAATTTTATATATAGAAATCTGATTCAAATAGGAGAAAAATATGAAAGCTGAAAATTATTCAAGAACTGACCGTCGAAAGGCATGGATACGTGAGCAGATTATTAGCGGTGCTTTGGAGGCTTTTTCCGAAATGGGCTACATGAAAACCACTGTTAATGATATTACTTCACGGGCTGATGTGGGACATGGAACCTTTTATCACTATTTTAAAAATAAGCAGGACCTTCTGAGTAAACTGGTAGACGACCTGGCTGAGAAGGTGGATGATTATGTACAGCCAAAGAATATGCAGTTAACTGTTTACGAAAGAATGAAATATGAAGCTCAAAGAATTCTGGAGTATTATGTAAATAACAGCAGTATCCTGTTGGCACTAAAGGAAGCCCTCATGGTTGACAGGCAATTTGAGGAACAATGGCTGAAAATAAGTGAAAGCCTTTTCAAAAGAATTGAGCGGGACATTAAGGGCTCAATCCAAAAGGGATACTGTCACGACATTAATGTTGACGTAACGATACGTGCATTAACCTGTATGTTTGAGGGTTATGGTCATCATTTAATGGTACAGCCAGTAACACCAGCGGAAATCCAAGAGGTAGCCAAATCATTGACTGACTTTTGCTATAAAGCTGTATTTAAGGAATAATTATATGATTTACTAGAATAGGCAGCAGAGACTATCATTTTGTTGCTTATTCTTTAATGACCACGTGTGTGAATCTTCGGAAACAAATTTAATATAAAGCTTATGTATGCGCTTACAATTGTATTTATTTTTGCAGAGACAAATAAACTTTTTAAAGAAAGATTGTATCTTTAATCGTTTATTTGATTCTTTTTGCCGTTAAATGACTGATGTGTCATATGCGATAACAGTGTCATTTTACAAAAATTAAAGGAATTCAATGGAAATCTGACGAACAATTAAGGAGGTGATGAAGAAAACAAAAAAGTAAATTTTCTATACGTTAGCTTTTTTGAAAATGGAAAAATTCTATTCTCAATTTTGAGGGACCATTATTATTATGGCACATAGGTTCAACTATTGAATCCATACTTACTGATCAACTACAAAATACATATGTAAAGGGGGATTGTGACAAATTCATTTTTCACGCACCTATAGATTCTACAGTGTAAATGGCGCTAACTATATGGATGCAAAGGGAGAGGATTTATTTGGCGAAACACGAGGTATATAATGCTACAGTATTAACGGATTCTTACTGGCCAGCTGACACTACGCGTCCGCTGCACGACTGGACTATTGCTCAGGCTTTAAGAGAAGTTACAGCAGAGGTTCCTGACCGGATTGCACTAGTTGATGGGGTTGCGGATCCGGCAAAGCGAAGAAGATGGTCATACTCTCAGTTATTAGCTGATTCTGAACGTGTTGCTTCAGCCTTGCTTACTAAATTTAAGCCAGGGGATCATGTAGCAGTTTGGGCACCAAATAAAGTGGAATGGGTACTGCTTGAATTTGGTTGTGCGATTGCAGGAATCACCTTAGTGACTGTTAACCCAGCTTTAAGGGAGAAGGAACTTGACTACTTGTTACGCCAATCTGAAGCAGCGGGAATTTTCCTGGTTGATGAATACCGAGGCTATAATATGCTTGAAGCTGTGACCAATGTCCGTAAAGACTTACCGTTACTTCGTGAAGTGATTCGTTTTTCTAATTTTGAGGAATTCATGACTACTGCCAGCCAATTGACCATTTTTCCAGTGGTTAAGGCAGAAGATCCCTTTGTAATTATGTATACATCAGGTACAACAGGTAAATCCAAGGGTGCAATCCTTCACAATAAGGGTATAACTAACAGTACTAAATTTATGGCGGAACGTGCAGGCATGGAAGTTGGCGGTGTATGGGTGAATGTTATGCCGCTCGTTCATATGGGCGGCTGCGGGTTTGCAGTACTTGGAACCCTTCAACAACGGGGTACGCATGTACTAGTTAATACGTTCGATCCAAGACTATTTCTAGAATTGATTGAAAAAGAGGGAGGAACATTTGCGCTCCTCGTGCCAACCATGGTAGAAGCGATTTTAAACCATCCTGATCGAAAAAAATATAATCTCTCAACCTTGAAATCTCTTCTTTCTGGTGCTTCCAAGGTTGAACCATATTTAGTTCGACGTGTGAAGGAAGAACTTGGCTGTGGGATGTCGATTGTCTGTGGACAGACGGAGATGCATGGTGGAACCACGCAAACGCATCTACACGATTCACCCGAGGACCAGGCAGAAACCATTGGGCAGCCTTATCCGCAAATTGAGGTTAAGATTGCTGATCCAGCAACTGGTGGAGTCCTTCCACTCGGTATGGACGGAGAAATCTGCTGCCGTGGCTATCAGACCATGATTGGCTATTACAATATGCCAGAGCAGACAGCCGCCACTCTGAAAGACAATGGTTGGTTACATTCAGGTGATATTGGCTCTATGGATGAAAGAGGTTTTATTAAAATTAAAGGTAGATTAAAGGATATGATTATTCGCGGCGGCGTCAATATTTATCCAAGCGAAGTGGAATCATTGTTGCGAGACCACCCTAAGGTTGTTGATATAGCAGTAGTTGGAATGCCCGATGAATATTGGGGAGAGCAGGTCACCGCACTGGTCATCCCAACATCCTTTGAAGATCTGCCAACAGAATCTGAACTTACTGAATACTGTAAAGCCAACATGGCCGGTTTTAAAAGACCAAGGAATTGGTACTTCGTTAAAGAATTTCCAAAAACAGCAGCAGGGAAAATTCAGAAATTTAAGCTGCAAGAAATGGTCAAAAATGGTGAAGTCGAGCAAGGTACCAATTTAACTCAAATATAAAGTGCAGGGGTGTTCCAACATTGGAACACCCTATTTTGGTTCCCTCTGATGGGAGATTCGCAAGGGAAAGGGAACCAAAGTATCCTTTTGATTCCCTCGAACTCAAGTTTTCAAAGAGGAAGGGAACCAAAACCCCTTTTTGATTCCCTTGAACTCAAATTTCTAAAGTGAAAGGTAATTAAAGCTCCTTTTACCAACTTTGACTAATTTTAATTCTATGATTTTCCATATTTGACCTCAAAAAACCGTAAAATTATTTATATTTTTGAATTGTCAGTTTATATTGACATTAGTGTCATATGTGACTACAATGTTGATAAAGGTAAAATTTATGAAAAGTAGGAGTTTTAAATATGAAAATGGCAAAATCTCAGGAGACAACGAAACCAGACCGACGCAGGACCGTAAATCAGGATCAAATCATGATGTCTGCTATGGAAGTCTTTTCTGAAATCGGTTACATGAAATCGACTGTCAAGGATATTACGACAAAAGCAAATGTTGGACATGGAACCTTTTACCATTACTTCAAAAATAAAAATCACCTCCTAGACCGATTAGTAGACGAACTATTAGAAAAGGTAGACAAAGATGCCCAGACAAAAGCCTTATCAGTAAATCTATATGAAGCCATGAGAATGGAAGCCCAAAAAATACTAGACTTTTACAATCAAAACAGTGGGGTACTCCTGGCATTAAAAGAAGCGATGATGGTAGACCAACACTTTAAAGAGAAATGGTTGAAAATAAGTGAAAGGTTATTTAGACGGATAGAGCGTGATATTAAAGGCTCCATGAAAAAGGGTTACTGTCACAATATGAATATCGATGTCACGATTCGAGCACTAGCGTGTATGTTTGAAGGATATTGCCATCATTTAATGCGGCAGCCTACTAGTCAAATGGAAACACAAAAGGCTGCAGAGTCATTAACAGACTTGTGCTATAAAGCAGTATTTAAGCTCGAAGCCTAGAATACTAGAGTAGTAGCATTGGCTGCATTCTATAAAAAAGTTACATATGAAATAGAGAACAGGAGGTTAGGATTAACATGCAGGAAGTTTATATTATCGGGATTGGAATGAACAAATTTGGCAAGTACCCTGGTGAGACAGTCAGGACCATGGCGGAGCAGGTAATCCAACAATCTTTGGAAGACGCAGGGATAGGTAAAGCGGATTTACAGGCAGGATTCTTTTCGAATACTTTTTGGGGAATGTTTGATAAGCAGCATTCCATACGCGGTCAGGTCGTTTTCAGGGGAATGGGAATTGACCGAATACCTGTAACCAATGTGGAAAATGCATGTGCGGGAGCTTCAACTGCACTGCACCTAGCATATACCGGCATTCGAGCCGGCATGTATGATGTCGCAATTGCTGTCGGTTCTGAAAAGTTAACAAACCCAGACAAAGCAAAATCATTATCCGCATACTCAAGCTGTATGGATGTAGAAAATTTTGATAAGCAGATCAATACGTTATTGGAATACGGGAAGAACCTAGAAGTTGCACTTCCTCCTGATGAATCAGCACCTGGTGCTGGAAGAAGTGTTTTTATGGATGTTTATGCGATGATGACTCGTTGGCATATGAGCAAGTATGGTACAACTCAAAGACAACTTGCAGCGATCGCATCGAAAAACCATTTTCACTCTTCCCTCAATCCAAAAGCGCAGTATCAGAACAGAATGAGCATAGAGGAAGTTATGAATGACAGTCCTGTTACATATCCTTTGACTCGCAGTATGTGCGCGCCGGTTGGGGACGGGGCAGCGGCAGTTATCGTTTGTTCTGAGAGATTCTTGAAAAAATTACAGAAATCACGACCAGTAAAAATTCTTGCTTCCGTCCATGGTCAAGGTACGGATCGAGACCTTGATGGTGAGGATATCGGTGAAAGACTTGCAAAAGAGGCATATGAAAAAGCAGGGCTTGGTCCACAGGATATTGATTTAGCAGAGTTACATGACGCTACGGCTTATGGTGAACTGCACCAAAGTGAAGCGATGGGATTTTGCCCACCTGGTGAAGGCGGGGCACTAGCAGAATCAGGTGCCACAACTCTAGGAGGATCGATTCCAATAAACACGAGTGGCGGACTTGAAAGCAGGGGACATCCAATTGGAGCTTCCGGCCTTGCACAAATATACGAAGTTGTTACCCAGCTAAGAGGAGAAGCAGGAAACAGACAAGTAATTGGAGCAAAAATTGGTCTTGCTGAAAACGGAGGCGGCAGTATTGGAGTCGAAGAAGCCGCTATGTGCATTCATATTTTAGAAAAAGCGTGAGCACTTGGATTCAAGAGGAGGAAGAAGAACGGTGGATTACAATTTAACGGAAGAATTGACGATGTTAAAGGATATGACCTACAAATTTGCAGTGAATGAAATTGCTCCTCATTCAGCGAAATGTGATAGAGAAGAGAAATATACTCCTGAAATCGTAAAAAAAGCAGCAGACCTAGGGCTCGTTGGTGCATGGATACCTGAAGAGTACGGCGGTGCTGGAATGGGGATATTAGGTCAGGCGGTCATAACGGAACAGCTTTCCCGAGTCGACATGGGAATTGGTACAAATATTATCACGGCAAGCTTTGGGTGTGAAGCCATTTATCTTTATGGAACAGAGGAACAGAAACATAAGTATTTACCAATGGTTTGTAAAGGTGAGTGGGTTTCATCAGGAGCTTTTACGGAGCCAAATGCCGGAACGGATGCATCAGGTTACCAAACTAGGGCAGTACGGGACGGTGATGATTTCATCATCAATGGCAGTAAAATTTTTATTACCAATGGTACGGTCAGTGATTTTATGGTGGTCCAAGCGATTACACAGCCGGATGAGAAAAGACATAAGCGATTCTCTCAAATCATCGTAGACAGCAATAGTGAGGGAGTCACAAGAAGCAAGCTCCATGGAAAGTTAGGAATTCGGTCTAGTGATACGGCACAAATTTCCTTTGAAAATGTCCGCGTTCCGGTGTCCAATCTTGTTGGTACGGATGGGAAAGGATTCCCACAGCTCATGCACTTTTTTGATATTACTAGGATGATGGTTGCTGCTCAGGCATTGGGAATCTCGCAAGCATGCCTTGATGAAGCTATCAAATATTCAAAAGAAAGATATGCCTTTGGAAACCCGATTGGCAGTTACCAGGCGACAATGACGAAATTAACCGAGATGGCTGTCAAAGTTGAGGCACTTCGAAATATCGTCTATAAAGCGGCATGGCTCGTTGATTCAGGAAAACCTGATTTTACTCTATCAGCAATGGCAAAATACTTAGGAGGACAGACAGCTGTCTTTTGCGCAAATGCGGCTATCGAAATTCATGGCGGGTACGGATATATGGAGGAATACAATGTCCAAAAATGGTACCGTGACGCGAAAATTCTTGAAATTTATGAAGGAACGAAAGAGGCAGAGGTAATGGCCATCGGTCGTGTACTACAAATTTAATCTCTATGAAAATATCTGAATATTAAACCTTATCTAAAAAAGGAGAAAACCATGATTACAAATCTTGAAGGAAAAGTTGCCCTCGTAACAGGTGGAACAAATGGAATTGGTAAAGCAACTGCTTTGAAGCTTGCAAAAAGTGGAGCTGATATTGTGGTAAGTGGTAGAAATCACGAAGCAGGAATGCAGGTGGTTGCCGAAATAGAAGAACTGGGCAGGAAGGCAATATTTTTAGAATGTGATTTGTTTGTCTATGATTCTGTCAAACAGATGGCAGACCGTGCCGTTGCAGAAATGGGAAAGATTGATATTTTAATAGCAAATGGCGGTGCAACCGTTCAATATGCAAAATTCTTTCACGAATTAGACCCAAATGATTATGACGGCTGCTTAAATAGCCAACAATCGTCTAGGCTTTATGCAATCCGGGCATTGCTTGACCATATGAGAGAGCAAAATTACGGGAAGATTGTCATCATTACCTCTGATGCAGGAAGAATTGCGACCCCAAGAGAGTCACTGATTGGATCGGCAGCGGCAGGACTTGTACTGATGAGCAAAGCGTTGGCAAATGAGTTTGCACGCTGGCAGATTCGTGTGAATGCTCTTTGTTTAACCGTTATCCAAGACACCCCAGGTTTTGATGCAGTAATGGCTACAGAAGCAAGTCATGTTTTTCAAAAAGCTGTTGACCGTGCGAAGCTTGGTTTACCAAATGCGGAGGATGTTGCAGAGGCTGCACTTTTCTTTGCTTCACCAGAATCCGACAGAATTACAGGTCAAACCTTAAGTATTAATGGCGGTCTTTCATTTGCAGGGTAAGTCTTCATATTCTTTAATAAAAATAGGAGGGAACACGATTATGTACCAAAATTTATCAACGGATGAAATCTTAAATAAATTAGCCCAAATAGCAGCTGACCCTTATGAAAGAGCGAAGGAATGGAAAATGGAAACAGGCTCCAAGATTATAGGCTGTTATATCATGCACTTTCCAGAAGAGTTACTACATGCAGCAGGCGTCTTACCGATTGTCCTTCAAGTAAAAGAGGAACCGATTACTACTGGGCACGCCTATTATCCTGCTTATTTCTGTGGTCCGACCCGCAGTATCGTCGATCAAGCAGCAAAGGGAGAATTAGATTTCTTAGACGGTTTTGTCGGTGGAGATTATTGTATCCAAGCCGTTGGCGGTGCAGAGGTGGTAGGGAATCTTCTTCCAAAAGTCAATAACATGTTTTTCCGTTTGCCTGTTGGCAACCAGCCTTGGACCCATGGAGATATTGTTCAAGGTTTAAAGGAGTTAAAGCGCGATATTGAAAGATTTGCAGACAAAGAGATTAGTGATGAAGATATCCTTGAAAGTATACGCATTTATAACAAAAACCGCGGCCTAATTAGGGAAGTATACGAGTTAAAATCAATCCATCCGTCGCTGTTAACTTCCAGTGATATGTTATCGATTATTAAATCTAGCATGGTAATGCCGAAGGAAGAGCATAACGAAATTTTAGAGAGTCTGCTTCCGAAGCTTCAAGCTAAGAAGGATTCTATCAAAGAAGAAGGAGTGCGTGTCTTCTTATCTGGCAGTTTCTGCGGCGCACCGAAAAACGAATTATTGGAGCTTGTTGAACAATCCGGTGCTGTTGTGGTCGGAGATGACCTTTTCCACGGATACAGATATATCAGTGACAATATTGCTGAAGACAGAGAACCACTGGCAGCCATTGCTGCACATTATATTGATAAAAATACAAACGTCCCTTGTCCGACTAGATGTGATCCTAAAACTGACTGGCCTCAATACCTCGTTGATTCTATGCGAAAGTATAAGGCAGACCAACTTGTCATTGTAATGGCGCAATTTTGTGAACCGCATATGTTCTTCTATCCAGATATTAAAGATGCTATGCAAGCAGCTGGAATCCCACACCTACTCCTAGAAATCTCACACGAACTAGATTCTATCGAAACGATCAAGACTAGATTAGAAGCCTTTGTAGAAATGGCTGTTTAATTTGTATAAAAATAAAGACGTAACAAAAAATCGAGAGGAATGATGATAGATGGCAGTACAAGAAGCGAAAAGAGCGAATAGGTTAAAATCCGGAAAATTGGTTAACAAGCTTGTTAATGAATATTGGGAAGATTTAATCAATGCAAAAAAGACTGGTAAAAAGGTTGTTTATACTACTGGACTTCCGATTGGACCATTTATGGCTGCGCAGGATATGGCATGGATCCACGGAGAAGGATACGGTGCTCGTGTAGCGGCAAGGCACGAGGAAAAAGAACCGCAAACCTTTGCTGAAAACAAGGGCTTTAATCGTGAACTTTGCTCTTATGCAAGAACACAAATGGGTTGTGCAATGTTCGCGGAATTAGGTGTTCCGGATGATTTGAACCCAGGTCCAATCGCGACTGAAATCCCAGCACCAGATGCCATCGTTACTTGTTATCCAGGCTGTTCTACAGGTCCGCAGTGGGATTGGGCGATTGAGCGTGTCTTTGGTAAGAAAATTCCATGGTTCAATGTTGTCATTCCGTATCATATGGGACGTAACGGTTCTACCTATATGAAAGGTGAAGAATTTGAGGAAAATGTTAAATATGTTGTCAGGCAGTTTGAAGATTTAATTAAGTTTTTAGAGGTAGTTAGCGGCAAGCCATATAACTGGGATAAGTTCCAAGAGTTAATGGGTGTCACTAAGAAAGTTGGTCAGCTTCGAATGGAGGCGATGGAACTATGTAAGGCGAAACCAGCTCCTGCCAGCTTCTTTGATTGGTCCATTCAAATTGCACCGGTCAATTATCTCACCGCATGGCCAGGAACAATTGAAGCTATGCAAGCCGTTAAAGACGAGGTTCAAGAGAGACTCGACAACGGTATTAGTGCTGTACCGAAGGAAAAGTATCGTATTTTCTGGGAAGGAATTATGAATTGGAATAAGCTAGGCTGGATGGCAGATAAGTTTGCTAGCTATGACGCCACAGTTGTCGCGGGTCGATATACGCATATGGCCTTCTGGCACGAGCCTGATACGATTGATCCTGAACATCCATTAAGAGGAATCGCGATTAATCATCTGGAATGTCAGCTTAACCTTGGCTACCCAATTACCGAAGAGCGGATGATGACACTTTCCAAAGATTATTCTATCGACGGTATTGTCTTCCATGGTGCAAGAACTTGCCGATCCTTCTCACGTTCGCATTTCTTGTTAGCTGAAAACTTGAATAAAAAGATGGGAATTCAATCTACTTCATTTGAAGGAGACATGGTTGACGATTCATTCTATAAGGAAGAACTCGTTAATACTCGAATCGAAGCACTGATTGAGAGTCTTGAAGCTCAAAAAAGCAGAGGTTAATAGGTTCTAAATCTGTCCGGGACAGAGTTCTGCGGACAGATTTAGAAAGTTGTTGAATCAGGGAGAGTATCCCTTAAAGATAAAACAGAATGATAAAGGAGAGAGTTAGATGACATCGAAAAGTGATGGTTCTTCCTTTTATACAATGGGTGTGGATAGCGGATCCTTAACAGGAAAAGCAGTAATAATTGATGGAAATAAACGAATTGTTTCTTATAGTGTTAAACAATTGGGGTTTGTTAGTCAAAAAGCCGTCATGATGGCGATTGATGACGCCTTGGAAAAAGCAGGGCTGGTTCTTGATAATATCGCTTATACCGTAAGCACTGGTTATGGCCGGAAAAGATTAGAAATTGCCGGTAAGAATCTTACGGAAATTAGCTGTCACGCAAAAGGAGCTAACTACCTTTTTCCCGAAGTAAAAACAGTCATTGATATTGGCGGTCAGGACAGCAAGGTAATTGCGGTCGATCCGTCAGGAAATGTTAAAAATTTTGCAATGAACGACAAATGTGCTGCTGGGACCGGTCAATTCCTCGAAGTTCTTGCGAGAGCTTTGGATGTTGAATTGACTGAAATTGGACCGTTGTCGATGCAATCAGATGCGGATATCAAAATCAGCTCCATGTGTACAACATTTGCTGAGTCAGAAGTCATTTCTTTAGTAGCAGAAGGTCACACAACGGTAGACATTCTTTCAGGTATGCATAAGGCGATTTCAGGGAGAATGAAAGGATTGGTTGGCCGTGTTGGATTGCAGAAGCCAGTGATGATGACTGGTGGAGGAGCCAAAAATATTGGATTGGTTCATGCTTTAGAAAAATCCTTAGGTGAGTCTATATTTATTCCTGATGAACCTCAGATTATTGGTGCTCTAGGGGCTGCGTTATTTGCAAATGATTTCGCAACCGGGATTCGGAAAAAAGTAGAAGAGGAACAAGATTTAGATAAGGCTCGGGCACCCGCTAAAGATTGCGGTACTTGTTCTGTTCAGACTTACCAATTAAATAAAAACTGATACAGCTTTTTGGAGAGGAGAAAGCCATGAAATACGAAAGTATTCAATTTGAGCGTCGCGGTGCCGGAGCTTGGATTATTTTAGACAGTCCAAAGAATATGAATTCGGTATCGTCCACTATGTTGGGTGAGTTGGAGAGCGTATTAAAGGAATGTGAAGCTGATAGCAGTGTCAAGGCTGTTGTTCTAACTGGAACAGGATCTGCCTTTTGCGCTGGAGCGGACCTTAAAAATGTCCTTTCCTCTTTAAATCATTCTGAACCTGGTACGAAGGATTTTCTTGATATGTTCGATGAGGTATGCGGTCTTCTTCGTAAAATGCCAAAACCTGTCATTGCTGCCATTAATGGGTTAGCACTTGCAGGCGGTCTGGAGCTTGTCATGTGCTGTGACATCGTATATGCCGCAGAAAGTGCCAAAATTGGCGATGCACATTCTAACTTTGGCGTATTTCCAGGTGCGGGTGGAGCGGCGGTTTTACCGAAGAAAATCGGGCTTAATCGAGCTAAATATCTTCTTTTTAGCGGTGATTTTCTATCAGCTGCAGAAATGGAGAGATTTGGTTTAGTAAATAAAGTAGTTGCAGATGGACAACTTGTGGAGGAAGTTGAGTCTTTTGTTGAGAAGCTAGCTGCTAAAAGTCCATTGGTGCTCCGCCGGATGAAGGAAGTGGCGAATGCATCGGTTGATCAAACTCAGGACGCAGCATTACGCCATGAAATGCTTCATTTAAGGCAGCATGTTCGCTCCTATGACTTAGCAGAAGGACTAAAAGCGTTTACAGAAAAACGCAAACCTGAATTTAAGGGCTATTAAGGGGAGATAAAAATGAAAATTGAAAATCGTGTGTTCATCATAACCGGCGGGGCATCAGGCCTTGGTGAATCCTGTACAAGGCTGTTTGTGGAACAAGGTGCAAAGGTCGGAATTTTAGATATGAATGAAGACCGTGGAGAAAATCTTGCTCGAGAACTTGGTGAATCTGTTATTTTCTGCAAAACAGATGTGAGCGATGAAAATTCTGTACGTGAAGCTGTGGAAAAGGTTTCAAACGCTTTTGGTGGAATTCATGTGGCAGTCAATTGTGCCGGTCTTATTTTTGGTGCGAAGGTCCACTCAAAAAAAGGACTTTTTCCGATGGATAAGTTTAATAAGGTAATCCAAGTAAATTTAATCGGTACTATGAATGTGGTTCGGTATGCAGTCCAAGAAATGTTAAAAAATGAACCTGATGAAAACGGAGAAAGAGGCGTTATTGTAAATACTGCTTCTGCAGCTGCCTTTGGCGGTCAGCTCGGACAGGCAGCGTATAGTGCTTCAAAAGCTGGTGTAGTGGGAATGACGCTTCCGATTGCCCGGGAGATTGGGGATTATGGAATGCGGATCGTTGCGATTTCGCCAGGTCTTTTTGATACGCAAATGTCTAGTGGAATGCCTGAAAGTTTTAAACAGGAAGTATCGCAGCATATCCCATTCCCTAAGAGGCTAGGCAAGCCATCTGAATATGCAGCGACGGTTAGACATATTGTTGAGAATCCTTATCTAAATGGAACAACGATTATGCTAGACGGTGCAGCACAGCTGCCTGCGAAGTAAATGGGGGGACACAGCCATGACCATTGAATTTCGTAAACAAGGAGAAGTGTTTAGTTTTCAAGATAATCAAGGAAATGATATCGAACGTAAAACGGAGATTCGATTTGATCCGCTGACAGGGGAATCATCGCGGCTCATCTTTGATCCTGGCTTGAAAATACAGCCGCCTGATTATACAGAGGTTGGTAAGGAAACATGTGGGAAAAATTGCCCGTTTTGCAGCGAAAACTTACTAAAACTTACTCCTTTATTTAAGAGGGAAATCACAGAACAAGGTCGAATTTCTCAAGGAAGCGCTGTTGTTTTTCCGAATCTATTCCCATATAGCAAACATAATGGGGTCGTTATTTTTTCTGATCAGCATTATGTCAGATTAGAAGAATTTACTATCGAAATGATAAAAGATGCCTTCTTAGCTGCACAAACCTTTATCCAACGGGTAGCCGCTTTAGATTCTAAGGCAAAGCATGCTTCTTTTAACTGGAATTATCTACCACTATCAGGGGGGGAGTATTCTTCATCCTCATATACAAGTAATGGTTTCAGATTCACCATCAAATTATCAAAGAATAGTAGCAGAAAAAGCACACGCGTTTAATAATGATACAGGTAAAGAATATTTTACAGAGTTATATGAAACAGAAAAAACGCTAGAAGAAAGATGGATTGGAGAAGTAGGAGATGTTGCTTGGGTGCATGCCTTTGCACCGAAAAGTCATAATGATTTCATCGCTTTTTTTTCAAAAGCCTATTCGATTGATGATGTAAAGGAACAAAATTGGATTGATTTTTCGACAGGTTTACGTGCATTATTTGCCACTTTAAGTGAACAAGGATTTGCCAGTTTTAATTTAATGCTCCATATTTCACCAGATCCGGAATCAAAACAGCCGATTCATGTTCGTTTGATTCCACGTCTAACCTTAGGACTTCTAAATACGAGTGATATCAACTTCTTCCAAGCCCTTCATCAAGAACCACTGTCCTTTAAACTACCAGAAGAAATAGCAGCTATAGCCCGAAAGCATTTTGAAAAAATAAAATGAAACAACCGGAAAGGAGAAAAAAATGACTGGAGCACTTGAAGGTTTAAAAATATTAGATTTTAGTACATTGGTTCCGGGACCATATGCCACCATGTGTTTGGCAGATTTGGGAGCGGATGTCCTTAGGATAAAATCGGGAACGCGGCCAGATGTAGTCGATTTTTTACCGCCTTTCCTGCCAGGAACAGAGTTATCAGCTGTATCGGCACAATTGAGCAGAAATAAAGAGGTCATGACTCTCAATCTTAAGGACCCTCGTGCGGTAGACGTCATTCACCAGCTATTAGGAGAGTACGATATTATCATCGAACAATTCCGCCCAGGTGTGATGGCAAAACTGAACCTCGATTACGAGAGTCTTAAAAAAGTAAATCCGAGATTAATTTATTGCTCATTAACAGGATACGGTCAGACAGGACCCATGAGGGACCGTGCAGGTCATGACATTAACTACATAGCCATGTCGGGTGTTGCTTCTTATTCAGGGAAGAAAGAGTCAGGACCGCCATTGATTGGAATACAAGTAGCGGATATTGCTTCCGGATCCAACAATGCCATTATTGGAATCCTGTCAGCCGTCATCTATCGAGGGCGGACTGGTAATGGTCAGCATATCGATGTTTCGATGACAGATGGAATGATTGCATTTAATTCGTTTATGCAGGGTGCCAGTTATCTAGTAAATGGTAAAGACATTGGAATGGAGGAAAATCTCCTCAATGGGGGCTCTCTTTATGATTACTATGAAACCCAGGATGGAAGATACCTTAGTTTCGGTGGTGTTGAGCCACAATTTTTCAAGGCCTTTTGTCAAACAATTGGAAGACCTGAACTGGCTGCTGGAGGCGTGGAGCCAGAAAATGTGGCTCAAATCAAAGGGGAGATTAGTGAGATTTTAAAGACGAAGACGTTGGATAAATGGATGGAATTATTTAATGCTGCAGATGCCTGTGTAGAGCCTGTACTTACACTAGGTGAGGTACTAGAGGGACCGCTTGTTGAAGAGCGTGGAATGGTGGTTGAAGTCCCTGGACCTAATGAGACGAAAGTAAAACAGATTGGCAATCCGATTAAGTTTTCTGAATCAATTCCTCAGTATCGTCATGCAGGTATTCCTCTATCAGAAGCGAATACAGAAGTAGTGATGAAAAATCTCGGCTACTCGCAAGAGGAAATCGATGAGCTTGGCAAGACAGGTCTTTTCAGTTAAAAGAGTTCATTTTTCAATAGAATGTAGGAGGTAAAAGCTTTGATAAAGACACTTTTTGTAAAATTAAATGTTGAAAATAAGACGGCTGTTATTACGATTGAAAATCCACCGGTAAATGCGCTTAGTGCACAGATTATGGAAGAGCTTGATCAGACTATGGATGTGGTTAGGGAGAATTCAAATATTCAAACCGTTATTATTACTGGTGGCGGTGACAAAGCGTTCGTTGCGGGCGCAGATATTAAGCAGTTTACTGATATGACTCCTGATGTAGGATACGACCTTGTTAAAATTGGCCACCAGATTTTTAATAAGATTGAAAACTTTGAAGTACCTGTGATAGCGGCGATTGAAGGATTTACTCTTGGAGCTGGTTGTGAATTAGCGATGGCATGTGATATTCGGATTGCAGGTGAAAAAGCGTTATTTGGACAGCCTGAGGTAAATTTAGGAATCATTCCTGGATATGGTGGTACACAGCGTTTACCTAGATTAGTAGGAGCTGGAAAAGCGAAAGAGCTTATTTTTACTGGTGATAACATCGAGGCAAGTGAAGCATACCGAATTGGATTAGTAGATATTCTCGTTCCAGCTGGAGAAGCACTAAGTCGGGCTCATATTTTATCAGCGAAGATTCAGAAGAAGGGACCACTGGCTATCAAAGCTGCCAAAAAGGCAATTACCAAGGGTCTGGATTTGCCGATGGATGATGCATTAGAACTTGAGGCAGTCCAATTTAAAAGCCTTTGTTCCACTGAGGATCAAAAAGAAGGCGCGAGAGCCTTTTTAGCGAAGGAAAAGCCACAGTTTCAAGGAAAATAAATTTTTATAGAGGAGAAATACAATGTCTCAACCTATAATTGTAAAAATTGAGAACGGAATTGGTTCTATTTTTCTCAATCGACCCCAAAAGTTAAATTCTTTATCTATCGATTTAGTACAGGATCTTACAGAAGCGCTGCTAAGTTTGGATAAAAATCCTGAGGTCAAAGTGGTTGTTCTATCAGGTGAAGGGAAATCCTATTGTGCTGGGGGAGATTTAGAGACCATTCAGCAGTTCACAAAACAAAGTGAAATCGCTGCTTATTTAGAAAAAGCGATAAATGTAACCCGTGTGCTTTTAAGTATGGAAAAATATGTTATTTCTGCTGTTCATGGATATGCTGCTGGAGCAGGCTTTAGTCTTGCCCTTGCATCCGATTTCATCGTCGCGGACTCCTCGGCGAAGTTTGGTTTAAGCTTTGTGAATATTGGAGTCATTCCAGATTTAGGCTTAATCAAGTTATTATCCGAAAGAGTGCCTACTGCCATTGCCAAGGAATGGATTGTTTCTGGGAAGATTTTAGGTGTAGAAGAGGCTAAGACGTGGGGGATTGTGAACAAGGTGGTTGAAGGTGATTTACTTCAGGGTACAAGTGAATTTGCCCAAATAATCTTGAAGGGACCGCCATTAAGTAATCGATATGTGAAGAAAATGTTGAACCATTCGGTACAGCTCCCTTGGGAGGCATTTTTAGAACAAGAAACCATGGTTCAAGCCCACCTGATTGCAAGTGATGATATGCAAGAAGGTGTGAATGCATTCTTGGAAAAACGGGCTCCTGAATTTAAAGGGGTTTAACTTTTTAGAAAAATTTTTGGAGGTTGTCATATGTCAATAAAAACAATTGGTGTGATTGGAGCCGGAAGCATGGGATCGGGCATCGCTCAGGTAGCAGCTTGCGCAGGTTTCCAAGTTATTTTATCGGATATTCAAGAGGATTTTTTAACAAGAGGAATGGGAGTAATCAGAAAGAGCTTAGAGAAGCTTTCCTCTAAGGGGAAACTAAGTGACTCTGTTGAAACTATTCTAGATCGATTTACGGCAACTACTAGATTAGAAGATTTGAGTGACGCTGATCTAGTTTTTGAGGTTATCATCGAGAATATGGAGAAAAAGAAAGAGTTGTATCGGAACATTGATCAGATTTGTAAACCTGAAGCAATATTTTGCTCCAATACATCAGGATTAAGTATTACCGAGATGGCCTCTGCTACGAAACGGGCAGGGCAGGTTATTGGGACTCACTTTTTTAACCCGGTACCGCTTATGGAACTAGTCGAAATTATCCGTGGCAATGATACATCAGATGAAACCTATTTGATCGCTAAAGATTTATGTGAAAGCTTTGGTAAGAAATCAATCACAGTGAATGAAGCGCCATTGTTTGCCGTAAATAGAATCTTAGCGCCAATGATAAACGAAGCCATTTTCGTCCTTCAAGAAGGAGTAGCAACCAAGGAAGATATCGACCTCGGAATGAAATTGGGAGCCAATCACCCAATCGGACCATTAGCACTCGCAGACATGATCGGTCTCGACGTCATGCTCATGGTAATGGAAACACTCTACGAAGAAACAGCTGACTCCAAATATCGCCCAGCCACATTACTAAAAAAACTCGTTCGGGCAGGACACTACGGAAGAAAAACAGGCCGTGGATTTTACGAATATTAATTGGTGCTTTTTTGGTGCCTGTCACCGCTCGTGGACAAATCACCTAATTTGTCCGCCTGAGATGGACAGTTAAAGAAAGGTCGAATTCTATCTTTGTGGATTCGACCTGTTTTTATAGATTTTATTAGGGGTGATAAAGCTGGAAACACAATATATAAAAAATCCATTTGATCATTTACTAAATTGCAAATATGAAAGAATAAGTGAAACCAACCTGAAAGTAATCTTGCCTGTTCAGCCATTACTATTAAATACAGTAGGGTATGTACAAGGAGGAGTTATTAGTTTATTGGCAGATTTAGCTATGGGTAATACATGTAATTCCTTTGAAGAAGACGATAACAACAATCTCCAATCCGTCGTAACCGTGGATCTAAAAACAACATATCTAAAAGGAGCAAAAGGAGACTATCTCACTGCAGACGCACACATGATAAAAAAGGGAAGAACCCTCAATCACCTCGACTGTTATATCTACAACGACCAAGATGAACTAGTCGCAAAATCTACAGGCATATTTGCAAATTTGTAAAAACAGGGTGCCTGTCACCACGCGTGGACAAAACGGCTGTTATTGAAACGTAAAGTGTATATGCTTGAAAGAAAATTTAAGGGAAATTAACCATAGTAAACAAACCCTATCTTTTTCTGAGATAGGGTTTTATCTGTAAGGAGGATTAATGTGAGAGGTGAAAATAATCGATCTTTATTTTCCTCCTACCTTACCCGGACTTATTATATTTGGCTCCTCTGTTTTTATTAAATTCAAGATTTTTGCCTTTTTCCATTTAATCATCTGTCAGATCAGGGTTTTCATCGTGTAAGAAACGTCGGTTATCTTGATTTTTATACTCATTATTACTCTCATTTCTGTTCATTTCACGTTCATAATGTATTGGACGGAAATTTACATCATCCTCTTGATTTAGTGAGTCTCTTTTGTCTACATTACATGCAGTTAATAAACCGATTGAAAGGATAGCTGATACGATAGTGATTCTCCATTTGTGCTTCATATTAATACCCCTCGCATTATTTATTAGTATTATTTTTTACTATGCACGTAACAAAATTTTTTAGTCAAAATTTTATAAACCTAAAAATGGCCAACTTTTATAAGCAATGAAGGAATGCTTTTGGTGGTAAATTTTTGTATTATTATTTGGAAATGATATACTTATCAATAGTAATGAAAACAATTAAATGGAGGAATGCAAATGTATAATTCAATATCTGCCTTTATCGATGAGTGGAATCAAGAAGCAGCCTCAACGCAAAAGATTCTGGATGCATTGACAGATGAGTCGCTGCAACAAAAGGTTTCTGCAGATGACCGTACTTTAGGAGCGATTGCTTGGCATATTGTATCTAGTACACCTGGTATGCTTATTGAGTTTGGCATTACGGTTGAAGCAGTAAAAGTCGAAAACACGATTCCATCCTCTGCTAGGGAAATTGCTGAGACATTTCGAAATGTAAGTGCTAACACGAGTCAGGCAGTGGGACAACAATGGACAGATCAAACATTAAGTGAAATGAAAAATGTATTTGGAATGGAAATGCCAAGAGCCGTAATGCTTAATATGCTTATTAAGCATATTGTTCATCATCGAGGGCAAATGACCGTTCTCATGCGTCAAGCTGGACTTCAGGTTCCAGGCATTTATGGTCCATCGAGAGAAGAATGGAGCCAAATGGGAATGGAAGCCCCGTCTATATAAGAATTACATACTACCGAACAGGAAGCAGCACTCTGAAAAAGGGTGCTTTTTCTCATGGAACAGAGACCTATTCGGTTGATTGTGACCGAACTTTGCTTCGAATTACAAATTGGGTAACAAACCTGCTCTGATTGTGACCGAACTTTGCTTCGAATTACAATTTGGGTAACAATCACCCCAAATGGGATCGCTCAAAATTTATATACCAAATGTATTCCTTATTCTCCGCAATTTTACATATCTCTCAGACTTTTGATGTATTTTGCAAAATCAAATCGAAAATTTTCGATTTTGGATGTATAATAGATTCTTGTGTTGTTCTATTAAAAAAAAGGAGGTTTTCATTTTGATGGAATGGACTTTAGCTGGATTATTTGTGATTTCAGCTTTGTTGCTAGTGTTTTCTTTAGTTAAGACATATCGTGATTCAAAAACCCAACATAAGGAAATTGATTTAGTTCATGTATCACTTATGAAAGAAATTAATAGCATACAAGACTCAATCCGTGATATCGAGCTTGACATAGAAGTGGTAATGAAGGAAGCTGGCATTCAACTTTCTGCAGACGAAAAGCTTTTAATGCGCGAAGTAATAGACTTATATCGACGTAACTACTCTATTGAAAGCATCGCTGAGAAAAAACAGGTAACTGAAAATGAAATCGAAGAGCTGCTAGCACCTTATCTGAAAATAAAAGATGAGGGGGGACTAGTGGCCAATGCGAATTAACTTATTAAGTAGCTTTGCAGCAGGAATACTTATTTCGACATCGATTAGTGCCATAGTTTATTTTTCAGATGATAGTAATAATCAAAAAGTCTTTGCCAAAACATCTGAAAAAGTTCAACTAAATGAAACGGAAATGAAAGATAAGCTTGTAGCTAAAGGCTATGTGGTTCAAACGAAAGATGAACTAGAAAAAACATTGCAAGCAGCAAAGAGCTCCGAAACGACACCAGTAGATTCAGAAGAAAAAGCTAAAACCGTAACCCAAGTTGTAGTTAATGTTGCTGATGGTATGACGAGTATCGATGTTGGTAATGTGCTTGTTCAAGCAAAATTAATCCCAGATGCTTTTGCTTTCACAAAGGATATCGAAAGCAAAGGGTTACAAAATGCTTTGCGTCCAGGTTCCTTTGTAGTCAATAGTGGAATGTCATACGACCAAATCATTGCAACGATTTTTACGAATTAAATATAGCATAAAGAAAAGCCGTTCTCTTAGAGATCGGCTTTTCTTTATTAAGGAATCTACTAGTATATTCCAAAAATGCTTTGATATGATATTATAAAAATATAATATATTCGGAGGGCTATCAAATGGATAACCAATCATACTTCTATCAATTTATTGAACCGATTTCAAAAGAGCTGGCACTAGTGGCACGTGAATTGGAAAATAGTATTTTTACCAGTCCGAGAACGATGCTGACCCATGCCCGGGTTTTTGTGGAGAATATTTTGCAGCAGGTAATACGCGCTGAGTTGCTGCCAGAGGAGCCGCGAGCAAATTTTAAAGACCAGTTAGATATGCTGAACGACAAGGGGTACTTAATTCCTGAAATACGTGATGCTTTGCATTTTGTTAGACAAAGTGGAAACCAAGCTGCACACAATTCGAGAATGTTTCGCTATTCGGAGGCACTTTTGTCATGGGAAGCTTTATACAAAATTGTCAGATGGTATGTGGAGGTGTATGGACCTGTAGATGCTTCCGTTCCGGATTATCAGGATCCCTCACCTAGAATGGAAAAAAGGTACGATATGACTGAACTGGAAATACGACTCAGGTCACTTGAAGAACTCCTATCTAATTCAGTTCAAGTACTAACTACTGAAACAGCTCAAGCGGAAGCAGCGGCAAGTGTTGAAAGAATTGAAGAGGCAGTATCGATAGGTGAAAAGGGTAATCCAGGATTTACCACTATTCGTACTATATCGTTAAATGGCAGGCAGCTAGAAGTTCCATACTTTCTACGCGATGCCTTCTTATTGCCACAGCGATTTGATAAATCTGAAACCTTTCTCATCCGGCTTGGAGCAGAGCAGCAGGCACGAATCATGAGTGAGCTGCCAAAGAACTTGGCGGGTCTCCATAAACATGTAAAGCGCTACAGTGAAAAGAACGATGAAATTTTCTTTGAGGAATTACGGACCTTTATTGAAGAGGAAAAAATTAGAAGGAAGCTATCACTTGAACGTCAAGGTGAGTTGTTTTTCTTTTATAAGGATGATCATCTTGTCGTTACGGAAGAACTTGCAAAAGTCCCGCTTACAACCGCCGAATTCTCAGGAATTCCGGGCTTAGTAAGACAGCTTAACGAAGATCAGATTGATACGGTGGGGCAGCTTCCGAAAGAGCTTGTGATTCTAGCAAAATATGAAAATGTTGGAATAGGAACAGTTGAAAAATTGTTTGAACAATTGAAGCAAAAAGCCAGTGAAAAAACTGTAACAGAGGTCGAGGATTCCAATCGGACAAGTTATAAAAAATGGGAATCGTTGTATATCAACGTAAAGCTCGGAAAAGGAAACACGGTGATCCGTGGTGAAAGTGTGCCTGCCCTATGGAAGGAAGGCCTAAATTGGATAGAAGACCATAACCTTCCACTTCATCGAATAATAGAAGAAGGTGTTGTCCTTGGTTCAACCGATTCGGGCAAACGATTTGCAATCGCACTTGAACCTGTTCATAAAGATAAAAGGAATTTTACCCAAATGCATACGTATAAATCGAAACGAACAGGTACTACTTATTACCTTGAAACCAAAATTAATCCAAAATCTGGACTTGAAACGCTGGCAAAATTACTAACAAGATTGGGTGTAGAGGTAAAGATACCATTGTTAGAAGGTTTAGATGATTGATTTTTAATTATTCATACCACCGACACTCTAAAAATAAGTGTCGGTAATTTTTTTCATATTTAGGTGTCCCATTAAATAACATTTACTTAGAGTTACGAAATAAGTAAAAATAAAAGGTGATGGGGATATGAAAAAAACTGAAGAATTGGATATGAAAACGTTGTTGTTTTTCTTTATTCCACTAGGCTTGTCCGCAAGTCTTGTAACGTTGTCGCATATTATCATCAATAGCACATTAGTAAGGGGCGAAAATTCTGAGTATATTATCGCTAGCTACGCGATTGCGATGAGCTTGTTCGCTATAACGGAAAGATTAGGAAATTTACTTCGTCAAACCTGCTCTTCCTTGGTGAGAGATAAGCATTCGTATAAAATAATGTCTAATTTTGCCACCTACTTAATCGTTAGTTTAATGTTGGTTGCCTTTGCCGTCGCCTATACACCAACAGGTGACTTTATTTTTGCAAAGATTTTTGGGGCTGAACAAAATATGGTTAAGGATATTAAAGGAATTTATCAGATACTTATTTTAGTTACGATTTTTTCAGCATTGCGATGTTTATGTCAGGGAATTATTATCTATAATCGACAAACAAAATGGTTAACCATTGGGATGGTTATAAGACTTGCAGCCATGTATGTGTTGTCCTTGTATTTTATTCACACAGGGAACATTACAGGGAAAACAGGGGCCATCATATTTTTGGTTGGGATGATTATAGAGTGCACAATTAGCTTTATTGAAGCTAGGGTTTTAGTTCGTAAAATGGCTGAAAATCATGAGCAAAAGATAAAGTCGAAGCGGACTATTTTTAAATTTTACAGTCCGCTGATGTTTTCTTCCGTTATTATCGTTTTGGTTGGACCCGCAATCAATATTTTTTTAGGTAAAACAACCAATATTGAACTCGCCATCGCCAGTTACGCCATTGCTGGAAGTGTGGCACAATTGTTTTTAAGCTTTTTTTCCTATATCCATCAAATTGTCATTAATTTTTATGATCATCATGAATCAGAAGTAAAAAAGTTTTCAATTTTAGTTGGATTTATCCCGTGCTTATTGGTTGGTGTTTTTTGCTACACCCCATTTGGTGCCTTCTTTTTAGAGTATGTGATAGGGGTAAATGGACGGCTGTTAGATGCAAGTTTACAAGTCTTAAAAGTTTTTGTGCTAATGGCACTTTTGTTTCCGTTCATCGATTACTTTAATGGACTGTTGATGGTATATAAACAAACCAAAGTAACGATCTATTCTCAATCAGCACATCTAATTATTACAATATTAGTCTTAGTTATTGGTATAAATTTTGCTGCGCAATGGAATGGCATAATTGGTGCATTAGGAAATTCATTTGGATTTTTAGCAGAGTTAATCGTCCTTATAAGTTTTGTCCATGCCATTGAGCGCAAAAAAGGCAAGCCGAAAATCCTTTTATTAAAAAGCTTATCGAGACAAGGAAGGAATCGCTGATTAAGCTCCTTTTTGATATATATGTGAACCCATTACGCTTGTAATAGCCAGCAGGGAAGGGGTACCGGCACCACCTACACGTGATAGTGTGAATAATTTATTATTGATAGGTAAGTTTGTCCATGGTATGGAGGATATATCATCATAGAATAGTAGCAATTAATGAATGGTGGTGACCTACATGATTACTATACACCAACCTGAAAAAGTCAACATCAACGGGAAAGTACGCCTTCAGGCCAAATTTGAAGACGATGGAATGGAAAGTGTACTTTGGAATGAGACGAATGGGAAATTTGGACAATACATGACCACAGAGCGGGTTGACGCTTTTTTGGTTGGACTCCTTTGGCTAGGTCTTAAAAAAGGACAAAATATTAAGGTCAAAGGACCGTTATCCGAAAAACTGTTTTAGGGATTAAATAATCATTTAATCCCTTTAATTGCACAAATATATAAATACAAGCCGATACATGTGCAATGTGAAAACCTTATTTCAACACCGTTGCCCAATGAAGGGGGAGTTGGTACCGGACTTTCTTGCGGAATTGATTCCTTGAGTACGGTCTATGAACATCAAGGTGCGTCCATTGACAGGTTATCTACTATTTCCTTTATGTAGTTCGAGGGTATGGCGACGCCAACGATTTCTTTTGTTTCGATTTCAGGGTTTTGTAAAGTGGCAAAGATGACACCAATTACCTCACCATTTTTATTTAGTACAGGGCTGCCACTGTTACCTTTATAGATTGGAGCTTCAATCATCATAACCGGCACTTCCCAGTCAGTTAACTGCACTTTTCCTAGAATCGTACCTTGATTGGCGATTTGGGTAAAGGCTAAAGGGTTTCCTATAAAAATGATTTTATCACCTGCCGACTTTTCCCAATCATCTTCAAAAGATAAGGAAAGATAAGGCAGGTTTTCTGTGTTGATATCTACAATAGCAACATCAAGTTCCGGGTGTCTAGCAATCACCTTTCCAACAAAAGAATCCCCGGAATTAAAATGGACAATAACTCTATTTGTACGCTTTACCACATGTTCATTGGTTACGATGATTCCAGTTGGCGAAACTGTAAATCCTGTCCCTTTTACTCCATCCCATTCAATCGTCACAACAGATTTTTTGTATTCTTTTATGTCAGGCTCCTTTGATAATTGTGTAGATACTTTAACAAAGTTAATAGCAGGGAGGTTAAAGATAGAAACCCATACCTCTAATCCGCTGATTACAAGCGCCAACGCTAGCAGAGAACTAATAATTTTAACGATAAATTTTTTTCGTTTTTTCTTATGCTGTTTCTCTTTTTCCCATTCCTGCTTATCATCTGGATTGAAAAATACTTCCCAATCTATTTCCTCTTCCGAATGGTTTTGGTCTTTGTTTTCGTTATCCACTTTCCATCCCTCATTACTCATTTGTATATATTTATTATATCGGTTATTAATGAAAAACTAATAATTATTAATGATTGAACTTTCATGATAAAATTTTTATAAAAAGTGGAAAGGAAATATAGAAAAAATGGAAATTAAGAAAGTTACCATCATCGGATTAGGAGCATTAGGAATTTTATTTGGGAATCATTTAGCGAAGAGAATGCCCAAGGATGATTTAAGGATTATTGCGGATGAGAAGCGAATTCAAAAATATAAAAATGAACACGTTTATTGTAATGGTGAAAAATGTGATTTTCATTATGTAACACCTGATGAAACGTGTGAGCCAGCCGATCTACTTATATTTACAGTGAAGTATGAAGGCTTGCATGAGGCGATTCAAGCTGTAAAAAATCATGTCGATGAGAATACCATCATTTTATCTGCCTTAAATGGAATTACAAGTGAAACCATCATCGGTCGCACTTTTGGCAGGGATCGTGTCCTATTTAGTGTAGCTCAAGGGATGGACGCAGTTAAAGTGGGGAATAAACTTACATACGATCATATGGGGATGCTTGTGTTTGGCGATCAAAAATCTGGGATTATGTCAGAAAGCGTTAAGTGTGTTGCAGCATTTTTTGAAAAAATGGATTTTCCATACCAAGTAGATACCAAAATGGATAAAAGGCTATGGGGTAAGTTTATGCTTAATGTCGGCGTTAACCAAACGGTGGCTGTGTTTAATAGTAATTATGGTGAAATTCAAAGGGAAGGAGAAGCAAGGGAAACCATGATTGCAGCTATGAGAGAGGTGATTGCTTTGTCCGAATATGAAGGGATTCATTTAACAGAGGCAGACCTGAATTACTGGTTAAGTGTATTAGCTACATTAAGCCCTGATGGAAAACCATCAATGGCTCAAGATGTGGAAGCAAGGCGTTACAGTGAGGTTGAATTATTTGCAGGAACTGTATTGGAGCTAGGAGAAAACTATCATATTTCAACACCTGTTAACAAGAAACTATATGATACGATTAAATCAATTGAAAGTAGTTACTGAGAGGAATTCTTTTGATATTTAACACAAATAGGACGTGTAATCTATGGATACACAGAAACATGAAATGAATAATTGGAAACGAAATACGATTCTCTTTTTAGGAAGTCAAACCATATCGCTATTTGGGTCCGCTTTGGTCCAGTATGCGATTATGTGGTATATCACCTTGAACACTCAATCTGGTGTGATGATGACGATTTCCATCATTTGCGGCTTCGTTCCAACCTTTTTCCTTTCTCCATTTGCTGGGGTATGGGCGGATCGTTACAATCGGAAACGACTCATCATCTTATCAGATGCTTTAATTGCCATATCGACCTTAATATTAGCTATACTGTTTTTAATGGGATACGAGGCACTTTGGTTATTATTTCTAATGTCAGCCATTCGGGCCATTGGAACAGGTATTCAAGGTCCAGCAGTGGGGGCTATTCTACCTCAATTAGTTCCAGAGGATAAACTAACAAAAGTGAATGGAACAAACGGCAGTATTCAAGCGCTAATTATGCTTGTTGCACCGATGGCAAGTGCGGCACTTCTTACAATGGCTTCAATGGAAGCAATATTCTTTATTGATGTGATCACCGCTGCCATTGCGATTTTTATTTTACTAGCATTTTTGCATATACCAATCCATGCAAAAGCTGCAGAAAAGCAAACGACCAGCTATTTCAATGACTTAAAACAAGGTTTTATCTATATTCAAAATCATGAATTTGTTAAGAAGTTTTTTGTGTTTTTTGCCTTTTTCTTTGTGTTAGCTGCACCCGTTGCTTTTCTTACTCCACTTCAGGTCACGCGCAGCTTTGGTGACGATGTTTGGCGGTTAACGGCAATCGAAATTACTTTCTCAATCGGAATGATGCTTGGTGGGGGAGTCATGGCATCCTGGGGTGGTTTTAAAAATAAGATTCATACGATGACACTTGCTGCTCTTATTATGGGAGCCTGTACATTCGCATTAGGAATCATCCCAGTATTCTGGATCTATTTGATCTTCATGGGAATAGTGGGTGTTGCAATGCCGATGTTTAATACACCTTCTACGGTCTTACTGCAAGAAAAAGTAGAGGGAGATTATCTCGGTAGAGTCTTTGGTATCTTAGGAATGATCTCAACTTCAATGATGCCGCTGGGAATGCTCATATTCGGACCAATCTCAGACATTATCGAAATAGAATGGCTGTTGATAGGGACTGGAATACTAATGTTTTTTCAAGGATTCTTCTTAGTTGGAAGTAAGGCTCTTCTTGAAGCTGGTAAACCAGTAGTAAAAGAAAGCGCCAATTAGAAAGAAATACAAAAAGCCGTTCTCTTTTTAAAAGAAAACGGCTTTTAGCGTTACGATTTACGGGAATTTGATTGGGTGGAGCCTGGCACTGTGTGCACATGTCTAGAGTAACAAACTATTTGGAGATTCTAAAAAATTATTCGTTTGCAGCATGTTTTTTTTCATCTTTTTTATCTGTTCGATAACCGTTAGCCCAGAATTCTGCATTCTTAATACCTAATTTAGTAGAATTAAATTCAGGGTCCAGGCCTTGCTTCAGTTGCGCTTCATAATCCTTTAGAGCAATATTCGCTGGTTTGAATAATAAAAGAATAGCAATTAAATTCAACCATACCATGATTCCAAGTCCGATATCACCCATTGCCCAAGCTGTCCCAGCCGTTTTAACTGATCCATAGAAAGTAGAACCTAAGAGTACAATTTTTAATATGGTCATAGCTAATTTTCTTTGTTTGCCTTTAACTAGATAAGCAAGATTAGTTTCTGCAATATAGTAATAAGCAAAAATCGTCGTGAAGGCAAAGCAGAATAGAGCCAACGCAATGAATCCTGATCCGAATCCTGGAATAATTGTATCAACGGCTGCTTGAGTGTAAGCAGGACCACTTTCAACGCCTTTCAGATTTTCCACTAAGACTTCCCCAGTTTTTTCATTTACTGTATTGTACGAATTTGTAAATAAAATCATAAAAGCAGTTGCTGTAACGATTAAGAACACATCTAGATAAATTGAAAATGCTTGGACTAGTCCTTGTTTTGCCGGGTGTGATACTTCTGCGGCTGCTGCAGGGTGAGCACCTGTTCCTTGTCCTGCTTCATTCGCATAGAGCCCACGTTTTACACCCCACATAATGGTTGAACCGAGAATACCACCGAACATTCCCTCAGCGCCAAATGCACTTTTAAAAATCAGAGTAAATACTTCTGGAATTCTATCGAAATTCACCGCAATGATTGCTATGGCGACAAGTAAATATCCGGCCGCCATAAAAGGCACGAGAAATTCCGCAACTCTCGCAATCCGCTTAACGCCGCCAAAAATAATAAGTCCCATAAGTAAGACTACTACTAAACCAGTAATGGAGCTTTCAATTCCAAAAGCATTGCTAACACCTTCAGCAATTGCATTCGCCTGAATACCTGGCATGAGTACAGCCATTGCGAGGAGTGTTGCAACTGCAAAAATAACGGCAAACCATTTCCACCCAAGTCCTTTTTCAATGTAGAAGGCAGGTCCGCCTCGATACTCTCCATCTTGCTTTTCTTTATAGATTTGGGCAAGGGTAGACTCAACAAATGCAGATGCTGCACCGATGAAGGTGATTACCCACATCCAAAATACAGCTCCTGGCCCTCCGAAGGCAATTCCCGTTGCTGTACCGGCAATATTTCCGACTCCAATACGACCTGATAAAGACATTGCCAATGCTTGAAAGGAAGAGACACCCTCATTGGAGCTCTTGCCAGAAAATAGTAGACGAATCATTTCCTTTACATGACGAATCTGCAGAAATCTTGTCCGTACACTAAAGTACAATCCAACTGCACAAATAAAGATGATGAGTGGTGCACTCCATAAATAACCATTAATGCTAGTAACAATTTGCTCGACCATAAAATCCTCCTTTGTTATGTATTAATAGGTATACATTTACCGAATGTTGTATAACAAGATGATAGTTAAAGTATAAAATAATATAGTATAATATTTCAATAGAATATTCAATAAATTCTATATATTAAGATAAATAGTAAGAGTAGTTATACCAGATGGAGAGGGTGTGGTTGTGCCACACGGGGGGAAGGACAAACTTCTTTGGTGAGGTATGTTCTTTTTGGCTATTATGTATGCTGGTCCTGACTGGACTAGTTTAGATTTTTCTAAAAATTGTACAGTGTATTCACGAGTACGGATTGCAGAAGGATATCTTGGATCATAGAAGTTAGTACTTTATCTGACAAAACAAACACCACCATAAAAAATAGTAGATACAATAGAAAAGTAACCCATACCTTCCAATTTCATGAAGAAGGTTGGGTTACTTTTTTAGATCAATAATGTAATTAGGCACCAAGCTTTTCTGAAATGTACGAAGAATTACTCTCATCCCAGTGGAATATTCCTTCTTGAAGCTTTATGACCGAATCAAAAGGACGAGGAATCGGTAAATTTCCTAATTCCTCTATTAATTGGTTTCGTAATTGAATGAGTTCATCTTTCGATGCGATTCGAACGACTGTATTCAATGAAATTTTATTTAAACTAATATTTTTCCTGGTACAAATACTGTCTTGAAATGGTTTGTTAAATTGAATCATCATTTCTAAATCGTTTAGGCAGGCAACACCAAAAACATCTTTTATGATGTCATCATATTTAAGCTGATAACCAGTAGCAAACTTTATGATATTCTTCTCGGGATTTTCTAAAATATAAATAGTATCAATTGGATTTGTCATTTATTTCACCCTTTTGCTCTAAATTAATTAAATCTTAGGACTATTTCATTGTGTAAGTAGTATAACTCTGCTTTAGTTTGTTAAAGCATCATTATTTTATTATAGCATAGATTCCTGTTTTTTTGTAAGAGACAACTTGTATGTGACATTTGTCATACTCTGCACATGACACCTGGTACTTACACAATTACCTTTCGTTCTCTATACTTGGTTTAACGACACAAACCGAAGGGAATTAAAAATATGTCTGTACAACAAAATACGAAAAATTTACGAAAACAAGTCGCTCCTTTTGAAAAATCAACGACAAAACAAAGTGTATGGCAAATCATTAACACATTAGGACCATTTCTTCTGTTGTGGTTTCTTGCCTATCAAAGTTTGTCTATCTCATATTGGTTAGCATTGGTTCCAATAGTAGCTGCAGCAGGATTTTTAGTGCGAATTTTTATCATTTTTCATGACTGTACCCATCATTCGTTTTTCAAAAACAGAACTGCGAATCGAGCAGTTGGTACCGCAATGGGTGTACTAACATTGTTCCCGTTTGATCAATGGGGTCACGAGCACTCCGTTCATCACGCAACAAGTGGAAACTTGGATAAACGAGGTACAGGTGATATCTGGACACTAACAGTTGATGAATATTTGGCAGCACCGCTTAGACTTCGTTTAGCTTATCGTTTTTATCGTAATCCAATCGTTATGTTTGGCATAGGACCGATTTATGTTTTCATGCTTAAAAACCGTTTTAATCGAAAAGATGCGCGTAAAAAGGAAAAAATGAACACCTATTTAACGAATGTTATTCTTGTTGCATTGATTGCTGTGCTTTGCTGGGCAATTGGCTGGCAGTCGTTTTTACTCGTACAGGGAACGATTTTCATGATCTCTGGATCTTGTGGAATTTGGTTGTTTTATGTGCAGCACACTTTTGAAGATTCTTACTTTGAAGAGGATAAAGACTGGGAATATGTAAAAGCAGCAGTGGAAGGTAGTTCATTTTATAAGCTTCCAAAACTTTTGCAATTTTTAACAGGAAATATTGGTTTTCACCATGTTCATCATTTAAGCCCAAGGGTTCCGAATTATAAACTTGAAGAAGCTCATAAAGAGACGCTTCCATTACAAAATGTACCAACAATATCACTAGCAACAAGCTTAAAGTCTCTACGATTCCGTCTTTGGGATGAAAATGCTAAAAATTTTGTTGCTTTTAAAGACGTGAAGGCTTTAGCTAAGAAACGTATTTCTGTTCAAGCAAAACCGGAATTGTAAGCACCAAACTTGGCAGACTCTCCTTAACGAAAGGGGAGTCTCTGCATGATTAGCAGCTGCCTGATAAGGAGAGAGAAAATGATTCGTATTGTAATCGCAGAAGATCAGGAGCTGCTTTTAGAGGCTATGGGGAATCTGCTGAATTTAGAGGATGATATCGAAGTCGTTGGTCAGGCAGGCAATGGGGAAGAGGCACTATTACTAGTGCACCAATTACAACCAGATGTATGTATTATGGACATAGAAATGCCTGAAAAAAGTGGCCTAGAGGCTGCAGAAGCTTTACAACTGGCAGATTGTAAAGTGATTATTTTAACAACCTTTGCAAGACCAGGTTATTTTCAACGCGCATTGAAAGCTGATGTAAGAGGGTATTTACTAAAAGATAATCCGAGTGAAGAATTGGCCCTATCCATTCGCAGCATAATGGATGGTCAAAGAATTTATTCCAATGAACTTTTGGACGAAGATATCCTTGAATGCTCACAGGAACAAAATGTGATTGATACAAATAACGAGTTCTTACAGAATAAAACAGGAATTGTAAGAAATTACTTTTCATCGATTATCGATAAAATTAAGCAGCCTACAGGCTAATAAGAAAAGCACCCAATTGATTTTTGGGTGCCTTTCTATGTCCTTATGGAAAAAATTCATTCAAAAAACATCGAACCACAATGGTTCATCGTCTTCAGGATCCCCATTGTAATTAATTAGAATTTCTTCACCCGTTTTTATATTTGTATAGGCAAAAATGTCGATTGTCTGATTTTGTAAATTTAGCTTATATAAAGCATTCGGGGTGTAGGAGTGGTTAAAAAGCGAACCATATCCAAGTGCTAAGGCACATTCTTCTAAATCTTCACCCCACCAGAATGCATATTGAATCAAGATGGTTTTTTTCAAATACTTATACTCATCCTTAGGGGATATAATCACCGGAGCTTCATGGATAAGCTCGCCTTTCCTTATTTTACGTGTTGCAAATATCCCTCTGCCATATTTCGATTTCTTAACTTCGAACATATAGTTATCACCACCATTTTAATTAAATTATTTAATGGAACCACTTTAGAATTAATCTATGAATGAATGGATTCATTTGTTTAAGTAATCCTATAAAAAGAAGATTAATTTGGAGGTGTAAAATGACGCTTAAGAATGAAACATTTTGCCAAAATGAGTATGATAAATTAAAACGTGTCATACTTTGTCAGCCACAATATATGACGATTCGTGAAGTAATCAATGATACACAAAAGCAATTTGAGGATGAAGGAATACATATTAAAACTGCACTGGAACAGCACAGAGAATTCGTTAGGACCTTAGAAGCTAATGGTATAGAGGTAATTTTATTACCCTATCATAAAAAATTTCCTGAACAGGTGTTCACAAGGGATATTGGTTTTACGTTGGGGCAAACCATTTTTGTTGCCAAGATGGCACATGATGTTCGTATCGGGGAAGAAGATGTATTAAAACAGTGGCTTGATGATGAAGAAATGTCTTATTATACTTTGGCAGAAGACAGGATTGAAGGTGGAGATGTTATTATTGATGGAGAAACCATCTATGTGGGATTAAGTAACCGGACCTATCTGCAGGCTGTTGAACATTTGCAAAGTGTACTCAATCAGTTCGATGTCAAAGCCATTTCCTTTAAGGAAAAGTATCTCCATTTGGATTGTGTTTTTAATGTTATTTCACCAGAGGTTGCCTTGATTTATCCTCCAGCACTGACAAAGGAGGATATGGACCATTTTTCTTCTCGATATGAATTGATTGAAGTTACCGAAGAAGAACAATTTACCTTAGGAACAAATGTATTAAATATTGGGAATAAGAAAATTTTAAGTTTACCCGTAAATAAACAAGTAAACCAAAAGTTGATAAATCGAGGGTTTGAAATTATAGAGGTGGACATAACTGAAATTATTAAATCAGGAGGTTCCTTCCGCTGTTGTACTCTTCCTATCTTGCGGGGTTAAGGAAAAGGCTGTCCGAGTATTCGGACAGCCTTTTTGTGAAATCGCAGGCTATTGACCTTGTTGATTTCTTAAAGATTGTTCAGCGTAGGCGACAAGCCGTTTGGTCATTTCGCCTCCAACTGAACCATTTGCTCGTGCGGTCGTATCAGCACCAAGTTGAACTCCAAACTCGTTGGCGATTTCTTCCTTCATTTGATTCAGAACATTATCTGCACCAGGAACCACTAGTTTGTTTCTAGCCATGATACATCACTCCCGACGAAGTTTTTTGAGCAATCAGGAATTGCTCGTATATAATTTACCCTTTTTATTTATCCTGATTCGTTTTCCTTAGTTGGTGTAATAGTTCTGGGTATAATAAGGCTGTGATTTTGCATTAAAGGCAACGCCTACCCCTAAGTACTCGTATTCTCCACGTAAAATATTCTCTCGATGTCCAAGGGAGTTCATTAAGCCCTCATGAGCGAAAATACTGCTTAGTTGTCCATAAGCGAGGTTTTCCCCAGCCAATTGAAAAAGGATGTCATCTTCTTTCATTCGATCAAAAGGTGATTGACCCTCAAGATTCTTGTGATCAAAATAATTCTTCTCCGCCATATCTGCACTATGCTTGCGAGCAGTTTCTCTAACATGGTCATCCCATGTTAAGACGGGGAGCTGATGAACGACCCTGGCAGCATTAGTTAAATCAAACATTTGATATTCAAAGCCTTCTTTTAAAGCTGGAGTCGCCTCCGTATAAAAATCTTTTTTGTTTTCCTCTAAGAATTTGCTAACGATTTGTATCGCTGTTACGGTATTGTTCTCATGCTTATCATAAAAAATCGTCACATAGGTATCATCGAGCAAGAATAAATCATTGTCATTATTCTCTTGAAGCTGATAAATAACTATTCCTTTTTGAATTTTTGTGATTGGCTCACCGAGTATACTGCGAACAGCCTCTTTTGTTGAAGTACCGATTTTGATTCCATTAGTTGAAGCTAATAAATCTTGATTCGTATATAGACCCGCTGCTATGTTGTTTTCATCATACATAACCATAAAAAAGTCATGGTAATTCTCATGATACGCATGCCAATTTGCTCCGTATTCATTAAGTGATATCCGTTTAGCTATTCCCAAATTATGCTCTATGTCCGCTTTTGCATTCCCAAGCTCAACATTATGAATAGAAAAGGTTTGTTCAGCAGGGGTTGTTAACTCTACTTTATTCTGCTGCTCTTCCTTGGATTTCTCTTGTGTCAACGGCATTTCATCTATTTGGAAGCCTAGCTGTTTCAACATCTGCTGGATATCATCATATAAAAAACTAATTGTTTCTGGTACTTCTAGATTTTCTTTTAACGATGACACAAAATCAGCATGAATATTGGAATTATCCAACTGTTTTGCAATAAATGGCCAAGAAATATATAGTAAAAATAATAATGCGATTAATCTTAGAAAACGAAACATCCTCTTTCCTCCAATTCTATTAGGAGTTTAGCCAAGTTCGAATAAATGTATAATAAATTAGCAAGTAAATCAAGATATTTCTGCTTTATTTTAATTATATCTGCAAAAATAAAAATTTATCTGCGTTAATACTAATATATCTGTGATGCCCAAAAATGAAAATGTCAGGCACAATTTGTAGTGCCTGACTTTTGCTTTATATTTCTAGGATGATAGGAAGAATCATTGGTTTTCTCTTTGTTTGTCTGAATAAATACTGTCCGACTGATTTTTTTATATTTTGCTTCATAACATTCCACTGGCGAATATTATCGGCTTCCAACTCAAGAATCGTTTTCTTTACGAGTCGATTGATTTCTCTAATCAGATTCTCGGATTCCTTTACATATACAAACCCACGCGTAATTGTGTCAGGACCTTGGATAATTTTCCGGTCACCTTTGCTAATCGTTAAGACAATAACGAGCATACCATCTTCAGCTAGCTGTTTCCGGTCACGTAACACAATCTCACCGACATCACCAACACTAATACCATCTACATAAGTATCTCCAGCTGGAATACTTCGAGTCTGACGGGCAACCGAATCTTCAATATCAACAACATCCCCATTTTTTATGATGAATGTGTTTCCTTTTTCCACCCCAACTGATTCAGCTAACTGTCTGTGATGATGGAGCATTCTATATTCACCATGAATGGGAATAAAATAAGTTGGTTTCATTAAAGTTAGCATGAGTTTTAAGTCTTCCTGATAGCCATGCCCGGAAACATGCATTCCAGTGGAACTGCCGGAGCCATAAATGACTTTCGCCCCCAGTTGAAATAAGTTGTCAATAATCCGAGAAACTCCTTTTTCATTTCCTGGGATAGGTGACGCCGCTAAAATTACGGTATCACCTGGGTAAATGGTAGCGTCACGATAATTACCTGTAGATAAACGAGCAAGGGCAGCATTAGGCTCACCCTGACTACCCGTACATAGGATGACAACTTTATCAGGCGGGAATTGCTCAATTTCGTGCGCGCTGATCAGCATCCCATCGGGAACGTTTAAATATCCCCGCTCCAGGGCAACATCTACCACATTCACCATACTCCTGCCTAGGAGGGAAAGTTTTCGATTTGTTTTCATGGCAGCCTCTACGACCTGCTGAACACGATTTACATTGGAGGCAAAAGTGGAGAGAATGATTTTCCCCTCAGCTTTTCTAAAGGCTTCAACTAAATGTTCCGCAACCATTGACTCTGATGGAGAGACCCCTTTCCGTTCCGCATTGGTGCTTTCAGAGATTAATGCAATAACGCCCTGTCTGCCTATCTCGGCCATTTTATGAATATCGCAATATTGGCCATTTGCTGGTGTTAAATCAAATTTGAAGTCACCGGTATGTACAACATTCCCTTCTGGGGTATGAATAACAATGCCAAGACAATCAGGAATACTATGGCTCACTTTAAAAAAGGATACACCGATTTCCCCAAATTCAAGTATGGAATCGGAGGTAATGGTAACAAGTTCCGTGTCCCTGGTAAGTCGGTGTTCTTCTAGTTTTAATTCGATTAATCCTAAGGTGAAACGTGTTGCATAGATTGGAACATTGATTTTCTTTAAGAAGAAAGGGATTCCACCGATATGATCTTCGTGCCCATGAGTAACAATTAATGCTCTAATTCTATCTTGATTTTCCTCTAAGTAAGTTACGTCAGGGATGATCAAGTCTATTCCTAACAGACTTTCATCTGGAAACTTACCACCACAATCAATAACTAAGATATCATCACCATATTCGATCACGTACATATTCTTACCAATTTCATTTATGCCGCCTAAGGCTAAAAAGGATACCTTATTCATTTTATTACCTCCCGATTAACATTTACATAGGTTTTAGTATCCCCCGCAGACAGGATGAGTATTAATAAGTTCTTTGAAAAAATTGAACCGGAATAAAATATAAATTTATTTTCAAAAATATATATTGATTTTTCGAAAAATAACAATTATGATATGTTTTATACTAAACCCATCAAGTTAATCGGAATTAAAGTTTTGGGCAAAAGAGACAACAGAAAAGGGCGCTATAGACATGTGCCCTTTCATAAAAATCTTGCATATATTTATAACTAGCAAAAATCCATTTTTACAAAAATCAAGTGGATTATTTTTGGGAGTGAATGTTGACTGAATTACTCAACATTAAATGAGGAGGTATTGAATGAAGGTTTCGAGCAAAGGTGAATATGCACTGCGAGCCTTACTACAGTTGGGAAACCATCAAGGAAATGTACTAGGAATTCACGAAATTTCTGAAAAAACCCTTGTGAGCATTCATTATTTGGAACAAATATTACTTCAATTAAAAAAGCTTGGTTATGTTACAAGCAAACGAGGTGCCAAGGGTGGTTATATGCTGCAAAGGGACCCTGTGGAAATAAATATCGGGGAAGTAATCCGTGATCTAGAAGGTCCATTGTCACCAATGAGCTGCGCCTCCATTACAAAATATGAGCCATGTCCTTTAGAGGGGGGATGTCAATTAAAGCCGTTGTGGTCTTTGGTTCGAGATACAATTGCTTTTGTTTTAGAACGAACGACATTGGAGGATTTACTTTTAAACAGAATTAATAAGCTAGAAGGAGAGGATTTTGTTGTCATCAAAAGGACGTCTGGATCAACAAGTGATGGAAAAAATAGCTAGTTTGCTAGAAGGCTTGGAATTTGGCACTGTTCAAATCACCGTCCACGATTCACAAATTACCCAAATTGACCGATTAGAAAAACATCGGCTGCCTTTACAAACTAAATCAAGTGTACAATCATTTCCGAACAAAACGAAAAGTAGATGAAAAAAATGAATATCTTGCCGATCGGACACCCGAAGGCCCTGTAGTTATCGTACATAAAACATGTACGTTATTAAACTATTGGGCTTTTTTTAATGAAAAAAGCCTATAAACCAAAATAAAAGGAGCAAAAAAACA
Source organism: Neobacillus niacini (assembly GCF_031457145.1). GTDB lineage: Bacteria > Bacillota > Bacilli > Bacillales > Cytobacillaceae > Neobacillus > Neobacillus niacini_J. The sequence continues at coordinate 124,990 of NZ_JAVDVZ010000006.1, forward strand.
ATGACGAAAAAAATTTGGTTAATCTTATTTACAACTTTACTTTTATTGGCTGCTGGGTGCTCTAATCAAAGTGCAACTACTGAAAAAGAAACATCTGGAACGAAAGAAGAAGAGAAAAAAGCAGTAGAACTGTTAAATGTATCATACGACCCAACAAGAGAATTTTATGAAGAATTTAACAAAAGCTTTGCTGCTTATTGGGAAAAAGAAAATGGTCAAACAGTTACAATTAACCAATCACATGGAGGTTCAGGGAAGCAGTCCCGTTCAGTGATTGATGGCCTAGAAGCAGATGTTGTTACCTTGGCACTAGCATATGATATCGACGCCATTGCAGAAGCAGGCAAGTTATCAGAGGATTGGCAATCGAAATTTAAAAACAATAGCTCACCTTACACTTCAACGATTGTTTTTCTTGTAAGAAAAGGTAATCCAAAAGGCATTAAAGACTGGGATGATTTAGTGAAAGAAGGAGTATCCGTCATTACTCCAAATCCAAAAACTTCTGGTGGAGCAAGGTGGAATTACTTGGCTGCTTGGGGATATGCCCTTCAGCAAAATAACAATGATGAAGATAAGGCAAAAGAATTTGTAACTAAACTCTTTAAAAATGTACCTGTTTTAGATTCTGGTGCACGTGGTTCTACAACAACATTTGTTGAAAGAGGAATTGGTGATGTATTAATCGCATGGGAAAACGAGGCTTACTTAGCTTTAAATGAGTTAGGTAAGGATGAATTTGAAATTGTTAATCCATCCGTTAGTATTCTTGCAGAGCCACCAGTTACTGTCGTTGACGAAACAGCTAAAAAACATGGAACAGAAGAGGTTGCAAAGGCATACCTAGAGTACCTGTACACAGATGAAGGTCAGGAAATTGCTGCAAAAAACTATTACCGCCCACGTTCTGAGGAAATAGCGAAGAAATATGAAGACCAATTTCCAAAGATTAACCTTTTTACCATTGATGAAGTCTTTGACGGCTGGAAAAATGCTCAAAAGACACACTTCGACGATGGCGGCGTCTTTGATGAAATTTACAAACCGTAAGTAAAAGGAGAGCTGTACCGTGTCTATTAAGAAAATGCAACATCGGGTTTTGCCGGGATTTGGTTTATCCATGGGGTACACACTAATTTATCTTAGCCTAATCATCTTAATTCCTATTGCAGTCCTATTTTTAAAAGCATCCACGATCAGCTTGGCTGAATTTTGGGATACAGTTACCGATGATAGAGTCGTAGCTTCATATAAATTAACGATCAATACTTCCCTCATCGCGGCACTCGTAAATGCTGTTTTCGGGACACTTATTGCTTGGGTATTAGTAAGGTATGAGTTTTATGGAAAACGAATTGTTGATGCACTGGTTGACTTGCCGTTTGCCCTTCCAACCGCAGTTGCAGGCATCGCACTTACAACGATATATGCGCCAAATGGATGGATAGGTCAATTCTTTGAATCGATGGGTATAAAGGTTGCATTTACACCCTTCGGCATTATGATAGCCCTAACCTTTATCGGACTTCCTTTCGTTGTTCGATCTGTGCAGCCGGTATTACAGGATTTGGACCAACAATATGAAGAGGCTGCCGCCACACTTGGTGCTAATTCTGTTCAAATTTTTACAAAAATTATCCTGCCAGCAATATTCCCAGCGATCCTAACTGGCTTTGCCCTTGCGTTTGCAAGGGCTTTAGGGGAATATGGATCGGTCGTTTTCATCTCAGGCAATATGCCAATGAAAACGGAAATTGTTCCATTGTTAATTATTACGAAATTAGAGCAATTCAATTATGCAGGAGCTGCCGCAATCGCAGTTGTCATGCTGGTATTTTCATTCGTGTTATTATTCTTAATAAATTTCTGGCAATGGAAGTCTTCAAAAAAATATCAAATGAGCTAGAGGAGATCGGGGAATATGATTGTTCAAGAAACCACCATACAAGCAAAGAGATTAAATGCCAATTCCCAGCCTTTTTTATTAAAGAAATGGTTGCTGATCACGATAGCCCTCGGCTTTTTAGGAATATTTATTCTGGTTCCATTAATTGCTGTCTTCACAGAAGGATTAAGTAAAGGAATTGAGCTATACTTTGCCGCTTTAACAGAAAAAGATGCTTTATCTGCGATTAAATTAACATTAATTACTGCAGCGATTTCGATTCCTGTTAACACTATTTTCGGTGTTGTCGCTGCTTGGGCTATCGCTAAGTTTAACTTTAAGGGTAAAAATATTTTAATTACGTTGATAGATATTCCATTTGCAGTCTCTCCCGTAATTGCTGGACTCGTTTTTGTGCTATTGTTTGGCTCTCAAGGATTATTGGGACCGTTTTTAGAGGCAAATAATATTAAAATTATTTTTGGAGTGCCAGGAATTGTCCTTGCGACGATATTCGTAACCTTTCCGTTTGTCGTTAGAGAATTATTGCCGATTATGCAGGAACAAGGAACTGAAGAGGAACAGGCAGCGATTACGCTGGGAGCGAGTGGCTGGCAAATGTTTTTTCGTGTCACTTTACCAAATATTAAATGGGGTTTATTGTATGGTGTCATTCTTTGTAATGCGCGTGCCATGGGTGAATTCGGAGCAGTTTCGGTTGTTTCAGGTCATATTAGAGGATTAACCAATACCATACCGCTTCATGTTGAAATTTTATATAACGAATACAATTTCTCGGCAGCTTTTGCAGTGGCTTCCCTACTTGCACTTCTTGCTATCGTGACATTAATTTTAAAAAGCATTGTAGAGTGGAAAACAAAAAAATAGTAAAAGGCACTGTCAAAGATCATTTATCTTTGCAATGGGGGATTATTGATATGGGGATAACCATTAAGGAAGTATCTAAGGCATTTGGAACATTTGCAGCTGTCAAAAATGTGAACCTTGAAATTCCAACAGGAGATTTTGTTGCCCTGTTAGGGCCATCAGGTTCAGGTAAAACCACACTCCTTAGGATGATAGCCGGATTAGAGGGACTGGATTCCGGAAATATTTTTTTCGATGAGATTGATTACACCTATAAACCGATAAAAGAGCGGAATGTAGGCTTTGTGTTTCAGAATTATGCTTTATTCAAGCATATGACGATTTTTGAGAATATCGCTTTTGGATTAAAGGTTAGACCGCGCAAAACGCGTCCATCTAAAAATGTAATAGCTGACAAAGTAAATGAGCTGTTAAAGCTCGTACAATTAGATCATCTTGCAACTCGCTATCCTTCCCAGCTTTCCGGGGGACAAAGGCAGCGGATTGCTTTAGCAAGGGCGCTTGCGGTTGAGCCAGATGTCTTGCTCTTAGATGAACCATTTGGGGCATTGGATGCAAAGGTTCGTCAGGAATTGCGCCACTGGTTAAGAGAAATCCATCAAAAGCTTAATATAACGACGATTTTTGTTACCCATGACCAGGAAGAAGCGCTTGAAATGGCTGATACGGTAGTGGTAATGAATCAAGGTAAAATTGAACAGATTGGCACTCCTGAGGAGGTTTATCAGAAGCCAGCGAATGCTTTTGTTTATAGCTTTTTAGGGAGAGTAAACGAATTCCGTGGTTCTGCTTTATTTGAGGATAATGAGGAGAATATTGGATATATAAGACCGCATGAGATTGTCTTACGAAAAATTTTACAAGGGAACAGTGTATCATCAGAAGTTTCACACATTCATATTATTGGTTCTACCGTTAGATTTGAATTAAGACGGCAAGATACCAATGATTTATTTGAAGCAGAAATGAGTATCGAGCAATATCAAAATTTCAGCCCTGTAAAAAAAGGAGATATCCTATATGCTGAGTTTAAAAATATCGTAGTATTTAATACGAATTCAGCAAATGAAATCACTCTTACAGAAAAAAGTGGTATTAGAACGTCATTAAAAAGCAAATTAATATAGAAGGAAAATAGTGCTAGGAAATCCTGGCACTATTTTTTATTATCTGGCAAATGTTCGTTATAATTGATTTATTAATATGTTAAGCAAAATTATAGTATGCAGGAGAATGGAAATATCATATGGAAGGATAGTTGACATGAAATATAACTTTGATGAAATTGTAAATCGTAGAGGAACCTATTCTATAAAATGGGATGGGGGAGAACTCATAAAAAAAATGGGTCTAACTGATCGATATGATGAGGAGACGATTCCATTATTTACTGCGGACATGGATTTACCAGTACCCCAACCCTTGATAGACGCATTACATAAGACAGTTGATCATCGAATTTTTGGTTATACCGTATTTCCTGATGAGTATTTTGAGGCCGTTCAGCATTGGTTTAAAAAGAGGCATGATTGGGAGTTCCAGAAGGAGGAAATTGTCTATAGTCCAGGTACAGTCCATGCGTTGAATGTCGCTGTACGTTCATTAACGCAACCAGGAGAAGCTGTCATCATCCAGCGTCCAGTGTATCCACCATTTACGTCGTCAATTGAAGCAAATCATAGAACTCTATTGAATAATCCGCTAATTGTTGATGACAGAGGATATTATTCGATTGATTTCGAAGATTTTGAAGCAAAGGCAAAAGATGAAAAAACGAAAATGTTTATTTTATGTAACCCGCATAATCCAACGGGTAGAGTTTTTAATAAAGATGAACTAAAAAAACTAGCTGATATTTGTGCGGAAAATAATGTATTGATTGTCGCAGATGAGATTCATGGAGATATAATTAGAAGAAATCAAACCTTTATTCCGATTGCGAAAGCAGCTGCTGAGCATGCTGACAAGATTATTACGTTTACTGCTATTAATAAAACCTTTAATGTAGCGGGTCTTCACTGTACAAATGTGATTATTCCAAATCCAGAGCTGAGGAAAACTTTTTTTGGTGTGATGGGCATGCATTTACCATCGCCATTTACCGTCTCAGCATTACTTGCGGTCTATCATGAGGGTGAAGATTGGTTAGAGCAGCTGAAGGAGTATATTGATGGCACAATGGAATGGGCAGTTAATTTCCTTGCAGAAAAGATGCCAAAAGTGAAGGTAAGGATTCCTGAGGGCACCTATGTCATGTGGATGGACTTTAGCGGCTATGGTCTATCACCAGACGAAGTGCATGATCGGATTTATAACAAAGCCAATGTCTTACTAGAAGACGGAAAAATGTTTGGGGATGAAGGATTACATTTTCAAAGAATCTGTATCCCGTCACCAAGACCGATGATAAAAGAAGCATTTGAAAGAATTGCAAGAGAGTTTGAAGATTTAAAATAGGTCATTGAGGATTTAGTTGCGGATAGCAAGAAATACCGGCGGATAGCACAAGTTATAGAACTTGATAGCAAAGTGATAGCACCGAGCTATCCCGCCTTATACCCTCTACAATAACAAAAATGCACTAAGGTATCATAGGAGTGTTAATATGGAGAGCAGCATGATTCAAACCTGCACAAACCTAATAAAAAGCGCGAAGAATATTGTCGTTCTTACCGGAGCAGGCATTAGTACGGAATCGGGAATCAAGGATTTTCGTTCCCAAACGGGCATTTATCAGATGGCGCCTGAATACATTCTTTCACTGGATTATTTTTATAATAATCCTAAAGCATTTTATCAGTTTGCGGTTGGGGATCTTTACCACCCGGAAGCACAACCGAATAAAGGACATGAAATTCTAGCCAAGTGGGAAGAAGATGGGAAGGTAAGTCACATCATTACCCAAAATATCGATGGTCTGCATCAAAAAGCGGGCTCGAAGAATGTAATTGAGTTTCATGGAACGATGAAGACAGCTTCTTGTCAAAATTGCTATAAAGTATATAAAACCGAAGAAATGATTGATAGGCTGCACTCCATGGATGATTTTTATATTTGTAACCATTGTAGCACTAGTAATAAAAAAGATAGGTATATTAAACCTGATGTTGTCTTATTTGGTGATACTGGTGAATGGTTTTCCAAGGATGGTTTCAATGAAATCCTAACTATCATCAATCATGCGGATTGCCTATTGGTTTTAGGAACAAGCTTAAAAGTTACGCCATTCTCCACATTCCCACAATACAGGAGCGAAGGTACCCCGCTGATTATAATCAATAAGGGAGACTCACCCTATGATCAGACCAAGTATTCCTATGTCATTCATGACTCAATCGGCGAAACAATGGCTAAAATTAATATTCCTTTAAATCCACCACAATCTTAAGTGGTGGATTTCTTTAATAGAGACAGTTGAGGGACTTTCTACCTTTAATTTAAATTTTCTAAATAGATTGACAATTAACGGTAGGGAAAATAAAATTAAAGGGGAAAATGAATTATTCGGATTTTTTTTACAATAAAAGAGAAACGTTGTTTGTTATTATGCAACAACTGGAGGTGGAAAATTTGATTACGGATGAAAGTCTTTTTGAACTAAATGCTTTGGTAAAAGAATTGGAGGTAAGTGAAGGGGGTCCTGACCGTCATCCACTGGGAAATTCCGGCCATGTTACGGTCTTTCCAAAAACTGAACAGGAAATTTCATCTGTTTTAACTTATGCCAATACAAATAAACACACTGTTGCCATCATGGGAGGGGGGTCAAAAAGAGGATATGGAGGCCTGCTAGAACTAGCGGACATTCTATTATCATTAGCTCAATATACTGGAATCGTTGAGCATAATCCTGGTGATATGACCTTGACTGCTAAATCTGGTACGCCCTTCAATGTAATACAAAATTACTTAGCTCAGTATAAGCAAAAGATTCCACTTGATCCTTTCTCTCCAAATCATGCGACGATTGGAGGGATAATTTCTGCAAATGACAGTGGACCCAAAAGGCTTGGGTATGGTTCTGCCAGGGACAATGTGATTGGTCTCAGAATGGTCTATCCCGATGGTACTCTTATCCGTTCAGGTGGGAAAGTGGTGAAAAATGTTGCCGGATATGATATGAATAAGCTTTTTATCGGAGCAATGGGAACCCTTGGTGTAGTATCCGAAGTGACAGTGAAGCTGCGGCCCATTGCAAAATATCAATCTATTCTTCTCGTATCCTTTCCAGAAAACAATATCGAGGAGATTCGAGCATTTGCTGTCAAAGTGCTTGATTCCATGATTGAACCCATCAGCCTCGAGATTCTTAACCCCTCCATTGCTGGGAAGTTAACAAACATTAATCAATTTACATTGCTTATTTCGTTTGAAGATGTAAAAAGCTCAGTACTCTACCAAGAAGACACAATCAGAGGTATTTTACCTGATAAAACCACCCTTACAATCCTTCCACAAGATGAAGCCGAAACATGCTGGAGTAAATTTTATGCTCTTCAACCAAATGCTTATTTAGATTTAAAAACAGAAGCAGTTTTAAAAATTGGTGTCACGAACTTAGATGTGATTACGATATTGCAAGAAGCAGAGCTAATCAGTGATACTTGTCATGTTTCCATAGAAGCCCATGGAGGTTTAGGGACAGGACTATGTCAAATGGCTATTAGCGGTGCCAGCGATGATGTGGTTTCAGCTATTAAACTGGTAAGAAAATTAGCTGATCAACTTGGTGGATATGCCGTTGTTAAACACCTTCCATATTCCCTTCGCGCCGAAGTAAATGTTTGGGGAGATAGTACAGCGTCTCATTTTCTTCTTGAAGGAATTAAACAAAAAATCGATCCAAACAGAATTTTGAACCGAAATCGCTATGTCGGGGGGATCTAATTTGAGTATAAAGGTAATACAAGATCGGCCTTGCAGCTCTAGTCTAGGTAACTATCTTTGGCGTGATCCGCCACAGGAAAAGAAGTGGGCAGATTGTGTACATTGTGGGATGTGCTTGGAATCATGTCCTACATACGAACAAACCGGTGAAGAGCAGCAATCTCCACGCGGACGTGTCTATCTCATAAAAGCCGTCGCAGAAGGAAATCTTTTGGTTGATGAAGATTTTGCGGACCCGGTTTTTTCTTGCTTGGATTGCCGTGCCTGCACTACAGCTTGTCCTGTGGATATTGATGTTGGCGGGCTAATTGAAGAAGCACGAGGTCAAGTTCGGCAAGCGATTCCCTTAAAAGGATGGAAGGGAGCAGTAAACAAACTCTTTCTTCGCGGCGTGTTCCCGTATTCCAATCGCTTAAATTCGCTCGGGAGACTGTTACGATTTTACCAGCATAGCGGCTTGCAAAAGGTGGTCCGTAAGACAAAAATTATGAATATGCTGCCTCAGCATTTAACCGAAATGGAATCCGTCATGCCAGATGTAAAAAGGTCTGTCCGCAAAAAATATAAAAATGACCCTGTCATTAAAGCAAGAGGCGAAACAAAGCAGGAAGTTGCTTTACTGACTGGCTGTGTGATGGATGTATTCTTTAGTGATATCAATGAAGCAACCATTAATGTGTTAATACGAAATGGAAATGATGTAAGCATCCCGAAAAATCAAACCTGCTGCGGTGCACTCCATGTTCATGCTGGCGACAGAGAGATGGGAAGAAAGCTGGCAAAGCAAAATATCACAGCCTTTGAAAATGCTGAAAAAGTGATCGTTAATGCTGCGGGCTGCGGGTGCATGATGCAGGAATATGCAGAATTATTCCGTGATGAACCAGAGTGGAAAGAACGAGCAAAAGTATTCGAAGAAAAGGTAGTGGATATTTCAAAATACCTGCATGATACCGGATATGATAAACCAAACGCCGTGCTAAATACCCGAATCACCTATCATGATGCTTGCCACTTAGCACATGGGCAAGGTGTTAGAAGGGAACCTAGGGAGATTCTTCTTGATATACCAGGCGTGGAAATGGTTCATATGCCAAATGCTGACACCTGTTGTGGAAGTGCGGGAATCTATAATATTACCAATCCAGAAATGGCTAATGCAGTCCTCAAAAGTAAAATGGAAAATGTCCCAGAAGATGTCGAGATGATTTCGATGGGGAATCCGGGCTGCATGCTGCAAATGGCAATGGGTGTGAAGAAATATGGAAGAAACCAGAAGATTGTTCACACCGTTCAACTTCTCGATTGGGCCTATCAAAAAGAAGGGGAATCCAATCATGGCAATTACAAAAATTAATACCAGCGACTCTCATATTCTCAATCTTGCAGGTATCGTTGACGGTCAAGGATCTATTTTATATAAAAAGGCAGATTTGCTTGCTTATGATTGTGATGGTTTTACAATCTACAAACACCTGCCAAAAGCAGTTGTCTTCCCAAAAAATACGGAGGAAGTCTCTAAATTAGTAAAATATTGTTCTGACAATGGGCTGCCATTTCTTGCCCGTGGTGCTGGAACAGGATTAAGTGGCGGGGCTATACCTATTAATGGAGAAGTCATCATTAGTATGGTGCGAATGAAAAAACTAATAAGTGTGGACCTTGAAAACAGAAGAGCAGTGGTTGAACCTGGATTTGTTAATCTGAAATTAACAAACTCCATTTCTGATCGAGGCTATTATTATGCACCCGATCCTTCAAGCCAATATTGCTGCACGATTGGCGGAAATGTTGCTGAAAATGCAGGCGGGGCTCACTGTCTGAAATATGGCGTCACGACGAACCATATTCTTGGACTGGAAGTGGTGCTGCCGAACGGAAAGATTATTGAAATAGGAAACAAGGGGGTTTTGGATGAACCCGGATATGATTTACTAGGGCTGATAACTGGCTCAGAAGGAACTTTAGGTATTGTTACGAAAATAACCGTTAGAATTTTAAAAAATCCAGAAGGGAAACAGACGGTGCTCGCTTATTTTGATAAGGTTGAAGATGGTAGTCAAGCGGTTTCAGATATTATCTCTGCCGGAATTGTTCCTGCCGCACTGGAAATGATGGACAAAACAGCAATTGAGGGCGTAGAAGCTGCTGCCTTCCCAGTCGGACATCCAAAGGATATTGAAGCGGTTTTATTAATTGAAGTCGATGGTATTGTCGCAGGGATAGAAGAACAAATCAATCAAATCTTGGAGGTTTGTAAAAAAAGTAATGTTCGTGAGGTTCGAGCTGCTCGGGATGAAGAAGAAAGAGGACGGTGGTGGGCCAATCGTAAAACAGGATTTGGGGCGATGGGTGCCATTTCACCTGACTACCTCGTACAAGATGGGGTAATTCCTAGGAGTAAGCTGCCTGAAGTTTTGCGAAAAATTGCCCAGATTAGTGATGAATCCGGCTTGCGGATTGCGAATATATTTCATGCCGGCGATGGAAATCTCCATCCGCTTGTACTATTTGATGCACGGAAACCAGGAGAAATCCAACTAGCGTTAGAAGCTGGAAGTGCTTGTTTAAAGGCATGTGCAGAAGTTGGAGGCACTATTACCGGTGAGCATGGTGTGGGAATAGAAAAGCGTGAAGAAATGCGATTTGTTTTTAAAGACGAGGAAATTCTTGCGCAGACAAATATACGTGAAATCTTTAATCCACATAATCTCTTAAATGCAGGAAAACTATTTCCGACACCAGGTCGCTGTGTAGAAATAAAAAAAGAAATGAAAGTGTAATGTCTTTTCATCGAAACATTGTTTCGTAATACTAAACAATATTATGGAGGTTATGAAAATGGTTAACTATGTAAAATCTGGAGATTTACAGGTAGCAAAAGAATTATATGATTTTATTAATTCAGAAGCATTGCAAGAAAGTCAAGTGGATCAGAAACAGTTTTGGGCAGGTTTTGAAAAAATCATTACCGATTTGACGCCTAAAAATAAAGAATTGCTCGCAAAACGAGATGAACTTCAAACGAAAATTAATAGATGGCACCGTGACAATAAAGAATTCAATTTTGATAGATATAAAGAATTCTTATTAGAAATCGGTTACCTGCAGCCTGAACCAGAGGATTTCCGCATTTCTACGGAAGGTGCAGATGATGAAATTGCTGTTAAGGCAGGACCGCAATTAGTAGTACCTGTTGATAATGCACGCTATGCGATTAATGCAGCCAATGGTCGCTGGGGAAGTTTGTACGATGCGTTATATGGCACGGACGTCATTAGTGATGAGGGAGGAGCCCAGGCACAAGGTGGCTATAACCCTGAACGCGGTGAGAAAGTTATCGCATTTGCTAGAAATTTTCTTGATGAGAGTATTCCATTACAGGATGGTTCACATAAAGAGGCTGTTAGCTATACGGTTGTCCAAGGAAGTTTAGTAGTTACTTTACGTAATGGTGGCCAAGTTCGTTTGAAAAATGAGGAAAAATTTGCAGGTTATCAAGGTGAAGCTGACCAGCCTTCTGCGATTCTTCTGAAAAATAATGATAACTATTTCGAAATCCAAATCGACCCAAGCCACCCGATTGGCAAAACAGATCCAGCGGGTGTAAAAGATATTCTTCTCGAATCGGCACTTACTTCGATTATGGATTGTGAAGACTCTGTTGCAGCGGTGGATGCCCAAGATAAGGTCCGGGTGTATCGGAATTGGCTGGGATTAAATAAAGGCAACCTAACTGCTACTTTTACAAAGGGAAATAAAACCCTAACACGGACACTAAATCCTGACAGAAGCTATGTGTCACCTAAAGGAAGAGAACTCACCTTGCCTGGAAGGGCTTTAATGCTCGTTCGAAATGTTGGGCATTTGATGACAAACAATGCGATTCTTGATGCAAATGGTAATGAAGTGCACGAGGGTATTATCGACGCGGTTGTTACTTCCCTATGTGCCAAGCATTCTATAATCGGTAACACCTCGTACGAGAATTCAACAAAAGGCTCCATTTATATCGTAAAGCCAAAAATGCATGGTCCAGAAGAGACCGCATTTGCCAATGAGCTATTTAATCGGACGGAGGATTTACTAGGATTAGCCAGAAATACACTGAAAATGGGTGTCATGGATGAGGAACGCAGAACATCTTTAAATTTAAAAGCTTGTATCCGTGAAGTAAAGGAACGGGTAGTCTTCATTAACACTGGTTTCCTTGACCGGACGGGCGATGAAATGCACACTTCGATGGAGGCAGGGGCAATGATTCGTAAAAATAATATGAAATCAACAGTCTGGCTCCAAAGTTATGAAAAATCAAATGTGAATAATGGTCTGGCAACAGGCTTCCAAGGACGTGCCCAAATTGGTAAAGGGATGTGGGCAATGCCTGATTTAATGAAGGATATGCACAATCAAAAAATCGGACATCTAAAGGCTGGAGGAAATACAGCCTGGGTTCCATCTCCGACTGCAGCAACCCTTCATGCTCTGCATTACCATCAAGTAAATGTAAAAGAAGTACAAAATAATTTGCTCGAAAATATTTCAGATTTACGGGATGATATTTTACAAATCCCTGTAGCTGAAAATACGAATTGGAGTCAAGAGGAAATCCAAGCAGAACTTGATAATAATGCACAAGGAATTCTTGGATATGTTGTTAGATGGGTCGAACAAGGAATAGGCTGTTCAAAGGTTCCAGATATAAATAATGTGGCTTTAATGGAAGACCGAGCGACTCTGCGTATTTCGAGCCAGCATGTTGCGAATTGGCTGCACCATGGAATTTGCACGAAGGAGCAAGTGGTAAAAACGATGGAGCGGATGGCGAAGGTCGTTGATGAACAAAATGCTGGGGATTCTTTATACAGACCCATGGCACCAGACTTTGAACAATCCGTTGCTTTCCAAGCAGCATTTGATTTAGTGTTTAAAGGCTATGACCAGCCTAACGGATATACTGAACCTATCTTGCATAGTCGCCGTTTAGAAGCGAAAGCTAAGTTTTCGGTCAAATCGTAATAAATGAAATGGCGGGGCATTTTTTTCGAAAAGTGCCCTGTCAAAGTTCTGCTTAAGGGGTGAGCAAGTTTGCAAAGAGAAAATGTAGTTAAGTCTGTGAGCAGGGCGCTGGATATTATCGCACTCGTAGGAATGAAAAAAGGCGGACTTGGTGTTACCGAGATTGCTAACCAAATCGATATTAATAAAAGTTCAGTTTTCAGAACTCTATCAACCCTAGTTCAATACGGATATATCGAACAGGACAGTGAAACAGGGAAATATAAGCTTGGCTATAAGTTTCTTGATATTAGCTCTAAGCTGCTAGAATCAATTGATTTAAGAACAGAAGCGAAACCATTTTTACAGGAACTTGAAAACAAGACGAATGAAGTGATTCATCTGGTTGTCTATGACCAAGGAGAAGTAGTATACATTGAGAAATTAGAAGGAAATGAAACCTTACGAACCCATTCGAAGGTGGGAAAAAGAGCTCCTATGCATTGTACGTCCGTAGGAAAAGCAATCCTAGCCCACTTACCTGAAAAGGATGTTCTGGCGATTATGGAACGTAAAGGGATGCCCTTCCATACAGCCAATACCTTTACTAAAATAGAAGTACTCCTAGAAGAGCTTAACCAAGTAAGAAATAGAGGGTATTCCTTAGACTTAGAAGAAAATGAGTATGGTATTACTTGTATCGCTGCGCCGGTATTTGATCGTCAAGGGAATGCGGTTGCGGCCGTGAGTATTTCTGGACCTACAACACGCATGACCAAGGAAAGACTATATAAACTTGGACCGATAATGATTCAAACAAGCCATCAGCTATCTGCAAGACTTGGACATGTAAAATGAGAAAAAGCCGCAAAACTTGAAAAAGTTTCTTGCGGCTTTTTACATTATATCTTTACGATAAAACGTCCTCGGGCATGCCCTTGTAAAATGGTAGGCAAGGTCTGAGGTAACTCTTCTAAACTTATTTCTTTGGAAATCAGATCGAGTACATCCGGTTTGAAATCGGACGCCATACGCTGCCAAAGTGGCATACGGACTTCCATTGGACAATAAACAGAATCAATCCCAAGAAGATTGATACCACGAAGGATGAATGGAAACACTGTGGTAGGCACGTTTCCGCCGCCTGTTAATCCACTGACAGCAACTGAACCATTGTATTCGATTTTACTTAAGATTGCCGCTAGGGATTCACCACCGACGGGGTCGACACAACCTGCCCAAAGCTGTTTATCTAAAGCTTTGACCTTTCCGTTATAAACTTCAGCCCTAGAAACAACCTCTTTTGCACCAAGTTTTTGTAAGTAATCATGTTCATTCGCTTTTCCAGTGCTGGCCACGACATCGTAGCCTCGTTTTGCCAGGATGGCAACTGCGATGCTTCCTACTCCTCCAGTAGCGCCAGTAACTAACACTTTGCCTTTTTCAGGAGTAAGCCCATTTTCTTCAAGTCTCTGAACAGAAAGGGCTGCAGTTAACCCTGCGGTTCCGTATATCATCGCTTCTTTTAATGAAAGGTTTTCAGGTAATGGTACAATCCAATCTGCTGGAATTCGCGCATATTCACTATAACCGCCATAATGGGATACACCAATTTCATAACTGGTGGCGATGACTTGATCTCCATCCGAATAACGAGGGTCTTCCGAAGAAACAACCACTCCTGCTAAGTCAATCCCTGGGACAAATGGGTAGGACCTAACGATTTTACCTTCAGGAATACTGGCTAATCCATCTTTGTAGTTAATACTCGAGTAGGCAACCTTAATAAGTACCTCGCCCGCTGGCAAATCATTAAAAGAAAGATTTTTAACCCCAAGCGTGAAATCAGTTTCTGTCTTATCAACGACTAGGGCTTTGAATTCCTCACTCAATACAAAGACCTCCTTCTAGTTTAATAATTTCCATTTCCATCATACTACATTATTATAAAAGTATAGAACTCATACGCTAAAATGGAGTGATGTTCATGTTTGTTGCAGGGCAAAAGGAAATGCAAAAAATGGATCAGTATACGATCGAGAAAATTGGATTGCCTGGTGTTGTGTTAATGGAAAATGCGGGCGCGAGAGTAGTCGAGGAGATTCTCCAATACACATCTGATAAAAATACCAGAGTCATTGTTTTAGCAGGAGGAGGTAATAACGGCGGAGATGGTTTTGTCATTGCTCGCAGGCTATTTGATAGTGGGTTAACTCCGCAACTGTGGTTATTAGTAGATCCTGCACGTATAAAAGGAGATGCTAAAATTCATTTAGATGTGTACATATATAGAGGATTACCACTCAATCATCTTCAAGAAAATAGTCTAAAAAAACTTCAGGATGAAATAAATAACGTAGACATTATTATCGACGCGATTCTAGGAACAGGTGTAAAAGGTCCTTTACGAGAACCTTTAAAAGATGTGATTTCGCTGGTTAATACATATAAAGGAAAGAAATCCATAATTTCTGTTGATATTCCATCAGGTGTTAGCAGTGACAATGGGAGAGTAGATGGTGTTGCTGTTAAAGCAGACAAGACAATAACCTTTGTGTTCCCCAAAAAAGGTTTCTTTTTAAATGATGGACCAGAATATGTCGGAGAATGGAAGGCAGTAAACATTTCTGTGCCACCTTCGATTGTCAAAGAATTAGGGTTAGAGATGCCTAAGCTAATTACCGAAAATCAGGCTAAGGCTGCTATTCCAATCCGACCAAAACATGGTCACAAAGGAACCTTCGGTCATGCACTGATTATAGGTGGTTCTCGACAATTTGTCGGTGCACCCATATTCTCAGCAAAGTCTGCATTGCATTCCGGTGCAGGATTAGTCACGTTAGCTGTTCCAGAAAGTATTTACCCAATGGTTGCTGCACAAAACCCTGAATCTTTATTACTGCCTTTGTCGGCGAAGGATGGACATTTTGCTGAAGAGGCAATCCATGAACTTTCACCTCTGCTCCATCAATTTGACAGCATTGCCATCGGACCTGGGATGGGTAGATTTCCAGAAGGGGAAGAGTGGATGAAAACATTATTTTCTCACTTAACCAATCAACCCGTTGTCATTGATGCAGATGCTCTATACCTACTCCGAAACCAAATGGACTTGCTGAAGACCTATAAGGGTACCATTATTATGACTCCTCATCCGGGTGAAATGTCAAACCTATTAAATAAAAGGGTGAAAGAAATTGAAGAAAATCGACTGGAAATTGCTTCCCGCTTTGCCAAGGAATACAATTTATATTTACTTTTAAAAGGACATCGTTCTGTTATCGCTGCACCTACAGGAGAGCTATTGATAAATCCGTACGGTCATGACGCACTTGGAAAAGGCGGGAGTGGAGATATCTTGACAGGACTTATCGCCTCTTTCCTTGCACAGGGGGCTGCAGCTATCAATGCTCTTATCTCAGCAAGCTATTTACATGCGAGGGCTGGTGAAGTGGAAGCAAAAACTTTATCCCATTATGGCGTCATGCCATTTGATATTATTAAAGGGGTTAAGAAGCTCCTAAACGAGATTTAGTTATGGTATGGTCTTCCATTCGTGCATACACTATAATCATTGTTGAAACTTATTTGGGTGTTTTTCCGTCTTACAAATAGAAGCATCGTAGATAGAAGATAATAAGGAGTGATTTTGATGAAACGTTTTTATGAGAGGACATTTGTTGCAATTTTACTAGCATTGATTTTAACGATTAGTAGTACGAGCATGGTTTTTGCGGATACTAATGGTAATAATGAAGAAAGTATTAACGAAAAATTTGGGCTGCCAATCGTGGTTTACGGGGAAGCATTATCAGCTGCTCAAAAGGATGAAGTGAGAAAGCTTTTAAAAGTAACTGACACTAGCAAAGTTAAAGAGATTACTGTTTCTGGAGAAGACCTAGTTAAGTATATTAAAGGTGACCGTCACTCTAATATGTATTCCTCCGCTAAAATTACTAGAAAGGATTCGGGAGAGGGGCTAATTATCAACCAGGTCACTCCTGAAAATATTACAGAGGTCACCGATGAGATGTATGCCAATGCCCTACTGACTGCTGGAATTCAGGACGCAGTGGTAGATGTTGCTTCGCCAGTAAAAGTCAGCGGACACTCTGCATTAGTTGGAATCTATAAGGCTTATGATGAGGGTGAAGGCGCCACTCTAAATCTCGAGAGGACAGAGGTTGCCAATGAGGAATTGAATTTGGCTACTGATTTGGCTAAAAAAGAAGGGCTTAATCAAGATAAAGTAAGTGAATTATTGACAGAAATAAAAAAGGAAATTGCAGAGCAAAATCCAGCCACGAAAGAAGAATTAGTTGCTCTTATTGATGAAAAGTTAAAAACACTAGAACTTAGCCTAAGTCCTGAAGATCGTCAGCTCTTAATTGATTTGTTTGAAAAAATGAGAGACCTAAATATTAATTTTGATAATGTCAAATCACAGCTTGAAAATCTCACTCAAGATATCCAGCAAAGAATTGAAGAAGCAGTAGGCGATAAGAATTTTCTTCAAAAAGTAGCAGATTTCTTTAGGGATTTAATTGAAAGCATCAAAAGTATTTTTGCATAATATAAGGCTCAGTCTCAGGACTGAGCCTTTCGTATGTAAAAAAATTATTGATAAATGACGAGGAATGACCACAGGACTATATAAAAATCCCCATTTTTTTGTTAAAATAGAATTTAAGGACAAAAGTTTCGACAAAATTCACAATCATATGCTTTTGGTAGATTATAATTTACTATATTGTAATAAATTTACTATAAGTTTATGATATTATAATGCTCATTGGAATTTTTTGAATAATGAGGCAATGAATTTTGCGGGAGCAGGAGGAAAATAGATAATGTGGGATTTTGAAATGGACATAGATCAAGTAGCAAGAATAAAGGTAATAGGTGTTGGCGGTGGTGGAAATAACGCAGTAAACCGGATGATAGAAGATGGTGTTCAAGGTGTTGAATTTATCGCGGTTAATACTGATGCACAAGCCTTAAAATTATCAAAAGCTGAGATTAAAATGCAAATTGGTGCAACCTTAACAAGAGGGTTAGGTGCAGGTGCCAATCCTGAGGTTGGCAGGAATGCCGTTGAGGAAAGTAGAAAGCAGATTCAAGAAGTCCTAAAAGGCGCAGATATGGTGTTTGTTACCGCCGGTATGGGCGGTGGTACAGGTACTGGGGCAGCACCTGCTATTGCACAAATCTCCCGAGAGTTGGGCGCATTAACGATTGGTGTCGTGACACGACCGTTTGGTTTTGAAGGTCGTAAACGTGCAACAAATGCAGCTGCTGGTATTGATTTAATGCGGCAAGCGGTAGACACATTAATTATTGTTCCAAATGATCGGTTGCTGCAAATCGTCGATAAAAAGACACCGATGATTCAGGCTTTCCGCGAGGCTGATAATGTGCTCAGGCAGGGTGTACAAGGGATTTCCGATTTAATTGCTGTACCTGGCTTAATCAACCTCGACTTTGCTGATGTGAAAACTATCATGTCAAATCAGGGGACTGCTTTAATGGGTATTGGTCTTGCTAAAGGGAAAGACCGTGCTGTAGAAGCGGCAAAGAAGGCAATTTCCAGCCCGCTGTTAGAAACTTCGATTGATGGCGCCCAAGGTGTACTAATGAACATCACAGGCGGCAGTAATTTGAGCCTATATGAAGTTCAAGAGGCAGCTGATATTGTTTCTTCTGCTGCAGACAAGGAATTAAATATGATTTTCGGTTCTATTATTAATGAAAATTATAAAGATGAAATCATGATTACTGTCATTGCAACAGGTTTTTCTGAAACCGAACTATCTCATAGAAAGCCTTCAGCTGCTCCTTCAAGGGATGTAACGACAAGACCACAATCACAGGGAGTAGCTAGACGGGAGCAGAGTGTTAAAGAAGATACTAGTCATCATAACGACAGACCAAGACAACAATCAGAAGATACGCTGGATATCCCAACATTCCTGCGTAATCGAAATAGAAGATAATAGTTACACCAAATGGCTGCTGAGAATACTCTTAGTAGCCTTTTGGTATAACAGAAAATAGTTAAGTTCATATACAATCCAGGTTCGGCCTTTTTTAAAAATTTTGAGGAGATTTTGAAACTTTAATGCTAAAATAATACTGAAATAACAACAGCAAGGAGTAATCGCTATGTTGAAAGATATTTTTATCAGTTTATCCCAAAATCAGTTTCTAAATAGTGCTGCTAAAAAGTATGGCTTAAAAATGGGTGCACAAAGTGTTGTTGCCGGAACAAATATCGAAGAAGTCATCAAAAGTATAAAAGAGCTAAATGCACATGGAATCTCTAGTACCGTTGATAACTTAGGTGAATTTGTTTTTAAAGAAGAAGAAGCAACCCAAGCGAAGGAACAAATTCTTAAGGTAATTGAAGCGATTCATGAGCATAAAGTCGATGCTCACATCTCTTTAAAGCCAACACAGTTAGGTTTAGATATAGAATATAGTGTTTGCTTAAGCAATTTAAGAGAAATCGTTAATCGGGCAAAACACTACGGTATTTTTGTTAATATTGATATGGAAGACACAGGACACCTTCAACCTACTTTTGATGTTTTGGATGATTTGTCTAAGGAATATGACAACGTGGGGACTGTTATTCAAGCCTATCTGCTTCGTGCGGATGAATACCTTAAAAAATATAAAAACTATCGTTTGCGAATTGTAAAAGGGGCTTATAAGGAGCCAATTGAATACGCTTACCAAAATAAAAGAGACATCGATGCAAATTTCATTAAGCTAATTGAATGGCATTTATTAAACGGTAAATTTACCTCGATTGCCACCCATGACCATATGATTATTAATCATGTGAAGGAATTTGTAAAACGGAATAACATACCGAATGATCAATATGAGTTTCAAATGCTATATGGGTTTAGAAAAGACATGCAGCTGCAACTGGCAAAAGAGGGCTATAACTTCTGTACCTATGTCCCTTTCGGAAATGACTGGTATGGGTATTTTATGAGACGTCTTGCAGAAAGACCACAGAACATCAATCTTGTTGCCAAACAACTATTTAATAAAAAAACAAACACTGTAATCGGTGTTGCTGTTGGGTCATTTTTATTAGGTAGATTAACAAAGAATGCTAATAAGAAACGAAGATAAGTTAGGAATCAACCCTCTCCGCTGAGAGGTTTCTTTTATTTCTTTCTCATCTAGGTCTGTAGAACTATTCACTTCAAAATTGATAAGTTTCCACCTTGTCAATAATTAGTATGGATTGACGGACCTTTTGACTCATCCATATTACGACAAAGTTCATTGAATTTAATGAAACCGTCGTTTATGATAAAGTTTATGTATGAATTTACCATTACATATGACCAAGATAATACAGGGGGAACACACGAATGGAACAATCTATTAAAAAGACTGATCGTCCACCATACGGAATTATTGCGGTTTTAATGATTGGAGCTTTTATTTCTTTCTTAAATAATACTTTGTTAAATGTTGCATTACCATCCATTATGAAGGACTTAAATGTGGATACATCAACCGTTCAGTGGTTGACTACTGGTTTTATGCTGGTCAATGGAATCATGATTCCTACCACTGCCTTCTTGATTCAAAAATATACTGTACGCAGGTTGTTTTTAGTGGCAATGGGTTTATTTACTATAGGTACGATAATTGCTGGTATTGCCCATGCGTTTCCTTTATTATTGACGGCGCGAATGGTACAGGCATCCGGTTCAGCAATCATGATGCCGCTTCTAATGAATGTGATGTTAGTCAGCTTTCCTATTGAAAAAAGGGGAACGGCGATGGGGGTTTTTGGATTAATCCTCATGTTTGCACCGGCAATTGGCCCAACTTTATCTGGCTGGATTATTGAACATTATGATTGGAGAATGCTGTTCCATTTCGTAACTCCTATTGCAGCAGTGATTCTATTGATAGGCTTTATAAAGCTTAAAGATAAAAAGGAGAAGATTGATCTCACGCTTGATTTCTTTTCGCTTTTACTCTCAAGCATTGGTTTTGGAGGACTGCTCTATGGATTTAGTTCAGCTGGTAGTAAAGGATGGAACAGTCCGCAAGTTTATTTGACAATTATTATCGGGGTTATTTCATTAGTATGGTTTATTTTACGCCAATTAAAGCAAGAACGGCCAATGCTGAATTTTAGGATTTTTAAATATAATATGTTTGCTTTATCATCAGCTATTTCTGCGATTGTAAATATTGCTATGTTTTCAGGTTTTCTGCTTCTTCCAATTTATGTTCAAACCATCCGTGGGATATCTCCGCTGGATACCGGATTAATGCTGTTACCGGGAGCTCTTGTAAATGCTTTGATGTCTCCAGTAAACGGAAGATTGTTTGACAAATTTGGCGGTAGGATCTTAGCCATTACAGGCTTGTTAATCACAACGGTTACTACTTATCTCTTCAGCAGGTTATCTTTTGAAACTACCTATATTTCTATGGTTATTTTACACGCGATTCGTATGTTTGGAATGTCAATGGTGTTTATGCCTGTGTCGACTAACGGATTGAATCAATTACCGCAACGATTTTATCCACATGGTACTGCGATGAATAATACTATGCAGCAGGTTTCAGCTGCCATCGGTACGGGTTTATTGATTACCCTTATGTCAAATCGTTCCGAATCCTATAGAATAGAACTAACACAATCTGCTATGCAAAATATGACTGAGCAGCCAACTGCTGCAGCCTTAGAGGAGATGAAACAGCAAATTGGTATGGAAGCATTGTTAGAAGGAATTAACTTTAGCTTCTTGATATCAGCAATCATTATCGCCGCTGCATTAGTTCTTTCATTCTTTATTAAACGAGCCAAACCAGCAGAGGATAATATTGAAAAAGGCTCTCCTGAAAAGCAGGAAGTACATCAACTAGTAAAGTAATATTAAATAAATAAGGAGAAATCGTATTGATGACGATTTCTCCTTATTTTTGGTTGGATTACTATTTTTTGACTTTGGAAATTGTTAATAATTGAAGAATGTTTATTAAAAATGATGGTAATATGCAATTTATCGGTCTACTATTAATAGGGAAAAATATTATTTATAACAGGGAGAGACTATCATGCGAAGCTATCTCATCATTGGGATGTGTGTGTTATTTTTACTTCAATACTTTTTGAAGATGCAGTGGCTTGAATATTCTGTTGTCGCCTTATCAATACTGGCATTTTTGGGCAGTGCCTTCAAAGCTGATAAATTTCCACGCCTGCTTGGGATTATTATGATGACCTTAGGGTTAGTAATTGAGTGGAACAAAGGCACAGGTATTGCAGGTATCAGTGATGGGATTTTCTTAATACTCCCATTGATTAGTCTAATCACATTGGCTCCCTTACTTTCAATTCCCCTTAGGCTTGGTGGTTTTTTTCAATCGATTTCTGTTTTATTGAAAAATTTATTACTTCAGCCAAAGAAATTATATGCAGGAATTACTGGTACGTTATTTTTTCTCACCCCGATATTAAACTTGGGGTCAGTCAGAATTATCAATGAGTTTTTAGATGAATTAAAGCTACCATCTGCATTGTCAGCAAAAGGCTATTTGGTTGGGTTTACCACGGCAGTAATATGGTCACCATACTTTGCTTCGGTTTCTTTAGTGCTGCATTATTTAAATATTCCGTATAAGGATTATATTATCTATGGAATTGGTTTTTCACTATTGTCTCTTATCATAGGAAACCTTTTGTTTGTGATCTGGTTAAAACGACATCCACTCACAGAAAAATCATCCGATGAAAAAATTCTTATCGAAAAAATCCATCAACAACATCTCGTGAAATTAATGTTTTTTGTGATTTCGCTAATTGGTTCTTGTTTAGTGATTGAGTATTTAACCAATTGGTCGATGATTGTCATCGTTTGTCTTGTTTCAATTATCATTCCGCTTTTATTTGGAATTCAATCAAAACGTTGGGATGAGCTTATTCCGAGATTAGTAGACTTTCGTGATCGCACGGTATTGATGTTGAACAATGAAATTATGTTATTTATGAGTGCGGGGATGTTAGCCTTTGCTATGAAAGGGACGGCAGCTGCGAATGGAATTAGTGATTTTCTAACTACACTAGCACACCAATCATTCCTTTTATTTGCAATTGCAGTAATGGTAATTGTGTTATGTATTACTTATATCGGAATACACCAAATTGCAGCGGTAGGGGCTTTGGCCATGCAGCTAAACGCTGCAGAGTTAGGAATTAGTAATATTAGTCTAGCATTATTGCTCTTATTGACTTGGTCAATATCCACAGGTCTTAGTCCATTTTCGGGTTTAAACCTAATGGTTAGCCGTTTTGCAGGTATTTCAGGAGTTCAGACTGGCTTACGTTTTAATGGATTGCATTATGCTGTAATTGCTATTATTGGAATTGGAATTATTTCGCTAATTGGATAATTACTAAATAACATAAGAAAAGCCTTCTCTTTTGCGGAGACCACTTAAAAAGTACATTTTTGAAAAACTAGAAGGCAATTACCTACTATATTTAGATAATTGCCTTCTTTTATTTATTATATATTGATGAAAATTCGTGTTCATTGTTCAAAGAAACGCCTTTTTCAGTGGCCTCCTTTTGCGTGAAGGCTTTTTTTACGAAGTTTTCATTTTATATAAAACGTACCCAGTAAAAAGCTCAAATAAATCTGTAAATTTCTTGGGATTTTTATTGGTTAGGATTTCAATTTTTTGTAATCTATAAGCCAGACTATTTCGATGAATATGAAGCTCCTTTGAAATGGCATTCATATCGCCGCTATTTGTAATATAGCTAATTAGTGTTTCTATTAATTCTCGTCCTTTTGAATTTTCTTCAAGCTCTTCGTAAAATTTGTTCATATCGTTTAGTGAAGGGTCTTTGTTTGTTAAATAATCTATGAATTTTAAATCTTTATAGTAGCAGTGTATTTGATTCATATCAAGTTTTTCTACAATCTCAATGGCTCTTTTTGCCTCATGGACTGATTTTGCCACGTTTGTATAAGGTTCACCTATTCCAATTTTGAATTCACTGTTAACTAGTCCTTTTTCAATCCTTTTTACAACTTCACTTGGGATAGGAACGATGTAAAGGATAAGATTTGGATTAAGCCGAAACATAAATTCTTGGTCGTGAAGAGGGATTAGTTTATTCATTTTACTTTTGACGATTACTGCTTTTCTTTTTATCGAAATATCAATTCCTAGTACCTCACCATTATTGATAAACGACTTATCGTAATCTTCATTACGAAAAATCCAATGATATAAAAACTCTTCCTTCATTTGCTCTTTAATTCGCCGTTCTCTAAATAAAAACTCTTGATTTAATAACAACTCCGCAGTAACTCTAACTAATTCGGCGAAAGGACTTACAATGTCAGGGTCACCGCTTATCCCTATTACTCCGATGATTCTATTCCGAAAATGAATAGGTATGTTCACCCCTGGTTTGGTGCCGCCTTCAGAGTGGTAGATAGAAACAAGCGATTCCTGTTCAATCGCTAATTGAGCACCTTGATGATAGTTATCGATTCTCCCAGGATCACCGCTGCCTATAATTCTTCCTATATCATCCATGATATTTACATTATAGGGAATGACTTGCATAACCTTATTAGCAATCTCTTGAGCTAGTACTTTGTTTATGCTCATTTACACTACCTCCATACTAAAAATCATTTTAAAAGAATTTGTATATTTGCCTAAAAAAATACAAAATATCTTATCAACTTGAACGATGATTAATTAATAAGTTAATTATACAATATAACTTGTAAACGGTTACGAATTTTGTGAAAAAACTTAAAACCCAATAAACAAGCGTAACAAAATAGTCACTTGACTTATAGTGGTTTTCCTGTTATTTGAATTTGTGCTCGAAATAGATTTTGTTCAATTGCACAAAAAAGGGAAGAAGATATTTATTAAAATGAATAAAGCTATTTTCTTCGAAAGCGTTTACTATAGAGTTATGAAAAGGGTCGATGGAAAAGAAGTAAGAAAATCAAAGTCAATGATCCTATTCATCGGAATTCTTCATTTTGTAACAAATTTCGCGGTTGGTGCTAGAAAAAAAGATTATTAGGTTGTCACCTTAGTTATGATGTTAATCAAAATAGTAGTCTTTTTAAAAAATCTATACATGTGAAATTGTTCACAAATTATTCAAAATGACTCTCTAGTATTCTTAGGGAAATTGGGGAGATCAAGAAGGAGGCAATCATGTTTAAACCAAAAGGAGTCATTCCAGCATTAGTAACACCGTTGGATATAAATGGAAATTTAATGGAGGATGCATTAAGAAAAGTAATTGACTATACCATTTCAGGTGGAGTTCACGGACTATTTATTTTAGGCAGCAGCGGTGAGATTTACGGTTTGACGGCAGAACAAAAACGCCGTGTGGTTGAAGTTACGGTTGACCATACAGCAGGCCGTGTTCCAGTTTACTGCGGGGCGAGTGAAATCACCACTCGTGACTGTATTCAAACTGCACAAATGGTTGAAGAGGTTGGCGGAGTTTCTGCACTCTCTGTTCTTACACCATATTTCATGTCACCCACACAAAGTGAATTAACGGATCATTTTAAAGCGATTGCAAAATCAACAAAATTACCAGTCATCCTTTATGGAAATGAAGCACGCACACAAGTGAAGATTGAAGTTAAAACGTGTGAAGAGTTAAGTAAAGTTGACAATATTATTGGTATTAAAGACAGCAGTGGAGATATGACAAGAATGGCTGAGTACCTCAGAGTGACAGACCGTGAAACGTTCTCTGTTCTTGCTGGACGAGATACCTTGATCTATGCAGGACTTTGTCATGGTGGATCTGGTGCAATTGCAAGTACCGGAAATATTGCTCCGAAGCTAGTTTCAGAGATATACAATACATTCATAGCAGGTGATCAACAAAAGTCACTTGAATTACAATTAAAACTTGCTCCATTAAGACTAGCTGTTGATAAAGCAACATTCCCTGTAGTCTTAAAAGAAGGATTAAGAATGGTCGGTATTGATGTTGGTGTTGCTTTAGCACCTGCAGCTGAGATGAGCCCGGAAAGTAGATTAATTTTAGAAAACGTATTAAAAGACTTAGAGTTATATCAAATTTATTAATTAACTATTTCCCTTTGGAAGGAAGAAACAACTATGCCATTATTATATGTTGCCTTAGGTGTTGCGCTAATTCTTGTTTTGATGATTCCGCTTAAAATGAATGGTTTTGTTGCATTATTATTGGCTGCTTTATTTGTAGGTCTACTACAAGGAATGGATGTAAATACGCTTCTTGATACAATCGTAAGTGGTATTGGCGGGCAAGTCGATGACTTGATCTTAATCTTAGGTTTCGGAGCGATGTTGGGAACGGTCATGGCTGAAGCTGGAGCCGCTCAACGAATTGCTAACACCTTGATTGACAAGATGGGCGTTAAACGCGTTCAAATTGCTATGTTACTAGCTGCTTATATTCTTGGAATTACAATGTTCTTTGAAGTAGCGTTCGTTTTATTGATTCCATTAGTATTCACGATTGTACGTCAAACAAAAATGAATCTGCTTTGGGTAGCACTACCAACAGTAGTTGGATTATCAACAACACATAGCTTCTTGCCGCCACATCCAGGACCATCCGCAGTAGCAGGTGTTTTTGGAGCTAGTCAAGGTTTAACACTATTATATGGTCTTATTATTGCAATCCCTGTAGGATTCTTTATCGCCTTAATGTGGCCAAGACTTCCATTTATTAAAAAGTTGAATCCTTCTATACCTGAAGGACTTGGAACATCAAAAGTCTTTAAAGAAGAAGAAATGCCAAGCTTTTTAGCAAGTATTTCTGCTGCGCTTATCCCTGTAGCTCTTATGGCAGTACTGGCAGTAACAGAAATCACTTTACCAGAAGAACACAAATTTAGATTTTATATGGAATTCTTTGGATCAGCACCAATCGCATTGATGATTTCCTTATTGATTTCCTTCTATATTCTTGGACCGAAAATTGGGCGCTCACTTTCAGATGTTATGAAGTCATGTTCAAACGCGATTAAGCCAATGGGTATGATCATCTTAGTTATTGGTGCCGGCGGCGCTTTCAAGCAAGTTTTAGTAGATAGTGGTGTAGCCGATTATATTCAAGAATTAACAAGTGGCTTGGATATTTCACCGATTGTCCTTGCTTGGTTGATCGCTGTAATCTTACGTATCGCATTAGGCTCAGCAACCGTAGCGGTTATGACTGCAGCAGGTATTGTCCTTCCGATTGCACAAGCATCTGGTATCAGTATGGAATTAATGGTTCTTGCTGTAACAAGCGGAAGTGTAGCATTCTCACACGTAAATGACCCTGGTTTCTGGATGTACAAAGAATATCTTAATTTATCAGTTGCAGAAGCATTAAAAACTAGAACAACGTATACAACTGCACTAGCTATCCTTGGATTAATTGGAGTATTAATTCTTAATATGTTTTTATAAAAAGTATTTTTTGAGAATTGGGGCAGTAAATTCACTGCCCCAAGGATAAACTTGACCTTGGTAAATAAGGGTTTACATCCAGTATAACTCTTAATATATAAAAATTTCTGTAGGAGTGAATAATATTATGAAGAAGATTGGATTTATTGGATTAGGAATTATGGGTAAGCCTATGAGCAAAAACTTGATCAAGGCTGGATATCAACTGATTGTAAGTGATTTTAATAAAAATGCAGTTAGTGAGCTAGAACAATTAGGGGCAGAAGTAGCAGCAACACCTAAAGAAATTGCAGAAAAGTCTGATATCGTAATCACTATGCTTCCAAACTCTCCAAATGTGAAACAAGTTGCTTTAGGAGAAAATGGATTAATTGAGGGTGCACACGAAGGATTAGTCTATATTGATATGAGCTCGATTGCACCAGCAGCATCGCAAGAAGTAAACAAAGTATTAATTGAAAAAGGCGTTGACATGATTGACGCTCCTGTTAGCGGTGGAGAACCAAAGGCAATCGACGGGACTATTTCTGTAATGGTTGGCGGTAAAGAAGAAGTGTTTAATAAAGTTAAACCAGTATTAGACGCAATGGCAGGTTCTGTTGTTCGAGTTGGAGAAATTGGTGCAGGTAACGTTACAAAGTTAGCGAACCAAGTGATTGTCGCTTTAAACATTGCAGCTGTTTCAGAAGCATTTGTTTTATCTCAAAAAGCTGGCGTAAATCCAGAAGCAGTTTTTGAAGCGATTCGTGGTGGATTAGCTGGAAGTACTGTACTAGAAGCCAAAGCACCAATGATGTTAGATCGCAACTTTAATCCAGGATTCCGGATTAATCTTCATATAAAAGATTTAACAAATGCAATGGAAGCTGGTCATGAAGTTGGTGCACCACTGCCATTAACTGCTGCTGTATTAGAAATGATGTATGGATTAAAAGTAGATGGCCATGAATTCGATGACCACAGCGGTCTTTTAAAATACTATGAAAAACTAGCTAACACTGAAGTTTCACGCTAATATTCTTCTAACTAAAAGGGAACGAAGAGATGGAGTACCCTTCGTTCTCCCTTATAAATAAAGATTAACTAAAAAAATAATGGATAGGAGATATCCCAATGAAAACTGTACAAAATTTAGTTAATGTTACCCCTGTTGTTTCTGAAATGACTGTTATCCCCGTTGCTGGTCGAGACAGCATGCTTCTTAACCTTAGTGGTGCACACGGAGCTTATTTTACTAGAAATATTCTAATTCTTAAAGACAGCAATGGAAATACAGGTGTTGGGGAAGTACCTGGTGGTGAAGGGATTCGCAAAACATTAGAAGATGCGATTCCATTAGTAGTAGGTTCATCTATTGGTAATTATAATAATATCTTAAATAATGTCAGAAAAGAATTCGCCGGTCGTGATTCAGGCGGACGTGGATTACAAACATTTGATTTACGGATTACTATCCATGCTGTTACAGCAATCGAAGCAGCGTTACTAGATTTATTAGGGAAGCATTTAAATGTACCAGTAGCTGCATTATTAGGTGAAGGCCAGCAACGTGATAAAGTAAAAACATTGGGATACTTGTTTTATATTGGTGACCGCAATAAGACAGATCTACCATACTATAGCAACCCTGAAGCAGAGGAAGAGTGGTACCGAATTCGTCATGAGGAAGCACTAACACCTGAAGCAGTTGTACGTTTAGCTGAAGCTTCTCATAAGAAATATGGCTTTAATGATTTCAAACTAAAAGGCGGCGTTCTTGAAGGCAAGGAAGAAATTAAAGCCATTAAAGCTTTAAAAGAAAGATTCCCTGAAGCAAGAATTACCCTTGATCCTAACGGTGCTTGGTCATTGAAGGAAGCAGTAGAGCTTTGTAAAGATATGCATGGAATCTTAGCCTATGCAGAAGATCCATGTGGAGCTGAAAATGGTTATTCTGGCCGTGAAATTATGGCTGAATTCAGAAGACAAACAGGTCTTCCAACTGCTACCAATATGATTTCAACTGACTGGCGCCAAATGGGTCATACGGTTTCCTTGCAATCTGTTGATATTCCTTTAGCAGACCCACATTTCTGGACTATGGCAGGTTCTGTACGTGTTGCACAAATTTGTAATGAATGGGGCTTAACTTGGGGCTCACACTCAAACAACCATTTTGATATTTCACTTGCTATGTTTACACACGTGGCTGCTGCAGCACCTGGTGAAATTACTCCAATTGATACACACTGGATTTGGCAGGAAGGTACTGAGCGCTTAACAAAAGAGCCATTCCAAATTGTTGATGGTGACCTAACCATTCCGGATAAGCCAGGTCTTGGTGTTGAAATTGACATGGATCAAATTATGAAAGCACACGAATTATACAATAATATGGGTCTTGGTTCTCGTGATGACTCTGTAGGAATGCAGTTCTTGATTCCTGGATGGAAATTCGATAACAAGCGTCCTTGCTTAGTACGATAATTAGTAAGAGGGTGGCTGTTAGGTCACCCTTTCCTTTTACTAATAATTAGTAGATATATATAAATTTTTATACTTTAAATGTAAAGGACAGATTATGATGAAGTTTGTGTTAGCGCCTGATTCATTTAAGGAGAGTATGTCCGCAAAGAAAGCTGCCCTTGCAATGGAAAAAGGAATTCGTACAGTTTATCCAGAGGCAGAATGTGTGATCGTTCCTATGGCTGACGGAGGAGAAGGAACGGTTGAATCACTCGTTAGTATGACAAATGGTGAAATCATTAAGACAGAGGTTATTGGCCCATTAGGAGAAAAAGTTATAGCGGAATACGGTCTTTTAGGTGAAGGTCAAACAGCTGTTATTGAAATGGCAAGTGCAAGTGGAATAGAAATCATTAAACAAGAAGACCGAAACCCCTTAGTAACTACTACGTTTGGTACAGGTGAATTAATCAAACATGCACTAGACAAGGGTGTGACTCGTATATTAATCGGGATTGGGGGAAGTGCCACGAATGATGGTGGAGTAGGAATGCTCCAAGCCCTCGGTGTTTCCTTTAAAGATCAGAATGGTCAAGAACTATCCTTCGGCGGTGGAGCATTAAAACATTTATCAACTATTGATTTAAGCGGATTAGATAAACGAATTGCTCATGTTAAAATTGATGTGGCTTGTGATGTAAATAATCCATTAATTGGAGAAAATGGTGCTTCTGCCATTTTTGGACCTCAAAAAGGTGCAACTGCTGAAGTAGTGGAACAATTGGATCAAAACTTAGCTCATTATGCTGAAATTATCAAGAGTGATCTCGGTAAAGACATTGCTCAAAAAGAAGGTGCTGGTGCAGCCGGCGGTCTTGGTGCTGGATTAATGGCATTTTTAAATGCTAACCTGAAAAAAGGCGTGGAACTAGTAATAGAATATACTGGTCTAGAGGAAAGAATGGCAGGAGCAGATTATGTTTTTACTGGTGAAGGGAGCATTGACGGGCAAACATTGTTCGGTAAGACACCTTTTGGAGTTGCATCAATTGCTAAGAAGTATTCTATTCCAGTAATTGCTTTTGCAGGAAGAATAGGTAATGGTGTAGAACCACTTTATGAAAATGGATTTACCTCCATTGTTGGTATACTTAAAGGTGTTTCTTCATTAGATGAAGCATTGAAATCCGGTGAAGCAAATTTAACTTTCGCAGCGGAAAATATCTGCCGAGTTATGAAAATGCGATAAAGAATTTACAAATCAGGCAGGCTGTCGAGTTTTTCGACGGCTTTTTTCTATTTATTCGTTAATTATAGGTATAATAAATGAAAATGCATTTAATGAGGTGCTTAGGATGGAAAGATGCGGATGGGTTAATAAGGACCCATTATATATTGATTATCATGATCATGAGTGGGGAGTGCCAGTATATGATGATCGACTGCTATTTGAGTATTTGAATTTAGAAGGAGCTCAGGCAGGATTGAGCTGGTACACAATTTTGAAGAAAAGAGATAATTACCGCAAGGCTTTTGATAATTTTGATGCAGAAAAGATCGTTTTGTATGATCAAAAGAAAATAGATGAGCTTTTGCAAAATGAAGGGATTGTTAGAAATAAACTTAAAGTAAATTCAGTTATAACGAATGCAAAGGCATTCTTAATAGTTGTAGAAGAATATGGTTCCTTTAGCCGCTATATATGGTCGTTTGTCGATGGAAAACCCATACATAATCACTTTAAAGATTTATCGGAAGTCCCAGCTAAAACGGAAATAAGTGATCGATTAAGCAAGGATATGAAAAAACGAGGGTTTAAATTTGTCGGGTCAACGATTTGCTATGCTTTTATGCAGGCGACTGGGATGGTAAATGATCATGTGGAATCATGCTTTTGTTATAAAGCCAACTGAAACCAATAAAATAGGGATTAGGATAAACAAGTGAAGGCTCATTTAGAATGAGTCTTTTTTGTTCTTTATATAGAGTGCGAAGAATATGAATAAAGAGTGATTTTGACATTGTTTTACTGTTTACTTATCTATCAATCTATATTATATTGTTCTTAATAAAGTACAAGGAAAATTTCAATTAATTTTGAAACTAAAGGATTATAAAAACCGTCTAATATGTGTATCCAAATAAAGGGAATTATTTGTCGGAAAATATTAATCAAGTAATATTTGCAGGAATAGGAGAATTTAACACGGAATAAAATAGGTGAATGGGTATGCATTCCTTTTTCCGAATATTCGGAAGTGTTTTCGTTTGGGGTGGTGAGATTTTGGGAAATACTGTTTTCATAATGATAGTTGTTAAAATCTTAAAGCCGATTTTAACGTGGAAATAGTTATTTTGCGCCTTTGATTATATTTACAAGCTCTTTTCTTATAAAATTTCTGCTGTTTTCTGCAAAAATACAGCATAATCATTAATTTATTTATAAAAGCAACATAGTTTAAGAAAAGAGCCTTGGAAAAGAGGAGAAGTAATGCGAATGCGGAGATGGGTAGTGTTTATTATTCTAATTGGCAGTTTACTAGGTTTAGTTGGTTGTGCTGAGAAAACAACCACAGGTAAAGAATCTGAACAAAAGAATAAGGTAACTGAACAAGAAAAGAAGTTTGAAGAGCAAAAAGCCGCAGAAGAAGCGGCAAAGAAAACTGCTGCAGATGCAGAGACAAAGAGAATTGCAGAGGAAGAAGCTA
Organism: Neobacillus niacini; assembly: GCF_031457145.1. Lineage (GTDB taxonomy): Bacteria > Bacillota > Bacilli > Bacillales > Cytobacillaceae > Neobacillus > Neobacillus niacini_J. The sequence continues at coordinate 157,297 of NZ_JAVDVZ010000006.1, forward strand.
AAAAGCCGAAAGTGGTCAATCTAGTAGATCCAAGTACAAAAAACATTATTAAAAGCCTCATTCCCGTTGAAATGGGGTTTGGGACGGATAATGATAAATATCAACAGGAACTTGAGAGTTGGGCTAAGGAACTAGCAAGAGGAACAGAAACGGATCCAGGTTATGACACGAAGATGATACTAGATAAAATTGATGCAAATGGTCAGGTTATCAAGGGAAAACCAAGGGTGATTCTTGAAGAAGCAGAGCTTGTAACAAAAGTAATCGAGGCTTCTGTCAATGGTGGTGATGTTCTTCTGCCAATCTATATCACCGAAAGTGGCTATAAGCCAGAGGACGCTGCCCATTTATCTGAAGTGGTGGTTGCGACTTACAGTACTAAATTTAATCCTAGTATAACTGGGAGAAACAAAAACATCGAATTGTCTGCGCAGGCTATTGATAATGTCATTGTTGGAACAGGTGATATTTTCTCCTTTAATCATACAGTGGGACCAAGTGATGCTGCACATGGTTATCAGCCTGCTCAAGAAATTGTAAATAAGGAATTGGTCATGGGAATTGGCGGCGGTATTTGTCAAACATCATCTACCTTGTTTAATGCGGTTGATCAATTAACTATCGATTATGTAGAATGGCACCATCATTCTCTGACAGTGGGGTATGTACCTTCAGGAAGGGATGCAACTGTTTCATATGGTGGAAAAGATTTTCAATTTAAGAATACAGCAGGGGTCCCGCTCCTGATAAAGGCCATTTATAATGGAAATGGTACCCTTACAGTTGAGGTTAGGACCTCTGCAGCATTTCAAAGTTTACTTCAAAAAAGATAGGTTTTAATTTGAAAAAGACGTGTGGCATATACACGTCTTTTCGTGTTAGCTTATAGTTTATTTTATTGTAGGTTACGTTATATAATAATTTACTTACTTCTTCATCAAAAATCTGCTTCTGCTCTTGAATAATTTCAATCGCTTTATTTGAAACGGAACTTAACTCCTGATATAGCGCTTTAGAAGTACGTGGTTCTCCTTCTTGAATTTCATGATAGACTTGTTCCACTAATTCTCTTCTCTTATGACCAATTCCCCTTAATTCATCGCCTTGTTGCTCTAACTTTTCTAAATCCACAGTAAAACCTCCTATAATTATGATTGGATGGTTTTATTTTTTCCTTTTTATGTTTTTCTCTTATGTGAATGGTTACTTGTTAACAGGGGACTATAAGGAAAAAAAGGATGGTTCGAAAAATTGAACTTATTATTACAAGGTCATGTAGCATTTATCACAGGTGCAGGATCAGGAATTGGCCGCGCTTCAGCTATAAAACTAGCTGAAAATGGGGCGAAAATTGCTTTAGTAGATTTGCATCCAGAAAATTGTAAAGAGGTTAAAAAATTGGTTGAGGAAAAAGGGAGCGAAGCCCTTGTACTTGAAGCCAATGTTTCTTCTTCAGATGAAATGAAGAAGTGCTATGACAATGTTATTGAGAAATGGGGAAGACTTGATATTGTTTTTGCAAATGCCGGAATTAATGGTGTTGTCGCTCCAATTGAGGATCTTTCACCAGAAGATTGGGATTTGACCATTTCTAATAATCTACGGAGCACCTTTTTAACCATTAAATATGCGATTCCTCATATGAAGGACAGCGGCGGCAGTGTGATTATTACGAGCTCTATTAATGGAAATCGTAAATTCACAGGATTTGGGATGTCCGCTTATAGTACTTCAAAAATTGGTCAGACAGGATTCGGTAAAATGGCGGCACTTGAATTAGCTAGATATGGGATTCGAGTTAATATTATATGTCCTGGTGGTATCGAAACACATATCGGTGAAAATACATGGCATGAAAAAGAAGAATTAAAAAAAATAAAAATTCCAATCAATTATCCAGAAGGAAACCACCCCCTTGGTCATCAATCAGGAAAGCCAGAACAAGTAGCGGATCTTGTGTTATTTTTATCTTCTAAACAATCGAATCATATCACGGGAACTGAAATTTACATTGATGGTGCAGAGTCACTTTTATAATTTTTGCAGTGAAAAACACGATGAAGTATTCCGCTTCATCGTGTTTTCATTTAATTATTCTAAGCCTTCAATCACGATTTCTTTTGCTGGAAGGAAGTCTTCCGCCGTATCCAGATAGGTGATGTTTACTATATCACCTTCTTTTAGATAAATAATCATTGGTTCTTTTTCTGAGGAAATGATGTAGCTTTTCTTGTTGTCAAGCAGGAAAGAAACAACTGTGAAATCTCCAGATTTTTCTTTATAAACCCGTAGGACTGTACCTGTTATTTTCTTTTCATCTGCTTTCGAACTGCCATCAACGGAACCGCCACCTCGTTGCAAGGCTGTTTTGTACTGCTTTAAAGCTTCATTGGGAGTAACCCCAAAAACGGATATTTCAGGATTCGCAGCTGAAACAATAAAGTAATTTTGCAAAAAGCCATTCGAATCTAAAACAGGTGTCAGCCAGCTTGCCTCACCATAAAAGTTATAGATTACGGGCATTTCACCATGCCATTTCTTTTCAATAAATTTCTTTTCGATAATTTGTAATGCACCCTGTGAGTCCATATACGATTCTTCGGGATTTCCGGTATAGTAGGTTGCTTCACCCGAACGCGAGTTGGTCAGTGAGTAGCCGAGCATGGAATCAACGCCTTCTTTAGGGCTGGTGAAGTCAGTGAAATAATACATAACCCCGTTTTGGTCGAAAATTGGGCTTACATTTGCCTCTGTTCCTTCGTCGGAAGGAAGTTTTACGTCTGATTTTCCAAAGAGGCTATTCCAAAAGCCATGAATATAGTTTCCAAAGTAGCTGTTTTGCAAGCTGACAATTTCAGGTGATACGGCACCATCTATATATTCAGGAACTTCTGATAAGGCATATGATTTGGTATCCCCATTCTTTGAATCCACAACCACAACACCTTTAACATCAAATCCATTACGTGCTGAAACAAATTCACCGTACGAGCGGATGTAATATGGTTTTCCTTCATCATCAATTTCTAGTTGAACATCTCCATAGAAAATATGTTTTGGGAATTGCATACGAATATGGCGCTCAATCGCTTTATTAAAATAGGAAGAAGGGGTGTAGATCATTTCAGATTTAATAAATTTTGTATTTGCAGAAGAATCAGTTGCACTTAAAGTAAAGTAACCAGGTGTTTCCTTGCCTTTCCACCATTTGAAAAATCCAGAGAACTCAACAGGTGCAATATAGACAAAGTCGCCATTGACCTTTTGAATTTGTAGATTACCTAATTCATAATAACTTGTATTTGGCACTTGACCAAAAGCTTTTTTCATTTTATTTCGTGCAAATTCTGGTGGAACGCTTGCTGGTGTTTCTTTTTCATCAAAGGTTTTAATTTCCACCATTTGATCCATCTTAGCAATTTCATATTTTTCATCTGCATTAAATAGGAAAGCAGTTAGAAAATAAATTCCAAGTATTATACTAGCTGCACAGAGGAGTGCTTTCACTTTCCTTTCCAAACCAGTTGAAACTAACGCACCTAACATAGTAATAATAATGGCATGAACCCATAGTGAAGAGAGGTTTCTATCAAAATTCGTAAAATAATAGTAAGCAAAAACAGAAGGAATCAAAATAACTAAAACTGCAATAATCGCTCCCGGTATAAACCTTCTATTTTCCGAAGTACTCTTTTTATGACTTTTGTGATTACTTGACTTATCATTCTGATAAATAGGTATAAGAACAAGAGCAGAAGCAATACCAACAATCAGAGCAAACAAAAACATATTCCCCATAGCATTTTCCCCTTTATCAATTATCTTTTTACTGAGACTATCTTAATACGATTATATAGGTAGAAAGATTCAATAATAATTATAATTTGGTGACAGGCACCACTAAAGTACATTTGTACGCCTGTGGTGGACAGTGGAACTAACAGAATTGGAAAGGCACCATTAAGGGGTGAATGGTGCCTTTCCATTTTATTTTTTGTCGTCGTCTGTTGTTCTTACATCAGGTCGAACAGGGGTAAGTTCTTCTGTTATTATTCATTCCAGTCTTTACTAGAGTTACACTATTATCATGAAGGTGAATAAAATAGGGTCAGTTCCACCAAGAATTAAGTGGGAGCCCGGCACTTTTATTATTTATACGACTTTTCTAATTCATCAATTAAGGAACCTACATAAGCAACAGCATTACGGACTGGTTCAGGTGTAGACATATCAACACCCGCATGTTTAAGCAGCTCCAGAGGTTTCTTTGTTCCACCAGCTCGAAGTACATCGAGCCAGCGATCAACTGCTGGCTGGCCTTCTTCCTGTATTAAGTGAGCAACGGCAGTCGAGGCAGTCAAGCCAGCTGAATAGGTGTATGGATATAAGCCCATGTAATAGTGAGGCTGACGCATCCAGGTTAGGCAGGCACCTTCATCGATTTCAACGGTATCTCCCCAGAACTCTGATAGAACAGCTCCAGTCACTTCAGATAGAGTTTTCGCAGTTAGTGCTTTTCCACCTTCAGCTAAAGCATAAACCCGGCGCTGATACTCAGCCTCGAGCAAATGGGTCACAAAATTATGATAGTACGTTCCCAACAGCTGAAGGATAACCCACCGGCGCAATTGTTTGTCTTCGTTTTTAGCTAACAGGTGCTGGCCTAATAGTAGCTCATTCATAGTAGAGGGTGCTTCTATGAAATACATAGAAGGTCGGACGTTCATAATTCTTTGATTTTTATTTGCTAAGTAGAAATGACCAGCATGCCCGAATTCATGTGCTAGGGTAAAGCAGCCACGCATATTATCCTGCCACGTAACCAAAATGTATGGGTGCGCACCATAAGGGCTTGAGCAAAAGGCGCCAGTTGATTTTCCGATATTATCCGCTAAATCAACCCATCGTTCTTTGAAACCTTTTTCAATGATTTCACTGTACTCTGGACCCATTACTTTTAATGATTCTAAGATAAGTTGACTGGCTTCCTCATATGTAGTTTCCGGATTAAAATCAGGATCTAGAGGAGCTTTCAAATCACAGAACTTCATGACATCAAGACCTAAAGCATCTTGCTTAAGCTTAGCGAATCGTCGCATGTGAGGTGCTAGCTCATTAAAAATAATATCAATTTGGTTGTTATACATTTCAAGTGTTACGTGATGTGGTTCTAAGAGCATTTCTTCAACCGACTGATAGTTTCTTAAACGCGAAAGAGTAACTTGCTTTTTTACCTCAGTTGCATATGCTGCAGCAATAGTGCTTTTGTATTGCTTAAGAGTTGAAACAAAAGAGTCATAGGATTTCCTTCGTGTTTCTGTGTCGGCTGAAAACTCGTAGCGATTTTCAAATAAAGCAAAGGATACAGGCAGTTCATTTCCATCAACATCTGTGATAGGAGCAAATTCCATATCCGCTAACTTTGCCATGTTATAGATAGTATAAGGGGCACCATGTACTTCACCGAGAGCAGCTAATACTTCCTCTGTTTCTGCTGAAAGCCGATGTTTCTTTGTGTCAAGAAGCTCAAGTAAATCTTTTCGGAAAGGTTGAAGCTCTGGTTCTTCTTGAAGATATTTCTCAATGACCGCGTCATCGAACGAGAGGATTTCAGAATTAATAAACGATAAAGCAGTAATCATTTTTGTTCGCAAGGCTGATAATTTGGCTGTATTAGCCTGGTTAACCGGATCTGTCCCATCCGCTGACTGCTTCAAGCTAGCATAGGTTGCTGCTTTTAACATTTTCATCAATAATTGTTCTTGGGTCATTAAGCAAGATACTAAATCTTTTGATCCTTTATGTAAGGTACCTTTATAAGCCTCAATCTCTGTTATATCTCTTTCAATTACTTCAAGTTCTGCTTCCCAAGCTTGTTCAGATGGGAATAAATCAACGAGATTCCAAGTTAATTCCTCCTGAACTTCAGAACGAGTCAACCTCTTTTTAACCGTCTTCTCCATTAAAACTCTCCTCCTTAAAAATCTTTCGTGTTACTAAGTAATAGTTTATATTATTTGAATAGTAAATCAACTATTACTAAAAAAAGATGAGCCTCTAACGTAAATAACGTTTCGACTCATCCTTTTTTCACCATTCTCTAGGTTCATAGTTAAGATCACTGAATAATTGGTTCTTTTCTTTTTTTGTTAAGTCTCTCCATTGACCTATAGGGAGGTTTCCTAAATTAATATTCATAATTCGAACACGCTGGAGTCGAACCACTGAAAACCCGAGTGCAGAGCACATTCGTCGTATTTGGCGATTTAATCCTTGTGTCAAAGTAATGTTAAAAACATATTTAGATAGCTTTTCCACCTTACATGGAAGTGTTCTTGTGTCTAGGATCCGAACTCCTTCTGACATCTCTTTTAAAAAATCAGAAGTAATAGGCTTATCTACGGTAACAATATATTCCTTTTCATGTTTATATTCAGCACGCAGTATTTCATTGACAATGTCCCCATCGTTGGTAAGAAGAATTAATCCGTCCGAATCTTTATCGAGCCTGCCAATATTAAAAATTCGCAGTGGGTGGTTGACTAAGTCTACAATATTTCCTTTGATGTGTTTTTCAGTGGTACTCGTAATCCCAACAGGTTTATTTAAGGCAATGTAGACATTATTTTTGGCCACCTTTATGGTTTCACCGTTTATACGAACCACATCCCCAGGCTCAACTTGACTGCCCACTCTTGCTATCTTTCCGTTTATCGTTACTCTTCCTTCTTCTATCCATTTATCTGCACCGCGCCTTGATGTTTTTCCAGACTCGGAAATAAATTTATTTAATCGCAGGTTAAACACTTCCTTAAGTCGTTGAATTATGTTTTTAGAATACTTAACTATACGCATAATTTCAAGGTTAACATCACTTCGTTGTTTCCCATCACCAATTTTTTTGTATCTATTACAAATTTCGAACAATGATTTTTTGATTTAAAAGAGTGGAACGCGGAGCCATAATAAGTAAAGAATCGTGTTCATGTTGAACCTAAATAGGAACCGTCACAGTTAATAAGAATATGTTATAATTTTCTGAAAAGGGGGATTGTACAATGGAAGAAAAGGTACTTCATGCAATTCAAGATGATTATCCAGAGGATTTTGCGTGGTGTTATGGCTGTGGCAGGCTAAATCATGAAGGGCATCATTTTCGGACAGGTTGGATAGGGGAGAAAACAGTGACTATTTATTCCCCTGAACCCAAACATATCGCAGTTCCTGGTTTTGTTTATGGCGGTGTCGTTGCTTCGCTTATTGATTGTCATGGAACTGGGTCTGCATCTTTAGCATTACATAAAAAGAATGGCCATCATGCCGGAGAGGCTGCTGAGCCTCCACGGTTTGTAACCGCATCTTTGAATGTTGAGTTTGTCAAACCGACGCCACACGGTATACCTCTTAAGGCTATTGGAGTCGTTCATGAGATACACCCGAAAAAGTTTCGTATTGAAACAGAAGTATCTGCAAATGATGAACTTTGCGCTCGGGGTGAGGTTATTGCAGTGGTGATGCCGAGCACGTTTATTCAGCAAAAATAAAACAAAAAGAAATGGAGCCATTAAACTGGCTCCATTCCTTTTATTCTAGAGGTTTTTTCTTCTTATTTGATATACGGACATATTAGTGCCATCCCAACCTCTAGTGAAAATGAACTTACCGTTTGTCGTATCGTACAGTTTCACATTTTGGGATTTAGATGTTTTAGGGTTATTTTTTGGAATTTGTTCTTGTGAATCTTCTTTATTTGTTATTACAGGCAGGTGCTCATGTGAATCTTCTTTCTTTGTTATTTCAAGCTGATACTCTTGTGAATCCTCTTTTTTTGCTATTTCAAGCTGATGCTCTTGTGAATCCTCTTTTTTTGCTATTTCAAGCTGATGTTCTTGTGAATCCTCTTTTTTTGCTATTTCAAGCTGATATTCTTGTAAATCCTCTTTTTTTGTCTTAGCAGAGTGTATTTCTATATCTTCACTTAGAGATTCCTTGTGCCGAGGACCTTGTCCCCAGAACTTTGAAGAATCAAAAATAGATTGTCTATTCCTTCCATCCGTTATTTGATTCCTGTCTGCTGATAAATCTCTCATTGGTTACACCTCCTGTAGCTTTTTAAAGCAGGACACAACTGCTCCTACTCAAAATAGTAAAAAAAACATTGTTTTTACTAATTTACGTAAAACTACCTAGAAATGCATGGGCAAACGCTCAGGTTAGAAAAATCTAATATCGTGCTATAAACTTTTAGCATTGTATCGAACAACTGTCCACCTCAGGCGGACAAATAGGGCGAAATGTCCACGAGTGGTGACAGGCACCCAATAAAGGCACTATCTTAGTGTTCATCTTCTTCATTTTCCTCTAATTGTCCAAAGAAGGATGTTATGATTTGGTTAAGCTGGTGTAGTTCTTTTTCCCAGATGAAAGCTGGGTTGTTTTGTATTGTATGGATTGCGCTTTCGATTAGGAACTTTCTTGGTGCCCTGGTATGCATGATTTCTTCTTGGATGAAATCTAGCAGTTCATGATACTTTTCCTGTTCATTCTTATCTTGGAAGTGTTTAGTAATGCAATTTCTCATTGGATTTACGATTTTATAAAATTGATCAATCAATTCATGATTATTTTTCTGTAGCCCAGGGAGCCATTTTTCTAACAACTCAGGTTGGTGCAATTGTTCATCCGCTTCAGCTACTTCGGCAACCATTTTAACTAAACGATTCACACTATATCTGACTACATTACTAATTTTCTCATTTGAATCGGTTGCCAAGCGATTGTATTGGAGGTTGTTCTGCAGGAGTCCCTGAAACATAATGGCACAATCAAATAAGTATGGTTTATTTTTTTCACCGAAGATATCAATAAACCTGCAAAACATCCATCTTAGTGAACGTAATCGTGCGATGCGGATATATTGTTTCAGGTCTGCATCATTCGTTGACATTACTTCCTCATAAAGAGCAATTAACTTATTTTTTCTATTTGAAATCATTTGCAATTCTAATTGTTTAATAAAGACCTCGATATCTGAAGGGCTTTTCCCAATTAATAAATCATCTCTTTCCTTTTGGAGGGTTTTAAAAGTTGCTTTATAAATTGCAATTAATAGCTCACTCTTTGATGAAAAATATTTGTAAAAGGTTCCTTTTGAGATACAGCTAAAATCTAAAATGTCCTGAATTGATGTAGCTTGATATCCTTTTTCAATAAATAATTGATGGGCCTTATTAATGACATGCTGTTTCCGATCATTCATTTTATCACCTATAATCCGAATTATACTACCTGTATAAAAATATACTACATGATAAAGAAGGGTATTACAAACCCATAATTTTGTAGTGTTTTTTGATTGCAAAAAATGAACTGACGGTATATTATTAATTAAGCATGAAACAGTGGTATAAAAAAATGTACAAAGAGTTTACAGGGGGTATTAAACATGGGAAATGAAAAAAATGAAACGAAACGTCCCCCATATGGGATTATTTCGATTCTGATGATTGGGGCTTTTATTGCTTTTTTAAACAATACTTTACTTAATATTGCACTTCCTTCTATAATGTCGGATTTAAAGGTTGACGCCTCGGTCGTTCAGTGGTTGACTACAGGCTTTATGTTAGTAAATGGTGTATTAATTCCAACAACAGCATTTTTAATTCAAAAATATTCTGTAAGAAAGCTTTTCTTAGTTGCAATGGGCTTATTTACAGCAGGGACAATTCTTGCTGGGTTTGCCCATATTTTTCCGGTTTTATTAGCAGGCAGGATGACGCAAGCAGCTGGTTCTGCGATTATGATGCCACTGTTAATGAATGTCATGTTAGTAAGCTTCCCGATTGAGAAAAGAGGAGCCGCAATGGGGATTTTTGGTTTAGTATTAATGGGGGCACCGGCAATTGGACCAACATTATCTGGTTGGTTAATCGAACACTATGACTGGAGAATGTTATTCCACTTTGTAACACCAATTGCATCGATTGTTCTATTAATCGGTTTCTTCTTATTAAAGGATAAAAAAGAAAAAGTTGCTATTCGACTTGATTTCCTATCTGTTATACTTACAAGCGTTGGCTTCGGCGGCTTGCTTTATGGGTTCAGTTCAGCAGGAAAGCAAGGCTGGGACAGCCCACAAGTTTATTTGACGATTGCTGTTGGAGCTATTTCATTGTTTGTGTCCATCCTACGTCAAATAAAACAAGATCAGCCTATGCTTAATTATAGGATCTTTAAGTACCCTATGTTTGCTTTATCGTCTGTTATCTCAATGGTACTTACGATGGCATTGTTTTCGGGGATGCTTTTGCTGCCGATTTATGTTCAAACGGTACGCGGCATATCTCCATTGGATGCAGGCCTAATGATGCTTCCAGGAGCAATCATTATGGCGCTTATGTCACCAGTTACCGGTAAACTATTTGACAAATTTGGCGGCCGCCTTTTAGCAATAACTGGCTTAAGCATCACGGTGATAACAAGTTATCTTTTCAGCCAATTATCACTTGAGACAACGTATACTCAATTACTGCTTTTATTCTCAGTCCGAATGTTGGGGATGTCGATGGTGATGATGCCAGTTTCTACAAACGGTTTAAATCAATTACCAGCACGTTTTTACCCACACGGCACTGCCATGAACAATACGCTTCAGCAAGTATCAGGAGCAATTGGAACAGCATTATTGGTGACAATCATGTCAAACCGCTCAGAGTCTAGAGCGATAGAACTTGGCGAAGCTGCCAAGGCAGCCTTAACTGAGCAGCCAACACAAGCAGCACTGGCAGAATTGCAGCAGCAAGTCATGATGAGTGCTATGTTGGACGGGATAAATTTTGCCTTTTTAGTTTCTACCTTTATTGCCGCAGTTGCCCTTATACTAGCATTCTTTATGAAACGTGTAACACAGGCAGAGGATAAAATCGGTGAAAACCCTGTTGAAAAAAAAGTCGTAACTAAATTAGCTGAAAACTAATTTTTTAAAAAAGCAGCCCAGGCTGCTTTTTTTTTACCACTTAAAGATATTTGCTTTTTTGTTGAGAAACACTCTATAGTAATGATAAGAAATGATTAATTGGAGGCTTATACAATTGGAAGCAAATTTTTCTAATGCTTATATTGAACGCTGCAGTAAGGAAACAGAAACTATGATTGCGAATGAATCTTCAAGTTTCTTGAATCAGCCAATCATCTACCTAAAAGAACATAAGAATGAATTTATTTATGTAGAGTCGGCTTTGTTTGATGATATTGGTGTTGAAGGTATTTCACTTGAAGTTGATGATGTTTTTGGTACATATGATGTAATGCTTGGATTAAAGCTTCAAAAGAAGTTTGATAAAATAATAAGGGAACATTTGAATAACTCTTTGGATGGTGAAGCCTCAAAATTTGATTTAATGTTCAGTCAAGATGATGGTTTATGGGATTTAAATTTTGCATTAAATTATGTTGCGGGATTCCAAGAGGATATGTCTATTGGAGATGCTTTTCAACTTATTCACCATTTTTTATTCAATTTGGTGGAAGCCGTTAAAAAACCGACCAGCTGAACTATACTGGTTGGTTTTTTTAGGTGGTAATGATAGCGATAAATAAAGTAAGAGGGGTGGGAAAGAATGAGAGTCATATCTTTGTGTCCGAGTAATACAGAAATTATGGAGTATTTAGGTTTAACTCATCTATTGGGCATCTTGGCTATGATGAGAGTCAAATTTTAATCCTCGAAGAAGAACTATATTGTCGACCTTCCCCAAGACTGCTTGATGGGCTTGAAAAACTCTACGTACTAATTCATGAGTAAACTAAACGCTTGGATCACATACAAGCGTTTAGTTCATTTATTGTGCTTTAAATCGCAGTACTGTTTTTAACTTTTGAGGGTCTGTCTTTCTTGGGTCACTTATGTATATTTCACGATGTCTCTTATCAATACGCGTGAGGTTATTTGAAGTACAAAAATCCTCCATTTTAAGAAAAGTGGCTGGCTCACTGTCGTAGTCTCCTATATGCATGCATTGAATACACAAGCCCTCATCTATTTCCTCATACATTACAGAATTTAATAAATTGTCCGAGACTTTTTTTGCCGATATTTCCTTTGCTGTAGAAAAGAGGCTATTTGAAACGAAATCGGGCTGACGAATCATTAGCTTATAAATTAATCTATCCTTATCTAATTGTTCGGAAAGTCTACCTTCTTCATCTAAGTCCCAAACTCCTTCCAATGGAAAAACCGTATACTCAAAATAACCCTCAGGGGTAATACCTTTCTTTGGCAGCATCCGTACGCAATAGGACAATGCATATAATGCCTCTACACTCTCCTTGAACGCTTCGCTATTAGGGTTTCCTTTTCCTTTCAACGTGAAGTATTTCAGGGGTGGAACCACTATTTTTGTCGGGGTTGATGAAGGTAGATAAATTTCTTTGTCCTTTTTTCTCCATTCGTATTTCATATTTAGCTCCTTTATAAATTGAAATTTCCCCTCTGGTCTACATTCAAATAATATAACTTTTATTATAAAAAAGCATTTTCTTTCTTAATATGTACCAACTTTGGCACATGTTATAATACGTTTATTAGGTCGTTAATTTTTGGGAGGAGCTTGCACAATTATATGAGTCTAAATAAAAAAACGGCCCTCGTTCTGGGTGCAACAGGGCTTATTGGTAAAGAATTAGTAAATATAATAAGTGAAAAAGAAGAATATGAAAAAATTCATTTATTGGTTCGCAGGCCAATTGAACTTCCATCAGAGATTTGTGAAGTACACCTTGTGAATTTTGATGAACTTCCTAAATACCATGAATTATTCAAAGTAAATGATGTTTTCTGTTGTTTGGGGACGACCATTAAAAAAGCTAGATCAAAAGAGGCTTTTCGTAAAGTTGATTACGAATATCCTGTTGAAGCGGCCAAATTAGCAAAGGAAAATGGAGCTGAAACATTTTTAATTGTAACGGCAATGGGAGCTGATAGTAAATCAGTTTTCTTTTACAATCGGGTAAAGGGGCAAGTAGAGGAAACGCTAAACAAATTAAACTTACCTTCCCTGCATATCTTTAGACCTTCTTTACTGTTGGGAGAGCGAGAGGAGTTTCGGTTTGGTGAGAAACTTGCCGAAAGAGTTAGTGGGGTTATGAACAAGCTAATGATAGGCCCCTTGCGCCCGTACCGAGGGATACAAGCAAGAAAAGTGGCTGCCGCAATGGCTTTTATCGCTCAGTCAAATAAAAAAGGGAACAATGTCTATCATTCACATCAAATTGATTCAATAGTTGGGTCTTCAGAATGGAAAAAGGTTTAAGACGATAAAAAAGGGATCATTCACTTGAATGATCCTTTACTCTTTAACCAGTCACCCGCTGCATTATTTTATTATTTTAAGGACTTGAATTTTTTTTACTAGAAGCTCAATGGTGGAAATACCGGATGAACTTTTATTCGGCAAATAATTTATCATTGTCGAGAAATTATTAATAAGAAAAATTGTCATACTATCATTTTTTCTTATTAATAAACATTATTTTTCTGGTTTTAACGTTGGTTTTCTGATTAGAATCCATTTCTTATGTGAATCATTTGGTTCGATGTAATTTTACAAAATTTTTTGTGTACATGTGTTAAATTGGTAAAGAATTATCATCGTACAAGGATATCTCCTATTTTAATCTACAATAACCTCAAAAATTTCCCTTCAAACATCCTTCAATAATAAAATACGTATTTTTTTAGATAAAGGAGGACTTTTTATTGGAAAAAATACAGCGGATTTCTAATACCAATCTGGAATTTAACTTTCAAGAAGTGGAACGTGCTCTTACAAATCAAGTAGCGTTGGAAGAATCAAATCGCTGTCTTTATTGCTACAATGCCCCGTGTATTAAAGCATGCCCAACAGACATTGATATCCCAACTTTTATAAAAAAAATAGCATCAGGAAATCTACTTGGCTCTGCAAAAACAATCATGGCTTCCAATCCAGTCGGAGCAAGCTGCTCGAGAGTATGTCCAACGGAAGAGTTATGTGAGGGTGCATGTGTCTTAAACCATTCTACAAAACCAATTATGATTGGAAATCTCCAGAGATTTGCCACAGATTGGGCAATGAAAAATGAACAAACACTTTTTAAGCCTGGAGCTCCCAACGGTAAGTCTGTTGCCATTGTTGGTGGAGGACCTGCTGGACTTTCTGCAGCGAGAGAGCTGGCACGATTTGGCTACGATGTAACGATATTTGAAGCTGCAGAAAAAGCTGGTGGTTTAAATACCTATGGCATTGTCTCATTTCGACTCCCACATTCGATTTCGTATTGGGAAGTGGAACAAGTTGAGAAGCTTAATGTAACTATCAAAACAAACACAAGGGTAGGAAAAGATATTTCAGTAGACCAATTACTAAAAAACTTTGATTGCACCGTGTTGGCGGTTGGTATGGCGAAGGTTCCTGATTTAGGTATAGAAGGAGAAGAGTTAGAGGGAGTCTATGACGCTATTGAGTTTGTAAAAGAAACAAAGAGTGGAAGATTATCGAAGGATTTTGTTGGTAAGCGTGCAGTTGTCATTGGTGCAGGAAATACGGCCATAGATGGTGCAACCTGCTCCATACGCTTAGGGGCAGAAAATGTTAAAATCTTATACCGCCGAACAGAAGAAGAAATGACTGCCTATGATTTTGAATATGAATTTGCCAAGCAGGACGGTGTGGAATTCCGCTGGTTAACAGCTCCAAAAAGAATTATTGGAGATGAAAATGGAAGAGTAACCGGGATAGTATGTATCAAAATGAAACTTGGGGAACCGGATCTAGATGGGCGCAGGAGACCACATCCAATCGAAGGGTCTGAACATGTTCTGCCGGTGGACGCAGTTATTAAAGCAATCGGACAAACAAGGCATTTGGAACTAATTAAGGCTCTAAAACTGGAGCATGAAAGTGGTGTAGTACAAGTAAATAAAGAAACCTATCAAACTTCTAATCCCAAAATTTACGCATGTGGCGATGTTGTTTTTGGTAAGGGCAAAGGGGATGCCATGGTTGTGACCGCAGCGCAACAAGGTAAAGTAGCAGCTTATAACATTCATAAGAAATTTACTGCAGTCGGAACCGTACAGTAATTTAAAATTAAAAGGATATAAATTTGTAAGCGCTATCCTTATTTGAAGGAAGTTTTACTATTAAAGGGGTGAATACGAGATGGCTGATTTAAGTATTAATCTTGCAGGGATAAAATCTCCTAACCCATTTTGGCTAGCGTCAGCACCCCCCACCAATTCAGGGTATCAGGTTCAGAGGGCCTTTGAAGCAGGGTGGGGTGGAGCAGTTTGGAAGACATTAGGGGACCCCATTTTAAATGTTTCCTCTAGGTTTGCTGCCATCAGCTTCAACGGGCAGCGGGTAGCTGGTTTCAATAATATTGAACTGATTACGGACAGACCACTAGAAGTAAATTTAAAAGAAATCTATGAAACGAAAAAGAGATTTCCAAATCACGCCATTATAGCTTCACTAATGATGGAACCAAAACAGGATAAATGGCACGAACTTGTAAAACGCGTGGAGGATGTCGGGGTTGACGGTCTCGAATTAAATTTTGGCTGTCCGCATGGAATGGCGGAACGTGGAATGGGATCTGCCTCAGGGCAAGTGCCTGCACTGGTGGAACGCCAGACCTATTGGGTGAAGGAAGTGGCAAAAACACCTGTCATTGTAAAACTAACACCAAATATTACCGACATCACCGCCACTGCTGAGGCCGCATGCAATGGCGGGGCAGATGCAATCAGTATGATTAATACGATTAATAGTTTGATGGGTGTAGACCTTGATACTTGGAATACCATTCCTCATGTTGCCGGGAAGGGTGCGCATGGCGGCTATTGTGGACCTGCGGTAAAGCCGATTGCATTGAATATGGTGGCAGAATGTGCCCGACATGCCAATATTAATGTCCCAATTTCGGGAATTGGTGGAATCTCTAGTTGGCAGGATGCAGTTGAATTCATGTTAATGGGGGCTTCAGGTGTTCAAATTTGTACAGCAGCCATGCACCACGGGTTCCGTATTGTGGAAGACATGATAGAAGGACTGAACCATTATTTAGATGGCAAAGGTATAAAATCTGTTTCCGAAATCATAGGTAAAACGGTCCCGAGATATGCGGATTGGGGTGATTTGGATCTCAATTACAATATTGTGGCAAAAATTAATACGGATGTATGTATCAATTGTAATAAGTGCCATATTGCCTGTGAGGATACTTCCCACCAATGCATTGAAATGCTAACTGACGAAAACGGTAAGGGCTATCTTAAAGTTCGGGAAGAGGATTGTGTTGGATGTAATCTTTGTTCCATTGTCTGCCCAGTCGACGGAGCCATCGACATGGTCGAAGCGGCGAATGAACTGCCGCCGATGACCTGGAACGAAAGACAGGCAGCTTTGAATGTTGCTGCAGAATGTAAAATTGATGTAAACAAATGAGAAGGGAGAAATCTTATGAAAAAACTGATTAAAAATGGCACGATTATAACAGCTGCTGATACCTTTACGGCAGAAATATTAATTGAAGACGGTAAAATTTCTCAAATAGGTACCAACCTTCCTGCACAGGGTGCCGAGGTAATTGACGCCAATGGCTGCCTAGTTTTCCCTGGAGGCATTGACCCTCATACCCATTTAGATATGCCTTTTGGAGGTACTGTAACAAAAGATGATTTCGAAACAGGAACGATTGCAGCTGCCTTTGGAGGAACGACAACTGTGATTGATTTTTGCCTAACAAATAAGGGCGAACCATTAAAAAATTCCATCCAAACCTGGCATGCTAAGTCAAAAGAAAAAGCAGTAATTGACTATGGCTTCCATTTAATGATTGCGGAAATCAATGAGAATGTATTGAATGAACTTCCTTACGTGATTAATGAGGAAGGGATTACCTCTTTCAAAGTGTTTATGGCATACAAAAACGTATTTCAGGCAGATGATGAAACACTTTTCCGAACGTTGATATCGGCAAAAGAACACGGTGCTCTTGTCATGGTTCATGCAGAAAATGGTGATGTCATTGATTATTTAACGAAAAAGGCAGTTGAAGAAGGAAACAGAGATCCAATCTATCACGCCTTAACTAGACCACCAGAATTAGAGGGGGAGGCGACAGGCAGGGCAGCCAAATTGACAGGGCTGGCAAACTCACAATTATATGTGGTTCACGTTTCTTGTGCTGATGCAGTAGAAAAAATTGCTGAAGCACGCAGCAAGGGTTTTAATGTGTGGGGAGAAACCTGTCCTCAATATTTAGTGTTAGATCAAAGTTATTTAGAAAGACCAAATTTCGAAGGTGCAAAATATGTTTGGTCGCCGCCGTTAAGAGAAAAATGGAATCAGGAAGTTTTATGGAATGCCTTAAAGAGTGGTCAGCTGCAAACTCTCGGTTCTGATCAATGCTCCTTTGATTTTAAAGGACAGAAGGATTTAGGAAGAGATGATTTTACCAAGATACCAAACGGTGGCCCTATTATTGAAGATCGCCTTTCCATTTTATTCTCTGAGGGGGTGAGAAAAGGACGAATTAGTCTTAATCAGTTTGTCGACCTAACATCTACTCGCGCTGCAAAATTATTTGGTTTATTCCCGAAAAAAGGGACGATTGCAGTTGGTTCTGATGCCGATATTGTCATTTTTGATCCTCAGGCAGAGCGAGTGATTTCTGTCGAAACACATCATATGGCTGTCGATTACAATGCCTTTGAAGGAATGAAAGTAACAGGTGAGCCTGTTTCCGTTTTATCTCGAGGTGAATTTGTTATTCGTGATAAGCAGTTTGTTGGTAAACCGGGTGCTGGTCAATATTTGAAGAGAGCCAAATACAGTGTAAATACACCATTAAACATTAATCAAACCTTATCCATTTAACAACATTAGCTAGAATAATATTTTCTCCATTCATTGTTGAACGACTCCTGCAATTGCTTGCTGGAGCAAGCAATTGCCTCTTTTTAAACCTCTGATGTTGTCGGTGATGTGAATTTGAATTTTTAAATTCCTGTATCTTAAACCGAATAGGAGTGTTCATATGAAAAAAATCCACTTAAAGTCTTCCGATTTATTACCAATTCAACAAAAAGACAGGAAAATCACTAAGTTAGGATATTCATTTATGTGGGTCGGGATGGAAGTGGTACTCGCAACCTTTGCCATTGGTGGTGCAGGTGTTCAAAGCCGTTCTTTACCTCTCGTTATTCTTGCCACGATTATTGGCTCACTTGCCATCGGATTTTTTATATCCTTAATAGCTGATATTGGAATTGAACATGGATTGTCATTTCCAGTGTATATGAGATCGCCTTTTGGGACAATTGGAACCCATCATTACAGATGAATACGAGGCCGTGCTTGCGGAAGCGCCAGCAAGTCTAATGAAAAAATCTCAAATGCAGGAGGATACGATGTCAGATTATCAACAATATCTTAATGAAAGAGATAAACTAGATTTTCTCATTCAGAAGGGTTTTCGGATTAATGCTGTACATGAACACTTAAACGGAGCTTCTGTTGAGTTTTACCACCCAAGGAATAAAGAAACAGCAACTTTATTGATAGGCACCGCCAATGCAAGGAAGTATTTTTCTAATTTACTAATAAAACAAAATTTAGGGATAAAGTAGGGAGGGATTCGATGAGCTTGATAAAAAAAGATACTACCATTCTACAAAATTATATTAATGGCGTTTGGGTAAGTTCGACCAGCAGTCAAACACTGAATGTACCAAATCCAGCAACAAATGAATTACTTAAGAAAGTTCCTGTTTCTACAAAAGAAGATGTAAATGGAGCTGTAGAAGCGGCAAAAGAGGCGTTTACCAAGTGGAGAAAAGTCCCGGTACCGAAACGGGCAAGAGTACTCTTTAAGTATCATAGTCTATTAACAGATAATCACGAAGAATTAGCTAGACTAATTGTCCAAGAAAATGGGAAAGCATACAAAGAGGCTTACGGCGAAGTTCAGCGTGGGATTGAGTGTGTAGAATTTGCTTCGGGTGTACCTACTTTGATGATGGGTGAAACCTTATCAGGTATTGCAGAAGAGATTGATTCTGAAATGTTCCGCTATCCTTTGGGAGTTGTCGGAGGAATAACACCTTTTAACTTCCCAATGATGGTTCCACTGTGGATGTTTCCATTAGCGATTGCATGTGGAAATACCTTTGTATTAAAGCCTTCCGAACGTACGCCCATTTTGGCTAATAGACTTGCAGAGTTGTTCTCTGAAGCGGGTGCTCCTTCTGGAGTATTAAATGTGGTCCATGGTGCTCATGATGTCGTAAATGGATTACTTGATCATGAAGACATTGCCGCCATCTCCTTTGTTGGCTCCCAGCCGGTAGCAAAGTATGTATACGAACGGGCTGCGGGGAAAGGAAAAAGAGTTCAAGCGCTTTCTGGAGCGAAAAATCATCATATCGTGATGCCTGATGCGGATATAAATAAAGCGGTCCAACATATTATCAGTTCAACGTTTGGTTCAGCAGGACAGCGCTGTATGGCTTGCAGCGCAGTTGTGGTGGTAGGTGACAATGAACCATTCGTTCAGGCATTATCGAAAAAGGCTGATGAGTTGGTAATCGGAAACGGTATGGATGATGAGGTGTTATTAACTCCCGTTATTCGAAAGGAACACCGTGATAAGGTGCTAGATTATATTGAAAAAGGAATCACCGAGGGTGCCGACTTACTTCGCGATGGACGTGGAGAAATAAGTGAACATACAGAAGGGAATTTCTTAGGACCTACCATTTTCGACCATGTTACTCCAGAAATGACCATTGCTAAGGAAGAAATTTTTGGCCCCGTTTTAAGCTTGCTGCGTGCAAAAAATTTAGATGAAGGATTGGAGTTTATTCGGAAATCAAGGTATGGAAATGGTGCCACCATTTATACAAATAATGCAAAGGCTATAAGGCAATTCCGAGAAGAAGCGGATGCTGGAATGTTAGGTATAAACGTGGGTGTTCCAGCCACAATGGCCTTCTTTCCATTTTCGGGCTGGAAAGATTCCTTTTATGGTGATTTACACGTGAATGGAAAAGATGGCTTAAACTTCTATACACGTAAAAAGATGATCACTTCTCGCTTTGAAGCATAGAAAAGGAGGGATGAGAATGGTTCAGACAGGTCGTCAGCATGATAAATTATTAGCCCAAGATGATAAATATGTATGGCATTCGATGAAGCCGTATAATCCTAATGCCACCATCGTTGCCACAAAGGCAGAGGGTTCGTGGGTAACTGACGCTGATGGAAAGCGATATTTAGATGGTATGGCAGGTTTATGGTGCGTGAATGTCGGTTACGGCAGACAGGAGCTCGCCGAAGCGGCCTTTGAACAGCTTAAGGAAATGGCTTATTTTCCACTTACCCAAAGCCACATTCCAGCTATTAAGCTTGCAGAGAAACTAAATGAAATGTTGGGTGACGAATACGTTATTTTCTTCTCGAACAGTGGATCAGAGGCCAATGAAACAGCCTTTAAAATTGTTCGACAGTATCATCAACAAAAAGGAGAATATAATCGTTATAAGATTCTCTCACGCTATCGAGGATATCATGGGAATTCTATGGCGGCACTTGCTGCAACAGGGCAAGCACAAAGAAAGTATAAATACGAACCACTAGCGCCGGGCTTTATTCACGTTTCTCCGCCTGATTCCTATCGGGATGATACAAATGTAACCAATCCGATGGAATTGTCATCCGTTAAGGAAATTGATCGAACCATGACATGGGAGCTGAGCGAAACGATAGCGGCGATGATCATGGAACCTATTATTACCGGCGGAGGCATATTGGTTCCACCGGAAGGCTATATGAAGGCAGCCAAAGAGGTTTGTGAAAAACATGGAGCATTGCTGATTGTGGATGAGGTTATATGTGGATTCGGACGTATCGGGAAGCCTTTTGGTTTTATGAACTATGATGTTAAGCCTGATATCATTACAATGGCAAAAGGAATTACAAGTGCTTATTTACCTCTTTCAGCAACCGCTGTCCGTAAAGAAATTTATGAAGCATTTAAAGGAACGGAAGAGTACGATTACTTCAGACATGTGAATACTTTTGGCGGTAACCCAGCAGCCTGCGCCTTGGCGTTAAAGAATCTAGAAATTATGGAAAAAGAAAACCTGTTTGACCGGTCCCGAGATTTGGGGAACCAGGTGGTTAAGGAATTGACCGTTCTTCTCCAGGACCATCCATTTGTTGGTGATGTTCGCGGCAAGGGGTTATTAATTGGAATTGAATTAGTAAAAGATAAACAGACAAAGGAACCTTTAGATGTGTCATTAGTCAATCAAGTGATTGCAGCCTGTAAGCAGGAAGGGCTTTTAATTGGTAAAAACGGTGCCACTGTTGCGGGGTATAACAACATATTAACGTTATCACCACCATTAAATATTGAACAAGAAGATATTAAATTCATAATCAAGACCGTTAGTGATTCAATAAAAAAAATCAAATAAGTGAACAAAAAGGTCCTAGGTGTTACGTGCACCTAGGACCTTTTTGTTCACTTATTTAAAAACAATTGGGATTCTTCCATTTAGGAGAAATGCATCGCTTAAATGATGTCGGTATTCAACTTGAGCAAATGAGCTAATAGGGCGTTCCGATCGTATCAAAACATCCGCACGTTGTGCGGTTGACATTTCAATCGGTGTTCCGGCAGGTACTGTGTATGGTTGATTATAACTACCAAAAGGTGGAACACCAAGAGATCTGCCATCAACGGCGATAACAACCACATCAACCGGGAAGGTAACCTTAATTTTTGTATAAGCTGCACATAATAACCTTATAAGGATTGTTTGATTTCTTCTTGCATTCACCGATACTTGCATACCTGAAACACCACTATTTAAAGCTGGCGGTATTGTTATATTAGGACGAATTGAAACAGTGCTTCCTAAGCGTCCAGGGAAATTTACGCCAGTGACGACAAAGTAATCGGGGTTGTAATCATGAAAAGCAAAGAACTCTTGCTTACCTCTGTCATTGGTATGAAACTCGTCGTTTATACCTGGGCGGTCACCGTGTTCAGGAAAGGTCTGGTGAGCATGTTCAGCTTGGTCACGCCAAACAGAATCAATGTCATCAATAACCCAGAGTGCCTCAACATCATAAGGTACAGTCATCGCATGAGGGTCACCGCTCTCAAGATTACCTCCGACAAACCCCTTAAACTGAGGATATTTGCTTAAGTTTGCCGCAGTTCGGCGCGGATAGCCGCCTACATTCTTACCATCTCTTGAGTCATAAGCATCTGGCGGTTCTACAATTAAAAAACCGTAAAGTCCAAAATCAAAGTGTTGGATCGTGTTCCGGTGGCAATGATAAAAATAGCTTCCGATATGATTAGGCTGCCATTGATAAGTATAATCGCCTATTTCCATTGAACCGTGTCCGACCCCATCATTCATGGCAGTCGGTTCGATACCATGCCAATGGACCGTATGAGGAGCCTGGCCATGTCCTTCGACTTTCGCATGGAAGACCACCCCTCGTGGTACTCTGATTGTTGGGCCAGGAAAGGTGCCATCATGCGCCTCTGGAATATCATTATCCCCTATTAGAAAGAAATTAAGTTCTCTTCCATCCCACATCCTAAGTTCTGTACCGTGCATTAGGTGTGGCCTAATAGTATAGGGAACTAAATTGGAAGCTCCCGGTACTGTTGCTGCAACAAATGCTGGAACAGGATTTGTCGGTTCCAAGAGCTCTGGGGTCGGAGGACTTTCTTTTGGTGGATCAAAGATTTTAACCCATGTTCCTTCGTGTCCTTCTACCGACCTTCGAGGTATATGATGACTAGGATTTGAAAATGACATATCATTTCTCCTTTGTTTCAAAAACTTTTAATAGGATTGAATATTAAGGCTCTTTTCTTAAACTTTGTTGCTTATTTGAACAAAATTTATTGATTGTGCTAAGTTTCCGCAGAAATTTGAATCAATTTACTAAGAAAAGAGCCAGCAAACTAAAATCTAAAGCGCAAAATAACTATTTCCACGATAAAATCGGCTTTAAGATTTTAACAACAATCATTACGAAAACAGCCAATATTAATGACCTTCATGATAAACATCGGGACCAGCTGCCGGACCTGTTTCTTCAGGGCCATGAATGGTTGAGGCATTCGGAAAGGTTGTTACTCCCCCAGGAGTGTTCCGGTCGCCGATGAAGTGAATACCGCTCATCATCCCTAATCCGTAATTCCCGCCTTGTGCCCCTTGGCTTGACTCGGAGTGGTCATGCATCGGGTAACAAATAGGAGATAATTGAACAGAGATATCTACTTTTCCTGCCTTAGTTCCTTGTTTTGGCATATATGTTCCCAGTTCTTCTGTCGGCGGCCAGACTGGATGAGGCACAGAGCCGGAAATAGCAGGGTTTGCAATCGAAATTAACGGGTTGTCTGCAAGCCCAATTCCACGTTCATTTGGAACATCTGGCGGCCTAGTAAAAGGAACTACCCATTCAATAACGTCTAGAGGTTTAACGGTTAAGGTATCCATCCACATCGGATTATCCGAGACCACGCCATTTTTTGCGGTTGCATAAACATGGTTGGCGTGAATATGCAAAGAATGCAATGATATCCCTGCATTAAGAATTCTTATAACTACCGGTTCTCCCACCCTATGATGTGGGGTTATAGTAGGATTATGAGCGGCAAACCAGCCAGACTGCCCATTAATCGTAAAGAAGTCTGGTTTACGGTTTAGTCCATCTGACCGAAAACTATCCCTTTGATAGGCAGTAATAAATTGTGCAGCAGGATAATCTCTTCCAGGCGGATAGTTTCCAACTTCGGCAAACAGTCGGGAACTAGCAGGATGGAGCAGCCACACATATTGCCTGAAAGCTGGTGTATGTGTTGTTGGGTCTCCTTGTTCCCAAGATAACCCTGGAAATTGAGTAGTCGTTCCAAAATCATCAAATAGCTGCTGGACTGCAGGGGTAGGGTTCGAATAAGGAGTAAATTTATGCCCTGGAACTGCTTCTTTTGGCATAACAATTAAAGCGCCATGAAGACCCATCACTCTGTTTACTGGTGCATTTAGGTTGTCGTAATATAAATAGGTCCCAGCTTTTGAAGTAACAAATTGTATCTGCTTTGTCGCTCCTGGTGCGATAGGACCACTATTTACCATCCCTGGTATAAAAAATGAATGGGGTTCATCCAACCCATTCGTTATGGTAACTTTAATGATGCTTCCCTCAGTTGTAAAAATATGTGGCCCAGGAATTTCTGCAGGGAAATTTTCCTCTTTGTACAACCAGAAGTAGCATTGGGCCTTGTTGATGGAGTTGTGTGAAACCATGTCCTTAATAGCATCAGTAATAGTAAATTTGAGTTCTTGAACTTGTTTGACTGCAAGGAGCTGGTTATTTGAAACCCATGCCGGCAAGACACTTCCAACTACTAATGCAGCCAAACCGCCTCCTGCATACTTAACAAAATCTCTTCGTTTCATTTTTACCTCCTTATATAGTCTGGAGAAAAGGTTTTCCATGCAAATGACCTATGTATACCCACTGTATTTCGAGTCTAACTCCAGGGATAACTGGTCCAAAGTCACAAACCGTTCTCGAAATTTTCGCATTTTTATTGATTTCAACCAGTGTGTCTGGTACTAAATAACTATTCATTATCTGGGTTGAAAATTCCTTTATTACCCCATTGGAGGCTGCCTTTTTTTTATCGAGTATATATTTATATTTCTGACAAATAAATTGCCTTCTATGGGTCAAAAGACTCAATAAGGAACAAAGTTTTCCTTTGTATAATGTTATAATGAAGAAAAATGATTGCTAAATAAAATAGTTGTCGAAATTTTGTGATAGTGGATGACAGGAATCTTTTTAGATTTATTTTTTTTCATAAATGATGTTATAGTAGATTGACCCATTGGTTCTATTACATAAGAAGCTATTTTTAGAAGGATGAAAAAAATGACGAAGACAGTTATGTATATTAAAGAGTGGCAGCAGGCACTTCAAAACGAAATTATGTACTTAAAAAAATATGGCAGTAACAAATATAGAGTAACAAATGGCAGGATACTAACCAATGATGGGTCGTTTACCTATTATTTTGACACTGCTTTTTCATTAAAAATTCCTATTGGTTCTTCGATTACTCTCGTTTGGGGTGGTATCAAGCAGGGAGGACGTGCCCTTTCATCTGAGGGGAAAGGAATGATTATTCAATTAGAGCAATCATTAGGTGATTTAATCCCTGAAGCCTTTATTTATCATGATCCTTGGGAGCTCCTTGAACAGCTTATTGAACGGTTTGAGGAGATTAGTAAAAGTAAGCAAAAACGAATAAGAGTCAATCGATTAATGAACCCATCTATGACGGCTAAGCACCCGGAAGAAAAGATAAAAAGCAATGTTCATGAAGTGGTGTTACGGTCAAAGTACAATCCTGTTACCTTTGTATGGGGACCGCCTGGGACAGGGAAAACCTATACACTTGCACGTGTTGCTGCTAATAAATATTTTCAAGAAAAAACAGTTCTCATTCTTTCACATAGCAATCAAGCGGTCGATGTATTAATCAGTGAAATTTCGGCTTTTATTAAAAAGAAAGAACGCTTTCGTGAAGGAGATGTACTGCGTTACGGATTTAATACAGGGGTGGGAGACGGAACCCAAGAAGCCCTTACAACTAGTCAGCTATTACAAAAACAGGAACCGAGTCTTGTTGAAAATAAGGACATTTTAATAGAAGAAAGAAAAAAACTAAAACTGGATCTAGCCCGTTCCTTTAGTAGAAGGGACTCCAATCAACTATTGGAGCTTGAGAAAAAGATTGCTAGAGTACTTGAAAAAATCCGTCAAAAGGAAATTGAGTTTGTAAAGGATGCATTTGTGGTCGGGTCAACGCTTGCCAAAGCAGCTAGTGATCCCGCAATTTACGGGAAGGAATATGATGTAGTCATTCTAGATGAAGCAAGTATGGCGTATGTACCACAGGCGGCATTTGCAGCTTCTCTTGGAAAAAGAGTCATTATTTGTGGTGATTTTAAACAATTACCGCCCATTGCCTCTTCAAGAGACTCACTCGTTACTAAGTGGTTGAAAGAGGATATATTTCATCGAGCAGGTGTTGCCGATTGGGTTGAGTCGGGAAAACTTCATCCACATTTATTTTTATTAAAGGAACAACGAAGGATGCACCCCGATATTTCCGCCTTTACCAACAAATACATTTATCATTCGTTAGTTGGAGACCATGAGAGTGTACGAATTAGTAGGAAAGACATAGTAGAACAAGCTCCTTTTCCAGGATGTGCTGCGATTCTTTTAGATACAAGCTATTTGGGCGCATTTTGTTTGAATGAAAAAACGTCAAACTCAAGGTCAAATCTTTGGCAGGCGCTGATTTCTTTTCAATTAATTCATGAATCCTATCTAGGCGGCGCCAGATCAATTGGATATGTTACTCCTTACCGGGCACAAGCAAATTTAATGGATCTCCTCCTGCAGGACTTATATGAAAAAGAACGGTCTAGTGCAGATATCGTCTCTGCTACCGTTCACCGTTTCCAAGGCAGTGAGAGGGACGTTATGATATTCGATACAGTCGATGGCGATCCTCAGGAACGTGCAGGGATGTTAGTAACTGGAAAAGATAGTGAACGGCTTATTAATGTTGCAATTACAAGGACAAAGGGGAAATTCATTCATGTCTGTAACCAAGCCTTTATCCGTAAGCATGTATATAATAGGAAGACACTAAGACAGCTAGTGGAACATCAAGAAAAAAATCAACTAACGGTAAGGACGAAAGATATTGGGAAATGGATAAAAAATCAGCTTTCAAGATTACAGTGGATACATGCCCTAAAAGTAGAGCAGGTTTTTAAGGATATAGAACATGCTAAATCTACTATTATTATATCCTTGCCAGAGCATATTGTTTTATCTGAGCCATGGGGACATGCTTTGGTAAACCGGAATTCATTTGTCAGCTTAACGGTTGTTTCAGAGAAATCCTGGCCGGAATTACAACCAGACCATATACAAGATGAAGGATGGAATATCCCATTTATAATCATCGACCAGCATATATTGTGGCTTGGTCATCCATTAGAAAGGGGTAAAGGAATTCAACCTCCCTATATTGCGGCAAGATTAGATTCTGAAAAAGTATGTGAATATTTGATCGGACAGTTTTTAACAAATGAATGATATAAGTGAAAATAAAATTTAAATTTTCAAATAACAAGCTTGACAATTCATCCATTTCTATAGATAATAAATAAAATTACAAATTGAAAATGGTATGGGATTAGTAAACTTGGGAACGTGTTAGAGAATGAAACCCAAAGGCTGGAAGGTTTCTCACGGGAATAAGATTGAACCTGCCCCATTAAGCCGCTTATGCAAACATAAGCCGTATACCCACGTTACGGATTCAAGAGGATGCTAATAGCATCAATGAAGGTGGTACCGCGGAAACGATTTTTCCGTCCTTTTTTAGGACAGAAGAGTCGTTTTTTTATTTTTTTAAAAGAGAGGGTAAGAGCACTATGAAAAAGCAACTCGTGGTTGTGAAAATTGGGAGCAGCTCGTTAACCACAGCTTCAGGGGCCATATCTGAAGAGAAAATTCGGGATCATATAGAGGCACTTGCCTGTTTAAAACAACAAGGTCATGATGTCATACTGATTTCTTCCGGTGCAGTAGCGGCAGGATTTGGTGCGCTCGGTTACCCAGCTAGACCTAAAAGTGTCGCAGGAAAGCAGGCAGCTGCAGCAGTAGGACAGGGATTATTGATGCAGCATTATATATTAGCATTTAAAGAGTTTGCTATTGTTCCCGCCCAAATATTATTAACGAGGGAGGATTTTTATAGCCTTGAACGGTTTCACAATCTTTACAATACGATATCTGAGCTGCTTCAAAGGGGCGTTATTCCCATCATTAATGAAAACGATTCAGTGTCAATTGAGGAATTGACCTTTGGTGACAACGATATGTTGTCAGCCCTCGTGGGTGGTTTTCTCCATGCCAATGCGTTAATAATTTTGACAGATATAAATGGGTTATATAACGGAAATCCAAAAGTAATAAAGGACGCAAAGAAGGTGGATTTTATCCCGAGAGTTACCGATGAGTTCCTTGAAGCTGCAGGAGATAGTGGATCTTCCGTAGGCACAGGGGGAATGAAATCAAAGCTCTTGGCAGCGAAAAAAGCTCTTTCATTCGGTGTAAGTGTCTTTGTTGGAACCGGTCAAGGAAGAGAGAAGCTTTCTACTATTTTAGAGGGTAAAGGGGATGGAACCTATATTGGTGGTGCATTCCAAACCCAGATGCAAAAGAAAAAGCAATGGATTGCGTTTCATTCGCAAACTGCCGGTGTAATTGAAATTGATGATGGGGCAGAAGATGCGATTCTCACAAACGGAAAAAGTCTGCTGCCAGTTGGTGTTACGAAGGTAATTGGAGATTTTAATGCGATGGATGTTGTTGAGGTTCACAACCAAAGAGGCGAATTGATCGGTAAAGGACAAATATATTATTCTTCAAAGAATCTACAAATGGTTAAAGGTTTACCTGGTGAGAAGACGAAAAGTTTTTCAATCAATAAACGTGCAGAAGTGATTCATCGTAATAACTGGGTCAGTCTGCCAGAGGAGTGAAGTTGAGTATGAGTGAATTACTAGAAAAAGCCCAAAAACTAAAATCAGCATCAAAGGTGATTGGTATTCTATCAACAGAGGAGAAAAATCAAGCCTTAGCGATGATGGCAGACCGTTTATTAAATGAAAAAGAGTTCATTTTATTTGAAAATGCCAAGGATATTCGAGCAGGAGAAGAAAATGGATTTACTCCATCATTGTTGGATCGGTTATTGCTAACTGAAGAGAGGATCGAACAGATTGTTGAGGGTATTCGCCAGTTGATCAAACTTGATGATCCCATTGGTGAAATTATCGAAGCATGGGAGCGCCCGAATGGCTTGAAAATTCATACTGTTCGCGTTCCCCTCGGTGTCATTGGCATGGTGTATGAGGCTCGTCCGAATGTAACCGTTGATGCTGGAAGTCTTTGTTTGAAAGCTGGTAATGCTGTTCTGTTAAGAGGTAGTACCTCCGCTTTACATTCCAATAAAGCACTTGTTCACGTGATGCGTGAGGCGCTGGCTGATAGTAAAATACCAGCGGATGCCGTACAGCTTCTCGAGGATACGAGCAGGGAAACGGCTTCTCAAATGTTTAAATTGAATCAATTTCTCGATGTACTGATTCCCCGCGGCGGTGCAGGTTTAATTCAGTCTGTAATTGAAAATGCAACCGTACCCGTTCTTGAGACAGGCGTTGGTAATTGTCATGTATTCATAGATGAAACAGCGCAAAAGCAAATGGCTATTGATATTGCCTTGAATGCAAAATTGCATCGACCATCTGTATGTAATGCCGCAGAAACCCTGCTGATTCATAAGAATTGGCCATATGTAACTGAGGTACTGCATGCACTACAGGATCATGGAGTTGAACTAAGAGGCGATGAATTATTGGCTTTGGAGTATTCCTTTATAAAAATAGCTTCTGAAAAAGATTGGCACTCCGAATTTCTAGCACCAATTATGTCGGTAAAATTGGTGAATGATGTGAATGAAGCAATAGAACATATTGACAAATACGGAACTAAGCATTCTGAAGCCATTATCAGTGAGAATAACGAAAAGGTTCGGGTATTCTTTCAAGCAGTTGATGCAGCGGTTGTTTACCATAACGCCTCAACTCGTTTTACTGACGGGGAGCAATTTGGCTATGGTGCTGAAATTGGTATTAGTACACAGAAATTGCATGCACGTGGACCGATGGGTCTGAAGGCGATAACCACCTCCAAAGCAATTGTACAAGGTTCAGGACAGATTCGATCTTAATATCATAAAAAAGTGAGAACAAGACATTTTCTTGTTCTCATTTTTTTATGGAGTACCATGAGTGAGTGTCCCCATAATGCCGAGGTATCTGTTATAATAAAATACAAACATACATTCTATGCGGAAAAAGCAGGTGATATTCTTGTCAAATACCATTCAAATTGCGGTTAGAACGTTGGTGGAACATGTTTTTAGCAGTGGAAGTATTGATTCCAGGTTTCGGTCACAGTCCACGCTTTTAGATGGAACGAGAATTCACCAAAAAATCCAAAAAACTTATCAAGAGTCTGATCAAAAGGAAGTCTATCTTCGAACTGACCATGCTTTTAAAGACCTGATTTTTACGATTGATGGAAGATGCGATGGTTTATTATTTCGGGAGGGAGAGGTGACGATTGATGAAATAAAATCTACCTCCCTGCCGTTAGATCAGCTCGAAGGTGATGGCCGACTAGTCCATTGGGCACAGGCAAAAATGTACGCATACATCTATGCTAAAGATCAACAGTTACAGGAAATTTTTGTCCAATTGACCTATGTACAAGTTGAAAGTGATGAGAAAAAATATATTAAGAAAAGTTTTACCCTAGGGGAACTAGAGGTTTTTGTAAATGAAGTAGTAGAGAACTATTATCCCTACGCAAAATTACTATATGATCATCGGAAAGAGCGAAATGAAAGCAGTAAACACCTGGTTTTCCCATTCGATTCATACCGTGCTGGTCAAAGGAAACTAGCAGGTGCTGTCTATAAGACGATATCAGAGGAAAAAAGTTTGTTTGTAAAAGCACCAACCGGTATTGGTAAAACGATTTCTACCCTTTTCCCGGCTGTGAAAGCACTTGGTGAAGGATACCTAAACCGGATTTTTTATCTTACTGCTAAAACCATTACGAGGACAACGGCAGAAGAGGCAGTAGGACGAATGCGTTCCTGCGGGCTTTGTATGAAATCGGTTACGATTACGGCTAAGGACAAGGTTTGTTTTAAGGATGAAACGAAATGTCAAAAGGATTATTGTGAATTTGCCGATGGATACTACGATCGAATAAATGAGGCGATTATAGATATCGTGGCAAATGAAAGTTCAATGAATCGTAATGTTATTGAAAACTATGCTCGTAAACATACTGTTTGTCCTTTTGAATTTTCTCTTGATCTTGCTTATGTCGCGGATACTATCATTTGTGATTACAATTATATTTTTGACCCGCGTGTATCATTAAAACGCATGTTCGAGGAGCAGAAAAAGTCCACTCTGTTGCTAGTGGATGAAGCACATAATCTTGTCGATCGCGGAAGAGAAATGTTTTCGGCTTCCTTAAATAAAAATCTTTTTCTCCAAATAAAAAAGGAGTTTAAGAATGTAAATAAAGCGATTTATGATAGCGTTAATAAAATTAATTCTTGGTTTATTTCTTTGAAAAAAATCAATGGTGAGCAGACTGAATTTACCTTGGAGCAGCTTGAGGATAAATTGGTACTGCTCTTGAATCAATTTATGGAGGCTGCCGAACCTGTTCTGCAAAAGGAAGGCTCTCTAAATCTTTTGGAATTGTATTTCAAGGTTAATGCCTTTTTAAAAATAGTTGATTTCCTAGATGACCACTATGTGATCTATGGGGAACAAGACCGAAACGATGTTACCTTAAAACTGTTTTGCATTGACCCATCTAAACTGCTGCTGAAAATAGGAAAAGGATATCGCTCAAAGGTGTTTTTTTCAGCCACACTTTCACCACTACCCTATTACCAAGATATTCTCGGTGGTAAAGCGGAGGATTACTTACTGTCTATACCCTCTCCATTTAGAGAGGAGCAGACAGATATTTTTATCAAGCCACTGTCAACCAGGTATCGTGATCGCGAAAGAACGAAGGAGAAAATCGTTTCGATGATACATTCCTTGGTTAAAAATCGACCAGGGAACTATTTAATCTTTTTTCCATCCTACCACTATTTACTTACGGTTTATGAACAGTTTGTAAAAGAATACCCAGAGATTAGTACCTTGCATCAGGGTGCAGGAATGTCTGAAGAGGAGAGGGAAGCTTTCTTGGAACAGTTTAAACCGAATCTAACGGAAACACTGATCGGTTTTGCTGTTCTTGGCGGGGTTTTTTCAGAGGGAGTAGATTTAAAGGGTGACCGCTTAAATGGAGTGGTTGTAATAGGAGTAGGGCTTCCGCAGCTGTGCTATGAACGAAATCTGATTAAGGATCATTTTAATAAGAAGGGGAAAAACGGCTATGATTACGCCTATATATATCCAGGTATGAATAAGGTATTACAAGCTGGGGGACGGTTAATTCGGTCTGAAGAGGACCAAGGTACTATCGTGCTTGTTGACGACAGATTTTTACAAAGGCACTATCAAAACCTCCTTCCAGCAGAATGGCGAGGTTTTACTGAGATTTAAAATTAGGTAAAGTAATCAATTTGGATGAAAGTTTGACTATTTACTCTAAAATAAATAAAATTAGACTATATAATCTAATTTTTATTACGAAGGAGTAAATTATGAACTATCCTATTTCAATTTTTATTCTTGATGTCAGTAACTCTTCATCAGCGGACATGGGTGAAAAATTAACGAATTACTTAGATGAATTGGTAAACTGGATAAATGTTTGGACGAAGGAGATTGGGCATTGCAAGGTGAAGCATAGAGCAGGCGATGAAATTATCTTCGTTGGTAATGGCTATTCAACAGCCTATATACTTGCTTTTTTTATTAGCCGAATTTGGAGGTTCAAAGACCATACTCCTTATTTTGGTTTGTCCTTTGGGGATATTGCCACAGAATTACAGGAAGTGGACATTGAGAAGTGGATTCATCCATTAATTAAGCAAGCAAGATATGCCAATGATTTATTAAAACAGGAACAAGTAAGAACTCCGTTTAAATTTGAGCTTGATCAATTTTATGAAAATCATACATTTCCATACAATCAATTCCGTAGTGAGTTTGAGGTATTATTCAATTCATTATTACGGTTGCAGATGACCATGATAAGTGAGCAAACACCAATTCAGGAGAAGGTTTGTACCTATTACCTGATTTTGCAACAGCAAAAAGCAATAGGTAAACTGCTTGGTAAAACAGCACCAACGATTTCAAGCCATTATAAAAAAGGGAAAGCTGAAGAAATATTAACAGTTTTTGGTCAAATAATTACCATCCTAAATTCATTTCAGGAAAAATCTTATTTAAATAACCAGGGAAAAACTGCAAGTGAATCTTTAATGGATTCAATTAGAAAGCAATTGAAAGAAAATATAGATATAGTAATTACCAAGTAGAGAGGAGTATCCATGCTTCTATTAAGCCTAATTCTTGCCCATTTGATTGCTGATTTTTATTTGCAGACTGATGAAATGGTAAAAGATAAAATAAAAAATATTAAAAAGCATATCGGACATCATTTCCTGATGAATGGTCTAGTTCTAACAGGTTTTTTACTGTTTTATTTTGAAGATTTGAGTGATTTTACAAATATTATTGTTTCCTTGCTGTTTATCGTTGGTAGCCATTTTTTTATCGACCTGCTAAAAATTAAACTTATTGATACGATTAAAATTAATAATGAAGAAAACCTTAAACGTCTTGGCTTTTTCTTATTAGATCAACTGCTTCATCTTGTAGCCATTCTTTTTGTCTGCCAGCTCTTTTTGGGAATTGATATCACCATCATACATAAACTTATCCAAATAGATGGGGGATTAAGCACGATAAACTCAGTTTTGTTTATCCTAATCATTGTTATTCTTGCAACAAGTGTAGGCGGGCATATGATAAAAATTCTACTGGGTTCGTTTCCTAACCAGCTTTTAACCTTTGAAGGTAAATTCGTGTTTAAAAATGAACGACAAGAGGATCATTTTGCGAATAAAATGAATGGAAAAAGAGGACTGACAGAGGAATATAACTATACAATTTTTAGCAAACATGATCTCACCCGGGGGAAGATAATTGGCTATATTGAGAGATTGTTAGTTTTAGTGTTAACGTATTATAGTGCGTATCCAGCGATTGGTTTTATTGTCGCCGCAAAATCGATTGCACGATTCAAACAAATGGATGATCGGGATTGGGCGGAGTATTTTCTGTTAGGTACATTATCCTCTATGTTTATAGGAATTACTCTCGGAATACTCTTACGGGAAGTGTTGATGTAGGGTGAAGAAGTCAAAGCTTTGATTTTAATTAGCTGCCTTTTGTAGGCAGCTAATTTTTTTTTTTTGAAAAAATGTTCCCAAAATTGACTTAATATCATATAATTAAGAAAAAGTTGCGCGAGGGAAAAACTTTAACAAAGGGGAAAGATATATGAGTATACTAAAAACAATGAAACTCGTAAATGGAGAAAAGGGGAATTTAATACGGATTACTTCTTTAAATCTGGACGGTGTGATGAGAAGAAGATTATTAGATTTGGGATTTGTAACCGGTGCGATTGTCGAAGTAGTTAGAAAAAGTCCTTTAGGCGACCCAATTGCCTTTCGGGTCAGTCAAACCACGATTGCGTTAAGAAAAGAGGAAAGCTCACAAATTGAAGGGATGTTGATAACAGATGGGGAATAGTTATCGAATTGCCTTGGCGGGAAACCCGAATACAGGAAAGAGTACATTGTTTAATGCCTTAACGGGTTTAAGACAGCATACAGGAAACTGGGCAGGAAAAACTGTATCACTAGCACAAGGAAATGTTCAGTATAAGGATAAAACGTTTAATTTAATTGACCTTCCAGGCACCTATTCATTATTTTCCAATTCAAGTGATGAAGAGGTTGCACGAAATTATATTGTTTTTGAAAAACCAGATGTAACCGTTGTTGTCCTGGATGCGACCTCGTTGGAGCGGAATTTCAATTTAGCTTTACAGGTTTTAGAAATGACAAAAAATGTGATTATTTGCATTAACTTAATTGATGTTGCAGAAAAACAAGGGATTACCATTAATGAACGTATCTTAACAAATCGGTTAGGAGTTCCAGTCATTAAAATATCGGCACGAAACAAAAAAGGGTTTCCAATGCTGCTAGATACGATTGATCGCATCGTGACCGGTGCAATAGAATGTGAACCTGTTCAAATGACCTATCCGGATGATATTGAGGAACAAATAAAGAAAATTGAACCAAAAGTATTTGAGCTTGTTGGAAATCAATTGTCCACACGGTGGGTTTCGTTACGATTACTGGATGGAGATGAAAAATTACTGAATGAAATTAATCAGCGATTTGGACAAAGGAGGCAGCACAATGAGTATTCAACAGTTATATGAGGAAGCGCAACAGCTATCAAGTGCTAAGCTTCGGGATGATATTGTTCATCAGCTCTATGAAAAAAGTCATCGCCTTTGTAGTGAAGGAATCAAGTATACAAAATCGAAAAGGGACACAAGGACCGAAAAACTTGATGCAATATTCACTTCGCCTATTTTTGGATTTCCGATTATGCTTACGATGTTGGGTGTTTTATTTTATTTAACGATTGCCGGCGCCAATATACCTTCTTCCATGCTTGCAGAGTTTTTTGGTTCGCTGGAGAAATATTTAACAGCTTTTTTTGGATTTCTAAATACTCCTGAGTGGGTTCATGGTGTTCTTGTTCTCGGTTTATATCGAGGTACAACATGGGTTATTAGCGTCATGCTTCCACCAATGGCGATCTTTTTTCCAACGTTTGCCCTATTAGAAAACTATGGGTATCTACCTCGGGTTGCTTTTAATATGGATCGTTTATTTAAAAGAGTGGGTGCGCACGGGAAGCAATCGTTAACGATGGCAATGGGCTTTGGCTGCAATGCTGCAGCAGTTATTTCAACAAGAATTATCGAATCACCAAGAGAGCGAATGCTTGCGATTTTGACAAACAATTTTGTTCCGTGTAATGGCCGCTGGGGAACATTAATTGTATTAGCATCCTTATTCATGGCGGCAAATTTTACAGGCGGGCTAAAATCACTTGTAACAACTGGTGTGATTGTCGGGATCGTTATGTTTGGAATAATCGTTACTTTTTTTGTCTCCTGGGTGCTTTCGAAAACAGCGTTAAAAGGGATCCCTACCCACTATACATTAGAACTTCCGCCATACCGGAAACCAAAGATTTTTGATACTGTGGTTCGCTCGTCGTTAACAAAATCATGGTCTGTTTTAATGCGTGCGGTGAAAGTTGCAGCACCGGCTGCGATCCTAACATGGGTTTTTGCGAACATATTTATTGGTGATACAAGTATATTGATGTATGCCGTTGAGTTTTTAGATCCGTTTGGAAAACTGCTCGGTCTTGATGGCTTTATCATGATGGCATTTATTTTAGGCTTGCCAGCGAATGAAATTGTCCTTCCAATTCTGTTAATGGGTTATTTATCGACAGGTTCCTTAACAGAGGTAGATAGCTTGGTTGATTTAAAGCAAATCTTCCTCGACCATGGATGGACCTGGCTGACAGCACTAAATATGATGTTATTTTCTCTGCTTCATTATCCGTGCGGAACAACGCTGCTAAATATTTATAAGGAAACAAAAAGTAAAAAATGGACCTTCCTAGCCTTCCTCATTCCAACTGTTATTGCTATTATCGTTCCACTAATCATTACCCAAACGGTGAGATTTTTTGGCTGGATATAATAATCATAAAACACTGCCTATAAAAATCAAGGGTAGTGTCTTTTTTGTGGGATTGCTTTTTGTATGCCATAATAGCATGAAGGAGGTTGAATGTAGATGCGTTTAAAAGGTAAGAAAGTCGTTAGTCTCGTTCATCATGATTTTGAAGACCTAGAGCTATGGTATCCAATTCTCAGATTAAGAGAAGAAGGGGCTATTGTTCATTTAGTAGGTGAAAAGGCGGAGGAAGAGTACATAGGGAAATATGGCGTGCCAGCAAAATCTGATTACGCTTATGGTGATATTAATGGGGAAGATTACGATGCCATTTTGGTGCCGGGTGGATGGGCACCAGACAAGATTAGACGCTTCCCTGAAGTTATTTCACTTGTTCAGTATTTTGAAGAAAACAAAAAGCCAATTGGACAAATCTGCCATGCTGGCTGGGTATTAATTTCAGCAAAGATTTTGCAGGGTAAGAAGGTAACCAGTACACCTGGAATTAAAGATGATATGGAAAATGCCGGTGCAACCTGGTTTGATGAACCAGTTGTCGTCGACGGACACCTTGTCTCGAGCAGACGCCCGCCGGATCTTCCAGACTATTTACGTGAATTTATAAAAGTGATTGAGCAAAAATAAGATGTTAGTAAGCATGATTTCTAGACTTTTTAGAAATACTGTTTGAATGAAAAGACTATTCCAATGAGAGGGGAATGTAACATGGCTAATATTGAAGTAGGCGAAATTTTTACTATTAGTGACGAGACAGAACAAGAGCAGGAAGTTGAAGTACTGGCTTCCATCAATATAGAAGGTACCAATTATGTGGCAGTGGGATTTGTTGAAGATATTCAAGAGGAAACCGAAGATGACATTGACATTTTCTTTTTGAAAGTGGATGAAGAAGGAGACTTAACAGCAATCGAAAGTGATGAGGAATTTGATAAAGTGTCTGCTGCTTTTGAAGAGATAATGGATGAGGAAGAAGAATAGTGGATTAAAATAAAGCTGGCATCCGCCAGCTTTATTTTAAAAAAGTTATTCACCATGTGAGTCTGATGGAAAAACACCTATAAATTTCCCACTTATAAAGCCTGCAGTCATTTCTGTTCCATCTAGGGTAAAAACGGGAATACTAATTATTATTACACCATTCCAAGTATTATTTCTTATCACTTCAATATCGTTTACGCCATGCCATTTATGTCCCATGTTACGAATTTCTTTTCTAGCATTTTTTAACTCATCACTTTTTAGTAACCCCGACACAATTTTATTCTTTTCAGATCCAGTAAGAATAGTGATATCACATTCACAATCGTCTGCTGCTTGCACTGAGTTACCTTGACCTACAAATATTAAGAAAACAAGTAAACTAGTAAAAAGTAATGGTAATATCTTCCTCATTCATTTTCCTCCTTCTTTTGGTCTACTTATATATTCCTTTATTTCTCGACATTTTCCTGCTAATTTTTTGAATAATTTACGACAATTTTAGAAGATCCTGTTAATCTTGCTTTATTTTAGCTTTTTCACCCAATATTAGATGTGTTAAAAGATAAAAGAGAAGTCTTAAAAAAATCTAAAATTTAAAAGCCTTGCAGGGAACATTCTGCAAGGCTATTTTTTCATTTAATAAAAAGTTTGATTTGTTTTAAAGCATCTTTCCGATTAGGATATCTAAAAGGTAAATCAAACGTAGTTGTTTGCTTTAATATACTCTTCTGGTGGGAGAAGACATCGAAGCTGCCCCTGCCATGATAGGCGCCAATGCCGCTTTCACCTACACCGCCAAATGGAAGGTAAGGAGAACTAAGGTGCATGACGGTATCGTTTATACAACCGCCCCCAAAAGAAATAGAATTTAGGATAGTTGCTTGAAACTCTTTGCTTTCAGAGAAAATATAAAGAGCCAATGGTTTGGGCTGTTCGTTTATTTTACCAACCATCGTTTGTATATCATCATAATCAAGGATAGGGAGAATAGGACCAAAAATTTCCTCTTGCATAACGGGGTCGTCCCAATTAACTCCGCCAATTACAGTTGGCTCAAGCGTTAAAGTATCGATAGAATAATTACCGCCATGTAGGATTTCGCCGCTCGTAAGAAAGCCAGTAACACGATTAAAATGCTTTTCACTTACAATCCTTGTAAATTCTCCGTTTTTAACGATTTCCTCATATATTTCCTTGATACTTTCTATGAACATCCTTATGAATTCATCCTTAACATCTCGATGAACATATAAATAATCAGGTGCCACACATGTTTGTCCAGCATTGATAAACTTGCCCCAAGCAATCCGCTTTGCTGCTAATTTGATATTCGCATCATGATGGACAATACAAGGACTTTTTCCTCCCAATTCGAGAGTAACAGGAGTTAAATGCTTTGCTGCAGCTTCCATAATTACTTTTCCTACAGCGACACTTCCGGTAAAAAAGATATAATCGAATTTTTCTTTTAATAAGGATTGAGTAGTTTCGGCATCCCCTTGGACGACGGAAATGTATTCGGCAGGGAATGTTTTAGTGATAAGATCCGCAATGAGCTTAGATGTTTCTGGTGTTAGTTCAGATGGTTTAAGGATGGCACAATTTCCCGCAGCAATCGCACCAATTAGTGGAGCAATGGCTAATTGTAAGGGATAATTCCATGGTGAAATAATTAATGCCACCCCATATGGTTCAGAATAGATATAGCCTTTGGATCCCATTTGAGTGAAGGCAGTCTTTACTCTTCGTGGCTGCGTCCAATCTTTAATATGTTTGAGAGTAAAACGGATTTCTTCTAGCAATATTCCCATTTCACTAATATAGGAATCAAAATCACTTTTATTGAGATCCTTCTTTAGTGCCGCCATCAGCTCCGTTTCATTCGAGCGGACCATGTTTCCTAGCGTTGTTAATGCTTCTATTCTGTATGATACATCCTTGGTTTTGCCAGATTGAAAGAAATCTCGCTGCCTTTTAAGTAAATCACTAAAACTTTCCATTCTCCCACCTCCTCACAGATAAGCATATTTTACCACATCTTATTTTAATCACTATAATTTCCTTTAGACCAAATTGGAATAATTTTGAATGAATAAAAATAATCGGAGAATACTATGATTAAATACTATTGAAGGAGACAGCAAATGCAAATTGAATCAGGAATGAAATATCAAATTTCTCAAAGTATCAAGGGGAATTTTAACTCAGCAGAATCGTTAACGGTAACCACTAATAATGGGATCACGATTCAATTTACACTTGAAGATGGTAAGGGTCATGGGTCAATGCCACTGGATCACTTAAACTATTTATTAAAGAGATCTAACCTTACACCGGTCACTACCAGCAAAAGGGCGCTGCTAAATTCAGATAATGAAGAAAAAATAGGATAAAATAAGCCTTCCTTGGAAGACAAGGAGGGCTTATTTTATTTCTCTTTTATTATCATTTTTAACAAATAACGAGCGTAGGCATCTGATATTTCTTCTGCGCTTTGAGGACCATCCTGATCATACCATTCTTGAATCCAGTTGAGAGCACCTAAAATGATTAGTCGCGCCATTTTCACATCAACATTTTCAAAAACTTGTTTTTCAATGCCCTCATTAATAATTCTATCAAAATATTGAGAATAAATTTTTCTTAGCTCGAGGACTTCCTTGAGTTGTTCATCCGAAAAATTATGATTTGGTTTCGCTAATGCCATGAACATAGATTTCTCACTTGTAGCAAGTAATATATGTTCTTTAATTGCGTTTCTAAGCTTTTCAATAGGAGTACAATCACTATTGAAAACTGTCTCAATACCTTCAAGGCAGAGCTCCATAATCATCAAATGGCATTGATGTAGTAGGTCGTCCTTATTCTTAAAATAATAATACATCGACCCTTTTGTCATAAGCAGCTTAGCAGCGATTTCTTCCATTGTTGTTCCTTGGTAGCCTTTTTCAATAAGAACGGCAGCAGCGGAACGAAGAATTTCCTGCTTTTTTTTTGCCATTTTCTGCGCTCTAAAAGATGACATGTGTCTAACCCCCTAACCTCATCAAACTATCAGACTATATTTGAACTAAAAGTTATTTTTATACTCTTTGTCTAAATATAGGGTAACCTTTGTGAAAAATCAACAGAGGTAAAAGAAAAATTTAAACTAAAGTTCAAAAAATAAATCAATTGTAAAATTTTAAGAAAATTGCTATTATTTAAACTAAGGATTAAATCGTAAAAAGGGGAATGACAATGAGAATACAAGAATCTATTGCTTTGGTAACTGGAGGTGCTTCTGGGCTTGGAGAAGCAACCGTCCGAAATATCGTCAAGAATGGCGGGAAAGCAGCCATTCTTGACCTCTCTGAAGAAAGAGGTACTAGTCTAGTAGAAGAATTAGGTTAGAATGCAGTTTTCTACAAAACGAACGTAACCAGTGAGGAAGATGTACAACATGCCATTGATTCAGCCATTTCTCGATTCGGAAGCATCAATACGGTAGTGAATTGTGCAGGTATTGCAGTTGCGGAAAAAACAGTAGGCAGGAATAGTAGTGCCCATAGTTTTGATAGTTTTAAAAAAGTGATTGAAATCAATTTAATCGGCACGTTTAACGTGATACGCCTTGCTGCAGCCCAAATGGTGAATAATCAGCCGAATCAAGAAGGTGAAAGAGGGGTTATCATCAATACAGCATCGGTTGCAGCATTTGATGGACAAATGGGCCAGGCTGCCTACAGTGCCTCAAAAGGCGGTGTCGTAGGAATGACTCTGCCAATCGCTCGTGACCTTGCTAAATCAGGAATTCGCGTGATGACTATTGCTCCAGGGATCATTGAAACACCTTTATTCGCATCATTATCTGAGCAAGCAAAGGCAGCGTTAGAATCACAGGTTCCATTTCCATCCAGACTTGGACGTCCTTCTGAATATGCACAATTAACCCAATCTATCATTGAAAATGTCATGTTGAATGGAGAAACCATCCGTTTAGATGGTGCCATTCGTATGCCGCCAAGATAAATCTGACATTTATTTTAAAATTAACTATTAATTGGAGGAAGATAATATGCGTGAAGTTGTAATTGTAGAGGCTGTTCGTACACCAGTGGGAAAAAGAAAAGGGTTGTTGAGTACCGTGCGCCCAGATGATTTAGCTGCAAAAGTACTAAAAGAATTAGTAAATCGTGCTGGGATTTCTCCGGGAATCGTGCAAGACGTAATCTTGGGATGTGTTTCGCAGGTAGAAGAACAAGGTACGAACATTGCCCGTACGGCAGCCTTGATAGCGGATTTCCCTATACATGTTCCAGGTACGACATTAGATCGTCAATGCGGTTCTGGTCAACAGGCCATCCATTTTGCATCGCAAGCCATTCTCAGCGGGGATATGGATATTGTCATCGCAGGCGGCGTTGAGAGTATGACACGGGTCCCACTGGGTTCGACTAGTCAAAATTCAAAATTAAGTGAAGAGCTTACTTCTCGTTATGAAATCATTCATCAAGGTTTATCTGCAGAAAGAATTGCTGATGAATGGGGGTTTACGCGCACCCAATTAGATGAATTTTCAGTAGAAAGCCACAATCGAGCCCTAATTGCTCAAGAAGAAGGCAGATTCGATAGAGAAATCATGCCAATAGAAGTAACCCTAGAGGATGGAAGTACAGTTGTCGTGAGACAGGATGAAGGACCGCGTAAAGGTTCTACCATTGAAAAATTGGCTACCCTAAAGACAGTCTTTAAGGAAGATGGAAAAATCCATGCAGGAAATGCAAGTCAAATGAGTGACGGTGCTGCTGCAGTTCTATTAATGTCCCGTGAAAAAGCAGAGGAACTAGGCCTTAAACCACGATTCAGGATTGTTGCCCGTTCGGTAACAGGATCAGACCCAACCTTGATGTTGACAGGTCCAATTGAA
Source organism: Neobacillus niacini (assembly GCF_031457145.1). GTDB lineage: Bacteria > Bacillota > Bacilli > Bacillales > Cytobacillaceae > Neobacillus > Neobacillus niacini_J. Next base: position 199,790 of record NZ_JAVDVZ010000006.1, read on the forward strand.
GCAACAAGACAGGTTTTAGCCAAAGCAGGTCTAACAATTGATGATATTGACACATATGAAGTGAACGAAGCGTTTGCGCCTGTACCACTGGCCTGGTTAGAAGAAATTAAGGCTGATCCTAAGAAATTGAATCCTAATGGCGGAGCCATTGCACAAGGACATCCTTTGGGTGCCACAGGAGCAAAATTGATGATTTCAATGATGCATGAATTAGAAAGAACTGGCGGTCGTTATGGGCTGCAGGCTATTTGTGAAGGCGGCGGAATGGCCAACGGAACGATTATCGAAAGAATCAGTGAATAAGCACGAATGAGGGGAATGAGCAGCAAAAATGAATTATTTTGCTGCTTATTCTTTTTTAAAAGATTACTAGAGAGAGGAGCAACGCGAATTGCTTAATGAGATAGGTGTGACTCAAGTAACCATCCCACTGCCTTTTCGATTAAATCATGTTAATTGCTTTTTAGCGGAAGGGGAAAGAGGATGGACGATTATAGATGCAGGATTAAATAATGAAGTATCCAGGGACATTTGGAGCCCCATCATTGAGAAACATGATGTCATGGACATCATTCTAACTCATTATCATCCCGACCATTTTGGCTATGCAGGGTCACTCCAGCAGCTCACAAGTGCGGAGGCATGGATGTCGGAGATTGATGCAAAGGCTGGGTTAACCTATTGGGAGCCTGAATCCATAGCGATTGTGAATAAGAACTATGACACATGCGGACTCCCTGATAATTTATCTCAGGCTTTAACAACAGATGAACGAAGCTTTAACCCGCAGGTAAAACCATACCCAATCGTTCAACATTATCTTGCAGAAGGTATGAAAATAGTATTTGGAAAATACGAATATGAGGTTATTTTTACACCGGGGCATTCAGATGGGTTAATCACATTATTTAACAAAGAGAAAAGTATTTTATTTTCAACCGATCATATTTTACCAAGAATTTCTCCTAATATTTCATACTGGTTCCGAGGTAATCGTAATCCGTTACAAGCATTTTTTACTTCATTAGAGAAAATTAAACAATTGGACGTTGATTATGTCATTCCTTCGCATGGAATGCCGTTTAGAAATGCCAATCAACGAATCGAAGAATTAGTGGTACACCATCATGAACGATTAGAGCAGACTTATAGCTACATTAAACAGCCGGCGACCATCTTTGAAGTAAAACAACAGCTATTTAAAAAGTTGAATGTCCACGAAACACGATTTGCTGTAGGAGAAACATTGGCCCATTTGGAGTATTTATTTTTAAACAATCAATGTAAAAAATACCTCCAGGATGGAACATGGTATTATGAGGGCATATAGGAAGAAGGGTATCCATTATGGACACCCTTCTTTAATTTTTCAAAAATCATTGCCCACGGTCTGTATAAACAGCAATTAATACAACGGCTTTGCAATCTCCAACATTCTTTACTGTATGAGGAACACTTGCATTCCAGCTAAAAGAGTCACCTTGTTCTAAGATTTCAGAATCTTCCCCTTGCTCTGCCAGCACTTTCCCCTCTAGCACTAAATGACATTCTTCCCCTTCATGTGCATGTGCGTCGCCTATAGAGGCGCCTGGAGGGAACTCCACACTTCTTAAACTTAACCCACCCATAGAAGAAATATGCTCAATTTTCAACTGATTTAAAGTCGTCATGGTTCTTTTATCTTTTCGTACAACGCGTAAATGTTGTTTTTTTTCTAATAATAAGTAAGGTAGAGGAATCTCTAAATAGCTGGCGATGGTTTGCAGCGTATTAATGGATGGTGAGGTGTTATTGTTTTCTACATTGCTGATAAAACCTTTTGAAAGACCTGTCCCTTCACACATTTGCGCGATTGTGATTTTTTTTCGATTTCTAATTGCACGAATTTTAGCACCGATATCCAGTTTAATCACCCTTTATGGTTTCCTAATATAGAACATATTTATATATTAGCAAAAATACCATTGACAATCTATAAGGGATGTTGTTATCCTATAAGCAACAAATGTTCATATTTAAAAACAATATAATTTTACGAATTGAGTTTTTTTATATGAATCTTTATTTACTTTTAAGAAAGGATGATAAGGATGAATGCACCGATGGTTTATGAACTTCGCCGTCCTAAAGAGTTTGACCCTGATAAAAAATATCCTACACTGTTTGTCATGCATGGAATAGGCAGTAATGAACAAAACATGCTGTCCTTAGTAGATGGTTTAGATGAACAGTTTTACATTTTCAGTATTCGTGGTCATCTCTCTCAGCCGCCTGGATTTGCCTTTTTCACGATTGAAGGCTACGGCAAACCACATCGAGAAGTCTTCGATGAAGGAGTTAATAAGCTCACAAGCTTTATTGACTATGCTTGCGAACAGTATCCGCTAGATAGATCTCATCTATACTTGTTAGGTTTTAGCCAAGGAGCGATTTTAGCGATGACTCTTGGGTTAACATTAGGAAATAAAATAAAAGGTATTGTGGCTTTAAGTGGTTACATTCCTGCCTTTGTAAAAGAAGAATACAGTCTAAAACCTGTAGATGAAGTTTCAGTATTTATTTCACATGGGGAAATGGATCAAGTTCTTCCTTTTGAATGGGGAGTTGCCAATAACGGATATTTTGGCCAATTAGGTGCTAAAGTGATTTTTAAAACCTATCAAGAAGGACATAGTGTTTCTTTAAGGAATCTGCAAGATTTTACAAACTGGTTATTACAGGATTTAGAAAAATAATTTATTAATGGAGAGGAAGAAAATGATGAAAAAGATAGAAGTAAGTACATTAATTTTACGTTTAGTATTAGGGGTTACATTTTTTGTCCATGGGTTAGTGAAATTCCAAGGTGGAATTGAAAATATCGTTGGCTGGTTTGAAGCCATTGGATTACCAGGTGCTCTTGCTTATGGTGTTGCATTGTTAGAAATGGTTGGCGGAATTGCTTTAATTGTTGGTTTAGGAAGCAGAATTGTATCAGCATTATTGGTTTTATTAATGCTTGGAGCAATTGTCAAAGGGAAATTAGCAGTCGGCTTTTTAGGTAATGGTCAACAAGGTGCTGGTTGGGAATTAGATTTAGCACTACTTGTTATGGCATTATTTATTGCTATCAACGATAGTAAGATGTTTGCTTTAGATAAAGTTTTCTTTAAGGGACAAAATAACCAAACACAATCACTATAACAGGAGGGGTAAGTACAATGATGCCATCACTCTTTATCGCACATGGTGCACCATTACTAGCCATCGAAAACAATGAGTATACTCAATTTTTAAATCAACTGGGTCAGACTTTTCCACGTCCCAAAGCGATTATCTTGTTTTCGGCCCATTGGGAATCTCGAGCACAAAAAGTAAGCGAAGTAGATCAATATGACACGATTTATGATTTTGGTGGATTCGACCCAGAACTTTATACCATTAAATATCCTGCACAAGGTGATATGGAAATTTCTAAAGAAATAAAGGAATTGTTTAAAGAAAATGGTATTCCGTTTGAAGTGGAAACGAAACGTGGATTAGATCATGGTGCATGGGTGGTACTTCGTATGCTTTACCCAAATGCAGATGTTCCGGTCATCTCGATGTCGGTTAACTCTGCTCTTTCTCCAGAAGAACAATATAAAATAGGAAAATCCCTTGCAGCTTTACGTGCTAACGATGTCTTAATTATTGGCAGCGGGGGAACTGTTCATAACTTAAGAGCTGTGAGCTGGGGCGACGATGGTGCAGTTCATCAATGGGCACTCGAGTTTGATGATTGGATCGCACATCATCTTCATACATGGGATACTGATTCATTATTTAAGTACGATTCCCTTGCTCCTAATGCTGAAAATGCAGTACCGAGGTTTGGAAACGAACACTTTGTACCTTTATTTTACGCAATGGGTGCAGCAGATAATAATCGAAAAGCGGCATTATTACATCGCAGCTACAGATATGGAAACCTAAGTCATAGCGTATGGCAATTTGGATGATAGTTAAAAATAACACTAACTCAGCGTTAGTGTTATTTTTATATTAGTTCTTATTAATTGAAATGTATTTGTGATTTTTGATATAATGATTCGGTTATTAATATAAAGTATGTATAAAAGTTAATAAGGTGGTAATTATGAGTCAAGATTATAGAGTGTTATTGTATTATAAATATGTCACGATAGAGAATCCTGAAGAAGTACAACAAGAACATCTTCAGTTTTGTAATGAATTAGGTTTAAAAGGCCGGATTATTATTGCGTCTGAAGGAATTAATGGTACTGTTTCAGGTACACCTGAACAAACGGATGCATATATGGAGTACATGAACGAACACCCGCTGTTCGCCGGTACTGTTTTTAAAATTGATGAAGCAACCGAACATGCTTTCAAAAAAATGCGCGTTCGTTTAAGACCAGAGCTGGTAAATTTAAGCCTAGAAGACGATGTTAATCCTAATGTTACAACAGGAAAGCATTTAAAACCGAAAGAATTTTTTGAAGCTATGCAAAGAGATGATACCGTTGTGATTGATGCACGGAATGACTATGAATATGACTTGGGACATTTTAGAGGCTCTGTTCGCCCCGATATTTTGAATTTCCGTGATTTACCTGACTGGATTAGAGAAAATAAGCAAGAATTCGAAGGTAAAAAGATTCTTACCTATTGTACAGGCGGCATTCGCTGTGAAAAATTCTCAGGCTGGCTCCTTAATGAAGGGTTCGAAGATGTTTCACAATTAGAAGGCGGTATTGTGACCTACGGAAAAGACCCTGAAGTTCAAGGGGATTTATGGGATGGTCAGCTTTATGTATTTGATGAGCGTATCAGTGTACCTGTTAATCGCAAAGAGCATGTGGTGGTAGGGAAGGATTATTTTACAGGTGAACCATGTGAGCGTTATGTAAACTGTGCAAATCCTGAATGTAACAAGAAAATTCTTTGCTCTGAAGAGAACGAACATCGCCACCTCCGCAGCTGTTCACATGAATGCCGAACACATCCAAGAAATCGCTTTGTGGCTGAGCACGGGTTAACTTCAGCGCAAGTAAATGAAAGATTAATGAATCTACAAGCATAATTAAAAGGCTGTACACTTTAATTTAAGTGTACAGCCTTTTGTTATTTATTTGCTACAACATCGTTTGATTTAACTAGTTCATTGTATATCACAGAAGTTAAACTTTGATCACCTGTGCTGTCATGACCGGCTTCCCACAACATCATTCCGCCAAAGCCATGATTTAAAGCTAAGTTGGTTTTCTTTTGCATGGTATTTACACCGTTGTAATGGTAGGTCGTTCCGTTCATACTAACGGTGTCATTCGCAGCATTAGCAGGATCCTTGTTTATGATGGCAGCATAGGAAACCTGTTTTATGGCAGGGTCTTCAGGCTGTGCATAAAAAGGGACACCTAAAACAAGCTTTTCTTTTGGCAGGTTATTTTCATCAAAAAGAGTTGCCCAATAGTTTACTATTTTTTCCGTAAAAGGATAAGGAGATAGATTAGCTGCATTATAGCCGCCATCCCATTGACCATCATAGGCCATAATATTGACATGATCGACATGCTGAAACATGGATGGCTCATAAACGACAAAGCCCATTTCGGTGCCTGTCACCGCATGAATTTTCGCATAAACAGCTACAGATAGCTCTTTTCCCTTAGGATGAAGCTGAGTGCTTAGCTCGCTAGTAAAAGCAGCCAAGTTAGCTGCGTCTGCTTTTGATCGAGGGTGCTCAAAATCGATATCAATACCATCAAGGTTTTCACGGTCGACAATACTAGTAAGCTCATTTACGAGTCGTGTTCTAGAGTCAGAATTGCTTATGGCTGCTTTAAATGGCTCATAGGATTCCCCGCCATTAATATGAAACCAGCCGCCTACGGCTAAGATTACTTTTGTATCATGTTCTTCAGCTTTTTTAACCATTGTTCGCAAATTATTTATGGCGGAATCGCCATTTAGCAAAATACCTCCATCTGCTGTCGGATGAGCGAAGGAGAAAATTAGGTGGGTTAACTTGGAATAATCTACTACATTCGGGTCACGGAAATCCTGAACATAGCCTACTAACACTTTCGATTCCTCCAAACTTTCTTCAGGTATTTCTTTTTCTTCAAGATTTTTAACCGATTTTGGTGATTCTTCTATTTTCAGTGGTTTTGGCGCTTTTTCTGTATTATTTTTTGAATATAATACTCCGGTAAAAATTCCCCCTGTAAAGGTAAATAAGATTACCAGGGCAAGGAGGATATTGCGTTTTTTCATAGGCTGGTTTCCTCCCTATTATTCTCTCACTTTAAAATTATATCAATAAATGAGAAAGTAGAGAGATGGTAATATCCGCCTTGCGAAAAAATGGAAAATTACTAGCTCAAATTGTTGTTAAAAAAGCTCAAATACTGTCTAATAATAGTAAGACTTCTAAAGTAAAGGAGATTCACATCTGTGTGGGCTGTTGGAATAGGGATTATCTTACTATATAATTTAATGATTTTTTATATCGGTTATAATATTTGGGTTTGGTTGAAACACATTAGTGGTGACCGCAAGAGTATCAAAATAATTTTCTGGGTTGTATTGGTTATTTTTGCTTATTCTTTTATTTTCTCACGCTGGCTGGATGAGAGTTTATTTTTCAGTTGGATGGGTGCCATCTGGATTTCGTTATTTTACTTTTTAATATTGCTCCTGCCAGTGGCTAATATAGCGGTTTTTTTAAGAAGATTTACAAAAATCCAGAAAGAAAAGTTTGTAAAAAGAACCGGATATACTCTTTTAGTTGTGATTATTTGTTCATTCTTTTTCGGAATATTTAATGCCTACAGCCCTGAAGCCAAAACCTATCAAATTCATATTCCGAAGCAGGTAGAAGGGAAGCAAAGTTTAAAAATTATCATGGCTTCGGATATGCATTTCGGTGATTTATCTGGCAAAGGGCAGGCAAAAAAACTGGTAGAGTACATAAATGGTGAAAAACCTGATCTTGTCTTGTTCCCTGGGGATATTATTGACGATGATATAACGCCTTTTCTTGAACAGGGAATTCCAGAGATCCTAAAACAAATCCAATCACCTGTCTATGCTTCTTTAGGGAATCATGACCGTGATGATGCCGATCTTGTTAAGACTTTTAATAACAGCGGTATGAGGGTTTTAGATGATGAAGTATTGAACCTTCCCGAAGGTATTACCCTGGTGGGGAGAAAAGACCGGGGATATCAGGACGTAGAAAGAGCAGAGCTCTCGACATTAATGAAACAGGTAGATGGTAAGAAACCTGTAATTCTCCTTGAGCATCAGCCCTATGATTTAGATATCGCCGAAAAGAATGGGGTGGATCTGATTCTATCAGGACACACACATCGCGGGCAGGTTGCACCAGGTAATTTGATTACGAATATGATTTTTGAAAATGATTGGGGCTATTTAAAGAAAGGCAAGCTTCAATCGATTGTCTCTTCAGGCTATGGTGTCTGGGGACTGCCGCTACGAATAGGGACACGCTCAGAAATTGTTCAAATCAACGTTACCTTTGATCCCTCTATTCGATAAAGAAAAAAATCTATCTGACAACAGGTAGATTTTTTTCTTTATTTAACAATAGATATATGACAGTGTTTTTTTTATTGTAATTGAATAATATTTATTGATGGCTGAAAATTATGTTAAAAGCGCTTTATCAGTATAAAGGAGAGAAGCAAATGGAAAAATTAATGCCTTCAGAAGTTCATCAAATGTTATCCTCCGTTCCGAATTGGAAATTAACCGAAGAGAAATGGATAGAACGAAAGTATCGTTTTCGAGAATACCTGAAAGGAATTGATTTTGTTCAACAAGTGGCAAATCTATCTGAGCAGGCTAACCATCATCCTTTTATTTCGATTGACTATAAGGTTGTAACATTGAGAATTTCATCATGGAATGCAAGAGGTTTAACAGCTTTGGATTTTGAATTAGCCGCGAAGTATGATGAATTTTATAATCAAATGAAAAGTTAATTTTCTTCTAAAGGGAGAGATTTCTATATGGGGGAAGCAAAGAAGATTCCAAGACACTTACAAAAATATGTGGTCGACCAGAAATATGAAAAATACACACCGATTGATCATGCCGTTTGGCGTTATGTAATGAGACAAAACCATAACTATTTGAAGGATACTGCCCATCAAGCATATGTTGGCGGGTTAAAATCTTCTGGTATATTCGTCGAAAGAATACCTAATGTCACTGACATGAACAAAGCATTAGAGCCTTATGGATGGGGAGCTGCAAATATTGATGGCTTTATCCCAGGGGTTATTTTTTTCGATTTTCAAGCACATGGTATCCTGCCGATTGCCTCTGATATTCGTAAACTAGAAAACATTCAATATACGCCTGCTCCTGATATTATCCATGAAGCTGCCGGTCATGCACCCATTTTATGCGAAGAGAAATTCTCAGAGTATGTAAAGTTATTTGGTCAAATCGGCTCCAAAGCATTGGCTACAAGTGAAGAACATGACTTATTTGAAGCGGTTCGAACCTATTCCAATTTATTAGAAAGCGGGAAAGCGACAAAAGCTGAAATCGAGGCAGCCAAAGTTAATTTTGAAGAAAAGCAAGCTGCCGTAACTGAACTATCTGAAGCGGAACAAATTTCACGTCTATATTGGTGGACAGTCGAGTATGGTCTTATTGGAACGGTTGAAAAACCGCAAATATATGGAGCAGGTTTGCTGTCTTCTGTCGCAGAAGGCAGAAGCAGCCTAACAGCCTCCGTTAAGAAATATCCCTTTGAGCTACAAAATGTTATCCGTACTGGTTTTGATATTACCAAACCGCAGCCACAGCTTTTTGTATGTAACAGCTTTGAGCAATTAATAGATGCAGTAAACGAGTTTTCGAAAACCATGGCCTTTAAAGTTGGAGGTACACAAGGTTTAGACAAAGCTCTTCGCTCCAATCATACCGCCACCCTTCAATATAATTCAGGCCTTCAGCTTACAGGAACTTTACGACGAATCTTAATGGATGAAAAAGGAGAAGCCACTTACATTCAAACTGAAGGTCCTTCAGCCTTGGCATATGACAATACAGAATTGAACGGGCATGGGAAAACCACACACCAAGACGGCTTTGGAGCCCCGATTGGAAAAATTAAAAATATGAAGCAAACATTACATGTGCTTACAGATAAAGAACTTAAAGAAAATGGGATCGAGATAGGGAAAGCATGTACCTTAAAATATCAAAGTGGAGTTCAGGTAGAGGGCATCGTAGTTCAATTGATAAGAAAAGATGGAAAACTCCTGCTCATCTCTTTCAAAGATTGTACAGTTTCATTAAAAGAACAAACTTTATTCGAACCCGAATGGGGTACTTACGATTTGGCGATTGGAGAAAGTATCGCTTCGGTTTTTGCCGGTGCTGCAGATTCTGAACAATTTTATGCAGACTTAGAAGAAGTCGAGACCAAACCGCTTGTTAAACGGGCACTAAGTAAACTAGAAAAGTTATATGGAAAAGTTAGAAATATCCGTGAAACTACGGGTAAGGATACGAAAGCAGAGTTGGTAGATGTGATTGATGAATTAACAAATGATTTCCAGGACGATTGGCTATTACGGATTGAGGTAATGGAGCTCCTAGTCAAACGTAATTTTTTGCAGGATAAGCAGGTATTGCTAAAAAAACAACTCGAAGATATTAAGCCTTTACACGAAGAATATCCAGTATTAATCGAGAGAGGGCTCTTGTTAACCAATTCCTAATGTGTATAACTAAATGATACTGATAAACGACCTGCCGCCTATTGAATATACTTATAAACGATGGGCGGTATTTTTATGGAGGAGCATCTAGAAGAACAAATATAATAGCATACACGTGATAAGTGCAACTCATGAAGGGCACACTTAAGAAAAAGGTAAAATTAGGTGAAATGGAATGAAATTACTCTGTATAGATGGCGGTGGGATTCGAGGTATTTTTTCAATCGCCATTTTACAAGCATTAGAAGAAGAAGTGGGTCATTCTGTTGGGGAATTATTTGATATTGTTGCAGGGACAAGTACTGGAGCCATCATCGCTGCTTCCGTTTCATTGAATAAAAGTATGAAGGAAGTTCATGAAAGTTACATGCTTTACGGTGAAAAAATATTCAAAAGACAAGCAAAGGTCGGGCTTTTTAAGAGTGTCTATAGTGATCGATCGCTACGGCATCTATTAAAAAAGTCTTTCGGTGAGCTAGAAATGACGGATATCCAAAAACCTCTGCTAATTCCGGCTGTTGACATTACGCATGGAAAACCATTTATACACCGCTCCAACTTTGGCCACCCGGAAAATGGTGATTTATCGATAAAACTTTGGGATGCAGTTCTTTCCTCTTGCTCAGCACCTGTCTATTTCCCTCCCAACAAAATAGGGGATGAATACTTATCAATTGATGGTGGGCTTTGGGCAAATAATCCATCATTAGTTGGTTTAACGGAAGCTATTCATTATTTCCAAAAAGGGATGGATGAAATTCATATTTTATCGCTGGGAACCGGCTTGCAAAATATTGATTTTACAACTGAAAAGGAAAAGTATTGGGGGATAAACAAATGGCTGCCATTTCATTTTCCCTCCATGAAGGTGACACCAAAACTTCTCGATTTAGCCCTTCATTTATCTTCAGAATCCATATCTTATCATTGTCAGCTTCTTCTAAAGGACCAATATCTTCGAATTAATGAAGAGTTAGGGGAGGAAGTTCCGTTTGATGAAGTGAGGTACATGGATGTCCTTAGCGAGTTAGGAAGAAGTGCTTTTAACAAGCAGAAAGATGATATCTTTACCTTTATAGAGAAGAAATAAAACAAAAAAACTCGGTTAATTTACAAAAGTGCCGAGTTTTATTCTATACCAAAATAGGCGGCGATTGCTTTCCGAAAATAATCAAATGATTGAATTTCCTCAAAATTTGATAGCATTCCTTTTATTACGGGAATACGTGGTTTTTCCCTGTTTATTTCCTCTTCCAAGACCTCAATGGAAATTTCTATTGCTTCTTTGTTTTCCAGTTCTAGTTGTTCGAATTCTTTTCTCATTTTTTGCATGATATCGTTTATGTTATTGTTTTCAAATAAGTCTTCCGATTTCTTTATGACTTTTTCAATCTTTTCCTCTGTTAAAAAGGGTTGATCAAAAGAGATCTCTTTCACAATACTATCCATTCTTCTCATAAGAAAGTGTGAGAGCTCCTCAATTTCAAACTCCACAGGATCAAGTATCAATAAACCAATATAGGATTGAAATAGTCCTTCCAGAATCAATGCTAAATCGATTGATTGAGGCTCAAGGTCTTTTCCATATATGGATATCATTCCTTGACGATAAAAGAGATGACTCTCAAATCGTTTTTTGAAAAAAAGCTTCTTAATTTCTTCATTTCGTGGAATGGCTTGCTCTTTAGAAAGCATAATCAAAAATTCTTTATGACCTATAAACGTACCAAAAAAGGCAGATATTTGCTTGATGAACTTTTCTCGAGGTGGCATATCCAGATTTTCTACCGATGATATACTCGATTGTACAGTATCAAAGATGTACTCAAGAATTGAAAATAATAGGTCATCCTTAGACTTAAAATGTAGATAGAATGCTCCTTTTGAAATACCACTTTCAGCAGCAATTTCCTGAATCGATGTTGAAGAAAACCCTTTGCCCGCAAAAAGCTTCATCCCTGATGCAATAATGGCTTTTTCCTTTTCTGTCATAGATAATCACCTCTGTTTATGAAACATTATTTAGTAAAATTGACTAATTGGTCAAAATAATAAAATGACTACTTAGTCAATGATAGTTTTAATTAAAGAATTTGTCAACTTACATAGGGAATTAGCGGATTTTGTAATCATTCCTATAATTTTGCCGATTTCATACCATACTATTTCAAGAGGTGAAGAACATGTATAAATTGTTGTCTCACAATGATCTAGATGGTGTGGGGTGTGGAATTCTAGCAAAACTAGCTTTTGGAGATGTTGTGAAAGTTCGTTACAATTCTATTTCTGGCTTAAATCGCGAGGTTGAATGGTTTTTAGAAAATGATGATCGCAATACATTTTTATTTATCACAGATTTGTCTGTAAATGAAAAAAATGAACAAAGTCTTAAAGAGTTTTATGATAATGGGGGGAAAGTACAACTGATTGACCATCATAAGACAGCTTTACATTTTAATGATTATGAATGGGGGCATGTGGTCGTTGAGGATGAAGGAGGAAAATTAACTTCGGCTACATCACTATTTTATAAATATCTTATTTCTCACCAACTGATAGAGCCTACAGACCCGATTACAGAATTTGTTGAGCTTGTTAGACAATATGATACTTGGGAGTGGGAAAAAAATGATAATCAAGAAGCTCAAAGACTGAACGCTTTATTTTTCCTTGTTTCCATTGATGAGTTTGAAGAAAAAATGATCTCCCGGCTTCAAACAAGCGACCATTTTCACTTTGATGAGTTCGAAAAAAGAATACTGGATATGGAAGAAGATAAAATTGATCGCTATATCCGCAGGAAAAGGAGGGAGCTTGTTCAGACACAGATAGATGGACTTTTTGCAGGTGTAGTTTATGCGGAATCGTATCATTCTGAACTTGGAAATGAGCTTGGTAAGGAATACCCTCATCTTGATTACATAGCGATTCTAAATATTGGCGGTAAACGAATGGGTTTTCGAACGATTCATGATCATGTGGATGTTTCCGCAGTTGCAGGACAATACGGAGGCGGTGGGCATGCGAAGGCATCAGGATGCTCTTTAACCGAAGAAGCATATATGAAATTTGTAACGGAGACCTTTCATTTAGAACCGATTCCGGGGGACGCGAGACGAAATCGCTACAATCTTAAACGTGCACCGTTTGGGACTTTATATAAGGATAGAAAGGAAGGCATGTTCCTTCTATATCCGGTAAATGAAGAGAAATGGGTAATTAAACGAAATAATTCAAGAATGGAGCAATCCTTTAATAGTTTTGAAGAAGGGGAGAGCTTTTTGAAAAGAAATTATGAGGTTTGGCTAGTAAAAGACGATGATTTTGTCCATTACTTAGTAACAAAGTTTGGGAAATGAAGCACTAAAAAAATCCACCCAAGAATTGTATGGGTGGATTTGTTGTTGATTATTTACTGTTTTAGCTGATTTAAATCCTGGATACATTCTTGAACAAGTGTAACCGCTTGACTCATTGCTGCACCGCCGCCAAATGCCGCGGTTACTCCCACAGCTTCAAGGATTTCCTGTTCCGAACACCCTTGATCGAGGCAGCCTTTTGTATGATAGATGATACAATATTCATCTTGTGAATAAAGACTAATTCCTAAAGCAACCAACTGCTTTTCACGCTGTGATAAAGCACCTTCTTTAAAGCACTCTTCTGTAAATGCATTAAAGTGTTCTGCAAACTCTGGCATCTTCTGAGTAAAAACACCTAAACCAGCTTTATACTCATGAAGAGCAGCTTCAGTAGAATTTCTATCTTCAAATTCCATTCTTTATTCAACCCCATTTCCAAATTCATTAAACAAACTATAGTATAAGCAATATAAGAGTCACTTAACCAAACAAAATGAGGTATACAATTGATATTTAATGTGAAAAAAGAGTAAAGTATAGTAAAAAAGGGTATTAAAGCATATATAAATAAAAGTTTTGGAGGAGAAAACATGGGAAAAAGTATTATTAATTTGAATGGGATCACTGTCTCTTACAACGAAATAGGAAAAGGAAGCCCAATTGTCCTTCTTCACGGTTTTTGTGGCAGCAATGGTTATTGGGATAATGTAATTACTAAGTTATCGGAACATTATCGCGTGATTGCTCTAGACCTTCCAGGTCATGGTGAATCCGCTAACCTTGAGGGGCCAGTTACGATTGAAGACATCGCAGATCATATTAAGGATGTATTAGATTATTTGAATGTACCGCAAGTAACAATGTTTGGCCATTCTCTAGGGGGATATATTACTCTGGCTTTTGCAGAGAAGTTTAGTCAATTGGTAAACGGATTATCACTGATTCATTCGACTGCTTACCCGGATTCAGAAGAAGCGAAGAAGGGAAGAGAGGCAGGTGTAGAAAAAGTTAAAAAGGAAGGGATTTCGGTTTTTATCGATGGGCTGATACCAAAACTTTTCTCACCTGACAACATAGAGAAAAATCAAAATGATATCACAACAGCTAAAGAAATAGGATATACCACCTCATCACAAGGTGTCATGAAAACACTTATAGCGATGAAAAACCGTCCGGATCGTAATAGTGTTTTGGAGAAGGCAGAGATTCCAGTCCTATTAATTGCTGGCGAAAAGGATCAAATTATCCCTTCTGATAAGACATTTTCAGTTAGCAAATCGAATATTAAACCTGTCTTAATCAAAGATTCTGGACATATGAGCATGTATGAGAATCCAACTGAGCTAATCAATAAGATGATAGAATTTATGAGCACCGTGAAGTAGTAATCAAAAAATCCACCATTTGGGTGGATTTTATTTTTTAGAGTTTACATATTCCTCTACCATTTCAACTGTAACATTTTTCTTGATTGGTATGATTCTCAAGTTAATTTTATTCATTTTATTGGTTACTTCATTAATTTTATCTGTTGAAAAAGGTTTACCTTGTTTACATAATTCTATGGCTTCTTCAATATATTGTTCACGCTGCTGATCCCAAGCCAAAAATTGCTGATAACTTTTATTCTGATTTTCTGCATGTTTCATTAAATCCTTATGTACGCTCATGATTTCACTCCTCAAAATGTTAACTGATATAATAATACCATAATTCTATGGATAAAAAGGAGATGCTTTTTTGGTAAATGAGATAATTTTGAATGGATCATCAATGAGAGTCTACAAGTATGATGAAGAAATAGAAATAAGCTAATCGCAGAGAAATATTTATTTAATTGTATACAAGTCCAAATCGGAAGGTAGGAGCAGACTCGAAGAAAGTGAAAATGGGGGAGAAATAGTAAAAGGGCTTGGTGGGACTTTAACCCACAAAATACGCAGCAGTTTACGTTTAAAACTGTTGGTTGCTCTACAGTTGAGCTACAAGCCCTGTTATTATTTTTGTTTTAAAACCGTTTATTATACATTGTTTGCTTGGGAACTTATTTAATTTTAGCTATTTCCTCAGTCACAACAAATGCAAGATCATCGTTTCCAAACAAAGATAAGACACCAAGAAGTGTTTCGTCACCAATTTCTCCAGCTTCATCTTTAGGTACTACTAATTCCATTGCTTCTTTTAAAGCCATGTTTGAGACCTGATTAGGGTAGGCACGTAAATACAATTCCTCTGGATTTAAATCATGATTGACACACCATTGAGCAAAGACAAGGATCATCATTTTTTCCTCGCCTTGGTAGTGTTGAATAATTTTTTCTTCTACTTCTTTATTGTTCATTAAGAAAAACTCCTTTAAAATCATCATCATTTTATTATAACAGAAGGGAAGAGTCGATTATCGTAAACAAAAGACTAGAACTCGCAAAAAATTTAATTATTTTATAACTATTACATAATTACGTAAAATATAAATTTGACGAAATTATAGGTCATTTAGTAAAATATAGAAGTGAGGTGATTTTATGGTAAATGAATCAAAACAAGAAAATTTCAAAAAGTTACAATCTCTTCTTTCTGAATTGCCCTGGTATGTCGATGAATATATCAATCATAAATTAAGAAAGCTTTCGACTGCTTCCTTATTTAATTACTGCCATGATTACAAGATCTTTTTTAATTGGATAATCCGTGAGCAATTATTTACTGGAGCTGCTAAAGATATCCCATTAGAACGTTTAGAGAAAATGACTGTTATTGAGATTGAAAGTTTTTTAAACTTCCTACATTACGAATTAAATAATAAACCATTAACTGTTAATCGGAAATTGTCAGCTTTAAAGTCCCTATTTAATTATCTGCAAAACATTGCTGAAACACCTGATTTACTGCCTTATTTGAACCGTAATGTATTAGCTAAAATTGAATTTAATGAAGTGAAAGACAGCATGGAAACAAAAGCTGCTAAAATGGAAGGCAAAATTCTTCTTGGTGATGAATACGAAAAGTTTCGTTTGTTTGTGGCAAATGATTACGGTGAATTAATCAAAGAAAACAAAAAACTTTATAATTTCCACGAGCTAAATAAAGAGCGTGATACAGCCATTGTATCACTAATTTTAGGTTCCGGTCTTCGTCTTTCTGAGTTAGTCGGAATTGAATTAGATGATATTGATTATAAAAAGTACTGTGTTAGAGTCATTAGAAAAGGAAATAAAGAGCAATTCGTCTATTTTAGCCAAGTTGCAATGGCAGATCTTCAAGACTATCTTTCAATAAGAACATCGAAATATAAGGTTGAAAAAAGTAATAAAGCCTTGTTTATTTCTGCCCAAGTGGGTCCGAAAGGAAAAACTCGCAGATTGACAGCCAGAGCTGTTGAAAAATTAGTTGAAAAGTATGCAACGGCATTCGGAAAACCGTCATTATCCGTACATAAATTAAGACACTCGTTTGCTACCAGGTATCATGCGGAGATTAACGATGTACCAAAATTACGAAGACAATTAGGTCATTCTTCGATTCAAACTACAATGATTTACACGCATATTAAGAACGATGATTTAAAAATTGCGGTTGATAAAATGGATATGCCAAAGGAACAAAGTTAAAATTTTTATTCTGTCTCACTATCTTAAGTATACTTTTGATTTGAGACAGAATTCGTTTTTCAGACTTTAATCTACTATAAATACATTATGTAAACTAGATGATTATAAACAAATCAACTCTACTCACCAATCGTTACAAAGAAAAAACACAGGTTTCCCCGTGTTTTTGTGTATGATTCACAACGCTATCGAATTTGTTTTCCCCCCCTACCCTTCTCTACTTACTTTGTATGTTAGTATGAACGCTTGCGCTATTTAGATTCCATTTACCTCCACCAAAATTCCAAGATGACTCCACAAAAGCAATGGTATCAGCATTGGCAATTCCAGTGATCCTTTGTGCCCCTTTTAAGATAAACTCACCGCTTTTTAATTTAACTGGTTTAAGTGAGTGAAACGAATTCACCGTTAATTCCATTGGTTCATTTAACTTCCCTTTATAGTATAATCCTAATTTTTTGTAATATTTTTTTCGGTCGTTTAAATCAAATAAATAACTATTACCTGTAAGATCTATCTTTATCCTCGCTTTATATCCATCTTCAAATTGACTGTCTATTTCTAATGGGTCAGGAACTGCTAACTCTTTGCTGATAAAATCCTTAAACGAATATAAATAATTGAGCGTGATCCCTCCACTTCCCCCTGTGAATACATTTGCAAATAAATCCTTTACTCCGTCTTTGTTTAAATCAACCAATTTCAGAGAAGCCTTGGAACCGCTTTCCAGAGGCATTGTGTACTGTTTATCATCATCTGTGGAAATATTAATATAAATATCTTTCAAATAATCGTCTTCACCATCATAAAGAACGCCTTTTAACTGGATACTCTCGTTGATACCATCTCCAGTGACATCACTTTCTTGTTTGGAAATTGTGACAGTTTTGGCTTTTTCTTCGAAAGCATGAACCCCCGTTATAGCCGTAACAGACATGAGAAAAAATGCAGAAGCAACTAGTAGTAATTCTTTTTTCATCCTTTTCCCCTCCAAAATCTGATACATGTAGTATGCACCAATTTTGGCAAAAACATGAAAAAGACTCCCAACATTTTAGGGAGTCTTAAACGATATTATGATTCATCAGATTTAGCTGGACCTTCTACCATCCAAATATTCGTTACTTTACCATTTACCTCTTCGTCTAGAACGAAGGAGCCGTTCGAATAACGGTCATTTAATCGAATATCTGCTGTTACTAATGTTTCCGTCTGTCCTTTTTCACTTTGAATAACTACAAGATCTTCGTCATGTGCTAGAACAAAACCAACGATACGATGTGGATTTGCTTTAAGCTCTCGTAAAATAACAACTCCACGCTTAGCACGTGTTGCTTTTTCAAATTCTTTTAGTTTCATCCGCTTGACGGAACCGCGTTGAGTGGCTATCACAACAGTTTCTTTACTATCTGGAGCAATAATCTTTCCACCGACAACAACATCGCCGTCTTTTAAATTGATCCCTTTTACCCCGGCTGCACGAACACCGACAATGCTTATTTCTTCTTCATGGAACCATAATGCATAGCCGTAATTCGAGATTAGGAATAGCTCTTTTGTACCATCGGTTAAATGAACATCAATAACCTGATCATCTTCCTTCAGATTAACACCAACTAATGGCTTCGAATAACGTTGTGCTTTGTATTGCTTTAGGTCTGTTTTCTTAACCATCCCATTTTTCGTTACAAAAATTAGATAGGCATCTTGTTCAAAATCTTTCACTGGAATGACCTTAATAATTTCCTCATTGAATTCAATTGGAATGATATTCGCGACATGTTGTCCGAGATCTTTCCAGCGGATATCCGGCAGCTCATGAACAGGACAGAATAAGTAATTCCCTTTATTGGTAAACAAGAGAAGGACATCCTTCGTATTCATATCTAACTTCGCTAGCAAACGATCTGACTCCTTCATTGCAAGATCTTGACCATTGGAAGCGGCAAAGGAACGCTGGCTTGTCCGTTTGACATACCCTTCTTTTGTAACTGTTACAATGACATCTTCATTTGGAACGGTTACATCAAGATTAATTTTCAGTTCCTCAATCTCAGCCTCAATTTTTGAGCGACGCGCATCAGCAAACCGTTTTTTTACATCTTTTAATTCTTTTTTTATAGTAGAAATTAGCTTCTTTTCACTTAATAAAATGGAAGTCCACTCTTCTATTTTTGAAGATAATTCTTCTGCTTCATTCTGTAGAGCAGTGATATCTGTATTGGTTAAGCGATAGAGCTGTAAGGAAACAATCGCTTCTGCTTGGGCTTCGGTAAACGCAAATTTTGCAATTAAATTGTCCTTTGCATCGCGTTTATCTTTGGAGGCACGGATGGTGGTAATAACTTCATCTAATATTGATAGTGCCTTCATTAACCCTTCAACAATATGCTGACGTTCCTTCGCTTTGTTTAGCTCATATTGCGTTCTTCTGATAATAACTTCCTTTTGATGTCCAATATACGCATCAAGTAATTCACGAATTCCTAATAATTTAGGTCGTTTTTGACTAATTGCAACCATATTAAAGTTATAGGTTACTTGTAAATCACTATTTTTATATAGGTAATTTAGGACCCCATGTGCATCGGCATCTTTCTTTAATTCTATAACAATTCTTAGTCCTGTTCTGTCAGTTTCATCGCGGACCTCTGACATTCCTTCTATTTTTCGGTCAAAGCGGAATTCATCGATTTTTTTAACAAGATTTGCTTTATTGATTTCGTAGGGGATTTCCGTTACGACAATCTGCTGTTTGCCTCCACGGACTTCCTCTATTTCTGCTTTACTGCGAACAATGATTTTCCCTTTACCAGTTTCATAGGCCTTTTTAATCCCATCTATTCCTTGGATAATACCCCCAGTAGGAAAATCTGGCCCCTTTATAACGGTCATGATATCATCAACCGATGAGTCAGGGTGGTCCATTCTCAGGATAACACCATCGATAACCTCACCAAGATGGTGTGGCGGAATATCCGTTGCATACCCTGCTGATATCCCGGTTGAGCCGTTTACAAGTAAGTTAGGGAACATCGATGGTAAAACGGTGGGTTCCTTTGCTGTATCATCGAAGTTAGGAATAAAATCTACTGTTTGTTTTTCAATATCACGGAGTAATTCAGCGGAGATGGCCGATAATCGTGCTTCCGTATAACGCATCGCTGCGGGAGGATCTCCATCGACACTTCCGTTGTTTCCATGCATTTGTATCAGGACATTTCTGACCTTCCAGTCCTGACTCATCCGCACCATCGCTTCATATACAGAGGAATCGCCATGCGGGTGATAGTTACCAATTACATTACCAACCGTTTTTGCCGCTTTTCTGAAACCTTTCTCAAAGGTATTACCCTCAACATGCATCGCATAGAGGATTCTTCGTTGTACTGGTTTTAATCCGTCCCTTGCATCTGGAAGGGCACGTTCTTGAATAATATACTTACTATATCTTCCAAAACGATCGCCGATTACATCCTCTAGAGGTAAGTCACGGAATTTCTCATTTGTGCTCATTCTTCAGATACCTCCCCGGCAATCGTAATATTTTCATTTTCTAGGATGGTGTCATCTTCCTCTAAACCAAACGCTACATTGCTTTCAATCCATTTTCTGCGCGGTTCAACTTTATCACCCATTAAGGTGGTAATCCGTCGTTCAGCTCTTGCTGCGTCATCTATTTTAACACGAATTAATGTTCGTGTTTCTGGATTCATCGTAGTATCCCATAGCTGGTCTGCATTCATCTCACCAAGACCTTTATACCGTTGAATAATATAGCCTCTACCGATCTTATTAATGGCCCCCTGCAGTTCATCATCACTCCAGGCATACTCAATGATTTCCTTTTTACCAGAACCCTTACTAACTTTATATAAAGGCGGCAATGCGATAAACACTTTACCAGCCTCAATAAGCGGCTTCATATAACGAAAGAAAAACGTTAAAAGTAACACTTGAATATGTGCTCCGTCTGTATCGGCATCAGTCATAATAATAACTTTAT
The DNA here is from genome assembly GCF_031457145.1 of Neobacillus niacini. GTDB lineage: Bacteria > Bacillota > Bacilli > Bacillales > Cytobacillaceae > Neobacillus > Neobacillus niacini_J. The sequence goes on from NZ_JAVDVZ010000006.1 coordinate 220,515, forward strand.
CGTAATTGACGTCTTCCACATTAAAATCAGAACCGACTCCAGCCCCAATGGTATGAATAATCGTATTGATTTCTTCATTCTTAAAAATATCAGCTAGCTTCGCTTTTTCAGTATTAATAACCTTACCACGCAACGGAAGGACTGCCTGAAAACGTCGGTCACGTCCTTGTTTTGCAGAACCTCCTGCAGAGTCACCCTCAACCAAATAAATCTCATTCCTTTGCGGATTTCTCGATTGTGCAGGTGTAAGCTTTCCGGAAAGAAGAGCATCTGAGCGCTTTCGTTTTTTACCGCTTCTTGCGTCCTCACGTGCTTTCCGAGCTGCTTCTCGAGCCTGATAAGCTTTAATGGATTTTTTAATCAATAGCGAGCTAATATTAGGGTTCTCTTCAAGAAAGTAGGTCAGATGTTCAGAAACGACCGCGTCAACCGCCGATCTTGCTTCACTCGTTCCTAATTTCCCCTTTGTTTGACCTTCAAACTGCAATAAATCCTCTGGTATCCGTACCGAGATAATCGCAGTTAAGCCCTCACGGATATCGGCCCCTTCAAGATTCTTTTCCTTTTCTTTTAAAAGGGAAACCTTACGTGCGTATTCATTGAAAACACGAGTCATCGCTGTTCTTGACCCAACTTCATGCGTTCCGCCATCTCTCGTACGGACATTGTTTACAAACGAAAGCATGCTTTCTGAATAGCCATCATTAAATTGGAACGCGAATTCAACTTCAATCCCATTCTGGCTTCCTTCAAAGCTGACGACCGGATGAAGGACTTCTTTATCCTCATTTAGGTACGAAACAAAGGCTTCAATCCCGTTTTCATAGTGAAAAACCTCATGAATATTATTACGGTCATCGATGATTTCAATCTTTAATCCTTTTAAAAGGAACGCAGATTCTCTTAACCTCTCACATAATGTCTCAAAATTATATGTGGTGGTGTTAGAAAAGATGGTTGGATCTGGTTTAAAGTGAATGGTTGTACCCGTTTGATTGGTTTTGCCAATCTTCTCTAATGTGGTAGCCGGCTTACCCCCGTTTTCAAAGCGTTGTTCATAAACAAAGCCATCTCTTTTTATTGTTACCGTTAACCATTCAGATAAAGCATTAACGACGGAGGCACCAACACCATGTAAACCACCGCTGGTTTTATAACCGCCTTGACCAAATTTACCCCCGGCATGGAGGACAGTTAAAATGACTTCAGGAGTTGGTTTCCCCGTTTTATGCATGCCAGTCGGCATTCCTCGTCCTTTATCCATAACGCTTATCGAATTATCTTTGTGGATTTTAACAATGATTTGGTTTCCAAATCCGCCTAGAGCCTCATCGACAGAGTTGTCTACAATCTCAAATACAAGATGGTGTAATCCGCGTGTATCAGTGCTCCCGATGTACATTCCTGGTCGCTTTCTGACGGCCTCCAGTCCCTCTAGTACCTGTATGGCATCATCATTATATTCAAAAGCTTTCTGATTACTTGCCACTAAAATACCCCTTTCATTCCCTACAAAAAGAAAAAACACCTTCTGTTTGCTATCTTATAAGTATATTAATCATTCGTGTAAAAGTTATTTCCTATATTTAGAACGAATGTTTGCCGCTTTAATTGTACCACATGTTTGCGGCATCTATGCTTTATTTTAGCGATTTATTTCGATTTGGCAAATGCCTAATTTGAAACAACAAACTTTTGTAACACTATTTTTAGTAAAAAAATGAAAAAAAACTGCCAACAATTAGCAGCTTTTTTCACTATATTATTATTTTGTTAAAGCGTGAGCAACTTTTATACAAAGGTCCATAATAACAGTATATCCTTTGTCCTTCAAAAACGTATATGCTTCCTCATTTACTAAGCCCTGCTGTGCCCAAAAAACATCCGCATCGATTTCATCAAATTCTTTCGCCACATCAAATAATTGCTCAGAACGACGGAAAACATTGACGATATCAATATGACCCTTGATATCCTTTAGCGAGGCAACTGCTTTCACACCAAGTACTTCATCAACCGCTGGATTAACGGGAATGATTTCATATCCAGCTTTTTGCATAACCTCTGAAACCATATAAGAGGTTCTGTCTGGTTTGTCACTTAAACCGACAACAGCGATACGTTTAGATTTTTTTAAAATAGCTCCAATTTCTTCTAAAGATGGATTTTCAACTGCCATGAAATAACACTTCCTTTATTTCCTTATTTTACTACTTTCTTTAACTATATCATAATCGAATGGTTTTCAAAAAAATATAGCTCCCAGAGGTCGGAAGCTTTTTTGATGGGTTAAACACTTATGAGTGAAGTTTGGTTTTCTAAAACAACTTTAGGAACAGAAAGAGTGAATCGTGCACCATGGTCAGTATTTTCAACCTGAACACGACCATTCATATTCTCTATAATCATTTTGGTCAAATATAGTCCAATACCCGTCCCGTGCCGCTTCGTTGTGAAATATGGGTCAAACACTTTTGATAGTAATGCAGGTTCAATGCCGCCACCATTATCAGTAACCTCCACAATGACAAAACTACCTTTTGTGCAAATCAAAATATCAAGCCTTCGATTTTTAACTTCGTTGGTAACAAATGCGTCTTTTGCATTCATTAAGATATTTAGCACCACTTGACTGTATTCATTGGGATATCCAAATGCCATAGGTTGTCCCCGATAGTTAAAATTTACATGGATATGATGATCCTTCAGATTGGAGGAAAAAATCGAAAGTGCATCTTCAACCGAATCGGCAACAGAAAAGGCACATTTCTCTATATTTGGTTGATAAAATTTCCGGTAATCATGGATTGTTCGTGACATATGATGAATTTGACTCATACTCTCTTTTGTAAAAGTATAAATATATTGTTCATTTATTTCCCCAAATTGGAGAGCTTCTTGTACATCTTGAATTAAGAGTGATAAATGATTAAGCGGCTGCCGCCATTGGTGGCCAATGCTGTCAATCAATTCACCCTTAGCTGCAAGCCAAGAATGCTGTATAAGGAAAAGATCCTTTTGTCTATTTTTCTCTACTTCTTCATTCACTCTATCCTCTAAGGAATTGATTACTCCCTCATATTTTTCTGCCAACTCTCGGTAGCTTGCTTCACTTTCCTTAAGTTTTTTCATGAGCTTTTTCCCCTTAAACATATATCTTAAAATAAAAAGAATAAGCATACTAATAACTAAGATGATCCATAAATTAACATCTACCACGATTGACCACCTTCTTAACTGTTAAAAACTGTTACACAGTTTCTTCGATTTTGTTTAGATTTAGATAGTGCTTCTCTAGCCTCCGTCACAAGTTCTGTTTTCTTCTTACCTGCTGAAAATTCAGCTATACCAAAACTGCAGGTTACTGAACCAATTTGGGGGAAAGCAAAACTATCAATTATGGTACGGATGGATTCTGCCAGTACAACTGCTCCCCGACTATATGTTTCTGGTGTTAATAGTATAAGTTCATCCCCTCCCCAGCGGGCAAAAATATCACTCTCTCGTATTCTCTGTTGGACGATTGTGGAAATAGTACATAGGACTTCATCCCCTTTTTGATGTCCAAAACACTGATTTATATGATTAAAATGGTCGATGTCAAAGAGAATAATCGAAAAAGGGTGGTCATAGCGTTTAGAACGTCTTATTTCACACGATAAAATCTCCTCAAATCTTTGACGATTAATACTTTTGGTTAATGGGTCCATCATGGCTAATAAATCATTTTGCTTATTTTCTTCCTCTAAAACAGTGATTTCTGAACAAACAAACAAGGTTTGCTTCTCTCCTGGAAAGTGAGCTGCCTTCATGAAAAAAATTCCTTTGCTCTCTTTTTGTCCCCTCCATTTGACCTTTGCATATTTTCTTCCGTTATCAAGAAATTCGTCGATCCATTTTGCTCTATTCTTGGGATAAAAGTAATTCGGGCCTTCAACAAAGAATTCAGAAACCGTAATAGCTTTATGTAACCCCTGGCTTTTATCAAGGCCAGTAAAGGAGGAAAAAGCCAGATTAAATTCAACTATATCACCTTGTTCAACTACGAATAGTAAATTATCCTGTGTATCTAAAATTGCCTTAGTTAAATTGTTTTGTTTGGATAATTCTTTTTCTAGTTGAATCTGATGTACAGATTTATGAATGGCTAATAAAAACTTCTCAAAATCAATAGGTTTTAGAATGAAATGATTGACGTTATTTTCAATTGATTGGATAAAGATTTCATGATCATTATTTGCGGTCGTAACAATTATTTGCACTTTTTCATTGAGATTCCGAATTCTTTCAATCATTTCTAAACCGTTCATTTGGCTCATGTTTATATCCACGATGATGATATCAGGTTGAAGCTGCTTATATTGTTGAAAACCCTCTTCACCGTCAATCGCAACATGGACATCTGAAAACCGGCGATTAAGCACACGTAATAGTTTTTCACGTGAAAAAATTTCTTCTTCTACATATAAGACCTTCACATCCCGGTATGGATAAGGTTGATAGTGTGGTACAGTTGTGACCATGATTTTTCACCTCTTATATTTGTACTTAGAATATATAGCAAAAGGACCTGTAACACTCTCGAATTGGTCGGTTTTAATGAAAATTTAAGAATTAGTTAAATTATATTTCCAGTTACCAATGCTTTCAATCGACTTCAAAATGGTTTGAAAATTCTACATATATTTGTAATAAAATAGACTCAAATTGTTCTCAACTTAGACAGAATATGTAATTGAACGCTCAACATAAAAAAATAGACCAGCAATGCTGATCTATTTCTGTGATACTGCTTTATTAGGATCCATATTTATAGCGGTCCAAGCTGTCTGATCGCCGAATAGTCGGGACCATGAAGCAACTCCAGCTAGTTGGTAAGTAGTAGCAAGGTTGGCACGTTTATTTAATGAAAGTTCATCTTCAATCCATACCTTATACGCTGCCTGCTCTTCCTCAGAATAAAATTCAATGTAGTTTTGACCACTATCTTCATCATAAACTGGTTGTATACCTCTTTCAGCAATCCATTCTTTCATTTTAGCCATGGACAAGGCCTGAGAGGAAACCTCTATCGTTCCATCTTCCTTTTGCTGTTCTTTCCAAAGCCTTGTATATAAGGGAACCCCGAGTATGAGCTTCTCTTTTGGAACCTCTTTTAACAAGTTTTGTAGGTTCTTCTCTACCCATGGAAGACTCGAAACACTGCCAGCAACAGGGGATGAGCCTGAATGTTCATCATAAGCCATGATAATTAGATAATCCACAATCCCAGCAAGCTTATTTCTTTCGTAAAAAGAAGACCAATTATTGTTTTCACCTGCATAAAAGGTAATGTCCATCGAAACGACTAATCCTGCTTCATGTAAGTAGGGTGTTGCTTCCCTCATCAATTGAGTGACAAGCGAACCATGTTCCTGCTTTACATTTTCAATATCGAAGTTAATCCCTTGTAATTGATACATTTGACTGAAATGAAGCAATTGGACGATTATTTTTTGACGAGTTTCAAAGTCTTTTAACGCCTCATACGTCAGGACTGGGTCAAAAGAATTTGAAAATAACCCCCATACTTGAAACCCCTTAGACTGTGCCCATTTACTATAATCTAAGGATGCTAGGTTTTTTATGGATCCATCAATACCGGTCAAAGAGAACCAAGTTGGTGATACGACATTCACACCCATCATTTGTGGTATTTGGGTATGATCTGGATTTTTGGTATAAACGGCTTCCCAGGTCAATTGAATAGGTCCATTTATTTTTGGAACAGCTACTGTTTTGCTTTGCTGTGAAATCGAAATTGTTACCTCTTTGTTTTTCTTAACATATTTTTTGTTAATGTATCCACTCAGTCCATTCTCTTTTCTCACAAAATAAAAATCCTCTTCCTCCGCCTCAATCATTACGGATTCCTTTTTAGATATTTCTGCTGTGTAAGGTGCCTTTAAGGATGGCTCTGTTCTCAATCTCATTTTTTCTTGATGAACTTCTTCCACTGTTATTTCCCCTTGAAAATACCGGTCCCCGTTTTTTTGAATCCAAATGGCTCCTGTATCCTCTAAAATCTTATATTGAATGGGATAGTAGGTTAGCAGCGGGTCGATTGCTACAAATATTTGACCTTCTTTTGTAATTAACGGTGATACCTGCAGCTCCACTGGCTTTTGATTAACAAAGAACGTTAAGGAGTCTGTAGGCATTTGGATTACCTTTTCAGATGTTGTAATAATGATAGACTTGGACTTTTCATCAAAAATAATCGTGTCATCTATGTGTTCTTGCATAAATGAAAGTGGGAGGAAAATAGAATCCCCTTCAATCAGGGCATTTCCCTGCTGCAATCCTTCAAAAAGGATCGGATTTTTATCGGTAAAATAAGTAGCTCTTTCCTTAGAGGCAAACGGATATAATAAAAAAAGAATAGAAGACGCAATCATTAAAATTGCAATCATCAATCCTCCTAAAATCCATTTAGGTGATAATGATTTCTTTTTATGGTATTCAATTTGTGACATTTTTCTTCCTCCTCACCTCTATCGTACGGTATCAACCAAAAATTTTGAAGGAATTTTTTTAGCACTTTTAGAATTAGTTAAAAGCAGTGGTAGTGACTTTTCACCATTACATGGTAAAATAAAGGACATGCATTATTTATAGAAGGAGAAATCATTGATGGTTCAAATTATTATAGTCCTGATCTTAGCCTACTTGCTTGGCTCGATTCCATCAGGTTTAATCGTTGGAAAAGTTTTTTATAAAACAGACATACGTCAACATGGAAGTGGAAATTTAGGGGGAACGAATACATTTCGAACCTTAGGAGTCAAAGCTGGTTTAGCAGTAACACTTGCTGATATCCTAAAAGGGACATTAGCGGCTTCCTTACCTGTAATTTTCGGAATTGATATTAATCCATTACTTGCTGGAGTTTTTGCAGTTATCGGTCACACGTATCCCATTTTTGCTGGATTTAAAGGCGGTAAAGCAGTAGCGACATCTGGAGGCGTTTTATTGTTTTGTGCCCCGCTGATGTTCTTAACGGTATTTTTGGTCTTTTTCGCAAGTCTTTACTTTACCAAATATGTATCTTTATCATCGATGCTCGCTGGTATTTTTGCAGTGATTTATGCTTGCATTGAGGGGGATATCCCCCTACTGATTGCAGTAACACTTTTGGCTTCATTTGTCATTTATCGACATCGCGCTAATATTAGGCGAATTATGAATAAAACAGAACCAAAAATAAAATGGCTTTAAGGAATAGGATTCCTTTAAGCCATTTTTCATTAAACATTCATAATCCCAGTCATTTTCTTACCCTATTGTAAAGTAAAATAAAGGTATAGGAACACAATGGAGGGGATTACCATGTCTAACCTTAATCAAACTTATATTTTTTCAACAGAAGTCTCACCAGCAGAAGATCAAGAATTTGTTGTTGAATTTTATCAATGCTTAATAGATGACCAGCCTGAAACATTTCCAACCAAAGTTACCAAGAATTTTGACGAGCTAATTGACTTTTTTGAAAATATGGCAGACTAAATTATCATAAAAACGGAATTCCCGCTAAAGGAACTCCGTTTTTATATGTTGATTAATTTAAATGCAAATTCACCTTTTTCATTACTACTATAATCTAGCCTTGTATGGTTAAAGTGTACATAATCCTGTTCATGAATCAGGATCTTGACCTCTCCAAACTCAAATAGCTGATCCCCCGTAATTTTCCGCTCTTCCAGAGACAGATTTAGTTTTGGACCGCCTCAGCCTACACCCATGCTCAACCGGACTAATAGTTCTTCATCAGGCGTTTGCTTTTCTCTCTCGATTACTCCTGCTAATATACTGCAAGCACTCTCAGTTATTTTGAACATAACATAACACGTCCTTAAATTTTTTCAAAAAATGCGGGAAAAAGTCGAAAATTAGCACATAAATATATTATAGTATTGGTAGACTAGTTTAAACCATTTTGCCTCAAATCCAGATTGTTTAAGGAGAAAGTATGAAAAAGAAAGCAATTATTACGTCCATATTCATCATTACTGCATGTATTCTTCTTGCTTCGGTGCTCATCATTCAACAACATAATAATCAGACTGCAGCAGCAAAAGTACATCCTACAAAGGAGCATGCTTCGAGATATCAACCCGTGATGGCCAGGACATTGACTGAAAAATTGACCATTGGCGCTATCGGCGACATTCTGATTCATGATACCGTTTATCAGGATGCCTTTAATGGTACGCAGTACAATTTCAATCCTATCTTCGACAATGTTAAAAGCATATTAGAATCACCGGATGTCCTAACCGCGAACCAAGAAAGCATGCTAGGTGGAGCTGGCATTGGTGTTTCAAGTTATCCCACGTTTAATAGTCCTCACGAAGTCGCAGATGCACTCGTCAATACCGGGGTAGATATCGTTTCTCTGGCGAACAATCATACGTTAGACAAAGGAGAAAGAGGAATTCTTTCGGCAACAGATTATTTAAATAGTATCGGACTTCCTCATGTCGGAAGTTTTTTAAATCAAGAGGATCGTCAAAAGCTAAGAATCATTCATAAAAATGGCATTAAATTAGCCTTTCTATCGTATTCCTACGGTACAAATGGAATCCCAATTCCAGATGGAAAAGACTTCCTTGTTAATCTAATTAATCGTGATCTCATGAGTGACGAAATTGGGCGGGCTAAAAAAGAAGCTGATGTAGTAGTTATGAGTATTCATTGGGGAAATGAATATCAACGAATTCCGACAAGTGAGCAAAAAGACTTGGCTAACTTCCTTGCGAATGAAGGAGTAGACATAATCTTTGGTTCCCACCCACACGTACTGCAGCCAATGGAATGGATCCAAACTGAAGATGGGCGAAAGTCCTTTGTTATCTACTCATTAGGTAACTTTATTTCTGGACAAGTTAGGGACTATAAGGATATTGGCGGCATGGCAACAGTTGAAATAACCAAACATGTTACTGAAACAGGAAAGACGATTGAATTATCAAACCCAGCTTTTTATCCTACCTTTGTTTCTAGCCAAAGAAATAAAAATTATCGAGTAGTTCCACTACAAAATGCTGGTTCCTTTGGACTTCAAAATGCACCAGCTAAATATCAGGAAATTCAAGAACATATGACCCAGTGGCTCCGTTAATTCGGAGCCTTTTTATCGGTTATGCAGGAAGGATGTTTCAATATGAGACAAAATAATAATCAAGGTTTGTTTTTATCATTTTTGTTTATCGTCTTAATCTATCTTTTTACGAGAAGTTATTATAGTCCATTCTTTTTGATTCTGCTTGCCTTATTATTGTACCTTGCTTTCCTAAAGGAAGAGAATCGTCTCTTTGCATGGGTGATCATTTCTTTCTTTGGCGGAAATTTGATTCTCTTTTATTTTGATAAATTTATAGAAGGTTTTGACATAAATCCATTTCTAAGAGTCATCATAAATCAGCTTTTGTTCATTATTCCTATTCTTTCAATCTGCTATGTAATCAAACAGTTCAATAAAAAAATAAGTTTGTTTTTTAAAAAACCACAACTCAACAGAAAGATTCAAATAAATAAAACGTATTTTTATATCATGGTTTTACTCATTTCTGTAAGCATTGTTACAGTAATTATTACCCGCGATGTTAAAATGGATTTCCACCTTGTTCTCTCACTTTTCTTATTTGCGTTTATTCATGCCTTCCTTCAGGAAGTGATGTGGCGGGGGATTCTATTAGCACAGTTCATGATGATTACCAGTGAAACGGCTGCCATACTGTTTACAAGTGTTGCCTTTTCGTTAAACACAACTATATTTGGATTCTCTCCAGCAGTTTTTCTGTTAAATCTCTCACTTGGCTGCGCATTCGGCGTATTAACAACCAAATATAAAAGCATCCTGCCATCTATTATTGCACATGCACTAGTGTTAATTTTCTTTTTTTTAAATGGCTTCATTCAACTACCTATCTAAAGAATGTCAGGCAACATCATCGATATTTGTTCCGCCTATCATATATAATATCATCATAGGTATTTTGAAAGGAGAAACAGATGAATATCCAAATCAGCAGTGAAGCTGCAGCATGGTACAAACGCGAACTTAATCTAAAAACAGGTGATTTTGTCCGTTTCTATGTACGTTATGGCGGATGTAGTACCGTACAAAGCGGGTTTTCACTTGGCTTATCTAGTGAAGAACCCGTTGACATGGGAGTAAGTGCAACAGAAGATGGGATCACCTATTATATTGAAGAAAAAGATTTATGGTATTTCGATGACCATGATTTAATCATTGATTATCTAGCAAAATATGATGAGCCAATACTAGAATATAAAAAATCTTAACTATTAAAAGAAGCACACTTAAAGAACATCTTTAAGTGTGCTTCTTTAATTACCTGCCCACGAACTGTTGAACTATCCTCTCACATATTTCATGTGTTTGTAACGAATCTCTGGCAGTAACGGATGGAAAGCTGTCAGTACGGACGGCATTTATAAATTCAGCTATTATCTGTTCAAACCCTCTTTTAAATAAGGTAGAATCCCAATTGTTAAAGGGGTGTACGATTTCTTTTTGTTCACGATAAATAGTTAATTTATCTAGATCTAGGACAACTCTTTTCTCATTAGGTCCCATAACCTCTAACTTTTCTTCCACCGCCCCACTGTCTCTGTTCATAATCGCAATGCCTGTCATGCTGTTAGATATAAATTGAACAACTACATGGTAAAGAATGCCGTTCGTTACTTTTCCTTGAACGATTACATCTTGAATTTCACCTTGAAATAAAAAACGTACCGTATCTAAAACATGGATAAAATCATCAAAGACAAATGTACGAACATCACTTGGCAGTGCATGGCGATTTTTTTGCAAGAGTATCATATTCGGCTGATCAATTTCTGTCATCGCGCGATAAAATGGAGCAAACCGTCTATTAAAACCAGTCATTAAGATTAGACCTTTACGTTCAGCAAGTTCGACAAGCTCCTTGGTTGTTTCTAAATGATAGGTAATAGGCTTGTCTACATAGACATGGATACCATTCTCTAAGAGCTCTCTTACAATTTGCTCATGTGACCCCGTTGAAGAATGGACAAAAGCTCCTTTTATCCCGCTCTCGATGATTGAAGTAAGACTAGAATGGATATGTGGAAAGCGATATTGATTACTTATTTCCGTTAATACCGTAGTGCTGCGAGTGAAAATATGGAATTCCACGTCAGCTAACTTACTTACAACAGGCAGATAAGCTTTTTTCGCAATATCCCCTAGTCCGATGATCCCTAACTTTAACATGGTTTCATCTCTCCTTCACTTTCACCAAATATGATGATGCAGTCCTTCTTTATGTAGGATTTCTTTTTGTCTGTCCCCAATTAAATCAAAATGAGAATAGCCGTCACGCCGATGGTGAATCCATTCTTTTTTCAATCCATATTTATTTCCCCATTCAGCCAATTTGTCGAGGTTATGACAGCCAACCTTTGTGACGGTTTTACAACCGGGAAAGCGATCATCTAACCAGTAATGGGTTAAGAATGCAATTTCACCATTATCAATTTTTTGTTTCCACTCTTTTACTTCCTGTCTTTTAATCCCAAATGCCATTTGTGTCACCCCATAGCCATTGAAATGCTACTTCTTCTTTATTTCCTCATACCGTAAGAACCATTCCGGGAACGCCTTTTTGAAGGCGATTGGTCTAAAGTTGTCCTTTTTGACCACGATATGTGTCGATGAACCTTCTGCACATACTTCCTCGTCACCATTGATAATGGAATATCCATAAATGGTTTTAATCCCATCATTTTTTTCAATCCATGTCTTAACAAAGCCCTTATCACCATAACGTAAAGGTTTTTTATAGGTAGCTTGGATGTCATATACCGGTGCAAAATATCCTGCGTTCTCCATCTCTACATAGCTGTACCCAAGGTCCTCAATCAATCCGCTTCTCCCAAGCTCAAAATATTTCAAATAGTTAGCATGATAAATGACTCCCATCATGTCTGTATCTGCATATAATAGTTGAATTTCTCTTACCGAAATAAATTCTTTGTCCATCTGTACGGATTCCCCTTCCTTCTCTGATATTAAAGCGTCATTTTTTTAAGCGCTTTTTCTACATCTTCTCTTTCAATATGAATAGCTTTTTCTAATAAATCCTCTTCCCCTGCTTTTCCCATCAACCTCATGGCTTGCGCTTGAATCATCTCATCGGATAAATTTGTTGCGAATCTTCCATTACCTTTGTAGGTATTATTTTCAATACTTTGCTTCAATAATGCTTTCGCACCAGCACTTATTTGATATTGGAAGCCTCCTAAATATATCTCGATAATTGCAAGCAGCTCTACTGCAGAATATTCAGGGAATAGGAAGAACTTCTTAAAGCGCGAGCGCAGTCCAGGATTGCTTTCTAAAAGCTGGTCCATCTCCTTTGGGTAACCAGCCAGGACAACAACAAGATTCTCGTTATGTTTGGTCATCTCATCCACAAGGGTATCAACCACTTCCTTACCGAAATCACCAGCAGTTTGGCTTAAAAGCGAGTACGCCTCATCAATAAATAAAACTCCCCCAAGTGCTTCGCGGATCTTTTTCTTTGTTTTTCCTGCCGTTTGACCCACATATCCTGCTACAAAATCAGCCCTACTAGCCACGATTAAATGTCCTCTTTTTAACATACCGCATTCTCGCAGGAGCTCAGCGTATATCTTTGCCACTGTTGTTTTACCTGTGCCTGGATTTCCAGTAAAAACAGAATGGAGCTGAATCGGTACAGTTGGAAGTCCTTTTTCCTTTCTAAACTGTTGCATTTTCACGAAGGAAATCAGCGTCTCCAATTCACCCTTTAGTTCGGTCAATCCAATTAAGCGTTCCAATTTTTCAAAGGGTGATTCACGGCTTTCAGTCTTTTCTACTCCAAAGTCATCTTTATCTAAGATGGTGTAGGTGAGAATATCTTCATTTGAAGTGGGATGATCAGACCCTTTTTTAAAAATCGCATCTAAGACAATATTGCGAACAGATCTCGCGTTGCCAAATGTATCATCGACCCGTTCCTGATCTAGGCGATGGTTAATCTCTAACTCTGCTTCTTCGGTAAGGATATAATCGTTTTCAGAGGCGATACTTTTAGCAATTAATACTAATTCCTCATTTGAATAATTAGGTAAATGGATGAGATTGGATTGTGGAAACCTGCTCCTTAAACCTGGGTTGGCATCTAAAAATATACGCATTTCATCAGGATATCCTGCTAAAATAACAGCAAATTTGCCGCCGTATTCCTTTCCTGTCATAAGTGATACAAGGGTATCTACCGCCGTTTGACCATAATCATTGCCCGATTGACCTTCACGTTTTAAACTGTATGCTTCATCAATAAACAGAACACCGCCGATAGCTCTCTCGACGACCGCTCGCACGTTTTCCTCTGTTTGACCAACAAAGGCTCCTACCAATTGAGATCTGTCTGTTTCAATCACCTCAGGACGGGGCAGCACCTCGAGCTCGTGATATAATTTGGCTAATAGACGGGCAATCGTTGTTTTACCTGTTCCGGGATTCCCTGTCAGAACCATATTAAGACTTAGTGCGTCTTTAATTTGGAATCCAAGTTCTTTCCGTTCCTTCTGATATTTTAAAAATTGATAAAAATCATTGACTCGCTTTCTAACTACATTCATTCCAATCATTTCATTTAATTGGTCTAGTGCTTTTTCTGATGGCTGTTCAAATTCTTCTTCGACCTCAAACAACTTCTGCCAGTCTTTCTTTATTTCTTCAAGGCTGGTCATGTGTAGTTTTATGTCATCATAATAGGTGGCAGTGTGGAATACACCCTTTATTGATTCCTCATACTCCTCAGCAGCTTTTAGCAGGTTCCCGCTTATCTCAATAGTAGTAGTCAGCAAATCAGAGAGCTTTTTATATTGATCAAAAAGCGGTTCGTTTCCTAAGGCCTCAGCAAGATTCATTTTTTCGGTTAAATCCTCTTGATGATCATCTGCTTCAGATAAGAAATTTTGACAAATTTGTATGTATTGTTCAGCAATCTTTTTCTTTGCTGTGCGATTATCTGTTTCCCGAATTGAGGGGAAAGATAGAATATCTAGGATATCTTTTTTCTTTTTCCAATCATATTGAATAAAATAAATCTTGGCCTTCCTATTATCAGGATTTAATTCCAGTGCTTTTGTTAGCCAAGCTTGAGCTAATGAATCTTGGTTTTTACGATTTAGACGCGAAAGTGCAGCCACTGTTAACATACTCGATAATGTAATCGGATTGTTTTGGTGGCGAATAGCAGTTAAAAGCTCATTTTCGGCGGTTATAAACCCTTTTTCATCGAGTTCTGTTTCCCACTGTGTTAATCGTTCATTACTGTTTATATGCTGATTAGTTTGTTGTTGTATCAATAGGATCACTTCTTCTTCAAAATTTCCCCTTTATCTTACCACAACCTGTCCACTGATACGAAATTCAAAGGGTTGAAAGAAAAAAGGACCTGTATGTATGACAGGTCCCGATAGTTGTTTTAGACTTCGTCCTTAATTTCTGCACGATAAGATTCAATGCTTTCACGGCGTCTTTCATTTTTAGCTTTAATCTGCTGGCGCTGTGTTTCGCTATCTGTAAATGCAAGTGATTCTTCTGCTGCTTCAATGTTTTCAATTGTATCATGAATCATAGATTGCAGCTTTTCTGCGTTATCACTTCGATCATCTGGTTTCGGCTTGTTATTGTAGGTCATTAAGATTCCTCCTCGGGTGGTATCATCGTACAGATATAGTTTGTATCGAAGCAAAAAAAATATCACAGAAAAATTTTGCTAATCAGAAGGCATAAAAAAGACCCGCAAGCCATTGCCTGACGAGTCTTTATCCATTTTATTATTCGCCTTTTGTTTGCATGACTTGAGCATGCTTACCTGATGTATCTTGGAATTTTTTTCCCTTATTGCCGCCGTATTTCTGTGATGTTTTATTTCCAAGCTCATCAGGGTTAAAGTTCTGCTGTCCTCTTTTTGGATTACTCATGTAATATCCCTCCTCCTTAACATTTTGTCCATTTTAAAGAGGGAACATGATTGGTAATCTATGTGAATTACTCAGCTTTTCCTAAACGCTTTTCTTCTAGGCGCATTTCAATCTTTTCCATCGCAGCTCTATCTTTCAAAAGTTGACTTTTATTCTCGGACACAAGTTCTGCAAAGGAACGTTTTCTAGGCTTTCTCATATATATCACCTTCCTTATATCCTATTCTAACAGTTATCATGCCCGGAAACGGTTGCAATTATTACAACTTTTTGAAAATTAAAAAGAAAAGTCGCATTAAAGCTTTAAAGCGTCACCTTGTAAAGAAATAAGACATTGGAATTAATCCAATGTCTTATTTCAGTTCATTCGTATATTGTTTCATCGTATCGTGATTCATTGCACCGATATATTTGTTTCCGATATTTCCCTTCGTATCGATAAAATACGTTGTCGGAATGGATAGGACTTGGTACATTTCATTGACTGTATCTTCTGCGTCTAATGGTATAGGAAAAGTAATTTTATTTTCATCCACAAAAGCTTGGACATCTAAATGTGGGTCAATGTTAACGGCTAAAATAACTACCTCATCGCCTGCTTCTTTATGAAATTGCTCCATTGCAGGCATTTCAGCTTTACATGGTGGACACCAGGTTGCCCAGAAATTAAGCATTACTTTTTTTCCTTTTAAATCGGATAATTTAACGGTCTCGCCCGTTAAAGTTTTAAGTTCAAAATCAGGTGCCTTAGCCCCGACTTTTAAACCACCCATATTTGCAGCTTCTTGACTAAGATTATCGGGTTCAGACTTTTTATCCATAGCCTGCACAATCGCAACTCCAAGTAGCGCAATTAACACTACAATCGCAATTACTTTTTTTACCATACCCCGAACCCCCTTGTTCTTTATGCTAGTTTGATTTTACACTATAAACTTAGTTGAAATAAAGGTTGCATGTGCCAAATGTGTGACAATATCAAGTACAGTTTAGAGAAATTATTGTGGAAAAGCAAATTATTTCATTTCGTTTACACAATCCACTTATTTTAATTTGTTATAAATTTTATCTGCATAACTACCAAAACGAGAATTGGTGGCAGTTCCTCTTTTTTCAAGTAATCGCTCGAGTTCCACCCTTTTTTTCGTTAATTTAGCTTGCAGACGCTTTTTATCTTCTTCCTCTGAAATACCCTCTAAGAGTTCTTCTATTCTAAAAATTTCATTTGTTACATCCTCTGGTGAATATCCCGCATTTTTTAACACTCGATACGCCATTTTCCATTCATCAGACATTCCGGGAAAGTCATCTTTTAATTCCAGCGGCTGTCCCATTCCTGGGAGATTTTCGAGATCATTCTTTTTTATTGCTTCCTTAATTTTATCTTCAGCGATTTTTGAAAAATCCATTTACATCGCACCCTTCGCTCTACAAGTAAATAGTTTATTTTTCTCTAAAATATATAATATTCTAAAAAACCACCATGCAAAGCGCATGGTGGTTTGAATATTATGCTTCTTGTAATTTTTCACGAAGTACCATTGGAAGGATACCACCATGACGGTAGTAATCTACTTCAACTTCAGAATCGAAGCGAACAAGTACTTCAAATTCTTTTTTGTTACCAGCTTCATCAGTTGCAGTAACTTTTAGGAAGTCTCGTGGTTTAACGTTTTCGTCTACTTGAACATCGATTGTTTCTTTACCAGTTAAACCAAGTGTTTCAGCGCTTTCGCCATCTTTAAATTGAAGTGGAAGAACGCCCATTAATACTAGGTTAGAACGGTGGATACGCTCGAAGCTTTCAGCAAGAACAGTCTTAATACCTAAAAGGTTTGTACCTTTTGCAGCCCAGTCACGTGAAGAGCCCATTCCGTAATCTTTACCAGCAAGAACAATAAGTCCAGTGCCGTTTTCTTTGTACTTCATGCAAGCATCATAAATCGATGTAACTTCACCAGTTGGCCAGTAAGTTGTTACGCCGCCTTCTGTACCTGGTGCGATTTGGTTACGGATACGGATGTTTGCAAATGTTCCACGCATCATAACTTCGTGGTTACCACGGCGAGAACCGTAAGAGTTAAAGTCACGAGGCTGAACACCTTTTTCTAATAAATACTTTCCAGCTGGAGTATTTTTACCAATTGCTCCTGCAGGAGAGATATGGTCAGTTGTTACGGAATCTCCGAACTTACCTACCACACGAAGTCCATTTAATGGCTCAACAGTACCAGGTTCTGGTGATAAGCCTTCAAAGAATGGCGGGTTTGCAATGTAAGTGGAATCCTCATCCCAAGTGTATAATGGCTCATTGCTAGTTTTAATTTCGTTCCAACGCTCGTTATCCCCGAACACATTCGCATATTCTCTACGGAATAGTTCTGGAGTAACTGTGCGTTTAACAACGTCATTTACTTCAGCTGTTGATGGCCAAATATCCTTAAAGAATACATCATTGCCGTCTTTATCTTTACCGACTGCTTCAGAAGCAAAATCAATGTTCACTGTACCTGCTAGAGCATAAGCAACAACTAGTGGTGGTGAAGCAAGATAGTTTGCTTTTACAAGCGGATGAATACGTCCTTCAAAGTTACGGTTACCTGATAGTACAGAAGTAACTAAAAGATCGTTTTCAGCGATTGTTTTTTCAATTTCCTCTTTTAATGGACCGGAGTTACCGATACATGTCGTACAGCCATAACCAACTAGGTTGAAGCCGATTTGCTCTAAATATGGAAGTAATCCGGAATCACGAAGGTATCCAGTTACAACTTTAGAACCGGGTGCTAATGAAGTTTTAACAAACTTAGGAACTTCCATTCCAAGTTCAACTGCTCTTTTCGCAACAAGACCTGCACCTACTAATACATATGGGTTAGAAGTATTTGTACAGCTTGTAATAGATGCAATTGCTACTGCACCAGTTTTAATTGTGGTTTCATCACCATTTTGGAAGTTAACAACAGCTGACTTATCAAGCTCATCAGCCTGCAAGCCGAAGCCTTGATTTCCTTGTGGTGCAGAAACTGCCTTTACAAACTCTTCTTTCATTTTTGAAAGAGGAATCAAATCTTGTGGACGCTTAGGACCTGAAAGATTTGCTTCAATTATAGAAAGGTCAATTTCAACAACATTTGTATAAACTGGCTCTAAAGCTGGATCAAAGAATAATCCGTTTGCTTTACAGTATTGTTCTACTACATTGATTTGCTCTTCTTCACGGCCAGTTAAACGCATATATGCAAGTGATTCATCATCGATTGGGAAGAATCCGCAAGTAGCACCGTATTCAGGAGCCATGTTAGCAATAGTTGCACGGTCTGCTAGTGGCAGAACTGATACTCCAGGACCGAAGAATTCAACAAATTTACCAACTACCCCTTGGCTGCGAAGAACTTGAGTTACTTTTAAAGCTAAGTCTGTTGCAGTAGCGCCATTTGGCAGCACTCCAGTTAACTTAACTCCAACAACTTCAGGTACTGGGAAGTATGAAGGCTGACCAAGCATTCCTGCTTCTGCTTCGATACCGCCAACGCCCCATCCAAGAACGCCAAGACCGTTGATCATAGTTGTATGTGAGTCAGTTCCAACTAAAGTATCTGGATATGCTTCTAATTCACCGTCAGCAGTTTCTGCTACATGTACAACATCAGCTAGGTACTCAAGGTTAACTTGGTGTACGATACCTGTTGCAGGTGGAACTGCACGGTAGTTATTGAATGATTTTTGAGCCCAGCTTAAGAACTGGTAACGTTCAGCATTACGTTCAAATTCTAAATCCATGTTAACACGTAAAGAATCAGCAGAACCGTATGCATCAACCTGTACAGAATGGTCGATTACAAGGTCAACTGTTTTTTCAGGATTAATTTTATCTGGGTCCCCGCCAAGGTCAGCCATTGCTTTTCTTAATGAAGCAAGGTCAACTACTGCTGGTACACCAGTAAAGTCTTGTAGGATTACACGTGATGGCTTGAATGGAACGTCCACTTCTTTAAGCTCATCAGTTCCCCATTTTGCTAAGTTTTCAACGTGCTCCTTTGCGATGACACGGCCATCGTATTGGCGAAGCACAGATTCAAGTAATACTTTTACGGAATATGGCAATTTAGAAACATTGCCAATACCTGCCTCTTCAAGTGCACTTAAGCGGTAATAGTGGTAGCGTTTACCGTTTGCTTCAAAGGAAGTACGTGCGTTAAATACATCGTTTTTCACCATTGTAAATCCCCCTCATTCGTCATCATTAGCTAAAATTAACGAAAAGTCGAAAAGTTTGAATATTCCTATTCATCCCTACTTTTCTCACAATTCTAATCTTAATACAACCTTTTACATAAGTAAATAACAAGAAAGTTATTGTGATTGATAAGTTTTCCTTATGATATTTATGTATAATGTTCAAAATATTTAGACAAATCTTATGAGAACGTAAACAGAATTATCATAAAGATTAGAATTGCGTTCCTATTTATTATCTCAAAAAACTTTTTTGTTGTCATTATTTATCTCTAAAAGGAAATATTATCACTATCAGAGAGAATTCTACAGAATTCTCCTAGGAGGTGATTGGTATGCAAAGAAGAAAGTCAAATCATGTAATTCCAGGTGCGAATGCTGCTAAGGGGCAAGGAATGGGTGCAGGATATAATGAGGAAATGTCTAACGAACCATTAACAATAAAAGAAAAAATGAACAACAAAAAACGTAAAAAGAATCAATAACGGGCAGCTAAAAAGCAGGAGTAATCCCCTGCTTTTTAAATATGTTCTATTCTGTAAGATTTACTTCTTCCACGATACTTTGCAAATCCTGTTGAAAACGCTCTAGCTGTGCTCTTTGGTGCTCAGAAGCCACTTCCAGTGCATTTTCAATCTGCTGATAAGCTTCATTTACTTCTTCCTTTAAATGCTTCAACTGATGTCCATAACTTGCACTGTCACTAATAATGGTGGCAGCAAGTCCTTGAGCTTCTTCATACCCCTGCTGGGCAGCCTGAAAAGCTTGTTGTTTGTCCTTATTATATGGAAATCGATCAATCTCCGGCATTTGACTGTTTCACTCCCCTCAATCGTTTATAACGTTAAATTGCTCAGGGAAAAGATAAATTATTCAGCATAAAAAATCAGCAGCTTTGCATCCTAACCATATAGGAGGAGGGATGAAAATGGTGAACAAAAACGACGGCAAGGATATGAGAAGAAATCAACCAAAGACATCTGGTCAGCCTGAGCCTTTAAGTGGATCAAAAAAAGTGAAAAATAGAAACCATACACGTCAAAAACATAATTCACATCATGATATGTAATTAACCAACTCCCCTGTTTCGTGGGATCAAAGAAATAGTTCTAACCCCCTCTAGACTGATGAGGGGGTTGCTCTTATAATTGGAATAAGGCTTGAAGTAAAAGGTGTTCTTCTTCCACTGTGACGGTTCTTAAATCAATGATGTATTCCTCTTTTTGAATTCGTCCAACAATGGCAGGTTTAAATTCTGTCCTTAGTTTTCTTCCGACCTGTTCTGCTGTAAATGAATGATGTTTAAGTGAAATAACATAAGTCGGAAGTTGAACATCTGGCATCGTTCCCCCACCTACTTGACTTGTACCAGGGAAAGTTCTTACTTGAAAATGATTTGAACCTTGTAACAAGTTTGTAACAAATCTCTTCGTTCTTTCGTCTAATATATCAGTAGAAACTAATAAATCACGGATTGTCGGAATGTTTTTTACTCCCATTTCCCCTCGGGCATAGTCAATCAGCGTGCCTTCAAGTGCTGCTAACGTCATTTTATCTACCCTAACTACTCGTGCTAATTGGTGTTTTTTTAAACGGTCAATGATTTGCTTCTTCCCAGCAATAATACCTGCTTGAGGTCCTCCTAGCAGCTTGTCTCCACTAAAGCTTACAATATCTGCACCCATTTCAATGACTTCTTTCACAACAGGTTCATCACCGATTCCGTGTTTTCGAAAGTCAAATAGGGCACCGCTTCCAAGGTCTTCATAAAAAATAATATTATCAGCACGTTGTGTCAGCCCAATGAGCTCTTCTGTTTCGACAGATTTAGTAAATCCAATCACTTTAAAATTACTTGTATGTACTTTCATGACAATCGCCGTTTCAGGATGAAGCGCATTTTCATAATCATATAAATGAGTTTTATTCGTAGTTCCGACTTCGACTAATTTCGCTCCGCTTTCTTCCATGATTGAAGAAATGCGGAAGGAGCCGCCAATTTCTACTAGCTGACCTCTCGAAACAATGACTTCTTTATTTTCTGCAAGCGCTCTTAAAACAAGATAAACAGCGGCAGCATTATTATTCACGACCATCGCAGCTTCTGCACCTGTAATTTCTTTAAGAAGAGTTTCTACATGGCTATGCCTTGAACCTCTCTCCCCTTCATTTAGCTTATATTCAAGGTTTGAGTAATTTTGTGCAGTTTCTACCACATGATGAATGGCATTGTCACTTAGTCTAGCTCTTCCAAGATTAGTATGTAGGATGGTTCCAGTTGCATTAATTACTTTTTCAATGGTATACGAAAATTGTTTCTTAATGTTTACACCTAATAGGTGAAAAACATCATCTATAAACTGATTTGTGCCCGGGGTTGCACCATACCAGTTTTCATTTATTATTAATCCCCTTATTTGGTCGACTGCTTCCTTTAACTGTTTTGTTAATTGGGTAATATCGAGATGATTCTCCCTAAGGAGAGCTTCGAACTGTTCGTGATTTTGCAGTTCATGTACAGCCGGAATTGAACGTAACCATTCTTTCACCAAAAAAACTCCTTTACTAATCCTACTTCATTCCTATTATAGCATTTCACCTTTTCATTCTGAATGAATAAAATACACCGAGCAAGGGGGATTGTTATGAAATCTAAAAAAAATATTCAGCCAATTGATTTTGACCTTGTGGAAAAGTGGTTGGAAAACTATTGCCTTGATCCGCTAACAACACAAGACGATTTGACTCAATTTAGAATAGATCTATACGAGACAGATAAAGAATGGATTGTTGAGGCATTACTTAACGAGTATAAAAGCTCTGACATTAAGGTATTTATAGAAGATAAAAAGCTCGTTATAACGGCTCTAAAACCTTCCACTTCCTCTAATAAACAAAAAAGAGTTCGCACTATCCAGTTCCCCTTTGAAGTCATAAATCAAAAAGTAACAGCTCATTATATTAATGGAATATTAGAGGTTCTGATATCAAAATCTGAAAAGGGATTAGGAAAAAATTGCTATATAACACTGCCCTAAGGTAAATCTTATGGCATAATTTTTTAAAATCTAAATTATAAAAATCAAATAACCCTGCTATCATATTTTGATAGCAGGGTTATTTTTATTTTTGCGAAATGATATCTATCATATCCTCTGTGTCTGGAAATACACCAGTATCTAATTTGGAATAGATCTTTTCCCCATTAACGGTTACTTCAAAGGCTCCACCTGATACAGGGATTAATTCCATTTTTCCAATCTTGCGGTTAAAGTGTGTAAACAGCTCCTCCGCGAAACTCGCGGCTTTTGGTGCATAGTTTCATTGCATGCAAAATTCAACAGTTATTTGATAAATGTTCATTTGAATCCTCCATTATTGCTAAATCTAATTACCTACATTTGTATAGTAAAAACATTTTAGCGTACTATTATTGTTCAAGCAAACCTTTTGCTTTTAATGTGCGAATTATAATATAAACAGTTATACTATTTAATGGAGGTGGATCTAATAAATGAGTGAGCAAGAAAAAATTCGCCTAACCTCTTTATCAACTAAAGCTGGTTGAGGCTGTAAAATTGGTCCTGAGGACCTGGCGCAAGTTTTGCGTCTTTTACCTAAGCAAGAACCAGTTCCTGAATTATTAGTGGGACACGAAACATCAGATGATGCGGGTGTTTATCAGTTAACTGACTCGATTGCACTTATTCAAACGGTCGATTTCTTTACGCCAATCGTGGACGACCCATATATGTTTGGACAAATTACAGCAGCAAACGCTTTAAGCGATGTTTATGCAATGGGTGGAGAACCGAAAACAGTCTTAAATATTGTCGCCTATCCAATAAAGAAACTCGGTGCAGAGGTGCTTTCAGATATTCTCCGTGGTGCAGCTGATAAAGTAAAGGAAGCTGGAGCATTAACTGTTGGCGGTCATTCTATAGATGACCAAGAACCTAAATTTGGTCTGTCTGTAACGGGAATCGTTCATCCTGATAAGGTTTGGAAGAACGTTGGGGCAAAACCGGGTGATGTTTTGGTGATAACGAAGCCAATTGGTGTAGGAATTATCACTACGGGCATTAAACGAAGCGTTGTTACTGCACAACAAGAACAAACCGTTACAGAAACAATGGCTGAGTTAAATAAAACAGCGGCTGAATTGTTAACAAATTATCATCCTCACGCTGTAACGGATGTAACAGGTTTCGGATTGTTAGGACATAGCAGTGAGATGGCACGCGGCAGTGATGTCAGCTTTGAAATCTCGTACTCTAAGGTTCCAATCCTTGAAGGTGCATTAGAGTTAGCCAGAGATGGAGTTGTACCAGGTGGATCCAAATCCAATCACAAATGGTTAATGGATGATGTCGCGTATGATGACCTTTCCCTTGAGGAGCAGTTAGTTTTGTGTGATGCCATCACTTCTGGTGGACTTCTCGTTTCTATCAGTGAAGAAGAAGCTGTTCAATATGTGGACAACCTCCATTCAGCTGGGAAACACTATGCTGCTATCGTCGGCAAGGTAACCGAGAAGAAAGAGAAATTAATATATGCAAAAAGATAACAGCGTGGCATGAGCCTCGCTGTTATCTTTTTGGGCTTTTTTGGGAATCAGAATTAAATTTTGCGCTTAAACCGTACAGCTTTTACAAAAAAGTGTACAGTTCTTACAAAAAACCATACAGCTTTTACAAAAACCGTACAGTTCTTACAAAAAACCATACAGCTTTTACAAAAAAGCGTACAGTTCTTACAAAAAACCATACAGCTTTTACAAAACATATATTTTATTACCTAAAATCACTCATAAAAAGATGACCTAAAACGGATTTAGGTCATCTTTTTTCCAGAACGCGACTAATTGGCCTTAGTTTTGTTCGATGTTAATTTATTGGTTAGCTTATAAATCATATCTTCGGTCATTTTGGCTAAGTCATAATAAAATTTAAAGCCCCACTCTTCTTCTGCGGCGACCGCATCAATGGAATTAGGCCAGCTGTCTGCAATTTTTTGGCGGACAGGATCAACATGATAGGTCATTTCAAAGCCTGGAAAATGTTTCTTTATTTCGTTTGCAATTTCTTCTGGGTCAAAACTCATTGCTGTGACATTGAACGCGTTACGGTGAACAAGTCTGCATGGGTCTGCTTCCATAAGATCGATAATCGCATTGAGAGCATCCGGCATATACATCATATCCATGTAAGTACCTTTATCGATATACGAAGTATACCTGCCATTTGTGATGGCTTCGTAATAAATTTCCACCGCATAGTCTGTGGTACCACCGCCAGGCAAGGCGACATGTGAAATCAATCCTGGGAACCGTAATCCCCTTGTATCGACTCCAAATTTGTGATAATAGTAATCGCTTAATAGCTCCCCCGCTACTTTATTCACTCCATACATGGTTGTGGGACGCATAATTGTATCCTGTGGTGTACTTTCTTTTGGTGTGGACGGTCCAAATGCACCAATTGAACTAGGTGTGAAAAATTGTGCATTAAGCTCTCTCGCTGTTTCTAATGCATTCATTAAACCACCCATATTTAAATTCCAAGCTAGAACAGGTCTTGCTTCGGCTGTAGCAGACAGCAGCGCTGCTAAATGCATCACCGTATCTACTTTGTGTTTTTTTGCTACTTCGCCCATCTTGTTGAGATCGGTAACATCAACGATTTCAAATGGTCCGCTCTGTGCTGCTTCACTGCCATTCTTTTTGATATCAGTAGCAATCACATTGTCTGTACCATACGTTTCCCTCAATTTCATCGTGAGCTCAGAACCGATTTGTCCTAATGCACCTGTAATTAAAATTCGTCTCATTCTTCTCCGTCCCCTTCACTTGTGTCATGGTACCCTCGCCCATCAAAGGGTTTCTCTAATCAAATAATGCCCATTTCCCTACCAACTTTCTCGTAAGCAGCAATGGCTTGATCAAGCATTTCTTTTGAATGCGCTGCTGTTGGCATATTGCGGACACGACCTGTTCCTTTTGGAACGGTTGGGAACACAATCGCTTTTGCATATACGCCCTCTTCATTCAAACGTTTGCTAAATTGCTGCGACAATGCTTCGTCCCCAATAATACACGGAGTGATTGGTGTTTCACTGTTTCCAATATTAAAGCCTAACTCCTTCAAGCCTTTTTTTAGGTAATCCCCATTTTCCCATAGCTTTTGGTTAAGTTCTGTGCTTTCCATTAAGATTTCAATCGATCTTTTACTTGCTGCTACATCCGCTGGTGTTAAGGATGTAGAAAAAAGGAATGGACGACTGCGAACCTTTAACCAATCAATTAAGTTCTTCTTCCCTGCAACATAGCCGCCCACGACGCCAATCGCTTTTGAAAGAGTTCCAATTTGAAAATCAATTTTGTCCGATAGACCGAAATGTTTAACTGTACCAGCACCATCACCCAGAACACCGGAGCCATGAGCATCATCTACATATGTAATGAGATCAAATTCTTCAGCAATTTTTGCGATTTCTGGTAATAGAGCAATATCTCCATCCATGGAGAATACACCATCGGTAATGACCATAATTTTATTGTATTGACCGGATTCCTTTGCTGCTTTCGCCTTCGTACGTAAATCTTCCATATCAGAATGATTGACACGAATAATCTTTGCTTTAGACAGGCGGCAGCCATCAATAATGGAAGCATGGTTTAATTCGTCGGATAAAATCGCATCATTTTTATCCATTACAGCCGAAATGGCAGCCATATTACAATTAAATCCTGATTGATAAGCGATAGCTGCTTCCGTATGTTTAAACTCAGCTAATTTCTCTTCGAGTTCTACGTGGAGTTTAAGTGTGCCATTAATCGTTCTTACTGCTCCTGCACCGACACCGTAAGTTTCAAGTGCCTCCGCTGCAGCTTTCTTCAAACGTTCATCTGTTGCTAATCCTAAATAGTTATTAGAAGATAGATTAACTAACTGTTTACCATTTATAGTAATCATAGGGCCATTTGGGCTTTCTAATGGATCGATGACATTATATAGACCCTTACCTTTTAAATCCTCTAGGTTATTGTTTAAAAATTGCTCCAAAATCTTACTGGACACATATATTCCCCCTTATTGTCGCTTTTAGAAAAACAATTGTCCGTCTCAGGTGGACAGTGAATTGTTGAATGAATCCCAATGTTAATGGGTTTCTTTAATATACTTTATCATACTTCATATGAAAATGTTCATACCATGTGGACATTTATTGAAAAAATTTTTTTCGTATTTTTTAGGGTATCCAATGAAAATAAGGTTATTTTTCGATTGATGTAAAAACGGTATGATCGGAGTACATATAGTCAATAAAATGGTTTCCAAGGAAAAAGAACCTGCCCAATAACTTGGACAGGTTCTTTTTTACTATTCCGGAAATTGTTACTTTACTATTAGTCTACTTAACTTTGCAGATGTTTTGTTCACTTTTTCCAACGCCTCTTGGTATTCGACCTCTAAGCGGTTTATGATATCAGCTGCAGACTCGATTTTGTCTATGGCGCCTACACCGTGCCCTGCGGACCAAATATCGCGCCAAGCTTTCGCATCGGATTTACCGGCCATATCATCAAAATCAACATTTTCTTTTTTAGCCAACTGTGCTGGATCAAGTCCTGCTTTTACAATACTAGGAATTAGCATGTTTGCCCGTACACCAGAAAAGGCATCGGTTAAGAGTACATCTTCCTGGCTTGAAGTGACTAACATTTCCCGATAATCGTCGTTCGCCATACTTTCTGTGGCAACAATAAACCTTGTTCCCATATAAGCAAGGTCTGCACCAGCAGCTTGAGCGGCTAATATCCCTTTCCCGGTAGAGATTGCGCCTGCAAGAACAATAATGCCATCCCAAAAAGTGCGGACCATATCGACAAATGCAAAGCTGTTAATTTGACCTGCGTGTCCACCGGCACCGCTGGCTACTAAAATCAACCCGTCAACACCTGTTTCCGCAGCCTTACGGGCAAATTTTAAATCGCTTACATCTGAGAAAACCAAGCCGCCATACTCATGAACTATTTCGACCACATGTTTTGGACTTCCTAAAGAAGTAATTACCAATTGCGGTTTGTGTTTTTTGATTAACTCTAGTTCTTCCTGAAGACGGCTATAGGTGCTATGTACCACCATATTCATGGCCCACGGTGCGATTTTACGGTCAGGCTCTGCTGCTCTTGCTTCTGCTAATTCTTCGTTTAACTGCCCCATCCATTGATCAAGTACCTCAATTGGTCTAGCATTTGGGGCGGGGAATGATCCAATTACACCATTTAAGCAGCAATTTTTCACTAAGTCCGGACCTGATACTAAAAACATTGGTGCCGAGATTACAGGAAGCCTCATTTGGTTCCACCAATTTTCAGGGATTGTTTTTTGCATATTCGTCACTCTTTCGTATTAGAATTTTCTGAATAAAACTTCTATTTTTATAGTACCTTAAAATGAATGGTTATTCAATCATAGAATGAAGCTTATGATTATAATAAATAAAGCGCTCTCAGTGCACGAACGAATAGTCCGAAAAACAACCTCAATGTTCGTCTTTTGTTAAATAAGCTATTGATTTCCGTTAGTACCATGTTATAATTTGTATGAAATTAAATATGGTTTCACTCATATAATCGCAGGGATATGGCCTGCAAGTTTCTACCGGATTGCCGTTAACAATCTGACTATGGGTGGGTAATGCAAATAGCGCTGTTCTTTTTAGCGTTCCATTATTGGTCTTTAAGCCCAAATGCCATTGCCTCACTCAACTACTGATGTGAGCACTGGCATTTGGGCTTTTTTATTTTTTCCTAGGGGGATAAACAATGAGATTATTAGAAGAAAAGATTAAAAAGGATGGCAGAGTCCTAAATGAAAATGTATTAAAGGTTGATTCATTCTTAAACCACCAAATTGATCCTAATTTAATGAATGAACTTGGCAAAGAATTTTCCCAGCTTTTTGCCGGTGAAGGAATTACCAAAATCGTAACCATCGAGTCTTCTGGTATTGCCCCTGCTGTAATGGCTGGATTATATATGAATGTTCCTGTTATTTTTGCTAGGAAAAGAAAATCCGTTACGTTAACCGATGATTTACTGACTGCAAGTGTACATTCTTTTACAAAAAATGAAACAAGTGAGCTCGCGATTGCCAAAAAATATTTAAATGAAAACGATAAAGTACTTATTATCGACGACTTCCTAGCTAATGGGCAGGCTGCTCTCGCCTTAGTCGAGATGGTTCAACAAGCAAATTCCTCGGTGGCAGGCATTGGTATTGTCATTGAAAAATCCTTCCAGCCAGGCGCACAAATATTGAAAGAGCAAGGATTAAGGGTTGAGTCATTAGCAAGAATCGCCTCGCTTTCCAATGGAGAAGTAACGTTTATCACTGAAGACATGGAGGAATTAATCTAATGAAACAACATCCTTTTAAAATTGTCTCTTTAGGAATTCAACATGTATTAGCAATGTATGCAGGTGCGGTTATCGTTCCGCTTATCGTTGGCGGTGCATTAAATCTTACGGGTGAGCAATTGACCTATTTAGTTTCCATTGATATTTTAATGTGCGGAATTGCGACAATCCTGCAAGTTTGGCAGAATCGCTTTTTCGGAATTGGCCTCCCAATTGTCTTAGGTTGTACGTTTACTGCCGTGGGTCCAATGATTGCAATCGGCGGAGAATATGGTGTTTCAGCCATTTATGGTTCCATACTCGTTTCTGGATTAATTGTTGTTTTGATTGCTCAGTTCTTTAGTAAGTTAATTAAATTCTTCCCTCCTGTTGTTACAGGATCTGTGGTTACGATTATCGGCATTACACTAATTCCTGTGGCAATGAACAATATCGCAGGTGGACAAGGCAGCCCAGATTTCGGCTCCCTCTCTAATCTCAGCTTAGCATTTGGTACTTTATTATTTATCATTCTACTCTATCGTTTTACAAAAGGATTTATTCGTTCTATTTCCATATTGTTAGGCTTAGCAGTGGGGACACTTGCGGCGTCATTAATGGGTAAGGTGAATTTCGCAGCTGTCGGGGATGCTTCATGGTTCCATATGGTAAAGCCATTTTATTTCGGTACACCAACCTTTGAATGGACACCTATTATAACAATGACTCTCGTTGCCATTGTAAGTTTAGTAGAATCGACTGGTGTTTATTTTGCCCTAAGTGATATCACTGGCAGAAAACTTAAAGAAAACGATTTGACAAAAGGATATCGAGCAGAAGGTCTTGCAATTATGTTAGGAGCATTATTTAATGCATTCCCTTATACTACCTACTCTCAAAACGTTGGGCTTCTACAGTTGACAGGTGTTAAGACTAAAAATGTTATCTATACCATGGGTACAATGTTAGTCATCTTAGGATTCGTTCCTAAAATTGGTGCCTTAACAACCGTTATTCCAACTTCTGTTTTAGGCGGGGCTATGGTGGCGATGTTTGGAATGGTGATTGCGTACGGTATCAAGATGTTAAGTAAAGTTGAATTTGCTTCACAGGAAAATCTATTAATTATTGCTTGTTCTGTGGGAATGGGTCTTGGAGTGACCGCTGTCCCTGATTTATTTGCGCAGCTGCCAGAAAGCGTCAAAATCTTAACCAATAACGGGATTGTGGCTGGAAGCTTAACGGCTATTTTCTTAAATATTGTCTTTAATGTTGCTAAGCAAGGACCAAAAGCAAGCAGTCAAGGTGTTGCTTAATATTTATTATAAAAAGCTATCCACCCGGATAGCTTTTATTTCTATTAGTCATTCAAACCCGTTCTAATTACAACGAAGTCTACTTTTACATTGACCTTAGCATTCTTATACATTTTATACCATTTTTCTTCCGTAAGGTTTGAGTGACGAACCGAACTTCTATAGATATCTCCAAATCCAAACACATCTGAATTTTTTGATTGACAAAAGGAAATGAGCTGTTCTATATCCTTTTTCATGCTCTTTTTAATTTCCTTTTCAATCAATTTCATGTTTTTTGGATTTCCAATATCAATTGGACTATTTATTTCAAGCATTCTGCCACTCAGTTTAATTTCTATTTCATATTCCAATTTTTCTTTATTTATTAATTTTATATTACTTCTGCTACGTATTGAATCTAGGGAGGCAACCGTTTTGTTAGTAAGTCCTTGCCCCCCTTTTAATTTTGAAGAATCGCTTTTTATTATGATATCCTTCGTTCCAGACTTATATTTATCATTGATCAACATTATGTAAAAGCTTTGTTCCGTATTCAATTTTCCAACTAATTTACCACCTTTGAAAATGGCCACTCCTTTGTAGACTACTCCATTATTATCTAGTTTACTTAAAATAGGTAAGACGGGATCTTTTCCGATTATGTAATGATCATGTAAAACCTCATGAATGGTTGATAAAGGCATCATTTTACTTTTGGTATTTTGGTCCATGAGCCTATAAATATGAGTACCGATATCAGGAATATGAGAGCTCTTAACATGTAACAAATCCCTAGCCCTTCCGTCCACCATTGCGATGTAGGTCATATCACTAATGGCTGGGTCACTTGTTAAAATTGGAGCTATTCGGATTTTTCCATTTTTAAGCAATTCTTCTCCATATAAAATGACACGAAGCTGCCCAGAAGTTAACCTTTTAGAGGTTTGATTATCTGCGTTTGAACGAATCCCCCTTATTGAAAGTGATTCAGAGTCCAAGATGACTACATCCTTCTGGGAATTGGTGTCAATTTTCAACCCGACCAACGTTCCCAAAAATGATCCATTTTTTCCAATGTCAAACCCCATCGTCGTGATGAGACCTACTTTATCAAGTACCTTGGGTTCTGCACAACCACAAAGTAACAAAAAAGATAATGAATAACAGCAAATAAATCCTTTTTTTATCATTGCATTTTCTCCATCGTGGAAGTTAATTTCTTCCTTATTAAACTAAGTGCATAAAGTATAAAAGGATAACAAAATACAATATAAAAAGCAATGATTGAAAAATAATGGTTTAACCTATTGATGTTTATACGACTATTAAAAAATAAACTGGGAATAAAAATAAATAAAATGAAAATCAACAAAACCCATTTTGACTTTTTTCCAAACGTCCGCTTAACACCTTGAATAGCGGCCCACAAATAAAGCAATAAATTAGGGAGGATTATGAGCAGCCAAAAGGTGATAATCACATACTCTATCCTCTCAATAAAAGGAAGTTTGATAATTTTAAATAAGGTAAGAGATGGCCAAATGGTTTTTTCTAACTGACCAGGACTAAAATAGATAATGGATAACAGCATAAGGAGTAAATACAAGATGTTTGTAGCTGCGATTCCTAAATGAGCAAATTTTTGAACTTTATCCTTTTCCTTCAAAAAAGGATAAACAACATAAAGAATCTCAAATCCTATAATGGTGAGTGTCATTTTATGTGTCCCCTTAATAATGGAAACTATATTTGTTTCCATTATGGGAAGAAGATGATTAAGCTCTGAATAACGTAATGGATAACCGATTAATCCTAACATCCAAATAGAAAGTATGAAACTAAAAAAACAAACCCCTACAATTACCCGAATCCCTCCCGTAAAACCATAAATGACTAATAGTAAGATGGAAACTGAAAACAACCAAGTGGGTACAGTTGGAAATATCCAGGTTTGTAAAACTTCGATATAGTTTTTTAATATGATCATAAACGCCAATAGGCAATAAAAGATAAAAAAACAATTAAGTATTTTTCCAATCCACTTTCCATACACAGTAATCTGAATGCCATAAATATCGGAAGTTCCATTTATCTGTAAGGTTTTGATCATAATATATACAACAACATGACTGAAAATGCCTGCAAGGACGACTGAAATCCAGGCATCTTGCTTTGCTTCGGAAAAAATAATCCGTTCGAACGCTTGAATCCCAATTCCAACTTGCATCGCATGGAAAATAAAAAATAATAAAAATGTATTTAACAGATATTGCTGCTTTGGTTGATATTGAACTTTCATCAAGTCACCTACTACCTAAGGTCAATTGTGATCTTTTGCCTTTTTATAATCATATTTGTATTCATCTTCAGGTCTTGTTTGGTCAGGTCTCTTGTACGTGACTGAAAATGGCAGTCTAATGAGACTGTCTTTCCAATCCTCAAAACGCGGTGGATAAAATGGAGCCAGAAATGGACTTCCAAGGCTAGATTGTCTTAAAAGGTGAATAAGTAAAAAGCAAAATCCATACATAATCCCATAAAAACCCCAAAATCCAGCCAATATTATGAGAGGAAAACGTAAGATTCTAATCACATTACCCATGGTATAACTCGGTGTAACAAATGAACCTAGGGCAGCTAAGGCGATGATGATTATTAAAATGTTACTGGTAAATCCTGCTTGTACTGCAGCGGTCCCAATAACAATACCGCCAACAATACCCATCGTTTGTCCAACTTTTGTCGGCAATCGTGCTCCCGCTTCCCGCAATAATTCTATGACAAATTCTAATAAGAACGCTTCAATTATGGGGGGAAAAGGGACCCTTGCCCTAGATTCAGTAAGGGTGATTAACAAAGTTTGAGGTATAACTTCATAATGAAAGGTTAGACACGCAACATAAATCGCAGTAAAGAAAACTGAAAGAAATAAGGCGGAAACCCTTAATAATCGTAGAAATGATCCTATTTGCCAATTTACATTACTATCTTCCAAAGTTTGAAAAAATTCCACGAAGGATTGAGGACTTCCAATTACCAATGAACTGCCATCCACTATAATTGCCAGTTTCCCCTTTAACAGCCAATCACAAATCCGATCTGGACGTTCTGTTAACGCCAGTTGAGGAAATATTGTTAGTGAATTGTCTTCAATTAGCTGAGCTAATTGAGAACTATCTAGAATGGCATCGATTTTAAGGTTTTGGATTCTTTTCCTTACAATGCCTACCATTTGCTGTGAAGCAATACCATTCAAAGATACGATCGCAACAGATTTATTGGAACGGCTTCCTACTACCAAATTTTCTACAGATAAATTTGAATCTTTAATATAATTTCTGATAAGACCTAAATTTATCATTAAGCTTTCAGTAAAGGCGACTTGGGGACCAACAACCTGTGATTCATTTAGTGCGAATGATAAGGCACGACCTAATCTGGCAGGAATATGTGCCAAAAGAACAAATAAATTCCCTTCTAAGTAGATGACTACACTGCCGTCTAGAACAGATTGGACCACTGTATCCATATGGTCTGTTTTGCGAATTTCACCGACCGATAAATGTTCCATAATCACTTGAATGGAATCAAACGATTGGGATATAATTGGTTCAATTATATCCCGATGAAGCATGGTTTTATCGATCAAGTTACCAATGCTGAATAAGGTAATCCCTGAATTACCTACTTCGTTCTCCAAGATATCTGCGCTATGCTGTAGTCTTTTTTTAAATTCAGCTGACATTAATTCTCTGGAAGTGGGAATCAGATTCTCGTTCTTGGCTTGTTTCTCTGCTTTTTCTTTTGTAAATTTCTTCTTTTTGAAGAACATTTAGCAGCACCCTTTATTGTCTACTGACATTTTCTTACGTATTATTTACCATTAAAACCTATTTATACCACTTCAATTTCTACAAAAAAAAGCGGTGCTAACTTCAGCAGCGCTTAGGAAATTTCATTAGTGGCTCACTTTCAGCATCCATATCAGAATCCGGACTTGTGTTATCTTCTCCAGATCCAGAAATTGTTTTGGTGATGGAGATGGGCGAAATGTAAATAGCACCGCCAAAATTAACAATGCCACCAGAAACCGTACCAATTGAAACATTATTATGGTTTGTGACCAAAATAAACCCCCTCCTTAATGGTACTAATATGTTATGTATTGCTCTGGTTAGCGTTCATAATCCAGTCCAAATCCCTTGAGGGTAGCTCAAATTTGTTCTTGAGTGACCGTCTCATCAAAAAAACAGGTTTGACGGTAACTCAAATTGGTCTTGAGTGCCCGTAAACCTGATAATTTACCTGTAAGGGCACTAAAGTCCCTAATATAGATTTAAAAAAACGACTTAAACAGTTCTTGGTGATCGTTGCATTCTTTGCAGATATACTCGATTTCCAATGGGTCTTCTCTCACCATATGTACGGTTTCTCTGCTGCAATTTTCACAAAATCTAACTTCTTGGAGTTGTTCCATGAAATAAGCACCTCATTTTCTTAGTTCATTAAATAGTATGTCCAAGAATATCATGCCTTTTTCATCCACTTCTATTCCGTTTTTCATGTTTCAAATCTTTCTGCTTAAAAATCTACAGTTTCATGTTTTCCTTTTCTATTTTTAAAAGCTCAGATTTCATATCCAATCCACCACGAAAACCAGTAAGTTTACCGTTCTTCCCAATAACTCGGTGACACGGAACGGTTAAGAGGACGGGATTTGCCCCAATGGCAGTACCAACGGCACGGACTGCAGCCGGTCTTTGAATAGTATTTGCAATATCAGAATAAGTCCACGTTTCTCCATATGGAATTTGACACAGAGCATTCCATACCTCCGTCTGAAATTGTGTTCCCACTAATTCTTGGGGAATGGTAAAAGATCTTCGAACTCCTTGAAAAAATTCGATAAACTCCGACACATATGGCTGCATTGCCTCATCATTTTGAATCAATTGACTTTCCGGATATCGCTTTTGAACCCATTCTTTCAATTCTTCAAAAGATTTTCCCTGTGAACCAACATAACAAAGCCCTTTAGCAGTTGCCGCCATATATAGTCTCCAATTCTCATAAACCAATTGTGTCCAATATAGTGTGGGTTTCATCTAAACCCCTCCATCCTTTTTTCGTTATCTTCACCTTTCTATCAGTATACCTATTTAAAGATATGGATTTAAGACTTTTTGAATGAAAAAGTGGATTTTAAAGTACTTCTTACAAATAAAAATGTAAATGTGATTCTTGGGGAAAATGCACAGGGGAAGACAAATGTGTTGGAGTCTATCTAAGTTTTAGCAACGGCAAAATCCCATCGAACCTCATCGTGATGATTTGTTGTTTTTTGTCTTCTGCATTATCTGCTGCCGCGAACCAGACTTTTATGAGGATTGGGTAACAAAAGTTTGGAATGTCGAAGAATGGTCACAAACGGAAAACGCATAAAAACTCACTAACTCCCGCATTAACCTCGGGAGTTTTCTTTATTATCAAAGGTTTTAAAGTAATTACCCATTATATTACTATCGATAATATAGATTAATTCCCATTCGTTAAATAGATAAAATGAATTTAATAGAAATAATCTATTCATTATAATCAAGAAGGCAAAGATTAACTACAGTGTTAAACTACAAACTTTATGAGGTGGATTATTTTATGAAAAAATGGTTATCAGGTATAATTTTATTATTGCTCGTTCTTACTTTAGCGGCTTGTGGGCAAACTGATGATAAAGCAACTGAAGGAAAAGAAGAAAATAAAGAAGCAAAAACGGAAGAAGTATTAAAAATTGGTGCGATTCCCGATCAAAATGCAGCGTTCCTTCAAACGGGGATGGATGCTGTTGCAAAGCAATTAAGCGAAGATACTGGCATGAAGGTTGAATTTGTCCCTTCCGTTGATTATGCAGCATTAGTTACAGGTTTTCAACGCGGAGAGATCCATTTAGCATGGTTCGGCGGTTTAACAAGTGTTCAAGCAAGAAATCTTGTACCCGAGGCGGAATCAATTGTACAACGCCCACGTGATGCAGAATTCAAATCAGTATTTATTACACAAGAAGGGTCAGGTATTAACACTCTGGCTGATGTAAAAGGAAAATCCTTTACATTTGGCAGTGAAAGCTCTACTTCAGGACATTTAATGCCACGTTATTTCTTAACCGAAGAAGGAATTGACCCTAATACAGACTTTAATGGTAAGCCAAATTTCTCAGGCTCACATGATACAACGTACAAGTTAATCGAATCAGGTTCTTTTCAAGCTGGGGCGTTAAACATTTCCGTTTGGGAAGCAGCTGTTAAAGAAGGCAAAGTAGATACAAACAAAGTAAAAGTTTTCTACACTACTCCTGATTATTATGACTATAACTGGACAATCAATAGCAATGTTGAAGAAGTGTTCGGTAAAGGATCTAAACAAAAGATAAAAGACGCGCTTCTATCTATGCCAGGCGAATCAACAGAGATTGCTGATTTATTCCAGACTGACAAGTTTATTGAAACAAAAAATGATAACTATGAAAAGATTGAAACAGTAGCAAAGGAATTAGAGATTATAAAGTAGTAGGTGTTGTTACATGTCTTCAAAAACAATGATTGAAGCGAAAAATATAACAAAACAGTTTGAGCGGAAGATAGCCTTATCTTCCCTTTCTTTTTCTATTAAACAAGGAGAATTGGTTGCCTTAATTGGTCCGAGTGGTGCTGGAAAAACAACCTTATTGAATTCCATTGCCGGCCTTGTTCCCCTTCACAGTGGAGAGCTCATGATAGAGAATCAGCCTCTTGGCAACTATAAACGTGGCAAACAATTTGCAAAAAAGATAGGGGTCATTCGCCAACAATTCGATTTAATTGGTCCGTTAGCGGTTATTCATAATGTACTTGCTGGTAAATTATCAGAATGGGGAATCTTTAAATCGTTATTTTCACTTCTCGTCCCTCAAGAAAAAGAAGTGGCTATTAGAGCACTTGAAAGAGTTGGACTTGAAGATAAAATATTCGAAGTAACAGCGACGCTTTCAGGCGGTGAACAGCAGCGTGTCGCAATGGCAAGATTATTGGTTCAAAAACCTGAAATTATTCTAGCAGATGAGCCAGTCGCCTCTCTTGATCCTGCTCGGGCAGATGATGTGTTAGGAATGCTGACAAAAATCGTGAATGAGGAAAATCAAACGTTACTTGCAAGTTTGCATTCTGTAGAATACGCCCGAAAATACTTTACTAGAATCATCTCACTCAAAAATGGGGAGATATTTTTTGATTTACCGACAGAAAAAGTTTCGGATGAACTTTTAACCGAACTATACCAGTTGAAGGAGCAGGTTTAAGATGACGAAACTTATTCCCTCTCTTCAACTTCATAAACGATTCATCCTCACGCTACTGTTGCTATTTGTATTCATCTGGAGCCTTACATCGGTACATTGGAACGCAGAGTTATATCATGCTGGCGGGATTCCAACCATGCTGCAAATCTTTGAAGGTTTGATCCAGCCGAATTTAGACCTTGATATATTAATGGTTGGTTTGGAATCAACATGGATTACCCTCGCATACGCTGTTGCTGGGATGTCTCTAGCAATTATTTATGCTTTTATTGTTGGCGTCCTTGCATCTGGATCGTTAACTTCCAGTAAATTTTCTAGGATTATTTCGAAAGTGGTATTTAGGGGAATCCTAGGGTTTACTCGTTCCATTCATGAATTAATCTGGGCATGGCTGTTTGTGGCAGCGGTGGGTCTATCCCCTTTTGCTGCGATTTTTGCTCTTGCGATTCCCTATGGTGGGATTCTCGGTCGAATATTTGCAGATATGTTAACGGACGTCCCAGAGCAACCGATATTGGCACTTAAATCATCTGGGTCTTCTCGACTACAGACGCTTGTTTATGGATACCTTCCATTAGTTTGGGCTGATTTCATTAGTTATACCATGTACAGATTTGAGTGTGCGATTCGGTCTTCTGCAATTATGAGCTTTGTTGGACTTGGGGGGTTAGGTTTCCAAATCCAATTGGCACTAGCTGACTTGAAATATGATTCTGTATGGACGTTTGTTTTTTTTCTAATTGTTCTCGTTATATTAGTAGATAGTTGGAGCAACTTTGTTCGTAAAGGATTAACGGATCATAAACGAGTAAAAGGTTTTGGAACTGGCTGGTTTTCCGTTCTATTTTCACTTCTTTTAATTGTAGGTTCCTGGGTGTATATTACATTGGCGGAAAAGGCAAATTTATTTGAGTTATTATCTGAAAAAAATCTCGAGTATGCAAAGAAGTTTTTCGTCGGCCTCCTTGGAATAAATCAAGAAAACCCAGCTTTTCTTGATGCAGAGAGCTGGTCTACAGCATTAATGCTAACGTTAGAAACACTTGAAATGAGTATTATGGCAATTGGATTTGCTACGATTGTCGCTTTTATTACCGTTATTCCTGCAGCTAGAAACATTGCCAATGGCAGTCTGACATTGAAAAAAAGTTGGTATAACTGGATTCTATATGGCTTTATTCGACTGACTTATATTTTTTCTAGATCGGTTCCAGAACTAGTTTGGGCGATGATGATTATTTTTATCTTTAAACCTGGCATCCTGCCTGGAGCTTTAGCCCTTGCCCTTCATAACTTCGGTATTCTTGGAAAGCTATGGGCTGAGGTAGTCGAGGATATGGACCCAAGACCAATCCGGAATTTAGCCACGGCTGGTGCTTCAAAAGTCGAAATCCTTTTTTATGGGATTCTGCCAATTGTCCTTCCAAGATTTCTCACCTATATTCTCTACAGATGGGAAGTCATTATGAGAACCACAATCGTTGTAGGGTTTGTTGGTGCTGGCGGTCTAGGGATGGATTTTAAACTCGCTATGAGCTATTTTGACTACACTCAAATCACCTTGTTGTTGCTGTGTTACATGATCCTCGTCATTATTGCCGACTTCGCCTCAGAAACAACTCGGAAAGCAGTGAAGTAATGAGTACATGTCCTTTCGTAGGATTTGTGCTCTTTTTTTATCTTTATCGTTCCTGCTATGTTTTTGCTAGCAACCGATATAGATTTGCTATCTTGTTGATAACGTAGTTAATATGCACGATAAAGGGGGTGTGGAAAATATTATGTAAAATAAACTTGAAATACTTGTATTAGTTTCATGTTTTCTATTATCCTAAGCATAGCGGTCAAAAATTGTATCAAAAGTTACATAGAGATTTGATGTGTTTACATTATTTAGGAGTTGGAGTTATTTGGAAACAAAGAGAGCTTTACCTATTTTATTTTTAGTCATGTTTTTAGTCATGATAGGTTTTGGTATTATCATTCCGGTTCTTCCTTTTTATGCTGAAGAAATGGGTGCCTCCCCTACCCAACTGGGATTATTAATGGCCGTATATTCACTGATGCAACTCATCTTCGCACCATTTTGGGGTAAATTGTCTGATCGTATTGGACGTAAACCCATCATGATGGTTGGTATTGCCGGATTATCATTATCCTTTTTTATTCAAGCAATGTCTACTGAGCTTTGGATGTTGTTTGCAGCCCGAATTATTGGCGGAATCTTATCTTCTGCTAATATGCCAACTGCGATGGCTTATGTTGCAGATATAACAACCCCAGAAAACCGTGGAAAAGGAATGGGGATTATAGGGGCAGCTGTTGGTCTGGGATTTGTATTTGGACCAGCTATTGGCGGTATATTTTCAAAAACAAGCATGAGCATGCCTTTTTATTTAGCTGGTGCGACTTCATTAATAACATTAATTATCATTTTCTTTCTTTTAAAAGAATCCTTACAAAAAAGTAATCAAGAAAATAACCAAAGTAAAAAACAATCGAGATGGAAAGCATTTTCAGGACCTGCGGCAGTATTGTTCTTATTACAATTGTTAATATCTTTATCACTGTCTGGTCTTGAAGCGACATTTGCCTATTTTGCTGCTAAAAAGGCTGGATTAGGAGCCACTCAGCTTGGCTATATTTTCATGATTATGGGATTTGCAGGTGCGATGGTACAAGGCGGTTTGGTTGGAAAACTAACAAAGAAATACGGTGAAGGCACAGTCATTCAAGGCGGAATTGTTGTATCTGCGATTGGTTTCGGTTTAATCCTACTTGTTGATAGTTTTACAACTGCGGCTATATTTTTATCAATCTTTGGTATTGGCAACGGTGTAATTCGTCCAAGTGTCTCCTCCCTGCTTACAAAAACAACAAATGCTGGACATGGTAGCGCAACTGGGTTGCTTTCTTCCTTTGACTCATTAGGAAGAATTATCGGTCCTCCGCTTGGAGGCTGGTTATTCTCGCTATCGATTGGATTACCCTATATATCAGGAGCAATCATTTCCATCCTAGCTTTGATACTTTATCAATTTTATCGTTCAAAGGCTTTAATCTTAAAAACAAACTAGCATATGTCTAAAGGACATGCATAAGATAGGTTACGAGGATGTACTTGTTAAAGGAGTCGAGATGAATGAAACTACTCTCTCATTTCACGACGTTTTTATGCCTGTGTATCATTGTTATTCTTGTAGCCTATCTTGATTCACCATACTCATTCGTCCATAAAGACTTTTCCTACTCGACTAGCGAACCAGCAGTGGCACAGCCAGTTGAGGTAGAACCGCCAACCGAAATGCCGGTTTTGGAGAATAGACTAGACAGTGTTGAAAGTATGGACAGATATTATGTAGAAGTCTATCAGGAATACGAAGTATATTACGATAAAGAAGGTAAAGTGGTCAAAAGAGAACCTACAGGTAAGACTGAAAGTGTCCGATATTGGGATGAAAACACAAAAAAGTGAAATTTAAAAAAGCTGTCAAGTATTTGGCAGCTTTTTATCTTTTAATAAATAATTTTTATATTGAAAACGGAACTTATGTTCGTATATAATTGTATTAGTAATAATTAATTATGAAGGAGACTAGAAAATGATCAAACCCTATTTAATGTTTAACCGAGAATGCAATGAGGCTTTTAAATTGTATCTTGAAGCTTTTAATGGAGAAATTGTTGCTATGCAAAAATATGGGGATATTCCCTCAAGCCCTGAGTTCCCTATTTCAGAAAGTGATAAAGACCTCGTATTACATTCAGAAATAAAATTAACAGAATCAGGAAGTTTATTGGGTTCAGACAGTAATCGAGTTTCCTCCGATTCGGAAAAAGTTGTTATCTGTGTTGAGCCTGACTCAGAAGAAAGTGCAATTAAGGCTTGGAACATTCTTAAAGATGGCGGAACTATTTATATGGATCTTCAACCTACCTTCTTTGCTAAACTTCATGGTTCTGTGAAGGATAAATTCGGAGTAACCTGGATGTTTACTGTTTCGTAAAAATGGTAATTAAAAAGCTTTCCGACTTGGAAAGCTTTTTATGTTTGTAAAAATCATGGCTAAACGTAAATGGTTTGGAATATTTAGCAGTAATAATTGAAAACCTATTTATATATGGAGGTGAATAATGTGAAAAAATGGCTTTATGGAATCATTTGTGTAGCTTTTCTAGGCTTTATCACCGCTTGTGGTGGCGGAGATGAAGCAACGGAAAAAGACACAACACCTACTAAGGAACAGGAACAAACTGCAGATGCAGGTGATGGAGATGCTTTATTTCAACAAAGCTGCTCTTCTTGTCATGGTGGAGATTTAGTTAGCGGCGGAGCCCCGGATCTTGATAAGGTTGGCTCAAAATATTCTAAAGATGAAATTGAAGAAATTATTGTAAATGGAAAAGGCGGCATGCCTGGAGGAATTCTTACAGGGGAAGATGCAGATGCAGTTGCTTCTTGGCTTTCCGAGAAAAAATAATCGAGGAAAAACCAGAATGGACAACCACTCTGGTTTTTTATTTTTTGACAAGCATAAGCTGTATTATTTGATAGATATTACTGTTTACACTACAATTAACTTATTAATTTTATGCTTATACAAAATAATAAAAAGGAGAACAACATGAAACCAAGATTTATTGTCTTATTCCTCATAGCGGTTTTAATATTACCTGCTTGCGGACAAAAGACACTTAATGAACCAATGACATTACTTAACCAAGATCAAAAGGAAGTAACTTTTCCTTCAGAAAAACCTACAGTCTTCTTCTTTATTACGACCTATACCTGAGGACTTTGTCAACAGCAACTGGTTCAGTTGCACGAAAATTTGGATGAATTAAAAGACCTAGATGTAGAAATGTACATAGTTAGCAACGATTCCCCAGATGAACAACTTGAATTATATAATCAATTAAACGAAGTTTTCGGTCAAAGCCTGCCCTTCGTTTCTGATCCAGAACTAGAATTAATCGATTTTATGGGCATGAAAAATGTTGATGTAGCCTATAGAGGATATGGGATGATCGATGAAGACGGCAAAGTCATTTTTAATACTAAAAATGACCATTGGGGAGAACAGTTTGAACATACTGTAGAAAAGATTAAGAAGGAATATAATAGTTTAAAATAGATTTGATATAAATTATGGTGCATTGAAGCTTACGCTTTGTGCACTTTTTTATATCTTTTAATTCTTATGAGTGATGAAATAACTAACAATATTTTATCTTCTATAAAAGAAAACAAGCTAATCTGAAGAGATTAGCTTTTTCGATTACAATTTAGGATACCATTGTGCGGCATGTTCTACTTCTTCTGCATTCAATTGGTG
Organism: Neobacillus niacini; assembly: GCF_031457145.1. Lineage (GTDB taxonomy): Bacteria > Bacillota > Bacilli > Bacillales > Cytobacillaceae > Neobacillus > Neobacillus niacini_J. The sequence goes on from NZ_JAVDVZ010000006.1 coordinate 263,175, forward strand.
TCCTCTATGTTCCCAGTAAAGTTCCACATTCGCGTTTGCCTTTTTTAATAGAGATTCAAATTCAGCTGATTCCAATCGTTTGGATTTTTTCCTTTATAAAATATGTGTTTCATTCGTTCTACCTCCAAATTGGCGATTGCCCTAGGACATAGATATTAACTAACTTATTACTTTAATATCAAGAATCTCAAAATCAGGATAATTAACAAAAAAATTTAAGCTTCCGCCCTATTTTTTACTTTTTCCAAAAGGTTTGTGATAGTCTCTACCTCTACACTAGTTAATGAATCAAAAATATGATCAATTAAGTCCTGATGTTTCGGCATAATTTCCATCATAAGCTCTTTTCCTGTATCTGTTAATGTAATATGAATAACCCGGCGGTCATTTTGACAATCATTTCGCATTAACAAGCCTCTTTTTTCTAATTTATCAATAACATACGTCATCGAGCCACTTGAAATTAGAATACGACTTCCAATCTGCTGGATGGTTTGTTTCTCATGATAATAAAGCACTTCTAAAACGGAGAATTCCGTAATGCTTAAATTGTTTTTTGTCATTTCTTCTCTTATTCGGTCCTGTATGGCTTTTGAAGTCTGCATTAATAATAAAAATGGTGAGTTTGTACATTTTACATTCATTTTAAACACCTCCTATATATGATTCAAATTGAAGTATCTTGAATATGAGATAATTTTAATACATTAAGTGGATTACGTCAAGGAGCTTATATTTTAAAAAAGCGAAATCATCTAGGATTCCGCTTCCTATCAGTTTATTTATTAACCTTTTCTAGTGGTTGATCTTCTTGAATGGTTTGATTATCTCCAATTAAGGTAATATCACTGAACGGTGCGGAGTCCCCTACTTTTGCATTTGCTTCTATTATAATGCCATTACCAATAACTGCTCGGTTGATTACGGCATTTTCACCTATGATTGTATTTGGTAATATAACGGAATCTTTGATATAAGCACCTTTTGCAACACGTACCCCATTAAAGAGAACGGAATTTTCTACCCTTCCAAATACTTTACAGCCCTCACTAATAATAGATTTGTGCAAGAAAGCTTCCCCATCCAGATACATCGGTGGCTGCGGCATGCCTGAGGTATATATTTTCCATTCCTCATTTACTAATATCGGATTCGTACGAGCCGACAATAAATCCATATTGGCTTCCCAAAAGCTCTCAACTGTTCCAACATCTTTCCAATACCCACTGAAAAGATAGGCATGGAGATGGCAGTTATCTCGTAACATGGTTGGGATAATATCCTTACCAAAGTCCTTTGAAGAATAAGGGTTATTTTCTTCTATTTCAAGGTATTTTTTTAATATAGGCCAATTAAATAGATAGATTCCCATTGAGGCAAGATTAGATTTTGGTGTTTCTGGTTTTTCCTCGAAATCAATTATTCTCTTTGATTCATGCTCAATATTCAAGATACCAAATCGGCTTGCATCACTCCAAGGAACATTGATAACAGAAATAGTTGCATCCGCACCTGATTGTTTATGCTCCATTACCAAGTTACTGTAATCCATTTTATATATATGATCACCTGAAAGAATGAGAACATATTCTGGATTTTGACTTTCAATGTAGTCAAGGTTTTCGAATACGGCATGAGCGGTACCTTCATAGCTATTTTCTCCGACATCATTGTGATTCGGATGTAGGATAGCAATACCGCCAATTTTCTGATTTAAGCCCCACTTTTCCCCATTCTCAATATAATTTTTAAGGGTCTCTTGTTTATATTGTGTAAGGATTCCTACGGTATCAATGCTAGAGTTTTTACAATTACTTAATGCAAAGTCAATGATTCGGTATTTGCCTCCAAATGGTACAGCTGGCTTGGCTAAATTTCGTGTTAATTCTTTTAATCGCGACCCTTTCCCACCTGCTAACAACATGGCTATACATTGTTTTTTCATCATTGGTACACCTCCTTTTGGAAAATAGCTTTATCGATATGTAACACTTATTTCGCCCTCATTGTAACATCCCAAGTGCAGCACACAACATCAATAAATACCGACTTTGATTACACTGATTCGACGTATTTCCTTAATACCTTTATAGATATATATATAATTGTAAATGACTAGCAACAAATGCAATCCAATTATGTCGAAAAGGAAAGATGTAATAATTGAAAAATATGATAATTATGTGAATAGCATTTCCATAAAACAACACGCTGATACTATTACCAGCGTGTTAACTAAATTATTGACCGGCTGCTTTTTCAAGACCGCCTGGTTTATTATGAACAGCAAGCTTATCTAACAATTTATTGCTCTCTTTATTGAGACCCATTAGTTGGACCTTTATGCCATTTTGGTGATATTTAATCATAACCTTATCAATTGCACCAACAGCTGAATCATCCCATAAATGAGCTTGTGTTAAATCTAAGGTTACCTCTTTACCTTTTTCATTGTAGTTAAAGCTCTCTACAAATTCTGTAACAGATGCAAAGAATAATTGACCTGTAACACGATAGATTTTTTTATGTGAGCTTTCTGAAGCCAATGTGGTTACCTTTACTTTAGATATCTTTGAAGCAAAGAAAATCGCACTTAGTAAAATTCCTACCAAAACCCCTTTAGATAAATCATGTGTCATAAGAACAGTACCAACAGTCACAATCATAACAATGGTATCTGACAACGGTGTCTTGTGAATTTTTTTAATAGATGACCAATCAAAGGTTCCAATCGAAACCATGAACATAACTCCAACTAAAGCTGCCATTGGAATTTTTACCAGGAAATCATTTAATAGGATAATTAACACCATTAAAAATACACCGGCTACCAAAGCAGATAATCTACCCCGACCCCCAGATTTCACGTTAATAACAGATTGTCCAATCATGGCACATCCTGCCATCCCGCCGAAAAATCCTGAAACAATATTTGCAATTCCTTGCCCTCTTGCCTCTTTATTCTTATCACTAGTGGTGTCCGTCATATCATCTACAATTGAAGCAGTTAATAAAGATTCTACCAAACCAACAATCGCAATGGATAGTGAGTAAGGAAAAATGATCTGTAACGTTTCGAAATTAAAAGGAATATCTGGTATTAAGAAAAATGGCAGTGTCTGACTCAATTCTCCCATATCACCAATGGTACGTACCCCACTTCCTGTCATAACGGCAATAACAGTGATCGTGATAATTGCTACTAATGGGGATGGAACTGCCTTTGTAAAACGAGGAAAGATATATATGATTGCTAATGCCCCAGCTACCATCGCATACATTGCCATAGTCTCACCAACAAAGTGAGTCAATTGGGAAGAAAAGATAAGGATGGCGAGAGCATTTACGAATCCAATCATCACCGAACGGGGGACAAATTTCATTAGACGACCTAATTTTAGAACCCCCATAACAATTTGAATGATTCCAGTTAATATGGTAGCAGCAAGTAAGTACTGTAACCCGTAATCAGCCACTAAGGTAACCATTACTAAAGCAGTGGCACCTGTTGCCGCCGATATCATTCCCGGTCTTCCACCTACAAAAGCAATGACAACTGCAATACAAAAAGAAGCATATAAACCGATCATAGGGTCTACACCTGCTATTAGGGAGAAGGCAATGGCTTCTGGAATTAATGCCATTGCAACGACTATTCCGGATAGTACATCACCTTTGATGTTTCCAAACCATTGATTTTTCAATGTGTTACTTTTCATGGTGCACCTCTTTCTTTTCTCAATTTATTAATTGACTTTCAGCTCTCCTGAAAGTCTGTGCCGTTGTGAACATAATACAGTATATATGATTGTTACAATTTTGTGAAAAAGCATGTAAACGCATGCAATGAGTGCTTGCGTTGTTTTACACCTATTTTCTCCTTTATCCAACAGTATCTTTGAAAACAAAAAAACAGAAAGGCATACCCTTCTGTTTTTTCAAGATTAGAAATTCAGCTTAATTACTCCAGCTCATTTTTTAATATTTCTTTTAAATCTGTCCAGTCTAGGATTCGGGGATATTGTAAATGTCGATTATAGGACTGGTCTCTTACAAACACTTTTAAAGAATCATGAGTAAGTGTATCTAAAACCTCAGCTTTATCATCAAAGTAATAATCAAGTTGTAATTCCTTGATAATTTCAACTTTTTCATGATCCTGCATCCCGTAGTAAAAACGATCATCTCTAACAGGGAAGCCTTGTTCCTTTAACCATTTTTTCGTCCGTTCACCATGTTCTTTCGGTCTTGCTGTTATGTAATAGATTTCATGACCCTTTTTTTCTAACTCCTGTAACGTTTCGACTGCATTTGGAAAAGGAGGACAGTTCGTATAATAAATTTCTTCTAACGATGAATTCCACATGTCTTTTCCTTGCTCATCTGTTAATTCGAAAGGTCCATGGATTTCAACCCTATTTAAAGCATGAAAATCCTCGATGGATACATTCTTCTTTAACTTTTTATTGTAAATGGTAAAAGCATGTTCTCTTAGATTAATGAGTGTGTCATCAATATCGAAACCAAATTTCATTTTATGACTCCTCATGGGTGTAAATTGGATACCCAGTAAATTTATAATCTTTACCAATGGGTTGGACAGCTAGATTAGAAAGCTCTACAGCATCTTTCATTTTATCCATTCCAGCCCCTGCAAGGAAGGAGGGTGCATGCTGACCGCCAATGATTTTTGGTGCAACATAGAGCACTACTTTATCAATTAATTTATTTTCTAAAAATGACCAGTTGACCGTGCCTCCACCTTCAATCAATACGGAAGAAACGAGCTTTTCACCTAATATTTGCAAGACTTCTGCAGGATTAACTGTTGTACCACTAGTTTGAAATACACTAATTCCTTGACCTTCTAAAGTGTCTCGCTTGTCTTTTTCAAAACGTTCACTTGTAAAAATCCATGTTTCCGCGAGTTTATCGGTAATCAATTTAGAATCCAAAGGAATTCTTAGGGTAGAGTCCAAAACGATTCGAATTGGATTACGCCCATTCGGTATCCGTGTTGTAAGCTCGGGATTATCTTTTATGACCGTGTTCACCCCAACCAGAATTCCCATATTTTCATTTCTAAGATGGTGGACATCTTCTCTTGCTGCTTCAGAAGTAATCCATTTGCTGTCAAAAGAATGGGTTGCAATTTTTCCGTCTAAGGTAATTCCAGCCTTTAAGGTGACAAAAGGTGTTTTCTCAACAATGAATTTATTAAATACTTCATTCATCCGTTGTGACTTGTCTTGGCGAACACCAGTAATCACTTCGATTCCAGCGTCTTCTAAGATTTTTACACCATTTCCTGAAACGACTGGATTGGGATCAAGTGTGGCAATCACAACTTTTTTAATCCCAGCTTCGACAATGGCTACTGCACAAGGTCCTGTCCTGCCATGGTGGGAACAAGGTTCGAGTGTCACATAAATCGTCCCTCCTTTTGCTTTCTCACCAGCCATTCGAAGGGCGTGAATCTCTGCATGAGGTTCACCAGCTTTCAAGTGGGCACCTATTCCAACCACACGGTTATCATTGACAATAACCGAACCAACCAATGGATTCGGGTCAGTCTGACCTTTCATCGCCTGGGCATTTTTTATGGCTAAATCCATGTAAAATTCGTGATTAGTCATTTGGACAAGATCCCTCCTCTTCTTCTAGATGACCAGACTTATTAATTTTTGTCTGTAAATATTTCTCATTATACTCAGAAACATCTCCCCATAAAGGTTGTCGTCCTGAAACCTCTAACCCAGCTTCTTTTAAGGCGTTTAATTTTTTAGGATTGTTCGTCATCAATGTTACAGGTTTTTGACGAATTGCTTTAAGAACTCGGATGGCGTCACCATAGTTTCTAGAGTCATCCACAAACCCAAGTCCTTCATTTGCCTCGACAGTATCATAACCGTTTTCCTGTAGTACATAGGCCATTGCTTTACTGAATAACCCAATTCCTCTTCCTTCATGGTTAGCTAAATAGAATAATGCACCTGTTCCATGCTCTTGTATTATTTTCATTGATTGTTTTAGCTGATACCCACAATCACAACGCTTACTTCCGAAAATATCACCTGTATGACAAATGGAATGCATACGAATAATTGCGTCTTCCCCAAATTCAAAATCCCCATAAACTAAAACACTTGATTGTTGAAACTCAGCTAAATTAGACGATGATAATTTTTCAATGATTCTTTCATAATCCTCTGTTACCTCATCACAATTTAACCAGCAGTACCATTTGAATTGAACGGTTTCACCGTATAAATTCACAGGAAGATTTATTGGTCCGACTAAGTAAATAGCACCTTTTTCTGTTTTGATTAGTTGAATTTTGTCTTCTAATACTGAAAGTACCTTAGAGTTTAGAGTTAGTTTCATTAAATAATCCCCTTTTTTCATTAGTTTGTTATATTTGTTTTTATTTCATGCTGAAGCCCAGCTGGTAGAGTTTGCATAAACGTTTAGCAAAAGCTTTGACTTTTAGAAGGAGCTATTCTATGAGGCTGCTCCCGATTATCTACTATTTTATTATCAAGCCTAATAATCGTGCAAATCCTAAGGCTTGATTTTCATTAACTTCACAACCTGTTAAATCATTTATCGAGACATTTAATCGTTCAAAGTTGCAGCTGCTTAAATCAATTCCTTTCAAAGGTGTTCCTTCGAAATTGGCTTCATTTAAATCACACTCTTTAAAGGCAACTTTATTAAATTTGGACTCAAAATAATCGGCATTGCGAAGAGAACATGAATCGAACTGTACCTGCTTTAATTTGGAATAACCAAACGAGATTAAATTTGCATTACAAGTATGAAATAACACATTTCCAAGCGTAGCGTCTGAAAGATTAAGACCAAGAATTTTGGAATCACTAAACTCAACTCGATGAATACTTCCTGCACTAAAATCTGTGTTGGATAAATCACAGTTTTCAAAAATGACATCTGTTAATTCAATATTTTTAAACGATACATCCTGAAAAATAACATTCTTAAAAACAACTTGTTCAAACCGTAATCTATGTAAGTCCTCATTCACAATGGAGTAATCGCTTATGGTGCACATTTCAAAATACAGTTCTTCATTTGGATAAAAGTCCAAAGGCGTTAAGTTTGATGGGATTTTGGGCTTTTGAATTTTGACTGTTTGCGACATACACTTCTCCTCTCTCAATTATAACTTGAAAAGAGAAGACCTCTGTTCAAAAACAAAGGTCTTCTAGTCAACTTATTCAACTAATTCGACATTGTGGTACACTCGTTGAACGTCATCTAATTCTTCTAAAACATCAATCATTTTTTCGAATTTAGCTAGAGCGTCTTCTAGAAGTGTTATTTCATTTTGTGCAAGCATGGTAAGCTCGGCAACTGTAAATTCAGTAATGCCAGCATTCTTAAATGCTTCTTGAACAGCATGGAACTGATCTGGTTCAGCGTAAACGATCACCTGTTCTTCTTCTTCAAGAATGTCGCGTACATCTACATCGGCTTCCATTAAGATTTCTAATACATCATCTTCCGTTTTTCCTTCGATACCGATAACTGCAGTTGCATCAAACATATAAGCGACCGATCCGCTGACGCCCATGTTACCGCCATTTTTACCGAATGCAGCACGAACTTCAGAAGCGGTACGGTTCACGTTATTTGTCAAGGCATCAACGATGACCATTGAGCCATTTGGACCAAATCCTTCATAACGAAGTTCTGAATAGCTTTCTTCTGATCCGCCTTTTGCTTTTTCTATCGCACGGTCAATAATGTGTCTTGGTACATTGTATGTTTTTGCCCGTTCTAATACAAATTTTAAAGCCTGATTGGATTCAGGGTTAGGTTCCCCGCTTCTTGCTGCTACATAAATTTCTACTCCAAATTTTGCATAAATACGACTTGTATTCGCATCCTTTGAGGCTTTCTTTTCCTTAATATTGTTCCATTTACGGCCCATACTGTCCACTCACTTTCAACTTTTGACTACAAAAATAGTAATAGAAATAGGCTGCTTCTTCAACCATTTTCTAAAATGAAATTCTTTCAGATAATATTATACCGTAATTGTTTCAATTGTTAAGTATTAATCGTCAATACAATGAGTAAAAGTCAGGAAATCTGTCCTGACTTTTTCAAGTTAATTTTAGTTTTGTAATAAATTTGATTTCGTTTTGAAACTTTTCTAGTATTTCAGTAAACGAGGAATTTACTAATAGCGGGAATAAATTTTCCAGTGCTTCTTCATACTTTTGGCCTAACGCTTCTCTTAAAAGAACATATTCATGAAAGAGAAGAGCTTTCTCAAAATCAATACCAAGCTCGTATAAGCCTCTAAACAGGGTTTCTTTTGGGATTTGTTTAATCTTTTTATAGATTTTTTCATTTTTTTCTATAAATTTTTCTTCTATATATCGCGTAACATAATCTCTATACACCATTTGCCCAATTTCATTTGTTTCTTTTTTTGTATAATTGAAACCAATTACGCGCCCTTCCTTATTCTCACGAATAATAAAAGTCTTATTTCCTTTTAATTGCTGAATGAAGTTTTTTACACTTTTATCAAAAATTTTATCAAATTGGATGATTTGATGGAGTTTAACAGCAAAATCAGTGTTCTCTTCTCCAACCACAAATAGCCTGTCAACAATAGGTAAAAGCTTTAAAACTCCTTCTGAGAGTTGGCTTGAGGCATCATAAATGATAATATCATACTCTTTCTTCATGTTTGTAACGATTCGTTTTTGTTCAGTTAACGTCAATTTAGAAAATTCATGGATCACTTCATTTGTAAGTCCTTCTTTTTCTAATGTCCCGTATGAAATAAATGCAGTAGATAAATCCGTATTTAATTTAATCCAATAATAAATAGATAAAGACAATTCGGTAACACCTGATTTCGCTTTTGGCGAATAAAAGCCGACCATATACATTTTACTCACCTGCCTTTTATTACTATAGTATTTTAATAATGAAATAAACGTTAAAGACAAACCTGCACTTTGCTGTTTTTATAAAAAAAAGGCTCTTCGCTCATGAAGAAAGCAAAAATAAAGAATGACATAGTAGTCATTCTGATAAAAGTATATTTGGATTTTATTCTGATGCTCTAGGACTGCTTTCGAATCCTTCTCTTTTATGTGACCCATCACAAAAAGGTTTTTTACTTGACAGTCCACACCTACAAAGATAAACCTTCGCTTATTTTGTATATTCATAACCTTCTGAATCATATAAATGAAAGTCACCGCTTATTTCCAATGGTCCATTATCTGAAATTTTTATTTGATTATCCATCCTCTTCACTCCCTTTAATTCTTTATTAATGAATAAAATTCAGCACGCAAATCGGGTCTGTTTTCATATATACCTCGAATGCTGGATGTTGTCGTAACCGTATTTGCTTTTTTAATGCCTCTTGAGCACATACACATATGTTTCGCTTCAACCAGCACAATCGTTCCCTCTGGATCCAATACTTCTTCAATGGCTTGTGCGATCTGAGTAGTAAGTCTCTCCTGCACTTGAAATCTTTTTGCATATCCTTCAACCAAACGTCCCACCTTAGATAGACCTGTAATTTTTTCTTTTGGGATATAACCAACATGTGCGACTCCAAAAAATGGTGAAAAATGATGTTCACATAAAGAATAAAAATCAATATCTTTTATCAAAATTAAACCCTTATGCTGTATATCAAATGTTTTTTCTAAATGTAGTTTCGGGTCTTCTCGGTATCCCTCTGTGGATTCCAGGAAGGCTTTGAGCACCCTAAATGGAGTTTCCTGTAAACCATCTCTTTTTGGATCGTCTCCACAAAGTATAATTAATTGTTTAATAGCTACTGAAAAATTATCTATTTCCACTAAGCTGCCATTTTCCTCAACTGATTGATGGTTTAACAAGTGGGGAAATTTTTCACGCAAAAGTAAATACTGCTCACTCGTCATGTTCACATCATCCTTTTGTTGTTTTTAGGACAGATCATCCTCAATGATGATACGAGAGGTGGTTTCATTAACAGGTTCATTTAAAGAAACTTGAAAAATACAACAGCCATCACCGTTCTGAAGTTTCTTCACTCGTTTGACAGAACAGCCTAATAAATGAGTTAGAACAGAAACCGTAACACTGCAAAGGATTGGTCGCTTTATTGCTACATTATGAAAGGGACAATTGCGTTCAATGAGGGAATAAGTATTATTTTTATTTTCAATTTCCATAAATGAATCGTCTTTTGTATAGAAGTCCTTTAAAGCACTTAACCGTTCTTCAGTGTTTAATCCCTTTAATTTGGGTTCCCACTGAGTGATTCTTTCCTCAATCATGGAAGAAAGGACATTTTTCAATGCATCATCGCCTAGTTGATTGAGCAGCGTATCCAAGATTTCAATCGTTAAATGATCGTAATTTTTTTCGAAAAGATGTTCGCCTGCCTTGGTTAATCGATAGTATAGTACAGGCCGCCCAATGCCATTGTTTTCCGAAAATCGAGTAATCCATCCATCCTTTTCTAATTGTAAGAGGTGCTGCCGAACTGCCTCGCTGCTAATTTCTAAGGCATAGGCCAGCTCGCTCATAGATGATGAACCATTATTTTTTATAAGACGAATAATCCTGCGGCGTGGTTCTGACAAATGATTGGTACGAACACTCATCTTCTTCCCTCCAATACTGCCTCTGATAAAATATATTCAGGAAGCTAATGAATAGTTCAAGATTTTTATTGGAAAAATTGATTAATTAAGGCTCTTTTCTTATACTTTGTTGCTTTTTGGAATATAATTTTATGATTGTGCTAATTTCTCGCAGGAAATAGGATAATTTTTATAAAAAAAAGAGCCTGCAAACTAAATTCTAAAGCGCAAAATAACTTTTTCCACGTTAAAATCGGCTTTAAGATTTTAACAACAATCTTTTTGAGAACAGCCTTAATTAAAAATACTGAAAATGGAACAAGCCCTTTCGATTGAAAGGGCTGATTACTATTCCCCTAAAGAAAGGAATAGTAAGAATTGAATTAGTGTTATAATGTAAAAAATATCAAAGAGGTCCATGTTATGAAAAAATTCCTTCTACTATCCTTAATTGCAGCTGCCGTTCTTTTTCTTATATTGTCTCCTGTGTTGATTCGATTGAATTCGTATCTTCATCCGGTCGTCTTAGGTGTTGTTTTTTTATGTATGGTTGTAGCAGTATTTTTCTTCACCTTATTAATACGCAAAGAAACCATTCAGCTTCGCTATTCGTATTTTCGGACACTATTGATTCTCTATACTATTGCTTTATTGATTTTACTTTTCTTTCGACCTGGTAACCAAACCTATCAGGCAATAAACCTTGTTCCTTTTTCCACCATTGCTTTTTATCTATCTGCAAAGGTGAACGGGTTGATTTCTTTTTATAATTTGGCTGCTAATATAGTCTTGTTCATTCCTTTTGGTCTATTTTTAAAGGTTAAAAAAGTTTCACCTTTACAATTATTCTACCTCCCCATTCTATTCATTTCGTTGATAGAATTATTACAATACTATACACGAAGAGGGAGCTTGGATATTGATGATCTCATTTTAAATGTTTTAGGATTTTTCATTGGCTATTTACTTTATCCATTATTTAACAGAATCTTAAAAGTTAGCTTTAATTAAAAAAGGATCACCAAATGAAATGGTGAGTCCCACCTATTTGCTTAAACATAAACCAGTAACAGCCAAAAATACAAGCTGACAAGTGTGAAAATTAAGGTTGGAGGAATGACGATAATGGTAACTCGTAAATATTCCATCCAAGTAATGGTAATTTTATTTGCCCTGAGAATGTGCATCCAAATTAATGTTGCTAATGTTCCAATTGGAAGTAATAATGATCCGATGTCACTACCGATAATATTTGCTAGGTATACTGTTTTTAGTGTAAGCGGTTGTAATCCCATTTCTGTAAGAGTAATAGTAGCGACCATTAAAGCAGGGTGGTTATTAAACAGGTTCGATAATACTCCTGTTAATACGCCCATTGTAATACTTGCATGGAAAAGACTACCGTGAACCAAAGTACCTAATTGTTCAACCAAGAAGTTGGTCAAACCTATATTATGAAGACCATAGATAATGATGTACATATTAAATGCGAAGATTAAGATATGCCATGGTGTTTTTAATAACATGTCCTTAGGACTTACTCCAATTTTGATCCATCTCCAAACTAATAGTCCAATTGAACCAATAACCGCTACTAATGATACAGATATTCCGATAAAGGAAGCAACGAAGAGACTAATTCGCATTATAAATACAAAGATGAGCATTTGAATCATAAGCTTCTTATGTTTATCAAAAATGTCTTCGGAATTTTTCTTTAACGGGTGATAACGATTATTCTGATGGAGTGGAATTGAGTAGGAATGGTAACGAAGCTGTTTTGGAAGCTCCTTTCTAAAAACAAGGTACAATAAGTAGGATAGGAATAACAATCCTAGAGTTCCTGGGACAAACATCATAGCAGTGTGAAGGTAAAGATCCATCCCAATAATTTTTAAAGCTATTAAATTAACAATATTACTTACACCTATAGGTGCGCTTGAGGCTGTTGCAATTAAAGCACCACTTAATAAATAAGGTATCATTTGACGTTTCTTTAGTCCTAAATGTTTAAGTATTAAAATTAAGATTGGAGTGGTAATTAATATGCTCCCATCATTGTTAAAGAAAAGAGTCATTAAAAAGCAAAGCAGTAATGTATACCAAAACAATCTTATTCCCGAACCCTTTGATACTTTTAGCATCAATGCGGCTGTCCATTTAAAAAATCCAAAGCTTTCAAGAATAATGGCCATGACGATTGTTGCTATTATAGTGACGGCAGCTCCGGTTACTTTAGAACTAATATCAAGTAAATCCACTAATGACACACTTCCACTTAAAAATACAAGTACGGCTCCGATTGTTGCAGGAATTGCTTCATTCATGTTTTTCGGACGGATAAATATCATCACCATGGTTAGGATAAAAGCGAATATGGTTATGATCACCGTCGATGGATGATACATATATGTTATTTCTCTCCTTTCAAAAACTAAAATTTCATTCTAATATTCTTCTTTTTCCTGTCTTCTCTTGTCCTTTGTTTTATCATACGTAGGTACTTAGGGGCTTGAACTAAACGAATATCTTGAATTTATGTAAATCAGCGAGTAACTAGAAAGTTTTTTAAAATCATGTATAGATTTACGCACATTATTTTGCAGGTAAACGAATGCCTATAGTAAAATTCTTAGGCTACTATCGTACTTTACGTAGTCTCAAGAAAAAAACCGGTACTCTAAAAAGTACCGGTTTAGGATTCATTAATTTTTACCTTTGGATCCTTTACTCCCTCTTTTACCTTTTGAAGCTTTACCACCTTTCGAGCCTTTGCTTCCGCCAGATCCTTTACTGCCTTTGGATCCTTTGCTACGACGAGAACCTTTACCTCCTTTTGGACCTTTAGCGCCTTTGGATCCTTTACTGCCTTTGGATCCTTTGCTTCCACCAGAACCTTTACTGCCTTTTGACCCTTTGCTGCCGCCGGAACCGTGACTGCCCTTTTTACCATAACCATATCCGCCAAAGGATCCTATGCTGCCGCTAGAGCCGTGACTACCTTTGGATCCTCTGCTTCCACCGGAGCCGCGACTGCCTTTGGATCCTTTACTTCCGCGAGAACCGCGACTACCTTTGGTTCCTTTACTTCCGCGAGAACCGTGACTGCCTTTGGATCCTTTGCTTCCGCCAGAACTGTGTCTACCTTTTGGACCCTTCGAACCTCTCGAGCCTCTGCTGCCTTTGGACCCTTTACTACCGCCAGAGCCACG
>NZ_JAVDVZ010000007.1:0-271048 GCF_031457145.1 Neobacillus niacini
ACACCCGTTCCCATACCGAACACGGAAGTTAAGCTTCTCAGCGCCGATGGTAGTTGGGACTTTGTCCCTGTGAGAGTAGGACGTTGCCAGGCAAAACGAAGCACAACCTGATAAGGGTTGTGCTTTTTTTGTTTGTCCAGAATGACAAAATGGTGTAGAAAAAGATAATAGCTGGACAATTGTGCCCAAGTAGCGTCGTTTTAATAGGGAAGGATAACGATAGTCAGTGAATCGTTACCGTACAACGTAATTTTTATAAAATGAGGTAACGATTAAGGGCTAATCGTGCCCTTGTAAGGTATTTTTTATAAAGTAAGGTAACGATTAGAGATTAATCATGCCCGATTAATGACATTATCAGTGATATCGGTAACGATTAGTGGTTAAACGTACTTAATTTTTCAAGGGTAGAGGGAATCAACCCTCATTTTTTAAATTTTTGGCATCTGATTCTTTTTTCATAATTGTTTCTTGCTTAATAAATAAAAATTCAAGAAAAAATACTTTATTTAATTAAAGGAGAAAGAAGGATAAAAAGAATGGAATAGAGAAATCAGATGTTTAGCAAGTTTAAAACAAGGAGGGAAACTATTCAATGAAACTAGTAACAATTAATAAAGAAGGTAAGCACGTGTTAGGTGTGAAAATTGAAAAAGGCATTATTGACCTTGAAGAGGCATTAAAAGAGATTCCTAATAATCAAGTACATACAAACATCATGAAAGTAATCGCTGGCAGTCATGAAGCCATTTCGGCACTTGAGGACTATATTGCGAACCTGCCATCTGAAAATAAAGCAAACTATATTAAAAATGAAGAAGAAGTTGTTTGGGGACCTTGTGTTACACAACCGAACAAAATTATTTGTATCGGTTTAAATTATCGCAAACATGCCGATGAAACAAAGTCTCCCTATCCAGAAGTACCGATATTATTTAGTAAATTTAATAATTCATTAACAGGACATAAATGTGAGATTGCAGTGCCAAAAGTGACCCAAAGGCTGGATTACGAAGTAGAATTAGGGGTAGTGATTGGGAAGGAAGCAAAGAATGTCAGCAAGGATAATGCATTAGATTACGTATTTGGCTATTGTACAGCAAATGATTTATCCGCACGTGACCTGCAAAAAAGAACACATCAATGGTTACTGGGAAAAACATGTGATGACTTCAGTCCCATCGGTCCTTACCTTGTAACAGCAGATGAAGTAGGTGACCCAAACAATTTACAATTAAAAACATATGTGAATGGAGAAAAACGCCAAGATTCTAATACCTCCGATATGATTTTTTATGTAGATGAAATTGTCAGCTATATTTCGCAGCACATGACGCTTACACCTGGTGATGTGATTCTTACAGGAACTCCAGAGGGTGTTATCATTGGCTATCCAAGGGAAAAGAGAGTTTATTTGAAGCCTGGTGATGTCGTAACCGTTGAGGTTGAAAAATTAGGTACCCTGACCAATACGTTAATTGAAGAAAAATAATTTTTTTGGGGAAGAGCCAGGTACTAAAGCCTGCCTGGCCCTCCAATAAACTAACGCCTCGAATATAAACTAAATACCTCATCCCAGCTCCATTTTTCATAATAGGAGCTTCCCAAACTAATATTTTTAATCCAAATACTTTCACTCATATTATTGGTCGGTGAAACCAATACATTTGCATTTTTTCGATCTGTTCTTATCCAAAATAGATTATTTTTAACAACTTGAGGTCTAAAATCTCCAAACAATCTAGGTGGAGCAGTTACTTGGGTTTGTTTATTATCCGAAAGATTAATCTTATATAGGCTTGGCAATGGTCGTCTGTCTAAGAGCCCTTCACCACTTTCCATCGAACGTGAAACGTAGACGGTCCGATTGTTTTGCCAAGTTAAATCGCGATCTACAAAACCTGTAGGGGTATAAGCGACATTTTCCATAGTTGGGGCATTTAAAATCTTTAACTTCTTCGTAATAGTAGCTTCTCTTCCAGTACCACTAATATATCCCAATAAACTGTTAAACGGAGCCCATTGGAACCAAGCCTCCTCCCTTAGCATTTCATCCACCCGATGAAATGTTTTTCCGTTAGCAGACAGGACACTTAATGTATTTCCGTCGGCAGACAGAGATGCAGTAGGATATAATAAAAAGCTAATCCACTTCTTATCAGTAGACCACTTAAATGGACTTGTAGAGACAAGAATTTCATTTTCATTAACGTTAATTGTATAAAAATGGTTAATAGTTGGCTTTTCATTTTTTCTTAAGGTTACTTTTGATAAAATAATATCTGAATTAAGTTTTGCACTTTTCTTGGTGGAAATAAGCAAACCATTCCCAGTTGGAAGCCAAGAAAAGTTTTCAATGTTTTTCGCAGCAGGAATAAATTGACCTAGCTGGCTGGTATTTAAAGTAAATAAATTTTTAAGCACTTGAAATCCGATTGTATTTTCATAAGGGGACCATTGGAAATTATCACTGACATTTTCTTTTACTTTATAGTGTTTATTGTTTTTCAAATTGTACATCCAAAGGTCAAAAACATCCCCCTCTTTGGCTGACTTCAAATAGGCTATCCAACTGCCATCGAATGACCATTTTGGATATCTTACATAACCAGAGTCTGTAATTTTCCTTTCCTTTTCCTTTATTTTTATCCATAAAACATCATTTCTGACAAAAGCTGCTTTTACATTTTCCTGTGGTACTGCTGAAACAGCATTAGGAATGAGGGCTAATAACAAAAATACTATAACTAGTATTTTTTTCATGGAGTCACCACCTAAAATCTTTTTTTCTTATAATTCCCATTCAAAGGAGAAACATATAAGAAAAAAATGACTTGTGCGATAAAGAAGCATGCAAGCACGATCATCGTCATTCGTCATCATTATTTATGTAATTTGAAAAACACGTTAATTTAGACTCTAAGCTTGTTTTCGAGCTTAGTTTTTTAAATTTAATACTTAAGTTTACTTAAATGTTTAATTTGGTTTATAATAAGAAAATAAAGAGGTGGATGATGTGAACAAAGATTTAGCATTGATATGCAGCAAAATCTTAGATTACTCTAATGCATTGAGTTCATTATTTTTAGAGGACTATAAGCAATTAATGAAAGATGAGTTTGCGAATTTATCAACGAAACAGCAAGTGATTCTAGAACTATTAAGAGTAAAGAATCGTACAGTAAATGAAATTTCACACTTTTTATCGATTACGGCAAGTGCTGCGAGTCAACTCATTTCAAAACTTGAAAAACAGGATTATGTAAAAAGAGAGATAAATCCTGACAACCGACGCGAAATTATCGTACAACTAGGTGAAAAAGGTCATCACTATAATGAAATGGTCGAAAAGAATCAATTATTTATTATTGAAAAGTATTATGCGAAATTGCCAAAGGATGATTTAGAAAAGCTATTAGACATTCATGAAAAACTCTATCATATCGCGGTTAAGACGCAGGAAGAGTAAAAGTAAATGAATACTGCATGGGACCTGTTAAATATCAGGTCTTTTTTAAATGGAATGAAAAATTTATTAAAAACGGTTAAACTAACAAAATACAACTTTTAATATGCTTAGATAGGAAGAGGAGGGTAATAGTTGTTAGAAAACAGTTTTATGATGGTATTAATTATTTTACTTATCAACATCGTGTATGTTTCATTTTTTACGATAAGAATGATTTTAACGTTAAAGGGTCAGAGATATTTAGCGGCGTCTTTGAGTATGATTGAAGTAGTTATTTACGTATTAGGTCTTGGTCTTGTTTTGAATAATCTTAATGAAATTCAAAATCTGGTTGCCTATGCGGTTGGTTATGGCATTGGTGTTATTGTCGGGATGAAGATTGAAGAAAAGCTTGCCTTGGGCTATATAACGGTTAATGTCATCACCAAGGAATATGATAAGGATCTGCCAAAGGTTTTAAGGGAACAAGGATTTGGGGTGACAGAATGGGCGGCTCATGGGCTCGAGGGAGATCGAATGGCATTGCAAATCCTGACACCAAGGAAATTTGAACTTAAATTATACGATACAATAAAAGGTTTGGATCCAAAAGCATTTATTATCTCTTACGAACCAAAGGCTATCCATGGCGGTTTTTTGGTGAAATCAGTGAAAAGAGGGAAATTGTTTTCATGAGTAGAAAGAAGAAAATGCAATTTGAGGTACAGGAAAATGAAAGTATTGAAGCATGTCTAGAGCGAATGAAGAAACAGGGGTATGTACCGATTCGTCGTACAGAAAAACCGATCTTTCATGAGGTAATTAATGGGAAAGAAACAACCTATGAACCTATCGGAAGGCAGATTGTATTTGAAGGAGTCAGTAATGATTAAAAACGAACGTTACAATTTAAATGAATAAAATTGTTCGTTTTTATTGACCGTTTGCTTGATAAATTATAATATAAAGGTGTCGAAAAAATAAATTACGTAACACCCTCGTATAATAGTGGGAATATGGCCCATAAGTTTCTACCCAATTACCGTAAATGATTGGACTATGAGGGGAAGTGGAAATACCAGAAATGTGACTCATCATTTTATGGTATTGAACTGTGCTGAATTCAGCCCGGACAGACTACTTTCTCTCATTTTGCGAAATTGGGGAAGTATCTGTTTAGGGCTTTTTATATAGGAAAAGTTAGGGGCGAGAACATGAATCCAATTGTCGCAGTAATAATGGGCAGCAAATCAGATTGGGAAACAATGAAACATACCTGTGAGATCCTTGACCGGTTAGAGGTTCCGTATGAAAAAAAGGTGGTTTCAGCACACCGAACTCCTGACTTAATGTTTGATTTTGCCGAAACTGCTAGAGTAAGAGGTATAAAAGTGATTATCGCAGGAGCGGGCGGTGCCGCACATTTACCAGGAATGGTTGCAGCCAAAACGACCTTACCTGTCATCGGCGTTCCGGTTCAATCGAAAGCATTAAATGGACTGGACTCGCTATTATCGATTGTGCAAATGCCAACTGGTGTACCAGTAGCAACGGTAGCAATTGGGAAGGCAGGAGCAACCAATGCTGGTTTACTCGCGGCTCAGATTATAGCGATTAACGATTCGAAATTAAAAGATAGACTAGAGCAAGTCCGCGTTGAAGCAAAAATGGCGGCAATAGAAAGTAGTGATGAGCTTGTCTAATAAAACTATTTTGCCGGGACAAACGATTGGTATTATTGGTGGCGGCCAGCTTGGCAGGATGATGGCACTTTCCGCAAGGGCGATGGGTTACGGAATCGCCGTTTTAGACCCAACGGAAGATTCACCATGCGGCCAAGTTGCAGATTATAAGATCATCGGCAGCTATGATGATTTAGAAGCGATTAGCCAATTAGCTGCAGTAAGTGACGTCATCACCTATGAATTTGAAAATATAGATGCCGCTGCACTAGAATGGCTTTGCAGCCAAGCGAATGTACCACAAGGGAAAAGCCTGCTAGAGACGGCACAGGATCGGGTAAAAGAAAAAGCTGCCATTGTAAATGCCGGCGTCCAAGTTGCCCCCTACGCAGTCATCAATTCTTCGGATGATTTATATTCGGAGAGCGAGCAGATAGGCTTTCCAGCCGTATTAAAAACAGCACGCGGCGGCTATGATGGCAAAGGGCAAGTGGTGGTAAGAAATAAGCAGGATATCGAAAAAGCGCTGGTACTACTAGAGAGCGGGCAATGTATCCTTGAAAAATGGGTTTCTTTTACGAAGGAAATTTCGGTTATTGTCACTAGGAACACAAATGGTGAAACAGCAGTATTTCCGGTTGCGGAAAATATTCATCGTGATAATATTCTTCATCAAACGATTGCTCCTGCTAGGATTAGCAAACAGGCTGAGGAGAGAGCCATTCAATCAGCCATTCAACTTGCCAATGCGTTTGAGTTAGTGGGGACACTGGCTGTTGAAATGTTTTTAACGGAAAATGATACGATTTATATAAATGAACTAGCACCAAGACCGCACAATACAGGGCATTATACGATTGAAGCTTGTGAAACATCGCAATTTGAACAGCATGTAAGAGCAGTTTGTAACCTTCCGCTTGGAAGTACAAAGCTATTAAAATCCGCAGTTATGGTCAATATATTAGGAGAGCATGTTCAAAATGTGTTAGAAAATATAACAGAAGTAACAGATTGGAAAATTCATTTATACGGTAAGAAAGAACCTAAGGTGAAAAGAAAAATGGGGCATGTAACCATCCTTTCTGATTCTGTTGAGGATGCAATCGCAGAAATAAAGAAAAGCTTAATTTGGGAAGAATAAAGTTTGGAGGCCAAAAGATGATTGATCGTTATACACGACCTGAGATGGGTGCAATTTGGACAGACGAAAACCGCTTTAAAGCATGGCTGGAGGTTGAAATTCTTGCCTGTGAAGCATGGGCAGAGTTAGGTGAAATTCCGAAAGAGGACGTAAAGAAGCTACGTGAAAATGCATCCTTTGATATTGACCGGATTAAAGAAATCGAAGAAGAGACAAGACATGATGTTGTAGCCTTTACCCGCGCAGTATCCGAGACATTAGGAGAAGAGCGCAAATGGGTGCATTACGGTTTAACTTCAACGGATGTGGTTGATACTGCACTTTCTTACTTATTAAAGCAAGCCAATGCGATTATCCGGAAGGACCTTGAAAACTTTATTGAAATCCTAAAAAACAAAGCGATTGAACATAAATTTACCGTTATGATGGGGCGTACGCACGGAGTACATGCGGAACCGACAACATTCGGCTTAAAGCTTGCTCTATGGTACGAAGAAATGAAACGGAACCTAGAACGTTTTAATCAGGCAGCTACCGGTGTTGAGTTTGGGAAAATTTCTGGAGCAGTTGGAACTTACGCTAATATCAACCCGTTTGTTGAACAATATGTGTGTGAAAAACTAGGTACCCAGCCTGCACCAATCTCAACCCAAACTTTGCAGCGTGACCGCCATGCACACTATATGTCCACCATTGCTTTAATTGCGACATCCATTGAAAAGTTTGCCGTTGAAGTTCGCGGGCTGCAAAAGAGTGAAACGCGTGAAGTGGAAGAGTTTTTTGCAAAAGGACAAAAAGGGTCATCGGCAATGCCCCATAAACGCAATCCAATTGGGTCTGAAAATATGACTGGTTTGGCCCGTGTGATTCGCGGCTATATGATGACAGCCTATGAAAATGTTCCACTATGGCATGAGCGCGATATTTCACACTCTTCTGCTGAGCGGATTATTTTACCCGATGCAACGATTGCCTTGAACTACATGTTAAATCGTTTCGGCAACATTATTAAAAACCTAACTGTCTATCCGGAAAACATGAAACGTAACATGGATCGTACGCTTGGTTTGATTTACTCACAGAGAGTCCTGCTAGCGTTGATTGACAAAGGTTTATCGCGCGAAGAGGCCTATGATACAGTACAGCCAAAAACGGCGGAATCATGGGACAATCAAGTGCCATTCCGCGGCTTAATCGAAGAAGAACCGAAAATCACAAGCCTGCTTTCACCAGAAGAAATTGCTGACTGTTTCGATTACAACTATCATCTTCAGCATGTTAATACGATTTTTGAACGATTAGGGTTAAACGGCTAGAAGCTATAGTGACCGGAAACGGTGGAAAAACGAAATATCGGTCACTAAGGGAGGCTCTTGGTGACCGGAATGGTTGGAAAAGTGAGAAAGTGGTAACCAAAGAGGGCTTTTGGTGACCGGAATGGTTGAAAAAGTGAGAAAGTGGTAACCAAAGAGGGCTTTTGGTGACCGGAATGGTTGAAAAAGTGAAAAAGTGGTAACCAAAGAGGAGTATTGGTGCCCGGAACAGCTGAAAAGTTGAAAAAATGGTAACCAAACACTTTGAAAAATTAAAAATTGGCCACTAAAAGTGACCAATATTAACTGGAAAATTCCCAATATTGCCGATTTAGGAGGCGTTCTTTATGAGAGAGCTTTTATATGAAGGAAAAGCAAAGCGAATTTTTAAAACAGATGATGAACAGACGGTTTTAATTGAATATAAGGATTCGGCTACAGCTTTTAACGGCCAGAAGAAGGCAGATATTACTGGTAAGGGACGTTTAAATAACGAAATTACTAGTTTGCTATTTTTAAAGCTTAAAGAACAGGGAATTGAATCGCATTTTATTAAGCAATTGTCGGAAACGGAACAGCTGGTTAAAAAGGTAAATATTATCCCGCTTGAGGTTGTCATTCGCAATGTCGCTGCAGGCAGTTTTTCAAAGCGATTAGGAATCGAAGAGGGTAAAGAGTTAACAAAACCAATGGTTGAGTTTTACTTGAAAAATGATGACCTTGAAGACCCATTGTTAACGACTGACCATATCTACGAAATGAATGTAGCCACAGCAGAAGAAGTGGCGATTTTAATAGAAAAAGCACTACAAATCAATACCGTATTAACAGGGTTTTTCAATGAACTCGGCATTAACTTGATTGATTTCAAACTAGAGTTTGGCAAGGATACAGATGGAGAAATCTTATTAGCAGATGAGATTTCACCGGACACTTGCAGATTATGGGACAAAAAGACAAATGAAAAGCTCGATAAGGATGTATTCCGTCGAGACCTTGGCAGTTTAACAGAAGCATATGAAACTGTTTTTAACAGATTAGGGGGAAAACAGAATGTTTAAGGTAAAGGTGTATGTCACGTTAAGAGAAAGTGTACTAGATCCACAAGGTAAAGCAGTTACTCATTCACTACAATCATTAAATTATCCAGAAGTATCCGATGTTCGAATCGGTAAATATATGGAACTAACCATCGAAAAATCAGAGCGTGACCTTGATGAAGTAATCAATGAGGTATGCAGCAAGCTATTAGCCAATCCAGTCATTGAAGACTACCGTTATGAAGTAGAGGAGTGTGTTCCTCAGTGAAGTTTGCAGTCATCGTTTTTCCGGGGTCTAACTGTGATATCGATATGTACCATGCGATTAAGGATGAACTTGGTGAACAGGTTGAATATGTTTGGCATGACACTGAGAGCTTAGATGAGTTTGATGGAATCTTACTTCCTGGCGGCTTTTCATACGGAGATTATTTACGTACAGGAGCCATTGCACGTTTTAGTAAGGTAATGAAGGAAGTTGTAAAAGCAGCAGATGCTGGTAAACCGATTCTTGGTGTCTGCAACGGATTTCAGATTTTGCTTGAAGCCGGCTTACTGCCTGGGGCCATGAGACGTAATGAAAGTCTATCATTTATCTGTAAACCAGTTGAGTTAAAAGTAGTGAACAATCAGTCGATGTTTTCTACCGCCTACACGCAAGGAGAAACCATTTCTATCCCTGTCGCTCATGGTGAAGGAAACTACTATTGTGATGAAGAAACACTTGCTAATCTAAAAGCGAATAACCAAATCGTTTTTACTTACCAAGATAACCCGAACGGAAGCTTAGAAGATATAGCAGGAATTATTAATGAAAGAGGAAATGTCCTCGGAATGATGCCACACCCTGAAAGAGCCGTTGATGAGTTATTAGGCGGCGCAGATGGACTTAAATTATTTCAATCGATTGTAAGAAGCTGGAGGGAAGCAAATGTTGTTAAAGCATGAACCAAGACCAGATCAAGTGAAGTCAGAAAAACTTTATCAGCAAATGGGCTTATCCGATGAAGAATTTACGCTCGTTGAAAACATTCTTGGCCGGACACCGAACTATACCGAAACGGGATTATTCTCGGTTATGTGGTCGGAGCATTGCAGCTATAAAAACTCAAAGCCAGTATTAAAGAAATTCCCGATTACTGGGGAAAAGGTTCTTCAAGGTCCTGGAGAAGGCGCGGGGATTGTCGATATCGGTGACGAACAGGCGGTTGTTTTTAAAATTGAAAGTCATAACCATCCATCTGCGATAGAACCATACCAAGGTGCAGCAACAGGTGTTGGCGGAATCATCCGTGATATTTTTTCAATGGGAGCACGTCCAATTGCAATCTTAAACTCACTTCGTTTCGGAGAACTAGATTCAGCAAGAGTTCGTTACTTGTTTAAGGAAGTTGTCGCAGGGATTGCAGGCTACGGAAACTGTATCGGAATCCCGACAGTCGGTGGTGAAATTCAATTCGAATCAAGTTATGACGGCAATCCTTTAGTTAATGCGATGTGTGTTGGGTTAATTGACCATAAAGATATCAAAAAAGGCCTCGCGCAGGGTGTAGGCAATACCGTTATGTATGTGGGCGCAAAAACGGGACGGGACGGAATTCATGGTGCGACCTTTGCTTCTGAAGAATTAACCGAGCAATCAGATGAGAATCGTCCAGCGGTTCAGGTTGGTGACCCATTCATGGAGAAGCTTTTATTAGAAGCCTGCCTTGAGCTTATCCATTCCGATGCACTTGTAGGGATTCAGGATATGGGTGCAGCAGGATTAACAAGTTCATCAGCGGAGATGGCAAGTAAAGCGGGAATGGGAATTGAGATGAACTTAGACCTTGTTCCACAGCGTGAAACAGGTATGACAGCTTATGAAATGATGCTTTCAGAATCTCAAGAACGTATGCTAATTGTCATTAAAAAAGGAAGAGAGCAAGAGATTAACGAGCTTTTTTCTAAATATGATTTAGAGGCAGTAGCGATTGGTACAGTAACAGACGATAAAAAGCTTAGACTGATTCATAATGGAGAAGTCGTTGCGGATGTTCCAGTTGATGCTTTAGCTGAAGATGCACCTGTTTATCACAAACCATCCAAAGTTCCTGCTTATTTTGAGGAGTTTCAGGCAATGGAGCAGGAAATCCCGCAGGTTTCCGACCTAAAGGAAACACTTGTAAAGCTATTAAGTCAGCCGACAATCGCGAGCAAGGAATGGGTTTATCAGCAGTATGACTACATGGTGCGCACAAATACAGTTGTGTCTCCAGGTTCAGATGCGGCGGTAGTAAGGATTCGTGGAACACGAAAAGCATTAGCGATGACGACAGACTGTAATTCACGCTATGTCTATTTAGACCCTGAAGTAGGCGGGAAAATCGCCGTTGCTGAGGCAGCCCGTAATATTGTCTGCTCTGGTGCAGAACCATTAGCGATTACCGATAACCTTAACTTTGGAAATCCAGAAAAACCAGAAGTATTCTGGCAGATTGAAAAAGCAGCGGATGGTATTAGTGAAGCTTGCCGAGTTCTTGGGACCCCTGTCATTGGCGGGAATGTATCCCTATATAACGAAACGAGCGGTACTGCAATCTATCCAACGCCAGTAATCGGAATGGTTGGATTGGTAACAGATATCGACCATATTACAACACAGTCATTTAAAAATAACGGTGACCTTATCTATTTAGTTGGTGAAACGAAAGATGAGTTCGGAGGAAGTGAACTTCAAAAACTAGTTCATGGAAAAGTTTTTGGTAAAGCTCCGGAATTAAATATTAATGTTGAAAAAGCAAATCAAGACCAAGTGTTAGCAGCCATTCGTGCTGGATTGGTTCAATCTGCTCATGACCTTTCAGAAGGCGGTTTAGCAGTGGCCATTGCCGAAAGTCTTTTCGATAACGATCAGCTCGGAGCGGAAGTCAACGTTACAGGAAATCTTGTTTCTTCCTTATTCAGTGAATCGCAATCTCGCTTTCTGTTAAGTGTTAAAAAAGAACATCAAACAGAGTTTGAACGTTTAGTAACAGCACAATTAATCGGTGAAGTGAACGAAACCGAGAATTTAAGAGTGTTATCTGAAACTGATACAGTATTAGAAGCTTCTGTTAACCAATTGAAGGATGCCTGGAAAGGAGCTATCCCATGCTTGCTGAAATCAAGGGATTAAACGAAGAGTGCGGAGTCTTTGGTGTCTGGGGACACCCAGATTCTGCACAGCTTACCTATTATGGACTTCATAGTCTGCAGCATCGCGGTCAAGAGGGTACTGGTATTGTCGTATCCGACGGGGATAAGCTTAGAGTGGTTAAAGGTGAAGGACTAGTTTCAGAGATTTTCACAGCCGACGTGATGGAAAAAATAAAGGGAACCTCTGCCGTTGGGCATGTTCGTTATGCGACAGCAGGAGGCGGCGGGTATGAAAATGTCCAGCCCTTGCTGTTCCATTCTCAAACTGGAAGTCTGGCCCTTGCCCATAATGGGAACCTAGTGAATGCCAATTTCTTGAAGCACCAGCTAGAAGGACAGGGGAGTATTTTTCAAACAAGCTCTGATACAGAAGTTTTAGCTCATTTAATTAGAAGAAGCGGATTTTCTGAGCTGAAAGATCAGGTGAAAAATGCACTTTCGATGTTAAAAGGGGCATACGCCTACTTAATCCTAACAGAGAATGAACTAATGGTTGCGCTAGATCCCCATGGGTTAAGACCTTTATCACTGGCATGTTTAGGAGATGCCTATGTGGTTGCTTCTGAAACTTGTGCGTTTGATGTCATTGGAGCAGAGTTTATCCGTGATATTAGACCGGGTGAATTATTGATTATTAACAAAGACGGAATTACCTCAGAACAATTCGCATTCAATTCAACGAAGTCAATCTGTGCGATGGAATATATTTATTTTTCAAGACCTGATAGTAACATCCAAGGTATTAATGTTCATACAGCCCGTAAGAACATGGGGAAAAGATTAGCGGTAGAAGCACCAATCGAAGCGGACGTAGTCACGGGTGTTCCAGATTCTAGTATCTCTGCAGCGATTGGCTATGCGGAAGTATCGGGTATTCCTTATGAGATGGGATTAATAAAAAATAAATATGTTGGCAGGACGTTTATTCAGCCAACCCAAACGCTACGGGAGCAAGGGGTAAAGATGAAACTGTCTGCGGTTCGCGGTGTGGTGGAAGGAAAACGTGTGGTCATGGTTGATGACTCAATCGTACGTGGAACGACCAGCAAACGGATTGTATCGCTGCTAAAAGAGGCAGGAGCAACAGAGGTACACGTTGTGATCAGTTCTCCGCCGATTAAAAATCCTTGTTTTTATGGAATTGATACATCGTCTAAGGAAGAATTAATCGCTTCAGACAAATCAGTGGAAGAGATTAGGCAGCTCATTGGTGCGGATTCCCTGACATTCCTAAGTACAGAGGGGATGGTTGGAGCAATCGTGAAAACCGAAGGAACGAACGGCTTCTGTCTAGGCTGTTTTACAGGTAATTATCCAACGGAAATTTATCCAGATACACTCCAATATTATTACCAAAAATAAGGGGGACCATCATGGCAAATGCGTATAAACAGGCAGGGGTAAACATCGAAGCAGGCTATGAGGCTGTGGAAAGAATGAAAAAGCATGTGCAAAAAACAGCCAGAGCCGGTGTGTTAGGCGGGTTAGGTGGATTCGGCGGAATGTTTGACCTATCTTCTCTTAACTTAAAAGAGCCTGTTCTTGTTTCAGGAACAGATGGAGTTGGCACGAAGCTGATGATTGCTTTTTGGATGGATAAGCATGACACGATTGGCATTGACGCCGTAGCAATGTGTGTCAATGATATCGTCGTTCAAGGGGCAGAGCCTGTGTTCTTTTTAGATTATATTGCCTGCGGAAAAGCAGATCCTGAAAAGATTGAGGCCATTGTTAAGGGCATTAGTGATGGCTGTGAACAGGCAGGCTGTGCGCTTATTGGCGGTGAAACAGCGGAAATGCCTGGGTTGTATAGCGAAAGTGAGTACGATCTTGCTGGATTTACCGTTGGAGCTGTTGAGAAGTCCCAATTGATCACAGGAGAAAACATCAAGCCTGGAGATGTGCTTATCGGATTAGCTTCAAGCGGAATTCACAGCAATGGTTATTCACTTGTCAGAAAGGTTTTCAATAATTGGGCCTTAACGGAGTATGTAGACGAACTTGGCTGCAGTTTGGGAGAAGAGTTATTGAAACCAACGAGAATCTACGTAAAACCGATTCTGTCAGCTTTGAAAAAATTCGAACTAAAAGGGATGGCACACATCACAGGCGGCGGTTTTATTGAAAATATTCCTCGGATGCTGCCTAATGGACTAGGTGCCAAATTGTATGATAAGAGCTGGGATATCCCGCCAATATTTAATTTACTATCAACAGTTGGTCAAATCGACCAGCAGGATATGTATAATATTTTTAACATGGGTATCGGCATGGTTATTGCCGTTGATAAAGAGAACGCCGCAGGTCTGATGGACCATTTGAGACAATCTGGCGAAACGGTTTTTGAAATGGGTGTAGTAACAGAAGAAGAAGGAATTATCATAGGTGGCCGCCGATGAAGAAAATTGCTGTTTTTGCATCAGGAAATGGAAGCAATTTTCAAGCAATCATCGATGTAGTACAAAAGGGAGAGCTAAAAGCAGATATAGCTCTTCTTGTTTGTGATAAGCCGGGAGCTTTTGCAATCCAACGGGCAAATGCCGCCCGTATCCCGACTTTTTCTTTTAGCCCAAAGGAATTTAGCTCCAAAGAAGCGTATGAGAAAGTCATTACGGAGCAATTAACAAGTTATGGTGTCGAATTTATCGTGCTTGCAGGTTACATGAGGCTATTAGGTCCAACCTTGCTTGGTGAGTATTCTGGAAGGATTATAAATATCCATCCTTCGCTTCTGCCTGCTTTTCCAGGAAAGGACGCAATTGGTCAGGCCTTGGAGGCAAAAGCGCAATGGACCGGCGTAACCATCCATTACGTAGATGAAGGCATGGATACTGGACCGATTATTGTCCAGGAACGTGTCCGTATCGATAATAAGGAAACAAGAGAAAGTCTTCAACAGAAGATACAAAAAATCGAACATAAGCTTTATCCATCCATCTTGCAAATGCTGTTAATGAGAGGGGAAGTTACCAATGACAAAAAAGCGCGCACTAATTAGTGTTTCTGATAAAAATGGTATTTCTGATTTTGCTAAAGAGTTAGTCAGCTTAGGGTTTGAAATTATTTCAACGGGCGGAACGAAAAAGGCACTTCAAGAACAAGGTATCCCAGTTCTTGGTGTAAGTGATGTTACCGGTTTTCCAGAAATATTAGAAGGGCGTGTAAAAACGTTAAATCCTTTTATTCACGGCGGATTACTTGCAAAACATGATGACGAGCAGCATCAAAAACAACTTGAAGAACACGGAATTGATCCGATTCAAATTGTTTGTGTTAATCTTTACCCTTTCCAACAAACGATTGAAAAACCAGATGTTACGACTGAGGATGCGATTGAAAATATTGATATCGGCGGTCCAACCATGCTTCGTGCCTCTGCTAAAAATCATCAATATGTAACGGTGGTCGTGGATCCCGTTGACTATAAAAATGTAATTGAGGAATTAAAGGCAGATGGTCAAACTGCGCTTGCAACACGCAGAAAGCTGGCGGCAAAAGTTTTCCGTCATACTGCTGCATATGACGCGTTAATTGCTGAATATATGACTGAGCTTGCTCAGGAAGAGACACCTGAAAAATTGACGGTTACTTATGAATTAAAGCAATCGCTTCGTTATGGTGAAAATCCACATCAAAAAGCTGCTTTTTATAAAAAACCACTTGGTTCCACGTTCTCTATTGCTAATGCGCAACAGCTTCATGGGAAAGAGTTATCCTATAATAATATCAATGATGCGGATGCAGCTCTGCAAATCGTGAAAGAATTTACTGAACCTGCTGCTGTTGCTGTAAAGCACATGAATCCTTGCGGTATTGGGACAGGGGTTAATACTTTTACTGCATTTGGAAAAGCATTTGCAGCCGATCCCGTTTCTATTTTTGGCGGAATTATTGCTTTTAATCGAGAAGTGGATGCAGAGACTGCAGGTAAACTTCATGAGATTTTCTTAGAGATTATTATTGCACCATCTTTCTCAGCGGATGCATTAGCAATATTAACATCGAAAAAGAATCTCCGTTTATTAACGATTCCATTTTTAGGCGTGAAAAAACCAGAATTAAAGCTGACCACCATTGAAGGCGGACTACTTGTCCAAGATCAGGACCGATTCACTTTAGAAGATGCTACGATTAAAGTAGCTACAAAAAGACAGCCAACTGAGCAGGAATGGGCAGCATTAAAGCTAGGCTGGAAGGTAGTAAAACATGTAAAATCCAATGCCATTGTTGTGACAAAAGAGGATATGACAATTGGAATTGGCGCGGGGCAAATGAACAGGGTTGGTGCCGCTGAAATTGCCTTAAAACAAGCAGGTGAAAAGGCAGCAGGCGCCGCACTTGCCTCTGATGCTTTCTTCCCAATGGATGATACCGTTGAAGCAGCAGCAAAAGCGGGAATTACAGCGATTATTCAGCCAGGCGGTTCGATTCGTGACGAGGATTCCATCAAAAAGGCTGATGAATATGGAATTGCGATGGTGTTTACCGGAGTAAGACATTTTAAACACTAAAACGAGGTGAGATAGGTGAAGGTTCTAATCATTGGACGAGGCGGAAGAGAACATGCACTATGCAAAAAGGTAAGTGAAAGCCCCCTTGTAGAAAAAGTATATGCTGCTCCTGGTAATGACGGAATGGAAGATGTTGCCGAGCGAGTTTTAATCGCTGAGAGTGAACATGATCA
Organism: Neobacillus niacini; assembly: GCF_031457145.1. GTDB lineage: Bacteria > Bacillota > Bacilli > Bacillales > Cytobacillaceae > Neobacillus > Neobacillus niacini_J. The sequence goes on from NZ_JAVDVZ010000007.1 coordinate 16,486, forward strand.
GTTACTTCAATTTGCCATTGAACAAGAAGTCGGTCTAACGATTATTGGACCAGAAGTGCCGTTGCTTGAAGGATTAGCAGATAAATTTCAAGCTGCAGGTTTAGCGGTGTTTGGACCAAGCCAGTTGGCGGCTGAAATCGAAGGAAGCAAGTCATTTGCAAAGGAAATCATGAGGAAATATGAGATTCCTACTGCTGAATACGGAGTATTCACCAACTTTGAGGAAGCAAAGCAATATATTGAAGAAAAAGGTGCTCCGATTGTCATTAAAGCGGATGGCTTAGCAGCTGGGAAAGGCGTTACGGTTGCCTTAACGTTGGAAGAAGCTTTAGAGAGTGCAGAAGAAATGCTTGTTGGCCAAAAATTTGGTGAAGCTTCAGCTCGCGTGGTCATTGAAGAGTTTTTAGCAGGTGAAGAATTTTCTCTCATGGCATTTGTGAATGGTGATATCGTGATCCCACTTGAAATCGCCCAAGATCATAAACGTGCCTTTGATGGTGATAACGGTCCAAATACGGGTGGAATGGGTGCTTACTCCCCTGTTCCTCATATTGACAGTAAGACAGTTGAGACAGCTATCGAAACGATCCTTAAGCCTGCTGCCAAAGCAATGATCCAAGAGGGTAGAAGCTTTTGTGGGATTCTTTATGCCGGCTTGATTGCAACCGACAAAGGTCCAAGGGTTATCGAGTTTAATGCACGTTTTGGAGACCCGGAAACCCAAGTTATTTTACCAAGGTTAAAATCTGATTTAGTTCAGACTATCTTGGATGTGTTAGCTGGCAAGGCACCGGAATTGGTATGGGATACGCAATCGATGATTGGGGTTGTTGTGGCTGCCAAAGGGTATCCAGAACAATATGAAAAAGGTGCGGTTCTTAAAGGATTATCAGATTTTTCACAGGAAGTTTATACCTTCCATGCAGGAACAAATAAAAATCAATTAGGTGAATTTATTACGGCTGGAGGCAGGGTTCTCCTAGTGGGTGCAAAAGCTGAAAGTTTAAAGGATGCGCAGGACACAGTTTACAGTGAACTTGAAAAATTATCATGTGACGGAGTGTTTTATCGTAAGGATATCGGCTCGAAGGCTATCGGGCGCGTCTAATGCTAAAGCGGAAAGGGCTGACCATCAATGGTCAGCCCGTTTTGTTTTGTTTCAGAGAAATGAAGACCGTTTCCGCGGTTATTTGGCGGAGAAATGGTCATCATCAACGTTATGAAGACCATTCTTCATGACTTTCCTGTGAATTTCGGTCATCATCAACGTTATGAAGACCATTCTTCATGACTTTCCTGTGAATTTCGGTCATCATCAACGTTATGAAGACCGTTCTTCATGACTTTCCTGTGAATTTCGGTCATCATCAACGTTATGAAGACCATTCTTCATGATTTTCTTGTGAATTTCAGTCATCATCGCCGTTATGATGACCGTTCTTCAGGGTTTTTCTATTAAATTCGGTCATCATGGCGTTATGAAGGCCATTCCTAACTTTTCCCTACAAAGGAATTGTCTTCAATGTTTACGAAGGATTATACGGCAAGACCTGATCGATATCTGTTTCAGGAGACCCATCGCCAAGGGCTAATGGAGTCTGCTGATTCTCCATCTCCTGATATCTTTCATACAGTGCAGTCACTGGACAAAAACGGACAATTCCCTCGGCCACCTTCATCGCACCACATATGGCAATAAACAAATAGGAATCTCTCCATGGAAACTTCACCATTTTAGCCGTACTCCAAGAAAGAATGGTAAGTCCGATGGTAATCCTGATTAATGCATTTAAAATCCCAATGTTTTTAGTAACGTTCATATTGTTCACTCCTTCACAAAATTTTTACAGCAATTATCCAATTCTTTAATGCGTTAAAAGGTAAAATATGATAGTATAAGGTAAATCTAATTTTTGTAAGGGCTTTCTTTATTGATAAATCAATATTTATAATAGATAGATAGCTTCTAAGAAAGGGAGGGTATCGTATGCTGGAACAACGGTATCGATGGAAAAATAAACATTTACGCACGCATGTATCGGTTTTAGATGGAAATACTTCACCAACAATATTATTAAAAAACGCCTTGTATTTAAATCAGATATTTCGCCAGTGGATGCGCGCAAATATTTGGATATATGAAGACCGGATTGTATATGTCGGCGAGAATTTACCGCTGAAAATGGAAAATTGTGAGATCATTGACTGCACGAACGAAATTGTTGTTCCAGGATATATTGAACCACATGCCCATCCTTATCAATTATATAATCCCCATACTCTTGCGGCTTATGCATCCCAGTTTGGCACAACAACTTTAATCAATGACAACATGTCATTGATTATGAATTTGAAAAGAAAGGAAGCGTTTTCCTTGCTGAAGGACTTACGCTCCATTCCATCAACCATGTTTTGGTGGTGCCGCTTTGATCCGCAAACAGAAATATTGAATGAGGAGGATGTTTTTTCACATAGCAATATTAAATCATGGTTAGAGCATGATGCTGTTTTGCAAGGAGGAGAATTAACTGGCTGGCCGAAATTGTTAGACGGCGATGATATGATGCTGCACTGGATTCAAGAGGCAAAGCGGTTGAAAAAACATATTGAAGGCCATTTTCCAGGTGCCTCAGAGAAAACATTAGCAAAAATGATGTTGTTAGGTGCTGATAGTGACCATGAGGCTATGACAGGTGAAGAGGTTTATAACCGTTTAATGCAGGGATATATGGTTTCACTGCGGTACTCTTCCATTCGTCCCGACTTGCCGGATTTACTCGATGATTTGAAACGGTTAGGTATTCAAGCCTACGATCGTCTAATGTTCAACACAGATGGTTCAACATCCACTTTTTATGAGCAAGGTATGAATGATCAAATGATTCGGATTGCCATTGATAAAGGTGTACCTGTGATTGATGCCTACAATATGGCAACCGTAAATATTGCCCGTTACTATAATATTGACCACTTGCATGGAAATATTGCTACAGGCCGTGTTGCCAATATTAATTTCTTAACAAGTATTGAAAATCCAACACCTCACTCTGTTCTAGCAAAAGGGAAATGGGTAAAACGTGAAGGACAAATGGTGGACGCTTACCACTCTATTAATTGGGATGAATATGGTCTAAAACCAATGGAATTGGAATGGAAGCTTAGTATTGACGATTTACAATTTTCTATGCCATTTGGAATTAAAATGGAAAATTCGGTTATTACAAAACCCTATTCAATCGCAATCGACGCCTCGGGTGATGAGTTGTCAACTGACCATGATGAATGCTTCTTTACGCTGTTAGATCGGAATGGCAAATGGAGGATTAATACACTGTTGAAAGGCTTTGCCACAAATCTTTCGGCTCTGGCTAGTTCTTTTTCCAATACAGGTGATATTATCTTAATTGGAAAAAATAAACGTGATATGCTTGCGGCTTTTGAAAGGATGAAGGAGCTGGGCGGCGGTATTGTCATGGTTGAAGATGAACAAGTTGTATGTGAGGTTCCATTAAGGTTAAATGGTCTAATGTCAAATCTTCCTATTAAGGAATTAATAAATGAAGAAAAGAAACTGCTTGTAGAATTGAGGGACCGTGGCTATTCCTTCGCAGATCCTGTATACAGTTTGCAATTTTTTTCTGCTACTCATTTACCATATATTCGAATTACGCCACAGGGAATGTACGATGTAATGAACAAAACGGTACTCTTTCCTTCGATAATGCGTTAAAATATAAAAGTATTTAATTGGATATAAAATCGTCGGTATCCTTTTGGATAAAGTTAGGAGTGTTTTAAAAAGATGAAAAAATGGGCTGTTGCTGCAACAGTAGCTCTTTTACTGCTCTCTGGCTGCAGTGATAAAGAAAAAGCGAATGGACCAGAGCCAAAGAAGCCGGTAAAAGAAGTTGAAGAAGTGATACAAGAAGAAGTGGAGAATGAATTGCCCTATCACTATCCATTAACTGGTGTCGGTTCAGAGAGTAAGACTGAGACAAGAGCAGTGGCTGTTATAGTTAACAATCACCCCAAAGCGAGACCTCAATCTGGCTTACACAAAGCGGATATCGTTTATGAAATTCTAGCAGAAGGCGATGTTACCCGGTTTCTTGCCGTTTTCCAAAGTGAAAAACCTGAAAATATTGGACCTGTTCGAAGTGCAAGGGATTATTACATTGGTGTGGCAAAGGGGCTTAATGCTCTTTTTATAGCACATGGCTATAGTGCAGAGGCACAAGAAATGCTTGAACGAGGTTTTGTTGATAATATAAATGGAATGGTTTATGACGGCACATTATTTAAAAGGTCAAGTGACCGCCAGGCGCCCCATAATTCCTATATTACGTATGAAAATATTTTAAAAGGTGTAAAAGAAAAGAAATACTCAATGGATCAGTCTCCGCCGAAGTTAAAATTTTTATCAGAAGATGAAAGTGAATCGGTAACTGGGGATGAGGCGAAATCAGTAATGGTTTCATACTCTGGTAGCGGGGTTTTCAACTCCATTTACGAGTATGATGAATCAGTAGGAAAATACACGCGTTACTCTGATGGAGATCAAACGATTGATCTTGAGACGAAAAAACCTATTCTATTAGATAATTTGTTTATTATTGAGACTACTCACCAAGTCATTGATGAGGCGGCTCACAAGGAAATTGATCTAGAATCAGGTGGATCTGGATACCTACTTCAAAAGGGGAAGGTTATGGAAGTAGATTGGAAAAACGACAATGGTCTAATCGTTCCGACCAGAAATGGCGAAGTGGTTCCACTCGTTCAAGGAAAGACTTGGGTCAATGTGGTTCCGACGAATCCTGGAATTCAATCAAGTGTTTCATTTAATGTAAAATAAACTTTAATCGATTAAGGGGTAAACCATATGCAAATTAATAAGTTACGTGGAAAAGAGCTTGATCAGTTATTTCAAGCAGTCCTTTCCTTAAAGGATCTTGAAGAATGCTATCGATTTTTTGATGATTTATGTACAATTAATGAAATTCAATCATTAGCACAACGCCTAGATGTAGCAAGAATGCTTCGTGATGGCAATACCTATCATAAAATTGAAACAGAAACAGGTGCAAGCACTGCTACCATTTCACGCGTGAAACGCTGCTTGAACTTTGGAAATGACACCTATGAAATGGTATTGGAGCGACTGAAAACGGAAGAAACAACTGAAGAAAAGTAAACTAAGCCGAAGACTTTGTTCTTCGGTTTTTTATATGGTTAACATTTCTATTATTTCAATTAGTCTTTTCTTTTTTAATACAATCTGTAAATGCTATAATGGTGAAATGTACGATGAATGGGAGGATCTTGGGATGTATGATTTTCGCGAGTGGCGCCATGTGTTTAAACTCGATCCAAATAAAGAAATATCGGATGACAGGTTAGAGAAAATATGCGAGTCTGGAACGGATGCAGTTATGGTCGGAGGGACAGATGGGGTTACCCTGGAAAAGGTCCTCGATTTGATGGCTAGAATCCGCCGCTTTACCGTTCCATGCGTCCTCGAAGTTTCCAGTATTGAAACGGTCACTCCTGGCTTTGACCTTTATTTTATTCCAACGATATTAAATAGTAATGATACCAAGTGGATAACCGGACTTCACCATCAAGCAGTAAAAGAATTTGGTGAAATTATGGATTGGGAAGAAATTGTCATGGAAGGCTACTGCATATTGAATGAAGAATGCAAGGCCGCTAAACTGACATCTGCACTTACAAATGCTACGACCGAAGAAGTAAAGGCATATGCAATGATGGCAGAAAAAATGTTTCATTTGCCAATCTTTTATCTCGAATATAGCGGTAGATATGGGGATCCACAATTAATAAATGAGGTTAAAAAGGTTCTCGAAAAAACAGTCCTTTTTTATGGCGGCGGAATTTCAACAGTTCACCAAGCAGCTGAGATGGCCAAGCATGCAGATGTAATTGTTGTCGGAAACGCCATTTATGATGACTTTGAACAAGCCTTAGCAACAGTAAAAGGTGTACGCTGAAAATTTGCTTAAATGAAATAAAAGAGTTAAAATTAGAACAAACGTTCGTTATGGTGGTGAAGGAATTGCAATATTTATCAGAAAAGCTTTTAAATGGATTAAACCCAGAGCAGCAAAATGCTGTAAAAGCAACGGACGGTCCGCTATTATTGATGGCCGGAGCCGGAAGTGGAAAAACGAGAGTATTAACGCATCGAATAGCCTATCTAATCGTTGAAAAACGTGTAAATCCTTATAACATTTTGGCGATTACCTTTACAAATAAAGCAGCCCGCGAAATGAGAGAACGAATCCGAAAGATGATGGGCGGGGCAGCTGAAGAAATTTGGATATCCACCTTTCACTCGATGTGTGTGAGGATTTTACGCAGGGACATCGACCGGATGGGCTTCAATCGTAACTTTACGATTTTGGATACAGGTGATCAGCAATCCGTGATCAAAGGAATTCTTAAGGATAAAAACCTTGATCCAAAAAAATACGATCCACGAGCCCTTTTAGGAGCTATCAGCTCAGCAAAAAATGAATTAATCGATCCAGAAGAGTATGCAAAGACCGCTGGAGGCTATTTTGAACAAACAGTCAGTGATGTTTATACAGAATATCAAAAACGGTTGCGAAAAAATCAAGCGCTCGATTTTGATGACTTGATTATGAAGACGATTCAATTGTTTCAGCGAGTACCGGAAGTACTTGAATTTTATCAACGAAAATTCCAGTACGTTCATGTCGATGAGTATCAGGATACCAACAGAGCACAGTATATGCTAGTAAAGTTTCTCGCGAACCGCTTTAAGAACTTATGCGTGGTTGGAGATTCTGATCAGTCGATTTATCGCTGGCGGGGAGCAGATATTGCCAACATTCTTTCGTTTGAAAAGGATTATCCGAATGCTACTGTTATTCTCCTTGAGCAAAATTATCGCTCTACAAAAAGAATCCTGTTGGCAGCAAATAAGGTTATCGAAAATAATGTAACCCGCAAAGCAAAGAATCTTTGGACGGAAAACCCGGAAGGAAACAAACTCGTTTATTATCGTGCAGATAGTGAGCAGGGAGAAGCCCAGTTTGTTGCGGGGAAAATTAAAGAATTAACGCGCGAGGGCAAATACAAGCTTTCCGATGTCGCCATCCTTTATCGGACTAACGCTCAGTCCCGTGTAATGGAGGAAGTGCTGCTAAAATCAAATATTGAATATAGCATCGTCGGCGGAACAAAGTTCTATGACAGAAAAGAAATCAAGGACATGCTTGCTTATTTGAGGCTCATTTCTAATCCTGATGATGACATTAGCTTACAGCGTATTATTAATGTGCCAAAACGCGGAATTGGTGCAAGCTCAGTGGATAAAATGGCTGATTTTGCTGCCATGCATGATATTTCTATTTTTCAGGCACTCGACTCAGTTGAGCTATTGGGGTTAAGCCCTAAAATCACAAAGGGTGCTAGAGAATTTAGAGATTTAATTAAAAATTATACGCAAATGCAAGAATTTCTATCAGTAACGGAACTAGTTGAGGGAATTTTAGATAAGTCTGGATACCGAGAAATGTTGAAGGCAGAGAAGTCAATCGAATCTCAAAGCAGACTTGAAAACTTAGATGAATTATTATCTGTAACGAAGAACTTTGAAGAAGTGAGTGAGGATAAGAGCCTAGTTGCCTTCTTAACCGATTTAGCACTTGTCGCAGATATTGATTCGCTAGATGATGACGGAGAAGCGGTTGACTCCATCACCCTTATGACACTTCACTCTGCAAAAGGGTTGGAGTTCCCTGTAGTCTTTTTAATTGGAATGGAAGAAGGAGTTTTCCCTCACAGCCGCTCGTTAATGGAAGAAGCTGAGATGGAGGAAGAACGCCGCTTGGCCTACGTTGGAATTACACGGGCGGAGCAAACTTTATTCCTAACAAATGCCCAAATGAGAACCTTGTATGGACGTACAAGTATGAACCCTGCGTCCCGATTTATCCGCGAAATCCCGGAAGACCTTTTAGAAGGCGTGGAAAAAGAAGAACGGAAGAATACTACTTTTGGATCAAGAGGAACTTCTTTTGGACGGAGTACCACTGGCTCAACAACCTCATCCTTCGGTACACCGGTAACTAGAAAACCAGTAATGAGACCTGTTGCAGCCACCACGGGCGGCGATACGATTGGCTGGAGAGTCGGCGATAAAGCTGAACACGGTAAATGGGGTATTGGAACAGTAGTAAGTGTTAAAGGGGAAGGTGAAGGAACAGAGCTGGATATAGCATTTCCAAGCCCGACCGGTATTAAGAGACTGCTTGCGAAGTTCGCTCCTATAACAAAAAAGGTATAAAAAAGAATGCCCCTATCATGGGGCTATTCTCATTATCATATTTAATTTTAAACGAAAGGGCTGGATTTATGGACCTTCAAACGGCGGAACTAAAAGTAAATGAACTAAGAAATCTACTAAATCAATATGGCTATGAATATTATGTGCTCGATAAGCCTTCAGTACCTGATGCAGAATATGACCGTTTAATGCAGGAACTCTTAGAAATTGAAGCAAAATTTCCTGAATTAAAAACACCAGACTCCCCATCGATTCGTATTGGTGGTGACGTTCTTGACTTATTTGAAAAAGTAGAGCATAGAACACCAATGCTAAGCTTAGGGAATGCCTTTAATGAGCAGGACTTAAAAGATTTTGACCGTCGTGTTCGTCAAGCCGTTGGAGAGGATTTCTCCTATGTTTGTGAATTAAAGATTGATGGTCTCGCTGTTTCGTTACACTATGAAGACGGCTTGCTTATCCAAGGGGCAACAAGAGGAGACGGTACTACTGGTGAAGATATTACAGCGAACTTAAAGACAATCAAATCGATTCCGCTCCGTTTACGTGAAAATGTTACCTTAGAGGTCCGCGGTGAAGCCTATATGCCGAAAAGCTCCTTTGAAGCTTTGAACAAAGCAAAGGAAGAGCGAGGAGAAGAGCTAGCGGCAAACCCGAGAAATGCTGCTGCGGGTTCTTTAAGACAGCTTGATCCCAAAATTGCTGCAAAGCGAAATCTCGATGTTTTCTTATACGCAATCGGTGGCGGCGGAGAAAACTACGCAGTTTCCCATAGTGAAGGCCTAGATTATTTAGATCATCTTGGCTTTAAAACAAATAAGGAGCGTCGAAAGTGCCCTACCATTAACGAGGTAATCGAATATGTGCAAGGCTGGGTTGATAAGCGCCCGAATTTACCATATGAAATAGATGGAATTGTAATTAAAGTAGATTCCTACGAGCAGCAAAGCATGCTTGGAACAACTGCGAAAAGTCCTCGTTGGGCGATAGCTTATAAATTTCCGGCTGAAGAAGTGGTTACCACCCTGTTGGATATTGAATTAAGTGTGGGAAGGACAGGTGTTGTCACACCAACTGCGATTTTAAAGCCTGTTAAGGTAGCTGGTTCAACAGTCGGGCGTGCCTCCCTGCATAATGAAGACTTAATCCGAGAAAAAGATATAAAAATTGGCGACCAAGTTGTGGTAAAAAAAGCCGGAGATATTATCCCGGAAGTGGTCAATGTATTAGCAGAACAACGAACTGGAGAAGAACGCGACTTCCAAATGCCAACGCATTGTCCGGAATGTGAAAGCGAGCTTGTCCGTTTAGAAGGTGAAGTTGCTTTACGTTGCATTAATCCAAAATGTCCTGCGCAAATTCGCGAAGGATTAATCCATTTTGTATCGCGTGATGCGATGAATATTGATGGTCTTGGTGAAAAAGTAATCAGCCAGCTTTTTGCTGAAAAATTAATCTCGGATGTTGCTGATATTTATCAACTAACCTATGATCAGTTGATAGCCTTAGAAAGAATGGGTGAAAAATCAGTTAATAACCTATTAAATGCAATTGAAGCATCTAAAGCAAATTCATTAGAAAAGCTTTTATTTGGACTTGGTATTCGCCATGTTGGTGCCAAAGCAGCAAAAACGCTTGCACAAAGCTTTGAAACAATGGACAAATTAGCAGTTGCTCAAAAAGAAGACTTAATCGCGATCAATGAAATTGGTGAAAAAATGGCAGATTCCATTGTTGCTTTTTTTGAGCTTGAAGAGGCAGAAGAACTGTTGAAGGAACTAGTGTCTGTAGGAGTTAATATGGCATATAAAGGCGCTAAACCAATTTCTGTCGAAGAGTCAGATAGCATTTTTGCTGGTAAAACGGTTGTTCTGACAGGTAAACTTGAGCAGCTTTCTAGGAGTGAGGCCAAGGAGAAAATCGAAGCACTTGGAGGAAATGTATCGGGAAGTGTCAGCAAAAAAACTCACCTTGTGATTGCGGGTGAAGAAGCGGGTTCAAAGCTTACTAAGGCCGAGGAGCTGGGAATTGAAGTGTGGGACGAGGAGAAGCTCTTAGTAGAATTAAATAAATAAAGAGAGGTGTATCGACGTGAGAAAACTCTCATTGATCGCTCTATCTCTTATCATCCTTCTTAGTGGGTGTGCACCAAACTTTCAAAAGCAGGAGAATGTTGTGCAAACGAAAGAAGAGACAGAAGAGAAAGCGATTATTCCGAAATATAATATTTCAGACAATTATTATCGGACGATTTTACCGTTCGAACCAGGGGAAGCGCGTGGATTAATTGTAGGAAATATCAATACGAGATATGACATAAATGAATTTGAAACAGGCTTGATGAGAATAGCGCAACATCAATTTGACCCAAAAACTTATTTGTTCCGCGAAGGACAGGAACTAAAGCGAAATACGGTTAGATCATGGTTGAATCGTAAATTTACTCCAGCTCAATTAGAGGAAAAGGGTATAAAGGAAACTGATAATATTGGCTTAAATCCATTAATGGAAGACGGAGTAGATTTTAAGGCAGGGAACAGTAATAGCCCTATCTACTTGGCCCATATCTTAGAGCATGATTACCTTATCAAAGGAGAAAATGATACCGTCAAATTGGGCGGTGTTGTGATTGGGCTTGCGCTTAATTCCGTTCATTATTACCGTACAGCCGTTGGTGAACCCTATTTTGAGAGGGGAATTGAATTTGCTGAAATGGAACGTGAAGGGAAAAAGATTGCCGATGAGGTCCTTAAACGACTGAGAGCAATGAAAAATTTGAAGGATGTTCCAATTACAATTGCTTTGTTTGAACAGCAAAGCCGATCATCAGTTGTACCAGGGACCTTTTTTACCTACACGAATGTTGATAAGGGAAGCTCAACCATTAATAATTGGGAGCCAGTTACTGAAAAGTACTTTCTCTTTCCATCTACTGAGGCACAAGAGGCACACCGTGATGATGTAACTGCTTTTTTAAACTTTAAACAAGATGTTGAGGAATATTTTCCAAACTTTAATGGCGTTATTGGCCGGGCCTTCTATATTGGAGATCAATTTACTGATTTGGATATCACAATTCCTATCCAATTCTATGGTAAATCCGAAGCAATTGGATTTACACAATATGTAACGGGGTTAGTCCTCGAGCATTTTCCAAATTATATATCCGTTTCGGTAAGTGTCACCTCTGTTGACGGACCTGAGGCATTAATCGTCCGCAAGGCAAATGAAGCAGAACCATTTGTGCATATTTACTAAGTCCTGGTGTAACACCAGGACTTTTTTTTGTAAAATTAATAGTTATTTGGTATCCGTTGATAGGTGTAAAAGAAAAATGTTAGAATAAACATAGGATGTTATGTTTCTTAATACATAGGAGGTTTTAAGACATGGTCCAACCTTATAAGCATGAACCATTCACAGACTTTACAATTGAAGAAGACCGCCAGGCATATCTTAACGCATTGAAAACCGTTGAGAGCTATTTAGGTAAAGAGTACCCTCTAGTAATCGGTGGAGAAAAAATCACAACAGAAGATAAAATTGTTTCCTATAACCCATCAAATAAAGAAGAAGTAATTGGTACTGTATCAAAGGCGAACCGTGATCTTGCGGAAAAAGCAATGCAGGCTGCAGTTGAAGCGTTCAAAACTTGGAAAAAAGTAAAGCCTGAAGTTCGAGCGGATGTATTATTTAAAGCGGCAGCGATTATCCGTCGTCGTAAACATGAATTCTCTGCTCTTATGACGAAGGAAGCGGGTAAGCCATGGAGAGAGGCAGATGCTGACACTGCAGAGGGAATTGACTTCCTAGAATATTATGCCCGCCAAATGTTAGCGCTTAAAGATGGCGTACCCGTTAATAGCCGTCCTAACGAATACAATCGATACGACTATATTCCACTAGGAGTAGGTATAATTATTTCTCCTTGGAATTTCCCTTTTGCCATCATGGCGGGAACAACAGTTGCAGCAATCGTATCAGGTAATCCAGTTCTTTTAAAACCGGCTTCTACAACACCAATCATTGCAGCTAAATTCGTTGAAGTAATGGAAGAAGCAGGTCTCCCTAAAGGAGTATTAAACTTCGTTCCCGGCAGTGGTTCAGAAGTAGGCGATTACCTGGTAGATCATAAAGACACTCGTTTCATCAGCTTTACAGGTTCACGTGATGTCGGACTTCGAATTTTCGAACGTTCTTCAAAAGTGAATCCTGGTCAAATCTGGATGAAGCGTTTAATTGCTGAAATGGGTGGAAAAGATACTATTGTAGTAGACTCTGAGGCTGATTTAGAGCTGGCAGCACAATCTATCGTAGCAGGAGCATTTGGCTTCTCTGGTCAAAAATGTTCAGCATGTTCACGTGCAGTAATCGTTGAGGATGTGTATGATACTGTATTGAACCGTGTGGTTGAATTAACAAACCAATTAACCGTAGGTGACCCAACTGAGCAAACAACATTTATGGGTCCTGTTAACGATAATAATGCGTTCAAGAAAATCATGGAATACGTTGAAATCGGCAAGCAGGAAGGTAAGCTAATGGCTGGTGGCGAAGGAGACAATTCAAAAGGTTACTTCATTCAACCTACTGTTATTGCGGATCTTGCTCCTAAATCACGTATCATGCAGGAAGAAATCTTTGGACCAGTAGTTGGTTTCACCAAGGCTAAGGATTTCACGGAAGCGATTGAAATTGCTAACAACACCGAGTATGGTTTAACCGGTGCGGTAATCACCACGAACCGTGAGCACCAAGAGCAAGCGCGTGAAGACTTCCATGTTGGTAACCTGTATTTCAATCGTTCATGTACAGGTGCGATTGTTGGTTATCAGCCATTCGGAGGCTTCAATATGTCTGGAACGGACTCTAAAGCTGGCGGTCCGGACTACTTATTGCTTCACATGCAAGCAAAGACTACTTCTGAAATGTATTAATAGATATTTGGAGGACCCCTTCTCGTTTGAGGAGGGGTTTTTAGTATTGAATTTTGGTTTTTTTATGGAAGATATTGTCTAAATGTCCAAAACCCTCTGGAAAATGTCCAAAACTAGTAAAAAAATATCCAAGACCCTCTCTAAAATGTCCAAAACCCCACAAAAAAGGTCCAAATGGTCTTCTGTCAAGGAAGTGGACAATAAAATTTGAGACTATTGAAACCAAAATCACTACCGCACTTCGTTTGGTACGGTGTTAGAAATGGGCAGTCAAAAAACATGACTGACCATTTCTAACACCAAATGTCTAATCTATGAGATTAAATCCACTGTATTTAAAGCTTGATTTCTCTCAAATTGATTAGGCGAGATATTCCCTAATGTAGAATGTCTGCGCCTCTCGTTATAAAAGTTACTAATATGATAATTTACGGCTTTTATAGCCTCTTCTCTTGTTTTAAAACGTCTTCTGTAAATTAAGTCTTTCTTGAGTGTGGCATGAAACGACTCAATACAAGCATTATCGTAAGGGTCACCTTTTTTGCTCATACTGATATCCATTTCTTTCTCATTCAGAATATCAATATAATCATGCGAACAATACTGCGATCCACGATCTGAATGGTGAATTAATTCCTTGTCAGGTTGTCTTTGGGTAATCGCCATTTTCAATGCTGTAATAGCTAACTCTTTCTTCATATGAGCTGCTAAACTCCATCCGACAATCTTTCTTGAGAATAGATCCATAACGGAGGCTAAATAAACCCAACCTTCAAGCGTCCAAATATACGTAATATCAGTAACCCAAACTCGATTAGGTTCATTCACGTTAAATTGACGATTAAGTTTATTAGGATAAATGTATAAATCATGATCTGAGTCCGTTGTTACCACAAACTTTTCTATTTGTGTAGCTCTTAAACCCAATTCACTCATGACCCTAGCGACTGTCTTTTGCGAAATTGTATAACCCCAGTCAATTAAGTCTGCATGTACTCTGGGACTGCCGTAGGTTCCAAAGCTCTCATGAAAGGACTTGCTAATTTTCTGCTGAATTTCTAACCGATATTTTTCTTTTTCGGATGGAGGACTTTTTTGTTGTTTGAGCCACTTATAATAGCCACTCGATGAAACTTTTAATACCTGACACATCTTCGATATAGCGTGTTCATTTGAGTAGGCTTCAATAAAGATATAAACTACGCTTGGTTTTTGGTGAAGATGTGCATGGCCTTTTTTAAGATTTCAATTTCCTCTCTTGCTTCTGCTAATTCTTTTTCATGTTGTTTTTTTAATTTTTCAAGCTCAGTAGGTGTAATGTAAGTCTCATTAGTCTTCCCGACATTACTTTTCATCCTGTAAGTAGAAACCCAACGGCTTATCGTCTTAGGTGAAATTTCTAATTCACGAGCAACATCCGTAGTTTTTCGGCCTTCCTCAACAACTAATTTTGAAACATAATCCTTGTACTCTTGATCATAATGTTTCCCCAAAGTGAACACGTCCTTCTAAATGATGATTGTATTATAAACTATATCTCATTTTTACGTGTCCACTTTTTAGACTAACCTCACAAAAACCCCTAATCATAAGCGATATTTGACAATAATGTGAAACCATTCACAAACTAACGCTAATTTGTGACGTACTTCACAATCAAACGAACAATAAACGATTTACAATGTATTTATAGAGAAAACATAATTCATCGATAAACCTATAAGGAGCGATCCAACATGAAAAAACTAGTAATGATTGGGAACGGGATGGCAGGAGTTAGAACGATTGAGGAAATTCTTAAACGTTCTCCAGAACAATTTGAGATAACTATTTTTGGACAAGAGCCTCATCCTAACTATAATCGAATAAAATTATCCAATATTCTTCAAGGAGATACGAGTTTTGAAGACATCATTATTAATCCATTAGACTGGTATAAAGAAAATAATATTCAATTATATTCAGGTGAAACCGTAACTAGAATTGACAGTAATAGAAAGCTTGTCATCTCTGACCAGGGCCGTGAAGTGGAATATGATGAACTCATTATCGCGACAGGCTCGAACTCTTTTATTCTGCCAATTCCAGGTGCGGATAAATTGGGTGTGACTGGTTTTCGTGATATAAGAGATTGTGAAATGATGAACAATTCAGCTCAAGAGTATAAAAAGGCTGTGGTAATCGGAGGCGGTCTTCTAGGGCTTGAGGCTGCAAGAGGATTATTGAACCTAGGAATGAAGGTTGATGTCGTACATCTTATGCCGAGTTTAATGGAGCGACAGTTAGATCCAATCGCATCATCCTTGCTGAAGGCTGAGCTCGAAGGACAGGGCATGAAATTTCTAATGGAAAAGGAAACAGTCGAAATCATCGGTGATGAGCGCGTTGCTGGTCTTCGCTTTAAAGATGGGTCCCTCGTCCCAGCAGATCTTGTTGTAATGGCAATCGGAATTAAATCGAATACGAATGTGGCAAAAAACAGCGGAATCTACGTAAACCGGGGCATTGTCGTCAATGATTTCATGGAAACAAATGTACCAAATATATACGCAGTTGGTGAGTGTGCCGAGCATAGGGAGATTGTTTACGGACTCGTTGCGCCATTATATGAGCAAGGTAAAGTCCTTGCTGAGAGAATTTGTGGAATCGAAACAACACCATATGAAGGTTCGGTAACAGGAACTCAGTTAAAGGTGGCTGGTGTTGATCTTTTCTCAGCCGGAGAAATTTTTGAAGATGGTACAACGAAATCAATTATGGTCTACAACGAATTCGAAGGTATTTATAAAAGGGTCCTAGTACGTGATAACAGGATTGTTGGGATTGTTCTTTATGGAGACACAAAAGACAGTACTAGACTGTTCCGAATGCTGACAAAAAAGGAAGATATCACTGGGATATCCATTTTTGAGTCGCAATGTAGCGCCGAGGGCGGAAACGGCGATATTGCGTCGATGCCTAATGATGAATTGGTATGCGGTTGTAATGGTGTGACAAAAGGTTCCATTGTTGAGGCGATTAAGGCACAAGGGTTAACAACACTTGATCAAGTTAGCCATTGTACAAATGCCGGCAGATCATGCGGACGATGTAAGCCGATGGTCAATGATATTTTAGCATACACACTTGGCGACCAATTTGACGCAGCAGCGGCACAAAAAACTAGTATATGTGGTTGTACAACAATCAGTCGTGAAGATTTAGTTGCGGAAATCAAAGAAAAGGGCTTAACAAGTGTTAAAGAAGTTATGAATGTCCTAGATTGGAATAATGAAGAAGGGTGTACGAAGTGCCGCCCTGCAATCAACTACTACCTCGGAATGATTCACATGGATATATACAAGGATGACCGTGATTCTAGACTAGTAAATGAGAAAATGCATGCGAATATTCAGAAGGATGGAACCTACTCTGTTGTGCCAAGAATGTATGGTGGTGTTACAACTGCAGCTGATTTGAAAAAGATTGCAGAAGTAGCTGAAAAGTACGAGGTTCCACTTGTAAAACTAACTGGCGGACAGCGGATTGGTTTGTTCGGAGTTAAAAAAGAAGACCTTCCTAGCATGTGGGAAGAGCTTGATATGCCGTCCGGCTATGCATATGGAAAAACACTTCGCACTGTAAAAACTTGTGTAGGAGCACAGTTCTGCCGCTACGGCACACAGGATTCAATGGCGCTCGGAATTGAATTAGAAAAGAAGTTTGAACGTCTTGATACACCACATAAAGTAAAAATGGGTGTGTCGGCATGCCCAAGAAACTGCTCAGAAGCAGGAATTAAAGATATCGGCTTTGTTGGAATTGAAGGAGGCTGGGAAATTTACGTAGCAGGTAATGGCGGTGTCGATCTCCGCGCAGGTGACCTTTTAGCGACTGTAAAAACAGAAACTGATGTAATGGAAATGACCGGTGCCTACCTTCAATATTATCGTGAAACTGCAAATTACTTGGAGCGGACTTCTAAATGGGTGGAGCGCGTTGGCTTGGAGCATGTAAAAGAAGTGCTTGCCAATGAAGAAACAAGGAGAGCTTTAAATGAGCGCATGGACCAAACCTTGAAGAAGTATATTGAGCCTTGGAATGAAGCAATTGTAAGTGAAGAAATTAAAGATAAATATTATTCTAAACATACTGTTAGGGCTGGGGAGTGATAAAAAATGATCTCAACAAAAACTCGAATTCTAGTGGCCAATGTTTCTAATCTGCCAGAACGGGCTGGTTACGCTATTAACATCGATGATCAGGAAATAGCTTTATTTAAGGTAACAAACGGCAAAATATATGCCATTGAAAATCACAGTCCGCACCCGAAGGGCGGTGTCTTAACGGAAGGTCTAGTCAGCGGCGAATATGTTTTTTGCCCAGTCTATGATTGGAAAATTTCCTTGAGTGACGGAAAAGTACAGGCACCAGACGAAGGGCAAGTAAAAACCTATCAAGTGGAAGTCGAAGCAGATAACGTTTATATTATTATTTAAGGTTGTTTTCGTAAAACTTGTTATTAAAATCTTAAAGCCGATTTTAATGTGGAAATCGTTATTTTGAGCTTTTGAATTTAGTTTGCAGGCTGTTTCTTATAAAATATATGCTATTTTCTGCAGAAACTAGCATAATCATTAAATTTGTTTGGATAAGCAACAAAGTATAAGAAAAGAGCCTTATATAAAGAGTTTGGAAGGATGGCTGCAGGATGAAGACAGGGAAGGTATTTTTAGTAGGAGCGGGACCAGGGGACGTTCGTTTAATCACTGTAAAAGGATTGGAAGCTATTAAGCAGGCTGAGGTGATATTATATGACCGCCTCGCAAATCCAAAGCTATTGGAGTTTGCACCATCTGATTGCGAACTAATATATTGCGGCAAATTACCTGACCGCCACATTCTTCGCCAAGAGAATATCAATGATCTTTTGGCAGAAAAGGCTCTAGAAGGTAAAGTAGTTGTTCGATTAAAAGGCGGCGACCCTGGTGTTTTTGGCCGGGTTGGTGAAGAAGCAGCTGCTCTTGCCCACTATCAAGTACCTTTTGAAATTGTTCCTGGCATTTCATCGGGGATTGCAGCCCCCCTTTATGCGGGAATTCCAGTTACCCACCGAGAGCATGCAGAATCGTTTGCGGTCGTAACAGCGCATGATAAATCAGCGGAAGGCAAGCCAAAGCTCGATTGGGAAGGTCTTGTCCGCGGCGTCGATACCATTGCTTTTTACATGGGAGTAGGAAACCTGCCTTATATTTGTGAAAATCTGATTGCACATGGCAAATCTTCTTCCACTCCCGTTATCCTGATTCAATGGGGCACTTTTGGACGCCAAAAAACATTGCAGGGAACGTTGCAGGATATTTCAGTCAAAGTAACGGAGGCTAAATTTAGCAACCCGGCGATTATTCTAGTCGGAAATGTTATCTCCCTTAGAGAAAAAATCAGCTGGTTTGAAAAAATGCCACTATACGGCAGGCAGATATTACTTGCACGTACAGGTGAAAGTGCAAGTGGCTTAGCAAAGGAATTGATGGAGCAGGGTGCAGATGTAATTGAATTTCCAAAATGGAAGAAGACCAAATTGCCAGTTGAGTTAGGTAATGTAAAAGACTACGATAAGATCTTGTTCTCATCCCCTGAAAGTGTTAATGAATTTTTTGAAGCTGTTATTGGTAAGGGGATGGATATTCGGAAAATTCGAGCAGATTTCTTCGGCGGCTCTAGTAAATCGATTAATGCGCTAAAAGAACGGGGATTTATTGCTAGACTTATTGAAGACATGCCTCAGGCTGGCAGCTTGTTGGTTGTCGGAGACAATGATAAAAATATTATTGAGAATGCTGACTACTTAATTACAAGTGAAAAAGAGCTAGACCGGAAGTTCTTGCCTATTTTTCAACGAATGCTTGAAGAAGCTGATGTGAATACGATGGTATTTCCGAACGCAGCTGCAGTTGGAACTTTTACTGAAGGATTGAAGGCATGCAATATAAACGCATTTGAGCTTTTAAAAAATGTGCAGGTGGTTTGCATGGGGCAGCAGACAAAGAATGCAGTTGAACGGGCTGGCCTAACAGCGGATGGAATGCCGGAATCTGCAACGAGAGAAGCTTTGGTAGAATATTTAATTAAGAATCCGGTTGTTGGTGAAAGGTAGTGGAAGTGCTTGAATTCAAACTATCCGATTATGGTAAAGCTCGAGGGTAAAAAAGCAGTGGTTGTTGGCGGTGGCAAGGTTGCTGAACGAAAGGTTACCGGACTGCTGGACTCAGGAGCCCAAATTGTCGTGGTTAGTCCAGAAGCAACGGAGGAACTCATAAGACTTGCTAGTATTGGAAAAATAGACTGGCAGCAAAAGCCATTTTCAGAAGAAGACATCCATGGTGCATTTTTAATTTTTGCAGCAACGAACGACAATGAGTTGAATCAGGCAATTAAGAGGTCAGCGGGTGACCTTCAGCTTGTAACGATTGCCGATGACCCGGAAGGTTCGGATTTCCATGTCCCCTCTCAAATACACCGAGGACGATTGACCATTTCGGTGTCAACTGGTGGTGCGAGTCCAACATTGGCAAGGAAAATACGAGAACAGCTTGACCACCAATTTGATGAACGATATGAAGAATATCTAGAGTTTCTATTTTTAGCAAGGCAGAGGATTTTAAAAGAAGTGAAAGATCCCTCGAGAAAAAGAAAACTGTTTACCGGAATCGTAAGTGACGAGTTCCTGAACAGTCAAGATCTCGAAGCTGACTTTTTACGATTAATGCAAAAAAATGACGTGTGAATAAAATTCGCCACACGTCATTTTTTTTTGGGTTTTATAAATTAATAAGGTCGTTATCGTGTTTTTCTAATTGTTTTTGTAAATTTACTATGTAATTCATCATCGCTATTCTTACTATAGAAGGATAGTAACGATTGTTTAGTTCATGCTCACATTCCTCTAAATCCATCTTTTTTACAGCAATAATTTTATTTAATTCATCAACGCTCATTCATAATACCTCCCCATTTTGATACTCCTACTCCATCTCGATTATCACACTCTCCAAATCTATGTTTATAGTTTTAAGCATGGACAACTTTTTCATAGTTTATACTCACTTTTTAAGTGTATAAAAAGACCGCAAACGGGCTAAAAAGAAAGGTAAAAAGTAAATGAGGTTGGAAAGATGAACGAGAGAGTATTGCATAGCTATGGAATCTTAGATCAGTTACGTTTGCCGCATGGTTTGTATTTAGCCTCTTCGTCAAAGGACTATCATTATGTGTGGCTGCGCGATTCTTTTTATATGTCACTGCCATACTTGGAGCAAAATAATCAATTTTATGAAATGACCTACCACCGGATATTGGACCTATTTAGAGAATATGAGTGGAAGCTGGATATTCATACCGTTCAGAAACCGAGGGAGCAATGGGAATACATCCATTCCAGATATTCCGCTTCAGAAGTGAGGGAAATTGATACTCCATGGGGACATGCGCAGCATGATGCCATTGGAGCCATTCTTTGGGGAATTGGAATGGGGCAATCGAAGGGGAAAAGAATCATCAGAGATGAAAAGGATCATGAAATCGTTCAAAAACTGGTTGGCTATTTAGGCTGTGTGGAGTACTGGGAAGACGCGGATAATGGCATGTGGGAAGAATGGCGAGAGGTCCATTCTAGCTCTGTGGGGGCTTGTGTGGCAGGGCTGCAAGCAGTAAGGGATATTGTTTTTGTGCCTGAAGAATGGATTACGAAAGGGTATCAAGCTCTTGGTAATCTCTTTCCACGTGAAAGCAGTGATCGTCCCTTTGATTTAGCACAATTAAGTTTAATTTACCCGTATCAGGTTTTGGCTGGTGAAGAAGCGAAAGTTATTGTTAACCAAGTTGAAACACATCTTCTACGCGAACGTGGAGTCATTCGCTACAAAGGAGATTCCTATTATTCCACGGTCGAACAGGAAGGTAGACATCACGACTTACCATTTTACTATGGGACCGAGGCGGAGTGGACATTTGGACTTCCTTGGCTGGCATTATGCCATCTAGAATTAGGGAATGGTAAAAAGGCAAAACAGTATATTACACAAACCGAAAAGGTGATGCTTAATGATGGCAGCTTACCAGAGCTGTACCTTGCCAAATCAGCTGAATATAATTCCAATACCCCGTTAGGATGGGGAAGTGCCATGTATATTTTAGCAAAAGAAAGATATGAACGCATTGTTTAATTAGGAGGGCTGCCACGGTATATACCGGCAGCCCTTTTGGGTTTGTCTAGCTTTTATTCCAAAGGAGTGGCTTTAACTGTATTTTGTGCTTGCGTAACCGCTGATAATGCAGACGAGATTTCGCTGGAAGCCTGTTTCATTGCTTCCTGGGCTAGAGTTGGATCTGAATTTGCTTTTTCAATTGCCTGATTTAGCAGTGTTTGTGTAAGCGTTACATTGGCTTTTGCTTGGGTTAATTGATTGACATCTATTTGTGTCATAACGATTCCTCCTTATTTGTATTGTGAATCACCCTATATATCATGACCCTCTATTTGCCAAATATTATTGGAAAAAAGCACCTTTAAAATAAAAATCAGATTGGAGACATTAACTTATGAAACTTCAACAGGGAATTTGTACCTATTTTTGAAAATTTTCTGAAAAAGTAGTTCCAATTTAAAATTTAGTGTTATATAATACAAAACAAGGCAATACACTGTATTATAACAAAGAGGTGATCAAGTTCATGGCGACGCAAACGACAGGTATTGAAGTAGTCGGGGCCCTCAAAGCGCAATACGATGGGATTTTAACAAACGGGGCGCTGAAATTTATTGAGGACCTGGAGAAAAGATTTGGGGCAAGGCGAATGCAACTGTTACAGTACAGGGAAAAACGCCAAAAGGAAATCAATAACGGGCAACTTCCGGATTTCCTTCCTGAAACAAAGCATATTCGTAATGGAGACTGGACAATTGCTCCATTACCGAAAGACCTTCAGGATCGCCGTGTAGAGATTACCGGACCAACCGACAGAAAAATGGTCATTAATGCTCTGAATTCTGGAGCAAAGGTCTTTATGGCCGATTGTGAGGATGCAACTTCACCAACCTGGGAAAACATCGTCGAGGGACAAATCAACTTAAGAGATGCAGTAAATCGGACGATATCCTTTGAAAATCAAAATGGTAAAAGATATGAACTGAATGAAGAAACAGCCGTCCTGTTTGTAAGGCCGCGCGGACTTCATTTAGAAGAGAAACATGTGCTGCTAAATGGCAAGCCCATTTCCGGAAGCTTTTTCGATTTTGGAATGTACCTTTTCCATAATGTAAAAAATCTTTCGGCTCGAAAAACAGGTCCTTATTTTTACCTGCCAAAGCTTGAAAGCCATTTAGAAGCACGGCTTTGGAATGATGTCTTTATTTTTGCGCAAAACAAGCTTGGAATTCCTCAAGGAACCATTAAAGCAACTGTCTTACTTGAAACTATTATGGCTGCATTTGAAATGAATGAAATTTTATTCGAATTGAAAGAGCACTCAGCAGGATTGAACTGTGGCAGATGGGATTATATTTTTAGTTACTTAAAGAAACTGAGAAACCATGAAAATATCGTTCTGCCAGATCGAGCCCAGGTATCCATGACTGCACCATTTATGCGTTCCTATTCATTGCTTACGATTCAAACCTGTCACCGCCGGAAAGCACCGGCGATAGGAGGGATGGCGGCACAAATCCCAATCCGTAATAACCCAAAGGCTAATGAGGAAGCATTTGCTAAGGTTCGTGCTGACAAGGAGCGAGAAGTCTACGATGGACATGATGGTACATGGGTAGCACACCCGGGGCTTGTACCGGTAGCACTAGAAGTATTTGATCGCGAAATGCCGATAGCCAACCAAATTCATACCAATAAACAACAAAAGATTACGATAACGGCCAGCGATTTGCTTGAGGCACCAGGGGGTAAGATTACCGAAGAAGGTGTTCGTGTAAATATCAATGTTGGAATTCAATACATCGCTTCCTGGTTGTCGGGAAGTGGAGCGGCACCCATCCATAACTTGATGGAGGACGCGGCAACTGCTGAAATCTCACGTGCTCAAGTTTGGCAGTGGATCCGCCATCCGAGAGGTGTACTTGCGGACGGCAGAAAAGTAACGATTGAAATGTATGAGCAATTTAAGGCTAAGGAATTAGAGATAATTAAAGCTGAAATAGGCCTGTCCGCTTATGAAAATGGACGTTTTACTGAAGCAGTTGAGCTGTTTGACAGCTTGATTATAAATGATGAATTTGAAGAGTTTTTAACCCTACCAGGGTATAAGCTTTTATAAAAATTAATAGAATAATAGGAGGAATTTAAAATGACAAATTCAAGAGCAATGGAATTACAAGAAAGCTGGGAAATGGATAAACGTTGGAATGGGATTACTAGACCATATACGGCTGAGGATGTTATTAAGCTTCGTGGTTCCATTGACATCGAGCATACATTGGCTAGACGTGGAGCAGAAAAGCTTTGGAAGGAAATGAATGAAGAAGATTACGTTAATGCACTTGGGGCGTTAACAGGGAATCAAGCTGTTCAGCAGGTAAAAGCTGGTTTGAAAGCAATCTACTTGAGCGGCTGGCAGGTGGCAGCGGATGCTAACCTTTCCGGACATATGTATCCGGACCAAAGTTTATATCCAGCAAACAGCGTACCGAGTGTCGTAAAGCGCATTAACCAAGCACTGCAGCGTGCAGATCAAATCACTCATTCCGAAGGTGATGACTCGATTGATTGGTTTGTTCCTATTATAGCCGACGCAGAAGCAGGCTTTGGCGGACAGTTAAACTGCTTTGAATTGATGAAGGGAATGATCGAAGCAGGTGCTGCAGGTGTTCACTTTGAAGATCAACTATCTTCTGAGAAAAAGTGCGGACACTTAGGCGGTAAAGTATTACTGCCAACACAAACTGCCGTTCGAAATTTAATCGCTGCTCGTTTGGCGGCAGATGTTATGGGTACGCCAACCATATTAGTTGCCCGAACAGATGCAAATGCTGCGGATTTGATTACAAGTGATATTGATATGAACGACGCACCGTTCATCACTGGAGAGCGGACTGCAGAAGGCTTTTTCCGGACAAATGCAGGACTTGACCAAGCGATTGCCCGCGGCTTAGCTTATGCACCATATGCTGATCTTATTTGGTGTGAAACTTCTGAGCCAAATATTGAAGAGGCAAGACGCTTTGCCGAAGCTATTCATGAGAAATTCCCTGGTAAAATGCTGGCATACAATTGCTCACCATCCTTCAATTGGAAAAAGAAGCTGGATCAAGAAACGATTGCAAAATTCCAGCAAGAGCTTGGAAAAATGGGCTACAAGTTCCAATTCGTTACACTTGCAGGCTTCCATGCCCTGAACCACAGCATGTTTGAACTTGCTCGCGGCTACAAAGAGCGCGGCATGGCTGCATACTCCGAGTTGCAACAGGCTGAGTTCGATAGCGAACAATACGGCTACACAGCAACAAGACATCAACGTGAAGTTGGAACAGGCTACTTTGACCAGGTATCCATGGTCATTACAGGAGGAACTTCTTCCACAACAGCGTTGAAAGGGTCAACTGAAGAAGAGCAATTTACAAAATAATTGTAATCTAAATCTCTCTCTCCATTTGGAGAGGGAGGTTTTTTGCTTAGTAGCAGGATTTAGTTGCGGATAGCGAGAAATACTGGCGGATGGCGAGAAATACTGGCGGATGGCGAGAAATACTGGCGGATAGCAGAAAACATTCTCGGATAAGCAGTCTTTTTTGGAAATGAACATTTTTTAGAGTATTATCATAGATAAATAATAGCCCTTTTAATGGAGTTGATTTGATTTGAAAAAGCCAAACGTTGAGGAAGTCCTTCAACAAGGAATTCTTGGCCCTTTGGAAACGAAGCCAGATGAAAGGCGGAAATTTCTAGGAACGTTACGTGAGCGAATCATTGTTTCTCTTAAGAAAAGCCAAGTAGCAGAAGCAGACATATACCCGCAAGTTGAGCAAGAAATGAAAAAAAATCCTCAGGCCAATCTGTTTTTAAATGGGAATATGGACTATTCCACTTTATCCAAATATGTAAAATTAGCCGCAAAGCATAATCTTGAGCATACTATCGTAACCAATAAAGAGCACGATACAGTGATTGGCTTAGTTCTAGCTATGGACCATGCGATCGACAAAGAGGAAATTTATATTACAAAAAAAGAATTCAATTTACCAGAACCCCCAAAAAGCAAGGGGCTTTTCTCGAAACTATTTAAACGTTAATAAGCGTAGAAACAGCAGTCTAAAACAAATTTAGATTGCTTTTTTAATGTCGCAACCATAAGCCTATTTTACTATATTTGGATATCTCTGGAATTTTTATAAAAATTAGAATATTATTATTTATAGGGAGATTCAATAGGTCAATTTAATTAAGGAGGACAGAAAAAGGCTTAAAAAACTCATAATAGGAACGAAAAGAATTATGGTCAGATAAAACAAGAGATTACTATATTACTAGCGCCTGACCAAGGATCTAGGAGGGGAATTATGAGAAGATATAACGTTCTTTTTATTGTAATTGTTCTAATGCTTACACTTACTGGATGCAAATATCCAACTCTAGAAAAAGCCATTGCTGAAACCATTCCATTCGATGTACAAGAAGTGTTATATAAGACAAAAAGTGATGGAATAACGATTGTTCTTTATAACACGAAAGCTGAAGGGAAAGAAGTTGAACATATTAAAGAACCGGTGCTGGGTGTTTCTTTCTTTGAAGGGAACGATAAAGATGGATGGAAGAATGATGGCCCAAATGGTTGGGAGCATTCAGAAAGCGAAACCTACTCCATCTACAATGAAAATTATACAAAGTATGGTGATAAAGGTGACGTTCTGAAAGATATTTATGTTGTGTTTGGAGAAATACTTAATGAGGAAATTGATAAAGTAGAATTTGCCAACCAGGATAGCGAAGATTTTAAAAAAGCAAAGATCATTAAGAAAGACGGTAAACGATACTATATAGGAGTAGGCTTTCGCCCACATGTTCGAGCTTTACATAGTAATGGCGAGGTCATTCCACAAAAATAACTACATAATTATGGAGCTAAGGCTCCTATTTTTTTGTGTTCAAAAACTAAAAAGTACTCATTTTGCCCATACTGATGAGGGGAATCATTGCGGTGAAGCGAAAAAGTTTGGTATTATCAATAGTAAATTAGCTAGGCTGCTTTTGTAAAAAGTGCTGTTAAAATCTTAAAGCCGATTTTAACGTGGAAATAGTTATTTTACGCTTTAGAATTTAGTTTGCAGGCTCTTTTCTTATAAATTTTTGTTCCATAAAGCAACAAAGGTTAAGAAAAGAGCCTTAGCTACGACAAAAGGGATTGGGGGGAATGAAAAAATGACACGAATTACAAATGAGCAAGTAAAGCATGTAGCGAACTTGGCTAGATTAGCCATAACGGACGAAGAAACGGAAAAGTTCACTAAGCAGCTTGATGCAATCATTACATTTGCGGAGCAGTTAAATGAATTAGACACGGCAAATGTTGAACCAACCTACCATGTGCTGGATATGAAGAATATCTTCCGTGAGGACATTAAGCAAAAGGGATTGCCACGTGAAGAAGTACTAAAAAATGCACCTAATCATCAAGATGGTCAAATTAAAGTTCCAGCTATAATAGGGGAGTAAGGAGGGGAAAAACGTGAGTTTATTTGATTATAAAGTTTCAGATCTCTATGAACTTTTACATAAAAAGGAAATAAAAGTCGCTGATCTTGTTGATGAGTCGTATAAACGTATTGCTCAGGTAGAGGGCAAGGTTCAGGCATTTTTAACATTAGATGAAGAGAGGGCTCGGCAAACAGCGAAATCCCTTGATGACAAGCTTAGTTCGGACTCCAAAAAAGGCTTGTTGTTTGGGATGCCAATCGGGCTCAAAGACAATCTGGTTACGAAAGGCCTTCGGACAACCTGTGCCAGTAAGATTCTTGAAAACTTCAATCCGATTTATGATGCGACTGTTGTGCAGAAACTGCAGCAGCAAGAAACGGTAACAATCGGAAAGCTAAACATGGACGAGTTTGCAATGGGCTCTTCAAACGAAAATTCCCATTATCAGAAGACGCGCAATCCATGGGATTTAGAGAGAGTACCAGGTGGTTCATCTGGCGGATCAGCGGCATCGGTCGCAGCCGGAGAAGTGCTGTTTTCTTTAGGTTCAGATACAGGGGGTTCCATCCGTCAGCCGGCAGCTTTTTGCGGAGTAGTAGGGTTAAAGCCAACATATGGTCGAGTATCCCGCTTTGGACTAGTTGCCTTTGCTTCGTCCCTTGACCAAATTGGACCGATTACAAGAACAGTTGAAGACAATGCGTACCTATTACAAGCAATATCTGGTTTAGATCCGATGGACTCCACATCAGCAAATGTAGATGTACCGAGTTTCGTTTCTGCTTTAACGGGTGAGGTTAAAGGATTAAAAATTGCCGTACCTAAAGAATACCTAGGTGAAGGTGTGACTGAAACGGTTCGGCAATCAGTGTTGGATGCTTTACAAG
Organism: Neobacillus niacini; assembly: GCF_031457145.1. Lineage (GTDB taxonomy): Bacteria > Bacillota > Bacilli > Bacillales > Cytobacillaceae > Neobacillus > Neobacillus niacini_J. The sequence continues at coordinate 44,324 of NZ_JAVDVZ010000007.1, forward strand.
TGCTTGAAAAACAAGGGGCGGTTTGGGAAGAAGTTAGTTTACCGCATTCTAAATATGCATTAGCTGCTTATTATTTGCTTTCTTCTTCTGAAGCGTCTGCGAATCTAGCCCGCTTTGATGGGGTTCGCTATGGCTATCGGACTCCGAATGCTGATAATTTACTTGATTTATATAAGAAATCAAGGGCTGAAGGCTTTGGTGATGAAGTGAAACGCCGAATCATGCTTGGCACCTTTGCACTAAGCTCTGGATATTACGATGCATATTACAAAAAAGCCCAGCAGGTTCGTACGTTAATCAAGAAGGACTTTGAAGATGTATTTGAAAAATATGATGTCATCATTGGGCCAACGACTCCTACTCCAGCGTTTAAAATTGGTGAAAATATTGATGACCCGTTAACAATGTATGTGAATGATATTTTGACGATTCCTGTGAACCTAGCGGGAGTACCTGGCATCTCGATTCCATGCGGATTTGATAATGGACTGCCGCTTGGTTTACAAATTATCGGCAAACATTTTGATGAAGCGACTGTTTATCGAGTAGCACATGCATTTGAGCAGGCGACAGATTTTCATAAACGAAAAGCCGGACTATAGGGGGTGAAGACGATGGAATTTGAAACAGTGATTGGTCTAGAAGTTCATGTTGAGTTAAAAACGGATTCAAAAATCTTTTCCGCAAGCCCAAACCATTTTGGGGCAGAGCCGAATACAAATACGAGTGTCATCGATCTTGGTTATCCAGGAGTATTGCCTGTTCTTAATAAAAAAGCAGTAGAATACGGAATGAAGGCTGCAATGGCCTTAAACTGCCGGGTAGCCACTCATACGAAATTTGATCGAAAAAACTATTTTTATCCAGATAATCCAAAGGCATATCAGATTTCGCAATTTGATAAGCCAATTGGGGAGCATGGCTGGATTGATATTGAGGTAAATGGCTATACAAAACGGATTGGAATTACAAGAATTCATTTAGAGGAAGATGCAGGGAAACTCAGTCACGGGAATGGATATTCATTAGTGGATTACAATCGCCAGGGTACTCCTTTAGTAGAAATCGTTTCTGAGCCAGATATCCGTACACCTGACGAAGCTTATGCCTATCTTGAAAAATTAAAATCGATTATCCAGTTTACAGGAGTATCTGATTGTAAGATGGAAGAAGGGTCGCTTCGCTGTGACGCCAATATTTCAATTCGTCCAGTCGGACAAGAAGAGTTTGGAACGAAGACAGAATTAAAGAACTTAAACTCTTTCAATTTTGTTCGAAAAGGTCTGGAATTTGAAGAGAAGAGGCAGCGTGAAGTTGTCTCTAGCGGTGGGGAAATCGATCAGGAGACACGCAGATTCGATGAAGCGACAGGCGCTACATTACTTATGCGGGTAAAAGAAGGATCGGATGACTATCGTTACTTCCCTGAACCAGATTTACTTGATATCTATATTGATGAGGAATGGAAAGCGCGGATTGCAGCTGAAATCCCAGAACTTCCGGACCAGCGCCAAAAGCACTATATTGAAGAACTAGGTTTACCTGTATATGACGCGAAGGTTTTAACGGTAACGAAGGAAATGGCTGATTTCTTTGAAGGGACTGTTGCTGCGGGTGCAGAGGCGAAGCTGGCTTCGAACTGGATCATGGGAGATGTGTCTGCTTACCTGAATTCAGAAGGGAAAGAACTTCATCAAATTGCCCTAACACCTGAAAGCTTAGCAGGCTTGATTATGCTAATCAAAAACGGAACCATTTCTACAAAGATTGCTAAAACTGTTTTTAATGAGTTGATTGAAAACGGCGGTGATGCCGAAAAAATAGTAAAAGACAAAGGACTTGTTCAAATTTCCGATGAAGGTACACTCCTGAAAATCATTTCAGAGGTCCTCGATGCAAATCCACAATCGGTTGAAGACTTTAAGAATGGTAAAAATAAGGCAGTAGGATTCCTTGTTGGGCAGCTAATGAAGGCGACAAAGGGTCAAGCGAATCCACAAATGGTCAATCAATTATTGCAGCAGGAATTAGGCAAACGATAAAACGGCAAACAGGCAGATTTTACTCTGTCTGTTTTTTTGTCGATTCTTCATCGACTTATTCCGCAACATTTCCTGGGAAAACCCTTTATTTTCTAAGACTTTGAGGGAAACTAATTAAACGTTTGATTAGTCGACAAGAATCTACCCTTTTTTGGAGGTAAAGCCTGTAATAATAGGCTTAAAGCCATTTCATCCAAACGTTTAATTGGTTAATTTGAGCGGTATTCTGTCGAGTAATTGGGTGGATTTGAAAATTTCCTGATTTCAGGAAATAATCCATTAAAAAGTGACAATAAATTCATGAAAAAAGCTGTAAAAAATTAATTGTTATAAGGGTTTATTCTAAAACTAATCAAACGTTTGGTTAGTCGACATAATTCCCCCCTTTTTAAAAGGAAAACTCTTATATAACAAGGGTTGGAGTTCATTTTAATCAAACGTTTGTGTAATAGAAAAAGGGGGAATTTGCTATATACCCCAATAGAAAAACGCTCGAACAAATTCGAGCGTTTTTCATAGTGAGTTATTCTTGTTTTAATAAGCGGACACTTTCATCAAACTCTTTTTCTATTAGTTCATTTCTCTTATATGTGACTAAGCTTACGATAACGGCAACAAGTAAGTTGAAGACAAAGCCGGGAACGATTTCATATAGTATGTCGCCAAGACCAACATTTTTCCAAACAATAACCGTGACAGCACCGACGATCATTCCGAAAAGGGCTCCCCAATTGGTCATCTTTTTCCAGAATAGGCTTAGTAAAATGATTGGACCGAATGCAGCGCCGAAACCTGCCCATGCATAGGCAACGAGATCTAAAATCGAACTGTCTTGGTCAAGAGCAAGGACGGCTGCCACGACAGAAACGAGAAGAACAGCCATTCTTCCTAGGAAGACAAGGTGTTTGTCTGAAGCTTTTTTGTTCATGACTACTTTATATAAATCTTCCACTAATGCACTTGAAGTAACGATTAACTGCGATGAAATGGTACTCATAATGGCTGCAAGAATCGCGGCTAACGCAAATCCCGCAAATAATGGGTGGAACAAAATTTGACTCAGTTCAATAAAAACGGCTTCTGGATTCTCTAATACATGTTGTGGATTGTTATGGAAGTAGGCAATTCCAATGAATCCAGTAAAGATGGTACCGAGAAGAGAGAAAATCATCCAGCCCATTCCAATCCGGCGGGCGCTTTTTGTTTCTTTTATAGTGGTGATAGCCATAAAACGTACAATGATATGCGGTTGGCCAAAATAACCAAGTCCCCAGGCCATTGCAGAAATAATTCCTAAGGTAGTTGTTCCTTTAAAGAAATCAAGGTACGTAGGATCGATTGTACGAATTGTATCAAACGTATCAGAAGGACCGCCTACTGTGAAAATTCCAATTGCAGGAACAAGAAGCAGGGCAATCAGCATCATTAATCCTTGAATAAAGTCGGTGTAACTAACGGCAAGAAACCCGCCAAATAATGTGTAGGCAATGGTAACACCACCGACAATTAACAGTCCTGTAAGGTAGCTTGTCCCGAAGGAACTCTCAAAAAAGACTGCTCCGGATACTAAACCTGAAGAAACATAGAAAGTAAAGAAGATCAGAATAACGATACCCGATACAATCCGCAAGAGTTTGGTGTTGTCTTTAAAACGGTTTTCTAGGTAACTTGGAATCGTGATGGAATCGTTGGCAACCTGAGTATAGGAGCGCAGGCGAGGTGCTACCAATAACCAGTTAAGGTAGGCTCCAATGGTTAAACCAATTGCAATCCATGCATCTGCTAATCCAGTAACATAGATTCCCCCAGGTAAGCCCATTAATAACCAGCCGCTCATATCAGCAGCCCCAGCACTTAAGGCGGTTACAGCAGGTCCTAAAGACCTTCCCCCAAGCATGTAGTCTGTCAGATTGCTCGTTCTACGATAGGAATACCATCCGATAAAAAGCATCATCGCAAGGTAAATCCCAATCGAAACAAGCTGAAGTGTTTCATTGGACATATATTTTCCCCCTTTAGTATCATAATAAATTTGTGAAATAATATTCTCTATATAAAAAATATTCTATCAACTAGATATTACTATTACTAGTGTTAATTTTTAGTTTTTTTAAAATAGGAAATAGTGCTTGTAGTATATTAGTAGGAAAAGGTGCAATCCCTAGATTTGTAAGTAAGTTTTTTAAGGTTTATGATAATTATAATGAAAGGAGTGTGTTTAGATTGGATTTAAATTCTTGGTTTCAAAAAGGATTAACGAAGGATGAATACATTGACGTAATGAAGGTCAATAAAGAAGGCATGGTTTCGATTTATGATCGCTTTGAGTTGAAGGAAGAGGATAAAAAGAGACTTGAAGCAATCCAATCGAAAAAGTTACGAGCCATTGTTCTAACAGAAGATTGGTGCGGTGACGCCAAGCTAAATAATCCAGTATTGTTAAGAGTAGCTGAAGCAGCTGGAATGGAAGTTCGTTTTGTTCTTCGAGACCAAAACCTTGAACTTATGGACCAATATTTAACGAATGGTACTTCTAGAGCGATTCCGATTTTTATTTTCATTGATCAAGAAGGAAATGAAGTGGGGGTATGGGGTCCGCGTGCACCTGAAATGCAAGCACTTGTAGAAAAGGGACGTGCGGCACTTCCTGATAAGGATGCTCCTGACTTTCAAGAGAAGCAGATGGAGTTTTATAAGAGTCTCGGGAAAACCTATCAAACTGATTCATCGATTTGGCAAACAGTTGCCAACAGTATTATGCCTGCCTTTTTATAATGCGAAAGAATCCCTAGCGATTAGCCAGGGATTCTTTTTACATTTTTAAGTTGCCATTTTTCGGTGGAATGCGGTCGTTAATTAAATTTTTATCATTTATTTTTGGTTCAATTCCTAAGATGAGGTTACGAATATTTGAGCGGTGAAGATAAATTAAAAATAACGTGAAAAATAAAAAGATAAGTTCAAAATCGATTTCATTGGAGAAGAAAGAATAAATCATCAGGCTAAGACCAACTGAGATAGAGCCTAAGAATACATACTTTGATAAGAAAATTACCAAAAAGAAGGTTGCATAAGCGATTAAGGCTAATGGGAAGCTTGCTACTGCTAAGGTTCCGGCCGTGGTAGCAATGGCTTTACCCCCGCGGAAACCGGCAAAAATAGGATAACAATGTCCAATAACCGCCAACAGACCAAAGTAAAGTGGTTCAACATCAAGGTTGAAGTATAAAGGAAGGGAAGCAGCGAGTGCCCCTTTACCTATATCGACGAGTACCACGATAATGGCAGATCCTTTGCCAAGAACCCTTAAGGTGTTCGTGGCCCCGGGATTTTTGCTGCCATGGTCGCGAATATCAACCCCAAAAATAAGCTTGCCCACAATCAGAGCAGTGGGAATGCTCCCAATCAGGTAGGAGGAAAGGAGCAACATCCAAAGCATATCATCATTCCTTTGTCAGAGTATCTTCTATAACAATAGCATTTTACCATAAATCAATGGTATCATTTTAATAATTCCTGAAATAGGATATTTTAAAGGGGCGACCGACATGGAACATATCGATTTTGGTCAAGTTGCTAAAAGTTATGCAAAAGCAAGAGAAGATATTCCCGTAAGTATATGGGATAGCCTTTATGTTCGAGGTATTTTTTTAGATGGTAGAAAAGTGGTGGATTTAGGTTGTGGAACCGGTGCATTAACAAGGAAACTTGCATTGCGGAAAGCCAATGTGATTGGAGTAGATCCATCGAAAGAATTACTCCATCACGCGAATGCTTTAAATATGGCGAAAAACTATAACATTCCCTATGTACAAGGAACTTCCGAAGATACTGGTTTACAAGATTCTCAATTTGATATAGTAACGGTTATGCGTGCCTGGCACTGGTTTGACAGGGAAAAGGCCATTCAAGAAATAAAACGAATACTAAAAGCTAAAGGTACATTAGTTGTCATTGATTCTGGATTTCTCGTAGGTTCTCCAGTCGTTGCGAAGACATTTGAAGTGCTGTCTAAATATGTAAAACTAAAACCTGCTGGGTCAAAGGCAGATTCTAAACAGAGGATTAATGGGTTTCCAGTCGAATGGTTCGATGAATGGCAAAAAAATGATTTAGAGCTAAAAGAATTTTTTAGACTTACCTATACCGTTAGCTATACAAAGCAAACATGGGTAGAAAGAATCGAATCGGTTTCCTGGCTTGCAGGATTGGAAGAGAAGGTAAGGAAGATCGCTTTGCAGGAATTAACAGATTCTATATCAGACCAAGAACCGTTTGTAATTCCACATGAATGTAATGTTTGTATTTTAAGGATGCAATAATAGAGAAACTAGACGTGCGGAGAGACCGCACGTTTTTTGTGCTACTATTTTTATAAGAAAAATATTTTTATAAATTGTGTAGGGGTTTCTATGTAACATCTCGTCTATTAATGTGAAGGTCGCAAGAGAAAGGGGGAGAGAGCGATTAGTGATTCAGCTTTAATACAAAAAGTGATGGACGGCAGTGATCATGCCTTTCGGCTTTTGGTTGAGAAGTACCGCAATGATGTGTTCCGGACCGTCTTTGCTGTTCTTCGTGATCAAAAGGAAGCAGAAGATGCTGCTCAAGAAGTATTTATGAAAATATATAGCTCTCTCTCCCAATATGAAAATCAAGGTTTTAAGACTTGGATGACTAGAATAGCCGTTAATCATGCGATAGATGTTAAGAGAAAACTGGCAAGACGCAAAGAAGAAGTGGTTGAGGCTTTAGAGCAGCAGGCCTTCGGGACACCTAAGGATGGTGTCGAAAAGGAATTGATTGATAATGAAAGGATTAGCCAGGTTAGAAAAAGGCTTGATGATCTTCCTGAAAATTATCGGGATGTCATTTACGGTTTCTATATAGATGAAAAAAGCTATCAGCAAATGGCAGAGGAGCAAAACGTTCAGGTAAAAACCATCGAAACGAAACTTTACCGGGCGCGTATCTGGATGAAAAAGAATTGGAAGGAGGATGATTTTTCATGATGCATTTTAGTTATGATGAATGGTTGTGTTACGTTAAAGACGAAATCAGTGATAAGACCCGTGAGGAACTTGAAAGTCACTTATATTCATGCGACCAATGTCTGGAGCATTACTTACAAGCACTTTCTGAAAATGAATCATCACTTCCAGTCCTTACAAATGAGTCCGGCTTTACAGACCTTGTGATGGCTGAGGTTTCAAAACAAAAACGAGTCAATGAAAAACCAGCTGCTGTGAAGCAACCAGAAAAATCTAAAAAGCCATTCTATCAACAGGCAGCTTTCCACTATTTAATTGCAGCCGCTGCTACTCTCTTACTTACTTTTTCAGGAGTGTTTCAATCGCTGGCCACGTATGCAAGTGCTGTAGAAGCACCACAGCATAGTAAGGAAAAAAAGCTTACGGTCACAGAAGGCGTTATTGATAAAACATTTGCATGGATGGATTCATTGGAGAAAAAGGAGGCAAATAAAAAATGAAAAATTCAACGAAGGCGTTAACTCTATCGCTTTTTCCAGGCCTCGGTCATATTTATTTCGGTAACATGTTTCGGGGGGTGCTGTATTTACTATCTGTGGTAGGTTTAGCATTCTTTACAGTGATTGCAGTAACTACTCATGATGGAGAAATTGCAGTTATATTGTTTATGATGGGGATATTCATTTACTTAGTCAGCTTTATCGATATGGGGGTACAAATTTCTAAACAAAAGAAATTGTTAAAAGCCGCCAACCCCGATGTACCTGCGTTACAGGTAACACAGGAGTCAGAAAGGTTTTATACGATAGCCTTATCGTTTGTTCCGGGATTGGGTCATTTTCAACTGGGGTTAATGAACCGTGGTGTAACATTGTTAGCAGCTTTTTTAGGCCTAGCTGTAATGGTGATATTTGTAACGGCACTTAGCAACCGTGGAGAGTTTATGGTATTCATGGCAGGGCTGCCAATCATTTGGGTTTATGGATTTTTTGACGCTGTCCAGCAGCTAAATAAAAGGCAGCGTGGTGAAGAGCTGATTGATCGGACGATTTTTGAAGACTTTGAAACACGCAGAGAAGATGGAAAGAAGAGCAAATCGATTGCCACCTTCCTTTCGATTTTCCCTGGTGCAGGACACTTGTATCTTGGCTTACAAAAACGCGGAATTCAATTAATGGCTGCCTTTCTGTTTTCTATCTACATTTTGGATGTTCTACGACTTGGAATCTTCTTGTTTCTGATTCCGATTATCTGGTTCTACAGCTTCTTTGATGCCATGCAAAATGTATCAAAATACGGGGAGGAAGAAATCGAAGATGTTCCGATTATTTCTTACTTAATTAATCATCAAAAATGGGTTGGAATTGGCCTAGTAGTGATGGGGCTTTATTACCTAATCATGAATATGATCATTCCTGTCTTTGCCCCGATGCTGTCGAATATGATCAATATAGATGTAATGTATTGGGTACAAAGATATTTTCAAACGGGGATTGTCTGTGTGCTGTTGATTGGCGGCGGTATTAAGCTATTATCTGGCAGCAAGCAAAAAAGAGAGGAGAAAAAATAATGAAAAGGTGGAAAAACACGATAGCAGGGGTGCTCTTAATTGGGGCTGGAATTGGGTTCCTTTTTAGAAAAAGAAAGGAGGAGCAAGCATGAGAACATGGCGTGTTGGTACGTTTTCGATGGGGGCATCCCTCGTTTTTCTTGGGGTCTTCCTTTTCCTCTCACGTTTTATGGGATTTGATCTAGTTCATGTGATGACGGCTTGGTGGCCAGTTTTGTTAATCGTTCTTGGGATTGAAATTCTCCTCTATTTGTTTCTATCAAGGCAGGAGAAACCAATATTAAAATATGATTTTGTTAGTATCCTGTTTGTCGGAGTGCTAGGAATGGTCGGAATCTTGTTCGCAACGCTAAGTGCAACTGGTATTATGGGCAAAGTAGAAGAAGTGGTAGCAAGGGAAGAGAGGTCGTTTGAGCTTCCTGATTTCTCCTATCAAATGGATGATAGCATTAAACGCGTAGTTTTACGAACAACCGGCTACCAAACAACGATTGAAGCAACAGATGAAAAAGAAGTATCGATGTTTGGAACGTACCGGACACAGACAGCGAACAAGGAAAAGCTCATTATGAGTGCGGACGATTATGTGTATGCGAATAAAAAGGGAGATACACTCTATGTAAATGTTAAGACACTTCCGAACGAGTTGGGACCTTTTTATAGTCATCAAGAAATTGCTTCAACGATTCTTATTCCAAAGGGCGTACAGCTTGAGGTTATTGGAAATGGTAATGACATTACGTTAAACCCGCGGTCCCTCGAAAATGACTGGAGTATAAATGGTGCCACATCCATATTTGTTAATGTTGCAAAAGACAGTAATTTGAATATTACGGCTGATGGTGTAAGCGAGGTTAATGGTAAGGACGAAACATGGCAGGTAACCGAAACAGGTGACCCAAATGAAGGAATAAATAGAAAAGCTGTTTACCAGTCTGGTGATGGTAAGTATCATATTAATATTACCAATACCCAATACGTTAGTTTAAATACAAATTAATTTTCATCTTATTTTTTGCAAAAAAATAAAAAAAGGTTATGATAGTAGACGCAGGAATATGGATAGAATAATATTTGTTGCTGGGGTTAATAATTGTATGCCAAGGTATAAATTGGTAAAATATACAAGAGGCCCATCATATGCCATTATAGATTTCATAAAAATAGGATGATGAATGATGAAACGAGCGCGATTGATATATAATCCGACATCAGGGCGGGAAATTCTTAAGCGCCATCTTGCGGAAATTCTGGAGAAGCTTGAAATAGCCGGATATGAGGCGTCTTGCCATGCAACTACGGGTGCTGGTGATGCAACGGCTGCTGCTAGGATTGCGGTTGAAAGACAATATGATGTTGTTATCGCAGCAGGCGGGGATGGTACCATAAATGAAGTGGTCAATGGACTTGCGGAACAGGAGTACCGACCAAAATTGGGAATAATCCCAGCAGGAACTACAAATGATTTTGCCCGAGCCCTCCATATACCAAGAGACATTGGTGCAGCTGTCGATATTATCACAAAAGGCGAACGAATTCCGGTGGATATTGGTCGAATTAATGATCGATATTTTATTAATATAGCTGGCGGCGGTAGAATTACGGAGCTTACATACGAAGTTCCTAGTAAATTAAAAACGATGCTTGGGCAGCTTGCCTACTATTTAAAAGGGATGGAAATGCTCCCTTCTATTAAAGCAACAGACCTTACTATTGAGTATGATGGAAAGCTTTTTGAAGGGGAAGCAATGCTATTCCTTGTGGGGCTGACAAATTCAATTGGAGGCTTTGAAAAGATTGCTCCCGATTCATCAATCAACGATGGTTTATTTTCTTTACTCATTTTGAAAAAGATTAATTTGGCGGAGTTTGTCCGAGTGGCAACGTTAGCTATCCGTGGTGAACATGTCAATGATCCGAATGTGATTTATGCGAAGGCTAGCCGGATTAAAGTACATTCTACAGAAAAGGTACAAGTAAATCTTGATGGTGAATTTGGTGGATTACTACCCGCTGAGTTTGCAAACTTGTATCGGCATTTAGAAGTGTTTGTACCACTCGATGACATTCGTCCACTCGATAAACCAAGCGATTGGGTACCGGGAACAAGATATAGCTGAAAAAGGCGCGTTCCATTATGGAGCGGGCTTTTTGAGTTTAGAGGAATAAATGGTTCCAGTACAGAAATAGTATTAGGATATTAGGGGGAGGAGCCGACTTCGGACAAGAGAGGCTGGAAATTGCTTGGGGATGTCTGAAGAGGCAGGGACTTAGGACAAGAGAGGCAGGAAATTGCTTGGAGGTGTCTGAAGAGGCAGGGACTTCGGACAAGAGAGGCAGGAAATTGCTTGGAGGTGTCTGAAGAGGCAGGGACTTCGGACAAGAGAAGCAGGAAATTGCTTGGAGGTGTCTGAAGAGGCAGGGACTTCGGACAAGAGAGGCCAGGAAATTGCTTGGAGATGTCTGAAGAGGCAGGGACTTCGGACAAGAGAAGCAGGAAATTGCTTGGAGGTGTCTGAAGAGGCAGGGACTTGGGACAAGAGAGGCAGGAAATTGCTTGTGGATGTCTGAAGAGGCAGGGACTTGGGACAAGAGAGGCAGGAAATTGCTTGGAGGTGTCTGAAGAGGCAGGGACTTGGGACAAGAGAGGCAGGAAATTGCTTGTGGATGTCTGAAGAGGCAAGGACTTCGGACAAGAGAAGCAGGAAATTGCTTGGAGGTGTCTGAAGAGGCAGGGACTTCGGACAAGAGAAGCAGGAAATTGCTTGGGGATGTCTGAAGAAGCAGGGACTTCGGACAAGAGAGGCAGGAAATTGCTTGTGGATGTCTGAAGAGGCAGGGACTTCGGACAAGAGAGGCAGGAAATTGCTTGTGGATGTCTGAAGAGGCAGGGACTTCGGACAAGACAGGCTGAAATTTGCATAATGATGTTCGAAGAGAAGAGAACTTCGGACAGTACAAGCGTGAAATTGCTTGGGGATGCCAAAAGAGGGGGAATCGTAATGGTTAGAAAAGCATTAATTAATATCGATTATACGTATGATTTTGTTGCTGATACGGGCGCGTTAACATGCGGTAAACCAGGTCAGGAGATTGAAAGTAAAATCGTCCAATTAACACAAGAATTTATTGAACATGGTGATTATGTTATTTTTGCTATTGATGTCCATGACGAAGGGGATGAACATCATCCCGAAACGAAATTGTTTCCTCCGCATAATATTCGCGGGACTTCAGGCAGAGATTTGTTTGGCAGACTTCAGACAGTTTATGATGAGAATAAGGAACGGGAAAATGTTTACTACATAGACAAAACAAGGTATTCCGCTTTTGCTGGTACTAATCTCGAAATCAAGCTTCGTGAACGAGGGATTACAGAAGTGCATCTTGTTGGGGTTTGTACGGATATTTGTGTTCTCCACACGGCTGTAGACGCCTACAATAAAGGCTTTTCAATCGTTGTTCATAAAGAGGCTGTTGCTTCTTTTAATCAAAAAGGACATGAATGGGCATTGGGGCATTTTGAACAATCACTTGGAGCGCTGGTTAAATAGTTTTTATAATGGTAAAATTATTTAATATATTGAAAAAGTAGTTGTTCGGAGGGTTATGATGAAAAACATTTATCAGGATGATAGCTTAACTCTGCATACTGATCTATACCAGATCAATATGGTAGAAACGTATTGGAGAGACGGTAGATATAAGAAACGAGCAGTGTTCGAATTGTTTTTCCGTAAGCTCCCGTTTGGAAATGGATATGCGGTATTCGCTGGCTTGGAAAAAGTCATTCAGTTTATCCAGGGCTTCCGCTTTTCAGAAGATGATCTGGAGTATTTAAAAAATGAAGTGGGCTACCAGGATGACTTTTTAGATTATTTAAAGGGCTTGCGCTTTACGGGTACAATTCGCTGTATGAAAGAAGGAGAGCTTGTTTTTGGAAATGAGCCGATTTTAAGCGTAGATGCCCCACTTTGTGAAGCTCAGTTAGTTGAAACAGCACTATTAAACATTATCAATTATCAAACATTGATTGCCACGAAGGCTTCAAGAATTAAGCAGGTTCTTGGTAAGGAAATTGCGATGGAATTCGGTACACGCCGTGCGCAGGAAATGGACGCGGCTATATGGGGAGCGAGAGCATCTTACCTTGCTGGCTTCGAAGGTACAAGTAATGTAAGAGCAGGTAAATTGTTTCAAATTCCTGTTTCCGGTACACATGCCCATTCGATGGTTCAGGCCTATAAGGATGAATATACGGCATTTCGTAAATATGCGGAAACCCATAAGGATTGTGTCTTTTTAGTTGATACCTATGATACGCTAAAGCTAGGTGTTCCGAATGCCATTAAAGTGGCTAAGGAGATGGGGGATTCTATCAATTTTATTGGAATCCGTCTTGACAGTGGTGACCTTGCCTATCTTTCGAAGGAAGCACGTAAACTGCTGGATGAGGCAGGATTTAAGGATGCAAAAATCGTCGCTTCTAGTGATTTGGATGAGTATACGATTCTAAACTTGAAAGCACAGGGTGCGAAAATCGATAGCTGGGGAATTGGGACGAAACTGATTACTGCTTACGATCAGGCGGCTCTTGGGGCTGTTTATAAAATTGTTTCGATTGAAGGCAATGACGGTAAAATGGAAGATACCATTAAAATCTCTTCCAATCCGGTGAAAGTTACGACACCAGGTATTAAGAAAGTTTACCGGATCATTAATAATAAGAATAAACATGCTGAAGGGGACTACATTGCACTCGAGGACGAAGGACTTCCAGAGAAAAAGCTAAGGATGTTCCACCCAACGCATACGTATATGAATAAGGTAGTGACAAACTTTACGGCAAAAGAGCTTCATGAAGTGATTTTTTCTAAAGGTGACCTTGTTTATGAAACCCCATGTTTAGAAGAGTCACGTGAATATTTGAAGCAAAATCTTTGTGCTCTCTGGGATGAGTATAAACGGACACTGAATCCTGAGGAATACCCAGTTGACCTTAGCCAAAAATGCTGGGATAACAAAATGAGAAATATTGAAGAAGTAAAAGAGAAAGTCGCCGAAATGAAGGCGGAATAAATATGTTGGCTGAAGGCACTCAGTGATGGGTGTCTTTTGCCGTTTTATAAAAAGTTCGCGGGATTATAGTGGAATCCGGCGGGATTGCTCCAATTTCTCACGGGGAAAAATCAGAAATCCCGCAGGAATATTGTTAGGACCCGCGGGATTAATTTCATGTTTTATTTTTGTTTAAAGAAATCTACGAAAGCATGGTACATTTCTATGCCTTGGAAGGTAAGCATTCCTGCAGCAGTTACTGAAAAAAAGCCAATGATTACAAAACGGATCCACATATTTTTTCCTCCCCTTATTATAAGTTTTTAGCTTATAAATGCAGGGGAAGAGCTTACATAGTTTGATTGATGAAAAACTGGGATAAGAAAGATGAAGTTTCTGTTATGGTTAGTAGAAAAGATTCTGTGAAGGGTGATTACGACTAAGGAAAATAGAGCAAGTACTCCAAAAAAATCAAAATGAAATAAATGTTTCTCTTCATCGTCCGTTTGTGAATTCATATTCCAATCATGCATTATCAGTACAGCTTTATGAGAATGATGTAATTGAATAGAAATATTGGAAGTATGAAAAACGGAAAAGCATATGAAGGTAAGCAGCAATGCAATCGGAAGAAAATATACCTTCTTTACCGTAACCACCTCCTTCGAATGGGCTTGTTATCATTATAAACACTATCGTTAGATTGTTAAATCAAAATACTCCGACAATTTATGCGGAAGTAAATGGTATACCTTCATATTATGGCAGTCTTCGCAATCAGACTGGGTTTGTGTTACAATCTTGCTAGTCAAATCGATGAAAAGGAAGAAAATAATGACAAGAACTATTCCGGTTAAAAAAAATGATTATATAGATGTGGTTTTTGAGGATTTAACCCATGATGGTGCTGGGGTAGCAAAAGTAGATGGCTATCCGTTGTTCGTTCCAAATGGTCTCCCTGGAGAAAAAGCGCAGGTTAAGGTCATTAAAGTAAATAAAGGTTTCGGATTCGGCAGATTAATTGAACTTTATGAAAAAAGTCCTTATCGGGTGGAAATCGACAGCAGTGAGGCACATAAATATGGCGGCTGTCAGCTCGAGCACATTAGCTATGAGGGGCAGCTGATATATAAGGAAAATCAAGTCCGGCAGGTACTGACCCGTATCGGTAAGCTTGAAGATGTTATCGTCCACCCTATATTAGGGATGGAAAACCCATGGCATTACCGAAATAAAGCCCAGGTTCCCGTTGGTGAGAAAGATGGAAAGCTGATCGCTGGCTTTTTTAAACCAAGAAGCCATGAAATCGTTGATACGGATGAAAGTCTTATTCAGCTGCCGGAAATTAATGAAGCCATCCAGACTGTGAAGGAAATCTGCAATGAGTTAGGAATAGCTGCTTATCAGGAAGAGGCGCATAAAGGTGTCCTGCGTCACATTATGGCAAGGTATGGTCAGCAAACTGGCGAGCTTATGGTGGTGATCATTACTAGAACCGCGGATATTCCAAACAAAAACAAATTGGTTGAGGAAATTATCTCCCGACTCCCAAAAGTAAAATCGATTGTACATAATGTAAACTCAAAACGCACAAATGTGATTCTTGGCGAGAAAACAACCGTCCTTTGGGGCAATGAAGTAATTTATGACCTAATTGGTGATGTTAAGTTTGCCATCTCAGCTCTATCCTTTTATCAGGTAAATCCTGTGCAAACGAAGGTACTTTATGAAAAAGCACTTGAATACGCGGGGCTAAGTGGTGAAGAGTCAGTCATTGACGCCTATTGTGGGATAGGAACGATTTCATTATTTCTTGCTCAAAAAGCAAAGAGGGTTTTCGGTGTAGAAGTGGTTCCTGATGCGATTGAAGATGCGAAACGGAATGCAGAGCTTAACGGAATAACGAATGTAGAGTTTGCAGCAGGGGAAGCAGAGGTTGTGATTCCAAATTGGTATAAAGAGGGGAATGCAGCCGATGTACTGGTTGTTGACCCGCCGCGCAAGGGCTGTGACGAAACATTTTTGCAAACCATTATTGAAATGAAACCGAAAAAGGTCGTCTATGTATCCTGTAATCCAGCCACACTGGCACGTGATTTACGGATTTTAGAAGATGGCGGATATAAAACAGTGGAAGTACAGCCTGTTGATATGTTTCCGCAGACGACACACGTGGAGTGTGTGGCACAACTTGCTTTAAAATAATAAGAATTACAATGTGGCTCTGTTAAAAAACAGGGCCATTTTTGTGTGAACCTTTATAGTTCCTAAAGTGTTTTATCGACAAGAATTGCTATACTTCGGGTCGTGACAGGCACCGCTGTAATCGCTAAATATGGCAGACAAAGGTACGAGGGGACAGGTACCTTGTCCCACCTCTTAAGGGAAAAGGGGATCTTGAAGTGATTGGGACTAGGACAGAGAATCTGTCCCTCTGTCCCCTCTAATTCAGGAATTATTAGTTAAAGGTTCTGATATCAGGTTTTAATCCCATATATGAACTATGTTATTACGGAATTCTTGACGATAAAAAACATTTAATAATTGTCTCCCTAAAGCTGTTAATTATGGTTTAACTCAAAGAAACTTATTAGAGTGGGCTATGTTTGAGGGGAAAAGAAAAGATGATCAATTACATAAAGTTACTTCTCTATTTACTTATGGAAAATGCTATTCATAGTATATTTGTGTAGGTTAAAGAGTTTTCCTAGCTGGAAATTCTATATTTTTATATAGACTTATCCATTATCCCTAATTGTAAAAAGAAGTATCAGTATGGTAGTTTATTAACTTTATTAATATAGCTAACTTTATCAAAAGTAAATGAGGTTTAATCATTAAACCGCTGGAAACACAAAGTCCCACGAGAGCGATTGAAACCGCTAACGTGGGATTTTCGTTCGCCTGTTGATCTTACCCTTGCTCTAATCTTGTATATTTATCATGCAAACGTCGCTCAGAATCAGTCATGGAGTTATCATCATCAATTAATCCGTCAAGTTCTTCCTCTGATAATCCAATGCCTTCTAACCCTGCAAAATATGAGAATGGGTCGAAATCCCCAACAAAAGATTCACAATAAGATAGTTCTTCCGCTAAATTATTGCCTAACGAATCATGTGAAAAATGTTTAGCAATGACTCGTAAAATCGCTACAACCATTTCTTGACGGAACACTATACGCTCCTCCGGTGGAAGCGTTTGGAATAGCTCCATTGTGATATCGTTCATGGTAAGTATATTCTCAAAGTATGTTTTATAACCTATATCGCTTTTTGCTTTTAAGAGGTACGGATATTTTTCTGGTTTTATGAAAGAACGAGTAAGAGCGAGTAAATATTCATTTTCAATTTTGTCAGCTTTTTCATTATATGCACCTGACAGATAGTCTGGATGAACATCAAGATATTTCGCAATCCTATCCAGCAAATCCGGCGGCATTTCCCCATCATCTAAACACCGACGTATTGTTTTTTCTGTACGTTCGATTTCCTCATAGGCTTCGCCGAGTTTCCTAATACTACAGTTTCTATGTTTTAGCACTTCAATAAAACGCTCTTTGTTGACGGGTACTTTCCAAGCCGTTTTGTTTCCCATTACCTTCTCCTCCCGATTTGCGGACATTTTTGCCAAAAATACCGCAGTCTGTCTTATTGATGATGCGGACATTAATGTCTATAATGATTATAGCGAATGCGGACATTAACGGCTACTATAAAATTATCAAAGTAGCAGAAAACTATGGCATGGAATTACGCAGAACTATCTAAAATGGCAAAGGATAGCGGTGGTCCCGAAAAACTTGTCGAACTACTGGTTAAGTCCGGAGAAAAAAAGATTCTTCCTTGGGTTGGTGTTGCTTTTGCCGGAGGCATTGCCCTTACAGTCGGTGTGCGAAAAATAATTGACTACTTGGCTCAGAAAAAAGCCATCTCAACCGCAGAAGTTGAATCAGCCAAAAAGGAACTTATACAAGGCATAAAGAATTACGATGTTACCCAAGCAGCTACTGAAAATGAAGTAATGCAAGAACCCGATGGCGAAACCGATGAAGCGATTGAGGCTAATTAAAGAGGGAGGGTATCCACATGGGATTATTAGATATTTCTAAAAGGAAAAGTTGGGAAGAAGAAAACGCATATACTGGTGAGACTCCACCTTGTCCACAATGCGGAGAACCTCTAACTAAGAAATACGTTTTCAGTGAGATGTACTGCACAAATTGCAGATATGGTTTAGATGATGACGACGATTTAGACGAAAGCGAATCTTTAAGCGTTTATGATGCCGCTCAAATCTGGGCTTCAAATGGAAAAGATGAAGATTACACTTTCGGCTACTCTGAAGAAGAGTTGGAAGATGCTCTCTAAAAAGTATAATCTACAAACCGCAAAACGGATGCCGACAAAGCATCCGCTTTTCACTTGCTTTTTGATTAAGCAGTTATCTCTTTGAAGTTCTTGAAAGTGAACCGTACCGGTTTCGCTGTAGACTGTGGCGAAGTCCACGAGGGTAACCCAGAGCCGTTCGTCAAATTCGGTTATCAAGCCGTCCTGTTTGCCCAGTACGGCGATAAAGGCTTCCACCAACACTCCAGTGGTTAATGACTCAACCCAGGGTCCTACAGAAGTGATAACGCCTTAGCAAAACAACATATGTAAAACTTTTTGCTATTCAAATGCTTCAGGGTCTGCGATACCTCTCTCGTAGCAAATTGAGCAAAAACGATGGAGAGAGGGATGGTTTTTTTCTGTCTGAGTTTCATCTCCATCTTCATTTCTGTAAAAATAAACAGGTATCAGTTCATCCTGAGGTATAACTTCCATACATATTTCACACTTGTGATTACCGTATATTTCATCATCACAAATTAAAAGTTCAATTCCACACTTAATATCGTAGGATAAATTGATATTTTGAATATATTTAAGATCTTCTCTTAAATAGAGATAACGCTGATGCTTTACAATCACGCAATAATGACTGAAAGGATCAAGAATTTGTTCATCACATTCTGTACATCTATCGTGCTCTAGAAGTGGCTTTCCTTTATGCACCTTACCTTCAAGTGCCTTACCAAGTAGATACATTCGCATAAATTCTTTTAGGAAGCGTCGCACTAATTGCGGGTCCCGTATACGAAGCATATTCTCCCAGTGTCTGCTGTCTGCTGCATTAGTAAAATTGTACGATCCAATCCACAAGATATCATCTACAATAACAAACTTATGGTGCATATGCGTTTTTTTTGAATTACCCGCAGTACTTTTGGTGCCAAGTTCTGATATGAAAACTGATTTATCCCCTAAAGATTTATAAATATCTAAGGGTCTATACTGCCGAGTCATAGCATCTACGATTGATTGTGCATTCAAAACAAGTTTTGTAGGTGCCTTTGTCTGTTTAATTGCTTCAATCAATTTATTATCTTCTAAAAAAGCCATAGCCACATAGACACGGTACTTTGCATATTTTACATCTGTGAAAACACGATCTTGAATTTCGTGATTATCGCCAGGAACGACGAAAAATGATTCGATTGACAAATACATCACCCTTAAGAAAATTTTTGTATGTATTCTACCACATTTTATATGTAACGCAAATGGAATGTTAAACAAGAATAATAGTTTTTATGGATAATAGTCAAAAATTATTAACGTCAGTCATGCCCAACTTTTTTAAAACTCACCAGCACCCCATGTGTTGCCAAATACACTCATGACATTGCGGAGTCTGTGTCTCCTTGATGAGCAAAAGTAATACTTGAGTTAGGGGTGAACCATATATTCATAAAAATTACCCATAACTAATCGCTACTCCTAGGTGATTTTAGTTATATTTTACTATTTTTGTATTTTGTAAATAGGAATATTTTCTTTGTATACCTTAACCTTCGACTATATAAATTACCCATTAAAGAGGAAGACTCGCCTAACTCACCTATTTCTAAATTGTACAATTTTCACACAGAGAAATATAAAACCTCAGTGCCTGTACGATTTAAATAGTTCGCTAGACCTACAATAAGGAATTGGTATATGATGGAATTGTAGAGGTTGTGTCAGAACAGTTTCTCTCCTAGTTTCGATGAGGTGATTATCATAAATTTATTTAACATAATTTCTGAAGATTTTTTTAAACCGCTAACTAGTAAATATAAAGCAACTTATATTGATTGTATCCGGCTAATCTACAATACTTATAAAACTGAATTGTCGTTTGGTGTTGATAAAGAAGTTATACTTGCAGAACTAGAAAGTTATTTTGAAAATCAATCAAGTGAGGATATGATATTTGACGATAACGTAGAGGTTGCTAAAGATTCCAGAGCAAAAGCAAATGCAATTTTACGTGATTTAAAGGACAGTGGTTGGATAGAATATGAGGTTTCCAATGACTATAGGGTAAAGATAAATTTGTTTGATTATGCTGCTACTATGATTGAATCTTTCAACAAGATATTAAAGAATGAAGAAATGGAATATCAGAGCCTAGTATCTCAAATACATGCCACCCTTTTGAATAAAGAAGCCTATGTGAAGCCCTATGAATATATTATAAAACGTGTAGTAGAAAATACGGAAGAATTAATAACGGGTCTAAAGAAACTAAATACCAATATTAAGAAATATATTGATGCTATTACAAATGAAAAGACGGCTGGGGAAATTGTACAGGATTTCTTTGTATATCATAAAGATATCGGATCTAAAGCCTATCATCGTATTAAAACAAGTGATAATATATCACATTTTAGAACGTCAATAATTGAGAGTCTTTACAACATATTAAACGATAAAAATATTTTCGAGCGTGCGGTACTAGGCTATATGGAAATAGAGCAAGTAGAAAAAAAAGCAGATGCAGAAGATTCATTGCGAGGAAAGATACTAAATGTTATTTCGGCATTTAGAAATTATGATGATATCATTTCTGAAATAGACAACAAAAATGCTAAATACATAGGAAGTGCTGTGGCAAGAGCAAAGTTCCTGTTGACTAATACAAATAATGCAGAAGGTAAGATTTCAAAGATACTAGCGTATTTATCTAATGAATTTAATCGTGATGAAAACATAAACCTATATGATGAGGTGGATGACACGCTCCTTGAGGTGTTTAATATATTCCCACAAGGATTTATCGATAGTGACTCGCTATATGTAGTTCCTATTTCAAGGAAAATGTCTATGCCACAAGAACTTAGCCCTACGCTGGGGATTTCGGAAGATGAGCGAGAACGACGGAAACTTGCTTTACATGAAAAAAATAAGAATAGATTTTCTAGAATAAATATTAATACATATATTGAAGAATTATTAAAGGATAAACAAGCGGTACTTGCTTCTACTCTTCCTTTAGATACTAAGAGAGATTTAATACGGATAATTTTTATAAGTCTCTATGGAAAAGACAAAAAATCTATGTATAAAACAACCCAAACTAATGAGGTTATTACTGTTAATGATTTTCGATTCTCAGATTTTGTGATTGAGAGGTGTGAATAGTAAGAATGGAAATATTAAAAGAAAGTGTCATACAAAAAGAAAAGTTTAGAACGACTGCTAATAAACTTCTCAATCATTGCTTTATCCTTAAGAAAAAAGACGATACACGAAATGATTATATTTTTATTGTCCAGAATAGAGAGCTTTTCATAGAATACTTTGATTTACTAGGTTACAAAATTGAAATTAATGAGATGCAAGGGGTTGTTGCCCTTACTAATGTTGCTGGCACTGGGAGGATAAGACTAAGGAAAATTGAAAGTATTATTTTACTAATCTTGAGGCTATTATATATCGAAAAACGGAAGGAATTAACTCTTAATGAGGAAGTAATCGTTTTATCAGATGAAATACACGAAAAGTATAATATGCTCAAAGTTGAAGCCAAAACAAACATAGATAAAACAGTGTTTAGAGATACAATTAGACTGTTTAAGAGATTTAATATCGTTTCAAATCTTGACAGTGATGTTACGATGTCTGATGCAAGAATAAAGCTTTATCCGTCCGTATTATTTGCTGTGCCTAATGATAATTTAACCCTTCTTTATGATGCTATAAATGAAAAACTAAATAAATACATGAATGGTGAGCAGAATGATGATGAAGAAACTATGCAGGATTAGATTAGTTAATTGGCATTACTTTGTGAATGAAACCATTAGTGTCAATGGCTCATTTTTAGTCAGTGGTGAAAATACGGCAGGAAAATCAACAATCTTAGATGCAATTCAATTAGTTTTAACTACGAATACACGTAAGTTTAATACAGCTGCAAATGAGAAAAGCAGTCGTGATTTAAAGGGCTATGTCCGTTGTAAAACAGGAATTGAAGGTAGTAACTATGTCAGAAGTGGCAGCGTAATTACATATGTTGCACTAGAATTCTATGAGGAAAAAACAAGTAAATATTTTACTTTAGGTGTTAAAATAGATTCTCCTGATGAGGAAAGTAAACTGACGACAAAATGGTTTAGAGAAGAATGTAAGCTTGAGGAATTATCATTCTTGACTGGAGGAAGACCATCTATTACAGAGGAGTTCAGAAGAAATGATAAAAAAATACAGCTTATTTCTCAGATATCAGAAGCCAAAGCAAGGTTTGGGCAAAGATTAGGAAATTTAGAGAATAGGTTCTTTGAGATGATACCTAAATCATTAGCATTTAAACCAATGGATAATGTTAAAGATTTTATTAATAAATTCATACTCCCAGAAAAAACAATAGAAGTCGAAACTTTGAGAAATAATATATCCGCATTAAAAGAACTCGAAGATTTGATGGATTCAACGAAGGAAAAGATATCAGAGCTAGAGATGATTCTATCAAAAAATGAAGACATTGTTTCAAAAGATCGTGAGATAAAGACCAATGATATATTAATAAAAAAAGCTGAGATTGAAGCAAAAAAGCTAGAGTGGTCAGAACTGGAAAAAAGAAATCATACCTTAATTCAAAGGCTAAATAATGAACGTGAGGCAGAAAAGGCTCTTAAAACAAGTCTTGAAAATGAGCGGGACAGGTTAACTAATTTACAAATAGCGCTTGGACAAAATGAAACAACACAACTTATCAAAGATACAGAGCATAGAATTCAAATGTTACAGAAAGATAAGGGAAATGAAGTAAAAGCGGTGAATAAGCTTAAAACCATGTTAAGCAAAGTAATTGATGCCTTAATCTTACTAAATAAACATGAAGTTTTTATAATCGCAAAAGAAGAATTATTAAGGTTAGAGTCTGTTGATACAAATACAGAAGCGAAAGCTGAAATTATCTATAAACTAAAAAAAGATTTTAAGCAGTTATATGAAGATTATAGTTCTGAAAATTTTAGAATCAAAGAGTTACTTAAAGAATATAAAGCTCAAAAGCTTAATTTAGAAAAGGAAATAAAGAATCTTAAAAATAAGAAATTGACATACCCAGAAAATACGATAAAACTGAAAACCGCAATTGAAAAGGAATTTATTAATCAAGGAATAAGTGGTGAAGTAAGGATATTTTCTGACTTACTGGAGATTACAGATAGCAAGTGGCAAAATGCTGTGGAAGGTTACTTAAACAGTCAGAGGTTTTATATAATTGTTGAACCTCAGCATTATCTAGTTGCATTAACGGTTTATAATAAAATAAAAAAAGAAGTTCATACTGTGGGGCTTGTAAACACAGGAAAACTAGATATTAATGCCGTAGCGGAAAAAGATTCTTTAGCCTATCTTGTAAAAAGTGATAATCGTTATGCAAAAGCATATGCGATTTACTTACTTAATCGAGTAACTCGTTGTGATCATATAGAGGACTTAAAAAATAACAAAGTATCAATAACATCCGATTGTATGCTTTATCAAAACTTCGCTGTTCGGAAAATTGATGAGCGTATTTATCGTACACCATTTATAGGCGCTCATGCGTATGAAATTCAGCTTAAAAATAGGGAAACTGAGCTGAAGACTCTTAATGAGGACATAAAGACAGCAGAAAACAAAGGGATTGTTTGTGAGCAAATAATTGAAAAAGTAAATCAGTGTAAAATGGATGTCTTAGAAGAAAATATTGATGCTCCTAGACGATTAGAAGAGTATAAAGAGTTGATCGTAAGAGAAGAATTACAGCTGAAAAAAGCAGAAGCGAATCCTAGTTTTATCGAGATACAAATGCAGATTGAAGAATGTAGAAAAGCTGTAGAGAAAAAGGATAAAGATCATACTTCATCAATTAAGAGCGTTACCGAAACAGAAAAGACACTAGATATAAACACAACCAACATACAACAAATCAAAAGTTTAATATCAGTTCTTGAGCGTAATTTCCATTTATTGTGTGATGAAGACACTGAAATTACTTTACAAGGGATTAATAAGTTTAATGAACAAGTAAAAATCAAATCTCCAGCGACTATTGTTCATAATTTTACACCACTTAAGGTTGGTTTGGAAAATAAGAAATATGAGTTTTGTACCGAGCTGATTAAGCTCCAAAGCAGCTACTGTAGTAAATATGACTGTGATCTAGGTACTGGAAATGACCAAATCAATGAATATATTCAGGAACATCATAAGTTGGTAGCATCAGACATCATTAAATATGAAGAAGATTTAAAGAGAGCTAAAGAAAATTGCGAATTGGAATTCAGAGAATCATTTTTAGCGAGGTTGAAAGAAAACATTGAAAATGCAAAATTAGAATTCAAGTATCTAAATACTTCACTTAAAGATATATACTATGGCGAAGATAGTTATAAGTTTGAAATTACGTATAATAAAAAGAAAGAAAGTATATATCGGATGATTACTTCGAAGGAAAATAATGAAGGTTATACCTTATGGTCCAATTCCTTCGAAGAGGAATACAAGGAAGAAATGGAAGATTTGTTTGGTAAATTGACTGCATATGACGATAAGGGAGAAAAAGTACTAGCAGAGTACACTGATTACCGCAGTTATTTAGATTATGATATTGTTGTTGAGAAAAAAGATGGTACGGTACAGCGTTTTTCTAAAATCTATGGTGAAAAGAGCGGTGGTGAGACCCAAACACCGTATTATGTTGCAATAGCAGCGTCTTTTGTACAGCTTTATAAGCTTGGGGACACTATTAGGATTATTATGTTGGATGAAGCGTTCGACAAAATGGATGATAATCGGATTAGTTCTATGATGGACTTCTTTAATAACCAAAACTTTCAAATTATATTGGCGACACCACCTGCAAAAATCGAAATAATAGGTGAGAAAGTAAATACTATTTTAATGGCAATGAGAGAAGGAAGTACATCTATAATTGAGGAGTATGACCTATGATTAGCAATTTTGAGAAAGAAATTATTAATAGGTTAATAGATAAATATGAGAAAAGTAAAAGTTTTACCGGGGATAATAAAGTTAATCAAAGATTTACTATAAAAATTCCTTCTCTCTTTCCTAAATATAATGATCACTCGGAATATGAGCTATTTGAGGCCCTTAATGACTCTATTGATACTCTTGTTAAAAAATCATTTGTTATTGCAAAAGCGAATTCTGCTCATGTATATAGTACTGTTACTTTGAATGTTGATAAACTGGCTGAGATATATAAATATGTCGGTAGACAAGAGAAGAAAGATATCAATAACTCAATCCTGGAAATATTGGCAAACTATAAGGAAAGAAATCAGATACTAAATCTATATTGCACATCCCAAAACGAGAGAATTGATTCAAATAAATCCATACAGTTTTTCAATGATGATTTGCTTGAATTAGAAAACATATTATTAGCAGTTGATGAATTATTAAAGGTTGACACCGAGACATTTGTAAGAGATTTTTCTGTTAAAGTTTTCAAAGATTCTAAAGTATTCGAGAGAATAGCAGGCAAGGTGGTAAATCTAATATATGAGTACGGGGACTTTCCTGAGAAAGATAAGGTTTTAGGGAATTTAAATATTATTAAAAACCCCACTTATGTTAACTTTAAAGGTCCAGGAAGTATTTTTATCAAGGAACAGAGGCTTGACTTAACTAATTTTAGGGGTGATCTTGCAGTCTCATCCATTATGCTTTCAGATATCGATAAAATTGATATTACAGGTAAAGCTGTTATTACCATTGAAAATCTAACAAGCTTTCACACATTCAGTGATAAAGAAATGTTTGCTATTTATCTTGGTGGATATCACAACTCAGTAAGACGAGAATTTATTAAAAAATTACACCAACAAAATTCACAGAAAGCTTTTTTTCATTTTGGTGATATTGATGCTGGAGGTTTTAAAATTTTAGAGCATTTAAAGCACGATACAGGGATAGATTTTATACCTTATAAAATGGAAATAGAGACTTTAGAAGCATATAGAAAATACACCAAAAAGCTAACAGAAAACGATAAGAAAAGACTCCTGAAGTTGGTTGATGGACAATATCATAACGTAGTTAAGTATATGCTTGATAATAATTGTAAGTTAGAACAAGAAGCATTAAATGTAGAATAACTATCCTTAGTCTGACAGGGCTCACTGATACATTTTCTTTCTTAAATGAACTAACGGATGCGATGCTTCAAAAAGGAAGGATCGCTTTTTCTTTTTCAAGTAATGAAATTTTTATTATGAATCTGAATTAGTGAAAGAAAAAAAGAGCGGTTAATGGAAAATTATATGATTTACTAACCAGCAAGAAAAATAATAGAAAGCATTTGTAAGAAAAATTTGTAAAAAATTGTAGTATCATAGTAAAGAAGCTAGATTTATCTTAAGGAGATTACAGTGGATACGAGAGAGCAAATATTAGAGCACTATATAAGTAATGATTTTGATAAGGATGATGTTCGGCAACATTTGTTGGATACTGAAATAAAAAACAAAAATAGTGAAGAAATTGCAAATTATTTGACCAGTATCCCTCCGGAAGAAATGGGAGGATTAACTGCAATTTCGGGTTTCTATTACCAATTCTTGGTAACAATAGAATATATAATAGAAATGTTAGCGGGAAAATGGGACTTTGTTATTATGGAACATCATGATGATGTTGTTGTTGGGAAGGAAAATCATTTAAGGTTTATCCAGGTGAAAACCAGTGAAAAAGTGAAAGTCGATGTCACTGCAAGTCCAGCTTCCGGCTTGTACAGCAGGAGCTTGAAAGATAAAGACGGGAGATCATTTAGAAGAAATAATAGTTGGGTAGACAAATTATTAAGTAATGCTGAGTATGCACAATCTTCTGCTGGTTTTAAGACAGAGTTTCAATTATATGCTAGTTATCATTTTATAAAAACAAGCACTTATAACTTTGATATTTATACCGGTAATAAATTCTACAACAAGGAAATTCCAACTAGTGACCATTTAGTTAATAAAATTTCTGAACAGGTATGTGATAAAGAAGGGTCTCCATATTCCTATTTTGAGAACTGTGGTGAATCAGTAAATCAGCTTTTAAGCAGATTCTATATTCATACGGGTCTAAGTTTAAGTGATATTGAATTATTCCAACATCATTTATGTATGAAACTAAATAGCTTGTTATTTAAAGACATTGGACCGGGTATTACAATGCAGGTAGAAGATCTTCATATGTTAATTGGACTTCTGTGTAATAAATGTACATACAAAAGTAATCCAGAAATACTATTAATTACTAGAGATTCTGTCGAAGATATATTAGGTGAAATTCGTAATAAAAGTATTGCCGCAGCAAGCTCAGCAGCTAATAAACATGATAGTATACGTATAACAAATAGGGTAATTGAATTATTAATTGAAGAGTTAGATGAATATGAATCCATTCATATTGAATTTATTAAAGATAAAATTTATACCTATAAAGATTACTTATTGGAATGGATATCTAATGGAGGAAACATAAGACAGGTAATTGAGCGTTATATTGATGGTACTACCCGAACGTCGATCTATTCTAGATTAAGTGATTCGAAACGAGAGACCAAACTACAAGATCTTTTTTGTGTAATATTGATATTAATTATTGGAAGAGATTCTTTCCTTCAATTTTCAAATAATAATGGGATTCTCTTGAAACAATGCAAAAATACTGAAAAAGTTTTTTCATTCTTAAGTTTAGAGAAGAAAAGAAATTTAGCATTCGGTTTACAAAAATTAGAATCGATTATTCAAACTGCAGATTTACAAGAACAACTGTTTCTACTTGATAAAGATTTATCTGTTGTTCTTCAAAACTATAATGATAGAGAATTCGAAGTGTCAGAAAAGTGGGATATAAATCAAGGGGTTATATTGGGAACTCAAGGGTTTCAAAGTGAAGCCAAGTTAAATAAAGTGCCGTTAAAAGCTAATATAATTCCTGGCGAAATGTTAAAAGCAGACTTTCTTGATTCTTTGGATCAAAAAACTGATATTCAGGAAAACTTAAAAAGAATTTGGGAGATTTACCAAGGAGGAACTAATTAGTGGATATTTTTAATTATACAAATAACCGTCTAATTGATATTGGATTTGAACCCTATGAATTAGATGAAATACAAGGTTTAGGTGCAGTAATCTATAGAACCTCTGTTAATCATGTAGTGATGAAAAAAATACATACTAATGAAGAATTAATTAATATTAGTTCTTATTCAAATAAAATTAGGAACATTATGCTAAATGAAGGAGTAAATACTAGTAATACATATTTATTCTTTTGTATAGATGAACCCATAGAGTATGAAACTTTCTTTTTGATTGAAAGAAACACTACCTCTCTAAGAAAGTATGTTTTGAGAAATGAAATAGACCTTAATAGAATTCCATTTCTTGATAACATATCAGAAGAAGCTGGAAATAGTGTAGGGAAAATAAAAGAAAATCAGGAACATAACTTTTACTTACAGAAAGTATATGAGTTTATTACTTCACATAATGGATACCATAACAAATTAAGTAAAAATGAAATAGAAAGATCAGTAAAAATGATAATTGATTTGGTGGAAGAACGATATGAGAATTAATAATTTAACAATAAGTAATTTCAAAAACTATGACGGTGAAATTTCCTTTGATCTTTCAAAACAAATTACCATACTATATGGTAATAACGGTTTTGGTAAAAGTACTTTTTTTGATGCTATAGAATGGTGTTTTACTAATAAAATAGATCGATTTGATGGAACAGAGGCTGAAATAAAGAGAGATATTATAAATAGAAATTGTAATTTTGATAGCTTTCAAGTTTCTGTATGTATTGAATTTGGAGGGAATAAGCTAACAAGATCATTTAATGTTACCAATGGAGAGATTGGAAAAACACAAGTTAAATTAATTGAAAAGAGCGGACAGTTACATAGGGGACAGGAAAATATAGAGGAGCGTCTAAAATCCCAATATTTTAATGACATAAATTTCGCGAAAGGAGTGTATGGACAATTAATAAAAAAAACATATATTCTTTCTCAAGATCAAGTTACTGACTTTGTTACAAGTGAGGATTCTGGAGAAAGGTATCGAGCATTGGCAAATATAATGGGCCTTAAGTCGATGATAAATGAATCAGATAATGCCAAAAATATCTTATCCGCCCTTAAAACAGAGGACAAAAAATATGAAAATCAGCTTAAACAATTTGATGAGTCTATAAAAAGTAAAAATGAGGCAAAGCATGTTGTTGATATTTATGAAATAAATTCAAAGCTCTACCAATTAGGGTTTGAAAATTTGGAAGATAATCTTGAAGCTAAAAGTAAAGAAATGCAAAGTAATTTGATTGAAGAAAAAAATAGGAATGAAAATTTTATAAAAATCTATCGAAAGTTAGAATTAGATAAATTTAAATCTATAAATAATATAAAATCACAAATTACCTATAACCAAAATTGGCAGAATGAGCTAGAAATAAAAGTAAATAAAAGTAAGGAATTACTAAAAAGAATTGAAGACCATTTAGAAAGCTTAGAAAAAGAAAAGAATAATCTAAGTAATTATAATGTAATAAGGTCCAGGGTTAAAGAACACGAAAGTATTTTGTTTGAGCTTGATTTAAAAGAAAATAATTTAGAGGAAATAAATAAGAGATTGAATCTATTAAGGGACAAAGCTTCTAAAATAGAGTATCAAATATCTATTAGACAAACTTTATCCTTAAATGAGCTTAAGATGATGGAAATAGGAATTGAAAATGAAAAACTAGAAAATAAAAAAAATCATATTAAAAACCGAAAAGCTAAATATCAAGAAATAAAAATGAAACTGGATAGCAGCATAGATGATAATAAAAATAAACTATTGTTAAATTTAATAAGGAATATAAGAGATATTCAGGACTACGTAAAAACAAATAATTTAAATAGATGTCCAGTTTGTTCATCAGTGCCAGAAGATAAACTTGAAAATTG
Organism: Neobacillus niacini; assembly: GCF_031457145.1. Lineage (GTDB taxonomy): Bacteria > Bacillota > Bacilli > Bacillales > Cytobacillaceae > Neobacillus > Neobacillus niacini_J. Next base: position 74,329 of record NZ_JAVDVZ010000007.1, read on the forward strand.
TATTGAGCATAATATTGAATTTTTAAATACTAAAATTGAGGAAGACACTAAGTATGTTGAAAGATTAATGAATCTAAAGAAAAAGTTAGAAAATAGAGTTCAGCTATTTAGTGAAGACCTCAATAGACTATTATCAAGAGTAAAAAATAATAATCTATTATTGCAAAGATTAAGTGAAGAATCTAATAATTACAAGAGAAACTCTTTGTATGATAAATATTTTGAAAGTTATTCAGAAGAAGAGTTAAAAGATAATTTATATGATATACGAGACAAAATAAATATACAGCAAAAAGGGGCAGAATCATTTTTAGTTTTAGAAGGACTTTATGAAAGCTTAAGGGACATAGAAAAAAGAGATGTGAAAAAAAAGCAAAACATTCATAGAGAGAGAAAAGAAGCTAATGTAAATAATTCATTAGATAGGTTTATTAGGGCAAAATATCGTATTTCAAATTATATTACCCGAAATAGCAAACTTATTAAAGATTTAAAATTGGCAACTCAAGAACTAAATCTAGTGGATATACGAACTAGAGAATTTATTAATGTTAATCAATATAATCATGATTTAAACGAAATATTCTTGAAGGCACTAGATAATGTTAAAGATTTAGAAGGTAAGATTAATATTCTATCAAATCTTAACGAATTGCTTTTAGCTTTAAAAATGAATAGTGATATAGAAAATCAAATAAAAACTATTTCCGAAAGAAGTTCTAAACTTGCTTTGAAGAAAAATGAATTAATTAGAGTTATAGAGGCTTTAGAAGAGCATATAAATCACAGGACTAATGAATTTGGTAATGAAGTCAAAGATTTTCTAAATACAATTAACTCACCAATTCAAAGATATTTTAGATACCTAAATCCTATTCCATCAAATAGTAATTTATTATTCGATGGTGAAGATGAAAATTTAAATATAAAGGTTATATTTGAAAAAAATTTAAAAGATAAATTTGTTAGTAATGCTAAAAACGTTTTGAGTTCAGGACAGTTAAATGTTCTAGCAATATCAGTATTCCTTGCTATAAATGAGGGGCAAAAAACACATACTCTTGACTTTGTGGCTATCGATGACCCAATTCAAAATATGGATGACGTTAACCAGTATTCTATTTGTGACATATTAAGTTATATAAAGAAACAGTTAATTATTTCAACACATGATATAGAATTTTTAAAGTTATTTATTAAAAAGAATGAATATAAAAAAGATGATATTCAAGTGTATAGTTTTATGTCACCTTTCATAAATAACGAAAAAGTTCAGCATATACAGTTCTCTGAAAGTTCAAGTTATTAAGTTTATGTTTGTATACTCACTAAATTAAATAATAATTTACATTTTGTTTTAAGGTAAACACCACTACATCTTTTGATGTCTGCGATCACTACTCAAGCCATGTGGAGTGTGTGTCACAACTCATTTTAAAATTGTAAAACATATATAAACTGTCTAGTTAAACCAACCTCAATTTCGTTAAAATTTATTTTCGAAATTGGGGTTTTTACTTGCTCTCCCCTTGGCTAGTATGTCTTTTTTGATTTTGTCATATGTAATTGGAAAGCTTTAAAATTTCAGAAGAATATTTTGGTGCATTTTATTAGAATAAACAGATTGACCTCAATTGTTGTAATTTTAGTTTAATATAATTTGAATCGCTGTTGATGTTTCTTAAATACTCCCCATCAAAAGAACTAAAAGTTGATAAAAAAGGAAGGCAACGAATATTAATTTCAGTTTAATAGATTTAAATCTAAAAAACAGATTCTCAATCAATAATAGAGGTAGTATACTAATCATTGAAATTTATTGAAAGTTGAGGATTTATCATCATGAAGAAGCTGACAGAATTATTTCGACCTACTAACCTTCTAGTTATTATTACCTTAATTGTTTTTCCAATCATTCCGATGACATTCATTAAGGCGCTTAATCTAAAGTTTGCTGAACCAGATACGTTAGCATATTTTGGTTCAATTTTAGGAGGAATTTTAACACTTGTTGGGGTGTCCTTAACCATAAGACATTCTGATAATTCATATAGGAAGGCATTTGACAAAAGCTTAGAAAATGAATTTATTCAATCTTTTCCTCAAAAAATTGAAGCCATTAATAATGTAAAAATAGAAAGTGCAAACTTCTTTTCTGAATTTAAATCTATTATTGGTCCTATGCTTGAACAGCCTGAAGTAGGAGGAATAAAACATGAAACTCTTAAGGAGTTAAAAAATACATATAGTAATAAACTTTTACCAGTGGCAGCAAAATTAGACGGTCATGTCTATGTTGAGGTGATACATTATTTAGAGGAAATCAATCATTTTAATAATTTTATTCTTGATAAAGATCGGTATATCCAACGTAATAGTCTTGATATGTATAAGGAAGAATTTAAAGTAAAGTATGCACATGCGTGCCTTAAAATAAGTCGTTCTATCGAATTTTTTAATGATTATCAAGAATCAATTGGAGATTACTTTACAAATATAACAAAAGATAAGAATTTTTGGAAGCCTAACCCAATGCTTAGTCAGCAACAGAGGGAAAGAAGACTTTATGAAAAACTCTTCCAGGGAGTCGGTCAATCTAAGAGAGAAAAACTTAAAATTACGGTTGCACATAATCAAACCTCTCTTGAAAATCCTTATCAATTAGGAATGCTAAAATTGAAAGAGGAAGTCGAAAAAGCATCAAAAGATATGCTTCAAGTTGAAATTCATCCTGGAACACTTGGAACAGGTGAAGTTGAATTATTAACCAAGCTTAAAAATGGAGCCATTGATGTGGTTGTCGTTGCACCAAATGTGGTATCAAGGACAGGGATTAATGAACTTGATCTCTTGACTTTACCTTATCTTTTTGACAGCTATGAACATTGGGAGAGAGCGGTTGATGGTAAAGTTGGACGTTACATTTCTTCTCTAATTAAACGAAAATCAAAGAATAGCTTTCACGTCTTAGGTTACTTGTCAGCAGGTGTAAGGCATTACTATGGGAAGAAACCTATTGTTGGATTAGAAGATTTAAAAGGAATGACCGTACGAACACAAACATCAGGTGTTGCGGCTGAATATTTAACAAAAATCGGTGCCATTACGACCTCTATGGCTTGGGGTGAAATCTATCAAGGACTACAACAAAAAACAATTGACTTTGCAGAGAATGCATATCCTTATTTTGTTGAACAGAACCATCATAAAACAGATAATGGAAAATATATCACGGAGACGGGTCACGATTTTACAACTCGTTTATTATTAATGAATGGAAAGAAGTATACCGCTTTATCAAGACAACAGAAAAAAGTCCTCATGGAAGCAGTTAAAGCAGCTGTTGAAGAGGAAAGACAAGCATTATTTGAACAGGAAGCTTTGTATAAGGAAATAGCTTTACAAGATGGAGCAGAAATATACCAAATTGATCCTCTGCCTTTTAAACAAATTGTGGAGCCTATCCAGCAAATGTTAGCAAAGGATATTGAATCGGAGAATTTGTTAGAAATGATTAAGGAATTAAAACATATTAGTTAAGCCAGGAGGGAATTTCTCTATTTTTTTTAATTTTGGGTATGGTAAACAACAGCACCTCATGTGTTGCCACATGCAGTCTGCACACGTGGAGTCTGTAACACAGCTTGTTATAAAAAAATAGGATATACTATTCGGCCTTGTTAAAAAACTGGGCCGTTTTTGTGTAACCCTTTATAGTTCCTTACGTGTTTTATCAACAAGAATCGCTATACTCCAGGTCGTGACAGGCACTGTTTTGCGACTTTTTCGTGGCCTTTATTGCGTATCTAATTGGAAGTATAGAAAATAAAACTATATTTTACCTCACAATAAAATATGTTGTCAATAAGAAATTTGTAATTTTTTCAAAAAATGTTATAATAGTGTTACAATTGTTTTTTCAATCGTATTCTGAATTTTGCTGTATTTTTTTGCAGATAGAATTATGGATACGTTTTTTTAATACCCGTTTTTAAACAGAAGAAAAATTCAAACAGTTATGTGAGCTTTAAAGGAAGTTAGTTGAATAATTTATCAGCTTATCATCTAATGGTAACCGAGTTTTTATTCTACAAGGAGGACTAGAAGAATGAATCTAATCAATGAGAAAGTTACACACGAGCGTTTTGGAATGGGTAGTATAGTTAAACATAATGATTCTAGTATTGAAATAAATTTCGCATCGGAAAATAAAAAGTTTGTTTTCCCCGATGTATTTGGAAAGCACCTAAAACTACATAATAAAAGTGTTGCTAATACACTTGAGAAAATTATACAAAAAAAGGAAATGGAACGAAAAGAGGAAGAGTTGAAGAAGGAAGAGGCAAAAGAACTACAACAAAAAACCCAGGAACTTCGCTTGGAACATGAAAAACTTATGAAAAATCATAAACTTCATCCCGAATCACAAATGGTTTTTTGGTGTGACACAGAAGAACAGAATAGTTCTTTTTCAGAGTGGAAGGTTTTTTCAGGCGTAATAAAAAGTGGTAATAACAAGGGGAAGCCAAACAAACCCACCCGCTTGCACCAAAATAGCGCTGTCCTGTTAACAGCAATAGATTCCAGCATGCCTGAAAAAGACAGACGTATCATAGGTGTCTATATGGTGAATGAAGATTTTATCGGTAGGCTTTGTGAAGATGGATCTATTCCTGCTCATTCAAAATACAGACTTCAACTTACAGAACAGGAATCGGATCAGATGTCATTCTGGAAATATTATGTAAATGAAAAATCCCCTCACAAAATGACATGGAATACAGGTAAATATCGTTATTTTGATAATTTATGGATGGCTCAAATTTTGCTTGATATAGTTTCGTTGAAAAGTGACCCCGAGGAACGAGAGCTGGCACAACAATTTTTTGAACATTTTTGTAAAATGAATCAGATAACAGATCAAGAGTTACCAAAGCCTAATGGCGCATTATTGCGTATTTAATTGTTAGGCAAAACTGTTTAACAATTTTTAATAGAAGTGATATTTATTAATATTAATAAAAGGGGTACCCAAGTAGAATTTTACTCATTGGGTACCCCTTAATCTTTATTTAAAACACTTTCGTAGTCCAATCCTCACAATTCCAAATATCAGTCGCAATTTCACGATAGAAATCAGGTTCGTGGGATACCATTAAGATACTTCCGCGATATGCCTTTAATGCACGCTTCAATTCTTCTTTTGCATCCACATCCAAGTGATTGGTAGGTTCGTCTAGAATTAATAAATTCGTTTCTGTGTTTAAAATTTTACACAATCGAACTTTGGCTTTTTCGCCACCAGAAAGGACTTCAACTTTACTTTCAATATGTTTCGTTGTTAATCCACATTTTGCAAGAGCAGCTCGGACTTCAGCTTGATTCATACTTGGGAACTCGCTCCAAATCTCTTCAATACAAGTGTTGTAGTTGGACTGTTTAACTTCCTGCTCGAAGTAACCGACGTGTTGATACTCCCCACGTTCCACTTTACCCGAAATGGGATCAATCAACCCAAGAATACTTTTTAAAAGAGTAGACTTACCAATACCGTTTGCACCCACGAATGCAATTTTTTGTCCACGTTCCATTTTCAAATTCAGAGGGCGAGAAAGTGGTTCATTGTAACCAATAACAAGATCTTCAGCCGTGAAAATCCAACGACTAGCAGCACGAGCTTCTTTGAAAATAAACTCTGGTTTCGGCTTCTCTCTCCCCAATTCAATAACTTCCATTTTGTCGAGCTTCTTTTGACGAGACATCGCCATATTACGAGTCGCCACACTTGCCTTGTTACGAGCAACGAAATCCTTCAAATTCGCAATTTCTTGTTGTTGACGTTTGTAAGCAGACTCTAGCTGCTGTTTCTTCATTTCATAAATATTTAGGAAGTTATCATAGTCACCAACATAGCGATTTAACTCTTGGTTTTCCATATGATAGATCAAGTTAACAACATTGTTCAAGAATGGAATATCATGTGAAATCAAGATAAATGCATTCTCATATTCCTGTAAATAGCGCTTCAACCATTCGATATGCTGTTCATCCAAATAGTTCGTAGGCTCGTCTAGTAATAGGATTTCAGGCTTTTCTAGCAAAAGCTTAGCTAGTAAAACTTTCGTACGTTGCCCACCGCTAAGATCATCTACATCTCGATCGAGTCCAACATCGTCTAATCCTAGACCACGAGCAACTTCCTCAACTTTTGCATTAATTTGATAGAAATCATTACTATCTAACGTTTCTTGTAGCTCTCCAACTTCTGCAAGTAATGCATCGATATCAGCACCTTCATCACCCATTTTTGCATAAAGGTCATTGATTTCTGATTCAGCATCAAAAAGATATTGAAAAGCAGTACTCAAAGCCTCACGCATCGTAGTACCTTTTTGAAGTACAGCATGCTGATCTAAATAACCAACACGAACTTTTCGTGACCACTCCACTTTCCCCTCGTCGGGTTGCAACTTCCCAGTAACAATATTCATGAAAGTAGACTTACCCTCACCATTTGCCCCAACTAGTCCAACGTGCTCTCCTTTTAAAAGTCGAAAAGACACATTATTAAAAATCGCACGATCACCGAAACCGTGGCTTAAATTTTGTACGTTTAATACGCTCATTTTTTTAACTCCTTATCTAATGTCACATGTGGATATCTTACTAGATTTTGGCTACTTTTTCTATCTTGAAAGTTATTTTTTTATTAAAGATGTAATTCGATTTTTGGGCTAAATTGAAGTCTGCCCCTTCTTAATGAAATGAGATTATTGAATGATATTTACTTGGGCGTATAACAATTAGGTAAAAGTCTATTATACAACCTAACCTGGAGGCAAGATATGAGTTATTCCTATGTGGTAATAACTGTACAAAAAATGAAAGAATTGGTTGTGTTCCAAGTACAGTTGACATAACAGCAGCGCCGTGCCTATAATACAAGCTAGTTTGTTAATACAGTTTGGAGTGACAATATTGGAGAAGACAGTTACAAACATCAAAGAGATAACAGCTAACCCTGCTCCACTTGGTTTAATGGGATTTGGTATGACAACAATCTTGTTGAACATTCATAATGCAGGATTTTTTGCATTGGATGCAATGATTTTAGGAATGGGAATATTTTATGGTGGCTTAGCACAAGTAATTGCGGGCATCATGGAATTCAAGAAAAACAATACATTTGGAACGACAGCATTTACGTCCTATGGCTTCTTCTGGTTATCATTGGTTGCATTAAATATGATTCCATTAATGGGATATGGTGAAGCAGCCAGTTCTTTATCAATGGCCGCTTATTTATTTATGTGGGGACTTTTCACGTTATTCATGTTTGTTGGAACTTTGCGTATTAATAAGGCCCTTCAAGTTGTTTTTGGAACACTTACGATTCTATTTTTCTTATTGGCGATTGGGAATTTCACAGGATCTAGCTTGATTTTAACTATAGCTGGATATGAAGGGATTCTTTGCGGTTTTACAGCAATCTATGCGGCTATGGCACAAGTGTTAAATGAAGTATACGGCAAAATCATTCTACCAATTGGTGAAAGTAAAGTTCAAGAGCGTAAAGATGATTCTAAATTAAGAAAAGCCAGCTAGTTATTCTATTAATTACTTTCGGATGTTTTCTTTTTATTAAACTACAGTCAGTACTCTACATAAGTGGAGTGTGTGGCACAACTTATATAAAAATTGTAAACCCCAAAATAATCATTTTATTGAAAAAAACATTTGCAAACTGACCCTAACCTCGTAAAAAACTTTTGCGATTTTGGGGTCTTTTTAATCTCAAACCCTTGTCCTGTCTGCCCTTTCTCAATTTTGTCTTTTAAAGTTTCCAGCAACAAATGAACAAATCCAATTGGCAGAGGTCTAAGGTACCGTTTTTCATTATTAATAAAGTAGGAATTGACAGTTTAGATACTTTCCTCGTAAAGTTGCTTATGATGCAAATTTAAAATGGAGGAGAACAAATGGAATTCATTAATAATCTACTTCTGGATATGGAATTAGATCCTAGATTAGTAGAATATCTTTCGATTATCATCAAGATTCTGCTAATAGGACTTATCTGTATCGCAGCAAATTTTATTTCAAAGAAAATAGTGATCAGAATCATTACTCGTATCGTTACAAACTCCAAATTCAAGTGGGGTCAAATCATCTTGGAAAGACAAGTTTTTCGAAAGTTGTCCCATATTGTCCCTTCAATCATTATTTATTCGTTTTCATCAACCTTTCCAAGCTATCAATCAACCATCGAAAAATTGGCCATTGCCTATACCATTATTGTAGGGTTAGTGTTTATACAAAGCTTACTTAATGCATTTAATGATATTTATCAAACCTTTGAAATATCCAAGGTCAAGCCTATTAAAGGGTATATTCAGGTGGTTAACATTATTTTCATGACTATCGGGTTTATCTTAGTTATCTCGAACCTAATAGGAAAGAGTCCTCTTATTCTATTAAGTGGGATTGGTGCTCTCTCGGCCGTTTTGATGTTAGTATTTAAAGATTCGTTACTAGGACTAGTGGCAGGAATTCAGTTGACGGCCAATGATATGGTTCGGGTTGGTGACTGGATTGAAATGCCAAAGTATGGAGCAGATGGTGATGTTATTGATATTTCTTTAAATACCGTAATGGTTCAAAATGGGGATAAAACGATTACGATGATACCAAGCTATGCCCTTATTTCCGATTCTTTTAAGAACTGGAGGGGGATGCAAGGATCAGGTGGAAGGCGTATCAAACGCGCATTGAATATAGATACAAGCAGTATCGTGTTTTGCACAGAGGATATGATTGACAAATTTATAAAGGTCCATTACCTATCAGACTACATTATTCATAAGGAAAGGGAAATTGCTGAGTACAATTCCAAAAATGAAATAGATAGGAACAATCGCGTGAATGGAAGAGCCCTTACCAATATCGGTGTATTTAGGGCGTACATCAGCAATTACCTGAAAAATCATCCTGGGATCAATCAGAATATGACCATAATAGTGAGACAGCTAGCACATAATGAAAACGGATTGCCTCTAGAAATTTATGCATTTACCAATGATGTACAGTGGCCAGTTTATGAAACTGTGCAATCCGATATTTTTGACCACCTAATTGCAGTTGCACCAGAGTTTGGATTAAGAGTATTCCAGAATCCATCTGGGGCTGATTTAAGAAACATGGTAGAAGAATCGAACAACAAAGCCTTGATTGGCGAAAGAAGCTATTGAAAAATCAATCATCGAAAAAAGCCGACTATTTTAAATAACTAAAGGGTTCCATTTTCAGGTGCTTTCTTAATAAAAGACACAAGAATTGACGTGTGAAATTGGCATGCGTCTTTTCTTTATTTATCAAGAGTTTCTACGAAATTCCATTAACTTTGACATAGCGATTGATATCCTTATTATGATGGACAATAAAGTCCGCACTTATCGGTTGGGGGATCATGTTAAGCACACGAGCTGATAAATAGACGGAAAAAATTAGTCATCCGTAACAGTAAAGAAAGTATCGATAAGGAGACTCTGTATGTCACCTCTACTAAATAAATGATGAAGCATAATAATTATTCTAATTCATAGGAGGCAGCAATGGAAAACGATATTATCATCCGTTTCGATAACGTAACAAAGTCTTACAACAGTGGCATTAAGGTATTACAAGACGTGAGCTTTGAACTTGAACGTGGAAAATTTTACACATTACTTGGTCCTTCAGGTTGTGGCAAAACGACGATTTTACGTATCATTGCAGGCTTTGAAAAACCGACAACAGGGGATATTTACATTAACGGAAAGTATGTAAACGACGTACCAGCCAACGAGCGTCAAGTAAATACTGTATTCCAGGACTACGCCCTATTCCCGCACTTAAACGTATTTGAAAACGTGGCATTTGGTTTACGCATTAAGAAAGTAAAAGAATCTGACATTAAAATGCGTGTAGCAGAAGCGTTAAAGTTTGTAAACTTAGCAGGCTATGAAAACCGTGAAATTACAGAAATGTCAGGCGGTCAGCGCCAACGGGTTGCGATCGCACGCGCTATCGTTAATGACCCAGAAGTGATTTTACTCGATGAACCATTATCAGCACTTGATTTAAAGCTGCGCACAGAAATGCAATACGAGCTACGTGAGCTACAGCAACGCCTTGGCAAAACATTTATTTTCGTTACACATGACCAAGAGGAAGCTTTAGCGATGAGTGATGAAATTTTCGTTTTAAACGAAGGAATTATCCAGCAATCTGGTACGCCAGTTGATATTTACGATGAGCCAATAAACCGCTTCGTTGCAGACTTCATCGGGGAATCAAACATGGTAGACGGCGTCATGCTTGAAGATTATAAAGTTAAATTTGCTGGAAAAGTATTTGACTGTGTCGACGGCGGTATGAAGCCGAACGAAAAAATCGATGTTGTCATTCGTCCAGAAGATTTACAAATCACATCGCCAGAAGTAGGTAAAATTGTTGTTCGCGTCGATACGCAGTTATTCCGGGGTGTACATTACGAGTTATCAACATATGACAAGGATGGAAATGAGTGGCTTGTACACTCGCTGAAAAAGGCTGAAGTAGGTGCACAAGTAGGTCTTGATTTCGACCCAGAAGCGATTCATATTATGCGTCTAAATGAAACAGAAGAAGATTTTGACGCACGCATAGAGGCGTATACGAATGAAGTTTAAGTCAAAACCAGCGTTCGTCCCATATTTACTATGGGTCGCGCTCTTCGTTATTGCACCGATTGGGCTCGTTTTGTATTATTCGATGCTCGATTTAAACGGAGAATTTACGCTAGTTAACTATAAAAACTTTTTTACATCCGCATACTTAACGATGACGCTAACTAGCTTTTGGTATGCATTAATCATTACGTTTTTTACGCTAATGATCTCTTATCCAACTGCGTACCTTTTGACAAAAACAAAGCATAAGCATTTATGGCTAATGCTCATTATTATTCCTTCATGGATAAATTTATTATTAAAAACGTATGCATTTATCGGGATTTTCGGTTTATATGGACCGGTCAATGCAATAGTGGAATTGTTGGGCTTCGACCCAACACAAATTTTATTTACAGACTTTAGTTTCGTGTTCGTTTCGGTGTACATTTTTATTCCGTTTATGATTATTCCAATTTTCAATGCGTTAGACAAAATGAACCCGTCATTAATTTACGCATCACGTGACTTAGGGGCTTCGCCGCTTACAACGTTCCGACGTGTCATTTTTCCTTTAACCATTGAAGGTGTAAAATCAGGGATTCAAGTAACGTTCATCCCTGCTCTCTCACTCTTCATGATTACGCGCTTAATTGCTGGGAACAAAGTGATCACACTTGGTACAGCGATAGAACAACAATTTTTAGTCGCGCAAAATTGGGGAATGGGTTCAACCATTGCCGTGTTTTTAATCTTAATGATGTTTGCAATCATGGTGTTTACACGCACAAAGAAAAAAGGAGGTCGAGCATAAATGCGATCACAGTTAACACCGATAGCTAAAATATATTTAGCCATCGTGTTTGTTATTTTATATGCACCGATCTTCTACTTGATTTTTTATTCCTTTAATAGCGGTGGTTCAATGGGTTCATTTGAAGGTTTTACACTAGAACATTATCAAGCCGTATTTGATGATCATCGCTTACTCGTTATCTTAATCAATACCGTGATTGTTGCATTGCTTTCTGCGTTACTAGCGACCATTATCGGAACACTTGGAGCAATTGGTATTGTTTCATTGAGAAATGACAAAATACGTAACACCGTATTATCATTAAATAATATTTTAATTGTTAGCCCAGATGTTGTGATTGGGGCAAGCTTCTTAATTTTATTCACCATGATTGGAGTTAAGCTTGGCTTTACATCCGTATTAATTTCACATATTGCATTCAGCATCCCGATCGTTGTATTAATGGTCTTGCCAAAAATTTTGGAAATGAATACGAACTTAATTGATGCAGCACTTGATTTAGGAGCAAATCGTCGCGATGTATTAACACGTGTTATTATTCCATATATTAAACCTGGGATTTTAGCTGGTTTTTTTATGGCCATAACCTACTCATTAGATGACTTTGCAGTTACATTTTTTGTTACAGGTAACGGATTTAGTACATTGTCTGTTGAAATCTATTCCATGGCACGTGCAGGTATTTCGTTAACCGTTAATGCCATTTCGGGGCTAGTGTTTATCGTGACAGTCGGTATTGTCGTTATGTATTACTTCATTACGATGCGGTCGAAAAAAACGGAGGGCTCTACTCAATGAAATCTTTAATTCAGATCATGTTAGCCATTATTATAGCTTGTGGTCTTCTTTCGTTTGTGGCATCAAAGCTTGAAGCAGCAAGCACAGCTGGTGGAAAGGACACTTTAGTCGTATACAATTGGGGTGAATACATTGACCCTTCGCTGATCGACCAGTTTGAAGAAGAAACAGGCATTTCTGTTATTTATGAAACGTACGATTCTAATGAAGCGATGTTAACGAAAATTAGACAAGGTGGCACATCCTATGATGTTGTTGTCCCATCAGAATATACGATTGAAACAATGATTAAAGAAGATTTGTTACTAGAAATCGATCATTCGAAACTTCAAAATCTGCAGAATATTGATCCTTACTTTTTAGATTTACCATTCGATCCAAAAAACAAATATTCAATTCCGTACTTTTGGGGAACGGTTGGGGTAGTTTATAATCCTAATGCTATTCCAAAACATATCACTTTTGATTCTTGGGATGATTTATGGGACCCGGCACTAAAAAATAAAGTATTTTTAGTAGATGGTGCACGTGAAGTTATCGGGATGGGCTTAAATAGTTTAGGATATTCGTTAAATTCACGTGACGAAAACGAATTACGTGAAGCATTAGAGAAATTAAAACAACTAAACGGCAATGTCAAAGCGATTATTGGTGATGAAATTACACCACTAATGATTAATAATGAGGCTACTGTGGCCGTAACATTTTCTGGCCAAGCAGCAGACATGATGTACGAGAACGAAGAGTTGAATTACGCCGTACCACGAGAAGGCTCAAACTTATGGTTCGATAACATGGTTATTCCTAAAACTTCAAAGAATGTGGAAGGAGCCCATCAGTTCATTAATTTTATACTGGATGCGCAAGTTGCTGCACAAAATACTGATTATGTAGGATATGCGATTCCAAATAAAGCAGCGTGGGAACTATTAGATGATGAAGTGATAAACGATGAACGTTTTTACCCACGTAAAGAAAGCCGCAAAAACTTAGAAGTATATGAAAACTTAGGTCTTGAGCTTCTGGGAAAATATAACGAATACTTCTTAGAATTTAAAATGTCACTAAAGTAATTCTCTGCTGATAACAAATACTCCACACATGTTAAGTGTGTTGTAAAGCTTAGATTAAAGTAAACAATTATTTTGCAAGGATCAGGTGAATTTTAGAGCCTATTTATGGATGATACATTGAAAAGAATATAGAATTGGATTAAGGTAAATAAGATTCTACTATTTTGAATTGTTAAATAGTGAATTCTATAATAAAAATAACGAAAAGATAGATATGGGGAGAGAGTAATGAGTAATCAAATTAAAGTAGGAATTGTAGGCTATGGTAATCTTGGCAGAGGAACGATCGAAGCAATCAAGCAATGTCCAGATATGGAGCTTGTGGCTATTTTTACAAGAAGAGCACCTGAAGATCTTTCAATAAATGAACCAAATGTAGAGGTTTTGCATATTTCGAGTGCAGAGGAATATAAGGACAAAATTGATGTGATGATCTTATGTGGAGGTTCAGCAACAGATCTTCCAGATCAAGGCCCTTATTTTGCTAGAATGTTTAACACAATCGATAGCTACGATACACATGCAAAAATTCCTGAATATTTTAGTGTAGTGAATCAAGCGGCTAAAGAAAGTGGAAAGACTAGTATTATTTCTGTTGGCTGGGATCCAGGTTTATTCTCTCTGAATCGTTTAATGGCAGAAGCAATTTTACCAAAAGGTGAAACTTACACCTTCTGGGGAAAAGGACTCAGCCAAGGACATTCAGACGCCATTCGTCGAGTAGAGGGTGTAGCAGGTGGTGTTCAGTATACAGTACCGATTGATGAAGCGATAGAGAAGGTCAAAAGTGGAGTAAATCCTGAATTATCTACAGGTGAAAAACACCGACGTGTTTGTTATGTGGTAGCAGAAGAAGGATATGATCACGCAAAAATTGAACACGATATTAAAACAATGCCTAACTACTTTGCTGACTATGATACAGAAGTAAACTTTATTACAGCAGAAGAATTAAAAGAAAACCACTCAAAATTACCGCATGGTGGATTTGTCATTCGAAGCGGAAAATCAGGAAAAGACAATAAACAAATAATCGAATTCTCGCTTAACTTAGAGAGCAATCCGGAATTTACAGCTAGTGTACTAGTGGCATATGCAAGAGCAGCTTATCGTTTGAATAAAGAAGGACAAGCTGGTGCAAAAACTGTTTTTGATGTTGCACCCGGTTATCTGTCTCCAAGATCCGCGGAAGATTTGAGAAGAGATCTATTGTAATAGATGTTCCTGCCCCCCAGTGCGTCAATGATTTAATGCACCCGAGGTTCAGGAACCGTGAATATAGATTGATTTTGTTTTTAAAGATAAAAACTCACCAACACATGTGTTGCCACATACACTTCCCACATGTGGAGCGTGTAGCGCACCTCATATTAAAATAAATGCTAGATAAATTAGGCTCAATCTTATTAGATTTGAGCCTAGCTTTATTTTTGACAAAATCTATCAAACTTCGGGTGGTGCCAGGCACCGCTATAAAATTGCTGTTGTAGTTGCACAAGACCGTAACGGTAGTGTGATTGCTCGGAAAGCGGGAAAAGGTCGTGTTAAAGCCGAAGAAATCGACACTGTGATAGGTGAGTATATTCACCCATCTGCTTTGTTATGTACAGACACGGCAACTAATTATAAGAAATTCGCCAAACTAAAAGGGTTACAACACGAAACGGTTAATGAACGTCAAAAACAACGTATGAAGAAAGGGATATACCATATTCAACACGTCAATAACTATCATAATCGCTTAAAGCGTTGGATGGAACGTTTTCAAGGTGTTGCAACTAAATATTTGGACAACTACCTTAATTGGTTTCGTTGGCTTGAAATTGGGAAGAACTTGGCATTTGAAAATCGAGTAAAACAAATGCTTATTTCAGCGTGTCAAAAATCTAATTATACAACGGTTGAAATGTTAAGAAGTGCATAAAGAATGACCACCAGTATGAGGTCGGTGTATCGTTAAATTAATTTGACTTTTTGAGTAATACTTTTTGAATCTTTATTTGATGTTTTTTGTAATAGGCATTCTTTTTCATTTTTTCACTATTAAGTTTTCCAATTGCAAAACGAACATCTTTATCATTCATAATTAAGTTTTCAAATTTATCATTATCAAGATATTTTTGAAACCATTGATATTCTTTTAGGAAATTTATATTCTTTTCTATTTCTTCCTCCGTTACATCCTTTGTTAAGGTAAATAGAAATGTACCTATAGAACCTAAAAGTTCAAGCAAAGCTCCCAATGCTTCCACCCCTTACCTAAATTCCTTTACATTATCTACGCTTGATATTAAAAAAGGTTTCTTTTAAATCAATATATTTACATATAACTATATCAAAAAATCCAAACATCATAAAAACAACAATCTTTGAGAAAACAGCCTATAGAAAAGATCTATACCATTTGCTTTTTTGTTTATAAAAATACCATTCAGGACCGATTTTCGTTAAAATATACATTGCCGATCTTCACAATAGTTTTCCACAAATATTAAATGTCCAAATGTACTTGTGTTTGATAAGAAGTTATTAAGCATGATATAAGTGTAAAAGAAGTGGAATATTTGGCTTTATATTTTTTGACCGAGAGTTTGAAGTTGTATCCATAGTGAGAGGATTTGAGTTTGAAATGATAGATAATTTTTGGCGTGATTTACCACGACCATTTTTTGTACTTGCACCAATGGAAGATGTGACAGATCTTGTTTTTCGTCACGTAGTAAGTGAAGCCGGTCGACCGGATGTATTTTTCACAGAGTTTACAAACTCGGATAGCTATTGTCATCCAGAGGGCATGAAAAGTGTGCGTGGCCGTTTGACTTTTACAGAAGATGAACAGCCAATGGTGGCACATATTTGGGGGGATAATCCCGAATATTTCCGTCAAATGAGTATTGGCATGGCAGAGCTAGGATTTAAAGGCATCGATATTAATATGGGCTGCCCTGTACCGAATGTGGTTTCGAGAGGGAAAGGTAGTGGCCTTATTCTGCGTCCAGACGTTGCGGTAGAACTTATTCAAGCAGCAAAAGCGGGCGGACTGCCTGTCAGCGTGAAAACACGACTTGGCGATAAGGATGTTCAGGAGTGGGAGGAGTGGCTAACGCATATTTTAAAACAGGATATTGCGAACCTTTCTATTCATTTACGTACAAGAAAGGAAATGAGCCAAGTAGATGCGCATTGGGAGCTAATTCCGGAAATCAAAAAATTACGTGACCGTATCGCACCAAATACGTTACTAACAGTCAATGGAGACATTCCTGACCGTCAAACTGGGCTGCAGCTTGCTGAACAATATGGTATTGATGGCGTTATGATCGGGCGAGGTATTTTTAAAAATCCTTTTGCTTTTGAAAAAGAGCCAAAAGAGCATAGCAGTAAAGAATACCTTGATCTTTTAAGACTGCAGCTGGATCTTCAAGATCAATATGCGGAAGCATTGCCACGTTCCATCACAGGGCTTCATCGCTTTTTCAAAATTTATGTCAAAGGATTCCCTGGAGCTGGTGCATTAAGAAATCAATTGATGAACACGAAATCAACAGATGAAGTGCGTGTATTGCTTGATAACTTTGGAAAAGAATGTTGATGGAAAAAAATAAGAAATACTAGTCGGCCCGGTATAAAACCGGGCCATTTTTGTGTGTAACTTTATAGTTCCTAAGTGTTTTATAGACAAGAATCGCTATACTTTGGGTCGCGACCAGGCACTGAAATTATCTCAAAACAAAAGACAACATAGATTGTAAGGGAGAGATAAAAATGTTAAACGAATTATTTCAAAACAAATAGACAACATAGATAGTAAGGGAGGGATTAAAATGGTAAACGAAAAATTTCAAAACGGATAGACAACATAGATAGTAAGGGAGAGATTAAGATGTTAAAGGAATTATTTCAAAACTAATAGCTACATAGAGCGTAAGGGAGATATTAAGATGAAAAGAATGATTTCAATTTTATTGACAGCAATACTCTTCATGTCTACGTTAGTAATGCCTACAAATGCGCAGGAAGGTGGAACGCAAGGGACCAAGCCCTGGATGAACACCAAACTTTCTGCTGAGGAGCGTACCAAGTTGCTTCTCAATGCGATGACGCTGGACCAGAAGATCCAACAAATCGCCATCTCGCGCTTCAATGAGAACGACAAAGGTGAGACGATCGTTATTAAAAGAGGCGGTACTAACAAGTACCAGAGCGGTGTATTCCCGCCTCAGGGTACCTTGCCAGGGTGTGAGTTTCAGGACACCGGTCGGCAGATTCGTGGAATCGAGGAACTGGGTATCCCCACAGTACGAATGACCAATGGTGGTACGGGTGTGAAGGGCGGATCGTGTCATAATGACCCGGTGGCGACGGGCCTGCCGTCCACCGTGGCTATGGCCGCGACCTTCAACCGCGGGCTGAACTATGAGGCCGGTCGAATCCTCGGCCAGGAGTCACGTGCCTTCGCGCATCATGTGATGCTTGGACCTGGTATGAACCTTGTGCGTCACCCGTACGGTGGCCGGAACTATGAGTACTTCAGTGAGGACCCATACCTAACGGGTATCCTGGCGACCGAGCAGGTCAAGGGCATTCAAAAACAGGGTGTCCAGGCCCAACTCAAGCATCTAGCTGGAAACGAGCAGGAAACCGAGCGGTGGACAATGGGTGTCCAGGTTCCCTCAAGGGCCATGAATGAGCTGTACATGCTGCCATTTGAGATGACCGCTAAGAATGCTGACCCAGCTTCCGTGATGTGCTCGTTCCCTGATGTCAACGGCACCTATGCCTGTGACAGCCCTGAACTGCTGCAAGATGCACTAAGGAAAAACTGGGGCTTCGTCGGTTACGTGATGAGTGACCGTCGCGCGATTCACAACACGGTTTCTGCCATCAAGGCGGGCACGAATGTCGAGCTCGACTGGGCACCACAGTATTACACTCAAGCGACGATCAAGAAAGCCATCGACTCGGGTAAGGTGACCGAGAAAGACATTGACAATCTCCTTCGTCCGCGCTATATCAAGATGATTGAGTACGGCCACATGGATAAGCCTTTCAACAAGTTCCTACCTGAGATTGTCGATCCAATGGTCAATGGAGCTAGCGCACGAAAGATGGCCGAAGAAGGGTCCGTGCTTTTGAAAAACGATAACGGCTTCCTGCCACTGAATGGCAAGCCGAAATCAATCGCACTGATCGGAGTCGAGTGGTTCGCAGGTGAGGCCAAGATGTCCCCGCGCTCCATTGGGATAAACAACGAGAACGTCGTGACCCCTTACACGGTCACACCAAAAAAGGGTTTAGAGAATGTCATCAAGGAGCGGGGCTATGGCACCAAAGTGACGTACAACGATGGCCGTGATCCGAAGGCTGCTGCTAAGCTTGCTGCTGAGTCTGACGTCGTGCTGCTCATGATCGGCGACACCCCGGGTGAGACCGTAGACCGCGAAACACTCGGCTTCCCGGCCATTCCCCTCGACAAGGACGCGCCCCGAGAGGACTGGGTGAAGCAGGAGCCAATGATTGATGCGGTTCTGAAAGCCAATGCAAAGAAAACAGTTGTGGTCTTGAAAACTTCCGGTACGGTGCTCATGCCGTGGCTGGATAAGGTCCCTGCCGTCCTTGAAGCATGGTATCCGGGCATGGAGGATGGCAATGCCGTCGCCAATCTGCTCTACGGTAAGGTCAATCCGTCCGGCAAGCTGCCGATGACGTTCGGTGCCACTGAGCGCGAGGCCGCCTTCGCGACTGAGAAACAGTTCCCTGGAACCCGACAAGACACTGGCAAGCCAGGAGGCCCTGGCCCGTACGGTGACGGTTCCAAGCAGTTAATTGCCCAGTACACAGAGGGACTTAAGATGGGCTACCGCTGGTACGAGGCCAACAAAGTGAAGCCTGTCTTCCCATTTGGTTATGGCCTGTCGTACACGACCTTTAAGTATGACGACCTCAAGGTGAAGAGTGTCCGCGGTGAAGGAGGGGGCCCAGGAACACCGAAGGGTAAAGGAAAAAAAGACTTGTCTGGTATTGATGTGTCCTTCACCATCACAAACACCGGTAAAGTTGCCGGCAAAGAAGCGGCACAGGTCTATTTGACCCTGCCGGACAAGGCGGGACAGCCTGCCAAGCGGCTTGTCAACTTCGAGAAGGTTGATCTTAAGCCCGGTGAGAGCAAGCGAGTGAATCTGCGGATTAACAAGGCAGACTCTAATCACCCGTTCTCCTATTTCATTCCGAAAGACCCGGATAACCTGGCGAACTGGGCTAACGGCGAGTGGGCTACCGCTAAGGGAAAATACCGCGTGCATGTCGGGGGTTCCTCAGCAGACACCCCATTAGTAAAGGATGTCCCGTTGAACTTCAAAGGTAATCGATAGGCCTTTGACCATGGGATAACGTCGGCAACCGGGGAGGAATCGTCTGGCATTCCGAAGACAGTGAGCCCGCGTGCTCGGTGAATCAAGCCGAGACCCGCGGGCTCATTGCTTTTTTCGACACCTTCATGGAAGATGAATGAGTTAAGGAAGGACGTGAGAAGTATATATGAAGGAATCTGTTCAAAGAAGCAGGCGAGATCCGGCACATTTGTGGTGTGTAGCCCTTTGCCTGATGGTCCTTTTGACCGCATGTACCGCCCGAGAATCGGAAGGGCCGGTCGGGAGAGACGCCGTGGAACCCGCCCCGTCCGCGCCTGGGCACGGCGACTGGCAGGACCCCGGGTTGGTGGACCGGTCCGGCGCGTCAATCAAGGTGCCGACTCCGGGTCCGGCGACTGGCAGGACCCTGGACGTCACGCAATTCGGGGCAGATCCGGACCCGGACTCACACGACGACGCAGCAGCCATCAGGAAGGCCCTGGAGGCGGCCGAACCGGGTGACGAGGTCGTGCTTCCGGCCGGCACGTATGACCTGCGCTCCACTGACCCGGCAGACGAGTCGGCGAATATTGTGTTGCGCAGCGGCGTGGACCTGCGCGGCGAGGGCCAGGAGCGCACCGTGTTGCTGACCTCCTTCGACGGTGAGGATGACAGCCGGGTGATTCGCGGCTCCGGCGTCCACGATGTCATTGTCGCTGACTTCACCATTACCTCCCGTCATGAGGGGGCGCTCGGTGACGACCCTGAAGACGGCGACACAGGTGGCGGCCCGATGTACGGGATCTACCTCGGAGCCCACAAAGGGAAGGCCAGCTCCCGGATCCTGGTGGAGAACCTGGGGATCCGCAGGTTCGAGCGCCACGGGATATCCGTCAAGGCCAGTCGTGAAGTGACCCTATCTGGAAACTATGTAAGTGAGGCAACTGCTGTTGGCCCCGGCGGACAAGGCTACGGCATCGCTATCGAGGGTTCAGCTGACCAGCATGACCCGGATGCCGCCAACGATTCCCGGCACAATGTCGTCATCGACAATACCTTCGATGGCAGGCATTTGCGGCACGCCATTCTGCTGCAGTTCCCCACTCACAATAATCTCGTGGCGGAGAACACCATCACCGGCAGCCTCCTCGATGCCATCGACCTGCACGGCGAGGGTGAATACCTGAACGAGGTCCGGGACAACACGGTCATCGGCGGGCAGCAGGCGGGCATCGCTCTAGGCAATCCAGGCGGGTCCAAGAACAAGCACGATGCTTCAGGACCTGGAAACTGGGTGCACTCCAACGACCTGATCGGAAACCGTCTGGGAGTCCTGGTCATCCTGGGAACTCCTGACACTCTCATTGAGGAAAACAGGATCACCGCCGGGGAGAATTCGAAGGCCGGCATCGAGGTCCGTAATGCGCCGGGCACGGAATTGCACGGTAACCACATCACTGGAAGGACTGACGGGTTCTGGGCCATCCGGCTCAGAGAGGATCGCGGTACTGACGGACGGGGCAAAGGAATCCCCACAGGCATTAGGATCGTGGGCAACACTATTCGACAGGCCGCCAACGGCGTCAGGATCGATGCAGGGGAGAACCTCTGCATGGTCGAAAACGTTATCGACGGCATCAACGGAGCCGAGCTGAGGGTGGTCAAAGGGATCAAGATGAGCCGGTCGACCCAGCATTGTCCCTAATCGACAAAATGTTTAAAAAGACTTACAATTCGTAAAGTACTAGCAAAATTATAGGTAAATTCACAAGAATAACACGGACACACTAATAGGGTGGGTCCGTGTTAGATTTCAATAAAGAGTTCTTCAATATGTTGAATTAGGTTACTTTCCTTCGACAAGAAATTTACTAGAAAACAGGTAAAAGTTCATTTTTTAAAAGGGTTCAAAGCACTTTTAATTAAACGTTTAGTTGGTAGAACAACCTGTAGAGATTTGTAAGGAAATGTAATTTGCTAGTTTTCATTGTCAGTTTTAAAGATTATTACCAAAAATCACAACTTGAAAAGACAAACTTCTATCCTGAAAATAATTAAAATATCTATAACTAAAGGGAATATCATATCCAAATACAATAAAACCTTCCATACTTGCATATGGAAGGTTTTTTAGCATGCTTATTTTTAGTAAACAAAAAGGGACCGGTTTTGCGCCGTTTTTCTTATTTTGGAGCAGTAAAACTATAGTGGATGATTGGTTGTCCATCCATAACTTCAATTTGATTAGCAAACACAATGGAAAGGGGCTTCTTAAAGTGATAAACTACTCTCATTAAATAAAGACTTGTCTCATTTGAAGTTCAGCGCAATTTTGTAAGTTTACCCGTACATCTTTTGTTCCCAATTGGTAAACAAAATGAAAGCGGTTTATATTATCCTAATAATAGGAGGTCAAGCCAATGATGTTTGATAAACGTCCCTCGCTTTTATTGGATTATTTTTTAAAAGTGAAGAGTATTAATATGAATCAGATTATGGAGGCCACTCAATTAACCAAACGTCAAATATCCTATGACCTGGATAAAGTTAATCATTGGCTGAAGGAGGAAGAACTCCCCACCATACAATTCAAAGGGAACCATTCTATTGTAGTGCCTGATGAAGTTGTGGAATATTTTCGCAATACGGAGATAAATCGTCATGAACACGATTTCGTTTTTTCCGAAGAAGAACGCTTGGCAGTTATCTGCCTTTATTTGTTTATGCGAAATGATACCATTTCATCCTTTCATCTAACCCAGCTTTTACAGGTTAGTAAGAATACGGTGATTTCCGATATTAAAAAGGCAAATCAGATAAATTGCCCTTTCTTGGTGGAAATCCGGTATTCACGAAAATCTGGCTATCATCTGGTTGGATCAGAGATCGACAAAAGAGCTCTTGTCATGCACTACATATCTCGAATGATTCAAGTCCCTTACTTTGAAAAACTGTTGGATTATCTAGTAAAAGAAGAAACTAGAAAAATTGATTATCGTGGAATCGTAAACATTCTTAAACAAATTGAAAAGCAGTTTTCCCTTAATTTTGTAGAAGAACGTTTAAATCAATTAGCCAATTTTTTGATTTTTTATTATTACCGGCAGCAGAAAAAAAAGTTCGTCCAATTTCACTCAGATGAAATGGCTCTATTAAAAAAAGATCCAATGCATAAGGTGGCTATCAGGTTATGTCAACTCCTCCAACTAGAGGAAGAGGAATCGGAGTTATGTTACTTAACGATTCAATTTCTTGGTTTATCTTTTGAAAAAAGTTCTGCCCCCAACAGTGAACAGGATTTATTATTTAAACTTTGTCAGCAGCTAGTCTTTGATTTTGAGACCAAGGCCTGCATTGTTTTTGAAAAAAGGGATGAAGTTGTCCATACGTTGTACCAGCATTTTAAGCCTGCCTTTTTTCGGATGAAGTATCGGATTCCTGTTGTAAATCCACTTCTTAATCAAATTAAGAGTGAGCATAAAGAGCTATACATGATTGTGAAGGAAATACTGCATCCGATTGGAACATTGTTGAAAATCACCATCCCTGAGGAGGAAATAGGTTTTGTTACAATCCACTTTGGAGCTTTGTTAGAAAGACCAAAGCAGGAGATGCCGGAAAAGAAGAAAGCAATCGTAGTTTGTCCAAGCGGCATTAGTTCTTCATTAATGGTGAAGCACCAGCTGGAATCACTTTTTTCAGAGATTATGGTTGAAAAAACCTTATCATTACGAGAATTTCAGGAGGGTACAGTTGACCATTATGATTTAGTATTTTCGACAGTAAGGCTAGAGACAAAACTTCCTTGTTTTTACGTGAAGCCAATTATGACACCAAATGAAAAGCATAATTTAGTCAACGAAGTTTATCACCTGCTGTTTGGCACACAATATCATGATATTTCCTTGAAAGAACTGATTCAAATCATTGGACAGTTCACTACTATTTATGATGAAGAAGGGTTAAAAAAGGAATTAGGTCACTTAACATTTTTTAAAAAAGAAAACGCTTATAAGGAAAAACAGCCGTTATTAGAAGATTTATTACAAGCAGAAACCATTCAGGTAATCGAAGAGGTTTTTGATTGGAAAGAAGCTGTAAGACAAGCAGCAAATCCCCTTCTGATAAACGGGAGTATTGCAGCATCCTATATTGAGGCGATGATTGAAAATATTGAGACGCTAGGTCCATATGTCGTCATTGGTCCGGAAGTAGCAATTCCGCATGCTCGTCCGGAAAAGGGAGTTAATCGGATTGGGATGAGTTTTTTGAAGCTTAAAAAACCGGTTTACTTTTTAAACAACCATGATTATCCGGTTCGATTGCTGTTTTGTATTGCAGCGACTGATAATACCACACATCTAAAGGCACTTTCGCAATTGACAGAACTGCTCAATGAAGAAAACAGCATTGGAATTTTAAAAGAATTAGAGTCGATTGAAGAAATTAAAACATTCTTTAGCCAAAACCCCACAATTGACTGAACGGCCGTTCCTGGGAAGCTGGCTAAAGAATAGCAAAAATAACTCATAATCTAAAACTGAAGGAGCTTGATTTAATATGGTAAGCAAAACGTTCACAATTATAGATGCAACAGGGATCCATGCACGCCCAGCTACAATTCTAGTATCAGCAGCAAGTAAATTTGATGCTGAAATCAAGTTAGAATATAACGGGAAATCAGTAAACCTAAAATCCATTATGGGCGTTATGTCCTTAGGGATACCAAAAGGTGCAGTAATCAAAATATCGGCTGAGGGCTCTGATGAAGAGGAAGCACTACGTGTATTAGAAGATACTCTAAAAAGTGCAGGTCTTGCAGAATGAATACGAATGAAGTTTTGACAAAAGAAATTTCAGGAATTGCTGCATCAAACGGGATTGCGATTGCAAAAGCCTTTCGCTTAGAAAATCAAGAGTTGAAAGTAGAAAAAAAGGCAGTCACAAATGTTGATCAAGAAGTTGTACGCTTTGAACAGGCGCTTGAGTCTTCTAAGAGAGAGCTTGAGAAAATCAAAGAGCATGCCTCCCAGACAATTGGCGAGGATAAGGCCGAAATTTTTGAAGCCCATCTGCTTGTTCTAAATGATCCCGAACTAATTAGTCAAATTAAAGATAAAATTCAAGCCCAACACTTCAATGCAGAGTTTGCATTACAAGAGGTGGTAGACATGTTCGTATCTATGTTTGAAGCCTTAGATAACGAATATATGAGAGAACGGGCAGCCGACATTCGCGATGTGGCCAAGCGAATATTATCCCATCTTTTAGGGGTGACAATCCCAAACCCAAGTTTGATTTCTGAAGAGGTTATTATTATTGCAGAGGATTTAACTCCTTCTGATACTGCTCAATTAAACCGTCAGTTTGTCAAAGGATTTACAACAAATATCGGTGGCCGTACCTCCCATTCAGCGATTATGGCCCGTTCCATGGAAATTCCAGCAGTAGTGGGAACAAAAACAGTCATGGCTGAAATTGAAAATGGTGATGTTGTGATTCTAGATGGTTTGGATGGGAAAGTAATTGTCAATCCAACTGATGAGGAAGTCAAAGAATATAACGCCAAAAAGGATGCCTATGAAGAGCAAAAGGCCGAGTGGGCCAAGCTAGTCCATGAGCAGACTACAACAAAAGATGGGGAGCATGTTGAACTCGCTGCCAATATTGGTAATCCGGAGGATCTCAAGGGAGTACTCGAAAATGGCGGCGAAGGTGTTGGCTTATACCGCACGGAGTTTTTATATATGGGGCGCACTCAGCTTCCAACCGAAGAGGAGCAATTTGCTGCATTTAAAGCGGTATTAGAGGGAATGGAAGGTAAGCCTGTCGTAATTCGCACTCTTGATATCGGTGGAGATAAAGAACTGCCGTATTTAGACCTGCCTAAGGAAATGAATCCATTCCTGGGATTCCGGGCGATTCGCTTATGCTTAGAAATGCAGGATATGTTCCGAGTCCAGCTTCGTGCCTTGCTGCGAGCAAGCATTTATGGAAATCTAAAAATCATGTTTCCGATGATTGCCACACTTGATGAGTTCCGTTCGGCAAAAGCACTTCTTGAACAAGAAAAGCAAAAGCTTTTGTCTGAAGGCCAACAGGTAGCTGGGAAAATCGAGCTGGGAATCATGGTGGAAATTCCTTCTACTGCAATTTTAGCTGATCAATTTGCGAAAGAAGTGGATTTTTTCAGCATTGGTACAAATGATTTAATTCAATATACAATGGCTGCAGATCGTATGAACCAACGTGTTTCCTATCTATATCAGCCATACAGCCCGTCGATTTTAAGATTGGTTAAAATGGTGATTGATGCTGCGCATGCTGAAGGCAAATGGGCAGGTATGTGCGGTGAAATGGCAGGAGACGAAACAGCCATTCCACTTCTATTAGGCCTGGGACTTGATGAGTTCTCAATGAGTGCAACATCTATCTTAAAGGCACGCTCCCAAATTCTTCGTCTTTCTAAAACAGAAATGAAGAACTTAGCAGAAAAAGCCCTACAAATGAAAACAACAGATGAAGTAATCGAGGCTGTAAAGGAAACTATTAAATAGAGACGGCTATAAAAAATGATTATTAATGGGGTAGATACGACCTGAGTCCTTTATAGATATGGACTTAGGTTTTTTTATTTCCATTAAAAACGTTATCAAACGTTTAATAGACTTCAAATTTTGCGGATCGCCTTCTACTCGATAATAGTGATAGGTTGATAGAGTATTTCTAAAATTATGTTAAAATAAAATCGATTGTCATTTCTAGGTCAAAAAGATCTAATAAAAAGGTGGATGGCACGAGGTTCTGCCTGCAACCTAATATAAGTGTTAGAAAATAAAGGTTGGGTGAAAATGTTTAATTTAGCAGCATTAATGCTTGAAAAGGTTGGAATCATTGTCATTGTTGCTTATTTGCTTTCGCAAATGAAATCATTTCGTCATATTATTCAAACCGAGCACAAGACAAATGAGAGAATCCTGCTTATTTTACTTTTTGGTGCCTTCGGAATCATTAGTAATTATACAGGGATTGAAGTTCATCATAATTCCATTAATAGAGCGGAGTGGCTTTCTGATTTAGAACAAGAGAGCGCGCTGGCAAATACAAGAGTAATGGGGGTTGTCATTGGAGGAGTGCTTGGAGGCCCGATAGTTGGTGTTGGTGCGGGATTGGTTGCTGGAGTCCATCGTTACACGCTTGGCGGTTTCACCGCATTTGCTTGCGCAATTTCTACTATCATAGCTGGAATTATCGCAGGTTACTTTGGAAAAAAAAGAATACAGACGGGGAAACCAATTACTGCTAGATTTGCTGTAATGATAGGCATGATAATGGAATCCGTACAGATGTTACTCATCCTTGTTATTGCTAAACCGTTTGAACAAGCTTGGAGTCTTGTACAGTTCATTAGCTTCCCGATGATATTCGGCAATGGATTAGGTACATTGCTGTTTATGTTCATTATAAGCGCAATTAAACGTGATAAAGAACTTACCCGTGCAAATCAAACAAACCAGGCTTTTCTTATTGCCGATCAAACTTTGCCATATTTTCGACAAGGCTTAAATCTCCATTCCTGCAGGGAAATAGCGGAAATTATGCTGAAACTAACCGAGGCTAATGCGGTTTCAATTACAGATGAACATCAAGTTCTAGCCCATGTCGGCGCTGCGTCAGATCACCATATCCCAAAGTCAAAACCGGAGACCGGTTTGACAAAAAAAGTGCTCGAATACGGCAAGATTTCAGTTGCAAGATCGAAGAAAGAAATTCTCTGTATTCATAATGATTGTTCTTTAGAAGCCGCCATTGTGCTGCCGTTAAGGGTTAAAAATAAAATCGTCGGTACATTAAAAATGTACTATACTAAGCCTGAAAAATTAGATAGGGTGCAGCAGGAATTAGCGGAGGGACTTGCTAATCTATTTTCTACACAGTTGGAGCTTGCAGAAGCAGAAAGACAAACGAAGCTATTGAAAGATGCAGAGATTAAAGCCTTACAGGCACAAATCCACCCGCACTTTTTATTTAATAGTATCAATACCATCTCAGCACTTTGCCGTACAGACGCAGATAAAGCTCGTAAATTACTGTTGGAGCTCAGTTCATTTTTTCGTGGAAATCTTCAAGGAGCCAGGCAGATGCTCCTCCCGCTGGAGAAGGAATTGACGAATGTCAGGGCTTACCTATCATTGGAACAGACCCGTTTTCCAAATAAGTACTTCATCGATTTTCAAATTGAACCAGGTATCGAAAAGGTACTGATTCCGCCGTTTACCCTGCAGCCAATAGTAGAAAACGCGATTCATTATGGCTTTCCTCGAAGCAAATCTGAAGGAATAATCACCATTCGGATTTTTTCCGAAAAGAATCAATTGAAAATAATTGTTGCGGATAATGGAAGAGGCATTCCTGATGAGAGGATAGAAGTGCTCGGTAAGCAACTTGTAAATTCTAAAAAAGGAAATGGCACAGCTATTTTTAATATAAATGAACGTCTTAAAGGAATTTATAATGGTAAAGCCTGTTTAACGATAAAAAGTCAAGTGGACCATGGAACAACAGTAAGTATTTCCATTCCGCTCGACTCTAAAGGAGTTTTTGATCAAAATGCTGAAAGCTTACATAGTGGATGATGAACCATTAGCAAGAGATGAATTAAAATACTTGCTGATTCGCAGCAAACAGGTGGGCGTATTAGGTGAAAGTGATTGTATTGAGGATGCCGCAGCAGATATTTTTAAGCTAAAACCAGATCTTGTCTTTTTAGATATTGAACTAGCTGAAGATAGCGGATTGGAGTTAGCAAGGCAATTAGAAAACCTTAATCCAGCTCCAGCGATTGTTTTTGCGACAGCTTACGATGAGTTTGCACTAAAAGCTTTTGAATTAGATGCGGTGGATTATATATTAAAACCCTTCGATGAAGAACGAATCGGAAAAACATTGGAAAAAATCAAAAAGATGCAAAAAATAGGGGATCAGGATCTTCCCATTTATTCCCCTATGAAAAACAACCAAAATGAAAAAATTGCTGTCCCTGTCGAGGATAGAATTATTTTATTAACCAATGCTGACATTGTCTATTTAGAATCCAGTGAGGGTAAGTGCACGATCGAAACAATGGACCAAAAGTACAAAGTAAGTGAGGCACTCGTTGTATTAGAGAAAAAGTTACATAACACCAAATTTTTTCGTGTCCACCGCAGTTTCATTGTAAATATCGATCATATCGTAGAAATAGAGCCTTGGTTTAACTCTACCTATAATTTAATCATGGGGAACGGCTCAAAAGTTCCAGTCAGCCGGACCTATGTAAAAGAATTAAAGCAGATTTTAGGATTTTAAATTTTCTGTTTTTTATTTGTCGGTTATTGTATTTCATCTGTCGGATTTTGCAATTCACCTTTCCATTTTTGCAAGTTATCTTGAAAGTGAAATAAAAACGTTTTCATTTTGTAAGATAATAATAATATATTAGAAGAAATGGAGGGGGAGTAAATAATGAATGCGATTTCAATCGTAATTGGTTCAATATGTATCCTCTTAATAGTTTATCGTTTATATGGCACCTTTATGGCTGCAAAGGTTTTGAAGCTTAATGAGTCAAAGCCGACACCTGCTCAGAAATTAGAAGATGGACAAGATTATGTACCTACAAATAAATGGGTGGTATTTGGTCACCATTTTGCTGCGATTGCTGCAGCTGGACCGTTAGTTGGTCCAATCTTGGCAGCACAATTCGGTTATTTACCTGGATTGCTTTGGCTGTTAATTGGTGCAGTCATTGGTGGAGCTGTCCATGATATGGTTGTTCTCTTTGCCTCAATGCGCAGAGACGGGAAATCTTTATCAGAAGTTGCAAAGGAAGAACTCGGCCCTGTAGCAGGATTTTGTACAGGCTTAGCGATGTTATTCATTATCACCATTACTATGGCAGGACTGTCAATGGTTGTGTTGGGCGCACTTGAAAGAAACCCATGGGGAACATTTGCAGTAGGGATCACCATTCCGATTGCAATGGGTGTTGGATTATATCATAAAAAGACAGGTAATTTAAAACTAGCTACAACTGTTGGTTTCGCTCTAATCATGGCAGCAATCCTGTGGGGACCAAATATTCAAGGTACATGGTTAGGTGATTTGTTAACACTTGAAAAAAGCACGCTTGCTCTTATTTTACCAATCTATGCATTTTTTGCTGCAGCATTACCAGTCTGGTTATTGCTTGCACCACGTGATTATTTAAGTACTTTTATGAAGATAGGGGTATTCGCAGCATTGATCGTTGGGGTATTCATTGTAAACCCAGAAGTTCAATTTCCTGCATTTACAGAATTTATTAATGGCGGTGGTCCTGTTGTTGCTGGTCCAGTTTGGCCGTTTATCTCGATTACCATTGCCTGTGGAGCAATTTCAGGATTCCACGCATTCGTTGGTTCTGGTACAACACCGAAGATGATCAGCCGTTGGAGCGACATTAAAGGAGTAGCTTTTGGTGCAATGCTTGTTGAATGTTTAGTGGCAATTATGGCTTTAATTGCTGCCATCTCGCTACAGCCAGGAGATTATTTTGCAATCAATTCATCACCTGAGAAATTCGCAACACTTGGAATGGAAACGGTTGACCTTAATGAACTAGAGGAAAAGGTAGGAATGGACCTTGAAGGAAGAACTGGTGGAGCCGTTACCCTTGCTGTAGGGATGACGCACATCTTCACAGCAGTTCCATTTTTCGCAAAATTAGCATCTTATTTCTATCAATTTGTCATTCTATTTGAAGCGGTCTTTATATTAACTGCGATTGATTCAGGAACGAGGGTTGCTCGTTATCTTATTCAAGATTTCTTGGGAGACTTTATTAAACCATTAAAACGTACTGATTCACTTGGAGCAAATATCTTTGCCAGTGCATTAGCCTGCTTCGTCTGGGGATATCTTCTTTTCTCAGGGGACATCAGTTCCGTCTGGGCGCTATTTGGTGTATCAAACCAATTAATGGCTTCTATCGGACTCATTATCGGAGCAACAGTAGTCCTCAAGATTGCTGAAAAGCGCTGGTACATGCTGACATGTCTAATCCCTCTTGCTTACCTATTTGTAACCGTAAATGTTGCAGGTTACTGGATGGTTAAAAACGTCTATTTCAATGCAGATAATGCTGGTTTCAGTGTATTAAACGGTATACTATCCATTACAATGCTCATCCTTGGTTTAGTAATTATGGTTACTTCAATAAACAAATGGATTAATCTTTGGAAGATTCCGCAACATGTATTAGTAGAACAATCGAAAAGAGAAGTAGCATAAAAAACAGCACCCATTCGACTTGATGAATGGGTGCTGTTTTTTTATAGGGGGGATCCTCATTGAAGCTTTGCGGAAACCGAAACCAGATAATTTAAGTGTAAGTTTTTCCTTGCCTCTAATCCTTTTTTGTACATAGATAGATAAATTATCGACGATAATCTCATTATCAAAAAAACAGCGTAAAACCCCTAGCTTTAGATATGGGGATATAAGCTGTATATTGTCATATATTTTTGGATAATGTATGTACTCTCACTATACATTCTATGAAACTATTTGGTATAATAAAAGTATATAGAACATTTGTTCCGTGTATAGGAGGTGAACGCAATGTATAGTGCCTATAAAATACAAATACATCCGGACCATGAATTGTTCGATTACTGTGATTCTCTCTGTTTTAAAGCGAAAAACTTATACAATATTACCAATTACTATATTAGACAGGTTTACACTGCACTAAAAAAAGAAGTGAGAAATGAAAATCAACTTCAGGTTCTAATGGATATTGAAGCACATCTACCTAAAATGAATGAGATACGCCAGAAAAGTTATGAAAAAGCGATTGTGAAACCTAAGATTGTAGACAAAAATGGTAAAATAATTGAACCAATCTTTAAGCCATTTGAAATGCCCTATCACGAGAAATCATTTATTGGATATGGCTTTGTTGAAGCCCTATTTAAAGTGATGAAACAAGTAGATTACAATTCTATGCCCTCCCAGACCAATCAACAAACGATGAAAAAAGTATATGACGATTGGAAAAGTTACTTCGAAGCCTCAAAGAAATATAAAATCAATCCTGCCAGCTTTACTGGAAAACCAAAGATTCCAAAGTATAAACAAAAGAATGGACGCACAACTTGTTATTTAACCAATCAAATTACCAAGATTAAGAATGGAAATGTACTAAAATTACCAGGAACACATCTTCCTTTAAAATTGGGAAAGGTGGCTTATTCCGAAGGAAAACTGCAACAGGTTCGAATTGTTCCCTCCTATGGCCGCTATGTTGTAGAAGTTATTTTTAAGGGTAAGCAATCCAAGGAAATCGAAAGGTCTGAAAAGCAACTTAATAAATTGGTATTTGACCCGAAACTAGTAATGGGTATTGATTTAGGAGTTGATAACCTGGCAACTATCGTCGATAATACGGGGCTTAAGCCTCTGCTTATCAGGGGCACAAGGTTAAAATCTATCAATCAATACTATAATAAGTTAAGAGCGAAATATACAAGTATCATTCGAAATGGCAAAGGTCCAAAAGAAGGAAACTTTACTACTAACCACTTGATTTCGTTGGATCGAAAAAGAAATAACCGAGTCATGGATTTTTTGCATAAGGCGAGCGCTAAAGTGATAGAAATTGCTCTAGTAAGAAACATCGACACCATTATCATTGGAAGGAATGTTGGCTGGAAATGGGAGGTTCCTATGCAAAAGGGAATTAAGCAAACCTTCATCCAAATTCCCTATGCGACTTTCATTGAAATGATTCGTTACAAAGCCGAACGCAAAGGCATTCAGGTCATTGATAGGGAAGAAAGCTATACTTCCAAGTCTAGTTTCTTGAATCATGACCCCATTCCGACATTTGGAGAAGAACACCAAACTATTTTTAGTGGATATCGAAGCACTAGAGCTTTTTACAAAATTAAGGGCTCGAATGTTTTAATCCATGCGGATGTAAATGGCGCCTTTAACATCGTAATAAACATTTAAAGAATGCTTTTGAAGGACTTGAAAGACGACAATTCCTTCAAGCGCCACAGAAGATCTTCATCACGAAAAATAGACATGCAAAGCTGAAGGCTCCGGCCTGATGTAGTAGCGGGACTTGTGGTAGCCCACGTAAAGACAATGGTGCTTTTAAAGACTATTCTTTCGAAACCCCTTGCTTTAGCTATGGGGATATTCATTAAGTATAATATCTTAGTTTGTTTAAGGCCATTTAAAATAAAATTAAGTTGATAAACCGACCAACATCCATTGTGTTGTCAATTTAAAGTCCACACATGTTGAATGTGTGTCGCGGATAGTATTGAGGGATTAATCCGGTTAAAATTGAAAACCGCTTAGTAACATATACTTTGAACCGGAAAAAGGCCCAAGTGATTTCTCTTCACTTGGGCCTTTTTTTATGCTTACGGAAAAGTCTAATTCTATGCCAATTTACGGGTAACACTTTTCTTAGATGTATTTCCTTCTATTTTATCTTCTGGCTGCTTTGCCCGTTTGATAAAGAAGGATAGAAGCAGGGCAAAACAAGCAATTATGGTTGACAAAAAGAAAGTATAATTGATTCCTTCAAGCATGGCCTTCATGGCAATTTGCGCCTGTATTTCGGCCATACCTGCTTTTATAGCTTCATCCGTTAATTGAGCGGTGTATGATTTCGAATAATTAGACATAGCTGTTACCAAAAGGGCCGTACCGATGGCCGCGGATACCTGATTTATTGTGTTGTTCATGGCAGTACCGTGTGGATAGAGACTTGCTGGCAATTGATTTAAACCATTTGTTGAAACTGGCATCATCACCATTGATATGCCTAACATTCTTACAGCATGTAAAATCACTAAGTAATTGTAGGGTGTTGTAAAAGTTAATTTGCTAAAATAATAGGTTGTAATCGTTGTGATCATTAGGCCGATTATCGCTAACATACGCCCCCCAAACTTATCAAATAATCTTCCTATAATGGGTGACATAATGGCCATCAATAGCGCTCCTGGAAGCAGCAATAATCCGGTGTCTAACGGCGATATACCGCGTATTGTTTGGACATAGATAGGCAGAAGTAAAAACCCTGAAAACATTGCCATATTTACCACAATAGTAATCGTTGCAGATAGCGAAAACATTGGGTATTTAAACACACGAAAATTAAGCATGGGAAATTCTTGCTTTGTTTGCCGTAAGATAAACCATAATAGGGAGAAAACTCCAATTATAAGCGGCATATACACTAGCGCACTGTTCCAGCCTTTACTGCCAGCAGAACTAAAACCGAATAGTAACCCTCCAAAACCAATGCTTGATAACAAAAGCGAAAATAAATCAAGTTTAATATCGGTTTTATCCTTTTTGTCTTTGAGTGAGAAAAAGCCAATCAAAATAACGACAATAGCGATAGGCGTGATAAAGTGGAAAAGCATTCTCCAGTGATAGTGTTCAATGATCCACCCTGATAAAGTGGGACCTATTGCTGGAGCGAACATGATAATTAAACCAAAGACTCCCATCGCTGCCCCGCGCTTTTCAATCGGAAAGCTCACTAGCATGACATTCATTAATACCGGCATCATGATGGCTGCTCCAGCAGCTTGAAGAATCCGTCCAATTAATAAAATGGAAAAGAAATCGGTACTGCCGGCAATAATCGTCCCTAATGCAAATACGCTCATTGCAGCCAAGAATAATTGCCGGACTGAAAATTTTTGAAATAAGAATGCAGTTGTTGGAATCAAAACACCGTTCACTAGCATAAAGACTGTCGTTAACCATTGAACGGTTGCTGTGTCAATATCTAAGTCCTCCATTATCGATGGCAGTGCGATATTTAATAATGTATTATTTAAAAATGTAATAAATGTGCCAATCATAAGTACAGCAAGAATCCCATACGGGGGACGATGAGTCTTTTTTAACGAATTATTCATGGTATCTCTCCTTTGTGTATAAAGACTCTCGGTAATTTCAGAATTGGACGGGATCGTGCTTTTTCAAAAAAAACACTCACCTCTATTTAAGTAAGCGTTAACAATAATCACGTACTATTTTAACCTCTCTAATAAAAAAAAGCATTCTCCAAAACTGCTTGATTATAGCATATAGTTGTCTGTAATTGCTGTTTATATCTTATTTATAGAACAAGCGGACTTTTTGTGCCGGCGGCTTTTGTTGGAATTGTCTGTGGTATTTTGTCAGGGACATTTGGAATTGGTTCGGCTCCTTTTATCCAGATTGGGTTATTGACTATTTTAGGATTATCCCTTCAGAAATCAGTTAGAACAACTATGCTGGTCATTTTGCCAATTGCTTTAGCTGGCGGGGTCGGCTATTATTTTAAGGGATACCTTGATGTCCTGCTACTTCTGCAAGTATTGCTAGGAACGATGGTTGGTTCATATATTGGTGCGAAATTTACGAATTTTGTACCACTCCCAGTTTTAAAAGGTGCAATGGTACTCACGCCGATTGTAGCGGGGGCCATCTTGCTGTTTTAATACCGGTGTTTATGGATATTGTTAAAAAATTTGGCAAGGATTACTGATATACCTAAATACAAAAGAACAAACGGGAAAAGAAAGCGATAATGAAGCAATTTTAAAAAAGCAGTTTTAAACATATTCTACGAGGAGGTTTTAGTATGAAGAATGAAAAAAGGGAGTTGTCACCTGAACAACGTGAAGAAATACTCGGGGCATTGAAAGCCCGTTTTGAGAAAAACTTGAATCGGCATAAAGGACTTGAATGGGATAATGTACAAGCAAGGCTAGAAACGAATCCTGAAAAACTGTGGTCACTTAATGAAATGGAAACAACTGGCGGTGAACCAGATGTTATTGGTCTTGATACAAAAACAGGCGAATTCATTTTTTATGATTGTTCATCTGAAAGTCCTAAAGGCCGCAGAAGTGTTTGTTATGACCGTGAAGCGTTGGAGTCAAGGAAACAGCATAAACCAAATAATAGTGCTATGGATATGGCTGCTGACATGGGTATTGAGATATTAACGGAAGAACAATACCGTGAGCTGCAGAAACTTGGAAATTTCGATACGAAAACATCGAGCTGGGTGATAACACCTGCTAATATTAGAAAACTCGGTGGGGCCATCTTTTGTGACCGTCGCTACGACACTATCTTTGTCTACCACAATGGAGCAGACTCCTATTATGCTGCCAGGGGTTTCCGCGGCTCGCTAAGGGTCTAAATTTTGCTGTGAAACGCCGCCCGGTGAAGGGATGTAGGTGGCTTATACCCATGTGGAAAGATTTAGCAATAAGGTTATAACATCAAAACTCTTTTGTTATTTTAAAGAAGGCAACTACCCCTTATATCAATTTTTAAAGAAGCAGCCTGTAGATTTACGAGTTGATGAACATGATATCCAGCAAAAATTGCAATCCTTTTATAATGGTGACAGTCTGAACTTCAAAGATATTGCTCGGATTCGTCTTGAAACGGCATATTTAACGCTTGAGGCTGTTCAAGAGAGTATACTGCACAACGGCAGTGCAGGATATATACAGGATAGTGCACCATCTCGAAGACTACGCGAAGCCTATTTCTTTGCAAATTTGACACCAACAGTAAAACACTTGGAAAAAGTTCTAAATGGTTAAATGTTTTCCCCCGTTGGAATTTACCATCGGGGATTTTTTAAATATCGAAGGGTGGAAGGACAATGAAACTTTACAGTTCAATTCTTGACTTAATTGGGAAAACTCCAATTGTAAAATTAAATAAATTACCTGATCCAACAGGAGGGGAAGTATACATAAAATTGGAATCATTCAACCCTGGAGGAAGTGTTAAAGACCGTGCGTCCATTAATATGATTGAACGTGCAGAAAAAGAGGGAAAATTAATTCCAGGAAAAAGTACTGTGATTGAACCGACTTCTGGTAATACTGGTATTGGCATTGCCATGGTATGTGCAGTAAAAGGGTATCGTTGTATTATTACCATGCCTGATAATGCGACAAAAGAACGGATCAAAATCATGAAAGCCTATGGAGCGGAAGTCCACCTAACTCCAGCAAGTTTGCGAATGCAAGGGTCTATTGATGAAGCAAACCGAATAGCTGAATCTATATCTGATTATTTTATTCCCATGCAATTTGAGAATTCTGCAAATGCTGACGCACATCGTGAAACAACTGCAGTTGAGATTCTTGAAGCATTTGAAGGGAAATTGGATGCCCTTGTGTTGACTGCAGGTACTGGTGGAACGGTAACTGGGGTTGGGGAAGAGCTAAAAAAGCAGATTCCAAACTTGAAAATTTATGTAGTCGAACCGTATGGGTCCCCTGTTCTTTCAGGTGGTGAGCCTGGACCCCATAAAATCCCAGGAACAGGACCGGGCTTTATTCCTTCGATATTAAATCGTGCTATTTTTGATGAAATTTTGCTCATCAAGGATGAAGATGCTCAAGTGACTGCACGCCGGCTTGCTGCAGAAGAAGGAATTTTTGTAGGTGCGTCAGGAGCAGCTTCAACCTATTTTGCTGTCGAGGTAGCAAAAAAGCTGCCATCTTCAGCTAGAATTCTTTGCTTAGCTCCAGACACGGGAGAGCGTTACCTGTCTTCAGATTTATTTCTGGGTTGATTTTTAAGGGAATTGAAGGATTTTTATTAGGTATTATGAGTGCAATACTAGGAAAAGGTCTTTGTCTAGTTAGTAAAATGGGCAGGACGGTTCGCGGTGCAGAGATTGCTATGATGGTAGGTATTTCGTTTACAACTTTGATCTTCGGAGGTGTGACCAGTGCATCGATGACGACATTTGGAAAGGTACAGAATGAGATTGGCAAACGTGTTGGCCTGCATCCATACCGTCGTGCCAATCTACTTGATGGTTTTGCTAATGCTATCGTACTAGTAGTACCTTTTTTAAGTGTCTTTGTATTCCTCGGTGCTTTGCTGTCAAAAGGTTATGATTTTGTTGCACCGCTTTTACTAACACAAGTAAGCAGAGGTATGATATATTGCATGGTACTGTTCTTGGTTCTATTGTTCTCTATCATCACGGGATGGGGCCGCCAATATGAAGGTTTGGAAGGCAAAGCGGTTAGCCATCCTCAAGAATAGTAAACAAGATACTAAGTCCCGGTTCTCACATATGGTGAGAGCCTTTTTTATTTATGTCTGAACACTTACATTACAAAAGATACATAATGGTAGTACAACTGTAGACATTTGTCAGGTTGTGTATTTTGCTAGATTCTATTGTCATTTTTGAAGATTATTCATAAAAAACACACCTTGTAAACGACAAATTCCTTTCCTGAAAACAAGCAAAAGTTCCTATAACTAAAAGGAATATCATCCCACTAATCAAACGTTTGATTAGTGATATCGGTATTAACTAAACGTTTGATTAGAATAGCTGTACAGCCTATCAATATAGTATTTGTACCTGATTAGTAGAAAGGAAATTGTCGAGAAGATGATTAAGTAGTAAAGGGTGAAGGTTCTCCAATTTCATTAATTAGACAGGTAATGTATTGTCAGTAGTATTCACCCCTATTAACCTATATTTGGTATTCGCTACCATCTTCATAGAATATAAGCGATAAACTAGTTTTGATGTGTATAATAAATATATGAATATTTATAAAAATGATTTGCAATAGAGGTGAGCATATGGCAACGAAAGAACTAAGTAAAATTGTTATTGTGGATGATGAAATTTTAATAAGACAAGGCATAAAACATTACCTGAATTGGGAGCATGAAGGTTTTCAAATTGTGGGAGAAGCCTCTAATGGTAAGGAAGCACTTGAAATCATTGAACGGACCCGTCCAAACATTGTGTTAACGGATATTGTCATGCCGATTATGGATGGAGAAGAATTGACAAGAATCGTTAAATCAAAATATCCAGATATCGAAATCATTATACTAAGCAGTTTTGGTGAATTTGACTACGTTCGTTCTACCTTCCAAAGTGGAGTGGTTGATTATATATTAAAGCCTAAGCTTGATGCAAATACGCTGTTAGAAGTGCTAAATAAAGCATTGAGTAGAATACCAACTACTGAATTAAATGAGGCAGAGCAGCAGGAGAGAATGTCTGTAAATCATGTAATTGAAAAGTTAATTTCTGGTTTTGAAGCGGATTATAATGCAGAGCTGCTAGCAAGGGTGTTTCCCTATGACAGCTTTTATTTATTAGGGGTAGTTTTTAGTGGAAATATTCCTAGAAGTGATCAAATTCAAGTCCAAGAACGTATCATGCAGCAGTACCAATCTTATTTAGCTCAAGCAACCTATCATGCCATTACCTTTGATAAAAATGAAACCGCGCTCATTCTAAATGTAAACAAAGACAGGTCCCAGGAGGTCCTGGATTTCGCAAAAAGAGCTGCGGAAACCCATACAGATATGGGATTTGTTCTCAGTGAGCGATTCTTTGACCTATCACAAATAGGATCTATCTATAATGAAAAAGTATCAAAATTGATACAATATAGATTTTACTTTTCAAACATCCCTCTTTTACGGGAACAGGATTTACAACGAGAACTACCAGATATTGAAGCTTTTAACATGGAATGGTTCACAAAAGAATGTAAGCATAGTCGTTTTCTGGAAGCTTTCAGCTATTTGCAAGAATATGTATCTGTATCTTCAAAATGTTACACAACGGATGTATTTGAATTTAAATCATTCTTTGAAAATATCATCTTTACCATTACTGTCATTCTTAATAACATGGAATACGATGTAGCTGAAATAGTGAGTTCCAAGTACGAGTATTTTAGATCAATTAACGAGGCTAATTCATCTAATGAGACAGTAGAACATCTAAATAGATTCATTGAACAAGTGAACAAAAACTTACATTCTGAGAAAAATCAACCTAGTAATTTGAATATGAAGAAACTCCTGCAATATATTGATGACCATTATGCAGATCAACTCAGCCTTGCAGATGTAGCAGAGCATTTTCATTTTAATCCTTCCTATTTATCTAACTACTTTTCTACACATAATAAAGAAGGATTCATTGAGTATTTGAACAAGGTTCGAATTGAAAAAGCTTCACAGCTCCTACTTAAGGATACAGCACCTATTTCAGAAATTAGTGGAATGGTAGGTTATTCAGATCACAGCTATTTCTGTAAAGTATTTAAAAAGATAAATGGAATGTCGCCTAGTAAATTTAGAAGAAAACACAATTGAAAATTAAAGATGGGATGTATATGAGAATAAAACCTGAACGATTTAGATATAACAGTCTATTTAGTAAAATGTTTCTTATCACAGTACTAATCATTGTTACAATATCCTCACTTATCACTTGGACGACATTCCGGATGTCAGAGCGGTTTTTTATTGAGCGGTTTAGTTTTAACAATAGTAAGGTTATGGAGCAGATAAAGGAGAGTTTAGGAACGTTTCATTACTCGATTGTGATTGCTTCAAATAACCTGATGAACAACGGAACAATTAAGAGTTTCCTCTCCGGTACGCACTCAAACCGCATGCTGGGGACCTATTATTATAATGTAAAAAAACAAATGGACAATATCAAAACAAGTGTAGAAGCCTACGATGTTGAGATTTTGGTTTATGGTATGAATGGGATTAGTTTTGCAGCACCAGAAAGGCCTTCATGGGCAAAATCTGATAAAGTGCTGCAGAATCACTTCATTACCACAAACACACTCAAACATCCTAGAAAACTGTTATTTCATCTAGAACAACCAAAAGATCAAACACAGGGTGATAGGGTAATTGTTGCTTCAAAGGCATTTATGGAGCCAACTTCAAAATACACTTATGGAACGATGTACTTTACGATTCAAGAAAAAGATTTTAGAAAGTTTTATAGCAGCTATACAAGCTTAGGTAATGATGTGTTAGTAATGGATCAGTCTGGTACGATTTTATCGAGTAATCGTACTGAGTTGATTGGAAATAAAGAAGTGGAGCTCTTGGATTATGCGGTGCAACTAGAGAAGCAAGAAAAGAATTATATGAATGCAGATTTTAAGGGTACAGACCATCTGATCATGATAGAGTATCTGCCTACCTTCGATTTGTACCTAGTAAATTTAATTGATAAGAAAGCTGCTTTTGAAAATATTATTGATAAAAAGTCGATTGTACTTATCTGTTTACTATTCATCTTTCTAGCGATTATCATTGTTTTTTTTGCTTCTAGAAAGGTAACAAATTCGTTGTCAAATCTAGTAAAACAAATTGAAAATACCCCCAAAAATGAATTTGATCATTATATACCTGTAACAGGTACGTACGAAACGATACAAATTGGTCAAGCCTTCAACTCAATGCTTGATGAGCTTCATGAGTATGTTGATAAGCTCGTACTTATCCAAAATCAGAAACGTAATGCCGAATTAGCAGCATTGCAGCAGCAGATCAATCCACATTTCTTATATAATACGCTAACATCTATCAAATTCATGGTGCAGCAAGGTGGAAAAGAAGAGGCAGCCGAAACGGTCAATGCGTTGATATCCTTATTACAAAATACAATAGGTAATATTAGTGAAACCATAACTGTGAAGCAAGAAATAGACAATTTAAAAAGCTATATCTTAATTAATCAGAAACGCTATGGTGAACGAATTAGAGTGAATTATTTTATAGAGCCGGAGTGTAACGAAATCCAAATTCCAAAATTAATTTTACAACCCTTTATTGAAAACTCTTTCTTTCATGGTTTCAATAAAAAGAGTGGAGGGACGATTAATGTCCTCGTTTGGAAGGAAGGGGCAACCCTTATTTGCGAGGTATTAGATAATGGTGACGGAATGGAAGTATCTGCAGATAACAATCTTCCGGATACGAAACGCAAAAGGGAGATGTTCAGTGGTATAGGTGTTCGAAACGTCGATGAGCGAATACGGTTGATTTATGGTGAAGCTTATGGTGTTTCAATCTCAAGTAAAATAGGTGAAGGGACGAAGGTTCGTATTTCAATTCCGATAGTTACTAACTAAAAATAGTCATAGAAACTAAAAATAGTACAAGTGAATAAATGGAAACGCATTCAATGTACAAAAATATCACAAATTTACAAAAATATCGTCCTAACTTGTACTCTCTAAGTGATGATAACATAGTAATTGTAGATGGGATAACGCTTACAAAAACGAATTAGGGGGTTAATAGATGAAAAAATTATTAGCATTATTACTGGTAAGTATGCTTTTGTTGGTCGCGTGTTCTTCTGGGTCTTCAAATGGTAAAGAATCAAAGGAAAACTCAGCGGATGCAAATGAAATTACAGTTTGGGCTTGGGATCCAAGCTTTAACATCAAAGCATTAGAATTAGCGAAAGAAGCTTATGCAGCTGAGAATCCAGACCTTAAAGTTAACATTATTGAAAATGCTCAAGATGACATTGTTCAAAAACTTAATACGTCTTTAAGCTCTGGTACTACTAAGGGATTACCAAATATCGTGTTAATTGAAGATTATCGTGCAAAAAGTTTCCTGCAAGCATATCCAGATATGTTCCATCCACTAACTGGATCTTATAAAACAGAAGATTTTGTTCAATACAAAGTAGAAGCAACAAGTGTAGATGGTGAAAACTATGGACTTCCTTTTGATACTGGAGTAACTGGATTATATGTTAGAACAGATTATTTAGCAGAAGCAGGTTATACCGTTGAAGATCTACAAAACATCGACTGGAAAGAATACATTGAAATTGGAAAGAAAGTAAAAGAAGCAACTGGTAAAAGATTGCTTACTTACGACCCAAATGATTTAGGAATTCTTCGTACCATGATTCAATCAGCAGGTAAGTGGTACGTGAAGGAAGATGGTACTACACCTGATTTAGCAGATAATGAAGCCCTTAAATTATCATTCAAAATTTATAAAGAACTTGTCGATAATGATTTAATGAATTTCCATTCAGACTGGAATGAGTTTTTAGCTACATTTAATAGTGGAAAAGTTGCTACAGTCACTACTGGTAACTGGATTACCCCTTCAATAAAGGCTGAAACATCACAATCAGGAAAATGGGCAGTAGTGCCACATCCTAGTCTGCCGGGTATGGAATCCGTTAATGCTTCTAACTTAGGTGGTGCATCATGGTACGTACTAGATGCTCCGGGTAAAGAAAATGCAGTAGATTTCCTTACAAAAACTTTTGGTTCGAATGTAGATTTGTATCAAAAATTAGTTACAGATGTTGGTGCTGTCGGTACTTATATCCCAGCTACTAAGGGAGAAGCATATAAGACAGGTGATGAATTCTTTGGCGGTCAGTCAATTGTATCAGATTTTTCAAAGTGGGCTGAAGAAATTCCACAAGTAAACTATGGTATGCACACATATGCGATTGAGGATATTTTAGTTGTGGCTATGCAGAATTACCTTAATGGTCAAGACCTTGATAAAGTATTAAAAGAAGCACAAGAACAAGCGGAAACGCAAATTAAATAATTTGCCTTGAATTTAACCTCGTATATTTTATAAGAAATAAGATATGAGAGATTAAGCCTCGGAACTCGCCTGCTTCTTTCAAAAAGGTACTATGAAGCGATTACATTCGTAGGTGAGCACTTCCGAGGCTATTCTTATATCGAAATAAGTAGGGAGTTGAAAAAGTTGATACAAGCAACTACGAAGCAGAGCATACAGCCCAAATCAAGAAAATATAATAACAAACTTCGTTTTAAAAATGGATTAATTGGCTGGTCGTTTATTACTATAGCAACGGTGATGATTTGTTTATTTTATTTCTATCCAATGGCCCAAGCACTCATTCTCTCTTTTCAATCAGGTGCGGGTTCAAATCTACAATTTGTAGGTTTCGATAATTACATTCGGTTATTTACAGATCCGACATTTATAGCTGCTGTGAAAAACACAGTCATCTATCTCATCATCCAAGTACCAATCATGATCATTCTAGCATTGCTTATATCTGTTTTGTTAAATGATAAGAAATTGAAACTAAAAGGATTCTTTCGAACAGCGATATTTTTGCCGTGTATTACATCACTTGTAGCGTATTCTGTAGTATTCAAATACCTATTTGGTTCAGACGGAATCATTAACCAAATGCTCATAAATGTTTCTCTTATATCAGAGCCGATACAATGGCTGACGGATCCCTTTTGGGCAAAAGTAAC
Source organism: Neobacillus niacini (assembly GCF_031457145.1). GTDB lineage: Bacteria > Bacillota > Bacilli > Bacillales > Cytobacillaceae > Neobacillus > Neobacillus niacini_J. Next base: position 118,225 of record NZ_JAVDVZ010000007.1, read on the forward strand.
CATTATCATTGCAATAACATGGCGTTGGACAGGCTACAATATGATTTTCTATTTATCTGCTCTTCAAAACGTGGATAACTCCATATATGAAGCAGCTAAGATGGATGGTGCAAATGCATTCCAACAATTCTTTAAAATTACGATTCCAATGCTGAAGCCAATTATCCTTTTTACATCTATTACATCAACTATCGGTACACTTCAATTGTTTGATGAGGTTATGAATATAACAAAGGGTGGACCAGGAAATGCAACGTTAACCATTTCACAGTATATCTACAATCTATCATTCAAATATACGCCTGATTTTGGCTACGCAGCAACTGTCTCATATGCAATTGTTATCATGATCGTCATCTTTTCTATCATTCAGTTCAAAGTAGCAGGTGATAAAAATGCATAATATTAAACGAACATTCATTTATATCATTCTATCAATCTTTACAATCATTTCTATCTTTCCATTTATCTGGATGATTGTGAGTGCAACGAATAAATCTGTTGATGTTACAGGAGGGAGATTATTACCAGGAACTCATTTGGCGGAGAATTTCCGAAATCTTTTGAATGTGGTAGACCTTGTTCCTGCATTAACAAACTCCGCCATTATATCCATTACAACTACCGTTTTATCTCTAATCATTGCATCTCTTGCTGGCTACGGTTTTGAAATCTACAGAAGTAAAGCAAAGGATGTTGTATTTACTATTTTGCTTGTTTCGATGATGATTCCTTTTGCTGCACTAATGATACCTTTATTCCGAATGTTTGGGACCATCTCTCAAATTGCACCTGGGATTGGTATTGATACATTAACATCTGCCATGTTACCAAGCATTACAACGGCTTTTCTGATCTTTTTCTTCAGACAAAATACAAAGATGTTTCCTAGAGAGCTACTTGAAGCTGGAAGAATCGATGGTTTAACAGAGCTTGGTGTTTTCTTCCGTATTTTTGTACCGACGATGAAAACAACCTATGCAGCCGCTGCTATTATTACTTTCATGGCAAGCTGGAATAATTATTTGTGGCCACTCGTTGTGCTGCAGTCTCCAGAAAACCATACGATTCCATTGCTTATATCGAATCTTGGGTCTAGTGCTGCACCTGACTTTGGCATTATTATGACAACCATTGTGATCGCAACGTTACCAACAGCACTGATCTTCTTCTTGCTTCAAAGACATTTCGTAGCAGGAATGATGGGATCCGTAAAATAATAAACCAACGTTTGATAGAAGACTAGAAAGGAAGAGTAGGAATATGACAAATACTCAAATCAAAGAAAATACACAAGCGCAAGTTCCATCTGTAGATTGGCTTACTGATTTAAATGTGTTTGCCGTTAATAGGGTTCCGGCACATTCTGATCATGTGTACTATGCCACAATGGAGGAAGCGGAAGAAGCTTCTGCCATGAAGATGCGCCATGACTTGAACGGAAATTGGAAATTTCATTATTCTATTAATCCAGACTCAAGACCAGAGCGTTTTTATGAGCTTGGCTTTGAATGCTCGGCTTGGGGGAATATCAAAGTTCCTGGCCATATCCAGTTACAAGGATATGGAACTCCACAATATGTGAATACAATCTATCCATGGGATGGGCATAGAGATGTACGTCCACCAGAAATCCCAACGGATTTTAATCCAGTTGGTAGCTATGTGAAGTATTTTAAAGTGCCTGAGAGTATGGACAACAAGCCTGTTTATATTTCATTCCAAGGTGTAGAATCAGCTTTTTTTGTCTGGTTAAATGGTGAATTTGTTGGGTACAGTGAAGACAGCTTCACTCCTGCTGAGTTTGAATTGACTTCTTTCCTAACTGAAGGAGAAAATAAGCTTGCTGTTGAGGTGTTCCAACGTAGTACCGGTAGTTGGCTTGAAGATCAAGACTTTTGGAGATTTTCAGGTATATTTAGAGATGTATATTTATATACAGTACCTGAAATTCATGCACAAGATATCCACATTCATACCGAGCTTGACTCTTCCTATAAGAATGGAGAGCTTAAAGTAGATCTAACGTTTCTGTCAAACGTTCCCGCAGGATCCAAAATAATAGCAGAGCTTTGTGATGACAAAGGAAACCTTGGAGCGAAAAAAAGCAGCGAACTTACCGGTGAAAATAGTTCAGTATCGATAGAAGTGGAAGCTCCGAAACTTTGGAGTGCGGAAAACCCTTATTTGTATAAACTCTATATCCAAATTTATAACGCTACAGGCGTACTTGTAGAGGTCATTCCCCAAAAGGTTGGGTTCAGAAAGTTTGAGCTTGTTGATAAAATCATGCTGCTTAATGGTGAAAGAATTGTGTTCAAAGGTGTAAATCGTCATGAATTCAACTGCCGTAGTGGCCGTGCGATTACAAAAGAAGATATGCTTTGGGATATTAAAACATTGAAACAAAACAATATCAATGCAGTTCGTACTTCTCATTATCCAAATCAAAGTTATTGGTACGAGTTATGTGATGAATATGGTATTTATGTGATTGATGAAATGAACTTGGAAACACATGGTACATGGCAATGGATGGGAGTAGTTGAACCTTCACGGAATATTCCCGGCAATAACCCTGAATGGCAGAATATTGTTTTAGACCGGGCAATTTCCATGGTCCAAAGAGATAAGAACCATCCATCCATCTTAATTTGGTCATGTGGTAATGAGTCCTATGCTGGTGAGGTAATCCTAAATGTATCCCGTTACTTCAAATCTGTTGACCCAAGCCGTCTTGTGCATTATGAGGGTGTATTCCATAATCGTGACTATAACGACAGCAGTGATATGGAGAGCCGTATGTATGCGAAGCCGGCAGATATTGAGGAATATTTGAATGATAACCCACAAAAACCTTATATAAGCTGTGAGTATATGCATGCCATGGGTAATTCTCTTGGAGGAATGGACAAATATACCGTCCTTGAAAAAAAATATCCGATGTATCAAGGTGGATTTATTTGGGATTATATTGATCAATCGCTAGTAAAGAAGGACCGCTATGGTCAAGAATTTTTTGCATACGGAGGAGATTTTGGGGATCGTCCTTCAGACTATGGATTCTGTACAAATGGGATCGTATATTCAAATCGAGAGCTATCACCAAAGATGCAGGAAGTTAAATATTTATACCAGAATATTAAGCTAAATGTTGATAAATCTGGGGTTACCATTATAAATGAAAGTTTATTTGAAGATACATCTGACTATGATTTGGAATACATTCTATACCTAGAGGGGAAAGAATTGTATAGGAATCAGGACCAAGTAGTGATTCTGCCGCAAAATGAAGGTCGAGTTGAATTTAAATGGCCGGCTGAATTACTAAATGAAGCTGGTGAATATGTCATCCATACCTCATTGAAACTAAAAGAGGAAAAGCTTTGGGCGAACGCTGGTTATGAGCTTGCCTTTGGCCAATATGTGTTTGAGGATATCCAAAAAATTGCTCAAATTCCTAGTGGGAATCTAAGAGTAGCATACGGTACACAAAACATTGGTGTGCATGGTACTGATTTTACAATCATGTTTTGTAGAAAGGCCAAAAGTCTTATTTCTATGAAATATGGAGGTAGAGAGATGATTGAAGCTCCACTGCTTCCACTATTCTGGAGAGCTACTACTGATAATGACAGAGGATTTTCTCAAGGGTTTACCTCAGGTTGCTGGTATGCAGCTAGCCTAGCGCGTCAATCCGTTGGGTTGGATGTAAAGGAACAGGCTGATAAAGTAGAGGTTACGTTTACCTATAAGTTTTCGATTCATTCAGAAATTGAAGTGAAAAATACTTTTACAGTATTCGCAGATGGAAGTGTGCGTGTTAAATCAATCTATCATGGTGCTGAAAACCTTCCACAAATGCCGATTTTTGCAGTTTCATTCAAGGTTTCTGCAGATTACGACCAATTAGAATGGTACGCAATGGGACCTGAGGAGAATTATTCAGATCGTGCAGCCGGGGCAAGACTTGGAGTATTTACCAATAAGGTTGCTGACAATTTATCGGGATATGTAAAACCGCAAGAGTCTGGCAACCGCACTGGAGTACGCTGGGTAAACCTCACAAACAGTGACGGACATGGTATCAAGATTTCTTCTACTTCTCGTCCAGTAGAATGTAATTTTTCACCGTATACCGCATTTGAATTAGAGAATGCGGCACATCATTATGAACTGCCTAATGTACACTATACAGTTGTTACCGTTGCGGGGAAACAAATGGGCGTTGGCGGGGATGATAGCTGGGGAGCGCCAGTTTACCCAGAACATCTAGTGAAAGCAAATGAAGACATGGAATTTGAATTTGTGATTCAACCAATTAAATAATCTAGATGGTAAAGAGCTTGAATTAAATCTCAGGCTCTTTACTTTTATTTTAGGCTGTGTTAAAGGATACTGTTGATTTTAGAACCTGTTGATTGGAGCGAAAGGGGCTCGACTCCTGCGGGAAGAACGAGCTGAGTGAGACCCCGCAGGTCGGAACGACCGAGGAGGCTCACGGGCGAGCCCGCGGAAAGCGTAGCCCCTGTAGCGCAAATCAACAGCCAAGTTTAACACAGCCTTATTTTAAAGAAGATATCAAGCCTTGGAAGGGGTATATGCATGCATATCTATGTTAACGAACAATCCAACCAATTTCATTTAACAAACGGAAAGATTAGTTATATAGTCAATGTCCTTAAAAACGGAAGTCTTGGTCATTTATACTTTGGAAAAGCTATCAGACATCGTGACGATTTCTCCCATCTCCAGAGAAATGATGTCCCTACACCTGCAAGCTGTCATTTCTTTCAGGATGATCTTGCTTTCTCATTAGAAACAACTCGCCAAGAATTCCCTGTCTACGGAAAAGGTGATTTCCGTGATGCTGCAATTGAACTTGAAACAAGTGAAGGTAGAATAGGGAATCAATTTACATACAAGGATTATGAAATTTTACAAGGGAAACCAAAGCTAGAAGGATTACCTGCTACCTATGCTGATGGAACTGAGGCAACAACATTAACCATTAGGTTAGTTGATGATACAACGGATACTGAACTACTTTTAACCTATTCCATCTTTCATCATTTTCCTGCTATCACGAGAAGTGTAACGGTGAAAAATGCAGGTTCAGAAGACTTGTATATAAAAAAGATCATGAGTTCTTCAATTGACTTTCCAGATAGTGATTTTTCAATGGTGCACTTATCAGGAACTTGGTCTAGAGAAAGACATATAAAAGAACGTGAATTAGTCCAAGGAACCCACTCCATTTCCAGTATACGTGGAGCAAGTTCGCATCATCATAATCCATTTATCGCGCTGAAAAGAAACGATGCAACAGAGCATGTTAATGAGGTGTACGGGTTCAATTTTATCTATAGCAGTAATTTCTTAGCCCAGGTTGAAGTTGACCACTATCAAGTTACGCGAGTGATGATGGGGATTCACCCACATCAGTTTAAGTGGAAATTAGCACCTGATGAAAGTTTCCAAGCTCCAGAGGTCGTGATGGTATATTCTGATGAAGGGTTAAATGGAATGAGTCAAACCTTTCATGATTTATACCGAAATCAGTTAATCCGCGATCCATGGAAAACAGATGAAAGACCAATTTTGATCAACAATTGGGAAGCAACCTATTTTGATTTTAACGAAGAAAAACTAGTAAACATTGCGGAAAGTGCGAAGGAACTAGGGATTGAGTTGTTTGTGTTAGATGATGGCTGGTTTGGGAAGCGAAATGATGATACTTCTTCACTTGGAGATTGGTTTGAAAATGAAGAAAAATTACCGAACGGTTTAACTTCGTTGGCACAAAAGTTGAATAACATGGGGATGAAGTTTGGACTATGGTTTGAACCTGAAATGATAAATCCAAACAGTCAATTATATAATGATCATCCTGAATGGGTTGTAGGGAGACAGGGAGAGCATTTTACATTTGGACGGAATCAGCTTGTGTTGGATTTCTCTAGAAATGATGTAGTGGAGTATATTTATGAGAAAATGGCAGGCATCATTCGGAAAACACATCTGTCCTATATTAAGTGGGATATGAACCGTAATATCACGGATGCGTATTCGGCTGCCTTAGGGCTTGAGCAGCAAGGAGAGTTCTTTCATCGCTATATCTTAGGGGTGTACTCTTTATATGAAAAATTAACAAATGAATTTCCTGATGTATTATTTGAATCCTGTGCAGGCGGTGGCGGCAGGTTTGATCCTGGTATGTTTTATTATGCTCCACAAGCATGGACAAGTGATGACACAGATTCAATTGAACGTCTAAAAATCCAATATGGGACCTCACTTGTTTATCCAATCTATAGTATGGGTTCGCATGTATCTGCTTCACCAAACCATCAAACCATGCGTTCTACTTCGATAGATACAAGAGCCAATACTGCGTACTTTGGTACGTTTGGATATGAACTTAATCCACTCGAGTTGAGTGAGGAAGAAAGAAAGATTATTAAGGAGCAGGTCCAGTTCTATAAAAGGCACCGAAAGCTTGTACGCGATGGGGATTTTTATCGCCTATTAAGCCCTTTTGAAAACAATGAGACAGCGTGGATGATAGTTTCTAAGGACAAATCAGAAGCCTTAGTTGGCTGGTATAAAGTACTGGCAACTCCTAATCCAACAAAACAACAAGTTCTTGGACTAAAAGGATTAGCTGCAAATATTTTATATGAAATAGAAAACATAGGTGAAGCCTTTTATGGCGATGAACTAATGTATCACGGCGTAACATTGCCAACTGAATTTAATGGTTCAAATCATCACAAAGCAAAACGTGGAGGAGATTATCAATCAACTGTCTATTATTTAAAGGCAAAGTTGGATGTAAATAGGGTGTAAGAGATGGAGTCATCTAAACACAGCTTGTTTAAAAAATAAGAAATACCATTCGGCCCTGGTACAAAACCGGGCCATTTTTGTGTGAACCTTTTTAGTTCCTTAAGTGTTTAATTGACAAGAATCGCTATACTTCTGGCCGTTCCAGGCACTGCAGTTATTATTGAGATTTTTATGTTTATTAACTGAAATGAATTTTTATACCAAAAATTTGTACTTTTATAATGGTTAATTAAATGCTATATTAATAGAGTATTAATTATATTAACAATAATCTAAAAAATAGGGGTGCTTTTAATGAAAAAATTTGGTTTATTTAGTTTGTTTTTAATTCTTACTCTCTTTATCGCAGCTTGTGGAAGCAAGGAAACAGCTGGAGAGAATGCGGATAGTGAAAAGGTATATAAAGTTGGTGTAGATACAACGTATCCTCCATTTGAATTTAAAGAAGGAGACGAGTATAAGGGTATCGATATCGAATTAATTCAAGCAATTGCGAAAAACCAAAGGTTTGAAATCGAACTTTCTGCAATGGATTTTGGCGGAATTATCCCAGCTATGCAAGCCAATCAACTGGATGTGGCTATTGCCGGAATGAGTATTACAGAGGATAGAAAAAAGATTGTAGATTTCTCAACACCATATTTTGACGCTGGATTAGTAGTTGTTGTTAAAGAAGATAATTCAACTACTAAATCCGTTGATGACCTTAAAGGGAAAAAAGTTGCTGTTAAAAAAGGTACGACAGGTGCGAAATATGCAGTAGATAATGCTTCAAAACTAGGAATTGAAGTTGTTCAATTTAACGATAGTCCTGCGATGTTCCAAGAAGTATCCAATGGAAATGCAGATGCACTAATTGAAGATTACCCTGTTATCTCTTATGCCATTGCCCAGAAGGATCTAGGGTTAAAGCTTGTGGGAGACCGTTTGAATGGAGATCAATACGGAATTGCTGTATTGAAAGGGGAAAACAAGGAGTTATTAGAAAAAATTAATAATGGACTTGCTGAGCTTAAAAAAGACGGAACGTATGATAAAATTTTAAAAACGTATCTTGGTGAATAAATATAAATTAATGGGCGCGCATAAAGCGCGCTTTATTAGTTGAAAGGGGATGAAAATGTGGATGTAATTGCGGCAGCATTACCGATATTATTAAAAGGACTTCAAATTACGATTTATATATTTATTATTGCTATTATTCTAGGTTTTTTAATTGGTTTAGTGATAGCCTTGTTTCGGCTCGCGCCGATTAAAATCCTGAAGTGGATTGCAAAGATATATGTTGATGCAATTCGAGGAACACCATTTATTGTACAGCTATTTTTCATTTATTTTGGACTAAATTCTTTAGATTTGATTTCCTTGAACAATACGACCGCAGGTATTATCACCGTTGCTATTAATGCTGGGGCATATTTTTCAGAGATTATCAGAGCTGGTATTCAATCCATTGATAAGGGTCAAACAGAGGCAGCCAGATCGATTGGTTTTACTGGAGCACAAACTATGCGCTATGTAGTCCTGCCCCAGGCTTTTAGAAGAATGCTTCCTACCATTACCAACCAATCCATTATTAGTTTAAAAGACACTTCACTTCTATCGGTTATTGGTATTGCTGATTTAACACAACAGGGGCAAATTCAGGCTTCCGCAACGTTTGAAGCATTTAATATTTGGCTGGCTGTTGGTGTCATTTATTTTATTGTCATTTATTTGTTGACGCTTCTTGCTAATTTTGTTGAAAGGAGGATTCAGCTTCGATGAGTATTATTACAGTAAAAAACTTAAGAAAATCCTTTGGAAACCTCGAGGTTTTAAAAGATATTAATGTAGAGATACAAGAAAAAGAAGTAATTTGTGTAATCGGCCCTTCTGGATCAGGTAAAAGTACATTTCTTCGTTGCATAAATCGCCTGGAAGAAATCTCAGGTGGTGAGGTCGTGATTAACGGCCATAATATAACGGACCCCAAGATTAATATCAACAAAGTGAGACAAGAAGTTGGAATGGTATTTCAACAATTTAATCTCTTCCCACATAAAACCGTTCTAGAAAATATTACATTAGGACCTAGTAAAATCCTTTCTGTTGATAAAGCAAAGGCTGAAAAAAACGCCCTTGAGTTACTTGGTAAGGTTGGACTTAAAGAAAAAGCAAGCAGCTATCCAGGGGAACTTTCTGGCGGACAAAAACAGCGGGCTGCCATAGCAAGAGCACTGGCAATGAATCCAAAAATCATGCTGTTTGATGAACCGACCTCTGCACTTGACCCGGAAATGGTCGGGGATGTTTTAGAGGTAATGAAGCAGCTTGCTAAAGAAGGCATGACTATGGTAGTTGTTACACATGAAATGGGCTTTGCACGTGAAGTTGGAGATCGTGTTATTTTCATGGATGGCGGCTATATTGTTGAAGAAAATGAACCGAATGCGTTATTCGCTAACCCACAGCATGAGAGAACAAAAGCTTTCTTAAGTAAGGTACTATAGACCTTCAGAGTACTAAATAGGACTTATTAACCTATATATGTTAATATTATACTAAGACCTTTTCTTGGATAAAAGGGCATTGCTTCTTTCCTGTACAGGAATGCTGTAGCGCCAATATTTCAGGGGGGTCTTATTTTTTTATAAGGAGGAATAAAAAAATGAAAAGGTTTTCAAAAGTTTTCAAAAGATTTAATCCAAGTCTGGGGGTTATATATTATGAACCATAGTATACATCAAAATAAGGAAGATTTCGTACAACAGTTGGTTTATATTGATGAAAATATCAAAGAGCTAACGACCCTCTATATCTCATCGACCCCTGTGCAGGAACGAATAAAACACTTTTTCAATATATACATCCTAGAAGTGGAAGATCTATTAAAGAAGAATAACCGAAATAAGACTATTTCAACTTTTCCAAAGGTGTATATCGGGACAAAAGTCACGGTATGGTATGAAGAGGATAATGAAGCAGAGGATTATACCATTTGTATCCCGGAACAATCTAATCCAGATTCAGGGTTTATTTCCTTTTTGTCTCCGGTAGGCAAGCAGCTTCTTCTTAAGAATATCGGTGAAAAGATAATGTTAAAAATTCCAACAGGCGAAGTTTCAGTGACCATTAAGGAAATCACGTATGCAGCCAGCCCTTTAAATGAGAAAATACACACAAAAGAGGCATGAGGATCTCTTACCTGATGTTAAATGATTATGGGGACGGTTCCTCCGTCTCCATTTTAAAAGTAGTGTATTTTTTTTGCAAAAACCTTATAATGAAAAGGAAATAAAGTAGATTGCCGAATTACATAATAAATTATTTAATAGATTGGAGTTCTTACTATGCTTAGAGTTGTTGCTAAAGGCAAACTGAAACCAGATGTAAAGAAAGAAGAATATTTACAAATTGCTAGAGAACTTGTTATTGAAACCAATAAAGAAGAAGGCTGTATATCTTATGTTCTTCATGAAGATATCAAAGATCCAACCATCGTTACGATGATTGAAGAATGGGTAGATGAAGAGGCAATAAATCTACATAATGCTAGCAGTCATGTAAGGACAATTGTTCCAGAACTAAGGAAACTTAGAGAAAGCACAGAAATCAACCTTTATCGAGAAGTGAAATAGTAAAGCTTGTGTGAAAGTGAAAAAGGCAACTCCTCTTCCGTTAGGGGCGTTGCCTTTTTTTGTTATGCATTTCCATATTTTGATTCACTAGGAAAATATATTTGATATTCAGTAACCATATGTTAAAGTGAAGTTTATTGCAAGCTAGAAGGTTAATGGCATGAACGGATAAGATAGGGGATTAAAATGTTCCATACTTACTTAGGTGAGACAATTAGTTTTGATATTATTTATAAAAAGCGGAAATCTATGAGCATATCTATCGACCTTTATGGAAAAATTGAAGTCCAGGCTCCGAAAGGGGCACCAGATGAATACGTACTTCAATCATTAGAAGAAAAGTGGGAGTGGATTCAGCTAAAGGTAAAAGAAATGGAGGATAGATTCCGAGGACCAATGACGAAGGTTTATGATCATGATGAGACCTTTCTTTATTTAGGTAAAACACACCCCATACAAATCTCTCATGATATAAATATCAAGCAAGATTTTGTAGTGTTTGAAGAAGATAAGTTACAAATATTTGTGAAGCAGCTTGAGGATGATAAAATAAAACAAGCTTTAAAACGTTTTTATTACCAGCAGTGTAAAGCGTTGGTAGAGAGCAGCATCAAGTCCTATCAAGGCAACTTTAAAGTGAAACCTCGTTCTATCCGTATCTCTGACAGTAAAACTACATGGGGAACCTGTGATTCAAAACTCCAGTTAACATTTAATTGGAGGCTTGCAATGGCGCCCGAAAAAGTAATTGACTACGTCGTAGTACACGAGATGTGCCATATGGTTCACCTGAATCATGATCGTTCTTTCTGGAGACTAGTTGGAAAAATGATGCCCGATTATAAGGAACAGGAAAACTGGCTAGCATTATCAAGCTGGAAAATGACGGTTTAAGCTGGTTGCTTTTGCTATTATCAATATTTTTGGAGGTTCAAAATGGATAATAATGATATATTAGTTCGATTAAGATATGCGCTAGATATTAAAGATACAGATATGGTAAAGATATTTAAACTAGGTGATGTAGAGGTAACGAAGGACGATGTACTCAAGATACTGACAAAACCAACTGACAGTTACGATGATGAAGAAGATTATGATGATAATATAGAAGAAAATGATGATTATATAAAATGTAATAATCGGATGTTAGATTCATTTTTAAATGGGTTTATTACTTTTAAAAGGGGTAAGCAGGAACCAAAACCTGGACAACCTGATGCACCAGCAGTGGCTGTAAAGAAAAACGGAAATATCAATAATATCGTATTAAAAAAGGTGAAAATCGCTCTGGAATTAACAAGTGAAGATATGCTTGAACTATTTGAAAAGGCAGGAGTCACGATTACTAAAGGTGAATTAAGCGCCTTGTTAAGAAAAGAAGGTCATAAGAATTATAAAGAGTGTTTAGATAAATACGCTCGAAACTTCTTAAAAGGTTTAGCAATAAAATATAGAGGATGATCGGAAGGCGCTAAATCAATTAGCGCTTTTTTTATGTTTTGGCATAGTGAATTTTTTGTAATTCTAAAAAAAATACAATAGAGCCAAATATCGTACAAGGGAGTTTTGTTTTACAAGTGATAAACTTCTTAATATAAATTACTTTGAAAACGATTCCAATAATAATTTAATTCTAACAATTTTAAAAAAGTACAGAATGATATGTCCGAAAAATAGATAACGAGAGGGGAAGTAACGATGGAAAAAGTAAGGTTAGGAATAATTGGATTTGGACAACAAGGAGGAAACTACACTCGATTTATTACAGAAGGAAAAGTTAAGAACATGGTGATTGGGGCTTTTTGTGACATTGACCCAGCAAAAAAGGAATATTGTGCAGAAAATTACCCTGATGTTCCTTTCTTTGATAACTATATTGAAATGCTTGAGAGTGGTAAAGTGGACGCCATCGTTACTACCGTTCCACATTACCTGCACCCAGAGATTGGGATTGAAGCGTTAAAGAGAAATATTCACACTTTAGTGGAAAAGCCAGCGGGAGTTTACACAAAACAAGTAAAAGAATTAAACGATTTTGCGGCCACGAAGCCTGATGTAACCTTTGCGGTGTTCTTTAATCAACGAACCAATCCACTCTATCAGAAGGTAAAAGAATTAATTGATAATGGTGAGATTGGTAGTATTCGCCGGACCAACTGGATGATTACTACCTGGTGGAGACCACAAGGTTATTATGATATGGGTGCATGGAGAGCCACATGGGGCGGCGAAGGCGGCGGTGTACTTGTAAACCAAGCACCACATCAAATCGATTTACTTCAATGGATTTGCGGAATGCCTAAGAAGGTTTATTCAAACCTAAAATACGGATACCAAAGAAATATTCCAGTCGAAGATGAAGTAACCGCTATACTTGACTATGGAAATGGTGCAACTGGAGTATTTATAACTTGTACACATGACGTTTTAGGAACAGACCGTTTTGAAATCCTTGGGGATAAAGGAAAAATCATCGTCGACAATAGCAGGAAAATTACCATTAAACGACTCTTTTTGTCTGAACCGGAAATGAGCGCTACGTTAGGCTGGGGCGATATTGGGAAACTTACCAGAGGCGAGGGTCCTTCGAAAATATACAGTGAGGAAGTCATTGAATTCCAAAGTGTATGGGGGCAGCAACATATAAATATTTTGGAAAACTTCGCAGCCAACATTTTGGATGGAACAGAATTAGTAGCTCCAGGCAGTGATGGAATTCATGGAGTGGCATTAGCTAACGCCATCCACCTTTCAAGCTGGTTGGGAAAAGAAGTAGAATTACCGCTCGATGAGGATTTTTTCTTAGCTGAATTAAATAAAAAGATTGAAGAAGAAAAAGGCGTTACTGTACAAAACTAAGGAGGTACAGCTAAAGTGAAAAAAGGTAAATTTGCAGTACAGATGATGATGGTGAAAGGCAAGGTTGCTGAACAGGGTGTCTACGAAACGATGAGACAGATTCACGAGCTTGGCTATCGCGCCGTCGAAGTATCACAAATTCCAATGACAGCAGAAAATGTTGCTGAATTTAAAAGAGCGGCTGAGGACTTCGATATTAAAATTGCAGCACTTTCCGCCACGATTGATCCGAAGCCGGGTAGTAATGGTGATAATCTAACGGAGCATTTTCAAAAAATTGTAGATGATTGTAAAACACTAGATTGTAACTACTTACGTATGGGAATGATTCCCTTAGAGATTTTGGGAGACAAAGGTAAAATACTGGACTTTGTTCAAAAGGCAGAATCAGTGGCAAAAAGATTGGATGAATATGGAATTCAATTCTATTACCACAATCATGCCGTTGAATTCCAAAAATATGACGGGGAATTATTACTAGATATCATTAAAAATAATTCTTCGAAACTAGGTTTTGAGATAGATGTCCATTGGGTAGCAAGGGCAGGTGTAAGGCCTGTAGAAATACTTAAAAATTACACTGGTAGAATTGGCTTGTTGCATTTAAAAGATTACCGTATCGGAGTAGTTGATTTGAACGGCATAACCGATCGTGCAACCTATGTACAAAGAGTGCATAACAACATTGAATTTGCAGAATTAGGTGAAGGCACGCTAAATATTAAAGAAATCATCGAAGCGGGCCTTTTGTATGGATCTGAATACTTCATTATTGAACAAGACGACACGTACGGCAGGGACCCTTATGAGAGTCTTAAAATATCAGCCAGCCATTTGAGAGAACTTGGTTACGCCGATTGGTTTTAATCTAGGAATCTACTAGCAAGGACAAAACTTAACTTCCTATCATGATAATAAGATGTTAAGTTTTGTCCCGATAGAATAGAGGATTCATTCTATCGCTAGAAAGTTCGTGATAAAGGAGTGAAAATGGATGGAAGATACGAATGTCGTTATAGACAAGAATGTAATTCAACACAATACACCGACAAAAGTAAGCAAGATTACTTCAACTCTCAGCCATCTTAAGAAGTATAAGATGTTGTATATCATCGCCATTCCAGGAATCTTATATTTTCTAATCTTTAAATACATTCCTCTTGTAGGTTCCATTATTGCATTTAAAGATTACAACATTTTCAAAGGTGTCTTTGACAGTCCATGGGCGGGACTGAAACACTTTAGAACATTATTTGAGAATCCAGAATCCATGAGGATACTAAAAAACACCTTGTTATTAAGCTTTTACGATATGCTTATGTTTCCAGCTCCGCTTATTCTAGCTTTATTATTGAATGAGCTTCGACTAGTATTTTACAAAAAAATTGTCCAAACGGTTATTTACATGCCGCATTTTCTATCTTGGGTAATCATAAGTGGGATTTTTGTTGGTATCTTATCCCCAACAACTGGTATTGTAAACCATTTTATCGAATGGTTAGGGAAGGAGCCAATCTACTTTTTAGGCTCAGAGAATTTTATTCGTCCAATCTTAATTTTTGCGCAACTATGGCAAAGTGTTGGATGGGGAACGATTATCTACTTAGCGGCATTAACAGCCATTAGTCCAGAATTATATGAAGCAGCAAAGGTAGACGGTGCAAACCGCTGGAAGCAAACGATACACGTTACGATTCCTTCAATCATGCCAACATTCACTGTGCTCTTCTTACTTCAGATTGGTAATTTCTTAGACTTCGGTTTTGAAAGGGTTTACGTTTTCTTAAATCCATTAAATTCAGTAAATGGAGAGGTACTAGATACCTATATTTTCAAAGCAGGTTTACAACAAGCACAGTATAGCTTTACAACTGCTATTGGATTGTTAAAATCCGTCGTTGGATTAATTCTGTTAATGATTGCAAACTTCTTAAGTAAGCGCTTTACCGGGAACAGTTTGTACTAAAAGGAGGGGAAGAGCATGAAACATAAACAAAGTCTCGGCGGAAAAATATTTACTAGTTTTAATGTTGTTTTTATCACCTTACTTTCCCTAAGTATGCTGCTCCCATTCTTGCATATTGTTGCAAAATCATTAAGTTCAGCAGAATCTCTTACAAATGGAAAAGTATTTTTTTGGCCAGTTGAGTTTACGATTAATAACTTTGAATACGTCATGCAAGATGCCGCCATTTGGAGAGCATTTGGGATTTCGGTACTTATTACGGTAGGTGGTACGCTGTTAAACCTAATTGCAACAGCGTCGTTAGCTTATCCAACCTCTAGACCTGAGTTTAAGGGGAAAAAGTTTGTCCTCATAATGGTATTATTCACGATGATATTCTCTGTCCCATTAATTCCTTCTTTCCTAGTCATCAAAAGCTTAGGAATGATTGATACTTTATGGGCTCTAGTAATACCAGGATTAATTAGTGCCTTTAACTTTTTTATCATGAGATCGTTTTTTATGAATATTCCAAGCACGCTCATCGATGCGGCTAGAGTAGATGGTTTAGGGGAACTTGGTATTCTCTTTAAAATTATTTTACCATTATCAAAGCCTGCTTTAGCGACATTAGGTATTTTTTATGGAGTTGGTCATTGGAATAGTTATCAGAGTGCGATTTACTTTATCAACGATCCAAGACTATACCCACTTCAAGTTAAGCTAAGGCAAATGATTGTTTCAAATGAGATGGTTGATACAGAAGCGAACTTGACTTCAATGGCATTGAGCTCACCAGAGGGAATTCAAATGGCAACCATTATCTTTGCAACGCTGCCTATCCTATTGGTCTATCCATTCTTGCAAAAGTATTTTGTGAAAGGCTCCATGTTGGGTTCTGTAAAAGAATAATCATTGAGTAATGACTGTTCTTTTCTAACTATATTTAAAAATTTAAGGGGGAAAAAGCATGAAACAGAGAAAACGTAAAAATATGTTCCTGGCATTTATCCTTGCCATCATAACTGCTGTAGTCATTGCGGGCTGTAGTTCAAGCGAAGCCGGTAAGGAAGAGAAAAAAGAAGTTGATAAGAAAGAAGTTACCGATGAGAAAGTAGCATTTTCTATGGCTATTCGTACACTTGCAATACCGCATGTAGAGAACTCTCCAAACATCAATGAAGATCCATATGTTAAGAAAATAGAAGAATTTACAAATACAGATATTGACATTCAATTATTGCCACACAATGATTATAAGACAAAAATGGATTTAATGTTTGCATCAGGTGATATTCCGGATGTTGTCCAAGGTATGGGAAAATTCACGAATTCAGGTCAGTCATTGGTACAAGCCGTTGAAGCAGGAGTATTCTTGCCGCTTGATGAATTAATTGATGAATATGGACCAAATTTAAAGAAGTTCATTCCTAAAGAAGTATGGGAAACACAAAGATTTACGGATGGAAAAATTTATGCCATTCCACAAATTTTGAGTAATCCTTCTCGTAGAGCAACATTTGTTCGTAAAGATTTATTAGAAAAAGCAGGTTTAGAGGTACCAAAAACTGTTGAGGAAACGCTTGAAGTATTGCGTGCTTTTAAAGAAATGGGCGTTGAACAGCCATTTGTAGCAAGAAAAGGATTAAGTTATTCTGATACTTTCTTTGGTGCTTATGATGTACAACCTTTAATGGAATTAAATAAAGATGGAGATCCAGTTCCTAAGTATCTTGATTCAGCAAATATGAAGAAGGCAATTCAAACGTATAAAACAATGTACGATGAGGGATTAATCCACAAGGAATTCTTAACTCAAGAATCAAATCAATACAAAGATATCATCCAGTCTGGTAAGGGTGGCATGTTCTCAGCAAATGCCAATGTCCTTAATTCTTGGAATAAAGTCTTACAGGCAAGTGTACCTGATGCAGAACTAGCGATAATTCCTTCTCCTGTAGGTACAGAAGGTACAAATGGTGGATATGTTATCTATGATCCAGCTTTTAGAAACTACTTTATCAATGCGGAAACAAAGAACCCAGAGCGTATTATCCAATTCTTAGATTGGATGGTTACGGAAGAAGCAACTGAATTCTTTACCTTTGGAATCGAAGGTGAAGACTATACAAAAGAGAATGGCAAAATTAACTACAAACAAGCAGAAGCCCCAGATGAAGTGAACAAAGAGGCATTCCGTACAGGTTGGTTATGGTTAACGGGTGATGCAGCATATACAGAAGGCTTATTAGAAACAACACCTGAAGGACAACAACTTTTAGACACGTATGAGAATGTTCTTGCTAAAGAAGGAAATGGCGGAATTACCTTTGAACCACCATTGACAACTTTTACAGGTAAACCTGATATGGAAGATAAAAATGCAGATGGACATTCTGAATATCTCCATGGTCATATCGTGAAAATGATTACTGGAGCTGAAGCTGTAAGTGATTGGGATAAGGTATTGGAAGAATGGAAGAAACTAGGCGGAGATCAATACCTTAAAGATGCAAAAGCACAATATAAAGAAGGCAAATACTACGAAACAACTAGAAAATAATGTGCTTTTAACCAGCCTTTAACAATAAAGGCTGGTTTTTTAAAAAAATGGCTCTATTAAACGATAGTGTTGATTCCTTTCGTTTTTGTTCTAATAATTAACAACTTCAAAAAATAAAAAAATTAAGATGATTACAAGAAATGAGATATATAATGATGTTATCAAGTAGGTATTTCGTTTACTAGGGTGAAGTTTCTATTTTTTGTGGAAATTCACCACAACTAACAGCATGGTAAGCAGGGGGCGATTACTATTTCTATAACCATCAAAATATTAATCATTGATGATGAGCCGATTGTACGTAAAGGAATTAGTTATCTAGTAAGTCGTACAGATTTAGAAGATGTTCAGATTGACATTAGTGAAGCGGATGGCAGTCTGATGGCCAATCAATTATTTGAAGAACAAGAGTTTGACATCGTATTTACGGATATTAACATGCCTGTAATGGATGGTTTGGCTCTGATTGAAAAATGGAATAAAAAGATGACTCGGACCCAGTGGGTAATCCTTTCGGGCTATGATGAGTTTAACTATGCTCAGAAGGCTATTACTCTAGGTGTAAAAGATTATCTTTTGAAACCGGTTACCAAGAAGAAGGCACAAGAAACACTAGTACGGCTCATCGATAAGTATCGAAAACCAAGTGATCATTTCCTTAATATGAATGAGTTGGAAAATTTAATAGACAAGCTAGAGGGTGCTATATGGACACTAAATGAAGATACAGTCAAATCTTCTATATCGTCCTGGGGTGAACTATTAGTTAGTAAAGAAATAGAAGTTAGTTATTTTTTCAATACGTTAAATAATATTCTTTCCATGCTTATTCAACGTTTGAATAATAGAGGGAACATAGTATTAGAAGAACGTGCAGGAATAATAAATGGATTGAATATAGAGGCACTAATAGACAGCTTTCAGCAAAACTGTATTGAGTTAATTGGTCGAATTCGGGTACAACGTAAGGGTCAAGTGCTCGACCCAATTGAATTTGCAAAGAAATATATATCAGACAATCTTACCGAAAAAATATCATTAGATGATGTTGCTGACAAATTAGGGCTAAACTCGGCCTATTTTAGTCATCTTTTTAAAAAGGAAACAGGAACCAGCTTTGTTGAATATCGTATGCAATTACGGATGGAAAAAGCAATGAGGCTTATCGATTCTAGTAATATGAAGATTACTGAAATAGCGAATAGTCTTGGTTATGAAGATCTCTCACATTTTACGAAAACATTTAAAAAGTATACCGGTTTATCTCCTTCAAAATATATTGCATCCCTGGAGATGGATTAATGAAATTCTGGTTTCTTCGTTTAAATTTATTTCAAAGATTGCTTATTTATTTTTCACTGATTATTATTTCTTCCTTGGTATTAGTGACTGTAACAACATATATAAAAGCTTCAAGTACAATAGAGAATCAAGTGTCGGTATATTTGGAACAAATCGTAAACAACGTTAATCTTCAAATTGATGAATATTTAAAAAACTATGAACTGGCGACACTGCCGCTGATTACAAGCCAAGAAGTTCGGAAATTTCTTGATAGAGGTGCTATATCCGGTTATGAAAGTTTTGTGGAATATTCTGAAATTAGAGATAGTATGGATGGCGTAATAACGGAGAGGCCTGAAATAGAACAAATATATCTTATGGGGGAAACTGGAAGGTATATCATGTCAAATGAACCTAGAGGTACATTTCCAGTGGCTGAATTTTACCAAGATTTAAATGAACGGACACCGAATGATGGGAAAATTCTTATCTATCCCAGAATCAATCAGAACAAGTTGGTTATTACAATGGCTCGAAAAATCCGCGGAACAAAAACGTTTGAGCCAAAAGGGATTATTGCCGTGGATTTAAAACCTTCTTATCTAACAAGGTCATGGGGAGAAATTAAGTTGGATGAGAATAGTTTCTTTATGATTGTCGGCGATGATGGCCAAATTATTTATCATCCGGATGATGAATATATGGGAAAAGAAATCAAGCAATCTATAAAGAATAGGCTAGCGAATAAATCTGAAAATAATTTCTATGAAAAGTGGAAGGATGAAAAGTTTTTTTTCCATTTTAATACCTCTTCTTATACTGGTTGGAAGGTTGTTCTTGCTGTACCTCGTGTAACATTATTCGAACCTATTTCGGTTGTACGTACAACGGTTTACATTTCTGGTGCAATTGCCATCATCCTTGCTTTATTCTTAGCACAGCATTTTATTCGGAAAATTGTTACGCCAATCCGAATGATTGAAAGGACCATGAAGAACGTTGAGAAAGGGAATTGGGAATTAGCACCTGAACCAAGTGGAAATGATGAAATTAGCAGCTTAGTTCAAAATTACAATAAAATGGTAAAAAGATTAGCTTCTCTCATTGATCAAGTTTATAAAGCGGAACTTGAAAATCAAAAAGGTCAAATTATGTTACAGAAGAGAGAGTTAGAAAAGCAAAAGGTTGAATTTCAAGCATTGCAGTCTCAGATAAATCCTCATTTTTTATACAATACATTGGGGGCAATCAATTCTTATGCGATATTAAAAGAAGATGATGAAATTTCGGAAATGACAGAAGCACTTGCAAATATGTTCCGTTATTCACTCCAAAACCTTGAGGTCGTAAAAATTGAAGATGAGTTACTACATGTAAAAGACTTCTTGCTCATTCAGGAGCATAGGTGGCAAAAAAAGATTCCATTTTCGACGGAGATAGACAGCCAGTTATTACAAGCGGAAATTGTAAAATTAAGTTTACAGCCATTAGTCGAAAATGCGATTGAACATGGCTTTCAACCAGTAACTGACGAATCGAAAATTACCATAAGAGGGAAAGTAAAAGGAGATATTTTATTTCTTTCCGTTGAGGATAATGGGATTGGAATGAATCATAGTAGATTACTAGAGCTTAGAAATAAATTAAAAAATGAGCAATTACATCTAAATACAGATCATGGTATTGGTTTATCAAATGTTGCAAAAAGAACGAAACTGTTGTTTGGAAACGACTATGGAATCGAAATTTTTAGTGAACATAATAAGGGAACCACGATTCGCATGGCTGTTCCCTACCGTTTGAAAGGATGAGTATAATGGTAGAACAATTAAACTGGGTAGACGAGGCATGGTCAAATATAAAGCAAAAAGTAGAAAGAACATCTGAAAAAATTGGAGCGAATTTCCCACATGCTAGTGTGGATGGGGAGTATGTCTTTGAAAGACCCAATTGGTGGTCAGCGGCATTTTGGCCAGGGCTTCTTTGGCAAGTGTATCAGGAATCAAAAGATGAAAAACTGAAAGAAATCGCAGAAGCATGTGAAGTAAAGTTAGACGAAGTTATAAATTATTTTTACACCATGCATCATGATATTGGTTTTATGTGGAAGTTAACAAGTGTTGCTAGATATAAACAGCTAGGTGAAGAAGATTCAAAGAAGAGAGCGTTAATGATTGCTCACATTTTGATGGGAAGATTCAATGCAAACGGAAACTACATTCAAGCCTGGAACAATTGGTCAGACGGAGATGATAAATCAGGTTGGTCCATTATCGACACGATGATGAATCTACCCCTTTTATATTGGGCTTCCGAAGAAACAAAAAACCCAAGATTTAAAGCAGTTGCCATGAAGCATGCAGATACTGTGCTCTCGCACTTTATTCGCGAAGACGGTGCAGTCCACCATATTGTTGAGTTTGACTCAGAAACTGGAGAATGTGTTGGTCATATAGGAGGACAAGGACATGCTCCGTTTTCTGCTTGGGCACGAGGTGCTTCATGGGCATTATATGGGATGACACTTTGTTATCACTTTACAGGTGAGGATCGATACTTACAGGCTGCTAAAAAAGTGGCACATTTCTTTATCGCTAATCTGCCAGAGGATTTTGTACCTGTATGGGATTTCCGGATTCCTGAAGACGTTACGCCTTACAGAGATTCCTCTGCGGGAGCCATTGCTGCAAGTGGACTGTTATTATTGGCTGAAAAGGTCGCCCCTATTGAATCCAAGCTTTATCGTTCTGCAGGTGAAAATATTCTTCATTCCCTTTATAAGAATTATGGTGACTGGGAAAATACATCTCAGGATGGATTGATTTTACATGGAGTAAGTCATTATCATAATGGAAAATATGTAGATAATCCGCTGATTTATGGTGACTTTTACTTTGTCGAAGGAATTGCTAGATTAAAAGGCTTTGAAGCAATGTCACAATAAACCCAAATGGAACTAATCTATTGATTGGTTCCATTTTTTGATGCAAATTGGTAGAAGTCTGTGATATTTTTCATCAAATTTCATGCACCAGGGGAACTTCGGACAGGAGGAGAAAGGATTTAAGAGCTCTATAGTGACCGAACCCCAAAAAAGAAGGAGCTACGGTAACTATAAGAGCTCTATAGTGACCGAGCCCTCAAAAAAGAAGAAGCCACGGTAACTATAGGAGAGTATGTTGAGGAACCCTAAATTACTTTTATTATACTTATTCCTATTTGCCCATAGCTAAAAGACTTAATCAACAAAGTGAACCTTCCTATTCGGAAGGTTTTTCTATTGTAATTAATAACTAGTAAAAATACTACACAATGAACACAAAATTATACATCTTACAAATTTTTATAGGACTTATAATGAAGGGTATGAAAATTCTGACTTATCACTTCGATCCAATCATCTAGAATCTTCCTCATCCCCAGAATGTCTAACACGTAAAAGTAAGAATAGTGTTGTTATCCACTTTAAGGAGGTGAGCTTTTTTTAGATTCAGTAGTTTAATAAATGAATGCGGTTACAAAAAGGAGTGTTTAATTATGAAGCTTTTGTCTAAAAGAACGATAGCCATCTTACTTGTTTTTTGTATGATCCAATCTTTGTTTATGCCGGTGATGGGAACTAGAACGGCTGCTGAGGAAGGTTCCGTTAATTTAGCTCTAAATAAGACAACAAATTTACAGAAGAGTTCACACTGTTCTGGCTGTGGGTTGGCTGCGACTAATGCAGTTGATGGTAGTAGCACCACATATTGGTCGGTAACAGATGCAGATGTTAATGATAATCACAATTCTTGGATAGAAATTGATTTAGGGAAAGAGACTCAAGTAAATGAAGTAGTAATTAAAGGGTTAAATGCCTCTTTTATTGTATCCTACCAAATATCTTATAAGAATACGTCAAGCTCTTCATGGGTAGAAGTAGCGGCAAAAAATCAAGAATTAACAACGAATGAAATAGCCGCGTTTGACACCGTTCAAGCACGATATATCAGAGTAAGCTTAGATATTATTGGTTCCGCAACTGGAAGACAGGGTCAAAACATCTTATCCGAGATTGAAGTTTACAACCGCCAAATCGATCCATCATTAAGCCCGTTATCTTCTTTGAAAGTTATGAATGATAGCCAAACTGTAGATGCAAATGGGCTGACAATCCTTCCTGGGAACACCAAATCGATTTCGGTAATCGGTAAATTAGTAAATGGTACCTTAATGGATGTAACAGAAGAAGCTACTTTCCAAAGCAATGCTCCTGATGTTATTGCTGTAGATGAAACAGGACGATTAACAGCTAAGGGAGAGGGAACAGCAGCAGTGGATATCTCTGTCACGAAAAATAATGTAACAAAAACCTATCGTTTATGGGTCGATGTTTTTGGTCCAGAAACGGATAAAACTCAAATTAATATTGCTTATAAGAAGGATGTAACTGTCAGTTCCTTTTGTGGCAGCAGCTGTGGGGGAACAGTTGGCTCCAATGCAGTCGATGGAGATGAAAGTACGTATTGGAGAGCGTTGAGTGGAGATTATAATGACGATAAACAGCATTGGTTAACCATTGACCTTGGAAGAGAGCTAACCTTTAACAAGTCACAAATTAGCTTTAACCTAGATGCGGCAGTAGATTATGAGTTGTTCTCGTCAGATGATAATAAAAATTGGACATCCTTTTATAAAAATCTATTAATAGTAGAGAAGCAGGAACAAGCCAATTTTGAAAAAATAAAAGCTCGGTATTTGAAGATTAATCTGACTGCCAAAAAAGCATCCGTTCCTTTAATTTACGAATTGAAGATTTTTGATACAGATGAAGCTCCAGTGCCGCCAGCTCAAAATCCTTTAAAAGGCGTATATCTATTTGATGAAACAATAGATAAGTATGAAAAGGATTCAGATATTACTATGACAAAAGGCAATACACAAAAAGTAAATATTGAAGGTAATCTATATGATGGAGGAAAACTCTCCGATCAAGAGGCGATAATTGAGTTTACTAGTAGCAGACCTGAGGTAGCAACAGTGGATGGGAATGGTAATATTACCGCTGTAGCGGGCGGCGTTACTGTCCTCACTGGTAAGGCGACAGTTGAAAGAATTACCCAAAGCACCAGTGTCTTTGTTGTTGTCGATGACCCAGAAGTACGGATTATCGATACTTCATTGGTTCATCCGGATTTACCAACACAGATTGGGCAGCCGGCAATCCTTTCCCCAGGAGGAAAATATCCTGAAGTAAAGGTGAATGCTCACCGTGATGGAAAAATACGAGGAAGTGTTGTAAACGCAGACAATGAAGTGGTCCATAAGTTTAAATTACTTCATATTTCTAGCGGTGAAAAGTATGCCCTTAGCATTCCTGGAACTCTTATAGAAGGAAATTATGAAATACAGCTAGAAATTCAGTTGGATAAAGAGAAAAGAGTTTATGATACCTTGCATTTCCGTGTCATGGATATGGAACAATTCCCAGAAGATCAAAGTAAAATGGCGTTTTTGAATAAGGAAGGAAAACTTGAATATTCTTCTGACTTTAGAGGAAATCAGATCATGGACTACTCTAACAGCGGCTATATGGGCGGCGGTGTCAGTATTCCGGATGTTCAGGAGCAAGTATTGGTTGAACCTGTAGAAGGTGATGATACAGAAAATATCCAACAAGCAATTGAGTTTGTCTCAAACTTACCGCTTCAACCAAATGGTTTCCGGGGAGCAGTCATACTAAATAAAGGAACCTATGAAATTGAAGGAACTTTAAAAATTAACAGTAGTGGTGTTGTCCTTCGCGGCAGCGGAGAGGAAGAAGATGGAACTGTTCTTTTTGCGACTGGCAAGACAGTAAGGAATATTTTAGAGGTAGGCGATAAAACCGCGTCACCTACATTACTTGAAGAAACCAAAACTGCTGTTACTGATTTGTATGTTCCAGTTGGAGACATGAGCTTCCATGTCGAAAATGCATCTTCGTATAAAGTTGGGGATACGATCATGATTCGCCGGTATGGAAATAGTAGCTGGATCCATGAAATCAACATGGACAAAATTCCAGACCGAGGTACTACAATTCAATGGGAGCCATTTACGTTAGATTTCGACCGTGTCATTACAGATATTAAAGGGAATACCATCACGATTGATGCTCCAATCTCCAATGCAATTGAACGTGTATATGGAGGCGGCGAGGTTTACAAATATGATGATTCCAATCGATTAAATAATGTTGGGGTTGAAGATCTAAGAGTAGATGTTGAGTTTGACAAATCTGTAAAAGAAAAACACGATAATGGTACTGAATACTATGCAGATGAAGAAAAGGCATCAACATTCTTAACCTTTGAATATACGAAAAATGCCTGGATGAGAAAGGTAACAGGTCTGCATTTAACGAAGAGTTTAGTTAATGTGGGCAGATATTCAAAGTGGGTGACCATCCAAGATTCAACGAACAAAGAAATGGTGAGTATCATAACAGGTTCAAGACGGTACCCATTTAATTATGTGGGACAACTCACTTTAACACAAAGAGTCCATTCAGAAACAGCTAGACATGGGTTTATTTTCGATAAACACATGGCAGGACCAAATGTTATCTTAGATTCAGTGGATGTGAATTCCTTTGCTCGAAGTGAGCCTCATCAACGCTGGGCAACAGGTGGTTTATTTGACAACGTGGAAGGAAAAGCAAATGTCATGGACCGTGCGTATTATGGCACTGGGCATGGATGGGCAGGAGCTAACTATGTGTTCTGGAACCATACTGGTGAATTAGCCGTTCAAAGCCCACCGACAGCGCAAAACTATGCCATCGGTCTCATCGGAGAACGACAGGCAGGTGACTTTAAGACAGAGGGCGACTCGATTAGAGAAGATGGTTACTGGGAAGCAGAAGGACGTCATGTCTCGCCGCGAAGTCTCTATTTACAACAACTTGAAGACAGACTGGGCAGCGAGGCAGTGGAGAATATTCAAGAAAACTAGAATCTAGTTTAATAGAAATGGAAGAGGTTGGAGAAAAAGTAACGGATTCTGATGTAGGTTCAAATATGTAATTTGCAAAATTATTAAGCGTGAATTCCACTGTGAATTCACGTCTTTTTATTGATAATATTCTAAAATCGTGAGTATTGAGGACAAATCTAACCGGTGCACTGAAAGGATTCGTCCTCAATCAAGGGTATTGAGGACAAAACTAACTGATGCACCGATAGGATTCGTCCCTAATCAGGGGTATTGAGGACAAAACTAACTGGTGCACCGATAGGATTCGTCCTTAATCAGGGGTATTGAGGACAAAACTAACTGATGCACCGATAGGATTCGTCCCTAATCAGGGGTATTGAGGACAAAGCTAACTGGTGCACTGAAAGGATTCGTCCTCAATCAGGGGTATTGAGGACAAAACTATCAAGGACACCGAATGATTTGTCTTCAATATGGGTTATCTGAAGTACACTCATCATCAGACACCAAACCAAAAGGCGAATTAGTAAAAATAGTGCACTAATTTGTAATAAAAGTCCCGATAATTCTCATTCACTTTACGATTATGATAGAGGTGAACAAGTATAAGTTAAGTATGGAGGGGAAAACCGTGACTAACATTTTTGCACTCGAGACCAAGAAGCTAATAGAAGAAAAAATAAGTGGAAATTTAAATAAAATCCAAGATAATCTGCCCCATGTTGCTGGTAACGATGGTGTATATGATGACACCAGACCAAGCTGGTGGACTTCAAGTTTTTGGCCAGGTATTTTATGGACTCTCTATGATCTTACAGAAAATGAACAATATAAGAACATTGCCCAAAGCTGCAATCATAAAATTGAGAGAGCTTTTATCGAGCACCCAGAAAAATTTGACCATGATATTGGCTTTCAAAGCCTATTAACCTCCGTTTTCAAATATGAGCTTACCGGCGATGAAGAAAGTAAGCGTCTAGGATTATTAGCAGCGAACTTTTTAGCAGGTAGATTTAACCCTAAAGGAAAATTTATTAAATCATGGGATCGTGCACCAGGCTGGGTGATTGTCGATTGTATGATGAATTTATCGCTAATGTTCTGGGCAAGTCATATATCAGGAGATCCGCGTTTTAAACACATAGCCATTGAACATGCGGATACCTTTCTTAAATATGGTGTTCGCGAAGATGGTTCAACATGTCATATTCTATCTTTTGATGCAGAGAGCGGAGATTTCATTGAACCAATCGGCGGTCAAGGGTTCGGTCCTGAATCGTCATGGAGCAGAGGGAATGCCTGGGCGATTTATGGATTTGCCAATATGTATCGGTTTACTGGAGACGAAAGATACTTAAATGCGTCAAAGAAAATTGCGCACCAATTCATTGCCTCCTTACCAGAGGACTATGTTCCATACTGGGATCACCGTGTAGATACCATTGAAAATGAACCAAGAGACAGCTCGGCAGGAGCGATTGCTTCCTCAGGATTATTGGAAATTGCTGACCATGTGCCTCAAAATGAGAAACGTGTCTATAGAGATACTGCTAAAAGGATATTGAACTCCTTATCGGAAAACTATGCAACCTGGAATAACCCTGATTATCAAGGGATATTAGTAGAAGGCACGGGGCATAAACCAAAGGGGAACTTTGTGAATGTATCGTTAATTTATGGCGATTATTTCTTTATTGAAGCCATTGCGAAGCTTAATGGATGGAATAGACATATTTTTTAAGCATAATAGTAATGAAATATGGAAGAGTACCAATCTTGGTACTCTTTTCCACTTTCCTGTGTAAAATCTTTACCTTGGATGTAAAAATATTGCATACGGTAAAAGGGTGTAAAAGTTTATAATACTAGCAAGAGACTTTTTAAAAAGCCGGATGTCTAGCTTCTGGTATGAGAGGAGATTGTATAATGGAAGAAAAAGGGGTAATGGGAGGCTTTTACCGTGTAAGTGATTGGGTCATGAGACTTGCCTATGTCAATCTATTATGGATCTTCTTTACGTTAATAGGAGGAATCATCTTCGGTGTAATGCCTGCCACTGTTGCTGTATTTGCCGTTACTAGGAAATGGATTATGGATAAGGATGAAGAGGTTCCAGTCTTTAAATTATTTTGGAAAAGTTATCGAAGTGATTTTTTAAGGTCCAATTTATTAGGATTGTTTTTACTGTTTGGAGGAGGCATCCTTTACCTCTACCATGCAAACCTTGATGTATTACCAACTCAACTGCAAGGCATTTTTAAAGTAATTTTCTATAGTGTTGTTATCATTTTTGGGATGACCGTTACGTTTCTCTTCCCTGTCTTTGTTCATTTTAATGTTAATGTAAAACAATATATGAAAAACGCCTTTTTAGTCGGGTTGTCCTTTCCGCACTATGCC
Source organism: Neobacillus niacini (assembly GCF_031457145.1). Classification (GTDB taxonomy): domain Bacteria; phylum Bacillota; class Bacilli; order Bacillales; family Cytobacillaceae; genus Neobacillus; species Neobacillus niacini_J. The sequence continues at coordinate 146,705 of NZ_JAVDVZ010000007.1, forward strand.
ATTCTTATGCTGTTTATCACAAGTGTTTCAATTGTTGTTTTCCAATATGTCCCTGTTCTATTTATCTTCTTTGGAGTAAGTGTGAATGCGATTTTGCTGATGAAGATAGCTTACGCAGCATTCTATAAAATAGCATTAAAGCAGAATGAAAAAATAGAAGAAGAATATAACGACAAATCGGAACAGATTTCAGTATAATGAAATAATAATGTTTTTCCTTTAGGGGGTGATGGAAGTGAAACTCAAATATATACTTACATTTTATCAGAGAATCCAGCTCTCACTACTTTTCTTAGTTATCCTTCCATTCACCATTAGTTCAATAATTACGTATGTCATTATTAACAATGAAGTTACCGATAGAATTACATCTTCTAATCAACAAATTTTAAATATTATTGCCAGTGATTTGACGGACACGATTGACGATATTACGTTTTCTACCGTTATGATTGCTAGAGATACAACTATCAAAGAAAAGTTAAATAGCTTAAAAGGGTCTAATAAAATCAATACCTTTCAAGAATATCAAAATGTCCTCGAAGTAAGAGATTTTTTAAGCCTTTTAGAAACAAAAATGATTGGTGCTCAATCGAAGATATTTTTTGTAAACCCAAGTGAGTATATCATTCACGCATCTCAAACTGGAAGAGCGGATCAAATAAATAGTGATTGGAATGAAATCCAACCCCGGGTAGATTTAAACAATACTCGGACCATCCAATCACTAGGTGTCATTCATAACGATGAAAGTAATGAGGGCGATTACTTTTTTGGCAGGGTTATTCGACATCATGTAAGCAATGAATATTTAGGTACTTTAGTTATTCGTATTCCCGATTCCTACTTTGCCAGTCTTTTTAAAAATATTGAAATGGGTCGCCTTATTCTTGTTGATCAAAATGGTGAGGAAATAGCCAGAAATCAGACTGATAGCTTTAGCGATAAAGAAATTCTTAGGATTGAACAAAACATTAGTCGAGTTAGTTGGAGTTTGGTTTCTGAAATATCGCAAAAGGAAATTACTGGCTCGATAACAAAGGTATTTTTTCTGTTTTTTATCTTAATTGTGTTATTCATCCTTGTGTTTTTCCTTCTCTCCATCTACATGTCTAAACGATTAATTAAGCCTTTAAAATCCTTTGAAAAGATTGTAAAAGAATTTGTTCGAGGGAATCATTCCGTTCGTTTTCAGGTAAAAGGGAAAGATGAAATTGCGATAATCGGAAATACCTTTAATAACATGTTAGATCAAATTAAAGACCTGATTCAGAGAATCGAGCATGAGCAGGAAGAAAAAAAGGTGTTGGAGCTTCAATCTTTAAGTGCACAAATTCGCCCGCATTTTTTAATGAATACGCTCAACTCGATTAAATGTAACCTTAGTATTTCTGGAGATCCATTTCATAGCAAAAAAATTGATTCCTTAATTAGCTTATTACGTTCCTATATGAGAGTGAATGTTCCAAATACAATCGCGCAGGAATGTAAATTAATAAATGCATATTTAGATATAATGAATATGCGAAATGGGACAGATATTGCAGCGAGGATAGACATTGAAGATGGATTAGAGAATGTTGAAATACCTAGATTACTCATACAGCCAATTATTGAAAACAGTATCATTCATGGTTTTGTCGATCGGGAACCGAACGCCAACATAAATATATGCGCTTATGCTAGTGAAAGTGAAATTCAAATAAGCATCTCCGATAACGGAAAAGGAATGACAAAGGAAAAGTGTGATACTCTCAATCTTCTTTTTAAGGAGTTGAGTGACGAATTAATCTCTGATTATGACAGAGTGGGACTCATTAATATTGCGCAGCGTTTAAAGCTGACATATGGTCAAGAGGCCTATTTAGAGGGTAAGAACAATGAAAAAAAGGGAACGACATTTATCATGCACATTCCCAAGTTATAATAGTTGTTTTTCGTTTGATCTTTTGAATTCACCAGGACTCATTCCTGTATACTTTTTGAAAATCTTTGAAAAGTAAGTGCGGTCGGAATAACCAAGACTATAGGTTATAAATTCAACCGTTTCAAATTTTTCCGTAAGCATAGAAATCGCTAAGCGAATTTTAAAACGATGAACATAATCTGTAAAGTTTTCACCCGTTAGTTGCTTAAAGTATCGAGAAAAATAGCTGGGATTTAAATGAAGATGATTGGCCATTATTATGGAGGTAATGTTCTCGGACAAATGCTCTATAATAAATTGGTCAATCTCTTTTAATTTAGGATTCCTTAGATTATGTTTGTATTTTGTATTATCTAAGTCCTCAAGACATGCTAGAATCTTTACTTGTAGTAAATGGACCATTTGCTGAATAGTAAATGAGTTTTTTAGACATAATTCAAAATTTGTAAAAGATTGGCTTGGATTGAGTACTTGATTTAGAATTTTAACACATTTCTCCTTTAATTGATTTGGCTCAAGCTGAAGAGTTTTGGCCGTTTCCTCTAAATAGTGCAATGATTTGATAACTTCGCCTGGATTTGAGTATTGAACGGCATCATTTAAACCTTTCATAAAAGGGTCGAGCAGGGAGTCTTCTACTAAATTAAACGTAGTTTTTATGGTATGAACTTCTTGAAACGATTGGATAGTATTGTCGTAAAATACGCTGGATTTTAATTTGCTAAGTTGGTCTATGCTGCTTCCTAATGATGTTTTATCACAAATACTATTATTAAAAAAGTAGATATCAAGTTGCAGGGTTTCTTTAGCCTTTTTTCGAATACTTTTTAGGAAATGCTGAAACACTTCAAGACCTTTATTCGAAAAACTTTTCTTGAAATTATAAATAATAACTAGATTAAAATCCTTATCTTGCAATATCGTGAACTCTTTTTTTTCTTTTGCGAATTCCTCTGCAATCGTGAACAAATGACCATTTAACTCGGAAATAGTATTTACTAATTGCTCTTGCGAACAAGCAGAATAATCAATGGAAGAGGTACTTACAATAAAATCATTGTATTTCCAGTTGATCCCCAAACTGTGACTGAAATCGATAATCTTTTCATTAAATTCATCATCTGTTAGATTTTTAAGAAATGATTGTTTTAATAGGTCTTTATTGTGAATAATTGTATCTTGGTATGTTAATGCTTCCTGATAATCAATAGACTCTTTTAGGTTATCTAATGACTTGAGAACGCTTTCTTTTAACTGATCTAAATTTAGTTCATCCTTAATTAAATAATCATCTACAGCTATCTGGATAGCTCGTTTTGCGTAATAAAAATCCTCATGGCAGGTTAATAGGATTACTCTTGTAGCCGGATTCATTTCTTTAAATCGAACCGCAAGTTCTAATCCATCAATTTGTGGAATCCCAATGTCCGTAATGACTAAATCAGGTTGAAACTCTTCAAATAGTGTCAACGCTTTCACGCTTGAGAAAGTTGAAGCCACAATCTCTACGCCTAACTCCTCCCAGTTCATGATGTTTTCTAGATATTTAAGCATCGGAACATCATCATCAACAAGCATTACTTTGTACATGCCTAAACCTCCGATAATTTGTTTACTAACCATATTATAACTTGTATTTTCTAAATTGTAAGATAGTTTCCGAGAAATGTGCACTATTTTTACCTGTTGACCCCGAAAACAAGTAAAAATTATATGCAGAAAGTAGAGTACAAACCTCCTATAATTATAATAAATTAGAAAATGAATTATACAGATAAGGAGGAAACATGAGTGGAAGTAAATTATAATAGCGAAAAAGAAGTCACCAGTCTATCTCCGAACAGAAAAAAACCATTTTGGACTGAAAAGCGGAAAGAAAGCGCCGCTGGAATGTTATTTGTTCTTCCAGAGTTTTTAGGAATTTGTCTCATGGGAGTTTTCCCATTAGGGTTCACTTTATTTCTAGCATTTACGGAATGGAATTTTATAGGTGGTATGGAAACCATAAAATTTATCGGATTTGATAACTTTATTAGGTTAGCGAATGATGATAACTTTCTTTTAGCATTAAAAAATAACCTATTATATACGGTTTTCACTGTACCTGTGGGAATGGTGCTGGCATTAATTCTAGCAGTTGTCATTCATTCGAAAGCATATGCAAAGGATTTCTTTAAAGTAGCATTTTTCATCCCATATATCTCTACACAGGTGGCTGTAGCAGCAATCTTTGCAGCATTATTTCATCCATCTCTAGGACCCATTAACCAGTTCTTGATGAATATCGGAATTTCAGATCCTCCAAAATGGTTAGGAAGCACCGACAGTGTAATGGCAGCCATTATCATTGTGGGTATCTGGCATTCAGTAGGGTATATTGTTATTATTTATATTTCAGGTTTAAGTACAATTTCTGAAGAAGTTTATGAAGCAGCTGAAATTGATGGGGCGAATTTTATCCAAAAGTTCACCAAAATAACGATACCACTATTAGCTCCAACAACATTCTTTTTAGCGATTACATTAATGATTTCTTCGTTTAAAGTATTTGATCTTGTTGCGTTCTTAACGGACGGTGGACCAAATCATGCGTCGAATGTACTTGTTTACTACATTTATGAAGAAGGATTTAAAAACTTTAGGATGGGCTACGCTTCTGCGATTTCTTGGGTTCTATTTACCATTGTAGCTGTGCTGACCATTATAATGTGGAAAATCCAAAATAGAAAAGCAGATTAATAGAGGAGGTAGATTTTATGCACAAGTTTAAGGAGGACCTTAAAAAAAATCCCTCCAAACTCATTGTAACGATCATATTAGGGATAATATCTATTGCATTTCTTATACCGCTTATCTGGATGCTTTCGACATCTGCAAAATTTGAAAGCGATGTCATGGTGTTTCCGATTGAGTGGATACCAACAAGATGGAATTTCGTCGAGAATTTTAAAGCTGTATGGATGAGTGAGGTTCCGTTTACCACCTTTTATCTAAATTCCATTAAATTGGCTTCGATTACAACATTAGTGACGATTATTGTTTCATCTATGGCAGCTTACTCATTCTCGAAACTTAGGTTTCCAGGAAAAAGTCTCCTATTTGGAATGTTAATGGCATTTATGATGATCCCTGAACAAGCGACTTTAGTTCCGCGTTATATTATGGTCAAATGGTTTGGATTGTTTAATACTCATGAGGGTCTAATCTTAATGGCAATGTTCTCCATTTATTTCACTTTCCTTATGCGCCAATACATGGTGGGAATTAGTGACGAATACATTGAAGCAGCAAAAATGGATGGTGCTGGGTATTTTAAAATCTATTGGAAAATTATGCTTCCGTTATGTCGTCCGATTATAGCAACGGTTGGTATTATTAAATTCATCTGGGTTTGGAATGATTATCAAAACCCGCTTATTTTCCTTTACGATGAAAAGCTTTATCCGATTACATTAGGGATGCAATATTTCAAAACTGAATACAGTGAGAACTACGCAGTAATGATGATGGCTGCATTATCAGCAATCTTGCCACTCATAATTGTATTTATCATCCTACAGCGAAATGTAATCGCAGGTATTTCTTTAGGTGGAGTGAAAGGATAAGTAAAAAAAGTACACACTTGTAAAAAAATCTTACACATCGTTTTAAGAAAATATACGTTACTATAAAGAAGTGTTCTCGTATATTAAAAATTATAAAATATGAAAGGGGTTACAATTATATGAAGAGAAATAATCGTTTTTTAATCATGATTTCCGTTCTATTTCTTCTACTTTTATCTGCATGTTCTGGCTCTAAGGAAAGCTCAAGCAGTGAAAAGCCAGAGGACAAAAAGGCAGAGGAAGAAGAAGTAGTAGAAATTAAGTATTTCAACTGGGATGCTGATCAAACCGCTATTAATAAAATTATTGCGGATTTTGAAGCAGAGAATCCAAATATTAAAGTTAAATCCGAGGTTCTTATTCCTGGTGGTACTGCAGTAGATAATATGACTCGTATGGATGTATTAATGTCTGCAGGAGAACAAGTAGACGTTGTATCCATTCCTAACGTGGACCAAGCAGTCCTAAGAGCTGCAAACGGTATGTTTGAGCCATTAGATGATTATTTTAAGAAAGATAAACTCGATATTAAAGAAGAATACTTAATCAATGCAGCTTATGACGGTAAAGTGTATGCGCTGCCACACTTAACAAACTACTGGTATGTCTTATTGAATAAAGATCATTTAGACGAAGCTGGTTTACCTGTACCTGAATTAGGCTGGACATGGGAAGATTTCAAAGAATATGCAACAAAGCTATCTAAAGGTGAAGGCAAAGATAAGAGATACGGTGTATACTTCCATACTTGGGGAGAATACGCAAACCCAATTCTTTTTGCAGAAAAAGAACACCCATATATGATTGATGAAAAGAAATCTATTTTTGATGATAAATCATTTGACTACTGGTTCGAATTACGCAGAGATTTAGAAAAATCCGGTGCCATTAAACCATTCTCTGATGTAATCGGAGCAGAATTAAACTATCGTACAGAATTCTTTAATGAAGAAGCAAGTATGTTAATGACTGCTAGCTGGACTGTTGCAGATGTTGGAAACGTTGAAAAATATCCTCATGATTTCAAAACAGCATTTGCCCCAATGCCTAGAATGAGTGAAGATTCATCACTTGGTTCTACAAACATTGCAGGTGAGTTCTCAGCAGTTTCAAAGAACTCTAAGCACAAAGAAGCATCATACAAGTTCTTGAAGTATGTAACAGCTGAAGGCTCACAAGTAAGAGGATTATCTTCTTGGAAAGATGCGGACGGCGAAGCAACGATCAATAATATGGTTGCTGGAAAAGAAAATTATTACGATGTAGATTCACTATTACACACATTATTTAATGATGAAGTTAAAGGTGCTTACACATCTGACCTTGCTATTTCTTACGGTAACGAACTTAAGAAGAATGTATTGGAAGCTGGATTTACTAAATTCATGCTAGACGGTATCTCTGTTAAGGAAGCTAAGGAATACATGGTAGAAGAAGCTAACAAGATTATTGAAGTTAATAAAAAATAATGTAAGTAAAAGCCCTACAAGATTCATAATCTTGTAGGGTTTCGTTATTAGATTTTATTGCAAATTGTTTCTAGGTGAGAATTTATAACCCAAAATATACACTTTAATCTTATTAAATTTTATGCAATAATAAAGTTGAATATCTTTTTATCAATGAAACTAATATCGGGTCTATATATGTTTTTTAGGTGGAGTCTGTCGCATGGGGATAATAGTGTCCTTTTTGGACAGTCTTTTATTTTTTTATAGAAACACTTATGGAAAAGGAGGCAGTCAATTATGAACATCCATTATGCGGTCATAGGATTAACCTATTTAATCATATTAGTTATTTCATATGCAGTTATTATTTTCACAAACTCGGAAGAGGAAAAAAGTGAGGTAATAATAGTTAAAGCTTTTAAAAATGCATATTCCATCCTCGCTTTTGGTCTGCTTGTGGTTTATGGCCTTTTTCTACTCCCTCACATTACCTTAGATCATCAAACCACTTCCTATCTCATTCTCGCAAGTAAATATATTTCAGTGTTTACACTCGGAGCAAGTCTCTATCTATTAAGTAAAAAATATGCCTTTGACAAATGATCAAGGAAGAAAAAATCATCCACTGGATTAAAGGTGGTTGATTTTTTTTGTTCTTCGAAAATGTATAAAATCCAGGGGCTAGCTCATTTTAATACCAAATCAATTGTTTGTAATGTAACATAGCCTATGTTATTGTATAGTTATGTAACTTATTAATGTGATTCGTGGGTGTTCTAGGAGGTCAACCTATGGAGTATGTTGAGCCTATAAGAGACGTTGAAAGTATTAATGCAATTAAAGAAGTCTTACTGAAGCAATCACAAAGAGACCATTTGCTTTTTGTTCTTGGAATTAATACAGGAATAAGAATAAGTGATTTACTTTCAATAAAGATTGAGGATATCTGGGATGGAACTGGGATTAAGGAGTTTTTGTATTTAAAGGAAACGAATAGTGATGAAACAAAAGGTTACTTTTTAAATAATAACGTTAATCTCGCGTTTGAGAATTACTTGAAAACGTATGATTTTAAAGATAGTGATTATTTGTTTAAGTCCAAAAAGAATAATCAACCCATTACCCGCCAGCAAGCCTACCGGATTATTAATACCGCTGCAAAAGAAGTTGGGATTCCAGGTAAAATTGGTACTCATACATTAAGAAAAACATTTGGCTATCACGCCTATCGGAAAGGGATTGCAATCTCCATTCTAATGGGTATTTATCATCATCATTCTCCCTCAGAAACATTAAGATATATTGGGATAAGTAAAAATGAGAAACCGCTGATTAAACTGGATGTAAATTTATAGAATAAAAAAACCCTCCACCAAGGGTGGAGAGTTTTCCTCCAACCAAGGGTAGAGGGGTATCCTCTACCTAGGTAGAGGGATTATAAGTAATCTTCATCAGAAGTTGAGTCAGTATCCATATCAACGTTCGTTAAGTCTTGAACAATATTCTCTTTTACTCGGACTTGTAATGTTTCCTTGTCTTTCATAAATTTGAAAATACCATTATTAAAATCAGTTCCGAATTCCTTAAAGAAAATTCCTTCATATTCTATAGCCTTTGTATGTTTAAAAATGAGCTGGTAGTGGTCGTGCTCTTTAACAAGATAAGCACGAACTCCTTTTTCGAAATGTCTATCAGGATTTTTTAAATAGCGGGCCACAGATATGATATGAAGGTCCACGAATGGAATTTCACGTAATAAAGAATTAATAATAGACCCCTTAGCAATTTGTTCCCAACGACTTTGAGCAGTTTGACCTAGTATGATCTGTGTAATATTTTTTTCTCTAGCAACTTCCGCAATCACTTTCGAAATCGGTCTCTGTTCATTATCCTTAATAATAAATGCGTCAGCACTATATTGGGAAGCTAATTGTTTCCATCTAGCAATATAGTTTGATTTTTCTGCATCCAAATCATCAAATGGTTTAGGATCTACCGTTAGGATGTATAGTGGACAATCAAGCATATTGGCAATTTTGCAGCCCCGTTGAATGAGACGTTCACCATTGGGACCATAATAAACACAGACGAGAATACTTTCGTCCATGCGCTCTTTCATCTTTTTCATTATTAGTTCTCCTCGGAATCGGAATAACTAAGTTACCCGATTTTATACCATTTTAATATGTATGACTATAACCCATGCTACACTTTCAGTCAATCTATTTACAAAAGTGTACGATTTTGTTAAACACTCGACAGGGAGGGATATGATGTCAGTTTGGTTACACATTATGATTTTAATTCCATTTATATTTGCAATCGCGGTCCCCTACATTTATAAACAATTAACACCACGCATTCACACGGGATGGTTTGTCCTATTTATTCCGTTGGTGATATTTGTTTATTTCCTTTCATTCATTCCCAAAATTGCAGAAGGGAATACTTTTAGAGCAACTGTTCCTTGGATTCCGGCCTACAATATCAACTTCACAACCTATATGGATGGATTAAGCTTGATATTTGGATTATTAATTTCAGGAATTGGTGCATTAGTTATTTTTTATTCTATTTTCTATATGTCTAAACATCGTGAAGCACTAAATAATTTCTATGTGTATTTATTAATATTTATGGGAGCTATGCTTGGTCTAGTATTTTCTGATAATATCTTTGTTTTATATGTCTTTTGGGAAACAACAAGTGTATCATCTTTTTTGTTAATTGCGTACTGGTATGAACGTGAAAAATCACGTTATGGTGCACAAAAATCGATGTTAATTACGATTTTTGGCGGGCTGGCGATGTTGGCAGGCTTTATCATGCTTTCTATGATTACTGATACATATAGCATTCGTGAAATGGTAAGCAATGCAGCTGATATTTCTTCGCATTCATTGTTTGTTCCAGCAATGATATTAATATTAATCGGGGCATTTACAAAGTCAGCACAATTTCCATTTAGCATATGGTTACCGGATGCAATGGAGGCGCCTACGCCAATAAGTGCTTATTTACATTCTGCAACAATGGTGAAAGCCGGTCTTTATTTAGTGGCACGTATGACTCCGATTTTCGGTGGTGTTGCTGAATGGTTCTGGCTTGTCTCAGGGGTAGGTTTAATAACTTTATTATATGGATCTGTGAATGCAGTGAGACAAACGGACCTTAAGGCTTTATTGGCATACTCAACCATTAGTCAATTAGGATTAATTATGAGCCTTCTGGGTTTAGGTTCTGCCTCCTTGTATTACGGAGTTGGTGATGATTCGTCTGTCTATGCTATGGCAATATTCGCTGCGATTTTCCACTTAGTTAATCATTCTACATTTAAAGGCTGTCTGTTTATGGTTGTTGGTATCATTGACCATGAGACGGGAACGCGGGATATTCGCAGGTTGGGCGGCTTGATGCACCTTATGCCTATTTCCTTTACCCTAACCGTGATTGGAAGCTTTGCAATGGCTGGACTTCCACCATTTAATGGATTTTTAAGTAAGGAAATGTTTTTTGCTGCGGTAGTAAATGTATCAAATATGTCGGTGTTTAATGCAGAGGCCATTGGTCTGGCTATACCCATCATCGCATGGATTGCCAGTGTTTTTACCTTTGTTTATAGTATGATTCTTGTTTTTAAAACCTTTAGAAGGAAGAATAAACCTGAAAAATTAGGTAAGGTAGTGCATGAGGCTCCGATTGGGATGTTAATTTCTCCACTTATCCTCGGATCCCTTGTTATTATTATTTTCTTTTTTCCGAATGTCCTTTCACAAAACTTATTAATTCCTGCTTTGTATGCAGTGTTACCAACGCTGGCTGATGCAGGTGACTTGAATATAAAAATTAGTGCTTGGCATGGTTGGAATACTGAGTTGTATATGACGATTGGAGTTGTTGGGATAGGCACTTTGTTGTACGTTTATTTGAAAAAGTGGTATCGAATTTATCACTTATATCCTGACAATTTCACGTTAAATAGCCTGTATAATCTTGCCTTGGAAAAAATGGAAGGTTCATCGAAACTAGTAACTGAGCGGTATATGACAGGATTTATCCGTGATTATTTAGTATATATATTCTCGTTTATCATCCTTGTTGTCGGCGGAGCGATGTGGTTCTTTGATGGGTTTTCCTTTGACCCATCTAATGATGCTCCTATAAATTTTTTTGAAGCGGGATTGGTTATTTCAATGATCATTACTACAATAGCTGTTCTGTTTTCAAAAACCAGGCTGACTTCCATTATTGCTGTTGGTGCGCTAGGATTTCTAGTTTCATTTTTCTTTGTTCTATTTAGAGCTCCCGATTTGGCATTAACACAACTCGTTGTTGAGACGGTTACGACAGCCCTTTTCTTATTATGTTTTTACCATTTACCGCAATTGAAGAAGGAAATAAGTCGTGTACGGTTTAAGGCGGTAAATGCTTTTATTTCCATCGGAGTGGGTGCGTTGGTTACGATGGTTGCTTTATCAGCAAATTCAAATCGTCTATTTGAATCCATTTCAAGTTTTTATGAGAACTCTTATGAACTGGCGGGTGCAAAAAATATCGTAAATTCAATCCTTGTTGATTTTAGAGGATTTGATACAATGCTTGAGATTCTTGTCCTAACCATTGCTGGGCTAGGGGTATATACATTAATTAAGCTTAATGGTTCGAGGAGGGATAAAAATGAAGGTGCCGAATGATGTAATCATACGAAGCGTTACCAAAGTTGCAGTCGTCATCATTTTTACGTTTGCAATCAATCTTTTTGTTTCAGGTCATCATTTTCCTGGCGGTGGATTTATCGGTGGTCTAGCATTTTCCTCAGCCTTAATCCTTTTATTTCTAACATTTGATATTGAAACGGTTCGTAAAAATATACCAGTTGATTTTAAAGTGGTTGCAGCCGTAGGTGTGCTGATCGCTGTTCTAACAGGAGTCGGTGGGATGCTTTTTAATGCCCCGTTTTTATCACAGACATTCGGTTATTTCGATCTACCTATTTTTGGGGAAACAGAACTTGCAACAGCGGTAATCTTTGATATCGGGGTAGCGTTGGCTGTAATTGGAACCTCAATCACGATCATTTTGAGTATAGGTGATGATCGATAATGGAAACGTTAATGTCTATCCTTGTAGGTATATTATTTGCCGTTGGAACGTATTTGATTTTGATGAAAACCCTGTTAAGAATCATTCTGGGAACCTCCATCCTTGGTCATGGTGTGAATTTACTCATTATTACGATGGGAGGGTTAAAAAAGGGAGGTCCGCCGCTTCTTGGGATAAAGAACCTAACCTATGCTGATTCATTGCCACAAGCCCTTTTATTAACCGCAATCGTGATAAATTTTGCAACAACAGCTCTTTTTTTAGTGCTGAGTTATCGTGCTTATAAGGTGCTGGGCACGGATGATACAGAGCAACTGAGAGGTATTAAAAATGAATAATTTGGTCATTTTGCCAATCATTATCCCCATTATAGCGGGAATGATTATGGTGCTTTTTAGGAAAAATATAAAATTGCAGAGATTTTTAAGTGTTTTTTCTACACTAGCGATAAGTGTTTTAACACTTTTGCTAATCAGTCAAATTCATACCAAGGGAATTCAAACCCTTCATTTAGGCGGTTGGGAAGCTCCTTTTGGTGTAACCTTGGTGGCTGATATGTTTTCGAGCATACTAATTCTGGTAACAAGCATCGTTTCACTATGTTGTTTATTATATGCTTTTCACTCCATTGGAAAAGAGAGAGAAGCCAACTACTTTTACCCGCTATTTTTGTTTCTGATTACTGGGGTAAATGGCTCCTTTATCACTGGAGATATTTTTAATTTATTTGTTTGCTTCGAGGTGATGTTAGTTTCATCCTATGTGTTGATTTCACTAGGAGGCACGAAAATTCAGCTCAGGGAGTCTATTAAATATATTTTGATTAACATCATCTCTTCCTTTCTATTTCTTGTTGCGATCGCATTCCTTTATGCAATGACCGGTACCTTGAATTTTGCTCACCTCTCGATTCGTGTTGCTGAGGCGGGACAAGATGGGCTTATGACGACAGTTGCCATTCTATTTTTAATTGTTTTTAGTTTAAAAGCCGGCCTTTTTCTATTCTACTGGCTGCCAGGATCCTACAGTGCTCCTCCGACTGTGATTTCTGCTATCTTTGCAGCTTTGTTAACAAAGGTAGGAATCTATGCCATTATAAGAGTTTTCACGCTTGTCTTTTATCATGAGCCAGAGGTGACTCATTTATTTATCGGAATATTGGCTGCGGTAACGATGCTATTAGGAGCAATTGGGGCAGTCGCTTTCTGGGATATCAAAAGAATTTTAACTTATAACGTTATTGTAGGTGTTGGTTTTATTTTAGCGGGAGTCGCATCCTTTACAACGGAAGGGATGACGGGATCGCTTTACTATTTGATTCACGATATGATTGTGAAGGCGCTGATTTTCCTTTTAGGAGGAACCATCATACACCTTACTGGAACGAGTAAGCTAAGAGAAATCAGCGGTCTTATCCGTTTACACCCTGGCTTAGGCTGGATGTTTTTTATAGCGGCATTATCCTTATCAGGCATACCGCCATTAAGCGGTTTTATTGGGAAAATTTTTATAACAGAAGGCACTTTTGAAACAGGATACTTTTGGTTGGGCGGAATCGGATTGATTACGAGCCTTATGGTCTTGTATTCCATCATGAAAATCTTTATGAATGGATTTTGGGGCTACACCGACATAACGGAGGAGCAAGAGAAAGGGACAACGAAGGGGTTATTGTTACCAATAGGAATCCTTACCATATTAACGATTACGCTCGGATTAGGTGCAGAAGGAATTCATGATTACGTTGATATTGCGGTAGAAGGCTTAATGAATCCAAACCTATATATTGAAGCGGTCTTGGGCGGCAATCTTGGTCAATAAATCAAAATAGCTATCTTGGAATATGGAAAGGGGTGGTACCAATGCCCATGCAAGTATTAGTGAATTTATTAATTGGTGTAATCTGGATGTTTCTTCAGGATGATTGGAGTGTATTAACATTTTTTAGTGGATACCTATTTGGTTTATTGGTGCTTTATATATTACGCAGATATTTTTCTACTAAATTCTATTTGGTCACATTACTTGCAATCGTTCAACTTTTTTCGGTGTTTATTTATGAATTGTTTACATCCAGTATATTAGTGATTCGACAAATTCTCAGGCCAACCATCAATATTACTCCAGGGATCTTTACTTTGGAAACAGAGTTAGAAGGGGATTTAGAGGTTACATTGCTAGCGCTGCTGCTAACCTTGACCCCTGGGTCTGTTGTCGTTGAAGTTTCTTCAGATAGTAGGAAGTTTTATATACATGCAATGGATATCCCAGAATCAAGCGATGCAGTTCTCCAATCCACAGTTAAGTTTGAAAAGGCTATTAAGAAGGTGACACGAGCATGATACAGGGAATTTTAATTTGGTCATTAGTATTTCTTAGTTTTGCGATATTTGCAACTATATTTCGATTGATAAAGGGGCCGACTGCGCCAGATAGAATTCAGGCGCTGGATGCATTAGGGATTAATATCATTTCTGGAGTTGCTATTTTTTCTGTTTTTATAAGAAGCACTGCTTTTTTTGAGGTGATTTTATTAATTGGAATTCTTTCCTTTATCGGGACAATTGCCTTTGCGAGATATATTGAAAGAGGTGTGGTCATTGAGCGTAATCATTCCGAGTGAACACGTTGCTGTTTTGTTTATACTGATTGGTACCATCTTTAGCTTTTTAAGTGCAGTTGGATTAATTCGTCTCCCTGATATTTATACCCGCTCGCATGCACTTTCAAAAGGATCAACGATGGGCGTTCTTTTTACGCTTGTAGGAACCTTTTTATTTTTTTGGTTAGAAGGATATTTTAGTATTCGTTTATTTCTGGGTATATTCTTTGTATTCCTCACTGCCCCTGTAGCCGCACATGTTATTGTACGAGCAGCCCATCGTTCAAATGTCCCTCTCGCTAAGGAAAGCGTGCAGGATGATTTGAAGGCAGTAATTGGTGTAGTAAAAGAGAATAAATAAATTTCTAAAAAAAGATAAATCGTTAAAAAGAAACTGACTCAGATTAATGCTTGAGTCAGTATTTTTTATTAAGCTAGATTATTTTAAGGGTGGATTGTGCCCGAAAAATAGAGAAGAGCGAAAGTTCGGTAAGAATAAAGGGTGGATTGTGCCCGAAAAATGGAGAGGAGTGAAAGTTCGGTAAGAATAAGGCATCGAAAATCGCGAGGACGTAAAAGTTGAGTAACAATCAGGAGTGAATACGTATATATTGTTTAATATTCTTAGAACCTATACAATGATGTCTATATTTTTATATGAGGAGCATTATGAATGAAAGCACTTATCTTTGAAAAATTCGGTGGACCTGAGGTATTACAATATAAAGATATCCCAGAACCGACCATTAGTGAAAATGAAATCTTGATAAGAATGAAAACGATAGGACTAAATTTCGCAGATATATACCGTAGAAAAGGGAATTATCATTTAGCAGGAAAACCACCGTACATATTGGGTTATGAAGGTGCTGGAATCGTGGAAAAATTAGGTGCTGGAATTACCACTATAAAGGTTGGAGACAGGATTGCATTTGCAGATGTGCCATTTGCGAATGCCGAGTTAGTTGCAGTTCCTGTAGAAAAGGCCATTCCATTACCGGATGATATCTCCTATGAAACAGCTTCATCCATCTTACTTCAAGGTTTAACAGCACATTACTTAACAAAAGATAGTTTTGAAGTAAAAGCGGGACAAACTATCCTCGTTCATGCTGCAGCGGGGGGCGTTGGACAAATTCTTATCCAAATTGCAAAAATAGTAGGTGCACAAGTTATTGGTCTTACTTCTACAATGGATAAGTCTAAAGCTGCTTATTTAGCAGGAGCTGACCATGTGTTTTTATACAATGATAACTGGATTGAGAAGGTAAAGAGTGTAACAAACGATAATGGAGTAGATGTTGTTTATGATTCTGTAGGTTCTACCCTTCTGGAAAGTTTTGAAGCTGCTAAAGTTGGAGGTACAGTTGTTTTTTATGGTATGGCAGGGGGTGACCCTGCTCCAGTAGATCCTCGGATGCTCATGGATACTTCAAAAACACTAACCGGTGGGGACCTTTGGAATGTTCTTACTTCCTTCGAAGAAAGAAAAGAACGTTCAAACCAGTTATTTGATTGGATTATGGAAGGGCAATTAAAAATTCAAGATCCGACTATTTTTTCTTTACATGATGGCTCTAAAGCTCATACTTTACTCGAAAGTAGAAAAAGCATTGGTAAAATTCTATTAAAACCTTAAAAAATAATTGCTGAGGATTACTAAAAAAGCCCTGCCAGGTTTAATTCACCTAGCAGGGCTTCATAATTAATTTTCTTGGATTTCTTTACGGTTTTTCTTAAACATCTTAGATAACACTTCGTAAACAATTGGGACAACAATTAAGGTTAATAAGGTTGAACTTGTTAAACCGCCAATTACGGTAATACCAAGACCTTTGGAGATTAAACCGCCGCCGCCTTGGCCAATCGCTAATGGAATCAAAGCACCAATCGTTGCGATGGCTGTCATTAAGATTGGACGAAGACGCGTTGCACCCGCTTCAAGGATGGCTTCACGCATAGTCATCCCATCATGTTCCATACGGATGATCCTGTCTACGAGTACAATGGCATTCGTCACAACAATACCAATTAACATCAATAGACCCATCATTACAGATACGGAGATGGTTTCACCACCGATTAATAAGCCGATAAATGAGCCAATTACTGCAAATGGTAACGAGAACAGGATGGCAAACGGTGCAAGACCTTCACCGAAGGTTACAACAAGGATAAAATACACGATGGCAATTGCCGCTAACATAGCGATACCAAGCTGTGTAAATGTTTCCGTCATGTCTGCCTGAACACCTGCAACTCCAACGGTAACTCCTTTTGGTAAATCTAATTTATCAATCTCTTTATCTACTTGAGATGTTGCTTTTGAAATATCTTCATCAATGATCGTTCCTGATACAGTTGCATAGTACTCGCCTTTACTACGTGCAAGGGTATTCAACGTTGTACCTTTCTCAATTTTTACAAGTTCAGAAAGAGGCATTGTTGTACCAAGTGCAGTCGGAACTTTTGTTTCTAACATTTCATCAATTGACTTTGGCTGTGCCGCTTGTTCTTGTTGAACAATTACTTCAAGTGTGTCACCGTCTTTTTCAACGGTTGTTAACACTTCTTGTGTTTTATTTGGGTTTAACATCATTACAATTTGACCAGTGGTTAAACCATATTGCAGTAATTCGTCTTGTTCAATTTTAAATACATACTCCACATATGCATCCTCAGCACTAGTAGAAACATCTTCTAGGCCGTCATTTTTCTTCATAACCTCTTCTACCTGACCTACAGCATCATGTAGCTTATCTAAATCATCACTGTAGAATGTATAGCTGACTTCATTTGTAGCCATCGACATGGAAGTAAAGTTTTGTGACTTCCATTCACCTGATTGTCCGATATTGAACACATACTCCTCAATTTCCTTACGAACTTCTGGGAAGTTTTCCATTTCTGGATCAAAGATGAGGTACATTAACGCACCATCTCCGCCGCCGCCCATCATGGCAGCCATTGGATCTCCGCTTTCCGTTACGGAAATTTGAACAATATCAATATCATCACGTTTAAGCATCTCTTCTTCTATAACTTCAACATTGGTTAATGTATCTTCTTTTAAATCGCCTGTTCCTGGCGTGTACGTTAAGTACATTACTTTTTCTTCTTCACTGCCCATGAAGCTAAAACCAATTAGTGGTGTTAACGCTAAGCTACCTGCTAAAAGTACTATTGAAATAATAGAAGTAATGATTTTATGATTAAGGGTCCATTTAAGGATTCCTTTATACCAAGTAGCTAATTTCCCAGCCTCTTTATGATGGCTTTCTGTCTTTTCACTATATAGCTTCTTCTTAAATAAGAAGTGAGCTAATGCTGGAACCACTGTGATTGCAATAATTAGCGAAGCTCCGAGTGCAAACGTCATGGTCAATGCGAATGGCATGAACAATTCACCTACCATGCCACCAACGAAGATAAGTGGTGCAAATACGGCAACTGTTACTAATGTTGATGATAAAATTGGTTTGAACATTTCAATGGTCGCTTCACGTACCAGTGCGCGCCCCGTTAATTTCTCTTCTTTTAAATGCAAACGACGATAAATGTTTTCAACGACGACGATGGAGTCATCAATGACACGTCCGATTGCAACGGTTATCGCCCCAAGTGTCATAATATTTAGCGTAATATCCAGCCAGTTTAGCAGCAATAATGCCATGAAAATTGAAACTGGAATGGATACGATTGAAATAATAGTTGATTTAACATCACGAAGGAATAATAGGATAATTAATACTGCGATTAGTCCACCGAATAGTGCTTTTTCAACCATTGTTGAAACCGATTCTTCAATCGGAGCACCTTGGTCAAGAGTTATATCAATCGTAAGACCCTCGATTTTCGCTTGTTCATCTTTTACTAATTCTTTGACCTTGTTTACAACATCAACAGTATTATCCTGCTGGCCTTTGACAATTTGAATGGCTATAGCATTTTCACCATTGGTACGGGATACCGATTGAACTCGGCCAACTGTATCAATAGAAGCAATCTCACTAAGTTGTACAAAGGGTTGTGGATTTGTTGCTGATGGTGTTACAGGAATTAGCATTTCCTTTAATTCGTCTGCGGTCATGAACTTACCGTCGATGGAAACAGCCTGTTCACCTTCTTCAAATTCGTAAAGTCCTAATGAAACAGCTAAGTTACTTGCTTGTATCATTTGTTTGACCTTATCTTCCTCTAAGCTAAATTCAGCCATTTTAGCAGCATTATAGGTTAGCTCCACCTCTTCGATATGCTGACCAGTAATTGTTGCAGAGGCTACGCCGTCGAGTTTATCAATTTTCGGAAGTAAGATTTCTTCAACGGTTGATGTTAATTCAACAATATCCTCTGTAGAACTGCTAACGCTTAATGCAACAACTGGCATCATGTTCATGCTGATTGCTGTAATAACTGGCTCCTGTGCCCCTTCAGGTAAAGCCACAGCATCAATCGCTGACTCTAACGCACGTTTCGCCTCAGCCATATCTTCTCCGTATTCATATTCAACCTGTAGATTTGCCATATTGGAATATGAATTAGAATAAACCGATTTAACACCTTCAAGGCCTTCGACGGCTCTCTCTAAAGGCATCGAAATATCATCCATTACTTGCTCAGGAGTTGCTCCAGGATATACACCCATTACCATTAGAAATGGAATTGAAATATCAGGTATCGTCTCCGTTTTCATTCGTGTGCCTGAATAAATTCCTGATACGGTAATAATTATCGTAAGCAACCAGACTGCAAGTTTATTTTTTAGAACAAAATTTACTAAACCTTTCACTATGACACCTACCCTTAATTGACTTTTGACCCATTGATAATAATACTGACTAACCGGTCAATTGTCAATAAAGCATCAAGTTTTGACTAATTGGTCAGAAGGGGATGTGCACAGGAGTTCTGGTTGAATTTGTGCTATATTTAATTCTAGATATAAACATAAGGGGGGGATTATATGTTTACTTTTACAGAAGCGGCAAAAGAAGAAATAATAAAGAGACTTGAACAGCAAGAGGCAAATCACTTTATTCGATTGCAAATGCGAAAAAGTTGTTTTATGAAAGTGAAATTGACGCTCGAAGCAGCAATAGAATCAAATGATAGGAAAATTGAAAAGGAAGGTTTGACTTTTATCATCGACAATGGCGAGTGTCATTATTTCAACAATAAAAAGTTAGATTTTATACCCGATCAAACAGGTTTTAAACAGTTTGAAGTTTTGTAAGTTATCAATAGATAAAAAGAGCCCAAATTCTTAAAAAGAATTGGGTTCTTTTTTAATTAAATTATGTCAAAATAATGAACTTAAACTAATTGACATACAATAAAATGCGAGTTAGTATAAATGTATCGATTAGATTTTTACGAACGCCGTTCGATAATGGCGAACGAAAGAAGGAAGATAATGTCTGAACGTTTAATTCAATCGATTGAAAGGGCAGCTGATGTCCTTGAATTGTTTTTGATCACGAGTCCAGAACTAAGTGTTAAAGAAATAAGTGAAAAGCTTCAATTATCAAAAAGTACCGTCCATGGGATTATTAAGACCTTGGAACATAGAGGTTACTTGCAGCAGAATCCAGAGGATTTGAAGTATAAGCTGGGAATTAAACTTTTCACATTAGGTAATTTTGTTGGTAAACATCTCGATATTGGGAACATAGCAAGACCCATTATTAGAGATTTGGCTGATGAATTAAATGAAACCGTTCACTTAGTCACCTTTCAGCGCGATGAAGTTGTTTATATTGAAAAAGTAGAAGGTCCAAGTGCTCTTACAATTTACTCCCATATTGGAAAAAGAGCACCCGTTCATTGTACAGGTGTGGGTAAAGCAATACTCGCTCATTTAAGTGAAAAAGAGGTTGATCGGCTATTATCATCCGTAAGTTTAGAAGCATTTACAGAGTACACGATGACAGATATTAATCAAATTAAAAAACATTTAGTTTCTGTTCGTGAGACTGGGTATGCTGTCGATGATGAAGAAATCGAACTAGGACTGAAATGCATAGCCGGACCGATATTTAATCATAAAGGAAATGTAATCGCTTCAATTAGCTGTGCGGCGCCTAAAATGAGACTTGATGAGGAGAAGCTTCCTAGGGTAATAGCGGGGATTAAGAGAGCTGCATCTGAGGTTTCAAAATCTCTTGGTTATAAAGGGAACATCTTTTAAAAAGTAGCTAGAGGAAAGAAAACATACAAATATAAAGTGAATTCAAGGAGGAGAATTATTTTGTCAAAAGTAAAAGTAGCTGTTCTTGGCTCAGGTAACATTGGTACAGATTTAATGATTAAACTTGGTCGCTCTGAATTATTAGAATTAACTGCTGTAATTGGGATTGACCCACAATCAGATGGTTTACGCCGTGCAAGAGAAATGGGTTATGCAGGGGTAGACACTGGAATTGATGGTTTCCTAGCAGATCCTACATTAAAAGCTGATATTGTTTTTGATGCAACTTCAGCCAAAGCTCATCTATATAATGCAAAGGTGTTAAAAGATGCTGGCATTAAAGTAATTGATATGACGCCTGCAGCGGTTGGTCCATATGTATGTGCTGCGGTTAACATTAACGAGCATTTAGAGAAGGATAATATCAATTTAATTACATGTGGCGGACAAGCGACCATTCCAATGGTACATGCAGTAAACCGTGTAAGCTCTGTAGAATATGCTGAAATCGTTGCAACTATCTCAAGTAAGAGTGCAGGTCCTGGAACTCGTGCTAATATCGATGAATTTACTGAAACAACTTCTCGTGCGATTGAAGTAGTTGGTGGAGCGAAAAAAGGGAAGGCAATTATGATTTTAAACCCTGCTGAACCACCAATCATGATGCGTGATACTGTTTATACCCTTGTAGAAGAAGGGAAAATGGACGAAGAGGGAATTAGAAAATCCATTGCTGAAATGACAGAAGTAGTTCAATCCTATGTTCCTGGCTATCAGCTTCGTACGGAACCTATTTTCGAAGGTAATAAAGTAACTATCTTTATTCAAGTCGAAGGTGCTGGTGATTACCTTCCTAAATATTCAGGAAACCTTGATATTATGACAGCTGCAGGTGTAAGAATTGCTGAAGAGTTTGCTAAAAATCTATTAAAGAAAGAAACTATTTAAGCGGTAGAAAGGGGTAAATAAAATGACAAACGAAAGAGATATTCTTATCACCGAGGTAGCATTACGAGATGGAAGCCATGCGGTTTCTCACCAATTTACAGTGGATCAAGTACTTAAAGTAGCAAAAGCATTGAATGATGCAAATGTTCCATATATCGAAGTATCACACGGCGATGGTTTAGCAGGATCATCCTTACAATATGGTCTATCACGTACAAATGAATTGGAATTAATCGAAGCTGCCGTTTCTGTTGCAGATAAGTCAAAAATTGCTGTCCTATTATTGCCAGGTATCGGTACGTTGCACGAATTGAAAGAAGCGGCAAATTTAGGAGCAAAGATGGCTCGTATCGCAACACATGTAACAGAAGCTGACGTGGCTCCGCAGCATATCGCTTATGCAAAAGAATTAGGCATGGAGACGGTTGGGTTTTTAATGATGAACCATATGGCTCCAGTGGAAAAGTTAGTAGAACAAGCTAAATTAATGGAAAGCTATGGAGCAGATTCGGTCTACGTAGTAGACTCAGCTGGTTACCTGCTGCCAGGTCAAGTTCGCGAACGAATTCGTGCACTTAAACAATCTGTAGGCATTAACATTGGTTTCCACGCTCATAACAATTTATCTCTTGCGATGGCGAATACACTTGTTGCGATTGAAGAAGGAGCTACACGTATTGACGGAAGTGTTCGCTGCTTAGGAGCAGGTGCCGGTAATACGCAAACAGAAGTACTTATTGCCGTTTGTGAACGTATGGGAATCAAAACGGGGGTAGATTTATATAAAATGATGGATTTAGCTGAAGACATCATTGCACCAATATTACCAGTGCCGCAAGAAATTACAAAAGACAGTTTAACTCTTGGTTATGCGGGTGTTTACTCAAGCTTTGCCCTTCATTCAAAACGTGCTGCTGAAAGATATGGTGTAGATTCTCGTGATATTTTAATTGAATTAGGCAAGCGTAAAGTAGTTGGCGGTCAAGAGGATATGATCGTTGAAGTAGCTGCAGAACTTGCTAAAAACAAGTAATAGCCTTTTTTGACCTAAAAATGGTTTTCTAAATCTTTTTTTAATAGAATGAATCACCTGTAAGTGAGGAGTGGAGAATTTGAAATCATTTTCTGTACATGGAGCACCGAGTGAGTATATTTTCAGTGAAGGTGTTTTAGAACAGCTACAATCAAAATTGATTGAAAGAGGCTTAAAAAAGGTACTTATCGTTCATGGTGTAAAATCATGGGAGGCTGCTAAACCATTTTGGCCAGAGCTGAACGATATCGAAGTTGAAGAATATGTCTATGGCGGGGAATGCTCTCTATCAGAAATAGACAAAGTGGCTAATCTTGTTGAGGAAAATTCATTTGATGGTGTGATCGCGGTAGGCGGGGGAAAGGTTCTTGATCTTGTTAAAGCTACATGTAATCAGACCCATCGCCAAGCGATCCTAGTTCCAACGCTTCCCTCAAATTGTTCGCCATGGGCAGCTGTAAGTGTTCTTTATGATGATGCAGGAACTTTTATTCGATACGACGTTTATCCAGTAAGTGCAAGCCTTGTATTGATCGAACCTAGAATTTTGATTGATGCACCTGTAAGCATGCTCATTGCAGGTATTGGTGATACTCTTGCGAAGTGGTATGAAGCAGATGTTCAGATGTCTGGGATCGATAACAAGCCTGTTCCTTTACAAATTTCCTATTTTGCTGCAAAGCAGTGTAAAGATCTGCTGCTACAGCATTCGAAGGGTGCTATAAGTGCTGCAAAAGCTGGACAATTGAATGATGATTTCATGAAGGTAGTTGAGACGATCATCACGATGGCTGGTTTAGTTGGTGGATTTGGCGATTATTATGGCAGGGTTGCTGCGGCTCATTCCATTCATAACGGATTAACAATTTTAGAAGAAACGCATCATGCATTGCACGGAGAAAAAGTAGCGTATGGAATCCTTGTTCAACTTGTACTTGAAGGAAAATGGGATGAAATTGAACAGTTAATTCCGATTTATCGTGACTGGGGACTTCCAATTTCTGTATCGGAAATTGGTGTGCAAAATCTTACTCAAGATATGATCACAGCAGTAGCTCAAAAAGCTGTTATTCCTGAGGAATCCATCCATGTAATGCCAATGGAAATTACTGCTGAGAAAGTGGCTTCTGCCATTTCAGAACTTGAAAATAAAGTAGCTGTTTTGAATTATAGTTAATTAATAGTGGATGAAAGTGAGATTTCATCCACTATTAAACTGATATTATCTTTATTTATCTTTTCGAAAGCGTTTTAACCCATATTTTAAATTATTAATCTATTGTATTTTTTGAAAATTTTTATTAAACCAAAGACAACAAGTACGACTTAGGGATGAGGGGAAATTTTATGGAGTTAGTTATCATTTTATTAGCACTAGGTTTGCTAATGTTTATCGCATATCGAGGATTCACAGTTATCATTTTTGCACCTATTTGTGCGTTATTTGCTGTACTTTTAACAGAACCCGGATGGATTCTACCTTTTTACTCTAATGTGTTTATGGGTAAAATGGTTGAATATATTCAGCTTTATTTTCCAATCTTCTTATTAGGAGCCATTTTTGGTAAAGTAGTAGAAATGTCAGGGCTTGCTAAATCTATTGCTTCTACCATCGTTCAAGTCGTTGGTCAAAAAAGAGGAATGTTAGCCATCGTTATACTTGCTGCTCTTTTAACATACAGTGGAGTTAGCTTAGTGGTGGTAGCATTTGCAGTCTATCCATTTGCTGCACATCTTTTCAGACAAGGAAATATTCCAAAGCGTTTAATTCCAGGTACTATTGCACTTGGTTCATTCACCTTTACAATGGATGCATTGCCTGGTTCACCACAAGTACAAAACGTCATTCCAACAAGCTTCTTTGGAACAGATCTATATGCTGCACCTACGCTTGGGATTATCGGAGCCATTTTTATCTTCGTACTTGGAATGTGGTATTTAAACTCTCGTCGTATTAAAGCAGAAAAAGCTGGTGAAGGTTATGATAGCTTCGGAACAATCAAAGAAGCAAATGAAGTAACCATTAATTTAGAGGAACAAGAAAGTATCGGCCGTAAGATTTTTGCATTTGTTCCTGTTGTATTAGTAGCAGTTTTAAACAAAGTATTATCAACAATTATTCCTAAATGGTATCCAAATGGTTTCGACTTTGAAGCCATTGGAATGAGTTTTCCAAGCATTGTAACTTCAAAGGTTATTGGAATCTGGTCTGTTGAAATCGCCCTTTTAGTTGGTATTATCGCTACTATTCTTTATAACCGCAAACCTGTTATTATGAATTTCAAAGATGGAATGAGAGTCGGAGTAGCAGGTGCGCTTCTTGCTATTATGAACTCTGCAACAGAATATGGATTTGGAGCTGTTATTTCAAATTTACCTGGTTTTTCTATCGCAAGAGATGGGATTGCTAAAGTATTTGGTCATCCATTACTAAACGGAGCTGTTACCACCAATATTCTTTCTGCTATTTCTGGTTCAGCATCCGCTGGTATTGCCATCACACTTGGGATGATGTCAGAAAAATATATTGAACTAGCAAATCAATTCGATATTCCACTAGAAGTTATGCACCGTGTCATTTCCATGGCTTCCGGAGGTATGGATACACTGCCGCATAACGGAGCCGTTATTACCTTATTGGCGATAACTGGTTTAACACATAAGCAATCATACCGTGATATTTTTGCCATTACGATTATTAAAACAATCGCAGCATTCTTCATCATTGCCGTTTATCTGTTGACTGGAATCGTTTAAGTATTATATAAGCAAGTAGTCATGTCTAATTGTGGACAAGTCTACTTGCTTTTTTATTTATGGCTGTTTTCGTAAATAATTTTGTTAAAATCCTAAAGCCGATTTTAACGCGGAACAAACTATTTTTGTGTTTGAAATTAAGATAGCAGGCTCTTTTCTTACATTTGAAGGCTATTTTAATCATAGCTCATTTAAGCGATTTTAATCTCCAAAAGCAACAAAGTTTAAGAAAAGAGCCTTATTTATTCAATTACACCAGATTCTGAGATTTTGACATCCGCTTTTATCTTTACCACAAGATCTTTATATTGATTTTTTCGCCAATTATTGAAATCGAAATTTCTGGTCTGTGTTTTTACAAAATGACCAAATCCTATAGGGTCTAATTGTTTATCTTTAAAACGCTTTATCAGTTTAAGGGATTCCTTCTTAATGTCCTTTTCGAATTGTTTTTGTAATCCCTCTATCGTTTTTGGTGTGAGTTCTTGACCGGTAAATTCATTGATAATTCCATCAACTTTTATATGAATTGTGACTTCGGTTGGATTTCTTTTAGTCAATTCAAAATTATGGGAAGAATGAATGCTACGTACAGCTGCTTCACCACTATCTATTTTGACAAGATGCATACCTTCACTGTATTTGTCTACTAGCAACTTGAAAAAAAACATTTCCTTCGGTTCAATCAGATCAACCATTTTTCCATGTTTAAGGAGGGATATCCCATTAATTTCCATTTTATTTTTTCCAATTTGTTTCAGCTGCGGAATAAAGGGCGTTTTTCCTTCTTGATAAAAATCAGTAAGAAACAGTTCCAGATTTGATTTTGGCAGATCTTCATTTCTGATATTATGTTCCATCAATTTTGAAATATAGGTGGCAGTTCCTCTTATTCCATATTGTCCAGCAAGTAATTCCTTCGTTTCTCCGTCTACCATGGCTAAATAGAGACCAGACCCAATTGATGGGTCCCTTTGAAAGGCGTCAACCAATGGCAGAATTCCTAATTTTTCGGTTAAGGTCTTACTAAATAAGAGCACCTCAATGCTTCCGGTTACAATTGGATCAGCTGTTTGTCGTTGAATATCCTGCAGAATGGACTTAGTAATCTCAGCTTTTGTCGAGAAGGTATTGCTTTTAGGTGGTTGATCAGGCAGGTAAACGGGAATGACAACTGTGCCAAGGATGTTTTTTTTGTCAATATAGTCGAAGCCTATTCCTTCAATTAAGCTAATATCATCTAATACCTCTTTCTTGACACAGCCAATTAGGTTAAGGGCTAGGAAAACAGAGGCAATCAATTTAAGTATGCTTCTCACGATTTCTCACCTTCTTCGCTATTAACGTACCTGCAAACAATAATGGAACGTATATGAAATTGAAGTAAAAACCAACCTTTCCTGTATAATCTGTCAGTATATTAATTTGTCCTCTTGTTGATATCAAACTGGTGGCTATTAAACAAAGAATGGCAATGGCCGGAACCGATGTTTTTTGGCGAATGGAAAATAGCTGTTTGGCTAATCGACTTGCACACCATAAACAAATACATATATTGGGTAATATCACTAAACCCCAGTTTGAAACTCCGATATATTCAAAGCGTTCAACGAAAGGTAATTTAATAATTTTCCACATTGCCAATGTAGGCCATATGTTTTTTTGCAATTGTGCCTCTGGAAAAAAGCCAAAGGCTAGAATAGCCAAATAGATACAAAGCATTGTTGTATATAATGCTCCAAAGTGAGCCCACTTTTTACTCCTCTCTGGGTTTTGAATGAACGGATAAAAAAATAATAAGGTTTCAAATCCTAATAGGGTAAACGACATATCACGACTAGCAAGCAGTAACTCCTTTACCGAATGATCGAAAATTGGCAGGAGATTGGTAAAGTCAGCATACGGAATGATCACAACAAACAATACAGCAATGTAGAATGGTAATATGATCGAAAAAAAGGCAATCCCCGCTACCGTCCTAAAACCCCCAAACACAATATAGATAACTAAAATATGAAAGACAAGAGCAAACCAAAATGTTCTTAGTTCTGGAAACATCCATACTTGAACAACCTCTATGTAGCTGCGCAAGATGGCTACGGTAAATAAACAAAAATAAAGGATAAAAAAGCTACTAAAGATTTTCCCGATTTTTTTTCCAAGTACAAAGGTATGAATCGAAGTCATGTCGCCATCTGCTATTTTTAGCATTTTAAACATCATCCACAAAAGTATATGGACAAACAAACCCGATAGAATGATGGACATCCAAGCATCATATCCTGCGGTTTTAGCGATAAATCTTTGAAATCCTAGAATACCTACCCCTGACTGCATGGTATGAATAAGAAAAAATACGAGAAAAGGAGATATCTTTTTACTATCTGGAACGTTAGAATTCATAGTGGTCCCTCTATTCATCTTCAATATCTTTCTTGTACTTTGCAGCCTTTTTATGAAAACGATTGGGTTGCTTTGTGTTCAGCAGGAATGGTCGTTTTCTTTGTTTATCAAAAGATAACCGTATAAAAGCATCTTTAAGGTCCTGCATCCTAGGAGGG
The DNA here is from genome assembly GCF_031457145.1 of Neobacillus niacini. GTDB lineage: Bacteria > Bacillota > Bacilli > Bacillales > Cytobacillaceae > Neobacillus > Neobacillus niacini_J. The sequence continues at coordinate 174,879 of NZ_JAVDVZ010000007.1, forward strand.
TACAAAGGTTCTAAATAAGGCCTTCCTAGTGAAGTAAGTCGAATAAGGTGGGTCAATAAAAAACAAAAGCAGACTACTATTCCCAGGAGTCCCCAAACTTCCGCAAAAAGTAAAAAGGGAAAGCGCAGTAATCGAATCGTGTTGCCTATTCTGTAGACTGGGGTTGTAAAAGAAGCGAGTGCTGCTAAGGCAATGAAAATTAATAGAATGTTACTCGTAAGACCAGCTTGGACACTAGCCGTTCCAATAACAATCCCGCCAACGATACCAATTGTCTGACCGACCTTTGTCGGCAATCTTGCTCCTGCTTCTCGTAAAAGCTCAATCGTTAATTCCAGAAATAAGGCCTCCAAAATAGGGGGGAAGGGAATGGCTCTACGAGAGGCTACTAAGGTATTCATTAAGTCTATCGGTATTAATTCATAATGATAACTAAGAGTTGCCACATATACTGGAGTAACCAAAATAGAAAACACAACAGCAAATAATCGAATTAAGCGAAAAAAGGAAGATAGTATCCAATTTAAGTAATAATCCTCAAATGAGCTAAAAAATTCAACCAGTGTGGTGGGTCCTATTAATGCATGTGGTGAACCATCAACGAAAATGGCTACTTTGCCTTCTGCAAGTATGGCAGAAATTCGGTCTGGTCTTTCCGTGTCAAGAAGCTGTGGGAATGGTGAATTTTGATTATCTGAAATAATTTGAACAATATAGGAGCTATCTGTAATCTCATCAAATTCAATGTCTTCAATTCGCTGCCGGACTGTATTTACATTCTCGGGATTTGTAATCCCATCTATGTAAAGAATAGCTACTTTTGTCTTAGAAAGTGTTCCGACCGTTAATTTTTCCATAATTAATTCTTTAACTGGAACTCTTTTTCTTATTAGATTAAGATTCTGATCAAGTGATTCTACAAAGGACTCCTTTGGACCGATTACGCTGAATTCAACTTCTGGGAGGCTCACGTTTCGCCCGATTTCTTTCCGGGCTCCTAAAAAACAAAACTTGTTTTCTTTACCACTTACAGTTAATAGGACAGATCCGGTAAAGAGCTTATCTTCAATCTGCGAGATATCCTCTGAGAGTTGGATATCAGCAAGAGGAATAATTTGTTTGGCATCTTCAATTTGTTTGAAGTTTTCTTCCAATAAATAGGGCAGGACACTTTCTTGAATTGTTTTCGAATCAACAAGAGTGGCCAAAAATTTCAACGTAAAAGAAACGTTGGTTTTATTGTTAAAATACTCAATGCATTTAAAATCATCGGATTTTGCTAAGAGCTTATCCAAATTTTCCTTTTCGTGATTTTTGTTTTTAAAAAGATTAAACATACTTCTTCTCCTTTTTTGGAAGAGGCTAAGTGTAGTGTTACCAAAATTGGAAAGTTTATGATACTGAACAGCTATGGTTCGCAGTATAATAGTCGTAATAAGTAATTTCGGGGGAATTTTGATGAGACATAATAGCTTTATTGGCCCATTGGCTGCCATTTTAGTTCCTTATCTAACCTTTGAGGCTTTTCATTTGGGTTATTTTAAGGATTTGATTTTCTCCAAACCAATGGGACATTTTTATATCGTAAGTCTAGTGTCTATTTTAGCCGCTATTATTTCTGTTGCAGTAGGAATTGCTGGGAGGAGGTTACGAAATATACAAGTAAGTTTCCTGGCATTATCATTTCTATCTCTTGGATTAATGTTTTCGATTCATGGTCTTTCTACTCCCAATTTCATACATGGTTTCACCCATTTGCCTGGAATATCTTCGCAATTAAGTATGCTGCTGGCAACAGTCTGGCTATGTTTATCTTCCATGCCATCAGATCATCCAATAGTTGAATTCTTCGCAAGAAGGCAGAGGCTGCTCTTACCGGGATGGACAGTTGCTTTAACTATTTTTGGGTCTATAGGGATGCTTTATCCGAATATTGTTGATATCATTCCGTTAAATGCAGATCCTTTAACTATCATTATTACAATCATTATCTTAACGTTAAACAGCTTTACGATTTACCGCTATTACCAATCATATAGATACACTAGGTTTCCTTTGCAGATAGCCATTGTCTATAGCTCAGGCTGGATAATGGTCTCACAATTAATTATGGTAAGAGGAGTACAGTGGGCATTCAGTTGGTGGATTTACCACTTTCTATTACTTGCAGCAATGATTATTATGATTATTGGCTTAGTTAAACAATATGCTGTAAAAGGAACACTTGCAGAGTCGATTCGTTCTCTGTTTACCAATGATCCTTTTGAACGGATTACGAATAGTATTTCTCCTAGTGTTAAAAATTTGGTGACTGCTACCGAAAAGAAAGATACCTACACAGCAGGACATACCTTTAGGGTTACCATGTATGCTTTAAAGCTTGCGGAGGAACTTAACTTGAAACCTGAACAACTTCGAGCAATTGTTCAAGGAGGACTTGTTCATGATGTAGGTAAAATAAAAGTACCTGATGAAATACTTAATAAACCGGGGAAATTACTTGATGAAGAAAGGGCTCTGATTGAAAAGCATCCTGTATATGGTTATGAAATGTGCAGGAACCTTGGATTTATGAAGGAAGAGCTGAGCATAATCAGATCTCACCATGAAAAGTGGGATGGAAGCGGGTATCCAGATAGATTAAAAGGGAATGAAATCCCTCTCTATTCTAGAATAATGGCGGTCGCAGATGTATATGATGCACTTACATCAGAACGTTCTTACCGTAAAGCGTGGTCACATCTTGAAACGATGAAGTTTATGGAAGAAAACAAAGGAACTCATTTTGATCCTCTATGTGTCGATGCATGGGAACAGCTTTGTTTGCGCAGTCCTGAAGTTTATCTGTATCCTTCGCAGGTAATCAAAGAAGAGACTACCATCCAAAAGCTTTCTTTATTCTAATCATTCATGTTCCGATAAATCTAGATGAAATTAAGAAAGCTGTCCAGCCTATTGGACAGCTTTCTTAGGTTGAATGATTAAAATAATTTAACCAAATCGTCTTCAATTTTAACAGGTTCTGTCGTTGGGGCATAACGCTCTACAACCTGCCCGTTCTTATCAACTAGAAACTTAGTAAAGTTCCATTTAATATTTTTTGAAAGAAGTCCTTTTTTCTGTTCTTTTAAGTGGTTGAATAATGGATCAGCATGCTCGCCATTTACATCAATTTTTGCAAGGATAGGGAAGGTTACTCCATAATTTAACTGGCAAAACTGAGTGGTTTCATCAATATTAGCAAATTCTTGATTGTTAAATTGATCACAGGGAAAGCCTAATATCTCTAAACCACTGTCCTTGTACTTTTCATATAATTCCTGAAGACCTTTGAATTGGGGTGTAAGCCCGCACTTGCTCGCAGTATTAACGATGATTAATGGTTTTCCTTCGTATTCCTTAAGGGATTTTTCCTCACCATTTGTCATTTTTACAGTAAAATCATAAACAGTTTTCATTGCGGCTCCTCCTAAATAACATGTAACGGGTCGTGTGTGATTTTAATGGTACACGATAAAATTAAAAACAACAATAAAAAAGCAGTATCCCAAATTAAATGAGATACTGCTTTTACGTTGGATTAACGAATACCTTTCATTAACCCTTGAATTCTTGGAGCTAATGCAAAAAGAATAATACTTAATACGATGGCTGCTCCACCAATGACACCGAAGTAGGTCATTTCATTTTCAGGTGTATAAAATTTAACGACTTGTGCATTTAGAGCTTGAGCAGCAGCACTTGCTAAGAACCATAAGCTCATTGTTTGCGCTGAAAATGCAGCTGGTGCTAATTTTGTTGTTGCAGATAAACCTACAGGTGATAAGCACAATTCACCAAACACAACAATTAGATAGCTGAGTACAAGCCACATTGGACTAACTAATGAATCTGTTCCGCCAAGGTATGAAGGTAAAAGGATAACTAGGAAAGATAGTCCTGCAAACAATAACCCTAATGAAAATTTTTGAGGTATCGTTGGCTGACGTTTTCCTAATTTAAGCCAGAACCAAGCAAATATAGGCGCAAAAATGATAATGAATAACGGGTTCAGGGATTGGAACCATGCTGGAGAAATAGTAATTCCCATCCAATCTAATTGAGTACGTTTATCCGCATAGCTTGCAAGGATAGTTGAACCTTGCTCTTGAATGGACCAGAACATAACAGCTGCAATAAATAGCGGTATATAAGCAATGACACGCGAACGTTCGACAGCCGTTGTTTTAGGGCTGCGGTACATCACAACAAAATAAATAGTAGGAATTAAAACTCCAAGGAATGTTACGATATTAATAAAGCTAGCGAACGTTAAAACGCCCATTGGAATTAAAATAGCACACAGAACACCGAGTACTACAATTCCTAATCCAATGAAGGTGAACGTTTTTTTCCTTTCAGACTTTGAAAGTGGGTTCGGAACCGTGGTACCCGCAAGACCAAGGTTTTTCTTCTTCGTTAGGACAAATGTAACAAGACCTGCGAACATACCGATAGCTGCAATTCCAAAACCTAAGTGGAAGCTATAACCCATAACACTTCCGACAATTAATGGTGCTAGAAATCCACCCATGTTTATTCCCATGTAGAAGATGGTGAAACCAGCATCACGTCGGTTATCGGTTTCACTGTACATTTCACCAACAGCGGTAGATACATTTGGTTTCAACATTCCTGTTCCAAGAACGATTAATACCATAGATACAAAGAACATCGCTACGCTTCCTGGTATGGCAAGCACAATATGACCAAACATAATTAATATTCCACCATAGAATACCGCCCGTGAAGTACCGAATATACGGTCCGCTAACCAACCGCCGATGATACCGGACATATAAACGAGAGATCCATAAATGGACATAATGGAAAGAGCAAGATTTTCATCGAGTCCTAATCCACCTTTTGAAACTTCATAATACATATAGTAGACTAAGATTGCTCTCATTCCGTAGTAAGAGAAACGCTCCCAGAATTCTGTAAAGAATAGTGTGAATAACCCTTTGGGATGTCCAAAGAAACCTTTCTGAGGTACACTATCCACAATTTTCTGCCTATTGTAATTCGACATAATTCTACCTCCCTGTATTATATTATAATACTTTTGATTGTTTTCAATTGTCAAAAACTATTTTTGGTAATGTATATTTAAAAAAGCATGAAGCGTTGATATATAGGGGATTATAACGGCAGACTATTAAAAAAGAAAGTTTTTTTAAAATAATATTTTTATTTTGATAAAATAGATAATTATATTTTTGTGGGGGGTGATAAAAAAATGATATCGCTTTCACTTGTTTTTTTCTGTTTTGGTGTTATGATTATAGTAAATAGTGATCACATGTTACTGATACGCATCAGGCATGGTGGTAAGTAAAAAGGCACATTCGCTGCCCTTTTATTGTACCCCCATGCCTTTTTTATTTATTCTTTTAAAGTAAAGGGGAATTGGAAATGGCATTTAATTTTTTTAAAAAAAAGATACACATCGTTGCACCAGTTAATGGGTCAATTGTTCCATTAGAGGAGGTTCCAGATCCTGTATTCAGTCAAAAGATGATGGGGGAAGGTGTAGCAATACTTCCTAAGGAAGGAAATATATTTTCTCCAGTAAATGGGAAGGTTATTCTTGTCGCAGCTACAAAGCATGCGATTGGTCTGCGAGCTGATGAAGGGTCTGAAATACTCATTCATGTTGGGTTAGAAACCGTTGCCTTAAATGGTGAAGGATTTAAAATGGCCGTTCATGATGGGGATAAGGTTTCGGTTGGGCAGCTGCTAATGGAGGTCGATTGGGAATATATTCTTACACATGCAAAAAGCACGATAACACCAATTGTCATTACAAACAGCCAGGAAAGGAAAAAGGAATATATCCTCACCGAGGAAAAGGAAGCCTTACAAGGTAAAACCGTAATTATTTCAGGCTCCTGAGATGTATCCTATTGAAAGGGGGTGGGTAATTTCAAAAATTAATTATGTTTTCTTAGTAGACCCAGTTAGGTTGTATTCAAGTTACTTTAGAGGACCAAATGGACAAATTCATGCGACATAGCACTTATCCTTATTTTCTATCGCAGCTGTCTTGAGCAGGAATGTAAAACATTTGAGGCATTAAGTAAGTTGAGGCAATGGGTCAAGGAGATCATGAACATTATTTTAAAAAAAGATAGGGGGAATTAAAATGATGAAATACCTTCAAAGGCTAGGTCGTTCTTTAATGCTGCCAGTAGCAGTATTGCCTGCTGCAGCGATACTAATGGGAATCGGGTATTGGATTGACCCTTCAGGCTGGGGTGCTGGAAGTCCAGTAGCCGCTTTCCTAATTAAAGCCGGGGGTTCGATTATTGATAATATGGCTATCCTTTTTGCTGTTGGGGTAGCTCTTGGGATGTCAAAAGACAAGGATGGTTCAGCGGCTCTAAGTGGTTTGGTAGCCTATCTTGTCATTACGACTGTCCTCTCCACTAATTCTGTGGCGTTGCTTCAAGGAGTGGATCCGGAAAATGTAAACGCCGCCTTTGAAAAAATTGGAACTCAATTTACGGGGATTCTTTCCGGTATTATTGCTGCCATTATGTACAATCGTTTCAGTCATGTGAAGTTACCGGATGCGTTATCCTTCTTTAGTGGAAAACGACTTGTTCCCATTATGACATCCGTAGCGATGTTAGCTGTATCTTTAGCAATGTTCTTTGTTTGGCCATGGGTTTTCTCCGGATTAGTTTCTTTTGGTAAAGGGATTAGTGAATTAGGAGCAATCGGTGCAGGCATTTATGGTTTCTTCAACAGACTACTAATTCCTATCGGTTTACACCACGCCTTAAACTCTGTATTCTGGTTTGATGTAGCAGGAATTAATGATATAGGTAATTTCTGGAAAAGTGCAGGGGAAAAAGGTGTAACCGGAATGTATCAGGCTGGTTTCTTCCCAGTTATGATGTTTGGTTTACCAGCAGCAGCATTAGCGATGTACCATACTGCTAAATCTTCAAAGAAAAAACAAGTGGCTGCTTTAATGATGGCAGCAGGTGTAGCTTCCTTCTTCACGGGGGTTACAGAACCTCTTGAATTTGCATTTATGTTTGTTGCTCCAGCACTTTATGTAACACACGCAATCTTAACAGGTATTTCATTAGCCGTTGCTGCTGCGTTCCATTGGACTGCAGGCTTTGGTTTTAGTGCAGGGCTTGTTGACTTTGTATTAAGCTTAAAAATCCCAATTGCCAATCAACCTTACATGTTACTCGTTCAAGGTCTAGTATTTGCAGTGATATACTATTTCCTATTCCGTTTCATCATTACAAAGTTCAACTTAATGACTCCTGGTCGTGAAGAAGATACTGATGAAAGTTCGGATGAAGTTGTTACAGCAGGAAACAAATTCGCTGGTATGGCTGCTAAGATTTATGAAGGCTTAGGCGGCGATGCAAACGTAACATCTGTAGATAATTGTGTAACTCGTCTACGATTAGAAGTGAAAGATATGCAAGCGGTAGATCAGAAGAAGATTAAGTCTACTGGTGTACCGGGGATTAATGTTGTAGGTAAAAACAGCATTCAAGTTATTGTAGGTACCAATGTACAATTCGTAGCGGATGAAATCGCGAAAATTCGTAAGGAAAAATAATCAATGAAAAACCGCTAGGACCATCTGGTCCTAGCGGTTTTTAGTTTATCTGTTTCTAATTCTTTCTATATGAATGGTTATATAGCCCAGTTCCTGTTCCGGCAAATGAATGCCATAATTTTTCGAAAGAAGCTTGGCCACTTTTTGTGCAATCTTATAGGAAATAGAGAATTTATTCTTCAACATGGTCAGCATTTCTTCATCCATGATCGGCTGATTTTCATTACTGAGTCTGGATAGAGTAAAACGCAGGTGGGTCATTAATCGTTGGTAAGAAAGATCATCTTCTTCTAATTTAACCGTAATAGATTCTTTAATGGTTTGTATCATTTCTCCGATAATCGCTGTTTGTCTTAATGTTTGCTTCATATCATCGCTTTGGGGCTTGGAAGTATGAATATGAAGGGCTATGTATGCTGCTTCATCCACTGGCATTTTTACTAGTGTCTTTTTTTCAATATGTCTAATCGCCCACATACCGATATCAAATTCTTTTTTATAGAGAATTTTTATTTCATCAAATAGTTTATTTTTAAGGTGAATTCCTTCCGTTGCCCTTTCGATGGCGAAAGACAAGTGGTCAGTAAGGCCAATATGGATGTGCTCATTTAATTTTAAACCCAGACAATCCTCGGCATAAGAGATGATTTCTTCAGAGATGGAAAAGTGTTCTTCTGGTATTTGCTGAAGAAGCTGTTGGAATTTCTCATTTTCCTTCATGACAAATAGCTTTTCAATTTTACCTGGATTGACAATGTCATTTTTCCGTTTTTGAAAAGCAATTCCTGCGCCGATTGCTATTTTTTCTTCATTGTTATCTGAAACTACAACAGCATTGTTATTAAGGATTTTTTTAATTTTCATGAAAAACCAGCTCCTCGAATTCCCGTTACTTCCATCTTACCCATTAAAACAAAATGGGTCCACCACTAAAAAAGATTGCTATACAAAACGGCTCAAAGAGAGTAAACTTATATTTACATAAACCGATAAAACCAATAAGAAAGGTGGGTTTTAATTGTCTGATAAGGTCCGTTCCATTCCAAGGCCACTTGTAAGAACGAACCAATGGGTCATTGTTATTAGTGCTCTTTTAGCAATGGTTTTCGCTGAAGGATGGTTTTTAATAGTCCCGTTACTCGCAGGAATCTCAGGAATTGTCTTTAAATATAATCCAATCATGAATTTCGCAAAGCTCTTTCTAAAGAAAAAACCAGAAGAATATCTCCCGGAGGACTGGGAGCAGCAACAATTTAATCAAACGCTGGCTGTCTTTTGCTTAGGTGCTGGATTCATAAGTTTTCAGCTTGGGTGGACTATAGTTGGATATGTATTCACAATCATGGTAGCATTAGCTGCTTCTATAGCAATATTAGGCTTTTGTATTGGTTGTTTTATTCACTACCAGTGGAAGATGTATCAATATAAAAAAGCAAATTCATAATAAAAAAACTGATGCGGGACTTTGCCTGCATCAGTTTTTTGTTTTTTATATAGCTGTTTTTGCTTTTATTGAATGCCTTTGCCAAGTGAATGTAATAAATAGAGTTACTATTAATAATACAAGTCCTAAAACAAATGGATAGGTAATTTTAATATCGTATAGAAGTCCTGCGAGTGTTGGACCAAGTACGTTTCCAATACTCATATAGGCATTATTCATCCCCATTGCAAACCCCTGCTCATTCCCAGCAAGCTTTGAAATCAGCGTATTAAGCACAGGGCGGAGTATGGATGTTGATAGGAAAATAAAAAGTGATATTACAAAAAATAGCGTGTAGTTGGAGGCGAAAAGTGAAAAAAGAAATCCTGCCGCAGCTACGGCTATAAATACATTTAGTACTGATCTTTCTCCAAACCGGTTAACAATTTTATCAACAACAAAGAGCTGAACAATTACACTAACAATTCCGGTTGCTGTTATCATGATGGCAATATCTTTAGCGGTTGACTGGAACTGGTTGTCAAGGTATAGTCCAATGACTGATTCATAGGCAATTAAGCCGAAGCTCATCACTAGAGTAATAATGAGTGGAATAAAATAAGGCATTTTCACTGAGCGGGCGATTTTACGAGCCATTGACTCGTCTGGGAGAGTTTCCATTACCTCACCAATTTGCTCAACTTTGCTCTCCTTTAGAAGGAGAACGGAAAACAATACGGAAACAAGTGAAACAAGTGCGGATATTAATATGGGGAATTTTAACCCGAATCCTGCTAAAAATCCACCGATTCCAGGACCCACGACGATCCCAAGCGACATGGCTGCCGACACTAAGCTATTTCCTCTCGCACGTTGTTCAATGGTCGTAATGTCTGCTATATAGGCAAAGATTGCTGGTACTAGCATCGCGCAGCCGATTCCACCAACAGCACGAGAGGCATACAATACCCAAATTGAATTAGAAGCGTAAAAAATAAACATCGACAGGGTAAGTCCTGCCAGACCATAAATAATCATTTTTCTGCGTCCATATTGATCTGTCCATTTACCTGCAATCGGGGAAAAGATGAACTGCGCACCGGCAAAGATGGCAATGAACAGTCCAGCAGCAGTTCCGCCTTGATTAATCGATTCCAAATAGGCAGGTAAAATGGGGATGATGATTCCAAAACTCCCAATTGCAATAAACATGTTGATCATCAACATGATAATTTTCTTTCGTTGTTCTCCTGTCATCATAAGCCACCTTTCGATATAGGGATTATTCATTTATTTGTAGTGGTAACTCTTTTTCACTGTTTACTATCATATATAGGGCGACAGGGTTTTGTCAAAGAGAAAGAACATTCGAAAAATAGATTTCTGGTGCGTGAATTGTTAGGGAATTGTTAAAGATTGATCAGTTCCTTAAGAAACTATGTGATATGTTCTATGTAAGATGTAGATTTAGCTAGTGCTAAGGAGGTTAAGTACCATGAATAGACAATTAAATAATGGTCCAAACATCCAAAAGGAAAAGGAAATTGTCACCAAGATGATTAATCTGTATTGTCAAAAGAAGCATCACCACCAACAAGAGTTATGTAAAGATTGCCAGAACTTAAAAACCTATGCTTTGATGAGACTTTCACTCTGCCGCTTCGGTGAAGAAAAAAGCGCCTGCTCCAATTGCACTGTTCATTGTTATAAGCCAAAATATCGTTTAGAAATGAAAACAGTCATGCGATATTCAGGACCATGGATGATGTTGTATCACCCAGTTTATGCCGTGAAGCATTTGCTGAATAAACCAAAAAAGTAAGATGTATGAGCGGTAATTTTTCCATGTGTTGTATTTTTTCGATAATTCTATATTAACTATCTCCAATATTTGGTATTATTTAGCTAAGACAAGTACATGGAGGGGATTGAATGACAGGAATAATCGCGGTTATTATGGTATTCTCGATTCCGATTATCGCAATTTTAACAAGCCATTTTCAGAAGCAATCCAAAATCAAATACAAAATGATTCAAGGGGAATTAGAACTTGAGAAACTTAAACACCAAAATTATTTGATTGAAACGGAAAGAATGAGGCTTGAACTAGAGAAGATGAGTCTAGAAGAGCCGAAGGACAAAATTAAATTAGTTTAAGTAAAAATGAGCGTGAAATCTTCAGCAATTACACGGAAAATTTAATTTAGCAATCAAAAAAAGGTTCTATCTAAATAAGATAGGACCTGATTTTATTAAACTGGCTTATCCCCTGGATTTATTTTTAAAAGGGCCTCTTTATTGCAAATAACAAAAAGCTGGGCTTCCTCTGGAATGGGCTCATCAAGTTTTTGATTGATGTGCAGATTTCCTCGGTCTGCTACAAGAGTTGCACCTTTATTGAGCAGATCCAAGTAAGCATCCCGGTAGGTTTTCCAGTCTGCTTGTTTTGCTATTTCATACATGGATTCTTCATACTGACTGCTCATTAGCTCAGAATACATATTGGTTACCCCATGAGAGAATAACGAACGGACCGCAGCATGAGAAATCATTTCTTGTGTTGGAATGAATTCATCCACCTTTACATGTTGAAATAACCGAATATGCTTTTGATAGACAACTTCCGCTGTAACATGAATAGGAGTATTAAGTTTCTCTTCAATCGCCGTAATCGCTGTTGCAATCAGCATTGTCTTTCCATCAACAAGCAGTGGGTCTTTAGAGCCGAAGTTATCTTGCAGGATTTGATCAGCGAAGATAATAACCCCTTTCGCTTCTGGTAAATTTGCTTGGAGCAGTGTTTCTTCCTCCGTTGCATCACCGCGGACATAATATAATTGTTTCTCCACCATTGGAGCATTTTCCAGTTCGTCAATAATCACAACATCAATCGATTTATCTGATTTCAGGATTTCTTGAATAGCCAGCTTCGATTTGTCACTCCAGCCAATGAGAATAATATGGTTTTTGCCTGTATACTTCATTTTTCCACCAACCTTGAGTTTGTCGAACAGATAGACGATTTTTATCATTTTTCCAATAAACACGCTGACAAGTCCAATTCCTGTTATGTAAAGGACGATTGTGAATGCCTGGCCCAGTTGGGTGACAGGAGCATAATCTCCAAATCCAACTGTTGCAAGTGTTGTCAGCACCCAGTAAATAGCGGTGAGATAGGTGCCAAAGGTCTGTGGTTCAATGTATAAAATAATATAGGCGGCAAATAAAACATACAAAATGAAAAGGGGGAAAAATATTCTATTTCGTAGCTTTGTTAAGTAGTATAGAAATTTTTTAAACGTCATTCCCATAGGTTCTCCTAGCTTTTGAGTGATTGAATAAACTTATGTTCCCAAAAGCAGTGGAAAAATAATCATTATGGTTTTATCCTATTGGAAAGCTTATAATGGAAACAAAATTATTTGCCCGTGGGAGATGTGGAATCCGTTGTCAAACAGTGCATGGAGAGAAAAAAATATCGTGTTTATTGGTTTTATGGGGGCTGGCAAAACAACTATTGGAAAGTTAGTAGCCAAAAAGCTTGATCGAGATTTTATTGATATCGATGAAGAAATTGAAAAAGAATACAAGATGCCAATCCCTCAAATATTTGCTGAAATTGGTGAGAAAGCTTTTAGAGCCAAGGAAAAAGAATTCATTCAACATCTATGTGACTATAAATTAAAGATTATATCTGTAGGCGGAGGAGCTTTCCTTCAAGAAGAAATTAGGAATGTTTGTCTTTCTTCCTGTATTGTATTTTATTTAGATATTGTCTGGGATGCCTGGAAAAACCGTCTAAGTTCGATCGTCGACAGCCGTCCGGTACTCCAAGGAAAGTCAATGGAAGAAATCGAAGAGTTATTTTACAAACGACAAGAAATCTATAAAAATAACTTTCACTCAAAGATTGAAATTAGCAATCAGGATATGGATGAATTAGCTGAGTGCATTGTAGAAAACCTAAAACTATCTTGGGAATTGCATGAAACGAAATAAGGCTGGAGAGCGGAGGGGAGTTTTAATGAAAAAAACGATAACGGTAAAGGGTGTTACGCTTGGAGAAGGGGCACCAAAGATCTGTGTTCCAATGGTAGGGAAAAATCTAGAGCAATTAAAGGAAGAGGCAGTGTTTTTAAGAACCGTGGACTTGGATATCGTGGAATGGCGTGTTGATTTTTTTGAACAAGTGGAAGATTTAGAGAAGGTAAAAGAAGCGCTAGCTGCCATTCGTAAGATATTAAAAGATATCCCGCTTATTTTTACCTTCCGCAGTGCCAAAGAGGGCGGAGAAAAGGAAGTCAACGAGAATTATTATTTTCAGTTAAATAAAGAAATTGCTAAATCTGGTCTGGTCGACATTGTCGATGTAGAGTTATTGACCGATGAACATGAGGTTAAATCATTGATTGAAATAGCACATCGGAATGATGTTTATGCGATTGTTTCGAATCATGATTTTGATAAGACGCCGGCAAAGGAAGAGATTATAGCTCGTTTGAGAAAAGCACAGGAATTGGGAGCGGATTTACCAAAAATTGCTGTTATGCCGAGGAATGCAGTGGACGTATTAACCTTATTAGAGGCAACAAATACGATGTTTGAACAATATGCCGACAGACCGATTATTACGATGTCAATGGCGGGTAAGGGAATTGTCAGCCGCTTAGCTGGGGAAATATTTGGATCGGCCCTTACTTTTGGTGCAGCTAAGAAAGCTTCGGCTCCTGGACAGGTGCCTGTCACTGAATTACGGAATATTTTATCACTAATAAATAGAAGTTTATAATCACTTCTTATTATAAAAGGGTAAATACCTAGGCAGGTTAGGTATTTACCCTTTTTTCTTACAGTCAGACATGAGAGATCCTCGTGCCTGTCTTTTTTTACGTAATTTTCTTAGGTTTGGGTTGGTTCATTAAAGATAGTTGTCCATAGATTCCAGTGGATTTATAAAGGAAAAGGGTACAAACCCAAAGCGAGTGCAGTTCATAGTACATATAAATAAAGTACACTCAGACAACAGAGATAGATGGAAGGGGGGGACAAGAGCGGACTTGGGCCTTGAGGAGGTAGAGTCATCTCATGAAACATCATGAAAAACTAACTAGATTGGAAGGGGAAAAATATGATTCAACCTATGGTTTGGATGACCATTTTAGCTTTTGTGGCTACGCTCATCTTTATTCTATGGAGACCTAGAGGAATTAACGAAGCCATTCCTGCCACAATAGGTGCGATTTTTGTGTTAATCAGTGGAAGTGTATCGCTTACAGACCTTGGAATTATTGCGGAAACCATCTCGGGTGCAGCGATTACCATTATGGCAACGATTGTAATGGCTATTGTATTAGAAAGCTTTGGATTTTTTAATTGGGTAGCGGAGAAACTCGCTGCTAAAGCAAATGGGTCAGGTATACGGTTATTCTGGTATGTCAACCTTTTATGCTTTCTAATGACCCTTTTCTTTAATAATGATGGAAGTATTTTAATCACGACACCCATTCTTGTGATGTTATTGAATAATATGGGGTTAAAAAATCATCAGAAAATACCTTATTTATTATCAGGTGGATTAATTGCTACTGCGTCGAGTGCTCCAATTGGTGTCAGCAATATCGTCAACCTCATTGCCTTAAAAATAGTAGAAATGGACTTGTGGCTGCATACCGCGATGATGTTTGTGCCAGCAACGCTTGGTCTTTTGTTACTTGTTTGGCTTCTGTTTCTTCGCTTTAAAAAGGTTATACCAAAAACTGTTCCTGTTAAAGTAACCGGCCTGACTCAAAGTTCCTATCATCCACTTAAACCTGGTCCAACTTATGCCTCTGAAAAGGATCGGTCTCGCTTTATGAGAAATGTCCTCCTATTCGTATTTGCAGTACGTCTCAGTCTATTTGCCGCATCATACTTTGCCATACCTGTATCGGTAATGGCTGTGATAGGGTCACTTGTCCTTTTAGGCTGGAGATGGGCTTATTTAAAAGTATCGCCAGTAGATATGCTGAAAAAAACCCCATGGTATATTCTCGTTTTCGCATTTAGTATGTATGTCATTATTTATGGCTTGCATAATATTGGTTTGACAGATTTGCTTATTGATTATATGCGTCCAATGGTATCAGGAAGCCTGCTCCATGCGAGTGTGATGATGGGAGCACTATTAACGGTTCTCTCTAACATCTTTAATAATCACCCGGCACTCATGGTCGGAACGCTTACGTTAATGAATATGGACCTTAGCCCGCTTGCATTGAAAGTCTCGTATTTAGCTAATGTGATTGGAAGCGATATGGGGTCATTATTACTGCCAATGGGAACGCTCGCAACACTAATGTGGATGCACATCGTTAGAAAAGGAAAAGTCATGATCACATGGTGGGAATATGTAAAAATCACCTTTGTTGTTATTCCTCCAGCGACATTGTTTACATTAGTTGTTTTATATTATTGGGTTTCATGGTTATTTGGCGGAGCACTTCAGTAACGAGAAGATAGAAACAAAGGAGAATTTTAGATGACTTTATATAAAGGTTTAATTGGGAAAAATATTGAAATTGAGATTTCAGGTGGGAATTTTTACTCAGGTATATTAGTTGATTCTGGATTAGATATTCTGGTTTTATATGTGGGGAGAAGTCAAAGATTCTATTATATTCCGACCGTTCATATTCAGCGGGTGAAAGAAGCAAAAATGGACCAATATTCAGACGTGTATGAACTTCCTGAAGAAAAGCCGCTTGAACCGGATTCCCTTACCATTTCATTTCGAGGAATATTGACGAATGCGAGGGGAAGGTTTGTCGAGGTATATGTAACAGGTAATAAATCCATTCATGGCTATTTGACGAGTATCATGAACAATCACTTTGTTTTTTACTCACCAATATACAAAACAGTGTTTATTTCGATGGATCATGTTAAATGGCTCATTCCCTATCCAGAGCATAGTGCACCCTATTCCATCAACAATCAGACACTCCCTGCTGCTCCAGCCTCGATTCCATTAGCAAGAAGTTTTGAAGATCAGTGCAAAAAATTAGAAAATCAGCTTGTGGTAATAGATGGTGGCGACTGCAGTGAAAAAATAGGGCTGCTTCAGAAAGTCTCGAATTACCAATTAACACTCATTACGGCAGAAAGGGAAATTGTGTATAGAAATTTAGAACATGTCAAAACAATCCATTTCGCGTGAACGCTATGGAAACTCAGGTCGATTATAAGAAAGATAACAAAAAATAATCCAAGCTTGTATGGCTGACAAGGATGGATTACTCTTTCGCACAGGCGCGATAATATGGAACCGTGGTGGTAGGTGGTCCACGGTTTTTTTTTGTTATACTTATTGTAGTAATAAAATATGATTTGAGCATTAACTTGGTTCTGGTTTAAAGATAAAAATGTTGCTTTGGAGGATTGGAGTTTTACACCATCGCAGATATATTTTGATTTACGCAGATATATTCCGATTAACGCAGATATAATTGAATTAACGCTGATAAAATGAATTTATCGCAGATATAATGATTGTAAAGCAGCAAAATGGTCCAAAAAGGAGGGAAAAGCTTGCACCATAGACTTTGGGTAGTAATAAATAGTATCTTAATTGTTTTTTCATTTATATATATCTGGTTTTTCCGGCCGCATGATAGCAGTTTAGTGGTAACGGCTCAGTTTTTAGCACAAATTGCTATGCTGCTGTTTTTAATTAATATCAATATGTATTTCATCTTTCTCGTTATTCGTAAATCATCCGTAAGGCAGGTAAAGATTCGACTTGCAAAATTTTCACGAGTCATGATGAAGTGGCATATTCCGATAGCGGTTACTGCCACAACGATTATTATTGGTCACGCCGCGATCAACTTATATGAAGTTGCACCGGCTGTTGGCTTTGCTAATCTAAAATTAGTCAGTGGTTATGTTGCCATCATCCTACTATTCGTTACATTAGCAGCAGGCTATTTACGCCATAAAAAGTCTTCCGGATTCCGACGAAAATTCCATCTGACAACAGCAATGGTATTTTTCCTGGTTTTTCTTATACATATGTTCATACCAATCTAACCCGAGGTGAGATGATGAAGCCAACTGAAGGTAATAAACGAATAGATATTCTTGATTATTTACGGGGCTTAGCACTGCTGGGGATCATTCTAGTCAATATCCTGCCGTTGTTGGCTGTTAAACTTCCGTCTCCTGGGTCGGCGGATGCAGCCTATCAAAGGTTTCTATTTTTATTTGTCGAGGGCAGGTTTTATACCCTTTTCTCATTCTTGTTCGGTGTTGGGTTTTACATATTTATTTCAAGAGCGAATGCGAAGGGGAAAAATGGCTATGTTTTGTTTTTACGGAGAATCGCAGCGCTATTTATCTTGGGATGGTTTCATGTTAAGTTTCATCCAGGTGAAGCCTTAACGGTTTATGCCGTTACTGGGCTTCTCTTACTCCCATTCTACAAAGTAAAGAAAGAAATTAACCTTGGTATTGGATTAATACTCCTTGTTAGTCTAAGTATCATGGCATTTAAATTGTTTATGGTGGTACCGTTAATACTGCTGGGGATCGCAGCCGGTCAATATCGAATTTTTGAAAAGTTGGCCGGTAAGCTGAAAGAAGCAGCCATTTTTACTGGGGTCATGTTTTTATTGAGCATGGCTGGACTTATTTATCAATTTCAACATGCTCCATCTGCACCCTTTGGATTTTTTGAGGGAGGAGTAGATGAAACAACCTACATGTTTTTAAGTATCGGAATTATGATTGGACCACTGGTTTCGGCGTTATATGTTGGACTGCTAATTTTGCTTTTACAATTCTCGTTTGTACAAAAGCTATTATCACCTTTGAAAAGTTATGGGCGAATGGCATTAACCAACTATATCTTTCAAACTGTATTTATCTATCTAGCAGGTTATGTATTTAACTTGTTTGACGCTCTTTCCTATCTTGAGTCTCTTATTGTTTGTTTAATAGTTTATGTAATCCAGCTTATCTTTAGTGTCGTGTGGCTTCGATACTTCCAATTTGGACCGCTGGAGTGGATATGGAGAGGACTTACATACTTGGAATTACCGCCAATGAGGAAACGAATTAAAGATGAAAATTGATTCTTCTAAGAACTTCTAAGACTAAGGGCACTAATAGCCCTAATAGATTTAACGATATTGCGGTCACTAATAGCCCTCATTAGTTCCCACTTTACCGATAATAATAGAGTTCCGGTCACTAATAGCCCGTATAAGTGCCCACTTTTCCAATAATAATAGAATTCCGGTCACTAATAGCCCGTATAAGTGCCCACTTTTCCGATAATAATAGAATTCCGGTCACTAAGTCCGCTTTCTCCAAAAAGAGGGCCTAATCTCATAACGATTAGGCCCCTTCTTTTTGCTATTCTTCTGTTTGTTCTTTGCGAATATAATCCGAGTATTCCATAAGTGATAATGTATTATCAATACTTTTTTGTAGACCTTTGGTATTCTTTGTTTTCTTCATTGTTTTTCGGTCATATATGGAGGCAGACAGCTTGGCACTCGGTGCTGTGTAAAACGTTTTATCACTGATAAACGATCCTCCAGGGAGATAATACCGCATTCCAAGCAGATTCTTTTTGTATTGAAACAAGTTATGCCCGACCATTTGTGTATCATGCTCAATACCCAGCAAGTTTAAGAGAGTTGGCATAAGGTCAATTTGACCGCCAAGGTGCGAGTATGTTTCACCCTCAAATAACTCAGGAACAGTAAAGATGACCGGTACAATAAATCGATCCTGCATAGTATATTCATGGCCTAATACTTCTTTTAAAAGGGCTTTATCATTTTCTGTAACAGGTGCACCATGGAGGCCTGAATGGTCTCCATAAATAAGAATAATCGATTCATCATATATCCCAAGCTGCTTTAAGTGATTGATAAATAACCCGATTTGTTCATCCGTGTACCGAACCGATTGAAAATAGTTGCCGACATAGGTTTCTTGATAGTTTTCCGGTAAGTCAAGAAGCTCATATTCTTCGGGCATTTCAAACGGTGTATGGCTTGTGAGCGTAATAATATTGGAATACATTCTGTCGTGTGTTTTCAACTGCTTTGGAAGTTGTTCTTCTATATAATTAAATAGCACTTCATCTGCAGGTCCAAAGCCAATTTCTTTCTCGTCCGGTATTTCGTTACTCGTATAAATATAGTCAAATCCTAGTGCTGGATATAATTTATCACGGCTCCAATAGGTAATATCATCAGCGTGATAGGTCGCAGTACCATAGCTATTCTTTTTTAATGTCCTGACTAGAGAAGGGATCTCAGTTCCTTCAATCGTGTTAACAGTTGGATCCATGCCCTCAGGATAGAGGGAAGTATGCATAAGCCATTCCGCATCAGAAGTATTGCCTGCCCCGATTTGTTGGTAAACATTATCGAAATAGGCACTATCCTTTAACAGAGTATTTAAATTTGGCGTAATTTCTTGACCATTTATACTTTGATTGATGGTAAATCCCTGTAACGATTCCACTTGGATAATAAAAACATGGCGATTGCTCGCAATCCCAAAGCTTTCGTGTTGTGCAGCAGGGACATACGTATTGCCTTTTAGTTTTTCAAGTTCTTTTTCTGATAACCGCTCCTGGCTGGCAAGAGCTGTTCCAAGGCTGTTTTCGTATGCTTGAACGAACTGCGATTGGATATAGCCATGCTTTTTGGCAAAGTAGGATACATCAATTAACGGATAGCGAAAAGCCACAATTGTCATGATGAGTCCGATACATCCAAAGCCAATTGCCCATCTTTTTGCAAAGGCAAACGATGTGGAATTTTTTTTGAAAAACCAAATAAGCGGGAGGACTACTACGACATCTAAGAAAAATAAAAAGTCATAGGGACCGCCGAGCAGTGCTACAGTGCCGCCGACAGAATTGGATTGATAGATTTGTTTTACATCATAATAGGAAGGCACCGTTGAAAAATACCGGGTGTAATAGACGACAACAATAAAAAGTCCCGATAGGATTAAGTTGTAAATCCATATAGCCAGCCAGATCCTTTTTTTAAAAAACATAATAAGGAAAGTCAGTAATAGTGCCCACATTGGAAACTCAACAAATAACACATGGAAAAATGATTTATTCTCAAAAACGATAACCTGAAAGGCATAAATTTTAATAAATAATACGGCTAAAATTAATACGACTGGGTGGAGGAAATGGTCTTTTACAGAAATCCCCCAATGATTTTTCATAGCGCAACACCTCTAAAAAACTCTTCTCTCATTAACTTATCAAATCTTATACAACTCTATCAACAGATAAATGGTAAATCGATTGTAAATTTTCTAAAAATGACCATGGTTTTGATGAAATATGTTTTCCAGTATGATATGATTATGCAGAATTTTGGCAAAAATAACTATATAAATGTTTTGGGGGAGGAATACCATGCAAAATAGTAATCAGGGCTCATCAGCCATTTCTACAGGAAATATCTTTGCAAATCGTATTGTATTGGCGATTATGAGTTCAAATTTTTTGCTGCAGTTAGGTATTTGGATTAGAAATTTTGCCATTTTATTATACGTTACTGATATTACAAATAACGATCCGTTCTATGTTTCATTGATTTCGGTTGTTGAGTTTACACCTATCTTTATCTTTTCGTTTATTGGTGGGACATTTGCAGATCGATGGAAGCCCAAGCTTACAATGGTTTGGTGTGATATGTTGTCTGCCGTTTCAATTGGATTCGTCTTGTTAGCACTTCTTTTTGGATCCTGGCAGGCGATTTTTTTAGCAACGTTTGTTTCAGCTATTCTATCACAATTTTCTATGCCTTCTGCGATGAAACTATTAAAGCAGCATGTTCCTGGCGAACAATTGCAATCCGTTATGGCTATGTTCCAATCGTTGATGGCAATCTTCATGGTCATTGGGCCCGTTATCGGAACACTTGTCTATCAAAAGTATGGTATATATGTATCTATTGGTGTGATGGGAACGATGTTTTTACTTTCAGGTCTTGTACTGATGTTTCTTCCACGTGATGTAGAGAAGGAAAAAGCAAATGTTGAAAATAACTTTAAGAAAGAGCTGGCAGATGGATTCCGCTATGTGATGTCCAATAAGATACTGAAATCAATGGGTGGTATTTTTGCTTCATGTGGCTTAGCTGTCGGGTTGATTTCACCATTAATGATTTTTGTAGCGATGGAAAAACTCGGGCTGCCAAAGGAATCTTTGCAATGGCTGCTCATGGCGAATGGAATTGGTATGTTAGCCGGCGGCGGTATCGTGATGGCTTTTTCTAAAAAAATCTCTCCGCAAAAGCTCCTTGCCCTCGGGATTTTCGCCAGTATGGTGTTTACGGTGGGGATAGGCTGGTCAACAAGCTTTGTGATAACGATCATTTTACAGGTATTAAACGGTATGTTCTTCCCATGTATTCATATTGGGATTAACACAATAATTCTTAAATATTCAGAAGAAGCCTTCATTGGGCGTGTGAATGGTGTCCTTAGTCCGCTATTTATGGGGATGATGGTGATTGGAATGTCGGTAGCAGGTGTTGTAAAAATACCGCTGACCATATCCGGAGTTTTTACTTTATCAGGCGTGTTATTTCTAATTGGAACTTTATTGGTGATTCCGCTTTTCAAAGTAAAAGAAGAAGGGGCGCAAATCTCTATAACAGAGAAGCAACCCCAGCATTAGAATGTAAAAGGTGCATTAAGTTCAGCTTAATGCACCTTTATTATTTTCTATGTCTCCGCTGGTTAATTGCTGTTCAGCGAATTCTCGATATAAATCATGTGATTGTGTTAATTCGTGATGGGTTCCGATTCCAGTGACTTTCCCTTTTTCGATAAAAATGATTTTGTCCGCATCCACAATGGTTGATAAGCGGTGGGCGATCACAAAGGTTGTTCTGCCTTCCATTAATCGTGATAATGCTTGTTGGACGATTCCTTCGGATTGGCTGTCTAAGCTTGCTGTCGCTTCGTCCATCATTAATATTTTGGGGTTACGTAAAAAAGCCCGTGCAATCGCAATACGCTGTCTTTGTCCGCCAGAAAGTTTTACCCCGCGTTCGCCAACTTCTGTATCCAATCCATCTGTAAAGGATTGGATAAATTCATCTGCATAGGCCATCTCTGCTACTTTCCAAAGTTTTTCGTCTGAGATCTTTTCTTTATCAGGTAAACCATAGCATAAATTTTCACGAATGGTTCCTGCCATCATGGCACTTTCCTGTGATACATAACCAATTTGACTACGCCAAGATTCAATCGATAAATTTGTGATGGGGGTTTCACCAACCAGTATTTGCCCTGATGTTGGCTCGTAAAAGCGTTCAAGTAAACCAAACATCGTTGTTTTGCCCCCGCCGCTTGGTCCGGCAAAGGCAATCATTTCACCGGGCTGTGCTTCAAATGACACAATTTCAAGGACAGGCTCATCCGCACTGTAGGAAAAAGAAACATCCCTTACATGAATAGGCTTATTGGTAATATCTATTTCCAACCCTTCCTGTCCTTCTTCTAAAGGCAGCTCTAAAATATCAATAATCCTCTCGGTTGCACCTTTTGCCTTTTGTAACTGGGTAAAAAACATGGCGAAACTAGTAATGGGAAAAATAATTTGAAAGAGGTAGAGCAAAAAAGCAACAAGGGAACCCGTTGACATCGTTCCATCGGCAACTCTCATTCCACCGTACCCAATAATCATCACAATCACAATCATGACAACTAGGTACATGAAGGGAGCAATTAAAGACGTTATGCGTGCCTCTTTAAGACCAAATCCGAGTAATCTTCCAATTCCTGATAATCCTGTTGTTTCTTCATGCTGTTCCGCAGTAGAGGCTTTCATTAAACGGATTTCACTGAGCGTCTGTTGGATCTGACCAGTAAAAGCAGCCGTTTCATCCTGTAAACCGCGGGAGATTTTCGCCATTTTTCTTCCAAGGGGCATCATAATAATAAATGTAAGGGGAACAGATATTAACATTAATAACGTCATTTTCCAATCCATAATAAGGAGAATTACGATCGCACCGATAATCGAAATAATCCCTGAAATGAATTGTGGAAAATGGTTCGATATTAAATCACGGACCACACTTGTATCATTGACAATCCTGCTGACGGTTTCACCGCTTGATTGTTTGTCAAAATAATTTACCGGTAAACGGATCATTTTCATCCACATCCGTTCACGCAGACGAACGACAATTTTCTGACCGACAAAACTAAGCAGATAAATGGATACACCACTGATGATGGCTTGAAAAATAAAAGCAGCACCAATTCCAATCATCAGCGGAACACTTAAGGCAGAGACAGAGAAACCATCCACTAAGTTTTTCGTTAGTACTGGAACAAGGAGACCAGCAAATGTTGTAATAAGACTTGCAGTTAACCCGATTCCTAATGCAAGCTTAGGAATTTTCGTTGATAATATGAGGGAAATGAATGGCTTGAGACCTTCTTGATTTTTGTTCACAATGTATACTCCGATCCTAGAAAAAAGAATATTTCAATAAGCATGATACGTTCAAATGGAAGTATATGCAAATATTTTGTAAGATGGAAAAGGCAAAGAAAGAGAGGAATTAATTATCGATGAATGAATCAAAAGTGATAACAAAATCAAAAGCGACGAACGAATCAACAGCATGGCTTTTCGTTATTCTTGCAGGACTTCTTGAGATTGTCTGGGCAAGCGGATTTAAATATGAAGAAGTTCCCTCCCTTGTTGTTCTTATTGCGATTTTATTAAGTTTTGACTTAATTATTAGGGCAACAAAAGTGATACCTGTAGGCACGGTTTACGCCGTATTTGCGGGAATTGGCACGATTGGGACCGTGATTGTTGAAGTTATCTTTGAGAATGGCTCTGTTAGTCCATTAAGAATCGCCCTTATTTTATTACTATTGGTTTGTATCATTGGCTTGAAATTAACAAATAAGGAGGGTGAGGTTTAATGGATTGGCTGATGCTTATTTTTGGAGGATTATTTGAAGTCGTTGGGGTTATCGGTTTAAAAAGAACGGCCGATAAAGGTAACTTTGTCAATTATCTAATTCTAATTGGTGGATTTATTATGAGTTTCCAGCTGCTCGTTCGGGCAATGGAGACGATTCCGTTATCAACCGCCTATGCGGTATGGACAGGTATCGGAACAGTAGGGGCTGCAGTAGTCGGGATGGTTTTCTTTAAAGAATCGAAGAGCTGGCTTCGCTTAGCGTGTATTCTAGGTATTATTATTTCGGTCGTTGGTTTAAAACTCGTTCATTAATTTTATTTATGGAGGGATTAAAGTGAAGAAGTTAAAGAATCATGTAGATGAATTATTTAAAGATGTGGCAGTGAGTGATTCCTTCCCGAATTTGAACGCTACCATTTAAAATACATCGCTAAAGACCACCATAATACCGCAAAGGTCGGATATACAAACCAAATTGTTCTTTGGTGAATAATAGGCCAATTCAGGCTCATATTGTTGCAGCTGCCATGGCGGCCATTGCCGATTCAAATAAAAAAGGTCAAAATGTAAATCTTTCATCAAAAATAGCTCGGATAGAAATTAAGTTGGGATGAAAAATAAGGTCAAATAGCTAGTCATATGCACATTTCCCGATATTAGCACACTTAAAAGATAATCCTTCATAATATACACATATATAGAAAAAGACAAAAATAAAAGGAGGATTATGGGTAATTGCTGACTAGCATACATGATATACGTAAAATTCCTTGGGGGATTCCAGTCTTACTTTTTCTAAAAGGTAATAATCACTGTGTAAACGGAATTTTTAGTACTAAGTTTTTATTGCTAAACCAATTTGATGATGATAAAAAATGTGTTACGGCAAGAGAATTAAAAAAATGTAAGGTTTGTTGTGACGAATTTGTTCTTATACCTACTGATGTATGCATTTCATTTGATATTGGTTGTATTTGTGGCTTCCAAGTATTTCCTGATACCTGTGTTAGAAAATGCGAACATCCCCCGATTGAGTTTGAAGATAGTATTTGTGGGAATTTTGCAATAACGTCGGGATTTCAAGAAGCGGTCATTTGGCAATCAAACTTTGGTGATCATCAATATGGTCGTGTTTCTATTGAAGTTGAAAAGGGGGAAAAGATTGGTTTGAAATTAGGAGCGTACAATAAATTTACAAGTATGGTCGAATCATATCCTTTATTTGAAACACCATCCTACGCATTTGATCTATCCAATTATTCTTCCATAGCCATCTTTAAATCAAATTTAGACTCGGAAGTAAGTGGACAATACGAAATTGATTTAATTAGTCAAATTGAAATAAATTAGAACTTAGAAATTACTGTATAAAAGGTAAAACTTTACCAATACAGTAATACCTAAGTTTTTTCTGTGAAAATAAATATTCTTATCTCCGCCTGTATACTACGGATCAAGCGGGGGAATTCTAGCTCGTTTAAAGTACCAAAAAGGGAATTAGAAATTTTTTGTTTTTTCCAGCCATTCTTACATGAATACTGGTTTCTACATTTTAAAGAGTAAAAAGATATTAAACAGTAAACATAAAAACTAGTTAAAAACAGTAAATCAAATTGTTTCATTAAAACAGGTCCGAAACGGGACCTGTTTTTTCAATTAATTGGACTTTATTTAAATAAACTTCATTCATAAATGGACAAATAGAATTTAAGTTAATAAAAAGCCTGACCAAAATGAGGAAATAGCCGTTTCACTACATGTCCCTTATTAATATTGTAAAACATGACCTAATAATTTTTTAAAATAGGAGATGAAGGGTTTGAAAAAATGTCGTAAGAATAAATGGCATGATGATGATTGTCATTCAAACAAAAAGAAATGTGATCTGAAGCTAATCAAAGAATGCATATGTGTTGAATGGTCTGTTCCACACGGGGAAACTCAAACTGTTTTTGAAACGGGAGGTTTTGATCAATTTTTCGCTTCTGGTTTTGTCAGTTTTGATTGTGGCAGTCCACCATTTATCCGCGTTAGATTTTTCTTAGGGAATAACTTGGTTGGAGAGGTAATTAGAGTGTTTGAGGATAGCAGTGTTGCATTCACTTTTACTAGATTTGATCGAATCACAGTTGAATGCCCTGGATTTACAGGAACGCCTGATCCCGATTGCCCGACTGCATGTGAAGGTGAAATTTGTATTACGGCAAGGTTTCCTGTCAGTGTAGGTGATTAATTAACACTAGTTTATTAGACGGTATTAATGAAGGTAACCCGATTTAATAAAATATAATTTTTGAGTTGAAATTGGGGTAATCGCCGTTGCCAAGAAACTAAAGTTTAATATTTTATAGGGTAAATAAGAAATGAGGTGGATTTTCTTGTCTTGCAAAAAATGCAATGGGCATGATGATGATTGTGAATGTCATGATCATCATTGTGATTGTAATAATGACGATTGTTTAAGAAGAAAGAGGAACAATAAAGCTAAGCGAGGACCCACCGGGCCAACCGGGCCAACTGGGCCAACCGGACCGACAGGACCAACCGGACCAACAGGGCCGACAGGACCAGCCGGAGCAGTTGGAGCAATTGGTGCAACCGGAGCAACTGGTGCAACAGGAGCAACCGGACCAACCGGACGAACCGGACCAACCGGACCAACCGGACCAACCGGACCAACCGGACGAACCGGACCAACCGGACCAACCGGACCAACCGGACCAACCGGACCAACCGGACCAACCGGACGAACCGGACCAACAGGACCAACAGGACCGACAGGACGAAAAGGACCAACCGGACCGACAGGACCAACTGGACCGACTGGACCGACAGGACGAAAAGGACCAACCGGACCGACAGGACCAACTGGACCGACAGGACGAAAAGGACCAACCGGACCGACAGGACCAACTGGACCGACAGGACGAAAAGGACCAACCGGACCGACAGGACCAACTGGACCGACAGGACGGACAGGGCCAACCGGACCGACAGGACCAACCGGACCGACAGGACGGACAGGACCAACCGGACCGACAGGACCGACAGGACCGACAGGACCGACAGGACCAACCGGACGGACAGGACCAACCGGACCGACAGGACCGACAGGACCAACAGGACGGACAGGACCAACCGGACCGACAGGACCAACCGGACCGACAGGACCAACCGGACCGACAGGACCGACAGGACCAACCGGACCAACAGGACCGACAGGACCGACAGGACCGACAGGCCCAACCGGACCGACAGGACCGACAGGACCAACAGGCCCAACAGGACCGACAGGCCCAACCGGACCAACCGGACCAACCGGACCGACAGGACCAACCGGACCAACCGGACCAACCGGACCGACAGGACCACTAGGACCAACAGGGCCAACCGGACCAACCGGACCGACAGGCCCGACAGGCCCGACAGGACCGACAGGACCAACAGGGCCAACAGGACCAACAGGACCGACAGGACCGACCGGACCAACGGGACCAACGGGACCAACCGGACCAACAGGACCGACAGGACCGACCGGACCAACAGGACCAACAGGACCAACCGGACCGACAGGACCAACGGGACCAACCGGACCGACAGGCCCAACCGGACCAACAGGCCCAACCGGACCGACCGGACCAACGGGACCAACCGGACCAACAGGACCGACAGGCCCAACCGGACCGACCGGACCAACGGGACCAACAGGCCCAACGGGACCAACGGGACCAACCGGACCTAGAGGACCAACGGGACCAACCGGACCGACAGGACCAACGGGACCAACCGGACCAACCGGACCTAGAGGACCGACAGGACCAACGGGACCAACCGGACCGACAGGACCGACAGGACCGACAGGACCGACAGGACCTAGAGGACCAACAGGCCACAGTGCAATTATTCCATATTCATCGGGTAGTGAGGTTACAATAATTTCTGTAGCTGGTGGTTCGGCCGATACTGGTGCTGTTATTGCATTTGGTGACAGTTTTACTAATGCAGGTTTTGGTGGAGCTACTATAAATCTACAAGGTGTTGTTAACAATGCTTTTGTAGTACCTCGTCCTGGGGCGATTACGTCAGTAGGAGGTTTCTTTAGTATTAGAAAAGACATTAACCTTAGTTCCGGAAAAGCAACTATTCAAGCCCAAGTTTGGAAATCACAAACCTCTAACTCGAATATATTTGAGCCACTTCCAGGAACGCTTGTATCATTATCTCCAATATTAACAGGAGTGGTGATTGTAGGTACAAATGTTTCAAATGTACTTTCACCAATAAATGTGCCAGTTGCAGCAGGAGATCGTTTAATAATGGTATTTACTGTGGTATCTACTGGTATAACTGAGGCACAATCAGTTGTAGGAGTTGCAAGTGCAGGTATTACTATCGATTAAAAAAATCTAAAACTATGAGTTAACGATTATTTAGGTCAACCAAAATTTGGTTGACCTTTTATATTGACTATTTGGACACATATTAAAGTATGATACTGTAATCGTATGCTCAGCTTTTTATCAAACGTAACGAAACCAATGGGAGTTGAATATATTGGGGGTGGAGGTGATGTTACTTTGAGAATTGTGCAAATAGCCCCGGATGTTTTTCCAATTCCACCTAATGGCTATGGTGGGATTGAAAAAGTGGTTTATGATTTAACTGAGGAACTGGTAAAAAGAGGACATGAAGTTTATGTATATGCACCCCGTGGAAGTTCTACCAGTGCTAATCTTATTTCCTACCAGCATGATGGTATTTGGCAGTTTGAGGAGATGGTCAGTCGTGTTATAAATACACTACCTGAGAATATTGATATTATCCATGATCATACCCATGATTCTCTCATTGGGAAATTGAACTTACCTATACCAACCTTATGCACCATACACGTTGATCATGGCAATGGGGTAAGCAATCAAGTATTTATTAGTAAACGCGCAAGAGAATTTTTAGGGAGTCCAAACGAAAGATACGTTTATAATGGACTTTATCCATCGGAATATGATTTTAGTTATGAGAAAGAAGATTATGTTCTTTTTTTTAGCAGATTGGTTCAATTTAAAGGACTTGAGTATGCCTTGGACGTTGTAGAGAAGACAAATGATAGG
Source organism: Neobacillus niacini (assembly GCF_031457145.1). GTDB lineage: Bacteria > Bacillota > Bacilli > Bacillales > Cytobacillaceae > Neobacillus > Neobacillus niacini_J. The sequence continues at coordinate 204,024 of NZ_JAVDVZ010000007.1, forward strand.
CTCATTATAGCAGGCCCTATACATGATCAGTATCTTTTTGAAACGGATTATAAGCCAAGGATACAATCAAACCCAAATATCGAGTATGTAGGAACCATTGCAGGAAAACAAAAACAAGAAATATTAAAGAAAGCAAAATGTCTATTATTCCCAGTTGTTTGGGAGGAACCCTTTGGCCTTGCCATGATAGAAGCGATGGTTTGCGGAACACCTGTTCTGGCGTTTCCAAATGGTGCAGTCCCTGAAATTTTGGAACAATTTCCAGATTTTATCTGTCATTCCGTTGAAGAAATGATAGAAAAAGTTCGTGCAAATTCCTTTCCATACCCTGATCAGCTTCGGAGATATGTAATTGAACGTTTTTCAGTTAACAAGATGACCGATGACTATTTGGCTATCTATCATGAATTAGTGGATTGTAACAAATAGTAATCATTATGACTGCTAAATAGTAAGAAAAAGACCCGCATATCATATGCGGGTCTTTACCTTTAATCTACCTGTATTTGCAGATGTTTCTTTACAGAAACATTGTTTTGATCCAAAAATATTGATTGAAGCAAGACATGATACTTACCTGTCGTTTGATATGTTCCTTTTGGTGGCAATTTTACATATCCTGTACTACTCCATTGATTAATATTCGATGTTGAAACTAATTTGGTTCCCCCTGTCCAATCAATGAGTGTAAAACCAACACCTGCACGGTTAGCTGAATTGTCGTAATAGGCATTGACAGCTTCTATCACAACAGTATGTTTCCCTTTTTCTAGGAAAAGTGTTCCATTTTCAGGCGGTAAGTCGTAGCCGTTTTCTACTATCCCCCGTTCGAAATATCCCCCTTTATATGCTATTGGTTTTCCATCAAGATAAACGATGGCAGCATCATCTGCGAAATGTAGGAAGAAATGAATATGCGTAGGTTTATCAAGTTTAAAGGTTGACAAGTAGAAAATGAGTCCGCTTGGTTCCCCCCATCCGCCATAAGGAATTTCGTTTAGCCACATACAATCAGTTTCTCCAATATGACTATGCGTTACAGACTTAGTGAACTGGTCTGTTTCAAATGTAGGGTGATAATCCCAATAGTAAAATGGTACTTGATTATCTGCAGGATTAGGTGTGTCCAAGTGAAGTGTTTCGTTTGTCTTTAGCCTAATGATTTGATCGTGATTCTTCTTTGCTAGTAATGGTTTTGAGATAATATGGGATGTTTGTTCTTTTATTTTCCTTAAGCTATTTTTATATCCATAAATATCTTTCCAAGGGTGATGGAGTGCCATCATACAAATTTCGGGATCGCTAAGCCCGTGTCGCTTAAAAATCTTTTTTAGATTTTCTGCATTTCCATCAACCCCGCGGAAACTTATGGGATGCTCCTGATGATATCCTACCGTGTTGTCAATACTCCGAAATTCTACTCCGATTTTCGAAAGTCGGTAACCAAGTTCCCAATCTTCAAGACCATAATGGAAGAACTCTTCGTTAAAGCCGCCAGCACGGAGGAAATACTTCTTCCCCACTGATACCCCTCTTGTTATAAAGAGCATCCATGGGGCAACATCTGTTTTTTTACATTCCTCTTTAACTTCTTCATGTAATAACCAGTCTGAAACCAACCGTAATTTTTGATAATTTCTTTCTCGAATATCTTCCGGAGTTACGATTGAAATAATTTCAGATGAACGTAAGAAGGAATTTTTCCATAATTCATATGGAGTCAATCGTGTTTTCATCATGTCTTTTTCCCAGCTTGAAAATTCCGGATAATAATGAGTATAAGCACCAATCCACGACTCAGGTACGACAGATAGGGAAACATTTTCTTTAGAATCATGTCCATTTATGAATGTTTCAATGAAGGTGGGGAATACGACAAAGTCAGAATCACAAAAGATTAGGATAGGACCATTTGAATGTTTCACACCTTGATTTCTTGTAGCAGCCCTTCCTCTTTGTTTCTTCGTTGATGTATAAATCAAAGGAAAAGGAGATTCAGCTTGGTAATCTTTAATAAATTGTTCAAGTTCATCGCTAGAACCATCATTAACGATAACGACTTCAAATCGGTCTAAAGGATAAGTCTGATTCTCTAAAGAAGCTAAAGTCAATTTTACTTGATGGACCCGATTGAACGCAGGAATGATCACGCTTGCTTCAATCGACATAAATTTTCACCCCTTGGAATAACGTTACTTATAAATGTTTGTAATAGGAGACATTTAAATAGTATGTTTAACCAAATTACAATGTGTATATTTTTTTGGAATGTGTTTAACGTTTTCCTTTAAGAAGTCATATATTATAAAGAATTTCAACAAAGAATAAACTTCGTATTCAGGAGTGATAGCGTGTTAGAACGTGTCTCAATTATAATCCCATTTAAAAATGATTTTGGTCCTAGAACACTTGCATTTGAGTGGATTAAAAAGTTTTATCGTGCAATGTTACCTGAAACAGAAATTTGTATTATTGAAACTGATAGTAATCCTTACAATAGGTCAGAAGCGATAAATAATGGGGCAAAAAGAGCAAAGAATGACATTTTTGTGATAGCGGATTGTGACATTTTTTATGATCCCCAAATTCTTTTAGAGGCAACAAAATTACTAAATGAGTATGCTTGGGTTATACCATTTCGATATGTCCGGAATCTTTCTAATAATCAATCTATAGAAATATTCCATAATGAACCAAAATGGCCGATAGAGACTGAAATTACTGATTTTGAGTTTGTTGATTTCCAGCCTTACAAAGGAGCAAAGTTATTAGTAGTGACAAGAGAAAATTTTGAAAAAGTTGGCGGTTTTGATGATCGATTCATTGGCTGGGGACGTGAGGATGAATGTTTTACATTTGCCATAGATACATTATGTGGACCGTCTATTCGTCTTGAGCATACGATTAATCATTGTTGGCATCCATTCGTTGGTTCAGCAGGAAATCCGAATATTGAACAGAGTAACCAGCTTTGGTGGAGATATGCTACGGCTAATGGGAATGTAGAATCTATAAAGAAAATAGTTGAGGAACGCCGAAAGGGAAACAGTTAATCGTGTAATTCGTAAAGACCATTTTCTTTATTGTGAGGTGATCTTTTTGTGCCAACAATTAGTCTTTGTATGATTGTAAAAAATGAAGAGGAAGTTTTAGAGCAATGCTTGAATAGTGTAAAAGAAGTATGTGATGAGATTATTATTGTTGATACTGGCTCAACGGATAAAACGAAAGAAATCGCTTCGACATTTACGAACCGGATTATTGATTATAAATGGATTGACGATTTTTCTGCGGCTCGGAATTATGCCTTTAGTAACGCTACAATGGATTTTATTTTATGGTTAGATGCAGATGATTCTATACAAAAAGATGATCTTGAGAAATTAAAGGCTTTAAAAAATGACCTAAATTCGACCATTGATGCTGTGTCAATGATTTATCATTATGGCTTTGACGAAAAAGGAAATCCAAATTTCATTTTTAGAAGAAATCGTCTTGTGAAACGATCAAATCAATTCAGATGGCATGGACCGGTACATGAATATTTGGAAGTACGGGGAAATATTATACATTCGGATATAGCGGTCTCGCATAATCGGGACATGAAACAGAATATTCCCTCACGCAGGAACATTACAATTTATGAGAATCGATTGAAAAAAGGAGAAGTCTTTGCACCAAGAGATTTGTATTATTACGCAAATGAATTGAAGGATCACCAAAAATATAGAAAAGGAATTAGATATTACGATAAATTTTTAGCAACAAAGAATGCTTGGGTCGAAGACGAAATAATGGCCTGTTTTAGTAAAGCCGAATGTTATCAAGCACTTGGAGAGAAGGATAATGAAATGAATTCATTACTTCAAAGTTTAAAATATGATTGGCCCAGACCAGAATTTTGTTGCAAAATGGGTAATTCTTTCATGGAGAAGAGGGAGTTTGAAACTGCAGCCAAATGGTATCACGCTGCATTAGAGAATAAAAAAACAGACACTGGGGGATTTCAAAATCTAGATTACTCTACCTGGTATCCCCATTTGCAATTATGTATTTGTTATTGGGAATTAGGGGACCTTGAAAAATCTTGTGAACACAATGAGAAAGCTGGAGAATATCGCCCAGATGACCCAAGTGTATTATCTAATCGAACTCTATTCAAATAACATTATGCAAAAATTTCAACTTTATTTTCTTTTTCAATTTTTTTTTCAATATGGTCTCAATTCCATTGAAATGTCGTGAAGGTAAATACTTCAAACCATTCAAAAGTTATTTATAATAATAAAAGGATGAACTAAAAATGCATAAGGTAAAAAAAGCCATTATCCCGGCAGCCGGGCTCGGAACAAGATTTTTACCAGCAACAAAAGCTATGCCAAAAGAAATGTTGCCGATTGTAGATAAACCAATGATTCAATATATAGTTGAAGAAGCAATCGAATCTGGAATCGAAGACATTATTATCGTTACCGGAAAAGGAAAACGTGCGATTGAAGACCATTTTGATTCTGCCTTCGAATTGGAACAAGCCCTATTAAAGAAAGAGAAGTTCGACCTATTAGAAAAGGTTAAGGAACCATCGAGAATGATTGATATACATTATATAAGACAAAAGCAACCAAAAGGCCTGGGTCATGCTGTGTGGTGTGCACGAAAATTTATCGGTAATGAACCTTTTGCCGTTTTGCTAGGTGATGATATTGTTCAAGCAGAAACCCCTTGTTTAAAACAATTAATCAATGAATATGATCGTACACATTCCACTGTTATTGGTGTGAAAAAAGTTCCGGACCACCAGACAAATAGGTATGGGATTATAGAGCCCTTTCACCAGATAGAACGTTCTTTTCAAGTGAAGAATTTTGTTGAAAAACCAAAATTAGGTACCGCTCCATCAAATTTAGCGATTATTGGCAGGTATATTTTTACACCAGAAATTTTCATGTTTTTGGAAAACCAAGAAATTGGTGCCGGTGGAGAAATTCAACTTACAGATGCGATTCAAAAATTGAATAAAATACAACGGGTATTTGCTTATGAATTTGAAGGGGAAAGGTTTGACGTAGGAGAAAAACTTGGTTACATTCAAACAATTATTGAATTTGCACTTAAGAAGGAAGAATTAATGGAAGATTTATTAAAATTTATGGAGAATAAATTAAATAGGAAATAGTCAGGGAAATGTACCGTTCAAGTTGCGGAATGGTTAAAAAAGCAAATCAATAAATAATATTTAATGATGTGTACCTTTGAAAGGTGCACTTTTTTATGTTATCAAAAAGCAGCGTAAAACCTCTAGCTTTAGATATGGGGATATAAGCTGTATTTTTTTGGATAAAGTCAGGGCTCCTACTATACTTTCTATCAAACTATTTGTTATAATGAAAGTATAAATAGAACGTTTGTTCTTTGTGAGGAGGTGAACGAAATGTATAGTGCCTATAAAATACAAATACATCCGGCCCATGAATTGTTTGATTACTGTGATACTCTATGTTTTAAAGCAAAAAATTTGTACAACATTACCAATTACTATATTCGACAGGTTTACACGGCTCTAAATAAAGAAATGAAAAATGAAAATCAACTCCAGGTTCTAATGGATATTGAATTACATTTAAGTAAAATGAATGAGATTCGCCAGAAAAGCTATGAAATAGCAAAGATGAAAGCTAAGAAAGTAGATAAAAGCGGCAAATTAATTGATTCAAAGTTGAAGCCATTTGAGATGCCCCATCATAAAAAATCATTTATTGGATATGGCTTTGTGGAAGCCTTATTTAAAGTGATGAAACAAGTAGATTACACTTCTATGCCCTCCCAGTCCAATCAACAAACGATGAAAAAAGTTTATGATGATTGGAAAAGTTTCTTCGAAGCCTTTAAGAAATATAAAATCAATCCTGCCAGCTTTTCCGGTAAGCCAAAGATTCCAAGATATAAACAGAAAAATGGAAGAACCACGTGTTATTTAACCAATCAAATAACAAGGATCAAAGAAGGTAATGTTCTTAAATTACCAGGAACCCATCTTCAATTAAGCTTGGGTAAGGTTGCTTGTTCCGAAGGAAAACTACAACAGGTTCGAATTGTCCCCTCCTATGGCCGCTATGTAGTGGAAGTCATTTTTAAAGGTACACAAGACAAGGAAATTCATCGTAGTGAAAAGCAATTTAATGAATTTGTATTTGAGCCTAAACGAGTAATGGGTATTGATTTGGGCGTTGATAACCTGGCAACTATCGTCGATAATATGGGGCTAAAGCCTCTCCTTATCAAGGGCACAAGGTTAAAATCGATCAATCAATACTATAACAAATTAAAGGGCAAGTACATGAGTATTATTCGAAATGGGAAAAGTCCCAAAGAAGGGATTTTTAACACTAAACGAATGATATCGTTGGATCGAAAAAGAAATAACCGAGTCATGGATTTTATGCATAAAGCTAGCGCTAAAGTGGTGGAAATTGCTCTAGAAAGAAACATCGATACAATTATCATTGGAAGGAATGTTGGCTGGAAATTGGAGGTTGATATGCAAAAGGCAAATAAGCAAACCTTCATCCAAATTCCATATGCGACTTTCATTGAAATGATTCGATACAAAGCTGAGCGAAAAGGTGTTCAAGTTATTGATAGGGAAGAAAGCTTTACTTCCAAGTCTAGTTTCTTGAATCATGACCCCATTCCAACATTCGGAGAAGAACATCAAACCATTTTTAGTGGGTATCGAAGCACTAGAGCTTTCTACAAAATTAAGGGCTCAAAAGTTCTAATCCATGCAGATGTAAATGGCGCCTTTAATATCGTTCGAAAACATGTAAAGAATGCCTTTGAAGGACTCGAAAGAAAACACTTCCTTCAAGCTCCACAGAAAATCATCATCATGAAAAATAGACATGCAAAGCTGAAGGCTTCGGCCTGATGTAGTAGCGGGACTTGTGGTAGCCCACGTAAAGACAATGGTGCTTTTTAAGACTATTCTTTCGAAACCCCTAGCTTTAGCTATGGGGATATTCATCGATAGCCATTGGCCTATGATCATTGAAGAATGATAAAAGATAAATATTCAAAGGGTCGGCTTAACACTTTGCTAAATGTGAAGGCGTATCAATAGTAGAAAACATCTCTCGAATTTATATCGGGAGATGTTTCGCTTAAATTATTTAGTTAACTTTTCAAGTTCAGAGAAAACAGCTTCATAATCTTCTTTCTTGTCTGCTTTAAAGGAGGTGTTTATATAGGTAATGCTTCCATTTTTATCGACAACAAAGACCGAGCGGATGGCGACTTCCCCTTTTTCGTTAAACACCTTGTAGGCTTTGATTGTCTGCCTGCGCCAATCGGAAGCTAAAGGATAAGGCAATGTCCCCATACTGGCGGCAAAAACTCTGTGCGAATGAATATGATCCGCACTGATTCCAATAACTTCTGCACCTAACTGTTCAAACCTTTTGTAATCCTCTTTCCAAGAGGAAATTTCTTTAATTCAGCCGGGAGTAAAATCCATTCCATAAAAGGCCACAACCACATTCTTTTTGCCTCTGTAATCTGAAAGTGCGAGGGGGTCCTTTGTTGTTGCAGGCAGTGAAAAATCAGGGGCAACATCCCCAACATTCAAGGTTGCTTCCAAGATAACTCCTCCTTTCTCGAAACAATATCCTTTCCTAGGTTTCCCGGTTAATGAAAAAATAGACAAAAAAGATGGTGCCTGGCACCATCTTTTTACTTTATAGATATGGCCTGGCTCCCAAATTGGGTCCAGCTGGTTACAAAGTCTTTAAAATTAGCTGATCTGTTTTGGTCACGATAGAAGGGGTCATTAAAATAGACGCTGCTTTCGTCATACCCTGTTACTAGAACAGAATGGGTTTTGAAAGTGATTTTCATTTCTCTATTAGTCGTATTCCAGGTTTCCCAATGTTCTTCTGGTAAAAAAGTAAATTTACTGCCAACAATAACCCAAACCGGTTTACCCTCGTTCAGTTTCTTTTGCACAGCAGAAAAACGTTCTCCAGTCATATTATCAATTTTGTTTGGCAGGTATTGATTTGCAAGGTCTTCGATCACTTCATGGTAAACAGCTAAGCCAGGTTCGTTATATGTATACATATTTCCTACAAATCCATGATGGGGATTCCCATAAAAGCCGTCGCTTAAGAAAGGAACCTTAGGGACCTGATCGGCGAGGGTAAGCTTATCAACTGTAACACCAGCAAAGTTTAATAACATGGCCAAGCTTGTTACTTCACAGCCTCTAGGAAGTTCTGGGAATTGCTGTATAGCTGGAACACTTAAAATGACGCGCTCTTTTAGCAGGGGTTCATTTTGATATGTTACGATTGTTCGGTCTAAATGGACATCTGATCTAAATTCAGCTCTGGTTTTCAAGGGAACAAGTGAGGCATAAAAGATTGGTACGATTAGCAGGAGGCTAAAAAAGGCAACTTTATGTTTATTATTATTCATATTTTATCCCTCCTTTTATATAAATCTCTTAACCTATTGAATTTTTAGCTGCTTGTTAAGGTCAAATTTAATTTTTCCTACATTACTATTAATTCCTCATATTAATAATATTCTCCTTCATTAAAGTAAGGATAAAGTCCCGATTCTTTTACAATGATATTGCCTCTCAAATGTGCCTTGAAATAGAAATCCAAAAAATACCTATATTGAGGTTTACGAGGTTAATACCTTCTATATGTCACAAAATAGTCAGAAATGAGTGAAAATAGTTCTCAACTACCTGTTGACGAGAAAATTATCACTGTTTATAATCAATGTATAAGACATTGATAATGATTTTCAATGCCGATTATTTTTGTAAATGAGTGAAAACTATTCTCATTTGAATTTATTGTGTCTATGAGTGATAATTATTCTCATTGACTATCATTTTGTTTATTATTGATAATGATTCTCATTTAAGGGATAATCATAGAAAAATAGAAATGTTGGGGACTGCCATGAAGAAGAAAAGATATTTACTACTAGCATTAATAGGATTATCTGCTGTTTCCTTGTTTGTTGGCGTTAGCAGTATATCACCAATGGACCTGTTAGATGTTCAATCGGAGGAAACCCAGATTTTCCTAATAAGTAGACTTCCAAGGCTTGTAGCTATTTTACTTGCAGGAGCTGGAATGAGTATTGCTGGCCTAATTATGCAGCAGCTCAGCAGAAACAAATTTGTTTCGCCGACCACGGCTGGAACGCTAGACGCAACCCGGCTTGGTATTCTAGTCTCTATGTTGTTATTTGCAAATGCAACCATGCTTGAAAAAATGGCTGTAGCCTTCGCCTTCGCGCTTGCTGGTACGTTTGTATTCATGAAAATTCTAGACAGGATTAAGTTTAAAGACGCTATTTTTATTCCGCTAGTTGGTCTTATGTTCGGTAATATCTTGTCCTCAGTGACCACTTTTTTCGCGTATCGAGCTGACGTCATTCAAAATATGTCTGCTTGGCTTCAAGGCGATTTTTCCATGATTATGAAGGGGAGATATGAACTTCTGTACATAAGTATTCCAATCCTAATCATTGCTTATTTCTATGCCAATCGCTTTACCATAGCTGGTATGGGCGAGGATTTTTCAAAAAATCTTGGGCTTGCCTATCGTCGTATTGTGAATATTGGCCTCATCCTAGTAGCGCTAGTAACGACAACAGTTGTATTAACAGTAGGGATTATCCCTTTTCTAGGCCTGATTATTCCTAACATTATTTCGATTTTTAAAGGTGATCATTTGCAAAAAACTTTACCGCATACAGCACTCCTTGGAGCTATCTTCCTTCTTATTTGCGATATTTTAGGAAGAGTTCTAATCTATCCCTATGAGATTTCGATCAGTCTCATGGTTGGCGTAATCGGAAGCGGAATTTTCTTATACTTACTGTTCCGGAGGAAGGCATATGCGTAACTCAGTAAAGTTGATGATTCTCGCATTGATCGCTGCGGGGGTTTGTGCCATTTATTTATTTCATGAATTAAACGGAAGTTTTGGATATGCTCTTCCAAAACGAATGATAAAAGTGTTAGCAATGGTGTTAACGGGTGTCACGATTGCCTACGCAACCGTTGTTTTTCAAACCATTACTCATAATAAAATCTTAACACCAAGCATTATGGGGCTGGATTCACTTTATCTGCTCCTACAAACCTTAATTATTTTCTTTTTAGGTTCCGGTCACATGATTATGGTCAATAAGCAGGTGAATTTTTTACTCTCAGTTGTCGTAATGATCATATTTGCTCTTCTTTTATACAAGTTTTTATTTAAAAAGGGCAATCAGCCAATCTACTTTTTACTACTAGTCGGAATCATAGTCGGAACGTTTTTCTCTAGTATCTCAACCTTTTTTCAGGTATTGATTGACCCGAATGAGTTCCAAATCGTTCAAGACCGCATGTTTGCAAGTTTTAATAATATCAATTCAGACTTAGTCTGGCTGGCGATTATCATCGTATCACTTGTGATGATTTATGCATGGCGTTTTTTAAAGTATTTAGACGTGTTGTCATTAGGCCGTGATACAGCTATTAATTTAGGTGTTCCGTATGATTCGATTGTCAAAAAAATGCTGGTGATTGTGGCAGTCTTCATTTCCATCTCGACTGCTCTAGTAGGACCAATTACCTTTTTTGGTTTAATTGTTGCCAATCTGTCCTATCAATTTTTCAAAACATACAAACACACCACACTGATAACAGGTGCGATTCTCATGAGTATTGTCGCTCTTGTTGGCGGGCAATGGGTAGTCGAACGAGTTTTTACCTTTTCGACCACGCTAAGTGTCATTATTAACTTTATTGGTGGAGTGTATTTCATCTATTTACTGCTAAAGGAGAGGAAAGCTGCATGATACAAGTCCGAGCGTTGACAAAGTTATATGGGAAAAAGTCGGTTGTTGAGGATGTAACGGTTGATATCCAGCCGCGGAAGATAACAAGCTTCATCGGACCAAATGGAGCAGGTAAATCAACACTATTATCCATGGTAAGTCGGCTTCTTGATTCAGATACAGGTGAGGTACTCATCGATAAATCGGATGTTAAAAAGATGAAGTCGAATGAGTTTGCCAAAAAGGTGTCGATTTTAAAACAGTCTAACTACATGAATGTTCGCCTGACCATTCGTGAACTTGTTTCCTTTGGAAGGTTCCCCTATTCGAAAGGGCGGCTGACGCAGGAAGATGAGCGAATTATCGAACAATCACTGGAATATATGCACTTAACTGATATGCAGGATAACTTTTTAGATGAATTATCTGGAGGTCAAAGGCAGCGGGCATTTATCGCAATGGTAATTGCTCAAGATACCGAGTACATTTTGCTTGATGAACCGTTAAACAATCTAGATATGAAGCATTCCGTCCAGATTATGAAAATCTTACGTCGCTTGGTCGATGAGCTTGGAAAAACAGTTGTTATCGTACTCCATGATATAAACTTTGCGTCCGTTTATTCCGACCGAATTGTCGCAATGAAGGATGGTAGGGTCGTGAAAGATGGACCTACGGAAGAGATTATTCAATCAGCCGCGTTAAAAGAAATTTATGATATGGATATTCCGATTCAGCAAATGAATGGCTGCCGTATCTGTGTATATTTTGGATCATAATAATAAGGGGAGATAAGTATATGAAAAAGTGGAGTTTTCTATTAGTTATGTTTTCAATGATTTTGGTATTGGCAGCTTGTGGTGGTGCGAAGGAAGAAAGTAAGACAAAATCAGCAGGAACGGAAACGGCGAAAGCTGAAAAGATGACGATTGAGCATAAGTATGGAGAAGCAGTAATTGATAAAAACCCAGAAAAAGTAGTTGTATTTGACTTCGGAATTTTAGATACATTGGATGAATTAGGTGTTGAAGTAACAGGTGTTCCACAAACAACTATTCCAGCTTATTTAGAAAAATACGCTGGTGAAAAATATACAAACGTTGGCAGCTTGAAAGAGCCTGATTTTGAAGCGATTCATGCTATGCAGCCTGATGTTATTTTTATCAGTACTCGCCAAGCTGAATTATACGAACAGTTCGCAGAAATCGCTCCAACTGTGTATGTGGAATTAGATTATACAAAATACATGGAGTCCTTTGAAAAGAATATGAATCTTGTCGGTGAAATTTTTGACAAGAAAGATGAAGTGGCAAGTGCGGTTGAAGAAATTAAAGCGAGCGTTGAAGATTTAAACAAAAAGGCCTCTGGACTTGATAAAAAAGGGTTAATTGTCCTAGCAAATGAAGGAAAAGTGAGCGCCTATGGACCAAGCTCTCGTTTTGGCGTGATTCATGATGTATTTGGTTTCGGTGCGGCAGATGAGAAAATTGAAGTATCAACCCATGGTCAGAGTATTACCTTCGAATACATTATGGAAACAAATCCTGACGTATTGTTTGTCATTGACCGTAACTCAGCTGTAGGCGGAGAAGCTGGTGCTGAAAAAGTAATCGAAAATGAACTTGTGAAAAAGACGACGGCCTTTAAAGAAGATAAAGTTATCTATCTTGATCCAGACGCTTGGTATTTAAGCGGAGGCGGATTACAATCTGTAAAAATGATGGCTGAAGAAATCGAAGCAGCATTATAAAATTTAAGCCAGGTTTATTCCTGGCTTTATTTATAGGGAGGGATTTTGATGTTTTATCAAATTAAAAGAATAGTGGTTAAAGAGGGATTTAGTAATCAGGTAGTTGAGGGCTTTTCTAATCGGGGCGGTTTGCTGGCTCAGCAGCCTGGATACCTAGGGAAGCAGGTACTGGTAAAAAAGGTTCGCCGTGGTGAAGAGGAAGTAATGGTTATGGTTAACTGGGAGTCTGAAGAGGATTGGAAAAATTGGGAGAAAAGCCCGGAGCATATTGCCGGTCATAAGGCGAAGCCGAAGGCAGAAAAACCTGAGTATATTGTTGAATCGAGTCATGACCTTTACTATGTAAAAGGGTAATCGTTAGGGATTAAAATTAGAGAGGCTTACACCGAGGGTAGATTGGAATGACCTTAGGTATCAGCCTCTTTCGTTTAATTTTTTTCTATTTCTACGTTATTTTCTTCAGCTAGGGCATCAAGCTTATCATTATAGTCTTCGATTTGCAGACGGCCCTCTTCTAAAAGTTTATTGGCTTCATCAATTATATTGGAATCCTGCTTTTCGATGGCTTCTATTATCTTTTCAAAGGCACTGAATTGTTTCTGTACTCCTGAAAGGTAGATTGCATGAATCTCCTTCAGTTCATCTGTTTCAATGTTTACGGACTCTAATTCGTTGAGTAACTTTGTATAGGTTGGAATTACTGCAGTTACCAGAGCATTATGCATGGTTTGATCATCCGTGTAATTAGCACCTGCAACCCCTTCATACGCAGAAACAGCCTTCACTTCGAGGTTCTGTGCTGATTTCAAATCCTCATTTATATAATTCAAAATGTCATCCTGAACAGGTCCCCCACACCCAGCCAAAACAAGCAAACACCCAAACACCATTACAGCCAATATGCGCTTCACCATCACTCCACCTCCACCCGACCATTATATGAACCAACGGAAGTCCACTATGTATGAAGAAAATGTGGGAAAAAGTTCTGATTGTCCACCTGGGGTGGAAAGTGTCCACGGGCGGTGCCTGTCACCAATCTCCACTAATTTTTACCAATTTTCAAAAAACAATTATATGCCTATCAATCTTTGTGCCAGTCCATCATTAGATAAAGAAAGAAGATTAATTATGGATAGGGGATTGAAATGGCGAAGAGGAATAGAGGCAAAACGGTAAACTACCTGCCATCAAGGGGCCGCGGGACATGTCCGTTGTGTGGGAGGACAAGAATAAAGCTGTTATATCCACATAAAACCGAAACCAACCAAACCGTCAAAGTATGCAAAAACTGCCGGTTAAAAAAATACTAAACTATGTTCCTAGGGAGTTTCCTTAGGGACCTTTTTATGGCTTAAAAGGTATTTAATGAGATTTTTCTAATAATGAAAAATAGTATTGAACAAAGCCTGTTCCACTATGGACCAGGCTTTATTTTATAGTTATCTAGTTCCATTTTTTGTAGACTGTCATAAAGTACAAGTTTATTAATCCCATTGACTAAGTAATATTTTTCTTTATAAATCGCATGGATGATTTTTTTAATTGTTTCTGTGTCAGTTTCGTTCTTTTGTAGATTTTTAATAAAGAGATTAAGTGGAATTGGTTCATGTTCCTTATGTAAGGGTGGCTGCAGGTAAATGATTTTGTTTACCTTTTTGTAATGATTTCTTTCGAAGAACTGGTTTCTTTTCACGCAATTTTCTTTTTCCTCACTTGTATGAACCATATCTTGAGTTTCCGTTTCAAGAATAATTTCTTCCAGGTTGGAGTTTCCTGCTGTAATTGCATCCTGGTTTAATAATTCTTCCATTTTCATTAATGTTTTCGAACCTACTCCTTTACTTCTAACTAGAGGATCTGTTGCGATATAAACAATAAATCCTGCATTTACCTCCTCTAAATAGTGTCCAGTTGCAAAGGATACAAGTTGTTCTCCATCTAAGCCTAACAAGAAACGAAAGCTATTCGGCTTTCGATTTTTCGCATAGTGTAGCCCCTTTATAAAAACTTCATGGGGTTCTCTCACCTCAATGGGAAATACTAAATCATATAATTTTAAAACCTTTTCGAAGTGAAGCAAATGATCAATGGTAACTTCATCCCATGTAATTGTCATGAAAAACCCGCCTTACTCATGTGCAAATCTATAATGGTATCACTATAATTGTACAACAAATATTTAATATATAAAAACAAGGGGCACCTGGCTTTTATATTTATGCAGGTATTCCTATTGTACGCAGAGAAATACTTATACAATATCAAATGGAGGGTAGATTGCATGGCTTATACAGAAAGAGAGATTATCGCAGAATCGAATATGTATCATGTTAGCAATGTAAAACTAAATGAATATTTAGATGACGCACGAGCAGAGTGGTATAAATATAGTGTTAACGCAGGTGTTGAATCCGTAGTAGTACATATCAGTGCAGATTATAAAAAGGAAATCTTCCCCAAGGACTTGCTGCGAATTAGAACCTCGCTTGAACGGGTAGGGAATACTAGCTTTACTCTTAAGCATACTGTAATGAATCAAAGAGATGAACTGGCTGTATCTGCTGAGGTAGTGCTGGCAACCATAGACCGTCAGAAAAGAACAAAGGTTGCTGTTCCGAACGAGATTCGCAATCTTATGGATATTCCTGACGCTTTGGATTTGACTCTATTAAATAGGCAACAAAAAAATCCCTAGGAATCTGTATCCTTAGGGATCTTTTCGATTCACCTATTCAAACTTTGGTGACATGCAGGGTGTTGAATGACCAAAACAATGAAACCCATGCTTTTCTAGTATGGGCCGGCTCATATGGCTTGCATCGACCATGAGTAACGGGTAACCGTTGGCTGCAGCTTCACGTGCACGAATGGCTAAAAGGGAACTGTAATAGCCCTTTTTCCGATAATTGGCTAGGGTTGAACCTCCCCAAAGGCTGGCAAATGGTGTCCCTTCATGAAGATACATCCAAGCAGCACTGACTACTTTCCCATTAACGAAGGCTCCGTAGAGGGAAAGGTGAGCAGTACTGTCATGAAAATCCCGAACAAGACGCTGACCTAAATCCTGATGATTCTCGCTCCAAACATCTTCTTCGAGTTTCATAATATCCCAGATTTCCTGTTCATTTATGATTCTTCTTATCTCTGGCTGAACAGGTATATCAAGTAACAGATTTTCCTTAGTTAAATCAGAAATCATGAGTGCCTCTGATTCTTCTATTGTAAACCCTTTTTTTAGCAATCTTTCCTTTAAATCTGATGGCTTATCGTAATCATATACCTTCCACTCAAATTGCTGTTTTAATTTTTTATAATAAGCAATTTGTTCTTCGATGACACGGTCAGCGTTTGATTCATTCATATTGGAATAAGTTATAAACCCAGGTTCGTTCGTTAAGGACACCTTCCTGATAACAGAATCGGTCTGCTCCCTTCGAGAGTCAGGTTCAATAATATCAATCCGTAAATGTTTATTAAAAAGATCAAGTATTTCATCACTCTTCATTAAAGGTCTCCTCTGAGAAGTAATTCTATAGGTACATATTCTAGCATATAGAGATTTTTTCCTGTTAGGCAGCTATTTTATTTTAACCTTTTTTTTATGAAGTCTGCGAGTTGCTTAGGATGATGTGGATAATGGATAATTTCAACTTTCTAAATCCATAATAAATACATTTGATTCAGGAAAATTGAGGGGGGCAATATGTCCATGAAACGGCATGGGAGATGGGTTTTTCCAGTTGTTATTAGCATTTTATTAATGGGAACCTTTATGAGGTCAATTGAGGCAGATGTTAATAGTGGTGATAGTAGAAATATTATTTTTCTAATTGGTGATGGGATGGGCGTATCATTCACTTCAGGATACCGCTATTTAAAAGACAATCCAACTACTATAGAACTTGAATCAACAGAGTTTGGACCATATCTTGTTGGTCAACAGACAACCTTCCCGAATGATTCAAGGCATAGTGTAACAGATTCGGCAGCTTCAGCAACAGCAATGGCAACCGGTGTAAAAACCTATAATGGGGCAATCGGGATTGGAACTAATCACTCAAAATTGAAATCAGTTCTGGAAAGAGCAAAGGAAAAAGGGAAAGGAACAGGGCTTGTTGCTACCGCGCAAATTACCCATGGCACCCCTGCCGCTTTTGGCGCTCATGTTTCCCACCGGAAAAGCATGGCTGCGATTGCTGATGAGTATTATCAGGATTTAGTATCCGGTGAGCATAAAATTGATGTAATGCTTGGCGGAGGTTCAGATTGGTTTATCCGTAAAGATAGGAACCTTGTAGAGGAGTTTGTTAAAGATGGCTTTAGCTATGTAACAAACCTTGAAGGGATGAAAAACGACCATAATACCCAGGTGTTAGGGTTGTTTTCAAAAGGCGGTCTGCCGAAAATGATTGATCGGTCAAAAGAAACACCTTCTTTAGCCGATATGACAACTTCTGCATTAGAGCGATTAAATCAGAACCCAAATGGATTTTTTCTTATGGTCGAAGGAAGTCAGATTGACTGGGCAGCACATGACAATGATATTGTTGGAGCTATGAGTGAAATGGAAGATTTCGAGAAGGCATTTAAAGTGGCCATTGATTTTGCGAAAAAGGATGGACAAACATTAGTCATCGCAACAGCTGATCATTCAACCGGGGGATTCACAATAGGTGCAGAGGGGCAATATAATTGGTTTCCTTCTGTGATAAAGGCTGTTAAGCGCACACCTAATTTTATAGCTGCAGAAATAGTCAAGGGAGCAGCGGTCAAAGAAACCTTAACGAAGTATATCGACCTTCCTTTAACAAAAAATGAAATAAAATCAGTAGAAAGAGCAGCTAGAACAATGAAAGCAAAAAACATAGACAACGCCATTGAAGAAATTATAAACATCCGGTCCTTCACAGGCTGGACAACCAGCGGGCACACAGGCGAAGACGTAAACGTCTATGCATACGGACCAGGAAGCAAACGCTTCGCAGGTCAAATTGACAACACCGACCATGCAAAAATCATCTTTGATATACTGAAATAATTTGGTGCCTGTCACCGCTCGTGGACAATGTCCATCTCAGGCGGACAGTTGTTAGGCAGCTCTTTGTAATGTTTGCTTATAAATGCTGGCTATTACACCACAAACTTTTGGGATGGTCGTGCCGCCTCCCTAGAAGAGCAAGCACTGGGACCCATTCAAAATCCTGATGAGATGAACCAGCCCCTAAATGAACTCATTAATGAGTTATCTGCAGTTAAAGGATATCAAGAACGATTCTAGGCTGCTTTTAACGATGGAATCACCGAACAAAATATTGCAAAAGCTCTTGCAGCCTTTCAAAGGCAAATTGTTGTAAAGGAAACACCCTATGACAGGTTTCTTGAAGGTGATACGAACGCATTAACCAAACAAGAAATCAGCGGCTTGAGATTGTTTATAGGAAAAGCATATTGTGTGACCTGCCACAATGGACCGAAACTTTCTGATAACAACTTTTACAATATTGGCCTCAATACTGAGGACAAAGGCAGACAAGCCGTTACCGGAGAAGAAGGGGACTTGGGGAGAATTCGTACACCTGGATTATATGGAATAACCCACACTGCACCCTACATGCGGGATGGCAGTCTTGCAACTCTTGAAGAAGTAATCGATTACTATGACCGTGGCGGGGATAATCACCTAAATAAGAGCTTTTTTATGCAAAAATTTATGAGTCCTCTAGGTTTAACAGATCAAGAGAAGGCAGATTTATTAGCGTTTTTAAAAACCTTAGGCGGGGAGCCGCCAGTTTTTACGAAACCAGAACTTCCATAACAAAGAATCCTGAGCCACCCTGCGTTGTGGGCAAAAAACGCAAGTGGCTCAGGATTTTATTTTATAGAAGCCGCCAAGTCCTTCATTACCTTTTTGTAATGTTTAATAGAGAATAGTTTCCCGGAATAAGAAACCTGTTTTTGGTTATCTAAGGAAATGAACATAATAGCAAGCTTAGGAAAAAATTTCTTATTCCGAAAACGAAGATCTTTCCAATAGATGAAATAACCGCTTTTTCTTTTTTGAACAAACGGATAGGCATAATGAGTACTCCTAAGAAAGTAATCAACCTTTGGGTCCTTACTGCTGTATAAAACTAATTCCGGGTAGTCAATTTTTTTGGAGAAAGTGTGCTCTACCCATAAGTCGCCTTGCGAATATGACCCAAATAAAAAATCCATATCCGTTTCAATTAGAACGCTCCACTTGAATGGTGCTGTTTTAGGAATCAATTTTATTTGGAGTGCATTTGAAAAATGCAGTTTAAGTTTCCTTTTTAAAAGTAGTGCGGATATCAATCGAATCAAAAGGTAAAATGCGATTCCAAGGTAAATGATAGAAAAAACACTACCCGGGGGATAGAAGGGCAGCAGGCTGAATCCTAGAATATGAATCATAATGATATAGGGGTCGACCAAGGGCAGGAAATCTAAAGAAATCCATTTTAAAGAAAATGGGCGTAATGCTTGTGTCCCATTTACATTAAAAATATCAAAAAGGACGTGGAAGGTTACAGCAAGTAATGTCCAGAAAAACAAGTGGGAAAAAGAGGTGCCCGGGAAGAGAATGAGTATGAAAGTTGAAAGGAGTAAGGACAAAATAGGAATGGCAGGAAGAGAATGTGACAACCCCCGGTGATTTCGAAAATAACAGCTTTTCCCTTTGAGACGATACATGAAATCAACATCAGGTGCATTAGAACCCACTACGGATCCAATAAGGACAGCTGTTGATAAGGTGCTATCGCTTGAAATCACAGGGTCAATTTGAGCAAGAGCACCAAGGCCAAAGCCAAAAATAACGTGAGAAACTGTGTCCATTTGATTTCCCCCTTACATCAAGCATATATTTTTTTAGCGGGTTGATCGATAAGGGTAGAATAATGGTTAATTAAGTTTTCGAATATCTGATCCCACTTTTGGGTTAGTGCATATTTCCTAGCATTTATCGCCATTTGGGCCCGTAGGTGATCATTACTTAACAACTGAACAATACGTTGGATAAAATCCTCTGCATTACCTGACTCACACAGATGTCCGGTAACACCAGTAGAAATAATATTTTTTACTCCGCCAGCATTTGCCCCTATTACCGGTGTTCCGCTTGCCAGTGCTTCTAATACAACATTGCCAAAGGTTTCAGTTGGAGATGGAAAAATAAATAGGTCTGAAGCTGAATAAACCTCTGCTAATCCTTCGCCTTTTAAAAAACCTGTGAAGGTCATATTAGGCGGTGAACTAATTTTGAGTTCATCAAGTAATGGACCATCCCCAGCAATTAACCAGTGTACCTGTTCATTTATTTCAGATGGTAAAGAGTTAGCAATCTTCATAAGAGTGTGCAAATCCTTTTCTGGTGCAAGTCGGCCAACAAACGACAGGATAAATTTCTTGGATATACCGTATCGATTGCGAGCATTTTCTTTTACATAATTGGGATGGTAAAGCTGGCAATCAACACCCCTTGGCCAGATTTCCAGGTTGGAAAAACCGCGGATGTTTAGTTTTTCCAACGTGTCAATAGATGGAACGAAGAGTTTTTGAAAAGGACTATGAAACCATTTCATGTATTTCCAGAGAGGTTTAGAAAGGAATTCAAGGTCATAGAAATGTAAATAGTCACTGAAATCAGTGTGATAGGAACCGACCATTGGAATATTAAATTTTTTTGCATAATAAACACCGGAAAGACCAACGGTAAATGGTGTTGCAACATGAATCAAATCTGGAGAAAACAGCTCTATTTCTGACCTGATTTTCATGAAATTTGGAAATGCTAATCGGCATTCAGGATAAAGGAAAAAGGGTAAACTTTTTAACCGGTGAATATGATCTGAAACATATTCATTTGTAACGGAATCAGGAGCAAATACTTTATAGGAAAAGCCCTGATTTTCAAGATAGTTAGTAAATCGATTAAGTGTTTTAGCAACCCCGTTTACTTCTGGAAAAAAAGTGTCAGTGAAAATAGCAATTTTCATATAAGCCCCTCCTCTGGTAAGCTCCACATCATTTTAGGTTAAGAAATAATAACAGAGATTTCCGAAGCACGCACCAAGAATAGCTCCAGCAATGACATCCGAAGGATAATGAAGACCTAAATAGATTCTTGAAATACCTACACTTATCCCCAAAGGAATTAGGTAGAAGGCTAGTAAAGGTGTTAGAAGGACAAATGGCACAATTACTGAGAAAACGGCTGTTGTATGACCGGATGGAAAAGAATGATCCTTTAATGGATTAGGCAAAATCTTAGTTGTTTCAATTAGTAAATATGGCCTTTTACGAGGAAAAAGCTTCTTTACTAGCTGCACGGGTATATGACTCAGAGCCAAGGCTGCAGCGCTTGAAATCGCTGCAAGTCTTGTTTGGTTAGAAGTTAGGATGATGAGCAATAATGTCGTTACACTGATAAACAATGCTCCTCCAATATGTGTAATCGTACGAAAAAAGAGATTAAAAATTTTTTTATCGAAATGGCTATTAATCTCTTGAAATACTTTGCATTCGAGGTGATAAAATGATTGGATTATTCTCATGTTAGGATTCTCCCTCTATTTGATAGACATTGGCTTTACCTTCGAAATAACCGGTCTGCCAATCGATACGTAGGTAATTGGGTATCGTTGAATATCCTTAATACAATAGCAATTTCGTCCATCTAGAACAATCGGTTCTTTCATACAGACAGCGAAGGTATCCAAAGGCAGATGCTTTATTTGCTCCCACTCTGTTGCAATGATAGCAAAGTCTGCGTCTTTAAGCGCTTGTCGAATATTCGTAGTGTATTCGATAGAATTTCCAAACAGCTTATGTGCATTTGGAATGGCTATTGGATCATAAGCAGTGACAGTTGCCCCTTCTTCAAGCAATTCTCTAATAATCGTTATGGAGGCTGCTTCACGAATATCATCTGTTTCCGGTTTAAAAGCGAGCCCTAGTATGGCAGCTTTTTTTCCTTTTAGTGAATCCATCATTTCTTTTGCCTTTACGACCAGAAGAGAATGTTGGTGCTGATTTACCTTAATTACCGACTCGAGCAATTCAAAGGGATGTTTGACATTGCCTGCAAGCTGAACCAATGCTTTTGTGTCTTTAGGAAAACATGAACCCCCATAGCCAATCCCCGCTTGGAGAAAAGACTCTCCAATTCGTTTATCCTTGCCAACTCCGTATGCGACCTCATCAATGTTAGCTCCTACCTTTTCACAAAGGTTGGCAATTTCATTAATAAAACTTATTTTCGTTGCTAGAAATGCATTGGATGCGTACTTAATCATTTCTGCACTCCTAATATCCGTTACGATTATTGGAATTTTTAATGGGAGATAGAGCTGTTCCATAATGGCTGCAGCTTCAGGGTTATCAGCTCCCACGATAATGCGGTCTCCTAAATAGAAATCCATGATGGCCGACCCTTCACGCAAAAATTCAGGGTTTGCTACTACATCAACCTTAAGGTGCCGAGGCTTACCATATTGGAAGATTTGCTTGATTTCATCGTTTGTACCAACAGGGACAGTACTTTTCGTACAGACTATTACGTTATTCTCAATATTATTGGCAATGCTGTAGGAGACAGCATAAATGTATGATAAGTCTGCTGAACCATCTTTTTTTGCAGGAGTTCCAACTGCAATAAAAATGATCTCAGCATCGGAATAGGCAAGCTTCGGATTTGTTGTAAACCGGAGCTTCCCGTTAGAGAGAGTCTTTTCTAATAAAGGTTCCAATCCAGGTTCAAAGAATGGAGAATGTCCTTTTTCGAGCATTTCTATTTTCTCTTTTTGTGTGTCTACACAGGTTACTTGATGACCTGCATCAGCCAGACAAACTGCTGTAACTAGCCCAACATTTCCTGCACCTGCAACGGTAATCCTCATCTTATCCCTCCATATTAGTTTTGTTTGTTTAATTTTATCGGAAAAATTGGGATTCTTTCTAAACCTGGTGTTAAAAGTATGTAAAGACTTTGTATAGTTTGAGGATAATGAAAGATGAAAAAGTAAAGACCTGAGCCCTGGTGCGTATTTAGTGAACGCAACATGGCTCAGGTCCCTATTTTGTATACCGATTGGCATAGCTTGAGGCAACGAAGGCATTTGGTTTAATCTTTGGTTCTACCCCCATAGATTCCATTCGAGCGACCATTTCTTTAACAAACTCCCTAGTTTTGTTGCGTTTCCCAGCTCCTATGTCAATATGTCCTTCCATGATGAATGTTGCACCTTGATAGACAAAGGGAAGAACAATATTGATTAGCCGATTTTTTCGATCCTCATTAAATAAAGAGACAATATCTTCAGTTAATGATAATTCAAAGGAAATGCGCTCATGCAGCTGCGTCATCTTTCTTGGAATCACAATCTTTCGAATGCAGGCCCAAACACCTTTACCCTGATTTTGGATGACAATTCCGGTAATAAAAATGGTGTGACTTTTATGAACCTGCGAATCCGTTCCGACCATTAAACGGTAATTCCCGCTTGGCGCTAAGTTCATGAATTTAACAATGTGTTCAAAGACCTGCTCAAATGACATACTTTTCTCGCGAAGATTTTGAAACGAATAATCAAAAACCTGATAATTTTTCATTTATAACACCACATCTTTCCTTTCACTATTTATCATTACTCTTACAATTCTTAATATTATTTTATGGAATAAAAATTATTCTTGTGCAGCTCTAAAGGGACAAGTACGAAACAAAGTTGTCCATCATGAGTAGCGCTAAGTCCCAATAGGCAAATTGCGCAAATTTAGGATAGAGGTTAATTTTTTGTAAATATATAAATACATAATTTGGTAACTGTCCGCCTGGGGTGGACAGTGTCTTTTTGTGGTGCCTGTCACCACATTGATTGTAAGGTCAGGCTATGTTGTTGTACTATTTGTATATTAGTTTTTTTGAGGGATAGGGGTGTTTTTTGTGTTGAGGGAGAATCTTGAGAAGCAGATTTTGGCTTGGTTTGAGCAGTTTCATGCGAATCCTGAGGTTAGTTGGAAGGAGTTTAAAACTACGCAAGCTATTGCGGATATATTAGATAATTTGGGTGTTACATACCGTACCTTTTCGGATGTTACTGGTCTTATCGCAGAAATAGGCGAAGGCGATGAAGTGATTGCGGTACGAGCAGAAATCGATGCATTATGGCAGGAGGTTAATGGCGTTTGGCAGGGGAACCATTCTTGCGGACATGATGCAATAATTTCAATGGTGCTTGGAGCATTGCTTTATTTGAAAAATCAGAAACTTACTAAGAAGATACGCTTTATATTTCAGCCTGCTGAGGAAAAAGGGAACGGATCCTTAGCAATGATTGAGCGTGGAGCGATCGATAACGTGAGCCACTTATTCGGAATTCATCTTCGTCCAGTGGAGGAACTTCCAATGGGACTAGTCTCACCATCTATTCATCATGGGGCAGCTATCTTCTTAGAAGGAAAAGTCCTTGGTGAGGACGCACACGGAGCGAGACCCCATCAAGGAAAAAACGCGATAGATGTGATTTTTGGGTTGCAGCAATTCATTAAATCTATTTACTTATCGCCGTTCGAGTCTTATTCTGCAAAGCTTACGAAAGTCATGGCAGGAGGAGAGAGCTTAAACATTATCCCAGGGTCAGCAGAATTTGCAATTGATGTCCGTGCTCAAAAAAATGAAGTGCTGGAAAAACTGAAAGACAAGATTGATACTGGGCTAGGCAGTTTATGTGATTTATATGGTATAAAGATTGAATGGAATTGGAGTGATTTTACACCTGGGGCAGAGGTTTCTTCTGAGGCAGAAGCAATTGCTGAAGAAGCAATTCGACATACCGTCGGTGATGAGGCGCTAGCCTCACCGGTAATCACATCTGGAAGTGATGATTTCCATTTTTACACCATACAGAATCCAAAATTAAAAGCGACAATGATTGGTGTAGGTGCTGATCTTCAACCAGGATTGCACCACCCCAAAATGACCTTTAATAAATCTGCACTTAACATCGGCGCCCGAATACTAGCGGAAACCTTGTTGAGAGCCTAAAACCTAAAAGAAGGAGCAATGCAGCATGAGCTGCAAGCCCCTTCTTTTTTTGTGATGTAAAAATTTGGATATACACTGATGTATAAATGGTGACAGGCACCATTTTATAGCAAAGATTTTAGCTCTTTGATTTGCTCGATATGCCGCTCTTCATGGAGGTAGATTAAGTCTACCCATTGATCTAGCGGCAAGTAACCAAAAAGTGGGTGCTTTGTAGATTTTTCTGCGAGGACTGAGTTGTCTTCTATTTGATTATAAAAGTCCAAAAATATATTTCTTGAATTATTTAATAGGTCTATAATTTGCTTTAACTCCCATGGTCCTTCTCCAGGTATGACTATTTCGGGTGCTTGTATCTTCTGTTTGCGGTCAGATGTAACCTGAATTGCCTTTGCTTCCGCTTTTTTTCCATTACTTTTATTAAGCCCGTAAATAATGGCTTGCGTGAAGACACTTTCTGTTAAATACAAATGGTGGCAAACCTGAGCAATACTCCATGTATCGGTATCAGGCTTTTTGTTCAGTTCATCATAGCTTAGTATATTAATTTCCTTTAGTAAACGATCCCTGGTTGTAACTAGATTTTCCATTACAGAAGTGCTCATGATCTATTCCCCCTCAAAAATCATTCCATATAGCTTATATTCTCCGTGATGGAAAAATATTCTTAGTTATGTTCATCGAGGTGGTGACTGTCCACGAAAAAATGCCTGACTCTTTTAAGGGGTCAGGCATTTTTCTGTGGGCCAATTGTTAAGTGTTTGCTAATCGTTACAGCGAATTTTAATACGAAAACAGATAGGATGACATAATACCATTGTTCCCACCAGACTTGGCTGTGGAGGATTCCTGCTTTTTGTAGAAGAAGGTTCACGGCATATATTAAAAATACTGTTAACACATATTTCATCCATTTAGTCTTCCAATGAAGTTTGGCTATCCAAATATAGAAAAGACAGGCAGATAAGTAATAGATTGCGCCAAAGGCAGTGGTATTTTCTGACCTGCTACCAAACCATCCTAGGTCATAGTAGCGGTTTGATAAAAATATAATCGGTGTAAATTGGAAACTTGCTGATATTGGGCTAATAATTAAAAATAGAAATAGGGAGTGGAGTTTCCCTTGTAGTGGCTGCGATAGCAATTGATAGAAAACTTTTGCTACAGGAAAATAAACAAGAAGAAGTCCAAGTACCGTGTCACCAATCTTCCACCAATTGTGGGAATATATATCGAGCTTCAAGAATGTCAATTCTATACCTGCAAAAAGACAAACAAAAAATATCATCCATATCCAATTCTTCCTTAGTGCAGCTATAAATGTGGCCACAACAGGTAATGCTAATGCATTAGAGGCCATTGCGCCCATATTACTATCATAAATCGAATTGTGCTTAATAAGTTTAGGATAATACTTATAACTATGTCCGAAGTTATAAATTACAGCTTCTATGATATACCCTAGACCTATTATAGTAATAAAAAGCAGTATACTTCGAGGATTTCTTGTTTTTAGATACACATAAATTAACAGAAGAATACTTAAGATACCTAATCCCAGATACCAGTAGGAATTAAACTCCATATTTAAATCTCCTTCTGATTTTATTGTTAGCAGGTAGTGTTCATCAAAGTAAAAATATTATTCAAATATATACTATTCCGACTTGACTGATAGGATTATTTGTAATAGTATTTTCATAGATTATTTACAAAACACAAATTAATATAACAGGGGGAAAAAGATGAACACGATTCTTATTATTGTGAATGTCGCCGTTTTGCTTTTACTCATGCTCGGTTTACGCGTGATGGCAAAGAAGCATGTATCATTCTCAAAACGTGTATTTGCAGGTTTAGGTTTAGGACTTATCTTTGGTTTTATTATTAATTTAATTTATGGGATTGATTCTGAGGTTACAACTAGTTCAATAGGATGGTTTAGTATTGTAGGATCAGGATACGTTAAGTTACTACAAATGGTGGTTATGCCGCTTGTATTTATTTCGATTGTAGGAGCTTTTACAAAATTAAAATTAACCAAAAACATTGGGAAAATTAGTTTTCTCGTAATTGGAATTTTACTTGGAACAACAGCTGTTTCTGCAGCGATTGGAATTGGTACATCGATAGGGTTTGGTCTTGATGGTATCGAGTTGACTGAAGGTGAAGCAGAAGCAGCTCGTAATGCTGCATTAGAGGAAAGAGTCGTCACAGTGGAATCGATGACCATTCCACAACAAATTCTTGAATTATTCCCTGCTAATCCGTTTTTAGATTTAACAGGTGCACGTGCAACATCTACGATTGCGGTTGTAATCTTTGCGGCCTTTATCGGGATTGCTTATCTTGGGGTTAAGCGTAAAGACCCTGAGCATGCTGAGCTTTTTGGAAAAATTATTGATTCTTTATATGCAGTTATCATGAGGGTTGTTACCATGATTCTTCGGTTAACACCATATGGTATTTTAGCAATCATTACAAAGGTTGCGGCAACAAGTAACTATGACGCTATCCTAAAATTAGGAAAGTTTGTTATCGCATCGTATGTTGCACTTATTGCTGTGTTTATTGTTCATTTACTATTATTAGCAATCGCAAAAATTAACCCAGTTCACTTTTTGAAAAAGGCTATGCCAACTTTAACATTTGCTTTTACTTCACGTTCAAGTGCAGGAACACTGCCATTAACGATTAAAACACAAACGAAAGACTTAGGTGTTTCTGAAGGGATTGCCAACTTTGCCGGTTCCTTTGGACTTACAATTGGTCAAAACGGATGTGCTGGGGTATATCCTGCCATGTTAGCGGTAATGGTTGCACCAGCAGCAGGGATCAATCCACTAAGCCCTGGATTTATTATTTCATTAATTCTCGTTGTAACAATTAGTTCATTCGGTGTAGCAGGAGTGGGCGGCGGTGCAACATTCGCAGCTCTAATCGTTTTATCCGTAATGAACCTTCCGCTTGCCATTGTGGGTCTCCTAATCTCAGTAGAACCACTAATTGACATGGGACGTACAGCTCTAAATGTAAGTGGATCCATGATTTCCGGAGTCCTAACTAGCAAAGCAACTGGCGAATTCGAAAAAGAAGTATACCAACAACCTAAAATTGTAGAAGCCTAAAATATAAAGGCAAAAAAAGCAATCCTCTTCAATCATTTTTGACTTAAGGGGATTGCTTTTCTTTTTATTCCTTTTTTCCGACTCCATGCATGATAAATTGAATTGTACGTTCAATTTCAAGTTCATCATCCCATTCCAAATGAGGGAATAGAAGATAACGGGTAAATAAGAATCCAAGAATATTGGTAATCGTTAATCTTGCTATACTTTCTGGAGGCATATCAATTAAAAGTCCTTTTTCCTGATAACCGATGATTACTTTTTCAACCCGATTAAAAATATTCTTTACCACGAGTTCAAGAAATTGTTCGCGCAATTCCGGTTGGAAGGGAATTTCTTGAAACATGATTTTCACAACAGGGAGCATCCGTACGAGCAAATCCCTTCTATTTTCTATGGTTGCTCTCAGAAATTCTTCGACAGTTTCAAAGTCCCGATCGAGCACTTTATTAAAGTCCATAACAACTAAAGGTGCGATAAACTTTGTCATCAGCGGGGCAACAATAGAAACTAATAATTCCTTTTTGGTTTTATAATGCCGAAAAATAGTTCCTTCCGCGACTCCTGCCTTTTTGGCAATTTCACTCGTAGAAGAAGCCGCATAGCCCTTTTCCGAAAAGGTTTCAATCGCGGCCACAATGATTTTCTTTTGTTTATCGGTTAATTTATCTTCATCAAATAACTGCTGCAGCATTAATTCTTCTTCTGTCATTGTTTACTCCTTTAGTTATCACAATATCTAAATTTTCCTATATTTCTTCAATGCTACGATATTTAAAACAATAAACACCAGGGCGAATCCTAAAAGGACAAAGAGGTCATTACGAATATCACGTAAACCGAGTCCTTTATACATAACATCCACTAAGGCACTTCCACCATAGTACATCGGCATACATTTAGCGAGAACCTGCATCCAGCCAGCCATGGACTCAAACGGGAAAATCCCAGCAAAAAAGACCTGTGGAATAATCGCAATCGGGATAAATTGCATCATCTGAAACTCTGAATTTGCGAAGGCTGATAAAAGAATACCAAGTGACAATGCCACAAGAGCCAAGGTTAAATTTATGATGACCACATTCCAGAACGATCCTACAAGCGTGATATCTAATACATTAACCGCATACGTAACAACAATAATCGTTTGGATTACAGCAAATAAACCGTACCCCAACAAATAACCAAAAACAATTTCTCTTCTAAGAATGGGTGTTGCCAGCAAACGTTCTAGGGTACCAGTGGTCCGCTCCCGCAATAAGGCAATACCAGATATTAAAAACACGAAAAAGAAGACAAAGAATCCAACTAAAATCGGGCTTAACTGATCAAAAAAGGTGGTATCTTTATTGCCATATATATAAGAAGTATTGATGTCAGGTGCGTTTACTTGCTCCATCTTTACTGGAACTCCTGGCAGCTTACTCTGAATCGTTTCCATGAATGCAGACAAATTTGCAGCTTGTTCTTTAGCCTTTTCAGCTGCAATTGCTTGTTGAACTTTTACTTGTAAGGCCTTTGCGGCATTGGGCTGGTCGTTTGTAAGAGTTAACGAAATTTCTTCTCCAATAAATTCAAGAATTCCATCTAGGTCCTTATTCATTAAGTTATCCTTCGTGTTTTCATCAACCTGTAAAACAACAATGTTGTTTTCTTCTAATCTTTCTACTAGTTTTTCATCTGCATCAATGACACCTAGTCTAGGATTGACAGTATTCCCTGCAAGAAGGTAATTGAGGAGGGTAAGAACCAATAAAGGAGCCACCATCATCAAAGCGAGCGCCCGCTTATCACGTAACATTTGATGGAATATCCTTTTAACCAAAGCCAATATACTCATCACTGTTTACCCCCCGCTTTTAAAAATACTTCTTCTAAACTTGAAATCCCATACTGCTTTTTCAACTCTGCAGGCGAACCGCTTGTGATTATTTCACCATCTCGTACCATAGCCAGGCGATCACATTTTTCTGCTTCATCCATTACATGGGTAGTCACTAAAATCGTTTTTCCTGCATTTTTTAACCGATATAACTCAGCCCATATCGACTGCCTTAGCTCAGGGTCAATCCCAACAGTCGGTTCATCGAGAATAAGAATTTCAGGGTCTTGTATGAGAGCAACGGCAAGTGATAACCGGCGCTTCATCCCTCCGGAATAGTTTTCAACCTTATTTTTTAAATCAGTCGTTAAATTCACTAAATCTGCAGCGTAGGCAATCCGTTCTTTTTGGGCCTTCTTTTTTAGTTTAAAGAGGGAAGCGAAGAAAGCTAGATTTTCTTCTCCAGTTAAATCAGAATATAGTGCGTCTGCTTGGGCCATGTAGCCGATTTTCTGCAACAATTTTAAGTTAGGAACAGCGGTATTCAAAACCTGGACATTCCCTTGGTTAGGAGAATCCATCCCTACTATAAGCTTTACTAAGGTTGTTTTGCCTGAACCTGAAGGACCGATTAGTCCAAAAATACTTCCGGATTCTACTGTTAAACTAACTTTATTTAGGACTATTTTTTTCCCAAAGCTTTTACTCACGTCTTTGATCACTATGGTTGATGACATCTCTAATCAATCCTCTCCAAAATGAGTGATTACTCACTCTGATTATAACAAATTTACAAATTGGGTCAATGGGCAAAGGAAGAGACCAACCTAAATATTTTTAGTTGATATGGTATACTATTTTTAAATAGTAAGTGGGGTGAATAGATGGCACGGGAACGGAAATTTAATACAGTGGAATTATTTCATGAAGCGAAACAGCTGCTTTTGCAACATGGATATGACGGATTTACCTTTAGTCTTTTGGCTGACCGGATGGAAGTATCAAGAGCCGCTTTATATAAATACTACGAGAATAAAGAAGAGTTAATTACCGACTTTATGATTTATGAAATGGAAGAATTTTTACGTGATTTAAAAAAGATGGAAGAACTTGAAGGGTTTGAGCATCAATTTGATTTTCTAATGGAACTTATTTTTAAAAAAACCGAAGTACATCATCTCATTGAAGCAGCCCAACAAGTCTTGGCAAGAATAGAGCATTCTATTGAAAGCAAAGACAAACTCAAAAAGCTGCCATTAGAAATGTATAAGTATTTACAGGGATTTATCCTTTTGGGAAAGAAAGAAGGAGTTTTGAAAAATCATCTTCCTGATAGTCTGATTATCGGATTTATTCTTCAAACAGTGGCGATTCCCAATCATTTCAGGATTCCTCAACCAGAATGGGTAAGATCAATAAAGGAAATGATTAGCCAGGGAATGTTCACGAACAGATAATTGACACAAGTGTCACTTTGAACGATAATAAAAGTGAAATGTGTGTCAATTATTTTTTTATCTAAAGTTACAGTTGTGTCACTTATATAATAAAAGAAAGCGAGGCAAAAGGATGAATTCATTTTTACAGTCAATAACCGACCGGGTTACCTCCAAAAAGGGAATGTGGATGACGCTTGGAATATGGCTTTTAGTAACCATGCTTTTGGCAGTTCTTGCTCCAAGTGCTAAGGATTACGAGGTATCAAGTATTGACTCCATTCCTTCCGATGCAAAGTCGATGATTGCGCAAAAAAAGCAAGATCAGTATTTTAAAAATAATGAAGGAACACCAGCCATACTGGTTTTTCAAAAAGATGGGAAAAACATCACCATATCGGATTTAAATCCCTTATTTGAAGAAATCGATCAGGTAGAAGGGATAAAGGAATATGTACCATTAACAACGATGCCGCCACAAGCGACTGTTAGTTTCTTCTCTGAGGATCAAACTACGTTAATACTTCCTTTAACACTTGAACCGTCACTAGAGTCAAAGGAAATGAGGACGGTCCTAGAGGAAATTACTGAAATCGTTAAGAAAAATACTGACTTAACCTTAAATATTACCGGTCCAGCAGGTATTGCTGTGGATTCTCTCAATTTGTTCTCCCGTGCTGATATTGTTTTATTATTGTCGACAGTTGGAATTATTCTTATTTTATTAGTTGTTATCTATCGTTCACCATTACTAGCGTTAATTCCATTAATTGCTGCAGCATTTGTTTATGAAGTAGTGAATCAGGTATTGGGCTTGATGGGGGCATCAGGATTGGTAATAAGTAATCAAACCTTTTCGATTATGACCATTCTTCTGTTTGCAGCGGTTATTGATTATTCCTTATTTGTCTTCTCTCGATACCGTGAGGAATTAAAAAAATCTGAAAGCAAATTTGAGGCAATGAAACATGCCATGAGAGAAACGGGGCTGCCTGTATTCTTCTCTGGAGGAACGGTTTTAGCCGCGATGCTGGTATTGTTTTTTGCACAGTTTGGGGATTATCGTAATTTTGCACCAGTCTTTGCTACAGCCATGCTTATTATTATGATAGCTTCAATTACCCTAGTTCCTGCCTTGTTTACTTTATTTGGTCGAAGGTCCTTCTGGCCTAAAATCCCAAGAGTCGGGGAGGATACAGTTAAATCTAGTTCTGCATGGAGTAAAGTGGGCCGCTTTGTTGTGAAAAAGCCAGTTGTTTCAGCTTCAATTATCGGGCTGATACTCCTAGCTTCAGCACTTAATATGCTGAATCTGAACTATGAATTTGATACGATGAAGTCGTTTCCGAAGGATATGCCTTCAAGGCAAGGCTATGAAATATTAGAAGAAAAGTTTGAAAAAGGTGACTTAGCTGCAACAACGATATTGTTTGAAGCGAAAGAGGCTGTTACACCCGAACAGCAAGCTGCCTTGCTTGAGACGCTTGCTGTTCAAGAGCTTGTCAGTAATGTCCGTCTAAATGGAAGCACAACGGATAAAACCGTGATCCAATATAGTCTTACTTTTAAGGAAAGCCCATATGCTGCAGAAACCATGGATGCATTGGAAAAGATGAGAGACAATGCAGATAAGCTAGTAGCAGATAGTAATCTCGACGGCGAACTTTATTTTGCAGGAGAAACGGCAAAAAAAGTGGATGACCGTGCAATAAACGACCGAGATCTTATCGTAATCGTTTTGCTCGAGTCACTGTTGATTTTTGTTATGTTAATTGTGATGACAAAATCATTTAAAATGCCAATTTATATGATGGGGACAATTTTAATTTCATTCTTAGCGGCGGTTGGTTTAGGAATGTTTTTAAGCAGTTTGTTCTTTGATATTGATACCATCAGTAATCGTGTTCCGCTTTATTCATTTGTCTTTTTAGTCGCTCTTGGTATAGATTACAATATCATTCTAATTTCAAGATTTATGGAAGAACGGAAAAAGCATTCCGTGAAAAAAGCAGTCGAGATTGCTGTTTCTACTACGGGAGGCGTCATCTCGTCAGCCGGAATCATTCTAGCAGCAACCTTTGCGGTGTTGATGACTCAGCCGATTCAATTATTGTTTGTATTTGGTTTCATCGTGGCGGTCGGTATATTATTAGACACATTCTTAATCAGAGGAATCTTATTACCAGCATTAATTGTTTTATTTGAAAAAGATAAACCAGCAGTAGAAAAGAATGTGCAATAAGGTGATTTTTATAAAAGAAGTATCAAAGACCAATAGGCTTTGGTGCTTCTTTTTTTACTGGAGTTATCCTCCATTTGAAATAAAATATTACTTGTAGCCATAGTTAATATTCTAGTTTATGATAGAGGAAAAAATAGACTTTTTTATGGGTGGGAGTTCATTGTTTCTAATAGATTATATTATCAATCTTTCAATTTTTTCACTCCTGGTTAGTACTCCATTAGTTATTCGTTCCTTTATTAATCATAAACCAATAAAACATGTCCATCTTTGGGTGGGGATTTATGGTGGACTTGTAGCCGTAATACTCGTTTTAATTTCCATACAAGAGCAAGGGTACACATATGACACCCGCTATGCACCAGTTATTTTGGTATTTGCATACCTAGGACCAATTGCAGGAATGATTACGGGATTATTTGCGTTACTTGCACGACTATTCTCAAGTGGTCACTGGGAACCGGCTATTATCGGCTGGACAGTTCAAATGATTTGTTTTTCCATCATTAGTTATCATTTTAAAAAATTTACACCCATTAAAAAAGTTTATCTTTTATTTGCAGCTTATATCATTATTTATGTCGTGACTGTCCCAATTGCTTTTAACATATTTAGAGATAACCCATTCTTTCATTTTCAATATATTCTGTTTGTGCTGTTAGGAGTTATTTTAGGTGTATTAATGATAGAGTCGTATGTTAAACTTCATAGACTAAACAATAGATTGTCGGATATGTATAGAATGGTAGAGGCAAGTGAATCCAAGTATAGGCTAATCGCTGAAAATACATCTGATCTTATTATGGTGATGGATAAAGAACATTCTCTGACTTATTTTTCTCCGTCCCATGAAGTTGTATTAGGTTTTCAATGCTGTGAGCTCGAAGCGGCAAAATTATGTAGTTTCATTCATCCTAATGATGTTGAATTATTTAAAGATACTTTAGATAGGATGTTTAAAACGAAAGAATCAAAGTCCATTGAGTTTCGTCTCGGTCACAAGAACGGCGATTGGATTGAATTTGAATCTCGATGTGTGCCGGTTAAGGGAGAAAATGATGATATTGAGCATATTGTCATTATCAGCCGTGATATTTCTGAACGTAAAAAGGCAGAAGAGATCCTCTTGCAATCTGAGAAATTATCAATCGTCGGGGAGTTAGCGGCAGGGGTAGCACATGAAATCCGCAACCCGCTCACAACCATCAAGGGATTTGTTCAACTATATAAATGGGAAAATGGTAAAGATGAAATAAATGAGTTACTTCTAAGTGAACTTGCACGAATTGAAACCATTACGAGTGAAATGCTTACATTAGGAAAACCACAAGCGGTCCAGCTGCATCGTACCAACTTAAAAGTATTGATAGAGAATACGCTTGAACTCCTTTCCCCTCAAGCACATTTGGAAAATATTCAATTCAAATTTTACGTAGAGGAATCACCATTTTTTATTATAGGCGAGAAGAATCAATTAAAGCAGGTACTCCTAAATGTTTTAAAGAATGCAATAGAAGCCATGCCTGAAGGAGGAAATATTCATATTAATCTCCAAAAAGTAGAAGAGGGTGAATGCGTTCTTTCTGTTCGGGATGAAGGCAGTGGAATACCAGAAGAACTTCTGCCTCGTTTAGGGGAACCTTTTTATAGTTTAAAAGAAAAGGGAACCGGGCTTGGATTAATGATTTGTAATAAAATAATTAAGCAGCACCATGGCAGTATTACGTATCAAAGTAAAGCTCAGCAGGGTACTTTGGTGGAAATTAAATTACCAATGGCTAGTTAAAACAAGAGATGGGCACTTTCCGAACTAGGAGAGTGCCCATCTCTTGTTTGGCACACTTCTTGCATATTAAGAAGGTGTGAGCATTAAACTCACCTATTTTTCAGGAGGTGCTGTTCGTGAAAAAAATTATTTCAATGGACGAAGTTACTTCGATTTTTAAAGATGGAATGACGATTATGGCAGGTGGCTTCATGGGGGTTGGTACACCAGAAGACCTAGTAACCGCATTGCTAGAAGCAGACGTTAAAGATATAACTTTGATTGCAAATGATACCGCTTTCATTGAAAGTGGCGTAGGACCATTAATTGTTAACCATCGAGTGAAGAAAGTAATTGCTTCGCACATCGGGACGAACCCAGAAACAGGCCGGCAAATGATTGCGGGTGAAATGGAGGTAGAACTAGTTCCTCAAGGTACGCTTGCTGAAAGAGTTCGTGCAGGTGGAGCAGGTCTTGGCGGAATACTTACTCCAACCGGAGTGGGGACAGTTGTGGAAGAAGGAAAAGAAAAGCTGACCGTAGATGGACGTGTGTATTTACTTGAAAAACCACTTCGTGCAGAAGTCGCTCTACTTAAAGCTTATAAAGCAGACAAATCTGGAAATTTGGTTTATAATCGCTCAGCTCGTAACTTCAATCCCTTCATGGCACTGGCTGCAGATCTCGTCATTGTTCAGGTAGAAAAATTAGTGGAAGTCGGAGAAATTGACCCAGATGATGTTATGACACCGGGAATCCTTGTGGATAAAATTTATGTTCAGGGAGGTAGTAAATAATGATACAAACATTAATAAATCCAAAACAAATCATCGCTGCCCGCGTGGCAAAGGAAATGAAAGACGGAGATGTTGTGAACCTGGGTATCGGCTTACCAACAATGGTTCCAAACTATCTGCCTGAAAGTGTAAATGTTATTTTACAATCGGAAAATGGCTATGTCGGACTAGGTCCTTTAGAAGGAGAGATTGATCCGGATTTGGTCAATGCAGGTGGACAGCCATCGGGGATTCTTCCTGGCGGTGCATTCTTTGACAGCGTATTCTCTTTTGAGTTAATTCGTGGCGGACATGTTGATGTAACTGTTCTTGGAGGGCTGGAGGTGGATTCAAAAGGAAATCTTGCAAACTGGATGGTTCCAGGCAAAATGGTCCCAGGTATGGGTGGCGCTATGGACTTGGTAACCGGCGCAAAGAAAGTTATTGTCGCAATGGAACATACGGCGAAGAATGGCTCTTCTAAAATTCTAGAAGAATGCCGCTTACCGCTGACTGGCAAAGGTGTGGTGGACCTGATTGTGACCGAATTAGCTGTCTTTCGAGTAACAGAAGAGGGGCTTGTTTTAGAAGAACTTCAAGAGGGCGTTGATCTACAAACGGTGAAGGAAAAAACGGAGGCTGCGTTTAGAATTAGCTCGGCAATGTTAATACCAGCCTAATTAATAGTAGGGGGATTAAAAGTAAAAATTCTAAGCACAGGTAGAAATGGAAAAGATGGTTTTTTGTATACCGATTCCGCAAAACCGGAAAATTCCGTTTTTGCGGAATCGGAGACAACCAATATTCCGTATAAACGGAAAATCACAGGAGAATGTTTGCGAGTTTTATAATGCTAATTAACTAGAAAATAATATTTAAATAGTATAATAAGA
Organism: Neobacillus niacini; assembly: GCF_031457145.1. Taxonomy (GTDB): domain Bacteria; phylum Bacillota; class Bacilli; order Bacillales; family Cytobacillaceae; genus Neobacillus; species Neobacillus niacini_J. Next base: position 240,751 of record NZ_JAVDVZ010000007.1, read on the forward strand.
GGGAATTTTCCTATTATTTAGACATTAAGTAAAGTTGGCATAGAACTTGCATTAAAATAAATGTAGGCATTTGGTGAAAACGCTTACGAGGGGATGTTTGTTTGAAGCTTGCAAAATAAAAGGTATAGGGGGATTTAAATGGATTTAATTGTTATTTTATTGGCGCTCGGACTGTTAATGTTTGCCGCCTACCGTGGTTTTTCTGTAATCTTATTCGCACCACTATGTGCCATTTTAGCTGTTGTATTAATTGATCCAAGTCAAGTTTTACCGTTTTTCTCCGGAATATTCATGGAAAAAATGGTTGGGTTTATCAAATCTTATTTCCCAGTCTTTCTACTAGGAGCAATCTTTGGGAAGGTTGTTGAAATGTCCGGGATTGCTGAATCCATTGCGAAGACGATTGTTCGTATGCTTGGTGCAAAACGCGCGATGCTGACAATTGTTTTACTAGGTGCAATCTTAACGTATAGCGGTGTAAGTTTATTCGTTGCCGTATTTGCCATTTATCCGTTTGCTGCGCAAATGTTTAGAGAAGCAAATATCCCTAAAAGGCTTATTCCAGGTACGATTGCTCTTGGTGCATTTACATTTACCATGGACGCATTACCGGGAACGCCGCAAATTCAGAACGTTATTCCGATTGCTTTCTTCAAAACTGACATTTATGCAGCACCAATCCTTGGTATCATAGGTGCCATTTTCGTCTTAACGCTTGGCTTATGGTATTTGGAAATGAGAAGAAAAAAGGCAGAAAAGGCTGGAGAAGGCTATTATGGCTTTGGTGCTGAAAATGCCGCTGCTTTGGCAAAAGACGTACTTGAAGAAAAAGAAGAAGGAGCACCTGATTTAACTTCAAATCAATCAGTTTTAAGACAAGTTTTAGCATTTGTTCCACTTATTCTTGTAGGGGTAACCAATAAACTTTTTATTACATATATCCCGCAGTGGTACCCAAATGGATTTGACTTTAAAGCGATAGGTTTAGCATACACAATCGATGTAACAGCGAATCAAGCAATCTGGGCAATTGAGATGGCATTAGTTGTCGGTATTATTTCTTCTCTTTTATACGATTGGAAACGAGTAACACATAAATTTAAAGAAGGAATCAATCAAAGTATTGGCGGTTCGTTACTTGCAACCATGAATACCGGTGCTGAATATGGTTTTGGCGGTGTTATCGCCGCACTTCCAGGATTCGCAAAAATTAGTGATGGAATTTCTTCTACTTTCACCAACCCGCTTGTAAATGGTGCGGTTACAACAAGTACACTTGCAGGGGTTACCGGTTCTGCTTCTGGTGGTATGGGGATCGCATTAGGGGCAATGGCTGATAAGTACAATCAGGCAATTGCTGCGGCAAATATTCCACCTGAAGTTATGCACCGTGTTGTTGCGATGGCTTCTGGCGGTATGGATACACTTCCACACAACGGAGCGGTTATTACCCTTCTAGCCGTTACAGGTTTAACACACAAGCAATCCTATCGAGATATTTTTGCCATTACGATTATTAAAACAGTAGCTGTTTTCGTTATCATCGGAATTTATTCGCTTTTTGGATTGGTGTAGACTTCAAACAAATTTTCATAGAGTAAGAATAGAATATAGGAGGCTCACAACATGTTAGTAGGAAAAGTAGCGTTTATTACCGGGTCTGCAAGTGGAATTGGTTTAGAAATTGCGAAGTCTTTTGCACAAGAGGGAGCAAAGGTAGTCATTTCAGATTTAAATCAAGAAAAAAGCGACATCGTTGCGGGTGAACTAAGAGATCAGGGGTATGAGGCATTCTCTGCTCCATGTGATGTTACCGATGAAGGTGCGTTCAAGAATGCTCTTGAGTCTGCACATAGCAGGTTTGGTAGAATTGACATTTTGGTTAATAACGCAGGACTTCAGTATGTTTCTCCTATCGAGGAATTTCCTACTGAAAAATTTGAGTTTTTAATAAAAGTAATGCTGACAGCTCCGTTTATTGGGATCAAACATGTATTCCCAATCATGAAAGAACAGGGATTTGGAAGAATCATCAATATGGCTTCAATTAACGGTGTAATTGGGTTTGCTGGAAAGGCTGCCTACAATAGTGCGAAGCATGGAGTAATTGGTTTAACAAAAGTAGCGGCATTAGAAGGCGCAACACACGGTATTACTGTAAACGCCCTTTGCCCGGGTTATGTTGATACACCACTAGTTAGAAATCAGCTTAAAGACTTATCGATAACAAGGAATGTAAGCATAGATCGCGTAATCGATGATGTCCTTCTTACACTTGTTCCTCAAAAGAGGCTTTTAGCTGTATCAGAAATTGCTGATTACGCTGCTTTCTTAGCAAGTGATAAAGCAAGAGGAGTAACAGGTCAAGCGGTTATTCTTGATGGCGGTTACACCGTGCAATAGTCGTAAAGATCCTGGTCGGAATTTTCCGGTCAGGATTCTTTTATTCTTAGATAAAAGGCAATACCACTTTGGTATAATGTACATATATAAAAATTACTAGGGTGATAAGATATGAAACTAGGAATAGAAAATATCCCTCATCACTGGATTGAAGAAATTGTTAATCTTGCAGGTGAGCGGATTGTCGTTGTAGACCGGGAAGGTGTTGTTCTTTATATCAACTCAGCTTATTGTGAATTTTTAGGGACCACCGTTGAAAATGCAATTGGAAGACCTGTTCAGGATGTAATTGAAAACTCGAGAATGCATATCGTCGCCAAGACCGGACAAGAAGAGCTGGCCTCCCTTCAGCCAATTAACGGCAGTGAGATGATTGCAAACCGATATCCGCTTATCATTAACGGTGAATTGGTAGGAGCAGTTGGAACGGTTATGTTTCGTAATCCCGAGGATTGGTTATCATACAAAAATAAAATTCAACATCTTGTTGAAGAATTGAATTATTATAAAACAAAAGCTGAAAGAAATAGTAAAAGCAAATATTATTTTAGTCACCTAGTTGGGGATAGCCCTTCTTTCACGGCAGTTAGAAAATTAGCGGAAAGAGTTTCTAGCAGTCAGTCAGCGGTTTTATTACTTGGAGAATCAGGTACGGGGAAAGAATTGTTTGCTTCTGCTATTCATAATAACAGCACGCGTGCATCTTTTCCTTTTGTTCCAATAAATTGTGCGTCCATTCCGGAGCATTTACTGGAATCTGAATTGTTCGGATATGATGAAGGCGCTTTTACAGGGGCAAAGAAAGGCGGTAAGAAAGGACACTTCCAACTTGCCAACCGTGGAACCATTTTTCTTGATGAAATCGGTGATATGCCGCTTGCGATGCAAAGTAAGCTTTTGAGAGTCCTGCAGGAGCGTGAATTTCTGCCAGTCGGCGGTCAAAAGTCAATTGCGGTTGATGTCCGCATCATTGCAGCAACACACCGAAATTTAGAGAAAATGGTAGAAGAGGGGACGTTCCGTCAGGATTTATATTATCGATTAAATGTTATAAAAATAGAAATCCCCCCGCTAAGAGATCGCAATGGGGATGTTGAATTAATTGCTATCAATCTCTTGGAGAAATTAGGAAGGAAATTTTATCGCAAAGGTATAAAGTTATCTGCTGAAGTGGTAGAGAGACTCAATCAGCATAAGTGGCAAGGGAATATTCGAGAGCTCGAGAATGTTCTAGAGAGGTCTATCAATGTCTTAGATGGAAAAATAATAGAATTAGCACACCTGCCATTATATTTGCGAGACCAAGAGACAGTAAATATTCCTGTAAAGATAGACGAGAGAGAATCAGTAAACGTTGCTGACATACCTGTTCAGCCATTAAAAGAAACACTTGCCCAAGTGGAGAAAAAGGCGATTCTTAATGCCCTTTCCGCTGCCAACGGGAATAAACAGGAAGCGGCAAAGCTCCTCGAAATAGGTAAAACTAGATTTTACGAGAAATGTAAACTATATAATATCCATTAAAATTCAAGGCTGTTACGTTTTTTGTCACTAGGCGAACAATGAATAACACATAGTTAATCTAAAGTGAAATAATGGAGTGGGAATGGATGAAAATTACAGATAAACTATTCGGTCATTATATCGATGAGCCAGTAATGGAGTATACCCTTGTCAACGATTCAGGGATGTCGGTTTCTTGTCTGAATTACGGTTGTATCATCACGAAAATACTGGTCCCTGACCGTAGTGGAAACATTGAAAATGTCGTGCTTGGATTTGAACAATTCTTTGATTATCTAGATTTGTCTACGTATTTTGGATCAGTTGTCGGACGAGTAGCTGGAAGAATTAGTCATGCCGAGTTTGTGCTAGATGGAGAATCCTACCAACTGACAGCTAATGAGTACCCAAACCACCTGCACGGTGGGAAGAAGGGGTTTCATTCGGTTATATGGAAATCGGAACCGATTGAAACTGAGAATGCAGTTGGGTTGAAATTTTTCTATCGTAGTATAGATGGAGAAGAAGGCTATCCAGGAAATTTGGATACGACAATCATTTACCGTTTAAATAATCAAAATGAGCTCAGCATTACCTATGAAGCCCATACAGACCAAAAAACAATCGTCAATTTAACCAATCATTCTTATTTTAATCTAAGCGGCAATATAAAAAGAGATTGTTCTGAGCACGTTCTTCAATTAGAAAATGATCGTTTTTTAGAGCTTGGATTAAATTTAATTCCTACTGGAAGGTTGATAGATGCTGCTAATACCCCTTTTGATTTTAAGCATGGTCGTTTGTTGAAATCAGGAATGAAATCCTCCCATCCTCAAAATGCGCTTGCTGGTAATGGTTATGACCATCCGCTTCTTTTTGCCAAAAAGGGCGAAAATACGGTTGTGTTAACGGAAAAAGAAAGCGGAAGAACGCTGCAAGTTACGACGGATCAGCCATGTGTGGTCCTTTATACGGCTAACCAACTAGAAGGTCTCTATTCCATATCTGGTGTTCGTGCGAGGAACCACCTAGGAGTGTGCCTTGAAACACAAGGATTTCCTGACGCTATTAACCAACCCCATTTTCCATCAATTGTTTTAAATCCAGAAGAAGTGTACCATTCAACTACGAAGTATCGCTTTTTTTCTAATACAATAGGGGTTTGATGAAGGGCTGCAATAAGATTTATTTAAGGTGGTGAATGTCATGTGTTTAGTATTATTTGCATACAAAGTACATCCCAAATATAAGTTAATTGTTGCTGCAAATCGGGATGAATTTTATCAGAGACCGACTGCTCCTGCCGAATTTTGGGAGGATGATCCTGAAATCCTGGCAGGACGTGATTTAGAAAAAATGGGCACATGGATGGGTGTCACCAAAATGGGGAGGTTTGCTGCGTTAACCAATTATCGAGATCCGAATGAAGTTACGCTGGGAAAGCGTTCCCGCGGGGAGCTTGTAACAAATGCACTTCAGTACAACGGAGATATAAAGGAATACATGCAGAGTTTAGCTAGAAATAATGACTTGTATCCTGGATATAATTTACTGGCTGGGGACGATGACAAACTGTACTATTATTCGAATATTGGAAGAGAAATGCTGGAGGTAACACCAGGTATTTATGGTGTCAGCAATCATTTATTAAATACCGAATGGCCGAAGGTACAAATGGGTAAGGCAGGACTTGGAGAAATCCTAAATACTAATACTGGAGATTTTGTAGAACCTCTTTTCACCCTCCTGCAAAAATCAGAGCATGCTCCAGATGAAAAACTGCCTAAAACGGGGGTTCCATTAGACTTGGAAAGAATGCTTTCACCAATGTTTATCAAGAGTGACAATTATGGCACAAGGAGTTCAACTGTATTATTAAAGTCTGAAACAGAAATTCAGTATGTTGAACGTGTCTTTTCAAATAATGTTATAAAGGATCAAAACTATGCAATAAAACTATGATAAAAACTAAACAAACGATTGATTAGTTTGGTTGGTAAACTAATCAATCGTTTGTTAAAAAAAACTTTGCATACAATTAGGTCTAGGAATTACTTGGGGTGTCGCCGTTGTCTCTTTCTGTTGGCTTTTCGGACTCCGCTCTTTTAACCCCTTTGCTGACATAGGGCTTAGCATTTTTTGCCTTTTTAGCACCAACCTGCCAACGATTCCAACCCTTTTTGCCAGTTCCTCTTCCTACTCCACTTTTTGCCTTTGCTTTTGGCATATTACCACTCCATCATTTTGAAGGCAGGTTTGCAGGTGTTTTTCTGAGTATGACTATTGAATCTCACTCCCGAAAAAACCCAATGCATATTTAATGCCCTCTTCAATTTCATTTGTATCATAACCTTGTAAATCCTCGTGGGTAATTTCTAAGGTTGTTCTTGATAATGAATATCCACTGTCGAGATTTATATCAAGCAAGACCTCAAACCCATTTGCTGTGTTCTTAATATCAATAATATCATAATCAAGAATCGGTGCTCCCGTTTCGTACTCCATTGGTTCTAACTCAGACATATCCACACCTCCATATTAACACTAGTTCACATTCGTACATAGGTTTTGCAAAAAATAACGAATATAAACATCTAACTTATTCTGTAAAAACTCCAGTGGTAATTAATATTAACTGAGTATTTACATAAATATATACAAGGCTCCCAAGATTAACTATCTAAAAAGGGGTGATGGATGTGCAGCGACAAAAGCTACTAATTAATGGGGAAAGATTAAAGAATGAGCTGGAGCGGTTTGCTAATTTTGGCAGGACAGAGAACAATGGCGTAACCAGGCTAGCATTATCGGAGGAGGATCGATTAGCAAGACATTTCTTTCGTTCATGCTGTGAGGAATTAGGATTAGAGGTTAAGGTTGATGATATGGGCTGTATGTATGCGACTTTAGAGGGTACGGAAAATAAACCACCTATTGTTATCGGGTCACATTTGGACTCTGTTAAGAAGGGTGGCAGGTTTGACGGGGTGCTTGGTGTTTTAGCTGGTTTAGAAGTAGTTCGAACACTTGTTGAAAATAATATTAAACCTAAAATACCAATCACACTCGTTAATATTACCAATGAAGAAGGTGCTAGATTCGAGCCCTCAATGATGGCTTCAGGAGTACTTTCCGGAAAATTTGACAAGAATACGATGATGAAAAAGAAAGATGCTGCTGGAGTGACTTTTGAAGAAGCACTTAAAGCTATTGGGTATGAAGGGAAAGTAGAGAATCGGCTGAAAGAGGGTACTGTGTTTTTAGAATTGCATATTGAACAAGGGCCAATTCTTGAAACGGAAAGTCTATCCATTGGTGTCGTTGAATGTGTAGTTGGCATGGCATGCTTTGATATTGAAATAACGGGCGAGTCAGACCATGCCGGAACAACACCGATGAGGATGAGAAAAGACGCACTCTTTGCAGCCAATAATTTAATAAATGAAATTCGCACGGTATTGGGTTCATTGGATGAAGAGCTAGTATTTACTATCGGCAGGGTAAACGTGTATCCGAGCATTCATACGGTCATTCCAAACAAAGTTGTATTTTCTCTAGAAGCAAGACACAAAGACCCTGGGATTGTAACTACCTTTAAAGATTTTGTTCAAGAACTGCCCAACTTAGGCCTAAATGAAGGCTGTGAGGTTAAAACAACGAAATTATGGGAGCGCGATACGGTTTGGTTTGATGTAGAAGTCGTGAATCAATTAGAAAAGTCCGCACAATCACTTGGATATACAAATAAAAGAATGGTCTCAGGTGCAGGTCACGATGCGCAATTTATTGCCAGCCTCGTTCCAACTGCCATGCTATTTGTTCCAAGTGTGAATGGAAAAAGTCATTGTGAAGAAGAACTGACAACGTGGGAAGAATGTGAAAAAGGCGTAAACGTTTTATTAGATACTGTTTTAGCATTGTTATCAAGGTAAAAAAGGAAGAGGCACCTAGTGCGAGGTGTCTCTTCTTTTTGGGAGGTTTAATAGTATCAAATAAATAATTTCCAACAATAATTGAGAAACTATTTGAAAAATTCTTTGCAGTTAGTAATGATATTTAGTATATTAATATAGGAAAAATTATAACAATTTACTTAATTAACTCTTTTTCGTAACGACATTGAAGGCAGTGGATTTCACTGCTTTTTGCTTTATATTTAAATGGTTTAAAGAATCTAAAGGATGATTAAATTGGATGAACTTTTAAGTAAATGTTGGCTAATTAAGAATGCTTTTAATATAGATGTACAAGTGGTTGATGAGGATTCTCAAACGATTTACCACCTTTCAAATGATAGTGAACCTCTTATTATGGTTGAAGCTCGAAAAGCAATGTATTTAGATCTTCAAAAGGCATTAGAAAAGGCAAATAAAAATAGCTTTTGTTTTCATACAGACCCTTTCCAACTATCGTATTTGGCAGTGTCCCTGCACGAGGATGAACAGTTTCAGGGCATAGTTTTGGTTGGACCTTTCTTGAATGAGCGGGTCACGGATCGTTTTATCTGGAATATTATGAGGGACAATCGTCTAGATAATAATTGGTTTAAGCCTTTGGAGAAGTTTTATAAATCGCTGACCTACTTAGGTCAATCATACCTTGCAATCAGTGAATTACTAGTGAATATAATCGTTAACCCGCGTGTTGACTCTAAACTGATAACGATGAAAGGCCATAAAGAGCAATCTCAGCGGGTTGTACAGCCACAGGATTATACTCAGAGTGGTATGGATGTGAAATTAAGGTATGCGGCGGAAAAAGTTTTTTTGCATTTTATCGAAGCAGGAGATAAAGAAAATGCCTTGAAAGCATTCCTCGAATTTGCAGGTGATTTTTCATATAGAGTTCCAGGAAATCCATTACGTGCTAAAAAAAACCTTACCTTTTCAAGTAACACGATGACTAGACAGGCGGCTGCTAGGGGAGGGGTCGAACCTCAATATTTACATGCAATTTCGGAAAAATTTGCCTTTAAGATTGAGGCAGCCGTGGCAATGTCCGAATTGGATTCGTTGGAATTCAATATGATAGAGGAGTATTGTGAAGCGGTTCAGAATTTTACTGTTAAAGGGTATAGTGAGGTTGTAAGAAAAGCGTTAATGCATATAAATCTCTACTTTAAGGAACCTATAACGGTCCAATCAATAGCAAATGAAATTGGATTTAATCGAAACTATCTCGCTAAGAAATTTAAAGAAGAAATGCATATAAGTGTGATTGATTATATTCATAAAAAGCGGATCGATGAGGCTATTTTTCTACTGGAACAAGGGCGGTTATCCATTACAGATATTGGGATCCAAGTAGGTTTTAGCAGCTATAATTATTTTTGCAAAATATTTAAAGATGTAAAAGGATTGACAGCAACAGAGTATAAGGGCAGCAAACAAGTAGAATAAGAGGTACATGACTAAACTTAAGCCGTTCTCTTTTGGAGTACCCTCATAGGAAAAAGCAAATATAAATACATGTATAAAAGCAGTGGATTTCGCAACTGAAATCTCACTGCTTTTGGTATTTTTTAAAGTAGTGAATGGCTTATTGCACTTACCTTGAAAATAGACATAGATATTAGTCGGGATAAGAGATAATTATATAGAATCTAGCCAGTTCATCAGAAGAGTTTATATAAATGTGTTCAGTATTTGCGTTAAATTTAATCGTCTCATCAGTGTTTAATTCATACTTCTCACCTTGAACATCGAGTGTAAGTATACCGCGTTGGATAAGTACATATTCTTCACCTAAATGCTTTTCGGATCTATGACTAAAACCAGGTTTTAGGTCTACAGTGAAAATTTCAAACTTTTTTTCTGGATGAAATGGGAAAACGGAATAAACAAGATAATTTCCATCATCATCAATCAATGGGTTCAGTTGATTGATGTTTATTTTTTCAATTTGTGGCTTATCAGTTTCCTTTAAAAAAGCAGAAAAAGATACTTGTAACCCATTTGCGATTTTCCAGAGAGTGGTGACTGTCGGATTTGATTTTCCATTTTCAATTTGAGCTAACATTGCTTTACTAACTCCAGTCAGTTCCGCTACGCTATCTAAGCTCAAACCACGCTTTTTTCTCATTTTGGCAAGATTATTAGCTATAACCTCTTGAATGAACTCCATAAAAAATCTCCTTGACTCTTTTTTGTGTTTATTATAGCATACAAATATACAATATAACATACAAAAAGGTGGGGGAATTATGAATGAATTATCTTATGAAATGACTAGCGAAGAACATCTCCCTACATTTTCTCAAGGAGTAAAAGATTGCATTCCAACTTTAATTGGTTACATCAGTATTGGAATTGCTGCGGGTATTGTTGGAGCTTCATCAAATCTAAGTATATTAGAAGTAACTCTTTTATCGGTATTAGTTTATGCTGGTGCATCTCAATTTATTATTTGTGCACTGTTAGTATCAGGAAGTCCTATTTCAGTCATTGTATTTACAACTTTCATAGTAAATTTGCGGAATTTTTTATTATGTATGACATTGGCTCCCCACTTTACAAACTATTCCTTAATGAAAAATATCGGGATTGGAGCTCTTGTAACAGATGAGTCATTTGGTGTTGCCATTAATAAAATTGCTAAAAGAGAAATAATTAATGCCCAATGGATGAATGGATTGAATGTAACAGCTTATATATTCTGGATTTTATCTTGTATGTTGGGTGCCGTCTTTGGCAAATGGATTTCAAATCCAGAAGTGTTTGGATTAGATTTTTCTTTAACAGCTATGTTTTTGGCATTGCTTGTTTTGCAATTACAAAATATTGATTATGGTAAATTGAAGTTTTATCTATCATTAATTGTTTATGTAGTTTTATTGATGTTGGTTCTATGTATGTTTGTTCCTTCTTATATAGCCATTATCTTATCAACAATAATTGTTGCAACGATTGGGGTGGTAAAAGACAAATGAGTATAAATTTATCCATTTTATTCATCATTTTAGGGTGTGCCATTGTAACCTTCATTCCGAGAATTATTCCATTTATCGTTATACGAAATATTAAGCTCCCGAAAATTGTAGTCAAATGGCTTTCCTATATTCCTATTTGTATTTTTGCTGCACTTATCGTTGATAGCTTTATCATCGATGATGAATCATTATTATCGATTGATTGGAGTGTTCTTGCTGCTATTATCCCAACTCTTATTGTAGCTATATGGACGAAGAGTTTGGCCGTTACCGTTATAGTAGGCATAGTATGTATGGCTACTGTTAGGTTTTTGTTTTAATGAAGCCAACGATTGTGAAGAAATGCACTTAAACTAACAAATGCTTATGTTCAATAATAAATTTCAAAAACGACAGTTACCCTGTCGTTTTTTAGTTATGGAAATAGCATACCAATTCTCAATGGCCTCTTTTTTGTAACTATTTTTCAAAAAAATATTTGAAGAAGTGTGCAATTTTATATAAGGGTTTGCAATATTGGGTGTGAAACCGGATTCAAATTGTTAATATGAATCTATAGTAAACATTCGGGACACTCTATTTAAGTGGACCGAACAAGTTTTTCAGGAGGTATTGATTTGGAAAATAACCAAAAACAACCGAATTTAGAAGTCAAAGTCAAAAACATTATTGAAGTTGATGGTTTGAAATTTAAAGATTTGAATAATAGCGGGAAACTAGAACCTTATAAGGATTGGCGCTTAAGTCCAAAAGAACGGGCAGAAAACCTAGTTTCATTGATGAATCTCGATGAAAAAGTCGGTATGATGCTCATCAATACGCGTAAAATGGGTCTTTCCCAGGAAGATAAGAGTAAGACAAGTCATGATGGTGTCCTTGATGAAGCGATTGTTGAAAAAGGCGAAAGCATTTTTGCAACTTCAAAAGTCTATGGAACGACCCATACAATTGAAAATAGGCATATTCGTCACTTCATTCATAGAGACAATTTTAGTCCAGCCGAAATGGCAGAGTGGATTAATACCATGAATGAATTATGTGAAGGAACCCGCCTTGGTATTCCTTGTTTAATCGCATCCAATTCACGAAATGAAAATGGTGAATCCATATTCGGTATGAACGATGCAGTTGGGATTTTTTCTACATGGCCAGGTACTTTAGGGCTTGCTGCTGCAGCAAAGGGCGATATCAAAAATGGCGGCGATGCCTCATTGATTAGTGAATTTGCTAAAATTGCACGTGATGAATGGGATGCTGTTGGAATCAGAAAAGGCTATATGTATATGGCGGATACGGCAACAGATCCTAGATGGCAGCGGACATATGGTACGTTTGGTGAAGATCCTGAATTTATTTCTGATGCGATTGGCCGCATTATTGACGAATTCCAAGGAAAAGAACTTGGAAAGCATAGCATTGCTATGACAACCAAGCATTTTCCTGGCGGCGGTGCAAGGGAAAATGGATTCGACCCTCACTATGCAGAAGGAAAATGGAATCTATATCCAACTCCAGGTAGCTTAGAAGATTATCACTTACCACCATTTAGAGCAGCAGTCGAACATGGCACTTCATCGATCATGCCATATTACTCAATCCCTCGTATCAATAAGAGTGCGGTGCAAGAATTCGAGGGTGAGGATATTCCATTTGAAGAAGTTGGATTTACGTTTAATCATTATTTCTTACAAAATATCCTTAGAGACAAACTAGGTTTCAAAGGCTATGTAAATAGTGACAGTGGAATTGTGAATAAAATGGCCTGGGGCCAAGAAACGAAAACCGAGGCTGAGCGTTTTGCAAAAGCAATCAATGCTGGTACAGACCTTGTTGCGGATACAAATGATATTGAAAATCTTAAAAAAGCTATCGAAAGTGGCTGGATTAGTGAAAAGCGAATTAATGAAGCTAATACACGCTTACTAGAAGAAATGTTTACGTTAGGACTATTCGATGATCGTACGTATGTTTCTCCTCAACAAGCTGCTGAAGTAGTTAGTACTCCAGCAAATTGGGAAGCTGCTTATGACGCTCATAAAAAATCTGTAACAGTTCTTAAGAATCAAAATCAAACATTACCTTTAACAGCTGAAAACCTTAACAATAAGAAAGTGTATATCGAAGTTTTCCATAAGGAACAAAAAATAGCAGATACTTACACGGAACAAGCAAAGAAAGAGTGGAAAGAACTTGGAACCATTACATTGACTGAAAATCATGAAGAAGCAGATGTTGCGATTTTGATTTTACAGCCAAAATCCGGAAACTATTTCCATGCGACACCTGGACTGTTAGAACTTGAATTAGTTGAAAATAAAACGATAAAAGCTTTAGATGGTTCTGAGTATCAAGATACAACAGTAAGTGGTTTGGAGCATCTGAAGGAAGTTTGTGACAGTATCCATAATCGTGATGGAAAAGTCATTATCAGTGTGAATATCACATTGCCGTGGATCCTTGGAAATGTGGAGCCTTTAGCTGATGCAGTGGTTGCAGGTTACGATACCTTCTTTAAGCCACAATTTGAGGTAATCACAGGCAAATTCCAACCAGTTGGAGTTTTACCGCTGACATTGCCAGCAAGTGAAGCAGTCATTGCGGTTGATGAAAACGGGGACTGTTTCTCAAGAAATGATGTTCCAGGCTATGACAAGGACAAATATATGCCAGAAGGAACTTCCTATGCATATAAAGATAGCGATGGTAATGTCTATAAACTTGGATATGGACTAACTTATTAATAATAATGAAAAAGCGTTAAACCTTGATAATTAAGGGTTTAACGCTTTTTCATTATTATGATTATGTAATCCGAGATACGAACAGTTTTATCCAGTGATTTAGTTTATTCAATGGAAAAAGACTAGGCTTAGCCTAGTCTATTACTTTCTAATTAATGCAACTCGGTATGGAAACAGTGTGGCTTCCATAACTCCTTCTTTTACCGCCGGGTCATTTTTCATCAATTCTCTTGCTTCTTCCTCAGAGTCTACTTCAAGAATAACAATACCCATTCCGGTCGGGTCCATATTTAATGTTCTTCCTGCTAAGATAAGTTTTCCCTCTTGCAGCAATCCTTGAAGCACCTCAAAATGATGCTGAACAATCGATTCTTCTCTGTCTGTCCAATTGGCTTCATCTAATAATTTAGGAATTAGTTTGAGCTGATATAAAAACTGTAGTTTTTCCATGGTTAATCCTCCTATTATAATTGCTTACGGATTCGATAATGCCCCTTACTACTCTATTATTCGCATGAATATATTGAAAATCCTTCTTTGGCAAAAGCTGGAGTTTATTGGAAGCACAATGGGAGTTTAAAGTGAATCCACTATTATCGGAATGCTGCAAACGACTAAAGATTCATAGTTGAAGGGAAGGGTTCATTAAAATGGTGAATTGGATTTCATAACACGAATGAAGAACAAAACTTAAAAAAATAAATGTAAAATGGTCTTCATAACGTGGATGAAGACCAAAACTTATAAAAGTTAATGGAGAAATTGTCTTCATAACGCCGGTGAAGGACAGAACTAAACAATAATGGTGAAGAACTGTTCTACATAATAACTGATATCGTTAATCCCCCTTTCTCTATCATATATTCTGTTTAATAATCCAATAAAAGGATATATTGTAAAATAATAGAGCATAGTGTAAAATTACACTGAATACATATAAAAAGTTTTTAGGAGTGTTATTTATGGGGGAAAAAATGCTTCAACTGTTTTTGTATTTTGGTGTAGTTCCACTTGTTATTTCATTCATAACATTGCCCCTTACATCAACCAATTTTTTAATTACTACTATTCTGCCACTTATCATTGGCGGGTGTATTGCTGGTGGGATTGCAAGTAGAATACTGATCAAATCTGATGATAAAAGAGGGCTTAGTCTTCTGTTCTTCTTTCCGCTAGCTTATACTGCTGTATTTTGGGCAATTTTTATGCTCATCAGCGGCGGGTTTTACGGGGCAAATTCATGGTTGTTTTATAGTATTTTACATATAGCTATGGCGCCAATCTTTTTTATGACGATGCTGATGGGCGAGGGAAGATTGTTTCTATGGGCACCACTAGCATATGAACTAGCATTTGTGTTTGCTATTTTCTTATCACTCCTCATAAAAAGGGCTTGCCCCACTTTTAACAAAAAGCAAATGTTGACGGTGATAACCGTATTTGTAATAGCAATGGGCACGGGGGCTGCTGTTCAATGGGAGCGGAGTAAGACGGTTCTGCCATCCTATGGATTTGAGTATGGAGGCGGTTACTCTTCAACAGATTTATTTCCGTATGATGTTACAAATCCAGATCATATTTTGCCACAGCTTGAAACAGCTTCAACTTTTACCATCAAGAAAGTTAGTGAAATGCCTATATTGGACGGTGCAGAAGCAGCCTACCCAGTCTATTCAGCATTTGCAAATGCAGTCTATGAAAATATCGGAAATCTAGATAGAGCAGGGGAAATCGTCAGCTTTACCAACACCATTTATTCCTATGAACGACTCCTATCAGGTGAAGTAGATATATACTTTGGGGCGGAACCCTCCAAGGAGCAGCAGGAAATGGCAAAAAGACAAGGAAAGGAATTGGTTATGACGCCTATTGGCAAGGAAGCATTTGTTTTCTTTGTGAACCCTGATAATAAAGTAGATGGTTTAAAAGTTTCGGAGATTAAAAACATTTATTCTGGAAAAATAAAAAATTGGTCAGAACTCGGAGGAAAGAACGAAAGAATAATAGCCTTTCAACGGCCGAAAAATTCAGGAAGCCAAACGCTCTTAGAAAAAATAATGAGTAACACGCCAATCATGGAGCCTTTGAAGGAAGATGTTCCTGAAGGAATGGGCGGGATCATTGAACAAGTAGCAGATTACCGGAATTACGATAACTCGATTGGATTTTCCTTCCGTTTTTTTGCAACAGGAATGAAAGCAAATCCTGATATTAAACTGCTTGCAATCGAGGGAATCGAACCTAATCCAGAGAATATAGCCAGTGAAAAATATCCGTTCACAGCTTCTCTTTATGCGATTACATTAAAGGATAATCCTAAACCTCAAATTGAACCTTTCCTTGAGTGGATGAAGGGTCCTCAAGGGCAAGAAATAATTGGAAAAATAGGTTATATAAAAAATTGATATACGGTAGAATATTACTATAAATATAGCAAAGGGCAATGATGCTTTTTGCTAAGGAGGAAAAGTAGATGAAGAAGGTAAGGTGGGGAATATTAAGCACTGCTAAGATTTCTCAACGATCATTGATTCCTGCATTTGGCCGGGCCCAAAATGCAGTTGTTGCAGGAATTGCCTCAAGCAGTGGAAAAGCAGCGGATGTGGCAAAAGAATTTAATATAGCAAAATCCTATACTAGTTATGAAGAAATGCTGCAAGACCCCGAGATAGATGCTGTCTATATCCCACTTCCAAACCATTTACATAAAAAGTGGACGATGGAAGCAGCCAAACATGGTAAGCACATTCTATGCGAAAAGCCTGCCTCTTTAAATGCAGAAGAAACGAAGGAAATGGTAGAGTTTTGCCGCGAGAAAAATGTAAAGTTCATGGAAGCATTTATGTATCAATTTCACCCTCAGCATGAAAGGGTAAGAGAGATTATCAAATCAGGCGAAATTGGTGAAGTTAAATATATGCGCGCCAGCTTTTCTTTTTTCCTTGCCCAACATGAGGGGAATATCAAGATGGATCCCAATAAGGGTGGAGGCAGCGTTTATGACGTAGGCTGTTATGCAATCCATGCCATTCGAAATATATTGAACGCTGAGCCAGTAGAAGTCCAAGTCCATGCCAATATCGATGCAGACTATCAAGTAGATACATCAGCCTTTGGATATATGCAAATGGATAATGGTGTTCGTGCTCATTTTGATTGCAGCTTTGATATGGTATTTAGAGCAGAGTACGAGATTATTGGAACTGAGGGTCAGATTAAAGTGCCAAGGGCATTCCGTCCGGATAATCATGGAGGAGAAGGGCTTATCATTGTTCAAAAAGAAGGCGTAACAAGAGAAGAAAGAATAACAGCTGATATCTATAGGTCTGAGGTTGAGCATATTTCGCAAGTTATTTTGGAAGATGGCGAACCTTCTTATACAGGTGAAAATGCGATTCAAAACATGCGTGTCATTGAGGCATGTTATCAATCAGTAAAAACAGGTAAAATGGTAAAACTTCATTAAGCTTCTATGGTAAAAACAGTGTAAATCCTAAAAGTTTAAAGGGAGATATACTGTTTTTTTTTTGTAAAAAAGCTCCCTAAAATATATGCCCTGAAAAAGTATTAGAATGATTTGGATTTAATAATAATACGCTATTATTACAATCTTTTAATAAGGGATATTGTAGTTGGAGGGATACCAATGAAGGATTTCACACTTGAATATTTCACCATGATTGAACAGGATGCAGTGGATTATGCAAAGACAAGGATTGATTTTTTTCAAGAAGACGCAGTATTAACCTGTAAAGAAATTGGTGACGGCAACTTAAACTATGTTTTTAAGGTTGTTGATGAGAAAAACAACAAGTCAATTATTATTAAACAGGCAGGACCAGTTGCGCGGATCTCCGACGAATTTAAGCTTTCGACCGACCGTAATCGAATTGAAAGTGAAATACTAGGATTACAACATAAACTAGCTCCAGGCTATGTACCTGAAGTCTATCAATATGATCCAATTATGAACTGCTGTGCAATGGAAGATTTATCAAATCATGAGATTATGAGAACAGCGCTATTAAAACATGAGAAATTCCCACTTTTTCCTGACCATATTTCTACTTTTCTAGTAAATACCTTGTTATTAACATCTGATGTAGTAGTAGAGCATAAGGAAAAGAAAGCTCTTGTTAAGCAATTCATTAACCCAGAGCTTTGTGAAATAACAGAGGATTTGGTTTATACAGAGCCGTTTTATGATTGCCCTCGCAATGAAATATTTGAAGGGTCGATGGAATTCGTAAAAGAAACGATCTGGAATGATAAGAAACTAGTACTTGAAAGTGCAAAATTAAAATTTGAGTTTATGAACCATGCTCAGTCATTACTACATGGTGATCTTCATACAGGATCTATTTTTATAAAAGAAGATTCTACCAAGGTAATTGACCCAGAATTTGCGTTTTATGGACCGGCTGGCTATGATATCGGAAATCTCATTGCCAATCTTATTTTTGCTTATGCCAATGGTAAATTTACGATTGAAGATGAGGAAACACGGGATGACTATTTAAATTACCTTGTCACTACTATTAAGGATGTTGTAAATTTATTCACAGATAAATTCAACAAAGCTTGGGATGAAAAAGCGACTGAACAAGTGGCAGGGTATGACGGGTTTAAGGAATATTATCTAGATACTATTTTAAGAGATACTGCAGCGGTTGCAGGTCTTGAACTGCTTAGAAGAGTTATCGGGCTTGCAAAGGTGAAGGATTTAACGACCATTGAGGATCGTGAAGCAAGAATTCGAGCAGAAAAAATTTGTTTAGCTGCTGGCAAAACATTTATTTTAAATCGCGAATCCATTAAAACTGGAGCAGATTTTATCCATGTGATTCAATCTGCTGAACTTACATCTCTGAAAGGGGCATAAGCGTAATGCAGAATCCAGTTACTGTCATACAATCCGTAAGACTAGATGATGAGAATGATACATTAGTAGTGTTAAATCAAACGGTTTTACCAAACGAAACTAATTTCTTGGAATTACGGGAACTGGAAGATATATGGGACGCAATTTATCAATTGAAGGTTCGCGGAGCGCCCGCAATCGGGATTGCTGCAGCATATGGTGCCTATTTAGGAGCAAAGAAATCTATAGCAGAAACCTATGAAGCTCTTTTTGAAGACTTCAAGAAGGTGAAGGATTACTTGGCAACTTCACGACCAACGGCTGTTAACTTGTTCTGGGCGTTAAATCGCATGGAAAATCGATTTAAGCAAGAAGCAGGGAAAAGCGTAGCGGAAGTGAAGGCAGCACTGAAAGAGGAATCTGAAGCGATTCGTGCAGAGGATGAAAAAATTTGTGAAGCGATTGGAGAACATGCACTATCTTTGCTTGAGCCAGGGTGGGGATTACTCACTCATTGTAATGCTGGAACCATTGCCACTGCCAAGTACGGCACGGCATTAGCTCCAATTTATTTAGGGCAGGAAAAAGGTTATAACTTCAAAGTATATGCAGATGAAACAAGACCATTACTCCAGGGTGCCCGCTTAACGGCGTGGGAGCTGCAGCAGGCTGGAGTAGATGTCACGTTAATTTGTGATAATATGGCTTCCATCGTAATGAAGGAAGGTAAAATTCAGGCCGTGCTAGTTGGCTGTGACCGCGTCGCAGCGAATGGCGATTCAGCAAATAAAATTGGAACTTCAGGTGTTGCAATCCTAGCAAAACACTACAATATTCCTTTTTATGTTTGTGCACCATTATCTACGATTGATTTGGAATGTAAAACAGGGGATGACATTCAAATTGAATTGCGCCCTTCTGAGGAAATCACAAGCAAATGGTATGAAAAGCCCATGGCTCCTGAAGCTGTTCAAACCTATAATCCTGCCTTTGATGTAACTGACCATTCATTGATCACAGGAATCGTTACGGAAAACGGAATTGCATATGCGCCATATACAGAAAGCCTTCCGAAGATGTTTAAAAGCTGAATACTTAAAAGCTGTGAAACATTGAAAAAGAGGCACATGATTAACCTTAACAGGTTTGGCTGTATGCTATAAAAACTAAGAATTCTTATTATATAAACAATGACATGAATGTAGGCTTTTTTTCATACTATATTTTGGGGAGGTGATGAAATGGCAAGAGTAAGGGCTAGAAGTCATGAAGTAGATGAAATGGCAAGAATGATGAGAGCAGAAGCAGAAGGCGAAGGAAAGCAAGGAATGTTGTATGTTGGAAATGTAATAATAAATCGTGCTGTAGCACAATGCTTAGATTTCAAAAATGTAAACACTGTTCATGATGTAATATTTCAAGTACAAGGAGGAAATTTTTCTTTTGAAGCAGTGCAAAAAGGGAATGTATTTTATCAAAGATCAAGAACTGCTGAAAGAAGATTAGCACAACAAAATATAAATGGTTGGAGAGATCATCCTGCGAAATTTGCTCTTTGGTATTTTAATCCAGCGGCGCCAGGGTGTCCTCCTACATGGTACGATCAACCTCATACTGGTGCATTTAAAGAACATTGTTTTTATGAACCAAAACCTGGAACATGTGATAGTGTTTATAGAGGTTAAGCTTACTCTTTGAGTAAGCTTTTTTACATAAAATATTTACACGAAATAAAATAAAACTTTCATTAATAGTTTTTATCCAAGAAAGCAAGATGGTGAAGAGTTTAAGAAATCTTTTTTCCGAGAATAATCAAATCTCTCTTAATTCCATCTAATTTAGCGACTTCTGGCAAATGGGCCCACTTCTCAAAACCAAAACTTGAAAATAGTCGAATACTGGGCTCATTATGTGCAAAGACGAATCCAAGAAGAGTATCAATTTCAAACGTAGGACATTCCTCTATAACTTTGTTTAAAGTCTTTTTCCCGAGTCCTTTACCTTTAAAATCTTCATGAAGATAAATACTTATTTCGGCAGTTGCATTATAAGCTGGTCTTCCGTAGAAAGATTGAAGACTTAGCCAACCACAAATTTCGCCTCCATACTCTACAACCCACAAAGGCCTTTTGTAAGGGTTATGCTCATTAAACCAATCTAATCTATCGTTTATAGATACAGGTTCAGTATCAGCAGTGACCATTCTGCTTGGAACAGTCGAATTATAAATATCCACAATAATTGGTAAATCTTCAATACTTGCATCTTTAAATGTAATATTTCCAAACATAAAATGCCTCCTTTGTTGTGAATTTCAGAAAATTTATTGAATCCCTTTCCAAAAAATATCCCAAGTAATCCTTTGCACTCTTTCGTAAGCTTGACGTGTTTCGTATACTAACTGGATGTCAAGACCATCTAGTATCGTAATAAAACCAATCGTACATTCTTCAGCACTTATTCTACATTTATGTTTGGTAAAGCACGAGCCAATTACCTCTTTTAATGTTGCTAGATACAAGCGGAATTGAGAGAGTAAAAAATCATTCACATCTAAAGGAGTAATGAATGACAAAGAATACATAAGGGTGACATTAGGTTTCGTTAAAAAACGATTTTTGTGTTCAGTTAAAAAATCGTACAACAGTTTTTCTAATGATTTCCCCTTATGTTCTTCAAAATATTGACGAATAAAAGCTTGTTCTTCTTCTATTACCTCTTGATAAACTTCAATAAGTAAATCCTTTTTTGTAGGATAGTGATAGGAGAGAGATTGCTTTCGAATTCCTGCCTCTTCAGCGATTTGAGCCATTTTCGTTCCATCATAACCAAACTGGTTAAAATGTTTTATGGCTATTTGTTTAATTTCTATTTTGCTCATTTTTCCTCCATTAATGAAAAGTCGAAACTTTATCTTCGCCTTTTAAATTTCCCGCAGCTATGATATCTCTATTTTTACTTCCTGAAAAAATAAAATAAGTAAGTAGAAACAGTACATAAGCTACTATCGCTACGTAATATACAGCCTGGTATGAAAAAGCTTCTGCCACTAAACCAAGGATAATAGAACCTCCTCCTAAACCAAAATCGAAAAAGTTAAAAAAGGATGCAATGGCATTTTCACGTTCGTATTCTTCAACCAAGTTCAAGCACCACGTTAGAAGTGCTGGAAAAATAGCACCAAATCCAGAGCCATATAAGAGACCAGCTATAAGAAACTGGAGATCATTTTGTGCTAATACTAACACAATAAACCCAGCAATCGTAATGATTCCAGAAGGGATTAAAACAGCCCCAGGGCCGTAACGGTCGAACATTTTTCCGGATATCACCCTCACCAATAGACCACTCGCAGCTGTAATAAAGAAAAACCATGCAATAAAGTGGAATCCTTTATCTACTGCGTATAATACCGTAAAGGAAATCACTCCTCCAGCAGCTATTCCAGTCAAAAAGATAAGAATAGAAGGGAGCAGTACTCGTTTTTCTACCCATTTGAATTTTGAAGTGGGAGTGTTTTCATGCTCATTTTCATTAATAAACTCAGATTTTCTAGAAGTAATACAGGCGAATAATATGGCTAAAAGAGAAATCGCCATAGCACTCCAAAACATTCCATTAAAATCGAAAGCTTGTAACACACTGATCCCAATTACCGGCCCGAGAGAAATAGCTATAGTCTCCCCAACACCAAAATAACCCATAGCTTCACCCATTCGCTCCTTAGGCATGTTTTCAGCTGCGATCGTTGTAATATAGATGGTTGCCAGTCCAAATCCAATTCCATGAATCAAACGGATAATAAGAAGGATCCAGACATCTGACGACAGGTAGTATAGGCCAGTTGAAAGTGCACAAATTGCCATTCCAATAATAAGAAGGATCTTTTTGTTGAATCGTGTTGTGAGTACCCCCGCAAATGGGCGGATCAGAATAGCTGAAACGGTGAAAATCCCTGTTACCAGACCAATTTGAGAAGCCCCTCCACCAATGCTTGAAACAAATAGCGGCAAGGTTGGAAGCAACATTTCAAACGCCATAAACAGCAAGCCATTTGCTGCCATAATAAAAATAAAAGAACGAGTCCATAAGCTTGCTTTTGAAACTGAATGGATTAGGCCAGTCATAAAAATCACCTCAAAACGATGTATATCCTTTTAGATATTAATAGTATTTTATCTGACGAGGGTCAGTTAGTAAATGTTTTTTTTGAATTTGATGCGATTAAGCAGGGAATACCAAGACGCGTTCCCTCACATACTACATTCATTTTATTAACCAACTCTGCCATAACTCGATATGATAAACTCCCTTTTTCGTATTCCTTCACTGCCCATAACTTGTCATCAAATGTGAATTTAGCCATAAAAAACTGCACCTTAGTTTTGAGTCTAACAATGGAGGTGCAGTACATATCTTGGCGAGGTTTCTTTTTGATTCCACTATATAAGATAGTATTAAAAGCCTATAAAAAAACAGGTAATTTGTCACGAATTGACAGTTTTGACAAAACATGACTATAATTTACTTAATTCTGAAAATTTTTAAAAGTATAAACTCGGTATTTTATAGGTTTTGTATCCAGGAGGTCAAGCATGATTGTATTTAATCAGGTAAATAAGTTTTATGGAGATTTTCAAGTCTTAAAAGATATTAATCTCACAATCAATCAAGGTGAAGTAGTCGTCGTAATTGGTCCATCCGGTTCAGGTAAAAGTACTCTGCTGCGCTGTATCAATCACCTGGAAACAATCTCTGATGGAACCCTCACCGTAAATGGGATATCTGTAGGGGATAAAAAAACAGATATCAATAAGCTAAGACGCAATATTGGAATGGTTTTTCAGCATTTTTATTTATATCCCCACAAAACCGTGCTTGAAAATATCACTCTTGCTCCTATGAAAGTATTGGGCCAATCCGAAAAAGAAGCTAAGGAAACAGCCCGACATTATCTTGAAAAAGTAGGGATATTGGATAAGGTCGAATCTTATCCTTCTCAGCTATCCGGAGGGCAGCAGCAGCGTGTAGCAATTGCACGAGGCCTTGCAATGAAACCAGAAATCATGCTTTTTGATGAACCAACCTCTGCACTTGATCCCGAAATGATCGGGGAGGTACTGGATGTAATGAAAACCCTAGCCAGGGAAGGTATGACAATGGTCGTAGTAACCCACGAAATGGGCTTTGCCAGAGAGGTTGCCGACCGAATTGTATTTATTGATGCAGGAAGAATTTTAGAGGAAGCAGTTCCGGCTGAATTTTATGAGAATCCACGTGAAGAACGGGCTCGCTTATTTCTCAGCCGTATATTAAATCATTAACCAAGGGGGAAAATGGAATGTTCAAAACAAAAAATTTCGTAAAAATGGCGTTAGTAACAATACTAGCTGCCTTATTTCTTGCCGGCTGCGGTGGGGACAAGGCCTCTAATGAAAGCAGCAAGGATGTACTAGCCCAGATCAAGGAAGACAAAAAAGTTGTTTTTGGTGTAAAGCATGACACGCGTTTGTTTGGATTGAAAAATCCATCGACAGGTGAAGTGGAAGGGTTCGATATCGATCTTTCCAAAGCATTGACAGAAGAAATGTTTGGCAAGGATGTTAAGCCCGAGTTCGTTGAGGTTACTTCGAAAACGAGGGTAGGTCTCTTAAATAATGGTAAGGTTGATGCGGTTGTCGCAACGATGACGATCACGGAAGAACGCAAAAAAGAAGTTGATTTTACTGATGTTTATTTTGATGCAGGGCAATCATTGCTTGTGAAAAAAGGCAGCAAGGTTCAGAGCATTGATGACTTGAAAAAAGACACAACGGTGCTTGCTGTTAAAGGCTCGACATCTTCAATAAATATTCGTGAGAAAGCGCCTGAAACAACTGTACTTGAATTCGAAAACTATGCTGAAGCCTTTACAGCACTTAAGGCAGATAAGGGTGATGCCCTGACTACAGATGATTCCATCCTTTATGGTATGGCAGAAGAAGATCCGTCATTTGAATTGGTCGGAGGAACGTTTACTGAAGAGCCATACGGGATAGCTGTAAAAAAAGGTAATACACCGCTTGTTGATGAGTTGAATAAAGCCTTAAAAAGCCTGAAGGATTCAGGAAAGTACGATGAGATTAAGGATAAATGGATTAAAAATTAATTATTAATACCAGGTTTCTCATCAGGATGGGCTGTAATCCGTATGCAATCTTTTCGGAGTGAGCTCATCCTGATTATTTAGGAGGGGATCGTTTGCTGGATTTCTCGATACTAACGACTAATATGGATTCCTTTTTAGAAGGATTAAAAATAACCATCATTGCTAGTTTAATAGCTTTATTAGGCAGTTTTATTTTGGGAACACTTCTTGCTGTTATGCGAATTGCCCCGTTTAAACCTCTTAACTGGCTGGGGACGGCATATGTTGAATTTATTCGTAATATACCTGTACTCGTTATCGTGTTTTTTGTTTATTTGGCTGGTAACTTTGGCGGGATGACTGCAGGAACAATCGGGTTGACCATCTATACAGCCGCTTTCATCGCCGAAGCTATCCGTGCGGGAATTATGTCTGTACCAAGAGGGCAAATGGAAGCTGCCCGCTCGACAGGATTAACTTACGGCCAGGCAATGAGAATGGTTATACTCCCTCAGGCTATAAAGATCGTTATCCCCCCTCTTGGCAACCAATTTATCAATTTAGTTAAAAATTCATCCTTGTTAGCAGTCGTGGCAGGAGGGGATTTAATGTATCAGGGGGATTTAATATCTGCAAAAACATACCTAACCTTTGATACCTATGTTTTCGTTGCCTTATTTTATTTAATTTTAACTATACCTTTAAGTCTTGGCGTAGGATATTTAGAAAAACGCTTGGCAAGAAGTAATTAAGGAGGTGCGCAGATGGATTTTCTAGCACCGTTCATTGAAGTATATACACCAGAACATTTTAAATTTTTGCTGGAAGGATTTGGAGTAACCCTAAAGGTCGCTGCAATTTCAATCGTGCTCAGCTTCATTATTGGCGGTCTTATTGGAACTCTCAGATATGCGCGGATTCCCGTTGTTTCTCAATTACTAGCCGTGATTGTCGAGACGATTCGTAACCTTCCTTTGCTGCTAATCATTTTCTTCACCTATTTTGCATTGCCTGAAATTGGGATTGAAATGGAAATAACGACTGCGGCCATTGCAGCATTGACGGTTTTTGAATCAGCGATGCTGTCAGAAATCATCAGAAGCGGCTTAAACTCGATCGAAAAAGGACAGATTGAGGCAGGACGTGCGTCTGGCCTGAACTACATCCAGACATTACGCTTTATCATCATGCCCCAAGCTCTGAGAAGAATGGTTCCACCTATTGTCAGTCAATTTATTTCACTGCTTAAAGATACATCGTTAGCCGTCGTCATCGCGTTGCCGGATTTATTGCACAACGGACAAATTATTTACGCACAAAAGGGATCGTATGTGATACCTGTTTTTGTAATGGTGGCGTTGATGTACTTTATCGTTAATTATGCTTTGTCACTAATTGCGCGAAGGTTAGAATTAAAACAAGCTTAAGAAATCTGGCTCATTCATAGGGCTGGATTTTTTTTACTTTTTTTATTTAAAAAGTTCATAGATTATCATAAAAAACAGAAAAAGGTTACTAACAAATTTTCTGCACAACCCATAAAATAATAATATTGTTAATGGATGATTAAAGTTGAAAAATCTCTGCTGAAAAAGGAGTTCTTACTTATGCAGGATAACAAACAATACTATTCCAATCAGGAAGCAAAGGAAATGATTTGCGAAATTGGAAGGAGAGTGTATAACAGAAATTATGTAGCGGCCAATGATGGAAATATCTCGGTGAAAGTGGGTCCTAATGAAATTTGGACAACACCTACTGGAGTTAGCAAAGGGTATATGACGGCTGACATGATGGTGAAGATGGACCTTTCTGGTATAGTCATTTCGGGAAATTTGAAACCTTCATCCGAGGTGAAGATGCACCTAAGGGTCTACAATGAAAATCCCGAAGTGAATGCCGTTGTTCATGCCCATCCTCCGGTTGCTACATCATTTGCGATAGCCGGAATCAGTTTAGATAAACCAGTGCTGCCAGAGGCGATTGTCCTTTTAGGTAATGTACCAGTGGCCCCCTATGCGCTGCCCGGAACACAGGAAGTACCTGATTCCATTGCTCCATACTGTAAGACACATAATGCGGTACTATTGGCTAATCATGGAGCACTTACGTGGGGGAGAGATTTGATGGAGGCTCATTTTCGTATGGAGTCCCTCGAACATTACGCTACTATCCTTATGTACTCCAATAATATCTTGAAAAAGGCGAATGAATTAAATCGTTCGCAAATCGCTGATTTAATAACGATTCGTGAATCGATGGGAATAAAAGCAGGCGGCATACCGATTAGTGAAGTAGATAAGAAAGCTGAAGAAGAATAGCTCAATAGGTGGCTACCTTTTTTTCAGTCAAAGGGCAGGTAGATGCCATTGGCCAAATTAGCGGCGGACCTGTGATTGGTGTTATTGCGACAAACTTTACGATTAAAATAGCGATTAGGGTTAGTGCGATTCTTTTAATGCCTGTTCTTATCTTATATAACCACATCATGAGAAAAACCAGAGGGTGAGTGTTCATGAGGGGTTCCGTTGCCTATCGCAAACATTAAAAAGTTAATTAAAATGAGTGCCAAATTGTATGAGAATTTGGCACTCAATTTTTTTTATCGGTGTAAAAGTTAATGTTCGTGAGATGTGAAATTATTTAAAATGGTATTATATTCTTGGTCACTAATAATCCCTAACTTTTTACATAAGTAGGAATTAAATAAGATTTTTTTCTTTATTCGTTTAGTTGGAGACACCCTAATCACTCCCTTTATTCTTATTGTATTTCACTTCTACAAAAAAGTTTCCTTTAACCAAAAAAATCCCTGAATAAAAAGTATTGCCAATATAATACTTAAAATAAAAATATAAACCCTTCGAAATGACAGGTTTTCGGCAACTTAAAGTTTGTGAAGGATTGCACTTAAAGTAACGGGTAGCGTTAATCCAGGAAGGGATTGGCGCTCTTTTTGTAGAATTAATTGAACTAACGCAGCAGGTAAAGAAAGTAATTCACAAAAAAGGGGGATAAAAAGTGGATTTATTACTTTGGATAACTGTTGGTTTCATTATAATCGGATTTGTTGTTCTGGCTTCTATGAAAAAAAGTATGGAAAGTAAGCTCGCTTTTATAAAAAGAAATATGGAAAGTAAGAAAAGTTCAACTAAATCCATAGTTTGGTGGATAGTGGGAACCACAGCTTGGGGGATAGTGAGTATGAATCTTATTGTGTGGTGCTTTTCTGCTAAATGAAGTAAAATTTAATGGGTTTTTAGCAATGGTTTTAGAGGGAAGTAGTTCATTTTTGTGAAGAAATTTACTTAAACAAACAGGTGCATTACTGGAACGGTGGTAATGCTTTTTTTCTTCTTCAAGTAACGATGCAGGATACTTTAATAGGTATTTTAGTTTTTTTTGGTAAAATGTTAAATAATGGAGGAGATGATTTGAATAAATTTCTAAAAATCACACTTGGTGTTTTGGGTGTTATCTTATTAGGAATTGGACTACTTGTAGTTGCCTTTGTATTAGAAATGAAGCCTGATAAAGATGAAGAGGAAAAGATAAAGATTCAAGCGGAGCAATATTTAGATGATAAATTTAATAATGACTTCGAGGTATATGACACTCTGTATGATAATATGGGAAACTTTGGATTTGAATATGCTGCTAAGGTTAGGGATAAGAAAGGTAATACAGACTTTTTAGTTTATTATGATAATGAAACAGAACAAATAGTTGACACATACATTGCTGATAAATGGGGGGATGATTTAGAAACTGAAATACGTCCATTTATTAAAGAGAATTTTGGGAAAACAACAGATTTCCATGTTTTCATTACCAATGATAAAATTGGGCAAGAATTGGGTATTGACCCTGTTAATCCTAAAAGTTATAAAGAATTTGATGTTGCACCTACCATCCGTATTACTGTTCATCGAAAAAGGAGCGGCGGGGACGAAAAAATTCTCAATGAGTTCATATCTTTTCTAAAAAGCGAAGATAAATTGCAACATGGTTCGGTTATTATGGAGTATATCGCTGAAAATGGTGTAATTTTAGATGATGAATGGGGTAAAGAATTTTAATTAGATATTTTCTTTAATTAACGGGTTACGTTCGTTGAAGAAGAAAACTAAAGACCACTTATATGTTGGTCTTATTTTTTGTTCACATACGGAACATTTGTTCGTGTATAATGATAATGAGGAGATGATTCGAAATGGCAATTCGTGACCGTGGTAAAATGAAATGGCAGTCAGCTTCATTCTTGCCGCTAGCTTTTGAAATGACAAGCGAAATGTTTAAGGACCAAGCTCGGACTGCTATGCCAATATTAGACGAACATCAGACGGAAGAGTTCGACCTGCGTATAGCATACGCAACAGAATACAATCATGCGGTAAAGCTAACAGTATGGGATGACGGATTTACTCACGACATTACTGGTCGTGTTCATTATGTCGATCCTATAACTCATGAGCTGCGGATTGTACTAAAATCTGGGGAATTTGAACGGGTGGCATTCGATAGTGTAATTGGAGTGAAGGTTTTGAATTGAGCTAACATCTCATGCTTTGACTCAAATTGCGAAAAATAATGAACTGTACTATGAAGACAGTTCAATTAATAAGAATTTTATTTTTTTTGAGGGGAAATGACATTGTTATAAAAAAATCTTTCCCATTTAGCCAACAAACCGTTTCTAAATAAAATGCTCAGTTCATGTATATTATATATGCCTTTTTATAAACTAACGGAAAAAGGGTGGTAATATGCAATTAAATTGGATTTGGAATGCGGTTCTAATTGTTTTAGTGGGAACGCTCTTATTAAGATTTGCTGGTAGAAATTCAATTTCTCAAATGACAGTATCACAACTTGTTATTATGATTACGATTGGACCTATACTTAGTCGTCCCATTGAGAACAAAGGACTTTTGACCACATTTGGTGTTGTTTTTGTTCTTATTTTTACTGTGTATGGTATCCAGTATCTTAAAATGAAGTTTGATAAGATAGAATCATTTTTTAGTGGGAAACCCGTATTTGTCATAGAAAATGGAAAAATAAATGAAGAAAACATGAAAAAATGAGACTTACTACTGACGATCTTGATATCCGATTACGCCAAGCTGGAAGTTACGCCATCGGTGATTTAGAGTGGGCAACAATTGAGGTTAATGGAAAACTTGGTTATAAGTTGAAGGTTAATAAACAACCAGCCACCAGGGAGGACATTCAGAAATTAATCCAATTAGTTGAATCCAAGTACACCGATTCCATTTCTTTTCATAAAGATATGAACGTTGTGGGAAACAATATAGTTACTGAGGTTTCTTCTAAAAAAGATATCAATCCTTAAACTTCAAGTAACACTGATTAAGTAAAACAAGAAATCCTTTCAGAGCGCAAGGTCTGAAGGGTATTTTTTATAGGGGATGTTTTTTCACATTTTTCTGTGTTTCATGGATGGGAATCGGTGCGTTTCAACTATAAGTGGAGATGTATCTTTCTTATTGAAGTAATATGGCAGATTTGTTTGTGAAGAAATGTACTGTGCGAAACGTTTCCTTATAAGTGCTAAAGCACGAAATAGGAGGATTGCTGAAACGCAATTATAACTGATTAATCGAAACTCGGAATGAGAGCCGTCATGTTGAGCTGAAACGAGTTATCTGATACTCCTACATGCACGGAATGGTAGTAGCCCGAACGTGTATGAAGCTAGGTGAAGTCGGCTG
>NZ_JAVDVZ010000008.1:0-228022 GCF_031457145.1 Neobacillus niacini
TTCAGAAAAATCATCTTACCTGCCGATTTCTCCTCTCTACCTGCCAAAATAATTTGTTTACCTGCCTAATTAGCTAGTTTACCTGCTTAAACTCACCCTTCACCTGCCTACAAGTTCCAACGCTCTGTCAGCATAACTGAAAAAGCCAGTCGCAAGACTGGCTCTGGTAATTAAATGGTTATAAATGTTCGTAACGAAGGATAAATCCTTGGACGCAGACAGTTTTTAAAGTACCTTCTTTCAGAAAAATCATCTTACCTGCCGATTTCTCCTCTCTACCTGCCAAAATAATTTGTTTACCTGCCTAATTAGCTAGTTTACCTGCTTAAACTCATCCTTCACCTGCCACAAGTTCCAACGCTCTGTCAGCATCACTGAAAAAGCCAGTCGCAAGACTGGCTCTGGTAATTAAATGGCTATATACGTTCAAAATGAAGAACTTGGGCAGGTGGTCGTTTAAGCCGTGGTAACGGTTTAATTATGCGACTACATTTCTTATTCGTTAACCTTTACATCTCTTTGAGCAAAAACTTTTTTAACAATTTTAAGTGCATTCAAGACACGAGGGAAGCCTGTATAGGGAATCAAGTGCACGATCGTTCCAACAATTTCTTTTGGAGTTAATCCAATTGTAAGTCCCGTGTTGATATGTAATTCCAATTGCGGCTCCGTACCTAGAGTTACAAGAGAAGAGATTGTGACCATCGTTTGTTGTTGTTTAGTCAAGCCTTCTCGTGAATAAATATCTCCAAAAGCAAATTCAACAATATAACTTTCTAAATCAGGTGCTAGATCTTTAAATGTTGCTACAATATCCATGTGTGTTCCAATTTCTTCGTTATCTGTTAACGTATACTCCTTTATAATATCTACACCTTGTTGGTAACGTGTTTTTTCCATGTTATCTCCTCCAAAAATTCATTTGTATTTGACAGGAATAACTTTAACGCAGTATTTATTATTCGTAAAATACATATAAATCATTCAACACATTCCTTTTTTTCATGATTGAAATGGTATTTCAGCTGAAATATACTGGATAAATTCACGAACTGCAGGTGAAGCGTATTTCTTCTTTTTTGAAATAAATCCTAAATTCCAGGGAACGCTTGGATTAACGATGGGAATCGCCTTGATTAAATCTTGATCAACTTTTTCTCCAATGGGTTTTGGGAAAATCGATATCCCTAAGTTTTCGCCAATCATTCCACTAATAAAATCCCACTCAGAACTTTCGTAAGCAATTTCCGGACGAAAACCAGCTCGGAGGCATTCTTGAATAATGATGTCATGAATAGCAAACTCTTGCTTAAATAGAATAAAGGTTTCATTTTGTAACTCTTTCATTTCAACCTTTTCCCTCTGCACTAATGGATGGGACTTATGGACGAAGAGCGACAGTTCATCATAAACAAAGGGAACAACATCAAATTCTTTTTCATCCACCGGCAGCATAACCACACCAAGATCTAATATTCCGTCTCTGACTTCCTGTTTAACCTTTTTTGAATCATCTTCAAAGAGTTTTATTTTAATATCGGGGTACAGATTATTGAATCCTTTAATGATTTTTGGGAAAAATAAAAAACCAATTATTGGCGGTATGCCGATTTTTATTTTTCCTTTTTTTAAGTTCATTAAATCATATAGGTGGATAGATAAATCATTTAGCGATTCCATAATCACTTCCCCTTCCGCCAAAACGATTTCGCCTGCTTCCGTTAAATTAATTTTCTTTGCGGAACGATCAATCAGTTCTACATTTAATTCCTCTTCCAAACTTTTGACTACTTTACTTAGGGTAGACTGTGACAAGTGAAGGGATTTGGAAGCTTTGGTAAAACTTTTGTATTTGGCTACTTCTATAAAGTAAGTAAGGTGACGTATGTCCATGAATGTAATCTCCAATCTATGAAAAATATGCATGGTTTCTATTCCTATTGTTCATTTTACTCATATAAATTTAAGATGTATACTAAGTGTGTCAAATTTGTGAACAAAAATTTAATAAGCTAGGAGTGAAAAAGATAGATCATTTGAAAACAAAGGATACTGTAATGACTGGCGCATCTATGTTTGTTATAGCAGTTAAAACAGACAGGAATTGAAATAATTATTATTATTTATTTCGATTTCGAGATATTTTAATTAAAAACTTTTTAATTAAATATATATTTCCTATTTCTATAACTATTAAATTACAAAATGCTGCAGAAATTACTCTTAAGAACTAGAGAATAAAGGGGAAAAAAGTAGAAATGGATCTATTAGGTTTGCTGGGAATATTGTTAGGTATACTAACAATCATTCTCTTTATTATTAAAAAGTTCAGTATCATCATTGCTGCACCTATAGCGACGATTGTCGTGTTGCTGTTTAACGATGTACCTATACTAGAAACCGTATTCGGTAAAGAAAACTCTTATATGACGGCACTAGCTAGGTTTGTTGCATCAAATTTCGCTATATTCTTATTAGGTTCGATATTAGCGAAATACATGGATAAAAGTGGGGCAACGATTTCAATTGCAAATAAAGTATTGTCGGTGGTTGGAACCAAGAACCCGTACAACGCATTAGTGGCATTATTTATTATTTCTGCCATTCTTACTTACGGTGGTATAAATGTATTCGTTATCATTTTCGCATTAATTCCCATGGCGAAACCGATCTTCAGACAACTTAATATTTCGTGGAAATTAGTGACCATTCCTGTGTTTGGTGGGACTTCAACGTTCACGATGACGATGTTGCCTGGGGCACCTTCCTTACACAATATTGTGCCTTCAACGGCGTTGGGAACCACATTAACGGCTGCGCCGCTTATCGGAATCGTCACATCCGTCGCAGCAATTGTCTTCCTACTCGTATTTATGAAATTCTCGTTGTCCAAAAGCTTGCGTAATAACGAGACATTTAATGCTGATGAGAAGGTTGAAAGTAGTAATGCGGAAACTGCGCGTGAGCTTCCATCATTTATTATCAGTTTACTGCCAATCATCGTGTTATTAGGCATCATATTACTATTTAGTTCTGTAAGTAACATCATAATTGTCGCTTTAATTGTTGCGATATTATTGAGTGCTATATTATTCCGTAAACAATTGCTTTCGCAAAAAGAGGTATTAAATCAAGGTGCTACTGAATCGGTATCATCAACGATCACAACTGCTAGTACGATTGCATTTGGTAGTATTGCAACAAGTGTTCCTGCGTTCAAGGGTGTATTCCAATTGATTCAATCCATTCCTGGACCACCTGTACTCTCATTAATGATTGGTACAGGTCTGATAGGCGGTATTACTGCTTCAGCTGTTGGAGCAATTGGCATTTCTGTTGCGAATTTTGCTCCTATCTATTTAGAAATGGGACTAGATCCGGAAACGGTTCACCGTGCCATCGCAATCGGATCTGGAGCTCTATCCATAGTTCCTTACTCTGGATTCTTGATTATCTTTAACAATTTAACGGGATTAACGATGAAGGACACCTTTAAAAATGGATTTATCAGTATCAGTGTTACCCACTGGATCGCAATGGCCGTTATCGTGATCATGGCCCTCTTAGGTTTAGCTTAACTATCAAACTGTAGGCAAGTTTTCATACTTGTTATGAATGATTCAACTATAACGAAACATTAGGAACTTTATACTAAAGTTTTTTATGTGATAGATTTAATTACTTGAAAAAAAATATAAAACAAAAATGGAGGAATTTATCATGAGTAAAAAAATTGGATTTATCGGATTAGGAACAATGGGCTTCCCAATGGCAGTTAACTTAAAAAAAGCTGGTTTTGAAGTAATCGGTTATGATGCATATAAAGGTGTTTACGAAAAAGCAGCTGCTGCTGGTATTACAATGGTAGAAACGTTAAAAGAAGTGGCTGAACAAGCCGACGAAGCAATTATCTCAATGGTTCGTGACTATGCACAAACAGTAGACGTTATTTTTGGTGAAGGTGGTTTTTTAACTGCCGGGCCTAAAAATAAAACAGTTATTGTTATGAGTACACTTGACCCAGATACAATGAATCAGTTAGGCAAAGAAGTCGAAGAAAAAAGTGATTTAAAATTAATTAGTGCTGCAGTAAGCGGTGGTGCTTCAGGTGCTCAAGCTGGAACATTATCGATTATGACATCAGGTGCCGAGACAATCGTGAAATCTTTTGAGGCCTACTTTGATGCGATTGGATCTAATACATTCTACTATGGTGCAGAACCAGGCAACAGCCAAGTAGCAAAATTAGTTAATAATATGATTCTAGGTGTTAACATGAATACTGTCGCTGAAGGTTTAAAATTAGGTAAACACTATAACTTACCTGAAGAAGAAATATTAAACTTATTAAAAGTGAGTACAGGTGATAGCTGGGTAGTTAGAAACTGGCGTGACGTTTCAGAATGGACAGCAGCAACTGCATTATCTGTTCTATTAAAAGACTTAATCGCAACTTACAACCAAGGGATTAAACATAATGTATCTATGCCATTCAATGCCTTATCATCTACACAATTATTTGACTCTATGGGAAAAGAGAAACCAAAAGCCTAATATTTGAAAAAAGTTACCGCTTAATTGGTTGATAATACAATCTCTCTACTAGGAAAGTGTTCTGTGTTTAACAGAATGCTTTCCTTATTTGCCTATGATAACAAAAATGTCTATTCAAAACAGAATGAGATGATTCACTTGCAAAAATCTCTTCAAATGAATAATAGAGAAATGTAAACATTGTTTAGAAGATACCAGAGATTCTAAGATTTACGTACCTAACACCGCCCGAGCCCCCATACAACAAAAACCCCCACTAAGTGGGGGTTTTTCATATCATTACATTTTACCCTGCGTTACAGCAAGGCGGTTGACGGCACGTTGCAGAGCAAGCTCGGCACGACGAAAGTCGATGTCTTCCACTTTTTGCTCTTTCATACGCTGCTCGGCACGTTCTTTTGCTCGTAGAGCACGTTCCACGTCGATATCTTCTGCTTTTTCAGCGGATTGCGCAAGGATTGTTACTTGGTCAGGACGGACTTCTAGAAAGCCGCCGCTCACAGCAACAAAATCCTGTTCTTTGCTGCCAGGCTTCTTGAGGCGTACAACCCCAATCGCAAGAGGAGCAACCAATGGAATATGTCCAGGTAAAATACCTAATTCACCACTTTGAGCCTTCGTACTAACCATTTCCACTTCTGACTCATACACCGGGCCATTCGGAGTAACAACACTGACTTTTATCGTCTTCATTTTTTACCCTCCTGACAGGCTTTAGGCCTCTACACCCATGCGTTTTGCATTTTCCACTACATCTTCAATACGTCCAACTAAGCGGAATGCGTCTTCTGGAAGGTGATCATACTTACCTTCAAGGAGTTCTTTGAAACCACGAACCGTTTCCTTAACAGGAACATAAGATCCTGGCTGTCCAGTAAACTGTTCAGCAACGTGGAAGTTCTGTGATAAGAAGTTTTGGATACGACGTGCACGAAGTACCGTTAACTTATCATCATCAGAAAGCTCATCCATACCAAGGATTGCAATGATATCCTGTAACTCACGGTAACGTTGTAATGTAGATTGAACCTGGCGCGCTATATTGTAATGCTCTTCGCCAACGATCGCAGGTGACAATGCACGAGAAGTCGAAGCAAGTGGATCCACCGCAGGATAGATACCCATTTCAGATAGCTTACGCTCAAGGTTTGTTGTTGCATCTAAGTGAGCGAATGTCGTAGCCGGAGCCGGATCCGTATAGTCATCGGCTGGTACGTAAATCGCTTGAATTGAAGTAACAGAACCTGTTTTAGTAGAGGTAATCCGTTCTTCTAATTTACCCATTTCAGTAGCAAGAGTTGGCTGGTAACCTACCGCAGAAGGCATACGGCCTAATAGCGCAGATACTTCCGAACCTGCTTGCGTGAAACGGAAAATGTTATCGATAAATAATAATACGTCTTGTCCTTGCTCATCACGGAAATATTCAGCCATCGTCAAACCAGTCAAGGCAACACGCATACGTGCTCCTGGCGGCTCATTCATTTGTCCGAATACCATCGCCGTTTGCTTGATAACGCCTGAATCCGTCATTTCATGATAAAGGTCATTACCTTCACGTGTACGCTCACCAACACCAGCGAATACAGAAATACCGCTGTGCTCTTGTGCGATGTTATTGATCAATTCCTGGATTAAAACCGTTTTACCTACACCAGCACCACCAAACAGTCCAATCTTACCTCCCTTAATATAAGGAGCAAGCAAGTCTACTACTTTAATACCCGTTTCAAGAATTTCTACTTCAGTAGAAAGGTTCTCAAACGTTGGTGCTTCACGGTGAATAGAATCACGGCGTGCAGATGCCGGAATTTCCTCTTTAAGGTCAATTACTTCACCTAATACGTTAAATACACGGCCAAGTGTTTCATTACCCACCGGTACAGAAATAGCTGCTCCTGTATCCACAACATCCATTCCACGTGTAACACCATCAGTGGAAGCCATTGCAATTGTACGAACTGTATCATCGCCTAAATGAAGGGCTACTTCAAGAGTTAAGTTGATATCAACTTCAGATTGGCTTTGCGCTTTATATTCAATTCTTAAAGCATTATAAAACGCAGGAAGTTGGCCGTTTTCAAACTTAACGTCAATAACCGGACCCAAAATCTGAAGAACGCGTCCTTTATTCATCATTTTCCCTCCTTACTTACTTTTTCACAAAGATCCTTTTTTAAAAAGGAACCTAGTGAAGTACACTTTACTAGTCATAGTCCTCAAATAGAGTTGGGAACGACGAACTCATTCCCAAACTCAAACTTTTATCAAGGTCCCTAAATAGGGTTCATTTTTAAAAAATATTATTATTCTAACGCTGATGCACCGCCGACGATTTCGGTTAGTTCTTGTGTAATCGCTGCTTGACGAGCACGGTTGTAGAATAGAGAGTAAGATTTGATTAATTCCTTTGCATTATCAGTTGCATTTCTCATTGCCGTCATTCGAGCAGCATGCTCACTCGCTTTGCTGTCTAATAGAGCGCCATAAATTAAGCTCTCAGCATATTGAGGCAGGAGAACTTCTAAAATTTCTTCTGCAGATGGCTCGAATTCATACGATGTAAGCTTAGCTGAAGTGGAAATGTCCGTTAACGGTAGAAGCTTCTTCTCGGTCACTTCTTGTGCTATCGCACTCTTATAATGCGTGTAATATAAATATAGTTCATCGAAAGTGCCGTCCGAGAACATTCCTACGGTAGCGCTAGTCATGGCTTTAATGCTGTCAAAGCTTGGCTGATCTGAAACTCCGATGATTTCGAAAGCTACATTCATACCGCGCTTGGCAAAAAAGTCACGTGCTACACGACCGATGGCAATAATCGCGAACTCATCATTCGATTTATGACGATCTTGAATTGTCTGAAATACTTTACGAAGGACGTTACTGTTAAACGCACCAGCAAGTCCACGGTCAGATGTCATGACAATATAACCGGTTTTCTTAATAGGACGAGATTGAAGCATTGGGTGAGGTACGCCTTTACTGCCGATGGCAATCGCAGCCGTGACTTCCTGGATTTTTTCCATATAAGGAACAAATGCTTTTGCATTCATTACTCCACGGTTCCATTTAGCGGCGGACGTCATTTCCATTGCTTTCGTAATCTGACTCATCTTTTTCGTTGAATTAATACGAGATTTTATATCGCGTAATGAAGCCATAGGTTCTCACCACCCTCTTACAAAGAATGTTTGATTAGGTTAGTTAGGTTAAGGGGTTAGCAGTAAAGGGTGACAGGCACGCTTTTGTAGTGCCTGTTTCCCTTTACTGCCCTTAACCATCCCTTTTCCTAACCCTTTACAAATTGTCAGACCCTACTTATTCGGAAACTGCGAACGTCTTTTTGAAGGCGTTAATTGCAGCAGCCATATCGTCATCAGAAGGAAGATCTTTCGTCTTCACAATATGGTCTAACAAGTCTTTGCGATTGTGGTCTAACCAATTAAGGTATTCTGATTCAAAACGATTGATATCCTCTAATGGAATATCATCAAGGAAACCGCGTGTTAATGCGTAAAGGATTGCAACTTGCTTCTCAACAGAAAGTGGCTTATGAATATCCTGTTTAAGAACCTCAACTGTACGAGCTCCACGGTTAAGCTTTGCAAGTGTTGCTTTATCAAGGTCAGAACCAAACTGAGCAAATGCTTCTAATTCACGGTATGAAGCAAGGTCAAGACGTAATGTACCTGCTACCTTCTTCATCGCCTTGATTTGCGCGGATCCACCTACACGAGAAACGGAAAGACCTGCGTTGATCGCTGGACGTACACCGGAGAAGAAAAGGTCTGATTGTAAGAAAATTTGTCCATCTGTGATGGAGATAACGTTTGTTGGGATATAAGCAGAAACGTCCCCTGCTTGTGTTTCAATAAATGGCAATGCAGTGATTGAACCAGCACCTAGTGTGTCGTTCAATTTCGCTGCACGCTCAAGAAGTCGTGAGTGCAGATAGAATACATCCCCTGGATATGCTTCACGACCTGGAGGACGACGAAGTAACAGGGAAAGCTCACGGTATGCAGCCGCTTGTTTAGATAAATCATCATATACGATTAATACGTGTTTACCGTTGTACATAAATTCTTCAGCCATTGAAACGCCCGCATAAGGAGCTAAGAATAGCAATGGAGCTGGTTGTGAAGCAGATGCCGTTACAACAATTGTATAGTCTAACGCGCCATACTTACGAAGAGTTTCTACTGCACCACGTACAGTGGATTCCTTTTGACCGATTGCAACATAGATACAAATCATGTTTTGACCTTTTTGGTTGATGATTGTATCGATGGCAACAGATGTTTTACCTGTTTGACGGTCTCCGATAATTAACTCACGCTGACCGCGTCCGATTGGAACAAGCGCGTCAATCGCTTTAATACCTGTTTGCAATGGCTCATGAACGGATTTACGAGCCATAACGCCTGAAGCTACTGCTTCAACAGGGCGCGTTTTTGTTGTATTGATTGGACCCATACCATCAACTGGTTGTCCTAAAGAGTTAACAACACGACCAATTAGTTCCTCACCTACTGGAACCTCCATGATGCGTCCTGTACGACGAACCTCGTCACCTTCTTTAATTCCAGTGAAAGGTCCAAGAATGATGATACCAACGTTATTAGCTTCAAGGTTTTGAGCCATACCCATAACGCCGTTTGAAAATTCAACAAGTTCTCCAGCCATGACATTGTCGAGGCCATGAACACGTGCGATACCGTCACCAACGGAGATAACTGTACCGACATCACTCACTTGAATTTCAGCCTGATAGTTTTCAATTTGCTTTTTTATCAGGGCACTAATTTCTTCAGCTTTGATGCTCATGAGTTTCACCCCTATTCTTACGAATCTTAGCTTAATAGTTTACGTTCTAAACGGTCTAGCTTTCCGCGCAAAGAGCCGTCGTATATACGGTTTCCGATTCTCAAGCTTACGCCGCCGAGCAATTCGGAATCCACGATATTTTCAATTCTAAGTGTCTTCTTACCAACTTTTGCTGCAAATGTCGCAGAGATTGCTTCACGTTCTGCTTCTGAAAGCTCACGCGTGCTGATTACTTGCGCTTCAGCAATTCCAGATTCTTCATTTGCTAATTCAAAGAATTGGTTCGCTACTTCAATGATCTCGTCTTCGCGGTGGCGGTCGATCAAGATCAATAGTGTATTCAGTACATATGAATTAACAGATGTAAAAGCGGCTGATAAAATCTCTTTTTTCTTATCAATGGTAAGCTTAGTAGACTTTAAAACTGCTTTTAAATCGGTATTGTAAACAAAAACTTCCTTCACTACACGAAGTTCTTCTTCTATTACTCCAAGAAGCTGCTGTTCTTTTGCGATTTGAAAAAGAGCCAACGCGTAGCGTTTAGCTACCATGGAGTTGCTCATCGCTGATCTCCTGCCTCTTGAATATAATCGTTAATGAGTTTATCTTGGTCTGCTGCATTCAATTCTTTTTCAATAACTTTAGAAGCAATTAATACAGACAAGGAAGCAACTTGTTCACGAATAGCGGCAACTGCTTTTTCTTTTTGCTGCTCGATTTCAAGCTTGGCAGATTCTTTCATGCGATCAGCTTCAGTACGAGCCACAGCAATGATTTCATCACGCTGAATATCGCCTTGCTTTTTCGCACTTTCAATTAAAACCTGTGCTTCGGAACGAGCTTCTTTTAATAGAGAGCGCTGCTCTTCTAATATTTTCTTTGCTTCAACGCGACTTTGCTCTGCAGCTGAAATTTCACCCGCAACATGCTCTTCACGCTCTTTCATGATGCCCATTAATGGACCCCATGCGAATTTTTTCAGCAATGCCATCAAGACGATAAAGATGAAAAGTTGGAAAATGATATCTCCCCAGTTTACACCAGAATGGGCTGCTGCTGCTCCTAATACAAAACTATTTGTTAACACCCGCGATTCACTCCTTTCAAGGTCTTTACCTTAAAACAACCTTTATATCAGTCGAAATAATTGTCGAAATCAATCGTTTATGACCATAAATGAACATAAACGAATGGCGAAGGTTCTCACGAATGATCTTCGCCATTTACATAAACGCTGCTAGAAGAGCGTTCGATTATTGACCTTGAACCATGAACGCGATAACAACCGCGATGATAGGAATCGCCTCAACTAACGCAACCCCGATGAACATTGTAGTTTGAAGCATACCACGAGCTTCTGGCTGACGAGCGATACCTTCTACTGTTTTTGATACGATAAGACCGTTACCGATACCAGCACCTAGTGCTGCTAAACCAATTGCGATTGCTGCTGCTATAAGACCCATTTGAAAATTTCCTCCTTTAGTGTATGAAAAAATAAATTCTTGTTTTTTGTCCTTTTATAAAGAACGGTTTATCTTAATGGTCGCTGCTCACTTTGTGAGCTAAGTACACCATTGTTAACATACAGAAAATAAATGCTTGGATAGCGCCGACAAAGACTGAGAAGCCTTGCCATGCTAACATTGGAATTACAGCGGCGAGTGTTCCGCCAACGCCGGTTGCTAACCCGGCAGCGAGTAAGCCTAATAATATTTCCCCTGCGTAAATGTTACCGTAAAGTCGGAGACCTAACGTCAGAGTATTCGCAAACTCTTCAATGATTTTAATTGGGAACATAAACCAGAACGGTTGGAAGAATTCCTTTCCGTAGGCTTTCATTCCTCTCATTCTTACGCCATAGAAATGGGATAGTCCCACAACCAAGATGGCCAAAGTCAATGTGACAGCTGGATCGGCAGTTGGTGATTTCCACCAAAGTACTCCGTCCACTACAATTGAGAAAGGAAGTCCCAGCATATTTGCTACAAAGATGTACATGATGATGGTGATTCCGAGTATATGGAACCGTCCGCCATCTTTCCAATCCATCGTACTGTTAATGATGTTCTTAACGAAATCCATAACCCATTCCATGAAATTTTGAATTCCAGTTGGTTTCATGGCCAGTTTACGAGTAGATAGGACGGCAATCAAAAAGACAATCGCACTAGCAACCGTAATCATCAAGATGTTTGCCAGATTAAATTGGAGTCCTAGAAACGTAACTATTGGAGCTTCGTGATGCAACAGTATTCACCTCGCTTCCCCCGCTATTTATGTGAATAGAAATTGTGCGTAAAAAAATCTATCATAATGACAATGTAGGATGTCATTAATCCTATAACCACACTAATGAGATGGAATTGCTCAGGGTATCTCATTGTGATGACAATCGCCAGTGCAGCGGTTGCCATTCGTGAAAAAGAACCAAGTGAACGAACTTGTCTTCCTTCAGTCGCAGCCTGTCCCAATTTGTCGACTTTCCTTGCCATTAACCACAAATTAAAGAGGCTCAAACTTGTCCCAAGAATCAATCCAAGAAAGATTGATTGCTGCGCAGTGAACCCCCAACCAAGC
Organism: Neobacillus niacini; assembly: GCF_031457145.1. GTDB lineage: Bacteria > Bacillota > Bacilli > Bacillales > Cytobacillaceae > Neobacillus > Neobacillus niacini_J. Next base: position 11,965 of record NZ_JAVDVZ010000008.1, read on the forward strand.
ACATAAAAAGACAATAAAAAAAACATCCACTTTCGCTGTCTGACAAACATTGTTTGAAAATCTGGCATGGTTGGTTTAATCTCCTGAATAGAACTTGCGAATTGTAACGAGCATCGTGTAAATACCTGCTGCTAAACCGATAAACAATCCAATTATTAAGAAAATTGGCTCTGTACCCCACTGTTTATCCAGCCATCTGCCTGAAAATATACCGATAAGAATAGATCCAACTAGGGACGCCAGAATGGTGGACATTAGGGCATAAGCTTTAAATGGATTGCGGTTTTCATTACGCATAACTATCGCATCCTCGCCATAAGAGAATACAAAAATCGAGGTATATGTACTAAAGAAAGATATGTAGAAATTCTGAGGATTCTGTCGAAAATATATGAAACCCCTCTCATTTTACATCCTTTGTTAGCATACAATAGCGATTCTGCAATGTCAATGGATTTACGTGAAATAATCCACATACTATTCTGCGTAATTTCTTCCAGTTGGAAGTTTAAGTTAACACTTTTATTGTAGTGTAAACTAGGGTAATTTTCTCACTGTAATTGTGACCATTTTGTGAACAAATCGACATTAGATGGTGCATTTATCAATTATTTATGCACCACCTATTTTTAACGAACGGCTTCCCCAATCACGAGCATTGTTTCAATAAAGTCTTCCTTCCCTGCCTTTTTTGCGAAGACTTTGGCAAGGTAGACTCCATCAGGAGGAAGATTGTCTACTGGTATCACCCTTTTGATTAATCCCTTTTTAACATTGTGATTTGTGTCTAGAAAGCCGACAAAACGGAAATCATCCGGATTAAAAAGGGCAATCCCAAACTCTTCTGCTCCACCTGGCAGGTAGACCTCATACCGATACGTTCCCACTTCGTCGCCATCCTTAAAGTCAAATCCCATTACTCTTGGGTAGTTCGGCTCTTCAAGTACATAGATGTAGGGAATCTGAATCGGATTGGAACCGGCATGAATGGTAAGATAACCATCATGAATTTTTCCCTTCAATTGTGCTGGATCCACTTCCAATTCAATTTTAACATCTTGCGCTTCGCCTGAGTCAAGCGTAAATGCCAGCGGAAAGCGCCATTTTAGTCCATCCGTATTCTTCGGTATCTCAAAGGTATAGCGCACAGGTTTATCACTTAAATTCTCCACATGCAAAAAGGTTTTGTGAACATCGCCTCCGGTTTCATATTTGCCAAATCTCAGGGAACTTGGGGTGACCAGTGAAGTTGCTTTCACCGCTTCTGTGACCTGAATCCTCCCTGCACCCTGCTCATATGTCCGATAGGGTTTCCCATTTTTAACAAGGGGTTTAGCGGTGTTCATCAATGCAGCCTTAATTTGATCCGGCGTCCACTCTGGATGTGCCTGTTTAATGAGGGCGCAGGCTCCTGCCACATGCGGTGCTGCCATACTTGTTCCCTGCATGGATAGATATCCGCCCGGAATCGTCGAGTTGATGGCCACACCAGGTGCAACAATATCAGGCTTTACCTCCCACGTGTCTGTCACCGGTCCCCTCGAACTAAAGTCAGCAAGCAAATCCTTTTCCTGATTGATAGAGACATTTACTAAACGATTGGTTTCTCTTTTTAAAAGCTCTCCCTCTTTCTTTGTGATTGACCCCACCGGGATGTCCATGGGTACTTCAAGATTCCCCATAAAACCGCCGCTCAAATTATTGTAAATGATGACACCCTTGGCTCCAGCCTCACGGGCGTTTTGTGCTTTTTCAGAAAACGTTAATTTACCTCTTTTAATAAGAACGATTTTACCCATCGCATCCTTTAAAGCTTCTTTTGTTCCGAGTCCACCATCTACGATTGAAAGGGAACGGTCAAGGTTCCAATTGCCCGAGCCTTCCAGTGGTTGAATCCGGATTTTATCCCGCATTCCTTCTATTAATAGATACGGGATATCAATTGTCGGTGTTGAAGCCCCAACGGAGATGGCCTTTGAGGCTGTCCCTGGGGAACCAACGGTCCATACATTCGGGCCAGAATTTCCAGAAGCGGCAATCGCGACAATTCCTTTTTCAACCGCTCTGTTTAGGGCAAGGCTGATTGGCAGGTCAGGACCGTTAATATCATTACCAAGGGAAAGGTTCATGATATCCACTTTATCCTTTATTGCCTGCTCAATCGCTGCCAGCACATTCTCGGTTGTTCCACCACCGCCAGGTCCTAGCGCTCGGTAAGCCCGAATCTTTGCCTCCGGTGCAACTCCCTTTAACTTACCATTTGCGGCAATAATACCAGCTACATGGGTCCCATGGACAGTTGTCCTGCCTAATGTTTTCGTTTCCATCGGATCAGCATCATTATCGACAAGGTCACGGCCACCGGCAAAATTTCTTTTTAAATCTGGGTGCGTGTAATCCACACCGGTATCGATGACTCCGACGGTAACCCCTTTACCCGTCAATCGGCGATTTTTTTTATCAAAATAGCCCCGGATTTCGTCGCCGCCAATAATCTTGACACTCTCCTCGGTTTGTACCTTGTATTCATTCACAGGTGAAACGCTGATGATTTCTTTGCTGTTCTGTGCAAGTCTCTCCATCGATTCTGGATTCCCTTCCACTGAAAAGCCATAAATTGCTTCCTGAAAAACATGCCTTAGATGAATGTCCTTATAAGGTTTGATGATTTGTTGAATATCCTGTGGGGATTGCGGATTATCAAGCACCACAATCGCAATCCGTTGTTTTGGAATTGGAGGTGCCTCAAGCGACCTCGCGGATGTTGTTGTTTGGAGGGAGAAAATCAATACGAATAGAAGCGTCCATTTTTTCATGTGAAAAATTCCCCTTTTTTCATATCGTTTTCTTCATGAGGGGAAAGTATGCAGTTTTTTGGAAGAAAGTATTTGGTACCGGGCTTGTGCCGGTGGAGGGAATCTTGTCTTTTGTCCTCAAGGCCCCTTATTGAAGACAAATCTCTCTTCCTCTTCCTGGAGTTTTGTCCTCAAGACCCCCTATTGAGGACAAATCTCTCTTCCTCTTCCTGGAGTTTTGTCCTCAAAACCCCCTATTGAGGACAAATCTCTCTTCCTCTTCCTGGAGTTCTGTCCTCAAGACCCCCTATTGAAGACAAATCTCTCTTCCTCCTTCTGGAGTTTTGTCCTCAAGACCCCCTATAATTTATAAACAAAAAAACTGAGCAGACAAATTGTCTACTCAGCCTATCACAACCTTATTTCGTCCCAAACAACCGATCCCCAGCGTCACCTAACCCTGGCACAATATAACCATGTTCATTCAGCTTTTCATCCAAAGCAGCAATATAAATATCAACGTCTGGGTGTGCAGCCTTAACCGCCTCCACGCCTTCTGGTGCCGCGATTAAACACATAAATTTAATATTTTTCGCGCCGCGCTTTTTCAAGCTATCAATCGCTACATTGGCTGAACCGCCGGTTGCAAGCATTGGATCAACGACGATGAATTCACGCTCTTCCACGTCACTTGGAAGCTTGATATAGTATTCCACTGGCAGTAATGTTTCTGGGTCACGGTATAAACCAATATGTCCAACCTTGGCAGCTGGGATTAATTTCAAGACCCCATCAACCATGCCGATTCCCGCACGCAAGATTGGCACGATCCCGATTTTTTTCCCTGAAAGAACTTTCGACTTTGTCGGGCAGACAGGCGTTTCAATCTCGATATCTTCAAGAGACATATCCCTTGTGATTTCAAATGCCATAAGTGTTGCCACTTCGTCTACCAATTCACGGAATTCTTTCGTTCCTGTATTTTTATCTCGTATGTATGTAAGCTTGTGCTGAATAAGTGGATGGTCGAAAACGTATACTTTTGCCACACTAATCGCCCCTTTTATAAAATTTAACTCCGTCTCATTCTACAGAAAAACGGTATAGAGAGCAAGCCACATCAAAAAGAAATCGACCCACAAAGCGAGTCGATTTCACAAATGCTTAATATTCAGGATAAAGCGTGAATTTACCAGTTAACGCCTCAACACGAGCAGCAGCTTCCTTAAGCTTCGCTTCGTCTTCATGATTTTTCAAGGTAAACGCAATAATTGACGCAATTTCATCCATTTCTTCTAAACCAAAACCACGGCTTGTAACCGCTGCAGTACCGATACGAATACCGCTTGTTACAAAAGGACTTTGTGGATCAAATGGGATGGTATTTTTGTTCACTGTAATCCCCACTTCATCAAGAACCTTTTCCGCAACCTTACCCGTTAAGCCTAGAGTCTGCATATCTAAAAGCAGCAAGTGATTGTCTGTACCACCAGAAACCAACTTAACGCCTTCCTTAGTTAAACCTTTTGCTAAACGCTGTGCATTCGCAATGATCTGACCTGCATATTCCTTAAAGCTATCCTGCAGCACCTCTCCAAAAGCAACAGCTTTTGCAGCGATTACGTGCATAAGTGGTCCGCCTTGAATACCAGGGAAAATGGATTTATCGATTTTCTTGCCAAATTCCTCTTTACATAAAATCATTCCGCCACGAGGTCCACGAAGAGTTTTATGAGTAGTAGTTGTAACAAAATCAGCGTAAGGAACTGGATTCTGGTGAAGTCCAGCTGCCACAAGTCCTGCAATATGAGCCATATCGACCATTAAATAAGCGCCGACTTCATCCGCGATTTCACGGAATTTCGCAAAATCAATTTCACGAGGATACGCACTTGCGCCTGCAACAATCATCTTTGGCTTGTGTTCGCGTGCTTTTGCCAAGACATCATCATAGTTGATACGATGAGTGGTTTCATCAACACCATACTCAACAAAATTATATTGAACACCACTAAAGTTTACTGGACTTCCGTGTGTTAAGTGACCGCCATGTGAAAGGTTCATACCAAGTACTGTGTCGCCTTGTTCAAGGACCGTAAAGTAAACAGCCATGTTTGCCTGTGCCCCTGAGTGTGGCTGTACGTTTACGTACTCCGCACCAAAAATCTCTTTCGCACGATTGCGAGCAAGATCTTCAACAATATCAACATATTCACAACCGCCATAATAGCGGCGACCTGGATAGCCTTCTGCATATTTATTTGTTAACACAGATCCCTGTGCTTCCATTACCGCTTCACTAACAAAGTTTTCTGAGGCTATTAATTCAATTTTGCCGCGCTGGCGTCCTAATTCCTGTTGAATCGCTTCAAATACCCGCTTGTCCTGATTTGACAAATGCTTCATGGTAATCCCCCCTGTATGTAAGAACCTTTATTAACATTTTGAAAATTCCCTCTACATAATAGCACGTTTCTCTCTAAAAGAGAAATGGGATTTTGCAAAATCCGTATTTTTTTAATTTTTTCCAGGTGCAAGGACGAATAAATCCCGCTGTTTCCGAACATTTATATAAAAATATGGATAATAATTCGCCTTTAAATCAACTACAGCTTGAATTCCCCTGTGTTCTCTCATAGACAGCTCTCGCACCGCCAATTAATTTTGGTCGTGTTTTCGCTAACGTTACATGTGCATGTCCAACTTTTTTCTGGGACACTCTGATTGGTACCGCCACATGTTTCAAGTGCATACCAATGAAAGTTTGGCCAATATCAATGCCTGCATCCGCCGTCAAAAATTCAACAACAACCGCGTCCTCTAAATTCTCAAACGCATACGTTGCCATTGCTCCGCCTGCCTTACGAACCGGAACTACAGATACCTCTTCCAACGCCTTAGCATCAGCAACTGCTTTTTCAACGACAAGCGCCCGGTTCAAATGCTCGCAGCATTGAAATGCCAAACTGACACCCGTTTCTTGTGCAAAAATGCTTAACTGACGAAAAATCATTTCCGCCACCTCAGCCGTCCCTGATGTGCCGATTTTCTCACCGACTACCTCACTCGTGCTGCAGCCAACAACCATCAGCTGCCTCGGCTTTAATGAGGCTTGCATTTGAAATTCTGCTAAAATCATTTCAAGCTCTTTTTCCCATTTTTGAATCATTGTCCTCATCCTACTTGTTTTCGTATTCGCTGATTTTCCCAACACGAGTGGCATGACGGCCGCCTTCAAACTCTTCTGTCAGCCAAATTTGCGCAATATCACGTGCAAGTCCTGGACCGATGACACGCTCACCCATTGTGAGAATATTGGTATCATTGTGTGCACGTGTTGCCTTTGCACTAAACGTATCATGAACAAGGGCACAGCGGATTCCCTTAACCTTATTGGCTGCAATACTCATGCCAATTCCTGTTCCACAAATCAAAATCCCTCTATCAAATTCACCGCTTGCCACCTTTTGGGCAACCGGCAGGGCATAATCCGGATAATCTACAGACCCATCACACTCACAACCGAAATCCTGATACTCAATTCCTAAGATGTCCATTAAATTGGCGATTTCCTTACGAATATTGACACCGCCATGATCAGACGCTAACGCTACTTTCATACTAATAACCTCCTGTATTAATCCTCCCTTAATATTGACATACCGATAAAAAAATATAAAGCCCTCAACACTGAGAGCTTTGGATTTTTTCAATTGCTTTAGTAATTAATTTATCCAGCTCATGAAAGGTTTCCTGATAGATATCCAAGCTGCCGCCATAAGGGTCGACGACATCCACATCATAGTGCTCACCTGTAAATTCCTTTAACGTGAACACCTTACTTGATGTTTCAGGATATTGCTGAAGAATGGCATGTTTATGGGAGCCGGTCATCGTTAAAATTAAATCCGCCCATTGAACAGATTCCCGGTCTAGCAAACTAGAGGAATGCTGATGTTCGATATGATTGTCTTCGAGTACCTTTTTGGCGTGAGCAGATGCCTCACTCCCCATTGCCGCATAAATTCCCGCCGACTTCACATCAACGCCGTCTATCTTTTTACTTTTTAAAATCGCTTCTGCCATCGGACTTCTACAAGTATTACCTGTACAAACAAACAAAATGCGCTGCAAGCTGCCAGCCTCCTTTCATTATGTACTATCTTATCATTTCTCCATCCTACTTGAAAAAACCTTCCGTTTTCCGTGAAAGGTTTCTATAATAAAGGATATAGTAATTTTATTCCAAATGCTAACAGGATACTGCCCCCAAGCGCAGTGCTATACGAACCAACCCACCCCTGTGCCTTTTTCCCAATTAGTAATCCAGCCCATGTTAATATCGTTGCCACAACACCAAAGCAAATAATCACCACTATCGTTTTTGCCCCATATATTCCTAACGTAAGCCCGAGTGAAAAACTATCAAGACTGACACTTGTAGCAAAGATAATTAATCCGAATCCAGCCGGTGTCATCACTGACTCCTCGCTTTTTCGCAAGCTTGACCAAATCATTTGCCCCCCGAGCGCAATCAGCAGCAATCCTCCGACAATTGACGCGAACAATCCAAATTTATCAGATAGGAACTTGCCTGCGAGCATACCAACAAGCGGCATCCACACATGAAACAACCCAATCATTATCCCTATTTTAAAAATTTGCCGAAGCCTCAACTTGAACATACCCATTCCGAGGCCAACAGAAAAGGCATCCATCCCTAAAGCAAACGCCATTAATAACAGCGTCACCATTTCCCCAATCATCCCATACACGGTATCTCGACCCCCTCGGACTTGCCCTGCTAAAAACATATGCACGTCCAAAAGGAAATAGAATTCAAAAAAACAGGCCTCCTTATAAAAGAGAACCCGCTGCTTATTCAATAATGATTTTATTACCCGCTGCTTTTTGTAATCGATTCATGATCGCATGACCCACACCGGTAGTCGGGAACATTTCGCTAAAAATAATATCAACCTTTTCTTGGTTAAAGTTTCGTAACGTTTCATAAAGCGCTGTGGCAACAGTTTCAAGCTCAGCCCTTTTTCCACATGCAATCACAACATCCGATTTATAGTACTGCACAGTTTCTTCGGTTGTCAGCACACCCACTCGAAGCCCTTCATTTTGCTTTTCTCCTATTAAACGTTGCAGAAAAGACTTACTTCCATCCACTAAATAGAGCGGTGCGTTTGGAGCATAATGCTGATATTTCATCCCCGGAGCTTTCGGCTTAGAAGCTTCATCGCTCAACGCGGCATCAAGCTGAACCTCACCGACCACAGCCTCAAGCTGCTCCTTTGTAACTCCACCTGGTCGTAAAATAACCGGAATCTCCTCCGTACAATCTACTACTGTTGATTCTACCCCAACACCCGTCGAGCCACCGTCCAGCACACCAGCAATTTTTCCATTTAAATCATCCATCACATGCTGTGCATTCGTCGGGCTTGGCTTCCCGGAGCTGTTTGCACTTGGGGCAGCAATCGGCAGCTGGCATTTTTTCAACAACGCCAATGCCACCGGATGGTCCGGTATCCTAACTGCAACCGAATCTAAGCCCGCCGTCGCTTTATCCGACAGAACTCCATTTTTCTTTTTAAAAATAATCGTCAAGGGTCCCGGCCAGAACCGTTCCATTAGGATCTCAGCTTTTTCAGGAATCTCCTTAACAAATGCGTTAATTTGCTTTTTATCCGCAATGTGGATAATCAGTGGATTATCCATCGGCCTGCCTTTAGCAGCGAAGATTTTTTCCACAGCCACATCACTTTTCGCATTTCCACCCAGTCCATAAACTGTTTCCGTCGGCAGTGCCACCACTTCATCTTCTTGTAAAAAATGAGCGGCATCCACAACCTGTGGATTATTTTCGAGGTTATCCACATATTTATCCACTTTCCAGACTTTTGTATTCATAATTATCCACCTTTATTAGAAGCGCAAATGTTATCGAAATTTGCCGAATTTAGGCTCTTTGTCTCATATTACTTTTGAAAGTATAAAAGAAGGTGGGCATAAACACAACCCTTTATCCACAAATTGTGCATAACTATCTCGAAAAAGTGGATAACTTTTTGAATTAATCCACAATTATAGGGAAAACCTTAAAAATAACGAGTTATCCACACTAAATACCTGCCGAATGTGTTCAAGTGAATAAAGTTCAGCAGGCAATTGGTCCCGACCTACCATCACAAAACCTAGCAATTCAAAAAACGGCAAAGCCACACCTTTATTGGTTGCCAAAAACAAACTTCTCATTCCTTTTTCCTTCGCTAATTGCATCATCTGCGTAATCAGCAGAACAATATCCTTTTCTGCTTGTCCCGGCGAAACGACTAAGGATCGTAATAATCCACATTCCGCCAACGCCTCGATTCCCAGTGTACCCTTTATCGTCCCATCCTCATCCTCTAGCAATAAAAAGTATTCTACCGTTTCCTCAGTGAGGCCCTCTGTCCCAAGGCTCGCTCTCGTTAGGAACTCTCTTAAACTGCCCAAATCCTCTTTATTCGCGCAACGAATAAGTGCTTGCATCCCTACCACCTCTTTTAATTTATACTCTATCTCTATGAAAAAATTAGAGTACTAGAACAAAATCTAGTAAATTTATCGAAAAAACAAATAACCAGCCCCATTTCGGGTCTGGCTGCTTCACTTTTTAGTAGATATCTGCGATAAATCAATTATATCCGCGTTAATTGGAATATATCAGCGATAATCCCAACATATCCGCGTTAATTCAATTAAATCAGCGATGCCCTTATCTAAAAATACTATCAAACATCTCGACGACAAAGAACTTTACTTTAACCGGTTTTTCATCTTCTGAAGTGTAAACCGGGGCTTCTTTTTCCTTCTTTGATACCTTTTTCATTTCAGTTTGCTTTGTATCTTCTGTTTTCTTTTCTGTAACCTTTTCTACTACTTCTTGCTTTTCCTTTTCAACTACTTCTTGCTTATCCTCTTCTACTACTTCTTGCTTTTCCTCTTCTACTTCAACTTGCTCTTCCTCAGTAGCTGCTTCTACATTCTTTTTCCCACTTGAATCTTCTTCTATAATCTTCTTACCTGAAGTAATAACTTCTTCATCTATAACCTTCTTCTTCGTCACATTGCTAACTTTCTCTTCTACTTCCACTTCTCGCTCTTCCTCAATCTCTGCTGCAAGTGCCGTATTACTATCCTCAAAACCATCACTTTGTACCGCTACTCCATTTGAAAAATCTAGGAAGCATAATGGCGGATACAGCACGCACCACCAGTTGGCACCTGTCCCTTCACCCAGTGTAATCAAAATCGCCTGATACTCACCAGCTGGATATAAAAACTCACCATACAATTTAGTAGGAAACTGAACTTTACCAAATTCCACATTTACACTCTGCTTAGACCCCTGCTCAGCCACGACTTTTTCAGCAATGGCTTGAACCTCTGGAAGCTTCGAAGTTAATACCGCTTTTGCTTTTTCCATCGACGTTAACTCCTGAACCCATAACGTGATCTGCTCATTCACTGCGTCACGGACCATCCGTTTAATCTCTTGATCCTGTGCACTATCACTATTTGCTAGAATTCGGAGCCGAATCGCCTCAGCAGGAATCACAATCGAATCCTTCGCTACCGCTTCCGTTTTAGGTATATATAAATTCAATATCGTTCCCAACGATAAAATGATTAAATAAGACCAAACCAATACTTTACTATTCATTCTTCGCACCGTCCCTTCACTATCCTCATTGTGGACAAATGCAAAGAATCTTAAACTATTAAATTTTAAAATAATCTAGTTTATGAATAAAAAAATATGTACCAGATGATTACGGTACATACTTCAATATTCCATGTAAGTAAACGGAGTATTCTCGCCTAACACATTCCCTTAACTTGATTTTCCCTTCACTTTCCAATTCCCCAGCCCATTCTTCAATCGCTTTTTCATCTTCTTTTGTTGCCTTTGGAATCTCGGCTTCAAACAGATTACCGCGACTAGATATGCGCAGCTTTTTAAACAATTCCTCTTTATCCAATTGGGTCATCCCCTTTATCTATATATTCTACATAAAGATGGAATTTTCCTTTGATGCATTTAAAAAAAACCGTCCTAACACGTAGACGGCTTTTCGTTATTCAGTAATTTCTGCAAACACCATCCGGTCCTTGCCATTAATATCATTAATAATTTCTACCTTTACATTCTCAAAAGATTTTTTAAAAAGGTCGGCTACCGCCTCCCCCTGACCGGCCCCAATTTCAAAGCCAACCAGCGCGCTTGGTGCTATCACTTCCGGCAGCTCGTCCATAAAACGGCGGTAAAAATCCAGTCCATCCTCGCCCGCAAACAAAGCCCGGTGCGGTTCATGCTCTGTAACCACTACTGACATGGTTTCGATGTCACTCACAGGAATATATGGCGGGTTAGAGATGACTACATCAAACTTCTGCCCACGAAACGGGTTCAGCAAGTCCCCTTGCACAAATTGGATGTCCGCGTCTAGTTGCTTGGCATTTTCTCTCGCTACTTTCAAAGATTCCTCGGCAATATCAGAGGCATAGAGTGATAACGAAGGCTGCTCAAGCTTTAAGCTAATCGCAATCGCCCCACTGCCCGTGCCGATATCAACAACCTTTAACTCCCGCTTATCGATACGCTTCAATGTTTCGTAAACAAGTTCTTCCGTTTCCGGCCGTGGAATCAGGACCTCTTCATTCACCATAAATGTCCGGCCATAAAACTCCTCAGAACCGATTATGTATTGAACCGGCGTTCCTTTCACATGCTCGTGAACCGCCGCTTCAAATCGACATAATTCTGGCGGTGACAGGCACTCCCTCATATTACCAAACAACTGCGCACGTGACATTCCAGTAATATGCCGAAGCAGGAGTTCACCAGCATGTTCCTCACGATTGGCTTTTTTTAAAAAAGAAGAAGCCCATTGCAGAGCTTCATACATTTTCTTACTCATCTGAACCACTTTCAAGCTTGCTTGTTTGGTCTTCTAACGTTAACGCATCGATGATTTCGTCAAGCTTGCCTTCGATGATTTGATCAAGCTTCTGAAGGGTTAGCCCGATACGGTGATCGGTCACACGATTTTGCGGGAAGTTATAGGTACGGATCCGTTCAGAACGGTCCCCGGTACCAATCGCTGATTTACGGACTGAATCATACTCCGCCTGTGCTTCCTGCTGGAACTTGTCATAAACACGCGCACGTAAAACCTTCATCGCTTTGTCCTTATTCTTGTGCTGCGATTTTTCATCCTGGATGGAAACAACGATTCCAGTTGGAATATGTGTCAAACGCACCGCTGACATCGTCGTGTTAACGGACTGCCCGCCGGCGCCGCTTGAAGCAAACGCGTCAAAACGGATATCTTTATCATGGATTTCGACTTCTAGTTCTTCCGCTTCTGGTAAGCAAACAACAGTAGCAGTTGAAGTGTGAATTCGTCCGCCAGATTCTGTTTCCGGTACACGCTGCACACGGTGAGCACCATTTTCAAATTTCAACTTGGAATAGGCACCTTGACCATTGATCATAAAGCTGATTTCTTTGTAGCCGCCGAGACCAGTTGCGTTGGCATCAATCAGTTCCGTTTTCCAGCCCTGTGCTTCTGCATAGCGGCTGTACATACGGTAAAGTGTACCGGCAAAAAGTGCAGCTTCATCGCCGCCAGCAGCCCCACGGATTTCAAAGATAACGTTTTTGTCATCATTGGGATCCTTCGGAATCATCAGAAACTTCATTCTTTCTTCTAATTCCTCAATTTGCTTTTCTAGCTCATTGACTTCTTCCTTGACCATATCACGCATTTCATTGTCAAGCTTTTCTTCAAGCATTGCCTTGGCATCGTTGAACTGTTCGCGGACATCTTTATATTCACGATACGTTTGTACGGTCTCTTGTATATCAGATTGTTCTTTTGAATATTCACGAAGTTTTTTTGTATCATTAATGATTTGTGGATCGCTCAAAAGCTCATTTAATCTTTCGTAACGATCTTCAACAGATTGAAGACGATCAAACACAGTTACCACCTCTAGTTTTTGTCCATAACATTCTAATTATAGTATAGGTGAAAACCCCCGTCAAAAACAAATTCAGGGGGAAGAATTTTTTTGGTGATTTTTGGGTGTGGTCGTCGTTTGGGGTTAGGCACATAAGCAAACCTACTGACCCTAAACAAAACTAAAAAAACATGCCCTGAAGTCAGAGCATGTTATCGTTCTCTTATATCAATCGTGTATCGTGGCAGAGCACTCTGAAGCTTTTTGTGAAGGCGGTCAATGGCTTTGTCACGTTGAGCTCCATTTAATTGACTTCTTCTATCCACTTTTACCGTCATCTGATCTCCTGCGTTATTGATCCAGATTGAATCCGATCTAAAATCATCCGTTCCATTGACAATATCTCTGGCGATGTCAATATCCCTGCCCGTATTGTTTCTATTTGAGGCATCGTTCTGGCTGGTTCCCCTTAGATTAAGGAAATTTGGATTTTGGTCAGACATCGGACCCATGTGCCGGTTCACTCTGTTGGACATAAAATTTGGGTTTACATTGTCTTTACGTATATCGTAGGCAGTATTGGTAGTGTCATTTCCCTTCATACATCCCGTTAACATAAGAACAGCAAATAACGAACCAAATAACCACTTTTTCATAACTGGCACCTCCTACAACTATCATTCCCGCACTTCAACTGAATCCTTCAAGTCAAATCCTGCCAACAACCAAAACAGCAAAAAACCTGAGAAGTTCGACCTCCCAGGCTGTTCTTGTATAAATAATTGTATAAATACTTGTATAAAGGCTCTATTCTGTATAAACGGTGACAGGCACCCGAGATGCTGTTTTAGGTACTTCATGATGGTGACGGCATCTTGGCTCGTATGCTTCTGAAGCGCCGACTAAGATGACTGGATCGTGATACGATGCCGGTCTTCCGTCAATTAAGCGCTGCGTCCGGCTTGATGGCGATCCGCACACACTGCAAACTGCCTGAAGTTTTGTTACGGTTTCAGCTATGGCCATCAATGCCGGCATTTGTCCGAAAGGCTCGCCGCGGAAATCCATATCTAGTCCTGCCACAACCACACGATGACCGCTGTCAGCCAGCTGTTGGACAACTCTAACAATTCCTTCATCAAAAAATTGAACCTCATCGATGGCGATGATATCGATATCCGCCTCTACATGGTGTAAAATCTCAATCGAATGGGAAATGGGCTTCGCATGAAAAGAGGTGCCATTATGGGAAACGACAGATTGTTCGCTATAGCGATTGTCTATTTTCGGTTTGAAAACAACTATTTTTTGTTTAGCAAATTGTGCCCGTCTAACACGACGAATCAATTCCTCTGATTTTCCTGAAAACATACTCCCGCAGATAACCTCAACCCATCCGAGTTGCTTCATTAAATACATAAATCGGCGTCTCCTTCCTATGTACGAACCCTATTACATCTATATTTTTAAAATTCAACTTGTTTTATTCAATTAAAAAACAGGCAAGTAAGTTTCTGCTTGCCTGTTTTGAAAAATTATTCTCTAGCGTTTAGGTCTTTAAGACCGTATTTTTTGTTGAAACGGTCTACACGTCCGCCTGCTTCAGCGAATTTTTGACGACCAGTATAGAATGGATGACATTCAGAACATGTTTCAACGCGAATTTCATTTTTAACTGAACCAGTTTCAAAAGTATTTCCGCATGCACAAGTCACCTGTACCATTTTATAATTTGGATGAATTCCTGCTTTCATTCTTTTCATCTCCTTCCGCCCTGAATCCTTCGAAACAGAGTTATATAAATGCCAGTCTTAAGGACAAGCACCAAATACTAAAAATACACTGTTCACATTATAACAAGGTGAACCTATTTTGGCAAGTTGGGATTTTATGGTTTTATACTAAGATCTTCTACCCTTTAATTCTTCCCCAATCTGTGCGAAAAACTCTTCGTTGGATTTGGTTTGTTTTAATTTTTTCAAGAAGCGCTCGGCAAAGTCTGGTGAATCGGACATGGATTTTCTGATTGCCCATAGCTTGTCCAGATGATCCTTTGGAAGCAGCAGCTCTTCTTTCCGTGTACCAGAGCGGCGAATATCAAGCGCAGGGAAAATACGGCGTTCTGCAAGCTGACGATCCAAATGCAGTTCCATATTACCTGTCCCTTTAAATTCCTCATAAATGACATCATCCATCCGTGAACCTGTATCGACTAATGCCGTAGCGAGGATGGTTAAGCTTCCGCCTTCTTCAATGTTTCGGGCTGCCCCAAAGAAACGCTTCGGACGGTGGAATGCCGCTGGGTCAATACCACCAGAAAGAGTTCTGCCGCTTGGCGGGATAACAAGGTTATACGCACGCGCCAAACGTGTGATACTGTCCATCAAAATGACGACATCACGTTTATGCTCCACTAAACGCATCGCACGATCAAGCACAAGCTCAGCGACTTTAATATGGTTCTCAGGTACCTCATCAAACGTCGAGCTGACAACATCACCGGCTACAGAGCGCTCAATGTCGGTTACTTCTTCCGGTCGCTCATCGATTAAGAGCACGATTAATTCCACATCAGGGTGATTGGTGGTAATGCTGTTGGCAATTTCCTTTAACAGCATCGTTTTCCCTGCCTTTGGAGGCGCGACAATTAAGCCCCTTTGTCCAAATCCAACTGGAGCAACTACATCCATAATTCGTGTTGAAATATGTTTTGGAGTGGTTTCGAGTTTCATATGTCTATCTGGATAGAGAGGAGTTAATGCTGGGAAGTGAACGCGTTCTTTTGCTGATTCTGGGTCTTCACCGTTAACTGCTTCTACATGTAAAAGTCCGTAATAACGTTCATTTTCTTTTGGAGGTCGAACCTTACCGGAAACTTTATCCCCATTTCTTAAATCGAAACGACGGATTTGCGATGCAGAAATATAAATATCTTCCGAACTTGGTGAGTAGTTGATTGGTCGTAAAAATCCGAATCCTTCAGATTGAATGATTTCAAGTACGCCTTCCATAAAAAAATAACCTTGCTGCTCAGCACGTGATTTTAATATGGCAAAAATAAGTTCTTTTTTCGATAATTTGCTGTAGTAGGTTACCTTAAATTCACGCGCAAGCTCATAAAGCTCCTTAAGCTTCATGTTTTCTAAACTAGATATTGTTAAGTCCATAGTACACCACACTTTAAAATTTTTACTCTACTTCCGTCACATGAGTTACATTCGTATAATAGAGGATTTCTGAATTTCAATAAAGAGGAAATAGTAGAATTGAATAGAATAGCAGAATATAGTATATGTTAAAACACTATCTATTTTACCCATAGTCATAAATATTAATCAACTGGAAATTTTCTATTTGTGGGAGATGATAGATTTTTCATGGAGATAAGAGACTAGAATCGATACCCTAGTCTCTTACTAAGTGTTTACTATAAAAATTTATCTAATCACTAAATTTGGTTTCTTTTTCAAACTGTGACGGCCTTCAACAAATCGAACCGTTCCAGATTTGGCACGCATAACGATGGAGTGAGTTGATCCATAAGAACCTTTAAATTGAACACCGCGGAGCAGTTCGCCGTCGGTTACGCCGGTTGCTGCGAAAATCGCGTCGTCTCCTTTAACAAGGTCTTCCATGCGAAGCACCTTATTAACATCTAATCCCATTTTCACACAGCGCTCTAATTCTGCATCGCTTTGTGGTAACAACTTGCCGATGATTTCACCGCCAAGACATTTTAAGGCAACAGCTGAGATTACGCCTTCCGGTGCACCGCCAGAGCCAAATAGAATATCTACGCCGGTATCATCAAATGCGGTATTGATAGCACCCGCCACATCACCATCATTAATCAATTTAATCCGTGCGCCTGCTTCCCTGAGCTGAGCAATGATATGCTCATGGCGTGAACGGTTTAAAACAGTAGCCACTACATCCCCGATATCCTTATTTTTCGCCTTCGCGACTGCTTTTAGGTTATCGAGAACAGAAGCATTGATATCGATAAGCCCTACTGCTTCAGGACCTACAGCGATTTTTTCCATGTACATATCTGGAGCATGCAGCAAATTACCATTATCCGCAATGGCAAGAACTGCTAAAGCGTTCCAGCCGCCGGCTGCTAAAATATTGGTTCCTTCAAGCGGATCTACGGCCACATCTACTCGTGGTCCGAAGCCTGTCCCAAGTTTTTCGCCAATATACAGCATAGGTGCCTCATCCATCTCGCCTTCACCAATCACAACGGTTCCCTTCATCGGAATCGTGTCAAACACATCACGCATTGCTGATGTGGCAGCTCCGTCTGCTTCATCTTTTTTCCCGCGTCCCATCCAGCGTGCAGAAGCAAGTGCAGCAGCCTCTGTTACGCGAACAAGCTCCATTGATAGACTTCTCTCCATATTCTAACTCCCCCAATTTTCATTTATACCTTTAATAATATTATTAGTATAACAGATTCAAGGAATTAGTATAGCTTATTTACGTATTTTTTAACTGTTCGACTTCTTCTTTTGATAATGCTTCACGCCAAACCGTTGCACCTAAGCCATTTAGTTTTTCAACAAGCTGGCTATAACCCCGATCAATATGCTCGAGACCTGTCACTTCGGTAATTCCCTCTGCCATAAGCCCGGCAATGAAGAGCGCGGCTCCAGCTCTTAGGTCACTTGCCTTCACCTTTGCACCTTGAAGATTTAGAGGTCCACTAATAATGGCTGAGCGGCCTTCAACTTTAATATTAGCATTCATTCTTCTTAATTCATCAATATGTTTAAAACGGGCACCATATATTGTATCAGTTACAACACTAGATCCCGCTGCTTTTGTTAACAACGTAGTAAACGGCTGCTGCAGGTCGGTTGGGAAGCCCGGATAAACAAGTGTTTTAATATCAACGGACTTCAGTTTTTCTGAACTGCTGACAAACACCTGGTCATCGCTGGTTTCGATTTTAACACCCATTTCGCGGAGCTTGGCAATCAGCGATTCTAAGTGCTGTGGAATGACATTATCGATTAAAACACCATCGCCCACTGCTGCACCTAAAATCATATAAGTACCGGCTTCAATTCGATCAGGAATAATCGTATGACGACAGCCATGAAGACTATCGACTCCATCAATCCGAATAACATCTGTTCCTGCACCTTTAATTTTTGCACCCATGTTCGTTAGCAGGGTAGCTACATCGATGATTTCCGGTTCTTTTGCGGCATTTTCAATAACCGTCCTACCCTTTGCCCGCACTGCTGCTAACATGATATTAATCGTTGCCCCAACGCTTACAACATCAAGGTAAATTCGCGCACCACGCAGCTCGTCCGCACGCAAATAAATGGCTCCCTGCTCATTGGTTATCTGGGCACCAAGTGCTTCAAATCCCTTAATATGCTGATCAATTGGCCGTGGCCCAAGATGACATCCACCCGGTAAACCGATGACGGCCTTTTTAAATCGACCAAGCATCGCCCCCATGAGATAGTAAGATGCGCGAAGCATCTTCACTTTTCCATTTGGCAATGGCATCGAAATCATCGACGATGGGTCAACCGTCATATCAAAATCATCCGAAAGCTCAACTTTACCGCCAATTTCTTCGAGCAGGTCCTTTAATATCTCTACATCTGAAATATCCGGCAGCCCTTCTATTGTTACCGGTGAATCTGCTAAAATGGTTGCTGGTATCAACGCAACTGCACTGTTTTTTGCGCCACTTATTCTAACGGTTCCCTTAAGCGGATATCCGCCCGCAATTTTAAGTTTTTCCATGTTCGACTCCCTTCTACGCCATTGGGATGGATTGTTACCTTTTCATTTATTCTAGTATAAACCATTTACTTCCAATAGCAAATTACATAATCCGACAAATTGTCTATCATCTAGTTTACACCAATATATTATTTTCATGTATCATTATCAAAAAAAGTTTGAAAAAATGGGAAATTTAGACGATACGGCCTTCCCAATTCTTTAAGAAAGCTTTAATACCTTTGTCTATTAATGGGTGGCGGAACAATCTGATTGATATTTCGCAACTTTCAAAATTCTTCCTACAATTTTTAACCGCCCACTCTGAAAAGGGGCGGTTAAAAAATTTCTATCAATGCACTAAACATTGGATAGTTTTTATAAAAGTTAAAAATATAGTTCTAGCCGCAGATTACGCTCTGCCTGATGAACCGAATTCGCGCATTTTACCGATTACAGTTGCTTTGATAGCGTCGCGAGCTGGTCCTAGGTATTTACGTGGATCGTATTCATCTGGTTTCGCAGCCAATGTTTCACGAACCGCTTTTGCAGATGCAATTTGGTTTTCAGTGTTAACGTTAATTTTCGCTGTTCCAAGTGAAACTGATTGTTGGATATCCTTTAATGGAATTCCAGTTCCGCCGTGAAGTACAAGCGGCAGACCAGTAATCTTGCCGATTTCTTCCATCTCTTTGAAACCAAGGTTTGGTTCACCTTTGTAAGGACCATGAACAGATCCTAATGCTGGAGCAAGACAGTCAATACCTGTACGCTTAACAAGCTCTTCACACTCTTTTGGATCCGCGTAAATAACGCCTTCAGCAACAACGTCATCTTCTTGTCCGCCAACTGTTCCTAATTCAGCTTCAACCGAAACACCTTTAGAATGAGCGTATTCTACTACTTTTAAAGTAGTTTCAATGTTTTCTTCAAATGGATGATGAGAAGCGTCAATCATAACTGATGTAAAGCCAGCATCAATTGCTTCTTTACATTTTTCAAAGCTTGAACCGTGGTCCAAGTGGATCGCAACAGGTACAGTGATTTTGTAATCTTCTAATAAACCTTCTACCATTTTCACAATTGTTTTGAAGCCACCCATATAACGAGCTGCTCCTTCAGAAACACCAAGAATAACTGGTGATTTTTCAGCTTCAGCTGCTTGTAAAATAGCTTGGGTAAATTCTAGGTTATTAATGTTAAATTGCCCAACAGCGTAGCCTTCCGCTTTCGCTTTAATTAGCATTTCTTTCATTGAAACTAAAGGCATTTTATTTCCTCCTTGGTATAGGTCTTTATCTCCTCGTATAAGAGCTTTCCTCTTTAAGGATTTCCTACCATTTTACTGATTATGTATTCCCCGAGAAAGATAATTGTTAGAAAAAGTTCATATGTATCATATCAAACAAGTTCATAAAATACCATCATTCAGACACTAGTTTTTGAAACTGTCACAATGAAAGCGGAACCACTGTACTATTGCTAAAAAGTGATTAATTCGCTTTTTCTGGAATGTGTTTCCTAACTGCCGCACGTATATCATCAATATCAAATGGCTTTGCAAAATGAGTAATCGCACCAAGATTCTTGGCTTCTTGTATCATATCCAGCTCCCCATAAGCCGTCATAATAATAACGCGAATATCAGGATCAATGACTTTCATTCTTTTTAAAATTTCAATACCATCCATACCAGGTATTTTCATATCTAATAGGACGAGATCTGGGTCATGCTTCGTAACAATATCAAGTGCCTGTATTCCATTTGCTGCCTGAAAGGTTTGATACCCTTCTTTTGAGAATACCTCATTTAATAAAATCCGAATCCCAAATTGATCGTCAACAATTAAAATTTTCTCCTTCATAACTCCACCTCTTCCATCCTATTTAATTATCTAAAGATTCCTATTTCTTCCACGTAGATATCTTCGACATTTTTCTTAAAAACCCTCTTATTATTTAAAGGTAATTAATGGTAATTGTCTTTTATTTTCAAAACGCTATAATAACCTTGTGAAGGAGGGGTTGGATTGTTAAAAATGTTTACCACCCAAGTGACCGGACTATTCAAAAGAATCGCAGATAAAGAAGAGTTTTCCTTTGAGGACGGTGCCCGCCTGCTAGCTCAAGGGCAGAATATTTATCTTTATGGCTTACGAGAAATGAAGGCTGTTGAGTTCGAGGCTTTAGAAGGTGCCGAACCATTAAAAGGGGCAAAAGTGTTAACCAATGCTGAAGAATTGACCAGTGCTGACAGGGTACTGTTGTTCACACGGACTTCCGCTGATCAAGAGGCGATTAAATGGGCATTGAAACTTCAGGAAAAAGACATCCCATTTGTCGCTGTATCGACAGAGGTTCCAGATGGAAGGCTAGCGGAACTGGCGGAAGTTCATCTTAATTTACAGCTGACCAAGGGTTTGTTGCCAGATGATTTCGGAAATCGGTACGGATATCCGTCTTCGATGGCAGCTTTGTACGTATATTATGGATTGAAATTTACGATTGATGAGATTTTTGCAGAATATGCGTGATGTTTTGCGGCCTAGATTTGGCCGTTTTTTTGTTTTGGACTTTTTTCTTAGGGTTTTGGACTTTTTTACAACCGATTTGGACATTTAGACATTATCTGGAAATCAAACACATAAAAAAGCCAGCCCTCATCAAAGAGAACTGGCCTAGTATCTTATTTTTGTAATGTAGCTTTAATAAAGTCACGGAAAAGCGGCTGCGGACGGTTTGGTCTTGAAACAAATTCCGGATGGAATTGTGACGCAACAAACCATGGGTGGTCTGTAAGCTCAATGATTTCCACTAGACGGCCATCTGGGCTTGTCCCGGAGAACACAAATCCGGCATCTTCCATTTCTTGACGGTAGTGATTGTTAAACTCGTAACGGTGACGGTGACGCTCATACACCACTTCATCCTCATAGGCAGCGTACGCTTTTGTTCCCTCAACCACCCGGCATGGATATAAACCAAGTCTTAACGTTCCACCTAAGTCCTCTACATCCTTTTGCTCAGGAAGTAAATCAATAATTGGGTGCTTGGTTTCAGGCGCAAACTCTGCAGAATGCGCATCCTGATAACCGAGAACATGGCGTGCATATTCAATCGTTGCCAGCTGCATGCCTAAGCAAATGCCAAGGAAAGGCTTTTTCGCTTCACGCGCATAACGGGTTGCTTGGATTTTCCCTTCAATCCCACGGTCACCAAAGCCGCCAGGAACAAGGATTCCATCCACATCATGCAAAAGCTCCCCAACATTCTCAAGCGTAACATGTTCGGCATTAATCCACTTAATTTCGACATCTGCATCAAACGCATAGCCTGCATGCTTCATGGCCTCAACAACAGAAATATAGGCATCCTGAAGCTCAACATACTTCCCAACAAGCCCGATCCGTGTTTTACCAGAAAGATTTTGAACCTTCTCAACAAGTGCAATCCATTCTGTCATTTCTGGCTCTGGTACCGTTAACTTCAAGTGATTACACACGATTTCGTCCATGTGCTGTTCTTGAAGGGCTAACGGAATCGAATAAAGGGTATCGGCGTCGCGACATTCAATCACTGCTTTCGCGTCGATATCACAGAACAAAGCAATTTTATCCTTCATATCCTGTGAAACCGGTAGTTCGGTACGAACGACGATGATATTTGGCTGAATACCAAGACTGCGAAGCTCTTTAACACTATGCTGTGTTGGCTTAGTCTTCATTTCACCGGCTGCTTTAATGTAAGGGATTAACGTACAGTGGATATACATGACATTCGAGCCGCCAATATCACTCTTAATTTGACGGATTGCTTCAAGGAATGGAAGTGACTCGATATCCCCTACAGTTCCGCCGATTTCAGTTATAACCACATCAGCATTTGTTTCATTGCCCGCGCGGAAAACACGTTCTTTAATTTCATTGGTAATGTGCGGGATTACCTGAACCGTTCCGCCTAAATAATCGCCTCGGCGTTCCTTGCGCAAAACAGTGGAATAGATTTTCCCAGTCGTCACGTTACTGTATTTATTTAAGTTAATATCGATAAAGCGTTCGTAGTGTCCTAAGTCCAAATCCGTTTCGGCACCATCACCGGTCACGAACACTTCACCATGCTGGTATGGACTCATGGTTCCAGGGTCCACGTTAATGTATGGATCAAATTTTTGAATCGTGACATTCAATCCACGGTTTTTTAACAAACGGCCTAAAGAGGCTGCGGTAATACCTTTTCCTAACGATGAAACCACACCGCCAGTTACAAAAATATACTTCGTCATAAAATAATCCTCCTCTAATTCAGTTTGTGCAATCTTCGTGCTGTTTAAGGCTTCTTTTATAAAAAATTTTATATGTAAAGAAGTCTCGGCTGAAGCGCCGAAAGAGCTTGTATCATGGACTGACAAAATAAAAAAGCACCCCACATACGTAAATCGTAAGGGAGCGCTTTATAAGCTAATGATGATCCGTTCCTTTTTTAAGGAGCCCAAAAAAGATTTTACAAGTGCAGGATTAAAAAGTCAAGCCTATATTAGCTCGTCGTCTTCGTCCTCTACTTCATCAAGATCTTCGTCTTCTTCCTCGAGGTCTTCGTCTAGGTCTTCTTCAGCATCAAGTTCTAATTCATCATCATCAATGACATCATCGTCATCGTCTAACTCATCAACATCGTCGAGGTCATCAAGAAGATCATCATCATCCTCATCGAGAAGGTCATCTTCATCGACAAAGTCATCCAACTCATCTTCAAAGTCTTCATCAATTTCATCGACATCATCAAAGTCATCATCGACTTTCTTTTTCGCCTTTTTCTTCTTAGGTTTAATAACAGTGACGACTTCTTCTTCCTGTGTATCAATTGGATACCAAACGCGAAGTCCCCAACGGTTATCCCCTAAGGATAGAAAACGACCATCAATATTTATGTCTGTATAGAATTGTGCAATTCTGGAATTAATTTGTTTCTCTGTGATTTCTGTAGCTGCAGCAATTTCTTTAATTAAATCGTGGAAGGAAATTGGCTGTTTGCTGCCTTTTAGAAATTCATACGCCATCTCAATGAGGGATAACTCTTTTAATTGCTCTTTTGAGTAACCTTGTAAACTCAATATCGGCACTTCCTTTCTCTATTTAACACTCTATGTAATGAGTGATAACGGGCAAAAACTTTAGCACCTGCGTACTAGGATTTTGACATATTCTTCATTATAAACAATATTCTCCCGTTTATGCTAGTTCTATCTATTGTTTTGCTTGATTTTTTCCCGATTAGGCTGGGTATCATCCGCTTTTTTCTCTTTTTTTAGCATTTTCAGCTCTCTCATTGCCAGCACTAAGAAAAAAATAGCCAGCACGAGAAAGGAAATTGCCCCTAATTGGTGTTGATAGAGATAGTATAACGGCCAGGCTAAAATAATTAAAATCAAAAACATAGAATTCTTCTTCATCCGTCAACACCCGCCCCGGGATCCAATGATGTTCGCCCATCTATTATATAAGAAAAATAGGTAAGATTAGTACTTAGTCAAAAAAATAATTTTCACAACAAAAACAATGGCTTAAAAGCAGCTGCTTTTTAAGCCATTGAACCAGATTTCTACATATTCCTGCGGTATTGCCCGCCTACTTCATATAATGCCCTGGTAATTTGACCCAGGCTGGCTACTTTTACGGTTTCCATTAATGCTGCAAAAATGTTTTCGTTGTTAACCGCTGCCGCCTTTAATCGTTCTAATGCTTTGCTAGTCTGTGCTGCATGTGCCTGTTGAAAAGCACGTAAATTAGTAATTTGCAATTCCTTTTCTTCGTATGAAGCCCTTGCCAGCTCCATGCTGTCGATGTCTTCTGCAGAAGGAGGATTCGGATTTAAATACGTATTCACCCCGATGATTGGCAGCTCACCAGTATGCTTCTTCATTTCATAGTACATTGATTCGTCTTGAATTTTCCCGCGTTGATACTGAGTTTCCATCGAACCAAGCACACCGCCGCGGTCATTTAATCGTTCAAATTCCTGCAGAACCGCTACCTCTACAAGGTCGGTCAGTTCTTCCGCAATAAATGAACCTTGGAGTGGGTTTTCATTTTTCGTTAATCCATGCTCTTTTGTAATAATCATTTGAATCGCCATCGCGCGGCGAACCGATTCTTCTGTCGGCGTCGTAATCGCCTCATCATACGCATTGGTATGAAGCGAATTACAGTTATCCTGCAAAGCCATCAATGCCTGCAGCGTGGTCCGAATATCATTAAAGTCGATTTCCTGAGCGTGCAGAGAACGACCTGAAGTTTGAACATGGTACTTCAGCTTTTGACTGCGCTCACTCGCACCATATTTATCACGCATCACCGTTGCCCAAATCCGACGGGCCACCCGGCCAATAACGGTATATTCCGGATCCAAACCATTCGAGAAGAAGAACGACAGGTTTGGCGCAAAATCATCAATCTTCATTCCGCGGCTTAAATAATACTCAACATAGGTAAAGCCGTTTGAAAGCGTAAAAGCCAGCTGTGAAATCGGGTTCGCCCCTGCTTCAGCAATATGGTAGCCAGAAATCGAAACGGAATAATAGTTACGCACCTGCTGGTCGATAAAATATTGCTGGATATCGCCCATCATCCTTAGTGCAAATTCTGTTGAAAAAATACATGTGTTTTGGCCTTGGTCTTCTTTTAAAATATCCGCCTGCACGGTACCGCGCACGGTTTTTAACGTAAAAGCCTTCACTTGAGCAAATTCCTCTACGGTTAACACGCGGCCAAGCTCAGCTTCTTTTTTCTTCACCTGCTGATCAATCGCCGTATTCATGAACATCGCTAAAATAATCGGGGCCGGACCATTAATCGTCATGGAAACTGATGTCGATGGATGACAAAGATCAAAGCCGTCATAAAGCTTTTTCATATCATCAAGCGTACAAATATTGACACCGCTTTCGCCGACCTTCCCAAAAATGTCAGGACGATGATCCGGGTCCTCTCCATACAATGTCACCGAGTCAAATGCGGTACTTAGCCGTTTTGCATCATCATCCTTGGATAAATAGTGGAAGCGGCGGTTTGTTCGTTCCGGCGTTCCTTCCCCAGCAAACTGGCGCTTCGGATCCTCCCCTTCGCGCTTGAACGGGAATACCCCAGCAGTGTATGGGAAAGACCCCGGTACATTCTCACGATAAACCCAGCGCAGGATTTCACCATAATCCTTGTATTCAGGCAATGACACCTTGGGAATATCAAGCCCTGAAAGGCTCTTTGTTTTTAAAACGGTAATAATTTCTTTGTCGCGGATTCTCGTAACAAATTTGTCTGCCTTATAAGCAGCCTTTGTTTTTTCCCAGCCATCGAGAATTTTCTTCGACTCTGGTGTTAATTTCTCTTCTGTTGCTTTTTTAATCGCTTCTAAAGAAACAACTACTTCCTCGTTTGCTTCTGTCTCTTTAACTGCCGCAATTGCTCCTTCAAGCTGGAACAATTTCCGGGAAATATTCGCCTGCTCCTCAGCCTTTGCATGATAGCGGCGTACGGTTTCCGATATTTCCCGAAGGTAATAACGGCGGTCAGTTGGGATGATAACATTTTGTTTTTCCACTAACGCTGATTTAGAAAAAGAAGTCACCCAATCTGTACTCATTTTTTCATTAATTTTTTCAATTAACGCCGCAAATAAAGCATTGGTACCAGGATCATGAAACTGGCTCGCAATGGTACCGTAAACAGGCATGTCACTTGTGTCTTTTTCAAACAGCATATGACTGCGCTGATATTGCTTTTGCACCTGTCTTCGTGCATCCTCAGAGCCCTTACGCTCAAATTTATTAATAACAATTAGGTCAGCAAAGTCAATCATATCAATTTTTTCAAGCTGTGAAGGTGCCCCGAACTCACTTGTCATCACGTAAAGGGAAACATCACATATCTCTGTAATCTCTGCATCCCCCTGACCAATTCCACTCGTTTCCACGATTACAAGGTCAAATCCCGCTGCTTTTACCACCTGTACAGCATCCTTTATTGCCAGCGATAGCTCCGATTTGGAAGATCTCGTTGCCAGGCTTCGCATATACACATTGTGATGGAAAATCGCATTCATTCGAATTCGGTCACCTAAAAGTGCACCGCCCGTTTTTTGCTTCGTCGGGTCCACCGATAAAATCGCCACTTTTTTATCAGGCAGCTCATTAATAAACCTACGGATCAATTCGTCTGTCAGCGAGCTTTTTCCAGCACCGCCTGTTCCAGTGATTCCGACAACTGGAATCTCCTTTGTTAACGTTTTTACTTTTTCCAGCAGGCTTTCAGCTGCGGCAGCTGCTTCACGGTTGCTATCAACATGAAGCTCAGCAAGGGTAATCAGTTTTGAAATCGCATTGACATCCCCTGCTGGCAGCTTTTCAATGTACGCTGCATGATCAGCAGAAACCGTTGGAAAGTCGCACTCCTCGAGCATTCGATTAATCATGCCTTGAAGCCCCAACGCTCGCCCATCCTCAGGTGAAAAAATCCACGCGATTCCATAATCATGCAGTTCTTTAATCTCACGCGGGATAATAACACCGCCGCCGCCGCCATAGATGCGAATGTTTGGCGCACCCTTTTCCTTCAGCAAATCATACATATATTTAAAATATTCCACATGGCCGCCTTGATACGAAGAAATCGCAATCCCCTGCGCGTCCTCCTGGATCGCTGCATTGACAACCTCTTCGACCGAACGGTTATGTCCAAGGTGAATGACCTCTGCTCCGCTTCCTTGAAGAATTCTTCTCATAATATTAATTGAAGCATCATGACCATCAAACAAACTCGACGCTGTCACAAAACGAATATGGTGCTTCGGCTGATAAACCTCTGTACTCATATGTCTCCCCCTTTTTTTAAGGCTCTTTTCTTTAACTTTGTTGCTTATTGGAACAAAATTTAATAAGAAAAGAGCCTGCAAACTAAATTCAAAAGCGCAAAAAAACTATTTTCACGTTAAAATCGGCTTTAAGATTTTAACAACAATTTTTTTAAAAAACAGCCTTTTTAAAAAATGAACCTAGAATCCATTCCCAACATTTATTTCATTATGGAACCTTTCTCCTGCACCTGACTTATTCCATTAATCCCTGAAAACAATAGCTCAGTCTGCAATTCAATATATTCATCCAATGTATACAGCTTTTGCAATGACCAACGGCGGAAGCTCCACATTTGCCCCTCAACAATAATCGTATGAGAAAGGATTTTGATTTGTTTTTTAGTTACGTTCAATTCACCATTTTCCACACAAAGTGTAATCAGTTTTTCGAACATTGCCGCCATTTCATTTTCCTTATTTAACACATATGGGAGGGCATCCTTGGTAAGCGATTTGGCCTCTTGATACATAACCAAGATTTCCTCCTGCAATTCATCAATAACCCGAAAATAATTAGCAATCCCCAGCTTCAGGCTTCCGAGCGTGCCTTGTTTATGCTCAAGATCCTGCTGCAGCCGTTCGCTCACATGTTCATAAATGCTATCACAAACCAAGTAGAGAACATCTTCCTTCGTCCGAATGTACTCGTATAAGGTCCCAATGCTGAAGCCCGCAGCCTTGGCAATTTCCCTTGTGGTTGTCCGGTGAAACCCCTTTTCTTTAAAAAGTGATACCGCCCCTTTGATCATCTGATCTCGTCTTCTTTGTACAAGGCGCTCATCTTTAACCGAAGCCTGCACTTCACGCTTTTTCATCCCTTTTTACCGCCCTTTGTTCAAAGTCAAACGATTATTTTGTAATCATTCGAGAGATTACGAGACGTTGAATCTCCTGTGTTCCCTCATAGATTTGGGTAATTTTTGCGTCGCGCATAAATCTCTCCACTGGATAATCCTTTGTATAGCCGTAGCCGCCAAATACCTGTACTGCTTCAGTTGTCACCTTCATGGCAGTGTCGCCAGCAAATAATTTTGACATCGCTGATTCTTTGCCGTACGGCAGACCTTGTGACTCCAGCCATGCCGCTTGATAGGTTAATAATCTTGCTGCTTCAATATTTGTCGCCATATCCGCAAGCTTAAAGCCAATACCCTGGTTCGCTGCAATCGGCTTACCAAACTGTTGACGTTCCTTCGCATAGTCGACCGCAGCGTCAAGCGCACCCTGGGCAATTCCAACTGCCTGCGCCGCGATACCATTGCGTCCGCCATCCAGCGTCATCATGGCAATTTTAAAGCCATCGCCTTCTTCGCCAAGTCTATTGGTGACAGGCACCTTACAGTCTTCAAAAATAATTTCCGTTGTTGGCGATGAACGAATGCCGAGCTTCTTTTCTTTTTTTCCAACGGAGAAGCCTGGGAAGTCACTTTCAACGATGAATGCCGTCGTTCCTTTTTGCTTGCTGGAAGGATCTGTTAACGCAAACACGACATAAATATCAGCTACCCCGCCGTTCGTAATGAAAATTTTTGAACCATTGAGGATGTAATGATCACCGTCACGTCTTGCTGTTGTTCTCATAGCGCCAGCATCTGAGCCGCTTCCTGGTTCAGTTAAGCCGTATCCTCCGATTTTACTGCCTTCTGCCATTGGACGAAGATATTGTTGTTTTTGCTCTTCGGAACCAAACTTGTAAATCGGCCATCCGGCTAAGGAAGTATGTGCAGAAAGGGTTACACCTGTTGACGCGCAAACGCGGGACAGCTCTTCAATAGCAATACAATACGCTAAGTAATCGCTGCCAATTCCGCCGTACTCCTCCGGCCACGGAATTCCTGTTAATCCAAGCTCCGCCATTTTGTCAAAAATCTCACGGTCAAAACGCTCCTCTTCGTCACGCTCAGCCGCCGTCGGTGCTACCTCATTTCTAGCAAAATCACGAACCATTTTCCGTATCATTTCATGCTCTTCAGATAAGCGAAAGTTCATTTTATTCGTCCTCCTTAAGGTCAATTCTCTTTTATAACGGTCCCGTTTTTTCGAAAACTGTACAGGTTCTTCGCAAAACCGTACAGCTTTTACAAAAAACCATACAGCTTTTACAAAAAACCGTACAGCTTTTACAAAAAACCATACAGGTTCTACAATTAGTCCAGATATCTACATAAATCAGTCCGATATCTACACAAAACTTGCTTATATCTATACAATTCCGAGTTATATTTACTCAATTCCCCAGGATATCCACAAATCAAAGATATTTACTAATCACAATCCGCTGAATCTCGCTGGTTCCCTCATAAATCTCAGTCACTTTTGCGTCACGGAAGTAGCGTTCGACTGGGTAATCTTCTGTATAGCCATAACCGCCAAACACCTGAATTGCTTCTGTCGCGGTTTCAACCGCTGTTCTCGATGCAAATAATTTTGCAATTGAAGCTTCCAACCCGCACTTCATTCCCTGTGCGCGTAAATCTGCAGCCCGATAGAGTAGTAGTCTAGCAGCTTCCACATTCGTAGCCATATCCGCAAGCTTAAAGCCAATTCCTTGCTGGGCTGCAATGGGCTTACCGAACTGCGCACGCCCTTTCGCATATTCAACCGCCGCACTTAATGCTGCTTCCGCTATCCCTAGCGCTTGTGCAGCAATTCCGATTCGCCCAACATCCAGGTTGGCCATCGCAATTTTAAAGCCTTCGCCCTCTTGACCCAACAGATTTTCCACAGGTACACGCATATCTTCAAAGGAAAGCTGTACGGTTCTTGAGCCATGGAGTCCCATTTTATGCTCATCCTTGCCAATCACGAGGCCTGGCGAATTTTTTTCCACAATAAACGCCGAGATTCCTTTACTGCCTAATTCAGGGTTGGTTGATGCAAATACGATGTAAACATCGGCTTCTCCGCCATTAGTAATAAACATCTTCGAGCCATTGATGACATAATGGTCATCCTTTCTTACTGCGCGGGATTTCATGCTTTTTGCATCTGATCCTGAGCCCGCCTCCGTTAAGCAAAACGCCGCCAAATACTCACCTGACGCCAGTTTCGGCAAAAATCGCTGCTTCTGTTCTTCCGAACCAAAATACATGATTGGATTAGTCCCAACCGAGGTATGGACAGAAAGGATAACGCCGACGGTTGCACTTACCCTAGAAAGCTCATTAATCGCGATGATGTAAGAGACAAAATCCATCTCGGCACCGCCGTATTCTTGCGGAACAGGAATCCCCATCAAACCAAGCTCACCCATTTTCCGAAGAATCTCCCGAGGAAATTCCCCCTGCTCCATACGCTCTACAAATGGGGCAATCTCACTGTTCGCAAAATCGCGAACCATCTTTCGCATCATTTCTTGCTCTTCTGAAAATCTAAGATTCATTGTTTCATCTCCCAACTATTCGTAGGAATAGAAGCCTCGACCTGATTTCTTGCCAAGCCAGCCAGCTTTAACGTACTTGCGCAGCAGCGGACATGGACGGTACTTGGTATCACCAAAGCCTTCATGCAGGGTTTCCATAATATATAGGCATGTATCGAGACCGATAAAATCAGCCAGCGTCAGAGGTCCCATCGGGTGGTTCATCCCCAGCTTCATGACTTCATCGATTGCTTCCTTCGTTGCCACTCCCTCATACAAGGTATAAATCGCTTCATTGATCATCGGCATCAAAATTCGATTCGCAACAAATCCAGGGAAGTCATTGACTTCAACTGGAACCTTGCTTAATGTTTTTGTCATATCTTCAATCACCTGATAAACCTCATCAGCAGTTGCCAATCCGCGAATGATTTCGACGAGCTTCATGACAGGTACCGGGTTCATAAAGTGCATCCCGATTACCTTTTCCGGGCGTTTGGTGGCTGCCGCGATTTCCGTAATTGGCAGCGAACTAGTATTGCTGGCTAAAATCACATGATCCGGCGTGATTTCATCCAACTGCGCAAAGATTTTCGTTTTAATATCCATATTTTCAACG
The DNA here is from genome assembly GCF_031457145.1 of Neobacillus niacini. Taxonomy (GTDB): domain Bacteria; phylum Bacillota; class Bacilli; order Bacillales; family Cytobacillaceae; genus Neobacillus; species Neobacillus niacini_J. The sequence goes on from NZ_JAVDVZ010000008.1 coordinate 43,412, forward strand.
GCCGCTTCAATGACGAGGTCGACCGCACGGGCATCATGTAAGTCGGAGGAAGCAGTAATCTGGTTTAGGACTTCCTGCTTTTGCTCTTCCGTCATTCGGCCTTTATCCACATGACGAGATAAATTTTTGCCGATAACACTCAAACCGCGTTCCACAAATTCCGGTTTTAAATCGTTAAGATACACCGTGTAGCCAGCCTGGGCACAAACCTGTGCAATCCCAGAACCCATTTGACCGGCTCCAATAACCATTATCTTTTCAACCTTCATGTTTCCCCTCCAATTGAGACTTGAAATGCATTCAAGCCCCCTTTTTTAGTTAGTTATTTTGATATATTTGAGTTTTGGACTTTTTTCAGCGTGTTTTGGACAATTCTTATGCCCTTTTGGACTTTTTTCTTGTGGTTATGGACTTTTTTCAAACCCTTTTGATGATTAGACAATATCTGGAAACCAGAAACCCCTTAACCCCTAGGCACCTCAATCATAACCGCATCACCTTGGCCGCCGCCGCTGCAAATCGCAGCAATCCCAATTCCGCCGCCACGACGCTTCAATTCATGCATTAACGTGATAATAATCCGAGCACCACTTGCTCCAATTGGGTGACCCAATGCAACCGCACCGCCGTTGACATTGAGCTTTTCTAGATCAAGTCCGGCAATTTGACTGCTCGCCAATGCTACTGCCGCAAAGGCTTCATTAATTTCAAATAAGTCAATTTCATCGACCGTCTTTCCGGTCTTTTTCAATAAACTGTTGATGACGAGTCCTGGTGTTTGTGGAAAATCCTTTGCAGGAACGGCTACGGCTGCATGACCCAAGATTACAGCTTCCGGCTTCCGGCCCTCGCGTAAGGCTCTTTCTTCACTCATAATAACGAGTGCCGCTGCACCGTCATTGACCCCTGGCGCATTTCCTGCTGTAATCGTTCCGTCAAAGTTAAAAACGGGTGCTAATTTTGAAAGTCTTTCAATGGAGGTGTCTTTTCGTGGTGCTTCATCATGCCGTGCCACTACCGGTGCCCCTTTACGCTGCGGTACGGTGACAGGCACGATTTCTTCTGCAAAAATTCCTTTTTCAATGGCAGCAACTGCCCGTTGATGACTTCTTAACGCCCACTCATCCTGAGCTTCGCGGCTGATTTCCATTTCTTTTGCTGTAGAGTTTCCGTATGTTCCCATATGAGCGCCTGTGAAACTGCAGCTTAAGCCGTCATGAATCATTAAATCCTTCACGGACGAATCGCCCATTTTCAGGCCCCAGCGAGCTTTCGGCAGAATATATGGGGCATTACTCATTGATTCCATGCCGCCTGCAACAATCAACTCTTCATCGCCTGCACGGATAATTTGATCGCCTAGCGTAACACTCCGCATTCCAGACGCACAAACTTTATTGACCGTTTCTGTCTTCACTTCCCAAGGAAGTTCTGCCTCTCTTGCTGCTTGGCGTGATGGAATTTGTCCCTGGCCGCCTTGTAAAACTGTCCCTAGAATTACTTCCTGCACATCTTCCGGATTTACTCCCGCTCGAAGAATCGCTTCTTTAACCGCAATACCACCAAGTTGTGCAGCAGTTAAGCTGCTAAGTGTCCCGCCAAACTTTCCAAACGGTGTTCGAACCCCGCTTAAAATAACTGTTCTTCCCATTTAAAACACTCTCCCCATAACTATTGACTGAACGCTCGCTCGAAAAAGAACTAAAAAAATTTAACTAAATGAAAACGTTTTCCAACCCACTATCTATTTTACATAAAAAAAGGCAAAAGTTGAATTGTTTTACACAAAATTCCTAAAATTTTATGAATTCAGTTAACATTCAACTTCTGCCTCAAACTTCTAAGCTACATTTCCGCAAACTGCTTTTTCCAAAAGCTCAGCAACATCATAAGTAGAAATCTTTTCTTCTACTTCTTTTGCCTTTGTACCATCTGATAACATCGTTAAGCAGTATGGACATCCGGAACTGATGACCGAAGGATTAACGGCAAGGGCCTGCTCGGTTCTGGATACGTTAATGCGGTGTCCGGTTTCTTCCTCCATCCACATCAAGCCGCCGCCTGCGCCACAGCACATTCCGGTCTCTCTGTTTCTTTCCATTTCCACGAGCTGTACTCCTGGAATGGATTTCAAAATCTCCCTTGGCGGATCATACACGTCGTTATACCGTCCAAGGTAGCACGAATCATGGAAGGTAATTTTTTCATTGACTGCATGCTTCGCTACGAGTTTCCCGTCACGAACAAGCTCATATAGAACTTCTGTATGATGATAAACTTCTGCCTCTAATCCAAAGTCAGGGTATTCATTTTTGAAAATATTGTAAGCATGCGGGTCAATCGTGACAATTTTCTTAACTTCAGCCTTTTCAAACTCCTCGATATTCTTCGCAGCTAGCTCTTGGAACAAGAACTCATTGCCGAGACGGCGCGGTGTGTCCCCTGAGTTTTTTTCTTTATTGCCAAGAATCGCAAACTTCACGCCAGCTTCATTTAGAAGCTTTGCAAAGGATAGAGCGATCTTCTGGCTGCGGTTATCATAGGATCCCATCGAACCAACCCAGAATAAGTATTCGAACTCTTCACCTTTTTTGTTCATTTCTTTTACAGTTGGGATTTCAACATCCTCGCGAACTTCACGCCAGCTTTCACGTTCTTTTCTATTTAATCCCCATGGATTACCTTGACGTTCGATGTTGGTCATCGCGCGCTGTGCGTCTGCGTCTAGCTTTCCTTCTGTTAAAACAAGATAACGACGAAGGTCGATGATTTTATCCACATGTTCGTTCATAACTGGACATTGGTCTTCACAGTTTCGGCAGGTTGTACAAGCCCAGATTTCTTCTTCGGTAATGACCTCACCAATTAAACTTGGATTATAAGCAAGCGTAGCTGCCGTTTCTTGGGCACCTTGGCCACTCGCAGCAAGTGCGATTTGGTTGCCAGTTGTGTTTCCAAACGCGAAGGTCGGCACCCACGGCTGTTTCGAGGTAACGGCCGCACCATGATTCGTTAGATGGTCACGCATTTTTACAATTAAGTCCATCGGTGACAGCATTTTGCCTGTACCAGTTGCCGGACACATATTCGTACAGCGTCCACATTCCACACAAGCATAAAAATCAATCATCTGGTGCTGCGTAAAATCTTCAATTTTTCCAACCCCGAAGGATTCCTGTGACTCGTCCTCAAAATCGACCTTCTTCAATTTCCCTGGTTTTTCTAAACGGTTAAAATATACGTTTGCCGGTCCGGCAAGTAAGTGCGCGTGTTTTGATTGCGGCACATACACTAAGAAGGTTAATAAGAATAATAAGTGCACCCACCAAGCAACATAAAAAATTACAATTGAAGCGGTTTCACCAATTCCTGAAAAAATAAGTGCAATTAACGACGCAATTGGCTCTGTCCAAGTGGCTTCGTGACCGTGCCAGATGATGCCCATACCGTTTCCTACTAGAACTGACAGCATTAACCCGCCAATAAAAATCAACACAAGCCCTGATTTAAAATTGCGTTTTAAACGGACAAGTTTTTCAACATAGCGTCGGTAAAATGCCCAAATGACAGCAACTAAGATCATCAGTGTGACAATTTCTTGGAAAAAGGTAAACCCTGCATAAAGTGGTCCCAAAGGCAAATGAGAGCCCGGTACTAGTCCCTTCCAAATAAAATCAATCGCCCCAAATTGAACAAGGATAAAGCCATAAAAGAACATCACGTGCATGATTCCACTTTTTTTGTCCTTTAATAACTTCTTCTGGCCAAACACATTGACCCAGATTTTTTGCATTCGTTCTTTGACATTGTTGTCAAACTCAACCTTTTTCCCCAGCTTAATGAATTCAATCCTCGTTTTTACTACGTAAACGAACAGACTGATACCGTAAGCGGTTACAGCCAGGAATGCAATGAGGTTTACCCATAATAGCCCATTCATCCTTTAACGCCCCCTTTGTTTTGTACATGTCCCAATTGATTGTTTTACGCAGAAAATTTCAAAACAATAAAATTTTCTGAATACTATTACCATCATTATATAATGAATGAGCATTCAGTCAAATGGTTTTCTCAAAATTTATTTGAACTTTATTCAAATTCATACTATAGACTCTGTTTGGTAAACCTAACAGAAATGATTGGAGGAACGATTTTTAATGAATTTCCCATACATAGTAATCGCTCTTATACTTCTTATCATTGTCTGGTTTTATCTCGATTTTACCTTAGGCAGAAAAAAGCACCGAGCGCTTTTTCAAAAACGAGAAACCCCTATTCTTTATGGAAACTTTGAGTTATTCCCACATGGAAAAGAACTGTTTGCTGATTACCTTCATGAGTTAAAAATGGCACGGCACCATATTCACATTCTTTTTTATATCGTGAGAGACGACCAATTTAGCCAACAGTTTTTCAATATTTTAAAAACAAAAGCACAAGAGGGAGTCGAAGTTAGACTGCTTGTCGACCGGATTGGCAGTTATAAGGTGAAAAAGCCTGCAATAAACGAATTGCGTGAGACGGGCGTTCAATTTGCCTTTAGCAACCGGATTAAGTTTCCCTTTCTCTTCTATTCCTCCCAGGTGCGAAACCACCGCAAGATTTCGATTATTGATGGGAAAATTGGTTATCTAGGCGGATTTAATGTTGGCAAAGAATATATTGATCAAGACCCAAAGCTCAGTCCATGGCGTGATTATCATTTAAAAATCACCGGAGAGAGTGTGCCGTTTTTACAACGTGAGTTTTTAATTGATTGGAATGAATACGCATCTGCAAATGTGGAAGTAGATTCTGTATATGTTCCCGTGCAGCTAAAAGGAAGTGTTCCTCATCAATTTGTGCCGACTGAGGCTGGCTTTCTCGAAGAAAAGTATCTCCATTTTATTCAAAACGCAAAAAAGTCAATCATCATTGGCACGCCGTATTTTATTCCAAGTAAAAAACTCATCAATGAACTTATTCTCTCAGCAAAGCGCGGCATTAAGATTACCATCGTCGTTCCCTATATTACAGATCATATGCTTGTACAAGAGGCCTCTTATCGCTATTTACGTTTGATGTTGAAAGAAGGCGCACAGGTTTTTCAGTATAGGAATGGTTTTTATCATGCAAAATCAATCATCATTGACGATCAGTTATGTGATATCGGAACAGCTAATTTTGATAAACGAAGCATATTTTTAAATAAAGAAATTAACTGCTATTTTTATGACCTAGATTTTGTTCAGCGTTTTAAAGATATTTTAAGAAAAGACATTCTTGATTCAAAACCGTTGACGTTGGCAGACCTCAATAAGCCTAATTTTTTCGGATCGGTAAAGGAAGGCATTGCCGGTGCTCTGTCATTCTTTTTATAAGGCTGTTTTCTTATTATATTTTGTCCAAAAGGCGACAAAGGTTAAGAAAAGAGCCCTTATAGCAAGGAGTTATCCTAATGAAAATTCGTTTCGGCTATGTTTCGACGGCCATTACATTGTGGGACGCCTCTCCGTCGAAGACACTTACGTTTACACGATACCAGCAGTTAACAGATAAAGAGCGTAAAACTAAATTACTTGAACTTACAAAACTCAATCTTTCCCATACGCTTCGAATGTTTTATTTCAATCTTGCCCACGAGATTGAATTGTACCGATTATCTAGTTCCATCGTACCCTTGGCCACCCATCCAGAGGTGTTTTGGGATTTTGTCACACCTTTTAAGAAACAGTGGAAAGAGATTGGCACGTTAATAAAAAAGCACAATTTGCGGGTAAGCTTTCATCCGAATCAATACACATTATTTACTTCTCCACAAGAAAAAATTACCAATAATGCCGTCATCGATATGGAATACCATTATCGGATGTTTGAAGCCATGGGTGTAGAGGATAGAGGCATGATGAATATCCATATTGGTGGTGCCTATGGGGATAAGAGTGAAACGATTGTCCGGTTCCATGAAAATTTAAAGAGGCTTCCAAGCCATATTAAAAAGGCGATGACCTTGGAGAATGATGACAAAACCTATAATGCTGAGGAGACATTGATTGCTTGTGAAAAAGAGACCATTCCCTTTGTGTTTGATTATCATCATCACATGGCAAACCTTTGCGAACCACCATTGGAGGAGTTGCTGCCAAGGATTTTTCAAACCTGGGATCATGTAAACCTTTTACCCAAAATCCACATATCCTCTCCAAAGGCTGAAAAGGAATTCCGTTCACATGCTGATTATGTTGACCTAGAATTTATCATGCCGATGCTGAAAATGCTGAAAGAAATCGGACAGAATGTTGATTTCATGATTGAGGCCAAGGCAAAAGACCAGGCAACCTTGAGATTAGTCGAGGAAATTAGCAAGGTGCGCGGTTTTAAACGAATTAGCGGCGCTGCCATTGAGGTGAAATAACCCGTGCATTTTTTCAAGTGGGAATGGTTAAAGTAACAACAGATTCACACAAGGAGGGATTGTCGATGGAAAGCACTAGCCAATTCGTACAAAAATTAGCCGAAAACCAAAAGAAGCAGGAAAAAAATAGAAAGCCTGGCAACAACGATCCGGAGAACAAATTACCAAATAAGCAGCACTCTCAAGGTGTTTAAAGAAAAGAGTCTCCCTTTACAGGAGACTCTTTACTCTTCAATTAGATTTAACACCGGTACTTCCCGTTCATTTTCCGGATCTGACTTCGCATAAATCCTTGCCATCTTCGTGTTATCATCCACATGCTGAATAATCACAGGATTTCCTTCATATGTAACATTAATCGGTTCCATAGACTCTGCAATTTCCTTCGCTCTACCCACATTCATACTGACCACTCCTCGTCATAAAAAGTACCTACATAATATTTGCCAAAAAACGGATAAATATTCAGTGATGTATATTCGGTGCCTGTCACCAAGGTGACACCTAAAAGGTGTTCACCAACCGCGGACACTGAAACACTAAAAATGGCCCCCATTAAGGGAGCCATAAACTAATTTACATTTTTTCAGGAGCGGAAACACCAATCAACGCGAGGGCGTTGCGGAGTGTGATTTGAACGGTTTTGATTAACGCAAGGCGCGCCTTAGTGCGCTCTGGCTGCTCGCTGTCGAGCACTTTTTCCGCATTGTAAAAGCTGTGAAATGTTGACGCCAGTTCCATGATATAGTTCGTAACGCGGTGCGGGACACGCTTCAACGCCGCCTCGCCAACCGCTTGCGGGAATTCCCCAAGCTTTTTCAATAACTCAATCTCTTTTTCCGCTCTAATCAATGAAAAGTCAGCATTCTGGTCAGCTGTTAATCCCTGCTCCTCACCTGTGCGCAGGATACTGCAAATCCTTGCGTGTGCATATTGAGCATAATACACAGGGTTTTCATTCGATTCCGATACCGCTAAATCCAAGTCAAAGTCCATATGTGTATCTGAACTTCTCATTGCAAAGAAGTAACGAGTGGCGTCGAGGCCAACCTCATCGACCAAATCACGCATGGTCACGGCTTTACCGGTACGCTTACTCATCTTCATCTTCTCACCGTCTTTGTACAGATGTACAAGCTGAATGATTTCCACCTCGAGGGCGTCACGACCATACCCTAATGACTGAATCGCCGCCTTCATCCGCGGGATATAACCGTGATGGTCCGCACCCCAAATATTGATCAGCTTTTCAAAGCCGCGGTCCAGCTTGTCTTTATGATACGCGATATCTGGTGTCAAATACGTATATGACCCATCCTGCTTAATGAGCACGCGGTTCTTATCATCACCAAAATCGGTTGAACGAAGCCAGGTTGCGCCTTCTTCCTCATAAATATAGCCGCTGTCACGAAGCACTTTTAACGCCTCATCGATTTTGCCATTTTTATAAAGGGATGTTTCAGAGTACCAAACATCAAAGCTAACACGGAAATCTTCCAGGTCCTTTTGCAATTTCGCCATTTCAACTTTCAAGCCATAGTCACGGAAAAACTCAAACCGCTCCTGCTCAGCCACATTCACATATTTATCGCCAAACTCTTCAGCCAACGTCTTCCCAATCCCGATGATATCTGCACCATGGTAGCCATCCTCAGGCATAGGCTTATCCTGACCTAACGCCTGAAAATAGCGTGCCTCAACGGACTTGGCAAGATTATTAATTTGATTTCCGGCATCATTAATATAATATTCACGGGAAACATCATAGCCCGCCTTTGCTAAAATATTGCAAAGCGAATCGCCGACTGCAGCACCACGTGCATGACCAAGGTGCAGGTCACCCGTTGGATTGGCTGAAACAAACTCTACTTGAACCTTTTGCTTGCCGCCAACATTTGTTTCCCCATACTTTTCCCCTGCATCCAGTACCGTCGGAATCAAATCCGTCAAGTAAGCATTATTCATATAAAAATTGATAAACCCTGGGCCCGCCAATTCAATTTTTTCAATCGAGGCTTTGGAACGATCAAAATTCTCAATAAGTGCCTCTGCAATCATTCGCGGAGCCTTCTTCGCTACACGCGCTAGCTGCATCGCCATGTTAGTTGAATAATCGCCGTGCGCCTTTTCCTTTGGTATTTCTAAAATCACATCAGGAATCTGCTCTTCTGTGGCAAGATTTGCCTTCACAACCGCCGCCCGAATTTCCTCTTTTAATCTACTTTGAACCTGCTCAACTATGTTCATTCCTTTTCCTCCTGAAACGCTATTTCTAACTCATATGTATTCGTAGGAGCACCCTCCATTGAAAAATCATAAAGAACACTGAAATGCCCTTTACCATTTTCATAGGAATAGTCGATCCTTTTTGCCATTGTCTCTGTTGCAAACTGACCAAACGGCATTTCATAACTGCCATTCAACTTTCGATTTACTTCAAACGGCAAGCGCATTTTCACGGCACCACCACGTAAAATCAGGGCTTCATCTGCGGCCATTTTCACAATCGTCCGGACACTTCCCTCTTCCATCGCTTCTTCATAGCGAAGATAAGCCGCATTACCTTTTTCAAAGTATGTACCAAATACCATCAATTCAAAAGTCTCATCTTGATCAATTGTCGTTTTCACGTTGATTTTTACCGGTAATTCAGGGATTGACAAACGAAACGCACACCCTTTTTTTAAAATGAACCTAATGCAGGTCCTTGGAATTTTTCTAGTTTGCCGATTAAGGCACGCTTTCTATTATACCTATAGTATGTCTACAATTCAAAAAATGCCTGCCCCAAAATAAGGACAGGCAACAAAAAAATTTATTTATTCACCCAGCCTAGCAGCATTTCACGAATCAACTTGCTGGCCGTGTTAGCCGTTTGTTCCGATGGATCATAAATAGGCGCCACTTCAACAAGGTCACAGCCCACAACGTTCACGCCAGATTGGGCAATTTCATGAATAGAGGCAAGCAGCTCTCTTGAAGTAATTCCACCTGCATCAACCGTACCAGTACCTGGTGCATGTGCAGGGTCCAAAACATCAATATCAATTGTGACATAAACAGGACGTCCGTCAAGCTCAGGAAGCACCTCTTTTAACGGCTGGTGGACTTCAAACTTGGAAATATGCATGCCATTCTCTTTCGCCCATTGAAATTCTTCCTTCATTCCAGAGCGGATACCAAATGAATACACGTTTTTCGGCCCGATATGTTCAGCAATTTTGCGAATCGGAGTGGAGTGCGATAATGGTTCGCCTTCATAGTTCTCTCTAAGATCCGTATGGGCATCCATATGAATGATCGCTAAATCAGGATATTTCTTATAAACCGCCTTCATTACCGGCCAAGATACTAAATGTTCTCCGCCCATACCAAATGGAAACTTTCCAGCAGCAAGGATATGGTCGACAAACTCCTCAATCAAATCAAGACTTCTTTGTGCATTTCCGAATGGAAGCGGTATATCACCGGCATCGAAGTATTTTACATCCACATCCAGCTCCCGGTCAAGATAGGCACTATATTCCTCTAAACCTACTGAAACCTCACGAATCCGAGACGGTCCAAAACGCGAACCCGGGCGAAAACTAACTGTCCAGTCCATTGGCATCCCGTAAAGAACAACCTGACTCTCTTCAAAATTCGGGTGACTCTTTATAAACACATTACCAGAATAACTCTCATCAAAACGCATCAAACTTTCCCTCACTTCTATGTATTAACTCAAATTAACTGCTTTTGAGTGACCGTAAAGTCGTTTTGTCTTCTGCTTCGGTCACTCCAGGTACCCTGCATTGACCGTAAACTCTTTTTCAAACCCACTTCGGTCACTCCAGGTACCCTGCATTGACCGTAAACTCTTTTTCAAACCCATTTCGGTCACTCCAGGCACCCTGCATTGACCGTAAACCCTTTTTCAAACCCATTTCGGTCACTCCAGATATCCTGCATTGACCGTAAACTCTTTTTCAAACCCATTTCGGTCACTCCAGATACCCTGCATTGACCGTAAACCCTTTTTCAAACCCATTTCGGTCACTAACTGTCCACCTGAGGTGGACAGTGTCCACGGGCGGTGACAGGCACCGCCTATTTGACTAAATCCCCAACAAACTTCGGCAGTACGAAGGCTGCTTTGTGCAGTTCTTTTGTGTAGTATTTGGTGTCGATCTCGTGGAAGCGGTCTTCGCTTACTTCTAGTGGGTCGTATTTTTTGGATCCGATGGTGAATGCCCAAAGGCCGCTTGGGTATGTAGGAATGTTCGCCACATATAGACGGGTAATTGGGAAGATTTCTCTAACATCACGCTGCACATGACGGATTAAATCTGCCTTAAACCATGGATTATCAGACTGCGCTACAAAGATACCATCTTCCTTTAACGCCTTTGAAATCCCTGCGTAGAATCCTTTTGTAAATAAGTTTACTGCCGGACCGACTGGCTCTGTGGAATCAACCATAATGACGTCATACAGATTTTCACTTTTGGCAATATGCATGAACCCGTCGTCTACCTGAACGTCGACACGTGGGTCATCAAGCTTGCCAGCAATTTCAGGTAAAAACTTTTTAGAGTACTCAATTACTTTTCCATCAATATCTACAAGCGTTGCTTTTTTTACGCTTGGGTGCTTCAAGACTTCACGAATGACACCGCCATCGCCGCCACCGACAACTAAAACGTTTTCTGGGTTTGGATGGGTGAACAATGGAACGTGTGCCACCATTTCGTGGTAAACAAATTCGTCCTTAACAGATGTCATCACCATGTCATCTAAAAGAAGCATATTGCCCCATTCTTCTGTTTCCACCATATCAAGCTTTTGAAATTCCGTTTGTTCCGTATGTAAAGTTTTATTTATTTTCATGGTGATTCCAAAGTTTTCGGTTTGTTTCTCTGTGAACCAAATAGACATCTTCATCTTCCTCCCGGATTCTTTTTTAAAAAAAGCCCTGTTAACCATGAATTCATTCCATTTTTATAGTACCCAAACTATTGAATTACAAACATAAAGAAAAGTCTAGCAAAATCTATCAAAACCCTAGAAAAATTTTCTATTGATAGTTTAAAAATCGATTTTTGTTTCAATACTGTTACTATGGGATTTTTCCGCAAAAAATCTGAGTGGAATTTATTTTTGGTGAAGGAGGGTATTGCTGTGGAATTGATGACTAATCATGGGTTTCGAAAAACAATAAAATACTTGCGTGCGTTTATTATCATTAGTTTGATAGGCTTAGGCTGTATGCTGATTGTTTTTCTTGGAATTCTTGGTTATGCCAAAATTCTTGGAGCACCGCCGCTCGCTGTTCCACAATCCACTTTATTCTTTGCAGGTGACGGAACACTGATTGGTGAGAGCAATAGCGGTCAAAAGCGATATTGGGTTCCCCTAGAAGAAATCTCACCAGATTTAATCAATGCAACCATCTCAATTGAAGATAAAAATTTTTATGAACATAATGGCTTTGACTATAAACGAATTGCTGGTGCCATCCTTGCTGATGTTAAAGCAATGGCGAAAGTCCAGGGCGCTAGTACGATTACCCAGCAATACGCCCGGAATCTTTTCTTGGAGCACGATAAAACATGGGCACGGAAATTGCATGAGGCTTTGTATGCAATCCGTATCGAGATGAATTATTCGAAAGAGGAAATTCTTGAAGGCTATTTAAACACGATTTACTATGGTAATGGTGCTTATGGTGTTCAGGCAGCCAGCCAATTTTATTATGGGAAAAATGCTTCTGAATTATCACTTGCTGAAAGCTCAATGTTAGCGGGTGTTCCAAAAGGACCTGGGATTTACTCACCGCTGGCGTCATTGGAAAATGCCACAAAGCGTCAAGTGATTATTTTAAATTCAATGGTTGAAAACGACTATATTAAAAAAGAGATCGCCCAAAAGGCTAAGGGAACTGAGCTTACTTTTATTGGCAAGCATCCACATAAGCGTGTCGAGGCAGCTCCTTACTTTCAGGATGCTGTTAAAAATGCATTAAAAAATCAACTCAAATTAGATGAGCGAACCATCGCACTTGGTGGTCTACGAGTTTATACAACACTCGACCTAAAGCAGCAGCAAGCCGCTGAAAAACAAATCCAAGAAACCATTGCAAGTGATTCAGATATTCAGGTCGGTCTGATCGCCATGGATCCGAAAAATGGTCATGTCAAAGCCATGGTTGGCGGCCGTGATTATGAAACAAGTCCGTTTAACCGGGCCGTTCAAGCCGTCAGGCAGCCTGGCTCAACAATCAAACCGCTCCTATACTATGCAGCGCTAAGTCAAGGATTCACACCATCCTCCACGATGAGAAGTGAAAAAACAACCTTCAAATTTGACGATGGCGGGGAATATTCACCACATAACTTTAATAATAAGTATGCAGACGGTGAAATTACCCTTGCCCAGGCGCTTGCTGTGTCTGATAATATTTACGCTGTCAAAACGCACCTTTTTATGGGTGCAGAAACGTTAATTAATACGGTGAAAAAGTTTGGGATATCAACGAAAATGGATCAGGTTCCGTCACTGGCCCTAGGCACCTCAGGGGTCCGAGTCATCGAAATGGCGAATGCCTACAGCCAATTTGCCAATGGTGGGAAAAAGGTTACTCCAACACTGATTACAAAAGTAGAAGACTATAATGGAAATGTTATTTTTGAAGGTACGCACGAGGAAGAGAGGGTGTTAGACCCAGCGAAAGCCTTTGTCATGACGCAAATGATGACCGGAATGTTTGATTCTAAGCTGAATGGCTATGCAAAAGTAACCGGTAACTCCCTCCTCGATGATATCACTCGTCCTTATGCAGGAAAATCCGGTTCAACGGAAACGGACAGTTGGATGATTGGCTTTACTCCACAGCTCGTTACTGCGGTTTGGGCAGGTCATGATGTTGGTAAGCCGATTACCCTCACGGCTGAAAAAAGCTATGCAAAAAATATCTGGGCAAAGTTTATGGAGGAATCCTTAAAGGGTAAGCCCGTAAAGGGATTTACCCCTCCGAAAGAGGGAGTCAAAGGCGTTTACGTCAATCCTGAAAACGGCAGGCTTGCTTCAAAGGATTGCCCTGTGCGCCGGTTTACTTATTTTGTAACCGGCACCGAGCCGACTGAATACTGTACCGATCATTTAGAACACAAAGATAACAAGCCTGCGAAAAAGAAACAGGAGACAAAGGACCCTTGGTATAAGAAGATATTTAATTGGGGAGCGTAGCTGAAATCATTAGAAAAGCTCCGGAGAATGTTCTCCGGAGCTTTTCTGTGTCCTAGTCTTACAGTGTTTACACACTGCATATAATTTTACACCTTATTTTTTAAAAATGCTATTGAAAAAAATTTAATTTTATTCAACAGCTAAGCCTTTTTTCAGCTCTTCAGCTGAATTATTCCACATGTCTTGATTGTGATTTTGGAGAAAGTCAGACAAGATTTTTTTCGATTTATCGTCCATATCGTCGACGATGATATGCCGCTTTAACGATTTATCCATTCTGTTGACATGCACAGGAAGTGATTTGTAGCCGCGGCGGATTTCCCGGTCTACTGTCATTTCACAGGCAGTCACACCCGCATAATAGGGACCCTCTTGTTTCCGATCGACCGTTACCCACACGAGCCAATAAGGTTTCGCGTTTGGAACCTCTTCCTTCGTCTTAAGAAATTTAATTCCCTTCTCAATCACACTGCGGGCATGCATAGCTCCGACATCAATGACCGCGTCGCCGGCGTCAACATCAATAATAACAGGAGAAACATTATCAAGACTCAAGGCACCTTTGCCAAAGCCCTTATGCCCATCAGTTGGGTCAGGTTTTATAATATTAAAGCCAAGTTTTTTCTTATTTTCTTCCATAAAAACTCGTAACCTCCTACTTTAAAAAAACAATTGATAAAAGAAATTATCGATTCCTTGCCACAGTCCAGGGAGAATGAATTGGAAAATCGGATCGATGGTGTACTGGTCAAGAGGAGTAATAACAATAATTATAAAAATTAAAACTCCATATTGTTCATATTGTGTCATTTTTGCACGAATATCGTTTGGTGCCAAATCCTCTAAAATCCGATAGCCGTCTAATGGGGGGAACGGCAATAAATTAAATACAAACAGCACCAGATTGAGCCAGTTAAAGATGTCGAGAAAATCATAAAAGCCTTGAAAATTTGCTGCCAGCCCTGTTCGTGCTAATCCATATCCAGCCAAGAAACCAATAAGCGCCAATACCAAATTACTCAGCGGACCTGCTACAGAAACCAATACACCGGCAAGGCGCGGTTTTTTAAAGTAAAAACGATTCACTGGTACGGGGCGAGCCCAGCCAAATCCAGCAATAAAAATTAAAATGGTACCGAATGGATCGAGGTGCTTTAGCGGATTTAATGTCAAACGCCCCTGCTTTTGTGCGGTACTATCCCCGAATTTATAGGCAACAAAGGCATGGGCAAATTCATGAAACGTGAACGCAATCATCAACGTAATCGCAACATAGGGAATGTCCCTTAGTGAATAGGCAAGAAATCCTTCTAGTCCTTCCAAATTCGTTTCCCCTTCTCCTCTTTTTTTCTATAAGTATACCTTAAACTGGATATAAAATGAAAATGTTTGCTAAACTATCTTTGTAGTTATCAAAGGAGGAATAAATCATGCCATATGTTACAGTAAAAATGCTGCCAGGCCGTACAGATGACCAAAAAAGAGCGCTTGTTGAAAAAGTGACGGACGCTGTCAGCGAAACAACCGGAGCCCCTAAAGAAGCCGTTGTCGTTTTCATTGAAGAAATGAAAAAAGAGCATTACGGTGTTGCCGGCGTTAGAGCCAGCGACAAGTAAAAGAAAAGCTAAGCCCGATTTACTGGAGCTTAGCTTTTTCTTTTAGCGATTCAATATAGGTATAAGCGAGGTCAATTTCTTCCTCCGTGTATTTCTGGCTGCTTTTTAAGGTAAATACTTTTTCAGATACTTCTTCTTTGGAAAGATTATCAAAATATAAAACAGTCGAAACAAGCTCGAGGAATCTAGCATTCTGTTCGTTCATGTCCTCGAGGCAATCTTGTAAAAATGGCATTTCCACTTCGTTTAAGCCTAAAAACTCTTTTCCTGTATCTGTCAGGGTATAGCGATATTGAAAGTAACCGCCTTTTTTCTCTTTGGTTTCATTGAGAAAGCCCATATTGCAAAGCTCTTCGACCCGCAATGTTAGCTCCTCTGAATAAGGACCATAAAAATGAAACTGGAACCGTTCATGGAATGGAAATTCCACCTTTTTTGCAATATATATCATCTTTTGCAGCTTTTTTCTCCCGACGATTTCTCCGGATACTAATACAGCCTGCATCAGCTTGGCATGATCTTTTAACACTCTCGTCAGCTCCTACTCACTGGTTATATCTCTAATAGGGTACGTATTTGTTCTTTAATAGTCTTTTCCGAGGTTTCATCTTCTAAGAAATCGACTGGATAATACAGCTTATGGTCGGTTCTCCGCTTACCAGAGATTGCGTCGACAATCTCAGACTCTCGAGAAAGCTCCTTTATTTCCCCATTTTTCATCAGTAAATGAATCGGCAAACGTTCCTCTTCTTCACCTGGACGATAAAAATCGTATGGTAAATCGGAGGATGAATCGACCACTAAATAATAGTCAGGATCAATTCCTGCTTTTTCAAAGAGACGCGTCAGTTCAGCGAGCTTTTTATATTCCTTTGCAGGATCAAATTCGGCATATTTAAAAAGATTCCGGTTCACAAATCGCCGGCACAGGTCGCTTAAAATCACATCGTCTTCATCCTGCCAGATTTGAAAATAATACAAAATAATCGATTCATCTAACTTTAAATAATCTTCTAACGTCACCTGATCCTTAAAGAAAGAATAAAAGTGGATCGGGTCATTTTTAAAAGAATAGTTGTTTTCATACAGCTGCTTGGCGCGGTGGAGGATTTTAGTCAAAATAACCTCGGCACTGCGGGACACAGGATGGAAATATACCTGCCAATACATTTGGTAGCGGCTCATAATATAATCTTCAACCGCGTGCATACCGCTCTTCTTGATCACCACTTGGTCTTCCTTCGGCCTCATGACGCGAAGAATTCGCTCCATGTCGAATTGACCATAGCTCACCCCGGTAAAATAAGCATCCCTCTGCAAATAATCCATCCGATCGGCATCAATTTGGCTGGAAATTAAGCTGACGACCAGCTTTTTGGCAGATGTTTTCGCGATTACTTCAGCCACTTGGTGCGGAAAATCAGGACTAACCTTTTTCAAAACAGCGTTAACCTCAGTATTTCCTAACACGATTGCCTGAGTGAAATTTTCATGATCGAAATCAAACACTTTTTCAAACGAATGGGAAAATGGGCCATGCCCCAAATCGTGGAGAAGTGCGGCACATAGGGTTAGGAGGCGATCATCGTTATTCCATTCCGGTCTGCCTGCAAACACATCATCGATGATGCGGCGGACAATTTCATATACTCCGAGAGAATGGTTAAAGCGGCTGTGCTCAGCACCATGAAAGGTTAAAAAGGTGGTTCCGAGCTGTTTGATACGGCGTAAACGTTGAAACTCTTTTGTTCCTACCAGATCCCAGATTACCCGATCACGCACATGAACATAGCGGTGAACAGGATCTTTAAATACTTTTTCCTCACTCAGTTTTTCCGCCGAATATCGCATTGCTTTCCCTCTTCCTCTAAACTTTCTTCTATTATATCCCAATTTCCAGCAATTTTCCGCAGGATTTTTCGACAATATATGAAAAGAAAAATCACCTAAGGCTTGTCGTAGGTGATCATTTTAACTTCTTATTAATTTTCTCCATTAATTCCTCTTCGGTTAGGGCAGCTAGCGGACGATTATTAACAAAGGCAAATGTTTTTTTTCGGCCAGGTCCACAATAAGATTGGCAGCCAATTTTGACTTCAGCATCGGGGTCCAATTCTTTCAAACGAGGGATTAATGTCTTTAGATTCACGGCCTGACAATCATCACAAACACGGAATTCATTTGACATTACTTCCACCCTTTCTTTGCTATCTATTACTATTATTTTATCCAATATCGTTACAATTTAACTCCTTAGGTATTTTACAATTTCTTATCTCCCATTGCAAGTTGCAATCTTTAGCAATCCTTGTAACTCTTTCAGTTAAAAAAACTATTATCCTTGCAACATTTTGGTATAAAGCTTGAAAAACTTGTCCAAGATAAGACTAGAACTTTTAAAAACTCGTCACGAGTTCATTGTCATTATTTATATAGGGAGCTGAAAAGATATGAAAGTTCGGCAAGATGCCTGGACAGATGAAGATGATTTATTGTTAGCTGAAACCGTCCTTCGCCATGTACGTGAGGGCAGTACCCAGCTAAACGCTTTTGAAGAGGTAGGAGACAAGCTAAATCGGACTTCTGCAGCCTGTGGTTTCAGATGGAATGCCGTTGTGCGCCATCGCTATGAAAAAGCGTTGCAACTAGCAAAAAAACAGCGTAAACAAAGATCAAGAGTGTTAGGGAAAGATCAAGGAGGAAAGAAAAAGTTACTCTATAATCCTCCAGTACCGGCTACTGATGATTTTGAAACACTATCAGCGCCTATGGAAGTGCAAATGGAAGCTTCCTATGAAATGCCAGATTTATCAACAGAGGCAGCAGCAGAAACGTATGTTTTGCCAAGCGCACCAACATACAGACCAGTAACACCAGCGTCAGGATTGTCACTAGATAACGTCATTGATTACTTACAAAACTTTAATCATGCGAATCTGCAAAATGAAGCATTAAAAAGTGAGAATGAAAGATTGAAGCGCGAAATAGCTGAGTTACGCAGGCAAAATGAAGAAATGTCTACAAAAATTGCGGGCCTCGAGCAAAATACCGAAACCATCCAAGAAGATTACGAGACACTCATGAAAATCATGAACCGCGCGCGCAAACTGGTATTATTTGAGGAAGAAGAAAGACCTGCGACTAAATTTAAAATGGACCGTAATGGGAACCTAGAAAAAGTTGCAGAATAGTATTACTCGGGAGAAGAACAATATCCTCTTTAAAAGAGCCGTAAATCCATTGAGGTTTACGGCTTTTTACATTTCATTCAGTTTTTCATTTCGTTCGATGATTCTCTGATAATAGCCGGGGAGGAGGTCTAGTTCGAGCTCATTCAGCTGTCCAGCGTAGAGGTGGCCACTGTTGGTTTTCAATTGGTTCAACAGCCTAAGCATGACATCCGAAATCGTTAGGGGCGTGTCCAAAAGCTCAGACAGTGAAGCCATCACATCGGGTACAATTTCTGGATAGGTGAATTTTGTCTCCTGCTTGTTCTTGGCAATCTCATAAAATTGCTGGATTAACGACGCTCGAGCACTGCCGCTGCCATTGACACAAAGATAGATTTGTACAGCCACCCCTTTTTTAAGGCGGCGCTGCGAAATACCCGCGAATTTTTTCCCATCAATACTAAGGTCATAGCTCCCTGGGCAGTAAGATCCGACGATTTCCCTTGCTTCAATCGGCTTATTGTATTCCACAAACATGTTTTGAATGAGCTGCCACATCGTATCATACCCACGGTTGATATCTATTCCTTTTTCCTTTTCTGGTAAAATTAACGAGATATTTAACACCCCTGCGTCGAGTACCACGGCTAAACCGCCTGAGTTCCTTACAATAGACTGATAGCCCTGCGTGCTAAGGAATTGCCTTCCTTCCCTTAAGAATGGCAGTTTGGTATCTTGGATCCCTAATACAATCGTATTGTGGTGGACCCATGTTCTGGCGGTTGCCGGTGCCTGTCCAGAACCAACTGAGGCACACAACGTATCATCGGTGCCGAATGACTGTAAGGCAGGAAAATGGCTGCCAAGTGAAGACTGGTCAATAATCCGCCATTCCGGCTGTTGAAGTAAACCTTCCATAGTGTTTATCTCCTCAAATTGAATAGTAAGTTCATTTTAGCAAAAAGAATCCATTTAAAATAGTTCCTGATACTGCGGTATTTTTCCAATAAATTTCTAATTATCCAAAACAGGCTAAAAAATGTCCAAACGAACTTATAAAATGTCCAAATTCACCCCGAAATTGTCCAAAACCATAAAACTGATATAAAAAAGCCAGCCCACAACCTTGGACTGACCTCAATAACCTCTTATATTCCCTGCGCCGCAGTGATTAATGCAAGCTTATAGACATCTTCTTCATTACAGCCGCGGGATAGGTCGTTAACTGGTCGGTTTAATCCTTGTAGAATCGGACCAACCGCTTCAAAGCCGCCTAACCGCTGAGCAATCTTATAGCCGATGTTCCCAGCTTCAAGGCTTGGGAAGATAAACACGCTCGCATTCCCTTGAAGGGGTGAATCTGGTGCCTTACTTTTTGCCACAGAAGGTACAAACGCTGCGTCAAATTGGAACTCGCCATCAATCACTAAAGAAGGGTCACGACGCTTAGCTTCTGCAACTGCTCCAGCCACTCGATCGGTTTCTTCTGATTTTGCTGAGCCTTTTGTTGAAAAGCTCAACATCGCAATCCGTGGTTCAATATCAAACATATTCGCTGTTTTTGCACTTTCCACCGCAATTTCGGCTAAGTCATTGCTATCAGGGGAAATATTAATTGCACAATCAGCAAACACATATTTCTCATCCTCACGAACCATGATGAAAACTCCAGATGTTTTCTTAACGCCTGCTTTTGTCTTAATGATTTGTAGTGCCGGGCGAACTGTGTCCGCTGTTGAGTGAGCCGCACCACTCACCAAGCCGTCTGATTTATTTAAGTACACCAGCATGGTGCCAAAATAATTCTCATCTAATAAAATTTTACGTGCGTCTTCTTCTGTTGCTTTCCCTTTACGGCGCTCAACAAATGCTGCAACAAGCTCGTCCATTGCAGCATAGTTTGCTGGATCATAGATTTCTGCTGCGTCTAAGGAAACACCAAGCTCCTGAGCTTTTGCTTGTACTTGTTCAATGTTCCCTATTAAGATGGGGGTCAATCGCTTTTCTTCCGCAAGCCTGCTGGCTGCTCTTACAATCCGTTCGTCCAGACCTTCAGGAAAAACGATTCTCATATCCCGACCAGATAATTTTTGTTTTAAGCCTTCAAATAAATCAGCCACATTAAATCCTCCCTAATTAAATCTACCTATTTTAGCATACTTTACCTGTTGAAAAATTCAACTTAGGTAGCGTTTTCACTACAAATGTTATTCTATTCAAAAAACTTCACACATCCTTTACTATGTACCACTTTTTTTTAAAATATCCATGAAGGTTTATTCGAGCGTCGGTTGGTCAAACTATGATATAGTAAAGATTGTAAATAATAAGAATGATTATTTAGGAGTGATTATAATGAGTGAAGCAGCAATTACGCTTGATGGCTGGTATTGCCTGCATGATTTCCGTACGGTTGATTGGACAACTTGGAAGATGCTCTCAAGTGATGAACGCCAGTCAGCGATTCACGAGTTTTTAAGTCTAGTGGAAAAGTGGAATCATACACAGGAACGAAACGAAGGCAGCCACGCTTTATATACAGTTGTTGGTCAAAAGGCTGATTTTATGATGATGATTTTACGTCCAACTATGGAAGAACTAAACGAAATTGAAACAGAGTTTAATAAAACTAAATTAGCAGAGTTCACGATTCCTGCTCATTCCTATGTTTCTGTTGTGGAATTAAGTAACTACTTGCCTGCTGGTGAGGATCCATACCAAAATCCACAAATTCTTGCTCGTCTTTATCCAAAATTACCCAAAACGAAGCATGTTTGTTTCTATCCTATGGACAAGAAACGTCAAGGCAGCGATAACTGGTATATGCTGCCGATGGAAGAGCGACGCAATTTGATGCGCAGCCATGGAATGATCGGACGTACATACGCAGGGAAAGTGAAACAAATTATCACAGGTTCAGTCGGCTTTGACGACTACGAATGGGGCGTAACGCTTTTTGCAGAAGATGTTCTTCAATTCAAAAAGCTAGTCTATGAAATGCGTTTTGATGAAGTAAGTGCACGCTACGGTGAATTTGGTGCCTTCTTTGTTGGCAACCTGTTAGAAGAAGAAAGAGTATCAAGATTCTTGCATGTTTAATCGCAAAGTTCTCAGCTCCTGCTGAGGACTTTTTTTGTTGTTTTCCTTTGTCATAATTACCCTTGATACCTCATACAAATAAAACAGCGAATCTTAAGTTTTAGCTCCGTATCATCTCACAAACGGGATTGTTCCAATTGTCACCATTTAGGGGTTTAAGGAGTATGAATAGACTGTTGGGCCACGGGTCCAGTCATTTTAGGAGGGGAAAAGATGAATCAATATTATAATCAACAAGGGTATCAAGCTTATCCTGTAAGACAGCAGGGAGCCAATCAATATCAAGGTCAGAGTCAAGGATTTTTTCCTGGCGGGCAGCAACAATTTCCACAGTATCCGCCAGCAGGTGCACCACAAACACCTCCTGGAACAGTACAGCCACAGGGAATGCTGCCAATAGAGCAGTCGTACATCGAAAATATTTTACGCTTAAATAAAGGGAAACTAGCCACGGTATATGCAACCTTTGAGGGTAACAGTCAATGGAATGCAAAGAAGTTTGTTGGTCTTATTGAAGCCGCAGGCCGGGATCATCTCATTTTAAGTGATCCACAAACAGGTCAGCGCACCCTCATCCCAATGGTAGCTTTCGATTATGCTACTTTCGATGAGGAACTAGAATATGAATATCCATTTGGCGCTTCACCTGGTTTAAGTACTTTCCCGCCAAGATAATTATGAAAAGGCATTGGAATCGATCCAATGCCTTTTTACTGTTACAAATCTTTAACTGTACCGATGATCATTAGAACCCATCCTGCTAGGAAGCAGACGCCTCCAATCGGAGTGATTGCCCCTAATATCCCAATCTTGGTTAAGCTTAAGATATACAAGCTGCCGCTGAAAAAGATGATTCCAATAAACATGAGCCAGCCTGACCAAGTAAAGTATGAACTGGCGGCAACTTTTCCAAGGAGGATTCCGATTACCAACAGCCCTGTTGCATGGAACATTTGATACTGAACTCCCGTTTTCCAAATATCTAAGTAATAAGGATCTAGCCTATCCTTAAGTCCATGGGCTCCAAAGGCTCCTAGCGCGACAGCTATAAAAGCGTTAATCGCACCAATAATAATAAAGGTTTTCATATTTTTCCCCCTTAAAAATCAAACAGTGAATCTCCGTTTGCTTCGTCTTCCATTTCTAGTTTTTTTGGCTGATTTAATGATACTGGCTGTCGAAAGGATGGCTGTGCTATCACAGGCTGCTGGTATGCAGGTGTAATGGCTGGTGTTGCAACGTGTAGGTTCTGCTTTTCATCTAGTATCAACTCGCATAATATTTTAATAGAGTAGACTTTTTCCCGCAAGTTTTCTTGCTTCGTACTATTTTTCGCCAGTTTTAATTCTTCTTCGATTTTCCTTAATAATTTATCTACTGAAATATTCACGATTTATAAACTCCTCTAGTTCAACTTCTATCCCATCATACCAAATTCTATAACTATTTAAAAATTCGACATCCTTCTAAATGTTTCACGTGAAACATGTCGATTTTTGAATATAACTGTATCTGCCCGGAAAATAATTTTTCGATTGTTAACTACTGGACTTCATTGCAATCCTTAGACGGGAAATATCTGTTTACTCAAGACAAAAAACCGCCATTCAGATGATTGGCGATTACTGTAAACCTATTATCCTAAAATTCTTTGGTAAATTGATTTTGCATGGGTTAAATCTTTTGTTCCATGGATGAGAGCACGGCCATCATTGAAAATGACCATTCGCTCACTGCCCATTTCTACGGATAAGAGATAAGGGTTCCCTTTTACGGTATATCCTAGTGAACCAAGCTGACCGGCTAGTTTTTCAAGCGAAATAGCTCCTTGAACAGATGGACGAATCTGGACAGTATCTCTGCCGCATAAGACAGTAGTCTTTGTCATGTTTTCCTGGTCTAAGTAAGGATAGGTCCTTTCCTCGCCACAAGATAAACAGCCTGAAAATTTGGCTTTCCCCATTTTTAAACTAGTATATTGGTTTCGCCATAAATCAAAGCTGACAAATGAAGTTCGGACTGCGTCCCAATCTTCCACAAGCATTTTGAGCGCTTCTGCACTTTGATGAGCAATTACCATTTGGACGGTCGGAGAGATAATCCCGCCGGTATCACATGTTAATCCCTGCATCGGGATGGTCCGCAGCAAACAGTTTAAGCAAGGGGTCTTGCCTGGGATAATCGAAAAACTCATCCCATAACTGCCGACACACGCCCCATAAATCCAAGGAATCTTATATTTTTGTGAAACATCATTAATGGTCATCCGCGTTTCAAAATTATCGGTGGCGTCGATAATGATATCGACATCCTTCACCAAATCCTCAAGCATTGATGGAGTGGCATCACCAATAATCGCATTAATTTCAACATCAGAGTTGATAGCCTTTAAGCGTTTTTTAGCTGCAGCCGCCTTCGGAAGCTTCTCAGCCACATCCTCTTCTGTATAAAGCTGCTGGCGTTGAAGATTGCTCGCCTCAACATAGTCACGGTCGACGATGGTAAGCCGTCCAACTCCTGCCCGAGTAAGCACTTCTCCATTACCTGACCCAAGGGCGCCGGCTCCAATCATTAATACATGCTTCGACCGTATTTTATCTTGTCCTTCTTTTCCGATTCCTGGAAAGAGGATCTGCCGTGAATATCGTTCGTCCATCCTGTTTTCCTCTTTTCCAAAAACCATATCAACCGCCGCTTACTGGCGGGATAAAGGCAATTTCATCACCGTCTTGAATCACTTCATCATCCTGTGCAAACTCTTCATTTACAGCCGTCATTACAGTGTCCAATTTCGGGAGATCATAGTTAGTCGCCAATTCAGCCTTTAATTCAGCAATGGTTTTACCCGCAACATCTAACTTCAGAAATTCTTCTCCCACTGCATCACGTAAATGAGCGAAAAACAATACTTTATTCATTTAAATCGCCCTCCTCTGGTTTACCTGTTGGATAAGCGACTGTTTCGAGCTGGTTACCCATCCACTCTTCGCCATCTTCCCAATGTTCTTTTTTCCAAATCGGAACAATTTCTTTAATTCTTTCAATCGCATAGCGGTTCGCTTCATAGGCATCATTACGATGGGGGGTAGAGACAGCAATAACTACTGCAATATCGGTGATATCAAGTCTGCCCACTCGGTGGGTAATCGCTACCTGAGCACCTTCCCAGCGCTCTTCAATTTCCTTGCCAATTTGCTCAAGCTTTTTTACAGCCATCGCTTCATACGCATCATAGATTAAAAAAAGTGTCTTTTTTCCTTTTGTTAATTCACGAACGGTTCCAATAAAGGTTGTAATCGCTCCTGCGTTACGCTGAACGACCTTATCAATAACGGATTGGATATCTATGGGTTCTTTTGAAATTTGAAAATTCATTTTACACCTCTTTTAGCCCAACTCTTTGGCTTGCGCATTTTCAACCACTTCATAGCCGCCGATCTTCTCAACTTGCTGTTTAAAATCTACTGAGTGGATAATTTCTAATAATTGCTTGCCACTTTCACTCTCATAGAAGCTTTTTGTCATCACTAAATCATATTCTTCGTCACCAACGGGAATGAAATCTAGGTCCATGGCTTTTGCTGCTGGATAAATTCCGAGTCCTGCTCCATGGTCATCGCCATTAACTTCCGCTGCCACAGCTAAGTGTGAAAACATTTCTCTGTCGTAGCCGGTGATTTCTTCTGAAGAAATCCCGTTTTCCTCTAAGAGCATATCAAAGAGAATCCTTGTACCTGCCCCTTTTTGGCGGTTGACAAAGTTGGCATTTTTTTTCGCAATGTCGGTAACATTTTCAATACCAAGCGGATTTCCTTTTGGTAAAATCCAGCCTTGCTTTCGTTTTAAAAATGGATAAAGGACCACATCAACACCAGCTAATATTTTCTTTACATATGAGATATTATATTGCTTTGTATTTGGGTCAAGCAAATGAATGCCCGCTACATGGGCCTCTCCTTTTCGAATAGCCATAATTCCAGCCATGCTGCCAACATGCGCAGAGACAATTTTCATGTCAGTGCGGACTCTTTTTAATTGTGATGATAAAAGGTCAATCGTCAAATCATGACTGCCGCAAAACATAATGGCATTTCTAATTTCCTCCAGCGGTCTTAAAAGCTCCACCTCGGCAAACTCACCTTGTTCATAGCCAATTACGTTTGCTGGTACGACAAGAAGGCCATCTGCTCTTACATACGACATGGTTACACCCGCGGCACGCGTCAGCGGATTGGCCACAAACTGTTCATTCACATAGCCGATATTCATTCGTACAAAGTCCTCGGCACCCATACCCGAAACAATTCGGCGGCCGAGCTTGACGGTAACGGTTTGCCGTTTTGGTTCCGGTATTTGTAAATACTTACAAATCAATGGGCGAACAAACCATTCCAATGCTAAATAGGCTGACACCGGATATCCTGGTACGCCTACAACGATTTTCTCGTTTATTTTTCCTAAAATAACCGGTTTACCTGGTCTTGCTGCCACCCCATGGGTAAAGACAGTGCCAATTTCGCCAATGATATGAACGGTATAATCTTTTGAGCCTGCTGATGATCCGGCATTAATAACGATTATATCCGAAGTTTCCGCTGCTTCTAGTAATACATTCTTAATCTTCTCAGGATCATCCTTCACGATGGAATGAAGTTTTGGCTCTCCGCCCCAATCTTTGACAAAATTTGCAAATACCGTCCCGTTAAATTCAATAATGTTCCCAGATAAAAGCTTTGCATCTGCCTCGACAAGCTCATTTCCTGTAGGAATAATCGTGACAATTGGCTTTTTGATAACCGGAATGTGAAGCTGCTGACTGGCTAAAAGTACGCCTAAATCGGCAGGTCTTAGTATATGTCCCTGTGGAAACAGCATTTCCTCCTGAACAATATCCTCCCCGATTGGGCGGATATGCTGCCAAGGTGTCGCCGGCTCAATGATTTCAATCGTTTCTTCATCAATCATATCGACATGTTCTATCATAATGACTGCATTATAGGGAGCAGGAATGGCATTTCCTGTATCCACAATAGAAAAATCTGTACCCAGCTTAAGCTGTAGTGGACTTTGCTCATGAGCGGTATACGTTTTTTCAGCGATAACAGCAATCCCATCCATTGCGGATGCATGGTAATGCGGCATAGACACATTGGCAAAAATCGGCTCAGCTGTAACGCGTCCTAGTGCATCACTTACCGAGATTATGTCTTTTTCAAGGGGCAGCACAAACGCCTCGAGAATTTCTCGTTTCGCTTCCGATCGGGGTTTGTCCTCTAAATATATTTTCCGTTTATACGTTTTGCGGTCCATCTATTCGTCCCCCTCATCGTGTTGCAATCACAGGTACAAAGTCTCCCTGTGAAATCCCCTCTTTTTCCGAAGTTATCTCAACAATTCCATCGCTTTTCACTAATGTCGTTATTAAACCTGACTTTCCGATGATCGGCTCGGCCCACCATTCTCCTTCTTTCTCAAACAGACGAACCCGAATATAATCGGACCGTCCCGGTGCGGATGGAATATTTTTTGTAATCCGTGCAAAAATTCGGTCCGGTTTCTTATCTATTTTTTCACCTTTAAGCTTTCGAAGAATTTTCTCACCAAAAAGCATGAAAATAATCATCGCGGACGCTGGGTGTCCTGGTAAGCCAATAACAGGTTTTCCATTTGCCATCGCAAGAATTGTAGGTTTCCCTGGTTTGATGGAAATGCCGTGAACAAACACACCTGGTGATCCTAAGGACCCGATGACATCTGTGGTGTAGTCCTTTGCTCCAACAGAGCTTCCTCCTGAGAGAATTAAGCAGTCCACTTCATCATATAAGTTTTGCGCCTTTTGCAGAAACTCTTGGTAGTCATCCTTGACGATTCCACCGTAAACAACCTCGATATTCCATTGTTTTGCGAGGCCCGCAATGGTTAAAAAATTAATATCGCGGATTTGACCTTCTAAAAGTTTCTCTGTTTGATAGGGAACAATTTCGTCACCAGATGATAGATAACCGACTTTTAGCTTGCGATAGACAGTAACCGTGCTAATTCCCAGTGAAGCAATCGCCCCTAACTCCTGTGGCCTGAGTAGCGTTCCTTCTGGAAGGAGAACTTCCCCTTCGCGAATGTCCTCACCAGCACGAATAATATTTTCGCCAGGTGCAACTGGCTTATAGGTATTTAAAAGACCATCATGGTCTTCACAATGTTCAATCATGATCACGCTGTCACTTCCTGGTGGAATCATTCCACCTGTCGGGACATAGATTGCTTCAGCCTGACCCACAGGAACAGCAGCCGACTCACCCATTTTCACCTCTCCCACTACCGTAAAAAATCCCGGCATGGAATCCGATGTGCCATAGGTATCCTTTGCTTTAACAGCGTAACCATCAACTGTTGAGCGGTCAAAGCCTGGGACATTTTCCTTTGCGGAGACAGGCACCGCTAGTATATATTGAAGAGCGTCTTCGAGTGAACGTTCTTCCGTATCTTTTATTGCTAGAATCTTTTCCTCTATCATTGCAAAGGTTTCTTCGACTGTTTTGACTTTGAAAAATTGCATTGTGCTTTACATCCTTCCTATCTAATCAGCTTCTGAGCCACTTTTTTGCGTCCTCATATTCATGTGGATGATTCATATTGAAAAAGACACGCTCTATGTCTATGTTACTATAATCTTGCAAATCTTTTTCAGATAAATATAGGACATTTAAATGCTCAAGCAGATATTTTATCGGAAGATGTCCATTTTCAATACATTCTTCAATTTTAGTAACCGTCCTTTTTTGAAAAATACCGCATAAAGTTTGCATTTTTCCACTAATAACAGGTACTAAGGCATCATAATGGTCAATCCTTTCAACAAGGGCAGCAGCAAGTTCTCCTGAAATAAACGGCATATCACACGCTACAATGAAATTCGCATCGTAGTTAGAAGCCATTAATCCTGCATGAAAGCCAGCGAGCGGTCCCTTTCCTTGATAGTGGTCCGACACCATTTTCACTTCCAAGAACTGATAGGATTCCTGATCATTGGTAACGAGTATAATTTCATCAAAATATACCTTAAGAGTATCAACCATTCTTTCTATCGTTGTTTTCTCATTTAGTTTTAAGAGAGCCTTGTTCGTGCCCATTCTACTTGATTTTCCACCTGATAAAATAATAGCCGCAGCTTTCATGAAAAGACACCTTCTTAATTGGTTTGTTTGTTTTCACCTACTGCTTGATAGCCTTGTTCTTGGGCCACAAAATCAAGATGAATCGTAGTTAAATCCAGCATGGCCGCTGACGGCTTGCTAAGATATTGTCTTGTATCTATCACTTTAATATACCCCATACACTTTTCACAAACCTGAATTTGCGAGGATGCATCGCCTTCAATCGTCAAGTACTGAATGGTTTTGTGATCATCATTACCGCAGTGTGCACATTCAACCCGTTTTGCATTCCAATGAGCCAGACAGCGCGGGCATGTCATTACTTTTTTGCCTTCATCCTCAAGAACAGCAAGCCGTACAGGCTCACCACAAACTGGACAGCCCGCTCCTAGAACAGCATGAGAGATTTCGTGCTGAATTTTCTCAGCAGTAAGCTGCAAGTATGGTCGGAGTGCGGTTTCAGCTAGAAATTGCGGAATCCATTCTTCTAGTCCATTTTCTTCAGCAAAACTAGCAAAATAAACACTGTTGAACGAAAATGCTTCGTCAATCCAGCGAATTGCTGTTTCTTCGTTTAATAGTGTCATAACTCCTGCAAGCTTTGTTTCGAGCTCAGGATTGTTTTTGATTAAAAGTGCATTTATCTCCTCTATCCACTGTAAGAATAGTGAAATTTCAAAATCAATAGACGTTAATGCCACAGCAGGCACTCCTGCTGCCATTGCAGATGCATCAAGGTTAGGAATAATAGCTTCTGGATTAATGCTCTCTTTCCAATTCTCTTGAAGAGCGATAATATCCTTCTGCAAATTCTGATATTCTTTTGAAACAACGGATTTTTTCATCGTTGTGCACCTCTTTTTATTTTTATAAAGGCCTGTTTTCGTAATGATTGTTGTTAAAATCTTAAAGCCGATTTTAACGTGGAAATAGCTATTTTGCGCTTTAGAATTTTGTTTGTAGGCTCTTTTCTTATTAAATTTATTCTATTTTCTGCGGAATCTTGGCATAATCATTAAATTTTGTTCCAAAAGTAACAAAGTTTAAGAAAAGAGCCTTATAAAGCAATGGCTGTCCTGTTACAGACAGCCATCTTGGTTTATTCATTCATTCAATGGCTGTGTCTAGCTACAGCGCCTAATGGCTCTGGGTCATAAGCCAATCCGTCAAGAAGGTTAAAGAGCAACCTTCTCGCCGGCTCGTCTTATGCCTGTCGCCCCTGGGAAAAAATGAACTGCTTTTTTCCCTGGTCAAGGCGCTTCCGCTTTTCGGTCCTATGCGCCTTTTTTCTTGTTCTTGTCAGGACTAGTTGGTTTTTTTGGATTGCCATTCGCATCAATCTCAGGGAAGTTACCCTTCGCAACCTCTTCATCATACCAATCTGGATAGTGTTCTTGAGCCCACCATGCAGGTACTTCACCTGTGATAACACCGGAATATCCTGGTTTAGAGTTTTTGTGAATAACAGATAGATAGACATGTCCTACGACTACCGCGATAGCAAGGCCGAAACCAACATTGTGTAGTAAATATGCCCATTGCACTACAGCTTTTGGGAAAATTTGTGGGAACCACATTGGAAATCCTGAGCCAATAATTAAGATTGCCGTGACAATTTGGATGATTGAGTTAATCTTTTCACCAGCGTTAAAGAATGTTTGCCTTACGTGCTTGAAATTGAAACCGAAAAGTTCCTTTACGAATTCAGTAAAGAACTCAAGATCGCGTTTTTTCCAAGTAACAAGTTCTTTCATCCATAGCTTAAAGCCTTTGAAGTCAAAAATCACCCAAATAAACGTTGGTGTTATGAACGTAACTGCGAAGATCCGATGAAGGAGACGTGCTCCCTCTGGTCCGCCAAGAACTGGATACAACCAGTCGAAAAACTCAGTATACATTGGTAAAGCTGTAATATACAGGGCAAAGAACGAAAGCGCATTTACGGCATGTGCCCAAACAAACGCTTTAGAAAAACGTCTTACTTTTACTGTCGACTTTTGAGGTTTACTCATGGTGTTCACCTCCGTCTTCGTTTTTACCGTTTTTCTTCTTACTAATAATCGTATTTGTAATGAAAGCTCCGACAACTGCCATTGTAGTTGCCCCAATCATCATCTTACCAATTGGTTGTGCATAGTCTTTCCAAATAACAGCGGATGTTGGCACTTTTGGATTTTCAGGTAAGCCATAAACAGATGGCTTTTCTGCTAATACATAAACCGTATGTGTACCTCCTACGCCTTGTGGGTTATATACTTGAGCATTTGGATAGCGGTCTTTAATTTGTTTCACGCGCTCTTCTGCTTTCTTGATCATAGCAGCTTTGTCGCCAAACTCCATTGCTCCTGTATGACAGGTTGTAACACAGGCAGGCTGTAAGCCTTCTTCAAGACGATCCGTACACATGGTACATTTGTTAGCTTTTCTGTATTTATCACCATTTTTATCAATATATTCCTTAAGGGAAATGACTTCAAATGGACAGTTATTTACGCAATATCCACAGCCTACACACTTTTCATGGTCAATAACCACTGTACCAAATTCAGTGTAGCTAATGGCATTCTCAGGACAAACCTTTTCACAAGCAGCATCTGTACAATGGAAGCATGCTGAGTGACGGAATAGGTAGTCAAGTTTGCCGGTTGAATTTTCATGCTCGATATATTGTAGTACGTTCCAAGTATCAGCAGTTGTCTTCACATGTGATTGTGCACTGCCAAGGAAATCCTGCGGCTCAGCAGGAAGATCGTTCCAGTTTTTACAAGCAACCATACAGGCACGACAGCCATCACATTTGGTCACATCAACAAATTTTACATATTCAGTGGCCATTAGTCAGCCCTCCTTACGTCACAAAGGAATGCCTTATATTCAGGAATCGTTGTGTTCGCATCCCCGATATGAGGTGTCAGGTGGTTTGCTGTATCCCCAGTTGCAATACCTTTATAACCAAAATGCCATGGCATACCGATTTGGTGAACCTTTTTACCATTAAGGGTATGAGGCTTAAAGCGTTTCGTCACCATTGCGAAAGCTTTTACCTCTCCACGAGCGGAGCTGACAATGATTTTATCTTTGTTTTTAATGCCTTTTTCTTTTGCTAACTCTTCACTAATTTCCACGTACATATGAGGAACCAGTTCAGATAACCATTCTTGGTTACGTGTCATCGTTCCAGACTGCCAGTGCTCACTTACCCGATAGGTTGTAGCAACAATAGGATAGTCTGCCTTAAAGCCGCGCTTATTGAAGTCACCCTCGATTACAACAGCAGCCGGGTTTAATTCTTGACTTGAAAAAGGATTGGACATTGGGCTTTCAAATGGTTCGTAATGTTCAGGGAACGGACCATCATTCAATGTTGGTGCATACAGTAAGCCCACTCCATCTTTGTTCATTATAAATGGATCAGTTCCTGTTGGGTCAGTAGGCGCTTTGGTCGGAACAAAGTCTGGCACGTCATGTCCAACCCATTTCTTTTGAACATCATCCCACCAGATAACAGCTTTATCCTTGCTCCAAGGCTTACCGCTTGGATCTGCTGAAGCACGGTTGTAGATGATACGGCGATTTGCAGGCCATGCAAATGCCCAGTTCAAGTAATTGCTCATGCCTGTATCTTTATTGTCACGGTTTTTTGCACGGTTCTTTCCTTCTTCAGGATAGAAGCCTGAATAGATCCAGTTACCAGAACATGTGGATCCATCATCCTTAAGTGCACCAAAGCCGGCAACCTGTTTACCCGTATTGACGTCATAACCGTTGATTTCTTTACAAACAAGGTCGATATCTGGATGGTGACCTTCACCATAGTTCCAATAAAGAGCATTGATTGGAGCAGCTGCAGGACCAGCTTCATTTTTATATAGACCCTTAATTCTTGTTGCAAGCTCATGGATGATTTCTAAGTCTGCTTTTGATTCACCTAATGGCTTAATTGCCTGCCAGCGGTACTGCATCCAGCGGCCGCTATTCGAAATACTTCCTTCTTTTTCATAAGAAGAACATGCTGGAAGGAAGAATACTTCAGTATTAATCTTGGATGGGTCACTGCCGGCTTCTTTTTGCCAGAAGGCAGAAGTTTCTGTTTCCCAAAGGTCAACAGCTACTAACCACTTCAGATTGCTAAGAGATTCTTTTTCTTTTCCTGCATTCGGACCGCCTACTACGGGGTTTGTTCCGAAAAGAAAAGCTCCTTCTATCGTGCCTTCATACATAGCCTTAAACAAGTTAATATGTGAGTAGTTTTTATTGCCTTTTGGCAGGTATTGATAGCCAAATTCATTGTCTGCCGTTGCATTCGGACCATACCAAGCTTTTAAAAGACTGGCAACAAACTTTGGTTTATTACTTTGATAGCCTGTTTTCGGTGTTTCCTTTGCATTATAGCCCTCAAGTGTGGCATGCTCTGGAATCGCTTTTGGTGCTGCTAGATAGCCCGGGATTGTATCATACAATAAAGCGAAGTCCGTTGATCCTTGTACATTGGACTCGCCGCGCATTGCATTTATTCCTCCGCCAGGAAGTCCGATATTTCCAAGAAGCATTTGAATGATTGCGAAAGCACGAACGTTTTGGGTTCCAACTGTATGCTGAGTTGTTCCCATTGCATACATGATGGTTCCAGATTTACCAACCTGACCAGTGGCACAGAACGTTTCATAAACCTTTAATAAGTCTTCTTTTGGTGTTCCCGTTACTTTTGAAACAGTATCAACATCATAACGTGTGTAGTGTTTTTTCATTAATTGGAACACGGAACGTGGATGCTCTAAAGTTTCATCTTTTACTGAAGTTCCATCTTCATTTGTTTCCCATGCCCATTGTGTTTTATCATAGGCACGTTTTGATTCGTCATAGCCTGAGAATAGACCATCTTCGAAGGTAAAGCTTTCTTTTACGATAAAGCCTGCGTTTGTATAGTTAGCAACATACTCTTTGTGATAAAGATTATTATCAAGGGCATATTTTATCATCCCGCCCATAAACGGAATATCCGTTCCAGAACGAAGAGGTGCATAAACATCGGCCATTGACGACGTTCTTGTGAAACGTGGGTCAACAGAAATAATTTTTCCGCCTTTATCCTTTGCTTTCGTTAACCATCTAAAACTAATTGGATGGTTCTCAGCAGGGTTTGCACCCATAATCAATGCACAATCAGTATACTGCAGATCATTCCAATGGTTAGTCATTGCTCCACGACCAAATGAAGGTGCCAGACCGGCAACCGTAGAACTATGTCATATTCGTGCCTGGTGCTCTAAATAGGTAACACCAAGCCCTCTCATCATTTTTGAGAGCAGGTAACACTCTTCATTATCAAGAGCTGCTCCGCCAAGGCTTGCGATTGCCTCGGTCTTATTTACAGTTAAGCCGTTTTCTGTTGCTACAAATGTTTTATCACGCGTTTCTTTTGCACGTTTGGCAATGGTTTCATACATCCATTCCCAGTCTTTTTCTACCCATTTATCACTGCCTGGCGCACGATAAAGCGGTTTCTTTACACGCTTTTCAGAAGTATATAATTGTCTAATTGTCGTTCCTTTACTACATAGCTTACCT
Source organism: Neobacillus niacini (assembly GCF_031457145.1). GTDB lineage: Bacteria > Bacillota > Bacilli > Bacillales > Cytobacillaceae > Neobacillus > Neobacillus niacini_J. The sequence continues at coordinate 77,640 of NZ_JAVDVZ010000008.1, forward strand.
TCGTTAATTGGGTTATCCGGATCCCCTTCCGTATAAACCACTGTGTTGTCCTTGGTATGGACTAAAATTCCACAACCTACGCCGCAAAAGCAGCAAATGGTTGGTGTTACAGTTGATTTGGCAATTTTAAATTCTTTTGTTGCTGCATGGGCTTTTTTTGTATCAAAGCCTAATTCAACAACAGCCAATGTTGCCGCAGTAGCTCCTGACAACTTCAAAAATTGCCGGCGGTTTAAGTTGATTTCAACCATTTTTCTATCTCCTTCCCAGAATTGAATAGAACATCCCTTTTTTATCTAGTTACAGCTTGTTCGGTTATTCCTCCCTTCAATGCATCTCTACAGCGGGTTCTTCCACTAAGTCATTTTGAACTCGGCCTGTTGAGGTGTAAATATTGGCCATTTTCCCTCGTAAATAGCCAATTACCTCGATATTTAAATATTTAGCAAGCTGAACAGCCTGTTTGGTGGCTGCTGTTCGTGAGCCAATAACAGGAAATCCAAATTTCGCTGCTTTGGAGAGCATTTCATATGAAACCCTTCCGGTTGTTAATAGTATCAACCGTTCAGGCTGCAACCCAATTCGTAGTGTGTGGCCAATGATCTTATCGACTGCATTGTGCCTCCCAATGTCTTCCCGGACGGTGATATTGCCTGCTTCATCTACAATACAGGCTCCATGCATTCCGCCAGTTTCCAAGTAAAACGGTGAATTTCGAGCAAATTCACTCTGTTTTTTTAATAAATAACTCAATTTATGACAATATTCAGAAGCCACTTTTTGAAAGTTTTTCACGTCTGTCATCGAGAAAAATGTGACACCGCGGCCACAGCCTGCTGTGTAGTGCTTCTTCTTCGTAAATAACTCTTCTGCATTAAAACCATTCAGAAGTGAGACATGGATGCTGCCCATTTCTTCATTAATGCTGATGGATTCAATCTCACTCGCTTCCTGAATAAAACCTTCAGAAAACAAATAACCATAAGCCCAATCCTCTAAATCGTGTTTAGTCAATTGAAATACAGCAATCTCATACCCATTTAAAATTAAGGTAATGGGATATTCGTCAGGACATCCTTTGCGGTACATTGTTTTCCCTCCTTTTCAGGAAATACATTCTTAGCGTTTTAATTGTATTCATGTTGCCAATCCTTCTCAGCGACATTTATCACAGAAAAATATAGTAATCTATGCCCTTTCAATTTATAACAAATATCGATGCCTTTATTTCGAGACTTTGTCGGACCTCGGACATTTATGTGTCGAAAAATCGAACTTTTTTCAAAAAGAACTGCCTTATTACTATACAAAGATTGTTAAATCACCATTTGTAAGCGATATCAAAAAAAATTATATATCTTTAGTACTATCGTACGATGAGTCCTTTTTCTCGGAAGTAAGATTTATCACATAAAACAATCTAAAGAATATAAAAACGGTCAATTGTCATCTTTCTGACAAAATCATGCCTTTCCAAATTTTCTACTATATTTTCAAGTTTGATTTATAATAGGAATAGAGTTTTTTCACCAATATTTATAGGGGGTTTATACATATGACAATCAAAAAGGTTATGACCATTGCAGGTTCTGATACGAGCGGTGGTGCTGGGATTCAAGCAGATTTAAAAACATTCCAAGAACTAGGTGTGTATGGGATGAATGCACTGACTACCATCGTTACAATGGATCCAAGGGACTGGCATCACAGTGTGTTTCCTATTTCCGTTGAAACACTCAAGCCACAAATTGATACCATCCTTTCTGTAGGAATCGACGCCATGAAAACAGGAATGCTCGGTACGGTTGAAATCATTGAATTAGTGGCAAAGGTGATCGATGAACATAAATTAGAAACTGTCGTGATTGACCCTGTAATGGTTTGCAAGGGGGAGGATGAAGTATTAAATCCAGAAACAACTGATGCCATGCGTGAGCTGTTATTACCGCGTGCACTTGTTGTGACACCGAACCTTTTTGAAGCAGGTCAATTAGCTCAAACGGGTCCGGTTAAAACGTTAGAGCAGATGAAGGAAGCTGCTGTAAAGATTCACGATTTAGGTGCGAAGTATGTTGTCATTAAGGGCGGCAGCAAGCTTTTAACAGAAGAAAAGTCAATTGACCTTTTATACGATGGTAAAGACTTTACTATATTTGAATCAGATAAGATTGAGACGAACTACACTCATGGTGCAGGCTGTACCTTCTCTTCAGCTATTACGGCAGAACTTGCAAAAGGCAGTTCTGTTGTTGAAGCAGTTGAGGTTGCAAAAGACTTCATTTCAGCGGCCATCAGCCAGGGCTTCCGCTTAAATCAATTTGTAGGGCCTACATGGCATGGTGCCTACCGCGGTGCAAAAACTGAATACTGCATAGATTGTTAATCACCAGAAGCCGTTCCCATCGAACGGCTTCTTTATCGTTAATAACAAGGCTTACATTTCGCTTTTTCAATGTGAGTTTAGTATGATAGTTACATTATTAAATAAACTAGTTTATAGATTACATACCTTGCATCGGGAAAGGAGAAAAAAGTTATGGAACCGATTAAGAATTATCAACAGGTTCAAGAAGCGATTAACACATACGCGAATCAGGATGTTTATATTCACCTGGAAACAACGAATGGTGCCTATGCATCTCATCATGATCAAACCTTCTTTTCAGCAGGTGCTTATATTCGAAATGCACTTGTTCGCTACGAACTAGGAAAAATCACTGGAACCGACCCATATCGTGTGGGGTTAAAAATAAACCTTGGCTGGATTTACGCGGAAGGTCTTACTCATTTTGAAATTGATGAGCAAGATCGCTTATTGCTAGCTGGTCATGATAACAAAGGGAAACTCGCCGTTGCCCTCGAAATCAGCCCTACCCCGTTTGAGTAAGTAAAGGAGGAAGCCTTATATGGAAAAAGAACGTCATGTATTAGTCGTCTTTCCACATCCGGATGACGAAGCTTTTGGAGTATCTGGAACGATTGCCACTCATGTACAAAATGGTACTCCTGTTACCTATGCTTGTTTAACATTAGGTGAAATGGGGCGCAACATGGGGAATCCCCCTTTTACCAATCGAGAAAATCTCCCGAAAATCAGAAAAGAAGAGCTTAAAGCAGCGGCTGCTGCATTAGGTATCCAGGAATTACGAATGCTTGGTTACCGTGATAAAACGGTGGAATTTGAAGATGATGAAAAACTGGCAAACGCTATGTTGTCCCTCATAAATGATGTAAATCCATCACTTATCATCACGTTTTATCCGGGCTATTCCGTTCACCCTGACCATGATGCCACAGGTAGCGCGGTCGTAAGGGCAGTAGAAAAGATACCTGCCGCCGCGAGGCCTAAACTGCACTGCGTTGCTTTTTCAAACAATTGCGTGGAAGAGCTCGGTGAGGCAGACATGGTCTATAATATCAGTGCCGTTGCTGACAAAAAGCTGGCTGCGATTCGTGCCCATCGCTCTCAGACAGAGCAAATGTTGGGAGACGTAACGGAAAAGTTAGAGAACCAAGACCCACAAATGATGGTGTGGATCAACAACGAACGATTTTGGACGTATAAATTTGAATAATTAAATTTGCTCTTTTCAATAAAGAGCCAGGTGAAGGACAAATCTCTTGTCGCTTCATCGGGATTTGTCCTTCATAGCCTTGATGAAGGACAAATCCCTGCTGGTTTCATCGAGTTTTGTCCTTCATAACCTTGATGAAGGACAAATCCCTGCTGATTTCATCGAGTTTTGTCCTTCATAGCCCTCAACCAGCAAAAAACCTTCGCCGAAAACATGGGCGAAGGTTTTTTAATAGGCAGAATTCATCAAGGTGCACAGCTTGCACATATCAAGGATGATAATCTTCCTTGATTTCATATCGATGATTCCCTCTTTTTTCAGTTTTGAAAAGACACGGCTTACGCTTTCTCGCGTTGTCCCGACGACCGTCGCAAATTCTTGAATCGTCAAAGGAATTTCAATATTCCACCTTGTGGTCGAGGTATTAAATTTATTTCCTAACCTCTCTAATGACTTAACCGTTTTCGCATAAACATCCAACAACGCAACATCTCTTAAGGTAGAGGTCATTTCGCGGAGGGAGTCACTCATATAACGAATCATTTGGATCGCCAATTCTGGGTACTCATGAAGTCCCTTCTCTAATTCCACTTTATCTAAATAGAAAAGCTGACCATCCTGAAGCATAGTGGCTGTCGCCGGATACAGCTCTGAGGTTTTTGAAAAAAGACAAGCCTCCGCAAATACATCACCCTTTTGCTTCATACAAACAATAATTTCATTTCCGTTTTCATCTTCCTTGGTAAGCTTTACCGCCCCAGAATGGACAAAGAAAACCCCTTTTGCTTTTTCATCTTCATAAATAATCTTTTCACCTTTTTTAAAGGTTAACGTTTGAATCCGCTTTATGATGAGCTGCATGGATGCATTTGATAGATCTTTGAAAATAACTATCTTTCGCAAGAAATCTGCCGTTTGAATGTCTACTATCTTATCTACATACGAATCGTCTAAAAAGTGAATCGGATTCATGCTTGTCCTCCTTTCCTCGTTTTTTTAAAATGCCGTGATTTCACATAGGTTACATCCATTGTAAATAAAATCATCTCATTTTGTAGTGATAATCTTCACAAAACGTTCATCCTTCCAAAAGCTTATTATTCCAACCCCCTTCACAAAACGTTCAAATTTGAGTAAAAAAATGTGCGAAGCATCACATTTCCATCCTTGAATTCATCTTAGGATGAGAGTGTTAATTAGACAGAAGGAGGGGGAAGTATGAATAAGGCAATTATCAGCTTTGCACTTAGCTTAGTAATTGGTTTTGGACTTGGATACTTGGTGTTTGGTGTTATTATGGGGGATTCCGATAAACAGCCTCAAGTCGCTCAAACAGAACCAACACAAGAAACAAGTGAAACAGAAGGCCAAAAAGAAGGAGCAAAAGAGGAAACCGCGACTGTTGATGCCAATAACATCCTTAACAGTAAAGGCTGTCTTGGCTGTCACGCTGTTGATTCTCTTGGTTTAGAAGGCGGAGCAACAGGTCCTGATCTTTCAAAAGCCTTTACAGATGTTGAAGGAAAGCATGGCAAGTCCATTGATGAGTTCTTAAAAGAACCAACTTCAGCGGTTATGTCGAGCGTAATTGGCGGCAGCCCATTAACAGATGAAGAACGCACGCAAGTGTTAGATATGTTGAAACAAGCATCAGAAAAATAATAAGGTGGTGTGACAGATGAAGAAATGGATTCCAATCGCCTCTGGTTTACTAGCAGGCTTTGTAGCAGCAACGATTTCCTTTGCTGATTTTTCAAAAAGTACAAACGACCAGGTTGCTTCTAGTAATACCAAAAGCGATGCTGAAAAAGTTTATGTACCATTCGGTGAAAAAGATGATTACTACCTATTCGCATCAGGCGGCCACTCCGGTCAAATGTTTATCTATGGTGTTCCATCTATGCGTCATATTCGAACTGTACCAGTATTCTCACCAGACTCGGCCACCGGATATGGGTTTGACGAGCATTCTAAAAAGTTATTAGGCGATTACACATGGGGAGATCTTCATCACCCAGCATTCTCAGAAACAAATGGTGACTATGATGGTAAATATATGTTTGCAACGGATGTCGGAAACAGCCGTGCAGCCGCAATGGATTTAGAAACCTTTACCGTAAAAGACATTATTAACGTTCCGAATACTAGCGGCCCACACTGTGCGGCGTTCGTTACGCAGAATACAGAGTATATGTTCCTGCCAACACGTTTCGCAGTTCCAATCGGCTCTGAATACAAATCATTAGACGATTACAGCGAGCAGTACCGCGGTGTAATGTCAGCCGTAACGTTTGATCAAAACAAAGATAAGCTCAATATTGCCTACCAGGTTGCTCTTCCACCATGGTCTTACGATTTATCTGACGCTGGTAAGAAATCCTCTGCGGATTGGGCAGTCATGACAACCTATAATACAGAAGAGGCAACAACAAATCTTGAAATTAACGCTTCACAGGCTGACCGTGACTTCATTGTTCTTTTTAACTGGAAAGAGCTTGAGAAAATGGTAGCAGACGGACAGTATGATGAAGTTACTGGTCAAAAAATGATTTTCCCTGAAAAGCATAAAGGCGGTATCTACCTTGTTCCTGTTGCGAAATCACCACATGGTGTCGACGTAACGCCTGATGGTAAACACTTTATCGCTTCAGGAAAGCTAGCACCATCGATGACCGTATTCTCTTTTGAGAAAGCATTTAAAGCGATTGAAAAACAAGACTTTGCTGGCGAGCGCAATGGTATTCCAATTATCAATTATGATTCTATTATGGAAAGAGAAGTTAACCCTGAAAATGCACTTGGACCGCTTCACACGCAATTTGATGACAAAGGAATGGCTTATACAACGATGTTCATTTCTTCTGAAATCGTGAAATGGGATCCAAAAACAGGCGAAACGTTAGACCGTGTACCTGTACAATATTCTCCTGGACACTCTGTAGCAGCTGAAGGTGATACCGTTTCACCTGATGGAAAATGGCTGATTGCCTTGAACAAAATTGCCAAAGACAGCTATTTATCCGTAGGACCTTCACATCCAGAGTCCATGCAGTTAATCGATATCAGCGGCAAAATGAAGGTGATACAATCTTCACCAGTTAACCCTGAGCCACACTACGCGCAAATCATTAAGGCAGATAAGATTAAAACGATTGAAGTTTATCCGAAGGATGAAAACAATAAACTTGCGACATATAAGCAAGATCAAGCAAGAATCGAACGTAATGGAAACGAAGTTCATGTCTATGGTATTGCTATGCGCTCGAAGTTTATCTTTGACGCAAAAGCAAAACGTCCTGATGTGATTGAAGTCAATCAAGGAGATAAGGTGTTTCTCCACTTAACGAACACAGATTTTGATGAGGATATTACCCACGGATTTGCCATCAACCAATATAACTTAAACATGGAAGTTCAGCCTGGCCAAACCAATACAATCGAATTTACTGCTGATAAAGCAGGAACATTCCCGATGTATTGTACTAACTTCTGCTCTGCATTACACCAAGAAATGACCGGCTACTTCCTTGTAAAGCCAAAGAATTAAAAAGATGGTAAGGGTATCAATTTAAGCGATTGATACCCTTCTCCGTTTAGAAAGGACTTGTTTTACTATGAAGGCAAAAAAATTATCACTTGTTTCGTCTTTACTGATTGCGCTTGCTGCCGTATTAGTTGGACTTTCATTATTTTTCCCATGGTGGCAGATGGTTTTCTTTGCCCCGCAGTATCCAGAAGGACTAAATATAATTGTTTATCCAAATAAGCTTGAAGGCGAAATCGATATTGTTAACGGGTTAAATCACTATATTGGAATGGAAAATTTCAGTGAAGAGAATTTCCCAGAATTAGCTTATCTACCATACTTAGTCATAGGGTTAGCAGTGATAACTCTCTTAACAGCCATCCTGCGCAAAAAGGCTGTACTTTATGGATTAATTGGTCTGTTTATCATTGGCGGTGCGCTTGGAGTTTGGGACCTTACCCGTGCACTTCGTAAATTCGGTACCAACTTGAGCCCGACCGCTCCGATAAAAATTGACCCATTTGTTCCGCCTCTATTAGGACATAACACAGTTGCAAACTTTGTCACCGAAAGTATTCTTGGATACGGTTCGTATTTCCTAATTGCGGCCTTTATTTTATTACTAATTCCGGTATGGAAGGACCGAAGAAGATGAAAAAACTACTGCTCTTTCTATTCGTTTTCTCTATCACTTTGATCATCATCCCTGAGAAAAATGGCGCTGCCGAAAACTTGCAAGCCATGATCGACAGCTTGGAAGAAGGAGCAGTTATAAAGCTCGAAGACAAAACGTATGAAGGCAATATTGTCATCAACAAACCGATGACGATTATTGGTGCTGACAAAACCACTATCAAAGGGGACGGTACGGGCAACGTCATCTCTATCAAAGCAGCGAATGTCACTCTTAAAAAGCTGACCGTTTCACATAGCAGTATGAACCGCAACTCTGCCGAGGAGTATGCAGGCATTAAAATCCATACAAACGGGAATGTTTTGGACCACATCAAAATAACGGATTCCTTTCATGGAATCTATTTAAGTCAGGCACACGAAAATAAAATCAGCAATGTTGTGATCATAGGAATGGGTAAAGGGGAAATTGCCGCACAGGGTAATGGATTTCATGTCTATTATTCAAATGATAACCTCTTGTCCCATAACACCATCGAAGGCACCCGTGATGGAATGTTCTTTGAATACGCGAACAAGAATGAAAGCTATGAAAATAATATTAGTCATACACGGTACGGTCTGCATTACATGTATTCGGATGAGAACACGTTTAAGAAAAATACCTTTACGATGAATACGGGCGGCGCTGCAATCATGAATTCGAACCACCTGCTGCTAGCGGATAATCACTTTATCGTAAACTATGGAAACCAATCGTTTGGATTATTGCTGCTCCAAGCGAATGATAATCAAATAAAAAACAATACCTTTTATATGAACCAACGCGGAATTTACATTGATCAAGCTACAAGGAATACCCTACAAGGCAATAAAATCTCACAAAACCAGATTGGAATTGAGCTGTGGGCTAGTTCCAATGAACAGATTTTCACAGAAAACCTAATCACAGAAAACACTATTCCCGCTGTTACAATAGGTGGAAGCGGAGAAACCAATTTCTGGAGCCAGCACGGCAAAGGAAATGACTGGGGAAGCTCCTTCCCGCTCACCGATTTAAACCAAGACGGCATCGGGGACTTTCCAATAACCTATCGATCATCACTTTATCAACTTATAGAAGACCAAGAACTATCGTATTTATTTTTAAAAAGTCCAGCACTCGCCATCTATGAAAAAATGAATGCGGTATTGGTGGATGAAAAAGTTATGTTCAATGACCCGCATCCGCTAGCTACAGCAAAAGGCAACCATCATTTCATACTTTTCGCAGCCGCAGGGCTGGCCGCGGTGTTGATTTTACTGAAGGGGAGACATTTACTATGCATTACATTTGGAAGGAATGGAAGGAAAACATAAGAGGAAAAGGATTATGGCTTGCATTAAGCATTATTGTTCTGATTTCAGTCAGTATCTTGGTTCGTTCCACTGCCCTTTCATTTGATAAAGGCTTTTATGTCCTCTTACTTAATTTGTTTGATACGATTATTTATTTCATCCCGATCCTTTGCTTGTTCATCGGCGCCTTTTCAATCTTTCAGGAAAAGGAACAAAAGACGCTCATCATGCTGTTAACAAAGAAAGATAGTTATACCAGCTTTTTGCTAAAAAAAAGTCTCGGGCTGTATACGATTGTTCTAGTACCGATACTAGTCTGGTTTTTTCTCTATTTATTGTTCCTTAAGTTTAATTTTCAGCTCGATATGAAGGCCTATTTCATCTTTATTTTAGCAATCGTTACCATGTCACTCGTGTTTCTGCAAATCGGTGCGGCGATTGGCAGCTTTAGTCGTTCGAGAATGCAAATTATTGGCTATACTATTTTTGTCTGGTTTTACTTTTTCTTTTTACACGACTTTATCTTGCTTTCATTTTTATCGGATGTTACCTATGAAAATGTTAAGCTGTTTTCAGCTGGATACTTTTTAAATCCGCTGCAGTCTGTTCGGATGTTCTTAGAAACCGGCATGGGTGTTTATTCCTTTGGTCACATGTCACGGCTGCTTCAAGCCTTCATGTGGACAAAACCGGTATTCTTTCTGCTTGGAAATCTCATATTTTGGCTAATTGCGTCCATCACTACTGCGATAGTGTTTCACCGTAAGGAGGGCTTCGAATGATTACTGTAACAAATCTAAACCAATCCTTCGGGAAAAAGCTGATTCTCGAGTCTATCAATATTGAGATTAACAAACATGAAATCTGCGCACTGGTTGGCCGTAATGGTGCCGGAAAGTCGACATTTATTAACAGCCTGCTTGGACTCCTGCCTGTTAAACAAGGGTCCATCTCCATTAACGGCGTTCAAGTAACAAAGAAAAATCATGATTGGAAAAAGGCGATTGCCTATCTTCCAGAAAAATTTCAGCTTTATCCAATGCTGACTGGTCATGAGAATATCACCTTCTTTGCTGAGGCCGTCGCAAAGACAGTTGACAAGGAACGTATAGAATCTGTCCTAAAATCAGTAAGCTTGTGGGAGGACCGCAATGTTCAGGTGAAGAAATACTCAAAAGGGATGCTGCAGCGTCTTGGCTTAGCGATTACTCTCTATCAGGACTCAAGCATTCTGATTCTCGATGAACCGACAAGCGGGATTGACCCTATGGGGCGTAAGGAAATTTTAGAAGTGTTAAAATCGCTTCATGATAAAACGATCCTTCTCTCCTCTCATCATCTTGATGAAATCAAACAAGTATGTACGCATGTGGCCTATTTAAATAATGGAAAAATGGAGAAATATACTGTAGGAGAATTCCTACAAACACATAATCTCGGAGGGATTGAATCATGAAAAAAGCGATACAGCTAACCGCACTGCTCCTTTTAGCTATACTGTCAGGCTGCAGTGCCGACCCTGAGTATAGTATTGAAGTGACAAAGCCAATCTACCAGCAGCCTGATAAGGAAATACCCTTTGAAATAAAAGTAACGGAAAAGGACAAAGCCGTAACAGGGCTTGACGTTTTCGCTGTATTTTCCATGACCAATATGGACCACGGGACCACTGAAGTGGAACTAACAGAAGGAGAAGATGGTACCTATTCTGGTAATGCCAAACTCCCGATGGAGGGTAAATATGAAATCATCTTTACATTGGATAAAGACGGGAAAAAGACTGATAAGGTAATCACGTACGAAGTTGTAAAACCAGAAGGTGTTGCTTCGATCAATGGAGAATGGATTACTTATGAAGATTTGGAGTTTTACAAGTTTATCAATTATCTTCAGCTAGCCATCAATCGTGAAACCGATCAGAAGCGCTACACAGGTGACCAGCTCAAGGAAGCCTTATCCTACTGGGATTCACAAGAAAAGCTGGTTGAGGATCAAAATCAATTATTAACACAAATCATCCGCCTACGCTCGATGGCCATGCTTGCAAAAGAAAAAGGATACACCGCTGCAGACCCGGAAGTGGAAACAGAAATCAACAAAGTTCGCGAGCAATACAACCAGTTCGAATCCGCAAAAGCCATGATCAATGAATATGGCGAAGAAAAATTTTGGAGCATCGAAAAGCAGCAATACCAACTAATCGTCCTCTCCCAAAAAGTGCAGCAAGACATGGTTGAAAAAGTGAGAAAAGAAAACCAAAAAATGAGCGAACAAGAACTTCTCTTCCAAGCCCAAAAACAATACGAAGAACTCTTAGTATCCCAGGTTAATTCATTAAACATAGTCATTCTTTAAAACAGTGAAATTTACCACAAATATACAAAAAACGCTGCATAACAGCGTTTTTTTGTATATTTGGTGCCTGTCACCAATTATTTAACTTCTCCTACACTACAGCTTTAGAATTCTGAATCTTAGCCTGTAGCTGTTCATAAAATAACTCTTCATTAATTGGAAGGTTCACCCAATTATCTATCCAAGTTGATAATAACATAGCATTGGATAGCATGAGGCTTTTGATTCCTTCTTCTCCCGGGGCAATGAGCTCGGTGCCTTTCGCAATGGCATCCACCCAATTCTGAATGATGCCACCCCAATTATATTCGTTTATCTCGCCTTCAATTGGTACATCTATTTTCTGGCATTCCGGCTGTTGAAAGCCGCTGCCTTTGAAGGTCAGACTAAATTCCGAAGTTGGTACACTCAAGCGCCAAAAAGTTATTTTCTCATCCTCCATGACGACTTTTCCGCGATCTCCGTTGATTTCCAAACGGTTCGTTCCTGGGGCCTCACCTGTTGACGTCACAAAAGTCCCTGTCGCACCATTTTCATATTCCACATAGGCCGTAACGTCATCTTCCACTTCAATATTGTGGTGTTTGCCAAAATGGCAAAAAGCACGCACTCGCTTCGGCATCATCCCGATCACCCATTGCCAAAGGTCAAGCTGGTGGGGATCCTGATTAATCAGTACCCCTCCGCCTTCTCCGCCCCATGTGGCGCGCCAGCCTGCTTGATCATAGTAGCTTTGGGCCCGAAACCAATTTGTAATGATCCAAGTGGTTCTTTTTATCTCACCAAGCTCGCCGGACGCAATCATATCCCGCAGTTTGATGTACAAAGGATTTAAACGTTGATTGAACATCATACTGAACACTTTACCCGATGCCGCAGCGGCTTCGTTCATGAGGCGTACTTCCTTCGTATAAACACCTGCAGGCTTCTCGACTAATACATGTAACCCATGCTTAAATGCTCGGATCGCAAGCTCAGTGTGAAAAGGATGCGGAGTCGCAATCATAACCCCGTCAATGATATTCGAAGCCAAAAATTGATCTACATCTGTAAACAGCCTGACATTCTCACCTAAATTCTCCTTCACCCACTGCTCTTTATCCGGATTGCTGTCACATACTGCCGTCAACTCCGCCCCTGTTATCGCACCATTTGCTATACTTTCGGCATGCCTGCAGCCTATAAATCCAAGTCCAATAATCCCGATTCGCACTTTATTCATTGTACTAATCTCCTCCATTCCTTTATATTTCCTGCAATGGCTTTCGGTCCACTAATTCAATTTTCTCACCATCTGGACCACTGAATTTGGCGGTCAATCCTCCACCGAACGCTGCTGCTTTCGGGTAACCGGGATCAAGTCCAACTCCTTGGCTTTTAAGCTTTTCTGTCATGACATTCACATCATCAACACGAAGAGCAATATGTAAGATGCGATCTCCTTCGGCCTTTGACTCGCCAATATGCATCAATTCTAGATTCTCCATCCCTTTGTGAAGATGTGAGAAGGTGACATCGTAAGCTTCTGCATACTTACGGCTCAAAGGATTCATTGAAATATGCTGAGTATAAAATTGTTCGGACGCTTCTAGGTCGGTGGCTACAATGGATAAATGATCGAATTCGCGGATATCCCCTTCGGTTATGGTAGGAATACGAAATGTACTGTCGCGTTCAATTAGCTCTACTTTAACGCCGCTTGGGTCTGCTAGAAAACCAAGTCTCCCATTTCCGGAAGCCGCATTTCTAGGAGCCTCTATAGTAGTATAGCCAGCTTGAACCAGCCTCTGAAAATCCTCATCAATGTTGTCTGTCATAAAACAAATATGTTCATACCCAAAATTTGCCTCCCGATCTTCTAAACAGATGAGCTCCATCATTCCGTTAGCGATTTGCAAATACGCCATATGAACTCTACCTGGTATGGAATGATCAAATACAACCTTTGCTCCTAACATTTCTTTGTAAAAATTGATTGACTTTTCAGCATCCCGTACAAACATTCCTACATGATTAAGTTCATAGATCATAATTTTTTTCTCTCCCACATTCATATTTTTTGGAAAAATGAATTTCCCAATCTATCTAGGTTTATTTAAATGTAGCTTCCATTCCTATGTTTACTGGCAATCCCTGGGTGGCTAGATACCATTCAAATATTTTCTAACTTTGTTATTGTCCTGTACCGTATAGCGAGTTAAGTTTTTATATCATATAGCTTTATAGATAACTATGACATTAACTACTATGCGAAATAGAGTTGTTCTTTTTGTATAACACCTTTTGAGAACACAAAATATTAAAATAAGCTAGGCTGCTTACTCCAAAAAAAATAAATAATTGGGGAAAAAATAAAAATAACATAATAAGTAATGAAGAATTTATTAGCATTAAAAGTGACTTGATCGGATGGACGATCCCGTATAGTATTGAGTTTTTAACCTTTTCAATGAATCTCATTTCTTGATGAGCATATATAGTAAAAAAATAGATAAATAAAACAAAATAGCCTATCACTAATTGAATCGTGACCATTTTCCCAAGGATAAAAAGAGCATGATTCCCTGACATAAAGAATTTCATATCGATAAAAAGCAATAGCCCTAAAGCAATAAACAAAACATTCACTATTTGACTTCTGATAAATTGTTTTCTATATACATTCCAAAAATAAGGGAAAATACTAATAGACTCATTTTCAATCATAAATTTTCTTAAACTCTTATTGACGGCTAATGTTGCTGGAACCCATCCAAACACGATTCCTCCTAAAAGAGTAAAAATGAACCAAAGAAAATTGAGATACGCTAGCCTCATCATCCACTCCATTAAACGGTACCAAACACTTTCTGTTCTTAGAATCACCTGCTCATTCCCCTTCAACTTCAAAAATATTCTTCATCACTTCCATGCTCATCTCTTTTTGATTACTGAATTCTGGAATAATAGCCGCTAAGGTACCTGACTTATTAAAGTCCATCTTAGAAAATAGACCTGCATCATAAGTTAGTGGAACACCGTAAAAATGGGACTCACCTGTCTCTTGATCTTTTGCTGTAAAGGACAGAAAATCATTTCCCTCACTTGTTTGAGGCGGAATTATTCTGTCTAATGTTAAAAGTCCGTCTTTCCCTATAAGACCTAAAATGTATTCTTGATCCGTTATATAAATGTCACCTGATTTTTGGGATAAATGTACAGCTAACTTTTCTCGAGAAAGAGGATATAGTTCAATATTCACGTCAATCTGTCCATTTAGTTTTTGTGAAAGCTTTTGTTCAAGTGATTCCTCATATACAGGAGGAATATTTGAAAAGAAGAGAATGTTTACTCCCCTAAAATCCTCTTGGCATCCTGATAAAATGAAAAGGAGTATCATCAATAGGAGGGAGAACCTGAGTTTCAGCATGATCATTCCTCCAATACAAATCTTCCCAAAACAATTGAAATTGATCTAATAAAGATTACTAAAGATAGAGGGTTTCCCAAAAACTAGTTTCAGGAAACTCTCTAACCCATTCTTAATTTGTACTCTCTTTAAATACTCTTTTTAATTCTACAAATGCTTTTTCTGGTTCGAGCTCTCCGAAGATAACTTGGTCGGTTACTGTAATATAACTATTTAAGGAAAATTTCCCATACCCCCTAGGCCCACCATTAAATGTCTGCGCGGTTGGGATTGTTTCATTAGTCAATTTCAATTGCATATTTTGAGCTTCCGTAAAGTTTTTACTTAATTTTTCTAAATTTGTTTTATCAACAGGTAATCCTCTCGATGAACCTAAAATTTGTGCTGCTTCTGGATCATGAATAAAGAATTCTATGAATTTCTGAGCTTCTTTTTTATGTTGAGAATGCTCGCTCACAGCCCAAGACATAGAAGGTTTCAAATAGCCGCCTGCTTCCTTATCTTTTGGAGCAGCAACAAGCTCAAATGAACCCGGGGTAACACTGTTAAAACCTGGGAACTCAGCAGCATATGCGTTTTTTATTAAAACAGTTCCATTTAATAATAAATCTCTTGTTGGATCGAATATTTGATCAGATACATTTATTTCTGCAGGTGGAACAACCCCTTGTTTCCTTAGTTCAGTAAAAGTATTTACCCATTCGAGCCATGTTTCTTTATCAATATTAAATGAACCATCTTCATTCGTAATATGCCCTTTACCTTTACTTAGTTGATACATTTCATAAACACCTGAAATTGTGGTCAAGTCTTTAAGAGCATAAACCCCTTCTCCCAACAATGGTTGTACTTCTTTTGCCAATGCAAATAACTCATCCCATGTCCAACCTGCTTGAGGAATTTCTACCTTTAATTTTTCTAATATAGACTTGTTGTAGATCATTCCATGGGCGTTATTTCCGAGAGGAACTACATATAATTTCCCATTCACCTTACCAGCTTCAATTAATGTGTCTTCAACATTATCAAGATTAATCTTACCTGTTAAGTCAGTAAGTTGATTTCTCTCTGCATATTCTCTTAAATAAATGGCCTCCATTTGAATAATATCCGGAGCATTTTTACCTGCAGCTTGTGTTGCTAGCTTATCAAAATAACCATCAAGTCCTGAATACTCCATTTCAAACTTTACATTTGGATTTTTTTTCTCATAAAGTTCAATCGCTTTTAAGGTAGCATCATGCCGTTCCTGCGACCCCCACCAAGCAATGCGAAGTTTTACCTCCGAATTATCAGATGAACTAGCAGCTTCTTCTTTTTTGGCTGTAGTACTTGCACTACACGCAGCTAACCCTACTGATAGAAACATAGCAATGAACAAAACCATCCATTTTCCTAATTTGCCTTTACTCATACAACTACCCCCTTATACCTTTTGTAATGTGGTGCTGTGTCCAATTATATAGCGCTTACATTACGATTAATATAAGAGAAATGCACAATTATTTTTAAAAATTCACAATTTTCATTAACATTTTAACAAATCAGTTGGATTCATACCGGTATATTTCTTAAATAACGAACTAAAATATGGTGTGTTCTTAAAACCTACTTTCTCTGCAATTTCATAGATTAAATACTGGCCTTCTGAAATTAAACACTTCGCCTTTTCCATTCGAACTTTATTAATATACTGATTGAATGATAGTCCTGTCGCTTTTTTGAAAATCTGACTTAAATAATTCCTTGAAATATATAGTTGTTCTGAAAGATCATTGATGGTTATTCTTTCATTGTAATTTTCATTGATATATTGAATCATATATTCCACCGCTTGCTTATGGCGAATATTTACTTTATTGTCCATTTGCTGATCGTCACTTATGGATGATTGATCCTCCATTCCCATCACGATCGATTCCACCTCAGAGTTTGAATAAAGTGATTGATAGTATTCAAGCTTTTGGGCTAAATCTTCTTGATCATTCTGGAAGACTTTTTCTTTTTCTAATTTTGAAATAACAGCAGTTAGAACACTTTCAATGGTTTCGACTGTTGCTGGTTTTGACAAATAATCATCAACTTGTAATCGAAGAGCAGTTCTAGCGTATTCAAAGTCTGAGTATCCGCTTAAAATGATGGCTTTCCCGTTATATCCATTGTCCCTGGCATGCTGCAGCATTTCCATCCCATTCATAATCGGCATATATATATCTGTTAAAACAATATCCGGTTTAGTCTCCGTGATTAATTGCAGTCCTTCTTCCCCATCAGTACCTTCTCCAATACATGTGACACCAATTTTTTCCCAAGGGATCGCTTTTTTCATCACTCGAAGAACTTGTTTATCGTCGTCAATAATAACTGCCTTCCACATTTATACCACCTCATCCATAGCATCATAATCTATTTTTGGTATCTTAATCACCACAGTTGTTCCCTGTCCTTCTTTTCCAAATAATTTTACAGAAGACGATTCTCCAAAATATGCGGCTAGTCTTTCTCGGACATTTTTTATTCCATACCCACCTGACTCTTGGCCTTTCATTGGATGATCTATTTTAATCCCTATTCCATTGTCCTTAATCACAATATGAAAATGGTTATGAACTTCATGAATTTTTATAGTGATATGGCCTTCATCTTTATGATGAAATCCGTGCATAATGCTATTTTCTACAAAAGGCTGTAGAGTGAGTTTAGGCATGTAGTAGTCTAGATAAGCTTCATCAATGTTCATTTCATAAGAAATTTGGCTCCCTAATCGAATTTGTTGGATTTGTAAATAGGATTCTAAATGGTCCATTTCCTGCTTAATAGGTATAAAGCTTTCTCCTTTGGATAACCCAATTCTAAACATTCTTCCCGTCAGCTCAAGAACTTTGCTTATCTTTCCTTGTTCTGCTTCGATAGCCATCCAGTTCAACTGATCAAGCGTGTTATACAAAAAATGTGGATTAATATTGGCCTGTAAAGCCTTTACTTCTGCCTTTCTCTTTTGTTTATACTCTACTTCAAGGTCTTTATAGAGATTCATAATTTTTCGGATTAATTCTTCATAATGACTAAATAATACGCCAAACTCATTTTTATAATCCTTTGGTAAATTTACACCTTTATTAGCGACAGAAAAGTTGTCCATATTTTGTAATAGAAGATTAATAGGTTGGATGAATTTATTGAAAATAAAAAAACTTGCGATAACTGCTATGCCAATTGCTATGATTCCAATCGTAATTAGAATGACAGACAACTCAATACTACTCATAGCCACTTCTTTCCATGGAGTGATTTCTATTAACAGCCATTCATTACTATAAAGCTTTGACCACACAATAAAATTATCTTGTTCATGCGAATAACCATCTGAATTTAAATTAAGATTGGAATCCTTTTCTAGTTCTTCAATCATTTTTAGGTAATCAATTACTTTTGATTCCCCTACATAGGTTACTGGAAGTCCCGCAGAATCAATTAATATCCGGTTTACACTATTCAATTCATCTCTCATGATATTCTGAAAAACGTCTAATTTTAAATTAACAACAATAATAGCTCCAACTCGATCATTTGAAAAATAAGCTTTTCGAGCATAGCTTATGACGGAAGTATTGCCTTGCATAGAATCGATATGATGTTTCTTTAACCAAGCGGAATCTGAATTTTTTAATGGGCTTAACCAATCTGAACTTTTGTACTTTTCGGTGGAATAGTATCGAATAAGCCCTACTTTTTCTTTGAGTGGAGGCTGTTCTAAATAAACATGTATGGAGTCAATAATAGGAATGCTATAAGCAATATCTAGAAATGAATTATTTATTTCTGCTATGGATGTATATTTCCCATATTCACTTTGTTCTCTGTTTATATAATCCTGTAAGTAGTTGTTTACAGACATAGCTAAGGTAACTTCTTCAATCACTGTTTTTTGAATGTCGATTTGTTCATTGATTTCCCTTAAAAGCTTCTGTTGATAGTGTGATGTATTATTCTGCATTTCGTTAATAGTAAATTTGTAACTAACAAAAACCATTAGCACAATAAGAACTGACATGAAAATGGAAAAAATCGTAAAATATACTTTACGTATAGGAAATTGCTTAAATGGATTAAACATCCATGCCCTCCTTCTTTTTATATTTAATATGATTAGAATAACATAAAAATAAAGAGAAAAGACCAATTATTCAGTCTTTTCCCTTTATTTTGATATTTCAATAAAGTAATCTCTTTTTATCCTTTTAATCCAGTTGTTGCAACCCCTTCAACAAGATGGCGTTGAGCAAAAAAGAAGATAATGATGGCAGGAATGATAGATACTAGAGACATAGCAAACAATTGTCCCCAAGGCACAGCGGAATTAGAGTCTACAAACATTTTAAGAGCAAGTCCAACAGTGTATTTATCCACTGAATTGATATATATTAAATGTCCTAAGAAATCATCCCAGTTCCAAAGAAAACAATAAATTCCTACTGTTACTAAAGGAGGCTTCATTAATGGCAGAATGATCCTGAAATAGATACCAAACCAAGAGCATCCGTCCATTTTTGCTGCTTCATCTAATTCTCTTGGAATTCCTCTAATAAATTGTACGAGCAAAAAGATAAAGAAGGTTCCCCCAATGCCGCCTGCTAATGAATGTGGGACGATAAATGGTAAATAGGTATTAATCCAACCAAAAGCATTAAATAAATCATATTGTGGAACCAATGTTACCTGGCTTGGAAGCATTAAGGTAACTAAAACAATCGCGAACCAAAAATTACGTAATGGAAAATCAAGTCGTGCAAAGGCAAATGCAACAAGACTACAAGAGATAAGAGTTGTGAAAAGCACACCAAGTATTAATGCGAAGGTATTGATATAAAAATGAGTGAACGAAAATCCTGCTATCGCAGTCCACCCATCAATAAAATTCGTTAATGTTGGTGAACTAGGAAATATATTGACTGAATTGAGCTCATCATTGGTCTTAAAGGCAGCACCAATCCACCATAGGATTGGATATACCATAATTAAGCTAAGGATGATAAGAAATAAATGTCCCAGCCATTTCTTTTTATTCATGGTCATTTCCCTCCTTCTTGATAAAAGACCCAATACTTAGAAGAGATAAATATTATGGCAGTAAAAACACCAATAATAATGAGCAAGATCCATGCTAATGCAGATGCATATCCCATTTCAAAGCCTGCAAATGCTTTTTCATATAAATACAGAGTAAACATATAAGTAGATTGGATTGGCCCTCCCTTGGTAATAACAAATGCTTGAGTAAAAATTTGGAATCCCTGAATGGTCTGAAGAACAAGATTAAATAAGATAACCGGCGACAGCATTGGCAGGGTAATATTAAAGAACTGCTTTACCTTTGATGCACCGTCAATAGCGGATGCTTCATAAAGTTCAGCTGAAATTTGTTTTAGACCTGCAAGAAAAATAACCATGGAAGAACCAAATTGCCAAACAACCAGGACGATGATCGTACCGAGTGCAGTATCTGGGCTTCCTATCCAGTTCATCCCCGTTAATCCGAATAACGCTAGAACTCCATTTATTAACCCATCTTTTCCAAATATATTCGTCCAGAGAATAGCAACGGCTACGCTCGTGCCAATAAGAGAAGGCAGATAGATCATCGTTCGATAGATGGACAGCCCTTTTATTCTTTGATTGAGAACCATTGCAATTAGTAAAGCAAAAATTAATTTAAGAGGCACCGCAATAACAACAAATATAATCGTAATGGTTAACGATTTATAAAAAAGTTTATCCTCCAAAAAAATGGTTTTGTAGTTCTCTAATCCTACCCAGTTGGGGGCTTCCAGTAATGAGTAATCAGTAAAGGAAAAATAAACCGATTGGATCATAGGGTATAAAGTCAGAAGAAAAAGGCCAATCAACCACGGTGAAAGGAATAAATATCCCGCATAAGGTGTTTCCCATTTTTTTCTTTTTACCCTAAATTTCTTGAATGGTAGTTTTTGTTCTACACTCGCATTATTGATCGCGCTTTCATTAGTTGTTTCCATAGATCCTCCTCCTACTTGTTTTATATTAGTATAGAGGAGACATGCAAGTGATTAAATGATACAGATGCACAAATATTTTTAATTTCCACCTAACTAATCAAATCTTCAACGATTTATCCTCATTTCTTATATAATAATAGAACTAGCATCCTTACACGCAAATCATCCGCCTCCGCTCAATGGCCATGCTCGCTGAAGAAAGGGGCATAGCGCAACCGATGCGGAAATCGAAACATAAATCTACTTCCAAAACGGTGACAGGCACCAAATATGCAAAATATGCTGTTTATGCAGCGCATTTTGCATATTTGGTGCCCTTTGTTTATTCTTCGGGTGTGTTAATGATTTTTAGTGTTTTGAAGCCGAGGTTGATTTTGTAGTTTAGGTTCCAGTTGGCTCCTTGTATTTCGATTTCGTTTTCTTGGAGGGTAAATCTGAGCATGACGTCATTGTCTTCGTCGATGATGACGTAGGAGTTCTTGTTCGTAAATATTTTGTAGCTTGGATGGGCTATTAGCGTCCATCCGTATTGTAATTTATTACTTTTCGTTGTCATGATTACACCAGCCTTTACCCGTTTACTTAAGATTAGTCAGCAGCACTCGATACAATTTATCATCGTTTTCATCAGGATTTCCTCTGCCGTCTGTATTGTTGCTGACAAAATAGAGGTATTCACCATCAATAAAAACATCACGTATTCTCCCTAATCCCGTAATCACTGGATTGGAAATTTCCTTTTCTAAATCAAATTCTCTTACCGCATTCCCTCTCAAGGCTGCTACATACAGCTTTCCATTATGGGTCGCCATTCCGGAAGGTGCCCAGGTATTATCGCCTGATTGAAATAACGGTGTCTCCATTCCTGCTTTCGTTTCTGTCCCCTCAATAACCGGCCACCCATAATTGGCACCTGGCTTGATCACATTTACTTCATCGTGTGCAGATTGGCCATGCTCACTAGCATACAACGTGTTCCCAAGCCACACGAGCCCCTGTGGGTTACGATGTCCATAGCTATAGACATAAGAATTCGCAAATGGATTATCTCCCGGAATACTGCCGTCAAAATTCATTCTTAATATTTTCCCGTTTAAGGACTTCACATCCTGTGCATTTTCAGGCACAGTGGCATCTCCGGTTGTAATATAAAGCTTTCCATCTGGTCCAATCTTCAAACGACCGCCATGATGAAAGGCAGCACTCGGAATACCATCAAGAAGAATCTTCTCCTCCGTCCACTTGTTACCTTCTAAATCCAACACAACCACTCGATTAAACTGTCCCTGTCCATTCTCATACGTATAATAGGCAAAAGCTTTTTGATTGCTAGAAAAGTTAGGATCTAGGACAAAGCCCAGCAGGCCGGCTTCCGCTGCCTTTGCAAGCGGCTTTTTCAATTCTACGGTCTGTCGGTCCATTTTCCCATTATCAATTTTCACGATACTCCCTGTTCGTTCACTAACATAAAAAGTCTGATTCATCTGATTTATCGACCATGGAACACGTAGTTTTTCAGCAACTACTTCAATCTCTGGCAGCAGGACAATTGCCTCGCCCTCTTGCTGGTCTTTCGGCTGCAGATTTTCTTTTTCAAAAAGGGAACAACCTGAAATTAATAACATCATTGTTACTAAAATGGACCATACTTTGACCATTCATCTCTTCCTTTCCTATAAAACTTCCAATATCGCCTTGGCTACTCCGTGTTCATCATTGGTTTCGGTAACTACATCACAGAGAGTTTTAATTTCATAGGCTGCGTTCCCCATTGCCACCGCTCTGCCGACTCTTTCAAGCATCGATACGTCATTAAAACTATCACCCATCGCCATAGTCTCCGCCAATTCAATCCCTTTTGCTTTTACAAATGCTTCGAGAGCAATTCCCTTTTGGGCCTGTCGATTGGTGATTTCTAAATTCTCATGACCTGAACTAGATACAGCCAACTGTGTTAAATCTTCTAATGAGGCTGCTGCTGCTTCCAGCTTTTCTGAATCAAAGTCAAAGGCCAGAAGCTTATAGACCTGGTACTCATCATCATTAAAAAGAAGGTTATAATCTTCAACCTGATGAACTAAACCGTTTCTGACCCGAGCTCCTGCTTTATGTACGACTTCCTCTTGGTTTAAATCCGGATTAGCACTCATCACAATATCAACAAGAATCGAAACTGCTTTTTCAAGATCGACTGTATAGGTGCCCCTGTTTGAATAAACTTCAAAATAAATATCCTTTTCCATTAACCTCTCAGCAGCCATTTTAACAACCTGCTTATCGATTGGTGTAGCAGAAAAAATTTCTCCTTCTTTTGTACGGACTTCTGCACCATTCACACAAATAGCAGGGCAATGCAAATCAGCTTCATCTAGGACATATCGCACCTCCTGATAAGACCTCCCAGTTGCTACAACGACTTCGATACCCTGTGCCTGGGCTTTTAGTATTGCTTCCTTATTTTCTCTACTGACCTGTTGATAGGAATTTAATAAAGTTCCATCCATATCTGTTGCAATACACTTAATCACACTGTCCACCTGTTTTCCTTTTATGATATTGCCATTTTATCACGATTCCACTAGACATTTTCACCATTTTGCTTATGAAAGATACTTGCTTCCTTCTCTTACGCTTAACGGTGCTAATGTGTTTCCTTCGATAAAGCTCTTCACTGACGCTGAATTTGTTTTTGAATACTCCCTTAATGCCCAGCCAATGGCCTTTTGGATAAAAAATTCCTTACTTTCTGCATTTTTTGCTATGTATTGATAAAGGATGGTTTCGCTTGTTTGACCCTTAAATTTTAATTGAAAAAGAATCGCCGTCCTTTTCAGCCACATGTTATCATGTACGGACCACTTGTTTATAGTCTCTTCGATGACTTCCGGGTGCCTCTTGGCTATTTCACCTACTATAGGGGCAATTGAATCGACACTGTCCCACCAAGATTTTGTCGTAATTAAACCTTCGAGAAATGGCATATGTTCTTTTTGAAGATTTTTTATAAACTTCCCTATATACGTAATTGCTGTATATTGATATTCCCTTTCATCCTTTTCCCACAGCGCTAAAACAAATCCCTTGTTAAAAGGCTCTTTTAAAATCTCTGTTTCTTTAAAAAATTGCCTCTCCAGCTCCTTTCTTAACGGTGACTTAATTCCTAAGAAAGGGAAATGGTCTTTCATATATTTTTTCATTGGTTCTGCATTTTCTTCATTTTTTTGTTCTTCATACAATTTTGTTAGTATCTCTAATTCATTCCTCAACCTACTACCTCCCTCAACTTGCTATATTCCTAGCATACCTTAATAAAAATTCGATATGCTTCTTTTTTCCCCTCTATTAAAACGCATAAAGAATAAAACGAATGCCACACTATAGTGTACTAAACAATGAAAGGAGAGGAAGAGATGACGAAAAAGGTTAATAAGGGCAGTAATAACCAAAATTCACCGCAGTCAGGGCATGCTGAAGCTGAATTTGCCAGCGAATTTGTCAGCGGAGATAACAGCAAAGGAAATAAGCGCAATAAAGACCAGCAAAGCAAAACAAATCCTAAATAACAAAAATAAAGTCGGCCCATCCACAAGGACAGCCGACTTTTTTTGATTTATTGAGGGGTCGAAATAGCCGCAGGAGAAGTACGTAAATCTTTATGTTCATCAGTATTGAACTGATCCTGTAATTCTAGGTTTGCTCTTTCTGCTTCTGATTTTGCCCGAATAGGTTCATGAACCTTTCCATCTTCTAATTGCTTATTCATTTCAATATTCGCTTTGATTGTGTCATTTGTTGAATTTAGGTTATTTTTCACGGTCACTAGCTCCTTCTATTAAAAAAATTATAAAACATTATGCATATCTTCCCCTAATCATCACTTAAGTACACATAAAAAAAACTGCCCCCCTATTTAGGACAGTCGTCTGAGTGTAGAGTTCCATATTATTATTGATTGCTTACAATAGCGTTCAATTCTAAATCAATTATTTCGTCCGAAATCCTCGTTTGAATGTGTTCGACAATCGAAAAATTCATGGCAGGAACATATATGGCCTCAAGTTCGTCATGGAGCTCTTTCGCCCTTGCAAGATACGATATGGCTTCCTTCATCTTGCCTTTGTAGCTTTCAGCGATTGGCTTAATCTTATCTTCATAGATTTCGTCTGTTCCTGGTGTAATCAAAAGCTCATACATATCAATGATTTCATCGCCAGCACGGGTTGGGAAATACTCATGTGGAGCCGTACTATCAAAGATGGCAATGCCAATTTCTCTAAAAATCACCATATCGAGGCTGTTAGGGTCGAATCCACAGTGATACACTTCTGTATCAATCCCTCTAGCTTCTGCAGCTGCTGCCAATTTCTTTAGCATCGTTGATTTTCCGGAACCAGGACGCCCTTTAATAAAGTAGCGCTTTTCAATTCCCTCCGTTAAATTAGGAACAAAATCAACGGCTCCTTTTGGTGTCGCAGCACCTAAGAACCGATGACGAATATCTGATTTCTTATTCAACTTTAATTTACCAAAATAGGACTGAATTAACCTGTTGGTAAGCTGGTCTGCTTTTTCAAAATCCATGTTTTCAATATAAATTTTTTCCCAGTCATCATGAACATCTAATGCCTGCTTAAAGGTTGAATATGCTAGATTAAATGAAGCACTAATCCGGTTTGATAACTGTTGAATGTTCTTTTTCTCAACAGCAAGCGCATGTGCGTCCCATGCCTCACCTAGATTAATATATTGTTCAACAGCACCCGGGGCTTTTGGTTCGATTACATGTGGAGCTGTTCCATCCACGACCCCTACTTTTAAGGCGCGAATAATCAAACCATCTATAGAATTGTTATCTGACGAGCAATGTAAGAGCTCGATATCGTACCCTTTTTCAACCCATTCATTACCAATCTTCTTCATTAGCGAGGATTTACCTGTCCCAGGACCACCTTTAAGTATATAAATACGTTCAAGTCCTTGGAGATTTGAATCATACAGGGTATGGAATCCCTTAGCTGTATTGCCGCCTGCAAAATAATTTAATATCTTTCCTGCCACTTGCAAACACTCTCCTTTACGTGACAAAAGCAAAGTTTCGTTTCTCCATATCCTATGCAATGCCGCTATATAGGTGAATGCCTACCTTTATTTTCTTACATCAGCGGTTTCGGCCTTTGTTAGATTACGTAACATTTTCGGATTGATCACGATTTGAAGGCCTATTTTTCCTGCACTGACCACCATATTCTCAAGTACTAAGCAGCTTTCATCTATAAATGTTTTATATTCCTTTTTCATCCCAATCGGTGAACAGCCGCCGCGGATGTACCCCGTCCATTTTAAAATATCCTTAACAGGAATCATCTCCACGTTCTTTTCCCCAGCAGCCTTGGCTGCCTTTTTTAAGTCTAATTCAGCCTCTACTGGTATCACATAGACATAGATACTTTTACTTGCTCCTTGTGCGACCAGCGTCTTATAAACTTCCTTAGGATCTCTGCCTATTTTTCCGGCTACAGACAGCCCATCGATTTTTCCATCCTGATTTTCATATGTAAGTACTTCATAGGCTATCTTTTTAGCATCAAGAATCCGAATAGCATTTGTTTTTACCTTAGCCATTTCCCTCATCCTTTATTATTTTTACAATGATTATAACAATTTTCTCCTTCAAAAAAATAAAAAGGGTCATGAACCATTTGGTTCATGACCCTATGATAAAAATCTACGAGCATCTAAATGAGCGAATTCTTCTTAAGTCAGTTCCATAGTATACCCAGCGGAACCCTCTCCAGCGATATCCGGCAACTGAGTCCCTTCCAACAAACGTTGGGAAAAACCAGAAACTTCTACCATTATTCAGCCAAACAAAGGTAAAGCGGTGAAGGCAGCCTCTAATCGCCCCTGGGTCAACTGCGAATGCAGAAACTTGTTCGTGTGGCGTGTGCGAAGGTGGGGGGGTAGATGGAGCTCCACCATGATGTTGTCCTCCGCCCATAGGCGGGAAACCTTGCTGTCCTCCACCAAATGGCGGGTGCTGGGATCCATGCTGCTGCTCTCCTCCAAATCGAGGCTGCTGGCCTGGTTCTTGAATCGGTGACATTCCGTAATAATTGGGATTACCATCATAATTCACGGACATATTCCTCCTTTAATATGTTTTCCCCTTACTATATGCTGGGAATTTCATTGGGTTAAAGGACGTTTTCCATAACGATTTCCACGGAATCTCCACATTGTTGTCACCCGTTCGTCACTCTAGTAATCCATCATTATAGTAAAATAAAGGTAGTTAGAAAATAATGACAGTTGTGAAATGGCGAAGAATTATCTGATTTATCACTTTGCTACATTTTAATCCAAGTAAAAATGTGAAATACTTCACAATAACTAATATAAACATAATTAAATTGAAAAGGGTGGCCTATATGAAATATGATTTGGTCCTTTTACACGCACCAAGTGTTTATGATTTTAGAAAAAACTCCCTGCTTGCAGGTCCTATTAGCGATGTTGTACCGTCATCACCAGTGTTTGAAATGTATCCAATCGGCTTAACAAGTATTGCTGACTATTTAGAACGGTACGGACTCCGCGTTAAAATTATCAATATTGCGAATCGTATGCTGATGAGTGAAAAATTTGATGTCGAAAAGAAACTTAAAAAAATCAAAACTCGTATGTTTGGAATCGACCTGCACTGGCTGCCACATGCACATGGCAGTATTGAACTAGCAAAAATAGTAAAAAAACTCCACCCTGATACACCGATGCTGTTTGGAGGTCTATCTGCTACCTACTATCATAAAGAGTTGATTGAATATCCATTTATTGATTTCGTTTTACGTGGTGACTCAACTGAAAAGCTTACACTTCTATTAATGAATAAATTAGAGCTCGGAAATACTCACTACGCTGATATTCCAAACTTAACTTGGAAAAAAGGTACGGAGATCGGCTACAATCCACTCACCTATGTACCAAAGGATTTAGATGATATTGATGTTCCAGGTTATCGTTATACCGTCCGCTCTGTATTTAAATACCGTAATTTTCTAGACCCGCTGCCATACAATGGCTGGCTGCAATATCCTAATACAGCTTTACTTACAGCAAGAGGCTGTTCGCAAAACTGCCTCATCTGCGGCGGTTCAAAGGATGCCTATGATCAAAACTGCGGCAGAAGCTCACTTGCACTACGGTCACCTGAAAAGCTTGTCGAAGACATACA
This sequence comes from Neobacillus niacini, assembly GCF_031457145.1. GTDB lineage: Bacteria > Bacillota > Bacilli > Bacillales > Cytobacillaceae > Neobacillus > Neobacillus niacini_J. Next base: position 105,742 of record NZ_JAVDVZ010000008.1, read on the forward strand.
ATTTATTTCACGCTTCAGCCGGGCACCTATTTTTATCCTTCATGACCTTCGTCAGGGCGGCCGCGAGTATGTAAAAGAATTTTTCAGCCGTCTTAAAGAGCTTAATCTTAAAAATGAAATCGTCTTTGAATTATTCCAATATGCTGGTGAAGAGTTCTTTAAAATGATGAATGAAAGCTGTCCAAAATACAGCATTGAGATTACCCTTGAAACCCATGATGAAAAAATCAGACGCTACAATGGCAAATTTAACTGTACCAATCCCAAAGTAATTGAAACATTGAATTTTGCCTTAAAGCATGGCGCGAAGAAAATCGATTTATTCTTTATGACTGGTATACCTAGTCAAACCTATCAAAGCGCAATGGAAAACATCGATTTCTGTGAAGAAATTCATCTTTCCTGCAATCAAGACCCTAGACTTTTCTACTTTGTAGCGCCGCTTGCACCGTTCCTGGACCCTGCCAGCCCGGCGTTTGAAAATCCAGAGCTCCATGGCTTTAAGAAATTCTGTCATACCCTTGAGGACCACCGCAAGGCGATCATTCAGCCATCATGGAAGCATATGTTGAGCTATGAAACGACAAAAATGACTCGTGATGACATTGTCAACTCAACTTATGATTCTGCTCAAAAGCTAAACGACTTTAAACTCAAGTATGGTCTAATTGACCAAGCTGGCCACGATGAAATTAAAGGCAAGATTGAAAAGTCGCAACAATATATTCAAAAGATTGATTATGTTCTCGCTCTTCCTGAAGAACAACAGCAGGTGGAATTAGCAAAAATCCAAAAAGAAATAGAAGAATTAAATAAATACAGTATTTGTGGGAAGAACGAATTAAAGTGGGAAGTACAAAAGAATTATGCAAACTTCTTCTCGCTAGCATTAGTAGGTATTGAGCAGCTTTATGAAGAGTATTTGATTAAAATTAAACACGCCTTCCAGCCTAAGCTTCGCCATCAATTCAAGCTTGAACCAGAGCAGCAAAAGGTTAAAATGTAACATTCAAAAAGACGTGTGAGCTTCAAACCCACACGTCTTTTTTCTAATGCCCGCCCAAGTAGGCCATTCTAATTTGATCACTCTGATTTAACTCATCGGAAGAACCTGAAAGGACGATTTTTCCAGTCTCAATAACATAGGCACGATCCGCGATCGATAACGCCATGTTGGCGTTTTGTTCCACCAACAGAATGGTCGTACCTGACTTATTGATTTCTTCAATAATCCGGAAGATAGTTTTTACTAACAGGGGAGCAAGGCCCATTGATGGCTCATCTAATAGTAAGAGCTTCGGACGTGCCATCAAGGCTCTGCCCATTGCAAGCATTTGCTGCTCACCGCCTGACAACGTACCAGACAGCTGCTTACGCCGCTCCAACAGACGCGAGAACAGGTTGTAGACCTTTTCAAAGTCCTCCTTAATCCCTTGTTTATCCTTCCGTAAATAAGCCCCTAGTTCAAGATTCTCTTCTACAGACATATTAGCAAAAACACGGCGGCCTTCAGGAACATGAGATAGGCCTTGTTTCACAATGGTTTGAGCTACCTTGCCAGAAATCGATTGTCCTTCAAACAAGATAGAACCGTTCTTTGGTTTAAGTAAACCGGAAATTGTTTTTAATAACGTACTTTTCCCCGCGCCGTTTGCCCCAATCAAGGTAACAATTTCTCCTTCATTAATATCGAGAGAAACGCCTTTTAAGGCATGAATATTCCCATAGTAGACATTGATATCTTCGATTTTTAGCATTTACGAAACCTCCTCTCCAAGATACGCTTCGATGACTTTTGGATTATTTCTGATTTGCTCAGGAGTCCCATCTGCTATCAGTTGACCATGGTCAAGCACGTAAATTCGCTCACACACACCCATAACAAGGAGCATATCATGTTCGATCAAAAGAATAGTTAAATCAAACTTTTTACGAATTAAGGCGATTAAATTCATTAATTCTTCTGTTTCCTGCGGATTCATACCCGCAGCAGGTTCATCCAAAAGCAATAGTTTCGGGTTAGCTGCCAGCGCTCGAGCAATTTCTAGACGGCGCTGCTGCCCGTAAGGCAGGTTCTTCGCAGTTTCGTGCATCACACTATCTAAATTAAAAATCTTTAAAAACTCGATTGCTTTCTCCTCCATATACTTTTCTTCAGAAAAGTGTTTAGGAAGGCGGAAAATCGAACTCATAATCGAATGCTTAGCAAGAGAATGATAGGCAACCTTTACATTATCAAGAACCGACAATTCATTAAACAAACGAATATTTTGAAAGGTCCTGCTAATACCCCTTTTAGTAATCTTATAGGGTGCTAGTCCATTTAGTTTATCACCGTTTAGTTCAATGCTGCCTTCAGTAGGAACATATACACCCGTGAGCAAATTGAAGAAGGTTGTCTTACCGGCACCATTAGGTCCAATCAAACCTACTAATTCGCCTTGGTTTAATTCGAGGTTCACGTCTGAAACAGCCTTTAATCCGCCAAAACGGATACCTGCGTTATTTACTTTAAGCAACGGTGTGTTTGCTGTCATCGCGGGACTCCTCCTTTTACAGACTTTCCAAACTTAAACAATGAGGTTAATTCTCTTGTGCCCATTATTCCTTGTGGGCGGTAAAGCATCATGAGTATCAATACTAAACTATAAATAATCATCCGTAGTTCAGGATAGCTTTGCAGGAAGGTTGAAACAATCGTTAGCAGGATGGCTGAAAGTACCGCCCCTGATAAACTTCCTAAACCGCCAAGAACAACAAAGATTAAGATATCAAAAGATTTTAAGAAACCGAAGTTTGTCGGCTGGATAATGAAAAAGTTGTGTGCATATAAGGCACCAGCCACACCAGCAAAAAACGCCCCAATGACAAAGGCAATGACCTTATAATAAGTAGTATTAATCCCCATGGCGTCAGCAGCAATTTCATTTTCTCTGACAGAAATACAGGCTCGTCCATGTGTGGAATTGGTAAAGTTCCTGATCACAATAACTGTTAGCAGGATACTGCCAAATATCCAAGGCCAAGAGGTGAGCTGGGTAACAGTCATCCCGCTTGCACCGCCAACATATTCAATATTTAAAAAGACAATCCTGACGATTTCACCAAAACCGAGGGTAGCTATCGCTAGATAATCTCCTTTTAATCTTAGTGTAGGAATACCAATAATTAAACCTGCAATCGCAGCGGCAACTCCGCCTGCTAATAGACCAAGTGAGAAGGGAAGTTCTAATTTCATCGTAATAATGGCGGACGCATAAGCACCGACCGCAAGGAAGCCTGCATGTCCAATCGAAAACTGTCCGGTAATTCCAATAATCAAATGTAAGCTTGCAGCTAGAATAATATTAATACCAATAAAATACAGGGTATTCACATAAAAGAAGTTAATAATTTCTCCCGTAATTAAAAATTGCATGACAACACCAAAAACTATAGCTAAAACGATTGATGACCAAAAACCCTTTGCAGTCCTGAGTATATTCATCGCCATAGCCCCCTTACACTTTTTCCCGTACATTTTTGCCGAATAATCCGGCTGGACGGAAAATCAAAATTAAGATTAACACAACGAATGCCACGCCATCACGCCATAGGGAGAACCCTGCAGCACTCACTAGTGACTCAATGACACCTAATAACAAACCGCCAACCATTGCACCTGGAATAATTCCAATACCGCCTAATACAGCGGCAACGAAGGCTTTAAGCCCAGGGATAATTCCCATTAATGGCTCAATTTTTGTATAGTACATACCAAATGCAACACCGGCTGCGCCTGCAAGGGCTGAACCAATTGCAAAGGTAGCTGAGATTGTATTGTTTACGTTAATTCCCATTAGTCTTGCGGCATCCATATCATGAGAAACCGCACGCATTGCTTTTCCAATCTTTGTTTTATGTACAATAAATTGCAAAAGAATCATTAATACAACCGATGTACCTAAAATCAATACTGACTGACTGCTCACTTTAACTCCGAAAAAATCTAAGCTTGTTGCCGGGATAAGGTCACCAGGGTAAGCCTCAGGCTGTGCACCGCGGACATAAATCATTCCATATTCAATCAATAAGGAAACACCGATTGCGGTAATCAATGCCGCAATCCTTGTGGCATTTCGTAATGGTTTATAAGCAATTCTTTCAATCAAAACCCCTAAAATCGCACAAATTGCCATGGAAATAAGCAAGGAAGGGAAAAAACCTAAATCTAATATAGTAATCGAATAAAAACCAATAAATGCACCGACCATGAAAATGTCTCCATGGGCAAAGTTAATTAATTTTACAATTCCGTAAACCATCGTATAACCAAGGGCAATCAACGCATAAATACTGCCTAATGACACCCCGTTCACAAGCTGTTGTAAAAATTCCATGTCTAAGTTCCCCCTAAAATTAGGAAAATATCGTCTAAATGAGAATAGGGAGACACCATTTCTCCCTATTCACTTTTCTCTATAAAATTATGGATTTACTTTCGTATTAAACTCTTGCTTACCGCCTTTGTATTCTAAGATAACGGCCGCTTTGATTGGGTCATGGTTTTTATCAAGTTTCAAATCACCAGATACTAATCCGAGTCCATCTGTTTCTTCAAGAGCCTTTTTAAGTTTCTCAGGGTCGCCGCTTCCAGCACGCTTAATTGCGTCTGCAATAAAGTAAGCGGTGTCGTAGCCTAATGCAGCAAAGGCATCAGGGGATTTACCACCATATTTACCTTCGAACGCTTTTACGAAATCTTGTACTTTTGGATCAGAGTCTCCAGAAGAGTAATGGTTTGTGATAAATGTGTTATTTAATGGATCAGCACCAGCGATATCAATAAGCGTAGGAGAATCCCAGCCATCGCCGCCCATGATAGGAGCATCAATTCCAAGTGCACGAGCTTGCTTGATAATTAAGCCAACTTCTTCATAAAAACCAGGAAGGAATACGAACTCTGGATTCTTTGCTTTAATATTTGTTAAGATCGCATTGAAATCAGTATCCTTTGCTACATATGCCTCTTCAGCAACAATCTTACCGCCATTTCCTTCAAAGGACTTTTGGAAAGATGCTGCAAGACCTTTCGAATAGTCGCTGGAGCTATCAATGATAATTGCAGCATTTTTTACTTTAAGGTCAGATGAAGCAAAATTTGCCGCTACTGTTCCCTGGAAGGGGTCGATGAAGCAAGTACGGAATACAAAGTCATTAAGGACTCCATCTTTGCTTGTAATTGTTGAGTTTGTTCCAGTTGGTGTGATCAATGGAGTTTTGTTTTTCTGCGCAATCTCCACTTGTGCTAATGTATTGGTACTTGTAGCTGCACCAATGATAGCTGATACTTTATCTTGACTGATCAATTTAATGGCACCGTTAGTTGCTTCCGCAGCATCTGATTTGTTATCGAATGTTACTAGCTCAATTTTCTTCCCATCGATACCATCTTTGTTGATTTCTTCAATAGCTAATTTCAAACCTTCTTCAATCGACTGACCGTAAGAGGCTACCCCGCCAGAAAGCTCAAGGTTGGCACCAATTTTAATGGTTTCGTCATCTTTTTCACCGCTTGTACTGGATGCACCACCACAGCCAGCCAAAACACCTGCCGCCAGCATGAACGACACAAAAATACCTGCCAATTTCTTCTTTCTCATGTTTATACCCCCTATTTTCGAACAAAATTCTCCTTTATACATGATGCTCGCACAGAGATGTTTAAAAAAAGATAATATTCTGAAAATATTGTACAAAATAATTTTCATTTCGTCTAGTACTTATATCTCTTATTTTAAAATAATTCTGAAAAATCCATAAATTATGATATCCCTGCTATTTAACTGTTTATTGTACGTTAAAGGATTAAAGGACACTGTGCTAAAAAAGAAACAAGAGGCACCTAATTGGCAGCCTCTCGGTTCTAAATATTATACTAATACTTTATTTTTTGTTTCTTTTCCTAAAAAGATAACCGCAAAAGCAGCGATGAAAATGGATATACAAAAGATAGTAAATATCGTAGAAATAGGAGTATTTTGTGCCACTAGATAACCAACCAATAAAGGTCCTAGGACACCGCCCAATCTGCCAAATGCCGCAGCAGATCCTGAACCCGTTCCACGGATAATAGTAGGATATTGTTCCGGTGTATAGGCATATAATCCGCCCCAGGCACCAAGATTAAAGAAGGATAACAGAATTCCCGATGTGATTAACAGTGCTGTTGATTCTGCATTTCCAAATAGAAGAGCACTGATAGCTGTTCCAATTAGATAGACTGACAAGACAAATTTCCGTCCGAACCTCTCAATACACCAGGCTGCTGTAAAATAACCTGGTAATTGGGCAAGAGTCATAATCAGCACATACCCAAAGCTTTTGATTAAACTGAAACCCTTCAACACCATCACGCTTGGCAGCCATAGAAACATTCCATAGTAGGAAAAAACCACGAAGAACCAAACAATCCATAGCATCGTTGTTCGGCGTCGATACTCACTTGTCCATAGATTTGCGATACTTTGAAAGGCAGAAATCTTTTCTTTCTCTTTAATTGCTTCAAATTTTGGTGAATCGGGTAAACCAACTCGTAAATATAAAGCATATAATGCTGGCGCGGCGCTAATTAACAAGGCGACAGACCAGCCATACCTCGGAATAATAAAATAAGAGATAACTGCAGCAACCAGCCAGCCAGCTGCCCAAAAGCTTTCAAGTAAAACGACAATCTGTCCTCGTTTTTCGGCAGGTACACTTTCAGAAACAAGCGTTGATGCAACCGGAAGCTCGCCGCCAAGACCCATCCCAATAAAGAATCTTAACACCAGAAACATGGTGATTGTTGTAGTGAAGGCTGATAGACCACTTCCAATAGAAAATAATAATAACGTAATGATAAAAACATTTTTCCGACCAATTCTGTCTGACATTAAACCAAAAACTAGTGCCCCTATAGCCATTCCGATTGATTGGACACTTCCAATCCAGCCCATTTGCTGTGCTGATAAATTCCACTCAACACTTAAAGCAGCAATAATGAAAGAAAGCATGCCAACATCCATTGCGTCAAACATCCAACCCGTACCGGAAACCCATAACAATCTCCGGTTTGAAAATTCTTTCTTCATTTTGAACCCCCTTTACTAGTTCCATTATTCCCTAATGGGAAACTGTTTATTTATCGACTGCCATTTCAACATTACTAAATTGATTAAAAAACATGTTATAATACTTTCCTTGCTTGTTCATCAGCTCACTGTGATTTCCTTTTTCCACTATTTCGCCATTATCAATGACCATAATCGTATCTGCATCACGGATGGTATTCAAGCGATGGGCGATGATAAAGCTCGTTCTTCCTTCCATTAAGGAGAGTAGTGCCTCCTGAATATGAAGCTCCGTACGGGTATCAATACTGCTTGTCGCCTCATCTAATATCAGTACGGCGGGCTTTGCCAGTATTACCCTCGCAATGGCAATCAACTGTCGCTGACCCTGACTTAAGTTTCCGCCGTTTTCGGATAGAAGCGTTTCATATTGATTCGGCAACCGTTTTATAAAAGCATCCGCATTCGCCATCCTAGCCGCCTCAACCACTTCTGCATCACTTGCTGAGGGTCTTCCATACATAATATTTTCCTTAATGGTGCCTGAAAACAGATAGGTATCCTGGAGCACAAAGCCAAAACAGCTTCTTAAGCTATCCCGGGTATATTCTCTGATATCATGCCCATCTAATAAAATCCTGCCCTCCGTCACATCATAGAATCTTGTCAATAGATTCACAATGGTCGTTTTCCCTGCTCCCGTTGACCCTACTAACGCGGTACTGCTGCCAATGTCAGCTTCAAAACTCATATTTTTTAAAATAGGTACATCGCCGCGATAGCCAAAGCTGACATTTTCAAAAACAACATGCCCCATTGGCTTATCTAATACCACTGCATTTTTCAAATCTTCTGGTTCCTCTAACTCATCAAGTATCTCGAAAACCCGCTCTGCTCCCGCAACACCTGACTGCAGCATATTAAAAATATTTGCCAGGTCGTTAAGAGGGCGGACAAACTGCCGAGAGTAGGTAATAAAGCTGGCAATCGCACCTACTGTAATCATGCCCTCAACCGCAAGAAAACCACCAGTGACAGCCACAATTGCAAAGCCTAAATTATTGATAACGTTCATAATTGGCATGAGGAAACCTGACCAAATTTGCGCCTTAAGGCCAACCTCACGCAGTTTCTGATTAACATCTTCAAATTCAGATATTGCTTTTTCTTCATGATTAAACGCTTTAACTACCTCAATACCGGAGATTGTTTCCTCAATTTGTCCATTCAATTTTCCGAGCTCGATTTGCTGCGCTTTAAAATATACACTCGTTCTTTTCGCAATTGAGCGAGTTAATAAAAAGACAAGAGGGACCGTGAGTAAGCTTGCCACCGTCAAAATCGGACTCAGTATTAACATCATAATGAAAGAACCGCTAATGACAATAGCACCTGACATTAACTGGGTTGTCGATTGCGAAATTGTACTGCTGACATTATCGATATCGTTTGAAAGTCTGCTCATTAATTCTCCATGTGTCCGCTTGTCAAAAAAGGCAACCGGGAGCTTTTGTAGCTTTACAAAAAGTGCATTGCGCAATCTCTTCACGACCCGCTGCGAGACACCTGCCATCAACCAGCCCTGCAAGAGGGTGAGTGCGGCATCCACGATAAAGGCAGCAACCAAAATCGTGATCATCAGTTCAAGAAAATTAAAATCTACTTTTTTGTTTAATCCAATGGCATCCACAGCTTTTCCTATTAAGAAAGGTGAGAGTAGTGCTAAGGCTGAACTGAAAAAAATAAAGATAAAAACAAGACTAAGCATTTTTCTTTCATTGCCAAAATAATGCCATAACCTCCGTAAGGTTTCCTTAAAGTTCTTCGGTTTAACAATAGGTCCCCCGCGGCGATGACCACCTCCCATCGCCGGCCTTCCCGGAATCGACAGTGGAGGTGGCGTGTTACGTGATTGATCCGATGCTGCTGACATTAGAGCGCAACCTCCTTGCCAATTTGAGATTGATAGATTTCCTGGTAAACCTTACAGTCTCTTAATAATTCCTCGTGTTTACCCATTCCGACGATTTCCCCGTGATCCATGACGACAATATTATCCGCATCCATTATTGAAGTAATCCGCTGGGCAATCAGGAGACAGGTAAGCCCTTGTGCATATTTTTTCAATCCCGCCTTAATTCTCTCCTCAGTAGTAACGTCAACCGCACTAGTGCTATCATCTAGAATCAAAATTTGTGGGTTTTTGATTAATGCCCTTGCAATCGAGAGTCGCTGCTTTTGACCACCTGAAAAATTCACCCCGCCTTGTCCAATTCTTGTTTGATATCCTTCAGGGGAAGCGATAATAAAGTCGTGTGCTCCGGCAATCTTTGCTGCTCTTTCAACTTCTTCTATTGTTGCATCTTCTTTTCCCCATTTAATGTTCTCCTCCACAGTTCCGGTAAAAAGAATCGTCTTCTGCGGGACGAAAGCGATTTTCTCTCTAAGCCGTTTGGGATCAGCAAGGTGAATATCCTCACCATCGACTTTTATGCTTCCAGCACTGACATCATAAAAGCGGGGTATTAGACCAACCAGTGTACTTTTCCCCGAGCCGGTCGAGCCAATAATTCCGATTGTTTCTCCTGGTAGACAGGTTAGGTTAATATCTTTTAACACGGGGTCACCGCTTGTCCCTTCATAGGAAAAGTAAACATGATTGAAATCAATCCCACCTTGTTCTTTTTCAAGAGATGGTTGGATCACTTCTTCTTTCCAGGTGAGGTCATCCTCGAGGGCAAATACTTCACTCACCCTTACAGCTGACGTTTTCGCACGGACAAACATATTAAATACCATGGAAATCATCATTAACGAAAAAAGAATTTGGGTCATGTAGTTAATAAATGCAATAATATGACCAACCTGAACATTGCCATTGGTAACGCCAAAGCCGCCAATCCAGAGAACCGCGACAATCCCTAGGTTGACCGTCAGCATAATCGCAGGGCTAAATACAGCCATCAGCCTTGTAGCAGAAATCGATTGCTTTTTGAAATCTTCATTTGCATGATCAAATTTCTCAACTTCAACATCAAAACGGTTGAATGCTTTCACCACACGTACCCCTGATAAATATTCACGCATAACACCGTTAACTCGGTCGAGCGCTTTTTGAACCCTTGAGAACAAAGGGAATCCAAGCCGTAGGTTTAGAACAATAAATACCGCAACAATTGGGACCACTACGGCCAACACGACGGAGAGGTGGAGATTTAGCCGCGTCGCCATGATTAAGCCTCCGATAGCTAAAAGCGGGGATTTAACAAAAATCCGCATTAAGCCGTTTGCAAAAACTTGAATTTGTGTCACATCATTGGTCAGTCTCGTGATTAACGACGCACGTTCAAAGCGGTCAATATTTTTAAAGGATAAGGCTTGAATTTTTCTATATAAATCAGACCTTAACTCTGCACCAAAGCTTTGGGACACTATGCTTGCAAGGATACTTCTGATTGAAGCGGAGACGGCACCAAACAAAGTAATCAGAAGCATGACACCGCCCATTTTCAGTACATAATCCAAGTCTCTGCCAGCGACACCGACATCGATGATACTCGCCATAATCGTAGGCATTAACAGATCACAAATCGCTTCAAAGGTTAAAAATAAAACTGCTAAGCTAAAAGACTTCCAATATTTCTTTATGTATTTTGCTAAAAACCCCATGACCCGTTCACCCCAACCGTTATATGGAAACCTTTTTATAATAAGGCTATTATAGCAAAAAAAATATGAGTCCTTTGAAAAGGACTCATTCTTTTTTTATTCTTCTACTGGACGAAATTCGTGAACCCAAACTCGCATTTGTGGAAGCCATGGCATTCCAGGATGATAGGAAAGAATACTTTGCTTGTATTCTTCGACCGTAGGGTGGCCCTCGCGGCGTGCGTCATCGTCTGTCAATTCTCCCAAGCTTTGCGAATAGACATGTTCTACGACAAATTGACATCCTTCAAGCGTCATGATCTCTCCTGGATCGGCATATCTGCCATTCCGGCGTGTAGCAGTCTTTTCTCCTGCCAGCACCTTTTTAACATCTGATTCCATCGTAACCAATTTTTCAATTGAGCAAGTTTTTGGCGGCAGTGAAGTGTTTTCATTTTGCATGTCAATTTCCTCCTTATTCCAATTAGGCTTTTACCATTTTAACACTATCACTACATTATTAAAAACTTCTTACACATTTAAATCACGCTTTTTAAAAAAGACAAAGGTCACTACTGTAAGTCCGGCAATCAATACCACGGATAAAAGAACAAAGATTAGCTCAAAACCGGCACCGAACATAACACTTTTTGCCTCAAAGTATTTAAAAGGAGTAAGGTATTTCAAGCCTTCGATATTTTCATTTAAATCAATCGCCACCGAAATCACATACGTAAGCAAAAGAACTCCAGTCGCTAATGATGCAGCTGCTTTAGAGTTCTTTTTCACAGCTGCTAAAGAGCTGCCGATTACCATAAATAGAATTTGCAAAATAAACATACCTGCCATCGTGATTGCAATATCACCTGTAACCACGCCGCCATCGCTGTATTTTCCAACTAATAATACGGAAGAAATGAAGGTAACAAGATTCAGGATTAAGATATTGACGAATGCCGCCAGTAATTTAGCAGTAATAATTTGATTTCTTGATACGGGCTTAACAAACAAAAACTCGGTGGTTTTGTCCCGTTCTTCTTTTGCAATAATCGTTGCCCCAAGCATAGCTGCATGAATAGTTGCCATTAACAACAAATAAATGAAGAGTAATCCGTAATAACCAGTTGCTGTTGAAATATCAAATTCACCGATTCCTAAGACAGCCAGCAGCGATTTTGGCATTCCCGCCAGCATTTCATTCATTGGCTGACCAGAAGAGGACAGACTTTCATATTTAACCATCCCCGAGGCAACCATTAGGAAAACACCTATACTCCAGAATACAAGAGATTTTCGATGGGACTTCATTTCTTTTAAAAAAATATTCATCCTTCCATCACTCCTCCTTGGCCGTTATACCGAGTGAATATCCTTTTTGGCATAAATGAAATAACTAGCACCAATCGCCAAAATCATGAGTGCTGCTCCGGTTATCAAAAAGGATGTTTCATAACTTGCATTTTCCATGATATAAGCTGTATCAAAATATTTAAATGGAGAGAGATATCGTTTCGCTTCATCAGCGCTGAACATTCCTAAAAAGTAAAAGGCAAAAACGGTAGCGAGCGATACCGTTAGCACTGATTTAATCCTTGAGACGATAACTGAAATAATGATTCCTATTGCTAAAAAAAGCATTTGCACTAGGAAAACGGTTAATGAAAGCAGGATGAAAATGCTAACACTAAAATCTTCAGTCGCTACTTGGAAAGCAAGCAATGTTGCAGCTCCTATATAAACAATATTCGTTAGTATGATTGAAATCAATGCAGCCAATAATTTGTTCGTCAAAACCGTTGTACGGGTTACAGGCTTTGTTAGCAGGAAGTCCGCTGTTTTTTCCCTAACCTCTTTGCTGACAATACTTGTACCTAGATTCATGGCCTGAATTGCGCCGCAAAGCGTAACAAAAGATAACCCATAACAGTAGAATCCTAGAATGGAAAAGAAATTGTTGAGATTAATCCCGAATGCTTCTCGGAGCGCCGCCGGATACCCTTCAAGCAGCTTTGTAAATTCCTCTGTATCCTTTGTAAAGGCAGGAAAAAATGACATAAATAGCGCTGCAGTGCCGACTAGTGATATCGTCCAAATGATGGTAGACTTCCGATATGCCCTCAATTCATGCAACAAAATATTCATGGTTTTTATGCCTCCTTTTCATAATAGTGCATGAAAATCTCCTCAAGGTCTGGCTCTTCAATCCATAGATTCGTAATCTCAATGTCGGCAATTTTCCTCATGACATCGTTAATATTCCCTTTAAATAAGAAACTTGTATGGTTATCCTTTACCTCTAACTTATTTACACCTTCTAGGTTGAAGTAATTAGAGTCTAGTTCTGCTTTCGTTTCCACTTTGAACTTTTTATAGGTATTTTCTTTTAAGGTACTAATCTTTTCAACGGCTACAATCTTACCTTCTTTAATAATCGCAACGCGATTACATAGCCGTTGAACCTCGGTTAAAATATGAGAGGAAAATAGAATCGTAGCTCCTTTTTTGTTTTCTTCCTCTAATAGTTCGAAGAATCTTTGCTGCATCAGCGGATCTAACCCACTTGTCGGTTCGTCTAGAATAATAAGCTTAGGTGAGTGGAGCAGTCCTTGAACAATCCCGACCTTCTTTTTATTTCCCAGTGAGAGGTCTTCAATTTTTTTGGTGAGATCCAAATCCATAATTCCCGCCAATTCTTTTATTCTCTTACTGCAATCCTTTTTATAAAAACTAGCTGAATAGTTTAATAGATCCTTCACCTTCAGATTGTCATAGTAAAAAACTTCGGAAGGTAAGTAGCCGATTTCCTTTTTAATTTCAGGAGCAAATTGAACCGAATCTTTGCCAAAAATCGTTGCACTGCCGCTGGTAGGGTAAATGAGTGAAAGAAGGGTTCTTATTGTCGTCGATTTCCCGGCGCCATTAGGTCCGATAAAGCCAAAAATCTCACCTTCCTCGACATTAAAGCTGATATTACTAATTCCTCTTGCTTTGCCGTAAGTCTTTGTTAAATTTTTAATTTCAATCACATTCATCGCTATTTCCCCCCATCATTATAAAAGCCTTTAATGAAAATCTCGAAATACTCTTCTGCTTCAAGAAAGACCTTGTCATAATCAATTTTGTGATTGGGCAGCATTTTAGCCTTGAGTAACTCTTCATCACTCATTTTTTCAAAGGTCCACGAAATAATCTTAAGGACCTTCTGAACATCGACATCGTCCCTAAATTTAGATAAATCAATGCCCTCGTAAATGATATTGATATTAACCGCGGTCAGTTCTTGTTTCTTTTTATCAAACTCTACCTTTATTTCAGCTGAATCCTGCATAAACGCCTCTTGGATAAAGGTTAAGATATCAGGGTATTTCGTCTGCAGTTCCACTTTTATCTGAACGGCTTGGCGAATTCTTTTAAAAAAGTCTCTTTCGGTTAAATCGACCTTTTTATAAAATTCATCAGCAACCACGTTGTAGCAATAATCAAATAGAAAGAAGAATAACTGCTTCTTGTTTTTAAAATAATGGAATAGAAGTCCCTTTGAAATCCCTGCTTCCTTAACGATTTCATTGGTTGAGGCATTATCATATCCCTTCTGGGCAAATTCCTTTATTGCTGCATTGATGATTCGGTCCTGTTTTTCCTTTTCCAGGTTAAAAAACTTTGAAAACAAATTGGCAGCCTCCTTTCATTACTTCATTGACCAGAGTAGTCAATCATAGTGTACCCCCATTGACTACTCTGGTCAATGGTGGATAAGTAATATTTTTTACAAAATTATGAAATCCATATATTTAGGGAAGGGGACGTGCTAGGATACTTGTGGAGGTGAAAAATGAAGGATTATTCTGACTCACTTACATTAAAAGGTTTGATCTATGCTCAAAGTAGAATCGCGGCCAATCACCCGATTGTGCCTGACCTGTCTTCCAAACAATCCACGATTGAGGCAGGGATTGGAGGCGAGCAACGGGTGGCGGAAATTTTTCAGCGCTATCATTTTCCATTTAAGAACAACATTTTCCACGATTTATCACTTTCTTCAGACAGCTACTTTCAAATCGACCACTTATTCACAACACCTTATTTTGGACTTATTTTAGAAACCAAAAACATGAGCGGCAGCCTGGAATTTCAGGATAATCCACCGCAATTAATTCAAAAGAAGGAGGATGGACAAACCAAATATTACGAAAGTCCAGTCGTTCAATTGGAACGGAATCTTGAACTTTTGGAAATCTGGTTAGAGGAGAGAAATATTCAATTACCACTTTTTGGCGCCATCGTCTTAGCTTACCCGAAACAACATGTGGAAATCCCACCTGCGAATACCACACTCCTCTATCCAAATATGATCCCACCCTTTATTAAAAGCCTTCCACAGCAAGGTAAGAAGCTGGATTTTCCGACAGTACACCGGATTTCTTCAGAGTTGCTTGCTAGTCATCGCCCGTTTATTCCAAAACCTGTTTGTGAGACATATAAGATACCAATTAGCGAAATCAAACCAGGTGTCCGGTGCTGCAATTGCGGGAGGATTGGAATGATTAAGCTCCCCCGGACCTGGCACTGTAATTATTGTGACGTGAATAATCATAGAGCTCATGTGGAAACGCTGACGGAGTGGTTTTTGGTGGTGAAGAGGAGTATCACGAATCGGGAGTGCCGGGAGTTTTTGGGGGTGGATATACATACGGCAACCCGGATCTTGCTGAGTATGAATTTACAATTCAAAGGTAGCTTTCGAAACAGAACTTATTTCATGGACTTTAGAAACAAATAAGTATTTCATGCGAGAGTGTTTTCCGCTATCCGAGAGTATTTCGTCGCCATCCGAGAGTATTCCACGCCATCCGAGAGTGTTTTCCGCTATCCGAGAGTATTTCGCCGCCATCCGAGAGTATTCCACCCCATCCGAGAGTGTTTTCCGCTATCCGAGAGTATTTCGCCGCCAACCGAGAGTATTCCACCCCATCCGAGAGTATTTTCCACTATCCGAGAGTATTTCGCCGCCATCCGAGAGTATCCCACGCCATCCGAGAGTATTTTCCGCTATCCGAGAGTATTTCGCCGCCATCCGAGAGTGTTTTCCGCTATCCGAGAGTATCACACACACAAACCACCAATACTCAACTACTCAACAACTATTTTCAGCAAACCATCCCACAATTTCCGCCCACCACCCGAACATGCTATTATAAAGTTGTAAAAATGTGAAAAGGGAGTGCTACACACGTGAAGAATGAGTTGATTGAAAGATTTACCTCCTATGTGAAGGTGGATACGCAGTCGAATGAGAGCAATGAAAACTGTCCTTCAACACCTGGTCAGTTAACGTTAGCCAATATGTTGGTGGAGGAGTTAAAGTCGATTGGAATGCAAGAGGTAACGGTCGATGAAAATGGTTATGTGATGGCAACCTTACCGTCTAATACCGAAAAGGACGTACCAACAATCGGATTCCTAGCACACGTTGATACAGCAACTGATTTTACCGGCACCAACGTTAATCCACAGATCATTGAAAACTATGATGGCAACGACATCATCCTAAACCCAAATGTCACCATGTCAACAAAGGATTTCCCAGCCCTGCCAAGCTATAAAGGGCACACACTTATCACTACTGACGGCACAACACTGCTAGGTGCTGACAACAAAGCGGGAATCGCCGAAATCATGACCGCAATGGCTTACCTTATTCAACATCCAGAAATCAAGCATGGTAAGGTCCGCGTTGCGTTCACCCCAGATGAGGAGATTGGCAGAGGTCCACACAAATTTGATGTAAAAGCCTTCAATGCCAAGTATGCATACACTGTCGACGGTGGACCGCTTGGAGAGTTAGAATATGAAAGCTTTAATGCGGCCGCAGCCAAAATTACCATTAAAGGAACCAATATTCATCCGGGTTCAGCCAAAGACAAAATGGTAAATTCAATGAAAATTGCCATGGAATTACATAGCCAGCTGCCAGCTTTAGAAGCACCTGAACATACGGAAGGATATGAGGGCTTCTATCACCTAATTTCCTTTAACGGTGATGTCGAGCAAACAAAGCTTTACTACATTATTCGAGACCATGACAAAGATATCTTTCAAGAACGAAAAAATAGAATGACAGCCATCGTCGACCTGTTAAATGAAAGACATGGCAGTGATACCGTTCATCTTGAGTTGAAAGACCAATATTACAATATGGGTGAAAAAATCAAACCCGTCATGGAAATTGTTGACATTGCCCAACAGGCGATGGAGAACCTCGACATTAAACCACTAATCAAACCGATTCGCGGTGGTACAGACGGTTCCCAACTATCTTATATGGGACTGCCAACACCAAATATTTTTACAGGTGGAGAGAACTTCCACGGGAAGTATGAGTTTATATCTGTCGATAACATGATCAAAGCCACAAACTCGGTGATTGAAATTACCAAACTGTTTGAACAAAAAGCATAATCTAAAAAGAAGCCAACCGAACAGGTTGGCTTCTCATTATCTTTGGTACTGGTCCAGAATAGAAAAGAAATCCTTTAAAAACTCATAGAAAATTTTAACCGTAGGGAGCATCTTGCGCTCCTTGTGAATGATGACTCCGACCGTACGGGTGACATCAGGCTCAATAATCTGAACCTTAACTGTAGAACGAGGAAATCCTTCTACTAATGTGATTTCAGGGATTAAAGTGACTCCTAGTCCTGCCGAAACCAATCCTTTTATCGAATCAATATCTTCCCCCTCGAAGGACACTTTTGGCTGAAACCCTAACTGCTCACAAGCATGAACAATGATTTCCCTTAAAACAAATCCCTTTGGAAAAAGGACAAAGGATTCCTCCCGTAATTGGCTTAATTTTATCGAAGTCCGGTCCGATAAAGGATGGCTTAAAGGCAATAAGGCAACAATTTTTTCTGTAAAAAGGGTAGTGCCAATTAGGTTCTTCTCATGTTTTGGAACAGGACCAATTAACGCCATATCAAATTCGCCATGCATTACACCTTCAATTAGCTCTTTATATGAGGCTTGTTTCAATTGAAATTTCACTTGAGGGTAGTGCTCGCGAAAAGCAGAAATGGTTGTTGGGAGTGTATAAGAAGCCAGGCTAGTCGGAAATCCTATTCGTATCGTTCCTTTCATTGGGTCTAAGTATTCTTTAATTTCCCGTTGTGCGCCATCAATCACCTTCATGGCTTGTTCCATATGTTCTAAAAACATCTGTCCTATTCTGGTCAGTTTGACATTTCGGCCTTCGCGAATAAATAAGTCGACACCAAGCTCTTTTTCCAAATTAAAAATTTGCCGACTAACAGCGGATTGAGCTACATGCAGTTCTAATGCCGCATCTGTCACATGCTCACGTTTTGCTACTTCCATAAAATATTGAATTTGCCTTAATTCCAAAGCCTTCACCTCGATTCATCTCATTTTGAGATTGATTTTATCTATTATTAATATTGTTTAGATTATTATTTAATTATAAAATAATCCTATTCAATAATCTAATAATTTAAAGAAATTGGAGGGGTTGCTATGAAAACGATCGAACAGCTTAAACAAGATAACCAAAGTGTAGCACTTCAATATGTAAATGAAGTGTTCAATACTGTGATGTGCCGCAATCCTTATGAATCGGAGTTTCAACAAGCCGTTAAGGAAATTTTCGACTCACTTATTCCTGTTTTTGAAAAACATCCTAAATACATTGAACAGAGTATCCTAGAAAGAATCGTTGAGCCTGAAAGAGTTATTTCCTTTCGAGTTTCTTGGGTAGATGATAAAGGAAAGGCTCAAGTAAACCGTGGCTTCCGTGTACAGTATAACAGCGCCATCGGTCCATATAAGGGTGGTTTACGCTTCCACCCATCGGTTAATGCCAGCATTATTAAATTCCTTGGTTTTGAGCAGACCTTTAAAAACTCGTTAACTGGCCAGCCTATCGGCGGAGGTAAAGGTGGTTCTGACTTTGATCCTAAGGGTAAGTCAGATGGAGAAATCATGCGCTTTACACAAAGCTTCATGACCGAACTTTACCGACATATTGGTCCTGATGTCGATGTACCTGCTGGGGATATCGGTGTAGGTGCCAGAGAAATAGGATACATGTTTGGACAGTACAAAAGAATCCGCGGTGCCTATGAAGCTGGAGTGTTAACTGGTAAAGGGCTTGGCTATGGCGGCAGCTTGGCACGTACAGAAGCAACTGGCTATGGAACAGTTTACTTTGTTCAAGAAATGTTAGCTGACAAAGGACTAGGCTTTGAAGGAAGCACCGTCGTAGTGTCAGGTTCAGGGAATGTTTCTATCTATGCAATTGAAAAAGCAATCCAATTTGGCGCTAAGGTTGTAGCCTGCAGCGACTCAAACGGATATGTATATGACCCAAGCGGTATTAAGCTTGACACCGTCAAACGAATTAAAGAAGTGGAAAGAAAAAGAATCAGTGAATATGTTCTTGAGCATCCAGAAGCAGAGTACTTCGAAGGCTGCAGCGGTATCTGGTCAATTCCTTGTGACATTGCCTTACCTTGTGCAACTCAAAATGAAATTGATGAATCAGCAGCAAAAGTCCTCGTTTCTAATGGAGTAAAAGCTGTAGGCGAAGGGGCAAATATGCCTTCAACTCTTGAGGCTATTGAAGTATTTTTAGAAAGTGATATCCTATTTGCACCAGGGAAGGCTGCAAATGCAGGCGGTGTAGCGGTTTCCGCTCTAGAAATGGCACAAAATAGCCAAAGGCTGGCATGGACATTTGAAGAAGTTGATGCAAAACTTCACCAAATTATGATTAACATCTATCGTAACAGTATGAAAGCAGCTGATGAATATGGATATCCTGGCAACCTTGTTGTCGGTGCCAATATCGCAGGCTTCTTAAAAGTAGCAGACGCAATGATTGCACAGGGTGTAATCTAAAAATTAATGGGGTGCTCCGAATCGGAGTACCCCTTATTTTTATGCAGTTTTTTCCAGCCAATTCTTACCCTCTACCATTCGCGAAACCATCATCCCAGCAACATTATCCCCACTTGCATTCAACATGGTAGCAGGCGGATCAATTAATGTACTGATTGCAGCGATAATCGGTAAAGCTTCAGGCGGGAATCCAAATAAACTTAGGATTAACATTTCCCCAATCATTCCACCGCTAGGAATGGCTCCCATCACCGCACCGACTAACAGGGAAACACTAATAATTAAAAAGAAATTACCAATACCTGAAAGATTCATATCAAAAATACCAAACAAAAAGACAATTTTCAGAACGCCACCAATAACAGAACCATCTTTATGTAAAGCAGCCCCAAGCGGAATGGTTGTATCCCTGATATCTTTCTTAATCCCCATCCTGCTAGAAGCTTCTAGATTAACGGGTATGGAAGCAGCACTTGAACAGGTGGCAAGCGCCGTTATCGATGGTGCCAGCATATTACTCCAAAACACTCTTATTCCGTTACCCTTACCTGCCATAAAGGCATAAATCGTAAAGGCCACAAAGAAATAGACGATAGAAGCCACATAATAGGTTATACCTGCCTTAATATATGAACCTAATAGGATTGGACCATACTGACCTACTAAAGTGGCAAAGTAAGCGCCAAGGCCAATCGGTGCTAGGTACATAATCAAGGAAACCACCTTCATCATGACTTCGGAACCCGAGCTCAAAAAGCTGGTAAAGTGCTTCCCACGTTCCCCAATGGATTGCGCTGCGAATCCAACCAAGATAGAGATTACAATGAGCGCTAACATATTGCTTCTTGAGAACAATTCGACAAAATCCGGTACGGTAAAGGTCTTAACAATTTGTGTGACTGGATTTAACTCCTCTGCACCTTCAGGTTTTACCAGTTTTATATTGACTCCTTCACCTGGATTCACTACTTTTACAATAAAAAACATATAAATAGCTGATACAATTCCTGTAAATAGGAACGTTCCGAACATCCAGCCAATAATCTTCCCCAATCTTTTTGCACCATTCATATTGGCAATAGAAGAGGAAATGGTAAAGAAAATGAGCGGAACAATAATGGTGAATAATAGATTTAAAAAGACATCACCAATTGGCTGAAAAATAACAGCTTCCTCTTTCATTACTAATCCTAAAATGGCACCAACAAAAATGGACAGCAAAAGGATAATCGGAAAACGGTAATTTTTAAATTTTTCCATTTGGATTTTCTCCTTAGACAACTAAGTCGCCTATTTATTTGAAATATCAACAATTCTACTACACAGCCTTTCGAGAAGTGGTGCTTCATGGCTGATCACGAGGATTCCCATTTCCCGCTGTTTAGCTATATCTAGCACAACCTGCCATATTTGAGCTTGTGTAATCGAATCTAGCATAGTCGTCATCTCGTCAGCAATAAGAAACTCTGTCTTCGGTCCAAGTGCTCTTGCGACACAGAAGCGCTGCAATTCGCCGCCTGATAACTCATTGGGCCAGCGGCGCAGACATTCTTTATCAATTCCTAATCTTTCTAGTAATTCATTATCAGGATTCCAGCCCTCATGAAGAGTTTTCTGCATTCTCCATTTCGGATTTACTGCTTTTTCAGGGTGCTGAAAGACTAGTTGAACAGGATGATAGCCCGTATTCGGCAAAGGGGAGTCATTCAGCGTTACCATTCCTTCCAAAGGCATTTCATACCCCGCAAGAATTCGGCCCAGCGTTGTCTTCCCAGCCCCGCTTGGTCCGGCAAGACCGACAATTTCCCCTTTCCCTATCGTTAAATCAAGATGACGAAACATCCAACTATTCTTCTGATACCCAAAACCGACATTTTCCGCTTTAAGTTGCATGCAAACACCTAACCATTCCGCCTCGAATCATTTTTTCTGCCGGCAGTTCCTTGGAACAGTCTGAGGTAGCATGTTCACACCTAGGTGCAAAGGGACAACCGTTAGGTAAGTCATTGGCTAGCGGCTGTGAGCCTTTAATTGGAATGAAATCATTTTGGGGAAGGGCTCTCCATAATGCTTTTGTATAGGGGTGCCTCAAGTTCTCACCCCTACCAAAAAAATCACGAACAGGTGCGATTTCAACAACTGTACCTGCGTAGAAAACTGCAATTTTATCGGCAAGTTTCAAGGCAAAATCTATATCATGAGTAATGACCATTACCGCACTGCCATTATCAGCTAACTTCCTAAAGGAGGATTCCGCTTCCTTGATGACTTCAGAATCAAGTCCTGGTGTTGGTTCGTCGGCAATGATGACGCTGGCTTCACTTACAACTGCCATCGACACGAGTACACGTCTCGCCATTCCGCCTGATAATTGAAAGGGATATAGTTTTTCTACAAGCGGGTGTAATTTATATTTTTCAAAAATTTTCTTTTGTGCCGTAACAACATTTTGCTTTCTAACCGAAGTTTGCACCTGTGAACCGATTCTCATGAGTGGGTCTAAAAACTTCACAGATTGCGGTACCAGCACAATCTCGTGCCCGCGCAAGTTTGCCAGCATTTCTTTCGTCAGCACCTGTCCATCGAAAGAAATGCTGCCTGTCATCGTCGCATTTCCTGGTAAAATCCCAAGAATGGCATGTGCTAATATGCTCTTTCCTGAACCACTTGAGCCGACAACTGCAACAATTTCACCTTTATTTAGTGACACATTTAAGTTATGAATCACTTGATTATTTTCCTGTCTTAATCCCTTTGAGTACTGAGAAAAGGATATAGACAAATCACGAACCTCAAGGATAGTCATATCCCTCTCCACCCCCGTCCTATTCATTGGCACGGCTCGGGTCCGTTAATGACCGCAGCCGGTCCCCTACTAAATCAAAAGCACGCACCACCAAAAGTAAACATAATCCTGGAAAAAATGCCAGCCACCACATGCCTGTAGACAAGTAGCGCATGGATTCGGAGAGGATGATACCGATGGCTGGTTGATGCGGTGATAATCCCATGCCTAAAAATGTTACCGCCGCCTCATGAAGAATCGCGTGAGGAAACAGTAAAAATAGCCCCACTAAGAATTGTGGCAGAAGATGGGGAAGTATATGATGTACGGCAATAAACCACCGTGATTTTCCAAGTTTTTTTGATGTTTGGACAAACTCTGCACTTTGAATTTGCATGACCTCTGCCCGAATAACCCTCGTTAAGCTCGGCCAGTGGGTAAGTGCTAAGCCAATTACTACACCCTTCATCCCACCTCCTAGTACAAAAGCAATTAATATCAGCATGACCAAATGTGGAATACTTAAAAAAAGGTCAATAAGCCAGGAAATGATGGCATCAGCCAATTTTCCCATCGTTGCAGCGATGATCCCTAGACAAACCGCTATCGTAACAGACGCTGCAGCTGCTATAAGACCAACTACAATACTAATCGACAGCCCTTTTATCGTCCGAGTGAGCATATCCCGCCCAAGCCAATCCGTTCCAAATGGATGAGCAAGCGCAGGAGGGAGGTTGCGAAACTCTAAATTCGTTACAATTCGATCATTACTTAAGAGTTGACCTCCAACTAAGATAGCCAATAATAAAGCGGAAGTAACCGTGGTTACAATGACCGTTCTCTGTCTTTTATTTATTGTCCTAATTGTGTTCATAGCGATCTTTTCTCCTTCATTCTTGGATCAACTACAAAAGAAATAAGATCTGCCATTAAATTTCCGACAAATACAAATATGGAGCTAAAGATTACTAATCCTAAAAGGAGCGGAACATCACCGCGAAGTCCCGCTTCAACCGTTGCCTGTCCTAATCCTGGGTATGAAAAGACTTGCTCTGCTAAAACAGCACCTCCAAATAATTCACTAAAGGCTGCAAAATGGAGCGTAATCGCAGGTAAAGAGATGTTTCGTAATCCATGCCTCCATAGAAGGGTGAATCCTTTTTCACCCTTCGCTTTAGCAAATAAGATGTATTCACTTGAAAGGACCTCAATTAGCTTTTGTCTCGTATGTAAAGCAATATTTGCGACGCCGACGATACTAAGGGTAAGCGCAGGCAGAAATAAATGCTTAATACGGTCAGCAAGGGTAACATCTTCTGCAAGAACTCCTGCAGGAACCCCCATTCCTATTGGAAACCAATCTAACCAAACAGCAAATACCATCAATAACAGCAGTCCCATCCAAAATGCTGGTGTCGAAGCTAACGTATAACAATAGCCCTTGATTATTCTGTCCTGCCATTTACCTTTTTTCATCGCTGCTGCTATTCCTAAGGTAAAGCCTACAATGCCCGATAATATCCATGCAATGATCATAAGAGCAAGGGAATGAAGGAATTTCTCACTTATAATTTCTGTGACAGGACGCCGGTAAATCATCGAGGTTCCTAAATCGCCCTGCAATACGGAAGCACCCCAGCGGAAAAATTGTACGGCTGGAGGTTCATTTAACCCCCAGTTTTCTGCAATTTTATCCCGCTGTTCAGGACCGACCCTCATCATATCTGCCCCAATATAGGCTTGAATAGGGTCGATAGGTGACTGGCTAATTAATACGAAGGTAATGACACAAATGGCGAACAGGAGAGAAACCAGCCTGACGCTTTTCCTTACTATAAAAGAGACTATATTCTGCATTTTTGTCTCGCACCTATCATTTATTTCTCATTCCATTTCCAGTCAACAAGATTATCAGTAATTGGCCAACCATGACTATGCGGCTGAATTCTTTGCTCTCCAATATCCAGTTTTTCATTTACTAAATACAAGTGATCGATATTTACCAACCATGCCCAAGGCGCATCCCCCAATGTACTAAATCCAGTTTCTCCATCCCATTGAGCTTTTTTCCAGTATTCAATAGCTTCTTCCTCTGTTCGAGATGACAGTGCTTTTTCCAAGTATTCATCTACTTTTTTATTGGAATAAAAACCTGAGTTATAATAATCCATTCCTGCCATTTTCCCGCTAAACAGATTATAGATTTCAAGCGGGTCATGACTGCCCCATCCCATCATCACCGCATTCGAGTGCATTAACGTTTCAATTTCATCCCAGCTCTTACCTTCGACATTTATTTTTATTCCTAATGGTTTAACCATATCCGCAACCGAAATAGCTAACGATTGTCTAGTAACATCACTGGCAGGGTAGAGGAGATCAAACTCTGCTTTTAATGCTCCCTTTTCAAGAAGTCCATCATCATTTTGATCTTTCCAATTGGCATTTGCTAAGATTTCTTTAGCACCTTGCAGATTGCTATCTTTGATTTTTGTCTCTTCATTTCCCCAAGGCAAGCCATCTGCAGCTGAATAACCAGGTGTACCTTGACCCTCTAATACACCATCCACTAGAGTCTGGCGATCAATAGCAACGTTAATGGCCTTCCGAATCGCGATGTCGGCCGTTACATCATTACCAACTGCAAGACCATCTTTTGTTTTTTCGCCTGAAGGGACATAGGGAAACATGATTCCACGATTATCTACACTCTGAACCGCTTCAAGACGCATACCTGGAACCTGATTTTTACTAAAGGAAGCCGGAATATATGCCATATCTACCTGTCCTGCTTTTGCCGCAGCAAAGGCTGCATCTTCATTTAAAAACAAGAAAGTAATCTTTTTAAAAAATGGCTTTTTACCATAGTAATCAGGATTCATTTCAATAATGATTTGTTGTCCTTTATCCCACTGGACTAGTTTAAAAGGACCTGAGCCAATAGGATTTTCTGCATATGTATCACCATATGAATGCCTTGGAATTATTCCTAACGTTAGCAAAGAATGGATAAAGGTGGAATTTGCATGATGAAGGTGGAATTTAACCGTAGTAGCATCAGTAACCTCTACTGAGTCAAGTATATTCAAGTCTAAAACAGAACCACTTGTTAGTGCCGTTTCAAAGGTAAATTGAACATCCTCAGCCGTTAATGGCTTTCTATCTGAAAACAGAACATCATCTCGAAGTTTTACCGTCCAAGTCTTACCATCTTGACTAACTTCATAACTTGTAGCTACGTCATATGTAATCTTTAAGTTGTTATCTCTTTTTAACAATGTACTTTGAAAAAGAGGCGAACCATATTGACCCCATCCTAAAGCTGGATCAAAGCCCGTTTCAGGCTCATTTCCCA
The DNA here is from genome assembly GCF_031457145.1 of Neobacillus niacini. GTDB lineage: Bacteria > Bacillota > Bacilli > Bacillales > Cytobacillaceae > Neobacillus > Neobacillus niacini_J. The sequence continues at coordinate 131,534 of NZ_JAVDVZ010000008.1, forward strand.
CGGCTAGAACGAGTTCCTCTTTAATCGTATTTTCATTATTATTACTTCCTTCATTATTTTCCCTCTGGGCGCAACCTGCCATAAAAAGTAAGAGCATCACCAGAATAAATAAGGTAGCTTTTTTCAAATTACCCACTCCAATCCCTATAAAAAAAGAAAAATCTTAGCAAGAAAATTATAGCATAGGAAACAAAAAAGGTAGTAAAACAACAGCAAAAAAGATAAGCAAGAAACAATGCTTATCTATGAATCTCTTATTTATTACCTATTTATTCATGCTCGCTAGAAATCCGCCCAATAGATCATCTAAGTCAGGCTCATCCTCTGCTTTTTCTTCTTCTGCCAAAGGTCTCGCTGTTTCCCAATCAAAATCATCTAAGTCATCATCCATACCGGATAAATCAATACCAGCAGCTGTTTCCTCTATTACCTTGAGATTATCTTGATAAGAAACAGTTTTCTCAGGAAATACTTCTTCTTGCAGGTATAAAGCCTCATCGATATCGATAGAACTGCTATTTAAACTAGCAAGCAGGGAAGTAGACCGTATTGGGTCGGAGATTAATTGATAGATAATACTCCCTAATAACGCCTCGGAATGCTCATGCTTCAACCAATCACGCTGTGCCTTGGTTAACTTCTTGGGAAGAGGGACTGACACCATTTCCCGCTCTTTTGAATTCGCGTTACTAACGCCCTCCATCACAAATTCCGCAATTTTGCTTGAAAAATTTCTTCTTTCCGTTTCCTTTAACCTTTGCAGCTGCTTGACTAAATGGTCAGGGGTGTCAGAAGGGACGCGAAAGGAAATCGCCTGTCCCCTCTGAATTTCATTGGATCCTGCTTTTTTCATCTTATCACCCTATTAATTGGTAACAGGTTTCTTAATATGTTCAGTCTTAGTTTGTTCGGTCTTGTTTTTCTCTGCCTTTCGAACAAAATCCATGATGAGCTTGTAATAGGCATTGGCCATCATCCAAATACTTTCTTTTTCATCTTCAAAGAAATCGATATTAAAACCATCAAGGTTATTATTTAATGTTTTAAGATAATCCTTTAATACAGTCGCCCCACCGCCGACAAAATAGCAGATTTCTGTTTGTGAGTTCTTGGACCAAACATTCCGTAATAAACGATATTGTTTCTTAGCCAAATCAAGCAGAATGCGGTCAGTAATATCGTGAACACTCGTTCTGCTGCCTTTAACCATGATATGATTTCGGTCGTTTTTCTTCGTGATAATTTCAACAACGTCACGGCGGCTGTCTAATTCAACACCGTGCTTCGATCTGATTTCCTCACGGATTTGTTCTAATGATTCTGATACCCCTAGATTAAATCCTTGAGCTTTATCATCATCGACATTTCGATTTTTAATAACAGCAATATCTGTTGATAAGCCGCCGATATCTTGAATTAAAATACGCTTATCGATTAAATCTTTATTAATGATTTTTGAGTTATTATCCATCACTAGATTAATATAAGCCGCAAATCCCTCAGGGTATACCTTGATTTCATCAAACTTAATATTCACCTTTAAACCTTGGTATTTAGGTGTGACAAGAAACTCTACTTGGTGTACGGAACCAATTAATTTCGAGCGATAACCTGCGTCCTTACCTTCCTTTACTTCACGAAGGGGGAGACCTGTTCCTAAGGTATAGTTCGCATCGATGACATTTTTCACCTGACGGAAATTATTTTGATTTCCTTCCTTCACGGCATCTAACGCCAATGTAGTGAAAAGCATGACTAAGGTTTGGTCCTCCTCAGATTTGCTGCTGCCAGGATCTAATTCTGTCCCATTAACACTTTTCGTTGCAAGATTTCCCACACGATAAATAGCATTATTCTCTTTTAACGCGGGAGAATGTACCTTAATATGAATGCCATCAAGAGGGTTTTTTTCATCCAATTCTTCAATTCCAATTACTGGACGATCCTCTGTGTCTCTCGCGATTATATTAGGAATATTGAGCTCATATTCTAATTCTCCAAAAATAGCCTTAATCGAATCATTCCCTACATCAACTGCTGCCACTCTAGTATTACTCAAAACAATCATCCTCTCATACTCTTATATTAGAAGTAAATGAAAATATGTATCTAGCTTCTCTAGTTTAAGTTTATAGAAGATTGATAGATTCCACAATAAACTATTCGAAAAGAAATGAATGTGTAAAATTGTAAACATTATGTAATCGTTGTATACATTTTCGTTTACAACATTAACAAACACGTACACATGGCTTTACATCAACATGTGTACGTGTTTGTAAACTTGTATGCATTTTTGTAAACATCATGTATACGAATTTGTTTACAAGTAAACGAAATCTGTAAACAAAGGAATAGACCCCAAAGGGTTGGTAAAGTGTTAATCTTTAAGTAGAATTATAAAACTAGTGATGACTCCAGTTTTATGAATGGTGGAGTCTTTTTTCACGAATCAAATTGACAAATGCACAAAAAACCCGAAGCATGACTTGTTTAGGGGTCATGCTTCGGGCTTTGTTTAGTTTGTTATTTCTTTTTTGGAGATTTCTCTTTTAGGTTAATTTTATAGGTAAAGTCTACTGGATTCTTACTTTCAGCAGGCGCTGCATAGGAGGTAATCATATAGTTCTTTCCATCTTTGAATAGCTGTCTTAGAGTTAATGCATCCTCATCTGTTACATTGAATGGATCCACTGTGATTACCTTGTAATTCGTTTTCGCACCCTTTTTATTACCAACTTCCTTTTCGTTGATAAATGTAACCGTGTAATTAACGTATTGACCAGCTAATTCTTGGAAAGATTTAAAGCCCTCTGTAGAGCTGCCATCATTGCTATAACCAATTTCAGGAATTCCAATGTTATCTATAAACCATCCACTTTCATTTGATGCCCAGTCAGTTAAGTAACGGAAAGAAACTAATACCTTTTGACCAGCATATTGACTCAAATCAAAGCTTTCTTCCTGCCAATCTGCATATGTTCCTGTAAATCCTGGTACATTTTCTTTAATCCTTGGATAGCCTTCATCAACAACATCATTACGTGTATTTTCATTTTCTAAGCTAATCCAAGTCTCGCCGCCATCAGTTGAAACTTGAACCATTCCAAAGTCCCATTGCTCTTCGATATCAATGAAGTTATCAAACTTTAATGTTGCGGATTCTACAGCAGATAGGTCAGCTTCAAAGATGATAGCATTATCAGCTTCATCACCTTCATTACCCCATAATACTTTGTTATCAGCATTTTTTGGATCTGCAATTGATACCCATGGAGTACCCAAGAAATCAACACCATCAAATGAGATACTTCTAATCTTATCTTGGAAATCTAACTCTTTAAAATCGCCGCCCCATGCTGGAACGCCTTCTTTTTCAAATGTTACAGCCTTTTCAAAGTCTACTGTCTTACCTCTAGTTTCACCTGTCTTCGCATTTACAACAACATTACGAAGGTCAATACTATCAAAATTATAAACTCCATTACCAACTCTATCAGAATCTAGTGTTAAAGCCGTAATAAAGTTTTGATAAAGCTGAGTAAAATCAAGCTTTGAACCATGTGCTTTTAAAACCTCGTTTACACTGCTTAAGCCTTGAGCTTCATTTAATGCTAAGTCACGAATGAATTCTCGACCGAATTTATCATTCATATATAACGTAAATAGATAAACTTGACCATAATCAGCAATTGTTTCAGGACCAGTTGCTGCACCTTGATGTTCATCCCAATTCACTAATGAGTTCTCAGGATGATCTAAATAGAAGTTAATTGAACTGTCATCATGTCCATATCCACCAAGGTATTCAGAAAAGGTAGACATTCCTTCATTTAACCAAGTTTCTTCAGCTCCATCATTGTCAGCATGAATTAAATGCTGTAACTCATGGATAGTAGTTCCGAAGAATGTAGATTCTAAACGAGTTTCCCAGCTGTTTGTATCGATTGTAATGATATTTCTATCAATATAGTTTTCTAGTGTTTGCCAGAAGAAACCAGCAACAAAGAATGGATAAGTTGGGTCATTGAAATTATCATCTTGAATATTATCTACGAGCATGATTACCTTGTCGCTACCCTCATAGTAACCTGCAGGGACATTTCTGCCGGCAAGAGGAGAAAGTGATCCATCATGAACCTCTGGTGTTCCAAAGAACGCTGTTGCCTTCGGGTAGATATTAATATCGAATTCATCACGTAGTTTATCTACTTGTTCTTGTGTTACAACATGAGCTGGGCGAGGATCTCCTGTTGGAAATGCAAGATCATTAGCTACCCAAATTTCAACATTTTCACCCACGCTTCTTAGTGTAAATGGTTTGAACTTCAAATTCCTATTTAAGAATTGTTTGGTTCCTCCATTGTTCATAAAACTACTATTTGCAGTTGTGCCTGCTGATGTTTGATCCTCATTAAAATTAATTTTTGCAGCCTGCTCAGCAATTTTAGCATCAGCCTGCTTTAAGTATGAAGAATCCTTACTTAGTAGATTTAGCTGACCATCTATATCTACTCGATCTCCATATCGTTCTACATCCCATTTTGGTGCCGTGGCTTCAGCTGCGCTGACCTTTGAATCACCAGCTGATAGTGGTGCAAATAATGAAAGCGCTAATGCACCAGTTGATAGAATTGATAATAATTTTTTCTTTTCCAATTCCAAGTTCCCCCTTTTATGTAAGTTGTTTTCCAAATAATAGTAACATGGCGATTTTTCCGAATATATAGTTAATTAGTTGCAAACTTATCCTACTAAAGTTTCAATTAACTCTTGATTAATTATGAATCTTTTTACTTGTATTAGGATTTATTTGACTTTCTATTTATGTGATAAAAGTACCAACTAATTATTTTGCTAGTATTTCCAGGAAATAATTCATAGTTTACTTTTCACAGCACATCCTAAGAAAAATAATCATATTAGCAGGAGGAATTGATTGTGAACGTAGATGATATTATCATTGCCCGAGAGAAGATGAAGGGAGTGGTCCTTACAACTCCTTTGGATTATTCCAAAACATTTAGCCAGCTTGCTCATAATGAAGTATATTTGAAACTTGAAAACCTCCAAAAAACGGGTTCCTTTAAAGCTAGGGGGTCCTATAATAAGCTGATTTCCTTAACAGAGGGAGAGTTACAAAAAGGAGTTGTGGCTGCATCTGCAGGTAACCACGCCCAAGGTGTGGCCTATTCGAGTCAAATGCTCGGCGTAAACTGTACGATTGTCATGCCAAAAGGTGCGCCATTAAGTAAGGTTCTCGCAACAAAGCAATATGGAGCAGAGGTTATTTTAGAAGGTGCTACCTTTGATGACGCACTTTCCTATGCTTTAGAGTTAAAAGAACAAAGGGATGCAACATTTATACATGCCTTTGATGATGAAGCGATTATTGCCGGTCAAGGGACAGTCGGTTTGGAAATTCTTGATCAGCTTCCAGACGTAGAGGCTATTATTTGCCCTGTAGGCGGCGGCGGGCTGATTGCAGGGGTAGCAATGGCCGTCAAGGAGAAAAAACCTCACATAGCTGTATATGGGGTTCAGGCACTTGCATGCCCAAGTATGAAACAGTCTTTAAAAGAACAGAAGCCTGTTATGGTAGACTCGACACCAACAATGGCTGATGGAATTGCTGTTAGAAAACCAGGCCAGAAAACCTTTGAAATCACACAAAAATATGTAGATGATATATACTGTGTGGATGAGATGGAAATTGCTAGAACGATGCTAATGGTATTAGAAAGAAATAAACTGTTAGTGGAGGGGTCCGGTGCCTGTTCTCTATCAGCACTTTTATATGAAAAATTAAAACTGAAGGAAAAGAAGGTTGTTGCCGTTTTAAGCGGTGGAAATGTCGATATGAATTTTATTTCAAGGATTATTGAACGCGGCTTAGTGGAGTCAGGAAGATTTGCTACTTTTTCGATAACCTTAAAGGATAAACCAGGTGAACTTCAGAAGGTCTTAAGCTCACTAACAGATTTAGAGGCAAACATTCAATCCGTTAATCTCAATCATATGGGGAAAAATATTTATCCGGGCTATGCAGGACTTGACATCTCAGTAGAAACTAAGAATAACGATCATATTGATATGTTGTTTAAAGTCCTCAAAGAAAAAAATTATTGTGTCGAAATGACACACTAGTAATAAGAAAAGAGTGTTGATTTAGTCAACACTCTTTTCTTAACTGCTTCTTTATTTTTGCTCATTTTGATATCTTTCAAATTCCTTAGCTGTACAACGTACAAAATGTCCTGGTTTAACCTCTCTAAGCTCAAACTCTCCGTCTGTGCCATGTACAGTAGGATCATAGCTAATACGTTTACGAGTGCGCTCATATCTTGGGTCTGGCAGAGGAATAGCTGATAACAATGATTTTGTATATGGATGAATAGGATTATTATACAATTCATCACTTTCAGCTAATTCAACTAAATTACCCATATACATAACCCCAATACGGTCTGAAATATATTTAACCATTGAAAGGTCATGGGCAATAAACAAGTATGTTAAGCCGCGTTCTTTTTGTAGTTTCTTAAGCAGATTGACTACCTGCGCTTGAATGGACACGTCCAATGCTGAGATAGGCTCATCGGCAATAATAAATTCAGGATCAACTGCTAGCGCTCTAGCAATTCCAATACGCTGTCTTTGTCCACCACTGAATTCATGTGGGAAACGGGTTGCATGCTCTTTGTTAAGACCAACAGCCTGTAATAATTCTTCAACCTTCGCTTTACGTTCTGCTTCATTTTTTACTAGCTTATGAACATCCAGTCCCTCAGCAATAATATCCAGAACGTTCATACGAGGGTTCAAAGATGAAGACGGATCTTGGAAGATCATTTGCATTTTACGATTAAATTTAAGCAGCTCAGATTTAGACTTTTTACCATGAACATCTTCACCGTTAAATTTAACTTCACCGCCAGTTGCATCATAAAGACGAATGATTGTTCTACCTGTTGTAGACTTTCCGCACCCAGACTCACCAACTAGTCCAAATGTTTCACCTTTATATACATCAAAGCTTACACCATCGACAGCTTTGATGACATTTTTAGTACCAACTGAAAAATGTTTTTGTAAATTTTTTACTTCAAGTAATTTTTCTCTGGTCACTTTTTGCCACCACCCTTAGCACCTGTTTGAGCAAATCCTTGCATCCTGCGCTTAACCGCATCAGGTGGTTCGATTTTAGGTGCGTCTTCATGTAACAGCCATGTTGCCGCATAATGCGTGTCCGAAACTTTAAACATTGGCGGTTCCATTACTGTGTCAATTTCCATTGCAAATTTATTTCTAGCAGCAAACGCATCCCCAACAGGTGGATTAAGCATATCGGGCGGGCTGCCAGGTATCGCAAAAAGTTCTTCATCCGTGCTATCCAATGTAGGCATAGACCCAATCAATCCCCATGTATATGGGTGCTTAGGATTGTAGAAAATATCATCAACTGTACCAACTTCAACGATCTTCCCTGCGTACATAACCGCAACACGGTCCGCAACGTTTGCTACAACACCAAGATCATGCGTAATAAAAATAATCGCACTATCGGTTTTTTGTTGAATACTCTTCATCAATTCCAAAATTTGAGCCTGTATGGTTACGTCAAGTGCGGTTGTTGGTTCATCAGCTATTAAAATCTTTGGATTACATGCTAAAGCAATCGCTACGACCACACGCTGACGCATACCGCCAGAAAACTGGTGCGGATATTGATCAATTCGTACATCAGGTCGAGGAATGCCAACTAGCGTTAATAGTTCAAGCGCTGTTTTTCTAGCCTCTTGTCTGGTCATATTTTGGTGCTTGATAAGACCTTCCATGATTTGACTTCCAATTTTCATCGTCGGATTTAGAGATGACATTGGATCTTGGAAAACCATAGAAATATCTTTTCCGCGAATTTTTTGCATTTCTTTACTCGTCTTTTTAGCAAGGTCTACTCCTTCAAGGAGGATTTGCCCTTCTTTAATAAAGCCATGTGGTTCTGGAAGTAGTCTCATAATTGCATTAGAGGTTACAGACTTACCTGATCCAGATTCACCTACGATGGCCAATGTTTCCCCTTTATTTAAATCAAAAGTAACACCCCGAACAGCATGCACTTCACCATTGTAGGTGTTAAATGATACTTTTAAATCCTTTACTTCCAATAATTTAGTCATTTATTAAACACCTACTTTCTTATTTATGCATTTTCGGATCAAATGCATCTCTCAAACCGTCACCAACAATATTAAATGCAATCATAAGTACAGAGATTACAATTGCAGGGAATACAAGCATGTAAGGATATAGTCTGAGGTTATCAAATCCAAGGTCAATTAAAGATCCAAGTGAAGCATCAGGAGGAACAATACCTAGTCCAATAAAGCTTAAAAATGCTTCAAAAAAGATAGCCCCTGGAACAGTAAACATCGTGTTAATAATGATAATACCACTGATATTTGGAACTAAATGTTTTCTAATGATGGTACCATTAGATGTTCCTAACGTCCTTGAAGCTAAAACAAACTCTTGGTTTTTTAGCTTTAGTACTTCACCACGAACAATTCGGGACATACCAATCCAGCCAGTTATCGTTAGAGCAATTACAATTGAAATAATACCCGGCTTTAGAACTAACATCATTAAGAGAATAATGACTAAACTAGGAATACCAACTAAAATCTCAGCAATACGCTGCATGACATTATCGACTTTTCCTCCATAAAAACCAGAAATTCCACCATAAGCGACCCCAATGACAAGGTCAAGCACTGCAGCGACAAAAGCAATGATTAATGAAACCCTTGTTCCTTCCCAAAGTCTCGTCCATTGGTCACGGCCGAGGGCATCGCTGCCAAACCAAAAATATGTGTCTTTCATATCTTTTGCTTCATAAATATGATAGGTTGCCTTAACTTCAGCAGAATTTTTTGTACCATCGCCTTCATTAATGACTTCAAGGTCAATAAAATCTTCATTATTATCAAATCTAGCATTAGCCTTAGCCGTAGCTTGGTTAACATCTTTACCTTGGAAAGTAGCCATTAAAGTACCATCTACGCCAAGCCAAGAGACATTTTCCAAAACGGGTACACGTGGAGGCATTTTTGCTCTTTTCAAATCCTGTTCATCTGAACCAAAATTGTTCATCCAAGGACCAGCAATACTCATAATGATGATAATTAGGATAAGAATCATGCTGAAAACAGCAGGTTTATTATTAAGAAGTGTTCTTCTCGCATCCTGAAAAAACGTTCTGCTCGGAGCTGAAATTTTTTCACTAGTATCCTCTTTACGTACGAGAGGGACAAATAAATCTTTTGGTATATTATTCAGGTTATTTTTATCCATTTTAATTATTTCCCTCCTGCTAGTCTTATTCTAGGATCAATCAATCCGTATAGGAGGTCAATGATTAAGATAATTAAAATAAAGCCAAACGCAAATAATAATGTAGTACCCATAATTGTTGGGTAATCATTTACCATAACAGAGCTTACAAATTGCTCTCCAATGCCAGGAATAGCAAAAATTTGTTCAATAACCAATGAACCGGTCATCAAACCTACTGCCATTGGACCCAAAACGGTAATTAACGGAATGAGTGCATTACGCAATCCATGTTTTAAGATAATTCCTGATTCAGCCACACCTTTAGCGCGTGCTGTATTGATGTAATTGGAATGTAATACTTCCACCATTTCTGTTCTTGTAAAACGTGCTGCGGTCGCCATTGGGTGAATGGCCAAGGCAATTGTCGGTAAAATGGAATGTTCAAATTTCCCCCAAAGTGCCACCGGGAACCAGCCTAATTTTACAGCAAAAACATATTGCAATAAACCTGCAAATACAAACGAAGGAATCGAGGTTCCTATAACCGCTATGATAGTGGAAGAAAAATCAATGGGACTATTCCGGAAGATAGAGGCCATTAATCCAAGGAATATACCGATGATTGATCCTATTACTAATGCCTGAAATCCTATTTGTGCAGATGGCCCGATTCTGTCTCCCAATATTGTAGTTACAGGCGTATTATCAAATTTGAAGGAAACTCCCAAGTCACCTTTTACAAGGCCACCAAGATATTTTGCATACTGAACTGGTATTGGATCATTTAATCCATACTTTTCAAGAATGATTGCCTTTTGTTCTTCGCTTAACTTATCTTCTGCATTTAGCGGGCTACCTGGCAAAATTTTCATCAGAAAGAACGAGAATGTCGCAATAATAAATAAAGTTATAAGCATATACCATGCGCGACGAAGTATATATCGAGTCATTTTTGCACCTCCTAAATTTCTCTTTTCTCTTTATTATATGTCATATCTTGTCGAATATAAATTTTTATTATAATCGGAATATTCAGATCCACAGGTGAAAAGAGAGCATATGCCTAATAGCATATACTCCCTTTCATTTTTTTCATAGCATTTTTTATATACTATTTTTTCTATTATTCTTCAGCGCCAACACTAGCCCATTTGTACTCGTAAGTTGCACCAAATGCGTTTGTAAATACACCTTGAACTTTTGGAGAAACTAACAGAGCGCTTGCTCTTTGATATATAGGAGCGATTGCTGCCTCTTCAAATAGTACCTTTTCTGCTTTCAAGAAGTTCTCATAACGCTTATCTTGATCTTGAGCTAAAGTTGTTCCAGTTTCATTGATTAACTTATCATATTCAGCGTTTGAAAAGCCCATCATGTTATTTCCACCATCTGTTAACCATAGGTTTAAGAAGGTATATGGATCAAGGAAGTCTGGTCCCCATCCAGCAATCTGTATGTCATAATCCATAGCAGTGTCTAATTCTAGACGTTGTTCAAATGGTACTTCTTTTAAAGTTACTTTTAAACCTGGAAGGTTTGTTGATAATTGGTTTGCAAGGTATTGGTTCATCATTTTAGAAACTTCGCTGTCGCCGCCAAGTACTTCGATTGCTACTGTATCAGTTCCAAGTTCAGCTAAAGCTTTTTCCCATAATTTCTTTGCTTCTTCTTTATCGAATTTCACTAGATCTCCACTAACTTCGCGGAAGTCTTTACCATCAGGAGTTGAAACGAAATCTTTTGGTACTAGACCATTAGCAACGATAGAACCGTTGTTTAAGATTTCATCTACTAATGCTTGCTTATCAAATGCTCTAGAGATTGCTTTACGTACGTTTACGTTCTTAAGAGCAGGGTTTTTAGTTTGGTTCAACTTCATATAGAATACTGAAGTATCAGGCTCTACTGTGTAATCATCATGTGTTGAGTATTGGTCAACTAAGTCAGATGATAAACCTGCGCGGTCAACTGTACCCTTTTCATATAAATCAACAGCAGTTTGTGGATCTTTTACTACTACATAATGCATTTTTTCTAATTTTACAGTTTTTGCATCCCAATAAGTTTCATTCTTAACTATATCCCACTCGTTAGCAGTACTAGTCCAAGTAGCGAACTTATATGGTCCGTTTGATAATAAAGTATCTGCGCTAGTCGCGAATGTATCGCCTTTTTCTTCAACAAACTTTTTATTCAATGGTAAGAAAGTACCGAAAGTAGTTAAAGACTCAAAATAAGGAGTTGCGTTTTCAAGTTCAACAACTAGTGTGAAATCGCCATCAGCTTTAACACCTAATTGATCAACAGGAACTTCACCTTTGTTAACAGCCGTTGCGTTTTTGATAACGCCGCCCATCATGTATGGACCATATTCAGATCCAGTAGCTGGGTCAACTGCACGCTGCCAAGCATAAACGAAGTCGTTTGCAGTTACAGGGTCACCATTTGACCACTTAGCATCTTCACGTAAAGTAAATGTCCAAGTTTTACCATCATCACTTACTTTATGCTCTTTTGCAATACCTTCTGCTGTTAGTCCTTTTTCATCAAGACGGTATAGACCTTCCATTGTAGCACCTAAGAATTGGAAACCATATTCATCAGTTGCTGTAGATGGATCCATAGAAGGGATCGTATCACCATTAATAAAGTTTAATACTTGTTCAACTTCAGGCTTATCAGCTGGTTCTTTAGAATCATCAGTTTTTTCCTTGTTGCCGCCTGAACATGCTGCTAAGAACATGCTTAATACTAGGCTTAGGGCTAAAAGCCATGCATACTTTTTCTTCATAAAAAAATGACCTCCTATTGTTTTATTTTTCTGTAAACTTGCTCTTAAAAAAGAACCTAAGAAAATCATACTATTTTTTATCTACTCTTGTAAAGACTAAATATATTAAACAGTCAAAAAATTATTATATCATTATAGATTACAATAGCATTACAGTTGATTTAACAATACTTTTTTTCTGATTAATTGAAAAAAAAATATTTCAAAATAAGAATGCGCTTTCTTTATTATTGAGTGCAAAACCAGATAAAGTATACTTTCTAAGCGAGTTAGGTTAAAATACTTTTATTCTTCTTTGCATGTGTAAAATAATAATAGGAATTGTAAGGTGAATAGTATATGTTCAAAAATAAATGGAAGTTTTTATTACTCAATCTTTTACTGACCCTTTTGGTCTTTTTTATTTTTTCATCAAACTATATTCTACTGAATATTATAAATACTTTATTCTATTTTAGTGCTTTTTATCTTATCACCGTTTTACTTATGTACACTATTAAAGGGGGATTCTTTGATGGTGTAACCTTTGGGTTTAGAAGATTCAATAGTATTATGTTTAAACGGAATGATTATCTTGAAGAGTGGCGAGAAAAACCGCTGCCTTCTGAAAAATTTAACCCTTCGCTCTATCAAAGCTTTAAGTTCCAAGCCGTTTCATTGCTTATCCTGCTCATCATTTTACTTATCCTTTACTATATCATCTAAATCGCAGGATTTTGACGAGAAATATTGAATACTATTTTTGATAATTAATTTGTGTAATAGGTTTGGGAGTGTATAGAGTAAATGAAGATTTTAAATTATTTAAAACTTAATCAACACCCCATCCAGCTTCGCTTGGAGCAAAATCGGACGGATACTTTCACGGAAGTATATCATGCCCATCAAGGCATGGAATTATTGTATATACATAAGGGAAATGGAAAAGCGGTCATTGATCAGCAAATTTTCCCTATAAACGAGGGTACCCTAGTTATTATCAAACCCTATCAGTTACATCATATTCAATTTTTGACTTCTCCTAGTCAACCATACATACGATCCTTATTTGTCTTTGAACCTGCGATATTAGAAGGTTTTCTGTCCCCGTTCCCATCTCTTTATGAATTGCTGCAAGGCTTGTGTTATGACAAAAATATGATTCCAGTCCTTAATAATGAAAAACTATCAGAGATTGAAACATTCATAAAGCTCTATAAGAGTAAAACAGAAGAAAAATCTCCTTCTGAACTTTTGGAACAACAGGCATTATTTATGATTGCGGTACTCACTATAATAAAGCCAATTTGGAAGGAATCAGTAAAGGTTATAGATCGTTCATCCATTCAACCATCCACTGTTGAACAAATTATGCGTTGGATTGATGAGAATTATATGGAACCTTTCGAATTGAATGCGCTTGCAAAATCGATTCATTTATCACCTGTTCATGTTTCTTCATTATTTCGAAAGCATGTTGGCAGCAGCATTACAGATTATTTAACGGCACGGAGAATAAGGGAAGCATCCTGGTTGTTAAAGACAACCAACCTTTCTGTAAAAGAAATTGGTGAATCCGTCGGACTCACCAATTTCTCATACTTTTGCCAGTTGTTTAAAAAAAATGTCGGCATTAGCCCCCATCAATACAGAAAAATGGTTCTATTCCCAAATGTTTAATTGTTAACTGGTGTATCCAGTACAGCGCCGCCAACAGGTGATTGACGTAAATTTTTCACTGCCTGTTTACCTAGACGATCTTCAAGCTGTTGCAAATACAAACTTCTTGGCTTAACATGCTTACCATGGCTTTCTATATACCCTTGCTCACGAGGTCGCATATCACCAGCCTTCGGCCAATCACCAGGCTCAATGGCACCTACGTGTCCAATGGAATAATTTTGTGCAGTAGGAGGCTGTTGTATAATCAAATCGCCTTCTGTATTCCATGCAACATAGTTTGCCCCTGACCAGCCATGGCCAGTTCCATACCACTGACGGTCTTGGATGGCAATTGGTGCTTTAATATTGTCGAAAAGTCCACCGACTGACCATCTGTGGTGCGGCTCACTCTTTGTATAATTGATTTCTCCAACGCTGTCTAAAAAGACATTTGGTCCCATAACACGGCTGTCAACTAAAAACGCATGCCTTGCTGTATTGGCATAAACACGCTGCGTCAACAGCAATTGCCCGCCGTATTTATAAGGATATCTTCGACTGCCAGTAATCTGACTTACCATATCAAGCGACTTCGTATCTTGAACCGTCACCCATTTGGAGGATTTTGAAATATCAACAAGACTATATTGTAAATGAAGTCCAGTCACGTCCCGCACCCATGCATTTATTGCCTTATCAATCCGTACGGCAGTATTTGCATGGTTTTCGTCTGCAAAGTAGGTTTCTCCATTATTATGCACTCTTATTACACTAGGATTGAACACGGTGTCGAAACGGATGTTCTCAACGCCAATGTTTTCGATGCGGCCGTCTTCATATTTGACAATCTCTCCGCCGCCAAATCTCTCTTCGATTGAATTTGCCAATGGAGCATCTACAGTAATAATATTTCCGTTAATGGCTGTAATGACGCGGTCAAACTCATGGTTGAACGGTTCCCATTGCAAGGTTCCATCCGTATCAGGGCCCGGATCTTTTACAATTTGGTCCATATCGATTTCATGAATCCAGTGGGCATTTCCATATCGGCGGACGATGATTTCATCCCCAACTTTAAAGTCTCCTGTATTCTCTACATGAAAAGATCGGGAGCCCACAGGAACGTATAATTCAGTAATTTTCGTTTCCGTTTCTTCATTAAGAGTGATTCCTTCTAAACCCTTAAGCTCCAGCATATTAATTTTTTTAGTTGTAGTTGAATACAGAATGGTCCCATCTTCTTCCTGTCCTTTTCCTCGCAAGACAACACCGCTGGCTTGGATCGCTAAAGGACTACTAATCTCAAATGTTCCTTTTTCTAGTACAACCGCACCACGGAAACCGTTTTCATCAATTGGCATAGCAGAAACTTCATCAATAGCTGCTTGAATACTTGCCGTATCGTCTCCTTCAACTGGTGCAACGACAACCTTTGCTTGTACATCAGGGAGTTTCACGCCGCCACCTTGATAGCCTGCATTTGAAAAGTCTAGAATTTGATTCCCTTTATAATCAGGAGTGTAATCTAACGTACCATCTTTTCCAACATATACAATCTTGCTTTCATTACCGCCGATTTTTGGTTCATCGAGAACGGTGAAAAAGAAGCTATCATGTAGAGGCTGACCACCAAAATCGAATACTAGATGGATTTCATAATGTCCTTTTCCATTAACCAATCCTTGAAAAGTAATCTCTTCATTACTGCCTTTATCTAGAACCGTTTCCTGTAGTGTTTGAATGACTTTACCATCTTTGAGTAGCTCAGCAGTAACACTTCCATTCAAAAAGGGCTCCAATTGAATAGTAGGGATCTGATCCCCGGATTCCAGTACGGCTGGCTCTCCAATTTCAATGGTCATTTTATCGTGCAGCAATGCTGCATCTACAAATCTATCTTCAGGATTTCTTACCTGCATAAACACTGATGTAGATTTTGTTTCATCTCCTGAGGTTACAGCTGCTGTAATTTTCGCTACACCGTCAGCTTTTGCATTAACCGTACCATTTGAATCAACAGTCGCCACTTCTAGATTACTGCTTTCCAAAGTAACTTGAGTATTTGAGAGATCTACTACACTGCCATCCGCCAATACACCCTTTACATCCAAATCTCTTACTGCCAGGGGTAGAGACTCAATCGTTGCATTTTCAGGATATTTCTCTTGCCCTTTATCCGTAAAATATACACTTTCAATACTTAATTCATCGGCTAGAAATACCCCGCCACCTGGAACAAGAGTGCCCGTTAAAAGTATCGCTGCTACAAGAGAAGTCATCTTACTTTTAAAATGTTTCACATGCATTTCCTCCTTATATTTTTAGTAAACTTTCAAAAACCATTTATATGTTTTTTGAATTTTCAACCTAATGTTACCACTTTTAACCAACAAAAATTGTTGTCCTATTTACAGAAAATGTTGCTCAATTATTGTTTATTTAAAGGTAATATCCATTCTAATCCAATAGCAATGAACACAAATACCTACTAACATCCTTTTATTCCCATAATAAAAACCAGTTCAGGATTGAACTGGTTTTATTTGGTTCATTTTATTTATTTTTACCCTGGTCAATAATTTACCAACATAATTAACCTGTGCTATCTATTTAATGCGTCCCCTTGACATCTAAGGTAGTGTTTGTTACATGTTTTTTCTGAAATGTGGATGTGTTGATTTTTTCTTGCAATTTTTCATAGTAAAGGTTTGCATCCACAGGTAAATGGACAGATTCATTTAACCAAGAAGATAGGTAGATAGCATTTGAGATTTCCAGCGCATTTACCCCCTCTTCCCCTGGAGAAAGGAGTGGTGAATCTTTAAGAATAGCTTCCACCCAATTTTGAATAATGATTTTATGATTGTCGTTTTCACTAACAACTGGTATTTCTATTTTTTGAGATTCAGGCATACCAAAACCACCAGTATACGTTGCATTAAATTCACGTTCTGATTGGGCTAATTGGTGGAAAACAAGTTTCTCATCTTCAACCACGATTTTACCGCGGTCACCAACGATCTCAAAGCGGTGCGTACCAGGTGCTTCTCCTGTCGAAGCAATAAAAACACCCGTTGCTCCATTTTCATATTCGATAAATGCAGTTACATCATCTTCCACTTCGATGTCATGGTACTTTCCTAAGCTGCTACTTGCACGAATGCTCTTTGGCATAACGCCCGTCGTCCACTGCAAAATATCTAATTGGTGAACAGCCTGATTGATTAGGACTCCGCCGCCTTCTCCTTCCCACGTTGCTCTCCATTTACTTGAATCGTAATAACTTTGGGGACGGTACGGTGCTGTATAAATTAAATTTGTCCGTTTTAAGTCTCCTACCTGACCTGATTGTACAAGGTCTCTAACTTTTTGATAAAGAGGATTGGCCCTTTGGTTGTACATGATGCTGAACACTTTGCCACTAGACTTCGCTGCAGCATTCATTTCTAGTACATTTTTCGTATAAACACCAGCTGGTTTTTCAATAATAACGTGTTTCCCTTTGGCAAAAGCCTTTTTGGCTAGTTCTGGATGACTATAATGTGGGGTAGCAATAATGACGGCATCAACACCTGATTCATTGAAAAAGGTCTCTTCGTCTTTAAAAATTTTCACATCACCCTGCGTATGAGTTTCCACCCATGCAATCCGGCCTTCATTACTGCTGCAAACCGCCGTTAACATAGCCCCTTTAATTTGGCCTTTATCTAGCATTTCAACATATGAACTGCCCATATTCCCAATTCCGATTACGCCAATTTTAACTATTTTCATCATTTTTCCCTCATTTATATTTTGAATAGTCGTACAAGGAACTATTAAATAGATGCAAATATTAACCACATCGTGGTACATGTGTACCACATATCGGTTACACCTATTATAATAATGATTTGAATCCTATGTCAACATATTCATACTTCTTTATGAAGCTAAAGCCATTGAATCTATGCAAATCTTCGTTATAATAAAATAGATTATGTGGAAGGGGACAACTTTATGAGTACCGATAAACAGGATCAATCGAGAACAGCTAATGTTCAAGTAATTTCTCGTGCAGCCACTATACTGAGGGCTCTTAGAAATCATCCAAAAGGATTAAGCTTGTCGCAGATTGCCAAAGAAGTGGGCATGGCCAGATCAACGGTACAACGTATTGTAACGACTCTTGAACAAGAGAGGTTTGTTACAAGCGCTTCTAGTAATGGCGGTTACCGTCTTGGAGCTGAGATTACAATGCTTGCAGCCGCTGTACATAGTGATTTAAGAGAAGAAATCAGGCCCTTTTTAATAAAACTATCGCATCAAGTCAATGAAACAGTAGACCTCTCCGTGTTAGATAATGGGAAGGTACTTTTTGTTGATCAAATTATCGCCCCGCATCCATTGCAAGCAACTTCCCAGCCTGGCGCCTCTTTTCCATTACATTGCACAGCAAATGGAAAGGCCATACTTGCCTCCTTGCCTCTAGATGAAGTTGAGAAACTGGTACCGGAATCCTTGAAACAATTTAATGAACATACCATTACGATCAGGGAAGAACTGTTCAAGGAGTTAGAATTAATCCGTAAAACGGGGGTATCCTTTGCAAGGGAGGAACACATCGAGGGAATTTGTGCAGTGGGGTCAGTAGTTGTCGATCGTATGGGGAATCTAAGCGCGGTCTCAATTCCGCTCCCATCAACACGTTTTTATGGCAATGAAGATAGGTTGGCAGCCGCCCTTCTTGATACTTGTAAGATGATCAAACAGCACTTTGAGTTCAAACATTGAAAAAGAAATGGCCTCTCGAAAAAATATCGAGAGGCTCCATTTTTAATACCTATTTGTGTTTAAGTTTAACCTAACAGTCTAGCTAACTATTACTTACCGGAAAACGTAATATCCGCTTCAATTCTGCTCATAAATTCTTCTGCTGCGCTGTATCCTTGCTGCTTTAAATACCAGTTATTTGCTGCTGCCTCAATTAAGCCCGCCACATCACGTCCAGGCTGGAGTTGGATTTCCATGGAGGGAATCTTAACACCCATATAATCTGTATAGTTAATTTCCTGATCCAGATCATTATACAAGGCATCCTTTTCCCATTTCGTCAAATTGATATCAAGCGTAATTCGTGTTTCATCTTGAAATGCCTTGCGGCCGTATAAGCGCACTACATTCAATAGCCCAATGCTGCGAAGAGCCAAAAATTCCTTGGTTTTCTCATCATGGGTACCCAGAATCGTTTGCGGACTAAGCTTTTTTAGGACTACAATATCATCCGCTACTAGTCGGTGTCCCCGGCGAATTAATGTGTGGGCAGTCTCGCTTTTCCCTACGCCCGAATTTCCGCGAAGCAAGATCCCAATGCCAGATACATTCATACAAACTCCATGAATAGCAATTTCTGGCGCTAATTCCTTTATCAAAAAAGCATCCAATTTGGTGATAAACTCTGAAGTTATCTCAAGCTTGTTTGTTACTAACAGCGGGATACCCTGTTCTATACAATGATGCGTTAAATAGGTAATATCTTCATCACCAGCGGTTACGATAAAACATGGCGGGTGATAGTGGACGATATTTCCAATCCGAATTTTGCGTTCCTCATTACTTAACTTATGTAAATAGGTAATTTCCTTTTTCCCCAAAATTTGAACTCGTTCAGTTGGAAAAAAATCAAAATGGCCAACAAATTCCAGGCCCGGACGATGCACCCGTGATTGCGTAATCACTTTCTGCAGTTGACCTTCACCAGCCACTACTTTCAATGAAAACTTCTGAACTAAGTTTTCAACTGTAATTTTTTTCACCTATATTCACCCTTTTATTTTTGATTGAAATTACTTTATCTCTTAATAAAAATGACGACTCCTATTGATAGTATCAGGAATCGTCTTTCTAAAACACCTTATTTACTAAATTTTTTAAAAATTAATGTAGCATTATGCCCGCCAAAACCTAATGAGTTTGTTAGGGCGACTTGAATATCCTTCTTCTTAGCCACGTTAGGAACATAATCTAAATCTAATTGTTCATCAGGTGTTTCATAATTAATCGTTGGAGGAAGGATTCCTTCCTTAATGGCTAATAGAGAAAAAATAGCTTCAATCGCTCCCGTAGCTCCAAGCAAATGTCCTGTCATCGATTTGGTCGAACTTACTGAAAGAGTATAAGCATGGTCTTTGAAAACTTCCTTGATGGCTAATGTTTCATTCAAATCGTTATAATAAGTAGATGTTCCGTGGGCATTGATATAATCCACTTGTTCCGGAGAGATTTCAGCATCCGCTATTGCTAGCTTCATAGCCCGCTGTGCACCTTCTCCCTCTGGTGCAGGTGTTGTAATATGATGGGCATCACCTGTAGCACCGTATCCAATCAACTCTCCATATATGTGAGCATTACGTGCTAGAGCATGTTCTAATTCTTCTAATACCACTATCCCAGCTCCTTCCCCGATAACAAACCCATCACGGTTCTTATCAAAAGGACGGCTTGCTGTTTTTGGATCTGGATTTTTCGAAAGAGCGGTCATATTAGAAAACCCAGCAACGGTCATTTCTGTAATCGTTGCTTCTGTTCCGCCGGCAATCATCATTTCCACATCTCCTTTTTGGATCACACGGAATGCATCACCGATTGAATTAGCACCTGATGCGCATGCTGTGACGGAACAATTGTTGATTCCTTTTGCTCCAAGTTCGATAGAGACTTGACCTGCCGCCATATCAGGGATAAACATTGGAATCGTAAATGGATTAACCCTTCTTTGACCTTTTTCAATAAATTTTCGATGCTGCTCCTCGAACTCAGCCAAACCGCCAATTCCTGACCCAATCCAAACTCCGACTCGTTCGGGTTGAATATCCTCGCCGATTTCAATGCCTGCATCCTTTACAGCCATTTTGCTTGCAGCAACAGCGAACTGACTGTAACGGCCCATTCTTCTTGCTTCTTTTCTATCGATAAATTCCTCTGGGGCAAAGTCTTTTACTTCTGCAGCAATCTTAATATCTACTCTTTCCACATCGAACATCGTTGCAGGGGCAATTCCTGAAACACCATTTTTAATGTTGCTCCATGTTGAAAAAGCATCATTCCCCAAAGGAGTAACTGCTCCAATACCAGTAACCACTATTCTTCTTTTCATATGCATCTCTCCCCTATTCAATATTCAAATTATAAGTTACAAATAAAGATTTGTGTGAAAATAACGCTTACAGGTTTGTATCTGTTTAGTTATGAAAGGAAGAATTTCTCCAATAAACGCAAACAAGTCGTGAGATTTCCATATTATTAGCACAGCTTGATATTTTTATGCTTTTTAATTGGAAAATTTCACTATGCTAATTTCAACTATATTGAAACTGTTCCATTTCCTTTATATGCTATATCCATCATGGAAATACGATTCAAATAGAAAAGGTGGATTTACCTATTTTAGAATACTAAGAGAAATTATTATATTAATCTATCATTCTAGCAAAAACTTGAATTCGGAGCAAACAGATGTAGTAAATATACCATGGCGTAACAGAGACCTAAAATTACCAAAAAACGCCATGTAATATCTTTACAAGTAAACTAGTTAATGAGTATAATAAATTTCTATAGTCCGAATATTCTATATATGTATAATATTTGGATAGCAGATAAAATTAGGGGGTAAAAATGAATGAAGGTAAAAAATTGGTTATTACTTTTAACATTTGGATTGGTCCTAAGTGTCCTAGCCGCATGTTCTGGTGATGAGACAAAGGAACCCGCGGGAACAAAAACAGATGACACTGCGGAGGAAAAAGTACTTAATTTTTTGAATCCAGAAGCGATTCCGTCAATGGATCCAGCCTTAGCTACAGATGAGTCTTCCTTTATCTACTTGGCTGCAACAACGGAAGGCCTATACCGACTAGATGAAAAAACACAACCATCTCCTGGAATTGCCACCAGTCATAAAGTAAGTGTCGATGGTCTGACTTGGACATTTACGTTACGCGACGACGCAGTTTGGTCAAATGGGGATAAGGTAACAGCTCATGATTTTGTGTATGCATGGCAGCGTGCCGTTGATCCTGCTACAGCTTCAGAATATGGTCCGTATATGATGAGTGGAGTAATCAAAAATGCTTCTGCTGTAAACAAGGGTGAAGCTGCCGTTGATCAGTTAGGAGTTAAGGCTGACGGTGATTTTACCCTCGTCGTTGAATTAGAAAATCCAACACCATACTTTGAAACATTAACGACATTCGGAACATTCTTCCCGGTAAATAAAAAATTTGTGGAGGAAAAGGGCGATAGTTTTGCAACGAGTTCAGAAAACTTATTAGCAAATGGACCCTACAAAATTTCCAATTGGTCAAGCACAAGCGATTCATGGGAACTAGTGAAGAATGATGATTATTGGGATGCAAAAACAGTAAAAATGGATAAACTGACTTTCAAAGTCGTAAAAGACCCACAAACTGCGCTTGATTTATATGAAGAAGGTACAGTTGATCGTATGGACTTAACATCCGACTTAGTTGACCAATACTCTACAAGTGACGACTATGTAGTTTCAGCAGATACATTTGTTTACTTTTTAAAGTTTAATCAAACTAAATCAGAAGCATTAGCAAATAAGAATATCCGCGCTGCTCTCAGCAGAGCATTTGACAAAGAAGCTTTAGTAGGCGAGATTTTAAACAATGGATCCTTTGCTGCAAACGGCTTGGTTCCGAAAGACTTTACGCCAATGCCTGAAACAGGTGAGGATTTCCGTGAAGTAAGTGGGGACCTTGTTTCCTATGACCTTGCTGCAGCTAAAGATTTCTGGGCAAAAGGATTGCAAGAATTAGGAACGGATTCTGTTGAACTTGAGTTCTTAGCAGATGATGACAAGACAACGAAAAACTTAGTTGAATACGTTGCAAACCAACTTTCAACGAATTTAAAAGGATTAAAGATTAACATTAAACAAATTCCGAAAAAGCAACGTCTTGATTTAGATAAAAATATGGATTATCAACTTCAACTTACCAGATGGGGCCCTGACTTCCTTGATCCATTCACATACATGAACTTATGGATTACAGATGGCGGGAACAATATGACTGGATATTCTAGCGCGGAATATGACAAGTTGGTTAGTGAAACAGCTACAAAATTTGCTACAGATAATAAAGCACGCTATAAAAACTTCTTAGAGGCGGAAAAAGTGCTATTTGAAGATGCAGTAATTGCCCCTGTTTACCAGGCTTCTAGAGCGCAATTAGTATCTCCAAGAATTCAAGGTGTGTTTGTGAACCCATTTGGTGCAACTTACGAATATAAATGGGCAGATGTAGGAGAGTAAGAGTGCTTAGTTAAAATGAAAAGAGAGGGAGAAATGCCATTTGGTATTTCTCCCTCTCTTTTATCGCTTTGAAAAGTCTTATTTACTTATGATACGGTTCTCTGTAAACATCAAAAGGAGGTTCCTTTAACTAGTAAAGAATCAATCATATAATCATTACAATTGTTTTAAAGTACGCTTTAGGAATTCCCTTGTACGATCTTGTGTTGGATGATTGAAAATTTGCTCTGGACTTCCTTCTTCGGCAATAACTCCCTTATCCATAAATACGGCTCGATCAGATACCTCTTTTGCAAATTCCATTTCGTGCGTAACGATCAACATCGTAAGACCTGATTCTGCAAGTTCCTTCATGACTTTTAGAACTTCTCCTACCATTTCTGGATCAAGGGCGGATGTTGGTTCATCAAATAACATCACATCTGGCTCCATGGAAAGTGCTCTTGCAATCGCCACGCGCTGCTTTTGACCGCCGGATAGCTGCCTTGGCTTGGCATTAATATATTTGTCCATTCCAACAACCTTCAAGTACTTCATCGCGACTCTTTCGGCTTCTTCCTTGGAGCGTTTTAATACTTTTACCTGTCCTACCACACAGTTGTTTAGAACATTGTGATTGTTAAATAAGTTAAATTGTTGGAAAACCATGCCTAAATGCTTCCGGTAATTAGCTGCATCGTGCTTGTCATCCAAAATATTTTCACCATGATAGATAATTTGTCCGCCGCTTGGTTTTTCTAAAAGATTAATACAACGAAGAAGAGTTGATTTACCAGAACCTGAGGAACCGATGATGGAGACTACTTCTCCTTTGTTCACCGAAAAATTAATATCTTTTAATACTTCATGCGTTCCAAAGGATTTGTTTAAATGTTGAATATCAATAATCTTATCCATATTCCCTCCTCCTTCTCCCATTATTTTTGATTTACTTCTAAATGTGTATCGTTTCCTATCATCGTATAGTTGTCAGAGCCATCTAATTTCTTTTCAAGGTATAGCAATATTCTTGTTACGATAAAGGTCATCACAAAATAAATCATACATGCTACGAAAAATGACTCAAAATATCTAAAATTATTGCCTGAAATCGATTTTGTCACGAAATATAATTCTGTAACGGAAATAACATTCAGAACGGATGTATCTTTAATATTAATAACAAATTGATTTCCTGTTGCAGGCAGTATATTTCGAATAACCTGTGGCAGTACAACATTCCACATCGTTTGGACATGATTCATTCCTATAGCATGTGCTGCTTCGAACTGTCCCTTATCAATCGAAACAATCCCGCCACGAACAATTTCTGCCATATAGGCTCCTGTATTAATCGATACAACTATAATCGCTGCAACAAAAACATTCATATCTAAACCAAATGCTAGCGCAGAACCATAATAAATAACCATTGCTTGTACGATCATCGGTGTTCCACGGAAGAATTCAATATAGATAGAAAGGATTACGTTAATCAATTTTAAAAATGCTTTTTTCGCTCCGCGTTCAGGTACTGGTATTGTTCGTATTACCCCTGCGAATAATCCAATAACTGCCCCAATAATCGTCCCAGTAAGAGCAATCAAAAGCGTTAAACCTGCACCACGAAGGAACATAGGCCAGTTTTCTGAAATTATTTTAATGACCCACTCAAGACTCATCTTTTATCCTCCTCTACCTAAAACCGACTGTATGTCGAAATACAGTCGGTCTCACCATTTTTTATTGTGCTGCTGGTTGATTCTTAATAGCATTATCCATAATACTTGTGCGTTCTTCCTCTGCGATACCTTTTAAAACTTCATTGATTTTATCTGTAAGGTCACTGCCTTTTTCAAGACCGACAGCGATTGCGGTGTCATCTGCTGATGTTTCAAATCCTTCTTCAAATTCAACCATTACATAGTTTTCATTCGCAGCTGATGCACTAACTCCTTCCGGACGCTCTGAAACGTATCCATCAATCATTCCTGATTCAAGAGCCACCCTCATTGCTGGGAAGTTGTCCATCGCCGTTTTCTTGTCTACACCTTTAATTTGATCAATCACTGAATAGTGGAATGTATTTAATTGAGCTGTAACTTTTGCTCCCTTGAAATCTTGGATAGAAGTAGCGCCTTCAAACTTGCTGCCCTTTTTCACCACCATCACTAAATTTGATGTATAGTAATTATCTGAAAAATCGATTGTTTCTTTACGTTCTGCTGTTGGTGACATGCCAGCAATGATTGCATCAATTTTCCCTGATGTTAATGCTGGTACAAGACCATCCCACTCAGTTTTGACAATCACTAATTCTTTTCCTAACCCTTCAGCCACTTTTTTAGCAATTTCCACATCATAACCACCTGCATATTCTTTCGTGCCACCGATTTTAACGGCACCGTTAGAATCATCGTTTTGAGTCCAGTTAAAAGGAGCATATCCCGCTTCAAGACCCACCTTAAATGTATTATCTTCTGACGATCCAGATTCGGAGCCCTTACTTGTCCCACAACCTGCCAATAGAAGAATGGTTGAAACCAACAAAACTATAAATAATGATAACTTTTTTCTCATCCTGTTTCTCCTCCTGTTTTTTTCTATGAATTACGACGAAAAACGACCTGAGATATACTCAGGTCGCACTATGCGTAGTTGCCCTAAAGTCCTCTCTTTTATCCCTAATGAGATAGCACAACTCAATAAACCGGATAGTTTATTGAGACAGTCCTGCAGCTCTTAACTGCAGACCCAGCATGTAATACTCGAGTATATTACAAACTTCGGCGACATTTCCTTCTCCTTAGCATCACGGCTTCTCAAACTCCACTAAAGACTGTTAAATATCGCGCCTCTACCTCACTGAAAAAAAGTGAGGTCTTATTTAATTATACTTATATACTATAGCATAATATTTAAATATTCAACTGGTATTTAAAAGCAACTTCCATTAAACTAGGACATTGGGTTGTTCCACGTGAAACTATTATCTTTTGTAAAAATGGGGCCGTCTACCTGAGATACTTTAATGGGTGATAAA
The DNA here is from genome assembly GCF_031457145.1 of Neobacillus niacini. Taxonomy (GTDB): domain Bacteria; phylum Bacillota; class Bacilli; order Bacillales; family Cytobacillaceae; genus Neobacillus; species Neobacillus niacini_J. The sequence goes on from NZ_JAVDVZ010000008.1 coordinate 157,643, forward strand.
TATAGATAAGATGTTAATTGTTACTAAAAACATAGGGAAGGCATCTGTTTATCAATGGGTATATAATAAGGTAGGTGAGACATTTGTAGCACAACTACTTATACCCATTCTTGACCCGCAAAACTAAGTCAGAACCGTCGGTTGTATCAAATCTTAAGGAGTAATAAGGTGAGAATCTATGAATCTTGCGATTGTTTAACGTTTAGATTTTAAGTCCATTTTTTAGAAAGAAGGTAGGATGTTGTCCCTAATAGAGGGACGCTGCGCATATGAAATTCCTAATCATTGTTTTGCAAATTTGCATTTTATATATTTTTTCCTTCATTGGAAGTGCTATTCAAAACCTTTTTCAACTGGCGATTCCAGGCAGTATTATCGCCCTATTATTACTTTTTATTTGTTTATGTTTAAAAATCATCCCAGTAAGGTTTATAGAGCAGGGTGCAGGTTTTCTGTTAAGTATTTTAACACTATTTTTTATTCCTGCTACAGTCGGTATCATGAATTACCCTTCATTGCTTTCTCTTCACGGTGTCATATTCTTTATAGTTATTCTATTAAGCACCCTAATTACCATTGCAATAGCAGGGACAGCAAGCCAATTTTTTGAAAAGAAGGCACAAAAAAGAAAGGATGAACAGGAATGCAACAAGCACTATTCCCAATTTGGATGATTCTATTAACTGTCATTGCCTTTTTTGTGATGACCCGATTATACAAACGTTTTTCTTATTCGTTTTTCATTCCAGTTTTAACTGCTACCGTCCTGATTATCATCATCCTTGTAGTGCTTAATATTCCTTATAAAAGCTATATGCTAGGCGGACAGTGGATTAACTCTCTTTTGGGACCGGCCGTTGTGGCACTTGCTTATCCTTTGTATAAACAACGTCACTTTTTATTGACTCATATGATTCCTATCTTAGGAGGGGTTTTAATCGGTGCCATTTCTGGGATGGTAAGTGTCAGCATCTTAGCTAAGTTATTTGGAATGAGTCATCCATTAATTCTTTCAATCATCCCTAAATCTCTTACAACCCCTGTTGCAATAGAAGTGGCCAGAGGTTTGGGAGGGAATGCCTCAATGGCGGTTATTAGCGTGATGATTGCTGGCATCTTTGGTGTCATTGCAGCTCCCACGATTTTTAAATTCGCCCGCGTGCATAGTCCCATTGGGAGAGGAATCGCCCTTGGAAGTGCCTCACATGCCTTAGGAACTTCAAAAGCTGCCGAATATGGTGAACTTGCCTTTTCCATGAGCTCTATAACCATGACCTTATGTGCGATAATTGGATCATTTTTAGGACCCATCGTTGTGTGGCTATTCCATATTTAAACGCTTGGATGGAAACAGCTAAGTATGCATTTAAATACGGATTATCAACTCTTCTTCAAATGGTCCTTGAAATTGAAACCAGTGACCCAGCATGTTATAAATACCCACGATGAAAACTGCCTCTATTTATGGTAAGGTTCACCGCTCCTACTTAAGCGGTGGTTTCTATACTCAGTTTTAATTTGAGGTAGAAAAGTGGAATTCCAAGCTAGCATTTTACATTATTAAAAGACTGTTGATTTTACTCAACAGCCTTAAAAATAAATTAAATTAGTCTAATCCTAATGCCTCCAAACCAATCTGAGCTAGCTTTTTATGACCCACAAGTGATGGGTGAATATCTCCAGGTATAAGGTTATTTAACGGATTCAATCCGATTTCATATGCATTTGCAACCACTAAACCTGGATATAAATGCACTAATGTCTCCAATGAATTATTAATTACTATTGTCTCTGCATCTAGGTTTCCTCCACTTGCCACAAAAGCATCCTTTATTGGCTTTAACAAATCATTACTCCCAATATTCAACGTAATATAATCTGCTTTACTAACTGCTTGAATGAACTTTTGATCATTATTTAGCGCATTCAACAGATTTATTGTTTTCCATCCTGGCACAGCAAGGTTTCGAACACGCAAATCTGCTTCTTTCCCGATTAAATATGGAAATGCATCTCTTGAAGGTTCATCAATACTATCGGTGAGGCCGTAAGTAAATCTAAAACTTTTAATATAACAAAATATACATTAATTAAATAGAATAAAAAGTTACTTATTTTTAAATAAACTCAGATATTTCTTTATATTGTGTATATTCATAATATAATGATAAATTTAAACGATATACAGGCTATCATTCCTGTGTGAAAAATCTGAGAGATGAATATATGAAAGATTTATCATTTGACCTTTATAGGTTAAAAAAGGAGGAATGTATAAAATGAAAAAAAGGGCATTAGCGGTAACCGTATTAATCATACTCTCCCTTATTACTGCTACAGTTGTTGGAGCAAAAGCGTTATATGTAACAAAACCAGTGCCAAAAGGGGAAAGACATTCCATTTCTGAAATTGTCCATCCTAATAGTCAGTGGGAAAAGGTAGCTACCGGAAGTGGATTTATGGAGGGCATTAATTTTGACCGAGGCGGAAATATTTGGATGGTTAGTCCGCCTACAGGCGAAATTATTAAGGTCGAGGACGATAAGCTTTCAATCGTAGAAACATATGTAGGGGACCTCCCTGTAGGGACAAAGTTTCACAAGGATGGTCGTCTCTTTATCACGGATGTTACTGGAAAACTTTACTCCTATGACCCTGTCACTAGAAAGCGCACCACCATTGTTGATTCTTACAATGGCAAACCTTTAAATGGACTAAATGACCTCGTATTTGACCAGGCTGGTGGACTTTACTTTACAGAACCAATGGGATCCAGTGCAACGAAACCAATAGGCCGGGTCTTCTACCTGCCGCCAGATGGTTCAGAATTACAGCTTTTCCAAGAAGGTATTGCTTATCCAAATGGAATTGCGATTTCAGCAAACGGTCAGCGTGTTTATATCTCTGAGTTCGCTACAAACCGAATTATCTCTGTACCTTCAAAGAATGCTAAAGACGCGCGTGAAACACCGTTTGTCTTCGGTCAATTTGAAGGCGGAATCGGTCCAGATGGTTTAGCCGTCGATACGGAGGGCAATCTTTATGTAGCCCATTTTCAGGCTGGCGAAATTGTCGTACTGGATGCAAGTGGATTTAAATACGGTACCATTCGCCTGCCTAAGGATGCGGGGACTTTTACCACCAATCTGACTTTTCATAATGGATGCCTTTATGTAACAGAGTCATCAAAAAATGAAGTCTGGCGTATTAAGGTCAAAAAGGAAGGTTTACAGCCTTACGGGTTACAATAGAACTATCAATAATAGAGGTTTTTATGGAAATTTATAGACAGAAACTATAGTTTCTCCCTTCTACAAAAATCTCTCAGATTCTCTGGGGCTGTCACAAAACTTTGTGACAGTCCCTTTTTTGTTGTTTCAAGAGAAGATAACATATTTTTTAATATGGTACCTATTGATAGGATCCAAAGACCCTTAAACATTTGCAACTACTTTTGGCATAGCAACCCAATGCCCCTTATTTATTTCAACGAGCTCGGATTGCTGCAATTGATATTATCTTCATCTGTCTGCTCTTCCATTAACGTTCTTTTCTTCTTCGCTTCGATCTTCGGATCGGGAATTGGGATGGCAGAGAGCAGGGATTTTGTATAGGCATGCTGCGGGTTCGAATAGAGCTCCTCGCTTTCTGCAAGTTCTACGATTTTCCCAGCATACATGACTGCGACACGGTCACTTATATGCTTGACCATCGACAGGTCATCACCAGGCCAAGGGCCACCCACCACGAATGCCTCAGACCTCGCCGGCTGTTCCAAACGGATCCCTTCAACATACCTCTCACATCCTTCCTTGACTCTTTTCGTCCCTCTCGTGGCCCATGTAGGCTTCGAGAAAAAGCAGTGAGCCCGCAGGCCTCGGCTTGATTCGCCGAGCCCGCGGGCTCACTACCTTCGGGATGCCTGACGATCCCTACCGGATCGCCGACGTCATCCCATGGCCAGGGGCCTACCGATTAGAGTTCCCCTTGCCATAGCTGTTGCCATAGCTTTTGCCATTGTTGCCATTGTTGTTGCCATTGTTGTTGCCATTGTTTGTTGCCTTTGTCATTGTTGTTGCCTTTGCCATCGTTGTTGCCTTTGTCATTGTTGTTGCCTTTGCCATCGTTGTTGCCTTTGTCATTGTTGTTGCCTTTGCCATCGTTGTTGCCTTTGCCATCGTTGTTGCCTTTGTCATTGTTGTTGCCTTTGCCATTGTTGTTGCCTTTGTCATTATTGTTGCCTTTGCCATCGTTGTTGCCTTTGCCATCGTTGTTGTCTTTGCCATCGTTGTTGCCTTTATCATTGTTGTTGCCTTTGTTGTTGCCATTGTCATCGTTGTTGCCATTGCCGTTGTCCTTGTTGAGTTTGAGATTCAACGGGATGTCCTTTTCCAGCGGAGTGTCTGCCGAGGAACCACCGACATGCACGCTGTACTTTCCGTCAACGGTAGCCCACTCGCCATCAGCCCAGTTCCCCAGATTGTCCGGGTCTTCCGGAATGAAATAAGAGAACGGGTGGTTGGAATCAGCCTGGTTAATCAACACAGTCACCTGTTGGCTCTCACCGGGCTCAAGGTCAACCTTCTGGAAGTTGACAAGTCGCTTGGTCGGCTGCCCCGCCTCGTCCGGGAGTGTCAGGTAGACCTGTGCCGCTTCGGCGCCGGCAACGTCGCCTGTGTTCGTGATGGTGAAGGACACGTCAATACCAGACAACGAGCCTTTGCCCTGGACCTCCTTGACCTTGAGATCGTCATACTTGAAGGTCGTGTACGACAAGCCGTAACCGAATGGGAAGAGCGGCTTCACGTCGTTAGCCTCGTACCAGCGGTAGCCCATCTCAAGACCCTCGGTGTACTTGGCGATTAGCTGGTCGGAACCGTTACCGTACGGGCCAGGGCCACCTGGCTTGCCGGTGTCTTGACGGGTTCCAGGGTACTGCTCCTCAGTCGCGAAGGCTGCTTCACGCTCGGTCGCACCGAACGTCATAGGCAGCTTACCGGAAGGATTGACTTTACCATAGAGCAAGTTTGCCACGGCATTGCCATCCTCCATGCCTGGGAACCAAGCCTCAAGCACTGCAGGTACCTTATCCAACCATGGCATAAGCACCGTACCGGAAGTCTTCAGAACCACAGCGGTGTTCTCCGCGTTGGCCCCCAAGACCGCATCGATTAGCGGCTCCTGCTCTACCCAGTTCTCTCGATCCGGGTGTTTGTCGAGGTCGATGGCCGGGAAGCCAAGGGTATCGCGGTCCACAGTCTCATGCGGGTTGTCGCCGACCATGAGTAGCACGACGTCGGACTCAGCAGCCAGCTTAGCGGCAGCCTCCGGGTCACGTCCATCGTTATACGTTACTTTGGTATCGTAGCCCAGTTCCTCGATGACATTCTCTAAGCCTTCCTGTGGTGTGACTGTGTAAGGGGTCACGACGTTCTCGTTGTTGTCCCGAACAGAGCGCGGGGACATCTTGGCCTCACCGGCAAACCACTCGAGACCGATCAGCGCAATTGACTTCGGCTCACCGTCCAGTGGCAGGAAGCCGTCATCGTTCTTTAACAGCACTGAGCCTTCCTCGGACATTTTCCGTGCGCTGGCGCCGTTGGCGATTGGATCGACGATCTCCGGCAGGAACTTGTCGTAGGGCTCATCCATGTGGCCGAACTCAATCATCTTGATGTAACGCGGACGAAGTAGATTGTCGATGTCGTCCTCGGTTACCTGACCCGAGTCGAGGACCTCCTGGATCTTCTCTTGGGTGTAGTACTGTGGTGCCCAATCTAGCTCGACATTCATACCCGCCTTAATGGCTGAGACCGTGTCGTGAATCGCACGGCGGTCACTCATGACGTAACCATCGAAGCCCCACTTGTTCCTTAGTGCATCTTGGAGCAGTTCAGAGCTGTCACAGGCAAAGGTGCCGTTGACATCCGGGAACGAGCACATCACGGAGGCAGGGTCAGCATCCTTGACGGTCATCTCGAACGGCAGCATGTACAGCTCGTTCATGGCCTTTGAGGGAACCTGAACACCCATCGTCCATCGCTCGGTCTCCTGCTCATTGCCGGCCAGGTGCTTAAGCTGGGCCTGGACCCCCTGGTCCTGGATGCCCTTGACTTGCTGTGTCGCCAGGGTACCCGTCAGGTACGGGTCCTCACTGAAGTACTCATAGTTCCGGCCATTGTATGGGTGACGCACGAGGTTCATGCCCGGTCCGAGCAGCACGTGATGCGCGAAGGCCCGTGTCTCCTCGCCAAGAATCCGGCCGGCCTCATAGTTCAGCCCACGGTCGAAGGTCGCGGCCATAGCCAGGGTGGACGGCAATCCCGTCGCCTCCGGATCATTGCCACACGATCCGCCCTTCACGCCCGTACCACCGTTGGTCATCCGAACTGTGGGGATGCCCAGTTCCTCGTTCCCACGGATCTGCCGGCCGGTGTCCTGCCACTCACACCCGGGCAGGGTACCCTGGGGAGCAAATTCTCCGTTCATATACTTGCTACTACCGCCCCTTTTGATGATTACCGTTTCACCAGTGTCATTCTCATTAAAGCGCGAGATGGCAATTTGCTGGATCTTCTGTTCCATCGTCATCGCATCGAGAAGCAACTCGGTGCGCTCCTCAGCAGAGAGCTGGGTGTTCATCCAGGGTCTCGTCCCTTCCGTTCCACCGTTCATCGCATTAGTAGGAATTACTAACGCAGACATGAAGATCATTGCTGTCAAAAAAATTAAAGTAATGCGTTTTATCATCTTATTTCTCCCTTACTATGTATTTGTCTATTAGTATTTAAATAATTCGTTTTGTCATCTCCCTTACTAACTACTAAGTCTATTAGTATAGAGAAAAACTATTACGCTAGTATGAACCCTTAATTACAGTACAATAACAAATACCACGAGATTAGTAATGCTCCCAAAGTCCTGAAGAGGATCAAGTATCCTCCATGAAACACCCTCATATTTGAACTCGGTACACGTATTCCAATCGTTTGTATGAGAATTTCTTAAAGGATATAAAAGTAGAATTAAGATTCAGAAGGGACTTTACTATTCAAATTTCAGAGAAATATTTTTCTGAGATAGCAATTTGAAGAGTTCCAAAAGGAGGATTTTATATTTGGCTTAGATTGCAATCAGGAGTTTCCACTCGAAAACTATTTTATTTAACTCTTCGAGATAGGATTTTATTAAATCCGGGAAGTGTGTATGATAAAAATGATGATCAGCACCTTCGTATATCCTATTCTTATGCTTAAATGGATCAACTAGAAAAAGGGCTAATTTATTTAGCACAACTTATTAAAAATTCTTCTATGAATTGAACTTTCCGTTGAGGATACCATATTAATAAGATACGTATCCTTTATTTTTATAAAAGGCTATTTAATAACTCCTTATCTAGGACAAGTTCAACTCTCTGCTTTACCACTATTTGTGATACGGTTAACTTCTACTTTTCTGGTAAAGAACCTTCTTCTAACTATCTAATTTACTCCAATCTGTTAAAGATAATAGACGAACAACTTCATAACCATTTCCTTCCCCTTTAGGCTTTATAATAACTGTCCCCATATAGGGTATTTGCCCTAAACCTACCCCTTCTGGGAAACTGTGCGCAACAATAACTTTATTTCTCCCCTCTACTGGAATTGTTTCCAAAACAGACCTAAAATTATTTAAAATTCTTTGTCTATCACTACTAGGTAAATTTCCATTCAACCTATATATCTCAAACCAAAATGGATTAACTTGAACATGGCCACTTCCAAATGCTAACTGCGCTGTTTCTATTGTCCTGCAAAAGGGACTTGCGGAAGCAGGGGATTGAATCGGTATTTGTAAGTAACGAAGAATCTTTCCATAGTAAATAGCCTGCCAACGTCCCTTTTCAGAAAGATTTCCTTGGGTTAAACAGTCTTGAAAGTTTAAATAGGGTAAATCTCTTCCAACGGTCGCTTCCCCATGCCTTGCATATAATATAAATCCACCTTTTCTAAGGGAATTAAGTAACGATCCATTCAAAGCAATCTTCTCCTTTCATGTAAACATCTTAGTTTACTGCTAATGTATGTTATGGATTATTAATCAGTTTAAAAAAAACAAACAGGAATAATTAAAACCTTTTCCTGTTTGTTTTTTAGCATAGCAATCAAATGAATGGAAGAAAAAACAGTGCCTGCCACTACCCGAATAATGTCGATGAATTCGACAAAAAGTGGGTAGTGACAGGCACTTATATCTATTTATTCTTTGGCATTTTCGTTACAGATGGCATACCAGAGATATAACCAATACCGCCTGTTTTATTAATACCAATTTGTTCGTCAACAGCTTTAAGTAGTTCTTCTTTATTAACAGCTGTAATGGACTTACCTTCTACTTCATCACCAGGATGCTGGAAATTACTGAAAATGTATGAGAATCCATTGCGGTCATCAGCAGCAAATAATCCAGTTGCTTCCGCTCCTGCTGGAACAGATAAAATACGCTCTAATTCTTTTGTATCAACATTATAAGCCCAAACGAAGTTATTTGTGTGGTTACCACTATCTTCACCAATAAAGAGAGTTCTCATTGCTTCAGAGTAACTTAAGTTATCTGGATTCGCTACTTTATCTACATTTGCAGTGTTTCCATATGCATCAGCTGCAGGAAGGTCTTCCCCTACTACCAAACCAGACATGGATGGTGCTACATACGAGCTATTAATAGCATTTCCATTGCTATCTTTTTGGCCGCCTCGCAAGTCTAATTGATAGGTCACACCCGCTTTAATTTTTGGTAATTGAATATGGTCTGCTGGATCTTTACCAGTTGAATCTTTTTCCATCGCCTTACTTTGATCGGAGATGGCAATATATACTTTTTTATCCTTTTCGTTTAGTGCTAAACCTTCCATTTTGTTAAATTCTGTAGTCGCACCAAGCATGGCAGCATAACGGCGTGTTTCAAGGAAAGCTGCTGCTTTTTCTTTGCCAGGTTTAAGTTTTAGGTACTCAACTTTACCTTCATTTGAGTATGTTTTAATCGCAGTAAAACCTTCTTTAGGAGCATCTGAAGTTTCAAAAATATCATTGAATGTAATGCCGCTATCAATAATATCTTTCACTTCTTTATCCGTTGCATGTCCTAAATTAATCCATTGTAAATCTCCTGAGCCACCGTTTTCAGTACCTGTTTGTTTGAATGTTGCTGCATAGAGTGTACCGGATGATAAATCTTTTTCTTTGTCAGCTACATACATAAACATTCCTGTATTGCCACCATCATCACCGTAAAAAACAGTTTTGTTATCAGGCATTACTTTAGCTAACTCATGAGAGAAGCGTCCTGTACTGTAATGTTTTTCAACTGATGTTTTACCATTTTTACCTACTGTAATTTCAGGAGTATAGCCATAGAAATAAGGATTAGCCTTTGCTTTATCTCCGAAATAGAATTGAGAGAATGTTTCAACTTGACTTCTTACTTTCGAAGTTGGGTTTAAGAAAAGACGTGCATCTGGTTCGTACTCTTCAGAACCTAAATGTGTATTCCATGGAGATAATGATCCGTTACATGGAATCCAAAGTCCATCTACTGCTGAAAAATCAATTTTTTCAACATTGACAGGTTTAAGTTCACCTGTTTTTTTGTCCTGTTCCATCTCCGTTAAAGACATAGATGCTGGAACTAAACCGTAAGCTGATTGACCGGCAGCATCAATCGTTTGATATTCATAGTGTGTAACCATATAAAGTTTGCCGTTAATAGGCATTAATAAGCTGTTTGAATCCGGAGCATCAGAGACAAAGTATTCTCCGTTTGTGCCGCTTGGATCCTTAATTGGATTTCCATTTACATCAATAGGTGTACCTGCAGGAACTTTTTCACCTTTAACTGTCGCTACCTTATCTTCTGATTTAAATAGGTAGTTGTAAGTCAGGGGAAATGTTTTTACTTTTCCATTGATATATTTCACATCAACGGTTGCATTTGTATATGTTTTTACCATTTCATCAATCGTTGCAGGTGCTTGCATTCCATTAAATCTAACAGATTCTATTTTATTGTTATTCTGAGAAGCCGCAAATGCCGGTGTTACGGCTGGAATAGTAATAGCTAAAGCAAGTGCTAAAGTAGCCCCTTTTTTCACAAGTTTCTTATTAATCATCTAATAAATCCTCCTAATAGATTAATAGTTTACTGTTCAATTAAACACGATAATTGTTAAGGAAATGTTAATTTGATGTATAGTTTTTATTAGTTTTAAGCATCAACTAACGCCCACGTAAAATAGCCTTTAGGAGTTTTTCCCTATGCCTAACCGTTCTAAAAATTGGATAAGTTCCAAATAATATTATTATTCCAGCAAAGATTATTCTTATTAATTCTACTGCTTTCGCCTTTTCAGAGAAAGAAACGGAGATGTAGAACCTTCTTCGGCTACACATCACAGGAATTTAGAACTAATTATTTACACTAAGTTTACGAACTTTTAAGAATACTCCAGCCTAAAGGCACATTTATGTATAGGAACTTCTCTATATAATTTAAATTGTTTGAAAAAAAACATTTAAAAGGAGCTGTTTCCGTTGAAAAAACCGTTATTTCAAGCAGGTAAGAGATTAGCTGCAACTACTATGGCATTATCCGTTTTAGCTGCTCCCCTTTCGTATCATACTGTGATGGCTGCCAAGCCCGATCAGACAGGAAAACACGAGGTATCCTTAAGGATTCTTGGGACGACAGATATTCACACTAATATTTATAACTATGATTATTATAAGGATGCTGGGACGCTGGAATTTGGTCTTGCCAATACAGCTACCCTTATCAAGGAAGCGAGAGCGGAAGCGAAAAACACTCTCCTTTTTGACAATGGTGACCTAATTCAAGGAAACCCGCTTGGCGATTATAAAGCAAGAGTGGACAAACTTGAGGAGGGAGAACTTCATCCAGTCTTTCAAGCAATGAAGCAATTAGACTATGATGCAGCAACTGTTGGAAACCATGAGTTTAATTATGGACTAGAGTTCCTTGATGAAGTATTGGACGATGCTCCAATGCCTTATGTTAGTGCCAATGTGTTTAAGGATGATCACGATAACGACCCATCCAATGATGAACATTACTTCAAACCTTATACTATTTTAAAGAAGAAAGTAGTAGACGACAGAGGGAAAACGCAAGTGATTAAAGTGGGTGTAATCGGGGCTGTCGCTCCGCAAATCACTCAATGGGATAAAGCCCATCTTGCTGGTAAAGTGACCACGAAGGATATTGTAAAATCAGTCGAAGCACAAATCCCGAAAATGAAAGAAGAAGGCGCTGATCTAATTATTGCCCTGGCCCACACTGGAATTGGCGATGAAAAAGTCAGTGAGATGGAGGAAAATGCCGCCTACGACCTGACAAAGATAGAAGGCATCGACGCCATTATTTCTGGTCATAGTCATTCCACATTCCCAGGAAACTATGGAAATCTGCCGGGAGTAGATACTGAAAAAGGGACGATCAACGGGGTACCTGTTGTAATGGCAGGGAGCTGGGGAAGCCACCTTGGTGTCATTGATTTAAAAATTGCGAAAGAAAAAGGGAAATGGCTAGTTAAAGATTCTGAGTCAGAATTACGAGCTATTTATGATAAAACAACGAAAACAAGCTTGGCGGAGCCTGATACTGAAGTATTAGAAGCTGTTAAAGAAGCACACGAAGAAACCATTAAGTATATCCGCCAGCCGGTGGGAACTACGACAGCAGATATTCACAGCTATTTTGCCCTTGCTCAGGATGACCCTTCGATCCAAATTGTGACAAACGCTCAAAAGTGGTATGTGGAGAAAAAAGTGAAGGGTACCTCTGATGAAAATCTGCCAATTCTTTCTGCAGGTGCGCCATTTAAAGCAGGCTTTGGAGGCGACTATACGTATATTCCAGCAGGAACGATTGCAATTAAAAATGTGGCAGATCTTTATCTTTATCCAAACACGGTTGCTGCGATTAAAATTACCGGTGCGGATGTAAAGGAATGGCTTGAAATGTCCGCCGGTCAGTTTAATCAAATTGACCCAACTTCAGCTAAAGAGCAGCCATTAATTAATAGCAGCTATCCAACCTATAACTATGACGTGATAGATGGAGTAACGTATGAAATTGATGTAACAGTGCCGGCTAAGTATGACAGAAATGGCAATCTGGTTCATGGTGAGGCAAACCGTATTAAAAATTTACAGTACAACGGCCAGCCGATTGATCTTGAACAGGAATTCCTTGTTGCAACAAACAACTACCGTGCAGGCGGCAATTTCCCTGGAGTCAGAAACCAAACAGCCGTCGAAATGTACCCAGACGAAAACCGCCAGGCAATCATTGATTATATTCAGGAACAACAAACCATTGACCCGTCTGCTGATGAAAACTGGACCTTCGCCCCTGTTACAAAAGAAGTAAAGGTTGTATTTGAATCTTCTCTAAACGCACAAAATACGATTTCACCTAAAAGTGGGATTAAATTTATCGGCGAAACCGCAAACGGATCTGGAAAGTATTCTTTGAAACTGCTAGTTGCCGAGTCTCAGCTGATTTTGAAATAGTCGTGTCAAAATGACAGGAAATATTAGTATTTTATTAGAAGAGTACCTGGTCCAACCGGGTACTCTCTCTTTCATGAGTAAATAAAGTCTAGAAACATATGAGAGACTCATTCACTTCATCCATGTCGCCATTAGGATACATAAATGAAACAGTTCTATTTTCACATATGATAATTGAACCTTCGGCTAATCCGTTCGGTCTACTTATGTTGATAACCCATTAACCATCGTTAATTTTTGACAATGCTCAGGTTTAACATCACGATTAGGATTGAATCCCCAGACTCTCTTAGCTACTATCGCAATAAAAGGAAGGAAAAAGGGATACAAATTTCACTTTTGAAGGCTATAGGTGTATAGTTGAACATGCAGGATAAAATTTTACAATAAATGCCAGTATTTTAGTTTGCAACGAAAAAATAGAAACTATTCTCAACGAACATCTATTTTCCTAGAATGGGACTTCTTCCTACTTTTAGGAGCGATTCAGATGTTCTTTTTTTATAGTTTAATTGAATCGACATGGAGGAAAAATTATTGAAGAAACATGCCATTATTTATTGTGAAAATCAATTTAGTTCCATGGACGGAAAGACCGCAAACGGATTAATACGTGAACCGGGAAATTACTCAATCACTGCAGTCATTGACAGTACAAAAAAGGGAAAAGATTCAGGGGAATTTTTAGATAACAAAAGGAACGGTATTCCCTTATGCGGAGACCTTGGAGAAGCCATCACATGTTCAAAGCAAAAACCAGAGTATTTTATCTTCGGGATTGCTCCAGCTGATGCCTTTTTAAAAGAAAGCGAAAGAAAAATAATGATTCAAGCCATGCAGGCTGGAATGAATATTATTAATCCACTTCAGGAATTTCTTACAGAAGATGAAGAAATGATGGACTACTCCACGCGGTATGGTGTAGAAATTTATGATATTCGGAAACCTAAACCAAAAAAGGAATGGAAATTATTTACCGGGAAAATCTTAGAAATATCAACTCCAATTATAACAGTGCTAGGTACTGATGGTGCTTGTGGGAAACGAACAACTGCCATTATCATTGAAAAGGGACTTCAGGAAAGAGGATATAAAACAGCTTTTATTGCAACAGGACAAACAGGACTAATTCAAGGGGCTGACTATGGATTTGCAATGGACGCATTTCCATTACAATATGTGATTGGTGAACTAGAAAGTGAAGTAGTCAGAGCAAATGAAATAGAACATCCGGACATTATTATAGTAGAAGGACAGGGTGCCTTAAGTCATCCAGCCTATGCAAGTTCATGTGGAATTCTAAGAGGTGCCAGGCCGAACGCAGTTATACTACAGCATCCGCCAAAAAGAAAATTTCTAGGGGACTTCCCTTTTGTGAAAATGCCAAGTGTGCAAAGTGAAATAGAATTGATTGAGAATTTCAGCCAGGCAAAGGTAATTGCTATTACACTGAATCATGAAGGAATGACCGACCAGGAATTAAAACATACAATCCTCGAATATGAGCGCACATTTCATCTTCCGGTATCTGATGTTTTGAAAACTGATTATAATAAAATCATTGATCCTATTATTGAATTCTTCCCATCCTTAAAAAACAAGGTAGAAGTTGTTGTATCATAATGGGCATTAACCCAAGAATTGAAATTAACCTTGAAAAAATAAGACATAATGCAATGATTTTAAAAGAATTGTATGGAAAGCAAGAGATTCAAATTACTGGGGTAGTTAAAGGGGTGGTTGCCAGCCCCAAAGTGGCTAAGGTCCTAATTGAAAGCGGTATCAAAAGTCTTGCCGATTCAAAAATATCTAATATAGAAAAAATGAAAAAGGCTAAGTTAAAAGCAACCTTTATTTTATTGCGCACCCCCGCAATGAGTGAAGTTCAAAAGGTCGTAGAGTATGCAGATATCAGCATGAATACAGAACTTGAAGTAATTCGGGCTTTGTCAGCTGAAGCTGTAAGACAAGAGAAAATACATCAAATTATACTAATGGTAGAAATGGGAGACTTAAGAGAAGGCATTATGTTGAAAGATGTCCCTGCATTTATTCAGCAGGTTCTAAATATGCCATGTATTCAGATAGCCGGTATCAGTACAAACCTCGCCTGCTATGGAGGGGTCATCCCGACAGAACAAAAAATGCACGTGTTTTCTTCCTTTGTAAAAAACATAAAAAGGAAATTCGCCTTACGGCTCCCCTATGTTTCAGGCGGAAATTCAGCTAACTACAATTGGCTGATGAATACGAAAGATGTAGGAGAAGTCAATAATATTCGCCTAGGTGAATCCATTCTTTTAGGACGTGAGACTGTAAATGGAAAATTGATTCCAAAATTATTTTCTGACGCCTTTTGCTTTATTGCTGAAGTAATTGAATCTAAATTAAAACCATCTGTTCCATTTGGAACTCAGGGGAAAAATGCATTTGGCGAAATCGTATCGTTTCAAGATCGCGGGATAATTAGACGAGCAATTCTTGGAGTTGGTCGACAAGACATACTCGTTTCGGGGTTAACTCCCCTTAAGATTTTTGACATACTCGGTTCTAGTAGTGATCATATCATCTTGGATGCAAAAAAAATCAATTTAAAACCAGGTGATGAAGTTGCATTCTCCCTTGACTACGGTGCAATGCTTTCTGCCATGACCTCCCCTTACGTTAATAAAATATTTACCTTTAGAGATGCTAAAATTAGCCCGGAATCTGGTTAAAAATAGCAATTTCTAAAACCTTACTTTCCTCAAATACATTCAAAATTTATTTGATTAACTTTATTAAAAACACAATATAGAGAAAAAATATAATACAAAAAAGATGCCGCTTAAGAAAAAATCTTAACATCAGGTGCATGGTGGTTACTCTTTTTCATCTTATTCTGTCCGAATTAGGCTCCCTTTCAGACTCGATTAGTCTTTGTCCATCTTATTCTGTCAGAATGGGGCCTGCTTTCAGACTCGTTCACTCTATGTTGCAACTGATCTCCATTACATATTTCATTACATACTAAGCTTTATTTAATAGAAAAAACCGCCTCTATTTATGGTACGGTTCCCCGTAACGCATCTAATTGAGGTTCCAACAAAAAGAATGCTAAGATCAAAGCACCCAAGACCCATCTCACATCTTTTTCAATAAGAACTCTTATCCTTAATTAAGTAACCAACGAAAGTAATATAAGCGAGATTCTCCGGTTAAATACAGAACGGAGCTCGTTTCGGCGTAAATAAGGGAAGGTTTTCCGACTATACAAAGCAACCCCCCCCCATTTTCACGTTTTTCGAGTCAATAGGCGGAATCTCTCCGTCTATTTCTTACGATTAGTCAAGTGTATTTCAGTTAATTCATTTATGTTTTTTTATTTAGATGTATTGGAGAGGGGTACCCCTCCCCAATACATCTAAATTTCCCCATGACGAAAAGACCTCACGATATTCTTTTTTTCGAAAGGTCAGTATGCTATAGTGAATATTAACTTGGCTACGATTTTTGAGCTGGTAGTGCGGACTCATAATCGTAAAGTATGCCGTGTGTCAGTAACTGAAACGTCACTTTCAGAAACTTATTGATACACGCCACAATCGCGACCTTATGAGGCTTTCTCTGAGGTTGCGTTTTTAATTTGTAATAATAGTCTACTAAATGATTAGGTTTTCCTTTTGCCATAAGCATCGTACAAATCATAAAAAATAAAATCTTCCTTAGCTTCTTGTTTCCTCGTTTATTAATACGATCACGGTATTGTGTATTGCCAGATTGATAGCGCATAATATCGATGCCAACGTAAGCGTTCAGTTGTTTCGCGTTTTTAAATCGGCGAATATCACTTAGTTCGCCAATAAGTCTGCAAGCTGTTGTATCACCAATCCCTGGAAAAGAGCGTAATACGGTATATTCCTTTCTTCCTTCAGACATCATAACCATTTGTTTCACAAGCTGGTCTTTCTTTTCCATTAAATCCGCAATACGTCGGGCATAATCGCGTACTTGATTACAACGAATATCCGTTGGTTCAATGGCAGGATATGAATTTTTCGCAGCTTCTAATAACACGATGGCTTTTTTCTCTGCACGTTCTAGTGAAAGATTTTTACGTGTATTGCTTTTTAAACGATTTTTTATAATTGTCTTTGAATGAGCTAATAAAAATGCTGGATGTGGATACAATTGTACAAAATTTAAAAATAGCGCTGAACTCGGTGTAATAAGTCGTTCCAACTCTGGAAATGAAATATGTAAAATGGCATGCATACGATTGCGTAAAAGAATAAGTTCTTCTTCAATCTCGTCATAATAACGAGTAATCGCACGCATCTGTTCATAATAATCATTCTGCACATACGTCGTTTCACGTTCCAATTTAAAGTGGGTTTTCGCTAACTCATGGGCATCGCTAATATCGGTTTTCTGTCGACGCATTGAAGCCATTTGTAGGTTCGCTTCAAGCGGATTCATGCGGCAGTAAGTATGTCCGTGATCCCGTAGAAACTTTTCAACTGATTTTGAATAGACTCCCGTCGCCTCAAATACGATTTCAGGGGCTTGTCCATCAAGAGCTGTTATCTCCTTAATACGAAGGTGTAACTGCTCAAAATCAATGCGTGTATGATATAATTCCCCTTCAAATTCACATTGTCTATAGCCATCATAAATGGCAATGGTACTTTTCCCTTTACTAACATCAAGAGCGATGACATGTTTCATATAAATATTCTCCTTTTATAACCAATCATAGAAGTCTTCACAGTGCCTTATCGATTCCATTTTCTTATACACGATCTCTAGGACCCAACATACTAAACTGATTCAAACAAGGGTGTGAAGTTGGTCTGTTTAAAATACGGACTCTTACATGGTCCCATAGACGGATCGACCTTCCTTCACTTCTACTATAAAAAAATAGTAGCACAAACCATGGCCTTGGTTTGTACTACTAATGTTAGTATGTTTAAGCTATTTTTGATTTTAATTACTAATTAAGAGGATTTTTTCCGACTATTTATCTGACCGGGTGCTTAACCTGATCCCCAACCAATAGGGAAGACTTTCAGGTTAGGCAGGTCGTAGATCTTCCAATGATTAAGCCGCTATTTGCCAATTATTAAACTGAAATGACGCCGAGCTGCTTCATTAAGCCCAGATCATCCCTATGCAGCCATACTTCGGCAATCTTCCCGTTCTCCAAGCGAAAAATATGAACGTTTTGTATAACCACTGACTTCCCTGTTGCAGGGATGTTCAGCATCTGGCCTTTGTGCGTCCCGGTAAAGGTAGTCTGGACTACTACTTTATCGGCTTCCTCAATAACTTGCCCCAACTGGAAATGCAAATCTGGGAAAGCGGAAAGATACATTTTCGTCATTTCGATTGCCTGCTCTAACGTCATATACTCCTCTCCACCTGCATGATGTATCACAAATTTCGGATGAATAATCTCTCCTATCTGATCAAAGTTCGCGTTGTTGTGAACTTCATCAAAATAAATACGTATGAGTTCCGTATGACTTGTTGACATTAGAATTCCTCCCTCTTCACCGTAACCAACAGATTACAACCACTTATTTTTATCACGGGGCCTCGCTGCAAACATTAAAGAAACATCTAGTAATGTAATTACTTCCTCTACATTAAGCAATCTTTTCATAGTTTCTGGATTGTAATCATTGCTTAACCTGCTTGCGCGAAGCCCCGTCATCCCATTCCAGATTAACTACTCAAGCTTTGACTCCCATATTTTTAGGTTGGATATAAAAGATTTTAAAAAGCAATGCGATAAATCCTTTTAATTTATGAGTTCAAAATTTAACTTTTGGTTGCCCAAACGCGTCTGCCGTCAGGTCGGATTATCACCACAATACCATCGTCCTGGACAACCAGCCGGCTGCCAGGGTGCGTCCATGTATCAGATGACCAGATAGCTTTATTGGCTGCATCATAGATTACCAGATTGCCGTCCCCTTGCATGATGCATACTCCACCAGGACCACCTGTTCTTGAAGACCAGATTGCCTCCGGCTTTCCATTGATAGTTTGTGGCGGATTCGCAATGTTGCAGGCGCGTAGTTCGGTGTTGGCCTGACTAATTTGTGTGTCCAGTTTACGAATTATGACCGCTAGAGCAGGGCCTTTGATGCCTCCTAGTTCATTCTGAAGATCTTTTTTCTCCATCTGTAGTTCCTGTATCTTGTTATCTATGAGCTTGCACTGCGGAGCTAGGGCACCTGTAACTTTAGTGTTTTTATAGAGCACTAGATTCCCATCACTCTGAAATACGAAAGTAAACAATCCGTTTGCTGAATGTATAGGCCGATCAATCGCAAGTACCTCCCCTGCCAGCATATCATTCCCTTCTGCAGCGGGACCTGACTGGAGCCAAAGCCCATGAATAGGCTTCCATGGATGTCGTTCCCAATCAAGCCACCAGCTTTCTGCCTCAGAAGGGACTAATCCACCTGCCTGCTTCCGTTCCTGCACGATGTCCTTAAGCGTATTCTTGAGGGAACGGACCTCTAGCAATGCCTGCAAATCAGGTTTCATAGTCGGCGCGGGATGCACTGGGCGACCACTGTCATCATATTTCAGGAGGAAACCATTGGCTGCGTATTCCCGCACCCAAATGGACAGTCGGGTCTGAACAATCAAGCTAGTGCGACGTTGATAGGCGTACTCCTCTGTAAGCTGTTGATACTCCATCGGATTCCGCTGCTTAGCCTGCAAAGTATCATCCGCCCGCATGTAACCATGCGCCATCCGGATATCAATTAGGCCAGGGTCAATGGTCATGATGTCGTGGATGTCGAAGTTAGGCTGAATAATGGTCACATTCACACCCCAGCCACGCGGTGGGTCTATCTCGTTCAGAACAGTCTCGTCCGTCATAATGTCATTAGCAGCACGGCTCGCCACATCGAGGATATTAGCCGCCCCCACATTAAATGACGAAAGAAGCTTACCAGTCGCAACACTACGAGCGCTGTCCACCTTGCTATCGGAGGCTAAAATCGCGTAAACGTCGGTGGCTCCTGACTGAATAGCGACTTGGATAGGAACGATTTCCCGCACACCACCGTCTACGTAGTTCTCATTGCCGAGCTTAACTGGCGGAAAGGCTAAAGGAATCGAAGCAGAAGCAAGCGTGCCTTGTATTAGACTGACACGTAATGGGCTAGGCTTTGGCGGATAGGTGACTTTGCAATTATTCAGTTCGCTGGTCAGTCTAGTAATTTCTGAGTTGAGTTCACGCATTCTTTTGACAATTGCTGGTTTTCCGTTCACTGACTCATGCAGTAGAGCCTGAAAGTTGTCGGCCTCATTCTTCAGTTCCTCAATCTTCGCGGCGATGCTTTGGCATTGTGGAGAAAGGGCGGCCAAGGGTGCCTGAACTGGCGTGGTGTTGTCGCGTTCTAACATTTCTCCTGTTTCAGTCACAAAGCGCAGAGCCCCACTCTCTAATGCTACTGTCGCTAGGCGCAACTTAATACCACTCTTTTGCACCTTTTCCAAATCGAGCTTGGACGGGTCGCTCAGCTTGGTATTAATAGGCCCAAGATTATAGAGCGAACGTGAACTGCCTTTCACTACTTTACCGAGTTCATCTATAACATATCCAATATTTCCGACAGCCTCTAGCAATTCTAAAATGTCTTTAATATTCCCTCGAAAACCGTTGTGCAGTTGTAAGGACTGCTCGAGGGATGACTTCTTGAAAAAAGCGGCAAGCTTCGTGTTCTGGATATTCGCCAACCAGTCTTCCTCTCTCCACATATCAGAGTTGTTTTGCATATCACGCCAGAGTTTGATCAGCCCAGTGGGGTCCCCTTTTCCCTCAGCCAGCATAATCGCGTTGATTGAACCAACTGAACAGCCAGCTAAAATGGCGGGCCTAATTTTTTTTATCTCGTAAAGATAACGGACTGCTCCAACCTGGAAGTCACCTCGTGCCCCTCCACCACTAAACACAATTCCAACAGTCATAATCTCTCCTCCATATCCATTTATTAGCCCCACGGCATACGCTGAGGTAGATCGAACAAGATTTTCTTGAGCCTTATGACAATGCTTTATACAAAAGGTATTTAATGAACTAACGAAATATACCTTATCAATATTGAGAAGCGACACTTCATTAAGCCATAGCCTGTCATTCTGGCGAGAGATAAAAGTCAGTAGGTATTTAAATAAGCTCACCAAACAATCCAGATGTTTCCATACTGGATGGATTAGCGGTTTCACTTTTTCCAAGAAAGAAACATGTTGGTGTGCTGCACATTTAGTTACTTAATCACGATCCTTCACGGACTAATACTTGATATAGGAGCTCTAATGCTTTATTCAAATGCCGATAATAAGTGGCCGTTGATAAATTTAAGCTTTTGGCTGCTCGTTCAAGCGGTCGAACTCCTTCTATATAAGTAGTGGTTAACAACTTACCCAACATTTCTTCTTGCTCGTTGCCTTCGGTTAAGCAACGGATCGCTTCACCTAAATCATTCTTTGCATTATAGCCTGCCTTCTCGCCTGAAATGTCTGGTGCCAATCGATGCGGAAACAATCTACCGTAAGTCTGGATTAATAAAGGTTTGCTGGGAAGGACAGCCCAATGCTTCAAGATGTCTTTGAGCTCCTGAATGTATGGCTCCGCTTTCATTAAAGTGGAAGCTCCTGCCGTAGAACGATGGTTAACGGATCTATCCAGCTTTGTGATGAAGTCCTCTTTTCTTAAATCGAGCACGTAAGCCTGATAATCAGTACCGAGTTCAATGGTTGTATCCGCCCAGGCTGCACGTTCAAATCCGCAAAGCTCAAATACGGGAAACCACTCTCTCCAGGAAGTTAAGGCCAAGATCCACTCGGGGCTGCAGTAATGATTGAGTAAAGTGTGGATGAAATAAGATCGATACCGCCACTCAAGCTGGGGATCGATTCCTACTAACGCTATTAAATAGGCATTCGGGATGGGCTCCCATCCGTTGATGAACGGTTGTAACAGGGGGTCACTTTTTATTTCCTGTATGACTTGTTCATCGTGTAGGGGGATTTTGCCGAAAAAAGCTACAATGTTATCGTTTCTCCATATCGTAATAAAGGCGGAAGGTGCAACTTCCCATAGTTTGCTTATCCGATTTACTAGCGGCAGCAAGTCGACACGAGAAGTAGAAGTAAATTGGTGTGATTTGATGTATAAATCTCGGATAACCGGTAGGTCGCATTCTCGACATTGGCGAACTTCCATATCGTCCATATGTCCATAAAAACAAAGCGTACGAACGAGCGGATGCTCGTGTAAATTTAGTTTATCCAAAGGCGGCCTCTGACCCAGAAGCGGATTCAAACTTTCTTCCATACGAATATACTGCAGCGCTTTGCATCGCATTTGTTCGTAGGTATTTGGCTTACGAAGCATGAAATCTTCCAGCGTCCATGCTCTGACAGCGTCATGAAGCATCCAGCCATCTTCATTCATGATTACGAATGGCATTCCGACGAACTTACGAAACGCATCTGCCTCCAGCCCCGTGTCCATGATCGCTTCAAGTCTTTCTTCATTGAATCTCCAATAAACAGATGCAGCCTCGAGCATCCGATGCACAAAGGGAGGTTGCCCAAGTAGCATTTCACTCATCAGGACGGATATGAGTTGGAATTGTTTGTCGCGTTCCAACCGCCTGAGGTCATTACCCATTAGTATCGTTTCTGCGGCAAGAACCATTGCGAGCGGTACGCCCCTGGAAAAACGAAAAAGCTCAGTGTGACTGTCAATATCGGTAAGTCCACACTCCTTTGCGTATGACCCCACCTCGGTAAGGGTTAGCGCTTGAAGCTGAGTCATATGAATTCGGCCGGTCCATTCAGAACGCAGCCAGCTACCAGTGAGCAAATTACGGCCAGCCGTAACAATCTGAAACGACGCATCCAACGAGTTAAGCCAATTCAAAAACCAATAGGAGATAGAATGACAATGGTCGAATTCATCAATAAAGATAACTGCGTGGTTGCCTAAAGAACGCGAACGCCGGTTCATACAGCGGGCAATCCCTTCCGAATCCTCAGTAAAGTAGGATTCGCCAGCGTTACGAAGTTGTGTAGCTAACTGTACCAGAACACCCTCCTTCTGTTGGATCAGTTTACTTCCGTCTACGTAATAGAAATGATATCCTTCTGTTTCCATCATGAAGCGCCGAAGAAGCGTAGATTTTCCAATGCCGCTTTGTCCATAGATATGGAGCCAGCGCCACAACCAATCTCCTTTCACGTGTTGCCGCAACAGATCCAATTCATGTACACGGCCGACAAAACATGCCCACCCCAATTGAAATGTTTCCCCATATGACATTTGATCCCCCCTATAGACTACTAATTATTTTCAGTATATACAATCTAGTCTGATATCTCATCATATTATTGAGAGTAAATTGAGAGTATGTTGAGACGCAATTCTATTATAAACACCTTCATTATTTAGGTAAGCTCTAACAATTCCTATTTTACATTCATCATCATATGTAGCTATAGAAAACACCCCCGAGAGTAAGAGTTTTTGGTCTAACTTTTGGGGGGCGTTTCACTTATGATACGGTTCTCCAACATGTATTAAATTGAGGTTTTTACTACCCTAGAAATCTAAATAAGTAGAATTTCATATACCCTTACATATGTATATTTGATGGGTTCATTATTAATTACAAAGTATGGAGGAATGGTATGAAAGTATTAAATAAAGTCATGGTCGTAACAGGGGCTGGTGGAGGGATTGGGAGAGAGCTTGTTTTCCAACTCTTGGAAAGGGGAGCTAAAGTCGCGGCCATCCTCAACAAATCCGGGCTAGAGGAAATAAAATCATTAGCTACAGTCTATGATGGCAAGATTTCAATACACATTGCTAATTTAACCAACAGAGATGATGTGGAAAGGCTTCCAGAGGAAATCATCGCCGTTCACGGATGCATAGATGGGATTATTAATAATGCGGGAATAATTCAGCAATTCCATAGTGTGAATGATCTTGACTATGAACAAATTCAAAGGGTTATGGATGTAAACTTTTACGGTACGCTCTTTATGTGTAAATCGTTCTTACCACACCTTTTAAAACGACCAGAGGCTCACATTACAAATGTTTCGAGCATGGGTGGATTTCTTCCTGTGCCACATCAATCGATTTACACAGCTTCAAAAGCAGCTGTCAAAATGTTAACAGAAGGTCTTCATTTAGAACTAAGAGATACCAATGTAGGCGTAACAGTCGTCTTTCCTGGTGGAGTCGACACTAACATCGTCCAAAATGCTGGAATTAAAATAGAAAGTGCTGGCAACCATTCATATAAGTTGCTCAGCCCAAATAAAGCAGCTGCAATCATTATTAAAGGCATGGAAAGTAAAAAATTCCGAGTATTAGCCGGAAATGATGCAAAAATAATGGACTTTTTATATCGTTTAAATCCAAAAAAAGCTGTGGACATCATTGCTAAAAAGATAAAAATACTTGAGAAAAAAGAATGACCCTCCAGCTAGGCTTGTCAAATAGAGTGTGTAAATTTTTGGTGAAAACCTTTGAGAACCTAATTTTTTTTCTGATTAATAGGTAAGCGTCAAATCCAACCCACCGTCAACGGCACCTTCACCATGAGAACGTAGAGGTAATCGAATTGAGGAGGTTGCCTCTATGTCAACGAAAGAACAACCCCGCCAACTATGGGCCAAGCGTATTGTCGAGTTTCGCGCCAGCGGAATGACGATGGCTGCTTGGTGCTCCGCTCCCTAATGCTCCATTGATCAGTTAAAATACTGGCTTAACAAAGCCAGTCGAACATTCTCACCCGTTATACCTTCCACCTCGCCGGTTTGGGCACCTCTTGCTGTCGTCGATGCTAGGTCTACCTCCGGCCCCTCTCTTGTCGTTCGTATCGGAAAGAACTTGAATAAAAAAAATTCTAACATCCCCATCTCAAGGGAATTTGTTCAGTCAATACAAAAACCTCATTTACTTATGATACGGTTCCCCTCGATTAATTCGAAAAGCCCGATAAATCTGCTCTACAAGGATTAATTTCATCAGCTGGTGCGGAAAGGTCATTTTTGAAAATGAGAGCTGCTCGTTCGAACGTTTTACTACATCCTCGCTTAAACCTAAAGACCCGCCAATAATAAAGGCAATTTTACTTTTCCCGTAGGTAGCGAGTTTATCTAACGTATTCGCAAGCTCCTCAGAAGACTGCATTTTCCCATTGATTGCTAATGCAATCACATATGTATCCTGGCTAATCTTAGCCAATATTCTTTCACCCTCTTTTTGCTTTACTTGCAGCATTTCCGCTTCACTTAATTCTTCCGGTGCCTTTTCATCTGCTACCTCTATAATCTCTACCTTCGCATACAAAGTCATCCGCTTTAAATATTCGTCTATTCCCATTTTTAAATATTTTTCTTTTAATTTGCCAACCGTGACAATTGAGATATTCACAATCCACAACCCTCATTTTTATTTTACAAACAGTTTACAAACAAGTTATCCACAGAAGTTATCCACATGTCCACAATTTTTATCCACATATTGTATGGAATCATTTGTTCGCCACAATATATGTATCTGTATTTTGCCGAAATTCACAGCCTGTTGATAAGTTATCCCCAGTAATTTGAATAAAGACAGGATGGTACTTACTCCATCCTGCCTTCATTTTATAATCTTTCTTCAGCTAAGGTGATAGTGGTAGTTTCCAGCTTTCCTTCTCTGTAATACTTTACTTTCATTTCATCACCAATCTTCTTCTCCTGGTAAAGATGCTTCCTGAGATCGATAACATCATGTATTTTTTCGCCATCCAATTCAACAATCACATCGAGCTCTCT
This sequence comes from Neobacillus niacini, assembly GCF_031457145.1. Taxonomy (GTDB): domain Bacteria; phylum Bacillota; class Bacilli; order Bacillales; family Cytobacillaceae; genus Neobacillus; species Neobacillus niacini_J. The sequence goes on from NZ_JAVDVZ010000008.1 coordinate 183,070, forward strand.
TAATCCAGCCTGTGCTGAAGGTGAATTTGGTAACACCTGACGAAGTGCAACTCCATAGGTGATATCCCGTGGTAATTTTAACGCTTCTTCTTGATAATAGCCAGGAATTTCAGCAACTGATTTCAAGTCAACTCCCATATACGGCCGTTTTACTACGCCAAATTGCTCCAAGTCCTTAATGATTGGTTTCGCATAGTTAATAGGAATCGATAGGCCAATCCCCTCAACTGCGCTTTGAGCGATTTTCATGGAATTAATTCCGATGACTTGTCCAGCAATATTGACTAATGCACCACCGCTGTTTCCCGGATTAATAGCTGCATCTGTTTGTAATACTTCCGCATTCCAGTCCATAATACCATCCTGATTGATATCAACCGGTATCGTCCGATTAATTCCGGAAATAATCCCTTGTGTAACAGAACCAGAGAAAGTAGCACCTAGAGGATTACCAATGGCCATTACAGGTTCACCCATTTTTAATGCTTCAGAATTACCAAACTCGGCGATTTTTTTCACCTGTCCAGCATCAATTTCAAGGACAGCCAAATCAGTCCAAATATCCCCACCCAGCAGTTTAGCAGGTATCTTTGTACCATCATTCAAGGTCACTTCTAGCTGAGTAGCACCTTCCACCACATGCTGGTTGGTTACGACGTAAGCCTTATTTCCCGCTCTTTTATAAATAACCCCTGACCCAGTACCCGCTAGTCCCTGGTCAGCAGCCGTTTCATCGGACCAGAAATTAGATGTTTGGATATTATTAATCCCAACAATAGCATCTGCAGCTTTATCGATTGCTTTTGTCGTATCTGAATTTACATCGTACGTAACCTGTTGTTGAATAAAATTTCCTTGATTATTTTTATTTGTCCCAGCAGGCTGATTTTGATTTGGCTGAACATTGTAGGGAAGAAATCCTTGGTTGGATAATGTCGGAATTGAAATCACAACGAGCATGGCTCCAATTATCGCACCAACGATACTAGAAAAAAAATATCCTCCTCTCGTTCCATTTTTCTTTTGGTAACGCTCTTGGGAATGATCATCATAATAACCCATTTTCACCACGTCTCCCTTTCATAAGCAACTAATTTATATTTTGGCTCATACTTACAATTATACTCCGCCAACGGGAATTTTATAAAAAAAAGAACAAAGATACCCATCAAGTATCTTTGTTCTTCCTTATACTGCAGTAAGAATCGTTGGCACCTTCGGATCTGTATCGTAGAGGTCAAATTGCTCTCCTACAATTAATCCTTGGCTTTTTAGTGTTTGAGCTACTGACATTCTTGCTAAATCCTTCATATTGTTGTCGAGACTTAAATGGGCAAGATATACCCTTTTTGTATTGTCTCCAATGACTTCACTCATCGCAATCGCTGCATCTTCATTTGATACATGACCGAGGTCGCTTAGAATCCTTCTTTTTATACTCCATGGATATCTTCCCATTCTTAGCATTTGCACATCATGATTTGACTCAAAAATATAGGCATCGGCATTTGATATGATTCCCTTCATCCGATCACTTACATAGCCTGTATCCGTAATCAAGACCAATTTTTTTCCGGAATGATGGAAGACATAAAACATTGGTTCTGCTGCATCATGCGATACCCCAAATGACTCAATATCAACAGCGCCAAAGCTTGTTACACTTTCAGTGCTGAAAATCATCTTTTGCTCTAGAGGAATATCCCCAACCAGGCGTTCCATCGCCTGCCATGTTTTTTCATTCGCAAAAACAGGCAGTTTATATTTACGGGCCAATACACCAATCCCTTTTATATGGTCGCTGTGTTCATGAGTTACAAATATCCCTGATAATTTACTTATATCACGATCTATATGTTGAAAAAATGCCTCCATTTGCTTGCCGCTAAATCCGGCATCGACCAGAAAGGAGTGCTCGTCTGACTCTACATAAAGCGAATTCCCCGTACTTCCGCTCGCCAAAATGCTATATCGTAATGACATATTATTTCACTCCACATCCCTATTTTCATCGCTGTTAAATTGAATAATCTGCCCTTCCAATGCATTGACATAAAGGCTTTCTTTATCGTCTACCACAAAACGCCACGTAGGGGCTAAAGCTTGCGAAGCTGCAAGCTGAATTAATGTTGAATAGCCAAGCTCCACCTTGGTAATTTTGCTCTTTGGCTTCAATACACCCTTTTGGTGCAAGGTTTCGAGTGCCTTCAAAGGAGGGAGGAGTTCCTTCTTCTCTATCATTTTAAAAATATCCTCTAAATAAGTTTGTTCGTACGATATTATTTGATTTTTATCATCAATGTGAAAAATAATCATCCCACTTAGATTTTCATATAAAGTCATATTCTCATAATGTTGAAAGTAAATGATTGTATTCTTCTTATCATCTTTCTTCCAATATTGATATTGATCACCGAATAAAATATTATCCTTAATAAAAGGAGTAAGCTCTGCAGCCTCAAATTTTGCATTTACTTGTATTGGCTTATCTAGCTTCACTTGTAATGTTGTACTTGTCTCCTTCAAATTCACTGTTTGTCCCTTAAGCTTTACTATATCATCCTTGGTAAACATTTTAGGCTTCGCACTAAGATACTGGTCCTTTATAGGTACCTTCGGAAATTCTTTGTAGCTGATTTCATCTGCCTCCAGCTGTTCCTCGAATTTGGCCTCCGTAATGATTTCGTATTTATTAGCGTCTCTAATTTTCATAAATTGAAATAAGAGGTACACATCTAATATCAAAAACGTTATGATAAAAATGGTTTTTATTTTACTCCAATCCATGTAACAATCCCCCCAGGTCTTCCTTCGTGATTTGTCCCCATGACTGGTTATATCGATAGAACCAAGCAGGCTCTAGGAGGATCAATTTGTTTTCATCTGTATTCCTTGCCATCCGGTAACCTAAAACAAGTTGTTCTAGTAATTCTGGTTTAAAACTTTTTCGACTTTTAAGATATTCCAGCGCCTCAGATCCTGATGGAAGTGTTACATTTACCATTTCTGCCGTCAATGGAAGCTCTAGGGCTATATTAGGTCTGACATATTTAGTGATTTCATCCCTGCCCCATACCTCTTGAATTTCCGACATTCCACTTTCATTAAAAACAGGGTAACCATCGACACTATATAAACGGAACTTAACTGATTTTCTTTTCACATCAATTGCGACATACCGATAAGGGTCTGTCCATCCTCCATGACCATTAATAAAATCAATACTTCGCATTAATAAATCATAAGAGTTATCAACATAATTGGATTCTACGTTAGGATTAACATAATGCAGCATATTGGTATTATTATTTATCGTCATCTTACTAGAAACATCACTGTATTCTTCCCCGTTAGAGATTGTACCTCTTTGAACAAAACTTGGATCACTAAACAATGCCTCTTTGAATGCCTCCGAATTTAAAATAACTGGTAAATAGGTATATTCCATCATTTCCAATTTACCATCGGGAATAAAAACAGTCCGCTGTTCTGTCGGCTCAAAGGCAAAATACCGTTGATATTGCCCAGCGTTTTTAAAAAAATCTCGGTTAAAATCATTTAATAAATCGGGTGATATATGACTCCTATATACGTTCTGATAATCGGAAGAAATAAAATAAACTGTTCCATTTCCCTTTTCGGAATTCTCGACATTAATAACGATGCGATTAAAATTAAAAGCAGGAATTCTCTTTTCTTCAAATTTCAAAACACTGCGATATATTTCAATCGGAACATCGGCAGGAAAAACAATTTCAGCATTGCCATTTCCATGCACCAATTCTTTGATATCCTCTACCTGATCAGAATAATTGGTGATGTCATAGAAAGACCATTTCCTTAATGAATCCATCATCTTATCAAGATCTACTGCATTCGTTGTTCCATAGTGCTGACCGTTATGGTGAAATAACGCTAAATCAGGACTAATAATCTCCTGGAGCTCCTGTTTTTCTTTCAACGTTACTTCTGCAACATAATCATAGTTTTCCATCATGTCAAAATTAGGCTGATACGTCCAAAGATTCCAGGTTAATACAATACTAACCAAGATTAGAAATATAAGAATCGCTGATTTACTATTTTCATACTTCATGACCATTCATCCTCTTCAGATTGCTCGTAAGGAAGTGAAAAGGAAACCTCCGTACCCTTGCCCTCTTCACTCTCAGCCCAAATCATGCCACCATGAACATAAACCATTTCCTTCGCAATAGCTAAACCTAATCCTGTGCCGCCTAACTTTCTCGTTCTCGCTTTATCTACTCGGTAAAAACGATCAAAAATCTTTCCGATATTCTCCTTTGGAATCCCCACGCCTTCATCAGAAACACTGACAATAATTTTTTCTTCTTCCTCTTTTATTGAAAAAGTAACCTGTCCGCCTTCAGGAGAATACTTAAGGGCATTCGAAATAATATTGTAGAGGACCTGTGTCATTTTATCTTCATCAATTTCTACAAAAATAGCATGGCTTGGCAGTTTCCTTCTAAAGCTGACATTTTGGTCCTTCGCCATTTCAAAACGGTCAATAATTCGGTCGAAGAAATCAACAAAGTTCACCCATTCTTTTGATAGGCGATAATCTGTGCTATCCAATTTGGAGAGTTGAAGGAGGTCATTCACTAATCGAATCATTCTTTCCGTTTCAGTCCGCGTTACTTCTAAGAAATTAGGGGCGATTTCTTCATCTTTCCACGCACCATCTGCCAATGCCTCTAAGTAGCTTCTCATCGTCGTGAGCGGCGTCCTTAACTCGTGTGATACATTGGCAACAAACTCTCTTCTTTCTGCTTCTATTTTTTCCTGGTCCGTTATATCATGAAGGACCGCAATCAATCCATTAACAAATCCAGTCTCTTTTTGAATGACAGAAAAGTTAGCACGAAGGATGTATGGTTCCTTTTTTGTACTATAATCTAGAATCAACGAATCTTTCTCCTCTATTAAATCTTCAAAGGTATTGGTGTCCGTTAAACTTAATAAGGAAACAATCGGCTGCGAGAGAACTGTTTCACGTGAAACATTCAGCATCTCTGCAGCTGGTTCATTGATTAAGATAACTCTACCTTTCCGATCTGTCGCAATAACACCATCTGTCATATAGGATAAGACGGAAGAAAGCTTTCTTCTTTCCCCTTCGGTCATGGCCTGGGCCTCTTGGAGTTTTTTTGTTAAATTATTAAAGGTCATTGCTAGGGTTCCAATTTCATCCTGGCCATATACTTTTACCTTACGTGAAAAGTTCCCCTTAGCCATCGCCATTGCTTGCTTTTTCATATCTGTAATCGGTCTAGTAATCGTTTGTGCAAGAAGTATTCCTAAAATAGCTGTAATAGCTAAAGCAATACCTGTCCCCGTCGCAAAAATACTATTAATGGTTTTCATTTGCGTAAACACATTTTCTATTTTTGCTTCCAAATCTATAGCAGCAATTACTTGATTGCCTGATTTTATCGGAGTGGACAGTACCCAAATTCGATGACCGCTTTTTTGATCAATTTTGATACTGCTTTGGTCCTCCGCTAAATTGATTGACTGTGTAATCCGCAGCTCTGTTGTCCTCTGTCCAATGACTCCTTGATTAGGGTCAGAGGTTCCAAGAATTTTACGAGACTTACTTTCAATAACTCTAACTTCAAAAATATCTGCAGATTCAAAATCCCGAAGAATTTTTCTGATATCATCTTCAAGAATAGGATCTTCAGGAGTCCTTTTCTTTTCCATTTCTTCCACAACATTATAGGCAAGTAAATTAACGCGTTCTTTTATAGAGGTTTGAAAATTTGTCCTTAATGTTTCTTCGAGCTGCCTGACAAAATAGACGCCAATAATCTGCATCGCAACTAAAATAAGCAGTACATAGATGATGACAAACTTCACATGTATCGATTGAAAAAAACTAACCTTTTTCATGTAGGGCATTACTCCTGATCTGGGTTTCGTAAATAGTATCCCACTCCTCTACGCGTGACGATCCACGTAGGGTGGCTTGGACTATCTTCAATTTTTTCACGTAAACGGCGAACCGTTACATCTACTGTACGAACATCACCAAAATAATCATAGCCCCAAACGGTTTGCAACAGGTGTTCTCTTGTCATTACCTGTCCGATATGTTTAGCCAAATAAAAGAGCAGTTCAAATTCACGGTGCGTTAATTCAATCGTCTCACCACGTTTTGAAACCACATAAGCATTTGGATGGATCGTAAGCGAGCCAATTTCAATTTCGTTTGTTTCAACTTCCTCATCTGTTTGAGAGACGACAACTTGATGTCGGCGCAGGTTTGCTTTCACTCTCGCAATTAATTCTCTTGTACTGAAAGGCTTCGTCACATAATCGTCTGCACCAAGTTCAAGTCCTAATACCTTATCTATTTCAGAATCTTTAGCCGTCAACATAATAATCGGCATATCATATTTCTTGCGGACTTCTCGGCAAACTTCCATTCCATCCATTAATGGCAGCATGATATCCAAGAGAATTAAGTCTGGCTGTACTTCTTCTACCATTGCGATGGCTTCATTTCCATCATAAGCACTGTAAACATCGTAACCCTCTTTTTTTAAGTTAAACTGCAAAATATCCGCAATCGGTTTTTCATCATCTACAACAAGAATTTTCTTTTCCATCCCATTGCTCCTTTTGTTTTATAAAATATCTATCAATAAATACTTAATCGGCATTTCTACTCTAGTTTACTTTACCATGGATTCCTCAGTAATTCACGTATTAGTAGTATTTGACAAAGAAGGAGCCTCTAGTACGGACTAGAGACTCCTTTGAAAAAGTGACATTATTTCAAATAATTGGAAGGGTTTTGGAGAGATCCATTTTTATATACTTCAAAATGTAAATGTACTCCGGTTGAGTTTCCTGTTGAACCCATTACCCCAATGGCAGATCCTTGTGAAACAGTTTGACCAACACTAACATCGATGGATGCAAGGTGCGCATATACAGTACGTAAGCCATTTTGGTGATCAATAACAATTTTGTTACCATAACCGCCATCCATGCCAGCTGATACTACCTTACCATTATCTGCTGCCTTAATCGTTCTGTTGCTTGGTCTTGCGATATCAATACCTTTGTGACTTTTACCCCATCTCATGCCTTGCTGACTGGAAACATAGCCTCCAGACGTTGGCCATGCAAGGTTACCACTTCCACGTGATGGGATAACCTTTGTTCCTTTAACAACTATATGATTAACTGGCTGTGAAAGTACAACCTCACTTGTTACTACGCTGCTTGTTGTTGTTCCATTTTGTGTTGAAGTTAGATAATTAACCGAACGTTCGCCATCTTTTCCTTCTTGCTGAACTTTTGTTTCGCCTTTTGGCATAGAAGCATCATCGACTGTTTCATTGGCAAACGGGATAGCTTCTTTTTGGTTAAATTCTTTATCAACAATAATTTCAAAATATGGTTTTAGCGCTGTAACATTGACCTCTTGACCAATTTTTACTACAGAGTCTTCAGTAAGTCCAGGATTTAATGCAATAAAGTCTACTAATTTTAAACCATGATTATTGGCAATTGTTCCAAGAACATCTCCTTCTTGGACTACATATTTCTTTTCTTCTAACGTACCCTTTTGTAAAAAGGTAACAGCTTCTTCAACTGACATAATTTTATCAGGAGTAACTTTTTCTATATCAAATGAAACATTTTTAGATGCTCTTACGTCTAATATACGAGTTTCATTTTCAGCTAGTGGTGGAAGTTCTGCTGTTGGTACTGCCTTTCTAGCTTCTACTTCATCTAGTTGTGCTTGAGTTACATAGGCAAGTTTAAGTCTATTCATTACCTCTTCAGCAGTTTCTTGGTTTTCTAAGAAAACAATTGGCTTCTCATCAATAATAATGGCAGAGGCTTCTGCTTGAAGCTGGATCGTACTTTCAAGATTTTTTACCGTTTCACTATTATTTGCTGTTGAATTAAAAACCTGTTCTTTTATGTACTCAATATTTGATCCAAATTTTAAGTCCATATCCTTCATGGAATCTTTAAATATGTCTTCTTTTTCTTTGACGATTTTTTCAACAACCTCTTTATCAGAAACAGTACCTATATATTGTTGGTTATGGTATACATGGTAAACGGTTGTGAATTTGATTGAAGCAGCAGCACTTCCTGAAATGGTGCTAAATAATAGTGCTGAAGCCGCGAACGCTGTCATAACAGCAGTTTTTAAAGATTGTTTTTTCTCTAATTTACTTGATTTACTTCCTTTATTAAAAAATAACATTGGAATCCTCCTAAATTACGGAAACAACTCTCTTAATCTAGTGCTTTATAACCACAAAAGAAATTTCCCTCTTTTTCTACTTTATAACTTTAACATAATTCCGAAACAAATAACGATTAGTCTTGATAATGTAACAAAATTGTATAAAACCTGACATTTTACTACAATGGCAGGTGTTGGATATCGAGGAATTTCATGTGCTATTCTCCCTATATTTGTAGGTGAAAGTTATTATATCAACGGTTATAGCAGGTATTAGAATATGACTACATTTTACAAAACGAGACAAACCCCGCTAATTACGTGTAAATATTTGGATATTTTTTTACAATAATATTACATTTGTTACAAACAAAAAAGAAGCTTACAATTTGTAAGCTTCTTTTTTATATGGCGCAGGACGGAATCGAACCGCCGACACAAGGATTTTCAGTCCTTTGCTCTACCGACTGAGCTACTGAGCCACAAATTATGGCGGTCTGGACGGGACTCGAACCCGCGACCTCCTGCGTGACAGGCAGGCATTCTAACCAACTGAACTACCAGACCATTTTTTTGATATTGATCGTTAGCAAGGAGACCGGACTTGCCAATCACTTGCCAACAATCAAATGCCAATGACCCCTACGGGATTCGAACCCGTGTTACCTCCGTGAAAGGGAGGTGTCTTAACCACTTGACCAAGGGGCCATATTTTAAAAAAGTTATTTTGCTTTCGCAGGTTGAAAGTTATTTTGCTAGCGCAAAAAACTATGGTGAGCCATGAAGGATTCGAACCTTCGACCCTCTGATTAAAAGTCAGATGCTCTACCAACTGAGCTAATGGCTCTTACTATTAATTGTTTCCTAAACTCATTTTAGCGTTGTCAGATGTTCCGTTTACCTTTTTTCAAAACGTAAACTCCACAACTCGCAGAATTTTCAAGAAGCGCTGCTCGTTGCTCTACCAACTGAGCTAATGGCTCAAACTAAATGTTTGTTTGTTTCGTTTGTGACGACGCTTTTTATAATAGCATGGCTTGTATCTATTGTGCAATACTTTTTTAAAAAAAGTTTTAATTAATTGAAAAGCCCCCAAAGTTGAGGGCTTTAATCTGTTTAAATTTGTCTCCAAGGACTACGGACTACATTTGTTTGATTTCTATCTGGCCCTACTGAGAAAGTAGTTAATGGAATACCAGTAAGTTGGGTCACCCGTTCCACATAATGGCGAGCATTCACAGGTAATTCATCTAACGACTTAACGCCTGTAATATCCTCAGTCCAGCCAGGAAGTTCTTCGTAAACAGGCTCACACTGTGCTAGTACCTTTAAGCTGGCAGGATACTCGGTAATTAATTCTCCATTATAGCTGTAAGCCGTACAAATCTTCAATGTTTCAATTCCTGATAAAACATCAATGGAATTAAGAGATAGATCTGTTAGACCGCTGACACGACGGGCATGGCGAACAACCACACTGTCAAACCAGCCAATACGACGTGGACGGCCGGTAGTGGTTCCGTATTCACGACCAACTTCACGGATTCGATTCCCAATTTCATCATGTAGTTCAGTTGGGAACGGACCGTCACCAACACGGGAGGTATAAGCTTTACAAACACCTACAACATGGGTGATTTTTGATGGACCAACGCCAGAACCAATTGTAACGCCGCCTGCAACTGGATTTGAAGAAGTTACAAATGGGTAAGTACCTTGGTCAATATCCAACATAACACCCTGTGCACCTTCAAATAAAACGCGTTTGCCATCATCCAATGCGTCATTTAAAACCACAGATGTATCACAAACATATTGCTTAATTTGCTGACCATATTCATAATACTCATCTAAGATTTCTTCTTTTGTAAAACCGGTTGTCTCATAAATACGTTCAAATAAACGATTTTTTTCAGCCAGGTTGCGTTCCAGCTTTTCTTCAAACACATCACGCTCTAGAAGGTCAGAAATTCTGATTCCAACACGCGCTGCCTTATCCATGTAAGCAGGGCCAATCCCTTTTTTAGTGGTTCCAATTTTATTGGCGCCCTTACTTTCTTCCTCGACAACATCAAGCTTCAAATGGTAAGGAAGGATAACATGTGCGCGATTACTGATACGAAGGTTATCCGTTGTAATTCCTTTTTCATGTAAATAAGCAAGTTCTGCAACAAGCGCTTTAGGATCTACAACCATCCCATTGCCAATTACACAAACTTTTTCTTTATAAAATATTCCAGAAGGAATTAAATGTAATTTGTATGTTTCTCCATTGAACTTGATGGTATGACCTGCGTTGTTTCCGCCCTGGTAACGAGCAATTGCCTCTGCATTTTCAGAAAGGAAATCTGTAATTTTACCCTTTCCTTCGTCTCCCCATTGTGTACCAACTACCACTACTGACGTCATATAGGCACCTCCAAATTAAATACACTTTTCTTTTTCCATACACAAGTTTAACAATTAATGCCGCTAAAAGTCAACAAAACCCGAACGTTTTATATTAACTTATTAAAATATGTTCGTAAAATATTAATTTATCAATCTAGCTTGTATTGGATGCTGATTTTCCATAAAATAGGTATTAGAGTTTTTTTAATATAATAATAGGGACGTGTTATATGATTTTTAGACCGCGGCCAGAAAAATTGGAATTAGTTCTTTTACGGTACTTACATTCACGAATGGTATTTAACGAAAGTCAAGCACTAATCTTCTTCACCATTGAAAAAGGATATGAGGGAGAGCTAAAATGTGATGCCTGGCTCAAAGGGTTAAGCGACGAGTGGCTGATCCTAAATGATTTATTATTTGACTATCATGGTTCACTCTTCCAAATTGACACCTTAATTATTGCTTATGAAAAAATATACTTGTTGGATGTTAAATACTTTGAAGGTGATCATACGATTAAAGAAGATAAGTGGTTTACTCCAACAGGAAAGCCTGAAAAGAACCCATTACACCAGCTGGAACGGTGTGAGACCTTATTTAAACAACTTCTAAATGAATTAGGATACAAAATATCGGTTGAATCCTATCTGATTTTCATCAATCCTGAGTTCCACTTATATCAAACCACAATCAATCCTGCAATTATTTTTCCATCGCAACTTAACCGCTTTTTGAAAAAGTTAAAAACTAAGCCAGTCCAGCTCAATAAAAGGCACTATGATTTGGCACAAGAACTAGTTGACCACCACATAGAGGAATCCCCTTATACACGATTACACAAATATAGCTATGAACAATTGAAAAAGGGTATAACCTGCGCGAACTGTAAGACCCTATTCTTAGACGATACATTGGTATGTAATAAATGTGGGTTTGTTGAGGATGTGGAAGCAGCCGTTTTGAGGAGCGTGAAGGAGTTTGCAATACTATTTCCTGATAAGCTGATTACTGTCGATTATATTTACGACTGGTGCGGTGGTCTTAAGTCAAAAAAGGCACTTCGGAGAGTCCTTTCTAAATACTTTGTTCTTGTAGGCAAAGCAAGGGCTTCTCATTACAAAGAGTCGTAAATCAAATGGGAAATGTACTTAAAGTTACCTTTTTATAGAACGACCAATTTAGTATCATTCCATTGTTTCTTCTTTTTAATAGTCCAAGGGAATGATTCTCCTAGTATCGTTCCCTCATCATCTCTTTTCTCCATTCCAAGGGAACAATTCTCCCAGTATTGTTCCCTCATCATCTCTTTTTTCCATTCCAAGGGGATGATTCTCCTAGTATCGTTCCCTTATCATCTCTTTTCTCCATTCCAAGGGAACGATTCTCCCGGTATCGTTCCCTCATCATCTCTTTTTTCCATTCCAAGGGAATGATTACCCCTCTATCAGACAAATAATCAATTAATCTACCAATCCACAAAAAAAGCCAGCCGAAAATCTCGACTGGCTCAAAAAATCTATGCACTTGGATCATACCGTGTCTCAAGATTCACGAACTTATTGTACTCTTTTACAAAGGCGAGTGCGACAGTGCCGGTTGGACCGTTACGCTGCTTGGCAATGATGATTTCAATGATGTTTTTATTCTCTGATTCTTTATCATAGTAATCATCACGGTATAAGAAGGCAACGATATCGGCATCCTGCTCAATCGAACCAGATTCACGAATATCGGACATCATCGGACGTTTGTCTTGGCGCTGTTCCACACCACGGGAAAGCTGAGAAAGAGCAATAACAGGGACCTTAAGCTCACGTGCTAATTGTTTTAGGGAACGAGAAATCTCCGAAACTTCCTGCTGACGGTTCTCGCCCGAGCGGCCGCTTCCCAGGATTAACTGCAAATAATCAATTAAAATCATGCCTAAACCATGCTCTTGCTGCAGACGGCGGCATTTTGAGCGGATATCACCGACTCTAACCCCAGGTGTATCATCGATAAAAATCCCTGAATTCGATAGACTTCCCATCGCCATCGTCAGCTTGCCCCAGTCATCATCCGTTAGGGAACCCGTACGCAGCCTTTGCGCATCAATATTTCCTTCCGAACATAGCATACGCATAACAAGCTGTTCAGCACCCATCTCGAGACTGAAAATCGCGACATTCTCACTTGTTTTTGTTGCAACATTGGCAGCAATATTCAAGGCAAAGGCCGTTTTACCCACGGAAGGACGGGCACCCACGATAATCAAATCATTGCGCTGGAACCCTGCTGTCATCCGATCCAATTCAGCAAATCCTGTTGAAATACCGGTAATATCCCCTACGCGGTTGTGCATTTCTTCAATATTGTCATACGTACGAACTAAAACATCCTTGATATTGTGAAAAGAACCAGCATTTTTCCGCTGAGCGACGGCAAGGATATTTTTTTCTGCTTCACTTAAAAGTGCTTCGACTTCATCTTCACGGGAATAGCCATCCGATGCAATCTCAGTTGCTGTTCGTATTAATCGTCTCAACAAAGACTTTTCTTCTACGATTCTCGCATAATATTCAATATTGGCAGCAGTCGGGACAGAACCAGCCAATTCACTAAGATAACTAACACCGCCAGTATCTTCAATTAGCTTCGCTGCTGCTAAGTCCTCCGTTACCGTTACAAGGTCAACTACCTTGCCTTCGTCACTCAACTTCAGCATAGCATTAAATATCTTTTGGTGTGAAGCACGATAGAAGTCTTCCGGTATCAAAACTTCAGAAGCCACTGTTAAAGAAGATGGCTCTAAAAAAATAGCACCTAATACGGCCTGTTCTGCTTCAATATTCTGCGGTGGCAGACGATCTGCATATAAATCATTCATCTATCAAAAACCTCCTATTAATGAAGAGGATCATTTATATATTTTAATAGTTTTAACACTACATACGTCCAAATTAAGGCTATTTTCGAAATGATTGTTGTTAAAATCTTAAAACCGATTTTAACGTGGAAAAAGTTATTTGGCGCTTTAGAATTTAGTTTGCAGGCTCTTTTCTTTCTATTTTCCTACGGAAACTTAGCAAAGTCATTAAATTTTGTTCCAAAAGCAACGTTTAAGAAAAGAGCCAGAATAAAGAAAAGTGACCAGTCAGAACCGATCACATCACTTTTTTTATTTTAACATGTTTATCTAAAATTTGAACTGGAAATTAATTTACTTCTTTTACATGAACTGTTAAAGAGGCTGTAACTTCATGATGCAGCTTAACCGGAACCTTAATGTGACCAAGCGTACGAATCGCATCAGCTAGTTCCATTTTACGTTTATCAATTTTAATTCCGTGTTTCTTTTGAAGTTCTTCGGCAATTTGCTTCGTTGTAATCGAGCCAAATAGACGACCACCTTCACCAGCTTTTGCCAATAACTCGACAGTTATTTTATCTAACTGTTCCCCAAGCTTTTTTGCTTCCTCAAGCTCTTCTGCAGCACGTTTGTCTTCCTTCTTCTTTTGGCCTTCGAGCGTGCTGATGTTTGTATTATTTGCTTCAATTGCCAGACCCTGCTTAATCAAGAAGTTATGTGCATAGCCATCAGCAACATTTTTCACTTCGCCTTTTTTTCCTTTTCCTTTAACATCTTTTAAAAAAATTACTTTCATTCTTTTTTCCCACCTTCAAAATAATCTTCAATTGCAAGCTTTAATTGTCCTTCTGCTTCTGTTACTGAGATGCCGGTTAGCTGAGTGGCTGCATTCGTCAAATGCCCGCCGCCCTGAAGCTTCTCCATTATCACTTGAACATTTACATTTCCAAGTGATCTGGCACTTATTCCAATAAGCCCCTCGCTTCGTTTTGCAATCACAAATGACGCCGCAACCCCATCCATAGTCAGGAGTGTATCTGCCGCCTGGGCAAGAAGTACTTGATCATGAAGTTCATTTTCATCGCCTTTTGCTATCGCAATACCATCGTGATAAAAAAGGACCGATTCAATTAATTTCGCTCTCTTTATATACGTATCCACGCTTTCTTTTAAAAACTTCTGAACAAGAATTGTATCTGCTCCTTGACCTCTTAAATAGGAAGCAGCATCAAAAGTTCTAGCGCCCGTTCTTAAGGTAAAACTTTTGGTATCCACCACAATTCCAGCTAAAAGAGCAGTTGCTTCTATCATTTCTATTTTACCTCGTTTTGGCTGGTATTCAAGAAATTCGGTTACAAGCTCCGCTGTTGATGAAGCATATGGTTCCATATAAACAAGTACCGGATTCTCAATAAATTCTTCCCCACGGCGATGATGGTCAATAACAACAACATTATCAATTTTATTAAGGAGGCGTTCTTCAATAACAAGGGCAGGTTTATGGGTATCCACAATAACCAATAGTGTTTTCTCAGTGGAAATTTCCAAGGCTTCTTCTGGACCAATAAAGCGAGAAAACAATTGCTCTTGATGACGGATTTCTCCCATTAGTCTATGAACGGCTCCATCCATTTCTTGAGGGTTCAACACTATGTAGGCGTCCTTTTGATTCATCTGAGCTACCTTGTAAATACCAATCGAAGACCCGATAGAATCCATATCAGGATTTTTATGCCCCATAATAATGACTTTATCACTTGCCGTAATTAAATCCTTTAATGCATGAGAAATGACACGAGCACGTACTCTTGTCCGTTTTTCAACCGGATTTGTTTTACCGCCAAAGAATTTAACTTTGCCATTTGGATGTTTGATTGCTACCTGATCGCCGCCTCTTCCTAATGCCAAATCCAGACTGGATTGTGCTAATACGCCTAATTCAGGCAGAGAAGGGGTTCCAGCACCTACACCAATACTGAGTGTGAAGGAGATATTTTGCTTAGATGTCATTTCTCTTACTTCATCTAGAACTGTAAATTTTCCTTTTTCGAGTAGCAGAAGAATGGCTTCATTAAAAACTGCGATAAAACGTTCTGATGAAATTCTTTTAAGAAAAATACCATTGTCCTGTGCCCATTTATTTAGGGTTGAAGTAACCATATTGTTAATGCTGCCACGCATTTGGTCATCCATACCTTGTGTTAATTCATCGTAATTATCTAAAAAGATAACCGCAATAACGGTCCTTTCATCATGGTACATTTGTTCAATTTCTTTTTGTTCTGTGACATCGAAGAAGTAAAGGAGTTTCTCCTCGCTTTTAAGAATCACTCGAAATTTCCGTTCGTGAAGGGTAATAATTTCTGTGCCAACTTCTTGTTTAATTAACGGAATCAACGTATCAGCTATTTCGTAGAGCGACTTTCCAATAAGGGTATCTTCATCAAAATAGGATGAAAGAAAAGGATTGGTCCACTCAATAAAATATTCATCATTGATGAGCATAATCCCAATCGGCATCTCCATCAGCGCTTCTTCGCCTACCCTTTTCACTCGGTATGAAAGGGTTGAGATGTAGTCCTCCATCTCTTTTCTTTGGCGCGAATCGATGACTATCATATAGTACAGCGGCGGGATGATAAGAAATAATCCCACCAAGCTTAGTATCCAATTATAGTAGGTCAGGACAATGAGCAGCACCACTGTAATGCCTATAAGCCCGTAAAAAGGATAACGAATCGAGCGTTTTTCAATAAATGCAGGCAATTTTTTCAGCTCCTAAACAGTAGTCATCTCTCTTTTTTAGTAAAGCCTTTTCGTAAATCAAAGCCTAAATCAATTATACCTAATATCCCTACAATATAAAGGAAAATTGGAATGAGGAAAGAGACAATCGCTATTGTAATAGAAATAGCCTTGGAAATGCCCTTTTTGTCAAAGTAATAAAATATAAATGTATATCCCTGCAAGACCATTAAGAATTGGAGAATATAGGTCATATTAATAATTGCCATATACCAGAAAGTGCCTTCTACAGGATTCATTAACATACTTAGAAGCAGGGTAAGAAGAAAATAATATAATAAACTTTTTGGCAACGAGATCTCTTTAAAACTTTTCCACTTCTCTACCTTAACCCCGAATCTCTTAATAATCGGAAACGATACAAGCTGGATAATGAATACGATGAAAAAGGAAGAGATAACAAATAAAGTCGGAATTAAGGTTTTAATAAGGGTCAATCCGTTATTAAATTGTTCCATTGCCTTTTCAGTGTTTTGTGCATTTCCAAAATTCTTTAGTAAATCAGCTGAAGTATTGAGTGATTCACGCATCATATCAAGCATTTCAGTAATCATATTCACATTAAATAGAACAATGCTTGTCACATAAATAATAATTAAATTTATTAAAAAGACAAGAGACCCACTGATGAATAAAACGCCCATATTCTTTTGCTTCTGAATTAAGTAACCAATTACGACGCCTGTTGTTCCATATGCCAGCGTTAATGGCAGCGACATAATCGTTCCTACAATAAACGAAAGTAGAAGGGAGGCAATAATAAAAACAAAAATACTTTTACCGTCATTTTTAGCTGCAAAAAGCATGAAAGGCACTGCTAAAAACAGATTTACGATCATCCCTAAAAATGGGACATAAATCGTAAGTAATAAAAGAACTGCAAAGGCTGCTAAAAGAATAGCGCCTTCTGTTAGTTTACGAACATTTTTCACTACTTCACCTCAATTATTTCAAAAGCCTATTCCTTAATTTTAGCTAGAAAAGCTCTGCTATTCAACAATTTAGCAAGATAAAAGAAAAAGACAGTAAGGGCACTCCCCCTACTGCCTTAAATCTCTTTATTCACCTGCAACGAATGGTAATAATGCCATTTGACGTGCACGTTTGATTGCAACTGTTAGTTTACGTTGATATTTAGCGCTTGTACCAGTTACACGACGTGGTAAAATCTTTCCACGCTCAGAGATAAACTTTTTAAGTAAATCTACATCTTTATAATCGATGCGAGTGATACCATTTGCTGTAAAATAGCACACTTTACGGCGCTTCGCGCGTCCGCCTTTACGTTGTCCTGCCATGAAAATTCCCTCCTTTATTAGTTCTTCTTTCATGAACGTTCATAAAAAGTTTACTTTAAAATGGTAAGTCATCATCGGAGATGTCAATCTGACCGTTGCCTGCGAACGGATCATCATCCACTTTAGTAAAACCTTTATTATTGTTATTATTGTTGTTGTTGTTTTGATACTGTCGTTGATTCTGATTGCCGCCGCCATAAGGATTACCCTGTGGTTCCCTTGGTGGAGCACCGAAATGATCATTGTCGCTTCTTCCGCCGCCACCAGAAGAGTTTTTAGGTTCTAGAAATTGGACACTTTCTGCCTGAACTTCTGTAACGTAAACACGCTTACCATCTTGTCCTTCATAGTTGCGGGTTTGAATACGGCCATCAACACCTGCAAGACTGCCTTTTTTCAAGAAGTTTGCCACATTTTCAGCAGGTTTTCGCCAAACAACACAATTTATAAAGTCTGCTTCACGCTCACCTGACTGACTAGAAAACGGACGGTTAACAGCTAAAGTAAAGGTAGCAACAGGAACCCCATTTGGTGTGTAGCGTAAATCAGGGTCTTTTGTTAAACGGCCAACAAGCACGACACGATTCATCATCAGAATCAACTCCTTTTCTTTGCGGAGAATGTTCCATGTGAAACATTCTGACCAAATATATTTATATTAAGCTTCTTCTTTAATTACTAAATGGCGAATGATATCTTCGCTGATTTTCGCAAGACGAGAAAATTCTTGTACCGCGTCAGCTGAAGATGTAGTTTTCACGATTTCGTAATATCCATCACGGAAATCGTTGATTTCGTAAGCTAAACGACGCTTACCCCAATCTTTTGTTTCAGCAGTTTCCGCACCGTTATCAAGAAGAATTGTATTGAAACGCTCAACAAGAGCTTTCTTTGATTCATCTTCAATATTTGGGCGGATGATGTACATGATTTCGTACTTTTTCATCACAGTCACCTCCTTTTGGTCTAAACGGCCCATTTTTGGGCAAGAAGCAATTATTCATTACTCACAAGTTAAAATTATAGCATAAGTGTGGGCGAAATGCAATGTTGTTTGCCATTTCTTGTTTTTATCCTTAAAAAAAATTATGCAAAAAGCCTTGCATACACAAGGCTCACGTTCTTATACATTAAAACGGAAGTGAATGACATCTCCATCTTTTACTAAATACTCTTTACCTTCTAAACGGACTTTTCCAGCTTCCTTTGCAGCATTATAGCTTCCAGCTGTTAATAAGTCTTCATAAGAGACCGTTTCGGCACGAATAAATCCGCGTTCAAAATCGGAATGAATAATTCCCGCACATTGTGGAGCTTTCATGCCATGTATAAACGTCCAAGCACGAACCTCCTGCACACCTGCTGTAAAATAAGTCGCTAATCCAAGCAAGTTATAAGCCGCACGAATTAATTGATCCAAACCTGATTCTTCAATTCCAAGTTCTTCAAGGAACATCTGCTTTTCTTCGCCTTCAAGTTCTGAAATTTCTTCTTCAATCTTTGCACATACCACGATTACTTCTGCATTATCTGCTGCCGCGAACTCACGAACCTTTTGTACATATTCGTTTGCAGATGGATCCGCCACATCATCCTCACCTACATTCGCCACATAAAGCACTGGCTTAATGGTTAAAAGGTGAAGCATTTTTGCAATTTTCAATTGTTCATCGGTAAATTCAACTGTACGTGCTGGCTTTTCTGCTTCAAAGGCGTCACGAAGCATAGAAAGCACTTCAAACTCAGCCGCCGCCTCTTTATCTTTTTGCTTAGCTAATTTTTCAACACGGCTAATCCGCTTTTCAACAGACTCCATATCAGCAAGAATTAACTCTAAGTTAATGACTTCAATATCGGAAATCGGATCCACTTTACCCGCTACGTGAGTGATATTGTCGTCTGCAAAGCAACGAACAACCTGGCAAATCGCATCCACTTGACGGATGTGTGATAGAAATTTGTTTCCAAGTCCTTCACCTTTACTTGCACCCTTTACAATTCCTGCAATATCCGTAAATTCAAATGCAGTGGGAACTGTCTTCTTCGGTTGAACTAATTCCGTTAATTTGTTTAGGCGGTCATCAGGAACTTCTACGATTCCTACGTTAGGATCAATCGTACAAAACGGGTAGTTCGCTGATTCAGCCCCAGCTTGTGTAATTGCGTTAAATAATGTAGACTTCCCCACATTCGGAAGTCCTACAATACCTGCTGTTAAAGCCATTAAATTCACTCCTCAAAATCAAATCTATTTTAATAAAATAATGTCCGATATTATTAAAAAGCCTCTCACAATTATAGGCATTAGCCGTTAAAAAGACAAGCATATAAAAAACTGCCGCTGCTTTCCGAGCGACAGTTAATTTATCTTTTCAAGATTCACAAGACAATCATACAAGGTGCTGCCAAGTCCATTATCAGATTCCCGACTCGATGTTAGATTATTAACAGAGCCGCCAAAACTTTTCCAAATGCCCTCATCGATATTAATGGTATTAGGATGTACCTTTGGAAGAATCGAAATATAACCTTTCACTTCACCACGAATATTCCATACTCTCACAAAATCACCATTCTTTAAGTGTTTATCCGCTGCAATATTTTCGGCAACTTCGACCTTTAACTCAGGAGCTTTAGGGAAAAGGTGGTAGTTTTGTGAATGGTTGGACCTTAAGGGATGGATGGTTAATAGGTTATAAGGAAATTTCTCAGCGAGTTCCGGATTACTCCATTTAGATTCTTCTGGAACAGCTAATTTCAGCTTACCTTCATCACCCTTACTCATCGAAGTGAACTCATATTTTCCAGAAGGGGTTTTGAATTGAAAATCACTCCACGGAATGGGTTTTACTGGCAGTTCCAGTGTATGCCTTTCCTTAAGCTGATCTAAGGTCATTCCCTTTTCTGCTAATGATTGCAGCGCCATACCCAGCCACTGTTCTCTTGAATAGTTAAAATCATCACCAAATCCTAGTCTTTCAGCAAGCTGTGTCCATATCCATAAATCAGACTTTGCTTCTCCAGGAGCTGAAACCAGTTTCGGACCATAATTGACGTAATGATGATACATAGAAGAATAATAAAAATCATCTTCCTCAAAAGAGGTGGTAGTTGGCAGGATATAATCGGCCAAACGAGCTGTATCTGTCATAAATTGTTCGACCACCACGAGTGTGGAAACGGAAGAAAATGCTTTTTCTACAATCGACGAATCTGGGACCTGTGTCAATGGATTGCCGCAAGTGACGAAAATCATTTTGATTTCAGGGTCGACTGCAGCCAGCACTTCCTCTGCTTGCTTCATAATCGAAAACTCCCTGTGGCTGCTTTTCCTGCTGCCCAAGGTTAAATTAGCGACATCAAAGCTTTGCCCCACTTGGAGGTTGGCAAAATTTGCACCCCCACCAGAAATTCCAATATTTCCACTTATAGCCACAAGGGCATCAATCAAGCGGATGGTATTTCCGCCATTTTTATAGCGCTGTAATCCAAGTCCCATGAAGGTAGAGGTTGGACGATCCGCAAAAACCTCTGCTAAAAATTGAATGGTTTCAATCGGAACCTCGGTCATTTTACTTACCTTCTCCAGTGAAATACTAGCAATCAGTTTCTTTACATCACGAAAGCCATGTGTATGTTGATCGATAAAATCCCGATCCTCTAACCCTAATCGGAGAATTTCCTTGATAATACCTGCAGCTAATAAACCGTCCATTCCAGGTTTTACGGAAATATACTTATCTGCTATTTTTGCAGTAGCGTTAAATAGAGGATCAATAACAAGTATTTTTGCCCCTCTTTTCTTTGCTTCTAGGAGCATTTCGTAAAAGTGCATGTTGGTCCGCGCTACATTTCTTCCCCAAATGATGATGTTTTTACTATGTAAAACATCATTCGGTTCATGCCCGTAAGCATCACCAAAATCCCATTTTTGTGCCTCAATGCCAGCACCCCAGCATAAGGAACCATAGATTTCCGTGACACCGCCATAACGATTAAAAAATCGCTGGTCTAGATTTTTTAGTATCCCGTTGTTGGCATAATCGTGACTGTGAAGGACCGCAGTGGAACCATATTGGTCTTTAATTTCCTTTAACTTAAGGGCTAACTCATCAAGAGCCTGATCCCATGAAATTTGTTTAAATTCACCGTTCACTTTTTTTAAGGGATGAAGAAGTCTCTCAGGAGAATTAGTCCTTGTTTCTAGCATTCTACCTCTTCCACAAATTTTTCCCTTTGTAATTGGGTGGGAAGGATCACCTTCCACTTTTATTATTTTATTATTCTCTACCGTTACGTGAAAACCACAGCTATCCCAACAATTTAAGGGACACGCCGATTTTAGAATTTCAGCCAATTTCCCCACCCCCTTAAAACGATCCATAATTAATTAAGAATAATATATTTACTCAAAAAAAAGAAGCAAGAACTACTGTTCATGCTTCACCAATATTTTCTTCATTTTCCGTGAAAATTCACGTCTTGGAATCATAACGCTATGTTCGCAGCCCTCGCATTTAATCCGAATGTCCATCCCCATACGAATTATTTTCCACCGATTTGTCCCACATGGATGCTGCTTTTTCATTTCTACGACATCATTTAACCCAAACTCTTTTTCTTCCATTGAATTCCTCTCCTTTAAACACTAGGTTCATTAACGTTTCCAGAATTCTTTGAGTACATGACCATACGTGGATATGGTATTTCAATTCCATGTTCATCTAAACATTGTTTAATATCGCTCTTAATTTTCCTTGAAACACCTGCATGCTTCATCGGCAATGTTTCCGCAACAATTCTCAATACAACCTCTGATGGTCCTAAGGTTTGAACACCTAAAAGCTCGGGTGCTTTTGTTAATTCTTCGTATTGATCCGGCATTTTCTCAAGTAATTCCTTAATTACCTTTTCCGTTTTTTCAATATCCTCTTCATAAGCAACAGATACATCAATAATTGCAAGGCTATTATTTAAAGAGAAATTTGTTACCTGAATGATACTTCCATTCGGCAGAATGTGGACTTCTCCTGTCCAACTTTTTAACTTTGTTGTTCGTAAACCAATGGTGTGAACCGTTCCTTCAAATTGGTCAATTCGAACATGATCCCCTACAGAAAATTGATCCTCAAAAATGATAAAGAAACCACTGATCACATCTTTAACAAGACTTTGTGCTCCAAAACCAACTGCGAGGCCAACAACCCCTGCACCAGCTATCAGCGCTTTTACATCAATCGTTAGGACAGAAAGAATCATCATAAAGGAAATAAAATAAACAACATATGTAAGCACATTATCCAGAAGTTTTGATAATGTTTCTTCTCTGCGTTCTGAAGTCTTTAGGGGCGAACGAGTTCTTATTTTAAAAACATTGTCAATGGCGATACTGCCTAATTTTATTAGAATTTTGGCAACAATCATAATAGCAATGATTTTAAGTACACCTTCTCCAATTGTCAGCCAAGTATCTTCATTTTGGAATTTATCGATAAATCGGTTAATAATCGAACTCATTGGAACACCCTTCCTCACTACCTAGATGAATTACACTTATTTTATCAATTTTTCTATGTAGTTTATAGTATTGTGATTTATTCGTTTTTTCAATAGGAATATCTTTTATTCATACGTATAGATTTTCTAAATTTTCCGTATACTGTTAAAAAGTGTTGCAACGCGAGGAGTGGACTTATGAATCTGAAGCCTAGTTTCTTTGATAGGAGGACCAATACACAACGAATTATCCATGATGATTTTCAAGCAGTTGAAAATCTAGCAATGGAATTACTTAAGTTTTTACCCAAGGCGTCGCAACAATCCATCGTGTTTGTTTGTATTGGAACTGACCGTTCAACTGGGGATTCATTAGGACCACTTGTAGGGTCATTTTTAGAGGAAAAAGATATTCCTCACTTTCATGTGTACGGTACATTAGATGAGCCTATTCATGCTGTTAATCTTGATGAACGGCTGAGAGAAATAACAATCAAACATCATGACCCCTATATCATCGGTATTGATGCCTGTCTAGGAAGAATGAAAAATGTCGGGGTCATCCAAGTAGCTGACGGTCCTGTTAAACCAGGTGCTGGAGTAAACAAGGAGCTTCCTGCTGTCGGTGATATCCATATCACTGGAATCGTTAACGTGAGTGGCTTTATGGAGTTTTTTGTTTTACAAAACACCCGACTTAATCTAGTGATGAAAATGGCAAAAACAATCGCAAATGGAATCTATCAGGCGAGCATTCTCCATTCAAAGGGACGGCTGCAGGATTTAGCCCAAGAACAGAAAAAGTCAAATTAAAGAGCAATTGGGTCTACTCCCAATTGCTCTTTCTTGCAGATAATGTAAATTTTTCAAAAATATTGATGATATTGATAAAGAATTGTTACCATAATCGTGGTTACGAGAATAGCAGGGAGGAGGTTGGCAACCTTTATTTTTACTAAGCCGGTTAGATTTAGCCCGATGGCAAAAATCATCACTCCACCTGTTGCAGTCATTTCAACGATAAATTGATCCATTAACATTTGTGGAATAAATCGGTCAATCTGGGTGGCGAATAATGCAATCAGCCCTTGATAAAGCATAACAGGAATCGCAGAAAAAATAACACCGACTCCAAGGGTAGATGTTAATATAATCGATGTGAATCCATCTATGAGCCCTTTTGTATATAAAATATCATGGTCCCCACGGATACCACTATCAAGTGCTCCAATGATTGCCATAGCTCCAATTACAAAGATTAAAGTTGCTGTAACAAATCCTTCTGAGATACTGCCTTTTCCAGTAGATCCTATTCCCAAAGAACCAATTTTCTTTTCCAGCCAAAACCCCAATTGATTTAACTTTTCCTCTAATTGCATGAGTTCCCCAATAACGGCTCCCATCACCAAACTTATAATCACAATCAGGAAATTTTCGCTTTTCAGGCCCATCTGTAAGCCGAGCACAATCACCGACAATCCAATGGCATACATGACCGTTGTTTTCATGCTTTCTGGAATTCGATGCAAAAGCTTTCCAATTAAGGTACCAATGATGATTAAAACCCCGTTAACAAGCGTCCCTAATAAAAACATCTGCTATTCACCTATTCTTCGAATCTCGAAATTTATAATAGTATTAACCTATCATGTTTTACCAGCAAAGAAAAGGTATTTATTTAGAAAAAAAATAAACCATCCCATTGATGGTTTAAAGTGATTCTTCCTGATCCAGCATTTCTAAAATTCGTTCTAAATCCTCTTTTGAGAAAAACTCAATCTCAATTTTACCCTTGTTTTTGGATTGTTTAATACTTACGGTTGTACCAAAACGTTCACGGAGGGAGTGTTCCCGCTCCTGAATAAATACATCCTTTTTCTTTTCGGGCTTTTTTGTTTCACGTGGAACATTATCATTTAATTGCTGAATAAGTTTCTCCAATTGGCGAACGTTCAATGATTCCTGAGTGATTTTATCCACTAGAGCGGGCAGCTTTGCCTTTTGGCGAAGACCCAAAAGTGCACGGCCATGGCCCATAGAAATTTTCCCATTGGAAATCAATTCTTGAATCTTAACAGGGAGGGAGAGCAGCCGGATATGATTCGCTACATGCGGACGACTTTTCCCTAAACGCTTTGCCACCTCTTCTTGGGTGAATTTTAACTTTTCCATTAACGTTTGGTAAGCTTGTCCCTCTTCAATCGGGTTCAAGTCCTCACGCTGCAGGTTTTCCAATACTGCTAATTCCATCATTTGCTGTTCTGTTAACTCTCTAACAACGGCTGGTACAGTTTCTAGCTTTGCTTCTTTTGCTGCTCGAAAGCGTCTTTCTCCGACAACAATTTCATAGCCTTTAATGCTTTTTCTCACTACAAGAGGCTGGAGGATTCCATGCTCTAGGATTGATGCTTTTAACTCATCAATCGCCTCTTGCTGGAAGGTTTTCCTAGGCTGGTAAGGATTAGGACGTAATTCCTTCACACTAATTTCTTGGACAGTCTCTTCCTTACCAGCTTCGATATTTGTAAAAAAAGCATTGATGCCTTTTTTACCTAGACCTTTAGCCATTTGAGACCACTTCCTTTGCTAAATCTAAATAAACTTCTGCCCCGCGGGATTTCGAATCATACGTAATAATTGGTTCGCCATGGCTTGGTGCTTCACTTAGACGTACATTTCTGGGAATAATGGTTTTATATACTTTGTCTTGAAAGTACTTCTTAACTTCTTCTATGACTTGAATGCCCAAATTGGTTCTGGCATCGAGCATTGTTAATAATACACCTTCTATTTTCAAGTCTTGATTTAAGTGTTTTTGTACTAGACGGACAGTGTTTAATAATTGACTTAAACCTTCTAAAGCATAATACTCACATTGAACAGGAATTAAAACCGAATCAGAAGCAGTCAAGGAGTTGAGTGTTAATAATCCTAATGAAGGCGGACAATCGATAATAATATAATCAAATTGATCTTTGACTTCTTCAAGAGCACGTTTTAAACGTACCTCTCTTGAAATAGTAGGAACAAGCTCGATTTCCGCTCCCGCTAGCTGTATCGTAGCAGGAATGGCATATAAATTTTCAACAGATGTTGATTTTATAACATCCTTTGCTTCGACATCATCTACTAAAACATCATAGATGCACTGTTCTACATCTGCCTTATCAATACCAATTCCGCTCGTTGCATTCCCTTGAGGGTCAATGTCTACTAATAAAACCTTTTTCCCAATGTATGCTAAGCAGGCGCCTAGA
Organism: Neobacillus niacini; assembly: GCF_031457145.1. Taxonomy (GTDB): domain Bacteria; phylum Bacillota; class Bacilli; order Bacillales; family Cytobacillaceae; genus Neobacillus; species Neobacillus niacini_J. The sequence goes on from NZ_JAVDVZ010000008.1 coordinate 209,407, forward strand.
TTGACAGAGGTTGTTGTCTTTCCAACTCCGCCTTTTTGATTCGCGATTGCAATGGTTTTGCCCACGATGTCACCTACCCTTGTTTCAAATAAAATATTTAAATTCTAGTAAAAATAACTAGTTTACTTGTCAGTCTAGCAAGCGAAACTAGTAATGTAATTTTTCCATTCTATGTTATTTTATCATGAAACTGATTTATTGTTATTTTTTTTCAAAAAATATTGATGACGATTAAACGTAATGGCCTCCATTATTTTACACAGACTCATTTCTTACATAAAAAAATAAAAACCAAACTACAAAGAAGTCTGGTCCCATTTTGTGAATATTTTATTTTTTCTTTGGAATTTTTATGGTAAATTGATAATACTCTTCAAACTCTTCTTCTTGCGCATCGAGATTAATTCCGTTATCGGACACCATGGTTAATGATTGTCGAATGGTGTTTACAGCAATTCTCATGTCTTTGCTGAAGGCCTTCCGTTTTGGCTTTGGTTTTTGATTTTTTTCTTCGAGCATCCGTGCAACTCTATCTTCTGTTTGCTTTACATTAAAATTTTTTTCAATAATATCTTGTAAAAGCAAAACCTGCTTCTCTGGATCTTTCAGCGGAATAAGTGCCCTGGCATGTCTCTCAGTTATTTCTTTTTTTAACAAGGATTCTTGGATGGGCTGTGGCAGCTTTAGAAGCCTGAGCTTATTAGCTACTGTCGACTGACCTTTTCCGAGACGCTGAGCTAGCGCTTCTTGCGTTAAGTTATGCAGCTCGAGCAGCTTTCCATAAGCAATAGCCTCTTCAATTGGCGATAGCTCTTCCCGTTGTAAATTTTCAATTAAAGCAACCGAAGCAGTTTCTGTATCTGAATAATTTTTTATGATTGCAGGTGCTTCATCCCAGCCAAGCTTCTTCATTGCCCGAAAGCGGCGTTCCCCGGCAATAATTTCATATTTCCCATCAAACTGTCGGACCACAATTGGCTGAATGATTCCGTGTGTATGGATTGTTCGTGATAATTCCTCTATTTTTTCATCATCAAATACGGTTCGAGGCTGAAAACGGTTTGGAACAATACTTTCAATCGGAATCTTTTTAATTTCTTCATTTTTAACAACATCTAGATTTTGTTCTAGCTCTTGTTCTAGCTCATTTTCAAGCTCTATTTCCAACTCAACCTTTTGATCTCCCTTTTCGCCGAGGCCAAAAAAGCGTGAAAACGAATTCTTCATCCCCAACACCACCTTTACGAAACTCCCTTTTACTAATTCGCTGTCTATCCGTTTTCTTCCTGCCAAATCCGCTGTTTTATTTAAGCTCTTTTCTTAAACTTTGTTGCCTTTGGGAACAAAACTTAATGATTGTGCTAAATTTCTGTAGAAATTAGCACAATTTAATAAGAAAAGAGCCTGCAAACTATATTCTAAAGTGCAAAATAGCTATTTCCACGTTAAAATCGGCTTTAAGATTTTAACAACAATCATTACGTAAGCAGCCTTTATTTTAACAAATATATCCGCCTATTCAATCGGCATTTTGCCAGGTGTTCCTGGTTTTCGCGGATATTTTTTGGGCGTTTGTTTTTCCTTTTTAATCACAAGAATATTTCTTTCACTTTCTTCCATCGGCAAAATAAACGTAAACTGCTTTTCTAGTTTTCCACCAAGTGTTGTGATTGCCTTCTGTCCAACGGCTAATTCATCATTCGCATGAGCCGCCTTCATTGCTATGAAATGTCCGCCAACTTTTACAAGCGGCAGGCAAAGCTCACTAAGAACAGACATTCTAGCGACCGCACGAGCAGTAACCAGGTCGTAGGACTCCCGGTGGGATGGATTCACCCCAAAGGTTTCAGCGCGGTCGTGAATGAAATGGACTTTATCCAATTTTAATACATTTGCTAAATGATTTAAAAAGGAAATTCGCTTATTTAATGAATCAACGATGGTTACCTCTAAGTGAGGAAAAGCAATTTTTAAAGGAATACTTGGAAATCCTGCACCTGCACCTACATCACAAAGATGAAGAGGCTGTGTAAAGTCAAAGTAAAAAGCAGCAGATATCGAATCATAGAAATGTTTTAAATAAACATCACTTTGGTCAGTAATTGCCGTTAGGTTCATTTTTTCATTCCACTCAACCAAGGTATGGAGGTACTTCTCAAATTGATCTAGCTGCTCCTCGTTAAGGGTAATGCCCTTTTCAAGAAGCATAGCTTTGAATTGTTCGATGTTCATCAGCAAAACTTCCTCTTTTTTTCTAAAATTATAGGCTATGTTAAATTAATTAGGCTGTTGATTTGCGCTCCAGGCGCGAGCGGTTCGCGGGCTCGGCCGTTCTTCCCGCAGGAGTCGAGCCCCTTCCGCTCCAATCAACAGGTTCTAAATTCAACAATATCCTTTATCACAGCCATATTATAAATTACTCGTTTTAGCTATTCTTCCTTGTTCTAAATAAATAAGGAGTATCGAGATATCAGCAGGATTTACACCAGAGATTCTTGAAGCCTGAGCAAGGGATAACGGTTTGATTTGTTTTAAATTTTGCTTTGCTTCATTTGCAAGTCCTGATATGGAGTCATAATCAATATTCTCAGGTATTTTCTTATTCTCCATTTTCTTTAAGCGTTCAACCTGTTGGAGTGACTTTTCAATGTATCCTTCATATTTAATTTGAATTTCAACCTGTTCTTTTATATCTTGGTCTAATTCCACATCACTAGGTGATATTGTTTCAATATGTGCATAAGTCATCTCTGGTCGTTTCAATAAATCTCCAGCAAGGATTCCATCCTTCAGCTCACTGCCGCCTGTACTTCTGATTAGCTCTTGAACTTCTGCGGAAGGTTTTAATCTGACTGTTGAAAGTCTTTCTTTTTCTGCCTCAACTGCCGCCTTTTTTGTTAAAAATCTCTGATAACGCTCATCTGGTATAAGACCAATGGAATGACCAATTTCCGTTAACCTTAAGTCTGCATTATCATGGCGTAAGAGAAGACGATATTCTGCTCTAGAAGTTAACAAACGGTATGGTTCAGATGTCCCTTTTGTAATTAAATCATCAATTAATACACCAATATAGGCATCGGAACGGCTAAGAATTAACGGATCTTTCCCTAGGGCACTCAAGCCAGCATTGATTCCAGCCATAATACCTTGTCCCGCTGCTTCTTCATATCCTGAGGTTCCGTTAATTTGGCCAGCAGTAAAGAGGTTTTTTACCATCTTCGTTTCTAGCGTCGGCCATAGCTGGGTCGGATTAATGGCATCGTACTCAATCGCGTATCCAGCCCTCATCATTTGTGCATTTTCCAATCCTGGAACGGTTTTGATGAGTTGCTGTTGAACATCTTCAGGCAGACTGGTTGATAATCCTTGAACATAAACCTCTTGTGTTTTTCTTCCTTCCGGTTCGAGGAAAATTTGGTGACGTGGTTTATCATTAAATCGGACCACTTTATCTTCAATAGACGGACAGTAACGCGGACCCGTCCCTTTTATCATTCCCGAATACATGGGTGAACGATGGAGGTTTTGGTCAATCAACGTATGTGTTTGTTCATTTGTGTATGTTAACCAGCATGGAAGCTGATCAGTAATATATTTAGTTGTTTCATATGAGAACGATCTCGGCTCTTCATCACCAGGCTGAATCTCTGTTTTGCTATAATCAATCGTTTTACTATTTACACGCGGCGGAGTTCCTGTTTTAAAACGAACCAACTCAAATCCAAGTTCTTCTAAATGCTCAGATAATTTTATAGATGGCTGTTGATTATTAGGACCACTTGAATACTTCAATTCTCCGAGGATAATTTCACCACGAAGATACGTACCGGTCGTAATAACAACTGTTTTTGCACGGTAAATAGCGCCTGTTTTTGTAATAACCCCAACACAGACGCCGTTTTCAACGATTAATCTCTCAACCATCCCTTGAAGGAGTGTCAGATTTGGAGTATTTTCAATTGTATTTTTCATTTCAGACTGGTACTCAACTTTATCTGCTTGCGCCCGCAGTGCACGGACTGCAGGACCCTTCCCAGTATTCAACATTCTCATTTGTATATGTGTTTTATCTATATTTCTTCCCATTTCGCCGCCAAGTGCGTCTATTTCCCGGACAACAATCCCTTTTGCCGGTCCACCGATTGATGGGTTACATGGCATAAATGCCACCATGTCGAGGTTAATGGAAAGCATTAATGTTTTTGCACCTATACGTGCAGCCGCAAGGCCAGCCTCACAGCCAGCATGACCAGCCCCAATAACCACAACATCAAAAGTACCTGCTTCGTATGACATCTCTTTCACCTCTTTCTAAATTTATGTCTATCTCCAGCGCCTAGCCAGTTTTCATCCTGAATAGACTTCTTCGTTTATCTTGCGAGAAGCGTTAGCTTTGAGCAGCTCGAGGTCACTTCGGACCAACCGAAGAAGTCAAAGTGCGCGACTTCTCCGCCTGGTCCTCCAGCGCTTGTCGGGGCTGAACGAGGCGCTTCCGCTTTTCTATTTTCCTAAACAGAACTGTGAAAACAACTGGTCGATTAAGCTTTCGTGAACACTTTCACCGATGACTTCGCCAAGCAATTCCCACGTTCTTGTAATGTCAATTTGTACAATATCAATTGGAGTTCCCATTTCAACTCCATCAATCGCTTCTTCTATCGTATGCAAACTTTGCCCTATTAAAGCAATATGGCGGGTATTCGATAGATAGGTCATATCACCAGCGTCAATGGACCCTGCGAAAAATAAGGAGGATATCGCCTCTTCAAGCTCATCAACGCCGCGATCTTCTAATAATGAGGTGGTGACGATTTTATGCTCAGAAGCTAATTCCTTTACACGGTCCATATCAATTTGCTGCGCGAGGTCCGTCTTATTAACGATAACGATAACATCCATCCCTGCAACAGCTTCAAAAAGGTTTTCATCTTCTTTTGTAAATTTGTCGGCATGATTTAACACCAACAAGATTAAATCTGCTTCTTTTAATACCTGCCTAGACTTTTCTACGCCAATGCGTTCAACAATATCTTCCGTTTCTCTTATTCCTGCCGTATCTAGGAGTCTAAGCGGCACCCCACGAACATTAACATATTCTTCAATGACATCACGGGTTGTCCCAGGAATATCCGTGACAATTGCTTTATTCTCCTGAACAAGACTATTTAATAACGATGATTTCCCAACATTCGGACGTCCCACAATCACCGTTGAAAGACCTTCACGTAGAATTTTCCCTTGCTGAGAAGTTTGTAACAATTTCCTCAATTCATCTCGAACATAAGTAGCCTTTTCCAATAACATTTTATGCGTCATTTCTTCAACATCGTCATATTCCGGATAATCTATATTTACTTCGACATGCGCGAGTATCTCTAATATTTCTTGGCGCAGTCCCCTTATTAATTTTGATAATCGACCTTCCATTTGCCCTAGGGCGACATTCATAGCCCGATCTGTTTTTGCCCGAATTAAATCCATTACTGCTTCTGCCTGAGATAAATCAATCCGTCCGTTTAAAAACGCTCGCTTTGTGAATTCACCTGGTTCGGCAAGTCTAGCACCATGCGCTAATACATGCTGCAAAACCCGATTCACAGAAACAATTCCACCGTGACAATTTATTTCAACTACATCCTCTTTTGTAAAAGTTTTTGGTCCCTTCATGACCGATACCATTACTTCTTCGATCACTTGTTCATCCTTAGGATTAATTAAATGTCCATAATGTATCGTATGAGTTGGTACTTCAATCAACCTTTTACCACCGATGCTCCGAAAAATTAAATCCGCAATTTTAATGGAATCATCGCCACTCAATCGTACTATTGCAATTGCTCCCTCACCCATTGGTGTCGATATAGCAGCTATCGTATCAAATTCCATTACTTTCACCACTCTTTATAAAAATATATAAGATGAGTATTTTTTTACTCCAAATTATTAGAATATCACATCTGTTCTTGTCTAAATACAAAAAATACTTATAAATAAATTATCCACAACCAAAAAAATGTCCACGTATTATTTTAACTTATCCACATGTGAATAACAATAAAACAAGAGATTTCATATATTTGTTATAAACAGGGACTTTTTATCTATTTTACTACACACAAAAAAAGACACCCATGGAATGGATGTCTTTTACTCGTATTATTTGACTGGTGAAATAACAATATGTCGGTGTGGGTCAGAACCATCTGAAAAAGTTTTCACTCGTTTATTGTCGGATAAAGCTGTGTGAATGACTTTACGCTCGTATGAAGGCATTGGTTCCAATGCGACATCCTTCCCTGTTTTTACAGCCTTTAGGGCGAGGCGATGGGCTAATTGGAATAGCGTATCATTTCTCCGATTTCGGTAATCCTCTGCATCCAAGATAACGGTTAGATACTGATCAGAAAAGCGATTGATGATTAACTGCGTCAAATATTGCAGTGAATTCAATGTTTGTCCTCTCTTACCAATCAAGAGAGCAATCTTTTCTCCGGACAAAACGAAATGTACCTGTTTGCCATCACGTTTTATCTCTATACTGACAGGGGCTCCCATTTGTTCACTTACCTGAAGCAGAAACTTCTTTGCCTCATCAATTGGATCAATGATCACCGTAACCTTAACAACAGCAGGGCGAGAACCAAAAATTCCAAAAATGCCCCTTTTTCCTTCATCAATTATGGCTACATCAGTGCGGTCTTTTGTTGTATTTAATTGAGCTAAAGCTGATTGCACTGCTTCTTCGACAGTTTGTCCGGTAGCAGTTACTTGTTTCACTTTTTTGCTCCTCCCGCTTTACCGGCGACTGCATTCTTTCTTAGGTCCGGTCCTTTAATGAAGTAAGTTTGTGCGATCATAAAAATATTACCAACTACCCAATACAAGGAAAGGGCTGCTGGGAAATTGAAAGCAAAAATAACAATCATAATCGGCATCATCCAAAGCATCATCGCCATTTGCGGATTATGCTCCTGTCCGGCCATCATCAATTTTTGCTGAATAAATGTTGTGATGCCTGCAATAATCGGCAGGATATAAAACGGATCCTTATCACCAAGATCAAACCACAAAAAGCTATGATCAGCAATTTCTCTTGTTCTTGAAATCGCATGGTAAAAACCAATTAAGATTGGCATTTGTACGATTAAAGGGAAACATCCAGCCATTGGGTTAACACCGTGCTTTTGAAAAATAGCCATTGTTTCCTGCTGCAGTTTTTGTTGTGTTTTTTGATCTTTTGAACTGTACTTTTCTCGAAGAGCCTTCATTTCTGGCTGCAAGGCCTGCATTGCTTTAGAGCTTCTTGTCTGCTTAATCATTAGCGGCAAAATAGCCAATCGTATTAAAAGTGTTACGACAATCAATGAAAACCCAAAGCTTCCGCCTAGTACTTCTGCACCCTTCACAATCACCCAAGAAAGTGGATATACGATATACTCATTCCAAAACCCTGTACTTTCTGCACTAATCGGTTTATTTATTTCCGTACATCCTGTTAAAAACAAAAAGACTGAAACAATGCCAAGCAAAAGTAATATTCGTTTTTTCAACCTGAATTTTCCTCCTTGAATAATACATATACTCTATTTAAGTTGAAGCTTTTAATAAATATATCCATATGGAATAGTTCATTGGTATTTTACCATCTTTTAGAATAATTTGTCTCTTAAATTTATGACGAATACCTCTTTATTTTGACAAACTATCGTTTCTTTAAAACCTTTCCAACCTTAAAGACATGAGTTAAACTTTTTTTCACCTCAAAAAAGTCCATTTCAGCTGCAGGCTTCCTAGCAATTATCACATAATCATTCCCTGGAGCAAGTAAATCAGATAATTCGAAAACAGCTTGTCTTATGTATCGTTTAATTTGATTTCTAGTTACAGCATTTCCAATCTTCTTGCTCACAGAAAGGCCAATTCGAAAATAGTCCTGATCTGCTTTCTCGAGACTATAGACAACAAATTGTCGATTCGCAAAGGATTGCCCCTTTTGAAATGCCTCTTGAATTTCTTTATTCTTCTTCACACGTAATTCTTTCTTCATAGAAAACACCTTCCATCTACACAAAAACTTTTCCACTCTGAAAGATATTTATTAGAAAAAAGACCACTGATGTTTCAGTGGCCTAAGCTGATAATACTTTTCTTCCTTTTAGACGACGGCGTGCTAGAACTTTACGTCCGTTAGCTGAGCTCATACGACTGCGGAAACCGTGAACTTTACTATGTTTACGTTTATTTGGTTGATATGTTCTTTTCATTATAAGACACCTCCCTGAGGAATAGCTGTTAAAGACAGTCTAACTTATTATAAAGAGTGACCCTCACATTGTCAACCACTCATACAATATTGTTCCCTCATTAACAATTTTTTTACACCAAGATGTTTTTAGTTAATAAATTTTTTATCAATCCAATTGCCTAGCAAAATTCTACCTGTGGATATTTTTTTCGACATTTTTTTCGCTACTTCACAAGATATTGACAGTTTTTACACAGGATACACTACTTGTGGACAAGTTTTAATCACATCTTGTCACAGTTGTGGATAAACTAAGAAAAGGCATTGCACCTCTGCGTTTTATTTGGTATCATATTTGTGTTTTCACTCTGAATAACTACGTCTAATAAAATTGTTATCCACAAACTGTGGATAAGTTGTGGACAAGTTATTCAAGTGTACTGCAGAAACTTGTCCACAAGCGGTGGATATTGTCGAAACTCCACTTTATTTCCTATATTATGTTTTTCCACAACCATTGTTTCGTATATTTATAAATTAGTAGGTTGTACAGCTTGTATAATGTTGTTTTACACGGAACTTTTGTCCATTTTGATATAAGGATGCGTGCTAAGGATACTTCACAACTCTTTGTGAAAAAATACTTTATATATGGAGTTAGACGAAAAACAAAACTGCAAAGTGCATTTCATTAATAGATAGAAAAAAAGAAAAAAGGAGGGACAACCGTTGGAGAATATTGCGGATCTTTGGAATGCTGCTCTTGCCAATATTGAGAAAAAGATTAGCAAGCCTAGTTTTGACACCTGGCTGAAGTCCACAAAGGCCCATTCCCTTCAAGGCAATCTACTCGTGATCACAGCTCCTAATGAATTTGCACGTGATTGGCTCGAGGAGCGCTATTCCCAGTTAATCTCTGGTATTCTTTATGAAATTACTGGAGAAGAGCTATCTGTAAAGTTCATTATTCCGCAAAATCAAAAAGAAGAAGACTCACATTTGCTTACGCCTGCTAAAAAGGCAAAGAAAGAGGATGACCAGCATGAGTTTCCTCAAAACATTTTAAATCCAAAGTACCTGTTTGATACGTTTGTTATTGGTTCAGGTAACCGGTTTGCTCATGCAGCTTCCCTTGCGGTCGCGGAAGCACCTGCAAAAGCCTACAATCCCTTATTTATCTATGGGGGTGTTGGTTTAGGCAAAACACACTTAATGCATGCCATCGGTCATTATGTTTTAGAGCATAAACCTAATGCAAAGGTTGTTTATTTATCTTCAGAGAAATTCACAAATGAATTTATTAATTCTATTCGTGATAATAAAGCTGTAGAATTCCGCAATAAATATCGAAACGTCGATGTGCTGCTAATAGATGATATTCAATTCTTAGCCGGAAAAGAATCGACACAAGAGGAATTTTTCCATACTTTTAATACTCTTCATGAAGAAAGCAAACAAATCGTCATCTCAAGTGACCGGCCTCCAAGGGAAATTCCCACACTTGAGGACCGCTTACGTTCACGCTTTGAATGGGGATTAATCACGGATATAACTCCGCCAGATTTAGAAACGCGCATTGCGATTCTTAGAAAAAAAGCTAGGGCGGAAGGATTGGATATACCAAATGAGGTCATGCTTTATATCGCCAACCAAATCGATACAAATATCAGAGAGCTTGAGGGAGCTTTAATTCGTGTAGTTGCCTATTCTTCCCTAATCAATAAAGATATTAACGCAGATTTAGCATCAGAGGCCTTAAAAGATATCATTCCGAGTTCAAAGCCTAAAGTAATCACCATTCTTGATATCCAAAGGACTGTCGGCGAACACTTTAGTGTTAAGCTCGAGGATTTCAAAGCTAAGAAACGCACGAGATCTGTAGCATTCCCTCGACAGATAGCTATGTATTTATCACGGGAATTAACTGATTATTCATTGCCTAAAATAGGAGAAGAATTTGGCGGCAGAGATCATACCACAGTCATCCATGCTCATGAAAAGATTTCTAAGCTCTTGCAAACTGATCTTCAGCTGCAAAGGCAAATGAAGGAGATAAATGAGTTGTTGAAAGTTTAAATAAATTGTGAATAACTTGCACCTATTTACACACAGTTTGTCCACATGTGGATAGACTGTGTTTCCATGACGAAAAATAAGTTATCCACATATCAACAGGCCCTACTAGTACTTCTACTGTTTTTTCTTTAAAAAACTTATTATTATATGTTTAAGAAATTCCATTTATGCATACTAAGAATAAAAATTTGCTAGGAGGATTATGAAATGAGATTTATCATCCAACGGGACCGCCTCGTTCAAAGTGTCCAAGATGTAATGAAGGCCGTCACATCCAGAACGACCATTCCCATTTTGACAGGAATTAAAATTACAGCTAGCAGCGAAGGCGTTACCCTAACAGGAAGTGATTCGGATATTTCAATTGAATCATTTATACCAAATGAGGAAGCTGGAAACGAAATCGTTGAGATTAAACAAAGTGGTTCTATTGTCCTTCAAGCAAAGTTTTTTAGTGAGATTGTTAAAAAATTGCCTACAGATAGTGTTGAAATTGAAGTACTAGGATCCTTACAAACCGTTATTCGTTCTGGAAAATCAGAATTCAATTTAAACGGTCTTGATGCAGAGGAATACCCTCACCTCCCACAAATAGAGGAAAATAATAAATTTCACATTGCCACTGATTTATTAAAAACCATGATACGGCAAACCTTTTTCGCAGTGTCCACCTCAGAAACACGCCCTATCTTGACAGGTGTAAACTGGAAGGTCGAAAATGGCGAATTAAACTGTATTGCAACAGATAGTCACCGACTAGCTTTAAGAAAGGCAAAAATTGAAACGGAAAATAATGAAAGCTACAATGTAGTCATTCCAGGTAAGAGTTTGAATGAACTTAGTAAAATTATTGATGATTCCAATGAATTAATTGATATTGTGATTACCGAAAATCAAATTTTGTTTAAAGCAAAACATTTATTGTTTTTCTCAAGATTGTTAGAAGGAAATTATCCTGATACATCTAGACTTATTCCGAATGAAAGTAAAACAGATTTAATTGTTAATACAAAGGATTTCCTCCATGCGATTGATCGAGCTTCGCTGCTTGCACGAGAAGGAAGAAACAATGTAGTAAAACTTTCTACAATTGATGGAGGTGTGATTGAAATTTCCTCAAATACCCCTGAAGTTGGTAAAGTTGTTGAAGAGATTCAAAGCCAATCCATTGATGGTGAAGAACTAAAGATTTCCTTCAGCGCTAAATATATGATGGATGCATTAAAAGCACTTGAAGGTACAGATATAAGAGTAAGTTTTACTGGTGCCATGCGCCCATTTGTTATTAAGCCGCTGCACGATGAAACTACCTTACAGTTGATTTTGCCAGTTAGAACTTACTAAGATAAAACACACAAATGGTCACCATGTTTTTGGTGACTTTCTTTATTTATTCTTTTTTAGTAAAATAAAGTATTGAGACCATTTTAGAAATGAGTGATAAACATTGCCTGAAAAAATAAAGCTTGATACAGATTTTATTACGTTAGGACAATTTCTTAAATTAGCTGAAGTCATCCAATCTGGTGGAATGGCTAAATGGTTTTTAAGTGAAAACGATATTTTTATTAATGGTGAACAAGATCAAAGAAGAGGAAGAAAGCTCCGAGCAGGAGATGAAATCCAAATTCCTGGTTTTGGGGAGTTTTTGATTACGAGTAACTAAAGGGTTGTGTCGTTTTCATGTATATTGAACAGTTAGCACTAAGAAATTATCGAAATTACGAGAGCCTATCGGTTGAATTTGAGAATAAAGTAAATGTGATTCTTGGGGAAAATGCACAGGGGAAGACAAATGTGATGGAGTCTATCTATGTTTTAGCAATGGCAAAATCCCATCGAACCTCAAATGATAAAGATCTTATTCGTTGGGACCAAGAGTATGCTAAAATAGAGGGTAGAGTTCAAAAACAATACAGTTCATTGCCTTTACAATTAATTATTTCAAAAAAAGGCAAGAAGGCAAAATGTAATCACATGGAACAGCGAAAGTTAAGCCAATATGTTGGGAACATGAATGTGGTTATGTTTGCACCTGAGGATCTTAATTTAGTTAAAGGCAGTCCGCAGATTAGACGGCGGTTTATTGATATGGAGATTGGACAGGTTTCACCCATTTATTTACATGATATAAGTCAATATCAAAAAATACTTCAACAGCGCAACCATTTTCTAAAAATGCTACAAATAAAAAAACAGACTGATCAAACTATGCTTGAAATTCTTACAGAACAGTTTATTGAAATGGCTGTAAAGATAATTTCAAAAAGATTTGAATTCCTTTATTTGCTAGAAAATTGGGCAAAGCCTATTCATAAAGGAATCTCTAGAGGGCTGGAATCATTGAAAATTGTCTATAAACCATCTGTTGATGTATTAGAAGATCAAGATTTGTCGAAAATGAAAGCATGCTTTGAGGAAAAATTTAGTAAAGTCAGAATGAGGGAAATAGAGCGGGGAACCACACTATTTGGACCTCATCGTGATGATTTGTTGTTTTTTGTCAATGATAGGGATGTCTCAACATTTGGGTCACAGGGTCAGCAAAGAACAACTGCACTTTCTGTTAAGCTTGCCGAAATTGAATTAATTCATTCAGAAATCCGTGAATATCCAATCTTACTTCTTGACGATGTGTTGTCAGAATTAGATGATTATCGTCAGTCACACTTGCTTAACACCATTCAAGGTAAAGTCCAAACATTTGTTACAACAACGAGTGTAGAGGGCATCCATCACCAAACATTAAAAGAGGCATCAACTTTTGATGTAGAATCCGGTTTTATCAATAAAGTGAATTGAGGTGGAAGTGTGTATATTCATGTCGGGGAAGATTTGAATATCAGGGCGAAAGATATTATCGCCATTCTTGATAAAGGGTGTGTAAATTCTTCAAATTCAGTCGAAGAGTTTTTAAACCAGCATAGCGAAAAGCTCGTTAACCTTTCAAAAAACCCCTTTAAATCAGTCGTGATTACATACGATAAGGTTTATTTATCCCCAATCTCTTCCGGAACGTTAAAGAAACGTTCAAATCAAAAGGAAATACAGGAATATTAAAATTATTATCTTACATTTTATGTTAATAGAGTATTTTTTCAATGAAAGTGCGGGTGAACTATATTGACAATGGAACAAAAATTAGTCCAGGAAGAAGAATATGGTGCAGATCAGATACAAGTCCTTGAAGGTCTCGAGGCTGTTAGGAAAAGACCTGGTATGTATATTGGTTCAACCAGTGGAAAGGGCCTTCATCATCTTGTTTGGGAAATTGTAGATAACAGTATTGATGAGGCTTTGGCTGGTTATTGTGATGAGATAAATGTCATCATTGAAGAAGATAACAGTATAACGGTTAAAGATAACGGTCGTGGTATTCCTGTCGGAATTCAAGAAAAGATGGGCAGACCTGCAGTTGAGGTTATTATGACTGTGCTCCACGCTGGGGGTAAATTTGGCGGCGGAGGATATAAGGTTTCTGGTGGTCTTCATGGTGTAGGTGCATCAGTTGTTAATGCCCTTTCGAGTAATTTAGAAGTTTATGTACACCTTGATGGTAATATACATGAAATTAAATTTGAACGTGGAGCGGTAGTTAAAGAATTAGAGGTAATTGGAACTACCGACAAAACGGGTACGATTACTCACTTTAAACCGGATAGTGAAATTTTTACTGAAACATTGGAATACGAGTATGATATTCTGGCAACTCGTCTGCGTGAACTAGCATTCTTAAATCGTGCAATTAAAATCACGATTGAGGATAAGCGTGTTGAAAATAAAAAGAATGAGTATTACTACGAAGGCGGAATTAAATCGTATGTCGAGCATTTAAACCGCACTAAAGAGGTCATTCATGACGAACCAATCTTTCTTGAGGGAGAACGCGATGGAATTAGCGTTGAAGTCGCCCTTCAATACAATGAGGGATACACTGAAAGTATTTACTCATTTGCTAATAACATCCACACGTATGAAGGTGGAACTCATGAATCAGGCTTTAAAACAGGTTTAACTCGAGTTATTAACGATTACGCTAGGAAAAATGGCTTAATTAAAGAGAATGATACGAATCTAACTGGTGAAGATGTTCGCGAGGGTTTAACGGCAATTGTCTCAATAAAACATCCGGATCCTCAATTCGAAGGACAAACAAAAACAAAGCTAGGAAATTCTGAGGTTAGGACCATTACTGATTCATTATTTTCTAGTCATTTTGATAAATTTTTATTAGAAAATCCATCAGTAGCAAGAAAAATTGTTGAAAAAGGTCTAATGGCTGCTAGAGCAAGGATGGCTGCAAAGAAGGCAAGAGAGCTAACACGACGTAAAAGTGCTTTAGAAGTTTCTAGCTTACCCGGGAAATTAGCAGATTGTTCTTCAAAGGATCCTTCTATTAGTGAATTGTATATCGTTGAGGGTGATTCGGCGGGTGGTTCAGCAAAACAAGGCCGTGACCGTCATTTCCAAGCTATTCTGCCATTAAGAGGGAAAATACTTAATGTTGAGAAGGCACGTTTAGATAGAATTCTCTCTAATAATGAGGTTCGCTCCATGATAACTGCAATCGGAACAGGTATTGGAGAAGATTTCGATATTGCTAAAGCTAGATACCATAAAATCGTTATTATGACAGATGCGGATGTTGATGGTGCTCATATTCGAACACTCCTTTTAACTTTCTTTTACCGTTATATCCGAAAAATTTTAGAAGCTGGCTATGTCTATATTGCCCAGCCTCCATTATATAAAGTACAACAAGGTAAAAAAATCAGGTATGCGTATGATGAAAAAGAACTGAATCAAATATTCGCAGAGCTGCCAAGTCAGCCGAAGCCTAATATCCAACGTTATAAAGGGTTAGGTGAAATGAATCCTGAACAATTATGGGAAACGACCATGGATCCTTCTACTAGAACGATGCTTCAGGTTAGTCTAGAAGATGCGATTGAAGCAGATGAGACATTTGAAATGTTAATGGGTGACAAAGTAGAACCACGCCGTAACTTCATAGAAGCAAACGCACAATACGTAAAGAATTTAGATATATAAAGAAAAGCGGAGGCGGCTCGTTCAGGGAAAAAAAGCAGTTCATTTTTTCCTAGGGGCGACAAGCATAAGTCGCCCTCTGTAAAAAGGCGGTTTTTGCCTTCTTACAGGGGGTGCTTATGACCGAGGAAAAAGCGTTTTTCTTTTTCCCTCGAGCCCCTAGCCGCCGGAGCTGGACATAAAGAAAAGCCTATATAGAAAGGGATAGCGGGATTACCACTATCCTCCTTTTTTCGTTTATATAGATTTCATTGGATGACATTTCAAAGCAGATTGTCACCAAAATAGGAGGTACTAAAATGGCCGAAACACCAAATTCTCAAGTGAAAGAAATTAATATCAGTCATGAAATGAAAACATCGTTTCTTGACTATGCAATGAGTGTTATTGTTTCACGTGCCCTTCCAGATGTTCGAGATGGATTAAAACCAGTCCACCGCCGTATTTTATACGCTATGCATGATCTTGGAATCCATGCTGATAAACCTTATAAAAAATCAGCTCGTATCGTTGGCGATGTAATCGGTAAATATCACCCACATGGCGATTCAGCCGTATATGAAACCATGGTACGTATGGCGCAGGATTTTAACTACCGATATATGCTGGTAGATGGTCATGGGAACTTTGGTTCTGTAGACGGTGATTCAGCAGCAGCTATGCGTTATACAGAATCGAGAATGTCTAAAATCTCGATGGAATTATTAAGAGATTTAAACAAAGATACGATTGATTTTCAAGATAACTATGATGGTGAGGAAAGAGAGCCAGCCGTTTTACCAGCGAGATTTCCCAACCTTTTAGTTAACGGTTCTTCAGGAATTGCTGTTGGTATGGCTACTAATATTCCACCGCACCAGCTCGGCGAGATTATTGATGGCGTATTAGCCATTTCTCGTGATCCAGAAATAACGATTCAAGAGTTAATGGAAATCATTCCAGGTCCGGATTTTCCAACCGGTGGTATCATCATGGGGCGAAGCGGTATTCGTAAGGCATACGAAACGGGCAGAGGGTCCATAACAATTCGCGGAAAAGTAGAAATTGAAACAAAATCAAATGGAAAAGAAGTTATCATTGTTAATGAGCTACCATACCAAGTAAATAAAGCGAAATTAGTTGAAAGAATTGCAGAATTACATCGTGATAAAAAAATAGAAGGCATTACAGATTTAAGAGATGAGTCAGATCGCAAAGGGATGCGAGTCGTTATTGAGGTGCGTAAAGATGCGAATGCGAATGTCCTCTTAAATAACTTATATAAACAAACATCACTTCAAACTAGCTTTGGGATCAATACATTAGCTCTTGTAAACGGACATCCAAAAGTATTAAATCTTAAACAATGTTTGGTCTATTATTTAGACCATCAAATCGTGGTTATTCGTAGAAGGACAGAGTTTGAGTTACGTAAAGCAGAAGCACGAGCTCATATTTTAGATGGTTTAAGGATTGCTTTGGATAATCTGGATGCAGTCATTAGTTTAATTCGAGGCTCACAGACAACGGATATTGCCCGCGAGGGTTTAATGACACAATTCAACCTTTCTGAAAAACAAGCACAAGCCATTCTGGACATGCGCTTGCAACGTTTAACCGGTTTGGAAAGAGAAAAAATTGAGGAAGAATATCAAAGCTTAGTAAAGCTGATTGCAGAATTAAAGGCAATTTTAGCTGACGAAGAAAAGGTTTTAGAAATCATCCGCGAAGAATTAACGGAAATCAAAGAGCGCTTTAATGATAAGCGCCGTACAGAAATCCAAACGGGTGGAATTGAAAATATTGAAGATGAAGATCTCATTCCACGTGAAAATATTGTTATAACGTTAACACATAATGGCTATATTAAACGTCTCCCAGTTTCGACTTATCGTGCCCAAAAGAGAGGCGGTCGCGGTATTCAAGGAATGGGAACGAATGAAGACGACTTTGTCGAACATTTGATTACGACTTCTACACACGATACGATTCTTTTCTTTACGAACAAAGGAAAGGTTTATCGTTCAAAGGGCTATGAAATCCCTGAATACAGTCGCACGGCTAAAGGCCTGCCAATTATAAATCTCCTTGGAGTGGAAAAGGGAGAATGGGTTAATGCTATCATTCCAGTTGAGGAATTTGTGGATGACTGGTTCTTATTCTTTACTACAAAAGAGGGAATTTCTAAGCGCTCACCTTTAACATCATTTGCACATATTCGTAACAATGGTCTAATCGCCTTGAATCTCCGTGAAGGTGATGAACTGATTTCTGTCCGTATGACTGATGGAACAAAGCATATGATCATTGGGACTAAAAAGGGTATGCTAATTCGTTTCCCAGAAACGGATGTGCGATCTATGGGAAGAACTGCAACCGGAGTGAAAGGAATTACCTTAGATAGTGATGATGAGGTAGTTGGAATGGAAGTACTTGAGGAAAATAACAGCGTCCTAATTGTTACTAAGAACGGATTTGGTAAGCGTACACCAGCTGAAGAGTACCGCATTCAAGGTAGAGGCGGTAAAGGTATAAAAACATGCCATGTTACTGAAAAAAATGGATCCTTAGTATCCGTAAGAGCTGTAACTGGTGAAGAAGATTTAATGTTAATTACTACAGGTGGAGTCCTCATTCGAATCGATGTTGCTGGCATTTCGACAATGGGTCGAAACACTCAAGGTGTTAAATTAATAAGCATTAAAGGTGATGAACACGATTATGTTGCGACTGTTGCCAAGGTAGAAAAGGAAGAAGAAGTTTCAGAAGAAACAGATGAAACTGATGTTATTGAAGGCATAGAGAGCACAGAAGTAATCGATGGAACGGAAGAAGAAAACGCAGGAGATGAGCTTAATCCTGAAGATGATTCTTCTGACACATCTACTGAAGAATAAATAATTTTAAAGTGGAGCACCTTAGGGTGTTCCACTTTTTTAATTTAATGCTTCCGTTTTACTAAATTTCTCTTGATTGATTGTAATAATGCTGGTATACTCATTTGAGTCGACAAGGATTTGTTAGTAACACATAGTAATTAGCAAATAAACGTTGACATTCATCATAACAAATGTTACATTAGTAAAGTCGCTTCTAGGTGATAGAGGAAATTTGATCTTTGAAAACTAAACAAACAAGAACGTCAACAAACAATTTTTTAGCTTTTTTTAAAAAGCTAAGCCAACGTAACAAATTGAGCTATATCAACTTTCTTGGAGAGTTTGATCCTGGCTCAGGACGAACGCTGGCGGCGTGCCTAATACA
>NZ_JAVDVZ010000009.1:0-196530 GCF_031457145.1 Neobacillus niacini
CCCATTTCCCTTTTCGAATCGAGTTTCGGTCACTCCAGCACCTCTGCATTGACCCATTTCCCTTTTCCAATCGAGTTTCGGTCACTCCAGCACCTATCATTAGCTTTTTCTATTTAGGGATTAAAAAAATCGAGAGATCTCTCTCTCGATTCAATGTTTCTTCAGCCATTCCTTCAGTCCCTCTACCTTCTCCCATAATTGAAAGCAGGAATCCACATAGACAATGGCTTCACTCTCATCACCCCAACCATAACCTTTTGGCAGGTGCATAGGGATACGTTTTTTGCCTGATAGAAATGAAATCACATGTGGATTTATCTTTTTTGCATATGTCAGTAATTTTGCTGCTTTCTCAGTGGTACCATTTTTACATAATTCGAGTAAAAGCTTGTTGTAGAGCCCATGTGCTGTTTCCTCTTCGTACCTCTTCAACAATGTTTCTGCCTTCGAGAGTAAACCTTCCTTTATGTAGACTGCAAAGAGCAAATAACGCACACCCTGGTTATCATTTGGATTTAACTCTAGAAGCTGTTCGTATTCTCGTATCGCTACCGCAACATATCCTAACTGATAAACAGCATCAGCATACACTGCCTTGGCACGCATATATGGCCTTGTTTCAATCAAGCCCCAGAAATGCCCTTTGTTATTTTTAAAAAAGGCTTTCCCTAGTTCCTTTTCACCGACTTCCATTCCTTTTTTAGCTAACATCATGGCTTCCTCATCGGTATCTGCATTTTCAGCAAGAATGACATAGGCATCTACACAGTTGGAATCTAAATGAAGGGCTTCCTGAGCAAGTTTGTAGCGTTGCGAGCCATGTGCTTCCATGGCATCGTAAATCAATTGTTGGGCACGCTCTTTATTCGTTTTTGGTGCTTTTTTAGGAGTTGGAGCAGAAAGCTTTTTGTTCAAAAATTCATTTACTTCTTCCATTGTCCCAAGATCATGGCCTTGAAGCTCTGCCAGTACTTCCTGCATGATTTGTTCTGTAGGCATTGGGCCTTGATTCGGGTTAAAAGGAATTGTATCGAATAGGTCATCGATATCATTTGCTTCTTCATAGGAAAGTTCAATAATCCTATTTATCTCTTCCTCTAATTCAGCTTCCATTTCTCTATACGTAGAAGAAAGAGAGCCTACAGGTACACCGTATAACTTGGCAATTTCTTTTTGAGTAAGTGGTGCTTCCATGTGGTCAATCATTGTCATTAAGTAATGAACTGCCGCGACATACAGATTCGGATTTTTAATTCGTTTCTGCTTTTTCTCGCAATATTGAAACCATAGTATTATTCCTATATCCACGGTTGGTGCTCGCTCACCGAGTTCCTCAAGACTTCTCTTGAATATTCCTGCAATTTCCTTATAAATAGGCGAAGCCCACTCCATGCCATCAATATCTACCATACCACCAACCTCAGTGAGGTCCTTCATTATTTCCATAAAAAAGTCAGTAAAGAACTCCTGAGGGGATTCATAATCGGCTAGTAAGCTTTTCTCCTCGATAAAATCAATCGCTTGATTGAATGGTAAATTAGGTAAATCAAACGGTGCTGGGAAAAAGACATGCATTTGGTTAAACGGAAGGAGGAACCCGACAAAAAACGTTCCTTTTTCAAAAGATTTTGGCGTACTCGGTACAAGCGCCTCGAATCTTTCTGATGAAAAACCATCAACAACTGTAAGTACATTATTATCAACGTTGGTAATTTCTCCTGCAATTGCTCTAGCATCCGTCCATGACTGCAAAATTAGTTTCAATTTCGGCCGTTTAATTTTCCTAGCCTCTGATGCTATGAAATGTTCAAGTATGGTTTCCTCATTATCCAATGGATAAAACAAGGAAAACCAAATAGTGTAAACAAATTCGTAAAACTGACGTTCCTCTTCATCATCTATATGAAAATGGTCTTGAAAATCTTCAAATGCCGTATATACTTCTTCTTCATAATGGTCAAGCGCAAAGTGAAGCAGTCGCTTTTGCAATTCATCAATTTCGCTTTCAAGCAAATGGGTAATCGATACCGCTTCCTTTGCACCGCAGCATTTTTTATACTTTTTCCCGCTTCCGCACGGACAAGGTTCATTCCGACCTATTGTCTCTATCATCAGCTCTCGCCTCTATTCCTCTTCTTATATTTATTATTATCAATTAAATAGTACCATTTTTGCCAGATTGATAGGATATATACTTTAAAGTTATTGGCAAGGGGCAAAAAAAAAGCACACATGATTTCACAGCTATGTGAAATCATGTGTGCACTGAATTAGATTGATACATTTTTATCAGAATTGACGGTTGAATCTTTTCCCACATATTTAAAAACGTTAACCATAAATAAAATAACTCCCACCACTACGGCTATTGAACCGATGATGGTTGGCGGAAGAGCTGCGGAAACTCCTAATACTTGAAGGACAATTCCACCTAACATGACTGGCACCCCAATATTGTGTAACCAGAACTGAGTTTTCGCTAATTTTGATTTTGCAGCATTTGGATAAAGGTGATAAATAATTCCGAACAATGCCATGGTTACCCAGCCAAGTAAATTAATATGGGCGTGAACCGATGTAAAACGGAAATCATGAATAATCCCCATTGTCAGACCTGCCAGAACCCCAATTGTAAAATAAACGGTTGCTACTTTTAAATACGTTTTTCCCACTTTGTTCCTACCTCCAATCATTAAAATATGCAACTATTATACTATATTATAATTTAATCCCAATATTACCATTATATCAATAGGGCTTTTGTAAATTCTTTGTTAAATGTGTAATTATTTTGAAAATTTAAATAACTGTTATATTAAAATAAAAACGCAGCCCCGATTTTTCAGGACTGCGTTCAGTACTTATTAATGTGTTTCAATTAGACCGTAACGACCGTCTTTACGCTTGTAAACCACGTTTGTACGGTTTGTATCCGCATTGTTGAACACATAGAAGCTGTGCCCTAGCAGGTTCATTTGCAGAATTGCTTCTTCGCTGTCCATTGGCTTAAGATCAAAACGTTTAGTACGAACAAGTTCTAAATCGTCTTCATCTACTTCTTGAGCTTCGTTGTTTTCAGAAATGGCAAACGTAACCGGGAAATCACCTTTTTCACGGAATTTACGATTTACCTTGGTTTTGTGCTTGCGGATTTGACGCTCTAGCTTGTCTGAAATCAAATCAATTCCTGCATACATATCAACATGTGTTTCTTCTGCACGTAGGACTAGATTTGGCAGTGGAATCGTTACCTCTACCTTTGAAGTTTTATCTTGATTAAATCTTAAATTCACATGTACCTTTGCTTCAGGTGCTTCTGTGAAATAGCGTTCCAATTTAGAAATTTTCTTCTCAACGTAATCTCTTATTGCTGGAGTTACCTCAATGTTTTCACCACGAACGTTATAATTCATTTGTGGACTCCTCCTTTATATTCCTATGTAATTACATTTCTATTTTGCCCTTTGATTCTCCTGCTAAATCAGAATAAAAGATTTGTCGAAATTTTGACAAAAACAACGGGAAAATAGTGAGAACCAAGTATACATTTACATGGCTATCTAGAAATGCTCCTACACCTTTAGTCTATTATCTTTAGGGACTAATTACCACTTTTAAGTCTGATGAATAAGGTACGGAACAATAAGAAAGGAAATCACTCTTATTGCTGGTCATCTTGCGAGTGTGAGGGATTGTACCCTTTTCGCCCCTGATTCTTTTAATAACTTTGCAGCATGTCTTAGTGTGGACCCTGTTGTGTAAATATCATCTACCAGCAGTATTTCTTTCCCTCTTATATCAGCGTAATCGCCAATTTGAAAAACCTGTGGAATATGAATTCGTTCAGTTCGAGACTTTTTTGATTGTTTTTCCGAGTGGATCCGAGTAATAAGATTTGAAGGGACAAATCCCGACTCTATGACCAGGGCTTCTGCTTGATTAAATCCTCTCTCATACAGCCGCTCGTTACTTAAGGGTATCGGTACAAGTAAATCTGGATTTAATCTTCGCAGTAAATCCTTAATACTTTCAGCAAATATTCTTGCCAATACATAGTCCCCACGGAATTTATATGTTGCCATTACCTCCTTAAAAAAGTCATTATAAAGGAAAACGGAAGTATTGGAGTCAAGATATCCCTTCCATTCTAGATTCTTCTCCCACCGAACACAGTCATGACACAAATCCTCATGCCTAAACCTTTCCTCCAAAAATTGAAAGAGTCTGCTGCATATCCTACATTTTTCTCCTTCTAATTTTTCAAATTTCCCCTCACATGTTGGACAGATGTGCAGTTCTTTCTCTTCTGAAAAAATCGAATTCCAACTGATAGGTGGCTGAATAACGCCATGGCAAATCAGACAATGTGGCTGAAGGAAAAGAATCATAAATCAATAAGCCCCCTTTTAACACCTTCTTGGTTCATTGTGATAATTTGTTTCCGTGCTTTACACATAGCTTCCGTTTTTCCATAATGAAAAAATGTCACAACTCCATCTGGAAAATCCTTGCTCCTACCAGCTCTTCCGGCAATTTGAACAAGGGCACTTTCTGTAAAAATATCATCTTCCGCACCCACGACGGCAACATCAATGTTGGGAAATGTAACACCTCGTTCTAAAATGGTGGTGGTCAGTAACAATGGAATCGTTTTATTTCGCATTTTTTGGACCTTTTCTTTGCGGTTCGGATCCTCAGCGTGGACAGCCTCAATATCGGGGGCGAACGTTCGCAGGATTGGGAGAGCTTTTTCCATCAAGGCGATATGAGGGAAAAAAAGCAGCGCTTGCTTTCGATTTTGGAGGCGCTCTTTAACCCAATGGATTACATTAGCTGGCAGTTTGTCCTTTTTTAACTGCTTTTGCCAATTACCACACCAGGTAAAGTGAGGGACCGGCAACGGGTGGCGGTGGAATCTAGCTGGGATGGTGGTGAAGGCCCTTTTTCCTGTGCGGCATTCCCTTTGCCATTTTTCATTCGGTGTCGCGGTGAGGTAAATCATTGCAGAATCTCGCTTTCTTGCTTGAACAGCAGCATACTGGAGTGATTCTTCTACTGTATAGGGAAAGGCATCGACCTCGTCCAAAATGACGGTGTCGAAAGCGTGGTAAAAACGGAGCAGCTGATGTGTGGTAGCAATGGTAAGCGGTGCATAAAGATGGCGGTCCTCACTCCCACCATATAGGGAAGCAACGGTGATTCCTGGAAAGGCGGCTTTTAATCTTGGGGTAAGTTCAAGGACTACATCTGTGCGCGGAGTTGCGATGCAAACTCTTTTACAGGCAGCAAGTGCCGCTTCAATTCCAGCAAACAGGACTTCCGTTTTCCCCGCACCACAAACCGCCCAAACGAGCAGCTCAGTCATGTTTCCTACTGCTTCAACTACTCTATTCGACGCTGCTTGCTGCCCTTGTGATAACTGTCCATTCCACTCGAGAATTCTTTCAGGTAAATGATGCTCTAGTGTTGGACCATTCCAGCCAATTAAAGGGGTACATGCACTGATTCTCCCCATCATCAAACATTTTCGGCAGTAGATACAGACTTCGCCGCACCTCGAACACGGAAACGATGCAAACCAATTTTCTGCCTTGTTTCCACATCGACAACAAACAGGATAATTTTTGATGTATTCAATTCCTTTACGGTAGGTAATATACCCATTTTCATAATGATGTTGGATTTCTTCGAGAGGGAATGGCAGGTCATCTAGTAAGAGTTGTTTGCCGGTTAGAAGCAGCTGCAGGTCAGGGTTGTAGGGGAAATTAGAGTTAATACATGGTTGTGGAATGGTTGAGATTTGTGAGATGGGAAGTGAGTCTGAACCTTTCTGAGGGAATAAATAATTATCCTTTACAAGAAAACGCACAAAAACAGCACCTTTCTTTATTATTATTTAAGTATCACTCCTTCATTACTTTTTAAAATTTCAACAAGAGTTGTCAAAATACCTGCTTATTGTCGAATAATATGAATAAAAAATTGCACAAATAAGTGCAATCCTAATCGATATTTAATAACATTTTTCGTTCTTGCTTTTTTATCTTCGTTAAGTATTAATACTTTATATAATAAAATAATTGGAAGTAAAAAGACCCCAAACTCAAATCGAGTAAGGGTATAATTAACCTAATTTAATTTCTATAGCTTCGATACGCTTTGCTTGACCTGTGGTTCCAGCTTCTTCACCGTTTTTCTTCCAATCGGTCCAACCTGTGTTTTCTATGTGTACGCGATACGTAATATTTAATCCATCGGCCTTAATTTTAATGGCCTCAAGTCTTAACGCTACACCCATTGTTCCTAAGACTTCTCCATTGGTACGTTCGTTCGTCCAGTCTAAATCCTCGATATGACCTTCCATTTGCAATCGAGCATTAGTGTTTTCTAGTCTAACAGTTAATGCTTCTAATCTTCGTGATTGTCCGGTTGTGCCTGCGGTTTCACCATTTCTCTTTACTCCCTGCCAGCCAATACCTTCAATGTGTGCTTCATAAACGACAGATGGTGATAGTGATGTCACTGGTGCTGCTTTTTTATTCAACCCGTAAAATTGCACCAATCCATTAACAATCCCTCGTGCACATTTTATTCGGTAATCATCTGACTTAAGCAGTACTAAATCATCTGAATTAGTCATAAACCCACATTCTATGAGCAAAGCATCCATGTTGGTTTCACGTAAAATAGCAAAGTCGGCACGCTTCACCCCGCGATTTACCATGCCTGTAGCGATTATGGTTTGATCGTGAACCATTCTTGCCAGGTTATAGGTCCTGTCAGGTGCATTAGTGTGAATATAGGTTTCTATTCCGCGCGCTGAGCTTGCTCCTGCATTTGCATGAATGCTTACCACGCAATCTACTCGTAACTGGTTGGCTAAGTTTGCACGTGCTGTCAGGCTTGTATCAATGCCATCATATAAATCGTGAGAAAGGACTGCCTCTACGTCATGATAATTCGAAAGTAAATTGACTACATGGAGGGCAGTAGCTTTATTAAACTCAAATTCTCTCATACTGCCATCTAAAGTACGTTTTCCAGGTGTGTTTATGTCATGGCCAGGATCTAACATAATTTTAACCATTAGTATCATCTCCCTAAGACTAGTTAATGAAAATAGAATCAATTTCGTTCGGGCATTTTCAAAAAATAGATACTTCCCTATTGATTACCTAGCCTTTATCGATGACTTTTAATTTATCAATTACTTTTTTTAAGAAATCAACTACCCCTTTAAATCCTTCAAAAGCCGGGCTTCTGCCCGGCCATCCTCATACACTATTTTCTCATCCAGCCGAGTCCCATTGCACCTTCTCCTAAGTGCGTTCCAATAACAGGACCAAAGTAACTTATGGAGAATTCTATATTTGGGTAAAGTGTTTCAAGCTCTGACTTCCATACCAGCGCTTCTTCCTCGCGGTTAGCGTGGATGATGGCGGCTTGAAGGTTCTCGCCATTTGCAGCGGCCTCACCTAATAGGTCCGCAATCCGTTTCATCGCTTTTTTACGAGTGCGAATTTTTTCAAAAGGGACGATTACTTTATTTTCAAAGTGGAGAAGTGGTTTTACTTGCAGCAAACTTCCAATAAACGCTTGAGCGCCAGAAAGTCGGCCGCCCCGCTGAAGGTGAGATAAGTCATCCGCCATAAAATAAGCATCAGCGGATTTCCTCAATTCTTCTAGATGTAACATGATTTTATCAGCTTCGTCCCCGTTTAAAGCCATTTTCGCTGCTTCAATCGCATAAAAACCCTGTGGCATGCAGCTTAGTTCAGAATCAAATGGGTAAACCTTGATATTTTCTACCATAGAGCTAGCCGTTACTGCACCAGCAAAAGTGCCGCTGATTCCACTTGAGAGGTGGATACAGATAACCGAGCCATAGTCTTGGGACAATCGTTCTAACAGCTCTACAAACTGCCCGATTGGCGGCTGCGATGTAGTAGGAAGCTCTCGCTCTTTCACTAGTTGGTAAAACTGCTCTGCAGTAATATCTACTTCTTCCTGGTAAACCTCGGTTCCGAAGACTACATTTAGCGGGATCATATGTATATTCCATTTATCGCGTATCTCTTTCGGTATGTAAGCGGTACTATCCGTAACAACTGCCGTTTTCATAATTGAACCTTCCTTAAAGTAATGTTTGTTATTATTTTATATGAAGGCAAATAAAAAGGCACGCCCCCATTAACAGAGCGTACCCATATAGATCCTATCGAACTTCGACCCAGCCGTTTTTAATAGCTGAGACAACTGCTTGCGTCCGGTCGTTAACATTCATTTTTTGTAAAATGTTACTCACATGGTTCTTTACCGTTTTTTCACTGATAAATAAGGCTTCCCCGATGCCACGGTTACTTTTTCCATCTGCCAGCATTTGCAGAACTTCACATTCGCGGCGAGTTAACAGATGAAGTGGTCGACGCAGTTCAAGGGTTTGAACAAAGGCACCGCCGCCTGTACGTCCAGCAGTCAGTTTGCGGTATTCATTTACTAAATTATGGGTTACCTTTGGATGTAGGTAGCATCCACCATCCGCAACAACATGCACCGCCTCAATCAGTGCGTCAGCATCCATTTCCTTCAGCAAATATCCTCTTGCACCGGTTTGGAGTGCATGAGTAACATAGTTTTCATCATCATGGATGGAAAGAATAATAATTTTAGTATCTGGAAATTTTTCCGATAGCTCACGTGTAGCTTCAATTCCGTTCATTTGAGGCATATTAATATCCATAATGACTACATCTGGATTATAAGCATTTACTATGTTTACCGCATCACTTCCGTCATCACCTTCGGCAACAACTTGGAATGCCTTTTCAAATTCTAGTATTCGTTTAACACCTTCTCTGAAAAGTTGATGGTCATCGATAATCGCAATCTTAGTCATAATATTTTCCCTCCTGCTCCACTGTATTCGTTTATGTTTTTTTAAGACGGTAATGGAACCACAATAAAGACTGCTGTTCCTTTTCCTATTTTAGATTCAAACGTAATATTTCCTTCTAAAAGCTCGACTCGTTCTCTCATCCCAATCATTCCAAACGAATCGGGCTTTTTTTGGTTCATATCAAAACCCGAACCATTATCCTTGATTAGAACGGTTAATTCATGCTTAGTCATTTCCAGCCTTACCTTTATTTCGCAGGCATTGGCATGCTTTAATGCATTTTGCACCGATTCTTGAATCAATCGGAATAAAGCAACTTCATACTTAGTCGGAAGCCTGCGTTCTAACCCAATGTTAATTAATTCAATTTTCGACCGGTTATGATATTCTTCGATGGTTTGAAGATATTTTCTGAGGGTCGGCACTAGGCCTAAATCATCAAGCGCCATTGGACGAAGGTCATAGATGATTCTCCGGACCTCATAAAGAGCCGCGCGGACCATCTTTTTAAAGCTGCCAATCTCTTTAAAAGCTTCCTCAGGTCCTTGCTCCTTATAAACACGATCAACTAAATCAGATCTCATAATAACATTTGCCAGCATTTGTGCTGGACCGTCATGGATTTCTCTAGACAATCGTTTTCGCTCTTCTTCTTGAGCTTCGATTATTTTTAGGCCAAAGTCTTGTTTTGCTTTTGCATTCTGTAATTCTTCACCCATAAGTTTTAAGTCACTCATGAGGTAATTCATGACCACTGAAATCTGCGAAATGAGTTGGTCTGCTCGATCAATCGTTTCATCCAATCCCAATAACCTGCGTTCGAGGTCAGCTCGTTTTTCCAAAAGCTGTTTTTTATATTGCCAATTAATAGACAGGTCCATTTGCAGCTGGTGGGCTTTTTCATAAGCCTCCCTCACTTCTGCTTCAGAATATGTCTTAAAATTCATACTAAGCTCTGATAAGGTTAATCTCGCCTTTAGGACCTGTTCTTCAAGGCGTTCCTCTTCAGTAATCAGTTTGACCATCATTTCTTTAATCGTTCTAAGTTCATCAGTCATATTTTCGTAGTCTTTTCGGCATTGCTCGCTTATTTGAAAGATATCACTTTTACTACTCGTAACGGTATCAATCATCTCTTCACGGATTTCATCAATTGATTTTACATTAATCTTCTGAATTTTCGCCATGCTCTCCTCCAGAGACCTTTTTTCTAGTTTAACGTGTATTGTACCATTTTACTATCTCTAAGGGTTAAACTAAAAATTTTCCCAACTGCCTAGTGCATAAGTAGTATAATGTTTTGTAGCGAATCTACTATTTTTAAAAAATACATTTCACACTATTTGAACATTATTTATTATAACACGGGAAAATTACTTCTATATTAAAGTTATATTACACCAATGTTTTATTTTACTATCCGAAGGATTTACGGGAGGAGAACACAATGCTATCTAGGTATTTTACGGTTAGGCAGGAAGTAGGACAACATGAAATCATCATTCAAAAGTCACGTTTTATTGCCCACATAAAAAGAGTAGAATCTGAACAGGAGGCTCAGGAATTTATCCAAACACTTAAGAAAAAATATTGGGATGCTTCCCATAATTGTTCGGCCTACATGATTGGTGAAAATGACCAAGTTCAAAAAGCAAATGATGACGGAGAACCTAGTGGGACAGCTGGTGTGCCCATTCTTGAGGTATTGAAAAAAAAGAAGCTTAAAGATACAGTTGTCGTCATTACCCGCTACTTTGGAGGGATTAAATTAGGGGCTGGCGGACTGATTCGCGCTTACGGTAAAGCGACATCTGAAGGTTTAGACATAGTTGGAATCGTGGAGAGAAGACTCGTTCAAGTTATTCATGTAACAATTGATTATACTTGGCTTGGGAAAATTGAAAAGGAAATTCGGGACTCTGATTATATCATTAAGGAAATTCATTATCTTGATACTGTTGAAGTGGAAGTATATGTGAATGAAGACCAAGTGAGTGCTTTTCATGGTTGGATCACTGAACTAACAAACGGACAGGCCGCTCTCAAAAAAGGAAAAACAGATTACTTAGAAGTCTCACTATAAAAAAAAGAGACTGACTCAAATGCCACTGCTCGTGCCATTTTGAGTCAGTCTCTTTTTTATGATCGATCCTTTGCAGTAGAAATTCCAAACATACGCAAAATCTTTAGTAATGGGCGAAAACTATTCCCCATCAAACCAATTTTTTCAGCAATAAACTCCATTAATAAAATAAGCAAACAAATTAGGAAGAGAGCCACGCCGATTCTCGCTTGTGAATAAATAACAGCAACTATGCCAAAGAATGCAGCCATTGCATAAATCAGTAACACTGTTTGCCTATGTGTATAGCCAAGTCTTAGCAGACAGTGATGCAAATGGGATTTATCGGGAGCTGACAAAGGTTGATGATTAATAATCCTGCGCATAATTGCAAAAAATGTATCCGAAATAGGTACCCCAAGAATAATGACCGGGATGATAAAAGAAATAAAGGTTACATTTTTATAACCCAGCAAGGAAAGAACAGAAATAACAAATCCTAAAAATAGTGCCCCTGTATCACCCATAAAAATACTTGCAGGGTGGAAGTTGTAAAACAGAAAGCCAAGTGTACTAATTAATACGATGGACCCAACAATTACCACATATAAACTTCCTTGAAGTAGTGCCATTCCGGAAATGGTTACCAAAGCAATCGAAGATACACCAGCTGCTAAACCATCTAGACCATCTATTAAATTGATTGCATTTGTAATTCCTACAATCCAAAGGATCGTAAAAGGAATACTGAGGTAACCGAATTCAAGCTGCCCGCCAAAAGGCAAATTTATAAAAAGCACTTGAAGATCGCCTACGAATACAATGGTAAAGGCAGCTGCTAATTGTCCTAACAGTTTGTACTTTGCAGGAAGTTCAAAC
The DNA here is from genome assembly GCF_031457145.1 of Neobacillus niacini. Classification (GTDB taxonomy): domain Bacteria; phylum Bacillota; class Bacilli; order Bacillales; family Cytobacillaceae; genus Neobacillus; species Neobacillus niacini_J. Next base: position 11,838 of record NZ_JAVDVZ010000009.1, read on the forward strand.
AAATCATCGCAAACTCCTGTAATAACAATAATGGTGCAGCCGATTAGAATCGCCGTTGAGGCAGGGTTTTCAGGTTGTAAAATGACTATACCGATAATAAAACTTATAAAAATCGCTAACCCGCCCAGACGAGGCATCGTCGATTGATGAACCTTTCGACGATTTGGCTTATCCGTAGCTCCAATGAGAAAGGCCAATTTTTTTACCAGTGGAGTAATAAGAATTGAGACGGTAAAACATACTATCAAGGTTATAAAAAGCATAGCGAACCTCCTCGATAGTATCTTGTCCATAAAAGTAATTTCAAAAACACTGTAGGTGGGTAAAAAACAGGAAACTCTAAAAAGAATTAGTAAGAAAAAGTAAAAAGCCTAAAACATTAGTTTTAGACTTTTCGATGTTACAGCATTATCTATTTTTTACATTAACAGGCTTGAATCCTTTAAGTAACTTCAAGAGAGGTTTATAATCGTCACGAATGAGCCCTATACTTTCAACGACTAGCTCTATAGTTATTAGCAGCGCTATAATGACGATTATTGAACCCCAAACTGTTGCTTGCGAGAAAATGAAAGCAGCTAGGCCAAAAAGGGCTGCCATAAAGTAAATTAACAAGACCGTTTGACGATGGGTAAACCCTGATTTCAACAAGCAATGGTGAAGATGCGATTTATCTGGCGCTGATAATGGCTGCTTGTTTACAAGACGGCGAATAATTGCAAAGAATGTATCAGAAATAGGAACACCGAGAATAATAATAGGAATAATCAATGAAACAAACGTAATATTTTTATATCCTAATAGTGACAATACAGAAATGATATAGCCTAAGAAAAGGGCTCCTGTATCTCCCATAAATATCTTTGCTGGATGAAAATTGAAGTATAAGAATCCAATTGTACTAGCAGCAACAATTAACGCCATTATTGCAACATATGGAGTACCCGTTATCAATGACATTCCGGCAATCGCAATTAATGCAATCGAGGAAACTCCACCAGCTAGACCGTCTAACCCATCAATTAGATTAATGGCATTTGTAATCCCAATAATCCAAATCATCGTTAACGGTATACTTAAATAGCCAAAGTCAATAATACCGCCAAATGGCAGGTTAATAAATTCCACTTGCAAACCACCATAAATGACTACCACAGCTGCCGCTGCTATTTGTCCAAGTAGTTTTACCTTAGGCGATATTTCCTTCACATCATCAAGCATTCCGGTCAAAATGATGATAAATCCCCCAATAACAATGGACAAATGGTATTCTCCTAATAATTCATTAGAAGGATTCATAATGAGAATTCCGATTAAAAAGCTTAAAAAGATCGCTAATCCTCCTAGACGAGGCATGATACGTGAATGGACTTTTCTTTGATTTGGTTTATCTGTTGCTCCAATTTTAAATGCTAGTTTCTTTACCAACGGTGTGAGTAATATTGACGCAAAAAAACAGATAACTAGAGTTAGATATAACATATGCCCTCCAAGATTTTAACATATTTATATTTTTATTGATTTAATAGTTAGGCTGATAATAATGATAAACATATCCTAATGGATTATAGCATAGTCCATTATAGAAATAAACTAGGATAAACGACAAGGATTGAAATTGAAATATAAATAAAATACTATAATACCAATGTAATATGTATGAAGGCGTATTTTCTACTTTTTAAAAATTCCACATATATGACAAATTACATCATTATTTTATCATTCTTCCACTGTTATAGACGGTTAAAATTTCGTAAAGTTACAGTAATGTTCTCTCTAACCAAATATCTTTTTCAAAATAAATGCCCCTTTCTTGATGAAAGGGGCATTGTAACTCCAATACATTATGCTTTTGATTCAGCTAAATAAGCAGCAAGTGCTTCTTTCCAATCACGTAGTGGTCTTAGACCTTGTATTTCAATCATCTTCTTGCTTAAGACTGAATATTTTGGACGTGCAGCAGGACGTGGGAATTGGTCACTTGTTAATGGATTGACCTTTACATCCATTTCAGCTTGTTTAAATATTTCCACCGCAAATTCATACCATGAGCAAATACCACTGTTCGTGGCATGATAAATTCCATATTTGTCAGTCTCCATTAATTCAACCATGAACCGAGCGAGATCGACGGTATAGGTTGGTGAACCAACCTGGTCATGAACGACACCGACTTCTCCTCGCTCTTTTCCTAGGCGAATCATGGTTTTCACAAAATTATTCCCATAAATCCCAAACACCCAAGCTGTACGGACAATAAAAAATTCATTTAGGTGCTTTTGTAAAAACTGTTCACCAGCTAACTTCGTTCTTCCATAAGCACCTAGTGGTTTTGTTGGCTCATCAACCTCGTAGGGCTCATTAGCAGTACCATCAAAAACATAATCTGTGCTTACATAAAGCATTTTTGCGCCAGTCTGCTTGGCTGCTTTCGCTAAATATTCAGTTCCCGCGGCATTGACTTGATAGGCAGCTTCTTCGTTCTCTTCTGCTGCATCCACATTCGTGTAGGCAGCACAGTGCAGAATCACGTCTGGCTTTACTTCACTAATAAAAGCAAGAACTTCCTCTTCTTTGGTAATATCTAATTGCTGCCGGTCTGCTCCGAACGCTTGATGATTCTTCCTCTCCAACTCCTGCATAACATCCTGTCCCAATTGACCTGCTGCACCTGTTACAACAACCTTCATTATTCTACCTCTAATCTGTCGCCATACTGGGATTTCACATAATCCTGATATTCACCAGAAATGATGTTTTCCCACCACTCACGGTTATTTAAATACCAGTTAATCGTTTGTTCGATTCCTGTATCAAAATTATATTTTGGTGACCAGCCAAGCTCTGTGCGAAGCTTCGTTGCGTCAATCGCGTAACGACGGTCATGGCCAGGACGGTCTGTAACAAACTTCATTAGTGACTCTGGTTTATTAAGATGCTTTAGGATGGTTTTTACAATCTCAATGTTTGTACGTTCGTTATTACCGCCGACATTGTATACTTCTCCATTACGTCCTTTGTGAAGCACAAGATCAATCGCTTGGCAATGGTCCTCAACATGAAGCCAGTCGCGAATGTTCAATCCATCACCATAGATAGGAAGCTCCTTATCATGTAAAGCATTGATAATCATCAATGGAATAAGCTTTTCAGGGAAATGGAACGGTCCATAGTTGTTGGAGCAACGTGTAATATTGACTGGAAGACCAAATGTTTCATGGTAGGCACGAACAAGTAGGTCAGCACCCGCCTTACTTGCACTGTATGGGCTGTTTGCTGCTAACGGAGTTTCCTCTGTAAAGTAGCCAGTTTCACCTAATGTTCCGTACACTTCATCTGTTGATACTTGTAGGTATTTGGTTACACCAATTGTTTTTGCTGCATCAAGCAACGCCAATGTTCCCTGGATATTTGTCTGTACAAAGATTCCTGGATCGGTGATGCTGCGGTCAACATGTGATTCTGCAGCAAAGTTCAACACATAATCAAACTTCTCTTCTTGAAAAAGACCATTAATAAATTCACGGTCTGCAATGTCTCCGCGGACAAATTTATAGTTAGGAGCATTTTCAATGTCCTTTAGGTTTTCAAGATTTCCAGCATATGTTAACAAGTCAAGGTTAACAATTTGATAATCAGGGTATTTGTTTACCATATAACGGGCAAAGTTGCTGCCAATAAAGCCAGCGCCGCCTGTAACTAATAACTTCATTGTAATGCCTCCTATTTCTCAAACACAAAATTTAGATTAGTTGCCGCACTTAAAGTTGGGTGCTTTGTATCTTTATCAGAAAGAATTGGATTCGTTGCCGGCCAATCGATGCCTAATTCAGGGTCATTCCAAAGAATACCGCCATCATGCTCGGGCGAGTAATATTCATCTACTTTATAAGCAACAGTGGTGTCAGGTACCAATGTGCAAAAACCATGGGCAAAACCTTTCGGAACTAGAAGCTGACGCTTATTATGCTCACTTAAAATGACACCCACCCACTGTCCATATGTAGGAGAACCGCTTCTAATATCTACCGCAACATCATAAATGGCCCCTGTTACACAACGAACAACCTTTGTCTGCGCTTTAGGATTTAATTGAAAATGCAAACCTCGCAACGTTCCAACTGGAGCAGAAAGGGATTGATTATCTTGTATAAAATCAAAATTTAAGCCTAGCTCTTCAAATATATTTTTATTATAGCTTTCCATAAAGTAACCACGGTGGTCACCAAAAACCTTTGGTTCTAATATTTTCACACCAGAAAGTTTCGTTTCAATAACATTCATTCTATATACCTCATTTCGTTCCTTGAGTTGCTACTTTTACTAAGTATAGACCATATTGATTTTTCATTAATGGCTCTGCTAACTCTAATAACTTATCTTTTGTAATATAGCCCATTTTATATGCAATTTCTTCTAAACAGGCAATTTTTAATGACTGTCGTTTTTCAACTGTTTCAATAAATTGGGATGCCTCTAATAAGGACTCGTGAGTTCCTGTATCCAGCCAAGCAAAGCCACGTCCTAGTAATTCTACATTTAGTTCGCCCATATCAAGGTAGGCTTTATTTATATCTGTAATTTCAAGTTCACCTCTTGGTGAAGGCTTGATATTCTTTGCAATTTCAACTACCCGATTATCATAAAAATACAGACCGGTTACGGCATAGTTTGATTTAGGAACTAAAGGCTTTTCTTCAATCGATACCGCCTTACCTTCCTCATCAAATTCAACTACCCCGAAACGCTCTGGGTCGTTTACATAATATCCAAATACAGATGCTCCTGTTTCCCGTGAAGCAGCTCTTCTTAATAGATCTGTTAATCCATGACCGTAAAAGATGTTGTCACCTAAGACCAAGGCAACATTGTCATTTCCAATAAACTCTTCGCCAATTAGGAATGCCTGTGCTAACCCGCCTGGATGCGGCTGAACTTTGTAGGAAAAATTCATTCCTAAATCGGATCCATCTCCAAGAATTTGCTCAAAACGAGCAATATCTTCAGGTGTTGAAATAATTAATACATCCTTAATTCCTGCTAACATCAGAACAGAAAGTGGATAATAAATCATTGGTTTATCATAAACCGGCAGTAATTGTTTCGATACTACTTTTGTCAAAGGATAAAGCCTTGTGCCGCTGCCACCTGCTAATATTATTCCCTTCATTTAAAACCAGCTCCTATACTATATACTTTCTAGTTTATCAATAATGACTTCTGTTCTCTTATCCCATGTATTATTAACTAAAAATTCATATCTACTTTCTTCATTATATTTAAGATTATTATTTTCTATTAAATCCCTTAAAACCTCTAAGTATTCATTGTTGTCACGGTAAAAGTGGACATAATCCCCAAATCTTTCTATTTCCTCGTAATATACAGTAATGATATTTTTATTAAAATTAACGTACTCATACAGTTTCACTGGGTCAACAGAAAGAATTAAGTCATTGATTTTAAAAGGCATGATTAAACAATCGCTGTCCTTTATTGTCTCGTAGATTTCACTATGTTTAACTGGTCCATGGAAGATAATCCTACTATTGTTTGGAACCTTACATTCAATAGGACCATAAAAATGATATTCAATATTATCAAACTCATCAAGACTATTTAAAATAATATCAAAGTTCACCCAATTTGAAATGGTCCCTACATATGTAAGGCTGAATACTTTCTTATTCTCAGGAACCTTTATTGGTTGAATGATATCACCATTATATCCATTTCTAACTAAACAGGTTTTTTCTCTCCTACATCCTCTATTTACAATCTGATTTTGTAAATGTTCACTAGAGACAAACACCACTTCAGAGTCTTCAAATAATCGCTTTTCAGATTCATCAAGTGCTTTCTTAGCTTGAGGAGTGTTCGAAAAGCCTAATACATCATCCATACAATCATAAACTACCTTGAATTTTGACAGTTTTTTTCTTGGTAAATAGTCATGCAAGGATGGATGGGTAATCCATACGATATCCGGTTTCATTTGCTCTAAAACAAACCAATAAATGATTTTTTGCAGTAACTTATTTACATTTCTAATAAAGCTGATTTTTTTAAATGGGAGTGTTACTATAGGTGAAGTCTTAATTGAAGTTGGATTAGCTGTCATGACTTTCCTGTCCCTTGATAATGCATAAAAGACATTAATATCATATTTCTCATGAAGTTTTTCAGCTAGAAAATGAGGTCTTTGCTTGATCCAGTCCCAATCCACGTGCATTAAATATACGATTTTTTTTTGCATAATTAACTCCTCATTTGTACTTTTAAAACAACAATACTTTTATAATTTTATTTTCCTTATTACATGTAAGTGTTCATACTGTATATCGACTAAACAAAAACAAGTATAATATATAGAATTCCCACAATCAATTAATAAGAATAGTAATTATGCTATGGCTTCCTAATAAATATTATTTTGTTTTGTTAACAATACTAGTATTATGGCTTATAATAAAATATTGTGAAATAAATATAAATAAAGTGGAGGATGCTTTTATGGAAATAGCAGTACTAATTCCTTGTTATAATGAAGCACTAACGATAGGGAAAGTTATAGATGATTTCAAAAAAGAACTACCTAATGCGAAAATCTATGTCTATGATAATAATTCTAGAGATCGAACAGCAGAAATCGCCGAAGAGCATGGTGCTATTGTAAAGAAAGAATACCGTCAAGGAAAAGGAAATGTGGTTCGCTCTATGTTTTTCGATATTGAAGCTGATTATTATATTATGATAGATGGTGACGATACCTACCCAGCGGAATTTGCCCATTCATTATTGGAACCGATAATGAATAATGAGGCGGATATGGTCATCGGAGATCGATTATCGAATGGTACATATGAAAGCGAAAATAAACGGAACTTCCATAACTTCGGTAATAACCTAGTTAAAGGTCTTATAAATACTTTATATAAAAGCAATATAAATGATATTATGACAGGTTACCGAGCTTTCAACAAATTCTTTGTTAAATCATTTCCAGTCATGAGTCCAGGATTTGAAATCGAAACAGAATTAAGTATTCATTCATTAGATAAAAGGTTCCTTATAAAAGAATTACCTATTAATTATCGTGACCGTCCTGAGGGAAGCGAATCGAAACTAAATACTTTCAGTGATGGTATTAAAGTTTTACGAACTATTTTTACCTTATTCAAGGATTTCAAACCTTTCTTTTTCTTCCTTTTATGGGCTGTCATTTTCTTCCTCTTAGGTTTAGCTGCTGGCATACCAGTAATCGTTGAATTTTTAAGTACACAATTTGTTACAAAAGTACCCTCCGCAATATTGGCAGTGGGGCTTGAAATCCTGTCAATGTTAAGTTTGGCATGCGCATTAATTTTAGACACAGTTGTCGCAAATTCTCGTAAACAATATGAGCTGGAATTACATCGTGTGAAAGCACTAATTAGGAGTAAATAATGAAAAGAAAAAACACTTTTCTAAAAAGCTTAATTATTTCAGTTAGTCTCTCAATTTTATTAACCCCAGGGTTTCTGTTTTATTTTTCACCGATTCGAAATGTATCAATACTAGCGGTTATATTATCTGTGATTTTACTTACTCTTTTATTCATGAGCTATAGGACCCAGTTTTTATTTAAACCTTACAATTCTTTTTCTAAAATAAATAGAATTACCTTTATAAGCTTCTATATTTTATTTTCTATCATATTAATGATTAGTTCAAAAGGTCCACAATTGTACCTAAGTGATAATCATCCTTATATTGTAATTTATGTTTATCTAGCCACTTTTTTTGTTATTTTAACCTTTATCCTTGCATTAGCAGGTATTTTGCTTTCTTTAAAAGAAAATTCAGTATCAACGGTAAGCAGATGGAAAATTTTAATCTATGCACTGCCATATATGATGATTTGGTCAATTTATCTAATTGCTTTCTTCCCAGCCATTTTATCAATCGATTCTATGCAGCAATGGGACCAAGCTCATGTTCCGTACTTTCATGATTGGCACCCAGTTCCTCATACGTGGTTTATCATGTTATCAACATCGGTTTGGGATTCACCAGCAGCAGTTGCAGCAGCCCAATCGATTATTTTATCGCTTATCTTCGGATACTGTGCTTACTGCTTTGAAAAATATAGAGTAAATAAGATCGTTATTTATTTAATGTTATTGGTAACTGCTATAATACCTGTCACTGGAATCTATTCAGTCAACCTATGGAAGGACGTATTGTTTAGTGCTGCGATATTACTGTTTAGCATGTACTTAGTCAATATTATCGTTTCAAATGGAAAATGGATGTCTAGCAAGACAAATATGCTTTTCTTTGTTTTAGCAAGCTATGGATTAGTTTTTTTTAGACACAATGGATTTCCTGTTTTTGTTGTAACCATCTTTTTATTATTTATCGTGTTTCGATTAAAGCTGCTTCGCACATATATCGTTTCAGCATTTATAATTGCACTTTATTTCTTTATTAAAGGGCCAGTTTATAACTATTTAGATGTTATACCAGCTACTCAGAATGAGGCATTAGCTATTCCTACTCAACAAATTGCGGCAGTAGTCCAAGAGAGTGGCAAACTAACTGAAGAGCAAAGGGACTTTATTGATAAGATTCTGCCGATAGAAATTTGGAAGAAAAAATACAATCCGTATATCGTTGACCCGCTTAAATTTGACGAAAACTACAATGCGGATTTTATTCAAGATAATAAAAAGGAATACTTCCGAACTTGGCTTGAGATTTCTAAGCAAAATCCAGAAATCGTAACTAGAGCTTACTTGAAGGAAAGCTCACTTGTATGGCAAATTCATAATGAACCTGGTACGTATTTCTTACCATTTTTGTTGAGATCTGACCCTCAAGATATGGCTATTCAACGTGGAATACAACATCAGATTAAAAACCAAACATTAACAGCAAAAGCACAAGGTTTATTAGCTAAGACCGTTCAGCAGCCATTTTATTGGATGTGGAGACCAGCTTTATTTAGTTTTGCTATTCTTTTATTTGTATTTATACTCATTTTAAAGGGAAGATGGAAATTGATTTTAGCCGCTGCACCTGTTATGTTAAATACTGCTGCTGTTGCAATTTCTTTACCAGCTCAGGACTTCCGTTATTTATATGCAAATTTCCTCGTAGCTTTTATTATGTTCCTGGCTGCGTGTTTGGGGAAAAAAGAGATAATCAAAGTTGAAAAAAACTAACTTTATAAAAGGAAATGTTTATGAATAACTTTATTAAATCGCTTAACGACAATAAGGTTGGGATTCTGTTTATATTATTTGCATCCCTCACCACAGCGTTTGGACAAATGTTTTGGAAAATGTCAGAAGGAAACTTAATTATTTTCATATTAATTGGTTTCCTTCTTTACTTTCTTGGCGCTGGATTAATGATAGTGGCCTTTCGATTTGGAAGCCTATCCGTCCTACACCCAATCCTTAGTATGGGATATGTATTTGCAATATTTATCGGGGTTATTTTTTTAGAAGAAATCATAAATGTGAAACAAATAGCTGGAATCGTTTGTATAATTTTAGGGGCAATACTAATTGGTGGTGGAGATAATTAAAGTTCTGATATTGCTTAGTATGACTTTTTTCGGGTCACTTGGAGGGTATTTCTTTAAGAAGGCATCGTCACATTCTTTAGGCTTTAATAAGGGATTTTTATTCAATCTTTGTCTAGGTGGTTTTTTTTATGTATTAGGCGCTCTATTAAATATTTTATTATTAAAATATCTCCCCTATACCATAGTATATCCTCTTACTTCCATCACTTATCTGTGGACAATGATTCTGTCATATTTTCTTTTATCAGAGAAAATTAACTATAAAAAAATTGGTGGAGTAAGTTTAATAGGTTTAGGTTCTTTTCTACTCGTAGTTTAGATGGGGTTTCTATTGTACTAAAAACTTATATTCATTAAAAATAGGGGCTACAAAAAGTGAGTTTTGACTGACTTTCTGTGACCCCTTTTTTATATATTTTATCTTCTAAGTAACTTTTTATAAATAAATCCTCTTATAGAATTAGGAAGTATTCTCACAGTTCCTCTAGTAATAACATTTTTTATAAAAGTTTGTTTATCAATAAACTGCATTTTTAAAAATTTTTTTTGCAGTTCTACCTCTTTATTGAAATACTTTAACCCGCCGCGTCTATTAAACATATCTGCCCCTGCACGTGCATATACTAAAGCTTCAGGTATATTCATAAATTTAATATTACTATTCAACATTCTTCCCCATAAAAAATAATCTTCGTTCCACATTAAGGTTTGATAGCTGCCTGCTTTTAACACTGCTTCCTTATAATAAACCACTGTCATATGATTCAATGGACAACGTGTTTTAGCATATTCTCTTATTTCCTCATAAGTAGAGGGGACTTTTCGGATAGATTCTATTTTATCCGGGCCTTCCTCAAACTCCGCAATCCAAGAACCTAGTACTTTAACATCGGGGTTATTTTTCAAAAAGTTTATTTGTTTCTCAAATCTTTCCGGATGACATATATCATCACTATCCATTCTTGCGATGACATCATACCTACATTCTTTTATACCAATCTCCAATGCTTTTCCTAAACCCATATTCTGTTCAAGCTGGACATATTTAAAAAGGTCAGGATAGGCATTTTTATATTCATCTAATAAACGATATAATTCATCAGTTAGTTTACCATCCAATACAATGACAATTTCATCTGGTTTTAATGTTTGGCTTACTAAACTTTCTATTGATTCTTTTAAAAACTCTGGCTTTTCTTTAAAATATACCGACATTAGAACTGAAAAGTTCATGACTTCACCTCCATTTTCAATGTCTATGACTTCGATTCATAAACCATTTTAGGTCTATCTCCATTAATATCGCCTTTAACACCCTTTAGAGCATCAATAACTCCTTTAGAGATCATCCTGAGGCGTACAGATCTAGGTTTAACAAAAAGAGAGAAAAAGAAAAACTTAAACAACAAGATAATCATATATTTTAGTTTAAAACTTAACGGCACATAAGATCTATTAAACATAATAAGGGTGTTCCGGAATTGATAATAATGTCTTATCGGTGAAGGTACCCCAATGCTCTTCCCTAAAAAGTGGTACCTGTCTTCACCTAGTCGATGGGCCATTTTTACTTCCTTTGTAACATATGTTGAATAGCCAATTTTTTCAGCTCTCCAACACCATTCATAATCTACTAAGTCAATGAATAAATCTTCTTCCATTCCGCCTATTTGGATAAACGCATTTTTAGGAATTAATGATCCGGAGCTTAAGGTCTGCTGAACCTTAATAATTCTTTCATCACCATCATAGCTGTGGTATACATCTTCTTCCGTTTTATCTCGGTCAAAGGCTAATGGACCAATACAAGCAATGTTTTGATTTTGACTGGCTATATCATTATATTCTCCTACCAATTTAAATACGGTTTCTTCCATTAATTTGCTATCCTGATCCAAGAGAAAAAATGCATTAAACCCTTTTTGTAAAGCCCATTTCATCCCAATATTTTGGGCAGCCGCAATACCAAAGTTCCCCTTATTCGATATAACATGGAGGGATTCTTCCTGTTGGAGGTCCAATACCTTTTTTTGAAGGATAGTATCCGTTGAATTATCTACAATGCATATCCTACCTACTTGGTGAACTACAGACTCTATATTTTCCTTAAGCTCTTCAACATTAGGGTTATAGGTAACTAAAATTCCACAGACATTTTGAATAGTAAGTATGCTATCAGTCATTTGTAAGTTTCCCTTTCCTATTGAATAAGCCATCTCTTATTCCCCTGACGATATATCTAATTCTTCCTAATCTTGGGGATACAAATATAGGGTAAAGAAAGAATTCAATACCTCTTTCAATTAGTGCTTTAAACTTCCAGTAGGTTGGAACATAGTCTCGTTTTAAGAGAAAAAGTGTATTTCTAAATTGATAATAGTGCCTGATAGGAGAAGGTATTAATAGGTTATACACTTTTAAAATCTTCACGTTTTTCTGTCCGACCATATGACCCATTCTTGCTCGTTTACTGCTGAAAACTCTATAGCCGTATTTTTTAGCTCTCCAACACCATTCGAAATCAACTAAGTCTATAAATAAGCTTTCATCCATCATGCCGATATCTTTAACGGCATCTGCTACTAATAATTTACCCGAACTTATTAATACGTCTTTCTCAACAAAGTCCTCAGATAATTCTATTCCCTTATTTAATAAAGGTTTATAATTTTCATTTGTATTCTTATTAAAGATATCTGGACCTAAACAAGCAATTTTCACCCCTTGTTTTTTTAGAAATTGAACTCCATCCACAAGAGTGTTAACAAGGTGCTCTGGCGGGTTGCTGTCTTGATCTAAAAGTAAAATGCCCTCGAAATTTTGCTCGATTGCCAGTTTTATTCCAACGTTGTGGGCTGCACCAATACCTAAATTTTCATTTAAAGAAACCCACTCAATTTTATCTACTTGTTCCTTTTCAATTAAAAAATCGTGATTAACTGGTTGATCACTATTATCCACTATGAATAACTTATCTACTTGCCCAACAATAGATTCTATATTGTTCAAAAGCTCATCTATGTCAGGGTAGAAACAAACCATAACAGCACAAACCTTAAATTTTTGATTCACTAGTATTACCTTCTTCTAGATATAATTTACCTAACGAGCTTAACACAATTAAAACTAAGATATTTGTTGTATCAAACAAATAAGGATTAGTAAAAGCATATAGTATGTAAGACAAATAAATTAAAATGATTAATTTATTTCTCCAAAACTTAATGACGAAGATAATTTTCGTTATTAAAAACACTGCAAAATATAATATTCCAACCTGATTTAGTACATAGATAGTTTGAAGTTCAAAATAATAAGCATTTCTATAATCACGGTAGTCTGAAATAACGTAAATGATATTTCCAAAGCCCTGACCAAACAATAAAGTAATAGGAGATTCTGCTAAATCCTTAATCAGATGGCTTACTTGATCAAAACGAGTTGGAATGGAATATTCCATTTTTCTTATAAATACTTCTTTTATATACGGAAATAACACAATAGCGACGGCGATTATAAATACAGAGAAAAGACTTACAAGTATAATTACCCTTTTTCTGTTACCAAAGAGATTTTTAAGAAAAGTTTTTACCTTCTCATTTGAGAAAAATAAAATAGCTCCATACATTCCAAAAAAGAACACTATAGAAAGAATAAAAGCTAAATTTCCTGCTATAATGGTTCCAACGAATAAGAGGGAAGCTACAGAAATTTTTAGCTGTTTAGATTGGATAGCAAATAAACTTACGATAAAAGCAATAGGTAATATAGGATTCCCTTTAATTTGGATTCGAAAAAAATACTGGTTATAGGTATAAATATCTCCCATTCCTAAGTTCATTACTTTTGCTCTAATAAATTCTTGAAATTCTGGTCCTCCAAATACGAGGATATATATTTCGAAAGCTATTAGGAAAATACTATGGAGGGTAGCGAGAATGATAAAAAGTTTAACATAAATTTTTTTCGCTGGTAAAAAGAACACTGCTAACATTAGAACTAAGATAGTGAAAAATCTGATTGCTAATGAAAGATTATTTTGTTCTATAACAATCGAGTATAATAACAGCAGGGTTAAACAAACAACATTTAAAACGAATAAAACCTTTATTAGGTTTGTACTCTTCCAAAAATTCCTAAAAAGAAATGGAACTGAAAAAACAAAAATCAATATTAAACTAAGACTTATTATTTTTGATAATTGATAAAAAGGGAACTGTCTTGTAATCGCTAATACACATAAAAGAAATGAAATAACTGATAGTGAAGATAGTACAGTTAGTAGTCGATGATTTCTTATTTTAAACTCCTCCTGTTACAAAATTCTCCCAATTAAGTTTATTTAACTTTAAATCTTTATTTAATTATGTAAGGAAATTCAAGTCCAGGTTGTATTGTAACATATTTCGTCATTTTTTTGATAATAAAAGACTGAATAAGTATTGATATAACCTAATCAGTCTTTTGTATTTTATCCAATATTTTAATGTGCTATTAATTTTGCTTTTTTTCAAAATATGCCCATTTAAATTGTATATGACTTAAACCAGAAATAGCTACTCCTTGTAAATCTTCATTTTGAAGCCAGTAATTTGAATAAAAGTAAATCGGAATTACTGGCATGTCACTCATTAATACATCCTCAGCTTTTTTTAATATCTCCAGACGTTTATTTTCATCCGTTTCATTTTGTGCTTGTAATAAAAGGGATCGAAAATCGTTATTTTCCCAACCAGTTGAATTATTAATTGAATTTGAATCGCCGTACATTTTAAGGAAATGGTATGGGTCGTTGAACTCGCCTATCCATCCAGTTTCAGCAACTTCATAATCAAGGATTTGGATATTGTCAGAATTTTCTTTGCCGCTTGAATTATTTAATGTTACATTCACACCTAGATTCTCATTCCACATTTTTTGTATGGCCAAGGCAATTTCTTCATGTCCTTCATTTGTGTTAACTGAAAGTGTAATCGGAGGTAATTCAGAAGCCTCAGTATGTCCGAGTTCCTCTAAACCTTTTTGTAAATATTCTTTTGCATTTTTCACATCGTAATCCTTAAAATAACCCTTATCATTTTCAGGAATCAAAGTTGGCGGTACAATAGCAGTGGCTGGGGTAAGGCCCAATTTCGCAATACTGTCAATTATTTCTTTGCGATTAATGGCTAAAGCAAAAGCTTTTCGCATGTTAACATTATTAAAAGGTTCAACTGAATTATTTAATTGGTAAATATAATTTCCCTCGACAGATTGAGAATTAAGCATTTCGACATCAACAAATTCCTGTACTCCATCAATTGGCATATGACCAATAGGTGATCCAGCCCAATCAAGTTCACCTTTCTCAAACATTGATAATTCACTAATTGGATCATCAACCATAAACATCGTTATAGATTTTAATTTTACAGGGCCTAAATCCCAATAATTATCGCTCTTTTTAAGAACTATTCGTTCATTATGTAACCATTCAGTCATTTTAAAAGGTCCATTGCTTGAATAAACTCCCAACTCACTTGCCCATTTTGGATTTTCCTCAGCAACAATACTGTTTATCGGAAAGTAGGTAGGTAAAGCAGTTAATTCTAAGAAATATGGGGTTGGGTTGACAAGTTTTACCTCTAAGGTCTTGTCATCAATTGCTTTTACACCTACATTATTTGCGCTGCCTTTACCATTATTAAATTCTCTTGCACCTTCTATATAATAGAGTTGATAAGCACTGTTGGAATGATTGGAAGGATCTAAAGCCCATTTCCAAGCATATTCGAAATCTTTCGCAATGACCGGGTCTCCGTTTGACCATTTCGCGTCACGAAGTGTAAATGTATACGTTTTTTGATCTTCAGAGATTTTCACTACTTTTGCAGCTGCATTAACCGTCTGGCCCCATAGGTCAATTCGAGTTAATCCTTCAAATGTTTGGAGTAAAACGGAAATGGAAGTGGGATCTGCTGCCAACCCAGGATGTAATGTTGACGGTTCTTTACTAATATTTATACGAAGATTTTGTTGAAGATTTTTACCAGTTTGATCTGCTAGACCCTCTTCAACTGTTTCTTCTTTGCCGAATAACGCTACATAAAACATGCTAAGAAACATGCTTGATATGAGCAGCATACTTAGTATAAGTACGATATTTTTTTTCACATTGTAACCTCCATCTAACAAATCTCATGGAATTTATATATTATTACAAATTCAATCACAACCATAGAGCTTTTTCTCAACACAATATGTAAAGTTTAAATGCATACGATTATAATTTTACATGAATATCGAAATAAGTAAAATAAATTAGAAACATACACTGTTATTCTTAATAATAAAAGGAAATACGTTTCTAGAAGGAACAGTCTAAATATAAGTAGGTAGATAATTAGACCGGATATCTATAGTAATATATTTTGCCGTTGTTTAAAATAACGTTTAATGCTAATCTTAATTGATGTAAAATGGAACAATAAAAAAATTTTTTAAAGGATCTGAAAGCATTTAATGGGTAGACTTGTATCGAATTATTTATATACAGTTATATATCAAATATTAATATTGATTACGCCGTTTATTACCACACCATATGTTTCTAGAGTACTAAAACCTGAAGGTATAGGTATTGATGCTTATGTATTATCAATTGTACAGCTATTTGTAGTTTTTGCAGCTTTGAGTTTCCCCATGTACGGAAGCAGACAAATAGCTACCAAACAAGCTTTGGAGGAAAGATCAAAGGAATTCTGGTCAATATATTCTGCACAACTTATTAGTTCTCTGATTACCATTGTTGTTTTTGTAATTTATTTATCAACCATTGAAGATTATAAAATGTTGTTTTTCATTCATATTTTCACCCTGATTGCCGCAACAATTGATGTATCTTGGTACTTTATTGGAAAGGAACAAATCAAAAGCATTACAACAAGGAATATTGTAGTAAGAGTTGTAAGTTTGATATTGATTTTTACCTTAGTAAAAGAAGTAGATGATTTAGATAAATATATCATGATCAATGCGGTGACACTTTTTGCTGGTCAATTAATTATGTGGATTCCGTTATTGAAAGACATCACCTTCACGCGTATTACTTTACGTGAGATAAAAATTCATACAAGCCCAATCATTAGTTTGTTTTTGCCGCAAATCATGATCCAAATTTATCTCCTTGTAAATAAAATAGTATTAGGTCGTGTATCCGGCGAAGTAGAAGTAGGTTTTTATACCCAGGCAGATAAGATCGTTCGAATTGCCTTAGGATTTATAACATCCTTAGGAACTGTGTTACTTCCCAGAATGGCTAAGGAATTCTCCCAAGGGAATATAGAAGCCATGAAAAGATACATTAAATATGCACTCCAATTTGTTATCATGATTACTCTACCAATGACATTGGGCCTAATGGGAATTGCTCCTAATTTTGTTTCATGGTTCTTAGGAAATGACTTTAAACCAGTTATAAGTTTAATAATTATTATAAGCCCTATTATATTTTTTGTTGGTTTAGCAAATATATTTGGCATTCAAATTTTAGTTTCTACAAACCAACAAAATAAATATAGTATCAGCATCACGGTCGGAGCTATACTCAGTTTAATTACAAATATTTTACTCGTGACTCATGTTGCCAGTGTTGCTACTACTTGGGCTTTATTAGTTGCTGAGGCTACCGGAGCATTAATTCAAATGTATTTTGCGAGAAAATACTTTGATTTTAAAAATTTTGCTGGAATGTTTTTAAAGTACCTAACCTTAAGTATTTTTGTTTTTCTATCAGTAAGTGCAGTTGATAAATATATTAATATTAATCCTGTGTTAGTTACATTTCTTCAATTACTAATAGGTGGTCTAATATACATTTTAGGACTATTTATGATTAAAGATTCGATCCTAATCATGATAGTAAACACTATGAAAACCAAAATGTTAAAACGATAACGGATTGTAAACGCGATTATCTAAAAGGAGCGAAAGGAATTTGAATAAACAAAGTCTTCATGTTCCATCAGTATATATTGTCATTCTTAATTACAATAATCCAGGCGATACGATTGCCTGTGTGGAAGAAGCAGAAAAAATTAACTATAGAAATTTTAAAGTTGTTATCGTCGATAATAAATCTACCGATAATTCAGAGGCTCTTATAAAGGAAAGATTCCCACATCATACATTTATCCAAACAGGAGCTAATTTAGGTTATGCAGGTGGAAATAATATTGGAATGAAGTTTGCAAAGACTCAAGGTGCTGACTATATTTGTGTACTAAATAATGATGTGATTACGCATCCTGACTTTTTAAAAATATTATTGGATTATCTAGAAAACAATCCCAATGTAGGGGTCGTCGGCCCAAGAGTATGTGAGTATGATGAACCTACCATCGTCCAATCTACAGGTGCTATGATTGATTTCCATACTGGACGGGTCAATATATTAAATAACGGTGTACATGAAGATACATTGAAGGCTCAAATTATTCCATGTGATTACGTTGGAGGAGCATGTTTGCTGTTTAATAGCAAGATTCTCGAAGAAGTTGGCTATTTGCCTGAAGACTATTTCTTATTTTACGAGGAAACAGAATGGTGTTTAAATATAAAGAATAAAGGGCTTGAGGTCATTTGTTACTGTGATGCAAGAGTTGTTCATAAAGGTTCAGCATCGATTAATCAAATCTCCGGTTTATCCGAATACTTTATGTACCGAAACGTTGTCATATTTATGAAACGAAATGCTAAAGTAAATCAAAGACTTGTATTTTATACTTATTCAATATTGTATGCTTTTTATCGCGGGCTTTTTAAAAAAGAAGGAATGAAATTTTTTAACTATTTTTATCATGGTTTAACAGAAAAGAATAAGTATGATAAAAAATTAAATTAGATACATTAATTGTAAATGAAAAAAAGGCAGAAACACTCACTAATTGTGAGGATATCTGCCTTTTTTTAAAAGGGACTTTTTCAGTGCCCTCCTTACCACCTCGCAGGCTGGTTATCTTGTTTTCTTTACCAATTAATTTATTAACTTACTGTTTTTGAAGTCAGATAAGCGACAAGGATATAGCGTTCAGGTGCTGACCCGATATAATTAAAAGGATAACAGGTACTGACGGTTAGTGTTGCTCTTGGTTTTGGAACAATAACGGTCCGGTCATCTTCATCAACAATCCGTACTTTGTTGACTTTGTATGTGAACTCCCCTGCTGAAGTTCGAACGATTAACACATCTCCTTCGCCTACCTCCCCCAGTTTTCGGAATACGGTATCTCGATGACCCGAAAGAACGGAATTGTCATTTTCACCAGGCAGCACACTTTCTGCAAAATGGCCAACTCCTTTTTCCAACTCATCCTCGTTTGTTCCGTGGTAGATAGGAAGGGTTGCGTTTAATTTTGGGATATACAGTTCTCCAATTTCTTCGCCCATTTTAGGAAGTGAAGGATATAGCGCTTCTTCTGTTTCTTCTTTCCTTGGCTGTGTAGTCGCTTTTACTTCGATATTGGAGGATTGAGTCTTATAGGCAAAATAGCCTTTTGCAAACTTATAGATATTGGTACCAGAAAACCAAAGTCCAAACCCAACGACAGCAATAGTAAAAGAGAGAAGAATCAACCGCATTTTACGATTGATTCCCTTATTATTAATTCGTTCCATCTTACACATTCCTTACCCTTCGGTACATGAAGATACCAGCAAAAACAATGGCAAGTCCAATTAGTGCATTTGGGATATAATCAGAACCTGTATTTGGAAGTTTAGCACCTTTGACGGTCTTATGTTCCGGTTTTTTTTGGGTAATCATTTTTTGTGGTTTAGCTGCAGCTGGTTGTTCAACTGTTTTTGTTACTTCTTCGGCAGACTCCTCGATTTGTTCACCTGTTTTAATAACGGTTTCGGAATCGACCATTTCACCCGTTATAATGAGGTCCGCTAACAATTGTCCATCAGTACTGAATAATGCTACTTTCAAGTTAGCACCTTTTAGTTCTTCCATTTTCAGTAAGTCCCAAAAAGAAAGTGGTATCTCTGATCCGCCTTTGACAAGGGTAAAGACTGCCTTCAGTTTAAAGATCGAAAGAAATTCATCATAGATGGATACGATCTCAGCCATTTGTTCGGCTGTAAGTTCAGCAGCTTCATCAAAGTCCTCGAAAGCCATCATGCGGTTACCCAATTCTTCAAGTCTTTCTAGAATTGCAGGATCGGAGAGTTGTTCTTCCAAACTCATCAAATGTTCTTCAATTCGTTGAAGTTCCTCATCCGTAAGATCGATTCCTTCCTGAAAAATAGGAAGAAGATCTTCTGCTATTTCTTCATCCATTCCAGGATTTAGCTCATCACCAGAATATTGCCAAACAGCACTATCTAAGTCATCAATGTATACGTAATCGTTGATGTCCTTTCCGTTTTCCTCTAACAATTGGAATAAAGCCTGTTGATCCAACTCATAATTTTCGTAAAAGTAATCTAAATTACTGAGATCTGCTTTAATAACTTCACTTAGGAATGCACTTAGGTCTTCAACCGTTTCAAATTCTTCGAGAGTGGTTTCATAATTAGCAAGAGACGTTTCTATATCTTCCTTTGTCACTTCAAAGCCTCTTTCTTCGCTAACCATGGCTAGATATTCCACTAGGTCTTGGTCAAAATTTGGATCGCGCTCAAAAACCCCGTCTTCTGTATAGAAGTAAACAGCTGAATAGAGGTTATCAAGAAAGATATAATCGTTTAGTTCCTCACCATTTTCGTTTAACAATTGATGAAGCCCATCTTTATCTAGTTCAAATTCCTCATAAATGGAATCTAAGTTACTTAAATCGGAATTGATTACTTCACCTAAGAAACTACCAATATTTTCAACAGATTCATAGTTTTCAATACTGTCTTCATAAGCGGCAAGAGAAGCTTCTATATCCTCTTTCGTCACTTCAAACCCTCTTACTTCACTAACTTCTTTTAAATATTGTATAAGATCCTGCTCAAACGTCGTGTTTTGAGCAGCTATTGTTAATTGTGGAAATAAGCCGATTAACAATGAAAAGGAAAGTAAAATTGCCCCCAGTTTTTTCATTATGATTGTCTCCTTTTTATTATTTTTCTATATTTCTAGAAATATTATAATTTGATAACAATTAAATTACAATGAGAGTTTTGTTGCCAAATCGAATACTTACTTTAACTTTATCTGCCAAAAGGATAATTCTATCTGCCAAAAGGATAATTCTATCTGCCAAATGAATTTCAAACCGCCTGCTAAAGGTGGATATTACCAACTTTGTTAGCAGAAAGGTTATATATGGGTGTACAGGTATTTAGTACGGTCGAACGAACTATTATTATATTGGTGGTGAACTCTTTATTTATGGTCGAAAGATCATAATTAGGTAATCAGCTATTCATAATAGTGCAAGGTAGATCGTTACGTGCTCGTACCTGTCTGTCTAAATACATAGAATCTAAAAACGCATATGTAAATAATTAAGTCACCTTTGAGAGTGACTTTTATTTATATAACATAATAGATAAAATTTTACATTCGGTTTCCCTAAAAATAATGGATTTATTCCGCTGTCTTAAAAACGAAATACCTGCTAGCAAAATAATTAACAATAACTACTATTACATTTACCAAGATTTTTGAGACTAAGTCGTCCATTTTCATCCATTCCACCAAAATAATCATCATTCCTATATCTACTATGTAGGATAGCAATCGAAAAAAGATAAACGATATAAACTCTTTAGTTATTAACAAAACATTTAGATTTTTGCTGTTAAAAACATAGATTTTATTTGTAATAAAGGCGAATATAACAGATAAAATCCATGCAATTGTAGTCGCTAATTTAAAATCCATGTTAAATATTTTTGACAAAATACCGTAACTTACAATATTTATTAAAGTTGTCAAGACCCCAAACACGAGGTAATTTACTACCTCTTTTTTAATTTTCATTACATTTTCCCCACAGGAGATTTTTTATTTTGACGCTGTGGTACATTAGTCACCTTTTCATTATTGAATTCATCTACAAAATAAAGCGGTCTGTCCTTTGTTTCGTTAAATATTCTCCCTAAATACTCCCCAATAATACCTAAGGATATTAATTGAATTCCACCTAGAAAAAGGATGACTGTCATTAATGAAGGATATCCTGCGACATTTTCTCCAAACAAAAGTGTTTTTGCAATAATCCAAATCATATAACGGTATTTGTCAATATAGATGTCGCATTTAGCTAGTTTAGTTTTTTTAAAAATGTCATTCATCGCGAGTTCAAACAAAGACTACCGCGCTTCGCTTGCTTGCCTGATGATTTGAATCGAAAAGGAAAAAGCGTACTTTCGATTCAAATCACCAGGGAAATGGACGGATTACGATTTTTCCAATCCTTCTATTTACCCCTCGTCTCGCATCGGATTAAGCGCTACTTCCTTATCAGTCTTTTTCGTTTTTTCATTAAATAACTATAAAAATATATTCTTAGGCTATAAAGCAAACCATTCATTCGCATTGGAAAATCATAAAAAGCTATCTTCATTATCTGGTAAAAAAAATCTTAGTGAAAAAATAAAGTTATACAAATATCCTAATGATACTTATAGAGAACATATGCCCTATGATACAGAAACCCCCTATATCCAAACGTGGATGATCGAATATTATGACCTTCCTCAAAATACCGAGTTTGAATGGGTAAATCAATCATTAAAATAGCCAAAACCGGGCAAAAACGCCCGGTCCTTTTTATTTATTGGTTACCTCTTTTAATCATTAGACATTTTTTGATGACTTCATCACATGTTTCTAACCATTTATCCCAGTTTAGGCTATTCTCATATTTATTTCTTGAATTCTTTGAAAAGGTCAAATATGTATCCTCATTGCAAATATACTCAATTTTCTCTGCGAAGTCTTTTCCTCTTTTATCGAGTTGGAGCCTAAACCCATTTACTCCCTCTTCCACATAACTTTGGATTCCTCCAGTATCATACGTTACAATAGGAAGTCCATACATACTCGCTTCTGAAAAAACAATTCCAGCACACTCTGCTCGTGTTGGTAATATAAAAATATCACTTTCTTGATAGTATTTAATCATTTTATTGTAATCTTCCTGGTTATTCTTATTAAGAAATCCAACAAAGTTAACATTATCAGTATTTATAGTACCAGGATTTTCAAGACCAATGATCGTTAGTTTATACTTTGATTTTGAGTGTTGATTGAGATAGTCCAAGCATTCCAATGCGACATCTGCACCTTTTCTCTCCCATTCTACACCTACAAAAAGTAGATTCATTTCCTTATTTGGTTCAAAGCTTTTCTTATTATATTTATCAATTAAATTCGCACCAAATGGTAGTACATTAATCTTATTTTCATTTATGCCGTAATAAGTTATTGCATCATTTTTTGCCCAATCACTAGCATAAATGATTTGATTTGCATTTTCTAGTGCCCTTTTTTCAACCATATTGCCATTTTCTATACTACTTTCATCCAAATTAAATAGATAATAATCGATCATTACATGAAAAGTGGCATCAGAGAGGTAAACGATTGGGATATTTGTATTCACAAATGCTGCTGCTACACTATTGGCTGGGAAAAATAAAACATCATATTTTTCTCCTGATTGTTGCAATATATTATTCAGTTTTTTTGATTTTAATTTTGAATATGAAACCATCATGGTAGTAGATGACTTTTTGGTAAGCTTTTGTTTAACTCGTTGTTTTATGTAGTAATATTTATCTAACCCTTTAGTTTCTAGCAGAATTGGTTCAACTTCATAATTTTTCGAAAGTATGTTATATAAATTATAAATGGTGCCTGACCATTGTGTTTTATCATGAACATCCGCATTGACTACATAACCAATCTTTAACATATTTCAAAACTCCTTTCTATGGCTGCTATGAATTTATTGTGATTAATAAATTTTCTTCTTATAAACTGCATACTAACTGGTATAAAAGTTTTTCCTATATGTTTGTGCATATAGCAGAATACGTTCTTTTTTCAGGTAATAGCTTTGACAAAAAGGAAATATATTAATCACACTTATGTATAGACTTTAATAGGCTATCACGAGATATTAGTCGTTTCAATCATTTTACAAAAAGTGATCTCATTTATTCATTTTTTAGAAATGAACAAAAGCTGCCCTCGAAAGTCCTGTTTCCATTACTTTTGAGGGCAGCCTTTTTTAAAAATTTATTAACTTATTTATATAATGGCATTTCTATGAAAATTGTATATGGTTGTATTTTATACACTTCATACATAGTTGAAACTTGTTTAGAAGCCCATCCAATATCCGTAGCATATTGATGTCCAGCTTTACCTACCGTAGCCATTACCTCTGGATTCCAACGCATTTCATATAGTGTATTTTGGACTACTCTGAAATTGTTATTACCACCCAAATAACCATTGTCAATAAAGGTAGCCCCTCCCACTATTGCATGGTATGGAGTAAACCAACCTTTTTCATAGGCTGTTTTCGCTCCACATTCAACTGGGCAGTTATCAAATGCTCCTATACCATACATATTATAAACAGTCTTACCATTATAAGTTACACCTTTGGCAAGAGTGGATTGACCCTGTCCTGTTTCTAACAATGTATGTGCCATTAAATATACTTCATTTATCCCATATTTTAGTCCAGCATCTATAAATGCTTGGCCCTGGCCTTCTAATATTCCTTTTCCTACAAGGTATTTATTCAATAACTCTTTTGAAACTCCACTTGGTTTTGTTAGGTCCATGAATTGGAACTTTTGCTTCTCATCATTTACAAAATTAGTTGGGTCCAAATAATATAAAACATCTGAGGATTTTGCATTACGCCAAGCACCAAAGCTTACTTTATACCAACCACTGCCGTCGTCTTCTAAAATAGTAAATTGAGTACCTTTGTTTACCGTAGCGTAAATATGACTGTCTGTCTTCTTTTCTGCTCTAATATTAAGTGAATCAGTAGCTTGACCGATTAAATTAGTGGTAGCAAGACTACTATGCACGTATAAAATGTCTCCATTATACTCAATTTTATACCATCTTGTACTATCAGAAACCTTCACTCCCGAAACATTATCATCCAATACTTTGAATTTTGTTCCGTTACCAACGGTTGCAACAATTTTGCTAACAGTATCTGGAGAGGTTCTAAGGTTTACACTGCTTCCACTTATGGTACCACTTTTAAATACAGTAATGTATTGGCTGCTAACATAAGCAGGAGCATTGCTATATTTATCAGTCTGTGGAGTCACTTTCATTTGCATATTTAATGCATCATTTAACCTAATATTATAGTAGTTAGTTAAATTAGACTTTATAAATGAATTTTTTGTCGTTCCTGGTGCTGCTCCACCTTTTGGAACTAAAACAACTTCAAGAGCTTCCAATCGCTTTGAAAGTCCTTCTGTACCAGCTGATTCTCCGTTCTTAGCCCATCCTAGCCAACCATAGGTTTCTGCGTGGACACGGTAATAAATATCATAATGATTTGCCATTTCACCTGTCAAATTGATTTGGATAGCTTCTAAACGTTTACTTTCTCCAGATGTTCCAGATAAGGCTCCATTTGATACATTTTTTAGCCAGCCATATCCTTGAACATGGGTCTTGTAAGAAATACCTCCAGAATAAGGGATTTTATCCAATGAAATCTTTACGGCTTCCATTCGTTTTGCTTGCCCTTGTGTTCCTGACATTTTCCCATCAGATACACGTGCTAACCACCCATAATCTTGAACATGTGTTGAATAAACAACAGTTGGATCCATAACTAATGGTTTATTTGTAGAACCTGGTGCAGCTCCACCTTTTGCCACTAGGACAATCTCAATGGCTTCCAGTCTTTTAGATAGACCTTGTGTACCAGCTGATGCCCCGTTTTTAGCCCAACCTAGCCAACCATAGGTTTCTGCGTGGACACGATAATAAATATCGTAATGCTGTGCCATTTCACCAGTCAAAGCAATTTGGATTGCTTCTAGACGTTTAGCTTCACCAGCTGTTCCAGATAAAGCTCCATTTGATACATTATTTAACCATCCATATCCTTGAACATGGGTTTTGTAAGTAATACCTCCAGTATAAGGAGTATTTTCTAATGAAATCTTTATGGCTTCCAAACGTAATGCTTTTCCTGCTGTTCCTGACATTTTCCCATCTAATACTGGTGTTTGCCACCCGATATTTTGAACATGGGTTGAGTAATTAACAGAAGGTTTTTTTAAGGAACTGGTTGAAGCGGTTTGTACTGACTGTGTTTGTATTGACTGTTTTTGCACTGGCTGTGTTTGCACTGGCTGTGTTTGCACTGACTGTTTTTGCACTGGCTGTGTTTGTACTGACTTTGAAGTAACTTCATCTGTTACTGGACTCAAACTTTCCTTACTTTCTATTAAGCTAGCTTTTTCGTTTTCAGCTACAACTGTAATTTGCTCATTTAAACTTTTAGGCTTTACTTCATATTTAAATGAATCAGACTCAGCTAACCTAATTTGTATACTTTCTTTTTCCGAAATTGGAAATACATTTAGTTCTTCGTTAACATAAAGTGTGATGTCCTTTGTTTGATTTGACGAATCTTTTTGAATCTCAATTTTACCATTTACAGATGATTTTGATTCATCTGTCCACCCAGTTAATGTCAATTTTACATTTTCATTAACCACAATGGAATGTTCTCCACCATCATAATAAATGAAATAATAGCCAGAATCTTCGTTAACATTTGTTTCGGAATCATCTATCGAATAAGTAATTCCTCCGTCTGCAGCATATGCAACACCAGCATTTGAAACAAATGGTGAACCTATTAATAGCATTCCTACTACAACAAAATTTCCTCGCATTTATCCTACTCCCTATAATAAAAATTTTTATACATAAAAATTAAAATCGACAATTTTCATGTATTTCTTCTAGTAGTCTATCATATAAAACATCTTAAAAAGCTATAAAAAGCTTGAAACACTTCAGAAATCTTTATTTAATTTTTGTTACAAAAAGATAATATCATAAATTAGCAGATTTTGTAACAATTTCTCTAAACTTGTAAGTTAGTAACTATCACCAAATTTTTGAGTTAAATAAACAAAAGGCAAACTCAGCGGAGTTTGCCTCTTATTTCTAGATTGAAAAGATATAGATTAATTATTCTTGAGTTTGATTAGTAGAATTATTTTGTGAAATGATTTGGTCATCATTGAGGAACTGATCAATGGCTTGTTTGTTTTCATCAAAATCTATTTCTAAAACTGAACCTGCATGTTCATAGCTTCCCATTGTATACGATTGATCAACAGGAATGCGTAAGGTTTCTATATCGGCAGGAGGATTTAAGAAAAAGTCCTTAACAACTGCTAGCAGGTCAAGTCCTTCTAAATTGGTATCAATGTATGGCTGAATTGTACCAACTATTTTTGGTAATTTTGTTACACCGTTGACACTTATAATCTCATCCTTTAAAGCATTCACTACCTTTTGCTGACGCTCTACTCGACCAAAATCACCGCTAGCATCACTTCTAAAACGGGCATATCCTAGTATCTCTTTACCATTTAAATTTTGAAATCCTGGTTGTAAAACCAAACCGATATTTTCGGACATTCTTTTTTCAACTTCCATTTCAATACCATTTGGTGCTAGTGTATCAACTACTGATTCAAATCCTTTAAAATCTACTACCGCATAATAATGGATGTCAATATCAAAATTTTGCTTTATTGTCTGTCTAAGTAACTCAGGTCCCCCTAGAAAGTATGCTGTATTAATTTTATAATTTTTATTATTTGGAATTTCCACATATATATCTCGCATAAGAGAAACTAGTTTTGCCTTTTGATTTTCTGGGTCATATTGGGCAATCATAATGGTATCAGTTCGTGATTTTTCCTCACCCCTAGAATCCACCCCCAATAAAAGGATATTAACCTTATCCATCTTCTCTTTATCCGCACCATTAAATTCTGTCTTTGCAGTTTCATCCGAAGACACCGTAGATTTACCTGATGCTTGTTGTAAACCTTGTGAATATTGATAATATATATAACCTGAAAGCCCTAAAAAAAGGACTAAAATAACAAACGATACTTTTTTAAATTTAGACTTCTTTTTCTTCCTTTTATTAAAGTTTTGTCTATTCATTCATTCCACCCTTTTAAAAAGATAGATATTACGAATACTTATTATATCATTTATTGTAGAAATTTGTAATATATTTTTTGCATAATAAATATTAAATTTCGATTTAGTTTGTTTGGATTTCAATAAACAAAAAAGGACTAGAAATCACTTTTGATTTCTAGTCCTTTTTAACTAGTAAATTACTAATAAATTTGAAAGTATTCATGAATTCCATCTGCTATTGCTTTTGCTAACTGATTTTGATAGGAATCAGTAAATAGTTTTTGACGGTCTCTTGAGTTATTAATAAAACCCATTTCTAGTAAAGTTGCAGGCATAGCTGCTTCACGTATTACTGCAAATGTTTCTCCATGAGTTCCACGATCATTTGTATTCGTATAGCTAATCATATTTTCTTGAATTAAGTTTGTAAGTGTCACACTCTTTGAGATTCTTTCTGGATTATTATGCATAGCCTCATTGATTTTCGAAGGGTAATTTGAATCAAATTCATAGTAATAAGACTCTATGCCAGTAGCCGTTGTTTCTTTTGCTCCAGTTGCGTTTGTATGTATACTAACGAAAATATCTGCAGCTAAATTATTCGCCATTTGAGGACGATCTAACAAGCCTAAATAGGTATCGTTATTACGAGACATATAAACTTGATAACCACGATTTAATAATAATGATTGAACTTTTTTGGCAACTTTTAAATTCAAGTCTGCTTCATGATAAATTCCCGCAGTTGCACCAGGATCACTTCCACCATGCCCTGGGTCTAAAAATACTGACAATGGCTGCTTAAATGCCGTGTTTTCACTGACTGGTGCACCTTTACCTTTAGGAACTAACTTGATTTCAATAGCTTCTAGGCGTTTAGACTGCCCTTCTGATCCAGCTTTCATCCCATTTTTCGCCCAACCTAACCAACCATATGTTTGAATATGAACACGATAATAAACATCGTAGTACTTTGCTATATCTCCAGTTAAATCTATTTTAATTGCTTCCAATCGTTTACCTTTTCCGGTTGTACCAGATATGCTGCCATTGGATGCATTATTTAACCAGCCATAATCTTGAACATGAGTTGTATAAGTAATTGCTCCACTATAATTAGCATTTTTTAAATCAATCTTAATTGCTTCTAAGCGTTTCGCTTGCCCTTTGGTTCCGCTCATCGCTCCGTTTGCAACAAAATTCATCCATCCATATGTCTCAACATGAGTTGAATAACGAACTGATGGTTTTGGAAGAAGTGAATCAGGAGCTGGATTACCAGGTGGTGCAGAACCCTTTTCTACAATTATTATTTCAATTGCTTCCAATCGTTTTGCTTCTCCACTAGTCCCTGCTAACTTACCATTTTTTACCCAGTTCATCCAACCATATGTTTCTGCATGAACACGATAATAAATATCATAATTTACAGCCATTGAACCAGATAATTCAATTTTAATAGCTTCCAATCGTTTTGCTTTCCCTGTGGTTCCACTTACTTTGCCATCAGATACATAGCTTAACCACCCATAATCTTGTACATGGGTAGAATATTTCACACCCAAACCCTGTACATTATTAACTGAAATTTTAATACCTTCTAAGCGTTTTGCTTGTCCCTCTGTACCTGCCACTTTCCCATCAGAAACTTCATTTTGCCAGCCAATATTTTGTACATGGGTAGCATAATTTATAGAAGGTTTTTGGACAGCTAATGATTTAGGTGCTGGCGTTGGTGCTGGCGCTGGTGCTGGTGCTGGTGCTGGTGCTGGTGCTGGTGCTGGTGCTGGCGCTGGTGCTGGTGCTGGTGCTGGTGCTGGTGCTGGTGCTGGTGCTGGTGCTGGTGCTGGCGCTGGCGCTGGTGCTGGTGCTGATTTTTGTAAGATACTATTTTTTCCCAACAATGTTTTGTCTTGTTTACTACTAGGACTTAGAAGTTTGACGTCTTCAGTTCTAATAATACCTTCTCGATTTCCTACTGTAATAGAATAATATTCCCTATCAATTTTCGTTACCGAATACTCCACCTCCGGAGCAAGTTTTAGAATGGTAGTTTCTAAACTATCATCCGAATACACTTCAGTTGGAATGTGAGTTAAAAATCTCTCCGATGTAACCCCTGTTTCAGCACTAACTAGCGAAAAATTAATGTTATCAAAACTGATAATTTTAGTGGATTTTTCTTCTATATAGGCCAAATCTCCGTCCCACTGAAAGTAAACTTTTCCATCCTGGATAGTATCGATACTTAATTGTGTAGCAGGATTGAATTCTCCGACTATTTTTTGATCTTTACTAAATATATATGCCTTTTCGATTATTTCGACATATTCAGCATAAATGTCATCTGATTTAAGCTCCTGCGAGAATGCAAGATTAGGAGAATAAAGAGATGACACTACAAGACAAAAAAGAATAAAAAATTTGAACTTTTTCATAAACACAACAATGTTTCCCCTCCTTCTACGTTATTATATAGTTTTTTTGCATTTTTTGCGTACTAATTTAAAAAAATGTTGAAAAATGTTATAAAAAAATAACTCTCCTGATGGGACTGAAGAGTTTTGTATGTTCGTTCATTTAGTTTCAAGCCTGCTCGCCCTGTAATGAGCGAAGTTAACTTTATTGTTTTTTTAAAAGTTTTTTCACCAACAAGAACATTCCCTTTATTATTAAGAAAGCCGCAAAAAAGAGAAGGAAGCCCCATAGACTAATAACTGCATCGTCAAATTCCATCTGCCCTCTACCTGTTATTTTTTGCTGAATTTCGATGGCAAAAACTAGTACTAACATGACAGTGAAAGTATAAATAAAAGAGATGGCTGTAATACTATACTTTGAAAGTGATTTAAATAATAAATGGACTATAAAGAAAGATCCAATACCGATAATTCCAAAAACCCATAAATGTAGATCTTTATCAGTTAAGTTTAATCCTGACTCACTTGCGAGGTCCATTAAAATATCATGAAAACTGTTTATTATACTGGTTATTATTAAAATTAAATCTTTCACATTAACCTCCAATGTTTTTTTCTATTATAAGTGATTTTTGTCGAAAAAACGATTATTTGACAAAAATAACTATTCTTTTTACTGCCGTTTTTTGGTATTCTATTAATGCTGTTTATTTTCCTTAGGAGGCAATAATAATGGGTTCTCGATTAGATAAAAAGTCAACAAAGAAAAAGCGAAAATGGGTTAAAGTCCTTATTATATCATTTATTATTTTATTTTTGGCAGTAGGTGCATACGCATTTACAGTATATAATTCCCTAAAGGGTGCCGTAGAGACGATGCATAAACCTTTAGAAAGGGAAAAATCAGAAAAACGGGAAGAAGATGTTTCTTTAAAACAAGGAACACCATTTTCAGTACTTCTTCTAGGTGTAGACCAACGGAAAAATGACAGGGGCAGATCTGACTCCATTATCGTACTATCTGTTAACCCCAACAACAACTCTGTAAAAATGGTTAGTATTCCTCGGGACACCAGAACTGAAATTGTCGGGAAAGGGGTACAGGATAAAATTAACCACGCCTACGCTTTTGGCGGAGTTGAAATGTCAATAGCCACCGTAGAAAACTTCCTAGATATTCCAATCGATTATTATGTTCAAATTAACATGGAAGGTTTTAAGGAAATTGTAGATTCTGTTGGTGGAGTTACCGTTCAAAATGATCTAGACTTCACTTATGAGGGCGTTCACTTTACTAAAGGGCAGTTAACCCTAAATGGAGAAAAAGCTTTAAAATACACTCGTATGAGAAAAGAGGACCCACGTGGTGACTTTGGCCGTCAATTAAGGCAGCGTCAAATAATTGAAGGCGTAATTAAAAAAGGTGCAAGTCTTAACTCACTTACAAATTTCGGCGATATTTTTAGTGCTCTAGGTAATAATGTCAGAACAAATCTAACATTTAATGAAATGGTTACAATCCAAAGTAAATACAAGTCTGCAAGCAATTCAATGGAACAAACACAAATTAACGGCGGTGGTACTAAAATCGATGGCGTATATTACTATATGGTTCCTGCTGAAGAAAAACAAAGAATTACAACTATGTTAAAAGAGCAATTAGAAATTAAATAAATTTTGAATGTACACCGTTTCAAACGATGAAACGGTGTTGTTTTGTGATTTAATATTTATTAAATAAAATAATATAATCACTCTTGTTATATAATAATAAAGGAAAATTAACTTGTATTATTTACTTCTTTAGTTATTTCTTTTAAATAATTTAAACTTACAGTTAATAATTTACTAATTTATACGTAGGGAGTTTGCAATGAATAAGAGAAAAAAGGTTTGCTTAATTAGTTCAACAGGGGGACATCTCTCTCAATTAAGACAGTTAGTACCCATAGTCAAAAATGAAAACTTTTATTTTGTTACAGAGCAACATACCTCGACTGAGGCACTTAAAGAAAAATATAATGTTTACTATTTAACACAGCAGGATAGGAAGAATATTAACTTTGTTTTTGTCTTTTTATTTAATATTTTATATTCTTTATTTATTGTACTAAAAGAAAGACCCACTTTAATTATTTCAACAGGGGCTGGGGCAGTTCTTCCAACATGTATTCTAGGAAAGCTTCTTGGCTCAAAAATATTATTCATTGAGAGTTTCGCAAAGATTGACACTCCAACCATTACTGGTAGAATTATTTATAAATTTGCCGACCGCTTTTATATACAATGGGAAGAATTAAAAAAACATTATCCAAAAGCTAAATATAAGGGGGCTATCTATTGATATTCGTTACTGTAGGAACTCAGAAGTTTCCTTTTGATCGATTATTTAAAGAGCTTGATCTCTTAGTTAGTGAAGGCATAATACAAGAAGAAATAATTGCTCAAATAGGTTATACAAACTATAAACCTAATCATTACAAGACCTTTAAATTTCTATCTGAAGCTGAAATAGAGCGTTATATAAACTCTGCTCAAGTTATCATTACACATGCAGGTACGAGTTCAATAATAACTTGCATGAAGAAAAAGAAAAAGACACTTGTTGTTCCTAGATTGTCAAAATATCATGAACATGTTGACGACCATCAGTTAGAAATTGCAGGCTTGTTTGAAGCTAAAAACGCCGTTGAGTTAGTTAGAGATATAAAGCAATTAAAGGAAAAGTTAAAAATAATAAAAGAAAAAGATTATGATTATTTAACATTTAACAATGAAGAATTACTCAATTCTATAAGTGAATACATTTCCACCATATAATAGGAAGAAATGAATAAGAGGGGTATTTTATGAGAGTCGGTATAGTAGGAAATTATGGTCATAATAACAATGGAGACGAAGCAATTTTAACAGGAATATTAGAACAATTAAAAAACAATTTAAACATTGAGGAAAAAGATATAGTTATTTTTACAAATAATGTAGAAAACACCACTAATAGATATCATATAAAATCCTATCCCTTAATGTACAAAAAAGGTAATATCCTAACTACTGGACTTACCACTATTAAAAACCACTCCAAGTTATTAGGAGACATAGACCTTTTAATTATTGGTGGCGGTGGTCTCCTAATGGACATGTATAAAAGAGATGCACCTCTTTACGGTTCATTAGGATTATTGGGTAAATTTAAAAAATGTAAGGTAGTCATTTACGGTGTGGGTGCTGGTCCAATAAATACAACTTTAGGAAAAACAATTATAAGGACATTGGTTAACAAAGCTGATTCTGCATCTGTTAGAGACGAGAATTCCAAAAAGCTATTAGAATCTCTAGGAATAAACAAGAAAATAGAAGTAATTGGTGATCCTGCCTTCTTTGTAAGTGAATCCAAATCTGTAAAAAGAGGAAATATAATAACTAATATTGGTGTAACAGCTGTACCATATTTTAGTAATAATTATTGGCCAACAACCGATCCTCAAAAATATCATTCTTATATTAACGGTTTAGCTAAAAACTTGGATGAAATAGCAAAGAAAATGGATGTTAATATTACATTCTATTCGACAAAATTTCCTGAGGATATTCAAGTTACCAAAGATATCTTTAATCTAATGAAAAATAAGAAAAATGTTCACATTAATGAGAAAAATCTAACTCCAAAGGAAATATTCTCTCTAAGCTCTGAGCAGGATGTAATTATTGGTACAAGACTCCACTCATTAATACTAGCCTCTTCTGCACAAACCCCAATAATTGGAATTGGATATCATCAAAAGGTAGAAGATTTTATGAAAGTGATCAACCAACACTCTTCTTATTTGAAAATTAACGAGTTAGATACTGACAGCAATTTATTGGTGAATTTATTAAATTGTATGCAAAATAATTGGAATGAAGTTCAAGATAACTATATCTCTATCTCCCATTCATTAAGAGAAGAAGCTGCAAAGGGTATAAAACAGTTATCTGCCTTAATAAAGTAATATAGGAGTGAGAGTGTGAAAAACGTTTTAATCATTAGTAATATGTTTCCTAGTAAAAAAGGACCCACCTTTGGTATTTTTGTTAAAAATCAAGCAAAACAGCTTGAATTAGCTGGGATGTCAGTGGATATTTTAGCTATAAAAGACCCAAGTATGGATAAAATAAATGTATTGAAGAAATATATTACTTGGTTTTTATATTTTTGTTTCAATTTACTCACTAAAGGTTGGAAATATGATATAGTTCATGTTCATTATATATTTCCTACTGGCATTTTGGGGTTGTTTTATAAAAAATTGTTCAATATACCGCTGGTCGTTACTGCCCATGGCGGTGACATTGATAAAATGGCAAAAAAAAATAAGTTCTTCAAGAAGTGTACAGAAGTTATTCTTAAGGAAGCCGATTACGTGATTTGTGTTGGCGATCAATTATATTCAAATGTTATTACTGAATACAATATACCTTCAAACAAAATAACTGTTCTTAATATGGGTGTAGATACGAAAATATTTTGCCCTAAGAATAAGAATGAACTGCGAAATAACTTTGGAATACCGGCCTCAACAAAAGTAATCCTTTTTGTTGGGAATATCATAAAACAAAAAGGCGTTAAAGAATTAGTAACAGCCTACAAAAATATTAATATAAATATTTCAAATACTCAACTTGTAATTATCGGAGCAAAAAAAGACCCTTCATTCTTCAAAGATTTAGAGTTATTTATAAAAGATAACAAATTAAAAGATATATCTATATTAGAACCCAAAACTCAAAAAGAAATTTCGGAATGGATGGGTATATCAAATGTGTTTGTTTTACCTTCTCATATTGAAGGTCTGGGATTAGTTGCACTAGAAGCGATGGCTTGTAAAGTTCCAGTTGTTGCATCAAGAGTTGGTGGTCTACAGTATTTACTAGCAGACGGAGTTGGTTTCCTTGTTCCACCTAAAAATCACAAGGAGCTAGAGGATACTATTTCTTATGTTTTGTTAAACGAAGAAAACTCTTATAACATTATTGAACGAGCTTATCAAAAAGCACTAGAAAGTGATTCAGATAAAGTAATCAATAAATTACAAAAAATCTACACCTTAATTGAAAATAGTTAAGTTGATGAAAGAAGATAAAATGAAATGAAATTAAAAACTCTCGCTGGTCTAATTGGAATCGTAACTTTAATAAATTTATTAACCAGATTTATGGGTTTCATTAGAGAAATTATTATTGGAACACAATTTGGAACCTCATCTATGGCTGATAACGTTGTTCTCGCCTATACAATTCCTAATTTTCTGTATTTAGTTTTAGGAGGGGCAATTACTACTTCATTTATCAGTATTTACAATAAAATTGACAGCGATTTAAACAAGGAGCAATTCAAGAAAGTTATATTAACTTATAGTTCAATAATAGTATTAGTAATTACTATAATATTGTTGGTATTTAATAATAAGACAATTAGTATAATGTTCCCTGGTGTTGTTGGAGAAAAAAAAGAAATATTGGAGACCCTATTTTTCATTACAACGCCTTCTACCTTTTTCCTTGTATTATCTATGTGGTTTAGTGGAGTTCTCAATATACATGGAAAATATATAGGAGCAAGCCTTTCAACTTTTATTAACAATCTTGTTTTTATTCTGTTTGTACTCCTTGCCTATCCTATCCTTGGAGTTTACTCATATGGTTGGGGAGCACTATTAAGTGCACTTATCATGTTTTTATTGCTCTTTATTGAATTAAAAAAAGGGGGATTTCTCCCTTTTTCTCTATCACTTCATTATTCAAACAAATCTGATTTGATTAGAATGAGTAAAATATTAATTCCTATTCTTTTAGGCGGAGCTACTTTACAATTTTATTTTATCACCCAGAGATTTTTCGCCTCGTACCTTACAGAGGGATATATTGCTGCTATAAATTATGCTACAAAACTTGTTCAGCTGCCTCAGACAATTTTAATGACTAGCGTAACAACAATTATATATCCTTTATTGGCGAAAAAAGCGGCGAATAAGGAATTTAGTGAAATTGGGAAGATTTTCAAAAAAGGTGACCATCTACTTGTTCTCTATCTTATTCCTTTATCAATATTTGTTTACTTCTTTTCAAATGATATCGTTTCTTTTATTTTTGAATATGGTTCCTTTGATAAAAACTCTACAGATGTTACCTCAGCAATGCTGAAAATATTCGTAATAGGCATGCATGCGCATGCGGCAAACATGTACATTACAAGATTTTATTATGCTTTAGAAAAGGCGATTTATCCTGTAGTTATTGGGCTGTTATCAGTCTTTGGATTAAATATCTTTATCAGTTACTATTTCCTTGATAGTATGGGGGCAGATGCAGTAGCTTGGGGAACAACAATAAGTGCATATTTTCAATACTTTACATTGTTAATAATCGGCAAATATAAATTGAATTTAGATATTAGGTTAGGAACAACAAACTTTCATTATTTATTAATCATAATATCTCAATGTTTAATCATGTTTATAGCCAGACCTAGTATTAAATTTAATATCTCATTATTAAATTTATTTCTAGGCGGCATTTTATTCCTTATTACGTATCTACCTACTCTCCATTTCCTAGGTTATTCAATTAAATTACCGAAACGTAAGGGTAAAGTGAACGCTTCTTAAGAAAAACTTATGGTAGAATAAAAAAAGAGGGATTTACCCTCTTTTTATTATTTTATTCCCTAAATTTCTTTATAGTTGTAAGCTTTACGAAAGGAGGAATAATATTGAGTTGCCGAAAAAATATTGTTTTAGGGCTCTTATTAATTATTCTTATTAGTATTTTTTATCTAATTCCTAAAGAATTATTTTCTTTCTCATTTTCAAAAACGGAACAAAGTATTATTTCTGTAAAATACCATGAAAAGAGATTATATAGTGATCAATTTTATGGTAAAGTTTACCCCAAAATTAATAACCCCGTTTTTATTGATGATAAAAAGATAAATAGGATTAGAGCCCAAATAAATAATAAAGAGGAGCCTACCTACTCAGAGTGGATAAAATTATTAAACTCTGCTAATAGTAAATTAGATTATACTCCTCAACCACCCGTTGACTTTTTTGTCCCATATGTTTACATAAATCCGGAAGGGCATTCTAAAAGCAAGGACCCTCTCGTTAAGGATGCCAATAATGCTTATGAATTAGCACTAGCATACCAAATTACTGGAGACAGTCAGTATGCCCAAAGTGCAATTCGGATTATTAATGCTTGGAGTAATAACGTTAACACGATTAGGGACGAAGAAGATACTCCCCTCGTTATAAGTAGTAATTTTCCTTCGATGATTGTTGCTGCCTCTTTATTAGAAAGTTCCTCAAAATGGGAGCAAAAAGATAGAGTAAGATTCAAGCAGTTTTTATCCGATAAAATTCTACCTAATCATACAATGAACTTACAAAACAATTGGGGTAATTGGGGGCTATTATTGGTCATTTCTACTGCAACCTACCTTAATGACCAAAAACTATTCTTGAAGTCTATTGACAGATGGAAGTTTTTCATTGACCATCAAATGAATGAATTAGGGCACTTAAAATATGAAGTAACTAGAAATAATGGGAAAGGCAATTATGGTATTTGGTATTCACATTTTAGCATGCAACCACAAACGCTTTCAGCAGAAATTGCAAAAGTTAATGGAGTTTACTTATTTGATTATGTATCAAAGGAGGGAAAAAGCTTGGAAGGTGCATTTAATAATTTGGTTAAGTGGACCAACGAACCTCAAACATTTCCCTATCATAAAGGAAAAGTAGATGAAATGAAACATATAAGAAAAAAAATGAATGAAAATAGTATTAATGGCGATTATCCCGCATCAATAAGTTATTTTGAGATATTAGCCGCTTACTATAATAATCAAACGGCAAAAAGGATCGTATTTGAAGAAAGACCCTTGACCGCAAATGTCTCATTTCCCTATTTAACATTTACTCATGGGGGAGCAAATAGAATTGACTAGATGTTCAACATAAAAGAGTAAAAAGCCCCATTTATTTAGGGGCTTTTCTAAATTCGTATAAATCACCTTGTAAAGCAGCATCATTATATAAAAACATTATGGAATCATATTCATTTTCTTTAACCATTGTTACCAAGTCTTGTTTTTTACTGTGTCTTAAATCAACTACGGTCGTTTTATTATAATGCTGGGCAAGATGAAAAATTATTGGACTTCCATATGAATCCTTGACAATCAGTATATTTCCCTTTTTCAAATTTGGGTTAGTTATATTAATCTTTCTTAAGTCGAATGTAAATACATCAGCATAAATTAACTTGCTTTTTGTTTCAATCCCACTTCCATAGACCTCTTCAAACGAACTTTTGTTACCATTTACACTTACTTTAAATTCACTAAATTTATTATCTTTAGGTAAGGTCTCACAAATTCTGTCTGTTTTAAGATCTACAATATTATAAACTTGTCGATTATAGCTACCCTCAAAATTCTTGTTATAGCACTTGGTAATATACTCATTTTCCACTTCAGTAAAGTATTGGGAATTATCACTTAAGAAGTTTGTTATTTCTTTATATCCATTGAATGCGCCAGTAATGTTCCAATGGTGATCTGTTTTGAAATACATTTGATTAATTTCATCCTGTGAGAACTTTTCTTTGAAGATATCCCCTAAATTTACAAATTTTAAGTTCTCTTTGGAAACATTAGAAATAAAATAATTCCTCTTTTCTTCATTTACACCTTTATTAATATAAGAAGGTGTGTCAACTTCTACTGTATTAACTTTATGTGGTAACAAAAAGAAGTAAATTTCAGCACCCGTTTTTGAGGCAAAATCAGCAAACTCATTCAAGTTACTAGTCGCCAAATTCAGAGGGTGTTTTGTAAAAGTATCATTTGGTTCTGGTATTATCCAACCATCTTCTTTTACCAAATACCCATTCAAAAACGTCTTACCAGTTAATTTTTCAAGATTGAGATATAACTTTAACCAGATATTTCGGCCAGGAAATTGATCTGTAAAATATTCTTCGTAATCCTTTATATATTCACCGTTTGCAAATGAATCTACGGTCATATCTGGCTGTTGTGCCAATGTCCTGTATTCTACATGGGATTCGTCTAAATCAGGGGAAAAAATAAAATAAAGTCCGGTTGAAAATATAAAAAATAAAAAAAGAATGATTAAACTTAATTTATTTATTTTTCTGATAATCATACATTAATAATCTCCTTAAAATCTAAAATAAATAAATGGATTGTAACTTGAATTAACAAGATAAACAACTACCGCAAACATTAATATCATGTATACAACAGAGGAGGAAAATGAACTTAAAGAACTAAAAGTCTTAGAACTTTTAATATTAATATGTTTAATCTTTTGTAAGATAGGCGTACTAAATAAAATACCAACTATAAATAAGATTATATTATCATGCAAAAATAAAATACTAGTATTATCAAATAATGCTTGTTGATTCAAATTAAACATAGATTGTAAAAACTCAAATGAATAAGAAAAGTTATCTGCACGGAAAAATACCCAACCTACCATTACAACCAAAATCAAATAAGCATGTTGCAGCGGAGTCCACAATTTATTTAAAAAGCTTAAAAATCCAAAACGTTCTAAACAAATTAAGATTCCAAAATAGAAACCCCAGATCATAAATGACCAGCTTGCCCCATGCCAGAAGCCTGTTGCGGTCCAGACTATAAGAATGTTTCGAAATGTTTTTAAATTCCCTTTTCGGTTTCCTCCCAATGGAATATAAAGATAATCTTTAAACCAGGTACTCAAAGAGATATGCCATCTTCTCCAAAATTCCGATGCGTTTTTTGAAATATATGGATAATTGAAGTTTTCTAGAAAGTCAAAACCAAACATCTTTCCTAGTCCAATTGCCATATCACTATAACCAGAGAAGTCATAATAAATCTGTAAAGAATAAGCAATAATACCAATCCAAGCTGTTGCAACGCTTAATTCATTTGCAGGAGCAGTAAAAACAGAATCAGCAATAGTTGCAAATCCATTGGCCACAAGTACCTTTTTCGATAAGCCAATAATAAAACGTTTTATTCCGTCATTAAACTTATTTATATCTACACTTCTTCTTGTTATTTGCTCTTCTACATCATTGTAACGTACAATTGGACCAGCAACTAATTGTGGGAATAAAGTAATGTACAATGCCAATGAAGTTAAACTTTTTTGCACCTTTGCGTCATTTCTATAAACATCAATCACATAACTCATTGCCTGGAAAGTGAAAAAT
Organism: Neobacillus niacini; assembly: GCF_031457145.1. Taxonomy (GTDB): domain Bacteria; phylum Bacillota; class Bacilli; order Bacillales; family Cytobacillaceae; genus Neobacillus; species Neobacillus niacini_J. The sequence goes on from NZ_JAVDVZ010000009.1 coordinate 52,267, forward strand.
GAAATACCAATAGGCAGTGGTAATTCTCCAACATTCCAACTTGTACCTAAAATAGCATTTAGATTATCTAGCACAAAAGAACTATACTTAAAATACCCTATTACTAACAAATTACTAATAATAGATATGATTAATATAGTTTTTTTCCATAGAATATTTGTACTAAACTTTTGAACACCTAAACCAAATAAATAGTTCATTCCAATGGAAAATAGCATTAAAAATACGTATTGAGGTTCGCCCCATGCGTAGAACACTAGACTAGCAATCAGTAAGACTGCGTTTTTCAAATCCACTCTGGCAATATAATATAATAATAGAACAACAGGAAGGAATGCAAAAAGAAAAACTAAATTGCTAAAAACCATGAAGTTTACACCAGCCCTTAATTATCACTTAATATTAAAATTAATCAACTTCTATATTTTCCATAAATTTCAAAAAAATACCCCGAAATAAAGCCTTTAAAGTCATCTCGTCTTTAAAGGCTTTACACTATTAAGATTTAACTAATACTTTTTCGTTTTTTATACCTGGTCTACCTATTGATTTATAATCAAATTTTGTTAGGCTGATTTGTTCTTTCGAAAAAACATTCCGTCCATCAATTAATACTGGATTGGCCATAACATTTTGAACTTCAAATAAGTTAATGGACTTGAACACATCCCATTCAGTTAACAAACAAATTGCGTCACTATCTTTTGCAGCATCTAATGGACTCTCACACCATTGGATATCAGGATGGTTAAATTGAGTTCTGAAATTTTCTTGTGCAATAGGATCAAAGGCTTTTACTTTTACACCATTAGCCACTAATTCAGAAATAATCTCAAATGCAGGTGCATCTCTTACATCATCTGTATTTGGTTTAAAAGCCAATCCCCATACAGCTACTGTTTTCCCAGATAATGTTGTTAATGAGGCTTTCAACTTTTCCATAATATTAAAACGTTGGTTTTGGTTAACTTCAATTACTGACTTTAATAACTTAAAATCATAGTTTGCATTTCCAGCAATCTGGACTAATGCATTTGTATCTTTAGGGAAACATGATCCCCCGTATCCAATACCAGCATTTAAAAATGCTGCTCCAATACGTTTATCATAGCCCATTCCCTCTGCTACCTTTGTTACATCAGCCCCTACTTTATCACATATATTTGCAATTTCATTAATGAATGAAATTTTAGTTGCTAAAAATGCATTAGAAGCATATTTAATCATTTCTGCACTTCTTATATCTGTAACGATTATATTATCTGTTAACGGTTTGTGCAGATCTGTTAATATTTTCATTGCAGCTTCGCTTTCGGTTCCTATTACGATACGATCTGGATTTAAAGTATCTTTAACTGCTGAACCTTCACGAAGGAATTCAGGAACAGACACAACATCAAATGGAAACTTTGTTAAATTACTCACAATTTCCTTTATACGGTGATTTGTTCCAACTGGGACTGTACTTTTTGTCATAATTATTTTATAGTCGTTCATTTCTGTTGCAATTTCAGTTGCGACTTGTTCAATATATAATAAATTTGCTTCACCATTTGGCAATGGAGGCGTTCCAACTGCTATGATAACAATATCGGAATTTTTTACTCCATATGAGAGATCAGTTGTAAATTCTAATCTCTTTTCCCTATAATTTTTCTCGATTAATTCTGTTAGACCTGGTTCATATATAGGTGACTGTAATTTATTTAGTACATCAACTTTTCTTTGATCCTTATCTACACATATAACTTGGTTCCCTAATTCCGAGAAACACACACCAGATACAAGACCAACGTATCCAGTACCAACTACTGAAATCTTCATATTAAAACTCCTTTTTTGCTTGCATTTTGGTCAAAATCTTGCGAAATTTATTAGCAATACCCAAATGTAATTCACCAATTTGTTCCTGAATAATTGAAAGTGAAATACCAATTATTGCAAAGATAAATAAATATTGTGGTCCACTGTTATATACTTGTTCACCAAGGGATTCAATTAGGCTTTGAGTAATTATCATTATTGAGAACAGAAAAAAAACTTTATATTCCATTTTTTGAATTGTTTTATACCCTATATATATATATAGGATGAAATAAATAAATATTGATAATAACAAAATAGCTCCTATTATTCCTACTTCACCCATAATTGACGGCCAGTAGGTATCAGTAGCCCATTTGGGGTCTTTAGAATATAAACCGTATATTTTATCTAATTCATACTCTACATATACAGGACTATAATATTCCCTAGCTGTCCAACTCCCATACCGTCCATATCCTACTCCAAAAGGGAATTGTGTAAAGGCAATAATAAATCCGAATATATACAAAGCTTTCCTAGCGGATTCTGTATAATCGATTGTAATATATCTTTGTATCGTCAAAACCGACAATTGAACAACTGCATAAAGTACAACTATAGCTACTATAGAACTTACAATAATAACAGGCAGAAATGCCTTAGATTGTCTAAACTTTTTAAGTCCAGCTATATTAAAGCGTTGCTGGACTAAGACAAATAGTGAATTAAATAAAATGGCTATTGTTGTTTTAAAACGAAAAGAAAAAATTGATGCAATAAAAAGTACTAATGATTTTAATCCACTCTTCTTATTATTATTAACTGAATACGATGATAATAAATAAAATCCAACAATTGCCAAGAACCAACCATATAGACTCGGGTGAGTGAATATCGATTGAATACTAATTATTCCCATCCGAATATCAAATTTATGATCGGTATTAATTAATCCTCTAAATTGATGTGAAAAAAGAGCATCAATCACCGCAAAAAATAAAACAATATAGGTAATCTTTTTAAAGAGTTGAGAAAATTTATTAAGATCAGCAGCTGTAAATGATATACTTCGAAAAATAAAAAGAACAATAAACCCTTTAAACATTAAAATAGCTCCCTGTATAAGAATAATCAAAGGAACTTTATGAATAATACTTGAAATTAACCCTAAGGAAAAAACCACCATTAGTATATGAAATAGAAAATCAAATTTCCATTTTCGCTCTTTATAGTAAAGAAGTATAAAGGGTAAACAAATCAATATTAATAATTCATCAAAATGATTAATAATATTGGCTAAAGGTTTACTAATAATTCCAATATTTATTGCAAGTAGATCTTGGAATAAAAGCAAAACAATAATATAGGGCAATATCCTTTTAAAATAAATTTGGTCCTCATATATCCGAAGAACATAAGATATTGTACTATAATTTCGGACATTCTTTAACATTAAGAATGACCCTCCTTTTGTAAACAACCCACTTAATAAGCGTCATCTTTATTACTTACCAACATGAAAGCAGTTTTAATAAGAATATTCAAATCAAACAAGATGCTGCGATTTTTAATGTATTTCAAATCTAGATCTACCATTTCCCTAAATCCAAGTGAACTTCTACCGCTAATCTGCCATAGTCCTGTACAACCAGGAACTACTTTCAGTCTTTGTTTGTCATAATTTGAGTATTGTTTAACCTCTCTTGGTAGTGGTGGCCTTGGACCGACTAAGCTCATGTCTCCCTTTAGGACATTAAATAACTGAGGAAGTTCATCGATGCTTTTTCTTCTAATAAACCTTCCCACTTTAGTTACTCTTGGATCGTCTTTCATTTTAAACATGGCACCCTGAGCCTCGTTTTGCTTTAGTAAACTGTCCAACTTCTTTTCTGCGTCAGTTATCATTGATCTGAATTTATACATATTGAATTCTTTCCCATTTAAGCCAATTCGTCTTTGAGAAAAAAAGACAGGTCCCTTCGGATCTTCGAGTTTAATGGCTAATGCAGTAATAATAAAGACAAACCCTAACAATAGGATTCCAAAAAAAGAGCCAAATATGTCAATACTTCTTTTGAAAACCTTATAAGATTTTTTCTTTTTAGATTCTATTTCAACGCTTTTTTCTACTACGACATAATTTTTTTCTGCAGCATGTGGAATATTAGACATTGTTTGACTCCTTTCTAATCGACAACTTTTGTACTTTCCTTAATCAAATGCTCCATGTAATGAAGTAGTTCATATTTCATATCTTCATGTTGTAAAGCAAATTTAAGTGTGGTTTTCACAAACCCCAATTTTTCACCTACATCATATCGTAAACCGTGGAAATCATACGCATATACTTGATGTTTTTGATTTAGCTTTTGAAGTGCATCTGTAAGTTGAATTTCACCGCCAGCACCTGTTTCTTGTTCTTCAAGATAATTAAAAATTTCTGGTGTTAAAATGTAGCGTCCCATAATAGCTAAATTTGAAGGAGCTGTTCCTGGTTTAGGTTTTTCAACAAAGCTATTTACTTTAAATAAATTACCATCAATAGCAATTGGATCCACGATTCCATAACGATGTGTCTCCGCATCACTAACTGTTTTAACACCAATCACAGAAGATCCTGTTTGCTCATATTGATTAATCAGTTGTTTTATGCATGGTGTAGTACTTTGAACAATATCGTCACCTAACAGTACGGCAAATGGCTCGTTTCCGATGAAATTCCTTGCACACCAAACCGCATGTCCTAGTCCTTTAGGCTCTTTTTGTCGAATGTAATGCATATCTGCTAGATTAGAAGAAAATTGAACCTTCTCAAGTAGTTCAAATTTACCTTTTTCATAAAGTGAACGTTCCAATTCAGGAGCATAGTCAAAATGGTCCTCAATCGCACGTTTCCATTTACCAGTTACTATAATGATATCCTCAATACCTGAGGCAATTGCTTCTTCTACTATATATTGAATTGTAGGCTTATCTACAATTGGTAGCATTTCTTTTGGCATTGCTTTTGTTGCTGGAAGAAATCTAGTTCCAAATCCTGCAGCTGGAATTATAGCTTTTCTTATCTTTTTCAAAAAAAAGACCCTCCCTGTATTCTCTCTTTATCTCTAGCTCTCTCTTTATCTCGTGACTACAGAGTAAATAGTAACAAATATCTTAAAATTTCTATATGGCAATTACAGTAAATTACAAATGTCTACTAACAATATACAATTATATCATAATAATTCACAAGAAATAGCCTATTTTTCTACAAATTGCGAGCTAAAACGTGTTTATTCCATTGTTTTTATGTTTTTTAAGGGCCTACCAATAATTGTCTAAGTATATTATTTCCATAAAATAAAAAATTTTACTAGTTTTAGGAAAAAATACCTAGTAAAATATCATTGTAAAGGAGATGATAATTTGAAAAATTTAAGAAATGTATTTTGTTTACTCTTTATTTGCTTAATTGCTTTACCAATTTCTGCTCATGGTCAGGAAAACGCAACAGTAGCAAAAAGTTTAATCAGTAAAATTACTACCAGTACATCACCAGGGGGTTTCCCTAAAAAATCTTTGTCCGTTAATCAATCCTATTCACCTGCAGACTACCCACTAAAAACAGCTGGTTCTTACGTTGATTATTTATATGATAGTTGGTATTCGTACCATTATATTACTTTTGAAACCGTATCAAGCTATTCATCAACTGATTTAAATGTTCAGATCCTATATGATTCAGATTATAGCTATTCTAAGGATTCTATTATTAATGTAGAATTTCTTAAAAATAATGGGGGTACTCTAGAGTACATAGATGCAACTGAATTTGATACATATGGTTTTACTAATCTTCGATTAAATTCATTGGGAAGTAAATCATTATTTCAAAACCAACAATACATCTACATAAGAGTAGGTGTTTCAGAGTACGCTTCAGACTATTATTATTCAGATGTTATCCAATTTAAAGTTGTAAACCCTTTCTATACACCGCCAGTTGTGGATAAAACTGCTCCAGCAAAACCAACTGTATATACGGTTAGTAATATTACTACAAGTGTAAAGGGCAAAGCTGAACCATTTTCAACATTAATTATTAAATCCGGAACCACAACAATTGGAACAGGTACAGTATTATCCGATGGAACATATAGTGTAGCTGTACCGAAACTCACAGCAGGTGCAAAAATATCAGTTTATGCAAAAGATAATGCAGGAAATACTAGTACTCCTACAACCGTGACAGTTATTGATAAGAGTCCTCCTGCAAAACCAACTATTAACTCTGTCGGTGACAATCAAACAATAATAACAGGAAAGGCAGAAGCGGGCTCTAAAGTTACTATTAAGCAAGGATCTACAACGTTGGGTCAAAGCACTGCAACTAGTACCGGTTACTTCACTATTAAAATGACAGCAGCCAAGAAAGCAGGTACGAGCTTAACAGCAGATGCAACGGATGCAGCAGGTAACAAAAGCTCATATACCTATGTTACTGTTGTTGACAAAACTCCTCCAGTAGCGCCAACAGTCAACAAGGTTACTTATACCTCAACCACTGTGTCTGGGAAAGCCGAAAAATTTTCAACTGTTTATATCTTTAAAGGGACTACATTAGTCGGTAAAACAACTACCGATAGTTATGGGAATTTTAAGGCTAGTATTAAGACGCAGGCTCAAGGTTCATCATTGGAAATAATATCGATGGATAAGGCTTGGAATCAAAGTAAATCAACTTGGGCAAAAGTTTATTAATAAAAATGGAAAAATGATAGCCTCTTCTATGAAAGAGGCTGTTGTTTTTGTTTTTTTCTAACCTTATATAATTATTTAATTACTAATTTTAATTTTAAATTAATTTCTAAAGGTGATGTCATGAAAAAACTCAACAGATTCTTTTGTTCTACTCTATCTATTATCCTACTTCTTATTCCTTCCATTGCCTTTGGTCAAGAACCTCCTCAAAATCTATTAAACCTAGCTAGTGATGACGGAGGTTTTGTGGTTATTAATAACGAGTCAACGAATGGGAGTGGGATGAATTATACAGGAACTTTTACCATAAATAATCAAAATTTTACTTATCATAAAAAATTAAACACTAAAGCATATAAAATGGATGTTAACAAACCAATTAATATTGAGAAATATAAGGATCTTAAAATTGAAAAAAATTTTTTACCCGCGCCTGCCTATATAGTCGGAGATAATAAATATTTCTGGGTGACAAATTTTGTTTCAAATACTGATTCTCAAATTTCCGCCAAATTACTCTATAGCGGTACCAAGTCAAATATATGGGTCTATAATAATCAAATTACTTCATTAGATGCTGAAAAACTAGGCAGAGAATTTGATAATAAAATTAACCCTGTTGTAACAACCAACTTTGGTAATTCGTCGGATGTAGATGGAAATGGAAAAGTGAACATTCTGTGCTACGATATCCTGGATGGTTTTAATGGAAACGGCGGCTATATTGGTGGATATTTTTGGGGTGGGGATTTATATTCTCAGTACAACTCCAATAAATCTGAAACTTTTTACATCGATACCTATCCTTCAATGGGTATGGGTACAACCAAGGACGTGACGGCTGCCTATACCACCTTAGCTCATGAATTCCAGCATATGGTGAACTTTAACCGAACTGTATTTATTGAAGGCAGTACCAATTCTATGGATACCTGGTTAGATGAAGCATTATCAATGGCTGCTGAGCATATTTATTCGGGACAGGTATTATCTGACCGAATTGATTATTATAATTATTCAGAGTCGATTACAAATGGACACTCTTTATTGTATTGGGATGATTACGGTGATGTGTTAGCAAACTATTCTCTTTCCTATTTATTCAGTCAATATGTGAAGCTGCAGGCAAATCAAGGCGACAAAATATTTAAAGAAATACTAACGAATACCCATAATGATTATCAGGCTGTCGAAGCAGTGCTTAAAAAATATATTAGCCCTTCCATGTCATTTGGAAGTTTTATGACATCTTTTAGAGGTGCATTATTATTAAAACAAACGACAGGATTATATGGTTTTAAAGGTGAATCAATGTTTGATGGAATTAAACCTAAGCTATACAATGGATCAGGGCTTCAACTACACGGCGGAGGAGCTGTTATCAAACAAATTGATCCACAAATCGGATTTATGGAGCCAAATGATAAAGGCTCTTCTATTACTTATAATTTTTTATCAGATGATTTAGATTCTACTCCTCCTGCTATTTTTTCCATAAACCCAGTAAGCGACAAAGATATTATGGTCTCAGGTGTGACTGAACGAGGTGCAAAGGTTTATGTTAAGCGTAGTACTACCCTTCTCGGCAGTGCAACAGCTGGGGATACTGGTACATTCACTGTAACAATTCCTAAACAGATTGGAGGAACCATCCTTCTTGTTTACGCTGAAGACGCAACTGGAAATAGGAGCAACACAACTTCGCTTTCAGTTAAAGATACAGTTGCTCCTTCAATCCCGACTGTTAATCAAGTTGGGGATAATCAAACAAGTGTTACGGGTAAAGCCGAAATCGGAGCAAATGTAATAGTGAAATCTGGTTCGACAGTTATTGGACAAGCAACAACCTATAGTACAGGCTCATTTTCAGTTAAAATTCCAAAGCAAAAGGCTGGAACTAAACTGACAGTTTATGCAAAAGATAAGGCTGGGTACACAAGTAGTGGTAGAACTGTCACTGTGATTGATAAAACCCCACCTGCAATACCAACAGTTAGTTTTGTTGGGGATAATCAAACAATTATTACTGGAAAAACTGAGCCAGGTGCAAAAGTAATCATTAAAAAAGGTACAATAGTATTAGGACTAGGATACGCTAGCAGCACAGGGTATTTCTTAATTAAAATCAACACACCTCAAAAAGCGGGGACATCCTTAACATTTTACGCTAGCGACAAAGTTGGAAATCAAAGTCATACCACGTTGAAGGTGGTAGATAAAACTCCACCTTCTCCCCCTGTTGTTAACAAGGTAACGTACAAATCTTCCACTGTAACCGGAAAAGCAGAAGCTGGTGCAACAGTATATATTTATAAAGGAGTTACTTTGATTGGTAAGCAAGTTGCAAATCAATACGGAAATTTCAATGCAGCAATAATAGTACAAAAAGCTGGGTCCCTATTAGAGGTTTCTGTACTGGACAAAGCAGGAAATCAAAGTAAATTGGTGTCTGTGAAGGTATACTAAACAAAAAAGTGATAAACCCCCATCCATTTCAAACTGGAAGGGGGTTATTTTTCTTAATTTTTATTAAATTAATAATAATAGAAGAAAAGCCCCTTCAAAAGGGACTTTTCCTTTATTGTACCTTAATGGTTGTTGCTGCACTTACATTCTTAGCTGCATCTGTAGCGGTTACACTTAAAACAGTATTTCTCTTTTGCGCTTTAATGGTTACTTTAAAGTTTCCATACACATTAGTAGTCGCTGTTCCTATTGTAGTGGACCCAACTTTAATAATAATGGTTGAGTTTTTCTCTGCTGTACCGGTTACAGCAGTTGTTGTGCTTTTTACAGTGTTTACCTTAGGAGCCAGAGGTGCCGTTTTATCAATTACCGTTAAAATTTTAGTAGTACTAATATTTCCAGCAACATCTTTAGCTGTTATGGTTAGCTTCGTCCCCGCTTTTTGTTTCGGTATGGTTACTTTGTAAGTTCCATAACTATCAGCTTTAGATGAGTAGTTGGAAGTTCCAATGGATACTGTTACCGTTGCTCCTTTCTCAGATTTTCCTGTCACTACTGTTGTTTGGTCTGACACTGTGTTAACCGTCGGTACGGCAGGCGCTGTCTTATCAACAACTGTTGCTACTTTTGCTGTGCTGACATTTCCTGCAATATCCTTCGATGTTACGGTTAGCTTCGTTCCTACTTTTTGTTTAGGGATTGTTACTTTGAAAGTCCCATAACTATCAGCTTTGGATGTGTATTTGGAAGTTCCAATCACTACCGTTACAGTGGCTCCCGCCTCGGTTTTTCCAGTTACTACTGTTGTTTGATCTGATATTGTATTAACCGTCGGTACTATAGGTGCTGTCTTATCGACCATAGTTACCGATTTTGCTGTGCTGACATTTCCTGCAATATCCTTCGATGTTACGGTTAATTTTGTTCCCGCTTTTTGCTTAGGAATGGTTACACTGTAATTTCCTTCGCTTCCTGCAGGTTTGGATGTGTATTTTGTTGTTCCAATGGCTACCGTTACAGTTGCTCCTGCCTCCGTTTTTCCAGTCACTACTGTCGTTTGGTCTGATACCGTGTTAACCGTCGGTACGGCAGGGGCTGTCTTATCAACAACTGTCGCTACTATTGCAGTGCTGACATTTCCTGCAATATCCTTCGATGATACGGTTAATTTTGTTCCAGCTTTTTGCTTAGGAATGATTACACTGTAATTCCCTTCGCTTCCTGCAGGTTGGGATGTGTATTTTGTTGTTCCAATAGCTACCGTTACCGTTGCTCCCACTTCCGTTTTTCCTGTTACTACTGTAGTTTGATCTGAAACGGTGCTAACCGTAGGTGCTGCCGGTGCAGTTTTATCAACCACAATAACCGTTTTCCCTAGGCTGACATTGTCTGCTGCATCCTTTGCTGTTAAGGTTAATTCTGTTCCTGCTTTTTGCTTAGGAATGGTTACACTGTAATCCCCGTCTCCGTTAGCAGGTTGGGATGTATATTTTGTTGTTCCAGTGGCTACCGATACCGTTGCACCTACCTCGGTTTTTCCGGTTACCACCGTTGATTGGTCTGACACCATATTAACTGTTGGAGCCTCTGGTGCAGTTCCATCCTGTACTGTTAGCACTGTACTTTTACTTATGTTACCACTCGAATCTTTCGCATTAACGGTTACGGTGGTATGTTCCTTTTGAACTGGAATATCTATTTTAAAGTTTCCATTTTCATCTACTTCACCGGTATATTTGCTTGTACCTATGCTAACCAGAACCTCCGCACCCGCTTCAGTTGTTCCAGTTACTTCTGTAGATTTATCTGTAATCGGGTTCACTTTTGGTGCATCAGGAGCAGTTACATCCTTGACGGTTATTGAAGTCCCATCAGAAATATTTTCAGAGCTATCGACCGCAAAAACATTTAGTACGGTAGCTGCTTTTTGAGCGGTAATTGGTACCTTAAATCGGCCTTCAAAATCAGCTGTAACACTTCCTAATTCTTTGTCCCCAGATTTAACAATCACCTTTGCTTTAGCTTCACTTCGACCAGTAACACTTACAGTCTGATCCGATACATCATCTACAATTGGCTTATTAGGTGGAGTTGAATCCAGAATATTGTTATTTACACTAAACTCACCATTACTTAAATCATACTTGTTCCCGTTAACTACTATTTGTCTAACCCCTACGTTATTGTAAATAAAGATGGAACTAATCCTCCAGGCTCCAGGTTTAAACAGAGGTGAAACCTTCATCATTACTTCATACTTTCGTGTTTTTTCGTTAAAGATTGCACCTCGTCTGAAATATTCTCCATTTTGCCCTTCCATTTCTACATAAACATAATTTACATCGGATTGAGCATCGATAATATCTAGACTAAGGGTGACACTTTCACCAGGTTTGACCACCTTTTTATCAACTGATACACCGTTAAATACTGGTGACTGATAGTCAACTCTATCATTAATTACCGTAAAATCTGCATTACTTGTATCTATTTCTTTTCCATTGACAAAGAAAACTTCGTTGTCTTCATGGTCAGTCATGCCTAGAAAAAGGACCTTTCTAATTCCAGGTTTATCCTCTTCAGTAATAGTAAATTTAATCTCGTACTTTTTGGTGTCTGGATTATATTCAGCATACCAGTTGTCATCCGAATTTGTGAGTCCAATAAAAAGGTCACTTATTCCAGATTGGTCTGTGGCTTCCACGCTGATTGTAACCTCTTCCCCGGTCTTTACCACTTTCTTGTCAACTGAAATACTATGGAACACTGGTGCAGCTATATCAACTTCATCGTTGTTAACATTAAAACTTCCATTTGATAAATTTGTATCTAATCCATCGTAAATGTATTTGCTGTTTCCATCATCATCTGATACAGAAATGGACTCTACTTCCCAGATACCTGGTTTTGTTTTTTCTGTTATAGATAACATGGTCTCAAATTTATCCGTTTGCGTATTAAAGACAGCCTCTTTCCACAATCTAGTTCCATACTCATTAATTAATCTTACATATACATAACTGACTGATGATTGCTCATCTGTTACATCTAAACTGATTGTTACTTCACCACCCGGTTGTACTTCCTTTTTATCAACTGAAATGGCATGGAAGACTGGGGGCATAAAATCAGGGTTTTCATTAACTACAGTGAATTTACCACTAGTAAAATCAAACTCTTGACTGGATAGATATTCCTGATTTTCTTCTTTATCAATTACTCTAATACCATCTACACTCCATGTTCCTGGCCTTGTATATTGATCTATTAGTATTTTAGCCTCGTATTTTTGGGTTAAACTATTATAAATAGCCTCTTCACTTATATACCCTGAGTTAGAACCCGAAAAATGTACCTCTACAAATGCCACTCCGGACTGAGAATCAATGACACCTAATTCGACCGTTGCTATGTCACCAGGTACAAACTGATTTTTATTAACTTCTACACTTATTACATCTGGCACAGTGACATCCTCATTTATGTTTGTTACATGAAAGTCTCCACCACTTAAATTCATCATTTCAGCACCTGGATAACCAAAGAGTTGATTTAATAAATATCTTTCATTGCCCATAACGTCACTGATATGAATATAACTTATTTTCCAGTTTCCAGATTGAGAAAATTCTCCAAATGTAATTTCGGCCTCATATCTTCCTGTGCTTGGATTTAAGCTTGCCGTAACATGCTTCTCTGATTGATTAGGAATTCTGTAGTACAGTTCAAGGTTCTGAATTTCAGATTTGTCATCTTCAGCCTCAAAACTCACTTTTACTTTTTCACCTGGCTGAACTTCTTTTTTATCCACAGTAACGCTTTTTATAATTGGTGGAGTAATATCAATTTTTTCATTAATTACGGAAAAATCCCCATTACTAAAGTCATTATCATCAGACCATTTATTGTAGTATTTACTGTTCCACTCTGTATCTTGAACGTAAATCCCTTCGATACTCCATAAACCCGGCTTTGTAGTGTCAGTAATATTCAATTTTGCTTCATATTTTTGAAACGTTTCATTATATACAGCAGCCGTCGACATGTATCCGCCATAAGAGTTTCTATAATCCACATTAACTCGGTTTATCCCAGATTTTTCATCAATTGCAGCAATGGTTACTGTAACTTCATCACCTGGAATAGCTTCTTTCTTATCTACAGAAACCACTTGGATTGTTGGTGGAGTTATATCTGCGTTTTCATTGATGACGGTAAAATCTCCGTAACTAAAGTCATTACCATCAGACCATTTACTGTAGTATTTACTATTCCACTCTGAATCTTCAACGTAAATTCCTTCAATACTCCATAAACCCGGTTTTGTAGTGTCGGTAATATTCAATTTTGCTTCATATTTTTGGGACGTTTCATTATATGCAGCAGCCGTCGACATGTATCCGCCATAAGAGTTTCTATAATCCACATTAACTCGGTTTATCCCGGACTTTTCATCTATTGCAGCAATGGTTACTGTAACTTCATCACCTGGAATAGCTTCTTTCTTGTCTACAGAAACCATTTTGACTTTTGGTGGGGCTATATCTGCATTCTCATTGATGACGGTAAAATTAGCATTACTAAAGTCATTACTATCAGATCCGTTATCGTAGTATTTATAATTCCACGCTGTATCTTGAACAGAAATCCCATCGATACTCCACGATCCGGGTTTTGTAGTATCGGTAATATTCAATATTGCTTCATATTTTTGGGACGTTTCATTAAATGATGCATCCGTCGACATGTATCCGCCATGGGCATTTTTATAATACACACTGACTCGGTTTATCTCAGACTTTTCATCGGCTGCATCAATAGTTACCGTAACTTTGTCACCAGGTATAGCTTCTTTCTTGTCTACAGAAACCATTTGGACTGTTGGTGGGGTTATATCTGCATTCTCATTGATGACGGTAAAATCAGCATTACTAAAGTCATTACTATCAGACCCGTTATCGTAGTATTTACTATTCCACTCTGTATCTTGAACGTAAATCCCTTCGATACTCCACGTTCCCGGTTTTGTAGTATTGGTAATATTCAGTTTTGCTTCATATTTTTGGGACGTTTCATTAAATTCAGTAACCGAAGACATGTAACCGCCAAGAGAGTTCCTGTAATACACTTCAACCTGATTTATCCCAGACTTTTCATCTATTGCATCAATGGTTACCGTAACTTCATCACCAGGTATAGCTTCTTTCTTGTTTATAGAAACCATTTGGACTGTTGGTGGGGTTATATCTGCACTTTCATTGATGACGGTAAAATTAGCATCACTAAAGTCATTACCATCAGAACCGTTATGGTAGTATTTATTATTCCATTCTGTATCTTGAACGGAAATTCCTTCAATACTCCAAGTTCCCGGTTTTGTTGCATCGGTAATATTCAATTTTGCTTCATATTTTTTGGATGTTTCATTAAATAATGCTTCCGTCGACATGTTTCCGCCATAGGTGTTTTTATAGGACACACTGACTCGGTTTATCTCAGACTTTTCATCCGTTGCATCAATGGTTACCGTAACTTCATCACCGGGTATAGCTTCTTTATTGTCTACAGAAACCATTTGGACCTTTGGTGGTGTTATATCTACATTTTCATTAATAACGGTAAAATTCGCACTACTTAACTCATCACTATAAATACTAGTACCATTATAATCATTATCCCTCATATAGATATATGAGATACCCCAGATTCCAGGTCTTGAGGTATCATCAATGGCTAATTTGACTTCATATTTTTCCGTTACAGGATTATAGACAGGCACAATTACTTGATTCATATACCTATCACCTGTTTTAAAGTACACAGAAATATAATTAATGCCTGAATTATCGTCTATGGCATCAATACTAACTGTCACAGTTTCCCCTGGATTTGCTTTTGTTTTATCAACCGAAACTCCCTGAATGGTTGGGGGTGAGACATCAGCATTTTCATTAATAACCGTGAAATTACCGCCACTTAGATTAGTTTCTTCATTGTTATAGTACCAAGTACGGTTATATTCCTTGTCTACAACATAGATGGAAGATATACCCCACAATCCTGGTCGGGTTTCATCATTAATAGTTAAATGTCCTTCATATTTTTGTGTATCTGAATTAAAGTTTACTTTTACCTCTTCATATCCGCCCTTTTCACCATTGTAATTAACCTCTATGGTTTCGATACCTGATTGATCATCAACAGCATCTATACTAACGTAGACTGTATCACCAGGGTGTGCTTCTGTTTTATCAACCGAAATTCCCTGAATGGTTGGAGGAGCGACGTCAGCATTTTCGTTGATAACTGTGAAATTCCCACTGCTAAAGTCTATTCCTTCCTCCTGATGAAGCCATTTGTCATTGTACACTTTATCTCGAACATATATTTCTATAATCTCCCATATCCCAGGTCTTGTATTATCTGTTACTGTAATTTTCGATTCATATTTTCCTGTTACAGGATTAAAATTTGCGACCTCTTGAAAGTTACCATTTGTAGTTTGATAGGTGAGTTTCACTTCAGCAACCCCAGATTGATTATCGGAAACATCCAAACTAACCGTTACTTCTTCACCTAAGTTTACTTCTTGCTTATCTACTGAAATACTATTCACTAATGGTGCACTTTCATCTTTTCCATCCGCTAATACTAAAAATTCACTGCTATTAAAATCTAACTCGGGGCTAGAGCCCTCATTGTAACCATTCCAATTATTTTGCTTATCACTTACATAAACTGAGTATACTCTCCATTTTCCAGTCTCTATTGTATATTCAATAGGAATTTTCACTTCATATTTTTCTATTTCGGGATTGTAGATTGCCTCTTTTTGCATATACCCGTAATTTTCATTTTGAATTTCAACAGAAACACTATCCACACCAGACCCTTTATCTGTTACATCTAATCGAATTTTTACTTCCTCTCCGAACTTTACTTCCTGTTTATCAACGGAAATACTATTTACTTCGGGGGCTGTTTCATCAAAAAAAGCATCATTAATGACTGTAAATACAGCATTGTCAAAATACTGATTATCAGCGTAATAATAGGTATTTGAATTATCATTTTGGTCAATAACCACAATATAAGGTATTAGCCATTTCCCTGGTCTTGTCTCTAAAGTTATCGGAAACTTTGCATTATATGTTCCAGTTTCCTCATTATAGACAGCATTTTCTGTCATAACTCCCATCTCTTCATGTTGATAAGTTACAATTACTTCTTTCACACCTGAGTTTTCATCTGTTACATCTAAACTTACAGTTACCTGTTCATTCGGTTGGACTTGCACCTTATCAATGGCTACATTATGTAGCACAGGTGGGGCATTATCGATTACTTCTTCCTCTGCTGCATTTACTATGATTCCATTAAAATTTGAAAAGATAAGTAAAAATACTATAAAAATACTTAAATACTTCTTACAAAGAGTTATCATATATTTCCCCCATATAATATATATCTTTACACTTGAATAATTAATAGATAATACTATTTCCTCCCTCTTAATCTTATATTTCTACGAAAATGTACCTATTAATTAGACATAAATATGTAATATAGATGGCCCAACCATATCCATATAATACTATTTTTTTACAAAGTTTAGAATGTTTTTTTGAATTTTGCAGGTTTTTGACTTTCTATGAAAAAAAAAAGGCCACCATTTAGTAGCCTGTTATTCATTATTAATACTGTTTTTTATTTATTTTCTTTAAACCTCATACCATTGGGATTCTAATTTTGCCATTTCAAAGAGTAGCGACACATTTCCTCAATTTTCTCTTCTGCTGTCTATACTAAGTTTTACACAATTTCTCTTCATGTATGTTTGCAAAATATTCGACTTAGGCCTGTTATTAATATTACGGAGGATCAAATTCCCTCTAGTTTGGTTTTAATAATATGATAAATCCTTTTGGATAATTAATTTTCTAACTTCTGTGCCATAAATTTTAGTAAATCATCTCGTAACTCTTCCCTTTGAAGAGCAAATTCAATAGTGGTTTCAATAAACCCTAGCTTTTCCCCTACGTCGTATCTCTTTCCTTCAAACTCATAGGCAAAAACACGCTGGATTTCGTTTAACTTTTGAATAGCATCTGTTAGCTGAATCTCGCCACCAGCCCCAATTTCTTGTTTATCTAGAAACAAGAAAATTTCTGGCGTGAAAATATACCTTCCAATAATCGCTAATTCAGATGGGGCTGTGCCCTTTTCCGGTTTTTCGATAAAATTCCGAACCTGAAATGAGCGACCAAACTGCTCATATGGGTCTATAATTCCGTACCTATGTGTTTCATCTTCAGGAACCCGCTTTACCCCAATTACCGAAGAATGAGTTCTGTCAAACTCATTAATTAGCTGTTTCAAGCAAGGGGTTTCTGCTTGTACGATATCGTCACCTAGTAAAACCGCAAACGGTTCATTTCCAATGAACTTACGTGCACACCAGACAGCGTGCCCTAGTCCTTTAGGTTCTTTTTGTCTAATATAGTGTATATCAACCATTTTTGATGCTTTTTGAACCTCTTCTAATAATTCGAATTTTTCTTTGTTAAATAACGTTTGTTCAAGTTCAAATGCATTATCAAAATGATCCTCAATAGCCCTTTTCCCTTTTCCTGTTACAATAATTATGTCTTCAATGCCTGATTCAATCGCCTCTTCAATAATATATTGAATGGTTGGTTTATCAACTATTGGTAACATTTCTTTCGGCATTGCCTTTGTAGCTGGTAAAAATCTTGTTCCAAGTCCTGCTGCTGGTATAATAGCCTTTTTTACAGTTTTCATATTTAATTCTAACCTTTCCTCCTTTTGAAACAATCCAAAAGGTTGTTATTAATTATTTCTAACGGGATATCTTTTAATTTTCAAACCAATAATAACACAAAACAATTATTCCATAGTTTTAAAAATACTAAGATGTGGGACCAACTCGCTTGGTTTATTATTTAATGTTTCCTTTTTAGGGTAATATAAGTAAACAAATTTCTTTATTAACAATATTTCTTAATCATATATAGAGTAATATACATCAATTACTCAAAATTATTTATATAATACAATGTATAGGCCAATTTATGTATGAAAAACCCTTGCCACTAGCACTTAGACAAGGGTTCCTATTTACATTATTATTACTCTTTACTAATCTCCAAAGTTGATTGGTTTTTCATCCGTTCGATTAAAGTGGTAAAGAATAGCTTCAACAATCCTCTTGGAAGCTAGTCCATCCCCATAAGGGTTGGATGCTTTCGCCATCAGATCATGTGCCGCTCCATCCGACAGAAGTTCATCTGCAAGCTGGTAAATTGTTTCCTCATCTGTTCCAGCAAGCTTTAAGGTACCGGCTGTAACTCCTTCAGGCCTCTCCGTTGTATCTCTTAAAACAAGTACCGGAACCCCTAAAGACGGAGCTTCCTCTTGAACACCGCCAGAATCAGTTAAAATCAAATAGGCTCTAGAGGCAAAATTGTGAAAATCGATGACATCTAACGGTTCAATTAAGTGAATACGATTATTGTCTCCCAATACTCGGTTAGCAATCTCTCGAACAACCGGATTCATATGGACGGGATAAACTACTTGGATATCCTCGTGTTTTTCCACTAATCTTCTAATTGCGCTAAACATATTCTCCATTGGTTTTCCTAGATTTTCTCTACGATGTGCTGTCATCAACACTAATCGGTCTTTATCAAGTTTATCCAATACAGGGTGAGAATAATGCGTTTTAACAGTTGTTTTTAGTGCATCAATAGCAGTGTTTCCTGTAACAAATATTGATTCTTCCTTCTTATTTTCAATTAGAAGATTTTCTTTCGATTGGCTCGTTGGCGAAAAATGCAAATCCGCTAATACTCCTGTCAGCTGTCTGTTCATCTCTTCGGGATAAGGAGAATATTTATTCCCTGTCCGAAGACCCGCTTCGACATGCCCAATTGGAATAGAATTATAAAATGCAGCCAAGCTAGCTACAAACGTAGTAGATGTATCACCATGAACTAAAACGATATCAGGCTTTACTTCCTGAAATACTTTATTTAAACCTTCTAAGCATCGGGTAGTTACATCAATTAAGGATTGGCGGTCTTTCATGATATTTAAATCGTAATCTGGTTCAATTTCGAAAATTTTCAACACTTGATCTAGCATTTCTCTATGTTGCGCCGTAACGGTCACTATTGAATTGATTTTTTCATTATATTTCGCTAATTCTTTTACAAGAGGAGCCATTTTGATAGCTTCTGGTCTGGTCCCAAATACAGTCATTACCTTTAATTGGTTCTTCATAAAAACCTCCAAATGAACGATCTATTGCAAACATCTTCATAATAACAAAATATATCTCTAAAAGCACTATTACTTGGCTATTTCTTCTGGCACCACAATCTCCATTGACTTTTCCATCTGTTGTTTCTTTTCAATCGCCATGATCAATAGGTAAATAGGCAACAGGATTAATGCTGAAATTTCAACAATATATTCAAAGTAATACCAGGACATGGTTGCCATAATATCATATATAGAATGAACTAGGACGGTCAGCCAAAGATTTCTCGTCCACAATAAGATTAATCCAAATAATAAACCCATATTAGCGAAGGTGACAATCGCTCCAATTTCATATTGCCATGATTGAACTGAATTTAAGGTATGATCAATACCGAACAGCACGGAGGTGACAAACAACGCAAGCATCACGAAACTATCACGTTGCCCTTTTTCCCAACGCCGCGGGAATGCTTTTTTACAAACAAGGAGGATTAGGATGATATAAGCAAGTCGCCAAACTTCTTCCAGACCGGCAAGGATATCGGTATAAATATCGTACCCCACGCTATCAATTTTATCGATTACTCCCCAGACCTTGTCTACAGGTTCAATGGGGTCGCTAGGCACCCACACTTCCTCTTCATACGATACCACTTCCGTATAATCATCGACATATTGCTCATAATCATCACTAAAGTTCTTAAAAGCGTAAGACGAATAAATATTAATTAAGGTACTGCCAAGAATAAAGAACAAGAACGCACTGATAAATTGGCGGATGAGCTGTATCTTTGTTTTTTGAATTCCTTTACTTAATCTGCGGTGAAGTTTCAATCCGATAAAAAAAGAAGATACCATAATCGCATCGTATACGGTGCCAGCTAATTGGCTGTATCCACTTAAATAAAGGACAAATTCAACCCCTATAGTAATAATCAGTAATGCAAGCAAAAGCCTTTTCGAAACAGGCTCTGTTAAATTAGTAGTCATCAAAATCATTCCCTGCCCTTTTGAATACTGCTGCAACTCTATTATTCTCTTACTTTCCTAAAAGCTGTACGGCAAAAATACCAAATCCATTTAATAGCAGTAGAAAAAATAAGCAGGCAACAACCCATTTCAATATTCTTGACACGGACCTATCTCCCTTAACGTTAATTAGTTCTAACTTATCATATTGCCAGCGAATTAGCACCAAGGACTATCTCCCCAATTTGTATTTACAATCATACCTCTGCCATTTATACTTAATTTATGTAAACATTTACAATTTTTAGAATAGGGGTTGAAAAGTTGAAACGGATCATTTCTATTATTCTTTTGATAGTTATTGTATTTGTATTATCAGAGACAAACCCTGGGCGTTCAGCATACATAGAATGGATTACACACGAAGCAATGGATCAATCTTCCAACATAGTAGAAAAGGGGATTCTATCATTAGCAGGGGAAAAGGTTTTTGATATGGGAACAACCGAATCAGATTACTTCATTTTTTCAGTCTATAAAACCGATTTTTCCGAGATTGGCTTGGGTCAAGTTACCTGCATTGGGTTCTTCAATAAATTTATACCAATTTCAAAAAATGAAAAATAAGAAGACCGGTATGGGGTCTTTTTCTTTAGTCCAGTGTCCATTTCCATTAGTAAATTTCTCATAAAAGATGAATACATAAATTAACCATATTAATAGTAGAAACTGACAAGGGAGACATGAGAAGTGAGTGGGAAGAATATTGGCCAGCAGGTTTATACACTAGAACTTAGCGGATTTGATGATTTTTATCAGAAAAATAAAAATGAATATGGAATTGAATTTTTTAAAACTGTGTCCGAATCTAACCAGATTGACCTTAAAGAAGAAGAACTCGCTTTTATTGTGAACACTCTCGAATTTTATCAGAATCATGCTTTCTTTCATGAATTATGGAAAATGATTGAGAAAAATCCTGTTACCTACAAATCAGTAGTAAAGTTTATTAATCAAAATCAAGACTACACGGATTTTTTAAAGTTATATCTTAATAAAAAGTTCAACTTCTCTAGTGTTGAGGACATTCTAAACGAGATTACTAAACTACTTGAAACTTCCCCTTATTTACTCAAGAATCGCTGTTTTCGGATACTAGCGATCCAAAAGACGGCAAATGCTGTTGGCGATTCTTCTGATACTTTTAAGGCAGCCAGCACGGTTAGGTCCTTTAAGGTGACCAACCCAGAAGTTGATACGACAAAATTACAAGCAATGATGATGGTATACTCGGAAATTGCACTATTAGGTAAGCTTGATTTACAGAAAATTACCCTCGAGGATATTGAGATATTCGGGAGGATCACAACAGGGAAGCTTAACGAGAAAGAACTTAAGGATAAATCACTAATCAATACATACAAGAGCATGATGGCCCTTCATAAGCTTTTTCACACACCAGGAGTTTCTGCCGCATTGATTCTTCAGGAGTTATCACCTTCTATCCGTGAAGAGCTTCGTGAGGTATTAAAAAATGTGTTACGTAGTAATCTTTCTAAAGACTATTTCCAGCATTTATTGGCTGCATTTGAAGATAAGGATGGAAGTTATCATTATCCACAACTATTTGCTTTTTTGAGTAAAAATGTGGATGAAAAACTGATGTTATCTTTTATTAAGTGGACAGCCAAAAACCTCCAATTGGATCATCACTACCATCGTGCCATGAAGGTTTATTTGAAATCTCATCCAAGATCGATTTGGAAAAATAAATCGTCTAGAAAAGAACTACAACAGATTTCATCTGACAGCTTTAGAAAATTGGTGAAAGAAGTCCAAAATGAAACATCCAGTCCAGTCGTTAAGTTCTTTAAAAGGCGTGGAATAAATTTATCGATTGGTCTGCTTATCACCCTAGTTGTTGGAAGCGGTCTTTATTTGGGGTATGACCTCCTCGCAGGTAAAAAAGAAAAGGCGGTTGCGTCAAAATCTAGTACAACTGCAGTAGTAGAAAAAGAGGGTACCCAATTAGACCCTTTTAAACGATGGGAAGCTGAAAAAGCTTTTGTTTTCACTGTAAATGGACAACAACAGCAAATGAGCTTTGGACAAGCAAATCCAACAGGAGGTAAAAGCCTAGTTTTAACCGACAGCCAAAATATTGAAACCCCCATTGATTTGGTGATTGATTCTGTGGTATCACCATTTGATGATAAGGGTGTATTAAAAGAAGGGTTTACCCTATATCATGTAGAGTACGATTTTGATAAGAATGGTACTTCAGAGATTGTCATTATGGCACTTAGTGAAACCTTTGAATCGTTTGTATGGGTGTACAGTCCGGCTTCCGAAAATGAAAGTATAGGTCTACGGGTAGACCTAGCTATAAAAGGGATGTCTGATGCTAAATTAGTCGATAATACGTTAACCTTCCTTGGCGAAAACGGGCAATCTGAAACATATGCCTATGGTAATCAAGGATTTGTGAAGCAATAACGAAAAAAGGTTTCAAACGAATTTAATTGTTTGGAACCTTTTTCAGTTCCACGACACAGCAAGTAAATACCAAATAATTATTATATAAGACTTTTTAACATGGTGACGGAGAGCATTCTACTATTAGAGGCTCTCCGTTTTTATTTGTTGATTAATCCCCTCCTTTTTGCAAAAATACAAAATAAATTCACAATTTATACTTGCTTTCGACAAATTTCACCAATATTATTGATATTGTGGAAATATTTACCCTTTACAAAATCTTCATTTTTATTAGATTTATACTCTATCATAGGCAGGTACAACTAATGGTATTTGATGGCATAATCATTTCATTTATTGTAGGAATACTCAGGAAAGGTAACTTAAGGGCCTTCTCTCAGTTGAAACTAAAGTGGGGTTGGGTGTTCCCGCTGTTACTGATCGTCCAATTAGCTGTTTTTATGCTTCAAAACGATAGTGAATTTTTAGGAAAATTGAGCGGTTCTATTTACATCATTGTTTATATCATTGGACTTCTATTTTTATTTCTAAATCGCAGCAATCCTGGATTTATCCTTATATTTGTGGGGGTTTTTCTGAATTTTATAGTCATGGTACTAAATGGTGGAAGAATGCCTGTTTCGGTAGAGGCTGCGGCAGTTTTAGACCCTGGGTATATCGAAGCTCTAAAAGAGAGTTTATATGCAAAACATGCAATGTTAACCTCTACAACACATTTAGGATTTTTGGGTGACGTGATTCCAATTTCTGATCCTTATCCGCGTACACAAATCATAAGTATCGGCGATATCATTATGAATATCGGAATCTTCTTTTTTATCCAATATTTAATGGTTAAGCACCCCTTGGCTAAAAATGGCGATGTAGCTTCCCTTTCATTTAAGGGAGGTGAAGAAAGATGAGAAAAGACCAAAAACAAGGCCTAAAATTAACTGGTATTCTTTACAATGCAGTTATTATTGGATCTGTTATTGTTGCATTAACATCTGGATTTAGACTAGTATAATCATTAAGTTGTATTAAAATGGAGGAAGTTAATTTTTCACTTTCTCCAATCTTATTATGAGAGTGATGAAATAATGCAGTTTTCAAAGACAATTACCAATAAATACCTTTTTCTCGTATCAGTGTTAGGTTTCTTAACTTTCATTGCATTATATGATTTTAATATTCATTCAAATATCGAATGGGTTATCATTATAGCTTTGGCTGGAGCCATCTTACTATTAAATCATTATCCTATACTTCTTCCCCCAAAGGGCAACTCCCTTTCCATGGATTCATCAATATTCCTTGCAAGCCTTTTTTTATATGGGCTGGATATAACATTGGCGGTTCTGCTAATTAATTCAATTTTATTTGCGGTTACACAACGAAAAATAGTCTGGTGGAAACATATTTTTAATTTCTCCAGCTATATCTTAATGATTGTTAGTTCTTATTATGTATTCAATTTAACTGGTGGTACCATTGGCAGCATCGATATTAATAACTTCATTCCTTATTTAATTTCCTTAATCACTTACTTTGCTATGAATGTCATTTTTGTCGGATTATTCTTTATACTCGCAGCTGCTGAAAGCTTTGAAAGTGTTTTTAAAGAACTTATTAAAGAAGCACTTTCCCCTTATATGAGTACCCTCATGCTTTCATTAGTACTAGTGATATTAATGAAAGCGGAAAGATTATTTGGTCTTTTTCTTTTTACCTGTATAGCCTTTTTACTTTCACTAGCATTTAAGCAACATTTTCATTTATTTAAGGAGATTTATGAAAAAGCAAACAAAGACTTTTTAACCGGCCTAAATAATCATGGATACTTTAAAGAAATCTTAGAAAAAGAAGTTACAGCTGCAAAAGAGAACGATCAACCACTTTGTGTAGTTCTTCTTGATATCGATGATTTTAAAAAATATAACGATTTATATGGACATATTCAAGGTGATCACCTTCTCCAGGAATTCGGATCACTGATTAAAACTGCAGCTGAACCGGAAAATTTCATAGTGGCCCGCTATGGCGGCGAAGAATTTTCGATTATCATGCCTAATACAACCCGTCAGAAAGCCCATTTATTTATGAATGAATTACGGAAGAAAACTAACGACACTTATTATAAAGGAGTAGAACGTCTCCCCTATGGCTGCTTATCTTTTTCAGCAGGTATTGCAGAATGCGAAAAAGAAACCTATAACACCTCTGAACTTCTAAACAAGGCCGATCAAGCAATGTACGCTGCTAAAGATCAAGGAAAAAACCTTGTTCAAATTTATAATCAGTATTCCGAATACTCAGCACAACGTTCTCTCTCCTTAGAGAAAGAATTGGAAGAGGCAGAACAGCAATTGCGAATCTTTCTTTCAAAGGATGTTTATACATACCGGCATAGTAAGCGTGTTTATCAATATGCCTTAGATTTTTCAAGGTTGTTATCCTTAAGTGACTATGAACGAAAGACGTTGATTCTTGGCGCCTTAATCCATGACATTGGAAAAATTGAAATCCCTCGGGATATTTTAAATAAAAAGGGAAAGCTTGAGCCGCATGAATGGGAAATGATGAAAAAGCATGTAACTTGGGGCAAAGAAATCATTTCGACCAATAAAAAATTAGAAGACTTGATTCCATTAGTTGAGCTTCATCATGAACGCTTTGACGGAAATGGCTATCCATATGGTTTAAAAGGAAAATCAATTCCTAAACTTGCACGAATCCTTTGTGTCATTGACTCATTTGATGCAATGACCACCGAACGGCCGTATCAAAAAACCAAAACATTCAAGGAAGCGATTGTCGAGTTAAGGGACTGTTCAGGAAAACAATTTGACCCCCAATTCGTCGAACCGTTTATAGCCATGATTAATCAGCTTGATGATACCAATTTTATACTAGAAGATGACGGTATGGTTGTGTATAGCTAAAAAGACTTAATCCCTCTTTCTTATGAAATTGAGGGATTTTCTGTCGATTACAGCTATAACACTAATATCTTCGGGGGCACTTCGAACCATATTGTATAATAAATATACCTTTTATTCACAAAATATATTTTTCATAGGGGATAACTAATATGTATGAAATAAAGCCCTATCCGGAATTTTCCTGGTCACTTTCGCGCCACAAAACGCTTATGGAGTGTCCGAGAAAGTACGCTTACGAATACTATATCAGCCATAATGGCTGGCTTAGGGATTCCAATATTCTCGCAAGAGATGCCTATCGCTTTAAGAAAATGACAAATTTAGAGATTCTCTTTGGAAGCGCCGTCCATGACCTCATTCTATCTGTAATTGGAAACTATATAAACACAGGTTTTATTCCTGGAGAAGCCGAATTGAATCAGCGCCTCCGAAGCACGCTTAATTCTGCTTTTAAGGATTCCAAGGTCCGGGCTGATCTTTGGCGCGAAAGGCCAAACCATTTCCAAATGCTTCATGAAATTTACTACAATGGCGAGCTGCCTCAAGATAAAGTAGATGAAATTCAGAAACGACTAAACGTCAGTATGGGGAATTTTTTAACAAGTAAAACCTTTACGGATGTGAAAGAGAAGAAGGAAATGCAATTTGTGGAGGCCGAGCGTTTTCGGTTTATGTTTATTGACGGAGTTAAGATCTTTATCGTCATGGATTTTCTGTATCGTGATATGGAAGCGGGAAAGTGGATAATCGTCGATTGGAAGACTGGAAAAGAATCCTTTGAGGATCGGCACCAACTAGCACTGTATGCCCTTTATTTGAAGAGGGTGTTAAAGGTAACATCCATTGAAGAAATTGTCATCCGGAATGAATACCTCTTAACCGGTACACACAAAACCTATCAATTAACAGAAACCGATCTCGAAAAAGTCCATGAACTATTTGGCATGAGCGTCCTCCAAATGCAACGTTACCTGGAAGATATCAGTGCCAACCAGCCTTTGAATTTCAACACATTCCCCAAAACCAACACCATCACAAAATGCGACCGCTGCAACTACAAAGAACTATGCGAAATGTATTAATCTTTTGGTGCCTCTTTTGGTGCCTGTCACCGCTCGTGGACACTGTCCACGAGCGGTGACAGGCACCATTTATTCATTTATTCTTTATTATTCATTTTTTTATTCATTTTTGTTGATATGTTGCTCGCTCTCGTTTTTGTCGACGATTTGCTTTAGTTCGCCTTCGTCTCCTTTGGCATTGATGATTTCGAAGATTTGGTTAAGGCCTTCGCTTGTTTGATCTTTTTCATTTTCCATGTTGTCCTCCAAATAATAGGTTGATTTTAATATGCCCCATTATTTCAAGGTATGAACGATTTCAAGCGCTTTTTCTAAGGAAACGCTCTTTAGAATGCTTTGGTCATCTCTAATAGCTGTGCCAAAGTGGTAAGCATTCGTTCCTACTTGCTCATGAACCTCTCGGATATTTTCTTTTGAAAGCCCGCTGCCTATAAGAATTTCCGTGTCCTTGCATATGTCTTTCATTTTTAACAAGGTTTCCATCCGAGATTCCCACTCACCATGACCGCCTGAAGTTAAGATGGTAGTAATCTCTTTGTATTGATCCAATTTCTCAGCATTATCTAGCATATTAATGGAACTGTCAATGGCTCTGTGAAAGGTTACTTCCATTGTACCTACCTCCGTTAATAACTCTTCAAGCTGACTGAAGTCGACATTCCCTTCCATATCTAACATACCGAAGACAACACCATTTGCCCCTAATGACCGAATCATACGGATATCATTTTTCATAATTTCAATGTCATCTTTTGAATAACAAAACGATTGTCCATGTGGTCTCACCATAATGTTTACTGGTATCCTGACACTTTTGACCACCTTGTCGATTAACCCATAGCTTGGCGTTAACCCTCCCTCTGTTAATCCGGAAACCAGTTCAATTCGATCTGCCCCCGATTTCTCAATTAATTTTGCATCTTTCACTGTTACTGCTATGTATTCAATCATCATGTAATCCCTCCTGTTTATTATCTAATTTTAGCAAAGATGTCCTTTAATTACCTAATTCACTTAAAGAACGTATTAATATTCTAAATTGTTCAACATTTCACAAAATGTTCACTATATTCAGAAAAATAAGTGATTGAAATCACTAGGATAATTTTTACAAAATTTACAATGAAAGTGTAAACATTTTATATAAAAGGGGTAGGATCTAAATGAGTAAACAAGTGAAGTTTGCAACCATTATTATCAGTTCTTTTCTCGTTTTAGGTGCTTGTAATGCAGCCAATGTCTCAGTAGAAAAACAAGTGGTGAATGCAAAAACGAATACATCCTCACAAATAATTGAACCTCATAAAAATCTCAATCAACAACCCATTCCACCCATCATTGAACGTGTTGGTGAACACGAAGTCAATGTTGAAATGACCGCACAAATTACCGATATCGAAATTTCCAAAGACAATATGTACAAAGCATGGACATTTAACGGTGAAGCTCCAGGACCAGTAATTGTCGTGAAAGAAGGCGATACCATTAATTTTACGTTAAAAAACATGGATCCGGCCATCCCGCATAGCATGGACTTTCATGCAGTCCATGCAGCCCCTTCAAAGGATTTTGCTGACATTATGCCAAATGAATCTGGGACCTTTACCTATCCTGCTAACAATCCCGGTGTATTCATGTACCACTGTGGAACAAAACCAGTTTTAGCTCATATTGCTAACGGAATGCATGGCACCATTATCGTTAAGCCAAAAAATGGTTACCCGACCGATGGTGAAGTCGATCGCGAATTTGTTATTGTCCAAAATGAATGGTATAAATACAACGACCTTGAGGATTTTACCAATGGTGTACCTAGTAATGTGGTCTTTTCCGCTAAAGCCTTAAAAGAGGGCGATGTGAATACGAACGGTACAGTTGGTGCACTTGTCGATACTCCTCTTCTTGCTAAGGTTGGCGACAAAGTCAGGATTTACGTTAACAATGTGGGTCCAAATGAGGTTAGCAGCTTTCATGTAGTCGGCACCGTTTTTGATAACGTATATATTGATGGTAATCCATTTAACCTAATGAAAGGTCTACAAACGGTTATGTTACCAGCAAGCGGAGGGGCTGTCGTTGAGTTTACTGTTACAAAAGAGGGCAGTTACCCAATTGTCACTCATCAATTTAACCATGCAACCAAGGGTGCCGTTGGGACAATAAAAGTAACCAAAGACGGCCTTGACGATGGCAGTCAAGCTATGTCACACTAACGGACAAAAAGCATCGGGGGATTCCCGATGCTTTTTAGATGCATGCGACAGCTATATGTATAATAAAGTTTTTTAAGCGCTTATAGTTCGAAAATCATCAACAGGTTCACAGTGTTTATACACAGGTGATAGCATTTGGTTCCTAGACTTGTAGAAGATATCCACATGAAAATTAAAAATATCCCCAAATTAAAAATAGTTATACACAATAGTTATTCACTTATCCACATTTTCCACCATTATATCCACAACTAACAGTAGCTAGAAACAAAAGTAAGCCTGGGAGTCCCCCAGGCTTATTATTTATATTCTTGCGCCAATTTCAATGGCTTTACTATTATGATATAACGATTTCACCTTTAATTCACATTTAAGCTCATCACATAAACAATCGTTTTGCATCATCTCAATATGACGATATTGAAATAGATGATAAAAATATTTGCCTCTTAATAACACATTTTTTAACAACACAAAGAAAACCTCCTCTATTGATTTACATAAATCGCAGAGGATCGTGTTCGGTAACTGGCTGGCATCGTTCTAAAACATTAGCCCCTGTAGTTTTGCGTCACCATTTTTCAATAGTTTTGCCGTTTCGTACGATTTATGTTGTTAATAGAACTATATTATATAACTTAAATCTAAAAAAGAGTCCTAGGTCCTGCCTTGGTTGCGCTTTCGAATGTTTTACGTAGGCTACTCTGCCTATTTTTTTTAAAAAGCGTTGTTGGATATCGAAAGTTGTAACATAATGTATTATATTGACGACTTATAAAGTTAGAAGTAATTTTTATATACTATTTATTAAGTAAGGAAGTTTTAGTGTGAAAAAATATCCTTTAATCATCGGAAGTATAGTATTGATGACCTTACTACTCTCTGGATGCTCCGAAAAGATTCTGTTTGCCAAAACGAATCCGGAAAAATCTGAAGTTTCATCTGATGTACAACTAGATAAAGATAAAAGCCCAACTGGTGAAAATCCGAATGTGGTCGATAAATCAGAGCAACCTATTGTGGATACACCTGTGGATAACTCCAACACCCAAAATCAAAGTGCTGATGTACCTCCTGCAAAAAATAATGAAGATAGTATCCAGGTGATTTCAAATCCCGCAAGTATACCTGTGCTGGTAAATAAACAAAATAAGCTGCCTGATAGTTATAATCCACATGATCTTGTTTTAACCGATATCCCCTTTATTTCTGGAGCTACAAATGAAAAACGTCATATGCGGAAAGAATCTGCAACTGCTATTAATCAATTATTTACCGGTGCTAAAGCACAAGGAATTTCACTTTTAGGAGTTTCAGCTTATCGGTCTCACACAACCCAAACAACATTATTTAACAATTATGTAAGCAGAGATGGTTTTGATAAGGCAAGAACATATAGTGCACTGCCGGGCACAAGTGAGCATGAAACAGGTCTTTCAATTGATGTGACTGGTGGAAATGGGAAGTGTGCGGCTGAAGATTGCTTTGGGGGAACACCAGAAGCCCATTGGCTCCAAGCACATGCAGCAGAATACGGGTTTATTATTCGTTATCCACAAGGAAAAGAACGCATAACAGGCTATCAATACGAGCCCTGGCATCTTCGCTATGTTGGAAAAGAAATCGCTCTTGAAATCATGAGCAATAGGATAACACTCGAAGAATACTTTAATGACATACCTATGAATAAATAATAGAAAAAGAGTCAAGTTCCGTTGTTGATGGAACTTGACTCTTTTTCTATTTACCCTTAATTTCTAATAGCTTTATTCTCAAATCGTTTTCCATGTTCGCTAGCTCTTGTTCTGCAAGACGGCGTTTGTGGCGCCCTTCTTCTTGAATTCGCATGGTTTCCTCTAGAGTGGTGATTAAGTTTTCCTGTGTCTTCTTAAGTGTTTCGATATCAACCAGACCGCGCTCATTTTCTTTAGCGGTTTCAATCGTATTTGTTTTTAGCATTTCTGCGTTTTTCAATAACAGCTCATTTGTGGTCTGCGATACCTTTTTCTGAGCTTCTACGGCATGACGCTGACGAATGAGGGTAAGTGCAATCGCGACTTGATTTTTCCAAAGCGGGATTGCCGTCATGATCGACGATTGTATTTTTTCCACAAGTGCTTGGTTCGTGTTTTGAATCAAACGAATTTGCGGAGCGCTCTGAATGGTAATTTCACGGCTCAATTTCAAATCGTATAATCGTTTATCCAAGCGGTCTGCAAACTGAATCATATCGTTCACTTCCTGGAACTTCATTTGATCGCTTGTTGCCTCTGCAGCCTTTTTCATTTCTGGGATCGTTTTTTGATGAAGCTCTTCCAGCTTAATTTCACCTGCAGCGATATAGACATTTAATGCATGGAAATATTCTTTATTTGTTTCATAAAGTTGTTCGAGTAATTTAATATCTGATAAGAGCACGTTCTTGCTGCGATCTAGCTTCACACTAATGCGGTCGATTTGAGCACCTGTTTTTTGATATTTAGAGAGCACTTCTTGTACCGAATTTGAAATTTTTCCAAACATACGCCCGAAAAAGGATGGCTTCCCATCCTTTAGTTCATCCGGATTGACCTCATCGAGTCTCTTCATTAAATCACTAATGATTTCGCCAACCTCACCGATATCCTGTTTCTGAACATGCTCGAGCATAGTGTGCGAAAAGCTTAAAAGCTTCCCTTGTGCTTGGGTACCGTACGTAATCATCGCCTGGTGATTTCTCGGGTCGATTTGTTCTGCAAGCTGGTATGCTTTTGCACGGTTTTCTTCAGGGATAACATCAATCAGCTTAGTGGGCTTTGCCTCCTGTAGTTGAGGTGCCGGCTGTGCTTGCGCTTGCGGTGCAAGCTCGTTGTCACCAAACGGGTTGGCTAGTATATCATCTAATAAATTTCCAGCCTTATTTAAATTTGGAGAGTTATTTTCGCTCATTTTAGCCTCCTGCTTTCATCTATAGTTTTCGTATCATTAAGTTTTTTGATGGAATGTTTCGCTACATCAATTTCAAAATTCAAGGAATCCACATCGTCTGAAATGACATAATAGAGATCCTCTTCCAATGCCTTTGTTAGGTCGGTTAGGGTTTGACGCGTTTCATATAAAGAAACATCAATCTCGTGGTTTTTCTTAGGCTGTTGGGATAAGAAACGGTATTTCTCTGTTAGTTCAACCACTGAATCTAAATGAGAAAAATAAAATTTCTCAGCTTTATAAAAGCGTTTCGGCTCTGTTTTCGTCATACTTTGTATTTTCCTTGTAATGCGAAGAATGTCCATTCGCTGCTTTAATGTTGGAAGATCACGAATGGTAAATAACGATTTGTTTAGACGACTAATTTTTTGCTTGGCTTCATCTAAATTCTTCTTTATATAACGATATTCTTTTCTCGTAAGCTGATGTTTTTTCAAAAAGCGGGATGTCATGACGGCGGATGTAAGATTGTATACAATAACCCCGCCTCCTAAAGAAATGGCAGATGAAATCAAAAATGTCTGATCGAAAGCAAAATAGCTTGAAAACCAAATTATAGTTGCGGATGGAACGGTCACTACACTCTGAACAAGAAACGATAAAAATCGGTTCATCATAATCGACTCCTGACTAAAAATCCTTTATATACATACGAATGATCAATGGAAATGTTTCACCCAATACAAAATACCCTGAAATGCATGAACCTTTCATTACTTCAACAATACACCATAAAACTCCTGCATTCCATAGACCACAAGCGTAAAAAAGACTAAGACCTAAGATGTATTTTTGATGGTGACATTGATGGTGACAGGCACCGCTCGTGGACACTTTCCACCTAGGGTGGACACTTCCACCCCTCAGGCGGACAGTCGTCTCTTCCTGTTTCTGCTGCTTTATGCTAGCTTGGCTTTAGTCCAAGAGGAATACCCAGTTATACATAGGATATCAAGGTACGATGATTATAATTTATAGATAGAGGAGCGAGATGAGCGAATGTATCAACCATTTGGAATGCCCGGTGATTTTCGATTTGGACATCAACAACATCAAGGAGGACAACACGGTGGTGGGCAACACGGTGGTGGACATCATGGCGGTGGGCACCATGGCGGCGGACATAATGGTGGTGGACATCATGGCGGTGGGCACCATGGTGGCGGACATCATGGTGGCGGACATCATGGTGGCGGACATCATGGTGGCGGACATCATGGTGGCGGACATCATGGCGGTGGGCAACACGGTGGTGGGCAACACGGTGGCTTTAATTTAGGTAATGTCGGGGCTGGACTACTAGGTCTTGGTTTAGGTTACTTAGGATCTAGTCTTGGTGGATATAGTCCTGGATATGGTGGTTATGGACCTGGTTACCCTGGTAGCTATCCTGGATATGGACCTGGGTATGGTTCTGGGTATGGCATGTATGGACCCGGGTATGGACCTGGCAAGGGTAGTTACGGAGGCGGGTATGGCGGCGGCTACGGCCCTGGTTACTAATAATAAATGAGCAAAGCGTGAAGGACTTGATGAACATTCAAGAACCTTCATGCTTTTTTCCCTTTATAAACATTTTTACTGTTTTTTTGTTTCGGTAGGTGTAAAATGTTTCTCAAAGGAAACATTTCTGTGTTCGCACATATATACTATTATTCTAAACATTCAAACTAAGATTATATAAAGGGAGAAGAAACTATGACGGAGAATCTGTTATTAGCATTTGGGCTAACCTTATTTGCTGGACTTGCAACAGGCATTGGTAGTCTGCTCGCGTTTTTTACATCACATACAAATACAAAATTTTTATCAGTTACCCTTGGATTTTCGGCCGGTGTAATGATTTATGTATCCATGGTAGAAATCTTTGTAAAAGCAAAAATCGCGCTTGTGGACTCCTTGGGTGTTGTTCCAGGGAACTGGTTAACGGTTGGAGGATTTTTCGGTGGTATGCTTCTGATTGCCTTAATTGATAAATTTATCCCAAAACAATCAAACCCGCATGAATTGAAAACGGTTGAGGACATGAATCAACCAAGTATTACCGACGGAAAGAAGCCTGACCTATTAAAAATGGGTACATTTACTGCACTCGCCATTGGTATCCATAACTTTCCAGAAGGAATCGCTACCTTCACTTCTGCTTTACAGGACCCTGCACTCGGGATTGCTATTGCCGTCGCGGTAGCTATTCATAACATTCCGGAAGGTATTGCAGTATCTGTACCTGTTTACTTTGCAACTGGAGATAAGAAAAAGGCATTTAAACTATCATTCTTGTCCGGTTTAGCTGAACCAATTGGTGCACTAGTGGCTTATCTCTTCTTAATGCCTTTCCTGAATGATGTTATGTTTGGGATTATCTTCGCAGCAGTTGCAGGAATTATGGTGTTCATTTCCCTTGATGAATTATTACCTGCAGCAAAAAGATACGACGAAACTCACCTATCAATCTATGGACTTATTGCAGGTATGGCCGTCATGGCACTCAGCCTTTTACTGTTCATCTAATCCACATCACATCACATCACTAACAAAAAGTCAGCATTTGCTGGCTTTTTTATTATATCTGGCCATCAACTGTCCGCCTCAGGTGGAAAGTGTCCACGAGCGGTGACAGGCACCAACAATTAATGAGGGCATATATTAGATAGATATTTCCAAAATCATGGAAAGGGTGATTTTATTTGATGAAAAGGGCCCTGTTTACAATTCCGCTTTGTTTGATACTTATTGGGGTAATTGTTGCTTCTTTTGTTCTGATGGGTATTAAACCAAGCTCTTCGAATATTTCTCAAGCTCAGAAGCTAGCAGAATACTCGAAGCCTGCGGTGGTTCGGATTCTTGGCTACTCTGTTGTCGGATGGCAGTTTAACAATCCGAATGACCCTGAGGTAGAAGCCATACTTAGTCAATTAAACTATCAATCTGTTATAGGGGGCTCTGGGTCTGGGGCAATTATTAGCTCTGACGGCTACATTGTCACCAATGCCCATGTGGTGGAAGCCGCTCAGATGGAAGACGAAGATATTGCCAATGCAGCATTTGATCAGCTTGTTACAATTATGGCAGATTATTTTCAGGTAGACTATGACAGCGTGTATGAATATATGTTGACTTATACGCAATATACGGAGATTCAAAAGTTGATCAAAGTCATTCTACCAGGCGGAGACACACTTGATGGTGAAGTGAAAAGCTATGGTGCACCAATCAATGAAGGTAAAGATGTGGCGGTACTTAAGATTGAAGGGAAAAACCTTCCTACGTTAAAGCTTGGAAATTCCGATAACATCCAGAACCAGGATAATATTTGGATAAGCGGCTATCCAGCTGCCGCAGATTCTGATTTGTTATCACCGGATTCCTCTCTTGTATCTTCCATGAATGCAGGGCAAATTTCTGCTACTGATAAGAAAACAGAGCAAGGAAGCCCCGTTATTCAAATTAACGCTGCGGCCACACATGGTAATAGTGGTGGTCCAGTTATCAACGAAAAAGGTGAAATCATTGGCTTACTAACCTTTAGAGGCGATACGGTCAATGGTCAAGAAGTACAAGGATTTAACTTTTCCGTACCGGTTAATACCGTAAAGGAATTTACAAATCAAGCAGGAACAAAGAATACTTTTAGCAGTACAGATAAGCTTTATAAGGAAGGGCTGGAGCTATATTGGGGCGGTTACTATGAAAACGCACTTGAAAAATTTGAAGCTGTTCAGAGACTGTATCCAAGCCATTCCGAAATTAAAAAGTTTATCACCAATTCTGAACAAAGAACTGGAGACAGCAAAACGTTGTGGTCTGATTATAAAACACTCTTCTTTATCGTGGATGGCGTTGCGGCATTACTGATTATTCTACTAGTAGTCTTTACATTCGCCTTTAAACCAAAAAGACCTGCAGCGGCAGCTATGGCAACACCGCAGACAACACCAGCCCCGCCATCAACACCAGAAAACACAATCCCAGACTTAAACAATGATGGAAAAATTGATGTCCAAGATATCATACTCGCGCTCCAAGAACAGCAAAAGAAACAACAGAAAAAGGACGATGAATAATCATGTCTGCATAAATCCATGTATAAACGGAGGAAAATGAATAAATGGTGACAGGCACCCCTCAAATTAAAACGTATAAAAAGCCATAGGAGATAATATCTATTTATAAATGTTGCTTTTTGAGGGGGTATGTCATCTGAGAGGATTGTTACGATTGGTTGGTTTCCTCATTTTTATTTTCGGAGTTTATCTGATATTTGCTGAACAGATATTTTTTGGAGTTTTATCCATCATATTAGCCTTTTTAATTTTCCCAAACCGTAGTGGCATCAAAAGCCACCATTATAACTACGACAACGACTATAGTAATGATTACACCTACAGCTCTGACAGTGATTCAGGTGGAGGGGACTCAGGCGGCGGAGGCGGCAGTGACTAGTTGAAAAACATTCTCAAAATTTGAGGATGTTTTATTTTCATCCAGAAAATGATATATAGGAGCGACAGCCTTACATGTTTTCTTTTTGTAGGATGTTTTCACAAAGTATGTGAATAATTTAAAAATCATATTATAATGGTAATAAATTCTTTTTTCCATCATGGCCCAGTACTTATAAAGGTTGTGTTTTGATGATTTGGTTATACTTTATTTCCTCCTATTTAATTGGCAGTATCATGTTTGGCTTTCTAATCACGAAGATTTTTTTTCGTAAGGATATTCGCGTTCGGGGAAGTGGGAATGTCGGCGCTAGAAATGCCGGCCGCCTTCATGGTAAAACGGCCTTTGTACTAATATTCCTCGGGGATGCACTAAAAGGAGCCCTAGTGATTTTAGCTGCCCGTTACCTGCAATTCTCTGAAACTATTCAACTAATCGGTCTAGCCTTAGCAATTTTGGGTCATATAAAGCCGATTACATTGAAATTTAAGGGGGGAAAAGGGATTTCAACCTTCATCGGTGGAATTATTACCTTTGAGCCCGTCCTTGTACCAGTAATTATCTTGGGTTTCGGCATTCTCTACCCTTTTTTGAAAAGTTTTACTTTAGCTGGATTGGGGACATTTCTTTTTATCCCGGTGGTTCTTTTTTTAATAAATAACGATTGGCTAAGTTGCATTGTAGCATTAGGTATTATCGCTATACTTTACGCAGCACATGCAGAAAATCTCAAGGAAAGGCTGAAACCTAATGAGTAAGCACGAGTTTTTTTTCAAAATTGCAACCTCTCCTGATGAATTTGAACAAATTCATCGCTTAAATTATCTAACCTTTTCAGAGGAAATTCCACAGCATCAAAAAAATGAAGAGCAAAAATTAGTGGACCAATTCCATGCTGAAAATACATATATTATTTGTATAAAAGAAAATGAAGTCATTGGTATGGCTGCAGTTCGTAATAACCGACCTTTTTCACTGGATAAAAAAATTGGCCCTGTAGAACAGGCACTCCCATTTTCAATTAATTCACCATGTGAAGTTAGACTATTATCTGTCAAAAAGGAATATCGTAATGGACGAGTCTTTTTAGGCCTCGCACAATTTCTAATAAAATATTGCATAAAAAAGGGCTACGACATCGCTTTAATATCAGGGACAGTTCGCCAATTGAAGCTTTACGGTCAGTTAGGATTTCAGCCGTTTGCGCAATTAACGGGGACAGATGAAGCACTCTTCCAACCCATGTATTTAACAAAGAAAACATTTGACGAATCAATTGCTGGCAGAATCCTTCCGCCGACCATTCCATTCTTGCCGGGACCTGTTCAAATTTCTGAAAAAGTCATGGCTGCTTTAAGCAAAACTCCCATTTCTCACCGGTCAGACCAGTATAAGGAAAAGCTCAAGAAAGCTAAGATTTTACTTGGTCAGTTAGTGAACAGTAAATATGTTCATATATTCCTAGGTTCTGGGACACTTGCCAATGATGTAGTGGCTGCTCAGCTTTCCTTAGAAAGAGGCCGGGGGCTTATTTTAGCCAATGGTGAATTTGGCAGCCGCTTAGTAGAACAGGCTAATAGATTTGGTCTCCATTTCGATGTGTTTCAAAAAGACTGGGGAGAGTTTTTTACGCGGGATGAAATAATATCGAGACTATCGAACGAAACTACCTGGATTTGGGCAGTTCACAGTGAAACATCTTCTGGAATGCTCAACAATCTTGGACTATTAAAGGATATTTCGGAACAGCACCACCTGAAGCTTTGTCTTGATTGTATTAGCTCTCTAGGGGCAATAGAAGTAGATTTAGATGGGGTATTTTTAGCAACGGGTGTTAGTGGGAAAGCAATCCGTGCTCTGACAGGGCTATCGTTCGTTTTCCATCACCACGAGGTACAGCCGTCATTAGCACTACCGAAATACCTTGATTTAGGAACATACATGGCAAAGGATAGTATTCCTTTTTCGCAATCATCTAATCTATTAGAAGCTCTTCTGGCAGCATTAGAGGATATTAATATAGAAACCTTCCAAAAAGTGGTGAAAACACACTCTTTCTTGAAAAATCTGCTTAAACAATTTGGCTTTACCATCATTAGTGATGAGAACAGTTCACCAATCATTCTCACGATTGAGATACCAGATACCATTTCTTCCGCTGTAATTGGAGATATTATCTATAATCATGGCTACCAGCTTCACTACGAAAGTGACTATCTACAGCAGAGAAACTGGATTCAGATCGCTTGCATCGACAATTATGAAAACGCAGATCTAGAAAAAATGGCCAATCTCCTAAACCGTGTCATATCCTATGAGAAAAACAGCCACACAACAAAAAAACTACTAAAATAAAAAAGCAAAACTCACTACCGTATCACTTGGTAGTGAGTTTTTCTTTTAAAGTGTCCTCCTGAGGTGGACAGTGTCCACGAGCGGTGCCTGTCACCCATACTGTCACCCATACTATCACTGAAGTTTTGCAGCTTCCCAAATACTTTGATCGGTTATTGTGGTTTTTCCCTCTAGGTCAGAGATGGTACGAGCAAGTCGGATGATTTTGATTTGGGTACGGTTGCTCCAGTTTTTCTTTCCAGCAAGTTGTTGGAGTATTCTTTGCTGCTTTTGTGTTAATGGGCTTGTTTTTTGTAGTGTGTCATAACTGACTCTACCATTGCTTTGCTCTTTTCCATACCGCTTATATTGTAGATTCCTAGCAGCCTCTACTCTACTTTGAACTTCTTTTGAAGAAATCTCACTTCCTTATGACTTCCGTTCTAAATCCACATGATTTACGGTGAGATGAATATCAAATCGGTCACGAAGCGGACCAGAGATTTTATTTTGATAATTTAGGGTCTGCCTTGGTGTGCACGTACAATAATGTGTATTGGAACCTGCATAACCACAAGGACATGGATTCATTGCAGCGATTAAGATAAAGGATGCAGGATAGGTGAGTGTAGCATGCGTACGGCTGATAGTAATTTTTCCATTTTCAAATGGCTGACGTAACATATCAAGTGTTTTTTTCGGAAATTCAGCAATTTCATCCAGGAATAAAACCCCGCGATGGGCTAAGGAAATCTCTCCTGGTTTTGGATAAGTGCCACCACCAATAATGGAGATTCCAGATGCAGAATGATGAGGATTTCGAAATGGGGGCATTTTTGCATTTGGGTAGCTGATGCCACTTAATTGATGTAGAGAAATTATTTCGAGCTGGGCTTCTTTGGACATTGCAGGTAAAATCGAAGGAAAACTTTCAGCAAGCATACTCTTCCCACATCCGGGAGGTCCCGTCATCAAGACATGATGTTCCCCTGCTGCTGCCACTTCTAATGCCCTTTTGATATTTCTATGTCCAACTATCTGGTTAAAGTCAACAAAGCTATTAATATGTAGTTCAATTTTTTCAGTTTTTGGGGTGTTAAAAGTATCTCCTTCTCTTCCTTCTAGTTTTGCTATAACATCATTCAACGTAGAGACATAAATAATTTCCAACTCATCAAAATCTAGGACCGGCAACTTTTCGTCATAAGGCATATACAGCCTTTGTAAGCCTAACCTTTTTGCAGCTAAAACGGCAGGCAGCATTCCTGCAACTGGCACAATTGCTCCGTCTAACGATAGCGCTCCAATGAATCCAGAGTTCTCAGGAATCGAGATGGCCAGCTCATTCAGACTTACTAGCACACCAATCGCCATAGGCAGATCAAACATTGGACCACTTTTCTTTTGTTCAGATGGTGAAAGGTTAATGATTATTTTTTGACCATTTACGGTATATCCTAACGACCTAAGTGCGGCAATAATTCTTTCTTTCGATTCTTTCACCGCTGCATCTGGGAGGCCAACTATACGAATCGAATCATTTCCAACAAACGTCTTCACCTCAACATTTACACGATAACCTTCCATACCTTTAAGACCGATACTTGTTACTTTTGCACACATGGATTTTCCTCCGCCTTTCTTGGAATCATCATGACTTTTCCATCATCGAGTAAAAAAAGGTCCATTAGAGGAGTCTTAACATATTCCTCATAATGCTTAGCTGCGGGGGAGGGAAAATAGGAAAGCAGATGTTTGGTGTAAACGAGCTGGGATGCCTCCCCATTAACATAAGCGTTATAACTGCTCCAAGGGTAGTCCTCCAGCTCATCGACAAGTCCAGCCTTCAAGGGATTTTGATGGATATACTTGCTGACATCAAATTCGTAATCAAGGGAATCTAGTAATTCAGCTCCGTAACGTTTTTCAAATACATGACCGCTATAATCATATTTTTTATTAAAGTATTTGGCGTATTTGGTATTGAGGTGGCTCATGATTATGGATGGTGAAGTGTCTGAAGTTTCGAGCTGGAGATGTGTGTGATTGGTCATTAAGCAGAAAGCATGAAGGGTAAAGGAAAATGTGGCCTTTGTTTCTTTTAAAAGACTTAGGTACTTTGTGTGGTCATCGTCATCATAAAAAAGTGAAGATTTCCGATTACCTCTACTCGTAATATGGTATTTTGCACCTTGAAACCAAGCACGGCGTTTTCGACCCATAGCGGTCACTCCTATTTAGTTGGATTTTGGTTGATGAAAAGTTGGTGAGTTGAAAAGCGAAGAGAACAGATTACATTAAATTATACCATTCGACAACATCCCCCAAAATCCTCCTCACTTAATAGAAGAAAGGTCATTCATTTCTAATTAAATGAAATTAATTATATAATTAACTTTGAAAGGTGGAAAAAAGATGTATTTAGGAAAATTAGAACATGGCAAAGTAATACGTAGATTAAGAATGGAAAGACAGCTTTCAATTGAAGATGTTGCTGAACTTATTGACGAAGACGTCAAATTTATTCAAGAACTTGAAGAAGAGATGTACCCAGATATAACAATTGGAATCTATTATCGTTTAGCTAAAGTATTTGAAATGGAACCCCATGAATTAGTTAAAGAAATTTCCTTAGAAAATATAGATTATGTTAATAGGATTTTGACATATCGGCGTAGCCGATATAAAGAAATAAAACAGAGAGATACACAAAGAAAATTAGTTCTACAAAAGAAAATAACACATAACTTCAAAAATAAACGTACAAAACTTCATTTTAAAAATAAAATAATCACTACTAATAATAGACCAACAACCCTCATTAAGGAACTTAATAAAGTATATGAGATTTTCTGAGGAGAGATTTGTGTCCATTCCACACGGACAAAAGGTACTATTTGTCCACGCGTAGTGACAGGCACCATTAAAAGGAGGTTTTAATTTAAAAAAATTACTGACTTTATTGTCTGCCAGCATGTTATTGCTGCTTGGCGGATGTTCGTTCCTTAATGACGCACAGGATACAATAACATATGTAAATGAAGCAACAGATTATTTATCCGCGGCTACTGATTTTGCTAATGATGCTCCGGCTCTTGCGCAACAAGCCATTGGTGACATTCAAGCAGCTGAAGATCTTCAAACCATGCATCAAGATATGCAGCAAACGGTAGAATCGTTTAGTGATCTTCAAGCACCCGATATTGCCGCTGAGCTCCACCAGCAAATCATCGAACAAAACAGCGCCGTTATTACTGAAATCGAAACATACTTGAACAATTTCAAAGACGGTCTGCTCGACCCTGCTATTCTAGAAAATACAGAGCTGTTTCAGTCCGTACAAGACACCACCAGCATTATCGACCAGATTCAACAGCTCGGTGAATAGTTCGTTCTCCATCACAAGGAGGTAGAGCGACATAAAAAAATATATTATTTTTGCTATCATCTTATCTTTCTTTCTTCTTACAGGCTGCACGCAAAAGAGCGACGTAAAAGGAGAATTTGATATTAAGGGAACTGTTATCGATGTAAGCAAGGATGGTCGTGGAATTTTGGTTGAGGATGAGAAATTGGGATTAATCTGGCTCTCGCTCCCTGAAGGAAGCGACATAAAAACCTTCGAAAAAGGTCAGACAGTTGCCGTTTGGACAGACGGAAAAATTAGAGAATCCTATCCATTACAAGGTACTGCTTTAAACATTGAAATTATAAAACAGGCTGATTGATTAATTCAGCCTGTTTTTCTATTGATATCGTAATGCTTCAAGCGGGCTAAGGTTGGCTGCTTTATTGGCAGGGAATATTCCAAACACAACCCCAATGAAAATCGAAAAGGAAACAGCAATTCCAACTGCCCACCAAGAAATAGCAACCTCCATCTCCAAAGCCACGGACAGAACCTCGGCACTTCCAACACCAATCAATACACCAAGAATTCCTCCGATTCCGCTCAAGACAATCGCTTCAATTAAAAACTGCCCGAGAATGTCCTTCTTTTTCGCACCGATGGCTTTGCGAATCCCAATTTCTCGTGTCCTCTCCGTAACAGAAACAAGCATGATGTTCATGATTCCAATCCCGCCAACAATAAGCGAGATACCAGCAATCCCAGCAAGGAGCATCGTCATGGTATCCGTAACGGATGTTAATGCTTCGGCAATATCGGACTGATTCCGCACATTATAACTCGAGTCATCACCGCCAAATTCGATATATAAGGTACGCTCTATCTTTGCCATCCCGATATCAACTGTTTCTTCCGATGTCATTTTTACATCAGCAGAAGTCACAACCGTTTGTCCCAAAAATCTCTGAGCCGTTGTAAATGGAATCAGCACTTTATCATCCACAGAACCTTGCAATTCATCCCCTTGTTCTGCCAAGACTCCAGCCACTTTAAAAGTAGTTCCATCAATCTTAACTTCTTTATCAACTGGATTGGTAAATCCAAATAATTCAGTCGCTACACTTGCACCCAAAAGCACTACTTTATTACGATTGTCCTGATCGATATCTAAAATAAACCGGCCATTCCGGACCGAAGTATCCTCGACCGTTTCATAAGATGGTATGACACCTTCAACCGTGATACTATCCGAGCTCGTTGTTCCATATGTCACGGTACCACTTCCTGAAACAGTCGGCGAAACAGCTTCCACCTCCGATAATTCTTCAAATTCCATAATATTATCATAGGTCATTACTTCTTCTTCCGAATTTCCCGAAAGTGAGACTGACACCATCGTCGTTCCTAAACCTGAAATATCATCTGAAACGGATTGCGAAGCCCCCTGTCCTAAAGAAACTAATGCGATAACAGCAGAAATTCCAATAATAATTCCCAGCATCGTTAAAAACGAACGAAGCTTGTTAGTGAGTATATTTTTAAAGGCGATTTTAATCGCTTGTCCAAATTTCACAGAAGAACAGCCTCCTTCTCAGCTAGTATCCTGCCATCATGAATCCGGATAATCTGCTTCGCTAGTTTCGCAATATCCAAATCATGCGTAATAAGGATAATCGTATGTCCTTGCTTATTGAGCTCTTTCATCAAGTTCATGACTTCTGCACCGGTTTTACTATCTAATGCACCGGTCGGTTCATCTGCTAATAAAATCGGCGGGTTGCCAGCTAGCGCACGGGCAATCGCCACCCGTTGCTGCTGTCCACCGGATAATTCTGTAGGACGGTGATGTGCCCGGTCCTCTAACCCTACTTTTTTTAGCGAACTCATCACGATTTCCTTCCGCTCATTTCCACTTAACCCCCGGTAGATAAGCGGCAATTCCACATTTTCAAAGGCTGTTTGCTTCGGTAAGAGATTAAACGATTGAAAAATAAATCCGATTTTTTGATTGCGGACATCTGCCAGTTGTTTATTTTTCAAGGAAAAAACATCTTTTCCATCAAGGTGGTAGTCGCCAGTATCAGGAACATCGAGGCAGCCAATCATATTCATTAAGGTAGACTTACCAGAACCTGAAGGGCCAATAATCGCAACAAAATCACCGTGGTGAACAGAGAAACTCACATCATCTAATGCCTTCAACGTTTCCCCGC
The DNA here is from genome assembly GCF_031457145.1 of Neobacillus niacini. Lineage (GTDB taxonomy): Bacteria > Bacillota > Bacilli > Bacillales > Cytobacillaceae > Neobacillus > Neobacillus niacini_J. Next base: position 96,559 of record NZ_JAVDVZ010000009.1, read on the forward strand.
CCATTTTATAAAATTTGCTTAAGTGTTTGATCTCTACAATAGGCTGTTCCTCTATCATTGTTGTGTACCTCCTTGTCCTCTGTCTCCTGGAGGCATACCGCCTTCTGGCCTTTGTCCAACGTTACCACCCCTGAAATCGCCACCTGGAAACAAACTATTTCCACTCTGGCTGCTGTTTTCAGTGTTAAGTGAAGGTAAGACTACCTCATCACCGGCTGTTAACCCACTGATGATTTCCACGAAAGTACTATTTTGCAACCCAATTTCAACAGGCTGCTGAGTGGTTTTTATGGTAGATTCTTCGCTTTTTTCCTCTGATTCACCTGCAGCTGCCGTTTGGTCCTGTGAAGGAACAAGTACATAATAACTGTCATTTTGTTTTTGGATGGCCGCTACTGGAACCATCACAACGCTTTCCTTTTTCTCCGTAATTATGTTTGCTTCGGCTGTCATTCCTACCTTAATATCCATGGGCTCATTAATCTGAATGTTCACAGCAAACTTAGCAACTGTACTGCTTGAATCTTCTGTTGCCTCCTTTGAAACACTTGTTACCGTCCCAGTAAATTTTTTCTCTGGGAGGGCATTCACATCGATAGTTGCAGTTTGTCCTACCTGTATTTTTGAAACATCTAATTCATCAATATTTACGACCATTTCCAGATTCGTATAATCTGTTACTTCTACCAATTCTGTTTTCGTTTGTACATCCATCTCTGCTTCAACATTTAACGCCGTGATTTCACCTGAAAATGGAGCCACAATCGGATCTAATTCATCGTCCTCAAATGTGATGAGCTCTGCTCCTGCTTCAACGGTGTCACCCGCTGCCACCAACACTTCCTCGACGGTCGCGTTAGCTTCAGCCGTAATCATTTCTTCATTAATTACGGAAATATTACCCGTCCCACTAACGCTGACATGGATATTTCCAACCTTAGCTGCTGTCGTTAACGTCTGAACTTGAGGGGCAGCTGCCGCCTGACTTTTATTCGTAAAATAGTTGTAACCTCCAATTCCTGAACTAATTACTACAATCAAAACCACAATACTAATCAACCATTTTTTCATTCTATTCTTCCTTCCCTTTTTTAAAATCAAGCCCCTTATGAAGCTTGTCTTGGTATATGCTTCTGCTTCCCTTCCACATTGCCTATCATAGGTTCCCAATATGTCAGGAATATGTCGGTCTTAATTTTTTAACATTTAGCCGAATGGGTTAATAGAATCTTCCATTCCCCTTCATAATTTGTTCATATCTATCCCTTAACCTTGATTTAATAGAATGCCTCTGCTCCCTTCTAAACGAAATAAAGGAGGTATTTTGATGATAAAAATAATGAACCTTAGCTTGATTGGGATTATGGTCATAACAGGTGTTGTCTTTTTTTCAAATAATAAGGAAACAATATCTTCCGAAAAAAGGGGTAATACAGGAGTAGTAGAAGAAAAGATTCTATCAGAAAAAGTCAATGTTTCGGAAGATAATAAAATCGTAGAGGAAATGCTGCTGGACGTACCCTTGCTTAATCAAATGGACGCTCCTCAATTGTATAATGGCTGTGAAGTTACCAGTCTCGCGATGATCTTAAATTATAAAGGGATACCCGTGACAAAAAATCAACTAGCTCAGGAGATTGAAAGAGTTCCACTGCAATATAATAATGGAGGAAATGGAAATCCAAACACAGGTTTTGTGGGCAATATGGAAGTTGGACCAGGGTTAGGTGTGTTCCATGAACCTATTTTTGAATTAGCTCAGAAATACTTGAATGCTGCCGACCTAACAAACTCATCGTTCAATCAACTGTTAAAAGAAGTAGCAAACGGAAACCCCGTTTGGGTCATCACAACCTCCACGTTTGCACCTGTTTCTGATTTTGAAACATGGCAGACTCCAGAAGGAACAGTTGATATCACGTATAAAATGCACAGCGTAGTGATAACTGGCTATGATTCTGCGAATATTTACATTAACAATCCTTATGGAACGAAAAATCAAAAAGTGGACCGGGAAAGCTTTATCAAAGCGTGGGAACAAATGGGGAAGCAAGCTGTAGTGGTCTATAAAAAATAGGCGCCAGCTGTGGCACCCTATTTTTAAAGTTCTCCATTATAAAATTGTAAGAATCCTAGTTTCCAAGAGATAAAGGCGCTGAGAATGACAGCGCTAATCATGAAAAAGAAGAAGAGCCAGTCGAGCCAGGAAACTGTGATTTCACGGTAGAATATCCGATTTTTTGCTCCGGTGAAGCCCTTTGATTCCATGGCGAGTGCCGTTCGTTCTGCTTTGCGAATCGCTCCCGCAAGGAGTGGAATCACATATCTTTTCAACTGTTGCAGTTTTTCCGAAATGGTCCGAGCCCTTGCGACTCCCCTGACTCGATGGGCATTTTGCAGTGTCTGAAACTCCTCCTTGATTAATGGCAGGAAACGGTATCCAGCCATGATCCCATAGGCAAGCTTTGGCGACAGCTTACATTGCTGCATTAAACTTAGTAGAAAGTCGGTTGGCTTTGTCGTTAACGTAAACATAATCGATAACGTTGCAAAGCTTAACACTCTCAGACCAAGCGAAGCTCCCCTTTGAAAGCCTTCTGCTGTCATCGTCAAAAATCCCCATTGCCAGATGACTTGGTCCCCTTCTTGAAGCCGTGGAAATAGAGTGATACGGTGCCTGTCACCGTTTATGCATTGATGTATAAACGGTGACAGGCACCGCCCGTGGACACTTCCGACACTCCGCTAGAATAATATAGGGTATAACTATTTATATTGGGGGTAGATAGATGGCTTTTTGGGATATATTTTTTCATAGGTGTGTGTTCTGTAAGCGGAGGGTTAGACCTTTAAGGAGTTATATGGATGATAATGGGAAGGTTATTAAAGTTTGTATTCCTTGTTCGGAGTATGCTGAACGGAGAGCTTATAGAGTCGTAAAATAATGATTTGATATATTACTGGTAATTTTTCCATTAAGAAGCCGGACAAATTATTTTTATCATTTTGTTCGGCTGATATTTATTTGTCCATAACACTGTAGTCCTATATATTTCTATTCATGTTTATATTCCCTTGCCTAACCTACTAAGCTGTCATATGATTAAAAAAATATACAATGATGTATAAATGGTGACAGGCACCGCGAAAGGAGCTTTTATGGACCAACATGGAATATTCAAATCAGTCTGCCCACTTGATTGTCCGGATCAGTGCGGTTTGCTTTTACATAAGGTTGATGGAAAAGTGGTAAAAGTGGAGGGCGATTCAGAGCACCCGGTGACAAAGGGGAATATTTGTAATAAGGTTCGAAATATGACAGAGCGGATTTATGATGAAAATCGCTTAAAATATCCCTTGAAGCGGGTTGGTGCTAAGGGAGAAGGACGATTTGAGCGAATCAGCTGGTCGGAAGCCATTGACACCATTACTTCTAGATGGAAATCACTTATCCAAACTGACGGACCTGAAAGTATTCTTCCTTATAGCTTTTATGGAAACATGGGCCGGCTGAATGCCGAGGGTATGGACCGGCGATTCTTTAACCGCTTGGGTGCGTCTCAGCTTGAGAGGAGTATTTGTAACTCTGCCGGCACGGCTGGCTACAGATATACCATGGGCGGCAGCTTCGGAACCGATCCGGAGGATACGATTCATTCAAAACTCATTATTTTTTGGGGGATTAACGCAGCAAGCACCAATATGCATCAAGTGGTACTAGCTCAAAAAGCACGCAAAGAAAATGGCGCCAAAATTGTCGTCATTGACGTTCATAAAAACCAAACTGGGCGATTAGCAGATTGGTTTATTCCTATTTTACCAGGAACCGATAGTGCGCTTGCACTTGGAATTATGCATATATTATTTGCTGAAAACATGGTGGATGCTTCCTTCTTACAGCAATATACCATTGGCTATGATGAACTACGTGAGCATGTAATCCAATACGATCCAACAATCGTTTCAGAAATAACTGGGGTCCCAGTTGAGGATATCTATAAGCTTGCGAGAATGTATGGTAAAACTTCACCGTCTTTTATTCGTATCGGTAACGGACCGCAGCACCATGATAATGGCGGAATGTTTGTCCGCACAATTTCTTGTCTTCCAGCATTAACAGGTCAATGGCTCATCAAAGGCGGCGGTGCCATTAAGGGAAACTCAGGATATCTTGCTCTTAACTCGTCAAAACTGCAGCTTCCAAGATTATTGAAAAATAAACAGACGCGAGTGATTAACATGAACCAGCTTGGGGAAGCTTTACTAACATTAAATCCACCTGTAAAATCACTTTTTGTTTACAGCAGTAACCCTGCTGTTGTGGCTCCAGAAGGTAATAAAGTAAGAAAAGGCCTTGAGCGTGAGGATTTATTCGTCGTTGTTCACGATTTATTTTTAACCGAAAGTGCTAAATACGCTGATATCGTGTTGCCTGCAACATCATCTTTTGAGAATACGGATGTATACACATCTTACTGGCATCATTATCTTCAGATTCAGCAGCCAGTAATCGAACCATATGGTGAGTCAAAATCCAATGTTAGTGTTTTCCGTCTGTTGGCAAAAGGAATGGGATTTGAAGAAGCAGCATTTGAAGAGACAGAAGTCGAAATGATTAAGCAAGCAATCAATCAAGTGCCCAATCCTTATTTGGATGGAATCGATTATGAAACTTTAATAAAAAAGCAGTATGTAAAAGCAAAGGTAAAGCCCTTGTTCCCTGGTAAGCTCCGAACACCAAGCGGGAAAATAGAACTCTACTCAAAACGGATGAAGGCAAATGGACATCCACCGTTACCAACCTATATCCCAATCGTTCATCATGGGGATCATCCCTATCATTTTATTCCGGCACCAAATCATAATTTCTTAAATTCTACGTTTTCAAATAATCAAAAGCACATTAGTCTTGAAAAAGAACCCCGATTGCATATGAATAGCAAGGATGCCGGGGCGTGTGATATTGAGGACGGAGATTTAGTCCGTGTTTGGAATCAGCGTGGGGAATGCCTGTTAAAAGTAAGTGTAGGAGAGAATGCCCTCCCAGGAGTAGTCGTCACCCAAGGATTATGGGCAGATATAGAAGGCACCAAACAACTCGTAAACACCCTCACACCAGACCGAATCGCAGATATGGGCGGGGGCGCCACCTTCTTCTCGGGCAGGGTCAGCGTAGAGAAAATATACAGTGCTATATAAATAAATATACATTGAAATATGCATAAACCGAGAAAAATGCATAAATGGTGACAGGCACCGCCATCGGCGGTGCCTGTGTATTAAAGTGAGAGTTCACCTACATTTTTTAGTGTGACTTCAGTTTCTTCTTTACCTTTTTCAATTACTTAACCCAAAAGACAAGGACTAGTTCCTTGTCTTTCTTATATGTCTAAATCTAATGGTCTTAATTTTTCTTCAATTTCTTTTCGACGAGGTTCCAAGAAAGGTGGGAGCGCTAAAGTTTCCCCTAAGGTTTCAATGGGCTCGTCTACATCAAATCCTGGTGTGTCGGTCGATAATTCGAAAAGGATATGATTTGGTTCTCTGAAATAAAGAGCTTTAAAGTAATAACGCTCCACTTTTCCAGAATTCATTAGTCCAGAAGTGGCAATTCTCTCCGCCCAATATTCATATTCTTCTTCGTTAGGAACGCGAAAAGCAACATGATGGACACTGCCTCGACCCGCTCGAACCCTTGGTAATTCTGGTCTTGTCTCGATGTGTACCTCAGCACCAGCTCCGCCCTCTCCAGTAGCAAAAACTTGAATGGCTGGGAAATCTCCTGCAAGTGGAGGATAGCTTCCAACCTTGGTAAAACCCATAATTTCAGTTAAAACAGAGATGGTTTTTTCTGGGACAGCAACCGTTAATGTGACAGGGCCCAAACCTAAAATAGCATGTTCTACTGGGACATCACTTCCACCCCAAGGGACACCTGGACGAACTCCCTGTTCTCCGTTATCAGCAACTAAGATTAATCGTGTGCCCTCAAAATCCTGAAATTCTAGAGAATCGCGATTATTTCGTTTTTCAATTGAGTCATGTTGAATCCTAAATTGCTTAAAACGCTCCTCCCAATAATGGAGGGCATTCGTATCTCTTACTCGAAGTGAGGTAGATGAAATACTCCCAACGCCAGGATAGGTATGCCCCAAGCCAGGGATATCAAAGAAGGTAATCTCCGTACCTGGACTTCCCTTCGCATCCCCATAAAATAAATGATAAGATTCTGTATTATCCTGGTTCACCGTTTTCTTAACCAACCTTAAGCCCAAAACCTTTGTATAAAATTGAAAGTTCCTCTCTGCCTTACCCGTTAAGATCGAAACATGATGTAAACCTAACAGCTTCATTAAATGACCCCCTAAACGAACTGCACTTTGATATTTATCTCGAATTCAAGATAATTATAAACAAAATAGCCAGCGCCCGTCAACTGTCCACCACAGGTGGAAAGTGTCCACGGGCGGTGCCTGTCACCGTTAATTTCCACCGTAATTTACTGATTATAATCCCAAATGATCTTCCATTCCTCTTTTTCTTCCACTGCAAAGACTTCCTGTTCAAGGTCAAAGTTGCCATACTTTCCTTTGTAGGTTTGGGTGACTAGGATTTTGTAGACGTTTTTTATGGTTGGTCCTGTTTTGGACATTTTCCATTGTTCGATATGTTCTGGTTCACTCATAGAATAGTCAAAGGTCTCAACGCCGAAGTGATTCATAAATACATGTGCACGATCCTGGATATAAGAGCCTTTGCTGAATTTCCCCTTCATGGCCGAATGGAAAAGCTGCCACGACGCAGAGAATTCACCTTCTTGTTCATAGCGATAGAACTCCCCCACCACAGCAACAGCCTGCTTCTCTGGCGAAGACATCGCACCCATAATTAACATAAAAACAGTAACGATACATACAAGAAGCACCATTCCCATGACAAGTCCCTTAAACGACGCAGATTTTCTAGACATGGACATCTCCTTTAATACAGACTTCCTATACTAAAGGATATGTCCCACTACGGACGAATAGTATTAACTTGCTCTGTCTTAGGGACTGTCCGTCTCAGGTGGAAAGTGTCCACGAGCGGTGCCTGTCACCGTTACTTCACCGTTACTTCACCGTTACTTCACCGTTACTGTCACTATCACCACAACATCACCATTTTACCTAAATTCTTTTTCGATGTACTCTAGTTCCTCTTGTGGGGTGAGGAGTCGGGTTGCTTTTCCGATGTTTCCTTTTTGGTGGGACCATACTCGGTTGTGAGCGCTTACGGAATTGGTGAAGTCTTTTTTTGTCCAAGGTTCTAGGATGTCTAGCAGCATTTGTTTGTTACTACGTTTTTTAAAGTCTTTGTTTTTTATCACTTCATATAGTTTCTGGACTTTATCAGCGGTTATTTCCGAAGATCCCCATTTTTTATCCGCCTCGACCTTTTGGTGGCTCATATTATGTACTTCTTGGATTAATTCTTCATCATTCATAGTCTCATAATCTGCTGTGACTTTGCTTGATACGGGCGTCTCAAAGCTCTTTTCTATTTTTGTTTCAGCCTCTTTCGTCGAAACAGGATCGTTTTTCTTCAAACTCAATTTCAGCCCGCCATCATCACTTAAATAAAAATAGACTCCTACGATACAAGCTAGAATTCCAATGATAGAACCGGCCGCTCTAAACTTCTTCATGGTGCTCTCTCCCCTTACTTATATTTTGGTATCTATTCATCTCGCACTATGAAAAACCTAATTTCTATTAATTATACAAAATTATGCCAGTTACTTGTACTTTTATTGTAAGAATACAAATACTCCAGCCTTTTTAATGGAGATGTCCCTGCGAACTTAGGGTCTACTTTTTTTAAAAAAGCAAAAATCGCAAATTGACTGATAATAAGCCAAAAAGGCAAAATCCCCTAATAAAACTCAATTAATCGCACAAAACGTGATTGTTCTGACAATTTTCCTTTGGTTAATGGATTTTAGCCTGTTCGCTGCGTTCTAAATTTCCCTATATGGTAGAGGTACCCGGGAATAAAAAGAAAAGCGCGCTTTCTGAAAGGGACTATCCTTGGAAAGCTTTGAACAGTTAGCCAGCCAATATGAACCCATGATTCACCGGATTATAAACACACTGCACATTTATAAAAATAAAGATGAATTTCACCAGCACGGACTTATCGCCCTCTGGGAGGCAAGCAAACATTTTGACTCTAAAAAAGGACAATTATCCACCTTTGCATATGCCTATATAAAGGGCTACCTTCTTATGGAATTGAGTAAGGCAACAAAAGAATCGGAAAGAAGTATTTATCCTAAGGGAGTTTTTTGGGAAAATGCAGTGGATCCGTATTCGGAGAGCCTGTTGGAAAAGGAGATTCTTTTTTCCTATTGTCATAACCTGACACCCCATCAGAAAAAGTGGTTTCTACTTTCAACTTTAGAGGGCTTGAGTGTCAATGAAATTGCTAAAATGGAAAAGGTATCAGTATCAGCTGTAAAAAGCTGGCAAAAAGGTGCTCGAGAAAGATTAAAAGTTGCTATGGAAAAATAATAGTAGGGAAGCCCAAAGAAAAGGTGCCTTTGCTTTAAAAGGCACCTTTAAATAAGGACAATGAGCCAGTAGCAATGGAGAAAGAATACTATGGTATAAAAGCTTGTGGCAAAGACAGTTAATCCTCGAATAAGGGAAGATGTTGGTACTTTTTTAAATACAATAAACAAATAAATGCACAGCGAAAATGCCAGCTTTGTAAAAATAAACAATAAGGGATCGGTCCCATATATCCTACTCATTAATGGATTCATCTCTTGTATAAACGAGTTTTCCAATCCAAAGTAGGTAATGAAAGCATCGAAAATATTTAAGAGAGATAAATAATGAAAGAGCAAAATCACTGCACCACCACCTTCATGTGTTCCTAATAAAGAACAATTAATAAAATTCCTTTTTAAGGGTGTTATATCCTGCATGATAGATAGAGAATCGTTTGACAAATTCCCCCACTAATCTACTTATTAACTGCTTATCAAGAAAATATACTTCCTTAAGAACTGGCACAGCGTTGAAATTGGTGCAAACTAAGTCAAGAAGAAATAGAGAAAACACTATAGAGGGCACCACGAAAACACAAATGAGCGCATAGGTGGACACAAAACGAGATTCAAAAAAAGAAGAGAAGTGCTGAAGTAGCACTTCTCTTCTCATGAACCGGCAATTGATGTTTCCATTTAGCAACTGGTCTGTATTCTTATAGTTTCCAGGTTGGAAAGTCTTTTTCATTTCGTTTTTCATACTCCGTCATTCTAGAGTATGAGTTTGAAAGCTTCGATAGGATGTACCCCTGTGGGCTTTTTGTCTCTTCCTGATCGTTTACCTCTTGAAGTTTAATATTTGTAAACATAAGAGCTACTTGAGCTAAACTCTCAATCGTGTCCATCAATGCAGGGTTGTCATTGTAATTTTTTTTAGCAATGGAATAAATATAATCTAGTCGGTTTCTAATATGCTTAAGCGTATCTTCATCAAATTGATCTTTTTTCATTACATTTCACCCCTTATTTATAAAGCATATGGAACTTTAGGGTATATGGAACGTAATAAAATAAATAAATATAATGAAGAATAAACTGGTTATCAATGAAAACTGGGCAGTTATAAAAAATATTGATAACAGGCAACTGCCTCTACCTGTTTAAAGCCTTCCTGTATATAGAGTGCCTTTGCCCGGTCATTCTCCCCATTCACACAAAGGATGGTTCGTTTATAGCCCTTTTTTCGGGCAAACTGCAAGGATGCTCTTAGCAATGTTCCTCCTAAGCCGCGACCTTGATACTCAGGTATAATTGCAACCGGTCCAATATTCATAATAGGAGCATTCTCATATTCATCATCGGCACCTCTAATCACTCCTACAGGATTTCCCTGATGGAAAAGGATCATCATGCCGCCTTCTATGTAATCTTGATGGGTCAACAATTCTGCGACACCTTCGGTTGTAATCGGTGTTTCACTGCCTTTAAGTTTTGAAAAAGCTGCATTTCGAACCTGTCGCCAATTTTCTTCATCCTCTCCCGAGAGAAAAGGTCTAAGCTCATAACCCTCAGGAAAATGAACCTCAGGTACTTCTAAATCTTCTCTTACAAGGACGAAAGAGAATCTTTCTACAGAAAACTTCAATCCTTCAATCATCTCTGTCAGTTTTTTATTTACAACTGGTATAAACAAAAAAATCTTATCCAGATCGGATGTATGTTTTATAAGTGCCTGGAGCAAAATTTGATAGTGTTGAATATCATCAATTTCTGAGTGAAAAATCCGAAAACGTGCCCTTCTTCCGCGTTTATGATAATCATCTAGGATAAGAGAGGCCGCTCCAACGATTTCATCCTTCTCATTTGTAAGAATATAAGTAGGATTTTCATCCTTAACCTCAAACTCCTCTAAATCACTATCATATAAATAGGAATCATCAATCTCCCTTCGATGCTTCTTACAATAAGCAACAAAGTCACTTACTCTCTCTTTTTCTAACGACATAACTTTCATAATTACTCCCTTTCGGTGCCTGTCACCATTTATGCAAATTGTACCATTTATTCACCCATTTATGCATGAAACCACTCTTAACCGTTCAGACTTGGTTTAGAAGGGGTGGGATGAAGGATGCGGAGTATGTTAATTTTCTTATGGATGGTTGCTATTTTCATTTTTACTTGTACTGCCAGTTTCCATGAGTTGATGTTTTATGGTGTGGTGAGCTTTCAATGGGATGGTCATCCATCGTTTACTGAGTTTTTATTACCCTATAATCTTAGCGAAAGCTTGCTGTTACAAAAATTTGGGCATATAGTAGTTTTTCAATTTCTAACTCTACTTTTGTTAATGAAATTCAAAGCTAAATTTGTCGCTCTGATAATATCGGCCTCGTTTGCCACTCTAACCGAAATTCTTCAACTATATTTTACCCGAGGTGGTAGAATTTTTGATATCGGCTTTGATTTAATAGGTGTTTTTATAGCATTATCCATAGTAAGTCTTTTCAGGCCAGATCAATCCGAACCCATCAATTTGAAAAAATAGGACTAATAAAAAACCAACTTCCTCTCATTTTCCCTTGAGTTTCCTCCATACTTAGGCAAAAATAGAAAAAACAGAACATTTAAATGAGGTGCTGGTAGTGGAGTGGAAAATTAACAAAGTTCAGAAGGACCAAGTTGATCGATTTGAAATAATACAAGAAGATGTAACCTTGCCAAATAATACAGATATGCATTTTTCCTTTGTGAATTTTTCAAAAGGCGTTTGTATTTTACCCATCACAGAGGATGGAAAGGTTATTTGTATTCGGCAATATCGCCATGCTGTGAAGGAATGGCAATGGGAATTACCTGCTGGAGCCATTGACCCTGAGGATAAAGAGCCTCTCTCCGCAGCGAAAAGAGAACTAGAGGAAGAAACAGGCTTCCAGGCAAAAAACTGGATAGACCTAGGCAGTGTTTTCCCTTCACCCGGCTCAACGAGTGAACAAATTTTTCTTTTTGCTGCAACCGACCTGATTGAAAAAGAGCAGCTGCTAGAAGCCACAGAACAAATTGACCTACATACCATTGAAATGAGCGAGCTAAACCAGCTAATAAATAGCGGACAATTCAAACACGGAGCTGGCCTCGCCGCTATCCTAAGATATCGAATAAAAAAACAACAATAATAAAAATAGAAAAAAGGGTTTTCCGCTCATCACATGAAAAAACCCTTTTTTATACAAGAACAGAGAACTCCTGCACCAACTGTCCATACCACGCGGACAAAAGTAATGATTTGTCCACGAGCGGTGACAGGCACCATTTACTATATTTTATTTATTCAATTAATGATGTATTATATTTAATATTAGTTAAAAGATTGAGGTGGATGGATGATGAAGTTGTCAAGTGAGGAGCTAGAGGTTCTTTCGATTCTTGAGGAGAATCACAGGATTCCTGTTGAGGATATTGCTTTGATGGTGAATTCGAGTGTTGAGGATGTTAATGCGGTGATTAAGAAGTTAGAGGATGAGAAGGTAATTGTTAGTTATCCAGCTTTAATTGATTGGAGCAAGGTGGCTGGCAAGGAAAATATTGTTGCGATGATTGATGTCAAGGTGACACCGAAACGCGGGGTTGGTTTTGACGAAGTGGCTGAGAGAATTTATCGCTTTCCTGAGGTTACCTCCCTGTATCTCATGTCTGGTGCCTATGACTTATCGATCACCATTGAAGGAAAAACGATGTCGGAGATCGCAAGATTTGTGTCGGAAAAGCTGTCTACCATCGATAATGTCATTTCCACAACTACTCATTTCATGTTAAAAAAATATAAACATGATGGCGTCATTTTTGGCGAAAACAATGAGCGAGATCATCGGATGGTGGTTTCTCCATGATGAAGGAACACCAACACTATTTATCTGAAATGGTGAAAGAACTAAAACCATCTGGAATAAGGAAGTTTTTTGACCTAGCAGCCTCCATGAAGGGAGTCATTTCCCTTGGTGTCGGTGAGCCTGACTTTGTCACCCCTTGGAGCATTCGGGAAGCAGCGATTCTATCATTAGAAGAGGGCTTTACATCTTATACTGCAAATCCTGGTTTGCTTGAATTACGACAGGAAATTACAACCTACTTAAATAAGCGATTTGGAGTCCAGTATAATCCGGTTGATCAAGTGATTGTGACGGCTGGTGCGAGCCAAGCGATTGACCTATCCTTCCGTGCGATTCTAAACCCGGGTGACGAAGTATTAATTATTGAACCTGCTTTCGTTTCCTATGCACCGTTAGTCACTTTAGCCGGTGGTGTGCCAATTCCAGTCTCCACACACCCTAGTAATGGCTTTAAGCTTACAGCTGAACAAATTGAAAATGCCATTTCCAGCCGGACAAAAGCAATTTTGTTGTGTTCACCAAATAACCCAACGGGAACCTATTTAAACAAAGAAGAGCTTACAAACATTGCAGCTGTGGTTGAGAAACACGACCTGCTTGTTGTTTCCGATGAAATCTATGCAGAATTAACTTATGATGATGAATATACCAGCTTTGCCTCTATCGAAGGCATGTACGAACGAACCATCTTAATTAACGGTTTCTCCAAAGGGTTTGCGATGACTGGCTGGCGATTAGGTTTCTTAGCAGCCCCGCCATCATTCACAGAACAAATGGTGAAAATTCTACAATATACGACCATGTGTGCACCGCATATGCTGCAGCACGGTGCCATCGAGGCATTGCGAAATACCTATCATGAAGTGGAAAGCATGCGAAGAAGTTACCGAAGAAGACGGAACTTCATTGTTCAATCATTAAATAACATTGGCTTGGACTGCCACACTCCAGGCGGCGCATTCTATGTCTTCCCTTCAATTAAAAAAACAGGCCTGACCTCCGAACAATTTGCGGAACAGCTTCTACTTGCTGAAAAAGTAGCAGTTGTACCTGGAAGTGCTTTTGGTGAGAGCGGCGAAGGCTATGTAAGATGCTCCTATGCCACTTCTCTGGAACAACTCCAAGAAGCGATGAAACGCATCAAACGGTTCGTTGACTCATTGGAAATGAAGAAAAGTCAAACAGAAGAGCTATACACAAACAACTAAAAGTATAGATAAAAAACGTCAACCCCTCTTCTCGATTAAGGGCTTGGCGTTTTTTTGTTTCTGGATAGTTTTGTTAATAACACCTAAACCACATTTATGTTAAGATTCATTTATATTTATTTCAAATGAATAGGCACCATCTCATATATCAAGAAAAGAGGAAAGAAATGAACCATCAAGATCATTCCAAATCTATTGTCTTACCGCTTACCATTTCAATAATAGCAATATCGTTTTCAGCAATTTTTGTAAAATGGTCCGATGCACCTGCTTCCATTTTAAGTATGTATCGGATGATGTTTGCGAGCATTTTAATGCTGCCAATCGTCTGGAAAAACCGGGAAGAATTTAAAAAAATAACAAGCACAGATTGGCTATTTTTATTTTTCTCCGGTCTGTTTTTAGCCTTACATTTTGTCCTTTGGTTCTCTTCATTAAAATTAACAACCGTTGCCAGCTCGACCATCATTCTTGCTCTGCAGCCGATTGTCTCATTGGTGGGCGGTTACTTCCTATTTAAGGAACGAACAACGGCTTCGGCTTTGATGACAATGGGAATCGCCATTATTGGCGCGGTGATGATTGGCTGGGGTGACTTTGCTTTAAGCCAGGATGCGATTCTTGGCGATATTCTATCATTCTTAAGTGTGATAGCCGTCGTAGGCTATTTACTTATTGGTCAAAGTATTGTGAAAAAAGTATCCCACTGGATTTATAGCTTTTGTGTGTTTTTCATTGCTACTATTGTTCTATCAATCTATAACCTAAGCACCTCGGTTGTGTTTAGCGGCTACCCAGCCAAGGAATGGGGGATTTTCCTTTTGCTTGCAACCGTTCCGACGATTAGTCATATCATCAATAACTGGCTTTTAAACTATGTGAATGCTACCACCATATCGATGAGTATTTTAGGAGAACCGGTTGGTGCAACCATATTGGCCGTTATCTTACTTAATGAGCACCTTGTCAGTTGGCAAATCGCCGGTGGAATGCTCGTCCTTCTCGGTGTCTTCTTCTTTTTAATGCAGCAGCAAAAAAGGATTCTTTTAAAGAGCGCTGTTAAAACTGGGACATAATGAAAACCTCCATCTGGGGGTTTTCTTTTCCTTTTTACAAGCTATCGAACACCCCCCGTCTTCTTTTCATAACATAAAGAGAAAAATGACGAATGGAGGAGATGAAATGTACAAAGTATTTTCCGGATCGTTCAAGTCAAGGGAAAATGCACAGGAACGAGTAGCCTTCCTGCGTTCAAAAGGTTTTCAATCCTTTATCGTTGCCTCGACCATCCAAGGTGAAAACTGGTTTCGAGTACAGGCTGGTGCCTTTTCTAGCAGGGAAAACGCAGACCAACGAGTAACTGAAATCAAGGAAAAGACAGGGATAAATGCTTTCATTACAACAGAAAACGAGAGCAGCACAAGCTCAATTCCAAGTACCGCTCCCCGCTCCATTGACCTAAACCCATCCTCAATTTTAGGTCCTAGCCAACTCTCTGCCGAAAAAATGAACGCATACGTGAGAACGATAAACCCTAATGCACCCTTGCTAGGGGAGTATTATAAAAATTTGGGAGAGTACTATGGGATTAGAGGAGACATTGCCTTTGCACAAGCCATGCAAGAAACAGGCTATTTTCGGTTTACAGGGGATGTAAGGAATGGACAAAACAATTTTGCTGGAATTGGAGCAACAGGTGGTGGGGTAAGGGGAGCAAGTTTCCCTACACCCGAAGAAGGAGTGCTTGCCCATCTCCAGCATTTATATGCTTATGCAACAACAGCACCCTTACCAAACCAATATCCGCTGGTAGACCCCCGCTTTCATCTTGTAAATAGAGGATCTGCCGTCACATGGACCGCTTTAAACGGAAAATGGGCTGTGCCAGGTACCACCTATGGTCAATCTATCTTAAATTTATATAAAAGAATGGTTGAATCTTGAATGACAGTCGTTAGTAAAGCAAAGGGCATAGCGCTTTTTGCTTTTTACATAGTTAAATAATAATACATGATTATTATTCCAATTTTCCACTAAATTCTATTAATTTCGTGTTATGATAAAAGCAAATTTTGAAAATTATGAGGGAAAACGGATGAATAAATCGGGACAAATTTCTCTGGTATTAATATCGGTATTATTTTCGACTTTTCAAACCATTGTAGAGCATGACCGTTTTTTTACTATAGACTTTGTTATTTTTACTACTATTGCTTGGGTGGTTGGCTGGCAATACGACAGAACACGATATTATGGAAAACAAGCACGTGCGAGTGAAGAAAGTTATAAGCAATTGATAGATTCATTGCCCAATGCTGTTATTATTCACCTAGATAACAAGGTAATCTATGTAAATAAGGAAGCTGTAACGATGATTGGTGCAAAACAGAAGGAAGAATTAATTGGAACCTCTTTTACTAATTATCTTTTTCCAGAATATAAGGACCGACTGATTGAGCGTATTAAACAAGTAAAAAAGGAAAAACTTCCTTTAAACAATATTGAATACAAATTAATTCGGGTGGATGGTTCTGTATTTTTCTTTGAAGGCTCTTCTATGTACATAACATTTGGTGGGAAAGAAGCAATATTGTCAATCGGAAAAGACATCACGGAAAGAAAAGAACAAACAGAGCAACTACTGCAAAAGTCGGAAAAATTAGCGCTGCTTGGTCAAATGGCTGCCGGCATAGCCCATGAGATTCGTAATCCGCTTACCTCTATTAAAGGCTTCGTTCAATTGTTCAAAACAGAGAAACATCAAGATGAATACTATGATATTGTGCTATCAGAGCTTGATCGAATCAACAATATCGTAGGGGAATTCCTCGTACTTGCCAAACCAACTGCCGCGGTTTTTACAGAAAAGGATATTAAGGAATTAATAAAAGACGTCGTGACTCTGATTAATACCCAATCTATTTTAAATAACGTGCAAATTTTTGTAGAATTTGAATGCGATTTGCCTAAGATCAGCTGTGAGGAAAACCAATTGAAACAGGTTTTTATAAATTTGCTAAAGAACGCTATAGAAGCGATGCCTAGTGGCGGTTCTATTGATGTTAAGGTTAAGGTAAAAGAAGAAGGTAAAATTTCCATCCAGATTATCGACCAGGGAATTGGGATTCCAAAGGAAAGAATTCCAACACTCGGTGAACCCTTTTATACAACAAAGGAAAAGGGCACAGGTCTCGGCCTCATGACCTGTTATAAAATTATTGAAAGCCATAATGGTCTATTAACGATTTCTAGTGAAATAAATGAGGGCACCACGATTGAAATCATTTTGCCGACCATCACCCAGCCAGTATTTAGCCTTACCTAAAAAATAGAGGCAACCCTCTTCTAACCGAGGGTTTCTTCTATTTTTCCAACAACTTGTAGTAACATAACCATCTAGGAGGGGAAGAAACAATTGAATTCAAGTGAAATTATTTATTTAAGCAAGGGATTGCCTAAAAGCAGCGTTTATAAGGATGAAGCCTATGTTTCTGGAATCTGGAAAGAACAATCTGATGAGCTTTTTGTCGGCTTTGACCAGATAAATGGCGATCAGGTTGCGCACCCTGAGTACCATGGCGGTTCAGATCGAGTGGTCTGCGTATATCCTTTTGAACATTATGCACATTGGGAAAGTATATTCGGTCATACATTAACTCCTTCAGCTTTCGGAGAAAATCTGACAGTCGCTGGCATGAAGGAAGACCAAGTTTGTATTGGTGATGTTTTTCAGATAGGTGAGGCTGTCCTCCAAGTATCACAAGGTCGATATCCCTGCTCCACCATCAATAAACGCAATAACAACCACCTTCTTTTAAAAAGAATTATCCAAACTGGCTATACGGGGTATTTTTTCAGAGTGCTGGAGGAAGGAAAAATAACAGCTAATTCTCAAATAAAAAAACTGATCTCTCATCCTGATCAAATTACCGTTTCCTCCATCCATCACCTATACTTCCATGAAGCTTCACCATCCATGGAAAGGATTGAAAAAATAATGGCTGTGGAGGAGTTAGCTGCTCCATGGCGAAAGTATCTCCTTGATTTAATAGAGAAACATCAGAAGTAATAAAACTCCTAGGGAAACCTGGGAGTTTTATCATGTATGCAACTTTAGAAACTGTCCATAACCTTAGCAGGTCCCCCAGTGACGAACATGAAAGCTAAATATTCAGAAGAAGAAATATTGAATCTACTAAACGATGGAATCGGTATGATGCCCGGCGGACTTTTATCGGAGGAAGAGGCGAAAACTGTTTCTCAATGGCTTTTAGAAAAATAAGTCGAAAAAAGGTTAGGAAATTTCCTAACCGTTTCGACTTATTTCATATTTTCCAGGAAATTTTTGTCGAGAATAGCTTCCAGGTGAACTACAAATCTCTACAATAAAACTCTTGCTGCAAATAAAAAGTTAATTGACTAAGTTTTTTGGTATTTCTCCCCGTAGTCCATCCAATAAGTTTTCCGCAGCCAATAACGCCATTTTTAGTCTAGTATTTTTACTGGCACTGCCAATATGAGGCAGGGCGACTACATTCGGGAGGCTAAGGAGCGGGTGGTCTGTTCTCACCGGCTCCTCTTCATAAACATCTAATCCCGCACCCCATAATTCCCCATTTTTCAATGCCTGATAGAGTGCTTCTTCATCCACAATTCCACCACGAGCTGTATTAATCAGGACAGCTGTTGGTTTCATGAGTGATAACTCCGCTGCCCCGATATAATTTCTCGTTTCAGTTGTATAGGGTGTCAATACACAAACAAAATCTGATTCACGAAGCAATCTGTTTTTGTCTACGTACTCAATCCCCAACTCTTCCTCGGCGTTTAACTTTCGTGAGCGATTATGATAGTAAATTTTCATATCAAATCCTCTTGCTCTTTTCACTACAGCCTCACCGATTCTGCCTAACCCGAAGATTCCCAATGTAGCTCCATAGATATCCTGCCCAGTTAATTGCATCGGTGACCATGTTTGCCATTTTCCCGCGCGCAGGTAATCAGAGGATTCTACCAATCTCCTTGCCGTGGCCATTAACAAAGCAAAGGTTAAATCTGCCGTTGTTTCTGTTAATACCCCAGGTGTATTGGTCACCTTAATCCCTTTTTCCGTTGCTGCTGCTACATCGATATTGTTATAGCCGACGGCCATATTGCTTACAATTTTTAGCCTTGTTCCTAAATTTAATAGAGGCTGGTCGATCCGCTCAGTTAATAAACAGTATAGACCCTCAACATCTTGAATTTCCTTTTCAAGAATTTCTCTAGGCACCGGCTCCTCTTCTTTATCCCACATTTTCACTTCACAAACTTCTCTCATTTTTTCAACAACAAGGTCTGGCAGCTTCCGCGTTATATAGATTTTTGGTTTCATGTTGGTCATCAACTCCCTTAGCTTTCTGATAGACTTACTTAAAGGATACACCTCACCGCTTTTTTAGGGAATCAATGACAAGGAAATAATTTGGAATGAAATCCCGAAACCATTTAATCAAGATATCATCAAAAATCATCAAGATAAAGCTTTTGTAGAAACCATCATTAGTTTGGCGCATAGCCTAAAGTTATCTGTTATCGCGGAAGGAATCGAGACAAAAGAGCAGCTTCTATATTTAAAAGAACTCCATTGTGATGTGGTTCAGGGGGATTTTTATAGCAAACCATTAACCGTTACACAACTAAGTGCCATGATTGAAAATAGCAAGTCCACCAAAATCCTGATTGACCAAATGTGATGCCTGTCACCTCATTGAAGAGATAACCGCCAAGTCAAACTACTACACACTAAAAAACAAAGAAGACCGGCTAGACATTTACTTTCCATGAAATACTATGTATAAACAATTCGTGTAAGGAAACTCTATTTTTATAGCATGCTAAAAGGAGACTGTATGGTGAATACATATGAAATTACAAACATGATTATTGATGATGATTTCGATAGTGAGGAATACGTTACCGCTGAGTTTTCCCATAATCAAGAGGATTACAGCATTACCTTTAAAAAAGCAGACCTTGAAATCATGAATTCCTGGGTATTTGTGGACGGTGCATCCCTTCCAGCAAATTTATCGGATACACTGATTGAATCCATTAGGGAAGATATAAAAAAGAGAATATAAATATGAAAGTTGATTGAATCTTTTCAATCAGCTTTTTTGTTATGATAAATTATGTAGTATTTATACTATTACGTTATTTATCTTGTATTTCAATTAATGGAGGAGTTAACGCTGAAAAAGATACTAAAAAGAGTACTTATTTTTATCCTCTTATTGTCCTTATTTATGTTTCTTAACAACAGCTCGATTTTTACGAAGGATCGTGATGCTGATCCTTTGCTTCTTGCTCACCGCGGACTTGGACAAACCTTTAGTATGGAGGGAATTACCGGGAATACGTGTACAGCTGAGCGAATTCACCCACCTGAGCACCCATACTTGGAAAACTCCATACCTTCGATGGAGGCAGCCTTTGAAAATGGTGCGGATGTCGTTGAATTGGATATTAAACCGACAAAAGACGGCCAATTTGCTGTTTTTCATGATTGGACACTTGACTGTCGTACAAACACCGAAGGTACGACAAAGGAATACACAATGGCAGAATTAAAGCAGCTTGATATTGGGTATGGGTACACCGCGGATAATGGACAAACCTATCCGTTTCGCGGTAAAGGTGTTGGTCTCATGCCATCGCTGGATGAAGTATTAACTCATTTTCTAGATGAATCATTGCTAATTCATATTAAAAGTGATGACCCCGAGGAAGGAAGACAATTAGCTGAAGTTTTAGCGAAACTGCCAGAAAAACGTTTAAATCAAATGACCGTTTATGGCGGAGACCAGCCGATTGCCACAATAAAAGAGGAACTTCCGGACCTTCGCGTCATGTCAAAGGCTACGTTAAAAAGCTGCTTGCTACCTTATTTCGCGGTCGGATGGACAGGTTACATCCCAACCTCATGTGAGAAGACTCAATTGCATATTCCCGAAAAGTTCGCCCCATGGTTATGGGGCTGGTCGGAAAAGTTCCTAAATCGGATGGACAGCGTTGGTACTCGGGTGATTTTGGTTGCCGGTGATGGAGGCTGGTCAGAGGGATTTGATAACCCTAATGATTTAAAAAGGCTGCCTTCCAACTATAGCGGCGGGATATGGACTAACCGAATCGATACCATCGCTCCCACTTTTAAATAAGAGCTGCGGGGGATCCTCTCCCCCCTTTCTCATTAAAGAAAAATGTAAGGCGCCCCAATAAAAGGAGCGCCGATTTTTTATAATTTTTTCACATATTCTGACTTTAAACTCATCGCTCCGAAACCATCAATTTTGCAGTCAATATTATGGTCTCCATCAACTAGGCGAATATTTTTCACCTTCGTACCTTGTTTTAGTGTCGATGAACTTCCTTTTACTTTAAGGTCCTTGATAACCGTTACCGTATCTCCATCGCTTAAAACATTTCCGTTTGCATCTTTAATAATTCTTTCTTCTTCCACAGCTGCAGCTTCTAAACTCCACTCATGACCGCACTCCGGGCAAATCAATAAACTTCCATCTTCATATGTATACTCAGAATTACATTTTGGGCAATTTGGCAAGCTCGACATTTTGAATCTACTCCTCTCCTTGAAATATCCTATCCAAGTATAGTGGATTTTCCATAAAGATTCCACTTATTGTAGTACATCTTTCTTGAGCGAAAACATTCAGTAAAAAAAAAAAGTTAATTTTGTTGACAAGAAATGAAATCTGTATTATATTTATCTCGAATTAAAAATAAATTATTTAACGATGTTTTAATTCAAGGTAAATGGAAATTAAAAACCTATATAGATTTAAAAATAACAGCAAGGGGTGCACAGCATGGGTTTTTTAAACAAATTATTTGGTACTACATCTAAGGAGGAAGAAACAATGACAAATCCAAAATTAAAAATCGGTATTATTTTAGGAAGCACACGTGATGGACGTGTAAGTCCACAAGTAGGCGAATGGGTAAAAGGAATCGCTGACCAACGCGGAGATGCAGATTATGAAATCGTTGATATCGCAGATTACAAACTGCCATTCTTAGGTACAACTGATGGATCTGAACCAGGAATCGCTGCTTGGAACCAAAAACTTGCTAGCTTAGACGGCTTCGTATTCGTTGTTCAAGAATACAACCATAGTATTACAGGTGCTTTAAAAAATGCTCTTGACTTTGCACGTGAAGCTTGGAACGACAAAGCTGCTGGTATCGTAAGCTATGGTTCAACTGGCGGAGCTCGTGCTGCTGAACACTTACGTGGAATCCTTGGCGAATTAAAGGTTGCTGATGTTCGTACACATCCAACATTGTCATTATTCACAGACTTTGAAAACGGATCTGTATTCAAACCAGCAGATCTTCACCAAACGAATATGACTGCAATGCTTGATGAAGTAAACGCTTGGAGCGGCGCTTTAAAAACAATCCGATAATATATAAATAACCATTTAAACCCCTGACTACAACAGTCGGGGGTTTTATTATTTTGTAAAACTGATTACAATCAACCATTTCCACAACTAATTATTATTTCATGGGGGTCTTCTCTTATTCGTAAACTCCATCGTTGGTCTTGGAATTGTATTACTTCTAAGCTTATTTATTTAATAAAAAATGCGCCATAGTCTAATTCTGACTCTGGCGCATTTTTGTTTTTTTCCAATTTGTCCAAGCCTCCCCTTTCAACTTGCATACCTTAGTTTTAAAGAATATAAGTTTTTGAAAGGAGAATGGCAATTGTCAAAAGTTATCCATATGAATCTAAGAGTTGACCCGACTCAATATATTCCTCAAATTCGCGATATTCCTGGCTATGATTATTTACATTTGGTCAGACAGCCTAAGTATGTGGTCAACCTACCTCTTCTCAATAAGAAGGTTCACTATTATAGTGAGATATTTTCACCAAAAAAATATGTAGAAAAGCATAATGTATCTCTTATTCACGCACACCATGGTCAATTAGGTCTATTACTTCAACCTTTTAAAGAAGAAACCAACCTGCCGCTGGTTACAAGTTTTCGAGGGAGAGATGCAACCCTTGCCAATCAGCCTGTTGGCTATGTAGATGGCATGAATAGGCTTTTTGAGCAAGGAGAACGCTTTTTTCCTGTTTGCCAGCATTTAGCACATCGAATTAACCTTTGGGGATGCCCTGCCGATAAAATTAGAGTCCTGTATGGAGGAGTCGACCTCAACCTTTTCCCCTATCGGTCGCCAAACCTACAAGGCACACAAAACATTTTTTCCATTGGGAGATTAGTAGAAAAGAAAGGTCATCATATTCTCATGCAGGCATTTGAAAAGATTAAAGCAAAATTTCCAAAGGCTACACTAACTATTATTGGCGGCGGTGAACTGGAAGGCTACATTCATTCTCTTGCCACTCAGTTAAATTTAGGTACTTCGTTTCGTTTATTAAATCGTGTACCAAAAAGTCAAATACCTGAGCTAATGGGACAAGCTGATATATTTTGCGCCCCAAGCTTAACCGCATCAAATGGAGATATAGAAGGGATTCCAAATACGATCAAAGAGGCTATGGCAACCGGCATTCCCGTCCTTTCCACTAACCATGCCGGTATTCCCGAAATCATCACCAATGACCAGGATGGAATATTAGTAAGGGAAAACGATGTCGATCATCTGGCACAAGCTTTAGAATTCATGTTATTGAACCGAAACAAGTGGGAAAACTATGCCGTTTCTGCACGTCAAAAAGTAGAGAAAAACTTTGACCAGAATAAGCAGCTCTTACTTCAAGCCAACTATTATGATGAATTGTTAGGGGGATTATGATGGCAGATTTTAAATCAATCAAAGTAACGAAAGGTATCAAAACCTTAGAAATTGATAACCCCACTGGCTATCATCTAATTGGAATGGGTGCACAAGGAGCAGTCTTTAAACTATCAGAGGATCGTTGTGTAAAAATTTATACCAGTCCTCTCCAAGCCAAGATGGAAAGGGAAGCACTGAAAGCAGGACAGCACTTATCCTTTTTCCCACGACTATATGAATACGGGGATAACTATAACGTCATTGACTACTTTAATGCTCCTACATTAAAGGAATATCTCCGGAATTGCACTTATATTCCAGAATCCATTGCCATGAAACTTCTTGATATTTTAGGCGAAATGAAAAAGGCAAAATTCACGATGGTTGATGCCCCATTACGGCATATTTTCGTTCTTGAAAATGAAGAACTAAAACTAATTGACCACGTAAATGCCTTCAAGCGAATTCACCCAGTACCGCTTAAATTATTAAGAGATTTAAATATGATGCTGCTAAAGGAATCCTTCCTATCTCGGGTAAAAAAGCTTGAACCAAAGACCTATGAAATGTGGCAGGCATATTTTAATGAAAATAAAATGGATTATCGAAACATTCCCGTTGATCCGGGAGGAGATGGTGAAGGAGTAAAAGTAGACAGCGCCATCTCGCAAACATTAATTGGAGCTGGCCACCAAGGTGCAGTCTACCGTGTTTCAGAGAATAAGTGCGTGAAAATCTATCCAAAAACCCAACATTGTGAACAGGAAAAGGATGTTCTCCTTTCCCATCAGGACCTTTCATTTATTCCAAAGGTCTATGAAACAGGCAATAATTATGTGGTAATGGAATATTTAAGTGGGCCTGATCTAAACACCTTTCTAAAAAAACAATCTGCCCTTCCACCGGTTGTGAGCAAACTTTTACTAAAGATTTTAACATCGCAAAAACAAGCAGGATTTAAACAAATCGATGCCCCATTACGGCATGTTTTTGTAACAAATAATGGCTTTAAAATGGTTGACCATGTATACTCGTACTCTCGGATACAAAAAAGACCATTAGAGCTATTTCAAAACCTTCACGAAAGAGGTTTCCTTGACGCCTTTCTAGAGCAAGTAAAAGTTCTTGATCCTGCCACCCATGCAGAATGGACAAAAAAACCTATCCCGCTCACAGATGAAGAAGCTCAATTAGAAATCATTAACATTGAAGGGAAAACAGATTCTAAACGTAAAAAGGGCAAGGACCAGGGTAAAGATCGTGATAAGGGTCGTGACCATAAAAAAGGGCATAATCGTGATCGTGACCGCAGTCAAAAAAGGGAACATGGCGGCAAAAGAGATAACGGTGATAAAAAGAATCGTAATCGAAGCAAAGAGCATGGTAGGGAGAATGATCGTAAAAAAAGATCGGATAGAATAAAATGAACATCCTAGTGACAGGTGCGGCAGGTT
The DNA here is from genome assembly GCF_031457145.1 of Neobacillus niacini. Lineage (GTDB taxonomy): Bacteria > Bacillota > Bacilli > Bacillales > Cytobacillaceae > Neobacillus > Neobacillus niacini_J. The sequence goes on from NZ_JAVDVZ010000009.1 coordinate 121,460, forward strand.
TTATTGGGTTTCATCTTTCTAAACGTTTGTTGGATCTCAATTATCATGTCATTGGTGTGGACAACCTTAATGAATATTATGATGTTCGGTTAAAGATAGAGCGTCTAAAATTATTAGAAGCAAATGAAAAGTTCAAATTTCACAAAATTGATTTGGCTGATTATGATTCAATAGCAAAACTTTTTGAGAATCATAGTATCCCGATTGTGATTAATTTAGCAGCTCAAGCTGGAGTCCGGTACAGTCTCACCCATCCACAATCCTATGTTCATTCAAACCTAGCTGGTTTTGTAAATATTCTTGAGGCATGCAGACATCATCAAGTGAAGCACTTAATCTACGCATCGTCCAGTTCCGTTTATGGAGCAAATACAAAAACCCCCTTCTCTACCCTAGACGCTGTTGATCATCCGATAAGTATTTATGCAGCAACCAAAAAAGCGAATGAATTAATGGCGCACACCTATAGCCATTTATTTAGTATACCCACCACCGGTCTTCGTTTCTTTACCGTCTATGGTCCTTGGGGAAGGCCCGATATGGCCTACTATTCTTTTACAAAGGATATTATCGAAGGAAACAGTATTAAAGCTTATAATAATGGCGACATGCGCAGAGACTTTACGTTTATTGATGATATTGTCGAAGGGATGATCAAACTACTCGATCATCCTCCTGTACCAGACAAAAACAGAAATCCAGATCCCAGTACGAGTCGTGCACCCTACAAAATCTATAATATCGGTAACAATAGCCCTGTGAAATTGATGGATTTTATTAACACCTTAGAAAACCTAATAGGCAAAAAAGCAAAAATAGAATTCCTCCCGATGCAGCCTGGAGATGTTAAAGTAACCTATGCGGATATTACTGATTTGCAAAAGGCTGCAGGGTTTTCCCCTGCAACTCCATTAGAAATCGGGTTAGGTCAATTCGTAGAATGGTATAAAAAGTATCATTCTTAAAAAGCAATCCCCTCTCATCAGAGGGGATCTATCTGACTGAATTTGTTACAGACCCTATCTTAAAGACTAATCTCCAGCTCGGCATTTGAGTTTTGTCTTCAAGACGCCTTCTTAAGGACTAATCTCCAGCTGAGAATTTAAGTTTTGTCTTCAAGACCCTTTCTTAAGGACTAATCTCCAGCTGGCCGTTTAAGTTTTGTCTTCAAGACCCCTTCTTAAGGACTAATCTCCAGCTCGGCATTTGAGTTTTGTCTTCAAGACCCCGTCTTAAGGACTAATCTAAAGCTGAGAATTTAAGTTTTGTCTTCAAGACGCCTTCTTAAGGACTAATCTCCAGAAATTTACTGCCCACACCTACTAGCTAGTCTATAGGAAAGAGGATGACTCAATAATGGAGTCATCCTCTTTTTTTAACAAGCTCCAAATATTAGAAAACAATCGTTTTATTTTGATGGACAATAACCCGGTCCTCGATATGCCACTTTACCGCACGTGCTAAAACACTTCTTTCTATTCTACGTCCAATTTTCTTCAAATTGTCGACATCATTACGATGATCGACGCGAGCAATATCTTGTTCAATAATCGGACCTTCATCAAGATCATTGGTTACATAATGAGAGGTTGCTCCAATTAACTTTACACCACGGGCATGTGCTCGTTCATAGGGTCTTGCCCCAACAAATGCAGGTAAAAAGGAATGGTGAATATTAATGATTTTGTTTGGGTTGGCAGCAACAAAATCAGGTGTTAAAATTTGCATATAGCGGGCCAAAATCACCAAATCAATCTCATACTCTTTTAACAATTGAAGCTGCTGGACTTCCACCTGGGCACGAATATCTTTATTTGCAGGAATATAATAAAACGGAATGTTTAAGCTTTCAACGGCATCTCTTGCTTCCTCATGGTTACTAATCACAAGTGCAATATCCGCCATTAAATCGCCGCTTTGCCATTCCCATAACAGCTCGAGCAGACAGTGAAGTTCCTTTGAAACAAAAATAGCAGCCTTTTTCACTTGATACACATGGGTTAATTTCCATTCCATTGAAAATTGCTCAGCAATAACAGCAAACCGTTCTTCCATATCCTTCGCCTTTTCCTTTAACCCTGGGCATTCAAATTCAATTCGGATAAAAAATACTCCGCCTTCTGGGTTGGTTGAATACTGGCTGGATTCGATGATATTAGCTTGATAGGAAAACAAAAAGTTTGAGATTGTTGAAACAATACCAGGTTGGTCCGGACAGCTGACTAATAATCGTCCCCGATTCTGGTTGACTTTTTGAAATGACTGAATCTGATCCCTTATATATGAATTCATGGTTATATCTCCTCTATTAATATTAAAAAAGATTATACAGGAGACTGGCCATTTAAGCGAAGTTTTTTGAAAAATTTCACAAATTCGAATTCACAAACAAATAATGATAAAATTTCTAAAAAAGGAGGTTGGCCTTCGTAACGGTTTTGCTTTGACTAAATGTAAGAATGGGGTAGAAAAATGCAGTAGTTGTTAGTGATATGAAGGAGGAATTTGCAAAACAAATCCTAACTTGGAAGTACGAAGCACCCTATGATTTTTACAATAATGAAGAAAGCTCTGAATCTCTTAAAGAATTACTAGATCATCCTTATTATGCCGTAGTTAATCAAAGCAATGAACTGGTTGGCTTCTTTTGTATCGGAAGTGCCGCCCAAGTTCCATACGGTTATACAATGGGTGCCTATTCGGAGGATATAAATGATATAGGAATTGGTATGAATCCTGGTTTAACAGGTCAAGGTTTCGGTGCTGCGTTCTTCTCGTTTATCCTTTCCTATATTCAAGAAACCTATAAGGGTGATTCCATACGTTTAACCGTTGCTGTATTCAACGAACGGGCTATCCATCTTTATACAAAACTTGGATTTGTTAAAAAAATGAAGTTTACTAGAGAATCAACTGATTTTATGACAATGGTTAAGAATTTTAGCGCATAGGTAACGGCCGTCGACAATCCAGGTCAACGGCCTCTCTGTTAAACTAATATTTATTGAAATTTTTCCTGCATGCCCTTCTGTTCCGGAATAAAAAATGTCTTAATCAATTCAACACTCGTTGGTCTGCTAAAATAGTAACCCTGCATGTTATGGCAGCCAATACTGCATAAGAATTGATATTGCTCCAACTCTTCCACGCCCTCTGCTACCACATTCATTCCTAGATTTCTTCCCATTGCGACCAAAGTTCGACAGATGGATCGCTGATTTTTATTATCTAACCCTTCAATAAAGGATTTATCTATTTTAATCGTATTAAACGGGTATTGAACAAGGTAACTAATTGAAGAATAGCCGACACCAAAATCATCGAGAATGATATCGACGCCCATATCCTGTAATTCTTTTATCGTATTTAAGGTTTTCTGGACATTTGTCATTGCTGTTCTTTCTGTGATTTCAATCTTTAGGAGATTGGATGGCAACTGATAGCGCTCCAAAGCTCCTTTGACACTTTCCAAGAATGACTCAAGATTGATTTGTCTAGCTGGCACATTAATCGAAACATAAAAAGGCGGCAAGTTCATTTCAACCCATTGCTTACGCTGCCTGCAGGAAGTTTCCAACACCCAGTTGCCTAATTTGATGATTAAATCTGACTCTTCTGCGATTTGGATAAACTCTCCAGGTGATATCGCCCCTAAAACAGGATGATTCCATCGTAGAAGTGCCTCCAACCCTATCACTTGTTTTCCATAAACATCGACAATCGGTTGGTACTCTAAGTACAATTCATTCTTTTCAATGGCTTTATGAAGATATTGTTCAAGCAGCAACTTTCGTGAAAGACTGGTGGACATTCCCGCTTCATAGGGCTGAATTCCCACTCCGCTTTCCTTTGCCAGATACATAGCATGGTCCGCCTTCTGAACCAATCCTTCAGCCTCAAACCCATGATCAGGGAAAATACTCAGCCCAATACTTGCACGGAGGACATACTCATTTCCCAGCAGCCTAATAGGCTCAGCAATGATTCCGTTTAGCCGCGCTGCCGTTTCATGAAGGGCCTCTTTCGTTGCCAGATTTTTAAGCAAAAGGACAAACTCATCTCCGCCTTGACGAGAAATAACATCATCATTTCGCAAACTATCCTTCAAACGCGCTGCAATCACCTGTAAAACTTTATCCCCCATTTTATGGCCAAGGGAATCATTAATATATTTAAATCGGTCTAGATCCAAGAATAAGATTCCAACCAACTTTTTCTTTTCCTTTGCCTCCGTTAACGCTTTATGGAGCTCATGATCTAATTTCCGTCTGTTCGGCAGACCCGTTAAGGAATCGTGAAAGGCTAGAAAAGTTAACTGCTCCTCTGCCTTTTTCCGCTTTGTAATATCCACTACAATCCGGTCCATTTTAAGAGGCCCATAGGAATAATCAGAAAAAACAGGAACGATAAAATCAGACAACCATTTATGCTCACCGCTTTTGGTAACAATACGGTATTCATGCAGTGAGGATTTCCCCTTCCTAGCCAACTCCAAATGCTTGCAGGCACCCTTTTTATCAGCCGGCAGGACAAGCTGTTCCCACAAACCAGATTCCTTAAGAAACTCCTCTTCATGATACCCAAAAATGGTCTCACATACTGGCGAAATCGAAATCGTTTCCATGGTTTTCGCCTCCAAGGACCACAAACAAATCTCGATGCCAGTGAAAATATTATCCCAATTACTACGAGTAGAAAGATAACTATGATGCTTATCATTTACTACATTAGTTATATAGCCGCAAATACCAAGAATCACTCCATCAACTTCCACAGGGATGGAAAGAATATCTACTGCCAATCTATTACCGTTCCGATGTCGAAGATTGGTTTGGAAGCTCAACCTCTCCCCTTTTAGAACAGCATTAATATGCTCGATTGTCCTATCAATCTCTTCTTCTTCTAATAGCGAAACAAAATTCCGTTGACAATCACGATGTCTTTTATAACCGGTTAATTCTTGAACAGCTTGGTTCGAAAAAACAATACTGCCTTCCAAATCCATTAAATAACAAGGATAGGGAACACCTGATAGTAAGGGCTTACAAACTTCAATGAAAGAACTAAAATCTGTCTTTTTGATCTCATATCTCAAAAGAATACTCCTTTCCGCAGAACACTGAGAATCAAACACTCTTCCAACTTTCCTACTACAGTGACCATATACTAAACTGCTAGAAAAGGATGTGATAGATATCAACAAATCTAGACATTATTTTTGAATTCTACAACTAATTACACGTTAAAATCGGCTTTAAGATTTTAACAACAATCATTACAAAAACAGCCTTTAATTAAAACTCCTGCAAGCCCTTTTGTAAAATAAACCTATGTCTATCTCTAGAAGTATACTGTCGACAAAAGGATGATTTTGAAAGGAAAAAGTCGAAAAAAAAGTAGTCTTTTATGACATGCTTTTCTTTTTTTCTCTTTCTCTTCTTGCTATTATATAGACAAATTATTTTCCAAGATTAACACTGTGAAATAATCCATTCGATTCATTGTTAATGAAAACGTTTTCAAATATAATAAATGAATACAATCGGGAAACGAAAGGTAATCTACAACTATAAACAGGGAGTGGATTTCATGGACAAGCAGGATAATTTCGCTTATGGGCTAGTTTGGGGGACTTCTTTAAGTGTCCCATTATGGATTGCTTTTTTCGGTTGGATCAAATTAATTATACGTTTGATTTTTTAAAATTTTTAATATACGTAGCAAAAAACCTTGCCTGCTTCTGTAGACAAGGTTTTTTAATTAAGCTGTATTTGTTTAAGTAAAGAGCCTTTTATTAATACTGTTGATTTTTATGCCATTTCCATGCGTCTGCAATAATCTGTTCCAAGTTTCGCTCCGCTTTCCAGCCCAATTCACTATAAATTTTTTGCGATGAAGCAACCAGCCTAGCGGGATCCCCAGCACGACGATCAGCCATTTCAACATTTGCGTTTACCCCAGTTACTCTCTCACATGTCTCAATAACCTCTTTTACCGAGTAACCAAGACCATTCCCTAAATTATAGATTTCTGTGCTTTTCTTTTCCGTTAATAATGCCTCCAGTGCAAGGATATGAGCGCTGGCTAAATCAGTAACATGGATGTAATCCCGGATACACGTTCCGTCTGGTGTATCATAATCAGAGCCGAATACAGAAACCTTTTCGCGCTGGCCTAATAACTGCTGAAGAATAATCGGAATTAGATGTGATTCTGGATCATGGCTCTCGCCAATCTTAGAAGATTCATGTGCACCTGCTGCATTAAAATAACGAAGAACCACATAACGCAAGCCATAGGCTTTTGAAAAATCAGCAAGAATTTGTTCAATCATTAATTTAGAATGGCCATAAGGATTAATCGGTGATGTTACCGTTTGTTCATCGATAATCTCAACATTCGGTATTCCGTATGTTGCTGCAGTTGAAGAGAAAATAAAGTTTTTTACATTATTTTTCATCATTACCTTTAAAAGAGTTAGAGTAGCTGCTACATTATTTTGATAATATTTTAGAGGATCAACCACTGACTCTCCTACCAAGCTAAAGGCAGCAAAATGCATGACCGCCTTAATGGGATAACTGGAGAAAATCATTTGCAGGTCTTCCTCGTTTCCAAGATCACCCTGAACAAAAATCGCTCTGCTATCAATAGCTTCACGATGACCAGTCGATAAATTATCTAATACAATAACCTCTTCTTTTTCCACTAACTCCTTTACAAGATGACTGCCAATATAACCAGCACCGCCAATGACAAGAATCATAGTTCATTTCTCCTTATGTAAAAAAAATTTTACCCGTAATTCTCATTTTATCACAAATCTATGTAACAAATTATATCCAACATGCGTCCAAATCTTATATATTGAAATAATTGGAAATTGGTTAGGTTGAAAGGGTGGACTATCTAGAAAATAATTTCCTTTATATGATACTCTTCTACTATACAAATGTAGTAATATAAAGAGACAAAAATAGGGGGATAATATGAAGATTGTTAGATTAATTACATATTACTTACTAGGGATGATTTCCATCTTTTGTGTAAGTATTTTCCCACAATATTTTTCAACGAGAGGAATCTCTGATTCGCCTGGATACTTTGAGCAATTGATTGCCTTTGGCAAAGACATGTTTAAGCCTGAATCATGGGTATATAAGATGGAGGTTTCAAAAGCAGGCGGTGCGCCAATGATGGAAATCATGTGGCCGGCATTTGTTTATTCCATGGAAATTTTAGCAGGTGCACTATTAATAGGTTTTAGTGTGGCGTTTCTCCTAGCACTTGGATCGGCCTTCTTGCCTGCGTTTGTGCTTCGACCGATAAAAAAGGTGCTTGATGTTTTGGAGTCAGTACCAGACCTAATTGTCGCCACCCTATTACAGGTATTATCTATTTTTATCTTTAAGAAGTTTGGCGTTGATTTATTTAGTGTTGCCAGCTTTAAAGAAAAAGCCTATTTTGCACCAATCGTCACGTTAGCCATACTGCCGCTGGTCTCCATGTTCAAGATTCTGCTACTGATGATTGAGGAAGAGTTTTTAAAGGTTTATGTCACCTTTGCTAAAAGTAAAGGGATAAATAAATTCAATATATTAGTTAAGCATGTGATAAAAAATATCATGCCGATTTCGTTTCACCATATGAAGATTATTATTTGGGGAACCCTTTCTAGTCAATTTATTATCGAAAGAGTGTTTAATGTCCACGGGCTGACGCACTACTTACTTGATAACTTTCAACCGATAACCGTATTCGTAACACTCGCCCTTATTTTTTCGCCATTCTACTTCTTATTCCAATTGATTGATTTTTGGCTAAAAGAAGATCAATCACTATCATACGAAAAAAGACGAGGTTCCGTGTGGCAGAAATGGCATTTTCACAATATCCTGGAATGGGCAAAGCTGTCACTTGAGAATGTCCTTTTTTTAATTAAATCTATCAATCTGCGAAAATTGTCACCTTTTCGTCCGTTTATCTCTTCCCTGTTTTTATTTGGCCGACACATGAAAAATTGGAAGTTTGCACTTGGAGCTTTATTTTTTATTGTGGCCATCAGTTACAGTCTGATTTATTCTGTTACTACTGATAATCATGTTGATCAAGTCCGGCTGCATTACTCAGAGGACGGTGTAAAACTGCTTGGAGCGCCACCGCATGCACCTACAAAGCCGTTTTTCTTTGGTTCTGACAAATTAGGGTTCAGCCTTTTTGATCAATTAGTCATTGGTGCAAAGTATACGTTGATTTTTGCCTTGTTAATCGCCTTATTACGCGTTCTTGGCGGCCTTTTGTTTGGGGTATTTTATGCGTTTCACCTAGGGCCCCGCACCCAGCATTGGCTTGGAAAACTGGTAGATTCCATTCATTTTCTGCCTTTGAGTTTAATTGCATACATCTTACTCGCGCCGATCTTAATGCCTGCTTTTACCGGTTTTGGCTATGAATTTACCTATACCTTTACCGAACGTATTTTACTTGAGATGTTTATCTTGACCATACTGGTAGTTCCGTTGACAACCGTTTTATTAGGAAAAGAAATAAAGCGAGTTCTGGATTATGAATTTATTGCCAGTGCGCGAGCTTTAGGCGGCAGCAAATTCCATCTATTCTGGCGGCATATATTCCCGCATATTGGGCCCCGTGTAACGATCTTATTGGGAACCCAATTTATCCAAGTTTTATTAATCTTTATTCATTTAGGGATTTTTAAATTTTTCTTTGGCGGGACAAAACTTAGCTATGATCCGATGGGGGCAGATCCGCCCATGTCGATGACCCATGAATGGTCAGGATTAATTGGTGAATTAGGAAGAACCACCATTGCTTCTGGCCGCTACTGGTACTTGTGGATTTTAGCTGCCTTCATACTTGCAATCTTTGCCATGCAGCTCATTATCCAGGGAGTGAAAGAAGTTCAGCAAGTAAAAGTTGGCGTTTTATACAAAGCTCCGAGAGTTCGTAAACAAAGGGCAAAAAAACAAGCAAAAGAGGTTCAATCCGCTCCCATCACAAAGGAATGCTTTAATACCATTGAACGCAACATGTAAAAAAGATCTCCCGGTGCAGAATTTCACTGCTGTAATGGGAGATCTTTTTTATTTGAATGTTGTTTTGTTCATGAGACCTATTTTCTCAGATTTTTAAAAAAGAGAAAAGTGGAAACACTCTTTTTCAAGTGTCCTATCTATAAATACCGTATTATTGCCTGGTACTGTTTTTTTACTCTGTGAGTATCTCGCCTTCATCGAAGTAGTCTTCGTTTATGACGGTAAATTCATCGATTGTATCACCTTCTGAGGTGATGGTGGAGAAGGTGATTTGATCTTTGTCTACTTTTGCCTGCATGGAGACGGCGATATTATCCATGTTGACATAGTCAAATTTTTCATCTGCCACTGCGTCATAGTGTTTTTTACCGGTGGTACCAGCAACTACATAGACCGTACCATTCGGGTCTTCTTTGCCGTCCTTTAATTTCTTCGTTCTGCCGTAAGAATGGTCATGACCAGAGAAGACGATGTCAATTCCTAATTCATCCACAACTGGCGGTAGTTTTGCCTTCATGTTTTCATTTCCGCCAAACGGATTTGTGTAATATGGAGGCTTGTGTGTCACAAGGATTTTCCACGGTTTGTCGGAATTATTCATATCCTCTTTCAGCCACTCGAGCTGCTGGTTCAGAGTCTCGGCATCGCTTGTAAAGCCTAATACACTAATATGGATGTTATTGTAGTCAACCGAATATGTTCCGCCTTTGTCAGCTGCTGGTCCATTTTCGGGTGAGTTAAAAATCGACTTTGCTAAGTGTCCGTCGGCATCTCCCATGTACTCATGATTTCCTAGAGCCGCAACAAGGTCTGTGGAAAGAATTTTGTTATATTCACTCATGATTCCTAATGTTTCATCCCATTGTTTAAATTTCGCTGATTCATCAATCAGGTCTCCGACATGAATCATGAAGGCTAAGTCTTTTTTATTTAAATCACTAAGGATTTGATTGAAAAGACTTAAATCAGCAGGGGATTGGGTGTCACCTAGAACAGCAAATTCGAACGTTTGCTTTCTTTTTAATGTGCTGAATTCTTGTAGTTCTGACCAGTTTTCTCCGTCACCAACACGATAAACATAGGTAGTACCTTGTTGTAATTTAGTTAATGTTACTTCATTCACTCGAACGATTCCGTTTTTCGTAATATCCTGCTCACCAGAGAACACTTGGTTGCTAAAAGAACCAGTGACTGTTTCAAGTGAAAGCTCACCCTTCTTCTCGTAATCCTTCTTTCTAGCAACTTGAATAACGGTTTTGTCATTCGAGAGCGGACTCGACATCCAGGTGAAGCCTTTTCCTTTATACGGGTCGCCAGTTGGCGTTGAAATCACATTTTTAATTTCCTTTGCTGCAGCGAGGGAAGGGTATGTTTGTGTTTTCAATTTAAAAGAGTACTTGCCATCCTTTACTGCATACAAGGAAATTTTCTCGACTACATTGGTAATAGAATCGACACGAAGTGAACCATTTTCGTCTGTTTTTCCTAGTAAAACAGGCTCCTTGCTACCAGCGGTGATGGCGAAGACTTCCGCGCCACTGATTAATTCGCTATTTTTCACCGTAATCACAGCAGGCTTCCCAATTAATATCGGTTCTGCCACTATATCAAAGGCACCTTTGACCTCTACGCTCGTTGGTTCCATTGAAAAAGTGGTGACGAAGCTCGCTTCTTTCGGTGTAGAGTAGCTTAAGCTGGCTTCTGCTATTTCGTAACTCAGCTTGCTGCCTTCTTGTGTGGTTTCAGGAATTCGGACCTGAATGGTTACTGCGTCAACAGCAGTAGCTGTTTGACCGCCATTCACAAGATTTAATGAAAGAATGCCTGTTAATCGATCATAACCTGAAGTACTAGTGTCAAACCCATTTGAAAAAATAACATCTTCTACCGGAAAGTCTGGATCGAGCTGCAATTTAATGGCAGATTCAGTGATTTCCGCTGAATTCGTTGCTTTCACCACAAGCTCAAACACATCACCAAGCAAAGCTTGCTCTTGTTTTTTAGTGATTTCAACCTTTGCTGAACCAGTGTTCACGGTAAAATAGGCGGTTTTAATTGCTTGGTTTCCAAATTTATCAGGAACCATGAGTATTACTTTATGAGTCCCGTCAGCAAATTTTAGGCCGCTTAATGAGATAGAACCGTCCATATCATAGGAAAAATGACCTTCCTTTTTGGAAAAATCCTTTCCATCTATGAAAATACTAATTTTATCCCAGTCGATACCTGTTTTAAAAGGATCATCTTCATATTCATTCACGTTTGCTCTAACGTTAACCGCATTTGTGGTAAATTCTTGACCTTCTACGTTTATTGCTTGAATCACAGGAGGATTTAAATCATCGAATTTTTCACCATATACGGCTCTGATATTATCAATATAAATTGACCCTTTTGTCATTGGACCAGTGATTCCTGATTTTGTAGACATTAGTCGAACTGCTTGTGTCGCATGTAATTTGAATGGACCTGTAAAGCTGGCAGGTATTTCAGCCTCGATGTATTTCCAGCCTGTCCAATCAATCCCCGGTTTTTCCCCTGTAAGATTTATGCTTTGATTTTTGCCATTTCCATCGACAATCATCATCCGCAGCCAGTATCCTTGTGCTTCCGGCGTTCCATACACCCACATTCCAATGCTTGATGGATTATCGTTTATGGGGGTGTTCGCACCAGGCCCTGTATAAGCTCCAAGGGTGGTACCGGATTGTGCATTTGTTAAATCAAAATCCATTTTCAATGATTGACTGCCAAAACGAACAGGTGCTGGATATTTTGCTAGACTAAGTGAGACTTTTTCCCCGCGGTTAGCGGTGGATGTTTTCCAGGTTCCAAGATCTTTTTCAAAATCGAATAGGACTTCAGGAAGCTTTCCAACCGTCACCTTTATTTGGGCGGTGAGAGTGGAATCCTTCAAATGAGCTGTAATCATACCTGACACATTTTTATCTCCTGTGTGAAGCACACCCGATTCATCAATGGTTCCCATACCTTCAGGGATTTCAAACGTAATATCTTGTAAACTCCAGTCTACATTCCTTTTTTGAAATTTTGCTAGTAAGTTTAAGTTGGTTTCACTATTTCTAGCAACCGTCAATTCCGATGAGGTGAAAGACAATTCATCAGGCTTGGCTATTTCTGTGATGCTTTTGCCAACTTCCGTACCTTGATAGTTCAAGAGAACATGAAATTGACCTGTTTTGCCGTTTGAGGTAAATTTACCATTCTCATCAATGCTGCCGAAGGAGGAATCCGATAACGCCCACGATAGACCGGATGCTGGCAGATCGGCTGATGCCATTGATTTATCTCTTCCCTTGGCAGTGAATTGAATCGTAGCGCCAGGGGTATAGGATTGATCATACGATTCAATATGAGCAGCATGAAAAACATGATCAGATGGCTCTTTTGTAACAATCAGCCAAGAGTTCGCTACACTACGTTCCGAACGGTCTGATGGCTTGTTGTCTAACTCGAATTGATCTCCGCCTAGTTCACGAGATAGGAAGGTTGAAGAACCGCCGCCGTCAAGGTTTAAAGCATCGACTGCCCCTAAATCAATCATTAACTGCGCCAAATCAGGCATAGAAATTCCAGTAGAATACGGTTCTTGTCTTCCGTCAATCACCACAAAAAATACATCACCGTCTGCTTTAATCCCAACAGCAGTGCGCGGCTCTTTATCTGCGCCCGTTTGTGGAGTTTGATAGATTTGGCCATTTTTTACAAGGATAGCATTTCCGCCTAAAGCTTCTTGTAATTGATCTTTCATTGCATCATATTCAGCGGCGGAACCAATCACAGCTTCACCTGATTTGGTCATCCCAAAGAATCTCCAGGTCCCATTCTGAGCTTTTACAGCTTGTCCGTCTTTATAGACAATCCCATTCGGTTCACCTGTCGCCATATTATAAAAATCTGCGTTTACCGCAGCGACCACTTTATGGTTGTCCCCATTTGCGGCTTCGGCTTGCTTTCTAACGGACTGAAGTCCATAGGCGGTTCCGTCATTCGGCGTACCTGATTCAATCGAGACATTAGGATTATGTACATCTACATCTACTACAAAACTCTCAATCTTTTTTCCGTCTTTCCCTTCAAAACTGTAATGCTTTTCCTTCACACCAGGTGCAAGCTCTGCTTGATACAGGTTAATAGGAGTTTGAACAAGGGAAGAAGTTAAATCAAATGTACCTAAAGCAGATGTAAGGCCAGGTGAAATAATACTACTTGCCAGAGCGAATGATAGGGTAATCGGTAAAACCCTCTTTTTCCAAAATTGCCTCATAAAGCGCCTCCATTATTATGTTTGAAAAACCACGTTCACTTTATAATATTTAAAGATTGTTAATTTACTATTTAGTTAATGTTAAGAATTTCACAAAAGGTAAAAAACGGGATAAAGGACCTATGGATGGGAGGATGGATGTAGATTAAAAACGGTGCCTGTCACGCGCGGTGATACCTAAAAGGTATTCACCGCGCGTGGACAAATTGGACGTTTTGTCCGTCTGAGATGGACAATTAATCAGCAAAAAGCTGGGATGTAAGTATGGGGGGTTCCGAAGGCGGTATATTGTTTGATTGTAATGTGAATAAAAAGACAAATAAAGTATAGGCTCCTCCTTCGCCCAATACCGTGATAGCCACGCATGCTATCCCCTCTAATTACATAGTAACGTTGTATTGTTAATAGAATATGTCCAAGATGTTATAGACTTGTAAAGGTTTTATAAAGAAATCATGTCTCATTTATTGCTTTGCGGATTTTTTAACTTAAATTATTTTGCAAAAAGCAAAATAAAAGATGTAAGCCCTCCAAGTTTAGGCTTACATCTGATTATCGATTATTTTGTAGAATGTTTTAAATCTTCAGTCCGTGGCGCTCAAAGGCTGCTGCTTCAAGTATGGACATCCCTTGACTTTCAGCAAACTCAACAAGCTCGTCCGAAACCTTTGGGGCAAATTCCTTTGATGGCACAGCATAAGACATTTCTCTTGCGCGCGCCGCGTTATGGCGTTGGAATGATTTTAAAAGAGATAGTATTACTTTTGATTATTGCTGTTTTTAGGCTTCATGAATCCATTTCAATTGCCTCAAGGGTCTCTTTAACAAATTCCTTAAAAGGGGAATCGGGAAGAGTTTCGAAATTCTCTACAGCTATTTGGGCCGCTTGAAGAGCTTCTTCCCTTTCTCCAAGTTCTCTCAGGCAAAGTGCTATATAGGAATATCGAACATAAAAGAGTGCCAAATCAAACGGATGATGCGTGGTGGTTGGTGTCTCTACTTTTTCGAAATGAGTAATGGCATCCGTAAATTGCCCAAGACCGTATAGGGCTTTTCCTTTTTCAATAATATACAAATCCTCAACTACTTCCTTCACTTTTGGATCCGTTAAGTAATGGTCAATGATTTCAAGTGCCTTAGCATACTCCTGATTCAAAGTGTTCAGAGACATGACAGTAATAAGATCATGAATAAGAATAGATGGTAAATCATCCGCAAATTCTCCATATTGTTTTAGCTTCCGTAAGTACAACTCTTTGTTTTCTTCATCATTAAACATCAGAGCCTGTCCTGCACCAAGTCTGTATAAATCATTAATACGATAAAAGATTCGGTGCTCTTTTGAAAAATGAATGGCACTTTCCATCACCGCACTCGCTGCCTTATTGTCACCAATAGCAAAATGTAAAATCGCTTCATGATAATCAAAATCCACGCGTGTCATCGGGTCGATGTAGACATGGTTCAATTCAATCTCCGTTCGTTCCCTTACTAAAATCTCCAATGCCTTTGAATACTCATGTTGAATAAAATTCACCATTGAACGAAAAATTGCAATTTGTGCCCGGTTGGCTGTTAAATTCATCTTGTCATACATGGTTGCTGCCTGTTCAATCAATTCCTCCCAGCCAGCCAATTTTTCTTCGTAAAGACTGCGGGCATAGATATCCAACAAGCGTGCTGATTCATAGCCTTGTGTGAGTTTTTCTATGTAGGGTTCAATCAACGTTAGTAGTACTTTGTATTGTTCAGTAGATTTTTGATTATATAACTTTTCAGCCTGTTCAAGAATTCCCCTTACTTCCTGTGTGCTGATTTCCTCCAATAAATCAGTTACTTCAACGCCCAGCCTCTCAGCAACATAAGCCAAGCTTTCCATCGAAGGCTTCGCTTTATTGTTCTCGATGAGGCTGAGCATCCCTTTCGTCAGCCCTTCCCCTGCCAGTGCTTCAAGCGTCAGCTTTTTCTGCTTTCTTAATTTACGTATTCGGTCTCCTAACATGAATGGAGCCCCTCCTCCAAAATTACCATTTGTTTAATTATATTAAACTTACCCCTAATTTGGAAGATGCAAGCATCTCTTTTATTACCGAACTTCTAGTTCCTCCTGCTTTTCGGGCACAATTCTGCCTTGATTTTTACCCAATTCCCATTTCCCAGCACTTTTCGGGCATAATCATCAGCTGATTGTTACCCAAATTCCACTCCCTATCACCTTTCGGGCACAATCACATCTCATCTTAAAATTTGTTTAATTTAATTAAACTTACCTATTGATTTGGTAAAAACTTCATGTTATGCTTTGTTTAATTAAATTAAACTTTTTGAAAATATCCTAACGGAATGAGGAGATTTTATGAATAAATTGAAAAAGGCCACATACCATCTTTGGACTTTTACCATAAGCAAACTGATTGCATCCTTTGGTTCACAGGTTTATTCCTTTGCGATTAGTTTTTATATTTTACAGGCAACGGGATCTGCGAAAAGTTTTGCTTTGAATCTTATTTGCAATATACTTCCACGTACCCTCGCAGCACCATTTGCAGGCTATATCGTTGATAAATATCCACGGAAAAGAATCGCCATCATCTCACAAATCGCAACCACCTTAGCCATTGGCGGATTATTAATCGTCAGTATCACCTCTGGATTATCCTTAACCGCTATCTATATCACATCCTGCATTTTGTCCCTTACATCCATGTTTTCAAGCGTAGCGTTCACCTCGTCCATTACAGGTCTTGTGGACGAAGCAAGAATTCAAAAAGCCATGTCATTAAACCAAATGTCGATTTCTTTTGCGGCAATTGCCTCTCCAGCAGTTGGAGGATTATTGTATGGAGTGATTTCCATGCCGCTGTTCCTCATTTTCTATATGGCTGCTTCCAGTGTTGCCATTATTCTCGATACAACGATGAATTTCACTTTGTTTGTCACCCAAAAGGCGGATACATTTGAAAAAGCGAAAGAATCCATGTGGCAAGGAATGAAGGCAGGTGTATCCTATTTAAAATTACAGCCGATGTTAATGACCATTATCTGGATTGCATTGTTAGTTAATTTCCTATTCAGTGCCTATCAGGTTGGATATTCCTTTATTCTTATCGAAAAATTAAAAATGCTTTCCCAGCACTTTGGTTTTACAGAAGGCGCCTTTGCAGTTGGCATGCTGCTGTTATCGATTTACCTTTCCGTTCGGAAGGAGATAAAATTTCCGTTGCTGGTTTCAAAAAGGGGAATTATCCTCATGGGTGTCTTAATGGGAAGCACCACTTTACCTTTACTCTTCAAGATGTCTTATAACATCATGTTTGGATACTACATTCTTCTTCAATTTGTTTTAGGAGTGTGTATTGTTTTCGTCAATACCCCAACCCAAGTGATGATGCAAAAACAAATTGCTGACGAATTTAAGGGGCGTGTATTTTCCCTCGTTGAAACTGTTGCCATGGCTTTATCACCATTAGGAATGGTGATATATGGATTTCTGTACGATGTCTTCCCTGCCGAATGGATTTTGCTCCTGTCATCTGGATTATTTGTGAGTGTAGTCCTTACTCTTTTAAGACCATCTGTCATACGAAGGGTTCATCCGGAGCTTGCAGCGGAAAAAGTAGTGAAGAAAAATGCGGAAGCGTTCTAGATGATTGGGGTGTCTATGTGACTGGTTTTCCCGGTAATTCTAGAAATCAGTCACGTAGCCATCATCCTCTGGTTAAAATACAAGTAGAAGGGTGTTATATGAACAGGATGAAAAAATCAATAAAATTTATTGGAGTAGTTATTTTCATAGTACTAATGATAGGACTTTTTTCTCCCACATGGACTCAGCGCATAAAAGGTGAGAACAGTATTAGTGTATTGGAAAAAGTAGAGATAAATGGAAGTAATCACGAAATGATGATACGCGGCAATGATAAGGATAATCCAGTTATTATTGTTGTACATGGAGGACCTGGAACTCCAGAAATGCCGTATGCCGATCAATACCAAGACTTATTGGAAACCAATTTCACGATTGTTCATTACGATCAAAGAGCAAGCGGGAAATCCTATCATTTTTTTGAGGACTATTCTAATCTTTCAACAGATTTATTGGTAGAAGACTTATTGGCTTTAACGGATTATATTTCAGAACGTTTTGGTCATGAAAAGGTTATATTGATGGGCCATTCTTTTGGTACGTATATTGCAACCCAAGCTGCCTATCTAGCTCCTGAAAAATATGAAGCATATATTGGCATTGGGCAGATGAGTGATATAAGAGAAAGTGAGATTGATAGTTTGAACTACAGTATTGAACAGGCTCAAAAGGCAGGAAATACGGATGATGTTTTAAGTCTGCAAGGATTAACGGAGAAAATCGAAAATGGCGAAACGGTTGTCCCACGAAATTATGTTAGTAAATATGGTGGGAGTTCAAGGATGATTGATGACCTTGGTGATGATAACATAAGTGTTTTACTCAGCAGTGAGTATAACTTATTAGATGTATTCCGTTATAACGTTGGGATGGGCTATTCTCAAAAGATGTTGTTAAATGATCTATTAGAAAATCCATTACCTACTATCGTAACAAAACTTGATATTCCTTTCTATTTTGTTATGGGTAAATATGATTATATGACTTCATCTAATGTAGCAAAAGAATATTTTGATAGGATTGAAGCCGATAAAAAGGAATTTATTGCTTTTGAGCAATCCGCTCATTATCCACAATTTGAAGAGAAGGAAAAATTTTATGAATGGATGTCCGATACATTTATTAAATAAATATAATTGAACAAATATAGGGGTCCTTTGTTTAGTAAGAAAAAGAAGGTAAACTCAAAAACACCGCCTTCTCCTAATGAGAAGGCGGTGTTGATTATGCTTTACTGTGTAAATAACCAGCTTTCCTTCTTGCACAAACAGGGCATTTGTTATCATGCTTAGAAAGCGTTCTAAAGCTTGTATCACAACCCTCACATGTGTTTAAAAACGTTTCATGTGTGGTTGACAATGCTTTAGAAACCTGGTGGTTTATGGTAATAGCATTTTCCGGGCATGCATCACTGCACAGCTGATAATGCGAACATGCCTGTGGTGAAATCAGAAAAGCGTCATCCGCTATATTGAAACATTGCTTTGGACATAGTGCCTCACAAACACGACATAGGCTGCACTTTTTTGTATCAACCACCACAGTGTAAAATTGATAGTCTGGATAATAGCGCGCCAATTCCAAATTTGAATGATTGAATCTCCATTTTGCTGGGGTCACTTGTTTAACCAGTGATTTTCCCTCCTTGCCCCAAAGAGAAAATATTTCTCGCCTTGAACAGGAATCATTTTTTTCCAATTCTAACTTTTCATCTTGAATGGTAAAAGGAGCCATATCCATTTTTCGCAGGATAGAATTGGCATCTGAAATTTGCTCCTTCCAGTCATCACTTAACTTTTTTGAAACGTGCTTGCTTCTGGAGGTTTGTCCTCAAGACCGCTTATTGAGGACTAATCCTCTTGCTCTCATGCTGTGATTAGTCCTCAAGACCCCCTATTGAGGACTAATCACATGCTCGATCTCCAGCGGTTTGTACTCAAGACCCCTATTGAGGACTAATCACATGCTCGATCTCCAGCGGTTTGTACTCAAGACCCTCTATTGAGGACTAATCACATGCTCGATCTCCAGCGGTTTGTCCTCAAGACCCCCTATTGAGGACTAATCACATGCTCGAGCTCCAGCGGTTTGTCCTCAAGGCCCCTATTGAGGACCAATCCCATGCTCGAGCTCCAGCGGTTTGTCCTCAAGGCCCCCTTCTCAAAGATTAATCATAATAAGATTACCTATTTGAACGAACTACACCCCCAGCCCATGCTATTAGGGTATTCTTCCAATAACCTAGTAACTTTGCCCTGATTTATTCTTTTAACAAATACCTCACTCACTTCCGGAATAGAATTGAGTAATCCTAGAAAGGAGTGAGCAGACGATGAGTGTGTTGGATCGCAGCCCTTTTTTATATTTATTCTGTATCATCGCTGGTTTTGCCTTATTAAGAGTACCGTTAACAGGATTTTTCGCACCGCTTAGCCCGCTAGTCGTTCTTATTGGTATCCTAGCCATCCTTTTATTCTCCCTTGTCTTAATCATCCAGGGGTTACTGTCTTTAGCAGGAAAAAGAAGATAGTTTTATATGCATGCATCAAAAAGAGAGCGAATCCCTTCGCTCTCTTTTCCTTTTCAATGGCTATCCACGAGCAGCGCCTATCACCGTGTCCCGTTTCGCCGGAATCAGTGTTACCAAACTGCTTTTACAAAGACAATGTACGTGTTACAGTTGTTTTCATTAGTATGTTCCTGGTTTCCGCCAAGGGTTAAGGTGGTGCCGGCTTCGACTGTTTTTTCAAACACGGTATGTACTACACCATCTACGAGAATTTTTTCAAGTGTTTCTGAATATTCCTCTGTCAGCCAATCTGGTCGAATGAGCCGGTCATCATGTGCAACAGATACTTTCGATCGCTGAGTTACGGTAAAGTGGATAAGGTCTAACGCTTTATAGTTATTTTCGGTGTTCGCTACTTGAATATAATCACTGCCTATTAAACTCTCTGGCAGGGATTGGAACTCATTTCCTCGATCAAAGTAAATTTGATCACCATTCTGAACGTTAACCATTATGCCCCCAGGTTCGTATATACCTGAATAGGAAAAATCAGCAATCAGCAACGACCCTTCAGGTTCGATTTCATCTGCCACTAAGAGTTCGACTGGCCCATCACCAATTGCAGGCTCTTTCTCTAGCTCATATTCTGGTAAACCAGGAAGTTCAGAGGAAATTCCAGCTTCAAACGGTACAAAAATAGATTCAACGATAACCGAATCAGACGAAAGCCCCTCTATGAATCCTGAAACCTTAATCTTTCCTGGATTAAGTGTGGAACGGACGGCTACCCGATTGATACCAGCTTCAATATCTAAGTAAGTGTGATTGGTTGATGCTTCTTTGCCACTGTTATAGCCACCTCGCCAAATCGCTTCGCCTTCCAGCACAAAATCAATCCGACCTTCAAAAGTTGGAACGCGTTGACCCTCTTCATCCACCACTTCCGCATCGATTAAGACAATATCGGATCCATCTGCCTTTAGCCCCTCAGGACCTGTTATCGCTGTGAGCTTGACCGCTTGAGGTTTTCCTGCTGTTTTTTTGACCTGCTCAGCCACTATTTCATTACTTTGATTATACGCAACAGCCTTTATCGCCCCTGGCTCCCAACTGATATTTTCAAACGTAAACAAATAGGTTGAACTTCTCAAACCGAATCCTTTTGATATTCCGTTCACCAATAATTCAACACGTTCTGCATTAGATATGACGTAAATGTCCTTAACAGTTCCTTCCGGATAATTCCAATGACCAATGATATGGACTTGTGGATCCTCTCGGTAAATCGCCTTTGTGGCAAAAAAGGCTTCTTTTGGCAGCATGACACCATCGACTTGACCACTGACCCGAGACACTTCCGAATAGACGCGTCCATGACTAGTAGAATCTGAGAATATCCAGTTCGCGCCGCCACAATGGGCCCGATCACTAATTTTCTCAAAATGCTTGGCTTGATTTCGAGCGAATTCTTCCGATGTCAGATTATAGGCCGACCCAGGTGCTGTTTGGTAATCTTCGTATCCTGGCGTATATCGGTCCCATACCCGTCTGGCAGCTTCTTCCCGGTTATACTCACCCTCAATCACAGGCTTACCTTTCTTCTTCAACTCCCAGCTTCCTTCCGTACCAATGGAAACATCGATATAGTCCGCCATTATCAAATTACTTCGTCTGTGAGCATAAGCGCGCATGCCCATAGGATCCCAAGTATCGACGATGTCTTTTAACGTTTGTGCTTCTTTCTCAGGTACACTTTGGTTTCCACCTTCCCAAAGTAAAATCGAAGGACTATTACGATAATAAATCACCAAATCACGAAAGGCTTTCGATCTAATTTTATACGCGACATCGCTATACACACCGCCAACCGTACTGCCTTCCCCATCCACACCTGGCTGCAGCGTAATCAGACCGAATTGATCTGCGGCCTCGATATCCACTGGTGAACCTGCAGAATGTCCCCATCTAATAAAATTCCCGCCAGCCTCTTTCATTAATTGAAAAATAAAAGCATGCATCCAGTTGGGATAAGCGGTTCCTAAACCTGCCCATTCATTGGTGGGTCTTTGCCCCCAGCCTTTTAATTTCACCGGTTGACCATTGAGAAAGAATCCTTGATCATTGGTAAATTCGAACGTTCGAATTCCAAGTGGCGTATTATAGGAGTCTGCCACTTTTCCGTCCGTTTTGATTAAGGTTCTAACGGTATAGATATAAGGATAATCAGTTGACCACCTATGTGGATTGGCCAGTTGCCCCGTTATCCGAAATACGAACTTTTCCTCTGCCGCTAACTCCCTGCTTTCATTCACCGTAAGTACCACTTTGCCGTCACGGTCCATCACTTCCGCCAAAAATTCAACCTTTTTTGAAGTGGGATACTCATTGATTACTTCTGCTTCAACCGCCACATTGGCAGATTCTCGCTCAATGTCAAATGCATAGACATACGTACCTTGCGTTTTTAAGAAACTGTATAATGGCAGGGTGATGTGCAGTTTATCCTTTATATGAAGATAAACATTTCTGTAAATCCCGCCATGTGTGGGATGCCAATGGGAATCATGCCAGCTAAGGACATCCGCTTCGGTACCTTCCGCGATATAGGGAAACGTGTTATCCACCATGACGGCAAGCACATTTTCCTCTTCACCAAAATGTAAAAATGGAGTTAAATCGTAGCCAAATGGAATAAAACCATTTTCACTTTTCCCTTCCAGTTTGGCACCGTTTATGTACACATCGGCAGCTTGGCGAACTCCTTCAAATTCGATGAAAACCTTTTTGTCCACATATTTTTGATCTAGTTTAAAACCCTTCCTGTACCAGGTCTTCCCAGTAAACATCCCTCGTTCGCCATTATGACCGCCTTCCATAAAATTATCGAACGTATCCACGTCATTAAACGTATGTGGAGTGCTGACGATTGACCAATTTGAATCATCAAACTCTGGAAGTTGTGCAGCTGCCACCGCTTCCTCCTGCCAAAATTTCCATTCAGAATTAAAATTTAATTTAGCAGAATTTTCTGCTAGGAAAGATTCATTTTGTTCGAGCATGACTGTTCCATTCTTTCTTTCTATCATAACTACATCCCCACCTAGTTCTCTAACTTTTAAAGCTTACTATTCTTTACCGCGTCATTTTATAAAATTTTGGAGATAATCCAAAATATTTTTTAAAGGTTTTTAAAAAGTAACTTTTATCATCAAAGCCTAATCGATAAGCGATATTTTCAATTGGTTCATTCGTATTCTCGATTAACTCTTTGGCTTTCTCCATTTTGGTTCGATTCACATAATCAAAAAAGTTTTCACTAGTAATTTTTTTGTATAATCTGCTAAAGTAACTCCGGTTTAAATGAAGATGCTCTGCGACCTCTCCCAAAGTAATTTTTTTATCTAAATTCATTAACACATATTTTTGAGCGCGTAAGACTTCTGTATTTTTCGGCTGATCATGGATATATTTAATCGCTCTTTGAACCTTTTCCAAATCTGCTAGTAGCAATCTCTCAAGTTGTTTTATCGTTTCAGCCTGCAGAACCTGTTCATTATCCACCGTCTCAGGAAGGTTCGATTCACCATTTCGCTGCGAACTGATCATTCGTTCCAGATCTAACAATATGTTAAGGGCCCATTCTTTCACTACTTTAGGCTGATATTTCTTTTCAGCAATCAGTAGCATCCATTTTTCAATGGATTTTTCCAAACCAATCCGCCCTTCGTGTAAAAGTAAAGATTTAAACTCTTGAATCGAATCCTTATATGGAACTAAGGAAATTTCAGCTGTAAAAGGGTGCTGCTCCACTTCTGCAATCGATCCATGTTCCATATAAAACCTTTGATCAGAAGTATCGATCAGTATTTTTAATTGACTTGTCAAACCTTTAGGAAATTCACACAATGACCCTTTAATCGCTGTCATACTGCTCCTAACATACTTTCCTAAATTCATATTTAACTCAATCAAAGAATTTTCGACATCTTCCTCGGAA
Source organism: Neobacillus niacini (assembly GCF_031457145.1). Classification (GTDB taxonomy): domain Bacteria; phylum Bacillota; class Bacilli; order Bacillales; family Cytobacillaceae; genus Neobacillus; species Neobacillus niacini_J. Next base: position 144,956 of record NZ_JAVDVZ010000009.1, read on the forward strand.
ACATCTGAATAAAAAATAAAAAACATGGATTCCTTATAATGGATACTAAAGCTCTTTCCTGTTTTACTTATGGTCTCTGTAATGACATTATTAAGGGAAAATTTTAGTAAATCATTGGATAAATAGGATGCCCGAAGTTCTGAATAGTGATCAATATAACAAATGACAGGTTTACATATTTTAAAAGATGAGTCAATCCCCAATTTCGTTTCATGGATCTTCAGCCAATTTGAAATATCCTCATACTTTTCTTCCAATAACATTTCTAAAAATCTGCTTCTTAAAACCGCAATATTTTCCTTAATCAAATATTTCATGTTGTTTACTTCCGTCGAAACTTCTTTCTGTTTATCAAGTTTTTCCTTTAATTTCAGTAATATATCCCTTAAACTATCCGTATCAATCGTTTCTTTTAAGATATAATCAAAGGAATTCAACCTCAATGCTTGCTGCACATAAGAAAAATCATCATGGCAGGTTAAGAAGATAGAATGAGTATTTAAATTCAACTTTTTTATATTTTTCACCAATTCAATCCCATTCATTATCGGCATACCAATATCTGTAATGATCACATCCGGATATTCCTCACCGATAGATTGAAGTGCCTGTTCCCCATCCTGATAGAGACCCATGATAGAAAACCCCAAATCTTCCCAGGGAATCTTTGAATCTAGAAATTCTAAAACATGATAGTCATCATCCACGAGAATCACTTTATACATTTTCCAATTCCTCCTGGTTCCTTGGTATATAAAAGGTAATAATGGCTCCGCCTAAAGGTTGATTCTCTATTTCCATATGGAATTTCTCACCATAAATTAATAACATCCTTTGATAGACATTGGTTATGCCGATACCGGTAAACGAGGATTTATTCTTATTTAATTTGTTCGTTGATTTCGTCGTTAAAAGAGTACTTTTAAAAATCATCAAATCTTCGGGATGGAACCCTTTCCCGTTGTCCTTTACCTGAATCAGCAAATACTCGTCTTCCATCCTTGTAGAGATGAGAATAATTCCACTCTTTTGTTTATATCCATGAATAATGGAATTCTCAATGATGGGCTGAAGGAAAAACCGAGGGACTTGTTCCACTAATGTGTTGGATTCACATTCTTTTTTGATTTCAAAATTATACTTGCCTCTAAAATTCATTAATTTAATATAATGTTCAATCACTTCAATCTCTTTATCTAGTGGGATAAACTCATTATTTCTGTTAATCGTCATCCGCAGCAGCAAAGAAAGTGACTGAATCAATTTAGCCATTTCCTCATTTCCATCTATCAATATTTTTAGCCGAAGTGAATTTAACATATTGAATAAAAAATGAGGGTTAATTTGCGCCTGCAGCATTTCCAGCTCCGCTTTACGCTTACTATTTTCTTCTTTTTTGATTTGTTCTATCATGTTTTCTATTTGGTCCATCATTTTGTCCAATGAATGACCTAATTGCTCAATATCTCCCTTGCCTTTCATTCCTGAACGAAGTTTCAAGTTTCCATTTTCAACTTCCTTCATCACGGAACTTAATCGAGTAACAGGTTTGGTCAGCCTTTTAACAAGGATGACAAGAATGATAAGAAAAAGGAGGAAAAAAATGAGCTGCAAAATCAAAGTATTCTTTGTCACCTGATTAACGCTTCCAATGGCATTTTCATATGGAACCATACTGACAAGCGTCCAGTCTGCATAGGAAAAAGGATAGCTGACCATCAGATAATCTTTATTCTTATAGTGGACAATACTAGCATTATCGTTTTCGCTTCCACTTTTTTCATCAAAGAGGATTTTCTTTTGTATTTGGCCCGTATTATTATGGGCTAAAATAACCCCATCAGAATTAAGCAGCATTAATTCCTGGCCTTCATCTAAAGCAATTTGTTTAAAAAGGGAGCTTATTTGTGTTTCATTTATACTAATCAAAGCTACTGCATTAGATGTTTCAGACAGTCTTAATACTCTAGCAATAGATAGAAGATAAGGTTTTTTCTTTTTTTCAGAATGAATATAAGTAGGTTGGACACCTATCCAGAAGGTTCCATACTCGTTCCCATCCTTCATTTTTTTATACCATTCTTCCTGGAAGAAAAGCTCAGTATTATGCTCATAACTAGAATAGTTCGTGTAGTAGTACTCGCTGTCTGTTAAAATCGTCAAATAGAATGGATTAAAAAAATCCGTGACACCTTGTAGACTCCTTGATATTTCAATCGTGCTTAGGGCTTTTAACTCAGGAGTAGACCGATGTTTGTTTAGATTTTGTTTTAAGATCGAATTGATGTCAGTGTCAAATTGGATATAATTGGTCAAATACAACATTTCATCAAAATACTTCGAAATATCTAAATTTAGAGTTTGTAAGCTATCTTCTGATTGATTCACCGCTTGCTGAACCAATCTATTTTTGATTAATTTATTGGATAACAAAAAGTTAACCATAGAGGGCAGGAGTAAACAAATGACAGACGCGATGATTAAACGTCTTCTTAGCGGAAGACTGCCGATGATGTGTGACATCCATTTCATATTTACCTATCCCCCCTCTAGGATGTTTACAAATAGTTAGTAGGAATGACGCAAAAAAAGTTAAGAGAGAGAGATCGCTCTCTCTCTCTATTCTATAAAAGGATCATTAACGAAACAAATTTATTTTTGATTGGCGTCAATGACGGCTTGTACGCTTTGTTTAGCCTTTTTCACAGTTGTTTCTAAATCTTGTTCACCTAACAAATACAATTCGGCTTCTACATTAAAGGCATTATATGCTTCTGTTAAATAAGATGCAGGAAGGAATTGTTTAGATGAAATAGAATTCTCTAATACATAGCTTAGGGCCTCAATATCAACTGCTTCAGGCTTGATTGTATTGGCTGCTAAGTTTTTCAATACTTCATTCAAATCAATCTGTTTCCATGCAGGGATTGATTTATTCTGTACGAGCATCCCTTCTGTTGTCAACCAGCGAATAAATTTATACGCCTCATCTTTATGCTCTGACTTTTTGCCGACAGACATAATATCTGCAGTAGAAAAGGCATTTAATGAATCGCTTTCACTATTCTTTGGCCATGGTGCCCATGTGATATTAAATTCTGGCGTAAATCCGCCCCATTCTGTCACCATATAACTAGCAATCGGAACCATACTTGCTTTTTGAGAGAAAAACATTTGGCGATAATCAAGCTTCTGTGAAATAGTATTCGTATATGGTACAGAAGATTTATCTTCATTTTCTAATTCATAACGTAATTTTAATGAAGCTTTCACCATGTCATCATCCATATTAGAAGAACCATCTTCTTTTAACAACTGTGTTCCTTCCGTTTGACTTAGCAATTTCATCGTATGATGATGATGCGGCCAAGTGTGAAGGTACGAACCAAAAGTGTCTTCCGTTGTTAATTTTTTAGCGTATTCTTTATACTCATCCCAAGTCCAATCTGTTGGAACAGGCAATCCAGCTTTATCCAAATGATCCTTGTTCAGCATGATCAGGTACTTATTAAATTTACCAGGTAATCCGAAGTATTCACCTTCTGCGGATGGAGGAACTACACTCATATCATATTCTTCTTCTACCTTTAGCTTCTCATCATCAAAATATTTGTTTAAAGGCTCAATCATACCGGTGGATACCCTTTGAGATAGATACCTAGAATTCGATAGCATCATGACATCTATTGTATCTCCGGAGGCTGCAATTAAATCTAATTTCTTTAAATAGTCGGCGGAATTCATGTTTTCTACCAGCACATTGACATCTACTTTAATGCCAGGATGTTCTTTTTCAAACGCCTCAACGGTCTTATTCCAGTTCCCATTCTCTTCATTAATCCATGTATAGAACTTTAACGTTACATCTTCACTCTTCTCTTTGCTGCTGCTATTTGCTTCCTCTTTATTCCCACATGCAGCTAAAACAAGCACCAACAACACACTAATCATCAGCATAAACCAATTACGCTTCATTTTTATTCCCCCTTATTTATATGTAGCCATTTTACTTTGTGAAAAAACTCCACATACTTTCGACCATTCTTTAACCTTTGACACTGCCCATAGAAAGACCTTCAATTACTTGTTTTTGTCCAATGATAAAGACAATTAACAATGGTACGATTGCAGAAACAGCAGCTGCCATCATTAAGGAATAGATAGATCCATGTGCATCTGCAAACTGCTGAATACCGATTTGAATCGTATACAGGGATTCAGACCGTAAGAAGATGAGTGGATTTTGATAATCATTCCATGTCCAAATGAAACGCAAAATCGCATAAGTGGCAATCGCCGGGCGAACCAATGGAAGCGCTATACTAAAAAAGCTTCTAAAATGGCCTGCGCCATCCATCTTTGCTGATTCTATAATTTCATCATTAATTCCCATAAAAAACTGCCTGAGCATAAAGGTTCCAAATGCACTAAAACTATTTAGTAAAATTAACCCTTGGTGTGTATCAATTAACCCTGCCGTGGAATACAAAAGGTACTGTGGTACAACTATCGCTTGGGGCGGAACCATATAGGTAGCTAGGACCACCATAAAAAGGAAATCCCTGCCCTTGAAGTTTACCTTTGCAAAGGCATAGGCCGCTACACTGGAAACCGCAACAGAGAGAATCGTCGTAAGAACCGCTATTTTAATCGAATTCCAGTAAAATAATGCAAACGGTTTCTCTCCAAACCAAACTTGACTGTAATTTTCGACCGCATTCCATACGGAAGGAATCCATTCGATTGGGTATTTTAATACATCTTCCTCTAATTTAAAGGAGGCAGACGCCATCCAAATAAATGGTAACAAAAATACAATTCCACAAATTCCGATTATAACGGTTGTTAGGATTTTATGAAAATCTAACTTTTTTATTGTCTGTTCCATCTAACCCCTCCTTTCCGAAATGAAACTATTAATAATGGCTCTTTTCTTAAACTTTCTAGCTTTTTGGAACAAAATTTTGATTGTGCTAAGTTTCTGCAGAAAATAGAATAATTTTAATAAGAAAAGAGCCTGCAAACTAAATTCTAAAGCGCAAAATAACTATCTCAGGTTAAAATCGGCTTTAAGATTTTAACAACAATCATTACGAAAACAGCCTTAATAATTAACCCATTTTTTCTGTCCAAACCATTGAATCACTGTAAACGCAATTAATATAATGAACAACACAACAGCGATGGCTGAAGCATAACCAGTTTTTAACTCTTCAAACCCTTGTTGATAGAGGTAAAAAACGGGTATGGTTGTTGAATTTGCGGGTCCCCCATTGGTTAAAACCTTTATCAAATCAAATACTTTGAACGTATGAACGATCCCTTGGATGAGCAGTAAAAAGGTGGTCGGCGTTACGAGTGGTACGGTAATTTTTCTAAATTGATACCATGCCGATGCTCCATCAATCTCAGCTGCCTCGTATAACTCTTTCGGAATGTTTTGTAGTGCTGCAAGATAAAGAATCAATTGTAAACCGATTGAGGTCCAAATGATAATAATCATAACAGATGGCAATGCCCAGTTGACATCTGCAATCCAATGCGGTGGATTGGAAATTCCCAGTGCCATTAAGAATTGGTTAATGGGTCCCTCTGACGGATGGAATAATACTTGAAAAACCAGTGCTACCGCTACTGTACTTGAAATATACGGCAGAAAATAAATGACCTTGAAGGTCTCTTTTAAATAGATTTTCTTGTTGATAAAAACTGCCAGCAGTAACGATAGGAATAAACCAATTGGAACAACCAATAGTAAAATAAAGTTGTTCGTAAGCCCTTTCAAAAATATCTTATCTTGGAATAGCGTAATGAAATTATCAAGACCTACAAAATTGGCACCCTCGAATCCTGAAACAAAATTCCAGTTTGTTAAACTTAACACAAAGGAAGCAATAATCGGATAAAGAATTAAGATAGAGCTTCCGATTACCATAGGAGCTATAAATACATAACCCGGTAAAGACTCCCTCCATTTATGAAAGCGCACTCTATTTCTTTTACTCGTTTTTTTATTTTTAATAACGGTGGCTATAGTAGTTTGATTATCCATAACCTTCTTTCACCCCCTTGATACTATTCATTATAGTGTCATAATTTTCACACGATAATGGACTCTGTTGACCTGTTTAGGAATATATTTACCTCTTTTGAAGTGTTATTGATAGACCAAAAGAAAGTCAGTATAATGAATTAAAACCTTGAAAGGTGGGATAGAATGCCTACAAATGGCACGTTGGGTTTTATCTATAAATTCTCTGATTGGGCAATGAAATTGGCCTATTTAAATATCCTTTGGATTTTATTTACTATTTTTGGATTAATAATCGGCGGTTTCTTTCCAGCAACCTTTGCATTATTTTCTGTCATTCGACTTTTACTGCAAAATAGGGAGGAAGCTTCAGTTTTTAAAACGTTTTGGAGCTTTTACAAAAAGGATTTTTGGAAAAGTAATAGTATAGGTTGGAGTATTATCCTGATTTTCATTATATTTTATTTGGATATTCAGTTTGTACAAGAATCGACAAATCCGTTTCTGCATATTTTCTATTATCCACTGCTTATTTTAGCTTTTATTTTTTCCCTGACGGTTCTTTATATCATTCCAACTTATATCCATTTCGATTTAAAAATGGTTCAGCTCTTCAAAAACTCCTTTATTATCATGATTTTGAATCCACTGAATACCATTACGATGATTTCGGGTGTGATGATCATATACTTTGTCTCCATGTATATTCCAGGCATTATCCCTTTTTTCGGCGGCAGCTTATTAGCTTTATTCATCATGATTGCTGCATTACGCTCCTATAAAAAGGTAGAAGATAAGAAAGAACATATAGAATCAGTGAGGTTTCATCAAGAATTTAAAAAATAAAAAGCGTAGAGGACATCCATTTCGATGTCTTCTACGCTTTCTTTATTTAAATCCCACTATTTTCCCCGATAAACCCCAGCAATTTTCAAATAATCAGCTTGGTATTAATGATAATTTTCTTATCTACTTCTCTTTTGGAGGCCTGTTATTCTTTTACCGCTCCACCTAATATCCCAGAAATAAAATGTTTTTGCAGCAAAAGGAAAAAGATCATAATTGGGACGGTGGATAGGGTAGTTCCTAACATTAACTGACCATAATCAATTCGCGCCATTCCTATTAGACTGGATAACGCAACAGGCAAGGTAAACATTTCTTTCGAATTTAACGTGATAAGCGGCCAGAGTAAGCTATTCCATTGGGACATAAAAAGAAAAATAGCAACCGCAGCCATTGCAGGCCTTGTTACAGGCAAAATAACCGTGAAGAATATTTTTAATTCCCCTGCCCCATCCACACGGGAAGCCTCTATAATCGAGTCTGGGACCGACTTCATATTCTGCCTCATTAAATAAATCGCAAAAGGAGATGCCAGCGTTGGTAAAATGATCGCTTGATACGTATTTAACCAATTAAAGGTAACCATCATTTCAAATAGAGGAATCAATGTCACCTGAGAAGGAATCATTAATGTGCATAAAATAATGAAAAAGAACAAGTTCTTTCCCTTAAATGTAAATTTTGCAAAAGCGTACCCAGCCATTGAACTAATTAGCGTACTAACTAATGTATAAACGAGGGCAATAAATAAGGAATTCCAAAAGATTTTGGCAAACCCTAATGACTCATTCAGCGATTGAAAGTTCTTTGCTAAATAATCACCTGGAAGAAGTTTAGGAGGTAAACGAAAAATCTCTCCTGATGGCAGGGTAGAACCGACGAGCATCCAGTAAAACGGTGCAATGGATAAGAGCACACCTGCGATTAATAAACAATAAATCCCTATTTTCGTGGATAATTTCTTAGAATGTATCATTATTCATCACCTACCAGTTTCATTTGAACCCATGAAATGATTGCGGTTATGATGACAAGAACATAAGCAATCGCTGATGCATAACCGAAGTCAAAGAATTTAAAGCCTGCTTCATATAAGTAAAGTGTTATCGTCATCGTGGCATTATTTGGCCCGCCTTGTGTCAAAATAAACGGCTCATCAAATAGCTGAAGGGTGCCAATGGTTGACATGACAACAGTAAAAATAAATACAGGTTTTAATTGAGGAATCGTAATCATGAAAAATTGCTTTACTTTACTTGCTCCATCAATACTTGCCGCTTCATATAAATCAGACGGGATATTCTGCAAACCAGCTAAGAATATCACCATATTATATCCGGTCCATCTCCAAGTCATAACAAGGATGACAGAGACCTTCGCCCAAAATGGGGTTGTTAACCAAGGGATGGGTTCTATACCGACAAATGATAATAAATAGTTAACGAGACCGAAATGCTCATCTAATAGAATCATAAAAACAATCGACGCAGCAACAAGCGCTGTGATGGCAGGCATAAAGTAAGAGATTCGAAAAAACGCCTTCCCTTTTAACATAGAAGAGTGGAGCCCCACGGCAATCAGTAAAGAGAGAAAGAGCATGATTGGAACTTGGACAATCAAAATTTGAAAAGTATTTAAAAGAGATTTATAGAAAACGGGATCTTGGAATAAACGAGAATAATTAGCAAAACCCACAAATGATTTCTCCAGACCACGTACCTCTTGAAAGCTTAGGATAAACGAAGAAATCACGGGATAAACGGTAAAAATTAATATAAGTAAAAATGCTGGCGCAATAAAAACATATGGGACATTTTTAGGAGTTAATAAACTTTTTCTCGTTTTGACTCGAAAGTTTGTTTTCGTATTTACAGCCTTTTCCGTTTGCTCCAACCGAGCCACCTTCCTAACCTTTAAGGATTTTAGAATAAGAGAGCTGAGAAAAATTGGAACACTCAGCTCTCTAACTTTCTAAAAATCTATTTTTTTATTTCATTTTCTAATTGTTCCCCCGCACCTTTTAATCCAGACTCAACCGATTTGTTTTCAAGTAAAATGGCAGCTTGTGCATGACTCGTAAGACTGCTTGCTTTTGCAAAGTTTTCGTTTACGTTAATTTGTGGCACTTGATTAACAATATCAGCAAACTTTTTGAAAATCGGACTATTATTAAAGTACTCGCTATTAGCAGTAAATTGTGAGTCGCTATACGTTTCGTTCAAAGATGGGAAAAGTCCATATTTTTCAAAACCTACCAGTTGGGATTCTGTATCTGTTGTAAAGAATTCTACAAAGGCGTAGGCAGCAGATTGATTTTTACTTGATGAAGGAATCAACACAGATGATCCTCCTACGTTCGCATACCTAGTACCGCCTTCTTCAAAGCTCGGCAGATAGAACACATCCCATTTCCCTTTTAAATCTGGTGCTTGGTCCATGATGGTACCAGCATACCAGACACCATAAGGAACGGTGGCAACACTTCCATTTACGGTTGCAGTTACAATTCCATCCCACCCTTTATTGTTTAGGATTAAATCCTCGTCATGAAGCTTTTTGATTACTTCCATGGCTTGGATCGCTTCCTTGGATTGTAAGGTGATTTTCTCGTCCTTATCAAAATAAGATAATCCCTGCTGCTGCATCATCATTTGGAAAACACCATCATAGTTCGGTATATCTATCGGCAATAGCTGCGCACCAGTAGCTTCTTTAATCTTCTTCCCTGCTGCAATGTAGTCATCCCATGTTTGAATGGAATTTGGATCAATATTTGCCTTTTCAAAGAAATCTACTCGGTAGAACATTCCGGCAGGACCAATATCCCATGGAGCGGCGATGAAATCCCCGTCTTTATTCTGAACAGCGGCGACCTTAGCTGGATTGAAAGAATCTTTATATTGGTCATACCCAAGCTTGTCCAAATTTACAAATCCCTCGGGAAATTGGTGCAAGTATCCAGGAATTCGTTCATCCTCCATTAATACAACATCTGGTAATCCTGAACCTCTTGCTGCCAGACCCACTGTTACCTTATCGTATAAATCGGAGCTATTAAAATCCTCTACCGTAACGATTACATCAGGATACTTTTTCTGAAATCCCTCAACTGCTGCTTCCATCGTTGCTGCTGCAACATCCCAGCCCCATACAGTTATCGTCCCTGCTGGATTTTTTGAATCTCCCGTTTTCTCTTCATCTCCCGCTGTAGAATTGGAACAGGCGGATAGCATTAGCAAAATCATTACTAGCATAATCGACATGTACTTTTTCATTTTTTGACCCCCTATTTTTATAAAGGCTGTAGTCGTAAAGAATGTTGTTAAAATCCTAAAGCCGATTTTAACGCGGAACAAACTATTTTTGTGCTTGAAATTATGTTTGCAAGCTCTTTTCTTACAATTGAAGGCTATTTTGCAACAAATCATCGCTCATTCAAGCGCTTTTAATCTCCAAAAGCAACAAAGTTTAAGAAAAGAGCCTTTGTAAAAAATGCTGTACTTACTAGTTAACTAGTTTATATGCTTCTGTTTTTTTCAAATAAGTTCTCCAGGTAATGCACCACTTCTCCGGATTATCCAAATAATCTTGCTCGTCAATTTTATGTATTGTACTATTATGCGGGGCACTTCTGACGATTTCTGGATTTTCATATGCTTCTTGGGAAATTTGCTCTAGTGCATTGATATATTCATCTAAATCCTCTTTCGAATAAGACTCTGTTGGCTCAAGGGTAAAAGGTTGTTTCACGATATAAGGATGGTGGCTTGTCCAATAATGGAGACCGAAATCAGTCATTCTTAACTGAATATCCTCCGTTGTTACCCCGGTTTCCTTTGTTAACTGCTCCCAGCTATAACGGACCTGCTCTAGGCGATGTCCTTTGACATATGGTGCACCCGCCCCGCGAATCGCTAAAACCTTGTGATACATATAGTTATTATTTAACACGGCAGTTTTTGCTACTTCCTTAAGGCCCGCGGCTCCAAGTGCACGAATCCAGGCATAGGCACGCAATACCGTTTGAGCTACACCATGGAAGGAGCGAACCTTACCAATTGAATGCTCTAAATCGTGTTGGAGTGAATATTTTCCCTCATGATACTCAACAATTGGTGCCGGTAAGAACTCTTTCAATGCTGCTGTCACACCAAGTGCACCAGTTGCCGGTCCGCCGCACATATGCGGGGCTGCAAAGGTTTTGTGAAGATTAAAGAAACACATATCAAAGCCTGCCTCTTTTGCTCTTGTGATTCCTAAGAGGCCATTCGCATTCGCCTGATCGTAAAAGCAAAGACCTCCTGCTTGGTGGACAATATCTGTAAACTCTTTTATTTTTGGATTAAAAATGCCTGTATCCTCAGGGTTTGCCACAACAAAGCCTGCTGTTCTCTCCGACACTGCTGCTTTTAACTTTTCAATATCAGGAAAGCCATTCTCATCCGGGTGCAAGGTTATAATTTTATAGCCTTTTACGGCTGCCGTTGCTGCCTGCGATGGGTGAGAGAAAATCGTCGTAATGATTTCATCCCGCTGATCCCCTTCGCCTTTTTGTTCATGGTATTTTCTTACGATTGATGCCATCGCAAACAGTGCTTGCGTTCCACTGCTTGGCTGGAAGGAGAAATAATCCATTCCCGAAATTTCTCTCATACATAAGTCCAGCTTGTAGAAAATTTCAAGCATTCCTTGAACGGTATCTTCATTCTGTAATGGATGAAGCTCCATCATTTTCGGATCACGAATTAACAACTCGTTTATTCTTGGAATGTACTTCATCGTACAGGTTCCTTGTCCAATTTCCACATTAAAATCAGAACCAAGGGTTTCTTGCGAAAGTCTTAGATAATGTCTTAATACCCGTGCTTGACCAATTTCAGGGAGATTGGGCTTACTATGCCTCTGCATCGCTGCTGGAATAGACGATGTTCCATCTCCTACAGCTAATGCAATTTCGTCGTTTACTGGCGGAAGCTCCACACCCTTTTCCCCCGGCTGATGGAGTTCAAATATAATTGGTTCATTCCATTTTGCTTGATGAAAATCACGGGTCTTGCTTGTTCGTTGGATCCTTTTCATGTCTGAATGCTCCTCTCTTCTTTCGATTATTACGCTAAAATATCCTTAATGGCTTGAACTAAATGGTCAATATCTTCTTTTGTATGAACCTCGGTTACACAAAATAATGCTGATTGACCAAACTCAGGGTACTCGAGTGAGAGGTCCTTTCCACCAAAAATCTTCTTTTCTAACAGTCTTTGATTAATTTCTTCAACCGAAAAGCCGGTTTGATTAAAATCGACGATAAACTCTTTAAAAAATGATGAATATAAACGTGACCCTGTTACAGCGGCAATTTGATTCAATTCTTGAGCAGCATACTGGCTATTTTGCATAATGGTTTGGCCTACTTCCTGCATACCATTTGGGCCAAGTAAGGCTAAATAGACTCCGGCTGTGATGCCCCATAATGCTGTCTGCGTTCCAACGGATTCTTTTCCATTTTCCCTTTGAGCAAATGAGGTCCGCTCATATGCCACATCTCCAAAGCCGTATTCTCCTTCCTTCACCGTAGGGACAATACCAAACAATCGGGATGGATACTCACTGACAACTTTCACATCATTATGTGAGGCAATGAAGCCTGCCTGGCCGCCGCTGTAATTCATATGCATACCAAGCGGCTGCAGGTCTCCACAAACAATATCAGCTCCATAATGACTTGGTGGTGCCAGTACGCCAAGGGAGATTGGGTCGACCCCAACTACCATCAGTGTTTCGTTTTCCTTTAATAGATTAGAAATCTCTGTTCCCTGCGCCTCAATAAATCCTAGGTAGGATGGATTTTCAAAATATAAGGCGGCAACATCTTCTGTTAATTTTTCTCGTAAGTCTTCTAAGTCCATTGCCCCTGATTTCGTATCAAATTGAACAAATTCAAATTCTAATTCTGGCGTTCCGTAGTTGATGATAATTTTGCTTCGTTCGGGTGCAACGGTTTTGGCTAATAAGACTTTTTTCCTCCCGGTAATACGGGCTGCCATTCTAATGGATGTAGCTGCCGCCTGCCCCCAATCAAAAGTTGGAACATTTACAACATCCATATCTACTAATTCAGCTAGTAAACTCTGATACTCATAAAGCGCCTGAAAACGTCCATGGTCCTCGTACGGTTCCCCCGCATAGGCCGTTAAAAACTCTGAGCGCTGATTAATTTCATCACAAACTGCTGGGATAAAGTGCTGCCAGCAACCAGCTCCTAGGAAATTCAAATATTCCTTTGCACTTGTATTCTTATTTAGAATTCCTTCGATATGGCGTCTAAGCTCGTACTCCGTTAAGGCTGGCGGCAGTTTTAGATCTTCTGTAAGCTGTAGCTCCTCCGGGATGCCTGAGTATAGTTCCATAATGGATTCAGCGCCAATCACCTTTAGCATCTCGGCTTGTACTTCTGGCACCATATTCGGAATATAAGGGTGTACCTTCTGTGACATAAAAATTACCTCCTTGTGGGTTAAAATGATTAATGTTAAAATTTCTAATTTTACAAAAAATCAGGCTAAACCGCCGCCATCAACAATTAGGTCTGTACCTGTAACCCATTCTGACAAGTCACTTGCAAGGAATAAGACTCCTTTGGCAATATCCCTTGGCGTTCCAAGTCTTTCTAATGGTCTGCCTTTTGCAGAGGATACTAAAAAATCATCCTCTTTCAACTGTAATTGCTTGGCTTCATCCCGTAATAACGGAGTATCCGTATCGCCTGGACAAATACAGTTCACACGAATATTTTGCGGTCCATGGTCAATTGCCATTGCTTTTGTTAAATTCACAACCCCAGCTTTGGCCGCACAATAAGCAGCTGCCTGGTCTCCACCTTTTTTCCCCCAACCAGAGCCGGTATTAATGATACTTCCACCGCCGCCACTAGCCATAAGAGGAACTAAATATTTAGAAAGGAGATAAATTCCTTTTAAGGAGACATCAATGACTAAATCCCAATCAGACTCCTCCAAATCAACAACCGTTTTTCTTCTGATCACACCAGCATTGTTAAAAAGAACATCGATGGTACCGTAATTTTTTTCGATATGATCTCTTACAGCGATACAATCGTTTCCATTACTTACATCACATCGTAAGAATTCCACCCTATATCCTTTCCTCTGTAACTCAGCCACGGCCTTTTGACCGTTTTCTTGATTAATATCGACCATAATCACCTTAGCACCAACTTCTGCTAAAAGTGTTACAGCAGCTAGTCCAATCCCTGATGCCCCTCCTGTTACAACGCACACCTTATCCTCTAAACCGAAATAATCTTGAGTAATCATCCTTAATACCTCCTAAAAAAGTTGATTTGATCTATAGTAGAAAATCGTTAAACCCTTTTTTTACTGACCCATATATTTCTCTGAATCGATAACGGCATTATTCAATAATTCTTTCGCATCCTGTTCTAGCATGATGGCATTTATAGCGGACGATAAATTTCGATTGATTTCATCCCAATTCTTAGTCAGCAGATACGCTGGTGTATCATTCGCTCTTTCTAGCATTTTGTAAAATGGCCCAATTAATGGGTCCTGATCTGTTTTCAACTCTTTCACCATGCTGATACGGACAGGTAAATCAGCTGTTCTCATTTTTATCGCTTCTGGAGAGGAGAAGAATTTCACAAATTCCCATGCTAGATCTTTATTTTTTGAATCCTTTGCAATCGAAATCGCAGAGGAAGAAATAATACCTCTTACTGGTTTTCCTTTAAATGCAGGCATTTCAACTGTTCCAAAATTTATCTTAGCTTTTTTAAACTCTTCCAAGGGCCAAATTCCGCTTTCCCACATGGCAATCTTACCTGCTTTAAAAACCTCTTCACCACTTTGTTGATTTTTACCGCTAACAAGCACTGCGCTTTTTTCCTTGACCATGTCTGCAAATAGTTCTATCGTTTCGATGGTTTCTGGGCTGTTCATATAGCTGTCGACTTTCTTTCCATCCTCACTAATGAAGCTTGAGCCATTACTCCAAACAATGCCTTGAAGGTCATACGTATCTGGCTCTGGTCTTACCCCAAATCCATACTGCCTGGTAGCAGGATTAGATAGTTTCTTTGCCATACTCTTAAATTCGTCCCATGTCCATCCATCCTTTGGATAGGTTAATCCCGCAGCATCAAATAAATCCTTGTTATAATAGACCACCCTTGTGGTAAACCCGGCTGGCATACCATACAGTTTTCGATACATAGTCGAATAGTTAAAGAGACCTTGGTAAAAATCATTCAAGTCGATATTTGGATCTATTTTAATAAAATTTTCAAGTGGTTCAAGTGATTGAAAATAGGCTGGATAATTCCACATATACATGACATCTGGAGGATTTTTTGCCCCAAATGCGGCCGTCAGCTTTTGATCAAACTCATCACCATAGGCCTCCATCTGCACCTTTATAAATGGATGTTTTTCTTCAAATTTTTTAGCAATTGTCTCTTGAATTTTTAGTGCTTCTCCTGAATCCCAGGTTGCAAAACGAAGAACTATTTGTTCGTTAGTTTCCTCCCTTTTTTGATCAGCCCTGCTGCTAGATTGATTGTCTGAACAGGCAGCCATAACAAATACTAAAATGACTGCCAGAAAAGTTATCCTGAATTTCTTCTTCATCACTAGTTCCTCTTTTTCTTTCACGATATCAGAAACCGCTTTCATTATAACTTCAATAAAAGCGGTCTAGAACTTAAAATCATCTTCTTCTTTTTGCACTATTGTTTGAATTTTCTTAAAGCGATGAATGATGGGGAATTTTGTTAGCCTGCATTCTTCTTTTTGTTCTGTCGATATTCCGAAGGTGTTCTACCCATACATTTTTTAAACCATTTGCTAAAATATTTTCCATCCTGAATGCCTATTTTTTCACCAATATCTTGTAAAGGAAGCGAAGTATTTTCCAGAAGTTCACACGCCGCTTTGACTTTTAGCTTTTCTATAAAGGTAATAAAGCTTTCTCCAACAGTCTTTTTAAACATGGTGCTAAAATGACTTCGGCTTAAGCCCACTTCATTTGCAATATAGCTAGATGAAAAAGATTGATCTAAATCTTGGACCATGATTTGAACAGCCTTGCGAATGGGTAATGGCCAATCCTCCATTGAAAACTTAAATTGTTTTTCAAATTTAAACCTGCGGAAAAGATTTGTCACTCCATCCATCCATTCATTCATTCCTCGATTTGGGCCATGATCCATCCAACGAATGGAGGAATCTCTACTTCTAGCCTCAACTAGAAGATGTTCAAAATCTGCTTTTGACTTTTCCAGGATAAAAATAAAGGCTTGATCCTGCCCGCAAGGAATCAAAGCAAATTGCTTTTCCCAACAAGACAGTTTCTTATGAAAAAACTCGCTGCTATTTAGCCCGTTAATTAAATAAATATAATATGGATTCTCCATCCATTTCCACTCATTAGAAAAAAGCTCACCTACTAGCTTGGGAAAAGAATTTTCAAAGTCACATAACCATTCATAGAATTCCTTTGCTAGATTAGATGAATCATAGGTATTCTGGATACTAGCTTGCTTAATTTCATTTTCAATGCGTCCAAGGTATTCTTCGAATTGTTGGTCTTCAAAGGCTGTTTTCAAAATATAACCTGAAGCACCAATATTCATTCCCTCCTGTGCAAAAGTGAAGTCTCGATGGCAGCTTAACAATAATATTTTGGTAGTTGGGTAATCTTGTTTTATGTTTCTAGCAAGCTCAATTCCATTCATTTCAGGCATGACAATATCAGTTATTACTACTTCGGGGGAATGCTGCAGAAAGAGTTCCCAAGCTTTTTGACCGTTAGGTGCATCGGCAATTACCTCCATGCCAAATTTCCCCCAATCGATCGTTGCGATTAATCCCTTTCTAACAATAAGTTCATCATCTGCAATTAATACCTTTATCATCACCGTTATCTCCTTTTCGGCCATTTAATGCTAAAGATTGATTTCATACCCACCACGGATTCGATTGATAAGCCATACTCATTTCCAAAGTGAAGCCGTACACGTTGGTCGACATTATGAACACCGATCCCCCTCCCATCTCCGCCCTGATGTTTCGGATTGAGAAGCTTTTCAATGGTTTCTTCATTCATTCCTTTGCCGTTATCGGTTAAGGTAAGTTCTAGATATTCAGGTTTTACAGTAACCACTAGTTCAATTCTTCCTTGGCCATCTTCAAACGCATGGAAAAAGATATTTTCAAACAATGGCTGAAGGGTCATCCTAGGGATTAAATAGTCCAAGCATTCTGCATGAATCATCTCTTTATATTCAAATGTTCGGCCATAACGTATCTCTTGAACCATCAAGTAATGTTTAATCGTCTGGAGTTCCTTTTTTATCGGAATTAACTCATCGGAAAAATTTAAATTCTCATGCAGAACCTCTGTTAAATGGTAGATCATCTCTTGAACTTCCTTTGCACCTAAGAGCCTAGCCTTCCATTGAATTGAGTTTAAGGTATTAAATAATAAATGAGGATTAATTTGATAATGAAAAGCCTTTAATTCTGCTTGCCTTTTTAAACGTTCTGTCGTGCTAATTTTCTCAATTAACCCCTTAATTTGATTGACCATATTATTAAAGCTTTGAGATAAAATTCCTAATTCATCATTAGAAGTAACGGTTATCTGTGTATCTAAGTTTCCTTCACTGACTCGCTTCATCGAGGAATTAAGACTTTTAATACCCTTCGTAAGCGGAACAGAAAATACGACAGCAAGCACCGATAAAAGGATGATTGAAAATAAAATGGCCACTAATGTATAACGTAAAATCACATTTGATGATTGATAATAATATTCTTGAGGTATGCGAACATGGATATCCCATCCATAGGCATCAAAGTGGTTATTCCAGATAATATCTGTTGTCAATTCCTTCGGAGCATTTTTTGTCTTATAGACCACCTGATTCTTACCATTTTTAAGAGTGATAGAAGAGTGAAGCTCATTTTCTAGGAAACTAATATAAGAGAATAGCTCCTCCGCATTTGTTTCGATTAAAAGTTTACTTCCTTTCAACACCCCAAAATCACTTTCAATTGGAAAAACAAGTCCGATAATTTTTTCATCCTTTTTACCAGTGTAATAATGGTCTGTATTATAAAACCCTATCCAGAGATTTCCTTCTTTTAAGCGATTAATCTCTTTCCAAAATGGCTTTTGAAACAGCGTATGTATATCCAAGCGACTATTTCCATAATAATAACCTGTATTGGTAATTAAATAGATTCCCTTTGTGTCATATGTTTTATGTGCCTCTAAATATCTTTCAAAGTTTTTGATTTCAATAAATCCTGTATACGTTCTTGGAATTTCTTCCTGTAATATGACCAAGGTAGGATCCGATAAATACTGATTAATATCTTTCGAAACGACATACATTTGCTCAAAGATATTTTCGATTTGTTTATCGAGTTGAGAAACAGCAAATTGCTCATATTCATTAAATTGTTTATTGACAATTTCAGAAGACTTACCATATGATAGGAATCCAAATAACAGTAATGGAAACAGGGCAACAATGAGGAAAAACAGCACCATTTTCGTACGAATGCTGAGGAAAGAATAGATTTTTATTTTTGTTATAAGTATTTTCAAAGTATTCTCCACCTCGTGAAACAAAATGTGGACATGAAAAAAAAAGAGTGACCCAGCACCCCAATATAAGATTATTTCTTTTGAGGTACTGAAGCACTTTCTCTTACAATTAACTTCGTATTGATCGTGATTTTTTTGCTGACTTCCCTTTTCGAGGTCAGCCTTTCTATCAGTAAGTCAACAGCGGTTTCACCCATAATTTCGGTATAGAGTTTAACCGTCGTTAAAGGTGGAACCATGTACTGCGCTGTGGCTACATCGTTAAAACCAACAATGCTTAGTTCATCAGGAATTTTGACCCCTAGTTCATAAGCAGCTTTATAGCATCCAACTGCAATCGTATCATTCGCAACAAAAACTGCGGTCGGCTTAGGTTCGGATGTGAGCATTTCCCTTAGATGCATGTGGCCATCCTTCGGATCATAACCGCCGATTTTTACCAATTCTTCTTTAAAAATATTCTTTTCTATTAAATAACTTTCAAAAACATCCTGCCTTAAATCTTTAAATCGGTTGCCGTACATATCGGTTTCGACGCCGCCAATAAAGCCAATATTTTCATGACCTAATTCTGTTAAGTAGTTAAGAGCATTTCTAGTTGCAGAATTGAAATCAATCACAACGGAATCAAAATAATATTCGTCTGGATTGGAATCCACAAAGACACAAGGTTTATTATAACTTTTTATTTTTTCAATATCCTTTTTTTTGAAGGTCCCAAGGCATAAGATTCCATCAATTTTTTTAAGATTCTCCTCACTGCCTTCCTTGTCAATTCTGAAAAAGTCAATGCCTTTACTTTTCAGCTTTTTTTCCAAGGCTACCCTGATCGACAAGTAATAGGTATCAACCAATTCCTCCTCAAGAGAAAAAGAGTCGTATAACCCTATTTTCCATTTGCTCTTTTGCTTCTTCTTTGGAGCCACCACATAGGCTAACTCCTCAGCAGCTTCAAACACTCTTTTTCTCGTTTCCGGTGAGACATTTAATGTTTCATCGTAATTCAACACTCTTGATACGGTAGTAATTGAAACATTAGCTAAATTGGCTATTTCTTTTATCGTGGCCATTATTTCTCCCTACCTACTTGTTATTTATGTTATTTCTTTTAATTTTTTCTTTTTTATAAAAGGTAATTTGGTTTCAGAAATAAGGATGGCACAAAGAATAAGGATAGCACCAACCACCATTTTGATGGTCATCGTTTCATCCAAAATCGCAATGGAAAATACCATACCCCAAAACGCTTCTGTGGAAAGAATAATCGCCGCCTTTGTTTCTGTGATCATTTTTTGAGCAACGGTTTGCAATAAATACGCAATCGTTGTAGAAAAAATTCCGAGGTAAAGGAGTGAGTACATCCCTTCCTTTTCGATAACAAAGGATGTTTCTCCTTTGAATAGGACAACAATCATCCCGATAATCGCAGCAGTCATCATTTGGACCAGTGTTAATAAGACAGGGTCCGAATTTTTTACATATTTTGCCGTATAGAAGATATGGAAAGCAAATCCAACGGCACAGCCTAGTGTCAGCAAATCCCCTATATTAATTCCAGCAGATAGTTTAAGTGATAATATGCCGACACCCACTATAGCTAAAATAGCGCCGGTAAGTTCATACCTATCCACTTTTCGTTTATACATGACAAAGGCAATAAAAGGAACAATCACGACATTTACAGCCGTTAAGAAGGCATTTTTAGATGGTGTCGTATATTGAAGTCCAACGGTTTGAAGCGCAAACGCCAAATATAAAAAGATTCCAATTATAGCACCTTGTATTATAGTAGCTTTATTAATATTTTTCAGTCTTTTATGAAAGATAACACTTAAAATGATGGTTCCTATTATAAATCTTCCCGCCAAAATCTGATAGGGAGTAAAGTGTTCCAAAGAGATGGCACTGGCAACAAATCCGCTTCCCCATATAATCGCTGTAATCGTAAGGGCTAATTCGCCCATAAACTTTTGCATTTAAACCCTCCTAAGCTGATCGTCTAATAGCAGCAGAAATACACTCGAAGTCCATGTGAAGGATGTATCCACCAACCCTTTTCCAGTATGCGGATCAAAGTTTTCAGCCATCCCGCCTATGAGCGTGAGGTTTAAAAACTTATCTCTTAGACGATTTCCGGTCTCTTTGTAGCCATTATTCTTTAATGCATGGATAAACAGGTACGTAACGGGCGCCCAGATTGGTCCGAGCCAATACCCATTTTCGCGGTAATAATCGCTCGTAACACTTTCAGTAGCCAGGCCAAATTCTGTTTCAAAGTTGGCTTCAAGGTCAGACACCAAGCTATCCATAATAGTTTTATCTAAGCGATATCCAATCAATACTGGCAGCCTTAGGATTAAGCTGCTTCTAATCGCGATTTTTTCACCATTCTTGCCCACTCGCCCATAAAAGCCATCACCATCATACAGTCGCTCCATTAATAGGTGAAATAAAGTGTCTGCCTGATTCTTAAATCTCGCTGCTTCCTCTTTTTCTCCCAACATTTCTGCAAACGAGGAAAGGATATCGTACGAACGAATTAAAAAACTAGCCAGGTCCGGTGCTTCTACTGGCATCCCCACATGAAATAATGAAGCATTATCCCAGCCGGAATCATTTCCATGTTTATAGTGTGGCAGCCTGCCCTGGTAAGTACGATAATTTTCATAATAGGTCATGACTTTTTTTGTAGACTCATAGACATTTCTTACTCGCTGTTCATCTTTAAAGTAATCATTTTTTTCCATTAACTGTTCATAAATAATAGCAAAAATGGGAGGCTTTATACAATTGTAGGAAATGAATTTGTCATTCACAAAATCCGGATAGGCGCCAGACACATCTTGAGTGTCCATGAAAATCTTTAATTGAGCATAGCTGAGTTCCGGATACTGTTCTCCTAAGTTTAATGCGTTAAAGCAGTTGTCCCACGACCAAATATTATACATCCACAGCTTCGACATATACATTGCATAATCTTTCAGCGTTCCATCTGGATGAACGACGCTCGACCATGTAATATAAGAAGCTCTTTCTAAGGAAGGTTGATATTTTTCTTTCACATATCCCTTTTTCATGGAATCAAACCATTCCTTGTAATACACCTCGACTTGTTCTTTTCCTTGGCTAAAAGGAAGATATTCCTTTTTAAGATAAACGGTTCGATAGCTTTCAATCACAAAATGTCCATTTTTCAAACGCATATCAATATAATCATTTCCGATAATATTCCAGGGTGCTTGGGCAGACATATCACCATGTAGATTCATGATCATTAATTTTAATTCCATAGGATAGATGTGGTATTCGTACATTCCATCTTCTAATTCCATTAAAGAATCATACTTTCCTTTTGTCGCTCGCAGCCTAAGTTCTACATCCTGCACTTCGATATGGAGTTCATCTTCCTCAGGAATGATGATTTCCGCCACACGTTCTGTTTGGTCCTTTAAATAGAAGGAAAGGGAAATCTCTGTAGCACGTACTTCGAATTCCCGTTCCACTCCATCTTTAACAATATCGATTTGAAAAAGCTTGGATGGTGCATCATCGCCGCCATGCACGTCTCTAATATATACAGAATCCTTTTCTTGTGAGATACAAAAATAGGAGCCAAATCTCGAAAATGGTATTTCTTTAATGTCTAATTTCATCCTATTTCTCCCAATCATTTTATAGTCTGTTGCTAAATTTCAAATAAGCAGGGTTTCCCCTGCCTTTGAAATTTTATCTAGCTCTGAAGTACTTGCTTTCTTCTACAAGATTATCTTTTTGAACGTTCCTAATTTCTAACGCGATTTCAAAGTCTTCAATGCCCACTCGGTAAGCTGGCAGTTGTTCCTCACCGCAGCTATTACTTCCAAGACCGCTTTGTCGATAATCGATGGTTAACACATTGAATGGCGACTTTTTAATTTTCCCTCGGTGCGTTGCTTCTTCTAATGCACTGGTTTCATAGTCATGGATGGTAAAATCTCTAATTTCTTTAAAATTAAAGAGAATGGACTGATTCCCCTTTGTTACCGCTAAGAAAGAGGTATCACATCTTGATCCATTTTCCTGTGGATAAACATAATCCGTGTGCATTTCCTCTACACTTGTATGGTAAAGGCCAATACTTTGGCTTCTTTTACTATCCTGATAACTTTCTGAATCGCCTTTGCCATACCATGTCACATCATTATACGCTTTGTTTAGGTGCATCGTAATTCCAATTCTCGGCAGCATTTCAGGTATTTCTTTCCCTCTAATGACTTTACTGCCTTTTAGTTGGAGATTCAATGCCCCTGTTTGCGTGATTCGATACTGGTAGAGTAGTTCAAAGCCCCATGCTTGGTTAACACTTGATAAATATTTTTTGATTTCAATAGCAACAGAGTCTTCATTCATTTGATAAGCGAAAGCAACAAATTGTTCCTTTGCATTTTTCAAGAAGTACTTATTAATCCAATCGTTCGTCTTATACATATCATTATCGATGGCAGCTCTCCACAGTGTAAGCTCAGGTCCCTTTTCAATAATCTCTTCGCCATTTAATTGGTGGGAGACAAGAACTCCATGAATTTTTGAAAAAACTGTTTTGAACGTATCATTTTCAAGAACAAGCTGTGTTTCCGTTTCATCGATTCTAATTTTCCCATGAATATCTAAGTTTTCTGGCTGTACGATTTTCTTAACCTTTGTTGCTTCAAGTAAGAAACTCTCACTGGTGATAGGATGACCAACACTAGCATAAAGTGTATTCTTCGGTTCTGAATAACTTAACTTGATGCGCACATCATCGTAATGTAAGGCTTCAGCAAGATTAATTGGCAGTGTCAATTCGATTTCATCCTGTGCGTTTATAGAAGGAAGATACATATTCTTTTCTTCTATTAGATGAGTGAATGATACCACCTTAATGTTTAACTGAATTCCTTCTAGATTTCTAAAATCATACCTGTTTTTGATTTTAACTTTTAGCTCAGAAAGGTCTGCTGCCTCAGTCACAATCGGTTCAATAACCTTTTTGTACTCAATCAGTCCAGGTGATGGTGTCCGATCCGGGAATACGAGTCCGTCAATACAGAAGTTTCCATTCGTAGGGAAATCGCCGTAATTCCCGCCATATAGATAATAGATATTTCCATCTTCATCCACACTTTCGATACCATGGTCATACCATTCCCATACGAATCCACCTTGTAAACGCGGATATTTCCTCATCACTTCTTGGTATTCTGTCAGCCCGCCAGGTCCATTTCCCATTGCATGGCCATATTCACATAAGATATGCGGCTTTTTCCCTTCGGAATCTTGCCCAATTTCTTCAAGTGCCTTTAATCTCGTGTACATGGTCGTATACATGTCACTATAGGCAGCATGACGATCTCCTTCATAATGAACCAATCTAGTAGAATCGATTGCTTTTATGGCTTGATACATGGCTGTGAAGTTTCTGCCCTGTCCGGATTCATTTCCTAAGGACCAAATAATGACGCTTGGATGATTTCGGTCCCTTTTCACCATTCTAACGGCACGATCCACATACTGCTTTTCCCATAACTCATTGTCGCTGATCCAGTTATAATTCCCAGTGTTTTCAAAACCATGGCACTCAAGATCTGCTTCATCAATTACATAGAGTCCATATTCATCACAGAGATCATAAAACACATCATTATTCGGATAATGAGCCGTTCTGACAGCATTGATATTATGTTTCTTCATTAAGAGTACATCCTGAAGCATATCCTCATAGGTAACCGTCCTGCCCAATTTAGGATTAAAATCATGACGGTTCACACCATTAAAGAAGATTCTTTTTCCGTTCAGCCTTATTTCATTATCGGTAATATCAATCGATCGGAGGCCAAATCGCAGTGGAACAAATTCAATTTCTCCACTTGCTAATGAATACTCAAGGACAGCCAGATATAAATTAGGTTCTTCTGCATTCCAAAGCAATGGATCAACCATTTTTCTTACTGCCTGGAATTCGCCTTTAATAATGTCGACAGAGAAACAATCAATCTCTTTCTCCTGTTGAAAAAGCTTCACAGTCAATTTAGTAACTTCTGTAGTTAAAAACCTACCATTTAATTTTAGCGTAAAATCTTTAAACCCTTCATCTGGAACCGTTTCAATGTACACATCTTCTAGTGTGTTTTTATTAAGTCTATATAATTCCACGCTTCTAAATATACCTGAAAGCCACCACATATCCTGATCTTCTAAGTAGGTTCCATCTGAAAACTGGTAAACTCTAACTGTAAATCTATTTTTTCCATTTCGGAGGTACTCAGTTAAATCAAACTCTGATGGCATTCTCGAGCCTTTACTATAGCCTGCATGATGGCCATTCACATAGAGATCAAAGGCTGAATCCACACCGTTAAATTTAACTATAATTTTTTCTTGTTCATTTATCTCTTCCAAATAAACTTCTTTGAAATAGATTCCTGTCGGATTATCCTGTGGCACAAATGGCGGATTAATCGGAAAAGGATACAATACATCTGTATAATGCATATTTCCATAACCCTTTAATTGCCAGCAAGACGGCACCGTGATATCATCTAAATCTGCAATATCGAATTCTTCCATTTCAAAGTTGACTGGTGAAAATTCAGGCGCTTCCAAGAACAGAAACTTCCAATCTCCATCAAGTGACGTATATCCCTTACTATTTTCTTTTTTATATTCTAATGCCTCATCCATCGCACGGTATCTGTAAAAATCAGTATGTGCCGGCATCCTATTTAGTGCCGTAAGATGGATATTTTCCCACCTCTTCATTTCACGTTGCATGTTTTTTTCCTCCGAATTATTATTACTTGATCGAGCCGCTTATTCCTTCAACAATATATTTCTGTGCAAAGGCAAAAACGATGACTGGCGGAATGATCATAACAAGCGTCATCGCCATAATGGGAATAATTTGAAGCTCATGGACACCTTGGAATGAAGCTAAACCAAGTGCCATTGTATATTTAGATTGATCATTCAAATAAATCAGTGGTCCTAAGTAGTCATTCCAAACCAAAATAATATTTAATACAGCAATCAATGTTAATGGAGCCTTCATGATCGGCAGGAAAATTTTATAAAAAATTTGGAATTCGTTTGCTCCGTCAATTCTCGCTGCATTTTCTAAATCTTTTGGAATGTTCATCAAGAACTGCCTTAGCAAAAAGATATTGTAGGCGGATCCGAAGAAAGCAGGGACAATTAATGGTTTCAATGTATTAATCCAGCCAAACATGTTGAATTCCATATAAAGTGGAATCATCGTAACGTCCCACGGAATCATCATCGTTGATAAAAGCAGCATAAAAAGTAAATTCTTATACTTAAACTCGTACCTTGCAAAGCCATACGCTACTAAGGAACAGGAGATGAGCTGACCGATAGTTGTTAACACGGTAACAATCATCGAGTTCTTAAAATAGGTTCCAAACGGCTGGCTATTCCAAGCGTCCATAAAGTTACTGAATAGTGGTATGTCAGGGATAAACTTTGGTGGAAAGCTAAATACTTCCATTTCTGATTTAAGAGCAGTAATCAAAGCCCATATAAAAGGAAAAAGGAAATAAAGAGAAAAGAGGACAAGAATGCTATACATAATGAATTTATATTTTCGCGTCATCTTCATTTTCTTTTACCTCCCTTTTTTTCCTTTTTTTCCTTTTTCACTTCAGCTTCATAAAATACCCATGCAGACGATGATTTAAAGATTAACATCGTCAATAGAAGAATGATGATAAACATAAACCAAGCATTTGCACTTGCATAGCCGAGTTCATGATGTTTAAAGGCGTTGTTATAGACAAATAGCCCATAAAAATAAGTTGATTTCAATGGTCCCCCACCAGTTAATAGCAACACTAACGTTAATTGCTGTAACGCGGCAATGACAGAAGTGATGACATTAAATAGGATCGTTGGGGTAATCGTAGGAATGGTAATACTGATGAATTGTCTAATCGGACCCGCTCCATCAATAGCAGCAGCTTCGTACATTTCGTTTGGAATTCCTTTAATATCCGTATAGAAAATCAACATCATTGTACCGACTCCCCAGGCACTAGCAATCACAATCGTTACGATTGCCCACTTTGGATCAATCAGCCAGTTCGGTCCTTCAATACCAAGTAGTGATAATATATAATTTAAAACCCCGTATTCAGAGTTAAACATCCAACCCCATATAATGGACACAGCTACACCGGAAACAACTGCCGGAAGATAGAAGATGGTCCTGAATATCTTAATTCCTTTGATAGGCTGAGTGATAAGTAAAGCCAGCACCAAAGCAACCAAGAGGTTTAGAGGAACAAATATTAGCGCAAACTTCAAAGTGATGCTGAGAGAATCATAGAACTGGGGGTCCGCCGTAAACATCTTGATAAAGTTATCGAAACCAATAAACTTTGCTTCCCCAGCAATTGGCCAATCAAACAAACTCATGATTAATGAAAAAGCTAAAGGTCCTAATGTAAATACGATAAAACCGATAATCCACGGTAATATAAATAAAAAGGGCACTCTTTTACGGACTAAGGTAAATTTCTTCTGTTTGTTTTTTTTAGTAAACATATATTTCCCTCTTAAATGGTTTGACCTGTTGAAAAATGAGATTTCCAATCCTATTGATTCATAACCTGACATTTAATAAATGAGAGTATATCAGAGTGTTCCCCCGATATACTCCTATTTACATAGCTTTACTTGACGACACTGTTTAATGCTTTTTCTGGATCAACACGTGTACTTGGATTAAATATTTGTTCAAAGACTAAGCTTAAATCGTCAGACAACTTACTCCAGTCTTCGGTTACAAAGGATGTTGGGTTATGGCCTTCACTTTGTTCTAACATTGTGTAAAAGACTTTTTTAATTGGATCTTCTTGAAGCTTTTCTGATTCAACTACACTTTTTAATACTGGTAGTTCAAATGAAAGTCGTTCTTTATTTGCTTGTTCTCCTGTCCAAAACTCCATAAATTTAAATGCAGCTTCTTTATGCTTAGAATCCTTAGACATTGCAATCCCTGAGGAACTGACAATACTTGCACTTGGTTTATCTCCAAACGATGGGATTTCAACAACACCATAGTTGATTCCAGCTTCTTTAAACGCTTCAAGATACCACGCACCATTAATAAACATACCTACTCGGTTAGTCTTGAATTCAGTGTCACCCCAGCTTTCTGCGGTGATAGCAATTTCCTCTTTCAACATGTTTTGGAACATGGTAAAGGTTTCAATTGATTTTTTTGAATTTATACTGCCATCCAATTTACCTTTACTATCAACATAAGAAGCACCATTGCCCCATAAATACATTTCGAAATCGTATGGATCCGGTTTACCTGGGAAAGCAAAACCAGTAACCTTCTTCTCTTTATCTGTTAGCTTCTTAGCTGTTTCCTGTAAATCCTCCCATGTCCAGCCAGCCTTTGGATATTCAATCCCTTTAGCATCAAATAAATCTTTATTATAGTAAACAACATGCGTCGTATAGCCTACTGGAAGACCGTAAGTTTCGCCATCAACTGCATTATAGTTCCATAAAGCTTCATAGAAATTACCTTTATACTCTTCTCCTTTATCCTTGATATACGAGTCAAGCGGTTCTAAGGCATCCTTGTATTGAGGGTAATTCCACATATACATAATATCTGGAGCGTCCTTCGCGCCAATACCAGCAGTAATTTTCGTATCATATTCACCGCCGTACGCTTCCAAGACTACTTCAATATCACTATTTTCTTTATTAAATTGATCAATTAATCCTTGTTGTAGGTCTACATCATCGCCTACATCCCATGTGGCAAACCTTAACTTAACTTTGCCATCTTCCGTTTTATCTCCATTTGTATCGGATGAACTGCAAGCAGATAAGAGCAGTGTTGCGATAATAGTAAAAAGGAAAAACAATTTTGCTTTTTTTGATACTTTCATATTATCCCTCCTAATAGTTTATAGGATTATTATAATGATAGTTTTACTAAAAGTAAAGGCTTTCATTTACAATTTTACTAAAATTAATTTCCAATATATAAATGAGTAGTGCACTTTAGGTAATGTGGATCTTAAACGTTCCAAAACCTTGATATACCAGGTTAGTAAGATCAATTCGGAACCAGACCACTAACTCAACTGCATTTAATACAGAAGAAATGCGAAGGTATTATTCTGTTTATTTTAGTAAAATATGGTTGATTGCCATTGAAATTTTAGTTTTGAAGCAATTTACCGAAAACTAAAATTATTTCGCAAAAAGTAGTTGACATATATATCTTATAGGTGTAAATTAATACACATATTAAAAAACGAATATATGAAACACCTTCTTATCAAGAGAGGTTGAGGGACTGGCCCTACGACACCTCGGCAGCAGATCCAATTGGAGACTGTGCCAAATCCAGCAAGTTGTGACTTGATAGATAAGAAGAGGCTTGATGAATTTTTCAATTCGCCCTCTTCTTATTTCCAAGAAGAGGGTTTTTATTTTTAATTGAATAATAATTTTTCTTATCAAGAGAGGTTGAGGGACTGGCCCTATGACGCCTCGGCAGCGGATCCAATTGGAGACTGTGCCAAATCCAGCAAGTGTGACTTGATAGATAAGAAGAGCTGCTAGCTTTGCTTTGCATTGGCATGCCCTCTTCTTATTTCCAAGAAGAGGGTTTTTTTATTTTTCAAAAAGGAGTGGAACACCATGATTGAATTTCAAAATCTTCAAAAGGTTTATGAAAGTGGCGGACAGCAGGTTGCTGCGTTAAATGGAATTGATTTGAAAATAAATAAGGGCGAAATTTTTGGAGTTATCGGATTCAGCGGTGCGGGTAAAAGCTCACTGATCCGTTGTGTAAACCTATTAGAGCGTCCTACATCCGGTAAGGTCATTGTTGATGGTCATGATCTCACCTCTATGTCCGTGAAAGAAGTTCGTGAGATAAAGAAAAATATCGGGATGATATTTCAACATTTTAATCTATTAAACTCAAAAACAGTTTTTGCAAACGTGGCAATGCCCCTCACGCTAGCCAAACTTCCCAAGGACGCGATCAAAAAGCGCGTTCAAGAATTACTAGAATTTGTTGGATTAGCCGACAAAGCTGACTATTATCCAGACCAGCTTTCAGGAGGACAAAAGCAGCGTGTCGGAATCGCCAGAGCATTGGCAACACAGCCATCGATCCTGCTCTGTGATGAGGCAACCTCTGCACTTGATCCGCAAACAACCAGTTCGATTTTGCAGTTACTGAAAAAGGTCAATAAAGAGTACAACATTACGATCCTAATTATCACGCACGAGATGGCGGTGATCAGAGAGATTTGCGACCGGGTTGCTGTAATTGAAGCGGGAAAAATCATTGAAGAAGGCTCAGTGTTTGATGTCTTTTCAGCACCGAAAACACAGACAGCAAAGAATTTTGTCAGTACGGTCATGAATGATCAGCTGCCTGATTCTATAAAGGAAATCATTCAAAAGCACGATGGGATGCAAAGAGTTTTCCGAATCAATTTTGTCGGCAGTACAGCAGGTCAGCCGTTATTATCCGAACTGGCTAAACAATTTGATATTCATATCAATGTCTTGTTCGGCAATATTACCGAACTTCAAGGAACTCCCTTCGGAAACCTCATTGTCGAGTTTATAGGGTCTGACAAAGAAGTGATTCGTGCATTAACGTATATCAACCAGAAGAATATCAGCATAAAGGAAGTGGCAGCACATGCTAGTTAATTCAGAGCAAATCATTTCAGCCTTAATTGAAACCATTCAAATGGTAGCCTTCTCGCTCTTGTTCTCTACTATTCTTGGTTTGCCGCTGGGGATTTTACTAGTAGTAACACGAAAAGGCCATCTGCTTCAAAATTTGCCGTTCTTTACCGTCTTGAATGGAATCATAAACATTTTCCGTTCTGTACCGTTCATTATTTTACTAGTGGCGATGATTCCGGTCACAAGGTTGATTGTCGGTACATCAATTGGAACGGCCGCAGCAGTAGTCCCATTGGTATTCTATTGTGGTCCCTATATTGCAAGATTGATAGAAAATTCTTTGCTAGAAGTGGATCCAGGTGTCATTGAAGCAGCGGAGGCAATGGGGGCAACCCCAGGGCAAATCATTTTCAAATTTCTAATTCCTGAAGCACTTAGCTCACTTGTTTTAGCCCTTACGATTGCCACCATCGGTTTAGTTGGAGCATCGGCGATGGCAGGAGCGGTTGGTGGCGGCGGGATTGGAGATTTAGCCATTACCTATGGCTACCAGCGTTTTGATACAGTCACGATGATCATTACAGTATTAATTCTGATTGTAATGGTTCAAGGCCTACAGTCATTAGGAAATATAGCAGCAAAAAAAATCAGACGAAGATAACTTAGGAGGAAATCAACATGAAAAAACTTTTATTATCAATTATTGTACTTGCATTGGTGATTATTGGCGCTGGTTGCGCTGAGAAAACATCAGAGGGTAAAGAATCAACTACCGTTAAACTTGGAGTTAGCGGAACCGATACACGCATTTGGGATTTTGTAGCGAAAAAGGCTGAAAAAGAGGGAATCAATATCGAGATCGTTCCATTCTCAGATTACGTTGCTCCCAATACTGCTCTTGCGGAAGGCGAACTCGATGTAAATGCATTCCAAACTGTTGCTTATTTTGATGTTTTTATTAAAGAACACAAATTGGACCTAGTACCAATTGCAACTACTGTCCTTGCCCCAATGGGAATTTACTCTGAAAAACACAAGGATGTTAAAGACATTCCGGATGGAGCAAAAATTGCCCTTCCGAACGATGCATCCAATCAAGGCCGGGCATTATTACTTCTTCAAGAAGCTGGACTCATTGAATTACCTGAAGATTTTGATGCAAATGGCGATCTTAATCAAATTAAAAAGAACCCGAAAAACTTTGAATTTATCCCAATGGTACCAGCGCAAACACCAAGAGCATTGCCAGACGTTGCCGCTTCTTTGATCAATAACGGGGTTGCCGGTGATGCAGGTCTTAGCCCTCTAGAAGATGCGATTTTTGTTGAAAGTGAAACAGCTACCCCTTACCTTAATATTATTGCGGTTCAAGCAAAAGACAAAGAAAACAAAACATATAAGAGAGTAGCAGAACTTTACCAATCAGAAGATACAGCAAAATTTATTGAAGACGAGTACAAAGGCAACCTGATCCCAACATTCGTACCATTAAGCAATATTGGCTGGTAACAAGAAAAGCGGAAGCGCCCTGGCCAGCGGCGTATGGCCTCCTCGAAAAAGCTAACGCTTTTCCTTCGTGCGAAGCCTAAGCTGCCAAAGCGTTCCTTGTGGAGCGCTCCAACTGAGATAAAGGAAACACGAAGAGCCG
Organism: Neobacillus niacini; assembly: GCF_031457145.1. Lineage (GTDB taxonomy): Bacteria > Bacillota > Bacilli > Bacillales > Cytobacillaceae > Neobacillus > Neobacillus niacini_J. The sequence continues at coordinate 176,845 of NZ_JAVDVZ010000009.1, forward strand.
GAGGCGCATTCGTGCTTGACTTATCGTAGGGCGGAGAGCGAAGGACACTAGCCGCTAGGGCGCTGGAGCTGGACAGTAATCTAGGTTCAAAAACTTGTACTTATCTTACGAGAAAAGCGCAAGCGCCTTATCCAAAGATAATAAGGAGGCAGAAAAACAATGACAACAAAAACAGTAGCTTCATTAAAAGAAGCAATTATTCAAAATGTAGAAAACAATAAAGAGCTTTACCTTTCAACAAGCCACCAAATCCATGCAAAGCCTGAGATCGGGAACGAAGAATTTTTTGCCTCTTCCCTTTTAACCGACATTCTTGTCAAAGAAGGTTTTGAAGTGGAAAAGGCTGTGGCTGGTCATGAAACGTCTTTTGTTGCTCGAAAAAAGTCAGATAAACCAGGTCCCTCCATCGCCTTCCTAGCGGAATATGATGCACTGCCAGGTTTGGGACATGCATGCGGTCATAATATTATTGGTACAACCAGCGTTGCTGCTGCGATTGCACTAAGCAAGGTTTTAGACGAAACAGGTGGAGAAGCAGTTGTGTTTGGAACTCCTGCTGAAGAAGGCGGTCCGAACGGCAGTGCCAAAGGAAGCTTTGTCAAACATGGATTAGTAGAAGGAATAGACGCCGCCATCATGATTCATCCGAATGGTGAGACTCGCTTAACCAGCACCTCACTTGCTGTTGATCCACTGGACTTTGAATTTATCGGCAAGCCGGCACATGCCGCCGCTTCCCCGCATGAAGGAATCAATGCTTTAGATGCAGTGATTCAGCTATTTAATGGAATCAATGCCTTACGACAACAACTAAGAGATGATGTACGCATCCATGGAATCATCACACATGGCGGCGACGCACCGAACATTATCCCTGAATATGCAAAAGCTCGATTTTTCATCCGTGCTGCTACTCGATCTGGTTTAAACGAAGTGACACGACGGGTAAAAGCTGTCGCAGAAGGAGCGGCATTAGCTACTGGTGCAACGCTGAATGTCATCGCTTTTCAAAATGAAGTCGATAATCTTCTATTAAATAGACGTTATGATAGTGTTTTCAAGGAAGTCGTTGAAGAACTAGGTGAAACCGTAGTAGTTGAAGGGGACAAAGGCATCGGTTCAACGGATGCAGGAAACATCAGCCAAGTCGTCCCAACTATACATCCATATATTAAAATTGGAGCAAGTGACCTTGTTGCCCACACTGTACCGTTTAGAGAGGCCGCTGCTTCCTCAAGAGGCGATCAAGCCCTTATTACAGGTGCAAAAGCATTGGCACTAACCGCATTAAAGCTAATTACAGATGAAGACACATTAGCTCAAATAAAAGAAGAATTCAAAGAAAGAAAAGCAGCAGAATCAATTTAAATAGAAGAAAACGTAAATGCCCAGCGGAGTAATTTGTCGCTGGGTGTTTTTATGAAAGTTCGAATGATTTCCTGATTCAGAACATATACAACTACAGGGTAATTTCATGTATCAAGGAAAGGCAGGAGAATAAATGAAGGTTTTAGAAGTAACACACCTACAAAAATCATTCGGAGCGATTCGTGCTGTACAGGACATTAGCTTTTCGGTAGAAGCTGGCGAAGTATTTACGATTATCGGACCAAACGGTGCCGGAAAAACGACCACGCTAGAAATGATTGAAGGCTTGGTTACACCCGATCATGGAGAAATCCATTTCGGTGATATGAACTGGGGTAACCATGCAGTAGCCATTAAGATGAAAATCGGCGTACAACCACAATCTAGCGCCATGTTCGACTTATTAACACCTGAGGAAAATCTAGATCTTTTTGCTACCTTTTATGATAAGGCTCGGCCAACGGAGGAAATCCTTGAACTGATAAATCTAACCGAACATCGAAAAAACCAAGTGAAAAAGCTTTCTGGCGGTCAGCGCCAGCGACTGGCCATTGGACTTGCGATGATTAGCGATCCCGACATTATCTTCCTCGATGAACCTACTACTGGTCTGGACCCTCAGGCGCGCCGGCATATTTGGGATATTATCCTTGAGCTAAAGAAATTAGGTAAAACCACGATTCTAACGACACATTATATGGAAGAAGCTGAAAAACTTAGTGACCGGGTCTGTATTGTCGATCAAGGTAACATCGTGACCATCGATACGCCTTCAGCCCTTATTGAAAAACTAACAAAAGAACGAGAAGTACGGTTAGCCTTCCTCGATGGTGAAGAGGCAGCAAAAGTTGCGGATGTTTTTGCGAACCAGCTTGACTCCGTCTCCCGTACCGAGCGTGATGGTTCGACCTTAAAGCTGTGGACCATCAAGCCAGAGGATACCCTGTTGGACTTGTTTAAATTCACAAAGGAAAAGGAATACCAGGTTGAACAGGTCTCCATCCGCGAGATGAGTCTCGAAGATGTATTTATTGCTTTTACAGGGAAGGAATGGAGGGATTAACTTGAGCAATTTCAAACAGTTTAAAAAAATGTTTTCGGCACAATTAAAATTGACACTTCGTGAAAAACAAGCATGGTTTTGGGGGATATTTTTCCCCGTTATTTTAATGGTCATCTTTATGGTGATTTTTAGCGGCAGTTCCGATGACGAATTTCAATCTGAAATTGCGATTGTAGCAGATAATCCAAATCCTGTTTCAGAAATGCTGTTAACCCAAATAGATCAACTTCCTATTCTTGATGTAAAATCGGGCGAACCGGTTAGTCGCAACACTGCCGAACAATGGGTTAAAGATCAAGAAGTGGATGCGGCCATCGTCTTGCCTGAATCTGCTGAGGACACTTCTTTCGTACTAGTCGTAAACAAAGAAGATGAACAAGGAGTAACAACCCAAGCCCTATCAGCGATTCTTGATAAAATTGTTCAGCAGGCAAACCTATCTGCTGTTGGTGCAACCCCGACCTATGACATTCAATTTGAATCGGTTACAGCTAGTACGAATGAATTGAACTATACTGATTTTCTGTTGACCGGGATGATCGCCTTATCGATCGCACAGGGTGGCATGTTCGGAATGGTTGACTTAGTGGAGATGCGTCGCAAAGGATTAATCAAAAGGCTTAGAATGACACCTGCAAAAATGGGGATTTTCGGCCTAAGCGATATGGTCATGCGGCTGTTATTTAGCATCGTTCAGATTCTGCTATTGTCACTCATTGGTGTATTTATCTTTGGCGCAAGCCTCTACATCAATTTTTTCAGCCTGACGATCGTCTTTTTAATCGGTGCACTTTCCTTTAATGCACTTGGTTACTTAATTTCTTCCTTTAGTCAGACACAAAATGCTTATATGGGAGTAGCAAACATTGTCAGCTTCCTCATGATGTTTTTAAGCGGCGTCTTCTTTCCTATTGAAACCATGCCGGATTGGCTGCAGCCAGTATCAAATATCCTGCCGCTCACCTATTTTGCCGAAGGCTTACGTGACAGCATGGTTTATGAGACAGGTATATTCTCAAGTACATTGTGGTTTGGAATCGGGGTATTAGTCATCTGGGGAGCCATTACCTTTTTACTTGGATCTTGGTTGTATAAAAGGAAATCGATTGTTGCTACTAGGTAATGAATGAACAAAATCGCTAAAGCGACATTAATCACATCCCAGGTGAAGGTTATTCCATTGGGATATTTCTCGCTCGACGCATTATGCCATTACAAAGATAACTATATCGGCAAAAGGAGTCCCATCTGTCTTAATATTAACCCAATGCAAAGGGGTCTGCCCTCACATTCCCACAACTGGAATTGTAAGGGCAGACCCCTTTTAGGCAGCCTCGTTACAGCTATTTTTCAATTACGGAATTAGCTGTCAGTTAAAATATGGTTTAAAGGCAGCCGTGAAATTTCGCACCAATAGCTTATAGCTTTCAGCATTCGGATGCAGGTCATCCGGTAACAAGTGTTTGTACTCAGCACTCATAATATCTAATCCATTTACATAGGAAATGTGACAGAAGAGTTGGTTTCAAATGTTATTCTAACGCCAGCAGGGGCTTCCGCATGGCCATCAAGAAGATTAGGAGTAAAAAAATCCTTGTCATTATAATCGATTCTCCATGGTTTAATGAACTCATCATATCTTTCCAGTGATAAAGCCCCTAATATTGTTTGAGAATCCAAGGTAATTGGCTGCATTTTCTCCCACCTTTCTAATCTACAGCATTTTTTCAATTACAGACTTAGCAGTGCTTTCTTTATTAAGAAGCGATTCTTTATAGGTTCTATTAAAATATTCAGCATAAAGAAGATCCAATAGATATAGTTGAGATAGCTTTGCTGATAAACTTCCTCCTTGCAGCGGACCTTCATTTGCTCCGCAAAGCAAAGTAATATCTGAATAACTTGTCAAAGGCGATTTGGCAAATCGCGTAATCGAAACGATTTTTGCTCCTTTTTCCTTTGCCACTTTTGCTACTTCAATTGTATCTTTTGTCGAGCCTGAATAAGAAATAAGTACAGCTACATCCTTCTCTGTCATTAAGGCAGCGGACATAATCTGTAGATGCGAATCAATCGAACATTCCGTTTTGTTCGTGATTCTCATAAACTTATTCTTCGCTTCCATAGCCGTCATTAAGGAAGAACCTACTCCAAAAAATTGGATTCTTTCTGCAACTATCATACTGTCGATTGCTCTAGAAATATCTTTCTCGTTAATAAGGTTAAAGGTATCAGTAAGCGCACTGATATTCGTATTCAATATTTTCGAAGAAAGTTCTGCAATTGTATCTTGCAAGGTGATTTCACCTGAAATCTGTGAAGTATCATCATCAAGTGAAAGACTGTGTGCTAGAGCAATTTTAAATTCTTGATATCCTTTTAACTTCATCGTTTTACAAAATCGAAAAACACTAGACTCTCCTACGTTACATGCATCTGCGAGATCAGTAATCGACAAGTAAATAACATCTTTAATATTTTCAAGAATGTAATCTGCCACTTTTTTTTCCGTATTTGTAAATTCATTGTACCTTGAACGAATAAGTGAAAATATATCTACCTTTGCCATTCGGCCCCCTCCTCGTTCACGCTTCGCAAATGAAGTGAAACAGCACCAAGGATGCCCGCTTTATTTCCTAGTGAGGCTTTGATAATTTTTACGTCAATAAAGCTGTCCATGATTAATTCTTTTACTTTAGCAGAAACCATTTCTACTAAAAAGGCTTGCTCCATGATGCCACCGCCAACAACAATGGCCGGAGGGTTGAAAATATGAATTAATGACGTTAATCCCAACGCTACTTCCTCTACCCAATCCTTGAGTACATTTAACAGGGCAGCATTTTCTTGCTCGATTTTCTTAAAAATTTCTTTCCCATTCACACAGTCCTGGTCAAGCTCGAGAGCCTTTCGTACTAATGCAGTGGTGGAAGCATATGTTTCATAGCAGCCTCTTTTGCCACAATTGCAGTGATTGCCTCTAGGATGGGTAATAATATGGCCAAATTCAGCTGCAACCCCATTATTCCCTTTGTACAGTTTCGAGTCTATGATGATCGCCCCGCCGATTCCTGTTCCATACGTCAGACACAGGAAATCGGTAAACTCCCGGCCTGCTCCAAAATATTTTTCACCACGTGCGGCTGCATTGACATCGTTTTCCACTTTGACAGGAACATTAAATTTTTCCTCTAAAATACTTTTTAATTTGGTTCCGGTATAATTGGGAATATTTTCATTGGCATAAATAATGTACCCTTCTTCGCTATCCACCTGCCCAGCAGTACTAATCCCGATTGCATCAAAATCTTCAAATTCAGAAATAATCTGTATCAGTTTTTCTACAATATAAGGTCCGCCTTTTTTACTCTCCGTATCATATTCTTTAAAAACCTCTATATTTCCATTTTCATCGGAGAGGCCTAGCTTTATGGATGTCCCTCCAATATCGACAGCTACTATTTTCACTTTCTCCACCCTCTATCAATCTACATTTAGAGAGATAAATCCCAAGAGAGCCTCGAGGGATTTATTTCTGAAAAAAATTTTCTCCATTATTGAATAACATTGACAAACCTTTTCGTAATTTCCATCGGCCGGGTAATGGCGGTTCCCACCACCGCGGTATAAACGCCAACATCAAATACTGTCTTTAGTTCCTCAGGAGTCCAAATACCACCTTCAGCAATAACTGGAATCGGCAAATCCCTTACTAGCTTTTCGATTAAAACCGTGTCAGGCAATGCCGTTCCTTTCGTGTAATCCGTATAGCCGCTTAAGGTTGTACCAACACAGTCAAAGCCAAGTTTATAGGCTGTTAGACCTTCCTCATAAGTAGAACAATCTGCCATAAACAGCTGATCTTTATACTTTTCTCTTATTAACGGGAATACCTCTTCGATGGTCTTGCCGTCGGGTCTGATTCTTTTCGTTGCATCCAGTGCGATGATATCGACACCTTCCTGATAGAGAAGATCAATTTCTTCCATCGTTGGGGTGATAAACACATCCGACCCTTCAAGGACGTTTTTAATAATTCCGATAATCGGCAAATCAACCGTCTTCTTGATTTCCTTTATATCTTCAACACTATTGGCACGAATGCCGCTTGCTCCGCCAAGCTTGGCCGCATACGCCATTCTTCCCATAATATAAGGGCTGTGAAGCGGCTCCTCAGGAAGCGCTTGACATGAGACAATTAACTTTCCTTTAAGCTGTTCAAAAATTTTATCCTTATTATTCATATAAAGCATCTCCAAGTCGAATTTTATCCCTTTTCTGCCCCAATTGCCAAGCCTTTAGTAAAGTATTTTTGGAAAAAGATGAAGATTAAAAGCATTGGAACTGCAGCAACCGTGGCTCCAGCCATTTTGTAAGCAAAGTTTGGATTTAAGTCCTGCATTAATGACGCGATACCGACCATTAACGTTTTGGAATTCGCATCCTGTCCGACAACTAACTGCCAGAGATAATCGTTCCATACTTGAACAAAATTTAAAATAAACAATGCTCCAATACCCGGTTTCACAATTGGCATGATAATTTTATAGAAGGTATAAAACTCTCCTGCTCCATCAATTCTAGCTGCTTCTCGTAAAGAATCCGGTATAGCGTCAAAGAATCCTTTAAGCAAGAATACGCCAAAAGCAGTGGCAACATTCGGCCAAATCATGCCATTAAGTGAATTTACCATGCCAAAGTCTTGAATAATTCTAAACAAAGGAACAATCATAACCTCTTTTGGAATCATCAAGCTAGAAATAAAAATGATGTAAATAAAATTTTTCCCTTTAAACTTAAGTTTTGAAAAGGCATAAGCTGCCATGGAACTGAACACGATGACCGCAATCGTCGTGATAAGTGATACCATGATGCTATTTAATGTCCATTTTAAGGCCGGCTGGTTTTGAAACACATCCACATAGTTACTGAAGGTCATTGTTTTCGGGAACCAATCCGGCGGCATTTTGATAACATCTGAGCTATTTTTCAATGAACTGGTAAATAACCAATAAAGAGGAAATAGGTTTAAGATGGCAAAGAAAACAATTATCACATTGGCAATGACATCAACCTTTTCTCTCTTTCTTTTATTTTTATTTTTTATCATGTCCTGTCACCTCACTCCTTCTTAAACATGGCTCTTAATTGCGGAACTGATAATACTAATGTAATTAAGAACATAATGACACCAACTGCAGACGCAATACCAAGCTGATTAAACTTAAAGGCATTATTATATAAGAACCACATCAGCGTATTGGATGAATTGTTTGGCCCGCCGCCCGTTAAGAGCTGAATGACAACGAAAATCTTTAAAACAGCAATAATATTCATGATGATAATGTATATGGTCGTAGGCTTGACCAGTGGAATCAGGATTTTAAAGATGATCGTCATTCTGCTGGCCCCATCCACTTCTGCTGCTTCGAACAGTTCCTTAGGAACCCCTATCATTGAGGCTATATATAAAATGATCGCTTGACCAACATTAGTTGCAAAGGTTACGAAAATAATGACCGGTAAAACTGTTTTAGGATTACCCAAAAAATTAATCGTTGACATTTCCATCTGCTGTGCGATATAAGGAATAAGACCATTTGCCGGGTTTAGCAAAAAGCTCCAAATCATACTCATAACAACCATTGATACCATTACAGGGATATAGTAGGCCCCTCTAATAAATGAAACATATTTAGCATTTTTATCAAAAATAGCCGCAGATACGAATAGAGCAAAAATAACAGTTAATGCTACGATACAAATAACAAAAAAGACAGTATTAAAAGTAGCTTTAATAAAAACCGGGTTTTGAAATAATTTTTCATAGTTTTCAAAACCAACAAAAACTTCATTTGTATAATTGATTCTGTATAAGCTTAGGCGAATACCTTCAATTATCGGATAAACGAGGAATACTAGAAACAGGATTAACTGTGGAGCAATAAACATGTATCCCGTCAGATTTTCTTTTAAAACATGCTTGTTGAACTTCATAAAAATCCTTAACCTTTCTTAAATTAAAGCCCCAGGTTTCGGGGCTTTAATTATTGATATTGTAATGCTAAAGGTTATTTAATTACTGAATTTTCTCTTGAATCTTTAATGACTTGGTTACCATTCTTTTGATAATCTTTCATAGCTTGTTCAGGTGACTTCTGGCCAGTAAAGATAGCTTGAAGCTCAGGATATAGAATTTGTCTTAACTCGGCATAGCCCGGAACGCTGCCTGTAAAGTTGAACAAGTATTGAGCATTTTTGTCGTACGCTTCGAATAATGGGTTTTGTGATTTGAACTCATCTGCTACTGAAGTTCTTACAGGAACACCATTTTTAGATGCTTTGACTAGCTCAGGGTCAGTTGAGAAGAACTTAACAAAATCCTTACTTACTTTAATTCTCGTTTCGTCTTGTGTGTTAAATACAGCTGCGCCGGATACATAAGTGAATGTTAATGGGTCGCCACTTTCAGATGGAATGTTGGCAAGTCTGATATCAAACTTAGGTGCCTTACCTTCATCCATTTCAATTTTTGTGTTGTTAAACAATACAGAATTAGTGAAAGCAATGGCAATTTTTTGGTTCTTAAACATAGCTAGTACGTCGTTTGAAGAAACAGATTCGGCACCAGGGTTTGTTAAGCCAGCGTCATACGTTTTCTTTAACCATTCTGCCGCTTTCGCACCTTTGGCATCATCAAGAACAATATTGCCTTTTTTGTCAAAGAACTGATTGCCAAACATTCTTAAATAAGCAAGGTTCCAAGTGTCACCTTGGTTATTAAGTGCGTACAGCCCCATTGGATAAGCATTTGAATATTTGTCTTTCGGCAAATCACTCTTAAGTGTATTTAAGATTGTTTCGTATTCATCCAATGTCCAGGTCTTAATTTCGTTCTCACCGCCGATATACTGTTCAAGACCAGCCGCCTTGAGCATCTCAGCATTGTAAGCTAATGTTCCCGGCATATGGGAGAATGGGTAGAAGTAGGTATCCTCGCCAAAGGTAACACTTTCCCAGTAATTTTGAGCGATATCATTCTTAGAAGCGTCGTCGACAATATCATTTAACGGTACTAGAGCACCGCGATGTGCGTAGTCACCCATTGCAAATGTATTTTCAAAGAAGATATCTGGCGGGGTGCCGCCGTTTAATTTAACGTTTAACAATTCATCCCGTTGATCGCTGGCAATAACTTCGACATTTACCTTTACATCATAATCTTTATATTCTTTAGAGAATTCTTCTGCTGCATGCTTGAAGAAACTGTCATAGTCAGCCCCTTGTTCTGTTGCATCCATTACACCCTTCCATTGTGGTGTTAACATCAGGGACAATTCCACAGTCTTTTTGTCTTTTGAACCTCCGGCCGGCTTACTTGAATCTTTATCTGAACATCCAGCCAATAAAGCTGAAACTGCCAATACACCGGTTAAAGCGGTTGCTAGAAAACGCTTTCTTATCATACGTTTCTCTCCCCTATAAAATATTTTTTAATTTATTGTAGACAATTTCTGCAAGAAGCTTGTGACCTTCCTCATCGAGATGCATAAAATCAATCATATTCATCGGAACGGTTCCTTTGGTATCCAGGAATTCTGTTTTTTGAATTCCCATGAGGTCTTCCAAATGGGTTGAAAGCTCCGCTGATTTGATGTCACAGCCTTTACCCATTGATTTTCCCACTTCCGTTTCGTAGTACTCTTTACCAATCGGAGGCGGTGCAACAACTAGTACTTTAGGAAATGCTCCTTTTAAACCAGCGGGTGTGTTCTTAGCTTTTTGAGAGATTCTTGCAATTCCTTGTGCGATGTTAAAGGAAGTTAAACTGAACCTTTCCTTCGTATCATTTGTGCCAAGCATGATAATAACCAGCTCAAGCGGTGCATGACTCATTAAACACGGATGAAGATAGTGAAAGCCATTTAACCCTTCAAAAAGCGGGTCGTCCACTACAGCGGTTCTTCCTGAAAGTCCTTCTTCCACAACCTGAAACTCTTCACCCAAACGATCAGCCAAGAGGCTTGTCCATCTGACACCTTCGGGGAATCTTTCCAATGATTTGGCATCGAATCCCCAAGTGTTAGAATCACCAAAGCAAACGATTCTTCTTTTCATGTTTACATCTCATATTTACGAATAGCGTTATCAATCATATCTCTAATTTCTTCTACCTTGTTTAAATCCTCACCGGTTACTGGCTCTAGCGGCCCTCTGACACTTCCAATGTTAACGCCTCGTAATTTAAGAAGCTCTTTAATCGTTGAATACATATGGCCATTTAGGGAACATAAAGCAATAATGATATCGTTAATGTCCCGCTGAATGTTTCTCGCTTGTTCAAAATTCCCTGTTGCGACAAACTCTTCAGCTTTTAAAAGCAACTCCGGCATGGCCGCATACGTTCCGCCAATCCCACTGTCAGCGCCAATTAATCTTCCGGATACATACTGTTCATCAGGACCATTAAAGACGATAAAGTCTTCTCCTGCTGCTGCCTTAAATCGTTCAATATCCATGACTGGCATTGATGAATTCTTAACGCCGATTACTTTCTTATTTTCGATTAGCCTCTTAAAAGTAGAGACTGTGAGATTGTACCCTGTTGTCTGAGGGATGTTGTAAATAATAAATGGCAGTTCCGTTGACTCCATTATTTCCGTCCAATACTTAATAACAGAGCTGTCAGGCAACTTAAAGTAGATTGGAGGAATGGCTGATAACGCATCATAGCCCAGTTCTTCCGCATATTTAGCTAAAGTGACACTTTCTCTTGTTGATGGTGCACCAACATGAGCAATTAACGTAAGTTTTCCTTTAAGAGCCTCGGCAACATATTTTAATGTCGCTTTTCTTTCCTCAAGGTTTTGATAGATACATTCTCCTGAACTACCACCAACATATAAACCTTTAACACCTTTCTCAAAAAGATAGTTACATAGATCTTTTGTTCTACTTTCTGAAACCTCTCCTGCATCATCATAGCAAGCATAAAATGCTGGAATAATCCCCTTATACTTTTCTAAATTCATGTGTATCCCCACCTGAGTGATATTTTGTTAACGTTTACAAAAAAAATATATCATACTATTTTAATAGTGTAAACAATTTTCTTCACTTTTAAATTTTATGAAAAAAATTTCCACTTTTTTCAGAGAGAGAAATTATTTTCTTAATTCAAAGTCCAATTTCATTTCCCCATTATTTAGCAATATTAATAATCTTTTGTTATAGAATTCATTCTCGGCTGGATAGTCTTCCCGATAATGCGCTCCTCTGCTTTCTTTTCTTTCCAGCATCGCCTTTAAAAGTAGGCTGGAAAGGATCAGGAAGTTTCTTGCCTTGAAGGCACTTTTTCTTTCTGCTACTTGATTTACGAAATACTCCATGCTAAAGGCGGACTTCATTTCCTCTATTTTTTCCAAAGCGATTAGAAGATTTTTTTCATCGCGAATGACATTACCGCGGAACCACATGATTTCTCTCACTGCCTCCATTACGTCGTGCGGAGTTAAGGAGTCCTCTGTATTAGCTGAAAAAGAATGAATAATTTGAGAAATTTTGATATTTTCTGGTTGTGAATTGACTTTTACCAGATTGACACTTTCTACGAATTCCAGACAATCCTGTGCCGCTCTTTTTCCAAACACCATACACGCCCCGGTTGAATTTCCTCCTAGCCTATTAGCACCTTCAATGCCGCCGGCTAATTCCCCGATTGCATAAAGCCCGGGCACACCGGTCCGGCCATAGCTGTCTACCTTGACACCACCATTGCTGGCATGAGCAAACGGAGCAATTTTCATTGTATCCCTAACTAGATTAATTCCCCGTTCTTCTAACCAGTTCAAATAAATGGTGTAGAAATCAGTTGCATTCTTATAAATTTCCGCATCATAAATCAGCTCGAAGCCCTCTTCACTTTTCGTACTGAGAATTTCTTTCATCATAGCGATATCAAAATATTTAGATGGCAAAGAATTCGTGAACGGCCCATGGGTACTGCGGACCTTAAAGCACTCTTCCTTCGAAAGCCCTTCAGGAAGCACCCCATCTAATATGCTGTTTCCGGATGCATTGACAAAATCCTCGCAATAATTTAAGGTATGCTCGCCCCATAGTGTCTTGTATTTTGGCGAGGTAAAGCCCGGAATAAACTGTATGAACTCCATATTAACAAGGCTTGCGCCGGCTTCAAGCGCCAGAATATGTCCTGAACCATCGACATCATTCGGGTTCAGATTATGCTTATAAATATTCCCAAAACCGCCAGTAGCGAGGATCACGGCTTTAGAGTTAATCATAATAAAATCATTGTTTCTGTCCAGAAGAATGGCACCGGAAATTCTCTCGCCCTGCTTTAATAAGGAAACAACGGCCGTTCTTTCCATTAGGGAAATATTCGGATAGTTCTCCATTATTTCCGATACATTTTCCCTGATTTTATTCCAGTCCTTCAGCATGTATATCGTTCTGCCATGGTTGGCAAAACAGGCTTTGCGGTCATCGGAAAGCTTATACGGCTCAATTCCAATTTCCGGAAACTCCTCGACCCTGTCCCGTATCTCGTCAATATAAATTTTCGCCATTTCCCGGTCCTGCATATTATGGCTGACCGCGTCGATATCCTCTAAAAACACAGTCTTATCTTCATCGTTTTTTGTTACCTGAGTACCTAAAGAAGCCTTTAAAGGAAAAAAACTGGAACCAGAACATAGCTGTGTTTTTGTGGACATTATGATGTTTTGGCCAGCCTTGGCAAGCTCCATGCTGACCTTAAGTCCAGCAATGCCGCTGCCAACGACCAATACATCTGTTGTGATAATTTCTTTGATCATTTGTGCGCACATCCTAAATAAGTATTTTGAAGACCACTTTTCTAACTTTTTCTCCACCATCCACTTTTATCCCAGTCATGTGAACATCACTCGGATACAGGATCATAAAGTCGCCTTTTTCAAGCTTTATTTTTGATTGCACTTTTCCTTCCAGAAGAAAGTAATCGTCCTGTTCATCGTACTCCTGTTTAATTGTCATTCTTTCAAAAAGCTCATTCGCAACAAATTCTTTTCCCTCGATAATGAAGTGAAGATCGATATATTTTTTATGTGATTCCCAGAACCGCTCTTCTGGCACTTTTGTTTCATATTCAATTAGATTGAAGAAAAGCTCATCCCCATTGACTTCATGCATACCTGTTTGTAAGTTAGCGAAATCATGAGTTTGAATATATTCAATGGCATGATTCACTCTTTCATTTATCCCTTTGTATAATTCGTAATTTTCGATGTGATCTAATATCATTTCATTAGCTCCTTAATTAGTCAGATTACTTTGATACTTAAACGCTTTCATAAACAAAATATAGCATACCTGCTATCTTTCGTAAATTTTTTTCTCTTTTTACTTTTATTTAGAAGGAAATTTTCACCATTTGTCTCCATAACAAAAAAATACCACAGTAAGGTACTGTGGAAGTAACAAATTTTATCCTTATCTTTCAAAGAAGGAAAGGTATCCCCTTCCTTTTTTAAACTCAAGAAAATCCTGCCATTGCAATTAAAATCGCTAAGCCTACGAGCAGGATGAAAGCGATATAACCAATAATACTTAAAATGGTAACAATCCAACCAATCACCTTGCGATCCGTCTTAATTAAATAGATTCCTAAAGCAATCGCACCAAAAACGAATCCTAAAATCCCCCAAAGGACCGGGCTTTTGCCATACTTTTTAGAATCAATCACCAAATAAATCGTAATGATAATATTTATTGCAAATCCAAAAAAGCTTTCCAACCTTTTCTCTCCTAACTATGTATCCAAGTATTTTTATTAAAATTATATCAGATAATTGTACTACATTTTAATAATTTTTCCAAAAGGAGACAGTTAGATGGTAATGTTCTAGGGGAGAATTCTTACTTCTAATTTTCGGGTACTCTAATTCTCTTTGAGTGACCGTAACGGAATTTCCCCTCCCTCTGAGTCACACTAGACCGCCTTGAGTGACCGAGTGCGATTCTATAATTCTATCTTTGAAACAGGTAAAAATAACTTAATCCCCCGTTTATTAAACGGTAATATTTTTAAATCGGCAATTAAGTGACTGATGTATCCCCCTAGACAGGTATAGAATACACCATCGATTCCAAGTGATCCTTCTAGTTTTGAAGCGATTACCCCAAAGAAAATGACACCCAAGATAGAATGTGTATAGCTACGATGCGAAGTGATTGACGCAATGATAATATAAACCCCCAGCAGCATTAACCACATTTCTGATAGAGAGAACCCTCCCATCAGTACCCCAATTCCTGTGATGGTTAACATATGCTTTTGTTTGATGAACCCTGAAATCACTATAATCCCCAGACCAATTCCGAGACCAAGCCATTTCTCTGTCGCACTGCCTTCATAAAAACTATAAAAAATCATCAATATCCCAATCAACTGAGCTGCCAACTGAATCAGCTTATGTGACAAGGTAATTTTTCCGCGAAGCTTTCCATCAATATCAAGATCAGGCATTAATCCCGCAATGGCTCCTAATCCGACAAACAAAGCGGTCTCAGATGGAGTGGCTTGAAACGTGTTGGCCACGATGAATCCTGTCGCAGCGCCAATTGCTGCATGTGCTGTACCATTCAATGTTGATTACACCCCTATTTCGATAGTTACTCTTCTTATCTTACATCAAAACATTTGTTCCGTTTAGAAAAAACAAAAAATCCTACTATTATCCTATTTTACGAGCAAAAAAAAGCCAAGCAGGACGCCAGGCTTTTGGTAACTAGTTGGACCCTAGGTATTTTTCAAGAAATTCAGCCATCATCGAATACGAATTAATTTTATTTTTTAATTTCACCATTGTATGCCCTTCTTCTTCGATGCGAATAAACGTTACTGGGTGATCTCGATTCATTAGTTTCCTGACGATTTGCTCAGATTCTTGAATGGAGACACGCGGGTCATTAACACCATGAATGACCATTAAAGGAGCTGCAATGTTATCCGCATGATTCAACGGGTCGATTTGGTCGAAGTAATCTCCATCTTTTTCAATCGTTCCATATTCTGCTTCCCTCAGCTTTTTCCGCCAAGGACTTGTTGTTTGTAAGAATGTTCGGAGGCTGGACATTCCCACAATATCGATACCAGCTGCCCATAAGTTCGGATAGTGGCTGATAGCAGCAAGCACGATAAATCCACCATAGCTTCCACCGACAATCGCTACCTTCTCGGGATTAATCTCTCCTGTTTTTTTTAGCCACTCCACTAGATAAATGACATCCTTCAATGCGTCCATTCGTTTGCGGCCATCATCAAGGTGAGTGTATGTTTTTCCATAACCTGTACTTCCGCGGATATTGGGCGCAGCCACCGCATAACCTTGGGTTAAAAAATATTGTAAAAAAGGGCTGTAGACAGCACGAGTTTGACTTTCGGGTCCTCCATGAATATAGACGACAAGTGGGGATCCCTCGTCTCTATGATTAGGCTTATAGTAAAAAGCAGGTATCGGACGTTGGTCAAACGATGGAAACGATATGATTTCTGGCTCAATTAATTTTTCCTCCAGGATTGGAGCACGGGAGATGTACGTAAGCCGTTTGGCTTGGAGGGTGTTAAGCTCAACCTCCCAGATGTCAGAAGGATGCGTGGGTCCATTTAGGACAAATCCCACCTTTTGTTGGTCAGGTGTAAATCTAAGATTGCTAATTACTCCCATTGGAGTGTCCCATGTATACAGCTTACTTTGAACAAGGTCTACGAGATACCCTTTCGATATTCCTCCTTCGTTCATGGAAAAAGCTAATTTATTTTTATCCTTATTCAAAACCAGGTCTTCAATATCCCACTCTCCCTGCTCCAGCCAAGTCAATTGTTTACTGGCAATGTGAATGAATGCGAGCCCGAAGAATTCTCTGTCCTGATTCGTTAATAGGTAGATATGGTCCCCATCCTTATTAAAATGAATATCTTTATAACTCGCTTCACCCTTATGTGCTGTAATCCAGTCCATTTTTTCAGTTAAAAGTGAAAATACCCCTAAATCATGATCAAGGGGCGAGTTTGCTTTTTTTACCAATAGTGATTTTCCATCTGGAAACCACTTTTCAACTAAATATGTCCCATCGGCGGCAAACACAAGTCGAATTTCCAGTGTCTCCAGATTTTGAATATATACATCTAAAGAATGTTGACTTCGGCGATTGCTGGACCATGCTATCCATTTTCCATCAGGAGAGCTGTCACCAAATAAATGAATATGTTCAGGGGAGTTGGTCAGTGCTATTTTTTCGCCGCCCTCTTTTAATAAGTACAATTGCTCCTTTTCATCCCCATCCACGTCCATCCCAATAATAAGATCTGATGTGCTGGCAATATATTTAATAAAGGTGATTCCTTTCAATGTAAAAGACGTTTGGGCAGGCCACCTATCTTCGCGGTCAAGCTCCCATACCTGTGGTAACCCCGTAAAATCAGAAATAAAGCTAATATTTTTGCCTTTAGGATCGTATTCAAAACTTTTTACCATACGCACATGGATAAAAGGGTCAATCGTTATTTCCTTCATTCCATTACCACCATTCATAAATTGAGTTCTCTTTACTCCATTCTATTTTGAAATGGCTCATATCATTCTGTATTTATTGAATGCAAAAAGACGATTCGGAGGTTGAATCGTCATTTTTTATATACGGCTATTCTAGAAACTCAATGAACCATTTCACACATTGATAAGTGGTTTCCCAATCCGCCTGGTCCTCTATCCCCCAGCAAGCATAAAGTGTCCCTAAAGCAACTGCTGCTTTTAACAAGCGTTGCCGGTCTAGTCCTAGCTGATTACTGATTGTATCCACTCGGAGTTTCAGGATGCTTTTTGAATCAGTTTTTGACTCTAGCTGATTCACCAAAAAAGATACCACATCAAAGTACGAATCACCTGCGACTCCTTTTGGATCAATCGCCATCCAGCCCTGCTGCTCGGAATACAAAATATTTTCATGATGTAAATCACCGTGAAGCAGCTCTGGTCCAGCTGATGTATCCTCGATATACTTGAAAAAATCCTCTGCTAACAGAACATGTTCATGGGAAATCGGACCATGGGGAAAGTTTTTCCGATAGCGCGTCAGCCCCTCAAACCAGTGTGTAAGTGATGGTGTTGATGTTCCATTAGGTACAGGTCTGCGAATCTCTTTCCATACTTTTATAAATGTTTCCACAACAAGCATTTCATCCTTTTCCTCTGAAAGCATCCTTCCAGGAATGAGCCGCTCTAACAGCATCACACCATTTTCCGAATCAGACTTCAACAGCTCGGCACAGCCGTTTCCGTCATATGCCTTTAGTGTTATCATTTCATTTCGTGTATCAAAGTTTGGAACGCCCAGCTTTAAAATTAGAGGTGTACCCTTTGAATCAGTCACTTTTATTACATAATTATAGGAAAGATTCTCAACAGGGCCTTCACTGGTAAGATTCCATTTTTGCAAATAGATTTGGACTGTTTGCCCTAAAGAATCTAACCAAGCCTTTCCTTCGGAGCCAAACGTGTTGATTATTATCCCCTGAAATTTTTCGAGAATTTGCATAAAATAGTTTTCTCCTTAATAGTTTCGATTGCAAGAATATAAATTCAACATTCCTCACCTAAATTCCTTTTATATGAAAAAAAGCATAATAAGTACGATTCGGGGGGAGGGGGGAGAAATCGTCTTTTTATACCTTACGAGTTAGCTTTTGTTGCTTTGCTAGGGAATGGAACAACCCAGCGATCTAATCATATATGCCTGCTTTATATCCTGCAGATGACTCTTTCATTGAAAGTTAACAAAGTATTCATACTTTTGGTTCTGTTTTTTCTATATGATGGAAGTAGAAAGGACGTGGGATATGCCATTTAAAGCCCGAAGTGAATCATTAGTATTAAAGACTCTTAGAATCTTAAGCAAACGAATGAAATTAACCGCGGATGAGCAGAGGTATTATTTAAACCAAGAAAAAGGGTATGAAGGGGAGGTTCAGTTTGATTTATTGACAGAGAAACTCCAACATAGCTGCCATATTTTGAACGATTTGCAGCTTGAGAGCAACAAGTCCAGTTTCCAACTTGATTCATCCCTTATTTTCCAAGAAACTTATAACCTATTTGAAGTGAAAAACTTTGAAGGCGAGTACATTTATGATACTGAATATTTAAAAACCCTCGGAGGATGGGATACCCAGAACCCGCTTGACCAACTAAAACGAAGTAAATTATTACTGAGCCAGCTTCTTCAATCACTAGGAAGTAAACTTACCGTCGAAGCGTACGTTATTTTTATTAACCCCCAGTTTACGTTATATCAAACTCCACCTGACTTGCCTTTTATACTTCCAACCCAGCTTCACCGCTTTATGAAAAAATTAGACCAGAAGTCATCGCAGCTCAATCAGTCACATAAAAATTTGGCAGACAAACTCATTTCATTACACCAATTAGAACCGCCAAAAATCCAGTTGCCCACCTATAAGTATGAGACGGTGAAAAAAGGAATGACCTGTAGTAAATGTGACTCATTTTCAGTGACAATCTCTGGAAAGAAATTGATTTGTAATAAATGTGGTGTTGAAGAACTGATAACAGTTGCAGTGATGCGCAACGTAGAAGAATTTAGGATTCTTTTTCCAGAGTTTAAGATCACTACTAATATTATCCATGAATGGTGCGGGGTCGTGGATTCTAGGAAGAGAGTTAGTAGGATTCTGGGGAAGAATCTTAAAATTAACGGTCTTGGTCAATGGGCCTTTTATGAATGAAAGATAGATTAATAGTTTAGTCATCAATTTTAGTTTTGTCCTTAAGAGAAAGATCTTAAGGACCTTTTTATTTATTTTTAAGAGATTTTGTCTTCAAGGCCATTTTTTGAGGACTAATCTATTGAGGATTTCGGTTGATTTGTCCTCAATACCACCGCTTGAGGAATAATCTTCTGAGGTCTCCTGTTGGATTTGTCCTCAATACCCCGGCTTGAGGACTAATCTTCTGAGGTCTCCTGCTGGATTTGTCCTCAATACCACCTCTTGAGGACTAATCTTCCGAGGTCTCCTGTTGGATTTGTCCTCAATACCACCGCTTGAGGACTAATCTTCCGAGGTCTACTGTTGGATTAGTCCTCAATACCACCTCTTGAGGACTAATCTTCTGAGGTCTCCTGTTGGATTTGTCCTCAATACCACCGCTTGAGGACTAATCTTCTGAGGTCTC
>NZ_JAVDVZ010000010.1:0-188361 GCF_031457145.1 Neobacillus niacini
TCAAGGGTCTTGAGGACAAATCACCAGGTGTGGCAAGAAGATTAGTCCTCAATCAAGGGTCTTGAAGACGAATCACCAGGTGTGGCAAGAAGATTTGTCCTCAATCAAGGGTCTTGAAGACAAATCCTCGAATGACTTGGAGAATTGCACATTAGAATTTCCCCGTAAACTGAAAAAATAACACCGCAAAGCCCAGCACCCATACATAAATAGCAAAGGGTTTTAATGACCGTTTCTTTAAAAATCCAATCATCCACTTCACAGCGAAATAACCGAAAAGGGCAGAGGAGGCAATGCCAACGAGCAGGGCGGATAAGGAGATTTGTTCACCTGCACCACCAACTAAATCTAAGGATTGAAGTACGACTGCACCGGCTATCGCTGGTGTAGATAAGAGAAACGAGAAATAGGCTGCTGTTTCCCGGTCTAACTTTCTCCATAAGGCAGCCACAATCGTGAACCCTGAGCGTGAAATGGCAGGAAAAATGGCAGCAGCTTGAAAAGAGCCGATAATCAGAGCATCAGTATAACTAATATCATCCATCTTTTTATAGCCATTTTTTGCAGAATCAGCAATCCAAAGGAACAAACCGGTAACTAAAAACTCCCATCCAATCGTAGTTCCTGTTTTCGATATTTCCTCAAAGTAATCCTTGAAAAGAAGGCCAATCACTACAGCCGGAATCGTTCCGACAATTAATAGGAAGGTAAGCTTGCTGAATGGATTTTTAATGATTTTAACAAACTCGTCCTTATAGAAAACAAAAACAGCCAGCAAGGTTCCAATATGAAGCATCGTATCAAGCAATAACCCTGCTTCTTGTAATCCAAATAAGTTCCGGCCTAAATATAAATGTCCTGTACTGCTAATTGGCAAAAATTCCGTTAATCCTTGAATAATTCCTAATATGAGTGCTTCTAATTTACTTAACATATTCAACCTCGCTTTCTGCACCATAAGAGCCTGTACATAGTAAAGATATGCGCGATCTTTGGCAAATAACCAAAAAAATAATAAATATTACCAAGGCAAAAATAGTGCAAAAGAAATGGAATCTCCCATAAAATAGAATTAAGTACTTTGGAGAGGAGCTGCACACTTTGAAAAATAGCCATCTACATTTCAATACATCCATCGGAGTGAAAAAGCCAGAAAGTATAAGAAATAAGCAGCAGGCATGCCCTTTTTGTGCACGAGAAGAGCTGATAGATCTCATTGAAGTGGATGGACCCATCATACTTTTGAAAAATAAATATCCTGTTTTAGAAAATGCCTATCAAACTGTTTTAATTGAAACCGATGATTGCCATGGTGAATTATCTACCTATGAGCTTCCACATCTACATAGACTACTGCAGTTTGCCATAAGGAATTGGCTTGATTTAGATAAAACGAGAAAGTTTGAATCGGTGATTTTTTTCAAAAATCATGGTCCATTATCCGGGGGGACCATCGCTCATCCTCATATGCAGATTATCGGGTTGAATGATATTAACTATAAGGAAAATATAACTGATGAAGTATTTCAGGGTATTACAATAGAAGAAAAAGATGGAGTCCGACTTACCTTATCGACTAAACCGAAGGTAGGCTTTTATGAATTTAATATTGATATGGATGATTCTAGCTATAATGAAACCTTCGGAGTCACCCTTCAAAAAACGGTTCATTATATTCTAAATAACTTTCCTTTCAAAGCAAGCAGCTACAATCTCTTTTTTCATCATTATAATAGTAGAATATATGTAAAAATTGTTCCGCGCTTCGTGACAACTCCGCTTTATATTGGATACGGAATTCCCCAAGTACCCAATAATTTAGATTGGATGGCGGATGATATTAAAAGTAGATATTTTGCAAATGGAAGCGCCTAACATCATGGGGCTTCTATTTTTTCATATGTAAATTAACCCATTCCTCGTTTAGAAGTTGTGCTTTGGGCATTTAAAAAATATAATGAAATAATGTACAAGTTCCTTTTTGAGACTTTGCTTAAGGCTGCTTTCGTAACGATTGTTGTTAAAACCTTAAAGCCGATTTTAACGTGGAATTAGATATTTTGTGCCTTTGAATTTAGTTTGCAAGCTCTTTTCTTATTAAATTTATGCTGTTTTCTGCGAAAACACAGCACAATCATTAATTTTTGTTACAAAAAGCATTAAAGTTTTAGAAAAGAGCTTTACATAAAGGAGTGTGAAGAATGACATCATCTAAAAATACAAATTCAAAACTTGATTATAGTCTTGTTTTTATCTTACTTTTATTATTTCTTGCTAGTTGTGTATCAATTTACAGTGCACAAGCAAGCGGTCAATATGTTGGTAACTTTTTATTAAAGCAAATTATCGTTTATGGGATTGGATGTGGAATCATTGCTATCGTAATTAGGTTTGATTCCGACCAACTAAAGAAATTATCTTGGTATGCTTATGGGGTAGGGATATTTTTACTGATATTTTTAATTTTTGCACCTGAAAGCATAGCACCAGTGAAAAATGGAGCAAAAAACTGGTTTAGAGTTCCTGGCCTAGGACAACTCCAGCCATCTGAGTTTGTCAAAATCTTTATTATTTTAACGTTAGCAAAAGTCATTGACGATCATCATCAAAAAAATCTGGTCAAAACTATTTCCTCTGATTTTTGGCTGTTATTAAAGCTCGGAATGATTACGATGGTTCCCTTAATGCTTATTATTAAGCAGGACTTAGGGACTTCGCTTGTCTTTTTGGCTATTCTATTAGGAATGATCTTTATTTCAGGTATATCGTGGAAATTATTGATACCGATTTTTTCATTTGGTACTGCACTTATTTCGGTAATTTTTTATTTTGTGCTCGTAAAACCAGAGCTTCTTGAAAAATATTTAGGTGTGAAGCAGTATCAATTTAGCCGAATCTACTCTTGGCTTGACCCTTACAATTTCCAAAGTTCGGCCGGATATCAGTTAACACGCTCTCTATTAGCGATTGGATCAGGACAAACTGGCGGTAAAGGCTATGGAAATAGGGAAGTATATCTGCCAGAAAGTCATACTGATTTTATCTTTAGTGTCGTTGGTGAAGAGTTTGGTTTTATTGGTGCAAGCGTCCTTGTGAGTTTGTTTTTCTTATTGATTTACCATATTACCAAGGTTGGTATGGAAACGAAGAATAATTTCTATACGTATATATGTGTCGGTATTATTAGTATGATTACCTTTCATGTTTTCCAGAATATCGGAATGACGATAGGGGTGCTCCCGATTACAGGTATTCCATTGCCGTTCATCAGCTATGGAGGCAGTTCATTGATGGGGAATATGTTGGGGATTGGTTTGATTTTTTCGATTCGGTATCACTATAAAAAATACATGTTTTCCACAACCGCATAGTATTCAAAGAAGAGCGCAGGGCATAAGCCTTGCGCTCTCGTTCATAAGATTATTGTTTTGAAAAGATTTCTTCCATATCATCAAGCATTAGGTTTGCAGCTAAAACACCGCCGGCAGTATTCCAGATGACATCGTCAACCTTGTGTACATTGCCTTTTTTCGCTACCTCAAGATTTTTGAAAAGAGGATCAGCAATCCATTCTTTTTCTAGTTCAGACCCTTTTCCATCACCTGTTTCGTAAGTGAAATAAAAGAGGATGTCGCCTTCCATGGCAGGAATTCTTTCTTTCGTTACGTTTCTTTCAGCAAAATCATCCACGTTCTGGCTTTCTGGACGAGCAAATCCAAGGTCATTTAAGATAACTCCAGAGAATGTATCTTTATGATAAATCCGAACTTCACCCGCCATGAACCGAACCATTGAAACCTTCATGTTCAATTTGTCGCCAAACTTTTCTTTTAAGTCAGCAATACGAGCGTCATAATCTGCTAGAATTTGTTTTCCTTCTTCTTCTTTATTAAGAGCCTGGGAATATAACGTAAAGTTTGTTTTCCAGTCTCCGCGAAGTGTTTCAGCAAAAACCGTCGGCGCAATCGAGTTTAGCTGGTCGTAAATTTTTTCCTGGCGCATTTTATTGCCAATGATTAAGTCTGGTTTTAATGCAGCAATAGCTTCTACATTGACTTCACTTTCTACACCAACTACTTGAGTGTCTTTTAATTGACTGGCAATATGGTCATACCAAGGGTCACCGGTAAAAGATTTAACTGCTCCAACAGGAGTAACACCCATAGCTAAAAGTGCTTCAGTTCCTTCGTTCGTTAAAATGACTACTCTTTCAGGGGTACCTTTAATCGTTGTTGATCCCATTGCGTGTTCAATCGTATAACTTGTTTCTTCCTTCGGTTTTTCTGTTTCTGGCTTCTCAGTTGTTTTCTCCTCGGCACCACCGCATGCAGCTAGAAATAAAAGTGCAAGGATTGAAAAGAATGAAAATAATTTTTTCATATGAGTATGTATCCTCCTTTTTCTTAATTGTGAATGATAATCATTTTCAATGACAACTTAATAATAAAATGGAAGATAGTATACTGTCAACGCTTTAATTGAAAATGATTTTCAAAATCAACGGAAATTTTGTAAACGCACGCACATATAATTGAAAATGGTTATCAACCTCATTGACAATCATTATCAATTGAATATACACTTAAAGTAGTTAAATATATTTATAATATTAATTTGTTGAGAAAGGTTTACCCAAAATGCTTTTAAAAAATAGTGCATTGCGATGGATTGGTTTACTAACCTCCGTACTCTTATTATTGTTCTTCATGTGTGCCAGCGTCGTTTTTGGTTACACTGAAACAACGTTACGGACGGCCATTGATGCCTTTTCTAATTATAATGGCTCAAACGAACATATTATTATTCAAACTGTCCGGCTTCCAAGAGCACTCATTGCGGCTGCAGTTGGTGCAAGCCTAGCGATAGCTGGAACGTTAATGCAAACATTAACCAAAAACCCGCTGGCATCCCCAGGGATTTTTGGTATTAATGCAGGTGCAGGTTTTGTAGTAGTGGCGGCTGTGACTCTTTTTTCAGTTTCAAGTTTGCAGGCATTTAGTGGACTCGCCTTTCTAGGTGCTGCTATCGCAGCAATAAGTGTTTATGCCATTGGATCTGTTGGTCGGGAAGGTTTAACACCGATGAAACTGACATTAGCAGGTGCCGCAATTGCTGCCATGTTTTCGTCGTTCACACAAGGATTACTGGTTGTCGATGAAGCTGCACTTGAGCAAGTGTTGTTTTGGCTGGCTGGATCGGTTTCAGGTCGAAAGTTAGAAACACTCCTAACTGTGCTGCCTTACTTGGGAATCGGATGGATAGCATCTGTCGTGATAGCGGGAAAAATGAATATCCTTTCCATGGGGGAAGATGTAGCAAAAGGATTAGGCTTAAAAACAGGATTGGTCAAAATTTCTGTCGGGGTGATTGTCATTCTGCTCGCAGGAGGTGCAGTATCTGTTGCGGGTCCAATCGGGTTTGTTGGAATCGTAATCCCTCATATTACTAGATCGATTATTGGAATTGACCATCGCTGGGTGATTCCGTTGTCAGGGATATTGGGGGCAATTTTATTAGTAGCTGCAGACATCTCTGCTCGATACGTACTTATGCCTTCTGAGGTGCCGGTCGGGGTCATGACAGCCATCATTGGAACTCCATTCTTCATTTACATAGCAAGAAAGGGGTTCAATGCAAGATGAGCAAATACAAAAATTTTCGCCTGTTAAACGGAAAAGTATCCTTTCTATTGGATCGTAAAGCAGGCTTGACCTTTATTGTTCTTATGATCATAGCTTTTATTGTTTTTGTGGTCAGTACAGCAATTGGAGAAATGAAAATAAATCCACTTACTGTTTTAAAAGTATTTGTAGGCAGGGGACCTGAAATGGAAACACTAATCATCTCATCCTTCCGTCTGCCTAGAATTATTATCGCCTTGCTTGTTGGTATTTCACTCGCTGTTGCCGGTGGAATCTTACAGGGAATGATTAGAAATCCTCTAGCTTCACCTGATGTACTAGGTATAACCGGAGGGGCAAGTGTAGCAGTAGTCGCATTTCTTGCAATGTTCTCGGATGAAAGTAATGCCTTAACAGTTAGTATTACTTGGCTGCCCTTAGCCGCCTTTTTAGGTGCTGGAGTTGTTGCGTTCTTAGTTTACTTTTTGGCTTGGAAAAATGGGGTTTCACCTATCAGACTCGTCCTAATTGGGATTGGAATATCAACGTTGATGCAAGCTCTAACAACCTTAATGATGATCATGGGTCCCATCTATCAGGCCAGTCAGGCAAACATTTGGATTACTGGTACTGTTTATGGATCTAATTGGAGTAATGTAGCGACTTTGCTGCCATGGGCGGTGGTATTTCTGATTATTGCCTTTGCTGCTGCAAGAACGATTAATATTCAAGAACTTGGTGACGAGGTTGCAACTGGTCTGGGCGGTAAAATTCAAAAACAAAGATTCTTCTTATTAATGATCAGTACTGCTTTAATCGGTGGCTCTGTTGCCTTCGCCGGCGGGATTGGTTTTGTTGGATTAATGGCGCCGCATATGGCAAGAAGACTGGTTGGATCCTCATTTGGAGCATTACTTCCTGCTTCAGCATTAATTGGCGGAATTCTCGTCATGTTAGCTGATTTAATTGGAAGAACAATGTTTTCACCGCTGGAAATTCCTGCAGGTGTCTTTACCGCGGGAATTGGTGCACCTTATTTTATATATTTACTTTTTAAGACAAGAAATACTTAGAGGGGCGAAAGAAGATGAAGAGCGCAATTGAAACGAAGAAGTTGTCACTATCATATGGGGAGACATTAATCATTGATAAGTTAGACTTGAGCATTCCTAAGGGCGAAATTACTGTTTTTATTGGAGCAAATGGTTGCGGAAAGTCGACTCTTCTCCGTTCAATAGCCCGTCTCCTTAAACCAAAGTCTGGTGCCGTTATTTTAGAGGGTGAGGCGATTGCGAAGCTTTCTACAAAAGAAGTGGCCAAGAAAATGGCGATTTTGCCGCAGTCACCAACAGCACCCGAAGGATTAACCGTACTGCAGCTGGTAAAACAAGGGCGCTATCCACACCAATCATGGTTAAAACAATGGTCAGAAGAAGATGAGAGAAAAGTAAATGATGCCCTAAAGGCTACCAGATTAGAGGATTTGAAAGAGCGGTCGGTTGATTCTCTTTCAGGTGGTCAGAGACAGCGCGCCTGGATTGCCATGACTTTGGCTCAGGATACAGATATGATTCTTTTAGATGAGCCGACAACTTATTTAGATATGGCTCATCAGATTGAGATCCTTGACCTCCTTTTCGAGCTTAATGAAAAAAGGAAACGGACTGTTGTGATGGTTCTACATGATCTTAATCTCGCCTGTCGCTATGCACATAATATTGTAGCTCTAAAGGAAAAGAAGGTTTTTGCCCAAGGACAGCCTGAGTATGTGATTAACCGCAGCCTTGTTAAAAGTGTATTTGGGATGGATTGTGAGGTTACGATGGATCCATTATTCGGAACACCGCTTTGTATTCCTTATGGTAAAGGAAGAAGTATCCTACAAAAGGCGGCTGTATCAAATGGATAATATCCTTTTAGAAAATGACCTCAGCGCTTTACAAAAATATAGGCTCAGGCCTACTACAGGAAATTCATTTAACGTTGGAAATTTACTAGATAAAGCATATGTAACGGAATTTATGAAAAATTTAGCCGATTCAATCGGTTCTCCTTCTGAAAGAACCGCAGCCTCCATTTTTATTAAAAGGTATGCATTTATAGCTGTTATTTCTCTTTTTGCGATGACAACAGGGAATAAGAAGATGAATCTTTCTCTGGACAATATTGAAATGGAAGAAGCTGTACGTGGGAAAGACTGGCTCCCAATGATTTCTTTGAAAAATCCATCCATTGAGGAATGGAATGGTGAAGACCGTAATGAATGGCGTAAAAATGTCTACCGTGAACTATTTGCTTATAATCTCTATCCTCTCATCGAGCTTTTTGAAAAAACGTTTAAAGTCTCAAAACTAGTCTTGTGGGAAAATATCGCCGTTTATCTATTTTGGCTTTATGAGACGGAGTTAAAGGATAGCGATAATCCCAATGTGCAAGATGATTTTCGTTTCTTAATTATGGAGGCAGAGGGCAGGCTGTTTGGCAGATACCACAATAATCCTATTCAAAAGTATTTTTCAGAGAAAAAATATGAAGATGAAGTCAGAATAAGAAAAACATGCTGTTTTACCTATCAGCTCGGATCAAAACGCTGTAAAACATGTCCGTGTACACATATTACCCAGGATGGAGTGTGTTTTGATGGAGAAAGTATTTGCTCAGCAGTTCGAAGCGTTACTTGAAAAATATAGTGACCTGCTCGTCGGCGAATCAACTGAGGAGACGAAGGATAAGGTAAAGGCATGGGCTCTATATACCCATATTGCAAAATCAATGCCTGCCCTAGCAAAACATTGGAATGAACTTTACCCAGAAGCGAAGGAAGAAATGAAAGTAATTATAAATGAAATTAAACAGCTAAATGAACTGCATCGACAATCAAGCAAAAAATAAAACCGGAGGGCTGCCCCCGGTTTTATCTCTTGAACTGGTTATTTTGACTGTTCACTTTATCTTTCTCAGACTGTTCGCCGCCAGGGCCGGCACTACCTTGTACGCTAGCAGCGCTTACGCCTCTTTTAGATGGGTTTTTCTTCATTTTACCCATGGTTCATCACCTCGGTAATAGGATGCCCAATTCAAATTATTTATGTAATGGTCAAGGGAAAATCCATTTTTTAAAAAAGTTAAAATTTTCCGCATTTAATTATTGCGCAAATTTTTGAAATATTCTATAGTAAGAATTAGCAGAACTCATTCATCTTTGAATTTTTTTTGACTAAAAAATGAATGAGGATTCATTCAAGTATGTGAGGGGGAGACAATGTTGAACCAACTTATTAAAAAAGCAGCTGTTTTAGGATCGGGAGTAATGGGATCGGGGATTGCTGCTCACCTAGCAAATATCGGTATACCAACAATATTATTGGATATAGTGCCTCGGGAATTAACCGAAGATGAAAAAGCAAAAGGACTTACGTTAGAGGATATGCAGGTGCGTAATCGTATTAGCACCCAATCCATCCAAAAATTACTAAAACAAAAACCTGCTCCATTGGCGGTAAAAAAGAATCTTGCACTCATTGAAGCCGGAAACTTAGAAGATGACCTCAGCAAATTGAAGGATGTCGACTGGATCATTGAGGTTGTCGTTGAGAATCTGAATGTAAAAAAACAGGTATTTGAAAAAGTGGACCAATATCGTAAACCAGGAAGCATTATCAGCTCCAATACATCTGGAATTTCTGTAGAGGCGATGGCAGAGGGAAGGTCAGAGGATTTTAGAAAGCACTTCCTTGGCACTCACTTCTTTAACCCGCCAAGATATTTAAAATTACTTGAAGTGATACCTACTCAATACACAAGCCCAGAAGTCATCTCTTTCATGAAAACCTTTGGTGAGGATGTTTTAGGTAAAGGTGTTGTACTTGCAAAGGATACACCAAACTTTATTGCCAACCGCATTGGAACCTATGGGTTATTAATTACCGTTCAAGAGATGTTAAAGGGCGGCTATAGTGTTGGGGAAGTCGATTCCGTTTCAGGACCATTAGTCGGCCGACCTTCAAGTGCAACCTTCCGTACGCTGGATGTGGTGGGATTAGATACCTTCGCACATGTAGCTGGAAATGTTTATGAAAAAGTATCAGGAAAAGAAAAAGAAGTCTTTGAAGTTCCAGCGTTTATGAAATCGATGCTCAAGAAAGGCTGGCTGGGAAGCAAATCTGGGCAAGGCTTTTTCCTGAAAAAAGGGAAAGAAATTCTTGAACTAGATCCAGCAACATTAGAATATATACCACGTAAAAAGCTATCAACTACAGCAACTGAAATGAGCAAGCAGGAGAAAGGCACGGCGAATAAATTGAAAGCGCTTGTATATGCAAATGACCGTGCGGGTGAACTATTATGGAACATCTTTAGTCCGGTACTTGTATACTCAGCAAAGCTTTTAGGAGAGATTGCAGAAACAATCGTTGACATTGACCGTGCCATGAAATGGGGCTTCGGCTGGGAACTGGGTCCTTTTGAAACATGGGATGCCATTGGGGTCGAAAAGTCAGTCCAAAAGATGAAAAATGATGGTCTAGAAATTCCAGAATGGGTAACAGATATGCTTGCCAAAGGACATACATCATTTTATTTAGAGGAAAATGGCGAACGATTCTTTTACAAAAACGGTGAATATCACTTAGTTGAAAGTAATCCCAAAGCGATTGATTTGAAAAAAATTAAAAATCAAAAGGGTGTTATTAAGAAAAATAGCGGAGCCAGTTTAATCGATTTAGGTGATGATGTAGCTCTTCTGGAATTCCATTCACAAAGTAATGCGATTGGTCTTGATATTATCCAGATGATTAACTTTGCTGTAGATGAAGTAGAGAGAAATTACAAAGGACTTGTGATCGGTAACCAGGGGAAAAACTTCTGTGTCGGTGCGAACCTAGCAATGATGTTAATGGAAGCACAGGATGACAATATCTATGAGCTTGAAATGGTTGTCCGTCAGTTCCAAAATGCCATGATGAAAATTAAATACAGTGCAAAACCAGTGGTGGCAGCACCATTTGCCATGACGCTTGGCGGTGGTGCAGAGGTTTGTTTACCTGCGGCACACATTCAAGCATCTGTAGAAACCTATATGGGTCTAGTTGAAGTCGGAGTCGGTCTACTGCCTGGCGGTGGAGGAAATAAAGAGCTTTATATTAAACATTTAGAAGGCATGCCAAATGGTGTTCCATTTGACCTTCAAGCAGTGGCCAATAAAGTGTTTGAAACAATTGCCACTGCAAAAGTATCCACTTCTGGTGCAGAAGCACGTGAGAACAATTTCTTAGGCCTAGCAGATGGCATTAGTATAAACGGGGATCACCAATTATATGATGCAAAGCAGGCGGTTCTCGCAATGCATGAGCAGGGATATGTACAAAAAGCCCGCCGTAAAATACCAGTAGTAGGCGACACAGGATACGCTACACTTTTATTAGGTGCCCATTCTATGCTCTTATCTGGTTATATTTCAGAGCACGATATGAAAATTGCCAAAAAAGTTGCTTATGTTATCGCAGGTGGAAAAGTTCCATATGGTACCGAAGTTGATGAGCAATATTTATTGGATTTAGAAAGAGAAGCGTTCTTAAGTTTAATAAGAGAACAAAAAACGCAACAGCGCATGCAGCACATGCTGGTAAAAGGAAAACCATTAAGAAATTAATAGATTACTAAAATAAGAGGAAAGCGAGGAAACGAAATGAGAGAAGCGGTAATCGTGGCCGGGGCGAGGACCCCGGTTGGTAAAGCGAAGAAAGGTACGCTTGCCCATGTTCGTCCTGATGATTTGGGTGCATTGGTTGTAAAAGAAACCTTAAAGCGTGCGGGGAATTATGAAGGAAATATTGATGATTTAATCATTGGCTGTGCCATGCCAGAAGCCGAGCAAGGAAATAACATGGCCCGAAATATTGGTGCATTAGCAGGTCTGCCGCATACGGTCCCAGCCATCACGATTAATCGATTTTGTTCATCAGGTCTGCAGGCAATTGCTTATGCAGCACAAGGGATTATGCTCGGTCACACCGATACAGCGATTGCGGGTGGAGCCGAATCCATGAGTTTGATCCCAATGGCAGGGCATGTCATTCGTCCCAATGTTAAATTAGCAGAAACAGCACCAGAGTATTATATGGGCATGGGTCATACCGCAGAGGAAGTAGCCAAAAAATATGGGATTTCTCGAGAAGATCAGGATGCATTTGCGGTTCGCAGTCATCAGAAGGCAGCAAAAGCAATTCAAGAGGGAAAATTCGTAGACGAAATCGTGCCCGTTGATGTAACCTTCCGTTCCGTTGGAATGGACAATAAGCTATCCGAAAGAACCATCCAATTTTCACAAGATGAAGGAGTTCGTCCTGATACAAACCTACAATCGCTTGCAAAGCTGCGTCCTGCATTCTCTGTGACCGGCTCGGTTACTGCGGGTAATGCCTCACAAACAAGTGATGGAGCAGCCGCATTAATGATTATGGACCGTGAGAAAGCAGAAGCACTGGGCCTAAAGCCATTGGCTAAATTTAGATCGTTTGCAGTCGGCGGAGTACCGCCGGAAATTATGGGTGTTGGCCCTGTTGTAGCAGTACCAAAAGCAGTTAAGTTAGCGGGATTAGAGCTATCTGATATCAATCTATTCGAATTGAATGAAGCCTTTGCGTCGCAGTCCCTTCAAGTGATTCGTGAGCTTGGTCTCGATGAAGAAAAGGTAAATGTAAATGGCGGTGCGATTGCACTAGGCCATCCACTAGGCTGTACAGGTGCAAAACTTACCTTAACCCTGATTCATGAACTTAAGCGCCGCAATCAACAATTTGGTGTCGTAACCATGTGTATCGGCGGCGGAATGGGCGCAGCCGGCGTATTTGAATTACTTTAAAAAATGTTAGGAGGAATAGTTAATGACACAACAAACTGAAAAAATCATTAAAGGCGGAAGCTTTTTAATCGATGATATTTCATATGATCGAATTTTAACACCTGAGGATTTTAACGAAGAGCAATTAATGATTGCGAAAACAGCTGAAGACTTCATTGAAAAAGAAGTTCTTCCACAGCTGGAATATCTTGAAAACCATGAATTTGACCGGACAGTAAAGCTGTTAAAGAAAGCGGGAGATTTAGGTCTTTTAGCAGCTGATGTACCAGAAGAGTATGAAGGTTTAGGATTAGATAAAGTAACTTCATCGCTTGTTACTGAAAAAATGTCTAAGGCTGGCGGCTTCTCATTATCCTATGGTGCCCATGTTGGTATCGGCTCATTGCCAATCGTTTTATTCGGAAACGAAGAGCAAAAGAAGAAATATTTACCTGCGCTTGCTTCAGGTGAAAAGATAGCTGCTTATGCTTTAACAGAGCCAGGTTCAGGTTCTGATGCTCTTGGTGCAAGAACAACAGCGAAATTGAATGCAGCAGGTACACATTACATTCTTAACGGCGAAAAGCAATGGATTACCAACGCTGGTTTTGCAGATGTATTTGTCGTTTATACAAAAATTGATGGTGAACACTTTACGGCCTTCATTGTAGAAAGGGATTTCCCTGGAGTTTCAACTGGGGCAGAAGAAAAGAAAATGGGAATTAAGAGCTCTTCCACACGAACTCTTATTCTAGAAGATGTACCAGTCCCTGTTGAAAACTTGTTAGGTGAATATGGCAAAGGCCACATCATTGCATTTAATATTTTAAACATCGGACGCTATAAATTAGCGGTTGGCGGTGTTGGCGGATCAAAAAATTCATTTGAATTAGCTGTTAAATATGCGAATGGCCGTAAGCAATTTAATACACCAATTTCTCAGTTCAATTTAACAAAAGAGAAGTTCGGTACTATTGGCTCAAAAATCTATGCAGCAGAAAGCTCTGTCTACCGTACGATTGGACTTTATGAAGATAATCAAGGAAAGCTTACAAACCAAGAGCAGAAGGATATTAAATTAGTAGCTAATTCGATTGCAGAGTATGCAATTGAGTGCTCTGTTAATAAGTTCTTCTGTAGTGAAGTTTTAGATTATGTGGTTGATGAGGGTGTCCAAATTCACGGTGGATACGGCTTCATGCAGGAGTATACAATCGAAAGAGCGTACCGTGATTCTCGTATCAATCGAATTTTCGAAGGTACAAATGAAATTAACCGTCTATTAGTACCGGGTACCTATATTAAAAAGGCATTTAAAGGGGAACTTCCATTATTTCAAAAAGCAATGGCGCTTCAAGAAGAAATTATGATGTTAATGCCTGAAGAGCCAGGTGATGAGCCGCTAGCACAAGAGAAATATTTAGTTAGCAATGCAAAGAAAATTGGTTTGTTAGCTGCTGGTTTAGCTGCACAGAAATTTGGTAAGGCACTTGAAAAAGAGCAGGAAATCTTGTCAAATATTGCCGACATCGTTTCTAATGCCTATGCAATGGAATCGGTCGTTTTACGGACAGAAAAAGCAATTGCCAAGACTGGTCTTGAGAAAAATAAACAAAAGCTCCTTTATACACAAATTTTCTGTCAGGAAGCTTTCAATGAAATTGAACAGCATGCCAAAGAAACCTTGGTTGCAACTGAACAAGGAGATACTCTCCGAATGCTTGTATCTGCACTCCGTAAACTAACTCGCCATACACCTATTAATGTCATTGCGAAGAAACGTGAAGCTGCCGATGTTCTAATTGAAGCAGAACGTTATATTGTTTAATTCATAAACTTTAGGCTCCCGGCAAATTGAATGGGAGTCTAAAGTTTTTTCTGTAAATACTGCAGGATTTTTGCAGATATAGTCGAATATTTAGGATGAACCATTTTTACTTTTTTTCTTGTTATGTTACTATTCAAGTGACGAATAATGTCACGGATATTTTTGGCTAGAGGAGAGTGAAATGAATGTCACTTACTTTTTACTGGTATCCGAAATGTGGTACATGTAGAAAAGCAAAGAAATGGCTGGATGAACATCATCTTTCCTACGAAGAAATACATATTGTTGAAAGTCCTCCATCACGGCTTGAGCTCCGGCAGCTATTCGAAAAAAGCGGACTTGAATTTAAAAAATTCTTTAATACCAGCGGGCAAAAGTATCGTGAATTGGGTATTAAGGATAAGATAACTACCGCCTCAGAAGATGAGCTGTTAGATTTATTAGCATCAGATGGGATGTTAATCAAAAGACCCTTGGTATCGGATGGAGAAAAAGTAACAGTTGGTTTTAAAGAAGAAGAGTATGAGAAAATGTGGTTGTAAGCAAGCTTTTAATAAATTAATGGAGGGATTTTATAGTGACTACACCAAAGGAATTGCGTTATTCAGAAGAACATGAATGGGTAAAGGTTGAAGGAGAAACATTCCGTGTAGGAATTACTCACTTTGCACAATCGGAACTAGGAGATATCGTTTTCGTTGAACTTCCTGAGGTTGGCGATGAAGTGACTGCGAATGAGCCATTTGGCAGTGTTGAATCTGTTAAAACAGTATCAGAATTATATGCACCAGTAAGTGGTAAAGTAGTACAGGTTAACGAAGATTTAAGTGACAGCCCTGAATTTGTTAATGAATCTCCATATGAAAAAGCATGGATGATCGTGGTTGAGCCTTCTGACAGCAGTGAATTGGACAAACTAATGACTGCAGAGCAATATGAAGAAATGACGAAAGAAGATTAATATGCGCGTAACACCTTGTTTATCAAGGTGTTTTTTTATGGCAAAAATTCGCACCTTCTTTATTCTAAAACTAGGGGATAATAGAATAAACTTTAATTAAAAGGGGCTTATGGTATGACATTGAAACAGCAGAAAATTGATGTGACAGATAGAGTAGTTGGAAAAGTGAAAAATGGTGAGATGGAATTATTTCTTGATAACACATCTATTGGAAAAATTCAGCTGCCAGGGGATATGACTTTTCAGCTAGATCAACGATTTGAAGTAGAACAAAGGAAGATTTTTCAGAATGTGACAGTTACAGAGCAGCCAGATGCAAAATATACGGATTGTGATGATGGTGGTTGGTGCTAGTCCTTTACCCATGAGCATACACCTATTATCAATAAAACAATCATGGTATAGTTAATATATTCACACGTTATTTTAGTTTTCGAATATGTTAGCATCAAACAAATAACTTTCTTTCGTATAGGTGATGAATGTTGAATGATGAATGATACGTATGGTGATAAAGTTCTGATTGTAGAAGGAAAATCAGATAAGAAAAAGGTAAAAAGTATTCTGAAGGAACCAATCGAGATTATATGTACAAATGGGACAATCAGCATGGCAAAATTAGATGAATTAATTGATTCTCTCGAAGATAAAGAGGTCTATATTCTGGTTGATGCTGATGATGCTGGTGAAAAGCTTCGTAAACAATTGAAAAGGGAGTTCCCTCAAGCGGAACATCTCTATATTGACAGGATGTACCGTGAAGTAGCAACTGCACCCGTGTACCATCTAGCCACAGTCCTTTTAGGTGCAAATATCGATGTTCATTCTGAATTTTTAGAGATGGGTTAAGAAATGAACGATTTGAATCAAGACGAGGTATCATCATTCTTAAATAATCATTCATCAGGGCTCATATACTTCTATACTCCTTTATGTGGTACTTGTCAGGTAGCATCGAGAATGCTCCATGTAATTGAAAAATTGGTGGATGTCAAAATAGGAAAAATGAATTTGAATTATTTCCCAGAGTTAGCAGAAAGATTTGCAATTGAAAGTGTTCCCTGCCTGTTATTTATCAAGGATGGAGAATTGGTTGAGATGATTTATGCTTTCCACTCTGTTCCTTTTTTATATGAGAAAATTAAACAATGTTTTAACTAAAACAGATGCAAAAGCATCTGTTTTCTGCGTTATTTCAAAAAACTATTGACTGAAGTACATGATTTGGTGTATTATTTTTTTGAAATATTCAATTAACTATTATGATACTTTTATACTTTCTTATCCAGAGAGGCGGAGGGACTGGCCCTATGATGCCCGGCAACCGGTTAAACAACACGGTGCTACTTCCAGCAGAGTACTTCACTCTGGCAGATAAGAAGAGAATCCCCCTCTTCTTGAAGAGGGGGATTTTTGTTTGGTATTAAAAATTGGAGGAGTGTTTAGTATGGGGGAAAATCAAAAAAAATATCGATTTGAAACTTTGAGTGTTCATGGCGGGTTGGCACCAGATCCAGTTACAGGTGCGCGAGCAGTTCCGATTTACCAAAATAATGCCTATCAATTTAAAAATACAGAACATGCTGCTAATCTTTTTGCATTGAAAGAGCCTGGATACATATATACTCGAATCCATAATCCAACAACAACTGTTTTCGAGGAAAGAGTTTCCTTGTTGGAAGGTGGAGTAGGTGCTCTAGCAGTAGCAAGCGGAATGGCTGCGATAACCTTGGCCATTCTAAATATTGCTGAAGCAGGAGATGAAATCGTTTCAGCGTCTAATCTATATGGTGGAACATACAACTTATTCGCCATTACTCTGCCGAAATATGGAATTAATGTAAAGTTTGTAGATCCTGTAGATCCAGAAAATTTCCGAGATGCAATCACTGATAAAACAAAAGCTGTGTTTGCAGAGACGATTGGTAATCCGTCTTTAAGAATCCTTGATATTGAAAAAGTAGCAGATATTGCCCATGAAGCTGGGGTTCCTTTGATTATTGATAACACTTTTGCTACGCCTTACCTTTGCAGACCAATAGAATATGGCGCGGATATTGTTGTTCATTCAGCAACGAAATGGCTTCTAGGTAATGGAACATCAACAGGCGGGGTTATTGTCGATGGAGGAAAGTTCGACTGGAATTCACCAAGATTCCCTGGTTTCACTACTCCTGATGCAAGTTATCATGACCTTGTATATGCGGAAGCACTTGGTGCTGTAGCTTATATCATTAAAGCACGAGTACAACTATTACGTGACCTAGGACCTGCTTTAAGCCCGCAAAATGCATTTCAATTTACGTTGGGACTTGAAACACTACATGTACGAATGAAAGAACATGTTGCCAATACGAAGGAAGTAGTTGAGTATTTAATCAACCATCCTGCTGTAGAATGGGTTTCCTATCCAGGACACAAATCCCATCCGGATCATGAATTGGCAGGTAAGTATTTACCAAAAGGCGCAGGTTCTATGATTGTTTTTGGTATTAAAGGTGGAAGAGAAGCAGGAGCGAAATTAATTGACTCCATTACACTATTTGCGCATGTAGCAAATGTTGGAGATGCGAAGAGTTTAATTATTCACCCAGCTAGCACGACTCATCAACAGTTAAATGCAGAAGGCCTTAAGGCAGCTGGAGTTTCCGAAGATTTAATTCGCCTTTCTATTGGTATTGAGAATGTGGAAGATTTAATTGAAGACCTAGAATCTGCGATTGAGGCTGCAACAGGTGTATCATCTATTAAAACAAAAGCATAATAGGATAAAAAAGTTTATTCAAAATATGTAGAAAATTAATTGACGCTACTTTTTATCCATGTTAAGATAATTTTTGTACTAAAATAATTACTTTAATTCGTGAACGTGTTAATTGAATATAGAATGCTATAGCTCTTATCAAGAGAGGTGGAGGGATGTGCCCGATGAAGCCCGGCAACCGTCAATATTATTATTGAAATGGTGCCAATTCACACAAAGCGAATGCTTTGGAAGATGGGAGAAAGGTTTTTATTTATGATGCCTTTCTGCCCATGCAGAAAGGCTTTTTAATTTTTCTAATATAAGAATGTTTTTCTAAAAACAGTCAAACCCTATATTTATATATTTGGATAAAAAGTAGGTGATGGAATGATTTCTATTAAAGATGTAGGTAAAGTTTTTCCTTCAAAACATGGTCAGCTTAAAGCAGTCGATGATGTTAACTTAGAAATAAAAGAAGGAGAAATATTTGGTGTAATTGGATATAGTGGTGCCGGAAAAAGTACCCTGATTCGAATGCTTAATGGACTGGAGCTGCCAACAGACGGATCTATTACCATAGCTGGTCGTGTTATATCAAAAATCAAGGGCAGTGAGCTTCGGAAAGCCCGCCAAGAAATTAGTATGATTTTCCAGCATTTTAACTTACTTTGGTCAAGGACAGTAAGTGAAAATATCGCTTTTCCTTTAGAAATTGCTGGAGTAAAAGGACCGCAAAGAAAGAAAAGGGTTGCAGAGCTAGTTAAGCTGGTTGGTCTTGAAGGACGGGAAAATGCTTATCCATCACAGCTTAGCGGCGGGCAAAAGCAACGGGTTGGTATTGCTAGAGCACTTGCCAATAACCCTAAAGTACTGCTTTGTGATGAAGCGACATCAGCTCTTGATCCGCAAACAACAGATTCCATTTTGGAATTATTAGTGGATATCAATAAACGTCTTGGTTTAACGATTGTCTTGATTACACATGAAATGCATGTTATTCGTAAAATCTGCCACCGGGTAGCGGTGATGGAAAGTGGGAAAATCGTAGAGCTCGGTACGGTTTTGGATGTGTTTAAACATCCGCAGCAGCCAATTACGAAACGATTTGTCCAGCAAGTTACGGAACCTGAAGAAACGAAAGAAACAATCGAACATCTTCTTGAACTTTATCCACGTGGAAAAGTAGTGCAGCTTTCGTTCGTAGGGGAATCAACAGAACAGCCATTAATCACAAACATTATCCGGAATTTCGATATTATAATAAATATTCTTCAAGGGAAAATTTCCCACACGCAAAGCGGATCATATGGAACATTATTTATCCACATGGATGGGGAAGCGAACGAAATACAGAAAGCCGTTGATTATATTCACTCACAGCAAGTCGGAGTGGAGGTGATCAGTAATGGCTAACTTTATGGAAATGGTAAAATGGGAAGATTTATTAGAGGCAACACGTGAAACCATTTATATGACTTCCATTTCAGTGTTTGCCACATTTGTTTTAGGGTTGCTTCTTGGTCTGCTGTTATTTTTAACAGATAAAGGGAACATATGGGCTAATCGGACCGTTAATGTCATAATTGCTGGTTTTGTAAATATTTTCAGATCAATTCCCTTTATTATCTTAATTGTCTTATTAATTCCACTTACAAAATTATTGCTTGGCACTATTCTCGGTGCCAATGCGGCCCTGCCGGCGCTAATTATTGGTGCAGCTCCTTTCTATGCACGAATGGTAGAAATTGCTCTAAGGGAAATCGATAAAGGTGTGATTGAGGCATCACAATCGATGGGTGCAACACACGGTCATCTGATTTTTAAAGTCCTAATACCGGAATCTTTGCCGGCATTAATTTCAGGGATTACCGTCACGACTATTTCGCTAGTCGGCTTTACTGCTATGGCCGGGGTCATTGGAGCCGGTGGACTCGGACATTTTGCTTATCTTGAAGGTTTTCAGCGCAATAGACCAATGGTTACATTAGTTGCAACGATTGCGATTTTAATTTTGGTATTTATTATCCAATTTATTGGAGATTATTTTACAAAGAAAACAGATAAACGATAACTGGAGGAGTTAGAAGATGAAAAAGCTAATTAGTTTTATTTTATTAGCAGTTTTAGCAATTGCATTAACTGCGTGCGCTGGTGGAAAAGAAAAAGACGAATCGTCGTCAGATACAACTGGTAACAAGAAATTAATCGTTGGTGCATCTGCTGTACCTCATGCAGAAGTGCTAGACGCGGCAAAACCGTTATTAAAGGAAAAAGGCATTGATTTAGAAGTACAAGTTTTCCAAGACTATATTCTTCCAAATGTAACTTTGAGGGATAAAGATCTCGATGCTAACTACTTTCAAACACCAGGGTACTTAGAATTGCAAATGAAAGAAAATAAGGACTTTGATTTTGTAAGTGTTGGTGAAATTCATAAAGAACCTATCGGCATTTATTCTAAAGAATATAAAAGCTTGAAAGACCTTCCAAACGGTGCAAAAATTATTATGAGTGATTCACTAAGTGACCATGGACGTATTTTACCGATTTTTGAAAAGGAAGGATTAATTAAGCTTAAAGAAGGCGTTGGCGCAAATGCAAGAGTTGAGGATATTGTAGACAATCCAAAAAATCTTGATTTCTCAACATTAATTGAAGCAAAATTATTAGCTACTTCTTTCGAAAGTGGTGAAGGTGATGCGGTCGTTATTAATACAAACTACGCATTAGAAGGCAATGTTGACATCGGAAAGTATGGAATTGCTTTTGAAGGTGATGACGTAGTACCGGCAAACCTTGTAGTTGTCCGTTCAGAGGATAAAGATCGAGAAGAAATCAAGGCTCTTGTTGAAGTCCTTCAGTCAAAGGAAATCCAAGATTTCATTCTTGAAAAATACAAAGGTGCCGTAACGGTAGCTGAATAAGAAATAATATAGTAGAAAGATGAAGTCAGTGAAATTAATTCACTGGCTTTCTTCCATTATTTATTCAGGTAAATGTACATGAAACCAATTTTATAGGTAAAAATAGGTAGGATATAATAATGCTGATGTCTAGGAAAATAGTGATAAATACGTTATGATTTTATTCATAATGTGAATTACATAAAGAGGTCACATGATTTAATTTTACGAATTAATTTGATACAAACACATCTTGTCTTCAAATTCATTCTCATTTGGATTGAGTTGAGTGAAAATAAAAATTCTTTTTCATATAACAAAAGTTATTACTGTTTATGAGTTGCTAACAGATTCGATTTGTTATAAGATTGTAATGAGAATAAAGTGAGAATAGAGTTTTGGGGCCGAAGTTCAAAGGCTACAAGATACAAAATTATCTTTGCGGAGGTATATATATGGCTGGATCAACATTAACGATCAAAGATTTACATGTAGCAATTGATGGAAAAGAAATTTTAAAAGGTGTAAACCTTGAAATAAAAGGTGGAGAAATCCACGCAATTATGGGACCAAACGGTACTGGTAAATCTACATTATCTTCTGCTATCATGGGTCATCCAAAATATGAAGTGACTAGCGGAAATATTACTTTAGATGATCAAAATGTTCTTGAAATGGAAGTAGATGAACGTGCACGTGCGGGTCTATTTTTAGCGATGCAGTATCCAAGTGAAATAAACGGTGTTACAAATGCAGATTTCTTACGTTCTGCCCTTAATAGCCGTCTTGGCGAAGGGAATGAAATTTCTCTTATGAAATTCATCCGTAAAATGGATAAGCAAATGGAATACCTTGAGATGGATCTTGATATGGCACAACGTTATTTAAATGAAGGATTCTCCGGTGGGGAGAAAAAGCGTAATGAAATCCTTCAATTAATGATGCTTGAGCCAAAAATCGCGATATTAGACGAAATTGACTCAGGATTAGACATCGATGCCCTAAAGGTTGTATCAAAGGGAATCAATCAAATGCGCGATGAAGACTTTGGGTGCTTAATTATTACTCACTATCAAAGACTTTTAAATTATATCACTCCTGACTATGTGCACGTTATGATGCAAGGCCGTATTGTGAAATCAGGCGGGCCAGAACTAGCACAACGCTTAGAAGCAGAAGGATATGACTGGATCAAGCAAGAGCTTGGAATTGAAGATGAAACAGTTGGGCAAGAAGCGTAAGAGTTAGCGTTAGGAGGATAATCATGACAACAGAAACGAATTTATCATTTGATAAAGATTTTGTTCGTTCCTTTTCAAAAGAAATGAACGAGCCTGCGTGGTTGGAGGAACTTCGTCTTAAAGCATTAGAATTGAGCGAAAACCTTCCGATGCCAAGACCTGATAAGACGAAAATTGATAAGTGGAATTTCACACAATTTGATCGACA
Organism: Neobacillus niacini; assembly: GCF_031457145.1. GTDB lineage: Bacteria > Bacillota > Bacilli > Bacillales > Cytobacillaceae > Neobacillus > Neobacillus niacini_J. Next base: position 22,350 of record NZ_JAVDVZ010000010.1, read on the forward strand.
TACCGTAAAAAGTGATGGTTTCTCTTCACTTGTTGAGCTTCCTGAAGAAGTAAAAGCGTTAATCGGTGACGAGGCTGCGGCAAAAAATCTCTATATTCAACGTAATCATACACCTGCTTACATTTCCTTAACAGAGGAATTAAAGGGGCAAGGAGTCATTTTTACAGATATCTTTTCAGCAGTGCGTGAACATGGCAATTTGGTTAAGAAGTACTTCTTAACAGAAGCTGTTAAGGTTGACGAACACCGTTTGATTGCCTTACATGCAGCACTTGTTAATGGTGGTGCTTTCCTATACATTCCAAAAAATGTTGAAATTAAAGAGCCTATCCATTCGATTTATTTACATGACAATGCAGAAACTAACCTTTTCAATCATGTGATTGTGGTTGCCGACGATAATAGTTCGGTTACGTATGTAGAAAACTATCTATCAACACTTGAGTCTGCTAATAGTGTTTTTAATATCGTGACAGAAGTAATCGCAAAGGCTGGTGCCAAGGTTCAATATGGTGCTGTTGATACCCTAGCAAAGGGTATTACAACATACGTGAATCGTCGTGGGGCTGCAGGAAGAGACGCACGGATTGAATGGTCACTAGGATTAATGAATGAAGGAAATACGATTTCAGAAAATACAACTAACCTTGTTGGTGATGGTGCTATTGGCGATACTAAGACTGTCGTAGTTGGACGTGGCGAACAGACACAAAACTTCACCACGAAGGTTGTTCACTATGGTAAAAACACAGAGGGCTATATTTTGAAACACGGTGTTATGAAGGATAGTGCTTCTTCTATTTTTAATGGAATTGGTCATATCTTGCACGGTGCTTCAAAATCCAATGCAGAGCAGGAATCACGTGTGCTTATGCTAAGTGAAAAAGCTCGTGGAGATGCTAACCCGATTCTTCTTATTGATGAAGATGATGTAACCGCAGGTCACGCAGCTTCAGTTGGACGTGTGGATCCTGTTCAGCTTTACTACCTAATGAGCCGCGGAATTCCGAAAAAAGAAGCAGAACGTTTGGTTATCCATGGTTTCCTTGCTCCAGTAGTTAACCAGCTACCAATCGAAGGAGTAAAGAAGCAGTTAACCGCTGTGATTGAAAGGAAAGTACGATAATGAATGTCCATGATATTCGTCGTCAATTTCCTATTTTAGATCAGGAAGTAAATGGAAAACCACTTGTTTATCTTGATAGTTCAGCAACTTCTCAAAAACCTATCCAAGTCATTGAGACTGTGGAAAAATATTATAAAGAAATCAATTCCAATGTCCATCGAGGTGTTCATACGCTCGGAACACGTGCAACGGATGCCTACGAAGGGGCAAGGGAAAAGGTTCGTAAGTTTATAAATGCAAAATCAACCCAGGAAGTTATTTTTACAAGAGGTACAACCACTTCTATCAATACGGTTGCTGCAAGTTATGCGGCGGAAAATTTAACTGCTGGTGATGAAATTGTAATTACTTATATGGAACACCATAGCAACATTATACCTTGGCAGCAAGTAGCGAAACGGACGGGAGCGGTGTTAAAGTACATCCCGCTTCAAGAAGATGGAACGATTGCGCTTGAGGATGTTCAAGCAACGGTGACAGCGAATACTCGTGTGGTTTCCGTTATGCAAGTATCCAATGTATTAGGTGTAATCAATCCTGTTAAGGAAATCGCGAAAATTGCCCATGAAAATGGAGCTATTATGGTAGTCGACGGGGCACAAAGTGCGCCGCATATGAGTATAGATGTACAAGACCTAGATTGTGATTTCTTAGCTTTTTCTGGACACAAAATGTGTGCACCTACTGGGATTGGTGTACTATATGGGAAAAAGCATTTGTTAGAAAATATGGAGCCGATTGAGTTCGGTGGTGAAATGATTGATTTTGTTCATTTACAGGAATCAACATGGAAAGAACTTCCATGGAAGTTTGAAGCAGGAACTCCGATCATTGCAGGTGCAATTGGTCTTGGAGCAGCGATTGACTTTTTAAATGAGATTGGCTTAGATAATATTGCACAACACGAGCATAAGCTTGCTGCTTACGCGTTAGATAAAATGTCATCTGTTCCTGGAATGACTATTTACGGACCATTAGATGCTGCGAAACGTGCGGGTCTCGTTACCTTTAATTTAGACGATGTACATCCGCATGATGTTGCTACTGTTCTGGATGCAGAAGGAATTGCTGTCCGTGCCGGACATCATTGTGCGCAGCCGTTGATGAAATGGCTGAAGGCTTCAGCAACTGCTCGTGCAAGCTTTTATTTATACAACACAGAAGACGATATTGATAAGCTAGTTGAAGGACTTGTTAAAACAAAGGAGTATTTCAGCGATGTCTTCTAATTTAGATGCACTCTACCGTCAAGTTATTATGGACCATTATAAAAAGCCACGCAACAGAGGGCTTTTAGAGGATGGAAGTCATACCATCAATATGAATAATCCTACTTGTGGCGACCGAATTCAATTGACTTTTAAGGTTGAAGACGGGATTGTCAAGGACGTACGTTTTGAGGGTGAAGGCTGTTCCATTTCGATGTCATCTGCTTCCATGATGACTCAGGCTATTAAAGGAAAAAGCGTAGATGAAGCAATCAAGCTTTCAAAGATTTTTTCCGATATGATTCAAGGAAAAGAATATAATGATGATGTTGACCTAGGTGATATCGAGGCACTTCAAGGTGTCTCCAAATTTCCAGCCCGTATTAAATGTGCTACGTTAGCATGGAAGGCAATGGAAAAGGGATTGAAAGAAGAGGAACAACAATAGAACAAAAAGGGATTATCCCTTTTTGTTTATGAAATGGAGGAACTCGACAATGGCGAAAAAAATGCCGGAAATCGGTGATTATAAATACGGATTTGCCGATAAGGACGTTTCCATATTCCGTTCAAAACGTGGTTTGACAAGTGATATTGTAAAAGAAATTTCAAAGTTAAAAAACGAACCGCAGTGGATGCTTGACTTCCGTTTGAAATCACTCGAGCAATTTTACAAAATGCCGATGCCGCAATGGGGCGGAGATTTAGCTCCGTTAAACTTTGACGAAATCACTTATTATGTAAAACCTTCTGAGAAATCTGAAAAATCATGGGATGAAGTCCCTGAAGAAATTAAAGCAACGTTTGACAAGCTTGGGATTCCTGAAGCTGAGCAGAAATATCTTGCTGGTGTATCTGCACAATATGAATCTGAGGTTGTTTACCATAACATGAAGGTAGAACTTGAAGATTTAGGTATCGTTTTTAAAGATACTGATTCTGCTCTTAGGGAGAATGAGGATATTTTCCGCGAGCACTTTGGTAAAACGATTCCACCGACAGATAACAAGTTTGCTGCACTAAACTCTGCTGTATGGTCTGGTGGTTCATTTATCTATGTTCCTAAAGGAATTAAAGTAGATACACCATTACAGGCGTATTTCCGAATTAACTCTGAAAACATGGGACAATTTGAGCGTACGTTAATCATTGTTGATGAAGGCGCACATGTTCACTATGTAGAAGGATGTACAGCACCAGTTTATACTACGAACTCACTTCATAGTGCAGTAGTTGAAATTGTAATTAAGAAAGATGCTTATTGCCGTTATACAACGATTCAAAACTGGGCAAACAATGTCTTTAACTTAGTTACTAAGCGTGCCGTTTGTGAAGCGAATGCAACCATGGAATGGATTGATGGTAACATCGGTTCAAAATTAACGATGAAATACCCTGCTGTTATCCTTAAAGGAGAAGGAGCACGTGGTATGACATTATCCATTGCGATTGCAGGTAAAGGTCAGCACCAGGATGCTGGAGCAAAGATGATTCACTTAGCTCCAAATACATCTTCAACCATCGTTTCAAAATCGATCTCTAAGCATGGTGGTAAAGTTACCTATCGTGGTCAAGTTCATTTTGGACGTAAAGCAGATGGCGCTCGTGCAAATATCGAATGTGATACGTTGATTATGGATAATCAATCAACTTCTGATACCATTCCATACAACGAAATCCTAAACGACAATATTTCACTTGAGCATGAAGCAAAGGTTTCTAAGGTATCAGAAGAGCAGCTGTTCTATCTAATGAGCCGAGGAATCTCACAGCAGGAAGCAACTGAAATGATCGTCATGGGCTTCATCGAACCATTCACAAAAGAACTACCAATGGAATATGCAGTCGAAATGAACCGTCTCATCAAGTTCGAGATGGAAGGTTCTATCGGATAATAAAGAAAAAACCTTTATACATCAGGGGTTTGAGTGGTATATATAAAGTGTGAAATTGTCGGCATGCCGATTTCGTGCTGATTTGAAATTAATTATCTTTGAATGGAGGAGGCGAACTTTTGAAGTTCGTCTTCTTCAATTTTTTCTGTGATAGCAAGATAAGTATCTGCTGTTGTTTTGATGCTTCTATGCCCCAATCGATTTGAAACATATTTAAGGCTTGCTGGGGGTTGTCTTAGGAAAATGCTTATATACAATGTATGGAAATGCAAATAAAAAGCCTAATTTTTCTCTTCCAGCACCGAAAAATTAGGCTTTTGTTAACTTAATAATGAACTACTTGCCAGAATTTATAATTACTTTGTCATATAAAAAATTAAGATGCGGGAGGAACGGAATATTAATTTAGCAGATTTATCTTGAGTAAGTATTATTGTATATTGATTATTCCTTCTTTAGTTAATTGACTTGAATGTTGTTTTTTTATAATAATGACAAATAAGCTTGCTAATAAACAGAATACTCCCGCCAAGAAGAATGCCCACGTGTAAGTGTTGAAAAATTTATAGATTAGACCCCCTCCATATGCAGCTACTGCAGCACCTGCCTGATGAGATGCGAAAATCCAACCGTAGATTATTCCACTTTTAGTAATCCCGAAGATTTGTCTTGAGATACTAATAGTAGGAGGAACAGTTGCAATCCAATCTAATCCATAAAACACAGTAAAGATAACTAGCAGAGTAGTAGAACCTTCATTTAATGCATATGGAAGTAACACAAGCGAAGCCCCTCTTAAACCGTAGTACCAAAATAATAGCCATCGATTATCGAAACGATCTGACAGCCAACCGGATAGAGTTGTTCCTACTAGGTTAAAGACTCCCATAAACGAAAGAAACGAAGCCGCTGTCACTAAAGGGATGCCAAAACTTATACAGTAAGAAATAAAATGGGTACCAATTAAACCGCTCGTTGAAAGCCCACAAATAAAGAAACTACCAGCTAATAACCAAAATTCCTTCACCTTCACAGCTTCGAATAAGCCATTGAAGGCTAAAACAATAGGATTTTTCTTTTCTCCTTTATTGCTCTCTTGTATTTCTTTTTCCAGTCCATATGGAAGAATACCTACATCCTTTGGTGTGTTTTTCATAAATAAAAGGATTATGAAAAGCATAATGAAACTAAGGATCATAAATAAAGCAATCGCCCAGCGCCACGAATAATTTTCGATTATAGCCGCTAAAACAGGAAGTAGAATTAACTGACCTGTTGCTGTACTTGCCGTTAATATTCCTACTGCAAGACCTCTTCTTTTCTCAAACCAATGATTCGCCACATATGGACTTACTACCGTTAAAAAAAGACTTGCTCCTAGTCCAATTATTACGCCCCAAATAAAGATCATCTGCCATGACTGGTTCATCATTAAAGTAAGTATGATACCTGTTAGCAAAGTGGCCATTGAAACGATCATCATTTTTTTTAACCCAATCACTTCTAATAATGCTGCCATGAACGGTCCTGATATCCCATATAAAAAAAGACTAATGGCAAAAGCAAGTGCAATAATCGATCGATCCCAGCCAAATTCTTTTTCTAAGGGGTCTATGAAAACCCCTGATGATGACATGACAATTCCGGCTACAATAATGGAGAAAAATGTTATGGCAAGAATAAACCAGCTATAGTGAATACGTTTCATAACCTCACCCGTAATCTTTATATTTTTCTTAATATTCCGTATTTTTAGTGTAAAATGCATTCTTTTAAAGGGAAACACCAATTTTAATGCAATAAAGGAATTGATTTGAGCCTTATAAAGAATTTCAATTAAGCATAATCCCGCATAGAATATCCTCCTTCATTCACTTATATGTATATGCATATATTGAACAAGCTATAAAAAGAAACAATGTCTTTTCTACTCTTTTTAAATTCATGTATATGCATGTATAATGGTATTAATAAACATATTATCTGTCAAGAAATATTTCCCTATTAAATATTAAATGCCTCTTTAATGAAAATATCTGTGAACGACTTATAAATTTGAATGGATTCGAAAGGAGATCTACTTTATGAATAACAAACACAATGAGATGGATTATATTATACAATTTTGTGCCTGTGCGAACCTTAGAAAAGCAGCAAGAATTGTTACCCAAGCATATGAAAAGCAAATGCAACCTACTGGCTTAAAAGTCACCCAATACTATATGTTAGTAAACATTGCCCGTCATAAAGAGATTTCAATTAGCAAGTTAGGAGAGATTATGTTACTTGACCAAACTACTATTACTCGGAATGTGGATATCCTAAAGAAAAGTGGCTACGTTAACATTACGAAAGATAAAAATGATTCAAGAACAAAATCCATTTCGATAACCGATATAGGTCTTGTCAAATTAGAGGAAGCAGCGCCTATTTGGGTACAAATACAAGAAAAAGTTGAAAATGGTATGGGTAAGGAAAACTATAAAGAATTGTTAGAAACGCTAAAGAATTTACAAGAATCAATTGAATTAAACGAGGCTTGATAAATTATTATTAGAACTTGAATTTTAATGGGTGCTAACACCTATTAATGTAAGAGAGGGGCATCCTTGGTGATGTAGGGTCTATTGAATCCATAGCAAGCATTTGTGGAGTATCGTTTTTGTAACTAAAAGCGAACCCTTCTATATAAAAGGTGTTCGTTTTTTCTATGGAAATGTGTATTATGGTGAATAAGTTTAGGAAATGTCTTTAGGTTAACAAAAGGGTAACGCAAGCAAGGTGGCCATATTAAATGAGGGTTCTCGAGGCTATATCTAACCCGACCACTTGGTACCATAAATGAATTATTAGAAAGATACTTATTAATCTGGTAATGCTTATTAAGTGTCTTTTTTGTTTAGGAACCTTTTTAGGTTATGTCATGCATTTTTCTCAACTTAACCTTAAGTTCAGAAGCAATGATTTAGCTTCTGCTTTTGAACGAATAGCCTTTTATTCTTATAAAGAACAGTGAATTAATAAAAGTTTTGTTAATGTAAATGTGTAATATTATCGTTCTAATATCAAAAAAGTGAGGAGTAATTCTTCTCCTCACTTCACTGTCTCACTATGTGCCGATTTTGTGCCGAGTCTGTTTGATAAAATATTATAGACTTTAATAAGTGAAATCGGCAAAACGTTAATATAGCGGTTTCTTTGAAACCAGTTCAATAACTTTGATTATTAAAATTAATCAAGTTCGAGATGGAAGGTTCTATTGGATAACATTCAAAAACCTTTATATATCAGGGGATGTAGAGGTTTTAATAAGTATAAAATTGCCGGCGTGCCGATTTGATTTTATCTTTTAGTGTAGGAGGCGAACTTTTGAAGTTCGTCTTCTTCTATATTTTCGGTGATATCAAGTAAAGTGTCTTCTGTTGTTTTCCATAGTGGTTACAAGAAAAAATGGTAGACAGCAAGAGTTTGTTAATGTAATATTAAGAAAATTATATACATATTTTAAACAGGTGTTATGCATGTAAGATTGTATAGCTAATAGGGAAGTTCGGTGAAAGTCCGACACGGTACCCGCCACTGTAATTCGGAGCGACCTGCACAATGTCACTGCTTTTTTTAATAGCGGGAAGACGCAAGGAGCATCGATGGTAAGTCAGGAGACCTGCCTGTTTAGATAACACGACGTGACCTACGGGCTATAGGGGGATGTGTTTACGGAGACGGAAGTATGCTTTTTTGTGTTTAAAGCAGAAAATACTATTGTTTTTTGTGAGCATTTAAGCCCACCAGGTTTAAATGCTCTTTTTGGTTTGGTCACTATTTTGTAACATGGAGGGAAGTTTAAAATGAAAAAAAGATCATTATGGGTTTCATTTGTTGTACTGCTTGGTTTAACAAGCTATTTTTGGACGAACTCTTATCATTCAGCCTATGCAATGCATATTATGGAAGGATTTCTACCAATTGGCTGGGCTGTTTTTTGGTGGGGAATCACCATTCCATTTGTTGCTGTTGGAATACGATCGATTACGAAAAAATTAAAAGAAAATCCTGAATTGAAATCAATGCTAGGTCTGTCTGGTGCATTTGCATTCGTTTTATCTGCGTTGAAAATTCCTTCAGTGACAGGTAGTTCTTCTCATCCAACGGGTGTAGGATTGGGGACTATTTTATTTGGTCCAACGGCGATGAGTGTTTTAGGAACAATAGTTCTTTTATTTCAATCATTATTGTTAGCACATGGTGGAATTACAACGTTAGGAGCGAATGCCTTTTCCATGGCAGTCGTCGGACCTCTACTCGCTTATGGAATATTTAAGTTTGGAAGAAAAATGAACTTATCTGTAGCTGTTGCAGTCTTTTTAGCTGCAATGTTAGGGGATTTAGGGACATATTTAGTGACATCGGTTCAACTAGCCTTAGCTTTCCCTGCTGAGGTGGGTGGCTTTGTGGCTTCATTTGTAAAGTTTGCTAGTATCTTTGGTTTGACACAAGTTCCTTTAGCTATCAGTGAAGGCTTACTTACGGTTATTGTGATGAATCTACTTCAAAAATATAATATGGCAGAATTAAAGCAATTACTTTCAATTAAGGAGGTAAGCTAACATGAAAAATGGAGTATTATTATTAATTGTAATTTTATTAGCAATTATTCCATTAATTTTTCTAAATGATGCTGAATTTGGTGGAGCTGACGGGCAAGCGGAGGAAGCGATTATCGAAGTGGCACCTGACTATGAGCCATGGTTTCATGCGATATGGGAACCACCAAGTGGAGAGATTGAAAGTTTACTATTCTCGTTACAAGCGGCTCTTGGAGCCATCATCATCGGCTATTGTCTTGGATATGGAAAAGCTAGAAAAAAATATTCTTCATCCAAACAATAGTGGAATGAAGTGACTGATATGATAAAAATTGATGATTATGCTTATACCAGCGGATTAAAAGATGTTCATCCCGTTGAGAAGGTCAGTTTTGCGCTGATCTTTCTCCTTTTTACAATTATTTCAAAAAATATTTGGGTGGCTTGTTTTACCTTTACTGTAATGAGTATTGGGGTGTTATTCAAGGCGAAAATCCCGTTTATAGCATATTTGAAACTTCTATTCGTCCCTTTTGTTTTCTTAATGACAAGCTTGGTTGCCATTTTATTTTCCATTGCACCTATTTATCAAGAAGATTTAGAGGTGCTTTGGATGGCAGAAATAGGTTTATGGCAAATCTATATAAGTTCATATAGTATCCAACAATCATACGAACTAGCCACAACGATTTTAGCAAGTGTGAGCTGTTTATATTTTCTTGTTTTATCAACACCTCTTAATCAATTTATCTGGGTATTTAAAAAAGTAAAACTACCCGCCGTTTTTGTAGAATTAATGGGGATTACGTATCGATTTATCTTTGTTTTATTGGAAAAGATGAATGAGATTTATATTGCACAATCCAGCAGGCTTGGCTATCAAAATTATAGAAGCTGGTTTTCCAGCGTTGCACAGCTTATTGTCAGCCTTTTCGTTAAATCGATGAGCTCAGCAAAAGAACTTCAAATCGCAATTGATAGTCGAGGTGGAGATGAACATTTGTATGATGTGGATTTATCAATGGGCTATAATCGTGGGCATTTTGTCATTATATTTTTTTCGTTTATAACACTTTTCATGATATATATTATGACAAAATCATGAAAGACCAATGAAAAGGAAGTATGTAGAGTGAGTGAACAAATAATAACGTTTGAACAAGTTTCTTATCTATATGCAGATGGAACGATGGCATTGAATCAAATAAATCTTTCAATTGAAAAAGGGAAGAAGATAGCCTTATTAGGGAACAATGGTGCTGGGAAATCGACACTATTTCTTCTTTTAAACGGTATTTTAAAGCCAACAAGTGGAAGCATTTTATACAGCGGAAAGAAGTTGACCTATAAACGAAAAGAGATTAAGCAATTAAGGCAGCAAGTCGGTATTGTATTCCAAAATTCTGAAACCCAGCTTTTTTCATCTAGTGTCTATGAAGATATTAAGTATGGTCCAAAAAATTTGGATTTACCCACAGAAGAAATAGAGAGGCGTGTAGAGGAAGTCATCACATTAACAGAAACGGAATCGCTTAAAGATAAACCCCCTCACTTTTTAAGTATCGGACAGAAAAAAAGGGTAGCAATCGCTGGAATTGTTGCTATTGATCCGGAATTAATGGTGTTGGATGAACCAACAGCTGGACTCGATCCTTACTATTCAAAAAGAATGTTAGATATATTGGAAAAAATTCATCACCGAAATCGTACGATTCTATTGTCAACGCATAATGTAGATCTAGCTTATGAGTGGGCAGATGAGGTAATCATCTTAAACAATGGGCATTTGCTAGCTCAAGGAACACCCGTTGAGGTTTTTAATAAAAGAGAAATTCTCGAAAAAAGCCATTTACAAAAACCTTGGATTATGGAAGTGTTTGAAAAATTTCAAAGAACGAATTTTCCCCCAAAAAAATATCCGAGGTCGAAAGCAGAACTGTTTGAAATGATGGATTGATTGATTAAATGGGATCGGTATACCCAAGAAGGAGATATTATACAAAGATTTTATTAAATCTTCAAAATAATATATCAACTTACGAGATTATATGATATATTTATACGAAATTAATAAATAATTTAAATAAGTGCTCACATTTTGTGAGGTAATAGGGAAACTAGTGAAAGTCTGGTACAGCCCCCGCTACTGTAAGAGCTGATGAAATTACAATGCCACTGAGAAATCGGGAAGGTGTAAGAGTAAAAAGAAGCTTAAGTCAGGAAACCTGCTTATTTAAACGACACTTGCTTCTCGGAGGGAGGAGTATAGGCGGGACATTTATACCTAATGTCTTTGTGTATTCAGTATGCTTAACTTATACTGCCCTTTCACATGCCTGTATTCCTTTTTAAAGGAGTGCAGGCATTTTTATTTGGAGGTAAGCCTATGAAAAAGGGAAAAATTTTTGTTGTTGGCTTCGGTCCAGGTGATCGTGAGCATATTACAAAACGAGCTGTAGATGCCTTGCAGCAAAGCGATTGTATAATTGGCTATAAAACATACGTAGAGCTAATTGAACCTTTCGTAACAGCAAAATCCATTGTCAGTACGGGTATGACAGAAGAAGTGTCACGTGCACAGGATGCAGTAAAGAAAGCTGAAGCAGGCCATATTGTCTCAGTGATTTCCAGCGGAGATTCAGGCGTATATGGCATGGCTGGATTAGTGTATGAAGTGCTGATTGAAAAGGGCTGGACTGAAAATGAAGGAATTGCGGTAGAAATTGTTCCTGGTATCTCTGCCATTAATTCTTGTGCGAGTTTATTGGGTGCGCCAGTCATGCATGATTCCTGCACGATAAGTCTAAGTGACCATTTAACGCCATGGACTGTAATTGAAAAGCGCATTGAAGCAGCCGGGATGGCGGATTTTGTTATTGCTTTATATAATCCGAAAAGCGGCCGGCGGACACGCCAAATTGTAGAGGCACAAAATATTCTATTAAAATATCGTTCTCCTGATACACCGGTGGGTCTTGTGAAAAGTGCCTATCGTGAAAATCAAAATGTAGTGCTGACAACACTGGCTGAAATGCTTGAACATGATATAGGAATGCTGACAACGGTTGTTATCGGGAATTCTTCTACTTTCTTTTATGACAATAAAATCATTACCCCTCGAGGTTATCAGCGTAAATATACGTTAGGTGAGGAAAAGCAAAGCTTAAAACCGCATCAGCGTTTGAAAAAGGAAGCCGAGCCATGGGCATTAAATCAAGAAACAGGTGAAGCGCAAGCTGGTTATGAGCAAATTGAAAGAGAAAAACAAGAAGTCAGCTCATTAGATTTGGCCTTAAAGGCTTTATCCATGGTGACTAAATCGGAAATAGAACATCCGCATTTAGTTAAGCAGCCAATCGAAGATATATTTGAATTTGCTGTTTCACCTGGTGTTGCCAATAAATTTATTACGCCAGAGCAAATGCGTGTATTGGCAGAAACCATTGGCGAGACAGGCACCATGGAATATACACCGGATCATCGTTTTTTAGTAAAGATTCCAACAGATCAGCCTGAATCGATTGTTGAAAAACTTGAACAAAATCATTTAATTGTCATGCCTGTGGGCGATGTTTTAAATTTAAAAGCTTGTGATTTTTGCAACGGTGAAAAAGCAGAATCTATTCCATACGCAGAAGAAATAGCAGCAAAATTGGGGGGCTTAAAGCTTCCAAAAGAATTACATATTGGTTTCAACGGCTGCGGTATGGCCTGTTATCGGGCAGTATTTGATGATATTGGGATTGTTTACCGCAAGAAAAAATTTGATTTATTTATTGGAGCAAAGCCGGTTGGCCGTACAGCCCATGCTGCACAGCCAGTTGCAGAAGGTATTGAACCAGATGAGCTGCTGACGTTATTAACAAAAATTGTAGAAGAGTACAAACAAAATGCCCATCCAAATGAACGCCTTTTTAAATATTTTAAACGTGTGAAAAAAATTCAGTATTTTAACTATCAGGATATGAGCTCCAAAATTGAAGTCGAGCCGGCACCATGTGGAGATTAGGAGGAACAAATGATTTTATTTTTAGCAGGCACAAGTGATGCGAGAGCATTAGCCATTCAATTGCAAAATCAAGGCTATCCTTTATTAGCAACAGTGGTCACAGAATCTGCTTCCGAAAGTTTGAATGCCCACCATATTCCTTATCACGTCGGGCGGTTATCAGTTGATGACATGATGGCGCTTATTCAGAACCAACAGATGACCTGTGTCATCGATGCTAGCCATCCATATGCGGAAGAAGCGTCGAAAACCGCAATGGCAGCAGCAAAAGCATGTGATATTCCTTACATTCGTTATGAAAGGCCAGAAGAACAGTTTATTTCCCCCTTAATTACAGAAGTAGAAAGTTATGATGAGGCAGCTAAATTAGCTCAATCTCATAAAGGAACAATCATGCTGACAACAGGAAGCAAAACGTTAGATATATTTACAAAATATTTAATGCGTGATGAAATCCGGCTTATTTGCAGAATGCTTCCAAATATAGGGAACATGGAAAAGTGCAATCAGTTAGGTATTAAACAAAAGGACATTATTGCGATCCAGGGTCCATTTTCGGAATCATTAAATAAAGCACTATGTGAGCAATATAATGTGACTCTATTGATTACAAAAGAAAGCGGCAAAGTGGGATCCGTAGATGAAAAAATGACAGCTGCTCTGCAATTAGGGATTCCTGTCATTCTAATAAAGCGGCCAGCGATTGAATATGAAAATTTTTGTACTTCATTCGAAGAAGTAACTCAACTATTGGGAGGTTTTATCCATGGCAAACATGAACTTTAATACAAAATTTATTCCTGTAACGGTCGATCCAGACAAGATTTATGATTACAGTTTCGCCATTATCAAAGAAGAGATGGGCGAACATTCATTTACAGATGAGCAATGGCTAGTTGTTCGGCGGGTAATTCACGCTTCAGCAGATTTTGAATTAGGCCGTAGCATGATTTTTACACCTGATGCCATTGAGGCTGGGATTCAATCCATTTTAGCGGGCCGTCATGTAGTGGTGGATGTACAAATGATTGAAAGTGGTTCAGGCCGTAAGCGATTCCTAAAGCATGGCGGGGACTTGCATTGTTATATTGCGGATGAAGATGTCTCAAAGGAAGCAAAGGCTCAAGGAACAACACGGGCTATTATTTCCATGCAAAAAGCAACACGTTTACATGAAGGAGGAATTTATGCCATTGGCAATGCGCCAACCGCGTTGTTGGAGTTAATTCGTTTAATTAAAGATGGTGTGGCAAAACCGGACTTAATTATTGGAATGCCAGTCGGCTTTGTTTCAGCTGCAGAGTCAAAAGCCGAGTTAGCAGTGCTTGAAGGGATTCCATTTATTACAAACGCAGGGAGAAAGGGTGGCAGTACAGTGACAGTCGCTGCACTTAATGCCATTTCCATTATGGCGGATGAACGAGCAAAAGAAACGAAATAAAAAAGACCCTTCACAAATGCGTCATGGCTACACGACAGGAGCTTGTGCAGCAGCGATGACAAAAGCGGCACTGCAAGCACTAGTGAGGGGAAAGGTACCAGATGAAGTTACGATTTATTTACCGGTTGGCCAGTATGCAACATTTAAAGTAACGGCATTTGAAGTGTCAGCTGACGGGGTAATGTGTGAAACGATCAAAGATGCCGGGGACGATCCTGATGCTACACATCAAGCACGAATTCAGAGTACCGTTCGTTATTCAAAAGTAGAAGGCATTCATTTAGATGGCGGAGTTGGTGTAGGGCGAGTGACAAAAGCGGGACTACCTGTACCAGTTGGCCAAGCAGCCATAAACCCCGTACCACGTAAAATGATATGTGGTGTTGTACAAGAAGCAATTGAAAAATATGAATTGGATTGTGGAATTGAAGTGGTCATTTCCGTACCAGATGGTGAAAAGATTGCTGAAAAAACATTGAATGGGCGTTTAGGCATTATAGGCGGAATTTCGATATTAGGTACACGGGGAACAGTGGTTCCATTTTCAAGTTCTGCTTATATGGCAAGTATCGTACAAGCGATCAATGTAGCAAAAGAATCAGGATGTGAGCATTTAGTCATTACAACAGGTGGACGCAGTGAAAAATATGCTATGCAGCAGTATCCTCATTTACCAGAAGAAGCATTTATCGAAATGGGCGATTTTGTCGGTTTTACGTTAAAAAATATTGCGCGAAAGAAGATTCCGAGAGTCTCGTTAGTAGGAATGATGGGTAAGTTCTCAAAAGTTGCCCAAGGCGTTATGATGGTTCACTCAAAAAGCGCACCGATAAGCTTTGAGTTTTTAGCAGGCATTGCCAATAAAGTGGGTATTGATGAGGAGACCCAGCGAGAAATTTTACAGGCGAATACGGCTTCACAGGTTGGTGAAATGCTTCAGGGAAACGAGGCATTCTTTGCAGCACTTTGCAAAAACTGCTGCTACTATGCACTGAATCATATGAATACTGACATCAAGGTGTCGACAACCTTGTATGCCATGAATGGAGACTGTTTAGGAAAGGCTGAGAACATTGACAAATTGGATGAAGATGATTGGTATAGGGGATAATGGCGCGGAAGGATTGCTCCCCCAATATGCTGAGTGGATCAATGAATGTGATGTACTTGTAGGCGGGGAGCGTCATTTACAATTTTTCCCGGAATTTAAAAATGAGAAAAAAGTAATCAAAGGCGGTTTGTCAGCATTAACAGCTGAATTACAGCAAGAAACACGAAATGTCGTTATTTTAGTGTCCGGAGATCCACTGTTTTATGGACTTGGCGGTGTACTTGCGAAGAAGCTTCCAATAGCGATTTATCCTTATACCAGCTCGGTACAGCTCGCTTTTTCTAAAATGCAGGAAAGCTGGCAGGATGCATATATTGTCAGCTTGCACGGCCGTTCCATTAAAGGGTTTGCACAAAGAATTGATGGACGTAAAAAAATTGCTGTTTTAACAGATGAAGCGAATTCTCCGCAGGCAATTGCAAAATATTTAAAGCGTTTCGGCATGACAGAATATGATGCCTTTGTTGCTGAAAATCTACAAGGTGAAAACGAGCGCTGCCGCAGCCTCACATTGGACGAAATGGAGCAAACCTCCTTTTTTCCATTGAATGTTGTGATTTTAAAACAGCGTGAGGTAGTGGAACGTGCCTCTCTTGGAATTCCGGATGATGCATTTCTTCAGCGAAAGCCAGATAAAGGATTAATTACTAAAAGAGAAATTCGAACTCTATCTCTCCAGGAGTTAGAGCTTAAAGAGAATAGCGTTGTTTGGGATATTGGAACCTGCACAGGTTCAGTTGCGATAGAGGCTGCGAAAATAGCTCGGGAAGGTGCCGTGTATGCAATTGAAAAAAATGAGGGTGACCTTGAAAACTGCCTGGAAAATCAATTAAAACATCGTACAGATTTTGTTGCAGTGCTGGGGAAGGCACCTGATCGTTTGGATGAATTTCCTAATCCGCATGCGATTTTTATTGGCGGCAACGGTGGAAATATGGAACTTTTATTGCAAACATGTATTTCACGCTTACAGCCAAATGGGCGCCTTGTTATGAATATTGCAACGATCGAAAATCTGGCAGAAGCGCTGCAGCATCTTAAAACATTAGGCTGTGAAGTATCGATATTACAGGCACAAATTTCAAAAAGTAAGCCAATCTTAAATTTAACACGTTTTGAACCGTTAAATCCAATCTATATTATGACAGCAAAGAAAGGAAAAGAATAATGAAAATTGGAACCTTATTTGGAATAGGTGTTGGGCCAGGAGATCCAGAATTAATTACAGTAAAAGCATTTCGCAGATTGCAGGAAAGCCCGGTCATTGCTTATCCCAAAAAATTAAAAGGCAGTAAGTCTTATGCCCATCGTATTGTGGAAGTGTATATTAACCCGGCAGAAAAAGAGATGCTTGGTTTGGTATTCCCGATGACAAAAGATGAAGATACCCTGCGCACTGAGTGGACAAAATCTGTGGAAGCTATTTATCGCTATTTAGTTCAAGGAAAAGATGTAGCTTTTGTAACAGAAGGGGATCCGATGCTATTCAGCACATTTATACATTTAATGAACTTAATGAAATCGATGTACCCTGATGTCCCGATTGAAACGGTAGCAGGCATTTCGTCATTTAATGGTTCTGTTAATCGCTTAGGGATTGCATTGGCTGATGGTGATGACCATGTCGCCATGATTCCTGCTACGGAGGATATGGAAGAAATGCGCCGAGTAATTGAAAACCACGATGCCATCGTCTTTATCAAAGTAGCAAAAGTTTTAGACGCAATGCTCGATCTACTAGAGGAAATGAATTTATTAGAAAAAGCACATGTCGTAACAAAAGTTACATCTGACGAAGAGGTAATTTGGAAGATCAATGAACTTCGGGGTGCAGAATTAAATTACTTGTCATGTATGGTGGTGCGCAAATAATGAAGAAAATTTGGATTATTGGAGCAGGTCCGGGAGATCCGGATTTAATCACGGTGAAAGGTTTAAAGCTATTAAAAGAAGCGGATGTTGTGATGTATACTGATTCACTCGTAAGCGAAACGTTAGTAGCGGAAGCGAAGGAGTCGGCAGAAATTATCCGCACAGCAGGGATGCATCTTCAGGAAATGGTGGATTGTATTGTCGAACGTGTCAATGTAGGCAAAAAGGTTGTACGATTACATACAGGCGACCCGGCGATGTACGGGGCAACGATGGAGCAAGTGGCACTGCTGAAGCAGCATGATATTAGCTATGAAGTTGTTCCAGGTGTAAGTTCTGTTTTTGCTTCTGCAGCAGCAGTTGGTGCAGAGCTGACGATTCCTGATTTAACTCAAACGCTCATTTTAACGCGGGCTGAAGGGCGTACACCTGTGCCAGAGCGTGAAAAATTACAGGCACTGGCAAGCCATCACTGTACAATAGCAATGTTTTTAAGTGCGACATTAACCAAGAAAATTACCAAAGAATTGCAGGCAGCAGGCTGGGCAGACGATACACCAGTTGCTGTTGTGCAGCGTGCTTCGTGGCCTGACCAAAAAATTGTGCGAACAACACTGGCTGAATTAGATGAAGCAATGCGGGTCAATGGCATTCGCAAGCATGCGATGATTCTAGCAGGCTGGGCATTAGACCCGCATATCCATGAAAAAGATTATCGTTCGAAGCTCTATGATAAAACCTTTACTCATGGCTTCCGCAAAGGTGTGAAGGGCGAATGATTAATTTACGTGAAGGTGAGATTCCTGTAATAGAAAAACGCAAACCCTATGCCCTCGTTGCCATTACGAAACATGGGGTGGCACATGCAAGAAGCTACGTGGAAAAATTCCCCTATGCGGACCTATATTATATGAAGAAATTTGAGCAGGGCGACGAAGAGACGCGTCAAATTCAGTTATTTGATGGTACGGTTCGACTATTGTTGCCCTCTTTGTTCCAGCAGTATAAAGGGATCATTTGCATCATTTCCCTCGGTGCTGTCGTTCGCATGATTGCTCCGCTAATGATTGATAAAAAGAAAGATCCTGCCGTGTTAGTGGTGGATGATAAAGGTCAGTTTGTCGTCAGCGTATTATCGGGGCATATTGGCGGTGCCAATGCCTTAACCCATGAATTTGCAAAAGCGATAGGTGCTGTACCCGTTGTTACAACCGCGTCAGATGTTCAGAAAACGATTCCCGTGGATTTATTTGGCGCCCAATTTGGGTGGATGTGGGATAGTGAAGAAAAATTAACACCTGTTAGTGCATCGGTTGTCAATGAAGAGCATGTTGCGATCGTGCAGGAAACGGGAGAAAAAAATTGGTGGATGTACGATCGCTCAATACCGGACAATTTGAAAATTTATCCATCGATAGATGAAGCGATCATGGCAAAGCCACAAGCGGCCCTTCTTATTACAGATCGTTTAATTGAGGCACATGAAGAGGTGCTGCTCGAGAACGGCGTTATGTATCGTCCAAAATCAATTGTACTTGGCATTGGCTGTAATCGAGGGACGGCAATGGCAGAAATTGAACAAGTCATAGATGAAACATTAGCGGAGCTGCGTTTAAGTAAAAAAAGTGTTAAAGCAGTTGCGACCATCGATTTAAAGAAAAACGAAACAGGATTGCTTGATTTAACTGCTAAACATAACTGGCCGTTTGTAACTTACACACCTGACCAGCTGAATGAAATACCGATGCAAAACCCATCGGATACAGTCTTTAAATATACAGGTGCTTATGGGGTCAGTGAGCCGGCCGCATTGCGATATGCGAATGCGAAAGAATTACTGCTCAAGAAAAAGAAAAGCGGAAATGTGACCATTTCCATTGCACGTGTCAACTTTCAGGAGGAAGTACAATGAATCGATTTGTTCTAGCCGGCACAGGAAGCGGTGTTGGAAAAACAACATTCACAATCGGCATCATGCGTACGCTTATGAAGCGTGGATTAACAGTCCAGGGCTTTAAATGCGGCCCGGACTATATTGACCCAACGTATCATACAGCTGTCACCAAACGCCCTTCTCGTAATATTGATAGTTTCATGATGTCTCATGATACAGTCCGTGCCATTGTCGCAAGAGCGAGCCAAGATGCAGATGCAGCTATTATTGAAGGAGTGATGGGCTTTTATGATGGCAAATCCCCATTATCAAATGAAGGTTCTGCTGCTCATATTAGTGAGGTTACAAAAAGTCCCGTCATTTTAATTGTTAATGCGGCAAGTATGGCAAGAAGTGCGGCTGCGATTGTCAAAGGATTTCAAATGTTAGATGAAAGCTCCAATATTATTGGTGTTATTGCCAATCAATTAGGAAGTAAAAGCCATTTTGAAATTGTCAAAGCAGCGATTGAGCAAGAATGTGGAATTCCTGTCATTGGCTATCTGCCAAAAGGAGCTGTCCCATCAATGCCAGGCCGTCATTTGGGTTTAGTGCCAGCCATTGAACGTGGTGATTTAGATTCATATTTTGATAGTCTTGCAGAAGCAATCGAAGAAACAGTGGATATTGAACAACTGCTGAAAATTACAAAAACACAATCATTGGACGTTTCTGAATCTATCTTTGATGCACAGCCGCAAAGACAAGAAGTACATATTGCAGTTGCAAAGGATGCGGCCTTTAACTTTTATTATGAAGAAAATTTAGAATTACTCCGTGCATATGGTGCCACATTGCATTACTTCTCTCCATTACAAAATGAGGAAGTTCCAGAAAAAGCGCAGGGGCTGTATATCGGCGGCGGTTTCCCTGAAGAGTTTGCGGATCA
Source organism: Neobacillus niacini (assembly GCF_031457145.1). Taxonomy (GTDB): domain Bacteria; phylum Bacillota; class Bacilli; order Bacillales; family Cytobacillaceae; genus Neobacillus; species Neobacillus niacini_J. Next base: position 42,420 of record NZ_JAVDVZ010000010.1, read on the forward strand.
ATTGGCGAAAAATGAGGCAGGAAAGCAATCCATAAGGGTCGCGGTTGAGCGAGGGCTGCCAACATTAGCGGAATGCGGCGGTTTTATGTATTTAACAGAGGAAATTGTGAATCGTCAAGGACAGGTATTCCCGATGCTCGGGATAATCCCAGGACGTGTGCGGATGCAGGATAAATTAGCGGCACTTGGCTATCGGGAAATTACAGGTGTTCAAGGCAACTTTCTAGTCAATGAAGAGGAGCAGGCAAAAGGGCATGAGTTCCATTACTCAACGTATGAGGGGGAGCATACATCACCAGCTTATTTTAGTAAAAGCCGTTTTCGTTCTCAGCAGGAAGGTTATCTACATAAAAATCTTGTTGCTGGCTATACACACTTTCATTTTGCTTCGAATCCACAGCTTGTGAAAAATTGGCTTACAGCATGTTTGGAGGTAAACAATGAATTATTTCCCACTATTAATGAATATTGACTATAAAAAGGTTGTTATTGTTGGGGGCGGACATGTAGCACGTCAAAAGGTGGAAGCGCTGCTGCCAACAAAGGCGCTAGTGATAGTGATAAGTCCAGCGGTAACCGAAAAATTGCAGCAATATATAAATGAAGGGCTTGTGACATGGAAAGAAAAAGCATTTGAACCTGCTGATTTAGATGATGCATCACTAATTTTCGCCGTTACAAATGACCAAGAGGTAAACAATGCAGTGGAAGAAGCGGCACAGCATTGGCAATTACTCAGCCGTGCGGATGCAAAAGGACGTGTTGATTTCATCAATCCAGCAGTCGTTCGCCGCGGTGATTTCGTATTGGCTGTGTCGACGTCTGGAGCAAGTCCAGGTCTGACACGCCAAGTTAAGACGGATTTAGAAGAGCAATTTGGAGTACATTACGCGCAGTATGTTTCATTTTTAAAGGAAGCACGTCAGCGAATTTTACAAATGTCTAAGGGCGATGTGAAAAAACAGCTATTAGCAGAGCTCGTGGATCCACAGTTATTACAATGGATGGAGCAAGGTGAAAAACAAAAATGTGAAGCGTGGCTGCAGCAGCGTATAGGAGAAAAACGGTGAGCGGATTTGTATATATTGTAGGAGCTGGTCCTGGTGACCCAAAACTATTGACGATTCGTGGACTAGAGTGCATTCAGCAAGCAGATGTGATTTTATATGACCGTCTGGTGAATGCTGAATTATTAAAACATGCGAAAGCTGACGCCGAGCTGATTTATTGTGGAAAAGAACCAGGCAGGCATGGACTGATTCAGGATGAAATTCATCGTGTGCTAGTGGAACAAGCCAATCTTGGCAAGCAGGTTCTTCGCTTAAAAGGGGGTGACCCCTTTGTCTTTGGACGTGGTGCAGAAGAAGCCGCGATTTTACGGCAATCCGATATTCCATTTGAAATCGTGCCTGGTATTACAGCTGGGATTGCGGCGCCTGCTTATGCAGGGATTCCTGTAACACATCGTGATCATGCTGCAAGCTTTGCGATCGTTACAGGTCATGGCCGCCCAGAAAAGGAGCAGGACTTTTTAAATTGGTCCGCGCTTGCTCAAATTGATACGGTAGCCTTTTATATGAGCATAGGCAATATCGCGCATATTTCGAAAAGCTTAATAACCTATGGCAAAAGTGAAACAACCCCTGTTGCCGTCATTGAATGGGGCACAACCAAAAATCAGCGTACGATTACAGGCAATCTCTCCACGATTGCACAAGATATTCAAATACATCGTATCTCTAATCCATCCATGATTTTAGTTGGTGAGGTGGTTAGTGTACGGGATCAAATTGCCTGGTTTAAAGAAAAGGAGCATGAATTATGTTAGATGCATTAAAAAAACGTCGTGCGATTCGCCAATTTGAAACGCGTGAAGTGGAACGTGACAAAATTGAGACCTTATTAGAAGCAGCAACGTTTGCACCAAATGACCGTATGCGCGAGCCCTGGCATTTCTATGTTTTACAGGGCGACAGCTTAAAACGTTATGAGCAGGTGGCACTTGATTATTTACAAAAACGTTTCCCAACAAAACCACATTTAGTGGAAAGCTCAATGGAAGCCATCACAAAAACACCGCTTGTCATTGTGGTAACATCTGCCATTGTCGATGGAGATGAAGGTGCAACCAAAGATAATACCTTTGCAGTCAGCAGTGCGATTATGTCGATGTGGTTAATGGCCGAACAGCTGGGTTTAGGCATGGTATGGCGTACACGCGGTGTTGGCTTAGTGCATGATACAGCATTATATGATTTTATTGGTGCATCGGATGGAGAGCAATTAGTAGGGACGTTATGCATTGGTTACCCTGCAGAAGAAAGCACTTCCGCAAAAAAGCGTACACCATTTGCAGAAAAAACAACTTGGCTATAATGAGGTTTGTACATGGCACGACAGTTGAGGAAGATAGTTCAATGATAAAAGGATCCCCTTTACAATTTGATTTTGAAAAGCTGTGGAAAAAAGGCATGTTAGATTGGCATGGCAAGATGCCAGAAAGAATGATTGATGATGAGCTGGAAGAAGCATATTGGGCTCAATCCATGAAGAAAAAAACATACAAGCAAACAGATTACTATGCAAAAAAAATTTACGAAAAAATGAAACAACATATCCCCAAAAATTCAACTTGTATTGAAATTGGGCCGGGATGGGGCAACTATACCTTCCAACTCCGTCAAGATGTCAAAAGTTTAACGTTAGTGGATGGTTCTGAAAGTGTGCTTGCTTATTTATTACAATACTTTGAAAACGATGCAAATCTTCAGTTCGTTCATAGTAATTGGGAAGAAGCGCAAATTGAGCAGCATGATGTTGTTATTGGGGTGAACTGCTTTTATCGTATGTATGAAATGAATGCGGCGCTGAAAAAAATGAACAGGCTTGCCAAAAAGCGCGCCATCATTGGTTTAACAACAGGACCTATTCAGCCGCATTACGTTATTTTAGATGAGCAGTTTTGCTATGACATTAAATATCCTCGCCGTGATTATATTACTATCGTCAATATGCTGTATCAGTTAGGGATTTATGCAAATTGTGAAATGCTCAAGCTGGAGCGTGAGTATCGTTATGATACATTGCAGCAATTATATGAAGCACAAAGCAAAAAAATCTTAACACCCCGGTTTGATATGGCACATGTGAAAGCATCACTTGAACGCTTTATTACAATGGAGGATGGCCATTATGTGTACCGTCACCCATTCTATGCTGCAATCATTAGTTGGGAGCCTGTGAAGTTACATGACTAAGTTCGTTTTGCCATTACTAATATGGGCTTTTATCTGCGACAATGTTTGATATAACAAAGAGACATAGAGCGTACAAGATGATGGAAAAGGGGGAGGTCACTTTATGACAACATGGAATTTAACGCAAATGCAGCGTCACTTACTCATTTGCAATGGGGCAACCTGTATGGGAGCAGGAGCTGAAGCGGTCACGCAGCAAATTCGTGATGAGATTCGTAAAAACCGTTTGGATGAGCATATTCATACATCGCGTACACGTTGTAACGGCCGCTGTAAAGATAAATGCGTCGTAATTGATTACCCAAAAGGGACATGGTATTCGGTTCAACATGAAGAAACCGCACGTGATATTGTTCATGAAGTAGTTGAACAAGATGCTATCATTTATTCAATGGAGCACGGTGTGCGGAAACCCAGCGAAAATCGAATTAAAGGAATTGATAAATACAAGAAGGGTAAAGGATCAATGAAAAAAGCTGTATTATTTGTTGGACATGGCAGCAGGCTGGAGGCAGGGAATATAGAAGTTCGCGAATTTGTCGGGCAAATGAAAGAATACATTGATCCAGCCCTTTTAGTAGAAACATGTTTTTTAGAATTTGCATCACCAAATATTGAAGATGGGATTCAGCTGTGTGTTGAACAAGGTGCGGATGAAATCCATGTAATTCCTATCATATTATTACATGCAGGACACTCAAAACTCCACATTCCAGCAGAAATCGAACATGCTAAAGAGCATTTCCCGGATGTTCATTTTACCTATGGCCAGACGATAGGTATTCATGAGGAAGTCTTTGAAATTTTAAAAACAAGACTGACTGAAGCAGGTTTTGATGTGAATCAAAAACATGAGGATACGGCCATTTTATTAATTGGACGAGGCGGCAGCGATCCATATGCTAATGGTGATTTTTATAAAATCAGCAGATTATTGTGGGAGAAATTAAATGTACCTATCGTTGAAAGTGCCTTTATGGGGGTAACGACGCCAACTGTGCAGGATGGGATGGAACGCTGTATTAAATTAGGCGCAAAAAAAATCATCATGCTGCCGTATTTTTTATTTACGGGAATTTTAATGGAAAGAATGAATAAAATGGCCGAACAGTTTAAAGAGACTTATCCGCATGTATCAATTGATATTACTCAGTATTTTGGCTATCATCCAAAGTTAAGAACGATACTGTTAGAACGTATGAATCAGGCATTAAACGGTACTTCGACTGGAATGCAAGATTTAGAAAATTTCCGTAAATATGCGGAAGAACAAGGGTATGAACATCATCATCACCATAATTAGAGGATAGACAACCGGTTTTGGTTTTATAGTCCGGTTTTTCTTAGTATTATGGTTTATGTTTGCCAAGGAAAGTGCAGTGGCATACGGTAACACGTTCCATCAACCTAGTATGTGGCCCATGACAAGACATATCGGGGGAGCCAATGAACTTTACCAAAGTAGTTGCAGCCATTATAGGCCCCACGATTATTACGATAGTTCGGTTGTACAGTAAACTATTGCCGTTGATTTGTTTGGAAAACGGTTCGGCTGGGTCTGGGATTCGGCAGTAAAGCTGACTCCGGTGAGCGCTTCGGTCGTGAATGATGAAAAGATTGCAGTTCTGCAGGAGTAAGGCGAAAAAAATTGGTGGCAGTAGGAGCTCCCTTCGAGAAAATATTAAGTACTACCGATCGATTCAATCAAGAAATGTAAGGAGTTCAAAGTAAATGGCGAAGGCTCTTAAGTTGATGTTTCAAGGTACCAATTCGGATGTCGGCAAAAGTGTCGTCGTGACGGCCTTTTGCCGTATATTCGCCCAGGACGGATATAAAACGGTTCCTTTTAAGTCACAAAATATGGCGTTAAACTCTTATATCACAGTGGATGGAAAAGAAATAGGAAGAGCACAAGGGGTCCAGGCCGAAGCGGCAGGGATTCAGGCGACAACTGATATGAATCCGATTCTGCTCAAGCCAAATCGGGATAACCAATCCCAAATTGTGGTCCATGGAAAACCGTATAAAAATATGGAAGCCAGTGCGTATCGCAAGGAATTCTTTCAAACGGGTATTGACCTTATTAAAGAATCGCTTGCTGTTCTGTCAGAAAAGTATGAACGGATTGTCATTGAAGGGGCGGGCAGTCCTGCCGAGATTAATCTAAATGACAGGGAAATGGTCAATATGCGGGTCGCAAGAATGGCTGACGCCCCTGTGATTTTGATTGGGGATATCGAAAAAGGCGGAGTTTTTGCCAGTTTAGTAGGAACCCTTCAGCTCATGGACCCTAATGACCGTGACCGAATCATCGGCGTCATCATCAATAAATTCCGCGGTGATATACGGCTTTTGGAATCTGGATTAACATGGTTTGAGGAATATACAGGAAAAACGGTTCTGGGAGTGATTCCTTATTTGGAGAATTTAAACATCGATGCCGAGGATTCCATGATATTAAATCAATATACATCGGTCCGAAATACCGAAAAAGAACTTGATATTGCGGTGATTCAGTATCCAAAAATCTCCAATTTCACCGATGTAGATCCTTTTTTTGCCGAACCTGATTGCCATGTCCGGTTTATTACAAGAGCAGACCAATTACACAGTCCAGATTTAGTGATTCTTCCTGGGAGCAAGAATACGATCGAGGATTTGCTGTTTTTAAGAAAAAGTGGTATCGCCGAGAGAATCGTGGAATTGCAGCAAAAGGACGAATCCCTTCTATTTGGAATCTGTGGCGGCTATCAAATGCTCGGTGAAAAAATCGAGGATCCGTTTGCCATTGAGTCACTTCACCAAGAAATCGAAGGTCTCCGCTTACTGCCCATCAGGACGACCATTACAAAAGACAAGACGACCGTGTCATCAAACGGACTCCTACAGCTTAACGGCAAACATTTCAACGTGTTAGGTTATGAGATTCATATGGGAGAAACGTGGACGACTCGAGAATCCCGGGGACTAATTGACACACAAGGCCGATCAGATGGCTGTAAAACCGCAGATGAAAGAATCATTGGTACTTACTTTCATGGGATTTTTCATAATGATGAATTTCGTAAGGAGCTACTGAATCAGATTCGCCAAGGAAAAGGATTGGAGCCGATTCATCAGCGTGTATCCTTCAACCAATTGCGTGAAGAGGCATTTGATTTGTTAGCGGATCATGTAAGGTCGCACGTAAAGCTTGATTTGATTGAACAAAAAATGAAGGAATTCCCAAAAAGGTGGATTAGCCAATGAAGGGTTTCCAAACAGTTATCACTTCTTTGTTGCTTGATCTGAGGATGAAATCGGAGCTTTCACAATGAAAATAGGTAAGGGAAGTTGTAATGGAACATTTGGAGAACTTGTTCAAGGGATAATAGACGAACGGCCTTTTTTAATAACTTTTCCAATCCAAAGTTTGAGAAGTGAGGCAAGCTTCATCCCAAATCCAACTTCACCAGAATTAACAGGTGTGAATTCAAAGGTGAAAGCAATTAAAGCTGGAAAATTGTTATTAAATCAGTTTGGTTTGAATGGTGGCGGCAAACTTGACATTCGGTCAAATATTCCAATGGGCAAAGGGATGGCGAGTAGTTCTGCAGATATTGTAGCATCTATGAAAGCAATTGCTCATAGTTACTCTCTCCCCCTAACGCAAGATATAATTTCTGCAATAGCCGCTAAGATTGAGCCAACAGATGGTGTTATGTATGATGAGGTTGTGGCTTATGATTATATACACGGTGATCTTATTGCAAGCTTTGGAGTTTTACCACCCTTCATCCTCGTTGGGATAGACCTCGGGGGAGCTGTAAATACAATTGAATTTAATCGATTTGAAAAAGCATATGATCAATCTGATCAACATCTATTTTCAGAAGCATACCATTGGGTCAGAGAAGGGTTCAGTAAAAACGAGTTTTCTCTTATTTGTAAGGCAACAACGATTAGTGCACGAGTGAATCAAAAAATATTAAGAAAACCTTATTTTTTTGAAATGGAAAAATTAGCTCATGCATTTCAAGGAGGAATTATTGTTGCTCACAGTGGAACAGTGGTGGGAATTTTAATAGACAAAAATAGACTTAATAGTAACGAGATTGTTTTCCAATTATCAAAGCATATGTCACTTCTTTTCAAGAACCTGAAAAAAAGACCTTTCTATTATTCCAACGTTGAAAATGTCAAAATTATCAATTAAGAAATGGCTATATATCCAGGGTTTCTCCAGCTTTTTTATAAATCAATTAGTGCCGTTTTAAGCACAATTAATCAAGTTCGAGATGGAAGGTTCTATCGGTTAATAGGTGTTGGTCCGCTTGCCCCCGTTGGCAGGCGGATTTTTGCGTTTTAGAAAAACTGGCGGATGGCGAAAAATACTCTCGGATAGCGAAAATTTCAAATAGGAGGTATGCTATTATTAATAAATAGAGGTGATGAAGATTGATTTACGTTGGTGTAACAGGCTGGGGAGACCATGACAGCTTATATCCGGGTCCAATCTCTCCTCGGGATAAATTAAAAGAGTACGCGGGGCATTTTCCAACAGTAGAAGTGGATACCGCTTTTTATGCCATTCAACCGAAAAGAAATGCAGTTAAATGGGTTCATGATACACCATCATCGTTCCAATTCATCGTGAAAGCCTACCAGGGAATGACGGGTCATCAGCGTGGTGAAATTCCATTTGCAACAAAAAAAGAAATGTTCCAAGCATTTAAGGAATCTCTAGAACCATACATAGAAGCAAACAAATTAGCAATGGTCCTGTTTCAATTTCCGCCTTGGTTTGATTGTAAACGGGAAAATGTTGAGTATTTACGCTGGTGTAAACAGGAAATGGGCGATCTACCATGTGCACTTGAGTTCAGGCATCAGTCTTGGTTTTTACCCCGCTACCTGAAGCAAACGCTTGATTTTATGAAAGAAGAAAAGTGGATACATAGTATTTGTGATGAACCACAATCTGGTGAGGGTTCCATACCGACTATATTAGAACCCATAAATTCAGAAAAATTGCTGATTCGGTTTCATGGACGTAATGTTCATGGTTGGCAAAAACGTCAGGCTGAGAATTGGCGCGAGGTTAGATATCTTTATCGATACAATCAACAAGAACTTAAAGAATGGGCAGATTCTATCCGGAAATTAGCCAAGGAGTCTAATAATGTCTATGTTCTCTTTAACAACAATTCCGGTGGAGACGCAGCTGATAACGCGAAAGAAATGATGAACCTTTTAGACATAGAATATGAGGACCTTGCGCCAAGACAGCTCGGCCTATTTTAAATAATGCAGCTTTCGCACTGATTGTTGCTTTACCAAGAGCCTTAAGAAGGAGAAAGACTGATGGAATGGATTGTTTTAATCTTAATCGGGATTGCAGGTAGTTCCTTAGGCAGTTTAATTGGATTGGGCGGTGGAATGATAATTGTTCCTGCCTTACTTTTTTTAAGTTCTCTGTCCGTATTTGGGTATATCTCTCCTCAGACAGCAGTGGGAACCTCTCTTTTCACTATGATATTTACAGGGCTTTCCTCTACCTTAGCGTATATGAAACATAAAACGGTGGATTACAAAAGTGGATTAATTTTTCTAATTGGAAGTGGTCCTGGTAGTATTCTTGGTGCATGGGTAACAGAAATATTAAATTTAAAATCATTCAACTTATTTTTTGGCACTTTTATTATATTTGTTTCGCTTGTCCTTTTATTAAAAGATAAACTAAAACCAATTCCCTATCGTAAAGATAAGGGGATTGTCCGGAGTTTTACGGATAACACAGGAAAAAGTTTTGAATATGGTTTTAACCCATTTGCCGCTGTAATTATTTCATTTATCGTTGGTTTTTTATCTGGAATATTAGGAGTTGGCGGCGGGTCATTAATGGTACCAACCATGATTCTCTTCTTTTTCTTTCCGCCTCATGTTGCTACAGCTACTTCAATGTTTATGATTTTACCAACATCCATCCTAAGCTCGATTACCCATATCACACTTGGGAATGTAGATTGGCTGCTTGCATTGGCATTAGTTCCGGGAGCATGGATTGGGGCAAAGGTTGGTGTCTATTTAAACACAAAGCTAAAAAGCAAAACAATTGTTTTACTATTACGAACCATATTAATTATCGTTGGCATACGTTTAATTTATCAAGGCATTTTAGGTTAAAAAGGAAGCGAAAACATGCATGGAAATCATTCACATCTATCATACAAATGATCTTCACAGCCATTTAAAACGATGGCCACGAATTCAGCATTTCTTAACAAGCAGAAGGACATATCATGAAAAAATGGGTGAAGAATTTTTTCTTTTTGATATTGGTGACTTTATAGACCGCTGGCACCCACTTTCCGAGGCGACCCATGGACAGGGGAATATAGAACTGTTAAATGAAAGTGGCTATACTGCTGTTACGATTGGTAATAATGAAGGCATCAACCTCCCTTACGAGGGGTTAAATCATTTGTATGACAACAGGAATTTTGATGTGCTAGTTGCTAACCTCTACAACAGCAGCAATCAACATCCATCATGGCTAAAACCTTATAAAATTTATCAGACAAAAAGTGGCACCCGGATAGGTGTGATTGGGTTAACTACCTATTATTCATTTCTTTATGAGCTGCTCGGCTGGAAGCTGACTGAACCGATAGAAGAGTTAAAGAGATGGATGAAACCATTAAAGGAAGAATCAGATATCATCATCCTGCTCTCACATCTAGGACTAAGCCATGATGAACAAGTGGCAGCAGACTGTCCCGATATAGATGTAATTTTGGGTGGTCACACCCACCATACTCTTCCTGAAGGAAAACAGGTTGGTCAGACACTGCTTGCTGGAGCTGGTAAGCATGGGAGGTTTGTTGGCCAAGTTACTCTTCAGGTTGTTGAGCGGAAACCTATTCGTAAACAGGCAAAATTGTATAACGTGATGGAGCTTCCGGCAGTAGCGGATGAAAAAGCAAAATCCAAGGAACTTTACCGAAAAGGGAAGAAATTATTAAATCAAAAAATCACCACCCTTACGAATGAATTTCTACATGATCCATTTCAGGAAACAGAGCTATCACGGATATTATGCCAGGCATTAAGAGAGTGGTGCGATGCGGATTGTGCCTTTATCAATGGAGGGCTGATTTTGGGTCCATTATCAGGAACTGTAACTGTATACGATTTACTTATCATATGTCCTCACCCAATCAATCCTTGTAAAATCCAGCTGACAGGCAGGGAGTTAAAAGAGGTTTTACTTGAAACGAAGGATGAGAGCTGGTCACAGCGACAAGTTGTAGGCCTAGGTTTTAGGGGAACGATAATGGGAATCAGTGTTTATGATGGGATTAAATTTAAAGACAATAACGTCATTTATATCAACGAAAAGGAATTAGAATTAGAAAAAAATTATACATTAGCCATTCCGGATATGTTTACCTTTGGGCATTTTTTCAAAGGAGTTTTTCCTAATAAGAAAAAAGAATATTTTCTACCCGAATTTATGCGAGATTTATTAAAATGGAAATTACAAAAACAGTCCTAAGCTGTATACACGCTTCATCTTTCGCTTTCATAAAGTGATAGTGAGGAAAGGGGTGTGTAAATTGATAGAGCTATCACCGGTAGAGATTAATGGTCATACGTTCTTAGCTGTTACTGTTTTGCTACCGAAAACAACACTGCTCTCTGTAAGCAATGATAAGGGATATATTATGTGCGGTGCTTTAGATGTTGGTTTATTAAACGACAAGTTAAAGGATCGCAATATCATAGCCGCCAGAGCGGTAGGGGTAAGAACGATTGAACAGCTCCTTAACGCCCCAATGGAGTCCGTTACAGTCGAGGCTGAGAACTTAGGTATAACAAAAGGAATGCTTGGCAGGGATGCCTTGCTGAAAATGGTATAAGAGCTTGCACGTGTTGTGTAGGCTTTTCATTTTGACTAGCTCTCATAAATTTTTAGGCTAGTTCATCTCTTTCTCGCATACATATAGCATGTAAGGGGGGATTTTTTTGGCAAAGTTTCGTGTACGTGCTCGGAAACGAGGACCGTTACCTTTCAGATATGTCATGCTCTTATCATTTGTTTTCTTTCTTTTGTCAACTGCATTTGGAATATGGTTGGTTAACAAAGGTATTGAGCCTTCCCTGATGAGATATGCGGAATCAAAGACGAACCAAATTGCCTCGCAGGTAATAAATAAAGCCATTAATAAAAAAACCGTCGAGGTTGGGGATGTCATTGCAGTAGAGCCGGGCGAAAATGGTGCACAGCCGAGCGCTAGTTTAAATACAGAAGTGATAAATCAAAAGTTATCTGAAATCACCAATGAGATTCAGAAAAACTTAAATGCCGCAGAGAAAGGGGATCTCGCTTCCTTAGAGCAGTTAACAGATGTTGATATTGAGGTTAATGAGGGAAGACAGGATGGGATTGTTTGGAATGTTCCATTGGGGCAGGCAACCAATATGGCGTTGTTAGGGAATTTAGGTCCTAAAATACCTGTTAGGTTTCACGCAATCGGAGAAGTACGTCCTGATGTGAAAATTGATCCAAAACCGATGGGTATCAATAATACTTGGATTGATGTTGCTATCTACTTAGAGGTGTCTGTACAAATCATAACCCCGTTTGCAACGGAAATCACTAAACTAGAGCAGAAAATTCCTGTTGGTGGAAGATTGATTCAAGGTGATGTACCACAATTTTATAATAATGGCGGTAGTACTTCTCCATCCATTGAAATCCCACCGCCAGAAAGTTAAAGGGACTGTCAAAAGGACAGTCCTTACTTTTTCTTGATTAATGCCTGTCTCTCTTGCTGTTTCCACAATCTTAAATGTGGAGTTGGGTCAAAGGACCATTCAGTTCGACCAGTATCTTTATACATCCCATAATGCAAATGGGGAGGGAATTTCCCAGATGTCCCAGGTGGTCCATAACCAGAACTGCCAACACCGCCAATCAGGGTTCCTGGCTCAACGATTTGACCAACCTGTAAATCTTTAGCAAAACCGCTAAGATGAGCAAAATAATGATACGTATTATCAATATCACGAATTCCTACTCTCCAGCCGCCGAACTTATTCCAGCCCTTCATTTCCACTATGCCATAGTTCGTTGCACGAACAGGAACACCGTAGCCAGCAAATATGTCAGTACCTTCATGAATTCTTCTGCCCCCCCAGCCTCTAGCATCACCCCAAGTACTGCGATAGCTGTGAGTGCTGCGTAATGGCAGAGGGAAAACGTGTTTATCTAATTCTAACCGACCGAAATGGCGGTAGATTTGCGCCTTGCCAACAATAATACCAACTGTCTTGTCACGGTGATAATAATTCCATAACCCAATTTTAATATTATCATGATCTCTTCCATAGGAAAGAAGATAGTTGGCAAAAGCATACAAAACGTCTTCGTCGTTCTTTATACTGGCTTTTCCATCCCCATCCCCATCTACACCCATACCATTAAACAACTGGATAATTGCGGGGTTTTCTTCATTAGGATTGGGATTGGTAGCTCCAGCCCATTTCTCCGGAGGAAAATAAATTCCAATCACACTTTCCGCTTTTGGCAAGTCCTTACGAACCTGACGGATATTCCTTTCGTATTGATCAACAGCCGCTAAGTAATACCAAGGAATTTGTGTAATGGTTTCCACCTTTTTGTATAGCTTCATTCTTTCCTGATATTCATCAGGACCTTTAGCATGAGCATCCCTGAGAGAAAAGCTCATTAATAAAAGGAAAGTTCCAATTATCAGAAATGCCCGCACAGGAATCCTCCTTCCGATTAAGGTACGTTTTTAGTTTATGAATTCTCGGCAATTTCATTATGGTTAATAAATGGAAATTAAATCTTGTGAAGTTGGTCTGCTTGTCCTTGTCGCAAAAAGTATGGTAAAGTGACAGGGAGCACCTCATTAAGGAGTGGAAATATGAGTAGGAATGACGAATATTTACGTAAACCAGAATGGTTAAAAATAAAATTAAATACAAATGAACATTATACCGGCTTAAAAAAAATGATGCGTGAAAAGAATTTACATACGGTTTGTGAAGAAGCACGCTGCCCGAATATTCACGAATGCTGGGCTGAGAGAAGGACAGCTACCTTCATGATTCTCGGTGATACATGTACACGTGCCTGCCGTTTCTGTGCAGTAAAAACAGGGCTGCCTACTGAATTAGACTTGCAAGAACCAGAACGTGTAGCAGATTCAGTTCAATTGATGAATTTAAAACATGTTGTAGTTACCGCCGTTGCCCGGGATGATTTAAAGGATGGCGGTGCAGCTGTTTTTGCAGAAACGATTAGGGCGATTAGAAGAAAGAATCCTTTTACGAGCATTGAAGTCCTGCCATCTGATATGGGTGGAAAGGAAGAAAATCTGGCACTGTTGATGGATGCAAAACCAGACATCCTAAATCATAATATTGAAACAGTAAGACGATTAACTCCAAGAGTTAGAGCTCGAGCTAAGTATGATCGTTCACTCGAGTTTTTACGCAGAGCAAAAGAAATGCAGCCTACGATTCCAACAAAGTCAAGCTTGATGGTTGGCCTTGGAGAAACAAAAGAAGAAATTATTGAGGTTATGGATGACCTCAGAGCTAATAATGTGGATATCATGACGATTGGACAGTATTTACAACCTTCAAAGAGTCATCTAAAAGTTGAAAAGTATTATCATCCAGAGGAATTTGGTGAACTACGTGAAATAGCCATTTCTAAAGGATTTAGCCATTGTGAGGCAGGACCATTAGTACGTTCATCCTATCATGCAGATGAGCAGGTAAACGCTGCCGCTAAGCACAAGCAATTACTAGGTGAAACAGAAGTTAAAGAAGCTTAAGGAAAAAGAGTTCAGTCCGATATGGGCTGAACTCATTTTTTTAGCGATTATTTGTATTCATGATGTCATCTCGTGTAGCTCCATTTTCATCTTCGCTGTCGCTCATTCTGTTACCTTGTGGGGATTTCTTCATTTGTTTAATTAAGCTATTTACTGAATTACGAGCATTTTTGCTTGTTGAATCCATATTCGCAAGATTTTCCACATCTCGCATTAAGTTGTTATCGTCAGATACATAGACATGATAAAATCTTGGAACAACGGACATTGCGGTTCTTTTTACTTGATCTGCCGTCTGGTTGCGGTCTTTACTATCGGTACGATAGGAAATTAAAACTTCCTGGTCCGTCACTAAGGTAGCAACATCATTAACATTTGGGATATCTGTACTTAATTGACTAATGATATTGGCTACTTGTTCACGGTCTAAAGCCGAATAGTGTTCTTTTCCTCCCTGGTCACCCTGGACAGGGCTCTTTTGATGGCGAACAAAGCCATAATCATCGCTTACATTTCGAACTCCACGACCGCCGCCTTCATTATAGAGCTCTGCTCTTTTATTGTTAACATTAATTGTATCTCCACTTTCTTCATAAACATCGCGATTTGCCATATCCTTTGAGCAGCCTGCTGCTGTTAGGAGTAAACAAACTCCAATGATCATCGACCACTTTTTCACTTAAAACACCTCCTTTTTTTAGAATAGCCAAATTACTGATTTTTTTTCTTAGTAATTGATGGCGAATCGGTTATAATGAAAGAAGGATTGACTGGTAAAATTTGAGGTGATTAAATGATCAATATCAACGGTTCCACATATGAAATTGTGCAGGAACATAGAGAAGGCTTTAATGAGGAAGCCTTAAAGGCTAGGTATAGCGAAATATTATCCAGATATGATTATATTGTCGGTGATTGGGGATATGGTCAACTCAGGTTAAAAGGCTTTTTTGAGGATCAAAATCAAAAAGCGACCTTTGATACCAAAATCAGTACATTAAGTGAATATTTTTATGAGTACTGTAATTTTGGCTGTGCTTATTTTGTCTTGAAAAAAGTAAAAAAATAAAAAATGCTCGCCGATTGGCGGGCATTTTTACTGATTGTACGGTGGTTGTTCATCTGTTTCAGGATCATCGTGTGTTGGGTGAGCACCTGCCATTTGTCGTGGAACATCCTGATGAAACGATTTAAACTCATAATTAAAAGCACTATAATAACGCTGCCCTTCTTGCCAGGGGGTGCTTTTGTTCTCAACCGGTTCGTCTTGATTAATCGGTGATCCATAAGATCCTTCTGGAAATTCCTCAGCTGTTAAAAAGTTCTTTTGTTTTTCTACATTAGATAAGTCAAAATAGTTTCTTGATTTTTCTTCAGCCATAGTATCACTCCTTTTTATTATTATGCCAAAAAGGAATGAGAATAAATTAAAGTAATTCTAACAAAAAGGAACGTAATTCTTCAGCATCCTCTTCATTCAATTGAAAAGCGTATTCTAAATACCCTTCTTCTTTTAAATCGTCCTCACCAATGATAGCAAAACGATTTCCTTGTATATCAAGTACTAGATGCTTCCCAAAATGACGATCCGTTTTTACTATTGCCAAATCGAAGCGCGTGTTGTCACCAACAAAACTGACAAAACGTGTTTTTGTATCCTCTGTATCATCGTATAAGAAAAAACGTTCTTTCATGTAGTGTTCTCCTTTAGTTAATTTCTTCAACCTCTTTATATTACCAAATAATAAGAAGTTGGGGGAGTCTAGAAGTTAATAGAATATTGTTAAAAATTTACTGAAGGAAAACCGGATCCTGTCAAATTGTGTTACAATATATTTATTATTGTCGTATGTTGCTTTGCGAGAGGGATGGATTCCATGGATTGTCGTTACATGAAAAAGGTTAAGAGTGTAATGCAATGGGGAAAGATAATTTTACCTCTTTCATCCATTCGCTATTACCCACCTCAATTTACTTTACGCAATCCTTTACTAGAAGGGGTAACCGAGGCTTTTGAGGCTGGGCATGAGGTTGTAGTTATTGTTTTTAAAATCAGGAATCAAAAGGATTTAATTGAACAGACTGAAATCCAGCAGCATTCCAAATTGATGAAAAATATGAAAAAGCTTTTTCAAACGGTTATCGGACAAGAAGTCAAACCCAAGGAAGTACTTACTCTTCATGATTATTTTGGCGAAGGGATTAGTCTCTTGTTAAAGGTCGATCATGATCGACATTCTATCTCGAATATTGACATCATGATAAAAAACATCACGGACGAGGTAGAACAAAGGTTCATTAAACTTCATCCTTCCATATATCCAGTTTTTGAAGCAGGATATATGTTTGTAGATAAACATGACTATTCTATCCAAGATTCTATCTTAAAGGCACACAGACAAGCAATTGGCATGGCAGAAAAGAGAGAACAGTTAGAGATTAATGAAATGGTGTTAGCGATTAACAAAATTGTTACCCAAAAGGCTATTACTCTTTTAGCTCAGCCAATTATTGATGTAGCAACCAATGAGGTACGCGCATGGGAACTGCTCTCACGCGGTCCAAAAGGCACGGTTTTAGAATCTCCTTTACAGCTTTTTACGGTTGCAAGACAAACGGGTCGTTTGTACGAATTAGAAATGATTGTGGTGGAGAAAATGCTCCAGCAAGTAAAAGCATCTCGGTGCCGCCAAGATATATTTGTTAATTGTACCCCGTTAACACTTGGGAATATTAAATTTACCAGTGACCTAAAAAAATTACTACATAAATATAGAGGGATTCCGCCAAAACAAATCACCTTTGAAGTTACGGAACGGGATTCTATCGAAGGCTTGAAGAACTTTGCATTTAATATTAATGTTTTGCGTTTAATGGGATTTAAGATTGCTGTCGATGATACCGGAGCTGGTTATTCAAGTTTAAACACCATCAGCGAAATTATGCCTGATATAATCAAGATAGACCGTTCTGTTATTGAAAATATTGATAAAAACTCCGTCAAGGAGTCCATGTTAAAAGGATTACTCCTTGTTGCTAAGGAGGCTGGTTCATTAGTAGTGGCGGAGGGAATCGAGAACCAAGAAGAAGCTTCCGTATTAACGAGGAATAATGTGGACTTAGCACAGGGTAATTTTTATGCGCGCCCAGCGATGTTTTTTGATGGAATTGCGACATAGGAAAGGCTCTTTTCTTAACCTTTGTTGCTTATTGAAACAAAATTTAATAAGAAAAGAGCCTGCAAACTAAATTCTAAAATGCAAAATAAGTATTTCCTCGTTAAAATCGGCATTAAGATTTTAACAACAATCTTTACGAAAATAGACTAGGTAAAAAAAGGAAGTGGATGAAATGTATTTTGTAGACCGAGAAAAGTTGGAGACAACATTGGTTTTCTTAGAAAAACAAATCAGTCTATTTTCTAGTCAGGAACATTGGTCAACCCCGCTAGAAAGAGCTGCTCTGGAACGATTGACACATCTAATGATTGAATCGTTACTAGATGTGGGTAATGCTATAATTGACGGATTTATCATGAGGGACCCTGGAAGTTATGATGATATTATTGATATTTTAATGGATGAAAAGGTGATTACGGCTGAAACTGGAAAAAGCCTAAAAATACTTATCCAGTATCGTAAGGTTCTCGTTCAGTTATATACTGAAATCGACCATATCGAACTTCAAAAGCAGTTCTCTAGCCATATTAATACATTAACTTTATTTCCGAAGAATGTCCGCGACTATCTTGCGAATGAACTGGGACCAGTATCGGCGTTCAATTAATTAGATTTTACGAACCGCGCCTGCGGTTCTTTTTAATTCATGAAAAGAATTGGGTACGGATATGATACATATAGGAGTGATGCAATTGAAAAAGTATAATGGTTATTTAATTGATCTAGATGGAACAATGTACAAGGGATTAGAGAAAATTGAGGCGGCAGGAGATTTTGTGAAAAAGTTAAGGGAGAAAGATATTCCGTATTTATTCGTAACCAATAATTCATCCCGTACTCCTGCCCAAGTTGCTCAAAAGTTGAGGGAATTCGATATCCCTGCCGAAGAAAAGTTAGTTTTTACGACTAGTCAAGCAACGGCTAATTATATCTATGATCAAAATAAGGATGCATCTGTCTATGTAATTGGCGAAGAAGGTATTCGTACGGCTTTGGAGGAAAGGAAATTTTCACCTGGTGGAGAGAAAGCAGATTATGTGGTTATCGGAATTGACCGTGAGATTAGCTATGAAAAATTAGCAGTAGCATGTCTTGCTGTCCGCAATGGGGCTGTCTTTATTTCAACCAACGGAGATATAGCTATTCCAACAGAGAGAGGTTTACTCCCTGGAAACGGATCTCTTACCTCTGTGATTGCCGTTTCGACCCAGATAAAGCCGATTTTTATTGGGAAGCCTGAATCAATCATCATGGAACAAGCGTTAAAGGTTCTAGGCACCGCTAAAGAAGAAACGTTAATGGTTGGCGATTATTATGATACAGATATTTTAGCCGGAATGAATGCAGGGCTTGATACCCTTTTAGTCCACACGGGTGTCACCACAAAGGAATTACTTGCTTCCTATGATCGAAAACCAACCTATGCGATTGATTCCTTGGATCAATGGGAGCCGTAAGAAAAGGATGTAATTTTCGACTTTGAGAATTGTCTAGCTTCAGCGCCTAGTGGCTCTCAGGTCTAAGCCAATCCGTCAGAAAGGTTAAAGAACAACCTTCCCGCCGGCTCGTCTTATGCCTGTCGCCCCGAGGAAAAAATGAACTTCTTTTTTCCCTGGTCAAGGCGCTTCCGCTTTTCTATTCAACATGAGCTGCTCTGTGTGCGAGCCTGCTTGATGCTGCAGCAGCGATTGCACCGATAATATCATCTAAAAAGGTATGACATTCACCCGTTGATTTATCATTCAAATGTGCTAGGATTCCAGGCTTTTGCTTATCGATATATCCATAGTTGGTAAAACCAATTGAGCCGTACACATTAACAATCGACAATGCTAAGATTTCATCCACGCCATAAAGACTTTCATCTGTTTTAATAATAGATTGAATCGGTTCTTCCAGCAGTCCTTTTTCGGCAAGCATATCCAGCTGAATGCCCGTAATAACGGCATTTTGGACTTCGCGTTTCGATAGTACACGTTCCACATTGGCAATACAGTCTTCCATTTTTAAGTTTTCATGGTATTTTTCCTGTAAGAAGAAAACTAAATCAGCTATATCTTGTATGTCTACGCCTCTTTCCTTAATCCATCTTCTTGCTGTTTCTTCTGTTGGATCCATTTTTTTATCTTCTGCCATCCATTTATCACCTTTTCTTTGGAATTTTCACCATTCTTAATTCATAACATATGCACGGTCATTTGAAAAGGAACGAATGAATCAATTCCCTCCTTACAGATTTCTCCTATAATATTTTTCTTATACTTATTCCTTAAGAAGACAACAAGTTTTTTTGGCTACTACATATATATGACATAGGAGACGAAAAGAGAAGAGGTGAAAGGATGCTGCAAAAATTACTTGAACATAATTATGGTATCCAAGTTGATGAATACCTAAAATTAGATTCTTATGACGCGCTAAGGAGCAATGGCTGGTACTATTTAATTGCCAAACCGGAGGGAAGGGCAGCCGAAGAGATCATTGAATTAGAGAAAATTGCTGATCACTTAAGGAAAAATGGTGACGCCCATGTACCTGCCTTTTTACCAGATAAAGAAGGTGGCCTTATTACAACTTGGAAGGAACAACAGTTTTGTGTACTGGCAAATCGGCAAACTGACAAACAGGTAAAAGTGAAATTGGGGAGAAAGTTAGCCAAATTTCATGAACGTGGAAAAACAGTGCCCTTCAAAATTGGAAGGTCCAGTAGGATTGGGCAATGGAAGCAATTATGGGAAAAGCGTCTAGATCAAATTGAAAAGGTATGGAGTGACCTATTGTTCCAAACACCTGAGGATGATTTTGAAAAAATGTTCATTGATTCTTTTCCATATTATATTGGTTTAACGGAAAATGCCATCCAGTATTTAGTAGATACAGAGGTGGATGATGAACCAAAAGAATCCGATAGTGGAACAGTTTGTCATGAACGCTTTTCAAATGATGCTTGGGGAGCTAATTATTACATCAAGGACCCATTTCATTGGGTTTTTGATCATCGGAGCCGCGATCTTGCAGAATGGACGAGAGAGCGATACTTTCGAAATACGCAGACATACGAAATGGATGTGAGGCAGTTTTTCAATGATTACCAAACAATAGCCCCATTAACCTCTTTTTCTTGGAGATTATTGTTTTCCCGTTTACTATTTCCGCTTCATTACTTTGAATGTATCGAAAATTATTATATAACTCGTTCAGAGCAGGATAAAAAGCTTTTAGAAGAACAGTTAAGTAGATTATTAAAGCAATCAACCGAATATGAGCGCTTTTTAGCATACTTTTACCAAACTGTAGGAGCGCCTATAAAACCATTAAAACTTCCTCAACTAGACTGGTTAGCAATGAGATAATGAAAAAAGCGATTGCCTTGGTAAGCAATCGCTTTTTTATTTGACTGTGTTACTAAAATCAAAAGTATTCCTTAACACAGCCTATTATTAAAATACTTGCTCTACTTCAACAACGCCAGGAACTTCTTCTAAAAGTGCTCTTTCAATTCCTGCTTTAAGGGTAATCGTTGAGCTCGGGCAGCTTCCGCATGCACCTAGTAAACGAAGTTTAACGATACCATCCTCAACATCAACTAATTCACAATCCCCGCCATCGCGAAGAAGAAATGGACGTAATTTATCTAATACTTCCTGAACCTGCTCAAACATTTCTTGTACTTCTTGTTCTGCCATATTATATCGTCTCCTTTCCTTACCTTATATTATAATGTCATTGAAGGTAAAAATCCATTCTCATGAAATGGGAATTCGCACATTTACAACCATATTTTTATGTTTTAATAGTTTGAATGGTGTAAAATAAGAGAAAAAGGCAGGATTGATGGAATGACTACTACTACAGTTGAAATTATCCTCTATGGTGCAGAACAGCTTTGCCCGAGCTGTGTAAATTTACCATCCTCAAAGGAAACCTTTGAATGGCTTGAGGCAGCTATTTCACGAAAGTTCCCAGAGCACCCTGTTAAGATGACATATGTTGATATTTTTCAACCGCCGAATGACAGTGAAAAAGAGAATTTTGCCAAAAGGGTTATTGAGGAAGATTTGTTTTATCCCGTTGTTGTGATTAAAGATAAAATCGTCGGGGAAGGGAACCCAAGGTTAAAAACCATCTTTAGCGAATTGGAAAAATACGGCTACAAATCAATATGAAAAGCATTCCAGTTTCCCTGGAATGCTTTTTTGACTATCATCCATTGTGGTATTTGTAGAGCCATAACACTCCAGATTTGAGTAAACGCGCCACACGACCAGTAATCGCTCTGTCTGCCATCACTCCAAAGCCTTGTTTCTTTCCGAGAGAACCAAGGACTCCTTTTAATTTAATGGTTGGGAATTCGGTTGGAGGTTCTTCCCCATTCCACTGCTTTTTCAACACTTCAACAATTTGCTCCGCCTGTCCTTCCGCTAATTGAGCACTAGGAGCATGAGGAAGACTAGCACAATCGCCAAGAATAAAAACATGTTCATCATTCGGTAAATGATGATGAGGAGTTATGATAAGCCGCCCTGAGCGGTCCATTTCTTCTCCCAGTTCACGAACAACCCTGTTAGCTTGAATCCCAGCCGTCCAAACAATGACATCACAGTCAACAGGCTGATCATGATTGTAAAGCCGATTTTCTTCAACTTTTGTGATATTGGAGTTATTAACAATTTCAACGTTATGTTTTTGAAACCAATTTTCAACATATTTACTTAATCTGTCAGGAAAGGCAGGTAGAATATGTTTTCCGCGATCAAATAATTTAATTTTTAAATCTCCACGACTTTCGCTTAACTCACTGGCAAGCTCAACACCGCTAAGACCGGCACCAACAATCCCAACAATAGACTCTGGTCCTAAATTATTTAGTATTGAATAGGTCTGGCGGGATTTTTCAATGCTTTGAATACTGTATGTGTATTGATCAGCACCCGGCACACCATGATACTTGTCCTCACAACCTAGACCGACGATTAGGTCATCGTAGGAAAGAGAATCAGAATCTTGAAATAGTACCTTTTTCTCGTCCTTATCAATTCCTGTTACTTCCCCGTATTTAATTACCAATTGAGGATGCTCGGGAAAAGAAACGCGCAATTCCTTATCAGAAACAGTACCTGCCGCCAAGGCATAATATTCGGTCTTTAAACAATGGTATGGAACACGATCGACAAGCGTAATTGTTACATCCTCAGGCAGGTTGTTGGGGAGAAGTTCACTTAAAATCTTCATTCCGCCGTATCCGCCACCGAGAACTACAAGATTTTTCATTTGTTATTTCCCCTTTGTGTGTAACCCAGAATACATAACACTTTTTCGAATAAAATATGAGTCCTAGTAAGCTAGGTATTTATGAAAAATAATAGTCATATAGCGTTAAATCCATTTCGAGTATAGCTGAATTATGACAAAATAACAACAAATATGAATATTTTATTGACAGTTATACCTGAAACATGGTATTTGACGCAGCTGAAAAAAGATAGTAGGATAATAAGTTGTGGAGAGGTGATAACCATGATACTGCCAATTATTGAATTTTGTATGAGTAATCTAGCCAGCGGTGCTCAAAAAGCACTGGAGAAGTTAGAAAAAGACCCGAACCTCGATATCGTTGAATATGGATGTCTTGGTTATTGTGGGAAATGTGCTTCTACCCTTTATGCACTTGTAAATGGGGAAGTCGTAACTGGCAATACACCAGATGAACTGGTCGAAAATATTTACCGATATTTAGATGAGAATCCAATGTTTTAATAAGGCTGTTTTGTAACGATTGTTGTTAAAATCTTAAAGCCGATTTTAACGTGGAAAAAGTTATTTTTCGCCTTCGAATTTAGTTTGCAAGCTCTTTTCTTATTAAATTTATGCTGTATTCTGCGAAAACACAGCAGAATCATTAATTTTCGTTATAAAAAGCAACAAAGTTTAAGAAAATAGCCTTTAATAAAAAGGGACGGAAAATACCGTCCCTTTATTTATATTCTTGCAGACTTAATTAGTTGAGTCATGAAGTTATAGCGTATATACTATAAATAAGACCTCAAAAAGGAGGAAAAAATAAATGAGTAATGATGTTGTAATTTTAACTGAAGCTGCGGCTCTGCATATAAAAGAAATGATCAAACATAATGAAGAAGAGGGTGCCCTTTTACGCGTTAGTGTAAAGGGTGGTGGCTGCAGTGGGTTATCATATGGTATGGGGTTTGATCATGAGGTGAAGGAAAATGATTTACATTCTGAACAGCATGGGATTCAAATTCTTGTTGATAAAGAGGATGCCGCTATTTTAAAGGGTACGAAAATTGATTTTAAGCAATCAATGATGGGCGGAGGATTTACGATTGAAAATCCAAACGCCATTGCATCATGTGGCTGTGGTTCATCGTTTAGAACGGCAACAGCAACAGGTACACCTGAAGAATGTTAACAAGAAAAAAGGCGCTTATGAACAGCGCCTTTTTCTATTTACCAAACATGGAAGAACTGTGAAGAGGCTGGATTTTAGCTTTTGGATCAATAAAGGCCTTTGCATTGTTGACAGCCGTAGGTGCTTCACCAAATCCGCAGGCAATTAATTTCACTTTGCCTTCATATGTACAAATATCCCCAGCAGCATAAATACCCGGTACAGCCGTTTCCATTTTAGAATTAACGACAATCGAATTCTTCTCGATTTGTAAGCCCCATTCTTTAATTGGACCTAGAGAGGAAACAAACCCATAGTTACAAATAACAGCGTCCACATCAATGGCTTCTCTTCCATCCCCATTAACCCCCGTTAGGACGACTTGCTTAATGCCGAGGTCATCGCCAATTAACTCAGCAGGTACGAAGGGAGTTTTCACATTTACCTTTGAGTTATGCAAGTTCTCAACACTATGTTCATGCGCTCTGAATTTATCTCGACGGTGTACAATCGTTACCTCTTTGGCAATAGGCTCTAACATTAGTGCCCAGTCAACAGCTGAATCACCGCCGCCAAAGACCACAACTTTTTGACCAGCAAACTTGTTAAGGTCATCGATAAAGTAATGAAGGTTTTTACGCTCATATTGTGCAGCACTTTCAAGTTCCAATCGACGTGGTTGGAATGCACCGTTACCTGCCGTAATAATAACGGTTTTTGAATAATGAACTTCGGAATTAGTTGTTAATTTGAAAATACCATCCTCTTGTTTTTCCAATTTTTCAACTGACTGCTCTAAAGCAACAGCCGGATTGAACTTAGCCATTTGTTCCTTTAGATTGTTAATTAGTTCTTGTGCACGGACTTTCGGAAATCCTGCAACATCGTAAATATATTTTTCAGGGTAAAGTGCCGATAATTGTCCGCCTAATTGTGGTAAGCTTTCAATAATTTTTACTGAAGCTTGTCTCATTCCACCATAAAAAGCAGTAAATAGACCGGTTGGACCGCCCCCGATTATAGTTATGTCATAAACTTTTTGGTTCTCTTGCACCCTGTATCCCCCTAACTTATGTAGTAACAGACTCCTTTCCTTATAATATCACAAATAAGGAAAATCCTACAAACTATTGGGAAATGTACAGAGAAGGAAACACAGAGGAATTTAACCAGTTTTTCTAAAAAATAATCATATAAACTACTTGATATTGTGAAGAATTTAGCATAATATGTATTGATGTAGATGTTAAATTTTTGTGACGAAAAAAGAACAGTTTTGTGTCCCTTTACGTGAATTTTATCA
Organism: Neobacillus niacini; assembly: GCF_031457145.1. Lineage (GTDB taxonomy): Bacteria > Bacillota > Bacilli > Bacillales > Cytobacillaceae > Neobacillus > Neobacillus niacini_J. The sequence continues at coordinate 67,421 of NZ_JAVDVZ010000010.1, forward strand.
CATACTTTTTTCCTCATACACAAAATAAAAATGTTAAAGCAGAGGAAGATAAGTACAAGTATATTACTCAAAATATAATAAAAAGGTGGAAGTGATCACTTTGAGAAAGAAAAAAATAGTTATTGTTGGTGCGGGGTATGGCGGGCTTATGACAACTGTACGGTTGCAAAAGCTTGTTGGAGTGAATGAAGCTGATATTGTATTAATTAATAAAAATGATTACCATTATGAAACAACTTGGCTGCATGAGGCTTCTGCAGGCACACTTCATCATGACCGTGTACGTTATGACATTCGTGGTGTAATTGATAGTAGTAAAGTTGATTTTGTACAGGATACAGTGGTTGAAATTAATAAAGATGAGAAAAAGGTAATTTTAGAAAAAGGCGAGGTTGAGTATGACTACCTTGTGATTGCACTTGGTGGTGAATCAGAAACCTTCGGAATTAAAGGTTTAAAAGAGTATGCATTTGGAATCACCAATGTTAACTCTTCACGTCAATTACGAGAGCATATTGAATACCAATTTGCTACGTACAATATGGAAGAAGAAAAAAATGATAACCGCTTATCAATTGTTGTAGGTGGTGCCGGATTTACAGGAATTGAATTTCTAGGTGAATTAACAAACCGTATTCCAGAGCTTTGCCATGAATATGATGTTGATTTCCACAAAGTGAAATTAACTTGTGTGGAGGCAGCACCAACGGTTTTACCTGGATTTGACCCGGAACTTGTAAACTATGCAGTTTCACAATTGGAACGTAAAGGGGTAGAATTCTTAATTGGTACTGCCATTAAGGAATGCACACCTGAAGGAGTTCTTGTTGCGAAGGGTGAAGATGAACCAAGGATGATTAACGCTGAAACGGTTGTTTGGGCAGCGGGTATACGTGGAAATTCCATTATTGAAAAATCTGGTTTTGAAGCGATGAGAGGTCGTGTCAAAGTACAGCCAGACCTTCGTGTGCCAGGCTTTGATGACGTGTTTATTATTGGTGACAGCTCTCTTGTTATTAACGAAGAAATCAACCGTCCTTATCCACCAACTGCACAAATTGCCATGCAACAAGGTGAATTAGTTGCTCGCAACATAGCAGCATTAATCCGCAATAAAGCTGATCTTGAGACTTTTACGTTTGATAATAAAGGAACTGTTTGCTCACTTGGTGAAGACGATGCGATTGGTGTTGTATTCGGTAAGAAGGTAACAGGTGCAAAAGCATCCTTCATGAAAAAGGTAGTCGACAATCGTTCACTATTCATGATTGGCGGAGCTGGACTTGTATTGAAAAAGGGTAAATTTAACGTTTTTTAAATAGTAAATTAAAAAAGGGCAGAGAAATCTGTCCTTTTTTTGTTACAATTTACATAAATAGTTTGACGAGGGGGGTTCTTATGAGCAATCAAGAAAAAAGGGGCAAGGTATGGTTAGCGGTTAGTGGGTTAGTTAAATCACCTGAGGGGCATTGGCTGGTTGTAAAAAAGCGATATGGCGGACTGAAAGGGAAATGGTCACTTCCAGCTGGTTTTGTAGATGTGGGAGAAACGGCTGATGAGGCTGTGATTAGGGAAGTTAAAGAAGAAACAGGAATTGATTGCACTGTAAAAGGCTTAATTGGACTTAGAACGGGTGTTATTTCGGAAGAAATTAGTGATAATTTGCTCGTATTTTTATTAGAACCACTGGAAGAAAGAGTTATTAAGCATCAGGATAATGAGCTATATGAGGCAAAATTTATTGCACCTGATGAACTCCTTCAAGAAAAAGATGCTTCTATTTTGCTTCATTACCTAATTAATCTAGATAAAACGGTGACCATACCTGGTTATGATGGTCTAAACCCTGGAGATCAGTTTAAGTATAGCGCTTATAAAATATTTTTTTAATATTTAGAAAATTTAAGTGACGGTTAGGAAATGAAAGAAAATTTAGGATGTATCCGTTTTTTTAACCCATTTTGATTGAATATCGTCCTTTTCATTTTGTGAGATTCTTGATATATTATCAGAAAATTTAAATAATATTTCAAGGAGATGATTTGGATGAAAGCGACTAGCTTGGATACTAAAACCTGTGATTATTGTTCAGGTACCGGGTATTTTCAATTACTGCTTGGGGGTTCTGAAACATGTACCTGCTGCGAGGGATCAGGAAAGAAACAAGAACAGTAGTCATTAGTGGTTCTGATATCCACTAGAGCACGCTTCCACGAGAAACTTCGGGAAGCTATTTTTTTGCGGTTTTTCCAATCAATTTGAACTACAAAAGGGTTTGTAAGGATTGACTCCCGATTGGACAAACAGTAAAATTATGATTGATGTGTAAAGGGGGTATTTTCATGCAAATGAGCATTGTTGTTTTAATCATATCCATCTTGTTATTCTTTGTGTTATTTTTTGGTATTGGTTTTATTCTAAATATGCTTTTAAGAATGTCTTGGATCATGGCAATTATTTATCCAATCATTGCTATATTTATTGTTGATAAAGTAAAGTTTATTGAATACCTTACAAATAGTAAAGTGGCATTTCAAGAGCTTGGCCAAAAGTTAGGATCATTAGCTACGGCTGATATTCTCATATTGCTTAGCGGGCTGGCTGGAGCGATTGCAGCTGGTGTTACAATAAAAATGTTACGAAAAAATGGATATCAAATGTTTTAAGATTCTTTACCAGGGTTAAGTCGGTTTCGACTTAACCTCAGGTAAAGGTCTTTTTTTTGTTCGTTTTTACTCCTTTTTGAATATTTCCGTGCAAGTTAGGAAATGAATATTTTGGGAGGAGTGAAAAATTTTAATGAATAAAACGCAAAATTGGATAAAACGTTTTACGATGACTTTGCTTTTTTTACTTGCCTTATCCGTGACCTTTCAAGCGATTACAGGTATTAATCTAAATTTCTTCATTAAACAAGTGCTACAGATGGAGGTACATGCTGCATCAAGCCAAACAGTCAATGAGACCCCTCCACCATTAGAGGAAGCCTTTGATTGGTCAAAATATCCGAAAACAACTGTAATAGCAACAGGGTATACAGCGGGTTTTGAATCGACAGGAAAAAATGAAAGTCATCCTGAGTATGGAATTACCTATTCTGGTGTAAAAGTAAAACGAGACTTATATTCTACAGTAGCAGCGGATTTATCGGTTTTTCCGATTGGAACCATTCTTTTTATACCCGAATATGGCTACGGGGTTGTTGCTGATAAAGGCGGCGCTATTAAGGGAAATAAAGTCGACCTTTATTATGAAACGGTTGAGGATGTTTATAATAAGTGGGGGAAAAAGGAAATCGATGTATATATCATTGAACAAGGAAAAGGAAAACTGACCGAAGCGGAGTTACAGGCATTAAATGAAGACAAAACCATGCAGGTATTCCGTCAGCAGTATATTTCTTCTGAGAGAAAATAGTGCAGGCCTAGAGCCTGCTATTTTTATTGTTGAAAAGTAGGAATTACTTAGTAAGTCGAAATATATTCATTTTTCCGATATAATATATAGGTAATTAACACGGAGGTGGAAAGACGATGTTTGATGTTAAGAATGAAATTGACTATTCAGAAGCTCATGAAGGCTTGATTATTGGACTTTTTGATAAACCTGAGAAGTTTAGCGGACAATTAGAGAAGCTGGATGAACAATTCGATGGTCAATTAACAGAGCTTGTCAAAGCCGGTGATATTTCAGCCAAGTTAAAAAATATTAGTAAAGTACATAGTTTCGGTAAGATAGCTGCAAAAAGAATTTGGTTTGTCGGTCTTGGAAAAGAAAAAGACTTTAGCTTCGAAAAGCTGAGTGAGGCTTTAGGAAAGGCGTATAAAGCTTTAAAAGCTAGCAAGCTTCAAGAAATTGCTATTCTTTTAGATACCTTTACTACAGAGTCCGTGAATGGACTAGAAGCGGCACATGCAATTAGTGAATCATTTGCTTTAGCCACCTATCAATTCCAAGGATACAAGCAAAAGTCAAATGAACCGGAGAAGAAGATTGAAAATATTACCATCTTTAGTGAGAGTATGGATAAAGAGGAAATTCAGGCTTCTTTAACGGTGGGCCTAGCCTTTGGAAACGGGACCAACTCTGCGCGTACATTGGTAAATATCCCAGGTAACCTGCTGACAGCAAAGGACATGGCAGATTATGCACAGAAGCTTGCTTCCAAATATGACTTTGAAGTAGAAATACTTGATAAAGAAGAGATTGAGAAGTTGGGAATGGGCGCATTCCTTGCTGTTAACCAAGGATCAACCGAGCCGCCTAAGATGATTGTGTTAAAATATCAAGGTAAAGAACAATGGGTGGACGTCATTGGATTAGTTGGAAAAGGAATTACCTTCGATACTGGCGGTTATTCCATCAAAACCAAAGCAGGCATTGTAGGGATGAAGACCGACATGGGCGGAGCTGCTGCAGTTCTGGGAGCAATGGAAATTATCGGTGAATTAAAACCTGAACAAAACGTTGTTGCGGTTATTCCTTCCACTGATAATATGATTTCAGGTAATGCTTTTAAGCCAGATGACGTGATTACCTCCATGAGTGGGAAGACGATTGAAGTGTTAAATACAGATGCGGAAGGCAGACTTGTTTTAGCCGACGCTGTAACCTATGCTAAGCACCATGGTGCAGAATATTTAGTGGATGTGGCAACATTAACTGGAGGGGTTATAACAGCACTAGGATTACACACCACAGGTGCAATGACGAATCATGAAACTTTATACGAACAAGTTCTAGAAGCATCGATGGAAGCAGGTGAGCCAATGTGGCAATTACCATTGTTCGAGAAAGAAAAAGAACGGGTAAGAAATAGTAAAGTGGCTGATTTAAATAATTCTCCTGGAAGTGAAGGGCATGCGATCGTGGCCGGTGCTTTTATTGGTGAATTTGCAGAAGGTACTCCTTGGGTGCACTTAGATATTGCAGGAACTTCTACTACTTCTAAGGAACACGATCTAGGTCCTGCAGGCGCAACAGGTGTTATGACCAGGACACTAGCTTTATTCGTTGAACGTTTTGAACCAATCGTAAAATAAAAACATAAAACCTTATTTGATCCATGAATTGGATTTCTAAGAGGTAAAGTAAAGCACACGAATTTAACATTTCGTGTGCTGTTTGATTTCGTAACTTTGGTGGGGTATCGGCTAATGAAACTAATAAATGGTCTTGAGGACAAAACTACGAAAGGTAACTAATAGATTTGTCCTCAAGAAGGGGTATTGAGGACAAATCCACGAAAGGCAACAAATAGATTTGTCCTCAATAAAGGGTCTTGAGGACAAAACCACGAAAGGCAACTAACAGATTTGTCCTCAAGAAGGGGTATTGGAGACAAAACCACGAAAGGCAACAAATAGATTTGTCCTCAATAAAGGGTCTTGAGGACAAAACCACGAAAGGCGACAAATAGATTTGTCTTCAAGAAGGGGTCTTAAGGACAAAACACGTATGGCGATAAATAGCTTTGTCCTTTAGCTCAAGACCCTAAAGAATAATAGTAATGGGCTCTTGTTTCGAACACCAAGTTTATATATCACAAATGACAAACGGGCGCTTCCTCATTTCTGGTTGCCCAACCCATCTCCTCTCTTTTTGCATATGTAATAGTGTAGGCAAGTATAGTGAAAAAGGAGGTTTATTATATGTATCATTATCGAAGCCCCTATCCCGCTCGTAATCAAAGATTTATTGGTTTTGGATTTGGATTGCCATTTCTAGGTGGTTTGGTTGGCGGGCTATTTGGCGGGCTATTAGGAAGTGCTCTTTTTTATCCTCAGCCATTTTATGGATATCCACCTCCATTCAATGGGAACCAATTTTATGGAAACCAATTCTATGGCAATAAATTTTATGGTTACCCTGGATTCGGGTCCCCTGGTTTTTATTAAGATGTTTAAAAACAGCTTTCGAGGCTGTTTTTTCTTTTTATAAAATTAAAGGAAATACGCTATAGAAAGAGAATATACAGATACATAAATGGAAATCGAAAGGAAGAATTGAATGATAAAAAATACATTAATTGAGGCGTTAGGTATTGAAATAACCCATTTAGAACCTGGCAAAGTCATCGCAACAATGCCTGTCGACGAAAGAACACGCCAGCCATTTGGTTTGTTACATGGGGGTGCTTCTGTTGCCTTGGCAGAAACAGTCGCAAGTATTGGTGCATTTGAATTGGTCGATAAAGAAACAGAAGGCGCTGCTGGTTTAGAAATAAACGCTAACCATGTCCGCGCTGTCACCGAAGGAACGGTAACAGCGGTAGGGACAATCCTGCATCAGGGGAAAACAACCATGGTTTGGGATATCAAAATAACCGATGAACAAGACCGTCTCATTTGTATTTCAAGGTGCACAATGGCAGTTATAAAACGGAAAAAGTAATTTTTGAAAAAGATGGGATTATTCCATCTTTTTTTAAGTAAATTGATAAAATATTTAAAAAATTTATGTTAATTTCGTGATATAATGTAAGAAATATAGAGAATTAGTACAATACTTTGTACAGGTTTCTTTATATAATGGTAGTAAGAAAATGGTTGGAAAAGGTGGTGAAAGAATGAAGGAAAAGAGACAAACTATCTTTATTGATTTTGAATTTACAATGCCTGAACGAAATGTCCGAATGAAAGAATTTTACGCAGAAATTATCGAGGTTGGACTCGTTGCAGTTGTTGATGATCAAATTACAGAGCAATTCTCATCCTATGTAACACCACTTAAATTCCCAATTCTATCTGAACGCTGTAAATCATTCTTACATATTTCACAGCAGCAGGTTGACCAGGGGATTTCATTTTATGAACTCATTCGCAAGTTAGGAGAATTCAATAATCAGTATGAAACTACCATCGTCACTTGGGGTAATATGGATATGAAGGTTCTTCGTCACAATTGTTTACAAGCTGGTGTGTCATTTCCTTTTAAAGCCACTGAATTGGATTTATCTATGGAATATAAACGGTTTTTTGGCGATCAAAATCAAACAGGATTATGGAAAGCTGTTCAGGAATATGGAAAAGAAGGAACAGGAAGGCATCATAGGGCGCTAGATGACGCGCTGACTACCTACAATATATTCAGACTGGTTGAAAAGGATAAACGCTATTTAGAAAAACCTAAACCAACTACAATTGGTGACCGCATTGATTTTTCAAAACTATTAAATGAATTCGCATAAAAGGCCAAATCATTCAATCTGATTTGGCCTTTTATGATTTATTTAAAATAATCCTTTTCTAGAGAAGCAATGCTTTTTAAGCTCATATCAGCCCAAGGGGTTGCAGTCTCAGTTAATTCATTTTTCATTTTATCAACTGCTTGTTTTAGTGAATCGAGATAGTCAGGCACTTCGTCCTTAAAAGGCTTTACCATTTGCTTTGGGATATTGGCTTGCTCTCGATAGGAAAGAGCCTTTCTTTCATGGAAAATTAGTACCTCTGCTTCCTTTGGATGATGTAAATCACCTTGCATTGGATGCTTAACAACCGCTAACACTCTGACTAAGTAATGCTGCGGACGAACTTCGGTAACTTCCCCAATATATTTCCCCGTTTTATAAATTCCGGTAACTATTTCGCCAATCGGTAATTCTGACATCAAGTTTCCTCCTCCATTCCTATCCTTATATTATTATATAAAAAAACAAGATGCAAAAAACAAAAATATCGGTTAAATTAATAAAATGGAGGGATGTTAAATGAGAAAGATTTTGCAATTTGTGTTCGTATTGCTAATGGGAGTTATTGTCTTATCAGGATGTGGGACAAGCAAGGAGAAAGAGGAAGCAGCTCCTAAGAGTACTGCTCCAACAACTGAGGAAAAGGAAGGGAACGATCAAGTGGCAAACGCAGTTTATCCTCAACTTTCAAATGAAGTTTCTGTAAATGAAAAGCTCGTTGAAATAGAAACAACAATGGGGAATATAAAAATTAAATTATTTCCAGAATATGCTCCAAAAGCAGTAGAAAATTTTGTGAAGCATAGCGAGGAAGGTTATTATGATGGGCTAATTTTTCACCGTGTAATCAATGACTTCATGCTTCAGGGCGGTGACCCGAATGGTGATGGAACCGGTGGAGAAAGTATTTATGGAAAGCCATTTGAGGATGAATTCTCAGATAATCTTTATAATTTACGCGGTGCCTTATCAATGGCTAATTCAGGATCAAATACGAATGGCAGTCAGTTCTTTATCGTGCAGAAAAAATCAGTAGATCCAGCAATGAAATCCGAAATGGAGAAAGCGGGATTTCCAAATGAAATTATTGAAGCCTATGAAGACAGGGGAGGCACACCTTGGCTTGATCAGCGCCATACGGTTTTCGGACAGGTACTAGAGGGAATGGATGTTGTTGATAAAATTGCTGAGACTCCTGTCGACGCTAAGGACAAACCAGAAGAAGATGTGATTATTAAAGATATTAAGGTATTGCAGTAACCTTCAAAAATCAATTAATGGCAGGAAACTTTTTTTGTTGCTATAATTAATCATTAGTGATATTCCTTTAAAGAAAAGGAGAAAATGATGTTTCAGCCATTTGTATTATCGTTATTTTTATATTTCCCTGAAGATAAATCTGAGTACGGACCAGCTGCTATCACGTTTATTATCTTTATGATTGGTGCCATACTAACGATGCGGTTTATTATCAAGGTCTCAAAGAAGGAAGCTAAAAAAGCAAAAGAACTCGAAGAAAAATTAATGTCTCAACAGCATAGTCCGGGAAACAGTGAACATTAGGCTGTTTCTTTTTTTACATAAAGTGTTCGCCCCAAGTTGATACTATGACAAAATGTCTATCTTAGGGGGATACTTATGAAAAGAGTTTGGATGATTTTTCCGTTTATCCTGCTCAGCGGTTGTTTCGAAAAGGAAATTACAAAACTTGATGTTAAAATGTTAAATGATAAGGGAGATTCTCTTGGAACCGTCACCATGCAAGAGGTGTCCAGTGGAGTAAAAATGTATGTGAAATTATACGAGCTTCCTCCAGGAGAGCATGCCATTCACATTCATGATAAAGGTCAATGTAAAGCTCCGGATTTTAAATCAGCGGGTAAACATTTAAATCCCGATGATAAAAAGCATGGTCTTTTGCATCCAAAGGGCTCGCATGCAGGCGACCTTCCTAATTTAATTGTTAAAGGTGACGGTTCGGTAAAAGCAGAATTAATAGCCGGAAATGTAACATTAAAAGAAGGTGTGAAAAAGTCACTATTTACAAAAGAGGGAACAACCATTGTCATTAATGCACAAAAAGATGATGGTATGACCCAGCCTGACGGAAATTCTAGTGCTAGGATTGCATGCGGTGAAATCTCCAAGGATAAAAAGAAATAAGGGCGATTAGTATCACCGAATACTAGGCTTTCTCTTAGGTGAGACAGCCTTTTTTGTATGAGAAAGTATTATCCTAAGGCATTTATCTAAGCGTATCCCAATAGTCATGCATACACTAGCAAATAGACTGGAGGGAGGCGATAATAATGGCAAAAAGACAGTATTTTGGAGGCTATCCACACCAGGGTTACCCGCAAATGGGGGGCTATCCACATCAGGGCTATCCGCAAATGGGAGGCTACCATCACCAGGGCTATCCGCAAATGGGAGGCTACCATCACCAGGGCTATCCGCAAATGGGAGGCCACCATCACCAGGGCTATCCGCAAATGGGAGGCCACCATCACCAGTGCTATCCGCAAATGGGAGGCTACCAGCACGGATACCCGCAAATGGGAGGCCACCAGCAGGGCTATCCACAAATGGGAGGACATGGTCAGCGGAAAAAATAAATAGAAAAATTAGTCGAAACATGCCTGTTTCTTCATAATTGAGGAGACAGGCTTTTTTAAAAAAATAATCTAGGAGCCATTCACGCATGATAAATAAACTATTTTATCAAGACCCTTACATAAAAGAATTCACAGCAAAACTAGTTACACAAGGAAAAGATGAGCATGGAAATGACTATATTGTATTGAATCAAACAGCATTTTATCCAACAGGCGGCGGCCAGCCCCATGATGTGGGTACAATTGGAAACATTAGAGTACTAAATGTCGAAGAAGTTGAAGGGGAAATCCGCCACTATCTCGAAAGCGAAATAGATGATTTAAAGCTTTCAGTGCAAGGTATGATCGATTGGGATAGAAGATTCGATCATATGCAGCAGCACATTGGACAGCATATTCTTTCTGCTGCCTTTGATAACCTTTTTGACTACAAGACGGTGGGCTTCCATTTAGGCAATGAAATTCTAACCATTGATTTAGAGACAGAAAGTCTAACAGAAACAGAGGCTGAAAAGGCTGAACAACTGGCTAACCAAATAGTTATAGAGAATAGGGTTATTGAAGTGAAATGGGTAACTGAAGAGGAATTATCTCGCTATCCTTTGAGAAAAGAAACAAAAGTGAAAGAGGATATAAGGCTAGTAATCATTCCGGACTTTGATTATAACGGCTGTGGCGGAACACATCCGAAAGCCACCGGGGAAGTACAGGCAATAAAAATATTGGACTGGGAAAAGCAAAAGAAAAAGACTCGTGTACAATTTGTTTGTGGAAGTAGAGTGATTAAGCAGCTAAGTCAAAAAAACAAGGTGCTTAATGAACTAACGAAACTTCTTAATTCACCTGAAAAAGATATGGGGAAAAGTGTTATTCGCCTTCTAGAGTCTAGTAAAAACACAGAGAAAGAACTGGAACAAACATTAGAAAAAATCCTTTATTTTGAGGCTAGAGACTTGCTGAAAAATTCTATAGAAAAAAATATTGTTAGTGAAGTGTTTCAAGACAGAACTGTGCAAGAACTACAGAAATTAGCCCGAATTGTCCTAACTAAAGATGAAAATGCTATCGTGTTATTTGTTTCTCAAAACGAGAATAGGTTACAGCTAGTTTGTGCAAGAGGCTCATCAGAAAAGGTAAGTATGAAAGGGATAGTAGGGGATGCCTTAACTATGATTAATGGTAAGGGCGGAGGCAGTGATTCTTTTGCACAAGGAGGCGGAGATGCCTTAATATCGGCGGACCAAATGCTGCAACATTTATTAGAGAAAATTCAAGGTAAATAAAAATAATAGAAGGCATAAGTAGTATAATAAGTAAAAGGCTAGAAAAGGTGGTGGAATTATGGGATTTTTTGATGGTATGATGGGCAATGCGGCAGAGGTAAACCCTTCTGAAGCACAAAGGGAATTCGCTAGAATCCTTGCTGTGAATGAAAGAATTGAAAAAGCGTATAAATTAATTAGAGATTTATTTATTTTTACTAATAAACGGCTAATTCTGGTGGACAAGCAGGGATTAACAGGAAAGAAAGTGGAGTATCATTCAATACCTTATAAAAGTATCACACATTTTAGTATTGAGACTGCAGGAAGCTTTGATTTGGATGCTGAATTAAAAATCTGGATATCAGGTAATGCACTCCCACTGCAAAAACAATTTAATAAGAACTTAAATATTTATGAACTCCAAACTGTGCTTGCAGAATATGTTCTGAAATAGTAAAGCGGGAGAGGAGTGAGTGATATGGAAAGTGAAATGAAAACGAATCTGCAATTTGTAGATGTGTTAAACGAATGGGATCCTTTTAATATAAAAAACGGCAATTATGACACTGAAATTGCCGATACCATTCAAGCCATACATGAGTTAGACCAACCAGAAGATTTAGCCACAAGAATTCAAAGCATCTATGAATTTTCTTTTGAAAAGACCATACCAATGATTCAATGCTTAACAGTGGCAAAGCAGCTTCTAGCCATCAAGGATAACGACTCCTGTACCATTTAAAACGACAGTCGGGCTTAAGGATATCTTAAGCCGCTGTCGTTTTTTAGGCTAAGAATTGCTTAATATGCTGGAATACATCCTCAGGTCGTTCTTCTGGAACTAAATGACCAGTTTCCCTTAAAATAACCAGTTCAGACCTTCCTAAATCTTGTTTCAAACGCTCTCCGACTGACAGTGGGACAACCTTGTCATACTCCCCCCAAATTAATAAACATGGATGAGCAATTTGGCTGAGTGCTCCAGTTGGGAGATCACCTTCATGGTCACGAATCATTCTTGTTAAGGCCAGAAAAATTTCATCCTTTAAAAAAGGCTGTAAATAACCAAATAGCATTTCGTCACTTATTAAGGAATGGTCATGAACGACATTCTGAAGATTTTGCACTACACCTGACCGGGCCAGCCAAAACTTAACATATAAATGGAAATATGGAATATAACTTCCGATGATTAAAGGTATTTTTGAACGTTTTGAATAGGACGAACTGCAAAGCAGAACGGCCTTTTCGGCAATATCCGGCTGTATATGCAGGATATTAAGGACAATTTGCCCGCCCATTGAATGGCCAATAAGTGTGATTTCCTGTAAACCAAGTGAATGAACTAACTGGATAACCGTTTGAGCAAGATTCCTGTATGAATAAACAAATTTGTTACTCTTCCCACTCTTCCCAAATGGAGGTAGGTCAATGGAAACAACTTGATATTCTTTGTTTAAATAAGGGATTAACCGTCGATAGCTAAAGGTGGAGGAAAGAAATCCATGAAGAAGTACTAGCGTCTTTTGAGAATTAGGGTTTGGATAAAATTCATAGTAAATATTGATATCATTCACTAGCTGATGACGATAAAAAACTTTCTCTTCCACGTAGGTAACCCACCTTCTGTTTATATGTTGGTTATCATAATTTCTCCAGTAAACACTTATTTCACACTTACTATTAAATTTTTTTCCAAAAAAAAGAGGACATACCAATTTGGATGTCCACTTCAAAAAAGGGGGGAATACTAGAAAGCTTATAAGTTAATGATTTCCTTTTATCGATTATTTTATACAGACTTTACAAAAATTTATTATGTTTATCAAGTTGGTCTGATGATAGTTCAGAAGCAGGGATATCAAGAGCGGTAGATAATTTTAGAAGTGTTTGACTGCTTGGGATTTGTTCGCCGGATTCATATTTATCGATAGTATGAATCCCTACTCTAATTTTTTGTGCAAGCTCCTCTTTTGTCATCTTTAAATGTTCCCGATACGTTTTGATTGTACTTCCAATCGTGTTCATACGGATCACCTCTCCTACTCAGACATTATCTCACTTTATTTTAACATAAATTTCTTTTTTCTAGGAAAAATCCTAGTTGAACATTATGTTAACGATTTCAATTTCCTCGTTAGGAAAACCTTTTTTGATTAAATGTTTACAATGTGCTATAATTTCTTATTGCGTATATAGAAGATAAAATAACTTATTTCTTAGGAGTGTTTTCATGACAGAAAAGATCGAAACTGGAAGTGTCGTAACAGGTAAAGTAACAGGAATTCAACCTTATGGTGCGTTCATAGCATTAGACGAAAATACACAGGGTCTTGTGCATATTTCAGAAATTACACATGGTTATGTAAAGGATATAAATGAGCATCTTAAAGTTGGAGATGAAGTGCAGGTAAAAGTATTATCAATTGATGAAAATGCTGGGAAAATTGGTTTATCTATCCGAGCAACGGAAGAAGCACCTGTTCAACAGGCTGTTGCTAAACCAAAGAAACCTCGTAAGCGTCAAGCAGCTGCGATTGTACCTGAAGTTGATGGACAACAAGGCTTTAACACATTAAAAGATAAGCTTCAAGAGTGGATTGACCAATCTCAGCGTGAAGACTTAATTAAGAAGTAATAAAAGATGAAAAGGTCAGAACCAAGCAATTATTTGCTGGGACTGGGCCTTTTTTTCTTTTAAAAAAGTTTTTTCTTTATCCATTCATTCTTTTTGCCGCCTCGGCTACAATAGGTATATACATAACTCACAGTTTTAAAGGGGGGAAAAGGATTTATGGCAGCCGAAAAGAGAACAGAGGAATTAATTGAACAAACCGAGAAATATGGGGCACATAATTATCATCCACTAGCTATTGTTATTTCACGTGCTGAAGGAGTTTGGGTAGAGGACCCTGAGGGCAATAAATATATGGATATGTTAAGTGCATATTCTGCAGTAAACCAGGGCCACCGCCATCCAAAAATCATTCAGGCATTAAAAGATCAAGCAGATAAGGTCACGTTAACTTCTCGTGCTTTCCATAATGACCAATTAGGTCCATGGTATGAAAAGATTTGCAAATTAACGAAAAAAGAAATGGCACTTCCCATGAATACAGGTGCTGAGGCAGTCGAAACAGCAATTAAAGCAGCACGTCGTTGGTCTTATGATATAAAGGGTGTTGCAGAAAACCAGGCGGAAATTATTGCTTGTGTAGGTAATTTCCATGGGAGAACGATGACGGCGGTTTCCTTGTCATCTGAGGCGGAATATAAACGTGGTTTCGGACCAATGCTTCCGGGAATAAAACTTATTCCTTATGGAGATTTAGAAGCCTTAAAATCGGCCATATCTGCCAATACTGCAGCATTTTTAATCGAACCCATTCAAGGAGAGGCTGGAATTGTTATTCCTCCTGAAGGATTTATGAAAGAGGCTTTCACCCTTTGTAAGGAAAACAATGTTCTCTTTATTGCAGATGAAATCCAAGCTGGTTTGGCTCGTACGGGAAAGATGTTTGCATGTGAGTGGGAAGGTATTGAGCCAGATATGTACATACTAGGTAAAGCGCTTGGTGGAGGTGTTTTTCCCATCTCATGTGTTGTGGCAAATAATAATATTTTAGGTGTTTTCAATCCAGGATCACACGGTTCTACTTTCGGAGGAAATCCACTGGCATGTGCGGTATCGATCGCAGCTTTGGATGTGCTGATTGATGAAAAGCTCGCTGATCAATCTTTGGAATTAGGTGGATATTTTGTAAGCAAATTAAAAGAAATTCGTAATCCAAGGATCAAGGAAATACGAGGCCGTGGATTGTTTATCGGAGTAGAATTAACGGAGCCGGCTCGTAAATATTGTGAGGAATTAAAGGAACAAGGGCTATTATGTAAGGAAACACATGATACGGTGATTCGTTTCGCTCCTCCTCTGATTATCAGTAAAGCTGAATTGGATTGGGCTATTGAACGTATTAAAAAAGTGCTAAGCTAAATGAAAAAACTTGAGGTGCCAAAATGGGGAAGAACGATGTAACAAAATATGTAAGTGAGAATGATAAAGAGAAAGAGTCCTTAAATCTACTTACTTCAGCGCAGACTGTTATTCATGATGCGTTAAATAGACTTGGACTTCCAGAAGCAGCGTTTGAACTATTGAAAGAACCATTGAGAACGCTGCATGTCAGGATTCCCGTTCGGATGGATGATGGTTCTGTCAAAACTTTTAGCGGCTTTAGGGTACAACATAATGATTCCGTAGGACCGACGATTGGTGGTGTTCGTTTTCATCCCAAGGTAAATGACGATGAAATAAAGGCATTCGCCATGTGGATGAGCATGAAATGTGGAATTGCAGATATTCCTTTTGGTGGAGGAAAGGGAGGTATTATTTGTAATCCCCGGGCCCTTTCATTTAGTGAACTTGAACGCTTAAGCCGAGGATACGTTCGCTCCATAAGTCAAATTGTCGGTCCAACCAAAGATATCCCGGCACCGGATATGTATACAAATTCTCAGATTATGGCTTGGATGATGGATGAGTACAACCGACACCGAAAATTCGACTCTCCTGGCTTTATAACAGGAAAGCCGCTGGTCCTTGGTGGCTCAGAAGGCAGAGAAGAAGCAGGGGCATTGGGAGCAGCTATTTGCATTGAAGAAGCTGCAAAAATACGAGGACTTCGGATTAAGGGAGCGCGTATCATTATTCAGGGTTTTGGCAATGCTGGCAGTTACATTGCAAAATTTATGCATAGATCGGGAGCAATCATTGTTGGGATTTCTGACGTATATGGTGCTCTTTACAACCCGGATGGTCTAAACATTGAGTATTTACTTAGTCGCCTCGACAGTTTTGGAACAGTTACAACCCTATTTGACGGAACGATTACCAATGAGGAATTGCTTGAACAAGACTGTGATATTCTTGTACCTGCGGCGATTTCAAATCAAATTACCGCTAAGAATGCTCATAATATTAGAGCCTCAATTATTGTGGAGGCAGCAAACGGTCCCACAACAATAGAGGGGACAAAAATACTTTCTGAACGCGGTATATTCCTTGTTCCCGATGTTTTGGCGGGATCTGGGGGAGTTACAGTTTCTTATTTTGAATGGGTTCAAAATAAGCAAGGGTATTATTGGGATGAAGATGAGGTAAAAAATAAATTACACGAAAAAATGATTCGTGCGTTTCACCAGGTATACGAAACATCTAAAAGCAAAAATGTAAATATGCGTATCGCCGCCTATATGGTGGGGGTAAGAAAAATGGTAGAAGCCTCAGAATTTAGGGGTTGGATATAAAAAATCCTTGCAAAATTACTTGCAAGGATTTTTTATATTCCTTTAACGACGACTAGTTTCCGGTTCTCTTACATAGGATTCATTAGGCTTGAAAAGAAGACCAAGATTTATAAGTCCAGCTATTCCAACTAAGCCATATATTATTCTTGATAGTGCTGTATTATCACCGAAAATGGCTGAAACTAAATTAAATCCAAAAAAACCAATTAATCCCCAATTAATAGCACCGATGATGGTAAGAATTAGAGCAATTCTTTGAATTGTACTCAAAATACATTCCTCCTATTAAATTTTTTCATTTATAGATTGCTAATAATAAGGCATAAATATACATTCGTAACCTTTGCAAAATATATTTTTTTCAATAATAATGGGGTATGGAAAGGAAGGTGCAAAACATGCAAAATTTTACCTTTTGGAATCCTACAAAATTAATCTTTGGAAAAGGTCAGCTTGAGCAGGTAAAAAACGAAATTCCTCAGTATGGGAAGAAAGTGCTAGTCGTCTATGGTGGAGGAAGTATTAAACGAAGCGGTCTATATGACAAAGTAATCCAATTGTTAAATGAAATTGGAACTCAAGTTTATGAGTTGTCTGGGGTTGAACCAAATCCTCGTGTCAACACTGCTCGTAAAGGGGTAGAAATCTGCAAAAATGAAGGAATTGATTTCCTTTTAGCTGTTGGCGGTGGAAGTGTAATCGATTGTACCAAGTTAATAGCTGCCGGTGCTAAGTATGATGGTGACGCATGGGATTTGGTCGTTAAAAAAGCAGTGGTAAAAGATGCACTTCCATTTGGAACAGTGTTGACCCTAGCTGCTACCGGTTCAGAAATGAATTCAGGATCAGTTATTACGAATTGGGAGACGAATGAAAAATACGGATGGGGAAGTCCATTTACTTTTCCGAAGTTCTCTATTTTAGATCCTGTACATACTTTTTCCGTTCCAAGGGATCAAACCATTTATGGAATTGTCGATATGATGTCCCATGTATTAGAGCACTATTTTCACTTGGAAGAAGATACTTTATTCCAGGATCGTATGTGTGAATCATTACTTATTACCGTAATGGAAACAGCACCTAAATTGCTTGAAAACCTTGAAAGTTATGAACATCGAGCAACAATCCTTTATAGTGGAACAATGGCATTAAACGGCATCTTAAATATGGGATATCGCGGAGATTGGGCCACCCATAACCTCGAACATGCCGTATCAGCCGTATATGATATCCCGCATGGAGGCGGTCTTGCGATTTTATTTCCGCACTGGATGAAGCATAATCTTAAAGTGAAACCAGAGCGCTTTAAACAGCTGGCTGTAAGAGTGTTTGGCGTAGACCCTGAAGGTAAGAGTGCGGAAGAAGCTGGCCTTGAAGGAATTAAAAAATTACGTGAGTACTGGAATTCTATTGGAGCACCTACACGCTTAGCAGATTATGATATTGATGACAGCAAAATTGAGTCGATGGCTGACAAGGCAATGGTTTACGGTGCATTCGGGAATTTTACGAAATTAAATAGAGAAGATGTTTTAACGATTTATCGTGAATCACTGTAACACAGCAGAAACGAGTACATTACGTGTACTTGTTTTCTTTTTTTCGACAAATTTTGAACAATGTAAATAATTTGACGAAAATGGTCACGCTTACAATAGGAGACGATTCTTGATTATCTGTCCAGCATTGGTTAAAGTGAGTAATGAAAATAAAATATTGGAGGATTGCATTCATGACCCACATACGTTTTGATTATTCAAAAGCGTTAGCCTTTTTTGCAGAGCATGAAATTACATATTTACGAGACGCCGTTAAAGTAGCACACCATTCCCTGCATGAGCAAACGGGAGCAGGTAGTGATTTTTTGGGATGGATTGACCTTCCTACAAACTATGATAAGGAAGAGTTTTCCCGTATTAAAAAGGCGGCGGATAAAATTAAATCTGATTCTGATGTGCTGCTCGTAATTGGGATTGGCGGTTCATATTTAGGAGCAAGAGCAGCAATTGAAATGTTACAGCATAGCTTTTACAATGTTCTTCCAAAAGAAAAGCGTAAAACCCCACAAATTATTTTTGTCGGTAACAACATAAGTTCTACTTATATGAGAGATGTTATGGATCTTCTTGATGGAAAAGACTTTTCGGTTAATGTCATTTCAAAGTCAGGTACAACAACTGAACCAGCCATCGCCTTCAGAATCTTCCGCAAAATGCTTGTGGAAAAATACGGTGTGGAAGAAGCAAGGAAGAGAATTTATGCAACAACTGATGCCGAAAGAGGCGCTTTAAAAACATTAGCGAATGAAGAAGGATATGAATCTTTTGTTATCGCAGACGATATCGGCGGCAGATACTCCGTATTAACAGCTGTTGGTTTACTTCCAATCGCTGTAAGTGGTGCTGACATTGATAAGATGATGCAAGGTGCAGCAAAAGCACAAGAGGATTTTAGCCATTCCGAACTAGAAGAAAATCCTGCTTATCAGTATGCTGCCGTTAGAAACGCTCTTTATAATAAAGGAAAAACCATTGAAATGCTGATCAATTATGAGCCTGGACTTCAATATTTCTCTGAATGGTGGAAGCAATTGTTTGGAGAAAGTGAAGGAAAAGACCAAAAAGGGATCTATCCTTCATCAGCGAACTTCTCAACTGATCTCCATTCACTTGGACAATATGTACAAGAAGGTCGCCGTGATTTATTTGAAACAGTGATTAAGGTAGAGAACCCTCGTCATGAATTAACGATTGAAAGTGCAGAAAGTGATTTAGACGGTTTAAATTATCTTGCCGGACAAACCGTTGACTTCGTAAATAATAAAGCGTTCCAAGGAACCATGCTTGCCCATACTGATGGTGGAGTTCCAAACTTAATCGTATCCATTCCTGAACAAGATGAATATACATTTGGCTATCTTGTCTATTTCTTTGAGAAGGCATGTGCAATGAGTGGATATTTACTAGGTGTGAATCCATTTGATCAGCCAGGAGTTGAGGCTTATAAGGTCAACATGTTTGCCCTATTAGGTAAGCCAGGATTTGAAGAAAAGAAGGCCGAGCTTGAAAAAAGACTTTAATATGAAATAAAAAGTAGAGTGCTGAGAAAATCAGTACTCTATTTTTTATTGATTTTGGGAAAACTATGATAAAGGGGGCGAAAAGATTGATTGAAATACCATCAAGTATAGAAGGTAAACAATTTGATTTGTATAAGCTGGAACAAAAACTAAAACCAATTGGTTATTCAATCGGCGGTAACTGGGATTATGACCATGGTGCCTTTGACTACAAAATAAATGATGAAGTGGGTTATCAGTTTCTAAGGCTTCCGTTCTCAGCTATAGATGGTCAGCTTGATGCACGAAATTGTACTGTTGAGCTAGGACGTCCATTCCTATTGTCTCATAAGTATCAAATTGGGCTGGATGACCATATTGGTGACGCAGGTACTATGAATCAGTTCTCAGAACCAGTTGATAAAGATGCCAGTTTTCCTGAGCAATATATTGAAACTGGCAAGGTACTTGTTAAAGAACTTGAATCTATCTTAAGTATTGAATAATCCATCGCATCATGAGAATATTGTACTAGTATAATGTTCACCAAAGGTACAATAATTTTTAGAGGTAACTACTTGTATTAAAGTGAAAATTTTTTAATTAAGGTTAATAATATAAATATGTTATTAACATGAAAAGAGGTTGAGCTATGAATACGAGCATGAACTATTTGTTATCTGACATTGAAAAAACGAGGGTTGAAATGATTGACTTAGCACAACAATATGGATATTCAAACCCAAATGTTGTTCAATGCAGCCAAAAACTCGACCTTCTTTTGAATGTATACGAAAAAAACAGCTAACCCATTAAATAATGCAGCAAATAACCTTCCATTAAGCCGGAAGGTTATTTTTTTAGCTCGACTATTCTCTACTCGGACATAAAACATTGGTAAAAAGGAATAATTTCCATTGCAGATGCAAACTTTATTAAACGAAGTAGGTTATGAAAGAAGGTTATTACGAGGTGTGAATGAGTGGTTACAGATAAGAAAAAAGAGCTTAGATTAATTATTTTTGCCTTACTTATCATTGCTTTATATCTATCCCCACTTTTTATTCTCCAAGAAAACGCTCATATCCGTGTTCATGATAACTTGGACTCGAATATAGCATGGTATAAAGTTCTTGCCAGAAGCGGTCAAATGTTTGGAGATGTCAATGCTGTGATCCCCCAAATAATTAATGGTGTACCAAGAAATACATTTGGAACCGAATATAGCATTATCGTTTGGCTCTATGCGTTGTTTCCAACCATGATTGCTTATGGTTTCAGTCAGGCATTAACAAGGGTTGTCGCCTTTTTAGGGATGTATTTACTATTAAAAAAGCATTTTCTCCATGGTGAAAATTGGACCTTTCTCCAAATTTCTGCATCGCTTGCCTTTGCATTAACACCCTTTTGGCCCTCTGGAATGCTAAGTACTCTAGGGATGCCGCTAGCACTATGGGCCTTCCTTAATATTCGCAATGGTGTGGGTACAAAGAAGGATTATCTTGTCCTTACCCTAATCCCTTTTTACGCTAGTGTTGTTTTAGGTTTTTTCTTTTTTTTAAGTGCAATGGGAATCTTTTGGCTTGTGGATGTTGTCCGGGGGAAAGGGTGGAATCTTCGGTTCCTAATGTCTATAGCTTATATGACAATATTTTTTATGCTCGTTGAATATCGGTTGGTCTATTCCTTTTTATTTTCTACAGAATTAAATAGCCGTGATGAATATTTTCACGCTTACTTACCTTTCTTGCAAGCAGTTCGGCTAACTATTAAAA
Organism: Neobacillus niacini; assembly: GCF_031457145.1. Lineage (GTDB taxonomy): Bacteria > Bacillota > Bacilli > Bacillales > Cytobacillaceae > Neobacillus > Neobacillus niacini_J. Next base: position 88,633 of record NZ_JAVDVZ010000010.1, read on the forward strand.
ACTATGTGTTAGGCCATACGCATGTGATGACTGTTCACGGTCTATTTATTTTACCTATTACGTTTATTGCCATTTATTTTGTTTATTCAAAAAGACTATGGAAACAAGAAAAACTTTTCATATTTTTATTTGTATTGAATTTCTTGTTATCTCTTTGGTACGCCTTTTGGTTTTATAAAGGTTGGTTACCTCTAACGAAGAAATTTCATTTTATGAACACCTTTAATTTTGCTCGTTATCACTTTTTACGACCACTAGTCATTTATTCTGGGTTTGCTCTGGCATTAAAAATTTTATCACTCCAAGGCCGCAGCTGGGCCAAGACGGCGAAAGGGTTTGCCATCTTACAAATTCTCTTATTATGTTTATATAATGAAGAAATTATCTATCAGAAAAAGCCATCCGTAAGAGAATTTTATGCAGAGGAATTATTTGCAGAGATAAAAGAACATATTGGACAAGAACAAGAAAACTACCGGGTAGCTAGTATTGGAATTCATCCTGCCATATCCCAGTACAATGGTTTTTATACCATTGATACCTATAATAATTTTTACCCCTTAACCTATAAGCACAGATTTAGGAAAATAATTGAGTCAGAATTAGCGAAAAACATAACCATTCGTAAGTATTTTGATGAATGGGGTGGACGCTGTTATATTTTTACAGCACAGCTTGGTAAAAGATATATGATAAAGAAGGACTCCAAAAGAAAATTAAATAACTTGCAGTTAAATACTTCTGTATTTAAAGAGATGGGTGGTCAATACATACTATCCGCCCTTCCCATTACCAATGCAGAGGAAAAACAACTAGCGCTAGATAAAGTTTTTGAATCGAAAAGCTCTGTATGGAAGATTTATTTGTACAAGACTTTGTAAACATCGGGGGTTATTACAGCTATGGAACCTGTCCTAACGATTGTTGTGCCTTGTTTTAATGAGGAAGAAGTTTTACCTGACACTATTCATCAGCTTGAACAGTTCGTAAAACAGTTAACAAGTGAACAGATCGTTTCAAACCGATCTCGAATCTTGTTGGTTGATGACGGAAGTAAGGATCGAACATGGGAGATCATTTATAAAACTGGATTAAGAAATGAACATGTCCGCGGTTTAAAACTGTCAAGAAACGTTGGGCATCAAAATGCATTGTTAGCTGGGTTGTTTGCTGCAAAGGATGGTTCAGATTGTGTTGTTTCCATTGACGCCGATTTGCAGGACGACGTTCAGATTATCCGCGAATTTATTGATAAATTTAATGAAGGCAATGAGATTGTTTATGGTGTTCGTAAGCGCAGGGATACGGATTCAATCTTTAAGCGTCATACTGCTCAATTTTTTTATAAGCTTATGAAAAGAATGGGTGTCGACCTTGTTTATAATCATGCTGATTTCCGCCTAATGAGTAAACGAGCGATAACTGAGTTAGAAGGGTTTAAAGAGGTAAATCTCTTTTTACGCGGCATTGTGCCACTCCTTGGATTTCGGTCTGATGTTGTTTACTATGATCGAAAGGAGAGGCAGGCAGGTGAAACTAAATATCCGTTAAAAAAAATGCTTTCCTTTGCCTTTGATGGAATCACATCTTTTTCGGTTTCACCGATTCGATTTGTATTATTTATCGGATTTGTTTCCTTTTTCCTAAGCATACTATTTGGCCTATACTTTTTGATGTTAAAGATGTTAGGTGAAACGCAGACAGGCTGGACCTCACTTATTACTTCTATCTGGTTGATTGGCGGTTTGCAGTTAATTGCAATTGGTTTAATTGGCGAGTACGTCGGAAAAATTTATAAAGAATCAAAACAGCGTCCCAAGTTTATTATTGATATTGATACCTTCTCTATGCCAATCCCACGACATCATTTAATTAGAAACAATGAAGAGGAGGAGTTTTATAAAATGGACCATAGAAAAGTATCTGAGACAACCTAATTCATTTAAAGAGTTTTCTTTTGTTAAAAAGAAGACTCTCTTTTTATAAAAAAGTGGTACAACCCATCTTTCCTGAATAAAATTGATAGACAGGCTTCTATTCAATTCAGAGGAGAGATTTGAATGAATGTATTTTTAAGTTATATCTTGCTGGGATTGTCGCTTGCTGCTCCTATTGGTCCTATAAATGCTGCACAAATTGATAAGGGGATACGGCATGGTTTTATGCATTCATGGCTTATTGGGGTAGGAGCGGTCATAGCAGATGGAGTTTATATGATAATCGTTTATTTTGGGGTTGTGCATTTCCTTGAAACTCCTTTTATGAAAACCTTTTTATGGCTATTCGGATGTTTTGTTCTAATTTATACAGGTATTGAGACCATGCTTTCCGCAAATAAATTAGAGATGGTAGGAAAAAGAATGGAAGAACCACTTGTAAAATCCTTTTTTTCTGGTTTCTTTATGTCCATTTCTAATCCGTTAACCATTTTATTTTGGCTGGGAATATATGGATCTGTTCTAGCTAAGACCGCTGCAACATATGACACGAGTCAGTTAATTGTATATAGCAGTGCCATCTTTATTGGATTACTAATTTGGGATCTTACGATGGCTGGTATATCAAGCAATTTTCGAAAATATTTAACTCCACAGCTGCTCATAGGGATTTCACTTTTATCAGGAATATCATTGATTGGATTCGGAATTTACTTCGGCTATCAAGCCTTTACCGTATTATTTGGATAGACCAAAAAGCCAGCGAAAGAATCGCTGGCAATCAATGTTTTAGGCGGTAGGCCAAGGACTAAGTACTTTTCCTTTTTTCTTTTTCCACTTGAGGTTCATCAGTAAGGTTATGCAGCCGATAATTCCGATGAAGGCTAGACTGATAAAGAAGCCGGGCCGGCTTGTACTATGTAATAATGTTCCGCTTACGGCAATTAAGATTAACAATATCCCAATTGAATATTTTATTTTATCCTTCGCTGTGACCTCTAATAATTTCCATGAAGAGGCTAAGATAAAAATCCAATTATAAAGAAGCATTAGCCCGGCAGCGGTTGTAATATACTCATAAACATGTCCTGGCATTAATAATGCAGACACAATGGAAACAGATATTCCTAATACGGTAATGAGCAAAGTAGGTAACGGCACTTTTAGTTTTCCTTGTCTGCAAAACAATCCAGGTGCATCTCCTTCTTCAGAAAGAGTAACAAGAATGCTAGTAACAGCAAAGAGCGAGGCAACCATGGTTGAAAATCCTGCAATAATCAATGCTCCATTAAAAAGATGGGGGATAAAAGTTAAATCGTAATTATCTAATGCATTAACAAATGGACTCTTATCACCATTGAATTTATTCCAAGGGACCATAAAAACAGCCAGTCCGATGGAAAGAATATAGATAATCATTAGAGTGAACAACATCACCTTACCAGCCTTAGGAGCTTCCTTAGGGTCCTTTAATTGGGTGGCCATTAAGCCTAATATTTCAATTCCTCCAAATGCATAAAAGGCAAAGATGACTCCCGACCACAATCCTAGAACACCATGTGGAATGAGATCCTTTCTGCTATTTGGGTATTGAATCGGCTTTTCTCCATCAATGACTCCGAATATCGCCAATAGCGCAATTATAACGAACATTAAAATCGCCGCTATTTTTATGATGGCAAGAACGTTCTCTAATTTATTTAAGATACTGACTCCGATAAGAACGACCACAAGACCTAGAAGCGCATAGCCACCAGCAAATAACCATAATGGAACATTAGGGAACCAAAATCGCGAAAAAATGGAAAGTGCGGTCATTTGGCTGCCCATAATTAATACTTCTGACACCCAATAGACCCAGCCGCTGCTAAAGCCAGCCCATCTGCCAAAAGCTTTTTTGGCATAAGAACGAAAGCCGCCCTTTAGCGGTTCTTTAACGGTCATCTTTGCGAGAGCATCGAAGACAAGATATGTTCCAGCGGCAGCAAGAATAAAAGCAATTAGAATGGCAGGTCCAGTCATTTTAATGGCAATACTAGAACCAAGGAAAAACCCGGTGCCGATTGTACAGCCTATCCCAAATAACGAAAGCTGCCACCACTTCATATCGCTTTTTTCTTCTTTTGCTCCGCTACTCGTTTTGCCCATTTATATTTCTCCCGGTGGCTCCTACCGCTTTATCCGTAATTTCTTGGTTGTTATATTCAGGGTCATTTTTCCTGCTTTGCTGTTTGGCACCACCGAGGTACACACCTTGATGTTCCTGTTGTTCTTTTCTAAATTTATCAAAATTCTGGTTTACCATTTACATCCCCTCTTTTCCTTTCTAATGTCTTTCTATATGTTAAGATACACTCACTCCAAAAACTTATTCAGCCAGTTCATAAGAGGAATTTAGGTTTTTGTTGGCATCTTTAAATTAATTACATAATCATGGGCTAAATCAATGAAAATAAAAAGGTACAAGATAAAATTGAAATCATAAATGGGCGATATAGATAACCAATAAGCCTTGAAAGGGGTTTCCTATGTTAACGACAGAGCAGCTTGCTGGTTTTCGGTTGCAATTACTAAAGGAAAAAGAGGAAATTGAAGAGCGCCTCGAGCAAAATGATCACTATGGTTTAGAGCGAGGGCATTATCATGAATCAATGGGAGAGTTATCAAGTATTGATAACCACCCCGCAGATGAAGGTACAGATTTGTACGAACGTGAAAAAGATATCGCGTTAAATGAGCATACTGACTTGCAGCTAAGAAATATAAATAAGGCCCTTTCAGCAATGGAAAATGGGACATATGGAAAATGTGAGGTATGTGGTAAAGAAATTTCATATGAACGATTAGAAGCTTTGCCTAATACAACCTTTTGTAAGGAACACAGTCCAGACCAAGTTATTTCACATGATCGACCTGTTGAAGAGGGGGTATTAATGCCGCCGTTTGGGAAGTTTGATATGGATTCCAAGGATGAGAATGTTGGCTTTGATGCGGAGGACTCTTGGCAGACCGTAGCTCAGTGGGGAACATCTGATACACCATCCGATTTAGCCTTTCCGGAGGGGCATTACAACGATGTTAGTAATGAACCAGATGAAAATGAGGGATATGTTGAGGACTTCGAAAATTTTGTTGGAAATGATATGTATGGTAACAATATTACGGTTTACCCAAATTCACAGCATGAACGCTACGAAGATCAGTTAGATGAAGAAGGAATCATGACAAGCTTTGGAGACCTGCCAGCATATGAGAAAGACCCGTATGTAGAGGAAGATAAATAAAAAAGAAAACAGCTTTCGTTTGGAAAGCTGTTTTCTCTAATTTTTGTCTAGCGCAAGCGGCCCTAGCGGCTAGTGTCCTTCGCTCTCCGCCCTACGATAAGTCAACATCGAATCGCCTCCGGCTCTTCGTGTTTCCTTTATCTCAGTTGGAGCGCTCCAGGCCATACGCCGCTGACCAGGGCACTTCCGCTTTTCTTACTTGTTTCTATATGGCTTTTGGGCAATTGGTAAGTCTTTAGCGTTCAAGTCATCATCAATAGTATCAATAAGTGCGCCAATCTCGCCTTCTGTATAAGCGTCAGTTGCCTGTTCGTGGGTGGTCGCTAGGCCTGTAGAGATGACATCGTTTTTTTGATAGTCACTTGTCTCGTAGACCCGTCCAGCAAGATCGGTACTGTTGGTGGCAGAATTTTTTTTATCCATGTTATACACTCCTTTAATAAATTTGGTACAACCGTATTTTCTACTTTTTATTCAAGGATTACTCATACAAAAAAATCAAGGAGCTGATTATGATGAATAAAGATAAATATCCTTCAAGGGAAGAATTAGATGAAGCCTTTCATTTTCTACATGATGCCATTAACAGGATTACAGTGGATGAAGAAGAGGAAATGATGATGGAGGAAAATGGGAATAATCAAATAAAGCAATAGAAATTATTAAGGTGGAGATGGTAGATGAGGGAATCCTTAGCTAAGAAAATTGCCTGGATAAGTGTAATCAGTAATATCCTCTTAACAATAGGGAAACTTTTCATAGGCTGGTATGGAAACAGTGACGCTGTATTTGCGGATGGAATTCATTCTGCTGCAGATGTTTTTGCCTCAGTTATCGTCTTACTAGTCATAAAAATTGCCAATAAGCCAGCTGATAAAGAACATCCATATGGACATGGAAAGGCTGAGGTAATTGTTTCTGGAATCGTTGGGATTTTACTTTTTCTCGTTTCCATATATGTTGTGTATGAAGGAATCAGCGGTTTCTTCCATGAAGTAGAAACACCTAGTTATTTAGCCATGTGGGTAGCGATAATTTCATATGTTACAAAAATTATTTTGTACCGTTCATCATTAAAGGTGGCAACAGAGCATAATAGTAAGGCAATTGAAGCCATTGCATTTGACCATAAGGCAGATATTGTGGCTTCCATTGCTGCAGCTCTCGGAGTTCTTCTCTCCATACTTGGGGAACGCTTTGATATTCTCCTTTTACAGTATGGAGATAAAGCAGCAAGTATCTTTGTTGCTTATTTAATTTTTAAAATCTCCAAAGAAATGTTAACCGAAGCTTTTGATATTTTACTTGAAAGGAATATTGACGCGGTAACATTACAGGCATACATTGATGTGGTGAATGGATTTCCGGAGGTAAAGAGGATAGACCGGATTAGGGCAAGGGAACTTGGTCATTATATTTTAGTTGATTTACGAATATCCATTGATCACTTTAAAACAATTAAGGAAGGGCATGATCTTGCTAAATTAATCAAAGGGAGATTAATGGATAAATACGACAACATTGAGGAGGTATTAATACACTTAAATCCCTATTTTCCTGAATAAAATCATGTTTGTGCTTTTTTGCTTTTGGGTTTATGATAATGAGGTAATTATATGTTGAAGGAGTTGATATTTTTGAGTTATGCAATAGACCCGGACCCCAGCAGTAGTCGTGGGGAAGTCAGTGTTATCTTTGAATTGGATTCTTCAGGAATATCAGCCCTTATGAAGGTAGTATGGCTTCCTCGAACAAAGTGATGAGGAGGTTTTATCATGTTGGAGATTTATAAAAGCACTGAAGCAAGAGTACTCGAACAGGTTGAGGAAATTTCAAAAGGCTGCTGGGTAAATATGTATGCCCCAACGGAGGAAGAAATCAACCGAGTAGCCAAGGAAGCAAACATCTATGTTGACTTTATTAAAGATGCCCTTGATGATGAAGAACGACCAAGGATTGAACGTGAAGATGGTCAAGTTTATATCATTGTGGATTATCCTTATATTGCGCATGATGAAGCTGGTTTCCCAATCTATGAGACGATTCCAGTTGGGATTGTTTTAACGGATGAATGTATTATTACCGTTTCATTAAAGGATACACCCATATTAGAAGTTTTTAAGAATAATAAAATAAAAGATTTTTTCACCTTTAAAAAGAACCGATTTGCTCTACAAATTTTAGCTATTATTACATCTTATTACTTAAGATATCTGAAACAAATTAATAAAAAAACAAATGAAATCGAACGTGGACTTCATCAATCAATGAAAAACAAAGAATTGTATGCGTTACTTGCTTTAGAAAAGAGTTTGGTCTATTTCATGACCTCTCTTAAATCGAATAAAGTGGTCTTGGATAAAATTCTCCGATTCAGCTATATCAAGATGTATGAGGAAGATAAAGATTTATTAGAAGATGTAATGATTGAAAAAATCCAGGCGATTGAGATGGCCGAGACATACAGCTCGATTCTCAGTGGCATGATGGACGCTTTTGCTTCAATCATTTCCAATAATGTAAATATCGTCATGAAATTCTTAACTTCGTTTACGATCATTCTTTCATTTCCAACGATCGTGTTTAGCTTTTATGGAATGAATGTAGATTTACCACTGCAAAATAGTCCGCATGCATTTTGGATTTCGATTATTGTTGCTAGTATCTTATCGACGTTAACCGCATTAATTTTTTGGAAAAAGAAATATTTTTGAGGCTCTGAAGGAAATCTTCAGGGTCTTTTTTTGTAAATTGATAAAATTTCCCAACATTTTTGACTTCTTATTGACCCTATTCTTTATTTTTTTAATAGTCTGAACAAATAGATGGAAGAGGGGGTAGAGTTGGTATAAAATAGGAAAAAAGGAAGAGCTTTTAGAGGGTGGTTATGTTATGGAATTTGGACCTTTAATTAAATACTACAGGACCCAAAAAGGGATAACACAAAAGGAACTTGCTACTGGAATTTGCTCTATCCCTCATTTAAGTAAAATTGAAAATAACTCAAAAGACGCTAACGAAGAGACTATTTCCTTATTACTTGCAAGGCTGGAAGTCAGCTTTGATGAAATGGAGGAAAAAGAGGAGTTAATTAAAACCTTATTAAGAGATTTTGGTGAAAAAATCAACTTTTATTTGCGGGAAGAAATCGAAGTGATTTATCAAAAGCTCAAAGAAATTGAACATGTGGTCCCTTTTTCTGCACATATGTATTCATACGAATTATATAAGTATCGCTATCTATTATTCAAGGATTTACTTTCAGATGCAGAAGCACAACGAGACTTATTACATAAGCAAAAGAAAAATTTTTCCCAACATGAATGGTATTTATTTCACTATTATAATGCTGTATTTTTAATATTAAAGGGTCACTTTAAAAAAGCAGATGAATTACTAGAAGAATTATATATAAAAGATGATTATGAAACAACAAACGGAGAATTTCTCTATCATCGGGCTCTAGTCAAAACCTCGCTTGATCAATCTGGCCATGCCATTCATTTTGGGAAGCTGGCTCTTCAAATTTTTATGAACCAACATAATTTTTATCGAATTTTGCACACGATAATGCTTTTAGGAATTAACTATACTCATTCTAATATTTATGAGGAAGCACTAGTTTGTTTTAAGCATTTAATTCGAAATGCAGAATTGCTTAAGGAAGAGAAAATGCTGCCGCAAATCTATCATAATATGGGCTACTTACAAAAAAGAATGAATAATAATAAAGAAGCTTTAGCCTTTTACGATAAAAGTCTAGCCCTGCAAACTGTAAATTCTAAGAACTATCTTGTAACCCTATATACAATTGGAGAACTACATTGGTCTAGCCAAACTTATGAAAAGGCAGAAGAGTGCTTTCAAACCGTTAAATCTCTATCAAATGAGATTGGAGTAAAAAAATACAAGCTTTTGTCAGAGTTTTTTCTAATTCATATGACTTCACTTGAAAAAGGGATTAAATACCTAGAATCAAAAGTAATTCCTTATTTAGAGAATACGAAAGAACATAAAGATGATCTTACCCGTTTTTATAGAATGCTATCAGATTACTATACCAGTCAAGGGATGTATTTAGAGGCAGTAAAATATTTTACAAAGGTCCATTGAGGAGGAGAATTATGAAGAAGGCAATAATAGCAGGGATTTTATTTTCACTTCTTTTATTAGTAACGCCTATTAACAACAACCTTAGCCAATCTACTGATGACATTGCTAAGGCTAGTACTATCAATAAAGTTCACCCTATTTTACCGCCAGTGGGGTGATGACCAAAAACCTTCTAACTAGGAACTCCTATCTAGAAGGTTTTTTATTTGTTCAACTTATTAATGAAATTTTATTTTTAGGGGCAAAGTAATTTATATGTGTTTAACAAGGAGGAAAATTTATGAAATCATTTATTGTTGGTTTTCACCAGGAAGACAATGTCGATTCCATGCAGATTCAAAAGTTAAGCCAAGAGGATTTTGAAAAGGCAACAGAAGGCGGAACAAGGCATCTTTTTGAATTAGACACGAATATTGGCTTTTTTGTCTTTTTCGACGCAGAGGATGCGGATGGAGATGTTTCTTACATGGTGCTGCAATACGAGGACCCAACAGGGGAAGACGGAAGTGAAGACCCCGTTGGCTGTTATTCCTTCCAGTTGAAGGATTTTTATGAATTTACTGCCCTTTACCTAAATGATCTTGAATTTAATGAGGAAGTAAGTGAAGACGAAGAAGATTATGGTCCAATTCACCATCTGGCACATCTTCTATTCCATATCGTTGAAGAAGGAAAAGATTTAGAGGTATAAGTAAAAAAATCCCCTTGAAGGGGATTTTTTTGACAACTATTATGCTTTTAAAACATCATGGTCAACATAACGTTCGCCATTCAATTCACTAACCACATTAAAAGCAACTTTCGCGCCGTCACCAGCTGTTATGATTGTATGTACACTCACACCAGCAACTGTTCCCGCAGCCCAAATGCCTTCAACATTTGTTTTTCCTTGAGCAGTTACATCAATAATGGTTTTTACTCTTGGCTCAGTACCTGGCTTGGTAGTTAGACCAGCTTTTTCAGCAACATCTACTAGGAATCCAGTAGCCACAATAACATGCTTTGCTTCATGTTCTCCGCTCTCTGTTTCTACCTTTAAGCCGCCATCAACTTTACTAATGTTGGTAACAGCTGCTTGGACAATTTCGCCGCCAAATTTAGTGACTTGCTTTTTTCCAATTTCTATAAGGTCCGGACCAGAGATTTCTAACACGCCGTAATGGTTTTCCACCCATGCACGCTTGGTAGCGCTCTTATCATTATCAATAACCAATGTTTTTTTACCAGCTTTAGCTGTAATTAAAGCAGCACTTGCTCCTGCTGGTCCAGCACCAATCACTATAACATCTAACATGTAAAAACCTCCATTCGAAAAATTACATACAATAAAAGTGTACATGAATAAAAAGCAAAAGTAAAAATCACTGCTCAAAAAAGAACCATCATTTGATGGTTCTTGAAGGTTATTGCTCCTTTACTTGTAAGGATTGCTGGACATTTAATTCCTGCTTTGTTGGTTTTCTTACTTGAAGGAGATAATACAGTATGGCTCCGATTAAGACATAGAAGGAACACATTAGATATAAAGAACTGAAGTCCATTTTTGCTGCAATTAAACCGACCAAGAATGATCCTAGTGCAATACCGATGTCATAGATTGATAGAAAGGTAGCTGTAGCTAAGCCACGTTTTCTCGGTGCCGCGTTTTGAATGGCAATCGTTTGGAAGGTTGGGAAAAGTGTTCCCCAGCCTAAACCAATCATTCCCGCAGAAACAAGGAAAGTAATTGCTCCACTGCTTTGACTTAATACAAACATACCAAATGCAAACAAGACGATTGATGGGAAAACAATCACGTTAGGACCATATTGATCGAGCCACTTTCCTGTAAAAGGTCTAGACATTAATAAGATAATCGCATAAACAACAAAGAATAGACTGGATACTTCGGTAAGATTTATTTCATTTGCATAGACGGATACGAAAGAAAGAAGTGCCGAATAGACAATGGCTAAGAAACTGCCAACTATTGCAATTGATACCGCAGATGGCTCAATAAGGCTTTTCAATGAGAAGGCTGGAAGTATGACCATTTGATCTGGTACTTCAGGCTTCGCTATTTTAACTGTAAGACCGGTAATAAGCGCTCCAAAGGCTACAATGACAGTCATAATGAACATCGTCCTTGCTCCCCATTGTTGGATGGCAGTCAATCCCACAAATGGTCCTAATACCATTGCCATGTTTCGTCGACATAACAAAGTATCCCATTCCTTCTCCTCTTCGTGAACTCGGAATGAGGTCTGCTACAATCGCTCCTACAGCGGTAGTTGCCATACCAAAGCCAACCCCGTGTAACAAGCGAATCACTAGGAAACCTGTAACAGTTTTAGGGAAAAAATATAGAAGCGAGGCGGCTGCGAAGATTATAAGCGCCGTTAATAGTACTTTTCTATTACTAGCACGCTCTAGCCATTGACCAGCAAGCGGGCGGGATACAATGGCTGAAAGCAAGAATACGGTTGTCATCAATCCTGCCTGCGAAGCATTACTGTCAAATTCCTGCAATGCGAAAATCGGAAGAGTTACTAGTAAAATATAAAAAGTTAAAAATAAAAAAAAGTTACTCAAGGAAATATTAATAAAATCTTTCGTCCATAATTTAGATTTGTTCATGTTATCTACTCCTTTTACAATAGCTCTTTTAACCATAGACCTTGAAGTTTTGCTAATTCTTGTTGTGAGCTTTGCGGAAAATTCGTTAGTAAGGTCTGATTGCACTCGAAAACAGCATGCTCCCATTTAGGAAATTCTTTTACTGCTTCCTCGGTTAGTTGAATATACTTCTCTCGTTTGTCCTTGCCAGGAAGCTGTCTTACAAACCCTTGTTTAACAAGCCGTTGAATCGTACGGGTCATCGGTGGAGCTTCGACAAATAAATACTCACAAAGTTCTTTTTGTGTGATTGAGCCTTTTGTATGTAAAACAAATATGACTGACCATTGAGCACTATATAATCCAAGGGGTTTAAGAGCTTCATTGAGTTGATTGGTCAATTGTCGGGAAAGTTGATGAAGAGTATGAAATAATGCGTGGTTAGTCAAATAAGTTCACTCCAAAATTATTATATGCATAATAGTTACCCAGGTAATTAATATGGTTACCTAGGTAACTATATAAGCATTTGATTAAAATGTCAAGAACGGAACATCATTAAAGTAGTTGGCGGGATTAATTTTGAAACAGAAAAAATCCGCGGAATCTAATCCGCGGACTTCATTTATCTCAAAACATTAAAATACCTTGCCTCAGGATGAGCAAATACCATAGCTGAAACGGAAGCTTCTGGTTCCATCATGCAGCCTTCTGTTAATTCAATCCCAATTTCCTCCGGATGAATCAACGCAAATAGCTTCTTCTGATCTTCTAAATCAGGACATGCAGGGTACCCAAAAGAGAAGCGTTGTCCCTGATATTTAGCTGTAAATCGATCCTGCATCGTAAATGTCAGCGGGTCTGGGAAGCCCCAACGGTCGCGCATTTGACGATGGATTAATTCGGCAAAGCCTTCTGCCGATTCAAGTGCTAAGGATTGTAGAGCATGACTCTCAAGAAAACGGCCTTCTGCCTTTAACTCGTCAGCTTTTGCACGGATTCCTCTTCCGGCTGTAACTGTAAAGAAGCCAACATAATCCTTCTCTCCACTGTCAACAGACCTTACAAAGTCAGCCAAACATAAATGCGGTGCAGATTCCTGACGTGGGAAATCAAATGTTTCAATAATACGATTATGATCATTAGGATCATAAATAAAAATTTTATTTCCTTCAGACTGTGCAGGGAAAAATTGATAAACCGCTGCTGGTAAAATCCAATTACCTTGTTTAGCATCTGCTAATAACCCATCCACTACTTCTTTTACCTTAACTGCCTTTTCATTCTTTTCAGCCAGTAAATTTGCAATTTTTCCTTTTACCCCTAGGTGATGACCAATTAACATTTGCATATTGATGTAAGGCTCAATATGAGAAAGGGAATAGGTTTTTAGAATGTGTTTCTTCGTATCCATTGGTGTGAAAACCGGTACTTCTGTAGAAACGGACGGTCTTGTTTTTACAGCTGTCGATACTGCAGAACGAATTGGAAGCTCCCTCGGCAGTTCTAAAGCAGCTAGTTTTTCCTTTTTCTCTGCAAACAGTTTTTCATGCTCCTCTGGAGTTTGAAGTTGATTAGCGAGTGACAATCCATTCATTGCATCCTTTGCATATAGAACGAGTCCTTCATATTCTTTAGCAATCTTAGTATCGGTGAACTTTCTAGAAAGGGCTGCACCTCCAACAAGGATAGGTGTTGAGATTCCGGCTTCTTTCATATCCTGTGCTGTTATAACCATTTGCTGTGCAGATTTCACCAGTAAGCCGGATAAACCAACGATGTCTGGTTTTTCTTTTTGAATGGCTTGAACCAGTTCAGTCGGTGATACTTTAATCCCTAAATCAAGCACATCATAACCGTTATTGCTAAGAATAATATCTACGAGGTTTTTCCCGATATCATGTACATCGCCTTTAACTGTTGCTAAGATAACCTTCCCTTTGGAGGAAGAAACATCTCCTTTTTCCATGTAAGGTTCTAGATAAGAGACAGAAGCCTTCATTACCTCAGCACTTTGAAGTACTTCAGCAACGATTAGCTGATTGTCGTTGAAAAGTCGTCCTACTTCTTTCATGCCTTCCATTAATGGTCCATTAATAATATCTAGCGGGGCAGGATAACTTTCAAGTGCCAATGCCAAATCAGGTAATAAACCCTCTTTCGTACCTTCAACAACGTAGTAAGAGAGGCGTTCTTCCAAACTCATGTCTGGTACTGTACTCTTTGTCTCTTTCTTTTTACCCCGATAAAATTCCGTAAACGTAGCTAGTGTTTCATCTGTTGTGTTAAATAGAAGTTCTTCTGCTAATAAAACTTCTTCCTTTGAAATGGAAGCGAATCGTTCGAGTTTTTCAGTGTTAACAATCGCATAATCCAGCCCTGCTAGTGTACAGTGGTATAAGAAAACAGAGTTTAATATTTCCCTGCCAACAGGCGGAAGGCCGAATGATACATTACTGATTCCAAGAATGGTTTGCGTTTTAGGAAGATGTTCTTTAATCAACTTAATTCCTTCTACCGTTGCTTTAGCAGAGCCAATATATTGCTCATCACCAGTACCGACAGGAAAAACAAGCGGGTCAAAAATAAGATCCTGTGGCTTTAAACCGTATTTGTTAACAAGGATATCATGGGAACGTTTAGCAATGGCTAATTTCTTTTCTGCCGTTACGCCCATACCATCTTCTTCAATAGTACCAACGACGACAGCAGCGCCATATTTATGAATCAGTGGAACGACTGCCTCAAATCTTTCTTCGCCATCCTCGAGATTAATCGAATTAATAATCACTTTTCCTTGAGAATACTTGAGTGCTTGTTCGATTACTTTTTCATCTGTCGAATCAATAACAAGCGGGGCTTTTATTTTCTTCACCACTTCTGGGATAAAATTCACCATGTCACTCATCTCATCACGATCAGGGTCAGCAAGACATATATCAATTACATGTGCACCGCCCTTTACCTGAGCACGTGCAACCTCTGCAGCTTCTTCAATCTTACCTTCATTAATAAGGCGTTTGAATTTACGGGAACCAATTACGTTTGTACGTTCTCCCACCATAATCGGCCTTAGTGTTGGATCATCGTAAACAAATGGTTCAATACCTGATACCATATGGAAATCAGAGGACTGAGACTCTCGTGGTGAGAACTTTTTCATTTCTTCTGTAATCGCTCGAATATGATCCGGAGTTGTACCACAGCAGCCGCCAACAATGTTTAACCAGCCATGGGCAGCAAAATCAGCCAGCTTTTTCGCTAACGTTTTTGGTGTTTCATGATAGTGTCCTTCTTCATCAGGTAACCCTGCATTTGGGTAACAAATAATAGCTGTTGAAGCAAGGTTGGAAAGGGAGCGGACATGCTCTTGCATAAATTCTGGACCCGTCGCACAATTTAGCCCCACTGCGAGGGGCCTCATATGCTCTAATGAAATGTAAAAGGATTCAATCGACTGTCCGGCCAGGGTTGTGCCCATTGGTTCAATCGTACCAGATACAATTAATGGCAGTTTTTTTCCAGTCTTACTAAAGGCGTTTTGTATTCCGATAAATCCTGCCTTTACATTCAACATATCTTGACTTGTTTCAAGAAGAAGAAGGTCGACACCACCGTCAATCAAACCAATTGCTTGTTCTTCATAGGAAACAGCAAGTGCATCAAAAGTGGTTCCACCTGTAACACTTAAGGTCTTTGTAGTCGGTCCCATTGAACCTGCAATATACCGTGGCCACTCAGCAGTAGAAATTTTCTCAGCTTCTTTTTTCGCAATTTGAGCGGCAATTTTATTTAATTCATAAGCCCTAAATCCTAGATTGTAGTCATCGAGAACAATGCTTGTGGCCCCGAAGGTGTTGGTTTCAATAATATCAGCACCAGCCTCCAAGTATTCACGATGAATTTTTGCGATTGTTTCAGGAGCTGTTACATTCAGATACTCATTACAGCCCTCGTATTGCTCACCGCCAAAGTCCTCTGCTGTTAAATTTTCCTGTTGAATCATGGTACCCATGGCACCATCCATGACAAGGATTCGTTTTTGTAGTTGTTCACTTAATGGAGCTTTCGACATAGATGTTCCCCCTAACTTGACTTGCACGTTGTCTGGCATATATCGCTAATTCAGTTGTTAGTTCGTATCGTAAAAATGGCGTAATTAAATAAATTCCATTGAATAAGTCGAGTGCTGTGTCAATTAAAGATTTTGTTATTTCAATTCCTTCACGTGCAGCTTGTAGTGGCTGATCAGAGAGTGCCGCCATTCTGTCTCGAATCGTTTGAGAGATTTTAATTCCTGGTACCTCATTATGAAGAAATTCAGCATTCCTGCTGCCCGTTAAAGGCATTAAACCAATGTAAATAGGGGCATTTAGGTGTTTGGTATGTTCATAGACTTCAATTAATTTCTCCTCAGAGAAGACAGGCTGCGAGATGAAATAATCAGCACCATATTCAATCTTTTTCTCAAGACGTTTCACTGCTTTTTCTACTGAACGGACATTCGGATTAAAAGCACCTGCTATGCTAAAAGCGGTTTTTTGCCCTAAGTCTTTTCCAGAAAACGATAAGCCTTCATTTAACTGTTTTATCATTTGTATTAGCTCAAAGGAAGATACATCATATACAGATGAAGCACCAGGGAAGTCGCCAACTCTTGCGGGGTCACCTGTTATCGCTAATACATCGTGCATTCCAAGAGTATGAAGCCCCATAAGGTGTGATTGCAAACCAATAACATTCCGGTCTCTGCAGGCAATATGGATAAGCGGTCGCATCCCTAATTCTTGTTTAACAAGATAACCTAAAGATTCATTGGAAATCCTCACCTGAGCTAAAGAGTTATCAGCCATCGTAATCGCATCGATACCTGCTTCTTTCAACGCCTTTGCGCCTTCAAAAAATTTGCTGGTATCAAGCTTCCTTGGAGTATCTAATTCTACAATAACCGATGTCCGTTCCTTAACGATTTCCTCTAGAGGCTGGAGGTCCCTTTTAGCTGCACTGTGTTCAATGATGATTTTCTTTGTTTTTAATTTAACTATCTTTTCGGTGACAGGCACACTATTTTTTAACTCTGACGCAAATCCCTGGATATGCGCTGGGGTTGTTCCGCAGCAGCCGCCAATCAAACGTACTCCCTGCTGACGGAAGCTTTGGGCAGATTTCTTAAAATAATCTGAGTCCCCTTCATAATGGAATATACCGTCTGTATACGCCGGTAAACTCGCATTTGGGAAGGCAGAAAGGTAAGCATTTTTAGGCAGTTCAATCTGCTCAAGTGATTTAAGCATATGATGGGGCCCGAGACGGCAGTTCAATCCAATTACGTCAGCACCGAGGTTTTCAAGACGTGTAAAGGCCTCATTAATCGGTGTTTGGTCTTGCAGGATGTCTGGCTCTTGAAGTGAGACTTGGGCAATAATAGGGAGCTTTGTTTCCTTTCGAGCTATTGCAAGGACTGTTTCCAGTTCCTCCAGGTCGTAAAAGGTTTCTAATAGAATTCCATCAACACCTTCTAGCAATAAGCAATAGAGCTGTTCACGGAAACTGCGCTTTAATTCTTCAATGGATAAAGCACTCGGCTTTATTCCTCTGTTCCCGCCGACGGTACCAAGAACATAAGCGTTTTGCTGTACGGCTAATTTTGCATTTCGTACCGCTGCGCTATTGATTGCTTTAACCGAGTCTTCAAGACCATATCTTTGTAGTTTTAGATAATTCGCTGCATACGTGTTTGTTTGAATCACATCCGCACCGGCATCTATATAGGCCTTATGGATCTCTTTGATTTTTTCCGGATGAGAAAGGTTTAACTCTTCCAAGCAACTATCTTTGCCGAATGTATAAAGAAGGGTGCCCATGGCACCGTCACCTATTAAAATTTGGCTTTTTAATTTTTCTAGAAAGGTCATGATCATTCTCCTTGCTGCAAGACCAATTGTTTTTCTTTCACCTGAAGTAATGCCTGAGAGAAGTCATTAATGAGATCGTCTGGGTTCTCTAAGCCAACGGATAAGCGGATGAGGCTGTTTTTAATTCCTCGCTTTTCCCTTTCTGCTTGTGGCATCGCTGCATGAGACATTTTTGCAGGGTAGGATAGAATGGATTCAACCGCTCCTAGACTAACTGCAAAAACAGGTATTTTAACGTTGGATAAAAAGACCTGAAGTGCTTGTTCATTCGCGAATTCAAAGGATAAAACTGCTCCAGGGCCGCCAGCTTGACTGTTTTGCAAATCAAACTGTGGATGATTTTCCAGACCAGGGTAATAAACTTTTTCGATTAAAGGATGTGCGTCTAAGAATTCGGCTAGTTTGATAGCTGATTTTTGTGATTGTTCTAGTCTGACATGAAGGGTTTTTATTCCCCTAAGCACAAGCCAGGCATCCTGTACCCCTAGTATAGCACCAAAGGAATTTTGTAAAGAGTAGAGCCTCTTGCCTAATTCCTCATCTTTTACAACCGCAAGTCCTGCAACCACATCACTATGTCCTGATAAAAATTTAGTCGCACTATGAAGAACTACATCTGCTCCAAGCTCTAAAGGTCTTTGGTATTCAGGGGTTAAAAAGGTGTTATCTACATAAGTGATTGCATTTATCTCTTTTGCAAGAGCTGTAATTGCGGCAATATCCGTAACCTTTAATAAAGGGTTTGATGGTGTTTCAACATAAAATGCTTTGGTGTTAGGCTTAATGGCATTTTTTACTTGATTAAGATCAGTCATATCTACAAATGTATGTTCAATCCCGAACCGAGAGAGCACCTGTGTGACCATTCGATACGTGCCGCCATACACATCTTCGGTAATGACGATATGGTCTCCAGAAGAAAGAAGGAGGAAGGCTGTTGAAATAGCAGCCATTCCAGACGAGAAAGCAAAGCCTCTCGTTCCGCCTTCCAATTCAGCGATTACATCCTCGAGCGCTTCTCTTGTGGGGTTTCCACTTCTAGCGTAATCGTATTTCCCGTAATTTTCTATATCAAATTGATGGAAGGTCGATGCATGTTGAATCGGTACACTAACTGCTCCCGTGGCTAGATCGACTTTATGCTTATTATGAAGGAGCTTGGTTTCAAAACTATAATTATCTGAACTCATTATCCAATCACTCCTTCTTTTAATTTTGCTAATGCGTATTCAAGATCTTGAATGATGTCTGTTGGATCTTCTAGTCCTACTGAAAATCTTAATAGTCGATTGCAAACACCTGACTTAATTCGGATTTCTTCAGGAATATCAGCATGGGTTTGTGTCGCTGGATACGTAATAAAGCTTTCTGTTCCGCCCAGGCTTTCAGCAAAGGTAATAAGTGAAAGTCCTTTGAGGAAAGGATTAACCCATGTTTCATCCTGTAAGCGGAAGGAAACCATACCGCCTCTTCCAGGGTAAAGAACATCTGTTATTCCATCATGAGTGGAAAGGTATTCCACGATAGCTTTCGCATTGCTTTCATGTCTTTGCATACGAAGGGATAAAGTTTTCATTCCGCGCATCACTAACCAGGAATCAAAAGGACTTAGGACTCCGCCCGCTCCATTATGATGAAAAGCCAGCGCCTCACAAAGCTCTTTTCCTTTCGCAACAATTAGACCTGCAAGGACATCATTATGACCACCTAAGTATTTCGTCGCACTATGAAGGACAATATCTGCACCAAGCAGGATTGGCTGCTGAAGGAGCGGAGTATAGAATGTATTATCAACAATTAGAATAATTCCGTGGCTCTTTGCAATTTTTGAAACTGCAGCAATGTCTGACTGCTGCATAAGTGGATTGGTCGGTGTTTCAAGGAATATCGCCTTTGTTTGAGGGGTAATCTTCCTCTCAATTTCTTCCGGGCTACAGGTATTAACATATTGGGTCTGCAATCCCCATTTTTTAAATCCCTGTTCTAGTAAACGATATGTTCCTCCGTATAAATCCTCGCTCACAATCCATTCGTCCCCAGATTGGAAAAGAGAAAGGATTGTAAAAATAGCCGCCATGCCTGAACTACAGGCAAACCCTTGATCCGCACCTTCGAGATCGGCAATCGCCTTTTCTAGCAGCTGGCGTGTTGGATTTCCTGTCCTTGAGTAATCATAACCTGTTGATTGCCCAATCCCTTCGTGACGATAGGCTGTTGAGAAATAAACCGGAGGATTAACCGTTCCTGTCGTGGTTTCGCTGCGATTTCCAATTTGTGCTAACTTCGTATCAATCTTATACACCATATTCCTTATCCTCCTTTATAAAAACAAAAAAAGTCTTCTATAAGAAGAAGACTTTTGGCTGCTGTAAGCATTGTCATTCTTCTTATCTTCCAAGTTACCTATAACTTGGTGGACTTAGCACCTTTTCAATGAAAAAGCCATTGATGGTTGCTGAGGCGTCATAGGGCCATTCCCTCTACCTCTCTTGATAAGAACATTAATATTTAGATTATTTATAAAATTTACTACAGTTTAGTGAGAGTGTCAATTCCTTTTTGCATTGTTCCTTTAACCACTAAAATCTTGTCGAAAAATTCTCTTAAATAAAACGTATTTATTAGTCAAAAAAGAGTTGACTCTTAAAATGGGAGCATTTATGATAGAAATATCAAGTTGTTCTTTATTGAGAACTTATGAAAGTGGAAATAAAGATATTGAGGTTATTACCATCTATTATATCAACAATAATAATAAATTTGCACTATTTAGGATTACTTTTAAGAATCCAATATTTAACTATGCTTTGGTTGTTCACTTTAAAGAACAGGGAATTTGATATTAACCCAAAGTTTAAATCGGTTTAAGATAAAACGCAGAAGTAGAAATGGCAGGAGGAAAAGATGAGTGCTATTGCTGGTATATATCATTTGAACGATGAACCTATTAATCTCGAACACGGCAGGAGAATGATGAAGGATTTGGAAAAGTATCCAGCCGATGATGTTCAAATATGGCATAGTGACAAAGTCTTTCTAGGCTGCCATGCCCAATGGATTACACCAGAATCTATAGGTGAAAAACTCCCCTACTATGATCATGATAGAAAGTTAGCTATTACGGCTGATGCGATTATTGATAACCGGGAAGAATTATTTGAGAGATTACAAGTTGATAAAAGAAAAAGAAAAGAAATCACTGATAGTGAACTGATATTACTTTCTTATCATAAATGGGGAGAAGACTCTCCGAAATATCTAATTGGTGATTTTGCCTTTATGATTTGGGATGAGAAAAATCAACAATTCTTTGGCGCAAGAGATCCTTCTGGCTATAGAACACTTTACTATTTTAGGAATCATTCACGGTTCAGTCTTTGTACAACAATTGAACCATTATTGACTTTACCCTATATTGAAAAGCAATTAAATGAGAATTATATTGCTGAATTTTTAGCAATTACTGGAATGATTGATACGGTTGATGCTCGTTTAACACCTTTTAAAGATATAGAACAAGTGCCACCATTTCATTCGATTACTATTGTTGGAAAAAGAATCATCCTTAAACGCTTCGGTACATTTATGCCAGCTGAAAAAATAAAATTAAAATCAAATGAAGAATATGTTGAGGCCTTTCAAGATGTTTTTCAGGAAGCAGTAAATTGTAGATTACGAACGTTTCGAGAAATTGGTTCCCAACTAAGTGGAGGGTTGGATTCAGGTGCAGTTGTAGGATTTGCGGCAAAAGAACTTCAAAAAAAGAGTAAGACATTACATACATTCAGTTATATTCCGCCAAAGGATTTCGTTGATTTCACACAAAAGCGAATAATGCCGGACGAGCGACCATTTATTAAGAAAACGGTTGAATATGTAGGAGGAATTTCTGATCATTATTATGATTTTGACGGGAGAAGTTCTTATACCGAAATCGATGATTATCTTGATGTGATGGAAATGCCGTACAAATTTGCAGAAAACTCTTTTTGGCTAAGGGGCATTTTTGAGAAAGCGAGCGAAAAAGGTGTTGGAATTCTACTAAATGGTGATAAAGGTAATTCAACGATATCGTGGGGTTCTGCGCTAGATTATTATGCGATTCTTTTAAAGAGATTTAAGTGGCTGCGTCTTATTCAGGAATTGCAACATTATAGTGCGAAAACTGGAGGAGCCAGATTTCGGTTAATCCCTGATATTGTTAAAATTGGCTTTCCAATTATAAATCAAATGGTAGCGAGGAACAATGCGGAGGATCTTCCGATTTTAATTAATTCTGAGTTCGCAGAGAGAACTGGTGTATTTTCAAAGTTGAGTGAATATGGAATTGATAGTTCTGGCTGGTTAGCATCTAAAAATCTTTATGAGCAAAGAAGAATCGTATTTGATAATATATCCACTTGGAATTCTGGGAGTACATTTAATGCCAAACTCTCATTGCGATATAAACTATGGAAACGCGACCCTACAAATGACATTCGTGTGGTCCGCTATTGTTTTTCAGTACCTGAAGATCAATTTGTTCAAAATGGGTTAGACCGAGCACTCATTAGAAGAGCAACAGAAAATGTGCTGCCAGACCAAATTAGGTTAAATCAACGTATTTGGGGGATACAAGGTGCAGATTGGCTCCATCGAATGGTTCCACATTGGAATATGCTTATAGAAGAGGTTAAGGAACTTCTCAAAGATTCGAACGTAATGAAATTTTTTGATGAAGAGGTAATAAGGTCGGCATTGGTTAAAAGCGAAAAGGCTCTAAGGACAGAAAATATGTCTGACCCCGATTATAGAACTTTAATGAGAACTGTAATAGTGTATCGCTTAATAAAAAAATACTTTGAAAGGGGGTGATTAGATGAAAAGAGAATGGCAAAAACCAGTATTAGAAATGTTAGATGTAAAGATGACAATGCACAATGTTTCTGGAAGCAAATATGATGCTGATTGGTCAAATGGGCAGCCAATACCTACAAATGGACAAGGACAACATTTAGATTCTAAGAGCTAATCGAGAAGAAATAAGCTTTAATTCTGATCTATTTGAACCTCATTTTTATGAATTCATATAGACGGTATTGATTAACTTACATAAAAGGCCCTTATATATTGAAGAAGATATAAGGGCTTTTTATATAATTAGAGATTCATTGGAGTGAGAATGATGGAGATAGTTGCTAGTGATTTTTTTTATAAGGCTTTTGGATTTTCAGTTAGAAGTAAGATCCATTTCCCAGAGCTATTAGAAGTAGTTAACGATAAGGACTCTACAGATATAGAGATTAATTTTAAAGACTTATCAAGCTTATGGTTAGAATGGTCTGATTCCGGAAGCAGATTTGTCATGAATGAACGTTTAGTAATGTTTAAGGTTCCAGATATTGCTATTTTTCTTATCGAAGAAGGATGCCGAATCACCGTATGGCCTTTAAATAAATATAAAGAAGATGTAATTAGATTATATTTATTAGGTAGCTGTATGGGGGCAATTTTGATGCAAAGAGGCATACTTCCCTTACACGGAAGCGCAATTGATATAAATGGAAAAGCTTATGCTATTGTTGGTAATTCTGGGGCCGGCAAGTCTACTCTGGCAACAGCATTTCTTCGTAAAGGATATAAATTGCTAACTGATGATGTAATAGGTGTTTACTTCACTAAGGGAAATGTACCAATGGTCATTCCAGCCTATCCTCAGCAGAAACTTTGGCAGGAAAGCTTAGATGAGTTTGGAATAGACAGTAGAGAATATAAATCTGTTTATCAAAGAGAAACTAAGTTTGCAATTCCAATAAAAGATCAATTTTCATCAGTACCTTTACAACTAGCAGGGGTATTTGAACTAACGTTTTCCGAAAATGAAGAAATAGAGCTTAATCAACTTAAAGGTCTTTCTAGATTACAGACATTATTAATCCATACATACAGGAACATACTTATCCCAAACCTAGGGCTTACCAATTGGCATTTTACAAATTCAACAAAAATTATTAGTCAGATTAATATGTTCCAATTGCGGAGGCCAGAGAACAGATTTACAGTGAATGAGTTAGTTTCACAAATATTCGATTGTATAAACAAGGAGAATGAAAAAAATGAAAATCTTAAGTGCAAATAGACTCTCTATGGAAACCATCATCGTACAAAATCCCGGAAATATTATAAGTGATATGGATGGAGAAACGGTGATGATGAGTATCGATAATGGTAAATACTACAATTTAGGTGTAATCGGTGGATATATTTGGGGTAATATCGAAGAACCTATTTCTATTAAATCATTAATCTCTAAAATAATTAACGAGTTTAATGTAGAAGCTAGTGAATGCAAGAAAGATGTTCTCGCTTTTCTAGAACAGTTATTAGATGAAAAAATAATTAGGAATGAAACAGGTATTTAACAGTTTAATAATTTTTGGCTGTAAGGAAGGATTCGTTAAAGGTGAGAAAAATATGGCTATTCTTCACTTCAGATATTCAAATGAGAAATTTACTAATTGAAGCATACATTTTATTAGCATGGGCACGTGTTCTAAAAGTTTTCCCTTTTAGAAGAGTTTCCCCGTTTCTTGGCTCTAAAATGAGTGAAACATCTTTTGATATTGCTGCTGTAAATATAAAAATCGTTAAACAAATATCCCATGCAATTCATATTATGAGTAAATATACATTGTGGGAAAGTAAATGTTTAATAAGGGCAATGGCTTGTATGAAAATGTTAGAACGACGGCAAATTGATAGTACCCTTTATTTAGGGACAGCTAGAGACGAGAACGGACAAATGATTGCTCATGCTTGGCTAAGAAGTGGTCCACTTTATTTGACCGGTGCTGAGGAAATGAATAAATTTGTAGTTGTAGGTAAATTTGCAAAAAAAGGTCGAGGTATTAATAAGTAAGGAGTAATTACAGTGAAAAAATTTAGTCTCGACGTGCGGGATATTCCTAAAGAGTTAATTCTTATACTAAATATGTTAAAGAATGATGATGGTTATACTCAAGATTATTTAAGAGAAGAACACAAGAATATAGATTGGAAAATGTTTTTGGATTTAACGTTACATCACCGGGTTTATCCTTTACTAGCCTCAAAACTAAAAAATATTGATACTAGTTTAATTCCTCAATTCGTAACCCAAACAGTTTATGGATACTATAAGAGAAATATTTTTAAAATGCTCCAACTTAGTGGTGAAATGGAACAATTAGCTAAATTATTTAATGCTAATGATATAAAAACCATCTTTTTAAAAGGGCCATTACTGGGAAATGAAATCTACGGGGATGTTTCACTTAGAACATGTGGAGATTTAGATATACTTATTCCTATTGAAGATTTAGATAGTGTGCATAGAATTCTAGAAAACCAGGGTTTTATAAAAGATGATTATATACTAAGTATATTGGGAGATTGGAAATGGAGACATCATCACGTTACTTATTACCAAAAATCCAAAAATATTAAGGTGGAAATTCATTGGAGACTAAATCCAGGACCTGGAAAGGAACCAGGCTTTTTAGAATTATGGGAACGTAAGAGAAAAAGCGTATCTGTTAATAGTCCAATTTATTTATTAGGCAGGGAGGATTTATTTTTATTTCTTGTTTCTCATGGTGCAAGACACGGATGGTCACGTCTCCGTTGGTTAATAGATATTGAGAGAATGATTGAGCAGGAAATGGATTGGCAAAAAGTTTATTCTTTTACGAAAAAACACAACAATTTTCATGTGGTTGGACAAAGTATAATCTTATCTTCAGCCCTATTAAATGCCGATGTAACAAAAGAATTGCTTAGATATACAAGTGATCAATCTAAATCATTAGCTCAGGGTGCGATATTTTATATGGAGAATATGGTTAATTTGCATGATGACCTTGTCCCAAAATATATTTCTATATACCATGGACGCCATTTATATTCGTTAATGTCTCGGCAGCAAAAGTTTTTGTACAAACTAAGTTATTTATACCCCTATCATGTCGATAGCTTGACAGTACCATTACCAAAAAAACTCCATTTTTTATATTTTATTCTAAGACCTTTTTTATGTTTATGGAGAAAGGCAATAAAGCAAGAACTATCCTTGGAGGAACCGAAATGAAAGAAATCATGCATTTTGTAAAGCTTATCCATTCCTTTTCAGGGAGAATATTGTATTTTAATCTTTCTGCAATGTTATTAATAAGCCTATTTGAAGGTATAGGTATTTTTTTGCTATTACCCTTAATTCACTTAACGGAAATAGTAGACTTAAATATAAATAATAGTTTTTTAAATCAATTTTCTTTCATTTTTCAAGGTATACCTCAAACAACCTCTCTTTTAATAATCATAGGCTTATTCGTGTTAATAATGGTAGGACAAAGTTTTTTTCAAAGGCAGCAAACCATATTGAATGTAAAAATTCAGCAAGGCTTTTCTTGTTATATTAGAGAAGAAACATATAAATTAATCTTATTAGCTAATTGGGGATTTTTTTTAAAAAATCGGAAATCAGATCTAATTAATTCAATGATTTCGGAAACTGGTCGTGTTAGTGGAGGTATAAGTGTTTTTTTTAGTTTTATCTCTTCATTCATATTTACACTTATTCAAATTGGAATTGCTTGTTTTTTTTCAATAAAGATGACCATATTTGTTACTTTATTCGGATTTTTAGTGGTATTTTTCTCGAGAAAATTTATCAAACAATCTAGTAAATTAGGTATGGATAATATCGAATTGGGACAAACTTATATGGCGGGAGTTACCGATTCTTTCAATGGGATAAAAGATATAAAAAGTAACAATATAGAGGAGCACCACATCTCGTGGTTCAAGGAACTAAACGGAAAAATGGTTAAGAACTCAATCAAAGCTGTGGAATTAAAAACAAAATCAAACTTTATTTATAAAGTAGTATCAGCATTATTAATTGGAATCTTTATTTTTATTTCAATAAAAATGTTCGAAGGACAGTCTGCTTCGTTGTTTCTAATTCTTATAATATTTTCTAGAATATGGCCGAGAATAACTGGAATTCAATCAAATTTAGAACTGCTAGGTTTAGCATTACCTTCATTTAAGAAACTTCTAGAACTGCAAAATCAATGTATTGAGGGACGAGAGTTAAGTGAAAGAATGATTCATAACGTAAATCCAATCATGATGAAAAAAGGTCTAGAATGTAAAGATGTTTATTTTAAATATACTAAAGCAGAGCAATATGCCTTACAAAAAATTAACTTACGATTTCCCGCGAATCGAATGACAGCAATAGTTGGTCCATCCGGTGCAGGTAAAAGCACACTAATAGATATATTAATGGGGCTTAATCGGCCTGAAACTGGTGAGGTATTAATTGATGGAAAGACTTTAACAAGTGAAAATTTACTTGCGTTGAGACGCTCAATTAGTTATGTACCCCAGGACCCATTCTTGTTTAATAATACAATCAGAGAAAATTTATTAATTATTGATAAGAAAGCAAAAGATGAGCAAATCTGGGAGGCATTAGAATTTGCAGTTGCAGCAGACTTTGTTAAAAGGATGCCCCATGGTCTTGATACTATGATAGGTGATAGAGGAATAAAACTCTCTGGTGGAGAACGTCAAAGACTTGTACTTGCAAGAGCTATATTACGTAAGCCGTCTATACTTGTTTTAGACGAGGCAACTAGTGCTTTGGATACAGAGAACGAGACTAAAATCCAAAATGCAATTGAAAATTTAAAGGGGACAATGACAATCATAATAATCGCACATCGATTATCAACTATTCGTAATGCCGATCAAGTAATAGTTTTAGATAACGGTGAAATCATTCAACAAGGCCAGTTTGGACAACTAGCAAATGAGAAACATGGAATGTTTAGTAGGTTGTTGAAAAAGCAATTAGAAGTTAGTGTTTAATTTTGGAGCTTTTAATTATCTTTATTATTGTTTAATTCTGAAAATAATGATTGACTAGTTCTTAATAAAGAACTAATATGATGTTATAAACTAGTTTACTAATGAATATTTTTTTGTTCACGGTGTTCTTTATTTAGAACAAAAATGTTTCAGGTCTTAATAAAAGGTGGTCTAATGAATAGCTTTAATCAGAATAATAACGACAAGAGAAAAGCCAAGGAAATTAATTTACAAGAATTATTTAATGTTATTAAAAGAAGATTTTTGGCGATAGCTGTTATTACAATTCTTGCTGGTATAGTTGGGATGATCTTAAACAACACTTCCATTGTTCCTCTTTATCAATCTTCTTCTAGGATTATTATTGGAGCAGATGAAGAGTCAAGAAAAACACTGCAAGTAATTGTAAGAGATTCGTCTATTTTAGACTTGGTTGTTAAGGAACTGAACCTAAGTAAATCGGCAGAAGCGTTGGCTGGACAAATAAGTGTAGCAAGTGTAGATGGTTCGCAAGTAGTGAGTATAAGTGTAGTAGATACAGATCCAGAGCAAGCAGCTTTAATAGCTGACACCACAGCAAAGATTTTTCAAGAGGAAGTTCCTAAGATAGTTGGTCAAGATTATATCCGTTCGTTATCAAAGGCAAAAGTAAATCCACTGCCCATTAATCCAAAAAGTAATAATAAAGTGTTTATGGCGATAATTGGAGGACTTGTTGTGGGTGTTGGTTTGGCATTTTTACTAGAGTCTTTAGATGATAGGATCCGTTCAGAGAAAGAGATTGAAACTATGCTTGGGGTTCAAGTGCTTGGAAGAGTTTCAAAAATGAATAAACGAAATATTAAAAAGAAGAATGGTCAGTCTAATCTAGAGGTAAGAGGTGAGTCAGTTGGTGTTAAATAAAATCACAAAACGACTTGGTCAAAGGAAGAAAAGAATATTAATCACATCCTCTTATCCTGACTCCATTATTTCCGAACAATTTCGGATGATTCAAACAAATATTAAATTTTCTATGGCAGGAGAGAAAAGTCAAATTTTCTTAGTTACCTCACCAAATGATGGGGAAGGGAAGTCTACCACTGCTGCCAACCTAGCAATCACTATTGCCCAACAAAAAGAAAAGGTTCTCTTAATTGATGCTAATCTAAGAAAGCCTTCATTACATTCATTTTTTAAAACGTCTAACTCTAATGGACTAGTTGATATTTTAAATGGAAGGGTTTTATTCCATGATGCTATTATTCATACTGAAATGGGAAGGTTAGACCTGTTACCTAGTGGTCCTGCCCCCAATAACCCAGTTGAATTATTAGGTTCACAAATGATGCATGAACTTTTACAGAAGGCCCTCAGGTCATATCAAATCGTATTAATTGATTCCAATGCCATTTTGGATGTAACTGATACAAAGCTTTTAGCTAACCAATGTGATGGAGTTGTATTGGTGATTAAAAACGGTAAAACAAAGTTTGAAAAAGCTGCTGAGGCGAAAAAGGTGCTGGAATTTGCAAAAGCAAAACTAGTTGGGGTTGTAATGAATCATTAAGAATTATAAAATTTTTTAAACAAACTGTTCGTTATTAAGAATTGAATAAATTT
Source organism: Neobacillus niacini (assembly GCF_031457145.1). Classification (GTDB taxonomy): domain Bacteria; phylum Bacillota; class Bacilli; order Bacillales; family Cytobacillaceae; genus Neobacillus; species Neobacillus niacini_J. The sequence goes on from NZ_JAVDVZ010000010.1 coordinate 117,973, forward strand.
TTGGTGATGTCTCCTATCCATTATCTATGGAGGCACTCGGTCATGCTGTGGGTCATCAGACCTTAGCGTTAGTCGTCGAAAGTGTGATGTGAGGACGGGTTAGATGCCCAAATTTTAAAAAAACATTAATGATCTGTTTTTGCCTAAAGAACCGATCATTAATATTTTTTTAAGGAGCTGTTAGTGTGAAAAACATTGATCACTATCCAAAATCCATTGTCAAAGCTATTAGGTACATTAAGCAAGATGTAGACAAAGAACTGCTAGAAGATATTAAAAGATTGATAGACGATGCAATCAAAATAAGGTTAAAAAGAAGTTAATCTGGTATTGGAGGAAAAGTATGACTTATAGGCAACGATTGTCCTTATTTATTTTTCTAGACTCTTGTATAGTCTTAACAGTGATTTTCTTTAGTCGCTTCTTAACCTATGGAACTTTAAAAGTGATCACTTTACCAATGGTATTAAGTGCTATTGTCATTTTAATTAGTCATCATCTATTTTCTTTTCAATTACATCTTTATAAAAAAGCCTGGGAATTTGCAAGTGTAGGAGAATTAGTAAGCATCCTTAAGGTAATTACAATTTCTGTTTTTTTTGCAGCTGTGATTCAACTGGTTGTCGTTCGAGAAATTCCAGTCAGGCTGCTTTTAGTAACATGGTTTCTTAATATGTCCTTTATTGGCGGTTCCCGCTTTTTGTGGAGAATGTATAGAGATTCGTATCTTAATAAGGTCGGTAACAAGAAAAGAACACTCATTATCGGAGCTGGGTCAGCGGGTATGATGGTTGCAAGACAACTAAAAAAGGAAAATGAAAATAATCTTATACCAGTTGCCTTTATTGATGATGATAATAAAAAGCATCAGCTTGAGATTTTAGGAATACCAGTGGTTGGTGGAACTAAAACAATAAAAGCTACTGTTAATAATCTGAATATAGACCATATTGTCATTGCCATACCATCACTAAGTAAAAAGGAACTTAGTATTATTTATAAACAGTGTGCCGAAACGAGCGCTAAAACACAAAGTCTTCCAATGATAGAAGATTTGATTACTGGAAAAGTATCTGTCCAACAAATTCGGGATGTGCAGGTGGAGGATTTACTTGGTCGCGAACCTGTAGAATTAGATATTGATAGTATCACAGAAAATATTACAGGAAAAGTAGTACTTGTTACGGGCGCGGGTGGTTCCATTGGTTCGGAAATTTGCCGGCAAATTTCAAAATTTCAACCGAGGCAATTAGTTTTGCTTGGACATGGTGAAAATAGTATTTACTCAATTGAGATGGAGTTAAAAGAGAAGTTTAGAAATAAAGAGACAGAATTTATTCCCATTATTGCTGACTTACAGGATGAAAAGAAAATGATGGATGTTATGAGTACGTACCATCCTAGTATTGTATATCATGCGGCAGCGCATAAGCATGTACCATTAATGGAAGCCAATCCTGAAGAAGCAGTCAAAAATAACTTAATTGGAACTATGAATGCAGCAAAGGCGGCCAGCTGGAATGGAGTAAACACTTTTGTCATGGTTTCTACGGATAAGGCAGTAAACCCTACAAGTGTAATGGGAGCAACAAAAAGACTCGCTGAAATGGTTATTCAATCAATCGACCGTATAAGTAACACTAAATTTGTTGCAGTACGTTTTGGAAATGTACTAGGGAGCAGAGGAAGTGTAATCCCATTATTTAAGAGACAAATTGAAAAAGGCGGTCCAGTTACAGTCACTCACCCTGATATGGTTCGGTACTTTATGACGATTCCCGAAGCATCGAGATTAGTTCTTCAAGCTGGTGCATTGGCAAAAGGTGGAGAAATATTTGTTTTAGATATGGGAGAACCAGTGAAAATTGTAGATTTAGCTAGGAATCTAATCAAATTATCAGGAAATTCAATTGAAGAGATAGGCATTGATTTCACAGGAATTAGACCGGGTGAAAAGCTTTTTGAAGAACTTTTGAAAGAAGACGAAGTCAATGAAAAGCAAATATATCCAAAGATTTATATTGGAAAAACATCAGAAATTTATTTACAGGAAATCGAAGAGCTAATTTCATCATTTAAACATCTGGAAAAGGAAGAAATAAGAGAAAAGCTTTTAAATCTAGCAAATAATAGAGTAACGAAAAGACAAGAAGTTTCTCCAAAACAAGCACTATCCATAACTGTTTAAAGGGGTTTATTAAATGAAAGTAAAAAAAGCCATTATACCTGCAGCTGGACTGGGAACAAGGTTTCTTCCGGCAACAAAGGCAATGCCAAAAGAAATGCTGCCGATAGTAGACAAACCTACGATTCAATATATTGTGGAGGAAGCTGTTGAGTCAGGTATTGAAGATATTATTATTGTTACGGGAAAAGGTAAAAGAGCGATTGAGGATCACTTTGATCACTCTTTTGAATTAGAACATAACTTATTGAAAAAAGGAAAATATGAGTTACTCAGCGAAGTACAGAAATCCTCTAAATTGGTGGATATTCATTACATCCGTCAAAAAGAACCAAGAGGGTTGGGGCATGCTATTTGGTGTGCCCGCAAGTTTATTGGCAATGAACCGTTTGCAGTCCTTTTAGGAGATGACATTGTTCAGGCAGAAAAGCCCTGTCTAAAACAGTTAATGGAGCAGTATGACCGATACAATGCCACAATATTGGGTGTCCAATCCGTTCCAAATCAAGATGTTTCTCGCTATGGAATTGTAGGCGGGAATCAATGGGAAACCGGTTTTATAGTGTAAATCGATTAGTAGAAAAACCGAAGCAGGAAGAAGCACCTTCCAATTTGGCGATACTTGGCCGCTATATCTTAAGTCCGAAAATTTTCGAAATCCTGAGTAAACAAGAGCCAGGGGCTGGCGGAGAAATTCAACTTACAGATGCCATTGCAGCTTTAAATGAATATGAAGAAGTTTATGCCTACGACTTTGAAGGGACTCGCTATGATGTCGGGGAAAAAATGGGCTTTATACAAACCACAATTGAGTTTGCCTTAAAGCATAAGGATTTAAGAAGTCAATTATTGACCTATCTATCTGCTACTTTAGATAAGGAATTAATTAAATGAGTTTTATTTACATTTTAGTACTCTGAAAGGACCTATTGTATGACTGTTCTCTGGGTCAATCTTGCAATCGTATTTTTATTATCCCTTCTTTCTCGTTATTTTTCGAGTACTCTAGTCCTAAATAATTCATTGGTGTCAATAAAACCAAATAAATTTTTGGCATTTGGTACAATACTGTCTTTTATCTTAGTTTCTGGATTGCGGAATAATATTGGTGATACACCCTTCTATATGCATACCTACAGAATTAACGATTTCAATTGGGAGTTCATAAAATCTCAAGATGACATTGGATTTGGTATTCTTCAAATGATCTTAAAAAGATTTTCAGAAGATCCGCAAATATTAATATTTACTACGGCGTTAATCACTAATGTACTAATCATTATTGGCTTATATAAGTACTCCAGATTATTCGAATTAAGTATCTATGTTTATGTAACTGGAGGCTTATTTTTAGTCACCATGAATGGAATCCGGCAATGTCTGGCAACAGCTATTATTTTTGTAGCTACAAAATACTTAATAGAAGGAAATAGGTTTAAATATATATTAGTTATAATTTTTGCTTCTTTTTTCCATCAAAGTGCACTGATCTTAATTCCTATTTCATTTTTAGTAAGATTTAGAGCTTGGTCAAAGGCAACATTAGTTCTATTACTCTTTTCAATTATCATCGTTTTAGGATTTAATCAGTTTTCGAGTATATTATTTTCCGCCATTGAGGATAGTCAATATGGTGTATATAGTCAATTTAATGAGGGAGGGGCAAATATTATAAGGGTAATAGTGTTTGGAGCACCGTTAGTCCTTGCTTTCTTTGGCAGGGAAAGGCTAAGAGAGCTATTCCCAGAAAGCGATATTATTGTAAATATGGCCATTATCGGTTTGGTCTTTATGATCATTTCGACTGCAAACTGGATTTTTGCGAGGTTTAATATTTATTTTGAACTTTACCAAATCATTTTAATTTCATGGATGGTCAAGGTATTTAGAAAAAAAGACCAAAGCTTAGTCTATTATGCAATCATTTTATGTTATTTGGCTTATTTTTTCTACGAAAGTGTAATTAATTTAAATATAATATATAGAAGTAATTACTTGGGATAAATCAATTTAAAGAAATAGGGGGAAACCATGGCAATCTTAATTACTGGAGGAGCAGGATATATTGGAAGTCACACATGTGTTGAATTGTTAAATGCAGGATATGAAATAGTTGTTTTGGATAATTTAATTAATAGTAAGCCTGAAGCAATTAAAAAAATAACAGAAATTACAGGCTCTTCTTTTAAATTTTATAATTATGATTTATTGGATGAAAACCGTTTGGATGAGGTTTTTTTAGAAAATGATATTGAAGCCGTTATTCATTTTGCAGGATTAAAAGCTGTTGGTGAATCTGTATATCTTCCTCTTCAGTATTATCATAACAATATTACTGGGACTCTTTTACTTTGTAAGACAATGAAAAAATATAATGTAAAGAAATTAGTATTTAGCTCATCTGCAACGGTATATGGAGTTCCTGAAAAATTCCCTATTTCCGAAGAGAGCCCCTTAAGTGCATTAAATCCATATGGTCGTACAAAGCTTATGATTGAGGATATTTTACATGATCTTTATGAATCTGATAATACCTGGACCATATCGATTTTGAGATATTTCAATCCTATCGGTGCTCATGAAAGTGGACAAATCGGAGAAGACCCAAATGGCGTTCCAAATAATCTTATGCCTTATATTTCTCAGGTGGCTATGGGAAAATTAAAGAAGCTTAATGTTTTTGGAAATAATTATCCTACAAAGGACGGAACAGGTGTAAGGGATTATATTCACGTAGTTGATCTAGCCATTGGACATTTAAGAGCTTTAGAAAAGATTACATATACAACAGGTGTTGAAGTATTCAATCTTGGTACTGGAAATGGTTATAGTGTGTTAGAAATGATTTCTGCTTTTGAAAAAGCGTCAGGCAGGGAGATCTCTTATAGAATAGTGGATTCTAGACCTGGGGATGTAGCTATTTGTTACGCAGATCCAGTAAAAGCTGAGAGAGGTCTAGGCTGGGTTGCTAAAAAAGGAATAGATGAAATGTGTAAAGATGCTTGGCACTGGCAATGTGAAAATCCAAATGGATACAAACAAAATCAAGAAGAAGAAAGTCCTCACTTAATACCTAGTGAGGACTTTTTAATTAAATAAGATTCAAAGAGAGGTTAGTAGGATGGCTATATCGGAACATTTAACCCAACAGAAACTAAAAGAGATTTTAATGAATATATATGTTAAGGGAATAGAGACAGAAGACATTCAAATAAAAGATCTTATTGAGGATATAAAAAAACAAGTGTTAGCTGATTCCGAATAGCTGGGAGGTAATAAACATGAAGCGGCTATTTGATTTTACAGTTTCTTTGATTCTAATGGTTGTTCTTTTTCCAATCTTTATCGTTATCGCATGGTTAATTAAGTTAAAGCTTGGTTCACCTATCATCTTTAAACAGGAACGGCCTGGTTTAGGTGGAAGGCGGTTTCTGTTGTATAAGTTTAGAACCATGACCGATGAAAAAGATCATAAGGGGCAATTACTGCCAGATTTTATTAGGTTAACTCCCTTTGGAAGTTTCCTTCGTAAATACAGTTTGGACGAATATCCACAATTATGGAATGTGGTTAAAGGGGATTTGAGCTTAGTAGGACCAAGGCCGTTGCTGGTTGAGTATCTGCCGCTCTATACCAAGGAGCAATTCTTAAGGCATAATGTAAGACCTGGAATCACGGGATGGGCCCAAGTAAATGGAAGAAATGCTCTTTCATGGGAGGAAAAGTTTAAGTTAGATGTTTGGTATGTTAAGAATCAATCTATCTTCCTTGATATGAAAATTTTATTAATGACCGCATATAAAGTCATTATTTCAGATGGAATTAATCAACCTGGGAATGCAACAGTAGAAAGCTTTAAAGGATCTAACTCCACAATGGGAGGTGGAAATACTTGAAGGTGGTTATCATTGGTCATGGAGGTCATAGTAAAGTGGTTTCCGATAATATTCGAGCGTCTAAAGACCTCCTGATTATTGGGTATCTTGATAATAAGTATGAAAATATTCAAATCATAGACCATCTCATTTACGGTCCTATTGGAGTTGCAAAGCATCTAATGGAAGAAAATAATGATGTAAAGTTTGTGATGGCTATCGGCGATAACAGAGTAAGAAAATCAATCATTGAAATGCTCGGTATATGTATAGAGAACTTTGTAACCTTAATCCATCCTACTGCAAGTATTAGTCCAAGTGCAACAATTGGAAAAGGTACTGTTGTCATGCCGCAAGCTGTAATTAATGCAGATGTGAAGATTGGGCACCATTGCATTATCAATTCATGTTCAGTAGTAGAGCATGATAGTTTACTAGAAGATTTCGTTCATCTTTGTCCAAATAGTACGATTGCAGGCACAGTTGAAATTGGAGAGGGCACCTGCGTGGGAAGCGGTGCAACGATTATTCCAACTAAAAGAGTAGGTGAATGGTCAATGATTGGTGCGGGATCAACTGTAACTGATGATCTTCCTGATAATTGTTTAGCAGTAGGAACACCTGCGAAGGTAAAGCTGAAAAATAAAGTAAGTGCGGGGTGAATTCATTGGAACAAACTACCTATAAAAAAAGGATTTATCTATCCTCGCCACATATGAGTGGTAAGGAACATAAGTATATAAATGAAGCATTTGAAACAAATTGGATTGCACCTCTTGGCCCCAATGTAGATGCCTTTGAAAAGGAAATAGCAGATTACGTAGGAGTTAGTGAAGCTGTGGCAGTTAGTTCAGGAACGTCCGCAATTCATCTGGCTCTTTTATTATTAAATGTGGGTAAAGGTGATAAGGTGTTTTGCTCAAGTCTTACCTTTATTGCAAGTGCAAATCCGATCATATATCAAGGAGCAGAGCCAGTTTTTATTGATTCTGAACCTGAAACATGGAATATGTCCCCTCAAGCTTTAGAGAGAGCATTTAAAGAAGCCTTTAAAGAGGGGAATCTTCCAAAGGCTGTTATTGTTGTAAATTTATATGGTCAAAGTGCCAAAATTGAAGAAATCGCAATAATCTGCAATCAATATGGGGTTCCAATAATTGAAGATGCTGCAGAATCTCTAGGGGCGGTTTATAAAGGTAAAGCAAGTGGAACGTTTGGAGAGTATGGAATTTTTTCCTTTAATGGGAACAAGATTATAACGACTTCCGGAGGAGGTATGCTCGTTTCAAATAATCGTGAGGCGTTACAACGTGCAAGATTTTTAGCTACACAAGCACGGGATGCTGCTCCACACTATCAGCATAGTCGAGTTGGATATAATTATCGCTTAAGCAATATTTTAGCTGGGGTCGGAAGAGCACAATTAGAAGTATTGGACGACAGAATTGCGGCAAGAAGGGCGATTTTTCAACGATACTTTGATGAGCTTTCTAGCCTGCCCGGCTTTACGTTTATGCCTGAGTTGACCGATACATTATCGAATCGCTGGCTAACAGCACTAACCATAAATCAATATGAGGCTGGGACTTCGGTAACGGAAATATTGAATACATTAAATGAGGAAAATATTGAAGCAAGACCAGTTTGGAAGCCGCTTCATTTACAACCTATATTTGAGGATATGAGCTATTATTCTCATAGTGAAGATGAAAGCGTCTCAGAAATACTTTTTAATAGCGGGTTGTGCTTACCATCAGGATCCAATATGACGGAGGAGGATATAGAGACTGTCATTCACCATATCAAACAAACAGTTATTAAAAGGAAGGATAGAGCGGATATGTTTAGAACATAGTAATTACTTTATGATAAACGGGGTATGAGTCGTGATCGGTAAAACGATATATGAATTTCGGAAGCAAAAGGGACTAACTATGTCCGAATTAGCGAAACGAGCTAATTTATCAAAGTCTTACTTAAGTAATATTGAACGTAATCTAAATCGGAATCCTTCTATAGAAGTAGTAAAAAGAATTGCTGCAGTGCTTGATGTGGAAGTAGACATATTTTTGAGACCAATAAATACGAATGAAGTTCAACAAGAAATGGATCAGGAATTGATTGATTTAGCAGCAGAATTAAAAGAAACAGGAATACAAATTAATGAATATAAAACTTTAATTGAATTCATCAAGTGGAAAAATTTGAAAACAAGTGTAGATGAAAATTGAGGTGAAAAAATGAACAATATTAATAAAATCCCTAATAAAATCCATTATGTTGGTTTGATAGAAAGGGAAAACCTGGAATCGTTAAATATCTTAAGACAAAATAAAATTCAAGATAAAGACGTCATGGGTGGGAAAACTATTTTCAGAAAAGTTTTAACAGGTGGGAGATAAAATGAAAAAATTGCTTATAGCTTCTTTTGATATGGAGGTTGGAGGAGTAGAAAGAAGTCTTATCAGTATGCTAGATAACTTTGATTATACTAATTACAAAGTTGATCTAATGTTATATAGGCACCAGGGGGATCTCTTACATTTACTCCCAAAAAAGCCAAATCTTCTTCCAGAAATATCTCCTTATAGTACTTTTAGAAAATCCATTGGTGAGACTATTAAAGATAAACAAATTGGTATAGGCTTATCAAGAGTATTATCAAAAGTACATGCTGCTCTGTCTAAAAAAATTAAAAGGATAGATGAACCAGGTTATTTTCAAATGCAATTAATGTGGAAATATGCCTTGCCGTTATTGCCAACTATAGATACTTCCTACGATATAGCCATTAGTTATTTGTGGCCGCATTATTTTATAGCAGAAAAAGTAAACGCAAAAAGAAAAATTGCTTGGATCCATACAGATTATTCTAACATTGAAACAGATATTGAAATGGACTTAAAGATGTGGAATAGATTTGATCATATAATTGCAGTTTCAGAGGCGTGTAGAGATTCCTTCTTACGAAAGTATAAGGAATTAGAAACAAAAACTAGTGTAATAGAAAATATAACCTCCCAAGAGTTTATACGTAAAATGGGGGAGAAAAAGATTCAAAATCCAATGCAAGATGACGATAGATTTAAGATTTTAACTGTAGCGAGACTATCACATGCAAAAGGAATAGATAATGCAATCCAAGCATTAAAGATATTAAAAGAAAAAGGCATCAATGATATCGTTTGGTATGTTGTAGGTTACGGTGGAGATGAAGATATACTTAAAGAATTAATAGCAAAAAATAATTTGAAAGAAGACTTTATTCTGTTGGGGAAGCAAACGAATCCATATCCTTTTATAAATGCATGTGATTTGTACGTACAACCATCTAGATATGAGGGAAAAGCAGTAACTGTGACTGAAGCAAAAATATTAGGAAAGCCAATCCTAATAACAAATTATTCCACAGCAGCAAGTCAAATAGAAAATAGGGTTGATGGAGTGATTTGTGATTTAGGTGCTGCTGGGTTAGCAAAAGGTATAGAGGAAATTTTATGTAATCAAGAATTGAAGAATACTCTAATGAACAATGTCAAAAATAAAGACTATAGTAATAGTTACGAACTAGAAAAGCTATATAAAATAATTAGTTTACTTTAGTTGTAGTTTGATAAGAGTATTATAATAACTAATTGTATGAAAAACTGTAGAATTATGTCGAATGAATGTTCTTTAATAAGAACTGCTTGTGGTATATAATTTAAAAAAAAGGAAATATTGATAACTTTTAAATGAAATATATTATTTTTTTTGGTGTTATCGTTCATTATAATGAACGATAATAATAAATTAAAGGTGTGACTATATTGAAAGATACATTTAAGAAGCTTAGGGCACTATTTAATAAAAGAGATAAGAAAAAGTTTTTATTACTTTTTTTTATGATGATCATTGCTGCTATATTTGAAACGGCAGGGATTGGTTTAATAGTTCCTTTTGTTGGTATAGTGACAAATCCTGCTATGATACAAGAGCAACCAATTTTATCATATGCATACCAATTGTTAAACTTCCAATCAGTAAATGCTTTTATTTTATTTGCAGTTGGCCTTTTACTCACAGTTTTTATTCTAAAAAATGGCTACTTACTGGGGTTTTATTATTTACAATACAGAGTCATTTTTAATCAAAAAGTAAAACTATCAAGTACAATGTTTAAAGCTTATCTAACAAAACCTTATACATTTCATTTGCAACGAAATTCCGCTGAACTTTTAAGAAATGTAAATGGTGAAGTGGCTAAAATATTTGATGGCATTTTATTAGCAACTTTTCAATTATTGACAGAAATTCTAGTCGTTATTTTTATAGTTACTTTATTAATCGTTACGGCACCATTAGCTACTCTAACCGCTGGAATACTATTAGGCGGAAGTGTTTTTATTTTCTTTAAAATTTTCCGAACTAAAATCACTTATTTAGGAAAGGAAAATCAAAAAATTAGCCGTGAGGTCATTAAATGGGTCAACCAAGGATTAGGGGCAAGTAAAGAAATAAAGGTTTCTGGAAAGGAACGTTACTTTGTAAATTCATATGAAAAACAAAGTAGAATCATGGCTAGTAATACGATTTATAAAAATATGCTGGACCAAGCACCCAGGCTTTTCATCGAGACATTATTAGTTTCAGTTGTCCTTATTACGATGATTATTATTGTTTTTCAAGGAACAAATACAGCAAACCTAGTGGCTACTATGTCATTATTTGCAATGGCAGCTTTTCGACTTATGCCTTCAATAAATAGAATTGTTGCTAGCCTATCAACAATACGATTCAGTCAACCAGCGTTAACAGTAGTATACAAAGATTTAATTGAAGACAATTTAGGAAGAAAACAAAAGCCTGAAATTGAAATCAATGAATCAAAACCAGTAAAGATGGCTAAAGGTGAGAAAACATTCAAAGAATCAATAAATTTGGAAAGTGTATACTTCCGATATCCAAACCAAGATGAATATTCAATAAAAGATGTATCTTTAACCATCCCAATTGGTAATTCTATTGCTTTTATTGGAACTTCTGGTGCTGGTAAAACAACTATTGTTGATATAATACTGGGTCTCTTGGAACCTGAGAAAGGTCTAGTATTTATAGATGGGAAGGAGCTAAGTGAACTTTTGCCAATTTGGAAAAATAAAATTGGTTATATCCCACAATCCATTTATTTATCAGATGAAACAATTAGGAAAAATGTTGCATTTGGAATAGATGATAATGATATTGATGAACTTGCTATTCAAAAGGCAATAAAAGATGCTCAGTTAAAAGATTTTGTTGATTCACTTACTGAAGGATTAGATACTATTGTCGGGGAGAGAGGAGTAAGGCTTTCTGGAGGACAACGCCAACGTATTGGAATTGCTAGGGCATTGTACCATAATCCGGAGATTATCTTTTTAGATGAAGCAACATCTGCTTTAGATAACAGTACAGAAAAAGAGATTATGAAAGCAATAGACGGCCTTAAAGGTGATAAGACTATAATAATTATTGCTCATAGACTAAGTACAATTGAAAATTGCGATATTGTATTTAAAATTGATAAAGGTAAGTTAATATCTGTAGATCATAAATTAAAACAGTCAATGTAATAGGAAATTTAGTAATTTGGATGAATTTCCGCTTTTTAAATAACTTTTATCGCTAAACATAAAATTAATTATTTAAGTTGAGGAAGAAATGATGAAAAACTCGAAACCATATAAAGTACTGCACGTTGTTGGTGCTATGAACCAAGCAGGTACGGAAACAATGTTAATGAATATCTACAGGAACATAGATAGAAAAAAATTTAAATTTGATTTTGTTTCATATAGTAAAGATGATGCTTATTATGATAATGAAATAAAGGAATTAGGTGGAAGAGTAATAAAATTGACAAAAACTCAATCTATTAAAGAAATTTATACTGTAATTAAGGACTATGGACCCTATGATGCTGTCCATTCACATACACTATTTCATTGCGGGATAGCGAATATTGCAGCAAAGTTAGCAGATGTAAAAATTCGAATAGCTCATGCTCATACCACCTTCAATAAAAGTGATAATTACATAAGGAAAGGTTATTACCATTTTATGAGGAAGGCAATAACAGTTTTTTCTACTCACCTATTAGCATGTAGTCAAGAAGCAGGAACTTACTTGTATGGAGAAAAGGGTATAAAGGATTCAAAGTACTCATACTTTCCTAATTTGATAAATTACTCTAAATTTTTTGAAGCTCCGAAGAGAGAAATTTTAAAGTTTAAATCTGAGGTTGATATAGAGAATAATATAGTGGTTGGCCATGTTGGGAGATTTATTGAATCCAAAAATCATTTGTTTTTATTAGAGATATTATACCACCTTGTTTCTAGAAAAGAAAATATTCAACTATTATTAGTAGGAGATGGGAAATTAAGAGCACAAATTGAAAGAATAGCTATTGAGAAAGGTCTAATTAAAAATATTAGATTTGTAGGAGTAAGAGACGATATCCACACTATGTTTCACAGTATGGACATTTTTGTTTTCCCTTCAATCTATGAAGGGCTAGGATTAGTACTATTAGAAGCACAGGCTAGTGGACTACCGTGTATCGTTTCTGAAGCAATCCAGCCCGAAGCTAATTTAGGTATAGATTTATTTTCTACACTATCACTGAAGGGAAATCCCAGTAATTGGGCTAATAAGATTCTAGAATTAGCAGGTAAAAGAGAAAAAGATGTTAGTAAGATAATAAAAGGTTTTGAAAAAAGTGGCTACTCTATAGATAAAGGAATATCAAAGCTTACGGAAATATATAGCGCATCAAGATAACTCATGTGAATTATTTTTCTGATAACGTATCTAAAGTTTGAGCAACACTTAAAGATTGATTTTAGACCTTATCAAAATGAATTAGAAAAATATATAAACTTTTTGAAAGGAGGAAAAAGATGCTACCAAAAATTAGTGTAATTATACCAGTCTATAATGTTGAAAATTATTTGCACCGTTGTATTGATAGTATATTAAATCAAACATTACAAGGTTTTGAAATTATACTAATTAACGATGGTTCCATGGATAACTCCGGGCAAATTTGCGATGATTATGCTCAAAAAGATAGTCGGATAAAAGTTATGCACAAGAAAAATGCTAGAGTTTCAGCAGCTAGAAATGACGGTATTAAAATGGCAAAAGGAAAATACTTAAGTTTTATTGACTCGGATGATTGGATTGAACCTGCAATGTACCAGGAAATGTTTAATAAAGCTGAAGATTTAGATCTGGATTTTATTATGTGCGATTACAAGAAAAAATCAAATGATTATGAAGATAAGCGAACACAACCTATACGAGGGGGATATTATTCAAAAGATGACATAAGAAATGAACTTTTCCATTGTTTAGTCATGTTTGAGGATATTGAATTTCCACCCACTATTTCAAATTGGGTTTGTTTATTTAATTTAGAATTTCTTAAAAATAACAGTCTATACTACGATGAAGATATTCATTATTCTGAAGACTCAATACTAGGATCGAAGATTATGTTTCATGCAAAGAACTTTTACTACCTAAAAGGCTATCATTTTTATAACTACTTTTACAATCCGAATTCTACAACGAATACATATAATGAAAAAAAGTGGAATGCGTACCTTAAAATTAATGATAGATTAATAAAGTATTTTGGAAAAACTAGTGAATTTGATTTTTCTAGACAAATTAAAATTAATATGTTGTATTTTACATTAAATACATTAGGTCAAATACAATATTCCGAATGTGACAAGGAAGAAAGAATAGATAGGTTAAAAAATATCATGTATCACCCAAAAGTTAGGGATATATTTATTAACTTTAAATTACCTAACGTTTCTTGGAAGATGAAGGTTTGTATTCTCCTAATAAAGTTTAAAATGGTTAAAATATATAGTTTATTAATACTAAATAATCAAAGACCTGGCACATTACATCTTAATGATGAAACGCTAAATAAACAACAATAAAAGAATGAAAAAATCATTAGTACATGTGAGGTTAAATTTTGAAAAAGAAAATCTTGTTTGTAAATGGTCATTTAAATGTTGGTGGAGTTGAGAACTCTCTTATAAATTTACTAAAAAGTATTGATTATAACTATTACGACATTGATTTGATATTATTTGAGGAACTCGGTGATTATTCAAATGAAGTTCCAAAAGAAGTTAATATTATTTACTATGATTTATCGAAAGCTTATGGACCAATTTTGCAATGTATTTTACAGAATATAAAAAATGGAAATTGGTTTGCGCTGATTCTTAGATTAATATTCTTGATTGAGAAAGTAATTGGACCAAAGACATTGTTTCTTGCAAAACCACTTTTTAAGTTGGATAAAAATTATCATTGCGCAATTGCATATCGAGTAGGTATTTGCACTGATTTTGTTGGATATGTAATTAACAGCAAAAACAAAGTAACTTGGTGGCATCACGGAACATATGATTATCCAGTGAATCAAACGAAACGTTTGATTGAAGTTTTTAAAAAATTCAACAAGATAATTGTGGTATCTGACAGCACCAAAAAAATGTTAGAAAAGAATATTCAAGGTATAAATGATAAATTTATTACGATTTCCAATATAATTAACGTTGATGCAATTAGACAAAAAGCAACCGAAGAAACCATTTTTGATTATAATAACAATGAAAATATTACTCTATTGAGTATAGGTAGATTATCGCCTGAAAAAGGGATGATAAATTGTGTTCATGCTTGTAAAAAGTTAGTTGACAATGGTTATTTCGTAAAATGGTATCTCATAGGGGAAGGTACACAACGTGGTGAAATTGAAGAATGTATTAAAGATTATCAATTAGAAAATAATATTTATCTTTTAGGTGCTATCTCCAATCCTTACCCATATATAAAAAATGCACATATATACGTTCATCCCTCTCTTGTTGAGTCATTGTCAATTACTGTGTTAGAAGCTCTTGCTTTAAATACTCCTGTTACTGTTGCAAGGTCTATGGGACCAGAAGAGTTTTTACGTCACAATGAAAATGGTTTACTAGTAGAACCGACTCCAGCAGGTTTATTTAAGGGGATTGTTTCTTTGATAAAAGATGATCACCTTTATAACCAAATGAAAAATGATAAGAGTGATGTATTAAAAAAATTCAGTCCGAAAGTAATTATGGAAAAAATATATAATTTAATCGAGGTTGGCTAATATATGAGATATGTAAAAAGGTCAATAATTAAATTAAATTATAAAACTAATAAATATATAAAGGAATTAATATACCCTATTTCAAAGAACGGTAAAAATATACATTCTCTAAAAAATATTCATTTAGGTAAACGCTGTTTTATTATTGGCAATGGTCCAAGTTTAATAGCTGAAGATCTTGATAAATTAAAAAATGAAGTTACTTTTGCTTTTAATCGAATTTACTATATCTTCGATAAAACAGATTGGCGACCCACATATTACTGTTCTGAAGATGATAAAACCATTTTTAAAAGTAAAGAAGAGATCAATAAATTAAAGATAGAAAACAAATTTTTTCCTGTCAACTTTCCATGGGACTATAATATTCATTTTAATAATGCAAATTATTATATCTTTAAGTTTGGTGATAGGAATGTAGAACCTAAGTTTTCTGAAGATATCGTTAAATGTATATACTGGGGAAATACCGTAGCATATACCGCCATTCAATTGGCCGTATATATGGGAATCAAAGAAATTTATTTATTAGGTGTGGACCATAATTTCAGCAGGATGATAAACGATAAAGGCGAAATTGTGATTGATGAATCAGCAAAAGACTATTTTATTGAAAAGTATAATACAGACAAAGAGGATTTATATATTCCTGATATTGAAGTATCTACAAGAGCTTTTATCGCTGCAAAAAAATATGCTGATAATCACAATTTAAAAATATATAACGCAACCCGTGGAGGAAAATTAGAAGTCTTTGAGAGAAGAGACTTCGATCAAATAATATGTTGAAAGCGTGGTATCAAATATGAGAATAGTTGGAGTAATACCTGCAAGAGGCGGTTCTGCCAGATTTTATAATAAACCTTTAGCAAATATTTTTGGAAAACCTATGGTTTGGTGGGTCTACACACATTCTAAAGAAGTTGAATGTTTTGAAGAAGTATATATTGCTACAGACAGCGAAGAAATTAGAACAGTATGTGAAGACTTCGGTGCAAAAGTAATAATGACCTCCAAAGGGCATGACACAGCAACGGAAAGGCTTTATGAGGTATCACAAAAAACAGATGCAGATTTATATGTAATGGTAAATGGTGACGAACCAGTGATAGAAGCAAAAGATATAGTCAAATGTATTCCTGCTGAGTTGAAAAAGGAAGATTTCTATGTATCAAATCTTATGACAGATTTTACTGATCCGGTTGAAGTAGTTGATACAACTAACTTAAAAATAGTAACAAATAAAGATGGGATTTGCTTGTTCATTTCTCGCAGCCCTATTCCATTCCCTAAAGGTGGTATGAATTATACATACCAGAAATTTGTGGGAGTAGGAGCGTTTACTAAAAAAGCTCTAAAATACTATCATAATACTCCACGGGGACCAATTGAAAAAATTGAAGAAAATGACTCTTTTAGATTTATAGAGAATAGGAAGGACATATATTATATTAACGCACATTGTAAAACAATTTCAGTTGATACACCTAAGGATATTGAAAAAGTTGAAGAGTATATGTTAGCAAGTGGGAAACTTCCAGTTTATGCACTTAATAATGAAAGAGATAAAGATTTTATTTTAGGAGGAAGAAATTAAAATGAAAACAATGAAAGTTGGCAATATTACAATAGATAGTAATATATTTACGTTAATTGCAGGTCCTTGTGTAATAGAATCAGAAACACAAGTGATGGAAGTGGCATCAAGAATGAAAGACATTACAGGACTACTTGGTATTCCTTTTATTTTTAAATCGTCGTTCGATAAAGCGAATAGAACGTCCGTTTCAGCGTTCAGAGGTCCCGGAATACATGAGGGTTTACGTATTCTTAAAAGAGTAAAAGATGAGTTAGGGGTACCTGTAGTAACAGACATTCATGAACCTTATCAAGCAAGGATTGCTGCTGAGGTTGTTGATATGCTTCAAATACCAGCCTTCCTATGCAGACAAACAGATTTATTAACTGCAGCAGCTGAAACTGGCTTGCCGGTGAACATTAAAAAAGCACAGTTTTTGTCTGCTAAAGATATGAAAAATGTCATTACTAAGGTTGAAGAATCAGGGAATGAACACATTCTTTTATGCGAAAGAGGTAATACATTTGGTTATAACAATTTAGTTGTGGATATGACAAGTATTATTGAAATGAAGAAGTTCGGCTATCCGGTTGTTTTTGACGCAACACATAGTGTTCAAAAGCCTGGTGGAAACCTAACGTCTACAGGTGGGAATCGGGAGTATGTGGAACATTTAGCCAAAGCAGCTTTAGCTGTTGGAGCTGATCTATTATTTATGGAAGTACATGAAGATCCAGATAATGCTATGTCCGATGGACCTAATATGGTAAGACTTGATGAGATTGAAGTTATGCTTAAAAAGCTTATCAAAGTATATAAGGCGGTGCATGATTTTGAATCAATTAGCTGCTCAAACTGAAATGAACACCGAACATCAAATAGATATTCTTTCCGAGTCAAGATTTGTTTTTGAAACTGAGGTACATGCAATAAATCTTGTAAAAGATGCTTTAGATGATAGTTTTGTAAGAATTGTAGAATTAATATCCAAGTGTACCGGCAAGGTAATTGTAACAGGTATGGGGAAACCAGGGCATGTTTCGAGAAAGATTGCCGCAACCATGTCAAGTCTTGGGACATCATCATTTTTCCTTCACCCTGCGGAAGCACTGCATGGAGACTTAGGAATGATTTCGCCCAATGATATAGTTATAGCCATTAGCTATAGTGGAGAAAGTGAAGAGATTACTAGAATTCTACCTAATATAAAAATTATCGGTGCAACATTAATAGGGATTTCTGGAAATCAAAATTCATCACTTATTAAATATAGTGATTACTCGTTTGTGTTTCCTAAATTTAAGGAAGCTTGTGCGATGAATCTAGCACCTACATCAAGTACAACAGTTGAAATGGTTTTGGGAGATGCACTAGCAGTTTGTTTATCTAAGATTTATGGATTCCATGAACATAATTATGCATTATATCATCCAGCTGGATCTCTAGGGAAAAAGCTGCTAATAAAGGTGAAAGATATTATGCATGAAGGGGACAAAAATGCAGTTGTAAGGGCTGGGACTAAGTTAAAGGACGCTATTATTGAAATGAGTACTAAAGCAATAGGAATTATTAATATTGTAAATGAGCTTCATGAATTAGTCGGAGTCTTTACTGATGGTGATTTAAGAAGAACGTTTACAAGAGAAGTGGATGTTTTTGATTTGTCTGTAGATGATGTAATGGCTAAAACACCATTATATATTCATTCTGATATGCTCGCAGTAGATGCTCTTAAGATAATGAAAGATAATAATATCTCTGCCTTGCCAATCGTTAGGGATAATAAACTGGTAGGAACAATAAGAGTTAACGATATTCTTGGAGTGGGGATAATCATATGATCAAAGATAAAAATCTATCAAAGATAAAAATGTTAGTTATGGATGTAGACGGTACCCTTACAGATGGGAAAATTTATGTAGGTGATAGTGGTGAGGTATTTAAAGCATTCAATGTAAAAGATGGCTACCGGTTAATTAATATTAAAAAGTATAATTTGATACCCGTTATCATTACTGGAAAGAAATCTGAGATATTGGCGAAACGTGCTGCTGAACTAAAGATTGAAGAAGTTTATCAAGGTATTGATGATAAGCTAAAGGTTTTGGACGAGATAATAAAAAGGTACCAGTTAACATATGAAAATGTTGCTTATATCGGTGATGATGTAAACGATATTGATTGTATGAAAGTATGCTATCTAAAAGCTTGCCCAGCTGATGCAATGAATGAAGTTATTGATGTAGTAGATTATGTTTGCAAATCTAATGGTGGAAATGGGGCTGTTAGAGAATTAATTGATTTAATATTAATAGGAAGAATAAATACAATCAGTAATAGAAATACACAAAGTTAAATAAATAGAAATTTATTATTAATATTACCTCACTGATTATTTAACCTACCAACATTTGGACATTAAAAAGGGGCAAATTATGTGCCGAAATTATTTAATTTCATTAAATCGAGGATTAGAAAATATTTATTTGAAGAGGTTTGGCTTAAGGATTATAAAAAGTTAGGAATGAAAATCGGTGATAATTGTTCAATTCAAGCAGGTGTTACTTTTGATTATTCCTTTTGCTGGTTAATCAATATTGGTAACAATGTAACAATTGGACCAGAAGCTTATATTTTGGCACATGACGCAAGTACAATCAAGGAACTTAACTTTACTAAAGTTGGCTCTATTACCATTGAAGATAATGTTTTTATTGGAGCTAGAGCCTTAATTTTGCCCGGAGTAACTATCGGGAAAAATTCTATAGTTGCTGCTGGAAGTATTGTTACAAAAACTGTCCCAGAAAACTCAATAGTTGCTGGTAATCCTGCAAAGGTCATCACTTCAAAAGACGAGTACCTAGAAAAGAATAAAATGTTATTTAAAGAATCATACGTTTTTGAACATTCATACATTAGAGGCAATGATTCAGGTTTAAAAAAAGAAAAGGTTTATAGTGAGCTGAAAAATAAAATAGGATATCTATTAGCAGGAAAATGAGATTAAATTGTAAATCATATTTTTTATACAATCTATCGTAATATTGACAAAATCTAATAGGTCAATACTTTTAAAAGAAATTTATTGGTAGTTTAATTTGAATTTTTTATGGTGGAGGCAGGGATTTTAGAGCATTTTGATTTAATAATAATGTGGGGAATAATATGAATAGTACAACGAATAACAACGCAGTTGATGTAATGAAATTTATTTGCGCAATATTGGTGGTGATCATCCACGCACCACCACTTTATTCCTATAATGAAACCGCAAATTTTATATTAGTGGAGATTATTGCAAGAATAGCTGTACCTTACTTTTTTGTGTGTGCGGGTTATTTCTTTTTTAAAAAGATTAATATGCAAAACGAAAAAATCGAAAAAAACATTACTAATTTTAATTCTGTAAAGAAATATATTATTCATTTATTAACTATTTATGCATTTTGGACTGTATTTTTTCTCCTATGGTGGGTACCCCTTTGGTATAAAGGTGGTTATTTAACCTTTGCGAATATGAAAGGATACGTAATAAGTATCTTCATATCTGGAAGTTACTTTCATTTGTGGTATATAGTTGCTTTGATTTATGGGATGGTATTCACATTTCTTTTATTAAGATTTGTCCAAATGAAAGTGGTAATTGCAACAGCAGTTATATTCTAC
Organism: Neobacillus niacini; assembly: GCF_031457145.1. Classification (GTDB taxonomy): domain Bacteria; phylum Bacillota; class Bacilli; order Bacillales; family Cytobacillaceae; genus Neobacillus; species Neobacillus niacini_J. The sequence continues at coordinate 138,474 of NZ_JAVDVZ010000010.1, forward strand.
TTAATAGGAACGTTTGCATATTCATATTCCTGGATTTTCAACGATAACATTTTAGTTGAAAACTTTATAAAAATATACGACTCATTAGGTTCAGTAAGTGTGGGATTTTTTAGGACATTTCCATATCTACTAATGGGGATTGTGTTTGCAAAATATAGAATTAAAATAACACTCACCTTGAGTGCAATTTTAAGTGTAATTTGCTTAATATTAGTTGGATTAGAAGTATTGTTACTTGATACCTCTGGAGGTTCCAGATTTTCCTATGTTTTATTAACAGGGTTTACTGTATTCTTTATTTTTAACACCGTAAGTAAAATAAATCTTAATAACAGTACGTTATATCCATTATTAAGGAAAATGAGTTCCATTATTTACTTTGTACACCCAATGTTTATTAATATTAACGGATTGATATTTTCACAATATTTTAGTAACAAAAATTCGGCAATTTTGTTTTGTTCTGTAATAGTTTGTGTAATGTTGTTTAGTATTGGATTAATTCATTTATCACAAGCTAAACAGTTTAATAAACTGAAGTCAGTGTATTGAGGTGAGGAAAAATTAAGCCGAAAATTTCAATAATCGTACCAGTATACAATGTGGAAAATTATATTAATCGCTGCATTGATAGTATTTTGGCACAAACGTTTTCAGATTTTGAATTAATATTAATTGATGATGGATCTACAGACAAGAGTGGGGAAATCTGTGATGATTATGCATTAGGGGACAGTAGAGTTAAAGTCGCTCACATAAAAAATGGAGGGGTTTCAAAGGCAAGAAATACGGGAATTACTCTTGCCAAAGGAGACTACATGATGTTTTGTGATAGTGACGACTTTGTTGAAAGAAATTGGTGTAGCCTACTTTATGAGGCTATTAAAGAAGGTGGGAATACTTTACCAGTAAGTGGAATTAAGTTTATTTATAATATAAGAGAACAGAACAAAGAAATTATAAAGGTATTTCCTAAAAAAATGACTTTAGATAAGTGTAAGTATTTTGAGACATATAAAAAAGGTCTTTCGGGAAGTTTATGTTGCAAAATATATGACACAAATATAATTCATGAACAGTCAATCTATTTCGACGTTAGCGTAAACAGAGGAGAAGATTTACTTTTTAACCTCTCCTATATGAGCCATATGGATTCATTTACTACGGTCCCAATCATAACTTATAATTACGTTCACTCGAATCAATACAGTTTAATGAATAGCTATCGTAAAGATTTAATAGAAATTAATGTTTTGGTATATAATGCCTGGCTGGATTATTTTAAAAAACATAATATTTACAGTAAGCAAATAGAGGAATTTGCAACATATTACTATCTGAATTTTTTGAATGTAGTTAAGAATACGTTTGATAAACGTAACAAAGATATATTAATAAAAAAATTAATTTTTAACAATCATATTCTAAATTCAAAAGAATTCAAAGAGTGTATAGATTTAGCCGATATGTCTAAAGAAGATAGTAGATATATAAAGTTATTAAAAACAAATAATTATTATTTAGTTTGGTTTGCAGAGCAAGTGATAAAAGTAAAAAATCTTTTAAGAATGAGAAAATAGGTAAAAATCATTCCACCACCGGATAGCCTAAATAATAATATAGGAGAATGTGGGAGTGTTCAAATATTTAAAAATACCAATAAAAAAAATTTATAAAGTTACAAACTTATTATTATTTAATTTAGTTAATTTCTTTTCTAAGAGTAATGTACCAATTAGCTGGAATAACTACAAAATATTAAAATTGAAAGGGAAATTTAATGGTAGACGTTGCTTTATTATTGGTAATGGACCAAGTTTGAAACCTGAAGACTTAGAAAGACTGAATGGTGAAATTACGTTTGCCTCAAACAAAATATATAAAATCTTCAATCAAACTACATGGAGACCAACATTTTATATGGTAGTGGATTCAATAGTTTTAGAGGAAAATGTAAAAGATATAAATTTAGTAGAAGCAAAGACAAAATTCACATTAAAGAATTATAAACATCTATTTAATGCAGATATATATTTTAACAATAACCTTAATAAAAACAAACGTGAGGCTTTTTCAACTAATATAATGGAATCATTATACTCTTCAGGGACAGTTTCCTATCATCTACTTCAAATAGCTCTTTATATGGGGTTTTCTGAAGTGTATTTACTTGGACATGATTATAATTTCAAAGGAGCAGTTTCGAAAACAAAAGATTTATCTTTTCTTAAAAATGATGATAATTCACAAATTTATTTTAGTAATGACTACATTAAAGCGAATGAAAAAAAACCAGGTCAGGCTCCGGAAGAAATGTATATTGGAATGGGAAATGCAAAATCAGTATTTGAAAGTTCTGGAAGAAAAATATATAACTCAACACGGGTTTCGTACTTGGATGTATTTGAATTGAAAAATTTTGATGAACTTTTTGAAAAATAAAAAATAACGGAGATAATATAAAAGGATAACAAAAAGGAATATCCTAAAAAAATTAAGAATAAATACAGTACCGTTCTAACGTTTACTATATCATTACATCTGTGCTTTTGAGCGGAAATTGTTATATATTATCATCAGTTTAAATTGTTGTAAGTAAATTTAAGGATAGGTATAACCATCCACGTGATATGAGTATATAGTAAAATGAAACATTTCTACATAAGTTTTGTTGAAATTCAAGAAAGTGGTGAAAGAACATGCTATTTAACTCATACGAATTTATTTTTTTCTTTTTACCTGTAGTTTTCATAGTATATTTCTTTCTTAATAAGAAGCAATTTACTACTGTAGCTAAAATTTGGCTAGTTGCTAGTTCATTATTGTTTTATAGCTGGTGGAATATACAGTATCTTCCCATCTTATTGATATCTCTAATTTTTAATTATGTAGTTGGTTACTTATTAGGAAAGAAACAATCAAAAATAAATAGAAAAGCTTTATTAATTATAGGAATAGTTTTTAATGTAAGCTTACTAGGGTATTATAAGTACTTTGACTTTTTTATTTCTAACATTAATACAGTATTCGACAGTAATATTACACTGTTAAAATTAGTTCTGCCACTTGGAATAAGCTTTATTACCTTTCAGAAAATTGCTTTTCTAGTTGATTCTTATAAGAGAGAATCAATGGATTATAACTTTTTAAACTTTTCACTGTTTGTAACTTTTTTTCCACAGCTAATTGCAGGACCGATTGTGCACCATAAAGAAATCATGCCACAGTTTGCTGAACTCCAAAATAAGAATATTAAATACCAAAATATAAGTAGAGGTATCTTTATTTTTTCTATTGGTTTATTTAAAAAAGTTGCTATTGCAGATACTTTAGCTGCTTGGGCCACAAAGGGATTTGATCAAACTGAGACCTTAACCTTTTTTGAGGGCTGGATTACTTCACTAGCATATACATTACAATTATATTTTGATTTTAGTGGGTACACAGATATGGCAATTGGGGCAGCGTTGCTGTTCAACATAGTTTTACCAATCAATTTTAATTCGCCGTATAAAGCACTCGATATTCAAGATTTTTGGAGAAGATGGCATATTACCCTAAGTCGCTTTTTAACACAATACATCTATATTCCACTAGGTGGAAATAGAAAAGGGAAAACTAGAACATATATTAATATTTTACTTGTCTTTTTAATCAGTGGTTTTTGGCACGGTGCTGGATGGACATTTATTTTTTGGGGATTTCTACATGGTTTTGCTACTGTTGTAAATCGTTATTGGAAGTCACTTGGCATAAAATTAAATAAATATATAGCTTGGTTCATCACCTTTAATTTTGTCAATGTTGCATGGGTGTTCTTTAGAGCAACGAATTGGGAGGACGCAATAAAAGTCTTAAAAGGTATGGCAGGAGTTAATGGGGTCGTTTTACCAGACTTTGGTATACTCTCGTTTCTGGAGAATTCAGGGGTTACACTTGGTACTTACTTTATTGATTTATCCGAGTTAGTGAAAATGCTTCCTTATTTATTTATTTGCATGATTATAGTTGTATATTGTAAGAATTCGAGGATAATGTCGGAACATTTCCGGCCTAACATCTTAACTTCAGTTTATATCTCCATTCTTTTCGTCTATTGTATATTAAACTTTAATAAGATAAGTGAATTCTTATACTTTAATTTCTAAAAATAGGAGATTTAGTGATGAATAAAAAATGGGTGATTGTTACAATAATGTATTCCTTTTTATTTTCTATGTTAATAATTCTTTTTAACTTTGCTGTCGATCCACTGCATTATTATAGAAGTAATAATAATAAGGGCATTTACTGGTCAGAAGAGAGATGGCAGCTACCGGGACTCGCAAAAAATTACAATTACAATACGATGATATTAGGAACATCTATGACAGAAAATTTTGTTCCTAGTGAAGTGAATGCTATTTTTCCTGGAGCAAAAACATTGAAATTATCATTGGCTGGTTCTTCTACATATGAACAAAGTAAAATTGCCAGGATAGCATTCAATCATAAAAATGTTGAAAACGTCATTTGGGGAATTGATTATACCTCCTTAGGTAAAGAAAATTCTTTTACTGAAGAATTCCCTAAGTTTCTTTATGATACTAATAAAATAAATGACCTTAAATATTTATTAAATATTACGACAACAAAATATAGCATTACGTCGATTTTGTATAATATTTCTCCGAATTTAGTTGATAAAGCCTCTCCAATAATAAGTTTGAATGATTACCCTGAAACTGATTTAAACCGTCTTAATTATTGGGGAGATTTATTTACTTTTAATAAAGAAATTGTTTTAGAAGATTATTATAAGAAGATTAAGCAAGACAGAGATGATAAAAAAGAGTTACTTAATAATTTTGATCTTAATAGGTTAAAGAGTAATTTTGATAAAAATATCCTTCCAATTGTTAAAAATAATCCAGACACTGAATTTTACTTTTATTATCCTCCGTATTCCATATTAATGAATAAACGTTTTTATGAGTTAGATCCTAGTATCATTAATAATATAATCAAGAGTAGAGAGTATATGTACTCCAAAATAAGTAATTATCCAAATGCTAAGCTGTTTGACTTTACTACAGATAAAAAGATTACATTTAATTTGGATAATTATAAAGATACGATGCACCATAGCCCTGAGATTAGTGAATATATTTTAAAATCATTCCAAGATGATAAATATTTGATTACAAATAAGAAATTGGAATTTTTTCTAAAAGAGTACAAAAATCAAATTAAAGAGTTTTCAATGGAGCAAATTCACTATGTTATTAAAGATTGAAGTTAAAAACACAAATAGCTAAAAAAACAGAGGGCAATAAAAAAATAAATATTGACTTCATGTCCTTTAGATACTATGATAATTTTATAAAGTTGTTCTTTATAAGGAACAAATTAGTATTTTTTAATATATCCAATTATAAGTTAATAATGAATATAGAGGGAATTACCTTTAATATAAAATCCTCTCTATTTATTTTTAAAATAATCGTTCTTTTTAATGAACGGATATGTGTTATACTCTTCAAACGTTTCATCCCTCTAGACGAGATACAATAGGGAATAACATTTAAGTTGTGTGAGGCTAGAAGGTAGCAAAAAAATGTGTAGGGATGTAATCTAAACTAAAACAATATGGGATTCATGCTAGGGAGAATTCATAAAATGAAAATTTTGGTGTTAGCTAACTTCGGTATGGGTTTATATAATTTTCGAAAAGAATTATTACAAGAATTAATAGAACAAAAAAGTAAAGTTTATCTTTCTTTACCTAATGATGAATATGTACCAAAGTTAAAAAGTTTGGGGTGTCAATTTGTTGAGACTCACCTGGATAGACGTGGAACCAACCCAATGAACGATTCAAAGCTGTTACTACATTACATACAAATGATAAAACGAATTAAACCAGATGTTGTTTTAACCTATACGATTAAACCAAATGTTTATGGTGGCATTGCTTGTAGAATTACCAAAACACCCTACTTCACAAACATAACAGGGCTAGGTACAGCAGTTGAAAATAAGGGAATTATCCAGAAAATCACGTTGATGCTCTATAAAACTGGATTGAAAAAAGCATCATGCTTATTTTTTCAAAATAAGACGAATCTAAAGTTCTTCTCTGATAAAAATATTGTGAAGAATAAAACAAGATTAGTTCCAGGCTCTGGTGTGAATTTAGAGCAGCATACTTTTGAAGTGTATCCTTGCGAAAGTCAGAATATTAGATTTATTTTTATAGGGAGAATCATGAAATCAAAGGGGATAGAGGAACTACTGGAAGCGGCTAAAATTATCAAAGAAGTATATCCAAATACCCAATTTGATTTAATTGGCCATTGTGAAGAAGATTATCAACAACAATTAAGTGAATTAAATAAATCAGAGGTATTAAACTATCACGGTCAACAGGAAGATGTACATTCGTTTATCAAAAAATCTCACGCAACCATCCTTCCTTCCTATCATGAAGGAACCGCTAATGTATTGCTGGAATCTGCCTCATCAGGACGTGCTGTGTTGGCATCTAGAGTGCCTGGTTGTAAGGAAACTTTTGATGAAGGCATCAGTGGTTTTGGTTTTGATGTTAGGAGTGTTGATAGTTTAGTTGAAGCCATCATTAAATTTATTAATCTTCCTTATGAACAAAAAAAAGCAATGGGAGTAGCTGGTCGCAAAAAGATGGAAAAAGAATTTGATAGGAAAATTGTGATTAGTGCCTATATAGATGAAATTAACAATTTAAAGGGGGGAACGAAATGAACTTATACGAAAGGATAGTAAACAGAGAAGAAAAAGTATCATTAATCGGACTTGGCTATGTGGGTATGCCTATTGCAGTTTCTTTTGCTAAGAAGGTTGATGTCATTGGATTGTTGTTAATGAAGGAACAGATTAAACTCTATTAATGTATTGATCCTACAAAAGAAGTAAGTAATAAATTATCTATTAAATTATTGCTAAGTGATGGCACTTTTATTATGTGTAAATTAATAGAAGGACGCAGGTGGATAGATGAAGAAGTTTTATTCGAATTTCTCTAAGGCAAATAAATTGTTAGAGGGAAATGTATCTATTTTTTTAGACTTAGTTCGAGGGATATCGGCAATTTTAGTGGTAATGGAGCATTTGAGTTCTAGATTGTTTGTGGGGTATGGAAATTTAGAAAATCCCAACTTGCTTGTTAAGTTTCTCTATCTGCTTAATTTTCTAGGTAATCCTGCAGTAATAATATTCTTTGTACTTAGTGGCTTATTTATCTCAAGGTCGGTCTTAATAGCAGTATTTGAAAATATATGGTCATGGAAGTCATATTTAATAAACCGCTTTTCAAGACTGTTTATTGTATTAATTCCTGCCTTAATTCTTACATTTATTTTAGATAGTTTTGCATCTAATTTCCTTGGATACGAGAGTTATGATAACTCTTTTAGTAATCTAAAAGAGTTTATTGGCAATTTATTATTTCTTCAAGGTGTATTTGTAGGGTTTTATGGTTCAAATGCCCCTTTATGGAGCCTAAGTTATGAATTTTGGTACTATATGTTATTCCCATTACTGATAGGATTATTTATCAATAAAACAAAAATTAATAAATTTATTTACTTCTTGTTTTCTTGCATAATAATATCAACCATTGGCATTCAGATTAACTCTTATTTTGTAATATGGCTAATAGGGCCATTCATCCTTTTGTTACCAAGAATAAAGTTATTGATACAAAGATTTTTTCCAGTACTTTCCTTAATATTAGTATTGGTAGCAATGACTATTCACCCACTTGTAATGACAGGAAGGCTATTTTCAGATAAAGAATATAAAGATTTAATGAGTTTATTTGGTGTCAACCTTTTTGTAGGATTAGCTTTTGGCTTGCTAGTCTATACCTTGCTACATAGTATACCAGCTAGAATCAGGGAAGTGGATCTTAGATGGCTAGGGAAGATATCTAAGTTATTTGCAGGTTTTTCCTTTAGTCTTTATCTAATTCACTATCCTATAATTAATACAGTTTACTATTGGTATGCTAAGAACGGGTTTTCAGGTTTACAGCCTAATTTAATTTCAATACTAGCAGAAATTCTTATTGTTATACTCATTTGTTTTATTGCGTTTTTATTTTCCAGAATTACGGAAACTCAAACACACTTTATTCGGAATTTCCTTACAACAAAAACTGATGCAATTTTTGCAAGGCATAGTGATAAAGTCCAAAACAGGGAAAATAAAGTTATATAATATCTATTTATGTTCTAATTCCTCTATGGGTGTTACTTTAAATAAAGGTTTCCTTATTTGTATACTAGAGCATTTATTGACTAGGTGGCAAAAGTTGACTTTAGATTGCAATATACCCTTATATATTCAATAACAAAGGTCCCTGGAGTCGAGGATTCGGCATGATTTCCAAGGTAAATCCTCAGTCAAGGGTAACAAGTTACATCTGTGGTCATAGTCTTTTATCTAGGGATAGTATGTAACTAAAATCAAAAATATCAACCTATATAATCAAAGTTTTTTATGTATTTCAAGATATTTCAAATAAATAGTGTTGACTTCAGTTTCTATAGATAACATTATATTCTTATCGAGTTGTTCTATATAGTGAACGATGGAGTTTTTCTAGATTATTAATATGGATTATAATAAGATATAAGGGGCAGTAAATAAATTATATAACCTCTATTTTTTTTTGGATTTGTTGTTCTCTTTGGAGAACAGTGTTTTTACGTATACAATTAAACCAAATGTTCCTATCATAAGGAAACGCTAATGTATTGCTGGAATCTGCCTCATCAGGACGTGCTGTGTTGGCATCTAGTGTCCCTGGTTGTAAGGAAACTACTGATGAAGGCATCAGTGGTTTTGGCTTTGAGGTTAGGAGTGTTGATAGTTTAGTTGAAGCCATCATTAAATTTATTAATCTACCTTATGAGCAAAAAAATGCAATGGGAGTAGCTAGTCGCAAAAAGATGGAAAAAGAATATGATAGGAAAATTTTGATTCATGCATATATGGATGAAATTAAGAATTTAAAGGGGGGAATGATATGAACCTATACGAAAAGATTGTTAACAGAGAAGAAAAAGTATCATTAATCGGACTTGGTTATGTGGGTATGCCTATTGCAGTTTCTTTTGCTAAGAAGGTTGATGTCATTGGCTTTGATGTTAATAAAGAAAAGATTGAACTCTATAAAAAGGGTATAGACCCTACAAAAGAAGTGGGAAATGAAGTAATTAAAAAGACACCAGTTGATTTCACCTCAGACGAAAAAAGGCTAAGAGAAGCAAAATTTCATATTGTAGCAGTACCGACACCTGTAAAAGAAGATCATACACCAGATTTAACCCCCATAATATCCGCTAGTCGTACTCTTGGAAGAAATTTAACAAAGGGCTCCTTTGTGGTTTTCGAATCTACTGTTTATCCGGGCGTAACAGAGGAGATCTGTGTTCCTATTTTGGAAAAAGAATCTGGATTAAGGTGTGGATTAGATTTTAAAGTTGGGTATTCCCCAGAAAGAATTAATCCTGGGGATCAAGAACATAGATTAGAAACTATTATAAAAGTAGTTTCTGGCATGGATAAAGAGACACTCGATATCGTGGCAAAAGTGTATGAACTAGTTGTGGATGTTGGTGTTTATAAAGCGGAAAGCATTAAAGTAGCTGAAGCAGCTAAGGTTATTGAAAATTCGCAACGGGATATTAACATTGCTTTTATGAATGAGCTCTCGATTATCTTTAATAAGATGGGAATTGATACAAAAGCTGTACTAGAGGCGGCAGGAACGAAATGGAACTTCCTCAAATTCTCACCTGGTCTCGTAGGTGGTCATTGTATTGGTGTTGATCCATATTATCTTACATATAAAGCCGAACAAATGGGCTATTATTCTCAGATTATACTTTCAGGAAGAAAAATTAACGATGATATGGGGAAGTATGTTGCTGAAAGTACGGTAAAAAGTATGATAAAGGCCAATAAACAAATAAATGGATCAAGAGTTGCTATCTTTGGGGTTACCTTTAAAGAGAACTGTCCTGATGTTCGTAATTCAAAAGTTGTAGATGTCATTAAAGAACTTGAAGAGTATGGAATTGAGGTAAAAGTGGTTGATCCACTAGCAGATAGAGACGATCTGTGGCATGAATATAGAATTAATCCAAGTGGTATTCATGAAATTAAAGAGATGGACGCAGTTATCTTTGCGGTGCCACATGATGAGTTTAAATCTATTCGATTAGAGGACGTAAAAGGGATGTATAAATCATCAGGGCAAAAGTATATTCACTTTGAAGCTATGAATGAAGTCGCGGCAGCATCTGAGTTTAATACAGTATTTGAAAATAATAATCATGTATTAATGGATATCAAGGGAGTATTTAATCGAACAGAAGCAGAGAGTGCTGGGTTTTTATATTGGAGGTTATAAAGTGGGATATGAAAATATAAGGTTTCCAAAAGGATCAAAATTTTTAGTAACCGGATCAGCAGGATTTATTGGTTCCAATTTAGTTGAAGCTATTTTGAATTTAGGCTATCAAGTTAGAGGACTTGATAACTATTCAACTGGAAAAAAAGAAAATGTAGAACAGTTTGTATCTAATTCTAACTATGAATTCATGGAAGGAGATATTCGTGAATTTAGTACATGTTTAGAAGCTTGTGAAGGAGTAGATTATGTCCTTCATCAAGCTGCTTGGGGGAGCGTTCCAAGAAGTATTGAGATGCCTTTATTATATGAAGAAATTAATATTAAAGGTTCATTAAATATGATGGAAGCAGCAAGACAGAGTGGTGTCAAAAAATTCGTTTATGCTTCAAGTTCATCCGTATATGGTGATGAGCCTAATTTACCTAAAAAAGAAGGTAGAGAAGGCAATGTGCTATCACCTTATGCACTTACCAAAAAGGTAAATGAGGAATATGGTAGGCTTTATACAAAGTTATACGGTCTTGATACCTATGGATTACGATATTTTAATGTATTTGGAAGAAGACAGGATCCAAATGGAGTTTATGCTGCAGTTATTCCAAAATTTATTAAACAATTACTAGATGATGAAAGTCCAACAATTAATGGTGATGGGAAGCAGAGTAGAGATTTTACATATATTGAAAATGTAATTGAAGCTAATTTGAAGGCATGTCAGGCCTCCGAAGCATCAGCAGGAAAAGCTTATAATATTGCCTACGGCGGGAGAGAGCATTTAATGGATATTTATGATGAGTTGTGTAAAGCATTAGGAAAGAATATTGTGCCTATCTTTGGACCAGAACGTAATGGTGATATTAAACATAGTAATGCTGATATAAGCGAAGCAAAAAAACATTTGCAATATTGTCCTCAGTATAATTTTACCGATGGATTGAAAATAGCGATTGAATGGTATAAGCAGGTTTTGGTGTAAAAATACTAATATTTTGAGATCTACTAAAACTCCAGAGGAGTTATCTTCGAATTAGGAAATGAAATTACCAATAAGGACCAAAAAGTAAATTTGTGAGAAAGGAAATTTTTTATGCCAACTCTTACAGTTTTCACACCGACATATAATAGAGCATATACTCTTCATAATTGTTATGAAAGTTTAAAAAGACAGACTAGCAAAGATTTCATGTGGTTAGTTATTGATGATGGATCAACTGATGATACGAAAAGTCTTGTGAAAAAATGGATAATGGAAAGTGATGATTTCGAAATAAAGTATATTTATAAAGATAACGGCGGTATGCATACAGCCCATAATGTTGCGTATGAACATACTACTACTGAATTATGCATGTGTATTGATTCAGATGACTATTTAGCTGACGAGGCAGTAGAGATTATTGTAAATCATTGGTCTGAATTTGGTGATGATTGTTATGCAGGAATGGTAGGACTTGATTCCTTTATAGATGGAACTATCGTTGGGAAATCTTTCCCGAAAAATTTGAAGGAGGATAAATTTAGGAATATACATCGTATGATTACTGGAGATAAGAAATATATATTTAGAACAGAGGTGTTTAATAGCTACCCACCTTACCCTATCTTTGTGGGTGAAAGACTTACACCACTTTCTATGAAGTATTTTCTTATAGATAATAAATATAAAATGTTAATAATTAATAAAGTTCTATGTTACGTAGAATATATGGAAGATGGTTCTTCGAAAAATATCATTGAATCGTACAAGAAGAACCCACGAGGTTTTTTGGAGTTAAGAAAAGTATCTTTAATTATGGAGCCTGGATTCAAACGTAAATTTCTTTCCGCTGCACAATATGTAATGGGAAACATTATGATAAGGAATAAGAGTTTTATAAAAGAATCTCCCAAAAAAGTACTAACGGTCTTAGCCTTACCTCTTGGTTTAATTATGTATTTATATGTTTGCAATACTAGAAGGAAAAAATTGAATTCCTCATTGCGGTAGGTTTAATTTTTCATGGAGTAATTGAGGTAAAGGGCGGGGTCCATTATTATGATTGTGACATTGAAATATGGTACATGGAGCACTTTGACGCTCATGGAAGTTTATTTATAAAAAAAGAAGTTACTTAAAAAGTAACAGTTATAATGCTTCTTCAGGTGATAGTAATTATTATATAGCATTGAGAAAAGACATTTTACCATCACTAAGGCTTCTGATATTGAACTAATCCATAGTACAGCCTGAAAAGATAAAATACCGATTAAGCGCTATTGTTAGAGATAAAGAAATCAAGTTTTTGTTATGAACGTGGGAAAATAGGATAAAAAAGTCATTTAATGATCTAGTAGAAGAAGCTAAGGAGTGGTGCTCCAAGAATGATATTCGTTGGACGATTTTTACTAAATATTTTTCCACTTATTTATATGTACTTGATTTGGCAGCAAACAAGCCATTTTGACCCCGAATCTGTAAGCGATTTAAGACATGTTTTAAACCCCTATTTGATTCTTGCAATCGGTGCTGCGTTAGAGCTGGGTCATTTTTTTGAATTTGGTATTCTTTACTTTCTGCTTATATTGGCATTCCTAAGCTTTGGACATTTGAAGAAGTGGAAGGAAGTACTAGTTTTAATTTTTTCCATCTCATATGGATTTCTGGATGAAATTCATCAACTATTTGTACCCTTTAGGTCTTTCTCAATTGTAGATTTAATAAAAAATGCTATTGGTGTTTTTGTAATTGCAATTCTTATTCATAAGAACTATTTTAACAGTAAAGAATCAAGATTTGGCCAGTTTTTAAGAAGTAGTACTAATTTTTTCAAAAAGGGTAAATCAAAGGTTTATTTCTAACAATGTTTAGGAATCGGCAGGAGCAAGGTGGACTTTGTCGAATGGTTGTTCTTTAAAAAGGACTATTTATGAATTATAATTTGTAAATAGAGACATATCAAATTTATTACGCATTTAAATCAGTTCCATATGTTGAGCAGTTGTATTTTTTTTGTATATTGTGTTCTTTATAGTGAACTGTTTGCCGTAAGGAGGTGATATGAGTGATAGTAGAGAAGGTTTATACCCGTCCGATTGTTTTAAGTCATCAAACACTTCAGTTTGAAACAAGGCATAGCTGGAATCCGGGAAAAGGGAATAACCCTGATTCAAATGGGAATGGTGGGATACATTTTCCACCTGGAAATCCTAATCCGCAGCCATGTGGGGCTGGAACACCTGGTAATGGTAATGGGAACGGGAATGGAAATGGAAATGGAAATGGAAATATTGGCGTAGGGCAATGTAATCCAAATGTAAACCCATAGTACGTTCTAAGACGGGAAGGTTGATGAGGAAAGATCATTGACTTTCCTTACAAATAATTCTTTTAGGAGACCAATATGAAAATGTTAAAAACGAAAATTGGCGACTTTTTCATTCATGTCTTGTGCGAATCCAAAAATCTTCGGACAATGCTTGAAAAAAATTTTCACTCATACATACCAACTGAAAATATACAGCCTGACATTGTAATTAAAATTGAAGATGGATTTGGTGTATCCTTCCAAGATTATTATGTTGATATCATGAAAGACAACAATCAAATCCTCTATCGTCGTGCTGATTACGTAATAAAGGTGGATTCAGATTATAAAGCTGCTTCTATTTCTGTACACGATGAGTTAGCCCTTAAACATGCTCTAATGAACTTATTTAGTTCCTTCATTGTTTATCATAATTGGGGTCTGTTGATCCATTCCTCCTGTGCAATTGAAAACGGAAAGGCACATATATTTGCAGGACAATCCGGAGCAGGTAAATCGACTGCTGCTAAACTATCCTATCCACGTAATCTCCTCTCAGATGAAGCAACCCTTGTAAGAATCACGGAAGAGGATGTACAGATATATAATTCTCCGTTTCGTAGTGAAATTGAGGCAGACTCATTTAGCGGGAATCTTTCATTAGCCAGTGTACAAATTCTTTTCCAAGCACTTCAAAATAAGCGGGAAAAGGTAGCCAAATCCGACGCTCTTTTTCAATTAATGGATAAGGTTTTCTTTTGGCCCCATAGTCAAGAAGAAACCAGTACAATTATGAAACTAATAACCCTTTTGGTAATGCAAGTGCCAGTTTATGAACTTCATTTTCAAAAAAATAATTCATTTTGGGAGTTAATATCATGATGACTCATTTTATTCAAAAAGGAAATGTAGAAGCAACTGAGTTGGATGGTGAATGGATCATCTTAAATACAGACCAATATACCATTACGAAATTAAATGGAGTAGGAGGGCATTGCTGGTCCTTGCTTAACGAAATGCAAACTGTGGATACTCTTACAAAGTCCTTGGTTGAGGAGTATAAAGCCGTCCAAAACAAAGAACAAATTAAACAAGATGTCGAAGAATTTCTGTCTAATCTTACCGAGTGTGGGTTGATTGAAAATGTTAATCGACTATAGCACATATCTATTGTTAAAAACTACTATTATAAAGGATGGCTGGCTCGAGCTCCCTTCTTTTGGTAATAGTATGTATCCTTTTATTCAACAAGGAAACCTTTGCCGGTTTGTTCACTGTCAACCGACACTCCTAAAAAAGGGTGATGTTATTTTATTCTATACAAAAACCGGACAATTGATTGCCCATCGTCTAGTTTCTATAAAAATAGTAAAAAATCAACAATTATTTCAGCTAAAGGGGGATACTAACCTAGGTTTTGACCAATTAATAGGTGAGGATCAGATACTTGGTAAATTAGTTAGTGTCCAAAAGAAACATAGAATATTAACCCCAGAAGGTCGTTTTGCAAGGTTTTGGGGAAAAGTTATCCTTACCTTTCCCGCCATTTCAGGTATTCTTCGAAGATATATTAATAGAAAATTGCAATTTTAATAACGAAGTGTGGAGTGTACCTTATGAAAGAAAAATTAGAATTGCTAATAAAACAGTATTTTACCATAAAGGATTTACGTAGGACCTTTTCGTTTGTGAAGCCTTTTATCATGAAACAGTGGAAGGCCTATTTGTTTATTATTCTTTTATTAGGACTGGATATTTACTTAACGATTGCCTTTGCAAAGTTCTTTGGTGAGATTACTGACTCAGCTATTCATGGGGGATATAAGCAAATCCTTACGTTCATTCCATATGGAGGACTACTTATCGTATTAAGTATTTTCTCAAGTGTTTGCTATACCTACTGTGAAACTTTTGCAACTAATGGTGTGAAAATGGATATGAAAAACCATTTATTTCACCATGTATTACGATTGCCGGCTGGAGATGTTTCTAATTATCGTTCTGGTGAATTAATGTCCCACTTTTCTAACGATATACATGGTGTTGACGGTGTAATTGGCAGCAATCTCATTAGTTTAATTAGATTGCCAATTATTTATATTGTTGTCTTTATATATTTAGCAAATATCAATTTGACGCTGTGTTTGATTAGTTTAATTGTTGCACCGATTGTGGCAATATCAGGCGTAGTGTTTGGGCTATTACTTCGGAAAAATGGGAGATTGATTCACAGTTTAATAGGTAATATTAATAGCCTCTTAAGTGAAACGTTTCACGGATTTCAGGTTATTCGTTCCTTTACATTGGAAAAAATTCAATATCATAAGTATGTTAATCAGAACAAGGAATTGCTTGATCTTGAACTGGAAAATACGAAACTTAGATCTTGGTATAATACAGGCGGGCAGATCATAGGGTCGATTACTTTTATGGTGAATTTGTCTATTGGCGCATTATTCGTATCAACTGGGGAACTAACCGTTGGAGCGCTCTTGACATTTTTAAATTTGGTTAACCATTTGTTTTATCCTATTACTGGCTTTGCGGGGCTTTGGGCTGGCTTTCAACGGTCTGTGGCTGCTCTTGAAAGAGTGCTAGACGTATTAGAAAAATTACCAGATATAAAGGAACTTCCTTCTTTTTCTCCAACACTAAAGGATGTGGATTCCATTGAATTTGATGATGTTACATTTAGCTATGGAAATAATAAAGTACTAGATAAATTTGATCTAAATATCCCGACTGGAAAAATGATCGCATTAGTCGGCCCAACTGGTGCAGGAAAGAGTACCCTTTTTAATCTAATGCAAGGATTTTATAAGCAGCAATCAGGGGAAATACGTCTATCGGGTAAATCCATTAATGAGTACTCTGTTTCCGAATTAAGAAGTTCGATAGCTCATGTTCCGCAAGATACTTTCTTATTTGCAGGCACTATCCGTGAAAATCTGCTGCTTGCACGACCAGATGTGACGGAGAAGGAAATGGTTGAAGCGGCAATCAGTGCTGAGATACATGAATTTATCCTCTCACTCCCAAAAGGGTATGATACCGAAATTGGTGAAAATGGAATCAAATTATCTGGTGGTCAAAAACAAAGAATTGCAATCGCACGGGCTATTATTAAAGATGCCCCGATCCTTTTACTAGACGAGGCAACATCAGCTTTGGATGGAGAAACGGAGTTCCATGTAAAGGAAGCACTCGAGGAATTGATGAAAGGCAGAACAACGATTGTTATTGCTCATCGATTGTCTACTATTCAAAATGCGGATCTTATTTTAGTTATGAGTAATGGGAAAATTGTTCAAAGCGGAACGCATAACGAGTTAATCAATCAAAATGGTCTATACCGAAAACTCCATAAAGCAGCATATAATTCCAAGAAAATAAACCCTTTGACTTTAGTCTCAAAATCGTAATGGGGAGGTGGCTACATGAGTTATGATTTTATCTCGGCCTTATATCATTCACATTATCTAGATCAACATGATGATTATTATTACAGTAAAATTATTCGAGATATCGAACACGAAGGTGTCGAATCACAGGTCTATTTTTTATTAAAGCAAAAAGGAATTCTTGAGCAAACACCATCCTTCTTTCAAGCCTTGTTAAAAGCAAAATATGATAAAGGTCTTTTTATGAACCTGTTCATAAAAAATCAGACGGATATGTTATTAGCCAAGTTTGAAGGGCGAGGAATCGATGTTATTCCACTAAAAGGTGTGTATTTTGCCGAAAAGTATTTTGGACATTTAGGTGCTAGAGCAACCTCTGATATCGATTTATTGGTTCGCCTTCAGGATTTAAGTCATGCAATTGAGACGGTTAAAGCTCTTGGTTTTACAATAGAAGAGGAACCCATTCCCGGACATTTTCATTGCAGTTTTAGCAAAAAGTTGCCGCATTCTATTATGCCTTTAGTAGTGGAATTACATTGGGGGCTTGTAAAAGAAGATACTTCAAAATTTGACATAAATGATATTTGGAGACAGGCCAAAGCAGTAGGAGAAAACAAACATATAAGAGCACTTAGCCATCTACATTGCTTTTATATGATTTGTCTACATGGGTGGAGACATAATCTTAGTTCTTTGAAATATTTCATTGATATCATGCAGATGATTCACAAATTGGGTTCTGACTTGGATTATGGTGAACTTTTTAGGTTGGCAGAATCGCACCAAACTCTGAAACGGTTAACTCGAACTTTATCCATTGTTTATGAGGAATTTCCAGATTTACATCAAGTAGTAAAGCTCCCTATTAACAGAAAAAAGAGATTTAGGAAGCATGCTAATACTAAAGGCTTTAAACAATACATGGACTTTTTAGATTACCAATTTTTCAGTTATGACACTTCCAAACACAGTATTAAAGAAATCTACCAATGGTTATTTCCTTCTAAATTTGAGCTATCGCAGGAACTTAACGAGAATACACAAGGAATTTCCTTTAAATCTTATATAATCTTATACAAGAAAAGGATATCTGGAATAATAAGAGGTCTTTTTTTAGGGAAAATAATAAAAAAATAGATTATGTGAAGGAATATTCCTTACATAATCTATTTTATTTATAGCTTGAACTATTTGGTTGTCTTTTAGAATTGAGGGTGATATGGAAAATATCACAAAAGACAATATTAGGTAGTAGAGAATTCTCGTAGGAACTCTCTAATTTCTTCATCAGAAATTCCTAATTTTCGTGCTTCCAAAATAAGTTCCATCCATTCAAGATCTAGTTCATTTTCATTTAATAACGCAGTTAACATATTACTGAAAGTCCCCCTAAAATTATTATTTCAGCT
The DNA here is from genome assembly GCF_031457145.1 of Neobacillus niacini. Lineage (GTDB taxonomy): Bacteria > Bacillota > Bacilli > Bacillales > Cytobacillaceae > Neobacillus > Neobacillus niacini_J. The sequence goes on from NZ_JAVDVZ010000010.1 coordinate 157,009, forward strand.
AAATCAGCCATTATTTTTAGTACATAAGTCGTATAGCTTTTCATGAGGGTTGCCTTTATTTAATAATGGTATAAAGTTCATAAGTAAATAGTACCATAAATATTCTATATATCGAACGATTTTGATTCTAAAAATTCCGACAATATTCTACATATAACTCATTTTAAAAAATACTGCTGAAATTTTAGAACATACTTCGTTATTTAATCGGCAAGGGTAGAAAAAAGTAGTTAAATATGCTTGAAAAAAGGGGGGATTCTATAGATTTGGGTATAAATTACTACTTATTGTTTACAATTTCAGGAATACATAGTATATTCTTAATAAAGAACGAATTAAATGCTAATGGTTAGGAAGGGGGTAAATTGATTTGAGAAGGTTAAGAAAGCTTTCTTTTACTTTGGTATTAATAAGTGTTTTGATATCCCCAACTTTTGCATTTGCCACATCAAATAATAGTCAAGAAAGTAATAGTGACTACTTTCAAGCTCTTGCTAACTATTTCTCATTTATTAACAATGATAAAAGTAGTGAATACTATCAAGAAGATAATTCAATAAATTATAATTATTATGATAAGGATAATAAAAATTGGTGGGATTCCTTGTTTAACTGGTCCTGGGGCCATATAAACGAGCACAACGACGATGATTGGGATTGGGATGAGTGTAAGGATGACAAATGGGGTTGGGGTAATGATAATGGCTGTATAGACTCAACGGAAATATGGAGAAAATGGTATTGTTATTAGTCTTTAATCCATATTTTATGATTGACCACATAACGGAAAAATTTCCATTACGTGGTCTTTTTTATTTATATAGGAAAACTTTCAAGTTTTCCTTGTTATCAATAGTTGCAAGCAGCACGTTCTTTAAGTCTGTCTGATATAACTTTTCTATTGTATTGACAACCCAGTCCTCTTCTTTGTTTAATTGCTTCAATTCTCTTGTTTCAATTTTTCCCTCTTTTACAATCGTCCGAGGGAGATCAAATGGTACCGTTTTTATGTTATATAGTTCAGGTGTGATTGGTTCATACTTTGGATCTAAAAAAATAGAAATGTTCCCATTTGATTCCCATAATGCTAATGCTACTTTACTAATATCTTCAATCTTTTCTGCCCTTAACTCGGCTAATAAATGGTGAACCGAAATTTTAGCCTTTTTTAGCCCTTTGTAGATAATTTCACCGTCTTTAATAAGAGGAAATGGTGGTGGATCCAGGAGCTTCTCGATAAAGGTGAACTTTAAGGTAAGCCATAAACCCCCAGTATATAAAATAACCAATACGATGGTAGTAATCATAGAACCTTTCATTGCAAGGTGTTCATCAGATAACGGATGGGCAATAATATTCCCAAGAACTAATGCCATGACGAAATCAATCAAACGGAGCTGTGAAATGGCACGCTGACCCATAAATTTTGCAACAATCAGCAAAAATAAAAATCCAATTACAGCCCTTAGTATCCACTGTATCGTAGTCAATGTTTCCTGGCTTTGAAAGAAATCCACTGAAGACACGTCCTTTATTCAGTTGAGTCTAATTTCCTAAAAACTTAACACAAACCGGGTGCGGCACCGTAATATCAGATTGTAATAGAGTTAACTTGCCCGTATTTTCATCTCTAGCAAACAGCACCAAATTGCTAGATTCTTGGTTGGAAGCAACTACAAATCTTCCGGTTGGGTCTATTTCAAAATCCCTTGGCCAATCACCTTCAGTAGGAGTATGTTCCAAGAAACTAAGTTCACCTGTTTCTTCGACGCGAAAGACTGCAATGCTATTGTGACCGCGATTTCCTGCATAAACAAAGCGTCCGTCCGCTGAAATATGAATGGCGCTTCCTTGATTATTCTCACTAAAATCTGCAGGGATAGTAGAAATGTATTGTTCTTCTGTAAAATGTCCATTATCCGAATGATAACGTAAAACAATTACCTCTGAACTAAATTCAGTCATGAGATAAGCAAGCATTCCATTAGGATGAAAAGTTAGGTGCCGCGGACCGCTGCCAGCTTTTAAAGGTAGAAGATGCACCTTTGTAAGTTTTCCATCTGTACTTACTTCATAAGTAGTAAGAGTATCTGTTCCTAAATCAACTACCGCAAGATACTTTTCATCAGGAGTTAGCCCAGCATAATGCACATGTGGCTTTTCCTGTCTTGGGTCAGGTCCAGAACCTTCGTGTTGAATAATAGAAGAGGCTGGCTGTACTGTACCATCTTCTGAGTTAAGTAAAAAAGATTCAACTGTTCCTTTATGGTAATTTGTACTGAAAACATATCGATTTTGACTATCAATACTCACATGGCAGGGAGGGGAGCCGGCAGATAATTGACTATTAATAAGAGCAAGTTCTCCGTTGTCGGTAATGGAGAAGGCAGTAAGTCCACCAGATTTACCATCCTTTGCTACTGAGTATAAATATTTTTTATCATTAGATAAGGTTAAGTATGTTGGATTCTCAAGGGTTGCAACAGCTTTAATATCTGTTATTTTTCCTTCAGTACTGTCTAATATGAAACTGTAAATTCCTTTACTTTCTCCTTTTGTATATGTACCAATAAACCCTTGCTGTAAATTAGTATTTGTCATTTTAAAAACTCCTTATCATTTGTTATTCTTTTATTTTAACCTTAGCATGGGACTTCAGTCTAATAACTGGAATTTTTGTTTAACCCACTATATAGTTAATATCATAAAAATTACTTAATAAGGAGTTTAATCATGGCACAAAAGAAAAAAGGTACTAAAAAAGTTACGAGACCATCATCTTCATCATCAAAATTTGCTTTTTGGATTATTGGATTGATTGCAATAGCTATTATTGGATTTATCTTTCTAGCCAACAACCAGAAATCTGATGATACTGCTAAAGAAGAGATTGATTATGCAAATCAGCCATTTCTGGGTGAAGAATCAGCCCCTGTTTCCATTGTAGAGTTTGGGGATTATAAATGCCCAAATTGTAAAAACTTTGCAGACAATGTAGTACCGCTGGTTGTAAAAGAATTTGTTGATACAGGGAAGGCTAAATTTTACTATTTTCATTATCCATTTATTAATGTTGACTCTGAACGTACGGCAAAATTTTCAGAAGCAGTTTACCATGAACTAGGCAACGATAAATTCTGGGAGTTCCATGAACTTATTTACGATAAGCAGCCTGAAGATACAAGATACGAGAAAGTCGATGTTTTTACAGAGGATTTCTTAACAGAAACCCTAGAGGAAATTGCTAACAAAGAAGAAGTTAATAAGGTAGTTGCTTATTTCGATACAAAGGCACCAGAGGACGCTTGGAAGAGCGACGAAGCTCTTGGAGGAAAATTAGGTGTATCAGGAACTCCAACTGTCTTTGTAAATGGAAAGCGATTTGATGGACAAACAATGGAAGATTTAAATAAATTGGTAGAGGAAGCAGCAAAGGAGAAGGGGAATGAATAAACCTTTACTACTTGCTTGGGTGGCAGCCCTTATTGCCACCATAGGTAGTTTGTACTTCAGTGAAGTTCTTCATTACATCCCTTGTACTCTATGCTGGTATCAACGAATTTTTATGTATCCATTAGCCATTATCCTGGGTATTGCTTTTTATAAAAACGATAAAGGAATTGTGAAATACACGATACCATTATCAATAATCGGAATGCTGATTTCAGGCTACCATACTGCACTTCAAAAGATTCCGTATCTGCAGCAGTTTGAAATGTGTTCAAGTGGTGTACCTTGTTCCCAAGATTATATAAACTGGCTTGGATTTATCACTATTCCAATATTGGCGTTTACCGCCTTCACGATTATTACCATCTGTCTTGTATTCATTGCTCGCAGCCAAAGAGACTAATAAATAGTCTCTTTTTTACGTGGAAATAAAAAAAGTCCAACTTTTAGTTGGACTAATGTTGAAAAATTAAATTGATTTTCCAAGAAATGCTGTCAACATCCATACGTGTTTTTCTAACCCGGAATGAATCGCTAGAAGCATATCACCCGTTGTTTCATCATTTAATTCTCCTGCGGTTGACATACCTTCCTTTAATTCACCAATAATAATCGAGAAGTCATGAATAATGGTTTGAACCATTTCCTCAGCGGTTTCATTACCATTTGCTTCTTGAATAGATGATAATTCAAGACATTCTTTCATAGTAGCAACTGGTTTTCCCCCAATTGCTAGTAATCGTTCAGCTAACTCATCTACATGCAGACCGGCTTCGTTATAGAATTCCTCGAATTTAGCATGTAAGGTAAAAAATTGACCGCCTTTCACATACCAGTGATAGTTATGTAACTTGATATACAATACAGACCAGTTTGCTATTTGTTTGTTAAGTACGCTGACTAACTGATTTTTTTCCATATATAAACCCTCCATCATTTTTTGTCTTCTATTATATTATTACCAAAGATTAAGTTAGAATTCTTACTTGAATTGAGCAATATTTTGTCAATTCCGTGAAGATTGTCATTGTTACAATAGGATTTTATGAAATCAGCCTGAAATAAAATGTAATATTTCCACCTAAATTATCCAGTAGTGGAATTTCAATGGGAATGGTAAGTGGCTGGGTTATTATTCCAGATGGTAGATAGATGCTTTCATAGCAGGACTAGTTTGAACTTATTTCACACTGGGATTTTTTGGTTAATGAATAAGAATGTTACAACTGATAGCCTTAGTAGTAGAGAAACGAACTACGAGGAGGAACAAAACATGAAAAAACTAAAGAAACTAGTCATTGCAACAGGATTACTCTTATCAATGTCAGCATTTACGGGAGTGACACAGTCAGAAGCAACTAGTAACCATAAAGTACAATCCGGTGAAACATATTGGAAAATAGCAACTAATTATGGTGTGCCTGTTACTAGTTTAATGAAGGCAAACAATGCAAAAAATTCACTACTTTATGCTGGTTCAAATCTAGTAATCCCAAATGCTACTATTTCAGCAGCCGATAAAGAATTAATGGCACGCCTTGTTCGTGCAGAAGCAGTTGGTGAACCTTATGCAGGTAAGGTAGCAGTTGCAACAGTAATCTTGAACAGAGTTGCAAGTCCGGATTTTCCTAACTCTGTAAGAGAAGTTGTTTATCAGATTTCTAACGGACATTACGCGTTTACGCCAGTACAAAATGGTCAAATTAATCAACCTGCCGATGCAGCGTCAAAACAGGCTGTAAACGAAGCACTTGCTTTTCAAGGACAAGGAAATGGCTCTTTATTCTTTTACAACCCAAATACAGCTGTAAGTCAATGGATTTTTTCGCGTGAAACAACAGTAACAATCGGAAATCACCGTTTTGCTAAATAATAAATAGTTAAAGAAGCTAGTCATTATTATGGCTAGCTTCTTTATATTTTATTTTTTTGTGCACTGTGTTACGATAACGAAATAAAGCGGACTGGGAAAAGAGGGTTGTTTAAATGATTAAAACAATATTATTTGATGTTGATGGTGTCTTGCTAAGTGAAGAGCATTATTTTGATGCATCTGCCTTAACTGTTTGGGAGCTGGTAACCAGCGATAAATATTTAGGATTGGCACCGGAAGAATACAAGACAGATTATGGTGCTGCAGAGATTAAGGATATTCGGGAAGATGTGTTTGGAAAAAATGATGAGGTCCTTAAGCTTATGAAGTCAAGGGGCTTAAATGCTAACTGGGACATGATCTATTTATCCTTCAGTCACCAATTAATCTATCTCTTATCTCAAATCAAGGAAATCGAGTTTGAAAGAATCCACACTTGGCTTCAAGAACCCATTACGAGAGAAGTACTGATTGATTTAGGCAGGGTCCTTCAAACTTATTCAGTAAACATTGATTTCAATTTATTTGTAGCTGATTTTGAACATTCAAAGGAAACTAAGCAAGAATTGTTCAATTATCTAAACCAACTTGCAGAAGAAAAGCTTGGGGTAAAAACATCTATCTTTAGTGGGGGCGGGGCACTATGGTCTGTATGTGAGCATACTAGTCAGGAATGGTATGTTGGGGATAAAAATGTACAGAAATCTACTGGTAGACCTTCTGTGCAGTTAGGAAAGAAGGGCTTTTTAGCAAATGAAACCACATTAGCAGCAAAAGAAGAAATTGAATCACTCTTTTCATTCCTGAATGATTCTGGTGTAAGGATTGGTATAGGGACGGGGAGACCAGAGCTTGAAACTATTCAGCCATTTCACCATTTGGACTGGCTAAAACACTTTGATATCAATTATATTGTAACCGCTGATGATGTGCTTAAAGCCGAAAAAGAGTTGGAAGAAAGCCGGTCGTTATCAAAGCCAGACCCGTTTACGTATATAATGGGACTTAACGGCAGGGAGACTTCGGTCGAAGCCTGTTTAAGTAGTTCATTGCCAATTGAAAATGGTGAAGAGGTTTTAGTGGTAGGTGACTCATTGGCCGACCTGCTTGCTGCTAGACAAATGGGGTGCCAATTTGCTGCAGTGTTAACCGGATTATCAGGAAAAGACGCAAGAAGTGACTTTGAAAAACACGAGGCAGACTATATTCTTGATTCCGTGCTGGATGTAAGGGGAATTATCGAAAAATAGAATAGAGGGATTGCGTGAAGCAATCCCTCTTTACTATTTATTGACTTTCTCTAACTCCAGTCTTCCTGGATAAAAGGGATCAACATTAGATAATTCTAATGATTTGGCTTCGTTTAATCCACTTATTAGTGTTAGGGCACGAATAACCTCTGCAGTAATTTGTTTATCAAGTGTTAACATCATGATGGCTTCTCCACCAACTGCTGTTCTACCTACTTGCATTGTTCCAATATTTATATGATAATCCCCAAGTAGTGATCCCACCTTTCCAATCATGCCAGGAACATCCTGATGTTTGACAAGTAATAGATGGCTCTCTGGTCTAACATCAATACGATACTCGTTGATTTTTACGATTCTTGCACCATAGCCGTTTAATACCGTCGCACCAATTTTAGTGGTTTCCAAGCCTTTTGTAATAGAGAGCTCCATATAATTGGCAAACCCTTTATTAGTGGCATTTTTTTGCACATTGTAGGAAACTCCCTGCTCTTTCAAAAGATGAAGCGCATTAATCAGATTAACAGAATCACTTAAATGGTGGGATAGGATTCCTTTAATCATCGTTCTTGTTAATAATTCTGTATCCTCTTCAATTAAATCCCCATAATAGTTGATTTCAATTTTAGAAGGAGCATGTTTTAATAATTGAACCACAAGCTGCCCCATTTGTTCTCCAAGCAGCAGGTATGGCTGCATTTTTTGCTGTGTCTCACCAGACATTTGCGGCATATTAACTGCATTCCGGATTGACTGTGTCTCAAGAATCTCAATAATTTCTTCACTAACCTCTTGAGCAACTTTTTCCTGTGCTTCTACGGTAGAAGCCCCTAAGTGCGGAGTAATGATAATATTTGGATTTTGTAGTAATTCTGGATCTGCTACAGGTTCTTTTTCAAAAACATCTAGGGCGGCGCCAGCAACATGGCCAGCTTGAATGGCCCTTACCAATGCCTTTTCATCAATAATTCCGCCACGAGCACAGTTAACAAAGCGGACTCCTTTTTTTGTCTTGCTTAAGTAGTCGTCATTAACCAGACCTTTTGTATCATTGGTGAGTGGTGTATGGATTGTAATGAAATCGGACTCACGTGCGATTAAATCGAGACTGGCCTTTTTCATTCCAAGTTTTTCGGCTCTCTCTTCCGTTAAGTAAGGGTCGTAACCCAAGATGTTCATCCCGAAGCTTTTAGCGCGCTTTGCTACTTCGGTACCAATTTTACCCATACCAATGACACCCAGAGTTTTCTTGTATAGCTCTACACCCTTGAAGGAATTGCGGTCCCATTCTCCGGCAACTGTTTTCTTGTGAGCCTGAGGAATCATTCTTGCCATAGAGAGCATCATTGCTAATGTATGTTCTGTAGCTGCAATCGTGTTAGCACCGGGAGCATTTATTACGATAATCCCTTTCCCTGTAGCAGCATTGACATCAATATTATCAACACCCACACCTGCTCTTGCAATTACCTTAAGGCGATCCGCATATTGAAGCAGTTCCCCAGTAACTTTTGTTTGGCTGCGTACGATTAAAGCCTCGTAATCTCCAATAATATTCTTTAGCTCTTCGGGCTTTAGTGTAGGCTGGCGCTCAACAATAAAATTAGGATGATCAAACAAACTTTTTAAACCAGTATCACTTATTCCATCTGTTACAAGTACCTTAAACATTTGAACTTCATCCTTTCATTATAAAATTATAAATAAAAAATCCCTCATAACCAGACAGATTTGTCTTGTTATGAGGGACGTGATCTACGTGGTGCCACCCTCTTTTGCTGCTAAAAACGCTGCAGCCTCAGTATGCTAACGGGTTTTCCCGGGCATTCCTACTAAAACTTCAGTCTGCCAGTTCAGAAGGGCTGGGTAAAAGTAAGAAATTGCACTGGTTCACAGCAGCCACCAGCTCTCTAAAGCATTTTCTTACTACCGTCTTCATCATCACATTATTTTCGATTAAATTTTCATTGAATTTATTGAATATTCTACCTTGGATTCTTTAATATTGTAAAGGGATAAATTGAATAATTTTTAGAAATTTTTGATTAAATAAATTTTATAAAAAAGTAATTCAATATTGGCGCAATGTTAAGCGATTACATTGAATTTTTAAAAAAATTAGTCTATTGTAATTATATTGAGAGAATAATATAATGTCTACTATATAAATACAATTGTACGCGTGTAGTAGACAGTCCGGGAGGGATAGGTTATGAAAGCAATCCAAATTGGCTTACTCGGTTTAGGAACAGTAGGTTCAGGTGTTGTAAAAATTATTAAAAATCATCAAGATAAATTAATGCATCAGGTGGGTTGTCCTGTTGTTATAAAGAAAATTCTGGTCCAAGATGTGCATAAAACAAGACCGGTTGAAATCGATCCCGTTATGTTAACATCGTCCCCATCTGATATCCTGAATGATCCCGAAATAGATGTTGTGATTGAAGTGATGGGCGGGATCAAGGAAACAAAGGAATATTTGCTTAGTGCGCTCCGCCATGGCAAGCATGTTGTGACTGCAAACAAGGATTTAATGGCCCTTCATGGATCTGAATTATTAACTGTCGCTTCTGAGAATGGCTGTGATATGTTTTATGAAGCAAGTGTTGCCGGTGGTATTCCAATCTTAAGAGGATTAGTTGACGGACTTGCCTCTGATCGAATTACACAAATGATGGGAATTGTGAATGGTACTACTAATTATATTTTAACAAAAATGAGTCAAAGTGGCTCAAGTTATGAAGACGCCCTGAAAGAGGCACAAGAACTTGGATTTGCAGAAACAGATCCGACATCAGATGTAGAGGGCTTAGATGCTGCCCGGAAAATGACCATTTTAGCAACTTTAGGTTTTTCGATGCATATAGAGCTTGATGATGTAAAAGTATGTGGAATTTCTTCTGTTACGGATGAAGATATACGGTATGGAAAACAATTAGGCTATACAATGAAATTGCTAGGATATGCACACCGCGAAGGGGAAAAAGTAGAAGTAAGTGTCCAGCCGACATTCTTATCTGACAACCATCCTTTAGCTTCCGTTCAAAATGAGTATAACGCGGTTTATGTCTACGGTGAAGCTGTTGGTGAAACAATGTTTTACGGACCAGGTGCTGGAAGTTTGCCGACTGCAACAGCTATTGTTTCAGATTTAGTTGGGGTTATTAAAAATTTACGACTTGGCGTAAATGGACGCAGTGCCGTAACACCACAATATCCTAAGCGTTTAAAGGATGATAATGAAAAGTACTCTAAATACTTTTTACGTATCCATGTACAGGATGAGGTTGGGGTTTTTGCTGAACTCACATCCATTTTTGCAAAGAATGGTGTCAGCTTCGAAAAAATATTACAATTGCCAGTTAAGAAAAATGAAACATCAGAAATTGTCTTGGTTACACATCAAGCATCATTGACAAATTATGATGCAATCCTACATGAATTAAATGATCTGCCAGCGGTGAAAGAAATAAAAAGTGCATATAGAGTGGTGAGAAAATCATTATGAGATGGCCAGGATTGATTGAAGCATATAAAGAATTTTTACCAGTAACTAACGAAACACCTATGTTAACGTTAAATGAAGGAAATACCCCTTTAGTAAAGCTAGAAAGGCTTTCAAAGGAGTGGGATATTGAGCTTTACGTTAAACTCGAAGGCGCCAATCCGACGGGTTCCTTCAAAGACCGCGGAATGGTTATGGCGGTTGCGAAGGCCATAGAATCTGGAAGTAAAACAATCATCTGTGCCTCAACTGGAAATACTTCTGCAGCGGCAGCTGCATATGCAGCACGAGCAGGATTACGTTGTATTATTGTTATTCCAGAAGGAAAAATTGCAATGGGCAAGATGGCGCAGGCGATGATGTATGGGGCGGAAATAATCTCTATTGAAGGGAATTTTGACCACGCACTAAAAATGGTTCGCAATATTAGTGAACAAGAACCTATTGCCTTAGTTAATTCTGTTAATCCTTATCGTTTAGAAGGGCAGAAAACAGCAGCCTTTGAGGTATGTGACCAATTGGGATTTGCTCCAGATATTTTAGCTATACCTGTTGGCAATGCTGGAAACATCAGTGCCTACTGGAAGGGATTTAAAGAATATTCCCAGCATAAGGGTACTGGATTACCACGTATGTATGGTTTTGAAGCCGCTGGTGCAGCTGCACTCGTGCATAACCGTGTATTTGAAAACCCTGAAACCATTGCCACAGCAATTCGAATTGGAAATCCAGCAAGCTGGAATTTAGCTGTTTCTGCTGTTGAGGAATCAAATGGTCTTTTTGATGAGGTCAGTGATGAAGAAATAGTATCAGCATATAAGAAAGTTGCTTCATCTGAAGGAATTTTTGCTGAACCTGCTTCCTGTGCTTCTATTGCAGGTATTTATAAATCCTTGCAAAAAGGAAGAATTGAAAAAGGAACAAAAATCGTAGCAGTGCTGACTGGAAACGGCTTAAAGGATCCTGATACTGCAATACAGGTCAGCGAGGTAAATATAAAGCATTTGCCTAATGATGAAAAAGCTGTAACAGAACATATTAAGGGAGTTGTCCATCAATGACCCTTAATGATGGAAAGTTTGTAATCAAAATACCTGCAAGTTCAGCAAATCTAGGTCCGGGTTTTGATTCCATGGGAGTCGCACTAGATTTATATTTGGAATTAGAGGTTGAGAAGAGTGATGAGTGGAAATGTCTCTCTACTTCCCCAGACTTAAAGGATTTTCCTCAAGATGAAAATCATTTTATTTGTCAAATTGCGATTCAAACTGCCGCTAAGTACGGCAGAGTATTAACACCTTGTAACATTAATGTAGCTAGTGATATTCCTTTGGCACGAGGACTAGGTTCTAGTGCCTCTGCAATCATTGCAGGAATTGAACTTGCTGATTGTATCGGGGAATTGGGATTAACAAAGGAAGAAAAGTTGCTGCTGGCCACTGAAATAGAGGGTCATCCTGATAATGTTGGGGCGTCTTTATACGGTGGTCTAGTCATTGGAAGTTATCAACAAGGTGAGGTTAATATCCTTTCCCTGTCAGTTAATACATTTGAAACGGTTGCTGTAATTCCGCAAGAAAGTTTATTGACGAAGGATTCAAGAGGTGTACTGCCAACGGATTTTTCCTATTCGGAAGCCATTCAAGCCTCTTCAACAGCAAACGTATTAGTGGCAGCCCTTCTTAGTCAAGAATGGGAAATGGCAGGGAAAATGATGGAACGTGACCTTTTCCACCAGCCCTATAGGAAACAGCTAATCCCGTTTTACGATGATATTGAAAATTATGCAAAGGCAAGAGGTGCTTTTGGTGTTGCTCTAAGTGGTGCAGGACCGACTGTTTTATGTTTTTGTGAAAAAGGAAAAGGTAAAGCTCTTGAGTATGAACTAGAAACTGCTTTTCCCGATATGACCATTAAATTACTAAACATCGATGATAAGGGCAGTAATGTCTACAGCCTAAATAAATGCATATAGAAATAGGGCCGAGAGTTCATCGGCCCTATTTTTTTACCTTTTAATGTAAAGTCTTATCCTGCCATAATTGTCTATTATATGATAAAATAGTGTTAAAATTGGGAAAATTGAGAAAGGAGGACAATAAATGAAGCTTCCAATTATTCAAACCAAGCTGCGGATTCCCGTTGTCAAAGATGAATTTATTAGACGTGCAAAGCTGACTCGGAAAATGAAGAAAATTCCAGAGTACCCATTGACCATTATTCATTCGGGAGCTGGATTTGGAAAAAGTACAGCATTGGCTTTATTTATGAGGGATGAAAAAATCTCTGGCTGCTGGTATTCCATTTCGTCAAATGATGATGACATCCTTCCATTCCTTTCCTATATCATTCATTCAATAAGAGGATTTTTGCCTGATTTTGGACAGGAAATTGCTAAGCATATTGAAACCATGGACCGGTACATTCGGGAAGAAGATATCAGTTATTTGTGCTCGTTATTCATTAATGAAATTCTTGAACTGAACTCCGATATCACGTTGATTTTAGATGATTACCATCAAATCGAACATTCTTATACCATTAATAGCTGGATTGAAAAATTACTTCAGCATATTCCTTCTAACTTACATTTGGTGATTTCAAGTCGCAGCCGTCCAGGATGGAAGCACCTAACGAAAATGAGAGTGAATGGGTATTTATTAGAAATCTCGCGAGAAGATCTAGTACTGACCATTGATGAAATGGAATTGCTGCTATCAGACCTATACGGGTTAGAAATTGAGCCTGTACATTTACAAACCATTTATCAACTAACCGAAGGCTGGATTATTGCACTTTGTATGATTGCCCAGCAAATTCCTCTAACTGGAGAGTTATCTACACTTGTTGAGACCTCTTACTCACTTCAAGACTTGTTTGACTACTTAGTAATGGAAGTATTTTCAAAACAACCTCCCATGATTCAACAGTTTTTGGAACAAACTTCAATCTTAGATGTCATTGAGGAAGAACTATGTGATGAAGTAATTGGGATTCATGGAGCTTCCAGCATGTTAGAACAATTGAAGGAAAAAAATTTATTCATTCAAAAGATTGGGGTAAAACATTATCGGTATCATGCTCTTTTTAAAGAGTTTTTAGAAAACGCTTTCTCAAAAAACAACCCTTATAATTACTCAGTGTTACATGAGAAATGTGCACGCTTCTATGAAAGAAGATCGATGTGGGAAGAGGCGCTTTATCACTATAAAAAAATTAATCATTTTAAAGCAATTGCTTCTATCTTGCAAGACAATGGAATGAATATGCTTGAAGGCGGTAAGCTCAAAAGCTTGTCTGATCATTTAATGTTGATTCCTGGGTCTGAGTTAGATACTTATTACCTTCTTTGGTTTATCAAAGCAGAGGTCCATCGATATCACTCCCAATATCAGGAAGCTGAAGCTTGCTATGAAAGGACATTTATAGAGGCAAAAAAGAGGAATGATTTTCTCGGTATGAGTAAGGCATTGGAAGGTAAAGCGAAGATTTATTTAGATACCATCCAACCTCATCAAGCTGAGGAATTATTATATGAAGCCATTGAAGCCCGAGAAAAAAGCATTGGTTCAGAACAGGAAAAGGCAAAACTATACTATTTGCTATCAGAGAATCTTTTGAATTCAGGAAAATCTTCAAAGGCAGAAAAATGGCTGCAAAAGGTTAATGAATCCAGTCCGGAATTTTTGGAAGGGAATATTGAGGCAAGATTGTATTTGCGAACAGGTCGTTTTGAAGAAGCAAAAAAGTTTCTCCTCAAACAAAAAGAACAATTATCTAGTAAAACTGGTTATGCTTTACCGAAGGCACACAGAGAAACAGATTTATTATTGTCCTTAATAGAAGCTTTTACCGGAGAGGGTTTGGAGGCTAAAGATTTAGCACAAGCAGGAATTCAGCAAGGTATTAGCCTTAAAGCACCTTTTGTGGAGGCCTGCGGCTGGATTCGGATGGGCCATGCGGTTCAAATTCTCAATAAATATGATTTGGATTTAGCTGAACAGTGCTACCATACTGCATTAGACATTATGAGTTCGCTTAATGTAGAAAGGGGAAAAGCCGAGCCTTTAATGGGTCTTTGTATTCTTTATGGGACTCGAGGGGATTACGAGCGGGCAATGGAAGCTGGAAAAAAAGCCTTACAGGAAACTGAAAAAGTACATGATGTTTGGCTTTCTGCTCTCATTAGTCTATGTATGGGGATTACGTGTATTTATAATGAAAGACTAGAAAAAGGGCTATTTTACTTTAAAAAAACAGAGGCATTATTTTCACAATGTGAGGATACCTATGGACAAATGTTAAGCGGGTTTTGGTTATCCTATATTTACTTTTTGGAAAAGAGAAAGGATTCATTTAAAGAGTCAGTGGATAAATTTTTATATCTGGTTCAGACCTATGAATTTGAATTCTTTTTTCATAAAGTGTCATTATTTAGTCCGCGGGATTTACAAATGATTGTGCCAATGTTAATAGATTGTGTAAAGGATAATATTCAAAAATCCTATTCTATCAAAATACTTCAAGATATGAAAATAGCGACATTGGAATCACATCCGGGCTATTCAATTAGGGTCCAAACATTGGGTCAATTTAAAATTTGGCTTGGTGAAAAAGAAGTAGGAGATAAGGATTGGCAAAGAGAGAAAGCAAAAGAATTGTTTCAGTTATTTATAACCAATAACGAATTGATTGCAAAGGATGAAATCCTTCAAATCCTTTGGCCTAATCAAGATAAAAAAAGCGCTGACCGTGATTTCAAAGTTGCATTAAATAGTCTGCATCATGTACTTGAACCATTGCGGAAGGCGAGGGCAGCCCCCTTCTTTATTATTCGTGAAGGGATGTTCTATGGTTTAAATCCTCATGCTGTAATTGATCTAGACACCACCCTTTTTCAATCCTGGGTTCAAAATGGATTGAGCGAATCCTCCGATGAAAAAGTGATAAATCTTTTAGAAAAAGGTTTAAGTCTTTATATGGGAGAATACTTGCCTGAACGCCGCTATGATGATTGGTGCATTAGTAAGCGGGAAAGCATGCTTGTGTATTTTCTAAGAGGGGCGGAAAAAATGGCTCAATTAATGGTCCGCCAAGAAAATTATAATCATGCTATCCATTGGTGTGAAAAAATATTACAGCGTGACCGGACCTGGGAAGAAGCCTATCGGTTATTAATGTATTGTTATTATCGTAAAAACAACCGCCCACAGGCGATGAAATGGTTTCAAAAATGCAAGGTGGTCTTGGAAGAAGAGTTGGGAGTTTACCCACTGGAGCCAACTAAAAAAATGTATGAGTTGATCCTACATTCAGAAACGTATAGTAATCAAATTGAGCAGCCTTAGGGCTGTTTTTTGATTATATTGAATTTTTTGTAACTTATCTGTAACTCCTTTTTTCTATTATGAACTCAGGCGCTTTGCAGTTTTGTATTTTAAATCATTAAGGGGGAAAAGAAGTGAAGGCATTTCGTAGAAAAGGGATTTTAGTAGGATTTCTTATTTTTTTAATGATTTTTACAGCAGCATGCAGTTCAGACAAAACAGAAGGGGATACCAAGGATAGCGGTGAGAAAGCAGAGAATAAAGAACCGATTAAAATTGGTGTTCTAGCCTCCACTACAGGTGCACTCGAATCCTATGGTAAACAAACATTGAGAGGATTTGAACTTGGTCTTGACTATGCAACCGAAGGCACAATGGAGGTTGCTGGCAGAAAAATTGAGTTTGTTGTAGAAGATACCGAAACGAAGCCAGAAGTGGCTGTTCAAAAAGCTACAAAGCTATTAGAGGAAGATAAAGTAGACTTTTTGGTGGGATCCTCAAGTTCAGCAGATACTTTAGCTGTCTTGCCGCTGGCAGAGGAATATCAAAAGATCATGATTGTTGAACCAGCAGCCGCTGATAGTATTACAGGCTCTGAATTTAATAAGTATATTTTCCGTTCCGCACGTAATTCTTCACAGGATGCAGTAGCAGGTGCAGCGGCGATTGCCGGTAAAGATGTGAAAATTGCCACTCTTGCACCAGATTATTCTTTTGGACGTGATGGTGTAGCAGCCTTTAAAGAAGCAGCGGTTAAGCTCGGTGCTGATATTGTGTTAGAAGAATATGCTGATCCGGCAGCAACTGACTTTACATCTAACATCCAAAAAATTATTGACGCAAAGCCTGATTATTTATTTGTAGTATGGGCGGGTGCCAACTCTCCTTGGAAACAAATTTCTGATATGAAGGTTCAAGACAAAGGAATCAAAATATCTACAGGTGCTCCTGACATTGCAGCTTTAGGTACAATGGAGCCGCTTGTTGGCATGGAAGGCTTTACTGTTTATTATCACGACCTTCCTAAAAATAAAATTAACGATTGGTTAGTAACGGAACATAAGAAGCGATTTAATGGTGATGTTCCTGATTTATTCACACCAGGTGGTATGAGTGCAGCGATTTCCATTGTAGAAGCATTGAAGAAGACTGAAGGCGATGCCGATGCAGACAAATTAATTGAAACAATGGAAGGAATGAGCTTTGAGACACCAAAAGGCAAGATGACTTATCGTCCTGAAGACCACCAGGCTCTTCAAGCTTTATATGCAATTAAGCTAGAAAAGAAAGATGGCGTGCCATACCCAGTACCGGTGCTCATCAGAGAATTGACTCCAGAAGAAACAGCACCTCCGGTTCGTAATTAATATGGTGTTCTTGAGAAAATAGCAGTGTCAAAAGCTGATCTATAATTTTTGCACTCTGTTGATTGGAGCGGAAGGCACGAAGACTCCTGCAGGAGTACGGAGCTGGGGAGACCCCGCAGGCGCTATAGCGCCGAGGAGGCTTCCCGCAACGCCTGCGGAAAGCGAAGTGCCTCGGGACAGGCAAAGACCGCCTTTCCTTGCGGTGATTATTCAAAGAAGCTTTCCTTAGTGGAGCGGAAATCAACAGACCAGTTTAAATCACGGACTAAAAAATATGAGGGTTTGACCTGTCTATTATGGTCACCCTCTTCCTTATTTCTATCTACTAGATTGGTGGTGAAAGCGTGACAACCTTAATTGAAACAGATAATTTATCGATTACCTTTGGAGGTCATACTGCCGTTGACTGTGTCAGCATCTCGGTGCCTGAAAAACACTTCAAATCGATTATTGGACCAAATGGAGCAGGAAAAACAACATTCTTTAATCTACTAAGCGGTCAACTAGCGCCTTCGGAAGGGAAAATTTATTTTCGCGGAAAGGATATCACGACACTTTCTTCGACAAAGCGAACGAGAGAAGGGATTGGACGCTCTTTTCAAATTACCAATGTTTTTCCTAATTTAACAGTCCTGGAAAATGTCAGGCTCGCAGTACAGTCAAAAGCTGGAGTGCGCTACCAGATGTTTTTTCATTATAAGAAATATCGTGAATTTGAACAAAAGGCGCTAGAGTGGTTACATCTTGTGCTGTTAGACGATAAGGTGGACTCCTTGGCAAGCAATTTGGCACATGGGGAAAAGAGAAAGCTAGAAATGGCGATGCTCCTAGCTCTTGAGACTGAGGTTCTTTTATTAGATGAGCCGACTGCTGGTATGTCTTTAGAAGATGTGCCTGCTATTTTAGAAGTCATCAAAAGAATTAAGGAACAAGGGAACCGAACAATCATTTTAATTGAGCACAAGATGGATATGATTTTAGATTTATCAGATTCTGTAATGGTGCTATTTAATGGCAGGCTATTGGCGGATGGAACACCTGAGGAGATTATGAAAAATGAAACGGTCCAGTCAGCCTATTTAGGAGGTGTCAGCGATGAACGAGCTGCTGAAGCTTAATCATATTGAGACGCATATTGGACAATATCATATCTTACAAGGTGTTTCCCTTGAGGTAAAAAAGGGGGAAGTCACGGTTCTACTTGGAAGAAATGGTGCGGGAAAAACAACAACATTACGGACCATCATGGGTCTAAATCCCGCCTCAAAGGGAAGTGTGATCTATAAAGGGGAGCAAATTCAAGCCCTGCCTACGTACACCATTGCTAAAAAGGGAATTGGGTATGTCCCGGAAGATCAAGGTATATTTGCAGGATTGACAGTCGAAGAAAATATGAAAGTAGCGATTCAAAAAGAAAATGAAGAAACCAATCATCGACTTGAATATATATTGAATTTGTTTCCTGACCTAAAAAAGTTCTGGAAAAAACCCGGTGGATTATTGAGCGGTGGTCAAAAACAAATGCTTTCCATTGCCAGGGCCTATGTGAATGAAAATGAACTTCTACTAATTGATGAACCTAGTAAAGGCTTAGCACCAATTGTCGTGGAGAAAGTGATGGAATCTATTATGCAAATGAAGGAACAAACAACCATTGTCTTGGTAGAACAAAACTTTTATATGGCTAGTACAATTGGTGATTGTTTTTACATTATTGATGATGGAAGAACAGTTAGCAATGGGTTAATGAAACAGTTAAAAGAAGATGAGGAAATGAAACGAAAGTATTTGGGGATTGCCTAGATAAGGAGGAAAGTTTGAATGGAGCTATTATTCAATTTAACTTTAAATGGATTGGCAACAGGCATGCTGATCTTCCTATTAGCAGCAGGATTGACGCTTATTTTTGGTTTAATGGATGTACTTAACTTTGCCCATGGTGGATTGTTTGCTTGGGGTGCCTACAGTGGCACATGGATTTATACCACTACTGGCAGCTTTTTAATCGGTATTATTGGTGCCATTGTTACAGGGTTTTTACTGGGGATTATTACTGAGAAGTGGATTATCAAACCAGTGTATGGCAACCATGTTCAACAGATTTTAATTACCCTCGGCTTAATGTTGGTTTTATCAGAAATGCTAAAAGTTATTTGGGGACCTAATCAATTAACAGCTAACACCCCAGAATATTTGAGTGGAAGCTGGGAAATTGGAAATATGATTATCATTAAATATCGAGTATTTATTATCGTGGTAGGATTACTGGTATTTGCGGGCGTGCAGTTTTTGCTCAAAAAAACCAAAATAGGTTTGGTAGTCCGGGCTGGAGTTATGAATAAGGAAATGGTCCAGGCATTAGGAATTAATATTAAGAAGGTATTTATGTTTGTTTTTATGATTGGTTCGGGTATGGCAGCACTAGGAGGGGTACTATTCGGGCCATATTCTGGTGTCATTCATGCCGGAATGGGGATGGAATTTGCAATATTAGCATTTATCGTTGTAGTCATTGGTGGAATGGGGAATTTCACTGGGTCGGTTATGGCTGCGATATTAGTTGGTCTATCCGGCTCGTTTATGGCTTATTACGTACCGGAACTATCATTGGCAGTGAATATGCTTTTAATGGCAGTTGTCTTAATTGTAAAACCGCAAGGACTATTTGGAGGGAAGGGGTGAGAGTATGAAGTGGATTGTAAATAATAGACTGAACACTATTTATATGATAATAGCTGTCTTCTTGGTAATCTTGCCCTTTGTTTATGAATCTAGAAATATGTTGATACTGTTGACTCAAATTTTTGTGTTTGCCATTCTAGCCATGAGCTACGATTTATTATTAGGCTTTACCGGAATTGTCTCTTTTGGTCATGCGATGTTTTTTGGTATCGGTGCCTACTCAATTGGGATATTCATGAAGCGTTTTGAACCTACCATGCTTCATTTCATTTATGCAGTACTGGCAACCATTTTGATTACTGCAATCGTTAGTTTTATTGTTGGTTTGCTTACCCTACGGTTGAAAAGTCACTTTTATGCAATGTTAACCATGGCATTGGCGGGATTATTTTTAGTATTAGCAGAAAAATGGCGGACATTAACGTTCGGAAATGATGGATTTACCTTTCGAGTGCCAGAATTATTTATCGACCGGACTAATTTTTACATCATTTGTTTACTGTCAATGATTGCTGTGTTTATGATATTAAAACGATTTACCAACTCCCCGCTTGGAAGAGTTCTGCAGGCAGTCCGAGAAAACGAGCAACGAACAGAGTCATTAGGTTATCAAGTATTACATTATAAAATAGCAGCAAGTGTTGTTTCAGGTGTATTAGCTGGGATCGCAGGAATCTTTTATGCAATGTCACTTCGATATGTCAATACAAGTGTATTTGCGATGGATATTACTTTAGACGCCTTATTGATGACAATCATCGGCGGAGTAGGTACCTTAGTTGGTGCGATTATTGGTGCAGGATTAATTGAATTTGCTCATGATGGGTTAACCGAGCTGGCAAAGGAACATTGGATATTTGAACGCTGGATTATTTTCTTTGGTATTATTTATATTTTGGTTGTCATTTTCTTCCCACTAGGTATTGTGGGGACACTGAAGAAATTCACATGGAAGCGAGTAAAGCATACTGCAAAGAAAAAAGAAAATATAGCAGGATAGGGGAGAGGCATGAATGGATCCGTTACAAATTGCTTCCTTCGTCGTTCGATTCCAACTTGCCGCAGTGGAAAATGGAACAGGTAAAAAACAATGGAGAATTAAGGTTACCCATGTTCAAGAAGAGAAGGAAACATTATTCGAGTCTATTGAAGAAGCGACCGCTTTTATGAAGTCAATGGTAGAAGACTCCTAGAATAGGGTGGTGAAAGTTTTGCAGATTGGTATTGTAAGTACAGGAGTTTACCTCCCAAAGGAATTTTTGACTGGTCAAGATATAGCAGAAATGGCAGGTATCCCATCCCATGTTGTCGAAGAAAAAATGGGAATAAAGAAGAAATATGTTCCAGGGCCGAATGACCATACGTGCGCAATGGGAATTATTGCAGCAAAACGGGCGATTGATAAAGCTGGGATTAACCCATTGGAGATTGATGTCGTTATTTATATTGGCGAAGAGCATAAGGAATATCCGCTTTGGACTGCTGGCATTAAACTACAGGAAGCTGTTGGTGCGTTGAATGCATGGGCATTCGATGTTGCCTTACGATGCGGGACGACTGTTATGGCGCTAAAAGTAGCCAAAAGCCTGATGATTGCTGATTCCTCGATCCAAACTGTTTTGCTTGCAGGAGGTTACCGGAATGTAGATTTAATTGATTATCAGAACCCAAGAACACGCTTCATGTATAACTTGGGTGCAGGCGGCGGGGCTATACTGTTGAAAAAAGGACATAACGAAAATGTCCTGTTAGAAACGGAGCTGCTAACCGATGGTTCTTTTTCAGAGGATGTAGTTGTCGTTGCCGGAGGTACAAAAAATCCAATTACGAAAGAGGCAATAGAACAGCGTTTAAATATGCTCGATGTCTTGGATCCAGAAGGAATGAAGAGACGGCTGGAACAAAAGTCGATGGCAAATTTTTTAAAAGTTGTTCGGGAATCAGTAAGAAAAAGTGGTTACAAAGAAGAAGATATTTCTTATTTAGCCATGCTCCACATGAAAAAGTCTGCACATGATTATGTATTAAAAGAATTAGGATTGTCCGAACAGCAATCGATTTACTTGGAGGACTATGGTCATATCGGTCAAATTGATCAAATTTTATCGTTAGAGCTTGCCCTTAAGGAAGGGAAGGTAAAAGAAGGAGATCTTGTCGTTTTTGTAAGTGCTGGGATTGGTTATGCCTGGGGGGCGACCGCAATTAAATGGGGGAAGGTGAACTAAATGGTGAGTGTAACTTTGAAAGAAGTTCAACTAGCAAATGGGGAAACAATCGCCTATCGTGAGCGAGAAGGCGGAGAAAAAAAGGTACTATTAATCCATGGCAACATGACGTCTTCTAAGCATTGGGATCTTGTCTTAAACAGTATGGCTGAGGAGTATAAGTTATATGCGATGGATTTACGGGGATTTGGGAAGTCAAGTTACCATAAACTTATTACATCCATAAAAGATTTTTCAGATGATGTGAAGCTCTTTGTAGATGAAATTGGCTTGCGGGACTTTGCCATGATTGGCTGGTCAACAGGGGGTGCGGTTGCTATGCAATTTACTGCTGATTATCCTGGGTATTGCAATAAGCTGATTTTATTAGCATCAGAATCAACTAGGGGCTATCCTTTTGATGGGAAATTAAGTGAGAACGAAATTCCTCGAAGATTTTCACGCTATGAAGATATTAAACAAGATTTAATTCGAACTATCCCTGTTCAAACCGCCTACGATACAAATAATGTAGAATTACTAAAATTAATTTGGAATGCAGTCATTTATACAAAAAATCAGCCGGCGCAAGAGTTGTATGATGAGTATGTACAGGATATGAGAACGCAGCGTAATTTAGCCGAGGTACATCATTCTAATAATACCTTTAATATTAGCCATCACCATAATGGCCTTGTAGAAGGAAATGGACTGGTAGATCAAATTAATGTACCTGTTCTAGTTTTAAGAGGAGACCGTGATTTCGTTGTCACTGCTGATATGACGAAAGAACTGGTTGAGGATTTAGGGGCAAAAGCTAAATTTGTGGAGTTGAAGGATTGCGGTCATTCACCGCTAGTTGATGACTTACCACATTTCCTAAAAGAGGTGACCGATTTTTTAAATACGGAGGTGTATAAATGAGATAGAGGAATAATGATGTTGAACGGCCTTAAAGGTCGTTTTTTCTGTCCTCTCTTATGTAACTATACTGTAACTAAGTTTCAGTAAGATGTTCTCATCTAGTTGTGAAGGAGAGATCGTACGGTGAGGTGGGAGCTCGATTGGCTGGAAAATAGAGCAAGGTTATCGCCAAATAAGAAGGCAATAATTGATGAAGATACAAATAAATCATGGACTTATCGAGAAATAAATAAACGTTCGTCCTCAGTAGCAAGTTGGTTAAAAGCCCAAGGCGTGAATAAAGGTGATCGGGTTGCTCTTTTGTCGCCAAATGATATCAGTTATTTTGATTTACTTTTTGCCTGTGGGAAAATTGGTGCGATAGTTGTCCCGCTAAATTGGCGGTTGTCTGTACATGAATTAAACGAAATTCTGCAGGATTGCACCCCTTTATTAATAGGAATTCATCAGCAGTTCCAGAACATGTATACTCCCTTGGAACAGACCATATCTAAATCTTTTATGGTTGGAGGATTAGAATACGAGGAGATTGTGAATACACCTATAGAATATAAGCATTCACAAGTATTATCAGAGCATGACCCATTAGCGATGATTTATACAGGGGGAACTACCGGGAAACCCAAAGGTGTTGTATTAAGTCATCAATCTATTCAATGGAATGCCATTAATACCATTCTCAGCTGGAACTTATCTGAGGATGATGTAACGATTAACTATATGCCGATGTTCCACACAGGAGGGTTAAATGCTTTATCGCTGCCACTATTAATGATTGGCGGCACCGTTGTTATTGGTGATCAGTATACGGGTCAAAAAGTGGTGAATTCCATTAATCGATACAAGTGCACCATTATTCTCCTGGTACCAACCATGTACCATTCGCTCATTCAAAGTGATGAATTTCAAGAGAGTGAATTTCCATCTATGAAAATATTTTTATCTGGTGCAGCACCTTGTCCATTACAGGTATATGATGCCTTTCAGAAAAAGGGGTTAGCTTTTAAAGAAGGGTATGGACTAACGGAAGCTGGGCCAAATAATTTCTTCATTCATCACGAGGACGCACAAGTGAAACACGGTTCAGTTGGGAAACCAATGCTATTTAATGCTATTAAACTAGCAAAGGAAGATGGTCAAGATGCAAAGGAGAATGAGGTTGGAGAACTTTTAATAAAAGGAAAGCACTCCTTTTCACATTATTGGAATAATGAGCTTGCAACTATGGAAACGAAAAAGGGGGGCTGGGTTCACACCGGTGACTTGGCGAAGATGGATGAAGATGGCTTTTATTATATAGTTGGCAGAAAGAAAGATATGATCATCACGGGTGGTGAAAATGTCTATCCCCTGGAGATTGAACATTGGCTGGCTGCACACCCTATGGTCGATGAAGTAGCAGTAATCGGACTTCCAGATGAAAAATGGGGTGAACTCGTTGCGGCTTTCATCGTTCCTAAACATTTTTATACGATAGAAGCTGAGGAATTAAGCGAGTATTGTGAAAAAAAACTAGGAAGATACAAAATACCGAAAAGGTTTATTTGTTTAAAGGAACTTCCGAAAACAGTTGTTGGAAAAATTGATAAAAAGAAATTAAAAGAAATAAGCATTCATACGTAAAGGAGAACTATCATTGGTTCTCCTTTTCATATGAGTTCGTGTGCACTTTCAATAAATAATTTTGATAAAATGGATTGCGTTTTGTTTTTGTTATAAACCAAATAGAAATATCTTTCATCATTAAACCCATTGATCTCATGGACCTTCAATAAACTTCTATCATAATATTCTTTTGCTGCCATCTCCGAAATAATGGCAATCCCAATCTCTTGAAGAACAAACTGAATTAAACTTTGACTGCTTTCTGTGTAAGCAACAATATTCAATTGGTCTTTGGAAATGTGATTTTTTTTCAGGAATTTTTCAATAAGAGAATTCGTTCCTGAATCAGAGTGTCTCATGATAAAAGGGTACTTAATGATATCTAGAATATTAACAGGGCCAACAATATCCGAGTGCTGTGATGTAATAAGGACTAAATTTTCTTTAAGTAATGGAATATAGCATAACTTATCGTTTTCATACTTTTCACCTAATATACCGAAATCTACTAAGCCGTTAAGAACCTTTTCAGCAACATTTTTTGAGGATGATTGGTTTATATGAAAAGTTGCTTTCGGAAGTTGCTCTCTAAATAGCTTGACCATTTTTGGAATCATAAATTGCCCAGGTACAGAACTAGCTGCGATACGAATCATTCCCTTAAGCTCGGTGGCACCCTCCTTTAAGTCCAGCATTGCCTGGTCCTTTAACAATAAAAGCTTTAACGCCCATTGATACAAACGTTCTCCCGCGGGGGTGAGAATATTCTCTCTGCCCACTCGATCAAAAAGATTTACATTTAACGTTCTTTCTAATGCCTGAATATGCGAGCTAACCGTCGATTGACTTAAAAAAATGTCATCCGCGGCTTTAGAGAAGCTTTTATGTTCAACTACCTTCGTAAACACAAATAATTGATGTAAATCCATTGAATCTCCCTCCTTTATATTCACGTAATCGATTTATATTGATAGATGAAATAGATAAATTGAATTTATCTAATCATAACATTTTTTTATAATAGAATTGATTCGATGTTTGAACAGTTTTTGAAATAAATCCTATGAAAACATTATTATTTGATGGGAGCTGTATAAATGTCACTCCAATATATACCAGATCATATCTATGACGCGGGGCCAACAGGGTGTGGTGAGTTGATTATGAACCTATTCTTAACTATGAAAAAGTTGAATAGCGGGCAGATTATCGAAGTAATATCCTATGACCCGGGTGCCAGAGAGGATCTGCCTGCTTGGTGTAGAATGCAAAAGCATACCCTGCTTGATCGTAAGGATTTTGGGAAAATCAGTTATTACTATATTGAAAAAGGCTGATATAGTCTTTTACATAAAATCAATGAAAAATGAATTTACGGAGGAATATAAAATGGCTGGAAAATTTTTAGTTAGTTTAACCAATGCAAAGAACAATCCTGACAAAGCAACAGTTGGCTTTGTTGTAGCAAATGCAGCGGTAGCATCAGGTCAGGAAACGGTTGTTTTCTTAAATGTTGAAGGTGCTTATTTAGCATCAAAAGGATATGCCGATGATATTCACGAGGCAGGATTTGCCCCATTAAAACAATTAATGGATAACTTTGTTGAAGCAGGCGGCACTCTTTGGGTTTGCAGCCCTTGTTACAAGAAAAGAGAATTGGATGAAGAAAACCTTGTTGAAGGTGCAACCATAGTTGGTGGAGCTAAGTTAGTAGAGTTTCTAAGCCTCGGTGCAGCCTCGATTACCTATTAAGCGCAGGTGACGAACATGCATAAAGCAAATGCAATCTGTGATGGCGGTGATTTAGATTGTGGTTCGGGTTTACTATTGATTATTAAAAAGTCAATGGACCCCCTTCTAAATGGTCAAATTCTTGAAGTGCGCAGCAGGGAGAGAAGTGTTGTGGAAGATCTTCCTGCCTGGTGTAGAATGGTCGAGCATGAATTTCTTGGTTCAGAACCCGGTGATAATACCATGCGCTATTTTATCAGAAAAGGGTCAAATCAAGCGGAACTAGAGATGGATTTACAAGCAGCAAAGGGATATGAATGGAGTGTACGTGCACGGGGAGAAAAGGATTTAACAGTAAAAATCCATTCACGAAACCATACATTTATCGCAGGTCAGCCGGCTGATTTTAGTCCAAAGGTTAATGCACCAAGCGCCATCGATTATTTGCTCGCCTCGCTTGCGTCCTGTTTGACTGTGGGCTACAAGGCGCAAGCTTCACGAAAAAATATCGAGATTGATAATGTGGAACTCTCATTAAAAGGCGGTTTAGAAAACGTCTTATTTCATATGGCGTTAGAGGAAGAAGGAAGTCCGAAAATCAAGCGAATTGTTGGGACATTTTATGTATCGTCACCTGAATCAGAACATGTATTGGAGGAATTATGGAACAACACGCTTGTCCGGTCCCCTGTCTATCAAACGCTTAATCAACTTATTATGATTGACATAAAACTTTCGATAGTATTTTGACAGGGAGGAAAAAACGTGAAGCTACCTAAATTCCCTACCACTGTTATTGGCAGCTGGCCAAGAACTAATGAGGTAAAACGGGCAATGCGAGATAAACGAGCTGGTAGAATGAATGAGGAAGAGTTCGAATCTATTGCAGATCAGGCTGTCTTACAGTGCTTAAAATGGCAAGAAGATGCGGGAATTGATATTGTCTCTGATGGAGAACAACGACGGGATAACTTTATTTCCTTTGTTGCCGATCACTTAAACAATGTCCGAATGCTAACGGTATCTGAACTTTTAGATTATGTTGAAGATAAAGCTAGTTTTGAGGAGATTCTCGGAACATTAGATGTTCCTGCTTTTTCAATGTCAAATCCAGCAGCCACTGGAAAAATTAGCCGTAAAAAACCATTAACACTAAATGACTACATATTTCTAAAAAAACATACAGACAAAGCTGTTAAAGTTGCGCTGCCTGGTCCCTATCTATTAACAAGGTCCATGTATGTCGAGGGATTATCCAAGGATGCCTATCCGACAAAAGAGGATTTGGCAATTGATATCATAAAAGTTTTACGAGAAGAAATGGAAGACTTGATCGCAGCTGGCGTTGAATTCGTGCAATTTGACGAACCGGTTTTGACTGAGCTGGTCTTTACTCAAAAAAATGCAAATAGGACTTTTATGTGCGGAGCATTGACAGCAAAGGCTGATGCTGAAGAAGAAATTGCGTTTGCCTTGGACCTAATGAATCAAGTTACTGATGGAATGCTTGGCAAAGGGACAAGGATTGGAGTCCATGTTTGTCGTGGCAATTGGAGCACTCAAGAGGAAGTCTTGTTAAAAGGTCCATATTTTCCATTGGTCCCCTATTTTTCTAAAGTGAATGTTGACCAGCTTATTCTTGAATATGCTACACCTCGTGCTGGGGAGATTGACGCGATTCGAGATTTTGGAGGAAAAGAAATCGGATTTGGAATAGTCAATCCACGAACAGAGGCAGTTGAAACAGTTGAAGAAATCATAGAGCGTGTTCAGGAAGTAAGAAAATACGTATCAGATGAGAAAATCTTTTTAAATCCAGACTGTGGATTTGGAACATTTGCGCAACGGCCAATGAATAGTGATGAAATTGCTTTTGAAAAATTAAAAGCAATGTCTCAAGCAGCGAAAAGATTGAGGGAAACGATTTTAGTATAAACTTGTGAAAGAAGGTTCTAGGATGGGACAAATAATGAGCTATAAGGTAGAAGGAAAAGGAAATGGCATGCGTACCGATGCGGTGGCAGGAAAACATACAATCGCAATCGATGAGCCGGTGTCATTTGGCGGTAAGGATTCAGCAATTGATCCATTATCTGCATTTTTATCATCACTGATTGCCTGTGAAAATGTAATGGCACAACTTATATCTAATGAAATGAAGTTTGACCTTCAAGGTATTTCTTTTGAGGTTGATGGTAGTTTAGACTTAGCAGGATTAATGGGAGACATAAGTGTAAAGCCATACTTTCAGCAGGTCGCGGTGAAAGCGTTTTTAGAAACCTCTGAAACAGAGGAACGTATTCTTGAATTACAACAAGCAGTAGATCAGCGCTGCCCTGTTTTTAGGACCATAAAGGACGCTGGAATTCCAATTGAAAATCATTGGGTAAAGGCTAAGGCTACAGTTTAATACCTCTTTAAAAGATCTTATCTTAATTTGATAGGATCTTTTTTGTTATGAAAAAAGAATATTTGCTATTTTGATGTTAAACACTCAATATTAATAAGACTAAATTTTTTGTATGGGATAGAGAAGGTAGGGATTTTTTTGCAGGATTTTATTAAATTAGGTATTTCGGAGTCAATCGTAAATAAATTAAAGAGTTATGGTGTAGCGAAACCAACGCCAATTCAAGAACAATCGATACCATTTGTAATGAATGGAAAAGATGTTATTGCACAAGCACAAACAGGAACAGGTAAGACGTTCGCCTTTATACTACCAATTTTAGAAAAAATAGATAAACAAGCGAAACATGTTCAAGCTCTCATCGTCACTCCAACTAGAGAATTGGCGCTACAAATTACAGATGAATTTGAAAAGTTGACGAAGGATATAGACGAAGTAGATGTACTTGCTGTTTATGGGGGCCAGGATGTTGAGAAACAATTAAAGAAGCTAAAGAAAAATGTTCAGATTGTGGTAGGGACACCAGGAAGACTGTTAGATCATATTAGAAGAGGGACAGTTCAGTTATCAGAAGTCTCATACCTTGTTCTTGATGAGGCAGATCAAATGCTTCACATAGGCTTTCTGAATGAAGTTGAAGATATAATTAAGGAAACTCCTAAGACTCGTCAAACGATGCTTTTTTCTGCAACGATGCCAGAGGGAATAAGAATCTTAGCCAATAAACATATGCGTAAACCTGAATATATCCAAGTTGAAAAAACACAGGGACCTGCTGAAAATGTTAAATTAGTTGCCATTCATACGATAGATCGGGCTAAGCAGGCCACCTTGATCCAATTAGTTGAAACACATAGACCATATATGGCCGTTATCTTTTGTAGAACCAAACGCAGAGTTTCTAAATTGTATGAGGTTCTAAAATCTCATAAGTTTTTGTGTGATGAGCTGCATGGAGATTTATCACAATCAAAAAGAGAGCAAGTGATGAAACGCTTCAGAGATGGGGAAATTCAATTATTAATCGCAACAGATGTTGCAGCTAGAGGTCTTGATGTTGAAGGTGTGACACATGTATTTAATTATGACATTCCGCAAGATGCGGAGAGCTTTGTCCACCGGATTGGAAGAACAGGAAGAGCTGGAACAAAAGGCTTGGCCATCACCTTTTACTCCTCTGATGATCGCCCAACGCTCGATATGATTGAAAAAGAACTTTCTATTACGATTCAAAAACAAAACGTAGGCAATAGCGAAGTCAAACAAGAGAATAAACCAGCTTCGACGAAGAGACCGGTAAAGAAAAATAATTTTAATAGGAATAACAGCCGTAGTTCTGCTGTTAAAAAGGAAGTAAAAGAGGACGGAAATAGGAAATCTACTTCAAGGAAACCTAATGTGGCTTCACAACAGGGAAGTTCATTAAAAGGAGAACGTAAGAATAAAGCTTCTGGAGTAAAACGCGGGATGAAGACCGGACAAGAAAAAAATAAAAGATGACATAGAAAGAACCCTTGCTAGGCAAGGGTTCTATTATTATGGAGACTATCGGGATCGAACCGACGACCTCTTGCATGCCATGCAAGCGCTCTCCCAGCTGAGCTAAGCCCCCGAATGTGGTACAAGAAAAATTATATATGTCTCGTACCATACTTGCAAGAGTATTTTTATATTTTTTTTGAAAAAAGCTAAGATCCCATACTTTCAATTTCAACCTTATGGACTCCATCTAAATTTGAAACTAAATCATATACCTCGGTTGTCTTCTCCCGGTAATCCACCGCAACCAATATTTGAACGAGATGGTCCCCATTATCTAAATCCTTTATACGAATCCTGCGAATAATATACTTTTTATCCATAATAAAGGAAATGACCTTATCAATTTGGATTTTATCTCTGATAAATAATTGGAGACTAATTTCTTTTTCCCGTAATTGCTTTGGCCCGATGAATTTCATCACAAAAGGTACTAATTCCACGCTAATAATTAGTAAAATAACACCAACGAGTGCTTCGATAAAAAAACCTGCTCCAACAGCAATTCCTATGCCAGCTGCTCCCCAAATCATTGCCGCTGTTGTTAATCCAGAGATACTATCATTTCCCCTTCTAAGAATTACACCTGCCCCTAAAAAACCGATTCCTGAAACAATTTGGGCTGCAAGACGAAGAGGGTCCATGGTGATTTTAACATTATCGGAATCAGGGAACATATAAGCAGATTCTATTGATACAATGGTAAGCAGACAACTTACTACAGATATGACAAGACTTGTTTTAAGTCCAACAGGCTTTCTTTTTAATTCGCGCTCAAGTCCAATGATGAGTCCGAAAATCGCTGAGACTCCTAGCTTTATTAATATATCGTAATCAATATTCTCCATGGGGTTCACGTCCATTATTTTTTTAGATGATATTTGATAAACTAGACTTTTCTTATTATACGATATCCCTGCAATGCTGAATAAAGAAATATATGTAGAGTAGATGAGTAATGAAAACTATTTTATGGAAATCCAATTAGTTAGGGCTTTTATTTATTAATAAGCCTTCTATAGTTACATATACTTCAGTGGGTGTTTTTATGAGTCCATCACTCTGTTTGATTTATCCTTTGGAAGTTGAATACTGTTTATTCTCTCATTCAAATAGTGTGACTAAATCTATAGAATGAAATGAATTTAAAAAAACTTTAAAAATTATATTGCAAACATTTTTCGGACATGGTATATTAAATCACGTCCTCTTCGAAAGAGTCATCAACGAAAAAAAGAATTTCAAAAAGTTGTTGACATCACGAAATGGAATGTGTTAAATTAAAGAGGTCGCTTTTGAGCTTCTATGTTAGACAGGCTCTTCTGCGAATGATAATTGTTCTTTGAAAACTAAACAAACAAGAACGTCAACAAACAATTTTTTAGCTTTTCTAAAAAGCTAAGCCAACGTAACAAATTGAGCTATATCAACTTTCTTGGAGAGTTTGATCCTGGCTCAGGACGAACGCTGGCGGCGTGCCTAATAC
>NZ_JAVDVZ010000011.1:0-181914 GCF_031457145.1 Neobacillus niacini
CTGTGTCTACCTTTTGGACCTTTTGGACCCTTCGAACCTCTCGAGCCTCTGCTGCCTTTGGACCCTTTACTACCGCCAGAGCCACGGCTGCCTTTAGATCCTTTGCTTCCGCGAGAACCGCGGCTGCCTTTGGATCCTCTGCTTCCACCGGAGCCGTGACTGCCTTTGGATCCTTTACTTCCGCGAGAACCGCGGCTGCCTTTGGATCCTTTGCTTCCGCGAGAACTGTGTCTACCTTTTCTTCCTTTTGGCCCTTTTGGCCCTTTTGGACCCTTAGAACCTCTCGAGCCTCTGCTGCCTTTACTACCCCCAGACCCACGACTGCCTTTGGATCCTTTGCTGCCGCCAGAGCCACGGCTGCCTTTAGATCCTTTACGTCCACCATAACCATATCCGCCAAAGGATCCTCTGCTGCCGCTAGAGCCGTGACTACCTTTGGTTCCTCTACTTCCACCGGAGCCGCGACTGCCTTTTGAACCTCTACTGCCGCGAGAGCCACGGCTGCCTTTTGAACCTCTACTGCCGCGAGAGCCGCGGCTGCCTCTACTACCGCCAGAACTGTGCCTACCTTTTCTTCCTTTTGGCCCTTTCCTTCCCTTTGGACCCTTTCTTGAGCCACGCGAACCTCTTGAACCACGGCTTCCTTTTGATCCTTTGCTACCGCGAGAGCCACGGCTTCCTTTTGATCCTTTGCTACCGCCAGAGCCACGGCTGCCTCTACTACCTTTTGATCCTTTGCTACCGTCAGAACCGCGGCTGCCTCTACTACCGCCAGAACTGTGTCTACCTTTTCTTCCTTTCGGACCTTTCCTTCCCTTTGGCCCTTTTGGACCCTTTCTTGAGCCACCCGACCCTCTCGAGCCTCTGCTGCCACACGAACCCTTGCTACCGCCAGAACCTTTGCTGCCTCTAGACCCTTTACTACCTTCACATCCGCAAGACCCATGACTTCCTTTAGATCCCCTAGTACCTTCTGAACCCATGCTGCCACTTGAGTCTCTATTACTACAGAAACATTTTTTGTCGTGTTTTTCATCTGGATTGTTATCTAGAAATAAAACGACTCCATTATCCTTGGCCTTTGACAGCATTTGTTTCATGTCTTTCCCCATCTTGGTTTTCCACCACTTTCATAAATAGTCTTTTCACTTTCTAATTTATGGTTAAAAAGTGGTCCTTGATATAGACAAACATTTATTTTTTAAAATCATTTTAAATTTGCAACAGCGTAATTACATGCCCATAATCGAATTTGTAGATGTTTGTACTGCACATTCATCCTACTTGCTGCATACTATCTAGAAAAAATGTATGTATAGGAGTATTTACGTGATAAAATACGAAATCTTCATTAATCCAAAATGGCTTCAGAAGTTGGAAGATGATATTTGGGAAGATGAGCAAGTCCCTGCTATTTTAAAAATTGGAAAAAATCGTTACAAAATATGGCTAAAATATCGGGGAAATGTCATTAGAAAAAAGAAGAAGAAATCCTATAATATCATTTTTCAAAACCCATATCTCTTTGATGGTGCTCACGAAATTCATCTAAATGCAGAATACGATGATATATCACTCAGTCGAAATAAGCTCTCTCTCGACTTTTTTGATCGTATTGGTGTTATCTCTCCGCACTCTAAACATGTACTCCTCTATATGAATGGTTTTTGTAAAGGGATTTATTTAGAGCTGGAATCCTTTGACCAACATCTTTTGAAAAAAAGAAATCTTGCGGATGGCCCAATCATATATGCCACGAATTATTTCGCAAACTTCTCTTTACTCTCGCCTGAAAACGAACTAAAAACCAGTTTGGATGAGGGCTACACCATAAAATATGGAGAGGAAAAGGATCTTACCCTATTAGAGAACTTCATTGAAATGATTAACACCTGTAGCAATAAGGAATTTGCAAAGGAAGTTAGTAAAATTCTTGATATTGAGAAATACCTGAGATGGCTTGCAGGAGTGGTTTGTACACAGAACTTCGATGGCTTTATCCATAACTATGCCCTTTATCGAAATAGCGAAACCAATTTGTTTGAGATAACCCCTTGGGATTATGACGGAACCTGGGGAAGAGATCTTCACGGAAGGAAGCTAGAATACGACTTTGTCCCTATAAGTGGTTATAATACGTTAACTGGACGACTACTCCATATAAACCCATTTAGAACTAAATACAAGGAAATCTTATCTTCCATCCTAGAAAATGATTTTAACTTGGAAACTTTAGAGCCAATCATTGAAAAACAATTGGAAACATTAAAGCCTTTTATTAGGATAGATCCCTATATAAAGATGAACGAGGAACATTTTGAAAAAGAAAAAAATGTGTTTCTCCGCTTTATAAAAAAAAGAAATAACTACTTAAAAAAAGAAATGGCGTCCTTATGACATTTCAATCTGTATATGGTTTCCATATACCTTTTTTTTGCCTATTTTTTCAAATAGATAAGAAAAAAGGCTTGTCGTGTAGTACAACATCACACCGTGACACATATAAATGCAGTGTAAAAGTTTATTTAATTAAAGGAGGATAAATATTGTTATGAATAACGACATGTGGAAGTCTTTAGTGGGGAAGACGATTAAGGTTGATAGAGGCGGTCCAGAATCAAGGATTGGAAAATTAATGGCCGTTCTCGATGACCATCTAGTACTTTTGACTAAGGATGACGGGGTGATTTATTACAATACGCACCATGTCAAAAGTGTAACAGAAAATTCAAAGGACACAATGGATTTAGGAATTGAGGTTCCTGAAAACTTCGAATTCAAAAGCGCCGCAAACTTCCAAGGTCTATTAGATAGCTTAAAATTCCAATGGGTAAGAATTAACCGCGGTGGTCCAGAAAAACTTGAAGGTGTAATTAGCGAAATCAATAAGGATTTTTTATCGTTAATTAGTAAGGAAGAAGTTGTCCGCGTATCTATGTGGCACATAAGAAATATTAGTTATGGATTAAAGATTGAAAGTGAAAAACAAGAAGAAAGTAAGGATCAAGGTGCTCAAGAAAACACTATGTCTCAAACTGAAAAGCAAGTAGTTAGACAAAGGGTGGTCCGTGCAGAAAATTCACAAGTAAGACAATGAAGAAAATAAAATCCTTGTCGCTTCTCGATCGAGAAGCGGCAAAATTACCCTAAGGAGGAAGTTTGAATGGGATCAGGTAATTTTTCATCAACAGTAGATTTACTAAAAGGTTATAATGTAAATCTATTTGTGGGTGAAGAAATTATAAAAGGAAAATTAATGGGTGTAGAGACAGACCATATCATCCTCGAAGATGATAATAATTACGTCTATTACTATAGCATTGATAAAATTCAGGCTATAACCAAAAATACGAAGCAATATATAGGCGAAGACATTACAACAGAATTTATGAAAACACAGAGTTTAGCAGACTTATTAAGCTCATTAAAGAATTCATGGGTATCTATTTTGTGCTTAAATAAGCAATCATTTTCTGGTGTACTGAGTATCGTCGATGCTGACTTCGTTACGTTAATTAATGGTGAAGATCGAATATTAATCAAAATCTCTCACATTTCAAATATATTAAAAGGCTATAGAAAAGAACAAAAAGAAGAAGAACAACAAGAAGTCACAAATGAAACCGAATCGACTATTTCCGATAGCACAAAGGAAGACAAAGAAGACAATTATGTTGAGCCTCAAGTTTTCATGAAGTCCAACAAACAAGAGTCAAACAAACAACAACCTGAGGTAGTAAATAAAGTCGAAAACGATGCGGTAGTAACACCAAAAGCAATCGTAAATCAAGCAGATAATGAGAAAAAGGTTTGGGCAGAACCTATTAAAACCACATTGCCAATTGCAAAGGTCAGCAATGAAATAAAAAATGTAAAAGAAGAGAAAAAACAAAACTCTCACAGTGAAAGCGCTAAAACAAAAGAAAGTGTAAGACAAAACAGCCACATTGAAAGTAAATGGACAAAAAATGAAATCCCTGTAGCTCCTCAAGAAGAGGTTAAAAAACAGAAATCAGATGTTGTCATTCAGAATATCGTTAAGCATGAAAAAGAAACGATTCAAAAACCAGCTGCTTCGGTAGTAGATAAAAGAGCTCAAGTAAAACAGCCTATACGTGAGCAAATAAAATCTGAAACTCCGAAAAAAGACGCAACTGCAAATTCCACACAGGAGTTATTAAATAGAGTAAAAAAAGCTAAAGAAACAATTGATACGAATCCAGTTATGAAAATAGAAAAAACAAAAAAGAACAGTGTAGAAAGTAAAAAAGAAGATAAAAAACCGAAGGCACAAGAAGTCGGATCATCTCGTTTTTTAGGTGAACCAGCAATGCGTGATTTTGACCGTAAATCCATTTTCTCCGGATGGCCGAATCGAAGTAATTCGCAAAAACGCATGTAATCGGACCCCATCTAATGGCAGCAAATGAATATCTCTAAACTAAAATTCTCTGTTCCTGTGCCAATTTATACCCATAATAAATTTTACAATAAAGAGCAGGGCATTAAATCCTAATTAGTTGACCTTTGGAGCCCGCTCTTTTTGTAGAATCATTTTACTTGAAAGGATGTGATGGAATGAAATTAAAAGACCATATTGGTAACTATATTAAACTCGAGATCTCCGGAAATAAGCCGATAAGCGGAATCCTAATCGATATTGGCAGTGATTTGTGGGTTATATATAATGGATATGATTATTTATATATTCCTACCGTTCATATTCAAAATTGGAAGTTTCCAAAAGAAGCGGAAATTGATGAAATTATAACTCTTTCAGATGACCAATCGCCAATATTTAACCCTAATGAGGAAATATCATTACGCAAAACCCTAACGGCGGCAAAGGGTATTTTTACAGAAATTTATGTAACCAGTAAACAAGCTTTGCATGGTTACATTATCAGCATCATGAATAATTATTTTGTTTTTTACTCCCCTATTTATAAGACGATGTTTATTTCCCTCAACCATTTAAAATGGTTAATTCCATATACGAATAATCAGCGTCCCTATGGCTTAAGTAATGCAAATCTACCAGTAAATCCAACAAACATAACATTCGCTAGATCGTTTGAAGTCCAAATTGAAAAGTTGAATGGAACATTGATTGTTTTTAATATTGGGGAAAATGAAAATGTTATGGGGAAAATAATGGGGATTAAAAATAATTTCATTGAATTATCAACTGCAAAAGGAGATCCGGTCTATTTAAATCTTCAGCATATTAAAACTGTTCATATGACGTAAATATTGGAGGGTAGCCTCTCTGAGTGACAACAATGGGCCAAGCGTTCAATATAAAAATCTACAGAGTGCCTAACAACGGCACTCTTTTATTTATAAGCAATAACCTACATAAAAGTCCTGCTCTGATGCATACATTTTTAATAATACATTAATGACCTCAGGAGGGTTACATGGACATCTATGTTAGGCAAGGTGATTCATTATGGTATTATAGCCAATTATACGGAATAAATCTCCAGCTGATAATTGATTCCAATCGGGATATTCAACCTAGTGCTCTTGCGGTAGGTCAACGGATCCGTATACCCGGTTTTGTTGCCCAAAATTATCAAATTAGGCGCGGAGACTCTTTCTGGGGAATTGCTCAAAGTAGGAATCTTTCACTTGACGCGCTGCTGCTTTCTAACCCTAATGTAAATCCTAATCGACTTCAGGTTGGGCAGACAATTCAAGTTCCATTACGTATCACGTGGAGGCTGGTACAAGGAAAACAACATTATGATTTCAGTCGAACGTTGAACGATTTGGCTCGTTTACAAAATGTTTATCCCTTTTTACGTGTAACGAATATTGGAAATTCTGTACTAGGGAATCGTATTCCCGAGGTTCTTATCGGAAATGGCGGTAAAAGAGTCCATTATAATGCCTCCTTTCATGCAAACGAATGGATCACAACCCCTGTTTTAATGACCTTTTTGAATGATTATTGTTTATCACTTACGAATGGCAGTCCTATTCGCGGGCTATCAACCTATCCTTTATATGTACAAACGATGTTATCGATAGTACCTATGGTTAATCCTGACGGAGTTAGTCTTGTCATGAACGGACCTCCTGAAAATGAATCATGGAGAAATAGAGTCATAGAACTTAATCGAGGAAGCACAGACTTCTCAGGCTGGAAAGCTAATATTCGTGGTGTTGATCTAAATGACCAATTCCCTGCTCGTTGGGAACTGGAGAAAGCAAGGAATCCTAGTCAGCCGGGGCCGAGGGATTATGGAGGTGAGCGGCCTTTGTCAGAGCCTGAAGCCATCGCGATGGCTGATCTGACGAGACGGCGGGATTTTGCACGCGTACTCGCCTTTCATACTCAGGGTGAAGTAATCTATTGGGGATTTGAAAACCTTGAGCCGCCAGAATCACAAACCTTGGTCAACGAGTTTGCC
Source organism: Neobacillus niacini (assembly GCF_031457145.1). Taxonomy (GTDB): domain Bacteria; phylum Bacillota; class Bacilli; order Bacillales; family Cytobacillaceae; genus Neobacillus; species Neobacillus niacini_J. The sequence continues at coordinate 6,420 of NZ_JAVDVZ010000011.1, forward strand.
AGAGTTAGTGGTTATGAGCCTGTTAAAACAATCGAAAGTTATGCTGGATATAAAGACTGGTTTATTCAAGACTGGAGGCGACCCGGCTTCACCGTCGAGCTCGGAACCGGAACAAACCCTATCCCTCTTGCTCAATTTGATGAAATATATGAGAAAACACTCGGGATCTTCTTGGCGGGGTTGTATATGTGATGTCTTTTAAAGACCTATTTCGTGATGAAATGGGTTTTCTTTATGTGAGAGTTTTTGGTTATCTGCCAGTATTTCTGGTTATGCGCAACTAAATTCAGTTATCCGCAACTAATTTCGGCTATCCGCAACTAAATTGGCTATCCAACTATGCTAGGTGTTATTATACTAGTAATATGTGGAATTAAGGGAATTAGGTGAAATATGGAAAAAATAATTTTATTTGATGGCGTCTGTAACCTCTGTAATAGCAGCGTCCAATTTGTTATTAAACGTGATCCAGATGGCTGCTTCAAGTTCGCTTCTCTCCAAAGTGAGATAGGTCAATCATTATTAGAACAACATGGTTTTAATAAAGAGATTGACAGTTTCGTTTTAATTGAAAATCAAAGAATTTATTCAAAATCGAGTGCTGCACTAAGGGTATGTAGGAATTTAAATGGCTTTTGGAAAGTCTTCTCCATATTACGAATCCTCCCCCCTTCTTTTAGAGACTTCTTTTACGATATAGTTGCAAAAAATCGATATAAATGGTTTGGTAAAAGAGAAAGTTGTATGCTTCCAACCAAGGAAATGAAAAAAAGGTTTTTGGACTAAATAAAATTATTTTTTAAAAATGGACAGGTTCACTACATGCATGTACAAAGAGGTACATATATTATACTAACCCATGATACAATACCTCCTTTAGAAAGTGGCCCCACCACTTTCTTTTTTTTATTCAAAAAAAAGCACCTCAAAAAAGGTGCTTTTTGTTTTAAAAAATTAGGATTTTTGATAATTTAATTCCCAAATCGTCCCAAATTGATCTTGAACCCTAGCATATTTAGCTCCCCAAAACGTGTCCTCCAGCTCATTGAGTGCTTTACCATTTTTACTAAGAGCATTATAGAGATTTTGGATTTCCTCATCACTTTCAGGCTCAAGCGTAAGTGAAATGTTTGATCCTATTACAACTGACTGACCTGGGAAGGTATCTGAAAACATGATTGAAATGTCTCCCTTTTTTAGCTGCGCATGCATAACTCGATCACTCGCTTCGGGAGGAGTTGGGTAATCGGCTTCACCGAAGGTTTGTAATCCAATAATTTCAGCTCCTAATACTTCCTTATAAAACTCCAAAGCTTGTTTCGCATTCCCGTCAAAAGATAAATATGGTGTTAGTTGACCCTTCATTAAAAACACTCCTTAAATTCGAATACACAACAATATATTAGTTTTTCATAAAATAAAGAATTTAATCAAAAACCAAAAAAAAAGACCTTTGAACAGTTTTCAAAGGCAAAGGAGAGCTTAGTGGTCAAGGCTAAGCCCCAGTTTTAGGAGGTCTAAACTCAGAAGAATTTAAACAAGAACATCATAGCATTTTTTGAAAATTCTTTCAATAGTTTAAAGCGTTAAAGTTTAAAAGTTATGAACATGTAATTATACCTCCTATAATAAGTAAATACTTAATAGTTATTGCACCTCTCATTTAATTTTTAAAAAAAATAACTTGTTGACACCCTTGTATATACAAGTTAAAATGTAACCGTAAACAAAAAGCTTGTATATACATGTTAATAGTCGATTCTTGTGAACGTACACATTAGCATGTTCATACACGGGAAATAATTCAAGATAATGAAGTGGATACCTTCCATTTCTGATAGGGGGAAAAGCAATGTCTAATTTTAAAGAGCCAGCAAAAGAACTGCTCGAACACGTTGGTGGTAAGGAAAACATCGCAGCCGTTACTCATTGTGTAACTAGAATGCGTTTTGTTTTAAATGATCCGAGTAAAGCGGATGTTACAAAAATTGAATCCTTAAAACCAGTAAAGGGTACTTTTACTCAAGCAGGTCAATTTCAGGTCATTATCGGAAATGATGTTTCAACATTCTATAATGACTTTGTAAAAATCGCAGGTGTCAGCGAAGCTAGTAAAGATGAAGCAAAAGTTGCTGCCAAACAAAATATGAACTGGTTACAACGTATGATTGCCCATCTAGCTGATATTTTCACACCATTAATCCCCGCCCTTGTTGTCGGTGGTTTAATCCTCGGATTTAGAAATGTTATTGGTGATATCAAATTGCTTGAAGATGGCACAAAGACCATCGTTGAAGTTTCACAATTCTGGGCTGGTGTTCATGCCTTCTTATGGTTGATTGGTGAAGCGGTATTCCACTTCCTCCCAGTCGGAATAACTTGGTCGATTGCTAGAAAAATGGGTGCAACACCAATCCTAGGTATCGTTCTTGGTATTACTCTAGTTTCGCCTCAATTGCTTAATGCTTATGGCGTTGCAGGTGCAGAAGAGATTCCTACTTGGGACTTTGGATTTGCGCAAATTGAAATGATTGGTTATCAAGCACAAGTTATCCCTGCTATCTTAGCCGGATTTGTTCTCTCTTTCTTAGAATTAAGACTTAGAAAAATTATTCCGAATTCAATTTCGATGATTGTCGTTCCGTTCTTAGCATTAATTCCAACAGTATTGATTGCTCATACCGTTTTAGGTCCTATCGGTTGGACACTAGGTTCATGGATTTCTGATGTTGTGTATTCAAGCTTAACCTCTGCTTTTGGCTGGTTATTTGCTGCTATCTTTGGTTTCGCTTATGCACCACTTGTTATTACAGGCTTACACCATATGACAAATGCGATTGACCTTCAATTAATGTCAGAGCTTGGCGGTACAAACCTATGGCCAATGATTGCCTTATCAAATATTGCACAAGGTTCAGCTGTTCTTGCGATGATCTATATCAATCGTAAAAATGAAGAAGAAAAGCAAGTATCGATTCCTGCTGCTATCTCTTGTTACCTAGGGGTAACAGAACCAGCGATGTTCGGTATCAACCTAAAATACGGCTTCCCTTTCCTTGCAGCAATGCTTGGTTCTCTTGCAGCAGCAGTCATTTCTGTAGGAAGTGATGTAATGGCTAACTCAATCGGTGTTGGCGGACTTCCTGGATTCCTTTCTATCCAGCCACAACATATGATGATGTTTGCAGTTGCAATGTTAGTAGCGATTGTGGTTCCATTTATTTTAACAATCATCTTTGCAAAAACAGGTATGAACAAATTTTCTTTTAAAAAGTAAGACTCCTATTTTAGGAGGGAGACCATCTCCCTCCTTTTCTACATTAGAGTCAACAATAATTTCAGGCAGGTGTTTAATCATGTCAACAGCATGGTGGAAAAAAGCAGTCGTTTATCAAATTTATCCGAAAAGCTTTTATGATACAACCGGTAATGGTACCGGCGATATCCAAGGAATCATTAAGAAGCTCGATTACTTAAAGAAACTTGGAGTAGATGTTCTTTGGCTCACTCCTATTTATAAATCCCCTCAAAAAGATAATGGTTATGATATTAGCGACTATTACAGTATTCAAGAAGAGTATGGTACCATGGATGATTTCGATCAACTTCTTGCAGAGGCACATAAACGTGGTATTAAAATTATTATGGATATTGTCATCAATCATACATCCACTGAACACGAGTGGTTCCAGAAAGCAAAATCCTCTAAAGACAATCCATATCGTGATTTTTATATCTGGAAGGATGGCAAAGATGGCCTCCCTCCTACCAACTGGAAATCAAAATTTGGTGGATCTGCCTGGCAGTGGGATGAAACGACCGGACAGTACTATCTGCATTTATTTGATGTAACACAAGCAGATTTAAACTGGGAAAATGAAAAACTTCGAGAAGCACTATATGAAATGATGCATTTTTGGCTCAAAAAAGGTGTCGATGGGTTCAGATTAGATGTCATCAATTTAATTTCAAAAGATCAGCAATTCCCTCAGGATAGTAGTGACGGACGCAAATTTTATACAGATGGTCCAAGAATTCATGAGTTCCTTCATGAGATGAATGAAAAGGTATTTTCAAAATATGACATTTTGACGGTTGGTGAAATGTCATCTACATCTATCGGTAACTGCATTCGCTACACCAACCCGCATGAAGAAGAACTCAATATGACGTTCAACTTCCATCATTTAAAAGTGGATTATCCAAATGGAGACAAATGGACGAAAGCGGAATTTGACTTCGATGCTTTGAAAAACATATTGTCAAACTGGCAGGTTGAAATGAATAAAGGCGGCGGTTGGAACGCCCTCTTCTGGTGCAATCATGACCAGCCTCGTGTGGTTTCAAGGTTTGGCGATGATGAGCGATACCACCAGGAATCAGCAAAAATGCTAGCAACCGCAATTCATTTAATGCAAGGAACCCCTTATATCTATCAAGGGGAGGAATTTGGGATGACGAATCCGAATTTCGACAAGATTGAAGATTATCGTGATGTTGAGTCACTAAATATCTATGAGATTAAAAAGAATGAGGGTATGTCAGATAAGGGGATTATCGATATCCTGAAGCAAAAATCTCGTGATAATTCTCGTACACCAGTCCAATGGGATTCGAGTGAACATGCTGGTTTTACAACTGGTACACCGTGGATTCCTACAGCAGCAAACTATAAGGACATTAACGCAGAAAACGCTATGCAGGACTCAGATTCCATTTTCTATCATTATCAAAAGCTGATTAGCCTGCGAAAAGATTATGATGTACTCACGGATGGTGATTATGAACTGATTTCCGAGGATCATGAAACAATATTTGCATTTGTACGAAAAACAGAGAATGAAATGCTGCTGGTTATTAATAATTTTTATGGAAAAAATACCATCTTTACTCTCCCTGTGACGTTAAACATTGATGGGTTGTCGAATGGTGTGTTACTCTCAAATTATGAGGACTCTGCACCACTTGGCAAAGAGATACAGTTACGACCATACGAGTCCATTGTTTATCATTTGAAAAAATAATGGGAGATTTATATGACAAACAAGTATCAAATTATCTTCAATACGATTGTAGATCAAATTAAAAGCGGAGAAATTCCGCCTAATTCCCTCCTTCCCTCTGAAAACGAGTTGAAGGATCAGTACGATACATCTAGAGAGACGATAAGAAAAGCCTTAAACCTGCTGGCACAGAATGGATACATTCAAAAAGTAAGAGGCAAAGGTTCAATCGTGATTGATATTAATAAATTTGATTTTCCAGTTTCGGGCTTGATTAGTTTTAAAGAACTTGCCGATAAAATGGAACAAAAACCAAGGACAATTGTCAATGAGTTATCGCTTATTATTAAACCTGATGCCTATCTCAGGCAACAACTGCAGCTTTCCGGGAAGGAACAGGTATGGAAAATCGTTCGAACGCGGGAAATCGGCGGCAAGAAAATCATTCTGGATAAGGATTTTCTTACCACAAAATTTGTACCTTCGATTACAGAAGAAATTTGTGCCGATTCAATTTATGCCTACCTTGAAAATGAACTAAACCTAAAAATCAGTTTTGCAAAAAAGGAAATTGTCGTCGAGGAACCAACTGCGGAAGATCGTTCATTTTTAGACTTGGATGGTTTCCATAATATTGTCGTTATTAAAAACTACGTATATTTAGAGGATGCCAGTCTTTTTCAATATACCGAATCCCGGCACCGACCTGACAAATTTCGTTTTGTTGACTTTGCGCGAAGAACACATTAAAAAAATACCTCAATATTGGGGTATTTTTTTCTTTAACTTTTATTTTTTAGTTCCGCTACTATAAAAAGATCCTTGTAAAATTGATTGAATTTCACAATTTCCAATCCATGTGTGGTAAATGCCTTAAGTGTCTCTCTATCTAAACAGCAGCCATCACAAACCTTTTTCCATAACGGTGTAAACCTTTCCTGCATTACACTAAGCACGGTATTTTCCATCTTTACATGTTCAAACAGAAGGATTTTTCCGTTAGGTTTACAGACTCTTTTTATCTCATTAATGGCCTTGTCGACATTTGGGATTGTACAGAAAACTAGTGTTGCCACAACGGTATCAAAGCTATTATCTTCAAACGGCAGACTCTCCGCACTTGCGTTAATCATTTCTATCGGCACTGTTGCTAATTTACATTTTGATTTTGACTGATCGATCATATGCTGATTCGGTTCGATGGCGAAAACTTTATCTGCATTCGTATACAATGGAAAATTCACTCCAGTCCCTGAACCAAGTTCAAGCACCTTCCCTTTTGCATTAGAAAGCAGCTCTTTCCGAATCCTCCTAAACTTACTTTGTTCCAAAGGACTCATAAAAAAATCATACCATTTTGCAAATGTACTGCTCAAAACGTTCACCTCCTAAACTTGAACTTTAAAATCCATATTTCTCAATAGGTCTAACAAAAATGATATAAAATCCCTATAATATGTGAGAAGTTTCACTGACGAACTAGTACAAAGTTCTTATACTATTTATAGATTGTATGTATTTAACATCGTTACTATTATATGTGTATTAATATTGAAATTGGAAGTGAAAATATGACACCCATAAATATTAACCACAGTGAATTGAAAAACCAAATTGAAATATTAAGAGAAGAAATGGTCATAATTGGCTTAAGTAAAGGTTTATGCAGTGAAGAAACAATCAAGATAAGTCAAAAGCTTGATCATTATATAACGATATACATTTCAATAATAAATCATATGCATGGTAAATCAATCTCACAAGTTTACCATAATTTTGATATTCTCTAATAATATTTTAAATCCATTTTCATAAAGTGAATAAATTTCGAGTTAATTTAATGTTTACAGATATTTGTTGTTTATGTGACAAATGGAAAAGGTATTGGTTCTTTACTGAACCAATACCTTTTAGCTAGTAATCTGCTATTTTTGTTCCCATAAATAGTTAACTACTGCTTCATACTCTTCTTGAGATAAGGAAGCTGGTGCTGACTTCGGCATATTCTTCGATACAAAAGCTAGGAGATCCTCTTTTGTTTTAAAGTCGGTATGAATTTTTGCACCATCAATCTTAGCTTGACCTCCAGTGATGTCTCCTGAACTGTGGCAAGTGATACAGCTCTTTTGAAAAATCTCATCACCTGCTAAAGTTGTTCCTCCAGCTGCACTTCCTGAATCGTCTGTTTTAGTCTTATCTTCCGATCCAGCTGTTTCTTCTGTTTTAGCTGGTTCATCACTAGCCGCAGGTTCATCATTACCACAAGCAGCCAATATCCCTAGCAGTAATATAAATAATAATATACCTAAAATCTTCTTCAAGCTTCCACCTCTATTCTAATTATGTTCTATAGCATTACCCATAATATTGCTGCAATTTTCTTATGTAGTTATACCTACATATAACGGGCAAATCCTACCTTCAAATCTTATTTATTGAAATCCACATTTATTCCTAGTCAATTGTCTCCCAAGATATGATTTCTGATAAATATTTCTACAAGTTTGACGAATTGCTGGTATCAAGTCAAACATCATACAACTAAAACATCATATTTCAATGACACTCGAATTATTCAATCGTTTATTGAAAGGATGGACCTTCTGTTTTTACTTTTTATTCAAAATTTTCCAATAACTCTTAATAATATTTCGCTGGTGTTTAGCTTAATTCCTCTTTTATCCCAAAAAATATTTTCAAGAAAAAGAGCCTCACAACTGTAAAACTCCATATGGAATATAGAAGCAAATCCAAGTATGTAGGGAATACCATGTTTTTCCGTTAGGTCTTTCAGACTAATATTATTCGTATAATTTTCTGCGAAAAATTAATATTTAAAAATATTGTAGATGATTAATCGTACTATTTGCAATTGGAAGCTAATATATTAGAATATACGTTCGATGAGGAGGAGAGGATCTTGGTGAAACAGAATGATTCCTTCATAACAGATGAGATGCTGGTTAAATATTACGAACTTAATAAAAAGAAAAAGGAAATTGAGTTGGAAATGACTCAATTAAAGGACACTTTTCATGACTACTTTAATAACCTGGTTGGTCCTGATAATAAAGCCGAGGTTACAATAAATGGTTATAAACTGCAGCGGCAAATAAGAAAGGTTGAAAAATATAACGAAGAAATTACTGTTCGAAGATTAGAGGAGTTACAGATGAGCGACCTCATTCAAGTTGTAAAAAAACCAGATGATGTAAAAATTAAATCAGCAATCCAACTTGGATTGTTAAGTGAGCAGCAATTAGAAGGATGTATAGTGACCAATTATTCCCCTGCCATTTCTGTAAAGACCTTAACTCCTAGATAATCGTAAGAGCCATTAAGCAGATATTTACTGCCTAATGGCTTTTTCTTTTTGAAAAATTGTCAAATAATGGAGGGATACTTCAAATGCTAGCGAACTAATTAGGATGTTAGTCGCGAGAATTACTACTTTACTCGCCAAAGAGCGAAGATTCCAACAAATTTTTCTCATCCCCTCTTTTAAACCTCTGCTGTTTCTGCTAAATTAATAGAATGGTTGTTTTGGAGGGGATATTTATGAATACACTGGGTGCTGTTATGTCGTATCCAAGGGCAAGAGGAATTGTATTAGTGTTAATTGCGGCAACATCATGGGGAGTATCTGGAACTGTTGCTCAATTTCTTTTTCATCAGCAAGGCTTTAGTTCAAGCTGGCTTGTAGTCGTTCGGCTGCTTTTAGCGGGAATGGGCTTGCTCTTTTACTCTCAAACTGTTGGGAAACAAAATATATGGAGTATTTGGAAAAGTAAACAAGATATTTTTCAACTCGTTGCATTTGGGATAATCGGAATGCTTGGTGTTCAGTATACTTTTTTTGCAGCCATAGAGCATGGAAATGCCGCAACTGCTACCGTTCTACAATACTTGGCACCAGTTATCATCGCCTTATATTTATGCTTCCGTGCAAAAACATTGCCAGTAAATCATGAAGTGATTGCGATTGTTTTAGCGCTGGGTGGAACAATTTTGCTCGTAACAAAAGGGAATATCCAGACACTATCGATTTCTGGTCCTGCCTTTGGATGGGGAATTTTATCTGCTTTTGCACTTGCTTTTTATACCCTGTTTCCTGTCGGTCTGCTATCCAAATGGGGTACGACTTTAACAGTTGGCTGGGGGATGATGATCGGCGGTATTGTTATGTGCTTTATACATCCTCCTTGGAGATTTGAAGGTCACTGGTCACTCACTTCTTTTATTGCGGTTGCTTTTGTTGTTATTGTTGGCACTTTAATCGCATTCTTGTGCTTTATGCAAAGCCTGAAATACATAAATGCCTCAGAAGCCAGCCTTTTAGCCTGTATCGAACCACTTTCGGCTGCTTTCCTTGCAGTGGCTTGGCTTCATGTTCCGTTTAGCCCCATAGAATGGATAGGTGCACTCTCTATTATTGTAACAATATTTATTTTAGCCGCAGTAAAAAGATAAAAAGCCATCTGAATTTCAGATGGCTTTTTACTATTATTATCTTACTCATGCAAACCCAAATCCTGAAGCCTGTTACAGCACCGGATCCACCTTTAATATTTCTCCGTTGCCATTTTATTTGACAAATGATTGCACCAAAACCGCTAAAACAAATACACAAAGGAAGATATTCATATACCCACGACGTTTATTACCTTGTTGGAGCTCATTGATACCGCCAACTAATATAAAGGCACTTAGACCTAGCATCATAAATGGCTGTGCCACGAAGTTTTTCGTTATTAATCCAAATCCAGCTAATAAAAGTACTACAATTCCTAAAATAAGTCTTAATCTTTTTAACAAAATCGACCCCTCCTGTTTTTATTGTACAATACTAGGCTAGAAGTACAATAAGAAAAAGCTGCCATACGACAGCTTTTTGAAGTTAGTTATTCTGATAATTTACGGTATTGACCTCCGAAATACAATAACGGATCCCCTTCATTGACTTTAAGATCAGTAACCTCACCAATGAATAAAACGTGATCCCCTGCATCAACCTCGTTATAAAGATTACAGGTCATGTTAGCTAGTGCGCCCTGGATAACTGGTAATTCACCGAATTGCTCAAAGCTATAAGGAGTTTCCTCCTTAATTTGGCCAGCAAAACGCATTGATTCATTTTCTTGGTCAGCAGATAAGAAGCTTACAGCAAATTTTTTGGATTGTTGGATAAGTGGCAGCATTCTTGCTCTTTTATCGATTGATACAAGAACTAATTTTGGAGTTAAAGAGACAGAAACAAACGCATTTGCTGTCATTCCATGTGCTTCCCCATTTACTTCAGTTGAAACAACGGTAATCCCCGTTGCAAATTTCCCCATTGCATTTCGAAAAAAACGATCATCCATTGCTCGACACCCCTACTCTATTTTACTATTTTAAATTGATCATTTATTGCAGACTCTTAAACAATTTTATTATCTTTGTTATCAGGTATCTAATATTATGATTGAGCCATAGCGTTTAACTATCATCGTTCGTCCAAGGTTATTCTGTTTTGTGCATGTTGTTATACTTCTTGAATTTCCCCGTCAATAATGGTCATTTCAATGTTTGTTTCTAGCAATTCGTCAGGGTTCTCTATTGAAAAAAGATTCTTTGAATAGACGGTCATGTCCGCTAATTTTCCTCTTGAAATCGTACCCTTTGTCGCTTCTTCGTTTGTTGCATAGGCACCGCCAATTGTAAAAGTCTTCACGGCTTCTAGCATGGAGATTTTCTGCCCCTCATTCCAGGTCTCAAGTTTACCTGGTGTTTTCCTGGTAACTGCGGCATGGATACCTAGCAATGGGTCAACAGGTTCTACTGGTGCATCAGAGCCACCCGCACAGATAACACCATTAGCTAATAAGGATTTCCATGCATATAAATAAGCCTCTCGCTTTTTACCTATCCGTTCGATTACCCAAGGATAATCCCCCACAACAAACCTTGGCTGAATATCAGCTACGATACTAGGATCCACCAATCTTTGAATTAAATCTTCTCTTACTAAGGAAGCATGAATAATCCGATCGCGATAATTCACTTTTGGAAATTGATCTAGGATGTCGAGGACATCTTCCAAAGCTTTATCACCGATGGTATGCACGGCAATTGGGAAGGATAGCTCCCTTGCCTCTTTCACAATGCTATATAGGACATCTTGTGTTTGCATCGCTTCCCCATATTGACTTGGATTATCACTATATGGCTCCGATAACAACGCAGTCCTTCTACCAAATGCTCCATCTGCGAATATTTTTATGGCACCAATTTGTAATTTCTCATTACCAAAGCCAGCAAACATTCCTTTTTCCTTTAAATCAGGTAAAAAAGGATAATCAATCAATAGATTGCTACGTAACCCATTTTGTTCTTGATTCAGTAATTCATCATACATTTTGTAGGTTTGTTCTAGGCCGCCAAGGTAAGCAGGGTCATTTGTATGTACGCTTGTTAACCCTTTTTTAACAGCAAATTTCATCGCCTGTCTCAAACCATTTTTTAATTCTTCGTATGTTTTCTCTGGAATGTGTTTAGTGACTAATTGGGAAGCTGACTCCAACAGCAACCCCGTAGGTTTTTTGGAATGTGAATCTAGGACAACACTTCCTCCCTTAGGCACATCAATAGAAGGATGATAATGACTCATTTCAAGTGCCTTACTATTTACTAAAAATGCGTGGTGACAAACTCGTTTTAGGTAAATGGGACAATGTGGTGCAACAAAATCTAATTCTTCTATAGTAGGAATAGAGCCTTCAGTAAAGAGATTTTCATCCCAGCCCATTCCAATCAACCATTTTCCAGGGTCGACAGTATTCGCTTTTTGCTTTATTTTATCTAGCATATCAGCTTTCGATTTAACCCCGGTCAAATCTAAATCTAAGAAATTGAACGCCACACCTGACATGTGTAAATGGCTGTCAATCAGACCCGGGGTAACCATTTTCCTTTGTAAATCGACGATTATTGATCCTGCTCTTCCCCATTGCAGAGTCATCTCAAGATGTGTACCTAAATCTATAATTCTGCCATTCTCAACCACGACAGACTCAACCAACGGCTGGTTGGAATCGAGTGTATAGATTAATCCATTTGTATAAATTGTTTTTGACATAGAGCCCCCACCTTGCTTCAATATTTTTTCTTTTCATAATTATAATTGATAATGCATTTACAGTGCTAGGGTATTTAACGGACCCTCTACATGTTATAAATAGTTATACTTCTATAAAAGTGGTAAAATAAATCTATAAAGGTATTATTTTCCATAAGTCTTAAGTCTTAGAAAAGATTCCATCTAGAGCCGTTTTTTTTACCTGATTGGTTTTCGTACAATGATGGTAGTTAAAGAAACGGGGGAATTAATAATGAAAAAGAAAATTTTGTCTAGTGCGTTGGCAGTTTCATTACTTGTTGTTATATCAGGATGTGGAATATTTGCAAATGGAAGTGAAGATAACGGTAGGGTTACGATAGAGAAAGATAAGGCTAAAGAATTGCAGCTTGAACTAAACCTTGGTGCCGGAGAACTGAATGTTGAAATAGGTGCAGACGAATGGGTTGAAGGTTCCATTAACTATAATCAAGACAAGCTAAAACCTGAGTTCTCCTATAAGCTGAAAGGAGATAAAGGGATTGGAGTTATTGAACAAGAGAATAAAGGGCTGCTTGATAAAATAAAAATCGGAGAATTAAAGAATGTGTGGAATCTAACCCTAACGGATGAGATACCCCTAGATTTACGTGTTAATTCAGGGGCTTCTGATACAAATTTAGATTTAAAAGGATTAAACCTTAAAGAATTAGATGTAAATGCTGGTGTAGGCAATATTACCATTGATCTCGGAGGCAAGTGGAACGAAAGCTTTGATGCTGCCCTAGCTTTAGGAGTTGGGCAATCAACGATTATTCTTCCTAAGGATATTGGTGTAAAAATAGAATCCTCAAAAGGAATTGGAACTGCGGATTTTGTTGGTTTCATTTCGAAAGGCAATGGTGTTTATGTCAATGAAGCGTACGAAGATGCAGATGTAATTATTAACCTTCAAACAGATTTAGGAGTGGGAGAGGCCATTTTTAAATTAGAATAGAAAGAGCCCATAATTGGGCTCTTTTTCACTATACAAGCATTTGATACAAGGTACTGTCATTATTTAATTCGCGGTAAACAAATCCTTTTACTTTAATCCGTTCAATCAATGGGAAGTAATCTTCTTTAGACTTCAGTTCAATCCCGACTAACGCTGGTCCGGTTTCACGATTATTCTTTTTCGTATATTCGAAATGGCTAATGTCATCATTTGGACCCAAGACATCATCTAGAAATTCACGTAATGCACCTGGCCGTTGTGGAAATTGGACAATAAAGTAATAACGTAGTCCTTCATAGATCTTCGAGCGCTCTTTAATTTCTTGCATACGACCGATATCATTGTTACCTCCACTGACGATGCAGACAACTGTTTTTCCTTTGATTTCTTCTGCATATTCATCTAACGCTGCAATCGACAGCGCACCTGTTGGCTCAACGACGATGGCATTTTCATTATAAAGAGATAGTAATGTGGTACAAACCTTCCCTTCGGGAACAACGACAATATCCTTCACGAATTCTTTACAGATGTTATAGGTCAATGAACCGACCGTCTTCACCGCTGCACCATCCACAAATGGGTCAATTTCTTTCAATGAAGTCACTTCACCTTTTAAAAACGACTCCTTCATTCCTGCAGCTCCCTGCGGCTCGACTCCAATGATACTTGTCTCAGGTGAAAAATGCTGCATATAGGTACCAACACCAGAAACAAGACCTCCTCCACCAATTGCTGCAAATAGGTAATCAATTTTTTCTGGGCATTCATTTAACAGCTCCACCGCTACAGTCCCTTGACCGGCAATGACATCTGGATCATCGAACGGGTGGATAAACGTTCTGTTTTCTAATTGACTGCATTCCATCGCTTTTTCGTAGGCATCGTCAAACGTATCTCCTACTAAAACAATCTCCACATGTTCCTTACCCCAAAACTTCACTTGATTAACCTTTTGTTTTGGCGTTGTACTAGGCATAAAGACCTTTCCATTAATCTTTAAATGATTGCAAGAATAGGCAACCCCCTGGGCGTGATTTCCTGCACTTGCACAAATAATCCCATTTTCCAATTCTTCTTCTGTCAATTTTTTGATGCGATTGTAAGCACCACGGATTTTAAAGGATCGAACACTATTCAGGTCCTCACGCTTTAAATAAATATGACAGCCATAGCGCTCAGATAATAAGTGATTATACTGTAGAGGAGTTGGCGAAATCACATCCTTGATGGAGTGGCTGGCAATAATAATATCCTCTACTTGAAAAGCTCTTTCTTTTTGATCAACTTGTTGACTCATTTCACTTTCCTCCTCTTTCTTTCAATTAAAAATTTGCCATTTTCAAAGGCGTTAATTTGTTTTTTGAACAACAAAAAACCCGCCCCATTGTATAGGGACGAGTTAACTCGCGATACCACCCTACTTCCGCAGCAAAAACAAACAGGCTGCGACTCTCGATTAACGTATGAAAATCATACGTGTTCCATGTAACGGCGGACTATACCGGTATAGCTTACTGTCGATCTTTCAGCTATACATCTCAGAGATGATCTTCGGATAAGCCCTGCCATCGACTCCCAGCAAATGTCGACTCTCTTGGGACAACAAGCAAACCCTACTCTTCTCGTCATTGAACAATTATAAATTATTAATAAGATTATCACTGTAAATGGGCTTCGTCAATATTATTTGACTATTTTAATTATTTCGTTAACTTTTAAAGCGCTTTCATATAAAAAGAGGAGCAACCTCCCATTAAATGCGTCGATTACACCTCTTTCAATTTACTTATTATCGGTCTTTTTATTGGGGTAATTTTCTCCATTTTTATAAAATGGTTATTTTCTACTAGTCAAATTGATACTTGAATAGAGGTATTTGGTACACTGATACAGTTTAAAAGTTGTATTTTCTAATACAAACGATTCTCTTTCTCTTGATAATGATGGTATAATCTTGCTAATATGTAAAACAATTCTGAATATAAAGGAGAGAGACATGCATATTCCCTATAATGGCATTACGCCCAAAGTTCATGAAAGTGTATTTGTAGCACCAGGAGCCTATATAATTGGTGATGTAACGATTGGAGAGGAATCTACCGTTTGGTTTAATGCTGTTTTGCGGGGAGATGACGGTCCAATCGAAGTTGGGAAAAGATGTAGTATTCAAGATAACTCCACTATTCACCTCTATGAAGGTTCTCCTGTTGTAATTGGCGACGATGTTACGATTGGTCATAATGTTATTTTACATGGCTGTAAGATTGGCAGTAGTTCTATTATCGGAATGGGGTCTACCTTATTAGACAATGTCGAAGTTGGTGAAGAATGTATTATCGGAGCAAATACGCTTTTAGCTGGTGGAATTAAAATTCCACCTCGCTCACTCGTTATCGGTTCTCCTGGAAGGGTGGTACGTGAATTGACAGACAAAGATTTGCAGATGTTACGATACTCTAGCGAAAACTATGTGCAGAAAGGAAAAGAATACAAGGATATTCTAAAGTAATAACTCGTTGCCAAAAAAAGTCCAATAGTGTATTGGACTTTTCTACATTAAGGCTATGTTAAAAGTTAGTGTTGATTCTGTAACGGTTATTTTACTAATTTACTATTCACACATGGTTTCCGAGCAAATAGAGCCCCTCTATTTTACCCTTGGTGGTAATCATAGACTTTCTATGATTACCCAATTCACTATTCATACATGGTTTCGGGTAAAAGAGTGCAAATCAACAGACGAGTTTAACACAGCCTACATTAAAAAAAGGCAAGCATACTCTGTGCTCACCTTTCCTTTCTACAATGCGAATCGACAATACTTTATGAATACACTGGGCTTAGTTGCATCGGCTTCCTTAACATAATATACAACTTAGATTTATCATAATTAATGACATATGTTAACCTAATTCCGATAAGTATGAAGGTTCTTAGTAAGCTTAAGAGTATATTCAAAGTATATACCTCCACATTGAAGTTTAGTGTTAATGGATAACACTAAGACTATTATGGTACTATAGTTTTATTTTATTCCAACTTCCAATTAACTAATAACTAGGAACTGGTGAGTATTTAGAATTCATTCTTATGTACCCCCATTTTCTTTACCCCTAGCTTATTTTCCTTTACTTTTAAAAAAATACACATGTAGATATACAAAAACCACCTAGCACTATCCTAGGTGGGTGAGTTGATTGAAAGTAAGTTGATTTTTTCGGCTATCTTTTGCTAAATAAAGCCGTGAATCAGCAAGTTTAATTAAATCTTCGGGTTTCAGCTTGTCATCTGGTGTTAATGTTGCACAGCCTATACTAATGCTGACAATTGGTTCTGTTTCAAATACACTGTATGGGATGTTTAGTTTTTTTACATTCGAACTTAATAATTCAGCAACCTGAGCCGCTCCCTGTTCATCTGTTTCTGGGAGCAATATCACGAATTCCTCGCCTCCATATCTTGCTGCAAAATCACCAGATCTCTTAAGGGTTTCATTTAAAGCCGTGGCAATTTGCCTTAAACAGTCATCGCCCGCTTGATGACCATTTAAATCATTATATTTTTTGAAATAATCAATATCAATCATGATGGCTGAAAAAGGCATAGAATTACGCTTCGTCCGGTTCCATTCTTCTTTTAATTTTACATCAAAGTATCGGCGATTAGGAATACCTGTTAGACCGTCCATATTGGATAGATAACGTAACATCATATTCGTTTCGTTCAATCTAGTTTCTTTTTCTAAACGCTCAGTAATATCTCGTGAAACAGCTACTATTCCTTCCAGCTTTCGAGAATTCTCTCTAATGGTTCGCGCATTTGTTTCTACCCACATATAGGTGCCATCATTTTTCTTTAGACGGTGCGTAAAAGACGCAAAATCCAATTCAGAATCCGCTTCTAAAAGTAATGCAGTGACTTTTTCAACCTCTTCAGGATGTAAATATTCAAAAAGGTTTTTTCCAATCAAATCCTCTTGTTTATAGTCCAACATGCACGAACAAGATGGAGAAAAATATTCATAAACGCCATTAGGATTTAGATAAGAAATAAGATCAGTTGTATTTTCAGTTATGAAGCGATAGAGCTCTTCATTTTTCCTTAGCTCATCCTCTAATCTATTACGTTTTGTGACATCTCTTAGAAACATTTCAACTGCAGGTTTATTATTAAAAATGATGGGAGCAGAAGAAACCTCCACATCTAAAACCTGATTATGCTTTATTTGAATTTTTAATTCAATACGATCAAGGTTAGGATTCACCTCGCACATTTCTAGCAACCGTTTCCTTACTATAGGATGGTATTCCTGTAAAACGTATTGAAAGATTGAATTTCCAATGACTTGAGTGGAAGAAAATTGAACTAATTCTTCAAACTTATCATTCGCAAATACAATCTTTTCATTTTGGTAAACGATAATAGGTTCTGGGGAGTATTTCAATAACTTCCAGAGTCTAGATTCACTTAGTTCAGCTTTGTTTTTATAGTAGATTGCCTTATCATATATCCACCCTAATAAGAAGGATATGACAGCAAATAAAAGTGCCTCAAGAATGGACCATTTCGTTGTTTTTTCAGAAAAAGCTTCTATAGTAGATACCATAATAGATATCATAAGTAATGTAATTCTGCCCGTGTATTTCAAAGGTGCACCCCAAATTTTCTGTTTGGATTCAATTAAACTATATATATAGGAATGAATCTAGCTCCAGTTTTTAACATTTTAACTACTAAAACCTAGACATCCTATTAAATCTACCATAGACTACAGCCTTTTTTATAAAAGTTTTATGATATTATTTTGACGCTTTTTAATTTCCCCCAAAAAAAAGAAGCTGTTAGATTGACAGCCTTTTTAAATTGATAGTAAATTATCGGGATCCTTCTTCAAAATATAACAGTTGCCGTCTTCAGCAAATAATAAATATTTACCGTTTTTTATGTTGAAATTTACTTTTTTCTTATCATAGATTAGTTTTTCTACTTTTACAAAATTCTTTATAAAATCATGAGGAGGGTTTATGACTATCTCCTGACTTCTATCTGTTGTGACAAAACCCCTTGGGTCACATTTCCTTTCGGGTTTTAACTCAGCAGACCATTCACCAGTTAGAAGAATGGAATGTGCAGTAACTTTTGATTTTCGGTTTTGAATCGACCAAACTTTTCTGCAATTACACCGATGTATTTTGCTTTTCATACCTAATACCTACTTTCACTTAAAAATAAGTATTCCGATGAATTATATTCGGTGAACACAGGAAATATTAAGGGAATAAATTGTAATTCTGATTCCCTTATATCAAAAAACGTTTCATTTAAGGGAAAGTTCTTAAATCTGATGCTCCACATGCATAAATGCAGTGGGTTCATAACTTCCTAGTCTTCTCCTATTCGTACACACACTTTTCTTCGGGAAGAAAACGGCTTTGGAAACAGGAACTGGAACTATCTGTTTGAACATTCGTAGTCAAAGCAACCTCTGTTACCATTCACGACTACATCTTTTGTTCTTGCGAACTCGGCTACATCAAACCGTAAAGAAATAAAATTTTAGGCTGCACATTCTTCTGGCCTTTTTCCTTTCAATTTGATACCAGAATTTAAGATTACTTCCTGTTTATTCTCGATTTTCTCAATTTCTTCTTCGTGAAATTTATAAAATTGCTCAAACTTATTTAAACAAGATACTCTATCTGATTTAATTCCTAACAAATCTGAATTCATTAAAAGAAAAGCAGAATATAAATCACGTTGGACCTTGGTATCATCATCAAATCTATGCCATCGTTCTAATAATTCTTTCTTTTTGCATTTGTCTGCTTTGTGGTCATATTGACTAGCTTTAAAAGAGGATGTCTTGACTTTGATAAATGTCCCACCCAAAGCAGTGACTTTTTTCGATAGAATACTCACGAAGGCTGCGGGAGAACGCCGGGCTATGGTTTTACCGAAGCGTTTTTTCTTTTTATACTTACCTGTTTTTTCACTAACTTCTGTCTTTTTAGCACGTTTTTGGAGAGCTTTAAAATTCATTTCTTCGACGTAAAATGTATCACCTAACATGACCATTCGATTGACTTCATATTGGTGGCTAAACTTTCGATATAAAGCTAATTTACGGTATAACTCTTTCAATTGAGATTTTAGTTTCTTATAGTTCTTGGAAAACTCCCACTGCTTTTTACCTTTTTTAATACGGCCAGCTTCATCGAAGTTCTGTGGATTAGTTGCTCTTTTCGAACGGTCTAGCTTTCTATTGTATAACCTGATATCTCGTTGAACATGCTCTACTTTTTTAATGTTTTCAGCCAGGTTTTTCAATAAAACCTTTGTTGTACTTGAAACGGCAATCGAGGATGTACCAATATCGATCCCAATCGGACCTTTTCCTAAAGGATACTTACCTTGCCCTGTTTTTCGGTCTCTTTTTACTGGAGGATAGCCCGTACAAACCAGTTGAGCATAGTAGCGAACGATACCTCTGATGACCCGTTTTAAAATACGAACATATTTTACCCTATAAAAGTCTGTAACAGTTTCCTCTTCTTTGTTCTTGTATTGAAATATTTGTTGGGAGTTTAGTAGATGAAAAGCTTCTTTTAGATACATATCCATTTCTTTTACCTTCAGTGCAAATACCGTATCATTTGAGATTACTTTCCCATCTTTAAATCTCCAACCTGTATCGTTGTTTTTCCCTTCAAAGGAGTCTATTTCTCCACGCTTTACAAATATCACTTTTTTGGCTTGTCCAAACAATTTCTTTTTGAAAGTGTGCCATGCTCTTGTCGCTGTTTTTTGGGCAATGATTGAATTTACCTTACCATGAAAATGATTTCGAACTTCTTTTATGTATTCGTGCATCGAATATTCTGTTAACCCAAATTCTTCTCTTAGTTTTTTAAATTCTTCAGAGAGGTTTTTCCGTTCATCTCGATAATACTCCATCTTTTCTTTGTTACTATTTTTAGCTAGCTGTGACTTTATGGCTCTTGAAATACGGACAAATTTTTTGTATCGTTTAGTCCTTTTCATTTGTTTTTCTCTCTTCAAATACTCGCCCAACGAAGTATTATAAATCACTCGATTAATTTCCAGTTCAGCATCAATCATTAATAAGTCTCTATTCGTACCTTTTAATTCTACATCGATGATAAATGAAGGAGTTTTTGCTTTCACCATGTTTCACACCTACTTTTACAACTATATTCAAACATACGTTCGTATATATATTACCAAAAAAACCCTAAATGCGCAATAAAAAAATCGGTTCATCCTCATACTTAAAAGCAGGGGCTTTCCCGATTTAGTATTGGTAAAGTATTGCATCAAAAAAGTGTTTGCTGCTATTGCAAAAACAAAAATTAATCGTGCGTGAATGAAATAGTAAAACCTAAACCAGCTGCTGCAATACTTAAGATAACCGAAGTTAGTACATAGGCACACGCTAACTTTAATTTATTTGATTGGAATAAGGTAATCGCCTCATACCCAAATGTCGAGAAAGTGGTGTATGCTCCACAAAAACCAATGCCAGCAAAAAACCATACCCCATGACTAATTTCATTTAACAAATGAAGATTGCCCAGCAGCCCTAAAAGAAAGGAACCTGTGATATTTATAACCCAAGTCCCAAATGGGAATGGGTTGAGTTTCTTTTTTTTATTCATATAATTACCCAATAAATATCTAGCTGCTGCCCCTAAAGAACCGCCTATACCGATTAACCAAATCAACGTGTTTCCCCTTTTTCTACATTAATTATAGCTAGCTTTAAGCCCATGAAAGCCAGCAGTATTCCGAATATAATGCTGATTAAAACATACAGAACCCCATAAACAGTGAGCCCATTTTGAAACAAAAGGACGGTCTCAACTGAAAAAGCAGAAAAAGTAGTGAATGATCCGATAAATCCCGTTCCTATAAATAAAATAAATTCCGTTTTTATATTTTTTCTTAGTGTGAAGAATGTAAGGAACCAACCAAGTAAAAAACAACCTAGGAGATTTATTGACAATGTTCCCAGAGGAATTCCATTATCTGTTTGTATCCATTCTCCAATACTATATCTAGTTATTGCTCCAAAGAAACCGCCCAGCATAACAGATAATAATTTCAATAAATTCAGCCTTCTTTCTCCCCCCTAAATTATATCCGATAATAATCACCAGCCAGATTTCAGTTTATACAAAATATAAGATATCAAAAGCGTCATTAATGAAAAAAGGAACGCAATACTAGAAAAAGCCAGTACATAGGCATTATATTTGGTTAATCCCACAATAAATGTATACGTATCAATACCTACTAATCCAGTAACAAGGTTCATTATAAAAAGAACGAAAAATATCATTAATAGTCCTTTGGCAGACCCATTAATATCTGCCTTACTCAACGCAATATGTGAGGAAATACAGACAGCCAGCACGAGAAATATCCAAAATAGAGGATTGAACAGATTTTTAAATGTAAAGAGACTTTTGGTGATTGTCAGCACCGAATTCCCCATTACCATTAAATCATTGCTATTTTGAAGATCAGTAGTGACATAGTGAACAATATATTCTCTAAAAGACTGATATGATTCTGGAACTAAAAGATACATGCCAAAAATCAACGCACCAATCCCGCTGAAAATCGGTCCCATTCCTATAAAAAAATTTCCAATCTGATGATAAATACTACCTGCATTGTATTGATGCTCTACATATCCGAGAACCCCATTAGGACTTTTTAATTGCAAGAATCTAACTCTTGTTACTCGATGTCCCCAAATGAAGCACTGAAGAAGATGGCCAAGTTCATGGATGGGTGTCCCTATCCAAGCGGTAGCCAAAACTCCTCGTGGCCCAAATGCTTTAAATAGAAACTTATTCGAGTATCTTTCTAACACGCCTAAAAGGAAACCAACACCAATTAAAAGTCCAACAAGGTAAAATAATTCCACTAGACTTAACATAAGAGTATTTAGAAGCGACTCAAGAAACTTCACCTTTTCATTTTTCCTTCCAAACGGAAGAGAACTTCTTTTTATATTTTGGATCTTCTTCTTTACCGATTAATTCTAAAGCAATCTCCTTTATTGCCTCATTTTTCATGGCATCATACAAGTTTCTAAGCCCTTGAATGATATCAAATCGAATCAATGTATAGTTTTTTTCCGGGAGACAGTTTATGTACCGATCAACAAATTGGTTAAGGACCATATTTTTTTGTTCTTCCCCTGCTAATCCTATTTTCCAAATAGATTGTAGTGTATGCCTGGCTGTAACAAATTTTTTATCAAAAGATACTTCCCATACGGCAGAAAAGTCTTTCATCATTCTTTTTTCAGGATCACTTTTTGCCAAGTTACAAAGAAATTGTGCCGCTCTTGACCTCGTATGATTATTGGAATCCTTTAAATCGGCTATCAATTGTTCCCAAACCTCATAGGCCCAATCCACCTGTTTATTAGTAGCATTAATAATTTGATTAAAAGCCTCATATTGTAAGTCCTTGTCCTCTGCTTGCAAATTATTAAAATAATTTTGAGTCGTACTATTCATGTATATCCCCCCGAAACAAAATCGTAAATGTAATACCGAATTATACCATATTTTTCTTTTTTATCCTCATTTTTGTATGTTTTTTGGACGAATAGTGCAGGAATCTCAGTAACCAAATGCATATGCTGATAATGGAAATTTCAATTTAATGGTGCGAATAGTGAAAAAACGATTCAAATCAAAACCCATTATTTACACCATTAATAGGATGAATACAAATATAATTAAGGAGTGTAAAAGAAATGTCACCTAAAAAAACGCATAAAAAGAATCACCGAAAGGATAAATCTTCGGGAACCCATGATGAGGACAAGCAGGATAAAAAAAAGAAGCGACGGAAGGATAAATCTTCTGACCAAGTTGAGGATAAGAAGATAAAAAAACAGAATATCGATAATAAACAGCAATTAGAATTTGTGTATTATAATCCATCTATTATTCAAGAGGTGGACGTATTTCAGGCTCCGGCACAAGATTCCCATGTTTCACAAGAAGTTGAGGATGTCGAAGCTGTAGGACATGATGTTGAAGCTATAGAACAGGATGAAATGAAGGAGTAATTGTTAGTAAATTAGATATTGAATTAAAAAAATCCACCCTAGAGATATTGGTGGATTTTATTATGAGATTAATCAAGATCGATTAACTAAAAAAATTTCCTGCAACTCGTAAAAACTCATCATGTTCTTCAAAATATGCCATATGGGCACTGTTCTCGAAAACATGAAATTTTCCATTTGGTACTAGGCTGCTAAAGTATTCTGTTGATTCTGGTGTAGCCTCATCATATCTTCCACATGTAAATAAAGTGGGGCAGCTAATTTCATTCAAACGTGAAGTACAATCAAATGATTTTAGATTTCCTTTAACGCTAAATTCAGATGGACCCCACATAATATTGTAAATCTCAGGATTCCGATATCCTGATCCTTTTTTAACCCATTCTGGATCTGGTTCTGACTCTACTCTGCAAACAAATCGGGTGTTAAACTCTTGAATGGCTGCTTTAAATTCCTCTGAATCAGTCGTTCCGTTTTCTTCACATCGTTTAATCGTCTCTTGAATTTCAATTGGTAATGTTTTTAAATTCTCAATCTGGTCCTTTTCCCAACGAGGTGCACTTAAACATGGACTTGAAAAAATAACACTTTTTACACCACTCGGTTTAGTTAAACAATATGCTGCCGCTAGGGTTGTTCCCCAAGAATGACCTAAAATATGAACTTCATCCAAGTTTAAAGCTTCTCTCACTTGACCAAGTTCTTCAACAAATCGATCAAGTTGCCACAGTGAGGTGTCACTTGGACGATCCGATCTGCCGCAGCCTAATTGATCATATAAAATAACGGGTCTCTCTTCTTGAAGTGCCTGTAAACCTTCTAAAGAATAACTTGAAGAACCTGGACCTCCATGCAAAATAATGACCGGAGTCCCTGTTGTATTTTTATTGAATTTTTGATACCATACTCTTCCGCCGGTAACTTCTATGTATCCCTCTTCACGCATGATACTTCCCCCTAGAACGAATAAATAATAGCTTATTAATTTTAACTTATTTTTATAAGGTAGAAAACTCATTCGTTTAAAAAGAGACCCATATAGGTCTCTATGAGTTTATTTTGTTGCCAGCTTATCCTTTAAAAAATGTACAAGGAATGTTCCAAGGAAGATTCCGATTATTATACTAAAAAATATGACTTCATCCATCTGGAACCCGAAGGCTGCCGAAATCATTCTCAATCCAATAATTCCGATTAAGACAAATGCGGTCGTTTCAAACTCAGGTATTCTTTCAATCAGGGCTAAGAATAATTGGGCAACTCCACGCATCATTAAGATACCTAAGATGCCGCCCAAAAACAGCACCCACACTTGATTTGATACACCAAATGCTGCAATGACACTATCGATACTAAATGCAATATCCATCAGCTCTACGGTTAAAACCGTGCTCCAAAAACCTACTTTTTTGGTTTGAACCTCTTCCTCCCCGTCCCTCTTGCTAATGAAATATTGAAGGACAAGCCAAAGAAGATAGTGACCGCCAACGATTTTGATCCAACCAATATTAATTAATGTAACACCTATTCCAATAGCCACAACACGGAAAAGATAAGCCCCAATAATCCCGAAGAAGAGAGCTTTTCTTCGTTGTTCTTCCGGCAGGTGCTTTACCAAAACTGCAAGAACTAACGCATTATCAGCCGATAATAACCCTTCTAGAATTACTAAAGTACCAATTACTCCCCAACTAGCAGGATCTGTTAATACTTCTCCCAAGGCGTCTAATGATAAAAATGACCCATAATTTGCAATGATTTCTTTTAAGAACTCCATCTCCTTGTGTCTATCTCCTTTACAATGATTTACCTCCCACTACTGCTTGTCTTCCTATTGTAAATGTATGTTGGGTAAATAATTATATGATTCTTTACTTTTTAAATAGGTATATATAAAAGAATTGAGGAATTCAGCTATTTTCCATGCATTAGCAGTAAGCTAGCGAGCGCTATCATATTGCTATATGAAGATTTTATTTCTTACAGGCGTGAGAAGAGATTTTTTTAATCATAATGTATTATGATAACACTAGGTTGAATAAAGGAGGGATGTAAGTGCGTAAAGTAGTCCTATACACCCAAGAAGGCTGCGGACCATGTACAGCTGAAAAACTATGGTTAAAAGATAATGGAATTGAATTTGAGGAAAGAAATATCAGGGAAAATCCTAAATATCTAGATGAAATTGTTGAATTAGGTGCTTCAGCAACACCAGCAACGGTTATTGAGGATGAGAATGGTTCAGAGGTCGTTTTAGGATTTGATCAGGAAAAGCTAGAAAAAGTACTTGCAATTTAAAGAAAAACACATTAAAAGGTCACTTCAGATTACCTAGAGTGACCTTTTTACATTTCATTTCTTTTTTCATTCCACCTGATAATTCGGCCTGCTTTTTGATATGATAAATACAAACACATCATAGGAGGTGGTTAGTATGTTTTTATCAGGTCCTATTTTGGCTGCTCTTTTAGGAATGTTGATTGCGCAATTCGTTAAGGTGCCCATTCATTTTTTTGCAACAAGGGAAATAAAATGGAGTTTAATGTTTAGCACGGGCGGCATGCCAAGTTCACATACTGCAATGATTATCTCATTGACTACCGTTATTGGCTTAATGGAAGGTTTTAAATCAAATGAGTTTGCCATTTGTATTGTCGTTTCTGCGATTGTCCTGCACGATGCGATGGGGGTTAGACGACATGCTGGTTATCATGCAGAAATACTGAACACGCTACTCGCAGACTTTAACAGTCTGATTGAAACTCTAAAAGACCCCAATTTAAAAAAACCGGAGTCTAGAGAAAAATTAAAAGAATTATTAGGGCATCAGCCAACAGAAGTCTTTTTTGGCGCTTTAACTGGAATAGTGGTTGGGATTCTTACATACTATTTTTATCCCTTTTAAGTACTTTTCGTTTTTAACCCGCGATTTAACTCATTTGCATTCCAATAAGCCATACCTGTTCCGGCTAGAAGTAAGATACCTGTTACAACAAACACAGTTTCAACCGGGAATATACCTCCAAGGATTCCACCAATTATCGGACCAATCATCCCGCCTATTTGATTGGAGGTTTGGTGTAATCCAAACGCTCGACCGCGGAAGTCTTGTGGCGTTGACCTTACCACTAGACCATTCAATGCAGGGAATACCGCACAGAAAAAGATTCCAAAAATGAAGCGTGTTAAAGAGAATCCCCAAATATTGCTGAAAATAATTTGAGCGATGGTTCCAATACCGCCACCCAATAACCCGATGACTAATACTTTTTGAAAACCAACTTTATCCGCCCATCTCCCCCACAATGGTGCAAAAATGACACTTGCAATTCCAGGAAGCGAGAAAACAATCCCTGCAAGTAACGCTGCATGCTGCGTGGAACCACCCAGATCTACTATATATAATGGCAGTACCGGTTCAATGGTCATGATGGAAGCAGAAGTCAGACTGGTTAAAGCAAGGACCATCATCAACGGACGGTTCGAAAGCGCTGTTCTAAAATCATTCCGAATGGATCCTTTCTCTTTACTAGGAGAGAAATTTTCCTCTATTACAAAAAATATTACCAGAAGTGTTGAAATTAATGAGAACACTCCTGCACTTCCAAATGCCACGCGATTTCCCACCAACGAAGCAATCCCCCCTCCTAGAAGCGGACCGATGATTCCACCTGATGCGGAAGCAGAGGAAATCATGGATAAAGCGTATCCTACTTTTTTGCTTGGAGTATTGGTTCCAATTAACGCGATTGCTCCAGGTATGAACCCACTTAACAATCCCTGCATAATTCGTAATCCTAACAGTTGATACGGATTCGTAACAAAAGCCGTTAAGGTATAGACAAGAAAAAGGGCAAATCCTGCCCGAATTAACATCGGTTTTCTTCCATATTTATCTGCCACTCTCCCCCAGAACGGTGAAGCGATCGCTCCAGCAAAAAAAGCGGCACTAAACAACAATCCCGACCATATTTCCGTGTGTTCATGCACACCAATTTGAAGTAGGAAAATAGGCAAAAATGGGATAACCATGGAAAAGCTTGCTGAGCAGAAGAACACTCCAATCCAAAGCACCCACAAATTACGCTTCCAAATTAGCATGACTCCATCTCCAATATGTATTGATATAGTTAATAGGGATATCGTATCACAATGTAGATTTATTTTCATTTCCGAAATATTATATAGTGGTAATAATTCAATTTTAGCCCAAAAATTGGTTTTCCCCCCTATTTATCTATCCAAATAATTCCTCGATTCCGTAAAATTTGGCTTGATTATGACAGTTCTATAGGAATAATGTCATATTTCCATCTAAGCTGTAATTTTGTTCATCAAACTATAAAGAAATGTAACCTGCTCGTTCTGTATAACACCTGCTTGGCCATGTTAGTGTTATAGCATACAAAACACCAGGAGGTAGCACACATGAAAAACACTTATATGAAAAAGGTTGCGGTAGCTTGTGTAGCTACATTTGCTTTTATAGGATTACACAATACTACGGTTGAGGCGATTACTCATTATGAGGTTGTAAAAGTAGACAGCCTTTCTGAGATGAACAGTTACAATGATGAAAAAGAATACATTCCATATAAACCGGAAGTCTTAGCACAAGAAGCCACAGAACCGACTGTGGAAGAAACACCTATTTCAGAACCACAATCAGCGGAACCTGTTATAGAAACGCCAGAAAAAGAAGTAGCGGCGCCAGCTGTTTCCATTTCTAATGTTGAAAAAGACTTATTTGCGAGATTAGTAGAAGCGGAAGCCAAGGGTGAAAGTTATGAAGGCAAAGTAGCCGTTGCGACAGTGGTATTGAATCGTGTTGATTCACCTGAATTTCCAAATTCAATTACCGGAGTTATCAACGAAGTAGTGGGAAAAGCTTATGCCTTTTCACCTGTTCAAAATGGAGAAATCAATAAGCCAGCATCAGACGAAGCAATTAAAGCAGTAGAAGAAGCGCTAACAAGACAGGATCGATTAAATGATAGCATTTATTTTTATAATCCAGAAATCGCAACCGATACATGGATTACCACTCGTGAAGTAGTGAAGACAATTGGTAATCATGTATTTGCAAAATAATGAATCGAAGCCGTTTATGACGGCTTTTTTTGTTATGTAGAAATTGCTCGTTTTCATGAATTGGTGCTTATATACGACAATGACTTGTCGATGAAGACGAGGATGAACGGACACAAAGAAAGAGAGATGTAGGTCTCTCTTTTTATATTAAGCTTTACCCTTTTCGTATGCGATAACCACAACTTCTTTATTCGCTTGTTCTCTCAGTTTTTCTTCTAGTGATTTAATTTCACTTACTAAATTTGACGATAAATCAGCTGCGACATAATCCCTTTCATTGTCCATAATCATCACTCCTTTTTGTTTTATTATTTAACAAAACGGAGAAAGTATTACATTCCTAAATTGAAATTGCAGGAAGAGTTTTTCCAGTTTCAAGTAAACTTTTCAAATTGCTTAGGATGGCTGGCCATCCATTGTTCAAACCTTCAAACGTATCATCACTCTCCACCCAATCACCAGGCTGGAGATTTTCATGTTTGAGTTTTAATTTTACTGTGGCGTTCATTGGTTGTAATTCGAACGTGACCCGTGAAGGCTGCTTATCTTTGACTCCATCTCCCACATAAATCCATGTAAATGAAAGTTCACTAAACGGCTCACATTTTAGAATTTTTCCATAATCGGAAACCTGCCCATTCCGAGAATAGCTAACTTCTGACCCTTCCTGCCAATCCGAATGTATACTGGTTCCAAAGAAGTATTTTTCTGTGTACTCACTGGTTGTTAAAGCTTCCCAAAGCTTTTCCGGTGATGTCGCTATGTACGTAACGTAGACAAATGATGGATTCATCATACTAACTCTCCTTATTCCTATTAAATTTTATTAGTGCTAATTTATTATTTCTCCATTGTTTACATATATCCTTCATTAAATTCAGTGTGCAGTTCATATACTAGTAAAGGAAAATAATAATGAAAAGAGTGGTGAATATGAGAGATTTAACCTTTAAAGCCTTTGCGATTACAAACGAAATAGATTTGAATAAAATCGCTGTTCATTGCGGGATACCGAAGAAATTCACCTGGGAGGAGCCTTTAATTTTAAAAGGAAAAATATTAAAATCAATTTTCCAAAAAGATGTAGGTGAAACCCAAATGGTACTTGTTTTTTCCTTTGGCAGCATTGTCTTCATTAATTACTCTTCGCCACTTGAGATAAACGCTTTTTTGAACTACCTCCACTCCTTTGAGTCGGACATTGATGTCAAAAACGCAGGAAGATACAGCGATGATTACAGTCTTCATCTAAAAGAAACCGAAAGTATCGGGTTAACGGATGAATATGTAGTCGTACCGGAATATGAAAGTTACTACCCCGAATTGATTTCCACCGTGCTAGCAAAGTCAGTAGCATTGGAAAAAACGGAGGAACAGTTGGGACAAATTAACGATAAACTTGAAACGATGATTGATCGGCTGGAAAAGGGTAAGCTAAGAATCGGCAACAAAGAGCTAGCAAGAACGACAGCAAAAATCATCCGTCATGAATATAACACCCTTGCCTACATTATGATTCTGGATAAGCCTGACATTACTTGGACAAGCAATTCTGCCAGTGAATTTTATGACAGAATGCTCGAGTTTTTTGAATTAAATGACCGTTATAAAATTTTGAAAAGCAAAACCGAAATACTATATAACATTATGGATGGTTTTTCAACAATCAGTCATTCGATACGCGGGCTATTCGTTGAATGGATTATTGTGATTCTCATTTTATTTGAAATTGTCCTGTCGCTTTTAGGGATATTTGGTTTGCTTCCTTAAAAAGCAAATGAATTAATTACTTACTTGATAATAAAAGGAGTCCCCTATTTACAATTAAGGGACTCCTAAGAATTATTTATTTGGATACATTTCCGTCAAAAAAGTAATAGATTCATTAATCATTTCTTTTAAGACATCTTCATTAATATCTGCTACTTTATTTATATACACACACGCTTTTCCTGTTGTGTGTTTACCAAACACCTTTAATAATTCTTCCCGCTTCTTTTCTCCTGGTGCGAAATACAAACTGATTTTTGCTTTTCTCGGAGAAAAGCCAACTAGTGGTGCATCTCCTTCGTGGCCAGTTGCATATTTGTAATGATACGCCCCAAAGCCAATAATGCTTGGTCCCCACATCTTTGCCTCAAATCCACTAGTCTCTGCGAAAATATCCAATAATCTATAAGCATCCTCCCGTTTTTTAGGACTATCCACTTGTTCAATAAACTCAATGACACTATTGTCGGTTTCTTTTGTTTGTAATTCGTACATGCATATCTCTCCTTACTTTTTCTACCTGTAGGTAACTCCTACATTCTGGAACAAAACTAGTTTAAAGTAAATTTTTACTCATGTTATACCAAGTTACACCCGCATGCTCTGATCTAGATATACCCCTATTGCGGTATCCTAAATTTTCGTAGAATTCGATTAACTCTTCTTTACACGTAAGTGTAATACTTTCACGTTGTTTTGATTTTGCTTCATTTTCAAGGTGTGTAAGTAGCGCAGTTGCCACCCCACGTGTTTGAAAATGAGGTGTCACTGCCACTCCTAAAACAGTTTGATGTCCGCCAACAGCAGGGTTCTTCTTAATATTCGAAAATAAATCATCTGTAATAAATTCATTTTCAATAACTGGTCCGTTGACTAAACCAATTACCACACCTTCTTCTACCGCCACGAAAAAACTATCCGGAATCATTTGAATCCGGTAAATAAAAGCCCTTTCTGTCGCAGCCTCTTCTATTGGAAAGCAAAGTTGTTCAATAATTACAAGATCAGATAAATCATTCATAGATACGTTACGTATTTTCAGCAATTCCAGCACTCCAATTCTATTCCTACCATACCTAATTTCCGATTTTCTTATTAAATAGAATTATACAATGATTTAATTGGATATATAAGGGAATTCTCATAATACTAAAAGAAAAAAAGCTAGGACAGCCTAGCTTTTCAAATAGTTAATTATTTTGAGTAGTCTGATTATTTAGGTTAAATGAATCAAAAAAGTGAAGAGCAAAAAACCATTCGCTGTTCTTATTACATGAAAGCGTTTTTAATTCGTGAGAAGATTTAAAAAATTTTCAGTATAAAGCTATGATTGATTCATTCTCTCTACCTTTTCTATTTCTAAACCTCTGCGACTTATTTCTTCTTGTAGTAAAATAATAAAATCTTCATCTAACTTAAGCTTTACTGCATTAAAATATGTGTCTATTAAAACTTTGTTACCCATGCTTGAAAACATATCCTACTCCTCAAAGCGAATGGCTTTCTGTCCCTTCACCTACTTTAATTATATTTTTATTGTGATAAACAAACCATGCTAATTATTTCCAAGTTATTAGGAAAGCATAGGATATAAATACCTAACTTGTGAAGGGAGATTTTTCATTGGAACCACAAGGACATAAACAATCAGCCGAGTTAAGCAGCTATATCAGTAAAATCCTTGATATCTTAGTTGATTGGGATTTTGATTTAGACAAAAGTGTCATCGTCTTTTTCATCAAGCCAACCAAATAAAACAACCATATCCCCCTGACATAACGGGAATATGGTTGTTTGGTTTTTATATCTTTTAGCTTAAATCGAAAATGTTTCCCAAGCCATTTTTATTGTTTTCTGTATGTTTTGCTTAAGTGGTTGGTTCTGATTTTCTCTTCCCTGAAAGGAACCATCCACCTATTGCGATAAGAAGCATGACTGACCAGAAGATGGTATTCCAAATGGGTCCTTCGACAAAGTCATGTGGAATGATATGCAATGCTGGGTGAGCAAGAGTATGCATCAATAGCTTTACCCCAACCCAACCTACGAGTAACATTGCCGCGGTTTCTAAACTTGGGCGCTCAGTTAATACTTTCACAAAGAATCCTGCTGCAAATCGGATAACGATTAATCCGGCAATGGCACCTATTATGATAACAATAAATTGTGCGCCATCCATCCCACCTATTTCGCCCATTGGTGTATCAGGGAGGGCAATAACAAGAGCAACGGCTGCTAAAATAGAGTCAACAGCGAAGGCAATATCGGCTAATGCGATTTGCGCAACTGTCGCTCGATAGCTTTTCCCTGCCTTCTCTTTTCCGCCATGATCCTTTTTCAATAAATGTTTGAGAGCGATGAAAATTAGGTATGCAGCCCCAATTGCTTGAATCCACCAAACATGGAACAAAAATGAAATAATAAAGATTGCACCAATCCTAAAGATAAAAGCTAATAACAAACCAATATTGATCGCCTTTTTTTGCTGTTCTTCTGGTAAATGCTTAGCCATTATAGCAAGTACTAACGCATTATCAGCAGATAATAAACCTTCTAATAGAATTAATATAAGTAATACCCAGCCATACTCTAATAATAAAGATACCTCCATGTTACCCTCCTATGTATGATTACATCACTTCAATAGTATAAAATAAGTTAGTACTTACTTAATAGTGTTTTGCACTAATTTATTGATAAAAATTTCCATTTGATAACGTTGTTCAATAGAAATCATTACTATTATTTACTTTAATAACTGGTTTTACTCTTTGATAACGGTGAATACACTCGGATAATGGATTTTGCTCTCGGATAACAGAAATCTAATTAAAAAACCGTCAAATAAATTGACGGTCCTTTTGTATTTGGTTTTTTATTTTGAACGTAAGACGGTAATAAAACCATCTAATATATCATGACTAACTGAAAATCCTTTATGTTTATAAAATTCCAAAGCGTTGATGTTACCATTTGAGACAAAGATGAAATAATCCTCAATATCCTCGAATTCCTTCAGCCAGTTCATAGACATGTTAAAGAGCTTCGAACCAATCCCATACTGACGATACTCTTCTTTTATATAAAATTGAGAAAGGCAGCCTACATTCTTATTACGAACAGACGACAGGTCAAAAAATGCAGCAAAATCAGTTGAATAAGCTTCTTTTGGTGAGATATTGGAATAGACGTATGCGACAGGTCTCTCACCATCTTTAACGATCACAATGTAATTATGTAAAGCATTTTTAATAGAAGGAACCATTCGAGTGTCAAAATTCATATTGTCAAATAACTCTGGTGTTATAAATGCCTTAGATTTTTGAAAGATCATGAGTTCATTGCATAATTCTCTACACAATTCAATCTCATCATCTGAAATGATTTGATAATTTAATTCCATACGTATCACACCTTTTTGCGCAATTAAAAAACACCCATTTTATCTTTTACATTTACTATTCTCTTTAGCTCATCTAGTTTTTGTATTTGGTAGGTTGGATCAATTTCTGTATTATTCGGTTTCATCCTAGGATAAAACCAGCATGTGTCCAAACCAGCTAGCGCACCTCTTCTCTCCAACTGTGCTTTTCTTCTGTATTTATTTTAACATAGTCCGTAAACTGATGATTCCGAAATATTCTGGAATTTCGTTACCATGGGTGTAATCCAACCGAAGGATAATCAATATGTCATTAACTGGTTCAATATGATAGAAGCTGGCATTCTCCTACATTTTTAATTTTATTTTTTTTGTAAAAACTAATTAAAAACAAAGAGGAGACCTTCATAATTAGAGGTCTCCTCTTTGGATTTACATACCTTTAAATGCCTAGATTTAGTAGAGACAAGCTCATGAATAACGAAAGTGAATAAGCTATAGAGACTAAATTTCAAAAGAAGGTGAAATTAATGCACCTCGGACAATCACATTCCTATGTACCTTGGCAGCAATGGCAACATCAGCATCCTCACGGTACTTGGCAGCAGTGGCATCACCAATATCCTAATCCTCCTTGGCAGCAGCACCATCCACATGGACCACAGCACCATTATTATCCACAACATCATTTTGTACCTTGGCCACAATGGCACCATCAACATCCTCACGGGACTTGGCAGCAATGGCACCATTTGTATCCAAGAGGGAAATAACATGCAATAATATCCCAGCTTAACTAATTCTTTTACAAATAACTAAACTACCTTTCCTAGGTAGTTTTTTATTTAGATAAATAATAAATTTTTTATTAATATGTATTTGGAAAATGCCATTGCAGCACCTAATTGCGGAAAATTTTTTTCATACAATAAGACAGCTATAGACAAACAAGATACTACCTTTAAACAAGACAAGTATCCGAAAAAAACGAAAGACTGGATTTTCATCCAGGCCATTAAGTTTATAGTAAACTAGTATTTTTTTCGTATATTTTGATATCTCCTCCGCCTACACCATATGCTACTCCGTTATTTCTCCAGCCGTATTTCTCATAATAGCCTTCAAGGTCTGATGTAAGATAAAGTGTTTTATAGCCTTTTCTCGCAGCCTCAGTTAAACCATGTTGAAGGAGACTAAAACCTATTTCTTTCCTCCTGTGTTTTTCCTCCACATACAGGCACGCAAGCCATGGGCATAGATCCTGACGACTATTAATATCATTTCTCAATAAAGCATATGTACCGATAATATTCCCCTCTTCTATTGCTACATAGAATCTTGGAAGATCTGAAGAAGTTGTGGTTGACTGTAACATACAATCTTCGTAAAACTTGTAATTAGTCGCGCTGCCCCATTCTTTCCAAAAAACTTGAACTGCTTTTTCAAAAAGGTCATTCCGACCTTGTAGTTCGAGAATTTCCATATAATAACCTCCAATATCAATACTCTTTTACTAAATTTACCTTCAATCTATCATGAATACCCATTCCTATCAATCTATCTTTTTCCATAGTTACATAAAATATTCGGTTTATATATATAATAGAAATAATCAGTGTGATATTCCGTACCTAATTGCGGAAATTTTCTTTTAACTATGTTAATATAATTTTTGCAAATAATTTTTTGGAGGTAAATCATGGTATTACCAAACTTTGAAGAGAATTTACAAAAATATGCACGACTATTAGTCGCGAAAGGAATTAATGTCCAACCTGGTGATTGGGTAAAGATGACCATTACCGTTGATCAAGCTCCTCTAGCTCGTTTAGTTACGAAAGAAGCATATGCATTAGGTGCAGAAAAAGTAATTGTAAAATGGGCAGATGACGAAATCACGAAATTAAATTACATACATCAACCTTTAGAAGTATTGACCGACATTCCTGAATATGAAATTCAAGAATCTGAAGATCATGTGTTAAATCATCATGTGAGCCGTCTTTCTATCGTTTCAAGCGATCCCGGCTTACTAAATGAAGTCGATCCTGCTAAAATTGCAGGTTTCCAAAATAAAGCTGGAAAAGCTTTTAGTGCCCAACGGATTGCAACCCAAAATAACGATTTGAAATGGACCGTTGCTGCTGCAGCTGGTGCTGGCTGGGCGGCAAAAGTCTTCCCTGAATTGAAAACTTCCGAAGAACAAGTTGATGCCCTATGGGATCAAATCTTCAAAACTTGTCGTGTGTATTCTGATGACCCGGTTGCTGCATGGGATGAACATAAAAAAACCTTAAATGAAAAAGCAGCGTTCTTAAATGAAATTCAATTTGATGCGTTGCATTATACAGCACCCGGTACGGATTTAACGTTAGGCTTACCGAAAAACCATTTATGGTGTAGTGCAGAAGGTGCAAATCCAAAAGGTGAAGAATTTATTGCCAACATGCCTACAGAAGAAGTCTATACTGCTCCCGATACTCATCGTATGGACGGTGTGGTACGCAGCACAAAACCACTAAGCTATGCTGGTACACTAATTGAAGGCATTGAAGTGCACTTTAAGGATGGAAAAATTGTTGATATTTCTGCTGAAAAAGGCGATGAAACCATTAAGAAATTGGTTTTTGACAACGAAGGAGGAACTGGTTTGGGTGAAATCGCATTAGTACCAGACCCATCCCCTATTTCTCAATCTGGTATTACCTTCTTTACAACTCTTTATGACGAGAATGCTTCCAATCACTTAGCAATCGGCGCAGCTTACCCTACAACGATTCAAGGTGGTACGAAAATGAGTCAAGAGGAATTATTAAAAAATGGTATGAATACTTCGATTGTTCATGTCGACTTCATGATTGGGTCTGACAAGATGAATATTGATGGAATTAAACAAGATGGCTCGATTGTAGCTATCTTCCGTAATGGAGATTGGGCAATTTAATCCATAAGAATAGTCCAAGAAATCCTATTTCTTGGACTTTTTTTATGTGGAATTAGTCATGAACTCTTACTATATCATCCACGGTTTTTCTCATGGTATAAATGACTGTTTTTTTATACTGAGCTGCTAAAAGAAGGATTCTGATTTGTTGTAATCGGGTTAAGTTTTTAAATCGAGGCTCTTGTTTCAAGAAGGAACGCATGATAGACCAGCTTTTCGGCATTAATGGAAAATCATCAAGGGGCTGTTTTTTTCGAAGACGATGGAATAAAGGTATTTTTCCGGTAGGAGTGCTTTTATCGACGATACATGGGGCATAGAGAGTTTTAGTATGTTTTCGCAGCGATTCATAACGATCCTGTCCGCTAATAATGGTGTAGTTGTTGTCCTTCCGGTTCTTTCTAACAACCAAAACAAACATACAATCCCACATCAATCTTTGAAGTTTCTTAACATGCTCCGTAATTTTCAAGGATACATCTGGTTTAATTTTGTTCAGTGGTATATATTGTATCGTAAATTTCACAAACATCGCCTCCTGTTTTTCCTTTTCTTTCGTGAACGCTACAACAGGTTCGGAATTGATCATTGTGTAAGTACTTTTACAAATTACCTTTTATTATTCTATGTTCTAACTGGGCTAGAGTGACCTATATATTTGTTTCTTAACAACTTTTGTTATACAACAACATAACAACTGTAATATATCAGAAAACACAGAAATAATGAACTAGATTTATACTTTAATCCCAATAACTACAGCAATAAGAAGGTGTCTTCTTTTATAATAAAATATCCTGTTGTATTTGTTTTAACACACTATTACAATAAGGCGTCGAAATTTATAGAATATTTATAATATTCTATATTAATATCCATTTAACAGATGGGAGGAATACCTTTGCCAAAATTGCCAAAAACAAATGAATTAGGTTTTTTTGAAATCCGTCTTGAATCCATCGACGGATTAGGAGCTCATCTGGTCGGAAAAATGCTTTCCAACAAGTTCAATATCTGTATTAACGCTTCTTTCTATAACTCCCTATATCATTCCTAAGTGCTGTGAAGTTTTCATTCATTAAGGTGTTAAAGTGTGTTAGTAATTCTAATATTTCATTATGACCATCTACCACACGGTAAACTAATTCTGTTTGCCTTTTTTCTAGGTTTTCCATTGGGCTAGATAATTTTTTTTGCTGCTTTGTTAATTTTTCTTGGCCCTTTTCCACATTTTCAATTCGATT
This sequence comes from Neobacillus niacini, assembly GCF_031457145.1. Taxonomy (GTDB): domain Bacteria; phylum Bacillota; class Bacilli; order Bacillales; family Cytobacillaceae; genus Neobacillus; species Neobacillus niacini_J. Next base: position 44,064 of record NZ_JAVDVZ010000011.1, read on the forward strand.
TGATATTTCTTTTTGTCCTTTTGTTAATTCCATTTGACTATTTTCTATATTATCTAGTCGACCATTTGTTTTTTGCAATTCAGAAAGAATTTTCCCTGTCATAAAAACCCCTTCCTCTCTTAACCTGCCAATACTCATTTCGAAATAGTTTTACAGCAGCCTCTTTTTTACTGTTTTTTGGCTAGGAGAAAGTAAATAGGAAACAGATTTCCTCTTTCCATCCATTATTCACTTTATTTGTTCTCCCTGTTGATTCTCTCCAAAATCACGAACACCACTGGTTTCGGGCACAATCATAATTTCATTCTTACCCAAATTTCTCTTATCTCTGAATTACGGGCACAATAATCACCTTATTCTTACCCTAATTCTCTTCTCTACAGTTTTCGGTAACAATCCTCAATTAATTCTTACCCAAAGTCCAGGTTTCACTGAATTTCGGTCATAATCATCATGAATCTAACTTATATCCGACAATTATCTTATGTATCGGATTAAATAAAATAAGGCTAAACCTAATAGTCACCTCATTTGTCCAAAGTTTAGAAAAGGCTTTATCTGGTATGAAGTCTCAAAATTAGAATATAAATTAAAACGGTAAATCTTCATCATCCATAAAGAATGGCTTCTTATCATGGTTTATCCATTTTCTTGCTATATCTACACTTTCTATTTCTATTTTCTCTGTAGTAATACCAAAGGGAACACCATTAGAAGTATAACCAGCAATAAAATAAAAGTTTTCAGCCTCATAATTTTGTTCCTGTTCTTTTTCGTATCTTTTTCTTTCCTTCTGCTTTTGCATAGCAACTAGTGACTGTTTCACATGTTCTTTATAAGATTGTTTAAATTTGTAGCCTAATATTTCCAGTTCGGTAACCGCACATAGGAGATCTACACCAAACCAATTACTGTAGCCTTTTGCGATATTCTTCCCATTATACTGCTCGGCCCATTTTTTAGCATTCTGAAGTCGAGCATTCCGATTATACCGTTTTCGTCTTGGTGAACTATTCGATTTGTTCTTACTTTTTGCCATACTTACTCCCACTCTTCAAACAAAAAATTATATTTTACTTTATTCGAAAAATTATTTTCCTACTCTCCTTCTTCTTCGTCTTCTTCATCAATAACCCATTCAATCGTGTAGTATGAATCCCATAACGCTTCTTGGAATCCCCAGCCTTCTGGTGCATTAGAAACGACATTATATAATCTTTTTGAAAACATTTTGTATAGGTCTTCATCCCGGTCACATTCTATGGCTACTTGATCAAACATTTTCACCATACTGGAGTAAAAACCTTCTGAAATTTCACCATATGCACTTGTAAATTCGACACCTTGTTCTACATAAAAAAGCATTAAATCCACCGTGCGTTTTTGATCATTGGTTATCTTCTTAAAAGCAGCAATCTCTTTTTTGGCTTCAGCTAATCGAAGTTTCCCGTGTCCCCGATCCGGAAAAAACTCAATCTCTATTTTTTTCCGAGCCTGATTAAAAAGAACCTCAATCGCTTCGTCTCCAAGAAATTTACTAGACAAAAGGTTTTGAACTTCTTTATTGGTCTTAAACATCTCTACCACTAACCCAATTAATTCTTTTTGCTCATAATTCTTTAGACGTTTTTTTAAATCAGATACTTTGATTTTCACAATAATCCTCCATTGAACCACTCTATGAATTTACCATTATAAATAATGTACAATTGAATTATACAAAACTATTTAGAGGGATTTAAAGTGGAAAATAATCGTCTATTAATAGAATTGGAGCTTTTAAAGAAGAATCAACTCAAATCCCATCTCTTTCAAAATTTCGGGAACAATCCTTCCCTTTTTCGCTGCACAAAACAAAATGAGACAACCAACATGGTCGCCTCATAATATTTTTTTACATGATTTCATTACGTTTCTGTAAATAACGATACAAAACTATACTAAAGACAGAACATAACAACGCACATACACCTATGAAAATAAACCCTGCTTGAAATCCTCTCATTAGCCCAATTTCAGCGCCAAGAATACCGGTGAACATTTGTTTAAAAAATTCAATAAGGGCACCTAAGAATAAATTGGCAATAACAACTACAATTCCCATTACCGTTACGGTAACCGTTATCGCAGCGTCGATTCCATTTGGATACCTTCTAGCAAGCAAGGCCATAACAGTTGGATACACGGGAGCAATCCCAAAGCCGGAAACTGCATAAAGCCAAACTCCAGATGGACCGAATATAGTAGCCAAAATCGTAGTAACGCCTGATAGGGCAGAAAAAATAATAATCGAAAGCATAAAGCCAATCTTATCCGTTACAAAGCCTAGGAGTAATCTTCCCACCATAAAGCAAAGGAAGAAGATGGATAACATTGAAGCGGCTGCGGCAGAACTCCAATGATAGGACCTTTCGAGAAAGTTAACGAGCCAGCCCGCAATCGAAAGCTCAGCTATAACTCCAAAAGATAGAATAATGATAATGAACCATGCTACTCGATCCTTCAAAAAAATCTTAATTGGAAGTCGATTTTCAACGGTCGAAGTATCCTTAGGGAAACGAGTAAAAAACGCTGGAATCATAGGGACAATACATAAAGACAGCATAAGTAAGTACATGCCCTTCCAACCCAGCTCTCCACTTCCGAAAAAAGAAATGCCCATTAAGCCAGCCGCCATTAGCGGAGCAGCGGTCGAGCTAAGTCCATAAAAGAAATGAGATAAATTCATCATAAATCCAGTATTTTTTGTGAAAACTCTTGCTGCCAAAATGGCTAATACAATTTCCAACATTCCATTTCCTAAATACATAATGAAATAGGAAACTGAAAAAAGTTCAAAATTAGTAGAAAAATAAATAAAAACACCTGATAACGCCATTGAACCAAAGGCTAGTAAACTCGTAAGCTTAATTCCGAATTTAGATGAAAAAGCCCCTGTAAAGCTGCATGCTAGTAAAAACCCAATCGAATTAATAGCCAAGAGAAAGCCAACCTGCAACTCATCTATACCATACTCTAACTGCATTTTTGGAATGGCAGGTCCCTTTATATTCTCGGAAAATCCAAAAACCAAATAACCCAAAAAAATAACAAAAAACGAAAGTGGTATGTATTTTTTTACAGGCTGTGTTTGTGGCAATGTTTGCATAATATTATCCTTTCACTCTGGTTTTACATGTATCTTTCGTTACTCTAGCAGAATTCCTTATTAGGCGCAAAAGTTTTCAAAACCTATCCTCCTCACTTTGAATGCGCTTATTTGCGTTTATTGTCAGATAAAAATCAATATCATTTTACATATTCTGAGGGAAAAAGAAAAATGGTTTTTGCTACAATGAATTTCTAGCTGCATGAAAGCGTTAACATGTCATTGAACTAAAATCGAAAAGGAGCTGATACAATGTTTAAGAAACCATTATTTTTATTCTCAATCATCTTTGTTTTAATGCTATCTTTGGGTATCAATGTTAATGCAGCTGTCTATGGAAGTAGACTAATAGAATTTGATGGTCATCCAGCTTGGACTGTATATGGAAGTTCACAAGTTACATCTGACTTTGGCAACTATCGAACTTTACAGGGTGGGGATCGGTTAAAAATTGATGATGTTGAAAGATTAAGGTTCTACCTCCCTAAAAATTCAGTAGGCAGCTCTCAAGGAGGAGGAATTATCAAAGCCGATATTACCAAAAAAGATACATATACCTTTGAATATGAGGTTCGATTTGATAATGGTTTTCCATGGAGCAAAGGAGGAAAATTACCAGGTCTTAGCGGTGGTGTAGGTTATACAGGAGGAACACCTGCGTGGGATGGGGATGGTTTCAGTGTACGGATTATGTGGAGAGAAAATGGCAGATTGATTCCATATGTCTACCATAAAGATCAACCTGATAATTACGGCGATACGTTTGGAGCAACGATTGGATACGTAACAGACGATAAACCTTATAAAATCAAATACTGGGTAAAATTAAATACGGGCAACAATAAGGATGGGATATTAAAAATATATCTTGATGATCAACTTAAATTGGAGAAACACGATATTCGTTATAGATCTGATAATAGTATGATTGATACTGCGCACATAGCTATCTTTCCAGGAGGATCTACGAGTGATTGGGGAATGACTGGTGATGGTTATATAAGATTGTCATGGCTCAAATGGGAATAAATTAATAAATACAGTCTCAAGTGCTTGCATTCACTTGAGACTTTTTATATCCGTCTCTCTAGGGAACAATCACAATAAATTAATACCCATCAATGACCCCTTTCTGTCAACATTCCATTTTAATAATTTTACTATACTATTGGAAACAAGGATTATCACATTCTAATAACTACTATTTTATAATTAACAACAAAAATCATAAGGATGTAACGGTGGATTGGCAGGCAGCAGCCATCTGGGTTGGAACGCTGGATCCTTCCAATGCCATGCACCTAATGCGGCTGCACAGGCATCTATGAAATGGCTTTCTATATCTATAAACATTGGAAGTCCTGTTACGTTTTGATCTATCATCCAATCTCTAAGAAAGCTTCTTACAGCTTGATTCTGTTCCTGTTTGTAGTTCAAGACATACTCTACTTCTTCTCGAGGAAGTCTAGAGCCAATAACAGCACCTGGATGCACTTCAACAATGGAGATTGGATTTTGATTAGAAAGATTTTCTATTTCTCTTGTAAGTTTAATTCCTCTCAAAGTTAAATAGACCATACGATTAAAGGTTGGGGGCATGATGGACCCAGATTTCATGCCTAATGAAATTATAAACTGCCTCAACAATTTATCGCCTAACCTGTCCCCACCACCATCCTCATATGACAAAGGTGCGTCCATTCCGACCACGACTTCATCAATTTGGCTTTGATCCTGAATTTCTTTTAATATTTCCATGTCGCTAATATTACTTATTATTTTTTCAAAGACTAATTGATGACCCTGTTTTTCAAATACGGCTAATACAGTATCCTTATGATTACTCGGACCAGATAAATCAATGCCAATTATTTTCACTCTTTTTTATCTCGCTCTCTTTTAAAGTATTAAAAAACTTATAATGTTGAACTATTCAACTGTAAAGCCGAATCCACTTATCTCTCTACCGTAAAATACTATCATTTAATACTTGTATACTCAAAAAATACACATATAATGGAAAGGAATGAAGATTAATTATTTTAAAGAAGAGTGATTCTAATGATTTCTAAATGGAACATCCTGACTCGCCGTAAAATGCGTGGAGTATACATAATTGCTGTTTTTACCACCATTTTATTAGGTTTAGCCTCAAGAAAATTCAGTCATCTGCTTATACCCTTTATAGCGAATAATGCCGGAGACTTCATTTGGGCTATGATGGTATATTTCGGATTTCGTTTCTTGTTTGTACATAAGGGGTTGTTATTTGCCATTTTGCTCAGTTTTTTGTTTAGTTTTGGTATCGAATTTAGTCAGTTTTATCAGGCAGATTGGATGAATCAAATCCGCGAAACACTGCTTGGAGCATTGATTCTAGGAAAAGGATTCCTTACAGTGGATCTTATTCGATATACGGCTGGGATATTGATTGCCGCTGTATTTGATAAACGATATTCAAGTTAGCTTTTTGTAATGAATAAGAAAAGGATTTTAATGTCTTTATTGCAATCACCATCAATAAAAAAAGGCTGCCTCAGCAACCTAATCCTTTAAGCATATTTTATTCCGGCAAGCTTGATATTGTTTATATCACTAGAGCTGCACGGTGTAACTGCGTAGGTCATTTCACATTTTGGGCAGTTCATAATAACGGTTTCTAATATAAAGGTTTCTCCACATTCGCAGTTAATCTCGTGTGCCACTGCTGGGGCAAAGTTTTCTTTCCCTTTACTCTTAACATGATCAACGATGTCTCTTCCATCTCTTATATGTGCGGAACAACCACAACTCATTCTTAAACCTCCAAGAATTTATCAATTTACTAAATCTAGTAATATAAGAATAGCATATAAAAACTTACAGAGATGTGGCAAAAAAAGAACAGATTATTTATCGGGAAGATTGTTCCCCCACCCATCCTTACTCTATGAATAAAAAAAGAAGACCTCTAAAAGAAGAAGTCCCCTTGGAAATGATTAATTAATGTACTCGAATAATTTCATATATATCTTCATCATGATGTACTCTTGTATGCTTAGATTCAATCCGTTCAAATTCTTCCATTTCTTCATTATACATTGACTCGCCAAACCACCAGTTTTTGAATTCAAGAAAAAGTTCAGTAAGCATCTTGATTCCTCCAGTTAGGGTTATTGGAATTCCTTATACTGTTATTATACATGTGAACCCCTTCACATAAAAGCGCTTACAAAATAGGCGGAATAGCAAAATAATAGTGAAAAGTTAGACAATAGATAGTTTTTATTGTTAAAAAAAGGAACTCAGAATTCGAGTCCCTTTCATTTTATTTTGTAGAGTCTATCGCAGCTACTGCTTCGATTTCCACCAATTGATTTCTATATCCTAATACCGTAACACCAGACAAGGTGCTTGGCACATCATGATCACCAAACTCTTTTCTTATTGCCTCCCACGCGGTTACCAAATCAGACTGTTTATGAGTAGCAACGAGAACCCTTGTATAGACTACATCTTCTAATGAAGCGCTACATTCCTTCAAAGCCTCTTTCAAATTCTCTAAACATAGCTTAGCCTGAACCTCAACATCACTTGACTCAGGTACATCCCCCTCTTTTGTAAGTGGGCAGGCTCCCGCTAAAAATAGTAAATCCATTCCTGCAGGTATATGGCTGGCATATGCATAATCAACTAGTGCTAAATTTTTAGATCGAATAAGTGATATTTTCCTGGTCATTTGTAAACCTTCCTCTTTGTTTATGATACGAATATACTAATTCGAGATATTCATCATAATTCCTGCTTTCCTTTAAAAACAGGTTTCATTTATATAACACTCCCATTTTTGTAGAAAAAACGACAAATTTTAAATTACGGGTCAAGTAAAGTTTGTGATAAGATATGTACATACAAATGAATGCGGTTACAACATGAAGAGAGGGATAATAATGAAAGTAAGAGACTTCATGATTACAAAAGTTTTTACTGTAAAACCTTTAAATACTGTTAAGGAATTGTTACAAATACTCAATTCAAATCGAATTGGCGGCGTACCCGTGGTTGATGATAAAGATCATCTAGTAGGAATTGTCTCTGATGGAGATGTACTACGTTACCTATCTCCTAAGCCATTGGGCGTTGCCGGCCTTGTTTATATAATAGAGGATGGGAAATTTGAGGATGTATTAGTAGAAAAATTAGATACACCTGTTAAAGAAATTATGACCAAAAGAAACGTCCTCTTCGTATCACCCGATGAAGAGTTTGAAGATACGATCCGTTTATTATCACGGCATCACTACAAAAAACTCCCTGTAGTAAATGGAGCTGGCCGAGTCGTTGGTGTTCTTAGCCGGGGAGACATTATCCATAATATATCGAAAAAAATTATTTCATCATAGAAAAATCATAGAAAAAACCTTTGTAAAAATTATACAAAGGTTTTTTCAAATAAATTAGATTAATAGATTATATTAAACCAATCACTCTGCTGTACGAATTACTAGAACATCACATTTAGCTGAACGTACGATTGCGTCTGCAACAGAACCAGTCATGAAAAACCGCTCAACCGCATTTAGGCCTGTACCACCACAGATAATTAAGTCAGCTTGTGCTGAATGAGCAATCTCTTTTGTGATCATTGTTTTGGCAGAACCGTACTCGATCACTACATTAACATTCGTTAGGCCTTCAGCTTCAGCTTGCGCCTTGTAGTCATTTACGAGCTCTTCAGATAACTGCTGTGCACGCTCGACAAATGAACGACCATAAGCTACGAATGCACGAGTGTCGATTACGTTTACGATGTTTAATAGTGAACCATCGTTACGTTTTGCTACATCGATTGATTTGCGAAAAGCATATTCGGCTTCTTTTGAGCCGTCTACTGCTACAAGAATACTTTTATAATGATTTGCCATTTGCAATGATCTCCTTCTGAACGCTTAAAAGCTGTTCTATCCTTCTAAAAGATATATATAATTATAGATTCAGTGGATATTCTACTATTCCCGTACAGGTGCTGTAGTTGCAGCAGCAGTAGATTTTGCCTTAGCTTCGCTTGGTTTTTTCATAAAGAAAGAACAGATTAATGCAACTACTGAAATTCCAGATACAAAGTAGAAGGTATATTTAACGCCAGCAGCCAATACTTCACCCTGTGAGGCATCCGGTGTCCCTGCTGCGAAACTAGTTTGACCAGCTGTAAGCAACGTAATGGCGATTGCTGTCCCTGCTGCACCCGCTACTTGGTTCAATGTATTCATAGCTGCTGATCCATCTCCATATAACTCACGTGGCAATGCATTGAGTCCATTTGTTTGTGCTGGGATGGTTACCATGGTTAGCCCAAAGAATAAAATCATAAATGGTACGATGATAAGCCAAGCAGGAGTTGTTGCTGAAATAGTTGCAGCAAAAATGATATTACCAATCAATACAATGATTGATCCAGTAACTGCTAATTTTTTTGGTCCAATTTTATCAAATAGTGCTCCGACAATTGGTGACATGATTACGTTAACGGCATTACCTGGAAGTAATAATAAACCGGCTACCGCAGCACTAAATAATAAAGATCCTTTTAGATACATGGGCAATAAAATTCCAGTTGATAAAATAACTAAAATACTTAAGAACATCAGTGCTGTTCCAATTGAGAACATAGGAAACTTGAAGACACTTAAATTAACCATAGGCTTATCCATTGAATTTTGACGAATTCCAAATAAAACAAGAGCAACAATACCTACTAGTAAAGGTCCCAATACTACAGGTGAAGAAATGCCTGCTCCTGCCATAGAAGCCAATCCGTAAATTAATCCACCAAAACCTACTGTTGATAAAACAATCGATAAAACATCAATTTTGGGTTTTGTAATTTCTCCAACATTGACAATTTTAGCTACAGCAGCAAGAGTCAAGATGACATAAAAAGCTGCGCTGATCCAGAAAATATAATTCCATCCTAACGTACTAATAACGACCCCAGAAAGTGTTGGTCCTAAGGCTGGTCCTAATGTAATAACAAGACCCATAATCCCCATGACAACTCCACGTTTATGAATTGGGAAAATAACTAAAAGAACACTAACCATGACCGGCATGATAATACCTGTTCCCATTGCTTGGACAATACGACCAAGTTCTAAGATTGCGAAATTTGGAGAAGCTGCTGCTAGAACCGCTCCTGCCATCGATATGACAAGTCCCCCAATAACTAGTTGGCGAGTACTAAACCATTTCATTAAAAGTGCTGAAATTGGTACTAAAATAGCTAATGTTAATAGATACCCTGTAGTCAACCACTGTGCAGTCGGCGCAGTAATTGAATATTGCTCCATGACATTTGTTAATGCCATATTTAATGCTGTTTCTCCAAATAATCCAATAAAGGCACCTAGCATTAAGATACCTGCCATGATTTTAGGATTTTTTACTTGAATTTGTGTACTCATACGTATCCCCTTTTTAATTAATTAAATTTGGTAATCTCTCTGAAATAATTTTTAGTGGTTCACTTGTTTTTTGCGTTAAACAAAGCATCATTCCACCTTCAATCGTAGCTGTCATCATAACTGCGATTGAAGATGCCGTTTCTTTTGAAAATCCATCTGCTAGTAATTTATTTAAATAAATCCCTTGTATTTTTTGATACAAATGAGCACATGCATTTCTAACTGGATTACTTAACGAAGCCATTTCGCTTACGATACTGCTAAAGGTGTATCCAGTAATCGTTCCTTCTGTTTCAAAGTTTACGATTAATTTTTCAATCATTCCTTTTGTTGCTTCTTTTGTTGTCTGATATCGTTTAAAAATTTGGTCGATATCCTTCGTAATCGTTTCCTCCAAAGTTTGAAGGCAAGCGATTAGTAATTCTTCTTTTCCATTTGGAAAGTGGTGATAAAGCGAACCTTTTGATATGTTACATGCTTTTAAAATTTCACTTAATCCAACACCGATATATCCTTTTTTTTGAAAAAGTGTTGTCGCGATTTCGATTATCAGCGATTTTGTGTCCATTCCCGTAGTACACCTCCACTATACCAACCGGTCTGTTTGTAACTATAACAAATTTATTTAAAATAAGTCAATCAACTTTTTTCCACAAAATCGTCACATAAATAGCTATGAAAACGGATTCCTTCTATTCTTCTCTTTCATCAAAAACCCTTATTTATCAAGGGTTCTTGACATTTTTATTTTAAAATATTTTGGCAGCAAAAAAAATTTTATTCATCCCTTTAGGGCAACGCTTACAACTGTGGCTTATGCAAAATCCTTTCGATACCATTACTGTATATAAGAATTTGTTTTGTATGTCGATATCAGTATTATTAATTCCTTTTTCAGAGTATTATGTTAATTAGGAGATTTATATGAAATCTTTGGAAATGAGGTGGTTATTTATGAAGGCGATCGTATCTACCAAATATGGTCCACCTGATGTTCTTGAATTAACTGAGGTTGAAAAACCTTTACCAATGGATAATCAAGTTCTAGTAAAAGTTCATGCCTCTTCGGTGAATTATGGAAACCTGGTTCTTCTGAGAGGCGAGCCATTCTTAGCCCGTATTGCTTTTGGTCTTTTTAAACCTAAATTCTCCATTCCCGGAGGAGACATTGCTGGGGTGGTTGAAGCTGTAGGTAAGGATGTTACACAATTTCAACCAGGAGATGAAGTGTTCGGAGACCTATCTGGTGTTGGCTGGGGTGGTTTTGCCGAATATTCTTGTGTTCCGGAAAAAGCATTAGCTTTAAAACCGGCCAATTTGTCCTTTGGGGAAGCAGCCGCGGTACCTATGGCTGGAGTTACTGCCCTACAATCTCTCCGCGATAAGGGCAAGATTCAGTCAGGACAGAAAGTCTTGATTCATGGTGCCTCTGGAGGCGTTGGAACGTTTGCCGTACAGATTGCTAAATCATTGGGAGCTGAAGTGACAGGCGTGTGTAGTTCGAGAAATGTAGACATTTTACAATCACTTGGTGTAGATCATGTCATTGACTATAAAAAGGAGAAGTTTACTGAAAACAAGCAAAGATATGACATAATTCTTGGCGTTAACGGTGGTCACCCCTTATCGACTTATCGGCAATCATTAACTCCCAATGGAATTTTTGTTCACGTAGGAGGTTCCGGAGCTCAAATGTTCCAAGCTATGACCCAGGGATTTTGGATTTCAAAAACATCTGGGCAGAAAATCGGCAGCTTTTTACAAAGGGCTAACCAAAATGATTTGGTTGTGTTGAAAGAACTCATTGAAGCAGGAAAAGTAAAGCCTGTTATTGATCGAACGTATACATTGAATGAAGTGCCCGAGGCTTTCAGGTATTTTGAAGAAGGGCACACCCAAGGAAAAGTAGTTATTACTATATAAACTATCCCCTTCTTATTCTTGGATAACAAAGAAAAGAACGTATGTTAAAGACATCTCTATAACATGCGTTCGGTTTATTTTTGATTAAGTATGCTAGGCAAGTTAATTTAGTTTAGGAGCCGGTAGGTTTTCTATTTTAAGATAATCACTAAAAAAAGCTAAATGCTTTTGGGCAATTTGTTTTCCTCTTTCCAGAAATTGTTTCACTTCATTATCTTTTGTAGTTTGAGCAAACGCGATCATGAGCGCCTTCCCAATAGAATTTTGTTTTAACCTAAAGAAATTGCCCCTGCAGCTAGACCACCAATGATGACAAATGCAGGATGGACCTTCCATTTTTCCAAAAGCAAAAAGCTCAAAATGGCAATCACTACAGTTGCCCATATTCCATTGGAGAAATAGGAAGTTTGAAAAAAGTCAAAAGTTAAACTTCCCATGAGAACAGCTACGGCTGGAAGAACAATCTTTGATAATCTTTTAACTCTTGGAGAATCTTTGTAACGAAAAATTAACTTCATCAGTACAATCATTAGAAACAAGGAAGGTGTGACCGTGGAAAATACACCAACGACGGAACCAAGTACACCGCCTACTTCATAGCCAATGTAACCAGCCATTTTCGTAGCGATTGGACCTGGGAGCGCATTTCCAATGGCTAATATTTCACTGAATTCACTGGTGGTCATCCATCCATAACGGGTAACGACTTCATGTTCAATTAATGGAATCGAAGCCGGACCGCCGCCATATCCAACCATTCCCGGTATAAAAAAGGCAATAAAAATATGTACATAAATCATAGGCTCTCCTTCCTACTCTTCACTGGAACGATGAAAGCTGCAACTAACAAGAATCCAATAAGAATACCAGGATGAACATTGAGAATTTCCATTACGATAAAACACCCAATTAGCAGTAGCAAACCCCATTTCCATCCAAAGTCATTCTTTGTTTTCTTAAAGAACTCCCAGGTTAACACACCCATCATCACTCCTACAATCGGGACTATCGTCTTCGTCATTCCCTGAACTCTCGGGTGTTCCTTAAATTGTTTAAAAGAAGCTAATAACAGTAACATCAAAAGAATCGTTGGCAATACGGTGGCAAGTAAAGCGGTAACTAACCCCATAACTCCCCCGACACGGTATCCAATATATCCAGCCATCTTCGTCGCGATTGGCCCTGGCAGTGTATTGCCTATAGCGATTACCTCACTAAATTCTTGGTCATTCATCCATTTAAAGGTACCGACGACCTCTTTATGTACAAGTGGAATCGTCGAGGGTCCACCTCCAAACCCCAACATTCCAGATCTAAAAAACGCAATAAACAGATTCCATTGAAGTTTCAATGTATAAACCACCTTTTTTCTTATCACTTCCTAATAGTATTAATCATACTCCACTGAAAGCTTCCTTTCATTCTTTTTGCAAACGATTTAAAAAAATTCTGTCACAAAGTTACTTCCCTACTCGTTATGAGTGATGAATGAACAGATGGAGGTTTTTATATGACTAAAAAATGGGATATTGTGATAATTGGCGGTGGGCTTTCAGGTTTTGTGGCGGCAAATTATTTAGCTAAAACTGGTTTCTCTATTTTACTGTTAGAAAGGGGAAATAAGGTTGGCGGGAGGGCTCGAACGGATGAGATGAAACAACAGTATTTCAATCTCGGTCCCCATGCTCTTTATAAAAAAGGAGTAGCCAAACCGATTCTTGAAGAATTAGGTGTGAACTTAAGTGGGAAATCACCAAAAGTAGCTGGCACACTATTAGAAAACAATATTGAATATGCTGCCCCCTTCTCTCCCTTAGGACTTTTAACAACAAGTCTATTAAACTGTAAGGAACGGATTGAATGGGTTAAGGTTTTAATGAAGGTGATGACAATTAATAAGGAAAAGTTAGTTCAGCATACATTCGAACAATGGGTAAAGCAAACAACACATTCTAAAAAAGTTCAGTCCTTGCTTTTTTTGCTTGGGCGTCTCTCAACCTACTGTCATGCCCCAGAAGTGGTGAGTGCTAAAGTAATGTTGTCTCACTTACAGCTTGTCGCAGGTGGGGTTCTTTATTTAGACAACGGATGGCAGACAATGATTGACCAACTTCACAATAAAGCAGTCATGACTGGTGTTCAAGTTCAGCCACAAACGACGGTAAAACAAATAATCAAGGTTGATGATTATTTTAAAGTACTGCTATCGAATGGTGAGGAAATTCTCGGGAAGTATGTGCTCAATACAACGGGTCCTGACGAACTTTACAAAATGCTGCCTAAAATGAGCTCTATATCGCAAAATGGTTTTACCGCTGTCAAGGGTGCGACATTAGATGTCGCTTTAACAAAGCTTCCTAACCCACAGGTTTTGTTCGCGCTAGGTCTAACAGATCCCCTCTATTATTCCGTCCATTCAAATGCAGCAAGACTTTCTCAAGATAATAAGAGCACCATACTGCATGTATTTAGATACTACCACCCTGAAGATGAGATAGATGGAAATAGTATAAAAATAGAACTGGAACAATTTTTAGAAAGATTGCAGCCTGGCTGGCAAAACTATGTGATTACGAGTCGGTTTATCCCGCAAATAACGGTTAACCAACGCTTGCCAAAATTAGGTGACGAGCAAACACTCCATCGTTCTAAAACAGGAATTCCAGGATTATATATAGCAGGAGATTGGGTTTCCCCTGATTACATTTTGTCAGAAGGAGCAATCAGCAGCGGCAAACAAGCAGCTGAAGCAATCATTCAAGAAGCAATGAGGTGAAAAAAGTGCAAATAAGTAACGAAGATTATCTCCAATATAAACCCCTACTATTTTCAATTGGTTACCGAATGTTAGGCTCCATAGTGGAAGCAGAAGACATTATTCATGAAGTCTTTTTAAAAGCGTATCAAATGGATGAGCAAGTGATGGAAAATAAGAAAGCATATCTCTGCAAAATGATGACAAACCGATGTCTTGATGTAATAAAATCAGCAAGGTATAAAAGAGAACAGTATGTGGGACCATGGAACCCTGAACCATTAGTGTTAGAGACATCAGATGAGTTTAATCCATCAGAATATGTTCTTCAGAATGAAGGTTTGAGTATTGCTTATTTACGGATGATGGAACATCTGTCACCTGATGAACGAGCCGTCCTGCTTTTAAGAGAGGTATTGGATTTCTCCTATTTAGAGATTGCAAATATAATAGAAAAGAAAGAAGAAAACTGTAGAAAAATCTTCAGCCGGGCAAAGCAAAAGATTGCACAAGTGGAAAATGAAAGCCTAAACTACGAAAAGAATAAATCTATCATTCATCGCTTTATAGAAGCGTTTCAGACACAAAATACAGCTGCACTATTAGAGCTGCTTTCAGAGCATGTTACACTATACTCTGATGGCGGCGGCAAGGTTAAGGCAGCAGTTCGCCCGGTAATTTCTGGGTCCAATGTGTTGGCATTATTGTACGGTATCGTAAAAAAAGCGCCAAAAGGTTTTTATTTTGAAATCAAAAATGTTAATGGTCAGCCAGCAATCGTCAATTATGTGAATGGTACCCTTCACAGTATCATTAGTTTTTATATAGGCAATGATAGTATTTACGAAATGTATATTACCCTTAATCCAGATAAACTCACCTATTATGGAAAAAAGTAATTGGTGCATCTCCATAAACTCAATGGCAAAAATATATTATTCAATTTGCACACCTCCTAGTTAAGTCTATTCCATTATAAACAAATACAACTAAAAGATTGGAACGATGAAAATTAATAAAAAATAGTACTTACTTAATGTTTTATGTTCTGATATAGGTTGATATAATAGGTGATATGAATTATTAGGAGGATGGCCGATGACAACCTATGAAAAGTTAAAACCTATTATTGCAGACCAACTCGGTGTCAAAATGGAAAATATTAGCCCGGAAGCAACATTCAAAGACGACTTCCAAGCTGATTCGCTAGATATGGTGAACCTGACGATGGAAATTGAAGATGAATTCGCAATCGAAATAAGTGACAAAGTTGCAGCGACGCTTCAAACGGTCGGAGATGTCGTAAAATATATTGAAAACCGTTAATAAATAGAAAAGGCGGATAGCCAAACGAGGTAGTTACTTGAACCAAGTGAAACTATCGCAGAAGGCATCCGCTAAAAACTCTTATACTAAAATAATTCTATCACCGCAGCAATCCCCTTCTCAATTAAATCCCACATGTGTTCAATCTCTTCCTTTTCTATTAAAGAAATTTAATTAACTTTCCAACTGATATGTTATGATATAGAAAAAATGTTAACTCGAAACGCATATTAGTTAACTTTAATTCGTACATGTAAACTAGGGGGGAGAATTATGTATAAGCTGCGAGGGCACCATCTTTTTTGCCTCTTGGGTTATCGGGGAATGGGCTATTCCGAAGAATACGTTAAAAATATGACACGTTTGCATCAGACCTTGAGAGAAAATCCCAAGACATTAATTCAGCTTGTAAACGGACCTGATCAGTTGTGTAAAAAATACCCTAACACAGGTACCTACCACTGCCAAGACATGAATATTTTTGATAGAGATGCTGTTATTTTAGAAAAAATGGGGCTTACTATCGGACAAATTTTGAATTGGGAGGATATTGAATCTCGTATCAAAAAGTTTGTCGTCCCCTCCGATATTCAAGTAATCTGTGAAACATGTTCTTGGCGTTCCTATGGAGTTTGTCAGGAAGGAATTCAAGAGATTCATGAAGGAAAAGGCTTGAGGGTAGTTAAATAGGCACTTAAATAAAAAGCTTGAATTATCAAGCTTTTTATTTATTTAAAAAGACCGTACCGATGCCAATTAGAATAATACCTAAAATGGAATAGACTGAAATTTTTTGTTGTAATACAAAAATAGATAAAATGGTAACCATAACGGCATATATACCTGTTTGAAGTCCACCTAGCATGACCGTATTTCCAAATGTTTTACTGCCTTGGATAAAACCCCAAGACAGAACAATATTTCCTATAAAACTAAGAGGAAGAAAATATACATTAAATCTTATAGAGTCTTTTATTGTGGGTTCGAAATAATGGGCAGATAAAATTGGTAATAAGGAGAAAACAATCGCACCCATGGTAATAGCGCCAATGACTAGAAATTTCATACGGATACCCCTTTTATTAATAGTACTAATTAGTATCGCGTATTTTTATTCTGCTATTCATTCCTCCATTTGTATGCAAAACAAAAATAGTTGGTCTCTCCTAATAGAGAACCAACTAAATTACATTACAGGAAACCTGTCCCTCAAAATCCACTAAAGGGTTTTCGTCTCCAGGCGAAATCCCTCAACGACTACCTCTTCATCTACTTCCAATAATAGGCAGCGTTTTCCTTCGTACGTGATATATTTTACATTTTTCAAGTCTTTTGGATTGATGGTTACATCAGCTAGCTTCGTACTAATTTTTATCGATTTAGGAACTAACGTGTTTGCTTTGAATTCATGGGTTTCATCAGCTACGACACTTTTGAAGGCATGTTCAACCTTAGCAGTATCAACATTTTCGACTCCGCTTACCGTTAAAATGCGTTCAACGTCGCGATAATCGAGCATAGGAGTTTCACTTTCTTCATTTTCAATGTTTTCCTGAACGACTTTATCGATTTCCTCATAAACATTTGAAATGACCCTAGAATCCACTTCGTCTCCAATTACTTCCCTCAAAATCAAATCGAAGCTATCCTTATCTTCCTGGGCAGTTATGATATCTTCACAATTGAGAACTTCTTCAATAAAGTTGATATCCGGCTGATTTACTTTCCCTGAATAATAAAGGATACGGTTAACATCCGCAGCATTGTCATTAAACGCAGGGAACAGAAATCCTGATAATGGAGATTCTAAATTAATAATCGGATCCACCACGTTATAAGACTTGAATTCTTTTTCAATATAATCAAACATCAAAGATTTCTTAGGCTGATCGGTTTTATTGAGACTGCATAACACAAATTCGTTGGAATAAACCTCATCGTCCCCGCCTTGTTCATATTCCAAATCCCGTTTCTTGGTAACCTTACGATACTCTCCCCGAATAAACGTGACCACTGTGTCAAATTCATAAGCTGTATTCGCAAACATTTTCTCTACGACTTGCAGCATGTTTTCTTTCCAATCTTCCGTAAGTTTCTCTTTTAATCCTTCAAAGAGGATGGCTTGTGTGCTGTATTCCACATCTCGCATAAACTTGAGCTCAAATAATTTAGCATCAAGATTACCGGTCAAAACCTTTTTAAAGTTCGTTAAAAATAATTCTTGTGTTTCTTGGTCTAACATTTGAAATGGTTGACTGACCTGATGGTAAATCTCACCTGATTCTTTTTTTACATAAACATTGAAGATTTCTCGTAAATTCATTAGATGATTATTTAATTTAAATTGCTTTCGGATATTAGCGATATCTTTTTTATTCATTTGTCTCATCTCCCATTCCTGATTATACTGTGAAGACATGAAAATAGTAATACTTGATATTTTTTCAATCATAATACCTGAAGAAATGAAAGTTAAAATTTGTTCAAAAAAAAGGCCGCCGGGATTGGCAGCAGGATTAGTATGGACTTTCAATTACATTTGCTATTATTTAGGCTGTTTTCTGCAGAAACATAGTACAATCATTAAAGTTTGTTCCATAAAGCAACAAAATTTTAGAAAAGAGCCATTATTTATATCTATTTATTCGGTTTCTTCGATTACGCAAGAAGGATGGTATTTCCAGAGATTCATCTGATTGTTCTGGGTGTTGGTCATAATTATTTATCGGGTCACCATAATCATTAACCGGTTCATTATAATGAACGGTCTCGGGCTGTATATAGTGTATTTGTTGTTCCCTTTGATATGTATGGGAGATTTCCTCCATTGCTGGCTGTGGTTGCTTATGTACGACTTCCTCCTGTTGATCAGTGAATCCAGTGGCAATGACGGTAACAATAATTTCATCATGCAGGTTTTCGTTAATCACCGAACCAAATATCATATTTAATTCCTCGTTTGAAGACGAAACCACCATTTCTGCTGCTTCCTGGACTTCAAAAAGACTCAAATTGTTACCGCCCGTTATGTTCATAATCACACCATGGGCTCCATTAATGGAAGTTTCCAGTAGCGGACTATTTAATGCTTTCTCCGCAGCCTCGGCAGCACGATTACTGCCACTAGCAATTCCAATCCCCATTAAGGCAGTTCCTTTATGTGACATGACCGTTTTCACATCGGCAAAATCAAGGTTAATTAACCCTGGAACCGCAATCAAGTCCGAAATCCCTTGAACACCCTGACGTAATACATTATCTGCTTCACGGAATGCTTCAATCATTGGTGTTTTTTTATCAACAATCTCCAATAAGCGATCGTTTGGAATAATGATTAACGTATCGACTGCTTCCCTCATAGCGGATATTCCACGTTCTGCATTGACAGCACGCTTATGGCCTTCAAATTTGAAAGGACGAGTTACTACCCCAATGGTCAGTGCACCAAGCTTCCGGGCAATACTCGCAATGGCTGGTGCTGCCCCTGTGCCTGTACCGCCGCCCATTCCGGCTGTTACAAAGACCATGTCTGCCCCTTTTAACACGTCTTCGATTTGATGTTTACTTTCTTCCACAGCTTTTCTTCCTATTTCAGGATTGGCACCTGCGCCCAGACCCTTGGTCAACGAGGAACCGATTTGCATCTTGATTGCAGCTCGCGATTGATTGATCGCTTGTGCATCTGTATTAACAGCAATAAATTCTACTCCTCCAACTCCATCCTCAATCATACGGTTGACGGCGTTGTTTCCCCCGCCACCAACCCCGATCACTTTAATGGTTGCCAATTGGTCCATTCCTGTATCAAATTCAAACATGGTAGTCTCCCCCGTTTTCCTCTATGAGTTGTTTCACACGAATTTGTGGTGCTTACGAACTTCTTCAGATTTATTAGAAGTTATATCAATTCCTTTTAATAGATTAGGACCGACATCCCCATCCCTTCTTGTTTTGACAAGACATGAACGAAGCGGTTGTTTAAAAATAGTATAGTTTTTAGTCTACGGAACATTAATTTTGTTGTCTAGTTAAGTGATACCTATTATTAAGGATAAAAAATGGGTAAAAAATCATAACGAATTGAAGATGAAAACAGTACAATATCCTACAGTTTGTAATAGTTAATACCTTTTTGTTTCTTTTATTAAAGTGAGTTAACTTTCTTTTTACAATTCTATTACTATCGCCTAGTTCGACAAATTTTTAAAAATCAATTGTTATAATGGCTTTAACTTAAAGTCAAAAAAAGAATAGGAGGAATCATGGTAGATTTATTAGTTTATGTGGGTACATATTTATCCGTTACTCTTACTCTTGGCTGGCTAATTACAATAGCCTTTGATCTATTTTTCAAATAAGTTTAATAGCGGAGGTGTAACCGTTTGACGGAACTATATTCCCCTAGTAACGTACAGGAATTGCTGGGAATTGATAGCAGCACATTACGGAAGTATGCCACTCTCTTGGAAGGACATGGGTATCACATTCACCGCAACAATAGAGGTCATAGGGGCTATGTTGAAAAGGATGTAAACACACTCCGCAAATTAATCGAATTGAGTAAGCAGGAAGGTATGACTGCGGATCGTTCAGTCGAAGCAGTGCTAACGAGAGATTTTGAGGAACAAAAAGCGGTCAATGATGTAAAAACAATAACAACCCAACAAAAAACGAATGACAGGCTTATAGAGCAGGGTTGTAACCATGATGAACTAGTAGAACGTATAGAACATTTAGAGCAAGTGAACGGTGATTTAATCAAACTTTTAAAGGAAAAAGCAATTCGGGAGGCCTATCTAGAAGAGAAAATCAATCAGATTTTAAAAGTTGTAGAACGAACAGAGCAACTGGTCGCAGAAAGTAAAATGATTGAAGAAACAATAAGGCAGATCGCCGCCACCAGTCAAAAAAAGTGGTGGAAATGGTGGTAATTTGGGGATCATCGCTTTATGAAGAACACTTTATATGTTTTTCCAAAGGGACATGGTCTTCATCGCATTTATGAAGACCATTTTCTCTTTTTTTCTAAAGAGATTTGGTCTTCATCACCTTTATGAAGACCATTTCCCCTGTTTTTCCTAAGGAATTTGGTCTTCATCGGTCTTAAAAACGTAGATTTCATCCATTTGAAGATGTTCTACAAGCTTAATGGATGAATTCTTTAAATCTTCGAAATAAGTGCCTTCTGCAAATGGATCAATTCTCTTTGTACACTTGGCAATCCCTCTATATCAGGGATATTTTTGATTGACGGTGAACATTTTTGGTTTGCAGCATTGGCCATCATTTCACAGGCGTAAAGCAGTTGTGAAAGAGTTGTATCGGATAGGATTGGACGTTTCTCCATTTTTGAACAATCCTCCAGGAGAAAGCCTAAATGCTCGATGGAAAAAATAACTGTCCAATAATAATCCAACGCTTCTCTATTAACGGGAATTTCTCCCGAAGCTGTATTATACATTGTTTTTAAATTCATGATATTGATTCGCATTTTTTTTAACTCTTCACTTTTACTAGCAGAAAAGCCATCTCCTAGTTCGGAAAAAAGGACCAATAACAGTTGTGCCTGAGACCTTATCGTTTTGGTAATTAGATGTGGAATACGACTGGATGCAGACTTTCTTCCTACCAACCAAACACCAATTAGACCTATCATACTCCCGATAATTACATCTATGATTCTGGCTGACGCAAAATAAGCAAAGCTAAAGCTGCCTTCCGATGTACTTTCAGCCATCAAAAGAGCATTTGGTGTAAAGAATAAAGCTGCCAGCCCATAATTTTTTACAATAAACAGCTCAGTAATGAATGTCAGAATAAGGACAAAAATCGCAATGATATATCCGGATGGTTCCAAGGCAAGAATCAAGCTAGCAATTAGAATACCTATGACTGTACCTATCCCTCTTTGAATGGCGCGGTGATGTGTAGACACAATAGTAGCCCCCGACATGACAGCCACACACGATAACGGAACCCAATAAGAACGTGCTAGATCAAGCTCAAAGGCAATGATTGCAGCAATAATGGTAATAAAACCAAAACGTAAAGCTGTGATAAACACAATGGAGTTTTTGTCAAAGGCACCTCCAAATCTTGTCTTCGCTGATAATTTGGATATTTGTATGGATTGATTAATTTTTGTAACGGGTTCATTCATTAGTGCATCTGCATCATAAACCATGGAAAATAACTGACTTACCTCCTCATCCAGTTCACTCGGCTGAAGAATCCTTTTATAAGCAGCGTCAGTCTCCTTCCGATTAAATGAATGGGCAAGTTCTCTAACCATCTGTCCTAATTCCGGAGGCAGTTTTTCTCGAGTGTCCAAAAAATGATTGAGGATATAGGTAAATATCGTGTTAGCCTGTTGATTTAATAGATACAACCGTTTAAATAAATCCGTTTCCCACCATGAAATAAACCCTACGGTAAGAGTTTCATTTGAATCATTGAGAACAGACATCATACTGTGTCTCGATTCATCAAAGGTGCCTGTACCTACCGAGTCTATAAATACCGCCAACTCTAAATAGACTCTATTAATGACATCTTCCTCTGGACCATGAGGATTAAAAAACCAACCAATCATCGCAATTACCCATGATAGACTGCCACCTACAAAGACAAGACCTGCACGTATGAGAGCAAGTTCCGGATCCACAGTCATCCCTGAAGTCATCGCAAAGACCAAAACAAAAAAGATAGCAGTAGGTCCTGCAATTCGTAAGGCTCCGAAAATAAAAAGAGCTGTGGCCCCTATCACCCCCATTAATATGGCTACAGCAAGAGGATAAGGAGCTGTAATGGTACCTAATACAGTAACAAATGTCATTCCAAGCACTACAAAAAATAACTTTTTAGCACGTTGTGCATAGGGAATATTGAACACATATAAATAGGTGAATCCACCCAATCCCGCAATTAATCCATATTCTAAATGACCAAAGAGCAAGCCGATTATAACGGGTAAACTTGCAGCTAATCCAGCAGAAAAAGCTTTTAACCATGGAAAAGGCTTCCTGTTAACCGCTAATGCCTGTTTCAAAATCGATGAAGCTTCACTCTTTTTTCTTTCTCCCATCCTAAATCACTTCTTTCTGAAAATGAACAAATAATAACTTTATATCCTATATTCTAATATCAGAAATAATTAACAAGAAAATACATTCGAAAACTACACAAACGTTTTAGTGTCTATATGGTATTATCCTCATCTTCGTGATAAAGTATTATCTTTAGAGAATTTACATAGATTTGAGGGATTAATATGAACATATTGTGGGATTTTGATGGTACTCTTTTTGATACATATCCAGCATTGGTCGAAGGATTTGTGAAGTTAAGTCAGCGGGATCTCGATCGTGAAGAAGTATTAAAATGGTTAAAGATTGATTCGAAGACAGCCTTTAAGCATTATGAAATTGATGAAACGAACAGAGCAGAATATAAACGGTTAGATAAACATTACTCCATATTATACAGTAAGCCTTTTAAGCATTTAAAAGAGGTTTTAGAAGCCGTTGAAAACAATATCATCGTTACTCACCGAGATATGGAATCTTCTATCTACCTGCTTGATAAATATGATTTAAGAAAATATTTTAATGAAATTGTTTCGGTTGAAGAACAAGGATTCGAGAGAAAGCCTCATACTGCTTCTTATGAATATGTTTTGAAAAAGTACCATATTGATTTGGTAGTAGGTGACCGGGAGTTAGATTTAGAACCTGCAAGAATGTTAAAGATTAAAACGGTCGCCTTTCAAAATCACCACATTGAAGCAGATTTCCACATTGACAGCTATGAGGATTTTATCCCTTTCGTTTTAAAAAATAAAAGCTTGTAGATTGGTCCAAACGGACTTCTTCTGCAAGCTTTTTTAACATATGTTAGATTTATTTTACAATGAAAACTGGACATGGTGCCTTTTGAACCACATAATGACTAACGCTTCCTAAGAATAATTCCTTCAGTCCACTTAATCCCCTGCTTCCCATCACAACAAGGTCGGCATCATATTCCTTTACAAATTCAACAATCATTTGCCCTGGCAGACCCTCTAATAATAGTAATTTTGATTTATTTGGGAGTGTCTTTAATTCTTCCGTAATCTCATCTCGAATGGCTTGGAATTCCTTTTCTTGAGATTCACGGTTTAAAGCTAATGCATACCCGTATGAGGAGTAAGGTAAGGGTCTTACAGGCTGCATGACAGTTACTACATTCAATTGAATGAGTTTATCCTGCTTTGCCAAATTCATTGCCATCTTTAACGCTTTTTTACTTAAGTCTGAATGATCATATGCTACAACGATTCTTGAATAATCTGTTAACATCATTATCATCCTCTCCATATATAAAACATATCTTCACTATAATTATACGTCTGTAAATTTAAGAGCGGCGTGAAGATAGTGACAACTTTATGATATTTAAGTTAAATTTTGGCATAATAAATCCCCTTTGTGAGCCACAAAGGGGATGATCATAATTAAGCTACTTTATTAATGTTAACACTTTTTCCTTCTTTGATTCTCTTCTTATATTCAGCTGTTGCAGTGAAAAGAACGTCTGTTGAAGAGTTAAGAGCTGTTTCAACTGAATCTTGTAAAACACCAATGATAAAGCCAACTCCGACTACCTGCATAGCAACATCATTTGGAATTCCGAATAAGCTACATGCTACCGGAATCAATAATAGTGAGCCTCCTGCAACTCCTGAAGCACCGCAGGCACAGATTGCTGATACTACACTAAGGATAATCGCTGTAGGGATGTCGACTTGAATATCAAGTGTATGAACCGCTGCAAGTGTTAATACAGAAATCGTTACCGCCGCACCTGCCATATTGACCGTTGCACCAAGTGGAATCGACACCGAATAAGTATCCTTATCTAAACCTAGTTTTTCACATAATTTTAAGTTTACTGGTATGTTTGCAGCAGAGCTACGAGTAAAAAATGCGGTAACCGCACTTTCCTTAATACATTTGAATACGAGCGGGTATGGGTTTTGACGTACGTTCACGAATACAATGAGTGGATTGACAACAAAAGCTACAAAGAGCATACAGCCAATCAAAATGACTAGTAATTTTCCATAACTTAACAGAGACTCAAGTCCATTTGTTGTAATCGACTCAATGACAAGACCCATTATTCCTAATGGCGCAAACTTAATGACCCATGTAACCATTTTGGAAACGGCATCAGAAAAATTAGAAATCATGGTTTTTGTTGTATCTGGGGCATTTTTTAAAGCCAAACCTAAGACAATCGCCCAAGCAAGAATACCAATATAATTCGCATTATAAATGGCTTTCACTGGATTATCGACAACGCTCAATAGTAGTGTTTTAAGAACCTCTACCACACCGCCAGGAGCAGCCAAATCTTCAGCACCCTTTGTAAGAGTGATACCTACCGGAAATATGAAACTTACAATAACCGCAATTAATCCAGCTAAAAATGTTCCTAGTAGATACAGTGAAATAATAGATTTCATATTTGTTTGTTGACCTTTTTTGTGTTGAGCGATGGCCGACATAACCAAGAAGAGTACCAAAATGGGTGCTATTCCTTTTAAAGCACCTACAAATAATGAGCCTAAAATGACAATAGGCTTTGCAACTTGTGGAACCGTTACAGCCAGGATGATACCAATAATTAAACCAATAGCAATTTGTCTTACGATACTGATTTGATTCCACTTTTTCAGTAGATTTTTCATAATGCTTCCCCCACTTGTATAAGATAATTTTGCGCCGTTCCATAGGTATTTATATTTGCGCTATGCCCTGAGTTGCTCTAATAATAATCCCCCACATCCCCAATTAGACAATAAATTCTAATAAATAGAATTATAGTGAATATTAAGATATATTACAATAAAATAATTGCTAGCTTAGCAGAATAATTTCAAACAGTTAACTGGTGGAAGTTTTATTATTAGTTACTATGGTCAGTATAACAAGGTAATCGGAGTTATTCAACAAAATATGAATAATATTTTATATAAACACGTTATCATTCGTGTTTAGTGGAAAATATAAAAAATATAACTCATAATGTTCGTGTTTTGAACGAAACTGCCAGATTGGCTGTTACAAGCTAATTTGATATAAGATACAAGATAGCGAAAATCATAAAGAAAAACCCCATTTGCGTGGGGTAATTACGATAACAATCTATCTATAAATTAATAATATCGAAAGAATAGGAGCTTTAGACTTAATAAAAATTATACCATTTTACAAGAAAAATTCCCCGAAGCACTACTGGCTCGAGGAATTTTAGCCTCCCACCTCTACGTTTCTATCTACTATTTGTTCTTTACTCTTTTTATTCTTTTAGCCTTATATTGTTCAAAATCCCACTTCGATAAAAATTCTTTTGTTGAAGTATAGCCTGATCGATAGAGAAAATCAATTTCATCCTTATTCAGTTCAAAATCAGTTACGTTTATGTCCCCAGTCGGAATTTGAATCGTGCGTTCAAATGTTTCTTCTTTCAAATGTCGTAAATCATGAGCTTGAAGCATTGTTTTAAAAATATTTTTGAAAAGGTGAAGCGGTGTAGGTATAACGGCATTTATTTTCACTTTCTCTTTCACGAAACGGAAGCCAAACGTTGGAAACCGTGGGTGGTCCTTATCAAAAATCCAAATTGGGAAGTTACTAAGTAAAGCGCCATCTAAAATATAGGATTTGTTACGATCTTTTGATTTCCAAATAACCGGACGGTAGAAGAATGGTATTGAAGTACTCATCATCACGGCGGTTGAAACTTTTAAATCAGCAGGAGTCATCCCATAGCGACTTAAGTCATCTGGCAAAATAAGCATTTGCCCATTCGAAACATCCGATGCAATAATCTTCAACTTTCCATCTGGAAGATCTGCAAATGTCTTAATCCCTTTTTCGGAAAGAAGTGAATCCACCCATGTTTCCAAATAATCATTTTTATATATTCCAAGATGAATTATTAGTTCTAGTAAACTTCCGAAAATGGGAATTCGATTAATAAAAGTCCTGCCCCGAAGCTTTGAAAAATCGAGTTCGCTCAGATGTTTTCTAATTTCATAACTCTTATAGCCACTAGCCAAAAGTGCAGCAATTACGGCTCCCGCTGATGTTCCAGCTATTCTTTGCCATTCGACCTTTTCCTCTTCCATTGCTTGAATCGCTCCGACAAAAGCAATACCCCGAGCTCCTCCGCCTTCAAAAACAGCATCTGCCTTCAAATATTTACACCTCATGTTAAGTGACATAAATTTTAAAAAGTTAGGTTCTTTCTATCACTTTAGATAAAGTATTCATCACGGAGTAAAATGATTATTATATATTTGTTAGTTGACCATGTACCAGGTCTTTATCTAATTCACGTACTTGATCATATGACTGTAACAATCGTTCAGGCACCAATGTTCTTCCGTACACCCAAGCATTCGTTTCTATTTCCATTTTAAGCTTTGCTATTTCGTAGTCTTCACCATACTTTAAGGTCCTCAAATCATGTTTGTTTTTCTTAAAATCTAAATAATATCCAATCACATGATAAAGAATAATTTTAACAAAGTTTTCATCTGTCTCTTTAATTCTAATTTTATTAATATAACCGTTAACTTGAAGATAATTAAATTTTATCGTATTAGTAGAAACGTTATAACTCATAGGTACAGTGAGTTTATTGTTAATTTCATAGTTAATATCTAATTTGTGCTGATTTAAAGTTTCTTCAATGATTTTCTCAATATTCCTGATGTAAAGCATTAAGCTAACACTTCCCTTTAACTGACAATATATGTGTTCTATTATTTGAATTTCCCCTATACTCTTCTATATTACAAATATAAATTAAAACTATAAAGCTATAATACCCAAATTTTTTAAACACATAATAAAAACAAATCTAGATACCTATTTAGTCAATGACGTATTGGGGAATAATCCCTATGCATAAAAAAACGTCCTGCACCTTGGATGAACATTCATCTACATCGGTGCGGGACACTTTGGATTGGCCTCACAGATTATTCAGTTCCAAAACACTTAAAAGTGTTTTTGTTTATAAGCAGCTTGTTCATCTTCCGTAAGCAACCTGGTTGCCTCCCCTATTGTTCCTCCTTGAAGATCCCAAATACTATTATGGTCTGTAACAGCATTGCTAAAATTACCAGCTTGCCATTTTTCTAGGATGCGTATGTATAAATCACCATAATCTAAAACGGTTTGATTTCGTTCGACCACATAAAGTAATTTATCGATCCTTTTTTGAGTTGGTTCTAAGTGACTCCATTTCTCGACTGCATATACCTTAGCATGACTCATATGATGGATTGCGTTTTGAATATCATCTTCCGTCATATCTAAGGGAAATTCTTTGTCAACATCAATTTCCTTCTTTACAACTTGATCAATGGCAGCGGTCAATGTTTCAACAACGTCCATTTCTTCCCTTTTTTCGTTCGGCTTATTCGCATTCTCTGTACCTACGAAATTGGTAAAAACAGATAGTCCAATCGCCAACACTAAAGTGGCAAAAATGATAATGATTCCGATTTTATTTTTCCCCATAGTACTCTTCAATGTAGGTTTGACCTGATAACATCACCATATCTTTCCTTAACTTCGGAGTATCCACCATCACGTACACTTGATATTTGGGGTTGTACTTATTTCTCATGCTGTGGTGAAAATCATTGCCAAGTTTCATTAATTCAACAAATAAGCTTTTCTTGTAAATATTTTTCAGTTCCAATTCCATGTGCACTCCCTCTCCCTTTTTGTCTTTATCTCAATAGGTGTTCAATGACCAAAGCGATTTTGTGATCATATGGTTCAATTTCGTCTGCAAGACGTGATAATCGTTTTTCAAAATACGATTCCCTTTCCTTTAGGTCATTGCCTCTTTTCAATTCTTCACCAATTATTTTTAAATGATTAATAAGTTCAGACATTTGGTCTTCTGAGGGTCTCAACTGGTTAATTACGCCCTCAAATTGCCTAGTTACTGAAGCTGTACCTAACTGCTCTTTAAAAATATTTTTATTATTTTCATATTGCTCTTTGCGATGACCGTTCGCTCCAGATGGATGCGGGAAATTGAAGAGAATGGTTTTATGTTCAATTTTCCCCTTGTCTACCAGATATTTAAGTACATCGGAGACTACTTTACCGGTAGGAATAATAACAGCATTTTTTACCTGATTTAGTTCAGGAACTAATAACTCATCGATCATGTTCAAGAAGATTTCTTGGCTATAAATCTTTGGACTGCTGCCGCTATAATTTTCCCCATCAATAAACACTGGGTATCTCAGGACAGATGATGTATGTAGTAAAGAATGTTTTTCATTAAAAAGCTGTTCACAGCTAGAAATATTCAAATATTTATTCAGTTCTATGCCATCGAGCATATCAATGAGGTTTTTTCGCATGGTCGTCCCGCCAAAACTAGCATAATTTTTAGCATTGGAAATAAGCTGTTCATAATCTTCTTCATCAATATGATGACGGACGTAATTAAAGGCAAGTTCCATTTGCGTCCAACCAGGAGTAATCCCAAGAATGATGACTTTCGCTTCTTTGTTAATGTATTCAAATGGAGCCCAGTAAACTTGTACTTTTCCATCCTTTGCATAGAGAAACTCTTCTCTTAAAAAATCCTCTTTTCCATATACATCTTTTAATGGCAGGTTACGCAGGCTATTTTCATAATTTTTAAAATACATCTTTATTCCTCCTCAATAGTGTGGATTATCTAGTTGCCTAAGTGTGAAAAGTAAAATAACTATCTGTTAACTACCATAACCCATGTTAAGGAACATTGTCAATGATTATTTCTATGTGTTATTATTAACATAACAACTGTTAAGGAAGGGTTCTCGAAAATGCCCAACTCGATAAATGAACGAATAAAAAATAGAAGAAAGGAACTAAATATGTCACAGGCAGACTTGGCAAATCAAGTTGGTCTTAAACCGCCAGCAATAAGCCAATATGAGTCTGGGGCAAGGCGTCCTTCCTATGAAGCTTTAAGAAAATTATCTTTTGCCTTGAAGGTTTCTACTGAATATTTAGTTTCTGGATTAATTAAAGATCAAACACAAGAGCCCCTTAAACAAAATGACAGGGTAATCCTTCGAATCGTGAATTCATTGAAGGAACAAGATAAGGAAAAATTAGTTGAGTATGCTATGTTTCTAGCAACTGGCAGGAATGTAAAAATGGATACTCTTTTTGAAACTCCTTCAGAATATGCTAATTATTATCTTGAAGAAAAAATAGGGCGTCGTTTACCTATCGATGTCTATGGTTTGGCAAAAGAAGTAGGAATAAAGGTGTTTGAAGATGATTTAGATGATGGCGAGGGTATCCTGATTCAAGTGGATCACCCCATTATCCTTTTGGACAATAAAAAGCGATTTGAGACTAGAAAAAAATTTACGTTAGCAGCATTAATAGGACATTACGTTCTGCCATGGCACTTAAAGTCAAGCTATATTGCTAGAAAATTCGAACATGAAGAGGTTAAGAAAAAGAATCCAAACGAAATGGTATTCGGCCACTCCACCCTATTAACGGAAGAAGTGGAAACCATGGAAGCAAATCAGTTTGCTTTCAACATTCTTTTACCTCCCGAAGAACTAACTACTGATTTTATTGATAAAAATGCTACAATTGAAAAATTAAAAGAACTTGCTGATAATAAATATAATGTGTCACTATTCCTGCTAGTAAACAGATTAGTGGATTTTGCAGATGAAAAATATGCGGTTGTCCAATCGGAAAATTCTAAAATAATAAAAAGATTTCAAGGGAGACGTAGTCTAGTTTCATTTGAGAGAGTTGACAATAGAAGTAAAGCAGCGAGCTTTTTTACGAACCCAAATGAAAAGGAAGAGATTAGAGAAGGTGTAGTACCAGCTTCTTGCTGGTTCAATGATGCCAGGGAAAATGAGACAGTTTATGAACAATCTATCTATAATCCAGGGATAAAAAAGGTTTTGACTCTATTAACAATAACTAACTCTGATAAGAAATAAAATAACAGTAGCCCCCTTTCTCAGGATATCTCCGGGGGGACCACTGTTATTTTCCAATTTTTAGAGTTCCAAGCTGCTTAACAAAGTAAATCTTTATTTTGCTGAGTCTTTTGTTATATTCATTCAGGATATTTCTTACATGGCTATTAATAAGTAAAGCTATCAATTATACAAACCACCCATTAACCAAGGACGATGTCGATAGGGACCGATTGGAATTTGGATTAAGCTGGTTTTTTCTTGTGAGTCCAACTCGTAAATTTTATCACTCAGGTTGGAATCATATCCGAGGAGCGGGTGGCCCCCCATTCCAATTGCTGCTGCCGATAAGAGCAATCGTTGCACGAGCATTCCTGCCTCCATTTGTTGAATGCGATATCCCCTGTAACCGAGTGTATTTTTATAGTAATCCTTTACCCCTGTGACATGAAAGCAAAGTGGTACTTGAAGCAAATTTACATTATATAACGACATACCCGATTGTAGCAGGAGTCTTTGATCTCCAAGATGGACCTGATGTAATGCATGAGTAATACTGTCATATTGATACGCACCATTAGGAATTCCTTCAACATTATACAAACAGAAATTGAGTGAGACACGCGGCTCGTGTTTCTGATGGACTGCCTCTAAATCATTTCGATACGAAAAGGAATCCGTCGCCTCGTGCAGCAGATTTGCCAATTCGAGTTGACTTATCTTTCCCATAATGAAATCCATATCTGGAGAAAATCGCTTTCGGCAAGCAGACCCCAGATCATATGATAGCCTCTTCGCCTGAGGCAGAGCTACCATACTACCACCACAATTCACATTCTCCTTCGCTCCGATCATCGAAAAAGAGGTTGTATCATCCAGCATGGACACTTCATTTAACTTGGTTAACATCGGATACTCTTTAACCCTTTGTGACCGAGCGTAGTGATCCGGCTCAATCGATATCAATTCTCGGCACAACTGTGCTGCAGATACCATTCTGTCCTTTTCACTCCCGTTGGCTGACCAAATGGTTGGTTCCACCGATAGCGGGATGACTGCATATACGCTCTCCTCACGTTCAGATAATCCGAGCAAATGATTCATGGCTCGATCAAGAAATTGAAAGTATACCCCAGATTCGAATCCAAACCGTTTCGATACTTCCAATAATTGTCCAATCAAGACGCCCGCATCCAACCCCTGCAGTCGGTAGGCAAAGTTATTGTATTTGAAAAAATTTTTCCAAAACATGGTTGATACAATAACCGTCCCAAAACATGCTGAAACGTCACAACGATTACCAAGAGCTCTAGTAATATAGGAATCGAAATTTCCTTCTCGCAGTAATACTAAGCGGTGGTGTGCCACATCATAATGGTACACTCCAACCGGCAAATCCTCGATTTTCAAATAAACGTATAATTCATTTGGATACAGCGCTCCGCCTGAAGGAGCAAACCTTCTTTTTGATTGCATTAGTTCTGTTGTTTTCTCTGAAGAATCCAAGCTATAGACCGATTGGCTAAATTGAGTAAGGCCGTAAACATACCAAAGAAAATGACCCATTTTAGATAGGTCAGGTGCTGCGGGT
Source organism: Neobacillus niacini (assembly GCF_031457145.1). GTDB lineage: Bacteria > Bacillota > Bacilli > Bacillales > Cytobacillaceae > Neobacillus > Neobacillus niacini_J. Next base: position 76,275 of record NZ_JAVDVZ010000011.1, read on the forward strand.
TGTTTCTGTCCTTCAAGTGTCAGTGGTACTTCTAGAGACAATGGAACCACAGGCAACCCGCGGTATAGTTTATAGGGAAGCGGTTTATCTTCCCAATCCACTTCCCAATTGGGTATACTTGCCTTTTCAATGTCAAAGTGTAAATTGTGCAGAAACTCATCAAGAATCATTCTCTATCACTCCTAGTGATGCGCTTATGGAAACGGATGCGGATGTGGATTGAGCTGTTCGGCTGTCAGCGGTTCATTTGAATATCCAAGTTCCATAGGTATTCTGTACACCCTCTCCAACCCTGTTACACGAGTAAGGTGATGTCCGAATGTCATCGGCAGCATCCCTGGAATCAGCACTTTTACACAATACAGTCCGTTTCGGAGTGTTTCAGGTGTCGTCTGGTCAACCACAATCACATCGAGATTTAATCGGCGAAACTCTTGAAGAATATCCTGAAGATCTTCGGTAAGATCTAAATGTTCAGACCCCCACTTGAATTCCTCTTCAAAAGATCGTAATGGACGATTATCCTCTAGCAAAAACTGAAGACGCTCTTCCGCTTGCGGCAAACCGTAAAGCATGCCATGATCATCCATTTGTTGTACCAATGAAGAATCATCTAACATTTGTATATACTCTTCCTCATTTGCCTCCAATTTCTCATCCAATGACAGCATCATGCCAGCTAACTCGTGAACCGCCGTTTTCACTGCCCGTACCGGGTCCAAATGAGATCCGGCCGCACAGATGAGATTCATTCCTTTTTGCTTTCTGTTTTTAGCGATGGCCATAATACTTGGAATTCCGTGCTCCATCGTTGAGTTATACAAATATAAATCATATCCCCCGACCGCACGCATCCGTTCAATCATTAGCTGAAGCTCTTGGTCTTCAATGGAGGCTGGATCCATACGCGGGAGGGACATCTGTGAGTACCATGTCATTAGGAACGAATCACGTTCCACCACTTCCAAAATACCGTAGAAAATGGCCTCTTCTAGACTTCCCCCCAATGCACATCCGTTGGAAGTTTCGTAGACAAATCCTTGTGACCTGCCTCCCAAACTGTAATAGGCAAGCAGCTCTGGAACCAGGATCGGACGCTCCTGCAAAAACGAATATCCCCATACCCAATCAATCGGAAAATCTGGATCAAATTCTGTAAATGGAAAACCTGGTCTCTCATACTGTTCTTTGGCGTGTACACCAACCTCAATCGGATTGAGGGCCTGATTTTTCAAATGGTTATAACTGTCATGGACCACTGTCTTTTTTCCACGAGGTTCAAGTCCACAGTACCGCTCCAAGCCTTCCAAAATAGCCGTTAACTCACTTACCGCGTAAGAGTTCGTCCTGCCTGCTGTGCCCTCGTCCCCTTCGAACAAGGGTAAATTGACACTTACATCAGCAAATGTATGCACGAGGTTAACCATTTTATCATTTAAAAGACCAGTTCGATTATCGAGATAGTCTTTAACAAGAACGTTATTCAGGTCATCTAATGAACGGCTGCGATAACTGTCGCTGGTAAACTTCGGACTTTGCTGAAGTGAAATTCGAGCCATGGCTGGTGAATCGTCAGGTAATTGACTACAAACCTGACACAAGGGGACGGGCAGAAACCTATGCCAAGAACTCTTTAATGTTTTCAGATTGATGAAACAAACCTTTCTTTCAGAATAAGAATCATCACCATTCATAATTCTTTGTACCTCAGCCCCGATTAAGTGGGCCATCTGTAATATTCCTGAGCGCGATGCCCAAGCTTCCTGCTGCATTCCTCCAGATAACTCCAACCTCTTTTGTATTTTCCACAATTCTCTGCGGTCGCGTGCTGATATAATACGCCGCATTTCAGCACATTGAGAGCATCCTGGTGTACCCGGCTGAACAAAAGGACCGACTACCCCCTCTCCAAAAGTAACAAAGCCACGAAGCCAAGGAGTGTTGGTTTGTCGAAACATCTCTTCTGCTTTTTGATGAACAATAGGATTCCAGGCATCATGTAAAACCAATGCCAAATCAACCCTTCCCGGTACGATTGCCCCGAAATTGCTTTGGCGAAAAACCATGTATTGGGATGACAGTTCTTCACACATGCGGTCTGCCAGCAGCCCTTCTCCTACAACCAACATGACAGCACTCACATTAACCCCTCCTCTTGAACCAATACCCCAAAGACCCCTGCCAATTCCTCTTGCAAAAAAGGTTCAAGACCTAGTTCAAACACCAAGAGCTGATGCCCATTCCGTTCCAAGATCTCCATAGCAGTCAGCAAGTTCTCGGACTCTATTCTCTCTTCACACGCAGGAATTTCAATGCTGAGCGGCACTTTTTCATCCAAAATCATGGACGAAACCGCCAATGATCGTACCATAACGAATTCCTCTTCATTTTGCACATTGAAAATTGCCTGTTGGAGCGAATTTCGTAATGCCATTGTTATATTCAAATCGACACTGCCATACCATCCGTCATTTGTACCAATCCACACAACCGGGAATCCAGACACTTCCTCACCGATCCCAATAGCCGGGGCTCCCCTTAATGTCGTCAGTGCCTGCAAATAAAAACGACAGCGTTCATCTTCTACCGTACTTAACTGCACTGGGAGGACTGAATACTCCTGATTAAGACTTTGTATGACCAACTCCTCGTCCAAACATTTTTGCAATCCTCGGCAAACACTTTCCGCGAATGATTCACCTGCTCCCACCTCCACTTCTGGTGGTAGATCGAGCAACCCGACTATTTGTGATACATACGCTTCAATTCCGGACAACCCCGCTTCCCTTCTTGCCTCCTCATGTGTCAGTCCTGTACAAACAATATCATCCAACAGTTCAGCTGGCCCCTCTACCAATGGGTTGACTGCTTGAACTCGGCACTGAGCTAACGGCAGTTGCCTTAAATCACCCTCCTCCCATATATGGAAAATTCCGGTTTCCTTTGAGGTCAACTCGTTGAAGGCAAGAAGTAATTTACCCGGATCACCTCTTTCCGAACCTGTTGCTAGTCGAATATCTAAATCTTCAACCAATCTAGATGATGTTTGTCCTGTCACCAGTGGATGAGGCATGAACGAATGCCAGTTTCCTTCTAACGTTTCCAAATCTAGAAGAAAAAATCGATTCTTCTGTTCCTTTTCGGACACACCCGTAACGTCTTTAAACAACTCAAATACAATTACATTCGCCAACATGGCTCCGGGTGTAGCAGAGGAAGTTGAAAATTTCTGTTCTTTGAAGAGAGCCCCTTGGTGAATACGGCGCCATGCTGATTCCCAATCCCCCTCAGACTCTGGATACACTACCGGACCCGCTAAACCCGCCTGCTCTAAACAGATAGCAGGGAGAAACACTTTCTTCTCTTCCCTGCTAACCCTATGTAGAAGTTGGAGTTCCTCTACATCACCCATTTCTGACACATATAAAATATAATCAAACGGTTTCACTATTTCCTCCCAGGAACTTTCCCCCTGCTTGTTAAGTGTGACCTCCTCTATCTCCACTTCCGCGTCTGTTTTACGGGCATGTGCCACGAGTTCCATCAAGCGCTGTCTATTGGTCTGATCACTGTCAGTAATCAGCATTTGGAACTTGGGCAATCCGGAATCAAGTAACGACGCAACCAACGAAACAAAAAAAGGGCCAGAGCCTACTGCTAACACTTTCGCTTGACGATAGTTCTGAAAACGGAACCCACCCGAATCAAGCAAATTATCCACAAATTCAATTTGTGAAGCATACTTTTTTAGAACCTGTTCCTTCAATTGATGCGGACGGTCTTGGCTTACATCTCGAACAAACCCATTTCGATATAGTGCTTCTGCAATTTCAAACACTCTATCTCGGTATGCCACCGGCAAACCGTTTGTCAAATACTCCAAGGTGTACTCGCCATTAAACATTGGGATCAGCTTTTCAACCCATTGATCAAGCATACTTCCTTCCATACGGAACGAGCTTACATTGTTCCGAAAAAACACACCACTGTCTGGATCAGGGAGAAAAAACGTGTCCCTTTTCACTTTCAGACGCATAGAAGGGTTCATATTCGCCATTTCGCTCCTCCTTAGCCTTAGCTTTTTTCATATTTATTTATTATCACTATCATCCTATGTATCTTAATTTGTCCCTTATGTTAATTATTGTAGAGAAAAGCCCCTACAATCATTGTAGGGGCCCTTCTCCTCTCCATATGAAACCGGAGTTTTCGTTATAAACGGAAAACGATCAACCGCCGCAACGGCCCCCGCCACCGCAATTGTGCCCTCCGCAGCGATGTCCGCCGCAATTGTGGAAGCAATTGTGGAAGCAATTGTGAAAACAATTGTGAAAACAATTGAAGCAGTTAAAACAGTTAAAGCACCTAAAGCAACTAGAACATCGGCCAAAACCACCAATACCACCAATACCGCCAGGACCACCAATACCGCCAAGACCACCAACACCGCCAAGACCACCAAATCGAGTAGGATCAGTATAGTACGTGCTTGGGTCATAAGGAACTGCCTCGGTCGTTTGGAAATCACCAAGACTTAACCCCTGAAGTTGACTTTGGAAATCATACATTTTTATTACCTCCTTATATATTTAAAAAGGGCTGCAGCTACTTGAAATGGGCAAAGAAGAAACTAATAAATAGGTAAATACACTGCATTACCTTCCCCAACAAAATATGTATTATAGGTGGGTATTGCTACTGAAACAAAAGCCTATTTTTATTGCTTCAAGGCCCCAGCCAGGATGAGAAAAGAATGTTCTCTTGATAAATGGTAATTGAGACAACAGCAATGGGGGCCTTTTATTATAAAAAAAGTGTCCGGCAACATGGATGGACATTTGTCCACCAGCGGTGCCGGACACTCTTACTTTCTCTAGCATTTTCGGATTATGCTACTTTTGGTTTTACTCCTACCCTAACTCATGACCAGACCGCCATCGACAACTAGTGTCTGTCCGGTCATAAACTGACTCCACTCAGAGGCTAAAAAAAGAACTGGCCCGACGATATCCGCCGGTGTTGCGATTCTTCTTAGCGGGGTTTGCCCGATGATCATTTCCTTTACCTCTTCTTTTGTTTCACGGCTTGCATCGGTTGGATACACCAATCCAGGTGCAACACAATTGACCCTGATTCCGAAAGCTCCTACTTCAACGGCAAGATTACGGCTAAACCCGATTAACGCTGATTTAGCGGTTGTATAGTCATGATAAGGAACGAGTGGCCGATTCACTAAGTTTGTGGCGATATTAATAATGCTGCCCTTGGTTTGTCTTTTCATCAAAGGAATGGCTTCTTGGCAAACATAGTAGCTAGATTTCAGTGCTCCATCGATTTGTTCTTGATAGTCTGCCCATTTTAACTGTGTAAACATTTTACGTGTATCTGGATTAAATACGTAGGGTTTAAAGGCATTATTGACGACCACATCTAATTTTCCTACTTCGAGTTCAATTTGCTCCATCATCCTTTTAACATCAGATTCAGATGTTACATCAGCTTGAATCGCCCACGCATCACCACCAAGCTCAAGACATGAGGCAACTGTTTTTTCAGCTGCTTGTTCATTTTGAACATAATTCACAATAACGGTCGCCCCTTCTTTCGCAAAACCTTTTGCGATGGCGGCACCGATTCCTCTGCTAGAACCTGTAACGAGTACTGTTTTATTTTCGAATTTCCTCATCATTTGCTAGCCCCCCTATTTCATTTTAGGAAGGAAGTCTTCGACGATCACGTCCGCCATATTCAAATCCTTGTCTATTAGCCCTAATTTTTTATACGTGTCAGCACCCTGTTGTAACACACCTTTTTCTAATGCGCCCAAACCTCTTTCACTCGTTGCATTCGAAATACTAGATTCGTTTCGTAGTTTAATAATTTCTAAATTGTGCTTTTGATTCTTGCCATCAATGGCGTATTTTACAGCCAAATCAGCCGCTTCCTCTGGCTGGTTGATCATCCAATTTGCACTTGTTTGATAGCCTTCAATAAACTTTTTCAGCATGTCCTTTTTCTCGTTGTACGTTTTTTCCGTTACCACGAAGACATCGCTTGGGACATTGAGATAATCCTTTACTTCTAGCACATTTACATCCACAAGTCCTTTTTCCATTGCGGTCACCAAGCCAGTGTCGGTTGCAGCCGTTGCATCGACCTGCCCTTGCAAGAGCGGTGCAAAATTCAATAGACCTGTTTCAACAATCGTAACGTCCTTTTCGGAAAGTCCTGCTTGATTTAACAGAACAAGAAGATTTTGCCTAGTTCCACTGGAAAGGCTATACACGCCAATCTTTTTCCCCATTAAATCCTCTGGTTTCGTGATATTGCTTTCCTTTAAAGAAACGACATTGAATACGTTTTGTGGATAAATATTATAAATAACCTTTAATTTCTCCCCTTGATTTAAGGCGAAATAGAGCGATCCTGGATCTGTGAAGGCAATATCGGCCTTACCTGAAATTATATTCTTAATTGCATCCCCTCCCCCAGCACCCGGGATCAACTCAACACTTAAACTCTGTTTCTTAAAAAAGTCCTTTTCTTCTCCGACAAGCAGATTCGTTTGTTCTGAAATCGGTTGACTCCAGTTTGCCACTGTTACTCTATCTAACTCTTTTTCTGCAGCGGCTTGCTGCTCCGTATTTTTTGATCCACAACCGACCATTACCAATAATAAAATGATAGTTCCTGTTATCATAGCTTTCATTTTCATTGCGTTAAATCTCCTTTTTAGGACCCATTCTTATATCGGAATAATCTTTGTTCAATTAAATAAATGATTTGATAAATAAGCGTTCCAATGATCGTGACTAAAATAAGCACGGAAAACATCAAGGGAGTATCCATCATGCCTTGCGAAGCAATAATCAAGGCGCCTAATCCCTCACTTCCGCCGATAAATTCACCGACAACGGCACCTACCACCGCTAGAACAGCTGCTACACGGAAGCCGGCGAGGATACTCGGCAAGCCTGCGGGTATTTTTAATTTAAATAGGGTTTGCCACCTGTTTGCCCCTAGCACCCGAAATAGCTCAATTTTTTGACGATCAGTGTATTGAATGGCGGTCACTGTATTTTCCATTAACGGGAAAAAACATATTAATGCTGTGATTACAACCTTTGATGTCATTCCAAAACCAAACCAAAGTATAAATAGTGGTGCAAGAGCAAGCTTTGGAACAGCCTGACTTGCAATAACATACGGAAATAATAGCTTTCGGATAAATTCTACTTCCCCCATTAAAATTCCAGTCAACATTCCCAACAAACTTCCGAGAAACAGTCCGATGACAATCTCAAGGCTTGTCCGGATAATATGCGGGGTATAATAACCACTCATTAATCCTTCTATAAGGGTTTCGACAACCACGGACGGTGCTGGAAGGACTAGTTCGGACATTTGCTTAGCGAGCACTTCCCAGACGAATAGAATCAAGATGAATAATAACCATGAATAAATCGATACTCTTTTCATCATAGTCCTCCACTAATGGCAGTCCGGATTTCCAAGCAAAGCTTATTAAACTGTCCGGAATATCGAAATTCTGGTGTGTGCCGATTTTGTAACGAGACTGGCAAATCATAGATGATTCTTCCTTTATCCATTACCGCAATCCGGTCAGACAAATAAACAGCTTCGGATATATCATGGGTAACAAATAACACAGTCATTTGATGGAGTTCACAAAGCCGAAGAAGATCCACTTGAAGCTCCTCTCTCGTAATCGCATCGAGAGCTGAAAAAGGCTCATCCAAATAAAGCATAGATGGAGTTTGAATGAGCGCTCTTGCAATAGAAACTCGACTTTGCTGCCCGCCAGAGAGCCTTGTGGGATATTCCTTTTTTAAATGGGATAGACCCATTAAGGCTAATAGGGATTCGGCTTTTTCCACATCCGCTTTTGTCACTTTTCGTTTTAGAGAAACAGGAAGAAGAACATTATCGATCACTGTTTTCCAATCCAATAGTGTCGGTGCTTGGAACACAAACCCTATCTTTTCTGAAGGTTGGATTACAGCTCCATGTAACTGGATTGATCCCGTTTCCGGTATTAATAATCCTGCTGCGAGTTTTAATAGGGTTGTTTTTCCACATCCGCTTTTACCTAGTAAACTATGAAACTTTCCTTTTTCTATCTCTAAACTTACAGCATCGACAATCAAATTATTGTTTGCATAACTGTAAGTCACATCTTGTAAACTTAAAAAAGCCATTTGAAGCCTCCTAATCGATATAAGCTGCAAAATTTTCTGCGTACTCTTCCGCTGAATGCTCAATATCAACCATTTGAACGAGATCTAGTAAATTAAAGCGGCCGTCATGATGCCAGCCTGACTCAGGAGAAGTCATCTTTCCTAAAGAGGTCACCCTTGTTATCCCTACATTCCCTAACTTTTCAGCCCAGTGAAAAAGTTCCTTCGGGGCTGCAGCCACACCTACACTCTGTAAAAAAGTTCGATAGGGTGTAATACTTGGCATAATATCTTCTATCTTTTCAAAAGCAATCACCTTCACTGCACGATTGGAACAGGTTGGGGAGAACGGTGCACCTTCTTCATAGACAACGGTCCAATGATTGTCAGTATGACCAAATACTTGTTTAGTAGTGTTTGTATAGGATGATACTTCTTCTTGGTTACGCCAATGGATAGCGGCGGTCATTTCTTCTAGGGAAAGGGTGCGCCTAGGGTATCTCTTTTGATAGCTTTCGAGTTCCTGGGCGAGATACTGGGCAAACTCGACGGGTGATACATTTCCCCCTTTCTGAACATAGAAAATATGTGGAGAATAACAGCCCTGTTGGTCAAATTGAATAATATCAAAGGCGGCATGATGAGCCGTGGTTAATGCTTTTCGTGAGTCTAGTGCCGCTTTGCTAATCATCCCGAAACTGATTTTATGACCGAATGGCAGAAAACGAGTGGTGACAGGGATTCTACGGCTCATTGAGTCTAACGACTGATTACCTCCATAGCCGACCACGACATCTGGATACGTAAACATCTCCTTTTCACGTTCCTCATCTCCCCCTTTCCACCATACAACTGCTAGGCAATCTTTTAAGTGGGGAGCAACCTCGACTAAAACCTGAGCAAACCAACCTGCAAACAACGGCTCGGCACTGGATACTTTTCCAATGTTGCCTGACTTCACCAATAATCCAGAAATCAGACTCCATAACGGGAGTGCTGGAACATTTCCGGCCCATACATGGAGAATTAATTCAGGTCCAACTGCTTTAGAAAATCCTCTCTTTATGCGAGGTTGAAAATCATCCAGCAGCAAGGGATTTCCTAAGTCCTCGACCACGAAGCGCTGCAGCTCATGTTTTCGAAACTTTTTTAAAAAGGATGTAAGCCCCAGTCGAATCATTTCTTCATCGTATCCGGTAACAATCGGCAACAGCCTTTCTGCTTTTTTCCGGTAGGTTGAATTCCGATTGAGCATGACTTCAATGGTGGTGTCAATGATTGAAATAATCTCCGCAATCGTCATGTTTTTTAACACTTCAGCGCTTGCTCGTTTAACCTTTTCTGCGACCTGCTGCATTTGCTTTATAGTAAGAAGCGGCGCTTCTACTTCAAGACTCTCACCTTTTTCCGTAAAGGTAAGAATCTTGGACTCTACTACCTCTTCACCAATATCGGGAAGGTATCCAACTCTTTCTCTCATAATGTTGTTCCCTTTGCAGACTGGATAAATTCTTCAACGGCAATCGAACAACCCTTCGCCTCTGTACCCTGTACCCTGCCTAAGAGAAGAAAACCCCCAGCCACCTTCATGCCTAAGTCTTCGGTCAGAATAGTCGTGACAGAATTAAAATTTGCTAGATCACAATGCACAATAACCCCGCGTTCCCCTTCGGCCACTTCTTCACCTGTGAACGGGTGAATAATTCTCGTTTGGAGCCAATGTGGACCGGATTTAACAGATGGAATTCGTTCATTTCCAGAATCATAAAGCTGTGAACTTAATTCGGTCATTCCATACATATTGATACAATCATTTCTTGGAACACCTAGTAATCTCGATAATTCTTGATAAAATTTATCCAATTCCCATTCTTCTGACTGATTTTTAAAACCCCCTGTATCCAAAATCTTACTTCCAGGCGGCAATTGGAAGCTGCGGCCAATTTTTGCTAGTTCTTCAAACAGATGAACAAAACTGAAGGAGGCACCTAATAATGCATAAGGCTCACCGGACTGTTCTGCCTGCTCCAGTTCTTGAATAAGCCTCTCTAGGTCAATCCCATTTTCACCTAGAAGATAGTGACTCTCTTCAGTACCAAACTTTTGTTTAGCAAGTGATAAATATCGTGCTAATGAAGAGTTTGGCATTTCATCTTCCGTAGGGAACAGAATGCCCATCCGAATTTTTTCGGTTTCTTTCATAAAACGCTGTTTAAAATAGGATTTCATCGAAAGATTCCATACTTGTAAGGTGGGATGATAGTTCTTCCCTTTCACACCTTTTGTAGTGCCGCTCGTCATAAAATACCTTTCCGCTTCTTCTGGCGGCGTACAGGATAGTGGTACCTCCTTAAAAGCGTTAATCGGCACAGCCGGTATGTCCTTCCATGATTTAACCGTCCGGATGGTTTTTCCTTTTTGCTGACAGAACTTCCGAAATGGAAGGTTATTGGTGTATTGATAAGCGAAAATTTGTAAGGCTGTTTGATTAAATTCATCATCTGAAAGCGAATCTAATGAAATAATAGTCATTAGTTGGTTTATGATCTGCTGTTGTTCCATGAAGTTACTTCCTTTCTATTTCAATGGTGTTCCATTTTGAGTAAATACTGCTATCTTCTTCTTTAAGAAAATGGAAAGGATGATGGCTCCAATCAGTCCACCGGCGATCGAGCTAAAAATAAATAACGGTATAAATCCAAACACGGCTGCTTCTTGACCCATTAATAGAGTTGCAATTGGGTAGCAGAGAATCGCCCCAAGAATGCCCGTTCCAATTACTTCACCGAAAAACGCCATATAGATCTTTCTGGTTTTCATAAAGAGGAGCCCCGCTAATAAGGCACCAACCATACTTCCTGGAAATGCAAAGATGGATCCGGTTCCCATCATATTTCGTAGAATTGAGACACATAATGCCTGCGCAACGGCATAAACCGGTCCTAATAGAACAGCAGACAAAACATTCAAGAAATGCTGAATCGGAAACACCTTTGTGAATCCAATCGGAATATAGAATAAATTACTCGAGAGTGTGCCAATCGCGATCATCATCGCAGTCAATGTGAGCTTATGTGTTTTTCTCATAAAAAAATCCCTCCAAGTTTTTTATTAGCACTGGGGGATAACCTGTTTATACGTTGTCCATTTCCGTTAATAATCCGTTAAATGGATGTATAGTTCACTTCCCTACGCTGGTATAACCCAGATCAGGTTCAGGGGTTTAAGACCATTCCTAGTCTAATCTCAGCCAACTTCGGCTCCCCCAGTGCTAGTATGAAATTTTATTAGATTTCTAAGACACTTTTTCTTAATGCTTTAGCGGCTTCTGTAACGGAATGAGCATGGCTTATGGCAGTAATTACCGATACACCATCTGCTCCCGCTTTGATGACTGACCCTGCGGTTTCGGCCGTGATTCCGCCTATTCCAACAATCGGAAGTGTTACACCTCTCGCTCGCAATTCTTCAATAAGCTTCGTTCCGTTTGAAGGTTTTGCATCTTCTTTTGTACTGGTTGGAAAAATAGGTCCGATTCCAAAATAATCGGCTCCACCCTCTAAAGCAGTCATAGCTTCATCATAACTATGTACAGAAACTCCAATGATTTTATCGCTGCCAATCCTCTTTCTGACTTCCTCTATCGGCTCGTCATCCTGACCGATATGAACACCGTCCGCGTTTAGTGCGATTGCCAATCCAATATCATCATTAATAATAAAAGGAATTTGCTGCTCTCTGCATATTTGTTGAAGTTCTTTTGCAAGTTCAACCTTTTTATCATCCGTTAACGCTCCGATTCCCTTTTCCCGAAATTGAAATAGGGTGATTCCGCCTTCAATGGCTTCTTTCAAAACTTGGACTGGATGATTCTTACAGTTTGGACTGCCCATAATAAAGTAGACTTTCAATGCCTCTTTTATGGCATCAATACCGGTCTTCGACATGCTGCTCTCCTACCTTTTCAGTTCATTTCTTTTTCGATATGCCCAGTGATTGGTTGGACCATGTCCTTGACCAATCTGGAGTTGATCTTCAATCGCTGCTTGGATAAAATTCTTCGCTTTCGATACCGCTTCAAATACACTTAAACCTTTTGCAAGTTCAGCTGTGACAACCGCTGAAAACGTACAGCCTGTGCCGTGTGTATTCTTTGTCAGAACTCTTGTACTCGTAAAAGTCGTAAATTCGTTCCCATCATACAATAAATCTATCGATTCATTTTGGTCTTCATCATGCCCGCCTTTTATGACGACATTCTTAACTCCTAAATTATAAAGTCGTTTCGCAGCTTCCCATTTATCTTCATCGGTTATAATCGACATTTCCGTTAAAACCTCTGCCTCTGGGATATTCGGTGTAACGACCATCGAAAGGGGTAGTAAATATTGTTTTAAGGCCGAAATGGCCTCGATTTGGAGCAACGATGCGCCGCCCTTAGCAATCATAACGGGGTCGACCACGACATTTTTCCAATTATAGTATTCTATTTTTTCAGAAACCGCTTTGATGATTTCCGCATTAAACAGCATCCCGGTTTTAAGGGCATCTGTACCGATATCTTCCCCAATCGATTCGATTTGCTTAATAACTGCCTCCGCTGTCATTGGAAAAACGGCTTGAACCCCTAACGTATTTTGGGCTGTTACCGCAGTTATAGCAGACATACCGAAAACCTCTAACTCTTGAAAGGTCTTTAAATCTGCCTGAATTCCTGCACCGCCGCCGCTATCGGAACCGGCGATTGTTAATGCTTTTTTCATGGTGATCACTCCTTATAACTGTTTGAATGAAGCGAATTGATGGATATCCTCTGAAGTAACAAGGGCAAGTTGATTTAAGAACTCGATTTGGAAACTGCCAGGTCCCATATTGCCTACCTTTTCGATTGCCTTTTCCGCTGCAATCCCATAAAAGGTTAAAGCAGATAATGCAGCGTGGACAAGATTCTTTTCCACTCCTGCAAATGCACCGATAACGGAGGTTAATAGACAGCCGGTACCTGTAACTTTAGTTAACAGATGATGTCCATTGGACACTAGGTACGTTGTCTCGCCAGTTGTCAGGACATCTTCTTTGCCGGTAATCACGACAATGGTGTTTAGCTTTTTCGCTGCGTTTATGGCCAATTCCACATTATTTCCTTGCTGTTCACCAGCATCAACACCCTTGATTTCCCACTTTTCCCCTAAAACATTGGCAATTTCAGCGGCATTCCCCCGCAATACAGATATCTTCACCTCATTGATAATCAGTTGCGCCATTTCTGTTCTGAACGGAGTAGCTCCTGCACCAACGGGGTCAAAGATGACCGGAATTCCGAGTTCGTTTGCCGTTTTTCCAGCCAAAATCATCGAGCTGACCAATTCCCTATTTAATGTGCCAATATTCAGGACGAGGGCACGAGAAATACCTACCATGTCCGCTACCTCTTCAGAAGCATTCGCCATTACTGGAGACGCCCCTAGGGAAAGAAGTCCATTTGCCGTAAAATTGGTGACTACCACATTGGTAATATTATGTACGAGCGGGTTCTCCTCTCTTACCCTTTGTAAAATTAAACTCATTTCGCTGCAATTCATAGTAATTCCTCCTTCGTAAGTATCCTTATAAGTTTCCTATTACTCTGTTAAACACAAAAAAGCCAGCTCCATGTTAATGGACCTGGCTAAAATAGTTAGAGAAAAAGGATATTTTCACTTGGCTACTTTCCCACGCTGGTATGATCCAGATCAGGTCCGAAGGGTTAAAAACTTATCGTTTTTCTCTCAGCCCGTTTATCAGGGCACCCCTAGTAGTAAAAATCTTATAAATTAGTTCTTATAATAGTCTAAGAATTTTGATATGTCAATTTATCAAAAATCGTTAGATTGGTTTAATTTTCAAGAAAAGTGTTTTATTTTAAGTAAAAAGGAGAATAGTCGGATTTACTTTCCTCCTTTATCTCTTAAAATACATAGTGGAGGTAGAGTCTTTATGCTAAAAAGAATGATCATCCTTGGGACACTCTCAATAATCTTAGTAGTATTAGTTTTAGTAAAATCACAGTCCACATCTACAGTAACCAATGATAACAATGATTCCTCCGAGTACATAACTATAGAATATACTATTAGCAAAATTAAAGAGAATCAATACTACGGTGAAAGTGATGATGGAACGGCGATTATTTTTTCTGCAGGAAGCATCGTATCGGGTGATAACATACAAGTCGATGATGTTGTTATATGCTATTTTGAAAGAGACAATTTTGGTAAAGGGATAGTCAAGGTCAAAAAGAAAAAGTAGTAGCCCTTCTCAATTGTGGGGGGCTACTACTTTTTTTTGAAATAGAAAGACAAGTTTGAATCTTATACATGAAAAGTAAGTAAATCCTCCAAAGCAGGTTTTAGTGATGGGAACGTGAATTCAAATCCTTCCTCCATTAATACTTGAGGCATAACGTGTTGACCTTCCAAAACGAGTGCACTTTTTTGTCCAAGGACTGTTTTCATGACGAAAGAAGGTACAGGAAACCAGTGTGGACGGTGCAAAACAGCACCAATGGTCTTACCAAAATCGTTCATTTGAAGAGGAGAAGGTGATGTGACGTTGACTGCTCCACTCAACCGATTATTCTCTAAAGCAAAACAGATGGCTCTAACAACATCGGTTACATGTACCCAGGATACCCACTGTTCACCTGAACCCACTTTCCCTCCGACAAATAATTTATAAGGCAGTGCCATAAGTGGAAGTGCCCCACCTTCCTTCCCTAGCACCACACCAAATCGCATAAATACAGTTCTAATCGAATGCTCAACTAACTGCTTCGCTTTATTTTCCCAGTCATGTACAGTTTTACCTAGAAAATCATCCGCTATTTCCGTTGAATTTTCGGTATACACATTCTTTACAGATGCTGGGTAAATGCCGATGGCACTGGCATTGATTAAGACCGAAGGCTCTTCGGTCAGGCAGGAGATGATTCGTAGTAACTCATCTGTTGCTGTCATCCTGCTTCCATAAATTTGCTTCTGATGACTCTTATTCCATCTCCCATCGTTGATGGAAACACCAGCCAAATTAATAAAAGCATCCACATTTTTTATTTCATTTTCTGGTGAAGCACCATCAGAAAGCCACTTAACATACTGCACCTTTATAGATGATTTCTTCTCCTTTCTTGTTAAAATCACAATCGTATGCCCTTCAGCTAGAAGCAGATCCGTTAACTTTTGACCGATAAACCCAGAACCCCCGGCAATCACAATCTTCATAATTCTCCTCCAATACATCCAAAGAACGTAAATTTATATGAAAATTATACCATTTACTGCAAAGAAAATTCTGACTTTAAACTACGGCAGATAATCCACCTGAGCCATAAACTCAAGTGTGTTTTGGGTTAAATGACAGGATGGCTACGATTAAACTAGCAATTGAGGACTAACCCTCTCGTTATACAAGTTAGTTTTGTCCTCAATACCTCGGATTGAGGACTAATCTTTTCGGTGTACTCGGTAGTTTTGTCCTCAATACCACGGATTTATTAGTGACACCATTCTATACGACCAAAACAGAGGGAACTGGTTTGGGTTTAATGGTCAGCAAAAAAATCATTCAAAATCACAATGGAAAATTCGAAATAAAGAGTGTTCCAAATAGGTCGACTACAGTCACCATTACATTACCAAAAGAACTCAGTCATTTAGATTATGTAAATATGAACGAGAATGAAGATCCTACTTTATCTCAATCTTCATGAGTTAAGTCGCTGTACTACACAGTACGGAAAAGCCTTTTTATTGATTTCTGAAAATAATCATGCCAGTAATCATGGGTACGATCATTAACAAACCAACGGTAAGAGTGGGAATTGGTAAGGGGAATGCAAAGATAACACCAAACTCACCAAGAAATCCACCAATCAAAAAAGGGATGCCGGATTTTGCTTTGTTGGCATGAGGCTTTGCAAAGTACCATGCGTCCCACACCGTATATGCATAAAATCCAGGATAAAATAACACGTATTGGAAATTGGCTGCCTCTAATGCTTTTTGGTGGAAGCCGTTAAAATCCAGATGAATAGCCGTATTAATTTTTCCAAATACATTATCATAATGTTCTACGATGAGAAGAAAAACGCCCTTCAGGAACTGTCGATTATAGAGTTGACCAAATCCGGGCATTAACATGGAAAATAAAGCAGCAATATTCCTCATGAAGCTCTCCTTTGTTGTCTGTGTATTTGCTTATTCCGTATTATGGAAGTGTTTATTATAATTTCCAAATAGATGGAAATGACTCAAAATAAAATAAACAAATATCGACATTTCCGATTAGAACCCCATATCTATAAGAAATAAGTACTATTATTTTCATTTATTTCAGTTATAATAAAAGTAAGTATTGAATAAATTAAAAAAGACCGAACATGGTGGAAACATGTCCGGTCCAGCAATAGACGGTCCCTCAGGTAGGGGTCGGCTTTTAGGGTAGGATAATCCATCTGAGCCATCAACTCAAGGGTGGATTATTTTTTTTGGTTAAATGACAGTATGGCTACGATTAAACTTGCAAATCCAAACATAATCATAAACGTTTCAAAAACCGTCAATCAGCAGCACCCCCTTTCTGGTTTGGGAGTGTGCCGACCACCCTTGAGATACCCTTGTCTATTGCTCTTTTTAGTATATCATAACTTCCAAAAACAGAACATACATTCTGTAATTTCCCAACATATTAAAAGAAAAACCCCAGTTTCATTACTGAGGTTATCGTCCATTCAATGATAAAATTCTTAGTCTTCCAATTTTTCCACTAATAGATTAGCGTATGTTTCTCCGCCTGACTTCGATAAATGAACGCCATCATTTGCAAAAAACTCCGCATGTCCTGCACTTGCACGATACCAATCTACGAGAACGGTATTGGGCATACTATTAACCACTTCTTCTAATGTAGAATTCACAGTCGATTCCCATGGCCTGGGTATTCGACAGTTTACTAAAATCACCTTTTTATTACCCAGACCTTCTATTACATTTACCAGGTCAGTTTTTACAAAAGGTCCATTGGTACCGACTTGAATAATTACATATTCCCCTAATTGACTATTGCTCTCTAGATTTTTGATCACCTCCGGCAACTCAGACATTTGCCGTCCAACACGGAAATCGATAATTGCTTCTGGATAATGATTTTTAAAGAAAGGAGCAACATCATAGAGAATGGAATCACCAATAATTGTAACGGTTTTCAAATCCGGTTCTGTGATTGCCTCAACAGCCCCTGGGTCTGGCTGCTCTTGGCTAAATACTAGTTCATCCAAAGGTGCTAGTGTTAATGGTGTTTTCACAGCTACTTTGACGTTTGTTTTCGTGACAAACACTACTCCTATTCCTAATATGAATGCTAATAAAACAGCGCCGCTACCTAAAACAATCCTTTGATGAACGATAGTCAGTTTTTTATATCCTGTTAGAGTATATTTTAACCGCCCTGCTCGAATGGGGGTTTCCACAAATCGATAGGACAAAGCCGAAACAATCAATGTAGCAGCTATTTGTAAGCTTATCCGCCAAACATTTAGTCCATCTGTATTCACAATCGGTGTTGTTAAGATAATAATCGGATAATGCCACAAATAAATACCATAGGAACGTACTCCAATCCATCGAAGAGGCTTAACGCTCAACCATTTCGCCAACTTACTAGCTGGATGTGCTAATGCCGCTACGACTAAAATGGTAAGTATGGATAAAAGAAGCATACCTCCCTGATAATGAAAATGGTCAAATTGTGACGTGATTGAAAACATGATAATAATTAGCACTAACCCTGTTATTCCGACACTTTCAAGGACAATACTAGCCTGTTTTGGTAAGGTTTTAGATAATCTTTGACTTGGCCATAAGAAAGCCAGAGCAGCTCCTAGAAGAAGAGAAAAGGCTCTTGTATCTGTTCCATAATACACACGAGAAGGATCCTCACCCGGTATATAGAGATATGCCATTAACCAAGCAGAAAAGACAACTCCAACTAGGATAGCGGCAATCCGATACCTTTTTATTTTTATGAAGGTAAAACCAAGAATGATAAACAAAGGCCAAATAAGATAAAATTGCTCCTCAATCGCCAAGGACCATAAATGAGTAAGAGGTGATGCCGGACCAAAGGAATCAAAATAGGAAACTTCATGGAAAATGTACCACCAATTTGTAACATATAAAAGTGAAGGCAAAAAATCAGATCGTAATTTTTCAAACGAAGGATGATCTGTGAATGTTACCCAAACGGTAATGATAAAAATCATAACCAATACTGCTGGAGCCAGCCTGCGAAACCGCCGGATCATAAAGCGCAGGTAGTTAATTCTATTGTTTTTATTCCACTCATCGATAAGGATGTCCGTAATCAAGTACCCAGATAAAACAAAGAAAACCGTTACTCCAGAAAACCCACCCTGAAACCAAGGGATATTCAGATGGTAAAGAATAACACCAATGACAGCTATGGCTCTAAGTCCATCAATTCCTGGCATATATCTGCGTTTATCGTTGCTTGGAACTTCCATTAAATCCTCCCCTATTTTCATTTTGAAAGGATCGTTTACGATTACACCTCTATTGGTTTTTTATATGTTTAAGATCGTTCATTCATTCCGGGAAAAGAGCTTGTTCCGATTGTTGTAAATCTTGATAATCATTATGTTGGTGAGGTTTCGTTCGATAAAATTAAAAATTTAATATTTATTGCAAAGACTATAAGCACATCTTATTAATAAATGATGTGCCTGGTTGTTCATATAGAAATTTAAGCTAAGACTACTTTCTAAAACTCAACTCGATTCCGTCCCTTTGTTTTTGATTTGTAGAGAGCCTTATCTGCATTTTCTTGTAACTGAGCAATTTCATCTTCTTCAGTAACAACTTTAGTGGAAAAGCCAATACTGGAGGCTTAAGTGTTTAGGTTTATTGACGGAAGAACAGTTCGTAGAGATCGTAACAAAATTTAAAAGCCTGCCTATGGCATAAAGTTAACATACAGTTGGAATAATTCCTTAAACATTTATGGTATAAAAAAATCCCAGATTCATTTATGAATCCGGGTTTTTTTGGCTTCCTGATTACCGCATTGTATTAGGTAAAAATAGAGCAATTTCAGGGAAAATATATACTAATACGATGAGAAGGAGAATTGGTATCATGAATATCAATGCTCCTTTAAAGATATCTACTAATTCTAGATCTTCTGAAACCCCTTTTAAGACAAAACAATTCATCCCAACAGGTGGTGAAATTAAGGCCATTTCAACAACAAGGACAATGATAACTCCAAACCATACTAAATCAAATCCTGCCAATTCTAATACAGGCATAAGAATAGGGATGGTTACAACCATCATCGCTAAGGTATCCATAAGTGCCCCTAGAATAATGTACATGATAATGATTAAGATAAATATCATGGTTGGTGAAAGATTTTTGTCAAAAAGGAAATCCGCGAGCATGTATGGAAGGCGTGTGATCACCAACACATAGTTTAAAATAAATGCACCCAATAGAATTGCAAACATAAATCCTGTAGTTTTGATCGTACTGATAATGGCTTCTGAAAAATTTTTCAAGGTTAACTTTTTGCGAATTAAGCCAATAATAAATGCACCTAAAGCCCCTACCCCTGCCGCTTCAGTAGCAGTGAAAAAACCAAGATAAAGACCACCAACAACGACAATAAACATGATAATTATACTAATATTAGACTTAAGTGAAATAAATCGCTCTTTCCAACTAACACTGGGTTCTACTATATTAGAAACCATACTTGGCTTTACAATAACAACGATAACAATAGTAAGCATGAAGAAAATGGTCAGTAATATACCTGGAATAACTCCTGCTGTTAGAAGCGCACCAATTGATTGTTCTGTTATCATCCCATAAATAATAAATGTTGTGCTTGGTGGAATCAATATGCCTAATGCACCACCAGCAACGATCGAACCACCTGTCAAGCTTTTACTATACCCTGCTTTCAACATTTCTTTCGATGCAATGACACCCATGGTCCCAGTGTTTGCAACGCTCGAGCCAGAGGCTGCTGCAAACATCGCTGATGAACCGATAGTCGCAAGCCCCAATCCCCCTTTTAATCTACCAAACCACTTCCTAAAGGTATCAAACAACTCCTCACTAATTCCGGAAGTATATAAAAACTGCCCCATTAAAACAAATAATGGGATTGTGCTAAGAGTATAGCTGTAACTCTGGTACCATACGATACTATCAATAGCTGATAGTAGTGTATCCCATCCTTTTAGATAGTAAATAGCAATACTTGCAGGAATTGCCATAGCAATGGCAATTGGGATTCTTAGAAACATAAGGATAAAAACAGAAATAATTACTATTACTCCAACCGCTTCAACTGTCATTTTCTCACTCCTTATTAAAAGCTTCGAACGGATTTATAAAATCTTGAAATTGCTTCAAGTCCCCAACCGATGAAACCAATAATTAAAAACATCTTAATAGGATAAAAAGGAATTTTTAGCAGATCAGACGACTGCAAAAAGTTCATTTTAGTTATATAAACCCAACAAACTAAAAAACAAAACAAGAGTGTTAATAATTGGGAAAGGCAGTTTATCGCAGCTTGTAAACTGGGTGGGAATTTATCAACAATGAGTCCTATCGAGATATGTGAGTTTGATTGTTCCGTTATGGCTAATGCACCCATAATAAGTAAAACCATTGTAAACTGAACTAATTCTATATCTCCAATAATTGGTTGGCCAAAAGTTCTTGAAATAGAAAAAAAAGTAACTGCGATCATCATAAGAACAAGAGCGAAATAAGATACCCATTTATTAATATTGGTAATAAACTGTATAACTTTTAAAATAGGGTTCATTACTCTACCTTCTTTCATTAGAAATTCAGAAAAGATAGAAGGATCTTTTGAATGATAATAAAATCATATTCAAAAGATCCATTTCTAGTTTTTAGGTCGAAAATCATTTTTATATTTGCATTATATCGTGATGTTTAAAAAGGAAGAGCGCCGCCTTCGTCTTTAATTAAGGTTTTAAATTCCTCCAATATTTCATCACCAGGATAACCCTTTTTATTACCCTCTTCTGCCCAGGCATCCCATATTTTCTTTGAAGGTTTCTTAAACTCTTTCAATTTGGCACCATCTAATGTGATGACTTTACCACCTTGACTTTTTACTTGCTCACCATATTCCTTCATTGCTGAATCTGCTTGATTTTTGTACATTTCCCCAGTCATTTCACCTAATTTAGGACCTAACTCTTCCACAAAAAGTTTCTGGAGATCATCAGGCATTTTTTTCAAAGAATTTGAATTTAGTAGAAACACAAGAGTTGTTGCACCTAAATCAATTTTAGTTAAATACGGAGCTACCTCGTATAATTTAAGTCCAAGCGCACCAACAGATGTATAAGTAGTTTGATCAACCGTGTCTTTTTCTAATGATTCATATATTTGTTCCAAACCCAGCGATACAGGTACTGCATCCCATCCTTTAACTGTTTCGATTCTCTCTGCTCCTTGAACAATGATCTTATTATCTTTAACATCTGCAATAGACTCTACAGGTTCCTTACTATATAGCTGATAAGAGTCCGTAGATGATATGGAAAGAAGAGTCGATTCATTAAAAGCATCTTTCATATACTTGTCTTTAAGCTTACCCAAAACCCTCGCCTTAACACCGCTATCGGTAATACCAAACGGTAAATCACCAATAGTTAGTGGGTATAAATTACTATCAAGATGTAAACCCGGGCTTACATATCCAATATCATATACACCACCCTTTATATCATCATAAGCAGTAGCAAGTGTTCCAAGAGCCCCACTATTATAGATTTCAATCTGAACTCTACCATTTGTTTCTTTTTCTACGAGATCCGCCCACGGTTTAACAACATCGGTATGAAATTTATGGGTAGCTGGAATTTGAACATTAAAACTAAGTTTGTATACTTCTTCACCTGAGTTTTTATCCGAACTAGTTTTATTTGCTGAATTTCCACAGCCAAGTAAAGCTAGTGAAATACTCAACATTATGGTGATCAATAGGAATAGTTTTTTTGACAAGACAGTTTTCCTCCCTTTCATATGGAAAGTCTTTTTTATTCATCAAAAGCATTTAAAGCATTCACACCGTGAGCCAAAGCAGAACCCGCTTTTAAGGCAGTTGCTACCATAATCGCTTCGGCAACCTCTTCCTTAACCGCTTTGGCTCTTTTAGCGCCCTTTGTATGAATATCAATGCAATATGGGCAGCCAGTAGTATGTGCCACTGCAACCGCAATAAGTTCTTTTTCCTTAACACTAAGTAAGCCAGACTTCATAGCTTGCTGATCAAAATCCACAAATGCTTTGAAAACATCACCATTTAAATTCGAAAACTCTTTTAATCTATTAAAATATGCTCGTTTATACAATTCTTCATCATCCGTATTATCGAAGCTATTGAGCGCGTTCACCCCATGTGCAAGCGCTGATCCTGCTTTTAATGCAGTTGCTACCATAATGGCTTCAGCCATTTCTTCTTTTGAAGTCTCTAAAGATTTCGCATTTTTTACATGTATGTCGATGCAGTAAGGACATCCAGTTGTATGGGCGACAGCTATCGCAATTAACTCCTTTAATTTTGAAGGAATTGCACCTTCCTTTAAGGCATAATGATCAAATCTGATAAAATATTTAAAAGTATCAGGGGTTAAGTCACTAAATTCTCCTAGACGTGAAAAATATGATTTTTGGTATAAAGATTCATTACTCATTTTTGTTTCCTCCCTATTTTATTTACTGTTTTGACTTCTTTTTTCTTTCTGGCTGGCAACAAATTTATCGATTTCTTCCCTCGCCTCTCCATGCAACATCATATGTTCTTGTAATTCTGGTTCATAAAAAAGTAGATTTTCAAATCTCGGGGTTGCTGCATTGACTATTTTTTTTGTTAATCGAATAGCTGAAAAAGGATTCCTGTTCAACTTACCTATTAATTCTTCAGTAGCAAACGTTAATTCCTGAGAAGGTACTACTTTGTTTACTAAACCAATTTGTAAAGCTTCGGCAGAGTCGATGACTTCACATAACATAATTAATTCCTTTGCTTTCGCCGGTCCTATAAGATTTACTAATCGAGGTGTACCTCCACCTGAAAAAAATAATCCCCGTTCAACCTCTGGGAGACAAGCTGTTGCGCTATCTGCCATAATACGAAAATCGCAAACCATCGCTAAAACGAAGCCAGCACCGTACATCGGACCATTTATTGCTGCTATCGTTATTTGATCGAGTGCATCAAACTTCCTTAAAAACTCATGTCGGTTAATCTGATCTTCCCTAATATAGGAAGAACTTAGCGCATGATCTTCTATTCCGTTCAATAGCTCATTCATATCTGCACCGGCCGAAAATGTCTTTCCATTGCCGGTAAATACAATGAATTTATAATCTGAATCTTTTCGTATTTCAGAAATAATTTCATCCAGTTCCTCATTCATTTGTGTATTCATGGCATTTGCTTTTTCAGGTCTATTAAACGTAATCGTAATGACTGGTTTCTTACGTTCTACCAATAGAGTGTTGTAGGCTATCATCATCAAACCCCTTCGAATTAATTTTGGTTTTGAAAACGGTTAAATATTTCTGCTTGCGAATTCCCAGTAAGGTGCACGTAATGTTTTTTTATCAACTTTCCCATAATGGGTTAGCGGCAGTTCTTCAACAATATTAATTGCTTTGGGAACCTTATATTTTGAAAGGTTATTCTTGCAATATTGCATGATGTTTTCAGCATTTATTGGAGTTTTTTTAGGGATAATAAAGGCTGTGACAGCTTCTCCCCAATCCTTATCCGGAATACCAATAACGGCTACTTGACGAACATCCGGGTGCTTTTGGATGACATTTTCAACTTCCGAAGAATATACATTCATGCCGCCGCTAATGATCATATCTTTTTTCCGATCCAGCAGATAGACGTATCCT
The DNA here is from genome assembly GCF_031457145.1 of Neobacillus niacini. GTDB lineage: Bacteria > Bacillota > Bacilli > Bacillales > Cytobacillaceae > Neobacillus > Neobacillus niacini_J. The sequence continues at coordinate 100,489 of NZ_JAVDVZ010000011.1, forward strand.
TTCTCATCCATCACTCCCACATCTCCAGTGTGTAACCAACCATCTTTTATGGTTTCAGCCGTTTTTTCAGGAAGTTTATGATAACCAATTAAATTTGTCAGTGCTTTGACGGCAATTTCACCCTCTTCACCGCGGCTAACTTCATTTCCAAGTTCATCAACTATCTTAATTCTGCTCATAATCGTTGATTTACCACAACTTTGTAATATTTTTTGATATTCCTCATCGGTGCGGTGATCCGCTTTCTTAAGCCATGTTGCAGCACTTTGTGTTTCAGTCAATCCGTAAATTTGAAGAAAAACTTGACCAAATATTTCCAAGCCCTGTCTTAACCGATCTGCTGCAATAGGTGCTGTCCCATATTGAATGGTTCGTATCGAGCTTACATCAAATTTTTTATCTTCCATAAAATCAAATAATCGATATAGGGTGGTAGGGACAGTACTTAAGAAGGTAATCTTATTTTTTTCAATATGTTCCAATACGTTCTCAGGATCAAATTTACTTTCAATAAAAATTTGAGCGCCTTTTACCATACCCGCGTATAAATAAAGTCCAGCTGCATGCGGCAATGGTGTAGTCAATAAAATTTTTTCATCTTCTTGCATTGTCGTCTCAATGGCCATAGAAAGAGAGGTTAGAACGGTTCCTTGATGATTATGTACTACTCCTTTTGGCTTTCCAGTGGTACCGCCAGTGTAAAGGATTAACGAGAGATCCGTAGGGCTAGTTGAAACAGTTAACATAGCTTCTGGTTCATTCGCCTGGAAAGATTCCCATGAAATAAATGGAGAGGGCAAATGTTCTGTCCTGCCAACCCCTACAATCGTCTTCATTTTTGGTAATTCCATCTGGATGTTTTTTATAATGGAGAAAAATTGCTCTTCAACAATTAAAACTTCTGCATCAGAGTCATTTAAAATGTAAAGAATTTCGTTCTCTCCAAGCATGTTGTTTAAAGGGACTTTTGTTCCACCTGCAAAGAAGATTCCTAATTCACTAATCAAGTATTCAGGAGTGTTGGATAATAACAGAGCAACCCTGGTATTATTTTTTACCCCACACTTTATCAATCCATGAGCAACTCTATTAGCTTGCTTGTGTAGTTCACGATAGGTGAATGATTGATGTTGAAAATGCACAGCCAGTCTGTCTCCATGATTTTGAAACAAATTGTTGAAAAAATCGTTTAAAGTTAGAATGGAATGATTCATTGGATTCCTCCCCTTTTGAGTTTTTTTCAGTAAACTAGATTCAGTCCAACGAAGTTTAATCGTTTGAAAAATCTGAATACTTTTCTGTTTTATAATTTGATACTACCACTTTCTTCTTTTATCGGTCTAATATATGATACAATCGCATTAATATTCAGAAAATATTATTCTAGAAAAATAAGGTGATCATTTTGGAGTTGAGACATTTACACTATTTTGTTGCAGTTGCTGAAGAACTACATTTTGGCAGAGCTGCTAAACGTTTAAATATGAGTCAACCACCCCTTAGTCAACAAATTGCTCAATTAGAAAAAGAGTTAGAAGTGAAATTATTTAATAGGACAAAACGGCATACGGAATTAACACCAGCAGGCAAGTACTTTCTAGAACACTCCTATGAAATTCTTAATAAACTTGAAAGAACCTGTAATGATGTTCGAAAAATCCATCAGGGTGAAAAAGGTCAATTAATTATAGGGTACACAGGAATTTTGAGTAAACTTCTATTAAACTTAATTCGAACCTATCGTTCAAGATATTCAAAAGTAGAGGTCGTTTTACAATTTCTTTCTTCGGCTAGTCAGATTCAATCGTTAACAGAAAACAAGATTAAACTAGGATTTGTATGTCCCCCTATTGAAAGCAGCAACTTGAATTCTCGATTAGTCGGCTATGCACCATTTGTAGTGGCATTACCTTCAACACATCCATTAGCAAAATCCACATCACCACTAGATATTAGAGAACTGAAAAGTGAACCTTTCATCATGACACACCGTAAAAATGAGCCAGGCTACTATGATACCATCATTTCCATTTGTAACCGTTCAGGGTTTAGTCCTAACGTTATCCAAGAAGCCGAAGGGATTTTTACAATTCTCACCCTCATATCCACAGGGATGGGAATATCACTGGTCACAACACTAGCCCTTGAGTATGGCAATACAGGGGTTGTGTTCAGGCCTGTTTTAGATGATACAGCAACGATGGACCTTTCCATGGTTTGGAGAAAAAATGAAGAATCACCACTTGTAGACACCTTTCTAGGTGTCTATGATGAATTGTTTAATGAAGTCAACAATTTAAAGGAGTAATTAATAAAAAAAACAAGTGCCAGGCACCGTCCAAAAAATTGGATGGTGCCTGGCATTTGTTTTTATTCAATAAATCTTGCTACCCAATGTGAACTATCTATTCCTTTTAATCTCGTAAGCCAAACATTCTCTGCATGATGAATATGAGAGAAGAGATTATTCGCCTGCTTGTTCTCTTGACCGTTTTGTAAGGTTTCAAGAATTCGTTGATTAGCCCAATGTAAATGCTTTAATATATACTGGATTGTTTCCAAGCTAAGCATCCTCTTTTATATTTATTTAATCTGGCATACAATATATAAAGTACAAATCACAGATTAGTTTTATAGGAATTGGTCGTTAATACAACAACACATCTCCATCATACTCAACTTCTTAATCAAAACGTTCTGTGTCTATTCCATCCAAAATATCCTCTAATTCTGTAAGAAAATTTAGTTGAACAGGTGCAGGGATTTGCTCCAACCACTTTTTTATTTCAGGTAACTCCTCTGCCTCATCTATATTCGTAAGCTTTGGATGGAGGGTAGCCCACCATTTCTTCAATTCATCGATAAATTCATAAAAGTAGCGTTCAAATCTTTCTGCCCATTCTGCCCCTTCATCACCCGAAGTCTTTTGCATCATACTCCAGGCTTCCATCGCTGTTTCAAAGTACTCATCAATCAGCTTCATGTGGAACTCCTTTCTACATACTGTAATATTCTTTCATTAATTCTCTCATTGTAACAGTAGAAAGCTATTTTTCAGTACTAATGACCTGCCATCCCTTTTAATTATCGTCTTTTGTTCTTTAATAAATCAATAATGTAAAATAATTGGGTTCGGAAATATCACTTTTCATTCAAAGAAGCCAAATTCAAGAGGTCTTCTATACTCATTTTGTATTTTGATTCTCTAGCTTGATAGATATTAAGTAATAGGTAGAATTTAGTGTTTTTTCAAAATATTAAAAAAACACAAATTCATCTAAAAATAACCTATGCCCACTGCTTTTTAGAAAATTTTATAATCAAGGGTATTGGAAACGTTTACATAAAAATAACGTAGTTTCCAACTTATGGGGGTGTGATTGTTAAATACAGCATTATGGAAGAAAAAGAATATGGAGGGATATTATGAAATTTGCTAAAAAGGTTACCAAAGCAGCTCTATCAGCAACATTGTTATTTGGGCTTCTTAGTAGCGGAAGCTTCCCGGCAATAGCCGCCACTAATGGCAACAACCAGGCACAGCCTTCACTTGAAAAGGCAAATGCGCACAAGGATTATGGTAAGATCAAGAGTTCCATAAAAGCACTACCAACACTTAAAGAAATACCTTATGGTGAGGGCATGACTTTCCATAGCGAGCCTACTGATATTAGTCACCCATTTAGTTCTATGTATAGCTCTAGCGGCAAAGTAGACATTTGGAATGACTATGGCTACGAGGAAAAGGAATTTTTCCTTTCCGGTAAAGCAAATGTTTATAGTATCAATGAAAAAAATGAACCGTATATCAAATCTTCCAACAATGATTACACAACAAGAATGATTGTACGATTCCCTGAGGATCCTTCTAAATTCTCTGGCCGGGTCTATGTAGATATACTAAATGCATCTAGCGGTGTTGATTTAGAAGATACCTTTGGAAGAAGTTATGATTGGTATATGAATGAGGGGCATGCCTATATTGGGATTACTTCGAAAACAGATACCATTAATGCATTAAAAAGGTTCGACAGTGAACGATATGCAGACCTAAATTGGCAAGTAAATGGTAAAGATGAAAATGGCCTTTTCTGGGACATGCTTTCTCAATTGGGTACGAAGCTTCGCAGCGAGAGTGCTGGCGATCTATTAGGCGGTCTTTCTCCGGAACATGTTTATTTATCTGGTCAGAGTCAATCAGGCTTTTATTTGAATACTTACATTACATTATTTGATAAATTGCTAAATAATTCTAATAACGGAAAGCCGTTGTTTAACGGGTATATGAATTTGGTTGGACCTGGTACAACAAATGTACATTCAAATGGGCCGCAGCCTAAAGTTACATACTCAGACACAAGTGTCCCTTATATAGTAATCATGTCAGAATTTGAACACCGTTTTGGTAACATACCAAATTTTCCTGAGTATGAAAGAAAAGCAGATTCTTCGACGGCTAAAAATAAATTTAGATTTTATGAAGTGGCAGGTACACCGCATACAGACCCTACTCTAGCAGTTATTCCTAATAGCGCTGAGATTGCTCTTGGAAACGGGGTTGGCAGACCTCCAAAGGTGTATGATCCTGGACATTATGAAAGCGATTTAAATCTCCAAATTTTCGTAAATGCTGCTCAAGAAAACATGCATATATGGGCAACCAAGGGGACTCCAGCTCCATCTGCTCAAGACAAATGGATTAACTACAACGAATCTAATTCAAATGGCAGAACCATATATTCTCCAAAAACAGACGAACATGGTAATGCTCTTGGCGGTATTCGTGCGCCGATGATTGAGTATCCGATCGCCACTTATTATGCAAGCCGAAATGGCCTGCCTTTTGAGACAAATGGCAGCATGGTATTCTTTACTGCTGATAAAATAGCAAAATTGTATCCTGATTATACACAAGATTACAAAAAGCCATTTATTGAACAAGCTAAAAAACTATTAAAAGAAAGATATATTATAAAAGAAGGCTATGACAAACTTGTCAAATATGCAAATGAAAAGAAAGGCTTTGGCGGACCAGATGCCCAAAAGATTTACGATACTGCTAATACAAAACCAACCAAGATTGTGGAAAAGCCTTTTAATTATGAAAAAATCGGTTTTCACCAACAAGAACCAGATGTTGCGGCAGACCCAAGCTTAAGCCATCCATATAATTCGATGCTGGATTCAGTCGGCTCTGTCGATATTTGGGGAGACTATGATTATACCGAAAAAGAATTCTTTCTTTCAGGGGAAGCCAATGTTTACGAGCTTGGAAAAGTCGAAGGCAATGATGTACCCACAATCAAAAGTGGACCTTATGATTACACAAATCGAATCATCGTACGAATGCCTAAGGATATGGAAAATTTCTCTGGTGCAGTTTATGTAGATATTTTAAACGCCTCCAATAATTCTGATATGGAAGATACATGGAGAAGAAGCTGGGAATACTACATGCAAAATGGGCATGGGTATATTGGTATTACTTCTAAAGATGTAAATGTAACAGCGTTGAAAAAATTTGATCCTGTACGTTATGCAGACATTGATTGGGTCGCCGATAATGAAGGGCAATACGAAAATGGCTTATTCTGGGATATGCTTTCACAGCTGGGTGTCTCACTAAATGATGATGAACAAAGCAAGAAAATCCTTGGGACTAAACCTGATTTTGTATTCCTTGGCGGACAAAGTCAATCCGGTATGTATGAGAATACGTACACAAATGTGTTCCAACCATATTTGTATAACGCTAAAACAGATGAATACATGTTTGATGGCTACTATAATTGGGTTGGAGCAGTTCCAACTGCGATTCAGCCAACAGCGATAATACCAGCTACAAATGATCAAAGTCCAAAAACCATTTATAAGCCAATGGGTGTTCCGACCATGGTGGTTATGTCTCAAGCAGAATTTGGCTTCAAAGAAGGTAAAGGTCTATTCCCTTCTTATAAAACAAAAAAGGACCAAAACAGTGAGCATGATATTTTCAGACTTTATGAGGTATCTGGTGCCCCTCACTCTGATGCCATCTCGCCGATCATTCAAAACAATGATGCGCTTGTAAAGGCTGGGGTAAAACCAAGATCATACCCGACCAGCACACTGCCAAATACCATTAAAAGTGAATTGCACATCGATATGTTTGTAAATGGTGCGTTGCAAAATTTATATGATTATGCTGTTGCAAAGAAAAATAATCCTAATGCAGATCCGAAGCAATACTTCCCACCTGCTGATGATAAATGGGTAAATGTAGATGCAACTGGTAAATTCCCAAGAGATGAACATGGCAATGTTATAGGCGGAATCCGTCATCCTCTTGCGGATAATCCGTTAGCTACTTACATGGTTCAAAGTGATTTTATGACCATGTTTAGTGCTGACAAACTAAACACGCTATATGGAACTAGGGAAAACTGGGTTAATAAAATGAACGCTTCTGTTGATAAATTACTTATTGAAGACTTAATTCCGAAATCAGTTGCCGATTCCTACAAAAATGAAATTGCGAATAACACAGCAGCCTGGAATAAAGAATAAAATGAAGAATAAATGTATCCTTGGGAACTTCAAAGATACATAAAACCAGATAAACAATCTTTGGACATTTTAAGTAAAAAAGGGCCATCTTTTGATGGTCCTTCTGGCCTCTACGAATAAAAATCCTTTAATACTCACTTAATGACTAACAAACAGTAAATTCAGGTTAGAGTTTTTTGTGCATGTATCGACTGAAAAAACGAGTGCCAGGCACCAACCAAAATATTGGATGGTGTTTGGCACATTTTTTCTTTATCTGTCAAACAAATTCAACCCACCCAAACTCGACTTTGAAATGCCTGGCATAGGCATTCGGATTTCCAAATATATGGATATTTATCTAGAAATTTTGCGTGGATTCTGCATCTAGGTGTGGTTTTTCTATGACCTTTTTTGATTAAAATCCTCTTACCTGCCAAAATAGGTCCTCCACCTGCCAATTCTTATCGCATACCTGCATAGATCCCATTTAATCTGCATATTTCCTTTGTTTATCTGCCTAACAAATTCAACTCTCTCTAACTCGACACTGAAATGCCAGGCACCCCATCCCTAATCTTTTAATGCCTTACTTGCTATTTCAATTAATTCACTGGATTCCTTCCCGTTCATTCCTTCTGCAATCATTCTTAACGTTCGTTCAAAACGCCCAGCTTTCTCCGCTTGCTCAATAAACCATTTTAAATCTTCTGTATGGAAATGGAATTGTGGGATGATATCGTGTCGACCCATATACTCCAATTCAACAAATGCCTTCAACTGGCTAAATCTTAAACTATCCAAATTTCATTCCCTCCTCCAATTTACAACTTGTTTTCCTATTTTAATAGATTATATTCATCCAAATCAGGTTTCATAACAATGAATGATTTTTCTAATGAAAGCATCAAGTCCCATGCTATAAAAATTAATAGAAAAACGAGTGGCTGACACCAAAGAATTGGATGGGGTCAGGCACTCGTTTTAAATAAATATAAATAACTATCAATCTCATCATCCTACGCTTCAGAAGAGTCAACTGTTTGATTGAATCTTTTTCTCATAAAAAACATTTTAAAATTGATTTTAGCCGTTAAGACACCTGCTAAGATAAGAATGGCTCCTAAATACCCTTTGACTGGGAGTGTTTCACCTACGAAAATAAAAGCAAATAATGCCGCGAAAACGGGTTCTAATGAAAATATAAAACCTGTGTGCGTTGGTGTGCTATAGTTTTGAGCATAGGCTTGACCGATAAAACCAATTGCACTGCAAAGTATGCTTAAAGCCAATATCGCAACCCATGATTCTGTTGTGTTAGGCAGATGTGGCTTTTCGAAAAATAATGAAAATAGTAACCCCCATGCCCCGGCAAAGCCAAGTTGTAAAATCCCGAGTGTGATGGAATCACAATTTTTCGTCAACTTATCTATAACAATGATGAAAATGGCATAAAATACTGCACCTAATATAATTAAGAAGTCTCCGGAATTGATCATTAATTCATGATTTAATGTTAAAAGAGCAATTCCTGTTATAGAAACGGCTACGCCCAAAACAACTTTTTTTTCTGGTTTTTTTCTAAAAAAGATCGCTAAGAATAACGGGACAAATACTACTGAAAGGCTAAATAAAAATCCCGCATTTGAAATAGTTGTGAATTTTAATCCGATCGTAACAACAGACATGATGAAGAACAAGATTGTTCCTAATAAAAATCCATAAAAACATGTTTTCTTATCAATATGTATGAAGCGCTTGTAAAATACAGCTCCAGCTAAAATAAACGCTATGCCAAAACGTAATGCTATCAAGTTAAACCCTTGAAAGGAATCGAGACCCATCTTCATAAACAAATATGATGACCCCCAAATCATAGTAACGATCAGCATTATGATATCTGCGTTTAATTGGGTGTTTGATCCTATCCCAGACAATTTATTTTGATTCATTTTTAGGTCACCTATCCTTTCACGAATTGATTATTATTAAGTATAATTGTAAAATTAAGATTAGAAAAATGAATGTTTTCGAAGATTGACATGAATAAATTTCATGTAAAAGGAGTGGTCAAACTGTCTCTTGCTAAGTTTGAGATATTTAGTACTGTCGTGGAATTAGGGAGCCTTACGAAAGCCGGTGAAACACTAAGTTTAAGTCAATCTGCTATAAGTCATGCCATTACCAGCCTTGAATCAGAATGGGGATTTTCTATACTCAATCGAGGACGCTCAGGTATCCATTTGACCAATAACGGAAAGCGCATCTTAAAATACATACGTGATATATTAATGTTGAATGAAGAAATGGTTCAAGAAATAGCTAATATCAATGGGCTGGAAATCGGTACAGTCCGGATTGGAACGATTTCAAGTGTGTCCATTCACTGGCTCCCTGAAATCATGAAAATATTTAATGAGGCTCACCCTACTATCGAGGTCAAACTCCTGGAGGGGGATTATGATGCCGTCGAGAATTGGATATCAACTGGTTTGGTTGACTTTGGCTTTGTGTCTCTACCGACTTCACAAAACTTTGAAGTGATTCCATTAAAAAAAGATAAAATGCTCTGTATCCTCTCAAATGAACACCCGCTTGCTGAACAAAATGAGATTAGTTTTGAAATGATTAAAGAAGAGCCTCTAATCAAGTCAAAAAAAGGGAGCGATAACGATCTAAAACGAATTTTAAAAGAAAACAATGTTACCCCTAATATTAAATTTGAACTTTCAGATGACCAGGCAATTATTTCAATGGTTAGAAATGGTATGGGAATCAGTATACTTCCTGAAATGGTTTTACATCAGGTTCCAACAAACGTTCGGACTCTTAAGTTAGAGGGAGAAAATTATCGTACCATTGGTATTGCAGCTACATCTTTTAAGTCCCTTGCTCCAGCTACGAAAAAGTTCATTGAATATCTGAAATCATGGTTAAGTGACCCTTCACACAATAAAAAATAATTAAATAACGAGTGCATGGCACCAACGAATTGGAAGGTGCCATGCACTCGTTTTTAATAAATATCTATAACTATATCATCTTCTAAATGTAATAAAGTCAACATTTATAGGTTCTAGTTTTGCTGCTCTTAGAAGCTGATTGATCTGTCCACGATGGTACTGACCATGAAGAGCAACATGGGTTAAGATATCTCTTTTGGAATTACGGAATTCTGTGCCTTTACTATTTTTATAGGTGACTAGTTGATCAAGTTCCAAATTGGATAAATTTGAAAGGAATGCAGTATAGTTAAGATTATTTTGATTAACCAGACCTAAACACGATTCTAAACTAATCTCTGCCCAAATCGGTAAATGCGAACTATCTGTCCCTATTAACCTAGTAAACCAAACATTTTCTGCATGTAGTATATGGGAAAAGAGATTATTCGCCTTCTTGTTCTCTTCACCGTTATGTAAGGTTTCAAGAATTCGTTGATTAGACCAATGCAAATGCTTAAACATAGATTGGATTGTTTCCAAACAAAGCAACTCCCTCTATTCTAGTTATTATAACCTGCTAATCAGATCCAATCTTTCACATAAGATACTAACCCAAAAACTGCACCAATTGCAGCACCAATAAAACCCGAAATCATATAGCTTTCCTTATTCTTTTTTTTACTCTGAATCTTATTTTTATCACTCATTAGATTCCCACCTCGTTTTAATTTAATTAATTTTACCATTAAATCCCTAATAAGAGGATTAAAAATGCTAATATTTTCACTAGCCGTTAGAAAAAAAGTGTGTCTCAAAAGCATAGCTTTTAGGGACACACTTCAAGTTGTTTTCAGCATCTTTTTTAGAAAACTAATATGGCTTCCCTCATTAGGAACGCAAAAAGCTAAAGCCCCTAGCAACTAAGGGGCTAGACTATATTTAAAGAAACGACTCTTTGATCCGAATTGATAGAATAACAAAAAACCGCACAATTTATTTCATGTATTTGAAATAAATTGTGTGGATTTATTAACGTTAGTATCTTTTTTGTTAAAAGTAGAACTTACCTAGCGAAGTAAGCCTTATTTTTTTAATTTGCACAAAAGTATTTTCTGGTTATAATGTGTCCGCTGTGTTTCTTTCTACTCACTATAATTACCTTGATACTTATTTAACTTGGAAGTGATAGATACTGGCTTTCTTTCCTGTTTTATAAGTTTTAAGTTGGATGCCCATCGGATACCAGACTCGTAATTTTGAGTATTTTCCTTTTTCACCAGTTCCTCTAATCGTTCTTTGTTTTTTTCTAGGGATTCTTCAACAGAAAGCATCCGGCGTGTTGGGAACGAAAGTCCAGCAAGTATGGTTGTGATCGTAGGGTCAGATTCTGTGATATAGGTTCCTTCAAATAATTGCAGCGGTTCCCCCACTCTTTCAAAGATGGATGGTACATTAATCAGTTTTGAAATGTTCTCTGGTCCCTCATAGATAAGCCCAGCTCGGATTACCCCTTGTGATTCTACAGGACAGAAAATCGAGTTCTCCCAAGAAACCTGCACTTTCTTGGTGACCTCCGAGGTATTTTTCGCGTCCGTTATCGGAGCGGAAGAGATCAATGTTACTCCTCTTGAACCAAGGATATTCATTAGATCGGTTTCATCGAAATTTCCAAAGAATGAACTCTTCTTCGTTATTTTCAGAAGATGGTTTATGGCCTCCATAGCTTGAAGATTAGCAGAAAGGTAAATTTCATGTTTACTGGATTGTGGTTTCAATTTACGCATTTGATCATTGTCGACGAGGAATACAGAAGAAATGCCTTCTATATTGGAAATTTCTTCGATACACTCGGCGGTATTGATGCGATTTCCCGCTAATACATTTCGCTCAGGGATAACCGCGATCGCCCCTACCTTGACACCAGGCAACTGATCAATTAACAAATCAATTAACATCGGACTCATCCCAGACCCGGTGCCACCGTCCGTTGAAAAAGCAACTAAAAGAAGCTTGATGTTTTTAAAGGAGCTGGTCACAAAATCAATGATCTCCTTATAGTTTTCTTGAAGCGCCCGTAACCCTAAAGAACGATCTTGACCAGCACCATTATACCCTGTAACGAAAAACTTTTTTTCTACCCGGGTGTTTACAACCCCATCACGTTGATTCGTATTAATCAAAGCAGTTGGAAAATTCAAGGCTGATGCAATTTCTGCGATATTCCCACCTGCTTGACCTACGCCTAAGATTCCAATCGATTTCAACATAAACTCCTCCTTATTTAGCTAAATTCTAATATAAGTTGATAATTTAGAAGGATCTTCAACCAAATGATTGATATGGATAAAAACAATCCTTATAACATTTCTACTATTTGGATGAGCAGATTATGACCAAAAACAATCCAACCCTTTTGATTAAGTTAAACTTTTTTCATGGCAAGGCTAGCCATGGCTTTTATAGTAATGAGGTAATCATGAACCACTTAAGGTTCTTTTCATTTTACAATCCTTGATAACTGACTTAGAATGGTCATTATGGAGTATTAAACTTAGTTTAATAGGTTAAAGGAGTTAATTTAATGATTAATGTACTATTTGTTTGCTTGGGAAACATTTGCCGATCACCAATGGCTGAAGCATTGTTTCGTGACATACTGAAAAAAGAAAATTTGTCTAACCAAATTACCGTTGATTCCGCTGCCACTAGTTCTTGGCATATAGGTTCTCCTCCACATAAAGGAACTCTTGCCATTTTAAAAAAATACAACGTTTCATCAAACGGTCTTGTCGGACGTCAGTTAGCCAAGGAAGACTTTGAAAAGTTCGACTATATAATAGGTATGGATGAGAGCAATGTAAAGAACATTTTTGAGATTACCGGAAAACCTCAACATCCGAAAATCATTCGTTTGCTCGATTTAACACAACATAACAAAGATGTTCCTGATCCCTATTACACCGGAGACTTTGAGGAAACTTATCAGCTGGTTACAGACGGCTGTCAGGCCTTGCTTGAAAAAATACGCAATGAGCAAAGCTTAACCTAAAAAAATCCCGCCAATTCTACGATTGGCGGGATTTTTTATTTAGCTTAGTTCCTTATACTTTTTCACATTCTTCTAATAACTTCTCCGTCTGCTCAATTAATGAGATCATTTCATGCTGTCCCTTTTTTTTCCGTTGGCGCTGGCCAGAAAGCAAAGGGTTCCCCATAAACTCTTGCTTTGAGATCGTCCAGTGTCAGCTGCAATCGCTGCAATAAAGTGGCCCCAACATTAGCAAGAAATATCTCATCACCTTTAAGGAGCTTTTCTTAATGGGAGAAACCACCCCTTCATCCGTAAGCGAATTCATAACTTGAACAAAAGAACGGTGGCCATTTTCAATTTGATAACGAATCGAGTCCTTACATTTATCATTAATTAGGTAGTCCTCTATTTGGTGAATGTTCATTTTTTTCGTCTAGTAGTTAGTTGGATTGTTTTAAAATATTGTTTTAACCAAGCTTTCATCTTAACCTTCATCAGGCTTCCACCTTTCACACTTCTCCTACCAATCACTAGATTTGACAAAATGAGCTAATAGGAAGAGACAGGACTGGGTATAGGAAGCCTGGCACTTTAAAACTATTTATTCAATATCCCCGATTAATGATTGAATAAGGATAAACATCTTTGTACAAATAGTAAAAATAAAGTTACTTTAAGCTTAGTTAATCTTCAATCGTTTGTACGTCTACAGTGTAAGAATCTAACCCTACAGATTCTGGAATGATTCCTTTCTCAAATACGTAGTCTGCAATCCCCTGCCACCGTTTGCGAATCACATCATCTACTGGTTCGACGGGAATTACGGCTTCTTCCGCTTGTCGGCGGGCAACTTGCTCAGAAACATTTTGTGTGTCCTTGATGAGCTTTACCGTTTCTTCAAAGTTTTCAGCGGAGAGTTCTGCTTCTTCACGTAGACCTTCATAGATTTCACGCACCAATTGAGGGTGCACCTTCAGAAATTCAGTTCTAACCACAAAAACAACGTCATTCTGTGTTCCAATATCAGACGCCGGGATTACAAGTTCGGCACCGTGCTGTTCCACAGCTAGGGACGTGAAAGCCCCCCATGTAGCCCAAGCATCTACTTCCCCGTTTCCGAACGCTGGACCTGCTTCGGTAGGAGGAAGATAGACAATTTCAACCTCACTAGGTTTAATCCCTCCTTTATCAAGGGCTTTATAAAGCAAATACTCGCCTGTGCCGCCGCGGTTTACGGCTACCTTTTTGCCCTTGAGGTCAGCAGCGCTTTTGATCCCTGATTCTGGCTTTGCAACTATGCCCGTATTGTTATAGGCACTTTCTTGCCTGGCAAAAATGGTAAATTCCGATGCATCCCCTACAAGAGCACTGATTGCCGCTGTAATGGATCCAATCGTGATATCAATTGATCCCGCATTCAGCGCTTCAATCGCAGGTGCCAATGCGGGGAAGCTCCCCGATTTATCGAGCTTTGCCCCAGCTGCTTCAATCCGTTTCTGGAGTGGTCCCCCCTCTTGGGCTAAGCTCAGCGGTTCCGCACCGCGCAACACGCCAATACGGGCAGTTACCTCACCGTCTTTTTTTGCAGTCTTTGCGTTATTACCGCATGCAGATAAAACCATGACAAACGTGAATAAGACTAAAATCGCACTAACTTTTCGCATCAGGTCACATCCTTCGATTGATATAGTAGTAGTTTTATGGAATGCTGTGATTCCAAGTAAAGACGCTATCTTTGACGCCCTTGTCTTCAGCAGATCCAGAATCATAGGTTACCGGAAGATGGGGCAGAATCTGCTCCGCAACACGGTACGCTTCCTCTAGTAGCGGAATACCAGAAAGAATAAAAGTAGATATACCGGCATCCCTGTACTCTTGGATGCGCTTAAGGACAGTCTTTGGACTGCCGACGATGGCCGTGCCCGGACCTGGTCTTACAAGACTGATGCCGGCCCACAAGTCTGGATAAATTTCGAGTTCCCGAGCATCCTTTGGTATGCGGCCATTATGGAAGTCAAGCATGCGTTGCTGCCCTACAGAATCGGCGCTGCGAAGCAACGACTGCATATGCCCTACCGTCGATTCATCCATGGTGCTCAGAAGTCGGTTTGCTTCCGCCCACGCTTCCTCATCGGTGTCACGAACGATGAGGTAGAGACGAATTCCGTAGCGGAGCGTGCGGCCCTCCTTAGCGGCTAACGCAGTAAGATCTTTAATCTTTTCTGCTACCTGCGCAGGCGGCTCGCCCCAGCTTAAATAGGTGTCTATATGCTTGGCAGCCGTTTCATGCGCTGCCAACGATGAGCCTCCAAACCATAGGGGCGGCGTTGGCTTTTGTACCGAATTGAGCTGCAATGCCTTCCCCTCTGCTGTAATATACTTACCATGAAAATCCAGACTCTCACCTGCCACAGCCTTTCGCCACACTTGAATCCATTCATCCGTGTACGCGTAGCGTTCGTCATGCACAAGTGTCGTTCCGTACGCCCGCATTTGGGTTGTGTTCCCATTAATGATGTTCAGCAATACTCGCCCATTAGAAAACTCATCGAACGTCTGCGCCATTTTCGCCGCAAGCACCGGAGAAATTAACGGCGGGTGAACGGCAATTAAGAAGCGCATCCGTTCTGTGCTCGCAATAAGAGCGGAAGCAAGTACCCAGGTATCATGTGGTCCAGTCGCAAGCAGCGCACCAGAAAAGCCAAGCTGGTCAACTGCGGATGCGATTTGCCGCAAATAGGGAAGGTCGATTTTCCGCGCACCACTCGGCGTCCATGGATTCCTTCCGTCAGGCGCAGTGAGATACCAGAATACTTCAACCCCATCCTTCGGCGCCGTCATAACGTCCTCCCTCCAAGTGCAGCTGTGGGACTTAACACCGCATCTTCCACCTTAATCGTTCGAGGCAGCAGTCCTTGACGGGCAAGAAGATCCGCTACACGCTGCTGTTCTAAGACAAATTCTTGAGTGACAGGCTGCAGTCCCCACGGCCTCCGCCTGAGCGCAGCCTCCCATGAATCAACAGAAGGCCAATTGGGCAGGTCGCGGGCGAAAAGTTCAGCAGCCTCACGAGGATTTTCCTTTAACCACAAATCGGAACGCTGCAAGGCCTTGACAATCGCGTCAAGTATTTCCGGTTTATTTGTTGCAAAGCTACGGCTCGCGAACCATACGGATCGGTGAGAAATATAAGGGTTAACAGGAACAATGGTGCGTACCACACCTTTCCGCTGAAGTGCCGCAAGATGTGGATCATTTCCAATCCACGCATCAACCTCTCCGGCAACCAGTGCCTCATCCCCTCTGACGGAAAGGTTAACACGTTCAACATCCTTGTATTGCAAATTAGACTCTTCGAGTGCTGAAGCTAGAAAACTAGTCTGCCACGAGCCTTCGGAAAGAGCAACACGCCGCCCTTTCAAATCAGTAATTGCGTTTACAGGGGAGTCAGTAAGAACAACGAGCGCACCGCTTGCCGGACGTGGTTCTGAGACGGCGACATAAACGAGGTTGATTCCGGAAGCTTGCCCGGTTAACGGCGGGGTAGCACCCGTGCCGCCAAAGTCAATTTCTCCTGCAGCAAGCCGTTGCGGAGTTCTCGCCCCGTCCTCATAATCGACCCAGGTGACTTCAGTACCTAGTTTTTTCAATATACTCTCCAGGATCCCAGTGCGGCGGAGCACGAACAGGGAATGGTTGTTTGGATGAACACCGACCTTCACTTCGGCTTTAACGTTATTTGTCATTGAGTGGACTCTCCTTTTTCAAATTATGTTCTGCGGCTGTCAACGGTCCAGGGAAAGCCCACTCCCATACGTTGACATCACCAGCAAGGAAACCATGATCTAACAAAAATTTACGCTGAGCGTCAAGTGCAGTCAGCAAGTCCTTATGCAATGTCGGCCGCAGGGAACCATTTCGGTAAGCAGCCTCAACATAGTTTGGCGAAGCTCCTGTCTCTTGTGCAATGATCCGGGTGAAATCATCGCGATGATTCTCTGCCCAGTCCGCTGAGCGAAGAAGAGCGGTAAGAATATGCTCAACGACACCTTCGTGCTGGGTCAGTTCCGCATCGACCGTCACCGTTCGCGGCACCCCGTTATTCACCCGCACTAATGGATCTGGGTGGAAACCTAGTTCCACGATTTCCCGGGTAGGAAAAGCACGAGCTACTTGGAGGCCGGTTGCACCTTTTACAAAAATGGCATCTACCTCCCTGCTGCGCAGTGCATCCGTCTCCGTTATCCAGGTGTCGCGGCGTCCTTCGTTGGGAGCTTCAAGGTCGACCAACTCGACATCGTCAAGCGTGAGTCCTGCTAGCCCGAGCGCATTATGTACCCCTCGAAGCGCCTGTGCAGCACGGAAATCAATTTCCAAATAACGGTGTCGGGGGATTCCGACTCTACGCCCTCGCAAGTCGGCCGGCGTGAAAATGCTGGAGTCGGGTAGCGCGAGGATGGCCTGATACTCATCTACCCAGCTCAATGCAACAAGCCTGGTGTCGCGTCCCGTCGAGCGTGCCCACAGAGCAGGGATGTTGCCCCCTTCACGGACGAGAAACGGCAGCGAGTGATCAAAGTGGGCATTGAGTAAGGGTACGTTTCTTTCATTATTAAGGTCAACGGTAAGGAAGCCCACCTTAGCAAGTTCCTTATGAAGAAGCCCGCGATCAAATGCAAGGCTGCTTGCAGTCGGAACCGGACATCGTGTAACCGAAATGTGTTTAACCGTTGTTTTCGGGTTATTGGACATAAGTACACACTCCTATTTTTTATTGATTCTTCCATTGAGCCATTAACCGACAGGATCGGCTCGAGCGTTAGCCTTCCTTGACATACAGTGAAAATTCCAATTCTGATTAATTTATGGTTTCATCACCTCAATTCAAGGAATACGTATGATTTCAACAGTTTTATCCTTACCTGTGAATCGCATAGCCGGGAGTTGCTACTTCCCATTCTTTCTTTTCTTCGGTTTCTTGCTTCGTCACGCCCAATACACGCTTAAGTACCTTATCAACCAGCCCTGCAAACGCTGCTTGGCCCCGCTGGCGAGGGCGGGAAAATGGAACCGGCAGGTCCATCGCGATTCTCCCTTGTTCAATTAATATCACCCGGTCTGCCATGGCTACCGCTTCTTCTACATCATGCGTGATTAGAACGGTTGTAAATTTCTGCTCCAGCCAGAGCGATTCGATCAGCTGCTGCATTTCAATTCGTGTCAGTGCATCCAAGGCGCCTAACGGTTCATCCAGCAGCAAAAGCCGCGGATGGCTCGACAACGCACGTGCCAGCGCTACCCTTTGCTTTTGACCGCCGGAAAGTACTGATGGCCATTCATTCGCACGATCAAGAAGACCAACTTGCTTTAAGGCCGTCTCCGCTTTTTCTCCCTCTCCCTTTTTCAGTCCAAGGGCAACATTGTCAATCACAGACATCCAAGGCAACAATCTAGCATCCTGAAACATGATGCGCATTTCCGGATTCAGTGCGCGAACCGGCTCATTGTTGATCAGCAGCTCTCCTTCCGTTGGCTTTTCCAAACCTGCAATCAGGCGCAGCAGTGTACTTTTTCCACAACCGCTTCGTCCGATAACCGCCACAAATTCCCCCGGTTGGACATCAAGCTCAATGCTGTCGAGCACATGCTGGCTTCCAAAATCTTTTTTTACTGCTCTTCCTATTAGACTCACACCGTATCCAGATGACTTCAACGCGATGTACCTCCTTTAGCGGTCACACCTTTTGGTAATTCGGGTGCCATTGTAGAAATCTTCTTTCCAGCCATCTGGCCATCAAATCGGCCAGTTTTCCAAATAATGCATAGAGTAGAATCGAAAGCAACACCACATCGGTCTGCATAAATTCCCGTGCATTCATTGCCATGAAGCCAATCCCCGATTCAGCTGCAATCGTCTCGGCCACGATCAACGTCAACCACATTATCCCCAATGCATAACGCACACCCACCAAAATGGATGGAAGCGCACCAGGCAAAACAACTTTCCAGAAAAGCGCTCCCGATCGCAGCCCGTATACCCTCCCCATTTCTACCAGTCCCGAATCAACGGAACGTATACCATGGACCGTATTCACATAAATAGGAAACGCCACGCCGATAGCTACTAAAAACACTTTTGCCTCTTCCCCAATACCAAACCAGAGAACAACCAGCGGAATCATGGCAAGATGCGGGATATTACGAACCATTTGTATCGTGGTATCAAGTAATCTCTCAGCAATTGGAAATAAACCGTTCGTTAAACCCAATAGAAGGCCAATACTTCCACCAATAAGGAAGCCTATGATTGCCCTCTGAAAACTGATAAGAAGGTGGCCAAACAATTCCCCAGAAAGGACCAATTCCACAAACGCCACCAAGACATCCGTTGGTGCAGGAAGTATCTTTTTCGAAAGAAGCCCGTATTCAGATAACAACAGCCAACCAAAAAGTAACAGAACAGGCAGCAGCCAAGGTACGAACCTTTTAAACACCCGATTATAAAGAATGTCTTTGTTCATTTGTCACTCTCCTTCCCTTCAATCATGCTTGTTTTGTTAATGCCTCATCTTTTTCTCTCGAAAAATAAAACAAGCCTGACACCTGCAGAGAATCGATCTGCGGGGATCAGGCTTCCATTTTAATGGT
This sequence comes from Neobacillus niacini, assembly GCF_031457145.1. Lineage (GTDB taxonomy): Bacteria > Bacillota > Bacilli > Bacillales > Cytobacillaceae > Neobacillus > Neobacillus niacini_J. The sequence continues at coordinate 119,638 of NZ_JAVDVZ010000011.1, forward strand.
CAGCATATATATAATTCCTAGTTGTAAAATATATGAATATTGGACAAATAGACTTTTTCACTCTCCTTCCTTTAAATAGCGTTTGCTGCCCTTATTTTCCTTTAAAAATAAAACAGCCCCAATTCCTGCAGAAAACAATCTGCTGGGATTGAGGCTTCCATTTTAATGGTCAGCATCTTTATAATTCCTATCCGAATAATAGGATTATTCGATATTGTTATTATATTCAATAAACTTCCAGGCGTCAACCTAGAAATAGAAAGATAAAATAAATTTTTTTTAATGTAGTTTTCAAAGCCCCAGTGCATAACGTTTACGATTATGACAGTGGATAGTAAGCTAGGCTTCAGAACCGTCAACTGCTTGATTGAATCTTTTTCTCATAAAGGGCTTTTAAAATGGATCTTAGCCGTTAAGACACCTATTAAGATAAGAATCGCCCCTATATACCTTTGGCTGGGAGTGTTTCAGCTACGAAAATAAAAGCAAATAATGCCGCGAAAACAGGTTCTAATGAAAATATATGACCAGTAACGGGGAGCGCAACTTAAGATACATACGCGAAATTCTAAAGTGGAACGAGGAAATGGTTCAAGAAATAGCGAATATCAATGGGCTGGAAATCGGTACAGTACGGATTGGAACGATTTCCAGTGTGTCCATTCACTGGCTGCCTGAAATCATGAAAATGTTTAATGAGGATCACCCTTCTATCGAGGTCCAGCTCCTGGAGGGGGATTATGATGACGTCGAGCAATGGATATCAACAGGTTTGGTTGATTTTGGTTTTGTGTCTCTACCGACTTCGCAACACTTTAAAGTGATTCCCTTAATAAAAGATAGAATGCTCTGTATCCTCTCAAATAAACACCCCCTTGCCGAACAAAATGAGATTAGTTTTGAAATGATCAAAGAGGAGCCTCTAATTAAGTCGAAAAAAGGGAGCGATAACGATCTAAAACGAATTTTAAAAGAAAACAATGTTACTCCTACTATAAAATTTGAACTTTCAGATGACCAAGCAATTATTTCAATGGTTGGAAATGGTATGGGAATCAGTATCCTTCCTGAGATGGTTTTACATCGGGTTCCACCGAACGTTCGAACTCTTAAGTTAGAGGGAGAAAACTATCGTACAATTGGTATTGCTGCTACATCTTTTAAAACTCTTGCTCCAGCTACGAAAAGTTCATTGAATATCTGAAATCATGGTTAAGTGAGCCTCCACATTTTAAAACAGATTAAATTTATGTAAAGTTCAAGTAAACGTAACCTATAAATGAACCCACCAACATGACGATTGGTGGGTTGTTTAATATCCTATGCAGTTATTTCTTAAAATTTTTCACATTGTTCTAAAACATTCTCCGTCTGTTTGATTAATGTGATCATTTCATTCCAGGAATTTTGTGTATTAAGATCTTGAGAATGTGCTAGATTGTTGCGAAGGATTTCTAATTTCTTAAAGAAATCCTTCCCTTTACTTTTTGATTCAATCCCCAAAAGCTCTCTTAATGGTTGCTCGTTTAATACGATATCCCTCTTATCACAAAGCTGCAAACAATCACAAAGCTGAATCGCTTCATTTCGAGCTTTTCTTTGTAAAAATAATTCCTCTGCCAGTTGAATCCTTTTATCACTTAAGTGTTTTTTCCAGCTATCTTCATGAAAATAATCATTTATGATTCGATACAGATGCATTTCTAATAAAGAAATCACGCCAAATAAAAGCATTCGAATCGGTGGTTTCTGGAGATCTGCAAGCGTCACTACTTTGGTAATCCTATTTCCTTCTATTATAAATAATCTTTCAGTATTTTTAAAAATAAAAAGTGTTTGAAGCAGCGGTGTGGATTCCGAGACGAGCTCGGATGGACTAAAGCTGCGAAAATATTCCCTACAAGTTCCTTCGCCCAAGTCATCTCTTAATACATAACCAATCACCATACCATTTTCTTCGATTCCAATGACGTCATAGTCTTTTAAAACCATTTGGTCGCTAATCTGTTGTGCTTGATCACTCACATTGCAGGTGTCTAAAACCTCTGAGATACTGTTAACCGTTATGTTTTTTTCAAATAATGAGCGAAGACTTTGATAATTACTGACGTTATCACGCTGCTGAATTGCTGTGACCTCCATAGTAACCTCCTTCTACGATAAAATTACTTGATACAAATTCCAATATATCTATTCTACCACTTTAGATTATTTCATTGAGTTCATTTCTTTTAGCATGAGGCTGGAATAAGTTTTACAAAATTGCATGACTGTATCCACGATCACATCTGAAGCATACTCCATAAAGTTGATCATAAATTCCTTGTTATTCGGGTGTAGGAAAGTTCCAATAAAATCAATTACCATGTCGTTCACTAGCCTGCTATCACAGTAAACCGACTCAGCATGCGCTACTTGCTCTTCTAAAGTTGAACCTTTGTAGACAAGTTCCTTAAAACGAGGCATATTTTGAACGAAGAAATTAGACTCTTTGACTAGTCTAGGAACCTCTAACATGGCTTGTTGAAAGCTTTCATGGGTCATAAACTTTTCTTCTTCAATACATAGCTTTAATAATGAAATCGCACGATTTGTATTTTCGACTAGAAAGGTTACGTTTCTTAAGAGCGACTCTAGGTATACTTCCTGTGATCCTGCGTTTTGTCTCATTTCGTCTAATACTTGATTAAGTTTGTTGGAAAGTTCATCCTTTTTCCAATGGGGCTGTTTAATAACAGCACTCAAAACCCCTGCAGTATATTTGTTTAACATTTCTTTTGACAATTTATTTCTCTCCTAAAAAAATCAAAATGACGTATAGACTTCACTTTCATCATACACCACTTTCTTTTCCTGTTGCCATTTATTATTTCAAATTATCTTATTTACAAAAATAGTGTTCAGGGAAATGGTCTTTTTAGGAAACCCTCCTATCAATGGGTTTCCAATTGTTATCGTATTTGGCCGAATCCCCCTTTCACAAACTCATTATAAAAATTTCCGCTTACCTTTCACTCAGAAAATGCGCTTGAATACTGAACTATACCTTGAACATGTTCAAGAGCATTCTCCGTTAATTCCAGCGCCATAAATACATCATTAGGGACCTCAAATGGAGCTTTGATACCCCACAAGCTAGCTTGTTTAAAGCCAAACCGGGGATAGTAGTCTTTGTGTCCTAAAACAATAACTGAGTGAAAACCGATCTCTTTTGCTTTTTTTAAAGCAGCAATAATTAATTGACTGCCAATGCCCTTTTTCTGATGTTCGGGTACAACAGAAATAGGGGCAAGAGCTAAAGAATCAAAAGCGTTATCACCATCAACAATTTTTAATTTAGATAAAAGGATATGACCCACCAGGACTTTGTCTTGATTTAGTGCGACTAACGAAAGTTCAGGAATAAATGCTTCAGATTTTCTAATCCGATTTACTAGAATATGTTCTTTCTTATCGCTATATTCTTCATTTAAAAAGGCCTGTTTTACCACTTTTTCTGTGGCATTATATTCATCAGTTACTTCTTGTTTGATAAAGATATCCATAAATAGTCTCCTTTTAATCGAAAATAATATTGAGCGCACAAGGTCTATGCATTTTAAAACTCGGACAAAATTCTAAATGAAATGTCTATGTATGGATCCTTTAACATGTATTTTTAATAGTTCGTAAGCAATTCCGTCACCTCTTTTACAATAGTATAAATCATCAATCCCATTAGCAAAAAATAAAAAGAGAGCAAAGTAGGCCAAACTGGCAGGATAATTATTTGGTCATCGCCAAAATTATAACTTAATAATTTCCCAGACCTACACCATCTACATTCACTTTCAACAAGCATTTTTGTCATGTTGGTATACCTGAACAATGCAAATAACGCAAAAAAACTGGGTAGAATAAGGAATCGTCCTTTTCACCCAGTTTTATATTATTGCAATTCCATTTTTAAGTCAGATGCTTTTGTCCATCCAATTACTTTTAAACCATGATAAATAGCCAGAGTGATGATAATTGGAAGGATGATTCCAACTGCGATGTAAATTGATAATACAATAGCACCCTGTTCAGCTAAAATATTGATAGGTGCAATTAATGAATTAAGACCAAGGCCTGCTAATTTATATGGAACTTTAAAATCAAAAATCAATGTTGCAATGGGAGCACAAATGACCGCAGCGATAAACGGCGGAATGGCAAGCCGTGGATTTTTGATTAAGTTCGGAAATTGTACTTTAGGTGTAATTAAGGATTGTGCAATATTAGCCCCAGCATCATTTTGTTTAAATGACATTGCGGTGAATCCAGCAAATTGGACGGTACAACCAATTAAAGCAGCTGCACTTGACACAGGATCAAGCTGTAAGGCAATCGCAATGGCTACAGAAGATGCTGGCGACATTAGAAAAATACTCCAAACAAGAGATATGACCATAGGTCCAATAATAGGAGAACCAGCAACAGATGTAGCGATTTGTGCGCTTAGCCATTCTAGCAACGGAGTGGTAATCTTGGATAAAAATACACCAGCGATACCTCCTACAAAAATAGCAGCAAAAGGTATCACCATCATATCAAGTTTCGTTTTTCCTGCCACACGCTTCCCTACCCAAGTAGCAATCACTGCAGCCATAACGGCACTTAATGGTTGTCCTGTCACTAATGTAGCACCATGTTCAGTCAACTGAACAGCACTTGCTCCTACCGTAGCACTGGCCATTGCACTGAAAATGACTAGTGTATTCCCTCCAAGCTGGTAGGCAATGCCTGCTCCAAGAGCTGGAGCTAACATGAGCTGTGCCGAAACTCCGATTATAGTAAAGCCATCCCAACCAGTAAATGTTCCAAGTGATTCCATAAGGAGACCAATTCCAAGTGTAACTAAAACTGCATTTGCAAGTCCTTGTGAAGCTTTATACATTCGTTCTATCAAATATTTTTTCGTTGCTTGTTTCATTGTGTTATCCTCCTGATGTGATAATTCCTAAATTTTCAATTAATTTTATAGTAAAGAAACGTTATTCAGCAAATGAGTTTTAATCATCGTACTTTTACCTGGTTATTGATAATGATTTGAATATTAATCTTGTATAATTACTGTTTTATTTGAGTCTAGAATTATCCTTCTTGATTAATTGTTATAATAGTATAATTATTCTCAGATAGTGTCAACAATTACATCAATTCTGAATCTTTAAAAACGCTTTCATTTAAAGTGTTTAAAGAATAATTACATTCATCCTTATTTAGGGAAGACCAGCTATTATATTATGTAATTATAATTTTTCGTTTTATTATGGTAGGAAGTAAATAGCTTTATAACATAAATAAACAAGCCTATTTATGTTTTATAGGCTTGTTTATTTAACTCATTTCATGTTGAAATAAAGCTTATAGAAAGGCAGGGTTCCAGCCTTTTTATTAATGGCTGTGTTAAACTTGGCTGTTGATTTGCGCTACAGAAGCTACGCTTTCCGCGGGCTCACCCGTGAGCCTCCTCGGTCGTTCCGACCTGCGGGGTCTCACTCAGCTCGTTCATCCCGTAGGAGTCGAGCTCCTTTCGCTCCAATCAACAGTATCTATAAACACAGCCTTATTAATAAATAATATTCTTATCTCTCTCCTCCTATCTTTCCTTATCCAATTTTGGTATTTCTCTTACAATAATTCGGGCCCCTTCTGCCCTCATCACTCTTACTTTGGATCCTTTACCAATAAAACCACCTTCACTTACAGCGTCCAGCCTTTCGTCTTCAATGACGATGGTACCAGATGGACGCAGCATAGTTAACGTATGCCCAACCAGTCCGATTAATTCTAAACGGCTTTTATTAGCGATATAACCGCTTTCTCTGTTCGTGGAATCGGTTAAAATGAGCTTTTTAAACAGTTGCATTTTTTTACCAAAAACCTTAATCAGTAAAATGGATATCAAGATGGAAACGACAATTGCTATAAGCAGGGATATTCCCATATGAACCGCGTTATCTGCTGCCAAGAATAAACTTGCAATAATTGCCACAAAACCGACGAACCCTGCAATACCACCCGATATAAAAAACTCTAATAATATAAGGGCGATCCCGATAATAAATAGAACGAGAGTTTCATATCCCGTAAGTCCCGCGACGAGATGTCCATAAAAAAACAGCAGCAATGCCGAAATTCCAGTAAACCCGAAAACACCGAAACCTGGCGAGAATAATTCCAATACGAGACCAACGATGCCAATCGTTAGTAAAATCGAATACACAAATGGATTTGTGATAAAGCGGGCAATTTTTTCTGGCATGCTTAGTTCAAGTGGTCGTACATCCGCTTCGGTATATCCGAGTGTTTCAAGCAGCTCATCAAGATTGTTAACAATTCCTTCAGCGTATTTAACCTCTACAGCCTGTTCGGAGGTTAATGTTAATAATTTTCCTTTTTCGGCTCCGTACTCTGGTAAATCAACATTTTCATCGGCCATCGCCAGGGCATAAATTGGATCCCGGTCCGCATGCATTGCCGCGTTTTTCATTTCGGCAAACCAATAGGATTCCGCTTTCTTTCCAGCTGTATTGCCGTTCTGATCAATGATAGCAGCCGCTCCCATCGTTGCTCCTTTCACCATATAGATTTCATCCATATTTAATGAAATATAGGCACCAGCGGATAACGCTCGGTTATTAATAAAAGCTACTGTCTTGATATTCGTGGAAGTAAGCAGCTTGCCAATATCTGCAGCAGCATCAACTGCTCCTCCAGGGGTATTAATTTCAAAAATAATAACGCCCGCATTTTCATTCTCAGCGGTTTCAACGGCTCTTTTCAAAAAGGCGTACAATCCCTTTTCAACTGTTTTTTCAATCGGTACAACATAGACAACTTCCCCTTTCGCGGAACTGTCCACTGGGAGCAGCATAAGCATAAAGCCAAATATCAATATTAAAATGGCAACGATCCGTATTCGATTCACTCCTTTTCGCTCCCTTCTTGTAGTGTCCATACTATAAACGATTACGCCCAAAAGCTCCTTTTCTTACTATACAGGAGAAGCCCTGCTTTACAGAAGCAAATAGCAGGGCATTACCATTTATATATATTCCTGGTTTAAATGATTAATCTGTATATCCCATTAACAAACGTGCATAAGGGGAGTCAGATGGAAGGACGATAACCGTCTCATCATTAATTGTCTTTTTGTAAGATTCTAAAGTACGGAACATAGAATAAAAGGTCGGATCTTTTGAGAACGCTTGATTATAGATTCTTGCCGCTTCAGCTTCCCCTTCAGCACGAATGGCTTCAGCTTCAGCTTTCGCTTTTGATAGCAATTCCTGCACTTCGCGATCCGTATCAGCCTCAATTCTGTTCTTTTCTGCATCACCCATTGACAAATACTCCTGTGCTTTAGATTCCCGTTCAGAAATCATTCTTGTGAATACGGACTGTTCATTCTCTGCAGGAAGATCAGTACGCTTCATCCTTACGTCGGTAACCACAATCCCATAATTGTCTTTCCCAAGAAGATCATTCACCTTTTCAGTAATCCGATCATTTAAAGAACCACGTGAAGATTTTTCATCATTAATGATTTCATCATAGTTTAACTGCCCAAGCTCTGAACGAACCACGGAGTAAATAAATTCCTCCATTCGGGATTCCGCTTTTTCAACGGTTCTAGCATTGGAAATCATCTTTTTCGGATCTTCAATTCTCCAAATTGCATAGTTATCGATGAGCATCCGTTTCTTATCCTTGGTGTTAATCTCAGCTTCGGTAACATCATACGTCATTTGATATTTTGGTAGAGTCGTGACACTTTGAATGAACGGAACTTTATAGGTTAGACCTGGAGTTTTCACAATCCGAACCACTTCACCAAACTGACGAATAACTTTATATTCTCCTTCTTTAACCACAATGAGGTTTAAAAGGAATAATCCTAACAGGACAATTACGATTACAATAAAGATTCCTATTTTTGTGTAGTTTCTCCAGTTGAATCCTTTTCTTCCACGGCCATCCATGTTAACCACATTATCATTGCTCATTTTTTTCACTTCCTTCCGCTTTTGTCTTTGGCTGTTCGTTTTCCAAAGGTCGGATTGGGAAATATTTTAACGTATTTCCATCATCGTTCATAATATAGATTTCAGCATTGGGAAGAACCTGTTCAAGCGTTTCCAAAATTAGCCGCTCCCGAGTAATGTCTTGATTCGTACGATATTCTTCATACAGCTTATTGAATACGGCAACATCCCCTCTTGCCGTTTCAATCCTTGCTACTTTATCACCTAGGGCTGCTGAATCTATGGCAGCCACTTCCCCTTTGCCTTCATTGGTCCGTTTGTTTCGATATTTCCCTGCTTCATTAATTTTTGTATTCATCGTTTCACGGGCATCTGTTACATTTGTAAATGCCTTTCTCACCTCATCATTGGGCAGTTCCACATCCTGAAGCTTGACCGCAAGGATCGAAATCCCGATATCGTATTTTTCTACCAATGTAGATAACAAATCCCGGACCTCCGCCTCGATCTCAGCCTTTCCAGAGGTTAAAGCGTCATCAATTTTCGAACTGCCGATAATACTTCTTAAAGAAGCAGAGGTAGCATTATACAATATTTCTTCTGGCTTCTCAGCATTAAATAAATATTTGGCTGGCTCGGTTATTTTCCATTGGACGACTAAGTCCGCTAAAACGATATTTTCATCACCAGTAATCATTTTCGTTTCCTCTGGGAACTCTTTTACTTTTCCATCTTTCTCTTCATAACCAAATTGCAGACTAAAAGTTTCCTTCGATAGCGTTTCCACGGATTGAATTGGCCATGGCAACTTAAAATGTAACCCAGGTTCGGTTACCCCTTCTTCAACCTTACCAAAGGTAATAATAACGGCTTGCTCACTTTCATCGACCGTATACCAAGTGGTAAAACCAACAATAACGAGGATTGCTGCTAAAAAAATAAGTCCAACGGTTTTATATATCTTTTTTAAATTATCCATTCGGTCTCCCCCTTCTTTCTATAAGGCTATATGTTTATTACGGCTATATTACAAAAAAGTTTCAATATTTAATAAATAGTAAATCCTCATTGCTATATTCCTATTTAATTATTTTTATAGATAGCCTTTCTTAGACTTATGTGTTTCCTATTATGAAGAAACCATAATGGTTTCTATCAAATACATTCATTTCTAGTTACTCCTTGTCAACATATAATAAAGACAACAAAAAGACCCCTAATAAGATATAGAGGTCTGTATGACTATGGATAATTGAATAATTATTGAATGAAAATGAAATTCCAGGTATGTCTACTACCTCTCATTCTGAGAAAGCAACCATCTATCATAATTTTTGTGGTAGTTTCTTGAAGAGTTGCACAGAAGACCTCTGATTATATTCAATCCCTTGAATCCGTTGCTGATGGGTATATATATTGAATCCGTTTCCCCGTATAAAACCAACTGCCGTAATGCCAAGTTCCTCTGCCAAATCTAAGGCTAGATTGGTAGGAGCAGATTTAGAAAGAATAATTCCGACACCAATCTTAGCTGCCTTAAGTAAAACCTCTGAAGAAATTCTACCACTGAAGGCAATAATTTTATCCTTAATAGAAATTCGATTGATTATACAATAACCAAATAGTTTGTCTAGCGCATTATGCCGGCCGATATCAGTTCTAGATAAAATGATTCCATCACTGGTGCATAATGCAGCATTATGAACACCACCAGTTTGTTGGAAATGTGAGGAACTCTCCTGCAGCTGCTTCATCAGGTCTTTACATTGTTCCGGTGTAACTGTCAATTTCGTCATCACCGTCTTTGCGGTCTTCATATCATTATGAAAGTAAAATTGCCGGCTTTTTCCGCAGCAAGAACCAATAAATCGCTTTGAGTGGAAATCCTTTTGATTACAGTGTTTATTCACAAGTTCAACATATGCGAATCCCTTATCTTCATCGATGTGGAGGGATTCGATGTCTTGATACAAGCGAATAACACCCTCGGATGCAAGGAAACCGACCACTAATTCGTTCCATTCAGATGGAGTACAAACCATGGTGGCAAACTCCTTACCATCTAAAATAATCGTTAATGCCGTTTCAACTGCAATGTCATCCTCTTCTTCAAAAAAGCTTTGTCCATTATATCTGACAATGTTTTGAGAAGTTGTAATTTTCTTTAACAATCGTGTCCCCCCTCTCCAAATCTTTTCCTTTTAACCAACTTCGGTTTCAAGATCTGCAATTGGCTTTTCTACATATTGACTGTCTTTACGAGCGTTATACCGCTCGGCTTTTTCAACATTTACCGTAATATTGTAATCTGGGATACCAGCAAACTTCTCGTACCTGCCCCGCGGCAGCAAGAAGTTACCTTCAGGAAAGTGTACTTCTAGATTTCCAGGTGCAATATCAACGAACTTTGCATTACCTTGGAAGACACCAAAACCGTTGTATACAACGATTCCTTCTCCCTCACCAATGCTTAATTTTTGTCCATCAACAGGACTCATTAATACATCATAGCGGCCAGCTCCATTTAATGGATCAACATCTTTATAAACCATCGAATTAAATTGTTTGCCCCGACGGGATGTAATGATTAACTGTTCTGGCTTTTTATTAAGATCGGGAATTTCTACTGGAATCAAGGTTGCTCTGCCGTCTGGCGTTGGACAAATTCCATCTTCACATAACCAGGCACCACCCCACTGGAATACATCCCCTTGATTTTTCAAGTGTTGGATTCCATCGTATTCAGGGTTTGCTTTCGCAATCTCTGCTCGAATCGCAAATCCATCGGCAAAATCAACCAAGTGAGCTGTCTTTGGTTTTACACGCTTTGCAAGGTCAATGTATACCTTCCATTCAGCACGCGCTTCTTCGATATTGTTTTTGTTACCAGGTATTTCAGGCGAGTAGTAGACCATCCTTTCAGTGGATGTGCTGGTCCCTCCATCCTCTTGTTCATAACGTGTTTTCGCTGGGAGTACGATAACCGCTTCTTTAGCATCGACTAATGTGGAGGTATTTAGAATAATATCTTGGTGGACACGAACATCAAGCTCTGATAAGGCATATTCAATGAAGTCAGGGTCTGGCATTGTCTCTAAAAAGTTACCACCAGATAAATAATAAAGCCTTACCTTCCGTTCATGGTCTTCTGGAAGCACAATGTTTTCCAAGGTTACACCAACGATATCCCCCTGCCATTTTGGAAGCTCAAATCCCCAAAGTTTTTCTATCCTTTCCACATTCTTGCCATCCCAGCCGCCACCAGGCAGCACGAATGGATCTGCTCCCATTTCGCCGCTCCCCTGAACACTGGAGTGTCCACGGAATGGCATAAGGCCTGCGTGTTTACGTCCTAGGTGGCCACGAAGCAGTGCCAGATTTGCCACTTGTGAGATGTTGTCTGTTGCAAAGGAGTGCATCGTTAGTCCAAGTGCCCAAGCATAGACAGCGTTTTTACTGTTTGCTAAAGCTTCAGCTAATTGAATAATCCTTGCTTTTGAAACACCTGAAGATTCAATAATTTCGTCCCAGCCTTGCTCCTGGACATTCCTCTTCAGTTCTTCATAACCGTTAACATGTTCTTGAACAAACTCATGGTTGATTGCTGAACCATATGCTTTTTCTTCCATATTAAACCAATGCTTCATTATTCCATGCATAAAAGCAATATCTCCGCCGATATTGACCTGATAGAAATCATCGGCAATTTTCGTTCCGAATAATGCAGACTCAGGATTTGAGGGAATCCAATATTTATCCATGGCCGGCTCACGGTATGGGTTTACTACGATGATTTTCGTCCCTTTCTTCTTTGCTTCAAGCATGTACTTTGAAGATACAGGTGAAGAGTTTGAAGCGACACTCCCCCAAAACAATAAGACATCGGTTCCGATCCAATCCAAATAATTAGAGGTGGAAGCTCCTACACCAATCGAACGTTTTAAAGCCGTCTTACTTGGAGCATGACAAATACGAGAAGCGTTATCGATATGATTGGTCCCAAGAAAACGTGCTACCTTTGCGGCCGCATAATAGCTTTCATTGGTAATTCCACGAGCCGTTAAATAAAACGAATATTGCTTTGGATTCAACTTTTTCATTTTGTCTGCTATGAAATCCATCGCTTCATCCCAAGTAATACGTGAAAAATTCCGTTCTCCTTTTCTGCGAATCAACGGATAGGGAATACGACCGAGCTTACGAAGTTCAGTGCTATCATATTTTCTTAATTCATCAATATCAGCATGAAGAATATCCGGCTTAATGGCAGGCATTGTATTTAACCTAAGTACATTCATACGTGTCGTACAAACATGCATTCCTTCCAATGTCTGATCATATAAACCAGATACACCTAGCGCACAGCCGTCACAAACACCTTTTGTAATAATATTGGCTGCATAGCCTAAATTATCTCGATTATCCCAAGCGATTTTCATCGTATCTCGAATATGTTTTGGCTTTATTTTTCCTAGTCCGAAAGGGATTGGACTTACCCAATGTTCCGGAGCGGGTAATTTTGCTTTTTTTTGTGGTCCTGGATGAAGTGTATTTCCCATTTATATTTCCTCCTTTAGTGGTCTGAGTTTACCTAATCCAATAAAGAAACCACCAAGGAGATCCTCTAATGCCAAGGGTAATTCTCCGAGGTGGATTGTCTTTACCAGGTTCGCTGTCAAATACCAACAAGATCCTATGCCTTTATGGTGGTTCCTACTGTACTATCTTTGTTTGGTTTGACTTGCCCGATTCCAGCCCCTAGTAGTACACCGATTACGATTAAACCAAATCCAGCCCAGTGGGAGATATAAATAATTTCATGTAAAACAAAATAGGCAGAAATCACTGAGAAAAATGGAGAAAGATTTAGGAAGATTGCGGAATTTCCAGCTCCAATCTGTTGGATAGCAGAATTGACAATTAAGTAGCCTAATCCAGTGGCAACAAAACCAGAGAAAATTAATAATCCCCAAGCAACACCACTTCCCCCTGGAATTTGAGAGATACCGTTAGGTTCAGTGATTAAACCAATAATCAATATAATAAATGAACCTATTAATAGGGTCATTCCAGTCATATAAGTAGTATTCAATGTTTCTGAAGCCTTCTTAATCCAGACAAAACTAATCGTCTGAACAATTACTGCGATGCACAGATACAAATCACCCATTGAAATCGAAAAGCCTTCATTGCTTCCTGCCAAAATAATAACGGTAACCCCGATAAAACCTAATACAAAGCCCATTCCTCTTTGGATGTTTAATTTATCTTTGAGAAAAATCGCTGCTGCAATTGCGGTTGCAATAGGCGATGCTCCTAGAATAATTCCGGCATTTGTTGCAGTTGTATAATTCAATCCAACAGACATAAAGTATTGAAAACCAAATATACCAAAAGTGGAAATACCAATTACGTAATACCATTCTTTCCTTGTTAATTTACGATACAATTTTTTATAGAAAATGAATGGTGCTAGTGCAAGAAACGCAATAAAAACGCGAAATGCTGTGATTGTAACCGGTGGAAATTCAGAGACGACGATTTTTACAGCAATTACGTTAAAACCCCAAATGGCCATCATGGCTATTAATAATAAGTATAGATAGTTCTGCCTCATTCATTAATCCCCATTCCAATAAAATCTTCCTGATTCACCAATTTTCCCATAAAAAGACCACTGCAATTACGCACAAAAATACGAGATTACAGTGGTCTTTGGTTAGGATAATAGAGACGAGTTAAATCGTACTTTTAGTTATTCACTTACGCTTGAACCTTTGAACTTAGATTAATATTCTTGAATTGTTTTACCTGACCAGAAATGGCTTGTTCCGTTGGTAATCTTTCAATACTTGAAGCTCCGAAGAATCCAGAAACTCCGTTTGTTCTCCTTAGTACATATTCTGCATCTTCAGGTTCAGAGATTGGTCCGCCATGACACAATACAATAATATCTGGATTAACTGATTTCCCAGCATCGTGAATCTTTTGAACTAATTCAACTGCATCATCAATATCCATTGCTGTATGTGCACCAATTGCACCTTTGGTAGTAAGACCGACATGAGCAACTAAAATGTCTGCTCCTGCTTTTGCCATTTTAATCGCATCTTCTTCATTAAAAACATAAGGGGAAGTGACGAGCCCTATATTATGAGCTTTGCGGATCATATCAACCTCTAGGTCATAACCCATTCCTGTTTCTTCAAGATTTTGACGGAATTGGCCATCGATAAGTCCAACTGTAGGGAAGTTTTGAACTCCAGTAAAGCCTTGTTCCTTGAGCTGCTTTAGGAATACATCCATATTTCGGAATGGGTCTGTACCACAAACTCCAGCTAATACAGGTGTGTCTTCAACAATTGTTAAAACTTCATTGCCCATTTCCACAACAATTTGGTTAGCATCGCCATATGGCATTAATCCAGCTAATGACCCACGACCAGCCATACGATATCGACCTGAGTTATAAATGATAATTAAATCAATGCCACCTGCTTCTGCACTTTTTGCTGAAAGACCAGTACCTGCTCCTCCACCAATAATAACCTCATTATTTTGAATTTTTTGTTTTAATTTTTGAATAACTTCCGCTCTCGATTTAGACATGTGTCGCATCTCCTTTTTTTGCAGCCATTTGTTCCAATAATTTTGAAGCAATAAGCTTAGAAACACTCGGGTCATTGATATCTTCTTCTACTTCAATTAAAGTAACATGTTCTTGTATATTTTCCTTAATTGCGTAGTATAACGCATCACGTTCTTCTGGACCGTCAAATGGCTGCCCAGCACGGTCTAATAAAGATATGCCACCTTTAGGTAGCACAAGTACAACTGGAGATGTACTTTTATTTAATTTTTGAGCGATGATTTCACCCAGTTTACGATTTTCTTCTACAGTTGTTCTCATTAGGGTAGTTGTTGAATTATGCTGATAGAATTTACGATCTTTAAATTGCTCAGGAACTGTTTCTGGAGGACCGAAGTTTACCATGTCTAACGCTCCGACTGAAACTACCTGTGGAATACCAACTAGACCGGCTGCTTCAAGGCGGGATTCACCGGATTTGAAGATTCCACCTACAAGTCCGTCTGCTAATTCAGTTGTTGTAATATCTACAACTCCTTTAATGAAACCTTCCTTTATCAGAGCTTCCATTGAGTCTCCACCAGCTCCAGTGGCATGGAATACGAGAACATCATATCCACTTTGCTCTAGGATTTCTCTTGTTTGATTCACACATGGTGTCGTGACCCCGAACATGGTTGCACCAATCATTGGCTTTTCTTCCACTTCTATACTAATTCTATTTCCTTTAACCATTCCACTAAGTGCATTGGCTGCGTTCTTTAGGATCAGTGAAGAAAGACGATTAATACCTGCAATATCCACAATAGAATACAGCATCATTACATCCTTTTCACCCACATAAGGTCTGGTGTTTCCAGAAGCTACGGTAGAAACTAATAACTTTGGAATTCCAATTGGAACATCCTTCATTGCTGTAGCGCCTACAGTAGTTCCAGCAGTTCCGCCCATTCCGAACACAGCTCCAACCTTACCTTCTTCTACTAATCTATTTATTACATTTCTTGCACCATTCGCCATAACTGTAACAGCAGTACCACGGTCATTTTTCTCTCTTAACTCCTCCAATGAGGAGCCGCCAGCTTTCGCGACTTCCTCATTAGAAACATCTCCTTCAGTAAAGGAAGGATAAACAGCAGTATTAACTAAAATTGTTTCAAGTCCATTTTCTTCAATAATTCCTTTGACATACAGAAACTCTTTTTCCTTCGTATCCAATGAACCTACTAAAACAATTTTCTTACTCATGTGCACCCTCCTTCGCTACGATTCCTTCGAAAAATTCCTTTGTTTGTCGTACAACTTCCACCTCACCAATTCGGTCTTGTACATAGAATGACGGATAATGAGTGTCAATGGTTAAGATGGCTTGTGGATCATATTCGGCAATGGCCTTCATTACTGGACCATGGTCATAATCATCTTTTCCTGCGATGGCAAAATTACCGAAAGTACCAGTAGGATTATCTACCGTAATGGAATTTGATAATCGGTATGCACCCTTTAAATGTGTTTGATATACATGACCTTTTATATGCCCATAAGTCTCAACAGTAGGATATTCCCCTGCTCTCCAACCATTCAATACGTCCCAGTTGACCTTTAAATTCGGATGGTTCGTATATTTCATAATAATTCCGAGTTCTTTACAACTGTTCGTTAATGTTGGCGGTTCGTTTTCTACTAAGAGAATTTTATCTCTAGATTTTGCTTGTTCTGCATGTCGTAACATCACGTTTGCATTTTGACGATATTGCGTATCTTTCTCTTCATCGGAAAGAAGATTGAAATCCTCTTGACGGTAAAGGGAATAAATACGAATAAAGTTAGTAGAAAAAATATCAGCTAAGTCAAATAAACGATTAAGCACCTCTCCCATTTGCTTATGGTGCTCTTCATCATGATTATCATATTTAGGCGGTCCAGAGAACGTACAAGAGTTAACTGCCCAAGAGCTAAGGCTGCTTACCTGTAGACCTTTCTCTTGGATGAGTTCACTTATTGCTCGCGCTTTTTCTGGAGTGATATCGTCAATTGTAGATCCGTCTATTTTTCCTCTTAAGTCAATATTCGTAAAACCTAAGCTTTTTGCATACTCCAATGACTCTTGAAAAGATTCCGTTCCTAACATATCTGTGAAAATGCTAAATTTCATCTTATTTCCCCCCGTCTACTCAATTGTGATCCAGTTACCAGAACGATTATTCTTGTAAGCATCAAAGATCTTTGTTAAATGAACAGCGTCGCTTAATGTAGCACGTTCTACTTTTCTATCATTCAATACAGCATGGGCAAAATGATTTACACTTTGAACCATTCCTTGTAAGAATAGGTTCTTGTTATAAAGCTGCCCTAGGGAAAATTCTGGCTCCCAATGAACCGGACCCTCTAACGGATTATCCCCTATGTAATGGGGAGCCTTTCCGTATTCTCCACTGCCCTTTGACCCTCTGTAATAAGCAAGGCGGATTGCATTATCTATGACAACATTTTCTTTGTTTCCAATTACTTCATAACGTTCTAATGGACTTGTGTCTGCTTGCGTTGAAGGCAGCTCTAAATTACCAATTGCGCCAGACTTGAATTTTAATAGAGTTTGAACATTTCCACTTGGTTGATGTTCTATGAACATCATTTCTTTCACATCACCCATAAGGTAATGTATCCCTGACATTGGGTGACAAATGTCTAAGAACCAATGTAATCCCGTTCTTTCTCCTAGCTTCTCATCAAACGGAGTTAATGTTAATGGATATCTGCCAGTTACTGAGGCTGCTTCTCCAAAACTGCTAGATTCTAAGATTTGTTTTGCTTTTACAAAAGTCGGATAGAAATAGCGTTTATTCGAAACAAGTACAGTTTGTCCTGTCTTAGCTTCAAGTTCTTGTAATTCTTCGGCTTCCTTCGTCGTGTAAGCAAGTGGTTTTTCCATCCAAACTGGGAGCCCTGCTTTAAGGATATCTGGAACAATTTTCGGATAAATTGGATGACCGTTTTTATCAAAATTTAGAACAATGAATATTGCGTCGAGGTCCTCTTTTTTGATCATCTCCATATAATCTGTATATGCACTTTTTGCTCCAAAACGGTTCTTGTAAAGATCTGCTCTTTCTTGATTTAAATCGCAAACAGCTACAAGATCGATTGGTGCATAATCAAACGTAGGATATACATTTCGATAGGCATGTGCACCACAGCCGATAAAGCCTATGCGAAGTTTGTTACTATACTCATAGTTAAATTTAATTGGTTCCATTGTCCGGTCTCCTTTTTTGACTTGAATTTTTCGTCGGTCTACTCACCAATTGTTTGTCTGTCAGGCGCAGAATACGCGATCATCATTCTACATGGTTCCCAGCTAGTAACTGTTGCATTGTGGGGGACATTTCTTGGGATGCGCAACATCATTCCTGGTTTAAGATGATAGGTTTCATCGCCTAAAGAATGATCACACTCTCCAGAAAGTACAAAAATAACTTCTTCACAATTCGGGTGTACATGTCGCGGGTTCGACACACCTGCATTGATATAAACCATTCCAAATGTCATTTCAGCTTCCGGATCGATTTCCTGTCCGCATAACCATTGGATGGAACCCCAGTCATTTTGTAATAAGTATTTTTCCTCATTTAAGTCTGTAATTGTAGCCATTAAAAATCTCTCCTTTTGTTTTCATTTTTTATATGAATCTACAAATATTATTTATTTGCTCCACTTGCCATTCCCTCAACAAAGGAACGTTGGAAGATCAGATACACAATAATACTTGGGATCATGCTAATAACGGTGCCTCCAAAGATTAATCCAAAGTTAGTTGATTGTTCTCCTTGGAAAGAATAAAGACCTAATGAAATCGTAAATTTTTCTTTAGATATTAATAGGACAAGTGGAAGTAAGAAGTCATTCCAAATATTCATAAAAGTAAAGATAAGGAGTGCAACTAGACCAGGTTTTGCTAAAGGTAACATAATCGACCAGTACGTTCTCCATTCCCCAGCACCGTCAATTGCAGCAGATTCCCGCAGTTCCTTAGGAACATCCCGAAAGGTATTCCTCATAAGGAAAATTGAAAACGGAAGTGCAAGTCCGACAGATACTAATGTTACGCCAGTTAAAGTGTCTACCATCCCCAAAGACTTAAGCTGGAAGAAGATTGGAATAATAATTGCCTGAACCGGCAGTGCCATACCCAATAAGACTAAATAGAAGATTAAATTGTTTCCTTTAAAAGAAAGCTGTGCAAAAGCATAGCCTGCTGGTGCTGCAACTAATGCAACGAGCACCATGCCGCCAATTGTGATAAATGCACTATTTAAAAAGTAAGTTTTAAAGTTACCTAAATTCCAAGCACCGATATAATTATCGAAATTCCATGATTTAGGTAATGAGAAAGGAGAACTAAAAATCTCCATATTCGATTTAAAACTAGCTAATACTGCGTAAAAGATAGGAGACGTAATGAATAACAACAAAACTGACAATGTAATCCAGAGTGTTAGCTGGGACCCTTTTAGCTGTTTCAATCGCGTAATCATTTCTATTCAGTCCTTTCTCGATAATAGTTAAAGCCAATCGTGAATGCGATTACAATAACCCCCAATACCACACTGCCAGCTGTTGCATAACTCACTTTGTTCATACTGAATGCTGCTTTATACACATATGTTGATACAAGTTCACTCATATAGAATGGTCCGCCCTGTGTCATGATCCAAATCAAAGCAAATCCTTTAAGTGCGTGGATGATAACCATACTGATAACAACATTTAATGTATTTCTCAAACTTGGGATGGTAATATTCCAAAACTTACTTATTGGTCCTGCACCATCAATGTCTGCAGCTTCATATAAGCTGTAGTCGATGCTTTGAAGACCTGCAAGGAAGAGAATTAAATATAATCCATAGAACGCCCATGTACTTGCAATGACGAGAGCTGGAATAACAAATAACGGTTCCCCTAACCAGTTTTTTGCTAAGCTCTCTAACCCAATTGATTTTAGAAAGACATTAATGGGTCCCATCATTGGATCATAGATTTTCGACCAAAGAACCCCAACAACTGCTAAGGAAAGAACACTTGGCAGATAAAATCCTGCCCGAAAAAACATTTTCCCTTTTTTAACCCTACTGATAAATACCGCCAACACTAAGGTAGGAACCACCATAAGAGTAAGACTAAGTACCACCCACAATAGGTTATGTCCTAATGATTTTAAGAAAACATCGTCCTTTGTAAGTTGGACATAATTTTCGATCCCTACAAAGTTCATGCTAGGAGCTGCTCCATCCCAATCGAAGAAGCTATATCGAACGGCGTCAATCATCGGATATAACATAAAAACGGCATATAGTATCAATCCTGGCAGAAGAAAGGATGCAATTGTTATGGCTTTCTTAATCTTAATCTTTGTTTTACTATTCACAGCGAATACACTTTTTTTATCCATTTCTAGTAGTGGAGTTGATTGATTCATATACTAACCTCCCTTCTTCGTAGGGACCTGTTCACACGACCAAGTCCCATTAGCAATCCATTATTTTAAACTAAATCCATTCGCTCGGTCTTTTTCTGCACCCTTCTCG
The DNA here is from genome assembly GCF_031457145.1 of Neobacillus niacini. Taxonomy (GTDB): domain Bacteria; phylum Bacillota; class Bacilli; order Bacillales; family Cytobacillaceae; genus Neobacillus; species Neobacillus niacini_J. Next base: position 139,824 of record NZ_JAVDVZ010000011.1, read on the forward strand.
ATGTTGGCCATTGCCTCTTGTGGTGTAACCAACCCACCAACAAGCCCTTGTAAGTTTTGGTAATAAGCTTCCTTCGCTTCTACGCCCATAAACACACTCGGATTATACCCGGAACCATCTTCAATTGATTTCATTGCAGATTTTAATACCTCACCAACCGGTTCAATGCTTTCTGAAGCCTTAGAAGCTGGGATAAAGTTATAATCTGGCAGGTTTAATACGATATTGCTATAGTCCTCAGATAGAATGAAGTCCATCCATTTTTCAGCGTATTCTACGTCCTTCGCCTTTGATGGAACTACCCATGTTAACCCCACTCCACCGACAGGTTGCGCAACATCTCCATCAACAAAGGATGGCATCATAAACATATTTACACTGTCCTCAAGCTTTTGATCCGCTAAATCCGTAATGAGGTAAGTACCTGTAGCTTCAATTGCAGCTTGTTTTGATAAAAATCTAAACTTTGAATCGGGTTGGGTCTGTGTAACTGATTCTTTCGTGATATAGCCCTTTTCAACCCAATCAGCCATCATTTCAGCAACTTGAACTACATTAGGGTCAGTCCATTTTCCATCACCATAGAATAATTCCACTACTTTCTCTGTACCCATTACACTTTCCATCATGACACCAAAGATCCAACCAATCGCATACCCATTTCTTGCCCCAACTGTGATGGGTGCAACGCCTTCATCCTTAAGTGTTTGAAGCGCTTTCAAAAAATCGTCTTTATTAGTTGGAACGTCAACACCATGCTTTTCAAAAATATCTTTGTTGTAAAACATTCCAATTGCATCTATCATATGTGGAACCTCATAAATGTTATCACCTTTTGAAATCAGGTCATATGCAAATGATCTAATGTCATCCTTCCAATTATTCTTCTCGTAAAGATCATTTAATGGTTGGATTAGATTGACATCTGATAGAATCGATACCCTTCCTGGACCAGCATTCATTAAGATAACATCCGGTGGTTCAATTCCTGATTGTAACAGAGTAGGAAGTTTTCCAGACTCTACCTGCACATCCCCATTTGTAATGTTTACATCTATATCAGGATTAATTTCCTTGAACTTTTCAACAACGCTTGCCCATTGCTTCTTTTCAATATCGTTATAGTAGTTTGGTATTAATAGATCAAGTACATTATTATTCCCACTTGCTGATTCGTTTTTTACTTCCTTAGAATCTGTTTTTGTTTGTTCATCAGTTGATGATGTTGGCGACTGACACGCTGTTGTAATAATCATCAATAACACTAGTAAAAAAGAAATCTTATGTTTGTTCCCCTTCATAAACATCCCCATCCCTTTTTCATATTAGTTTTTATTGTAACAGAATAGTAAAATTATTATTTTACAATTTACGCTCCTTTCCATAGAATATAAGTAACATTAATATATTTATAATTCTAAATGATTTAAACTTTCTTTCAATGGCGTAAGAGATGGGTAAAAGGGGGGTGAATCGTGGTTAATATTTTATAGATTACTATAATGTCTAAAAGTCGGGGGAAATTAATGAAATTCATTAACTCTATTTTTTTTAAGTTATTTATGACATTTGTTCTATTTTCATTTATTCCAATGGGCATTGTTGGCTGGTTTGCTTATGATAAGTATTCCAATAATTTATATGAAAACTTACAGTATCATGCAGATGACGTATTGGAGCAAAAGATGAGTTTTCTTTCAGCATTCATAAAGGACTTGGAACGTATGGATCAAGGAATTACGCAAAGTAAGATTTTTTCTGAGTTTCTCACCAATACAAATCCAATAGACCACCCAAAATATTATATAGAGCTTGATGAATTACTACTAAGTATTCAAAATATAAGACCAGAAACGGAAGGAATCATGATCGTCAGCAACAATGGCTTTATTTACAATTATGGGTATTCTCATGATTTACATTTTAAAAATCAGGACTTCAAGAATCTTCCATGGGTCAAAGAAATAGAAAAAAACAATTATGTCACTCCACAAATTACCTACCTTCACGATCAACCTTATTCGAATGTTGATAAGAAGCAAAAGGTTTATTCTTATGTTAAAAAAGTATGGGATAGAAAGATAAAGTCATACGGATATCTTATCATCGATTTTAAAGAAGATTTGTTAGAAGCCATCCTACGACATGATGGAAGCACTTCTTTTACTAGTTCGGGAACCTTCATTCATGACAGTCTTGGATTTGTCTTAGAACCAGAGATTAATCTGGAATATAAGGATGTAGCAGCGTCTATATCTGGATCTACCATTAAAAGTAATTCTGGAAAAGAATTTATTGTTTTCACGAAGTATTTCCCACAAACAGGATGGTACGTATCAGAGTATTTTGAGAAAAATGCATTTTACGTAACGGTTAATGAAATTAGAAAAATCGCCATTATTATTACGATTACATCTGCATTCATTTGTTTACTTGCATCCTTATTTATTTCACATCGCATTTCCACACCTATTAAGAATCTTGGCAGAGTGATGAAAAAGGTGGAATCAGGAAACCTTGATGAAAGGTTTGTTGTCCATTCAAAGGATGAAATCGGTGACCTTGGAAAAGGTTTTAATACGATGATTGGGGAATTAAAGAAATTAATTCAAGCGGTTAAACACGAAGAAAAATTAAAGAAAGAAGCGGAAATTACCGCCTTACAATTACAAATTAACCCACATTTTATCTATAACACCTTAGAAACGATTAATTCTTTGGCACGTAAAAAAAGAGAACCTGAAATTAGCCGTCTGATAGTGCTACTTGGAAAACTACTGAGGTCTAGCATAAGTTCATTTGAAGAAAAAATCCCAATCAAACAGGAAATCAATTATATCGTCAATTATTTAGAGATTCAAAAGGTACGGATGAGAGAACCATTAAACTACACGATCTCGATTGATCCCATGTTAGATGAATATCTATCGGTAAAATGGATTCTGCAGCCTATCGTTGAAAATGCAATCATTCATGGGATTGATCCCTTAAAATCATCCGGAAATATAGAGATTATTGGGGAAAACAGAGGCTCAATAATCATATTTACCATTAAAGATAATGGCGTAGGACTTGATTCCCTAAAGCTTCAACAGATTCGTCACCAGCTTCAATTCAGCTCCAAAAACCTTGCGAAATATAAGAATAAAATTGGAATTTACAACGTACAAACTAGAATTCTCTCACATTACGGCAGTCCTTTTGGTATTACGATAGATAGTGAGGTAAATTTGGGTACTACCGTTACGATTTCAATCCCAATGGAGGTATATGATGCTCAAAATGTTAATAGTAGATGATGACTGGCTAATATCGGATAGTTTGAAATCATTGGATGAGTGGCATGAGCGAAATATAGATGTGGTTGGCACGGCTGAGAATGGAAAAGAGGCAATATTTTGGATGGAGAAAGAGAAACTGGACATCATTTTAACAGATATTCGTATGCCAGAAATGGATGGTATTGAGTTAACCAAGCATATATATGAAAAGGAATCTAACATCCATGTGATCATTATGAGTGGATACGAAGAGTTTTCTTTTGCACAAAAAGCGATGAAATATAACGCTAAAGGATATATACTAAAACCAATCGATACGGATGAACTTATGGATGCCATTGATAGAATAAAAATGGACATGAACCCTACCAAAAAGGTTGAGCCAGAACCTGCAAACGACCCAACCACTTATCATGAAAGACTGGTGTTAAGTGCCCAATCCTACATTATGTCTAATCTAATAAAACCGTTAACATTAAAGGAAATTGCAAACCGATTACATCTTACCGATCACTATTTTGGTCAAGTATTTAAATCTGTCACGGGTGAAACCTTTTTAAATTATTTAACAAGGGTTCGAATGGAGAAAGCCTGTGAATTAACCAAAAACCCTACTCTAAAAATATATGAAATTGGTACTCTTGTGGGATACAAGGATCCTAAATCTTTTGCAAAAACATTCCAACGATTATACAACATGACACCTAAAGAATTTCGGAAACAATACTTTACGAATGAATAGGTATAAATCCGAGGAAAAGTTATAAACCCCGATAGTTATTCGGGGTTTATAATGCTTTCAAATTGAAACTTAATGAACCTAGAACACGTTGTTCTGTTTATTAAAACTTAGAATACACCGACATCGTCTTCAAGTATTCTTGTTGAGCATTTTTTCCCATCACTTTCAATTACTTGTGGAATACGATCACGGACAAGTTTATTATAAATAGGCCTGTTTCCCTCCATATTAGGTTATTAAGAATCAAATGTTAGTTGTTTAATAGTTTCTCTGCTTTTTGTATGACTTCCCTTGAAACACTTTTACTTGTCGATAAAACAATATCATTTAACGCTTCCTTCTCCCAACCATTTTTAAATATATTAATGGCACAGTTCACACGGGTAAATTGTGTTTGAAGAGAAGTGGATTCACGATTCTTGTCATATAACTCATTTGCAAATATTTTTTTATGTTCTGAAGTTAGATTTTCTCCTAATAAGAACAAGTTCTTGTATCCATCGTAATTTTCAATAAAACTAGTTTTTCCAACACTATTTAATAACCTTTTATAATCCATTATATTTTCCACTCCTGATCATTTCCTTTTAAAACCTCCCACCATGATTTGGCCGCTTCCAATTAATAAATTAACTATTGTATTTATTTTATCATTATTTCCCATATATTCTTTATTTGTTGAACAATTATTCTGGTTATAAAATAAAAATATCCTAGGATATAAAAAATCCTAGGATATTTTTAAATACTAAAATAAACTCATCTGTAGTGGATTAATCTTAAGAGCATCGATATCCTCTTTTTCAATTTCTAGAATTCTATACCCCATTCGGTTAATTAATCCTACGACCAACGCATTTCCCATACAGAAATATCTCATTCTATCGGACATACCATCTGTCCAATGATCAGGGAAGCCGTTTAAACGTTCACATTCCACTGGAGTTAGAAATCGAATGCGATTCGTTTCTGAATCTAATACAACATGAGTGCTACGGTTGGCGGTTCCTTCACTTGTTAACATCGTCCGGCCAGGTTTATCAAGTGACTCTGGGAATGCCATTCCACCTTCTGAAAATATATACTGATGCCCATTTGCAGCAGTACGCTCTATCTTTTTTGGACCCTTTAGATACTTAAATTTTTCAATGGCACTTTCATTTAAGTAATATTTTTCATCAACACCCGATTGAAGGATTTCACCTAGTGTAATCGGTTCTTCATATTGTGGTGTTAATTCTTCTGAATAAACTCTGTTATCCCTCATTATACCGGAGTTATAATAGGTTTTAGAAAAATTATCTGATATATCAACGATATCATCCGTGAAAGTAAATCCATGAAATTTATTTCCTTCTTCATCCAATACAGGAAACGCTTTTGCAAAAAAGCCTTCGGTACGGAGCATCACAGAATCTTCTATATTTAATCTGTTTTGAATAAACTGAATATCATTCCGAACGGCAAAAATAAAGATTCTCCGACGGCGTTGTGCTTGTCCATATTCAGCAGCATTGATAACACGCCATTCAACCGAATATCCTAAATCACGGAAACTAGCAAGCATGATGGAAAAGTCCCTGCCTCGTTGTTTAGAAGGAGATTTCAAAAGACGGTCTACATTTTCAAGTAAAATATATTTAGGTTTTATTTCGGTTGCAAGCCTGATAATCTCCCAAAATAGCACTCCTTTTTTTCCTTGAATCCCCTTCTCCCCTGAAAGACTTCGGGCAACTGAATAATCTTGACAGGGAAAACCGCCAACTATTACCTCTGCATTTAAATCCTTTAAGAACTTTTCATCAACAGCAGCTATATCTTCATTGGAATGAATTCCTTTTCCTACAAAGTTTTTAGCGTAGCATTCAAAAGCATCTTGAGCTTTTTTGGATGGTTCCCATTGGTTTCCCCAAACTACTTCAAACCCTTTTGTTTCCTCAAGGCCTAGTCGGAAACCTCCTACTCCTGCAAATAATTCTATTGCTTTCAACATGAACGAACATCCTTTCGGTACTGAATATACCTAAGAAATATTATAATAAATATAAACAAAAAGATCAACCTAATAATAAGTTCTAATCTACGCTTACTTATTTTCTTTTTAAAAAAGCTAGATTAAACTATCTTACCATAAAAACATGATTTTTTCAGTTCCATTATAAGGACAAGATATTATAAATCAATAATAGCACAATCAAGAACGATCGTTCTAATTTATTTTCTTGAATTTTATTAAGTTTTTATCAATTAAATTTTCCAAGGAGTAAATAAATGAAATTTACGACTATTAATGATCTGCTTACTTACACAAACAATATTATTGGCAAAACCTTTGCAGATTTGGATAAGCTTGGTTTGTTGCAAAAAAAGCAAGATAAAGGCGCTCTAGGCAAGGTGGTTGAAACAGGCTTTTATGGGTATGCGTTAAACAATGAAAGTAAAGCAGATTTTGAAGAGCTAAATGTCGAATTAAAGGTTACAGGCTTTATCAAAAATAAAGACAAATCCAGATCTGCTAAAGAAAGATTATCCTTAAGCATGATTGATTATTTTAACATCGTAAAGCAACCATTTGAGTTCAGTTCATTATTATTTAAAAGTAAATTGCTGCTTATCATCTGGTATGAGTATAAGAGAGATACGGCATATCACGACTTTGTTATTGAAGACTTTCAATTATATGATATGGATCAGGACTTACCCATCATTGAGATGGATTACAAAAAAATCCAACATAAGGTTATGAATGGTGAAGCCCACCTCCTTTCGGAAGGGGATACTTCCTATTTAGGAGCTGCAACCAAAAGCGCAACTTCGAAAGTAAAACGGAAGCAGCCCTATTCTTCAATCCCAGCTAAGCCTAGAGCCTTTTCGTTAAAACAGGGATACTTAACAGGGATTCTTAGAAATCCTACAATCTTATCAGAATATCCGTTATTTACCAGTATCGAGGAATATATAAAATCCAAACTCAAACCTTTTTTTAGAAAAACACAGATGGAAATCTATCAGACTGTTTCCCAAAAAGGTATGACTGGATCTATCCCTAAACAGCTGAGTAAAATGATATCTGATATTTTGATTGGCAGGGATGATGACCTTCCAGAAAAGCACCCACTCTTTGCCAAGACAACTCATGTAATCAAAAACATCCCTGTGGACCATAACTATTACCCACTTGAGCGGTTAACCTTCAGGAATATCGTCCGTTCAGAATTCAACGTTGATTGGGAAGAATCCTCTTGGAAAAGTTATTTCGAAGAAGTTACCTTCGCTTTAATTTGCTATGAAGGCAAAGGGAAGAAAAACGGGGAACGCGTATTAAAAGATGTGTTGACGATTTCATTTACCGACGAAGATTTACAATTACTACAAAAGAGCTATAAGATGCTCCAAAATGCAATTGGTAAACATGATATCAGCAAATTACCATATCCCAATTCATTTGAAGGCCAGGTACTCGAAATTGCCCCAAGAGGTAAAGGCGGCGACAAAACCTATCAGGCTTTCTTTGAAAAAGATGTTACCAAAACCTGTTTTATGATTTCAAAGGATTTTTTATATAAAAAAATCGCAGAAAAATTAGGGAGCAAAAGCCCTACATAACATATCAACCTCATAATTTAATATGGGGTTGTCTTTTTATATTAAAAAAATAGACACATTTTTACTGAAGTGAACATTTCTATTAAATAAGGATTATGGCATAATATGGTTAACCTATTTGAAAGGGTGTATTTATGCCAAAAATAAGTGCTTTTATCTCGGACCTGCAGTCATACAGCTCCGGAGATAATGTATTTAACCCTTGGAGTGACACGGACGAATTAGATATTGGTAGTGATGTCCCTAATATACGTTCGGCGCAACTCGAGCAATATCTGCGCTTGCGCTCCAATACCGCTAAAAGGATATTTGTTGCTGAGGGCCTAGGGTATCAGGGCGGCAGGTTTACCGGTATCGCTATGACCTCTGAAAGAATATTGCTTGGCCACCAACAAGAGATTTCTCCATCGAATGTTCTCCAAACCTTCATCCCAAGACGAACCAGTAACCCATCAAGCTCTCTGTTAGCAAAAACACAAAAACAAAACGGATTCACGGAACCAACTGCGACTATTGTATGGAAGGAGCTGAAGCACTGCGGGATTGATTCTTTTCAGACCATCCTTTGGAACATCTTCCCATTCCATCCTTTTAATAAAACGAAAGGTCCGTTAAGCAATCGACCACCTAATTCAGAAGAATTGCTAACAGGGGTCGCTTATGTAAAAAAGTTAATAGACTTATATCCTTTCGCTACAATTATTTCCATAGGCAGGTACTCCAATAACACCTTGAATCAATACAACATAGAAAACATCCCTGTTCCACATCCGGCCAATGGGGGTGTAAATGATTTTAAAACTGCGATGAGGAATTTGTTTTTATAATTGTAAATCATATGTTCACGGAGGCTATCAATATGAAAAGCAAGTTTATGGAGGATTTACATGGCGAAGGTGTACTGGGAGAATTCTTGGATAAATTCCTTTATGGGAAGCTGCAGATTCAGGAGTTTACAAGAAATTCCCGTCTTAAGCCCAATTACATGGAATATCAATTCAAAGGGATCGATGTCACCTTTACCTTTAACGGGACAGATTATATCGTCGATGAAAAAGCTACCCTTCAGTACCCTGACGGCATTCCTACTTTTGCGTTAGAACTAAGATATAAAAAGAATAATCAATGGCGGGAAGGCTGGTTTTATGATGAAACAAAAGCAACCAGGTACTATCTTTTAACATGGCCAATCCGAAACCCTGTGGAGTTATCTGATTTACAGGTGAATGATATTCGAAAAGTGGAAGTGATGCTCCTTTCCCGAAAGGAATTGCAGGATTACTTATTTAAGAATTATCAGATTGATAGGAATCTCATTCAAGGTGAAGTGGACAATATCATAAAGGCACAGAAATTCAGAAAGCTACATACCATCCACCCCACTTCGAATCATTACTACTACTATACAGAGTATCTAGCTGAAACCCCCATCAATCTGGTGATTCAAAAAAACACATTAAAAGATTTGGCCATTTTCCACTTTAACATCTATCGTGATAAGCCTTATATTAAAAATACAAATTCGACTATTTGGTTAAGAACGCAATTTCGATAATTTTCGCGTGAAGACAAACTGTACTTGACCAAATCTTAATCCACACCAAAACGGTCACGTAGAGGCTCTTACGTGACCAAAATCTTGGTCCCCTTTCACGATTGGCATGTAGGGAATTTGGTTATATAATCTTTTTGACTAAAATTATGAACAAAAGAAGAAATGACCTCTTCAGGATTGTTCCGATATGGAAAAACAAATAGACTTCTTGCTTTGCCCTTGTCAAACTAACATCATAGCCACTTTTTTTCTAAAAACTCAGGAAACTAGCCTCAATCTTTGAAGAGGCTATTTACTATTCTTGCAAATACTTCTCAAACTTTCAAGATCATTTCCCATTCTGCAATTGCATGTTTATATATTGTACTTCCGTTTTCCTGCCGCTTTCTATTTTTTACAAGTGATGTAATGATATTAACTACGTTTTGTACGCCTAATTGAGGAATGGCTTTATTCACTAATATTGCCCAGCGTTGTTCTCGATTCAGTCCAGTAATTTTATATCCTAGCTTATTTAATTCGGATTGTTCTTTAAAACCTGTTAATTGATTATTTTTTTCCGTGTTTTGCTGTACATCTAAGGAATGCCATCTGTCATCACTTACCCACTGACTATAGCCACACAGCACTTATATAGCTGTGTGGCTTTTTATGTTTTATAGAATGAAAGGGGTATAAAAAAATGAAAACTTGGCAATACGCACTACTTGTTTTACCTTTTTAGGACCAAAAATAATTAATGCTAAAACCAAAATAAGTATCAAACCAGGTATTCCGATATTTGAAAACATATATTTACACCTCTAACGGTTGTGGTTGGGTTCGATACTCCAAAGTGAGGGAATGCATTAGCACTACAAACATAAATTTGATTTGTTGAAAAAGTCCTCAATCTTTAAACCAAAAATTGTTCACCTTTTCGATAATCTTCAGGTGTATCAATATCCATACCCCAAAATGTGTTATCAAATGAAAGGATTTTTGTATCGTTTTTATATTTATTTATGATTTCTTTACCACCATGGTCACCCTCTAAATTTAGAAATTCATCATATAAGCTTTTATCAATTAAAATGGGGTGACCGAAATTGCCTTGATATTGGGGTCGTACAATACGCGTATCTTTACCAAACTGTTCAATCATAGATTGTAGGACCAAATCTGGAACAAATGGCTGATCTGCTAAAAAAATGATGGTTGCATCTGTACGATACTTAATATTTTCAATCCCTATTTTTAGTGACGAAGACATGCCTTTTTCATATCTAGGGTTATAAATATATTCCACATTTAGTAAATCAGAGGATTCTGTTTGAAACGCCTGCATATGTTGACCCGCTATTAAACAGATTGGCTGCATGTGATTTCTTATTGCTTGTTCAAGTGGATAACGAAAAAGTGGTTTTCCTTTTAGGGACAGTAAAAGTTTAGACTGCCCCATTCGTTTAGATAATCCAGCTGCAAGGATGATTGCCCCTATCTTAGGCATGAATCTTCAATTTCCCTTTTAGTGATTTCCCATCACGATTGGATCGTACCGCCATCAATTCAGAAACAATACTAATTGCCACTTCTTCCATCGTTTCTGCGCCTATATCCAGACCAACCGGTGAAAAAATATCTTCTCCAATGGTTAGGTCCTCCCCTATATTTAATATCATTTCCTGTGTTCTTGATACAGGTCCTAAAACACCAATGTATTTTGGATTACTTTTTAGGGCTAGATGGAGAGCCTCTTCATCACGACTCTGCAAATGATTCATTATAACCCACCATGCATTGCTTACATTTTCTGGATTTATATTTTCCGGCAGCTCAACAAGATGTTGTGCAACAGGGAAGTAGCGTTCTTTATTAAATTCACTGCGCGGATCTAGAACAGTTACAGAAAAGCCTGCTTTTGCAGCAAATTCAACAACTGGTATTGCATCCTTTCCAGCTCCTGCTACGATTAATTTTTGGCTTGGACGAATTACATCAACCACAAATTTACACCCTTTCCATTTCACTATTTCAGCTCGTTTTTGTGATTTGAGGCTCTTTAGTGCACTTTCGTACACGACGGAAGGAAGGAACTCGCTGTCACCAATGATATCTCCATATTTTGTTACTATTGCTTTAACTCCTGTTTGTATTTCTATAATAAAGGAAAATTCCTCTTCGTCGTTTAACAGTTTGTCAGTAATGTCCCAAAATGGATCCTCCCTTTTAGCCGGAAGGATGAGAATTTCTAATGAACCTTTACAGCCAATTCCCAAACTCCAGATTTCGTTGTCACTTAGATCATAGTTTTTTATCGTCGGTGTTCCTTTTTGGAGAGCTTTTTCTGCATAACCATAAATATCACCTTCTAAGCACCCACCGCTGATTGTTCCCATCATTTCAGCATCCTCTGCCATCATCATTTTAGTGCCTGGCAATCTGTATGCTGATCCATTAACACCAATTAACATAACAATGGAAGCTTTTTTATCCTTTTCCCAAACAGATTTAATGGAATTCATGATTGTACGAAATTCTTTTAATTGTGACATAATCAAGTTCCTCCCCAAGTAAGTGTTACTTTATAGTAATAATATATTTATTTAAGAATATTATCAATAATCTGTTAATTCTGGAGATTTCATATTTGTTTAGATAAAAAAACAAATAAACTTTTCCTATTTCTGAGAATGGTTTATTTCCTTAGATGCCATGTTCAATCTAATTTCTGCTTCACATTAATAGTTTGGATTTTCCCCATGAATTCACCCTTTTCCCACCTGTTTTTCTTTTTTCTTTTCTACAAAGTTTGCAATTAGAGCTCCTCCCGCTAATGCCCAAACAGGTGCACTAATAAAAAATACACTAATGTTTGACATTGCAATAACAAAGGTAAACGTAACACTTATCATCATATTAGGCTGCGAAAAACTCAGATTTAGGCTGGACCCCAAAACTCCAAATAGTGCAAATCCTGCCAGCATTGACACAAAATCACCTGGCAATGATTTAATAAAAGGCACTGTCCACCAGGCAAAGATACCAAACAAAATAATTAAAATCCCTGAAACAATAGCTGCTATATACCTTTTTTCTTTCATGCCAGTTTCCTCGCCCGAGCAAATAGCTGTCATCATACCCGCAACATTTGCAGACTGACCGCCAAACAAATTGGCAAAAAGAGAAAATATCCCGCTTAAAGTAACAATTTTATTAATCGGAGGCTTATAGTTGTTTTGTTCTAATGCGCCGATACCTGGGGCAGCATCGTTACTCAAAATCAATAAGGCGAGAGGGACTGAAACAGTGAAAATAGTTAATAGATTAAATTCCGGCAGTTGAAATTTCGGCATAACAAAACCAGTGTTACTACCAGTTGCTGCTTCAAAATTATATGTTAATATCAGAACAATAAACCCAGAGAGAACGGCAGCAATGACAGGGGGAACTCGTAATTTCCACTTAGAAAACAAAAAGTATGTAAGCAAAGCGGTTCCACCTATCAGGGGCAAGTGTTGGACGGAAACTATTAATCTTACAACATAGCTTGTAATGATTCCTGCCATCATGGCTGCAATAATTTCTTTTGGTACATAGTTCATGAATTTTGAGAATAACCCCAAAATGCCAACGAGAAAGATTAATAGACTTGATATGATGTAGCTGCCGATTAATTGATTGTAAGGGACCTGTGAAGTTATGCCTGCTAAGAAAGCAACTCCTGTAATGGAGTGGGCACCCACAATGGGTATTCGAAAGTATAATGGAAGGACAACACTAAATATCCCTCCAAAAAAATAGACAGAAAACATCCAAAAAATGGTCTGTGCATCTGTAAAATTGCCATTAGCTGCTGCTTCTAATATAATGACAGGCGGTCCTGTGGCTGCCAGTAAACCAGATACAATACCTGATGATAGATTCTGTGAGCCTATCGCTGCATTTGAACGATGTTTTGAAGGTATATTCAGTGAATGTAAATCACCCTTCCTCATTCTATTTACCTCCCAACTTGTTAAATGAACAAAGAGGCAAAATATTGATTTTTGCCTCTTTGTTTCCTGTTTTTATATTATGCAGAAATTCTATTCAAGAAAATCTGCGGTAAAGAATTTATCTTGTTTCCATTCGCCATTTTTAACTTCCATTAAAGCATATGAAGATACAACATTTCCGTGTTGGTCAAAGTCGATTGGACCAGAGGCACCTTGATAGTCAATATCGTTTCCTGCACGCAGTTCCTTAAGACCCTCTTCAAATGTAGTTACTACCTTGCCCGGAGGGTTTGTAACTTCACGGATTTTTTCATTTATTGCCTTACCGCTTGCTTCGCCTGCTGCTTCCATTGCTAAAGCGGATGCAATTAATAGGTCATACGTATTGGCATTGTAGTATCCGCCAGACGGTTTAGCTTTAAACTTTGCTTCATAATCCTTATTGAAACGTTTAAAGCCTTCGTTATTTTCATCCTCCATTGGAATAATGGTCTTAATTCCTTCAGCGATATCCTTTCCAATAACATCAATGAATTCTTGAACAGCAACATCTGGTGTTATATACCAATCCCATTCATATCCTCTTTGCTTTGCTGACTTAAAAATAGTTGGGGCTGTATCAATGGCACCAGAATAATACACTAATTTTGGATTTACGTCTGCAATCTTTTTCAATTCCCCATTATACGTATTCTGACCTGAATTGAAGGTTACTTCAGCAAGAATCTTCCCGCCTAAACCTTCATATGTTTCTCTAAATCTCTCAACATCACTTTGAGCACCTTCATAGTTTCCAACCATAATGGCTATTTCTTTTACTCCGCTTTCAATTAATACCTTTGCACGTACCTCTCCAATTGTTGAGTCTGAAGCGGCTGTTCTGAATGCATAATTTCCGCCAACCTCATCAAGTTCTGTTGAACCTGCAAAGGCTGACATAATCGGTACTTTTGATTTTGGCGCTTCTTTTAACAATGCAAGCATTGATTCGGTTTCTGGCCCAATCGCCGCTACTGCCTTATCAGCATTGACCAGCTTTTGAAAACCTTTAATTGATCCTTCCACAGTAGAAGCAGTATCTACGTCGATGATATTGATCTTCTTCCCATCAAGGATACCGCCTGCTGCGTTAATTTCATCCTTTGCTAGAAGAATGGAATTAATATTTTCTTTAGTAAAGGCTCCAAGCCAGCCAGTTAGCCCTGATAAAAACCCAACATTCACCTCACCGCCACTGTTAGAACCACTATTCCCTGAACTTCCTGTAGAGCTTGCACACCCAGTCATTACTGTTAATGCGGTACAAATTGAAATAGCTGCCATCGAAACTTTTTTCATTTTCTTTCCTCCTCCTTAGTGGCCCAAGAATAGCTCTTCTAAATTTTCCTCTTCCAAAAATTGTTTTCCAGTCCGTTCCATTTTAATGATTCCAGAATCCATTAAATAAACTCGATCTGCATGTTTTAACACTTCTTTTGGATTTTCCTCTACAACCCAGATCACGGTTGTGCCTTTATCTCGAATCTCAACAATCATGTCGATAAGACCTTGGATAATCTGCGGAGCTAATCCCGTTATCGGTTCATCTAGGAGAAGAAATTTAGGATTTACAATCAATGCACTTGCTAAAGCCAGCATTTGTCTTTCCCCGCCGCTTAACGTTCCTGCTTTTTGTCCAATTCTTTCTTTCAGACGAGGAAACGTCTCTAGCATTTCATTAATTTTTTCTTTTTGCTTTTTAAGTGTATACGCACCCATTTCAAGATTCTCAAGAACAGTTAATTCTGCAAATACATTTTTTCGCTGGGGAACATAACCTAGTCCCATTCTAGCTATATCACTTGGAGGTAATTGGTCAATCCGCTTACCTTGAAAGGTAATGGAACCGCTCATTAAAGGAAGCAAACCACTTATCGTATGCATTAGCGTAGTTTTTCCAGCTCCATTAGACCCAATGATTCCTACCATTTCCCCTTGATTAACATGAAGGTTTATTTCATGTAAAATGGGGATTTTACCATATCCGGAAATGACATTCTTTACTTCTAGAAAGCTCATTATTAACTCGCCCCCAGGTAAACAGATTTAACCTGTTCATTATTTGAAATTTCTTCAGGAGTACCTGAAGCGATTAGCTCCCCATTTGCCAGACAATAAATACGATCACAAATCCGATAAATAAAACCTAAATTATGATCGATTACCAAGAAGGTCATACCTTCGCTTCTAAGCCTTAAAATATGCTGGACCATTTTATCTAGCATCACCGGGTTTACACCAGAAGCTGGTTCATCAAGAAGCATAATTTTCGGACTAGCCATTAACTGCCTGCACAATTCCAATAGTTTTAGTTCTGCGGCACTTAAATTTTCAGCAAGCTCGTTTCGCTTCTCAAATAAATTAAACTGCCTGAGAAGTCCACAAACCTTTTCATAATGTTCCTGTTCCCTTTGGATAATTTTTTTTCTAAAAAGGAATGTGGAAAATATCCCTTCTCCTTCATTTGGAGGAACAACCATTAGATTTTCAAGCAAACTTAGTTTCGGAAACCCAACAGGAGTTTGAAAGGTTCTTAATAACCCTTTCTCGACTACATCATCTGGAGTGGCTGTATCAATTTTTTCGTTTAAGAAGGTAATCTGTCCCGAATTTGAAGGTAAAAATAAACTAATCATATTAAAAAGGGTTGTTTTCCCAGCACCATTTGGTCCTATTAATCCAACAATTTCACCTTGATTAACCTCTAATGTCACATCTTTAACTGCTTGAACTCCACCAAAGTTCTTACTCAGCCCCTTGACTTGCAGCATTTTCCCTTACCCCCTTCGGTTCGAGGATTAACGAATTATGATGAAATTTAAATAGCTTCTCGACTGATTTGAACTTTTCTGCAATTAATCCTTGAGGCAGGAATCGCAGGACGAGAATCAACATCATCCCAGAGATAAATTGACGTAATCCTGCTAAGACAACGCTATATTCTGCAGGTACAGGTATAAAGCGCGTACCTTCTTGGACGAGAATTAGTACGAATGCACCCATTACTGCTCCACGGTTATTACCAATCCCGCCTAAAACAAGTGCGGTCCAAACTGTGAATGTGATTGTGGATGTAAACATATTTGGTGCAATGATCGACATGTACCAAACATAAAAGCAGCCAACAATACCAACCATGGAACTGCTCAATACAAACACTTTTAACTTTGTGGAGAATATTTTCTTCCCAATAGACTGGGTTACTAATTCGTTTTCCCGAATTGCTCTCATGTACCTGCCCATTGGCGAATCCGCCAATCGCTGTGCAAAGATATAAAATAAAACTAAGGTTAAAAGCACTAACCCTGAGAAAAATAACATATAATTGGAACCCGGAATAATGTCTTGAAATGGTTTATCTAAGCCGAAAAACCCAATATTTCCATTTGTTAACCATGCTTCATTACCTGCTATGATTCTAATGATTTCAGCAAAAGCAAAGGTTGTAATTAATAAATACTCATTCTGTAACCGAAGGGAGGTATACCCTATAAATAAACTCAGTAAACCGGTAATAACCGCAGCTCCAATGACACCCGCAATCATTGGGAGCCCAAGCCCCTCTGGAGCTTCAATGGTGAGCAAGGTATATGAATAGGCGCCTACTGCAAAATAACCGACAACTCCTAAATCCCATAATCCAAGCAATCCGCCATTCACATTCAATGCTACAGCAAGCATTGCATAGATTCCGCCCAATGCAATGAGACCTGAAAGGAAAACTAAAATCTCCATTAATGAGCACCTCCCTTGGATAGACCCTGAGGGCGTATTAACAACACTAGGATGACAATAACAAAGGCAATTGCTGTTCTGTAAGAGGTAGGAACTATCATTGTACTAACATCCATACTTAATCCAATAATAAGGGCAGCAAGCATTGTCCCGTAAAGGTTCCCCATACCCCCAACAATTACCACGGACATGATGATTAAAATTTGCTGCCAGCCTAACTCCATATTCAAAGTCCCTGTCATTGCAAGAAGAATTCCGGCTAATCCTGCTAATCCCGAAGAGATAAGCCAAACATAATCGGATAGTTTCTTAGAATTGATTCCTCTAATTTGAGCTAAATCACGATTCTCAGCCATTGCTCTGAAGCCTTTACCATTTTTGGTCTTTGTTAAGATGAAATGAAGCACGATTACACAAACTATCGAAATAAGAATAATTAGTAATTCTTGATAAGAAAGGAGCTGCCGCCCAAACAATTCGATCATATTACTCGTCTCAAGTCCAAATGTTCGAATCTGAGGGCCAACAATTGCCTGAACCACTCCGTAGATTACCCATGAAAGACCGATAGAAGTAAAGAGTAAGACTAGAATTCCACTTTTACGTACTGGGAAATAGAAAACTTTCGCAAATAATAATCCCAACACCGCTGTAGCAATGACAGAACAAATCATTGAAAGCGCAAACGGGAAGTTGAGTACGCTTTTAAAAAGATAGGCCATGTAAGCACCGATTAAGAGCATTTGTCCATGAGCAATATTTAAGAAGTTTTCTGTTTTCCAAACCATTGAAAAACCGATGGAAGCTATTATCAAAATACAACCAGTGATTATTCCATAAATAATGTAATCCATCTTCAGCCTCCCCTTTTATTTTTTATTATCACTGTGTTTATATTGTTTATAGAGTAAAAAAATATCGAAACAATTTAGTACACTTCCTGCAATTCCGCTTCCTCTATTAAACTTCTCAGTTTATTTGGACTAATAGGGAGTGTGTTTATTTCGATATTTAATGGTTTCATTGCATCGCATACTGCATTTGCAATCGCAGCAGGGGGACTGATCGCACCGCCTTCTCCAACTCCCTTGATCCCTATTGGATTGTGAGGTGATAAGTATTCCTGGTGGCCCATTTCAACATTAGGAATTTCCATTGATGTTGGGATTAAATAATCCATATAAGTTCCGGTTATTAATTGACCGTTTTTATCGTAAATAATTTCTTCATAGAGAGCACCGCCAATTCCTTGAGCAACTCCACCTTGAATTTGCCCATCTACAATCTTCGGGTTGATAACTCGGCCACAATCATGTACTACAATATAACGAAGGATGTTAACAAATCCTGTCTCCTTGTCAACTTCCACAACCGCTACATGAAAACCAGAAGAAAATGTCACGGTAGGCGGAACAAAATAGTAAGTGGCGCTTGCTCCTGGTTCTATTCCTTTTGGAACCCTACAGCGCGGTCCTGGCTTAGAAGCCTGAGCAATTTCCTGTAGAGAAACTCCTTTAGCTGGATCATTTTTAAAATATACTTTTCCACCATGCATTTCTAATACATCAGATGAAACTCCGAGCATTACTCCAGCTGTTGCGATAAATTTTTCCTTTAATTGTTTTGAAGCCCCTTGTACCGCGGACCCTGCCGTAACGGCTCCCCTGCTGGCAAATGTGCCAACACCATATGGCAGTAAACTTGTATCTCCTGCCCGTACAGTTACCTGCTCCGGGTTCACTCCAAATACATCTGCACATATTTGAGAGAATGTGGTCTCATGACTTTGACCGTGCGGGCTTGAACCAACTCCGACCAAAATATGACCGGTTGAATCGATTTTAACAACAGCCCCTTCAAAAGGACCAATACCTGTTCCTTCAATATAAGACGAAAAGCCAATGCCAATATATTTACCCTTTTTTCTAGCTTCCTCTTGCTGTTGGCGGAACTCCTCATAATCAACAATTTTCATGGCTTGTTTTAATGACTCAGTATAATCTCCATTTTCTAAGACCATATTGGCTCCATCCCGGTAAAAAATCCCTGTGTCATATGGCATATGTTCAGGACGTACAAAATTCCTCATAGACACTTCCACCGGATCAAGATTTAACTTAGAGGCAATCATATAAATAATTCGATCCATAACGTATACCGCTTCCGGTCTTCCTGCGCCACGATAAGGGACGTTAGGTGTTTTATTGGTCAAGACGATTCGACCAGTAATATTATAATTTGGAATGTGATACATTCCCCTTAAATGAGCCGCCGAATTATAGGCACAGCATAAGGCAAAGGAATTATGTGCACCATTATCCAGCAGGAACTGATCTTTTAATCCAAGGATTGTTCCATCGTTTTTAAAAGCAACCTCCACGTCATGTACCTGATCACGTGAATGTCTAGTACTTTGCATGTGTTCAAGGCGGTCTTCAATCCACTTAACAGGTCGCTTGTATTTCATTGCAAGATAGGGAATGATGATTTCCTCCGGATAGACGGCGCATTTCGGACCAAAGCCTCCCCCTACATCTGGGGCTACAACACGGATATTGCCTTCCACCAACCCAACCAGCTTAGAAAGATAGGACCTAACCATATACGGTACTTGTGTAGATGTCCAAACCTCAAGCTGTTGATTCCGCACCTCATATTCGGCAATTACCCCTCTTGTTTCAAGCGGATTTCCAGATACTCTTGGAGTTGTTATTCGTGTTTTTAAAATATGATTAGCCTGTTTAAAGGCATGGTCGATATCTCCAACTTTCACCTCAAAATGTGATTGGATATTATTGCCCAGCTCTTGATGAATGACTGGTGCGTCATCCTTAATTGTTTCAAAAGGATCCGTGACCACAGGCAAAGCTTCATATTCAACCTTAATCAAGGCAAGTGCATCCTCAGCAACATAGCGGTCTACAGCTAATACAATGGCAACCGCTTGACCGACAAACGTTACTTTATCTTTAGCCAGCATGGGTTCAGGGTTTTTCTTGATGGTTGGTTTAATATCAGCTTCTAGCTGTGGGGGCAAAGTGAATTCTACAAATTCAGTAAATGGTTTTACGTTGCCCTCTAAGTCGTCTGCTATGATGACATCAAGAACACCCTCATAATTTTTCGCCTGAGAAAGATCTATGTTTTTTATTTTGGCATGAGCATAAGTACTTCTTAAAATTGCCGCTTCCACCATATTCTCAATTCGAATATCAGCGACAAACCTTCCGGAACCCGTGAGAAGCCGGTAATCCTCTTTTCTTTTTACATTCTGTCCAACAAATTGTTTCACAACGAATCCTCCTTGTTAACATTTAAGAACGTATGCCTCTTTCACAGCTTTAATAATATTGCTGTATCCCGTACAACGACAAAGGTTACCAGAGATTGCTTCGCGGATTTCTTCATCTGTTGGTACATCAGGATGAATCTCCATGAAGTTTTTGACAGACATTAGAAAACCTGGAGTACAAAACCCACATTGTAAGGCATGATTGTTGGCAAACGCTTTTTGTATCGGATGGAGGGACCCATCATCTTCAGCTAGTGATTCCACAGTCTCAACTTCTAAGCCATCTGCCTGAACAGCCAGCATTAAACAGGAACGAACAGGCTCACCATCAATTAAAACCGTACAGGCTCCGCAAACACCATGTTCACATCCTACATGTGTTCCAGTTAATCCAAGTTTGTCCCGTAGAAAGTCTGATAACAGCCATCGAGATTCAATCTCTTTTACTATTAACCTTCCATTAACTTTTATTTTAACGGTATTCATACTCATGCGATTACTCCTTCCCTTGCCCGTTCAACCGCCTTATATAATGCTCGTTCTAGTAAAACACCCGATAAATATCGGCGGTATTCCTTCGAGCCGTGTATATCACCTTCAGGATCTAGTTCATCTATTTGAAGTACAGCAGCTTCTTTTAGAATGGAATCGTCAGGCAGCTTTCCAATTAAAAATCCCTCTGTTCCTTCTGGGATAAAAGGAACAGAATTTGCACCGCCTAAAGCGATCTTTGCTTCTGCAATCGTCCCATCCGTATTCAGTTCTATGACTGCGGCTACCTCTACTAAAGCAAAATCCCCATGTCGTCTAGCAACCTCTTCAAAGGCATATCCACTTCCCTTTTTTATTTTTGGGAAACGGATTTCCTTTACAAGTTGATTTGGCTCCAGAGAGGTTAATAAATAACTTAAAAAGAATTCCTCAGGTGATAAGATTATTTCCTCCTCATTTGAAACGATAACGATTTCCCCTCTTAAGGCAGTTAACATACATGGCAGCTCAGCTGAGGGATCAGCATGAGCAATACTCCCGCCTATCGTTCCTCTCGTCCTGATTTGATTATGTCCTACCCACCGGATCCCTTCAGACAGAAGTGGGCATTTTTCCCTAACTAATGGTGATTTTTCTACATCTGCATGCCGAGTCATCCCGCCGATAACGATGGAATCTTCCTCATCTCTTATCCCTTTCAATTCTTCGACTCTGCCAATATCTATTATGTAGGCAGGAGTTGACAGCCTCATGTTTAATAATGGAATCAAACTTTGACCTCCTGACATGATTTTGGCCTCGTCTCCATATTCAGCCAACATTTCAAGTGCTTCTGAGAGATTATTAGGTCTTAGATAGGAGAACTTTGGGGGCTTCATTAAGTTGACCTCCTTATACTAGATTCATTTTCTTTTATTAATATTTTCCGGATAATAAGCTTCCAGCGTTGGGGACAAATGTTTCCAACTCCAATTGCTTTAATATTTTATATACAGTTGAGGTGCCTGCAGTTAACACTGGTAACCCAAGCTCGTCTTCTACCTTTTGAACAGCTGGGAGAGATGGCATTTGAACACACGCAGAAAGAACGATTGCATCAGCTCCATCAATGTTTAACTTTTTTGCAATGGCAGGCAGATTATTTGGATCTAATCGCCCAACATCCAAATTATCTGGTACTTCAAGACTAATCGAATCAATCACTTCAATCCCACTTTGTTCTAAATAATCAATTACCGTCTCAGTTAATGGTTTCATGTACGGCGTAATAATGGAGACCTTCTTTGCATTAATGGTTTTTATACCCTCTACTAATGCTCCGGCACTACTAATAACAGGGGCTGCTCCCCCGTTTTCAACCGTGGCACCATACAGTCTTTTTTCAGAGCTTATATGGTAACCAGCTCCTTGGCACATAATCGCTACAAGACAGGCATAAGCAAGAATATCACAGCGGGCATCCGATAATTCGACCGCACACCGGTCACTTTCCACATCCATCTTAGATAATTCCTCTTTTGAAACATGCTTCATTCTCATCCTGCTTGAATGAAAAGTGAATGAAGCTTCTGAAGATTCAGTCATCTTAGAATGCAGCATTGCAGGAATTTCAGTTTCCATTGTTGTGTTGGAGCTAGGGACTATAAGTCCTACTCGATAATTTTTTTTCATTCTTTTATATCCACCTTTTAAGTTTTTTTGGACAACAATATTTATTTTTATTATTCGACTTCTACAGTGGAATCTTCGGCTGTCTCAAGTGATACAGCTTTGACCACCTTTTGAATATCTTTGAAAAACTTGCCAGCTAGAAATTTAGCCACTCCTCCGAGTACCCTATTACCTACACTCGCAATTGTACCGCCGATAACAGCGTCGCACTTCCATTCAAGTCTTGATCCACCCTCCATCTCAAAAATCCTACAATGCATTTGGGCTTCTACATGACCTGGAGAACCACTGCCAGATGCATGGAGAATATAATAATTTGGTTTATCTACACCTTCAATTTTCACCTTACCGATATATTCTCCTTTGACGGCAGCAACACCCAATTTTAAAACTACATCATATTCCCCATTTTCTTTTAAGACTAATTCATGACAGCCAGGAATTACTTTTTTTAAAATTTCTTCATCTAGAAGTGAGTCCCATAACTGATTTACATCCATCGAAAATTTCGCTTCGCCTTCAAGATTCATTTGTTCAAACACCCCTTTTAATCTAGTGATATTTTACTAGTTAGCATGCTTCTAATTATACATAATTCAGTATTTTCCGAATAGTGTAATTAACGACGTATTGTGACATTTACTTTTAAAAGGTATTTCTCCAATCATTATTGTTCTATATTTTTAAATATAGATCATCAAAAGTTCATCAATTGGTTTTTTTACAATATTCGAAAATTCCTCAAATGCTTGATTAGCATTTATATCTATACCAATTAAGGTAATAAATGGATTACTTTCAAATTCCAAAAAGACCTCCCAGCTAACCCTATTCCTAGTAAGCTGAACTAAATAAATCTTATTATCGTCTTCTAATTGGACAAATCCTTTTGCCCTAATTAAGTTTGGCTGTAGACAAGAGAAATACTCTTCTATCATTCTTTTAGTCACTTTGATTGGAACAGGAATTGCTATTGTTGATAAATAATCATATGAAGGTTGGTCTCCTGCCAACTCATGATTTTTAGAGGTTTTGAATGAATCCTTTCGATCGCTTTTTTTGCATGCCCTTTTAACATTTAGAAGTTTATCCAGGCAAACCTTACCTAAGGTTGTGAATGTAATCTCAGCCGATTCATTTAACTCTTTAATTACTTTTTCCATTTTGGATCTAAGCCTATCCTCTACATTATCCATCTTATTGACGATAATACAATCAGCGGAAGATAGTTGTCTTGCATATGTGGTCCTCATATCGAAAGATGTTATCCCTGAAATAGTTTCAGCATCCACAAGTGTAACTACACTTTTCACAAACACTCTGGAAATTAATTCCTTTTTCAACATTTCATCCATGACTTCCTCTGGATTTGCAATACCTGTTAATTCCACAAAAATGACTTGTGGGTTCGTTCTTAATAGTTGTTCAAAGCTATTTATCAGTTCACTTTTTTTACTACAACAGACACATCCGTCAGAAAGTGATTGAATAGGTACAGAACTTCTTCCGTTTATAATGTGGCTGTCAACATCCATTTTTCCAAATTCATTCATGAGTATTCCAGATGTTATCTCTTTTCGCTCTGATTCTTCTAGCAAATTCAATAATACGGTTGTTTTTCCACTCCCTAAAAATCCACTTAATATGATAACGGGCACTCTACTCATAATACTTGCACCCATTTATAACAAGAAGCTCAGGTTTCCGAGAAATTCGTTATTATTAATCAATTCTACTTTTTTAGAAGCAATCTTCCAAGAGTGACCGTTGATTCTCAGCTTGTGTTCAAATCTGCCGGAATATATCGTTTGGATCCCGCGTCTTAATTCCACAATAATAAAATTAGAGCTAACCGTAAGAGAGTATTCCTTTCTTTCTAGAACTTTTACATTTGTAATTAAATGTCTTGTTTTCGATTGCGGATCCTGTCCATATGCTAAACCACTTTGTAATCGCCATACTCGTTCATCCATTCGCTCTTTACTATCATATATGATAGATACATGTGTATTCGGGTCGTAGTTATCCTTATTAGAAGGAATCCAATACCAAGCGTCCTCCGTAAATAAGTCTAACCATTCACTCAATTTTCCTTCATCTAAATAAGAGGCTTCATCTATAAGAAAAGCTTCTATATCCTTTCGGTCTACAAGAACTTCATTCATTTACATGCCTCCTAGAATAATAGTTTAGTCTCTCGCCATTAGTCGTTTCCATTCTTTGTATAATGCTCTAGCAGATACCTCGTCACTCGAAGTGGCAGTAATAATTCCATCTTCATCTATTACTTCGCGATTCATACCACGGCTTATCTCCATCCAATCTCCATCCATCGCCTTTGCTTTCAGGCCTTCCATGACTCGATCAAAGCCTACTTCAAGATCATCTACGGTCCCAAAACCTGCTGGTCCATAGAAACCTTCATGCTTTCTTAACCGGCTGGCATTTTCCTCAACTGATGCTCCCTTAAGCATGATAGGATACAGACTGACATGCGTTTTATTCACGGAAATAGGTCTAGTGACACGAACTTGAGAACCAACAAATCCAAGGTTAGGGAAAATAATTAGATTAAAAGGCAATGCGCCTATTCCAAGGTCCCCGTCTAATTCATATAAGGAATGTCCATTCCCTAGGTCACGAATTTTTTCGTTCTTATGCATCTTTGAAAAATTTATTCTCTTTCCTGTTTTGTTCGCTATCAAATTAAAGAAACTGCGATGGGTAACACTTAAATGATAGGGGTCAATCGTATTCTCCACCTGAAGCTTCCAATTGCCATCAAAGCTGTATTTATGAACACCTGCATTAAGTTCAATTCCCTCAGGTCCTGTATCAACTACATAATCGATATATTTTCGAGCATGACCTAAATAGTTTTCGATATTTGGAACATCCTCTGATAAACTAGCAAAGATAAAACCCTGGTATACCCCAACCTTTGGTACTTTAATTAACCCCATTTTACAGCGGTCAAACTTTTCATCATATCCATCCTGAAATGGCATTCCAGTTAAATCGCCATTATTGGAATATGTCCATCCATGATAGGCGCAGCGGAAATAGTTTGCATTTCCTTGCTCCTGCTGACAAACTGTTGCAGCTCTATGTCTGCAGCGGTTTAAAACAACATGTATTTCATTCGAGTCGGAGTCACGAGTTACTATTACTGGATTGGAGCCTATCACGGTTGTCTTATAATCCCCAGAATTAGCAATTTCACTTTCATGCGCTACATAAACCCATGTGTTCTCAAAAATTTTCTTCATTTCTAAATTAAAAATTTCCTCATCCGTATAAACATCCCCGTGGACAGCCCCTACTCTTACTAGTTCAGAAATATTCACATTCTCCACCTCCGATTTTTTATCATTCTTTCTTCAAAGATTCGTTTACAACAGCTACATGAATACAATCAGCCTCGCCATATGCATGCATCCTTACAGCTTTAGCTGCATCTTCAATTGGAAAACTATGGGTAACCATCTTTTCAAGCGGATATTTTCTAGATTCGATTACCCTTAATGCCACCCCAACAGCTCTAGTTGGACGTCCCAGGACTCCTTTTATCGTTAAAAGCTTCCAAGTGATTTTACTGGACATTAGATTTTGGGATAACTTTTCATCGGTGCCAGAGTGAACGATTGTCGCTCTGAGTCCAGCTAGATCCAATGCAGTTACAAGTTGTTGCGGGGCAGTCGCTGCATTAATAATCGTATCCGCCATTTTTCCATCCGTTACCTCATGAACCTCTTTAACAAGATCCTGGGTATCGGCAAAGAACGTGTGTGTAGCACCAAATTCTTTGGCTAACTTCAAACGATGTTCGTCTTTAGACATCCCCGTAACAATGATCTTTCCTGCTCCAGCTTCTTTAGCCCCGATTACAGCTCCTAAGCCCATTGGTCCGGGTCCTTGGATAAGGACTGTATCACCGACCTTCGTATTTCCTACCTCCTGAACCCAGTGGATACCATTTGAAATGGGAATATATAATTGTAAAAGTTCCGGCGAAACATCTGTGCTCGCTTTATGAATGATAGAATTAGGGTGCAGATACATATATTCTGCAAAACCTCCCCATAAAGAGGTTGTTTCATTGTCAATTCTCATTGCTCCATATCGCAAATCAAAGCATTGTTGATAATTACCGGTAAGACAATTATTGCAGGCACCACATGGGATATACTCTTCCACTACTACGCGGTCACCTTCTTGTAACCCCCAGCGCTCTGCTGCCTTTTGTCCTAAATTTGTCACTCTTCCAACTATTTCATGACCAATCACACACGGTAGTTGGAAAACCCCATTTCCGCCATTTAAATAGGCTTCACTATCAAATCCACATACCCCGCAGGCTTCAACATGGAGAAGTCCGTCATTTTCTCCTGTTTCAGGGATTGGGAACTCCATGATTTCTATCGTTTCTTTAGCTGTGAGAACAGCTGCTTTTACTTTAGTCAAATTAATTCCCCCTACTTAATTCATTGCCAATAGAAATCTTCTATTCCAGATCATCTGCTTCATCTATCCATCTAGTTTGAGATGGGTCTAATAGAATTGTAAGATCCTTATGTGTAGTCCAAATTAGACTCTCTAATTCAAGAGGATCAAAGTAAGAAACTTTTCCCGTTCGGATATCCTTTAGTAACAGCCTGTCACCATTTGCTGACTTATCTATTTGAACGGATACATGTGCAAATTCATTTTTAAGGACAAAGCTTTCATTCACGGCTCTTCACCTGCAATCATTTGAAGTTAGTTAGTACCAACTAACATTACAATGGACCTCTGTACATAATTAAAACTCTAGCTTTTACTATTTTAACAATATTCTGAATTTAAAAAACAAAGTTTGTTAGATTATCTAGCAACAATTTTCCATTGGATATCTTCTTTTTCGGTTCCTATAACTATTTCCTTTGCTTCCTGATGATTTTCATAGTCACGGTCTTCTATTTTTCTGCCAGGGACGCAAGTGCTAAATTCATCAGCAAATGGGAAAGGATGAATTAGTAATTCTCCATTCCCTTTAGATTTAACGGTTAAGTATACCGGCTCACTTTCCCGCGCCATTCTTATTGGACCCAAAGTAACTTCATTTACTTCCTTAGGATTGTTAAGACCCATAAATAATCCTAAGCGATCCAAAACTTGAAAGTACTCATATTGCATCCAAATTTTATCTTCAAATTCACTTCGTTTCTGCTGTGCTTCCCAATATTTTTGCTTGATATCAATCCATTCTTTCTGGATTGTGTTAATGGTATCATTCATGAAACCTCTTAGATTATCTGAAACCTTGTAAGTAAAGGTTGGATCATATCCAAATCTACTTGTATATAGTCCAATCCAGTGCATTCCTAACATCATTCCTGCATATGGATCCTGTTTTAAGGTATTTCGATACCCAATTTCGTAGAAACGAACATGTTCTGGTAAATTAACCTCCAGAAAATTGGTTGGTCGCTTTGTAGCTTCGTTAAACAATACTTCATCATCAGGCTGTTTCCATCCAGAGTCATGTTTTTCAATCCCAAAACTGACAGATTCGTGATTCGCCAGCTTCTGAAAGTTTTCGTTTCCCCATAACCTTGACACGGTTCCCATTTGAGTAGCATGTTCATCCTGCCTTACCAATACTAACTTTCCGTCCTGCTTTGAAATAATCATTTACTTTCCCCCTCATTATTAAGCGCTTCCAAAAGGGAAATAACTTGTTTTGTTGGTATGACATCACCATACTTTTGTTGTATATCAAACAAGTTAATCGCATGGGTCGTAATACCACGGTCAAACACGCATTCCTCTGGAACCACAACTTTATAATTATTTGAAAAAGCGTCCACTGCCGTTGCTCGAATGCATCCACTAGTCGTACATCCTGTAACAATTACACTATCTATCCCCTTAGCGGTTAAAATGGAAACCAATGGGGTTCCAGAAAACGCACTAGGTTTTTTCTTTGAGAGAATAACCTCACCATGTAAAGGTGCTAATTCTTCAACTACCTTTGTTCCTTTTTCACCTTCAAGAAGTAGAGGATGGTTGAATATGTTACCTTTAATTGCTACACGGTCATTATCACCGCTCTTGTTTCCTTCAATAATTGTATATATAACAGGAAGTCCTTTTTGACGGAATGTTTCTAGTACTCTTCTAATGTATGGAATGGCTTCCCAACTCGCTGTTCCACAACTTGTTGGGTATGTTTTGATCGCCTCTTCAATTTCTTCTGGTCCATCCCCAGTAAACCCATATTGGACATCTACAATTAGGAGTGCAGGCTTTTGACCTAAACCATAAGTAGTCCCTAATCCAGCGTTAGAGTAAATTTTTGAATCTCGCTCATCTAAGTATTTTTCCCATATTCTGGCCATTCGTTTTCCCCCTTTTATCCGTAAGTAATGACTTTATCACAAGCAGCAGTCATTTCAACTAGGACACTAGGAGAACCTAATTCTATCTTTTTCCCAAGGAGATCCTTTTCCGTTATTCCCCTAGCCCCGCAGGAAACCTGTGATAACACAATACGGCCTCCTCGTTCAATGATTTCATTAACAGAATTCCTTAACTCTGTTGCCGTTACCCCAACACCCAAAACAGTGTCAAGATGTTCTTCCTTTACTAATTGGACCGCACTTCCAGCAAGAAACATCGACGCTTGATGACCATCCCTAAGAGCTGTTTTTGCAATTAGAAAAGCCCGGTCAGCTTGTGTTGGTGCCTCTGGGCCGTGTGTTAAGTGAATCATTAAATGCATGTTTATTCCTCCCTTTTTTGTTTAATGAATTCCTCGACTTACCTCATTCGGAGTTAAGTGATTGATAAATACCTGTACGCTCCCTTTAATTACATCATCTTCTGAAAGTGTTGTTATCGTTTGACCTTGAACGAAAGATCTGGATATAAAAAGACCATAACTCATATAAAGGAAATTCATGGCTGTTAGCTCATAATCGTCGTCTATAATAAGTCCTCGTTTTTTCATCTCCTCAAAATATTTAATAAGTAATTCCTTTAATTGCCTTGGGTGTTTATTTACCTGCTCATTCAGCCCTTGTACATTATGCCCTTCTTGGATGGCAATCTTTATAACGTTTTTATTCTTTTTCATGATTGTGTGATAAGTCTCGGCAATCATCAATAAGTCTTTTTCTAGATCCCAAATTAACTTATGTTCAAAAAGTTCCTTCATCTGAAAACTATAATAGTAACGGTCAATTGCTGCTTCTAATATTTTCTTTTTGTTCGGAAAATGTCTAAAAAGAGTCATTTCACTCACAGCAGCTTTTTCTGCTATTTGTTTTGTCGTCGCTCCCTTAAATCCCTTTTTCGCAATCATATCAATTGCCACTTTTAATATTTTTTCATCCGTACTCATATTCCTTCTACCTACCTAACTATGTTTGTTAGTACTCACTAACTTACTCCTATTATGAATGTTATAATAGTGACAAAAATGTGTCAATACATTTTCTGAATTATTTAAAAATTTTAACAAGTGATTGATAAAGACCAAAACGGGGGTTATCACTTATGTCATTGTGAGTGGATTCCCCTCTTACCCCTACATCTAACATCCTTTGTTTCAAAAGTCCCCGAAACACCGCTAAAATTTCCAAATTGGCCAAGACGTCCATGTTCTATCTTCATATATCTCCTTTTAAATGATTTTCCTCACCTAGTAAACACGATATGTCTTCCCTGATTGACCACCTTCTACACTCTTTTGATAGGCTTTAGCCACTCGGTATGCAGAAACAGGCTCGAATCCAGGAAAATAAGGACCATATTTTTCAATTGATTCAGCTATGACCGTTGGACTAACATGATTAATCCGGATTCCCCTTGGTAGCTCAAATGCCGCTGATTCCACAAAGGCTTTTATTGCTCCCCCCACCATGGCAGCAGAAATCCCACCCACAATTGGGTCCTCCATAATAATACCGGTTGTTAAGGTAAAACTACCACTATTATTTACGTGTTCATGACCAAGGAGAACTAAGTTTACTTGGCCCTTTAACTTGCTTTGAATCGATTGTTCATTCTTTTCAGGCGTAAGTTCTGTCAGTGGGCCAAAGAATGTGGCACCCGCTGCACAAATAACGGCATCCACCTTCCCTATTTTTAAGTACATCTCTTTGATGCTATTTGGCGATGTGATATCGACCAGTAACTCTGCTTCATTCCGCCCAGCCGTCACCACTTCATGTCTTTCTAACTGTTTACGAACCGCACGGCCAATTGTCCCATTGGCTCCTATTAAAAGAACTTTCACTTTGAATTCCTCCTCAAATTAGGTCACTATCTAGTAAAATTGGTATGTTAGTGCTGGATTGTTGATTCGTTCATCTTTATCCAAGGCTAGACTGATATTTGCTTGAAAGATTCCTTCCACATTGCCGAGTCCTTTCTCAATGCGGATGGCGCAAGATGCACAGGTCATCTTTTGCTGTTCCGAATAATTACTCTTTTATTTTACTGATGGACATCTTAGCTAAGCACTCCTTTTCATCGTAAAAATCATCGATAAACAGAAAAGTGATAACAGCGCGCTGATGAGATAGATGGGCGTAAAATCGTTTTGATAAAAAGTAAGAATCATCCCTGCTATTGTTGGTCCCATTGTTGAACCAACCGATCGAAATAAACTTAAAAATCCAATGGCGCAACCCATTTTCATTCGTCGGAATATTCTGGATTACCATGCAGTTAAGTTGCCCTCCAATGATAATGCCTACATCAAAACCAAGAATCGCTACCTAGCATTTGTAACTCAATTATTCTATAAATTATTAAATTATCCCTTCCTCTATTAATCTGCTTGCGTTATTCCAATAAGTAAAAGGTTCATTTTTAGCTTGGGATATGGCCTCCAAAAAAAGGGCCCATCGAATAATTTGATGGACTCTTTTGAGGAGATTTTTTAAGTGAAATTTAAACCTCCAAATAATCAGGGTAAAAAAGATCCACATATTTCATTTGTACTCTTATTGTTCAAAGAAGCATTTTCGTTTAATTGTTGATTAGTGGATTTGACGTGTTCTTGATCTTTAAACTTCACTTTGTTTGGAAACAGTATATCGAATAATACACCAAACAGTACAATGGCTAATAAAATTCCCCAAAATAAGTAAGCGATGCTTGACATAAAATACCTCCTTCATTAAATTTTTCTAAAATTCAATTAATGTTAATTTTATTATACTAAATAAAATACAATTATTGGTAAGTGGATTAAAATATCCCCCACACTTGTTTCATTTTCGTTTCGCTATACATCCAGTATCACAGCAAATATTTTTTCTTCTTCTACTAACCTTCCCTATTAGTCCAGTAACAAAAAAGATTACCGTAGCGATTCCGTTCTTTAACTCTTGCACCGTTACTTTAAGTTTATAACTTCACAATCAAGCTTTTAAAAATTAACTCCTTTTTCACTTATTAATGAAAATGGAGTTGCTGTAAAAAAAACACAAATAAAGGTAGCTGAGGAATTATAATTTAAATATCATATTTACTTTTAAATTCAAAAATCTCATCAACAGCTTGGTGATATCCACCCGATTTTTGAAAAAATCCCCTTACATCTAAAGCAGCTTTATGGAAAGATTCGTTGTTTAACACATGATTTGCGGATTCATATAGTTGATTTGCATTCAAGCCTTGCATTTGTAATTTAATACCTGCACCGATATTAGCAACTTGGCTGGCAATGATTGGCTGATCTGCGCTTTGCGGGATTACAATTAGCGGAACCCCGTAATAAAGACCTTCATGGGTACTGTTCATTCCACCATGTGTAATAAATAATTTACTATACTTTAGTACCTCAGTTTGTGGTACATAATTTTTTACAATGAAGTTTTTAGGTATCTCCCCTAAATCAGACATTAGAGTTTTTTCCCCAATCGACATGACAACGGTATGATTAGTGTCCCCAAATGCCTTAATAAAAAGTTTATAAAAATCAAGGACTTGGTTAAAGACAGTACCCAGTGAAATATAAATTGGTCTTTTACCTTTGATTGCTGTAAGGTCAAAGTTTGATTCAATTAATCGTGTAGAAATGGATGGACCTATAAATTTGTATGTTTGGTCGAATGCTCCTCCAAAAGGCTGAAACTCCCTAGTTGTATAAACGATTGTAAGTGGTGCAGGATTACAAAAAACTTCGTAATGAGAATAGATCTCGACATCATATTTTTCCTTCACCCTTGCCGTCAGTCTTTGATATTCATCGTTTATCTCTTTAGCCACTTCTGTAGGAATGTTTGTAGAAAGCTGATCCAACATGTTATCGAATGAATCCTTTGTCTCCGCAAAGGTAGTACAAGAATTGATTGCCGGGAGCTTAAGGATTTGAGCAAGTAAACGCCCACAACCAAACATGGAATCATGGATTATGTAATCAAAATGTTCTCCTTCAATCTGTTCAAGCACGTTTGGTATGACAATATCTGCCGTAAGTAAAAGACCGTTAATTCTTTCAAGTAAATAATTTCTTCCACCCGAGATAAAGGCTTTTATAAATTTTTGACCGTCCAATGTTCGTACAGTAGCTCCCGTCTTCTCAATTCGCTCTCGAAAAGCTTCTATCGTAAAGTACACTACCTCTTCGTCACGCGAAATAAGCTCTTGCACAACTCCAATTGTTGGATTGATATGTCCCTCTGATCCAGCATTAATAAATAAAACACGTGCCATTTTCACCACTCCTTTACTAAAATAGTTTCTAGTTTGTGTACGAGTAAGGGGACACAGTCTAGTGCCATTGCTACCTCAAATAATGGAATTAAATTTATCATAGTACACTACATTAAAATCTCAAACTTACGGGCAAAATAGTTCAATACGCGCAAACGTACATTCTGTTTATAGATCAAAAAAAGGACCAATCTTGGGTCCTTTTTCATCTAATCAAAATGACAAAAACCTATCCTCTAGTCCGTCTTCACATGATTTAGCTTGTCCATAATTTCACTAGGCACTTCCGGCTTAGCTACTTCAGACCAGCCACCACCATAGCCTCCTTCCGCATAGATTTTTAAGTACGCATCTTGGCACAGCTTTCGGTCGATGACTTTGACGATCTTTTGTTCGTTGCCATTTTCATCATAGCCGGTGAATGTGTAGCGATAGTGGTTATTCCACATTTTTTCAACCCTGTTCCGTTGATTTCACATAATAAAGTACATCTGACTTAAGCATCCAATCTGTACGCGGCTTAATACCAGATGTTGATTGTTGAATGACAACATAGCCCCCAAATAGTATAACGACAATAACAAGTATTCCGGAAATCATTTTTTTCGTTAACTCCTTTTTTTATGATGGTACTGATAGTGTATAAAGAATGATAGAAATAAGAAATTGAATAAGCTTACAGTTATCTTACATCCATGTAATGTTTTTTTGTTCTTTTTTAAAAGGATATGGGATAATTCACAGGGAAAGGAGTGGGCAACGTGCAAAAGATTTTAATTATTGAGGATGACCCTAAAATTGCGGAACATCTGCAATGATACATAAATAAATACGGGTTTGAGTCGTTCATCGTGGCTGATTTTGATCAAGTGATGGATGATTTTCAGAAGCGTAAACAAGACCTGGTTTTATTAGATATTAATCTACCTAGCTATGATGGCTATTATTGGTGTCGTCAAATATTCTTCTTTTCCGCGTAGCTGGGATTCCGGGCATCACTATATGTCGTTGCAAGTGTAGAATCATAGCTTCTGACTATAAACTCTTCTCCAAGAGTCACCCCTAATGAGTCAACAAATCGTTGGAATAAAGGCTTAATTACTGGTGATACCTCGTCAAGTACCTTTCGACACCGAATTTCTGTATTGTCTTCATTAAACAGAGACTGAAAATATGTAAGATCTAACAAAACTTCACCCACTTTTATTAAAATGCATTATTAAAGTTTTATATAATTATCTTTTTCGGCAACCAAATATCAGTAAACCCGTTTTCAACTGAATAATAATATAAATCCTTTAGTTTTTTGGTGGTATAGACTTTCATGTCTTCCCTTTTTCTAAGTTCCGGAATCGTAATTAGGGTATCATTTCGTTCTATTACGGTTTCTAAAAACAGCTTATTGGCCAATTTATCACTCTTTGATAAATTACAAGCGCTGCACGCGATAACAAGATTCCAGAGTTGATCTGCCTGAACAAAGCTCCAAGGAATAAAGTGGTCCACATGTGCATTTTCTTTCTTGATTGCTTTCCCACAATAAAAACATTTCCCATTATAAAAGGAGGAAAGTACTTGGTAAAACTGATCCAATGAAGACCGCTTAGAGACGTTTTCAACCTTTAATAAAAGGTTCGTGGTGTCACCTTTTTCATTGAATTTTTCTAAAAATAAAGCAAGATGATAATTCGTTAAATAATTTAACACCCGTTGGAACCGCTGCATAAAAGAATAAAAAGTACTATTAAGTCTTAGCTGTTCCTTCCTATTATCAAAATCATAAATGGTATACTTCGTGTCGCCATATAAAGCACCCATCACATCATTCTTGCATTCTTTCTTCACTTTATAAATTATTTCTAATTGCAATTCATTAGAAAGCTTATCAAAAACAAGAGTTTTTGGAATTTGATACTTTGACTGAGCATTATGAAGTATATTTTGTACCCTAGCCTTTTTATTCTTCATATTAATTTGATTAAGATTATGATGGATAACCAGATTCCAATATATTATGGAAAAGCTCGAAAACAAAACTGAATAGTTTAATTCCAGCTTTTCATTAACATTGTATAAGTTCTCTAGTATGGATTTAATCAAAACAAATTTGTAGGTAGTCGAATTCTTTGATTTTGAAGAGAAAATGTAATTAAAATGTGCCCATATTTCCTTATCGGTTAAATAGGAAGCTTTCATTTCTCCCACTTGTAATTTATAGCTCATGCGCCTTCACCTGCTATGCTGGTATCGATATTGATTATTTTTTCAATCTGCCTTCATTTTTACTACCATTTTCTTCATATATAAATTTTTGAATTACTCATCTTCAACCTGAATAAAAAAGATTTTTTCTTCGAATCTACCGCGCTTTTCTGCCTTTTGTCGGCGTACTTCCTCCACTTTTTCAAACGAAGCACCATGACATTTGGCTAAAGCATGAATGATTTCAAGTAGATCTGCTAGCTCTTCGATAGCACGCTCATCATTTTCCGCATTTACATATTCCTGTAATTCTTCAAAACTCTTATTTTTCAGTTCCTTTATATATTCTTCATCTTTTAATGTTCTAATAGTAAACTTTTTGCCGGTCCTTTCGATTACTTGTGGTATGCGGTCGCGCACCAATTTATTATAAATAGGCATACAAGGTACCTCCAAAAAGTAGTTAACTATATTATAACGAAATCTAGTATAGTTAGTATTCACTTCTTTTCTTGTTGACTCTTCCAAATGGCATACTTTTCAGGCAGGCACGATGCACATGGTCTGAATCCTGCTGCAATCGCTGTTTGCTCATCTGCAAAAAAGACTCGATTATTAACATAGCCACCTTTATTTAATGCGCGAATTGCAGAAGGACAGTCCATTCGTCCATAAACTTTAGTTTTGCGGTGTCCGCCATAAGTACCTGGAGTTATACTCACATAGGGTCGCTTATCAGCGCCTATAAGTGTATATGTTTTTTGAATTTCCCCAGTTTCTGAAATATCATCTTTCCTCTTCCCCATCCAATTTGCTCCTACTCTTTTATTTTATATTAATTATACAATATTCCATTTAATGTTTTAGATGATTACAGCCAATAAAATGTACCACCTCTGCCATGTTTTTCACCAGCAGTTTTGCCATGATATATACCAATTGCTGCCAACGCGTTTACCAATAGGATAAATTAAATGATTTTGAAATATAAAAAAGCCTAATCCCTCCATGTTTTTTATCGAGGAATTAGGCTTATGATCTTCCATAAACGCGCCCGATTGCGGAAGATTAAAAATGCGATTTAGAGTAATTATTTTTCAGTGGCTCTATTGCCCATTGCAATAGAAATTCTATTCCAACTGTTAATTTGATTAATTATTAGAACAAGGTCAACATACTGTTTCTCATCAAAATGTTCACGCACTCTTTGATAAAGCTCATCAGGAACACGTAATGTCGGGATTAATGTCACATGCTCTGCCAACTCTAAAGCTACTTTTTCTGCTTCTGTATAGAATTCACACTCTTGCCAAGCACTAACACAGTATATTCTTTGTTCTGTTTCACCCATTTTTCGAGCATCTGCTGTATGCATATTCAAACAATATGCACAGCCGTTAATTTGAGAAACACGAATTTTAATAAGCTCACGAAGTTTTCGTTCTAGTGCTGTCGTTTTCGTGTATTTTTCCATATCCATCATGATTTTCATACCATCAGGAGCAAATTCATAGTAAGAAACTCTTTGGCTCATAAAGCAAGACCCCTTTGAATTAGTATAAGACTATTATACACTGACAAGAATATCTATACCATTTTTTAAGGAATTGCTCTACCATCTGGTCCTATTGCTGAAAAAGAAAAAATCCTGAATATCAACGCAGGATTATTGATAAAACATTATTATAAATCTTCCATTATTTTAAGTTTTTCAGAAATACTATTTACATCCTTAGCCTTTTCAAAAATAGTTCGTTTTAATAATAATTCCGTGATTCCTTCCCTCTTTTATTTAAGGGATTACCCGGACTCATTAAGACATTATGGTCTTTGAAGAAAAAGGAAGAAGCAGCAAGCCTTGAGATGAACACAAAAAGCCAGTTTGTAAACACGTCTTGTTTTAAACAAGGCTTCCTTACAAATATACTTAATCCCAAAGTTGCTGTCTTTTTCTTAACATTTTTGCCTCAATTCGTTGACTTTGGAAGCAATACCTTTTTACCGTTTCTAATAATGGGTATCACTTATACTGTATTGACTGCCATATGGTTTTTACTTTATGTCTATTTAATTAATCAGATTAGTGCTTTTATGAAAAAACCTACAACACAAAATATTGTTGAAGGAATTACAGGTACTATACTGATAGGTTTTGGTATAAAACTAGCTCTTGAAAAGACCCATAATTAGATTATTTTTTAATATTAGGTAAGACCCTTGATTTTCATAAATCTAAGGGTCTTACTTTTTTGTCAAAAATCATTTGTTTTTTGTTGGCTCTGTTAATGAATGCTTTTGATATTCTTATTGAACAATAGGAGACAAACATAAAATTATATCAAAATAATTTTTAATGAATTTGTAATTTTGCTGTGATATTACTGTTACACCTTTCTAGTATATTTAAACTACCAAATCACACTAGGAGGTAACAAACATGCTTAAGAAATTCGTCGTAGCTTTTGTCATTATAGTTTCTTTCAGCTCTTTGTTTGCTAACATGGGTGATAAAGTGGAAGCAGCTTATTATCATACAAAAGCAGTTTCGGTTGCGAAGTCTAATATTGGAGTACCTTATCAATGGGGCGGGATGTCACCAAGTGGTTTTGATTGTTCAGGACTTATTAAGTATTCTTACGCAAGGGCTGGAAAAACACTAAATCGCACAGCCGCCCAAATGTTCTACGGTAACGGATATCGTATCTATAATTATATTCAACCAGGTGATTTAATGTTTTATGCTCCAACCAAGGCAAGTAGCCCAACACATGTTGCCATGTATATCGGGAATGGTAAAATGATTATGGCTTCTTCATCAAAAGGAGTCATGATTACAAGCACAAACAACCCATATTGGCATCCAAGATATGTTGGAACAAAACGCGTTTAAAGACCATCCTTACTAGATGGTCTTTTTCTTATCCATATATACTAGTTCATCTCAAAAAAATGGTTCAATAAGCCTAATCTCTTATTGAACAAACGCCCCTCTTACTTTAAGTAGAATACTTCTAAATCTCCCATAATAATCGAGCAAGATAAGGTAATGAAAGTTATAGGGAGCTTATGTCGCTAATCTCCCCTTTACCAGAATAACAAAAGTCGTTGAACCTTGTTAAAAAAAGTTAAAAACTTTATAGTGCTATATTTGAAGCAGGAAGGTAAAAACCTCAAAGCATAAAAAAGAGGAGAGTGTGTCTCTCCTTGTTACTGAGGTTCATGTCCGTTAATTGGCGAACCAGTTGAAGTATGTTCATTTACCCAATCAAGAGATACCTTTGAAACGGCTGACCAATTAGGGATTTGGTTGCTATGATTCTCTACCCAACTCATACAATATTGCGGGTCTATACTCTTTTCTAGGCATTGTGCTAAGAAAGACTGAATGTTTTCCTCAGTACAGTTTTCCCATGAACCACACGTTTCTGCCCAAATGCGTTCCATTTCCTGTTTGATATCGTTTGCCATATTTGATTCCTCCTTGAATTGAATCTGACTAAATAAGTTTGTCCCAGGACAAGAAATATATAACAGAGTTTTTTAGATTTAGAGTAAAACAGTTCGGATCTTTAAGGAGAGTAATGTCACAGGACGTTCATTATCTACATTGACGTAACCTCACCCGTAGCTGAATAAGAAAAAGCCACCAAGAATTTTTCGCAGCTGGATCTTCGTATCGAACCCCCGTTAGTTCAAATTCAAACTTGACACTTTCATCTGAAGCATTCCTTGTTTCTTGGAAGACCATTCGATCACTTTTTTACTTTTATTTTCTCAGGTATGGTCGTCCAGTAATTTGGGTCTTCTAAGCCAAGTCGCCAAATCCCGATTCCCCGTAAGTTATATTTTTCTACAAGGTCTAGCTTATGCCGCAGACTATCGCTATTCTCAAACCAAACCTGGTGGCTATGTTGTTCTTCATCTACGTAACCGAAATGAGGTGTTTGCGAACGGGAGTCCCATAGAACATTAGCTTTATATTTTGTTTTCTGACCCATTAAATATTCATAGGAGCTATACTTGGCTTCGCCTGCTGTTGTATCCCAGTCCCATCCATAACCTGCGATACCGAGTAAAATTTTTGATGGTGGTACTTCATGTTTCAAAGCATAACGAATCGTTGCTTCTGTCCAATCGACTGATGCTGATGACCCGGGTTCTGTTCTTGGGTTGTGTTCATCGTATGTCATAATCATTAACCCATCTGAATATTGACCAATCTTTTCGTAATCAAACCATGGTGACCAGGGATTAGCACGGGAATCACCTGTGTTTGCCGGGACCGAAACCGTAACCACTTTTCCATCTCGATGAAGAGCATCAGACAATTTTTTTATCAGCAGACTAAAGGAATCTCGGTCATTCAAATACAAATTTTCCATGTCAATATTAATGCCGTCATATTTAAACTGATTCATTTCATTCCGTAAGTTCTGAATGAAAACATCGCGGTTTTTATCGTTTTGGAGTATATTACTCGCTACCTGCTTTCCCTTCTCCTCGGTTTCATAAAAGAGATTATGTATAACCATATATACCTTTAGTTGTTTTTCATGAGCACTCTGAATAACCATTCTTTTATTATCTACTGTAACTGAATCTATAAGATTGCCTGGTCGTTTATCATCGAGCTTATACCAAAAGGGTGCAATGATACTTAAATTAGTGAATTGTGAGTTAACTGTAGGTTGAGACCCTGGTAATGTTCCTTCCTGTTCTGTATAGAAACCTAAAACCTCTCGGGGAGTTTTATTCGTCTTGTATTCTTCCTCTTTTCTTTGTGACTGACTACAGGAAGACATTAGTAAAAAGACCATGCTTAAAGAAATGATAGTGAATGACCGATAACTATTTTTCGCCATAATACACCTACTTCTAATTTGTATACTTCTTAAGTTGTTTAGAAAAGTTGCAACTTATTCACGAATTGACCATTCGGCTTTCGGCCGTCACCTAACTGTCTACGCTTAAAGACTAAAGTTACCTTTAGCCCTCCAAGACTCGCTACGAGTGAATGGCTAGTTCTTGCTCGACGGGAATCCCACCCGCTATATGATACGACCTAGGCTCGGCCGCACACCTGCCACGTTAGCTTAATAGCAATAGGTAAGATTTTGATGTAATCTCCATCTTTTCCCCTGCTCCACACCCAACGTGCGATTTTCACCGCATTAGGCGTTCCATCTTATTCTCTTAGACTAAAGCAATTAAATTACAAACTTTACGAAAATGGTTTAGCTTCTTCAATTGTTTTCCATCTAATTGAAGAATGTTCCTATATCGTTCAATCGTCTTTTCACTTGTAGCATGGATTAATCTATGTACATCTTCATGTACGATTACAAGATTGCTAAATTCATCTGTCCCCCCCATATGTCGGGGTAACTTATGGTGACAGTGCAGCTTATCGGATGTCAAAAATCCCCCTGTTACAGCACATTTTCCTAGTTGCATAGAGTACCTTGAAATTTTGTTATCTGCAAATTCTAAGTTGTCTTTACCGTAAGGTATTTGTAACATCTTGTTTATTTGTATGGCAATGTCAGCCCTAAGATTTTGATGAAGTTTAAGCCTTCCTTCTTTTGTATAGTCACATATATCTTGACTGAAGTTCATAGCATTGCTTGTTTGTGTATCACCTAAGAGAAATAAATACAAACCAGCAATTTTATATGTTTTGAAATTATTCTTATGAAGTCTCTTGTATGTTTCCGATGGATTAATTGGTTTTCCATACTCCCCAATTGATTTTAGACGATTATACATGGTTTTAATTAGACGATAGGCTATTTTTCCAAAGTCTTTATTGATATGAGTTGCGATCTTAAAGTAATTTTTAATTCCGAGAATATAAACGTTATAATCCATAACAATTATTGGTGTTGGCTTATTTTGAATTTCGCGAATTAAATACCTAAGTTTTTCTAGTATTTTTTTCTTCTTGTTATCTGAAATGTGTGTATTGGCTACGTATTTATTACGCTTGGATACTGCTTTGAGAGAAAAACCTAGAAAATCGGATTTTCTTTTTCTTAGATTAGTAATCGCAGATTTCTCGGAAGATATATCAAGGTTTAATTGATTTTTTAGATATTCTTTGGTGGCGTGATGTATTCTTATAGCTGATTCATGAGAATTTGTGAAAATCTTGAAGTCATCCGCATATCTGACGATATACATTTGTTTGAGATTCGTTTTCTTTAACGCTCTAGTCTTACTATTAGGTGCATAAGAATGTTTTAGTTTTAAGCATTCCCATTGGTTAGCTATCCACCAATCTAAATCATTTAAAACAATGTTCGAAAGAAGGGGGGATAGGATACCTCCTTGCGGAGTTCCTTTAGTTGGAACGCCTATGCCTTTTATTGGTGCCTTTAGCATTTTTGAAACAATGGCTAATACTCTTTTATCCCGTATTCCTATACTGTACATTTGTTTAATTAATTTTGAATGGCTTACATTGTCAAAGAAACCTTTTATATCAATGTCTACTACATGATGTAACTTCACATTATTGACTAAGAACTGACATCTAGCCATTACATGATGAGTTGACCTATTTGGTCTGAAACCGTATGAATGGTGATAAAATTTAGCTTCACAAATTGGTTCTAATACTTGTTTGAACATCTGTTGTATTAATCTATCTCTCATAGCTGGAATTCCTAATGGTCTTTTCTTTCCATTCGCTTTAGGTATTTCAACTCTTCGTACCGTTTGAGGTTTATAATTCTTTAATGCTTTTCGAATTACTTCAATAAATTCATCAACGTTTTCAATTTTATATTT
>NZ_JAVDVZ010000012.1:0-170869 GCF_031457145.1 Neobacillus niacini
TGAATGCTCTTCGGTCACTCCAGGCTCCCTGCATCGACCCAAATGCTTTTTCTGAATGCTCTTCGGTCACTCCAGGCTCCCTGCATCGACCCAAATGCTTTTTCTGAATGCTCTTCGGTCACTCCAGGCTCCCTGCATCGACCCAAACGCTTTTTCTGAATGCTCTTCGGTCACTCAAGACTCCCTGCATCGACCCAAACGCTTTTTCTGAATACTCTTCGGTCACTCCAGACTCCCTGCATTGACCCAAATGCTTTTTCTGAATGCTCTTCGGTCACTCCAGACTAACATGCTTTCATAGTGACCGTTACCTCGGTTTCTCCTTCATCTCAGTCACTATAACCCCTTCATAGTGACCGTACCTCTGGTTTCTCCCCCATCTCAGTCACTATAACCCCTTCATAGTGACTGTACCTATGGTTTCTTCCCCATCTCAGTCACTATAACCCCTTCATAGTGACTGTACCACTGGTTTCTCCCCCATCTCAGTCGCTATAACCCCTTCATAGTGACAGTCCTTAATAAATCTCCATCATCTCGGGCTCTATGAAATATTGTTGATAGGGACCGCTGTGTAACATGTTTGAAAAATCTAGCAGCAACCCTACTTTTCACTAAATTTAGTTTGCGAAAATTGTTGTCTCAAAGATATAGAACCAGCAGGGATAATGCACCTTCTAAGCAAAATAATAACCGTAGTACCTTTGCAGGGGGATTACTAAACAAAGTACTTTGGCTTGTTCTTAGTATCCTATCTTATTTTTTCCTGGCGCTTTAACTAATACTATCTTCAATTTGGGTATCACCCATTTTCTCCTCATATACTTTTTCAGCAATTCTACGAATATATATCTTAATCGCTAATAAACTTGCGGCTCCAACCAATAGTGTGGAAAGATTCGGAATAAAAATCGTCCAAATGATCGAAAGCAAATAAAAGAAATAATAGCTACCGATCGATAAATAGGTTTCCTTTACAGAGATTAGCCCGCTTTTCAAAAACTCAAATTTTAATGCACGTAAATATTTGACTGATAAAATCAAAATAATTCCTATAACTCCAGTGAATATATAAATATCTTCTGCTATAAATACAGCAATACAAAAGGCGTAAAACATATAATCAAGTCTAGCAATCGCATGATTGATAGGTGTTTCATCTAATGCTTGCCCCATCTTATAAAATAATTTGACTTCCTTCATGAAATCAAATTGGTGCACTTCGACTATTTTCTTTATTTTATAGTTTAGGAGATTTGAAACTATAAAAAGAATAATGAAAATCGTTATTGGTAATACCATATTCTTTGTATAGATCATATGGCCAAAAATGAGGTATGAAATATTTCCGCAACACATAATTCCTACATTGATATTTGAGTATTTCCTTACAGCGCTAATCTTTTTATTAAAAGATAATACGATGTAAAACGTACATAAAAAAATAAATACCCCCAAAGTGAGTAAAAACAATACCAGTTTAAGAATATTGGCATCCGTTGATAGCTGTGGAATGAATAAGATAAAGAGTAATAGGCATAGATAATAAAGAATATGGAGTCTCATCAGTATTTTCATTTTTATTATCTCCCTTATTTCGAATTTTCTTATTTCTCATTTTATTGTTCCATACTTATCTTATGTCCTCAAGTATTTTTCCGAAAATATACATAAAATACAATGACTGCACGACTACCTATTGTCCTTCTGATAAACGCGAATAATTGCCAGATACAGCGAATACCCATTAAAAGGGGGAACTCGGATGAAAAAATGGATATTTCATTTGATTGTCGTTCTAAGCATTTTGCTCATGTTTATGAATTATATTATACCGGGGGTAGCGCTTCTCCTCATATCGACTTTCGCTTTTACACCTGGAAAAATGAAACCAAATGAAAGGTGGCAGCGGTTTTATCAGAGCCCGAAGATGAAAAAAACAAGGAAAGCAATTATGATTCTTATTTTTCTTAGCATTGTTGTACTGATGATTACCTACCCAAAACTAAATATTATCGTCCCGTTATTTTTTATCGTTGCTTTAATTTCGCCATCCAAAAGAGGTCCAAATACCAGCTATTATAATCATGATATATTTTAACAAAATTTAGTTGAAATTTTTTTGAATTACACTATTGCTATTATTAAAATATATTGATAATATAAAATAGCTAATTGGAAAGCTACTATTCAACCTATCTAGAGTCTTTCCAAGCAGATAATTTTGACCACTTCCTGACGGGAGTTAAGGCCATACGGACAGCCGGGTCAAATGCCGATTGGCAACTTTAGTTGCCTTATTGATTGAGTTAAAAGCTCAAATTTTATAAGTTGGTTACTTTACAACCAGTGCATATGCACAAAACTTGTGAAACGGTCAATAAGAGTGGTAAAAGTAATTATTTGCTATATAGACTCTGATCTCATTATGATA
Organism: Neobacillus niacini; assembly: GCF_031457145.1. Taxonomy (GTDB): domain Bacteria; phylum Bacillota; class Bacilli; order Bacillales; family Cytobacillaceae; genus Neobacillus; species Neobacillus niacini_J. The sequence continues at coordinate 2,435 of NZ_JAVDVZ010000012.1, forward strand.
TAGTTGAATATTAAAGAGCTTTCTTAGCTATGGTCCTAGGACTTTTATAGTAGACGTATGACGTTTAGTCATTCGTATGCCTTTTAATATTGATATTATATCTAAAGCAAGTGTTGTGCGCAGATGGTGCGCTTTTTACACTTGCTTTTTTTGTTGTTTACTGGGTTTTCACGGGTTATCAAACAAAAACTATTAAGTTAGGAGATAAAGAGAATGGGAAAAGCACTTATTATTGGCGCCGGCGGCGTAGCTTCAGTTGCAATTCATAAATGTGTACAAAACAGTGAAGTTTTCGAAGAAATTTGTATCGCAAGTCGTACAAAATCAAAATGTGATGATTTAAAAGCGAAACTAGATGGCGGGAAAACAAAAATTACCACGGCACAAGTGGATGCAGACAATGTGGATGAATTAATCGCCTTAATTAATGAAGTAAAACCAGATATCGTAATGAACTTAGCATTGCCATACCAAGATTTAACTATCATGGATGCGTGTCTTGCAACAAAGACACACTATATGGATACAGCAAACTATGAGCCAGAAGATACAGCTAAATTTGAATACAAATGGCAATGGGAATACAAAGAGCGCTTTGAAAAAGCTGGCATTACAGCTCTTTTAGGCAGCGGATTTGACCCAGGTGTAACAGGTGTATTCTCTGCATATGCACTAAAGCATTATTTTGATGAAATCGAATATATCGACATTCTTGACTGTAATGGCGGTGACCACGGCTATCCGTTCGCTACCAACTTTAACCCTGAAATCAATATCCGCGAAGTTTCTGCTAACGGCAGATACTGGGAAAATGGTGAATGGATTGAAACAGAGCCAATGGAAATTAAACGCGAATATAACTTCGCTGAAGTTGGCCAAAAAGACATGTACTTGCTTTACCATGAAGAACTTGAATCTCTAGCGCAAAACATCCCTGGAATTAAGCGAATCCGTTTCTTCATGACATTTGGTCAAAGCTATATTACTCACCTTAAAGCACTTGAAAATGTTGGTATGACTAGCATTGAGCCAATCGAATTTGAAGGGAAACAAATCATTCCACTTCAATTCTTGAAAGCAGTATTACCCGATCCAGCCTCCCTTGGACCACGCACAGTTGGTAAAACCAACATCGGCTGTATCTTCAAAGGGAAAAAAGACGGCGTAGACAAAACATATTATGTTTATAATATTTGTGACCACCAAGAGTGCTATCGAGAAGTTGGTTCTCAAGCTATCTCTTATACAACAGGCGTTCCTGCCATGATTGGTGCAGCGATGGTCATGACTGGCAAATGGAATAAACCAGGCGTATTTAACATTGAAGAATTTGATCCAGATCCATTCATGGAAGAATTAAATAAATGGGGACTTCCATGGGTAGAAGATTTTAATCCAGTTCTTGTAGATGCTTTGCCTGAAGAAAAAAAAATTCCGGAGCTTGTCCGATAAATGCGGTTTGAAGAACTACCAACACCGTGTTATGTAGTCGATAAAGAGCTGATTGAAAAAAATCTTAAAATCCTAAACGGTGTTATGCAGCGTACCGGAGCTAAGATTGTTTTAGCACAAAAAGCCTTTTCGATGACAACAATGTATCCCCTCATTGGAAAATATTTAAGCGGCACAACGGCAAGCGGTTTGTATGAAGCACGTCTAGGCTACGAAGAAATGGGCAAAGAAAATCATGTCTTTGCCCCTGCCTACCGTGAGGATGAAATCGACGAAATTATTTCAATTTGCGACCATATTATCTTTAATTCCTTCTCACAGTTGGAAAAATACAAAGATAAAGCACTGAAAGCTGGCAGAAAAGTAGGCTTGCGCATCAATCCTGAATGCTCCACCCAAGTGGGACATGCCATCTATGACCCTTGCTCACCAGGTTCAAGATTCGGTGTAACGCTAGAGCACTTTCGCCCAGAATTGCTGGATGGCGTTTCAGGACTGCATTTCCACACCCTTTGTCAACAAAACTCTGACGACTTAGAAACTACGCTAAATGCAGTCGAAGAAAACTTCGGCGAGTGGCTTCCGCAAATGGAATGGATTAACTTTGGCGGCGGTCACCATATTACAAGAGAAGATTACGATATTCCAAGATTAGAAGCTTGCATTAAGAGAATGCAGGAGAACTACGGATTAGAGGTATATCTTGAGCCAGGCGAAGCAATTGCTCTGAATGCTGGATATTTGATTACATCCGTACTAGATTTACATCAAAACAAGTTAGATATTGCCATTCTTGACACGTCTGCAACCTGTCATATGCCGGACGTATTGGAAATGCCTTATCGCCCACCTCTTTTTGGATCAGGTGAAGTAGGAGAAAAACCATTTACATACCGACTTGGCGGGCAAACCTGTCTGACAGGCGACGTAATTGGAGACTATTCTTTTGACCAGCCACTAAAAAGCGGTGATCGATTAGTTTTCGGAGATATGGCCATTTACACAATGGTAAAAAACACTACCTTTAACGGTATGCCGCTTCCAGCTATTGCAGTTCAGGATAAAGATGGAGATTGCCAAGTAGTACAAAAGTTTGGCTATCAAGATTTTAAAATGAGACTTGCTTAATATAAAAATCAGATTCTGAAACATGAATCTGGTTTTTATAAAAATAAATAAATCTGAATTTTTTGTTAACATGAGATGTTTGGATGGATTTTTGAAGACAGAAGGTTATAATAGAAAGAAACTGGGAAAAAGAAGATGATATTTTGTTGTTGTATAAAAGTCTAGAGTTCAAAAATCTGGCTGGACAGAAAATAAAAGTAATTGAAATCCCTGTAGTAGAAATAAACAATCCATATTACTTTACGATTCAAGTTCGTTTGCAAACCTTTATTTCTTTTATTTACAACAATCCAGATGAAAAAAGCAGCTATTCCTTTCGAGAATATTTGAAACGAAAAATAAGCTGGTCAGATTTCAGGGACTTATACAGTCTTAAAGAAATTCAAAATAATGCTTAATTTAGTGAAATTTGATTTGATAAAAAATCCAGGAGTCATGAGCTTCTGGATTTTTTATATGATATTTAATATTTCGATGCACATCAATCCGAGACGAAATACCAGAAGAGGGACAGATAAGCTGTCTCCCTCATTTTTCATTGAGCTGTTTTAAAAGGATCTTAATAGATCAGGCTTTTAATCGCAGAAAGCAAATGCACCAATAATAATTAATAAAATAAACAAAACGATGATAATGATAAAGCTTTCGCAACCTCGAGTTTGAACACACGGAGCCGCATATCCGTAATTCATTTGCGGTTGAAAACATGGAGCCGCGTATCCGTAATTCATTTGCTGCTGGGGCAGCGCATTAGCCCCCATTGTAAATTGTGGAATCATATTATCCATTGTGACACTTCCTTTCATTTGCATGGATAGCTGGTATGTCAATACATCATATAATATACAAAGAAAAGAAATTGGAGCCCGTCTAGATAAAAAAAGAACCTTGACACACTCTTTAACCAAACAAACCATCCTGCCAAGTAATGTGCAGGATGGTTTGTTTCGAGTAAGTTACTACTCTTTTGAAGTTTGTCTTCTTTTGAAAATTACTACAATTCCTCCGATTACAACAAGCATTAATCCCATTACTATAAGATTAAAATGGTTTGTCGCTGTATTAGGCAGTTCATTTCCAGTATTGTTATTCTTAGATTCGACCACTGGATTAGTAGTATTATTTTCTGAAGAAGCCACTTCAAATACTCCATATGTACTAAAATGACTTACTTCTGCCCAAATATATCCATTCTTAGAATCATTTTTAGTAGGGATGATTTTCTCAGCTTTATTGCCATTTTCGTCAATATAGTATACGACTACATTATTCCAATTTTTAACCTTTGATGGATCTACTTTGAATTTTAAAGTAATTTTATGATTTTCAAATTTATTAATCTTCGTTCCATCTTCCGCTTGGATCGAGAAGTCATAGACTGGACCGATTGCACCATTAAAGGACATTGGCTTTATTTTGACCGTTATCTTTTGATCTATACCTTTGAGTAGAGCTAAAGGCAATTCAACCTCAACATCACCTTTATTAATCTTTACTTTTGCATTTGGATGGCTGCTTAAAATATCATTGACTTTATCAGTTGTTAATTCTAAACTCAATTCCGGAAAATCAGAGTATTCAAATGCAATGTCTCCATCCTTATTAAGTAGACTCTTGTTTAACTCCTGATTATCGCTATATTTTTCCTTAACTGGTGGAAGAGTTGGTTGCGTTACCGTAATGGTAGCTGTCGCTGAGTGAACTCCATTTTTGGTTTGAACAGTAATCGTTGCACTTCCAGCAGCTATGGCCGTTACCAATCCATCTTTTGTTACGGTAGCCACTTTATCATTAGAGCTCGTCCAAGTTACTTCCTTATCCTCTGTTGTATCCGCTGGTTGAATGCCGGCATTTAATTTTACCGTTTCGCCAACTTTAAGACTTGCCTGCGTTTGGTCGAGAGTAATTTCTTCAATAAGTTTAATTGGATCAACTTGAACTTCATTTACAGAAACCGTACCACTTACTTCGTTTCCAACTAAAACAAGTGGACGACCTGTTGGACTTACATCTGCGGCAATAAATTCAAGTCCTTCTGGTGCTACATCTCCTGCAATCGCTTGGGAGAATTCCCTGCTGTTAAGATAGTTGGCAAACTGAGCACTTTGTGGATTTGAAATGTTATAGGTCATAAACCCGCCAATTCTCTCAAGTCCGACAAATGCATATACCTGGTCGCCAATCATGCCCACCTTTACATCTTCAGGCTCAGGTCCTTTTTTCGTGCTGCGTTTTTCAAATTCATCATCATCATTTGACCAGTTGAACACGTCCGGAAAACGTTGAGACGTAATCGTTTCGAACTCACTTCCACTATCATAGACAAGTTCCATGGTGTCTGCATTCCAAATAGAGAAAGAACGTCCGCCTAATGTATAAATGGCATCATTTCCACGATCCGTTAATACTTCAAGTTTATTATAATCCTTTGAATTTTTTATTTTGTCAAATGCGGCTTGTGCTTCATCCGCACTCAACCCTTTAAAAAGTTCAGTGTTTAATGTAATCGTATCTTTTACATCTTTAAAATCAGCTACATTGATAAAAGTTGGGTCTTCCTCAGGCCACTCGGTTGCATCTCCTTCATTAGCCGTAAGCAGATAATCAGTACCGCCAATGTTTACATAGGCAACAGAATCAGGCATATAGGATCCTAGAATCGGAAGTCTTTCGAGTTCGATTTTTCCATTTTTTGCAGCATCCAATTCATTTCCTGCTAAAGAATGGTCCTTATATCCAAGTGATTTTACTGATAATACTTTGCCTGCTTTGATATCAATGGTGGCAATCGCATTATTCTCTTGCAGGGTTACAAATGCTTTGTTGCCATCATTTGAAACGGCAATAAATTCAGGTTCTAAATCTCTAACAGCATCTGCTTTCGTTCCATCTTTACGAATATGCACATCGTCAGCAATAACACTTTCATCATTAAATTTTAATTGGGTTACCTTCCCAGTTTCAGCTTCAACAATCGTAACCGATCCTTCTGGGTCTGCCCCTTCAAGTCCGCCGCGAGGCTCTGCTTCATTTGCAGATAGTATGTACTTGCCATCAGTTGTGATTTTAACCATATCTGGCTGTACACCAGCATCATATGTTTTTTGAATTTCGCCATCATAATTCATCACAACAATTTTTCCGTTTTTTGTATAATCAGCTTCTTGAACAGCTGCCACGATGGTATCGTTAGAAGTATTCATTTCAATGCTTGTTAGATCTCCGTAAACGAAAGTATCTGTGTTTACTGCAGCTGCAATATTAATAGAAGTTTCTTTTTGAAGCTGTTGCACTGTTTCGGTAGATGTTAACCCTTTTAGACTAACAATATCAAGGGTTTGTCCATGGCCATTGATGACGTAAAATTTTTGGTTGTCCGAATTGTATTTAACGATTTCAGCAACGCCGCCATCTTCATTGGTTTGCCCTATGCTATATCCTGCAATTTTTTTGACCTCTAACGTATTAGAAATTCCCGTTTCCGCACTCACATTTTGAACATTAAATGGAACGCCTGTTAATAGTATACTTCCGGCTAATACCATTTTACTGAACATGTTGAGCTTAAAATGACTCTTCATTTCATTTCCCCCTGTTAGTTACTGCTGCCTTATATATAGAGCATTCTACCTATTTTGACAGCTATTACTATAGTAGCAAAGGAATTTATTGATTCCATTGAATATTTGTAAAATTACTGTAAAGATTGGTATGTTGACTCATACTTCTAATTTCTTCTTTAAAATAGCTTTTAAGCGATTCGCTTCGGATACTCGATCATGCAAATCTTCTGCCACTTCCCAAGTGAATTGTCTATTTAAAATAACACTCTTTAATTCTCTTACATTCGTGCATGGCTCATAAAGAACACTGTATACGGATCCGTATTGCATAAAATGATGGGTATCACTTCCACCAACAACAGGTTTATTAAGCGATAAGCCTAACAGCTTTACATCTCTGATATTTTCCTCAATCCCGCGAGTATGCAAATCCTTCCCGTTTAAATCGAAAGCGTCCAGTTGTTTTAACAAAGAAGAATCTAAATCCTTTAATGGCGTAGATGGACGAAAAGGATGGGCACCAATGACAAGCATTTCGTAGTTAGACCGCAGCTTCAATAGCTCAGCAAAAGGAATGAATGATCCCTCTTCTGTATAATCTACTAGCTGCTCTCTCATGGCACGCACATCTTGTAAATCTCCGATACATAAAATATGACCGACTTCTAAAATATCAACTTCCATTCCAGGGAATACCTTTAACCCGAAAATATCATAATAGCCATCTATATATGGAAAATGTGCATCTAATGTATCGTAAACCTCATGAAAATTCTTTGTATTAAAATGCTCCGTTAAGGCTAGACCGTCAAGACCAGATTGCAACGCTTTTTTAGCCATTTCTTCTATATAGGATATTGAAAAATCTGCCTTCTTTGATATTTTAGCATGGGTGTGAAAATCAAAATTCAACTAGAAGCACTCCTTTATTAAGGCTCTTTTAATAAAAAAAGAGCCTGCAAACTAAATTCGAGGAAAAAGTGATTTGGCTTTTTCCCTAAAGCGCAAAATAGCTATTTCCACGTTAAAATCGGCTTTAAGATTTTAACAACAATCTTACGAAAGTAGCCTTTATATAACATAATGTAAAGCATGGACGATAATTAAATAGAATATGGTGATCATGATAAACGCATAATCGATATAGGTTATTTTTAAATAACTCGTTTTCAACTTAATCATCTCTTTGTTCTGGGCACCGTAGCTAAAGCCCTTCGTTTCCAGCGCCTCCACGGTTGTTCTCGAGCGCTTTGCTGTGTTTAAAATAAGTGGATAAAAGGAACGAATAAAAACAATCAAGAAATAAACGATCTTTCGCCAATATAAAATGCCATTTTTAGCAGGTGCTTTGCCCCGCAAGCGATACGATAAAATTATTTGCTGAAACTCTTCTAATAAAGTTGGTAATATTCGATAACCATACGCAACACTAAAAGAAAACTGGGCAGGAAAACCCATTCTTAATAACGCATCACTGAACTTTTCTGGATTTAAGCTTGTAAAAACGGCAACACTTGCCAGCGAAATAGACCCCAGCTTAATGCTTAGCCAAAACATAGGAAGAACAGTCTCCAGATTCCCTCCGAAAAATAATGAAATGATGAAGAGAATCGCCATTTCCCCTAGTAACCCAAGTCCAAGAACTCCTAAAATAAGTGGACTTACTTTGGCTTTAAAGGTTAGAAAAACCATGAATAGTAAATAGCCCAGTAGCACCACATGACTATGAATAAACCAAGGAATAATCGCAAAATAGCTATACCAGATTAGTAGTACGCGAGGATCAAGCTTTGTTAGCAGATTTTCCTCGATCCCATAGGCTGTTCTCACCAGTTCACCTTTCACATATTCAAGCGAAAGTTTTTCATTTAAGAATTTACTAATTTCCATATTAAGCACCTTGCTGTTCCGCTTGTTTCCAGCATTCTACAAAGGAATCAATTGTCGCACAATACGGAAAGTTCAACTGATTGCACAACCTGATTAATTGAGGTGGAACCAGACCAGCCCGATTTAATATCTCTTGTTGTTTAAAAATAACCTCACTGCCATCATCTGCAATCAATTCACCATCATGCATCACCAGCATTCTGTTTGCCCATTCCGCTACAAGCTGCATATCATGCGTGGCAATAATAATGGTGTCGACATGTTTTTTTAAATTCTCGAGCATCATAACAACATTACTCTTCGTCGCCATATCTAAATTTGCTGTGGGCTCATCTAGAATAATGATAGAAGGACGCATAGCTGCACCTATCGCCAGAGAGACTCGTCGCTGTTGACCTCCGCTCAATAAACGTGCATCCTGATTCTGGTAATCTACCAAATCAAAATCCTCTAGAATTTGATCAACTAGAGACGATAAATTTCCAACCTTTCTAGCTTTTAAATAATATTCAATTTCCTTTCGAACACTATCATCGATAAACATTTCCTCTGCATTTTGAAAAACAAAGGCAAGTGTGTCGGATAGTGTTTCAGGTGTAAATTTTTTCAATGGATTTTCGGAAAGCTCCATTACACCTTCTGTTGGCTTCACAATCCCGCCTAAGACCTTTAACAAAGTAGATTTTCCTGCACCGTTATTCCCTACAAGCGCTACTTGATCTCCTTTGTAAAAAGTAGTAGAAACCTGGTGTAGAGCATCTTTTGTTTGCTTATGAAATGTTCGATAACGAACCGATACATTTCGCAAAACGAGAACAGGCACCATCTCGTTTTTGATTGGCTTTGGCAAAGTCTGAAATTCTGGTGAGTCTCCACTAAAATAATCAATTGCTTCGTCCAATGTAATGGGGTAATTATAATCGCGATTCAAGTAATGTGCTGCTAATGTAACTTGCGGCGGAAAAATTTGCTGTGTCAGTAATTCCTCAACAGACGAAAGGGCCGCGCGTACATCCTTTTTCCAACAAACTCTCCCCTGATCCATTAACACCACCTGCTTACAATACGCAGCAATAAACTCTGTATAATGTTCAATCACGATAATCGTCGTCCCATACTCTTCATTCAAGGTTTTCAGTACATCATAAATCGTCTTAGCATGCTGTGGGTCTAACTGGGCAATCGGCTCATCGATAATCAATATTTTTGGCTTCATGGCAATGGCACCCGCTAAAGCAAGTAAATGCTTCTGCCCGCCGCTTAACTGCCAGACAAATTCCTTAGCCAAATGGGAAAGCCCTGTTACCTGCAATGCCCAATTTCCACGTTCTTTAAAATCCGCAAAACCATAATTTAATGGAACAAACGAGGCATCATCTAAGACAGTTGGACGCAGTAGCTGATTTTCAAAGTCTTGATAGACATAGCCAATCGACTTCGAAAGGGTGGCGACATCGTGTTCAGAAGCAGTAAGTCCATCAATCACTACTTCTCCCTCAAATTCACCAACATAAAATTTAGGGATGAGACCATTGATGGTTTTACAAAGGGTTGATTTTCCAGAACCGTTTCCACCAATTATCGCTAAAAAATCCCCTTCTTCAACTGTTAAGTTCGCTTCATTTAGAACCTTTGTGTCATTTCCAGGATATTGAAAAGTCACATTGTGTATTTCCACGATTGGCTTAGACACTCTTATTCATATCCTCTTTTGAATTGGAATCTTTCCCTTTTTTCAATAGATATAAAATAATGGCAACGGAGCATACGGCCGCAACACCAATAATCATCCAGATAAAGGAAGCTCCGTATGTTTCAACAAATTCTGGCTCCCATACGCCTACTTCAAAATCAGATTCTGCTAACGCTTCTGCAAAGAAGGCAACCACCGTTAATACAATACTAATCAAGACAAATTTTGGTGTAAGAATATCCTTTAAAGGAATATTCACCTTGGTGCTTCTTGGCTTCATGCCTAATAAAGGTTCAATTTTTCCATATAAACGAGGAACTAAGTAAAGCGTTGGCAGTAAAGCGAATAAGGTACCAGAGAAAATGAGATCGGTTAAAAATTCAGCACCTTCTACGACAAATATACTTTCTGCTAACCCAGGAACAGCCTCAAAGTCTTCAACCCCAACCACTACTTTGACAATATCAACAATTGTACTTAAAACGAGGAATATACCATAACCAGCAATCGCACCCATCGCTATCTGCGATTTTTTTTGCGGATTACGAACCATCAGTCCTCCGATCACCATACCAAGTGAAAATAAAATGAACTTCTCGACTTCACCAATTCCACCAAACTGCCCTAACATTAACTCGCCAAAAATCAATTCGCCAGTTGCGGCACCAATGGCAGCATACAATGGATGGAATAGCATACATAACGCTAACGGAATAAAGGCAAAAGCATCAATCTGTAATTCTATGGGCCCCACATGGACGGATGGCACAAGCTCGGTAAACATATTACTTAACCCGTAAAGACACATAGACAAAATAAATACCATCATTTTTTGAGATTGCGTTAATTCATATCGCTTTGTTGACATCATTTTTTCCCCCTCAATCCTTTATTACCATTTATTGTAGAGGTGGAATGTAAAGGGGGTATTAAGAAATAATGAGAAAATTGTAAAAAAAATTTATTTTTATAATTTATGAAAAATTATTTTCATTTTGTGATAAATTACATGGGGGAGGTTAAAACTGCTTAAATACACCTATCAGAAACTACAAAATATTTTAAAACCTTTCTAAAGAGATTGCCCTTCTTCCAATAAAACCCTATAATTAACACAGAACCCTTGTTCTAATTAAAAGGAGTGGATGGTATGAAGGTTACAAAAATCTGCTTAATAAGTGATAAGAATGCAGTAGAACTCGAAAAATTAAATCGATTAATGGCTGTTTTTTGTGCTGCATTGCGTTATTCTTTTAATCGCTTAATAGAGGGTGAACAGTCAGGCAAATTAATTAAAAAGGTAAATGCCCTCTTTCGTTTGAATAAGAGATATGCTGAAGATGCTGTGATGCAAGCACAAGCCATTATTTCAAGTCAAAAAAAACTCTTACCATTAAGAATCAAAGAAGTCCAAGGGAAAATAAAAAAGACATCCGTGAAGATAGAGGATTATCAGACAGGTAAGAAAAGACCGAAAAAAGTTTCACTTGAAGTATGTTTAAAAGGTTTGAGGGCCCGCTTAGAAAAACTTCAATTGAGGGAATCTATTTTATTAAAACATCAAGAAGATCAAACTATTCCTACTGTCATCTTTGGTGGAAAAAGGAATTTTTATAATCGTTTGAAGGGTACTCTTTCGAGAGAGGAATGGAAGGATTTACGTTCTAATACGCTTTATTCTCGCGGCGACAAGTCCAAAAGGGGGAATTTAAATACCCGAATCGTGTTTGATGACAAGAAGCAACAGTTTTATTTAGAAGTGGGGAATCCACTGCTCATTGAGGAGAGGGAAATAAGTCCAAGATTACGATTCAAACTCCAAGTTCCAGACAACTATTTCAATGAAATGGTTGCGGTAGTATTACCCAATAAAGTTGGCGTTACCTCAAAGAATAAACCTCTCGAAGAATATAAGCCTTATTCCATTGAGTTAAACCGCAAAAATAGGAAGGTTTATGTCCACATCACCTATGATGAGGATGTCCATGGTTCTATTCTGAACTGGAATGAAAAGATTCAGTCCGATATTGTGGCAGGGATTGATGTGAATGTTGATCGTGTTTCGGTTTCTATTTTAACAAAGCAAGGAAACTTATTGGAGTCTAAAACCTTTTATTGTCATGAAATGGAATATGTAAAAAGCAATCGCAGATCTAATATTTCAGGAGAACTAGCAAAAAACATCGTTCAGTATCTTTTATACTGGAACGTCGGGGCAATGGTCTTAGAAGATATCAAATTAAAACAAGACCATGACACGAATAAACCCTTTAATCGCCGTGTCCATTCGTTTGCTAAAACAAAAATACAAAAGGCACTTATCTCTAGAGGTTTAAGGTATGGATTTAAGATAAAAAAGGTAAATCCCGCTTATACTTCTGTCATCGGACGATTTAAATTTAGTAAAAAATATGGCCTATCTGTTCACGAAGCAGCTTCTTTTGTCATAGGGAGAAGAGGTCTTGGTTTGGATGAAAAAATAACGCAAGAACTCTTAAATCATTTACGTACGATGGTAAAGCCTAAATTGATTTCCATTCTTGGGTCAATGGAAGAATCCGAGAAGGAGTCAAAAGAAGGGAAGCAAAGAAGAAAGTATATTGGGATGTTGTTGAAAAATATTGAAACATTCAAAGAAAACCATAGTTGGAAATTATGGAATGTGATTCATAAAACATTCATGATGAAGAACCAGGAATTACAATTCAAGGAGGTGTAAACTTGGTACTAAAGTCCATTCTTTGCGGCAGGCTGACCAATGGTAGGAATGGTCTGTTGCAAATCGCCGGCTCTAACAGAGCACCGCGGGGTGTCTTGAACAGCAGGTTCATGACAAGGGTCCAAATCCCTTCCTGATGGAATGACGTGAGAATCGTCACGGTATGTCTCTTTTCTTGGTTCGGAGGCGAAATGTAGGTTTTTATAGATTTTAGTAACCAGGGATGAAAATGAAGTGGGATGTTACAAAACTAACTCCTAGCCAAAAAAGAATAGCAGACTTCATCGAAAAAAGTGGGGAACATATTTTATATTTTTCTGAAACGGAATTAGCACAGAAACTGCATGTGAGTAATGCGACCATATCTCGTTTTTGGAAACAGATTGGCTACGACAATTTCAAAGCATTTAAAACAGCAATAAAAGAAAATGAACAGATTTCACCAGAAAGTAAATTGAAAAACTCCTTACTACAAATCCAACATCAGCAGCTTCCCATTCACGAACATTTACTAACCATGACGCAGAATCAGTTTGTTAATACGCTGGAAGCACTGGATCGTGAGCAATTTGAACAAGCGATTACCTTAATGATGAATTGTAGAAAAATTTATATACATGCACCTAGTTCTGCAGAAGGGATAGCGGTGTTAATGAAACACCGTCTTGCACGTTTTGGGCTGGAAATCGAACTGTTACCAAAAAGCGGGCATGATTTGTTTGAGTCTCTCATGCATTTCCAAAAAGAAGATGTTGTATTTATGTTCGGATTTGTTGAGATGAGTCGAGAGGCAGCTGTGCTGTTGGATTATGCAAAAAAAGTGAAGTATAAGACAATTATTGTGACAGACTTGCTGATTTCAGATTTTCATGAGGAGGGAGATTATATTTTCTATACAAATCGAGGAGAGTTGTGGGAATTCCACTCGATGATTGCACCTACCTTTTTAGTAGAAACCTTTATTCTCGGCATTGGCCAGAATCTTGAACAGCAATCACTCGAGAATTTACAAAAACTGAGTGAATTACGAAAAATGTATAAAGACCAATTACCAAGGCTGCCGTAGTTGTTTTTTACGTAGCAAAATTAAGGGACAACAGGCAGTTCCTTTATCACATTACTGTATTTCTTCCTTGTCCGAAGTTGACACGACCTTGCTTTTTTGGCTCTTCTTTGTCCGAAGTTTGCACGACTTCGGACATAATCTTGCTTGTTTAGTGTTACTCTATCCAAAGTTGCTCAGCTTCGATCAATCCTCACCCTTATAGCTTTGCCATTTCAAAAGTTGAACCGATATTTTAAACTAACTCTATTTATGGTAGGGTTCACCTTATTTCTTTGGTAAGTCACTCTAAAAAGTTAGTATCACATTAAAGATGAGTACAACTGATATCCCATATAAATAGCCATAACCCAAATAATAATTGCTGAAACTTGGTTTAAACGTTTTAGGAACTGACCATTTCTATCAATTTGACCAATCTTTCTTCCTAAAATTGCCAATAAAAAGAACCAGATCCAAGATACCACTATACAAGCCAAGGTAAACACCCATTTTTCATATCCTGTATAAACCAATGAACTCGTACCAATAACTCCTATTGTATCCATAATAGCATGAGGATTAAGTAAGGACACTGATGCAGCAAATGTAACCTGACGCCGCGCTGAAAATCGATTTTCCTCTTGCTTAGTGCTTACTTCAGGCGTGTTTTTCCACATAACCCATCCCATGTATGCTAGGAAAAAGAAACCTACTAAAAATAACAAGATTTTTAACCCTTCAAAACTAAAAACAATAATTGATACTCCGGCTACGGCCAAATAAATCAATATTGTATCACAAACTCCTGCTGTTATTATTGCAGGCAAAGCATTGGTGAATTTTTTATGCGTAGCACCTTGATTAAATACAAATACATTTTGAACTCCTAAAGGTAAGATTAAACCAAATGCCAATAGTATTCCATGAAATAATGGTTCCACTATGATTCCCCCTACTCCTTATTAGAATAGCGAAGGATGTCAGGAGTTTCTACTATAAAGCTATTTGATTTAGCCCTTCGAGAAGAAGTTTTATCCTCCTCTATTGAGTAACCACCAGAGTAATAAGCGGAGATTTTCCGGTTAATTTTAGAATGGAGCCCGTTTCGGGGTAAATAAGCGGAGGTTTTCCGCTTATGCAAAGCTAAATTGCCTATTTTCCCGTTTTTCGAGTCAATAGGCGGAATTTCTCCGTCTATTAGGGTTATTTTCAATGATATATACAAATTAGTCGGAATTTTTCCGTCTATTTTTTAGATTGGGTGTTAAACCTGTTCCTATCATTTCTATTTCATTATTAATTCTAAAACCTTACCCGCACACAATTACTTCCCGAGTAAATGCACCTTTTTTCGCAACCGCTCGATCTACAATAACAAATCCAGCACGATTTAAAATCTCATCAATCGGTTCAACTGTTACCACTACGACTCTATCAGCAAACCTCCGCGCACTTTGGAGCATTTCGAGCTGTCCTTCTGGTGATATAACTGAGCACAAGTTGTAGGGTAAATCAATTATTGCTACGTCATAATGTTTGGTAATTTCACGCATGTCTTTAAACTTCACTTCACCCTTAAGCCCAAAGTGTGCGATATTCTCTCTTGTTCCAGCAAGAATTTGAGGGTTATTGTCGCCACCTACGATATCAATTCCCATGGACAACGCCTCCACAAGAACAGTCCCAATTCCACAGCAAGGATCAATCGCCTTGACACCGCTTGGATCAGGAATAGCAATATTCACTACTGCCCTTGCCACACGTGTGCTAAGCGCAGTGGAGTATTGATGTGGCTTCTGTTGATGTCGAAACCAAATAGATTCAGCCTTCACATAATCACCAAAAACCCATCTTCCGTTTACATGCATAATCGCAAACAATCGCTGTGGGTTACGAATATCGGCGACTCCCTTTATTTGTAATCCAACTTCTCGTTCCATCGCACGCCGTTCCTCGAATGATTCCTCACCATTTTTCACAAACACCACTCTAAACGTTTCTCCGGTTACCTCAAAACCACCGACTTTTTCGAGAAGCTCTTGAAGGCTTTCTCCCTCAAAAATCACCGCAATTCTCTCCTTAATAAACGGACTTCGACTAGGATCAATTTTTATAGGACTTTCTAAAACATTCGTTTCCGACTCAACTCCAAACAAGGAGCGCATTTCCAAAGCGCGCAATGACCGTTCATCTTCATAACCTGTGTATGTATAGATATTGGTATCCAATTTGTTCTCATCCTTTAAAATCATGTTTTTTCTAAAATAAGACATCCTATTAATAACCACCTTACTGAAAGGAGATTGATTCGTGAAACTGTATCAAGTACGAAAAGGCCAATTTGTCTATTATAACAATGAATTACACAGGGTATATGGGATAAAACCCATGTATAAACTATCCGTCCATCTTATTAAGCTGCGGGATATGACACAGCATATCACCAATGCCGCAAGTGTAGAAAAATACAAGCCAACGGAACAGGATAGCTTTATCTTCAATCATAAGGCATATACACTCAATAAGGATCGAAAAGCGGAAGAAGGAGATTTTATTTTAATCCATAATCCCCTGCCCGATTCGCTGGATACATATTCGTTAAATGAAATCGATGTGGTTGAAACCGTTGATAAACAAGGGGTCGTTACAAGTAACTCTCACGGAATCAAGCATAATGAGTATTTATTAATGTTACCCGGCCGTGCTTCTGACAGTCACCCTATTGATTATCAAAATAGTGAAAGTGGAGAAATTGATAACGCACAAGACATTCCACCAAGTAATCCTGACATTGAACTGCTGCCATCAATAGGTGACATTTATAAAAAGAACGACATGAATGAAATCGTTGAAGCGATGGTGGTCGCCGTTAAAGGCCATACGGTTTATCTTGGAGGCGGGTTAGAAGTCTCTCAGGAAGAGTTGATGAACACTGAGAAGTGGGAATTTCTCTATAATCTCCTTGATAAGTGATTTTACCTTCAAATGTTGAAAATCTGACTATTCTTCCACTTTACTAGGAGGTTTCTATGACTAGCAAAAAACAAAGCGGTAACAGTGTTTTTATTATCTCATTATTACTAACCCTGATTTTTATTATCTGGGGTGTCTTTTTCACCGACAATCTCGCTAAAGTCACCGATACCATCTATACGGGTTCAATCGATTACCTTGGATGGGTATATCTTAGTGCAACCCTATTCTTTGTAATCTTTTCGGTTTATTTACTTTTTTCCAAATACGGTGATATTCGGCTTGGTAAAAAAACAGACCGACCTGATTTTAACACGGCCTCTTGGCTCGCGATGTTGTTTGGTGCTGGAATGGGAATCGGAATTGTCTACTGGAGTGTTGCGGAACCCGTCACCCATTACACCACCCCTCCTTATGGGGAAGGTTACACCATTGACGCAGCCAATACCGCAATGAAATATACCTTTTTTCACTGGGGCTTGGATCCATGGGCCATCTACACTGTTATCGGATTAGCCCTTGCTTTTTTTCAATACAACAAAAAGCTGCCCGCAGCCATCAGTTCTGCATTTCATCCGATACTGGGCGATCGAATTTACGGACCGATAGGAAAAACCATAGACATCCTTTCTATTTTTGCAACGGTCTTCGGTATCGCAACATCGTTAGGTCTTGGTGCCATGCAGGTGACAGCAGGAATGCATGACATATTTGGCTTTCCCAATACATTATTCGTCCAGCTGGTCGTTATCGTAGTGGCAACCGTTCTATTTATTTTCTCTATCAATACAGGCTTAGAGAAAGGTATCCAATACTTATCGAATGCGGCGATGATTTTATCCTTTGCGATTATGCTGCTGATTTTAATCGTTGGCCCAACCATGACGATTATAAAAGTGTTCTTTAATACGACGGGCCTCTATATTAGTGATTTTATCCATATGAGTTTAAGGCTTAGGCCCTTTGGTGAAGGGGAATGGATTGCGTCCTGGACGCTGTTTTATTGGGCTTGGTGGATTGCCTGGGCACCGTTTGTCGGGATGTTCATTGCCCGAGTTTCGAAAGGCAGAACCGTAAGGGAGTTTGTGATAGGTGTTTTGATTGTTCCCACGCTCGGAACATGTCTTTGGATGTCCATATTTGGCGGCGCTGCACTTGAAATTGTTCAAAACACAGGTAATCGTGATCTAGCCACCTATATTACCGAAAACGTATCATTGGCCATCTTTACATTTTTCGATTATCTTCCATTCAGTTCTTTGCTAAGCATTTTGGGATTTGCTGTCGTAGCCATTTACTATATAACGGTTGCCGATACTGCCACCTTTGTATTAGGTATGCTCAGTGAGGGTGGAACATTAAATCCTTCCAATAAAATTAAAATGACATGGGGGGTCATTCAATCCGCTTTAGCTGGAGTCTTGCTTTTAGCCGGCGGTTTGAACGTATTGCAAACAGCCTCCATCGCAGCGGCGCTCCCATTTACCATTATCCTAATCGTCATGTGCTTCTCTTTACGGAAAGGGTTAAAAAGTGAAGCTGAAATACAAAGAGGGAGTAAACGAGGCGTACCACATTCTTATCCGCAGAAAATAGAATAAATTTAATAAGAAAAGAGCTGCAAACTAAACTCTAAAGCGCAAAATAACTTCATTTCCACGTTAAAATCGGCTTTAAGATTTTAACAACAATCATTTCGAAAGCAACCTTCTTAAAAGAGAAAAAGGCATTAGGTCGATACCTAATGCCTTTCCTTTTGATTATCTAAAAAATACCTTGTCGATATTGTACTTCGCTTTGGACTCATTAACAATGTACGTTTCATAAATTTCTCTATGTACAGGGTCGTCAATCACACAAACCTCAATCCTCGTCACTTCATCGCGATGATTCTTGATTGGCGAAACTGTATCTTCAAAATGCTTCTTAATTCTAGGACGTAGCTTCCTTGCCTTCCCCACGAATAAAAGCTCATTTTCCTTATTATAAAACATGAAAATACCACCCTTTTCACGAGTGATAAGATGAAAATCTGTAAATCCATAAATATTACTCATCTCTGGATTGTCTTGTTTGGTAATCGTAACGTCCGGTTTCGGAACAGTTATATTGATCACGTAAGCTCACTTCCTTTTTCTACAGTGCTTTAAATGCTAACATAAATCCTTAATAAATACTATGTCCAAATCTTGAGGATTCTAACTAAATTGACATAATAGTTGGCTCTACTTCCACTTGCAGTGACCCAAATCCGTTTTCCTCAAGCTCTTCGGTCACTCCAGACCACCTGCACGCTACGACCACGACTCCTGCAATTTTAGAAGTTAAGATGTTTGAAAATCATTAATCCATTAATGAAAGCAACTTTTTCTATGAAATTGTAATCATCCTTAAGCTGTTCCATAGGTATTCTGTCTTGTTAATGGCATATTATTGAATTTGGCCAAAAAAACCCGGGTTTGTGTTGGACCAAACCCGGGATGATAGTGAATCAGAACTAGAAATCGGAAAATCTTATTTTGACACATTCTGCCCCTCGAGGTACTAGAGCTTTTTCCATTAATACTTCAATCGGCCTTAATACGCCCAACTCTGCAGATGATAAGAACTAACCTTAGGTGATTTCTTGTGAATGCATGACTTTTACATCATTACCTATTACAATTGCCATGAGATCCTTCCCAACAACAACTTCCCCAGAAAAATACTTCTTCGTTCTTTCCACTAACCTGGCTTCTTCCTCCGACATTCCACCTAATAAAACGACATGGGTATAAACAGCTAACTTAGGCTGTACTCGGCTGAAAATGTCCCCGGCCTCTTCTGGTGTAGTATGGATTTCCAGTACTCTCTTATATCTGTCAGAATCTTGTTGTTCTAAATCTGCAGCTGCAACCTCATGAATAAGGACATCGATATTTTCGGCATGAAAGATTAAGTTTTCATTATACCTAGTATCACCTGAGATTAACACTGATTTCCCTTTAAAGTCTAAACGATATCCGTAACAAGGTTTTATTTCACCATGATCCACTAGAAAGGCTGTTATCTTTAAACCTTTTTCGTCATACAAAACCCCTTCTTCAATATCATGGGCTTGAATATGCCTGCTTTCTGTATGCGGCCTGCTATTAAGATCAGCACTGAAAGCATTTTCTAAAAAATAAGCCATCTGCTTCGTCCCTTTTGGGCCCCAAATTTTCATAGGCTCGTTTCTAGTATTATAGGTAGCTTTAAGCCTTGTCAGCCATAAATCGGGAAAACCTGTTAAGTGATCTGAATGTAAATGGGTAAAAAACACTTTATCGATATCACCGGGCAAAATATTAAGTTGGCTGAGTCTTAACAATGCCCCTCGTCCAACATCAAATAATATTTTTTGTCCGTCTACTTCTACTAATGTACTATTGCCGAACCTGTTCATATCAATGATTGGAGAACCTGTCCCTAATAGTGTAACTTTAAAAACTGCTTCCATTTATATTCTCTCCAATCCATTTCAGCTTTTATTAAATCCTAGGTAATTATCTAAATATTGTTACTCTGATAAATAATCGACAACGGAAGAAATAAAAACTTTACCAATGGTTAATATCGCCCGCTCGTCTACATCAAACATTGGATGATGGTGTGGATATGAAGCACCTATTTCATCGTTGCGACCGCCTACCATCACATACACGCCTGGCACTTTTTCTAAAAAGTAGGCAAAATCATCTGCTGCCATAAATGGTTCTTTTTTTATCACTTTATCTTTACTAAAAATGCTTTTTGCCACTCTCTCAACGCGCTTTGTTTCAACAGGATCATTATAGACCGATGGATAACCATGGAGATAATTAATTTTCACTGTCGCTCCTGCTTCATCACACAAATTTTGGACAATTGATTTTATTGATTCCTCTAGCTTAATACGTGTTTCTTTATTGAATGCCCTTACAGAGCCAGTCATTTTTGCAGAATGAGGGATAACGTTATGGGCATCGCCACTATGGAATGTACAAACAGAGACAACAGCAGGATCCATTGGTTTGATTCTTCTGCTAACGATTTGCTGTAAGCTCATTATAATTTGGCTGCCTAATACGATCGGGTCAATTGCTTCATATGGATGTGCCGCATGTCCTCCCTTACCAATTATTTCAATTTCAAACTCATCTGCTGATGCTAATAAATACCCTTCTTTAATTCCAACCGTTTCATATGGAAGGTTTGCCAAAACATGTGCACTATAAATAACATCAACGTCTTCTAAGCAATTATCTTCTATCATTGGCAGGGCTCCACCAGGATGTTTCTCTTCGGCAAATTGATGGATAAATACAACATTCCCTTCAATAGAATCTCTTACTTCGCTTAGAACCTTAGCTACCCCAAGTAATGCTGCAGTGTGGAGATCATGACCGCATGCATGCATAACCCCTGGAACACGCGATTTATATTCTACTTGCTTCTCATCTTGAATAGGCAAGGCATCAAAATCGGCGCGCAGCGCCACAGTTTTCCCTGGTCTTCCCCCTCTTAATATACCAACTACTCCTCTTCCGCCCACCTGTGTTCTTACTTCTAAACCTAATTCACCTAAATATTTCGCAACCTTTTTAGGAGTCTCAACCTCTTCATACCCTAACTCCGGATGCATATGAAAATCCCTGCGAATTTGGACTAATTCAGGAAAAATCTCCTCTAATTTATCAAATAAATCAACTACTTTAAGTGTCTCAATCATCATTCATTAGCACCCCACTCATTAATAAGAATCTAGTAGCCATAACAAAAACGGTTACAAATAAACCTTAAAAAGGAGGGGAAAAATATTCCCCTCCATGGAATCTTCCTACTCTTTCTCCCATTGATAAATATTATCTAACATTCCATAGCCTGATTTTCCGACTTTCATCGCCTTCGAAGTTGCATGCAATTGGAATTCTGAATAAAGTGGGAAAACAACAGCTTCATTATTGAATAATTCTTGAACTTCATTAAAAATAGCTTTTCTTTTCTCTGTATCTGGTTCTAGTACAGTTGATTGAATTAATTTATCCAATTCTGGACCGTCATAGTTTGCAAAGTCGTTTGGAAAACCCTTTCTGAAGAAGTTAAAAACATGACTTGGATCTGGTCGAAATGGAATACTTGTAACGGTAATATCGAATTCATGTTCCTTTAATTTTTTAAATGTCGTTGGGAAATCAAATTTTTGTATATTTACTTTTAAACCAATCGAATTTAGGTTTTCCGCCGCTAATTCGGCTGCTCTTTCACGTGTCTTGTTTCCAACAGGTACAACAAAATTAATCACTTGGTCAAAATTCCACCCTGCTTCTTTAAACAATTGTTTTGCTTTTTCTGGATCATACGGGTAAGGTTCAATGTTCTTATTATAATATGGATGGGCACTTGGCAGAACGCCATGAATAATTTCTCCATTTCCATTTAGAAGCTGCTTTACAAACATTTCGCGGTTAATTCCATAGAATAGAGCTTTTCTAACCTTTTCATCTGAAATATTCCCATTGTTAATAATAAAATGGACTGGAAAAGAAATATCAGAATACTCTGCATTTACATTCAATAAATTTGATATCCTTTCATGGTCTTCAGTTGGTATTAGTGCAGTCCCTTCCATATGCATATCTAATTCCCCAGTTTGAAGCTGTGCTACTATATTTGATGCAGGCATAATTTTTACATAAATTTTGTCAACCTTTGGCACACCTAAATAGTAATCCTTATTAATCGAAAACTCCAAATATTGGTCCTTCGCGTATTTTTCTAAGGTGAATGCCCCGAGGGTTACGGTCGGATTGATCATGTAGTCGTGCTTATCTAATTCTTCAGGTTTAGCATCCTTTAAAATATGTTCAGGTAAAAAACGAATTTTGGATGCAAAATCATCTTTGAAGAATATCATGTCAATTGGATACTTCGTTGTAATGTTAAATGTATGGTCATTAACAATCTCAAGGCCCGAAATTTCAGTACCACTTTCTAATTTCCCTGAATCATTTAACCCTTCAATATAATTAAACATAAATGTTGTAGTAACTTTTGGATGTGTCACCATCTTCATCGTAAACTTAACATCTTTTGTTGTAAAAGGAGTTCCATCGCTCCATTTTGCATTTTCATGGAGTGTAATTGTAAATGTTTGATTATCCGTTGTTTCAATGGTTTTTGCTAATTTCTGTGAAAATGTCATGTTGCTATTAATCCCTACTAAATTGTCAGTCATAATCGTCAGCATCTGTTCAGTAGCATTTCCCTGGGCGTTAATCGGGTTTAAATTGGTTGGTGGATTAACCAGGCCAATATATACGGTCTTATCTCCACCCGCATTACTTCCATTATTAGTGTCTGACTCTACAACTTCCTCATTATTACTGCATGCGGTTGCAATCAAGATAAATCCAACAATTAATAGTAAATATAGTATTTTTATTTTAAGCCTTCTCAATTTCCTTCCCCCTGTTCTAATACAATCTTTAAAATACATATTAACGAAGCCATTCATACATACTCATGGAAAAATATAAATCTAGTTAATGAACTCTTTATTATGCCTCCTTTACGCTTTATTGTTTTGGATCAAATGCATCCCTTAAACCATCTCCAACGAAGTTAACAGCTAAAACGGTTAATAGAATCATTAATCCGGCTGGAACCCATAGCCAAGGCTGGCTGCTTAAAACAGAAATCGATTGAGCTTCTGTCAGCATATTTCCCCAAGTAGGAGTGGGAGGTTGTACACCCATTCCTAAAAAGCTCAAACCGGATTCCGTTAAAATAGCGGCCGCTAACCCAAATGTTCCATTTACAATAATAGGTCCGGTAGCATTAGGTAATATATGTTTAAAAAGGATACGTGGAGTGCTGTATCCTAATGAAACAGCCGCTTTAATATAATCTGATTGTTTAATAGAAAGGACACTTCCTCTAACCAATCGAGCAATACTTGGCCATGAAAACAAGGCAAGTACAAAGATGATAGACGGCAAACTAGGCCCAACTATACTTACTACAACTAAAATAACGACCATAAATGGAAACGCCATAAACATATCTGTAATTCGCATCATCATCATATCAACCCAGCCGCCATAGTAAGCCGATAATAATCCGATAATGGTTCCAAAGGTTACATAGACGGCAACGGTCCCGAAACCGACAATTACCGAAATACGGGTAGCATATATAAGTCTACTTAATATATCTCTGCCTAATTGGTCAGTCCCTAGCCAATTTTCACTGTTCGGCGGTGCCGCGAAATTACCCGTTACTTCTGTTGGACTGTATGGTGTGATGAATGGGACCAAAACAGCTATTACTAGTAGGAAAAGAGTAAAAATAAGACCTGCAACAGCAAGTTTATGCTTCATGAACTTCCCAATAATTTGCCGAAATTGATTTTGGGATTTGATGTCATCAAACATAGTTGAACTACTGCTTTTTATTGTTTGAATATTGCTTTCAGACATGTCAGCCTCACCTCCAATGGAAAATTAGTTGTATTTAATTCGTGGATCGGCAATGGAATACAAAATATCTGTTAATAAATTGCAGAATAAGACAACTACAGCGGCAATTAAATTAATAGCCATAATTGTCGGATAATCCCTGGAAAGGATTGATTGCAATGTTAATTGTCCAATTCCCGGCCATTGAAATATTTGTTCTGTAATAATGGCCCCGCCGAATAAGAGTGGAATTTCCAAACCGACAATGGTAATGATAGGAATGAGTGCATTACGAAGTGCGTGCTTATTCGTAACCCAAAACTCATGAACTCCTTTTGCACGCGCTGTACGCAAATAATCCTGATTTAATACGTCTAGCATACTTGCCCGTACATAACGAACTTTCCTACCCGCTATGGCTGTTGCTAAAACAATGGTAGGCAAAATAATGTGCAAGGTTCGAACCCACAATCCGGCATCTCCACCTAGGGTAGTCATCCCTCCGGTTGGCAATAAATTAAGGTTAACTGCAAATATATATATAAGTGCCAATCCGAGGAAAAAATTTGGAATGGAAATGCCTAGAAAAGAAAAGCCAGTCACGAAATAATCGAACTTTGAATTTTGTTTGACTGCACTGATTACCCCCATTGGAATAGCAATAATCAATGCAACAACAATGGAAGTAATCCCCAATGTGACTGTTGGCATGATTCGTTCACCAATCAATTGGGAAACAGGCTCAAAAGAACTCATGGAATAACCCAGATCCCCTTGCAGAATTAACCCTAGCCATCGGAAATATTGGACATAAAGCGGGTCATTTAAACCTAAAGCCTCTTCCTCCGCTTCAATCGACTCTGCTGTTGCATTAGGATCCAAATACATATCAATTGGA
This sequence comes from Neobacillus niacini, assembly GCF_031457145.1. Taxonomy (GTDB): domain Bacteria; phylum Bacillota; class Bacilli; order Bacillales; family Cytobacillaceae; genus Neobacillus; species Neobacillus niacini_J. Next base: position 27,253 of record NZ_JAVDVZ010000012.1, read on the forward strand.
CTACCTGGTGCTAAATTGATAATAAAAAAATTAATAATGGTTATGCCAATTAAAACGGGGATAAAGATGAATATTCGTCTAAGAATATATGTGAACATCAATTAAACTCCTTTCAAAATCTACGATAAAGGAAAATGACATGCTACAGAATGACTTTGTCCATCCAAAATAGGCTCCGTTTGCCGGCATTTCTCTTGTGCCAATGGACACCTTGTGTGAAATCGGCATCCAGAAGGGGGATTTGCCGGAGAAGGAATATCACCTTGTATAATTTTTTGTTTTTTGTTCCTCATTTTTGGGTTTGGTACCGGGTAGGCATTTAACAACCCTTTTGTGTATGGATGCTTTGGATTGTTAAATAATTGTTCCTTAGAACCTATTTCAACCACTTTTCCTAAATACATAACAGCAATTCGAGTACTGATGTATTTTACAGCCCCTAATCCATGGGCAATAAACAGATACGTTAATCCTAAATCCTTTTGTAATTGTTTAAGTAAATTCAAAATTTGCGCCTGTACCGAAACGTCTAACGCTGAAACAGGCTCATCACATATTATTAACTTAGGATTTAATGAAAGTGCTCTCGCAATTCCAATTCGTTGGCGCTGACCTCCTGAAAATTCATGTGGATATTTGAATTTATAAGAGCTTGGGATCCCAACAATATCTAGTAAACGGTCCACTTCTTTTTCGGCCTCTAGCGGACCTTTTACAATTCTGTGTGTGATAATAGGTTCCTTTAATATGTCTTTGACCCTCATCCATGGATTTAAGGAGGAAAATGGATCCTGAAAAATCATTTGCATTTCAGTACGTATTGGGAGCATCTGCATATTTGAATATGATGTTATATTTTCACCCTTAAACCAAATTTCACCGGAGGTAGGCTTTTCCAGTTTTAATATTGTTCTACCGATTGTTGATTTCCCGCAGCCTGATTCACCTACTAACCCTAAGGTTTCACCTTCATAAATGTCCAGACTTATATCATCCACGGCCTTTACATTGTTAACAGTACGGGAAAATAACCCTTTTCGAATTGGATAGTATGTTTTTAAATGATTAATTCGAAGCAGGGGTTCTTGATCCATGTTCTGTGTTTTCAATTGAACGGTACTCATTACGTCTCCTCCTTTCTTATTAATTACTCCTCAACTAACCAACATCTAATTTTGTGACCTTTACCCACATTCTTTAGCGGAGGCGCATTGTTTTTACATTTCTCGGTTGCAAATTCACACCTTGAGGAAAATCTGCATCCTTTTGGCATGTTCCGAAGAGAAGGAACTGTCCCCGGAATAGATACTAGATTTTCATCGGCCTCAACCAAAATATTAGGAACAGATTTCATTAATCCTTGTGTATAAGGATGTAATGGTTTTTCGAATAAAGTAAAAACATCTGACTCTTCCACAACTTGACCTGCATACATGACTACGACTCTATCTGCCATTTCAGCAACAACACCTAAATCATGAGTAATCAGCATTATAGCCGTTCCTGTATCCTTTTGAAGTTCTTTCATTAAATTTAATATTTGTGCTTGAATGGTTACATCTAATGCAGTGGTAGGTTCATCTGCAATAAGTAGCTTCGGCTTACAGGAAAGAGCGATTGCAATCATAACCCTTTGGCGCATACCGCCGGATAACTCATGTGGAAACGCATTCATTATTTCATTCGCTCTTGGTATCCCAACCTTTTTTAACATATTGATAGCATGGTCTTTTGCCTCTTTTTTACTTAATTTTAGATGTAACCTACTAGATTCCATCAATTGATTTCCAATTGTAAACACAGGATTTAAGGAAGTCATTGGATCTTGAAAAATCATTGCTAGGTCACATCCGCGAATTTTGCGGAGCTGTGATTCAGGTAATCCTACTAAATCCTTGTCTTCGAATTGAATAGAACCACTTTTGATAAATCCATTTTTCCCTAATAATCTCATAATGGACATAGAAGTAACGCTTTTACCACAGCCTGATTCACCGACAATACATAGTGTTTCACCAGTCATTAGTTCCAAATTTACACCGTCAACGGGAGTGACCTCACCCTGATCAGTCAAAAATGCAGTTTCTAACTCATTAACTTTCAGCAATAAATTCACTATACTCACCCCCGAATTTATGATAGAATTTTCGTAATAGTCAAATATTAATTATTATTCTAAATTTTACAACTAGCGGAGAGCTATTGATAGATATTCTTATTATCTTTCTACTCACTTCTTGTCATAAAATTACTCATTTGTTGACAAATCTTATAAGTATGAAGAAGATACAAAATAAAGGAAGTTATTACTATGAAATCAACTCATCAACTGTTTTTAAAACATTTTTTTAGCCTTTTAATTCCTGCTTTTATTCCTTTGTGTATTCTTGGAACTCTATCTTTCTTTATTATTTACCAGTATATCGGCCAAAACGAAAAGCAAACAAACCATAATGTTCATAAGCAGATTCTTTCAAAAATGGATATATTATTTGACGATCTTGGAACACTTAACATACAAATGATTTCCAGTGCAATCGAAATTAATAAACTACAACACTTATTAAATGTCCCCTTCCCTGACCCCACTTCATTAAAAGAGCTATCCACCTTCAAAAATTTTATTGATTCGCCACCTATTACTCGCTCTTATATAGAATCTATCTATATTTATGTGTCTAATCATCAAAATCGTTTTATTAGCTCTACAACTGGGGGACTAATGGAATTTGAGGAATTTTATGATACAAGTTGGTACGATAGTTATAATATTCATCATTTAAACAACTCTCCAGCCGTTTGGTTGGAAAGACGCTCATATAAAAAATACGGAATTGATAACTTTAATACCAACATTCTCTCTTTTTTTCAAACCGTTGATATTATGGGAAAAGGGGATGGAGTAATTGTCTTAAACATTTACGCAGATTATTTACAGGAACAACTTAATCAATCTAATACGATAAAAGGACAAAAAAATTTGATTGTAGATAAAAATGGAAAAGTAATCATTTCAGGCCCTTCCTTTTCGGAAAATGATCAGAATATAATTGGAGTTCAAATAAGTGATATTATAAAAAATGTAGATAAATATTTTGGGGGAAGTTACCTTGGATATACAATTTCAAAATCTGAAGAAGCACATTTTTCCTTTTATTCGTTTACACCGCATAGTTCTCTATATGCATTACCTATTAAATTAGGCATTTATATATTTATTGCATCCCTAATATCCTTACTTGTTACCATTTTATTGAGCCTCTATTTAACAAAGAAAAATACTAAAAGTATTTATGATATTATTAGACTGCTGAATGATGCAGAGTTTGGCAATCATCTTCAGCCTAGAATTGGAAAAGGTGACCTATTTACCCACATTATTGAAAAAATATTGGTTAATTTCTTAGAAAAAAAATACTTAAAGACGCAATTAAATGAGAAGAAGGTTAAATCCGCCTTTATGGAATTAAGTGCTTTACAAGCACAGTTGAACCCCCATTTTCTATTAAATACACTTGAAACGATAAAATGGAAAGCGGTTGCAAAAACTGGAAAAATAGACAATCCTATCAGTGAAATGATAGAGCACTTAGGAGATATATTGAAATCTGCCTTAGATTATGATCGAAAATATATCCCATTTATAGATGAAATTAAACATGCAAAATCTTACATTGCGATCCAAAAGATTCGTTACAAAGACAAGTTCGATGTTATTTGGGATGTGCAAACCAATCATCTTGACTCCCAAATATTAAAATTATTATTACAACCTATCATCGAGAATAGTTTGGAACATGGTTTAAGAACCATTAAAAATAAAATGGGATTAATCAAAATAAAAGTCAGAGAAAAGCCTAATCAATTGATTATTTCCGTTTCTGACAATGGAACAGGATTTGAAACCGACCGGGTCAGAGAGTTAAGAGAAAAACTTCTTGAAACAACATTTCAATCAGAGCATATCGGACTGATCAACACAGGTAAACGACTGCGGCTTTCCTATGGTGAAGATAATTGCATTCAAATTTATAGTAAATCACATTGGGGAACAATGGTGAAAATGACACTCCCCATCGTTTTAAGGCAATAGAAAATGATCATAAGAAAAATAACAGATTAATAGTATAAAACAATGATAAATGAGGTGATGAACATGTATAAACTTTTAATAGCTGATGACGAGTATGAGATTCGCCATGGTTTAAGCAATTATTTTCCATGGCATACTCTTGGATTTGAAATTGAGGAAACGGTTGAAAACGGTCAGCAAGCTATTGATTATATTTCATCAAATCATGTAGACGTACTCCTGTGTGATATTATGATGCCAGAATGTACAGGCATACAAGTAGCCGAGCATTTATACCAGACGAATTCAAATGTAGAAACGATTTTCTTAAGTGCATATCGCGATTTTGAATATGCACATAAAGCACTTCAATTCGGGGTAAGAGATTATATTTTAAAGCCCACAAAATATCAAGAAATATATGATATTTTTCATAAAATGAAGGCAAAATTAGATGAAAGAAAAAAAGGTGAAACACCAAATAGAATAGTAGCTGTAGAGCAAAATCTAATGAATGAAATTAAAAATACCGACCCTATTATTCAAAAAGTGATTCAATACATTGAAGAAAACTTCAAAGAAGCAACCCTAGAAATGGTGTCAAAAATAACATATATGAGTCCAACATACATCAGTAAATACTTTAAAAAGGTTACAAATATGAATTTTTCTGACTACCTTCAACAAGTTCGTATGGAACAAGCTGCAGAAATGATCAGAAAGCAATATAAAGTTTATGAGATCTGTAAGGCAGTCGGATACACTAATTCCCAAAATTTTACTCGTTCATTTAAAAGGCATTTTGGTAAAACACCAAATGACTATAAAAAAGAATTACCTGCGAAAATCGTTACTGAAATTGACGAAGAACATCAAGTAATTATGGAAGATTCAACTAGATAAAAAATGCAGGAAAATAAGAATTATGCCATTAATATAGGCAATAAACGAACAGAAGCACTAAAAGATGGATGCCCCTTTTTCTTTGCGTATTGAATGATTTTTAAGAAAAGCTTTTTAACCTAATAAATATTTTTTCAAACTAATAAGCGTAAATGAGATTTCATCTCGTATACGCTTATTTTTTTACTGTTTTCACTTTGAAATTTCTTATGATTGTCCTTATCTAAAGTCCGGTTTGAATTCCCCAGTAACTGTTTGATGGCCATTATTTTTCTCATATTGCTCTTCTCTTTCTAGATCAAAGCGGTCCATAATTGGAAGGTCATTTACGGAGAATAGGTAAGAATCCTCCGCGGAAACATGTTCATACCATGCCCAGTTTGGTACTACGAAATAGTCGCCTGATTTCCAATCAAAGCGAACACCGTTAATAATCGTATAGCCAGATCCTTTATACGCATGATAAATGGTTGAATGCGTATGACGAAGTGCTTTCGTGTTGAATCCTTGTGGAAGGAACTGCATCCGTGTCCCCATCGTTGGATTCGCGGACTTTCCAGTCGTTGGATTCATATAATCCACCGCAAAGCCGTGGTTTGAATTTGGATCAAATTCCATTAAACCTTTAATCGCATCAACGGTACGACTCCATTTATAATTTGCTAGTGGAGCTACATCATATTGTTCATCACCAACTGGACGTACCATTCCGCCTCTGTATCGTTTTTCGGAGAAGTTATCAGGAACATTGGGTTCTTGTAAGCCATCTGCATATGGTTCAAAGAATGTGCCACCAAGATTGTAAATAGTCGGAATATCCAAAGCATCCATCCAAATCATACGTTTATCTCCAACATGACCATGCCCATGCCATAGATTTTTTGGAGTGATGAGGAAATCTCCTTCTTCCATAAAGATTCGTTCCCCTTGAACAATGGTAAAAGCACCTTCCCCTTCTGTAATAAAACGAAGCGCACTTTGTGAATGACGGTGGGATGGCGCCTTTTCACCTGGTAAAAGAAGCTGAACTGCTGCATATAAAGTTTGAGTAGTTGAAACATGTCCCCAAGGCTGACGGTATGTTAAACCTGGGTTTTGGAAATAGATCGCTCGACGTTCCCCGCCACGTTCTGGTGTAAAGATCTCAGCGGCTTCCATTAACTTCTTTTCTAACAGTTCTCCTGCCCATAAGTAAGCTTGTGCATGAGGTTCTGGATTTTTATTCATTACTTCTGGGATTGCTTCCCATAATGGCCCAAGATTGTACTGCTGAATGTCCTTCGTAAAATCCTTTACATCTTGATCTTTAAGGTAACTTGCTTTTTCAGCCATTTAAACCTCTCCTCTTTTCATTTTTATTTAGCACTTTGGTTACTTAACTTGGTAAGATTGTGCTGAATTTGACCTTCATGTTTGTTCACATGCTGGATAATTAGATGATCAATAATAAAGGACAGCGTCTGCATACCAAAGTTTGGATTCACGCTTGCAGCTTCTGCTGATAGCTGTTCCTCTGTTAACTTTTCAATTCCGGCTTGAACTGTTTGTTTGACCTGTTCAAGCTCCTTTAGCAGTTCGTTTACAGAAATTGCATCGACCGTTTCAGGCTTTACTGCTTCTAATCGCCCTTCATGTAGATGGTTTCTGCCCCATTCTTTTCCTGGGGTTTCCACCAGCTGCTCAATTTCTCCCACCCAATAAGGTAATGCTTCTGTAATATGAGCGACAATTTGCATGATGGACCATTCATCTTCTGATGGCTGCCAACGAATTGTTTCTTCGGATAAGCCGTTCACTGTTTCTATCATTCTATCAATCGATTCATTAACGGAAGTGATATACATTTGCGTCATGTTTCCTACTCCTCTCTATTTTTCCTAACGGTGTTTTCTAGCACACCAACTTGCTCGATTTCTACGCGCACAACATCTCCGTCCCTCAACCAGACTTGAGGCTCCATTGCTTGAATGACCCCGCCAGGAGTTCCTGTTATAACAATGTCACCAGGCTCTAATGTTGCAAGATGTGATAAGAATGATACTAAACGTTTTACTGTAAATACTTGGTTAGCTGTGTTTGTTCGTTGACGCTCTTCCCCATTAACGGTTAAAACCATTTCTAAACTTTGCGGATCTTTTATTTCGTCTGCAGTAACTAACCATGGACCTAGTGGTAAACTGCCATCCACTGTTTTACCTTGAAGCCATTGTAGAGTACGTCGTTGAATATCACGATACGTAACATCATTGGCTACTGTATACCCTGCAACATAATCAAATGCTTCTTTTTCTGAAACGTTTTTCGCACGTTTTCCGATGACAAATGCGAATTCCGCTTCATAGTCCAGTTGTTCCGAAACGGGCTGGAATGGAATATCATCCTGTGGACCAATAATTGTATTCGCAAACTTTGCAAACACGACTGGATGTGTTGGAATCTGACGCCCCATCTCTAAAATATGTTCGCGGTAGTTATGTCCCACCGCAAATATTTTTCCCGGTTTTTGTAATGGTGCTTCTATTTTTACTTCATCCTTGTTGAAAATGAGTTTATGCTGATATGTATCTGAATTTTCTAATGCGTAATTGACCGCATTCTGAGCGATTTCAATACTTTCTTTCCCACCTTGTAAAAACACTTCCATTTCAGATGGAACAAAAGCCTCTGCAATTTCCTTAAAGCGATATTTTCCTTCGCTTTGTAATTGAGCTTGGTATGCATAATTTAGATCGATTATTTTGTCGTCGTTAGTGATTGCCCCAATTCTTGAGTAGCCGTTAGCAGTATAAGTAATAAGTTTCATCATATTCTCCCTTTTATTAAAATTTTGTTGGTTGTTTTCTTGTATGACAATATTTCTACACTATTTATATTGAAAATTGTACATCTTACAGGAAAATCACCCACCTCCCACAAAGTTAACTATTGTTTTACTTAGTTAAACCATATATAAAAGTGACCTTCCAAAGAGTTAACGTGAAAGGTCACTTACTGTTTTTTTATTTGGATTGATAAAATTCGTTTGGAATTGGGCCGAATTGACGGCGGTGATAAAGCATCGGATCTTTCTCTTCGTCAACTCGAATATTTGTTACTTCACCAATTAAAATGGTATGGTCCCCTGCTACAACTGTTTGATGCGTTTTGCATTCTAATACAGCAAATGTCCCATCAATAATTGGTAATTCATTTTCTGATAGCTCCCAATTGCATGTACTAAAGCGATCTACATTTTTACTTGCAAACGTTGAACATAATTGTTGCTGATTGCCTGCTAAAATGTGAATAGCAAATTTCCCTCCATTTGTAAACGTTTCCAATGTAGAGACTTTATGATCGATTGACCAAAGCACCATTAAGGGGTCTAATGATACAGAAGCAAATGAGTTAACCGTTAATCCTACAGGTGTTCCATTCTCATCTGTTGTTGTTACAATCGTCACTCCTGTCGGGTAATTACCTAATGCCTGTTTAAATAACGACTGAATCTCAGTAGTTGAAATTGTCATAATGTCATCCTCCCTAATTTTGTTCTTCAACAGCAAGTTGTGTTTCAACTAACGTTCTCTGATATATTGTTGAAGAGTATTTTTCTTGAACTAGAATAACCATGACAAATGCGATAACGCCTGGAACCGCAAATACTATAAAGTTTTGATAGAATGGTAGGCTAATTGTCATTAGTAGCCCGCCTATCATCGGTCCAGCAATCGCACCTAAGCGACCAACACCCAGAGCCCAACCTAGTCCACTTGAGCGCATTTCAACAGGGTAATACTGTGAAATATAGGCATTCATAATGATTTGAGTACCAATTGTAGTTGCACCAGCGATGGCAACTAAAATGTACATCACAAGTAGGTTATCAATAAAACCTAATAGTGTTAGTGATACACTTGCTCCTAAGAAGAAAATGGCTAAAATAACTTTAGGTCCGAAGCGATCTGCCAATTGTCCACCAAAAATAGCTCCGAAAATCGCACCAAAATTTAGAACCAGTAAGAATGTTAAACCAGATACTTCTAATCCAGCTCCCTTCATTAACTGAGGTAGCCATGTATTTAACCCATAAATCATCAACAAACACATAAAGAAGGCAATCCAGTAAACTACTGTACTGAATGCACGATTATTTCTAAATAGGTTAATAATCGGAGCACCTTTTTCCTCCTCCTTAACGCCCATCACAAACGTATGTGAGTTATTAAATTTATAGCCTGGATCAAGCTTTTGTATAATTTTGCTCAATTCTTCCTTTTTATTATGAGCTATTAAGAATTTAGGTGATTCTTCCAATGTCTTATACATAAATGGAAGTGCTAACAGTGGTATACCGCCTACTAAAAACAGTGCACGCCATCCAAATGGTTCAATAATAACAAGGCCTATTCCAGCAGCCAACACCCCACCTACTGAATAACCGCTGAACATCATTGAGACTAATGTACTCTTTAATTTTTTGGGTGAATACTCAGTCATTAGCGCAACTGCGTTTGGCATAACACCACCAAGCCCTAATCCTGCAATAAATCGGAAAATACCGAATGTAGTAGGATTATGGATAAAAGCAATCCCTGCAGTAAAAACACTAAACAATGCGACAGAGAACAAAATAACTTTTTTACGGCCAATCTTATCCGCTAAAGGTCCAAAAATTAAAGCCCCTAACATCATTCCGAATAGTGCTAGACTTTGTAGACTCCCAGCTTCTTGAGGTGTAATTCCCCATTCAGCTAATATTGCCCCTAGTGCTGATCCATAAACCACTAAGTCATAACCATCAAAAACAATAATAAATGCACACCAGAATAAAACCATACCATGTAACGAATTAAAACGAGACTCATTAATCTTGTTTTCAACGTTTATTGTCCTCAATAATATTCCCCCTTTTCAAAAGTAAGCAAATGCATACTTTTATGATTTTCGTGAAGCATCCCATCCAAATCCCCTTAAATTTCCATCATTCATACAAAATATTAACCTTAGTAGTAACACCTCCACAATAAGTTCACATACAGTAAACACTATTCACCATATGTTTATCTCATAATTAATAATAGTGAATCCCATATATGTTGTAAAGTCATTTTTTTTGAATTCGTGGATTTTTCTGATAATTATTTACAAACGCTTTCATTTTTGATATGGTATTTGTAACCTATAGTTAACACGGTTTATCTATGGTTAACAATAAGGATTTCTTATATCGAAGGAGCTGATTAATCATGCAATCACTAATATACTTTCAAAATGACATTGTAACGGGGATTGTGGTGCAAGGAAAGCAATTAGGGAGAACAATTGGTTATCCTACTGCTAATATTGAGCCTTATAAACTAGTAGATCTGCCAAAAGGTGTTTATGGCGTGTATGTTTACTATGGAGAAAAGCTTTATATGGGTGTAATGAACGTGGGCGAGCGACCCTCTTTTAATGACGGTAATCACATAACTTACGAAGTTCATATTTTAGATTTTAACGACGATCTCTATGGTAAAGAATTAACAGTAGAATTGGCCTTCTATGTACGCAATGAACAAAAGTTTTCCTCATTACCTGACTTGATTCAGCAACTGAACAAAGATGCCCGCTATACTGCTAATCGTAGGAAGAAGGCGCTTGCACTATGGGGACGACTACATGCTTAGTAATAAAAAAATCGAACAACTCATTCATTTGCCTGATTTACAGTTTGTTAGATACTGTGAGGAAACATATTGCGTGAATCGTGGAATTTATAACATAATCGATGCATGGTTCTATGACCAAAACATGATAAATGTCTCAAGTCGTCGAAAAATTATCATCGCATTTTTTAGTTATTTAAATAAAGATACACAGAAAATTAAATTTGGTCCGGGTGGTGTAAAAGCTCACCTAGAAAACTTTTGGAATTTTAAAAAAGACTCTCAAATCGAATCGGCTTAAGAGTCTTTTTTGTTTCTTATAAAATTTACCATTCTATGGTATCTTATTATTAGAATGTTTAACAATAGTGAACAGAACATCCCAGGAGGAAATGTGTGCATGGAAGATAATAAAAAACAAGGGATTCAATCTATTGAAATCGGCGTTTCAATATTACAGTTGGTGGCAGCTGCAGAAAGGCCCATTTCAATCACCGAAATAGCAGAGTTATGTCAAACTTCAAAAAGCAAGATATACCGCTATCTAAATAGTTTTGTCCGTACTGGCATGCTAGCAAAAAATCCTGATTCAAAATACGTACTTGGAAAAGAAATATTACGGCTTGGTTTAAAAGCATCCAATGATATAAAGATTGTTGATATTGCACAACCCTTTTTATTGCAATTAAAAGATAAATTTAATGAAACATGTGGACTTGCTGTTTACGGAAAAAATGGTCCATTCTTTGTAAGTTGGGAGGAAAGCGCAGGCCCTATCGGTATTAAAGTCGGTTCTAAGGTAGGGGTTACAGATAGCGCCACAGGTAAGGTTTTTGCAAGTTATTTGCCAGAAGCTGTGACTGAGCCACTGATTGAAAGAGAGTTAGAAAATGTCCCAAATGCAATAAATGATTTTAAAAAGATCTTACCAAGTATCCGAAAAAACGGCTATAGCTATACAGTCGGTACAATCGTTCAAGGAATTAGTGCAGTTGCGTCTCCAGTTTTCGATCGCAATAACACAATCGTTGCAGTCCTTAGCGTCGTTGGCTTCTACAATTCAATAGATACAACACCAGATTCTGAAATCGTTATAAATTTAAAACAATGTAGTGAGCAAATTTCAACGGAATTAGGTTGGAAAGAATAATTCAATACCCCTTTAAATAAAAAAACCACATTGCAATTACTAGTATTTAGGTAATTGTCGTGTGGTTTTTTGTATCTTATTTGATAGATAAATAGCATTCTCATAAACTACTAAACTAAATATTTACAAATTTTTATATAGAAAACGCTTGCATTGAAAAGACTTTTCTGATAATTTGGTATTACAAGTTAAACAATAGGTGAACAGAGTTAACCTGTTGTTAACAAATGAAAAGAAGGAAGTGTATAAACAAATGAAATTTGGCTATTTTACATTAACTGATAACCCAGTAGAATATGGGGATACTCGTAAAGATCCAAACCAAATGATTTTAGATTTAGAGGAACAATGTATTTATGCTGAAGAATTAGGATTCAACTCTGTTTGGGTACCTGAGCACCACTTTGCTGCATTAGGAATATTACCAGCACCGGCTACGTTCTTAGCGAGTGTTGCTGCTAAAACACATCGCATTAAATTAGCACCAGCTACAGTATTACTTCCTGCTCAACACCCTGTACGTGTTGCAGAGGAGTGGGCACTACTTGACGTATTAAGTGGCGGACGTACTATTTTCTCTGCAGGTCGGGGCTACGATAAGCGGGAATACGATGTATTCGATATCGACTTTAATAAGAGCCGTGAAATTTTCTTCGAATCATTAGACGTTGTTCAAAAGGCTTGGAACAGTAAAGATGGTCATTTCTCTCATCAAGGTGAATTCTTCAACTTCGATGAAATTTTATTAACACCTAGACCAGTTCAAAAAAGTTTACCAATTTACGTTGCGGCATTCAGTGAGCCTTCAATCCGCAAAGCTGCTGAAATGGGTGAAAACGTAATCTTCGCACCATTCGCAGCAAACATGGTATTTGGTTCGATGGAAAATGCTATCAAAACATTTCAAGAAGCTTCTGCAGCACACGGCTTCAGCGGTAAAAAAGCAAGCTGTTCATACTTCATTAATGTGACGGATACACCGGAAGAAGAAGAAGCTACCAAACAACGTATGTTGAAGTACTTCACTGGTTTAGTGCCAGCATTCCCAGAGGATCCAACAAAGGCTCCACCAAACATTCGCTACTTTGCAGAAATCGTAGAAAATTTAAAATCGATGACAACTGACAAGTTAAGTGATAAGAGTATCATCGTTGGTAATGCAGAATACGTTACTGAAAAATTAAAAAAAATTGAGAATGCAGGTTTAGATGAAATCATTCTGTACTTCGATTTCGGTGGTCTTTCTCACCTAGAAACTATGCAGGCGATGGAACGCTTTGCAACACAAGTCCTTCCACACTTTAACCAAGAAGATGCGCTTGTCCAAAAATAATATTTTATTCCAATAAACTTTTCATCTAATAATAGTGGACGGGGGAATCTCTCCCCCTAACGCACATAAAAACCCCTTCCATTGTAGGGGTTGCGTTAGAAAAACACGGAGTTACAACGTTAAGAAAATTTTAATGCCTAATTTCTCAATACTGAAAAATTAGGCATTTTTTAATTGCTCCAATTAAGCACTAGTTGGTACTATATGGTTAGCCATATATTTCGGACCCGGAGTGATTTTTCATGGATATTCCTGTTTCTGGATTCATGTATGCTTCAGATGGTTCAGATTTTCAACAATCTCCTCGGTCAATCCAGACCACCTGTACCTACAATCCATAATAGAAAAAGACAGCTAGTTTGCACCAACTGCCTAATTAATCAATTTCCCTGCAGTATCCCTGTTTTATTTCCTCTAAGTCCTTTTTCCGTTCTACCATGTAAAAAATAGTATAGGACAAGCGCTATGACCACGACTCCTGCCATGTATAAGAACAGGCCACGGTACCCAGTGATTGGAACGATGAATCCAAGTAAATATGGTCCCGCACCAAGTCCTAAGTCATATAAAATGTAAAAAGTAGAGGTTGCTAAACCAAATCGATGTGTTGGTGAGACTTGGATGGCGATCGTCTGAGCAACAGAAACGAAGTTACCGTAGCCCAAGCCGATAAACGCGGCGGCCACTAATAAAATCACTCCAAAATATGCCTGGCTAAACAATACCATCCCAATCGCAAAAACAATCAGACTTGGATAAATGACGATATTTGCCCCTTTTGCATCCATTAAGCGGCCAGAAAATGGTCGTGACAGTAACAGCATAATCGAATACACAAGGAAGAAAAAGCCAGCTGCGTCCACTAAGTTAATTTCCTCCGCATAAAATGACAGAAACGATAGCACACCGGAATAACCGAATCCAACGACAAGTGCCACAAATGAAATCGGCACAGCCTTATATTCAAGATAATTGGACAGTTTAAAGCCTTTTTCGGCTTGTGTACTAACCGTTTTAGGTGATGATAGTTTTGGCGGTTTTACCGCAAACGAGATGACCAAACAAATTGCTGCAAGAAGTAAATTAAACAAGAAAATTATCTGGAAATCCGCATATCGAATGAACAACATTCCCACAAATGGACCGATTGCTGTTGCCAATACAGCGCTCAAACTGAAGAAGCCGATTCCCTCTCCTCTTCTTGCTTTCGGTACTATTTGAGCAATAATCGTACCCGTTGCCGTACTCGCTACTCCGACAGCAACCCCATGAAATAATCGATTCATTAGTAATAATGGTAAATTCGTTGTAACAAAATACAACACAGTTGAAAGGATAAACAGAATCAAGCCGATAAGGAGTGTTTTCTTGCTCCCTGCACCTTCAATCATCCGTCCTGTTACCAACCGTCCAATTAAAGATCCAATAATAAAAATACTCGAGACTAGCCCGGCAACACTTGTAGACGCATGAAATTGTTCAACTGCATAACCAGCAATCGTCACCATCAACAAAAAGTAAACCATTACGACCAAAAAGTTAATCAACGACACGATGGTAAAATTCTTCGTCCACAGCTTCTCCTTACTCATAGTTATCCCCCATTTATGAAATTTGGCCTCAGCCAAACTGCATTCTGCTATTCTTGATAAAATTTATTGTATGATTCTTTTAAAATAGTTGTTCGATACAACTAAATAATAAATTACCACAATCTCTTAACTATGTATAGAGGTAAATACCTCACTCCTGTAAAAATATGGGACCCTCCTTTAACGAAAAACAGCTAATCTGCCAAAATGGTTTGTTTACCTGCCGAATTTACCATTCTATCTGCGAAAATCAATCTTTCACCTGCCAATTAGTATCGAAGGCGAGGCCAGGCAACCAAAAAATCCAGGCGAACGCCTGGATTTAGTAATTTTATGGGAGGACTCTAAATCCCTTCTTAAATTACCAACATCTACATCTAAATATACAGCCAATATTCCTGCATTGTTTATGATCATTGTCTTGCTTTTTGCAATCATCTTGTCTGTGGTTGTTGTCCCGCTTTTTCCAATCATCTCGTTTGTGGTTGTTGTCCCACTTGTTCCAATCATCTCGTTTGTCGTTATCGTCATGCTTTTTGCAATCGCAATCATCATGTTTGTGATTGTTGTCCCGCTTTTTCCAATCATCTCGTTTGTCGTTATCGTCATGCTTTTTGCAATCGCAATCATCATGTTTGTGATTGTTGTCCCGCTTTTTCCAATCATCATGTTTGTGATCATTGTCTTGCTTTTTCCAATCATCTTGTCTGTGGTTGTTGTCCCACTTTTTGCGGTCATCTTGTCTGCGATTATTGCTCTGCTTTTTGCAATTGCAATCATCATGTTTGTGATCATTGTCTTGCTTTTTGCAGTCATCTTTTTTGTGGTTATTGTCCTGCTTTTTGCAATTGCAATCATCATGTTTGCGATCATTGTCTTGCTTTTTGCAATTGCAATCATCATGTTTGCGATCATTGTCTTGCTTTTTGCAATTGCAATCATCATGTTTGCGATCATTGTCTTGTTTTTTGCAGTCATCTTTTTTGTGGTTATTGTCCTGCTTTTTGCAATCGCAATCATCTTTTTTGTGATCATTGTCATGCTTTTTACAATCATCATGCTGATCTTTTTGTTGATTTTTCTTATTATCCTGCTTGTCTTTACCATGCTTGCGTTTCTTATTACCTTTCATAACCTTCACTCCCATCTTAAAAACTTTTTATACTTTAGTTTATTAAGAGTGACAAAGAATGGTTGGACGAACTGTTAAAATAGGCAATAAGTTTAAATAATTGAGTCACTGGGCTGCTTAGGTACATCTATGTCCAACCATACTGTGGTTGGAGGCAGTTTATCCTTTTCAAAATCTCACACCTTCTATTCCAAAGTTGAATAATGTGTTAAAAAGCTTTTTAGGAGGGATATTCATGGATATACCTGTATCTGGCTTCATGTATGCTTCAGATGGTTCAGATGGTTCAGACCCTATGCATTCCCATCGACTTTATATCACTTCCTGGGATGGAAGAGCAGTTCATACCCATGGATTTAGCGGCATTACATCGTTTGATGATGGACACACACACCAATATGCTGGAATGACTGAACCAGCACAGACTGGAATCCCACATACTCACAGATATTTTACCCTTACATCAGTTGATAACAAACATCGGCACCAAATACAAGGGTCCACTGGTCCAGCCATTCCAATAGCGAATGGTGGACATTATCATGAATGTAGTGGCTATACCACTATTGAGGGAGCCAATCCACATAGACACTTTTATAGAGGAAATACAACTCTTTGAAATCAAATCATGCTCACCTTTTTAAGGTGACTTTTTTGATTTCTGCTAGTCAAAAACCCCTAAACATCGATCATATCCGACTCTTTTCTTCTTAACTAATCGATTAATTAAAAGTGCTTCAAGCTGAGTGGCTTCAACATTTCTACAACTTTTTTCATAAAAACAATGTCGATATAATAGTGGACCTGGTCGATAACTCCAGACCACCTGCATTGACCAAAATCCTCTTTCACCCCCCCCCCTTCGCGCACTTCGGATAAACATTGTAAATATATTTTCCAAGACCATGTCCTTTTCGCCTACTTTTTTATATATAAAGGGTGAAAGGAGGTGATAATGATGGCACAAGCAGTGATTACAACATCCAAGTTACGAGTGGTGTTCCAGGTTGGGATGGATGACGATGGCAAACCACTTCTAAAAGCAAAGACATTCAGCAATATCCAGAAGTCAGCAACTCCTGACCAGCTATTACAAGCAGCACAAGCCATTATTGGTTTGTCGAGCGATACTCTCAGCAATATTGAGAGAGTCGACAATTCTGATTTACTAGCGTAGTCCGAAAAATATATTAGGTTAGGAGGTGAATGAAATGGCTAAAACATTAGAGTTAGAGTTTGTTACGGAGTTTGGTAAATCTGCTCGTTTATCGGTAGAAAATCCGAAGGAACCGATTGAAGAAGCAGTAGTGAAGCAAGCGATGGAGGAAATGATCGCGTCTGGGGTTTTCACTTCAGCGAACGGTAACTTTGCTTCTGTCAAAGGAGCAAGAGTGATTGATCGTAACGTAACGGAATATGAGATTGTTTAATAGAGTTGAAGGCCGGTTTCTAATAGAAGCCGGCCTTTTATCGTCTGCCATGCACTTTTTGTAAATTATGGCCATGCACCTAATTTTCTAAAAATTATAGCAGAATACTTTACAAGTAATCTAGCAATGCCTATAATTAGCTTTTATAGTTTCAAATTTCTGTAGAGCTATAATATTCAGAATCAATTTACATCAAGGAGGATAAAGAAGTGAAAACAAAAAAATGGTTATTACTATTAGCTTTTGGACTGGTACTAAGTGTACTTGCTGCATGTTCTGGCGATGAGTCCAAGAAATCTTCTGGTACAAAAACGGATGAGAAGGCAGAGGGAAAAGTACTTAACTTTTTAAACCCAGAATCCATTCCGTCCATGGATCCATCTTTAGCTACAGATGAGTCATCCTTTGTCAATTTGGCTGCAACGATGGAGGGTCTATACCGTTTAGATGAAAAAACGCAATCATCTCCTGGGGTTGCTTCCAGTCATAAAGTAAGTGAAGATGGATTGACTTGGACCTTTACATTACGTGAGGATGCAAAATGGTCAAATGGAGACCCGGTAACGGCTCATGACTTTGTCTATGCATGGCAGCGTGCCGTTGATCCTGCAACAGGTTCAGAATATGGACCATACATGATGAGTGGTGTAATCAAAAATGCTTCAGCGATAAGCAAAGGAGAACTTGCCGTGGACCAGCTGGGAGTAAAAGCTGACGGTGATTTTACACTTGTTGTTGAATTAGAAAACGCAACACCATACTTTGAAACATTAACAACATTCGGAACATTCTTCCCATTAAATAAAAAGTTTGTGGAGGAAAAGGGCGATAGTTTTGCAACTAATTCAGAAAACCTATTATCGAATGGACCATACACGATTTCCAATTGGTCAAGCACAAGCGATTCATGGGAACTAGTAAAAAATGAAGATTATTGGGATGCCAAAACAGTGAAAATGGATAAACTGACTTTCAAAGTCGTAAAAGATCCACAAACTGCTTTAGATTTATATGAAGAAGGAACTGTAGATCGAATGGATCTAACATCAGATTTAGTTGACCAATATTCTACAAGTGATGATTATGTGGTGTCAGCAGAAACATTTTCCTATTTCCTAAAATTTAATCAAACCACATCGGATGCATTAGCTAATAAGAATATTCGTGCTGCCATCAGCAGAGCATTTGACAAAGATGCTTTAGTAGGCGAGATTTTAAACAACGGATCCATCGCATCAAATGGACTTATTCCAACTGACTTTACCCCAATGCCTGAAACAGGTGAGGATTTCCGTAAAGTAAGTGGAGATCTCGTCCAGTATGACCTTAAAGCAGCAAAAGAATTCTGGGCAAAAGGATTGGAAGAGTTAGGTACCAATTCCGTTGAGCTCGAGTTTTTAGCAGATGATGACAAAACTACGAAAAATTTAGTTGAATATGTGGCAAACCAGCTTTCAACGAATTTAGAAGGATTAAAGGTTACGATTAAACAAGTTCCAAAAGAGCAGCGTTTAGATTTAGATTCAAATATGGATTATCAAATGCAGCTTTCCCGTTGGGGCCCAGACTTCCTTGATCCATTTACATTCATGAACTTATGGACCACGGATAGCGGAAACAACTGGACTGGATATTCTAATCCGGAATATGACAAGCTAGTAAGTGACACAGCTTCAACTTTTGCAACAGATGCTAAGGCACGTTATGAAAACTTCTTAAAGGCTGAAAAAGTGCTATTTGAGGATGCGGCAATTGCCCCAGTCTACCAATCTTCTAGAGCACAATTAGTTTCTCCAAAAGTGAAGGGTGTGTTCGTGAACCCATTTGGAGCAACCTATGAATATAAATGGGCAGATGTAGGTAACGAGTAAGAGTTTTTTGTCAAAAGGAATGAGAGGGGGAAAATGCCAATTGGTATTTCCCCCTCTCTTTTTATTTTCGCTTTTCGTAAACTCCGTTGCTCTCCTTTGTGTAAATCTCCCCCCTTGTATAGGTTTTTCGGTTCAATTATTAAGAATCTCTTGAGTTTTTGTTAAACAATTGTATTGTATGAAAAAGTATTCCTTTTCTGTGTTATAACTGGATTGACGATAGTTGATTACGATGGCTTCATGCAAATGTATGCCATAAAAGATGACATTTGAAAGGTGCTGTTTTATTTGTTACATTCCACCGTTCAGTTAAATGATTTTCGTATAAATACTTTACCCTACATGATGAATGATCCGTTTACCCGAATGAAAAAAGTAAAAAATATTATCTTTTTAATCGGTGATGGGATGGGTTTTTCCTACACCACAGGCCTTCGTTATTTTAATCATAACTCCCGAAAGGGGCTCATGAACCCCACCATATTTGATCAATACTTTGTTGGCACACAGTCAACCTATTCATTAGACGCAAAAAGTAATATAACAGACTCTGCTGCGGCAGGGACTGCTTTAGCGACAGGCTATAAAACCTATAATGGTGCTCTTGGATTGAATAGTGAAAAACAGGAGGTTCCAACTATTTTAGAATATGCAAAATTTCGCGGCAAATCTACGGGCCTCGTAGGAACGAGTCAAATCAATCACGCTACACTTGCGGCGTTCGCTGCACATCATGAATCCAGGGAGAACTATAATGAAATTGCGGATGATTATTTCGATGAACGTATTGATGGCAAGCACAAAATCGATGTGCTGCTAGGGGGAGGAACTTCCTATTTTTCTCGAGATGACCGAAATTTAGTAGAAGAGTTCAAAAAAAATGGATTTGGTTATACCACAAATTCCATTGAGCTTTTTGCTGATCGAAACGAGAAAATATTGGGTCTTTTTGCTCCAAAAGAACTTCCTAAACACATCGATCGCTATTTGACAACCGTACCCTCCCTATCACAAATGACTAGCGCTGCACTTCAACGCTTGAAGCAAAATCCAAATGGCTTTTTTCTGATGGTGGAAGGAAGTCAAATTGATTGGGCGGGTCATGACAATGATATCGTGGGAGCCATGAGTGAAGTCAAAGACTTTGAAGCAGCTTTTCATGCGGCCATTCAATTTGCCTTAAATCGAGAGGATACCCTTGTGATTTCAACAGCCGACCACTCCACGGGTGGAATGAGTATCGATCGAAATGATAATTATAAATGGAATCCAAGTGTGATTAGATCGATAAAATCAACACCAGCCAAGATTGCAGCCGATCTGCATAAAACAAAAGAAATATCATCAATAGCACGCCATATGCAACTATCCCTTCATGAAGAGGACTTGAAAGTCATCCAATCTACGCTAGAACTAGAAATCGAAGACACACGACAAACTCTTATCAACATCATCAATCACTATTCCAGTACCGGCTGGACGACCAAAGGTCATACCGGTGAGGATGTTCCCATTTATGCGTATGGTGTTAACAGACATATGTTTAGTGGAAGAATGGAGAATAGTGATATTGGTAGGATTCTTTTTGAGATGATTGATTAAGAGAATTACAATTGAGCCATTGCTAGTTCTTCTGCTTGCACCCGGTCGTTTAAATAAGTAAAAATAAAAATTACCAAGAACAATAAGAACACTGCTATTAACAGTGTTCTCATTGTTTTTTTGTTCGTCATCCACCTATATTAGTTTTCTGAACTATTTGAGAGGTAATCAGCCAGTTGAACGAAGGTTCCTGAAAAGCCCTCCTGAACCATTTCTTGCGACTCCTCGTAAGTTTTCATTTCCTCCTCAGTTGGGGATACAGGTGTCCCAATATATGTAAGAATTGTTTTACCTTCATGCTCGGTGAATGTAAAAGTATTGAGAGTTTCCAAAGGCCAGTTGTCATTAAAAGGAGCACGTACGATGTTACCTTTTTCATCAGAAAAGAAAGAGGTATAAACGAGTTTCTCAGGAGCATTTACTTCATGATAAACAAATTTGACCCACATTTCATGACCGTCAGGAGATGTCTGGCTATAATGGAAGACACCATCCTGTCGAAGCTCAAACTTAGAAATATCAAAAGCCCATCCTTTTGGGCCCCACCAGTTCTGCAGATGTTCCGATTCGGTAAATGCCTTAAATACAAGTTCACGAGGAGCGTTGAAACGATGGGTGATTTCGGTTTTTGTTAACATTTTATTCCTCCAATTATTTTTCATCAAAACTTTATGAATGATATTACCATTGTTATTTGCATGTAAACCTTTCTAACGAATCGATAAAAAATGGCTGTATCCGTGGCGATTTGAATCATCACAGCCACAGATACACGCCACTAATTTAGTCTGGTGCCTCTTTTAAATGCTTGTTTGCTCAGCATATTTTTTGAAATTATCTAGAATAGCCTGCCAGCCTTGTTGTTGTAACTCAATGGGATTTTCCGTTTCGGCATCAAACGATTCAATGACTTCGGTTACGTTATCTTGACCTTTAAAAGTGATGGTAACTTGTCTTCCATCACCCAGTGTATATGCAATAGCCTCATGTAATTTCACTTCATCATAAGTTCCACCAAAATCGAAACCAAAACTGCCATCTTTGGCTTCCATTCTTGAATGGAATTTCCCACCAACTCTTAAATCATTTTCAGCAATCGGTGTGTGCCAGTCTTCTGAAGCTGAATTCCATTTTTTTATGTGAGTTGGCTCTGTCCAATACTCCCATACCTTTGCTACTGGTGCTTGAACGGTTGTTGCTACTGTTACTTTTTTAGATGTTTCCATTCCATTTTCCGCCTCTCTTAATACAAATATTTTAAAGCAATCTGTCCACAAAAGGTGTCTGGCTATATTGTAGATGATGGAGAAAAGTTACGCTACTTTTACATTGTTTCCTTTTAAAATGGTAGGTAATCCAATTTAATCTAGAATTTTTAGCAGAATTCTATTCGATTACTTCCTTATTACCTTTAGCCTTCTTCACCGTGTAAAATAAATATAGTCCAATTAATACATACGCGATTACCATGCTAGTAATTAACTGTGTTACTACATTAAAAGAAGTAAAAGATAATAAAAATGTGGGCAGGTGAAGTGCTAGTAATGTTACAGGCAAAATAGCAGTCTTGGCCCAAACAGAAAATAGGATAATAAAACAAAGAAGAAACAATCCAATGACCCAACTGCCTATAATTCCAAAATCAATCATGGGCGTTTTATAAATAGAATCAACGAATAGTACTCCTCCGATAATAAGCATACTAAGGAAAATTGGCAATAATAAAATGAAAAACTCCATTATTCTCGATACTTGATTTCTAGCTACATAGCGATAAGCAAACATTACTCCTCCAAAGAACAGGATACTATAAACAAGCGTTCCGATAATTTTGAATATACTATAGCTTAATGTACCTTGTATAAGGTCTCCAAAAATAGTAAATGACATGGAACCAATAATAATGAGTGGAACATATTTCGCCCAAGATCGATAGTCGGTCTTCATTTCACTCGAAATACTCATCATATATTCCTTTGGGGAGGCCCCTATAATTTGATCAATCGATTTACCATTTTGTTCAGCTTCATGTAGATGACCCTCAAGTTCTTCCGTAATTTCTTTAATCTCTTGGTCGTTTTTCCCGCTTGAAAACAAATATACCCTTAAGTCATCAATAAACTTCTCACTCTTTACAGATAGTTGTTTTTCTTTCACATTCTCCACCTCGCCTCTTAATTTTCTTGCTTAATAACCGCATTCACACATTTTTCAAGTTGAACCCATCTACTTAAAAAATCACTTAATGCTTGCTGTCCCTCGTTCGTTAATAAGTAGTACTTTCTCTTGGGGCCTGCTGTAGAATTTCTAAGAACAGAAGTGACAAGTCCTTCACGCTGCATTCTCATTAATAATGGATAAATGGTACCTTCACTGATCGTATCAAAACCATACCTGCTTAAGCTCTCAGCCATCTCATAGCCATAACATTCCTTCTTCGCAATGATTGCTAAGAGGCAGCCATCTATTATTCCCTTCATCATTTGTGTTTGTGACATTCACTCACCACTCTCAATATCTTGTATTGCAAGGTATACATCAAGTATAAATTGGTATACCTTGTAATGCAAGGGTATTAGAAAAATATTCCACCACAAAACAAAAGACCGCCGCAGCGATCTCTAACTTTTACCAGTACATTCAAGAATAAACGCCATATCATAACCAATCTTTCAGATAAGCAACTAATCCTAAAACTGCTCCAATTGCAGTACCAAAAACAAAGGAATAACGTAACTGGACTTCTTCTTTTCCTTGCTCTGTATCTTA
Source organism: Neobacillus niacini (assembly GCF_031457145.1). Lineage (GTDB taxonomy): Bacteria > Bacillota > Bacilli > Bacillales > Cytobacillaceae > Neobacillus > Neobacillus niacini_J. The sequence goes on from NZ_JAVDVZ010000012.1 coordinate 50,737, forward strand.
TTATTATCACTCACTAAATTTCACCTCGTTAATTCAATACGAATATATTGGGTGAAGGTTTCAAATTCCTGCTAGTCATATAAGCTAGGTATTTCCATTTTACCCAAATCACTGGTCTTCATAGTTTCGGGCAGGTGGGGAGGTTCTACTTTACCCAAATCACGGTTCTCCCATAGTTTCGGGCAAGTGGGGAGGTTCTACTTTACCCAAATCATCGTTCTCCCATTGTTTCGGGAAGTGGGGCGCAAATCAACAGTCAAGTTTAACATCGCATTTTTATAGAGCCTCTCACCCCCATCGGTGACAGGCACCCACAAAAAAAATGTAGAGCCGAAGACCCTACTTTGCTTTTGACATCAAACATTAACCTCGCAAACCACTCTAGATGTAACGGATAAGGTACTGAAATATAACGCAGTTACCCACTTTAATTGTTCAAATGTCAGGGTTTTGTTTGTAAAGTTCCCTGTGATACATCCTGCCGTAAACTGGTGGCAGTTTCTTGTAAACAAGTTATACCCTCTTGGGTTATCCCTTTTATCCAATGCTCTTTTAGCTATTTTAGGATCAGCCAAGATCCCTTTTTTATTACATAGAGCATAGACAGTAAACCCCGTTCGCACTAGACTTTCACCTGTACTGACAAATTGTTCAAAGCTTACCTCTCTTACAACACCATCCCCAGTTAATTCAACAATCTTATTATCCCCCACATAAATTCCTGAGTGTTCTGCTGAGCCTAATAAAAGATCACACCATACAATGGCCCCCTCAGACAATAAAGGCCTTTCATTCATGATATCCCTGAGGTGATAGCTTAGCCTTTTTACTCTCCCATAAAACAAGACCTTCACCTTCTTGCTCATTTCGGAACATTAAATTCCGGTAAAATTTTAAAAAAATTATAGTATTATATATTTCTGCATCGTTGAAATAATTCCCTTTATTTAGGTTTAAAAGCCATCAGAACTGTCCCCAGGGATTAAAAATAGCTAACGGAGAGGAAAATCATTTTCCCTTTCCGTTAGCTTGCCGCTTTGTTATCTACCCTTATAATTTGGTTTTTCTCTATCTAAAAAAGCACGTAATCCTTCGACGCGATCCTCCGTGGCGAAATTAACCAGCCATGCCTCGGCTTCTAATGTTAAAGCCTTCTCCAGAGCAAGATCAACTCCGTGATTGATTGCCTTTTTTGCTTGCATAACCGCAATGGGGCTATTTTTTAAAATCCGTTCTGCTAAAGCCAAACTTTCTTCCATTAACTGATCTTTTGGTACAACCTTATTTACGATACCTAATTGTTTAGCCTCACTGGCAGGAATTCTATCACCTGTAAACACTAACTGTTTGGCAATGCCTACCCCAACAAGCCGGGCCAACCGCTGCGTACCACCCCAGCCAGGGTAAACACCAACGGTTACTTCTGGTAATCCCAACTGGACATGCTCTGCTGCAATACGGAGATCACAAGCTAATGCGATTTCCAACCCGCCGCCTAATGTAAATCCATTTAAGGCCGCGATGACAATTTTGCGGCTGTTTTCCAATCTGTTTAAGAAGGCTTGGCCTGCATATACAAACTTTTCACCTTCCATAAGTGTCATTTCTTTCATCATGGCGATATCCCCGCCTGCAACAAACGCTTTATCTCCCATACCCGTTAAGATTATGGCTCTTATTTCTTGGTCCTCTTCAATCACTTTTACAATATATTCCAATTCAGAAAACAATTGTTGATTGATAGCATTTAAAACTTCCGGTCGATTCAGTTTAATAATGGCGATATTATTCTTTTTTTCATAAATGATATATTCTAGTGATTTCTCCATTTTCTCTCCCCCAATGCAAGGATTTTTATCCTATAGCCTGTAATTCATGCTTTAATATTTTTCCAGAGTGGTTTCGTGGAATTTCATTAATAAATTCATAATACTTTGGTATTTTAAAACCTGTTAACTTGTCTCTGCACCACTTGGTTGTCTGTTCACCATCAATGGCAGAAGAATCAGGGGCTAATACGACAAAAGCTTTTATTGCTTCACCCCAGGTTTGATCCGGAATTCCAATGACGGCGACATCTGCAATTTGTGGGTGCTCCCTTAAAACCGCTTCCACTTCATTTGGATAAACGTTTTCTCCACCTGTCTTGATTAAGTACCTTTTACGGTCGACCATCTCCAACGTTCCATCTGCAGATCTTCGGAAAACGTCACCAGTATGAATCCATCCTCCATCCAACAGATCTTTTGTTTCCGTCTCTTTATTCCAATAACCTTGAATCATAGAAGGGCCACGAAGTAAAAGCTCACCAATTTCCTCATCGGGATTGTTGCTAATGTTATCGATTTTCCCATCAAAGTTTGGCAGCAAATACCCATATGATTTAAAGTTTTCCATATCTTCCTTATAGTGAATCGCGGTTACAATACTGCTGGCTTCAGTGGAACCATAAATACCAAAATAGGTACAACAAAGCTTGTTATTGATGTCCGTTACAATTTTAGAAGAAACAACGCCAGCCATTGACAACAGATTCTTAAGTGACTCAACCTTTTTCACATCATAAAAATCTGAGTATAGGAATCTACTTAATAGAGGCTCAAGGATAAACATGGTAGAAACCTTTTCTCTTTCAATCAGTTGATATGCTTCTTCTGCATCGAATTTTGCAGATGGGAAAACTACTTTTCCACCATAATGGATATGTGTTAGGAAGGCACCAAACCCCGCAACATGGAACAGTGGAAGTAACGCAATATAGCTGTCTTCCGGTCCATTTTTAATAAACGCATTAATATTATTATCATTCCACAGCCAATTTTGATGAGTGGCTATACATCCTTTCGGAAATCCAGTGGTTCCGCTCGTATACTTAATAGTAAAAATATCCGAAGTCATCACTTTACATTCAGGTTCACTTGAAGGGAAATTCCTGCTCTCCTCCAAGATGGTTTTATCAAGATAGAGTGGGATCATACAGTTATTAGCACTGGTTTGTGCATTCGGATACATCATTTCAGTAGTGATCAGTAATTTAGGAGAGCAATCTTTTAATATGTAATCGATCTCACTGTTGTTTAATCGAATGTTAATGGGAACAAAAATGGCACCAATTTTCGCAATAGCAAAAATAAATAGACCGTAAGAAATTTTATTTTCCGATAGAATTGCCACACGGTCCCCATGTTGAATTCCCTTCGCTTCCAACCAGTTGACAATCCGATTTACCTCTTGATTTGCTTCTTGATAGGTATAGCGATTATTCTCAGAAACAAAAACATCATTTTGAGGATATTGGACTGCATTTTTTCTCATTAAACTACCTAAAGTAAATTGATTCATCCTTTCAGCACTCCTTGTAATAGATGTAATAGTTTTGTGTTTAGACTCCGCGTATCTACAAAGTAGATATACATAAAGAGAGACTTATTCCTTCTTTCGTCAGAATCATCAAATTATATAATATTCAAAAATTTCATACAAAACTATTATACATACCTATTTCTGGACATGCAATATGCCGTGTTTCTTAAAAATGGATACTAAACTATTTTATAGAAATAAAGACACGAAGTTGGTGGGAAAGAAAAATCTATTACTATATAATAAATATCAATCCGAAGGCATGCCCATTTGGTCTTGCCCTTAAAAGGACTTCTCAAGTAATAATTAGAGAGGAAGTTTTTGATGTTCGCAGAAATTATTACCACACTTTTCGATGTGATTGTACCGCTCTCTTTACCTGTCATAGCAGGAGTCTTATTAAGTAGGTTTGGGAAGTTGGAAATCAAGCCGCTTTTAAACTTTGTCTTATATTACATCACTCCGTTCTTGATTTTTGATACATTAATGGAGGCGCGCCTGTCGCGTGAGGACGTCTATTTGACTGTTGCTTATTCCCTATTAAATCTTATTTTGCTTGCGGCTGCAGCCAATCTTTTAGGAAAATTATTTAAACTGCCAGCTAATGATATAGCTGGGTTAACCTTGATTTCTTCCTTCACAAATTCGGTTAACTATGGAATCCCACTCACCTTGCTTGCTTTCGGTCAGCTGGGGCTTGAAAAGGCGGCCATTTACATAGTGATGCAGATGGTCATGATGCATACGTTAGGAATCTTCTTTGCGGCACGCTCTCATTTTACAATAAAAGGTGCCATGAAATCGGTGTTTGCCCTGCCGGCTATTTATGCGGTATTGCTAGCCATTGTATTACGCACATTTGATTTAGCCCTGCCAGGCGGTCTCTCCACCGGAGTTTCCATGATTGCAGACTCCTACCCGCCCATTGTTCTCGCAATTTTAGGAGCACAAATGGCCAATGTGAAAACAGAAAGTATCACCAGGAATACACGAATCACCTTTTGGACAGGCATGAGTATGAGATTATTGATCGCACCACTCATTGCTATATTGTGTTTAAATCTATTAGATATTGAAGGCATCATGTTCTCCACTCTACTCGTATTATCATGTATGCCCGTCGCGATCAACGCCGGTATTCTAGCAGAAAAATTCGATGCATCGCCAAAGGTGTTAACCAAAACGATTCTCTGGACAACCCTATTGTCCTTTGTCGTATTACCGGTATTGATTGTCTTGGTTAAGTAGAATCAGAGAGATATCTTTGATTCCTACTTTTGATTCATACAGCACAGAAAAACAAATTAAACATCGACAAGCATCGACAAAGTTTTAATTTATCTTTTGGTAAAATATAGTAGGAAAAGTTTTCAAATAGATTGTCGGAGGTAGTGGGAGGGAACATAATGGGCATCACCGTTGAACAAACCGTTGTAGAAGATCTTCATTCACAGAAATGGTATAAAAGCTGGAAGATTATCACGTTAAGTCTCATTGCACTTATTCTTGCCGCCGTCAGCTATTATCAAGCCACTCACTTTAATGCTAATAGTAAGATTAATAGCATAGAAGTCAGCGGCATGACGGCAGACCAAGCTCTAAAAAAGTTACAAACATCCGTTTTAACAAATGAAATCTACATAGGTGAACAACAAATAGTAGATGGAAAAGATACGAAGATGGGATTCACAACGGATGATCTATCCAGAGTCAAAAAACTTTTAAGAGACCAGTGGTCATTCTTTCCCTCTTTTAAAGAAAAAGATTATACCTTAATGCCTGACCAGCAGGACCCATATCGCAGCCAAACACTTAAAAACGAACTGGAACAAAAGCTCACCTCAATGAATCAAAGCTTAACAGCTCCTGTTCATGCACATGCGTCCATGGTAGAAGGAGAAATCGTTGTCTCGAAAAGTGTGGACGGGACACAATATGATGTCGCAAGTCTAATGGAGGAATACGAAAAGCATGGATATACGAGTGAAATTCATCTAAATCCTATCTACATGCTTGCACTCAAAGAAGACAGCGAGAGTGTTAAAAATGAAAAGCAAAAGCTGCAAGATCTTCTTCGGCTTTCCGTTGATTATAAAGTTCAGGATAAGGTTTATACCTTATCTGGCAGCGAACTCATCAAAAACGCAACAATTTCTGAGGATTTGCAGGTTTCGTTTGACCCGAGCACGATTAAAAGTAAAATTACCGAAATTAATGCTGCCCAGTCCACATTGGGTAAGGATTTCAGCTTTAAGACCCATTCAGGCTCCATTATTTCTGTTAAGGGGCAAGGCTATGGCTGGGCACTAGATGTGGAAAAGGAAACAGCCCAGATTCAAGCAGCATTTGAAAAAGGAGAGACATCGATTAACGCTTCCAATATCAATGGAAATGGCTGGAGCGGTGAGGGCTATGGCTATGAAACCACGACAAACAACGGCATTGGGGATACCTATGCGGAAGTTTCTATTGCGGAACAGCGTATTTGGCTCTACAAAGCTGGACAATTAGTCCTGACAACGAATGTGGTTACCGGTAAACACAGCACAGGTGAGGATACATCACCAGGAGTATGGTATATCCTGTTTAAACGAACACCATACACACTCAAGGGCAGCGCCGTCGGCAAATCAGATTATTCAGTTCCAGTAAGTTATTGGGCACCATTCACAAACAGCGGCCAAGGTTTCCACGATGCCGGCTGGCGGACAAACTGGAGCAGCACTGCCTATTTAACGGGAGGCTCCGGTGGATGTATCAACGTATCTCCTAGTGTCATGAAAAGTGTCTATGATAATCTTAGTGTTTATCAGCCAGTTGTAGTGTATTAGGAATTTAAATATCAGGAGAACGGCTTAATCCAAGATGGGTTAAGCCGTTCTTTTTTTAAAAAATAATTGGAAGAGAGCCTACCCATCTATTGAATTTTCTTATTAGGCACGTAAATCCCGCGTATTTCGGCACTTAGGAAAACTACTGCACCCTAGAAACGCCCCTCTTTTCCCTGTCTTCAAGACCATTGGGCTCCCACATTTACCACATGCCTCATTAGAACCGCTAGAATCAGAATCTATCATTTTCAATGGAACGGGCTTTGCACTTCCTGGATTTAATAGCAGAATATAATCAATTAACTCATCCCTATTCACCAACATCACTTGGCCTTTAGCGGCTAATTCTCTTGCTGCTTTGGTAAAATAGCTATTCGAAACGACCCATGCTTCCTCGGCCTTATAATACGATTTTGCCCCCAATACCTCTTGAACTGCTTTTATCCCTACATCCTTTGCATACCGCTTCGCTTGCACCACAATCTTTCTTCCGTCCTTCTTAAGCAATAGATCAGCCCCATAATCCCCGCTAGCACTCGTTACTTCTGCAGCATATCCTCTCGATTGATAAAGTTCCTTAAGATAATGCTCAAACTGAATACCATCCATCTTATCGATATCCTCAATCCCAGAATTCCTTAACCGCTCCTTTTCTCTATTACTCTTTAAAACTGCAAGAACAATGATTAATACCATGATCACTCCTACCACCATTAGTGTTAGATAAAGTTGTCCTGTAAAGTAATAGGAAATTCCGGCCACCACTAAAAGAATCGACTTTATACCATCTTCCAATTGTCTTTGTTGCTTCTTTGTTTTTCTCTTGCTCAATTAAATTCCCCCATTAAGAGCAGCATTATTTCTCACTCTCATTCTACCATTTTCAACCAATCCCCAACCTTACTCCGAATATTATCGTAGATTTCTTTAGTAAATCTTAAGGGATTCTCAAGACAGCCGCCATATTAGAAATTTATTCACGGCAACTGGATTCATTTTTTAAATGACCTTTTTCTATTACTATTGGATGGTGCCCCAGGTTTATACAGTTTTCCAGTTACACAGTATCTATTGAACTTGGGTATTTTTACTTTGATGGACAATTATGAAGGATTTCACTATAGTTGTTTTAAAAAAGGATTAGGAGAAAACAGTATGTATTTAATGGATTATCATCATCACACCAATCATTCCTTTGACTCCATCGCTAGTATGGTGGATATATGTAAAAAGGCGGTAGAAAACAAGATACAAGAAATTTGCTTTACCGAGCATTTCTCTGTTAATCCCCTTGCGCCAACCTATGGGCACATGATTTTTGAAAAATATTTGAATGAGATTCGATATTGTCAAAAACAATTCCACACCCGATTAACTATAAAGGCTGGCATTGAACTTTGTGAGCCTCATCTATTAAAAGATCAATACGACGAAACACTCAAACCCCTAGACTTAGATTTCATCTTGGGTTCCGTCCATAATCTCAACAACCAAAAACTTCGTCTGGCCCTCAATGAGGATCAACCAACTGCCTATAAACGGTATTTTAATGAACTATTGTCTATGGTATCTGCAGCGGATATAGATATCATCGCTCATTTCGATTTAATGAAGCGATATGCACATAAAGAAATAGGACTGTACACCTTCGATGAACATTATGAAATGATCAAGCAAATATTGAAAAAGGCGATTGATAGAAATATAGGGATTGAAATCAATACCTCTGGTCTCAGAACTAGTTTAAAACAGACACTGCCATCCATTGAAATTATAACGCTGTATAAAGAATTAGGCGGAGAAATCTTAACCATTGGTTCTGACTCCCACACAGTAGACGATGTTGGGGCAAATATGACCGATGCCTATAAGCTAGCCAAGGAATGCGGATTCAATTATGTATTTACCTTTGAAAAAAGAAAGCCCATTCCAGTAAAAATTGCGAATATCTACTAGCTAGTTGTACCAAAGAAGATATATTAACGCAAAAACTCGCAGCTCCTTGGCAAGTTTTCTTTATAAGGCGTATGAGGACCAAATCCCTTCAGAAAACCGGAGAACGTGGTCTTCATCAAGGCTGGAGTGACCGAAGAACATGTAGAAAAGACGTTTGGGTAAATGCAGGGAGCCTGGAGTGACCGAAGAGCATGTAGAAAAGGCTTTTGGGGCAATGCAGGGGGCCTGGAGTGACCGAAGAGCATGTAGAAAAGGCTTTCGGGGCATTGCAGGGAGCCTGGAGTGACCGAAGAGCATGTAGAAAAGGCTTTTGGGGCAATGCAGGGAGCCTGGAGTGACCGAAGAGCATGTTGAAAAGGCTTTTGGGGCAATGCAGGGAGCCTGGAGTGACCGAAGAGCATGTTGAAATTGCATTTGGGGCAATGCAAGGAGCCTGGAGTGACCGAAGAGCATGTTGAAATGGCGTTTGGGGCAATGCAGGGATCCTGGAGTGACCGAAGAGCATTCAGAAAGGGCATTTAGGTCACTGCATGCAGGCAGGAGTATCACTTTAAAAATATTATTACATACCCTCAATTCCCTATTCTAAATATTCTCTAGTTTAAGAGCGAATAAGGAAAGGGAGCAATCACTTTTTCAGCGCTATCCACATGAAAATATTCCTTTAACTTTCCTTCATACACAAATTGAAATTTGCAAACCTTCTGCAAGTCATGTGGTGCGATAAGGGATAGCGGCTTCTCAAATTGGATGATGTTACATTCGATTAATATCGTGGCAACAAACTGAGAACAGAAAAAGGCTTTCTTTCGATCAATTGGCTTATTCAACATAACCCCGAATAATCCTAAAAAATTATAACGATACTGTTTCTTTGCTGCTTCGATTTCTTGTAAATAGTGTTTCATCTTTTGCATTTGAGCCTCTGTTACGGTAAAGGAATAGATGGCACAGTCTGCTTGCTTAAATAAACTTGCCCTTACATCCTCCTTTACGAATCCTCCAATAAATGGGTTTCCTGCTATTTTCCTCCCAAAACTATATACCTCTGTTAAAGCGTAATCAAAGGCGATGGACGCATGATTATATGGTTTTTTTGTATATAGCCTTATCAATTTTGTTAATACCGAACGAGTATTTGTTAAAAGAATATACACCTCTGTCATCATTAGCCTCCTCAACAGTTACCACGAAAACTTCTATGTTATAACTATACAAACAAAAACCTAAGAAAAGATTAATAGAATCCTTAAGAAATTCTTAATCTTGGGTACGTTACTAAGCCCACACAAAAAGGAGTAGGAAAACTATCCTACTCCTTTGTTAAAATGGGATTATTCACTATACTTAGGCAAAGAGATCATCGTCTTGAATAAATCTCCATCGACTTGAATAATAAATTTCCCCTTTTGGATTTCTATTAGGCTTTTCGCAATGGATAGCCCTAATCCGCTTCCACTACTAGTTCGGGATTCATCGCCTCTTTTAAAGCGCTCCATTAATTCATCTGCTGAAATATTTAACTCATACGCTGAAATGTTCTTGAAGGTTAGTAGAATTTCGTTTCCTGCATCTTCGATATCGATGTAGACCCTTGACCCATTGAGAGCATATTTAAATATATTGGATAAGACATTCTCGATGGACCTCCATAATAATTTTCCATCAGCTGTAATATATACCTTATCCTTCGGATGATTGAACTTAAATGCTAAACCTAGATCTTCAATTTTATCATTAACTTCACCAAGCCCCTGGCTTATTAATGAGATAATATCAATTTGCTCCAATTGAACCGGGATACTTCCGCTGGACGCCTTTGCCGCGTCAAATAAATCATCTGTTAGGATTTTTAGTCTTTTTGATTTTTGGTCCAGTACCTCGATATATTGTTCTACCTTTGCAGGGTCCCTTTCCGTTTTCAATAAATCCACATAGGTAATAATTGAAGTGAGTGGTGTGCGGATGTCATGAGACACATTGGTGATCAGTTCTGTTTTTAATCGCTCGCTTTTGAGTTCACTGTTAACGGCTTTTTTCAGACCATCAGTGATGCTATTAATATTGGAGGCAAGTTTTGCAAACTCTCCCTTTCCATCTACATCGATGATATGCAGAATATCACCATCCTTTATTCGCTCAACTCCTTCTTGTATAGCCGTAAACCTCTTGACCCGCTTAAAAGCAAACCAGGCTGCAATCCCGAGGGTGACCGGAAACATGAAAAACGTTACCGCCACCAATAGTGGATAGCCGATGACGATCAATACCGTCTTTACTCCAACACTTCCGCTCTTATATACATCTCCTACAAAACGAATCACTTTACTGACCATTTTAAAAATAAAGGTATGTGTAAAAAACGTTCCATTTTTAAAATGCTTCACGAGTGATAGAAGTAGTATGAATCCCAGAATGGCAATCGGAATCGTGATGGGGATGATCACTTTATTGATATTTTCAAATAAATTATCTACCAAGATTATCCAAAGTGATAAAAGACTGATAAAAATCACTATATTGATATCATTATATAGTTTATCACCTGAATGTAAGTGCAGTTCTTGATCCTTAAATGACTTTCTTCCAATGACCAGGACAAGATATACAAATGAAACGATAAACCCTGCCAAACATACAAATAATAGATAAAAGCTCTTTGTAGCAAGTTCTTTATTCTCTTTCCATTCTTTTATGTTAGAGTTTAAAAACTCCTCCGTGAAAGCAACATAAATAACTTGGCTTTCTGGTTCCAACTCATACACTCGTTCGGTAATCTGATGTACGTATTGATTCTCTTCTAATTCCTTTGGGTAAATCTCTCTTTTATAGCCCTCAAATAGTATTAAGAAGGATAGGTTTTAAACTGTTCACTTTCTGTCTTCGTGGTGTTCGTATAGACATTTACACCATCACTTGCATAATAGAGTGGTCCTTCGACCTCTTCTAGCTTTTGAAGCGTTAAATGAAAGTCTCTTACATCATTTTTTATCAACCTATCCCTTACTTGAGAGATTTTATCTGCATATTCTTCTTTAAACTTTTTATAATTTTCCTCTTCACTTAAATTTGGATTGTAATTTCGGGAATTAAATTGATACCCATCAAATAGGCTTTCTTCTTCACTTTTTAATTGATCCTCATTGATTGTCCCGCCATTTACAATATGCTCCTCACTCTTAAATTCCCCTATCAGTCTGGTTAAGTCGCCCGCAATATTTTCACCTTCCTGGACAAATGTACTGCTAGAAAGGTAGTCATCTTCAAAGACGATTCCAAAATCACCATCATTGACTACTTCTGCCTCAACGAAGGCTTTGATGACACCTGTAAAACAGAGAATCATGATAATAAAAACAATAATCTTTGTTGTCAGTAAGTGGCTATATTTTTTCAACTTTATATCCAACTCCCCACACCAGCTCTTTCAAATCATAGCAAATCGTAACATTTGCCTTAGATTTTTAAGTAAAGACACTTGTCCAACCCTTCGCTGGTTTAGGGTTTAACCTTCGTATGAACACCTATGTCTTTCGGTCTCTTCTATCAGAGCACACCATAGGGCAGGGGTTACCTGGGCTACCTTTATCCTCTTACGGCAATCCTTCCGTGGGAATTTTCACATTCTGAGAATGTCCGCACTAAAATAAAGGCTTGAGTATCGTTATACTAAACATGTACGTCTGATAAAGTCATCTATCCACCAATGTTTGTATGGTTCATGATTTTGATTAGCCAGTTCCCTTAGGGATGAAAACCAGGCCTGTACTTTCTTCCAATGTTTAAATAAATCACTCAACGAATGCCCCTTTTCTGCTTCCTTGGCAAAAAGGACTGACATTATCTGTTTTGGGATTTTCTCATTAAAACCCATTGCACGACGGGCTAGTACTAAGGCTGCACTTTGATGAATCGATAACCCGTATGCTTTCTGATATTTAACCCGTCCTATTAAAGAAGAATAATAGGCGGGAACCTGCGCAAGAGTTACTCTCTCCTTAATGCTTTTAGATATCAAAATGGTGATGATTTTTCGATACACAAAATGACTGCTCATGCGATTAAATTTTTTATTTTTGCTCAAATCGTTTTTGAAATATAAATCTTCAATGGCGATGATGTCGATGCCAAACGATTTTACCCAATCGATGACGGAAGCGACGATATTTCCGATCATCCAATTCCCTTTCTCGGAGCGAACGCAATTGACATCATTCATCCAAAATACTTTGCTTACTCTAAAATTCCCATTAGAATGGACGATGGTCACGGCTAAATTGTCTGGATTGATGTCGATGCCTGCACAGCCATTTGTAAAATCATAGGCGAATTCTAACTGTTGATTGAGGGTTAGGTGAACATAGTATTTTCCGTATTCTCTTAGAATTCGGACACTATAGGCCTTTCTACTTGAAAGATAGTTGAGTATTGTCAAGATGTGTTTTTCGGAGAATTGGACCTCAAATTGTAGTCGGTCATTTCTTTTAGAGGATAATGGGTTTAGTATATTCATATCTACGGATCGGTCTTGTAAATAATGCAATTTGATATTTTCATTCCCGGCTTTTGAGGATTCCCCGCGAGAAAAAAGGGCGTTGGAACGTGAATCGACCCACTCCTGTTTAGTGATTTTTTTCTTATTTAAAAGGATTAGCCTTTTCTTCGTACCGTCCACTACTTTCGGAACGCTGTCATTTTCAATATGAAATTGATAATACTTCATTTTCTTGGTTAACTTTTTGATTCGGTCCTGCTTATAAAGGATGAGGTCTTCCTTATTGGGCTTTCTGGAATTTTGGATTTTCTCTATTTTCTTTTCAATTTTTTGTATAGCTGTCTTGTATTGCTCAACATATAAGGGCAACAATTCCTTTTGCGAGGAGATGGAAGCTTCTGCTTCAAGAAACGCGTCCCTCATGAAGCGGGAATTATTTAGAAATAGTGGCTTAGCTTTCGCAACAGCATTCTTTCGGTCCAATCCATCAAAGATGCGTTCGCGAATAAAACGTTTAGCGGATTGAAATTTACGCATGAGTTCGTCCAGAATCATCGATTCGCTTACCGGTGGATTTATGATAACCCCTGTGAATGTAATGGGCTGTTCATTCTCACTCTTTGACATCCTGATCCTCCTTTTCCAACTCTAAAAACGTCTTTTTCATTTTCTCAGAACCTCTTCGACCATTTCCTCATTAAGCTCCTTTTTCTCCTGTTGTTCAATACCTTCGGTGACCGTCGCTTGTTTTATAGACTTTAATTTTACCCTGTCCTTCCCAACGTAATATGGTGGTTCGAGTAATATATAAAAAATACCCGCGCCTGATTCTGCGATAAAAAAGTAGACATAGAGAATCACCTCTATTTCTATTTTACTACTATTCGGAATACTTTTTACAATATGTTATTGTACATTTTATTATATTTTTTTATATTTTATTGACAGCTGTTTTTACCACCTTCAAATATTTTGGCTCCTTCGGATTGATCTCTATTTTCTCTCTGATTTTCCTAATATGAACAGTTACCGTATTTTCCGGACTAAAAGCTGTTTCATTCCAAACCTTCTCATAGATCTCCTCTATCGAGAAAACCCTGCCGGCGTTTGCTGTCAGCAGCTTTACGATCTTATATTGCACCGGTGTAAGGTGGACGGCCTCCCCATCGACAGTGATCGTTCTCGTTTCGTCATCGATGACGAGCCCCCCTGTTTTAAAAACATTGCTCTTGGTTTCAGCTCCACCAAAGGTTGTATACCTTCTCAACTGGGATTTAACTCTCGCAATCAGCTCTAATGGATTAAAAGGCTTCGTTATGTAGTCATCTGCCCCTATATTTAATCCTAGTATTTTGTCGTAATCCTCCGATTTGGCAGAGAGCATGATTAAAGGTATTTTATTATCTTCTCGAATCTTCATCGTCGCTCTTATTCCATCCATCCTCGGCATCATAATATCCATGATAATGAGATGGATATCCTGACGGTCAATGATTTCGATGGCCTCTATTCCGTCAAAGGCTTTGAAGACTTGATAGCCTTCATTTTCTAAGTAAATTCCGATTGCATCCACAATCGCCTTATCGTCATCACAGACCAATACGTTCATAAAAGTCCACTCTCCAATTTCCCCTTTTTTCTCTTATACGTTCATGATACACATGAAATCTTAACAAACTCTATATGTAAATCTTAAGATTTTCTTAGCATTTTTTATTCTTACATTATAGTGGAATTTAAAATGTTTGTTTGAAAAAAAAAGTGAAGTGAATGCTCGAAAGAATAAGGTGGATTTTTATGGGGGCTAGAGTGAAATAAAAGCATAGTAGAAATGAAAAACGCCTGGGTTTAGACCCAAGCGTTGATAGGTGTAATGTTAGTTTTTTTTCGATGTCTATTTCAACTGTTTGAATAATGGACTTACTGTTAAAGATTATCTGTACTAATCCTTGGTGTTTCTGTTTCAAGAGCCGCTGCTGCCCTAGCATTATCATTATGTCGGTCGTTTTCTAATGTATTGTATTTTTCTTTTTCTTCGGAAGTTTCCTTTTTGTCAGCCACCTTATCACCTCCTACGGATAATATGTCCAACTTTTCCTCGAAAAAAATAATAACACATATTTTTAGACTTCCTTCAATCGGATGGTATTCATGATTGACACCAGCATGAAGGCTTCATGGTTACCACTTTTTCATATCCCTAAAAGATTTCGGTCATCTAAGTAAACAACTGTATCGCTATATGCTCAATACTTAGCAAAAGGCTGCCATTTCTGCTGGCAGCCTTTGTTAAGTAAAAGTAAATTTAACCTTTAATATATTCCATCAAGTATCTTCCCGTGAACGAATGCTCCTTATTGATGATTTGCGAAGGTGTGCCCTCGAACACCAACTGGCCGCCGTTACTGCCTCCGTCCGGTCCCATATCGATGATGTAATCAGCCTGACTGATTACATCAAGGTTGTGCTCGATGACAATTACCGTATTGCCGGCATCGACGAGGCGGTTCATCATCTCGAGAAGGTGACCGATATCTGACATATGCAAACCGGTTGTCGGCTCGTCCATCACGTAAATGCTGCCCTTCTTATGGAGCTCGCTTGCTAGTTTAATGCGCTGGCATTCTCCTCCCGAGAGCGTGCTGAGCGGCTGGCCGAGTGTAATATAGTTGAGCCCAACATCACTCATCGCCTGGAGCTTACGCACAACCTCTTTTAGCTGAAAAAATTCTAATGCCTGCTCCACATTCATCTCCAGCACATCTGCAATGGACTTACCGTTCAGTTTGTACGCAAGCACTTCTTCCTTGAACCGCCTGCCTCCGCATACTTCGCATGGTAGCTTCACACTGTCGAGGAATGCAAGGTCTGTATACACAACACCAAGTCCTTGGCAGTTCTCGCAAGCCCCAGTGGAGTTGAAGCTGAACAAACCTGGTTTTACCTTGTTCGCTGAAGCAAACGCCTTCCGAACATCATCCATAATGCCCGTGTAGGTCGCGGGATTCGAGCGTGTTGACACTCCTATCGCCGATTGATCAATGACAATCGCATCCGAATGCTGACGGAGGAATACTTCGTTAATCAACGTACTCTTGCCAGAGCCGGCAACTCCCGTAACGACTGTTAGCACTCCGGTTGGGATATCTACACTCACGTTCTGCAGGTTGTGCAGTGTGGCATTCTTGATGGACAGCTTGCCGGATGGCTGCCGAGAGTCTGTCTTCAGTTGGAGCGGCCGCTTCATATGGGTGCCTGTCAGTGTACCTGACTCCAGCAGTCCTTGAAAGCTTCCTTCATATACAATGGTACCACCGCGCCCACCGGCATGAGGTCCAACATCTACGATATGATCCGCCACTTTGATCACATCGGGATCATGCTCAACAACAATCACGGTATTGCCCTTATCGCGCAGCTTCCGAAGTAAGTCATTTAACCGGTGTACATCACGGGGGTGCAAGCCGACGCTAGGCTCATCGAAGATGTAAGTGACATCCACAAGACTACCGCTCAGGTGCTTCACCATCTTGACGCGCTGCGACTCACCGCCGGACAATGTATCCGTCTCACGGTCCAGTGTCAAGTAGTCAAGACCAATATCCACAAGATGCTGCAGCCTCTCCGTCAGCAACCTGACGATTGGCGCAGCTTTCGCGTCGTCAATTTCCCGAATGACACGGATGAGTTGTCCGACTTCCATGGACGACATCACCGCAATGTTTAGCCCATTGATCTTACAGCTGAGCGCAGCCTGACTAAGCCTCGCACCGTGGCAGCTGGGGCATGGACCCTCGGAAATGTACGGTGCAACAGCTTTTTGTGTACGCTCGGACTTCGTCTTTACATCCTGCTTGATATATTTGTTAGTGAACTTCTCAATGACGCCTTCCACCGTAATATTCATTTCCTTACCGGCAAAATCCACCTTCACCTTCTTCGCCTTGCCGTAAAGCAGCTGCTCCAGCTCCTCATCCGAATAATCGCTTAGTTTCTTATCGGGGTCAAAGGAACCTGACTGCACAATTAAGTTAAAATCCCAGCCATCCACCTTATAGTCCGGCAGCATAATGGCCCCTTCTTTCAACGACTTTGACATATCCACTGCCTTGCTCATGTCTACACCAAGCTTGCGCCCGATCCCGTTACATTCGGGACACATGCCATGTGGATCATTAAACGAGAACATGTTCGCTTGTCCAACATAGGGCTGACCCACTCGGGAGAAGAGAAGACGGAGAATAGGAGAGATATCGGTAATCGTGCCCATTGTAGAATGGGAACCGCCGCCTAGCCGTTTTTGATCCACAATAACAGCCATGCTCAAATTCTCAATCGAGTCTGCATCCGGCTGTGGATAGCGGGGCAGGAATGTACGCACGAACATACTGAAGTTCTCATTTAGCAAGCGCGTAGATTCAGCAGCAATCGTATCGAAGACGATCGATGACTTGCCCGAACCGGATACCCCGGTAAAAATCGTAATCTTTCGCTTGGGAATGCGTAAGGATACGTTCTTGAGATTGTTTTCCCTCGCACCCGAGATGACGATATATTCCTGATTCAATTCGCTCATGAATAACATCCTTCCGATAGTGTTAATTTTTCTACTATCACATTGTACATTCATCGTGAATAGAAAGTCGAGCAACTGACAGTCAGCGAAAAGGACCGTCTTTATCCAAAATCTTGGCTCATGAGAATTTCCATATCGATCACAAAAAAATCATGGAGCCTCCTCCCTCCGCTCGGGCTAGAGAGGGAGGAGTACACCCATGATCAAGATGTTTATATTTAGCTATACCGTCAAATTTAGGCTGCTACATCTCTCCGTGTGAATAGGAGCCAGGAAACCAGATTGAACACGAGGAAATAGACAGCGAGCACGCCGATGGAAAAAGACAGTGTCATTCCCTCTTGGAAAGGGTGTCCCTTCAGGTACTGGGTGAGGTCGGTGTTGGCGAATAACAAGTACTTGCTCCAGTCGTACCGCTGCAGTACTTCGAGAATAATATTGCCCGCAAAGAAGGCGCCGATGGAAAACCCAATGGCCATTGTGCTGCTTCGGAAGGCGGACGAGATCATAAAGGCCATGGTTACGTACATGACCGTGGAGACACTGTTAAGCATATACGTTTTCCACAGGTTGAGGACCATATTGCTTTCGACGTTTTTCCCTTCCGCATTCATGCTAATCAACGGTAGATCCATATATCCTAAGCCGTATAAAATTCCATTCATGACAATGGATAGTACAAACAGGATGAGTAATAACAGCATGCCGAACAACAGAAACGAGATATACTTGGAGAGGAGGATCTTGACCCGGTTAGCCGGCCTTATTAGCAGCAACTTAATCGTACCGGTTGAAAATTCAGACGCTACACTGTCTCCCGCAATGATGATGGTGAAAAGGGTAATTAAGATGACCAGATTGGCCGAACCGTTTACGCCATCCCACATCGTTCCTTTCGTCGAGCGAATATTCTCTTCCAAATGATAGTTGTTAATGGAAATCTGCTCCTGGTAGAACGTTCGGTTCTGCTCATTCAGTTCGGGCAGCTTCAGCATTTCACTCCATTGTTGATTTTCCTGTTGCAGCTCTGTCCGCCAACCTTCGCCTACTGCCTTTTTTCCGCCGGAATGCCATTCGATAAAGTTGATATACAGCACAAGAGTGGCCATGAGTCCGATCAGGACCCAGGTTCTTACCCGTCGATATATCTTCATATTTTCATTGAGTACTAGATTAACCAATCTGCTTACCCCCCGTTATTTCCAAGAATCGTTCTTCCAGAGATTGTGAAACCATCTGGACGCCATAGATGCGAATATCGTTTTGCATCAGTCCGACTAGAAGATCCGGGACACGTTCCTGTTCGGTGCTGACCTCGACGAACCCTTCCTGAGTTAGTTTGACCCCCTGGACCCCCTCCATCTGACGTAAGGTCGCCAACGCCTGTTCCGGTGGCTGCGCTTGAATCAGATACGTTTGGGCTTTATCGGTTCTTCGGGTAAATTGCTGAACTGGCATGATATCGACCAGTTTTCCGCGCTGGAGGATAGCGACCCGGTCGCACATGAGCTCCATTTCAGACAACAGATGGCTGGAGACGACCACGCTGATTCCTTCCGTACGAGTCAAATGCCGCAAATAATCGCGCAGATCACGAATCCCCGCTGGGTCAAGACCGTTCGTCGGTTCATCAAGAATCAACAATGACGGCCGATGCAGCAGGGCTTGGGCGACTCCCAAACGCTGGCGCATGCCGAGCGAGTACTTTTTAACTTTGTCATGAATGCGTTCCTCCAGTTTGACAAGCGCTACCACTTCGTCAATCCGTTCCTTGGTTACCCCCGGCACCATGCGGGCGTAATGGATAAGGTTTTGGTATCCGCTCAGATATTTGTACATTTCCGGACTTTCCACGATGGCGCCGACGTGGCGGATCGCTTGCTCGAATTCGGTTTTAATATTTTTCCCCTTAATCAATATCTGACCATTGGTAATCGACATTAGTCCCACGATCATGCGGATGGTGGTCGTTTTACCGGCTCCATTTGGACCAAGGAATCCGAAGATTTCTCCTTGCGGTACATCAAACGTAAGATCGTCAATGATGGTAGTCCGGCCAATTCGTTTGGTCACATTACTCAAGCTGATGATAGTTTCGTTGCTCATACATGCCCTCCTTAAATCACGTTGAATTTGGATGTTTCGTCCTTTTGTTTACATTGCCAATATGAATTTAACATATAATTTATCGTTTTACAATAAAGTATTATTGAATTTAATAATATTATTATTGTTTCATGGAATGTCCTTTTATTTTTAAACAACATAAAAAGCATTTCAAATTATATAGAAATGCTCAATATCCTTATTGCAACGTGGCTGTTTTAGCATCGTTGGCGACATTCTGTTTATCCCACAAAGGATTGGCCGAATAAATAAAAGCCGGAACATCATTCCGGCTTCCTTCTATCTATTCTAATGCTGCCTTCACTTCTTCAACCATGGATTGTGTTGAAACAATCCCGTTTCCTGCGATGTACCAGTTCACAGCGTCTAGGTAGATAATCTTTCCATTTTTATACGCATTTGTTTTCTGTACTAACTCATTCTCAATGGTATCTTTTGCTCCTAATTCTCCACCAATCGCGGCAGAGCGGTCGATGACAAATAGAACATCTGGATTTTTTTCTAAAATATATTCAAACGTGACACTTTGACCGTGCTGTGAAACTTCCAGGTTTTCGTCTACTGCTTTGAAACCAAACACATCATGGACAAATCCATAGCGTGATGCTGGGCCAAAGGCACTTACTTTTCCTTCATTTGCTAATAAAATTAATGCTTTGCTGTCAGAGGCGGATGCTTCTTTATTTAACGTTTCAATACTCGCTTTTAGCTCATTCATTTTTTTATCCAGCAGGTCTTCCTTTTCAAAAACTTCAGCTAAAAGTTTGAAATTCTTTTCAAGCGAGGACATGTAGTTTGCATAATCTACATCTACAAAAACTGTTGGAGCAATTTCTGCAAATTGATCATATAGCTCTGCCTGTCTTCCAGAAATGAAAATAACATCTGGCTGTAATTCATGCAGCGCTTCAAAATCAGGTTCTTTTAAGCTTCCAACATTGGTATATTCTGAACCTGCATACTTCTCTAATGTCTTAGGTACAATTGCTTGCGGAAGACCCGCGATTTCTACACCTAATGTATCTAATGTATCAAGTACTCCGAAATCAAATACAACTACTTTCTTCGGGTTCTTTTCAATGGTAACTTCTCCGTATTTATGGGTAATCGTGACTTCTTCTGTTTTTGCTTCTTCAGAACCTGATGATTTACTCACTTCCTCTGCGCTGCCGCACGCAGCTAATAAGAAAATCATTGCGATCATAATAGCTATAAATTTTAATTTTTCCATCCTTTTATTCTCCTTTAGAAATAAATTTGGCCATAATCCCTATGTACAACCATCCTTTAGAACATCCGAAAAGTCTCTCTGTCTATCAGTTGAACTTTGTGATCAGCCCCTTCTCTCTATCGATTCAATTGAAAATGATTATCATTATCATATTTATATATTATTATCATAAGAAAATTGTGTCAATAGGTAATTGAGAATTATTTTCAACTAGAAATCTCAAAAGGAATGAAATACGGATACAAACATAAATATTGGGGTAGTTGAAACGAAGAGGATACTAAATTAAGACAAAAAAAAAGGGAGAAATTCTCCCTTTTCTTTACCATGAAACAACAATCCACTCATCCTGCTTTTCGATGGTAAAATCATCGCCAAATTCCTGCGGACCTGTTAATTGAACACTTTCTCCCGTTTCCGCCACCTGTTTGATACCTTCGATAATTTCTATTGCATAGTCTCCTTTATCAACCATCAAGTCACTAAGAATATCGATACGGTTTGGTGCAGCACTCGCAACCCCAGTACTCATACCGACCAGCACTTCCCCCTCTTTCACAATGGCAAAAACATCAGAATACGGAATCGCATAAAGTGCTGCCCCGTATTTCTGTGCAACATTTATCCAATCTTGAAATTTTTCTTCCTGCATGAGATTAATATATTTCGAATCTCCGATCATAATAGAATCCTCGGCAGGTGTTTCTTCCTTTTCCTCTACTAGGAGTTCCGAAGGTTTCTGTGATAGGGTTGGGATTTCATATTCCTTTTCTTCTCCTGTCTGAGAAGAAATTACAAGGGGACTTTGCGTTCCAACATTGTCATTATTTTCACTGTTTATCAGTTGAATATCTTGATTGCTCTCAATCATTTCTTTTTCAGTAATCATTTGGGTTGGTTCCAAGGTGATAGTTTGTGGAGTCAATTCATTGGTAGTATCTACCTTCTCCAGAGAGACATCCTCTGAAGAACATGCAGTCATTAACATTAAAAGAGTGATCAAAATTAAACCATGCTTCATCTTTTCTACCTCCCAAAATTATCCTATACTTATTAAACGATTTAGAATTCAAAATGTTCCCTATTTTTTCAAAAATAGTCCAATAGTTGCGGTTTTGAAATTCAACCACAAAGTCACGCCCATTAAATTTGCTAGTTTAAACGAAGTTTCTAAGTCTCTTTTTAATTACCCAGATCCCCATTGAAATAAACCACTGTTTATGAATTTTTCACTCACTTTGCCAACTGTGACCTATCCCTCGAATTGATGGTTTTAGTAGAAATTCCGGCAGTAGTTTTAAATGGAAGTTTGTATTTCTTTTGAAAAATGGTGAAACAGAGGAGTTTGGACCATTTGCCTACTCAAAAAAGACTCCCTACATATTAAAGAACTTTTAGCTGACAAAAAGATCTCTCTTACTACCGATCAATTATTTGCTAAAGAATGGGACTTTGTTGAGATTGACATGGAATTTGAAGAAGATGCTAATCCTGAAGATTTTTATTCAGTTTTTTCAATACAATCCGGAAACAAAACAGTACTATAATGTCTCGTATGATTGAGTATTGTTCGTTTGAAAAAAGGCAAAGTACGAATTTGCATGCAGCCATCAATCACTACAATTTTAATGTCATCTTAAATCTTTAAATAAATCGAAGTAACAAACGCTCTGTAGAGTTAACACAGTCTTAAAAAAGGTTATTTTCACCAAAAGGAGAATTTATAAAGGAGTACTAAAATTTTGATTAGAGGGAAATGAAATGATTACATTAAATCAAGTAAATAAACATAACTGGCTAGACATTATAAGACTTAGCAGTGCAGAAGATCAACAAAACAGAGTATTCGAAAAAACAATTGCATCAAACTGTTTATCGTTAGCACAAGCCAGTATTGAAGAGGCTTGGACAGTTAAAGCAATTTATCAAAATGATACGCCAATAGGTTTTACCATGTATGGTTATTCGGACGAACTCGCTGGATATGAAATTTGTAGAATTATGATTGATTACAAGTTTCAAGGAAATGGGTATGGTAGGGAAGCATTACTCTTAATCATAAAAGAAATGGTAAACCAATTTAAATGTGACGAAATATTTATAACCTTTGTTCCCGAAAATGAAAAAGCAAAACAACTATATTTATCAGTAGGATTTAAAGATACCGGCAGAGTAATAAAGGCTGTTGATGATGAATTACTCTATTCCATAAATAGAGGAGATTATCATTCATAATACTTTTTATGCCGCAAAATCAGTTAAATAAATTGGTGTCACAACTAAAAAAATCCATTTCGATGAAAATGGATTCTTTTTATGTCTTCAACTTTCCATTCATAATCCACACCTGATCGTTACTGAATCTCTCAGTCTTCTATTTGTTATTAAACGTAGGAAAAATTAAATAATATCGAGGAGTGAATAGATCCGGTTAAAAGTAGTGAAGTCAGTCCATTATAGCCAAATAACACCCATCTGTTAGAAGACGGGGATTTTTAGCGTCAACATAGAACGTTATCTTTTTTTTCATTTCTTACTAATTATTTTGCATTACCGATTTAAGCGATAAAATCCCTCTTGCCTCGTCAGGGATGAACGTGTTATATCCCTGTAATTATTGCCCCATTTTGAATGAAAATGCTTGTATTAATAAATCTTTAAACCTTTGTTCATAGTTTATTCATCAGTTCGGGTTATGATAGATACATGAAGAGGAAAGCCTTTTTAAAACTTTTTCATAACCCCCCTTTTTTTTATATAGTTTTTGGATTCGGCAATCGGCCGGATCTATTTTTTTGTCCATAATCGACTAACATAATGGCATTTATAACTAATCCCAATAATTATAAATTACCTCCCCGGCCGTTTGAGGCTTCCAGAAAAAATATCTTGTAAATCATCCTTATTTAAAGTATTTTCGTTCTCAACAGGAGCTTTCGTCCATCAGGTTGTATAGGTTCATAAAGTTCACTTGTTGTTAAATCCCGATAATCCTTGTTAAAAGCTACTATTTCTTTTGATAGTGTCTGATAATCCATAAAGTGGATGTTCATGTATTCCACTTTAGAAGCAAACGCAAAAAATGGGTAGGAGCCATTTCGTAAAATATAGATCCCCTCATCATCCAGGTTAACTTCCGCATGATAAAAGTTTGTCCCATTTGCGAAAAGGGCTGTCAACGGGCTTGAAGTTTGTGAGGTTTTTTAAAAGCTCTTCTTAGAAAAGGTCACAAAGTTTGCGAAGCGCTAGCGTAGCACCCTTGGCTGCCCAAATGAGCAAACGATTACAATCAAGAGAACAAAGAAGGAGATAAATAGGGTCCGGGCGTATAAAGCGATCCAACGGGCTCCCATTGGCTGGGTTTGGGCGAGGAGCCCAAGGTCTTAACGGTTTATGGCTCGTTTGGTACGGCGGCCTGCCGTAAATGGAACAGGAACCTACGGAATGTAGGCGTCAGCCGTACAGACCGTGGTTATCGGGCCATATAGTGCCAAAGCGACACGTACGGAATGACAGAAAGATGTTTTTCCTTTCTGATTAATCCGTAGTGCTTCCGCCCAAAGTAAGTCCTTTATACTTTTGACCTAAACCTTTAAAGTACTTGTTTTTCTAAAGAAAACACACAGCCTTAAGGCTGTCTTGCTGTTAAAAATGGTTTATCTATAGGTAAAAACTAGAACATAGATTATCATAGTTAATTAGTTTACTAATAAACTACTTTTTATTCATAAAAAACACCAGGTATCTTTTTAAACTGATGAACAGTATCTGGAGATTCCTGGTGTTTGAAAATAACTAAATAACAAAGTAATATAGGTAATCTGTGAGTGTATAAACACATTATTATAATAATTCAATCAATTATTTTTGTTTATAATTGATTCCAAACGACAAGTTTCGTTTCAGTCATTTCATGGATTGCATATTTTAAACCTTCTTTACCAGTGCCACTTTCTTTCACACCACCATAGGGCATTTGGTCTACACGGTAAGTTGGAATATCGTTAATCATGACACCGCCTACTTCAAATTCTTTTGAAGCTTTGAATGCTGTTTGAATGTCATTTGTGAAAATCCCTGCTTGTAGACCATAATTTGAATTATTAATGGCTGCAATTCCTTCTTCTACAGAAGAAATACTGTTCACAACTACAATTGGTGCAAAAACTTCCTGGCAAGATACCTTTAGAGTGGGGTCTACATTTGTTAAAATGGTTGGCATGAAGACACCGTTTTTAATATTGCCGCCTGTTACGATTTTAGCACCGTTCTCCACTGCTTCTTGTACCCAGCTAAGTGCTCGTTCTTGTTCATTGGGATTGATCATTGCTGAAATATCCGTTGTTTCTGCAAGTGGGTTTCCAATGACTAACTGCTTAGTAGCATTTGTAAATTGTTCAATAAATTCATCAAATAATTCATCTATTACATAGGTGCGTTGTAAAGAAATGCAAACTTGACCTTGGTTTGAAAAAGCTCCATTCACACATTTAGGAACGATTTGGGATAAATCAACATTTTTGTCGATAATTAACCCAGCGTTTGAGCCTAATTCAAGAGCAACTCTTTTTAGGCCAGCTTTGTTACGAATACCGATCCCAACAGCAGGAGAGCCAGTGAATGTAATCATTTTTACTTTTTCGCTTGTAACCAATGTATCACCAACGGTTCTGCCACTACCGATAATAACGTTAAAGGCACCTTTAGGTAAAGCTGTTTGATCCATTAACTCAGCTAAAAACAGTGCTGAAAGAGGTGTTTGCGATGCAGGTTTAAGAACGATTGGATTACCAGATGCAATCGCAGGTCCCACTTTATGTGCTACTAAGTTTTGTGGGAAGTTAAATGGTGTAATGGCTCCAATTACCCCAAGTGGTTGCTCAATCGTGTAACCGAATCGATTTGCGCCGTTTTTCGCTGCATCTAACGGAATCATTTCTCCAGTTAAACGTTTTGCTTCTTCTGCTGCGAATTTATAGGTTTCAATCGTACGATCTATTTCACTTAATGCGAACTTTATTGGCTTTGCTGCTTCTAAGGAGAGAATTTCAGCTGCCTTTAATCTATTTTCACGTAACAAACTGACTAGTTTTTCTAATATTTCAGCCCTTTCATATGCCGTAAGCCTTGCCATTGCTTCTCGCTTCTTATAAGCAGCATCAATGGCGAAATTTACCTGTTCATTAGATGCTTGAGGAATCTCAGCAATTTTCTCTTTTAAATAAGGAGAATGTAAATCTATATATTGTTCAGATTCATGCCACTCACCATTAATATACAATTTCTTTTTCACTATTTATTTCACACCTTTTTTATTTTCGCCTACATAGTAATCCACACTTTACTGGGATGAACGTATTTTTATTGAATAAAACAGGTCGGCCTCTGATAGACTTTTAGTGATCAAAATAACAATAATATACCAATAATAAAAATCATTGAATGAACAACCTTAAAGAATGACTTTTCTGATATTTTATTATGAACCCATTTACCACCTAATGCTCCCATATAGATAAACGGAATATATAATACAACTAATAGGAAGTTTTGTATGGATAGTATACCGAAGTACATGTAAAAAATAATTTTTATAGTGTCCATTATGGCTAACATGACAACAATATTTGCAGTGAACGCATTTTTATTTATTGTTCGATCGTTCATAAAGAGTACTATCAGTGGAAGTCCTCCAGAATTTGCAGTTGCTCCTACAAATCCGGATATAAATGCCCCTAAATGATATATAATTCCTCTTTTTTTAGGTTGATCGGCAATATTTTCTTGGTTTTCTTCTTCTCTATCATCATCTTCTTTTACTTTATTTCGAGATATAAAGAGCAAGATACCCATTGTTATAGCAATAATCCCAATACTGGGTCTTAACAACTGGTCATTTACATAGGAGAGTACAAAACTGCCCAACAATGTACCTGTTAGGGCCATCGGTAACATTTTTTTAATTAGATCCCACTGTATTGATTTCCTATGAGATCTTGCTCCAGTAAAATTACTAAACCAAAGAATAGGTGCTAGTAAGGTAACGGCAGATGCCGATGAAACAAATAATGTTAAGATAGGGTTTAAGATAATACCAGCACCAAAACCAAAGCCTACTTTTGCAAGACCACTAAGTGTAGCGAATAGTATTAAAACCCCCACTAATATGTCCATTTTACTTTTGCCCCTTTAGAGGTTTTGTTCATTTAGTTCGAACATAAACGGTTTTCCATTCTGTATAAAACTTTATTGCATGAGTGCCTAATTCGCGAAAGCCGCCAATTCCTGTAGATTTTATTCCGCCAAACGGCATTTGTGGCTCACTGTAAGTAGAAGGTAAGTTAATATGAACAAGCCCTGACTCAATTTCATCCACATATTTCATTGCAGCAGATATATCTTTTGTGTATATAGTTGATGATAATCCGTACTCGATGGCATTCGCCTGTTTTAAACACTCATCAAAGTCTGAAAACTGAATTAACGCCAAAACGGGTCCAAATATTTCTTCCTTTGCAATCGTCATATCCTGTGATACGTTATCGAATAATTTTGGTTTAATAAAATAGCCATTCTTCGCCCATTCTTCCTCGGGTTCGTCACCACCGTAGATGAGTGTAGCCCCATCTAATTTTGCTTGATTGATGTAAGACCAAATATTTTCGTATTGTCCTTGGTCTACAACCGGTCCAATAATCGAGGCTTCCTCGGTTGGTGGTCCTAATTTTACCGTTTCTAGTACTTCCAACATTTTTTCCCGGAAAGCAGGATAGATCGAAGTATGAACAAAAATTCGACTAGTCGCTGTACAACGTTGGCCTGCATCTAAAAGACCACCTGCGACGATGTCCTTACATGCTTGTTCAATGTCCGCATCAGCCATGATGATGAATGGGTTTTTACCACCCATTTCAGCTTGAAAACGAATACCTCTTGTCGCTAAAAGTTTATTAATAATTTTGCCCGTTTTATTAGAGCCAGTAAAGGAAACAGCTTTAATATTCTCGTTTTCCGCAAACGTATCACCTACTACTGGACCTTCAGCTTGAACCATTGCCACAAGATTTTTAGGTAATCCAGCTTCTTCAAATAACGCAACGAGCTTTTGAGAAATGAGTAATGATTGATTTGCAGGTTTCCACACGACACTGTTTCCGGCAACTAATGCTGGTGCAATTTTCCAAATGGGAATAGCTAAAGGAACGTTCCACGGCGTGATCACTCCAACCGTCCCTAAAGGTTGTTGCTTAGTATAAGCTAAGACCCCTTCTTGTTTAGAAGGGATTGTTTCTCCCGTCATACGGTACCCTTCTCCAGCAAAAAAACGTAATATCGAAACACTTCTATAAACTTCCGCAACTCCATCTCGTATACATTTTCCAACTTCTGTTGTCAGTAATTGTCCCCATTCATCTGCACGCTTTTCCAATAGATCTGCAATTTTTAATAAAGCCTCTCCTCTCGATGGAGCAGGTATTTTCTTCCACTCTTTTTGTGCTTCTACTGTAGCCAAAATGATTTCTTCAATTTCCTCTTTGTTCATCATTTGAAACTCGGCGACAATTTCTTTCGTTGTTGGATTTAATGAAAGATATTTTTGTTTCTCTATAATATGTTTCATAAATATTCCTCCAGGTATTTTAGTAATAAAAGTTTTTAAATGTTCACTACGAAATATGGTAGAAACAGGTAAGCGACCAATTATTCTTTGTATAATGAACAAGGTCGCTTACTTTGGGGGATTGGATTATTCGGTCTTTTGATGAGAAAACAATGTGATCAAACGATTCCTCTTAAATCATTTTCTAGACTATCATCTATTAACTTACATGTATCGAGCTGTGACCATTTTTTTTCTTGTATAAAACTCTACACCATCTGTACCATTTGCATGAAGATCCCCGTAGAAGGAATCTTTCCACCCAGAGAATGGAAAGAATGCCATTGGAGCTGGTACCCCTACATTTACGCCTAACATGCCAGAATCGATCGTTTCACGAAACTTACGAATGTGCCTGGCGTCATTTGTATAGATACAAGCACCGTTGGCAAATTTCGAGTTATTGGCTGTTTCAACAGCTTCTTCTAATGTTTTGACACGGATGACGGATAAAACAGGAGCAAAAATTTCATCTTGCCAAATTTTCATTTCTTGTGTCACATTGTCAAAAATAGTCGGGCCAACAAAATACCCTTCGCCTTTAACAGCTGAATCTTTTCTACCATCGCGAACGAGATGAGCCCCAGCTTTCACGCCAGATTCGATATAGTCAAGCGTACGTGATTTGTGTTCTTCACGTATGACAGGGCCTAAGAATACATTTTCATCTAATCCGTTTCCGATTCCCATGTTGTTGGCTTCTTCTAATAGTTTTTGAATCAAAGCATCCGCAACGTCTTCTTGTACTGTGACAACAGAAGCCGCCATACAGCGCTCACCGGCAGATCCGAATGCAGCACTTGCAATTTGAGAAGCTGCATCAGCAAGATTTGCATCGTTTAACACGATGGAGTGATTTTTTGCACCGGCCAATGCCTGCACACGTTTTAAGTTTTCTGTTCCTTTTTTATAGACAAACTCTGCTACTGGCTGAGAACCTACAAAAGAGATAGCTTTTACTAGTTTGTGTTCCAAGAGACCATTTACGACATCATGAGCACCGTGTACGAGATTCAAAACTCCTTTTGGTAATCCAGCTTCTTCAAATAACTCAGCCAGACGATTCGCTAAAAGGGGCGTGCGCTCAGAAGGTTTTAACACAAAGGTATTTCCGCAAGCAATAGCAAGAGGAAACATCCAACATGGGACCATCATCGGGAAGTTAAAAGGTGTGATACCTCCCACAACTCCAATGGGATAACGATACATGCCAGATTCCATATTAAGCGCGATATCTGGAAGTTGTTTTCCCATCATTAATGACGGAGCACCCGCTGCAAATTCCACACACTCAATTCCTCGCAATACTTCACCATGAGCTTCTTTGAAACTTTTTCCATTTTCAATCGTGATGAGCCTTGCCAGTTCATTCCAGTTATCGACTAGTAATTGTTGATATTTAAATAGAATACGAGCACGCTTTGGAACGGGTACTTGAGACCATGATTGAAAGGCATCGTTTGCTACCTTTACAGCTTTATCCACATCTTCCCTTGTGGAAAGAGGGACCTCTGCGATCACTTTGCCTGTCGCAGGGTTATAAACGGGCTGTGTAGCCGTTGTTGAACTTTCAACCCATTTTCCTCCTATATAGTTAAGTAACACTTTTGATTGAACAAGCATAAAAATTGCTCTCCTCTAGATAAATTTATACGCCACTATACCAATTTCTGTCATACTAACTGTTTTTAGTATGCTTGGCTTGCTATTGCACCTTGTTTTTTCGTATCCATTGCTTGGCGATATGGCATTGTTGGTGCTTGCCATTCATCTGTATATACATTAATAACACTTGGACGGTTTGCAGCTAGTTCTCGTTTTAAAATCGGACCTAAATCTTCTATGTTTCTTACATCTTCTCCAACGATTCCATAGCTTTTAGCAATAGCTCCAAACTCGTAGCTTCCAAGTTCAACAGATTGATTGTTTCCAGTGAAGTTTAGTTGTTGAGTCCATTTTGACCAAGATAGAACGGCATTGTTAAATACTACATTGATAACAGGTATATTTAGTTGTTTTAAAGTTGCTAGTTCTCCAACATTGTAACTGAATGCTCCATCTCCACTGATCGCGATTACACGAGATCCTGGACGAGCCATCGCAGCACCCAACGCAAACGGCAATGAAGAACCTAATCCTGCAGCTCCACGCGGAAGGATGATTTGACGACCTTGTTGTTTTAATTCAAGGAAACCGCCAGCCCATCCACTAGAGAAACCAGCGTCACACGTTACAATGTCATTTGGTCCCAATTGGTCTACAATAGCTTGAACGGCAGCCTGAGGCCAAATTGGATTGCTTTTGCTGGAGGACTCCTCATTACGAGCTTGCAACCATTTTTCCTTTTCTACTTTCACGGTATTTAACCATTCACTTGATGTTTCGAAGCTTGAATTTTTCAACCCAGCTAGGACTTGTTTTAGAACTTCGCGCGCATCTCCCCAGAGGGCAACATTTGCATTAATAATGCGGCCGAATTCAGCAGGATCGATATCAATATGAATGAATTGCTGATCTTCTCTTGGCCATGTCCAACGATACGAGCTATTTTGAGAATGCTTATATCCGATAGCCAAAATAACATCTGCTTGGTCCGAAATGACTTTTGCACATGGACTTCCTAGTTCGCCTAATACACCAAGGCATAGTTCATTGGTTTCAGCGACACTTCCTTTACCAGTCAATGTAGTAACTACTGGAATCTTATATGTTTCAATTAATTGAGTCATTTCATCGTACGCTTGAGAAAGCTGAACTCCTCCGCCCGCAAGAATAACAGGTTTTTTAGCAGTTGAAAGAAGACGAACAGCTTTCGCTACTTCTGATTCAGGGGCAGAACTTCTGTATTTTGGATGATAACTAGTTCCTGATAGTGGTTCTAGCTCAGTTGTCGCTAGAAATACATTTTGTGGAATTTGCACAACGACTGGTCCAGGACGGCCCGAAACAGCTGTGTGAATCGCCGCGGATACGACTTTTGAAAGCATTTCAATGCTTGGAACATTAAACGTTTCTTTGGCAAATGGCTTCAACATATCCAGTTGATTTCCGCCTTGGCTAATACGGCCATATTGTTGTAAAAGAACGGAATTTTGTGGGTGATCACTGACAAGAACGAGAACTGGTACAGAGCTATTAAATGCTTCCATTAGTCCGGAAGGAAACTTGGTTGCTCCTGGACCTACTGTCGCATCACAAACCCCGATTCGGCCTGTTACTCTGGAAAACGCATCGGCTGCGAACCCAGCAGTTGTTTCATCTCGAATTAAAATATGTGAGATTTCTTCTTTCCGTTGAGATAAAGCATCGTAAAACGCATTCGCCTGTCCTCCAGGCATTCCAAATACATGAGTAACTCCATGATTAATCAGTGTCTCTACTAATACATATCCTCCGTGACGTTGCATAACAATTCCTCCTAAAAATTCATATATTTTTTTATAAAATAAAAGAGTAGAAATTTACTAGAAGACTATTTTATAGCTTGAAAAGTACTTTGGCTTTTTCCTTATTTTTAAATGCATTAAAGGCTTCTTTCCATTGTTCGAGGTGATAGAAATCCTCAATGAAATGTGAAAGATCGACTTTACCAGCTTGTAGGATACGAAGAGAGTTTTCCCAATCGAGTTTCGAGTGACCGATACTTCCGGTAACTTTAATTTCCTTATAGGCAATTTTCATAAAATCAACCTTAATCGGTGTGCTTCGCGTACCGATTTGCACATATTGACCGCCTCTTCTGCACAACTCTAACCCTTGATTTACGCCTCCACCAGTTCCTGAACATTCTAAAACAATGTTTGGTCCTTGGTCGTCGGTTAACTCCATCAAGGCGGCTTCACTGTTTTCTTGATCCGAAACTAAAACGAGAT
Organism: Neobacillus niacini; assembly: GCF_031457145.1. Lineage (GTDB taxonomy): Bacteria > Bacillota > Bacilli > Bacillales > Cytobacillaceae > Neobacillus > Neobacillus niacini_J. Next base: position 82,848 of record NZ_JAVDVZ010000012.1, read on the forward strand.
CGGCTCCCATTTTTTGAGCTAAATCTAGTCTTTTTTGGTCTTGTTTGAGTCCAGCTACCACCACTGTTGCACCGTATGCTTTGGAAAGGAGGACAGACATGAGTCCAATCGGTCCAGGACCAATGATAAGTACCACATCCGATGGCCTAATCGTAATGGGGTTTAATGCATGGACCACGACTGTAAACGGTTCGATGAGTGCAGCTGTGATCAAATCAATTTCTTTTGGCAAAATGTGAATTTGGTCTTGATGAACTTTTACATACTCGGCAAAAACGCCATCGTGGTCAAAGCCAATTCTCGTTTTTTTCGTACATAGGCTTTGTCTTCCTTTAATACATGATTCACAATTTCCACAAGAAGAGTAGATGGTACGAGCCACAACGTTTGTACCAATTGCTATATCTTTCACCTCAGCACCCACAGTCTCTACTTGACCACTAAATTCGTGACCAAGGACCAATGGTTGTTTGTATGAAGGATAATGATTATCAAAAATTTTCATATCCGTTCCACAAATACCGGCAAAATGTACTTTCACAACCACTTCATATGGGCCAGGTTGTGGTTTTTCTATGTGTTGCAATGATACATCTTCCGGTTCATAACTTTGTTTTAGTAAGGCTTTCACCAAAATTCCTCCAATATATTTCTATAGAAATGTTCAAGTAACTCTAATCATTATCTACATCATTAATCTCCCACCGTTTATGTCTATCACAACTCCAGTAAGGTAACTGGATTGTGGTGTAACAAGAAATTGAATCGTATTGGCTACTTCTTCTGGCGTACCTAGTCGTCTCAATGGAATATTATTAACGATTTGCCGGTTCACTTCTTCTGGAACGTCTTTAATCATTGGAGTGTCAATACGTCCTGGGGCCACAGCATTTACATAGATCCCACTCGGACCAAGTTCTCCAGCCATTTGCCGCGTAAGAGAGATCAAACCTGCTTTACTGACCGCATAATGAGCTCCCGTAACGGGGCTATAGGATCTTCCTGCTTGAGAGGCGATGTTGACAATATGACCACCGGCATTTTCCTTCATCAACCTCACAGCCACTTGCGAACAGTAAAACGCTCCGTGTAAATTAATGTTGACCACTCGAAGCCATTCTTCTGCATCCATGTCTTCGACCGGGACTCGACCTTGTTCTCCTTTTGGAGAAATCCCTGCCCCATTTACCAGAATGTCAAGTCGACCGAATGTTTTTTTTATGATCTTACCAACGTTTTCGACAGCTTTTTGATCTGATACATCCAGTTGTAATGGTAATGCCTCAACACCTTCATCTTTTAATTGGATAGAAAGATCCTTAGCACGATCAAAATCTATATCTGAAACCACGACATGACTCCCAGCCTGAGCTAAAACTTTACATGTAGCACTTCCGATACTCCCTGTAGATCCAGTTATCCAACTGACAGAATTGTTTAATATCCTCATACAGCCTTCCTCCTTTTTTTGAAAACGTTAACAATTCGACAGGTAAAGAACTTTCTTATTTATTAAACACTTAAATTGATAGTTTCTATTGAAATCTTGATTGAAAAAGGATAGATTATCCGATAGAATATACCTCCTATAATATTTTTAAATATTTCAAATATTTAACTTAGTTCAAGTGTAAGAAAACCTTATCGATATGTAAAATACCAAAATGATATGATATCCATATGAAATTAATATGCTTATGTTTATGTATTAATTTCCATCCCTATAAAAAGATGAAGATGGAAATCTATTTTTCTTTTATATATTCAATCAACAATATTACTAGTTTTAGAAAAAGAAAGATCACTAAATTGCACAATATTGGCTTATTAAGTTCTTTAATTTTAATACAATAGGATTGGTTTCATTTTTTCGCCAGATGACAGCAGTAGGGATGTAAATGTCTGACTCTCCAAATGGTACTACTTTCAAATCCTCTGTTGAGTGAGAACTACCCGTCTGTGGAGCAAGCCCAATTCCCGAGTTATACTTTACCATCTTAAGTAGAGTAGAGGCTGTTTCCGTATGTGCAATGATATTCGGTTTTATCTTAGCTTCTTCAAAAGTCTGCAAAATTTGTGTAAACGCACTATGAAACGTACTTCCCCGAATTAATATTAACGGTCTTCCATTTAGATCTTTTGGAAGGATCTTTTCTTTGAAAGCTAATGAATCATCCTTTCGAAGAAACACTCGAATCGGATCATTTCCAAGAATAGAATAATTCAGTTCAGAATTATCAATAGGTAATCGCGAAATCCCTACATGGGCTTCTCCACTTTGTACTAATGAAACATTTGATTTTGTATGACCTTCTTTAATGGAAAAATGAATATTTTCGTTTTCTCTCCGCATATGGGCCAATGCTTCACTTATCGAATCCGAAAAAATAGGTAAAATAGCCAATGAAATGTTACCAAAAGCTAAATTTTGAGGATCTGATAAATCGTCTAGGAGTTCATTATACTGGCGAAGTAAAGGTCTTACTTTTTGTAAAAGGAGTTTTCCTTCATCTGTAAGGAGAACTCCTTTTTTATGTCGCTCAAATAACTTTACCCCTATTTCATTCTCCATATTTTGAATCTGCTGACTAAGGGGGGGTTGTGACATATTTAATTCTGTTGCAGCCTTTGTGATATTACCAACCCTTGCCACAGCCTCAAAATATTTGATATTTCTAAAATCCACGAGTTTTCACCTGCCATTCTTAAATGAATCAATTATTAAATAGATACATAATCATTTTTCCTACTAATCTTCCAAATACGTAACTTCATGAATATAGTGTCATAGTTAATTTTGTTTAATTAATAATCATCATATGCTGTAGATATGTCACTAATATTAGAATGGTATTGTACATTTGTAAAGAGTTTGTTTAACATAAAAATACAATATTTGAAATAATCAGCATACTCTAAAATTTGAAAAATAAGGAGGAGATTTTCTGCCTGAAACGAATATGTAAAAGGAATTGCTATTCTAATAGTATTTATCGTCTATTAAGTTGAAATGATCTTCTTTATACTTTTTACTGCCTATTCTAGATTCTTTTTTTGTCAAAAATACAAGCGCTTACAATGGAAGAGTTGTTTCTAAACTATTAAAAGGAGCATTCAAAACAAACATTGGGTTTGACAACCCCCCCCAGAATTTACATTAAGTGTATTGCAGAGCGAAATGATGGTATTCATAATTGTTCTCCTCTGTGCGAGCAATTCGAAGTCTTAAACAACTCGTGTGTTCCATAAACATCATATAAACCTTGAAGCTTCAGGAAAATTAATGTATTCAAAGTAACTATGAGAATAATGAGGAGTGTGGAAAATTAATGAAAAAGCTGAAAATGAAAAATCTTTTTTTGGGCTTAGGGTTGATGGCCACTATTCTAGCAGGTTGTAGCTCTAATCAAACTGAAAATGCATCTACAGAAGAAAAAAATGATTTTCCAACAAAATCTCTGAATCTAATTGTTCCTTTTGCTGCTGGTGGAAGTACCGATACAGTTGGTAGAGGGGTTGCAGAGGTCGCTCAAAAATATCTTGGGGAATCCATGATTGTTGTGAACCGTGCAGGTGGTAGTGGTACGATCGGAGTTTCTGAAACAGCTAAATCAGAAGCAGACGGACACACGTTGGGGCTTATTACTGGTACGACTATTGCAATGCAACCATTTTTAAAAGAATTAGACTACTCTATCGAAGATTTTAAATTTATTTCAAGCGTTGTGTACAATCCTTTACTATTGGTAGTTGATGGGAAGAGTGACATCAATTCAATTCAGGATTTAATTGATTCATCAAAAGGTAAAACGCTGAAAGTTGGTCACCCAGGCGTGGGTACAGTAAATGATATTGCTCATGCTGCATTGTTTAACACGGCTGGCATTAAAGCGACAAATATTCCATATAAAGCAAATAATGAGTCGATTGCGGCTATTATTGGTGGACACATTGATATTGCAGCAGTTCATCCAATGGAATCAGCAGAATATATTAAATCTGGAAAATTAAAGGCTCTAGGAATCTTTACACCTGAAAGAAATGATTTATTCCCAGAAATCCCAACAATTGCAGAAGAACTAGAAAAAGCTGGAGTTGAGTTTGAATTTAGCGATGTTGACTTCTCAGCCTGGTATTACTTAGCAGTTCCGAAAGATACTCCAGATGATGTGGTAACGATTTTGCGTGACAATATGAAAGAAGTTATCGACGATGCTGACTTTAAGAAAAATGCAGAAACATTAAAAATGTCTGTTCGTTTAGTTGAAGGTGATGAAATTACGGACCAACTGAATGAGATGAAAAAAGTAAATCAAAAAATGATTGAGAAGTTTAATATCGGTAAGGAATAAGATACAGTTTGAATCAATTACTCTATTTGATTCAAACTGTTATGAAAAATTTGAATCAGTAGGTGGTGATACTTTGAATAAAAAATTGATAACAAACATATCGAATGCCGGTTTATTTTTGTTTTGTGTATTGTATTTATTTTTTTCATTCAAAATGTCTATTGGTAGTCCTGAGATGCCAGGTCCGGGCTTTCTACCTATTACGCTGGGCGTAATAGGTAGCCTTCTATCTTTAGGGTTATTGATAAAAGGGGCAGGGATAGGGACAAAAGAGATGAAAGAGAAAATAGATGATTTCTCAAAACAAGGCGTTCTCCGTTTTGCTAGTTATTTCCTCAGTATTGTCCTATTTTTATTATTCTATAAAACTATTGGACTTCCAATGTTGTTTTTATTAGTTTTTAGCCTTGCTAAGATTTCTGGTTTTCGCGGATGGGTTTATCCAATTCTTTTTGCAGGCATTTTTACAACGCTTGTTTACCTCTTACTAACTTTTCTTCAAATTCCATTCCCTTCTGGGATCCTTTAAGGGAGGGTATATATAAAATATGGATGCACTTGCAAATTTATCAAATGGGTTAATGTCTGCTCTCTCATTAGAAATGTTATTAGTATGCTTTATAGGAGTATTGGTGGGACAAGTTACAGGTGTTTTGCCGGGAATTGGGCCAACTGGAGCGATGGCGATTCTATTACCTTTGAGCTTCGGAATGGATCCAGGGGCTGGTCTCATTATGCTAGCAGGGATTTATTATGGATCGATGTATGGGGGTTCTATTACGTCTATCCTCGTGAATTTACCAGGTGAAGCAGCCTCTTTAGTCACGACGCTGGATGGGTATAAAATGGCAAGAAAAGGCAGAGCAGGCGCAGCGTTATCAATTGCAGCGATTGGTTCTTGGGTTGCTGGGACACTTGCTATTGTCGGACTAATGTTTTTCGCACCGATTTTAGCAAATGCAGCTCTTGCATTCGGAGCGCCTGAATTTTTTGCACTAGGACTATTTGGACTGATAGTCTTAAGTAACTTAACGGGAGGCTCCTTTGGAAAGTCCTTTTTAATGGTTATTATTGGATTAATGATCAGTACGGTAGGGGTTGATTTGGTAACGGGTGAAGACCGCCTTACCTTTGGAGTCATGGAACTGTCGAAAGGATTTGATTTAGTACCAGTCGTAATGGGACTATTTGGTCTTGCAGAAATTTTTTCAGTAGCCTTAACACCTTATACAAGCTCCAATATGATTAAAGTTAAAATGAAAGAGATGTATCCGAATAAACAAGAAACGAAACGATCGATATGGCCGATCCTTAGAGGAACACTTGTTGGATTTCCGATGGGATTATTGCCAGGTCCAGCTGGGTTTATGTCCACTCTCATTTCCTATCGATTGGAAAAGAAAATGTCTCGCCATCCTGAAGAGTTTGGAAAAGGCGCGATTGAAGGGGTGGCTGGACCGGAATCAGCCAATAATGCTGCTTCAACTAGTGCAATGATTCCATTTCTAGCACTAGGGTTCCCATTTTCTCCTCCCACTGCACTATTACTTGGAGGATTACTCGTTCATGGAATTACCCCTGGTCCAATGTTTATTTCTCAACATGGTGATTTATTTTGGTTAGTAGTAGCAAGTATGTATATAGGTAATGTCATGTTGCTTATTTTGAACCTTCCTCTAGTAGGAGTATTTGCCTCATTAACTAAAGTTCCAATTAAGATTCTTATGCCAACTATTACAGGTATTATGTTTATCGGAGCCTATAGCATCAATAACAGCATATTTGATTTATGGATCATGCTTGTCTTTGGATTAGTTGGTTTTATCATGAAATATTGTGATTATGAACCTGCACCATTAGTGGTTGGATTAGTATTAGGAGCAGTTTTTGAAGAAGGTCTTCGTCAAGGATTAATAATGACAGAAGGAAATTTCCTCATGTTCTTTGAAAGACCAATAACAGCGACTTTATTAGGGATTGCTATTGTCATTGTGTTATGGAATATTTTTAAAAAGGCGTTACCGTTTAAAAAGGCCTCAGCAAGCAATGAACAAGAAGAAAAAGAAGAAGACATTACTATCAAAACATCATAATCCTAAAACTTTTGCTAGCTTGAATTAATAAGGAAAAACATGAGCTGACCCAAAAAGTCGTGAGTCACGGCTTTTTGGAGTAAGCTTTTCTTTTGTTTTACAGAGTATACATAGGATTTGAAAATTGAATGTGAAAAGAGGCGGGTTTCATGACAGCCCAACAGGAAGCGTTACTTTCGATCAATAAGGCGCAGAAGGTACAAGGAATGTTACTGGGCGGCCTTGCAATTAGTTATGTTTTATTGCAGGTACTTCCCTTTGCTGAGATGGAGTTATTTTCAGCTTATTTATTCTAAATATTTTCATTTGGATATTACCTGGAGTTAGAGGAACAACCTTGATCTTGATCATCATATACCTCAAGAAGGAAAAAAAGAGGGATTTACCCCTCTTTCCTCTCTTCCACTTCTTTCATCATGGATTCGATCCACTCAATGGCTTCTTGTTTGCTGCTAAGATCATCGTGAGTCGAACAAATGGTGTCATGACTTCGTCTTCTTGAAAAAATCTTCCGACATAATAGCCTTTACTTGATTTTGCTACCTTCAACCCATAAAAACTTGTTTCCATTCTCGATCACTCCTTTTTTGTTTGACCTCTCTGAATCTTTGCGAAAAGGGCTGTCAACGGGCTTGAAGTTTGTGAAGTTTTTAAACGCTCTTCTTAAAAGTTCACAAACTTTGCGAAGCGCTAGCGTAGCACCCTTGACTGCCCTAATGAGCGAACGATTACAATAAGGAGAACAAAGAAGGAGATAAATAGGGTCCGGGCGTATAAAGCGATCCAACGGGCTCCCGTTGGCTGGGTTTGGGCGAGGAGCCCAAGGTTTTAACGGTTTTCGGCTCGTTTGGTACAGCGGCCAGCCGTAAATGGAACAGGAACCTACGGAATGTAGGCGTCAGCCGTACAGACCGTGGTTATCGGGCTATTTAGTACCAAAGCGACACGTACGGAATGACAGAAAAACATCTTTCCTTTCTGATTAGTCCGTAGTGCTGCCGCCCGAAGTAAATCTCTTATTCTTTTAAACTACATTTTTAAAACACTCATTTCTAAAGAAAAACCACAGCCTTAAGACTGTCATTCTGTAAAAAATGGTCCATATCATTGCTTGAAGGTATCGTGTTGATTCCTTGAAAGTTAAGCAATCATTAAAGCAAAATGTCTTAATTAAAAGAATTAATAAAAGAGTTTGACAATTCAAAAATATCTATGTATTATGTATAATGTACAATGTATACATAATACATAGGAGTGAAACAAAATCGATAAGCTAAATGTAAATCCAATTAAACTCCAGACAACAAAGGAAATTGTTTATGACGAGATTAAAAATGCCATTTTCAACGGGAACATTAAAAAGGATGAGATTATTACCGAAATGATCCTTGCTCAGTCTTTTAATACTTCACGTACTCCTGTGCGAGAGGCGGTAGGTGACTTATTGAAAGACGGTCTATTAGTAGCTGTTCCTAGGAAAGGGTTAAAGGTTCGGGAAATTACGCCGAGCGAAAAGGAACAAATTATTTTTCTCAGGGTTTCAATTGAAACGGAAGGATTGAGAAGAGTTATTCCAAGTATTACTGCTAATCAAATTCAATTTTTAAGGGAAGTAATTGAGCAGCAGAAAACGGCTATGGAGAAAAACGATCGTATTGAATTTATCGAATTGGACCAGAAATTCCATAGAAAAATTCTTTACTTTGCTGAACAGCACTTGTTAGGAGACATCTTGTTAAATTTATACAATTTAACAAGATTAATAGGGCACAAGGCATTAGCCAAAAATGGCCGTATGGAGGAGGTCATAGAAGAACATTTGCGAATTGTAGAAGCTTTGAAACTAAAGGATGTTAAACAAGCAACAGAGTTAATGGAAGAACACTTGGTTCAGACAAAGGAATCCATTGACATTGTCGAAGGTAAGTGAAATTTTTTAATAATCGTTTGAAAGCATTATCAAACATAGGGGGAGAAAAAATGAAAACAATGAAAACAATGAAAGCAATGAACTCAATATTATTACCATTGACAGTTAACAACGTACAAAAGGAAATCAAGGTCAAGCATGTTTATTGCATTGGTTACGCAGGACGAAATATTGAAAAAACAATGGAGCACATCGTTGAACTTGAAAAAATTGGGGTTCCTAGACCAACTGAAGTTCCTACCCTTTATCCAGTTCGTAGAAACAGCCTTAGTCAGACTGAGGAGATTGAAGTACTTGGCGATAAAACAAGTGGTGAAGCCGAAATTGTTTTAGTATTTGGAGATACTGCAGAGGAAGTATACATAACCGTTGGAAGTGACCATACAGATCGTTCATTGGAAACAATTGATATTAATCAATCTAAGCAAATTTGTGATAAACCCCTAGCTCAAGTGGCTTGGAATATCAATGATGTTATTGATCATTGGGACGACCTAATTTTAACATCTCAAGTGTATTTAGATGGTGAGTGGCAAAATTACCAAGAAGCAAAGATTAACGAAATTATCCCTTTGAATGAAATAAAAGGGTTCCTAAATAAAAAAGAAATAACCTTACAAAATACCGTTGTATTCTCAGGAACTGTACCGTTATTGGAAGGTTTTAAATACGGTTCCAAATTCAAAATGGCATTTATAGATAAGGTCCGAAACAATGAAATACATGCTGAATATGCAATTACACGATTGGATTCGGAGGAATAAAAGTATGAAAATTTCAATCTATCAAATGGAAATTATTCCAGGAAATCCATTAGAAAACTTTAAAAAAGTCGAAGAATGGTTGGAAAAGGAAATAAAGAATTCTGCGCCGGATGTGATTGTCCTGCCAGAAATGTGGACAACTTCCTATACATTGGAGGATATTCACATTCTTGCTGATGATAATGGGAAGGCGACTGTGCCATTTCTTCAGACGTTGGCTAAAACATTTAATATCAATATTATCGGAGGCTCTTTTGCCAATAAAGTTAATGGAAAAGTATATAACACAGCAGTTGTTATAAATCGACAGGGAGAAGTCGTTTACCAATATGACAAGGTTCACTTAGTGCCAATGTTAAACGAGCCGGAATATTTAACAGGCGGACAAAAGGTACCTGAGGTATTTGAGCTTGATGGTATCAAGATGGGACTAATCATTTGCTACGACCTTCGTTTTTCAGAAATTATCCGTCCGCTTGCTTTGGAAGGTGCAGAAGTATTATTTATCATTGCAGAATGGCCGATTGCCCGTCTGAAACATTGGAAAAATATCCAAATTACTCGGGCTATTGAAAATCAGATGTTCGTTGTATCATGCAACAATGTCGGCACGTATAAAGAAGTTACCTATGGCGGTAGCTCCATGGTCGTAAATCCTTGGGGAGATACTTTAATAGAAGGATCGACTACTGAAGAGGAAACCCTAACGACTTCAATTAAGGTTGAGGAAACAGTAGCAATTCGAGAAAAAGTACCTGTGCTCACAAGTCGGGTACCGCATTTATATAAACAAGGGTTATAAGGAGAAAATCAATCAGATAAACGGGGGAGAAATGTTTATGAGTAATCTTGCTGAAAAGAATGTTCAAAACGGTCATATTGATCACGGTAAGCAACAAAAACTTGCCGGTATCTCGAGTGTTTTAGGGTCAACAATAGAATGGTATGATTTCTTCCTTTATGGAACTATGGCTGCCATTATTTTTCCACAATTATTTTTTCCGATGCATGATCCATATGTTGCTACATTATTAACGTTTTCAACTTATGCGATTGGATATATTGCTAGGCCGTTAGGTGGAATATTTTTTGGGCATTTAGGTGATAAAATTGGTAGAAAAGTATCTTTAATCGCTACCTTAATCATCATGGGGATAACGACTGTTCTTATCGGTTTACTACCTGGCTTTGCAAGTATTGGGTTATGGGCACCTGTATTAGTCACAATCCTTAGATTTATTCAAGGGATTGCGATTGGAGGGGAATGGCCAGGATCTGTTCTCATTTCTATGGAGTGGGGAACAAAAAATAATCGAGGTTTTATGGCCACATTGCCTCAAATTGGCGTGCCGCTTGGATTAATACTAGGAACTGCAGTCACATCCCTTTTTATTATGATTTCAGGCGATAGCTTCCAAACATGGGGTTGGAGAGTACCATTTATTCTAAGTTTAGCTTTAGTTATTCTTGGGTTACTCATTCGAATGAATTTAATGGAAACGCCTTCATTCCAAAAGGTTCTTAATGAAAAAGAAATGCCGAAGTTGCCATTTGTTTCTGTTATAAAAGATTATCCTAAACAAGTAGTTTCGGGCGTATTTGCAAATGTAAGTAGCGATATTGCTTTTGGAGTATTTGCTTTTTATACGACAACGTATGGAATCACACATCTAGGACTAGATAAATCAATTTTCGTTAACGCGACATTAGTAGGGGCAATGATCGCTGTTGTATCTATTTTTGTCACTGGATATGTTAGTGATAAAATAAGTCCTAAAAAAATTCTCGGATTTGGTAATATACTACTTATTCTATGGGCTTTACCATTTTTCTACTTATTGAATACGAAAAGCACAGGCTTAATTTTCCTAGCAATAATTGTTGCATTTATCATTCATTCTACAATGTGGGCACCATTAGCCCCAGTAATCGCTTCGAGTTTTCCAGCGCATCTCAGGTACAGCGGCTCAGCTATCACATTCATGCTAAGGAGCGTTATTGGTGGAGGATTTGCTCCTTTGATTTCTACTCTTCTTCTTCATAAATTTGAGAGCGGTTACGCGATTAGTGCATATATAATTTTAGCGGCAATAATAGCGCTATTTGCACTCAGATATGTGGATATTAAATATCATAAAGCAGATTGATGTTCCAATTGTTAGGATAGACGATAACCGTCTATCCTGTTTTTATTAAAGAATGTAATATTGAAACCTTATTTTTCAATACTCTCACTTCAGTATTGAAAAAGAGCACTTCGTAGAATACGATAAATGTACCAACAAAAGGGGGGCTATGATGACGGTATATGCAAGCATTTCTCTCATGCTTGCATTTGGTGTGTTGATTATAGCACTGCTGTCATTCGGACAAGGAATTCTAGTTCCTACGGATATCATTACAGAGCCTTATCCAATTATCTCAGCTGTCCCAGAAAGAACAAAAATACGTTTTGACCGCCGTACCCTGCTTGGTGAAAAGGATGATGATTTTGGATAATATTAGCGAAGTATTGTGCAATGCTGGTATCAAAAACTTTAAACTTTAAGTCAGCGTAAGTGAGTTGACTGCTTATACTGGCGAAAAATATACGAGAAAAGTGTCGTTAGCACCTCTTCCCCATTATTTAAGGCGATGAATGATGGCACTAAGACGGTTTTAGGTGAGGAGCCTGTTGTAACTACATGGACCTGCTGCACAAATGGTTCAGAGACTTCTGGTCATCGTAATATCCCGACAATTGGTATGGGACCAGGTTCAATTTTGCAAGGACATATTGTTGATGAATATATTGAAATCGAACAGATAAATAAGGTTACTGATATTTATTTAGAGTTTTTAAAGAATTGGTCTCCAGCGGATTTGATCTAAGAAGTACAATTAGCAAGTTAATATAGGATTGAAAAAGAGTTTACTGTTAGAATAATATAAATACAGTAAACTCTTTTTCTGTATTATACAGATGAATAAGTAAAAGATATTAGGGGGTTACATGATTTGAATAGCATTAAAATAGTATATGGCGGTGTTTGTCAAGTAAGTTTTTACATTTAACTCAACTTTCGCAGAGTGAAATTACTAATTTGCTGTAGCATCTACTTATCGGAAGATACTCCTATTTTGACATGTTTCTTCTATTATATAGTGACCATTTTAAAGTCTTCCAGATGAAGATGTACGTCGCTGTATATCTCTAGGAATGGAAAGTAAACGTATCAACAGTGCCGAAGAATACTTATTCAGAGGCCATTCGTAAACACTTTGAAGAAGAGCCTGATAGCCTAGATCCACGCACTTTAATGACATCTCCGGTATTAATAACTATACATTGACTGATGTTCCCTATCTTGATCTTGATAAAATCCGCAATATTTCTTCATTTCATAACGGCCAATAAGGTATTGAGAGCATTCAGTGCGGCTATTTAAATATTCGTTGAGCACCTTTTTTGCCATCAGTTAAAGTAATACGGTCATAAATATGATTTTTTTGTGGTATACCGGTAGTGACTCTAACAAGTCCAATTAAGAAATCGCCAACCGGGTCAATATCATTTCCACCATCGATAAAGGGTTTATTATTCTCTAGAAAATTGTTAAATAGTTCTTTTTTTATACTCCCTTTATCCATGGAGATGAATACAAAATCAGCAAAAAGGGATATAGGATTGTTACCATGACTTAAAATTTCGGCAAGGCATCAACAGCATCCGCCAAATCACTATACGAATCCTTCAAATATCTACTTGTTGTTGCAATATTGCTGTGACCGGCCAATCTTCGCACTTTTTCAATATCATTATTCGTAGCTTTTAGCATCCACTTACAAAACGTGTGCCGGATAATCTCCCGGGTCTTGACTCGGGAGATTGTGTTACTAGTCGAAGCTGAAGGCAATAATGAAAGCTCGAACGTTAATAGAAAGGCTCAGAGTCGACTCTGAACCTTTCTTTCTGATTTCGCTCCATCCTAAACCTTTCCTTGAAGGAGGGAGTGTCCGCCTGAGGTGGAAAGTGTCCACGGGCGGTGACAGGCACCCCTAATTATTTTGCATGACCGATTTAAGCGATAAAATCTCCCTTGCCTCCTCAGGCGTAGCAAGCTCTTTTCCTACTTCCTTTACCAATCTTTTTGCTTGTTCCACAAATTCAACATTGGATTTCGCCAGTACCCCTTTTTGAATAAAGATATTGTCCTCCATCCCTACTCGCAAATGGCCGCCCAATGCCAATGTTGTCATCATAATCGGAACACTCATTCTTCCTACTCCAAATGCACTCCAGGTTGTATTTTCCGGAAGTAATCCCTTTAAAAAGACTAAATTCTCAACCGTAGCTGCTATTCCGCCAGGTGCTCCAAGGACAAATTGAACATGCAGCGGTTCCTTAAGAATTCCCTTTTTTACATAGTACAGGGCATTATACAGCATCCCCGCATCAAATACTTCGATCTCTGGTTTCACATTGACCTTTAACATCTCGCTTCCTAAACGCTCTAAAAATTTAGGATTGTTATCAAAAACGGTTTCGTGTCTCCAGTTCATTGTCCCTGCATCAAAGGTCGCCAATTCGGGAAGCAATTCAACAAATGGACGAATGCGGTCATCTTCGTTTAATCCTATACCGCCTGAGGAAGTAAGATTAATCACGATATCGCATCGCTCTCGAATTAACGCGACGGTTTCTCTGAATTTTTCTATATTCATAGAAGGTGTTCCATCATTCTCACGAACATGAATATGGGCAATCGCAGCTCCTGCCTGATAACATTTGAACACTTCATCCGCTATTTCTTGTGGGGATTGAGCTAAGTAGGGGGTATCTTCTCTCCTGGTGACCGCACCTGTAGTGGCAACCGTTAGGATTACTTTATTTCTCAAATGGTCCATGCTCAACATTAACACTCCTTCTTATTAATCTAAAATTGCAACTGCCCTCACCCATCCGGCGCTGGCATTCTTAATTTTCACTGGAAAACAAGAAACTTTAAATCCGCAACGTGGTAGTTTATCTAAATTTGTTAGTTTTTCAATTTGGCAATAGGCCTTTTCAATTCCTGCAAAATGACCTTCCCAAATCAGGCTTTTATCATGAGTCCTAGCAAAATCCTCCGCAATGAAGCCGAGTGGACGATCCCAACTCCAGGCATCGGTTCCCATTGTGCGAATTCCTTGATTGATCAGCCATAAGGTGACTTCTCGACCCATTCCGCAACCTGTTGTTAAATACTCCTTTGTGCCCCACTTTTTAGAAGCACCTGTGTGGATTAATACGATATCGCCCTTTTTTAAGGTATAATTGATTTTCTCGAAATACAGTTTAAAATCCTCTATAGTTGTGGCATACCCATCAGGTTTATCTGAAAAATCTACGACCACACCATCACCATAAAACCAATCTAACGGAACCTCATCAATGGTCCATGACCTCTCACCACTATTCATCGTTGGGTGGTAATGCCAAGGGGCATCGACATGTGTTCCGGAGTGTGTTGTAAGCTTTACATTTTCTAGTGCCCAAGCCAAACCATTTGGAAGGTCGTCCTTCGTTGCCTCAGGGAAAAAACTTAACATATAATCGATTTGATCTTCATGACTTTGATAATCAATTTCGGGAATCATTTTAGGTGGATCAGACGGAAGATTACTTTCAATCGCAACACTTAGATCGATAATTTTCATATAGAACCTCCTTTCTACTACTTTAGAGGAAAATAGGAACCTTGTTTTTGGAAAATTGGGTTCGGGTACTAGTCTGATTCCCATTAGCATGATTTTTCAGGCTCAACGGTAACCAAGGGGCTCGTTTGATTCCCGCTAGCATGATTTTTCTGGCTCAACGGTAACCAAAAGCCTCGTTTGATTCCCGTTAACATAATTTTTCAGGCTCAACGGTAACCAAAAAGCTCGTTTGATTCCCGTTAACATAGTTTTTCTGGCTCAACGGTAACCAAAAGCCTCGTTTGATTCCCGTTAGCATAATTTTTCAGGCTCAACGGTAACCAAAAGGCTCGTCTAATCCCGCTCCCATGTTTTTTCGCGTTCAACGGTAACCAAAGTGTTTGTAAATTTCGGACATTATTGAAAGCAACAAAACCTTAGAAATGCCTATGTAAAGGAGGAATTCATTTATGTAATAATTCCGAGGTGTCTGCAAGAATTCCTCTTTTTTAGAGATTACTAGTTTTCTAGCGTTTCTTTTTGAAGAATTGGTTCTGTCATCTTTTTCAATGCTTGGCCAAAGGTAGCGGATGGATTAATGTTCGGGTCGAGTTTGCCTTCCCAGTCAAGTTTCTCCCATTCCACTAAATTAACAGAAGTTTCAACGACCAATTTAGACCGTTCAATTCTTTGCTCCATAAACTTAGCTAGTAATCTATCAATATCCTTCTCACGAGCAACTAGATCGGCTAATACCACGGCATCTTCAATCGCAAGTGCTGCACCTTGTCCCAATTGTGGCGGCGATGAGTGGACAGCATCACCTATAAGCAATACACGCCCTCTGTACCAAGGTGACGGCATTAAAATTTCCTCGTATGGTCGGTAAACTACTTGCTTTGGATCGACAATCTTTTCCCGTAGCTCTGCCACCATACCGCCAAATTCTTTTAATCGATCGCGCATTAACTCGTGCAATTGATCCTCCGGCATGTGAGCATCACGTGCCTCTGGAGAAACCGCTGTAAGATAGATCGAATCCGGACCCATAGGGACGATGACCGCTTTATTTTTTTCACCGTAAACAAGTCCACCCCATTCAAGGCCTTCTGGTTTCGCCATTGGGTATCTCCAACCGCCCTGCCCAACAAAATTAGGCTGGTATTCGTTACCAAACACCTTGCTTCTAACCTGTGACCGAACCCCATCTGCACCAATGACTAAATCGTATTCACCGGAAGTACCCTCTGTAGATTCTACATACACACAATCCTCACGATTCTCTATTTTTGAAAAAGTAATGCCCATTTTAACGGTTGCACCGTATTTAATGGAATTATCGAGTAAAATTTGATGCAAATCTCTGCGGGAAATTCCATTATTCGCTGGATAGTTGTCCGCCCTAGGAGTTGGTACCTCAGTTAAAACATCGCCCTTGGCATTATAAAATCGCCACCCTGGGAATTCGCAGCCCTTAGCTAAACATTCATCCGCCACTCCTAATACGCCTAATTCCCTTAATTGATTCGACGCTTGAATAATTCCCACTCCATAAACATTCCACTCACTGTTTTTTTCCCATACTTCTGTTTGGACACCCTTTTTTTGTAAAGCAATGGCAGTCGATAAACCGCCAATCCCGCCGCCAACAATTAGAACCTTTTTAATTTCTCCCACAATAACATCCCCTTTTTTTACGGAATATTCAAAACCCTTTAGGCAGACCGGAACTGAACAATTATTTACTGCTGACTAACTCGCTCTTTGGAAGTTTCGCATTAAGCTGCTGCTGAATCCAATCAAACAACGGAAAGGCTTGCGTTAGATTATCCGATTGACAGTGAGCTGCACCTGTTTGATCAGGTGTCACAATGTTTAATACTTTTTCACAGGTTAATGCATTGTAGACACGGTATGCTTGGTCAACATTAGCTTGTTTATCCTCTTCACCATGAAGAACATAGGTAGGACATGTTATTTTTTCAGCTACGCCGCGTAAGTTGTAGTTCTTCAATTTTTCTCGTGCCTCAGACATACTTTCTACACCCATTACATGTAGTAAAATATTGGCTAACGGATGATCATCTGCTCTAGTTTTCCACATATCGTTATAATCATAGACTGCGCTATAGATTCCACAAGCCTTAAATCTTGGTTCGAATGCAGCGATTCGAGCAGCCATATATCCGCCCATCGACCAAGCCATGATCGCCATTCGGTCCGAATCAATAGCTGGATGGTTCTCAGCCCAATCCGCCACAGCAGAACCTGCCACTTCAAAATCATAGCGAGAAGCAATATGGTTTAATCGTAAGGCAGCACCCTGCCCTGGGCCATCCACGGCAATCAGTCCCAAACCACGGTCGTATAGACTTTGAGATAAAGCAAAATAAATTTCCTCAGCGGTAGAATCAAGTCCTCCGAACATCACGACAACAGGCGATTTTTCTGCTTGAGGACCACGGCAGAAATAACCCGGTAAAAAGGAATCCTCATAAGGGATTTCAATGATTTCAGGAGGGTTTTCCATCAATTTTGCCCCTTTTCGAAACACTTCAATTCCCTTTACATACGTATCCATTTTCCTTGGGTCATCCGGCTGAAGGAAAAATTCACCG
Source organism: Neobacillus niacini (assembly GCF_031457145.1). Classification (GTDB taxonomy): domain Bacteria; phylum Bacillota; class Bacilli; order Bacillales; family Cytobacillaceae; genus Neobacillus; species Neobacillus niacini_J. The sequence continues at coordinate 100,263 of NZ_JAVDVZ010000012.1, forward strand.
AGACGAGTATAATTTGAAGCACGTAAGAAATGAGTACGCGCTGTGACAAGATTTCCTTGATCAAATGCCTCATGTCCTTGAGCTAACACCCTGTCCCCTAATCTCGTCCATTCGGTGTACCAGCTATCATAATCTCCAAGCTTAATTCGTTCAGCCGCCTGTAAACATTCACTAAAATTACTGCCGCCAAAATTAGAATGTCCAATGATTCGTACTAACTGATACGACCACATATAGCTTTCTGGCCAATAATGCCACATATTATATAACGCATCCTTCCTAGTAGGTTCTTAATTTATATGTTTAGCTGTATTTTAAACTTCCATCTGGGTTAAATAGATTAAAGGAAGACCAGGCATCATTTGGGTTTTCAGACACTTTCCACTTTTTTGGACCCCAATCAGGTGCAAAGACTAAATGTGCTCCAGCGTAAAGTTCGATTCGATTTCCACCTGGCTCGATTGCATAAAGGTTTAGTCCTTCCGCAACCGCATGTTTACCTGGGCCGGATTCAATTTCAAAACCGTGCTCGCGGATGGTATCGGCAGCGTTTAGTAATTCTTCTCTACTCTCAACCGCAAAGCATACATGATGGAATCCACCTTTAAATCCCGCATTAATAAACGCAATATCGTGGGAAAGGTTTGACACAGACATCCAAGCGCCAATCTCATCACCAAAGTCTGAATAAATCCCCTCATTGTAACGAATCCCTAAATCTTGATAGAATAAACGATCCACAGTTGTATTATCCGTTAGTACCGTAACGTGGTCTAAGCGACGTACCCCAATTCCACGGCGCACTTGCTTTTGCGGGCGGTTTTTCCAAACGCTCTCTTTTCCTTCAGGTGCCTGATACCATTCAACATCCCAAAACACCTCAGATAAGTGACCTCCAGGAGTGATAAATTGATAGGCTTTACCGTGCCCCAAATCCCCTTCAATCCAGCCTTTTCCTAGTTCTGTCCGCTCAAGGTGCTGAACAACATTCTGCAATGCACCTTCACTGTCAGCTCTCCAGCCGATATGACCCAATCCAGGACCAGCAGCTTCTGTGATTTTTAAAGAATGGTGAAAGTAGTCTCCCCAAGCTCGTAAATAGACAGACTGTCCCCGTCTAGTAGTCTCTTCTAGTCCCCATACTTCCTTTAAATAATTAACGGTTTCCTCAGGTTTAGGAGATAGCAATTCTACGTGAGCCAACTGCGATAAAAAATGTGGATTTACCATTATTCGTCACTCCTTAGGTTTTATAATTTCCAAAAAAAAATCACCATTTTTTAAAAAGTGAAATTCCTCATTAGAATGTCAACGCTTTCAAAAATGATGAATAGAATAACAGTTGTTTTGTTAATAGTTAACATGACAACTGTTTGAGATTATTCTATCAACAGGTGAATTGTTGTGTCAATATAAAAATTTAAATATTATGAATATTTCACATCCATTCTTGCGGCAAATTTACAAGAATGAAACATTTCTATAAGATAAGATAGTAGTATGAGAACGAACCATTAAAGGAGAAACACAGAGTGGAAAAAAGCTTACTTGACTCATCCGTTGGTTATTTACTAAATAGAACAGCCTTAAATTTAAATAATTTGTTTGCCCGAAGATTAAAGGACTACAATATAACGCCTGAACAATTTGTGTTAATATCACGATTAGTGGAGGAAGAAGGCATCACCCAAAAAGAACTGGCCTTACGCTCTGAAAAAGATCCTCCTGGTATTACCAGAATGTTAGACAACATGCTGGCAAAAGGATTAATCACAAAACAACCTAACGACAGACGCTCCCTCGCGATTTTTTTAACGGAAGAAGCCCGGACGATCTATAAAGACCTTTTAATCATTGAACATCAAACCATGAAGGATATTATAAACGGGATGACAGAGGAACAAATTCATTGTCTTAAAACCTTGTTAATACAGATTAAGGGAAACATTGGGAAATCGGATTGAGTTTTTGCTTAATTTAGTGGGGCATGCATAGGGAAGATCCTTCATGAGGACTGCTTTTTCTATTTTTTATTGATTTTGGTCACCATGGAGCCTTCATGGTGACCACTTTTCCTATTTTTCTTTGACTTTGGTCACCATGGACCTGAAAAAAGGCTGGGGATTGGAACGTTTTTACATGACTCTCTTTTCGACATTATCCTCGCAACAAAGGTCGCAAAAAACTATTCGTGGCAAGCATGAAAGGGAATCTAATTAAACGTTTAGTTAATAGCGATTCCACTAATCAATCAATTGATTAAATTGCGGCTAAACCCTTATAGAAGGTGGATTTCAGCCTTTTTTCTTATAAAAAAATTGTCGATAGAAATAAATGACCTTTTTTAGAAAAGACCAAGAGAGCCAGGCAACAGCCTGGCTCTAGTAATACTATAGGGTAATCAATCCAAAATAGAACTAACTTTTTAAGCTCTTCGGCCTTCTTTGATAAAACCGATGTTTATTTTTCAAAGGCAATTTCACCACGGCAGAGAGTTAGTAATACTTCCCCTTGACGGTCAATGAGAAAAATATCTGCATCTTTTCCTTCTTTAATGGAGCCTTTTCGATCGAAAACGCCTAATTCTTTTGCTGGGTTGACAGATGTCATTTGGATCATCTCTTGAATCGTGGCATTCGTCCATTTTTGCATATTGCGTCGTCCCTCAGATAGCTTTAGAACACTTCCTGCTAATGATCCAGTTGGAAGAACAGCACGTCCATCTTCCACAATGACATCCTGTCCGCCTAAATCATACGTACCATTTTTCAAGCATTTCGCTCTCATGGAGTCCGTAATTAATACAACTTTTTCAGGACCCTTTACCTGAAAGGCTAATTTGAGCATTTCTGGGTGACTATGAATACCATCCGCAATCAATTCAACCATTAATTCGTTGTGCAACAGCGCACCGCCTAAAGCACCTGGCTCACGATGATGAAGAGGACTCATCCCGTTATATAAATGGGTAACATGCGATACACCCTTTTCAACCGCTTCCTTCACTTGTTCAAAGCTTGCACTCGTATGACCCATGGAAGCAATAACATCGGTTTCAACCAAATGACGCGTTAGCGCTAGATCCCCATCTAGTTCTGGTGCCAATGTCACTAATTTAATGCTGTTGTTTGATAGGTTTTGCCATTTTTTAAATAATTCTACATTTGGTTCAAGGATATAATCTTCATTTTGGGCACCCTTTTTTTCTTTATTAATAAAAGGTCCTTCTAAATGGATACCAATAATCTCGGCCTGGCCCGGGATGTTTTCAGCAAAAATAAATTCACCAGCATTCGTTAATGCTTTTTCAATACTTTCTTTCGGGCTCGTGGTCGTCGTAGCCAAAAATGAAGTTGTCCCTTCAGCAGGCAGTAGTCTTGCCATGGTTTCAAGGGCGTTTGGTGTTCCGTCCATTACATCACTTCCACCAGCCCCGTGAATATGTACATCAATCATTCCTGGAATTACCCATTCTGCTTGTTCACAATTGATGACCCTATCAGCATGTTCGAGAGATGGACAGTTTTCCATATCACCAACAGCCTCGATGTTATTACCTTTAATCACTAAATACCCATTTTCAATCACATTCGTTTCAGCAGCAATGCGGGCATGAATAAGGACAATTGTTTTCATATAATCACTCCATATTTTATAAAATTTAAATAAAAAAACGGGCAAAGCTCCGCCCGATTTTTAAACAAATATGTACTCAGCATTCATCTTACTCAATCATGTTTTCAGACTTGAATGCTAAGAATGCAGCCCCCATGATACTCGCATCATTTTTTAAAACGGCTGCTTCTATTGAAGTAGTAGATTGATAGATGGTCATCACTTTATTCTCAAACGTTTTTCGAATATCATTGATTAATCGATCACCGTTTTCAATAATGCCGCCGCCGATAATAATACTTTCAGGGTTGATAAAATGAGCAATGGTCACAAGCCCACTAACGATATAGTCAATGAATCTTTGATAACAAGTGATCGCAATCGGATCATTTTGAGATAGCCTTAACATATATTCCTCACCTGAAATTGCCTTACCATCAAGTGATTCCTTTTGGTAATCTCTCAATAATGCTGAAGTGGAAGCATATTGCTCGTAACAGCCCGCTGCTCCACAGCCGCACAATCTACCCTCTTGCTCAATGATCATGTGTCCTAATTCTCCTGCAAATCCATTGTTTCCTTTTATTAATTTCCCATCAATGACCACAGCCCCGCCGATGCCCGTTCCTAACGTTAATAAGACGAAATTCTCTTTTCCTACAGCACTGCCTTTCCACATCTCTCCCAGACCAGCGCAACGAACATCATTTTCTACGTAAACGGGAAGGGATAACCTCTCAGACAATTGCTTTTCAATCGTAAAACCGGTATAACCAGGAATATTAGCCGAAAGCAACACTTGACCGTTCTTAATGATGCCGCATGAGGAGATTCCGATAGCGGCTATAGTCCCCCGTAATTGATACTGTGAAACCATTTGTTGGATTTCAGCTAGTAAATTGGTTTGTGCTTCAACTTTTGGAGTAGGTAATTTACCTTTTTCGATTATTTCTCCATCCTGATTAATCAACGCATGCTTCACAAAAGTCCCGCCAATATCAAACACGGCTACATTCACTATTGGTAACCTCCTTTCTCACACGTTCAATTTGAATCTCATTCAGTAGTGTCTCAACCTGCTCAAGTTCCACATTTCCAGTCTGTGGATTTATCGCATTACTTACACCGCAGGCACATCCATATCGAAGTGCTTCTGGCCAACTTTTCCCATTTGAAAGAGCATACGTAACGCCTGCTAATAGACTATCACCCGATCCAACGGGGTAAGCCTTTTTTAAAGGAGTAACATTCGCCTTCCAAACTTCCTTATCACTTACTAATAAAGCTCCCTTTGCCCCTAAAGATACAAGAACATTGGCTGCACCTTTTTCCATCATATCCTTGGCAGCATCAATAATATCTTCCTCGGAATCTATCGCGGTACCACTAAATAGCTCTAATTCTTCTAAATTTGGCTTTACAAAAAGAGGCTTTGCCTTCAATGACTGATTTAGCACTTCTCCACTAGTATCCAGATAGACAGGTACGTTCTTTTTATTAAAAATTTGTATTAACTCTTGATAATACGTATGAGGAACTCCTCTTGGGAGGCTGCCAGAAATAACACCCGCAGTCATCCCATCACCAAGTGCCTCCACAACTTCCTTAAGCTTTTCCTGCTCTTCCGCTGATATCTCTGGTCCTGCTTCTAACACTTCAAATGGCTGGAATTCTTCCGGGCCGCTGAAGGACAAACAAATCCTCGTATCACCTTGAACCTCAACAAAATGTTGTTGTATTCCGTGATTCATTAAACTATCTTGAATCCACTGTCCATTATATCCCCCAGAAAAACCAGTACAGACAACATCATTTCCGAGTTTTTTTAATACCCTTGCAACATTTAATCCTTTTCCGCCCGCGGTTCTCTCTACCCTCGTAACCCTTTGGACCCCCGGTTTAAGAGGGGAATCCATAAAGTATTGTGTATCAATAGAGGGATTTAATGTTACAACCAATATCTTAGGGCTCATTACCCCATTCTCCCATTACTTTTACACATGATAATTTTTTGTTCTACCACTTGTTTGAGCTCATCGATACCCGGCTTAAAATAATGACGAGGATCATTTGCATTAGGATTCTCATTTAGATAGGTTCGAAGACCATGAACAAAAGCATTTTTCAATTCGGTTGCGATATTCACCTTACAAATTCCTAGATCAATCGTCTTTTGCACAAGTGCTTCAGGTAATCCTGATGCCCCGTGGAGGACGAGAGGAATGGAGACTTCTTTTGCAATCGCTTCTAATCTCTCAATATCAATTTTCGGTTCTCCATCATATAAACCGTGAGCCGTTCCAATGGCTACAGCAAGGGAATCAATTTCTGTCCGGTCCACAAATTCAGCAGCTTGAAACGGGTTTGTGAATTTAGAATCCTTCTCATCTACTACAAGATCATCTTCGATTCCGCCTAAACGTCCAAGTTCTGCCTCAACAGCGACATCATATTTTTTTGCAAATGTTGTCACTTTCCTTGTTATTTCAATGTTTTTTTCAAAATCATGGTGCGAGGCATCAATCATCACGGATTCTGCCCCTTTCTCAATTAAGGCAAAAATATCGTCTACACTCTCATGGTGATCTAAGTGAAGAAATACAGGAACGTTATACTCCTTTTGAGCCACCTTCACAAGGTTAACGAGAAAATTGTCACCCATATAACGAACGGTTCCAGGTGTAGCTGCAAGAAGCACTGGTGATTGAAGCTTTTCTGCCGTTTCCATCACAGCTTTTAGAATTTCTAAATTGTGGATATTAAAAGCTGGAATCGCATATCGTCTCTGTTTGGCATCTTTAAATAATTCTTTAGCACTTATGGTTTGCATGATCATCAGTTTGATCCCCTTTCACTTGTAAGACGATTTTCAATTGGGTAAATGGTAACTCCCTTAACCACTCGATTTACCTGGCCGCTAGGGGAAGGATTATCGGGTGCTATTCCTAATAATAGTGATTTTTCAAGGGCAAGCTTTTGTGCCACCATGACCATTGGGAAGGCCAAATACACATCATTTGGTGCATCATAATTCAAATTAACAAGGTGATCACTATACTGTGCAGCTTCCTCATCTTCTCTATGAGAAACAGCGATTATTTTTCCACGATTCGTTTCATGATACAACTCTTCCAATATCGATATATCGTACTTACGGGTATGGGGATTACTAGATAACAAGACAACCGTAAGTGTTTCCTCATTCATAATCGATTTCGGACCATGTCGATAGCCTAAGGATGTATCGAAAAATGTAGCTACTTTTCCTGCAGCCAGTTCAAGTGATTTAAGTGCTGCTTCACGTGCTAACCCTTGAAATACACCAGAACCTAAGTAAACAAGTCGATTATATGAATTCTGTGCGATTTGTTGGACATGATTTGTTAGCTTCCGTTCTACTTCTTCACCAGCTTGAACCAATGCTTCGATTCGTTCTTCTTGCTTATCAATTTCTTTATCAAATAATAAAAATGCCGTTAACATCATCGTGGTAAAACTGCTCGTCATAGCAAAACCTTTATCATTTGATCCTTCAGGCATGTTTAGCACTAAATTACGTTCCCCATCTATCTTCGCTAACTTACCTTCCGGATTACATGTAATGATAATATGATAAATATCCTTTACCAGCTGAGAGGCCAAGTCAATTGTTGCTACGCTCTCAGGACTGTTACCTGACCGGCCAAAAGAGATTAATACCGTAGGAATATCTTCGAAAAAATACTCTAAAGGATTGGATACAAGATTGGTGGTCGCAATACTTTCCACGGTCACTTTATCCTTTGGTTCAATGACCTTAAGAACATGCGGCAGCAATGTATCACCCACAAACGCCGACGTTCCCGCACCTGTAAAAATCACTCGAACCCTAGCATGTGCTGTATAAATCTTTTCTAAATACTGTTGGATTTTCTCTCGATGCGTATGAAAATATTGATACGCTTCCTTCCACAATCTCGGCTGATGCGCGATTTCTTTTACTGTATTTCCCCCCCCTAAAATGGAGTGGTTACGATCTGTAGTTGTACTCAAAAAACTCATCCTCTCATAATGTCATCATTACCAGATAGCGTAAATGTATGGTACTTTTCCATACATTTACGATTTATTGGTTGGATTTAATTCAATTGAATACGAGAATTTATCTCCTCTCGCATAAGATACAGTATATTCAACGACTGTATGATTTTCATACGTGGACCGTTCAATCCTCAGACTTGGAATGGACTCTGGTACATGTAAGATATCCATTACTTCTTTCTCTATTAAGACAGCGTGAAATCGTTCATGAGCCTTTGTAATCTGCACTCTGTAGTCTTTACTAAAAATTTCATACATCGGTAAATCTTCTAAACGCTCTTTCGTAAAGTTCGGAAACCTTTTCGTTGGCAGATAGGAAGTTTCATACATCATTGGTTCCAGGTCTGCTAAACGAAGTCGTGTAATCATATAAACTTCTTCACCTTTTTCAAGATGTAATTTCGATGCAATTTCAGTATTACAAGCAACCTTTTCAAAACCAAGTACCTGTGAAGAAGGTGTTTTACCAAGGTTCTTCATTTCATTTGTAAAGCTATAAAAGTTAACAAGGCTTTGATCATAAACTTTCGGTGCAACAAAACTACCTTTGCCATGCTTCGTAACAATGTATCCATTTTGTTCTAATAATTGCATGGTCTTTCGAACAGTAGTACGGCTCATTTGATAATGATCGCACAGCTCTCTTTCAGAGGGTAACTGATGGTGCTCTGGCCATGAATTATCTTCTATTTTTTTTACCAGCATTTCCAACAGTTGATAATACAGTGGCAGTCGAACATCGTGAGTCATAAATACAAATCCCTCTTTCATTTAATCAATCATTTTATTCACATTTTATCATTTCAATTAAGGAAGCGATACCAACGTCCGATGATTTTCAATAAATTCATTAAAATCAACCGTCTTCCCCGTTTTTCTAGATTCTTCAGCGGCAAATACAATTAAATGACTATCCACTGAAACAGATGGAGAAGATAAACTATCCGTAATTCCATTTGCTACACGATAGACAAAGTCTTCCATAATACTTGTATCCGCACCCATATGACCTCCATCCATGGTCATTGGCGTTACTGTTTCTGTTTTTCCATTGAAGTAAGATACAAGGATTTCATTTTTCGTATCATCACCCTCAATGGTCCCTTTTGTCCCCATAATTTTAAACTGACGACAATTATTTGCTGTAAATCCAGACATCGTAAAGGCGACTGTAATATCTTTGTCAAAAAGTAAATTCACGGTTTGATGGTCGACTACATCATTGTCTGAGCGCCACACACAACGGCCATATGGTCCTTCTTGAATGGCTTTCAACCGGCTATCGATATCAGAATGAGCCGTTATTGTATTTGCTGGCCATTCGTCCCTTTCATGCAAATACCATTTAACTGCCGAATATGGACATTGTTTTTCTATTGCACAATCCACACAGCGGTCTCCCGATCCTTCCGGTGCGTTTTCTTCCTTGAAATAGGATAATTGACCAAACGACGATACTTTTTGGCACTTTTCGCCAATCAACCACTGAAGCATATCCATGTCATGACATGATTTCTGTAAGAGCATCGAGCTGGATGTTTCTTCTTTTCCCCAATTCCCACGAATAAAGCTGTGAGCTTGACGATAATAGCCAACATTTTCAATCCATTGGATAGACATGATGTCTCCTATTACCTTTTTATCTAAAATCTGCTTCAGCTCTTGATAAAATGGGGCATAACGTAATACGTGACAAACACTTAGCAAAACACCTTTTTCTTCTGCTGCTTCCGCAATCGCTAGTGCTTCACTTGGTTTAGGGGACATTGGTTTCTCTAAGAGGATGTTGTACCCCTTATCAATCGCCTCCATGACGGGTTCATAATGCATTTGATCTGGTGTACAAATCAGGATCGCATCACAAAATTTGTCTTGAGCTAATAATTTTTTCCAATCATCAAAACATTGATTCTCTTCAATGCTATGAGCTTTAGCAAACTTGTTACGTTTTTTTTCGTCCGGGTCAGCTACAGCTACAAATGAAATTTCATTCGGATACTTTAAAGCATAAGTACCGTATGAATAATATCCTCTACCACCAGCTCCAATTAGTGCTGCTGTTATCATGTAAAAACCCCCTTATTTTCCACCTGTAAGTGCAATACCTTCAATAAACTGCTTTTGTAAGAACATAAATACAACCAACATCGGGATCATCGCTAAAAACGAACCTGCCATTAATACCGGATAGTTTGTCGCATACTGTCCTTGTAAAGAAGCTAATCCAACCGATAAAACCATTGATTCTGGCGAGCTATTCACAATTAACGGCCACATGAAATTGTTCCACGCGAACAGCGCTGTATAGATACCAAGGGCAATGAGACCTGGTTTTGCTAGCGGGAGCATAATTTTCCAAAAGATTTGGAAATGGTTACAGCCATCTAAACGTGCTGCTTCTTCTAGTTCTTTTGGTAAACCCATAAAGAACTGGCGCAAGAGAAACGTCCCAAAAGCACTAAACAACCCGGGTATAATAATCGCTGGCAATGTATTAAGTAATCCTAAATTCGCCATAATTTCATACTGAGGTAATAAAAACACCTGACTAGGCACCATTAATACAGAAAGGACGAGTAAGAATAAAACATTCCTGCCGGGAAACTCGATTCGAGCAAACGCATAAGACGCTAATGAACAGAATACTAATTGTCCAACCGTGATTCCAATCGTGACAATGAACGTATTCTTTGCGAAAGTTAAAAACGGCAGTAATTCAAATACTTCTACATAATTACTCCAATTAAATGATGTTGGAAACAACAATGGAGGTACTTGAACGGACTCTGCATATGTCTTAAATGTTGTAAGGATCATCCAAACAAAAGGGGCAAGCATGGATATCGAGCCTATGATCAGTAATAGATGGACAAGATATTTCCCCTTATTGGAACTAACTTCCATTTCATTTCCCTCCTTAATCGTAATGAACCCATTTTTTTTGTAACTTCATTTGTATTGCTGTAATTAAGAGAATAATCACGAGCAATAATGTAGTGATAGCTGAAGCATAACCCTTATCACCTAATACAAATGCATGTTGATAAAAGAGGTAGACAATTGATTGAGTCTTATCAATGGCAATACTCTTATCGCTGACAATCATAAAAATTAAATCAAACACTTGAAAGGCATGAATAAACGATATAATTGATACAAAAAAGATGATTGGTGAAAGTAATGGTAACGTAATACTAAAAAAGGTTCGGTAGGGACCAGCACCATCGATTAACGCGGCTTCATAATACGTTTTAGAGATTCCCTGCAAACCGGATAAGAAGATGATCATGTTGTAACCAATACCACCCCAAATTGCAACCACAATAACAGCATAAAGGGCGAATTTAGGATCTGATACCCAATTTGGTCCTTGAATACCAATCTTGGATAAAAGGAAATTAATTAGCCCATAATCACCGTTATACAACCATTTCCAGACCATCGCAATGGCTGCTGGCATCGTGATAACCGGCAAGAAATAAATCGTACGATAAATGGATTTGCCTTTAATCTTTTGATTTAGCAATACTGCTACAAGGAAATCGTTAATCCAATCATAACGGGCGCGATCATGAGGTATCCCCAAAAATAATCAGACCGTTTTCTTGATTTTCCATAAGATGTTGCTTTAGTTTTCCTCGCTTTGTTTATTTTCCCCATCTCTTGGATTTCGGTCATAGACTTGCTCATACTGTCACCTCACTTAATTGAATGGAAGGTCAAGCACTACACACTTGTACCTTCCTTGTATTTTACTTATTCAAAATTTTATCAGCTGAAGCTGCTAGTTCTTTTGCCGCATCCTCAACGCTTATTTCTCCACTAAATGCTTTCTTTAAAATGTTTGTTTCTTCTGCCCATAATGCACTGGTTTGTTCAATATTCGGTAATGGGTGTGAATATTCTAATGCGTCAATAAAGACCTGTAAGTTCATGGTAGGTACTGATTCTAACCACGCCTCCTGCATACCATTTAATGCCGGAATAACCGTACCTGTTTCGGCAAATACCTGTGCTGCGTCTTTAGATCCAAGGTACTTAACAAATGTCCATGCAGCCTCTTGGTTTTTTGTTTTAGCTGAAATGACATTCGCTAATCCGTGAATCGTAACGGCACGCTCTTTTCCTTGTGGCAATGGCGCTACATCTAAATCTGGATTGTCTTTAAAAACAGCTACCCTCCATGAACCGTCAAACGTCATAGCCAATTTACCAGACATAAACATGTCCGTAGAACGAGTTTCTGTTAACTGTGCATAAGTAGGTGATGCTCCTTCTTCGGTGAAACTATACCAATACTCTAACGCTTCAATCACTGCTGGATCAGCAAAACCGGTGCTCTTACCATCTTTAGTGATGATTTCCCCGCCGTTTTGCCAAATAAGATCATAGTAGGAACCTTGATTTTTCAATTCAGCTGCAATGCCATAAATTCCAGCCTCTTTGTTTGTTAGTTTGACGGCAGCTTCTTTTAAATCTTCCCAAGTCCATGTCTCATCAGGATAAGGAACACCGGCCTCGTCAAATATTTTTTTGTTATAAAATAGTCCTGTTGTATCAAAGTCTTTTGGAACGCCATAAATATCATCATTAATGGTGTATAGGGATGTCAGTGTTTCTGGATAATTGGACATCTCAAATTTATCTTTTTTAACAAGGTCAGTTAATGGTAAAAGCGCTTTACCATTTGCGAAGCGAGCCACATTCGGACCATTCATCCAAAATACGTCAGGCATTGCCCCACCATTGGCAGCGGTTTCAAGTTTTTGAAAATATTGCTCACGAGGTGTTAATTCGATTTCCACCTTAATCGTTGGGTTTGCTTTCTCGAAATTCTCAATAATTTTTTCAACTGCTGGTACTTGATCCTTATTCCACATCCCATATTTTAGAGTAACGTTTTCCCCAGCTTTTTTTTCTCCACCTGAATTACCACATGCCGCCAACACAATCATTGTAATTAGTAGCATTAAAAAACCAATACTCTTTTTCATCCTTGTTCCTCCCTTAATCATGTTCAACAAATAATGATGTCATTACCAGTTTACCACCGGATAAAGAATGATGGTATTGCCAGAATACCGATGACAAGTAATGTTGTCATTACCAGTTGAATTAATTTCATTATAACACATAAAAAAACGCTTTCAATACTTTTTTTCATAATTATTTATCTACTAAATTGGCTGCCCAATCCAGTGCCTATTAGGTGGAAATCCCGCTCATGAGGACTGCTTTTCCTATTTATCTTTGAATTAGGGCTTCATGGGGGCTTTCATGAGGAACATTTTTTCTATTTATCTTTGAATCTGGGCTTCATGGGGGCTTCTTACCTAAATATGTAGTTGCTCAACCTGCTAATTTTATTCGTTTTTTATCTGCCTAATCCATTTGTTTATCTGCCTAATTAATTTCAGTGGGCCCAAAATCTAAAAAGCCTGGCGAACATTCGCCAGGCTTAACCGGTGAGTGACAGTGCGCCCCTACCGAGCATGCATAGTGTTAGGATGTGACCCTCTACGTCGATTGCGATTAAGTTCATTGATTTGGTTCATTTCATTGGAAGTTAGTTCGAAATCAAATACATGAAAGTTTTCTTCGATTCTTGATGGGGTAACAGATTTTGGAATGGCAATAGTATTATTTTGCAAATGCCAGCGCAACACCACTTGTGCTGGAGATTTTCCGTGCGCCTGAGCAATCTCTTTAATAACTTCATCTTGCAGCACATCTCCACCTTGCTCTAGAGGACTCCATGCTTCAACAAAGATATTATGTTTGGCACAAAACTCTTTTATCTCATTTTGAGCAAGATAAGGGTGACACTCAATCTGATTCAATACCGGCACGACTTCACATTCTTTTAAAATTCGCTCCAAGTGTTCAATTTCAAAGTTACACACCCCAATGGCCTTCACTCGACCATCATGATAAAGCTTTTCTAACGCTTTATAGGTATCCACATATTGATCAAAATCAGGAGTTGGCCAGTGAATCAAATATAAATCAACATAATCAAGACCTAATCTCTCCAAGCTTTCTTCGAATGCACGAATCGTACGATCATATCCCTGATCGCTATTCCAAACTTTGGTGGTAATAAATAACTCTTCACGAGGAATGGAAGATTCAGCAATCGCCTTCCCAACGCCCTTTTCATTTTTATAAATCATTGCCGTATCAATAGAGGTGTAACCACCCTTGAGTGCGACGGCAACCGCCTCAGCTGCTTGATCACTCTCCACTTGCCAAACGCCAAATCCCAACTGCGGCATTTTTAAACCATTATTCAGAGTTACAAAATTCATGGTACCTTTCTCCTTTTCCAATCAATATGTATTTTTCTTTAAACGTTGTTAATTAACTTCATCCCAAAGGTTAAGATCTCATAATTATTTTTTAAAATAAAACCATAATTATTTTTATGGTCGATCACGATATCACCGTCCAGATGGCTAATCACCAGTGGGTCTATTAAGATTGAAATTTCACCGGCCTTAAATACCTCTTCATTTTTCATCTGCTCGACCTGAGCAAGTTCGTACATATAGGTGGCACCTCAACCCGTTGTTCGGATTTCATTAAGCCTAATAGTTGGTTCCGCACCAAGGACTTTGATAAGCTGCTCATTTGCATCTTTCGTTATCGTAACCTTCATTTTTTCACCCCTATATAAATTTACCCAACCTGCCTAAATTCAAACAAGTTAAGTCGTCGCTCCTGCGGAAGCAGCTCCTTCGTCTGCCTTCACACAATCAATTGCGACCACAAGTGCAATTATAATGGCTTCCATCTCTTCATTCACTATTTGAACCTTGTAGCTATCGCCCCAAGTAAACCACTCCTTGCTCACATTACCGACGACTTCACCATGCTGTAAAACCTGAAAATCCATATCCCACCAATTACCATGGACTTCAATGCCTGCCGCATCAATCGTATAGCGTGCTTTAAAGAAAGAAAACTCCTTCTTAATCGTTAACTCCTCTCGCCCATTCACCTCAACAAAAAACTTCGGTAAAAAGCTAAATGTCTTTTTCGTAATGAGCGCAACTTCCTCTCTTTTAGAATTCATAATGGAGAAAGTCTTTGGAATTTGCATAAAACTGCCCTCCACAAAGTAAACATCCTTCTCCTGCTGATCCTTTACGGTAAATTTGCCACTTAGACTGAATACCTTCTGCTTGATATAAAGTTGCTTCATAACTATACCTCCTTTGATAGAGCATATTTCTAAAAGTATATTATGGTTCTATCTTACATGATTACATTTCATTCGACTATGAATGAGACGAGTGAGGGTCCCAATAGCAGAAAAATTAATTCTTAATAGCAAATTTAAATCCTATGAAAAAAAGTGAATCATTCATTCGTTCACCCTAGATCTGAGAAACTTATGATTTATAACTAGGTATTTTATGAAAAAGTACTCCACTGACGTTACTATCAAATTTGGCCAATAACCAAATAGAAAGTTCTGAAAAAATAAACATTTACAAAGTTCATAACATAACATATAATCCGTATAAGATTACTTGGTATTGAGGACGGTGAATTATGAAAAAGTTAATTATTTTTTCAGTAATTGGGTTTTTAGCTCAGCTAGTTGATGGTTCTTTGGGAATGGGATTTGGAGCAACATCTTCCTCATTACTATTAATGTTTGGGATAGCCCCTGCGGCTGCCTCTGCCTCGATTCATATGGCAGAAATTGTAACAACTGCGGCATCTGGTGCATCACATCTATGGTTTAAAAATGTAGATAAGGGAATTTTATTGAAATTAACGATTCCTGGTGCGATCAGTGCGTTTATAGGGGCGGCCTTTCTAAGCAGTTTACCTGGTGAAAACATCAAACCATTTATCTCGATCTTTTTAATAGTATTAGGAGTCTATATTCTAATCCGATTCCTATTTTTTAACCATACATCATCTAAGAATCAAGGATCACCCATTTCAAAAAAGCTCTTAACTCCCCTTGGTATTGTTGGCGGCTTCTTTGATGCCGTTGGAGGCGGCGGATGGGGACCAATCACTGCTCCCGTATTGATTGCAAGAAGAGGAATTTCCCCTAGAAAAGTGATTGGAACGGTAGATACAAGTGAATTTGCCATTGCTGTATCGGCAACGTTAGGATTCATCCTGTTTCTAGGACTGGACCAGTTCCAATGGCAACTGGTCATAGCCTTTATGATTGGCGGAGTGATTGCGGCACCGATCGCGGCTTGGCTAGTAAGAATCGTTCCTTCCTATATGTTAGGAGTGTTAGTGGGAGGATTTATTATCCTAACCAATTCCATGACGATTATTAAAACCGTCGCATTACCCGTTTCTTTGGCAACGATAGCTTATGCTCTCATTATCGTATTATGGATCGTTGCGATTTTCTATCAAGTAAAGAACCGGAAACGTTTTGTCGCAGTTAATCACTAGGCAGTACCACAGGGACGGTTCTCATGGTTCGATGGAAGCAAAAGAATTATTCCCATGCTTCTCTAAGTTTTTCTGATTACCTGGCAGCTTCTTTTTTACTCGTAGAGTTCAGAATATCCATTATTTTTTTCTATTCACATTTCCAGTAATCTGGTATTCTATAAGATGAGTCTAGAAATATTGTAGATTCTTGGAGGAATGCGTTAAATGAGAACTGAAAAAAGGAATAAACGCAAATGGCTAAAAATAACTGGAATCGTATTATTGTTATTACTCGTAGCTGGAGTAGGCTATGGGTATACTGTATATAAATCACTAAACAATGCAGTTGAGACGATGCATGCACCGCTTCAACGTGAAATATCAGAGAAGCGTCCTGAACCGGTGGTATTGGAAGAGAAAGATCCCTTTTCCGTCTTAATGTTGGGTGTCGACCAGCGAGAGGGAGATCGTGGGCGTTCGGATACGATTATTGTCTTGACGGTTAATCCAAACAACAATTCTGTGAAAATGCTCAGCATTCCGCGCGACACACGAACTGAAATAATTGGAAAAGGCGTTGAAGATAAAATTAACCATGCCTATGCCTTTGGTGAAGTTCCGATGGCGATGGATACCGTTGAAAATTTCCTTGATATACCAATCGATTATTACGTGCAAATTAATATGGAAGGTTTTCAGGATATTGTCGATGCAGTAGGCGGTGTAACCGTCCAAAATGATTTAGATTTCTCTGTGGGTGAATTTAATTACCCGATTGGAGAAATAACGTTAAATGGCGAAGAAGCATTAAGTTACTCTAGAATGAGATATGAAGATCCAAGAGGAGACTTTGGCCGCCAAACGAGACAGCGCCAAATTATTCAAGCTGTGATTAAAGAAGGTGCAAGTTTATCCAGTCTTACGAACTTTTCAAATATATTCGCAGCGCTTGGGAACAATGTAAAAACAAATCTTACATTTGACCAGATGATGGATATCCAAAAAAATTATAAGGGTGCCGGAAGTAACATCCAACAAATGGAAATAAAGTCACAAGGTACAAAAATCAATGGAATTTATTACGGGCTGGTATCAGCAGAAGAAAAGCAACGTATCCAAACGGAATTAAAAACCCAGTTAGAATTGAATTAGATAACAAAGCTGATTGATAAAAATCAATCGGCTTTTTTTTGCAAATTTTCGTGTCATGAAATTGATAAAAATTATTCGTTGCTCACTCGGCACCACCGAGCACACTACAGAGAGGGCAGCAGCATTTGTGCGGTAAAATCCCCGCCATTCCCTATTTTAAAATCCTGAATGTTCTCCCATTGATTCGCACATTGCTCCTGACCTCTCCCATTTACCTCATAATAAAATACAAAACCATCATTAAAACCGAGACTCCCTGCCCAACGGCGAGCCCAATCAGCCATTTTTTAAACAGCCCTTCTCTCCTTACACCACTCTTAA
The DNA here is from genome assembly GCF_031457145.1 of Neobacillus niacini. Classification (GTDB taxonomy): domain Bacteria; phylum Bacillota; class Bacilli; order Bacillales; family Cytobacillaceae; genus Neobacillus; species Neobacillus niacini_J. The sequence goes on from NZ_JAVDVZ010000012.1 coordinate 117,846, forward strand.
CACTTAGCTCCCACTTTTCTTCCCACTTGTCCTGGACATCTTTTTGGACTTGCACAACCTGCTCCTGCAACTGCTCGAATTCCGCCTTGTGCCTGTTTCCAACCGCCGTAAGCTCCTGTAAAATCAAATCTAACCGATCGCTCACCACTTCATATTTCACAATCAAGACGGCAGACTGCTCACTCAATGCTTCAGTCAGCTGCCTAACACAAGTCAGCACCCTATCCGTTTCACCAACAATAAACGCTTGATCCTCCTGCTGAAACCCCTTTGCGTCTGCTAACAGCTTGTCGGTCTTCTCCAGATATTCCTGATATTGCTGGTGCCAAAAGGAAATCTTCTTTTCCAGCACCAAAATATTTTCATCCAGCCGTTCCATGCCACGATCAAATATCTCGGTCTGATGGTCAATGACCCCTTCCTTTAGCTGCTCGCTGACCTGTCCGGGGAACCTTTCCATCGATTTCTTCATGTTTTCAATAGATTCATAGACTTCTTCATTCAGTCCTGCAATCATTTCTTCCCGATCTTTTATCAGCTTCTTCAGGTCATCATAGAAAAGTTCGTTATTAATTTTCTTTAGTGATTGAATGGCCTCAGTATATTTCTCATCAATTGTATTCGAAGTATTCATTTCCAATGATCCTCTCCGCTTGCTTTAAGATAATTTGACAGTACTGGTGATACACCCAACGTTCCTCATCAGAAGCATTCTCCGCGAACAGCTTCTCCTGCCAACAGGTCACAGCTTTCACAAACTCTTCTTTTAAAAAATCATCTAACAACTTAGGCCGCAGCGAATCTTGTTTCCACTCCTGCTTCGCCCAAACCAATTGGTCCTGTAGTTCTACAAGACGAGCCGCATTTTTCCTTTTCTTTTCCTGCAGCTCTAATACGTTTTCGTCTACTAAACGTTTGTGCTCATTTTTCATCGTCCATAGCTGTACCATTTCATCCTTGCAATTGGTAATAAACTGGCTAATCTGACTTACATAATAGTCATAAACAATACTGTTATTTCGCTCCAAGGTATCAAGCACAATCCTATAATCCTCTTCAAAATTGCCAGGCTTTAAATATTGATCCAGACCCCGTCCATGATTCAATGAAACGCTTATTAAAGGTGGATGGGTGTTAAAATCAAACTTGGCAGTAGATGAAATATTCTCCATGCTGCGCGTCAACAACAACCATATGTTGGATAACTGCTTTTCGTAATAATCAAGCATTTCCATCTCGACCATCTGGTAGCTTTCCATCAACTTGGATATTTTCCGTTCCTTGAAGATTACTTGATCCTTTTTATCAAAGTTGAATTTTCCATCTAAATAGCACGTGAATTTCTCTAGTTGAATCCCGTCCAAGCCCTTCTGTTCACCCTTATAAACCTCAAGTTCCTTATGTAAATAATCAAATGTTGACTCCAAACTCTCGAGAGTTCGCTGATCTTTTTCCATGCATTCCTCAATCGAAATAATCTCATTCTCCATCCGTTCCAGATCAAGATTCTTCTGCTTCCTCATGCTAAGCTCAAAATTTTTAAGCTGGATCATCTGATCTTCAGGCGTTTGTTCCGCCGCTAACTCATATTTTTGACCACCAAACCGCTCATAGAAACGGTCAATCGCTTCATAAATCCATTGGTCCTTTTCTTCTTCCAACCTAGTAAGCAAACCGGCAATCATGCAATCGTCACCTTCAAATCAAATGCCCGGCACTCCCCTGCCATCACTCTCATCCTGTTATAAAGATTCTCCAACATCCATTCCCCCTATGGGACTATATATTTCCATTTTACTATATTACCAGGCAGACTTCGACAATTCACCACCAAAATTCCTTCCAATCAAACGTTTAATTAAAAATGAGTTTATTCTTGCTAATAAAGGAGTTTAAGAGATTTTCCTCCAAAAAGCTTGTCGGAGTAGGAAGCAATTAAGCTCGAATACAGCTGCTACTCTAATAAAAAGAGTAATTCCCCGATAAATCAACAACCATTGACAGCATTCACATTTTATCGTCATTACACAAACGATTGATTAAAAGCGTTACGAGCCCTTTTAATAAACGAACTTTGGCTTCATTTCAAGAAAATTTATAGTCGAGGATTGGCGCGGTTTTTTATTACGATTCTCCAAATGAAAATTTTTGACATCGACCCAGGAAGAACGACGGAAAAGGTTTATATTAAAAACTGAACTTTGGTTCTAGGTATATTTAAATGACTTTGTTAATAAGATTAGAACAATTGCATTATTAAGGGGGGGGTTTTAAGAATGAACGGAGATGAACACATGTTACATGCTGATACTGGTGTGACATCTGGATTGTTTGTTGAGCGCTCTTTAAATGAAATACGTTTTTGGGCTAGGATCATGAAAGAACATTCTTTATTTCTTCGATTGGGTTTTAGAGCAGAGGATACTCAACTAATTCAAGAGGCTAATCAATTTTACCGAACATTTGAACGCATCGAACAAGTCGCACATTCATTAACTAATCAAACGGATCCAGAACAAATTAGAAGATTTAATTCAGAAGTACAACAAGCTGCTTCAAATATATATGTATTTAAACGGAAAATATTAGGCTTAATTATTACATGTCAGTTGCCGGGAGCCAATAATTTTCCACTGCTAGTTGATCATACAAGTAGGGAAGCTAATTACTTTAGAAAACGACTAATTCAATTAAATGAAGGCAAATTGGATGCCCTTCCAGACGCCATTATTAAAGAAAATGTCTTCTTCTTAAGGATTATGGCTGATCATGCTAAATTTATTGGTCATTTGCTGGATCCATCCGAAAGAAAATTAATTGATACTGCACGTGAGTTTAGTAATGATTTCGATCAATTATTGTACCAAGCCAGAGATTTGGACTCGATGAAACCACAATCTCAAACAATTCCTCTTTTGGATCAATTTTTGGACCAAAACCGTGTATCGGTCTCATCCCTTCGTGACTTTAAGAAGACTGCACGTGATTTAATTGAGGAATGTAAAATTAAGAGTATCATTCATCCACTATTAGCAGACCATGTTTTTCGGGAAGCCGACAGGTTCCTTGAAATCATTGATATGTTTGATGCCCATCTTACTGCCGGTAGCCCACAACCTAAAAATTCATATTAAGGACCTCTTTTATATAACGTTAGAAACTAAGCATGAACTCTTTATCAGTAGTTAGTATTCCACTATGTATAACATCGTTTTTACGTTTGATTGAGGATTTGTACTTAAACTATAGGTTGCTCTAGTTATTATCTAAAATTATTAATAAGTCGAAAATATGCATATTTTCATTCATTTCATGCATATTTTCGGTTTTTCTTTTTCAAAAAACATTTTTGTTAGTTGTAGGGGTCCATCTCTCTTTCCCAATACCGCCAATTAAAAAGCCATCAGAACCGTCCCCACGGTCTCGGGATTTTTAATTAATTTAAACTATTCACTAAACTTTCTTTTTTATTTACCGATACTATGTACATAGTCTTTTTTTGAGGTGAGAGAGTGAAAGAACAGCTGATTAAACAATATCATAAATTGCGTTATAATTACTTTTACCAACTTTATAATGATTGCTTAGATACTAGCTTAAAACAAAAAATATTAAAGTTGGCAAATTATCATCGAGAAAAACTTTTAGAGTGCTATGATTAATAGCACTTTTTTTGTTTATTTTTCAACATTCGTATCTCATTAACTTATGATACTGCTCTCCGTTATCTACATCAGGTTTTACAATTTTATTTCTATACTTTTTAAATGTTTAGCAAATACTAAGTACATCTTGTTTTCTGATGGAGTGATTTGAGTGCCACGTAAAAAAGGAAGTTCGATCCATTTTTTCTTGTTATTTGTTGTTATGCTTGTTCTTATTTGGTCCCTAATTAAACCTGAGGAAGGTTATAGGGTTTTGTTGATGGAGACGCTACCTTCAGTAGTAGTTTTAATATTCTTGATATCAACATACAATCGGTTTCGCCTTACCACTGTTTCCTATGTCATTATTACCCTTCTTGTCATTTTAACGTTTATAGGAGGGCATTATTCTTATTCCAAAGTTCCTCTCTTTACATGGATCAAAGATTACTTTGATTTACAAAGAAACAATTATGATCGGTTTGGACATTTTCTTAAGGGGCTTATGGTTATAGTTGTAATAGAGATATTATTAAGGAAAACAGCTTTATTAAAAAGTAAAACGACAAATTTTATTGCTGTATGTATAACACTAGCAATCGGGGCTCTCTACGAAATCATTGAGTGGGTAAGTACAAAAATAGGGAAAGAAGGGAAAGCCACAAAAGATTTTTTAGGCATGCAAGGAGACATATGGGACTCCCAGAAGGATATGGCACTTTTACTAGTCGGTTCGATTCTTTCGCTTTTATTCATAAAGATCCTTTATCAATCATTGGAAAAATATAGATAATAAGTTGTGAAAGCGACTGTTTATAACAATATCCAAACAAAAAATACCTTTGATTTATAAAATCAAAGGCCAAAGATGAACTTAGTGGTCTAGGCTAAGTCCAATATAGGAGGTCTAAACTCAGAAGAATTTAAACTATTATTATAATAACACTTGGTGAATAATTATGCAATATATTAAATATTTATACAATCTAGATCAGGGCGCACTCGAAACGAAAAAGGAAGCTACTAAAATAATGATTTAGTGCTTCCTTTTAAAAATGAGTTATCAGTTACAATAACTTATTTTTAATAAAGTGGATTCGTTTTTAATTTCGTATAAACAGTGGTGCGTCCCCTACCACAGGCACCGGTATTAAAAAGCCATTCCGCTGCAAGTTTGGAATGACTTTTTCATTTTAACTTTCGTTCTTTGTCGTAAAATTTGGTACGAGCCAATGGATGAGCAATCCAGCAATGGTAGCGTAGGCGATACCATTATGAGCATATCCAACTCCGATGATGAAGATAATCGCGACAATGACCAAATTTTTCATATTAGCCAGACTCACCTTTTCCTCAATGAGGTGACGGATTCCCATTGCAGCAATCATTCCAAACAACAGGATACATATACCGCCCATCACTGCAACTGGAATGGACTGGATAACAGCTCCAACTTTACCGAACAAGCCAAGAAGAATCGAAAGAACAGCAGCGCCTTGAATAATCCTACTGGAAAACTGTCGTGTGATGGCTAAAACCCCAAGGTTTTCAGCATAAGTGGTTTGCGCCGGTCCTCCAATGAATCCGGAGAAAAGGGTGGCAAGACCATTACCCACAAGAATACGCCCGAAGCCAGGATTTTTTGTGACGTCTTTTCCAGTGATCTCGTTTAATACAAACATATGACCTAAGTCTTCTATGATGGTAACAAGCGCAATCGGTGCCATGCCAAGGATGACAACCCATGTGAACTCAGGCATCACAAAATGCGGAAGTGCGAAAATGGGTGCATCGGCAATGTTTTGAAATTCAACATAGCCTTGCACAGCGGAATAAACATACCCGACTAAAAGTCCGATGATGATTGGGAAGAGGCGGATCGTCTTTGTGCCAGCAAGCGTCGCAATTATTGCTGCAAGAAGGCTTACGATGGCAGCGTCCCAGTTTGTCGATGCCATATTGGTGACAGCCGTTGTGGCCAAGGAAAGCCCGATAATACTGACAACCGGCCCTACGACGACCGGTGGAATCGCCTTACGCACTTTATCAAAGCCAACCGTTGCTATGATAAGTGATACGAGTGCATAAACAACGGATACGCTGATAAGTCCAGCGACGGCTTGACCCGGTGAATTCAACTTCCCCACGTATAACGCAAGTGGAGCAATAAAGGCAAAGGATGAACCTAGATAAGTAGGAACCTTTCCGCGTGTAATAAGGTGGAAAATCAAGGTACCTACACCACTGGCAATAAGTGCACTTCCTGGATCAAGACCGGTGAGTGCGGGCACCAAAACTGTTGCACCAAACATCGCAAACAAATGTTGTAATGATAACGGTAGTGCGCTTAAAAAATTTTTCAATCGTGTTTCCCCCCTTTAATAGTTCCTTATTACCTATTTTTCTATTTGATCAGTTGTTTTTTTCGTACCTCAACTGTAACCCTCCTAAAAAGGAAGAGTGTGTCTTGTGAATAGCTTCTCGACCAAAATGAGAATAAGAGATTTTTACAATCTTCATGATTTAGGGCTGAATTAATTCTTCTAGACATCAATCAACCCAACAATTAAGGGTGGGTTGATGTTAGTTGCATGTGTCGTTTTCTGCCAGGACGTTTTTAACTTCAAAGAATAAAGCCATTACTAATACACCAATTAACATACCTTTCGTAATAGCATTGTAAAAAATTCTTTGATTTTCATTAATGTCCTCCTTTCAATAGATGACAATCAAACAACACGTACGACCCCCCCATCACTAACAAGATAATGCTACGACAATTAAATAATATGCTATTAAATATAGCCTTATGTATCTTTGTACTATTTAGGTTAGGCATTGAAAATGAGGAGATATTTGATCATTTATTAAACTAAAAATGGCCCTAAAGCTCAATATGAAACCTCAACATTATAAAAGTGATGGTAACTAATCAATTGATTAGAAATACTGCGAAGCCATGATAACAATGATGAATAAAAAAATTCTGCTTGAAAAAGGTGCCATATGGTACAAGCAGGTAATGGGGGTTTTTGTTTTGATTTACCCTTTACTCCTAGATAAAGCCAGCCTTTCATACTAACGGGTTCTGTTACCTGTCACTTTTTATAAAAATGCGTTTAAAAATGTCCTTATATTTGTTATACATTTTGTCCTGCAAAATGCAGGGCTTTTATGAAAAAATAGTACAAAGTGCCACCTAATGTATTTTATGGCCAAGGCTTTGTTATACAACTGAATGTTGATTTCACTGTGTTTGAAAAATAACCGGAAAAATTCCGTTTAAATTGGGAAATACCCTTATTCCCTTAAAAATAAGCGGAGTTTTTCCGCTAATATGATCCAAATCTTTGATTTTTAGCTTATTTAGAGCAGTTAACCGGAATTTCTCCGCTTATATCTGCTTCTTCTGCTTCCTCTTTATCCATTAGCCGGAAATTCTCCGCCTATGAATTCTCATACCTACACGAAAATCAACAATCAATAATAACAGGGCTAAGGACAAAGAAAAACGTGGTTTTGTAAATAAAAAACACAGCATTTTGCAGTCCAATTTGCAAGGTACAGAAATCTCTGTAATCTTACATTTTGATATACAAATTGGACTACAGTTTCACGCCTATTTTTATAATTTTTCACGTTATATCAATAAAAAATGACCATCAAATTCAAATACAATTTAATGGTCATTTTAATATACATTTTGGACTTTTGTGACAGGTAACAGAACCAGTTACTTTCATACCGCTTCTCTTTAACCCTCTGATTAAAGTATTCACAAAATGAATACTATGAAGGATTGGAAAATGGAAACCGTATCGTGACTGTAGTTCCATGACCTATAGAGGAATGGATGTCAATCGTGCCTTTAAATTTTTCAACGATGTTAAAGCATATCATCATCCCTAATCCTGTTCCTTTACTTTTTAAAGAATAAAAAGGAGTACCCAAAGATGCTACTTCTGCTTCTGACATTCCTCGTCCATGATCAATTACTTGAATGACAACAAATCCCTTTTCCCTTCCGGCGGTCACAAGAACTAGGTCACCAATAGTGGAAGCTTCAATGGCATTTTTTATAATATTTATGAGTAATTGTTTAAACTCTATGGTGTTAGCTGAGATCGTACAATCCCCGGTTACTTTTAATTCAATCCGATTATCATGTAGTAGTCCATATGAATGAAGCAAATCTGTTACACTCTGAAGAACAGTATTTACATCGACATTTTCAGTTACATTCTCTTTATCTGGCTTAGCAATCGATAAGAATTGCGAAATAACCTGTTCAGCCGTATTTAATTCATCAATCATTAAAGTAAAATGTCCTTTTCGCTCATCGCTAAAGGAAGAGTCTTGCTCAAATAGCTGCAAAAATCCTTTCACAACGGTCAGAGGATTTCTAATTTCATGCGCAACAGCCGCTGCAAGCTGGCCGGTTGTCTTTAATCGCTCAGAATGTTGTATTTGTTCGTAATAGATTTGTTGTTTTTTAATTCGTCCATTCGTTAAATAAAAAATAAAATAGATAATGATTTGACTCGCAATAAAGTTAATGAAATTTCCTATTAAATCCTCTTCTATATAGGGATATTGCAGTCCTCGATCTATCAACATAATATATCCAAATATAATCGTGATTAATATAGCGTTTAATAACAAGGAAAAGTAAAAAAGCCTTGAATCAAAAAATAAGATTGAAAGTGCTGGAATAAAACATAGAAAAATAAAGGTAGACCACGTCTCTGGATAAAAAAGGAAAAGTGCATAAAAGTAAACAGATGCGACAATGATGATGGTCAATCTTAGAATATCAGTACCATTCTTAGGATATAGCAGTAAACATACAGACAGTATGAAAACCAGTATACTGTGGGATATGTAAACAACTCCGGATTCACCAAATCGCGGGTTATCAATTAACAATCCAGATATCATAATGGCTATTATTATCCACACGATAATATAATATATTTTTTTATTAAATGTAATCGAATTCTTCTTCATACAAACCCCTTTTGTTATAATCTGAAATGCACACTATAAAATATACCATTTATAGATATATAGGGGAATGCTACGTATCCGCGGGGACGGTTCTCATGGTTCGATAACGGTTTGGTATCGCCCAAAATGTGGTAGGTATTGATCATTGAACTATTTCTCACTGGGAACTCCCCTGATTTGTCTTTCATCAACCTTTTATTTCGTTTTACTAATAATCAACAATGAAATTTAACAAAGCTAATTAATAAAAAATAAATAACTACATATATATTAAGAATGGTAAATGATTAGATGTTTCAAACGAATCGAAGGAAACTTACTACGGTAATGTTAAAAATTTTACCATTTTTTAATAAAAATTGAATTATAGAATGAACCACCTTGATAGTATTAGCATACCTATAGTAATAGCTTTTAATTATTCAAATAAGGGGTGTTTTTTTTTGCATATTTTTAATTTATAATTTTGGAGGGAGTATATGAGCAAAGTAAAAGTCAGCATTTTAATCTTACTTTCTCTTTTATTTTTTGGTGCTGCGGGCTATTTTGGGTATACCTATTTTGCAGATGATAAACCTCACAAAACAGCCGAGCCCGTAACGACAACCGATTCAAAAAGTCAAGAAACCCTTCTTTCAGAAGAAAATAATTACTACGAACTAAAAGAGATTGTGATATCACCTGAAAATCTAACAGCCAAACCTGGAGAAATGATTGAATTAGAGATTCTGGGCAAATATGTGAATTTACATGATGCAACCGAGTTGGAAAAGAGTTTATTAGTCGGAGATGAAAATTATAAAAAATTAGAATTGCACTCATCTGACTCACAAAGCGCAGAGGTAAGTATTAGAAAGGCAGCACCAGTTTCAGGAACCATAACGGAGAAGAAAAATGAACCAACGATTAAAATAAAGGCGGAAAACGAATACAAAGCCTACGTTACAATTCCAAAAGAACCGCTAGAAGATACTGTTACCATTACGGTCGAATACGATAATAAACATACCGCCGAGGTGGTAGTAAAGATCGAAGGAGTGGTCAAAGCCGTACCAAAAGAAGAAGTAAAAGAAATTGTTCGTTCGCTTATGGAAGGAGTGATGATGACTTTTCGGGAAGCAGGAGAGAAATACAATTGGGCAAACACAGCAACCAAAGCGGATTTCTCCCTTTTGCGTCCAGAGCTCATTAAATTTGCTTCTAAGAGCTTAACCGATGGGGAATTAAAAGAACTGTCACAAGAATATTATTGCCAGTGTGATGCACCTTTTTTCCCATCTGTTGAATATGACGTACGATTTACCATTCACGAGAACACCATTAAAAAAATGGTCGCTTCGTCGATTGATATTATGAATGATTTGGGTAACGGAGGAAATACGGTTTATTTTACGGTCATCCAAGAAAATGGTAAATGGGTGTTGGATGACTGGGAATATGTAGACTCTAACCAAGAACCACTCCAGCTAACATGGAAAGAAATCGAAACGTATGAAAAACAATTTGATATAAACGTGAAACTAGTAAAAGAAACAACGTATCAAAATCGTAAAGTGTTTATCTATCACCTAGAATCTTCTAATAGCAATAAGTTGATGTTTGCGGACACCAGCGAGGTGTTGTATGAAGTTCCACCAGAATTGCAGGAATAGAACCAAAGAACTTTTACCTGCATGCTAGGAAAAATCATGTCGATGGTAAAATTCCTCTTGGCGAATTAATCTTGTTCCAATATTTTCGATAACTAAAATGCGGTGGAATGGGGGTCTTACCCACAATTCCACCGCATTTTAGTTAATTATTTAGTACCAATTTTTCAATAGCATAGGCTACTCCATTTTCATTATTGGACAATGTATGGAACTGAGCCACTTCTTTTACAACAGATACTGCATTGCCCATTGCCACTCCACAGCCGGCATACTCAACCATACTTAGATCATTTTCGCCATCCCCGATTGCTATGACCTCTTCCTGTTTAATCGAAAGTTTCTCGGCAAGTAGTTTGACTGCATTTCCTTTGCTGACACGTGGGTCAAGGATTTCTAAAAAGAACGGAGTACTTTTAACAAACGTATATTTATCCCAAAATGATTCAGGGATGTTTGCAATGGTCGTTTCCAAACGTTCCGGTTCATCAATAAACATTACCTTCGGAATAAGCATGTCCGTTGGTACTTCATCCATTGGCCGATAATGGATAGGAACTTGATTGATATGGGCTTCATGAACGGTGTATTTGCTTATCTCTCGATTCGGTGTATACAGATTTTCTGTATCAAAGAACTGGAGCGGTGAATGGAGCTTTAGGCTTAATTCGTATAGTTCTTTTAAGTTTTCATAGGCTAAGGTAATTTGGGATTCTACTTCATGTGTGTACGTATTTTGCACAAGAGCACCATTAAAGGTAATCACATAGTCATCTTCGTCGTTTAATTTTAATTCCTCAATAATTGATTGAACCCCAACGATGGGCCTACCGGTACATATTACCACCTTCACACCTTTTGCTTTAGCAGCTTGAATGGCCTCATTTACTTCTTTAGTTATTTCTTTCCGATCATTCATCAGCGTTCCATCAATATCTATTGCCACTAATTTATACAATTCTTGTCCTCCTGCTCTAGTTGTGAATAAAGCGCATAGTACTATACTATAAGAAGAAAAGCCAAAAAGCCACAGGGACGGTTCGGTTCTCATGGTTCAATTACCGTTAACTGCTTACCCCGATTACAAAAAGCCAACAGAACCGTCTAACGGGTTCTGTTCCCTGTCACTTTTTATAAAAATGCGTTTAAAAATGTCCTTATATTTGTTATACATTTTGTCCTGCAAAATGCAGGGCTTTTTGTTATGAAAAAATATTACAAGGTGCCACCTAATGAAATTGTATAATGCATTTTATGGCCAAGGCTTTGTTATACAACTGAATGGTGATTTCACTGTGTTTGAAAAATAACCGGAAAAATTCCGTTTAAATTGGGAAATACGCTTATTCCCTTAAAAATAAGCGGAGTTTTCCGCTTATATGATCAAAATCTTTGATTTTTAGCTTATTTAGAGCAGTTAACCGGAATTTCTCCGCTTATATCTGCTTCTTCTGCTTCCTCTTTATCCATTAGCCGGAAATTCTCCGCCTATGAATTCTCATACCTACACGAAAATCACCAATCAATAAAAACAGGGCCAAGGACAAAGAAAAACGTGGTTTTGTAAATAAAAAACACAGCATTTTGCAGTCCAATTTGCAAGGTAACAGAAATCTCTGTAATCTTACATTTTGATATACAAATTGGACTACAGTTTCACGCCTATCTTTATAATTTTTTGCGTTATATCAATAAAAAATGACCATCAAATTCAAATACAATTTAATGGTCATTTTAATATACATTTTGGACTTTAGTGACAGGTAACAGAACCAGTTAAGAACCGTCCCTCCGATCTGATGTATATCTGCGTTAATTCAATAATATCTGCGATACTCACTTTCCACCTATAATACGAATTAAAAAGACGATTCGCGGGGAACGAATCGTCTTTTTGTGCCTACTAGTTAGGCTGTTGCTTTATATTTTTTAGTATTAGTCTTTGTTGCTTTGCGGATGAATGGTACCACCCAGCATCAGAACCGTCCCCATGGTTTTAGGAACCCCTATGATTTTTAATAACAACCTCTTTGACAGAAAGGTTCTTTCTTGGTTTCATATTGTCCATAATTATATCTGCGATGTCATCCGGATCCATCAAATCCTTGATTTCATCCTTTTGGTAGATTCCATCCCAAAATTCCGTTTTCATCCCACCCATGTATGCCGCATAGATTTTAACTTGTGAATCTTGCAGTTCTAGGAATAGGCTATCGGAGAAGCCGCGTACCCCAAATTTGCTGGCACAATAGACGCTTTCAGTAACTTTTCCTTCCAGTCCCGCAGTTGACACGATATTAGAAATAATTCCCTCATTTCGATCTTTCATATCTGGCAAGACCGCTTGTGTACAAAATATTGTCCCTTTCAAATTGATATCAATCATTTGGTGAACAGCATCTTCATTTATGTTTTCGGCAAGGTCGAATACACCGATACCCGCATTGTTGATTAATATATCAATTGGTCCAACTTCTGCTTTTATCGATTGAAAAACTTCAGTTACCTCATTCTTTTTTGAGACATCCAATTCGTATATGGAATAGTCATTTGTTAACATGTCTGCTGTTCGCTGCAGTCTTTCGCGAGTTCTACCAAGTAAACATATACGGAAACCTAAACCGGAATATTTTTTTGCTAATGAAGCACCTAGTCCGCTTCCTGCTCCAGTAATGACAACATTTTTTTTGACCATCACAATTGCCTCCTATCTATATTTTCTATCAATCAATTTTACAATTTTCATATTAACGTAAATGGACAAGATTATATGTTGACGTTTACACTAGTTTGAATGTTATTTAACTAATATGCGGGCAACAATTCTTGTCCATATATTTTAATCTAATTAAAACCAAATTTAAATCTTTTGCCCCTTCTTTGGAGCGATAAACAGGCTCGTAACGAATGCTAGGATGGTGATGGTAATCGAGATCCACAAGGCTGTGGTATATCCGGTTAAAGATCCTTGAGCGGCAAACGGAGCCACTAACCCAATACCTAATCCTGCCCCTACGCCGAATGCGGCCCCGTTAATTCCTGGTAACGCTGATGGTGCATCATCCGGTGAAAGAAGAACTCCCAGTCCATTAATAGTGGTAAGAATCAATCCGTTGTAGGTAATACCTAATACAGCAACCGCAGCGAATACGATCCACTTGCTTTCCGAAAATAAAGCGATAACAATTAGGACTGCAATGGAAACGAGAATACCAATTCGCAACATACGAATCCATCCCAATTTACCTGCAAGCCAACCAGATAACGGAGCAGAAAAAATACCAATTAAAGCAGCTGGCGTTAGAAATAGCAATCCTGACATAGCAGCGTCAAGTCCGAATCCAGCTTTCTGATCCTGACTAAGCAGGACAATAGTGAAGTTGATAACGGCAAAGACACCAGTTAGAGCGAGCAAAGTGGAAGCAACCACTGGCCAAACCTGACGCGAACGAAGATGTTGTACCGCAATCATTGGGCTCTCACTTTTCTTCTCAATGTACCAGAAGGCAATAAATGAGACAAACATACCTAAAAGAAAGATAAGCGTGATAGGCGCAAACCAACCAGCCGAAGAACCTTGAGCTACGAAGTATGTTAAGAAAATTAATCCAACAGAAAGTGCCGCTGTACCCCACCAGTCCATCTTACCAGTTGTTACAGATCCCTTTTCTTTTGGAACAAAGCGCATAACACACGCTATTGTGATAAGGACCACCACGAAGATGACAACGAAGATTGAACGGAAACCATACTTGTCACTGAGCACACCGCCAAGGTAACCATCAAAGCCTCCGACTCCTCCGTTTACAGCTGTGAGGATACCAAGAACAACTCCGAATGTCTTAGCATTTAGCTTCTCTCTTAAGATTACATAAGCTATCTGAAATGTAGCACCTGAAGCCCCTTGAAGCACGCGGCCGAGTAACAGAACTGTAAGATTTGGTGCAAAGATACACAGGATTGTTCCTACTGCCAGTGAAAGAAGAACGATGACTAAGGCATGTCTTCGGCCGATAAAGTCACCCCAGCGACTAAGTGCAACGCCGCCGATTGAGCTTGCTAGGAAAAATAAAGATGACACATTCGATACAAGATCAACACTAACATTCATCGACTTTGCGATGTTTGGAAGCGATGGTGTGAGCATACTCGCATTCAATTGGAAAGCTAAAACGCACAAAATCAGTGTTACTACTAAACTCACAAGACGGCTACCTTTATACGATACTTGACTTTCCTTCTGCAGTTGTTTCGCTACTGCTGCTTGTCCCATGATATAAAACCCCTTCCATTTCTACCAAGAATATAAAAATATGAATACTATTGCAGATAAAACGGTTACAATTGTTTAAAAAATCAGATATGAAATACGAATCATATTTTCATATCTAGCATATTTTTTATTAATTCCCACTAAATTCCTTCACTTTAACTGTTTGAAATAGAGACAATAAAGTTTCATTTAATTCTTTTACTAGATATGGTGAATCTACTCCAATACAAACTTTTACATTTGGGTTAGGATCTCTTAATTTTTTCGGATCTCCTATTGTTCTTCCCTCTGCTTCTCCCTCAGTAATGACAGTCATATGCATTGGCAGCATAGTAAAATATTCCGGATGAACAGCGTTTATTGCAGCAGACGGATCGTGGAGATAGCAGCCTTCGACTTCAAAATGTTGAGAGATATAGTAATCTACCATATCTGCATATGTCTTTCCTGCCACGCTTCCAGTCTCTCTCCAGATTTGTGTATCAGCCTTCGTTAATAGAGAGCGCGTCGTTACATCTAAGCCAACCATCGTAACATCGATACCACTTTCAAAAACATATTTGGCCGCCTCTGGATCTTGTGAAATATTAGCTTCTGTATATTGATTTACATTGCCTGGTATTGTTAAGGCCCCTCCCATAAGCACAACTCTGCCCATTATGTCCTTAATTTCCGGAGCTTTTTTAAGAGCCAAAGCAAGGTTTGTCAAAGGTCCGGTAGGGACAATTACTAATTCCTTGCCATATTTCTTTACAGATTCAATCAGAAAATCAACCGCACTTTTTGTTTCTATTTCCCTCGGGGATGTTTCGATCGCAACTTGTCCTACACCATTATCTCCATGGATACGTGCACTAACTTCTAATCTATCAAAATGATTTTGATCCATTGCATGTGTTGCCCCAGCAAAAACCGGAATTCCATTTTCATTGCACATATTCAGGATATTTAGCACATTTTGTACGCCTACTTCTGTATATACATTCCCAAATGTTCCTGTAACACCAATTAACTCAGCCTCTTTAGTCCCGATAGCATAAGCTAGGGCCATTGCATCATCTATCCCTGTATCTAGATCCAAAATCATCTTAATCATAAAAATTCCTCCTATTTATAAAAACCTTTTTAATTCTTCTATTGAAGGCATTCCGCTTTGTGCACCAAGGGCTGTTGTCGATAGAGATGCACCAGCACCTGACATCGTTATTGCTTCTTGTAATTTCATTTCCTCTGCGATTGCGTAAGCTAAAATTCCATTAAACGTGTCGCCTGCACCTGTAGTATCCACTACATCCACATGAATGCATGGAACAGTATGGACTTTTCCATTCTCAATATAAGATGAACCTCTTGATCCCCTTGTAACAATTAAATTCACATGGTGTTTTTTGCTCCATTCAAGCATTTCTATTTCCAAGTGTTCTGGGTTCTCTATTGTCCTTCCAATCAAACTCTCAAATTCAGTCTCGTTTGGTGTAATGTAATCAATATACTCAAACAATCCTGTTGGTAATTCTTTGTAAGGAGCAGGATTTACTATGGTTTGAACTCCAAATTCCTTCGCTTTCTTTAATGCAAATTCAACAGTTTCCATAGGAATTTCTAATTGAGTTAGTAACACATCAGCTTGTTTTATCATTTCGATATTTTCTTCCACGACTTGTTGATTGCAGCACTCGTTAGCTCCCGGTATCACCACAATGGCATTATCGCCTTTTGTTTTAAAAACGGTTGCTATACCTGTAAAGATATTTTTTTCACTTTTTACGGAAGAAATATCTAGCTTCTCTTCGGATAAATGTTTCAGTATTTTTTCACCAAATGTATCGTTACCTACACAACCGATTAATGATGTCGATATGCCCATACGAGATGCAGCTACAGCTTGATTTGATCCCTTTCCGCCCATCATATAGTGTATATGATCACCGTGGATCGTTTCACCGATTACTGGTAATCGTTCGGTAGTTAAAACCATGTCCATATTTAAGCTTCCTAACACGACAATCTTCTTCATTCAGTCAGTCACCCCCAGCTATCTATACACAAGTAATACAAACCGTGTATACTTGTATGTGTTGTTGTATGCTTTATACATACAATAATAAATCCGTTTGCAAACGTTGTCAACACTTTTATTAATGAATAAAACAAAAAAACTTCCTGGTTTTGATTTCTCAAAACCAAGAAGTTTTCATACTAAATCAAACTTTAATTATTCCTAAAAACTTTAAAAACCGCACGTTCAAAAGGGATATAGTATTTGTTATAGGCGATAAGGTTTCCATTCTTATCACTAATACGTTCAATAATCATTTGGTAATACTTTGAAACATTCCCCTTGTTGGCTTCTTTTATATTTTCCATAGCCGGCACTAAGCGAATTTCAAGCATAGAGGAAAGTCCATATTCATAAATCTTTGTTTCTAGGAAATCTAAAACTTCATTTTCATTATTTAAATTAATTGAATTAATATAATCAAAATCAGTAGCGACATGGGAAAAACACGAGCCTTTTATACTATCTTTTTCTTTATAATACCTATATATAGCAAGTGCCACCGAAGTTTTCCTGTTAAAAATCCGTTCGACATGCTCGGTTGCTGCTTCAAATTCCATCATGATTTCAACATTATCAATAGTATCGATGCAGCTTTTATAAAACGGATTTCCCATTCTTTCAAGCCCAACATTGTCTTCATTTAGAATTTTACGAACAAAGTTCCCTATTCCCTTTTTAGCTTCTATAATACCATCTTCCTGTAATAATCCTAATGCTTGTCTTAAGGTAGACCTACTTACACCAAGCTGCTCTGCTAATAAAGGTTCAGTAGGCAACTTACTTCCTTCCGAATATAAACCATCTCTTATCATTTTTAAAATTTTATTATAGGTAATAGCATATCTTGCCGCTTTTTTATTTGACCGATTATTTTCAATCATTTTATCCTCCATCTAATTCCAATGCTTACGTCATGTCTCTAATTATAAAAGACATCTTATAAAAATGGGATAATATCAATTTCCAATTGCACCCATTACCACAAAATTATACATCTCCTGTCCTTTTCATACAAGCTCAACTTTCACACCAATAGAATAAGTGCTATTCATCGATAGTATTATGATGGAGAAAATGGATATAGGTAAGTATTCTAAAAATCCGCTGGTTTACAAAGACAGCTGGCATAATTGTGTATGTGTTGTACATGCACAACGAGATTTATACAATGCATTTTAGCTAGATATGTAACAAAATCAAATCATGTGGATTATTTGTGAAAACCACCCTTTTGCTCGCGACGGCGTAGGGTACAAAAAAACGCCTACTCCAATACAGGAGTAGGCGCCTCCACCACTGGCACCGGAATATCAGAACCTCCCATACTTTAAGAGTGCAGCAAACTCATCTGCAGGTATTGGTTTGGAAAATAAGTACCCTTGGATATGGTTGCAGTTGTACTCTTTTAATATTTCTAGTTGTTCTGTTGTTTCCACGCCTTCAGCAACCACATCCATTTCTAGATGGTGTGCTAATTCGATAATCGTTTTTGTAAAAAAATTAGAGCCATCCACGTTTGTTCGGCTTAACTTGTTAATAAAGGACTGATCAATTTTTAAGGTATCTATCCTCTTTTTAAATCGTTTAAGGGAGGAAAGTGATGAATAGCCTGTGCCAAAATCATCCATAAAAATCTTAATTCCTATCTTCCTTAATTCATCTAAAATAGAGAAAACCACCTTTTCATTTTCTAGAAGAGATGTTTCCACGATTTCTACCTGAAGATACTTTGGATCAAGTTTCGTTTTTGCTAATATATCTTTAATATTTTCAAGTAAGTCCTTTTGTAAGAAACGATGAGCCGAAAGATTGATAGAAATGGGGATTGCTGGTAAGCCGGCATCCTGCCATGCCTTATTTTGAAAGCATGCTGTTTCTTTAATCCATTTCCCTATTTCTATAATCATTCCTGTTTCTTCTGCTATCGGAATAAATTCACCAGGGGAAACCAGCCCCCATTCCGGATGATTCCAACGAATAAGGGCTTCAGCCCCAATAATTTGCTGAGTACCAACAGAATATTGGGGCTGATAATATAATTCCAATTGATTCAATTCCAATGCTTTCCTGAGGTCAGACTCCAATGCAAATAATTTATAGGCTTCTATATTCATGGATGAGGTGAAGATTTGATAAGTATTCTTCCCTTTGGCTTTCGCTTTATAAAGAGCCGAATCGGCATGCTTGATGAGAGTTTCAGCGTCTTCTCCATCATAAGGGAAGGTACTGATTCCAATGCTTGCTGTAATGAAAAGTTCGTAGTTCTCAATATGAAAGGGTTCTTCTAATGATTCTATGATTGTTTGTGCATACTCTACAACTTGGTTTGTATTTCCTGTGTTTGGTAATAGCGCAACAAATTCATCGCCGCCTATCCGTGCAAGAACATCATCATCCCTCAGATACATATTTAATCTTTCGGAAACTTTTTTGAGTAATTTGTCCCCTATGGAATGACCTAATGTATCATTAACATACTTAAAACGATCCAAGTCTAAAAACATGACGGTTAATTTTTGTTGTAAGGTTTTACTGCTAATTAACGCATGTTCCATTTTTTTATAAAATGACCTTTGGTTAGGGAGATCTGTTAAAAAATCATGATAGGCTAAATACTCATTTAATTCTTCCGCCTCTTTACGTTCTGTTATATCTTGAAGTGATCCTACTACATGTAACTTATTTTGGAGATAAACATTTGCTGCATGTGACTCAATATGCAAGACACTGCCATCTTTCTTGACGATTCTAAATGCATGGGTAATACCTTTTTCGCTATTAATTAGGATTTTACCGAGAGAATCCAAATTAGGCCTATCTTCTGGATGAACATAATCTCGAAAATACACCTCGGTTCTACTGTCTGTTATTCCTACTATTTCATAGAATTTCTTATTTCCATATGAAACTTTCCCATCTTCTTGTACAATATAAACTCCAATAAGGGCTTCTTCTACAATACTACTAAATTTCAATTCAGACTCAGCCAGCCTGATTGCAGACCTCTTTATATTCGTCATATCTTTTGCTATTACAAAAATGCCTATAACCTTGTTTTCGGATATTGCAGGTATCATATCAAGACTAATATCAATGGTATTACCATTTTTGTGTAATACTGTCGTGTAAGCATATTGTGTTTCTCCAGCAATAACCTTTTTAAAAGTCTCTTTATAAATTGAAATTTCACTTACTGGCAATAATTGTTCTAAGGGGCTTAATCTGATTTCCTCTTGTGTATATCCAAGGGTTTCTGAAAATGCCCCATTCGCTTTTGCAATGATTCCATGAATATCCAAATAGAAGACCATATCAGGGTTATACTCAAATAGCGAACGATAAAACAGATCAGAATCTACAATTGCATTCGTACTAGAGCAAACATTCTGTGGATTTTTAATTAAAGTGTTAACCATAATCTTACCCCTTTATATCCTTCGATACTATTGACCAATACACATGGTTTTTTCTAATTTTGTATTAATTTCCTATATTTTCTCTTATATGTAACTATAACACGATTCCCCTATGTTTATGTGATTTAATTCACAACTACTTTCTACCAGTTTTCTAATGAACATTAGCAGACTAGTTGAGACACAAATTGAATATTTTACAACAATATCCAAACAAAAAAATACCTTTGATCGATAAGATCAAAGGTCAAAGTTGAACTTAGTGGTCAAGGCTAAGTCCAGTATAGGAGGTCTAAACTCAGAAGAATTTAAACTATTATTATAATAACACGAAATGCATATATATACAATATAACAAATATTTATGCATGTACTATTTTTTAATTTTTTCAATAACTTATGATTTTCACAATCGTTCTTAGTACAGTTTCTCTAAGAATCTACAAAACTATTCATGGAAGACAGTCTACGACAAAAAATGGATTAATTAAACGATTAGTTAAATGTGAAGGAAATCCCACCCGCTATCTATTACGACCTAGGCTCGGCCGCACAAACGATTGATTAAAATTACCTTATTCCTTTTTAATAAAAGACCTTTGAATATTTTCTAGGAAATTTTTTGTCGAAGTTTGGGTATTATTTGGTCCTCTAGTTCTCGAGAACCACAGGGACGGTTCTCATGGTATTTAAAATGGCTAGTGCAGACCATGAGAACCGTCCCCATGGTCCTTGGGCACTCATCCACCCTTTGAGTGACAACCGGAAGGTGTCTGGCACTCCATCTTATTTAAAAAGATGGCTTTCAAATATATCTGCTTTTGCTTTATCCAAATGCTCTTGCATATACTTTACTGCTTTTTTTGCATTCCTTTCATAGATTGCCTGAATGACAGCACCATGTTCCTTGCATCCGCTCGTGATTCGTTTTTCATTTTGAACCGCAATAATCCTTAAAGACAACGAGTTATTCCACATCTTTATGATTAAATTCTCGAGTTCTGAATTTCCTGAAAGATGTGCAATCATAAGGTGAAACTTTTTATCATATTCCTCAAACTTTTCAATTTCATTTGGTTGAATGTCTAGCATGATCTTTTTGAGTTTATATAATTCTTCAATCTCTTCCTTTGTTGCATTAAAAACGACCTGCTTTGCCGCATAGGACTCTAGCATCGTCCTTAAATCCCAATTATCCTCTACGAATTTCGCCGATAATTCTGCAACCGAAACCCCTACATACCGAGTGTAAGTCACTAGCCTTTCACTTTGAAGCATTCGAAATGCCTCTCTTAATGGTGTTCTGCTGACATGCAGTTGTTTACATATCTCTTCTTCTTTTAACTTTGTTCCTGGTTTCAAGGTTCCACTAAGAACGAGTCTCCGGAGCTCAGAAGCTATATTTTCAGCGGTTGAAAAATTGTCTTCCTTATTAGATTCTATAATTGAAAACATAAAAAAAACCTCCTTTGAAAAATTCTAATTACCCGTAATAAATCTAGATACAAAAATTGAAATAGCCCCCCATATTGTACTACAATACGAGGGGTTACTTCAATTTCGTATACAATTAATTCGCAAAATATATCTTTTCCTGTCAAGATTTCCATATTTTTATGCGATCCTACATCTTGCTAATACTCGAGAAGGGCAGCTGAAAATATTTCAACTGCCCTTCTCTACATTCCATCATGATCATCGTTTCTAACTCACATTTTGCTTTTCTATAGGAACGCTACTAACCGCTGTACTTCTGTCCTTCAGTGTTAAAGTCAAAATACCTGCAAGCACCAATGCACCTGCCAAAATTAAATACGCCATTTGGTAGGAGCCTGTATGCGTTTCACTAAATCCAACTAAATAAGGGCCAACCCAACCACCAATATTTCCGATTGAATTGATTAAGGCAGTCGCAGCTGCTGCGGCTGAACCTGATAAGAATGTAGTTGGTACTGACCACCAACAACCTTGACCAATATATACACCTAAACAAGTGATACTAATAAATATTAAGCTTAATGTTGGATTACTCGTAAATGTACCTGCTGCCATACCAAACGCACCAATAAACAATGGGGTCGCGATATGTCTTTTTAATTTACCAGACTTAGAAGCCGTTACACCATTAATAATAAAACCAATTAATCCAATAGTCATTGGAACAAGCGTTAAGAAACTTACACCTGAATTACTTAATCCAGATACGGATCGTAAAACCGTTGGCAACCAGAATCCAAAAGCCCAGAATCCACTAATCCACAAGAAGTAAATGAGACATAACTTTATTACTGTTTTATCGGCAAACACTTGCCATATCGTATATTGCTTTACAGAGCTTTTTGCAGCTACTTCTTGCTCATACGCTTCCATAGTAGCCTTTCTTTCTTCTTCCGTCATCCATTTAGCATCTTTAGGCCAATCTTTCAACCAGTATAAAAGGAAAATTCCAAAACCAACTGCTAAAACTCCTTCTAACAAGAATAATATCTGCCAACCATGAAGCGTAAATAATGCAAAATCTAGATCCAATCCTATTAATAGACCAGCTAGAGGTGCACCGACAATGCTAGAAACAATCAGAGAAGTGACCATAATGGAAAGTGCTGCAGGTCTTTCTTTCATGTTAAACCAACGCGGGATAATAACTGAATAACAAACCGGATAAAAACTCGCTTCTGCTGCACCGATTAGAAAGCGCACAAAATAGAATTGACCTGGTGTTTCAATAAATGCCATAAGGGCACATGACAACCCCCAAGTAACCATGATCCTTACTAGCCATTTGCTTGGACTTCTTTTCTCAGCAAATACAGAGCCTGGTATTTCAAATAATACATATCCAGCAAATAGAATTCCTGCCCCCATTCCAAAAACCTCAGCAGAAAAGCCTAATTGCTCATTCATGGTTAAGGCAGCATATGAAAGATTGAGTCTGTCAAGATATGCTAGTATCGAACCAATAAAAAGCGGTAATATAATGTGTAGGTATTTCCTTCTTGCAAGGCTGCCTCTTATTGCCATACATTATTCCCCCAGTAAAATAAATTTAGAGATAATGGTTGAATCTTAACATTTCTCCTATTTTGTCTAGCAAATTTTTTGCATTGATCGACCCTATCAAGCTAATTCGTGTTGAATCATGACTTTATATTCGAGAGCCGTGCGCCTAATAGGGTATTCTCAAACTCGTTTCTCCCTTAAATATGCGCTTTCAAAATCTAAAAATTAGTTGGTGAGAAACGACATGCTCAAGATCAACTCTAATGAGCATGTCGTTATTTCACTAATCCTATCGTCAAACCTTAGATCTCTTCATCTGTCGGAAAGTAGAAATTCAGGATTTCTCTAGCCTACCCATGTTGAATTCATATAATGTTTCCAATTAATATTATCGCTCACATATTTTATAGTTCCAACTTTTTAGGATAACCACTAAATAATTCATCAATTTCTGTTAATCCTGCAAAAACTTCATCAATTTGCGGATTTTTTACTTCTGAATCAGCACTGGATGGTGCCTGGCACTGGGTTTCCCTTTTCTGGAACAACTTTATTGACATTAAACATCTAATTTTTGGTTTTTGGTGTTGCTTTCCCCAGTGGCCCCTGAAATCCAGAATCGTTTCTGTACATCTATATGATACAATCAATACGGTTGTAACTTTTATTTGGAAGACATCCCGATTTCAAACGAGTTAAAAAGCGAATCAATAAAATGGGAAAATAAGTATGGGGAATGTATTGATTAGGGTAAAGATCAATTAATTCCAAATGAATTAAAATGGAAGAAGAACAAATGAACAAACTGCTAAATTAACAGAAAAGTAAAGAAAGAACTTAAAGGAAAAAATACTCAAGTTCAATCTTTAAAAATATTACTTTCAAATATATCCGCTTTTGCATTATCAAGATGCTCTTGCATATACTTTACTGTCTTTTTTGCATTCCTTTCATATATCGCCTGAATGACATTTGTGTGCTCCTTACATCCACTAGTGATTCGTTTTTTATTTTGAACAGCAATAATCCTTAATGATAATTAGTTATCCCACATCTTTATAATTAAATTTTCGAGTTCTGAATTTCCTGAAAGACGTGCGATCATAAGGTGAAACTTTTTATCATATTCTTCAAACTTTTCAATTTCATTTGGTTTAATTTCTAACATTATTTTTTTGAGTTTATATAATTCTTCAATCTCTTCCTTTGTTGCATTAAAAACGACCTGCTTTGCTACCGGGACCCCATATAGTTTTAATCTCTTACTTTTATAAAAACCACGTTGTAAAGATCGGGAAGAAAGTAATCAATAATAAAACAAAGATCGACGCTCCTAAGAAAATAAACGTATACTTAAGCATGTTCATAACAGGAACTTGATTAATCTTGGCGGATACATATAAATTCGCTGCCATTGGAGGTGTTAAAAGACCAATCTCAATATTTGTAACTAAAGCAATTCCAAAATGGATAGGGTCAATTCCATAGTTTAGAGCAACAGGGAACAATAATGGTGCCATCAGTAATACCGCTGTGTTCGTTTCCATAAACATACCGACGATTAATAGAATCAAGACAACCATCATTAAAAATACATATTTATTATCTGTAATCGATAAAGACATTTCTGTTAGCACTTGTGGAATTTGTTCTAATACTATGACCCGATTAAAAATAGATGTAAAAGAAATCAACAGCAAAATAGTTGCACTTACAATACCTGCTTTTAGAAAGATTTGATAGATAGACTTCCCTTTAGGCTTACGATTGACGATGTAGATGATGAGTGCGTAAACGGCCGCGACGGCTGCTGCTTCAGTAGCGGTAAAAATACCTCCATAAATCCCTCCAAGGACAATCACTGGTAAAAATAAGGCCGGAAGGGAAGATTTAAAAATTTGGAAAGGGCTCGATTTAATTTCTATTGTGGTAGCGATTTCATCTTCTGATTGCATCTTTACTACTGAAGTTTTCGAGCTTTTTAATAATAATTTGTGTACGAGAATATAGGTTAAAGTCATGATGATTCCTGGAACAAGTGTTGCTAAAAATAAATCTGATATCGATACGTTTGCTATACTTCCATACAAAATCAGAGGAATAGACGGAGGGATTAACACTCCTAATAGACCAACAGCAGCTGTAAGACTAGCTACATATTCCTTTTTATATCCATCATTCATCATACGTTTACCCATAGTTGAACTAATCGCAGCAACAGTTGCAACAGATGAACCAGTAATTGCTCCTAAAAAGGCAGCGCACACAACGGTGATATATCCTAAACTTCCTTTTAATTTCTTTAAAAAAAGTTCTGCCAGATTAATCAGCTTATCGATAAGTCCCGCTTGATTCATTAATTCCCCTAACAGAATAAATAACGGGATGGCGATTAAAGGGAATGAGGCGACCGTTGTATAAGGCAGGCCTGATACCATCTCCATGGTTAAGCCGAGACCATTCATTCCGAATACAACCGGAAGAAAGAATGCAAATGCAACAGGTATCCCAATGACTAATAGTAAAAAGATAATAACAACAATGAGAATCATATTAAGCCTCCCCTCTAACGGATTTGAACATGTGGTAAATGGAATAACATCCCATTAAAATGGCGCTAATCACCATAATGATTATAGGAATCGTCATCGGTATATGTAGTTGCAACGATGATTCACCAGATAGTTGCACTTGCTGGTAGAAATTGAATGCAAGTTGAAAAAATATTACAGAGAATACTAGATTGATAACAGCAATTAAAAATCGATGTATTTTCCGAATTAGGGGTTTATTCTGCGTAAACTGTTCAAAAATTTCAATGGTAATATGTTCGGATTCTCTTAATGCAATAGAGGCCCCGAAAAATGTAACAACAATCATCATCAAAATCGCAACTTCTTCTGTGCCTTTAATAGGAGCTCCTGCGAATCTAGTGAGAACTTGTAAGAAACAAGCAACCAGCATCGTGATAAGACCTACCACTAAAATTTGCCGTTGAATCGTGATTAAAATATGGTCTACCTTCTTCATATAATCCTCCTTATCTGGTAAAAGTACCTATACTAGAATGTATCCTTAAGGTTGACTCATCAGTAGCTATTCAACCTTAAGGATCTTAGCAATCTTATTTCAGGTTGCTTACTTCTTCTTTTAATTGATCAATTCGTTCCTTACCATACACATCTTCCATTTCTACCCAGACGTTTTGAGCAATCTCTTTGAATCGATTCATCTCTTCTTCTGAAAGCTCATTAACCTTAACTCCTTCTTTTTTCAGAGATTTAACAACTTCATCGATACGTTGTCTATTATTTTTGATTTGCTCTTGCAATGCTTCATCTGCAGCTTTTTGAATAGCCTCTTGTTGGTCCTCAGTTAAACTTGACCATTTTCCGTCATTGATAACAAGTGAACCCGTTGCATAAACATGATTCGTTAGCGTAATAAACTCCTGTGCTTCTTGGAATTTAGAATCATATGAAAGCAACACACCGTTGTCTTGTCCGTCTACTGTTCCTTGCTCTAACGCTGTATATAGTTCAGGGAAAGGAATCGCTGTTGTTTGAGCGCCCACTTCTTCAAAAATTCCTTGAATTGATTGTGATCCCGGTACCCTTAGCTTTAATCCCTTGATATCCTCTACTGTTTCTATCGCTCTTTTTGAGTTAGAAACTGCACGAAATTCATTCTCGAAAAAGCCTAATGTGTACATTTTATGTTTTTGAAGAGTTTCCTTTAAAGTCTGAGGAATAATTCCATCTCCGTAAAAAATTTGATCGGCTTCTTCAAAGTTTCCAACAATATAAGGTAAATAGTGAAAATCAAGTAAAGGATCTAATCCAGCTAATGAACCTTGATTAATGTAGGCGATATCTAAAGATCCCGATGAAACTGAGCGACCTAATTCCTCGTCCCCACCTAATTGACCGGATGGAAACACTTTTACCTCAACAGATCCTTTAGAATATTCGTTCACTAAATCGGCAAATTTCTGTGCAGCTTGTCCATTTAAATTTTGTTCTGGAAATATATGACCCAGACGCAAATCTACTTTACCATCACTATTAGCTCCGGCAGATTTAGTAGAACTCTCAGAACCACATGCCGTAAGCGTTAACAACATAGTAATTAATAAGAACAACAGATACTTTTTCATCATTTACCCATCCCCCCAAATTTTAGATTGGATACAATATATCCAATCTTATATGCAAATATTTTTTGGACTTCTACATAATTACTGATAATCAATTACTCAACTTTCGCACCTTGAAAATCGACCTTGTTTTAGGTCTATTAAAGCTTTTAGAACGATCAACCTTGTTGCTTGACTAGTACTTTTAAACAGAAAAAGCACTATTAAAACTTGGAAAGTTATAAACCTTTAGAATATCAGAGTAATATCTTACTGGTTCTTCTCATCCTAATTTCTTTTTACCCTAAAAAAGTGCTTTCAAAATCTAAAAATTAGTTGGTGGGAACGACATGTTCAATATTAACTTGAATGAACCTGTCTTTATCCCACCAGATCCTATCGTCAAACCTTAGATTTCAAATAATTCCTTTTCATTCATAGTTTCCCCAAATAACTCTTCATTTGTCGGAACGAAGAAATTCGGGATTTCTCTAGCTACCCATGTTGTATTGATATAATGATTCCAAGTGATATTTCGCTCGCATATTCTATAGTTCCAACTTTTTAGGAAAACCACCGAATAATTCATCATTATCCGTTAACCCTGCAAAAACTTCATCAATTTGTGGATTCTTTACTTCTGAATCAGGAAAAGTGCGGTACACCCATGTTGTATTGTAATAATGTTTGAAAGTGTTATTTTCAGAATAAGCATTTCCTCCCCATGTTCCACATCCTAATGTGAAAGTCCATGGCATTGGATTGTTATTACCACCGCCATTATTTACACCAGTATTTGCATTAACAGCAATACGAGCTGTTTTCGTTCCAAATGCGAACTTTTTAACGTTCTCTTCATTATGACTTTGAATTGCACAAGAATGACCTGAACCTGAAATTGCATGTAGCGTATTAGTTAATTCAATAGCATCATCCACATCTTTTACTTTCCAGACAGCAATTACTGGGGCCAATTTTTCTCCAGTCATGGGATTATTAGCGCCTGTATCCGTTTCTTCAGCCATAATGAATTTTGTATCTTCTTTTACTTTAAATCCGGCAACTTTAGCAATGTCTTGTGGTGAATGAATGATACAATCTACATTTAAATGGCCATCTTTCCATAAAGCATCAACCAATAAATCACGCTCTTCTGGTGTACACACATATCCACCTTGTGCTTTAAGAGCATTAATCATTTCTTCATAGACCTTTTCATGAATGGCCACTGAGTTTTCAGTAGAGCAACCTGCTCCCCAGTCATTTGTTTCTGCTTTCATAATTCCTAGAGCAGCATCTTCTAAATCTGCACTTTCATCTACAAAAGATACAGAGTTTCCAGCACCTACTCCGAATGCAGGTGTTCCAGAAGAATAAGCTGCTTTAACCATAGCTGCTCCTCCAGTAGCAATAACATAATCTGATTTCTCCATTAATTCGTCTGTTAAATCTTTAGAAGGCCTCTCGATACACTGAATTAAATCTTTAGGTAATCCTAAACGGCCTAAGAGTTCTCTAAAATCATTTACAACAAAATTAGTAATCTTTTTTGTTCTTGGATGTGGAGAAAAAATGATTGCATTCTTAGCCATAATGCTAAAGATTGATTGAGCAGAGACTAATCCTTCAGGAACCGTCATTGGTACTAGAGAAGAAATTACACCAATAGGTTTTGCAATTTTAACTAAGTTTCCTTTTGGATCCTCTTCAATAACTCCTACCGTTTTAACACCATCTAATTGTGCCGCTAAACCTAATGGTCGAGCTGTATTTCTCGTTAATTTACTTTCAAGTCTTCCACTTCCACCATTTTCTTCAAATAATCCTTTTGAATAGACTTCAGCTCGAGAAGTTGCTAAATATGCAATTTTCCTTGCGATTTCACGAACATCTTCTTGAGTTAAATGGGAAATTGCTTCCATAGCTTGTCTACCACGTTGAATAATTTCTTCAATTGTTAGTACCTTTAACATAATATTTATCTCCTTTTATTATTGGTATTTTGTTATTTTTTCCATTTTATTAATTAAACTTTTAGCTCGTTCTACTATTGGAGCATCAATCATTTTTCCGTTCAGTGAATACACGCCTATACCATTTTGAATGGCTTTTTCGTATGATTCAATAATTGTAACAGCTTCTTTAATTTCTTCTTCACTAGGTAAGAAAGTATTATTGATTGTCTCAATTTGTCCTGGATGTATACAAACTTTGCCTGTCATCCCCAAAGATTTGGCCCTGTTAATGTCAAAGGTCAATCCCTCTATATCTTTAAAATCCACATATGGACAGTCAATGGAATCCAGTTCGAAAGCTTTGGCAGCAAAAACCACCTTGTTTCTTGCATATAACAGTTCGTCACCAATTTTTGTCCGGGTAACACCTAATTCGTTTGTAAGGTCTTCCCCTCCGAGATGAACGCCGTCTATACGTTTTGCAACGCTTACAATTTCATCAACATTTGTAACTCCGTCAGCAGTTTCTATTAATGGGATTAGTTTGATTGTATTTTTTACCCAACCTAATTCCGCTTCGATTGCAGTCATGATGACATCTGCCGTCAATATCGATTTCACACTTGCCTTAGGGATCACCAGTGTATGGGGTCCTTTCGGCACGATCGCCATCAAATCCATGATTCCTAAATAAGTATCAATTGGATTGGTTCTTACGATCACTTCTTTATTCGTTTGTTTGGCAGTAGCGATAAATTCTGAAATACTTTTTCTTGCTTCAACCTTTTCTGAAAAACTAACAGCATCTTCAAGGTCAAAAATAACGCTATCTACTTCCGTTTCCAATGCCTTATTCATCATTTTAAGGGAGCTTCCCGGAACGTAAAGCAAGGATCGTCTTAAGAAATGGTTCCTCATCATATCACCATCCCTATTTATTCGGCTCGATGATAGCCCTTTGTACTTCTTTTGATGCCGCTTTTTCAAGAGCAAGCTGTACCTCATCAAGGGAATACGTTCGATCTGTAAGAGAACTAAATGGATATTTATCATGATATTTTTCTAAAAACAGTAGTGTTTTATGAAGATACCATGGTTGGTAACGAAGAATTCCTTTAATAGTGATACACTTTCTCGTAATTAATCCAGGAACGATGGTTGTATTAAGTGACTCATCAACAAGAACATTCCCTAATTCTAAGTAAGTACCGCCCATCCTTACAATCCTAAGTCCTTCGTCAAAAGCTTTAGGTACTCCCGTTACTTCTAAAACAACATCTGCTCCGTGTCCATTCGAAATTTCGTTAATACGTGCGATTCTTTTATCAACTGTGTCATATTCCCTCATGTTTATGACGAAATCGGCACCGAACTTTTTGGCTTCAGTTAGTCTTGATTCCACACCATCAATAACAATGACATTTGCGCCCATTGTTTTAGCGATCGCTGATGCAAAAAGCCCAAGCCCACCAGCACCTTGAATAACAAAATAATCGTTTACTTTTAAATTGGAGTTATCCATCGCATACATAATTTGAGCAATCCCACAATTGGAACCTGCTGCTACATTATCAGGGATGTTATCTGGAACTTTATAAAAATACTGGTTAGTATGAATAAAGTAATGAGTTCCAAAACCACCGGTAAAGTGTGGATGCTTTTCTGAAACTTGCCCCATGAAATCGCTTCCATGTTCACATAAATTAAAGTGACCACTTAAACAAGCTTGACACTTTTGACATGTCAGATAATAGACTGGAACAACTCTATCTCCTACCGCTATGCTTTGACCAGCATAGTCAGTTGTTATACCTTCACCAATTTCGACTATTTTTCCAACCATTTCATGTCCTAGTACATGATTTTTCAGGACATGCTTGCCTTCCCACATATGAATATCTGATCCACAAATATTAGCTTTGATAATCTCTAGTATGACTTGCCCTTTTTCTGCTTTCGGCAATTCATATTCCTTAATAGTCATTTCTTCTAAGCCCGTCATTGCCGCTACTCTTCCGTTCATTTCACGTACCTCCAGCTTTAGTAGATTATTTTTGTTTATTATATATGAAAATGTTATTTTTATAGTTTCATATACAAAAAATGCTCACATTATTATATTTAACCGTAAATAATAATGATTTTCTAAGTAATTTGTATATGAAATCACTTTTTAATTAATTTTCGTATACAATTTTCTTACAATTCCTAATATACAAACTTTCATAGATCACGTCAATGGATTGGAGATTGTTGTACAAAAAAGAGTGACAGGCACCTTCCAGAAACCTGGAGGACGACTGTCACTCTAACTTGTAAATGAATTCGCCATTCTTTTTAGGCGAAGAATTTACGGCTAATGTATAGAGGGGAGAATTACGAAGCAGATATAAGCGGAGATATTCCGATTAACTTCTCTAAATAAGACAAAATCCAAAGATTTGGATGATATAAACGGAAAAACTTCCTTTATTTTTAAGGAAATATGAGTATTTCCCAATATAAACGGAATTTTTCCGTTTATTTTTCAAACACAGTGAAATCAACATTCAGTAGTGACCGCTTTTCCTTCTTTTAACCGTTTCCGGGCACTCATCCACTCAATGAGTGCCATTCTCTCTTCCTTACCAGTTATTGTGGAACAATTCTATAATTCTATGAAACAAGAATATTCGGGTAGTGACACCGCTTAAAAACCCTGTACTTTTGCTTTATGCCCTTGATCTAGTTCCTTCCGAGTTCCAAAAATCATTTTTAATAACGGAGGTGTAACGAGTGTCGTCAAAATGACGACAATAATCATGGCCGTGTAATATTGAGCAGGCAACAAGCCACTCTCTAATCCCATTGCAGCTAAGATCAAGGCAACCTCTCCCCTTGAAATCATCCCCGCACCAATCCCCATTTAAGACCTTGCATTAAATCCTGAAACCTTAGCACCAACACCACATTGCGTGAACGTATCGTCAAATCCTTTTTTATACGGTTATTTGGTTAACGCACACAATTTTGTAACAACTCTCTAAAAAACACCCTGTCCTTTTGCCCTCTTCAAACCTATATAGAGGGTAGAAAGGGTGGTGCATTTTTATGAATTTAAAATCAGGCAAGATTGAAGGATTCGAAGGGTATTCTCAGTTTAAGAGTGTGAAGGAATTTAATACCCACGTGGAGATGTGGTTGGCTGTAAAGAAGCAGGAATTCTCAAAGGGGGAGCTTGTCGGTTTGAAAAGGCTGGTTCGTTTTTCTGTAAAAGTACCAGGGGTTTCAAATGCAAAGATTGGCACCTTACTAAAAGCAATTAATGATGACTATCAAGGGAACGGAATCTCCCGCTCTACGTTTAAACGGATGATCATCAAAGCGAAGGAAATAGGAATCCTCTCCATCTATGAAACGGAACGAAAAAATGGATCACAGTCTAGTAACTTGTATAGCTTTAATCGTTTCCCACAAAGTGAACCACCCAAGGCGGAAAAATTGAACCACCCTAAAGAAACTAATAATCTTTTAAAAACTAATAATCAAAAGACTACTAAACGTAACGAAGCGCCGATTGAACTCGATTACACGTTTGTTAGCGATAAAGTTCCACAAGCTTTTGTCCAGCTTGTAAAATACTTCTTCACTGATGCGAAAACGATCGAAGAATATTGGCATATGGTACAAATCGCTGCTTTTCGTTTTGAATGTAACCAACAAACAGAGGATATTCTCAGCATAGCGATTAAGTCTTTTAAGCAGCTGATCCGGAAATTAAAATCTACCAAGCAGGTAGCAAAGCCGATTGCTTTCTTTTATGGAATTTTAACGAACAAATTAAAAGAACTCTATCTCGATCAATTACCTGAAGACAGACATGAGAGTAAGCCATCGCGCTATGTGCTCGGAAACGGCGAAGTCATGTACTATGATTGGCTGCATACGGATGCATAATTTTGTGAAGGAAACCTGGCACATGTCATTTTATTATAAATTTATAGTATTTTTATGGAATTTTCCAAATACGTACAGTTCGTGTTAAAGATTTGGCAGGTATCATGTAAAAAGGAGAAATCCCTTGACTGAGGCCAATGCCCTTTTAACAGAAATATTCGGGGACACAGGCACAGATATTTAGATTTTGTATATAGTACCTACTATGTTAAGATAGGATAGTTTTCATTTTGTTATAGTAAGGTGGGAAAACATGTTAAAAGCATATTCATTGCTAACGATTTGTGTCGTGGTATGGGGAAGCAATTTTGTATTTGGAAAGATTTTAATCCAGGATTTTTCCCCAACTCTACTAACCATGCTTAGACTTTTGTTTATTGTACTATTTTTACTTGGATTATCCTCATTTAAAAAACACTTTAAACGTGTGAATAAATCGGATTTACTTGCGGTTTTGTTTCTTGGGGTTATTGGTGTATTTATAAACCAATGGTCTTTTTTTGTAGGATTACAAACAGCTGACCCAACAACATCTGCCCTAATTTTAGCAACAACCCCTATTTTAACCGGCTTTTTAGCATTTATTTTTTTAAAAGAAAAATTAACCATTCATATGTTGATTGGGTCTATTATCGCAATCATAGGTATTTACTTTGTTGTAACAACAGGCAATCCATCCTCTTTACATATTGATAAAGGTTTATTGTGGATTGTAATAACGATGATTACATTTGCCATAATGATTATAATGACGAGACTTCTATCTCAAAGAATAGATCCACTTATCATTACTTTATATTCGAATATAGTAGGCTTTATTGTGTCAATCCCTTTTGCCTTTTTATTAGACACTCCATTACGAATAAGCACTAAGTTGTCTGATTGGACTTTTCTGATTGGAACCGCCGTTGTTGTACACGGTATAGCTACACTGATTTGGAATAACAACATTAGATATGTTGATGCTTCAAAGGCATCCATATTATCTAATTTAGAACCTTTTGTAGCAATGATCATGGGATTAATATTGCTATATAAACCAATAACTGGTGTAGAGATGTTAGGGTCATTATTGATTGTGGGAGGAGTAGTACTATCTACATTTCAACGAAAAAGGCTTAATAGTGTTAATTAAATATGGTTATTTTATTGACACTTCTAGCACTAAAGGAGAAAGTCCTATATCGACATTCTATTAATGATGATTCATTTTAATAATAGTTAATTGTTTTAAGAAATACTAAAATGGCAAAGAAGAGTTTGAAAAATCAAACTATTCTGCTTACAATTTCATATTTATACTTTTATTATTGGCTTTTTAAAATAAACTCTTTCGCCCTTTTATAAACAGGATAGTCAATCATTTCATTTTCGTACTGAATTGCTGCAATTCCATTGCTTTCGGTTTCCTCAAATATTTCTATTACTCTACTATATTCTGCAATAGAACAGTAAGCGTCAAATAATCCCCACCTTCTGAAGAAGATGGGGATTATCTGAATTATTATTTAGATAACTCGTTAATACCGATTAACATGCTGTATGGCTTGGAATTAGTTGTTGTAAGCCCTATTAAAGATGTCGTTCAGCACTTACCAGTTAAGTACTATTCTTTTATCATTTTTCCATTTTAACGTAATCACGAAAGCCTTTCATTTAACCTTGTTCAGTTATGATAGAAAGCCTTACTTGCTGTGCCCAGCTGGCGTGCGTACCGTAATGGAGTCGGTCAGCGTGATCTTGTCAGAAGAGTTACCGACATACACCTTGTACGAACCGTCAAGAGTTTTCCAAGCGTCGGTATCGGCATCCCAAATGGACAATGGGTGGTTGGTCGCTGACGGATCGATGGTAATTGTGACATGCTTCTTCTCACCTGGTTTTAGCCAGATTTTATCGAACCCTACCAAGCGCTTAGGCGGCTGGTTCGCGTTTGCAGGCAGACCAAGGTAAACCTGAGGCACTTCTGCACCCGCAACTTCACCAGTGTTCTGCACGAAGAACGATACCTTAATTGGCTTGGTACCATCGGTGGTCTTCGGCGTGACTACGAGCTTTGAAATCTCGAAGTCGGTATAGGACAAACCATAACCAAATGCAAAAAGAGGTTTGATGCCCTGAGCGTCGTACCAGCGGTAGCCCATTTCTAGACCCTCAGAATAGTATACTTGCGGGATCTCTCTTCCAGCACTATCTAACACTCCTTGATTGATTCCTGGGTAGCGGTCAGCAGTGCTAGTAGGTGTGTCCGCCTTTGAAACCGGATAGGTCACTGGCAGCTTACCCGATGGGTTGGCGAGCCCGAATAACAAGTTGGCGACAACATTTCCGTCCTCCTGGCCAGGATTCCATGCTTCGAGTATTGCTGGAACCTCGTTAACCCAAGGCATAAGGACTGGATCTCCATCTTTGAGCACAAGTGCTGTTTTCTTGTTTGCTGCGGAAATGGCTGATATCATTGCATCTTGGTTGTCAGGAAGGGACAGGCTTGGACGGTCTCTGCCCTCGCTAGTTACGACGCCGGCCATAAGGATTACGACATCGGCGTCCTTCGCTGCAGCAACAGCCGCGTCGAGATTGCTATTGTCATTGGCCACTGTTACCTTGGTAATCGTCGCGTCCGAATTTAGTTTTGCTAGGGTGTTTTGCAGACCCTGAAGCGGCGCAACCGTGTAAAGCGGACTTACCCGTGAGCTGCCACCACCTCCGGCAACTGCAGCATCGACGAATGTGCTCTTGCCGATTAAGGCGATTGATTCAACAGAAGAGTCGAGCGGCAGTAGGTTATTCTCGTTCTTCAGCAGGACAGCTGTCTGCTCGGCAATCTCACGTGCTTTAGAACCGTTACCCTCAGCATCGATAGTGCCCCGCACGATCGGACGGTCGAATATGCCATATTTGAACATTTGTACGTATCTGCGGTCGAGTGCCTGGTCGATTGTTTCCATCGTTAGGCTTTTGTTGTCGAGTGCAGCCTTGATGCTCTCGTTATTGAAGAACCTGTTCGACTGCATCTCAAAATCCAATCCGGCGTTTAGCGCAGGTGCAGTTGAATGCGTAGCGCCAAAGTCCGACTGGACATAGCCCTTGAAGTCCCACTGATCACGAAGGACAGTGTTCAGCAGATACTCGTTCTCACAAGCATAGGTCCCACCTACCCGATTGTATGAGCACATGATCGAGCCAACGTTCCCATCCTTGACTGACATCTCAAACGGCAGCAGGTAGAGCTCATGAAGGACATTTTCGGCGATGTTAACGTTAACTGACATACGGTTTTGCTCTTGATCATTGAGTACGTAATGTTTTGACATTGCGATAATGTCGTTGTCTTGAATACCCTGAATCTCTTTCGAAGCTAGAAGACCGGCGAGATAAGGATCCTCACCCATATACTCGAAATTACGGCCGTTCTCGCCCACACGCGCAAGATTGATGCCGGGTGCCTCGAGTTCGTGTAGCCCAAGCGTCCTCGCCTCTCCACCCATCAAGTTACCGAAGTCGTATGCGAGGCTGGGATCGAAACTGGCTGCAAGCCCAAGTGCAACCGGTAGAGCAGTAGCCTTATCCTGTGGGCTGCAATCACCTCCGCCAAGACCGACTGGACCATTAGTGATCCGGAACGTCGGAATCCCAAGCTCAGGGATGCCGGGTACGTGCCGACCAGAGGTTCCGCATTCCGGAAGCTCAGGAATTACTCCGCGAGCCCCGGCAAGCTGCTGGATCTTCTGTTCCAGTGTCATTGCATCGATAAGAAGTTCCGAACGTGCCTCAGGCGAAAGGGACGTATCCATCCAGGGCAGCGGTGACGAGACAGTACTTGTAGACTGACTTGGAGACACCGCGAGTGCCCCAGTGGCAATAGCCGTAACAGTAAAAATTGTTACAAGTGAAGACAACACAAGTTTTCTTAAATTTTTTGCTGATTTAAACATTTTTCTACCTCCTTTTTATTGAATGGATAAAGTGACCTTTTATACTCTACTTGCACCTCCTCACCCTCAAATGAAAACGCTAA
The DNA here is from genome assembly GCF_031457145.1 of Neobacillus niacini. Taxonomy (GTDB): domain Bacteria; phylum Bacillota; class Bacilli; order Bacillales; family Cytobacillaceae; genus Neobacillus; species Neobacillus niacini_J. The sequence goes on from NZ_JAVDVZ010000012.1 coordinate 154,941, forward strand.
CAATACAAAGCACGTTAATTATATTAAATTTTCTGATTATTTAGTTTGTTTTATTTTTAGGTTTTTTTGTATTTTTATTAGATTTTCATTATTAAGTCACAAAATATACATATTTAGGAAATCTAGGGTCGGTGTTTGTTGTGATAGTTGCCGCATTTTCCTTGTTTGCTAGAATATTAAATCGGCAATCGGGTGGTTAAGAAGTTATTTAAAACCTTTAGAAGGATCTAATCATGATGATTTTCACATACGTATTGGAACCCTCCGATTATTGTCATAAACATTGGACCACGTGGAGATATTTACAAATGAGATTCTAACGTACATGAGTATCCCCATAGCTAAAGCAAGGGGTTTCGAAAGAATAGTCTTTAAAAGCACCATTGTCTTTACGTGGGCTACCACATGTCCCGCTACTACATCAGGCCGAGGCCTTCAGCTTTGCATGTTTATTTTTCATGATGATGATTTTCTGTGGAGCTTGAAGGAATTGTTTTCTTTCAAGTCCATCAAAGGCATTCTTTACATGTTTTCGTACGATATTAAAGGCGCCATTTACATCTGCATGGATTAAAACTTTTGAGCCCTTGATTTTGTAAAAAGCTCTAGAATAGCGATATCCACTAAAAATCGTTTGGTGTTCTACTCCAAATGTCGGAATGGGGTCTTGATTCAAGAAACTGGACTTGGAAGTATAGCTTTCTTCCCTATCAATAACTTGAACGCCTTTTCGCTCTGCTTTGTATCGAATCATTTCAATGAAAGTCGCATACGGAATTTGGATGAAGGTTTGCTTATTTGCCTTTTGCATATCGACCTCCAATTTCCAGCCAACATTCCTCCCAATGATGATGGTATCGATGTTTCTTACTAGAGCAATTTCTACCACTTTAGCGCTAGCCTTATGCAAAAAATCCATGACCCGATTATTTCTTTTTCGATCCAATGAAATCATTCGGTTGGTGGTAAATATCCCTTCTTTCGGACCTTTACCATTTCGAATGATACTCATGTACTTGGCCTTTAATTTATTATAATATTGATTTATCGATTTTAACCTTGAGCCCTTGATAAGCAGAGGCTTAAGCCCCGTATTATCGACGATAGTTGCCAGGTTATCAACACCTAAATCAATACCCATTACTCGTTTCGGCTCAAATACTAATTCATTAATTTTCTTTTCAGACCGTTGGATTTCCTTGTCTTGTTTACCTTTAAAAACGACTTCAACAACATAGCGACCATAGGAGGGGAGAATTCGAACCTGTTGAAGTTTCCCTTCGGATTGAGCCACCTTCCCCAATTTTAATTGAAGATGGGTTCCTGGTAATTTTAGAACATTTCCATCTTTAATCTTGGTAATTTGATTGGTTAAATAACACGTGGTACGTCCATTCTTTGGCTTGTACTTTGGAATTTTTGGTTTACCGGTAAAACTTGCAGGATTCATTTTATATTTCTTTGAGGCTTCGAAGAAACTTTTCCAATCGTCATATACTTTTTTCATCGTTTGTTGATTGGACTGGGGGGGCATAGAAGTGTAATCTACTTGTTTCATCACTTTAAATAAGGCTTCTGCAAAGCCGTATCCAATAAATGATTTCTCATGATGGGGCATTTCAAATAGCTTCAACTCTGGATTAACTATATTGCCATTTTTGTCTATTTTCTTAGGTTTCGCCTTCGCTTTTTCATAGCTTTTCTTGCGAATCTTATTCATTTTAGGTAAATGTGTTTCAATATCCATTAGAACCTGAAGTTGATTTTCATTTCTCGTGTCCTTTTTTATGGCTGTGTAAACCTGTCTGATATAGTAGTTGGTAATGTTGTACAAATTTTTAGCCTTAAAACATAGAGTATCACAGTATTCAAACAAATCATGGTCCGGATGTATTTGTATTTTATAGGCACTATACATTTCGTTCACCCCCAAAAAGGAACAAATGTTCTGTTTACAATTCTAGTATACCAATAGTTTCATAGAATGTATAGTGGGAGCACATATTTTTCCCTAAAAAAATAACAAATACAGCTTATATCCCCATAGCTAAAGCTAGGGGTTTTACGCTGCACTTTGATAAAAGAAGAGAGTATATCATAAATAATGATCACTCTCCTTTTCTAATTTTCTTATAGGATATAAATCTTTCATTGCGCCATGGGGGAAATTCTCCTAGTTTAATTAGGGTTAACTCCAATTAATAGAACGGTTCAATGATGACAGCCAGCTTTTTTGGTTACTGCTAACATGACTATATTTTAAAGGTACCCATTATATTACAGAAAGCTAGTTTACTATTTTTTATACCAATAGGATTCTATTTCAACACCCGCATCTTTTAATAAGTTATAAACAGGGCATCTTTTTTCTACTTCTTCTTTTAATTCCTCAACCCGTGAATCACTTTCCCCCGTTTCAAGGATAACGTCAAAACTCACACTTTGAAAATGTGGTGACACCCCTTCAACTCCCATTAATCCTTGTAAATCGAGTGTTCCATTATTTTTAAAATCTACTCCTTGAAAAGAAAACTTCTTTTCTTTAGAAATTAAAGCAATCATAACGGAAGTACAGCTAGTCAATGCAGCTAATACATACTCAACAGGATTGGGTCCTTCGTCTGTTCCACCTAGACTTTTCGGTTCATCAACGATTAATGTTGAAAAATCTCTAATTGAAATGGAAGTTTTTAAGCCGCTTTCCCACTTACCACTTGTTTCTACCTTTAACAATTGAGCTTTAGACATATAAGCACCTCTAATTCACAGTATTTTTATAGGCTTAATTATATATTAAATATTTTGAATTGTAAAACTATTATTCTGTTTTAATAAGGTTCTCTTCGGTTCACAAATTGATTCTATCGAAGGCAAAAAGGAGAAGGTTTAGGGGTGAAACTTCTTCCCCCATCTCACCATCTCCGATTAATTCACCAATATCATCAATAAACCCAAATCCCAACAAAATTTTCACATTTAAAATGGATGAAAGCCCTAAATAAAAGGAAATACAGCGTTTTTAATCAAACGATTGATTAACACTTTACTTTATTAATTAATCGTTTGATTAAAAGTACTGAAAACCCTGTTGTAAAAGCGATCTTATCCTCCTCATTAGAAGAAACCTGTTGAAGATTGTGTTCTTACTTTCGACACAAAAGGCTGATCGATAAAAAATATGATTTTACAACTTATCCTCCTATGGAAGGCACCCGACACCTTCTATTGATTAGTAACATCTACCTTTTCTCAAGAATATAGATAAAATCTTCCATCGTATAAAATGGATAGACTGCATACCGAGGGATTTCCAGGATGTGCTGTGATGGAGCTGCGTAACCAGGCTGGACGGTAAAGGCCATTTTAATATTCAGTTCTTTTAAAATATCTAATGTAGTGGTATCATACTCTCCATATGGGGCTGCAAAGCCTATTGAATGTTCGAGCCATTCATTTGCTAGGGTAAGATCTTCTTTTACTTTTTCCCTATCATATGCTTCTAAGTATGACACTCCGTTATCATTCCTCTGGTGAAAGGAATGTGTGTGGTTTCCGTAATCAAAGACATCTGTTGCTTCTTTCAATTCATCAATACTTGCATATTGGAGAAATGTTGAGTCATAGGCAACGGTTCTATTTGTAATTAATCCCGTAATGATTAAATTAACAGCATAAAAATCATGCTTTTTTAAAACAGGATAAGCAAATTCAAACACATTTTTAAATCCGTCATCGAATGTAATCAGTACACTTTTGGCTGGAACCTTTTTCTGGTTGGTCATAAACCCTTCAAATTCTTTTAACGATAAAACCGTATAATTTTGTTCCTTCAAATAGTTCATTTGCTTGGTAAACTCTTCGAGCGTCACGACCATTTCATTGATGTCGCCCTTTTCTGTAAAATGTTGTTTTTTTAATTGACGCTCCGGAATAATTTGGTGATACATGAGGACTGGTACTTTGTCGGCAAACTCTTCCACGCCAGAGAAATCACGATATACAGAAATGGGAGCTGTGTTCGTTTCACTTAATGACTGTTTGGCTGCCACAGGCGGCAGACCAAAGTTAAGAAGATAATCGTAAAGTAAATAACAAAGAGGGCTAAAAAGAGCGAGGAAAAAAACGGTAAATAAAAGATTGGAGATGGCGTATTTTTTCATTTCATTACCCCCCGAGTGTATCTTTAACGCTTGCTTTTACCCCCATATCAAGCATAATTGGCTGTCCAATTCGTTCTGAACGGCTCCATCCATCTTTATCAAAGAAATAGAGGATGGTTCCAATCGTAACAAAAAACAACCCTGTCATTCGAAAGAATATGACTTCAATCGGAAGAAAAAAAAGCAACGTAATAGAGTCTCTTAAACTATAAGAATGTCCGAATCTTTTGGAAACTAATAACGTAGCAATATCTTGCATGATGGCTAACACAATCGACATGATTAATAGGATGAGGGATAATTTCAGATGGCTCATTGTGGCAATTACGATTATGGGAACCATTAGGGTTGGATAGGCGGATAATGTTCCGAGTAAAAAAGAATCTACTAATAAATAGGTTGATACTTTGAAATTCATTTTCCGAAAAAATGACTTGCGGTAGGTAATGACGCAGTCTATAAACGCTTTTTGCCAACGTATTCGCTGTCTGTATAAATTCTTAAAGCTTGCAGGACATTCCGTATAACAAACGGCTTCAGGTACAAAAACAATCCTTTTCCCTTTCAAAACTGTCCCGATTAATTCTTGGATCCTTAGTGTAATGTCCATATCTTCACCGACCGTTTTTCTGTAGCCTTTTGCTTGAATTAGTATACTTCTTCGAAAGGCCCCGAAGGCCCCAGCTATGACCGTGATCGTTCCAAACCTTGATTGGGTGGTTTTATGTAAATAAAAAGCGTTCAAATATTGAACGACTTGATAGCGAATAAGTCCAGACAGTTTAAAACAAGGGATTAATTTCTGTCCACTACGTTTAAATCCTTGGACAATGTTCACCAATCCACCTGCAGCTACGACAGAGTCATCTGTAAACGTTAGGTTCATTTCGTTTAATGAGTTTGGCTCGAGAATGCTATCGGCGTCTAACGTAATCACGATTTCATTCTTGGCAAAGTCTATTCCGGCATTAAGTGCATCGGCCTTTCCACCGTTTCCTTTATCAATCACCCAAATATAAGGATATTTTTCCGACCGATAAACATCCTTTACACTCTCATATTCCAGCACCCCTTGTTTGGACTTTGAGGTTTTAACAAGCATAAGGTGTTTGTGGAATGTTTCAAGTGTGTCGTCAGTGGAGCCATCATTTATAAACAGAATCTCTAAATCGTTGTAATCCACATTGAAAATTCCCATCAGACAGTTTTCAATGACAAGTGTCTCGTTAAATGCAGGAATCAAAATGCTAATTCCCTTTTCTTTTGTTGGATAAACTCTCTTTTGCTCCCGGCTTGAATAAAGTGGAATAAAAATATATAGGGTATGAAACAAAATAAAAAGGCAGAAAAGAATCATTGTGATCGTTAACATCATAGTAACTTCCTCCAACTTTCATAAATGGATTTTGTGAAGGATAATAAAGGGTTGGGTTGTTTTTTGTGCTTTAAATAATATTCGATGGTTCCGAATTAAGAAATAACTGTTCAAAAAAAAAATAATCTCACTCTTCATTTCCCTTAAAAACCCTTACATAGTCTATTTCAAAACTGACAGGAAATACCGTCGATTGGTCTGGTGCCCCTGGCCAATTCCCCCCAACCGCTGTATTTAGATATAAATACATACTTTCACTTGGAATGTTCCTACTTATTGTGAATCTTTCCATATCGTCGATGAACCACGTTATTGAATTTGGGGTCCATTCGATACCAAAAGTATGAAAATCTTTGGAGAAGTCTGGACCTTTAAAGGTGTCAGAAACACTTTTTAACTTTCCGTCCTCACCTAACCAATGTGAAACCATCCAAACTTGATTAGGCTGGTGACCAAGCATTTCCAAAATATCGATTTCTGGAAGCCACGTATTTTCCTTATCTGTCATCATCCAAAAGGCTGGAAACATCCCTTGACCAGCAGGAAGCTTAGCCCTCATATCTGCTTTACCATATAAAAAATTAAATTTCCCTTGGGTATGTACCGCCCCAGATGTGAATTCCTTACCTTTAAATTGTTCTTTTTTGCTGATTAACTTTAATACTCCATCTTCGACTTTTACATTATTAGGAGAATAGTATTGTTGTTCATTATTTTTCTCAGCTGCCCAATCTTCTATACTCCACTTGCTGGAATCTAGGCAGTTGTTTTCAAATTCATCTTGCCAAATTAAAACCCACCCGTCTTGTCTAGCATCTGAAATAGAATCAGGTTCATCAAATTTAAAAGCGTCTTCCACACAATCACCACCATCATTCCTTGACATGTTTGTTTCAATACTGTCTTGAGTGGCCGGCTCATTTTGAGGTTCGAGGGTTTTGTCTTCTTTTTCATTAGAAAAATAATGGAAATAAACGAGACATAATATAATTGAAATCGTTAAAAGGATAAAAAGAAATTTATTAAATGTTTTCATAAATCGGCTTCTTTCTCCAAAAGGTGGATGTTTTAACGCGCTCATCGTTCTAAATAAAAAACAATATATTTATACTATAAGATGATAAGTGGGTCTTTAGTTATATTTTGATTCAGGATTGGCTGGCTGTATTCTAAGCAAACCTCATAAAGTCTTGCTTCACTGCATGACCCTTTTATTGAAGTAGGTAATATATATGTTGTTGGTAAGTAGAATATTCATAATAAGGAATTTTTTAATTGTGAGGATAACAAAGAACTTCAAACCTATTGAAACATAAAGAAGAAATCGAATTTGTAAAAGTACGAAGGAAAATGTAATGAAATTCCTTATCATATAGCACTTTCGAATGGTGTGGAATTAGAGGATTAACTGCTAAAGAAATGGTGCCTGGCAGAAAACAAGAAAACCACCCCGGCCCGTTGCAGGCATAAGGATGGTTCGAAGGATCTTCCTGTTTTTGATACGATCATGATTAATTACTTTTCAGGGTGTCTAACCCATTTTTAGCTAGTTCATTTTTTGGATTCACTTCTAAGGCTTGAGTAAAATACTCCTTCGCTTTTTGAGTGTCACCCATTTCTAAATAACTTCCCCCCATATTGGATAAGATCAATGAAATAACTTCTGTATCCTTTTTATCGATTAAATCCAATGCTTGATTGTATTCAGTAAGGGATTTATCGTACTGCTTCTTTTTATAATAAACATACCCTAAATTTAAATACGAATTGCTATTTTCAGAATCGTATTCGAGGGCTTGTTTTAGATTCTCTTCCGCTAATTCAAGGTTGGACGGTTTCCCTTTTCCATCCGCATACATCAAACCAATCGTCGAGTACGTATCTCCAATGGCAACGTTTGTGTTGAGCTCTTCCCGATTCATTTTGACTTGATCATTCTCGGTCACCACACTGATTTCACTCGTTGCGTTTAAGACTTTGTCATCATAAAAATCCTTTACGGTAACATCGACCGTAAATACATTTTCATTTTCGGTAGCTTTGACATCGGCTGACATTAACTCTTCTTTCTCATCCAATAGTGTCTGCCATAAAACAAAATCCTCTTTTTTTACGATTTGTTTCGATTTTTCACTCAGCATACTATATGCTTTTTCGAAATCACCATCGATGACAAGGTCATAGTAGGTCTTCACCGCTTCTATTTTTTCGCTTTTTTCATTTGTACTTGCTTTTGGATTGCAGCCGGCTAATACAAATAGAATGGTGATACCGGTCAGTATTTTCTTCATCCGTAAACCTCCTTTTTGGTCATTTTCTGCCAATTGTTAACTCGTAGAAGAATAGAGTTGCAGCTGAATAGAAATGAGATGGTTGGTTGTCGGTCTACCGTTAAGGGAAGGGTATGTACGTGAAGTAAGCGCTGTTTTCTTTTGAAAGAGTCTAGTCAGGAAAACCCGGCAATGAAGGGAAACGATGCACTATAAGAAAAGCTGGGTCATGGTAAGAGGTGAAACAACATTTCTTTTAAGATAATTATATATGTCATATCCGTGTCCTGTCACTCCTCGACTTTATCCCTCCCAAAGGTCTCTCGACAAATAATGATGTAATTCTTCTCAATTAACCGTTTAATTAAAAGTGCCGCGAACCCTTTTGAAAAACGAACTTTAGCCTCATTTCAAGAGAATTTCTTGTCGAGGAAAAGTTTTGCTTTCTTCTAGAATGCTTCAAAGATAGTCAATAAAAGTTGCTTTCTACAATTAACGACGGGTTGCTCCAAGATGTCATTGTAATCAAACGTTTGTGTAAAAATGAAATTATTTCCGTTATTTAGGGCTTTCTCTCTTGATTGTGGCAAAATAATTGTCGGTATTAAAGTAGAATTTATAGACTATTTTACAAAATTCCCTTAAATGAACGGGTTCCCCTTAAGGATTCCCCTTAAAACTACATGTTCTAGCAAATACCTTGTAATTCCCCTTTTACACAATCGATTGATTAAATTGGGCTTTACCCCCTTAAAGACAAGCTTTCTGACCAATAGTACAAAAAAATGATGTCTAAATTTGATTTTCACTATTTATCTAGATAACTCCAATCCCTTTCAGGATTGTGACGTCGAATCCTTCTACAATGCCAAAAGCTGCGGAGTAAATTGGAGAGATACGGAGGTCAAACCGTCGAAGCCATTCAACCACGCTTAACTGTTTATGTTTATTGACTGCTGATAACCGAAAAATTCTCAAGTGACGGATACCATTTATTGGATTAAAATTATCTCGATGAAATAATATTGGGGGAATGTAAAATGAAAATTACTTTGGAAATGAGTAAAGGTGCTTATGAAATAGCAAAAAAAGTATATTCAGGAAAAATGACGGACTAATCGACCGCTCCTTCAGATGGATTTGTCCTTAACCCGGGGGATTGAGGACTAATCGACCGCTCCTTCAGTTGGATTTGTCCTTAACCCGGGAGATTGAGGACTAATCGACCGCTCCTTCAGTTGGATTTGTCCTTAACCCGGGAGATTGAGGACTAATCGACCCGCTCCTCCAGTTGGATTTGTCCTTAACCCGGGGGATTGAGGACTAATCGACCCGCTCCTCCAGTTGGATTTGTCCTTAACCAGGGGGATTGAGGACTAATCGACCCGATTCTCCAGATAGATTTGTTCTTAACCCAGGGGATTGAGGACTAATCGACCGCTCCTCCAGTTGGATTTGTCCTTACCCCGGGAACCCGGGGGTTTGAGGACATATCGTTCGAGCCGGCTTTATAGAAAAATGCGGTGCATTGTTAAAGTTACAAACAAAAATATGCTGTTGAGACTTTCTCGACAGCCTGAAGGCCAGTTATTGAAACTGGCCTCTTTTTTTAGTCTTGATTTAATTCGCCTTTCAATATTATTGAACGGAAACTAAAGTCAATTTTTGACCTCTCTTACCTTCCAATGTCAGTGTCGCTTTCTTTCCTTGATGGTTAAATAATTCATTGATCATGTTGCCTGATGCTTTTGCAGTATATGTTGTACCTTCTTCTGTGATAAACCGAAACGTTCCGTTATCATCTACCCCACCTATTTGAGCTTCTATTATTATTTGATTGACAGTAGGTGCAGTAGTCGAAGGGATTTTGATGTTTTGTCCAATTTTCAACTTTGTTGGTTCAACTCCTGGATTTAATTCTTGAATCTGTGAAACAGACACCCCTAATGTTTTAGCGATTTGGGTAAAAGTATCACCGCTTTTAATAACATGAGTGTTTGTTTTATTCACCTTACTCGTGTTTGTTTTGTTAGGTTCATTTTTCGTTAAATAGGTTTCACTAACAAACGCTATTTTGCCCTTGAATTGAATCTTAGCCCAACCATTAGAAGTGGATATCATGGACACACGATCGTTTAATTTCAAAGAGCCAAAGATAGCACTACTCGTAGAAGCTGCTTCTCTTACTCTCAACGATGTTGCTGTTACATACATGGTTTTAGTAGGTTGGCTTGTTAGTGATTCAGCCGCTTGTTTTGATGTAAGATAATCCGCACTCACAAAACAAACTCTTCCTTTAATCAAAATGCCGGCCCATCCCTCTTCTTCGAATACAACCTTAACCACATCACCTTTTTTATATTTTCCGGTAATACTGCTTTCAGTGGTCGGTTGGGATCGAATATTTAGCACAGTGGCGGTAACCATTCGATCTTCTACCTTTGGTAAGAGAATTTTCTTCCCGTTAATGGAAGTTAGCCCATTGGCATTTAATATTCCTTCTGCTGTTACCCCATGTTTCGCAGCGATCGCTTCTATTTTTTCACCACTTCTTACCTGATAGGTATATTCTTCTATCACTGTTGCGGCACTCGAAGTAACGGACGAAATACCAAGAACTACGGTAAAAATTCCCGTCACGACCAATCTTTTTACTGGATTTTTTTGAATCCATTGGTTCACTTGTGCTACATATGTATTCCAATTGGCACGAATATCGTTTAAGAATCCTTTAACATCTAAGACATTCCGGATATCAAAATGATTTACGCTCTTGTAATATTCCCGTTTTTCCATCCTTGAAGTGAAAACTGGTAAATTTTTAGGTTGCTTGCTTTTTCCATGCGCTTCTTTCCTGCTTACCTTTAATTCCCCATTTAAAAATAACTCTGTAGTCAAAATAACTGCTTCCCCTTTTCTCTCTATGTTGAAAGTCATCCATAATATTTCCTATATACAATACGATGGTTTATAAAATTTTTTGTCCCTTTTTGTCAAAAAAAGTAGAAATTAGTTTAATATGGTCCCACTTCCATATTCATGGTGAATATCCTGGTTATTATGCAAATAGTGTACAAAAAAATTTTTCGTCCCTGTCCTTTTTCCTTTATAGAAAGTGAAAGCACAGTGAGCCACTCTAAGATACTAGCCAAGTCTTATTTCACTGCTTTCCAGTTAAAAAAGAGATAAGCTTCGAATGAGCCGTTTATTGATTAATGAAATCCCATTGATGATGGTTCCGTCTTTGGCGGTAAAGATTGGTGTAAATGAGGCGGTGATTCTGCAGCAGGTTTATACTTGTCTTGAAAAGAGTTAGCACGAAATGGATGTCTCGAAGGTAAGATGCACCGCGGGGAAAGTGCGAAAAGAACATTACTTCAGGCACAAAAAATCAAAAGAAGTGTAGTGTTATAATGGAACACACAAGAGGCAGGTAATCGTTAATGATTACCTGCCTCTTCTCTTAAAATATTACCACTTTTGTCATTAAATTAACGATATTTATAATGCAGCAGATCCACTATCGATTGAAATGACAGCACCATGAATATAGGATGCTTCATCGCTAAGCAGAAATGCTACTACATTCCCCACTTCATGGGGTTGACCTAATCGGCCCATCGGTACCGCATCCGCCATTGCTTTAATCGCTTCTGCTGGGAATGCTTTTACCATTGGTGTTTCATTGGTTCCTGGAGCAATGGCATTGATACGAATATGATCTCTTCCATATTCTCCAGCTATGGTTTTTGTTAAACCAATGACAGCATGTTTTGTCGCGGAATAAGCTCCTAATGTAGGCATTCCAACTAAGCCGCCAAGAGAGGCAGTATTGACAATGGATCCACCGCCCGTTTTTAGCATCTCATTCACAACATATTTCAAGCCGTAGAAGACACCTTTTAAATTAACATCAACAATGGTATCGAATTCTTCTTCGGAACATTCTAACGTTCGAACGCCAGAACCGGAAATTCCAGCATTGTTAAAAAATAAATCGATTTTTCCAAAGCGGTCAACTGTTTCGATTACATATTTTTTTACATCTTCTACTTTACTCACATCTGCTTGAATAAAAATAGCATCACTGCCTAATTTTTCACAAAGATGTACGGTCTCTTCTCCTTTTTCTTTAGACAAATCTACTACTGATATATTTACTCCCCTTTGAGCAAGTTTTAATGCCGTTTCTCTTCCGAACCCACTGCCCCCGCCTGTAATAATCGCTGTTTTTCCTTGCATTTGATTCACTCCATTATTTATTATTTGTGATGTTCATAATATAACCGTAATAAGGATTTCCTTTATGTGAAATAGTGAGCAATCAATACTTTTATTATAGCACTTTATAGTTTTTTCAACACAATTCACGGAAAGCGCCATGTGTCAATTTCTTGACATCTTTTTGCACAATTGTTAGATAAAGAAGTCAATAAAAATGACTATCTACAATTAACTACGGGTTATTCCAAGATGGTCTGATAATTAAATGTTTGTGGAATAATGGAATTAATCCCTTTATATAAAGCTTTCTCTCTTGATTCAGGAAAAATAATTGTCGGTGTTTAGAGTATAATCAGGAACTCCCATTCTTTGATACCTGAAATAGGGCTTTTCTGTGATTGCTATTCTAAAAAAGGAGGCAATCCGGTTCCAAATCGCCTTTCTTTGATACTAGATATGCAGTTGTTTCACCCCAACCTATCAATCTTAGACAGACTTAGGGGAGTGCGGCACCGATATAAGATTTATTACTTTTGTATTAGATAAAATCGTCAATTGGTCCATCATGTAGGCGGCCGAGTGAAAATGGTTTTTAATCCAGAAAAAGATTAGTCCGATGGTAGCACTAGTCTGATAGTGTAAAAACATTTCATAGTTCACTTCCCCTACTTCGGACTGTAGTTCCATCCGAATGTCTTTTGAAAAAATTTCAAAAAACAACTCCTCCATTTGATGTTTGAAGACTGGATAACTAACGTAGAGTGCATGAAAAGCTTTCTTATGCTTATCGATATATTCAAAAATCCGAACAGTCGTCGGTGTTAACGTTTTGATTTTAATTGTATTCTTTTCTTTGAATGGAGTTAAGATCTCCTCTTTTAACCCATCACGCACATCACATAAAATTTCCTCTAGTAGATCGGATTTATTTGAAAAATGATCATAAAACGTGGCACGGTTTACATCTGCATATTGGGTAATCATAACAACTGTTATTTGATCATCTGTAAACTTTTCTAGTAAATCGATATAGGCATTTTTTAATGCTAACCTCGTTTTCTTAATTCTTCTATCTATCATTTCTTTCATTTTTCTCACTCCCGTTCTAGCAAAAAAAATAGACGACACTTTTCGGATAAGTGTTGGTTATACATCAATTATACCACTTCTGTTTTTTGCATTTATAGATAGAATGTTACAGTTAAATGGTAATGAATTAAAGGGAGGCAAGACATATGAAAGCAGCGGTTTGGTATGATCAAAAAGATGTAAGAATAGAAGAGCGAGCAGTAAAGGAAGTTAAAGATTATGATGTTAAAGTGAAAGTAGCTTGGTCTGGAATATGTGGTACCGACCTGCACGAATACGAAATTGGTCCTATTTTACTCCCTAAAGAAACACCAAATGCCTATACGGGTGAAACGACTCCAATCGTTCTAGGCCATGAATTTTCAGGTATCGTTGAAGAAATCGGCAAAAATGTAACTGAATTCAAAAAAGGTGATAGAGTTGTCGTTAATCCTGTAACAACTCGAGGAAATCATGCATCAGAAATTGACCGTTATTACGAGTTTTATTCTCTAGGTTTGCATACAGATGGTTCTTTTGCAGAATTTGTAGTCACCAATACAGAAAATGTAGTTCGTGTTCCTGAAGAACTACCTTTAGATAAAGCAGCACTTACTGAACCATTATCTGTTTCAGCTCAAGCCGTTAAAGAAGGAGAAGTAAAAGACGGGGATACAGTAGCCATCTTTGGATGCGGCCCGATTGGTTTATTTGCGATTGTAGCGGCAAAAGCAGCAGGAGCAAAAGAAATTTATGCTTTTGACTTATCAGATGAACGTTTGGAAAAAGCAAAGCAAGTTGGCGCAACACATGTTTTAAACACAAGAAATGAAGACGCAGTCGCCTACTTGAAAAACAGACATCCAGAAGGTGTAGATGCAAGCTTTGAAGTTGCTGGTGTAAAACCAACGTTTGATTCTGCAATAAGTGTTACAAAACCAAAAGGTAATGTCGTGGTCATCGCCATCCATGCAAGAAACTTTGAATTCAATCCTGTACAATTAATGCTTTCAGGCGTTAAACTATCATCTTCTCTAGGATATGAACATGAAACATTCAAAAAATCACTCGACATTTTAATGAACAAAGAGATTGATGTAAGTCCCATCATGACAAAGAAAATTGAACTAGATAACTTGGTTGAAGAAGGCTTCCATTCTTTATCAAACGACCTCTCACAAGCAAAAATCTTAGTCAAACTAAGTGGAGAAGTGTAGGTTCAGTCACTGTGACGGTGCCTTTCACGCCCCGAAGTTTGTAAGATTTTGTTCTAAATTGTAATGGAAATATTTAAAAAAAGGTTGCCAAATAATCAAAAATAGCTAAGAACCTAATTTTTAAAAATTGGGCACTTAGCTATTTTGTTGATGACAACCTATTGATGTTTTTCTCCCGCCTTTTTACCCAAAAATCCCAGTTGTAAGTTAGCGGTTACTTTTTTCATTACTTCTTATAATTTTGCTGTAAATGTGAAGTTGTTTTCTTTAGTGACAGGCACCTCGATATTATGGAAAATCTCTTTTTTTAGAGATTTTTTACAAGCTTAATCTCATCATTTTTAGGGATGAATTCACTGATGTTTTCGAATTTTTTGTCTATTTTCATTTGATCTTTGTTCTCTATTTCATATTTCATAAAAGAATAACAAAAGAGCTTACGTGCTATTCTTCCTTTTTCACCAATTATGTTGAACCACCCTTGTCCAACATAAAAAGGGTTCGTTAACATTCTATCAACAATAAAAGATATATGGTCATTTTCTTCCTTTGTTTCAAATTTTGTTTTTGAGGAAAGAGCCAATACAAAATAGTTTTTAAACCTATCTAATTCAAGTAATTGAAGATGGTACCTTTCATGGTGCTTTATATTAAATTCCTTCAGAACTGTTTTAATACTTTTGTCAACATCTATATCATATTTAACAGCATCTTTCCAAGTCGTTAAACGCGAATTAAAAATAGACAGTGTCATGATATAATGTGAAGCATAATTTTTTGGATCAAATGATTCCTTACCAATTAGCTTTTCATCGACCGGTGTAACAATAAACTTTTTATAGTCAGCAAAAAAATTTTCGTTCATACCGCATACCTTCTTTCATAAATTGATTGTGCTGGATAAATAAAATGATTCCAATACTTTTCTATCTGCAGCTACCTGAGTTAAGGGAAGGTCTTCCTGGTGGAAAGAATCGATTGGTTTTCCTATTACCGTTTCTTATCGTATTTTTGAGGCCAAGCTGTCAAAACAACTTAGACAACCTGGAGATACTAGTTGTTATATATATTCATTTTAAATAATTAAAATCCTGCTTTTTCTTCCATGAAACAACATTTTTCACTTTATTTAATCAAAAAGTCCTATTCCTGAATACAACCTGTTTCCAGTTCTAAAATATAAAAGGTTGTCTGTGACACCTCACTTATTCAAAATGTTACGGATGTATGGAAAGGATCCCAAATAAAAATCCCCCTCAACACTACTGTTTAGGGGGATTTTTATTTGGGATGATTCAAGGAACTTAATTATTGTTTTAGGAAATCAATTTCTATTTCATTTTTTCGTGGTTCACGTTTAAACAGATATTCACCATTACGAATGGATGCAAGTACTTCTGAACGCTCACGAATGGCTTCATATGCATCTTTTGCATCTAAAACGATAAAGTTTGCTGGTTTTCCTGCTTCGATGCCATACTCATCGTTAACTCTCATAATGTTTGCGCCGTTGTATCTGATGCTCCACATGCATAAATGCAGTGGGTTCATAACTTCCTAGTCTTCTCCTATTCGTACACACACTTTTCTTCGAGAAGAAAACGGCTTTGGAAAC
>NZ_JAVDVZ010000013.1:0-139934 GCF_031457145.1 Neobacillus niacini
CCTATCCATATATGTGTGTCTTTGACCCAAATACGGGACGTTGGAAAGACGGAGCGATAATAGCTAGAAAACAAAACTAACCCCGTTACGCCTAATATAAGAAAAAATATCGCATTCACGTGATGGAGCCTAGCAAGCTTTCTTCCAAATGTTAAGTTACTTGCAAAAAATAGTTTCCAATTCATTCTCTTCCCCCCCTCGTAATGTTTTACCTGCAGAAATAAGATTAAGTCTTAGTCTAAATCTGTTTCACAAAAATGGAAGCTACTCTTTAAAAATAGGTAACCGCACGAAAAACCAAATTCTTTTTTAATCCCGCATCAAGTAAGTGTATTGCATGCTTATTAATCCGAGCCAGATTTTAAATCCTGTGTTAGTTGATTATTTGGGTCATGGGTTATTATTCGATATCATAGTAGGAGGCACTTCTTCTATTTGGTAGTTTTTGGTTAGTTATACTATACCAAAAGCTGCTGTGTTTTTCTTTTACGAAAGCTTCTTGTCAAGAAACATAATGAAAGAACCGTAAGGTCATATATTGGGGATCCCACCGACATTTGTATTTTTTATACATGATTTTATATATCATTGATAAGTAAACGTCAAGTAGCCTCTAATACACGATAAAATTTATCTCTGTTCTTTTTCATCATACCTGTTGAAAGTTCCAAACACAAAAAGAGAAAATCAAAAGGCTAAACAATGCTAGGCATCTATTTTTTGGAATTCCACACACTTTTCACTAGAGCCTCTTCTCGACAATATCCTTTCTACAAAGGAGGATTATACTTAGGTGTGGCAGCATTTATAGCTATTCTAATCAAACGATTGGTTAAAACCAATTCAACTATTTAATCGTTTGATTAAATTACGTATAAGCCCTTTAAGCAAAAGGATTTTTTCCTATTTTCAAGAGAATTAATTGTCGGATAAAAGTTATGATTCTTAAGAATTATCTTCAAAACTGACAATAGAAACTAGCAGAATACAAGTTCTTACAAATAAGAACAAGTAACAATACCAACTAATCGTTTGATTAAAAGTGGTGCAAATCCTTTTGGAAAACGGGCTTTTGCCTGTTTTCAAGAAAAGTTTTTGTCGAGGAAAAACTCTTGAATTTCCGTCACTCAACAGCGTGAACGTATCGTGCAAATCCTCTTTTGGTATATGGTCTCCCTTAAGCAAAGAATATTCGTTTATTAAAAATCTATTCATAATGAACTTGGCATACATGAAAAAAACCCGTAGATTCAATATAATCCATACGGGTTTTACTACAAAATTATTTTGCTAAATAATAAATCTTATTGTGAGTCATAACACCAGTTTTACTCTTTCTGCAAGTTATCAGCAAGGATAAATCACAGCTATTTCATCTATACATACTGGTCTTTTGGTCTTTGTAAATCTCTATTCTGCAAGTTACCAGCAAGTTAAATCACAGTCATTTCACCTTATATATACTGGCTTTTGGTCTTTATTAAAGTCTATTCTGCAAGTTACCAGCAAGTTAAATCACACTGGTATGTGATACCCTAAAACAGATGTTGGGTTTTTAGCACTTTTCTTTCTCTCTGCCTACCTAAATGTCTGTGTTATTACGGAGTTTCATTTGAGCTTCACAGTAACAGATAAAGTTTAATTTTTCGATTTTAAAATTTGCTTTTGCAAGTATTTCTGGCCATTCTTTAATACTTTCTATGATATGTTTCTGATAAATCTTATCTAAACTGCCCCAGGAAACTAGCATTGGGTCGGTCTTTTTATCTTCATCAAACTCTCTTCCATATCTCCATCCAGATTCCTTCTTTTCAAGAGAAAACTTCTTATGTTCATATTCTGCTAAAATCTCTACTTCATTATCTGTAAATTCCACATTCTCAGGTTGTTCATTCACAGATATTAATTCATAATTGATCTTAGTAAGAGCTCCCGGAATATGTCTTACCTGACTGTGGATATATTTTTTTACTTCCTCATTGATATCATTCCATGTTTTTCCATCAACTAGTTTAGCTTTACGATCATTTTCACATAATGATGCACGCTTATGACATAGAGCAGCTGCAATGCTTTCTATTTTCTCACTAAAAAAAGAATCATACATTAAATGGCGATAAAATTGTTCTTCATCCACATGAAGTCTTAGCTGTTCCTTAGAAGGTAAAAGAGATTGTTCCCATTTGTGAGCATTTGTTAATCTACTCATCTCGAGTATGGCTTCCATTGATCTTGATTCATGCTTATACCTTGGAATTTTTAATAATGCTCTTAAGACGCCATTATCGATTTGTGCAACACCCGTGCCATCTAGCAAATCTGGTGTTTTTCTTTCAATAAGAGAACGTAATAACATTGCTCTGCGAACGATAAATAATAGATCCCACTTTTCATCTGTCTGATTAGGTCCCAAAATATTGACATATCCCCTTAAACGGCTAATAAAATCGGGGCCTTTAGCGTCTTTAAATTCCTTTAAAAATGGTTTGTATTCAGTCCCATCTTCAATGTCCTCACCACAAAATTGCCTATATGTACTGCTTGTTCCTCCAGCAAATACAAAAATAGCTTTTCCAATTGGATGAACCGTATCTCCTACTCTAAATACCCCATCCTGCATGGGGGCTAGAAAATACTTTAACCAGCCAAGTTTCCCATTGAAAGCGGTATCAAATTCATCAAAAAAGACAAGTGGTATTTTGCCCATTAAAGAAACGTCCCTTACCCTGTGCAATGCATTCGTTAAGTCTGATAAGCTCTGAAATTGGGATAAATTAAAATCTAATTTTTCAATCAGTTTAGGTGCAATACTTGAAGCTACTTCTGTAACACCAAATGACTTACCCGATCCAGGAGTACCAAAAACAGCAATAGAAAGAGGTCTCATGACATTTTTAGCAGAAACATACTCTGTGATAAGGTTTTTAATGCTTCTATATGCCTCAATCTCAGCTCGATCGACCGTCTTTAATTGGCCGAATTGGGCAATTGGAATAAATTTCAGTGCACTTTTTTCTCCGTACTTCACGATATTGTACGAAATCTCCGCTAAATTAATAGAAGTTTTGTCTTTTATGATGTACCAGCAGCTGCGGCAATTGGGAGTAGTAGAACGTATATTTACATCTTGTACATGTTCTTTATAAATAAAATCATTGTCCTTTTCCATAAATATATCTGCATTAGGAAAATCATTATCCCCAATACTTTCACCAAAACCATTTATAAAATATTTTTGTGCCGCTACCATTCCGCTTCGAATACCTTCGCTAATGGACTTACTTAGTTCATCATTATTTTTTAGCCCTGATGCAATACTGCCTGCAAGTCCTGCCACAAAACAGGAGGAAAGACCATACATGTTTCCCTGATTTTCTTTTATAAAATCACCTTCAAATGCATAAGGAAGAAAGAATAATTGGGATTTAATCTGAGTATTTTCCTGATAATAGATAGCGCCTTCCAATCCAAAATGAATGATTAAGTGGTAACAATGGGCAAGGAAAGCGATATTCGGATTATTGTTGATCTGCCAGGCAAAATCAATAGCCGTTCTTTCCCATGAAAGACTTTTACTGATATTTACCCCCTGTGCTCGAAAGTCATCTGCATCAATAACGACAATGGTATTTTCCATCTTGTATTTCTTGATATGGTTCCATAGCCTACTTTCACTAGTTGGATGATTCACTTTATAGATCACAAGGGGAGCACTGTTTGGAGATTTTAAAGCCAATGGCCAATACTCTTCATCTGAATGAAACCCATTGTCCTCATCATGTATAATCACCATATCTGCCTGTTCATCATCATTTACAATAGGAAGTAACATAGGTTTACCAGAAAACGGCCCGGAATAGCCCAGAAACTTCTTTATCCGGTAGACCTTAGAATCATTTTCTTTTCCTGTTAAAGAAAATAGTTCCAGCTTGGAAGATGACTGCAGGAGTCCTTCTGGTAATTCACATATTGTATCTGCTATTTTGGGTGAAATTACTGCATCCTCACAGGCTAAGCTTACAAATTTTGATAATAGTAATGCTCCTCCCTCTTTCGTAATGCTGTGAACATATGGGGAATTTTCCCACCTAAATCCCTTAGCGTTTTTTTTAAACGTTTTCCAGGTTAATACATTTGTACTAACATCACCTGATACAGCTATTTTTAAATCTGTCTTGTTCATTTACATAGCTCCTTGTTGTACACCAGCTTCAATTTTAAAGTTTGTTGTATAGGTATTATGCATATATTAAAATCAAACTATTACATTTACGTTGTAAATTAATCTTGTCAGAGATTTAATCATTGTATCCCATACTATTGTTTACAAGGGCCACAACGGCAAGGGATTAGGAAAAAAATTGGTCGATAGAATGGCAGAATATGCAAGGGAAGAAAATAATATATTGTTCCAGTATGTACCTATGCAAAAAGTATCCTTCAAAGCAAGGAAGAATATAATGCTGTTCTAGTAGGTTGAATATTCGAACTATTTAAATAAACTCCGTCATTTCAATCTATTTATTGAGCAAATGATGGAGGTTCATTCTCCTCCAGTAAAAATACGAATAGAGATACCTGAAGTGCCTAGGGTTCCAACTACCGAATAAATAACTGGTATGGCTTTGTTCCATCTTCTGAAAATTGGTGGTTCTTTGTGTCCAGTGAAACGACAATGAAATACTCGCGGTCTTTATCCTCTAGGAACAGCTTTAAGAGTTTATACCCATCCTCTGATGACCGCACTGACCGTTCCTTGTAAAGCAGGCTTGATTCCTTCACTAATTTTAGTGATACAATTTAGAGACAAAAACAGCACCTTCCTACTATTTGAAGAAGGTGCTGTTTTATTTCTCAGAAAAACCTCTTTTACTTATGGTACGGTTCACCGCAACAACTAAACCAGCAGTTTTTAAATATTGCAAAAGGGATGCCCAACTGTAAGTATGAAGAGGGGGATTGATATAGGGTATAGCTGGTGTTCATCCTCTACATTCTGTATCAAATACGCTGATTGTTGCTGTTACATCTCCGTTGGCATTAACAGTTAGATGGATTTGTGCATGTAATAAAAAATTGGGTGCGGTTCCCTTGGATATGACACGAATTGATAAATTAAATGTATTTTCAAATTGTTGGTTATTAGTAGTAAAATGGTCATTACTTGTTTCATTAACAACATACAAGTTTCCTTGATCACCTGTTCCCTGTCCATGAATATTTGAATGAACTGTTACATGAAAATTTCCAGAGGGAGTAGTATTTTGCTTAAATAAAATGTTAATCGTACCATCTATAGTAATTGATTCCCCATTACATTCATTAATTGCAAGAATTAAAAAGGGTAATTTTGCCATTAAGTATCATCTCCAATCAAATTATGTGAAAATGATTTCATTCATCTTCACAAACCAGTGTATGAAGAGGTACAAGCTTTGTAACGGCACTTGTCCAAATAAATAAGTCTATCTATATAATCACTCTAATGTGCAACAAATGGTATACTCGAAAGAAAGAGAGATGAGAGGTATAAAATCTTAAAAATTGTGAATCAGATTTCGGAGATATACAATGAACAATATAGGAGATTATATGTTCCCATAGAGGAATACGTGTAATTCTTTTCATACAATTCAATATTTAGGGGGATATGAAAGTGGGAGTTATTAGTAATCTGGTTGTTGCTGCATCCGTAACAAGTGCTTTGACTGTTGGGGCTCTTATTTGGAATGGAAGTGAAAATCTATCAGCCGTAAAAGGGTATGCAGAGTCCATGAAAGAAAAAGTTGGAAACTTGGCAGGCGATATTTCCTTCTTGAACTCAACCGTTTCTGGAAAGAATGGTCAAATCGACCATCAAAAAGGGAGAATAGGAGAATTAGAGAATACTATCGCTACATTGACGGCCGAAAAAGAAACTCTTCAATTGGAACTGGAGAAACTAACAGCTGAAAATGTGAGAATTCCAGAATTGGAAGCTCAAATTACAAGCTTGCAAGCTAAAATCACAGAGTTGGAAACTCAAACGGCCACTCTTCAATCTCAATTAACTTCCTTGCAAGTAGACTATGACACTGCTATTGCAGAATTAGAAAAGGCAAATGGAGAGATCGCAAAAGCAAATCAAGAATCACAAGAGTTAAAGGAGTACATAGCAACTCTAGAAGCTGAAACGAATAGTACATATAACACAGCAAAGGTAGACAAAACCAATCCGATGTATGCGGTTGAAACTCCAAGTTCAGATCCTTTAGCCCCAATACGAGGTCTTCACTGGAGCAGTCCGCACATAGCGATTAATTCTGATCAAACCGTGATCGCCTTGATGGGGGAACTTATGCAAACAGATGCTGTCGCTGGAGATGGTGATTATGGCTGGATTGATACTTATACAATCGAGGCTCCTGTTTTGAATGATGGAAAAATGGATGCTTTAATGGAGTATATTGCAAAAAACTCGGACTTTGTTGCAGACCCACTGGAAATCATCTTTAGATTCCGTAAGGTGTACTCCTTCGAGGGAGATCCATATGGTGGTCATATATATGGTGGTTATATCTTACGTGCAGACCATATAACAGGCCAATATGTCATAGAAAAGTTTTAAACGAAATGACAAATACATTCATCACACCAATACATGTAGGCTTTAAAAGATAGAGGGAAAATAAAATGGCAGTTGGAAAATTACTATTAGCAGCTTACATCTTCTCGGGTAATCAAAAATTTTGCGATTAGACTTTACTCATAAGGTAGAAAAAAAGGTACAACTAGCGGAACCACTAGTTGTGCCTTTTTTTCGCGTAAAACCTCCGATTGACCCCTATAAGAACCGACCATATTTGACTGTATTCTAGTTTCATTTATGCACATTGCTTCAGTTAATAGGTAGGTATCCATCTCTATTTCCTAATACCACCAATAGAAATGCCATCAGAACCGTCCCCATGGCACTCCGCAGATCTCACATGTATCGCAATCTAAGTAAGGAGCTCCACTTCCTACCCAGTTCACGAAAGGCAAACTGTTGGGATAACGCTGTTATTGAGAGCCTTTTTTCGCAGTTAAAAACGGAATTTCCTTGTTTTTATCCCAATTGTCCACCCGATTCTTTTCAACAAAATTCAAAGAAATATATTCGCTACTACAACGAAAAACGAATCCAACATAGAATGGGATTCGTTTCTCCTAAAATGTATGATTTAAATTACCAAAATGCATCATAAATGTCGAATTTACTAATGCCTACTTTTCGGGGGCTTGACCACAGGCACGGGAATTTTAGCAAACTCCTAAATCTACAATTCGAATATGGAACGTTCAAACCAGAGCCTGTTCAAAGCTGTGACCATTTCTAATACACTTTAACCAGTTCCTGTCCCTAAATAATAGGCCTCAACAAATTTGTAGTTTTGATCTCGTTAACACGAATAACTTGGGGAATCCATGACGATTATGACGTCTAGCTACGATTCTGAAGCATCTGCATAGCATTATTATCCTGCTACCAATTCAAACTATAACTCTTCGAATCCATTATTCTACAAATCTTGACATATATCGGGGAGTGACAGGCACCGATATTACTGTTATTGAAAGCTTTTTTTCGCAGTTAAAAACGGAATTCCCTTGTTTCTATCCCAACTGCCCAATCGAATCCTTTCAACATAATTTAAAGATATATATTCGTTATTATAATGAAAAACGAATCCAAAAAAGAATGGGATTCGTTTCTCCTAAAATGTATTACTTAGATTACCAAAATGCAGTCTAAGTGTCGAATTTTTAAATGTCTACTTTTCGGGGGCTTGACCACAGGCACCGATATCTTAAAGGGAAGAACATAGCCATTATCGCACTGAAACTGGACAACCTTCCCAATCGTTTGATTAAAAGTGATGCAATCCCTTTTGGGAAAAGAAAGAAATTTATTTCTCGTAAATACACAAACTGAACCTGTATAACTTTGCGTGCACGTATCGTGTAATTACTTTTTTTGTATACGTGACAGACAAAGTACCCTAAAAGAAAAGAAGCGTAGCAATAGGAAGGGGTTTCTTGCACCGTGAGGTGCGAGAAACCCCTTCCTTTGCATCCTTTTCTATACCAGCCAAACCAAATTAGGAATACTTTCCACCTTTTTTTCTAGATCCTCTATCCGACAAGACCCTTCCAACAAAAGAGGATTAAACCTTGATGTAGTAACATTTATAGCTATTCCAATCAAACGATTGATTAAAACAAATTCAACTAATTAATCGTTTGATTAAATTTTAATAAGCCCTTTTAGCAAACGGATTTTTACCTGTTTTCAAAAGAATAAATTGTCGTATAAAAAATGTGATTCTTAGAAAATACCTAAAAACTAACAATATAAACTAGCAAAATACAAGTTCTCTCAAATAACAACAAGTTATCACACTAATTAATCGTTTGATTAAAAGTGGTGCAAAACCTTTTGAAAAACGATTTTTGCCTGTTTTCATGAGGATTTATTGTCGATGAAAAGCACTTGAAATTTCGATTGAAAATACAATGCTCCTAATTGATCGCTGGGTCCTTCTAAATGTTTGTCCTTTAGGACAAATAGCCCATAGATATATTCGCTATTACAACGAAAAACGAATCCAGCATAGAATGGGATTCGTTTATCCTAAAATATATTTTTTAAATTACCAAAATGCATCATAAATGTCGAATTTATTGATGTCTATTTTTTGGGGGCTTAACCACAGGCACGGATTTAGAAACAATCACATACACCCCTATCTACTGGTAGATAAGGGTGTATGGTTATTTGGCGAACTTCCACCATAATACTGAACCTAGAAGCACCTATTATCCTATCAATCTTCTACATCAATCGGGTAGTGACACCGATATCTTTAGTTCTTTCGGATATAAATTGCTCAATTTCATCTAATGTTGGCATGGCTTCTGAAGAACTATGTTTGCTGACCACAATAGCTGCTGATGCACTGCCATATTTTAATGCTGTTTCAATATCCTTACCCGTAATTAACGCGTATAAGAAAGCAGAAGCATAAGAGTCACCTGCGCCAAACGTTTTTAATACTTTTGTTAAGTATGCATGTCCTCTAAATGTTTCTCCAGATTTGGTATACGCATAAGATCCTTCTACACCATGTTTAATAACGATTAACTGTGGGGAATGTTTGAATAAATGGTTAACCGTCGCCTCGTTGTTGCCGTCTTTAAGATTTTCCAATATATCGAATTCATCACGCGTACCTACAACAACATCTGATTGCTCAGCAACTAATGAATAATACACAGATGCTTCTTGAGTTGATACCCACGTATATCCGCGATAGTCTAATTCAAAAATAACCTTTACATCATTTTTCTTTGCTAAGCGAATGGATTTTAACACCGCTTCGCGTGAAGGACTTTTTGCCAAAGCAGTACCTGATACAAGCAGAACTTTAGCCTTTTCAATATAATCTTCACTCACTTCGGATGGGTCTAAATAAAGGTCAGCTACTTCATCGCGGTACATTAAAATACTACATTCTTCAGGACTCTTAATCTCAGTAAAAGCTAATCCCGTTTTATGACCTTCTTGATCAACTACCATATGGGATGTATCTACTCCGACTCTACGCAAATACTGTTCAATAAAACGTCCGTGCTGATCATCAGCCAATTTACCGATAAACCCTGATTTTAACCCTAATTTTGATGTTCCAATTGCAATATTTGCCGGTGAACCACCTACGTATTTTTTGAATGTCATCGTCTCTTCCATTGGACAGTTATATTCAACAGAGTTTAGGTCTATACAAGCTCGACCGATTGCAATTAAATCAAATTCTCTATCTGAATGAAATTCCACCTTCATTTTTCTTGCAGCTCCTTTCACTTTATGTACGATTCTAAATTCAATCATGAGATGTTTCTTTACGATAAGTCCTTCCATCCCATTTAATAAATACACATACTTGCCATTTCTAGATGAATTTAAAAGAATAATAGTCTTTTTTCTATTCAAATGTTGGCGCTTTATAGAAGGCAGTCACGACTTTTTTACGTGTATAGAATTCAACACTATCTTTTCCATTTGCAGGTAATGTTCCATAGAAGGAAGATTTCCATCCAGAAAATGGGAAGAACGCCATTGGAGCTGGAACGCCTAAGTTAATGCCAAGCATACCCGCATCGATATTTTCACGGAAGTAACGAATGGCTGAAGCGTTTGATGTATAGATACATGCACCATTTGCAAATTCTGAACGATTTGCTGTTTCAACAGCTTCTTTTATATTTCTGACACGAACAATGGATAATACAGGAGCAAAAATTTCATCTTTCCATATGGTCATATTTGTTGTTACACCATCGAAAATAGTTGGTCCAACAAAATATCCATTATCAGGTGCATTTTCACGGCCATCACATATTAATTTCGCACCTTCGTCAATCCCTTTTTGAATATAGCCTAATGTACGTTTTTGATTTTCTTCTCGAATCACTGGACCTAAGAAAATTTCATCTTCTAGACCATTACCAATTTTCACATCTTTTGCTTTTTCAACTAATTTCTCAAGAAAGGCATCTGCAATCCCTTCTTCCACTGTTACAACAGAGCAAGCCATACAACGTTCACCAGCAGAACCAAAGGCTGACGCAATCACGTTTGTAGTAGCAAGTTCTAAATCTGCATCACTCAAAACAATGGAGTGGTTTTTTGCTCCGGTTAAGGCTTGAACACGTTTTAAGTTTTCACTTCCGCGTTTGTATACATATTCGCCAACTGGTTTAGAACCAACGAATGAAATAGCTTTAACATTTGGGTGGTCTAAAAGTCCGTTAACGACGTCATGTGCACCGTGAACAATATTAAAGACCCCTTTAGGAAGACCAGCTTGTTCTAATAGTTCAGCCAATTTTTGAGTTAACAAGGGGGTTCTTTCAGATGGTTTAAGAACAAATGAATTTCCGACTGCGATGGCCATTGGGAACATCCAGCAAGGAACCATCATTGGAAAATTAAATGGGGTAATCCCGCCAACAACACCAATTGGGTACCGGTAATTTGTTGCCTCTACATCTGATGCAATAGTAGTAAGTGAATCACCCATCATTAGTGTAGGTGCACCGGCAGCAAATTCTACATTCTCAATTCCTCGCCCAACTTCACCTAATGCTTCCGTAAGGTTCTTACCATTTTCTATCGTGATTATTCGAGCTAACTCCGTTTTATTTTGTTGCAATAATTGTTGGAAATTAAATAAGATTCTCGCACGCTTTTGGACTGGAACCTCTTTCCAGCTTTCAAATGCCTTTGCAGCAACTTCGACTGCATAATCAACATCTTCTTTTGTGGAAAGAGGAACTTGTGCAATTACTTCTTTAGTAGCAGGGTTGTAGACATCTACAAATTTTGTTGCTTTGCTTTCAACCCATTCACCGTTAATATAATTTTTCAGCCTTTCTACCTTTGCGATTACTCCAGTCACGCTTCCTTCCTCCTTTAGAATAAACATTATGATAATTTGTTTAGAATCTTACGTTAACATTTAAGATATACGAACGAGCAAAACTCCCACCTTAGCCTTTAACAGCTCCACCGGTCATACCCGCAATAATGTAGCGCTGCATGAAAAGGGCAATAATCAGAACAGGTAATGTGATAATAACGGACGCAGCCATTAAACCTCCCCAGTTGATTTCCGAATAGGAAAGGAAATTAAAGATGGCAATTGGTAGTGTTTTGGTCTTTTCACCTGCTAGGATCAGAGAGAACATGAAATTGTTCCATGAAAAGATAAAGGCTAGTATAGAGGACGTGATAATCCCAGGACCTGAAATTGGCAATATAATCCGAATTAATGCGCCAGTAGTAGTACAACCGTCTATTCTTGCTGATTCCTCTAATTCCCCTGGCAAGTTTTCGAAGAACGGGATCATAATCCAAATAATAAATGGCATGGTTACAAGCACATGACTGAGAGTCAAAGCTGTATATGTATCAATAAGCTCGAGTTTTGAAAAGATAATGAACCAAGGAATCAAAAAGGATATACCTGGAACAATACGAGCAACGAGAATCAACAATCCAAGACCATTCTGTTTATATTTTGCTATGGAATAGGCAGCAGGTAATCCTAACAATAGACCTAAAAATGTAGACGCCACGGCTACCAGAAGGGAATTCCCAATAAAACCCAAAAATTCGTATTGAGTAAATACATTTACGTAGTTAGAAAAACTTGGCGTTATAGCTAAGAGATTAGACGTATTTAGAATCTGTTCCTGGGTCTTAAACGAAGCCAAGACCATCCAAAGGAAAGGTGCTATAAAGATAAACAGAATCAAATACACTACTAAACTCATAAAAATCGTTTTTATCCTATTATTCTTTCGCGTTATCATACAGAAACACCCGCCTTTTTACGCAAGTAAATCACTAGAATGCTAAGGGCAAGGACGATGGCAAAGAACACCATTAACAGTGCCGAGGCTTTCCCAAGTTGGAAATATTGAAAACCTAATACATACCCATAAATATTTAGTGTCTGCGAAGAGGTTCCTGGCCCCCCCTGAGTTGTTGCATAAATAATATCGAATGTCTTCAAGGCATCAATCAAACGAAGCAAGACAGCTGAATATATCGTTGGTTTCAATAGCGGCAACGTGATCTTCCAAAATATCTGAAAGCGATTAGCACCATCCACAATTGCTGCTTCATAGGGATCCTTTGGCAGTGAAACGAGCCCGGCAAGGATAATAAGAGCGATCATCGGAGTCCATTCCCACACATCGATGATGATCAAGGATGGGAGAACAAGGTCAGGCGATGCCAGCCATTCCTGCACCGGCAAACCCAAGGCTTGTAAAAAGATATTGGCAACACCTACATTGGGTTCGTAAATTAAAACCCAAACTAGACCGACCGCTACTGGTGTTGCGACCATGGGAAGAAGGAAGAGGGTTTTCACAATTCCTTTACCAATAAAATGTGCATTCATCATTAGCGCAAGGAGGATCCCAAGCACAGTCTGTACAGCAACAGCAACAACTGTAAAATAAAAAGTAGTCCAAAGTGCCTGACGAAACAATTCATCTTCAAAAAGACCTTTATAATTTTCGAAAGCCACCCATAATGGCGGGTCTACATTTGACATGCTCCATTCATTGAAACTAAGCCAGAAAGTATAACCAATGGGAAATACCATCATCAGGGCAACAAACAGGACTGCCGGTAACGGGTAGATCCATTTAACATGTTTATCGAACCAATATGACATGTTGTCATCTCCTTTCCTTGAAACCAAAATTTAGTTAAAGGAAAACGACTTTCTACAGAGAGTCATTTTCCTTGTTTTACTTATTCCTTATCCAGAATTTCTTGGAAGGTTTGATTAGCTTTTTTAGCTGCAGCTTCTACATCCTTACCTTCGATTGCAGCATTTATTACGTCACCAATTGCATCCCTTGCAGCACCCACATTGACAATAGCAGGGCGGTCATACGGTATTCCATATTTGTTGTTTGTCACAATAGCCTCTGTAAGATCTTTAGGGAATTTCTCCGTTCCTTCTGGTGAATCCCATACAGATGTAAGAGCCCCTGTAATTCCAGTTTTTTGAAGTGCTAAAACAATATCCTTGCTTGTTGCCCACTTCACGAATTCCCAAGCGGCATCTTTCTGTTCAGAATTTGCTCCAATTCCAATTGCCCAAGCAGGAGGAGCTGCCACATGGTTTCCTCCAGGACCAGCAGGGAACGGTGCAAATCCAACTTTATCTGCTACACTTGATTTCGAAGGATCGGTTGCATTCGTATAGAGTGCAGATGCATCCGTATAGAACACTGCTTTTCCTTGTGTAAAGACCGCCATTGCTTCAGGCCAGCTCATGTTTAATGTTCCAGGGGGGCCGTAGTTCTTTAGCATACCTCCATAATAAGCAAAAGCTTCCATTGCCTCAGGCGTATTCAAAGTAGCTTTTCCATCTTTCATGAAATCAGCACCATGGCTGTATAGGAAACTTGAAAATTGTGTAACAGCTGGGGATCGTTTCCCACGAGCTACAAACCCATACAATCCGTTATCAGGGTCGCTCAATTGCTTCGCCTGTTCTTTCAATTCATCCAACGTCGTTGGAGGCTGAAGTCCTGCTTTATCTAATATGTCTTTACGATAGTATAAAACAGTAGATTCAGTCACGACCGGAAACCCGTAAAGATTGTCTCCTTTTTTCACACTACCTAAAGCAGAAGGAACAAAATCATCAGTAGAGCCTTTTTCTTTTGAAACGTACTCATTTAAAGAAGAAAAATAGCCATTCTTCTCAAACTGCTTTCCATCTTGAAGTGGACGGAACATTACAACATCGATACTTTTTGCATTAGCAGCAAATTCGACTGAAGTCTTTTGAGAAAGTTGGTCTTCAAAGTAGCTATCCACTTTCACCTTAATACCCGTTTCTTTTTCAAATTCAGGAAGTAGAGGCTTGATAGCTTCTGTCCATGGATGATTGGCGGCTACCAATCGAATCGTTTGGGCTTGCTTTCCAGTTGAGCTGTCTTTAGTATCGGTCGCGCTCTCCTTCGTTCCTCCACTGCAAGCCGCTAATACAGTACTTAACCCCACCACAGCAGCAATTGATAAGCTGACTTTTCTCAAGTGATTCCATTTTTTCTTCATACTAATCCTCCTTATTCATGTGTATATTATTTACAGTATAAGAGTCCGCCCTTACGTGAAAGCGGATACATACACTTGTAGAAAAAGAAAAACTTTATGATCCTAAACCTAATCGTAAGGTCTTACATTTTATTTCCCTTTTGATTCCTATATCCACACGTTCCTCTTACCATTAGCTTTACTGGTAAAGTAACGTTTTGATAGTGGTTTAATTCCTTCTTATTAATTCTATCGATTAGAATTTTTGTACCGACACGGCCAAGTTCATAACTGGGAATATGAACAGTGGTTAATCCGACCATTTTAGTGGATGTTATAAAAACATCGTCAAATCCAATTACTGCTAGATCCTCAGGAATTCTCATTCCCATTTCAAGCGCAGCATCGATTACACCAAGTGCTCCAATGTCAGATATATTAATAATCGCAGTAGGTCTTACGTCGTTGGAAAGATTCATTAATCTTTTGGTATCTTCATAACTCTTTTTATAACCAACCTCGCCTCTTAGATTCCATTCCTCCATTACGGGTAATCCATGTTCTCTCATAGTTTGTTGAAATACCATAACACGCTCATTACCGACTGTAGACCCGTCAACTCCACCCATAAAACATATACGTCTATGGCCAAGATCAATCAGGTGTTTAGTAGCTCGGGAAGAACCGTAAGCATTGTCCGATAAGACAGTGTCTACTTGAATGTTATCCAATGTCCTATGTACTAACACAATAGGGTAATTTTCTTCAATCATCTTTTCTATGATCGACCTATCATGTTCTAATGCAGTGGTAATGATGAGTCCATCAATTCTTCCTTCTCTTAAATAAGACGTAGCGATCGCAGTTCTCTCTCGATCATCATTGGTATTAATCAAGATGAGCGTGTATCCATTGATTAAAGCTTCGGTTTCACAAGCCTTGGCAAGTTCCGGATAAAAAGGGTTGGTTATGTCGGTAATGGTAAGTCCTATAATTTTACTTTGCCGAAAACGAAGACCGCGAGCCACAGCATTCGGCACATAGTTTAAATCTTTAATTGCTTGATTGACGCGTTCTATTTTTTCCGGACTAACATACCTCGTATTGTTAATCACATATGAAACAGTGGCCACTGAAACCTCTGCCTTTTTCGCAATATCCTTTATTGTTACATGAGTCTCTTTCATACCAATACCCTTCAAACCTTAGACTTGTCATTGCTTCGTAGAAATCTCAAAAACTATCATAATAATGTTTTGGGAGTTCAGATTCTAGAATGGATATAGTTATCTAAACGATTAGATACAACATAAAGTCAATTTCCATTTGGAACAAATAAGACTTTAAAAGCTTCTTTGTTATCGACCATTCCAATCGCATTTTCCCATTCATGTAAAGGCAATTTTGTTGAAATCAATGGGGCAACATTCACTTGTTTCATCTCCAAAAGCCTTAGAGCACGTTCCCATGATGTAGGCTCTGAAGCAAACCCATTCGTTATATTGATTTCTTTGGTTAAAGCTAAATCCATATCGATTTCAACTTTTTTCCCATATAATCCCACTTGGACAAATAGCCCTGTCTTCTTCAATAATTTCAAACAATTATTGGCAGACGGTCCCACACCCGCACATTCAAACGCAACATCGACTCCAACGTTTCTAGTAATCTCTGAAATCCTTTTCTGGACATCCTCCTCATCTATGACGATTGTTGCAAAGGCACCTAACTCAGTGGCCAAATTCAGCCTTTCTTTGTCCTGAGAAGTACCGATTACAATAACGTTACCTCCACTCGCTGTAGCAACCTGCATCGTGAGAAGTCCGATTGCCCCTGGACCAGAAACTAGTACATAATCGCCTGCCTTAACGGTTCCTCTTTCAATAACACACCTAACCATGCATGCTAATGGCTCCGTTAGGGCCGCTTCATCAAGTGAAACATTGTCTGGAATTTTGTAAGCAATTTTCTCGGGGATGACCATCAATTCAGCAAAGGCACCATTTACTCCCGAACCGATTGATAACCTCTTTTCGCATAACATATATAGACCGGAACGGCAATACGTGCATTCTTCACATTTCACTGCCGCTGTTAATGAAACAATCCTGTCGCCTACTTCAAAATTGGTTACTTCACTGCCAATTTCCACAACAGTGCCTGAGTATTCGTGACCCATTATAACGGGGTAGTTACAGGAATACTCATCATGGATGATATGCATGTCTGTGCCACAAATACCTGCTGCATGAATTTTTACTTTTAATTCATGACTTTGAACACGAGGTTCCTCAATCTCCAACAACTCGACACCATTCGACCCTTTTTTTGTTTTTAATAGCGCTTTCATTTCTTCCCTCCAAAACACTATTCTTGTCTAATAGCAAGAATTAATTAACTTCACTTAAGGATTTTTCCTTATCTAATCGATTAGATAGGAAAATTCTATCATATGTTTATATAATTGTCTAATAAATTTTAACATTCTACCAAATATATTTATTAGCAATATTCTTTTTTTCTATAATTACTACACGCCAACTAAACACCAAAATAAAGTGAGATACAATTAGGAATACAATAGGAAGTTTACCTGAGTCGAGCACCTTATCCAAAAAAATCACTAATGAAAGTTAAGGAATAAAATAAAAATGCTCCTCTGAAGGTATAAAGAGGAGTTGCCCATTTATTTTCTTTAAACTATTTTAAATGGGAAATCAGAATTTGCATCAAAAATACTATTCTATCAATCTTCGACAAAACTCGGGGAGTGGTTGACCCCCTTATAATAGACACATAGAGTATGATGAAGATACGACATATTTGAGTTTATTAGGGGAGAAAATTACATGAGAAAAAAACAAGCATCCCATAGTGGTGTCGAAGTTAAGTTGGATGCAGTGCGTCAAGTGCTGGAAAATAAAAGGTCCGTGGCTGAGGTTGCAAGCGAACTAGATTTACATCGGGATACAGTGAATCGGTGGGTAAACACTTTTAAGGATAATGGTGAGAAGGGACTTGTAAACCCACGCTCTATTTCGCAGCCTTCTCAGTCCAAGGACATTAAGCGAATCCGTGAGTTAGAGAAGGAATTAAAAGAAAAAGAGATGGAGAGCGAAATCCCAAAAAAGTTCCAGGCCTTTCTCAAGGGGAACGAATAAGCAAGAAATTCGAAGCTATTTCTTATTTGAGAAAGGATTATCCAGTCAATCTTTTATGCCGTATTCTTGGGGTTTCTTCAAGTATTTATTTGCTTTTCTTAAACGTCCTAAGCGCCAAGCATCTGGAGAAGAACGCCAAGATTTAAAACAGATAAAAAGGATATATTTCCTCCACAAGGGTACGTATGGAGCCAAAAGAATATCACGAGCTTTAAAAGCCGAAGACATCATAATAAACCATAAAAAAGTAGCGCGACTCATGAATGAGACCAATTTGAAAGCAAAGGTAAGGCAACCAAAAACTACTCATGAAACGAAGGAACAATCTGCAGGCTATGTCTATAAGAATCTATTAGATCGGGATTTTGACGCCGTTCATCCCAATCAAAAATGGGTAACGGATATGACTGAGGTTTTGATGGGGCAGGAAAAGTTGTATATTTCTGCAGTTATGGATTTATTTAACCGTGAAGTGATTGCCTTTGAAATGGGTTTAAGCCCTAATAAGGAATTGATAAAAGCCACCATCAAGGCAGCACAGAAAAAGAGAAAATTGGATACATTGGAGGGTGTTCTGATCCATAGCGACCAAGGAAGTGTTTACAGATCCCACATGTATCATAATCTAAGTAAGGAGCTACACTTCGTACCAAGTTGTCACGAAAGGCAAACTGTTGGGATAACGCTGTTATTGAAAGCTTTTTATCGCAGTTAAAAACGGAATTCCCTTGTTTCTATCCCAACTGCCCAATCGAATCCTTTCAACATAATTTAAAGAAATATATTCGTTATTATAATGAAAAACGAATCCAAAAAAGAATGGGATTCGTTTCTCCTAAAATGTATTACTTAGATTACCAAAATGCATCCTAAGTGTCGAATTTTTAAATGTCTATTTTTCGGCGGCTTGACCACAGGCACGGGAATTTATTCTATCACTGTTTAGCTCCCTAACAACCTATCAATCTTCTTTGTCGGGTATATGTTGCAATAGAAAGATTACCTTTTGTGTTTTGTTTTATCAACCATCTCCCATTTATTACCTGGTTTTGAAGTTGGGGGAAGGGGTTTATTTTGAATACCAGTAATTTCGGTATTACTAACTTTTCCACCTCTTGGACCAACTTCTTTGTATTGTCCAGAATCATTAGGTCTTTCTCCTGGTTTATATGCCATTAATAATCACCTCCCTTTTTACAATATTCGGGAATTTTATTAATATCCCTCTATGTTCACCAATATTTAACATTTTTCTATTAAATAATTCTTTCCCGTGCCTGCTACTTCACAAAGTTTGTCGATTAGTAAAAATTAAGCTTGTCCAAAGTAAACAGCTTCAGGTCCAGATGTATATCTTTGTAATAAGCCATCTGTTTGAAAACTTCCTATTATTTATTAAGAAAAAAGGGAAAATAATAGCTTTAAACTATTTTCTTCCCCTTATCCTGTTCCTATTAAACTGCCAACTGCTTGAGGTGCTAGACATCCGCTTTATCGGTGAAATCTTGTGGAACAATTCTATGAAACAAGATTATTCGGGGAGTGACAGGCACGGATATTTAATCGGCATCGGTTGCGATGACCGTGACCTAACAAAGGCTGCTATTCAAGCTATTAACAGCATTCAAAATCAATAATTCTAGCGTTAAGACTGAAAAAACGGACCATTCCCCCGCCCTAATAGAAAGAATGGGTGGGGGAAATTTAATAAAGGTCTGTAACCAGAATTTTCATTCCGTATCTATATTATCAAGTGGAATCATTCCGGATACACCCACTCCCCATTTTCTGTGTAATTACCATCTATAAAGGTACCTTTGAACATTGTTCCGTCTGGCCAGAACATTTCGCCGTAACCATTCTGTAAATCATTTCGAAACTCACCTTTATATATCATTCCATCAGGCCATGTAAGAGTGCCTTCTCCATGGAAGTAGCCATTTGCAAAATCACCATCGTATTTCGTTCCATCTGCCCAAATAAGCATTCCATACCCGTGGTATACTCCATTCACAAAGTTCCCTTTATAAGAGCTTCCATCTTCATAGACAACTTCTTCATAAGAATATGGGCTTTCTTCATCCACAGCATTTTCATTAGCTTCACTTTTACTTTCTGATTTTTCAACCTCCACTATATCAGTTAAGTTATCTTCTTCTCTTATTTCAGTTTCTACACTTTGATTGCTTTCATTTGGTACATCTGCTTGATTAACTACTTGTGCTTCCTCTTCTTTATTGGTTTGGCCTTCATTTTTATCTTCTTTTTCTAAAGACTCCATTTTCCTTACACTATCAAGTACACCTTCAAGAGAATCTTGCTTTACTACTTTATCTTTCTCATAAGACAATAGATAACCAGTTGCAAACAACAGAATAGTGAGACCTACAGTCATATATTTGCTTTTCCTCTTTTTCACCATAAAGGAACAAATGAATCCAATTGTAAGGATGACCCAAGGGAATTCTAACAATAACATTGTAAGTACAACTGCAATGTAAAAGGATATACTTGATGAAAACCGAAAAATCATTTTTAAAAATAAAAAGAAGATAATTCCTATTACAACATAAACGCCAAGCGAAAATTCTAATATAGATTCCATGTTACCTCCAAATATTTAAAAGGACTAACTTCACACATCTATCCAAACGATCAGCTCAATGATTGTACCATCGTCATAAATCTATCATTATGCGCTCTTTCAAGCGAGTCTAGTATTCTTATACCAAACATATAGGAATCTGCAGTATCAAGTCATTGAGCCTTTTTAATTTTGCGTACACATCCACACGGCAACACGTTACTCTTCACCATACAATTCCTTAAATCTATTACTAGGCTTTATCACAGTATATCGATAGTAAGTAATTGCTCTGCTCTCGGAATATAAATATAAAAAACTTATAAACTATCAAACGTCTTAAACACTTTTTCAACGACGTTATCAGCATTCAAACCAATAAGTGGAATCGATTTGCTAGTAATTTTTTTGACACCCCAATAATACCGGTTGCTGGCTTCCTGATCGATTGGGGTAATGGATAACGTGTCTCCATCTTTTTTAATGTCCATGATATCGCGATTACGCAATGGATAATAAAATCTCCAATGGTTTGCAGGTGAGCAGCCACTTGCCCAATTTTGCATATTTTCGTATTCAAACTTTGATAAGCGAATACGTGGAAGTTCTTTTCTTTCTTCTGACTCCAATTCTGCATCATACAGTTCAAGTTCCATTACATACAGCGGACCATCCCGCCATTCATTTTCTAATACGATATCGTTTTTATTTTGGAATAAGATAATAAAGTTCTGAATAAACCAACCTGAAAAATCATTATCTGATTTATATCGTAAAAATTTATCTACAACACTTACATAACCACTTTGCTCGCCAGCCACCGTTTTACAATAATCCATTAATTTATGAATATTTTCGTATGTATGATAGACGACATGAAAAGCTTTTCGAACATTATCTACTGAACTCATAATAAAATCCCTCACTTATCGCTAAATTTGCTTCAAAGCTGATGCTTACGGTACTTTGTATATCAAATTTGAAATAATCCTGATCATTGATCGGTTCACAAAGCTTAATATCCATGGTTGTAAAATCTTCAAAGCCCTTCCTCGTTAGAAGTGAGATAATGTCTTGAACAACAATTTGATGAAATGGATTAGTTAGCTGCAAATTCTTTAATTGGAGCAAGATCTCTTGCCACGAGATATAGCCTAAGACCACATCATTTTCTATGATGTCTCGGGCTATTATATCTTCGTACACTTCTTTACATGATCTTCTGTCCGCAATAAAAAGTAAGAGCTTATTTTTATGTTTACCTTTTCGGGCAATGATCCGTGATTCCCTGGCTAACTGATTAATACTATTATGAATGTCTGCCTCATTTTGCTTATCTATATTATTCGAGACCTCATCATCTGAAGAAAGCCCACTTTTATACTTAACCTCAATCCCCATAATCAAATCCTCGAATTCAATCAAGGCATCAATCTCACCCTCACGATCATACGGCCAAAAGTTTATTTTATCTGCCCAGAAGTCCTGATGAATACTCCGTATGTCTAAACCAATTGATTTCGGATAAACACCATTTGCAATTACTTCACCAAACCCAATCGAAAATGGAATGTAGCGCAAAGCTCCGAATACATTTCCAGTCAAATTATCTTCCAAACGATCTGATAAATTTGAGCCAGTCTGGCTGATCTTACCCTGAATTTCTGCTAACATATCCTGCCTCCTTATTCACAAAAAAAACGTATTTACTATTTACTAGATTCCACATATTCTCCACTACTAGTTGCCGCAGAGACCGGCTCTGAAGGTTCCATCAGAACCGCTCCCTTGTCCTTTCCTTGAGTAAATTTGTTACGATAGCTTTACTCCTATCCATTCTGGTATCCACCATTATGACTTATTATCCTATTTAATTAACAATTTCCTTCAAAGAAACATACGCAACTGGACTCCCACTACCAAATTTCTTTAAAAGGAGTTCCTCTGATTCTTGTAAGTCTAAAAGAATATTATTTGGTGCTTCGATTCCATCGAATACTTTCCTGCCCTTTTCTTGGCCTTCTGATATGATGCTCCAGTTTGTAGGTTGAAATATACAAACTACTTTTCCACGATTGATACCCGCGACGTATTTGATGGATTGAAATCTCTTTTCGCTAATTTTCCAATTCCCGCGTAACGCTTCATAATAACTCTTGCCTTCTTTCAGTCCATTATGTATTTTTAATAGCAAAATTTCTTCCTTCACGAGGACCATCTCTCCCATACTTTTTTACTATATTATACCATTATTTGTAATATAAGTTTGAACGATATTTTTCAAATAATCGAAAAAGGGGATTCTTACATCAAGTGATGTAAGAATCCCCTTCTTTTTTACCATACCATTTTCTCGACAATTTCCTTGTCTCAAGTAGGTACAAAACGCAGTATTAACAGCATCTAATGCATTTCTAATTAAACGATTAATTAACTCCAAATTATTAATCAAATGTTTGATTAAATATGCCTTAAACCCTTTAGAAAAAACGAACTCTGTGCTATTTTCTAACAAAAATTTGTCGAGGATTATTCTAGTGCATTTTCCAAATTCCTTTCGTCCCTCAAAGGCATATGTGGTCCCCTCATCCACTAATCCATCCTCTATCTTTCTTTCACTCTTTTATATGGGACTAGATATTCACTAGCAATCTAGCATAATTTACCTGTAAATAAAAAGACCCAGTCCTTATCACACACCACAGGGACGGTTCTGATGGGATTTCCTCTCAATTGTTGATTCAGAAAAGCCGGGAGAACCGTCCCTATTGCTCTCCAATTAACATGAGAAAAAAACAATCATCACATAATAGTGTTGAAACTAAGTTGGAAGCAGTGCGTCAAGTGCTAGAAAATAAAAGGCCCGTGGCTGAAGTTGCAAATGAACTGGATTTACACCGGGATACAGTGAATCGCTGGGTAATCTCTTTTAAGGGTGAGGGTGAGCAGGGTCTTGTGAATACACGCTCTATTTCGCAGCCTTCTCAGTCAAAAGATATAAAGCAGACCCGGGAGTTGGAGAAGAAATTAAAAGATAAAGAGATGGAGATAGAAATCCTAAAAAAGTTCCAGGCCTTTCTCAAGGGGAACGAATAAACAAAAAATTCGAAGCTATTTCTTATTTGAGAAAGGATTACCCGGTCAATCTTTTATGCCGTATACTCGGGGTTTCCTCAAGTGGTTATTTTGCATTTCTTAAACGTCCTAAGCGCCAAACATCTGGAGAAGAACGCCAAGATTTAAAACAGATAAAAAGAGTTTATTTCCTTCACAAAGGTACATATGGAGCCAAAAGAATATCCCGAGCTTTAAAAGCCGAAAGCATAATAATAAACCATAAAAAAGTAGCGCGACTCATGAATGAGGCCAATTTGAAAGCAAAGGTGAGGCAACCAAAAACTACTCATGAGGCTAAGGAACAATCTGCAGGCTATGTCTATAAAAATCTATTAAATCGGGACTTTGATGCCGTTCATCCCAATCAAAAATGGGTAACGGATATGACTGAGGTATTGATGGGACAGGAAAAGTTGTATATTTCTGCAGTAATGGATTTATTTAACCGTGAAGTGATTGCCTTTGAAATGAGTTCAAGCCCTAATAAGGAATTGATAAAAGCCACCATCAAGGCAGCACAGAAAAAGCAGAAATTGGATACATTAGAGGGCGTTCTGATCCATAGTGACCAGGGACGCGTGTACAGATCCCACATGTATCGCAATCTAGGTAAAGAGGTACACTTCATACCAAGTATGTCATGAAAGGCAAATTGTTGGGATAACGCTGTTATTGAGAGCTTTTTTTCGCAGTTAAAAACGGAATTTCCTTATTTTTATCCCAACTGCCCAATCGAATCATTTCAACATAATTTAAAGAAATATATTCGTTATTACAATGAAAAACGAATCCAAAAAAGAATGGGATTCGTTTCTCCTAAAATGTATTATTTAAATTACCAAAATGCATCATAAATGTCGAATTTACTAATGTCTACTTTTCGGGGGCTTGACCACAGGCACGGATATCAAAATCATGTATCTAAAAACGTCTTACCTTTTAATTGATCTAACATTACCACAAAATCGTGCAGTAGTTTATAGCTGTTTTCCATGTCATCCAGATCAACAACTTCTATTGGTGTATGGGTATACCGGGATGGTATGGAGATGACTCCGGTTGATACGCCTTTATTTGTCATATGGATGGCTCCTGCATCGGTTCCGATTCCCATGAAGACTTCCATTTGGTAGGGGATGTTGCCCTCTACGGCCACTTTTTCCAAATGTCCAGTTACCAGCGGATGCGCAATAAGTGATTTATCGACAATCTTAATGCACGGTCCGTTCCCAAGAACTCTTGTCCCTGTCATCAGAACATCCGGCGTGTCACTGGTTGGTGTGGTATCAAGAGCTAAGGCAAATTCCGGTTCCACGGCATTGGATACAACCGATGCTCCGCGTAAACCAACCTCCTCTTGGACCGTAAACGCACCATAAATATCACCATGCTTAGCCCCTGTATCAGTTAAGTCCTGAAGCAGACGGATTAACAAGGCACAGCCCGCACGGTCATCTAACGCTTTACCAACAGCACGATGGCTTCCGATCCGTTTCAACTCTGTCCCGTATGAAATCGGCTGGCCGACCTTAATCCCCATCTCTTTCGCATCCTCAGCAGAACGGGCACCGATGTCAATGTATAACTCGCGGTGCGAGGACACTCTTTTCGGATCATCCCATTTCACATAGTGCATCGCTATTGTTCCAATGACGCCATCCAAAATCCCCTTATCTGAGCGGATTTTCACCGGCAGGGAATTCAAGAATCGGTCATCATGTCCGCCTAGTTTTTCAAAGCGCAGCAGGCCGTTTTCTTCAATCTTTTTCACAATGAAGCCGACTTCATCCGTATGGGCAGCAATCACTAAAGAAGGATAACTTGGATCATTTCCCTTCTTTTTCACAATCAAATTCCCGACGGCATCGACATGATATTCATCTACATAGTCTTTAATTTCGTTTAAAATAAACCGCTGCACATCCTGTTCAAAACCGCTGGGACCAACGATATCACATAAGTTCTTCAATAGCTCGTACATCAACATTTCACTCCTAAAAAGAACCCCCCACATAAGTGGGGGATTTTTATATTTTTGGGAATTCCCCGCAAAATTACTTATTCAAGTAAACTTCAGTAAGGTCTTCTTTTTCCATTGGGTGCGGCTTAAAGCCCTCAACATATCCAGCTAGACCTAATGGAGGAGTGGTATGGGCAAGTGTTACCCACGGCGCATCCGCATGGAAAATCTCCTGTGCCTGCTGGTACAACTTCGCACGTTCCTCTTGATCAAATGTCACACGTGCTTTATCTAATAAGCTTGTAAACTCTTCATTTACATAGAAGGCACGGTTACTTGCCGGTTTTTGTGTATTTGTGCTGCTAAGGTTTGGATATAGGAAGTTGTCCGGGTCAGCCATTACGCCTGTCCAGCCGTATAATCCCATTGGGTGCTCACCGTTACCTGATTTTTGCAGGTAAGTCGCCCACTCATATGTTTTGATTTCAGCGTCGATGCCAATCTCTTTTAAATCAGCTTGGATCGCTTCAGCAACCTTTAATGGCTGCGGCATATATGGTCTTGGGTTGCTCATTGCCCATAATTCAGTTTTAAAGCCATCCGGGAAACCTGCTTCTGCAAGTAACTTCTTCGCTGCTTTTACATCATACTTATAATCTTCGATGTCATTGTTATAACCCCATAGACCTGGTGGGAATGGGTTTTTTGCTACTTCTGCATAGCCATTGTAGAAGGCATCTACAATCTCTTGCTTGTCAATGGCCATATTAACGGCTTGGCGTACTTTTACATTATCAAATGGCGCCATTTGTGTATTCAGTACCATATAACCAATGTTAAAGCTTGGGCGCTCTAGTAAACTTAATTGTGAGTTCGCTTTAATCGTATCCGCGTCATCTGGATTTAAGTTGTCAATAATATCTACTTCACCGCTTTGAAGAGCTGTTAAACGTGAAGAGTTATCAGGAATCACTCGGAAGATTACTTCATCTAGATATGGTTTACCTTTATCGTAATAATTTTCATTTGCCTTTAAAACAATTTTGTCATTACGGTTCCAGCTTTCAAACTTGAATGGGCCAGTACCAACTGGGTTCTCGCCAAACTTTTCACCATATTTTTTAATCGCCTCAGGACTTGCGATACCAAACATTTGAATCGCTAAGTAGCTGATAAATGGAGCGGTTGGCTCAGTAAGTTTAAATTCAACGGTTGATTCGTCAAGTGCTTTTACGTGTTCGACCTTATGTTTAGGGTCACCCTTAAATCCGCCGTAAAGGAATGGGTAGTAAGGAAAGTCTCCTTGGTGATATGGGTTTGCCGGATCCATCCAGCGCTCCCAGTTAAACACGACTGCATCGGCATTGAAATCAGTGCCATCTTGGAATTTAACTCCCTTTTTCAGCTTAATTGTCCATGTTAACCCGTCTGCAGACGTTTCATATGACTCGGCCAATTTTGGTTGTAATTCCAGCTTGTCATCATAAACAAACAGTGTTTCAAAAATATGCATCGTTACGCGGGTAGACTCACCGTCTGTAACATTAATTGGATCTAAAGAAATGGAGTCTGCTCCACGGGCATAGATAAGTGTACCGCCTTCTTTTGGTCCGCTCTTTTCGCTTTTTCCGCCGGCTGCTTCATTCTTACCGCCTCCGCCGCAAGCAGAAAGGATCAAGGAAAGCACTAACAAAATACTTACAATAAATGAAGATTTGCGTTTCATGATTTGTTCCCCCTGTTGTTTTTTTATATAAAAGCAAGGCTGTGTTCAGCCTGCATTTTACCAAATTTTCCTAAACACCTTACTAGCTTTTCATTCTTGGGTCCAAGGCATCTCTCAGCCCATCGCCCATTAAGTTGAAACCGAGTACTGTCAGCATAATAGCAACCCCTGGAAAAAGAACAGTCCATGGCGCTTGAATGATATACTGTCTGGAATCGGCAAGCATTTTACCCCACTCCGGCTCGGGCGGCTGTGCCCCCATTCCAAGGAATCCAAGGGCTGCCGCTTCGATGATCGCTGTTGCAATCGCCAAAGTACCTTGAACGATGATGGGAGCTAAACTGTTGGGTAATACATGATGAAATAAAATGCGTGCATCACTCATCCCAATGGCTTTAGCCGCCATAATATATTCCTCTTGTTTTACACTCAGCACCTTCGAGCGAATCAGTCTTCCGAAGTTCGGTACATTGATTAACGCGATTGCGATTAATGCATTTTGCAGGGAAGGCCCTAACACAGCAACAACAGCAATCGCTAATAGAATACTAGGGAAGGCTAGCATAATATCAAAAATTCTAGAGATTAACGTATCAATCCAACGGCCATAATACCCGGCAATGATACCGAGAAAACAACCGATGACAATCGAGCCCGTTACGGCGACAAATCCTACCCATAAAGATATTCGTGCCCCAAACATGACACGCGATAAGATGTCCCGTCCGAAGTCATCGGTTCCAAACCAATGGTCAGCAGAAGGAGGCGCATTTCGATTGGAAAGCACTTGCTCATTTACTCCATAAGGGGCAATCACAGGTGCCACGATCGCAATAATGATAAAAAATACAACAATTCCTGCACCAACAAGGGCAAATTTATTTTTCTTAAAGCTTTTCCAAGCCTCCCTGCCCGGGGAAACTACTTCCTCTTGGTTGTTAAGAACCAGATCATTTTTACTTTTTGCTAAAACAGCCATGGCCGTCCACCTCCCCTTAGTTGTATTTAATTCGTGGATCAATAGCAACGTACAGAAGGTCCACTACTAGGTTGATTAAAATGAAAATTGTAGCAATAATGAGAATGCCAGATTGGATGACCGGATAATCACGATATCCAATGGCTTCATATATATATCGTCCGATGCCAGGCCAGCCAAATATCGTTTCCGTTAAAATCGCTCCACCCAATAGAAGGCCGATTTGAAGACCAATCACCGTTAACACAGGAATAACCGCATTTTTTAAGGAGTGTTTGTACACAACCCAAAACATTCTCATTCCTTTTGCACGAGCGGTTCGGATATAGTCAGAACGCATAACCTCTAACATACTTGAACGTGTGATTCGGGCAATAATGGCCATCGGAATCGTCGCCAGCGTAATAC
This sequence comes from Neobacillus niacini, assembly GCF_031457145.1. GTDB lineage: Bacteria > Bacillota > Bacilli > Bacillales > Cytobacillaceae > Neobacillus > Neobacillus niacini_J. The sequence continues at coordinate 28,586 of NZ_JAVDVZ010000013.1, forward strand.
TCGGCAAGATCAAATGTCTGACAACCTCTCCAAACTGATCCCATCTACCGTTAAGCAACGTATCAATTAAATATAAGCTCGTAATGGCTTCAACAGGATTACGGACATCCTCTCTGCCCGTTGACGGCAGCCATCCTAATTCTAGTGAGAATAACCATTGTTCCATCAGACCAAGCCAGAAAACTGGGATTGAAATACCAATCAGTGCTACTACCATGGCGCTATAGTCAAACCATGAATTTTGGAACCAAGCACTGATAATGCCAGCATTTACCCCGATTACAATCGCGATAATCATAGCTGCTAACGATAACTCTAACGTCGCAGCAAGGTATGGCCAGATTTCCTCGCTGATTGGAGTGGAACTTCTTAATGATTCTCCCAAATCTCCCGTCAGCAATCCTTTTACATATTCAACAAATTGTATATACCATGGATCGTTTAGTCCTAATTTCTCCGTTAACGCTGCAATGGCTTCCTTTGTTGCCTGCTGCCCTAAAATGACCTGAGCTGGGTCCCCAGGAATTGCCCTTATGATAAAGAACACAACTAATGTCATACCAAACAGGACAGGAATCAGCATAAGCAGCCGGCGAATGGTGTATGTAAGCATTGTTTCCCTCCCCCTCTTTTTTAGAAACTAGTAATCTACTAGCGTTACCTCGTATGGCAAGCTACAAAATGTCCCGGTTCAACCTCCACTAAACCCGGACGATCGGCTTCAACATCCTTCCAAGACTCATCTATATAATACGCATCCGGCAATTGGCCAAACTGTACCGCACTTTGTGCCCCCGCCTTATAATAATCCGGATCGGGGATCGGTACTGCTGATAACAGCTGCTGGGTATAAGGATGCATGGGAGTTTGATAGATTTTTTCACTATCGGCAAGTTCAACCATACGGCCCTTATACATAACGCCAACGCGGTCACTGATATGACGGACAACCCCAAGATCATGAGCGATAAAGATGTACGTCAGCTTAAACTCTTTTTGCAAATCTTTTAATAGATTAAGAACCTGTGATTGAATCGATACATCCAGTGCGGAAACCGGCTCATCCGCGATAATAAGTTTTGGATTCGTCATCAACGCCCGGGCTATCCCGATCCGCTGCCGCTGCCCCCCGCTGAATTGGTGCGGATACCGCTTGGCGTGATAGCTTGATAACCCTACTACTTCCAGCATCTCTTTGACCTTTTGTTTCCTTTGTGCAGTATCCCCGATTCCATGTACAATCAATGGCTCTTCGAGAATCTTTTCCACTGTGTGTCTGGGATTTAATGAGGCAAAGGGATCTTGAAAGACCATTTGAATATTCCGTCTCACTTTTCGCATTTCTTTTTGTGGCAGGGCTCTTAAGTCCTGATGATTAAAGATGATTTGTCCATCCGTGGGCTCAATCAATCGAAGCAGAATTCTTCCTGTTGTTGATTTCCCACAGCCGCTTTCTCCTACGATTCCCAATGTTTCGCCTTCTTTTACTGAAAAAGAAACACCATCTACTGCTTTCATTTCGCCGACCTTTTTGCCCAATATACCACCGGTAATCGGAAAATGTTTCTTTAAATTGTTAACCTGCAAGATAGTCTCTGTCATACAGATACAACCCCTTGTTTGTTAGAATCTAGTTGCTGTTCTTGTTCATGAAGGAAGCATCTGACCTTCTGTCCTCCACTAGTCTGATATAATTCAGGAGATTCCTTCATGCAGCGCTCAAAAGCATGTTCACATCTTGCTGCAAAACGGCAGCCTTCTTTAATGCTTCCCGGCTTCGGTACGTTTCCCGGAATGGAATAAAGGCGCTCTACCTTTTTTCGCATATCCGGAACGGATTTAATAAGGCCAACCGTATACGGATGCTTTGGATTTTTAAAGATTGTTTCAATATCGCCTTCCTCTACGACCTTTCCTGCATACATCACGACAATCCGTGAGCAAACCTCAGCGACAACTCCTAGGTCATGGGTAATCATCATAATCGCCGTGTTATAGTCTTTATTCAGCTGCTTCATCAATTTTAAAATTTGCGCTTGAATCGTTACATCCAGTGCAGTTGTCGGCTCATCCGCAATCAATAGCTGCGGGTTACAAACCATCGCCATGGCAATCATGACCCGCTGCCGCATTCCACCCGATAGTTGATGTGGGTATTCGTTGATCAGCTCGTTCGCGCGGGGTAAGCCAACTAGTTCGAGAATCTCAATGGCACGTTCTTTAATTTGTTTTTTATTCCATTTGTTATGTAAACGGATCGTCTCCATAATCTGGTCCCCAATCGTAAAGAGGGGATTCAAGGAGGTCATTGGCTCCTGAAAGATCATAGTTATATCATTGCCGCGAATTTCCCGCATCCGTTTTTCCGATGTTTTCGTTAAATCCTCACCTTTATATAGAATTTCTCCGCCCACAATCTTGCCTGGCGGGTTGGGAACTAACCCCATAACCGAAAGCGAGGTTACTGACTTACCGCATCCGGACTCGCCGACAATGCCAAGGATTTCTCCCTCGTTGACGTGGAAACTGACATCATCCACCGCAGCCACTTCGCCGTTATCTGTAAAAAAGGATGTCCTTAAATGATTGACTTCTAAGACCGCTTTGCTCATTATCAATACTCTCCTTTCAATAACATTCTTCCTCAGAATTGTTATATAATTTAGTATTTTTTCCTATCTTTGGAAAAGGATATTCCCGTATAGAAAAAGCTTAAAAACAGCTATATAATAAGGTTTTCAGAAAATTTCATGAGAGTCAATTTTCCAAATAAAAGTTATTTTTAGATTAATCAGTATTATATAGTAATAATAGTAAATATTCTACAATATTTTGTGCCCCGAAACTCCCGAAAATCGAAGGATATTATACTTCGAATACCGAAATAACAACATTGGATGCGTTTACAATTAATTCAAAAAATTCTTATTTTTATATAAAAAAAAAGTCCGGGCAAATACCACCCGGTCTTAGGAGACAGTTCTCATGGATAAATGATGGTTCACTTTAGAAATAGCCTGACAAAGTAAAACCATAACTACTTTGACAGAACTCCAACATGCTTCAACATCTCTCGCCTAGTGGGGATCTGACCCAAAAATTACATAATCCTCCTTATTCTGCTAAAAAACTACAAAAAACATAAAAAAGGCAGAAAGCTCACCCTCCACCTTTTCTCATACTTTACGTCGTTAAAACTTTAACCTAGCGGGGGTCTGACCCACTGGCCTGGCCTACTGTTTAACTATCTAACAACCTATCAATCTTCGACAAAATTCGGGCAGTGACAGGCATCAAAACGCAAAAATCGCCAGCAAAAATCTCTTTTAAACGCTTTTTTCTGCGTTTCACTCTAAAAATACCCTCAAAAATAGAAAGACGCAGTTCGATTAATTCAGCCAATCTCGTTATTGTAGAAGTGCCGGTCGTGAGCCTTCACATAACATATAGCCCTCACGAAGGAAAACTTAAACAAGGCTATGGAATGAAAGGGTGTTAGTAATCGTGAGTATAAAATCTGGTAACACTAGGGAATTTAAGCAGTTCTCGCAATTCAGTTCCCTTCAGGAATTTAATCATCATATGGAAATGTGGTTAGTAGAACACAAGCATGATTTTACGAAAGGGGAAATTGTCGGATTAAAAAGGCTCGTACGGTTTGCAGCCAAAATCCCTGGCGTTTGCAATGCCAAAATTGGGACCCTCTTAAAATCAATTCACGACCAATACCATGATAATGGCATATCAAGATCTACCTTTAAACGAATGATTTTGAAAGCAAAAGGATTTGGTATCATCACAGTCTTTGAAACAGAAAGGAAGAACGGCTCGCAGTCTAGCAATTTATATCAGTTTAATCGTTTCCCATCGAATGAACTACCCAAAGAGGAAAAAATGAACCACCAAAATGAAACTAATAATCTTATTAAAACAAATAATCATAAGATAAATAAACGTTGCGAAGAGCCGTCAATATTAGATTACACCTATGTAAGCAGCCGGGTTCCACAACCCTTTATCGACTTGGTAAAGTGCTTTTTCTCCGATGCAAAAACCATTGAAGAATTTTGGCAGATGGTACAAATTTCTGCTTTTCGCTTTGAGTGTACAACTGACACAGAAGATATACTAGACATCTCAATCCAAGCCTTTCGACAACTGATTCGAAAAATAAAAAAGACCAATCTTGTAAAAAATCCGATCGCCTACTTTTATGGAATCTTAAACAACAAATTCATGAAAATCTATCTAGAAAAAATAGCTGCCGTGGGGATTAAAACGCAAATATCCCATGCTTTTATCGATGACATAGACCCCGAATGGGATTGGCTGCAGCCAAATGAATAAAGGATGATTGCCATTTTAGACCACGAAAGGAACCGTTACGTAAAAACTGTCGTATTTTCGTCAAAATTCACCCGAATTATGGCGAATCCTGATCACTATAGTCTGCAGTAAAAAAGTCCTATTTACCGTTTAATAGATTTATAAGGTAACCGCATACATTGCCTCTCAAAATAGCAGGATGGAAACCTTTTTCAAACCTATTATCCAAAAGGAGTGGAGAACCGTTAATAATTTCTATATTAATAAGAAAGTAATACTTATGTTGGGTGAATATGACCGAAATGGGAAACTATGTTCCAGGATTATGGTAGAAAAAACAACTTTACTAGTGGATAGAGCGCCACTAAATTTACTAGACGATACATTAAAATACATAGGCTTTGATTTACGGGGAGCAATGGCAGGGGCAAAATTTATTCTTAATAAGACGGTGAAATGTCCAATCATTGTGAATCCGTATCAAAGCGTTTGCCTTTTTCCAAGCAAATCACCACAAAAACATGACTGCATCTGGTTTAATCCCGAACATATTATCAATACCAAAGCAATTGGCAACAAGACGGAGGTAGCATTCAGCAACGGCCATTTCATGATTGTCGATGCAAAATTAACTGCCTTTAACAATAAACTTCAGACAGCCAATCAATTAAAACGGCTTACAACGGAAAGAGGAATCCAAGCTAGCCCCCTCCTTTTTTATCTGGAACCGCCAAAAAAACATCAGCTTCTTAAGGAAAAATCAGGCAAGTATAATTTTGATAGTTTAAAAGAAGAAAACAAAAAATGAAAACGACTTATTCGATATCTACTATTCAAAGGAGGTGTTCCTTGGTGGATTATTATTCACACCTGGATTTTGGTAAGGCATTAAAAAAGCTGCGAAAGGAACGGAATTTATCCCAAGAAAAACTTGCGGACCTTAGCGGGCTAGATCGTTCCTATATTAGTATTCTTGAAAGAAATCTTAAACTGCCTAGTCTATATACCATATTGGCCCTTGCTACCGGGCTTGGTATAAAAGCTTCAGAATTTATTATGGAAATGGAAAAAATCCAGTATTTGATAGAGTGAATGCATCGTTCTGACATACAAAGAAAAAATTCACGCCCAAATAATAGATTGCATCTTATTAAATAAAAGTGATTCGGCAGCGATTATTCTGATTAAATTACTACAAATATCCCCAAATTAGTGAACCCTAAAAATTTATTTATTTAAAAGAGCTCGTTTGTCGTCTATAGCCCGTGGAGATATAACACCCCTAGTTATGTAATTGGTTTAAAAAGGAGAATTTCCTTGAAAGAAAAGACCATTTACATAGGAGAAGTAATTAGAACTTTACGTAAAGCAAAAGGTATGACACAAGAAGAACTCGCGAATGAAATCAACTTAGATCGGAGTTATTTAAGTGAAATTGAAAGAAACCTAAAAGCTCCATCACTCTATACAATCTTTAAACTTACTAAAGGCTTAGTCATACCACCAGGAGAACTTACTGAAAAAATCTACGATGATATAGACTTTGATAGTTTATTCGAACAAGAGTTCACTGAACCAAGAAAGGACAAATGAAATTATGATAATCATTCCAACTTTGGAAAAATAAATAAGATTGAGAGGAAATGGAACACATACAAATAAAGAAAGATGTGCGGAATTAGTCATTAAAGACTTGCGTAAGAGTATGGAAATTTCAGAGGATGATAAAGGGTTTAGGTCGAGGGGAATAAAGGAAGGTGTTATTCTCCTTCGGTTTCGTGTGATGGCAGACAAGCAAATTTAAGAGATAATCAAATTTCTACAATACTTCACTCTTTTCTGTTCCATAATCCCTTCATAACACTCTAATAGACTAGTGATATTCATAAAACATAGGACAATAGAATTTGGATATTTGTATCAGTCAGTTGCTAAAATTATTCTTACGAAAAAATGAGGGTCGGCAGATGAACAAGAAGAACATTGAAATTGTTAGATTGGATATTTGTAGAAAATTCGAGAGCAATGGCCAATTGTATTATGTAGAGATTTTCCATTATATAGATGGCACCATCCAAGCGTTTGCAAATAAAAGACCAGGTAAAGTCCAATATCTATCAGAAGAGTTTCCAATCGGTATCGGTCGTGATGATCATCATCCAACAAAGGCTGCTATTCAAGCTATTAACAACATTCAACATCAATCATACTAGCATTACAACTGCTGAGCGTTCCTCCAGCTTCAGGATTTAATTGATGACATAGGATAAAGCAGACTATTGAGGGAGTAGTATGTTTTTGGTTCGAGGAAATTAACAGAGCCATTTCGTTATTGCTTCTCTCTAAAATATGTTTCATAAGTACCCTTGCACACTTTTTACTTGGTCCTCTTTTCGACAATATCCTTACCATAAAGGTAGATTAAACTTATATATGACAGCATTTAGAGCAATTCTAATCAGACGATTGATTAACGAAAATAAATTCAATTAATCGATTAATTAAATAGCACGTAAGCCCTTTAATCAAACTAACTTTTTACCTGTTTTTTTAAAAATAATTGTCGTAAAAAAGGTGTGGTTGGTAAGAATCATCTTCAAAACTGACAATAGAAACTAGTAAAATACAGTTTCATACAAAACGAAACAAGTTACCATACTAACCAATCGTTTGTTTAAAAGTGCAGCAAACCCTTAAAACAAAAGGACATTTACCTGTTTTCCAGAAAATTTATTGTCGAGGGAAACTCTTTTTCGTTCTTCTATACAACGCTACAATTCTGGCCCACCTCCCTGAACGGAGATGAGCCTGGTAATTGACATTAATAATTGCTATAGACAAGCATTAAGTAGCTGGTTATCTACTTCCTAATTCCATTAAACCTAACCTTACAAATAATTTCCGAATATATCTACTACTATTAGTTAGTGCCCAGTTTGCGCAATCAAACCCTAATTTATCCGGGAAAAAAGGAGCACTATCTTTTTCTTCTATTAGAGTATCTTCAAATTCAAATAACCCTTCACAAAGTTCCTCGATTTTTGTTGGACTTACATTTTCCCCTCCGGTGTGTAAGTCAATAATAGGATGATAGTGAATTAAGTGATTTCTCAATTCAATCAATATACCAATGTCCTTCCACCACATATGTCGGACACCAAAGGCGTCAGTTATTTTTTTCACCTTAATATATAAAGTATCATCTTTAATCCTGATTTCATCTGTGATTTGTTTTAGAGTTTGTTCATCTGTACTTGTACCATATGTTTCATTAAATTCATCAGTATTAAAAGCCAACATATATATTTCATTAATCGTTGCTTCCATATATGCAACGCTAGAAGTGATTGTATTGATAACATAGGATCTATACTTTGTAATGGCTTCAAATTTTTCTTTTGGAGATTTTATATCCTTACGGCTACTATAGATTTCTTTACTATTATCTACAAATAGTTTAGCCGCTCTTAAATGATCCAATGATAAAAAGGTTGTAGTATAAACATCGCTAGAATTAACTTTATATTCTACTAGGCTTGGATCTATGTCAAAAAGGATTTTGAAATACTCTTCATCACTTATTTCTGGTTCATCTACACCATATTCTTCCTGCAAATCTTCACCAGATTCGATACTTTCCTTACCCTCAACTTCTTCATGTTCGTTTTTCTCTAAATCTTCATTACCCATTAACTTTACCTCCAATTAACTTATGTTTAAACGAGCAAAAATTCCATCTATATTTTACCATATTAATTTGTATGAACGGTTAGTATTCTCTTTAACAGTCAAAACCTCTTTCTACTGGACGCCTTGTTTTAGCTATTAAACTAAAAAATGGCCCACCTCCACAATGGAGATGAGCCCACTAAATTTCCACTAATGTTCATGAAAGGATAAAGTGGGGTTCTCTCTTTCTTGTAAAACTGGAAGCTGCAGTAGGGGTAATCCTCCATCTTGTTTACCATAGGTTTCTTGGTGCTGATGGGATTGCGGTGTATATATTTACTCACTTGGAGAAGGTCTTGAGGTGAAGGAATTGGGGAACTGTTGAAACGTTGTTGAAATACATGTCCAACATGACGGTATTTTTGGTTAAAATAATCCGTATAGCGTTTATTAAATATCCCCATGATTTTGGAAATTGATATTTCCTCTGTTTTTAATAGTAAATGATAGTGATTTGTCATAATGCAGTATGCACAGATTGAAATGGGGGATTCATTGTGAATCATCGTTAATAATCGGAAAACCTCCATCATATCAATACTATCACAAAAAATATTTTGCCTGTTGTTTCCCCTAGCATAAATGTGATGATAGGCGTGAGGGATCCACTCTCTTCTCTTTCTACCCATGGTTTCCCTTCCTCAGGTCCCCAGCATGATGTACTGCATCCGAATGAGATTCCATTTTCCATTCCATTTTTCAACGAGACATTTTTTAACGTCAATACAAAATCAATTCGGTCTAAAATTGGCCCAGATATCCTTTGCTGGTAGGTGGCAATTTGCTTTGGCGTGCAGACACAATAGCACTGTGAAGAACCTAGATGGCCACACGGACAGGGATTGGTTGCCGCAATTAAAGTAAAGTCTGCTGGATAGGTGACAGATTGTTTCGCACGATTGATGGTAATTCGGCTGTTTTCCAGCGGTTGACGAAGCATATCTAACGTCTTTTTCGAAAACTCACCCATTTCATCCAAAAAGAGTATTCCATAATGAGCAAAAGAAACTTCCCCTGGTTTAGGATATGTTCCACCTCCCAGCAGCGAAGTCGCGGATGCTGAATGATGCGGATGCCTCATGGATCTGCGTGTCATCGAAGGAAGTTCCTCTCTTCCTAATTGGTATATTCCGTATAATTCCAGAGTCTCCTCTGGAGATAAATCTGGAAAGATGGACGGAAATGCTTCAGCAAGCATTCTTTTTCCACACCCTAGAGGACCACTTAATAGAACATGATGTCCTCCGGCAGCTGAAATTTCCAAAGCTCGTTTAGCTAGACGATGTCCTATAACTGATTGAAAGTCTATTTGTGGTTCTTCTACTTTTGAGGATACTTCCTCATTTACTTCAATGGGAAAAGAGAATAAATGGTCCGCTTTTAACTGTCCCTTTAAATAGGAGATTAGGCTGGAAATAGTGGACACAGGAATTAACTCTGTTCCTATTGTATTAGGGAATATGCGGGTATTAATGGGGGGAATAAAAATCTTCTTAAAACCAAGCCTTATTGCATTCGTAATAACTGGAACAATTCCTTCAAATGGTTCAATATCGCATTTTAGAGAAATCGCACCAATGATACACATGTCTTCATTCAATTCACCATCCAGCTTTCCAATTGATTTCAAAACCACTAACACCATAGCAGCATCATATCCAGGACCTGTCTTTTTAAACTCTAGAGGGGACAAAATAACCGTAATCTTTTTTGTATGAATATCAGCACTCTGTTCATACAACGGCACTCCAAACCCTTTCTTTCTACTCTTTCACAGAAGCATCAGGTAATTTACAATACTTGAATCAATAGACAATATTAAGGCGAGAAGAATAATCCTTTTAATCTACTAGTGAACAAATAACTTAAATGGAAATTCTCTGGATGGTGCCTGGCACCCGATTTTGCTCTTGGATAAGAGCATCCTGTTCTTATTTAATATCTTACTATTTACTAGACTTTAACGTTTCATATCCATTAGGATTCTTTGCCTGCCATCTCCAAGAATCGCGACACATTTCTTCAATTCCACTTTCAGCAACCCAGCCAAGTTCATTTTTAGCTTTAGATGGATTTGCATAACAGACTCCTACATCACCCGGTCTTCTATCTACAATTCCATAAGGAACCTTCATGCCAGATGCACGTTCAAAAGCTGAGACCATCTCTATTACACTATAACCAGTTCCTGTCCCTAAATTAAATGCTTCTACACCATTAGAAGAAATCACTTTATCTAGTGCCTTTAAATGGCCATTTGCAAGGTCCACTACATGGATATAATCTCTTACTCCTGTCCCGTCAATTGTTGGGTAATCATTCCCAAACACTTGCAGTTCTTTTAATTTGCCAACTGCTACCTGTGTAATATAGGGCATTAAATTGTTAGGAATACCGTTTGGGTCCTCTCCAATCATACCGCTCTCATGTGCTCCAATTGGATTAAAGTAACGCAATAGGGCAATGCTCCAGCTATTATCAGAAACAAATAAATCTCGTAATATCTCTTCTATCATAAGCTTTGTCCGACCATAAGGATTGGTAGCACCAAGAGGAAAGTCCTCTGTAATTGGGACTCGGTCTGGCATACCATAAACCGTTGCAGACGAACTAAACACCAAATTCATTACCCCGTACTTCTTCATCACTTCACAAAGAATAAGTGTCCCTGTGATATTATTATGATAATAATGAAGCGGAATCGAAACTGACTCTCCAACTGCTTTCAACCCGGCAAAGTGAATAACAGCCTCGATGTTATTGTTTGAAAACACATCCTCAAGCCCCATTCGATCAAGCAAGTCAACCTCATAAACCTTAAAGCCTCTTCCTGTAATATCTTTTACTCTATCTAATGCTTCAGGTTTACTATTTGAATAATTATCTAAGATAATTATTTCATAGCCGTCATTCAGCAGTTCTACACACGTATGGCTGCCAATATAACCTGCTCCTCCCGTAACTAATATAGCCATTTGTAATAACTCTCCCCTATTATTTATTATTAAAAAGGGAAAATAATAGTTTTAAACTATCTTCTCCCCCTATCTGTACTTTATTAATCTACCAATTACTATAGTTGCTAGACATCCGCTTTTATAGGTGAAATCTTGTGGAACAATTCTATGAAACAAGAATATTCGGGGAGTGACAGGCACCGGTATTAATCACCGTATGACCTTTCTCCAGCTAGGAAACACAAGTGTGTGTTCCGGTATACCCTTCACCACAGGTTACTAGAATACATAAAGGGAGATTTGCTCTTTTTATAAAAACCTCTTGATATACGAGGTAGCGGTTAAAGCAACTCCTCCAGCGTGTTAATAACCTTTATAGCTCCATTTCTACATAGCTGGTCCTGTTCCTCAGATTGAACCGTATATTTGGACATATAAATATAATCTATTTTATGTTCTTTAGCGGTCTTCATATCTGATAAAGCATCTCCTATGAAGACAGACTTTTTATCAGAGTTACTATTAAGAATGATCGAGGTACACTCTGATTTTGTTTTTGGTGAACCGTAAATACCATTAAAATATATATTTAAATTTTTTTTAATGAAAACTTCATTTAATTCTTTCTCATCACCTCCAGATGCTACATATAAACTTTTATTTAAGTTGGTCAACTCCAATAATAAGTTTTTACAACCTGGTGTAATTTCAGCAATTTCATAAGCTCTATTACAAATATTAGCATATTTAGTTAAAAGAAGATTGTATTTATCTTCTTGATAAGTCTCTCTTGCAAATTCAGTTAAAAACTCTTTGAATTTTACATATCTTGAGACTCCAAATGTATTTTTACAATATTCAACAAATTTTCCCACAATATCTGAAGGGTAGTCTGCAACAGCCTTTCCAAAGGCTTCACATTTTAATAGGTTTATATCAATTAATACTCCATCACAATCAAATATAATAATATCATATTGACTTAAAAAGCCTGATTTCATAATGATACCTCTTTAAAATATATTTTCCATCTAATAAGAAGTGGCATATATAACACACATCTAGGCCACTTCTTATTTACTAAAGATCATTTTTATTAAAGACCACGTTCAAGTATCGCAGTTTCTGCACTTTGAATATCCTCTAATGTATCAACAGCAACAGAATCACTAGAAAGTTCTAACATTCTAACTTCCCATCCAAGCTCCAAAAATCGAAGAATCTCAATATCTTCAATGTTCTCTAACTGAGTTTTCTGATTAGTTCTGGAAAAATCACTTAAAGCATTTCTAGGAAAAGCATAAGCACAAACTTGTCTCCATGCAGTTTCAAATCCAAATTTTTTATTGGAAGGTATAGCTGCTCTTGACATATATAATAATCGACCATCTGGTCTGAATACAACTTTAGGAATACTTGAACTTCTGAACAAAGCTTCCTCTTTAATTTCACAGTATCCATTCAAAACTTCTTGTGGATATTTGTTTGCTGCTTCAATTAAAGTTTTAAGGTCATTTGGATTAAAAAGAGGCTCATCACCTTGTACATTTATAAATGTATCTGCATCTAAATACTGAGCACATTCTGCAATTCTATCAGTACCCGTTAGACAATTAGATGTTGTCATAATAACTTGAATACCATTTAATTCACACGTTTCTCGAATCCGCTCATCGTCAGTTGCAACAAACACCCTTTCAGAGGGACATGCCTTTATACATTGCTGATAAGTTCTTACAATCATAGGCAAGCCGCACAAGTCAATAAGTGGCTTGCCCGGTAATCTAGATGATTGATAACGTGCTGGAATAATGACACAATAATTCATAACAACCTCCTAAAATGCATAAACTGAGCTACAAGGAATTTTATATTCGGTTGGTGTAATAGCTACGACTGATGGAGTAGTTTCAACTTTCATGAAATTATACAATAAATTATCTACCTCACTCGTTCTCGGGTCATCCAAACCGTAACCATCAAATCCTGCTAAAAGAATTCGTGATGCTTTCCCACTTGTTGCAATAGCTAATACATATGCTAAAACTAGTGAATTGGGAAGGACGCAATAATTAGATTCAAACATAAAAGTATTTTCTTGGATCGATATACCGAAGTCTAACAGCTCTTTTCCTCTAAATGCCTTATTAATGTTATCTGACAACATAGAAGCAGGGATTACTAACGGATGTGGTAGTGTCGCATGTACAGAGCAATCTGCAAGTATACGAACAGGATGACAAGCTGCTCGAATGTCTATTAACTCTGATAAAATATGTGACTGAGTATTCAATGCAATTACATAAGGACGTTTATTGCGGATATACTCTTCCAAAGCCTTTCTATGCTTAACAACACTTGGTCCTGTACCAATTATTAAAACTTCCTTATCAAAAATTACAGATGATGGATCCCAAGTTCCTATTGGATCTCCTGAGTAGAAATTACGTGCAGCCTCTAATGCATTAATGTTAAAACTTTTGCCGCCCTCTGATTTTAAATGTTCTATAACAGCTAGAATATCTACTTCATTATATCTAGGATCCCTAATCATTTCCTGAATATAAGTTGGGTGTATACCAAATTTACCCGCTAGATAGTAGAAGGTATTCGTACCCCAGCCGCATTCATGTTGCTTTGGTTTAAAATAATCCTCTATCAATTGTATCAATGGTGTGATATTAATAGATGCCTGACGAGCTGATTCTAGTTCAATTGCTAAATACTCAGTTTTTGCGTTCCCTGGACCTCTTCCCATCCCAGTAACTGTACCATCAATCCATGTCACACCTTCTTCAACTGCACGCATAGAATTAGCCAACGCATAACCCATGTTATCGTGGGTATGAATACCCAAAGGACCCTGCCATTCCTCACGCATTACTTTGATAATATTAGATGTTTGTTCTAGATTTAAACTGCCCAAACTATCAGCAAAATATAGAACATCTAATGGATATTCATTAGCAACCGATGCTAAACTCTTAATTTCTTCAACACTTCGGTCAGCAATTTGCATTAAATTAAAACCAACAATGTAACCTTGATTCTTCAACCAAATAGCTGCGGGCAATGCATTTTCAAATTCATGTACATGACAGGCTACTCGAACCAAAGAAATTGGTGACTCTGATGCTGGCGAAAAGAGTTCTGATAAGGCTAATTCGATACCATTTGGATATCTAACTAAATCGCTGGCATTTACCATTACTCCTAGTTTTAGTCCATTAGGTACTTCTAGTGATTGAATAAAATTATCGGTGGTATAGGCACAAGCCCCTTTAAATCCATCCTTATTAAACCCACGAAGGCCTAGTTCAACAAAATCTACCGAAATTTCATTCATTGCTATTAAATATTTTTCAATAATCGATACATCAAAATCCCATGAATTATAATATCCACCATCTCTTAATGTACAATCTAATAACATTATATTTTTCATTTTTTCAAGTCCCTTTTTAAAAATTTGATGTTAAGGTATTTATAAAATTCTCAATTAATAAAGCTATATATGGTGATTTGATATATTATAACTTTCAAATAAGTGATTGGCAGTATTAAAACATCCTATATTACAATGAAGTTAATCCAGCAGAAGGAGTATCTATCCCTATGTTATGATAAAAAACACTTACCTCTTTTTCATCCGGTTCAAGATATTTAATTAAGGAAACAACTTTAAATCCTAGCTTGGATGCGGTCTGTAATCCAGTACTTTTAATGCCAATTATGATACTCTCTTCTTTTGCTTTAATCCCTGAATAAAGACTTTCCATAGCTTGATTTCTATCTAATTCAATATAGCTATGTAATATAGCCAACTTGTTAAGTTCCCTAGGATGGTATTTATAATATATTGAATACCCACACTCTTTATATTTTTCCAACACATTCCTTAAAATGGTACTTATTTTTTCAACATCCTCATAAATTGATAACATGTCCATAATTACAATTAATGATTTTCCTTTTATCGTTATTGGGGAAGTAGGATATATTGAATTCAAGCCCTCCATAAAAGCGTTTTTCGAAATTTCGTATATTTTTTTCCCTTTGTATTCACTTTTAAGTTGTTTTGGAAAGGTAGAATATACAGTGTCAAGCATATAGTGTGATCCCATATAGTTCTTATAATCATAAAATCGCCCCAGACCAAACAAATATTTAAAAATATACTTACGTAAAGTCATAGTAAAGGTGTTTGATGCCAAACCACCCGATTTTACATTATTTGAAAAGTATGCAATACCACCATCTTCTAACCATATAAATTTGCTATTTTTATTATTTTTATAAACTTGCTTCATGATATACATTTCTGGTATACATATGTCATCCACAATAAATGTATTATCATAAGATTTAATAATAAAATTATCTAGTTTTTTCATTATATCTGGATATCTCTTAATTTTTTTTAAATAATTCTCATTGGTCTTTGGAAAAGAACCAGAAAGGTAGATAATGCGATTAAATATTTTTTCTAACCTATTCTTCATATCATCCATTAATGCAAAGTCGGTAAATAAGATTAAATCATTTTCGTCCTTCGAAAAGTCTGTTAATGTTAAGCCACATGCTAATATTAGATTATACTGTGTATGCATAACAAATAAATTTTTTTTCATATTATCCACCTTTAAATCATTTCTAACAACCTTATAGTTGTAAATATAGGAGGTATCCTATAAGAGGTCGATGTTTCACATAAAAATAAATATTAAATAATTTTTTTTACTTATCACTTATTGTCAATCTTATTTATCCCTGAAATATTATCTAGCCATTGTTTCTTCCAAAAGGAATTTATTGAATGGCTAAAACGGTTAATTTTCTCCCTGCTTTGGCAAATAAAAAGTTGAGAAAACCCTAAAACAATCATAAAAATAATGTACCCATACATCAGTTACCTCAGTTTATTTTTAGATTTATTAGGTAAATATCGATTGGTCAAAGGTCGAGACTTAATTTATTTTAGTCAGTTTCAATAATACTATTAAGTGCTTTTACAACATTGTATTCATAATTTTCCCAAGTATATTTCAATGCAGTTACTCTAGCGTTATCACTCATTTTTTCGATTTGTTCTCTATTATTTAAAAACCAATCAACCTTCTCTTTAATTGCCTCTGAATTTCCAATAGGAACTACAAATCCATTTTCACCTTCTACAATTAAATCATTAACACCAGAGTTAGTTGAACAAATTAATGGTAAACCACAGGACATTGCTTCTAATGCAGCCAATGACATCCCTTCTCCTAATGATGGGAATACAAAAATATCTGATTCGTTACAGATCCTTTCCACTTGTTCATGTGTAACTCTTCCTAAAAAATTGTATTTTTTTTTGTATTCATTGAAAATACCATCTTCATTATCGTAGTGACCAACTAATGTTAGAGATACTTGCGCTTTGTTATAAACTTTAAAAGCCTCAAGTAGATATCCAATTCCTTTCATTTGTGTAACATTACCTACGAATAATACTTTTAGTTCTTGGGATCTATTTCTTGAAATTAAATTTGGTACACTAAAATTTGAACCATACGGACATATTTTTACCTTATCTTCTGAGACACCACTATATGAAAGAGAATCTCTCACAAATATTGATGGTGCCAAAAAATACTGTGTAAACTCAATTTCATTCACCAGTTCACTCAAATCATTTTCCCACAAAAAATTCCTTTCATTATATAGTTTTTTCGCAAACTGAGTGTTTCTTTTCATATCCTCCTCATAAACAGCTTTCATATATAATCTATTAGCTGCGGACACATCCATAATTCTGATTATATTAGGTGCCTTTTCCTTTAATATTTCGAAACAGCAACTTGCATTGGTATCGTATAATATTACGGCATCAACTTTATTTTTCATTGCATACCTTGCAACCTTTTTACCAAAAGAATGTGATACATATCTTGCCCAATACTTATATAAAATCCCTGTTTTATCTACTCTCATTAATAACAATTCTACTAATCCATAGAATTCACAGAACTGTTCTACATCAGTATCATCTAGTTCGGCAGATTTTCTACTATTAGCTCTTTTTAAATTGTCCTTTCCAATAAGTCTTTTCGTTATTCTCATCAAAATAGACGATTCCTTATCATAAACTGTAGTAATATATTTAAATAATATGCCTTCTTCTTTCAACGCTTTAGCTAATCTAAAAGAATGTTGTCTTCCTGGATGAGCAACAATAATTTTTTTATTTCTCATATTACACTCCTTACATATTATTAAATATTATAGAGATTTAACCTATTTTTTCCTTGTCATTTTCACTCTTGAGAATAGCATCTGTAGTGTTTGGTCTTTTATTAGTAAAAGGAATAATCCATAAATAAGCACACCTACCGATATTTGTATAAATGTTGAATATATACTTGCAGGCAATAGAAAACCAATTCCGAAAACGGACATAGCTAAAGGTAAAGATAACATAAAATACTTCAATCCGGTTCTAAGCAATGGGCCCATAGATATTTGTTTACTAATATAATAGAATAGGATTAAAAGAGAAGCTAAACTAGAGATTATCGTTGATATTGCTGCTCCTAAAAACCCTAAATATGGTATTAAAAATCCATTTAAAATAATATTTAATATAGCTGCAGTTCCATAAGCTTTCACTATTATCCCTATCTGATTAGTTCCAGTAAAATATTGGTTCCCAAAGACACCAATCAAAGAATTAGAAATAATTAACGGACTCAAAATTATTATTGCATAAATTGTTGGAATAAACTCATTCCCCAAATACCAAGGTATAAAATTATTAGCTATCCCGGCAATTCCCACTGCCATTGGAATTGCAAGAAACAATGAAATTTCTCCTGCTTTTAATACATATCTATTAACTGTTTCTATATTACCCTTTGCATAGTCATTAGCGATACGAGGCATCATAACGGTGCTTAGAACTGTTATTAATGTCATTGGTATTAAAATCACCTTTTCAGCTTGATCATAAAATGCAACCTGGTTTGTGGTACTAGTGAAGAAATTTATCATTATTTTATCTATCTGTAAGTAAAGCAATGAGGCAATTTGAGGTAAGAATAGTTGAATTGACCCTATAAAATGACCATTTAAGTTGTTTTTATTAATTGTAGGCTTAAAAATTATACTTTTTAATTGTCCATAAACACTTAAATTTGCAACTAAAGTAGTAACTCCCATTAATAAAAAATATATCCATAAATCTTCTTCAGAATTCACAAATATAAAAATCCCAATAACACTAATTAGTTTGGCGAAAAAATTCTTCAATACTACTGGTTTCATATTCTCTAAACCAATAAAAAGCCATGAAACATCTAAAAAACTTGCTAAAAGCCATCCGTAATATAATAAAAAATATAATGTATATTCTGAACTACTGGCTACAATTAAAAATATTATAGTTCCTATACCACCCAATCCTACTCGAATAAGCATTAATTCCCAGAACATTTTATTTAATTCAACCATATTATCTCTTACATAGGCAGTTTTCCTATTTCCATAACTATAAATCCCAAGCAAAGAAAAGGAACTTAAAATCGAAGTAAACGAATATACATAGCTGTATATTCCTAATTCTGTTGCCCCTAAAGTCCTTGCTAAATATGGTGCCGTGACAATCGGAATAAATAATATAAAAACTTGATATAGCATATTATAGAAGTAATTTTCGTAAATTTTGTTCATTTTTTTCACTTTTCCTCTTTTACCAGTTTTAATAATCTGCTTCTAGAACAATATTTAATTATTAATACTGGTAGTACTAAGAATATAACTAAATAGAAATTTGATGGAGTATATCCTCTAATCATAATTTGGAAAGTAGTTGGTAATAAAATTGAATATACCATTAATCCAAAAGGGTCAGATTTATTATATAAATATTTCGTTTTTATATATCTCATAAAATACCCAAATATCCCCATAAAAAAAAGAATACCTAATAATCCAAATTCCTTATAATATTCTCCAATAAACGGATAAGCCTGACCTGCTTTTAGTGCATAATCTGATATACCCAGTTCAATTGCCTGCGTTCCTGGAGGTGAAGGTTTTTCTGGCCATATTGCTCTTGGAATAAACAATACTAATGTATAAACGAACATTTGCTCTCCATATGTGTAAGAGGTCAAATTTGGAACTGCTTTAATAATTCCGTAATACGTCTTATATATTCTGAAATTTCCGATTATAGACTCATTCACATCTTCAGTAGAAAATGTATCCCAATCAATTTCATTTCCTGCTCGAACATCACCACGATAAAATCCCATTATTCCTGTTAAAAATGCTAATATAATTAATATTGAAAGTATAGATTTCCCAGAAGGTCGTCTTCCGACGCTTAGATAATAAAAAACTCCATATGCCAAAATTAGAATAATAGCAATAAAACGAAATCCTCTAATCATTTGAATCAAAAGGGTCACAACAAAAAGAAATATTTTAACAATTTTTGATTTACCATACTTGTTGTAGACTAAACTTAGAGGAATTAAACTATAAGAGAATAATGAAATTACACCAATTGGTGTCAAAATTGAAGGACTAACACTTCCAGCAACACCTAATGTGAAAATATATGCTAAATTCATTCCACCAGATAGTACAAGATACACAACAGAGAGTATTAGGCAAATTATCCATAGAGTTAGACTTAAAAATGCTATTAAAGACTTATTATAGATTTCAGTTCTTTCAATAAATATTATCTTCTTTTTTGGTTTCCTATTTATATGAACTGTATAAGTAAAACAAAATACAAGATAACCCAAAGTTGCGAATGAGGTACCTCTTATACCATATTCAAATAAATACACTCCAAACCATAAAATTTCTCCTATTGCAATATCATAATTAGGAACAATTGAAAACATTGTTATATATATAATGGAAAATAAAAATATAGGGTCAAAAATATCTAATCGATTTTTGAAAAATATAATTAGAAATAAACCAGTCATAAAAAAATATGCTAAAGTGTTTACGATATAATTTTGATTTAAAATTACATCTGAGCTTTTGGGATAATTTATGACCATAATTAAACCAATAATAAAATATACATATATAAATCCCAATTTAGTTAGTTTTTTTTGGTTCATTTCATCACCGTTTTCTGAAATTAAAACTACTTTGTTTAAAGATTTTGTAACAAACCATCGCCATATTTTCAATTGTATAATTTGAAATAATATCCAAACTTTTTTCACTCATAGATAATTGTAGATTTTCATCTGCTAAGATGCCAATTGTCTTATCAATTATTTCTTTACTATTATTTACAGGAATAATATACCCATTTTCCCCACTTAAAACCAATTCAAGACCTGCGACACAGTTTTCAGTTGTAATTATAGGCAATCCATGTGCCATTGCCTCATTGATAACAAGTCCCCAAATATCTTCCCGAGTAGGAAGTATAAATAAATCTGCAGCCATATAGTAATCAGAGAGCTCAGATTTTGTTTTAAAATCAATAAAATATACATTGTCTAACTTGAATTTTTCCTTTAAAATGGTATATTCCTTTGGAGGACTACCTCCAACAATATAAACACCAATATCTTTATCCATCTTAGAACATGCCTCAAGCAAAACATCATAGCCTTTTCTATATATAAATTGACCAACTGATAAAATTATCTTTTTTTCTTTCATCCCTAATTTTTCCTTATAATTACTTTTTAGGGTAGGGATGGATATTCTTATATCTGATTTCTTAATTGAGGTAAAGGGATATACATTTATCTTTTCTCTTTTAGCACCATAATGAATTAGATAGTCTGTAGTTGCTTTTCCTGTACTTAGCCAAAGCGAAGCTTTACTAATTAAATATTTTTTCAAGTTGTATTTAAATTTACTCTCATTCCCAATAATGCCACCATCTACACTTAATATGAAAGGTATTTTGCATATATTTAGATATAGGATAGTAAGCATCGATGTTATAGAACTATAGCCACTTATTACTATTGCATCATAATTATTTCTTTTTATTAACCTAATAGCTCCTAAAGATATACTAGATTCATCTCCTATATTTACCCCCTTTATATACACCTCATTAAAGTTGGTTTCTTTAAGGACACTTCTCCATCTACTATCTCTACTAGTAGATCTAGATCTCTCAAATACAACTGTTAAGTCAGATATCTTTCCTAATTCATTAAAAAAATCAATCCTATACGGAGAAGGTAGATTAGTAAGAAACATTATCTTCAAGTTAGTATTCTCCTTCTAAATTTAATAAATTTCGATAACAAATAAAGTAATTCCAGAAATTAATAAATGGTAATATTTATCTAAAATGAGATTTTAAGCCATTTAAATCTTTTATTAGAAAGTTTTATTATAAGTATGGAAAGTAATATACAACCGATGCTTACAAGGGCAAAAAATAATAGGCTATTTGAATAGAGTACTGTTAAATTTGTTCTAATAATCATTTGCTTCAATACCATGTAAACTAGAATATGTGAAGTAAAAATAATAGTACTAATATTTCTTAATAATAAGTTGTCCACTTTTTTAAATTCGTATTTAATTTCGAGTATTTTATTAAAAAGGAGTGGCATTATCAGTATTAAACTTAATCGCATATCTGTATATGAAATTGCATGAATTTCTGTTTTAGTAATAAAGATAAGCTCAAGTATATAAATAATAAATGAGATTAATATAAGATAGTTGGATGTTTTTCTTAAAGACCCTTTTTTATATAATTCTTTGAATTTTAGACCGATACTTACAAAAAACAAACCAAAGAAAATGCCATTTCTAAATTGAATAAAAACGTCTGTATAAATAGTGTATACATTATTTAATATCTCATTTTTTATAATAAAATTATTATAAGATGTAAACAAGGATCCTATTACATATAGTAGAAGTGAGAAAACTAATAAAGAATTTAATGAGTATTTCTTCAACCATATAAATGCAATTATATAGGCTAGCATCAAAGCAGTTAAATACCATAAGTGTGAATCACCACCAGAAAATATAAAACTATGAATATACCTTGTTATTATTTCAATATTATTTAACCCGTCTACTTTCCAAACAAAAACCTTAATAGGCAAATAAATAATACTCCAGAAGGAATATAAATAAAATACTCTCTTTATAATATTCAAAAAAGATGCATTATTATTATTATTATTTATCAACTTATTATAAGATAAAAAACCTGACGTTACGAAAAAGAATGGAACTGCTAAACGTGTTATTAGTTCAGTAGTATACCAATTTAAAGTAACGCTATACGATGATAATGCACTTGAATGTAAAAAAACTACAAATAAGGCAGCTATAAATTTACTAATATCTAGAATTGAGAAATGTTCTTTAGAAACTTTCACTGGATACTCCTTATATTAATTTTTATTGATACAAAAATTTTTAAGCATATTAATATTAAACTTTAAAGACCATTGTAAGTTAATCAAGAAATGATATATATTCTTACTTATTTTCTATTTAATTATATTTTTCATGCCATATTATTCTAGTTAATAGCCATATAAAAAAACTATACTATTACCATGAGTAACTCATAATTTCTAAGATTGAATATTAATACAACTCGATATATTGACTATATTTATCGTACTTATTGAAATCTCTTGATCTACTAATAATTTGTAGTTGGTTAAATTTATTTTTTTGTGTCTTTTCAATTGCTTCTACTAATTTTTCTATACTTCCCTTTGGTACAACTATTCCACTAAATTTATCAATACTTTCAACACTACCACCTGTATCGAAGGTAATTACAGGAGTTCCGCAGGCCAAAGCTTCTAAATTTGTTGTTGGAAAATTATCCTCCAGTGTAGGGTTCACAAATACATCTGCTACAGAATAAATATCTGCTAATTCCTGTATACTATTTGTCCTTTTTATACCGATTATATTAGAAGGTAATTGTTTAATTTGATCATCAGTTAGTCCTACTAAAAGGATGATTACATTGGGGTTAGTCTTCTTAGATAGCTCGATAAAATATTCATACCCTTTTCTCTTTTCCCAAACACTCGCTACACCTAATATAATAAATTTATTCTCTATTCCATTCTCTTCCTTGAATTTACTCTTAGTAGGCTTAAATACTTCCAAATCTATTCCATTATTTATTACCTTAATAGGATATTCATTCAAAAAAGACTCTTTTACTAATCCTGCTAGCCACTTTGATGGTGTTACAATAGTTAAGTTTCTAATTCCAGTAAAGGCATTCTTTTTTCTTATAAAATTTTGCCTCGAATTATTTATTAATAAGCTTGCTGGGTAACTTCTTTTTTGAATGCATTTATGACTACCGTTTTTCCAGCAATTGCAACCTACAAAATCAAAGTATGCGCAATGCCCTGTAAATGCCCAACAATCATGTAAAGTCCAAACTACAGGTTTACCCGCCTTCTTTAGATAAGCAAATAACAGTTCCACATTAATATAATAGCCATGAATGTTATGCAAGTGGATAACATCAGGATCAAGTTCTATTATCTTATCAATAAATTCCTTGGTGGCCCTTTTTGATCCAAAACCGTGCTTGTCAAATATTCTTGTTTTAGCTACATGAGTATAGTTATCTAGTTTATTTCCTATTTTTATAGTTGTATCACAATTTATTGGGGTGTCTCTTCCATATGCAATATAACTTTCATGCCCCTGATCTTGTAGAATTGCATGTAAATCAGTAGCTATTCGTCCTGTACTACCCACGCCACAAACAGAGTTTATTTGTAAAACTCTCACTTTTATTTCCCCCAAACAACCCTATTCACATAATCGGTATAGGATAAGATTATCCTAAGTACTTTATCCGATACATTAGGCATACTATAGTCTCCAACAAACCTTAATGTATCTATTTCTTGAGTTTCTAATACCTCAAGTCCCTGTAATATTCTTTCCTTTTTCAAACCACCCATCATTACTGAAGCCTCTTCCATCGCTTCTGGCCTTTCATGGGCTTGTCTTATGTTTAGCGCTCTAAATCCAAGAATAGAAGACTCTTCGCTAATCGTTCCACTATCACTAAGAACCGCTTTTGCTTTGATTTGCAGCTTGACATAGTCATTAAAACCTAAAGGTTTCATCGTTTTTACTAATGGATTAAATTCAATCCCTTTAGCATTAATCATATTTCTAGTTCTAGGATGTGTACTTACAATCACAGGCATATTATACTTTTCTGCAACGGCATTTAAACTATCAACTAAATCTAAGAAGTTTGTTTCTGAGTTAATATTTTCTTCACGGTGAGCCGACACTACAAAGTATTTCCCTTCCTCAAGATCTAATCTATCTAATACATCTGATTTTTTAATATCAGCTTTTCTTGAGTTGAGTACTTCAAACATTGGGCTTCCCGTTTTAATTATTCTATCTGCAGGCAGACCTTCTCTTAACAAATACTCTCTTGCAATATCACTATAAGTTAAATTAATATCAGCTGTATGATCCACGATTTTTCTGTTTGTTTCTTCTGGCACTCTTTGGTCAAAGCATCTATTTCCTGCTTCCATATGGAAAATAGGAATATGTCTTCTTTTTGCTGCGATGGCAGCTAAACAACTATTCGTATCCCCTAGTACCAAAAATGCATCTGGATTAACTTCTTCCAAAATAGGGTCAATTTTAACTAAAATATTCCCTACTGTTTCTACCGCTGTTCCCGTTGCTGCATTAAGAAAATAATCCGGTTTCTTTAAATTAAAATCATAAAAGAACACTTCATTTAGTTCATGATCATAGTTTTGTCCAGTATGGACAAGTACGTGTTCTATTGCATTTGATTCTTCTAATTTATTAATAACAGCTGACAGTCTAATGATCTCTGGTCGTGTACCAACGACTGTCATAACTTTTAATTTCTTCATAGTTATACCTCCAAGAAATAAGTATCTGGCTTTTCTGGATCAAAGCATTCATTTACCCACATTACAGTTACTAAATCAGTTTCTCCAACATTCACTATTGAGTGAGTATAGCCTGTAGGTATATCTACCACTTGCAACTTATCTCCACTAACCCGGTATTCAATAATTTCATCTGAATCTATCTTTCTAAATCGAATTAAGCCTTCCCCACTTACTACTAAGAACTTTTCATTTTTAGTGTGATGCCAATGATTCCCTTTTGTAATCCCAGGTTTTGATACATTAACTGAAACTTGACCTCTTTCTGGTGTTCTAACAAATTCTGTAAAAGAGCCTCTATGATCACTATTCATTTTAAGGTCATATGAAAACTTATCTTCAGGTAAAAAGCTTAAATACGTACTATAAAGTTTCTTAGTTAAAGCATTCTCCATATTAGGAATACCAATATTATTTCTACTTTCTTTAAAGCCTCTTATTAGATTTGCTAATTCTCCAAGCTTTATATTATGTGTTATAGGTACAACGCAATAATTATTTTGAATAGTTGGTTTTCCTTCGAGAGCTCCTAAAAATTCGTCTAAAACATCATCTATATAACACAGAGTAAGATTTGCATCTGGGTTATTAACCTGAATGTCTAAATCCCTTGCAATATTATGACAGTAAGTAGCAACAACGGTATTATAGTTAGGTTTACTCCATTTCCCAAAGAGATTAGGCAATCGATATACTAAAGCTTTTGCACCCGTTTCTATACTGTGAGCAAACACTAAGTCCTCGCCTGCCTTTTTACTCTTTCCATAAGGATTATCCTTTTCAGCTTGTATAGAGGAAGTAACAAGTACAGAAGATTCATTTCCATGTTTCTTTAGAAGTTCTAGTAATTTAGTTGTAAAGCCGAAATTACCTTCCATAAACTCTTTGTCATCTTTCGGTCTATTTACACCAGCTAAATGAAAGACAAAGTTACACTCTTTTGTGTATTTTTCTAGTAATGAACTATCACTTTCTCTAGTAAACTCAAAAATGTTGTTAAATCCTCTATTTTTAAGTTCAGCAATCAGGTTTTTACCCACAAAACCATTAGCCCCTGTAACAAGAATATTCATTTTTCACACCACCCTTTAGTTCATAACGTGAATGTTTTTATTCCATTCTTTTAGCTCGTTTTGAACATAGTCCAACTCTAGTAATTTTTCCTTTATTTGCTCGATATTTAATATTTCTGTGTTATGCGAATTATATTCTTCTACCATTGTTAACTTCTGATCGCCATCTACAAAATACTTATCATAATTAAGGTCTCTTTGATCTGCAGGCACCCTATAAAAACCACCCATGTCTTCTGCTCCAACATACTCTTCTCTTGTAAGAAGGGTTTCATATAACTTTTCACCGTGACGGGTACCAATTATTTTTATCTCATTATCAGCATTAAATAACTCTTTAACTGCCTGAGCAAGATCTCCCACAGTACTTGCTGGAGATTTTTGAACCATAATATCTCCCGCCTCTGCATTCTGAAATGCAAATACAACAAGTTCTACTGCCTCTTCAAGACTCATTAGAAACCTGGTCATGAATGGGTCTGTTACCGTTAATGGTTTACCGCTTTTGATTTGATCAATAAAGAGTGGTATTACAGAACCACGTGATGCCATTACGTTACCATATCTTGTACCACAAATTAGAGTTTTGTCAGGAGATACTGTTTTTGCTTTAGCAACTAATACCTTCTCCATCATTGCCTTTGAAATACCCATTGCATTAATTGGATACGCTGCTTTATCGGTTGACAGGCAAATTACTTTTTCAACTCCGTACTCAATTGCTGCAGTTAGCACATTATCCGTACCTAAAATATTGGTTTTTACAGCTTCAAGAGGGAAAAATTCACATGAAGGAACTTGCTTTAAAGCCGCTGCATGGAAAATATAATCCACCCCATGCATTGCATTTTTTACACTAGCGAGATCTCTAACATCTCCTAGGTAAAACTTAAGCTTATCGTTTTTATATTGTTTTCTCATATCATCCTGTTTCTTCTCATCACGGGAGAAGATGCGAACTTCTTTCAAATCAGTATCTAGGAACCTTTTCATTACTGCATTTCCAAATGAACCTGTTCCACCAGTTATTAATAAAGTTTTATTTTTGAACATTTTGCATTCCCTCCAATTCTGTGTTATTACCATAATAACTATCCATTCTGTCTAACAACGAGTGTTTATCAAAATGTCTATCATAATAGGATCTTGCATTTATACCAATTTGTTTAATTTGTTCATTTGATTTGTTTAATAATTCAATAACTACCTTTGCAAGTTCATCAGCATTTCCAGCAGAACTAGAGACACCTGCATTTGCCTCTTTAATAATTTGATTTGTTTCGCCTTCCGCAGAAGCAATAATTGGGATTCCACAAGCCATATAAGATTGCAATTTAGCAGGGATTGTCATTGCGAATAAAGGACTATCCGTTAAACAAAGAAAAGCAGCATCATTTGATGCCATTAAATAAGGTATCCTCGTTGCAGGCTGCTTTGGAATAAAATTAAACATCTCAGATACATTAGCGGAATTAACTAAATTAACTAACGTATCTTTATATCTGCCATCTCCTACAATGTTAAAACGAATCTTCCTGTCCAAGTTATTCTTTTTTATTAATGACGCTGCTTTCGGCAGAATATCTAATCCTTGAGCGTTACCAATATTGCCAGCAAATATAATATTAAAGGCATCATCACTTGGAATTTCTTCAACAGCTGTTTTCTCTAATGGTATATAAAAGTCTTCTGCATATTGCGGCCAGTACTCTATCTTTTCTGAAGGTACCCCACGCTTTTCAATCGATTGCACAAAACTATTTGAAGTAGTAAATATTTTCGTACACCGAGCATAGATGTGATCTACCATCTTACCAATTGCACCAATAATTGTTTTATTAGTAATTCCAGTTATGATTTCAACATTTTCAGGCCACAAATCTTGAACATATAAATAGCATGGTATATTTTTTTTCTTTGCGTACCAAACACCCGGTAATGCCTGTGTCATCGGTGATACTTCAAAGATAAAGATATAATCTGCTTTTATTTTCGTAAACATTTGCCAAAAGAATCCGGAGACCACAAAGGATAAATAGTTTAGAGCAAGCATTATTGAGTTGCTTCCTCTAGGTATGAGCGGAATTCTAATAATTTCAATACCGTTATATAGTTCTTTTCTCTTCTTTAACAATCCATACCCTTCATAATACTTGCCTTGAGGATAATTAGGAATTCCAGTTAAAACTGTTACTTTATATCCCCTTTTGACCCATTCAGTACAGATGTCATTTATACGAAATTGTTCAGGGTAGAAATACTGCGCGACAACCAAAATATGTTTTTTCAACCCAACCACTCTTCCTATTTTTCTGTTAGTATTATAGATTCTTTTAAATTCCTAACTCTATAATTCTCTTTATACTCAGAGATACTCTGCTCATAAATCAAATTGCCAAAAACCTTATTAATGATTCCAACTTTTATCCCCATAACACGTATTATAGGATTAAATATCTTTGTTAACTTAACACTTTTACCATGAACTTCAACAATCGTTGTTACTAAACTTGAAGTGTTCACATATTCACTATTTTGCGGAAAGAATAAACCAGTCTCCTCATTATCAATCATTAATCTAATAAACTCACATAAATTATCGATATGAAGCATACTGCGCTTATTATCAATATCAGGAAATACCGGTAGTTTCTGTGCAGCCTTTGCCAGTTTTGGATAGTTTCCTTTAGATCCTTTACCATAAATCATTGGTGGTCTAATAATAACTACCCTAAAGGTATCACTCTCTAAAGGTCTAATTCCTTCCTCAGCTTTTAGTTTACTATCTCCATAAAAGTTACTAGGCGTTGGAATTGTGTCAATATCTATAACTCTTTTACCACTACTGCTATCACCATAAACAATAATGCTACTTGTAAAGATAAATTGTTTTACTCCTTCAGCTTTTGCTTTTGTAGCTAAATCTATCGTTAGGTCTCTATTTACCTTGTAGTACTCGGCTTCCATATCAGGATCAGTAGATACATGAGCAATACCTGCAACATGAAAAATCACATCATATTTTGATAAGTCTAATTTTTTCCAAGCATCTGTTCGACAGGAGATGGTATCAATAATATAACTATTACCAGTCCACTCTACGAATGCTCGACCTATATAGCTATTTTTAGCTGTGATAAGAATTCTTTTCATCAAATAATCCCCTTAGTATCTTTGCCCTCATTGGTGGTTGCCTTAGTCATAGATGTCTTTCCTCTGTCTAACTCACCAGTACCACCTTCAACAACACCATCATGCTTAAGGATGCTGATAATCGTACCGAAAAAGCATTTAACATCAAAAACAAAGCTCATTTTCTCAACATACACACCATCAAGCTTTGCTTTAAAATCAATAGGTAACTCATCCCTACCGTTAATCTGCGCCCAACCAGTAAGTCCAGGTGGCACATCATTAGCCCCATATTTGTCTCTCTCTTTAATTAGATCATACTGATTCCAAAGCGCTGGCCTGGGTCCAATAATACTCATCTGCCCAACGAAGATATTCCAAATTTGCGGTAGTTCATCAAGAGAAGTTTTCCTTAAAAATTTACCCATTTTCGTAATATATTGCTCAGGATTTTCTAACAAATGAGTTGGAGTGTCCTTAGGAGTATCAATTCTCATTGTACGAAATTTTAATATATTGAAATGTGTCTTGTTGATTCCGACACGTTTTTGTTTAAACAGCACTGGACCTCTTGAATCGAGTTTAATAGCTATAATAAGAATTAAGAAAATAGTTGATAAAACAATCAGTCCTATTAAAGATAGAATGATATCTATCAGTCTCTTTATTTTCATATACATTTCAATTACACTCCTTTATTTCTTAGTTGATTAGGACTTAATTGGAATGTTAATCTTTTTCCAACTAACTACTAACCCACTAAAAATCACCTTAATAACAGCCCCTGTCCATAAGAAAACAAATCTATGAACAGGGTCTATATAATTTTAAATATTTATTTCACTTTTAATTCATTCATGACTTCATCAAGATAAATAAGTAACTCCGATCTCAATTCCTGATTTTGTAGCGCAAAATCAATAGTCGTCTTCACAAACCCAATCTTCTCACCAACATCATACCTTTTACCCTCAAAATCATAAGCAAACACTCGTTGAATCTGATTCAGCTTCTGGATTGCATCCGTCAATTGAATCTCGCCACCAGCCCCTGCTTGCTGTTTATCCAATAACATAAAAATCTCCGGTGTTAGAATATAACGCCCCATAATCGCCAGATTAGAAGGTGCTGTTCCTGGTGCAGGCTTCTCAACAAAGTTATCAACCTGATATCGACGCCCCTCTTGAACCGAAGGTTCAACAATCCCATACCGATGTGTCTCATTATCCGGAACAGTCTGGACCCCAATCACTGATGAATGAGTTTCTTCATATATATCCATTAATTGTCGTAAACAAGGAGTCTCACTTTGAACAATATCATCACCTAGTAGAACTGCAAATGGCTCATCCCCAATAAAATTACGCGCACACCAAACAGCATGCCCCAAACCTTTCGGTTCTTTTTGACGTATATAATGGATGTCAGCCAAATTGGTTGAGTATCGAACTTTATCTAGTAAATCTAACTTCCCTTTTTCAAGGAGGTTTTGCTCTAACTCTGGTGCAAAGTCAAAATGATCTTCAATTGCCCGTTTACCTTTTCCAGTAACGATGATGATATCTTCAATTCCTGATGCAATCGCTTCTTCGACAATATATTGAATCGTTGGTTTATCAACTATTGGCAGCATTTCTTTTGGCATTGCCTTTGTAACCGGTAAAAATCTAGTTCCCAGCCCTGCAGCTGGAATTATCGCTTTTCGTACCTTTTTCATATTCATTCCCCTTCAAATTCCATTTTATTATCAAACCGAAAGGTTTGTATCTGTTAAA
Source organism: Neobacillus niacini (assembly GCF_031457145.1). Classification (GTDB taxonomy): domain Bacteria; phylum Bacillota; class Bacilli; order Bacillales; family Cytobacillaceae; genus Neobacillus; species Neobacillus niacini_J. The sequence goes on from NZ_JAVDVZ010000013.1 coordinate 59,524, forward strand.
CTTTTAATCCACTATCTTATTTCGCTGTAGCCAAAACAGGAGAAAAATCAAACTTATTATTAGCCACCGCAATCAAAGTATCATGCATGTCCACTTCAGACATCTCTAATAATCCATTAATCAACTTACTTAGAGCCTCAGCCTCAAGCACATTCGCCTTCCCAATATGAATCTTAGGAAAAATACTCTCAGGGTGCATTTCATTCTCATTCAGTAGCTCTTCATACATCTTCTCCCCAGGGCGGAGTCCTGTAAAATGTATTCCGATTTCTTCTATTGTATAACCAGAAAGCTTAATCACGTTTTTCGCAAGATCAACAATCTTAACCGGCTCACCCATATCAAGGACAAACACCTCTCCACCGCGTGCTAATGATCCTGCCTGAATCACTAGACGTGAGGCTTCAGGTATCGTCATGAAATATCGTGTCATATCCTGATGTGTAACCGTAACCGGTCCGCCGGCTTGAATTTGCTTTTTAAATAAAGGAATAACACTACCACGACTGCCAAGTACATTTCCAAACCGAACAGCAACGAATTTCGTGGTGCTGTGTTTTGCTAGATTCTGAATAATCATCTCTGCAAAACGTTTCGTTGCTCCCATTACGTTAGGAGGATTCACGGCTTTATCTGAAGAAATTAACACAAATTTACTAACACCGAAGGTATCCGCTGCTTCCGCTACATTCTTAGTACCAAACACATTATTCTTAACGGCTTCTCGAGGATTATATTCCATCAATGGTACATGCTTATGTGCGGCAGCATGATAAACAACAAACGGTCGATGTTGTTCCATTACTTCAAACATTCGATCCCGATCCTGAATATCACCAATCACTGGAACAATCTCAATTTGCTCTTGATAGAGTTTTTTGAGTTCCATATCAATGAGATAAATACTGTTTTCACCATGTCCCACCAAAACAATTTTTCTAGGATTGAACTTGCATATTTGCCTGCAAATTTCCGATCCAATCGAACCGCCTGCACCGGTTACTAACACTGTCTTTCCTGATACATATTCAGAGATACTACCAATATCTAACTCTACAGGATCTCTTCCCAACAAATCCTCAACCTGAATCTCACGGAATTGATTGACGGAAATTTTCCCTGTCATCAAATCCTCAAGCTTCGGAATGATTTGTGTTTTTGCCTTTGTTTTTGCACATTCCTCAAAAATGCGATGTAACTCTTTTTGCGTTAAAGAAGGAATCGCAATCACAATGTTTTCAATTTGGTATTTCTCAACTGTTTGTGCAATACATTCAGAATTACCAACCACCGGTATTCCAAGGATATCTAATTTAAATTTATTTGGATCATCATCGATAAATGCAACAGGCTTTAGGTCGATTTCATGGTTGCTCAGTAACTGTCGTGCCACCATCGTCCCGCCTGAACCCGCACCAATGATCAATGTTTTTTTGATATTCTTTTGTTTGTTCATAATGTTGTCTCGAAACATTCTCCACGAAAACCTTGAACCACCAATTAACAGCACATGTATCATCCAAGTAATCATTAACGCTCTTACATACGTATTATGAAAAACAATCATCTGCATTGCTGATGTCGCTGCAATCGAAAACGTAACTGCTTTAACAATGGCAACGAGCTCACCGACACTCGCATATTGCCAGGCCTTATTATAAAGATGGTAAACGGAAGCAAATAAATGATGGCAGACTAATAAGGTAATCGCCGTAACAGGCAGCATTGGAACCTTAAAAATGTGAATCGTCGGATTTACCGTCCAATAGCTTATGTAAATAGCCGTTAACACAATAATAGAATCCAGAATTGCGAGTGTGGTTAATCTTTTCTTATATGTCACCTGAACATTCCCCCTTTTCTCTTTTATTTCGGTAAACTAAACATTTTTTACAAAAAAATAAATATCTAATGGAAACTCAGTTGTCATGCACCTGGACTTTCATTAGATATTTAATATTTTTTGTGTTTATACAAAATCAGGCATTTAACCCTGCCTCACATCATGCTTTTGACGACAAGCGTCTAAGGATGGTAAGATTCCCCTTCCCTCCCACAGTATGACCGAGTGCTCCATGGATATCGGACAGGGAAGCCTCGCCGTTCAGGTTTTTAAACCTGAAACGATTTATTGTTTTTTACTGTTCATTCTTATCGGCTTAGTAGGTTTTAAAATAGCTTGAATAGCTTTTTCCTTTTTATTCGCTCTGGGTCTTCTTTGTAGACATGCTTACCTTCAATAACGAGGGCAGCATTTTCACTAATATAGTAGACCATTTCGTTTCCATACTTTTTCTCAATAAGATCGAATGCCTCTCTCATTTTAAAGGTACGGTTTACGATATTATGAGCATCTGACGCAATGAAGTGCGTTAAGTTTGCTTCAATTAATTGGAGGGAAAAGTTCTTTATTTTTTTCCCAAAGTCCCCGCAAACACTCGCTGCCGTAATTTGCGTCAACGCACCCTTTTTCACTAATTGATAGAGTATATCTGAACGTTCAATGATTTCCCGATTCCGTTCTGGATGAACAATAACTGGTATCAGTCCTTTCATCTGCAGCTCATAAAACAATTTCTCCGTATACCTTGGTACATGGTTGGAAGGGAATTCTACTAATACATAAGGAGTATGATTAACAGGAAGAATTTCTCCTGCCACATATCCTTCTAGTATTTCCCCATACACCCGTACTTCCTGACCTGGCAGGATCTTCACATCTATATCTTCTTCGCGAAGAAGTTGGTTCAATTCTTCGACTCTATCAAGTATTTGACGCTTAGGATTATCATAGGAGTTATTCAAATGATGCGGCGTTGCCACAATTGTATGTATCCCCTGCTCGACAGCTTTCCTCGCCATGTTGAGGGAATCAGAAAGAGATTGTGCGCCATCATCGACACCAGGCAATATATGACAATGCAAATCAATCATGGACGCACACCTCTTTCCAGTAAATTGTTATTTTTCTCCGACAATATTCATGTTAACACCGTCGAACGCCCTGGTAAAGGGGTGGAATTTGTCGAAAATTAGTTATTTTGCCCCATAATAATAGTAATAATCGTTATCTTTCATTTCCTTATGGTTTAATATGACTCCAACCAATTTGCTTTGAGCATTCACAAGCAATTCCTTTGCCTTTTTTACTTGGTCAATTTCAGTCCTGCCGCTAAAGACAACCAGAATCGAACCATCAACCTTATTGGCGAGAATTTGCGGGTCTGCTACTGCTAATAATGGCGGTGTATCAAATAAGACATAATCAAATTGTTCCTTTGCTTCTTCAATGAATTGTTCCATTGATTTCGAGCTTAATAACTCAGCAGGGTTCGGTGGAATCGGACCACTCGTTAAAATAAATAGATCCTTCTCTTCTGTTTCAAGAACTGTATTAGCAAGTGTAGCTTGCTTTGTCAATACAGTGGTGAATCCAAAAAGGTTATTGACACCAAACGTACGGTGAACGGTTGGCTTACGAAGATCGGCATCGACTAGCAATACTTTCTTCCCTAGCTGAGAAAACACCACGGCAAGGTTTGCTACTGTAGTTGATTTCCCTTCAGCTGGACCAGAAGAAGTTACCATGATGGTTTTAAGTTCCTCATCTACTGAGGAATACTGAATATTAGTCCGAATCGATTTATATTGCTCTGAAATCGGTGACTTTGGGTCAAGCGCTGCAATTAACTTACGGCTTGGATCAGTTGTTTTAAATTTCTTATTTCTCTTAAGCACCAAAATTCTCACCTCTTCCTGCTGCTCTAGTGCCTGCTGCCTTCCGTAGTTTCAACTCTTCCATCTTTTGATCATCTATCTGGGCAATGACACCCAAGATTGGAAGTTCTAAGATTTTTTCAATATCCTGTTCGTTTTTAATCGTATTGTCAAAGTACTCAAGTAAGAACGCTAGTCCAACTGCTGCCATCAACCCAACTACAATCGCAATTGCCACATTCATAACTGGTTGTGGTTTAATCGGAGCCTGATTATCGGTAACCGTAGCTGGTGCAAGAATACTAACATTATCAACGTTCATGATAGATACAATTTCTTTTTGGAACACTTCTACTGTTTTATTTGCAATATCCGCGGCCATATTAGGATCTGGATCTTGGACTGACACATTGACAAGCTGCGAGTCCTTTTGACTGCCAACCGTAATTTTCCCACCTAGTTGATCTGCCGTCATATCAAGACCCAGTTGGACAATTACCTTATCAAGGATGCGTGAACTTTTTATGATTTCATTATAGGTGCTAATTAATTGCAGGTTAGTTTGAACTTCACTAGGACTGTAGAATGATAATTCACTCTTTTCCTGGTTAACGAGTATTTGTGTCGAAGCCTGATAGATTGGGGTAAGAAAAAAGTAACTAATGACGCCGCTGACTAAACCAGCCGTCATAGTAATGAGTATAATCATAACGAGTCGTTTTTTTAATGTCGCTAATAACTCTTTTAAACTAATAGTTTCTTCCATATTGTCCTCCTGTATATGTCGAATCAAAATAAGAGTATTATAACACGAATGAATGTCATGATTTGTCGTATTTTGACGAATGACGCATATATTTTTTTGCCTTTTTTAGTTTTGCTCGATTTTTGTGGAAAATTGTTGTAACTACTGTAATATAAATGATTTTTTGACTAGAGTGCATAACTTGCTAGATTACTTAGGTATTTAGTATTATACTATTTCTAAATCAAATTACCTGCTTTTTGCAAAAAAAACTTTGTAGGAATTTGTAAATTACCTAAACAATAATAACATGTTTTTTGTAAGATAATGTAGATTTTCTATAAATGGAAGTAATTTCATTGTTAAATTATTGATATAATATATAGAAGAAAAATAGTTGGGGGTAACAGAATGAAGTATTTTCTCACAGCCGTTTGGGGCATTGTATGTGTAAGTGTGCTTGCATATGGACATATCCATTGGAATCAGCAAACAGCTGTAAAAGCTGTTCAACCTGTTTTAACTCAAGAGTCTAATCAAATAGAGGGTGAACTTTATTTGGAGCTGGCTGCGAATTGGCCGGACACAGCAAAACAACAACTAAAGCTAGCATTGGAGGCCGAAAAGCCCTTTAAGATTCTCTTTGTCGGTTCTACCGATATGGAATGGGAGAAAACTGTCACACAAAGTCTTGAGGATAGCTTTGGCCGTGATAAGATAAGTACTGCACACTATACATACGATCAAACTACAAAAGATATTGTCGCTGAAAATAAGCAGCTTGAGTTTGCCGCCGAAAAAGCACAACTTGTCGTCATTGAGCCGTTTCTATTTAACGACAATGGTAAAGTGAAAATTGATGTCACATTAGCCAATGTAACCAAAATAATAGAAGACATGAAAGCTGCTAACCCAGAAACCACCTTTATTTTGCAGCCATCTTATCCTATTTATCTTCCTAATTATTATTCTGTCCAAGTGGAAGCTTTAAAGGAATTTGCTGGAGAAAACAACCTACACTATCTTGACCACTGGACTGCGTGGCCAGCCACAGATAACCCTGAAATCAAGGACTATTACGTAGAAAATAGTGGTCCAAACGAAAAAGGCTACCAAGTTTGGGCACAGTTCCTTGTTGATTATTTTGTAAACAAAAAGGCAAACTAGGTTTATTCCTAGGTTGCCTTTTTTTCTATATATTATTGAACCTTTAGCTTTAAAAGGTCGACTTTCAAATCTTCAAGTAGCTGCTGAACTGTCATACCATGTTCACTTTTCCCACGATCATAGGCCTTTTTAACAATGACAGAGAATTCGATAGAAGAAAACTCTTCCTCGTGTTTCTTTTTTTCCATTAGTCAACTTTCACCCCTCTTCGAGTCTTTTTGCTAATTCTACTAAACTTCTTCCTATTTGTAAATAAATTGTCAGAATTTGAGTTTTGGATAATTTGTGTATTTTAACTATATGTATAATTAAATCGTTTATTATAACTTTTATACCCGATTAGATGGTGATTTGTGGTAGAATATGTTTAAAATACCAGAATATTAGAGGTGATCTGAGGATGAAAAAGACGATTGTTCGCAGTGTTTCGACTGCGGCACTGCTTTCGACTGTTTTTGCAGGTTCCGCGTATGCCAGCAACTATACAGTGCAAAAGGGAGACACATTAACAAAAATTGCCTCAAAATATCAAACAACCGTACCCAAAATTAAGGAATTAAACGGGTTAACATCGGATAGGATTTACGCCAATCAAACCCTTACGGTTACAGCTGACGAACCCATCCAACCTGAAGTAACGACGCCCGCACCAGTACCTGCACCTACTTCAACTAGTGATTACGTAGTTGTAAGCGGTGATTACCTTGGCAAAATCGCCAAGCAATTTAACACTACTGTTTCGGAGTTGAAATCTCTTAATGGGTTAACAACAGACATGATCTATGCTGGACAAACGCTGAAGGTTTCAGGCAACGCAACTCCGGTCACACCACCACCTGCAGTGGCTCCGAGTACACCACCAGCTGATTCTTCAGTTACTTCTGAATACACAGTAGTAAGCGGTGATACGTTAAGTAGAATTGGCTTAAATTATAATATGACCGTTCAAGCATTAAAGAGTCTTAACGGTTTAAATTCGGATAGGATTTATGTAGGTCAGAAATTAAAGCTTACGGCACAGGTGTCAAGTACTCCTTCAGTGCCACAGACACCACCAGCACCAACAGGTGACTTTGCAGCGTCACTTGTCAATGCGGCAAACAGTGTCATGGGCGTTCCTTATGCATGGGGTGGGTCCTCATTAAATGGCTTTGATTGCAGCGGCTTCATTCACTACGCGGCAAATCAAGCAGGCAAGAAAATCGGGCGCTATTCAGCAGAAGGCTACTACAGCCGTACCTTCTATGTCGACCAGCCACAGCCAGGCGACCTTGTGTTTTTTGAAAATACATATAAAAAAGGCATTTCCCATGTCGGTATCTATCTTGGCGACAACCAATTTATCCATGCTGATGAGAAAAAGGGCATTTCGGTTGCAAATCTATCGAACCCTTACTACACGGCGCATTTTGATGGATTTAAACGATTCTACTAATCTTCTCATACTAAAAAGCCAGGCTAATTCTTGCCTGGCTTTTTAGTTTGTCTCTTGAATTTTTTTTATAACAGAAGAACGATTCATTCCGTTTTGAAAGGCTGCTAAGCTTGCCGGCGACGTATTAATTCGTAAATCAAACGGAGGATGGGTCTCATCAAACCATACCACCATTTTGATAGTTGGATACTTTGTTGAAAGGTCATTGAACATTTGCGTTATCCATTCAGCTTTATTACCACCTTCCTCAACAGCACCCACTTCACCGATGATTAGAGGCTTATTGTAATAGGAACGTGAATAATCCCAATAAAGACCCTCATACAGCTGTTCAAAACTTAAATATTCCTTCCATTTGGATTTCCCAAAATTGTAGGAAGTCATAGCTACAAAGTCAACCACCTTATCCCCTGGATAAAACATGGCTGCTTCATTCCATTGATAGTAGGGGGACGATACATGGTTGGGGTTCCAAACAATATAAGCATTTGACGCACCCGCCGCCTTAAAGACATTCACAATGTGGGTAAAGGCCAACTTGTATAAGTCAGGGTCATTAAAATAATGAAGCGAAGACCATTCCGACCATTTCCCATTCATTTCATTCCCTGGTCTTATGAGCACTGGCGAACCTGCTGACTTTATTTGTTTTGCCCACTTTTCTAATTTTGTATCATAGCTGCCGTTTAGAATGTTTTTTACGACTTCCTGGTTGTCTTTCCGATTCTCTTCTTGATATAGAAATGTAATCATTGGCACCCTGTTTTTATCCACCAATTCCTGTGTATACGGATCATAATCTGAATTAATTGCCTTATAAAACATTTGCAATCCAATGTTTTGTTTGATGGAAGCTTCCAATTTATCGATATCATAAGAGTTTGGTGTATAGATTCCCATCATAAAGGTGTTCTTAGGAATGTATAAAGTCTTCTTCTCATGTCTTAGCGTTAGATCGTTCATCTGGATATTGGTTTTTATTTTGGCGTTCAAATCAAAATCACCAATCGGCTTTGTTGAAAAACTGTTTAGTAAGGTGTTCAACTCGGTTTTTTTGTTTTGAAATTCTGCTTCATTTGATTTTAATTGGAAGGTGTACACAAAATTATTTTTCGTAATGAAATAATAACTATAATAGTTCATGTCGTTTTCAATACCGGTAATCATCTCTCGGGTATAATCTACATTCTGAATGGTTAGATTCCCCAGCCTCCATTTGTTGTCTGCAATAATAAAGGGTGAAACTGACTCTATTGTTTCACTGATATACCCCTGTGGCGTCGTCCAACTTTTATCAACATTTTGAACGGTGATATCTAAGCGAAAATTATCTGAGAAGAAACGAGTATAATAAGGAACTTGATGATGATCTACCTTCCAATCAGCCGGGTATTCAAAAGTATAGCCATAAACGTTATTGAGGTAATGGTTGAAAGAATCATCGTGTGGAGTTATTTGGTCTAAACCGTCAGGATAACTCGATAAACTTTCTGCTTCATTTTTCCAAAGTGCCGGTCCACTCGTTGGAATCGGTTCGTATGTATTTTCAATGGTTTCTTTTTTATCTACCGTGATACTTTTGTTCTCTTCAGGTTTACTTATTTCCGCAGTGTCCTCTACTAATGGATCCTTGTCGAACAGCACATATGTAATGACAGCCCCCGTCAGCATGAAAGCAAGTAGACTTCCTAGTAATACTTTTCTCTTCATCCACTCTATCCCCCACTCGCAAACCTTCCCACTATCATTTTATCTTACCATACCAAATTGAGATTCTCTTTTTATAAAAAGCCTCAATTACCGGACTTTTTCACCCTTTATCTACATATTACTACTATAACCGCAGTAACAATTCGACAATTTGGAATTTTCTGATTTATAGGTCTTTTTTCATGCTATAATACCTTAAATCAACCAAATATTTCAAGTTTTTACCAAGAAAAGAGGAAGCGCCCTGGTCAGCGGCGTATGGCCTGGAGCGCTCCAACTGAGATAAAGGAAACACGGAGAGCCGGAGGCGATTCGATGTTGACTTATCGTAGGGCGGAGTGCGAAGGACACTAGCCGCTAGGGCGCTGGAGCTGGACAGTAATCTAAGTTCAAAAACTTATACTTTTCTTTTTAAAAAAGGAGGCAGCAATGATTATGATTTTAGAGAATACATTCCTATTTATTCAATTTATTCTATTATTCTTTTGGGCCTATTGGATGATTATTAGTCTTTTTGGATTTGGTAAGGCGAAAAAGATACGAGACAAAAAGCCCCAGAAGCGATTTGTGCTGCTTATACCTGCCCATAACGAGGAAAAGGTTGTAGGTAATTTGGTAGAAAATCTCTTACATTTAGATTATCCAAAAAAGCTTTATGATGTCTATGTCATTGCTGATAATTGTACGGATAATACCGCGAAAATTAGTAGAGAGCTTGGTGCCGGGGTCATCGAGCATTTTAGTCTGCCAGGTGAATTAAGAGGAAAACCGTATGGGATTAAATATGCCTTAGATGTTATTGGCGATGATTTAACGAAGAAATATGATGGAGTCGCCATTTTTGACGCCGATAATTTAGTGACCACGAACTATTTAAAAGAAATGAATAACCATTTACTAAAGGGTGATCGCTTAATCCAATGTTATTTAGATTCAAAGAATCCAAATGATAATTGGGTCACCTTATCCTACGCTACTAGTTACTATTATATGAATCGTTCTTGGCAGTTAGCTAAGTCGAGACTGGGCCTCGGTAATGCGATTGGCGGAACTGGTTTCTGTGTTGACACCCATCTTTTGGAAAGTGTTGGCTGGACGGCCCGCTCCTTAACAGAGGATTTAGAGTTTACGATGCAGTGCCTGCTTAGAGGAATTCCTGCGAAATGGTGTCATCATGCTCGAGTGTATGATGAAAAACCGGAGGGCTTCATATCTTCCTGTATCCAAAGGTTACGATGGGCACGCGGTCATTGGGACGTTTGTTTTAAATATTCACTCCCCTTATTATGGCGCTCGATTCGGAAGTTAGATATTCGTGCGTTAGACGGTGTGATGTATCTATTAAACCCTGGGAAAATCATCTTAGCCTCCCTAACAAGTGTTATGCTGATTGTTTCTTACTTTTCAGATTCGCTTGGAATTCATCATGTAAGTATGCCCGTCTGGTTATGGCTCGTTTTCTTAGTTTATAACTTCCTCTATGTTGCCATTGCAACCGCCTATGATTCAGCAAAAAGAATCAACAAAGTCAAAGCCATTCTCAGCCTGCTTATTTTCAATTACAGCTATGTCCCGCTCTTTATTTGGGCATTTATCACCTCTCAGAATAAAACATGGGTGCGCACCGATCATTCTAAAAATGTTTCTTTAGAAGACATGCATCTGAAAAAGAGCTACGAGAATATTTCATAGCAATAGTTTGGAGTGATGGTAATGTTTAGTGATCTGTACAACCATTCTTTCCGCCATTTACTGACTGAATTACACGACAGAATCACTCGTGAACAAAAGACCTTCCTTGTAACCATAAATCCTGTCATCTATATGCAAGGAAAGAAGGATCCCCATTATAATGAAATTGTTCATCATGCTGATTATATTACCCCTGATGGAATTGGAATTGTTAAGGCCTGCCAGCTGCTCCGCATGCCAGTAAAGGAGAGAATTACCGGGTTTGACCTCATGAACGAACTGCTTCATTTGGGGAATCAACATGGGTGGAAGGTTTATTTACTAGGTTCCGATTCTAGTATTGTTTCTAAAACGAGTGAGACTATTATCGATCAATATCCTGACCTCGTGATGGCGGGCTATCATCATGGTTATTTTTCAAATGATGATCAAATTATCGATGAAATCCAGGAAAGCCAGCCTGATTTAATTTTTGTCGCCATGGGCTGTCCAAGGCAGGAAAAATGGATTCATGACCATTTAGGCAAATTTGAGAAGGGCGTTTTTATAGGAGTGGGCGGAAGCTTCGATGTAATGGCCGGAGAGGACAAGCGCGCTCCCCAGCAATGGATTGACATGAATATCGAATGGCTCTACCGAATCGTAAAAAAACCTCGTAGAATCCTTTTGATACCTACATTAATCTTGTATGTAGTTGAGGTAGTGAAGGAGTTGGCTGCTATGAATAGTGTGGTGGCTAAACGGAAGGTTGTGCAGAAAAAGGGGTAATGGCAGTATCTATAAAAGGCGGAAACTCTTCTTGTGGTTTCTACCTTTTTTTGTTTTACCAGTGTTGTTCGGGCTCTCATCCAGCACTTCTGCATTGACCCAAACCCCTATTTCAACCAGCTTTCGATCTCGCCAGCATCTCTGCATTGACCCAACCCACTATTTCAACCAACTTTCTGTCACTCCGACTGTTCCCGCTTATTTTTACATTGTACAGGCTCTCATCAACACATTCTATTTTTCATCCATTTAAAAGAGAAAAGCCGAATCCATTTGTGTGGATTCGGCTTTTTTTACTTTTACAATGATAATTTTGCCTGTGCTGCTGCTTTAATGTCCGCTGGTACGCCTGTTGTATTGACGAGTAAGGTATAGGCATGTAAGGCCTCTTCTTCGTTCATGGTCGCCGCTGCATCCAATAATGCTTGGGCTGCTGTGTTCATGAGAGCTTGCACCTCTGGACGAGTATTGCCTGCCGCAATGGCTAGGCCTGTGTAGTGCACCGCATTGTAATTGCTGCCATTCTCAAAGTACCAAGCACCTTCTAAATAGCTCACTTCAGATGCTAATTTCGCTCCAGCAGCTTCTTTGATTGCCGTTGGCACACCTGTTGTAGTGAGGAGTAGGTTATAGTCATTTTCTGCCTCCACTGCGCTCTTGGCACCAGCTGCATCCAATAACGCTTGGGCTGCTCTGTTCATGAGAGCTTGCACCTCTGAACGGGTATTGCCATTGCTAATGGCTGCGCCAGCAAAGTGCACCGCATTGTAATAGTTGCCATTCTCAAAGTACCAAGCACCTTCCAAATAGCTCACTTCTGCAGTTAATTTCGCTTGTGCCGCTTCTTTAATGGCAGTTGGGGCACCTGTCGTTGAGACCAGTAGCAGATACGCGTTTTGTGCCTGCGCTGCGCTCATGTTTGGAGCTGCCTCCAATAATGCTTGTGCTGCTCTATTCATGAAATCCTGTACTTTTGGTTGTGTAGCGCCTTCGGCAATGGCTGCGCTAGCGTAATGCACCGCATTATAGTAGTTGCTATTGTCATAATAGAAAACCGCTTCGACATAATTTGGTGAGTTCACCGGTGTTAATTTCGCTTCTGCTGCAGCCTTAATGGCGATTGGCACACCTGTTGTTGCTGCAAGTAGGTTATACGCATTTTCTGCATCCGTTGCGCTCATCGTCGCCGCTGCGTCAAATAATGCCTGTGCAGCGCTGTTTAACAATTCTTGGACTTCTGGACGTGTATCGCCTTGTGCAACAGCAGCTCCAGCATAATGGACCGCATTATAGAAATTACCATTTCCATTGTACCAAAGCGCGTCTGCATAATCTGGAGAGTTCACTTCAGGTGTTAATTTTGCTTGGGCTGCCTCTTTAATTGCGGTTGGCACACCTGTTGTTGCTGCGAGTAGATGATAGACATTTTCAGCATCTGCAGTGCTCATACTAGCAGCACCGTCAAACAATGCTTGGGCTGTATCGTTCATGAATTCAATGACTTCTGGGCGTTGATCTCCCTCACTAATTGCAGCACCTGCGAAGTATACTGCATTATAGAGGTTGTTATTTTGATAGTACCATAGAGCTACATCATATTGTGCCGATTCCACCACCGGCTCTATAATGGTCAACTTTTCATCGATGGTTGCAGTGACCCAGTTCCCTGCATCGTCCTCAACATCTAAACTTAAGGAATACGTACCCAATCCAGCGTGTGCTGGAATGACATAATCTGCTGTCCATACATTGTTTGCCCCGCTAGCCGTTAAGTCAATTACCGTTTTACTTGAATCAGAATCATTAAACAAATAGACAGTAGCAGATTTAATAGCTGATTTGTCATCCACGATCGTTGCTTCAAAGTGCACGGTCTCTCCTGCCTTAGCAGTCCCTGGAGTCATCACTAATCTTTCTACAACCGGTGCTGTAAAATCTCCATTAGGGTTATGAACTGTGAAAACAGCATCAGTGAATTCTACGGATTGATTTCCCTTCAAGTCTACCGCTTCTACATAATTAATCTTAATGACTTCTCCGTCAGGAACATTCTTTGGAACAGTGATTGTTCCTATCCATTTAGAAAGGGTACTGTCATAGGTTAAAGCAACACTTTGATATTCATAGTAGTAAGCTGTAACAGAAGCAACACCCGACTCTGTATCATTAACCATTGCTGAAATAGTGACCGTCTCTCCTGCATTCACCTCTGTTATATCGAGCTCAACCGCTGAAATGACAGGTGCTGTATAATCACCTTCAGGATTCACTACTGTAAAGCCGCCCGCTGCATTTTCAAAGGCTAAATTAAACGATGTATCATAGGCGGCAATACTTACTGAATAGAATCCTGGTACGGTTGTTTCTTTTACCAAGAGGCTTCCCGTCCACTGTCCTGTTCCTTCATCGTAACTCATATTAACAAATTGAGAACCTTCTTGACTGTAAAAAGTAGCTCTGACAGAATCCACCCCAACAATATCAGTGACATTGGCTGTAACCGTGACACTTTGACCAATCTGGACTTCTCCTTGTGTCACCTGTACATTTGAAATAACTGGAGCGTCAAAATCACCATTATTGTTACTAACATCAAAGGCTCCAAAAATTTCTTTGAACCCGCTGTTTCCTGCTTTATCTGTGGAATGAATGACGACATTCCACACTCCAGATTGGAAACCGGATTCAATGTCTAAATTAACGACCCATTCTTTTGTGTTTGGATCAAGATTCATGTGACGAAGATAGATTTCATTCGGGTTGTCTATATGTGAAAATTCAGCATAGACGGAGCTTACACCCGATTGCCCATCACTCACTGGAACCGATAGCGTAACACTCTCACCTGGAGAGGCAGATTTTGGTGTAATGACTGGTTCTCCAATCACAGGGTCTAGATAGTCACCAAGAGGATTGGTTAATACTAATTCTTCCTCTAGTGTAACCCAATCAAAGTTACCTGCTGTATCAAACATATCAATATCGAAATACCATTTACCCGATTGATCGCTATTGCTAAAAGTATGGCTGCCTACCCACTCACCCGTCGTTTTATCTAAGGTTAGAGGTACATAATAATAACCCGTACTATCTGCCGTGTATACAGCTGCAAACACGGAATCAACCTCATTATTATCTGTCACTTTGGCACGAATGGTGACTTCTTGATTAGCACCTACAGCTAGAGGAGTGATGGATCTTGATACTAGTGTTGGCGCTTCTACATCACCGCCATTTGGATTAACCACTTGAACGGTATCATTGTCGTCACCATAGGTATAATTTCCTGAAGCGTCATACAAATCAAAATCTATTGTCCAGGTACCTTCTAAGTCCAAATCTGTGATAGTATATGTACCTTTCCATTCCCCTGTCGCGGGATCACGTTCTAAGGGAAGGATTTTGTACCCATTTCCATTTGGTAGATTCAAATAAGCCTTTACCGTTGCCACACCACTTACATCATCAGAAACTTGAGCCGTTATCGTAATGGTTTCGCCTACCGCGGCTGTTGTTGGACTGACGGTTGCACGATCCAGGACAGGTCCGAAGAAATCTTCTGCCAATGCTACAGTAGAAGTAGATTCTACTGCTGCTTTTACTTGACTCACCACTTTTATTGATTGCGGAACTACTGCTCCATTGGTCTCTGCCAATACACCGCCCGGGAGAGCCATTGATAAGCACAAAACACTAATAATGATGGTTCTTTTCCTCAAACTTAACCCTCCTTATTCTCTAGCCTCTACTTAACTAGTATCCTCCTTTACTACTATGTATAGGGATTATATACTATTTTAGAACGCTATACTATATAGTTTACTAAATATTCCATATAATCCTAATATATTGAATATTACGACATTTATTCTTTGTTATCGACAGCAGTGATAAAGATTTCATTATCAACAGCAGTAAAAAGGGATTGCCTCTCACCGCGTATAGAGAGCGAAAACCTACTAAGCTCTAAGAAAGTTTCTTCAATTCACTAATCACTTTTTCAATCCGTTTTTCTTTTTGAATTCGATACAATTCGAAATACTCATCCCCTATATGATTATTCAGATCCTTTGAGATAACCTCTTTTTGCATGCTGGAAATGATACTATCAACCTGTGTCTTTGTGCTTTGCTCATAATCGTTATAGATGGCAAGATACTTCCCTTCTAATCTCGAAACATCCTGATTTCTTTCCTTCTTCGCATTAAACTCCTTTTCAGCCTGCTTAATTAATTCCGCAAGTCTTTTATCCGCCACTTCATTTACTTTTTCCCATTCCGGTTTATACATTCTCTTAATCTCATCAATAACTTCTTCTTGCTTTTTAACCTCTGGACCTGAAAGATTCGTTTTATTAACTACCTGATTGACTACTATGTTCTCTCCAGAAGATTCTACAGCACTATGTTCTTTATTTTCCTTATTGAACACTAGTAACATGGTGGTTCCAATCCCAACCACGGCAACGGCAGATATAATCCAATACTTTTTCATTCATTTCACTCCATTTATACCGTTTTATACGCTGATAAACCTATTAATGGGTTTCTTTCATTCTATGAGGTTGTATAACGAGGTATTGCTTCATGATGGATGAAGTATGTATCAGTTGAACTTAAACGAACCCCTTACATAACAGTACCCTTATTATATAGTAGTTATCACCTAAAATAGAATCCATTAAATGGGACTTTCGATATACAAAAAGCGCGCTTATTCTCCGATAATATCGCCCTTTTACAACAAATATACAGTTCATATGAAGGTTCATGTAGAATGATGGATTTCGTTCGAGTGGTTTCGACTGCTGCACCTGCATTTGGCAAGTAAATGCATAGTGGAGCCATTTGCTTGCGGCTGCTTGTTGTTCTTTTATCAACTTATCTAAAGCTTCGCGATGAGCACTACTCATGAGGGATCCCTGCCTTGATTATATTTTCCATCTTAATTTACCCAATATTTTTTTGGAAAATTGGAATGAGAACATATTTTCTTTTGAAAGCCAGAAAAAGGTTATCAAACAGGATTTATGGTTATGAAAGTAGAATGGTACCTAAAACGAGGAGGAATGAAACGTGGAGAAGTTTGGAATATACGGTAAGTTGATTGCAAAAGAAGGCGAACGGGAACAGCTGGCGACGATTTTGTTAGAAGCTGCTGAATCAATGCAAAATCTTGATAATTGCGAATTATATCTGGTGAGTGTGGCATCTGATGACCCAAATTCTGTCTATGTTTACGAGGTTTGGAGCAGTGAGAGTGCTCATCAAGGTTCATTGTCCCTGGAATCCACAAAAACCCTCATTCAGCGTGCGAAGCCTATACTTGCGGGAATGGAAAGGATATCGACTCTTATTCCTAGAGGTGGCAAAGGGATGAAATGCGGAAGCAGAGACTAAATCTGTTCCGCAAATTGTTTCACGATAGACGAGACTAGCGTATCTAATGGATTGATGATGGTCATAGAAGTCTCCTGCTCAACTTGCTGTGCTGCTGCCACCATCGAGAGCTGTGCGACAGAAACAACCCTCTGCTGATTGCGTACAAGTTTTTCCAACGCATTGGACACTTCATGTACGTACTCCTCTTTCTGCCCGCGCATGATTAAATCAAATGTATTCTCGAGGACGATCACCTCGATATCAAGCGTTTTCTGATGGAGATTTGCCAATTGCTGCAGCCGATTCATCGTACCTGCTACCGTATCAGGGTTGGTAAACACGATGGTTTGTGGCTCCTGAATCTCGCAAATGGCTTCAAAATAAGGTTCATCCATCTTAATGATCGGAACGCTGGGCTGTTCCTCTTTTAATAGTGCAATATAGTTTGTACACGTGATGAGGATGGCGTCCACACCACTTTGTGCAATCCATTCTACTTGATCCTTGACTTTCTTTTCCGCTGCACCGGCCGTGAAACTTGAATCGTTGGTCACCCGCTGCATTAATCCCGGGTCAACGAAATGACTTAATTCGATATCATAGGATGAAAGTGCGCTCTCGATATAGTCAATATTCGAATAATGCGCATGCAGGCAGCCGACTTTTTTCTTCAACATCCTCACTCCTCTATACTTACCGTTTTTCATGCATGTACTTCATCCATTTTTTCTGTTTATGACTACTAATAAAATAACCGATCATAGTAACAGCGGACACTCCAATGGACAGATTCCGAATGAAATCGTGCTCGGTATAGATACCTGCTACGATCCCAATGAAGCCAAGCAATGTTATTTGAAATAAATGCTTTTTATTACTTTCATAGATCGTAAATTGAAAATGTCTTCTTTGTTCAATTTCCTTATAGTCTACTAGTTTTTGTGGAGCTTCAAGGAATTCGGTTACTGAATGGATCAGCTTAAAAACAGGCTGCGATTGAATCCATTGCCATACCAAAGACCATTTATTATTCCCTTGTTTGTTTAGCCACTCCATGAATACAGGATTTCCTAACTCCATCAATTCTTCCTCTGGAGCCAAATTGCGGATGATTCCCTCAATGGTGACAATCGACCGTCCTAAAAAAACAAATCTTGTTGGAACTTGAATCGGCAGGGCTTTAATCATATCGTTCATTTCTATTTTTAATGCAAGCAGATCCATCTCCTTTAATTGTTCGGGCTGGAACGCAGCGAATTCAGCCAACAGCTTTTCCATCGTCCTTGTCTCCGCATCAGGAAGTAGAAATCCTAATTGAGATAAGCTCTCCACCGCTTTCGCATAATTTTTAGAAAGAAAGCTTTCAATTAATTTTTGAAAATGCACGGCATCCTTTTTGGTGATTTCTCCAATCATCCCAAAATCAAGTAAGATGATTTTCCCCTCCTTCGAAACCAGAACGTTTCCAGGGTGGGGGTCCGCATGAAACCTGCCAGGCTCAAGCCATTGGGGCAGGAATACTTGAATTAGCTTTTTCGCAAGCTCTTTTCGACTGCTATTCTCTAACGACCCAAAATCTGTAATCCGTACGCCATCGACCCATTCCATTACCAGAACATTTGAGGTGCTAAGCTCGGAATAAACATCAGGAATCTGAACACTATCCATATCCTTAAACCTTTCTTGAAAAAAGAGTATGTTGTCGAGTTCCTTTGAGTAATCAAGCTCCCGTTCAATCACTTCTTTTAATTCCTTAAACAGGACTTTAAAATTGATAAATCCTTTTGGAATCGGAACAAGGTGATCCGCAAACCAAATGATGATTGCTAAAACCCGGAAATCCGTTTGTACAATGGTGTCGATATGAGGGCGTTTTACTTTAATCGCGACCTCTGTTCCATCTAGAAGCACACCTTTATACACCTCTCCAATGGAAGCAGAAGCAACGGCTGTTTTTTCAATAGAAAGAAACTGTTGATGCAGCGACTCAGCAACAAGAATTGTCTCAATTTCACTCCATTCTGATGGCGGAACTTTATCGGTCAGATCCTCGATTTGACTGATGAAAGCTTTTGGAAGCAAATCTGCTCGTGTGCTTAATATCTGTCCTACTTTTATTAATAAGCCCTCTAATTCAAACAGTGTTTTTCGATACCGTTCTCCAATTCCCCCCCAAAGTATGTCCCACTCTGTTTTCGGCTTTCTTCTAATCTTATACCAATAGATTTGCAGGAAGATGACAAAAGCCATAGACAGCACCTTTGACATACGAACCAGCTTATTTCTTGTTCTCATTCCCTATTCCCTCATTTCTAATTGATCTCGTTTTTCTATGAGGTAAATGTATCTGCTACTACGTTGCTAAACTCTCTTAAATAATCGAGGTAATTGCTGCCTCCATAGTTGTATCTTTTATTGTACATTTTTGCGACGACGAGGTTATATTTTGGAATGACTAATAACGTTGGTCCTGTTATGCCTAGGATTTGATAGGACCCTTTTGGTACTCTTTCTCCTATCTCGCTTCTTAACCTCGGTGTATCTTGGACATACCAAAACAATCCGTTTTGGGGCAAATCTTTATTTTTATAAGGAGAATTTTGAACTTGTGTCACTGATTGAATCACTTCTTTTGGAACGATTTGCTTCCCATTTATGCATCCATTGTTCAAATGAAGATTCCCCCACAAGGCAAGCTCCCGGGCAGATGTATGCAGATTTGATTCCGTCCCATCCTTTTTGTGGCCTAATGTATAGGTAGCAGGCTCGTTGGGCTGATCGATGACCTGCACCAATTGTTCATTTGGCTCTGTTTGCCAATGCGTTTCCTTAAATCCTAATGGCTGGAACACTCTTTCTTCCAGCAGGTCGGGAAAACTTTTACCATAAACTCTGTTTATTAGCTCCGTCATCATTAAAATATTTATCCCTCTGTATGCCCACCCTTCGCCAGGAGCGAACTCTCGAAAAATCGTTCCGTCCTCCTTCTGATGTAAACCGTGAGAGTGGGTGACCAAATGCCTGATTGTCGTTTCCTCTAATAATTCCATATCAAAGTATTTTATTGCCAAGTCATCGAGACTTTTTATTTTTCGATCATATAATGCATATGCAACTGCTAAACCTAGATAACTTTTTCGCGCAGAGGCGATATTAAATTGAGAGCTTTTGTGAATAGGCATGGAGTTAGTTTCATTCGAATGATAACCGCTATAGTGCTCTAATACGATTTTGTTGTCTTTGAGGATTACGAGTGCAGTTCCACTGCTATGATTGCGTTCCTTTATATCTTCAACATAAGAAATTACTTTTTGAAAAATAATAGTCAGCCACCTTTTTAAACTTATTTTATATGGTAACTAGTAGAATTGGCTAATTTATACAATAGGTAAGGAAGAATATGAGAAATTGATTTACTGGAGTTTCGCGTAGAGCATGCCCGTGGACATCTGGGCTCAGAACCAACGGGTTCGAGAGGCATATCGAGAGAGCCAAGGCTAAATAATGGTTTGGCACGTAATCCTCCAAAGACACCCCATATATTGGAGAAATAGTTACCTGGGCCATGCCTTTTTGAGCTTGGGAATTGATTAGGCAGATAAACTAATGAAATTGGCAGGTAAATTAAAATTTTTGGCAGGTTAGCTTGAAATCAGCAGGTGAAGAGATTATTTTGGCAGATAAGATTTTTTCACTAAAAATCTAATAGAGAAGGACAAAGACTGATAAGGTCCTTGTCCTCACATCATTTGATATAATGCAATTCAGCAAATTGCTTGTAACGTCTTACGTCAACCAGTGTCAGCTTGTTCTCCTGGTCTCCTGGCACAAACAACTGAATCCCCCTGCCAATGATAGTAGGAGCAATTTGAATAATAAACTCGTCTACTAGTTTTGCTTGCAGAAGCGGCTGCAGCACCTCACCTCCGCCAACCATCCAAATCCGATTGCCCTCTTGCTCCTTCAACGATTGGGTGAACCCTGCAATATCATCATTAATAAAATTTACATATTCAGTAGAGCCCGTCGAAGTTCGAGAAAAGACATAACAGTCCTTACCCTCATACGGGAATTTATCTGGCGAGAGGATTGCGATCTGATCATACGTACTTCTGCCCATTAAAATCGTATCCACACTATTATAGAAATCCTCGTACCCCGTCTCCTCTTCGCCTTCCGTCCCAAATAACCAATCCAATGAATGATTCTCTCTCGCAAGATATCCATCCAAACTTATCGCTCCATAAAATACTAACTTCCTCATGCTACATGCCTCCAGTTATTAATAAAGGTATCTCACTAAGATTACTCACGATAAAATCCGCTTCTGCCTGGTCCCAATGAGGGTCGGCCTTCCAGATTCCTTTCATCCCTAAGTTCTGTGCTGCTTTTATATCATTTTCAGGATGGTCTCCGACAAATATACTTTCTCTTGCTGCAACATTAAGTTGCTCTAATGCCCTCTTAAAAATTTCAGGATCTGGCTTTTTTAATCCTTCCCATTCCGATATTAAAATACTTGTAAAATACTTTTCGATTCCCAATGCTCTTATATTATCCAACTGAAACTGCCCTCTGCCATTTGTAATCATTCCTAAAAGAATATTCCTATCCTTCAACTCTTCTAGCATACTGAAGAGGTTCGGAAACGGAATGCAGTGATTTTTAAATTCGTCGATATAATCTTGAAGCAGTTCCTCCCAGGTAAGCTCCGTAATCCCAAATTCCTCTACCATCTGCTGGTACACTTTATCCTTCCATACATACCCGCGCTGATCTAACTCTATAAATCGCTCCACATAGATCTCTCGCCGAATATGACCTATAGAGTTGTTCAACCTGTCATATTGGCTATAAATGAAGCTTTTTACAGACGAGTCTCTATCTAATAATGTCCCATCTAAATCGAATAGAACGGCTTTAATCATGTTTTGCACCCCCACGCTCACCTATTCTTCTATTTCATCAACCAAAGTTCCTTCTGGTATTTAACCTTTTTATTGTGCGCATGTTACTTAAGAAAGGGTATAATTGAATAATGAACTTAACACAGAGTTGTTCAATGCTGTTTTCTTAATTTCGGAGGTATAGGATGAAGTTTTTTATAAAGTTAAATACGATTAGTGCCTTATACGCTTTAGCGTTGTTTATCGCAATTGAACTCATAATCAATGTATCCCGTATTAGTACTTTAACTGGATGGGAATGGGATCATGTTTACATTTTAATTGCTGTTATAAATGTTATTGGACTTCTACTTTCAACACTTATTTTTATTAGTTTAACTAAAAAATGGATGATAGGTAGTAAATACAGCTATTGGTCACTCATTCTGTGGGTACCCTATTTTATCCTTTTATTCTCTTTTTTCTATACTTACGTTCCTTTTAGTTCAGAAGTAACCCTTTTTCCGAGATTCAGTCTTTTGATTTTTGGGTCTGGCATTCTGTTCCCGGTTTATATTTTATTTATTAATGTATATGCTTCACCTTTAAGTATAGATGAAGAGGAAATGTGGCAAACATAATACAAATCTCTTTTTATACCTTTTTCATCTTGTCCGTAGAATCATGAATAGCTCAATTCATTTTGTTAACTGAGCTATTTTTTTATAAAAACCTTCCGGCAGTACATAATTGGCGCGTTTCTTTATTAAGAATACAAAAACCTTATTTATATAACCTCACTTACTTGTGATACGGTTCACCGTAATACAAGTAAGTGAGGTTCTCTTGGATTTTTGAGATAAAACTCAATCCCTTTAAATAAGATGTTTTGTCCTTAATTGAGTAACCAGCAAAAGTAAAATAAGCGGAGATTTTCCGGTTATTTACAGAATGAAGATCGTTTCGGGGTATATAAGCGGAGGTTTTCCGGTTATTCAAAGCAAAATCCCCCATTTTCACGTTTTTCGAGTCAATAGGCGGAATCTCTCCGTCTATTTAAGCCTTTTTTAACAATAATTACTAATTTAACGGAATTTCTCCGTCTATTTATCAGCTCGGGCGCTTAACCTAACTCCCAACCGATAAGTGCGGACCCTCTTGATTCTAAATGCGGGAATCAGCAGCTTTTTATCGACCAGCTTATAAAGATCAACCAAATGTGTACTCAAAACGGCCCTGCAAATGACAGAAGCTTTGACCCTCTTTTTTATTTAAGAAAGCACCCGCAAACGTAACCCTTTAAACCCATTTCCACTGCTGTTTATCTGGAAAAAAGACCTTCTTAGCTTGAAGTGTCGTATTATCTGTTTAAGGCATTGAAGTTGTTATGAATTCGATAGCAATGGTTACAAGCAACAAAAACACCATTAACCAACTAGATACTAATAATAGCTTACTCATGATGCTTACCTCTTTTATTACTCTTAACAAGACAAAGCCCGTAATGGTCAACGCCAGCCACACTCCTGTTCCCCATGTGGAAAATAAAAGGCTAGAATTTGCCACCCAAAAAACTAAAATAATTGAATGAAAGATTACTAACAACAAGGTAACCTGTTTCATCATGCCACTCCTATGTATATCTATATATATAGAATATCTATGTATATTTACACTATACAATTATTAGTATGTCACTTCAACTCCACACCCTATTTGTCCCTTGAATCCCTTTTTTCCCTAAGAGGTTAATAGGATAATCCTCTTATTTTTGTAAAATAATTGTGTAACAACTGGTCCTTCCATTGCATACAATATATAAGACGTAAGGAAGCACCTGACGTCACCTGGACTGACTTTTTTGAAGTCAGCCTTTTTTTATGCTAGAAAACATTGCAGTACATAGATAACCTTGTTCTCGACAATTATTTTAATAGTAAGCTGCCATGAGTTCGTTTTTCAAAAGGGTTTGGGTTGTTTTAATCAAATGATATACAACTAAAAAGCAGTAGATTTCAATTAAGAATCACACTGCTTTTAGCACTTATTAGGAAAAATCCGTTTAGGAGATTTTACTAGATAGTTTTCTAATTAAGATGAAATTAAGAGAAACCAAATCATCTAACTATTTAGTAAGGGCACTACATTCAGTTCAAGACTCAGTTTTGGAGTTTTACTTTTTCTGTTCTGGTAATTGGATATGTGTAACAACAAACCCAATTGGGCTGATCATGGGTAAATCTTCAATTGTCAATCCATTGGCGCTCGCGATAATCTCCAATATATACGTGTGTTGTCCAGGAGGAGGGAAATCTGCCCACGTAATGGAAAGTGGTATTCGTTGATTGCCAGGTTCACTATTGTTAAGTGTAGCAGTATTTGTAAAGATTCCTTCTCCATCTCTTCGAAATCCCATATTAAGGTTGATGGAATAAAGTGAAATGCCCTTACTAAAAACTTCTATTCCTGATGAAGCTTCTAACTTTACCACTTGGTTTTTTCCTGCATCAATGGGAACTTCGAAACTAAGAGTTATTTCAAAATTTTTATTTTCATCAATTGGTGGAATCGAAGTAGCTGTGGTAGGTTCTCCTTTTACAAATACACCTAAAATACTTCCTAGTTTTTTCGACATATTTATCACATCCTTTTAGCGTTATGCAATAAATATATGTTTCGTTATACTAAGTGCTTGTACATATTGGTATATTCTATGCAGTTTATGAATTATACCAACCAATTCCTACCAATAATGGTGATGTGATTGCAAAACCATATAATCTTTTTTGATTGGCACAAATAACTTTTCCCGGCAGGATCGCCAGCAGGATTGCGCATGCACCCGCTGGCCATTCTCGATTTGAAAAAGTGTATGTAACGGGCTAAGGGCAATAAATGAAGGCATTCCATCTTATACACTTCTTTTCATTTTTCTTTTCTGGAAAGATTTTGGAATTAACATTGACAATAAAAGAACAATGGAATACTATAAATATAACTACTATGTATAACAAAGTAGTTGTTTTTTTACCAGCTATCTTGTTTAGCAAAGTAGTTGTTTTTTTATTAACTATCTTGTTTAACAATATAGTTGCTGTTGTACCTTATTAAAGGCTAACAAAGTAAAGAAAAGGAGCACTACCATGTCCTTAAGAAGCCAATTATTAAAGGGAATTTTGGATGGATGTGTCTTAGCTGTTATTGAAAAAGAACCTGTTTATGGCTACGAATTATCTAAGAAGCTTCAGGAATTCGGATTAAGTGATGTTAGCGAGGGGACGATTTATCCCGTATTGCTTCGTTTACAGAAAAACGGCCTTATCAGGGGAGAAATGCAGCCATCCGAGTCTGGTCCAAACCGCAAGTATTATCATTTAACTGAAGAAGGCAAAGCGTCTCTAGACATGATTGCATCAGAGTGGCAACAGATTGTTGAACCAGTTCATACTTTATTTAAAGGGAGAAATTTACAATGAAGGCTAAACAATTAATTGAGGAAAATAACAAAAAACGTGAACAACTCACACCAGAGAACGAAAAATACTATAGTGATATGCTCATTTACATTCGTCTGCAATTAACTCTGTCCGAACAACAGTCCGAAGAAGTGTTGATGGAAATGCTTGATCATCTCCTAGATGGACAAAACGAAGGCAAGTCGGCCCGGGACATTTTCGGTGATGATCCTAAAGGGTATGCGGATGAAATCATTCAGAACTTACCGAAGGAACAGAAACGTTCAGTCATTCCGTTTATTATGGGGATTGTTCTTAATCTGTTAAGTTGGATGCTAATGATTCGGGGAGTGGTTATTCCCATTGCTTCACAACTTAATAAGGAGGATGTGAGTTCTAGCGTTTATCTGTACCCAACTCTTTTGACATTTGCAGTTATCATAGGATCCGTTGCATTCGGCGTATGGTATATTTTTAGGATTATCAAACAATCCCTGTTTAATGAAAAGGCTAGTGAGAAGAAAGATATGGTAAAGGCTGGAGTTTTCGGAGCAGTCGCCATGGGACTCGTCATAGCTGTAACCATGTTTATGCCAGAATTCGGTCCTTCCTTCCACTTTTCTTGGTGGGCATCCCTACTGACAGGCGGGGTACTTTGGCTAGTCGTATTTTTGTTTAAAAAATTTGAGGTTTGGTTTAAGTAGAAGGTGGATTTTTTGGTGGCAAAATCGGTTTGGCACATAAATTGATGAATTGGCACGTAAATCTTAGAATTGGCACACAAAATAAAAATTTCGCACATAAAACAGTGATTTGGCACATATGTTGGGGTTTCCTTAAAAAAGGTCATTTTGTTTGATCCTAGATTAAGGTTGAGCACTTCAAACTTTATCACAAAGAGACCTAAGCCCGGCGTTCGCCTGGGCTTTTTAGCTCTCTTGGTGGCGGTGGAATCGGTTTGGCACATAAATCTAGAATTTGGCATATAAGCCCCACGCCTATAAAAAAACACCGAATTCACTGCCTCAGCGAACCCGGTGTTTTTCCAATTGTTATGCTGCTTGCTCAATCATCGTTTCACGAGCCTGATTGCGTTTGAAACAAATGGCCATGTAAGTGAATGTCACAAGCATGAACCCTATCATGTAGCCAAGCAAAATTGCGTTGTTATGCCACATATATGCAAAATCGCCGCTTGAGATGACTGCCTTAAACGCTTGGACGGTGTATGTCATTGGAAAGAACGCGTTAAAAGGCTGCAGCGCCTCAGGTATTAACACAAGTGGGAAGGTTCCCGCGCTTGTGGTTAATTGCATAATCAGAATGAGAATCGCGATGAAGCGACCGACATCTGCCATCGTCGTGACCAACATTTGAATCAATGTCACGAACACCATACTTGTGATAATCGATGTCACCATAAATAACGGCAAACTTTGTACCTCGATACCTAAACCGACTACCAACACAAAATCGACCAATAGCGCTTGAATGATACCGATAATCGTAATAACACCTAATTTACCGAGAAACCATTGTCTTGCTGAAGCTGGTTGAACGGCAGGTTCTCTTAATCCGAAAACGATAGAGATAATCAATGCCCCGACAAAAAGCCCGAGTGAGATAAAATATGGTGCAAATCCGGTACCGTAGTTTGGCACTGTGTTTATTTCATTTTCATCAACCTTAACTGGTTCGCCCATCATTTCATAGGTATCTTCGTCCGCTTTAAAACTGGCTGCCGCATCGGCTCCATCTGCCAGCTTCTCATTTAATTCCGAGGTTCCAGCTTCCAATTTCTCAGAGCCCGTTTGTAATTCAGACGAACCCTCCGCAAGCCTTCCAGTTCCATCGGCAATTTTATCGGCACCTTCTGATAATTGGCCCATACCCGCTGTCAGCTGGTTTGCACCCGCATTTAATGCGGTGGATCCTTCATAAAGGTGGTGGATACCTGATTGTAATTTTGCCTGGTTGGCATTAATTTCTCCCAGACCACCGATTAATTGATCAAAAGCGGGATCAGTTTGCTTTTTCAATTGCTCTTCTAAACCTGAAGCCGCTCCAAGTAATTGACCATTTACCTGGGATCTAAACTGCGTGAAGCCCTGATGTAGTCCCGGAGTGATAGCTTGTGCAACCTGCTGCTCGACCTCAGCCTTAGTTGGCGCAGCTTGTTGTTCCATGATGGCCTGGACGGTTTCAGCTGGAACACCGTTTGCAATCAAAGCCCCTGCAAGCTCTTGCATTTTTGCCTTTTGCTGTGCGATTATTTGGTCGGCTATCTGCGCAGACAATCCGTCACCCAATTGAGTTTCAAAATGATTAATACCGGCATTTAATTTTTCCGTACTTCCAGTTAATTGACTGCTAATACCTGCTGCAATTCCAGCCGGTAATTCTTTTTTC
The DNA here is from genome assembly GCF_031457145.1 of Neobacillus niacini. Classification (GTDB taxonomy): domain Bacteria; phylum Bacillota; class Bacilli; order Bacillales; family Cytobacillaceae; genus Neobacillus; species Neobacillus niacini_J. The sequence goes on from NZ_JAVDVZ010000013.1 coordinate 86,889, forward strand.
ATTTGCTCTGCCCCGGCTTGTGCTTTTGCGGTGCCTGTCACCAGCTGCGGAAGCTTTTCATCCACTTCTGCTAACCCTTGATTGATGGCTGTTGACCCTTTTGCCAGTTCAACAGTTCCTGAGGCAGCCGTGTGCACCCCTTCCTCGAATTGTATCGATTTACTTGCTAATAATTCTAGGTTCTCCTTAACCTGTCCTACTCCCTCGGTAAGTTTTGCACTGCCTTCTGAGAGTTGATTGGCTCCCTCACTTGCTTGGCTTAACCCGCCAGCCATATCGGTTACTTTTTCAAAAATACTTTCAGAGTAGGTTGCGACAATCTCTTTTGAAATCTCCGCTTTGATTTCCTTCATCGCGGTTTCTCCAATTTGCGCCGATAGGAAGTTCGCCCCTTCATTCGGCACATACTTGATTTCTAACTTTTGTGGCTCATCCTCAAGAAGTGTCGTTGCATTTTTTGAAAAATCATTTGGAATTTCTACCAGGATATAATGCTTTTGTTCCTCCAACCCTTGATAACCCTGCTTTTTATCCACGATATCAAAATCAAACGTGTTACTTTTTTTAAGATTTTTGACCAGGTCGTCCCCAATCTCTAGCTGCTCACCATTAAGCTCTGCCCCTTCATCCTGGTTCACAATCGCCACCGGCAGGTCGCCTAAATATTTATAAGGATCCCAAAATGCCCATAGAAACATACCCGCGTAAAGAACTGGTATAAAGAGGATGGCAATGATGGGAACGAGAACCTTGCGATTGGAAAGGATAGTTTTCAGTTCTGCTATTATTCCATACATGATTACATTCCTCCTGATTGACTATTTTATCCATTTAGTCATTATTAGATATAAAATATTGACCATTTTGTTCAAGTAGTCATTTTTTTTATAAAAATAAAAGACTTTTAGGTTAACAAGCCTTTTAGTAAATAGAGTTCAAAGAGCTTTGAGATTTCTTCTTTATCCAATGGTGGATGGTTTCTTTGCCAGTCGACCACTAATGAAAAGTACATTTTTAACATGACAAAGGCTGTTACCTCGGGATCACACGCTTTGATTTCACCTTTGTCAATCGCCTTCTGGATGATCACTTTCATGTACTGAACGATGGATTCCTCCACCCTCTGCATGGCTTCGACAACGATTTGCGTCCCCATATCCCGTTCTTCCTGAATCAATTTGATGGTCAACTGATGGGTTTCACGAAACTCATGAACACGAACTAAAACTGTGTGGACATTTTCAAGAATTGAGGCAGAATCGTCCATGGCGGCTTCCACTTCTAATCGAATATCAACAATAAGCGAAGTAATAATTTCATCAAATAATTCTTCCTTTGTTTTGAAAAAGGTATAGATGGTCCCTTTTCCCACATTGGCTAACTTGGCAACCTGATCCATCGTCGTTGCCTTATAACCATACAAAGAAAAAGACTTAGCCGCTGCCTCAATAATCAGCTTCTTTCGATCAACAATCGCCACAACCACTCACCTCACTTTTAGTAAACTGACCGAAATACTAAATCAGTCAATTTTACAAAAAGAAATATATCACATTGATTTTAAAATAGCAAATGTCGGCTTATCTTTTTTAAAAGTGCAGATTTTGTCAAACACTTTTATGGAACTAATTCCCACTTATTTGCGTCTTATTGAGTAGAGACAAAAAGGAATAACTGGGGGATCATTTCGATGAAAAGAGTTTTAATTGCGTTGTTTTTTGCGCTTGTTTTGTTTTGTGCTACTGGGGGTTTGGAAAGATTCGCTTCAGATATGGAGAAACAGGAACCAGAGGTTTCCCAAGATATAGATTAAGCTGCCAAGATATCATTATAGATTTTCAGTCCTAGCGCTGCTGGGACTGTTTTTGCGTTCTGTGCCGTGACCAATTTTCGTATTTGGACATACCTTGATAGAAGTGTAGCTACCAGCAGATTGATTGCCACTTGACTCAGCTCGAACGCGAGAGACAGCGTCAACAACAGGAAATGAGTCAGTTACTGCAGGCGCACGAGATTGTAACTCAATGACTTGACATGTATTTTGAATCATCCTTCGATTGGATGTATAAGAGAATGATAGATTGGTAAGAATGATGATAGAAATGAATCTAAGGGGGAAAATAATATGAATGAAACGAAATTCCTATTATCACAGTTTGCTAACGAAGAAGGCTTCGAGCTCACTAATTACCTTACTCACCTGTTTGAATATGTGTCTCAGCAACTGGGGCAGACTCCTGCAATAAACACAACTACTGAAATGGAAAATAGCTAAGTCGAGGCGTCGCACAATGCCTGGACTTTTTTTGTTCCTTCTAAATACGAGAAAATCAGGCTTTTTAGCTAGTTCTCATTTGCAAATCAAAGAATATTTTAAACAAAAAAGGCCCGTCCTGTATAGAAATCCTCTTTTCTCTCCTCGAATGGTCAATTTTTGGGTATAATATAGGAATATGGATTTTCGGAAAAGGGGGTCGCGGCTTTGGAGTCGACCACTATTAATGAACGGATTGAACTTCTTGCGTTACAGATGAAAGAGTTGCTGCACCCGCATGTTGTCGATGATGTTAAGCTCGTTCAAAAGGGCTTAATGCTGTACCGACAAGGGTTGGTGAAGCAATTACAAATATGGAATGCCCAGATTACCGCGATGGTGCAGGACGTTACGCCTTGTTATGTTAAGCTCAATTTTGCCTTTTTGGCTTCGAGTGAGTGTACCTGCCCTAACCAGGGACTGTGCCGCCATCAGATGGCTGTATTTTTTGCTGCATATGCAAGAGTAGGCAGTGTTGCCGAATGGGTTGCAGAGTGGCGGGAACCGATGAAAGAGAAAAATGATGTCACGAACTGGGGACTGCAGACGGCAAAGGATTTAATCAAGGCAAACGGTGTAATGAAGCCTGATTATCGCCGCTGGGTAGAATCCTTCGAGATCAGCTTTGATACCATTCTTAATTCAAAAAAGTATTCGAGCCCTTTCATTATTGCTGAGCTGTTCAATATTTACGAACGGCGAATTCGAGCGAGCGCTCCGGTGGAACAAGAATGGCGCTTGTTATATGAAATGGTCGGAATTATTGTATCGTTTAAAAAGCTCGCCGTTCTGACAGAGGATTCGGGTTTTGCGGAGGACGCTGTTAGACGTGCCTATCTCTCTGTGTTCCATAACTTAATTGAGGATGCGGATGATCTTGTATTAAAAATTGGCGTGCAATCGCTGCCTTTTGACTTCGACGAGTTTATTTTGAAATTAAAGGATGATGTTTTTGAGCTCTTGACTGCCTCTACTGGGCTCGAGCAGGAACGTGTCTATCTGTACCGCCTCCTCTGGACGAATCTTTTTAAAAAGAAGGAGTGGCGTGAGCAAGAAATCTTACATATTAATGAGCGAATGAAGACCTTGAAGGATTGGGAAAACCCCACTCCGCTGATGGTGGCAGGGATTCATATCAGCTTTTTACAGCAAAAGGATGAACTGGCCTTAGAGTTGATTGGGAAATTTGACGATGAAGTCATTACCCCTTATATGCTCCACTGGATTGATCTATTGTCACAGACAAAGGCGTGGAAACGGGTTGGACCTTTAATCGAGCTGTTTTCCTCCAAACTAAAAACTTATTTAGACTTTTTGCGGACCTATCATTCATGTGCTGCTTTTACCCGGTCGGCGCTTAAGGCCATCGCACCATACATTTCGGAAAATGGAAAAGCTGAATTGTACGAACGCGCGCTGCTGGCGACTTTACCTTATAGTTATACGGAATATGAATTTTCGCTGTTTGAACGAAAGCAATTCGAAAAATGGGGTGACCTCCAGGCATTCATGGGCTGGAGCTTTTATGACCTGCCGCGAGAACGCGTCAAGGTAATCGAAAAAGAGAAACCAGAGGTACTGCTAGGAATGCTGCATCAATCGGCGCTGAACGAAATCAACCAAAAAAACCGTTCCAGCTACAAAGCAGCCGTCCGCCATCTAAAAAAACTGCGGACCCTGTACAAAAAAATCAAACGAGTCGACGACTGGCAATACTTCCTCGACAACCTAATGGAAAAAACCAAACGCCTCCGCGCCTTCCACGAAGAATGCAGAAGGAGCAAACTTATTGAAGAATAGTCTGGTTGAGGTGGTTTCAGTAATGTGGTGACATTCTGCGGTGACAGGCACCGCTCGTGGACACTTTCCACCTCAGGCGGACAGTTTTATTGCATATATTTGTGATTTTTGGGGTTAATTTTGGTTTTGGACTTTTTCTAGTGGGTTTTGGACTTTTTCCCTTGTGCTTTGGACTATTTCGGGATACTTTTGGACTTTTTTCAAAGGGTTTTGGACTTTTAGACATTATTTGGAAATGAATCAAGCTAAATTGGCCTCCACCCGCCCTAATAAAGGAGTAATAATACGATGCTGAAAACTAGATTTATTAAGCTACTGACAATTAAATTGGAAGATGGTCGCTATCTTTTGGCTGCTGAGGATGAGCACGGATATGGGTTACCTCCTTCTGAGTGGAAGAATGTGCTGTTCGGCAGGCATGAAGAGAGCTTTTTTGGCACGCTTCTAGAGACGGAGTCAGTGGATGGCATCGAGGGTGTTGTGGTTACTGGCTGGCACCTTGTCTCTCTTTTTGCGAAGGAATCCTTTAATCGGTTTATTGACTGGGACTGGAGCGATCAATCGGAAATTTGCCTGGCCGCTGCTCACGCCCTTCACGAAGGAATCCTCGAGAAGGATTGGCTGCCGGACTTTTCCGTGTGGGAACATGGCGACTTCCGCTGGCAGCTCCCTGTCCGGGTAATGGATGAATTCGATCCATCATTCTGGGACCAGCCTGTAGATTCCCATGACGAAGAATCTGAAAAGGTGCAGGAATTTATCTCTGATCTATACGATCATGCTTTAGATGCTTACTTAACGCGGAATTCGGCTATGAAGGATCTTTTCGGTCCAAAGCTTGCTTTACTTAGGAAACAAAATATAGCTGGTTCAGATCTTGCCCGTTATTTTGATGAAGAAAGCTGGCTTGAGTGGGTTGGAATCAAAGAAAGTGACACTCCCTTCACGATTGGTCTGAGGTTAGAAGAACCCCTAGACGGCGAAGGTCTGTGGAACCTGGATGTCTTTTTACGTGGCAAGAAGAATGTGGATGATGTATATGCCCTAAACGGAAAACTTCCAGCGAGATGGAAGCCATTTTTAGACAGGGTTGACCGTGAGCAAGGTCGCTGGGTTAAGTTGATTCCATGGTTGAGTGAGGACGGAGCAACCTTAAAGCCTGGGTTCACAGAGGAAGAAGCATGGATGTTTCTGACGGAAGCAAGTGAAACACTTGTAGCTTTGGACGTAGAGATTCTGCTTCCTTCCTGGTGGCAAGCGATGAAAAATGCGAATTTAAAGGTGAAGGCATCTCTAAAAGGGTCATCCAGCCACCGTCCTTCGTTTGTCGGACTGCAGGCAATGCTCGATTTCAATTGGCGTTTTTCCATGAACGGCGTCGACTTATCTGAGGATGAGTTCAGTCAACTTGTCGAAGAAAAACGTCGACTTGTCTTTATTCGCGGGCGCTGGGTTAAGCTCGATCCAGGCTTTATTCGACAAATTCAGGATTTGATGAAACGTGCCGAAAAGGAAGGCTTGCATGTAAGGGATCTACTTGAACAAGAGCTAGTGGAGACCCCTCCCACTGAAGATGAGCTAGAAAACCCAAAAGCCTTCGCACGGATTCAAATTGAGCTGAACAGCTCTTGGAAAAAAATGATCAAGCAGCTTTCCGAAGCCAATGAGATTCCCTTGGAAACAGTTCCTGATGGGCTTCATGGCGAACTCCGCCCTTATCAGCAGTTAGGAATGAGCTGGCTCTGGTTCCTCCGCCAATACGGTTTTGGTGCCATTCTCGCGGATGACATGGGGCTCGGAAAAACAGTGCAGCTAATCGCTTATTTATTGAAGGTAAAGGAAGAAATCGGAGCACTCTCTGAAATGGTGACAGGCACCCAAATTGATAACGATTCTAAAAAGCAAGCCACAGGCAACGAAGAAAAGGGTTCAAGTGAAAAAATGCCCGTGAAGGCTGCTTTGATTATTTGCCCAACATCTGTACTTGGTAACTGGCAGAAAGAGCTTGAACGGTTTGCGCCTGAAATGAATGTATATTTGCATTATGGATCGAACCGGTTGAAGGCGGAGGCTTTTTCGGAAAAGGTTAAGGATGTCGATATTGTCCTGACTTCATACGGGTTGAGCCATATGGATACAGAGGAGTTTGAGTCCATTCTTTGGAGCTCGATTGCCATCGATGAAGCACAGAATATAAAAAATGCGGGAACGAAGCAGTCAAAGGCGGTTCGAAGGCTGCGCAGCGGCCATCAAATTGCCTTGACCGGTACTCCAATGGAAAACCGATTATCCGAGCTGTGGTCGATCTTTGATTTTACCAATCATGGTTATCTTGGCAGCTTGGGCCAATTCCAGAAAAAGTTCGTGATTCCGATTGAAAAGGATGAGAAAAAAGAAAAGGTTAATGAGCTTCAGTCGTTAATTCGCCCGTTCCTGATGAGGAGGACGAAAAAAGACGAAGAGGTTGCCCTCAATCTTCCTGACAAACAGGAGCAAAAAGAGTACTGTCCACTCACAACCGAGCAAGCATCGTTGTATGAGCAGCTCGTCCGGGATACTTTTGCAGAGATTGAAAAGCTGTCAGGTTTTGAACGAAAAGGGTTAATTTTACAAATGCTTAGCAGGTTGAAGCAGCTTTGTAATCACCCTGCGCTCTATTTAAAAGAACGGTCAGCTGAGCGACAGCTTCTTGAACGCTCCAATAAGTTAGAAAAACTTGTCGACCTTGTAGACGCCGTTTTGGACGCAGGCGAAAGTTGTCTCATTTTTACTCAATATATTGAAATGGGTGAAATGATCCGTGCGACCATAAAGAAGAAGTTTGGGGTTGAGGTACCATTCCTGAACGGAAGTGTACCAAAGACACAGCGTGATAGCATGATAGAGAAATTTCAAAACCATGAGTTCCCTGTGTTCTTGCTTTCATTGAAGGCCGGAGGAACCGGACTGAACCTAACGGCAGCCAATCACGTCATCCACTACGACCGCTGGTGGAATCCTGCAGTTGAAAACCAAGCCACCGACAGAGCGTATCGAATCGGTCAATCCCGCTTCGTACACGTGCACAAACTCATCTGCACCGGCACACTCGAAGAAAAAATTGACGCCATGCTCGAGAAAAAGCAACACCTAAACGACCAAATCATCCAAAGCGAAAACTGGATCACCGAACTCTCCACCGATGAGCTCAAGAATTTAGTTTATTTAGGGTGACAGGCACCGCTCGTGGACACTTTCCATCTCAGGCGGACACTACTACGATAAACCAGTCTTCGGACTGGTTTTTTATTGCAGAAGTTAACCTTTCTAAGCAAAAAGAGATCTAACATCCATTTGATGTCAGATCTCTTTTTGCTACAGCTATTGTAATACGACGATTTTTACGGTTTTTCTGCCCCATGCGTATGCTTGGACATTGTTTGGCATAAGTACATCGATTTTATGTCCCTTTATCGCCCCGCCAGTGTCCCCAGCAATCGCAACGCCATATCCCTCTACCCATACTCTTGATCCTAATGGGATAACAGATGGATCAACTGCAATTAACTTCATATTTGGATTTTCCTTAATATTGTGGCCCATGCGCGTGATACTTCCTGATGATTCATGGCTGTACGCAGTTGAAGTGACATACATTTCATTGCCTGTTTGTCCTGTTGGTGCTGGTGTTGCAGCCGGTGCTGGCGCTGGTGTGTTAGCAGCGGCCATGGATCTTGCTGCTTCTTGTTCTTGGCGAACCTTCGCTTGTGCCTCTGCCAACTGTGCTTGAATTCCGGCCATTTCTTGATCGACTTGGCTATATTTTTGTTGCATTACAGTTAAGGATTCTTGTCTTTTTTGCAAATTTAGATTCAGTTCTGCTTGCTGTTTGGTGAGATTTTCTTGTTCTACTGCCAGCTGTTCTTCATGCTTAGCAATTTCTTCTTTATCCATTTCAATTTGCTTTAGGTCGTTTTCTTGGTCAGTCATTATATCTTTATCAGCGTTTAACAGGGTTGTTACCGCACTCGCGCGGTTAATAAGATCTGCTACATTTTTAGATTCTAAGATTACATTGATGACTACATTTAAATTGTCATCCTTTTGCATGGCCACTAACCGATTTTTCATAACATTTTTTCGGTTATGTATTTTATCCTGAAGGACGACGATTTCCTCTTTTTTCTGTTCGATTAGTTGTTGGGTTGCAACGATTCTCTTTTGAGTATCTTCCAACGCTACTCTATTTTGTGTAATAAAAGATTGTAAATCTTCCATATCTTTTTTAATCTGTTCGATTTCATTGTTAATAGAGTTCTTTTCATTCGCCTTTTGTTCAAGCTCTTGCTGAACAGTATGTAAAGCGTCCTTACTTGTTTGTGCATGTGCCACAACCGTACCTGACACCAATAATACGCATGTTAGAAACATGAAAATCATACGCCTTAAACTTTGCATACGCTTCCCCCTTCTCTATTACTCTATTTATACCAGAACTATGTACCAGTTATATTACAAAAATATTAAAACTCTATCACAAATTGTCATATAACAGTGGAAAACACTAGGAACAGATGAAAAATATGGGTAACCCACCCGGTGCCTGTCACCGCTCGTGGACATTTTGCTCGTTTTGTCCGTGTGGGGTGGACAATGGGTTTGTTTGTGTAACCTTTACGTAATCTGATGGTGTTTTTTATGTGGGTGGTGCACGCGCAAAGCAAGGGGAAAGAGGATATATATTGTTAAATTCGTAGTGGTTTTGTCTATATTGTGAAATTCTTGGGGAAATTACGCTTTTGTGAATAACAGTAAAAGGGCTCCGAAGTAACTTCGAAACCCTTTTTTTGATTAAATTTGTTATGCATTTGTAATATTCGTCTAGAATGGTACATTTCAAAAACCCATTTGGCTATTCTTGGGTTTCTTTTAACTTCCTGTCTAACTCCTCTTCACTATATGGGGTAAGTTTAGCAGCTTCGTTAAGAGGCATTCCTCGGGACAGAAGACCACGTATTATAGTTAATATCCCTATTTCCATGCCCTTCTCCATGCCTTTTTCCTTTGCTTCTTCTAACCGGCTCCGCTCGTCTGATAGAGCTTTTGCCCGCCTTTCGTACTCTTTTCTAGTTTCCGGGTCAGCGCTTAACATTGTCAGCTTTTCCTCTGCTTTACTTATTACATCCATCCTCAATACCTCCCTAAGCAAATAATCAGGAACATCATCTTTTAAAAAAAGTAGCCAGCAATGGAGTGGATTATTCAAATCATACGTAATTTCCTCGAATTTTGGAAACTCGATGAAATGGATTTCCAGCAAATCTGTTAAGTTATTTTTTGTTTTAGATTCACCTATTTTAAATGTGGAATGAAAGCACTCATCTCGTAATTCCTCCAACTTAAACCCTAAAATATTGATAGTGACAGTCTTTTTCAGTTCTTTATAAAGACTCCCTGATTCAAATCCCTCTACAAAAAGCTTTGACCAATAAAAAAGGGTTCGTGGGATCATGTTTTTTTGGTCTAACAGTTGAACTTCGATATTTATTTTTTCACCGGTTGCCATTTTTGCCTTTATATCTAAGATACCTAATTTTTCTTCTTCCTTAAATCGATTGAGTTTTTCATTCTCAATAGTTAGATTCACAATTTCTATTTTAAGGATCGCATTAAGTAGACCAATTAAAAGCTCATTATCATTTTGGTCTCCGAACAACTTTTTAAACAAAAAATCATTTAATGGATTAAGGCGATTCAACACAATCCCTCCTATTATTTTACCATAAAACTACCTTTCCTTAGTCCTCCACCTTCTTACTGGCCGCCAAAACCCTTGGCTTCCCTTTTTCTCTTTTTCTAATTCCTTTTCTTCCTGATAGCATTAAAAATGCGACCTTATTATCGTCCATAATCGCAAAGTTCGTGAAGATATCGTAGGCTTCTTCTTCGGAGAGCTGCTTCTCGCCTTGTATTAGCTGCAATGACTGTTGTCGGCAGTTGAAATGGGTGTTACTTTCAAGAATATGGATAGAAATATGGTATTGGTGAAGAGGGATAGATTGGTAGGACAGGTTTGGAGATATGGGATGAGTCTTTTTAGAGAGTTGTATCGCATCGTAGAAATCTGGTTTACCTTTAATGTTCACTTCCAAGTGACTCGGTCGTTCCCCGATAAAAATTAATGAGTTTGGCATTTGTTAATATGACCTCCAATGAAAGACAAATATTTACATCAACATTTATTATTCGACAATAATTTTAGCTTTCCTTTTTTCCTCGATTGATTTTCATTCTAATATAGGTATATAGTCCATAGTTTTCACACATTGTACACATCCAAACTATGACTTTTCCATTATCTTTATAAAAAAATCTAAAAAAATAGAGCCGCTGAACGATTATCAGCGGCCCTAGAAAAATAAAACAGGGGGGTTTTCTGTTATTTTGCCCAACTGAAATTTATTTATACCCCTTTATGAGTAAAAAAATTCCGGCGCTGCTCGGCCGGAAAATGGGGATTATTTTGGAGAGTTTTCGTTTTCTTTAACAAAGGAACCTCTACTTTCGGGGAAAATTTTTCAAAAAGCTACCGAAAAATAAAATGTGGTCTAAAATAATCCTATTCGATAAGATATCATTACGCGATGAGGAAGTTATTTTTCAAAAGTGAACTGAGTTATGGTCATGAATTTCGGATGTAATGTGTGGATACGGATGTGTGGGGTAATTTCTGATTGGGCTCCGTTCACTTTCCTTAAGCTGCCCTTTCATAATCCATTCTAGCTGACTAATTCTTTTCTGAAGACTTTCCATGTTTTGATTCGCCTGATTGATCTGTTTTTGCAGGTCGTTGTTATTCTGATTGGCTCGACCCACCATTTTAATCAAGCTCTCAAGCAGCTGCTCTAAACTGCTGGCAATATCATCACGGCTACTCAAAATGGCAGTTCCTCCTTCGTAACGGTAACCGTCCCTGGCGGCGGCTCCACATGGCTATAAGTTGGTTTGGCACCTAGGAAGCGAATGGATTCCGCCACCACTTCTGTTACATATACCCGTTTCCCCTCCTTGTTGTCATAATGCCGGGTGTGCAGCCTCCCTGTTACCCCTACGACTGAACCCTTTCGGCAATATTGTACCGTATTTTCAGCAGCTTTTTTCCAAAGTGTGCAATTGACAAAGTCTGCTTCAATTTCTCCATGCTGGTTGCGAAATTGTCGACTTACCGCCAAGGTCACCGAAGTAACCGGCAGCCCATCCGTTGTCTTTCGTAATTCCGGATCCCGCGTCAGTCTTCCGACAAGCGTAACTTGATTGATCATTCCTATTCTCCTCTCCTTTTGATGGCTTAATCATAGACCCTCAGCACTACTGCTGTAAAATGGCGAATTTCCAAAAATCGATTCGTTTTTGGCCCCAAATTTAATTTTTCGTCATGGGCAAAAAACAAGTTTGGAAGGTCTATTTTTCCCCAAATAACAAAATTGCAAAATACGACAAATATTTTTCGACATTTGCTTCCCGAACGGATATGTTATAATTTAGAAAAATATGGTCGCGAATGAAACGTAACGGGAGGTAATGTAAATGAAATCCTTTAAGTTAGTCGCTTTAGAAATTGTTGAGGATGGAAATTCTGTGGAAGTTCCATTAGAAGATGGATTAATTATTAATAAAGAAAACGAACGAGCTAGCTGGCTGCTTGAAGCTTATACGGATTTAACCCTTTATGACTATTTCAAAAAAATCCACGAGGAAAATCGCGAGGTTATTGTACAAGCGGTGATAACCAAGCGTGAAAACGACCCTGCCTTTTTTCAGACCAAGGTTTCATCACTAAATAAATTTGAAAATCATATGAGCGTCCTATTTGAAGGGCGATTACGCCGAAACAGAAGTGATTACTCTGAACTGTTACTCGACAGTCTGCTTGAACAGGGTCTCGGCGGTCAAGCGCTGCTTGAGGAATTTAAAGACAAAATGAAAAGCAAACCGAAATTAAAAATTAAGCACGATTGAAAAAGGGCAGGCTGGATTAGCCTGCCCTGCTCTTTATTATCTATTATTAATGTTGCGTTCGATTCTGTCTTCGATGTCGGTACCATTGTTAAGGTCGTTGTTGTGGTAACGTGTGTTTGTGTTGTTTAATCCGTTATTGTTAGTTCCATTCATGCCGTCGTTATAACGTGTGTTTGTGTTGTTTAAACGGTTATTTTCGTTATAACGTGTGTTTGTGTTGTTTAAACGGTTATTTTCGTTATAACGTGTGTTTGTGTTATTAATCGGTGCATTATCATTAACCGGTGGGGGTGGATTTTGATTCCTATTGAAACACCCCGCTAACATTGACACTGATAAAACCGACCCTGCAAGCAATAAAAACAGCTTTTTCTTCAAACGTAAAAGCCCCTTTCCATAGTAAAATATTGACCCGTTTTCTGGTCTGTTGTTATTTTCCCCAAGATTTAAAGGACTATTACAAAAAAAAAACAACCGGAGCAATGCCCGGTTATTTTCCTAATGCAAACGTTATTTCCGCTTCACAAGCAATTTCTCCATCCACTGTTGCAACAGCTTTCCCTTTTCCAATTGGACCCCTCAGGCGGACGATTTCTACTTCCAACCTTAACTGGTCTCCCGGTTTCACTTGTTTCTTGAAACGACAGCTATCAATTCCGGCAAAAAAAGCCAATTTACCGCGATTTTCCTCTTTTTTCAATACAGCAACGGCTCCAACCTGTGCAAGTGCCTCAACAATAAGCACACCCGGCATTACTGGATAGTCAGGGAAATGACCATTGAAAAACTCTTCATTTGCCGTCACATTTTTGATTCCAACAGCTTTTACCCCTTCTTCTACTTCCAAAATTTTATCTACAAGCAAAAATGGATAACGATGGGGGATAATTTCTTTTATTTGTGTCACATCTAACATTTTAGTACCTCCTCATAGGAACAGCTATTTACATTTTACTATTAAGAGGATACAAAAAGGAAGGGCTTGTCGCCCCTCCACGGTTATTTTTTTTCCACTAAATCAAGAATATGCGTCCAGGTCGATTGTTTTAACACATCGCCCGGATCCCCATTTCCGAGCACACTATACCCAACAGTTGCCCCTGCGACCATAAAAACTCCAGTTAAAACGACCAAAAGGACAATTCGAAGCCAAATGGGAATAAGGCGGATCCGAATCCGCTTATTTGCTAATTCCGCCTTTTGGGCTTTTTGAGCACTTTTGACTTTAGAAGCTTTTTGGGTCGTAGTACCTTCTACAGCCTTAGCCCGCTCATCTTCTTTTATCTTTTTATACTCTTCCCTCGTTTTCACCTGGTTTAGATGATTTACTGACATCTCTTTATTCCCCTTTTAACCGAAATCCATCTATTATATTGAACCATTCGTTTGCCCATTCTTCTGCTGTTTCATCATTTTACCTAATATTATACTCTATTATTAAAAATAATTAGTAGTCTTTTGCAGAAAAAGTATTTCCATGGCAAAAAGTGGCGGAATTTATTAATCAAAATCGGCTTTTTTGGAGTACTTATTTCCAAAATAAAAAGCCCAACGACTAGTGTCATTAGACTCTTTAAGTGGTAAGATGTCCTACCTGTTCACCCAAGTTTTCTCTTTGCAATACGGTCAATGTTGTCGAGCATGATGCCTGTTCCAATCGCTACACAGTCCATTGGGTTTTCGGCCACTAAGACAGGTACTTTAAGTTCGTCAGCTAGCAATGTGTCGATACCATGCAGCAGAGCTCCTCCGCCTGTTAGGATGACACCACGGTCGATGATGTCGGCAGAAAGTTCCGGCGGTGTGCGTTCAAGAACGCTTTTTGCCGCTTGAACGATAACAGCAATAGACTCGCGTAAAGCTCCTTCAATTTCTTCTGAACGAACTGTGATCGTACGTGGTAAACCACTGACCATGTCTCGTCCGCGAATTTCCATTTCTTCCGAGCGTGATCCTGCAAAGACGGTTCCAATATTGATTTTAATATTCTCAGATGTGCGTTCACCGATCAATAGCTTGTATTCACGCTTGATGTAATTGAGGATTTCCATATCGAACTTGTCGCCAGCCATTTTAATGGAGGAGGATGTTACGATATCGCCCATTGAAAGGACCGCAACATCTGTTGTTCCGCCGCCGATATCCACAACCATGTTACCGCTTGGTTGGAAAATATCCATTCCCGCGCCAATGGCTGCCACTTTCGGCTCCTCTTCTAGGTAAATCTTCTTCCCACCGCTTTTTTCAGCCGCTTCTTTGATTGCTTTTTGCTCAACGCTTGTGATGTTCGTTGGACAGCAAATCAAAATGCGCGGTTTCGATAAAAAGCCCTTCACGTTTAGCTTATTAATAAAATGTTTTAACATTGCTTCTGTTACGTCAAAGTCTGCAATTACCCCATCTTTTAACGGGCGAATTGCGACGATGTTACCTGGTGTACGTCCAACCATACGGCGAGCTTCCTCACCAACAGCAAGAACACGATTCGTATTTCTATCTATTGCTACAACAGATGGCTCATTCAATACAATTCCGCGGCCTTTTACGTGGATTAACACGTTAGCCGTTCCCAAATCAATCCCAATATCCCTAGCAAACATTCTCTTTTCTTTCCTCCTTGAAACGGTCATACTTTCCTAATTGCTAATTGTATCATATTCCTTTAAATTTCCATACTTTTTACCTAAAAAACGTAGAAATTTGTCGGAAAAAATTTATTGAAAGAGAATGCCCGCTTTTTCAGCCATTAAAAATGGCCCTTTTCTCGACTTTCTTAGAATGCACCAAGAAGTCCATGAAAATGGCCAATTTAAAACATTTTTTCTGTTTGCGCAAGAATTCTTCTGAAGATTGGCCTATTTAACGGCCTCACCTTCCTTTTCTTCCTTCTGATACTTCATTTTCGTCGCTTCTCCACCCCGGAGATGTCTGATCGATTTATGATAATCTAAAATTTCTTTTACCTCATTTGCCAGCTCAGGATTTATTTCAGGAAGTCTCTCTGTCA
Source organism: Neobacillus niacini (assembly GCF_031457145.1). GTDB lineage: Bacteria > Bacillota > Bacilli > Bacillales > Cytobacillaceae > Neobacillus > Neobacillus niacini_J. The sequence goes on from NZ_JAVDVZ010000013.1 coordinate 102,008, forward strand.
AATCTTTATGGACAGTACTTTTGGATACGCCAAACTCCTTCGCTATGACACGAACCGTTTTTCTCGTCTCCACGATATACTTTCCAATCTTGATAGTTCTCTCTTTGATGTAATCGTGCACACCACTCGCCCTCCCTAAATTGGATGTGAGAAGTGCGAAATGAGACCCGCTTATCACTAAGACGAAATACTAAATCCGCATGACCCGGTGCCTGTCACCATTTATGCAATTATGCGGCATTACAATGAATAATCATGTCCCCAACTGAATCCACAAAAGCCTCAAACGACTCTTCACCTCAAACACTCTCTTTGTAAAGGTTTGTAACCATCTTATTAGCTTGGATACGAATATATGCACGAATTATCTAATCAGGACAAGGTACCAAGTAAATTTTTAGAAAAATCGGACATTTCAATCAAAAAATAATTCCCCTGCTTCTTTTTTCGACATCAATGCGAAATGGCTGTAGCGTGCATGGTGTATGTCTTTTAAAAGGAAATCAAAAACCAGCTTTGATTATTTCCTGAGAAATGTGTCGATAGAAAATGTCGAATGAAAATTTTAAAAAAATTTATCTTAATTTATAATATGAAGGAGAAAGCAGAAAGGAATTTGTAAAATGCAGCCTTTTACAGAACGTGTCGTTACGATTATTAAAGCCATCCCTGAAGGAAAGGTTATGACATATGGACAAATAGCGCGGGAAGCTGGAAGCCCGCGTGCAGCACGGCAGGTGGTTCGCGTCTTGCACTCAATGAGCAGGAAGCATCGTCTTCCCTGGCACCGTGTCGTCAATACAAAAGGTCAAATCGCCATCCAGGACGATGAATCACATCAGGAGCAGCTTTTCTCGCTTGAAAGCGAAGGCGTCGAAATTGGCCTAAACGGCATCATTGATCTTGAAAAATATCAATACCACCCATCTGATTTTTAGAAGGGTGGTATATTTCGAACCTTATTTAACTTGCATAAAGAAATTCTTCACTTTTTTCACCGGTATTTGTGAACCACCGCGACCTAGGACGTCTTCCACCATCATCGCAACCATCAATGGACTGTCCGTGTTATAAGCAATGAACCAGCCATTCTCCGTTCCTTTTTCACCCTGCTTTTGTTTGATTTCAGCAGTTCCGGTTTTTCCTGCTAGTGGATAGTCTGCGATTTCAGCAGAATGGGCCGTTCCATCCGCATCACCGACGACCTTTCGCAACATTCCAGAAACGGTGGCAGCAATTTCAGGCGAAACCACACTCTTTTCACTTTTTTCAACGTCAAGCAAGAGACTTGGTTTAACCATATTTCCACTGTTCACAAAAGGAGTATAGGTTTCCAGTAAATGAACAATACTCATTTGAATTTGTCCCTGACCGTAGCCGGAGTCTGCCAAAGCAATCTCATTATCCAATTTTCCAATCGTTGATGTTTCAAGCGGGAATGGATAATCAGACTCTTCTTCAAAACCAAATCCCTTTAACCCAGCGGTGAATGGGTCTTTCCCAAGTCCCAAAGCCGTCTGTGCAAAATAAATATTATCAGAATAGACCATTGCCTTTTCTAGATTCACTGAATCGGCTTCATGAACCCGCGTCACGAAATAGCCGCCCCACGAAGCACCCTTTTGCCACTTCAAACCGTTAACATTCATTGTTTGCTCAGTTGTAATCGTATTGTTTTTCAGTCCTATAGAAGCTGTGAGCGGCTTGAAAACAGAACCTGGTGAATATGACTTATTGAACCTGGTTGTCATGGGCTTTTGTGGATTTTCCTGAAGCTGGTTCCACTCGTCACTTGAGAAGCCCAGAGAGGCTTGATTTGGGTCAAATGATGGCGAGCTGACAAGTGCCAGTGTTTGACCGGTTACTGGGTCTATCGCCGCTCCTGCGCCCGCCTCACCTACTAGCTCTGCGTACAAGCTCGCCTGCATATTAATATCAATGGTAAGCTTAACATCCGGTCCATCTTCAACTGCTTTTTCAGCCAGCAATTCTGTGCTGCCATCCGGTTTTTTAATCGTGATTTTCACGCCATTTTTCCCCTTGAGCTGCTCATCAAAAACTTGCTCGAGTCCTCTTTTTCCAATGACATCTGAGCTTGTATAGCCTTTATCCTTCAATTTTTCTAGTTCTTCTGCCGTAATCGATCCGACATAACCGATTAGGTGTGCCGCTGCTTCCTTATATGGATATATTCTTGCTTCTACCTTTTTCGTTTGCACTGGCTCTAGGGCGATTAACTGAGCGATACGCTCCGTATCGTCCATCGATACCTTCTTCAGTGGCACAAACAGGTCCGGCTTCACCCAGCTGGCCGTTATCGCTTTCTCTATCTGCTCCGGTGTCATTTTTAACAGGCTGGATAATTGCTGAATAACCGGTTCCTTCTGCCCTTCAAGCTTTCCTGGAACAACTCCCACTTCGTAAACCTGCCCGTTCATGGCTAAGCCATTTTCTGCCCGGTCAACGATTTGTCCCCGTTTCGGTTTGGTGGTGCTGACTCCGATTTTGTCGCCATCCTTTAATTGTGGAAAAATATAGGTAGTGTTCCAGTCCACATACCAGTTATTCTTTTTATCACGTTCTTCTTTGTTCATCTTAGCTTTATATGTAAATTCGATTGGTCCCGCGATGCTGTTCATTGACGCGGAAAAATCATAAGTGACACTGTCCCGGTCCTTAGGCAGTTCTTCATCCGCTCCCGGTTTTTCGAAGGTTATCTTGAGGTCGGTAATTTGTAGATCGTCGTAGATTTTTTGATAGCGGGTTGTGAAATCCTCCTTGGAGATAACCTCTTTCGTACCTTCTGTAAGGTAATCATACATTTTATCGAACTTTTGCTCATTCCAAAGCTTTATGTACGCAGCGAATTGATCCTGTGGCTGAGGTTCCTTGCTGCAGCCAGCTGCCACCATCGCGAGAAGAACCAGCAGCACCAGCATGCCGATTATTTTTTTCAAAAAAATCCCCCCTTTCTATTTAGTTTACCATATTTTTCTAAGTAAAAACTCGGGTTAAAAACGCAAAAAAAAGAGGAAGGTAGATTAATTCCCCTTTCCCCTTTGTTCACTATTAAGAGTTAGTTTTATCTGTTGACTCAGAAGATTCGTCATCTGATGGAGTACCTTCTTCTTCTGATGGAGCTTTCTCTTCATCAGTAGCAGGTTCCTCAATCATTTGTTGTTTTGGACTTTTTGTATCTTCTGCTTTTTCACCCGCTGATGCTTTTTCCTGTAATTCGCTTACTGGTTTGTTAAAATAGTTAGTCGGATTAACAGCTACACCATCTTTACGGACTTCAAAATGTACATGCGTTCCAGATTCTTCATCAAACAAGCTTTGTCCAGCCATGGCAATAACTTGTCCTTGTTTTACTTTATCGCCAACCTTAACCTTCACATCTTTAACCGATTGATATTGTGTTACAATACCTTTATCGTGTTCGATTTCAATGACATTACCAAGGGTGGCATCTTCATCAACTCTAGTAACTTCTCCGCTAAGAGCAGATACTACGTCAAACGTTTCGCCATTTTTAGATGTAAAGTCAATTCCAGTATGCGGAACATACGTATTGTTGTAAAATACTAATGCTGCTTCCTGTTTTTCTTCACTAGCGTTGAAATCATAGAATTCCATTTTGACAGTTGTCTCCATTGGATTCTTCACTGGCATTTTTAAGTTCTCTAATGCTGAGTTAACTTCAATCGCTGGAGTGTCGTTCTTTTTACCCGTTAGGTCCGAAGACTCGTAATCATACTTGTCAGTTGCATTGTCGCTGCCTTGGAACCAAAGAACGGCTGTCAGAATGATTGCTGCACTTGCAATATAAATGGCTGGAAATACCCAACGCTTTTTGAAAAAGCGTTTAACGCTGGAACCTTGAGAAGATCGTTTGTTTTCTTCCTCTCTCATTTTCATCACCTCAGCAATCATTCTGAACAGATAAGTAGAATTATATACACTAGTGAAAAAAATTTTTTGTAGTTATTTTTTGATTAACCTTACTTTTTTATGCACGAAGGAGGAAAATTTTTTGAAATACGTATTACGACTGCTTCCCATTGCCTATATGGCAGCGATTTGGATCATGTCGAGTCTGCCATCCAATCACTTCGTCGAACTCCCGGATTCAGGGCTGGACCGGACGATTAAGGAATCCCTGCATTTAATAGAGTTCGCGATTCTATACGTATTGCTAGTTTTAGCATTTTTGACACGCAGGGGACCGTTCACAGCGTCTCTGAACATCATCTCTGCCGTCATAGCCGGACTTTACGGTGTCTCCGATGAAATACACCAATCCTTCTATCCCTACCGCTCAGCGTCCTGGTTTGACCTCGTAAAAGACTTCACCGGAATCATCGTTTGCTTTTATTTTATTCGGGGTGCGCTATTTAAAGGGAAATTTGTTAGGCTTGGGAAGGTTCTTGGTTTTGTGAGAGGAATGTAGCCACTGCGATATTGCGCGGTGGTTTTTTTTGTAATATATTTTAATTTGAAGTAAAAAGCCAAACCACAATTGGTTTGGCCCACAAATTTATTTCTGCGCCGTAATCGTTGCCAGCATACTATCCGCTGCCGTAACCTCGACACCCTGATAGTAGTGCTTCACAATCTCTTGATAGTCCTTCCCATCAGCAGCCATGCCATTCGCGCCGTATTGACTCATCCCCACACCATGTCCGAAGCCGCGGGTGGTGATCACAATGCTGTTTCCTTTGCGCTCCCACTCAAAGTCCGACGACCTTAAATCCAATTTTTCACGAATTTCCTTACCGCTCAGAACTTTCCCATTAAAGTCGACCTTTGCCACCCGCTTCCCAGCGGTTCGCTCAACAATTTTTCCAATCGTCCCGCTCGCGCCCACCTTCACACCGAGCGCCGATTCAAATTGTTTAACACTAACCTCTTTAACCGAATTAAATTTCGGAGAATTTTTATCCCATGGACTTGATACACTTCGCAGGTAAGGCATTTCATTGGACCAGTAGTCCTCTGAGTTTTCCGTATAGCCATTAGAAGTCGAGAAGAAGGAGGCGTCGATAGCCTGCCCCTCATATGTCAAAATCTGTCCACTCGTAGCTCGAACCGCAGAAAGAATTTTTGAATAGTTCGATTCAAACTCCATCTCCCAGTTTTCTCTCATTTGCTCTTTGCTTAGGTAAACCTGATGAATTTGCGTATCCGTTACCTGTGCGCCTTCCGGAACACCGATATTGTCTTTGCTAAGCAATTTTCTGACGATATACGTTCTAGCTGTCAAAGCTTGTGCCTTCAAGGCTTCCTCCTTGAATTCAACCGGCATTTCAGCTGCTACAACCCCGACAAGGTATTCTTCTAGTGGAACATTATCGATTTGTCCTATAGAGGAGCGGTAAACCGCAACTTCAACTGCGGCGTCTGCTGTGTTTGCTGTCGTGGTATTTGGGGCCTTGTTGGTTAGCTCTTCACCCAATTTGCCGCTAACCTTCCCATCCCCGAACGGTAACACTAGAATCGCTGGAATAATTAAGGTGAGGGCAAATAAGAAAGATGTTAGTAGGATGAGTGGTTTGAATTTTTTCATGTAGGAGCCTCCAATTATGAAATTTGTGCACCCGATACTTGGGCTACAGTCTCAATTCATCATATGGAGGAGGACAAGCATTTATGACTAAAAAAACAATACTGAATTTTCTAAAAATGGCATATAAATAAAAACCGAAGAATGCATCCTATAGACGCCCTCTTCGGTCCTTATTTTTTAAAAATTACGCATTCAAATCCGTAATGTAACTTTCCACTTCCGTATAAACTTCTTCTGCTTCACTCACACGTTCGATATCCGCACCTAAAGCAGCTAATTTACCATGGAAGTTCACATAACCACGGTCTAAATGCTTTAACTCTGTTACACGCGTATTTCCTTCAGAAACCAGCCCTGTTAAAATAAGAGCGGCTGCGGCACGAAGGTCTGTAGACGTTACTTCCGCACCTTGTAAGTTAGAAGGCCCGTTTAAAATCACGGAACGTCCTTCAATTTTAATATCAGCATTCATCCGGCGGAATTCCTCCACATGCATGAAGCGGTTTTCGAACACCGTTTCCGTAATCATCGATGTGCCTTCTGCACGAAGCAGGAGCGCCATCATTTGTGATTGCATATCTGTTGGGAATCCTGGATGAGGCATGGTTTTAATATCGACAGCCTTAAGCTTTTCAGGACCGATGACACGAACGCCATCGCTTTCCTCAATAATCGTAACGCCCATCTCTTCCATTTTTGCAATTAAAGAAGATAGGTGTTCAGGAACCGCACCTTGTACCAATACATTTCCGCCCGTAATCGCACCAGCAACCATAAAGGTTCCCGCTTCGATTCGGTCAGGAATAATATTGTGTTCAGCGCCAAACAATACATCGACACCCTCAATACGAAGAGTGCCCGTGCCTGCGCCTCGGACATTTCCGCCCATTTTATTCAAAAAGTTAGCAAGGTCAACGATTTCCGGTTCCTTTGCTACGTTTTCAAGAATGGTCGTTCCTTTTGCAAGAGTTGCCGCCATCATGATATTTTCAGTGGCACCAACACTTGGGAAATCCAAATAAATCTTAGCACCCTTTAAGCGGCCATCAACCTCCGCTTCGATAAAGCCATTTCCTACTTTAACCTTTGCACCCATGGCTTCGAAACCTTTAAGGTGCTGATCAATCGGTCTAGAACCAATCGCACATCCGCCTGGCAAAGCCACACGTGCACGACCATTGCGTGCTAGTAGTGAACCCATCACGAGGACAGATGCGCGCATCTTACGAACGTATTCGAAAGGTGCTTCTTCTTTCAACACTCTAGATGCATCAACGACAACTGTATTATTGTCAAAGGCAACTTCCGCATTTAAGTTGCGCAATACTTCATTAATTGTGTATACATCGGAGAGTGTAGGTACTTCACGAATTACACTTTTTCCGTCACTTGCTAATAATGTGGCAGCGAGTACAGGCAGGACCGCATTTTTTGCACCTTCTACTTTAACCGATCCGTATAGCCTTTGTCCGCCGCGGACGATGATCTTTTCCAAGAGTATTCCCCTCCGCGTCCATTTTCTCTATATTAATATTCAATCGTAATGATTGGTGTGCCAACTACTATGGTAGTCTTAGCGCCCAATCCTTCGGAGCGTATGCCAATTTGTAAATTCATGTCCTGCGCGATGGAGTCTGAAAACACTGCCGAGTTCGCCGATACAGACATGAACGTATCCTCTTTTAACGCTTCGATTTCTTTTGCCTTAAAACTTTTCAATAAATCCCTTGCAACAGTAGGTATAGCCATATCCATCTTATCACTGATGCTGCCCTTCATACTAGAGAAAATTGTTGGATTTCCTCGAAATATGTCGGAGAGCCTAGTTTTAATTGGTTCCTCAATGAAAAAGGACTCCATCTCCTTATTCCACTCGTCACCGCTGACCTTATATACTATATACGCATTAACAGGTTGTTTTGTGTGGGTTGCCATAACTTGAAGCATTTCTGTGTGGTGTTTAGAAGTCGGAGATACTGCTGTTACTTCCCATTTGTCGCTGGTCTCACTTGTCGACCAATCCCAATCAGGAAACTTTTGCTGAAGCTCCTTCACATATTCCTGCACTTCTTTCTCTGTATTCAGGTCAACCAAATGCTCCCTTGCATAAAACGACCATTCTTCGAGCAAAATATCTTCTGTTTGAAAAACACTGGCGATTTTCATCAAATCAACATCGCCACCCGCTTCCGTTAACCGGCTGCCCAGCAACGCCATCAAACCAACTATCATCATCATGCTTATGCTAAAAAGTATCTTTTTGTTTCTCTTCATCTCTACTCTCCCCCTTACTACCATTGTTACCAAGGAGAGGCAGAGCATACTTGGGAAATGTCGTCACTTTTTGACAAGCTTTTTGAGATTTTTGTAAAATCACCTAATTTTCCGCTTTAAGACTGGTTCAGTTTTGCATGAAAGTTTCATTCATTGAATTCATTTTGATTTGCTTAAACGTTATTTATCTATTTTCTAAGCTGTGAGCTTTTTCATTCAGATTGCACTTTTTTTCACACAAAGAGAATTGTACTCAATTTTCGCTAAAAAAGATACATGTACGAAGACCTAAATTTTTACCAGTTGTCTATTATTGTAAAATCAAAGGCAGCTGCCTTGACCATTGAAGGTAATCTAGGAAAAAATTACTAACTGAAGATCCAATGATGATGGCCAATAATATGTATAGTAATCGCGCCTGGAAAACATGGTTCGGTTTCAGCAGCTTATCTAAGCGAATCGACTGCAGCGCCCACCAAGCCAACGCAATAAACACCAGATGCGAGAAAATACTCAACAAAGCCATTTGTCCAAAACTTTCCATCAAACCCCTCCTTTAGAGGACTAAAGAACAGTATACCATATTTCGGTGATATTTCGGTGCCACTTCGGTGCCTGTCACCATTTATGCAAAAAACTGCCATTATACATAAAATAGGTGCATATCATACAGACGGATGAAATGACCAAAGGTTTCGTTTATATTATAGAAAATTTTTCAACGCATTAACTGCCTAAACACTGGTTGTTCAAATAAACAGTGTTTAGGCAGTTAATAAGTACAAAATGAAATTAGATACCATTCCAAATCCTGCTGATTCTTAACGGGACATGAACTCTGTCCCCATGTATCTCCCTATGAACAATTGGTTTTTTAAAATAATGCATGAGTGAATGGCCATCGCTCCTTTTATGCCTTGCTCGTTTACGAATACCTTTTAATTTCTCCATACTTTGATTAGACTTTTTCATGATTATTCACCTCATTTTTTATTTAATTTAGGCCGATTTAGAAGCGACGATAATGACTTTTCCCTGATCCATTTTTTCTTCACAACGCTCCGTTGCCGCAGTTGATAGCCCCAGTGACTCTAATTTCGACCGCAATTCATCCCCCCTGGAACGAAAAACGTTTGCTACAGCTTCAAAAACTCCCTGCTCCCCTAAGCCAACTTTGTTAATATTCAGTACGTCCGTAAGATGTTCCGAACGGTTTTGATCGTGAGCTAATAAATAAATTTCATCCTTTGTATACCCCTGCATTCTGAACTGAGCGATTTCCTGTCTAGCCTCGACTCCATTTTCTACAATTTTAATATTTTCCATTTTTATTCCTCCTCAAAAGTTATCATTCAGCTGCCAATCACAGCTTGTAACAGTTATATATCCGCTCCCAAATAAATGAAACCTACTTTTTTAAAAATTCTATTAGGTTTTACTCATCAAATATTGGGGTACTTAACCTTTAGTTCTTTAAAATAGGATTATTTGGAGGTATAAGATGAGGAAAAAGGCAGAGTTAATTACAAAGATTAGTTTGTTAAAACGAAAAATCGATCAGTGTCTAGATGACCGGGATCAGGAAGCATTTATTCGATATACTTTCGAATTAAAGGTTTGCCAGCGTTACCTGGAAACACATATGAATTACGCGGAGGCGGGTGTAAAGGAGCGTTTGGAACAAAATCGTGATAAGTTTTCTCATTATTAGGTTTAGCTGCTGGAATACCGGGTATTTACTAACCATAACGCAGGTGAAATATTGAAAGGAGAGATTTTCATGGGATTTATTTGGACATTAATTATAGGAGGAATTATCGGCTGGTTGGCCGGATTGGTTCTGGGGCGTGATGTTCCAGGAGGAGTGATTGGAAATATCATTGCAGGGTTCATCGGGGCTTGGATTGGTTCACTTTTAGGAGGCTTTGGACCGGTAATTGGCGGATTTTACGTTTTACCAGCTTTTCTCGGTGCCATTGTTTTTGTACTCATCCTCAGCCTTGTACTAAGAATGATTAGACGCAATGCATAATATAGAACGAAGAGAAGACTGCAAATCCTGCAGTCTTCTTTTTTTGTTCTGCTCTGACGAAATCAGACATCATTCAAAATCACCGGTTGTCCTGTCCAATTCCCTAATTGTCGGTCGTGCTCCCACACCCCTGCATTGACCCAAACTCCTTTTCATTTTCCGTTTCGGTCACTCCAGACCACCTGCATTGACCCAAACTCCTTTTCATTTTCCATTTCGGTCACTCCATACTGGAATTCGAAAAATCTGCTGCCTTTTTCTATAAAAGCCCATGCACGGAAACAAGGCATCTGCTATATGCAGACGCCTTTGAACATGTTATAGTACACCCGAAAACAGCCTGGCAAAAGATTCCTTCCATTTAACATCCAGACCCCTTTTGTAAAATTCGACCGGCCGAATCCTTCTGCATTCTTTCAGGTCTTCCTCAAAATGAGTAACAAGATCGTAAATGCTGTCTGTGGCTGTTAAAAACAAATTGACCTCAAAATTCAAATGAAAGCTGCGCAGATCCAAATTTGCCGTTCCAATCGAGGCCATGTCCCCATCGACAGGCACCATTAGCCGGACTTGAATGCCCTTTTTCGCAGCCACCCGCAGTGCTGTCATAATGGCTTGATTCGGAATAAAATATGGTGTCGCAATCCAAACGGATTCTGTTGCACACGAAATCATCGCATAATAATGATCGCTCATGTCGCGGGTTTCGGGTCCAGTGGCAACCACGTGGACAAGACCATCGCCGTCTGCCGGCACCGACTGTAGATAGCGGTGATTTTCAAACAGTTTTTCTCCGCAGACATATTTCCAATCTAAAAGAAAAACAGCATGCAGTGTCTGGACCGCTTCCCCTTCCAGCAAAACATGCGTATCACACCAAAAGCCAATCTTGTTATCCTCACCAAGATATTCCACTCCCACATTCATCCCGCCGACAAACCCAATTTTCCCATCAATGACAATGATTTTTCGATGATTGCGGAAATTAAACTTTTGCGTAAACCATGCCGTTTTAAGCGGCAGAAAAGGGTGAAGCTGAATCCCGGATTCTGCCATTTTCCTTCTATCCTGCTCGGAAATGGAGAAACTTCCGAACGCATCGTAGATCAGCCTGACTTCCACCCCTTCCTTTACTTTATCACTCAGGATCTCCATCAGCTCCTGCCCCAGCCGGTCAAAGCGAAATATATAATATTCTAAATGAATAAAGTCCTTTGCTTCCTTCAACCGCTGTTTCATCTCCTGAAAGGTTGCCTCGCCGTTTTTTAGAATTTTCGTTCTGGTATTCTGGTTTTGATCCGTTAAGGTCACCCGGTCAAGATAGCCGGCAAAACAGCGCTGCTGGTCATTGAGCATTGACAGCACCTCCAGTGGCCGCTCACTTTTACGAAGTGCCTCGAGCAGCTGACGGTCGCTTAACCGCTTGCTTTTAAAAAGTGCTCCTTTAAAAAGTAATTGACCTGTATATATATAGAAAATATAGCCTAATACCGGTACTAAAATTAAAAGGCATGTCCATAAAAGCGTTTTTGGTACAGGGCGGTTTTGAAGCCATAACTCCGCCACACTGTATAAAATTATACCTGCATACAAACTGATACCTATTGCTTTCCACCAAAAAGGGAATCTTGTAAAAAGAACCACCCAGCAGAAGAAAAACATCATAATGACAAAGAATATCTCGATTCTTATTTTCACCCTGTTCCCCTCACAGTCTTTTTAAAAAGAAATACCCTTTTATCAATCCTATCAAACATAAAAAATGCCTGACACAGGTCAGACATCTACTTCTTTCTATAAATCTTTTCACTTGGATTAAATTCTGCGTATTTCATGCCCTTCGGCAACCCTAGCATCGATTCTTTGCTTCCTAGTCCGATGAATCCACCGTCCGCCAGGCTGTCATAGAACAGGCTATGAACCTGCTGCTGCAGGGCGTTGTCAAAATAGATCATGACATTGCGGCATAAAATCACATGAAACTCATTAAACGAGCTGTCACTCACCAAATTGTGCTGAGCAAAAGTGAGCTTCTCGTTCAAGCTGGGAGAAAAATAAGCAAATTGATGGTCCGTGTTATAGTACTCGGAAAATGCCTTTTTTCCACCCGCTTTCAAGTAATTTTTCGTATACTGCTGCATCTTTTTTAACGGAAATGCCCCCTTTTTCGCAGCCTTCAGGGCTTTTTCATTCATATCGGTTGCGTAGATTTTCGCCCTTTCCATTAAGCCCTCCTCCTGCAGCAAGATAGCCATGGAATAAACTTCCTCACCTGTGGCGCAGCCGGCATGCCAAATCCGAATTTCCGGAAGCTCTCGAAGCAATGGCACCACTTCATTTCGAAAGGCGGCAAAAAAACTGGGATCTCGGTACATTTCCGTCATCCGGATGGAAAAATCATTCAACAGACGCTCCAGAACTCCTGGTTCGTGAAACACTTTTTCCAATAAAGCAGTAATGGTCGGAAGTCTCTCTGCCTTCATCCGATTTAAAATCCTCCTGCCGATTGAACCCCGGACATAGCTCCGGAAGTCATATCCATACATTTGATACAAGCCCTCAAGCAGCAATTTGATTTCTATCTCTTGAAGCTCGTTTGGCTCTTGTAGTTCGATGTCTGTTACCATCTCATTCGTTGCCTCGTTCAATCTTCATTCACCTGCTCGGTCAGCCACACCCGCATTAACGAGAATAACTGATTAATATTCAATGGCTTCATAATATAATCAGAAGCCCCCGCCTCCATACACTTATCACGTTCACCCTTCATCGCCTTGGCCGTCAGCGCAATAATCGGCAGTCTATCCATCTTCAAATCGTGGCGGATAGCCTTCATCGCCTCATAACCGCCCATCACCGGCATCATAATATCCATGAAAACCAGGTCAAAATCGGCTTGTTCCTGTAAAAACTCAATGGCCCGCCTGCCGTTCTCCGCCACTTGAACCTTAACGCCTTTTTTCTCCAAGGCTGTTACAAGTGCGAATACATTCCGTCGATCATCCTCTACTAACAGCACTTTCTTCCCTCTAAACAACTGGTTATCTGAAGCTTCTGCTTCTACAACTTCTATTTCTGTTTCTTCGATAGCCGATTCCTGTTCCTCCGTGCTGATGCTTACCGCTGCCTCATTTAATGCCAGTTGCTCAAGCAGATGATATTCCGCAGCCTCCTGCCTGCCAGGGACATACAGAGTAAACGTACTTCCTTTATCCGGCTCGCTTTCAACCGTAATCGCTCCGCCAAGTAAACGGGTAAATTCACGGCATATCGATAATCCTAAACCGGTTCCGCCATATTGCCGGTTGGTGGTACCATCAACCTGCTGAAACGCGTCGAAGATAATCTGCTGTTTCTCCTGAGCGATTCCGATTCCTGTATCGGTTACAGAAATCTCCAGCACCATTTCCTCTTCATCCAGACCAGGCAATAATTCCTGAACCTTTTCTGGTTTTGCAAGTTCAATTCTTACCGTTACAGAACCCTGTTCCGTAAACTTAAACGCATTGGATAATAGATTCTTCCAAATTTGCTGCAGTCGCTGTCCATCGGTCGTAATCACATTAGGAACATTTGAAGCTGTCAGCACTTCAAATGTTAAATTCTTTTTCGCTGCAATCGGTTCAAACATACTCTTCATCATTTGTGGAATTTCGGTCACGTTCATGTCATCTGTTAAAATTTCTATTTTACCAGCTTCGATTTTTGATAAATCAAGGATATCATCAATCAGCCGCAGCAAATCACTTCCAGCCGTGTAGACGACTCGGGAGGATTCCTTTACCTCAGACTCGTCCATTTCCCCATCATTTTCCATCAGCATTTGAGACAGAATCAAAATACTATTTAATGGCGTCCGCAGCTCATGCGACATATTTGCTAGAAAATCCGTTTTGTACTGCGAGCTCATTTGCAGTTTCCGTGAATAGTCTTCAAGTTCATCCTTCGCCTTCTTCAGTTCAAATGCCCTTTGTTCGGCGAATTGCCTCTGTTCTTCTAAATATTCATTGGTAATCCGCAGCTGTTCCTGCTGCATTTGCAACTCTTCCGATTGGGCTTGAAGTTCCTCTGATTGCGCCTGAAGTTCTTCGGTTAACACCTGCGATTCCCCGAGCAGCCTTTCTACTTCCATCCGGCCTGCTACGTTGGTAATCGCGGAACCAAACTTATCCTGAAGCAGATCCAATAAAGTAAGATGCTGAGCCATAAACGGCTGAAAGGCAGCGAATTCAACAACCGCTTCTACCCTGCCATCTACTAAAATCGGCGCAATTAAAAGATTCCGAGGAGAAGAATCCCCTAACCCCGAGGTGACTTTAAAATGTTCCTCTGGCAGCTGATCAATCAGGAAGATTCTTTTATCCAAAGCGGCCTGTCCGATTAACCCTTCTCCTAACCGGAAACTCGCCCCGGCACTTTCTTCCCCGGCAATTGCATAGCCGGCCTCTTTCACGTAACGAACCTCGCTGCCTTGATTTCTACGGAGATAAACCACGCCGTAGACCGCTTCAAACATAGGAGCAAGCTTGGTGATAAAGGCATGCGTCAATTCTGTCAGATCCGTCATTCCTTGGTACATGGTCGAGATTTCCGCCATATTTTTCTGGATCCAGTTCTGCTTCTCTAGATTGCTGAGAAGCTCATTCATCGCTTCCGCGAGTTCACGCGTTTCATCATGTGTGTTAACTTCAATTCTTGTGGCAAGGTCTACCCCTGACTCTTTTGAATCGGTAATCCCTTTTATCGTCCAGATGACCTGTTTGATCGTTTTGACTATCGAATTGGACAGGTATACTGCCGTTGCAATCGTAATCAGGGTAACCACCAGAATGATGGCATACAATGTCATCTTTAAATTATTATTATTCTGACTCAGCTGCTCCACACGCTGATTTGTCAGGTTTGTTTGATGTTGGAGGAAGGAAACAAAGTGCGCCCGGAGCTCATCGGTCCTTTTTTTCCCTTTGTTATTTTTAAAAAAATCGTCCAAAACAGTCTGGTTACCTATCTTTTTTTGATTAACCGCATATTCTGCAGAACTAGTGATGTAGTTCATAATCAGCGGTTTAATTTCCTCTAAATTTCGCTGCTGTGTCCCTTTATCCGCAAGCAAGGAGTGAAGTTTGCTGTAGTTGTCGAGCCAGTTCCGGCTAGCAATGTGATAGGGCTCGAGGTACTCCTCATTGCCTGTTATCACATATCCTCTCATCCCAGTTTCCATATCTATTACATTTTTTTGAATCTGATTCGCCAGATTGTGAACCTCAATATCATGCTGCGATATGAAATCGACCTCTTCCTGCAAAGCCGACATCCGGTTCATGACAATCAACAAGGAGACAACTAAGCAAATCAAAATAAATAAATAGCCTGCAATAATTTTCGTGTGGATGTTGAAATGTAATCCCTTCATTAGGTGCACTCCCCCTTTGTAAAAAAATAGGTAACACTATCATATCGTTTCTACTAATCTGACCCAATGGGAATTTGGTCCCAATCCTCTCCTACAAAAAATTAAATAGTTTCATATGTTCATAACAGGGTATATAAGAGGTACACCACAATACAGGAGGTAATAAATATGGCAACAACTACTACGAAAACAAAATCCAAAAACAAAACATTATCCGATACTCTCAACAAGCAGGTGGCCAACTTTTCCGTACTTCATATGAAGCTGCATCATTATCACTGGTATGTAAAGGGGGAGAACTTTTTCACCTTGCACCTTAAATTCGAGGAACTTTACAAGGAAGCTGCCTTACATCTTGATACGATTGCGGAAAGAATGCTCGCACAGAGAGCATTACCGGTCGCAACCCTAACGGAGACCCTGGAACTTACCACCCTAAAGGAAGCAACTGGTGATGAAGACGCGCAGCAAATGGTCCAAACACTGGCTGATGATTTTGACATGATTTGCACCGAACTGACAGAGGGCATCTCGCTTGCTGAGGAAAATGAAGATGAGCCGACTGCCGATCTGCTCGTTCACATTCGTACCTCATTAGAAAAGCACAGATGGATGTTTGAAGCTTATCTGGGCAGCTAATCCGCAAACAAAAATAATCGGGGTGTCAGCCTAAAAGCTGACACCCTTCTATTATGGAGAATTCGTTGAAATCATGACCAGACACATATCGTCCTTTGGAGGATTTACGTGTTCCCAGCCTGGCTGCAGCTGATGAAGCAGCGCCGCAGGATCTACCATGTCCTTTGCTTGTAAGAAGCCGATTAGCTTATCCGTTGCATCTTCATATTTCTCCTCCAGCCATTCCGATAACCCATCCGTAAACAGCAAAATTCGGGCAGCTTCCTGATAAGGAATCACCCCTTTGGTGACTTCAATCTCCTCAAAAAAGCCCAGAGCGCAGGAGCCTTCTGTTAAAAGCTTCACTTCCTGATCCACAATGGCAATACCCACAGGATGACCGGCATTGACATATTCAATCGTTTGTTTTTCCGTGTCGAGGACAAAGTAAATCGCTGTAAAATAATAGTTCATTAAACTATCAGGTGTATGGAGCTGGAGCATGCGCGCATTCAGTTCTCTTATAACCTTTTCCGGATCTGTGATTCCCGTAATGGTATCTTTTAACGCGGAATAGATGTACATCCCTACGAGTGAGGAGGAAATACCGTGACCCATCATATCGAGCAGGATGACCCCATAGCGGTTGGGGCTAATCTGATACCAGGCATAAAAGTCGCCAGCGAGCTCAAAGGTTGGCCTGTAAACCGCCGAAATGTTGACATCCTTTTCCTGAAGCGGACCGCTAAGCATGCTTCTCTGCACCTGCCTGGCTATGTCTAGTTCATATTGAATGCGTCTATCCCGTTCCTTCCGCAAGTCTTTTTCCTGCTTTAACCGCAGGACTGAGCGTATCCGGGCGAGGAGTTCGACTTTATTAATCGGTTTCATCACATAATCGAGTGCTCCTGCATCCATCGCCTCGGCCATTTTATTGGAATCGCCCATCGCCGTAACAAAAATAATCGGCAAATCGGAGAACCGCTCATTGGCCAGTACCGTCCGGCAGGCTTCCATTCCATCAATTTCCGGCATCATCAAATCCATTAAGATGAGGTCGACCGGGACTTCGCCGGGATTAGGTGAATCGAGCTGTAAATATTGATATAAATCCCCGGCAGATGAAAGCATAAGCAGATTATTATAGCCTGCTCTCCTAAGGATTTTCTCGACAATCATTAGATTTGTTTTATTATCATCTACGATGACAATCTTCATTGGCATTTGGGTTTCCCCCTTTTGCAAAAGATGAGACTGACCCCTTTATGGGTGACAGCCACCGACTAGTTTAACTGTCCTGATAGGAATGACGGGCAAGTACCTTACGCAATTTCTCAATCGCCTTTTTTTGGATACGGGACACATGCATTTGTGAGATGCCCAAGGCCTCTCCCACTTCGCGTTGACTTTTATTTTGGATAAACGCCCACTGAATAATTTGCCTCTCCCTTTCGTTTAACACATGAAGAGCGCTCTCGAGCAGCAGCCGCTGGTCGACCTTTTCAAAACCTTTATCTTCCGATCCGAGTACATCAAGCGCCGTAACCTCCCCTCCGTCGGAACCGGTTTCAATTGGCTTGTCCACAGAGGCGGTTTGATACCCTTTTCCTAATTCCATGGTTTCCAGTACTTCCTCTTCAGAAATCTCTAAATAGTCGGCAATCTCGTGGATCTTAGGTGAGCGTTGATATCGGTTGGTCAGCTCGTCCACTGCTTTATTCAATTTTGGCCACGTTTCTTTAATCCGTCTCGGTACATGAACATCCCATGTCTTATCCCTTAAAAAACGTTTAATTTCACCAATCACCATCGGTATTAAATAGCCTTCAAATGGTGTTCCGGTACTGGGGTCGAACCTCCTGATGGTCGATAATAATCCAATCATCCCGACCTGCATGATATCTTCATGCAAATTTCTGCCTTTTGAATATTTTCTCGCAATACTCCCGACAAGGTTTGTGTAATGTTCCACTAAGATGGTTTGGGCCTCTGCGCTCTCATTCTCCTGGTACTCTAAGATTAATGCATGGATTTCTTCTTTAGATCGTTTCCCGGTCCGAGGTGGTTTTGTCATGATTTTCACGCTCCCCGCCTAGATACTTCACCATGAAGACCGTTACTCCGGAACGATTCGAAACACGGACTTCATCCATGAGCGTTTCGATCAGATATAGACCTAATCCTCCTTCTGTCAGTTGATCGACTGTACTTGTTTCTGTATAAGGGCCCAGTTCATTTTTTGTCTGTAAAAAATTAAAGCTCTTGCCGCTGTCAGCTACCATCGTTTCTAACTTGTCTTCGTAAATACCGAAACCGACAATTACTTCTCCGCCTTCATCGTCCGGATAGGCATGCTGTACCGCGTTTGTGCACGCTTCACTTACAGCAATTTTTATATCCTCGATTTCCTCATATGTATAACCCATGCGGCTGGCAATTCCTGAAATCGTTAGCCTGATCACACCAACATATTCTGGTTTCGCCGGAATCTTCATTTCAACATAATCCATCACGTGTTTCATCGTCTCCCATCCTCTGAAATATTCATAATTTTACTCAATCCTGTCAGTTCAAAAAGTCGCTTTAATCGATCTGATAACTCTACTAACCTCAGTTCTCCCTCATTTTTGTTCAGCTGCTTGAACAATCCGACAAATACGCCTAATCCGGTACTATCCATGTAGGAAACATCCTTCAGATTGACCGTAATCGTTTTATCTTTGCCTTCCGAAAGCGGCAATAGCTCCTCACGAAGTTTTGGTGCTGTATAAGCATCGATTTCTCCAGTCACCGACACGAATATTTCCTTCTCATTCTGATGTTTTTCGATATTTATTTTCATCCCATCATCACCTCTGAAATATTTACTGTTTACATACCCTCTATACTAGAAAGCTAAACCTATTTTTTTAAAAAATATTATTCTTGCATTATACCAAAATAAGGAAGAACTCCGAATAGTAACAAATTCCCAGTAAAATAGTAGTGTTTTCGTTTTTTTCCAAAAGGGTATATATCTTTGTAAAAGGGGTGATAGGTAATGGATAAAAAACTCAAAGATCAGTTCCCTGTTTCAAACAATGGCTCAATGGCTCAATGGCCCAGAACTTTGAAGAAATGAAGAAGCTCGGCAAGGAAATGGAGATGCTAAGACCAATAAAGAGTTAAAGGAAGCAACACAGACTCCGGATCCGAGTCAATAAATGCAGCTGTCTCGTTTTGAGGCAGTTTTTTTATTTTAGGCGTGTACCCATCGCGGTATGAAGGACTAATCTTACCCACTCTGCATGAGTTTTGTCCTTCATCGGTGGTATGAAGGACTAATCTTACCCACTCTGCATGAGTTTTGTCCTTCATCGGTGGTATGAAGGACTAATCTTACCCGCTCTCCATTAGTTTTGTCCTTCATCGGCGGTATGAAGGACTAATCTTACCCGCTCTCCATTAGTTTTGTCCTTCATCCTAAATTTCGGATAAAAGTTAAGGCGTGAATTCTTGTATGAATTCACGCCTTAATCTGTAACAATTTAGTTTATATTAAGGGGAGGGTATGGTGGATAAAGGATCAGTTGCTATTACCGACTCTGCCCGTTATCTTGATAGTTTTTTTTATTCTGCCATTCGGAAGGAGATTCCACTTCCTCTTTTCGAAATTCTTTATCCGCAGTCTCGGAAATCGAATCTCCATATCTTGGCTTATCCGGCTCTTTCTGGACATTTTCACCATTTTTATAGGCAGGGTTCTCATCTTGACGCGAAAGCTCTCGTAAATCATCCACAATCTCGTCTCCAGGGAATTGCTGCTCATGGTCATTCGTCATAGGACTGCCGCCATCGTTATATCCAGTTCGTCCTTTTTCGTAATTGTCCATAATTTCCTTTTCATCCTTACGTTCCATATCCTTGTCGTCAACATAATTTTTAGCCATGATTGTTTCCTCCTTTTATTTTTTCAGATTGCTGTTTTTCATTCCTGCTGGTTTTACCGAACGCAACCACATACTTCAACCACCCTCCTTCTAATCTATTGGATTATCAGGTTAGCTAGTTTCTAACCTTGATAGTGTTATACCCCAACCGACTAGTTTAAAACGTCTTTATTTAAAAAATGAACCTCTTTTTCTCCCTTTTAATAGATCTCCTGTCCAGCCCTTTGTTTTTATGTATCCATAGAGTAGAGCCGTCGAAAAAACTATCAACATAAGAGAAACCAGGTAACCATACCTCCATTCGAGTTCAGGCATATGCTTAAAATTCATTCCCCATAATGCCCCCAAGGCCATAATTGGGGTAAAAATGATCATCAGAACCGTTAAGGTCTTCATAATTTCATTTCCCCGATGCGAGGATATGACCTCCTCTAAATGAATCATCGAGTCTAACTCCTGCTCATACTCCCTCAGCAACACATGCGCCCTGTCAATCCGTTTACATGTCCTGATAAAAATTTCACCGTTATTGACTTGGAGAAAATCTATTTCTTCTATCGTCATTTTTAGTTCTTGGATTGGTATTAAAAGATTTTTAGAAACCAACAGTTCATGCCTTTGGCGAAAGACAAGTTCCAAAATCCTCATTTCATTCCTCTTTTTCACACCCCACATCAGCTTATGGAGGGACTCTTCGAACTGGTCAATCTCAACCAGTATGTCATTTACCAGTTCTCCTAGTAGAAATAAAAAGCCATCCACGGCATTCTCCGTCTTATTTAGCTGCCGTAACATCACCTCTGGGGACATTTGATTAAAAGAGGTAAACTCCAAGTCGATCGTAATTAACGTATTACCAGTTAAATAGAAATGAAAAAGTTGATGGTCTTCTTCCTCATCAACATTTTGTTTATAAATAAGTGAACCATTCACGACTTTTTCCTCATTTATACACCCATGCACTCTTATGCAATTGGTTTTATTTTTTCGAACAGTCGTTAACCAACCTGATGGGATTGTCTCCTGCTCCCATACCGCATTCAGTTCATTCTTGTTTACTTGAACCCACTTCCATTTGTCAAAATTGATATTTCTCTCCAAACTTATCCCTCCTCTCCTATTGGTTGATTACCCTAAAAGGAGTAAAACAAACGTAAAAAAATGTTTAATAGGGCAATGAAACGGGTATTTATATAACAAAACTTAAGGAGGTTGTAACGATGAAAAGAGGCTTTGGTATGAGTTCGCTAGTAGCGGTAGGAATTGGGGCATCGGCAGCGGTATGGCTTTCAAATAAACCAAACCGTATTAAAGCAGAAAGTGCGTTAAGAGATTGGAAACGAAAGGTAAAGCCGAATGTATACGAAAAAGCAGAGCAGCTTCCGATTGAAAAAGGCGGCAACCCGCATCCTAAGGATTTTGCCGATAACGAAATGGTGAGTGAGGGAGCACAGTATTCCGTTCAATTTTACAATGAGAAAATCCAGTAATGATGCAGCGGTTGGGGTATTCGTACCCCAACTCTTTTTATGGAGAGGTGAATAATGGCTGGAAAAACAAAAGCATTTATCAGATGAAATTTGAGCAAGTTCCTTCTTAACTACAAGAAAGCCAGGCTGCTTAGCCTGGCTTAACCTATTTTCAACTAATCTTTTTCACTTCTAAATACTTAATATGATAACCATCAGCTTCATGGACCTTGAACATACAGCCTTCTTCTTCCACTGCTTCGCCTGCTGATACTTCTAAATCCGCTTTTTTGGAAAGAAACCAGCCGCCAATGGTGTCCACTTCTTCAGCGGATAAGTCAATCCGAAGAAGCTGGTTTACCTCGCGAATGGGAACCTTGGCGTCGATGATGTAATCGTTACGCTTAAGTCTGCGAATCTTTGAAACTTCATCCCGGTCGAATTCATCTTTGATCTCACCAATTATCTCTTCAATCAAATCTTCCACCGTCACTAAACCAGAGGTACCGCCATATTCATCGATTAAGATGGCCATATGGATACCGCTGGTTTGCATCCGTACCAATAAGTCATGGATTGGAATGGTTTCCATGACCCGAATGATTGGAGATGTTAACCTCCGGATGTTCAGGTGGTGGTCGGTAAGCCTTGCATTTACTAACATTTTGATGTTGAGCACACCCATGATATGGTCTTTATCCCCGTCGATGACCGGATAGCGAGTGTAATTTTCAACCTTGAGTTTTTGAGCCACCTCCTCCACGCTATCATTAACATGGATACAAATCATCTCTGTGCGCGGCACCATGATTTCTTTGGCAATCCGCTCATCAAATTCAAATATATTGTTCACATAGCGCCACTCATTTTGATTAATTTCCCCACTTTTATAGCTTTCCGACAATAGAATCCTCAGCTCTTCCTCCGAATGCGCCAACTCATGTTCAGATGCAGGTTTTAATCCAAAGAGCCCAACCAGCTTCCGTGCAGAATGGTTTAAACTCCAAATAAAGGGATACATCAATTTGTAAAACAAAATGATCGGCCTTGCGAATAGCAAAGTAAGCTCTTCGGATTTTTGAATGGCAACTGATTTAGGAGCTAATTCTCCAACCACAACATGAATAAAGGTAACAAAAGTAAATGCAAGGACAAGGGATAAGAGATGTGTCACTGCCGCATTAAAAGGGAGTACAGAAAGCAAAGGATGAAAGAGTCTTTCTACCGTCGGTTCTCCAAGCCAACCCAGACCTAAAGCGGTAACCGTAATCCCCAGTTGACAGGCTGACAGATATTCATCCAAATGGGATACGACCTTTTTCGCTGCTGCAGCATTCCTTCTCCCCTCAGCCACAAGCTGATCAATCCTCGATCCCCTTACTTTTACAATCGCAAATTCTACAGCCACAAAGAATGCCGTTAAGGCAATTAATAAGACGAATGTAAGTAAATTAACTACCAGCATTTAGAACAGGCACCTCCTTTTTTAAAAAACAATCCGAAATCACCGGAGGATTTCGGATTGTTCGAAGCTTATTTTTCACTTTCCAATTTATTGTCCAGCTTTCCTAAATATTTTCTAGCAAACTCTGTCCCGCCAAGGCCGAACGCCAGTCCAAAGGAGAGAGCCAATCCGCCTAAAACAAGGATAAAAGCAGCATTAACAATGGAATGGGCAACACCTAATTGGTCTAATGCCATAAACACAGTAATCGTGAAGATTGTATATTTTGCTATTCTCGCAAGCATTCGCGAATAACTGTGCTTTACGATATTTTGAAGGAGCTGTTCGATAAACTGCCCTACGAATAATCCAAGTCCAAGAATGATTACCGCCGTTAACAGCATTGGCAGATAGGCGATAACCCCTGTTGCTAATGTAACTAAGAAGTTTAATTGAACAATTTGTAATGCTTCAACCGTAAACAATAGTACGACAATGATTTTGGCAAGTATACCCACCATTTGCGACAGGGTGTACTTCGGCTGTTCAGGAGTTAATGCGCCGATGCCCATTTGATGAAAGACATGGTCAAATCGCAAGCGCCATAACATTTGTGAGACCAATTTTTCCACCCATTTTCCAAGCCAGATACCCGTTAAGATCAGGATGATCGCAACGATGATGTTAGGAATCATGGAAAGAACATCTTGAAGCATGGCAACTGCCGGCTCAGAGATTCCCTTTAATTCTAATTTTTCTAAAGCCGTTATGATGACTGGAATTAAGATTAAGATAAATACGATATTTCCTGCCAGATTGGAGAGACTGGCTTCTTCACCATTTTTCAAAAATCCAAACCGAGAACCAAGCTTGTCCGCTCCGAGACTTTTTAGAAAATTGGTTAAAATATCACGGACAATTTTGGCAATCAGCCAGCCGATTAACACAATTAATGCCGCAGCAAACAACTTAGGGATAAAAGCAAGAATCATTGTTAGCGCGTTTTCAAATGGCTCTGAGATTCCTTCCAATTCAAGAGCCCCTAGAACTGCAGGAATAAATAACAATAGGACAAAGTAGAAAATTACCTTTCCTATACCATTTATTCTATTTGCCGCCTCCAGTGCGCTATTTGCCATTTTCCATTTAACTAACTTTTCTCCTAAACGGATTACCCCTGCCCCTTTTATAAAAAGATAACGGAGTAAGAAGGCAATTCCCCAGGCGAACAAAAGAATCAGTGCAGCTTTTAATAGATGGGGGATTGCAGCTGTCAACGTTGACATCATTTTTACAAGTGGTGCCGCGATCAGGCTAAGGTTCAGCATATTGAAAAAGATAATCCACACGACCACCAGTAACGTATAATAGACAATTTTCCCCATAATCGATTCCGTTGAGTATTTTCTATTTTTAAAACCCGAAAACAGTTTATCATCCAAGGTCGACCGTTCAAGTGCAGCTTCGACTGCTCTTCTAATTCCCTTCGCCACCAGCCAGCCAATTAATAGAACAAGAAGTGCCAAAAGCAAGTGGGGAATCTGGTCCGTGTATATGTACCAACCCGACATCATATTTTCTACGTTCATGTATCATCTCTCCTTTTCTCGATTTGCTACTGTAATACCCTGTCAACATGTTTTCAAACCCCATAAAAGTAGAAATTATTTTAATAGAAAAAAAGGTTTCACTTTCCAAATCATAGGGAATACAACCAACAAGTTCGAATAACAAAGGAGGAAATAAAATGAGGAAAAAAACATTACTAACAGGTGGATTGGCTGTATTACTTTCCTTGGGCGTATTAGCTGGCTGCGGCGACGGCGTTGACCAGGATAACGGGATGAGCGACGGTGAGAAAAAAGATGCGATAGATACCGGGACAGTGAAGGAAGCCAAAGATACTTATAATGAAGTGAAAGAAAATGTCAATGAAGCTGAAAAGAAGCTTAGTGATGAATTAAAAGAGAATGGTGTAGGGGATGGCGTCGACCAGGATAATGGTGTCAACGATGGAGAGAAAAAGGACGAAACCGACTCAAAAAACCCTTAATCTTTTAAAAGGAGGAAGCTAATATGAATAAAGATCAAGTTAAAGGCAGTTTTGAACAAGTGAAGGGTGAAGCGAAAAAGCAATGGGGGAAATTATCCGACCAGCCTTCTACCGAAAACGAAGGGAAAATGGATAAGCTGAAAGGAAAATTACAAGAAGGCATTGGAAAGCTAAAAGAAAAATTTTAGTACGAAAAGAGAAGAGGCCCCGGGCCTCTTCTTTTGCATTAAATGACCTTGGTCCAGTGGGGAAATTTTTATTAATCTATTAAAAAAGTTTCAAATGTTTTTTTTTGGGAATATAAAGAGTGCAGGATAAAAACGACGAAGGGAGCTTACGGGCATGAGTATAATAGCAGCTACAAAGTTTATATTGGCTAAATTATCCGCACATACCTACAATAACTCACTTTGGGTTCCGGATTCTTTGCTTAAAGACAATTATGTATAGATGAATAATTAAGAATGAAGAAAAGTCTATCTATCAAGCTATGAAAATATTCGAGAGGAAGTACTTATTTATAGGAGGAGGAATTGAAAATGGACAAGTATGAAAAGAATGTAGTAGGTGTTTATGAAACAGAACAGGAAGCGATTATAGCCATTGAAGATCTTGTCAAACAAGGATACAACAAGCAAGATATCTGTGTTGTTGGTAAAGATCTCAAAAATGTGAATCATATTGCGGATGAAACAGGTACGGTAGCGGAAGAATCGGCGGCGACGGGTGCGTTGGCAGGTGGAACAGTCGGTGGTCTGACAGGTCTACTAGTAGGAGTAGGTGCTCTGGCCATCCCTGGAGCTGGCCCGATCATCGCCGCTGGCCCCATTGCCTCAAGTCTAATTGGAGCAGTAGCGGGTGCAGGTTTAGGCGGGTTAACGGGAGCACTCATTGGAATCGGAATTCCAGACCATGAAGCTGAATACTATGGGAACTCTGTTAAAGAAGGAAAAATATTAGTTCTGATCAAGAATAGAATGACCAATGATTTGGATGAAATGAATTCATTAGCGGAAGCAAACAATAGCTCGATGGCACAGGATTGGGACGAACTGAAAAAGCTTGGCAAAGAAATGAAGAATACGGAATCTAAGGAAGATCTGCAGGAAAAAAGACAAACCCCTGATCCAATTCAATAACTACACAAAAGAAACGGTCCTTTTAAAGGACCGTCTCTTTTGTTAAGAAGAGGCCCCATGCCTCTTCTTTCGCTATATTTTGCACCCCTAGCATTTGACCACAGCCGGGTTCTTCCCCCAAAGTTGCCGGCTTTGTATATCTCCCTATTGCAAAAAGTCTGTGAATTGGTTGAAGTTTTCGTTCACGAAGTCGACGGCGATGTTTGGGAAGATTCCAAACAGTATGGATGCTGCGACGGTGACGATTAAAACAACCACGATTCCGACTGGAATCTTCGAGAACTTGCTGTCGTCCGGTGCTGGACGGAAGAACATTTGCGTCATGATACCAAAATAGTAAAAATACGATACGACTGTGGTGGCAATCATGACAGACGCCAATACATAATGCGGTTCCTGTACCATAAAGGCACCGATAAAGATGTTCAACTTCCCGATGAAGCCTGCCGTTCCCGGGAAGCCTGCCAGCGCGATTAATAAAATCCCCATCGTCACTGCCAGAATCGGTGAACGTCGATACAAGCCTGCGAAATCAGCGATTCGTGTTGACCCTGTCTTTGCCTCAACCAATTGAATAACCGCCAAAGCGCCAAGGTTCATGAACAAGTATGCTAATAAATAGAACCAAACGGTGTAAAAGAAGTTCGAACTCAAACTTGTAAACGCCACAAGAATATATCCTGCATGAGCGATACTTGAGTAAGCAAACATTCTTTTAATATTGGTTTGTTTGAGCGCGACCACGTTTCCGATGATCATCGTCGCTCCAGCCACGACAGCGATGTAGTCTTGCATATTATAAAGAATTGGCACAGAACCCGGGCCTTCTGTCGCCGCTACCCCGAAGACGGAGATTAAAATTCTTGCGACAATCACGAAGCCCGCTGTTTTCGATACAACGCTCAAGAACGCTGTAACCGGTGTTGGTGCCCCTTGATAAACATCTGGTGCCCACATATGGAACGGTGCAGCCGCAAGTTTAAAGGCTAACCCAACGAAGATCATTAAGAATGACAGTCCGAGTAAATATGCATGCTGCGCGTCAGCTAAGCTCTGCAATGCACCGGCAATGGCGATCAAATTCGTTGTTCCCGTTAAGCCGTATACATAACTCATTCCGAACAATGTAATCGCGGTAGCAATCGAACCGTTGATGACATATTTCATTGCCGACTCGTTCGATTGCAAATTGTGTTTGCGAATCCCCGCTAAAACATAAGAAGAAAGAGATAACAACTCTAGACCGATAAATAACGTGATTAAGTCGCCGCTCGAAGTCATGATCATTCCGCCGAGTAATCCGGTTAGGAATAAATAATAGAATTCACCGCGGTACTCTTCCATCCCCTCATCAGCCTTATAGGAGACAGCCAAAAATAATACAAGCGCTGACCCTGCAAGCAGCAGGAATTTGAATGCTTTTCCAAAAGAATCAAGACGGAAGGTATCCTCTAAAATCGATTCAGGTGCTGCACCAATTAGTCCAGCAAGGGAAGCCATCGCTGCGAAGACGGCGGCAATCGCCACCCAGCCGAGGATGCGGCGGTCTTGTTTTTTCGGCATAAATAAATCTAATATTGTGAGAAGCGCTGCTACACCAACGATGATGAACTCCGGTGTCATGATGCCCCAATTATATGATGTTAATTCCTCAAGACTCATCCTTCATCACCCTCCTAACCCTAGCATAATCGTTTCAAGTGTGGCTTGAAGCGGTGAGCTTAGAACGCTTGGTACGACTCCGATTAAAACAATTAAGCCAATTAGTACGACAACCGGAATCCATTCGACGCCTTTGATATCGACGACTCCTGTAAAATCACGGTGTGCTTGGCCGTACGTAATGCCGAGGACGGCACGTAATAAATAGACGGCGGTCATGATAATCCCAATGCAGCCGACCGCGGCTATCCATGGCATTTCTTCAAATAATCCTAAGAACGCCATAAATTCACTGACGAAGCCGGACATGCCAGGCAAGCCGAGTGAAGCAAGTGCGCCTGCAAGCAAGAAGCCGGAAGCAATCGGCATTCCTTTTGCCATTCCGCCAAGGTTTTCGATGAGTGATGTATCTGTTCGCTCATAGAAGGCTCCGACAAGGAAGAACAATAGAGCCGAGATTAACCCGTGTGAGACCACTTGGAAAATCGCACCTTGAACCCCTGCCTCATTCATTGCCGCTAACCCGATTAACACGATTCCCATGTGAGAAATCGATGAATACGCCAAAACCATTTTGAAGTCTGTTTGAATGAATGCTAGGAACGCTCCGTAGAGAAGGTTTACCACTCCAAGGATGGCTAGCAATACCGATAGCGTTTCAAACTGCTCCGGAAAAATGCCCATTCCAAAACGAATTAACCCGTACGCACCGATTTTCAATAGAATACCAGAGTGAATCATCACGATGGATGGCGGCGCTTGAACGTGAACGCGCAGCATCCAGCTGTGTAACGGGAAGATTGGCAATTTAACGCCAAAAGCGATAAGAAGCGCTATTAATAGACCAAGTTTTAACTCTCCCGAAAGCGGGATATTTGGGTCGCTCATAATTTGCGTTAAGATTTCAATATTGGTCGTGCCTGTTTTCGCAAACAGAATCATAATCACGATGATCAGCACAGCTGAGCCTAAACCGTTGTAGATTAAGAAGCTGTAAGCGGCTTTTTCTTTTTCAAAATAACCCCATTTTCCAATTAAGAAGAAGGTTGGAATTAAGGTAATTTCAAAGAATAAGAAAAATAGAACTAAGTTTTCAGCGGTAAATACTCCGAGCATTCCGATTTCTAGCATTAGGAATAGCATGAAGTAGCCTTTCCATTCGTGTTTAATATAAATGGAGGCTATCGCCGCAAGTGTTGCTACAACCGCTGTCAGTACGACTAACAGCATGGTTAGACCGCTAACACCCAGTTCGTAATTTACTTGCCAGTAGCCAGCTTCGGTTCCCTGCAGGCCGCCGAAGGTAATCCATTCCTTTACAACGTTGAAGTCGCTCAAATCTTTGCCCACTAGGTAATGGAGGTAAAGACCGACTGCGATTCCTAATGCCGGCAGCGTTGCTAAGAAGCCAACGATTTTAAGTAATTTTTCCTGTGTTTTAGGTAGGAACGCTAAAACGATAATTCCGAGTAATGGGGAGAATACTAATAGTGATAGAACGAAAGAAAGATCCATTTATAAGTACCCCCCTGTTAACGCAAAGATGACCGCTAGTAGTGCCAGACCAACAAAAGCAACAGCTGCATAGGTTTGAATTTGACCTGATTGCAGCTTTGACCCAGCTGCCCCAAGTCCTTGAACAATCCCTGACACGCTTTTCATGATTCCTTCGACAAGGAAGACATCAATGAAGCGTAGGAAGTAGCTGATACCTTTTGTGATTGCCACTACTGTCATTTGATAGAATTCGTCAATGTAATATTTGTTGGTAAGAATACTATGCAGCGTATCGCCCGAGCCAGAAAGCCAGTTGCGTGCGACCGAACGCTTGTAGTAAATCAAGTACGCAAGGTAGATTCCCGCTAAGGATACCACCGTTGCGGCAATCATAATCCAAATTGGACCTTCGATATGGCTATGTCCAAGTGCTTCGTTTCCGTCAACAAGCCATGCACCCAGGTTGTGATTGAATGGTGTCTGAACGTAACCAGCAATGATGGCTAATACGCCAAGAAGAATCATTGGATATGTCATCGTCGATGGTGATTCGTGTACATTTTTCATTGGGCTCCGTGCTTCTCCTGTAAACACCATGAAGAATAAACGGAACATATAAAATGCGGTCATGAACGCCGCTGCCAGCGCTAGTAAGAAGAGGATTGGATGTCCGCCTTCCCAGGCTGCGATTAAAATTTCGTCTTTACTGAAGAACCCTGAAAACAATGGTACACCGCTGATGGCGAGTGTTCCGATTAAGAATAGTGGTGCGGTAAGCTTTAGCTTTTTCCAAAGTCCGCCCATTTCTTCGATATTCTGTGTGTGTACCGCATGAATGACGCTTCCGGCTGCTAAGAACAGCAACGCTTTGAAGAAAGCATGTGTCATTAGGTGGAATACACCAGCTACATAGCCTGCAGACCCTAAAGCGAGCATCATGTAGCCAAGTTGCGATACCGTTGAGTATGCTAATACACGTTTAATATCTGTTTGTACGAGACCGATACTCGCTGCAAAAATCGCTGTGAACGCCCCGATGATGGCAATCGTTAACAGCGCCGTTTCACTCGCTGCGAACAGCGGGAATAACGAAGCAACTAGGTAAACCCCGGCAGCAACCATTGTCGCCGCGTGGATTAATGCAGAAACAGGTGTCGGACCTTCCATTGCGTCCGGCAGCCAAGTGTGGAG
The DNA here is from genome assembly GCF_031457145.1 of Neobacillus niacini. GTDB lineage: Bacteria > Bacillota > Bacilli > Bacillales > Cytobacillaceae > Neobacillus > Neobacillus niacini_J. The sequence goes on from NZ_JAVDVZ010000013.1 coordinate 132,295, forward strand.
CGGGAACTGACCTGATTTACCAACAGCTCCAATAAAGATTAAGATTGCTGTTAAGGTAATCATTGTAGTCGATACAGCGCCAGCCTCTACGGCACGAAAAATTTCACTGTATTCAAAGCTTTTGGTTTGCCAAAATAATAAAATCATCCCGATGAAGAGACCAACGTCCCCAATACGGGTCATTATGAACGCTTTTTTCGCCGCAGCCTTCGCTTCTTCTTTGTTGAAATAGAATCCGATTAAGAGGAAGGAACCGACTCCGACGAGCTCCCAGAAAATATAAGTTTGCAGCAGGTTTGGCGAGATGACAAGCCCAAGCATCGCAAACGTAAATAATCCTAAATAGGCATAGAATACTGGAAACCGCTCATCCCCGTGCATATATCCCTTTGAATATGTATGTACCAGGAAGCTGACGAGCGAGACAATCACAAGCATTAATGCATTCAATTGATTCACTTCAAAGCCCGCTGTTAAAGAAATATCTCCTATCCTGAGCCACTCCGTTGAAGTTTTAAACGTTGGTTCCGAGAAACGCTCGAACAACACCAACAACGAATACACAAGCGAGGCCAACGTAAGAAGAATACCCACGTACGCACTCGCATCCCTCAGTCGCTTACCAAATAGAAGAAGAATCAAAAACGATAATAGCGGGAAAAGCGGTATGATCCATGCATTTTCCATCATCATCACAATCCCCTTTTTTAAAAATGGTGCCTGTCACCGACCGTGGACAGTGTCCACCTGGGACGGACAGTGTCTTTTAAGCGATGACAGCACCGCCTTAGTTTTTCATTGTGTTCATTTCGTCGATGTTGACGGTTTTGCGGTTGCGGTATAGGGCGATTAGTATCGCTAGACCGACGGCTGCTTCTGCAGCGGCTACGCTTATCGTGAACAACGCGAAGACTTGACCGGTAATGGATGGTGCCACTCCGTATTTACTGAAGGCTACTAGGTTAATATTGACGGCATTCAGCATGAGTTCGATTGAGATGAGGACGATGACGGTGTTTCTTTTTGTCAGGGCCCCGTACAATCCGATACAGAATAAAATCAGTGCGAGTGCCAGGAAGGCTGAAGCGGGAACTGAACTCATTTCTTATCCCCCTCCTTCTGGTCTTGGTCTTTCTTTGCCAGCATAATCGATCCGACAAGCGCTACTAATAGTAAAACAGACGTTACTTCAAACGGAATCACCCATTTAGAATAAAGGGCTTCCCCAATTTTCATTGTATTGTCTACATGTAGGTCAGTTGGAACCTGCACGACGTTGAAATCGTAAATGCCGATGTAAACGGCAACTGCAAAGCCAACTACACCAAGGAAAATGAAAACCTTCCTCCACTTGCCTGTGGTGGTCTCCCCTTCATCATCGTGCTTCGTTAACATTATCCCAAACATCATAATAATGGTAATCGCCCCGGAATAGATCAACACTTGTACTGCCGCAACAAATTCTGCTGACAGCACTACGTAAATACCGGCAATGGCCACGAATGTGAAGATAAGGGCTACGACCATATGCACGACTTTGGTAAGGTTCAATAACAGGACGCCGCCAATGATAGCGACAAGGGCGAGGCCCATAAATGCGATAAACTCGCCTGATATTGTCATGGTTTATTCACCTGCCGTACGTTTTCGTCGTTCTCATCTAACCATTCAAGGTTTTTAAATAACATATCACGGCTGTATGACGCCAGCTCAAAGTTATTGGTCATGACAATCGCTTCCGTTGGACAAACCTCCGTACACAAATCACAAAGGATACAAATCTCGAAGTTGATATCATAGGTATCTATGATTTTCCCCTTCTTCGTTGGATCCGGATGTTTTTTACCCGTTAAATCAATACAATCTGTCGGGCAAATATTCATGCATTGATTGCACACAATGCACTTTTCCGGATAGAACTTTTGAATCCCGCGGAAGCGGTCCGGCAACGGCAGCGGCTCATCTGGATATTTATAGGTTACCTTTTCTTTCGTTAGCTGTTTTAGGGTATATTTCAAGCCTTTTGTAAATCCAAGCACGTTTTTCACCCCTTTTTCATTTTAAAAATTACTCTTTCGACTCCGTATGGTAAATCCCTTTAAGGACTCTACTTTTCGCGAACGCCCCAAAAGGTTCCTTTTTCAAAAAATGACCTAGAAAAATAATGTTTTGATTAATGCTGTTAAGAATATATTGGCCAAGGCGACTGGGAAAAGGACTTTCCAGCCGAACTCCATGAGTCTGTCGACGCGGAATCGCGGCATCGTACTGCGAAGCCAGATATAAACAAAGACGACAGCACTGAATTTAACTGAGAACCAAACTGCGCCTGGAATGAAGCCAAGGAAATCAAACGGCGGCAGCCAGCCTCCAAGAAAGATGACGGTAATCAATGCGGACATCGCAAATAAGTACACATATTCAGCGAGCATGAAAAATGCCCAGCGGAAACCTGAATATTCAACATGGTATCCCGCAACTAATTCGTTTTCAGCTTCCGGCAGGTCAAAAGGTGTCCGGTTTAATTCGGCAATCGATGCGATGAAGAACACGACAAACGCCACCGGCTGTAAAAGAATAAACCAAGCTGTGTCATCCTGTTGTGCGACGATATCATTTAGGTTTAAGCTTCCGGTTAATAGGATGACTCCTAGTACGGACATAACGAGCGGTATTTCATAGGAGATCATTTGTGCACCAGCACGCATGCCCCCTAGGAGCGCATATTTATTGTTAGACGCCCAGCCGCCGAGAACCATTCCAAACACAGTCATTCCGGATACTGCAATATAATAGAGCAGTCCTACTCCGATATCAGCAAATTGAAATTTGTCGGTAAACGGGATGGTCGCCAGCACCATGAATGACGGTGCAAAGGCCATGACCGGTGCTATTATAAATAATGGTTTGTCTGCTGCTTTTGGGATAATATCTTCTTTTAGTAATAGCTTGAGAACATCGGCGACAGTTTGTAATAGTCCCCATTTTCCACCGACTCGGTTTGGGCCATGGCGCAGCTGCATGTATCCCATAACCTTACGTTCTGCTAAAATTCCATAGGTTACGAATCCTAAGACGATTAATAGTAAAACCGCTGCCAATAAAAAGAAGATTCCAAAGTTCGCTAAGCCTGGACTAGAATGGAGTAATTCTTCTACCATTATCCGTCCACCTCCCCAAGGACAATATCAACTGCCCCTAAAATTGCAACCAAGTTTGCAATATTTTCACCTATTAATAATTTTGGAAGAATTTGCAGATTATAGAATGAAGGTCTTCTAAACTTCAAACGGTACGGCTCTTTTTTACCGTCACTAGCAATATAGCAGCCAATTTCTCCGCGTGGCGCTTCAATTCTTACAAAGGCTTCCCCTTTTGGTGCTTTGATAATTTTTGGCACTTTCGCCATAATTTCGCCTTCTGCAGGGAATTGTTCACATGCCTGCTCAAGGATTTTCAATGATTCTTCAATTTCCTCTAGGCGCACATGGTAACGGGCCAAACAATCTCCTTCGTCACGTGTCACGACATTAAAATCAAAGCGATCATAAATCGAATATGGCTCATCTTTGCGGAGATCCCATTTCACACCGGTACTGCGAAGGTTTGGACCACTGAGTGAATAGTTGATGGCATCTTCCTTTGTATAAACGCCAACCCCTTTTACCCGGTCTAAAAAGATTTCATTACCTGTTACGAGTTCATGATAGCCCTTGAGCTGTTCACGCATATAAGGGATAAATTCCTTTACACTGTCGACCCAGCCTTCCGGAGCATCCCACTTCACTCCGCCGACACGCATATAGTTGAAGGTCAAGCGAGCACCTGATAATTCGTTAAGCATATTGATAATCATTTCACGATCACGGAACGCATAAATGAATGGGCTCGTCGCACCAAGGTCAAGAATATAGGTGCCCCACGCAACCAGGTGACTTGCGACCCTGCCCAATTCCATCGCGATAACACGTAGGAAGTCAGCACGCTCTGGCACTTGAATTCCCATCATTGTTTCGACGGCATGACAGATGACATAGTTGTTTGTCATCGCGGACAAATAGTCCATCCGGTCGGTATAAGGGATAATTTGTGTATATTGCAGGTCCTCTGCCAATTTTTCCGTTCCGCGGTGTAAATAACCGATGACAGGGGTGGCTTCGGTAATGATTTCCCCATCAATTTTAACTACAAGCCGGAATACTCCGTGCGTACTTGGATGCTGAGGTCCGACGTTTAGCAGCATTTCTTCTGTTCTGATCATTGGCTACACCTCCACATCATACGGTTCATAATCTTTACGCAGTGGATGGCCAACCCAATCTTCTCCTAGCAAAATCCGATGTAAGTTCGGATGTCCGGTAAACTTGATTCCTAGTAAATCATAAGCTTCGCATTCAGGCCAGTTGGCTCCTGCCCAAATTGGCTGCAAGGACTCGATTGTTGGTTCATCGCGGTCAATCTTTACTTTCAATGCCACTGATTGGCGATTTTTGTATGAGAATAAGTGAACATATACTTCCATATGTGTGACAAAATCCGTTCCATGCAGCTCAGATAGATAATCGAACCCTAGGAGCTCATTAAATTTTAAGAATTGAGCTACCTTGAAATATGTATCTTTCTTAGCAACAAGCGTCGGAACATCTTTAGATAATTTATTAATATAAGAATCTTCTAAAACATCAGGACCTAGGTTTTCCTCAATGACCTTTCTGTACTTGTCTAAGAAAGGCTGATTCGGTGATGGTTTGTCGGCCGTATCGGCTGGCGATACGTCGCCACCTTTTGCTGCGCCTGCTGCTTTCGCCTTGGCTGCAGCCGCCGCCTTTGCTTTGGCTACTGCCGCTGCTTTGGCTTTCGCTTTTTCATCATCGCCCATGGCCGCAGTGTCTGCGTCACCGGTTCCTGTTGCCTTTGCCTTGGCCGCTGCTGCCGCCTTTGCTTTCGCTGCTGCTGCTGCTTTGGCTTTTGCCGCCGCTGCCGCTTTGGCCTTCGCGTCATCCGTTACTCCAGCTGTTTCCATTTCTTCAGCAGGTGCTGCATCACCCGCTAATTCCATAGCTTTACGTTTTGCCGCTGCTGCTGCTTTCGCCTTCGCTACTGCCGCTGCCTTTTTCTTCGCAAGGTCATCGCCATCATCGCTGGTTTCAGAAGCTACTGGTGTTGGCGTTTCTTCAGCCGGTGCTGTATTTCCAGCTAGCTCCATCGCTTTACGCTTTGCCGCTGCTGCTGCTTTGGCTTTTGCTACCGCTGCCGCTTTCTTTTTGGCAAGGTCGTCGCCGTCATCGCTGGCCTCAACTGCTGGTGTCTCAGCAGGTTGCGCGGGCTCAGCTGGTGCTTCGTCTTCGATACCTTCTCGCTTCTTCTTAGCCAGTGCAGCCGCCTTTGCCTTCGCTGCCGCCGCTGCCTTTTTCTTTGCAAGGTCTGCGCCATTTTCAGCTTCTGCAGGCGTTTCCACTGGTTGAGTTGGTTGAGCTGGTTCAGCTGATTCAGCTGGCTTTGCGTCCTGACTAAGCGCTTGCTCAGAAGGTATGTCCTCCTGCATTGGTGCACCCGAGACTTCCCCCGCAGCTTTCGCCTGACGCTTCGCTAATGCTTCCGCCTTCGCCTTCTCAACTGCTTCTCTTTTTAATTGATTGAGATCCTTTTCCCCGCTCATCGGTTAGATCACCTTCTTCCCAGTCTTCGCCTCATAGCGAATCTTTTCCTTTAATTTATTAATTCCATAAATTAATGCGGCCGGGTTTGGCGGGCATCCAGGAATATAAACATCAACAGGGACAATTTGGTCAACGCCCTTTACCACCGAATACGACTTTACATACGGTCCGCCTGCAGTCGCACAAGAGCCCATCGCAATAACCCACTTCGGCTCCGGCATTTGATCATACAATCGACGGATAATTGGCGCCATTTTTTTCGTAACGGTTCCCGATACAATCATACAATCCGATTGTCTTGGAGATGTACGGAAAAACGATCCAAACCGGTCAAGGTCATAATTCGCACCACCCACACCCATCATCTCAATCGCACAACAAGCCAGACCAAATGTCATCGGGTACAACGAACTGCTTCGTGCCCAAGCTTTAATTTGCTCCAGCGTTGCCAAAAATACATTTCTTTCTAATTCTTTCATTTCTAATGGCGAAAGGTCATCTAGTTTTAAATCCATTGTAGCACCTTCTTCTTCCAGGCATAGATTAAGCCAATTAATAGCATAATGACAAAAATCAACATTTCAATTAACGCAAAAACTCCCAGCTTATCGTAGGCAACCGCCCATGGATATAAAAATACAGTCTCTACATCAAAAATAACAAACATCAGGGCAAAAATATAATAGCGGACATTGAACTGTACACGGGAATCGTGAAATGGATCAATACCGCTCTCATATGTAGTATACTTTTCGACACTCGGCTTATGAGGACGCAAAAGTTTACCTAAATATAACGCCACCACTGGTAGCAGCACCCCAAGACATAAGAACACGAAAACTATCAGATAATTATTCTGATATAAATTCAAAAGTTCCATGTCCATCCCCTCCAATGCTGTAAATTTTCTTAAAAATTAAACTTGTAACCGATAACATTATAGCATTGTTACAAACTTGTGTCGATAAGACCAACTTATTAAAATTGGAAATTCTATCGCCGCAAAACTTCCCCTTGCAAGCGTTTGAGAGCTCGCTCGCAAAAACGCCTTGAAAGGGGAAGTTTTGCAAGCTGCCGCGATGCGGTAGCGCAGCGGTGCGTTAGCGGTGCGTTAGCGGTGCGTTAGCGGTGCGTTAGCGGTGCGTTAGCACATGGCGATAGAATTTCCAATTTTGTCAGTAACCTGGTTTTTCGACACAAAGGCCCCACCCCCTGAGCGTTGCGTGATCTCGCAGAAAGGGCTTCCTGAAATCACTTCAGAGATGACGCAAAAGCGAATTGTAAAACCTTGAACTTCATGCACGTAATCTGCAGCGGAGCGGAAGATGACGTGCCTAGCAACAGGCTCGCAAGAGCCGTTGTTTTTCCTTATATCGACATTTTAACAACAAAACTTCGCGAATGTCAGTGAGAATTGTCATAAAAAATTCACTAAGATGCTCACTTTTTCAATCCAACCTATTAAAATACCATAACCCCTTGTACACCCTTCCCTACCATCATATTAAACGATTCCCCAAATCATTCAAGTTTCCTCACAAACTCCCTCCTAAAATAAAAAATAAGCACGACCAGCAAACAGCCCTGCTATAAAAGCCATTCGCAAGACTAGCTCTGGTAATTAAATGGATATAAATGTTCATAATGAAGGATTAATCCTCGGACGCAGACAGTTTTTAAAGTACCTTCTTTCAGAAAAATCATCTTACCTGCCGATTTCTCCTCTCTACCTGCCAAAATAATTTGTTTATCTGCCTAATTAGCTAGTTTACCTGCTTAAACTCATACTTCACCTGCCTACAAGTTCCAACGCTCTGTCAGCATAACTGAAAAAGCCAGTCGCAAGACTGGATCTGGTAATTAAATGGTTATAAATGTTCGTAACGAAGGATTAATCCTCGGACGCAGACAGTTTTTAAAGTACCTTCTTTCAGAAAAATCATCTTACCTGCCGATTTCTCCTCTCTACCTGCCAAAATA
>NZ_JAVDVZ010000014.1:0-128352 GCF_031457145.1 Neobacillus niacini
TTCGATTAATCAGTTATAATTGCGTTTCAGCAATCCTCCTATTTCGTGCTTTAGCACTTATAAGGAAACGTTTCGCACAGTACATTTCTTCACAATCTCCATTTCTCTTAATTAGCGTTACTAAACAATCTGGCCCTATACACAAAAAAGACGCGTTCCTAAATAAACGCGCCCGATTGTTGAAGAACTATACTATCTTATGTTACTGCAAATTCAAATACCTTTACATTGTTAAAAGGTTATTAGACACCCGGTACGTTCTGTTTATAAAAGCTTTTACCTTGAAAATCGTTTTGCTGCAGCAACACAAAACACCACACCGACATTTACTAGAACGAGTAAAAAGTCAACTTCCTCTTGAAGAATAACAGCTGCAAGTAAGAGCCCAAAGAATGGTTGCAATAGTTGTAACTGCCCCACTGATGCTATGCCACCTTGAGAAAGACCCCTATACCAGAAAACAAATCCTATATACATGCTAAACAAGGAAACATAAGCTAAACTCACGTATGTTCCAATACTAATTCCTTCCCAAGAACTTGGAAAAAGATAAATTGAGAGTATGGCCATAAAGGGCAGGGACAATACAAGCGCCCAAGAAATTACTTGCCAGTTACCTAATTTACGAGATAATTTAGCCCCTTCTGCATAGCCTAAGCCACAAACTATTATAGAGATTAACATATAAAAGTCGCCAAGTAGCGAAGACTCTCCTCCTTTAAAGAAAGCAAACCCTGCAACCAATAAGCTTCCTATTACCGAGAAGACCCAAAAAACAGGGCTGGGTCGTTCGCCACCTCTTATTACAGCAAATATGGCTGTTGACAATGGAAGAAGACCTAAAAAGACTATGGCATGAGCAGAAGTATTATGCTCAAGTGCCAAAGCAGTGAGAAGTGGGAAGCCAATAACAACTCCGAGCGCCACAATAATTAGTGATAATATATCAGATTTTTCAGGTCGTTTTGCTCTTAAAATCATTATGACTAACACGGATAATAATCCAGCAATTGCGGCACGAAATACCGTAAGAAAGTATGGATCAAGCTCGCCGACAGCAACACGAGTTGCAGGAAGGGAACCGCTAAATATAAGTACTCCTATAAAACCATAAATTCAACCTTTTGCTGTTACATTCACTATAATCACTCCAGAATCCTATATTTTGAATTATCTGGTCAAAATAATCATATTGATTATAATAAACGTAAGCTTAAATTGACCTTTTGAAAAAGGCCAGTTTTATATTTTTTAACAAAGTCAGTTTGAAGGGGTACCATCAATGGACTTAACGCCGTTTTTAGACAGGGATTCCAAAATTCCATTGTATCAAACTTATTAAATTCTTTAAAAGTAATATGCACGATGGGCGAATTAAAAAAGGGATGAAACTTCCCTCAAAAAGACATTTAGCCAAAAAACTACTTATTAGTCAAACAACTGTTGAACGAGCATACGATCAACTCTTAGCAGAAGGCTATATTTTAAGTAAGCCAAGGAGCGGGCTTTTTGCAGATTATGATGAGTCATTTTTGATACACCCTGATTCAAAGACTGCTGAATTACCTGTGCAAGATGTTAATGTAATAACAAATGAGATCATTGATTTTCACTATGGTCACGTTGATTCTAGTTTTTTCCCCCTTTCTGCTTGGAGAAAGAGCGTGGTTGCTAGCTTAGATAAGTATTCAGAAAAGCTTTGTCGACCTGGTGACGTCTTAGGAGAGATTGAGCTTCGAACACTTATAACCGAGTACCTTTACCAATCCAGAGGCGTAAATTGCGATCCAAATCAAATTATTATTGGTGCAAGCACCTCTTACCTCCTGCAGATGTTATGTCACATTCTAAACACCAGTTTAAAAGTGGGCTTCGAAGAACCTGGATACCCAAGATCTAGAGAAATTTTTGAGTTAAATCGAAAAGAAATCATCCCTTTACCACTAGATAGTGAAGGTTTAAGAATGGACGCAGTTAAGAAAAACATCCCTGACTTAATTTATGTAACACCGTCGCATCAATATCCTTTAGGAAGAATTATGACAATTAATAGAAGGCTAGAATTATTAAAATGGGCAGCTGATAATCATTCGTTTATTATTGAGGATGATTATGATGGTGAATTTAGATACAGTGGTCAACCTATTCCTTCCTTACAAGCGCTTGATAAGGAAAATCGTGTTATCTATTTAGGGAGTTTCTCAAAGTCCTTTCTTCCTACACTACGCATTAGCTATATGATTCTTCCGCAGTCATTATTAAAGAAAGCAACTGAGGTTACCTCGCTATTTAAACAAACGGTTTCTTCAAATAATCAATATGCTCTTGCGGAGTTTATACAAAATGGAGAATGGCAAAAACACTTAAATAGAATGAGAAAGCTTTACCGTAAGAAAAGAAAAATCATTTTAGAAGCAGTTAGAAGTGAGCTAGGTGATAAAGTTAAAATTCACGGGGAAAATTCCGGTCCACGAATGCTCATTGATGTTTATTTAGAGTTAAGTGAACAAGAACTCATACAAAAAGCTGAAAATCATGGTGTAAGAGTTTATCCTGTATCTGATTCATACAAAAAAGGTTATGAATTTAAAACAATTTCTTTAGGATTTTCAGGAGTATCAGAAGAAGAAATAAAAAGAGGGATTTATTTACTGAGTAAATCTTGGGGTTTAAGATAAGAGATTTCCTGCCGCCCTTATTCGGGCGGTTTTTTATTTTTCTAGAAGCTATACTTCTTCAATTATCTAGCCCTTAAATGCAAAAAGAGCGTAATCCTTACTACAGGAAAGCGCCCTTTTCTTGAATAAGCAATAATAGATTATTCATTTCCCTAATTCCATTAAATATGCCAAAAATCCCTGCTTTTTTGATCGAAAGTCGTGATTTTTGGCATTTTAATGATTATAGTTTATTTTGAAAACACTACACTACCTATAAGTCAGCCGTTTTATTACCTTAACTTGGTAGACTGTCAATCCCTGACGCTACCCCCTTTAGAAAGTATCCGCCTCTTTTTCATAAATCTCTGTTTCAATCGCTTCAACATGCTCATCTTTTAGCTTTTGTTTTGGATGAGGATGAAACCAATGGATTTCTCCTTCGTGAACAAACCCTTTGAACTCTTGTCCTTGCACTTTAAGAATGACTTGACGGCGCTCGTGTGGTCTGTCTTCAAACACTTGCTTCATTTCAATATCATTAATCCAACCAGAAATCCCACTTTGCCCCAACAATTCGCGGATTTTGTTTTCGATTTTCGCTTCTTTTTCCTCACCTAATATTTGTTTTGGATTTGGATGCATCCACGTAATTTCACCCTCGTGAAAATGACCTTTAAACTCATCTCCATCAACAGTAAAAGAGAATTCGTGTCTCTTATGTATTGGGTGGCCACTAAGTATTTGTTCAACTTCAAAATTCCTAACTTCCGGATTTTCTACATTTTCTTTCGTCATCGTCTTTCCTCCTTAGTAATCTACATATTATGAGGATGTCCCAAATCTCAGAAAAAATGACTAACGAATCATTTTGTACTCTACTAATTAAATTTGTTCTAGTTAAATTAGAACATACCATAGTTCACTTCTTCACTTACCTACATGAGTTTAGTGAATCCTTACATAATCGACATTCCTTTAAAATTTTCTGTTTGATCTATTAAATGACCCTATAATGGGAAAAGCACTTACCTTATTACAGGAAAGCGACCTATAATGGAATAAATATATGTATAATTTCACTTGTGTGGGGGACTGTCCTTTAGAACTTCAAATCCTTCAGGATAGATGCTTATCGACACTTCTGTGAATCTGACATTTTGTTTTTGATTAAGTTATGGAGTTCTTCTGTACTTTTCTTTTGCTCTGTTGAGCTATGCCTTGACTGCTTCTTTGTAATTTCCTTGTATGAAATCTGATCTGTATTACCCCATCTCTTCCAGGGAACTTTATCGTATTTATGGTGCTGGTAATACTTCCATGGATGGATACTCCCCGGCGCATAATTATACGTGCCCATGTTTACCGGATCGTTTACCATCTGACCCGTCTCAGCATGATAGACAACTTCAAAGCGACCATTCGATGATATAAACTTCACATTATAAGCAGCGTCATATTGGCTAACTTCATACCGGTGATATCTAGCGCTGAATAGCTGCCATTTGCCACATGCCACTAGTTCAATCATTTCTTCTAATTGTTCAGGCGCCCCTCCATATCGATTCAGATCATTGCGAAAATAATGAATCTCTTCCGTGATATAAGGGAGTTGTTTGACATGTTGATCAAATGTCTCAAAAAACAGATCAAATTGCTTATGCCCATTCAGAAGCTCTTGATTTTCCACCAGATCACGCATTATAGGCGTTAGGATTGCATGTGATGCAATTGCTTTGGATGTATCAAATATATACCATTTTCGATGCTCAGAGCGAATTTGTTCATACCGCTCTGAGAGTTCAGAAAAGTATGCCTCTGATAAAAAATCAGCCTTGATCGCTATAGGCACAACCGGATATACAAAGTCTTTCTCTAGTCGATGGTACCCGTATATCGACACTAAAAACACGAAAAAAAGAATGATAAGAACCGTTTTTGGCGACCGACTTTTGATTACTATCCTAATTTTTTGCCCCTCCTCTTCTCCCAATTTCAATCATTCCTCGCCAATCCTTTTTCCTGTATTTCCTGCACTATTGCAATTTTCATTTGACAGTTTATTTTCTATATAAACATCAAATTACCTGCTGTTATTCAAGAATCTTGGCCCGATGGAAGCGCAACCTTTCCCCTGTTAAAGCGCCCTATTATTGAACGCTGATTCATTTTGATAGAATCGCATTCTATTAATTGCTTAACAAAATTTAACTGCCAATCATTTGTGCCCTAAACAGCAATTCTATACCTAACATTGTTATTCAATTACGGTTGTAGGATTTGCTTCTTTTACAATAATAATACCGTCATAGGCTTGACTTGGTGTCATTTTAATTGTATAGAACATTTTCGAAATCTTATACCAGGACTTAAAATCGTCCCCTGTATTGATCATTTTTTGCTCTTTATTGATAATTTCCGAGAAATCCTTTGATTCTTCAGCTTTTTCAAATCCGACGTAGAAGATATTTGGCTCCACTTCACTAAATGCATCCACTAGACCATTATGGTTCTTGACTGTGAAAGTCTCTCTTTTATCGGAGTTGCGGTTTAAGGCCTGAAATTCGCTGTTTATTAAGTCAGTGCCAATCGCAAAATATTTCGGACCGTATAACTCGTTTAAATAACTTCCCATCGATTTATAACCAGCTAACGAGGCAGATGTTTTTTCAACATGTCCATTATGTCCCGAGAATAACACCATATCATGACCGCGGGTTGCTTCGAATTCAGAAATCCATTGCAAATTGTCAGCTAAATACTGATCACGAAGTTGTGAGTAATCCCCATCATTTAAAAATAGAGCTGTACGTTGTTTCATAAGCTGTGCATACTGTAAAGCAAAGGCAAAAGCTTCTGGAGATGACTGTTCTACATAAACCATTTTATTTGATTGTAAATCTAAAACGATATTATCGAGCGCATTATCAATTTCCTTCAGCTGACTCGCCGATAACGACCTCATTGTATTATTTGAAGCATGTTCCAGTTGTTCTGCATATTTGTGTTCCGCATCCATGTTAACAACTTCATAATAATCAAGCAGACCTTTTTTACTGTAATCATATCGCTGCATATCATTTCCGTAAAAATATATTTTCTCATCTTCGCTCGCCGTAGCATTATAATCACGCATCCATTGAATAAGATTGATCATTTGCTTCGTCTTATAAATGCTGTAATCAAGAGCGTTCACGGCTTCTTCAGCAGTACCATTTCCCCCTAAAATAAAACGATTAATCTGCTGCCCACCTCCAAAATCTGCCTCTAGGACAAAGACATGGACATTCTCTTTTTTATTTAATACCTCAAATACATCTTTTTTCAACTCTTGAAGTTCAACGTTACCATGTGTCGCTTCTCCCAAGCCTATTACTTTTACGTCATTTGGGATATCGATTTGTTCTACGGTTGAAATGTATTGCTCGGCTTCGTCAACTGTTGTACCACGGTTACAACCTACTAATAATACCGAAATAAATATTGTCGCAAATAATAAGGAAATTTTCTTAAAAAATATCATTTTACACCTCCTCGTATTATTTTTCTTTTAACATTGAATACTTTCGATAAGCTTTATAGAAACTGCTACCAAAGAAAACAACCATAAGGGCGGGAAGCAACCTTAAAAGGGCAAATGGAGTTTCAAATAAAAATGCTTTCCAAAATAATGCACCTTTCATACTCCAAAGACCTTCGGCTAAATATAAACCCTTGTCAGGCATAGAAACCAAAAACAGCATACCCAACCAAAATGAATAACCCATCAATCTTTTATAATAATTACTCTTTGATTGACGATCCGAGAAGATTTCATTTTGATCATTATCTTCTTTTTGCCAATATCGAATTCCACCAAGCCAGGAGCCATTTATATAAATCCAACCGAAGTCTTCATATATCCCTTTGTAATCTTTGAACTTTTTCTTTGATAAATAATCTTGATAATCCAGTCGCATCACATATCTCTTGTCGGTTTTTTCGAAAATGTATATTCCTAATCCACTAATATTTGTACAACGATAGCCTTTTTGTAATTGCTCGTTCAACCATTGCTCCTCTTTTTCAATATCAAAAAATATCTTAAATTTCTTCATTCGATTCACTTCCTTCGTACAGGGATAAAATATGCAATAACCTGTTTTGTTCCATTTTCAAAATGGCGCTTCCTTCGGCAGTTATCATATAAATTTTTCTCCGACCCGAATTTCCAACAGGCTCAATCCAACCATGCTTATCCAAGTTTTCAATCGCACCGTATAATGTACCAGCTGCTAATATAACCATACCATTACTTATTTTTTCTATCTTCTGCATTACAGCATAGCCATGGAGTGGCTCACGCAGAGCTAATAAAATATAATGCATGGTTTCAGACAACGGCAATAATTTATGTTTCATCTTCTCACCCTCTATTCAGTTCGGCTATATAGTTGAACTTAATAATAACATAATACAGTTCAACTGAATAGTCAACTATGTTTTCAAAATTAATCAAAGGAACTTAAAGTAAAAAGCTTAATAACAAGGCAAATTTCAATCTAAAAAGTCGCTTTCCTTTATGTAGGAAAAGCGACTTTTTGTGTGTTATATGAGATTATTTATTGAACTACCTCAACCAGCAGTACATTAACTACAAGTTAAAGAAGCGTTAATCCTTCTAGGATCAACGTACCAGTTAGTCCAACATGGTATAGTTTTATTCTTCTTCCATCCATAGTACAGAGACATCCTTCCAGCCATAAGCAACATCATCTACTACCATTCCTCCAAACTCACTCTTCACACTTGGTCAGTTCTAAAAAAGTTAGTTTATTATCCTCTAAAACGACCTTCTACCTACGGTATAAATAATTTTGGTAAGCAAAAAGGGGTGTTACTTTTGTAAGATTTGGTAATGCCTATTCCCTATAGAGGATACTTTTAAAAGACGAAGGACAAAAAAACGAGAATTTTGTCGAATGATATAAACGTTAAGCAAATAGTCTGATTACAATAAGCAAGACAAGGAGGTAATACCTCCTAAAAAAGTAAGTATTCTCACGAACCAATACGATTTTTCTATCAGCCTTCAACTTACTTATATATGTCTTTAATAATCAAAATTATAAATTATAAATTTTGAGGTGCAAATATGTCATTTAATCTTAAAAGTAAAGTGTTAGAGAAGAAAAAAAAGAAGGAAATACTTATTCGTAAATTAGATTTACTGTTGAAACAAAACAGAAAATTAAAGACTTATAGTAAAGATGCATAGATTCCAGTTATCTTAGAAGAGAAT
The DNA here is from genome assembly GCF_031457145.1 of Neobacillus niacini. Taxonomy (GTDB): domain Bacteria; phylum Bacillota; class Bacilli; order Bacillales; family Cytobacillaceae; genus Neobacillus; species Neobacillus niacini_J. The sequence continues at coordinate 7,939 of NZ_JAVDVZ010000014.1, forward strand.
TTTATAGAAAGTATTTATAATAAGGCTGTTTTTGTAAATATTGCTGCTCCGAGCTAAGTTTTACGTCCTAAAAAGGTTTTTTTCTGTGTAATATTTTATCCTATCAGCGAATTTCAGAGATCTATCAGCGAAATTTCAGGTTCTATCGGCGAATCAAAAAAGATTTTTATCAAAAATTACAATATAAAGGTCAGCTGTCAAATGAGATCGAACAAGGCCATCCTTCTTCCTCTAACCTACCACTTTACTTCAATAAGAATAGCCATACTTCCTTCTTGAAGTATGGGAACCGTTAACTAATTAATAGAATTTTATTTTTTTAAGTGTCCATTTAATTCAATTAATTTGTTCTTAATAAGAGGGTCGATTTCTTCGGGTTATTGATTAAATCTAAAAAATCCGGCTTCTATTCCTTGATTACTCTCTGGAGTTATTTCTCCTTCGTACTCGGTACATAAATAACCAATTGCAACAGTATGATACCTTTCATCGACTCGATTTATTAATTCCTGGCCTGAATAGACACCAAACAATTTTAACGCCTTGATATTTATGCCTATATTTTCAAAGACAATTCGTGTAATACACTCTTCAACTGACTCATTTAACTGTAAAGTGCCACCTGGAATAGTCCAGATTCCATCTACGTTTTGACTCAAAAAAATTTCTTCTTTATAATTAATGATAGCTACACTAGGTCGCACGATGATTAGTGGAGAATCCCCAATCATTTCTCTTATATCTTCACAATACCCCATAAATACCTCGAATGATAAAATTCTTTATGAAAGTAAGAAACCTTTTACTTGATTTCAAATATATGTATATAAAGGAGTAGCCTACTCCTTTTAAGATGGAATTTGTCAGCCACCTTCTATGCAAGTTGTAGTGGAACTACCTACAACATTATTTAGTTCGGTTAATAATACTTGGAGAGTGTTTTCTGTAACTAATACCTGTAATGACTCAATATGTTGTAGAGTAGAGAACTGATTTCAATGAGATAGCTTACGCTATCCTCATTTAATTTCAGCTCCCCCTCATACGGCTTTCCGATGTTCTTCTTTCTTGTGCATTACGGTTAATTCCGTGCTAGTTTCACGATTAAATGATTTACTTCCTCCTGAATAGTCTTTAAGTTACCATGTTTTCTTCTGGTGTTCTTTTTCTTGTTGTAAAAGAGTGTGAGCCTTTCGAGCACATACCAGTCAATCTTATTTAGCCACTTATACGCAATTGGTGAAATCTTGTAATAGTTCTTAAAACCTTGCAGTTTTCTATTTAATCCCTTTACCAATTCTTTTATGTCTAAATATAACTTGTTTCTTGGCTCTGTATATGCCTTAATCTTTGCTCTCATCTTTATCATGGCATTCTTCTTCGGAATATGAGCCATAGCGTAAAAGGGTCTTCCCCCTTTATTATGTACTTCGAATTTACGATTGTGGAAACCTAGGAAATCAAACCCCTCTTTATTATCAAACAAGTGGACCAGTTTTGATTTGTCCCGATTAATAGTCAAGTCTAGCTTTTTCATAATAGCCTGTAATACTTGTATACTATCAATCGCCTGTTGTTTTGTTCTTGTTAATATTACAAGATCATCTGCATAACGAATTAGTTCTCCTAGGTGATGGAATTTCTTTAACCAAAGCTTGTCCAATGTATTTAGATAAATATTTGCTAGTAAAGGAGAAATCACTCCTCCTTATGCAAAGTAAAACATTATGCAAAGTAAACATACTAAAGCCTGTTAATTCAAGATTCTCATTCCATTTACTTTGCATAATAACTAATCTACTTTAGTTCTGAGAGCCAGGAAAGCAATGCTTGATCCTGACTCCAATCTGGAAGATTGCTATCAATCAGATCTGGATAGGCAGTTTCAATTGCTTTCCTGATGCTCATTATGTAAATTTCATCCCTAGTGTCATTTATGCAGCACATAAAATTGGGGATGTATATACTGCTTTTAGCAGTGCAAGATCGTATCTTTCTGACTTTGAATGTGACAATTTCGGGCAATTATTATCTAATCATGACGAAATGCATCTAAAATATTTAAGATCTAAATTTCTACAAAGTTCATTATCCTTTTACAATTACGCAATCGATTTATCTTGGCAAGTTATTTGGTTTTATCTCGGAGACAATTCCTATTTATTTATGGAAAAACAAGATTATTACAATAAATATTCTCAAATGTGTACCTTTCCAAGTTTACTAGAAATGGTCGATTTAAGGGACAGGCAAGATTTCATGCAGCATTTAGTCGCTTTTAACTCCAATGAACTAACACATGAAGTTAGAAAATTATACAATTATGTAACACACTGAGGAAGTTTATATACAAAGGACTTAGGCGAGCAATATTAATAACATGATGATGAACTTCAATATTGATGGAGAAGAATTTATACCTCAAATGATTACCAGAAGAGAATTCGATTTAGATGAATGGAAGGAAAAGCTAATCGAATTTGATAAATCATTTTTTCATTACTTTGAACAGTTAACCTATTTGATCCTTCCACAAAATTATCAAAGTGCTCAATATGATTTCGAATTATTCCTAAATCACTGTCATGCTAGGATGGAATTTAGACGAAATGAAATGGAAGAATATGAAAGACGTTTTAATGAGAACTTTAATGGATAAAAAATAAAACAATCCCTAGTCTAAAGTTAAACCGTTCCGTTTTAAGGTGCAAACCACATATATGGTAATGGAAATGGCGTGTAAACTGACTTCAGTTTAGCACGCCATTTTTCTGATTTATAAAAATAATAAATGTCTTATTCAACAAAAGCCCCCGTAAGTTGAATAAGAAAGCACGTTTTAATTAATTCCCTTTTATTAGTTAGTAGTTTTCTTCAATTGCAGTTACAACTCCATTAGTTAAATAGATATATCCGTAAAAGTTTAAATTGTTACGGTATATCCATATTTCTGAAACCCCATTTTGAGTAGTAGTTCTCTTAATATTATCAGGTTCGCCTAAAGTTGATAATTTTACAATTTCATCAGCTTTCATCCCAATTCTTGGTTGAGGTCGGATAATTCGTATCTTCGTTTTATAATAATCCTCACCCCTTATTGCATTAGCACTAGCCTCTAGCATTGTTTTCCCTGAATAAGCCGCTACCATTTTTCCATTTGCGGTTAAAGAGACAACGTACTGTCCTTGATCCGCTATATCATACTCTTTCTTTACAAATCCCGAACGAGTTTCATACACTCTTATCGGAGTTCTTGATTTTAAATTCAACTCTGTTGGTTTCCAACCTGGATTATATGCTTTATTTCTTGCTTCTTCTATACGTTTTCGATCTTCTTTTTCATTATTTTCTTTTGCTTTTCTTTCTGCAATTTTCGCTTCGGCATTAGCATTTAATTCAGACCACATCTTTTCGTAAGGATCCATTTCGATTTCAAATGATTCCTCCTCATTGTTAAGTGCTTTTTCCCTTTTTTCTTTAAACCATCTTGAAAATATAGACAAACCATTCTCCACCATTTACGTTCTCTTATAGATAACATTATATAATTATTTAAAGAACGAGTTGAAATTAAAAGAACTTTTATGATAAAAATCTTCCATTACTTTTTTAGACTAACATGCCCTTTTGTTGAGTAACAAAAAGGGAACCGCCTAAGCGATCCCATCTTTAACAAAAGCACCCGATACTTTAAGTACATCTTTTCACAATATCCTAAATTAATTTTTTAACTTACAGGAATTGGTTAATCCACTACATTTCCCCTTTCCACAAGATAGGGCGCCACTTTTATTCTCGATAAGCGCACGTTAATGGAAGATACTTTAGTCTTCATGATTTCATAGACATGGCAAGTCGCATCACCAGCCGTACAGGAGTTGCTGGGTTTTCCATTTGATTGACATCTCCAATAAAAAACATATCCTTTTCGGGATAGTAAAATGCTAAGGAACCTGTTGAACCAGAATGACCAATTAACTCACCTTTTCCCATAAAAAGAGTTGCAAGACCATTTAGTGGAACTCTCATATATCCAGCACCGTAATGAATTGGAAGCATAGAAGCCTGCAACCTGTTATTTACTTTTAGTTCATGAAAAACAGTATTATTAAATAACTTACCTTTAAAGAAAGTCTTGATAAATACCATTAATTCACGAGCCGTAGAAACACAACCGCCACTTGCGCGAATGCTCCTAAGTAATTTTGGACGGTAAAAGGCAGTGTCCTTATAATAAACATACGGGATAAAATCATCCTCATCTTTCGGGAGATAAGTATTTTTGAGTTCTAAAGGAACAAAAATTAATTGTCTATACACATCTTCCAATGTTGAATTAGTAACTATTTCAATTATTTTTCCGAGGATTTCAAAGTTTATATTTGCGTAATGAGCTCTTTTTCCCATATCTGGTGCAAAGTGTGGTTTTATTTCCTTCGTCTTTATTATGGTTTCATTAAAATCAATTTGCACATCCTTATAAATAGCACGTTTTTTCGACTTATTGCTACCCTCCTCAATCACATCCCTCAATCCACTTGTATGAAACAATAAGTTCGAGAGTGTAAGTCTATTAGAATACTCTCGACCTTTGTAAACGTGAAGGTTCCTTAATGTGTCTTTTTTTAAATATCTTGTTATTTCATCATCCAGTGACAGTTTTCCCTGCTCTCTCAAAATAAAAATACAAGTGGTTGTGAACAGCTTTGTGATACTTGCAATAAAGAATGGCGTATCTACATTCTTACCCCCGTACCCAAAACTGTATGAAACATCTCCATTGGAGTTTTCTACGAGAAGAACAGATTCATGTATTTGCTTTTTCTTTGTAACGTTTCCGAAAATTTTTTGGAATTTTTGTTTTTGAATTTCCATATGGCTTACCTCCCCCCATGTTATTCATTATAATAACGATTTTGACTGATACCATTGTTCCATTAAATGTCCCGATTGCGGAAGTTCGTTTAAAAGACCTCTTATTAAAGTAAAGCACCCATTTATTCAATTGGCTTATATATGTTTAGCGATTTTCTTTCAACCATTTTTTAAGTTCTTCAAAACGCTCATCTATATGTTCTTTAATAAGCTTATAAACGATAAACGATGCTATCCAAACCAATACAATAGGTCCTATAATTGCAATCCAAGGTATATGCATATCTATCTAATCCCCCTTATTTAGCTAAAATTCCATAAAAAGAACGTTATTCCCTCTTAAACAATCCTGCTCCGTTAGCTGAAGAAGGGATCGCTGTTGCAATCCCTGTTCTTGAACTCTTGCTACCCGTTAATTCAATATGCAAAGCAATCCTTCTTAAGCCCCAATTAGTTGACAAGGAACAAATGAAAAAAACCTCCTAAGTTATGAGAGAGGCTGTCACAATATCTAAAGATTGGCTTCTAAGATGACGGTTCATATTACGGATTGAACGGAGGAATTTCTTGGACGAAAGTATTCTGTCCTGCGGCAATTCGCCACGTTCCTTGTTCTTTTACCATCACATAAATAGCGAGACTCCCCTGCCCGATTTCAATTATCTTTCCTTCGGAAGTCGTAGGATATTGGTGAATGTGTGCAATAGCTACATCAGGACGAACAAATTGGATGCTTTCAACCGAATAGTGAGCATATGAGTTGCGGAGCGGTCCTGCCAATGTAATCTTGTGTGCTTCATTGATTTGATTCCAACCAGATAGGAGCACGCCGACAACATTAACCCATGTTGCATATTGAGTGAAGTGGCTGTCTAATTTATCGGCATCATGTTGATTAAATGCAGCCTCCATTTCGGCAATTGTTTGGTGAATTGCACCGATTTCTTGCTGCTGTTCCTCACTTGAATCATGAACCTCGGACTTTTTATACATGTTAGTTTCTCCTCCTAAATATTGAGTATTAGTATTTCTTTACTAATATATGAATTAAAAACTAAAATGCACTGTTCAACTAACCTGCCACTTTAGATCAATATGAAAGCCAACTGAAATGGCAGCTTAAACTTGTAGTTCTTTAAAATAAACATTTATTATTTCTGGTCAGGATGTCTTCGTTTATGTTTTTCATTTATGATTTTCTTGTTAAGAATCCGTACTTTACCAACCATTAGCAACCTCATATCTTCTACAATATACCTAGCTAACTCTTCGTCAGAAATGTCATCTCCATCAATATCAAGACGGAATTCTTGTCCTTGAATTCCATCGCCATTCGTAAACTCAATTTCAAAGTCGAATAGAACTCTTTTTTCCATTTGGAATCCACCTTAACCTTAGTTTTATAGTGTTATTTATATTCTGGCTTTAAAGAACAAATACCATCTTCCACATTTCCACTGCCTCACCCGTTAGTCAAATAAGAAAAGGGATCGCCGCAGCAACCCCATAATTAACTCTTGCCTCCGATAGTTTAAATGTAATACTTCACAATTTCATCCAGAACAAGTAAAAATGGCGATAAAATGTTACAGGAAGTTGTATTATTCCTTAAGGGTCCCCCTGCTACTTAATCATGAACGTCTCCCCTTTTTCATCAAATGCATACTTAAAATCAAATGCAAAAGGAGTGGGTCCATGTTGAATATAATAGTTATATCTCCTGAAAGCCTCCTCCCAAGAAACATCCTTCACCTTCTCTGTCCACCACACCACATATGTAGGTTGTTTCTCTTGATGAGGTTCAATCCACTTGTTCCTATTTCGCAACGCTTGGCTATGTTTCCCTGAATAGGTAAAACGATATAAGGATTGAAGGCTTTTCCATACCGTTAGGGTCAGAACAGGGTAACCTTTCTCTTTAGCTTCTTCAGGGAAAGGCACTCCATCTGATGAAAACTCCTCTATAAGATGTCCTGATACAGATGCCTGACGCATCACTTTATATCCCATTTCATAAAATTCACGAGAGGCAGGGTGGTCATAGGGGTGATTTATCCTGCCAACAGTATAGATTGAAACTAATGCCATAAACAGCCTCCATCTATAGTCTTTTCCTAGATATATTCAAGTAAAGATGTGAAAATTCCTTCTTTCACTAACCTGCTCCTTTACTTAAAAAGAATAGCCATACTTCATTGTTGAAGTATGGCACCCGTTTATTTAAGTATATTTTTTCACAATCTCGTCGAGCGCATAGGATTAAATGTGTTGTCCATGCAAAAAGACGGCTTCTTATTAAAGAAAAGTGCCCTTTTGTGAAAGAAAATGTGTTATCTCTAATTTCATTTAGTCGAACTGAATAAAGATTAGCCAATGCTTCTTTTTGGTTTTTATACAGTATTTTTTCTTAACTATCCCCGTTATTATAGTGTTGTATGAGGAGTTCCTGAAAGTTTTGTGCAGCCAATGATAAGTATCTCTTTTCCGACCAAGATAAATAATAGATTCGTTGATTTTCAGATTCCTCTATGTGCAAATAATGAAATGGAATATCTTTTTCCAACAAAGATTCTAACCAAAAAGCAATTCCCAGATTTGATTTCAATAATTCCTTTATTGTATTCGCATCGTCTGCTTCACACACAACATTCATTGTAAATCTAGCTTTTTGGCATATTTCATCGGTTGCATCCCGAAAGGAATGCCCCTTTTTAAAGTGGATGAAATCTTCATTTGAAATTTCACTTAATTTAACGCTCTTCCGATTAGCAAGGGGATGTTTAAAGGGAACGGCAATCAACATTTCTTCAGTCTGAATTGGAATATTTGAAATTCCATTTTTGTTAATCGGTTTGCAAGAAATAGAAAAATCAATCCCGCCGCTTTCTAGGAGCTGCTCTTTCTTTTCAATTGTTGTAGTCTGGGAAATAGTAAATTGAACATCCGGATAGAAAGTTCGAAAAGAATTGATGACATCAGAAAAATGAGGCAAAAAAGTGGTGTCGATAGAAACTGTTCCCCGTTCCAGTCCTGCCATATCAGCTATTTCCCGTTTTCCTTCTTCTAATGCATGAAGTGCTATCTCAACTTTTTCCAAAAATACCCTTCCATACTCATTTAGATTAATTTGCCTCCCTGTACGGTTAAATAATGGTACTCCAATATCTTTTTCCAGCCTTGCGATGGTTTGGCTAAGAGCAGGTTGTGTGATATAGAGCTCGTTTGCAGCCTGTGTCAAATGTTTTAATTGAGCAACCTTTTGAAAATACTTTAGCTGAAGCAAATCCATTTCATTTTTTACTCCTTTCATAAGCTTAACGTTATCATTATATAAACGAATATATATTTTCCATTATATGTATTTAAAAATATACTGTTAATGTGGTGATAATCCTTATTAGGAGGTCTGGAAACCATGACACTTTCAATCCTGCAGGAAACTCGTATCATTCGTTTGCTTTGTTTCATGGTCCCATTTGCGATCATAAACAGCTTTATGTTGAACGTGGCTTTACCTGATATATCTGAACAGTTTACACTATCTCCTTCTATTGCAAGTTGGGTGGTCACTGTTTCGGGAATCATTTCAGCAATGGGTGCCCTAATATACGGAAAATTATCAGATCACTTTGGAATGAAGAGTCTTGCTGTTTTTGGGGTTCTTTTATTTTCCGCTGGATCCATCTTTTGTTTAATTGCTCCAGATTTCTCTCTGTTAATTGTTGGCCGTGTGATCCAGGGAATTGGTGTATCATCTATTCCCACTTTAGCGATGATAGCCCCTGTTCGCTATGTTGATGAAGAACGCCGTGGAAAAGCACTTGGGATTCTAGCCTCTGTCATGGCATTTTCAGGAGTAATTGGCCCAATATTGGGCGGGATTTTTACTGGAATCTTGCATTGGCGTTTTTTATTTCTTTTTTCCACGTTCATTATTCTAACTCTTCCTTTTATTCTCAAATGGTTCCCGAATGATGTACAAAAAAAAGCTGGAAAAGTGAATCTACTAGGTGCAGGATTACTAACCGCCTTCATTATTTGTCTAATGGAAGCTATTACCTTGCTGAATATTTGGCTTTTTATTGGATCTATATGTTTATTAATCTTATTCCTTATTCAGCAAAGGAAATCTATTAATCCTTTTATTCCAATACACCTCTTTCAAAATGCTGCCTATCGTTATGGAATCATAATGGGTGCAGTGAATACCTCTGCCAATTTTGGTGTATTTCTGATCACTCCATTGCTTTTCAGTCAATTTTACGGATTAAATGGGTTTTGGATTGGATTACTATTGGCACCTTCAGCTATTACTTCAGGCTTGTTAGGATTATATGGCGGGGCATTGTCTGATCGAAAAGGAAGCAGATATGTAATAAGGCTATCTCTCGTCCTTCTAAGTATTGGTTTTCTTTTACTCTCAATTCTTTCGGGATATACGTATTGGGTCCTGTCTTTATGTCTGATTCTCACGGAAATTGGATATGTTTTTATGCAGCCATCTCTAACTAATTGGATATCCAGAAAACTATCTGTAGAGCAATCAGGCATTGGTCTAGGTGTATACAGTTTGTCAAACTTTATTTCCATTGCCATATGTGGAGCCATTACTACCAAACTAATCGAGTTAAACCATTTCCCTCTCATAAACCCCGCTGCCTTCGATAGCCAAACAGCAATATACAGTAATATATACTTTGGATTTTTCATACTGGCAATGTTAAATTGGCTATTTGTCACATTTTATGTAGAAGACGATAATGGCTACAAAAAAATAAAGGAAGGATATGATTCATTATGATGAAAGCCATTCGGGTTTACCAATACGGTGGACCGGAACAATTAAAACTCGAAAGGATTCCTATTCCGCAGCCCAGCTCTGATGAGGTGTTAATTCGGGTTCATACCGTTGGGGTGCTTCCGTATGATTGGAAATACCGTGAAGGTTACTTTAAGGATAGTCGGCCCGCAATCTTTCCTTATACACCTGGGACAACATTTGCAGGAACTGTGGAGAAAATTGGCCGCAATGTACATGATTATCACATCGGACAGGAAGTCTTTGGACGAAGCAAATATGGAACTTACGCTGAGTTTACCGTAGCATCAAGAGAAGAAATTTTTCCTAAACCTTCAACAATAACATTTCAAGAGGCAGCAGCAATCCCTGGGAGTGCTATTTTAGCGTGGCTTACTCTATTTAGGGACGGAGAATTAAGGGAAGGTGAAAAAGTGCTGATTCATGGAGCAGCAGGAGGATTTGGTTCTATTGCAGTCCAATTGGCTAAATGGAAGGGAGCACATGTTATTGGAACCAGTTCAGGGAGAAATTTAGACTTCCTGTCCTTATTAGGAGCAGACAACGTCATTGATTATACTTCCACCTCTTTTGAGAACATAGTCCAGGATGTAGACCTGGTTGTCGATACGGTGGGCGGAGATACGTTAGAAAGATCCTGGTCCGTTGTGAAAAAAGGAGGAAAACTTCTATCTTTAGTTGAACAGCCATCAGCTGATAAAATACGTATGTATGGACTAAAAACCGTCAAACCGTTTACTCCGTATTCTCCTGAGGAAACAAAAATTATTTCTCAGACAATTTCCCAATTGATTGCAGATAGAAAGTTAAGGATCGTCATTTCAAAACTTGTTTCATTAGAAACGGTGCAGGAAGCACATAGGATATCTCAGCAAGGTCATGGGCGCGGGCGCATTATTTTAAAAGTATATGATGATGATTAAGTTCTAACTTTTAGATCGTGGAACAACCAACCAACCTAGAATCAAAAAGTAATTTACCAGACATAAAAGCCGCTTGTTGTATGTTTTCTAGTAGACCAATCAAATTATTCATTTCCTCACATATTTGTGAGGTCTCTTTTTTTATTATCTTTCTTTATAGTTAAAAAACCTTAACAATAACTATTTACGCATTTCTTAACAGATTCTTGCTTATTCCACATAATGGCCCTTTTCATGAAGAAAGACGCTTTTCTTATTTCAGAAACGCGCCCGATTGCTGAATAAAAAAACCTACAAAATTTTGATTAAACCTTTTTAAAAGGTACATCTTTATCTCAAATACACACAAACTTTAATTAAACAAATAAATCCATTTCATTGTGACAAATTTATCACCGATTCAACAAAATCCTTAAACAGCTACACTAAACGAAAGTTTAATTGAGTTGGTGCTTATCCGTTGTACGTCAATGTTTATCAGCTAAATTTAGAAAAAATATTGACGTATAATGGAGCCCGATCACCGCCACTTTTCATAAGCTTGTCCTGTGTTTACACAAGACCTCTTTCCAAGGTACTAAAATTAAAAAAAAGCAGCATTTCCCCAAAGAGGAGGAAATTGGCTGCTAATTTTATCGTTCATATCCTAACTTGAAATCATACAGATCAAGTAGCTTTATTTACATGGTTCGCTGTATCCTGGCTGTGTTTGTATTTAAAAGTTATCGCAAAAACGATTCCAAGAACGATGGTATAGGCAGCAAAAACTAACCAGATATTCTGCCAGTCTTTTATGCCGTCAACCGTTAAATAATCCACTATTTTCCCACTAATCACAGCACCTAAATAAGCTCCCAGTCCGTTCACCATTGTCATGAATAAGCCCTGTGCACTCCCACGAATTCGGTGATCCACTTCTTTATCTACAAACATCGATCCAGAAATATTAAAGAAGTCAAACGCTGCACCGTACACTATCATGGATAATAGTAATAAGATGAACCCTAATCCGGTTGGGTCTCCAAAAGCTAATAAACCGAATCGCAACGTCCAAGCCACCATACTCAATAGCATGACCGTTTTAATCCCAAATTTACGTAAGAAAAATGGTATGGCAAGAATAAAGACTACTTCTGAAAATTGTCCAATTGATAATAAAATAGCTGGGTATTTCACAGCAAGACTATCTTTATAATCAGGATTTAGCGCAAAATCATGAAGGAATGGGTCTGCAAATGCCAAATTAATTTGCAGTGCAGCACCGATCAGCATTGCAAACACGAAAAAGATGGCCATTTTCTTTTGTTTAAATAGGACAAAAGCGTCGAGTCCTAAGTGGCTTACCCACGACTTCTCTTTCTTAACAGTTGCTGTTGGACAATCAGGCAGCACAACTGAAAATAATGCCAGTAAGATAGCAGCCCCTGATGCAATGTATAACTGGATATTGCTTAACTCAAATCCACCAACACTAATGAGCCACATGGCAAGAATAAAACTAACGGTTCCATATACACGAACGGACGGGAATTCTTTCGTCGTATCGAGTCCTTCTTTTTCTAAACCAATATAGGAAATAGTATAAGATAATGAAATTGTCGGTATGAAAACCATAGCGTTAAAAAACATTACCCAAAACATAACGGTTGGGTCTGAAGCTTGTGCTGCTATAAATAAACAAATCGCTCCAAGAAAATGTAAAATTCCATACAATCTATTCGCTTTCATCCATCGGTCAGCGATAATCCCTATAAGGCTTGGCATTATAAGAGAAGCAAGTCCAGATGCGCCATAAACCGCTCCAACTTGTGAGCCAGAAAAATGTAATGTATTGATCATATACGAGCCAAGTGTAATTAGCCAACATCCCCAAATGAAAAACTGGAGAAAGATCATAATTTTAAGTCGAGATTTAATTGTCATTGTTTTCCTCTTTCTAAGTTGTTAATGTCTAAGCTGTACTTTTCTAGTCATCAAGCTTTTTTAGCTAATTCAGTCATATAATCGAAGAATGCATCACGATTCACATCGTAGACTACATTCACTGGACGTCCATCAGCTGTTTCAACTGTACGGCCTTGGCTTGGACCATCTGTGTGGACAATACTGTTAATGGTTTGTACTTTCACAAGATCACGATTGCCAACAAATGCGGTTGTTAACACATCCCACAAATAGTATGTGGAGTTCGTTGAAAAGTGAACAAGTGGTGGTACCATCGCATAACATTGGCCAAGAAAATCCACACCAATATTTTGGCGTTCTTTTGCCCAACGCTCACGTACATCTAAAGTTAACGGTACTTGGTTTGTACTTTCAAGCGCCACTAAATCAATTTCTATGCCGGTTTCCCATACACGAGCAGCTGCTTCAGGATCCCAAAACACGTTCCATTCCGCTGTTCCATCATGTTCAGGTTCATGTACGTTTCCTGCTTCACGGAATGTACCACCCATCCAAACAAGTCTTTCAATTTTCTCTTCAATCTCAGGAGCTTCATCTAATGCACGAGCAAGATCTGTAAGTGGGCCTGTAAATAATAAAGTTGTTTTTTCTTCAGTTGCTAGAACCGTATCTATTAAATGAAGATGTGCTGGTTTTTCAGCCACTTGTGTTACAACTTTTCCAGATTCATTTAAAATCGGTAGGGCATCAACATAAAACGCATGCATACGCCAATCTTTTGGAAAAGGATTTTTCCCACGAGAATTTGACTCAGCTACTTCAAGGCCGCCGTTTCCAAAGCGATCAATAATTTTTCTGCTCGCAAACACGGCAGGTTCTAAATAACAATCTGCTGGAATGACTGAAACACCTGTGAGCTCAACCGTGTCCATTTTTAGTAATAAAAATAGCGAAATAAGATCGTCAACTCCGCCATCGTGATTAAAATAAATTTTCTTTTTCATTATTTTCTCGATCCCTTCATGGTGAATTATTATAAATTGCTTGGGGTTCATCCAACGATTTTTTTGTTGGAATACTCGAATAACGTCGCACTTTGTTCCGTACTAAGAGCCATAGAAATTTGCCTGACGTGCCGCTTCGCATGATAGCTTATAAAAAACATCTTAAAATATAAAAAACGCTCCGATAGCTACCGGAGCGTTGACTAGGGCATGTAAATACAAAAAGGAAGAATTAATCCTTCTTCTATTTAACACTCACCTCGTAGTCAAACCCTTTACGGCGGCTTGGTAGAAACTCTTGGGCCATATCCCCAATATTATACGACATAATTCAAGATTCAATTCGAATTTATAATAGCAATAATTTGGGGTTCCGTCAACTAAAACACGAACATTTTTCGTTTTTCGTAGTTTATCATTCGTGTAATTGAAGCGTTTTCAATATTATTCTCCCTTTACTGCTTTCACACTTTTGCTATCTGGGGGCTGACCTAAATCCCTCAAATGCTATATTCTATTCAGCACAATTTAAAATCGAAATAGTCAGGATCTGAACCGTCGCGAAGATTTTGGTTTAACCCATGATCCGAACCAAGGTGGACATTCATTAATATTTTTGAAAGTGAAGTTCTACTCTATTCATTTAGAAAAAAAGAAACCTCTTCTCAGTTCTTCAACTCTTGCAACCCGTTACCTCGTAAATATTTAACAAACCATCTTTATGAGTATTCTTACTCCTTCTGTCTCCTCAACAATCTGGCCCGATTGTTGAACACCTACCCGATAAATAAAACCTTTTTAATAAGGTTATCATAAACGAAATTATTTGTTGCGTAGTATGAGTCGAATGACAAACAAACATTATTGAATTAGATACTTTTTATGTTGTTCACGTTTCCGTTCATGAGTAATTTTGGCATATCTTAGTGTGGTATCTGGTGAACTGTGACCTAATAGCTCTTGTATGGCTACAAGTTCAGCTCCATTATTTAATGTTAATGTTGCAAAAGTATGTCTTAAAACATGAGGACTAACCTTGTCCTGTAGACCCACTTTCTTAGCTATCATTCCTATTTCTCTTTGAATTCCTCGTTTAGATAACCTTCTATAAGGTTTTCTCTCTGTAATCATTAAGGCTTTACAGTCATCTTCGCGTTGTTTTAAGTATTTATTTAAATGATACATTGCTCTAATTGAAAAATAGACTTCCCTTTGTTTATCACCTTTACCTATAACTAATGTGCTCCTATTCTGTTGATTGATATCAGCAATATTTAACGCATAAACTTCAGATAAACGACAGCCGGTTGCATACAATACTTCAAGAAAAGCACGTTGTCTAACTGTTTCACATGCTTCTCTCAACATTTCCAATTCTTCGATTGATAACGCTTTAGGAAGACGGTACTCATCTTTTGGAGCTTTTAATTTTGTAGTTGGATCACGTATAATATATTCTTCAGAAGCCAACCAACTAAAAAAACTCTTTAAAACAGATAGTTTCTTTCTGATTGTGCTCATTTTCAAGGATCCATCTTGACTTAGGTACATTCGTTTATCTGCCGTAGCTATGTCCTCAGCCTTCTTTTTTACGACATCAGCAAACATACTTAATTCCAGGATATAGTTGTCTAGAGTAATAGAACTTAAACCTTCTAGTCTTTTGGCCGATATGAACAACTGTATTTTATCCTCCAGATCAGGGTGCACCTCTCCTAATTTAACTTTTTGAATATAATACTCTGATAGAACAGTAGATAATTTATTCTTTGTGGTTTCCACTTCGATATTTGGATATAACTCTATTAATGCTACCACTAAATCTGATAATATTTTCTCTCCTAAGTTCATAAAAGCAACTCTCCTTTGTTTTTATTTGTAAACTAAGGATTGCCTATTCAAACACAAAAAATACCAACTGAGTATGAACAGCTATTTATTTTCGTAGTTTTAAGTCTTTAAGTAAGAAAGAGACGATTACTTTTGGAGTAATCGTCTCTAATAGTTGTATACTGCCAGTATATTTGTACTGCGCAGCAATATTTATTTGTTTTTGGGGTCTCGGCAGAAAAAGCGAATCTTCAACGTTAAGCAAATAAGATCATAAAAAAATCGATTGCCTTTTCAATTAGGAACCGATTTTTTTTGCTAATTAAGCTAACTCTACCCATTAGTTCATCTTGTTCTACAAACTTTTGTCCTATTACGTATGTATCTACACATAAACGGAACTACTTATTCTTAAAACAAATTTTTATTGATTTTAAAAATGAAAAAACAGGATTGACTCTCAACTTGTTCAAAATTTTTATTATAGACCTAAACTATTTGCAGCGTAATTAGCATCTTCATTACTAAAACCCTCAAATACTAACTGTTGAATTAAGCCACTTCTTGAAAACGAAGAATAATCTAGGTAATCTTCAGCCATTTTTACTGCTTGTTCTCGCCAATCTACATTAATTTTTTCTACTGCAAAAACAGCATCTTCATTACTAAAACCTTCAAATACTAACTGTTCTATTAAGCCACTTTTTGAGAATGCAGTATAATCTAAGTAATCTTCAGCCATTCTTACTGCTTGTTGCTGTGACACCGTTCCAGCTGCTTTCTTAGCCTGCTCTTCGGCTGCTTTTTTAGCTTGCTCTTCGGCTGCTTTCTTAGCTTGTTCTTCTGCCGCTTTCTTAGCTTGTTCTTCTGCTTCTTTCTTAGCTCGTTCTTCTGCTTCTTTCTTAGCTTGTTCTTCCGCTTCTTTCTTAGCTTGATCTTCTGCTTCTTTCTTAGCTTGATCTTCCGCTTCTTTCTTAGCTTGATCTTCCGCTTCTTTCTTAGCTTGATCTTCCGCTTCTTTCTTAGCTTCCTCTTTTTCTTTTTCTGTTTGACTTTCATTCTCTAACTCTATTTGTTCGCTTTTAACAGCACTCTCACTTGCGGGAGGTGTAGTTAATCCAATTAAAGTGAAAAATACTACTGTTGCAATTCCAAAATACATTGCCACATATTTCCTATTTCTTTTGGCTGCTGGAGACCACGATAATACAATATTAGGTTTAATTAAACCAATAATAAGTGCTAAAGTAGATATAAGAAATAATAGTACAAATAAATTATCCATTCCTTTTCCTCCTATATTATGTAAAAAATAACAAAATTATAACAACTTAATTATATCATTAATATAGTAGAATATCCCCATAAAATTCAATAGAAATGCAGGCCTTTCGATTTAGACTGTTAATTTCATTTTTACAAGGAGTTATTTTGATTGTGAATTACGTTTTTCTCCCTTTCAACCGTAACGGATTACTTCTCCGAGGAATAGGGTTTTTTCCCTCAAAATTCACTTGGTGAGGAATTATCATTCTTTTATGAATAGTGTATTTGTACTGCGCAATAAATTTATCTATTGTTTTTCTAATTGCTTATGCAACAATAGCGCCCTTTAATGGAATAACTAAAAACCTCTGTCTTAAATAAGTTAATATAAATAATAGTAATTTAAATCGCTCACAAATAGCCCAATTTCTTGAGGTCCCTGTAAACTATCCAAGAGAACATTTTTCTTCCCTCTCTGTTTAAATGATCTGGATCGATAAAATAATTTTTGTTGTCTGCGAATCTTTGATCATTCATATAATTTAAAAATGGGACATCTAATTTAAGAGCTTTTAAGTGCTGAAAAACAAGTCTGTTCATTACTTCTTCATTAAAATATTCTTTATAAGACTGATGTACTGGCTCCATGGTTAATATTACTCGGTAGCCTTTCTCGCTACAATAATTTACAATCTCTTTTAACTGCTTCATATTTCGTTCACTATTATTGTTCTCAACCGCTTCTCTGTATTGTGCTTCTACTTTCTCATACTTTCTTTCCGAATAGTTTCTACCGTTATTTGCCCAAGGTTGATGAGAATTCCATTTAAAGTTTTTCAATTTGCCCGAGAGCGCAGAATTAAAACTACCACTATTTGTCCCAGGTAAGTACAAGTATCTATAGTAATCAATTAAACGAAACGGTTCAATTTCGGTACGATCCAAAACTTTATAATAATTTCCTATGTGCTTGGCCTCAGAATTTGCGAAAGTAATTTGAGAGATGGAAACGATAACTACACCATCAGATTTAAGATACTTGCCATACTCTTTCAACAATTTAAAGTCGTACTGAATCGTCTGAGCAGGAAGTGCTAAGTCCAGATGGGATAAACCAGTAGGCTTGAAATAATAACCATACATTGAGTGAGATGCACCTAGGTTGATGATATTAACTGGATATGGATGTTTCTTAAACGCCAGTATTTCATGGTTAATATTGTAATCATGAGATTGCTTTACAAAGTTATTGACTGGCATAAACAGTAGTAAAACAACAATGATGATAATTGTTAACTTAATAAATAATCGTCCCATAGCAAATCCTTTCAAAACAGTGCTTCTTTTACTAAAATGACTGATTGGCTCACGAATAAACTCCAACCAAATTTCCCATGTAATTTGTTTTTAGATTAAAATCCACCATAAACAAACCCCTTACCCGAAACACCGAAAATAAGGACGGATAAAATGATAAAAATATAAAATGCAAATCTAGTGAATATCAAGCGCTGCGATAGCGATTTCCATGTTGAAGTATTTCTTCTTTCGATATACTGAAATATTTGTACAATAATAAAGAAAAACATGAAGATCACTAAATCTAGCAGCGAATATATTTCTAATGCTTTAATCATTCCCGATGGTCTCCAGGAGCTAAGTGTTAAGAAAAGTTGGGCATTTTCAAATGCATGTGTGACGGAATCCGATCGAAAAAAAACTCTAGAAAAGCAAACTAGCAGGAAGGTGATTGAGATTTTCACCCATTTATGTAGCACTGGACTTCTATCCAATCTAATAAATGAAGCTATTTTTCCACGAAAATGTTTTGTATAATCTCCAAACACACGATAAATCCCATGAATTAGACCCCATAAAACAAAATTCCAAGCGGCTCCATGCCAAATGCCGCTAACTAAAAAAGTAATCAAAATTGCTAAATAAATTTCACTTCTCTTCTTTTTCCCCTTACATAACGGGATAAAGACATAGTCCCTTAGCCATGTAGAGAGCGTTATATGCCATCTATTCCAAAAGTCTGATATCGAAACTGCAAAGTGAGGTTGCTTAAAGTTTTCTGTCAAATTTATCCCTAGCATTCTTGCACAACCGATGGCAATGTCACTGCATGCTGAAAAATCAGCGAACAATTGTATCGAGAATAGAATAGTAGCTAATACGATTTGTGAACCAGTCGGGTTAGGACTATCGAAAACACTGGATACGATTGGAGCTAGTCGATCTGCAATTAATGTCTTCTTAAAAAAACCCCATGCAATTCTTTTCATCCCATAGTTTATATTTTCATAATTAAAACTATGTTCTACTTTAAATTGCGAAAGCAATTTCTTAGCACGTTCAATCGGCCCAGCAACTAATTGCGGAAAAAACGCAAAAAATATCGAAAAATAACCGTAATGTCTTTCTGCCCTTTGCTTTCCATAATAGATATCCACAAGATAACTTACTGCCTGAAATGTATAAAAAGAAATGGCTAATGGCAGGACAATTTCTTGGTATGGTACGGTATAATTCCAATCCATGTATTTGGCAATCGCTCGAAGTGAGTCATTTACAAAATTAAAATATTTAAACCATCCCAGAAAAAACAATAATACGGAAATACCAACTAGCATGACCTTTTTCTTCTGTTTTTTTGTCTCCTGTTTTTCAATGATAATTCCAGTAAAATAAGTAAAAGCTGTGCTTGCAAGTAGTAACGGTATAAATTGAATACTTAGGATAGCGTAAAAAACGTAACTTGCTACTAATAATAGAATCCATCTTAATCGATGCTGGATTAAATAATAGGTAAAAACAATTATTGCGAAAAATAGGAGAAACTCAATTGATATAAAAGTCATTCAATCACCTGTGTTGACGAAATGCTCAGAAACTAATAATCTATAACCTAATGCAGAATTCACGTTATTATAATGCTTCACCTAGAAGGCGACACAATTAGTTTCAGATTTCAGTATTTAAGTTTTGTCACGTGTACCACATTTCTGTTACGGGTTTAGGTTACTATAAATTGTTCATATTTAGGTAACTCGGAATAGAGGATTTTTCCAAAATGATTACGTGGGATTTTTTCAATTCTCATAATCTTAAAGCCTTTTAAGTTTAATTTTTCCTTGATTATTTTTTTTATTGAAACACAATCTTCATTCAATGTGTAAATATACATTTGGTCATCCGTCCCAGCGCAGATACAATCATGACCATACTCTTTTAAAAGGCCTTCAACTTCATCAAGACTGATACGATTCCCATAGATTTTAATCATTCTTTTGATCCGGCCAGTAATAAAGAAATACCCATCCTGATCAAAGTAAGCCATATCACTTGTACGCAAAATTCCGTTATTCTCATCTTTTTTCGAAAGATCGAATAACGACTCAGCATACCCCAAAGAAACATTTGCTCCTTTGTATATCAATTCGCCGATAACATTAGGCTGTGTAATTTTGTTGCCATTGTCGTCTTGCAAAATCAGTTCTCCACCTGGAATAGCAATACCAATACTTCCGACTTTATCAAGGGATTTTTCATATGGTAAATAGCTCATCCGAGCCGTTGCTTCAGTTTGACCATACATGGTGAAAAATTGTTTTCCTTTCTGATTACAAACTTCCGCAAATTTGTACGATAAAATGGAGCTTAATTTTCCACCTGCTTGAGTTAGTTTTTTTAAACTTGGAAGATGAAACTCTTCAAACTTCAGCCTATCAAGCATCTCATACACGAAAGGAACGCCACCGAAAGTTGTTACTTGCTGCTCTCTGCATAAGTTCCAAAACTCTTTTTTCATGATAGATGCATCCGTTACAACTATCGTCGCCCCGCATATGAAATGACTATTAATTATCGAGAGACCATAGGAGTAATTCATTGGAAGTGTTGTTATAGGTTTATCGTCTGCATTAATGTCAAGGTACTTTGCTATTGATTCAGCATTACTGAAAATATTTTTATAACTTAAACGAACAAATTTAGGGCTCCCAGTACTTCCTGAGGTTGTTAAAAGGAGCGCAAGATCTTCATGAAGATCATGTTGGAAATATGTCGGACATCTAAATAATGTGTAGTCTCCAAACACAAATGAACTATCCATTACTTTTAATAGGTCTTGATTTTCACTACTCGCCCAAATATATGCAGGCTTATAAAGGTTAATCAATCTGCGCAACCAATCAATATGGATAGATGCATCCAAAAGTACAGGTACAACACCACCTCTAATAAAGCCCACGTAGCCAAGTAAAGACTCTTTATTATTTGAACATAAACAAAAAACGAGCGTTCTTTCACCTACATTACCACAGATAGCGTCGGCAATTTCTACCATTTCAGAGTAAGAATATTTGCGTTCAGCATATACAGCGGTGCGGTTCCCAAACTCCTCCAATTTTTTGAAACTATTCATTAATAAAGTCCACTCCCAACCGTTTCAATAGCTCAATCCCTGACTTGTAAGAATTAAACTCTGTAATCCAATCAAAATCTATTGAGACATCAAAAACCTCCTCAATCTCAGTAATGAGTGTCATATGTCCGATTGAATCCCATTCTCTTGTTTCTCCAAGTGCTAACTCTTCACATACATCATCTTCCTCCAAGTCCAGCACATTAATAAATGCATTTCTATATTTTTCGATATTTCTCATCATTTACACCCTTTCAATCATTACTGTCTCCTGCATCTGTATGAAGATCTTGTTAGCTCAAACAGTTTCTATATCTGACAAATTATCTAGGGTTCAGCAGCCACATCTTGAAGATGATACACCTGAAAATTACGGTAACCTAATCGATATTTCTGTCTCAAGTTATACTTTTTTGTCGAGAATCATGCACACTTTAACTCTATTTCTTAAGTACTGAAAAAAACACTCTAGCTCGAAGAAAAATATTTAGAATATCGTTGGAAGATATAATAGACAAAATGCGCAACCATTATGGATTACTCAAATCAATAATTCTGTTATTTTTCATCGAGACACCACTTATTAGCACATTTTCATTTCCCCTTATTGATAACGATAATCATTTTCATACATGATTTTAGCATATCACTTTTCAAAAGGTCAACAACTCACGTAATAATTTGTGTTATGATACTTTCTGTAAACGAGGTCAATGA
This sequence comes from Neobacillus niacini, assembly GCF_031457145.1. GTDB lineage: Bacteria > Bacillota > Bacilli > Bacillales > Cytobacillaceae > Neobacillus > Neobacillus niacini_J. Next base: position 29,707 of record NZ_JAVDVZ010000014.1, read on the forward strand.
ATCTTTTATGATATTCGTAAAGCTTTCCATTTCGTAAACATCTACTTTTTGGATAATTTTAGAGGAACATTCACCAACAAAAAACAAACAAAGTAAATACTACAGTCATCAATAATAGAGACACTCTTTTTAACGAGAATTAAACGTCTGAATAATTAGATAATTTATTACGAATAAAGGTACATCTATATTCAATTATTAAATTTAAATTTCTAATTCATTAACAGGTGTTATTCAACAATCTGGCCCGATTGTTGAACACCTACCCGATAAATAAAACCTTTTTAATAAAGTTATCATAAATGAATTTATTTGTTGCGTAGTAATGGTCTAATACGAAAAAAAGACCACCCTAAAAGAGTGATCGCCTTACATGATTTTTGAATTACAAGTATCGTTGTACTGTGCAGTAATTGTTCAACAAAAAAAGAAGCGTAAGTTATTTCAAACTTCCGCTAATTTTCAAGACATTAATTATGTTAGGCGTAGACTATGTTTCCGTATACCACATGTGCGGAGTGTATGTGGCAACACAATAAGATGTTGGTGAGTTTACCTTGCTGCTTTATTAACACCGCTAATTTGGGGCTTTAAATTTATTCTCTGTATATATGCAAAAATCATCATTAATTTTAATAATGATCAATATAAACATTCTTAGAAAAATCATATAATTAAGCTCATGAATATCTTCACTGTCATCTCCACTTGGCTGTGTACCATGACTATACCTATTTCGTAAATCCAAAGCATTATTGAAAGATGATTTATTCAAGTAGTAATTAATATAATCCTGTTCTGATAAACTTTATAATCACTAGCAGAAACTTCTTCATTCCTTAATAAATCGAAGAAATTATCATATTCTCTTCCTAAACTAACACTATTCTTCCCTTTAAAAAAAGTTAGCACCAATAGGCTCAAGGCTTCTATTAACAAAAGAGGCAATGTAAACAGAAGTAGACATATGACTAGTAATAAAAACTCTCCCATTCCCATTGCGATTGGAAAAGTTTTCGTGAAGCCATTGATGTTAAACATGAACTCCAAAAGATAAAGATTCGAGAGAATAATCCAAATACTTGTTCTCAGCTGAATGATAAATAGTGGAAAGATGTTACGAATCATATGTACAATAAAGATTCTACTTTTCCTAATTGCTTTAGCCTTGAGGTATAAAACATAGTCCCTATACTCTTCCCCTCTAGGGTCTTAATTAGAAATTGCATAAAAAACAGGGTTGGGAGGAAAAAGATGGTTACAATAGGCACAAAATAGGGCTTATGACCAAAGATGCCATATAGCTGCAAAAATTTCAGTCCAGTTGTTTTATAGAGTGTGATCACGAAAAACATAAAGAGAAAAATGACAAGTAAATCCGGAACGGACTCAAAAAAATCCGTCACTTTCCTGAACAGTTTCCCTATTTTTTGGGGTGCCATTTGCACCATTAACGCTCCCAGCATACCAACAATAATAACCACCATTAAGGATGCAAATACAATGGTCATCGAATAACGATAGCTTTCAGCCATATTCATTTGTTCAAATAAGCCCATGAATTGAGGATCATTAATTTGAGTCAATTTTTGAATATTAATCTCAATAAATTTCCAAAACGGCTTAAAGTTAATCGTTAGTGTTTTCCCTATTCCTATTAATGTAGGTAGTGCAAAAACAAAAAGGATTCTTGAAATCATGAGAACAATCCTAAGGGGCAGATCCAAATATTTTTTCATTTTTTACCTCTCTCACTTTTAAATTGTCCGATATAGATAACGAACCCTCTAAAGGAATTAGACGTGACAAAACTGGTCTTTGTTCACATTTTTATAAAAAATGAACTTTTTCATATTTCTCTCTTTTTACAAAAAAAGCTTGCCGACTTTAGTCTAAACTGCGACTTAATCAGCAAGCTTTTTCAATCATTAAAAATATAATAATGCCACTTTTTCTTTAGCTTCTAAGTTTTCAATCATTGAATACCAAGTCTCTGGTTTATTTGATAAGACGGTATAATAGCGTTTCAAAAATTTCACTATTAAGTCTGTTTGCAGTTCATTCCTTTCTCCATCCATTGGGAGGAAACATAGGTCTAGACCAGTTACAGCTTCTCCATCATTGTTCCAGGACGGGTGAACATATGGAAAATCCAGACGTTTGTATCCAAGGTGTGCCAGCACTTCACGACGAACATAAGGATCCATCGGCTTAACACCGCCAAATTCATAATGCTCTACACGATATGGGTCATAGATTTCAGCAAACATACCCATCAGTTTCTTCCCATTCGCTGCTGCTAATTCATTCAGGTCTTCTAGTCTTTTATTCGCTAAAAATGGACCGATGCCCAAGCCTGCTTGGCCAATAATTGTAAAATCCGTCATTGCTACATTAAAGTCTTCATAATAACGGTACTCAGTTGCGCCCACTACTTTTCCTTCATGAACAGCGACAAAAACACGGATACCTGGATCTTCTAACGGTTCTTTCCAAAGATCAAATTCTAGTACTTCTTCTGGGGGAACACATCTTGCATTAATTGATGCATTTGTTTAAATAACGGATCGTTGATATTGGTAATTCTACTATATTCCATTGGATCATCTCCTTTTCTTTATTTTGAATGGGAAAACGGATTTTTCCATTCCATTAGCGTGCCATAATTATACGATTCTTCATCCTCTAAATAATTTGCTACTACTTTTACTGGTGTACGGCCGCAACGGAGGAGAAAAGTGATAACTGGATCCTTCAGCTCCCCTTTTACCACAGCATCTATATATTGTTCAGGTGACTTTTCATTCGCATGTTTGTGATAACCTGGCATCCTACCCCCACCAAGCAGTCTTTCCAACCCCAAATGAACAACAACATCATACATAGAAAACATCAACCACTTGCCTAAACCTAACTTTCGAAAAGATGGACGGACACCTATATCGACAACGTAAAAGGTATTCCCTTTAGGGTTGTGGTTCCGGATATAGCCATTATCCGTTATTTCTTCCCAGGAATGTTCTGGATGTTGAGGATCAAATTCGACAAGAAGTCCAGTCATAGACCCAGCTATTTCACCATCCACTTCGATACATAAAGCTCCCTGTGGAAAAAGAGTCACATGATTATTTAGTTGCTCTTCATTCCACCATAATTCAGATGGAAATGGAGGAGGAAAGCTTTCCTGTTGAATACGAATTAAGTCAGGAAAGTCCTTCTTTTCATAATTTCGGATGACAACTGGAACAGGTTTGTCTTGGTCAAAAACGAAAAATTCTTTTCGATACATGAGGAGTCCCCCATTTCATTGATAAATCAGCTTATTTTGTTTCCCAATCTGGGTAAAGATCTGTACGTCGGTCACGCCATGTGGTCACCGATCCTTTTTCACGAACTTGATATAATAGCTCTAAATTCAAGTCTGCTGTAACGATCATATCCTGATTAATCTCACCTTCTACCAAAATCCCTTTTGGCGGGAATGGAATGTCATTTGGTGTGATGACAACTGCCTGGCCAAAATTGGCACGCATGAAATCAACGGTTGGCAGCGCACCGACCGTACCAGTTGTGACAACATAGACTTGATTTTCGATGGCTCTTGCATGACTTGTGTAACGAACACGGTGAAAGCCGTGGCGATCGTCTGTACATGATGGACAGAAAATGACATCTGCTCCTTTTGCCTTTGCCATACGAACGATTTCCGGAAATTCAATGTCATAGCACGTTAACATAGCAATTTTCCCTTTTTCAGTCTCGAAAAATTCCAGACCGTCTCCGGGACTCATATTCCACTCATGTACCTCTGTTGGAGTTATATGAAGTTTCGCTTGTTCCACCACTCTTCCATCCGGGTAAAACATATGAGCAACGTCATAAAGGCGATCATTCTTACGGGTCACATGTGTTCCACCTATAATGTGCATCTTATATTGTTTGGCAAGTTCGATAAATAACGACCGGTACTGATCGGTATAATCAGGTAATTATTGGATGGTTAATGCTTCCCCTTTATCGTTGCCAATGGACATAAGTTGAGTAGTGAAAAATTCAGGGAAGATGATAAAATCGGATCCGAATTCTTCTGCTGTTTTTATATAATGCTCCACCTGGTCTGCAAACTCTTTAAAAGAGCTAATGGTATGAAGATAATACTGAACGGCTGATACTCTCATTTGCATACAATCCCCTACTTTCTATTTGTCATAATCATTTAATCCTATTATTAACGAAATGAAAAATTTGAACAAGTACGCACTTTTTCATTACATAGTGTAAAAAAATATACTGTAAAATTTATATAGTTTCCCCTACCTTATTTTATTAGTATAAAAAATCTTTTCTTTTTCATACTAAAAGGAAGAATTACCATTACACTTTTTCTAAAGTGAACAAATGGCAGCTTATATCAGTGAGGGATGTTAATGTTTTGGAAAAAAGGTAAAAGCATTGCTAATGATAGTAGTGACACACAACAACCTGTGCGGATATCACTAGACTCTCTAAAACAGGTTTTAGACAATATGGACGATATAGAGATAATCGAACGCACTACACTTAACGATCAAAAAGTTGTCTTTATCTATTTAAGAACCTTAATTAACCAGGATCGTTTGAATGAATCGATAATAGAACCTGTTATCCAATGTCCACATGCCATGATTTACGAAAGCATAGCCACACCTAAAGTAATGAAAATCCAATTACTTGAAGAGGCACAGAAATTACTCCTCACCGGTGCTGTACTTCTGAATGATTGTATCCAAGAACAATGGTTGGTCATTCCTCTTCCTAACGAATTAAGTAGGGGGATTGAAACCTCTGAAACAGAAACAATTTTATACGGTGCAAAAGATAGTTTCACTGAACAATTAGAACCAAATATCACCCTCATACGCAGAAGACTTCCTATTACTGAATTAAAAACAGAGAAATATAAAGTAGGTTCATTAAGTGAAACAACGGTTATCCTAATGTACATAGACGGGTTAACCAATCCTGAATATATATCAATAGCAAGAAAGAAAATCTCTGAAATTAACTTTGATTTATTTTTCGATTCATCCCAGGTAGCGGCATTTATGGAGGAACATCATCACAGTATTTTTCCACAATTCCAACAAACTGACCGCCCAGATGTTTGTGCTTATTCCTTAGGGCTCGGTAAATTAACTATCTTGGTAGAGAACACACCGTTTGTATTAATTGCACCAATCACCTTTTTTCACCTTTTCCAATCACCTGAGGATTATATTAATCGTTGGCCAGTTGCAAGTTTTTTAAGAGTTATTCGATATTTAAGCTTTTTTCTGTCCGTCACACTGATACCATTTTATGTTGCACTAACAACCCACCATTATCAAATGATTCCCTTACAAATACTATTTGTTATAGTGGAATCTAGAAGTAAACTACCTTTTACACCATTTTGGGAAGCAATACTGATGTTAACTATTCTTGAAATCATAAAAGAAGCGAGTTTACGGATGCCGACCAAATCAAGTCAAACCTTAGGGGTGATTGGTGGTATAGTTATCGGTCAAGCAGCGGTTCAAGCGGGTTTTGCGAGCAAAGTATTAATTGTATTAGTTTGTATTTCAACCATCTCCTCATTTTTAGTACCAAACTATTTGATGACGAAGGCAAATACACTCATTCAATTTGTTTTTCTTCTCCTTTCATCCTTTTTTGGTGTTTTTGGCATTGCCATGGGAGCTGTTGCCATTTTGGCACATCTAAATGGTCTTACTTCCTTAAAACAACCCTATTTTTCACCAATCGCTCCATTTTACTGGAAGGACTGGAACGATCTCTTTATTAGAGGGCCTTTAACAAACATGAAATCCCGTCCGGATCATTTACACCCTTTACAGAAATGGAGATACAAACGAAGGATGTGATTCAAAGGTGGCCACATTTTCCTTATTTGATAAATCATCTAAATTTGACGGAATCTATGTCTTTTTCATCGTCAACCGTTTCCAAATGCTTTACCTATTTTTTTTAATGCCTACCTACTTATTACACCCGTTTATGATTTGGGGCATTGTTGCAATGGCAATCTTTTCCCAACTCAATATAAGGCTGTTATGCAAATGGCTAGAATCAAATTATGCTAAAAAGGGATATCAAGGTTTTGTAGAGCTTTTTGGTGTTCGAATGGTAAGGCTTTTGACTTTTATAGGCCTTATATTGATACTAATCAAAATAACGGTGATCACACTTGGATACTTAGAAGTCATTCATGATTTTATTTTCCCATCAATGAATTTAAATTGGATTATTTTTTTCATTCTTCTTACGAGCTCCTATGTTGCTTCACTAGGAATGAAGAATACCATACGGTTTGTGGTAATTGTTTTTTTATGTGTTTTTTGGATAATTTTTTTATATTATCCCTTTTTTTTCCCCCCAATCGCTGCATTACATGATTTGTATCCCTTGATACCAACAAATTGGACAACGGATTCATGGAAAGGATTGTTACTCATTTGGTCTTCATATTCAGGACCAGAGTATTTAATCTGTTTAATTCCTTGGATCAAACCGCAACAAAAAATGCGTAAATATTTAACCTATGCGAATGCTCTTTCTACTTCAGAGTATTTGCTATTGTTTATTGCGAGTTTATTCTTTTTCGGTTCAAATTATTTAAGTAAAAGTAAATACCCTATTATTCATATGATTCGATACTTACAATCTCCCATGTTTGAACGACTGGATATTATCCTGATTTCACTGCATATGTTTTTATTGGTGTTTGCTATATCAATTTTCTTGTTATGTATATATGGGGCTACAAGAATCATCCTAAAAAAAACAAGTACCCAACCTTCACGTATGGGTTTTGCTGTCACTTGTATTATGTTATTTCTCTGCTTTGTAATTGTGAATAATTGGATTTGGTCCATTGAAACCGAACAAAATATTCTCCTGAATATTCAAATTTGGTTAAGTGGAATAACTTACTTTATCGTCCCAACATTCTTGCTCCTATCGACAAAGCTAAAAGGGCGTGTAAAAGCATGAGACGAAAGAAAATGCTTTTAGTTTGGGGAATCTTTGTTTCATTCGTCATGATTCCAGGATGTGCCCCATTTGTTGAGAACAACACAATTGAAGATATTGCCCCTCTCACTTTTTGGTCAATTAGTAAAGGCGAAAAAGGAAAAATAAAAATGAGTACATTAGTCCCTCCATTAGTAAATGAGCCAAAAAGCTTATTAACACTAGAAGTTGATCTCCTTAAACAGGGAGGAAAAGACTTTAATTTAAGATATTATCGTGAATTGAAGGTTGGACAACTCCGTTTTTTTTTAATTCATGAGGAATTAGCGAAACAAGGGATTATTCAGTTGATTAACACGCTATTGACAGACTATGATATTTCGCAACGAATGTATTTAGTAATCGTTAAAGGTAATTTTGACGAATATATTAACAGACAAGCAAAGAAGCAAGAAAACCTTGATTATTACCTGTATCGGATGCTAAGACACTATGAGAGGAAAAGACAAGGTGAAATGACCATTGTCAATTTGCATGAATATAAAAATGAGCTGTTTTCACCATTTTCAGATCCCGTTCTTCCTGTTTTCAAAGTAGCGAAAGATAACTTTACTTACGAGGGGACTGCTTTTTTTAGCAATGATAAATTAATAGAAACGGTCACAAGTACCGAAGATCAAATATTTCAACTTCTTGACAATGATCACTATTTGAAGTTTTTTCCAATACCCAAATTAGATGTGGTTATTGGGCATCTACGCTCAAGAGTAAATGTGGATTTAGATAAAAATCTTTCCCTAGTTACAATAAACGTGAAACTAAATGGAAGAATTGAGGAATATCAAGGTAATAAAAATATCCTCAACGGAAATGAACTGATGCAGCTTCATAAGGAAATTGAAATTGAATTAGAAATGAAAACTATGGACCTCATAAAAAAAATGCGAGATCTGAAGGTGGATCCTCTTCAAATCGGAACACACACCCTTAGCCCCTTTTCCAAACCCATCAGCGAAAAGGTATGGTTAGCCGCTTGGGGAAAAATGAAAATAAAAGTTAATTATCAGCTTTATTTTGAGGCATTACAAAATACTAAAAATAATTATTAAATTATCATGAAAAGAGGTTGACCCCCTTGGCCGGAGTCAACCTTAGCTTACCAGTTAAAATTTACCTAATCGACTCTTGTCTTACTAAAGGATTCAACCCAGCAGTTTCCATATAATCTTTTCCCCAGTTATACATAGCATCGAGAATCGGCATCAAGCTTCTTCCTTGTTCAGTAAGGGAGTATTCTACTTTTGGAGGAACCACGGGATAGACTTCGCGTTTTACAATCAAGTCTTCTTCCAGTTCTCGCAATTGATTAACTAGCATTCTCTGCGTGATCCCTGGCATAAGAGCTTTCAGTTCACCAAATCGCTTCGTTCCCTCTTTTCCTAGATGCCATAGTATAAGCATCTTCCATTTACCACCGATAACGGAAAGAGTTAATTCTTTTTCACAATTAAACATCTTATCCTGCATTCGCGACATTTCACTTCACCTCCATATTTATTATAACCTACAGTATACTTTTTTCACTATATAAAATAAAAGTATGTACTTGTGATATCCTTCCATACATTATATATTAGCAGTGAATATATAATTCTATTCTGCTGTTCAAGAAAGGAGTTAAAGAATGATGGAACAATTTAAAGCATTGATGGTAGATAAAAATGAAAACGATTTTTCTGTTCAAGTCAAAAATATTACCTTAAATGAGTTACCTCAAGGTGATGTTTTAATCAAGGTTTCTTATTCAGCGATTAACTATAAAGACGGTTTAGCTAGTATTCCGAATGGAAAAATCGTCACAACCTATCCCTTTATTCCAGGTATTGATTTAGCAGGTGTAGTCGTATCGTCTCAAGATCCACGCTTCCGCGAAGGAGATGAGATCATAGCAACAAGCTATGAAATTGGGGTATCCCATTATGGTGGTTATAGTGAATATGCCCGCATTCCTGGTGATTGGATTGTCCCTTTACCTGAAAATTTAACGTTGATGGAATCAATGATTTTGGGGACAGCAGGTATTACTGCAGCCCTCTCCATTCAAAGGTTAGAAGATAACGGTTTATCGCCAGAAAAGGGCAAAGTCCTTGTGACTGGAGCTACTGGTGGGGTAGGAAGTTTAGCTGTTTCGATGCTTTCAAAAAGAGGATACGAAGTTGTCGCTAGTACGGGTAAAATTTATGAGAATAGCTTTTTACATAAGCTTGGTGCAAAAGAGATTATCTCTCGTGAAGATGTCTTTAACGGTAAAATTAAACCCCTTGATAAACAAATTTGGGCTGCGGCGGTTGATCCAGTAGGGGGAGAGACACTTGCATCCATCTTAAGTAAAATCCAAAACAATGGTTCTGTTGCGGTGAGTGGCTTAACTGGTGGAGGAAACGTTCCAACCACTGTATTTCCCTTTATTTTACGTGGCATAAACCTTCTCGGAATCGATTCTGTTTATTGTCCAATGCATGTTAGACAAGACCTTTGGAATCGAATGGCAACCGATTTAAAACCTTCTACTCTTTCTGAAATTATACAGAAAGAAATTACACTTGAAGAATTACCTGAAACCTTACCTACTATTTTAAAAGGACAAGCAAGAGGTAGAATCATTGTAAAGATATAAAAAACATTAGAGAGGGACTCAAAGTCTCTCTCTAATGTTCTTACCTTCTTAACATGACAACATTTTTCTTGATCTAAAGTGATCACCAAGTCAGTCATTCCAACAAACAACCCATTTTCAACTACTCCCGGTATCATGTTAAGCATTCGTTCTAACCTCTCAGGTTGAACGTACTCAGAAATTTCGCAGTCAAAAATATAGTTCCCATTTTCAGTAATAAACGGATTTTCTCTGTTTAATCGAATTTCTGGGACTAAACCAATGGCTCTAATATGTTTTTCCGTCATTTCATACCCGAACGGAATAACTTCTACAGGCAACGCACCTAATTTCTCTACCCTTTTTGATGAATCTGCTACAACAATAAATGTTTTAGCTCCTCTCGCTATGATTTTCTCTCTTAAAAGTGCGCCGCCACCACCTTTGATTAGTTCTAATTCTGAATTGACTTCATCTGCTCCATCAATAAAAATATCTATACTTTCTATTTCACTAAAGCTAGTAAGTGAAATGCCTAATTCTTTAGCAAATTCTTCCGTTTGAACAGAAGTTGGAATACCTTTAATGGAAAGGCCTTCCTTCACTAGCTGACCAAGCTTTTGTATGGTATAAAAAACTGTCGAACCCGTACCAAGCCCTACAACCATGCCATCTTTAACAAACTCTGCTGCTTTTTCACCGACTATTTGTTTTTCATCCATTTTTGCACCTACCGTAATATTTTTTCACATTACTTCATTAATATTGGCTAGAAATACGGATTTCATTTTTATACTTTGAATTTTACCCTTAATCCATTTTTTCCTAAACCAATTAACATTTGCAGCATATGATCTTGAAACATTTCGCGAATAGCACCAGCTTGATCATAATAACCAGCTCTCTCTTCAACCCCAACTGTATCCTCTCCCTGGCCATAACAAACTTATACAGAATTGAAGAAATGCGAAATTTCACATTGCCTTGTTATAACTAAAATAATAGTAAATAAGCGGATTTTTAATAGTATACTTTTTAACACTATGTAAAATAAAAGTGCGTACTTTCAATTTTAAATTATACGTTGTATACTTGCAATTGTTCAGCGAGAGGACATGATATCCCTTATTGCTGGCAGGTACAGATAATGCACTATAAGGATAATATTACTGTAAAAGTTTATTACCCTTTGGAGACATTATCACTTTACAACAATTAAATAATTATAGGAGTGAATATAGATGGAATTACAATTAGCATTAGATTTAGTCAATATCCCAGAAGCAATTGAGCTGGTAAAAGAAGTAGAGGAACATATTGATATCGTTGAAATCGGTACACCGGTTGTAATCAATGAAGGTCTTCATGCTGTAAAAGCAGTTAAAAAAGCATTCCCTAACTTAAAGGTATTAGCAGACCTAAAAATCATGGATGCAGCTGGTTATGAAGTAATGAAAGCTTCTGAAGCAGGTGCAGATATCGTCACAATTCTTGGAACTGCTGAAGATATGTCTATTAAAGGTGCTGTTGAAGAAGCGAAAAAACAAGGTAAAAAAATCCTTGTTGATATGATTGCTGTAAAAGATCTTGCTGGACGTGCAAAAGAAGTGGACGCTATGGGTGTTGATTATATTTGTGTGCACACAGGCTACGATCTTCAAGCTGTTGGAAAGAACTCTTTTGAAGATTTACAAACCATCAAAGGTGTTGTAAAAAATGCTAAAACTGCAATCGCAGGTGGTATTAAGTTAGACACACTTCCAGAAGTCATCAAAGTACAACCAGACCTTGTCATTGTAGGTGGCGGGATTACTGGACAAGCTGATAAAAAAGCTGCTGCTGCCAAAATGCAACAAATGATTAATCAAGGGTAATTCAGATCATGAATACAACTCAATACCTAGCTGAAATCATAAAAGAGTTAAATCGCTCCGTAGATTTAATTTCGAATGATGAAGCTGAAAAATTAGTTAATGGGATTCTTGAATCAAAAAAAATCTTTGTTGCAGGCGCAGGTAGATCTGGATTTATGGCCAAATCATTCGCCATGCGAATGATGCACATGGGGATAGATGCCTATGTGATTGGCGAAACAGTAACCCCTAACTTTGAAAAAGATGACATCTTAATCATTGGATCAGGTTCAGGAGAAACGAAAGGTTTAGTTTCCATGGCTGAGAAGGCAAAAAACATCGGTGGGACGCTTGCAGCTGTAACCATTTTCCCTGAGTCCACTATTGGACAATTAGCGGATATCACAATTAAGTTGCCTGGCTCACCTAAAGATCAGTCGGAGAGTGATTTTAAGACGATTCAACCAATGGGCTCATTATTTGAGCAAACACTTTTACTATTTTACGACGCTGTGATTCTTCGGTTCATGGAGAAAAAAGGTTTGGATACCAATAAAATGTACGGTAGACACGCCAACTTAGAATAAATATATTATTCCTCGAGTTCTAAATAGGAAAGACCGCAAGCTGTTTCCATGCAAGATTGCGGTCTTTCTGTTAGAATGAACTACTTCAATTTGTAATAATTTTAGGAGTGATAAAATGATTTCTTTAAATGGAAAAACTGCAATAGTTACTGGCGCAGGAAGAGGCATTGGACGTGCTACTGCTATCGCCTTAGCAAAAGAAGGCGTTCATTTAGGCCTAATCGGCTTAAATATGTCTAATCTAGAAAAGGTAGCTGCTGAACTAGCACAATTTGATGTAAAGGTTTCTGCAGCAACAGCAGATGTGACCGATCTTGAATCCGTTACCCATGCTGTTGAACATATCAAATCAGACTTAGGCCCAATTGATATCCTTATCAACAATGCTGGTGTTGCTAAATTTGGTGGGTTCCTTGATCTAACACCAGAAGAATGGGAAAAAATCATCCAAGTCAATTTAATGGGTGTGTATAATGTAACAAGAGCAGTATTACCAGGAATGATCGAAAGAAAATCAGGAGATATCATCAATATCTCTTCATCTGCTGGCCAAAAAGGTGCTCCTGTTACAAGTGCTTACAGTGCTTCTAAATTCGCTGTTTTAGGGCTAACAGAATCACTTATGCTAGAAGTAAGAAAACATAATGTCCGTGTTACTGCTTTAACACCAAGTACGGTCGTTACAGATTTAGCCATTGATACAAATCTTGTTAAAGGCAATGAAGAAAACGTGATGCACCCAGAAGACCTTGCAGAATTAGTCGTGGCTAGTTTAAAATTTAATCCAAGAGTATTCGTTAAAACAGCTGGATTATGGTCAACAAATCCATCATAAAACGAAGCAGATCCAGTGGGGTCTGCTTCTTTAGTTCGTACAAAATACTCTTATATGTATCAGTGATACAAGGACATTACTTTTTCTAAATCAACAATTAACTGGTTAACTTCATTCTGTGCTAAGCGTACAAGCATTTGATCGTATAAAGTAATAATTTGCCCATCCTCTTCATGCTGATGTTTTTTTAAATAATGATAAATATTATTTAACTGGTCTTCATTAAGGACCGACTCTGTTTCGAAATTCTTAACTTTCTGTAATGAAAATTCATTGATAGTCGAATCAAATTCACCTGCAATAATATTCCCTTTCACGAACATCCTCTCACTCCTCAAAGTCAGTATAGGATAGTTTTCCCACATAATATGTTAAATAAATCTTTACACCTCAAATTTAAAGAATATGAGGGCTTTTCAAATGTTCGATAGAATATCTTTTATTCTATTGAATAGTATCGTTGTACTGCGTAATAAATACAACTGATGATTTTTGGTCGTGCTTATTCAACATTAACGCCCTAAACAACAAGAAGCGTTATCCGATAAATGCCCCAAATTTTACAAATGCGATAAAATATGGTAGAATATAATTTCAAGTGTAATGAGGTCTGGTTCCAAAGTTCGATTCTTTGCCATCTGTATACTTGCATTCCTATCAATTTGTGTACTTCGTTATATAAGTTTGCTACCAGAACAGATAACATTGATGGAGGCGATGCAAATGAAGATAACAAATCCAATATTTAGCATTATTTATGAATCTTTATGGGCTTTCGAAATTAGTTTTATTGCAGGAATACTTACAGGTGTGTCTGGGCAACAACCAGGGGCTCAAACCTGATTACATTTGTGAAAGTATAGGTATAACCTATACTTTTTTTAGGTTCTTAATCCTTAGGAATTATGTGATAATCTTTTTTTACTTCTTTTATGACTTTTCTTAAAAATTTTGTAGCGTACCCTAGTGTGCCTAATAATACGTCATTTGCAATATTTATTGAATATGCATTATATGCCGGTATATTTATTGATTCAACATTACCTCTGTATTCCTTCCAACGATATTCCTCAACATCCAAAAACGAAACTTTACGCTTATGTGTCTTTGTAAGTTCTAACCATGGTAATCAATGATGATAAGGTTGTAGTTTCAATTTTCGGTTTAATTCGGAATCCTAATTTTTGACAATAATTATCAACTAATTTGCGGCACTGATGATCGGGAGGAAACATCACTGTCTTCATCTCTTGCAAATCGTTGAATTTAACGGATCTTTGCTTTGAAAGTGGCGTTTCTTTAGCAACGGCTAAAGAGAACTCTTCATGAAAAAGCGGTATTTGTACAATTCTTCATCTGGATTAGGGGATGTCGTCACACCAATATCAATAATTCCTTCAATCACTTGTTCGGCTACTTTAATTGTTTCGACTAATGATAAGGATACATTCGGGTAAGTACTGTGAAAATCTAGAAGCAATGCATTGAACATAAGGTCAGCATCTCCGGGTAAGATCCCAATGGTGAGAGAACCACCTTTTATTTGTTTCAGTTCCGAAATGCTTTCGTGAGCTTGCTTCAAATGTGAAAAAATATGCTTACTCTGTTCATATAGCAGATTACCTGCTTCCGTGATGGTGATCCGTTTGCCGATGCGATTAAAGAGAGGGACACCCAATTCACTTTCCAGTAACTTGATTTGCTGGCTTAGATTAGGTTGAGAAACCATAATTTTCTCTGCTGCTCTTGAAAAATGAAGTTCCTCGCAGATAACCATAAAGTATTCCAACTGCCGTAATTCCATGTTAACTCCCCTTCCAAACATTTTCATAACGATAACTTATCATTATGATAAGAAACACTGCATTGATAAACTTTTGAAGGCTAGATATACTTACGTTGTAACTCGTTGTTTGAATTTTCAAAAATTTAATGGAGGTTTTTTATTATGTCAAATGCATTGTTGATTACGGCTAAATCTGTTCGCCAAATGGTTATTCAACTGGTTCAATCGATTCCTGAGGATCTGTATGACGTTCAACCCCAACAGTTTAACAATACAATTAGATGGAATATTGGACACATTGTTTTTGCGCATGATTACTTTCTTTCGATAGCGTTACCGTTTAGTTCTAATCTTCCAGGAAATTACACAACCTTATTCAATACAGGAACTACTCCATCTGAATGGACAATAATACCTCCAACAAAAGAAGAACTTATCCAAAACTTATCTGGACAGCTTGATAAAATTTCCGAGGTATCTCTTGGCACTTTGGATAAAGAGCTAAAATCCCCAATTGAAATGGGACCACTGAAATTCGAAACGACGGGAGAGGTTTTTAATTTTGCCACTGTCCATGAAGCGATGCATTTTACAACCATTTCATCTTTATTAAAAGTATTAAACTACCAAATATGAAATGTGCAGGTCTGTACGATGGATTATTTTGTGTACCTCCTTGTGGAGGATTCGTATATTATGGAATTTATCGGTTCCTCCCAGATGCAACGGGATATAATGGTGACAGTGTATTTCGTGGGCAGACAAATCTATGCCTGTAATTTCACATTTTCCCATTTTCAAACTGTACCGACTAATCCGATTATCCATATACTCGACACTTCGGTTGGGGATCTTCGATTTCATCAGAAAGCCAACCTCTCGTTGGATTTAATTTAATATTGTTTTACAAATACGATTTCAATTTGTTGCTTTACCATCACTTGTGATACGGTTTTACCTTTCTTAATGTTTAATCAACAATTAATATTCAACAATATGGTCCTTTTCATGAAGAAAGACGCTTTTCTTATTTCAGAAACGCGCCCGTTTGTGGAACATGCGGTCTATTAACCACCTATGATGGAAAAAAGCTGTTAATTTGATTACTCTTATAAGTCTTTTTACTAATCCTTTTTCGACTTAGCCGTTAACGGCGCATTTCGCATGATGGGATATGTGATGAACAATGCAATCAGACTAATAGTGATCACAAAAGAAAATATCACCATGTCATGAAAGTCCTGAGTCACTAACCATTCCCATATTGAAAAATCCATCAAACCACTGTACTTTAATAGCGTACCGATGATCACTAACACCATCAACCAGATTACACTTTTCTTGAAACCAAGTCTATAATATATCGTAGAAAACAGAAATGCGAAGGAGAAGGTAAAAATACTTAACATAAAATCTATTAAATAATAGGATAGGAAGGTATACTCTTGATTTAAAAAGGTTGCTGGATGCAATATCTTAGCAGCTACGTCCCAGCGTTCATAAAGTGTTAAGAGAATCCATTGAAAGACGTTTAAAATAAAGGTGATGACCAGTACACTTACTAAACCTACCACATAAAAGGTTTTCAACAAATTGATCCTTGTACTTCCCATTCCTATTGCGACAGGGAAAATAGTTTTGAATCCATTAATTGCAAATAGAAGAATAAAAAAATATGTTGGTCCTGAGATTGCGGCTATAACATCTTCTCCCAAGGTGAAGAAATATCCAATGAATAACCATAACAAAAGTACAGGAATCGTTATATACAGTAAAAGCAACTTCCCGAAGGCAAATAGTGTCTCTTCATAAACCATCCTAAATGTCCCACTGTTCAAGTTCATTTGTTCACCTCATCTCGTTCTTCCGTTCTATTTAATAAATAATCATGTAGGGAGGCTGGTTCAATTGATAAGCCATGGGACTGAGCAAAATGCTTCCATTCGTTCGTATAAGGTTCATCGAGCATGACTTTCATTTTCGTACCCATTTCTTGTTGCTCCAACACAGTGTGCGACTGGATGATATTTAAAAATGAAGTCTTCTCTCCACTTAACCAAATGCCTTTTTCCCGCATCGTTTCCATTGTTTCATGGAGAAATACTCTACCATCATGAATCACTACTAACGCTTCACATAGAGTTTGAATCTCTTCGATATGATGGGAGGATAAAAGAATGAGCCTTGGGTTTTCTTCATAACTTTCCAATAATACTTTGTGAAATTTCTTTTGCATACCTATATCTAAACCATTGGTCGGTTCGTCAAGTATTGTTATATCAGCATTACTTGCAATACCGATAATAAATTGCAGTGCTGATTTCATACCTTTAGAGAGCTTGCTCACATTTTTGTTTTCATCCAAATTAAATACTGTTAAAAGCTCTTTCGCAAAATCCATATCAAAATTTGGATTGTAAAAATCACCAAAGCGTAACGCATCTTTTACCTTCCAAATCTTACTGAATGGATGATCTTCTTGCATATAACATAAATGATTATTTGTTCGATCATGGTTATAAGGATTAAATCCCTGTATGTTTATCTCACCTTGATCAGGTTTTAAATGACCAGCTAACAACTTCATAAAGGTCGTTTTCCCAGTTCCATTTCGCCCCCAAAGTCCAACGATAATTTTCTCACTCTCTATCAAATTAAAGTCATGCAATATTTTGGTTGAATCATAACTATAGTGAACCTGATTGACTTCTATCATGATTGATTCTCCTTTTCAGTACTCATGAATTAAGAAAACTTTTTACAGTAGCTAAAAAGGCTGGTAAATTATCATCATGCACAAAATGTCCAGCAGTCTCTATCGTCACGAATTCACAATTCGGAATAAGCTCAGAAACTTCCTGCAATTTGTTTTGAGGAATATGACTGGACCCACCACCTATAATAAGAGTCGGCATGATAATGTCGGTAAGACGCGCCCACCATTCTGGATTAGGTTCATTAAGTTGCCCTAGAATCGAAGGTATAACCTCCCAATCAAACGGTAGGGACTCAGAAGGTTTAGAAGGAACTTCGATCGGCTTTCCCTGAAAAGGAGGAGGTGTGTCTTCAACGATCAACCGTTCTATCCTTGTCGGAAATGTCTCTGCGAAAAGATAAGATACTGTTCCTCCCATCGAATGACCAATTAGGGTAAACCTTTCTAAATGCATGGCATTTGCAAAATAAAGTAAGTCATCACACATCAGTTCAAAAGTGTATTTACTAGTTCTCGCGCTCCCACCGTGACCCCGTTGATTTAAAGCTAAAACGCGGTATTTTTCTCCTAATACAGCAGCCACTTGATCCCATGTTTCTGCACTTGCTCCCATTGCATGAAGTGCAACAATCGGTGGTGAAGAAGATTCCCCAGTCTCGCGATATTGAAAAGTAAATCCATTCAATTCAATTTTATTCACCCGTGTTTCCATCTCCAATCATCTCCTTTGTAGGATTTCATTATTTGAAACCCTTTATGTCCCTATTAAACGATAGACTAGTTACAAAATTCCCTTATAATCTGCTCCTTTAGTTCTTCTATCGGAAACTTCTGTGGATAGGTAGATATCATCAACATAATACCTTGTAGCACGGAAGAAAAATATAATGATCGTTTCCTTGGCTCCCTTTCTCCCATTCTTTCAAATATTTTACATTGTAACTCAAACTGTCGAGCGTTTTCTTCGATAATGAGACGACTATATTTAATCAACTCTACATCAGCCTCTGGCTGAGTTTGCAGGTGAAGATAAAACCGATGGACTTCCGGGTTTTTGTGAATATTATCAATGGCACCATTAACTATATATGTAAGCTGTTCACTAGGTGTCTCCAAGGAGACTGCTTCTGTCATTACTTCAACCACTTCCCCGATTCTATCCTCGACCATTTCAGAAAGCAGTTCTTCTTTTCCTTTGTAATAGTTATAGAGTAACCCTTTCGAAATGCTCGCATGTTTAGCTATATCGCTTATCGGAGTAGCGTAATATCCCTGTTTCATAAATAACTCCATAGCTGCAGCGCGTATTTTTTCTTTGGTTGCTTGTCGAATTCGTTCATTTTCTTCTGGTGTACGTGGCATTTTTAACTTCCATCCTCTATAAAAGTAGTGATTTCTTGATATAAATCTTCAAAATGAGTGAGGGGTATCATATGATCGGCATCCTCTATTTCGATGAAACGGATGTTTGGAACCTTAAGGAATTTATCGGCAACTCGAAAATTATCTTCTAAATCCTTTTTGCCAATCATAAATAAAGTTTCGGCTTTCAATTCTCCTAATCGTTCCACCGCTTGCGGCTGAGGCCAATTCATGCAGAAATCAGCAGGCCACTTAAATATACGTTCGAAATGATGCCTGAGCATTTGAACAATGAGATCTTTTTGCGGACTATTGATCACCACTTGATATGTTGGTGAATGAAGGGCAAGCTCTAACATCATATCTATATTAGGGGCAGCTTCCAATATTTTGTTATGATATTGTACAAACTCTTTTGAATAAATAAAACCAGTCAGAGAAGGGGCAATTAATACAAGTTTTGATACTCTTTCAGGGTAATTAAGAGCGAAATCGGTAGCAATTTGACCACCCATGGAATGGCCGATAAGTATTGCCTGATTAAGTTCTAGGTAATCCAATAGTGACAGTACATCCTCAACATAGTTTGCATGTTTTATAGGGGCTGGTGATTTACCTGCACCGCTGCCATCAAAAGAAATCACTTTGTAATTCTTAGATAAAAGAGGTATCAATAATTTCCACAGCCTCATATCAGATCCACCACTATGGATAAGAACAACAGGATGCCCATTGCCAGTGATCTCGAAGTATACATCCAATGCAATCCCTCCGAATTTAAATGAATTTTCTGTCTTATTTTATTATTGAATGAATGTTTAGTCAATAGAAAACGCAATTTATTTTTAAATGGATCTAAGATATAATTTCTATTAAACAATCTGGCCCTTTTCATGAAGAAAGACGCTTTTCTTATTTCAGAAACGCGCCCTATAATGGAATAATTAAAATATGATTTGCGCCTTAAAAACCCATTAATTTTTTTTTCGCTAAAGCCCCCGTTCATTAGTCTTAGAAAATTTTAATTTTTATATCTTTATTGTTTTTTTAGTTGTATCTCAATTCTTTTTGCCAAGTCAGATGATACCTTATTAAAATACTCCATAACTTTCTTTCTAATATCATCGGATATGACTATCAAGTCGTTAGCTAAATTTTCTACAAGATGTTCTTTTTCTATAGGAGATAACATCATATAGAATTCACCAGCCTGCACAAAATCATCATGCTTTGTTATAGAAGTTCTTTCTAGTTTCCCTTCAACATATCTTCCATCACCACTTGTAATTTGATTAGCTGGTGTCCAATTTTGCTGTTGGTTAACCGGTAATTTACGAAATTCAGCCCCAATTCTTCTTCTTTGAGAATCACTATAAATATTGGCACGGCCCTGCAGTATTTTATCATCAGATAATTCTGCGCCGTCTAGTAAATTTGACGGGGAGAAGCCGACCTTTTCTACTTGTTCCATATAATTATCAGGATTTTTAGTTAATACCATTTTGCCTACTGGTATTAGAGGATATTCTTTTTCATCCCATACTTTTGTATCGTCTAAAGGATCATAAGAAAGATTTGCTTCATCCTTTAGGTCCATAAGCTGGACATATAAGCCATATTCCACCGGTTTGCCAGCCGCAATCGCATCGTATAAATCTTTACCAGCGTAATCAGGATTTTCAGCGGCTAGTCTATTTGCTTCTTCGCGACCAATGTATTGTACACCTTCAAATGGGTACCAATGGTATTTAACGTACTTTCTAATACCTTGAGCATTTATCCAAACATATGTATTTACACTATGTCCTGGAATGTGGCGAAAACTTTTTATCGTACCAGCATCCGAGTATAACCGTACAACAAAGTGAATCGATTCAGGCGCTCTTGCTACAAAGCTCCAAAACCTATCAGGATCAATTAAATTATTTTTTGGTGAAGGTAAGAGTGCTTTAATAAATTCCGGAAATCGTATCGCATCACGAACAGAAAAGACAGGAATGTGATTAAACAAAAGGTCAAAAACGCCTTCTTCTGTATAAAATTTTGTAGCAAAACCACGCACATTTCTAGATGTATCAGGTGTTCCTTTCGTACTGACAGCTAACGAAAAGCGAACCATAACAGGAACTTTCTGATTAGAATTTTGTAAAAAGCTCAGTTTTGTATGTTCGGACATCGAATATATCGTTTGAAAATAACCAAATGCACCAGATCCTTTTACATGAACAGGTCTTTCTAAAATCTTTTCATGAATAAATTCTTGTAAGGTTTCGTGTAGTACACCATCTTGTTCCAGTACAGGTCCTCTAGAGCCGACTGTCTGTGAATGAAGTTTAGCTGACTCATCATTATTCCATTTGGACAGGTCTCTATATAACTTTTTTCTTTCATTATAGTCTTCTTCTGATAAAGCTTGCCTCTGTTTAGAATCTTTTTCATTCATTATAATGCCCTCCAAAATTCATTTTCCATCAATTATTACTAAATATGATTTTTAAGCCTCGAATATGTATCTTCTACTTTTATTTTCAACATTTAATGCATTGATAAAAACAAAAAAACTACCTCTCTATGCTTCGGATAGTTTTTGAAATTTCATTATACGGTTTTCTGATGTCCGATAATAAAGGATAGCAGACATTAACACCAGGAATTAAAGATTCTAATGTCCTCTAGGGCTTAACAAAAAAAGATTTTATTATTTCCGCTAAAGCTTAGATGTAAAAGTTACAAGTATCTTGAGGTTACCCGTTATGCAGAATATGGCCCTATAACGGAAAAAAGCGATCTTCTGTTTTGAAGAAACGCGCCTGTTAGTTGAAGATAAGTACTTTCAAATACTTTACTTATTTCTACCGGATTTTATCGATAGATAAAGCAAGTTTATAATTTGCAAACATAAGAGTTCCTCTAAAAGGACTCCCATTTTGGAAGTCCACTGCATGCCATAACCCTTCGGTTAAAGGATGACTTTACTTAATTCTAATCTCTTGTTTTGGAGCCATGATTGTCATCATCAACGGTACCTTTCCCCGCCATGTTGTCGAGCGCTCCGCCAGAAACAGCACCTGCAGCTGCAACTGAACCAAATGGATCAAGAGCAGAAGCCATGGTATCCCCAGTAAAAGCACCTACACCAGTTCCTACTGCCTTGCCAGTATCGTCACGTTTGCGTTTGTTGATATCAGCCATCTATTTCACTCCCTCGTTTTATATAGGGAAGTGCTATTGTTTTAGCAGCACTGTCCCGCAACATATTTTGCCCAATAGGGACAAATTTACGAGGAGGGGTTAATAAGCATTTGTAAATTTTTTTACCACCCAGTGATATTCAACAATCTGGCCCGATTGTGGAAGACTGCTCTTATGGAAATCAATTAACGTTGTATAACACCTAAAACATTGTTGATTATTTCAAATGTATGAAGTGGTAAAACACTCTGTCATTCATTGGTACACTTTTTGTCATTCAGTAGTAAAAACTATGTCAAGGATGTTACATTTCATTGGCCGTAATCAGTTTAGAGTAGTTTTCGAAGAATTCTCTACAAATGAAAAATGTCCAGGAACAACTATTTTATTGTTACGGACACTTTACTCAATTATTTTACAACATGCTCACGTACATTTTCTCTTCTCAGTAATTCCTTCACCAACTGATCAATTTTCTCAATCTCAGCAGAAGAATTCTTCCACCAGTTTCTGCTCCAGATTCTTTCAATTGTCCAGCCCCTGCTTTCTAGGAACCTTTGACGATATACGTCTCTTTCCTTAGCATTTGCTGAGCTATGGTACATGGCTCCATCGCACTCTATTCCCAAAATATATCTTGATGTATCATGGGGATGAACAATGGCCATGTCGATTCGGTAACCTGACATCCCTACTTGTGTTGTTACCTCGTATCCCAGGGTCCTTAGTTGAAAATAAACTTGCTCTTCAAACGGTGAATCAAAATGCAATTCCTTTTCCTGTACATGTGTATTTACATTTTCATTTACTTCTTGTACCACGGCGTTTATCTGGTCAACTTGGGAGTTTGATACAGCCTTTACATATTTTAAATAGGCTTTTAGTAATTTCGGTCCCATTTGAGAAGTGTTAGCAACATTTAACTCCTCAGGTTCAATGCTAGAAACAACCGTAATAGCTTCTTTTGCCCGAGTGACAGCAACATTCAGACGGTTTTCTCCACCTTTTTGATTTAACATCCCGAAGCGATTATAAACTTTGCCTTCTTCATTTTTTGCATAAGTAATGGAAAAGAGAATAATGTCCCTCTCATCACCCTGCACATTTTCAATATTTTTTACGAAGACTCGTTCATCAAGATCTCTCGTTAACATTTGATTATAAACGGAGCTGAATTCTTCGTCTTCACCTACTTGTTTATCAATCTGATCTTGTATTTTCGTTTGCTGCTTGGAGTTAAAGGTGATAATACCCACTGTTTTACCAGGTTGATTGATCAATATATCTTTAAGAATTGAAACAACCTCAATCGCTTCCACTTCATTTGATTGGTTTATCCACCTGCCATTGACTTTATGCCACTTAATCGCTGGCGGTTTTTTAAACGGAACAACATTTGGTGCAATTTGTACATGACCATTATAGAATGCATGATTGGAATAATTGATTAGCTCTTCATATTTAGAACGATAGTGCCATTGAAGGAGCTTTTCAGAAAATCTCCTTTTAGCTAAATTTAACAAGCTAATGGACTCATCGATATCATATTCTTCATCCTCATCATCCTCATTTACAAAAGAGGATTGAAACAGATTATAAGGTGGTAACTGTTTTTCGTCACCAGCGATAACCACTTGTTTTGCACGATAAACAGCAGGAATCCCACTTTCGACCGTACACTGGGATGCTTCATCAAATATGACTAAATCAAACAATCCATCTTTTAATGGAAAAATAGATGAAACAATTTCAGGTGAGGCTAACCATACAGGAAGGATATCTACAAGTCCATTACCTGCAGCTTTGAGGCCATTTCCCCTGTTCAATGTGTATTCAGCGGCTTTCGCGAGGGCATTTTTTCCATAAATTGAAACAACGTATTTCGTCTTTATCTTTATTTTTCCCTCTTTTGTATTTCCTCTGTCACGACAAAAGCAAGGTCGTCATTTCCAAATAAGGATAATACCCCCATAATAGTTTCATCCGTTACTTCACCGGCATCATCTTTTGGTACGGTTAATTCGATGGCTTCTCTCAATGCCGGGTTCGCGCTTTGGTTGGGATAGGCACGTAGATAGATTTCTTCAGGTTCGAGATCATGATTGATGCACCACTGCGCAAAGTCGAGGATCATCATCTTTTCTTGACCTTGGTAGTTTTCGATTATTTTTTCTTCCAATTCTTTCTGATTCATATAAATTCTCCTTTGAAGGATTTAAGAAGATTATTATACAGTGAAAACTGCAGGAATGAAAAAGGAAAATAGAAGGGATAAATATAGCTTTTATGAAGAATATCCTTTAAGGCGGGGGAGTTCAACAATAAGGCATTCATGAAGTGGAAGAAATGATCCTAATGCTGCATTTCTTTGGAGTCAAGAAGCATTGGGTGGGGAAAACAAGAGAACCGTCCCTTTGTTTCCAAATTTACTCCATTCAACTATTCCATTTTCTGTGTTATAGTTCAATATTGAACTATAACAATCAGATGAACGATTTTATTATTATTTCCTAAACTAAACGAAACAAAATAAAATGAAATTTAAATGAGGTTAAATATATGAGTGTATTAACGGTTACAGACCTAAACCACGGATTTGGCGATCGTACGATCTTTGATAATGTTTCCTTCCGCTTGTTAAAAGGTGAACATATAGCTTTAATTGGGGCAAACGGCGAAGGTAAATCGACGTTTATGAATATCATTACAGGGCAACTTCAGCCTGACGATGGAAAAATAGAGTGGTCAAAGCATCAACGAGTCGGTTATCTTGATCAACATACGGTTTTACAAAAGGGAATGTCAATCCGTGACGTATTAAAAACGGCTTTTCAATATCTCTTTGACGTTGAAACGAATATTAATACCATTTATGAAAAGATTTCAGACGTTACACCTGAAGAAATGGAAAAATTGTTAGAGGAAGTTGGTACATTACAAGACATATTAACAAATAATGATTTCTATATTATTGATTCTAAGGTAGAAGAAGTGGCACGTGGTCTTGGACTTGATGGTATAGGATTAGAAAAAGATGTTCATGATTTAAGCGGTGGGCAACGAACGAAGGTTTTATTAGCCAAGCTATTACTAGAGAAACCAGATATTCTTCTTTTAGATGAGCCTACAAACTATTTAGACGAACAACACATTGAGTGGTTAAGACGTTACCTGCAAGAATACGATAATGCTTTTTTATTAATTTCTCATGATATTCCCTTTCTTAATAGCGTTGCAAATGTGATCTACCATTTAGAAAATCAGAAATTAAATCGCTACGTGGGTGATTACAACCATTTCCTTATTGCCTATGAAGCTAAAAAAATACAAGTTGAAGCTGCCTATAAGAGACAACAATCAGAAATTGCTAGTTTAAAAGATTTTGTAGCCCGTAATAAGGCAAGGGCATCTACCAGCAGTCTTGCCATGTCGAGACAGAAAAAACTCGATAAAATGGATGTTATTGAAATAGCACAGGAACGACCAAAACCTGATTTCAACTTTAAAGAAGCAAGAACCTCAGGTAAATTAATTGTTGAGACGAAAGAATTTGTCATTGGGTACGATGAGCCACTATCAAAGCCGTTAAATCTTTATATAGAGCGTGGACAAAAAGTGGCATTAGTTGGAGCGAATGGGATTGGTAAGACTACACTCCTTCGTAGCATGCTCGGAGAAATAAGATCTCTTTCTGGTTCACTTGAACGCGGTGAACATCAGTATATTGGGTATTTTGAACAAGAAGTGAAAACGGAAAATCAAAACACGTGCATCGAAGAAATATCGAATACGTTTCCTCAGTTAAGCCAAGGACAGGTACGCGCTGCTCTTGCGAGATGTGGGTTAACTAGAAAACATATTGAAAGTAAAATATCCGTATTAAGTGGTGGAGAGCAAGCGAAAGTCCGGTTATGTAAGCTCCTTAACCAAGAAAGCAATATCCTTGTTTTTGATGAGCCAACCAACCATTTGGATAAAGATGCAAAAGCTGAGCTAAAACGAGCTTTGAAATCGTATAAGGGAAGCATGGTCCTTATCTCTCATGAACCTGATTTTTACCAAGATGTGGTAACAGATATTTGGGACGTAGAATCATGGACAACGAAAGCCATCTATACTTGAACGATCCGAGTAGGAGTCGCCATTTCTGACTACCCATATGAATAGTAAAAAAGGAGAGCCGATTACTCTCCTTTTTTCTTATATTCCATAAATCTTCAGTGAAACAAGATTTTACACGGCGGCATGCTACCTTCTTCATTTTATTGACAAATCGTTTAATTTAACTTAATCAATAATACCAAACAACTTCCCATAAATCCCCTTCCATCGTAGTTCGTTAATTCCATTGAAATGTCTCATCTAATTCAATCCCATTTAAAGAGTAAGTCAATATTTCTCTTAAACTCATCTCTTGTGGCTGATGCATTAAGTAGGTATATAATTGATAGAGGTTGTGGCTATGGAATGAGGATTTTCCATAGTTTTCTTGAAAGTTTTTTTTATAAAATTTACCATCGATGACAATTTTTTGCTGGCCGTTTTATGGGTTAGCGAAACATCTGTCTTTTCCAAATGGGCAATTAAGATTGATCCACCTCAAGCTGCCACTGCATGACCTCTGAATGGACACGATAATCCTGCTGCTCTAGTTATAAAAGTGAAACAGAAATATCTTGAAAATATGATTTAACGAGGTATCGTCTATTCCGCAGAAAATAAACTCCAGTTTCCGTGATTATGGGAAAGTAACGTTAATTCATGTAGTAAACCAGCAATATGAACCATCCTCATGTAATGGACATTGTATCCTCCAAAGTACATTTTTAAAAAAATGGCCTTGGTTAGCAGCAGTGTATCCACTTCCGGCATGTACTCTAAATAGGTGAAGCTGCGATTTCATGTTTCCTCATTAACGTAGCGATTGACACAAATTGCTCTTCATTACTTGGTTTAACAAGATATTCCCTGAATATTGATCTTTTTCGCAAATGACAATCGGTTGTCTAGCAACAATATATAGGACATTAAATCATTCATCATCACGCGACCGCCTAAATGACTTGTGGGTTCCTTGACGACCACATAATTTTTCACCAGTCCCCGACGATGGATGGCATGGACTTCTTGTACAAATTGCTTCGCGATAAAGTCATAGGTAATCAAATCTTCATCGATATCATTGGACCTCTTCACCAACTCCGGCAACTCATTCACATAACTAAGTAAACAAAACAAGTTGCGAATTGGAACTTAAAACAAAGCTTTCCATCTTAAATTCCCTCAATCAGTGACTGAACGATTTCAGGGAGATCAAAGATGTATTCCTCAATTAAAGTAATGATTTCAAAGGTCACTATCCACTCATACCATACGTTTTCGTTCCCGTATTGAGGTTTCGCCGTGAAAAAGGAATGTCCAAAATTAGAAGTGCCACTACCAGAAGTTTATCAAGATATGTAGATTTATAGAGTATAAGGTGCAGCTACCGCCTATTTCTAACAAAAGTGGTTATTATGGAGAGTTAGCAATTGCGAGTGAGTAAACCCAATAAAAAGTTACGTGGAACATTTTTGTAAATCCAAGAAAATCCGGGACTGACACAGGCACCGGATCTCTTTGATTTGTTTTCTAAGTGCGCAGAAATCTTAATTCCACTATCATTCATATAATATACCCGAAAATGTCTTTGTTTTGGATTGCAAACTCATCCAATGATACTTAGCCTCATATGAAGTTCGTGTTCCTCAGACTGGAGGTTTTCCCGCTCGCTTCCTTCAGCTTCCACGTCACCGTGGACACCCTTGCGTTAAGCTAGCCATTACTTCTACTTTCATGGGTCGGGACTCACACCCTATAGATTGCACCCATGCGGGGCGTACACTGAAAACGACCCAAGTGTGTTTGAGCACTTGGGTCGTTTTCGTTTAATCATAAAAGAACCTTAAACCAAAGGGCATGCTATTCCGTTCGAAGGAATCAAGCTTAACCGAAAATCGGAATCATGCTGAACTTTTGTCTTTTTGCAGTACCGTACCTAACCTACTTCTCCTTCAATTGCTTCAAAGGGTTTTAGTACTTGATCGATTGTTTCTTTATTCTCCGAAAACAAGTCGGAAGCATCTTTTTGATTCCCTCAATCCTTTTATTCTACAAAAACACCCCAACCATCAGAATAACCACCATGTGGTTTACTTAAGCTATTTAATTTATTCTGTATTTTAATTAATTCATTATAATTTAATAACATTCTTTTAGAGCAACAACATGCCCACTCTTCAGTTTCGTCGTCTTGCTCTAAGAAACAATTGAATCCTTCTTCTTTTAGTACTTGCGATAATTCTTCACCTGTTGCTTTATCAGGCACGGCAACAAAAAAGTCCACTGATTGTATTTTTTTAAAATCTAATCCATCTTTATATAGACTATGTAAAGCATCACCATCAGCATCATTTGGAAATTTCATTCGTTTTTCCTCCATATTCTAGTACATTCATTGTTTTCATTATAATTCACTTATATCTTTTCGACTAACCATAAATTTTTGTTGTTCAAAAAGATATATAGCCACAACGGCAATTCGGAAGGTACAAAAAAATAAATAAAATTTAATGTAGCCAAAATTGCCGCTACAGTTGAAATCTTTGATGATAACCATACTTTTTTTGATAAAATCATTGTCTTTATAGGTGAACTGCAGCAATTGGAAATAAAAACAGCTATGCAAAAAGTAGTTGATTTAGGTGGAGTTATCAAAAGTGGCGTTAGCAGCAAAACGCATTATTTAGTCATCGGTATTCAAGACAAATCTCTTGTATGTGAAGATGGTTTAAGCACCGAGGGGGAAAAAGCCTATGATCTTATTAACAAAGAGATAAATATAAAAGTTATTAATGAATCCCAATTTATGAGTTTGATTGGTTATTTATGAGAGAAAAGTAAGGTACCATCCCCCTGTGAATGGTACCTGGTTTTTCCACCAACGCGGACATTAGAGGGCTACAACTTTGATTTCTTTATTCTACAAATCTCGACATATACCGTGTGGTGGCACAAAATCTAGGTATTCTCGGTATTTCTTTCCGGCATAAAAGTCTACTACCTTTGGATTTATTTTAATCAATTGTTCATATACATCTTTCGCCCATTCTTTCCGCTGCAATGAATTCATATTATTTAACGTTAAATCATAGGGTTCAATGATAGTATCCTTGCTAAGTAATCCATATTTCGCTGAAATAATAAACCAATCATCATAAACCAACTGATTAATATATTGAGTAGCTTTTTTGAATAACTGGGACTCTTGATACATTTCGCCTGCAGGACATTTTAAGGGATTTTCGAGCATCCCTCCATTTAAGACTTTTCCTTTTGTGCTTTATTAATGCCTATATGTCTATAGTAGGTGGTAAATCAAATCCTAGTATTCCAATATTCAGTATCCTATTAAAAAAAAGTTCTGATAAAATTGATTGCGGACAGTAAAAGTCCCTTCCATAAGGTTTAATTTTCCAACCTTCAGCAATTGCTTTTTCTCCGCTCCTTTGACAATTAGTTACAACAAGATTTGCTGCATGGTTTCTAGAAATTCCTGTTTCTTGATAATACTTTGTAGCATTGGCAATTGAACGATAAATAATGTTATATATTTGGGATACCGAGAAAGATTCAAGAAGCCCATCTATAACAGCCAATGTCTTTTCTCCTGGAGAAAAACTGAACTTCACTTTTTCCATACTGTATAATAGGTACTCTAAAACTTCGCCCTGAGAAATTTTTTTCCACATTTCAAAACAGAAATCTTTATCTTTTATAAAGATATCAGATACTGGGTGCATGAGCCTATGAATTAAGGATTTAATATCACTATCTATAGGTTTGATGTTTAACGCATACCGCACATGATAAACATAGTACGTGCTCGGAAAATTCTCATCATCTTTAAAGGCAGAAATTGGAGAGGAAATATGTGGTCTGATAATTTGACGATTTGTTAGACTCAAAACAATCTCATTCTGAATATCATCAGTAGGACCTAGCTTATTCTTATACTCCTTAACAGGTAATATATATTCCATACTTTCATCTAGCCCTGCACGTAATAATACTGCCAAGTATAAAAGTTCTATTAAAGTAAGTTCTTCTTCCGGAAACATCGTTTCCTCATTTGGAAGATAAATGTTCAATATTAAGTTACTCTTTCTCTTATTCTCCCACTCCAATTTCAGTTTGCGATATTCATTGCAAGTATTACAAGGACAAAATTCCTCCTTTTGATGACCGCAATTTGGGCAAATTGGCGAAGATAAGATATTAGAGGTATTACGTGATTGGTATGTTTGTATTAATTTAGTCCCACAATAAATACATTCCGCTTCAAGAACAACCGGGGGAAACTCTTGAACCAATCTGCTAGGAATTAGTTTAATTTCAAACTTAGTAATCAATTGCTTAATGTTAGCTCCCTCATAATATTCATTTATAAGCCTCTCAAGTTGCTCCTCTGTTAAATGTTCAAGTTTACTCACGAAAATACACCTTCAATTTAATTATTCTATTAAAAAATTTAAAGTACTGGGACGGTTTTAAAATTTTCTATTGAATATAGCGATTGTCCCGGACAAAATGCATCAAAATCTCCGATAGAGGAGCAATTTCCCTGGCAGCCAAAATTAACAATGCTAAAGTCAATGGCAAGTAGCTACGTTTGTGGTTTCGCTCTAATCAATAAAGTGAAGTTTCTGTATAAACCTGGTATAACGGCTGTCATTCAGTTGTAAATTCCCTGGCAATCACTGATAACATTATTTCATCTCTGGCACATTTCTGGGGCTGCAATTATTATTTTTAATATTTTTTGCGAAAACCACTCTAACTTATGTCATTTATGACTTTCACTGTCTAAGAACCGTCCAGGTGTTTATCAATCATTTTTTTGCAATTTAGCAACTTTATTATAAAAGTATGTGTTAAATATAATCAAACATAAACTAATTTGCAACTATTTATTATTTCAAAATCACAAAAAGTTTATTTTTGAAGATAGAAAAAGACCTTTCCCATAATGTATATCTGCGTCAGCGGATATACGGGAAACGTCCTACCTACCAATGTATTTATCTAAAATTAGTGTCTAATTATTTAGAAAAATTAGCTTAATATATCAAAATTCAATTTTTTCTTTATTGAAGAGTTATGCATATTTACCTTTAAGGCATTCCAAACAAATGGCTTGTAAATTTTCTAGCGTATCATTTTCATGTTTAGAAAGCGGTTCAATGTGATCAATTACAATTTTAGAATCAGGTGCTTTAGCTCCGCATATCTGGCATGTAGAGTTATCTCTTTTTAGAACCTTGTATCTGTCTGAAGGTGAGATACCGCTTTCTTTTACCCTATAACTAACTGACCTTTCTCTTAAATAGGTATTTTCCATTACTGGTGTATTTTTAGGTTTATTTGTATTATATTTATCATCTTCTGAATTACTATTTTGTAAAAAATCAATTAGTGTAAGCAAAATAAAAATTTGCCTTTTTTGATTTGTATTCACCAACAAATGTTTTTGTAAGGTTTCTAGGTCAAATTCTTTTTTTAAGCAAACATTTAATGCCGATGGATTTAATATATTAATCAGCTTTTCTTTTTTTTCCTTTGTAATATTCCCTTCAGCAAGTTGACCTTTTATTATTTCTAAAAGATAAACTATTGTTTGTTGAATAAACTCTTCTATATTATTTGTTTCTAGAAATTCATCCAATCCAGCATGAACTAAATTATTTCGAAGATCTCTATACTTTAAATAACCAGCTCTTTCAAGCAACTTTTGATAGTTGACATTTAATTGATCACTTAGTTTTTTTAAGATATCTTTTGAAGGAATACCCCTTTTACCATTTTCCAATTGAGATAGATAAGGGGTGGAAACACCAGATAAGGATGATAAAGATTTTATCGTTAGACCTTGTTTGTGTCTTAATTCTCTTAAATAATTTCCAAAATCTTTAACATAGTCCATCTTTCTTCTTCCTTTCAGTTATCAACACAATACTTTGTATAGGAAATAATATAAAAATATTCTAAATTAAAATTTCTGTGGCGTAAAATGAGTTCCAAATTAATGAAATTCAAGAAGTTCAAAATGTTATAGATAGTTATTAAATACGTTATACTGCGAATATTATATAGTATTTGCAATGCTTTTAATTATTTACTGGTAGAATACATTATGCCATCCAAGCTATGCTTCTTGTTGTTTAAACTCAAGTTAGTTTCCCATACAACAATCTTTGTATTTTTAATTAGATTGTAGGAGCGGAAGAGCTAGAGCATATTTTATTTAATAAACTTCTGTATTTGGTGAAAAGTACCCCTTCAATATTCCTGAAAATTATTTATTATTACATTCATTATCCTTATGTGAATTATTTACTATATTGATCTTTACCCTGAATGTCCTGTATCAATTTGTGATGATTTTTTCTCTAATACTTCTACTATATCCTTAATATCAGCAGTCCATTTCATAAACGGCTTATCAAATCCTTGTAAATAATATAAAAAGAAATTGTATAAGTTCTTTTCCGACCAATCAATATTTATCCTATCTACCATTGTTTTAAATTTAATAATCTTATCTCTTGTTTCTTTACATAATATTTCACATGAATAAAAATCATATATTAAATAGAAATCTCGAGAAAGCAAAATAGTTTTAATCTTATTTTTATTTACTAAAACTTCATCAAGTAAGCCTTGAACTCTATTGTCAATATGTAAATTAATTAATTTTCTAACTCTTTTATATCTGTATTTTCTTTCTTTTG
This sequence comes from Neobacillus niacini, assembly GCF_031457145.1. Taxonomy (GTDB): domain Bacteria; phylum Bacillota; class Bacilli; order Bacillales; family Cytobacillaceae; genus Neobacillus; species Neobacillus niacini_J. The sequence goes on from NZ_JAVDVZ010000014.1 coordinate 62,534, forward strand.
TTCCAAGATAGTATGAGATAGTTGCTAAAGTAAAATAATCATCTTTTTCATCAAGGAATCTCAATAATAAACTTTCTGGCAAGTCTTTGGGAATAAACTTTAAAAAGATAAATAAATTAAGTACTTCTATTCTTTTTTTCGAGTGATATTTAAGTAATTCAAGTGACTTCTTATATAACAAGTCAGTAATATCCTCACTTTTATCTTTTTCACTTAGATAGATAAATAATGATAGCTTTATATATTTTAAGATATTGGAAGTATTAATTGAGAATATAATTATATATTGAAATAAATCAATCAATTTAAAAAACATGTACTTTCTGATTGATAAATCTTTTTGTTCAATATCATTAACAATTATTTTAATTTTATTTTCAAAAAATTTTAAAACGAAACTAATTATTTTATGTTGTTCACTAGGATATTTTATTATTATTGTTTTTATCTCGTCAGTTAACTCCTGAATGATGTTATTTACAACTTTATAGTTATTTCCTTTATATTCATTCAATGTTCTACTAAAATTGATAAGTTTTAAACGAATTTTACTCTCCCATAAATTATTCCTTAGAAATGGTCTTCGTTCTAGCTGACTTTTTGATTCATTTATAGAAAGTCTATATCTAAAACTAGCTTCTTCTATCACTTTCTTAATGTAGAGAGCATGGGCTTCATCGTTAGAGAAAATAAAAACATCATCCATAAATCTAACAATCTCGTAATCAATTTTGTTAATTAATTTATTATTTCTTAATTCTGTATGGACAATTTTATCGATATTACAGAGAACAATTTCTGCTATGTATCTTGAAAATTCAGGACCTACTACTATTCCATTAGTTTCACCATAATTAGACGCTTGCAAAACTTTATCTAATATAGAGGAGATTCTCATATTATTCCTAAAATCTTTAGCTAATTTTATATCACCTAGATAAGACCAGTCGAGAGAGTGAGTATAAATATTATAAAAACAGTTTTGGAAATCAATTCTTAAAAGTTGACTATATTTAATTTCAAGCTTTTTTAAGAAGTTTGAATTGAAAAAATCATTTATTTTAGTAAACCTTCTTTTAATAAAATAGCTTGTAGGGACTGTAGATGATTCTTCTGATTCATCGCTTTCCTCGTTAAGAAGTGAAAGCAAATTTTTAGATATGGTATCATTGGTATTTATGTTTTTATTACTTATCTTATTGGGGTGTCTTAATGAGAAAATGGCATTTTGTTTAAAGTAGTTTATAATTTCCAAATCGTATTTTTCTATCACCTTTAACATATATAGTTGTGATAAAGGATGAATGAGACTTATTATCCTTGTACTAGATTCATTTTTATAAATAAGAAAATTAAACGGTTCTGTTTCTTCAATTTTCTTATTAAATAATTTATTAATTGAGTATTCATTCCAAATATCTATTTTTTCTCCGTCTAAAGAATTTAGAAATTCATATAAGTTATCATTGGAAAATATTAACGGTAATTCGAAAGGCAATACATCAGTTAAAATAAATCTACTTTTATTAATAATTTTTATTCTCTCCTCGTTAATTAATATGGTAATATTATACTGTAAGGTTAGGCGTCAGTATAGTTATTGTAGTTCTTTTTACATTGCTTACTTTTATTCATCATGAAGATTTTGCACTTATACTAAGTTAAACCTAACAGGTCTAAAAGAAATAATAACTAGTTAATATTTCTGACCATGTTGGATTCACACAACCCAAAATGTTCGCCTAACCCTACTTCATTTAGGAGATGTATTAATATTGAAATATCAACTAACAAAAGATTTATTAAAAAATTATTTTTCCACTCTATATGACCAATTAAAAACAGGAAATGACCGAGTTAGTAAGCAAAAATTCAATAAAATAAAAGAGCAAGAATTTAATTTAATACTAAAGAAAATAGATAATAGTTCATATAAATTTACCAGTTTAAAGGAAATTACTTTACCAAATAAAAGAAAAGTTTATATTCCTACAATCAGAGATAGGCTTGTTTTAGAATATCTAAAGGATAGAATTAAACAAAAGTATAGAATTGTATATCCAAATAGGGATGATATTATCAAATCACTTTTATTAAAGTTTGATTCTAAAATGGATTACTATATTATTAGGCTGGATATTAAACAATTTTTTGATTCTATACCTCAGAATATTTTACTTAGTAAAATCAAAGAAAAATCTCTACTTTCAGCTCATGAATATTATATTTTAAAGGAACTTTTTAAAAAAGTTAAAAGCGGAATACCTCAGGGATTAGCAATTAGTAATGTTTTGTCCGAAATTTATATGGAAACTTTTGACCATGAGCTTAAACAGATTCACAATAGAGTAAATTATTTCTGTAGGTATGTTGATGATATTATAATTGTTATTAATGGAACAATACCTGAAAAAGAAGTTAGCCTTATTAAAGAGAAAATTGAAATGATTTGCAGGGGTCATTACCTTCAAATAAATCGTAACATAGAAAAATATAAGTTTACATGTTTTCCAATTGCAAATATTAAAGTTAATGAAAAATATACTTTTAATTATCTTGGCTATGAGTTTCTATTGGAAAATAAAAAATTCAGCTCAACTATTTCAAAAGATAAAATAGAGAAATTTAAACAGAAAATATATTTTTGTTTTCAAGAATTTAAAAATAATCATAATTTTGAACTTCTTCTGACAAGATTGGATTTTCTAACAAAAAAGAATGCAGTTGTAAAAAGAGAACAATTTATTACAAAGAACAAAAAAATTAAATATAGAAACAAAAGAATTTGCTTCGGATTTATAGAAAATTATAATCTTATTAAAGATGAAGAAAAAAATAAAATTGCAAAAGATATTGATAATATCATTTTATCGGAAATAAACAGTATTAAATATATAATAAACTCCAAACTACTTAATCTAAATATTATAGATAAAAAAAGACTTTATAGCATATCTCTTTCTAGAAACATGGATAATTTTAATGCGATTTACCGCTATAAAAAAACTTTTTATATTGATAAATTAGTTTCTATAAATCCAACCTATACCCATTCTGCTCTACAACAAAAAGGATATAAAGAATTAACTAAATTGTATTTTAACTATTTGAAATAAGTAAATTAGGTATCCCAACAATGACTATAAGATTCACATGAATAAGTTAGACTAATAGCTTAGAGTGTCCATTTTAGGATACTCTCTTTTTTTGTTTCAAAGTATCATAAATTTATTCCCCGCCTTATAAAAACGATAAAGACGTTTATAGATATCTTTTTAAGATTTTTTAGTGAAATTTAATTACCATATTGTAAGAACCGAACAACTTAAATATAACATGCCCTATTCACCACTCTTTTTCAATTCTGCATAAATTGATTATGACCAATCTGGCCCGTTTGAGGTTTTTAACTTTTATCACCGAAGTTTTGAAGTGATAAACTTCATGTCATTCTTTGGTACACTTTTTGTCAATCAGTGGTAAAAAATATGTCATTAATGGTACATTTCTGTGGCCGTAATCATATTATTCCAAAGCCCTTCTTTTCGTACAGATTTCATTTTGCTATTTCCCAATTCACAACCAATTACTCTCGTCTCCTAAAATCATTATTAGCATAAATATATAAATAAGAAGCCACATTTTTAGTATTTTTGTGGCTTCTTAACACAAATCACTTACATCATTGTATCAATGCTGTCCTTGCTTAATTGCATTCACTACATCAAATGAATCTTCACTTGATAAGAATGGAACCTGAGCAAAAATCAAATTTGATTCCCCTGAGAGCCTTGCAGCTAGATGACCATTATTTAATAATCTTTCCGCTCCTTTTTCTCCTAATGCAATTTCTGAAGTACCTGCACTTTCGACTTTCAGAATCAACCTGTTACCTAGATTATCCCGTAATTGGACAGGTAAAGCATCTTTATCTGGTCTTTGCGCAGCAAATATTAGGTGAATACCAGCAGCTCTTGCTTTAACGCCTAATCTCTGAACAGAAGCAGAAACAGTATTTTTATATTCATCTACTAACATCCAATCAGCAAATTCATCATGAATCAAGAATATTAATGGCATTTTTTTATCTTCAGTGGCCTTCTTATTGTATTCTTTAATGTTTGGTACTTTATTATCCCTAAACGTTAGGTAGCGACTTTCCATTTCAGTAACTAATGACTCTAAGATAGATGTTGCTTTATCCTGGTCAATTATTATACCTTCAGTTAAGTGAGGTAATTCCTCCAAACTTTGATAATCAACACCAAATTTAGGATCTATTAGATAAACTTGAGCCATTTCTTTTGAGTTGGTCGCGCAAATATCAAGAATTAAATTTTGTAGTAAAATAGATTTACCACTTCCGGTAGCACCTGCTATTAGAGTATGTGGTGCGTGTTGTTGTAAACCTTCAAATCCTCCACCTAAGTTCAGATATAGTAATTCCCCATCCACTTCCTTAACTCCAACAAGAAAATTCATATTCATACCAGGCATGATTTGCTTTAATTTGCGTCTCTTCCAAAGGTCCCTCAAATAAATAACTTCACGCTCTGGTCTTGCTATAAATACAACTATTTCACCTGGCTGAGCTACTACATTCAATACCGCTAAAGCATGGGTGGTTAGTAATTGTGATTTTTTCCTTTCAATGTCCTCAACTTTTAAATTATCTGAGCCTTTCAATCTAATAATCCCTGAGTTAGGAGTAAGGCGTGATCCTAGTACTTTTGCCTGTAAGTTATACGACATTAATGCTGTTTTTAGCTTTCTTACTACTTCATGTAACCACTCTTCTGCCTCATTATTTAAAGAATAAGCTGTTTCATTATCCTCTATCCATTTTTCAATATTAGATCCACCCCAGAACTCTGTATTTCCAAGTCCAGAAACTTCCTGAGATGTGTCTCTATTAACTTCATTATCTAAAGAACCTGTTCCTATTTCTTCAGAGCCAGAGTCTACTGATTGCTGGTTTGAATTATTTCCTTCTGTAGTAGGTTTATCCTTATTATCCTCTGAATTAGAATTGTCTCTATTCTTTAGTATTTTACTGTCAATCTTAATTTCATTACTTGGATTTGATGCCTCGAGTATTTCCCATGGCCTTTCGTCGCCAATATCTTTTCGAATATCAGTTAATTCTTCACCTCTGAAAATACCTAATACCAATTCCCTAACCTTTTCTCTGTTATAAACTTCCTGGTAGCAGTTTTCTAAATTATTTAGTTGTATCTGTTCACATTCTAAATTACTGTCATCTGATGAACTTGAGACAAATACGTGGGAATAGCCTCTTAAATCAATTGGAATTTCACCTTTTCTGATACCTTCCCTCCATTCTTCTAATGAGAGAGAACTATCTTGAGAAAACTCTACTCCTTCGACTAGCATATCACTAATCCTTGCAAGCCAGAGATCTCTATCTAATCTACTAGGACTTCCAAACAAAGCATCATTAATTCTTATGATTGTATCACTTAACTGCTTTTTAGATGTTTTTTTTGCATTTGCTAAACCTTTTATATCAATATATTTACATTCTGTTATTACAATTTGTAAATATAACTTTCCATCTTCCTCCCTTGGACATAACGCTAATATATCAGCTATTTGCTCTTCCTTTTTGCCCAGCCAAGAAGCATAGTCATCTAAAAAGAACCATCCTATTGATTCCGAATCCCTAAGTTCAGAGGTAATTAAAAGTTTACTAAGAACCACACCCAGTAATTCACTTGCAAATTTGCCTCGTTTTGCAGCTCTCAATACAATATCTCCAGATAATGCATTCGCTTCTGCTATAAAATGTTCAGCTATATTAATTAGTTCTTCCTCTAATAATCCAAGGTTAAGATTACCTAACCTTCTTTTAACAAGTATTTGTAGTAAATTTAACTTTGACTTTGTTGAGACTACTAAATTTGGTCCATTTGATTGATTATGTTGGTATTTAATAACATTTACGCCTTGATTCCTTAGCAATCTTTGATCTAATAACTCATCATAATTAGCAACCCATTCACCTATCTTATGAGCTTCATCAAAAATATTTCTTGTTTCATCATTTTGAAATGATATTTGGCGTGATGGTAAGAAATAATTATCCTCTTCTATATCTAGACCCTCACAAACTCCTCGTAAAGCAGTTAAATAAGACCAACCTACTGATGGTTGACTTGGGCATGCTAGATATGCTGTTGATTTCAGCTCATCCTTTGCTGCTGGCCTCCTCCTAGACCATCTTGGGGGATAGTGATTTAGCAAATCTTGAACGTTTCCCTTCTTAACCGGTGTCCATATAAACTTTGCCTCTCTAGAAATCACTTCTTGTAAAAAGACAATATCAGAAGGTCTTTCGTCGTTTGAATCGTTTACTGAAGCTGTATCAGCCATAACCCCAATTCGAAGACGTGCCATAAAATCACGTGAAACTTCGCTAGCAACAAATGTATCAGAGTCGTTATCCGTATTTTCAATCATTTTGGTATATAATTCACTTAGCTTTTCCATATTCCTATGGCGTAATATGACTTGACAACGAATATCATCGTTCTTTTCCCGTAAGGAAGACAGTGACTCTACTATTGCTTTCGGCAACCTTGTTGAATCACAATTATATAAAACAACACCTAGATTCGTACTTTCATGTGGTTGAAGTTCAATATACTTTTGAACTAAAGAAGCAACTTTTGCACTAGCTTCTTTAGGATCTTCGTTCGTTTCTTGGTCATTATACTTTTTAATAGGCATTTCCATTAAACTATAATCATTTACTGTATCAGATATGGAGAGTAATTCAGGTTCCTTTCCTCTAAACCCAAAAGTAACTTCTGGATAGTATGGCTGAGCAAAATCATGTTTTAAATCTGAAAAGAACAATTTGGAATCCCCAAAATCTACTTCTTCTGACTCTAGGATATATCTCACTATCCTCTCAAATTGAATAGCTTTAATAGCTAAAGATGCCAACCTCATTGGGTGCCATGGTGCAACGATGGACATTGGCTGTGGTCCATCTACTAGCACGTTACCAATATTTAAAATTGGTTGCCAAAGATTAACCCTATTTATATCACTAGAGGCGTATACCTTTAACGCATTAAGTAGATCGTCATAAGCATTGCATTGAAGTATTAATGTTTCAGATGAAAGTCCATCCAATAGGAAATCCTTTATTGATTCTTTATATAAATTTGAAAAGACCTCCCATGTCTTATTTATCTCTTCATAATCTTCTCCTGATAAACGTTTATCATTAAGAGCATCTTTTAAGTTTAAAGTAAATTGTTTTCTTAAATCATTTTCAGTATTGTAAACACCAACTAGCGACCCTCTATTCTGTCGATACACGGCATGAAGAGTTCCTACATCATTTAACGATATACCTTGCAACTTACCCTTTTTACTTATTGGATTTTTTGATACTCTACACATTGGAAATGTTTTTTTATTTAGCCTTAATAAGTCATTATAAAGTTCTAGACCAATTTTATTTGGGTCACCTTTCCAGATTAACTGAACTTGATGTGATGGATATGAGTCATTTTCATATTCTAATTCTACATAAAATTTAATTTGAGTAGAATTTTGCGAAACTGAAATGTTTTTTCGATACTTTGGTTTGTTTTTTGCATCATCAAGTAACTCATCGTATTTAAACAACCAGTGTACATCCCATATTATATTAGGGTGAGTAAGTCCCTCCATGCCTCTATACCTAGTGCTAAAAAACAAACCTATATTGGCATTTAATTCAAGCCATTGACTCTTACTGTTTCTTTTTTGTGTTCTAATTTTTAGTTTTTTCTTACTAGCAGTATTTCCGCTTTGTGAAAACAATCTCTCTACTGATTCTAATAATCCAATAATAAAATCATCACATTCTATTGGTTTACCATATACAAATCTATCCCATTTAGATTTTAATGATCTGTTAGTATCTAACTCTTGACGATGAGTCTCATAAAACTCAATATCCTCTTCAGAAGGCTCGGAGCTTGTTCTCTTTGAGAGTGTCTCAAGATAATCTCTATCATCCTGTGTAATGATGTCAGAATGCTCATCTTCCAAGTGTTCCAATGTTTGTGTACCTAAATCTACCTTCTTAGTTTTAATACCTGAAAAGAACATATAGATGCTATCACGTTCCCATTCAAAATTAGCTAGGGCATCAGCCTCTAGAGTCCAACCAGTTTTTGATTGTATAAAACTTTCAATCGCTGGTTTTACATGGTCAGGTATATCCTCTTTTACTTTATTATATGATGACTGTAAATCTTCATTTTCTATAATTTCTCTATTAGGATATTGTTTAATAAGGTAACAGGCACGTTTTGTTATTGAAGTTTGATAAAGATCTGCCCATCTCCTTTTATGCCCTAAAAACTTCTCAGGAATTGCCTCGAAAAGTGCTGAATCACGTGGCATTCTTAACGATGGTAGTGCCCAACCTAAAGCTGAAATTAATGGTATACTATCATTTAAAATTTTGTTTCTAACTTCAACAACATACAGGCTAAACCTTTCTAAACTATAATCACTAATATCCTGTAAGCCATTTAAAGCTTGCTTCCAGTATTTTTTCTGATCATCAGTTAGTGCTAATCCTACACTAGCAATGTTCACCCAAAATTCAGGATTACTCTTTAAATCCTTTGCACCTATAGTTGTAATATCCCTTAATGATTGCCCTTGATCATCATTAGTATTAGCAAGAATTATAGCTGGTTTATCAATTGGTGCATTTCTCCAATATGTTGTTTTTTCGTCTGTTGTTACATTTTCAGGAAGGTTATAACCCTCTACCAACTTACCTGGAACCTTTATCTCAATATATGAATTAAAGTCTATGTCAGATAAAATTTCTTCACATATTCTTGCAACTTGTCTTCCTGTTAGCCTATCAAGTAAAAACCTAGCAATACCTTCAGAATCGCCATTTATATTAAGGTTAGCCCTAAGATATTCAGTTGCAACTTTTCCAATTAAATCAAGTTCATTCATCTTATTCCCACCTTTACAAATGGATTTTCTACATATGCACAGGCATCTGATAATCTTTTAAGAAGCCCCATGCTTGAGAGCCTTTCCTCTAATCTAACAGCATTTTCAGAAAATGCTTCCATATCTGCTTGACCAGTTTCTAATAATGCTTCAGCTTGTCGGTCTCCAATAATAAAACCATATTTAGTATATAAGCGATCTAAAAACTCTTGAAATTCCATTTTTGATTCCACATTACTTAATACTAACGCCTTTAGTAAGGAATCTGTAGGAGCATATCTTAACCTTCTACTACTTCTTTTTGAAACTAATCCAATTTCTCTTCCCCATACTCGATGAAAATTTTGAACATGCTGTTTATGTCTTACACTAGCTTTTTTGAAAAATTCATCTAGCAGTCCTTCCGCAGATGTAGCCTTGGCTTTATCATCATCTCTCCATGAAAACCTTCTTACAATTAAATCTCTAGCAGCCTCATATGGATCACCTGAGGTAATTACTTTATCCCATTCTTCAGTATTTTTAATACCAAGAATATATTCCTCAATTGCTTGTTTAGAAAGATTATTATTATGAGAGTATGAATCTGATGCTAAATCTCGAATAATTGTTTTTTGCGGTGCTATTATCTCTAAAATAAATGTTGTATTATTCAAATTGTTTAATACTTCTTTAGAACGATTTAATGAATAAATTATCATATGTAAACCCGTAATGTTAACCAAATGAGGGAATACATCATATTTGGGCATATTACAATTAAATAAATTTATCCAGTCATCAGATAACAAATCGTATTCTGGCAAATTACTATATGGTAAATATCCACCTTCTCTTTTCTCACCATCAAATTGTTCATCATCTGGTTGAAGTAGTGCAACAAGTCGATTAAAAGATGACTTTCCATCAAGAATTTTATTACTTAAATAGCCAAGAATCTCATCTTTCTTATGACTTCTAGAAAGCATTAAATATAATATTTCCCCAGTTCTTGCAAAGAACCTTCTATCATTACTTATACTAGTGCCTGTAACTCTCAGATCCTCATATAAACAATCAGGACCATATGGGAAAATAAATTGAGAACTCCATCTCTTATTATTTTCACCTTCTATTGTAGAAGAACGTAAGAAATTGATTATTTCAACAAAGTCTTGAAAAGAAGTAAATCTTTTCTTTAAATATGAATAATCAACAACGTTCATTCCGCCACTATTTTTGTTCATTTCATCTATCCATTTATTCCATTGAGAATGATTATCATTACGAAAATTTTTCTCAATAAGCTCCATTTGTGGATTATTAAATAAAATATTTCTTAAATACATACGAGGGTAAGTAGTATAACGTAAAGTGTTAAAATTCCCTTCCTTAAATGCTCTTCCATTTTGATTTTCAGACTGAAGTACATTTAGAAATTCCATAATACATAACCAGGGCGTTTGCTCGTCGTATAAACGATGTCCCCATATCGCTTCATCCACCCACATACTAGAATCCATTTTTTTGGGCCGTGGTAACTTCTCCATCACTCAAATTCCACCTCCACTGTACGTCTATATAGCATTCCCTCATTATTTATACGAAGTAGTTCTAAAACCATTCTATCCGGATCAGTTTCATATACGCCTTCAATCTTTTTTCGATACTCTAATTGATTTAACAATCTACTTTTAAATGCTAGTAAATCCTCATAACATTCACGAGAAAAACTTCCAGGGAGTTCTCCCTCAGCAACTCTTGAGATAAACTCATATCTAACTAAATGTAACTTTAGGCTTACATGGTCAATTTCATCACTTAAAGATATCTTAACAATTAATACAGGTTTTCCATTTTCAAGGTTAATATCTACACTTTCACCTCGATTTGGCCTAACTGATATCTCTGACTCAAACACCCTACTTATTTTTGATTGTGAGTGGCTACCTGATGTCGATAGATAAATTACATCACTATCTTTAGTGAGTAATCCTGTAGATATCCGATTTATGCCTTTTACTAGTCTAGTTAATATTTTTGGTTGTACCCTTTTTCCATTTTCTAATTGGCGATGAACTTTCTCCAAAAATTCCCCGGCATATTTAAATGAGGTTAAATCCCAAATTTGAATTTCCTCTATATCAATCGCATTCACAGTAAAGAATAACCTTTGTCTTTGAGACCTTAATCGGTTTAAGAAACGATCACTTTCTTCTTTACTTACTTCACCCTCAAGATAGGATTTTTGCTCTGCTTTAAAAGTCTCGTCAGCACCATAAAATTCATCAGAGGTCATATATTTTTTAAATAAGTCAGTCAATTCAGGGTCATCTTCCCCGAATATAAGGATATTATCTATAAAATTATTACTTTCAGTACCTATTCCAAATCTATTTAATGTTGAAAAAATGTCAGTTGTTTCTCTACGTCGTTCACTCAGATTTTCCCCAAAAATATTTCTATAAATGCTTGCACTTGAGACAGACCTGTTTTCTGATATTTTCGGTACTTGGCCACAGCTCATTAACTTATCTCTAGCATCCGGATGTCCTAATATCATATTTGAAATTAATAATAATAACTGCCTTATCGGAATATGTACCTCGTTTAATTCACATAACTCTAATAAATCAACTAACCTATCTAGAAGAACCTTTTCATTTCCAGATCCTTCTAGGCGCTTCTTATTCTCCCAAATTGGACATCTCTTCTCTACGGATTCATTTTCTTTAAGTGAACAGTTATGGCACTCATCCCAACCAGGATGACTAACCACAGACTTGACAATCTTTGGAAATACCTTTGCAGAATTTGTTCTACTAAGATTAATGAGTTGTAAATTATATCCTTCTTTTTGTTGCTGTTCGCTGACCAAAAGGTCCTCAATGCAATCTGCAACCTCTGAGACAATATAGTTACACTCAATATTTTTCCACTTTTCTAATAACTGGCCATCATTTGCAGCAACAAGAAAAACCTTCCCATTATCCTGTTTAATTGATTCTGCCATTTCATTAATTATGTATCTATTATCTTCTGATAGCTCACTTAAGTCCTTAATTACATATAAAGAATGTTCTTTTAATTGGAGAATCTTAATGGTTTCACCATTATCCCACTCTTCCTTATCCCCGCCTAAGGCCAACCATACTTCACGACAATAATATGTTTTACCGTCACCTGCAGTTCCTGTTAAAATTACCGAACTTGGATAACTAGTTTTAAAGTTTGCAATTAACTCTGATAGGTACTGTGGTTCAACCTTAATTGGTGCTATCCCTTTTTTATCTATTGTTCTTTGGATAGATTCATCATACATATTATCGTTCCTTGGTATTGGTCCATATTGCCTAAGGAAGTTTATCCAACTTGATTTGTTTATTGACACATTTGCGCCCCCTTTTCCTACTAAATCTAGTGGTATTACCATCTTAACCATATTTTAACATATAAAAACTAAAATACTTTAAAACATTATTAAAATAATATTCACACTATCCAATTAACTAACTTTTTAATCAAGCCAGTAGCATTTCTGGTCAATTATTTGTTCTACATTAGTGTTAGGGAACTATAAAAGTAATTCATAGATCAACTTCAATCTAAATTATAAAGAGCTTGGAATTTTCATTCCAAGCTCTTTATAATTTAAAAAAGTAATAACAATTTGTTCTTTATAGTATTTTAATTATCAAGCATAGTGACAAACACAGGGTACATCATTTTCTTCTACTAACTTTTTCGCAACATCTGAGTCTTTGTCTAACTCTTTTCGATATTCCTGTAAGGTAAATGGCTTTCCATTCCTTTTAAGAATAGTAACATCACCTAATTGTTCTCTTAATCGATTTTCCATTTCCTCTTGTTCAATATAAACACTAGGCCATGTATCATACAAATGTTTATAATGGTTAAAACCACCTCTTACACAACGGCCACCACAATTAGCATGGGAGAACCCTAAGTGATACATTTCAGGAAGCTTAATTTCCCAGTCTTCTACAATTATTTTCTTAATTTCATCATCTGAAATATTGCTCTCATAAAGTGGAAACACTGTTTTTACTGGTTGTTCTTCTCCATCACGAGGAAGTAGGAAATGATTATATAATGCCTCAATCCCCTCACGTCTTCGTTTCTCATGTTTGCCGATTCCAAAGTAGAGAATTGGTTCAAATCCGTTATCACGAAGTTCTTCAAGATAAATCATTGTTTGTCGAACTTTTAAATCCGATGAGCATTTTGCAAGTCTTGAGTTTCCAAGAAAACGTGTTTCTTCAAATACCTCCTCTGGAGTTCTTCCATCTCTAACTTGCTTTATATCTATACCTATCTTTTCTGCTACTTCTATCATGAACCGTTTGTTATCTTTATGTTCCCATAGTGTATCAGTGAAAAACAATTGTGATTTGTTTTCACCGTGTTTCTGTACCATTAAATACGCGACATAGGCACTCGCTGCACCACCGCTAAACATAGCAATATATATTGGTTCTCTACCGTACATTCCAATCATCCTTTATTTGTTTTCTTCATAGTAATCTACCAATAACTTATATAGGAGTGCAGTAATTTCTTCTTTTGGTAGTTTTCTAGCCATTAATTCAAGATCTGTTTTTACATTAGAATAAATAATACTACCTTTTGGAGATAAATCCCGCTTAGGTATTACTAAGGTCTTAGAATCGATTTTCACTTCATGATATTCATCTTTAAGGTTTTCACTATTTACTTCTAAGAGTAATTTGACTGTTTTGAAGAAGACTTCACTTGTAGCATCAGACCAATCTTCTCTGTCTACACCTACCAATTCACTTGACAACTTTTTTATCCAGTTATTCTTATCTGTTGATAATATCAAGTTGAATAACTTATTATCAACTTTTAATAACTCATTTTGATTTTGAACGTAATCAAATAACTCTTCAAAGGAATTAGTATTTGTTAATTCAAATACTGTATTCTCAATATGTTTCTTGTGATTTTGAGAATACTCTTCACATTCTTGCTTAATTTTCTTTACCACTTCTACATCTAGTTTTAAATTTAATAATTCTTTTAAAGCAGTATTTGGATCAAACTCACCTTTAGTAATAAGCTTTTTAAAAACATTAGCTTTTGTTGATAGGCTGTTTGTTTTTTGAGCAATCTTTGGTAGGCTGTTTATCCACCTTAACAGCATTCTGTTTAATCTAACACTAGGATTGTAAGAGGAATCTAACTCAGCTCTGTAAGAGTTAAAACATTCATCAATTACATCTATTACACTTTTATACTTGTTATCTAGTTTTTGATGACTAAAAGTATAATTTTCTGGTTTATCGAGCATTCTGTCATATAATATGTCACCATTTACATCATTAATGTAAGAACCGTCTTTATGGTAAAACATTATATACTTCCATTCATTTTTTAAGATAGCAGTCAACAGTACAGGAATAATTGGTTCTCTTATACCAAAATCTTTTCCCTTAAAGATCTTTACTAAAGTTAAAAATTTTCCGCTTTCAGATTTTATTTCCTTCATTAATTTTTGTCGTAATAATGATATTTCTTCCCTTTCATTTTGACTATTAATATTATTATTTTTTACCACAGATGCATATATTAACTTTGCAGGTCCTTTAAATTTATAGTCACTTTCTCCACTAATAATAGCGTCTATGACCTCTTTAGCAGCATTTAATTGTTGTTTCGAAATATTCCTTCTGTTAAAAGACTCATTATTTATTATTGGAGTACGCCCATAATATTTAGCTGAAATAAGAGATAATTGTTCACTTAGCGCTATTCTACTTTTGACGTTTATGTTAGTGCCTTCGTGAATCCAGAAAGATCCTTTATATTGTGATATTGGTTCTAGATGTTGCCTAATTCTATGGATTGTATTTTCTTTAATCTTCAACAGCTCTTCTTCAACAATTGGGTCTTCATTTAATAAATATTTATCCTCTAATAATTTCTCAATTGATGATAATTCTAAGATTTCCTTATCAAAATTATTAAGTGGTTTCTTTGGTAATGCAAATATTAATCGGGAATGACCTTTGCTTAATTTAACAGTATGGTCTTTTATCCATTCAATATCTGCATCCTTCTCAGGGATAACATACAAGACATTAAGATCTGAATCTGTATCTTCGCTAATAGTTAGTAATAGTCTCTCTGTAAGGTCATTCGCATATATAGGCTGTATAGCAGCAAATCTTATCATGTTCTTTTCATCATTATATCTTTTGGGATAAGCATATTTTGTATCTAATACTTTATTAATAATGCTAATACTATCGATCTTATTAATGCCTAAAAGATTTTTTTCATTTATTTTCTCTTTTAAATCAATAGAACTACCTTCGAATACTTCCCAATTTCCATCGAATAATCTATACCTTATAAGTTTTTTATGTTCGAGTAATTCAATCACTTCATTAACTTTATTTATCTCCCAATTAAGTGCAAAACATATAAAATCCTTTGTTAGTTTCCTTTTACTACTTAGATTTGCAATATCCCACAACGTTAAAAGCTTTAATATCTGTAACTCACTAAAAGTGGAAGTGGAACTCTCTACTCTCTTTTTCACTCTCAAATATTTAAGGTATGATTTTCCGATTAAGGAATCACTCATAAATTCTTGAAAAGCCGGTTCAAAATAATCAAATAACTTACTTACAAGATACCATGTTTTTTCTGTAAGAAAGTAGTTTGTCAAACCACCATTTTCATTACTTTCTAGGAATGTAAATAATGTCCTTTCATTTTGAGCTACAGCATTTGCTAGACCTGGAAGTGTGTATAGTGTAACGGGATGTAAAGGAAAGGAGTTTTCGACAACTAATGTCTTTTTCTCTCTTCCATTTAGCTCTGGAAATAGATCATATTTAATAATTTCATTTTCAAAATTGTATTTCTTACTCCAATCAATTCTATATCCAGACGTAACTTGACTAGCAAGTCTAATAAATGTTGCTGGATCACTTTGGGTATGGTAAATCTTAAATCGACCTTGAATTCTCTTGAATTCACTCTGTAGATCTTCCCCATAACTTAGGAAATACTGATTTAAGTTTCTATGGGTTATTAAAAGAATATTAAAGTTTGCACTTGGATGATGGTCAGCTACTTCTGCTATATCTTGAATGTCCTGCATGGCTTCAACTGTTTCATATTTATCCAAGCTTTGAAGAAACCTTCCAAATTCATCATAAACTAAATATATTCCATAGCCCTCTTTTTCTAGTTCATTTAAAATAAGTGTAAAATGTTCAGTTAAGTCAAGATTGTAAGATAGACTTAATTCAGCACCTGCTGTTAGTAAAGGATAAATCTTTTTGAACCAATCGATTGCCTCAACTTCATATCGATTTATGTCATTAATAAAACTATCAATATTCCAATTGTTTAGCTTTAAGTGATCATTAAACTGAACATAGGTCTCATGATATTCTTCTTCCCATAATGAGATTTTATTTTTAATTTCATCAACATAAGAGGGAATAGAATAATCAAATCCATATTTACTAATGGACTTGTAAATTGAAGAAATTATTGCTTCACGCAAGTTTCCTTGGTTTCCATTTATTACTACAGGTATATATTTTTTTTCTAATTTCCTTACTTGATTAAGTAAATGTCCAACCGTTGCCTCTTTAGTATTTACTTTATCAAATTTATTTACTAACTCAATGAAGGTTTCCTCTTCAATGTCTTTTGAAACAACATTTGCTATTAATGTTCCAATCATAGATTTTCCTGAACCATATGATCCTATTAATATATGTGACTTGTTTCCTTTATCTAAGAAGCCTTCTAACACTCCTGAAAGACTTTCTGAATGAGTAGGAGTAGGAATGTATCTTTCTACTATCCAATCACTACCTAGATCGAGCTTTATATTAACACTTGATTTGAATTTACTCTGTGTAATTATCATTTTAATGCCCTTTCTTTACTTACATACTCTTCTTTTAAAAATTCAATAGGATCAACAAGAGTAACTCTAACTAAATCCAATCTATTTGTTCTATCAAATACAAGTGGGTACTTAGAAGTGTTTATAAGTTGTTCTATGGCCCTCACAATCTCACTTCTTTGTAAATTAAATACCTTACCCCATAGATTTTTATTTTTTTCAATCTCATCTATTGATATTTCTGATTGACCATATTTCAACAGTACGTACATTAATGCTGTTAAACCTATATCTTCAAATTTAGGATTTCTTTTATATATTCTACCATCCACTTCTTCTATTAGATTTAATGCTGTAAGAGGACTTTGAATAACTTCCTCCGGATCATCTGATTTGTTTTTTGAAAAATACTGCTTAACTAGACAATCAAGGTCCCGTTCTAATGTATCAGTTGAATTTTTAGAATCGTAATTCTTATTTATCCATGTAATAAGGTCATTAAGAGCCTCATCTTTTCCAAAAGAGTTTTTATTATATTCATTAAAAAGCCAATACCAAGTTGTTGATGGCTCATCACTATCCACAATGTGATAGTGAATGATGCTTACAGTATCATTCATCTCTATATAAGGGTCATAATCATTAAAAATTTTTCCAAAAGGTGAGATAGTGTGAATTACTTTATTATCACTATTCCGTTTATCCGTTTCACAAATATCTGTAGCTTCAATCCAATGTTTCAACGATTTCACCATATTAGTCCCTAAACCTATCAATTCTGAGGCATTTTTCTCGTAAAAAAATCTATTATTATCTAATTGCTGAATAGCTTTTCTTAACCAATATGTTCTAAGATAAAAACTTTGATGTTGTCCAAAACCCAATTTAGTTCGCTCCTTTATTTCTGGAGGTTCCTCTCCAGAATAACTACTAACTCATTCTATCATAAAAACTTAATAAATTCAGTTATCAACTTTTTAAATTATATCCATAAATAAATATTAATTTTTCACCTTTACTAACATGGTATTGATCAATTGGCCATTAAAATGAGAAGAAAAACATGATTTTGTATTATGATTTCGGTGCCTCATACCCAGAGGTTTAGCATATTTTGACGAAGAATGCTAGTAAAAAGATAAACTTCATGAAAAAATTAGTCAATTTTTTGAATATACCTACGATTTAAATTTGCGTGCAACGCCAGTGGGTCAGTCCCCAGTCTAAGTAACGCTTTACTCAATTGGGGGACTGGCCCCAGTAGCACTTTGTATACTTAAAGTAAATATGCACATTCATGTTGCTTGAATGTGCATAAAATATCATTAATTAAATTTCGCTTATATATTCTCCTTTGCCGCTTCGATCTTTAATATATCTTTCTAACCCTTTATCACAGCAGTAAACATAACACCCCTTCATCCCTCTAGTCATTAACGTCTTATACGTATTCCTGACTAGTTCCACCAGCGGATCTGCCTGTCCCTTTTTCGGTTTAGCCGGTTTTGCACCTTTATCCTTAAACTCATCTCGTCTTACAATTAATTGTTTGGTTTCTTCATCATACCCCAGGTCCTTACCGATAATTACGCCGACATAATCCATTTCTAGTCCTTGTACCGTGTGGATACATCCAATTTGTTCAGCGCATTCTGGATGAATAGCCCAGTCAATCCTGTTAGGTTCATTCCATGGTAAGGCAAAATTATGCTCTTCAATTATTACGTCATTAGGAAGCTTTCCATTAACCAAGTCTTTATTCCACTCCCATGCATAACCAGCTAAAAGTCTGCCACCACGTTTATCAACAATTTCCTCTTTCAACTCTTGAGGATTTGAAACAATTTTATAATCAAAATCTCCTTCAAGGGTAAAAGTATCCTCATTATTGTTTAGAATGCTTTCTAGCCAGGAGATGTAGTTCCCTGACCCTGAGCAGCGATACTGGGATTCGAGTTCGATCGTGTGAATGTCAGCCCCAAATCTAGCGGCTTCTTTTTCTACTTCCTTCACACTGCCGATGTCCTTTTTGGAGATTTTCTGAAAATCATCAACAAAAAAAACACTGATTCGTGCTGATCGAATAATTTGTGTTACCTGATTTTCCCCTTCAATCTTCTTTTTCATATGTCCCTGCTCTTTTAACCGATGCGCTTCATCGCAAATAAGGACATCAAAGTAATTTTCTGGTGCTTGTACATAGGAGGCAGACCCTTTAAATAAGTCTCTAACCTCCACATGTCCGGATGTTCCAATTAGCTTTTTCCGCAGCACTTCTCTAAATGCCTGATTAGGGGTTATATACTCCACAATTGCATTAGAATTTAGCATATAGCTCATTAAATTTAATCCTATAACCGATTTTCCTGTGCCAGGGCCACCCTTGATTATAATGACATGCTTCTGGTCTGTTTGTGTTTTGAATTGGTTGTATTTACTGACAACCTTTTCATATGCTACCTTTTGTTCATCTAATAGCACAAACTCTTCATTTCCCTTTAAAAGTGATCCAACCGTTTCGACCAGTTTTTTTGAAGGGCGAATTTTACCATTTTCAATGGTCTCAGCGATTTCCCTACCATTTCCGTTTGAAACCAGCTTCCGAATATTTTTTGCTAATTCTCGATCACCGAATTGGAAGTACAGAGGAGATTCTTGAAGATAATTTCTATACCTTTTGTCAAGAAGCGGCTCACCAATACTAGCCATAATATAGTTATGTAAATAAGCACAGGAATGTAGCTGAATGGCGGATGAATCACTGTAAAGAGACTCATTGAAATTCTGCAAATATCTCTTGTAAGAGGATGCTTGGTAGGCAGGATGAACCGTTTCCCGTTCCCTTCCTCCTAAAAAAGTCCGAATAATCCCATCTCCTTCAGACACCTTTGCTTTCTGCCATTGTTTCAACTCGATAATTAAAGCATTGTTCTTGCCTTTTTCGTCTTGACCTACAACAAAGAAGTCGATTCTTTTTTCAGAAGAAGGCAGCTTACATTCTAACAAGACATGCGTATCCTCTTTTAAATCTGCATCTCTTAGTACCTTAGCCATTTGGGGAAGTGAGTTTTCCCAGGATCTCAACTCACTGCCTGATACCACTTTGTTCAATTTCGCTAGGACATTTTCTTTGAGAACGTAACCAATTTTATTTTCATAAATATGATTTAAAAATTTCGAAGAGGACTCATTATAAATGATCATTTGCTTGTTTCCTCAATTCTGTTAACAGGATATTTTATAGCGTTTTTCGCCAGCTTTCTTAAGACTTCCTCTTCTAAATCAATCTCCATCTTATCAGCAAGCTGCACAAGATAAATTAAAATATCAGCCATTTCCTCTTTTATATTTTGTCTTGCCTCAGATACTGCTTCATCACTCGTTCTCCACTGGAAATTCTCAAGCAGTTCACTTGCTTCCAAGGAAATTGAAATGGCCAAATCTTTTTCACTATGATACTTTTTCCAGCCTCGCTCATCACGAAAAGCTAATACTTTTTGGCGAATCTCATTCATTTTGCTTTCTCCTATACAACATTCAAAATCATTGCTTCTATTTTACGCCAATATTACCTAATTTTAAAACTTGTGTTCGATTTATCCACCTATTAATGCTAAAAGTCCCACAGGCACTTTACTCCTATCGCAAAACGTGAATTTGCAGATGAAAATGTATAGTAAAATATATATGAAATTGCCCGCATTAGCGGTGCTTTTGATTGTGATAAAAAATAGCAAGGTCTATTTGAACTGAGCTACCTCAAAATTTAATTTCAAAGCTTTTTCTGCTAATACACACAGTTACAATAAGTAGATTTATAGATTAATACAAAGCTTAATTTTTAATAAATATTTCTATCCGTGCCAATTACCAGTATTCTTAAATAAAGTAATGAAAGGATAGTTATCTTTTTCACCTGAATAAGGTAAAGTGTCCGTGAAAATCCACACCGAATCACCTTTATCAATCATAGTTTCTATTTCATTACTATCGGAGTAGGGGCTGTTATACCAGTTCTCTAAAAACATTTCTTTCCAATTATCTTTTATTGGTGCATGCATAGTAAGATAACTGGCTTGATCAAACAATGTTCCTTCTTCACCGTTATTCATTTCCTTATATTTCTCTATAACATTCCAAATCTCTTCAGCGGTTAGATTATCATAAAAATTCTTAGACCAATTAATTCCCTTCGCATAACCATAATCTGAGCTACCCATATACTCGTCAAATATATATGTCCTTAGTGTTTTCTTTAATAGTTCCATTTCTTTAAGAGAGACACTATCATCTGCTATAGGCGTTGAGAGTGAATCAGTGCTACTGCTCACTTCTTGTTCTTCTTCGTATCCTTTTTCATTAAGTTCATTAGCTCTTGAAGAATTTTCATTAATTGAAGTTTCACTTACCAGTTCATTACCATTGTTTGATTCAGCAGGAAGTTCATTAGAAGAACACCCAAATAGTAGTACAAAAAACAGTGAATAGGTTCCAAATAGATAAAATCGGGACATTTTATCATCTCCTTATTTTTATATCTAATTGATGAAAATATATCTTAAAACTACCATAATATTCAATAAACATTTCTGATAGCAATAGATGAACCTTTGAATAATTGGATGGTGCCACTTTTCTTGTTTCCACTACTCCAACTTCTGATGTAGCTTCCCCAATTATGACACCCCGTACCGCTCCAAATTTCAACCTTCTCTTTTACTAGATTCTCGTTGACATAAATTGATTTAGATTTACTCATCTGTATTACTGAAAGTGGAATAAATTGAATGCAAATTCATATATTTAACTAAATATACAATAGAAGGAGTGATAGGATATGGCAAAAATGGTGGTTATGTATGAGGAACCAAAGGATAAGGAGAAATTTGACGAGCACTATTTTAACGTGCACGTTCCACTTGGCAGGAAAATCCCAAATATTATTAAAGATTCTGTGCATCGAGTAGTTGGCTCACAAAATACTCACTTAAACTTATACCTTATTACCATATTAGAATTTGAGAATATGGAAAAGCTACAAGAAGCATTTGCAAGCCCAGAAGCAAAACTAGCAGAAGAAGATGGGCCGAACCTTTTTCAATACTTAGAAAAGCCACCGATTATTACGATTATCGATTAGCAAAATATATTCAGGTCGTGCTAAAGTTCACAATGACGAAGAAAACATGGTGTTCATCGTTGCGTTCAACGACGAAAGTTACATGACGACGATTGTTCAACAAGCAAACGGTGGGAACGTGGTTGCTGGTGGAGTGTACAACCAAGAAGCCGAGATCGCATCGAAGTACAAGCGGGTAAACGTAATAAAAAATAAAGTGCCAGGTACCTTCCATAATGGAATATGCCTTGCACCTTTTTCGGCCAATTAATATAACTGTATGGTTTAACCAAATACACCAATCAATTTCCCATAAATCCCTTCCACGAATCATCCAAGTTCAATGTCATCACTCCATGGTGTTCCTCTTGATATCTGCCATCCATTATTCTGATTGTCGGAAAAAGGTTGAAATGCCCAAATTAAAAGTAGAAAGTCGGGTTAATGCCATCGAAAATTTAAAACTTAACAACCAAAAAAACAAACAATCTAAAACGACTTATCTGTTTACGTCCCCTATTTTACCCCATTTTGAAATCCGAGGCGGCTTGAGATTTTTTCTCCGGTACTGATAATATAGCTTTTTAACTCTTCAAGACGGTCATCTGCCATACGGATGGATGGTCCTGAAATACTAACAGCTGCTGTTATATCTCCTTCGTTATTAAAAATTGGTGCTGCTAAACATGTAATTCCAGGCTCATTTTCCTCAGACTCAATTCCATATCCCTGATTCCTGATTTTCTTGAGTTCAACCATGAAGCTCTCTTTATCTGTGATTGTATTTTCCGTATGCTTAGGCATTCCGTTCCTTTCAAGGAGGTCGTTTACTTCCGATTCTGTTAAGTTAGCAAGTATAACCTTACCGACACTTGTACAGTGTAACGGCGCTCTCCTTCCCACCCTTGAATGAGTACGTAATGTCTCATTTCCTTCCAGCTTCTCAATATAGATGACTTCTCCATCATTGAATAAAACTAAATGAATCACTTCATTCGTAATTGTTTCCAGTTCCTTTAAAAATGTCTTTGCTTGTGATCGCAAATCAATCGATTCAAGCAGGATAGCACTCAATTCCAAAGGTTTATAACCCAATTTATACTTTTTGGTTTCCGAATCCTGTTCAACATAGCCATGTCTGACCAGTGTAGCCAGCAGGCGAAAAATTGAACTCTTATTTAAGTCAAGTTGGGAGGCTAGTTCGGTGACCCTAACCCCTTCTTTCTTTTGGCTCACCAACGAAACAATCGTCAAAGCCCTATCAACTGATTTAACCATCATTATCCTCCAATTCTACACAGACATACTAATACTTTTATTATAGCGTAGTAGAAAAATCCCAAGCTATTTTAATATCATAATTTATAGTGTTTTGGTAACTCGATGGGAAGATTGAGAGGATTAATATAGGAGTGGCCCACACTGTTTGTAGTGGGAGCTACTGATGGTACAGATTGTCCACAAAGGCTAAATCATTTTAACGGTTCAGGTCCTTTTCAATTTGGGTACCTATTTTTATTAGGTAGGAGATCAGTTTAGGATTCCTGCTTTGAAAATTTTATCTGTGCCCAGTCATCCAGCTTTTTTACATGTTTTTTTCCAATAGTAAAACCGTACAGAATCAGCAGCAAAATGATCAGCGTAAATAAATCCACTTTTTTTGTGAAAATGAAATTAATAATTCCCAATAGTACCTGGGGAATCACTCCTGTGATAGCAAATAACACTGTGGCAACCTTGAACCAGAAGTCTGATTTTAAGCCGTACCTAGCATATAGGAGGAAAAAGATTGAAGCCCACGCCAGCACCTCAAGGGTCACTAAGATAATCCATTTATTTTCCACTAAAACATTCAATGTTGCTCAACTCCATCTTTTTAAGGATTTTTCTTCTTATGTTGTCGCCAGATTTGACCATCATCGGACTTTTGGAGATTTTTGGATTTTCAGAATTACAAGACAAGATACATCTTGAAAATAATTCGGAGGGCTACTTACTCACTAAGCTATTATTTTATTCCTTTTAAAGGCAATGCAGTTAAAATCTAGAAAGAATTAATCGTAATAGAAGAGGTTCCTTACAGTATTGAAAACAAACCATTAGCGTACAACGAGATCATTATTCGTGATTCCTTTATGAAACTGCAAGTCGTTTACAGACGAGTGCAGCATGTAAATCATGATTAGTGTAAATTTTGGAGTAGCGATTAGCTACTCCAAAATTTATTAAAAGCAAATCACTTACTGTAATTTATCTATTAAATAGACACTTTAGGATCATCATTAACTGTAAAATCCGTAAGATTTTCGCCCGTTTCGGTAACCATAACTGGGAATTTTTTCGCAAACAAATTGCCTGCCAAAATATAAAGCACCGATGTAGCACCTAAGGAAACAAAGTAATTATAATCCAAGAACAAAAGGCCAATTACTATACCTATTAGATAACAAGATAAGGATACGGGATTGATTCCATGCCAATAGGAGTATTTTCCTTTGCTGTTAAATAGATCTCCAAGACTGTATTTCCTTTTTCGGAAGTAGTAATAATCTACGGCTATGATTCCCAGCGCAGGACCTCCAGCTGCACCGAATACAGCTAAAAACACGTCTAAAATTGGCCCATACTTCCACGGCTGTAAAACAAACGCTAGCACTGCCACAATTACTGTGGCTGTCTTGAAATTAATCTTTTTTGGGGCAAGTGCACATATTACGTACACTGAAGGGAACAGATTTGCGGCAGTATTTGTTGATAATTGTGCCACGAATACAAATATGGCTAATATTGCGATTATTAAATTATTCCCCCCGGCTACTAAATTCGTAAGATACGGCAGCACTTCTGAACCGGTCATGCCGGGTACTAAAACTATGGTAACAATGCCAATCATTGTAAAAAACATAAATGCAGGGGCAGACATAATACTGTACGCAATCAAGTGTGCTCTAGCGGCTTTTTTCATGTTACCATCTTTTATCTTACAGTCTTTAGTAAAATCGTTAAATCCCATGGCAATAGCCGCATAGCCACCTAAACAGACACCAAAACCATAAAGCCAGCTTTTACTTGTTCCCGCTGTACGACCAAGGTCCCAAATATCAACCAAGGAAGCATTATGAGTTTTCATCAATACATAAAACATAATACCGCCAATTATGATCATCAATGGAGCTGCAAAAGTTGTAAATCTCTCAATTCCTTTGGCACCGGCTATTGTTACTAAAATGAGCAGCGATGCATTAATAATTATGCCAACTACCATGTTATCAAATCCAAAAACAGCTGTCGTAAACATGTTTACTGCTGATGCACCTATAAAACCGTTTAATCCTACAAAAATAATTGCAGGTAACGCACGCACTAGCCCTACAATCTTCCCTCCCAGCGGTCCTGCCACCGCCGTTATAGTTGTGGCGAAGGAAACGCCATATTTCAGTCCAATCTCCTGTGTGACAAAACATGCTAAACACACCAGCAGCTGACCAATCAGATTAATCCAGACAAGTTCTCCAACTGTATAATACTGTACCAAAGGTGTCATAACCAAAAAACCTGTCACCTGCACCGCGATTCCGAACCAAATCATACCGATACCAAATGGAGCGATGGTTCTTTTGGGTAATTCTACTGGAGCCAACGATTCGCTATAGAGATCATGTTCCGATTTTGGCTGAAAATTAATTATTATTTTCCCCTCCCAAAATGTTATCGAAAAACATTAAATTTACCGTTGCCTCCAGCGTATGAGTCCTTGATACCAGGCTAGCATTGTTCACCAACATCAAGGTCTTCGCGCGCACCTAAACAGCATAATATATTGCCTAGTTCTCCTTTTCCCACCTTTTAAATTCCATATTTACAGACTCTATTAGATTTTGAGAGATTTCTTTCCATAGCACTTCGCCCTTGTCCTTCGTTGCTAAAGATGCCTTCCACAGTATACCGCTCTCTGTCGTAATTCTTTTAGGAATAGGCAGCATGTCGTAAAATGGATAGTATTCCGCTTTATCATCTATTGCCTTCGAAAAATCGACTAGTTCAGGTGCTACATACATCATCACAGATGTTTCAAAAATAGAAGCATGCTCAATCCCCCAGCCGGGAAAGTGTCCCTCAAACACATACTCCATTGTCTCAGGTTTTAGTTCACTAAAGGGAGTTTCGATTATAATCAACTTCAAATCGGGATACTCTTGTTTTCTATCCTCGTAAACATTGTACGCAGCATCATAGATAAAATTTGAATTCTCAAAATGCCAATTAAAAAGTACTATTTTTCTAAAGCCTGTTCTGATAAATTCCTTGACAACATCCATAATTATAGCGGTCAAGGTTGAGCCACTAACAGAAGTTGTGCCTGGGAAGGTCTGTCCTCCACCGGTACAGGGACGCGAGCGAAATCCATAGCAAACCGTAGGTGCCACGATCAAGTTTGTCTCCTTTGCCACGTCATGTGCCATTCTCTCCGATAGAAGAGCATCTGTACAAAGAGGCATATGTGGGCCGTGCTGTTCCGTCGCGCCGATGGGTAGAATTACTCCGGACCCACTGTTTACTGCATCTCTGACCTCCATCCAAGTCATTTCAGACATTAATCTTTTAAGCATTGATAACACTCCCATTCTACTTTTGTTATAGGTTACTCTATTATTACTGTGGTTTCGGCATGTACGGCTAAAATAGAACTAAGCCGGGAAAAAATGGACAGTGGTATCAATAAATCTGGGAAGAATATAGAGGCAACGCATCAATTTTCTCAGCATCACCCCCTTTGATTCCCAGTTGTTTTGCAACCTGGATAATTAAATCAAATAATTGCATAATCGACCCCTTTAGCGACATTTTCCACCCTCTTAACCGTTGAAATAGCAACTAATGTAAGCGCTAACAAAAGATTGTTAATACTAATTCAACCCACTTTGGCAAACCTCCTCCTTTCTTTCGAAAAAAATACACATGCCTCCTTTTGAGGGGCTTCTTACCAAATTCCTCTCCCTAATCAAAAAAGATCATGAGAGGAACGATAAACCATGTTTGGACAAATTACTTACACCTTGCTCCAAGCTTCGATTAGTGTTCGCTTCGAATGGACGATCACAATTTCCGAACTTTCATTTCCAACCGGCTTTACCTCAAACTCTGTTTTTTATATATTCCCGGGTGGCCACTTCCGGGGTGATGGGTCATTCTGACAATGTGCCGGCGGATTGTTTTTGTTAATCCTTGCAAATATTCCTTGCGATCTGCAGTAAGTTGCATTTTCACCTCTCCTTCGTTGTTTATTGCGAAACTATGTTTCCAATACATTTTAAAAATGCAGGATTTTTCAATCTGGCGTATTTGTGTGTTGCCTATTACGAGATGCAGTTCCTAATATATTTTATTTAAGAAAATCTTAACATTCCTTTAAAATGAATTCAATAATATTTTTTGAATTTTCTATCAATTCTCTCTACAAAAAATGACATGTCCGTAGAATTATGTTTTTTAAATGATTAAGCCATATAACGGTTAAAGAGGTTGCAAGCGTTTTAGGAAAACACGAAGAAACAATTAAACGTTGGAATCGTTTAGGTAAGCTTACTATGCACAAGGCTCCATGCATCCATTAAGGTGCGCTTCGATTGCGCGATCACTACATCAGATGATTCATTGGCGACTGACTTTACTTCAAAAGCAACTACGTTCTTACTTCCTTTTCCAATATTGCCAATTTCCAATAAGGCACGCAGGTATTCAGCTAATTCTTCAACATCGTTTTCACTTCCCAGATAGCCAAAACGAGGATGCTGGTCACCATATGCCGGGTCTGTTGGGTCTTTAATTTTACAATTGCCAATATGAGCATAATTGATATAGTCACGGGTAACTTTTAAAGCATCAAAGGAAGTTTCACGCTGCATTGGAAGATTATTAAAAAGTGTCAGGCACCATCCAATTCTCCGCCTTCATCAAGCTTCCTAAAAACGCTTTTTCAACCATGCTCATCATTCTTCACCTACCGGTAAGTCAAGTTCAAATCCAACTGGAATCGCTCTTCCGGCAGAAAACGATTGTGTTGGATGCCTATGCTTTGATATGGACTTTTGTTTCTCATGGTAGGAATCAATTACTTCTAAGGTCAGTAAAGATTCATTTTCCCAGTTTTTCAGAATCCCCACCACATAGCTAAGCCTTCGCTTGTTATTGGCACACGCAATTTTCATCGCTTTTAAAATCACAGCTTTTGGCTGTAAAAAGCAAGAATCATCTAACCAAGCTAACAGCTGCTGTTTCGCATTCATGTTCGAAAAACCAAATCCATTGTTGTCCCAAAACTCCACAATTTCTTTCACATCGTTTTGATTATTCTGAAATGCATTCTCTTTGACGGGTTTGTACTCTATATTAGGAGTAAGTGCTTTTTCTTGTTGTTGTTGTTTTTCTTTTTCTTCTTCTTTTTGTCCACCTATCGTCCTACGTTTGTTAACGTATCGTCAAATTCTTGAATATCAGTCATTATGTATGTATTCGTTTCATCTCGTTCACAGTCTTCATTGCCAGTAAACATCTGTTCTTGTCTACAAAAAGATTCATAGAGGCTGCGAATGTCCTTCTTTTGAATGGTCTCCGAAACATATTGAATCAATGAAAGATCCTCGACATCCTTTAACTCAGAAATAATACAATCCATCACCGGTTTCCCGCCTTTATCCAGGTTATATTTCCCCCAATTTTTCATCGCCAATTCTCTCGTTTCAGGATTGTAACGAATCAGCTTGTGATGGGAAATGAATCGTTCCATCAACGAAATAACACTCTCAATTGAATAACCCATATCAAAAGCCATACGGTTATTCGTAATTTTATAGATTCCCGTTTGAGTTGAGCATGGATTCGTAAGCAGATAGAGGTAAAAGTATCTCCGGTGTCATCTCCTCCGATACCATTGGGTTGTCCCAAAATTCTGTACGTACCATTCTAAACTTTGCCATCTTCCACCACTGCCCTTCTTCAAAAAAGATTCCTTCATCCTTTATATATTGATTAATGAAGAAAACGGACATGGTGCTTTAAATAAAAATGTGAATGTTTTATGACAAAAAAATTCTATGATACCTTTCATTCTCCTGTTAGCTATATAGACTGGGTACTCACATTGTAAAAAATAAACAAACGTTCCTTACAATATGTAAGTTTGGCATCCCAATTGGTTATTTTATTATCTTAGTACAGCTAGGGTTATCCAATTATTTACTTTTTAATTGATGGAAAATGAAGTCAAACCAAAAACTCCAAACTCTATTTCAGAGTTTGGAGTTTTTCTTTTACTATAAGTTATATACTCTAGATTCAAAGTATTTAAATTTAACCATTGAAATTATTCCTATAATGGGGCCAATGCTTAATAAGATAAAGACAAACCTCCATCCCAACAAAGTTTGAAAGATTGGAATTAGGTTTATTGACAAGATTGTAATTAGAAACCCTATACACATCTGCATAGTAAGTGCCGTCCCAATATAGTCTGCTTCAGCGAACTCTGTAATTCCAACAGAAAATTGAGCAGAATCAGCAATGACCGACGCTCCCCAGATAATGGATATAAGAACAGTTAGCCAAATGACACCACCAAAAGTAAAACCAATCAATATCGCACAAATTGCGCTAATTGACATACAAATAATCGTTAAATTCGCCCTTCCGATCTTATCTGCCACTATCCCGCCTGCTATACACCCTATTCCCCCTGCAATTCCAATGGTAACAAAAGAAATAAACATACTAAGCCAGGGATCTACATTTGGAGTAGACTGTAGAAAACTGACAGTTAAAAACATAGGAAGCCATGTCCACATTGCGTATAACTCCCACATATGACCGAAATAACCATAATTCACTAACATGACTGGTTTATTTTTAAGTATCTTTCCAAATACAGAAAAAGACCAAGAACTATTTTTAGAAACTAATTGAATATCCGGTAATAGGGAGATAATAAGAATAGCTGCTATTATTGATAGAATTGAACTAATCGTAAGTACCCAACGGCTATCCATATTCACTGTAAATATCGATATAAAGTGTGGCAAAGAGGAACCTAAAGTTAAAGAAGCTATCAATATGCCAGTTGCCAAACCGCGTTGTTTTGGAAACCAGTATGCGATCATTTTTACTGAAGTTGGATATACACCAGCTAAAGTCACACCCGTCAATATACGTAATACTATACCAATCACTGCCTGGTCTACCATGATCAAGAATCCATTCAGAATTGCTCCCAATAGTGCTGAGATAGCAAACAACCTTCTAACATGAAAACGATCTGCTAACCCAAAAAATGAACTTAAAAATGCTCCAATGACAAATCCAGTGGGAATGGATGCAGCCAGTAAAGCTTCTTGGCGCGGGGTTAGACCCCAGCTTTGCTTTATTTCAGTGGCAAAAACGGATGCACTAAACCACAGACTTAAGCAAAATATGACCGCTATTCCAATAATCGTTAATGCCAGCCATCGATTCTTGATCATCATTCACACTGTCCTCCCTGATGTATCCAACTAAATTATGTATTAGAAAATGTAATGTCCAAAAAATAACAAACCCCATAATAGGAGTTTGTTATTTTTTAATAGGAATTCGTATGCAGAATTAAACTTATTAAAGCATTATATCAAACTATTCACTGCATGAAATTAATTTTTTTCAAGTAATCTAGTCAAATTCTTTATTGGCATTGGATAGGAAGCTTTTTAATCCTTCATCTTTAATTTTACTTCCAATTGCTGAAGTCTGCTTCTCTGAATTTAGGAAAAACATAGAAATGGCTGCTTCTAAATTGTAATCTAATGATTCCTTTATGTTCATCATTTCATAGATTTTGTTAATGGTGACTTTCGTTATCTTAAGCGCGGACGGTGGAATATTCGCCATCTTTTCTGCGAGCTTAAAGGATTCTTTCATTAAATCCACTTGTGGAACAACCTTGTTATAAACCCCAATTCTATATCCTTCTTCAGCATCCACAGAGTCACCAGTGAATAATAATTCTTTTGCTTTTCTAATACCAAGTACCCAAGGCATCATTAATGTTCCAGGTGCCGCCCCAAATCGAATTTCTGGTTCACCAAAGATCGCTTTATCGGAAGCAATCGCTACATCCGCAGATAACACCCAATCGGCTGCACCTCCTAATGCGTATCCATCAACTGCTGCTATTACAGGTACCCGAAGATTCCACATTTTCATAGAAACGCGCAACAACGACTCTAAGTGATTTCTCCAAACCTCTGATGGTTCCTCTCCTATCGGAGTCGGCAAATCAAACGTTTCTTTCAAGTCAGCACCTGCGGAAAAATTATTATTTGCCCCTGTTAGAATGACCGCTCGAATATTTTTGTTACTATCTACAAGATCAAGTGCATTCCAAACATCTTTCGTAAGTTGTTCACTGATCGCATTGAGATGTTGCGGTCTAGACATGGTTATGACTGCAATGTTTCCGGAAATTGAAAAATCTATCGTCTCAAAATTGTTCGCGTCGGTAGTCATTATATTTAACCTCCAACATCATTTGTGTATCTGACTGCATAAAATGGCATTTATTTTTCAATCACTAATTCAGACACTACTTTTACTTCATCGGCAATCGTTGCTCGATTTGGAGATGTTTCTATAACCTTTTGATGAATTTCTTTTAGATCTTCTTCACTCCCATCTGCCTTTACCCTAATGATATATTTCACTTCCTTCATACCTATCGGAGAAGTAGGATTAACTTCAAGAAAACCTCTAAGATCCAGTCCTCCTTCTATATCAATCTCTAATTTCTCCAGTTTGATTCCTTTTACTGCTGCACCAACTGTATATCCCACTACCATACATGCACCAAACCCGCCTAATAAATATTCCTGTGGAGTTGGTTTTGAATCATTGCCAAGAAGCTGTGGCGGTTCATCAATCTCAAAAGAAAAGTTCCTTTTAATCTCTTGTTTTCCAAGGGTTATTCCTTGAGTGGTCACTTTTGATTTTGTACCGCCAAGCCACTGTAACTTCACTCTATAATCAATCATGGCATCCTCTGCATTTTCACTTATCACCCTTTTGTAATTTTCAAGCCCCTCAACATTAATTCCGTTTATTAACTCATTCACTTTATTACTCATGGTATTTCCTCCCTTAAAAAGTTTTTTAAAAGAATTGCTTACTATTAGCTGAATTTCTTATACATTTCCTCAGCTTCATGAATCATGTCGTTAATTAATTGTGAAACGGGTTTGATATCACGAATTCTTCCTATGACTTGGCCAGCCCAGCCAAATCCTTGCTCTTCTGTTCCTTCATATATAAAGCGTTTATTCGCAGTACCACTAATTAAGTCCTTCAAATTTTCATATGTCGGTAATTCTTGTTCTGCTGCTAAGATCTTATCTGTCCAGTTGTTTCTAATAACACGCGCAGGCGCTCCTATACTCCGTTTTATCACTACCGTATCTGTTTCTTCACTTTCAACAATCCTTTGCTTATAAGCATCATTGGCATGAACACATTCTTCCGTTGCAATGAACCGCGTCCCCATTTCTATCCCTTGGGCACCTAACGCTAAGGCAGCAAGTAATCCTCTTCCATCTCCAATTCCACCTGATGCAATAACAGGAATCGATACAGCATCAACTACTTGAGGGACAAGGACAATTGTCCCTACATCATCGCGTCCTAAGTGCCCGCCTCCTTCTTGCCCCACTACCATTACGGCATCCGCTCCGAGCTTCTCAGCCTTCATCGCTTGTTTTTTGGAAGCGACCAATACGAGCTTTTTGACATCAACACCTGCTAGTTCGTTAAAAATAGGAGCTGGATTTCCCCCTGTCATTGAAATAACCGGAACCTTCTCGTCAACAGCAACCTGTAACATATGACTAAATGTTCGGCCATGCTCTCCAATAGCAAAATTAACACCAAAAGGTTTATCTGTTTTCTCACGTGTTTTTGCTATTTCTTCTCTTAATTCTGATGGAGAAGATAAACTCATGGCTGTTATTTGACCAAGACCACCTGCATTCGATACAGCTGAAGCAAGCTCTGAATAAGCTAGATAGGCAAGACCACCCTGAATAATCGGGTAACGTATTCCTAAAAGCTTTGTTATTCTTGTTTCAAAATTCATTTTTATTCACCTTTTTCTTAATGATTTTATATTCTGAATTTTAACGAGGTCATCTTATTAACTTTACTGTGTCTCCTTTATTGCATCAATTCCCTTAGAAGTAACCTTAATACCGCCGTCTTTTTCTCGGTCCCAGGTTAATCTAGTCATGCCCCTCTTACCTTGCTCGCGAAGAATATTCTTTCTCGTCTTCCCGGTAGGAGTTCTTGGAAAATCATCAAAAAATTCTATATACCTCGGAACCATAAAATACCCCATATTTTCATAACAATAATTAAAAATCTCCTGATGACTAACGTCTGCACCTTTCTTTAAGATAATACAAGCTTTAATCTCATCTTCCCCGACATCTGCAGGAACTGGAATAACGGCAGACTCGATTACTTGTGGGTGCTTGTCGACGACACTTTCTATTTCGAAGGAAGAAATATTTTCACCGCGTCTACGGATGGCATCTTTTAATCGATCAACAAAATAGATATATCCATCCTTATCCTTATATGCACGGTCACCCGTACGGAACCATAGTCCTCTCCAAGCTTCTACTGTTTTTTCTGGTTTATTGTAGTATTCAAGCATTACAATATGAGGGATTTTGGGACGAACAATAATTTCACCTTGTTCATATTGGGAACATTCAAAATCATGTTCATCTACAATTTTCAGATCATAATATTGTTCAAAATGACGGCCCGCTGAGCCAGGTTTGTCTTCATCAAGTTCCGTTGAAGAAACGATATTCCATTCCGTACCTCCGTACGCGACCACTAATTTTAATCCAAACCGGTTTTGTATTTCATAATAGTTATCTTTAGGGGATGGAATCACATAAACAGCACGAATTGAGTTTTTGACATCATCTTCTTTCTCTTTTTGGTTGTATAACATCGGTAGAACTCCACCCAACGAGGATAGCAATGTCACTTGGTGTTCATGTACGTCATTCCAAAACGATGTGATACTAAATTTCTTCTTTAAGATCATCTTAGCGCCAGACAACATACATGCCATCGTTACAAATTTAGCTGCAGTATGATAATAGGGGAGAAAGTTTAAAGAAATATCGTCTTCCTTGTAATGCATGATACCCGCATGAGTCAAACCCATGAAAACCAAATGATGATTGGAAAGAAGTACCCCTTTTGAAGGTCCTGTTGTTCCCGACGTATAGATAATACCTACCGGATCATGAGGATAGACAGGATTATTATTTATTTCATTGAACAGATGTCTAATTCTTACCTCGGAATACTTAGTGACCCTTTCCCATCCCACAATGTTCCAACTAGTTTCATAGGAATAATCGTTTTGTCCATGAGAAATGACATATTGAATTTTCTCTAATCCAGCTGAGATCTTATTTAATTCTGCATAATATTCTTCATCGACGACAATATATCTCGCATCTGAATCATTGATTAAATACTGGAGGGTTTCACCTTTATAAACTGTATTGATTGGCACCTCTATGGCTCCAATTTTCGCAAGAGCGAACCACACTGAAATATAGTCTGTAGAACTAGCCATTAAGACGGCCACATTAGTTCCCTTTTTAATTCCTAAATCCAACAAATTGGAAGCAACTATATCTACTTTTTCTTTCATTTCTGCATAGGTTACCTCCCTGTTTTTTTCATCAATACTCACGTAGAAAACAGAGCTCTCGTTATTTTCAAAACATCTGTCCAACATCTCACTTAATACTCGTTGCTCATATGGCAATGACTCTATAAAACTATGAATCATCGTATCTTCCTCCTAGACCCTAGAATTATCATCCAAATGCGTTATTTGGTATGAACAATGCAATTTCAGGAAAGATATAGATTAAGATAATTAAAACTAGAATTGGTATTACAAATAATAAAGCTCCCTTAAATATTTCACTTAGAGTTAATTGGTCTGTCACTCCATTTAGGACAAAACAATTCATACCAACAGGTGGTGTTATTAAAGCCATCTCTATTAGTAGAACAATAATCACTCCAAACCAGATCAAATCAAATCCTAGCATATCAACGATTGGTAAGATGATTGGTACTGTCACTACGAGCATAGCAATGGTATCCATTAGAGCTCCGAGAATAATATACATACACACTATTAGAATAAATATCATTGTCGGTGAAAGTTCAGAGGCAGTCAGGAGATCCGCTAGTATATAGGGAATACGAGTAATCACTAATACATAATTTAAGATAAATGCTCCAATTATGATCGCGAAGAGAAAACCAGTTGTTGTTATCGTATTAAACAATGCCTCTTTAAAATTTTTCATATTCATTTTTCTACGAGTTATACCAATAATAAATGCCCCAAATGCACCGACCCCAGCAGATTCCGTTACCGTAAATATTCCTAGATAGATTCCCCCTATAACCACAATAAATAGTAAAACAATTGGTAGGTTACTTTTTAGAGAAATAAATCGTTCTTTCCAACTCACTTCATATTCTTCTGCTGAAGCTGCTACGAGACTTGGTTTAAATGTCACAGCCAAATAAATTGTAATCATAAACAGAATGGTAAGTAGTATCCCCGGAAGTATACCTGCCAATAGCAGTTTTCCAATTGACTGTTCCGTAATCATTCCATATATAATAAAAGTTGTACTGGGCGGGATAAGGATACCTAGTGTACCCCCCGCTACAATTGAACCTCCTGTCAAACTTTTATCGTAACCCGCTTGAAGCATTTCTTTTGTAGCAATGACACCCATTGTTCCAGTTGTGGCTAAGCTTGAACCAGTTGATGCACCGAACATAGCGGAGGAGCCTATCGTTGCCAATCCTAATCCACCTTTAAACTTTCCAAACCATAGCCGAAAAGTCGTAAATAATTCCGAACTAATTCCGGCTGAATATAAGAGATGCCCCATTAATACAAATAGTGGAACAGTCAACAGTGTATAGTTATAACCCTGATCCCACACGATACTATTAACTACTGATATAAGCGCTCCCAAATCCTTTAAATATATAACTCCAATACATGCGGGAATTGCCATGGAGATCGCAATTGGCACACGGAAAAACATTAAAATAAACACAAAAAGTATGACGAGAATACCAATAAGTTCAGTATCCAATTTATTTGCCCCCCTTTATTCAGTAGCTTTAAGTTGTTTCATAGATTCATAGCATTTTATGATAATTTCAAATCCCCATGCAGCAAAACCCATAACGATAAATAACTTAAATGGGTAAAACGAGATATTCAATAGGTCTGATGATTTCGATAAATCACTTTCTGAAATGAATACCCAACAAACAAGTACACAGAAGATAAAGGTAAAAATATGAGCAAATAGATCAAAAATCACTTGAATTCTAGCTGGTAGTCTATCAACAATAATCCCAATCGAAATATGAGAATTTGTTTTTTCAGTATAGGCTAAGGACCCCATTATCAATAAGACCATAGCAAATTGAGTAATTTCAATATCTCCAACAACAGGGTGGTCTACACTTCTCATAAGCGCAAAGACAGTAACGAGGGGCATTAGCAATGCCAACGTAATAGCAACCACCCATTTATTAATAAACGTAAAATATCTAGTTAGATTAATAAAAGTATTCAATACCATCCCTTCTTTCACA
Organism: Neobacillus niacini; assembly: GCF_031457145.1. Taxonomy (GTDB): domain Bacteria; phylum Bacillota; class Bacilli; order Bacillales; family Cytobacillaceae; genus Neobacillus; species Neobacillus niacini_J. The sequence continues at coordinate 99,298 of NZ_JAVDVZ010000014.1, forward strand.
GCATTTCAATTGCAAACTGATTCCAATACTAGCTCTTTGTATGTGATGACCAAGAATATTTTATACGAATGGATAATCAGCCCTAAAGGTAGCTCTTATCCTAACTACCTTTAAGGAAAATTGATTTACACTTATTAGTGATTCAGAGGAATCATAATTTACTATTAAACCCTCCCAGTTTACTACTTATAAGGGCTTTCAATTCCCTCTGCTTCTAATAATTCAAGATAGTAATTCATCATCTCGTCGCCTGGATATCCCTTGCTATTAGCCTTGTTAACCCAATTTTCCCAAACTTCCTTAGCTGGTGCCCGAAACTTCTCTAACTCTGATTCTTCTAATTCAATAATTTGCCCATCCTTGCTTTCAAATTTCTTTAGTGCATTTTCTTGTTCAGTGACGTACATTTCCGCAGGCATATCTGCTAAGAGAGGACCAAATTCTTCTAAAAACCTTTTTTTCAAGTCAGCTGGTAATCTATTTAATGACTCGGTATTGATTAAATTGACCCAAGACTGTGAGTCAATACTGACACGAGTTAAATATGGTGCCACTTCATAAAAACTAAATCCAATTGATCCAATAGCCGGATAAATTACACTATCGACAGTGCCTCTCTCAAGTGCTTCATACAAATCAGCTTGTGATAGACTTACAGGTGAACCACCCCAAAGATTAACTAATTGGACTTTCTCATCTCCAATTCCATTTATTTTTTTTCCTTTCAAATCAGTTAACGATTTGATCGGAGTTTTACTTACAATATGGTACGGGTCGGATCCAGTAAAAGATAAAAATGTTACATTATCATCATATTTATCAGATAAAAACCTTTGATTGAATTTTTCAATTATTTTTCTCTTATCAAATGGATCACTAAGAGAAAAAGGCAATTCTCCAATTGATAATGGGAATAACATCGTGTCATCTTGAACACTTGGGTTCGCATAACCTATATCATATACACCACCAGCTATATCCTCATAAACTGATTCATAAGGACCTAATGCTGCACTTGGATAAATATTGATTTTTATTCTGCCATCCGTTTCTTTTTCCACATATTCAGCCCAATTCTTAACGGTCTTTGCGTAGTTATGAACCGCAGGAGGCTGGATATTAAAATCAAATTCGTATACCTCATCACCTCCACTACTTTCAGATGAACTTTTACCACAAGCAGCTAAGAGGACAACAAAAGATAATAATATAATGGATAAGAAAATAGGCTTGATTTTCATTTTTCTCCCCCTTAAAATACTGATTTTTGTTTTACTATCTTTTCTAGTGTTAAGTCTCTGGTTTAGTTAAGTATGCGCTTTCATAAATCATGTCATGAATTTTTTTTATTCAACTAAACTATTACCTTTTTCTTTTTTTCTTTCTAAAAAGCTCATTATCATTTCTTTTGTCTCACCTGATAAGACCATTTTCTCCGCCAATTCTGGTTCTGTAATGTTCATATCACCGATATTTCCTGCAACTGTAGCATTCGCTAACTTTTTTGTCATCCTAATAGAAAGCTGTCCCTTACTTCTAATCGTTTTAACAATCCGGTTCACTTCATCTTCCATTTTTTCTTTTGAGACAATCCTATTTACTAGACCTAACCTTAAGCTTTCTTCTGCAGTAACATCTTCACACAACATAATTAACTCTTTTGCTTTCGTTGCCCCTACAGCCTTTACTAGTCGAGGAGTACATCCCCATGATAAAAACATACCAATGTTTGTTTCCGGAAGGTTAAGTAAACTATCATTCGAAATAAGACGGAAATCCGCTGCCATTGCAATGGCAACTCCCCCACCATATGCGGATCCACTTAAAGCCGCAATCGTTACTTGCTCAATATTTTCCAATTTTTGAATCATTTCCTGACCTAATATTTGCATTAACTTAAATTGTTTTGAAACTTCTTTTTCTCCTTGCGAAATATCATATAATTCATTTAAATCATAGCCAGTTGAAAAAAACCTTCCCTCATTGGTAAATATTACAAAATTAATTTCACTTTCTACTCTTAAGTATTCAGTCAGTTCAATTAACTCTTTTATCATGACCATGTTGATTGAATTTCCTTTTTCTTCCCGTTTTAACCATACAGTCAATACATCATTGTTTTTTTCTAGTAATAGAGTTTCAAAGGTTTTCAATTCTATACCTCCACTAATTTTTTTTAATAATCAATTCTATCTGTTCTATAGAAATGAAATGCTGAAATCTCCCTCCTTAACATCTTCTTTGCCAGTTTTTTTCGTGTTGTTTGTTTAATCTATTGTATCGCTTTAATTGACTGAATATTAATACTATTATCAATTGTATTAATACTCTAAAAGTATTAATATTATCTATAGATGTTTCTTTGTGACAACTGGGTCCTTCTAAGCTAAATAAGATAGAATATTAATAAAAAAATAGTTATGAATAGTTTGTAGGAGGTGTATAGACCTTGGAAATGAGACAATTGAAATATTTCATCGCAGTTGCAGAGGAACTACATTTTAACAATGCTGCGAAGCGACTAAATATTAGTCAGCCTCCCCTTAGTTTACAAATCAATCATTTAGAAAAAGAAATGGGGGTAAAGTTGTTCTATAGAACAAAACGCAATGTTGAATTAACTGAAGCTGGTAAATTATTTTTAGATAGAACCTATTCTATTTTCAGTAAACTCAGTGAGGCTTGTGAGGAAGCAAGTAATATTCAGAATGGGGCATTAGGTCAATTAAAAATAGGGTACACAGGATTATTAAGTCAACAACTAATAAACTTTTTCCACTATTATCGCTCTAAATTTCCTAATGTAAATGTAGTTTTTCATCAAATGTCAACCGCAGATCAGATTAATGCTCTGAATGATAATCAGATCCATATTGGCTTTACTTGGGAAACTGTTAATTCAAAATTATTAAATAGTATTGTTACACGCCGTATTCCTTTTGTCATTGCCTTACCATCAAACCATCCTCTCTCTCATAATAATGATCAACTTGATCTAAGGGATTTTTCGGACGAGAATTTTATTATGTCGTTAAGAAAAAAGGAACCGAATTATTATGATACGATCATAACGGTATTCCATAAAGCTGGGTTTACACCAAAAATATTTCAAGAAACGGATGGTATTTATAATATCCTAACCTTTGTTGCAGCAGAATGGGGAGCGGCAATCGTTTCAGAGCTGTCTATGGAGATTCAAAAGCCTGGAGTGGAGTTTAGGAAGATTGTTGGTGAATATCCAACTGTCGACTTATCGCTAACGTGGCGAAAGGATGAAAATTACCCCGTACTAACCAATTTCATTTCAATATTTAAAGAATGGAATGAAACTAATAGTTAATTATTCAATTAAAGTGTCAAATCAACCCTGTTTATCTAGCTCTTGGTATCTACTTTAAACAAATTGAACCTTCTATCTGTCTTCAGATTTTTTATAGAAATATACAAAAAATTAATATAAAGGTGTGAAATTCGGACTATAATCAAACCATCATAAAATTGACCATTTAACAAAAAACTTTTTGTTAATAATCGAATAGGTTTAATTAAAATAGTACCTTTCTAATAGAAAGGTACTACAATCGTTTGGTTATATAATCTTTACGGTTAAAATCATGAACGAATGGAGAAATCGCATTCTCTTTATCTGATTTATAAGGATAAAATAAATAGACCTCCTGCTTGGCTCTTGTCAGACTTACGTAAAGAATCCGTTTTTCTTTGTCTTCAAGTGTCTTCAAATCTTCTCCGATATCCTGCTTCATATGCTGCCGCCGTTTGTATAAAGCTTCTATCTCATCGATATGCGGATACGTCTTGTTATTAAAATTGAGGATAAACACATAATCAAACTCAAGTCCCTTGGTTTCTTTTGCCTCTAATAAATATACTTTTGGTCCTGAATGAGATCCGTAGCTGGTATGACTAGTCTGCCGTTTTACTGTGAAACCCCTGCCTAAGTAGGTATAGACATTGTTGGTTTCTTGCTCTTTATTAAAACGGTGAATGATGACAAAAGTCCGATCAGGATGTTCTGCATATTGCATTTGAATAATATTGATAATCTCATCAAGCATTTTTTCAACGCTTTTGAAGCCTCTAATCATCGGCTGCTGACCCTGTCTGGGAAAATATTTCTCATTGTCATATCTTGAATCTTCTGCTGTCCTTTCAAACTGCAGGGAATTCGCCAATTTCATGATTTGATAGGTAGACCGATGATTTGTTTTTAAAATAACACTGCTTCCTTGAACATTTATTCCAAGAGATCGATAAGAGAATGGGCTCGCTTTAAAGATACGTTGTCTTTCATCTCCGCTTAGCGTTAACGTTCCTTTATTCAAAAATACAAGCACCTTTAACTGCATCGGCTGCAAATCCTGCATCTCATCGACAAAGATATGGTCATATTTTTCTGTCCCGATAATTCGGTGGAAATTTTCTATCAATAATAGAGCATAATCCTCACGGTCAATCCGATTGTAGAAATCTTGATTTTGAAGTTTACGATATTCCTCGAATAAGCGATAGATGGTCTCCCTTTGTCTTTTCGAAAGGTTTGGAAGTTTCCCCCTCCCGACCCTTTCACACTCAAAGTAATCTTCCTTTGAAATAAACCCATTTCCTTTCATCCAGGAAAATTCCTCAAACAAGAAATTGGTATTCTGTGTTTTCTTTATCGTATGAATCGATGGATAATCCTCCATTTCCTCACTATCAAGCATCATGATGAGAAGAAACATTCTGGCCAGAATATTATCTTCTTCCCGGCTCAGCTTTTTATGAGAGGTTTTAAACTTTGGAACGGTTACACCAATTGACTTCAACAGGTTGTATGCCAATTCATGAAAGGTGTAAAAATTGACAGTGTGCTGCTGTTCCTGAAGTTCTTGATAAAACTCGGACTCTTTAAACCGTTTCTCCGCATCCCTGACTAACTCATGATTAAACGAAACAAATAAAAACCGTTTATTAAATTCCTCGGACATTTTTTGCATCATTCGTGACAGGAGAGTAATACTTTTACCGCTCCCTGCTACACCTTTTATTAATAAATCAGTTGAACTATTTTTCGCCACGACGGCCTGCTCGTTGCTGAGTTCAATATTTTTTAAAAAACGGGACGTTTTCTCAGAAAGATTATCTTCTTCGCTAAAGCCTGCCCATGCCCGCTGGATAAGCTGAAACGCTTGTTCTGACTTTTTATAATGTTGTTCCAGTTCCGGCTTCATCACGATCATCAAACCCTTTCCCTTTGATATCAACTGGATAGTAAGCGTCCTCGCAATAAGAGTTGTGCGGACAAAGCTTACAGAAAACGGAAGGGGTCGCCTTTAATAACAGGACATTACTTGCTGCAACAGAAGAAAGCAGCTCCCTTCTCCTTGATTTTTGCATCATGTCAAACGAACGTTTCCAATGTTCACTTTCAAAAGCGCCTCGATGGGTGAGAAATTGAAAGTATGTACTGCTTAACGGATAAGTAATATCGTCATACTGGGTATGGCGGCTTAAACCAAATCGAAGAGTGGATTGTATTAGATGTTGTTTTAGATTATTATCCACAAGCGCACGTAAGCGGATTTGACTCATAAATGGGAAGAGGTTTTGTAATAAATCAATTATCTCTTCCTTCCCAGTCCCAATCGCCCCGTATATTTTCACCAAATTTCCAATCAAGAACTGGGTATGGAATGATGATGAATAAGTGGAAAATAAATCTGAAACGGTACTATAGTAGAATCTTCTCGGACATAACCGCATCTCGACAAATTCTTCCTTTGGTAAAGCCTCCAAAGCCCTTAAGGTTTCTTCCATATCATTTTCAACCATAAGGTTTGGTTCGTACTCATAGGGATTCTCCTGGTGTTCATTGTTTCGTTTTAGCTTTAGGATTTCAATATAAATTGATTTATCAAGATTCTCCTCATTATTGAAATTGCGAATCCATGAAAATGTGATGGGACCTTTATAGCTTACCGTCAAATAAAACAAATACTTAGAAAAGGAAAGACGATGTTTTTCCCGGAACAAGTACATATTGGCTGCTGGATGATTTATTTTCGTCAGCAGTTCTTTTGAAATCGGCCAAGGCATTGGTGCGGAGGCAACGGGAAAATGCCGCTCATCCATTCCGCAAAAATGAAGCGGCGACTGATTTTTTAAATAGATTAAACCATCCACTTTTTCAAAGCGATGAATCTTAAAATCAATCAACGCTGGGTTTTCTTCATCGATTTCGATATCATTCTTGTCCAGGCCATTTTTTAAAAACACAATAATGGCATCCGCTAAATCCGAAATATGGTAGTCAGCCTGGTCATCTACCGGATTGGTTAACGATTCCTTCAAGCGTTCAACTAGAGTATTTTCTTCATTACTTAACCGTTCACGATGTAATTGGGCATCTTTCAGTAATTGTTCAATTTTATTAAAATGCTCTTTAATCGTCATACGTTCCTGCTTTACATTTAACAGCCATCTGGCATCCTTAATCAGCTTTTGGAAATGGATTCGGATTCTTTTCAGGTCTTTTAACGGGACCGAGAAGAAGGAAAACCGTAAACCAGGACTAACTCGTACAGCCTTAAAATGATCATCCCTGGAAATATTGTAGTTTTTTAGTGAGTTCGAAATAGAAAGTTTTGAGAGCATGAGTTTATTAAGCCGGTCATACCACTCACGATCAGTACGGCAATCCGTGAAATACGGGAGAATTTTATCCAATAGATGGGTTAATTCACGTGCGTTCCCCTCATCGTCCTCGAGCCATCCGGATGCAAAGCTTTCCCTGATAATTCTTTCGGTTAAGACGTATTCACCCTCAGCTTCTTTCCAAATTGAGTGCAGATGCAATATATATTGCCCTAAAGGATAGGAAAGAAAGTGACGTTCCTCCACATACGCTTGCGGATGAAAATCCCGGAGCCGTGTGTTTAATTCCTCATCATTTGGTGAAAGATAAACGGTTTCCGCTTTGATATCTTTCACAAAATCGATTACGTAATTATACGCTGTTTCCTCCAAATCCGTATTCAGAGGTTCACTATTCATTCCTTCGAGCAGGTTGGCAAACATCTTCCCTGGTATTACCTCATCGTCCCTGGTGATGGTCCAATTTTCACGGTCCGTCCACCCGTGTAATGAAGAGAAATTTTCTTCAAGGAAGCCAAAAAGGCTGGGATTTTCCCCATCATAAAGATTTAAGAATACTAAATGAATGCCAAGGTCCTTCCATCGGTAAAAAATATAATGCTGCACAGGGGTAATGAAGTAAAAGCCGTGTAGGACGATAGAAGACATATTTCGATTTGGATGCACTTCATCTAGAATCCTATTTACATTTTCTACTGATTGTAAGTTGTTTTTGGCAATTCCAAGAAAAAAAGAAAACTCCGGAAGCATTTCAGCCCATAAATCGCAAAACAGTTTTTCTTCTTCTGTCTGGCAATGTGGCCTTAGCATATCGGGTGTTAAAAAAATCTCCGATAAATTTCTCATTGTAATCAGGATATTTAATTTATTTCGCTTAAAGGACAGCAAAACTTCCTGGTTGGCCCCTGTAAATTGACGAAGCTTATCAGACAAACTGGCATATTGGCGAAACCGTACCCGTGGTGTATTCCAGCCAGGATAAAATTTATCGACTATCTCTCTTGTTGCTGTGATATAGGGGAACATGTTTGACATGGATTTTAGGCCAGAAGCCAAACTGGTTGTTGCACATAAATGCAGAGCTGATTGATGCTGCCTAACCGCATCCTTTGTATGAAAGGTATACGGATTGTTGTAGGTAATCACACTTACATTCTGATTCAAAGCTTACTCTCCCCTTTCTGCTGAAAGAAGTTTGGACCATGTCCAATTATATTGATCATTCTTTCGATTGCGATGAATCACTAGCTGCTGCTTTGCCCTTGTCATGGCAACATACAGTAACCGCGTTTCCTCCTGGATGGACTCAAGGTTTTCGTGCTGGTACAGTTCATCGTAAAAATCATTACTTTTCATACCTGCATTCTGCTTCTGAATCAGCCAGCCTACTTTTGTTTTTTCTTTATTGAAAATAATTTTACTAAATGGCGGTGTAAAAATTCTTTCTGTAAACGGAATCAAGACGGTGTAGTATTCAAGCCCTTTTGAGCGATGGACAGTGGTGATATGAACATAATCCAACGCATCCTCGACATCATGAATGACCTCTTCTTCATCTCGATTGGTAGCGATGTTCACCTGCAGCCATTTTTCTATTTGAGCTAACGAAACAAATTCCTCTGAAAACGATTGATGCATTTTTTCAAATAATTTCCCTAAATTCAGCTCATACTGCTGCGCGTATAGGAATGCATCTTGATTTAACTGTTCCATAGGATACTTCTCTTCCTGCGATTCTTTCAGTTCATCTAATCTCCTGGAATAGATCCACTGCGCAGGTTTTCTTTGCTCTAAAATTCTTCGAAGCACTGATAACACGGGAAGTACCTTTAATTGTTTTTGGTATTTTTGAAAATCAAAGCTTGACTGCCTCTTAATATAATCGATTTTTTCTACTGAATATCCTTTTTCAGAGATTAACCCGTTAATAGTAAAAGGAGCTTTTCCATACGGCCCATAAACAAGATTCGAAACAAACCTTGCATCATTTGGATATAAGAGCCCTAAAATAAGAGAATGGAAGTCCCTTACCGGTTTGGAGCGGTAAAATCCTCCACCCACCTCTAATTTCGTTAACAGGTCGGCTTCCTTGCACCAAGCTTGAATCATCCGTGCCTCTTCGGTTGTCCGGGTTAAGACAGCGAATTTTTCCTTATCATCAGATTGCCCTTTTTCACTATTGATTTCCTTTACCCGATTAAAAGCCTTGCGAATTTCAGGCATAATATAACGTTTCATCTGTTCTTTTTGTTCTTCTTTTTTATTGTCAATCGTGAAAGCATTCTCCTCATTACTTACAAGCATACCTACTAACTTATCTGAACTCTGTGCACCAGTTTGATAGGTAAGATACTTCTTTTGCCCCCACCAGGAAAAATAAATATCCATCTCGTCGAGAAGTAATTTTCCTGTTCGATAGTTCTTCTGCAGGTAGTAATCTTGAGCATTAATGATAACATTTCGTTGTTTTAACAGCTCGGTGATTTCTTCAAACGCCGTATGGTTTGCACCGCGGAAACGATAAATCGACTGTTTGATGTCCCCTACAACAAACAGCTTGGACGAGAAAGCTTCCTGAATGATGGCAAACAAGCGAATCTGAATATCATCACTATCCTGGAACTCATCTACAAAAAGGTAAGAGATTTTGGAAGATAGGTTTTTAAAGGCCTCTTTACCATATTGCTCTTGGATATAATCCATTTCCCTGGATAAATCACTCAATGATAAGCTATTTTCCGTGACTTTTGCTTGGGTAAACCGTTTCTCGACATTTTTAATTACGGTCTCGAGCAATTCATTCATTTTCTCATGACCCTCTGCTGCCGTTCCAAAATTAGCCTTCAATATCTCTTTGGTCGTAAAGCCTTTTTGCTCAAACTTCTCCCAAAAATCATAGATAACATCGATTAATTCGTACATCCTTAAGGGCGAGATAATATTTTCAATATTTCCCTGGACAGATGCTAATTCTGATTGAAAATATGAATCTAATTCCTCCTCAATCCAGCGGCGTTTTTCCATTGTAAAACTGCGCAGCCGTACATTCAGCCCATAGCCGCGGAGAGAACCAATTTCTCTTAATAGGCTTTTGGCGAAAGAATGAATCGTTTGAATTCGCATGTTATTTAGCTTTTCAATCCATTGAATATATTCCTTTGCCCCTGTTACATTGAAGCGGGAGAAAAGTTCCTTCCTGAGCTTCTTATACATATTCCGGGCCGCTTCGCGCGTAAACGTTATCATCACAATTTCAGCCGGGTCCAGCTTCCCTTTTATTAGAAGATATAAGATTCGATCAATCATGACCGTTGTTTTCCCCGTGCCTGCTCCAGCTTTAACCATGATATTCTCCTCTAAGGGAGCATGCTCAATCTTGTACTGATCATAATTAAATTGGTGGAAGCTTTTGGCGATTTCTTCAACCTGTTGCAGGTTTTCACCATCTGTAACTTGAATTGGGTTATGTATTTGTAATTCCTCATTCACAAAAATGTAAAGAAGCTTGGCTTTTTTATAGTCCTTTTGCAGGAATTCATTTATTTCGTTAACTCCTTCACTATTTGTGAACAATAATATTTTCACACCCGTATTCATATACGAGCATAATTTATGTATATTAGTTTGGATATAAGAAATGTCAGCATATAATGCTAAAGAATACTCTGGCTCCTGTCCCAAATAAATCCTCCTCAATAACTTTTGCAAGAATCATTCCTTTCAATATTATTCCAATTTTTCGTATAGTACAAACAATTAATACTGTTATCTTCTATCAATTCTATTGTTAAATCATTATTGGAATAATATTTCTCTCATAAAATAGTTTTTTGGTTTACTGAACAAAAATACCCTCCTAGGAAAAATTTATATCCTAGGAGGGATATTTATAAGATTTAAGCAGCCGTGCATAGCACGACCCATTATCTCCGTATCTCTTGGATTTTGAGCAACCTGATCATACAAAAATGGTATGTACCCTGCTTGTTCGAGATCCTGTAATACCCGATTGATCAACCCCAGATTTACTAACCTTTTATCACTGACAATCATAATCCTTTTTCTATCAGGAAAGTGTTCGGAAAATAAGCTGGAAATTTGCTTTGTTACTTGATTCCCCATTACAATTCTTGTGCCACAATGAAACTGACTTCCTTCCACATTTACATCTCCTCCTTTAGTTTCCAATTTTTCCTAATCAAAATAACTCCCGATATATGGAGAAACCCCGATAATGCTATTTCATATAATGAATATTCAGATTATTCGATTCCTTATTACCGATTTTAACAAACGTCTTTTTCAATATTACTAGATAGAAAATACTAACGATTATTTGTAAATGCCCGCTTCAACACACTTTTTATAATTCTTGGATGCATCAGGGTGGAAGTTGGGCGAAGTAGGTGCATAACCTTAATAAAAGAGTTATAGACATCTTTATTCTCAGATGATAAGAGAAAAATATTTTTCGCATACCATTGCTGAATAGAAAGACCTGCGGGCTTTTTCCCGATAGTATCCGGATAACGGAAATCTTCTGTTATCACCATATTCCAAATAGGGGTTATGATTTTGACGGCCTGTTGATGAAAGGTTTCTATCATTTTTTGATTGGTGTACTTTTGACTCGTAAGCAATTTTTTTAATGCTAGCGCTTCTAGGATTGCAATAGTCATACCTTGCCCAAAAAAAGGATCTATTCGGCATAGCGTATCCCCAATCATCAAAAGACCGTTTGGAAAATTAATCACCTTATCAAATCTTCTCCAAGTGATATTTGGCACACGGAAGGTAGAGGTGCTGGATAAATCAGTGGCACCTTTTAGTTCTTGATAGATGTCCATTTTTGGCAATTTTTTGGCTATTTCTATAAAGCTGTTGTCACTTTTCAGAATTTCTTTTTCGTTTATTTCGTTATGATATCCCATAAAAGTGACTAAATAACGATTTCCCTCAACCTTCGAAATGCCTCCCCCGATTTTTTCAAATGGCGGGTTTGGATACACAAGTTTAATGGACCAGTCCCTGGTTTGGTTGTCAGGGAGTTGAAGGGTTTTTGTAAAATAACTTAAGTCAATTTTAACCTTCTCCTCTGGAATATGAACTTTTCGCTTGTTTAGCCATCTTGAGGAAAGACTGTTTACTCCGCTTGCATCTACAACCAGGTCCGCATTTATGGTTCTTATGGAGTCGCTGCCATCGATTATTTCGACTCCGGTAATTCGATTTTCTTCTTCAATATATAAATAGTTTTGAACGTTTTGGCTATACTGTATGGTTACGTTGGGGATCCTTTTTAAATATTGTTCAATAACCCATTCTAGATGCGGGCGTGTTTGAAGAATGGTTGTGTAGTCTCCAACAAAGCGGAGTTTCCAAACCCCATGGTGAAACCATGCAATGTCTTGGGTGGAATTGATTTTAACAGCTCCGCTTTCGTTAAACTTCTCAGGAATACCAGGAAACAACTCTTCGAGACCATTCGCACCGGCAAAAAGAAGTGCATGGATATGCTCACCTTGTGGTGCACCTTTTCTCGGAAAAGGTCCATGTGGTTCTGAATCACGTTCTAAAATAATTACCTCTTGAAAAAAATCAGACAGAACACGTGCTGCCAATTTTCCAGAAAGACCTCCGCCAATAATAACAACTTTTTCCCTTCGTAACAAATCATTGCAACTCCTATCAATATTAATTTAAGTATTTACTCCATACACTATAATCCTATTAATTGGTGACTTTTGAAGGCTATTATACATAAACACCCTTACCAAGAAGATACTCCATCTCTAAAATAGTTATATATTCTGTAAACTATCAATTATTCACTCTTTTATTGAATCTGCCCCGTATATGTACAAAATTTCACATTCTTATATTTATATTAACATAAATATCCAATAACTTTTCAAAAGGATACTTTGATTTCCAAGGAATGGTTTATCTGATGCATTCGAATGTTATTGATTATAGTTAACATAATATAATTATGTTTATTCAATACAAAGAGCCTCCTACATGTTTTATTAGCGAACTCCAAATTGTTCCTTTACAAGTGCCGCTTCTTCACTTGGGCTTAAGATTCCATATGCTTTTCCAACTGAACCATCTTTCATTTTCCACATTGAGTTATGTTCAGCTACAATATTACTAAAATCATTATTTAACCAATCAGTGACGATAGCAAGCATATCAATATTTTGATTAAATGCAGGATTCTCCTGGAGGACTTCTTTCACTGCTAAAAGGTTCACCTCGGTCATATGAACAAATCCCCACTTCTCTTCTGAACGTACCTTTTGGTGAGTCATATTATGTAGAATCTCTAATAATTCTCCTTCTGAAGGAGATTGGTCTATACCTAAAGTGATTTTTGCTTGAGTAATGTCGTCTTTTAATTCTGCCAAACGTGCTTCTTCTTTGATCTTTAGATTTCGGTCAAACTCTTTTTTCACCAAATCGATTCTATCCAGTAGCTTCCGTTTTTCTTCGCTTTCTGGCAATGAATATACTGCTTCTTGAGCAGTTTCTATATTCTCTTGGATCGGATTCATTTCCGCACTAATGACCTTCGTTTCTGCAATTCCAATCCCTTCTAGGGAAGCTTCTTTCTGAACTTTTTGTTGAGTTTTAATCACAGCTTCACTCTTTTCTTCTTGGTAAAACTTATATCCTATCATTCCTCCACCAGCTAACACGAAGCCCGAAAGAACAATGATGGCAAACTTATAATTACGTATACCCATGATGAATCCTCCGTTATTCATTGCAAATCATACTTTTTCGAATCATAATTTAATACACGGAATGAATAAATTCATTGTAAGAATTATTCATATATTTTAACCCGATTCTTCTCATTTCTTCCTGACTTCCTACATCCCCTTCATCTGGTGCCAGTTCGTGTTTCCATAAAACGATACTCGGAGTCTCAGGATGATGTTTGAAGTCAAAACAGATTAAATCCCCGGTAATTTCATATCCAAAATGAAGAAAATGGACATAGGTTTATCATTTTTTATGTAACTATTTTAGGGAAAAATGATATCGTGGTATCGATTAGTACATTTTTAAGCTACGCTTCAGTTCAATGAAAGTTTGACTGGTAAAAGCAGCAATTTTACCTATCTCCATGAATCGAATGTAATGAATGAATATGACTTTTAATAGTAGAAATATAGTCAGCAGACAAAAAGCCATTTGCTCCACTATAGATCTCCTGTTCATACCAATCAGGGGGAGTGGTTTCCGCCTGTTTGTTTACAACAACAAATGTTAATGCCTGAACCATCTTACCGTTTACTTCAAGTGTTACGAAAGTGGGACGGTATGCTTTTGGTGCACCTTCTCGTTGATACAAGTATTCTTTTAACGTTTTAACCGGAATTTCATATACCTTTCCTTCCACTCTTCCGCCTTCTTCAACAATATCCGCTCGGCCCATTCCATCAATGAATGATCTGCGAGTAAAACGAAGCTTATAGTTGGTTACTACACCAACTCCAACCATGTTTTGAAAGTAGTGAGTAACGCCATCCTCTATGAATCTTTTGTTGTCCATACAACTGCCGTAGGCAAAATAAAGAACATAATCATTTTTGTTTAATAAGAGGTTGTGCTCCTTCCAATCTCCCCCCGGTATTTTCCTTTTTACTAAATTTTCTTTGCTGGCTATATACAAAAAAGCACGGTAGGCACCTTTGTCGGTATAAACTCTTTGTTGTATTCTTTCATACAAATTATCATTTCTACCCTCTTGACAGCCTTCAAGCTGGTCCAGTCTTTCCAGTTCCTCTTCCGTAACGGAGTAAAGTTCACCATAAATACGGGATGATGGTGATTGTGTCATTGCAGGGTAACCGTATCCTGTGTCATACAATAATCCATTGGTCCAACACTGTTCCGCCATACATGCAGCATTTTTTAAAAGGCGGGCATTTACTTCTCCCCTTCGTAATGTTCCATAAACAAAAACGTTAACCATATCTTCACCACTCCTTATCTTTGATCGCTTGAGTATCTATCGAAAAGGATGGTATTCCCCAACCATTCAATGTCCTCATTTATAATTGCTTGATTTTGAATGACCAGGACACATCCTGCGATAGCTTTAGCTAGCATTTGGCCACTTGGAAAGCGACTATTTTAAGCCCCTAATAATGGTTGGTCAAACGTAAACAACGCTTCATTAATTTCGTGGATATTAAAGCTGCCTTCCTTGGTGACCGTGGGGACGGTTCTGGCGGTCTTTTTTGTCTAACTTGTACCATGAGAACCGTCCCTATTGAAAAAAAGTGCCAGGCACCATCCATAAATTTGGAAGGTGCACACTTCTCTCTATTAAAAATACCCTACTAGCATTTTAGCCAATAAGGTAAACATCATTTACATTAATTAATAACTCTTGTTTCAACTTTCCTAAGCTTTTTTCAATCCTAGTAACATTAACAAAAAACAATTTAACATTAATTTCGACCGATTGATCGCTATAGGAGGCAAAGTTTACAGATACATCTTTCATTTCCTCAATTACCGGATATAATTTCCATACTTCGCTTGTTTTATA
This sequence comes from Neobacillus niacini, assembly GCF_031457145.1. Taxonomy (GTDB): domain Bacteria; phylum Bacillota; class Bacilli; order Bacillales; family Cytobacillaceae; genus Neobacillus; species Neobacillus niacini_J. The sequence goes on from NZ_JAVDVZ010000014.1 coordinate 114,521, forward strand.
TTTCTTAGAATACGCGTACATTTGGTACATATCTGCTTGCGATATTCCATAATTCTGATGTGGATTATTTGATTTCATCAATGACAAAAATGTAGGGCTCCTTATTTTCCTGCACGTTAATGTAACATGCCATTTACAATTCCAGGATCATCATAGGGGAAACCCCACCAACTTTGATTACTAGGGACGGTTCTATAGTTTTCTGTTTATTTTTTTCTTTTTATAAGTTTTGAGAGTAGGATGCTAAAAAAGTTCTTTTTTGGTGATTTGCTTGGTGATTCGTCCTGCGGTTTGACCGTTAACTCAATCGATGTTTTGACTGATGATTCAATTGGTAATTCCGCTGCTGTTTCAGTTGGTGTTTGGACAGGTGGATTGACTGGCAGCTCAACTAGTGCCGAGCTTGGTTTTTTGGCCGGAATCTCGATCAGTTTTTCTTCCGGCTGTTGTTGATGCTTACTGAAAAAATCCCATATGATCTCTGTTGCGTTTGGACCCGAGGGGTCCGTGTAAGAACCATTCGGGCGTCCACCAGACCAGGTATGCCCCATTTTATCGATCATCCAAAGTTCCAATAATGGTTCGCCGTCCCCATCATTATATACATGCTGGGTATAGCTATTTCCATTTATTATATCTGATTTGACCAGGGCAGGGGTAACATCAGCAAGACCTATACCGCCTTCAACGAGAAAATTGGTTTGAGCCCATTGGGTAATAACCTGCTGGCCGTTGATGGGGTGGACCGTTGTATCACAGATCCCATGGAAAACAACCACCCGTATTTTTTTCTTATACTCTCCCATCTCTTGAAATGCACTGTTTCCGCATGCATATGGGTCATGCACGCCTTTCTCCATACTTTTTTTAGCTTCCTCAGCCATCGGGTCGGTTAGAAAAAATACATTGGCAGCGTCATAGGCTAGTCCCGAACAAATTCCGATACCGTTAAAGACATCTGGATACGTAACGCCAAGAATACAGGCTAGTGACCCGCCTGCTGATAAGCCCGCAGCGTACACTTTATTTGAATCAATCTTGTATTTACTTTTGACCTCATTAATAATCCCATAAATTAGCTTGGGATGTCCCTTTCCGCGGTGTTGATTTTTATCTAAAAACCAGTTCCAGCAGCCAAAGGGGTTATACCCGGCCGGATCTAAAGGATTTAACAGATGGTTCATATCAGGATAGAGGACAAGGAATTTTTCCTTTTCAGCAAGTGTGTTCATGTTTGTGCCTGCAGCAAAATCATCCGGATTTTGTCCACATCCATGAAGCATCACCAATAACGGAGACTCTTTATCTGAATTATATTCACCAGGGACATATAGTTTGTATTTAAAATCGTGATAAATAAAATCGAGAAATTCTCCCAAATCACTTAACCTCCGTTTTTATACTCTATTTTCCTATCCTATTCCGGTGGTTGTCACAACATAAGTATTTATTTTATAATTTTAACAAAGATTAAGTGATTTAGAGAGTAAAAAGTAGAGGGAAAAGCACAATGTTAGGACTAGAGTGGAAAACAGAGGAAGGAGTGACTGAATTGCCTTCAGTCGCTGCTTTGTATTTTTGGAAGATAAGAAAGTATAAAGTTTTAACGTAGGGAACTGTCTAGCCCACAAGAGTAAGCTTCGGAAGCGTTGCCTCGCACAAAGAAAAAGCTTTAGCTTTTTCGAGGAGCGCCCAGCGACTTAGTGTACTTCGATAGAAGAAATATCAGATCTAATGCTATTTTTAGCGTCAGAGAAGGCCTCATTTATTAGTGGAGCATATTTATATGTTAATTATTTCATTAGAGACACCAAGGTCTCTTTTGTTAGGCAAAATTGTGAAGAGTTACACTTAAACTACCATAATAATGGTTAGCATCCTGACCATATCTACACCCTCAACTTCACCAATTCCCAATTTCGTTAAAACACTAGCGTCTGGCATCATTTCAACAAACTGAAACCTTCTTCTTAAAGCAGTATCCATTAATGCAATTAATCTATCTGCTGTGTTCATCGTCCCTAGGATGTATACATTATTCGGAACGCCAAATTCATCCCCTGTGTATGGGAGAATTGCGGTCGCTGCCTCGTCTTCGCCAACTCTTTTCGTTGGTTCTATTAAGGTAATCAGTTCACCAAAGATAAAATTCTTCTTTTCTGTTGTCAAGTGTTTGTCTACGATTTGTCAACTAAAAGAGTTAATTTGCACCAGTGTTGCTTTAAAGATATTTGATCAAATTGATACTAATAACCTTGATAAGCGAACAAAAAGAAAGAGCTTGTTTTTACAAAAGATCCCATCAAAACACGCTCATAATATATTCAATTGGATCATTCTATTATAAAAAAATTTGATCATTTCTGTAATCTTTTATCAATTAAAGCTCCCCTATAATTGAATAGTCCATTAAGTAACGTTAATACTAAAAAGGGAAAATTCATCATATATAGGGGCTGGGACATTATTAAAAAGATATTATTGATACTCTTGACTACTACATTTATCTTCATAACCGGTTTCGATAGGGCAGAACAGATTACCATATCTAATATGAAAATGATTAATGATAACAAATTTATTAAAATGGTTCCTATGGGTAGAGAGGCACAGGTCTTATCGAACCAGGAACTGTAGGTTCTTTCCATGTAGAGTATAAGATTAAAGATGGAGCAAATCTAGAAGAGGTTAAGAAATTGGCATTTGACTCTAAATTACTTATATTAGATGGTGTGGATATTGTTAAAGAATTTCATTGAGTAAGTGAAATTAATTATATTACCCCTTAATACTATGCCATTTATTAAGGGACTTTTCTAAAAAATTCCAAAATGAAATTTAGGTGTGTCTTTGTTGTACAATCGCGCTGATTGCTGCAGATCAAAACATTTAAAAGAACTTCAAGAATTTATCCATAGTGATTGTGCACCTGTTTAAGTGCAATGTTTCGCAATCCAGTTTGATTGGCACCGAGAATGGGTAACAATGACATAACGTGAGACCGGCACTTCATCACTCACATACGATTGTGAAGCTGCTTTCAATTATTCGCGATTCATTCGCAAATAATCCACAAGGTTTCTAAAACTGAGTATGTACCGTAGCTTACGGTTACTAAAATGATTTCAAGCCGGTCGTTCTTCTGCTTAAATAAATTTTCATCCTTTATTGTTCTTATTTCTCTCCAGTTGCCGCGGACACTTCATTAAAAGATTGTTCGATAGCCTGTTTAGAAGCGTTTTTTTCCCTCACAAACCCAAGGGCTATTGCTGCAATAACTCCTGGAATAGCATAGGCAAGAAAGTATTGTTGTATTGGTAAATTCATAGTAATAAGAAAACCACCCATCATCGGACCCATGATCGCACCCCAACGTCCTATTCCCGAGGCCCAACCAACACCTGTCGAGCGTATTTCAGTAGGATAATACTGAGCGGCGAAAGCATAGGCAATAATTTGCGTACCTGTAGTTGTGGCACCTGCTATCGCTATAAGAGTATATAAAACAAATGTATTAAATTCGAAGCCAAGCAAGGTTAAAGCGGCCACAGCTACCAGAAAAAATACAATCATGACTTTTCTCGTATTCCAACGGTCTGCCGCCCATCCCCCATAAATAGCCCCGAAAACGGCTCCAAAATTCAACACTAAGAGGAACATTATGCTTGATCCTAATCCATATCCTGCTTGTTCCATTATTTTAGGTAACCAAGTATTTAATCCATACATCATGAGTAAGCACATAGAAAAAGTGATCCAAATCAGGACAGTACTTAAAGCACGTCCACCTTTAAATAATTGCGCAACCGTATTACCTGTTTTTTCAGGAATTATCATATCATAACGATCGTCTTTCTGAGGTGTATATGAAGGATTGACTTTGGATAATATCTGACCAACTTCTTTAGTTTTATTTTTAGCCAATAGAAATGCGATAGAATCTGGCATGTACTTGTACATCAACGGCAGCGTGATTAAAGGTATAACAGCTACAAAAAAAACGGATTCCCATCCAAATTTAGGAATTAATATAATTCCTATCCCTGCTGAAAGCATTCCACCTACACAGTAACCACTAAACATCATAGTAGTCAATCTACTCTTGAGTGATTTTGGAGAATATTCCGTCATTAACGCCACAGCATTAGGCATAACCCCGCCAAATCCTAAACCGGCCAAGAAACGATAGACTCCAAACTCAGTCGGATTACTGGCGAATCCGTTTAATACCGTAAACAGGCTGAAAATAACCACACAAATCATGATAACATTTTTGCGCCCTATCTTATCCGCTAACGGACCAAAAAAGAGGGCGCCTAACATAATACCAAAAAGAGCATAACTTGCTAAAGTTCCTGTTTGAACCGGGGTTAATCCCCAATCTTCCATCAGTACTGGTGCGACGGAGCCGTACACGACTAAATCAAAACCGTCAAAGACAATGACAAATGCACACCAGAATAAAACAAGACCATGAAAGCGATTAAATTTCGATTCATCAATCATACTCTTTACATTGATTGAACGCATATTTCTTCCCCCTAATGTTTACTATACAAAAATTGATTTCTCATATTAGCGTTACAAAAATCAAATATAGTTTCAGAAATTTACAGATGAGTATGTTGATGAATTGGGCTCATACTTTTCTCTCCTACTCAAATTGTTAAGTACGTTTATGGACTAATTGTTTTTTTAGTCATAATACAGAGTAGAAGTTCTTTTGCGGGAGGAATCCCCTATTCGTTGCCTCAAAGGTGAGATGTTCTCTGAATTTTGGATGGGCGATATTGATTAGTGCTTTGGTGCGCTCTTGGATTGTTTTACCCTTGAGCTCGGCTTTTCCGTACTCGGTTACAATAATGTCGACATCGTTTTTAGATGTAGTGATTACCGTCCCCTGCGGTAACGTCGGAACAATTTTGGAAATCGTGTCATTCTTCGCCGTAGAGTATAGGCAGATGATTCCACGTCCATTCTTCGTTAGCCTCACGCCCTTCGAAAAGTCCGCTTGTCCACCACTGGATGAATAATATTTACCGTTAATGGTTTCCGAATTACACTGTCCAAGGAAGTCGACCTCAACGGTAGAATTCACGGATACAAGGTTATCAAGTTGGGCAATATTGCGGATATCGTTTGATACATTGCATGGGAGCATGAGAACGTTCTTATTTTCATGAATAAAATCATACAAGCGTTGTGTGCCCAGCGCAAAGGTAGCGGTGAATTTACCTTTATAAAGCTCCTTGTTTTGATTGGTAATGGCACCGCATTCATACAAGTCTACAACTTTATCTGGCAGCATTTCTGTATAGATACCAAGGTCACGATGATTCTTCAGAAATTCCATCACCGCGTTCGGCATTGCGCCAATTCCGACTTGCAGGGTATCGCCGTTTTTGATAATATCAGCGATGGTTTGCCCGATGGTAAAATCTTTGTCGCTTAACTCCGGATTCCCCACCTCATGAACCTTGACATGATTTTCAATTAATCCTGTCACCTGGCTAATGTGAATTAGATTCTGTTCACCGAACGTACGAGACATGTTTTCATTCACTTCCAAAATAATTGTCTTCGCTTCATCTAACAATGGACCAACGTAGGATACGCTCGTTCCCAACGAAAAATATCCGTTTTCATCCATCGGGGAAACCGCAGCCATAATTACACGGTTGGCTGTCGCTATTTGTAATAGGGATGGGATATCAGAAAAATGATTTGGAAGCAAATCGATTGTTCCTTGATGAAAGCCAGGACGGTCATGTGCACCTAAAAATAGGGACACCTGCTTAATCCGCTCAACTTCCACGTCTAGAGTTGGATAGACCGGAAGCATACGGTAAAGACGGTTACCTGACAGGTGTGGATGGCCAGGCAATGCGTTCAACAATGCCGGTGGTTCACCAGGCGTGATGGGTAGGATGATATCATCTCCTGGTTCAATAAAACGAACAGCTTCTTCTGCTGTGCAACGCTTAGCGTGATATTCTGTATGAAAACTCATCGCTTTTTCCTCCTCTTCTCTCTATATGAAAATGGATTACAAATGCTTTTTCACCTGCACTGGACAGGATGACGGCACGGATCGATGGATTGCTTCCGATGGCATCTGCTAATTCAGTCAGCTCTTTTAACACCTCAGAATTTAGCGCGTTTAAAAACTTAGGCCGATTGATAGTAATGGTTTTCAATGGTATAAATGAGATGTTTAAAGTTGTACATAAATAAAATGCTCCTTTAATTGTACGTGTAGAAGCCACGTCCTGTTTTCACGCCGAGCCAACCGGCTTTTACATATTTTCGAAGAAGCGGACATGGACGATATTTATGATCTCCATATCCTTTATACAACACTTCCATGATCGCCAGGCACACGGCAAGTCCGATATAATCGGCAAGGGTGAGCGGCCCCATTGGATGATTGGCACCGAGTTTCATGACCTGATCGATGTCTTTCGGAGAAGCTATGCCTTCATAAACGCAATAGATCGCTTCATTAATCATTGGAACGAGAATGCAGTTCGCAGCAAAGCCGGGGAAATCTTTTATGTCCACCGGAACTTTATCTATGTTTCTGGCCAGGTCCACAATAACTTGAAAGGTTTCTTCAGATGTCGACAAACCACGAATGACTTCGACTAATATCATAACCGGAACAGGATTAAAAAAATGCATGCCAATGAACTTTTCCGGCCTCTTTGTCGCTGCCGCCAACTCTGTAATCGGCAGAGAGGATGTATTAGTAGCCTAAATGGCTTCTTCTGGAATTATTTGGTCTAATTTACGAATAATTGCAAGCTTTATTTCTTTATTTTCCGTTGCCGCCTCAATTACTAATTGAACTTCCTTTGCATCACCTAAATCGGTGGAACCTTGAATTCTTGAAAGAATAGCCGATTTTTCCTTTTCGGTTTTTCGTCCTTTTTCCACATCTCGGCTAAGTTGCTTGGCGATTTTCTCTATACCTCTTTGGATAAACTCTCCTTTCATATCATTTAACAACACCAGTAAGCCGGATTGTGCCAGCACCTGTGCGATGCCGCTTCCCATTTGGCCCGCGCCAACCACCATCACTCTTTGAATATTCATTGCCTTCCCCTCCTCAACCTCTACAGTTCTCTTTATATAAAATACTTACATTTTTTGGTGAAGAATAGGCGGTATTAAGTCTTCAAGGAAAAACACATCTTTACCTAATTCAACATCAGATTAGCGCGCTGAGGCCGACTAATAAATATAAGGATTAAATAAGAGAAACCACGAGACCACATTGTCTTTGAAACTATAATGTGATAGTAAAGGTTGTATTCATTGTAAATGAAGAAAGGGACCCAGTGGTTTCGAAATTTTCTAATTATTACTTTTGTTTTTTTGCTTTTATTTGGTAAGGTTGGAAAACATGTTTCTGTATTCACTAGGTGTTTGACCTTCTTCGCGTTTAAAGGTCGTTGAAAAATAAGCGGGGCTAGAAAACCCGGTTTGGCTTGCGATTACATCTATCGGCAGTGACGTCATCTTCAGTAAATGCTTTGATTTTTCCAGTCGATATTCCGTCAGGAACTCCACAAAGTTCATTCCCGTTTCTTCCTTAAATATCCGGCTGAAATGCGAAGGACTCAAGTATACAAAATCCGCCGCTTTCTTCAACTTGATTGGTTCATAGTATTTTAATTGGATATATTTTATCACGGTTTCAATCGGGTTTCCTAGATCAGCCTCCAATAGTTCCTCTGATGGCCCCTCCCGTTTTTCCAAGATAGGCGGGGTTTGACGAAGTAGTTGTGCCGTGATCAGCCTCTTAAAAACTTGAAGCAGCTCGTTTTTTACAATTGGCTTTAATAGGTAAGCCGAAAATCCGGCATTAATGCAATCCTGTACTGTTCGAAACATTTGCAGATGTGTCACCACCACCACATGGGTATTCGGATGGTTTTTTAACGCTTTTTTTCCAAACTCGATGCCATCCATATCCGGCAGCGACAGATCAGTTAGCAACACAGTAGGGTGTTTGTGTTTGATTAAGGTTAAGCCCTTCTCGGCTGTGTCCGCCTCCCATATGGGAAAATCACAGTACGGGCTGTCTTTTAGGATGGAGCGCACCGCCTGGCGCGTTTCGATATCGTCATCCACAATAAGAATGTCAGCCAAGGCAATTCTCCTTTCCAGCAAATTTCAAATTTGTTTACATAGCAAAAAAATTAAAATGATGTCAGTTCCGTATAGTTTCCGTCACGCAGTTCTCGGCGCAATATTTTTCCTGCTGAATTCCTTGGAACTTCGGAAATGAACACATATTTTCTCGGCCGCTTGTAATTCGGCAATCGCTTATGAGCTTTGCAAAAATGATCAAGCGCCTGTGGCGTTAACTCCGTCCTATCCGGAACAATATAGGCAGTCACAATCTGCCCCCAGCGCTTGTCGACTTCGCCGACAACCACCACTTCACGCACACCCGGATGCTCGCTAAGGACTTTCCCCACTTCCTGGGGATAAATATTTTCTCCACCGGAGAGAATCATGTCGTCCACACGTCCGACGACATGGAGTTCGCCATCGTCATCGATGAAGCCCACATCCCCGGTGAAATACCAGCCCTGTTTAATCGCCTTTCTGGTGGCGTCTGGGCGATTCCAATAGCCTTTAAAAGCTTCTGCCGAATCCATATCCACAAGAATCTCGCCGATTTCCCCTTTCATTGGCACTGAGAAAGTCATGCCCTTACACTCACGATCCGGATTGATCAGCTTAATACGCTGATGGAATCCGGGTTTTCCAGCGCATCCAGGTTTCTTTCTCACATCCTGAAAGAAGGCAAAAGTATAGATTTCCGTGCTGCCGTAGTGATTGACAAAATAATGCGGCTTCATGAACTCATCGCATTTTTGAATCAGTTCTTCCGACATCGATGAACCCGAATAGGCAATAGAATGGATGCTCGAAAAATCAGTATGCTTTGCATCAGGATGAAAAACGAGATCATGATACATCATCGGAGTCATAAACAGGCAGCTAATGTTTTCCTTGGTGATAGCCATTAACGCTTCTTCGGAATCAAAATCTGGCAAAGGTACATAAACACCGTTGAGAAACGTCATCGCCAATAAGGAACGCAGTCCGATCGTATGGGATAATGCTGGAATGCCGAGCGTTCGGTCAAACATTTGGTAACCGCATTGGATGATGTGGGCAATGGTTGCGGAATATTCGTTTTTGTGCGTACGAGGCACCCCTTTCGGCTTGCCGGAAGTGCCTGATGTATACAAAATAACAGCCAAATCATCATCCGAAATAGGATGGGGTTGCACTTCAGTGTTTCCTGATTTCAAAAGCTCACCGTAGCTAATATCGCCGATGCCTTCTTCCAGACCAATGAAAAACGGTCGCTCATTAAATTTCTGCTTCATTACCAGGTGTTTGACGGCCTCTTCAAATACAATGAATTTGGTCTCTAGATCATTCACGCAATACAAGATATCTTCAGCGGATGAACGGAGGTTGATTGGAGTGAAAACCGCGCCTAACCGCTGAACGGCCCAGAACATCACTGTGGTTTCAATTCGATTTTTCAACATGACCATTACCCGGTCGTGCGGTTTCAGTCCCAGCTTTTGAAGGGCAGAAGCTATCCGATTGACTTCCTCAGCGAGCTGCGAGTAGGTATACCGTTTGTCTCCTTGTACCAATGTCTGCTGATCAGGAAAACGCTCCACGGCAAATGAAAACATCTTATATAAATTCAAAGTTGTCAGCTCCTTTAGTCTGATTACACGTTTTGATAATAAACGGCTTCCTCTCTGCCCGGTAGTTACTCTGTGAATTTCTCTTTAATTCTCGGGCAATTGTCCCATGGTGCCTTCCAAGTGTCTTGCCAATTTTTTACTCATGATGCAAAGTTCATCGATGACATGCACTGCATCACGAGCATTCGTATTAATCACTTTCGTATAGAATGATGAAAATTGATCACTGACAAATCGATAAATAGTGGCTCCCCTTCCTCCCCTTCCTCATCTGTAATGTGGATTAGCGTCAGAACTGAGAGATGAAACACCTACTTGCACACGCATACCATCGGATGAAGATGTACTTCCATCCCCCCAATAAGATGCCAATGATTGACGATGATGAAAGTTTACGAGAGTTGCTTGTGCTCTGTTCATTACATCATCGTACATTCTCCATTGAGCAGCATTTGCCATTTGATATACCAGGCGTTGCATCCGCCATTTTGGTTAATCCCATATTGGTCCCCCTTTGCCATGAGTGCTGCTAGAACAATCGATTTTTCTTCCAATTTAGATGCACGGTTTGTGGAAGCGTGGATAAATTGCTCATCAAACCCTGTCCAGCTTGCCACCTCTAAAAGTAGATCTGTCAGTTTAATTCGGGGTAGCATGCTATAGAGGGTAGCACTAAATTGTTTTACTTCTTCTGGAACATCTTTTTCAAGTCTCTGAATATGAATCTGCCTTTTTCAATGTTGACCCCTTCAAGCGTATCAATGTTTTCACTAACCCATTGTAATCTATGGAGTAGTGACGTAGTTCTCTCCTTAAGATACTCTTCAACATTAAGACCAACTGCTAATTTAGTACCGGATGAATGTTCATAGCAATTGGAATGATGAGGGCTATATGGTGAAATTGGATTACCATGAGTTAGATGCAGCCTCATAGAGTATCTTTTTACCTTTCTGATGTTCAGGGCTATTAATGCATTGGGAACTAGGGTTATGTTTAAAGTCAGGTGCTCTAACATCTCCCCATGCAATCTTAACCGGTTCCTTACAAACTGGACATTTATATTCAGACCTATACTGATCCGAAATTAATAATTCCTTCTTCTCAAAATTTATAGGCAACAAAAGATTAATTGAATTATTTTTGTGTAGAGCCTTATACATAATTTCCTCCATATTCGTAAAATTTCTTTTTGTCATTCTATCTTCATTATCATTGTTAGTAGCATATTTTATGGGCTCTCAATCAAATAAAGAGATTTGTTTAGGTCCACTTTCTATTTCGGTTGTGTAGGTTTCCTTTGAGATTTTTTTGTAATATCGATCCTGTATCCCCTTATCTCCGGCGAATTCAAGACTTCCTGAATTTAATAATAATTCTAATTCACGAATGACATTGGGATAAATTTTATATTTTCCACTTTGATACTTGTCCGATGGAGCTTGAAGGTTTTTTATAAGATATTGGCAAAGCTCACTTACTAGGAATACAGGATTACTTCTGTTTTGAATGAACTCAACTATACCTTTTTCAGATGAGATCGTGTCCACTGCTTTACTTTTGGTATTGTTGTGATTTGTAATAGAATTAGCCCCTAAAGCCAATTGTTCATTTTGTTTTTGTAAAAGCTCTTCAATCTCCTGAGTTAACCTACTAAGACTTTTCCCCCAGCTTCTGTCTTGCTGCGTACTATTACGTACACGCGAACTTGGATAATGTTGATTTTTGCCAAGATCAGTTGACCTTTGCTTTATTGGAACTTCTTTCGCTTTTTAGACAGGTGGTGAGAGGATATCCTTTACTGTCGTGACAAATTGTGAAGGTATTACTTCTTTTCCATACTGTTTTCTGTAGGAAAGCAAATTCAATGTTTTTTATCTTAAAATTGTAATAATCACTATTCGGTTGAATCATTACTAACGAACCGTAGCTATTAACGAAATCCGTGTAGGACGTTTCATTTGCAAAATAATCTTTTAAATAGCTTTTCTTCATATTTATTTAACGCTTCATACTTTTCTTCACTTTCTTTATCCAATATTTGTTTCAATTCATCACTTGGACCTGTAAGGCTATTCTGTAATACAGCTTCAATGGTCTTTATATCCTCATCTTGAGTTTTCGTTTCCTTTTTTTCGGTACATCCAACAGACATTAATAGAAGTAACGTAAATAAAGCGGTTGCAAAAAATTTGTTCATTCTTTTTTTTAAGTAATTCCCCCCCTTAATTAAGGATATCATAATTTTTTCCAATTACCTTTTAAAGTAATAGTTCACTTGTTTACAAGCGAACTACCTTTAGTAAATTATATCCTTCAAATCAAATATTCTTTCTGTAATTCCCTATCGTTGTGCGGGTGTTTCCATTCGTAAAAGTTTTAGCACGGGTTTTAGCCATACCTCATAAATTGATGGGGTGTTGTTAACTTGTATGCTTATTGATGTGCTAATTACTATGTTAAATCTGTTAGAAATTGATATAACGACAAAAAAGGGACACTAATTCACATGTGAATTGTGTCCCCAATTAGGCTGTTTTTTAATGTTTTCTCCCAAATAACCGAACCTAAATATACTGTCCAACACAAAGATTATATGGATTTACTTTAGGATTGGCCGCAATATTTTCTCGAAGGTCGTTTGATTTCACTGTGCTAATAGCGAATAATGATCGCCTGGTTAATTCCGATAGGTAAAACCCCTATTTTTCAATCAAATCACAAATAATACGAAAAACGATAGCCTTTGATTACTTGTTTAAGTCTATGATTAATCTTTTGCTGGCTTATGTTTCTTTCCTTTTGATTATCGGCCCATGTATTCATGTCCTCATGTTCTGGATGGTTCACATCTGCCATAATTCGCAGATATTCCTCAAGTACCAGGTGCAAGCACCGATGAAAGTAGATTTCTTCAAGGGTGCGAAACAAATTGTCTTCTCTTATCGATCACTCATTTATCGACCGAAAAGGCAATCTTTTCGGGTTTGTGGAACTTGGAGATGGTCCCACTGTTCTACTTTCTGCTCATTTGGATACCGTTGAAGAAATCGTGGAAGGACGAGAAATTATAGAAGAAAATTCCATTCTTAGAAGCTCTGAAGGGATTCTTGGTTCCGATGACCGTGCAGGAGTTGCAGTTATTCTCAAAATCCTATCTCGAGTGAAAAAGACCAATTTTAGAGGAACCTTGAAAGTAGCTTTTACAGTAGAAGAAGAAATTGGCTGCCTTGGATCTCGTGCAATCGACCAGGATTTTATTGAGGATGTTGATGCTGCCATTGTGATTGACCGTCGTGGAAACCGGGATATTGTTACGTCGTGGAGTAACTATGTACACTTTTGTCCAGAAGAGTATGGTAAATTATTTGAGAAGGCTGGCATTTTAGCTGGCATGGATGGCTGGAAAATCACTCCAGGTGGTGTAAGTGATGCGATGGTTTTTGCAGAGTACGGCATTCCTGCTGTCAATCTATCAGCCGGCTACCAAAATGAACACAAAGAGACGGAAACAGTAGATTACATGTCGACCTTCGAAACGGTATTGCTAGTAGAGTCGGTTTTACATCACCAATTAATTAAACAAAATAGCCTTGTTAAGAAAGCGAAAAATTGATTTTCTGTCAAATATTAATTATCTGTCCCAATTAGAACAATGAGTGAGATATGATAATTGGTGGAAGTTGGTGCCTCTTTGTTAATGTACAGGGACGTCACCAAGTCCTATTCAAAAGCGTGACAACAAATACGGATATTTTATCCGCCTACCGAAAATACTTATCGACGACACTGTTTGCTCTGAGACATCATCTACGCAGGGAGTATTCCTAATGTATATATTTATTTATATCATGAATTCGGTTTTGAGTGCTCTTGCAGAACTCAATCGCTTACTGATATCTTACCCCCGGTAAGTAGACACTAGTAAAAGCCTCCTATTAGAAACGGAGGCTTTTTTTGTTTCGATAATGAGTTTTATATTTATAATAAATTTTTAATATCTTCTTCAATTTCTTCAGGATTCACAGTTGGTGCATAACGTTTAACAACTTTTCCATCTTGATCAATTAAAAACTTCGTAAAGTT
>NZ_JAVDVZ010000015.1:0-126767 GCF_031457145.1 Neobacillus niacini
GTTGGAACGCCGTATGCGGTGAAAGTCGCACGTACGGTGTGAACAGGGGGAAAAGGAGGCGATAACTTCAAACCCTTACCTATCTGTATTAATAAGCGAAACTTTCTAACTTTTCATCCGTATATAATGTCAGGAGGAGATTAATATTCATACAATAATAAATAGAATATCAATTGCAGTGATTGTACTAGTTGTAGTTTTGTTTTTGGTAGATAAATCTATTTTAGGAGTTAATTTTATAGGAGTTATTCCTTTAATTTGTTTATTCTTAGTTACTTCCTACATTGGTAAATTAGAGAAAAAAGCTGAAATTGATAAAAAAGTAAAAATAATAAGTTGGATTTGTTTTTTTTCAACTGCAATTATAGGATTAGTGCTAATTCTTTCGTTTCCTGATTTTTTTAATACATATGGTCTCTAGATCAACAGGAAAGCTTTTAGCTTATTCAATAAAGTGGTGCGATTCTTCAAGAACGAAGGATCGCTTTTTTGATTATTGAACTAAGTAGCAGTTTAGTTAAATAAGAACCAAGGTAAATAAACCCATAAATTAAAAAAACTTTTAGCATAATTTCTATTTTTTTGTTAAAGAATATCATTTGTACTTATTCCATGAAAAGGAGAATAGTATGAATTTATTATCGAAGGGAAGTAAAATAATTATGGGAATTTTAAGTGGAAATCCTCAAGATGAACCTTTGCATTATGGAGAAGTATTTGGTTTATGGAGCGCTTTATCAGTCACGAAAGCTGCACTAGATGGATATCAAGTCTTTATAAACCATACAGGTGATCAAGAATTAAAAGCGTTTTTAAAACAAGTAATTGAATCATCCATCAAACCTTCTATCAAAAATATAGAAGTAGTATTACTACAAAACGATATCGCAGTTCCACCTACACCAGCAGAACGACCTGAAGCTGATCTCGAACAGATTCCAGTTGGAGCAAGATTACAAGATGCTCAAATAGCTTATATGGTAGCTGCCGATATTGCAGCTGGGGTTGTAGCATGCGGACAAGGTGCCAGTCAATCAATTCGTGAAGATGTTGGATTATTATTTGGTCAAATGGGTGCAAAAAAAACAATAGATGGAGCAGCATTATTGCAAATCATGAAAGATAAAGGTTGGCTAGTTCCACCACCACTACATCATGAAACAAAACAACAATAAATAAAAACAAATGCTATAAAAACTAGAATCAAACAATTTTATTAATAGCCAAGTAAACTTTAATTAGTTTGAAAAATAAAAGGGTAGAAAAACAGATACAATATCTGCTTCTACCCTTTTTTGTTCATTTTCTTATGGAACTAACGGGTGCTTTAATTCAATAAGGAACAGGTATTTTTAATGAAGAAAACTCGCCAACTGTGAACTGCACCAAAATTGTTAGACACAAAACTAACAATGGAGGTGCAGTTTTTTATATGGCTAAATTTACATTTGAGGACAAGTTATGGGCAGTAATAGAGTATGAAAAAGGAACCCTGTCACATCGTGATATTGCTAATAAGCTAGGCACTGTTCATAAAACAATTCAAAAGTGGATAAATCTTTATAGGGAACATGGAGAGGATTCCTTAAGAAAAAGTTATACAAAATACTCTGCTGCGTTTAAAATGGAGGTACTCAAATATATGGACGACAATTGGGCATCTCTTAATGATACAGCGGCGAAATTTAAAATTCCCGATCCCTCAACCATCAGTGCTTGGAGGAGAGCTGTTGACACAGAAGGAGCGGAAGCCCTCTTACCAAAAAAGAAGGGGCGACCTCCCATGACAAAAGAAAGAAAGAAGAACGATTTGACCAACGAAACAAATGAATCCCTTATCCAAGAAGTCGAACGTTTACGAATGGAGATCGCATATCTAAAAAAGTTGAATGCCTTAGTTCAGGAACAGAAAAAATTACAACAAAAATCAAAGCGCAAGTAATTTTTGAACTAAGGAATGACTATAAAGTCGCTGAGCTGATCAAGATTGCGGGGATTAAAAGAAGTACGTATTATTATTGGACAAAACACATGGACCGCCCTGATAAATACGCTGAGGTTAAAGAGGCAATACAAGAGATCTATCACCAACATAAAGGTCGTTATGGACATCGTAACATTAAAAAAGAGCTTGATAAGAAAGGCTTGATTCTTGACCCCAAGACTGTCCTTAAGCTAATGAACCAGATGGGGATCAAGTGCCAAGTTCGAATGAAGAAATATAAGTCCTATCGTGGAAATATAGGGAAAGTTGCCCCTAACGTGCTAAATCGGGACTTTCAAGCTGATAAGCCTAACCAGAAGTGGGTAACGGATGTAACAGAATTCAACCTTTTTGGACAGAAACTCTACTTATCACCTATTCTTGATTTATTCAATAGTGAGATTATCTCCTATACAGTTAAGTTCCGACCCTCTTTTGATTTAGTGGGCGACATGCTTGAACAAGCTTTAGAGGTATTAAAACCAGAGGATAAGTTAATCCTCCACACCGATCAAGGATGGCATTACCAGATGGCAAAGTACCAAAAAACTCTGGAAGACAGGAATATTACACAAATCATGTCCCGGAAGGGAAACTGTCTCGATAATGCAGTTATTGAAAACTTCTTTGGCATTCTAAAGACAGAACTCCTCTACCTTCAGGATTTTGAAAATATAGAGCACTTTATACAGGAGTTACATGATTATATTTACTATTACAACAATATCCGCATGAAGAGTAAGTTAAAGGACCTGAGCCCAATAGAATACCGGTCTCAGATCCAACAGGTTGCTTAATATAGATATGTCTAACTTTTTTGGTTCACTTCAACTGTGGCGAGTTTCGCTTTTTTTTATAGCCATTATCAGAGTCAAAACTAATGTCATTTTGGCACGATTTTTCGATAAAGCACCTCAAAACGGAACCCTTTAATAATGAAATCCATGCGTTTTAATTTTACTTGTTTTATTTAACTAAACTGCATTGCTTTAAAAAGTGAAATTTTTCGCAATGCTTGTCTTATTCAATGGTTTATTTCTTAGAATTAAATCTTTTGCCTATTTTATCAAATTCTACACTATCAATCATTGGTGGTTCATCATCTTCCTCTTTAAATTTCCAACTGATAAGTCCAGTAATCAATGCGAATATGAGTGAACCTTGCCAAGTAATCGAAATATTATCCATAAAGTTATCGAGTAAATCAATTAACGCAAAAGTGAAACCTGTATTTAAAATAAACGATAACCAGCCCTTACTTGTTTGAAAAATACCGACAGATTTTAAAGCCTTTGGTATCGCATTTGTAATGAGAGAGAGAGGTATTTCAAGGAATATGTACATAACAAAGAAAAGTACTAAAGCACCAATTGAATTATATTGTAATCCGAGTAATCTCAAAAAGATGATTTCAAAAAAAGTAAAAGCAAGTAAAATTATTAGTACAATAGACATACAAATTACTATTGTTTTAATTTTATTTATATTTATCGCACCTCCTTACTTAACCTACACTCGTTAGTTTAAGAAAAATCCTTCACGCACCCTATATTTATATTAACATAAAAATACAATTACCCTTTAACATGCAAAATAACATAACGACAAAAGCTATTGCCATTATGTTATTTTGGATGAGATTTACCGTGTATTTGGTATGTTATAATCCACTAATCATTGATTTGATAGGAAAATAAAAACAGACCAAACTAATATGAGATTTGGTCTGCAAATTGGTATGTTATTTCGTATGTTTCTCCACCAAAACTGAACTACTTACTATGATGGCCAGGTACTATGCAGCAAACTTATACCAAAAGTTTAACTTTGCTAGCTTCTAAAACATTTTGCAGTGAAGACTTTTCATCTTCGCTTAAAGGAATTAATGGTAAGCGAACGCCTCCAACTTGAACGCCTTGCAAATTCAATGCAGCCTTTACCGGTGAAGGGTTTGGTGCAGCAAATAATGCTTTCATGATGGGGAGAAGATTGCGATGTAAAACCGCTGCTTCTTGCACACGTCCATTTTTAAATAGCGTAACCATTTCCTGCATTTCATTGCCAATGATATGAGAGGCCACTGAGACAACTCCAGCACCACCTATGGCTAAAACAGGTATCGTTAATCCATCATCACCGCTATATAAAGTGAAATCAGCAGGTGTTTGGCTAATGATTTCAGCCATGTCATCTAAATTACCGCTAGCTTCTTTTACAGCTACGATATTTCTAATTTCTGATAGGCGGACTAAGGTCTCCACTGACAAGTTTACTACACTGCGTCCAGGGATATTATAAAGCATTACTGGAAGAGAAGTGGCTTCGGCAATTGCTTTAAAGTGTTGATACATACCTTCTTGAGATGGCTTATTATAGTATGGAGTTACAAGCATAATCCCATCAACGCCCGCTTCTTCAGCCTGTTTCGTTAAGCTAATAGAAGCTCTCGTGTTATTTGAGCCAGTACCAGCAATGACTGGGACTCTGCCAGCTGCAACATCGACAACGAATTTAAATAAAGAAACTTTTTCGTCTGTTGTTAATGTAGGAGACTCGCCGGTGGTTCCTGCTACTACTAATCCATCAGTACCATTTGCAATTAAGTAATTTACTAGTGTTCTAGTTGCTTTGTAATCAATTTCTCCGTGCTGATCAAATGGTGTTACCATCGCTGTTAATACTTGGCCAAAATTCAATATACTCACCCTTTGGATAATTTTTGTTTGAAAAATTAGAGGTGGATCAGGCCAACAAAAGTTAACGCAAAAAAGCAGCAACGAGGGTTCGCTACTGCAGTAGAAACATAATAATAAACCGTTCCATTGCGTAAGATAGCCCTCCATATAGATACCTATATGACAGTTCTGTATTTCTTCAATAGCAGAACCAGCTTCAAGATAAATGAGATTCTATCAGCTTCGGCAAATTCCCCTTTCCACAATCATCCTAGGACCTCATCATCCTCAAACTGTGTACTAATGGTCTTTGCGCCTCTATCCTCACTTCATAAGGTAATGAAGTAAGAAAATATTTAATTATAAATAAATATAACAGAAAATTCATTCTAATACAAGTACAAAAGACGGTGAAAAGATGGTGAAAAGATGGTGAAAAGATGGTGCCTGTCACCGCCCGTGGACACTGTCCACCTCAGGCGGACAGTCCGAATTTTTTATTTTATCTTTTTGATGAAGACTACTTTTAGGTAGTTGGATTCTGGGTAATGTTTGTTGGTTCTGAAGTCTTCAGGGAGTGAATATTCTTCGATTATTTTATAGCGCTTGTTTGATTCCTTAAAGGCTGTATCAATGAATCCTTTAAATTTATCCATACCAAAGGAGCTGGCATTGGTTGATGCTAAGATGATTCCATTATCCTCTGTTATCGAAATAGCTTCCTTTAACAGGTTTTTATAATCTTTCTCGGCACTAAAGACAAACTTCTTTGATCTTGCGAAGCTTGGAGGATCAAGAATCACCACATCAAACAATAGCCCTTTTTTTACCGCATATTTAAAGTAGTTGAATACATCTTCAACAATGATATCTTGAGCATTGTCATCGATTTCATTCACACGAAATTGCTCGATCGTTTTACTTTTGCTTCGATTTGCCAGGTCAACACTGGTCGTTTTCACCGCGCCTCCTAAGGCAGCAAATACTGAAAACACACCAGTATAGGAAAAAGTATTTAATACCCGTTTCCCCTTAGAATATACATCACGTAAAGTTTTTCTTACATCCCTTTGATCTAGGAATACACCGACCATGGCACTTTCATTTAAATAAACGGCGATATTGACACCATTTTCTTTCACAAGAATGGGAAACTCTCCTCTATCGCCTGCGACGAAGTCATCCTCTTCAATGTATTTACCACTTTCATCAAAGCGCTTTTTCTGATAAATCCCTTTATACTCCACCAGTTCCTTCAATGAATCTATGATAAATTCCCGAAAATGATATATGCCTTTACTGTACCAGGTAATCAAGTAATAACCATCAAAGTAATCAATCGTTAAACCACCGATTCCATCACCTTCACCGTTAAACACTCGAAATGCCGTTGTTTCAGAACTCTTATAAAAAAATTCTCTCTGACTGAAGGCATCCTTTAAGGTCTTTTCAAAAAAATGATGATTGAACTGCTCCTTTTCTTTTCGGCTAAGCACCCAGCCGAGTCCTTTATTTTGCTTCCCATAATAGCCTTTGGCAAGAAAGTTATTTTGTTCATCAACAAGCTTTATGGTCATTCCTTCTTCATCTAGAACATTTGAATTAATAATGGTGTCCTTTGTAATGAGCGGGTAGCCGTTCTTAAATTTATTAACGAATTTTGATTTCACCTTTAAACTGATCTCAGTTTTCATCTTTTCATCCTATCAACTATGAAATGTATTTAGATCCTCACTAACATTGTAAACAAACTTCTTTCAAATCAATCAATCACTTTAAATCTGCAAATTGGGATAATCTCAGATTGAAATAAAGTAATCATAACACCCTAAGGCGGTGCCTGTCACCAAGGTGACACCTAAAAGGTGTTCGCCGTCCGTGGACGCTTTCCACCACAGGCGGACAGTGTCGGCTGTACCACGATTACTTTACATCATTGGTACCGGCTGTTAAGGATGTGTCTGCAGGTCTTTCTCCATTCTGCAATTCTGCAAGGGTTAAACCGAAGTTCATTTGCAGGTGAGGGTAGTCTTTAAATTGGCTCCAATCGCCGCCCCATTCAAACCCTAAAGCTTTTGCCAGTTCAACCACTTCGTTCCAATCACCTTTTCCATTTTGATTCCCATCGTATTGCATATCCCAAATGACCTCTTCGGTGGGAGTCTTTATAGCAAAATCAACAGCCAATCCAAAGTTGTGATAAGATTCTCCGCCTTTCGCATGCGTGACAATATTCCCTTCTGCAGTACGACCTTTTTCATATAGTCGATCCTGATCTTCAGAACTACGGAAATCATCCGTTATCATGATGACAATTCCTTTGGCAGCAGACTGTTGGACTAGTTGGTCCGACCGTTCTCTCACAATCGGATGGAGTTCGGTTGGCAAGGAAACATTTTGTTTCCTATTCGATCCCGTAAAAGGGTTAGTCTCCATATGATTGATGAAAATGAACAAAACAATAAGAAGCAGAAAAAATGGAATGAGTGCTCTAAATTTAATTTTCAACATAAAAATCCTTTCCTATCAATAATCTCCCTATGTACTAAGACGACAAAGATAGAATCATTGTTTCATCCTTATTTTGGTCATTTATTATTATGTCAGAAATGTGACGTTCAAGCCTATCCAATGTATCAAAATTTTGTCATACATGACAAATATAACTTGTGACAACGTATCCATTTTTATAAATTTAACGTGGTTACTAAATTACTATATTAAAATATCACCTATATATATATTTGAAGAATTTCAATGAAGGAAGAGGATAAAAGTGAACAAGCCAAAAATTGCATGGATTACTGACACAACTGCTTCTCTCAGTAAGGAATTTATTGAGCAGCATCAAATACATGTAATTCCACTGCATGTAGTAATCAATGATACATTCTACAAAGAAACAATCGATATTACCGCAGAAGATTTCTATGAACGAATGAAAAATGAAGAAGGAAAATTCCAGTCATCCCAACCGAATGTTGGTGAAATCGTCGAGCTTTATGAAAGGTTAAAAGCAGACTATGACTTTGGTATTGCCATTCACGCTTCCAGTACATTAACCGGAACCTATCAAACCTCTGTCATGGCTGCAGAAATGGCTGGATTTAAATTGTTGGCAATTGATTCACAAACAGGTTCGTATCCATTATCTTTTTTAGTGAAAAGAGGCATAGAACTAATAGAACAGGGAGTAGATATTGATGAGGTTGTTTCGCAATTAAACAACTTACGTGAGCACACCCGTTTATTTTTGGTTCCATCAAACTTAGACCAGCTTCATAAAAGCGGCAGGGTGTCAGGAGGCCAAAAAATACTTGCATCGCTATTTAATATCAAGCCAATTCTATCCATTGAGGATGGAGGGGCGGCAAAGATTAAAGATAAAGTTAGAACGGAAAAGAAGGCATTTGCTTGGCTGGTGGATAATCTAAAGGCTGACCTTGATACTAAAAAGGTTCAGAAGGTGGCCATTGTCCATGCGAACGATCGAGCAAAGGCAAACGTTCTTCAACAATTAATAAACGACACTTTTCCTGCTATAGAGACAGAATTATTAATGCTCATAACAGTAGCTGGTGTACATACAGGTGTCGGCACGCTTGGCCTTTCATGGGTTAATGAATAGATACAAAAAAAAGAGACACCAAATCCAATGGGATTGGGTGTCTCTTGTTGTTATGGAGTTAGTATATAAAAATTTCGTTGTTTTAGGCTAAATTAGATTGCTGGTTATTCATCTTCTGTATAAGCTTCGGTTGTCGTATCCCTACAATCCCAACACTCACAGCGATTTCTCTCCATGATCGACAATTCCGTTCCACAAGAAATACAGACATCCATAACGGCAGATTCCCCTTTCTGTGTGAATTTTTTGGTCTATGATATATATATATTCATGAAGCGTAAATATTAGTGCAACTAAAACTCGACAAAAAGTGTGATTCATAAAAAAAGACCCAGTTTTGCTTAACGGGTTCCATTATCTATCGCAAACATTAAAAATGTAAATTAAAATGAGTTACAATTCTCCTATAGCAAAGATGAATTAGCTGCGAACCAAAAATTTCTTTTCCGATTTGGAATTATTCACTGTGTTGCAGATTCGGGCGTGTTTGGAATGTTAGTGGAGCTTCCGGAGGATGTTAACCCTAATAATGATGAGTGGCTTACGGTAAGTGGAAAACTCGAAACCATCTACTATCAGCCCTTTAAGAAAACCATCCCGTATCTCAAAGTGACTTCATGGGAGACGATTAGTCCACCAGAGGATCCTTATGTGTATCGTCAATATTAATAGCCTTAGTTCAAAGAACTAAGGCTATTTTCTAAAGAATTTTCACACTTATCGGATAGAGATAAGGTTCCTTTGGTTCATTGATTTTTTTCCAGGTGGTAATTTTTATGATAGGAAGCTCTGTGCCATTAAAGTTCGTGGTATCCAAAACACCTTTCACTTCAATCCAAGTATTTTCTTTAAGTGATGAGGCTTCCGGTAGCTCTGATATGAATCCAATAATGCTGGCATCTGCAACGCAATGGGTAATCAAAAATCTTGATAGCACAAGTTGGTCTTGTTCAAGACCTTCTTCTTTATAAACAAATCCTTTTAACTCGATTTCTCGCCCTTTAAATTTCTCGATGTCCGTTTGAATTTCGTCATAGTAAGTAGAAAAAATATCATCATTCATCTTAATAGTCGAGCTTTGTAAAAGATGTTGTATTAATTGATTATATTCATCTTTTGTATAAACTAATTCTTCGATACGTGAAAGGTCAACAAGATCTCCATTAATAACAGGGTCTTCCTGTTGACTGTTGTTAGGTGCAGGCTTTTCTTCTTTTTCCTTCTCTGACTTCTGATTGGTTAATACAGCCAAACCACCTTTTTTATCAGCGATAGAGGCGTCGAGCACCTTCGCAGGGAGCAGGAACCCCGTGACTAACGGAAAAACAATAATAACATAAGCGATTAATTTTTTTGTATTAAAAGGAGAGACTCCATGATCGTGACTACAATTATGGTCGTGAGAATCGTGATGACAGTGGTGATGCTGGCTGTTTTCCTTAGCAGTCCATATCCTTGTCGTTTGAATAATAAACAATATTAGAAATAATACAGAAGCGGACTGGCTTAAACTCTCATATTTTGGATTAATAAATTTTGTCATTTCGCCAGTAAAATGAAGCTTGAGAAGCATGACTGAAAAAGCTAGTAAAATAAAAGCTCTAACTGCCTGCAGAAAATGGAATCGCACGACTTTCCCCCCTTAAATAAAGCTTTGCACAAGCATGATCGTAATAAAGATAATCGAAATGATTAAAGCTAACACACCGATAACAAATTTCACTCGAAATACGCTCAGCATCATAAGGGTATTTTTTAAATCCATCATCGGACCAAAGATTAAGAATCCTAGTATGGCGGAAGTTGGAAAAATATTGCTGAAGGAAGCACCAATAAACGCATCTGCTTCAGAACAAAGAGATAAGACATAAGCTAAGCCCATCATGACAGATAGAGACGATACCGTTCCGCTTCCTGCTTCTAAGAGTGCTTTTGCAGGCAAATAGGTTTGAACAAATGAAGCTAAAAAGGCTCCCATAACGAGGTACTTACCCATATCAAAAAACTCATCAATGGAATGGGTTAGCATCGACCAAAATCTTGTTGAAAGAGATTCTTTTTTAGGGAGTGCGTGTGAGGATCTTGTATGGATAGAAGTTTTTAATTGATTTCCTCTAAAAATAATGCTAACAACCAATGCAACCATCAAAGCGACAAAAAAACCTAACCCCATTCTTAATCCCGCAATCTTAAAATTGTTCCCAAATGCCATAAAAGTAGAGGCAATCACAATCGGATTAATTAGCGGACCAGTCAACATAAATCCAATGGCAGCATGAATTGGTACGCCTTTGCCAACGAGACGACGGACAATTGGAACAATACCACATTCACACGCTGGAAATAAGGCTCCGATGACACAGCTCATGATAATAGCTAAAACTTTATTTTTTGGAATCCAGCGTTGAATATGTTCTTCAGTTACAAAAATTTGGATCACACCCGCGATGAGGACTCCTATTAAAACAAATGGCAGTGCCTCTATTAAAATACTTAAAAATATCGTGTTTAGATTTAATAAAGACGGAGGTATATCATAGGAGATTTTAAAGCTAGTACTTAAAGAAAGCAGTGATAGTGCTAAAACAATGATAATAATACCTGTAAAATCTATGATATGGTTGCGAACAATGCGATACATAAAAACCTCCTGATTCTATTAAAGTATTTTGGTACATTTAATAGAGTATGAATAAAAATTAAATATATACCTATCGCTCCATCTATGTAAGGGAATCCCTGCCGTAATAAATGGCAGGGATAGTCGCATGTTGTTGTTAGTCATTTAAAACTGTTTTGATCGTTTCTAAATTCTTTCGCATAATGCTAAAGTAATCATCTTTTTGTTTAATATTTTCTTCTGTCACAGCCTCTAAATTATGGAGAGTAAGAGACTTTGCTCCTATTTCTTCTTGGATGATTTTTGCTATTTTTGGTGAAACATTCTGCTCGAAAATCACATAATGAACGTTATGTTCTGTAGACTCTTCAATGATTGCTTGCAGTTCTTTCTGAGTTGGTTCTTGTGTGGGTGATAAACCTGTTATTGCAATCGTTTCAATGCCATATCGCTTTTCCCAATATCCATAAGCAGCATGAGAGACTAATAAATTTCTCGTCTTTGAACTCTCAATGGTTGTTTTAAATTCCTGATCCAGTTTTTCCAGCTCGTTTTTTAGCTGTTTAAAATTGGTTTCAAACTCTGTTGCGTGTTCTGGCATTAACTCACTCAAAGAGTTTTTGATGTTATTGGCAAGGTCAATGGATAGTACAGGATCTAACCATACATGGGGATCTAAATCACCATGGTCATGTCCTTTTTCCTCATGGGCTTCAGATTCTGCGTGTTCCTCTTCTTCAGAATGTTCATTATCATCCTCATGATGTTCATCAGAATGACTAGATTCTATGAGATCAATTCCATCTGCGGCTTTTAAAATTTGTACTTCCTCTTTTTTCAATGCTTCCGTTGCTTTTTCTGCAAATCCTTCAATCCCTGCACCTGTATAGATAAATAAATCTGAGTTCGCTATGGTGATCATTTCTTTTGTTGAAGGCTCGTAGGTATGGGCATCTACATTTGGAGGGTAGATGCTCTTTACTTCAACAAATTCCCCGCCAATTTTTTTGGTAAAATCCTCGAGCGGATAAATGGTGGTATAGACTGTTAGAGAGCTTTTTTCATTATTTTCTCCGGTTTTTACAACTTCTTTGGATCCACAACCTGTTAACAAAAGGCTTAAAGTTAGAACAGAGGTAGACATAAGTGTAGAAAATTTCATAGAATTACTCCTTTTATATATATAAATTTTTATAGAATGTGATAAAACGAAATCGTTACGTTTTACATTCTAAAATAAATCTATGCGTTTGTAAATGAATTTAGGAATCATTTCGATTTATTTTTTTAATCAAGAAGTTATAGTTCTACCGCTTGACATTAAAATAAAATTAGGATAAAGTGCAAATCGTAATCATTTTGATTTGAAAAAGAAAAATTAAGGAGGAAAGAAATATGCGTGTAAAAATTACTTTGCAATGTACAGAAACTGGCGACAGAAATTATATTACAACAAAGAACAAGCGGAATGATCCGGAAAGACTCGAACTAAAGAAATATTCTCCTCGGTTGAAACGCTATACGATACACAGAGAAACAAAGTAAGTAAATAGCATATTTATAAATGTCCTTTACTACCCGAGTAATTTCAAGTTAATTAAGATATGTGTAAAGTATAAATCGTAATGGTTATTATTTGTGGATAACGGAAGGGAGAATGAACATGAAAGACAAAAGAATTCCGGTAACTGTTTTAAGCGGCTATTTAGGAGCAGGGAAGACCACTTTACTAAACCATATTCTTCAGAACCGAGATGGATTAAGAGTTGCAGTTATTGTAAATGACATGAGTGAAATTAATGTGGATGCAGAATTGGTAAAACAGGGAGGGGGGTTAAACAGAACGGAAGAAAAGCTTGTGGAACTAACAAATGGATGTATTTGCTGTACATTAAGAGAAGACCTTTTAAAAGAAGTGGAACGACTTGTCGAAATTGGAAATATAGATTACATTGTGATTGAATCAACAGGTATAAGTGAACCAGTACCCGTTGCACAAACTTTTTCTTACATAGATGAAGAGTTGGGGATTGATCTTACAGAACATTGTAAACTCGATACGATGGTTACAGTCGTTGATGCAAACGGGTTTTGGCATGACTTTGCCTCAGGTGATCTCCTTCTGGAAAGAAATCAGGCTGTAGGTGAAGAGGATCAAAGAAGTGTTGCAGACTTATTAATTGACCAAATTGAGTTTTGTGATGTCTTGATCCTTAATAAATGCGATTTGCTTGAAGAAGAACAATTAATTCAGCTGGAGGTTTTTTTAAGAAAGTTACAGCCTACAGCGAAATTTCATCGTTCAATTAAGGGGAAGGTTCGCCCACCAGATATTTTAAATACAGGTTTGTTTAATTTTGAAGCCGCAAGCGAATCTGCCGGTTGGCTTAAAGAACTGGAAGCGCCTGAGCATACTCCGGAAACTGAAGAGTATGGAATCAGCTCCTTCGTTTATAGAAGTTCGGTCCCATTTCATTCTGAAAGATTCAATCGCTGGGTGGAAGAAATGCCAGAAGAAATTGTGAGGGCAAAAGGAATCGTATGGTGCGCAACCAGGAATGACTTAGCTTTATTATTTTCGCAAGCAGGTCCATCGGTGCAATTAGACCCGGTATCTTATTGGATCGCATCCTTGTCCACAGAGCAACAAGCCCAATATTTCGAAGAAGACCCGACATTAAAAGAAGATTGGGATGAAAAGTTTGGAGATCGGAAAAATGAAATCGTTGTGATCGGAATCCACATGGATAAAGAAGTTGTGAAAACTTCTTTAGATCGCTGTTTATTGACAGAAGAAGAGATGATACAGAATTGGAACAAAATGGGTGATCCCTTCGTATGGAATATTACTACAGCAGTTAAATAAAATGAACGAGCCTACAATATATGAATGTAGGCTCATTCATTATATTTTGGAGCCCCCCCTTCCAATTTTATTATGGATAAATATATGCCTACATCTAGCTTTTGTATTTTAATCTAAACATTTTTAGGGAGGGATTAAATTGAATAAAGTAAAATTGAGAAAAACTGGACAATTGTACATTCCTAAAACTCTTACTAAAATATTAAATATTGAAGTAGGTGACATTATCAATATATTTATAGATGGTAAAAAAATTGTATTAACAAGTAAAGCAGGATTTGAAAAAGAAAATAAGTGTACTTATAATCAAAAAGGAACAATCCATATACCGGCAGAAATTAGAAGATTAAGTAATATCGACACAGATGCAGTTTTTACTATTATTATCGATGAAAAGGAAAAACGGGTATGCCTTATTCCTGATTTAACAGGTTGAATTATTCAGATTTTATATTGTGTCCAAGAATAGAAATCGAAAGAATAAAAGGTAATACTCGCAGACATATTGTTTATGCAAGTGCGTTAAATTATGGTTCACATCATGGTGACATTCCCTATGATAGAATTCATTTCACATTAACTGATACTCCAGAAAAGAGTGTTGAAATCAATAAAATTACAGTAGAAAAAGGAATTTCTGAAAAAGAAAGCCTTATACAATGTAGAAAAAGAAACTAAAAATCCTTATTTCACTAACGGGTGCAATACCTAAAGATGGGGGTCGCTGCGGCGCTCTCTTTTTTTGTACGAACGAAGCAGGATAGTGGAAGAAGGAAAAGCGTAGTCTGACATTGAATTACTTGGTTATTTAACATATACCAATCAACTCACATTCACGATTTGCTTCATTCAGTCCTTTTATGGATTTATATAATCCTCGATTTAAACTACGAGTATTAGTGTAAGTATAAATAATAATAGGAGAAATCACATCTTTTATAGGATGTGTAAAGGATATGTAAAAAATGAAAATAATTTGTTAAATTTGTCGAAAACCCCCCTCAAGGTTTGGAGTAAGTACGTAGCTTTTAGCTAGAAGTACATAAACAGGTGAATTTTTTTAATCCCCTGCCCACTTTAGGAGGACTGAACGATGGATAACGTAATAGCTATTAGTAAACTCGTAATTGAAAAACTTCTATCACTTAATATTTCTTCACTGTTATTAGGTGTATTGATTGGAGTTTATGTTACTTACAAATTAACGATTGATAGAAATCGTATAATGGAAGCTAACGATGCATATAAAACTGTCTATGGCTCTCTTTTTATAAAACTATCCACAATCAAAATAAATATAGAAATAAAGAAAAAGGAATTTGGGGAAAGAAATTTCAGAAAATTAAACAAACAAAACAAGAAAAATAGGAACATTACTTTAATAGCAAAGCAAATTTTAGATGTATCAGATGATATTCATAAAATGGTTAATATACATGATCAAGACAAACTTAGTATGATTGTAATTTCAAGATATTTTGCTGTAGAGAAAATTAAAGAACAGATTAGGATTTTAGAAATAAGCATGTTGGAATTAGGTGAAGAGGAACAATATAGAGAGAACAGAATAGCGCGGTTAAACTATGAATTAGCTTGTGCTAAAATCTCATTTGCTCAAGGAATTTTAGCAGACATACAGAAAATTTTAAAGGTGGCAAGGATTAACGATCGGGAAATGAAAAAAAATATTAAGTTTCTTTTAAAGACGTGCAGAGCTGCAAAGAAAAAAGAGGTGTCAAAAAGGTATGGTATTGAAAAGTCCAAGAATGTAAAAATATATGATGCAAAGAAAAAAACTGCTGGCTAAAAAGTATCGGAAAATCTTTAAATGTGAAAAATAGTAAAGGTATTATTTTTCTATTTTCCTCCATTAATTTCCCCAGTTTACACGGAAACGTTGATTAAAGGCATTCTTTAACTTAAATTGATTCTAATTTAACCCTATTTTTTGGCCTCATCATTTTTCCAAAGGCTATCCACTAAATATAAGGTTGTTTGTGAAGGATTACACTTAAACTCCCATGAAAATAAAAACTGAAAAAGGGCATGAAAAAATAGACCCAGAAAAACCAGTTTTTAAAAAAAGGCTGAGCCTCTTGAAGGATCGTATATAAGATGGCTGGTAAATCGTCTTGTGAAACCTTTCTACTTAAAATGAAATCAGTTAAAGCTGGCGCAACAACCAGAAAAAGGATTAATCTCCCATGAGTGCTACCCCTAAAGGGTGCGACAGTCGGTGGTACACCGTGGTCGTTGGAGTCAGACTAACGGATGGGCTTAAAAGCACCATAGTTCAAAGACCTTCTTCGCCAGCATTAAAACAGTATAGACGGTCTTAGCCATTTTCATTCTCTGTGGTGCAGCGCTGATTTTGCGCTGCATGGATGGCTAACGGGTGCGTTAGTTTAGTAAGAGATACCGTCTAAAGACGGTATTTTTAATGTCTCTTGTTTTTCTGCGATCATCGAGCTGATCTTCTCTTTGTATTTCTCATTTATGGAAATTTCTTCGGTAGTATTTCCATAATTTCTAGCATGTCGGGTAAAGTTTTTGTCTAACTTCCATTCTCGCAAATTGGACATGGTAACTGACCATTGATTTGAAATGGTTTCGTGGTGAATCGAACTGTATTTGATTTTCTTTTACTTTTATTCTTTTTGACTACATTATCATTCTTTGTGTATACATTTGTATTCGTTACAACTACATCATCACTCATTTGGTCATCATCTGTATTCACTTCTGCTAGTTGTATGCTTGCAACTGTTTCTGTATTGCCTTCTATCCCTGTTATTTCACCTTTTACGAGCAAACAAACTGCTTCACTGATAGATAAAGAATAAAGACCTAGTTCATCACAATACGTCTTGAAATCATCATAAACGCTTTCTTGCAGCCTTGCGGTTAATACGGTCGTATTTTCTTTTCTTCTTCGGTTTTGTGCGAACTGTTCTAAGTATCCCATGTCATCCTCTCCTTATGTTTCGTTTTGAATGATGATGAAAACATTCTGCATTCTCTTTTGATTTCCTGCTGAATGATGACGAATACAAAAAAGCCCTTGCGTAGTAGCAGGGGCTTTCCTTTTGAACTTAACGAACCATCATAGGCTAATGGTGGATAGAACTGAAACTGACCATGAAGAACATTTTCCCATTTCTATTCCCTTCTTTTCTTCTATGGAATCTATCCCATGGAAACACTGTTTAAATCATTTGCTTAAAAGAATCTGCGTCTTCTATCGAATTCAAAACGTCTTCTTCTTTCGAAGTCAAAGCCGAAAGGGAAAAATGGAAAAAAAGGGAAAAACCTTCTTCTTCTAAAGTCGTCACGAAAAAACCTGTCTCTTCGATCAAATCCAAAAAACGGCATTTGATTCCTCCTCCTTTCATTTCAGAAGTCTGTATGACAAAGGGACACTTAACCTGCCCTTTGTTCTGTACTATTTAGCAAAATGAAGCCCCTACAATGATCAGAAGAATGAACAATACAACGATTAATACAAAGCTGCTGCCGCCAAAGCCACCGCCGTATCCATAACCGCCGTCGTATCCATCGTATCCGCCGAACCAACCCATTTCTTTCACCACCAATCGGACAAAAGCTATTTCTCCTTATGTATATTTTTTAAAGACAAGGATTGATTGGACATACGTCATCGTGGTTAGGACAAAAAAATTTCTAAAAATAAAAAAGCGTCTGCAATACAATGCAAACGCCTCTTCTGAGGTGTTATGTTGGCCTGGCGGGGGCTTAATAATAACTTATGCACTCAGAATTCAGCTGAATGGGACAAGTGCTGATTAAAAGTAAATTAAGCAGTGAAAAGTACGGGATACTGTTAATGAGTTTTATCTGGGAGCAGATCGAGAGTCTGAAAGAAGACCATCAAAAGCAGATTGTTCAGCTTCAAAAGGAGAACGAAGATCTGAAACAAACAAAGAAAAATGGGAAAAAGGGAACTGCTGCGGAATAATAAGCGGCAGTTTTTTAATGATATAAGAAAGGTATAAGATTGATCGCTTCTTCAACTAACGAAGCAGGTTAATGGAAGAAGGTATTACCAAGAAATTAGAGGATAGGGTATTCATAGGGGGTGTTTGACTTGAATAATCGACAAGAAACTCCAGAAGAAAAGAGAGAGATTAAGACAAGAAGAACTTTAAAAAAATCCAACAGGTGCATTAAAAGATGGATTTAATAGAGCTGAAAATGGCAATTTGGCAGACTTAGTTGGTGGTTTGGGTTGGAAAGGAACAGGAATACTAATTATTGTATTAATAGTTGGATATGTTTTATATAAACTGTTTTTCTAAAGAATTTAAGCAAACTTAGTTCAACTAAAGGGCGCGATTGCTGAACAATGAGCAGTCGCTTTTTTACTAGGCGGATCCGAATAGTTCTATAAATAATTAGATGTAAATAATTAAGGAACGCAGCTAATCTTCCGAAGGTAGCTGGGTTTTAACGTTGGATATGCAAAATAATACTTAAAATAAGCGCAAAATATCTCCTAAAATGACAAATGGGGAAGACTTCCGCGTAGGCAACCTTATTACTTTTATTACTAGATCCTTACTTTAAAGATATCGTTGAGAACTATCAGCAGCCATTACGTCAAGTTCTTGCTGTGGCAATTGAGTGTGGAATCCCTGTTCCATCCTTTGCAAGCGCAATTGCTTATTATGACAGCTACCGTACAGAAACGCTTCCAGCGAATCTATTACAAGCACAACGTGACTATTTTGGTGCACATACGTACCAACGTATTGATAAAGAAGGTATTTTCCATACAAACTGGATGGAGTAAGATTCCTTGTTTTCTTAATATGAGACAAAACTGCCAGTAAAATGGTTGGTTTTGTCTCTTTTTTTGATGGATTTATTAATCGGAAAGCAATATCAGTCAAAATCATTAAAAATGAAAGCAGCTTCAGAAACTGTTTTTTTATGCTGCAGTGGTAAAATATATGTAAGCTTTACAACGCTTAATAAAGGCGTGAGGGCTGTGGAAGATCGAAATAATTTGTCTTTTGATGAATGGATTATTGCATCTTATCGTATGCAGAGAGTGGATTTCTATCCTTTTCAATTTCACTCACATCACGAATTTGAGATTTATTTCTTCTGTTGATTAAAACCGTTCTAGCGAATGCTTTTTGCGTCAACACGCAATAAAATTGAATTGCATCCAACCAGAGGCGTTCTGATTCTTGCGTTATCCAAAAATAATATAAGCGAGGAGTGTTTACATTACAATAGTAAATGGCGTTGCTACCATTCTTCTTGATATCATCAAAGAAACAAAATTTTATCATTTGCTTTTTAAAAACTACAATTTTTCAGAGGAGCAATTTAGAAATGAATCAAGCATTTATAAATATATTACTTATAATTGTTTTAGGTTATCTATTAAAACGTATAAACATTTTAAAGGAAAAAGATGGAGCAGTAATTTCAAAAATTATTTTTAATATCACCCTACCGGCTTTGGTCATTGTGACATTTAATTCTGTTAAAATTGAACCTTCTTTAATTTTGTTACCGGTCATCGTCATTATTTTTGGACTAATTTCTGCGTTTCTTACTTTTTTTGTATTTAAAAAAGAGGAAAAAGAACTTAAAGGCACTTTAATAATGCTTGCTCCTGGAGCTAACGTTGGATTATTTGCATATCCTATTGTTCATGTTATGTGGGGAACAGAAGGTTTAACGTATTTTGGAATGTTTGATGTAGGAACTTCAATTGTTATTTGGGTAATTGGCTATATATTAGGTAGCTATTTTTCAGAAGAGGGGCTGACCCTTAAGCCTGTTGCAATTCTAAAAAAACTCGGAAATTCCATTCCCTTAATGACTTATATCGTTGCTAGTATTCTAAATTATAGCCATATCCAATTGCCTTCAACGATAATTGATGTTGCTACTACTATATCTCAAGCAAATATGCCGTTGTCATTATTATTATTAGGACTATATTTGAATTTTACATTTGACAAAAAGTATTTTAAACCTATTATGAAATTTTTAACTTTCCGATACGGTTTAGGACTACTTTTTGGTTTAGCATTATACTTCTTCCTTCCTTTCGATCAAATGTTTCGATATACACTCTTAATCGGACTATTACTACCAGTTGGAATGTCAGCTTTAGTATTTGGAATTGAATTAAAATATAGCACCACTAATTTAATTGCCACGATCGCAAATATTACAATTTTGATTAGTATTGTCCTATTATATGTTTTTGCTATCTTTATACTTTAAATTATTGGTTTCAAGTACGGAATAATGCAGGATGACATAGAATCGTGGTATAAATCAAAGGTACGAAATTGAAAACGAATACATAAGGAAATAAGGAGGACAACTATGACAAGACTAGGCATACAGATTTCAAGCGTTCGGGAATATCTTCAAACCCCTGAGGATGTCTTGGCATCGTTCAGCAAAGTAAGTGAGATCGGTTATAAAACGATTCAGATTCAATGGATCAACCCTGAAATCCCAATGGACTTCATTCACGATGCCTTAAAGGAAACGAGGTTGGAATGCATAGGGACACAGGACCATTATGATGTGGTCATTTCTCATTTGGATGAAGTCATAGAAATCAACGACCTTTGGGGAGGTTCTTACATTACCGTCAGCGGGATTCCAGAGCGCTACCATTCTTATGAGGGCTGTCTGGAGTTTGCAAAGGAGTTGAATAAACTTTCAGAATTCCTTGAAACAAAAGGAAAGATCCTGAACTTCCATCCAAGATATATGGATGTGTTTCAATATGATGGGCAAAATTCACTTGACATCATCTTCGAAAATACCAGAAGTGACTTTCAATTTTTATTAGACATCTATCATATCATCCATGCAGGTCTAGATCCGATTGAATGGATTTATAAGGTGAAAGGACGAAATGATTTAATCCACTTCAAGGATGGGATGATCGATTCGGATGGAAATAAAGTGCTCATGCCTGTTGGGCAAGGCGCAATCCGATGGAAGAAAATCTTCGATGCCACGATCGAAACTGGCGTAAAATATGCTTTCGCCGAACAGGAGAAATGGCAGAAAGATCCATTCCAATGTTTAAAAGAAAGCTACGATTATATTATGATGAATGGAATAGAGTGAAATATATGAACGTGCGAGACCACTGGTTTTAATAAAAAAATCGCCCTCTTTTGTAAGACGAAATAGAAGAACAGCTATCGAAGACAGTAGAACAGCTAAAAGAAGAAGTTCAAACGATAGAAGCCCAAATGACTCCGCAATAGTTTGTGAACTTTCCTACTTAAAGTAACGGGTGTGTTAGTTCAACAAGTTAATAGAAATCAATAAAAGAAATGGCTCAGTTTACTATACTGAGCCATTTCTTCTATTACAAAAACAGATACAAAACACGGTACAATTAGGTTACATTTTCGGCTGCACTTTCAGGTTTTGCGATAGGAAATAGAACCTGTTAAGCCTTTATGGATCTTTTCTTTGAATTTACCAATTTTAGACCTCAACCTGGGCAACCTTCACTGTCCAGTTAAATGGGTCTTCTTTTTTTCCTAGCTGTATTCCGGTCATCTCATCATAAATATCCTGAGAGAGGTGTCCGATTTGATTATCGTTAATGACGATGGTTTTGTCGTTCCATGTTAATTCGCCAACAGGTGAAATAACGGCAGCGGTTCCTGCCCCAAAGACTTCCTCTAATTCTCCACGTTCATGTGCAGCAAATACCTCTTCAATCGAGATTCTTTCTTCACGCACAGGGATATTCCAATGCTTTAATAATTGAATAACAGAGTCACGGGTAACACCTGGCAGAATGCTGCCAGTTAATTTCGGTGTGACTACTTCGCCGTTAATCTTGAAGAAAATGTTCATACTGCCAACTTCTTCAACATATTTATTCTCTTTCGCATCCAGCCATAGAATTTGTGCATATCCCAGTCTATCTGCTTTTTCCTGTGCCTTTAGACTAGCAGCATAATTACCTGCGTTCTTCACGTGGCCCACTCCGCCAATGACCGCACGGACATACTGCTCTTCTACATATATTTTAACAGGATTTAATTGGCTGCCATAATAGGCTCCTGAAGGGGAAAGGATAACGAACAATTTATATTCTTTAGCAGGACGTACACCGAGATAGGCTTCCGTTGCAATAATAAACGGACGAATATAAAGGGATGTTCCTTCACCTTGAGGAATCCAATCCTTTTCTGTAAAAATTAATTGTTTGATCGCACTTAATAGAAAGTCCTCATCGATTTGTGGAATACACATTCTGTCACAGGTATCATTTAAACGCTTCATGTTTTTCTCTGGACGGAAGAGCTGAGCGGTGCCATCTGCGGTCCTATAAGCCTTCATGCCCTCAAAAATAGCCTGTCCATAGTGAAATACCATTGCTGACGGTTCCAGTGTTAACGCTTCGTAAGGCGTAATTCGCGGGTTGTACCATCCGTTTTCGCTGTGGTAATCCATCACAAGCATGTAATCCGTAAAATACTTACCGAAACCTAATGAATCTGTTGCAGGTTTTTCCTTTAAAGCCTCTCTTTGAATAAATGAAATTTCCTGATTCATGCTCACACCTCATTCTTATTAATAGGTTCAGTTTTAAACACAATTGAATCATTCTAAACTGACACATATCAAAATATATAATAATTATATTTTTGAAATAGTAAAAATACTTTCTTATACTATACCACTTTTTAAATTAAAACAGGATATTTTTGTTTTTGTTATGTCTAAAGCTACCGTTTTTGGAAGACTGTTATTTCATTGCGACTCTTGCAGTGAATTTAATCTGTTGAACCTACTACTGAAATAAATTAAGTATGATATCGGCTATGTAAGTTTCCAGGAATGCAGCTACGATCATGATAGGTAAAGATAAAACAACGTAAATTTTTATTGTCTCTAAAAATTTTTTATTAAGAGATATTCCTTTTTTATCTTTTTTGAATATATTTTTTATTTTGATTCTAATAGCCTTATTTAGTTCAAAAAGAATAGCTGCAAATAAGCAAAAGGAGAAAACTTCAAAAATATAATGTGGGACAGCAGAAATTATTATTTCTAAACCTTTCTTTAAATCGGCTTGCAAACCAATTCCAAAAAGAATTCCAGGCAGAGAAACAGTTAAAATTATATTTATAACATATAGAAATTGTATTGGAATCAAAGCCAAGATAAACATTTGTAAAGGTACCATAAAGCCATTATTTACGATAAATGACCACACTTTATCTAAACCAACGGATTCTCTTGCTTGGTCTGGTATACGGTTTTTCATCCCTCTCACTGTTTCTTTTAAGTCTGGATTGATGATATAGGTTATCATCGCTGCAATAATTGTTATGATTACTGCAAATATTAAAAATTTAATAGACCTTTTAAATACAATTTTATTAACTACATTTAGCACAGTAAACCTCCTCAAAAAACCCTAACCATCGATAATAGCTTTTAATTACCTAGAAACAAGATAAAATATATTCTACAATATAGCCCTGAGAGTTTATGAATATTTTTCCACAATCTACTAATTTATTTTAACATAAAAATTCTAATTCCCTTCAAAAAGTAAATTCGGTCAAACTCACGATGATCGGCAGTATCCTCATAACGGTCGGAACAGTATTGCTTATTTTATAATCCATAAGGCGGTATCTTCTTTAGAGAGGTACGGTTTTTTAAAATGATTCTTCACAAATAGTGAGTTTTAATGGTTTCTTATATTCTTTTAAAAAAATTCCTCCAAGTCTTTACATAAAAAAAGGGATTAAAGGTAATTGTAAGCTTGAACTCATATTAGGAGGAAATTATATGAAGGCTATTAAACAAATATTCGCCTGCCTATTGATAGGTACATTGGTGACCGGGTGCAATATGAAAGATGAAGGCAGAGGAACGGATCAGCACGGTAAGATAAATAACCGAAATTCTGGCGGAATAAATATAGGAAATAGTGTAGGAAATTCCAATCTTAACCTTACGAACACATCAACAAATAATACCAATACTAATCATTCAGGGTTACACATAGAAAATGAGGCAGAAGATAAAGTTGAGAATCTACCTGAAGTAAAACAAGCCAATATTATTGCATTGAATAGAAATGCATATGTAGCTGTCGTGATTGATGAAGACTTTCATGGTGAGATTAGTCCATTTGTTGAAGACCAAATTGCTCAACAGGTAAGAGAATCAGACGCAAACATCCAAAATGTATATATTTCAAGCAAGCGTGACTTTATCAGACAGATGAGCCACTATAGGGATGAAATCCAAAATGGCAGATCAACGGATGGAATAAATGATGGGTTTAATTCAATGGTTCGTAAATTCTTTTTAAATCATCAGAGGTAAAAGGGAAACTCAAGGGTTTCGTTACCCATCGCAAAAAAATGTAACTTAAAATGAGTGCCAAATTGTATGCTGATTTGTCACTCATTTTTTATGGATGTAAAGTCCCAATTTGTAAGGAGACAAGGCTGTTGTACCTCACATTTTGATATACAATTCGTTCCTACCAAATAGCAAAATGGATTGTCCTATAACCAGACAACCCATTTTTCGGTGTTATTTATTTAATTCAACCGTTTCATTAATATCTGTCGATTTAGAACTTTTCCCTGTCATGCGGTTATAGAAAAAGGCGATTCTCTTCGTAAAATTACCGGTTTCCCAATATTCAGCTGCTTCCGCTTTAACCTTTATCAAGACAACATTAGGATCATCAAAAGAAGTTTGCATAATCTTCTCATATACTTTGCTCCACAATTCCTTTTTCTTGTCTATATCCTCAATGATTTCCGCTCTTCCACGGACGGATACAAAGGATTTACCTGCATAAGCCACATTAACATCTTTATCATGTAAAATTTCTTCGTATTTATTCGTCTCTTTTTTAGTGAAAAACCATAAGTCACCATCAAACTCTACTTCTTGTGTTTTCATAGGACGAGAAACAAGCCCTTCTTCAGTCACCGTAGTTAGTCAGCATGGCCGTGTCTACGTCTTTGATTAACTCTCTTATTGTTTCCATTTCTTCTTGTTTTATATTAGACATTTCTATCACCTCATTCATGTATACAGAGGTATGCTACCCTTTACACTGACTTTTATTCAGATATGTCGGATTACGATAACGAACCCTAACAAAATGAAACCAAACTACCGGAACGAATAGAGCAGGTATAAACGAAGTGAATTTTAAATAAAAAGGAGTAGTTTTTGATACAATAAATGGTGCGTATAAAACTCAAATATTTATAGATAAAAGCAGGTGCATGATGAGTATTATTTTGGCATTATTGGCAGCTTTATTTGCTTCCTTCACAGCGATTTTAGCAAAGGTTGGGATTGAAAATGTAAATTCCAATCTAGCGACCGCAGTTCGGACAATCGTAGTATTCATCATGGCTTTTATCATGGT
This sequence comes from Neobacillus niacini, assembly GCF_031457145.1. Lineage (GTDB taxonomy): Bacteria > Bacillota > Bacilli > Bacillales > Cytobacillaceae > Neobacillus > Neobacillus niacini_J. The sequence continues at coordinate 25,220 of NZ_JAVDVZ010000015.1, forward strand.
CATGATAACTGGTAAGCTGGATACGATTTCTCAGATTTCAACTAGCGCTTTATGGTTTATTCTGTTATCGGGGTTTGCAACAGGCTTTTCATGGTTATTTTTCTTTAAAGCCCTTGCGATTGGTGATGTGTCCAAAGTGGTACCGATAGATAAATCAAGTGTGGTCCTTACCATTATTATCTCTATCCTTTTTTTAAAAGAGCCAGCAGAACCTTTTGTGATGGCTGGTGGAGCGATCATAGCAATTGGAACGTTTATTTTGATTGGAAAAAATGAAGAAAAGAAACGATTTTCAGGATCGCAACAATATATTGTTTATGCTATTTTAGCGGCAGTATTTGCCGCGTTAACATCGATATTAGCAAAAGTAGGAATGGAAAATGTTGATTCCAATGTGGCTACTTTTCTACGAACTATTGTGATCCTCTTATTTGCTTGGGCCATTGTATTTTTCCAAGGAACCCATAAGAAATTGAAAAGGATATCGAAAAAGGGATACAGCTTTTTAATCCTATCTGGAGTAGCTACTGGTTTATCATGGTTATGCTATTTTGCAGCGCTGGCGATGGGGAAGGTTTCCATCGTCGCTCCCATAGACAAATTTAGTGTAGTCCTCACGATGGTATTGAGTTTTACTATTTTAAAAGAAAAAGCGGCCAAGCATACTATTATCGGCGGTATCGTCATAACAGCAGGAACGATACTACTTATTTTATGATAAAAAAGGCGGTAACCTTATTGATAACAAGTACGGGTTTGATATGCTTTTCTGAAATTTAAAGCCGAAATGACAAATGTTTAGACAAAGCAATGGGTATATTAAAACGCAAAAATTCGCCGCATGGTGAGTTTTCTTTATAAGGCTTAATGAAGACCAAATCACTTTAGAAAAACAGAGAAAGTGGTCTTCATAAAGGCGATGAAGACCAAATTCCTTCAGAAAAACAGAGAAAGTGGTCCTCATAAAGGCGATGAAGGCCAAATCCCTTCAGAAAAACAGAGAAAGTGGTCTTCATTAGGCAGATGAAGACCAGATCCCTTCGAAAAAATAGAGTAAATAGTCTTCATAGTAAATGCCATTTGTTCGATCAACCTGAATCGCAAAGCAATTCGAAAAACATCGTTTACTTATGGAGTTCAGATAGGTTATATTATGTGAAACTATTTGAACCGCAAAAAAGGGAGTTTAAGAAAATTATGTATTTTGAGACTGAACATCTATACACAAGAAGGTTTGAAGTAGAGGACCTAGAGGACTTCCACGAAATGCAAAGTAATAATAATGTTATGAAATATATTATTGGAAGGGGTAAAACAAAGACGGAAAATTCAAATGAATTACTTGAAATAATAAATAGTTATAGTGAAAATAATACTGATAGATTGATATTGGCTATTTCAGAGATAAATGATGAAATTCGTACATTAATTGGTGCTTGCGCAGTAGCTAAAAGTGAAAATGGAGAATTTGAAGTTGGGTACAGGTTCTCCGAAAGATATTGGGGAAAAGGGTATGGTTCTGAAATTTTGAAGGGATTACTCAAATTTTGTCTTAATGATTTAGCTATAGATAAGGTAATTTCCATTGTTGAAAAGAAAAACATTTATTCAGTAAAAATTCTTGAAAATTCCCCTATGCAGTTTATAAGAGAATATGAAGAAGAGGACACAAATAATATAGTGAGACTTTATAGGTTAGAAAAATCTGTTTAATTTTTATGATTCTATAAGAAGTTAAAAAAGGTCTCCGTATAGTTTACTATATTATAGAAACTATACGGAGACTCTTAATAGTATTTTCAGGATTGCAGATACATTATAGATAAACACTAGGAAGGGGTTAAAGATACGTTGGATTTAAAAAATTTAGAATTAGCTAAACAGCTGCGTCATGAATTGCACCAGCATCCTGAAATTTCGAATGAAGAGGTTTGGACGAAACAGCATTTACTTAATTTTCTTAAAAAGCATACACATCTGGAAATTGTAGATAGAGGCCTTTGGTTTTATGCGATTTATCGAGCGGGAGAAGATAAAAGGAACATTGCTTTTCGTGCAGATTTTGATGCACTTCCAATGCCGGAAGTGATTGACCTTCCACACGCTTCCAAGAATCCAGGGGTATCCCACAAATGTGGACATGATGGGCATGCGGCAAGCCTAGCCGGCTTTGCGTTGGAGATCGACCAAAAGGGTGCTGACAAAAACATCTTTTTCCTTTTCCAGCACGCGGAGGAAACTGGAGATGGCGCTATCCAATGTGCCACTTTTATTAAGGAACATAACATTGAAGAAATTTTTGCCTTTCATAATATGAGTGGAATGGCTTTTAACTCCATCAATGTCATCGACGGAACCGCTCATTGTGCATCCAAGGGCATGACCATCCATATGGAAGGTTCTCCTGCTCATGCCAGCCAGCCTGAGAATGGAGTCAATCCTTCATTTGCTATTGCAAAGATCATTGATGCCATTCCAGAACTAACCTCTCCTGAAAGAAATGAAGGGTTGGTACTTTGTACGGTTGTACACGTAAACATTGGGGAAAGAGCATTCGGTTTAGCAGCAAGCAAAGGGGATCTACTCCTAACAATCCGTGCCCTGTACGAAGCAGAATTGAATAATCTTCAGAAAAACCTTGAAGATCTTGCACGTGAACAAGCAGAAAAGTACGGACTGAAGGTAAGCTTCTCCTTCAACGATGAATTTCCGGAAACGGTAAACCACAAGGAAAGTTCTGACAGGATCCGTAAGGTTAGCCAGGAAAAAGGATTCCAGTTGGTTGAAATGAAGGAAGCCTTCCGTGCCTCTGAAGATTTCGGCCACTACATGAAGTTGACAAGGGGTGCGATGTGCTACATCGGAAACGGCGAAAATTACCCTCATATCCATACCTATGAGTATGACTTCCGAGATGAAATCATCGGAACCGCAGTGGAACTTTTCAAAGGACTTGCAGAAATATAGGATCCCACTAGCGAACAGTGCCTGGCACTGTTCGCACTCTTTTATATATATGCCTTCCGTATTTGTTATTGAGAAGAGCAACCGTTTAAGTGCCTGCATATGGACAGAGGGCAGGCACTATTCCAATGCAAAAGAGTGAAACCGCCGCTTAAATAGGTGCGGTGAACCTTACCATAAGTAAATGAGGTTTTTTAAAAAGGGTATAGTTTGCCTAATAGTGATCTCTAAAGCAACCTAAAGCTTTGAATAGTTAAAAATAAGAAATAATAGGAAACTAGAATATCCTTTTGAAAAAGAAGTATGGAAATGAAAAAGATTAACACAAAAAACTAGATGCCATAAATGGAGGCATCTAGTTTATTTTGAATACCTTATTTTGTGTAATTATCAAAATAACCTTGGATAAAGATAATAGGTGTACCCTTATCTCCACTTCCTGAAGTTAAATCTGATAGAGAACCGATAAGGTCGGTAAGTTTTCTAGGTGTAGTCCCTTGTGATTCCATTGATCCTACAAGGTCAGATTCTTTATTATTAATAAATTGAGAAATCGCTTGTTTAAGTTCTTCACCCTTTAAATTAGCAAAGTTATTATCAGCGAGATATTTTAATTTTACTTCATTAGGTGTGCCATCAAGACCTGATGTGTAAGCAGGTGAAACAACTGGATCAGCTAGTTCCCATATTTTACCTACAGGATCTTTGAACGCTCCATCTCCGTAAATCATCACTTCAACATTTTTTCCAGTCTTTTCTTTAAGCATATGCTGTATTTTATCAACTATAGGTTGGCAATTACGCGGGAAAAGTTTAACACTATCCTCTGTTGCTTTATTTGATCCTAGTAGACCATAAGCTTCATTACATCCGCTGCCATCAACAGACTCCGATAATATGTTATCAAGGCTGTAAATCTTTTTTCCACCATTTTCTTTTAATATTCTCTTCGTTCTAAATCGTGTATGTATATCGCAAGTTAGAACATTTTTTGTGTAATCCAAAATGGTTTTTGGATTATTTGAGAAGATAATATCACATTTAACACCGTATTCTTCAACTAATGATTTATAATAATCAATATAATCAACACCAGTAAAAGTATGTTTATTATATCCAAAATAATCACGGAATTGTTTTTCCGTTAATACATCTGTCCAAGGATTAACTCCCTTTTCATCAAGCATGTCAATATCCACTAATTGATTACCAACTTCATCAGATGGATAGCTAAGCATTAAAATAATTTTTTTAGCTCCTTTTGCAATTCCACGGAGACAGTTTGCAAAACGATTACGACTTAAAATAGGGAATATGACTCCAATCGTATCTTCCCCAAATTTTGTATGAATATCTTTTGCAATATGATCGATCGTCGCATAATTACCTTGAGCCCGAGCAACGATTGATTCTGTTACCGTAACAATATCTTTATCATTAATATTAAAGCCTTCAACTTCTGAAGCTTTTAACACACTATCCACAACGATCTCTTCTATTTTGTCCCCTTGATTTATGATTGGGCAACGAAGACCTCTTACAACAGTTCCAACTACTCTTTCCAATATAATCGCTCCTTATAACTACTTACGTTAATATAAATTATATCTACTTGTAATATACATTAGCTTAATGGTATAAGTAAAATTAATATCTCTAATGGTGGATATAAGGAGTGGTTATGTGATAAGTAAATTAGATTTATATAAAGTATTTTGTATGGTAGGAAAAAGTGGAAGTTTTTCTAAGACAGCAAAAGATCTTTACATGACACAACCAGCAGTTAGTCAAGCGATTATGCAATTAGAAAAAGAATTAGATACACGTCTTTTTAATAGAACACCTAAAGGGGTATCATTAACAAATGAGGGTAGTCATCTATTTGAATATGTAAATTCGGCGATTAATTTAATTGATGCTGGGGAAGAAAAGATATTAGAATTTAAGAATCTAACGGCAGGGGAACTAAAGATAGGTGTGGGTGATACGATTTCTAGATATTTTTTGCTTCCTTATTTAGAAGCTTTTCATAATAAATATCCGAATATTAAATTTAAGATTGAAAATGGTACAACATTAGAAATCTGTTCTTTATTAAAATCAGGCGAGGTTGATATTACAATTTGTAATTTTCCGATTGATGATCCTACATTAGAACTAAGACCATGTATTGATATTCATGATACTTTTGTTTGCGGGGAGAAATATAAGAATATAGTATCTAAACCATTAAGCCTTCATGAATTAGTAAAACTGCCACTAATCTTTCTTGAACCAAAATCAAATTCAAGACAGTATGTAGAGGATTATATACTATCTAGAGGTATAAAGATGTCGCCGGAATTTGAATTAGGCTCACATGATTTATTATTAGAATTTGCTAAAATAAATTTAGGGATAGCATGTGTGACTAAAGAATTTTCACAAGACTATTTAAATAAAGGATTATTGTATGAAGTACAACTAATAGAAGAAATACCAAAGAGAAATATAGGCGTATGTTTTTTAAAAAGTGTTCCACTATCACCATCTTCAACAAAATTTGTAGAGATTATAGAAAAAAGGCTGGCATGAAAAACAGCTTCTATCATTAACTTTGGATTTTTATCTATTGCTGCAGTTCATATTTCAACTTCTTAGGAAAACTAGAATCTAATTATGTAACTGCATAAATAAAACAAGACAGACTCTCCAATGGCTTTATGATGGTCTTCACAATAAATGGGAATCAAACCAACAATACTATGTGCGTCTCTAAAAGCAACTCCTTTGCTAACTAAATAGTCAGCAACCTCTGTTGCATTGAGGAAGCCATCTTTCACGGCTTTTTTCATATTTTCACTATTCATTTTCATAGTAGAAATCATATGAGACATTATTTGTAGGCAAGATAACACCGTATCCAAGGAATCAAAAAACGGTTCTTTGTCTTCCTGCATATCTTTATTGTATGTCAAAGGTAAGCCTTTCATCGTTGTTAATAAGGAAGTAAGTGATCCATATACTTGTCCTGTTTTTCCTCTAATAAGCTCAGCAGCATCAGGGTTTTTCTTTTGAGGCATGATACTGCTGCCTGTAGAGTACGCGTCATCGATCGTAATAAATTTAAACTCTTGACTACTCCATAATATTAGTTCTTCACTTAATCTGCTTAAGTGCATCATGATAATTGAAAAGTCTGACATTAACTCTAAAAGATAATCTCAATCACTAACTCCGTCGAGGAAATTGGCCAGTTTATTGAATACAAACCTGATTTTATTTTAATATAGTTTTTTCCTACACCAATAATCTATAATGACAAATTGTATGAAATTGCAACAATCCAACCCGTAAAGTATAGGTCGATTGCAACCAATGACTAATAGACTGACTGTTTACCATTTCAAACTTTCTCGATAGTTTAATATGTTATAGTTGTTATATAAATTTGATTGCCTTTTAATAAGATTAATCTTCTATAAAGGGATCTTGTTTATGGAAGATTGATGTAAAAATAAAAAAGCGATGAGGAGGATTCAATGATGATAAGTGATTCAGATTTGAACCACCTGCGACGTTGTGTTGAATTAGCAAAAACTGCATTGGAGAAAGGTGACGAGCCATTTGGTTCAGTACTTGTCTCAGCCAACGGAGAGGTGCTTGCAGAAGACCATAACCACGTTGCGGGTGGTGACCATACACAACACCCAGAATTTGCTTTGGCGCGATGGGCAGCCGCGAACATGACACCTGAAGAAAGAAGTAAGGCGACAGTATATACCTCTGGCGAACATTGCCCTATGTGCGCTGCGTCCCACGGTTGGGTTGGTTTAGGTAGAATCGTTTATGCAAGTTCTTCTGAACAGTTGGTACAATGGTTGAATGAAATGGGAGTTACTCCATCACGCGTTCGGAATCTGCCCATTCAAGATGTTATTCGTGATACCATAGTAGATGGACCTGTTCCTGAACTAACAGAACAAATTCGTCAACTCCATCGTCAGTTTTACGCAAGGAAACGTTAAACATACCACGCTCTCGACATATTAAAACTGTTATAAGGTCATTCCCCTACTGCACTAAATTGATAGAGGGGTGGGGGATTGACGGCTTAGCAAAAGTGAGCATTGAGAATAATAGTTCCCAATGCTCATTTTTTTGCCTCTTCAATCACCACGGTGAACCGTACCATAAATAAATGAGGTTTTTAGGCAAATGCTTCTCCTTAAGGTTGGGGAGGCTAGAACATCAAAAGTTAAGAATCTAAATAGACGGAAAAATTTCGCTTGATTAGCATTCGAGAGATATTCGTATCAAACTGAGTGAGTAAATAGCATTGTTAAAGCCAATGTTGAAAACATTGGCCTTTTTGTTATGGTATCTTAAGCAATTTCCTGCTGAAAGCAAGGATCATTGAAGTATACAACTTCAGAAAGAATTTTATAGCCCTTCATGTCTTTGAGTTTCTCTCTTGCTTCTTGTTCTGTACCAAATTCAAACATAGAAATATTTGAACCTAAATAACAAGTTAAAATCCACATAAAAAATTCCTCTCCCTATCTTTAAGTAGTTCTGTCTTACAGACTAGACTTCTATCATTAATCCCCGTTAAACCTTGCTTTAAGATCTGAGGAGAAATTATCAATTGCTACAGACCAATCATAATGCAATAATGGAATAAAATAAAATGCAAAAAAAATATACTATGATATAAAAAAATATTATATCGAATATTTTTGGAGGTTAATAGTGGATTACCGTGATTGGGAAATACTGAAGGTCCTCAATAGTCAGAAGAACATATCAAAAGCAGCACGGCTATTGTTTATTACCCAGCCGGCATTAACGAACCGTTTAAAAAACATGCAGGAAGAATTGGGTGTCAAAATCGTAACACGAGAAAGCAGAGGGATTCATTTTACTCCAGAGGGAGAATATCTTGTTCATTGTGCCGATGATATCCTTGCTCAATTTAATAATATAAAAGAGCATGTCCGGAATATGAGTAAAACGTCCGGTAATGAAGTTGCAGGAACATTGAAATTGGGTGTATCCAATTTTTTCGCAAACTATGAACTGCCTCATATATTAAAATTATTTAAAGACCAATATCCTCATGTAGAATTTAAAGTGATAACTGGCTGGAGTAAAGATGTAGCACATTTTATACACAATAGGGATGTTCATATCGGCTTTGTTCGGGGCGACTATAGCGATAGAGGACTAAAGAAACATCTATTATTTGAAGAAACCATTTCTGTTATGTCAAGAGAGGAAATTGATATGCAGGATCTGCCTAATCTCCCCAGAATTGACTATAGCGGCGATTATTTATTAAATTCATTAATTGATAATTGGTGGACCGAAAACTATACCCAGCCGCCACTAATCAGCATAGAAGTGGATCAGGTGGATACTTGTAAGGAAATGGTGATTAATGGGTTAGGCTATGGAATTATGTCTAGTAGAATGCTTAAGGATATAAAAGAATTTTATAAAGTAGATTTGACTGACCAAAACGGAAATCCTATTTTACGAAGAACATGGATGTACTACCATCAGGAATCCATGGATTGGAATGTCGTCAAGGTCTTTGTGAATTTTATTGAGACTTTGGGGTTACAGAAGCACCTTGAAAAATAGGAAGGGGGCCTTGTTTATTGTTAAGGTCCCCTTCCCTTTTTGTCAGGAAATACTTCTCCGTGAAACGTTTTTATTGAATTTGGCAAAAAAGAAAGCCACTATTCTGCCAATAAGCAGTACAGCGGCTTTTAATAAAGTGGAGTTACATTTAGTGTAAACGGGTGTAAATGCGTTCGCCCTTTTATTTGATAAATGATTAAGATGCCGTATCGTTAATTGAATCTGGTTTGATATCGATAACAACTTTATTTGAGTATGCATTTTTAACAGGCACAATTGCTAGTGCAGCGGCTGCGAACAATCCTGGTATGGCAAATGCAATGAAATTTAAGTGGATTGGCAAAGATACAGATAAAAGGAAACCACCTAATAGCGGACCAAGCATACCTCCAATTCTCCCGATACCCGATGCCATTCCTAATGCCGTAGATCTGACGGATGGCGGATAGTACTGGGAAACATAAGCCTGTACAATATTTTGTGCCCCTATTGTAGCTGCACCGGCAATGGCTACCAAAAGATAGATCATAAAGGAATTCCCGCCAAAGCCAAGTAAGGTTAAAGCAATGGCACCTGATGCATACATCGGAACGAGCATCCTTTTGGAACCGTATCTATCACAAAGTCGTCCGATGATTAGCGTTCCGATAATGGCACCGCCTTGAAGGGTGATAAGGAAGGCTAAACTTGAATTCAGCCCATATCCTGCATCAATCATCAGCTTAGGAAGCCATGTATTTAAACCGTAAACCATCAATAAGCAGCTGAAAAAGGCAATCCAAAACATAACCGTACTTAAAGCCCGTTTATCTTGAAATAATCCCATAATCGGAACCTTTGTCTCTTTTCCCCTTAGCTCTACGAACTCATCATTTTGTTGGAAGCTTACCCCAGGACTCACCTTGGAAAGAGTTGCAATCAACTGATCCTTTTTTCCAGTCCTTATAAGATGGCTTGCTGTTTCTGGCAATTGTTTATACATAATTGGAAGTATAACTAGAGGAAGACCTGCAAACCAAAAGATAGATTCCCAGCCAAACTTAGGCATTAAAAAGATTCCAAATAAAGGTGCAAGGATTCCGCCGACCGAATAGCCGCATAGAACAATGGATACAATCATGCTTCGCATTGTTTTAGGGGCATAATCTGTTAATAAGGCAATAACATTGGGCATAATTCCTCCAAGCCCCAAGCCAGCTAAAAATCGAAAGGTTGAAAACATAGTTGGAGTTTCGGCAAAGCCGCATAGTAATGTAAATAAACTAAAGAATAAAAATGTAATAGCAATAACATTCTTTCTTCCAATCCGGTCAGCAAGTGTTCCGAAAAGGATAGCGCCAAACATCATTCCAAATAAGCCATAAGTTCCTATTGCCCCTGCTTCGACCGAAGTAAGATTCCATTTTTCAATTAAAACTGGCAAAACAGTTCCATAAACAACAAGATCATATCCATCGAACAAAATAATGAAAAAACTCCAAATGAGCAGGCCTAAATGGAAGCGGTTAAATTTACTATTAGCAATAATCTCTGCGGAATTAATAGTTTTCACATTTTCTCCCCCTTTTTAAAATTTAAAATCATTGTTAACGCTTACTAAATAATCACTAATGGTGAATACTGTTCCCTACTTAGAGATTATATACGGCAAATAATCTGTTTTCAATAAAAAAGATACAATTTTTAAAGTTTTCTGAAATATAAGACAACATGCACCTTATGGTTACCATGCCTCATACCTTTTTACTCGGATAAAAATTTAATTAGATTAATAGATTATTTTTAGTTCAAAAAATTATTTATCTCGAAAAATGAACTTTTTATCCCTGCCATGACTCTTATTAGGTAGAGAGGTGAAAGCATGAATGTAATTCGGTTAGTGAATAAGGCGAAAAAGGGAAGTAAAGAAGCATTGCTCCAATTAATCATGGCTGAAAAAGATGATTATTATAGACTTGCTCTCACCTATTTGGAAAATTCGCATGATGCTATGGATGCAATGGCGGAAATGATTGTAAAGGTATATGAAAATATTGATCAACTAAAGAAAGAAGAAGCTTTCTACAGTTGGAGTAAGACCATTTTGGTGAATTGCTGTAAATCCATGCTTCGTAAGCAAAAGAGGCTTGTGTTAATCGATGATTGGCATACGTCTAATCCAAGTCAGGAGCAGACTAGTAATCCTTATTTGAGTAGTGATAGACAATTGGATATCAAAGAGTTATTGATTCATTTAAATGAGCAACAAAAAGAAGCGATTCAATTAAAATATTTTCATGATCTCGATTATCAAACAATAGCAGATATGACTTCTGTTTCGATTGGAACGGTTAAATCAAGGATTTTCCAAGGATTGAAAAAGCTAAGAGATCATTATAGGGGTGATGTTAGTGGATAATCTTGAGAAACGATTAGCAGAAGAGAAGGAGCTTAACGACTCTATACAAGCACCAGATGAATTAGAGATGAGATTAAGGAGCGCACTTCATAATGCTCCAAAAAAAACAAAACGCTTTGCACTTAGCTGGAAGATAGTAGCAGTCACTTTATTTTTTATCATCTTAATGGAATCTCAATACAATGCATTTGCATTTTATGGTAAAAAACTGTTTGGTTTCGATGAAATGATTAATGGTACTTTAAAAGAACTAAATGAAAAAGGCATGGGACAAATGGTGGGAAAAAAGACCGAGCTTGAAGATGGAACAGAGCTTAGGATTAACGGATTGATTTCAGATTCTAATCAATTAGTAGTGTACTACACATTATCGAATCCAAAAGGAATCGACGATACTTTGAGTGACAATTTTCGGCTTTCGAGAATTTCGGGTTTCTTAACAAACTCAAATGCAGAGGGAGGAACGTCCTTAATGAATGATGACCATACGGAGATTAAAGGAACGCTGTCTTTTGAACCCGTAAGTCCATTTTCAAAAAAGTTGAATTTACACTTTTGGCAGCCTCTTCAGAACGACCAGATGACCGAAGGAAGTATTGCCATTCCATATAATCCAAACAAAGCAATGGCCGCCGAATTTAAGCAGTCGCTAAAAAAGACATCTAAAGTCGATAAAGGCACCATCACATTTCATTCCATTACAGCATCACCAACCATGACAATGATCAAAGGAACGTTAAATGTAGAAAACTTTGATCGAGTCGATACCTCGTTTGGTGGAATTGAATTAATGGCGAACGGAAAGCCGGTTGAAATAATGGGCAGCAGCAATTTATCTTCAATAAAAGGTAGAAAGTTTGATATTCGCTATAATGCATTGCCGAAGCAGCTGAATTCACTTGAACTAGTCATAAAAGAGTTTGCCGGCTATCAAAGGCTAGAAGAGAAGATTTCCCTTTCATCCATTAACAATGGGCCGATATCGCTTGATGGGAAAGAACTTTGGATCAAAAATGTGTCAACCACATCACAAGGAGTGGAAATAACGATTGCTACAGATGATGATGTGATGCTTGATGGTGTATCATTAAAAACACAAAAGGAAGTCATCCCTTTAAAAACAACCGTAAATCAAACCTATACAAAACAAGAAGACGGCAAGGAAGTAAAGGAACGCACCTTGCAATTTGATTCAACGGCAAGGCCAGAATATCTTTTAATAGAGGGCATGCATTATATGAAGGTATACAACAAGAAAATGGAGATTCCAGTTGATTAGGAAGTTATTGGATAATAATTAGAAATAAAATAATTCCATTAGGATACAGTACGGTGAACCGTATCATAAGTAAATGAGTTTTTCATTTTAAGTAACGATATGTCTATAAAATGAAATAAATAGTTTAAAAATCAACAGTCAGACTGATTCAGTCCGACTGTTTTGGGGGTCAACCACTGTCACTCCTCGATATTTGTCGATGATTGATAGATTGTTAGATAGATAAACAGTGATAGAATGTAGTTGAGTTGAATATTGTTGGGGTGGTCGGGTTGTTGATCTTCTTTTCCTTCGTTAGAAGAGGATAAAAGGTAGAAGGGGATGTAGGATGTTCATTAAACTTTCAGGGTAGGGTAGTTTCAAATTTCTTGAATTGAGGTATGAGCGGGGGGAGTTTAATGAAAATACTAAACAAATTGCCAAAAAGTAACCCAGGTTTACATTTGGACTTAATTAAAAGTGGATGGGTTCCAATGAAAGAACCTAAGAATTTAATAAGTGCTATTTTGTTTTCGATTCCTTTAATGGTCGTCGCTGCAATCATCTCTATTGGGATCATAAGTATCATTTCCTCTATTTCTTTAAGTGAGTTTGGATTTACATCAAATTCAATATCAATATCCATTAACTTAGGTATTATTTTTTGGCTAGTCTTACTTGTAATCCTTCATGAATTACTTCATTTGATTTTCATTCCTCAATTTATTCAATCAGAAAAAACATATGTAGGTCTTACTCTTTTCGGGGGCTTTGTCGTAACGGAGGAGGAGATTCCAAAATCAAGATATCTCTTCATTACCATTGCTCCGTTCATGATTCTTTCAATCATTTTGCCATTATTATTAGGTGTATTTGGACTATTAACACCGACATTAAAATTTTTGATCGTTCTAAACTCTATGGCATCATCTGTTGATATCCTTAATCTCCTTCTTATAATTAAACAGGTCCCGAATCATGCAATTCTAAAAAATAATGGAACAAATACTTATTGGAAACACACATAAATGTAAAAAACTATAGATAGAAAGTCCTGATTTAAGTGAGTTTTTCTACCATACCTATAAGCGATCTTCCGTGCAAGGGCGCAATTGCTGAAGATTAAAAGCCTAATTCCTCGCTAAAATACTGAGGGATTAGGTTTTTTTTAATTCTTTATGGTGTTCTAACTAGTGCAGAATAATTGAGATGAAATACTTTCTCCTCGACAAAAATTTTACCAAATAACAGCTCACTTTTCTTTTTTCACAAGGGTTTACGGCACTTTTAATCAATCGTTTGTTTAATAGAATTAATATTAACTAATCAATTGATTAAAATCGCTGTACATGCTGTCAACGCTATGTTTTCTCATACATAGAGGGCTGAGAATTGTCGAAAAGTTGGCAGACCAAGGGACGGTTCTGCTTCCTTTTTATTGGTGGTTTTTGAAGCAGAAGGGGACACCTACCTAGTAAGTGGCCCAATGAGTATAAATGAAACTAGAATATAGATAAGCATAGTTACATATAGTGAGAAGCAATTTTACTATACCTTTGAAGTTTCGCGGAAAATAAATTTATTAGCCAATTGTAGCCATCACAAAATGTAAGTCGGTATTAATCATGGAACCATTTTAGGATTTATGGAGGGACCTAACCATAATTGAACCATGAGAACCGTCCCGGTGGCCCGCGTGAATTGGATGAGCCTGTAAAGGATGGAGTTTAAAAGTTTATATAAAGTTAACGAAAGTATACTTGTTAATTTGTTATAATGGAAGAGATAATACATTTATTTCCATTTCAGTATTCAATGAAAGGGGTGATGAGTAATGCTGAAGTTAGGTTTAAAATGTTCGTCCGACCCGGAACAATTGTATGATCGATTACGATATAAGCCAGATATTATTGAACTGCATTTACAGGAAGACGATTTGTTTAAAGACAAAAGAAAACAATTAGAAAATACCATTTCCATGCTTTTAAGCCTAGGTTATGATGTCTATTTGCATCACCCGATAAAATACAATGGGAGATATTTAAATATTATCCACGAACAGAAAGAAGATTATCTTTTCTATCATTTATCTACTCGGATTCTTGCTGAAATTTGTTTAACCCATTCGATAAAATGCGTCATTCACCCTCACTATTTACCAACTGCCACCTCAGCCATCAATAATGAAAATAATGAAAATAATGAAAATAATGAAAAAATGGCCAATGAAATTAAACAAATTTTAACATACGGAAAAGATGTTTTTTTATGGGAGAATTCCATCCATGGACTATTTACTGCCGAAAACACGAATTGGTTCGAGGAAATCGTCAAGCCATTACATTTGCCATTAGCCTATGATATTAGCCACGCCTTTATCTCCTTTAAGGGTGATAACTCACTTTTGCTAGAGCAGATAAAAAAATTAGCTTCCTATATTCATTATTTACATGTTGTCGATAGTGAAGGTCAGAAACATGATGGATTGCAACTGGGAACGGGCTTGATTCAATGGGAACCCATTCTTCCGTTTTTAATGAACAGACCATATATCTACGAAATTACTCTTAAAGATAAAACAAATGCAGTCGAAATGTATGAAAGCCATCTTTATTTAGTTCGTTTATCAAAGAATCATTCGTGTACGAATTAAAAAATTTCTCCCATTGCCTCCAATAAAAAGAGACCGGAGTGTGGGACTTTCAGGTAAACTGTTTACAGCGAACCCTAAAAGATAAAAAAGATTGACTTATGAAGCTCTACTCGACTATTATTGTTTTATACTTAACTGCGTAAAAGCGTAAAAGCGTAAAAGCGTAAAAGCGTAAAAGCGTAAAAGCGTAAAAGCGTAAAAGCATAAAAGCATAAAAGCATAAAAGCGTTGAATTATTAAAGTAGCTGTTACCATCTTTGAAATCAGAGACCTGTTGGGTGCTGCAAAACAGGCAAGAGGTAAGGTGAATTACAGATAAGGAGCTGTTTTCCGGTTTCGGCCGTTATCTAACAAGCGAGCAGAATTTAATCTGCTAACTAGGGTGGTACCGCGGAGAGCTTCCGTCCCTTTTTGGGATGGGGGCTTTTTTTATTTAATTTTTTAAAGGAGTAGATGTAAATGAAAAAGGAACTTTCTATCGGGATGTCGTTAATCCCCATTTTGGCATTAATTGGAGCTGCCGCCTTATCGATTTTCATATGGAAAGCGGGGATGCATGTTCCGTTAATGATTGGTGTCATTGCAGCCGCAGTCGTTTCCATTGCTGCCGGCTGGAGCTGGGATGAGGTCCAGCAGATGATGGTGAAAGGGGTGGAGCGTGCTTTACCTGCCGTTTTTATCTTACTTATTATCGGAATCATTGTAGGAACGTGGATTGCAAGCGGTGTGATCCCAACCATGATTTACTATGGACTTTCCATTATTGAACCCTCTATGTTTGTACCTATTGTGGCATTGGTAACTGGAATTATTTCGATCACATTAGGAAGCTCGTTTACGTCGATTGCGACAATTGGGCTTGCTTTTATGGCAATCGGTGAAGGACTCGGTTTCCCTCCGGGGCTTGTAGCAGGAGCAGTCATTTCCGGTGCCTACTTTGGTGATAAATTATCTCCCCTTTCAGATACGACAAACATTGCTCCGGCGATGGCCGAAACAGATTTATTTAGTCATGTGAAGCACATGCTTTGGGACACGATTCCGGCATTCATAATTTCCATCATTTTATATTGGTTCGTTAGTCAAGCATCCGCTTCCAATAGCGGTGCAGATACCAAGGTTATTGAAGCAATGAAAACAGGTTTGAATGATGTATTTGTCATCCATCCTTTATTATTATTGATGCCTGTCTTAACGATCATTTTAATGATTAAACGTACACCTGCAATCCCGGCATTAATGAGCGTTAGTATTTTAGGCGGATTGCTGGCCATTTTCGTACAGGGAGCAACCGTGACTTCTATTATTCAAGTGATGACCAATGGATTCCATGTCGAGTCTGGCGTAAAAGCATTGGATTCATTGTTAAATAACGGGGGACTCATGTCCATGCTCGGGACGATTGGATTGTTGATTCTAGCAACGGCACTCGGGGGAATTCTAGAGGAGACGGGATCGTTTGAGGTATTAACGAAAAAAATGTTGTCCAAAGTTCGGTCGGCTGGAACCTTAATCAGCACTACGATCCTGTCTACCTTTGTTGTAGCATTTGCCAGTGGTGCACAATTTTTAGCGATTATTTTACCAGCAAGAACATTTGTGAAAAATTATAAACAAATGGGCATTGACACAAAGAACCTTTCAAGATGTGTAGAAGCAGCGGGAACGGTTGGAATCAATCTCGTTCCTTGGAGCGTCCCTGCTGTATTTGCTGCGGGTATTCTTGGTGTCAGTCCAGGTGAATTTATTCCGTATGCCTTCTTTGCCTTCCTCGTTCCGCTCATGAATATCTTATTCGGTTTTACGGGCTGGACGATTACAAAGAAAAATTATAGTCATGAATCTAAAGATAAGGATGATAAAGGAAGTGTTGCAATATGAGTGAGGTTATCTTACGTATATTAGGAACGGCGCAAGATGCAGGGCTGCCCCATCCAAATTGCTTTTGCAAAAATTGTACGGAAGCCATCAACTATCCACAGTTTAGGCGCCTCGCTGCATCATTAGCAGTTATCCTGCCTGATGAAAAGATGTGGCATTTGATTGATGCAACTCCTGATTTGAAAGAGCAAATGGCAAGGCTGCAAATGCAGTACGATCTGAAAGGAAAGCTGATGGAGAGCATCTTTCTAACACATGCCCATTTGGGACATTATCCAGGCCTTTTATTTTTGGGGCGAGAAGCCATCGGTGCAAGCGGAATCCCCGTAATGGCGGGGAGAAAAATGAAACAGCTATTAGAAGAACAAGCTCCCTGGAGCCAATTAACGAAGCTTGGCAATATCAATATACAAGAAATCCGGGATGGACAAGACATACGTATATCTCCCCTTGTCACCGTTACGCCTGTCGATGTACCACATCGCAATGAATTTTCTGAGACCTTTGCTTTTTGGATTAAGGGACCGAATAAGAAAGTTCTCTATGTTCCGGATATTGATCGCTGGCATGAGTGGAATTATGACATTCATCGCGTTTGCGAGGAAGCAGACATCTGTTTGCTGGATGGGACTTTTCATTCTGCGAAAGATCTTGAGCATATTGGCCGTGATATTCGTGAAATTCCCCATCCGCTCATGACGGAGACGATGGAACGGCTGCAAGATTTAACGAAACAGACTGAGATTTATTTTACCCATCTTAATCATTCCAATCCGGCCATTGACAATGATCAAATCATTCGCCAAGAAATCGAGGCAAAAGGATTTAAAATTGCGGAAGAAGAAATGGAAATTAGGTTATAAACTGTGACCATGGGGACGGTTCTGGTGGCTTTTTATTGGTGGTAGGGTGACCATGAGCACAACTTCATTCTTTTCGGGAAATCAAAAATTTTGCTCCTATCCGAAAAGAAATCACAATTAGCAAAAACTCTAGGAGTAGGCGCTTTTCTTAAGATATTATCAGACGTACTACAAGATATTACAAATAATCAAAAGGAATCATTAAATAATTTAGATACAGAAGTCCTTTATAAAATTTTTAAAGATAAATTTAACAAATTAAAAGGTAATGTCCTATGGAACGAGCAGGACTATATTAGATGTAGAAGAGAGTTTGAAAATGGGGAATTAATTAAAATGCCTCTTTATGTAACTGGTACTAATAAGGTTGCAATCGGTAATTTGGCTAATAATCTTAAAGATATACTTCAAATGAATTAAAGAACTTAGCCCTTGAGTGGAAAATAATAATATGTAGTTATTGTCTTGAAATATAAAAAAGCTCGCTTGATTGTGAGCGGGCTTCATTGAGGGGGATTTTCTCAACAATCAAAATAAATAGGTTCTGCAAGAATTAATTTTTTCTTTATTAGTCTAAAAAACTGCCGCTTTAATAGGTGCGGTGAACCTTACCACAAATAGAGGCGGTTTTTATGTTTTTTTTATAACCAAGATTTAAGCAGGGATATAATCAGGTATTCCTATATATATTCCGTAGGAGGATTTAGTTTAAAACTATAAAATAACTATTAAAAGAATTAATAGTGAGAACTAAAGGCTTAGATAAATTGTATTAGTTTAAGCATTTCCCGAATATTATTTTAATGTTGATTAGATTTATCAACTAAAAACTAGTTAAGGGGATGTTGTAGTTGGCACAAATTGATGAAATAGCACCGGATATTTATCGCATTTCTATTTTTGCTCAACAGGTGGGTATGCAATTCAATCATTTTCTAGTAAAAGATGAAGAACCACTGTTATACCATACGGGGTTAAAAGCGATGTTTCCTGAAATGAAAGAAGCCCTGTCTCGTATAATCGACCCAACTACACTGCGTTGGATTGGCTTTAGTCATTTTGAATCAGATGAATGCGGGGCGTTGAATGAATGGTTGACAATCGCACCGAATGCGACAGCAGTAACTGGATTGGTTGGTGCTCTCGTCAATATAAATGATTTTGCCCTACGTCCTGCACGTATACTTCAAGAAAATGAATTGCTAATCACAGGAAAAAAAGAATTTAGGCATATCCGAACTCCTCATGTTCCTCATGGTTGGGATGCGGGATTATTATTCGAGGGGAAGGATAAAACATTGTTTACGTCTGATCTTTTTCATCAAAATGGAGATGTTGAGGCTTTGACAGAATCTAGTTTATCCGATCGCTGTCGGGAATTATTACGAAACTACCAACAAAGTCCTTTTTCAGAATATATCCCTTATAGTTCATCAACCGAAAAGATTCTCCAAAATCTAGCAGAACTTAATCCTTCAACCCTTGCTACTATGCATGGGTCATCTTTTAGAGGGGATGGAAAAAAGGCAATAAAAGAACTAGGAGAGATCTGGAAGGAGGAATTAGGCGAGCGTTAATAATACACAGTGTTAGAAATTACCGCTGATTAATATGGTACGTTTAACCGTATCACAAGTAAATGAGGGTTTTTGAAGAGTAGTCGAAAAAGTCTACTCTGTTTTTATAGTATTGGTATAACGAACAAACATTTTGTCTTCATTTCCTTTCAGCAGTGAATTTTAGCCGCCAAGGAATTTTATTGGTGCTTCCACTAATACCCCGTCTGTAAAGGTATCACCTAAACCCTTGGCGGATTCGTACTAACGCTTATGTATTGGAAAAAGTATAATTATGACTTTGAAAATATATCATCTCTCAGAGCAAAAAGGGTCTGTCAGCTACTTGTTGGGTAGCTTACAGACCCTATTAAATATACAATTTCCCTTTTTATCTTATATTAAAGTACCTTAGAGATTCATACGGCTCCATTCCTTAATTTCATTATAAGTCCCAAGATCTTTATACAGTCCCTCGTCAAAACATGCTGCCTGAACAAGCCTCTTTTTAATAAGAGGATCTAAAGCATCAGACAAAATGAGCTCCTTTTCAGTCCTATCCTTGTTGTACTCAATAAAATGACGGAGATCTTCAATAAAAGCTGGGTTCCATATCATAGCGCCCCACATCCAATTTAATTCAGTTTGAACTGGCTTGTCTTCGATCCGGATGACTTTTTCGTTCCTTAATTCGACCATGCCGAATTTATCAGGGTGATTCGTCTGGAAACATGCTAGCGTCACTTCTCGTTGATCGGCTGAGTTTTCATGAGATTGACGTAACTTTAGTAAAAAATCATATGGCTGAACAAATGTATCCGGCATAGCAAATAAGACTGTTTTCTCCTTTAATAGATGGTAAGATTCATGAATTGACTCTGGAAGTGAACGAGGAATCGGGTGAATACAGTAAGTAAATTCCATACCAAATTTTTCACCATTCCCAAGAAATCGTAATAAATCTGCTTTTTCAGGATTAATTGTAAATATAATATGAGATATCTCAGCTTTCTTCATTGCTTCAATTGTATAAAAAATAATTGGATTATATCGATCACTATGAACGTTGGGAAATAGTTCTTTGGAGAATGGCAGTCCCAGTCGGGTTCCTTTACCAGCGCAGGGTATTAATCCAATTGTTTGATCATGGCCACTAGTTTTCATTAGGGATTCCTCCAAAAATTTTGATTTTATCTACCTCATTTCTAACTGCATAGATTTCACAGACATGGTTCATTTCGTCAAATGGGTTAACATTTATGGAACTGTAAAGGTCCCCACTCACTCTGGTATGGGATATAGGTGTAGCATCAATAACGGCAATTCTATCTGAAGGATATTCTAAAAGCTTAGGCCAAACAAAATCAAGTCCCCAACCAGAGGTGCTTTTTTCAAACGTTCTCCAGCACTTTTGGAGAGCTGACTTGGAAAAAATAGGCGCCATTGCTTCAATAAAATTTGTATATCGGAGTGTATATTGAGGGTCTTGAAATAAAGTTGGGAATGAGAGATTGGAATGTTTTGTTAAAGCGGGTTGGGCTAGCCATAAATGATGTAAATGAAACAGTTCAAACATGGACGAAATGGTGTCAGCACTTATACTTATATCATCATCTACAATCCACACTGCATCGAAATCGTTTAGAAGACTTTGGTTTTGACTGATGATATCAAAAAAGCGGGGAAATTTTGTTCCTGTTTGATTATGACTATAATAATCGGCATCTTCGCGATAACGTTTAGGATGTTCCCCATAATATTCGATATATAACTCGAAAGTTTTAGCATTTTTCGGTTCAATCCACTCCTTATGCAGGGATTTGTCGCTTGCTCGAACGAATACTAGATTCTTGATATAGATCACCTCATCTAATTTAATACTTATTAACAAGATAAAACATTCAAAATAGGATATGATGGTGTTGGGTGTTTGGTGTACCACAAGTTTATATTGGGCGGGGAACCTTATCATAAAATAGGCAGCAAATACACAAAGATATGGTTGCGGGGGGATATTCGACTACCTACAACAGCTATACAAAAATTTTTCGACAATTAAAACTAGAAGGGTAATTTAAGGACTTGTAGTAATGAATATCTAGTTCAAGAAATAGATGAATTACCTAATTTGGAATTAATAATAGCATGTGGAATGCCTGCACTAAATGCTCTAAGGTAAATGTGTGACATACCTCCACAGGCAATGCGGTTATATCCAAGAAGCCATTAGCATCCTTTAAATATTAATCATTACAAGGATTTGCTCCTGGTGATGTATATCAATTTGAATTTAGGAAAAGTAAGAAGTGGATTAAAGTAATACACTTTGCACATCCTAGTTATATTTACAGGGAAGAGCGTTCAAAAATCCCCCCAATAGTAATAGTAAGGGAACACGATTTTTGTTAAAAATGTAAATTTGCGTTTGAAAATTTTAGAGATATATTGGTTAGACCATGAAGCTGGTGAAGGAGATATTGATAAGGCTGTTACATCAGCAAAGGCAGCGTTCAAGGGTCCATGGTCACAGTTTTCCCCTGCTGAACGTTCTAGGTTAATTAATAAGCTCGCGGATTTAATTGAAGAGCATCAAGATGAATTAACATATCTTGAGACAATTGATTTTGGCAGTATTGAAAGTCTCTCTCGTTATGGCTGGGTATTAGGTGCCGCGGAACATTTCCGTTATTATGCAGGCTGGGCAACCAAATTAAATGGTGAAACGATGACATTAACTACAGGCGGGAATAAACACGCGTACAGCATTAGACAGACAATTGGCGTTTGTGGTCAAATTGCCTCATGGAATTTCCCAATCCTAGGACCAGCTTGGAAATTAGCTCCAGCGTTAGCAGCTGGGAATACATCGGTCTTAAAACCATCCCAATTTACTTCATTAAGTACATTATATTTAGGTGAACTCATTAAAGAAGCAGGCTTCCCTGACGGAGTTGCCAATATTGTTACTGGCCCTGGAAGTACAACAGGTGAAGCAATTACAGGCCATCCTGATGTCGATAAAGTCATCGAGCGCGGCAATTTAACAGAGTACGGCTTGGCTTCTGGCGTCCATACTAGAGATATCAATAAAGCTCATAAAGTGATCAATGCCCTTGAAGCTGGTACAGTTTGGGTAAACGGTTACTATAATAGTAACTCAGCGGTTCCACTAGCAGGCTTTAAGCAAAGCGGGATTGGTGCTGAAATGGGCTACCCAGGCATTGAAATCTTTACGAAGGCAAAGAGTGTCGTCATTGATTTAGATTGATATTTGTGAATAAGTAAAACAAGTAGAGAAGCAATTTACTCTACTTGTTTTTTTTCTACCGGCAACTGGCTAAGCTCAAGGACAAGGTTAATTACTTCTTCCTGCTTTCTTTGGCGAACAGTGCCAATGGCACTGTTCGCTATTCTTATGCCATTTTCTATACTAGGTACTTTTTCCTTTGGACTCTAATAACCTTTCATTCCTATGTTTAACTGAGCAAACGTTGTGAAAACATTATTGTAAGGTGCTAATTTTTCGAATAAGCTAAAATAAACTTTATCATAGAAAGGATTTCTTAAACATGGAGGAAAAGATTAAGGAGCTTACTCTGTTATTGATGTATTTAACATCATGGAAGGAAAATGACCTTCCTGGAGAAATGAGGAGAAGCTGGAAGGGATACTCGTTTGAGGTATTAAACGAATTTACTGAAAAGGATTTGATTCGAGGAAGTGTCAAATCTAAATCCGTTTATTTAACCGAAGATGGGATAAAAGAGGCTCAAGTGCTGCTTAGAAAATATCTAGGGAATGTGGAAGATGGATCATAAATCGATTTTGGAATGGGCGAGGCACTAAAGATGAACATTAATAATTTTGAATACGGTATAAACAAAACAATAGTAGACAGAGGGTATAGCTATTACATTGAAGGAAATGTCGTAGAAGCCTTTGAACAAGGGGATAACGAATATATTTTTCAGATTGAAGGTAGCGATGAATACGAAGTGTTAGTTAAGATTGGGGATAATGGGGATATTTTAAACTCCGAGTGTGATTGTCCCTATGATTTTGGACCTGTATGTAAACACGAAGTGGCAGCCTATTTTCAACTATATGAAATGTTAAATCAAAAGAAAAAGACCAGCAAGAGAACGACAATTCAAGAGGTTTTAAATAATCTATCAAAAGAAGAATTGATAAATATCATTACAAATATCGCAAAAAGTGACACTACGTTAGAAAACAGTCTCATTGTTAAGTACTCAACCAGTGACACTCAAAATGAGCTTGAGACATGTCAGGAGTTAATCGACTCGATTGTGCGGAAGTATACAGGCAGAGAAGGTTTTATCAAATATCGAGATACCGGTGCTTTTGTAAGAGAGCTGGATGGTGTAGTAGAAAAGGCTAGAAATACTGAAAATGTACTACTAGCATTGGATATTGCACTACTATTACTTGAGGAAGCAATTGGTGCATTTCAATATGCGGATGATTCCAGCGGCGATATTGGTTTTCTTGTAACGGAAACACTTGAAGTAATAGAGGAAATTGCCACGAGCTGGAATGATATAAGCAATCAAAGAACAGAAGTATTTGAGAAACTATTAGCTCAGACCGATCATGAGGTTTTTGAGGGCTGGTTAGATTACAAGATTGATTTACTAAGGATTTGTTTAGAATTTGCGGATGATGAAATGCTTAGGGAGCAGCTAAGAAATAAAGTTGAGTCCATGCTTGATAAAAAGTCAAGCAACCGCTACATGCATTATAGCAACGAAAGTATGCTCCAGCTATTGTTTCAGCTAATTGAGCAATATGGTTCTCAGGATGAAGCGGAACAATTTATTCACGAGCATATTGAGTTTTCATCTTTCAGAGAGCAGTTATTGAATAAATACCTTCAGGAAAAAAACTTCCACAAAGTTATTGAAGTGGCTGAAAAAGGAGAAACGCAGGATCACCAATATCCAGGATTACTTTCGAATTGGAAAAAATATCGGTACAGAGCATATCAATTCCTTTCACTAAAAGAAGAACAGCAAGTATTAGCCAAGGAGCTTTTGTTTGCTGGTGATTTTGAATATTACCATGACTTAAAAGAACTAGGCAACGAAAATCAAGGCGAATTTTACACAAACATAAAGCAAGAACTGAAAACGAAGAAAGGTTGGAACACTCGTATATTCCTTAGGATGATAGAGGAAGAAAATGATCTGGAAGAAATCTTGGCATTTGTAAGAGACAATCCTAGATATATTGAAGATTATGCTGAGAAGCTGGTCAAACTTTTTAAAGAAGATGTTATTGAAATTTATAAGACATTTATCCATTCTGCAGCAAGAACTTCATCCAATCGAAGAGATTATCAAGGGGTATGTCAAATAATCAAAAGATATAAAAAGATAGCTGGTAAGCCAAAACAAGTGGAAGCAATAAACGAACTAATGGGCCTATATAAAAAAAGACCTGCTTTTATAGACGAATTGGAGAAAATTAAATAAATGAAACCCAACAGAAACTCATGTGTTTAAATTAGCAAACAGTGACAGGCAATGTTTGCTACCCGGGCATGGCTTTAGTTTGGCCAAAAGCAAAACGCAATTCGTCTATTATAAAAACTTTATTTTATTCGATTTATTTACAGTAATGCGCGGCTAGTGCAAAAAGAGATTACTAAATTAGTGTATTAACGTTTTAGTGTATTAACGTATAGTCGACTGTATTATAATAAAACATGAGTATGATATAATCAATTAGATTTTTTTATGAGCTTGTTGAAGTACAGATCAAATACCATCCCTTTCCATTTGTGAGAGTAAAAATGGAAGAAGAGCTATTGGAAAAGGATAATATGGAAGTCTACTTTATTAAAAAGGGTGAAAAGAATGATAGATGAAATGGATTCTACTGCTTGTGAAATTCCTGGGACTGATTGGCATTTTCGAGTGGAACCATCTCCTAGATGGGTAAGGGTTAAATTCGGAGGGGAAACCATTGTGAATAGCAAACGGGCAGTGTTGGCCTTTGAAGCTGGGAGGCTTCCTGTTTATTATTTTCCACGAGAGGATGTTCGAATGGATTTGTTGGTACCATCTGATCATCAAACGGTTTGTACCCATAAAGGTACGGCCTCCTATTGGTCTATAAAAGTAGGGGATAAGATTTCCAAACATGCAGCATGGAGTTATTTAACACCTAAGCCTGTGGCGCATGATATTGAAGGATACATCTCTTTTTACTGGAGTAAAACAGATGCTTGGTTTGAAGAAGAGACAGAAATCTTTGTCCATGCCCGTGATCCTTATAGACGAGTGGATGCGATCCCAAGCTCCCGTCATGTACAAGCTCTTGTAGGTGGTGAAGTGGTCGCAGATAGTCACCGTCCTGTACTTGTTTTTGAAACCGGCTTGGTCTCACGTTACTACCTTCCTATTGAAGATATAAATCAAGATGTGTTACTACCATCTGATACGGAAACACGCTGTCCTTATAAGGGAATTGCCAATTATTATTCTGTGAAAATTGGTGACAAGCTATATGAAGATATCATTTGGACTTATAAAGACCCACTTCCAGCGGTTCAAGAAATCAAAGGTCTTTTATGTTTTTACAGTGAGCGAATAGATGCCTTATACATTGATGGGGAAAAATGGGAGCTACCTAAAAATGAAAGCTTACCTTATAAAAAGAGCGAATAATTAAAGTTAGCCTATAATTCCTTAAAACTGCTTCGGCAGTTTTTTTTGTACTGTTTATCCCGCCATAACGGTCAGATGGAAGTGTCATACCCGAATAAGGTACAAGAGGAAGGCATAGATATCTAAAAAATAGATAGAAATTTGTCGATTAAATAGATAGATTGAATGTAACAATAGATAAGATTAATGTTAAAATTTACGATGTGTTTAATAAATCTAGAATTAGAGGTATTTTGATCCTTTGCCAACAATGGCAATAGTTAGATCATATGAGAGGATATTATGTAAATATGAAGAATACTGCAGCGGTAGAGTTTGTTAATATCAGTAAAGTTTTTGAATCTAGGTATGCGATAAAGCATTTAAATTTAACTCTGCCAAAAGAAAAAATTACAACCATTGTTGGACCATCCGGATGCGGGAAATCAACGGCTCTCAAAATGATTAATAAATTAATCGTACCCGATGAGGGAAATATTTTTATTGATGGACAAGATATCGGTCTAATGGATTCAGTTAATCTGCGGAGAAATATCGGATATGTGATTCAACAAATTGGTCTATTTCCTCTTATGACGATTGAAGAAAATATATCGATTGTTCCTCGATTAAAAGGTGCAAAGAAGGAAGACATAAAGGATAGAGTAACGGAACTTTTAAACCTAATTGGCCTTGACCCGGAACAATATCGTTATCGCTATCCAAGTGAGATTAGCGGCGGCCAGCAACAAAGGATCGGAGTAGCAAGAGCTCTCTGTGCAGACCCAACCATTATCTTAATGGACGAACCCTTTAGTGCTCTTGATCCAATTAGCCGCGTTCAATTACAAGATGAGCTTATTTCTTTACAAAAAAAACTGAAAAAGACGATTATCTTTGTGACTCACGATATGGACGAAGCATTAAAGATATCAGATCAGATGGTATTACTTAAAGATGGAGAATTAGTTCAAAGTAGTCATCCTATTGATCTACTACGTCAACCCAAAAATGAATTTGTTCGTGAATTTATTGGGGATAGATACTTTCAAGATTCATTTATTCAACACATGTA
This sequence comes from Neobacillus niacini, assembly GCF_031457145.1. GTDB lineage: Bacteria > Bacillota > Bacilli > Bacillales > Cytobacillaceae > Neobacillus > Neobacillus niacini_J. The sequence continues at coordinate 52,164 of NZ_JAVDVZ010000015.1, forward strand.
TTCGATGCATGATTACGAAGGTGCAAAAAGATGAATTGGATAGAAATTTTAACAAAAACATTAGAACATATCTATTTATCCTTTATCCCCCTCTTATTTGCTTGCTTGATTGCCATCCCATTAGGAATTTTTCTTGCTAATCATGAAAGTCTTTCGAATAAGTTTATTGGATTGGTTTCTGCTATTCAAACGATACCGAGTCTGGCTTTATTAGGATTTATGGTTCCATTTTTCGGGATTGGAACACTTCCAGCTATGATTGCTTTAACACTTTACTCCATATTTCCAGTTCTACAAAATACGTATACAGGCATTCGAGACGTAGATGAATCGCTCATTGAAATTGGGTATGGAATGGGAATGACAAGGAAACAAATTCTTTGGATGGTTCAAATCCCTATGGGTCGTAATGTTATTATGGCAGGTGTTCGAATGGCTGCCGTTCATACATTAGGAATTGCCACGATTGCAACCTATATTGGAGCTGGGGGATTAGGGGATTTAATTGTGAGAGGGATAGGCATGATCGATCCTGTCATTATTGCTTCTGGTGCCGTTCCGACTGCTTTACTTGCCATTATTGTGAATCGATTATTAATTTCTCTTGAGTATAAATTAACACCTAAGAGATTACGAATCATACAAAAAAATAATAAAAAATCAGGAGGATTTAAATGAAGACAATTAATAAAACAAAAATAGTTCGTAAATTTATGCTAGCAGTAGCTAGTTTCGCGTTTCTTTTTGGAGTGGTTGGATGTTCTCAATCATCGGATACCATTACAATTGGTGGAAAACAGTTTGCAGAGCAAGAAGTTCTAGCTAACATGATGAAACTATTGATTGAAGATCAAACAGATTTAAATGCGGAGTTAAAAACGGGAATGAGCGCCAACATCACTTGGAATGCTTTAAAAGAAGGGGATATTGATGTATACGTTGAATACACTGGAACTGGATTGATTAATATATTAAAACATGAACCGGTTAAAACTCCTGAAGAAGCCTATAAAATAGTAGCAGAAGAGTTTCCTAAAGAATATGGCGTTACATGGTTAGATCAACTAGGGTACAATAATACCTACGTTGTCGTTATGCGTGCAGAGCAAGCAAAAGAATTAGGGGTTAAAACGATTTCTGATTTAGCAGCTGTATCCAATCAATTAACACTTGGAACCGGACAAGAATGGCTTAACCGTTCAGATGCCTATCCAGTTATGCAAGATCTTTATGGTGTAGATTTTAAAGTAGCAACGCTGGACTATGGATTATGGTATCAATCGCTTATAAACAAAGAAATCGATGTGATTGTTCCCTATTCGACTGACGGTAAACTTGCAGCCTATGATTTAGTTCTTCTTGAAGACGACAAACAATTATTCCCGCCTTACTACGCAGCACCCATCATTAGGGATGAAGTCCTTAAGGAACATCCTGAATTGAAAGATGCATTAAATAAGTTATCTAACCAAATTGATGAGGCAGAAATGCAAAAATTGAATGCAAGAGTTGAACTCGACAAAGAAGATTCAGCAAAAGTTGCAGAAGAATGGTTAAAAGAAAACGGGCTTATTAAATAAGTAGATTAAAAAGAAGATGAGCATTTGCTTATCTTCTTTTTACTACTCTAACATTGAAGTAGCTTGAGTTATTTAATCTGATTGACTCCACTCCATCCATCCGCCATCATAAACACTAATATTTTGCCATCCCAATAAATGGGCAATAAAAAACGCTTCACTCGCCCTCCAGCCAGTACCACAATAAAAAGTAACTTTTTTATTTGAGGTAATTCCTGCTTTTTTCCATAATTGTTCTATTTCTTCAAGGTTTTTGAGGACTCCATCTTTGTTCTCGTAATCTTCCATGTGATGGGGGTCAGAACCAGCATAGCCCCATACAGCATTAGGGATTCGACCCTTTTCTTTCATATACTCATAACCAGTGGTTTGACCAGAATATTCAATCCAGCTGCGAACATCAACCACTACGGAGTCTTTATCGTGGATATCTTTTTCAACTTCATTCCTTGTGGAAAGATAGTTTGGTTTTGGCTGTAAAAGATGAAAAGTACCTGTGCTTTCTTGTCCATCAGAAGGATGTTCTTCAATGCTATATCCATGTGCCCTCCATGCATCGATTCCTCCATTCAGTAAACGAACATCATCAGTCCCTGCATACATGAATGCCCATGCCGCTCGAGCAGCAGCCATTATTTTCTTTCCGTAAACAATAACGGTGGTTTCATGACGAATCCCTAATTCATTTATAACCTTTTCTAATTGTTTGTTGGAAACAAGATTCCATAAAGGCCCATCTTCTATCGAATTTGTATCTAAATACAGGGAACCTGGAATAAATCCATCCTTATATTCAGACTGTTTACCAAACCCAACAAAGACCATCATCAATTTTTGGTTAGATTGATTTTTAGGATCATGGATAAGCTTCTTAAGCTCCACGGGTGAAAGTAACTTATGTTGATTTTTAAATGGCATGTAAAACTCACCTCTCGGACACGGGACAAGGGGACTGGAACCTTATCCCACTTCTCCTATAATATTTACATTTTAATAAAAATTATCTGTCACTCCCCGAGTTATTCAATCCGGTTTAACAGAAAATTAGTCGACTTCCCTTTCATTTAATATTCAGTGGTTAGATTATATGTAGGAGTGAAGTATACAATAAAATATTTCAAGGACATTCCCCCAGTACTATGTATTTGTAAATACTTATTTGCAAACCTATTATGGAATTATGCCTTGGGCTGCTTCTTTTTCGCTGGCTTATTATCAGGATTTTTGCATATAATCTCATCTTTGATGTTCTTAAGAAATTCCCAGCGAAAAGTGCCTGGCACTGTTCGTAAGCAATTTTTCCAGATAAAAAGTCCAATTTCCAAAGAGCATATAAAAGAAATTAGACTTTTTAAATGTATAAGTAAACTATATTTTATATGAAGAGTTTCTCAAAAGTGAAAAAGCCGCACAACAATTGGTCCTAAAAAGGTACCGATGATTGCACATAATGCCATTGAAACCGAGCTCATTGAAAAAGTGAGTTCACTGTATTCGGCAGCTTTAGAAGTTCCCATGGAATGTGAGGCACTGCCAAGAGCGATACCTCTGCCAATAGGGCTGTGCACCCGCATAAATTTAAAGATAGTAGGAGCTGCTATTGCACCAAGTATTCCTGCAATCACAACACTAAAAATGGCTATAGAGGCATTACCTCCTAATCCTTTAGCTACTTCCATCGCAACAGGAGTAGTAAGAGATTTAGGAATAATGGAAAGAATTAATGTATGATTTATCCCGAATATCTTAGCTAGGAGGCCAATACTAACCATTCCTGAAATAGTAGCGATTAAAACTCCTCCTACTATTGTGAATAAATTATTCATTAAAAAATGACGTTGTTTATACAAAGGATAAGCAAGTGCTGCAACCGCTGGACCTAAAAGGGAATTAATCCATTGCCCGCCCATCATATAATTTTTATATGGAATATTAAGTAGCAAAAGGATGATGATGATTAGGACCGATGTTGTTAGAATGGGTAGTAAATAAGAATAGGAATACCTCTTATACAATTTGGTCATTGCAAAATAAACAACAACGGTTAATAAAATCATGAAGAATGCGAGAAGGACTTGTGGCATTCTTTATCATCCTTTCTTTTTTGTGCTTTTTTCTCAAAAAATTGACTTGCTGTTCCTGAAATTGCAATTGAAATGATGGTACTTAATAGTATGGCTACAACGAGCAATACACCATGAATAGATAGTAACGAAGGATAGTTCATGATACCAACTGTTGTTGGAATAAATAATAACATTAATATACTTAGCAAAAAAATTGCTCCATTTTCAATCCACTTTACTGGAACTATTTTTAAACATAGACAAACAAAAAGTAATAAGAGTGCTATGATACTACCCGGAATGACCAGGTGGAAAAGGTTTTGAATAAAAGTCCCAATGAAAGAAAAGATATATAAAATACAAATTTGTAATACAATGGTGAGAATTTTCATGTTGTGTTGTCCTCTTCCTTTCTTTCTTAATAAATGAATAGTATCGTACATCGGAAGAAGATGTAGTTTATGGATGATTCTTTTCACTCCCCAAGATTTGCTACTATTGTGCGATGTGAGTGAACAAGATGGTTCAAAACAGCATCCGTTGTTTGGTCTAAATTTCTTGCTTTTAGCCCCTCAATAATTAATTTATGTTCGGAATAAACCTCGTCTAAGCTTATTCCGGACTTTAATGCAACGAGTCCATACCAATTAACATGGTCTGTGAGGTTTTGGATTAATTGATTCAGCCGATGGTTTTGACTTAACTCTGCAAGGAACAAGTGAAAGGATGAATCAGCATTCATAAATTGTATAGGGTCTTCCTTGATGTCCAATAGTTGTTTATTTACCTTCTCAATTTTTTCGATTGTTTCGTCATCAAGAAGAGGAATTAATAGTTCGATGGCCAAAACTTCATTTGCCTTTCGCAGTTGAAAAACTTCATCTACATCGTGTCTATTAATGCTTTGGACCACAATTCCTTTTCGTGGTAAAGACTGAATCCACCCTTCTAGTTCTAGCTGTTGCAAAGCTAATTTTAATGGTGTTCGACTAATTCCAAGGCTTTCACTAAGTGAACGTTCATATAGCATGGATCCAGGTTCGACTTTGTGTTGAATAATTCCTTTCTTAATTTCTTTATAGGCATGATCTTTAAATAATTGGGGTTGTTCTGCCTTTGAGAAGCTCATCAATTTTCATCCTTTATCATAATAGTAGTTAAATCTTAAGAAATTATCAGTATTGTTAATATCTACGTAAAGAACATTTGGTATCTGGTATTCCAGATGCCAATATAGCATATCATTGATTTCGTCTTTTTACAACCTTTGATAAAGGTTAGAAAATCACGGGGTGGGGGTACTTTTTCATGAAAAAATATGGACAAATTGAGCTTAGTGAAAAAGAATACAATCCTCCAAAAAATAATGCCTTAAGATAGTGGTCTAATCCTCGACAAAAAAACTCTTGAAAAACAGCCCAAAGTTCGTTTATTAAAAGGGTTTAAGCCTGTTCTAATCAAACGATTGATTGAAAGAATGGTTAGCAGACCTTGTCGATAAATAGGTTAATGTGACCTAAATGGAGAAAGGCTCTGTAGTTTGTATATAAAATAGCCACGATGAAATAGAAAAGACAGAGGCAGAGCCATTTCAATTATGGAGTATAAAACCTTCTATCATTTTCAACTCCCATTAAGCGTGCAGCCAATCATAGTACATGACTTCGCCTGTTTCGAGCACATAGCGTAACGGCGTACTCTCATTTCTGTTTTTTGGCAATTGCTCGAGATAGAGTTCTTTCAATTTGTTGGTTAAAATTCCATAAAAGAAGGCAATCGGTTTTACTACCTGCTTGGTAGATTTCAGTTTACGGATAAGTTGCTTAAAGGACTGAATCGCTATGCTGAGAACGTCTTCTGTGTTTTGGTCACATTCAAATCGAAATGCAGAGATTTGTACCATATGCCAGTATTCCTCAATTGTTTTCGCATCAGAGAAGAAATATTTTACGAGCTGGACAAATGCTTGTGGAACTTTATCGCTAACAAAAGTGTGATCGAGTTCAATCGGCGCTTCGTTACGTTTATTATTCTTTTGATTATTTGTTTTTAAAAGATTATTAGTTTCTTTAGGCTGGTCCAATTTTTTCGGCTTGGGTGGTTCACTTTGTGGGAAACGATTAAAGCTATAAAGGTTGCTAGACTGTGAACCATTTTTCCGTTCTGTTTCATAGATGGTGAGGATTCCTAATTCTTTTGCTTTGAGGATCATCCGCTTAAATGTTGAGCGGGAGATACCGTTACCTTGATACTCTTCATTAATTGCTTTTAGTAATGTTCCAATCTTTGCATTACAAACTCCAGGAACTTTTACTGAAAAACGAACCAGCCGTTTCAACCCGACCAATTCCCCCTTCGAAAACTCCTGCTTCTTCATCGCTAACCACATCTCGATATGCGTATTAAACTCCTTCACACTTTTAAACTGAGAATACCGCTCAAACCCTTCAATTCTGCCTGATTTCAAATTCACAAAAATGCACCAGCCTTTCTACCCTCTATATAGGAATCTAGAGGCCAAAAGGACAGGCTGATTTGCAGAAAGTTGTTACAGAATTGTGTACTTCGTAGAATAAGAAAAGATTTGGCAAATGCCGAATCTATTTTCAGCGAACCGTGCCTGGCACTGTTCGTGTTTTTATGGTGCAAAGTATTTCTAGATACTTATAATTAAACTAACAATCTAGAAAAGAGAGTGAATGAGAATGGTAATATTAAAAAATGATTGGGCACCTTTATTGGAGGAGGAATTTGAGAAAACGTATTATCAACTCTTAAGGAAAAAACTACTGACGGAATATCAAACAAAGGTCATTTATCCGGATCAACATGATATTTTTAATGCACTCCACTACACTTCCTATATAGATACAAAGGTAGTCATTATCGGTCAGGATCCCTATCATGGACCTGGACAAGCTCATGGTTTAAGTTTCTCCGTTAAACCGGGAGTGAAAATCCCTCCATCATTACGCAATATTTATAAAGAGCTTCAGGATGATGTGGGTTGCTTTATTCCTAATCATGGTTACCTAGTGAAATGGGCTAAACAGGGGGTCCTAATGCTAAACGCCGTGCTGACTGTCCAGGCAGGAAATGCAAACTCCCATAAAGGTCTCGGTTGGGAGTTGTTTACGAATAGAGTTATAGAAATATTGAATCAAAGGGAGACACCTGTCATATTCATCCTTTGGGGGAATTTCGCACAACAAAAACAACAATTGATTACTTCATCCCAGCACTTCATCATTAAATCTCCTCACCCGAGCCCATTTTCTGCACATAATGGCTTCTTCGGCAGTCGGCCATTTTCCAAAGCAAATATGGTTTTGAGGGAAATTGGGAGTATGGAGATTGATTGGCAAATAAATAATCTATAGGTAAAGGTATAGCTTAAAAAGTGATTACTCTAATTCAACATATACTTCAGATTTGCTTTTTAAACAGAACGATTAAGGGCCTATTGATTAGGAATATAAAGAAAAAGTCTTTTAATGATATTTTTATAGTTTAAGGGATTCGAAAGAGGTGAAGAAAGTGATGCTAAATTATCCTTATTCTTCAAAAAAGGCGAAAAAAAACCTCAAACGTTTGATTAAAATTATTTGAATTTATAGACTATGATTTATTTAATGGATAGTTTTTTTTCAACAAAGAATGAGATGTGAATAGAATGTATGTGTACAACCCAATTCCTCATTAATTTCTCTTTCAAGTGATGAAAAGATATCCTCATGCTCTCCTATTTTCCAACCAAAAAGTACTAGAGCAAGTTTACTAATATTGCATATTGAGGTGGCCAGGCTTTTGCTATAATAGAATTAATTGGAAAATATAGGTCAAAAGGAGAATAGATAATGGCTGGGGATCATTCTGCAGCGAGAGATGTTAATAAGGATGTCCTTATTAATGAACTTGATTTAAGGCAGGTATCAAATACGACTATATATGTTAAAGGAAGTTATTTCATTCTTTCTCCCTCCGTTCAAAACTCCTATAATTGGTTCGATCTTCGATTAGTAAATCTGAAACAGTTTGATAGAAAGAACCAAAAAGGTTATCTGCTTATCAGGTTTTTTGATAAGTTTCTACTTGCGGATCTAAGGAGTTTTTGGAGAGCGATGATTTCAAAAGAAAACTATGTAAAAACTAAGGTAAGCGGTGTACATTGGAAGTTTATAATTAGATTTGTAAATGGACAATACATTATTGTCAATCAAAGGGATAAAAAGCAATTCGTTATTGAGGAAGTAACTATGGATGAGTTGAGAGAGAAGCTTAATAGGGTAATAAAGAAAAAAGCAGCAGTTCCGAAAATAGAAAGTAAGAAAAAACCTTTGGAGCAACCAAATGCTGATATTAGCCTAGCCTCCTTAAGGGGAAAATTAAGTGAACAAATACATCTTACCTCAGAGGTTGCATATAAAAAGACCCCTTTAGTAAAACCAGGCAGGAAGCAATCTAAAGGTGAAGGACTATTTAATTGGTTATTGAAACTTTTTAGGAAGAATTAATGTTGATTATAAAGGAAGGGTGTTTTTTAATGAATCTTTATCAAGCTATTATTCTTGCATTAGATGATTTAGGTAGAGAGGGAACAATCAAAGAAGTTAGTTCCTGGATTGAAACAAAATATCCAAATACATGGAAAGATGTTGGGACGGCTCTAGCTGACATGGTTCCAAAATCACTCGGTGGGAATTCTTCATCAACTGTTAGTGAAGATTACAGGGTTCTAGAAAGAATAGCGCCAGGAAAGTATCGGTTATATCAAAATACAGCCCGATAAATTGATTGAAAGAACTATTCAAACGTTTGATTAACAAAATTCAGCGGTCAAAGGACGGAAGGGATTTCATGAAAGAGATACAAAGTTTTGCGAAACAATATCAAAACGAAATGGGATGGGAAATTTCTGAGGAGAGCTTTGCTAAGAGTCGAGATTCTCTTTTAAATAATTACATGCTGCTAACAACGGAGGTTGCCGAAGTAGCGGAGGAACTGCGGAAGGCCTTTAATCTTACTGCTACCCTTGTCCAAAATGGCATGGAAGATGAAAAGGCATTTGAATTAGCTAAGAATCAGATTAAAGAAAATGTAGGCAAGGAGTTGTCAGACTGTCTGGCTTATATGCTGAAATTTTATAATTATTTTGGAATCGATGTAGAGGAAAGCTTTTACGCCAAAATGGAAGAAGTTAAAAACCGGAAGAATAAGGATTTAGTAAAACCAGCAAAATGAAATGATTTATAATACCAAAATTTACTTTTGAAAATGGTTCAAGAGTAAATCTTGGTTATTTTTTTACAAAAAATTTTTTGACCATGTCCTTTTTTCACTTTTTTCTATATATAGAGGGTGGCAGGAACATATGGAAGGGGTAAGACCCCATTGGTGCAACTAGTTTACTTTTAACCAATTAAGAAGTGGTTCAGACGAGTAAATTGTTGATTAATGAAAGTCCATTGATGGTGGTGCCTTCTATGGTGGTAAGGGTTGGTTTGAATGAGGCTTTGGTGTTACAGCAGATTCATTATTGGCTTGGAATTAATAAGCATGAGATTGAAGGAAGAAAATGGGTGTATAATTCCTATCCGGATTGGCAAAGGCAGCTGCAATTTGGTCAGTGAGTACAATTAAGTGCACCTTTCAATCACTTGAGAAGCTGGGCTATTTGCTTTCTGGGAATTGGAATGTATCTAAGCTAGATCAAACAAAATGGTATACAATTGATTATCAAAAAATAGAGGTGTTACAAGAAGTTCAAAATGAACAAGCGCTGCTGCTCAAAGTGGCCAGCTACCCGTAATAATTGAGCCCCGCTATGGAGTCTGATTGGGCTGAACAAGAGATTAGTTTAACCCAAGCAACACCAGAGATTACAACAGAGAAAAAAATAATACCTTTTGTCGAAATTATTCAATACTTAAATGACAAAGCCCATAAGAGCTTTAAATTGGGCTCCAAAAGAACAAGAGAGTTAATTCAAGCAAATAAAGGTTTTTCGATGGGTGATTTTAAAAAGGTGATTGACTTTAAGGTTGCGGACTGGGGAGGGGATGTGGATTGGAACAAGTATCTGCGGCCGGAGACCCTGTTTGGAACGAAATTTGAATCCTACCTTAATCAAAATGAAGGATTTTCACAAGAGGAGTTTAATCTTGAAGATTAGACGAGTAGATTCACTAAATGACGGATTCCTCTAAGACATCACATATGTTCCGGCAGATCCGGAGATACAAGCGATGATAGACGATTATCGTGCTAAGATGAATGCGCAATAAATCAAAGGAAGTTTTCAATGCTATTAGTAACATCAAAGCGAGATCCTTCACTTTTTCGTTTCTTTATTTGTGCTTAATTCAAGGATTACTACAAAGAATTAGATATTATCGCAAACCTAAAGCCGATTAAAAACCAGAATCAGTCTATAAGCGAAATAATAATTTAATCATTTCAATAAGAAGACTCTCTCTAATTAAGCCAGGAAGGTTTTTGATATAATAGAGATAATAATAATTGGGGGGATTTGATCGAGTTGGAGTGTGGAAAGAATGAGTGCAGCAACTTTCTGGAATTATCTTAGGGAGGAAGCTAGACTGGGAGAGTTTGAAATTCATACAGTTCCTCAAAATAAGAGTGTTTCATTGTGGTTTCAAGTTGCTGTGTAGGGATAAACATCTCATCAATAGTGGATCAAATTCAGCAAAGCTATTTCAAATTTAGCCAAAAGTGATTTTTACTAGGGAGGTATTAAATGGATATAAGTTTTTTTTGGGTAGGTGCAGGTTTAGCAGCTTTGGGTTATTTTATAGGTGATGGTTTGAAGAATTTTAAGAATCCAAAAGGAAGCTATTCTGCATATCCAACATTAATAAAAGAAAGGGATTTACATATTTACATCGGTTTAAGTAAAGATGAGGTTAATGATCTATTAGCTAAGTATCCCAGTGCACCGAGAATGGAGTTAAAAGGAACAACTTATTACCCATATCAACAATTACTAGAGTGGCTTTCATCTAATAACATATTTAATAAATAACTATAGTGATAGGAGATTTTGAATGAAGTTCAATTACAACTTAACGGAAGATGATTTTATCAAATATAATTTGTTTCACGTAAAAAATTCAAATTCTGCGCTTAAATCTTTGAAAATGCAAAGATTTTTAACGCCCGTTTTTTATACAATTATTGCATATGTATTTTCAAATTTTGCGGATATTCCGTTCTTGTATGCGTTTATTCCTTTTTTAATTGTGAGTATTTTGTGGGTTGTTTTTTATCCGAAGTATTTTTACAATCGCATTACTCGTCATACGAAAAAGATGGTCACGGAAGGTAAGAATGAAGGCTTGCTGGGGAAGCATTCGATGAATTTGACAGAGGAAGGTATCGTTGATTCCACTTCTAGCGGTGAAACGAAGGTTCATTGGTCTGGTATCATAAAGTTTAAAGAAGATGATTCTAACCTGTATCTATATAATAGCTCAGTAAGTGCCTACATAATCCCTAAAAGAGATTTAACAGATTTAGAGGAAGTACGAACTTATCTTAAAACTAAATTGCCCCACTTAGAACTCTAAACTATTTTTAGGGTTCTTTATTATTTTGCTTAACTTTCTTACTTTTAGGAATTGTATTTAAGATAAGAAGGAGAAAAACTAGCCATTAACAAGTGAGTAGCAACTGATGTTTACAATTGTGGTTGTAAGTAAAACAGGAGCAACCGGGTCCAATTAAAATCCTTCGCTTAGTAGAATCATTGAACTTCGACATCCCTCGCACTAAACTATTAAAGAGAATCTATGTTGAATCTGTATTTGTTCCCAAACTAATCAAACCCTTGATTAAACTCATTAATTACTATCTGCGAAGAGCCAATCTGTAACTATTTCTCCCCATTTATCTATATACCTCATTCCATTGGATTGTTTAATCTTAAAATCAGGTAATTGATCCTCAACCGCATATTTCTTAGCTGTTCTCTAATTAATCCCTAAGGTTCACTTAATCTATTTAAGCCACGGTCCTGAAGTTCTTTAAACATCTGCTTTTTTGTTTGCCTTAACTTTTTATTAAAAATCACTACAAATACTTGTTTTATACATAAAAGGAGAAAAAAATAGTGGGAAAATATTAAGTTTGTTGAGAGATTGTAAATAAATATACGCAAAATGACCTATATTTTTTAATAAATATTGGTTTTTATTTTTGTTTTATAAAAAAAATATCACTTATCTTTGATTTTTGAGATAAAAGTTTACATTAAAAATATTGAACCAAACCTAAGGGGCAGAAGGGTTTAAGGGATATGAGGGCAATGGCATTCAGAATGATCCAATTAAGTGCATATACAACATAAAGTTGATTTACAAATAATTTACTGTTTAAACATGTTGGATTAACATTTGGAAAGTATAATTGGCTCGTAAACAAAAAACAAAACAACAATAAAACACATAAAAACAACAACAAACAGATAATCACTTTTTGTTTACCGGGAAAAAAATACTTTTTAAATAAAACAAACATCATGCAAAAAGGGATAACTTCAAAACTGGAAATGGGGGAGAAGTGTGTGGCAAGAATAGAGTTAAAGCATTTATTTAAAAATTATATTGAGGGTGTACATGCAGTAACAGATTTTGATTTAACGATTGAAGATGAAGAGTTTATTGTTTTAGTAGGACCATCTGGTTGTGGGAAATCAACAACATTACGAATGATTGCTGGATTAGAGGATATATCTTCTGGAGAAATCTATATCGATGGTAAAAAGCAAAATACTTTACATCCAAAAGATCGCGATATTGCCATGGTATTCCAAAACTATGCTTTATATCCACATATGAATGTATTTGACAACATGGCGTTTGGACTGAAAATGCGAAAAACACCAAAAGATGAAATTGACCAACGTGTAAAAAATGCCGCAAGAATTTTAGATATTGAAAAGTTGTTGGATCGTAAGCCAAAGGAATTATCAGGTGGACAAAGACAAAGGGTAGCATTGGGGCGAGCAATTGTCCGTGAAGCAAAAGTTTTCTTAATGGACGAGCCTCTATCAAACTTAGATGCAAAACTTCGATTCCAAACACGGGCTGAAATTACGAAGTTGCATAGAAATTTAAAAGCGACAACGATTTATGTAACTCACGACCAAACAGAAGCAATGTCGATGGCAACACGAATTGTAGTGATGAAAGATGGGTATATTCAACAAATTGGCACTCCTAAGGAAATCTACTTAAACCCAGCCAATGTGTTTGTTGGAAAATTTATTGGATCTCCAGCAATGAACTTTATTGATGTTTCCATTAAGGAACATCATTTGACAATCGGTGATAAAAAGTATCCATTGCCACAAACGATTAAAGAAAAATTAGCTAAAAAAGGATATGCAAATAAAAATATGTTAATGGGAATTCGACCTGAAGACTTGCAAGTAGTTGAAGGTGAGAATAAAGAACTTTCCATTACTGCTGAGGTTGAATTTTCTGAGTTAATGGGTGCTGAAACATTAGTTTACTTTAAGCTAAATGGTGAAACAGTCATTTCAAAGATTAATAGTATGGAGCATTTTGATGCAGGACAAAAAATTCAGCTAGGCATTAACTTTGATAAAATTCATTTCTTTGATAAAGAAACTGAGCTGCGTGTCCCAACAATGGGTGAGGGTCAAATGAATGAAAGTGAAGAAAAGGAAAGTCTAACTGCATGAGATTGGAACTTTTTAAACAAGATTTTAAAATCAGCCAATCTGCACATCAAGCGCATCTTGTATATAGAGTCTATGTGCCTGAGAATCTAACAGAAATAGAGGTTCAATTTCAATATGGTCCAATCGTGGAGACCTGTAAAGAAACAATCCGAAAAGCTGTGATTCGTGAAGGCTTGAAGGAATCGGTTATACAGGACGATACAACAGTCCGAAATTTACTAACAGTCTCCATTAATGACCCGGAAGGATTTTGTGGTGCTCATCACTTCTTCTCTGAAAATCAAACGATACAAATAAGTGAGAAAGAAGCAACAGAAGGATTCATCTCAGGAAAGATACATGAAGGTTTTTGGGAGTTTATTATTAGCTGCCATGGGGTTTTTTCAGATGAAGTAACAGGGCAGATTACGGTCTTTGGTGTCTCTCTGGTCAATCAAACGAAAAAGGAAGAATCCATACCATTCAAAGGTCTTGAATTTGGGCAAATAGTGAAAGATCGCAGTCGCAATTCATTATGTGAACCTATTCAAGTGAAGCGCATGGAACTTCATAGTCATACCGTTCACAGTGATGCCTCTCAAACAACAAAAGAGTTACTAGCACAAGCAGAAAAAGAGGAGATTGATTGGCTGGCGATCACGGACCATAATACGATCACAGCTTTGCTAGAAGCGGAACAACATAACCAGTTCAACCGCCAAGTACAGCTATTAAACGGTATTGAATATACCACTTTTTATGGGCACTTTTTAGTGCATGGGCTAAGAGAAAATATCATCATCGACTGGACAAAGATTTCTAAGCACAACACCAATAAAGTGTTTGAAAGGTTAAAAGAAAAGGATGTACATATTACCATCGCCCATCCATTTGATGGTGGAAATCCATTTTGTACGGGCTGCCGTTGGGAATATATGTTGGAAAATCTAAAATTTGTAGATGCGATAGAGGTTTGGAATAGTACAAACCCGCATCAATCCTTATCAAATGAAGATGCCTTTCATCACTGGACACAATTACTCAAACAAGGCTATGAAATAGCGGCCTCAAGTGGCAGGGATTGGCATCGACTCTATCCAGGTGAAGCGATTGCTTATACTTATATACTAGTACCCCAAAATGAAACGGAAGAGGATCTTTTACAGGCACTAAAACTAGGAAAATCGTATATTTCCATCCGTCCGGAGATCGATTTTATCGTGAACGATTTTCATTGTTTAGGAGACCGGGTAGAGGATGAGTCAGGTGAATTAAATCTTTCCATCGCAATCAATCAACTTAAGGGTGGTGATAGGTTCCGTATTTTTTCCCAGAGTGGTCTCATCTTAGAAAAAGAATTGATAGGTGAATACGAATGGAAGGAGGAATTCCGACTCCGTAACAATGGATATTCGCTACTCAGAATAGAAGTATTAAATGAAGCAAAAGAAAGAGTAGCTTTCACGAATCCAATTTATATCCATCGTACAGAAGAGAAGGGATGACATTAATTTGGAAAATGTTGTGGTTCATAATGGCCTACTAAAAACAAAAGAAGAACTGGAATTACACTATAACCCAGTGAAAGAAAGCATTTGGACAAAGATAGTAAGACATAAAGTATTTTACCTCATGCTATTCCCTTGTCTCACCTTCTTTTTAATTTTTTCGTATTGGCCAATGAGCGGTATGATTTTAGCTTTTAAGGAATACGGCTTTAATACTGGATTTTTTGGTGGTGACTGGGTCGGTTTCAAATACTTTGAGCAGTTCTTTGGGGATGCAAGAAGCTGGTTGTATGTGAAAAATACACTCATCATCAGTGTTCTGAAATTATTTGTTTATTTACCATTTCCGATTCTATTAGCACTAATGCTAAATGAGGTAAAAAACAATAGATGGCGTGGCGCTTTCCAAAGTATAACCTATCTGCCGTACTTTATTTCTTGGGTTGTAGTGGTTGGTTTGATGAACAAGCTGCTTGCCCCGGGTACGGGTATGATCAACGAAGCCATTAAATCGTTAGGCGGAGATGGCAGCAAGTTTTTCATGATGGATGAAGGGTTATTCTTACCACTGGTATTTATTAGTTATCTTTGGAAAAGCATTGGTTGGGATTCCATCATATATTTTGCCGCGATTGTAGCGATTGTTCCTACCCTTTATGAGGCAGCAGCCATTGATGGAGCAGGAAAATTACGTCAAATCTGGCACGTGACATTGCCAGGGATATCTGCAACCATCATTATCTTATTCATATTATCATTAGGCAGTATTTTATCATCGGGTTTTGATCAAATTTATCTAATGCAAAATCCAGGAAATGCCGATGTGTCAGAAACGATTGATACGTATATCGTGCATACAGGTTTGCAAGGCGGACAATTCGGTTATGCAACAGCGATTGGTTTGATGCAGGGTATTGGAGGATTAATTGTAACGATTATTGTCAATAAAATCACCAGCAAAAAATTCGGAACTTCATTATGGTAAAAATAGGAGGAAACAACAAGATGAAATCATCTTATAAAAGAATGTTAGCTACATTATTAGTGCTGATCACAGTATTTATTACAGCATGTTCCAATCAGGAATCTTCTATTAATACAGAAAAACCAGAAGGTGCACCAGATACATGGATTGCCGATCGTACCATAACGGGGTTGGTTTTCGAATCTGCAAATGATGCAGGGGTTGAAATGAACGAGGAAATTCTAGCTTATATTAAAGAAAGAACAGGGATTACGTTAAAATTACAAACTGTTACAAATGAAGATTCAACAGAAGCATTAGCAGCAGGTTTAGCATCTGGAGATTTACCTGACTTCGTAGCATTCTATTTAAATAACAGTGGTCGTCCTGAAATGTCTTTATTATTAAAAGCGGCAAATGAAGGAATGTTTCACGACTTAACACCTTTAATCAAGGATACAAAAGTTTACTCTAAGTATTTAGATAAGGATTATTTACCAGCAGATACACGTGATAACATTATGTTCCGTAAAGAATGGGATGGCGCATCTTACTTAGTTCACATGGCGATTAATCGTAATGGAGGAGATGCAGGACGTCCAACAGTCGGTGGCCTTTATATTAAAAAAGACATTGTAGAAGCTTTAGGAATCGATCCACTTGAAGTGAACACATCTGAGGAGTTACGTGAGTTAGCTTTAAAAATTAAAGATGGTCATTTCAAAGATGATAATGGAAAAGAAATTACTGTCATGGGTCCAACTGCATGGGGCGGCTCTGACCGTGAATGGTTATACAATGACAAAGTTTGGACAGGTGTGAGCGGCGAGAAATTCATGAAGGATGAAAACGGAAATATCTTGCATGAAGCACAAACAGATTTCGGAATTGAGCGTGTGAAATATGTTCAACAATTAATGAAAGAAGGATTAATGAGTCCTGAGTATTACACAATGGAAGAAACACGTGCAAAAGAAGGTATTGTAAATGGTTCTTTCGGAATTGTTTCTGATATGCATAACTATATGCCTGAAAATAATGATATGACTTACATTCCATTAGGTCCAATTGAACGTGTCGACGGAACAAATGATATGGTTCTTTCTTATAAATCAGGTTATGCAGGCTGGGCTATTCCTTCAACAACAGAAATGCCAGAACATGTGATGAAATTTGCAGATTGGTTAGCTAGTGAAGAAGGAAAAAGACTATATTTCTACGGACTTGAAGGAAGAGATTATGATTTAGATGAAAATGGGAAACCAGTTGTAAAACAAGAAGTACTTGATCTCATTGAATCAAATCCTGAAGAAGCGAAGAAACTTGGATTCCGTGGTGTAGGTGCATATTGGGGCGAACATTTAGCTTATACAGATATGGACAACCTTGCAGACTTCGGTGAAATCAGCTATGGAGATAACGTGAAAGGCGAAAATACATCTGCAGCAACAGAAATACTAGATTTATATAAATATGATGAAAAATTAGCAAATGCTAGAGTCATTGATGGTATGACTGTTCAATCATTCCTTTATGAATTTGAAGGTGATGATGGTCAACTTGCAACAGCATTAACTCGTTACGACGAAGATTTGCTGCGCGCTTATTATGCAAAATCCACTGAAGAAGCACAATCGATTTTAGACGAAACACGTAAAAATCTTGAAAAGAATGGCCTACAGAAATTCCTTGATTTTGTTGAACAAAAAGAAGCAGCAGGCGTAACCATCAAGTTTTAATATTAACAATCCCTTTCCTTATCCTTTTTGAGGAAGGAAAGGGATTTTTATTCTAAATATGAAACATAAAGCCTCACTAAATAAGGAGAATGAGTGAATGAGTAATAGTATGAAGAGCTCAACAGCTCTAAGGGTTCTTAATAGTGCATTGATTGTATTATTTTGTTTAGCCATTATTCTTCCATTTTTACATGTACTGGCCATTTCGTTAAATAGTGGAATTGATGCACAAAAAGGTGGGATTGGTTTCTGGCCTAGAGAATGGTCGGTTGAGAACTATACTGAAGTGTTTAAGCAAGATAATTTATTGAATGGTTTGTTTATTTCGATCTTTAGAACGGTCGTTGGTACAGTGGTTGGGGTAGCGCTCATGTCTATGGCTGCCTATGCGATGACGATTAAAACATTGCCAGGCAGAAAGGCGATTACATTCTTTGTATTTTTTACGATGTTGTTTAGCGGTGGTACCGTTCCGTATTATCTCGTATTAACTGAACTAAATTTAACCAATACCATCTGGGTGTATATCATCCCAAGTTTATACAGTGTAACGAATATTTTATTATTACGTACTTCTTTCAATCAATTGCCATTTTCTGTTATTGAGGCGGCGAGAATTGATGGATGCAGTGAGTTTAAGATTTTTAGAAGTATTGTGATTCCAATGAGTAAACCGGTCCTTGCAACGATTTCACTATTTACAGCCGTTGGTCATTGGAATGACTGGTATGCTGGTTCATTCTTTGTAAGGGATGCATCTTTAAAGCCATTAGCAACGCTTTTACAAGAAATGCTGACACGACAAGCGGCATTATCTGATATTTTGCTCCGTAATTCAGGGAGCATGGCCTATGCACAGCTTGACAAAATGACTGTAACAAGTGATTCCCTGCAAATGGCAACCATCATTGTGGTCATGCTGCCGATGATAGCCATTTATCCTTTTATTCAAAAGTATTTTGTAAAAGGTATTACCGTTGGTTCGATTAAAGAATAAATTTTCCTGAGGTGAAAAGAAAAAATGAAACTTAAAATGAGAGAAGACGGCACTTTTAAAATTGTACAATTAACAGACTTGCATATCGGATCATTGCCTCATCATGAAGATGACTTTAAAACGTTTGACTTAATTGATAAAGCATTTGAAAATTTAGATGCGGATTTAGTCATGTTTACAGGAGATTTAATTTGGAGTGAAGGGGTGCCAAATGCAGATCAAGTTTTCATCGAATTATTAGAACGAATCAATAATCACAATGTCCCGGTAGCCATTACTTATGGAAATCATGATTCAGAAGATGAATTTGTTCGTTCAGACATGAGAAGAATGGAACAGATTTTAAAGCACTTTGTTGAAAAGAAAAACTCTTTTATTGTCGATGATCGTGAAAGCTATACCGTTGAAATTTATGATACAAAAGGTGAAAGTATTCAACATGTTCTTTATGTGATTGATTCAGGTGCATCTGCTCCACTTCCGGTTGGAGAATATGATTGGGTACATCCAGAACAAGTCAATTGGTTTCGAGAGGTTTCAAAGCAGTACAAGCACGAGAAGGCACAAAAAACCGATTTAATCTTTATGCATATCCCACTTCCTGAATACTGGCAAGCGGCTCAAAATATTTTATCGGGCGAGTGCAATGAAACAAATGATATGATTTCGGCTCCATATATCAATACCGGTTTATTTGCATCAGCCTATATGAATGGCCAAGTTGCCGCTGTATTTTGCGGACATGATCACGAAAATAATTTTGTCGGTGAACATCATGGAATTAAGCTAGTCTACGGACAAGTGAGTGGTTATCAATGCTATGGGAACAATGAGAGAGGTGCAAGAATCATTCATTTAACAGCGGATGGGATGGAGTCGAATACCATTGTCAAACGTGAATTCTAATTCTGCACTAGAAGCTCAGCAACTTCATGCCATTCCCCGTTTCAAAGTTTTGTTTTTACCTATATTTATCGAACAATTATTTAGTATGATTCTAGGCAATATCGATGTGTTGATGCTCAGTCAATATAGTGATGAGGCTGTAGCGGCAGTCGGCATGTCGAATCAACTCGTCATGGTTGGCCTAATGGTTCTTGGAATTGTTGCGTTAGGCAGTTCTGTTCAGCTTATGCAGCTCGTTAGTTCTACTAAACAACAATACTTAAAATCTGTTATCAAACATTCTATTTACTTAAACGTGATCATCTCCATTGGTTTAGCACTTGTGTATCTCATCTTTGGCCGGACATTATTAGTCTGGATTCAAACACCGGCTCAATTGTTGGATGGTGCCTATACGTATCTCGTCATTGTTGGAGTCAGCCTTATTTTTCAGTCGATTACCACAAGTATGAGTACGGTGTTTCGTAGTTTTGCCATCGTAAAAGTGGTCATGATGATCTCGATTATTACGAATGTGTTAAATATTGTCGGAAATTATATTGTTATTTTATCTCCATGGGATTTTCTAGGAACCGGTATTAGTGGAGTGGCTAATTCTACGTTAATAGCTCGTTTTGTTGGAGCTGTATTAATGATTGTTTTTTTCATTACTTTGCTGCCACAACACCGGAATGCCTTTCGAACATTAAAATTAGAAAAGTCAACGGTTCAATCGATTTTTAAATTGGGATTTCCATCGGCAATGGAGAATATTTCGTATTCAACATCACAAATGGTGATTACCGGAATTATTGCCACTTTTGGTGTAGCCATGATCACTTCGAAAATTTATACCCAAAATATTACTACGATTATTTTTACAGTAGCTGCCGCTATTTCAATGGCGAATCAAGTGATTGTAGGGCGCTATATTGGATTAAATTTTAAACACAATGCCAAGATTTATACAAAGAAAGTCATGCGCCATTCATTAGGTATCGCAGTGGTTACTTCCATCATTTTGGCGGTATCAGGATCATTTATTATTCAATTGTTTACCGATGATCCGATCATTCAACATATGGTTGTACTATTGATACTATTAAGTATTTTCCTTGAGCCAGGACGAATGGCAAATGAAATATTAATCGGTGCATTAAATACTGCAGGGGATGTCAAGTTCCCAACGATGATTTCAATTATTTTTACATTTTTGTTTACCGTTCCGATGAGTTTTCTAATCGGTGTGTATTTCGGCCATGGTTTAGTCGGTGTTTGGATTGTTTTTATTTTGGACGAGTGGGCTCGAGCGATCATCATGTATATTCGCTGGAATAACGAATCTTGGCAAGAAATTCAGATTATTCAACTAGAGAAATCATAATGGAAAGGTGAGAAATGTGAAGAAAGACGGTCATACACATACGGAGTTTTGTCCACATGGTTCAGGTGAGGATGTGGAACAGTTAATACAAAAGGCAATTGAATTAGGATTTAATGAATACAGTATCACGGAGCATAATCCATTGCCAAAACGTTTTATGGATGAAGCATCAGGAACGCGTGAAGCAATTATAACAGGTGGAATGAATGTTCATGATGTAGAGATCTATTTAAAGAAAATGCATCATTTAAAAGATAAATATAAAAGTGAAATCAAAATTAATGTCGGTTTTGAGGTTGATTATTTACCAGGTTTCGAAAACTGGACAATTGACTTTTTAAATGAATATGGAGAACAAATTGATGATAGTATCCTTTCTTTGCATTTTCAATCCGGTGTTGGCGGATATAGATCCATTGATTTTAGCCCGGAGGATTTTGATTCAGGACTCATCCAGCACTATGGCAGTTTTCAAAAAGCCCAGGAAAATTATTTTTCGATTTATTTAGAGATGGTTGAATCGGATCTAGGCTTATTTAAACCAAAACGAATGGGGCATTTAACTTTATGTCAAAAGTTCCAGACCTACTTTGAAAGGGAAGCAACGGATTTAAGTGATACGTCATTGATTTTAATAGATCAAATTTTAGATAGAGTGAAGGAAAAAGACTATGAGCTAGATTTTAATACAGCTGGTCTTTTTAAAGAGTATTGCGGTGAAGTGTATCCACCTTCTCATGTGATGAACAAGGTGAAAGAAAAAGGTATTAAATTTGTTTACGGTTCAGACTCGCACAGCTTAAACGATGTGGGACGGGGTTATGATTTTTTTATTAGATAGTAGTAACAAGCATTAAATAAGGAAAGAAAATGACAATAAAGAGGAAGAGGGAAAGTAATGCAACAATTTAATGAAAAGCTTAATCGTTTTGGAGAATGGGTGATTCGTTTAGTCGTTTTAAATTTCCTTTGGATGGGATTTACGATTGCAGGACTTGGAATATTCGGTGTTTTTCCAGCAACGAGTGCGTTGTTTTCCGTACTACGTAAATGGTTTATTGGTCAGGAGCGTGTAAAGATTATCACTGAATTTTTCCAGTACTATAAAAAAGATTTCTGGAAAAGTAATGGGTTAGGGTATTTCTTTCTACTAGTAGCCGCTGTTCTTTGGACTGATTTTCGATTTGTCAGTTCTATTGCAAACGTAAGTATGCTTGCATTAGGATATGTTGTGTTAATCTTTCTGGCTTTTTCTTTATTGTCCATATGTGTATTGTTTCCGATTTACGCCCATTATCAATTATCATTCTTCCAATATATTATAAATGCAATTTCTTTTCCGCTAATCAATAGTTTGTCGATGATTGTATTGACTGGTGCTTTATTTATGATTCAATATATTTTCAATCAGTTACCAGGTTTTATTCTATTCATTGGCATTAGTTTTCCTGCCTTTGTTATTTTGAAAATTGTTTTTCCTATTTTTAACGGAAAAAGTCTTTCGATTCATGGGTTTTTTAAGATGTTTAAACGATCAAATGAAGAAGGTATGTATTATTAAAGTTTAAGAGCCTTGCCTATAAAAATTCCTACATTTTTGGTAAAGTTTTAGTATAGATTATATGTCTGGAAACGTATTCTAATAGATTGCCATATTATAGACCTTGGAGGGAAGCTAGATGAACAAGGATGATCGGCATGTCTTTATGTTAAAGAAACTGGAAAAAGACCAAAAAGTACTTGTAATTGATTTAGCAAACTTGCTGGATGTCACACCTGAAACGGTACGAAGAGATTTAGCTGAACTAGAGATGAATGAAAAGTTATCACGTATTCATGGCGGGGCGGTCCCTTTTGTGACTACACATAAAGAAATGGTTTATGAAAAGAAAATGTCTTTGCATAAAGAGGAGAAAAAGAAAATAGCGAAACGGGCAGCCGAGCTTATTCAAGATGGTGATACGATTGCTGTTGATGTTGGTTCTACTGCTGTTCATATTGCAGATATGATTGAAAATGTACAAGGATTAACAGTCGTTACCAATTCGTTAAGTGCCGCTGGCCGTTTTAATTTGGCAATTGAAGAGAAAAGAATGACAGGTCAAGTCATTATGCTGCCGGGAGTAACGAATCCGTATCAAGCTTCAGTAAAAGGGACATATACCGTGGAGTTTTTGCGAAGATTTAATTTTAATCTTGCTTTTATTTCATGTGGCGGAGTAACAAAAGATGCTGTATATGACTTTGATATGGACGAATCTCTTGTTTCAGAAGCAATGATCCAAAACAGCCAGGAAGCGATTTTATTAACCGATTCTTCAAAGTTGAATAAAAAGTCATTATTTCAAATTTGTCCGATTTCCAACCTAATGAAAATTATTTGCGACGAAGAAAAACCAAAAGATTGGTATGAGAATGGATACGAATGGTTAACGGTAGAGGATGCAGTTCCTTCCGTTTAGGTAAATAATAGTGATAGAACTCTTATAGGAGTGGGGATTTTGATTAAGGTTACAGAAAAACCAACCATTGAGTTAGTAGTTAAAAATGATGAAACTAATTTTCTAATAAATAAAGCAATGACGTTCCATGTTCCAAAGGATGTCAATTCTATTTCAGTTTTCTTTGCAACAGAACAGCCGATGTGGCTCACCTATATGTTATATGATGAACAAAAAAAATTAAGATCACAGTTTATAAAAGGGAATGCTCCTCAGCCGGTTGTTATTCATACAGATAGTGGGAAAACTTCCCCGTATACAATCTCTGGTCCTATCCATCAAGGCGAGTGGACATTATACATTTCGATTGAAACGAATGAGGATTTTGAATACAATCTTGATTTGTGTACATGTAGTATATCATTTAATGAAGAAACGAATAACCTATCAGACCCAATCACTTGGCAAAATCGTCAATCAACGACCTTTCATTTGAAGAATTTTGATGCCAACAAAGTGTTTAATGAAAATAATAAATGGTATAAAGGTGATTTTCATACACATTCGATATATTCAGATGGGAAAATGACCAGAGAAGAGAATATGGTTAGTGCAGCAAATCAGAAATTAGATTTTTTCGTTGCTACTGATCATAACGTCTTACCAACTTCCTGGTTTGATGAGACAAATATTCTAGTCATTCCTGGGGTTGAAGTGTCTGCACTATTAGGCCATTGTAATCTTATTTCAGTGAACAAGTCACCTTTTTGCAATCAAAGATTAAGAGATATGTTTACAGAAGAAGGGATGAATCAGATTATTACTGATGATTATGGTCATTCTATCTTTTCTATTAATCATCCATTTTTAACGGAATGGAAATGGAAGTTTACGGAAACACCTTTAAAGAAAATTGATGCGATAGAGATTTGCAATGAGCCTACATATCTTGATAACGAAAAAGCAACGGAATGGGCATTGCTTGCTTGGAATTATTTATTAAACGATGGTTATAAGATTACGGGTATAGGCGGTTCAGACACTCATATGAAACCAACGGAAACCTATGAAGACAGTAATGAGCCATCATTAATTGGTGACCCGGGCACTTTTGTTTTTTGTGATGGGCTATCCGCTACTAATGTTGTAAATGCGGTGAAAAAAGGAAATGTCACAGTGTCAAGAGGGGAGCAAATTCAGTTTCAAATCGCTGACTTCATTTCCGGCGTTCATTGTAATTTAGTTGAAGGAATGGCAAAAGCTTTAGTAGACACGGAAGAGGCCATCTACTTTGAATGGGTAGTAGATGGAGAAGTGGTGAAACAAGAAAAGGGTAATGCATCGGAGTATATGTTTCATTTTCATGATGATTCCTACCATTGGATTAGAGTAAATGTAAGGTACGAAGATGGCCGTTTTTATGGTTTTTCCAATCCGATTCTCTTTGGTGAGAAGGAGCCATCATTAACAAAGTGGGGTCAGATACTGGACTTGATGAAGGAGCACATGAATGATTAAGGGGATCTTATTTGATAAAGATGGTACCTTGATAGAATTTAATTCTTTTTGGGTCGAGTCTGCGTATGCAATGATTCATTCCATTGTAAGTGAATATTCAAAAGATAATATGATCGAAAAAAGCCAAGAGATTGCTCGCTTAATTGGTCTTGATGGAAATGATGTGAAAGAAGATGCCCTTCTTGCTGCTTATACATCTGAAGATCTAGCAATCGTGATATCCAATTGTTTGCAAGTAGATAGAAATTTGATTCACAGGAAGATTAATGATTTTTTTTATGAAGAAGTTGTTACCAAAAGCGATAAAATGAAAGCTGTTGGTGACTTAGTTGCTTTATTTAAGAAATTAAAGGAACATCATTTTAGAATTGGAATTGTAACAGCTGACAATTTTGATGTTACACAATTTACCTTAAATAAATTAGGGATCAACGAATATGTAGATTTTATTGCAACTGCTGATACATATATGAAAAAACCAAATGTAGAAGCGATGCAAGTATTCTGTGATCAATTTAATCTACAAAGGAATGAAGTGATCCATATTGGTGATACAATGGTAGATATGGAATTTTCTAGACATGGATTACTTGGAGTCGGTGTACTCTCAGGTGTTAGTTCAGAGGCGACACTAAGAAAATTTACTCCTTATGTTATTAAGACAGTTGAAGATTTATTTGACAGTGAAGGAAATTTTCTCTTTGAAGACAAGTAATTTGTTTTTCACTTTCTAAGGATAATCGGGAGTTTTGACTAATTACATTGAATAGATGTTGTTATTAAAGCTGTTTGTTCTAATTTCAGTGGGACGAACAGTTTTGACTTTATATAAATTTACTAGTTTTGTATAAATATTACGTTTCACAAATCTAGATATCTTAATTGCGGAAGGTGTAAAATTCACAACATCATCCGATTCCCATTTTCCTGATGATTTAGGTATTTATTCTGATGAAATCAACAAGTTATTAGTGGACAAAGGTGTTAAAGAAGTAACTACATTTGATAAGAGAAAAAGAATAATGAGGCCAATTCATTTGAACCCTATCACTGTTTAGAAATCAAGGATATAAACTAATCAAACGATTGATTAAATATTTTGAGGTAAATTGATGAAAGAAGCTAACGTGAAGTAACCTCGGTAAACCTTAATGCTATTCAAAAGGGTTGGTCCAAATGGGACCAACCCTTTAATAATAGATTAAACCGTTAATTTCAATAAGGGTTCATTTTGTTCGACAGTGTCATGATTCATAGCTTTAATATCAAGATATTGGTCCGTATTGGTGATGACAACCAATGTTGTGGTTTCAAATCCAGCTGCTTTTATTTGGTCCATTTCAAAATCAATGAGCAGGTCGCCTTGTTTGACATGATTACCTTGCTTTACAAGCGGTGTAAAGTATTTCCCTTTCAATTTTACCGTATCAAGACCTATATAAATTAACACCTCGGCACCATTTTTAGACGTTATCCCAACTGCATGTCCTGTAGGAAATTGTGTTGTAATCACACCATCAACAGGTGAATAAATTTTTCCTGCTTCCGGTTCAATAGCAATTCCTTTACCTACTGTTTCAGATGCAAATAATGGATCCTGGATAGAGCTTAATGGAACAACTTTACCGCGCATTGGACTTTTAATGGTTTCCAACTTTACACCAAAAGCATTTTGGGTAAAATCAACATCCACTTTTGAAGTTTTGGGCTCGTATCCAAGTAGATATGTCAATAGAAATCCAATGGCAAAAGCAACGCCAATCCCAATTAGATACTCCCAAATCGGTGTAAATGCAGGAATGGCAAGTACACTCGGAAGGACAAAATCATTCATAACAACGCCAAGGCTTCCATTGATTGCCCCGCCAATTCCAGCAGCAATAATCACATAGATCATGGTTTTTCGATAACGAAGGATGATTCCATAATTAATCGCCTCGGTGGTTCCAGCCAAAGCACCAGGTAAGATTCCGCTTGCAGCAAGAGCCTTTAAATCTTTATCACGTGTTTTTAGAAAAACCGCCATCCCTATTCCCACTTGAGCAAATGGAGCGGCCGCTGCCATAGCAATAATAGGATCAGGACCAGTTGCGAGATTTACGATTGCAAGTGGTATAATCGTCCAGTGCAATCCCATTATGGTTAGGAATGTCCATGAGGCACCTAATACAGCCCCTGCTAAAAGTCCGCTTCGATCGCTTAAGAAATTAATGACGAAACCTAATCCTTCTCCTAGAAGTGTCCCAATTGGGCCAAACACCATCATCGTTAACGGGACGAGGATGAGTATTGATAGCAAAGGATTAATAAACATCTGAATATCTTTATAAATGATTTTTTTTAACAACCGATCTAGTCCTGCATAAACAAACATGGCAATAAAGATAGGAAATACGGTAGAAGAATAATCAGCTAATAAGACTGGAATGCCTAAAAAGTCGATGGTCTTCACATCGTTCTCTACAAGGTGCATCATTTCAGGCATTAGAATGGCTGCACCAATTACCCCGCCGACATAACCGTTAGCACCAAGTTTAAGAGCAATGGATATTCCAAGAAACAATGGCAGGAAATGAAAAACGGCATCTCCCGCCGCTGATAAAATCAGATAGGCACCGCTTTCATCAGACATCCAGCCTAATGTGTTTAAAACGGATAACATTGCTTTTAAGAGTCCAGCACCAGCGAGAACGCCGATAATAGGGGCAAAACTTCCTGAGATAACACCTAAAACTTTAGACAACGTCGTTTCTTTTGTCTCATTAGGTACATCTGCTGTATTTGTATGGTTTTGTTTCTGATTACTCATAGTTGTTTTCCACACTCCCATATCCTAAATCTTTTCTTTAATTTCCTCTATTACTATCTGTTATTACCTATTTTTACCGCTTTCATTTTCGCTGCTTTATATTTTTTGAAATTGAAAGTGTTAATGTAAAACTAGTATAATGATTTCAATCAAATTCCATTAGGATTTATTTGATAATATCCGGATAAAGGACAAATTTTTGCTGCTGTCGAATTGGAGGAAGGAAACTGGAACCATCAAAAATCATCTCAACGGCTATGAAAATTCAACATATAACCAATTTAAATACGTATGTATTCAATCAAAAGCGGGAGCTTATTTACCGTTATGAAATGACTTCTATCCCTTCATTTATGCCCGGTTCAGGGGAGAGTGATGTTTTATCTTTGTATGACAATATAAAACAAACAAGTCAACTTTATTCCTATATTAATGAATGGGACTTACACTATTTTGGATATTCCTTCAGCAAAAAAGAGGAAGCCTGCACCATTATTATTGGTCCGTATTTTGATAAGACACCGAATCTATATAGTTTATCAAGGGATTATCATCTCACGAGAACACAAAGTGAAGATTTAAAGCTGATAAGCGATAAAATCTATATACTAACTGCAGAACAAGCCAACAGTTATGGAAGTGTCCTTCAGCAGTTTACAAACTTGATTGAGCAGGAATTGACCCCGATTGTCATTGTTTCTGATAAAAGCAGCCGTCCTGTTCATAAGAAGGACCATTTCAATGTGGAAAAAGAGGGAGAACTAGTTAAATTGAGGTATAAGACTGAAAAGGATTTTATGCATGCGGTTGAACGAGGGGATAAAAAGGAGGCGCTACAACTCATTAATTCTAAAAATATGCTGTTTTCTTTTTCAGAACGTTTTCCAAATCAGCCGTTACGCAGAGTTAAAAATGTTGCCATTATACTAAATACTCTACTGCGGACATCAGCAAGAAACAGTGATGTCCCTGCCATCATGATTCATCGAATTTCGGAAAAATTTGCCTATGAAATTGAAAATGCAAATCAGGTGGAAACCCTGCATCAATTAGAAGACCGCATGATTGAGGAATATTGCGATGTAGTTATATCCAACTCATTAAGTAACTACACAAACATGACCCAAAGGGTGATTGAATATCTTCTCAGTTTTTATAATAAACAAATCAATAAAGAAGAATTGGCAGCAAAACTGTCCGCCCATCCCAGCCATCTATCCCGAAAATTTAAAGAAGAAACAATGATGACCATAACCGCTTATCAGCAGATGTTAAGAATAAATCAAGCCAAGCATCTAATAAAAACAGAGAATCTATCCATCGAGGAAATCGCTTGGACAATAGGCTATGATGATCCTTCCTACTTTGCTAGAGTATTTAAAAAAGAAACAGGCAGGACTCCCACTCAGTATCGAGATGGGGAGGCAGAAAAAGAAAAGTGAATTCCCGCTATCCAATTTAGGATAGCGGGGATTCTTTTTTCGATAAACCTTAGATAGAGTAAAGAGGGTAGGTCGTCTAAAAAATCCATCATTTTTCTCCTTCCTTTAAATTTTTTCTTATTATCTGTTAAATCTAATATCCAATATGTAGATGTTAATTGAATTTTTGAAAATCAAGGGATATAGTTACATGGTTAATGATTTCAATGAATTAGATTTTAAGATAAGTTTATTGAATTTTTTAAGGAGGTCTAGCGAAAACAGTATAAAAAATACTGCTAAACATAAAAATGACAGAAATAGGAGGCATAATGGTGAATAAATCAAAATTATGGACAAAAGATTTTATCATCATGTCCATATCCACTTTTTTTGGGGGTCTAACCTTTTATTTGTTAATAACGACTTTAACGGTTTATGCGGTTGAAGAATTTAACGCTTCCCAAAGCATGGCGGGTCTTGCGTCTAGTATATTTGTAGTGGGTGCACTCGTTTCACGTCTTTTTGCTGGAAAATATATTGAGGTCATTGGACGTAAACGGATGCTATATGGTGGATTATTTTTATTTCTGTTTGTGATGTTTTTATATTTTATTGTAGAAAACATGAACGTATTATTGTTTATTCGTTTTGTTCATGGAGCAGCATTCGGGGTGTTTACCACAGCGGTAGCAACAGTTATCATGGATATTATTCCGAATGAACGTCGAGGAGAAGGAATAAGCTATTTTTCATTAAGTGTAACCCTTGCAATGGCAGTAGGACCCTTCCTAGGTCTTTATCTTAGTCAGCAAGGAAGTTTTACCATGATATTTGGAATTTGTACGCTTTTCTCCCTCATAAGTACGATTATCATGTTATTTGTGCATCTCCCTGAAAGTGACATTACTAAAGAACAGCTTGGTGCAATGAAAGGTTTTAAGTTAAAAGATTTTTTTGAAATAAAAGCTGTTCCTATCTCTATAGTTATTGCAATTATGGGTTTTGCTTACTCAGGTATCCTGTCATTTATTACTTCTTATGCAAAAGAAATTGATTTAATAGATACGGCAAGTTTCTTCTTTATTGTATATGCTGTCTTCATCTTAATATCAAGACCATTTACTGGACGGTTATTAGATAAAAAAGGTGATAACATTGTGATGTATCCAGCATTGATATTATTCGTGATTGGATTAGTTGCTCTGAGTCAAGCCAACCATGGATTTACTCTTCTTTTAGCAGGAGCGTTAATTGGTCTAGGATATGGAACGATGAATTCCTGCTGTCAAGCAATTGCCGTAAAGGAATCGCCGCGGCACCGAGTAGGGCTTGCAACCTCAACCTTTTACGTATTTATGGATTCAGGAGTAGGGCTTGGTCCTTTTCTATTAGGATTTATCATCCCAATCGTTGGTTTTCGTGGATTGTATCTAACTTTGGCAGTGGTCGTATTTGCGAGTATCTTTTTGTACTATGTACTTCATGGAAAAAAGAAACATACAGAAAAAAATATCCTAAAGGCGAGTTAGTATTTACGGGAATCAACTTTTTGTCTTTAGTTTACCAACATTATTAAGTTATAAAAATAAATAACCCCCAACTAAAAGAGGTTGGGGGTTATTTATCAAGATATTAATTATAAATCTGAAATCATACCACCATCAACTACGAATTGAGCACCTGTTGAATAGCTTGAATCATCAGAAGCTAAGTAAATGACTAAGTTTGATACTTCTTCTACTTCTGCACGACGACGTAAAGGAATATCTTGTTCTAATTGTTTTAAGTATTCTGCAACATCACCTTGTTCAGCCATTGGAGTTTTAATGATACCAGGGTGAACTGAGTTTACACGGATGTTAAATTGTCCAAGTTCTGTAGCAGCACCTTTTGTCATACCTGTTACAGCATGTTTTGAAGCACTATATGCAATTGCTGTTGGAGCACTTACTAAACCATCTACTGAAGAGATGTTTACGATTGAACCAACACCTGCTTTTTTCATTGAAGGAAAAACTTTTTGCATACCTAAGAAGACACCTAGTTCATCTACTTTGAAGGTTAATTCGAAATCTTTTACTGTTAATTCTTCTAACGTTTTGAAAATACCAATTCCTGCGTTGTTAACTAATACAGTAACTGGCCCAAATTTTTCTTCCGTTTTTGCAACAACTTCAATCCAGTTTTCTTCGTTTGAAACATCTAATTTAAGGGCAAGTGCATTTTCCCCAAGTTCATCCGCTAAGCCTTTTGCACCTTCGATATTTAAGTCTGTAATAACTACTTTTGCGCCTTCTTCAACGAATTTGCGTGCATGCATGGCACCCATACCTTGTGCTGCACCCGTAATAATTGCTACTTTACCATCTAATTTTCCCATTTTGAATTCCTCCTTGTAGGTTTATTATTTTATTTTCCCTAATAAATTTAATTTAACCCTTAAAGTAATTGTGACTTTTATGTGAACAATGTTATTTTAAACCCAATTTTAATTACTGTCAATTCGAGAGTCTTGAATTCGAGATAAATTTCTTGCGAACAGCGCCTGGCACTGTTCGCATTCGATAAAATCAGGGTGGTGCCAGTGGGACCTGAACAACGTATGTAGGTTGACATAAGTTGACGTACGTTGACGTTTAGGTTATAAATATAGTGTTACATTTTAAATGTTTCTTGCTTTATTAATATAACTTGAAATCACTCTATTCTGTTAAATGGAGGAATAAAATATGGAAAGAAAGTCTTTTAAAGAATGGTTAATGGGTGAAAAAGGCCTAAGTTATCGTTCTGCAAGTGATGTATTATCCCGTTTGGGACGGGTAGAAACACTAACTGGAGTAAAACAAATTGATAATTCTACGCTACGTAAATTACAGGAATCTGAAGAAATTAGTGGATTTTCCACATCTGTAATATCACAATTGAAAAGATCCGTCAACTTAGCTCTAGAATTTTCAAGTAGAAAAACGGAAGTGAAGTAAATAAATGAATGCCCTATCATTATTTTCTAGCATTGGGATTGGAGAGCTATACTTAAGTGAACTCGATGTAAATGTTGTAGTTGCTAATGAGCTTATTCCCAAGCGAGCAGAGGCTCATCAAATAATACATGACAACTGTAAAATGATTACGGGTAATATTGTTGATGAATTAATAAAAGAGCAAATTATCTTGGAATCAAAACAAAAGAATGTTGACTTTATTTTAGCTACACCGCCATGTCAGGGACTTAGTTCAGCAGGCAGTAATAAAACAGAAGATTCCTTACTATACGATAAGAGAAACTATTTAATTCTACATGCATTGGATATTATTGATAGATTAGAACCTTCTTATATTTTAATTGAAAATGTTCCGCGGTTCTTTAGACTGTTATTTCCGTATAATAATAGTCTTGTTAATCTCGAAACATTATTGTTAGAAAAATATCGAGATAGGTATAATATTAAGGCAGAAATAATGAATGCCGCAGATTATTCTGTACCTCAGACTAGACTTAGAGCAGTTTTTAGATTATGGAAGAAAAATCTTGACTGGGTTGCCCCTGTTATTGAGCCCAACCAAGTTACCGTTCGACAAAGTATCAGCAATTTACCAACGCTCGAGGCTGGAATGACTAGCAGCATTAAAAACCACTGGGCTAGAATACACCCTGAAAACCAAATTTTGTGGATGAAACATACTCCAACTGGGTGTTCAGCATTCTCCAATGAAATCTATTACCCACAAAAAGAAAATGGAGAAAAAATCAAAGGATTTAAAAATACGTACCATCGTATGGGATGGGATAAACCTGCTCCAACCATAACAATGAGAAATGAAATCATTTCTTCACAAGAAAATGTTCATCCAGGTAGGTCGTTACCAGATGGTACTTGGAGTGATGCTAGGGTGCTAACACCTCGTGAACTTTTGATACTATCCTCTTGTCCTCCAGATATGGATAAGCCAGATAACCTGTCTGATAATGAATTTCGTCAATTAATTGGAGAAGGTATTCCACCTTTAATGTTAAAAAAGATTGTGAAAGGAATTGTAATGTAGTATGAATGCCAAAAACAGAATTAAGGGCCTTTCATTATTTTCAGGTGGGGGAATAGCAGAAACATATTTTAAGGATATAGGGATTGATATTGTCGTAGCAAATGAGTTATTAGCTCAGAGGGCAGATTTTTATAGCAAAACACATCCAGATACCAAAATGATCCAAGGAGATATCACAGATCCTAAAGTCTTTGATTCCGTAATAAGTGAAGCAATGGAACAAGATATACGTTTTCTTATCGCTACTCCCCCGTGTCAGGGCATGAGTACCCTAGGGAAAAAACAGTACGAGCTTGATGAACGGAATTCCCTTATTAATTATGCGGTAGATGCCATTAATATCCTAAAACCTGATTATGTCTTAATTGAGAATGTTCCTAAGTTCTTCAAATTATTTTATCCATTAAATGGAGAACTTGTAAGTATTGAAGAATTATTAAATAATCAATTTTCTACTGAATATAACATAGAACTTGATGTTCTTAACGCCATGAACTTTGGAGTTCCGCAGAGTAGACCAAGAGCCATCATAAAAATGTATAAGCATCATTTAACTTGGTCATGGCCTACGAAGGAAAATAAACTCATTACGCTTAGGGAGGCAATCGGACATCTTCCTTCTCTTAAAGCTGGTGAAACTTCATCCATTAAGTGGCATAGAGCACTTAACCATAGTGAAATGCAGGTTGAAGCCATGAGTCATACTTCAGAGGGAAAAAGCGCAATGAAGAATCCTATTTACTATCCAAAGAAAAAAGATGGAACACCTGTTAAAGGTTTTCATAATACGTATAAAAGGATGAAATGGGATGAACCATGTCCTGCTAGAGCAACGAACAATCATTTAATAAGCGGGCACAATAATGTTCATCCAGGTAGACTTCTCCCAAATGGTACTTGGAGTGATCCTAGAGTACTGACCTTTCTTGAACTAATTATCGTTTCTTCATTACCTTTAGACTGGAATATACCAGAAGATATTAATGAAAACTTTATAAGACAAATTATTGGAGAAGCTATTCCACCATTACTGAGTAAGGTGATTGTAAAAGGAATAAAAGAATTAGAATTTAATAGTGAGCATGTATAAACTTATTCCTTAAAAAAAATTAAATTTTAATTTAAAATGTTATAAGTGAATCTTATTAATATTTAAGCGATAAAAATTTCAGGTTTTCTCAAAGTTTGATATTTTCCATAGAAGATATCAATTTTGGGAAAACCTTTTCAGTTATCAAAAAAGACTGTTGAAAGGTTCTCAACAGCCGAAAAAAATCATTGTTTTTTCTCTTGATAATTTCAGGTCATTATATTGCATAACCATGACCAAAATTAGCATAAATATAGTCATTAACTAAATGTGTTACATCTCCACCAAGATTATTCTCGATTATTTCATCTAAGGCAAAGTAAGATATATCTCGTCCATATTTCGTTATATACTGGAAAAGATAATTTGACAATGTGACTGATTTAATGATAGCAACACGTTCTCCTCTGATATCATCTAATACTGCATGAACATAGTCAGGAGTAACAATAACGGTGTACTTCGAACCAATTTTTTCCCTATGAAGCCGCAAACGCCCAGCACTAATTTCCATAAGTTTCACTTTGCGTGCTTTTGCTTCTACATCAAACTTTTTAGCTGACTGCTCATCATCGGGATAGTATATGCACTCCACATCTGTATTTCCTGCACCACCAATATTTTCCGCCTTAACATTACGGAACAACCTGAATGCATCACGTAGTGCAACTTCAAAGCGATTAAAATCATCCGCATTTTGATTAGTAGCATACTCATTTACTGATGTTGCGATTTTTAGAAGTTTGGATATTTTTTCTTGTTCAGACATATCAATGCCTATTTCTTGAAGAAGTTCAATAGGATAAAAACTGTACATTTTTACGACCATTTCATTATCGAAGCTTTGAGCACGTTCTTCATCCGAAAATGGAATTTGATCATAAGGGTAGTTATACAACATTTTGTCCATAAAAGCAGCAATCTCAGGTTTAACAATAATATAGTCCTCACGGTATGTTCTTCTTCCAGAACCATTCCCATGTATTAGTACCCCAATACTTTTCCCGTTAGAATCATTGCAAACCTTAATAATCCCTGCTGTTTCTAATATCCCAGTAGCATAATTCCATTCGTGGAGAGCTTGTGCTATAACGGGCTCATCTCTCTTAAATATGTTATACTTTTCTCCTGCACTTTTGGTACGGAATTGCAATATATCATTAACCAGTTTTTCATATGTATCTCTTGTAACCGTCTTTAAAAACATAGCAAAGTAGAAAATTTCATCGTGATACAATCTCCCATGTAACCTAGGGTCTCTTAGAAGCTGGAATACAAGTCGATAAGCAAATATATTGTAGCGATTGTCCATTTTAGAAAAAGGTTGTCTAAATGCATTACCAAATAACATTGCTAAGAAAATCTTGCTCACTTTATTTTTGTCTTTCAGGTTATCAAGCAACAAATTCCCTAGTGGACTGAAAACTAACCTTTTCTTGTTGTTAGAACGCCTTGTATTATCGTAATATCCAAACATATACCATGCAATTTGTATTATCTTGAACTTTCCTGTGTCAATGCTTCCTCCATACCTTGGATTGTAAATACCTTCATCTATCATCTGCCCTAAGATATCATTGATATTTTCATTCGTGAGTTCATTTGCTTCACGCAAAGCATATGCATATGTTGTCATAAGGTTAAAATCATGCATATATTTCATAATGGTCCACTTTTCACGTGTTGAACTTCGATTATACCCCATAATTTAATATACATCTCCTGTGGCAATAATATTAATAGTGTATCTCCAAAAAAAATAACCCACCTTACAGTAAATGTAAGTAAGAGTTGCTGTTTCATATGAATCAGTGGTT
Source organism: Neobacillus niacini (assembly GCF_031457145.1). Taxonomy (GTDB): domain Bacteria; phylum Bacillota; class Bacilli; order Bacillales; family Cytobacillaceae; genus Neobacillus; species Neobacillus niacini_J. The sequence goes on from NZ_JAVDVZ010000015.1 coordinate 88,133, forward strand.
ACAAAATAAACAAGCGCTTTCAACCAACTTAATTAAAGAATAACAAAATTAACAAAAAATAACCATTTTCACTTTTTTCTAAATATTACTTCAGTACGCTTATTAAGGTTTTGCCCCCGATAGTTTAATTTAATACTTCACAATTTCATCCAAAATAAGTAAAAATGGCGATAAAATATTACAGGAAGTTGTATTATTCCTTAAGGGTCCCCCTGCTACTAAATCAAGTACATCTCCCCTTTTTCATCAAATGCATGCTTAAAATCAAATGCAAAAGGAGTGGGTCCATGTTGAATATAATAGTTATATCTCCTGAAAGCCTCCTCCCAAGAAACATCCTTCACCTTCTCTGTCCACCACACCACATATGTAGGTTGTTTCTCTTGATGAGGATCAATCCACTTGTTCCTATTTCGCAACGCTTGGCTATGTTTCCCTGAATAGGTAAAACGATATAAGGATTGAAGGCTTTTCCATACCGTTAGGGTCAGAACAGGGTAACCTTTCCCTTTAGCTTCTTCAGGGAAAGGCACTCCATCTGATGAAAACTCTTCTATAAGATGTCCTGATACAGATGCCTGACGCATCACTTTATATCCCATTTCATAAAATTCACGAGAGGCAGGGTGGTCATAGGGGTGATTTAGCCTGCCAACAGTATAGATTGAAACTAGTGCCATAAACAGCCTCCATCTATAGTCTTTTCCTAGATATATTCAAGTAAAGATGTGAAAATTCCTTCTTTCACTAACCTGCTCCGTTAGTTTAAGAAAGTAATCAATCTTATACTGAAAAAAGAGGCAGGCACTTCGCCCACACCCTCAAATTGCTTTTGCTATTTCGACTATATAACCTTTTAATTACTTCGGTTCTGACAAGCATACAAGCATTCTTATCATTTCTTCGTAATTATGTATGTGATCGATTACATAGAAGAAAAGAAGGCCCGTAGGCCCATGGAAATACTGTTTAAATCTTTTGCTTTTAGAATCTACGTCTTCTTCTTCTTTCTCTTTTAAATTCAAAGGGGAAAAATAAGAATTTAAAGGGGAAAAACCCTCTTCTTCTAAAATCGTCACGAAAAAATCGATCTCTTCTAAAGTCGTCACGAAAAAAACCCATTTGTAATCATCCTCCTTTCATTTTAGAAGTCTATATGACAAAGGGACAGATTAACTTAACCTGCCCTTTGTTCTGTACTATTTAGCAAAATGAAGCCCCTACAATGATTAGAAGTATGAACAATACAACGATTAATACAAAGCTGCTGCCGCCAAAGCCACCGCCGTATCCATAACCACCATCGTATCCACCGTATCCGCCGAACCAACCCATTTTTTTCACCACCAATCGGACAAAAGCTATTTCTCCTTATGTATATTTTTTAAAGACAAGGGTTGATTGGACATATATCATTGTTGTAAGGACAAAACAATTTCTAAAAATAAAAAAGCGTCTGCAATACAATGCAAACGCCTCTTCTGAGGTAGTTATATTGGCTTGGCGGCCTTAATAATAACTTATGCACTCAGAATAAAGCTGAATGGGACAAGTGCTGATTAAAAGAAAATTAAGCAGCCTGGATTTCCCGGATCTGGCAACCTAGCCCGATTGCACCTGTTAACCCAGTATAATAAAGTGATAAACGCCGATCCCTTGAAGTGTAAAGGATTGGCTTTTTTATGTATAAAAACATGTTACGGAGTAATCAAAAAGGAGCAGGCTTCAACCCACTCCCTTAACACTTAATAGCATAAAAAAAGACCTTCTATTGACAGTCCTGTTCTTGAACTAAAGCACCCGTTAGTTGAAGAACATACTTTAGGGTAGTCCCATCACGAGACTACCCTAATAAAAGTCCTATTTTTCTAAATTGTGTTTTTACCGATTAATATATCCAAATCAACAGTTATTCCAGCAGAATCCTTATTTAAAAAAGATTTTACTCGTTCCTCTGTTGTTGTCCAAGTTAAAGTGGTCATTTGAACCAATGATTGAATTAAAGGTTTATTAATATTCATGGTGTAACTTAACCTTGAACTATCAACAAATTGAAAACTCTCATTAAACCTCTCCACTGTATCTGCATTAGAATAATTTTGTTTTTCAGGTTTATGAAAAAGATGTTCCCTTAATTCTTTTAAATAGCCACTTTGCGGCACAACTTTAATTACTATACCGTCAGCTTTCAACATTCTTTTAAATTCAGCATAATTTGAAGGAGATAAGATATTAAGAATAACATCGAACTGTGTATTCTTAAAGGGTGTGTTTGCAAGATCAGCCACAGCCCAAATCTTATTAGTGTAGTTCTTAGAAGCTACCATGATACCTTCTTTAGAAATGTCTATTCCTACTCCAACTACTCTTTTATAAGAGTCAGAACTAACAATATCGCAAATATTAGAAAGATGCGAACCCTCACCACACCCAGTATCAAGTATAGATATTGTTTCATTTGTTTTAACAACATGATTATGCATAACTTTTGCAATGGCATGACTTAATGGTTCAAAAAAGGCACCTTCGGTAATAAGTTTTCTTCGTGCTTCAAAAAGACCTTTGCTGTACTTGGTGTATACTGAGTGAGTTGTCAAGTTGATATATCCTTGCTTGGCAAAATCAAACGTATGATTATTTGAGCAGATTAAACTTTTAAACTCCAAAACCTTCATAGACAAATTACAAATTGGACAAGCAAAAATGGTTTCAAAATTGCTCACATATTTTGCACTCTTTATTCTTTTATTCTCTTGTAACAAAGAAGTCACCTCATTCATTCGTTTTTAGATAAATGAAAAAGGCATAGACAAATAAACCCTCATCATATTTTTAAAAAATATGAGTTGGATTCGAAAAATAGTCTATACCTATTTCTATCTATAACGAATGAATTTAATAATCATGGAAATAGCTCCTTATTTACATAGATTGGGATTAAACCCACAAACAATAATAACAACCATTATAGTATTTGCAAATAAATGTTTACCTCTTTTTAAACACTTTTTTTCTTAAACTAAACTGCCCTTTACTTCAATATGAAATGCCATACTTCCTTCTTGGAGTATGGCACCCATTACTTTAAGTACATTCCTTCACAAATTAGAACAAACGGGCATTCAATTCTTTTTATAATCAAAAAGAAGGAAAAGTATATTCATTTGAAGCAAAAGATAAAGAAAATCTTTTTTTCATAAAACCTTACCAATACTAATATTATTAACAGTACTCTAATTTAAAAGGGGGTTCCATTTTATGAGTAAAGTTAAAAGGGAAAGAGAAAATTATGAAAGAAATAGATCTAAAAAAGAAGAGCAGTCTAACAAAACAAAAAATTCTGAAGAATCGGAACAAACACATGTTCATGAATTTTTGGCAAGTACCAAATTAGCTGAAGAAGGAGAGGACAGGCATAATCATCGTTTTGCAGGAGTTACAAGTGAAGTAATTCCAAAGGGTGATAGTCATGTACATGTGCTTTTAACTAATACCGACTTTTTAGATCATCATCATGAGGTAGGAATACAAACAGGTCCTGCTATCCCAGTTGGCAATGGTAAACATGTACACTTTGTCAAAGGAACCACTACCCAAGATGATGGACATGTCCACGAGCTTGAATTTGCTACTTTAATTGATAAGCCTCTTGTATAAGGGGAAAAGGTTACCTTTAAGGAGGACTAGGGTGAGCACCTACTAGTGTTTCACCTTTTCTATTCCTCTACAATTGTGTTTCAGTAATTAAATTTTGGGATTTTGAGGTAACCTCTCTTAATGGTAATCTAGTTTAATAGATACAACCTGATAAATTACGGCTTTTGCTTACCTTATCCAATCTTTCTTTCGTAGTACCCGTTACATAACTTATGACTCCTATTATGACTACAACGATAGAATTAGAAACCTCTATCTGGAACAACAGTAAACCTAAACAAATAGCTAATAAAAGGATAATAATTACATTAAGTGCAGCCTATTAATTTTACTTAAAGGGCTTTAATACCCTACAATTTTTATATGTTCGTTTTGCCATACTCCTTTACCCATTTCTGCAATTATCCGAATTGCTTGGCATTAATCTATATTTTATTTCTAAAAAGAACATAATTGGTTAAACATTATGCGGTAGACCAGCATTAAAACATGGTTAAATAATTAATTTATTGAACAAACCTGCTTCGTTAGCTGAAGAAGGGATCGCTGTTGGTACATTCTTGTGACTGAAATCATTCTAAGTTACTTTTTTAAAAGAAAGTCCTTGTGAATATTTATAACACGTTTCTAATGCCTCAGATATATTATAAGTTCCACTTTTCTCCAAATGTTTTTCAAGTTCAATACAAAGGGAATAAATTGGAACTAAGTTTGGTATTTGTAAAATAATATAACCATTCTCATCTTTGGAGAAATAATTTCCCGGCTTTACGTTTTCCACTGGTAAAAAAGAGCGTTCAAATAATTTATAACTATAAATAAAATCCTTGTTGATACTGGTTTTTTTACCTATTGTCGGATAAAAATTCAAATTATATATTACCTTATTATCTAAGAATGAGAATTTAAGAATTGTGGAAACAATTTCTTTCAACAATTCAAATTTTTCATCAGTATTAGGTTTACCTTGGTTTTCATAAATACTTTCTAAGGCTCTTTTACCTAGTTCATGGCATGAATAGGTTGAAAAAGGCAATGTAGGGGCATCTGTTGCATTAAAATAGCAGGCAGCAGTATATATATTATCTGCTTTAGTTAGCTTAGTGATAAGTACGGTTGGATTAATTTCTTCAAAATTAATATTTAACTCTTCACATTTTTCTTCCATTTGATGTCTGAACTCTGTCTCTAATTCAAAGTTTATAACCGGACTCCATTTTTTTAAACGAAACTCTCGTTTCTTTGCATAGTCTATTGCATCATCAAGGTCATTGGCTATTTTTTTATAGTCAGGGTTAGTCCATGCCTCTTTACCATACATTGAATAAATCTCAATAATTTTCTCTTTACCAAATTTTTTCTTCGTTGCGATTCTTTTATAACCATCAATTTTTCCATCTATGCGAAGCCTTGTAAACGTAAATCTAGGATCAATAATTTTCAATAAAAACCTTGCATGTTCTTCAAAAACAAATCCCGAAAAACTTTGTAATTTTTTCTCTATTAACCGAAGATGCATTTTTTCTTGTATTTCTTCCATATCAATCCCTCCCTTTGGCTCTTTTTATTTAATAATATCCTATTTAGACTGAAACTTCGAAAAATAAAAAACTTCTATTCATAATAATTACTAACTAATTTTGAAAGTAAATTCATGCTAGCACTCCCGAAATGTTTTATTTGATGTAACAAATATTTCTAGTAAGAATTAGTCAATTTATCTGTTATCATTATTTTGAGGTGGTTTAGATGTTTGTTTCACCTATGCTGTTGCATAAAATTGATGAGCCATTAGATGGTGCAGATTTTATTACGGAGTTAAAGCTGGACGGTGTTCGCTTAATGCTGTCCAAATTTGATAATAAAATAAAAATATACACTAGACATAATAATGAAGTTACAAGTAAATTTCCAGAACTGTGTAAATTAGATATTCCTGACGGCACGCTACTGGACGGTGAAGTTGTAGTAACTGACCAACAAGGTAAACCAGATTTTGAGGCGATGATGGAAAGGTTCATGTCGAGTAAATCAATTCATAAAATACAATACTGCGTTTTTGATATTCTTTATCACGAAGGTAGGAAAGTAACTCATTTACCGTTGGTGGAGAGAAAGGAACTGCTGGATATATTGATTGAACAAAGCGAACATATCACAAAGGTCCAGTGGATGTACGGCAATGGAGAAGCCTATTTCAATCTTGTAAAAGAGCACAGTTTAGAAGGAATTGTCCTTAAAAGAGCTGATTCCTCTTATCAGATAAATAAACGCTCGCGTGACTGGCTCAAGGTCATCAATTCTCAATATGCTGACGCCTATATTATCGGAGCCAAAAAGGACGAATTTGGCTTGCTTTTGGGGATAGAAGAAGGCGAGAAAATTCGACCAGCAGGAGTCATGGAATTTATGAATCTCGAAGCAAAAAAGATATTCTATAAATCACATCAGGATTTGATCACTGGTGAAAATAAAAAGTTTATTTTCCTTGATCCAAAAATGAAATGCCGGATAAAATTTAGGAACTACACAAAGGACGACAAATTAAGAATCCCATCATTTGTTGAATATATCTCTTAAAAATCGTTGGTTAATTCAACGATTTTTTTATACATAAAATCACAAACATATGTTCTAATCTATATTAAGGAGTTGGGAAAATAAATGATTCGTGATCGAGGATCTTGATATCTAGAATTAAAATATGTGAAACATTGAAATGTAAAGTTTTTTTCAATGTTAATATATAAACAACGACTTTTGATTTCATCAAATAGAACCCGGTGATTCTTCTTTAACTAACGGGGCACCCCTTTAGTTGAAGAAGGAATTTGTATTTTTCCCGTAATATACTTTATCAGATATATAGGAAAGTATAAATGGGTTTCTATTGGGTGGGCTTCATTTTTTGTTTGTTTAATTGTTCATTTTTATTATTAATATTTGGTTTATGGAAAAAGTCTTGGAAAGTTGTTTATGGTAATGAAGTCAGGGAATCTATAAGATTTGCTATTGTCTTAAAACTTCATGCAGCATAATCTCCTATGCCAATGGGAAATCTACCATCATCAAAATATAAAAATGAGGGGTTTCAAATCAGACAATATCTAAGGCGTCTTTCATTGCTTTCAAGTATGTTAGTGTTGACATCGGGGTTCTCTATCCCCCTGAATAAATCTATTTCTACAGAGTCTAATAATAGAGGTGTCACCACAACTTCCTCGGAAGTTAATAAAGATGATCTTTACAAAAAAATCGAGGCATATAATGAAGAGTTTAAAATTGAACCGATTGATGCAAAAGTCGATAGAGTATGGAAAGCGATACCGGGTTACAATGGGTTGCACGTGAATATGAAGGCTAGTTATAAAAAAATGAAGATAAGTGGTAAATTTGATAAAAACAAGATTATCTATAAAGAAATACCGCCAAATGTCCATTTGGAAGATTTAGCTCTAGAACCGATTTATAGGGGTAATCCACAAAAACCTATGGTTGCTTTTTTAATCAATGTCGCCTGGGGTAACGAATACATCCTGGGAATCCTAAAGGTTTTAAATAATCATCAAACCAAGGCAACGTTTTTCTTTGATGGAAGTTGGGTTAAAAAGAACCCTGATCTAGCCAAGATGATTAAGGATGCCGGTCATGAAATCGGCAACCATGCTTATAGTCATCCGAATCTCCAAAAGCGTTCTGAGGCTGAAACCATGGAAGAGTTGAAAAAGACGAATGATGTCATTAGGGGAACCCTTGGTATAACACCAAAGTGGTTTGCCCCACCAAGTGGAAGTTTTAATCAGGTAACGATACAAGTAGCTAACCGACTTGATATGAAAACCATTCTATGGACAGTCGATACGGTCGATTGGCGAAAGCCCGCAACTTCGGAAATGGTTAGAAGGGTTATATCGAAGGTAGAAAATGGCTCAATGGTTCTAATGCATCCTACAAAGCCTACGGCTGAAGGGATGGAGACCATGATAATGGATATTAAAGCAAAAGGATACAAACTTGGTACCGTTAGCGATCTTATGAGTGAAAAGCGCATAAATTAATCAGTTAGCATGAATGCAAAGTACAGATATTAAAGAATTGTTCAAATAAGGTTGGGTCAATCTATATGAGTGAAAAAACCTTAAGCGAACAAGAGTGGGTTTACAATTATCTAAAACGTGGTAAAAGCCCCGTACCTCTTGTTATAGGCACAAGAGGTACCTGGGGCATAAATCGCTATGGGAATGAAAACACAAGCGAGAAAGATGGAAATCCAACTATAATGAGGCTTCGTTGAACGGGTGCAAGAGTTAAGTTCCAGCTGCCATTTGGGCGGCTTTTTCTTATTGAGCTAAAGGGCAGTTTACTTGAAGAAGGATTGTTGATTCTAGCTGTCGAATTGAGTAATTAAAATGATAAAAATAGAGGTGCTTAATGGATATTTTGTATGATAATAAATATCATCTGCATTTAGGTTTTTACGAGGATAATTGTGATTATGAGTCGATAGCATTTAAAAGGCAATCTAAGGATATATGGGATATATTCTTTGATTTTAAAGGGTATGGGATTAAAAATATTACCCCAGAAAGCGAATTAACATTAGAACCATTTGGAACAAGAATTTTTTTCATTTATAATAAAGGAAATAGAATATGATAATGGAGTACAGCAGTTTAAGCAATGGTTATCCATTAATAAAATAATTTAAACTGTTGGTTAATGAAGATGACCGATACGGCGTTTTGTTGTTGTGCTAACGGGGCAGGAATGTGGAATAAGCAATAGTGAAACGATTGTATAAAAATAAAGCAATTTCATTTTTGCTCTATTTTACCTTGTTATTGGGAGACTCTGTAGTCTTCCTATTTTAAAAATTTTACTTCATACCTCTTTGACTTTTTTACTTTTTAATGAGTCCATAATAAATCTAAAAAAAAGTATGTATATGGATGTAGCAAGAAGGTAAAAAGCAAATGAATTAAGAAAAGTCCATCCACTAAACTTAAAAACATTAAAAAACACAGCTAACCATTCAAAGCCTAGAGCAAAAAGAGACCAAAGGATCACATATGCAGTAATATAAATACCCTTTGGATCAAACTTGTCAAATAAGTACACACATAGTAATGAATAAGGGGAATACATCAAATACGTTATTATGTCTGTTACCTCGTATTTTTCAAGGTCATTAAGGTCATATAAATCCAAGGGTGGCGTTGCAATCAGGTGATCCATAATAATAGCAATAGTTACAGTGAACAAAATCAATAAGATAGAAATTACAAGAGGGTATCTTTTTGGGAGGAACAAAATCAATATGAAACCACAAACAATGGTAAGAATTATAAACCATTCATTTTCGTTAAACTGTTCTGGCAATGGTAACAATTAGCTCATCCCTTTTCTAAGAATTTTTCTAAAGCTAGTAGAGAGGTAGCTTATAAGAAGTAAAATGATAACCCACTCTATTATGGAATAAAAAAGATTCCATTTTACAAAATCATATACATTAAGAAGATTGGCTAGATATTCAATCCCTATCAAAAGGGGTATTAAAATAAATAGCATAATCCAATTTTTCCTGTTTTTTGCCCCTTGGGTTTTATCTATATACCCAATAATAAGTACAGGAATAAGGAAGACCCTGATAAGTGCCATTGTCCAATAACTAGTTGAATGGCTATTAAAATTGATCATCTCCATATTCAATGCGAAGATGGTCATAAAGTTATGGTGAATAATGTTAGTTACCATCCAAATGAAGAATATTTCAAATAGATGAAGATTCTTTTTGGATACGGCATATGTAAGATTTATTATCACTGTTAATGCAAAAAAAATTGAAAATGCCATAGCTCCTCCACTAAATTGCTTTTTTAAATAGTTTTATCTCTCTATGTTTAAAATATTCCTTATTCAACTAAAGGGTGCTTATGTTGAATAAGGAGATTACTGGGGGGATCCTCTAGACAATAAAAAAACAATCTCTGAAGGAATCTGATTCATTTTCATAAGCCACGACTTCCTTTGTTTTTCCTCTTAATGGGAAGTAACCTCGCTGCGTAACTGAGTTTTCCTTTAGAATATAAAAAATTTGAAGAAATATGTCCTTCATAATTATCATACTCGTTGCTGTTTTTTGCTGTAATTACTATGCAATATAAATAGGCGTCCATTCAAATATTGCAGGTCTGATTTAACGGACATAAAATCTTTATCACTGCGGCATATTATATTTATCAAAGATATTTTAATGAATTGAGGTTTTTAAAAATGGATGAAATGCGAACTACCAATCAAGTAGAAGAAGTAAATAAACACCTTAAAGAAATTCCCAAGGAAGCCGAAGAAAGAAGAATTGTAAACCAGCCTCAAACTGGTAAAAACGAGAAAGCCATCGAGCCGTTTTAATTTGAAAACGGCAAACCAAAGAATCTTGCTGACCACAAATTTCATTAACCATAAAACAGGGCATAGAAATTTCCTATGCCCTGTTTTTATTTATTGGATCTGTTAAAGAATGTTGTTTTTTCTTCTTCATCTAACTTTAGTTACCTTTCAAAGGGGTGCTACGGCAACCTTTTTTAATTGGACTAAAGGGCAGTTTAGTTGAGGATGAAATTTTTATTAAGTAAAATTATGGGTTGGTAATATATTCTACAAGAAAGGCGTGGGAGAAATGATAAAGGGATTATATGAAGCACATTTACCTGTAAAAAATTTAGAAGTGTCAATTGAATTTTACCGAAAATTAGATTTGAAGTTTGCTTGGCGTGATGAAGACACCGCGTTCTTTTGGCTGGAGGAAGGTAAAAGTTGGTTAGGTTTGTGGGAAGGGGAGGAGTTCCAAACACCATACCACCCTTCTTTACGGCATATTGCTTTTCGAGTTACATATCAGGATTTAAAAGAGTCGTTAAAATGGCTTGAATCCATCCAAGTTGAAGCTGTTCCTTTTGGATGAAGAACATCGATTGAACCTTTTATAAGACCCAATCAAGGAAATGCTTCTGTATACTTTGATGATCCAGATGGAAATAGTTTAGAATTGATGTGTTATGTTGAAGTCCCTAGTGAATTAAAACATATTGAGGAAAAGCTGTCATTTGAAGACTGGGAGAATTTAGTCAGTAGTAAATTGAAATAAATAAAAACCCCATTTCTCTTAGACTGTGAAAAAATGTACTTACTATTGGGGTGCAATTGTTCAATACGAGCAGTCGCTTTTTTACTAACGTAGCAGGTTAATTGAACAAGTAACTTTGATTATTTGGTAAAATTTATCAGTGGGATGATGGAAAAATATGAAAAAGAATTATACTGTTTTATTTATATTATTGTTTGTTGCATCTATTGCGGGCGGAATGTCACTTAAAAATATTTTCGACTATTCAATGATTATTGGAGTTGGATTAGCAACAATCTTTCTTTTAGCTGCTGCGATTTGGAAAAAAGAACAGGGAAAATAGTTCACATAACTAAATAGTTTGTTAAGCTAAAGGGTGCGTATCTACAATACAGATACGCTTTTTTTGCTAACGAAGCAGGTTAGTTGAACAGTGCATCTTTAGTTTTTAATTCATATATTAGTAAAGAAATACTAATACTCAATATTTAGGAGGAGAAACTAACATGTATAAAAAGTCCGAGGTTCATGATTCAAGTGAGGAACAGAAGCAAGAAATCGGTGCAATTCACCAAACAATTGCCGAAATGGAGGCTGCATTTAATCAACATGATGCCGATAAATTAGACAGCCACTTCACTCAATATGCAACATGGGTTAATGTTGTCGGCGTGCTCCTATCTGGTTGGAATCAAATCAATGAAGCACACAAGAATACATTGGCAGGACCGCTCCGCAACTCATATGCTCACTATTCGGTTGAAAGCATCCAATTTGTTCGTCCTGATGTAGCTATTGCACACATTCACCAATATCCTACGACTTCCGAAGGAAAGATAATTGAAAACGGGCAGGGGAGTCTCGCTATTTATGTGATGGTAAAAGAACAAGGAACGTGGCAAATTGCCGCAGGACAGAATACGTTCGTCCAAGAAATTCCTCCATCCAATCCGTAATATGAACCGTCATCCTAGAAGCCAATCTTTAGATATTGTGACAGCCTCTCTCATAACTTAGGAGGTTTTTTTCTTTTGTTCCTTGTCAAAAATTGGGGCTTAATAAGGATTGCTTTGCATATTGAATTAACGGGTAGCAAGAGGTCAAGTACAGGGATTACCACTTCTGCCATGTTTTGTACCATCAGTTGCCATGGAATTTACCACTTACTGTCAACGTATTTACCAATAGAAAAACTTTTGGGATATTGAATTGAAAAAGCCTAATCCTCCTATTTTCACCGAGGAATTAGGCTTTTGTTAAGCTTTCCGTAATCGTGCCTGATTTGAGGACTACCAGCTTCTATTGCACAGAATCGTTGTACTGCGCAGCTGGAAAGTTGTTCTTCTTAAAGATAAGCGCCCTACAGATCAAAAAGAGATAGTGGGTTAATCCTTTACATCTTCCTTGCATATTTCACTAACTAGCTGCCATAACGCGTTGTTTTCTTTATTTTTCGGTCCAAGCCTATTACAATTTTCATATTGAGGCTTTGAATTCCTTTATTTTTTGCATTAAACCCTAATGAATTTTTCAGAGGTAACTAATTATTATGTCGTTTGTTAACTTCAATCGTAATGAACTCCGGCAAATAGCTGGGAGTACATCCTTTTGCTACTATTTCATCTTTGTAAAGACCCGTTTTCTCACCAAGTTTAATACAACGTGCACGATTCTTTTTATCATAAACGCCTATCCAGCCTGCGGTGAAATTCATAGCCCATTGAACTTCCGGTTCTTCCTGCGTAATATTAGCTTCTAATGCAGATAGCAAGTCTGCGGTGTTATCAGGCGGTGTTTGTCCAGTCCATCTCAAACGCCCTTGATAATACCAGAAAGCTCGCCTTTGAAGAGCAGAAGGACTATTTTCCCATGACTCCATCAATGCAATTTTCTTCTTGTCTTTGGTGAGCTGATTAGCCATTAACCAATCCATTAAGTTATTTCGCTCATCAAAAGTGTGAGTCTGCATATCCTTATCAAGCTTATTTAGCACATCTTGTGAAAGAAGTTTTTTGTCCATAATTAAGATTGCTAATAGTCTGGGCAAAAACTCTTCGGTTGACCAAAGTTCCATAGCTAGTTCATGATTTTTTTTAATGTCCTTCGCGATTTTTCGTAAGTCGCCTAGCTTAGTTTTACTATTGATCTGAGGTAGAATGTTTTCTGCTTTTGAAGAGCGTTTTATTTCTGTACCTTTATTTTCATTCATTTTATACAACTCCTTTATTAAAGCACTGTTTCATAATATGTCCTTGACGGGATATATCAAGAACTTAATTTCGTTATAAGTCTTATTGCAGTGGTGTGCCTCCAAAGTTTACCTTTTTAATATTGTAGTATATATCGTATTAAAGCTTTCTCCACCTATAATAGAAGAGCAACCATCTTTAATATAACAATAACATTTACTTCCTTTTAATTGGATACGAAAAGAGCATTCCTTTTTAAAGAAACGCCCCCGTTAGTTTAAGTGTGACCTTTCACAAAGTTACCTTTATATAAATATATTTCTTACCAGTGTACTTGAAGTTTATTACCATTTAAATCAAAAAAGTGGAAATAGGTATGTCCATTATCTTCTTTTATATCCTCAACCTTAACACCATTTTCAATAAGGTGTGTATGAAATTCAAATAATTCTGGACTTGTAAAACCAATGCTAAAGGCTGGAACATTATCAATTGTAAAATGTGCAAATGTATCATCTTCAGTAGGGACTAAGATAAGTAAAAAAGGTCCCTCATTAACTTTTATAATGGCAAATGGATCTTCAGTAATGGTTAATAATTGAAGCCCTAATATATCTCTATACCATTGTGCAGACTGCACTAAATCTTTTACCGGAATTCTAATATAATGTACTTGTTCAATAAATGATTTACTCATAAACTACCTCTCCTTTATTTAGTATGGGCATACCAAGTAATTCCCTTTTTATATACCTTTTTCCTACCAATTTATTGAATTAACCTGCCCTTTAGTGACGCAAGAAAAAAAGCCGCCAACAATGACAGCTACTTTATAGTATTGGAGCCCTATATTTAGACTTCTACTTTACCCAAAATGAACTTAATGCGTTCATTTTCTTCTTTTTTATCAATATACTCAAACAAGCCTATACGATTTCCCCAAGGGTCAGCAAAGGTCACCCATTTAACAGGGACTTCTGGACGTGAGTATACTTGAAAATCATCAATATTTAGTTCCTTTTCGAGCCTTACCTTTTCTGCATTAATATCTTTAACCCCTAAACGAAGAGGACCGCTACCATCAGATGGTGTGCCTTCAGCCACTTGTAGCCAACATCCAGGAATAAGTTCCCACTCCACAAAACCATCGTGTGGCTTAAAATCAACATCTTTATTTAGAAAATTTTTATACCAATTGTATCCTTCTGTTATATCAATAACTCGAACTTGGTAGGTCATTTCAAAAAACAAATAAACCACTCCTAAAATACTTTTATCTATATATTTCTATGGCTTGTTATATTTTTCCTTCTTCAACAAACCTGCCCCGTTAGAATTCCTGTAGATAGCTAATTTTCAACTTTGAAAAAAATTAGGTCCCTCAGTAAGATATGAGTATAGACACCACTCTAACTCAAACCTTAAGGAGGAACCCTAATATGAAGTTTAAGATGCAAGACAAACAAAATCAACTAATTGAGAGAATTTCGGATAAACACCTCGTGGTTGGTGTGGATATCGCCCAAGAACTACACGTAGCTAGAGCTGTAAATTACCGTGGAATTATAGTCGGCGATCCTCTGACATTTGAAAATAATCAGGAGGGTTTTGCTAGATTACTACATTGGATTAACGAGTTAAAAACCTTAAAAGGATTTGCTTCTACTATTATCGGCATGGAACCTACAGGACATTACTGGATTAACCTATCAAAGTGGCTATATGATCAAGATATTGAAGCAGTAACTGTTAACCCCCACCTCGTAAAGAAGAATAAGGAAAACCGTGATAATAGCCGATCGAAAAGTGATAAAAAGGATGCACTTGTTATCGCAGATATGGTCAAGAATGGTTATTATTCCTTTATTCGTCCTACTTCAGAGACCTTTGAAAAACTAAGAGTTTTAATGTCTAACCGTGACATGACTGTTAAACGACTAGTCAGTGCTGTCAATCAAATTAACCGTTGGGTCGATATTGTTTTCCCAGAACTTCGACAGGTATTCAAAGATGTTAAGGGCAAAGGGGCCATGGCAACTCTACGCTTATTCCCTACACCACTAGAACTACGTTCAATGAAAGCACCAGATATCGTTGAAGGCTGGAAAACCCAAATGAAGAGACAACCTGGGATAATAAAAGCACGTTTATTAATTGAATTTGCTACGCATTCAGTCGGATCTCGACAAGCACACGATGCTTATAAACTACACCTGGAACAATTAATTGAAGAGTTTGATCTAGCAACTGCACAACTTGAACGGGTTGAACAGGAAGTTACTAATCTCCTTAAACAAGTTCCTTTTGCCAAAAAGTTACTTGCCATCAAAGGAATTAGTGAAATTGCCCTTGCAGGCATACTTGGAGAAGCTGGAGATCTCAGTGGTTTTGCGCATGGTAATTCTCTATTGCGTCATGCTGGTTTACATCTTGCAGAGGCTAGTTCAGGTAAATGGAAAGGTCAAATTGTCCTCTCTAAGCGCGGCAGATCTCGTTTACGGCGATTCTTGTACTTAGCGACTATGAGTCTTGTGATGAATAACCCTGATTTTAAAGAGCTGCACGCTAACAATGTGAACGTCAAAAAGATGAAGAAAATGAAATCAATTATGAAATTAGTTCATAAACTCGCAAGAGTGTTAGTAGGAATGGCCAGAAAGAATGAGTCTTATCGTCCTGAGAAGGTACAACCTATTATGTCAATGGCTGCCTAAGGTTAATTGATAATTATATAATCGCTTTAAGATTAATAGCTTTCGAATATTGGCTTATTCGTAGGATTTCAAAGAAAGTACGAGTACCGGATTTATTGTGCAAAAGGGCTCAGACCCGTTCCGTTAGAAAGACCGGCCTCTACCACTTGGATAGGTGTAACGAAGGAATGATAGGGCATTTGACCCGTTGAGACATGGGAGTGAAAACCTCCAGGGGTAGCGTGGAGAATACGTACATTATATGGAAAACATTGGATTTAATACTGAATCCTTTATTTAAGTACGCCTTCAATCTGCCTTCAAGTCTGAATCTCATTCAATCAAACCCTTTTAGTCCTTTCAAGTGAAATGAAATCCTGCGAATTAGTGAGTATTCGAGAGATAATCGTATCTTACTGAGGGAGTTGAATAACAAAAAAGGACCGCAGCAGCAATCCCCGTTGTTCTATACAAGCACCCGTTAACTCTTCGCAATGTTATTTTGAATTCGGAGTGGACAGATCCTAGTTGTCACGGTTCTTTTTTTCACACTTGGGAATAGTATTTTTCTAAGGGGTGTATCTTATGGAGTTATTAATATTGATTATATTACTCTTATTACTATTTGTTATCTTTTTATTCACTCGAAAGGACAAGGATCAAGTAATAGAGAGTTTTTCCCTAGGAGACTTTTTACATCAAAGCTATCTTGAACACAAGGATACAACTATTATCACCAAAATCAATAATTTTTTCGATTCTGATATTGATGATGGCAATGGAGAAGGGATTGATGATGGCGATGGTGGTGAGTAGTAATAAACCAGCGAATTCGATTCTTAGGGAGAAGGATTAAATTAACAGTTGGAAAAGAGGTGCAAATTGCATCTCTTTTTATGCTGTATTTATGTTCATCATTGCAATCATTACTTTTTTTACATATCGCTTATTAAACTCCCTCAGTTTGATACATATATCTCTTGAATGCTCACTTATTCGCAGGATTTCATAACCCTTGTAATTGGATTTAGGGGTAATTGAAATGAGTTCAGATTATCTTGGCTTCGTGAAGGCATAGTTAAATAAAGGAGTCAGCTACCACTCCATATTTTACCATATAATGCACATCTCCACGCCGCCCCTGGAGGCTTTCCCTCCCATGTCTCAACGGGTCAATTGCCCTCTCATTCCTTCGTCATGCCTATCCAAGGGGTGGAGGCCAGTTATGCTAACCTGATGGGTCACAGTGCCCTTTTGTTTAAGAAACCTGGTACTCCGTGCATATTTGAAATCCTACGAATAAGACAACATTCAAAAATCTAAGATAACTATTTAACTATAAGACTTTTAGTCATACTGTTTCTATGCTGCTAATGGGATTGTTTCTTGTAATTTATTTGCACAGTAAGATTCGTTTTTCTTAGCTATACCTACAAAAATTCTTGCTAATTTTCCGACCAACTTCATGATAGACTTCATTTTCTTCATCTTCTTGACCTTTACATTATATGCATGGATAGCTTTAAACTCAGGGTTATTCATCACAAGGCTCATGGTTGCTAGGTAGAGGAAACGCCGTAGTCTAGACCTTCCTCGTTTTGAGAGAACAATCTGCCCTTTCCATTTTCCTGAGCTCGCTTCAGCTAAATGGAGTCCTGCATGGCGTAATAGGGAATTCCCATGAGAAAACCCACTTAGATCTCCAGCCTCTCCTAAAATGCCAGCTAGTGAAATTTCACTTATACCTTTAATCATAAGCAGCTTCATTGCAAATGGTATTTTATTGAGAACTTCTTTAACTTGTTGTTCAACTCTTTCGAGTTGTTTTATGGCGAGGTCATACTCCTCCAGTAATTGTTCTAAATGGAACTTATAAGCGTCCAGTGCTCGTCCAGTTCCAATCGAGGATTTTGCTAGATTGATTAGTAATTGAGCCTTTTTGGGTCCTGGTTGTCGCTGCATTAAAGACTTCCATCCCCTCATGACATCTAAAGGCTCAAAAGAAGCTATTTCATTAGGAGTAGGAAACAATCGGAGGGTTGCAATTGCCCCTTTACAAGTAACATCTTTAAATACTTGTCTAAGCTCTGGAAACACAATATCTACCCATCTATGGATCTGATTGGTAGAGCTTACGAGACGTTTAACAATCACGTCACGATTAGAAATTAAAACTCTAAGTTTCTCAAAGGATTCAGATGAAGGGCGAACAAAGGAATAATAGCCGTTTTTCACCATATCAGCGATAACGAGTGCATCTTTTTTATCACTCTTTGACTGAGTGTTATCACGATTCTCCTTGTTTCTCTTTACTAGGTGGGGATTGACTGTTACTACCTCAATTTTTTGTTTAACAAGCCAGTTAGATAGGTTTTTCCAGTAGTGGCCAGTAGGTTCCATACCTACTATTGTGGAATCTAGATTTATTAGTCCTTTTAACTTTTCAATCCAATTTTGCAGTTTAACAAACCCATCTTCATTATTTTCAAATGTAAGGGGATCTCCGACTACAATTCCACGGAAGTTTACAGCTCGTGCAACGTGAAATTGTTGAGCAATGTCTACACCAACAATAAGATGTGTATCGGAAATTCTTTCTATTAGTTGATTTTGTTTGTCTTGCATTTTAAAATTCATAGTAGGGCTTCCTCCTTAAGAGTCTGAGTTAGAGTGGTGTCTATACTCATATCTTACTGAGGGGCTTTATTTTTTTCAAACCTGATATTTAACGCTCTACAGGAATGCTAACCTGCTCCGTTAGCGTAAGTACATCATTTCACAAACTCTTCAATATCCATAATATCATTTTAGCATTAATATCTAATAACCTTCGTAAATGCAACTTAATCCACTCACTAAATCACAAGGAATTCACACACCCTCAATAATTATTTCATCCCCTGTGATTTACTATGTGAATTAGGACACAATAAGGAATAAAGTTCGCGAAAATGTTGGTAAATCAATAAAAAACGCACCGTGAATTATACTGTGAATTCAAGTGCGTTTTCCTATGTGTTTTACAATGTTTGCACCTCTAAAGTAAACCCGTTACCTATGAAAATCAAGGATCTTATTTAATACATCAGATAATCTAATTATGAGTCTTTTCAAGAAATAAGTTAATACCAAAACCTATTAGTATTGTCCCGGTGATACCTTCAATAATATTTTGTGTTTTAGGTTTTTTCATAAAAGCACTAATATGATTAATTAAATAGACATAAAGGAAAGACCATATAGCAGTCATTACAGTATAAGTGGTACCCATTATCACAAACGGTAAAAAAGTATTGCTCCCAGGGTCAACGAATTGAGGGAAAAAGGTTAAGAAAAGAATAGCAACTTTGGGATTCAGGAGATTTGTAAGGAAACCTTGTTTAAAACAAGAGGTGCTTACCATCTTGCTTTTTTTTGTATTCATCTCTACGCTTGCTGCTACTTCCTTTTTCTTTAAAGTCCATAATGTCTTAACACCCAGATAAATTAAGTAAACAGCACCCACATATTTAAAGACAGAAAATAATAACGCTGATTTCACAATGATGGCTGAAAGTCCTAATACAGCAGCAGAAGTATGGATAAGAAGGGCACAACAAATACCTAAAACTGTTTTAAGACCTCCGACTTTCCCAGCGGTGACAGTATTTTTTGTAGCTATTGCAGTATCGGGACCAGGAAAAATGATAAAAAAAATACACATAAGGACAAACATATAAAAGTTTTCCATTTTAGTATCTCCTTTCCGCTTTTGATAAGGTTTGAATATGTGATTCTTACACATTATTATATATAAAGCGTGTTGTTAATTGAACACAAATCTTTTTTTGATTTCTTTGTTAAACTAACGGTGCAAGAATTAATGATGGAGATCGCTGCGGCCATCTTTTTGCTTGTTGTACGAATGAGGAAGATTAGTCGAAGAAGGAATTGATTGAGATGAATAAACATAGGTTCTTAAACTAAGGGTGTTTTTGATCCAAGAAGGATTAACGCTCTTTTTGTGGAGCTTAATAAGTTAACAGGCAGGTTAATATAATTGTTTCAAATTGAAACTATTTCCAATTGAAATCGTACAAATAGTTAAAAAAAAAAACATCCTTATTCTATTTCCACCCTATAATCAATTGGAGGAGAAATTAAATGTATGAATACAAGTTTATAAAAATAGAGTTTAAAAAATTTTCTGGTAAACCTAATGAAGACTATCGAGAAGTAATTAAAAATCATGCAAATGAGGGGTGGAGATTTGTTCGAATTTTCTCACCTGACTTTGCAACTTCTGGAGTTGCAGTAGGGACATATTTTGAATTAATCTTCGAAAAACCAATAAAACAATAAACAGACATGGTATAAGGCAGTTGATGAATTTGTATTTAAAATAACGAGATGCGAGAGTTAAGGATAGAGATCACAGATTAAAAGCAATTCCAATAAGGAGAATTGCTTTATTTTGTATTATTCTATCCAATATCCATTTCCTCTTCTTAAGATATTTATCTCAATTCATCCCAATATAAAAAGACATACTCTGGTTCATGCTCTTTTTTCAACTCATCAATGCTTGCTATTGTATCTGAAGTTTTCTGTTTATTTGTACGTAAAGTATTACTAGCGTTCTGTTTTAATCCCTTTTCATCCATGATAAACACTCTCCTTTTTAGCATAGTTTGTGTCCTTAGCCTCTTCTTATTCTTGTTTTTGAAAGGAATGTAATCAGGTGAAATATTCAAATAAAAGAAGAAAAATGGAATTTATTATAGAAGTAAGATTTCCTAGTTTACTCTAATATGTATGTCTCATGCTGCTTTGTTCATTTCACGCGTGCAAATAGAGGCAAAGGAAACAAACATTAAAAAGATTCTTGTTTGTATAAGATAAGAACAACTTAAGAATCGAAAACCAGATATAAAAATTCAAGAGTGGCAAAAAGGGTTGTGTTTAAGTCTTCTTGCAAATACCTTTGAAGAATGTTACACTTTAGAAGAATTATTTTTGTTCGGTGTAAAGGATAGTCTAAGATTAACTTTTCGTCTTGATGATCACTGAGTGCAAGGATAGTAACACATTGTGTGCAATGCACACAGCAGGAGGAAACAAAATGGAACAAGGTAAAGTAAAATGGTTTAACGCAGAAAAAGGTTTCGGATTTATCGAGCGTGAAGGCGGAGAAGATGTATTCGTTCATTTCTCAGCTATCCAAGGCGAAGGTTTCAAATCTTTAGACGAAGGTCAAGCAGTTACTTTTGACGTTGAGCAAGGTCAACGTGGAGCTCAAGCAGCTAACGTGCGTAAAGCTTAATAATAAAACCAAACTCAAGCAGGCTCTTTATAGAGTCTGTTTTTTATTTATCTTAAATGCAAGGAACCCTACTCACGAATGAGTAGGGCACATGTAAACAGTAAATCAAATGGTGAACAAAGTGTATCACATAATCACAAATTCTCCTAATTACCTTTGAATAAACATTTTAGAGTGGCTAAAATTGTCAATCTTTTTTTGTGTAATTCAATTAATTGGGTGCTTGAATTTAAGAGGATTGGTTGCTGCGGCAGCTTTTTCTTATTGGACTATCAAAGCAGTTTAGTGGAAGAATTAGAAAGAACTAAATATTAGGGGTAGAATTGTAGAAAAATAACCCATCTTATAACAAACGGTGGATGGGATTTTTAAAAAATAACAACTTTTTATAATTCAAACACATTTATGAATAGATGTAACTAATATTTCTGTTTGATAACAACAAGGAGTTTTTTACATAAATTATATTTTTTCTATTATTCAGATAATATATAATAAAATCCAGAACTACAATGAGAAATTACATTTAATAAAGATATATACATTTTCATTGCACGAATATCTTTAAATTGTACAACATTTTGAATACGATTAAATGCATCTTCTTCTTTTTCATATCCGCAATTTTCTAGATATTTATTAAAAATAGTAACGACCCAAGTTTCATTATTTTGATAATAAGAAATTAAGACATCTTCCTTATCTAATGGAGAAAATATTATTTGATTTGCAGCATCATTCTTTAATTCATCAACAACAAATTCTGGGTCATTATCTTTCAATTGATTTTCTACATAATATAAAATATCTTTTTTAATCATTAACGGAACTTGATATAAACTATCCATACTTGCCTCAAACATTTCTATCGAAAATTCCATATAGGTTCCTGATTGTTGTTTTGCTGAAATTTTTTATTGCTTTAAAAATCCTTCTACTATTGTTGAGCTGAAAAGAGTTATTTGATACTCATACATGCACAGAATGGTTGTAGACTGAATGTGTATGTAGATAGATATTGTGAAATATTTCACTTAAAGTAATGAAGCAGGTTAGTGAAATATTTAATACTACTTAGAATGGATTATATCAAGGAAATGTGTATTTAATATATGCCAATTACAAAGGAAAGAGCCTTGTGGTTTTTAATTACCATAAGGCTCTTTGGATTTTAGTAAAGCGTAGGAGTAGGATAACAGGCAACAGCATCTATAAGTCTTGGGTCAATTCCATAGAATTGCCAGAAAGCACCGTTCCATCTATATCCAGATACTTCACCATATTCCACACGAGTAGGGTAAAACCAAAATTGACTGCCATTTATAAGCCATACATAAGTGTTTTGATATAGACAGTCAACGATATAGGACACGGAAGGTTTTGGTGGTATGAATGTTGGAGGAGGGGATTGTGGACTCATTGTCCCCTGGCGTGGGAAATATCCCATGTGATTTCACTCCTTTTAGTTAAGTTCTCAACATTATATGTTGAGAAGAAGTAAAAGGAAACTAAAGACTAAAGACTGTGAAGTAATGTACTTAAACTAAATGGGTGCAATTCTGGTTACTGATCCTAGAAGGATTAGTGCCCGTTCTTGTTGAAGTAAAGGGGCAGGTTAGTGAAAGAGTACAGATTGATCTTTATTCAGCAATCGGGCCCATATTGTTGAGGAAAACCTTAGATAACAAATGGATATAATATGATCTAATATTGTAAAAATTTTGTACGAAAAAGAAGGTTAGTGTACTGATTGTTTTCAAAATAATTATGTATAAAAAGGCTTATCGGGAAAGGAAAAGGTATTACTACTGTAGATAGAGAATTAGGTTGCGATTTAGAACTAATTTTTGCATTTGGTGATTAATATACATGTAAGTTACTACTGTTTGTTCAATAATCGGGCACACGTGACAAGTTCTGTCTTTTACTATAAAGCGTTTATATCAGAACTTGTCGTGCGCGCTCGGCTGCTTTCATTGGTGATACTAGTGGCCATTTCTAATCAATTGCTGATTAGTGTGGAAAAAGAATCCGAATATCATGTTTACTATATTCCTCTAC
Organism: Neobacillus niacini; assembly: GCF_031457145.1. GTDB lineage: Bacteria > Bacillota > Bacilli > Bacillales > Cytobacillaceae > Neobacillus > Neobacillus niacini_J. The sequence goes on from NZ_JAVDVZ010000015.1 coordinate 111,161, forward strand.
CATATTAGATGGTAGTGAGCTATCAGTAACAATAAGGTCAATATCCTTTAGTGGACAAATATTGATGTAAGAAGATGTCTCAAACTTTGATGAATCAGCAACGACTACTTTATATTTTGTTCGTGAAATAATGGTTTGAATAACGCCTACTTCATGCATTCTAAAATCCGTTAAACCGTAATCAAGCGATAATGCATTTACCGTGATAAAAGCAATATCAATGTTGAAATTAGAAAGGACTTCTTCACATTGTTTCCCATATAAAGTATATTCCTCTGGGTTAAAAAAGCCGCCGGTGAGGATTACATTGAAATTTTTATTCTCTCCAAGAATAGATAAAATACGAAGATCATTTGTAATAATGGTTAATCTCTTAAACTTCTCAACAAGTACTTTCGCAATTTCGATTGTCGTTGTCCCGCCGTTTAGAGCAATTGCCTGTCCTTCTTCAATTAATTCAATTGCTAATGAGGCAACTTCTTGTTTTTTTTCTAGATTTTTGGCTTCTCTTTCATTAAAAAGTTTGTTTAGTACATTATCATTATTTTTGATTAAGATAGCCCCGCCGTGAACTCGTTTTACGATTCCTTGTTTCTCAAGAACCTCTAAATCCCTTCGTACTGTATCAATGGAGACATCCAATAAAGTAGCAAGCTCAGAAGCCTTTACAGCTTTTTGCTGTTTTAAAAATGATCCAATCATTTGATGTCTTTGCTCTTGTAACATTATACAGCCCTCTCCTATTCCTTTAGTAAACTAGTATAAATATCATAACATATATTAAAAAAAAGCAAAATAAAGCAAAGAAAAGCATTTTGTAAAGTAAAGTTTATATATATTTTATGAAAATAATGCAAATGTTATGTAATTAAAGTGTAAAACCAATTGCAAAACAGCAAAAAACGGATTAATCTTGCATTACGAAGCAAAGCAACATGAAAGGAGATGACATGATGGGAAATTTCTACAATCCAGTCAAAATAAAAATAGCTCCTATAGATGTTATCGGGAGTGTATTAAATACAATCAATCCTCAACTTAGAAATATTGTACTTTTACATCGAGGAGGTGATTTTTCAGAATCCGAGGCGGGATATACCCTCTTTAAGAGTCTAGAAGGGTTTGAAGTCAAACAAGTAGAAGTGAATATTTCCAATCCTGATGTTGAAGACCTGTTTCATTACTATAAGCAAATTGAAAACTTTGATTATCAATGCATAGTAGGAATTGGCGGCGGCAGTGTTCTTGATCTTTCAAAATCATTAGCTGCATTAAAGAATATGGAAATAGAATCTACAGCAGCTTTACGTTCTGTGATTCAACAAAAGCTTTATATAGAGAACCAAAACAACGTACCATGGATTGGAATTTCTACAACTTCAGGTACGGGTTCTGAAGTTACCTGCTGGGCAACCATTTGGGATCGCGCTAACGGAGTGAAATTGTCAGTTGATTGTGAAAAGTTATATGCACATACAGCCATCATTGACCCGCCACTGACAGCATCATTACCGAAGAGCTTAACGGCTTCAACCGCTTTAGATGCTTTATGTCATGCAACTGAGGCTTACTGGTCAAAAAGCTCAAATGAAATTTCAAGAATCTATTCATTAGAAGCAATCCATCGGATTGTCAATAATTTTGAAAAGGTATTAAATCAGCCGAATGACATTTCATTAAGAAAAGAAATTGCTTTAGGAAGCTTATATGCAGGACTTGCTTTTAGCAATACAAGGACAACGGCATGCCATTCCATTTCGTATCCTCTCACATTAGAACTCGGAATGGTACACGGTATCGCGGCAAGCATCACGTTGGCTAAAGTCATGGAAATGAATTTTGACTCTATTATTGAGAACGACAAGCTGCTCCAAGCATTTGGTGTAAGCAGCTGCGACGAAATTCAAGAGTTAATCGAGCATTTCCATCAATTATCCGGTTTCTCAAGCAGGCTTAGAGATTACAATGCCAATGTAGAAATCATCGAAACGATTGCTGCAAATGCCTTTACCAAAGGGCGGATGGATAATAATCCGGTTGCTTTAACGAAGGAAGATGTCACACAGATTCTACTATCTATTTATTAATGAAAAGGGGAGAAAAAAATGAAGACTAAATTATTGTTTTTAATGATTTTATTATTCACTGTTTTGTTAACGGCATGTAGCGGAGGTAATGGAGATACTGCAAAAACTAATAACGGCGGCAATGCAAAAGTGGATGATGTGATTAAAATGGTTTGGTATCCGAACGAGTCCGGTGAAAATATGAAAGCATCTCGTGAAGAAATTGGCAGGCTTATTTCAGAGGCGACAGGTAAAAAAGTTGAGCATCAATTAACAACAGACTATGCCATCGCAATTGAAACATTAGTGAATAACAAAGCTGACCTTGCATTCACGGGCTCACAAGCTTATATCGAAGCAAAAAATAGAAATGATGCGATTCAAACAATAGCAGTTAAAACTGGTAAATCCGGTACGTTGGATGATGCTAAATACCATAGCTGGTTAGCAGTTAATGTGGATGAACAAGGTAAGTATAAAAAGAATGGGAAATTTTCACTTGATACAATCGCAAATACAAAGTTTTCATTCGTATCAAATAGCTCCACTTCAGGATTTAAAGTACCATCTGCAAATATTATCGCTCATTTTTCAAAACAGGATAAATATGCAAATTTAACACTAGAAGATTTAATGGAAGGCGGCCCACTATTCTCTCAAGTATTATTTGGCAACTCTCACCAGGGTTCCGCTGTAAATTTATTATCAGGTAATGCAGATGTTGCAGCATTCTGTGATACATGTGTAGATGATTATGTGGAGATTGCTGACGGGGATGAAAATACAGTTGGTGCTGTTTATCGTGTTAAAGATGGTGCAGCAGAGCCTTTTAATACCGTTCAAGGCAAAGAATTTACATTAATGAGCGTAACGCCGGTATTGAATGAACCATTTGTAGTAAATAAGGACGTCATCGGTCAAGAGGATTTTGATAAAATCCAAAAACTCTTAACTTCTGATGAAATGGCAAATAACGAAAAAATCTTTACTGCAAAAGATTCAGGACAGACAGCTTTATTCACTAAAGAAGGTCAAGAAAGATTAGTTGCAGTAGAAGATAAATGGTATGATCCAATCCGTGAACTTTCAAAATAATACACTATTCATCATTGGGAAGAATGAATAGGAAGAAGAGTGTGCATATGAATATATTCGTTATGCACACTCTTACTTGCTAATTAAGCCAAAAAGGAGTCAATTCGTATGTCTTTGTTAAAGGTAGAAGGACTTGGAAAATCATATACATCAGACAAAAAAATATTAAAGAATATTAATTTTGAAATAAAAGCAGGAGAATTTGTTTCCATCATTGGTCCGTCAGGTGCTGGTAAATCAACCATGCTTCGTTGTATGAATCGAATGGTTGAATTTAATGAAGGAAAGATTATTTTTAACAATCAAGATGTTGGAAGTTTAAATAAAAAAGAATTACGTCAATTGCGAACGAATATTGGGATGGTGTTTCAGCACTATAATCTCGTACCGCGATTGACGGTAATTGAGAATGTGCTGCATGGCCGGTATGGTTATAAAACAACGCTGCAGGGACTTCTAGGCAAATATACAGAAGGGGAAAAAGAACGTGCCTTTTACCTACTAGAGAAACTAGGAATTCATGAACATGCTTATAAGCGATGCGACCAATTAAGCGGTGGTCAGCAGCAACGTGTAGGGATATGCCGAGCGCTTATTCAAGAACCGAAATTGGTTCTTTGTGATGAACCGATTGCTTCACTTGATCCGAATTCTTCTAAGGTGATCATGGACCATTTAAAATCGATTAGTACGGAAATGGGCATTACATGTTTAGTGAATTTACACCAAGTGGAAGTAGCGCAACACTATTCAGATCGTATTATTGGGTTGAATAAAGGGGAAGTTGTATTTTATGGAAACAGCCATGAGCTTTCTGAAGAACAAATTCACAAAATTTATGGGACCGAAACGAAGGATTTAATAACAGCGTAAGGAGAAATAACCGTGAATGAAAAATCGATGCGCAAAAGCAGATGGCAGTCAGTAGTCTTTCTTCTCATTATCATCGTACTTACCTATTTATCATCAGCGATTACAACATTTAACTTTATAGAGGGAATGGCGACAATTCCTGAAGCTTTAGGCTGGATTTTTACTAATTTAATGGTGACGCAGGAGTCGTTTGAAAGGTTGCCAAAGATCCTGGGAAAATTAGCTGAAACCTTCTTTATGTCTATTGCGGCAACAACTATAGCGGCTGTTGTTTCTCTTTTCTTAGGGGTATTTGGATCAAAAACAACAAAGGTGAATAACTTTTTAAGTGTATTTGCTCGTTTTATTGCTTCTGTATCAAGAAATATTCCAGTTGTAGCATGGTCGTTGGTTTTGCTCATTTCTTTTGGGCAAAATTCCGTAACAGGCTTTCTCGCTCTCTTTGTTGGGACGGTAGGTTTTTTAACAAGGGCATTTATTGAATCGATTGATGAAGCGAGCCAAAGTTCTGTTGAAGCATTAACGGCAACAGGGGCAACCTATTTCCAAATTGTGGGCAAGGCTGTTATTCCACAATGCTTGCCACAGATGATCAGCTGGGTATTGTTTATGGTGGAAACCAATATTAGAAATGCTACATTAGTAGGAATCCTAACAGGAACAGGAATTGGATATACCTTTGATATGTATTATAAGATGTTAAATTATAATGCCGTTGCACTTGTGACATTATGTATTGTCATTACCGTTATTATTGTGGATCTTATTTCAAATTATATCCGGAAGGTGATTCTATAATGGAAGCAACCTATATTAGAAGAAGGAAAGATGGCCGTATTAATATAAAATCAGGTAACAAAGTGGATCAAGTCGTAAGCTGGACATTGATTCTCTTGACGGTTTTGACGATAGTAGCCTTTATATTTTTTAACTATGCAGGGCTAGAGTTAAGTTCAGCTATTACTGAAACAGCTAATAACTTGAAAGTTATGTTTCTCGAGCCGGCAATAAATCATTTCAATTTGGGAGAAGCCATTTATCAAGTAGGGATTACACTTGGTTTAGCATTCTTAGCTACGATAATTGGTGCCATTATTGCTTTTTTCCTTTCTTTAATGGCCGCAACAAATTTAGCTCCTGTATGGGTATCGAGAATCGTTCGTATATTTGTTGCGATTACTCGGGCTGTTCCAACAGTATTATGGGTGTTAATCTTTGCGATTGCCGCTGGATTAGGAAGTGAAGCAGCGGTTCTTGGAATGCTATTTCATTCTATCGCTTATTTAGTTAAGGCATTTTCAGAGGCATTTGAAGAAGTCGATAAAGGAATCTTTGAGGCGCTGCAAGCAACTGGTGCTAACTGGTGGCATATCGTGAAAAGTGGTGTTTTACCGTCTACTTTTACCTATTTACTGTCATGGGTTTTCCTGCGATTTGAAATTAATTTCGGTGTAGCCGTAGCAATGGGTGCAGCGGCTGGAGCAGGCGGAATCGGATTTGAGCTCTTTATGGCATCGAGCTTCTACTTCGATTTGCGTGAGGTTGGATTTATTACTTATGCGATTCTCATTATTGCGTTTATATTAGAAATTATTTCAACCCGTTTGAAAAGTCGTTACTTCCCAGCATCTTCTAACTAAATCATAGATTTTTAGAAACTGATAAAAATACGTTTAACAAGGAGTATATAGAGGACAATGGAACATTACAAACTTTTAACACCTGGACCTTTGACCACGACAAGCACTGTTAAAGAGGAAATGCTTTTTGACCGGTGTACTTGGGACAATGACTATAAAGCCATTACGCAAAAAATAAGAGCTAAGCTTCTAGAATTTGCAGGTGCTTCAAAAGAAGACTATACGGTTGTACTCATGCAAGGAAGTGGCTCGTTTGCAGTTGAATCCGTGATGACTTCTGCCATTTCGAATCATGATAAAGTCTTAATTGTAACGAATGGTGCATATGGGGAGCGAATCGTAAAAACGGCCAAATATATCGGACTAAAATTTTGCGAATATAGTGTAGCATACAATGAATATCCAAATGAAGATGAAATCAGGAACATATTAATAGAAGACCCAGACATTACGCATATTATCATGGTTCATTGTGAAACAACGACAGGAATACTAAATCCGATGGATATGATTTCAAAAATATCGAAGGAATTTGGGAAAACATTAATCATTGATGCTATGAGTAGTTTTGGTGGCATGGAAATCAATGTACCCGATCTAGGGATTGATTATTTAATAAGTAGTGCAAATAAATGTATTCAAGGGGTTCCAGGGTTTGCTTTTGTGATTGCTAGATTAGAGAAGCTGTTAGCATGTGAAGGAAATGCGCGTAGTTTGTCTTTAGATTTATTTGATCAATGGAAGGAAATGGACAAGGACGGAAAATGGCGCTTTACTTCTCCGACACATGTAGTAGCTGCGTTTTCTAAAGCGATTGATGAATTAGATGAGGAAGGTGGAATTCCTGCAAGATTTGCACGCTATCAAACTAATAATCGTATTTTAAGAGAGAGACTTGAAAAATTAGGATTTCATGCCTATATTTCAGAAGAAAAACAATCACCCATCATTACTGCTTTTCTTTTTCCAAATAAAAGCTTTAACTTTGATGAATTTTATGCATTTGTGAAAGAGAGAGGCTATGTCCTCTATCCAGGTAAACTAACAGATGAGGATACATTCCGTATCGGAAATATCGGTGAAATTTATCAAGAAGACATCGAAGAATTATGTACGATTATTGAAGAATATATGGGAGAGATGACAAAATGAATAAAGTAGAAGGCGTAATTTTCGATTGGGCTGGAACAACCGTTGATTTTGGTTGCTTTGCACCAGTAAATGTATTTATCGATATTTTTAAAAATGCAGGTATTGAAGTGATAATGGAAGAAGCGAGAGAACCAATGGGAATGTTGAAAATTGACCATATTCGCGCGATGCTGACCATGCCTAGAATCTCGACAAAATGGGAAGAAACATACAAAAGGCCTTTTAATGAACAGGATGTAGAGAATCTATATGCTGAATTTGAACCAGAACTCATGTCTTCCTTAATCGAGTACACAGATCCCATTCCAGAGGTTGTGGAGACTGTGCAATTATTAAGAAGTCAAGGATTGAAAATCGGTTCAACAACGGGATATACACAAACCATGATGGATGTTGTTGTTCCTAATGCTTTGAAAAAAGGCTATGGTCCAGATTTTTATATTACACCTGATGGAACAAATTCTTTGGGAAGACCCTATCCTTATATGATTTATCGAAATATGGAAGCATTAAAATTATCAGCATCATGGAAGGTAGTAAAAGTAGGAGATACAGCTTCAGATATTAAAGAGGCCGTTAATGCAGGTGTTTGGTCAGTGGGTATCGCTATCGGCAGCTCTGAAATGGGATTAAGTTTAGATGAATTTAATGCTCTATCTAAAGAGGATCAAGAGAAAGTTATCTCTAAAACAGAAAAATCCTTTTTACAAAATGGGGCAGATTTTACAATCAAATCAATGAGCGAACTGCCACAATTAATCGAGAGAATAAATGACCTTATTTCAGAAGGAAAAAGACCCTATGCTAAATAAGTAAAAAACATTACGTTAAAAGGTTATAGTCGTTAGGAAAATGATTATTCAGTGTTGGACAACCGAGAGCAAACCTTTATTACTGGTTTTGCTCTTTATTTATTTCTCGATACAATTTCATTTACTACCATCCTTTGATGATTGGTGCATTATAATGGCTTGGTTCAACTACTGTTGTTAAACTTTAGGTCTTCTACTTTTCAATCCATAAGCAGGGGCTGTCTTTAAGTCAGTTATCGTTCGTTCACGCTATTTCAGAAAAGCGCGCTTTTCTTTAGTAAGAAGGAGTCTTTTTGATATGCCCCTACACATTAAGGGATTAGATTTTTTAAGGTAAAAAAAGATTGTGAAGAATTCCATTTAAACTATTAAGTGCAAGAGTGAAAAAAGCAACGCATCGACTGCATTGCTTTTTTATTGCTAAAAATACTTCCTATAAAATTCCTGTCTGATGCTTCCGCTTAATTGGGCATAAATCCGGGTAGTTTCACTTTTTTCATGACCTAAAAGGCTTTGAATATGGGTTGCATAGCTGTGCCTGAGTTGGTGCGGATGAATGTCTTTGTAAATGCCAGCACGGTTGGAAATCCGCTTAATTATGAATCTCATCGTGGCAATGCTCATTCGATGAGGATCGCGTTCCGTGACAAAGATAGCGGGATCCCTATCTACACGATTATCAAGGTATCGTTTTAACAAAATTTCGCAGCGAATATTAAAATAGACCTCTCGTTCCTTATCGCCTTTACCTCTTATAACAGCTGACCGGTTCGACCAATTAATTCTACCCCTATCTAAGGTAACAACTTCTCCTATTCGGCATCCAGTGGAGAACATGAATTCAAACAGAGCCTTTTCCATTGGGGAACAACAGGCTTCACGTAAATGTTCAATTTTCCATTTCGGTCAAAAATTTAGGAATTCGTTTTCCTGTTTTAGGTTCTTTTATTTTAGTTGCTGGTTTTTTGGGAATATGCATCCAGATACTTCACCATATTCCACACGAGTAGGGTAAAACCAAAATTGACTGCCATTTATAAGCCATACATAAGTGTTTTGATATAGACAGTCAACGATATAGGACACAGAAGGTTTTGGTGGTATGAATGTTGGAGGAGGGGATTGTGGACTCATTGTCCCCTGGCGTGGGAAATATCCCATGTGATTTCACTCCTTTTAGTTAAGTTCTCAACATTATATGTTGAGAAGAAGTAAAAGGATTATTAACTCTAAAAACTAAAGACTAAAGACTGTGAAGTAATGTACCTAAACTAAATGGGTGCAATTCTGGTTACTGATCCTAGAAGGATTAGTGCCCGTTCTTGTTGAAGTAAAGGGGAAGTTTAGTTGGTCTAACACATATTTTGTTAAGATGTGGAAAGGCTACCTCTAAAAGTAGGGAGGTAGCTAAAGAAACATTTATTAATTTTTATTTTTTTCATCTTATTGGCATACAGGACCTCATAATCCCAAGAGAATCCTGTTACTTTAACATTTGATGTAAAGATAGATGGAGTTACTGTATCTGAAATTTAAGGGTAATATTCAAATTTCCCTTAAAAGGAATTTAACTAAGGAGAGCTTGAAGTAAATGAGCAACGAATTTTTAGGAGCTGCTCTTTTAATTATTAATAGTACTTCTGGTAAAAGTCTTTTCTATGCTTAACAACTTAACTGAGCATAAATGCGAGTCGTTTCATACTTTTCATGACAAATTAAACTTTGTATTTCAATCTTTATCTCCTATTCGCCATAAGCGATACGACCTCATAAACATCAATTCTCATAGTTTCTTTAAATCATCATTTAATTTACGTGCTTGATTTTTGAAGTAAAGATAAAATGCAACCCAAAAGATTGTATAGACGACAATGGAAATTAAGATTGTTAACAATATATTTTTGATATTAAATGGAATCCATCCAATCGTGAGTGCCAAGATGAGGTATAGGATCGTGACGGTTAAAAAATGAAGAATGGTCTGCTGGAAAAGTTTCAAATTCCTGTTTTCAAAGTACAAAGAACTGACTGTAAAAAACCAGAAGCAGAGAACAGAACCTATGGAGTTTTTCAAAAATAATGGTCCATCTATCATTTCGAAGCCGCCGAAAAGGATATTCAAATTAGTGATTAAAACCGCCATAAAGCCTCCGAAGAAAATACCGTTGAAACTACGGACAATAAATGTTTTCATTCTACTTTCCTCCTATTCAATTTTAGAGCTTCTTTAATTGTAGGGACATAGGTACGAGACACATATTCTTTCTTTCCTGATTTGAAGTAAACGCAGAGTGTACCATTGAATGATGATTCAAAACGGCTCAATTGATTCAAATTGGCGATAACCGATTTAGACAGGCGGATAAATTTTTTAGAAGGGAGTATGGCCTCTAGCTCATATAATTTCTCTTTTAAAATAAAAGAATCTGTTTCTGTTACGGCGATAATATGATCGTTTTCAGGATGAAAATAGTGGATGTCATCCGGTTTGAGAATGTGTTGCATTTCTCCCTTTTTCCCAATCAGGAATTGTTGCTCCCTTCCATAGATGAAGTCAATTAGTTCCTGTATGTTTTCATCCAAATCAGGCCCTTCGATGGTAACTCTCGTTTCTTTAAGTGCTTTGTCAATATTAAGAATAAGTTTCAAATTTCAGACACCTCTTTTCACCTAAAAGTATAATCATCTCAGCTCTCGATGTCTGTCAGTAAATGTTCTTTTAATTCCCTCCTCTCATTGACTTTCTAATCAAATTGTATGATGAAATTCCTTTTAAGTCTGCATAATTCAAGTAAGTGGAAGAAAAATGAAGGGTAACTTGTGGAAAATAGTTGGTGACTTACATAAAAGGAATCCCATGCTCCGTTTAACGAAAACAACAATTTGGTGAGGTAGTTATCAAGATAGCCAGAAAACCTTCAACTGTGAGTGAGGAATGGTCATAGTATTTTTGAGAAGTATTATTCATACTTTGTGAAGCATTGTACTTAAAGAACGGGTGCTTTAGTTGAAGAAGAACTGAATAAATAAATAAATAAATAAATAAAAACAGCCAGGTTGGCTGTTTTTTATAAAAAATCCAAATGCTTGCAATAAAAACAAAAAATTCAATCAGATTTATGGGATAATTTTATTAATTCCAGTTTTTCTCTATAAATTGAACTGCAGGTTGTAAATTTGTTTTATTAGCAATTGAAATGACAGCGGGAACCACAGAAGGGTCCGTTTTGGAGAAATTAGGAATCCGTGGATTTAACCGAAAAAAACGATTTCCTAGAAGCTGAGAACTGACCATGGATTCATAGTAACCGGATCCACTAGCGACAATCTGAAGAAATGGCAGTAATGGTTCATTGGGCGATCGGTCCAAAAGAACTCCCCAATTTGGGGGAAGGTCCTTCATATTTTCGGGGCGTATGTTATCTGCACTCACCATCCCCCACCCCTTCGTATCTCTTCTTAAACGAGTCGGCTCTTCACCTGTTCCAATGGATAATACCGCAATTTGATCCAACGGCTGTTTGGCTTTCCCCACTGCAAACGCGATACTGGCTGTACTGGGGTTAGTTGCTACTGTATACCCATCCACGTAGTTTTGATAGGCTCGCTGCGTCGCGGGAGCACCACTGCTCCGTAGTATTACATCACTCGCTTTCTCATTTAAATAGGGAGAGCCAGGAAAGTTGTGGAATAACACAGGAGTCCAACGATTCAGCTCCGGTGAGAATAAATGAAATGCAGGGACAACAATTCGTCTTTTTAAGTCTTTGAGGAGAAGATCTGGTGGAAAAAATGTTTGTACCGCTTTAATGAAACCAGAGTATGGTAATTGCTGGTTAAAAACAGGTCCACCTGGTCGGGAAACGCTGAATGCCGGCAGGATTTTATCCTTAAAAAACTGGAGTGTCTCCTTCGGTGATCTTCCACTTGCTAACGCAAGGGCAGTGAATGAACCGATTGAATTTCCCGAAAAAACATTGGTTCGACTAATTAATTTTGGGTTTTGCTGAGCCAGTCTGTTCAAAAGTTGTAAACTTAAAGCACCTAAGGTGCCGCCTCCATCAAAGGACATGATCCGATATTTTGTCAAAGCTGATTTCTCCTTTCTAATCTGATCCACAAGTATCATTCAGTATATGTTTATTTCGTGTCTGTTGTATGGGTAATGAATACCTCTTTGACCTGAATATGTAGCTAAACATCCAAGGAAAGACTCCATCGAGTATATAAAAAAATAGTACGACGAGGATAGAGGAGACTACGTTTGAGTGGCAGTACGGGCAAGCCAAACGGGAATTTATTATGCACGTACTTTGTTTGTAATGGGTGATGAGGAAGTCAGAAAGTACAACCAAAAAAAGCTTGAAAGAAAATAAAAAAGCCATAGCGATGGGCTACGGCTTCCTAGCATGCAAGATTTTAGCGGGGTGACAATCCCGATCTCCAACGGCGACGGCTGCCTATTCCGTCCTCAAACAGGTTATTTTGCAACCTTGTGCACAAAGGTTTATTGATTATTATTATTAAATATCGTGCGATCCTTCAAGATGGAGGTCGCTTTTTCCAACAACAGGATTGTGAAGAATTACACTTCAACTAGAGGGTGCGATGCTTCAATAACGAAGGATCGCTTTTTTCTTCAACTAAAGGAGCAGTTTAGTACAATAAAGAAAAATGGTAAGCACATATAAGATAAATGAAGTGTAAAGTATGTTTGACACCTCATTTATCTTATTTTATAATCAGGGTGTAAAGAATGTTTTACACCTTACAAAATCTAAAGGTGGCTTAGTGATGGAAAATAGAATCAAGGAATACAGAGAAAAGAACGGTTTTTCACAAGGCAAATTAGGAGATTTGTGTAATGTGACAAGGCAAACAATCAATGCCATTGAAAATAATAAATATGACCCAAGTTTAGAATTGGCATTTAATTTATCTTATGTTTTAGGTCTTCCTATCGAAGAATTATTTGTTTTTAATTATGAAAGGAATGAGAAAAAGTGACAACTGTAAAAAAAGTTAGTTTAATCTGTTCTTTAGTCCTTATTACTGCAATTGGTGGCTATGGGATATATGAATGGATTACAAAAGAAATAATTAACGCTTCTACACTCTTCTTTTTATTTTTAGGGATTGGTTTTTTCTTCCAATCTATTACTTGGGGTGAAATGGAAGGAAAACACGAAGGAGAAAAAGATGAGTTAGAGAAACATATAACTCTTTTAAGTTCAAAAATTAGTTATTATCTATTACTTTTATTGATGATAATCGTCTTAGTCGTTTCGGAAAGAGTAACTGCAATGAATGATATAAGGAATATCCCACTTGTTATTGTTATTGGACTAGCTTGGATAACTATGCCAATTACTGAATTTGTAGTTTCAAAAAAATACCGTTAATAATGGCGAAATATAAAACCAAAAAACTTTATTTTAAATCTTCCTGTGCTAACGGGTGCATTACTGGAACAGCAGTAATGCTTTTTCTTCTTCAAGTAAAGAAACAGGTTACTTTAATATTTTTAAACTAATGGAATATAATGTAAATGGTATGGTTTTTGAAAAGCTATTGGACTAAATACAATGGAACATTTATAGAATGTGGGAGGAGATTTTATGAGTTTTAAAAAAGCATTCATTATTGGCTATATAGTTTTTCTAATTGCTTTAGCCTTCGTATATTTTTTTGTTCCACACGAATACAACTGGATAGCTATTGTGATTCTATGTCTACTTTTTGGAATATATCAAGTTATTGTTGGATATAGGCTAAAACAAACATAAGATAAAATAAATTTACATTTTTATTTAAATATCTCTTGTTAAACTATCGGGTGCAAGAGTTAAAGATCAAGGTCGCTGTGGCGGTCTTTTTCTTGTTGCACTAACATGGCAGGTTAGTGGAATAACTTTATCGGATAGGACATTGGGAATTATTGAGAAAAAACGCTCTCTTTAATTAAGAAAAAGCTTCCGATTGTGGTAGTTCATTGATGAAATCTTATGCAAATTATCTTAATAGAAAGGATACCACTCTAAAAATTGGTCATCATAACTTTATGATAAGTAGAACAAACTTAAGGGTGAATGTTAATAATGAAAAAAACAAGAATAACTACATTATTAGAACTATTGAATGCTATTTCTGAAAATGTGCCACAAGTTTTGGAAGTGCAAGGATCCATTCTTTCCCCTCATTCAATCACTATGCCTGAAGGCTATCAATTAACTGGAAAAAATATTGATTCATGTATAGTAAGCTTCAATAATAGTGATGGTTTTGGAGTGACTCGCAACAATACCATCTCAAACCTAACTGTAATGACAAAACAAACAAACCGAGCCATTTATACAGTGTGTGGCATTCCGGATATGGGGAATCTTGTCTTTGAAAATTTGCATATTTCAGGTCAGGTTTCCATTATTTCTAGACAAGGAACGGACAGAATTAACCTTTATGGAAACGATATCCATATTACCTCTTGCGATTCGAGGCATTACAGTGAGCAACCTCAAAAGTATGGCGTTAATGTGTACCAAGGAGCAATGACTGTATACAATTTTAATTCAGATCCTAACAGTCAAATTGATTGTAAATTAACAAACATCTCCATAGGCATTAAAAATGCTCCTGTAATTGGCTCAGGTATTTTTGTTTGTGGATTTGGCGATGAAGGTGGCAAGGTTAATTTAGAAGCACTAACTACAGGTGCTGTCTATTCAAATGGAATGCTGCCGTATGGGACAGCTGATATTATTACCGCAGCAGTATTCATTGTGTATGGTGTGGAAGCAAAAATAGTTGAACATCATGACGAGATTGTGACTTACGGTGTGAATGACATGGTGCTGGATACATGGGGAAAAGTTGAAAAATGGATTAGCCATCGTTCGGTCATATCTTATGGACCAAGCGGCATTGGATTTGTGAATTTTGGAACAGTAAAAGATTTCTTGGCACAGGATATTATTACATATGGATTAGGAGCGAGAGGGTTTAACCAATATGACGGTACAGTAGAAAATATTAAATTTAAATCCATCACAACCTATGGGGATGGTTCCATTGGAATACAAGTCAGTAAGCCCATTGGAAATATGATTATTGAAGAAAATGTCGCAACCTATGGCTCTGTTGGCAATTCCCTAGTTAAAGGCGTAATCATGAAACTTGCGGCAAATGCCGTAAGTATTAAATCAGGGGGCAAAATTGAAAGTTTGACCGTTAATGGAGACATTATTACGCACGGTGATGGTGTTACAAGTTACGCATTGGAAGGCGGAGAAGTGAAGGAACTTAACATTGGGGGTAAAATCATTGCTAATGGTAAAAATGCGAAAAAATTATTAAAGGACGAAGAACTTGATTAAAGTCAATTATTAATTTCCAAATCATATAGTAAATCATACAAAATTGGTCAACTTTAAAAAGTAACAAAACTGTCCATTCTAACCCGTCATACAAATAATCTAAAATGATATTAAGACAACTATTTTCCATGTATGCCGTCAAAAAAAGGACAGCTGGTATCGTCAACTCTTTGACAAATTAGCTTGGTAGTAACACGTTTTATTATAAACGTAAAAACAAAGTTAACGACTGAACTTAGCCGAAGTACGAGTTGATGATAAAGTATATAAAGTTGATATAACACCTTTAGAAATCAAACCTGAAAACTTATTTGAAAAAATAGGATTTGGAAGTGTTTGCGAATAGGAAGTGAATGGTAAGCAACTTATTGCCAGTGTTACTGGACAAATATCTCCTGCAAGTTTTGTTGGTAGTATTGTTATTCCCTATGAAAATCATGACAAAATGTTACAAGTAAAATCCATTGATTTTTAGCCCTATAAATAAAGTTTGTGAAGAATTGTACTGTGCGAAACGTTTCCTTATAAGTGCTAAAGCACGAAATAGGAGGATTGCTGAAACGCAATTATAACTGATTAATCGAAACTCGGAATGA
>NZ_JAVDVZ010000016.1:0-117776 GCF_031457145.1 Neobacillus niacini
GAGGACTAATCTTCTTGCCACACCTGGTGATTTGTCCTCAAGACCCTTGATTGAGGACTAATCTTCTTGCCACACCTGGTGATTTGTCCTCAAGATGCGCTTTATACTAGTTAGGTATATAAGAATACATAAAAAATGCGGCTCGATTTTCGAGTCGCATTTTTTGTTTATTAAACTGTAACCGTTTCTTTTGCCATTTCTCTTGCTGCTTCGATCACTTGTTCTTTTGCTTTTGCCATAATTTCAGGTATTTGTTTTGGAAAATGGTCCATACCTTCAGCAAATACTGTTGGCATAACTTCCATTCCTAGGAAGCCTAGCACTTTTGTTAAGAAACGGTCGCCAAATTCAAAGTCAACCATCGGACCAGTGGAGTAAATGCCGCCGCGCGTTTGAATATGAAGTGCTTTGCGGTTTGTGAGCAGCCCTTTTGCACCTTCATGTGTATTGATAAAAGTCTTATTAACAATAAATAGATTATCAAGGAATGCTTTTAAAATAGCCGGAGAGCCAAAGTTCCAAATTGGTGTAACAAACACATAATAATCAGCTGCAATAAACCGGTCAGCAAGTGCATGCATAGAAGTGATTTGTTTTTGTTCTCCCTCTGTTAGCTCATCAAAAGTCTTGCCCATGAAGGATAGCTTAGCACGAGCATATAACAAGTCCATATCAATTTGCGGGATATCCATATCATATAAGTGCATATGTTCTATTTCTACTTCGGGTCTCTGTGTTTTAAACTCTTCTAAAAACGCCTCACCAAGCTGCATTCCCTTTGAAAGTTTAATATCATTCTTCGGGTTAACAGTAATATATAAAAGTTTTGTCATCTAATCCCCATCCCTTCTCAAATAAATTATCGTCTATCCATATAGTACAACAAACTTCCTTGTTCACTGATGAACAATAAGTGACGTTTATGAAAATAGTGTGAACGATTTCAATGAATATTGAACAAAAGATGACAATCCTTCATAAAAACAAACGAAACTTAACGAAACTTAACAAAAGTCACAGTTAAGATTGTATAATAACCCTATATTAAATAGGTAAAAGGAAGGAGGCATTAAGGATGGAAGGAAAAGCATATACCCCTGATGAGGTAGCTCAACTGTTCCAAATCTCCAAACATACCGTCTATGAACTGATTAAGCGAGGTGAATTACAGGCATTTAAAGTAGGCAACAAAATGAGAATCGAACACACAGAAATCGAAAGATATAAAGAAAATACAAAAGCACCAACGAAAAGAATTCAATCGGAGCAGCCTGATCTCTATACATCCTTTCCAATACGACTATCCGGAAGTCATGACTTTCTTGTAGAACACTTTGTAAAACAAACATCAAAAGATTTACACTTGCAAATCCAGCCGACCTACATAGGCAGCCTTGAAGGATTAATGATGCTTTATCGCGGCCAATCCGATATTGCAGCCATGCACCTATTAGATCCTGCTTCTCAGGAATATAATTTACCTTTTATACATCAACTCTTTGTCTACGAATCTATTTTAGTACAGCGATTCGTTTCAAGAGAACAAGGCTTTATCGTAGCAAAAGGAAATCCAAAAGGTATATCTACCTTTAAGGACCTCGCTAGAAAAGATGTTCAATTTGTTAACCGTCAAAAAGGCGCGGGGACAAGATTTCTTTTCGATTCCATGCTCTCAACCCATGGAATCAATCCTGCTGAAATAAATGGTTATCTGAATGAAGAATGGAATCACCTATCTACGGCTTCCTATATTAGCAGAGGTATGGCCGATGTGGCGTTTGGAATCCAATCTGCTGCAAGCCATTTGGGATTAGACTTTATTCCGATTGCAAAGGAACAATTTGACTTGGTATTCCGGTTTACAGACGAAAATAAAAAAAATCTAAACGAATTAATTCATTACCTGCAGTCTGATAGTTTTAAAAACAGTCTGACTGACTTAGATGGCTATGATATTTCCGAATTAGGAAAAGTAATTTACACAACAGCTAAAATGGAGGAAACATTCTAATGTTAAAGAATCGCTTTTTTGCTACACTATTCGTATTCATGCTTCTTATTTTATCAGCTTGTGGAAACACTGCCACCGAAAAAGAAGGAGCAACAGAGAAAAAGCCAGAACCAAAAGCAGAACCAACCGAACTAATCCTTGCTACAACAACTAGTACACAAGACAGCGGTTTATTAGATGAATTGCTGCCAATCTTTGAAAAAGAAAACAATGTTAAAGTGAAAACAATTGCGGTCGGTACAGGACAAGCATTAGAAATGGGAACAAAAGGTGAAGCTGATGTCCTTCTTGTTCATGCTCCAAAGTCAGAGGAAGAACTTGTTACTAGTGGAGATGCTGTGAATCGTAAACGCGTAATGTACAACGATTTTATTTTAATAGGACCTAAAGATAATCCAGCAGGTGTAAGCGGTGATGATGTAAAAGCAGCATTCCAAAAAATTACTGAAGTAAAAGCAAACTTTATTACTCGCGGCGATGACTCTGGTACACATAAAAAAGAACTTGGTATCTGGACAGCTGCCAATATCCAACCAACCGGTGACACATATATCTCAACGGGTCAAGGCATGGGTGCTTCTTTACAAATTGCCAATGAGAAAAATGGATATATTTTAACAGACCGTGCTACATGGCTTGCACAAGAGAAAAACTTAACCAACCTTACCATTGTTGTTGAGGGCGGCAAAGATTTAATGAATATTTACCACGTTATGCAGGTGAATCCAAAGAAACACGATATGGTTAATAGCAAGGATGCAGAAAAGTTTGTCGAGTTCATGGTTAATCCGGAAACACAAGATGTTATTGAAAGCTTTGGTAAAAAGGAATTCGGTCAGTCTTTATTTATTAAATATACTGAATAGCATTAGGCACAAGTGAAAGGCGGCAAACAGGATGGAACTTATTATCAATGGGCTAAAGAAAGCGATAGAAATGATTCTTACCGGTGATCGAGAAATTTTTGAGATCACCTGGTTAACTCTAAGAGTCTGCTTTTTGGCCACCTTGATTAGTTCCATTATAGGCTTGCCGCTTGGCATGTTTCTTGGTTTGACAAGATTTAGAGGAAGAAAAATTATCTTAGTCCTTATTAATATCGGCATGGGCTTACCGCCTGTTGTTGCGGGGTTATGGATTACCATGTTGCTATGGCGTTCCGGCCCCCTTGGCCATTTACAATTGCTCTATTCTCCTACGGCAATCGTGATGGCACAAGTACTCGTTTCCTTGCCGATCATTACCGGTTTGACCAGCTCTGCTTTTCAACAAATTAATGAAAAAATGCTGTTACAAATAAAAGCACTGGGTGCTACAAAAATCCAAACCTTTGGAATCCTTCTTAAGCAAACAAAAATTGCCATCGTGGCGGCAATCATGGCTGGCTTGGGCCGTGTAATCGCTGAGGTTGGTGCTGCACAGATGGTAGGAGGAAACATCCAAGGAGATACACGTATTTTAACCACTTCTATTGTGATGGAAGTATCAAAAGGTAACTTTGATGTTGCCCTTGCCATTTCCTTCATTCTATTAACGGTGGCTTTACTCATCACAGCCTCATTAACACTGTTACAGCAAAGGAAGCGATTATCATAATTCCATTAATTGAGCTTAAAAACATTACCTATGAAGCGAATAATAAAGGTATTTTAACCATCCCTCACTTCCAGATCCAAACTGGTGAATTCCTTGGAATTATGGGACCCAATGGCGCTGGAAAAAGTACCTTGCTTAAAGTAATGGCTTTGCTTGACAGAATGAGCAGTGGTGAGATTCTCTACCGCGGGCAAGTGATTCCAAATGGAACTCCCTCACTTGAACTGCGAAGGAAATTCTCCGTTGCCTTGCAGCAATCATTACTTTTAGAAGGCTCCGTTTTTCAAAATATCGCAATTGGATTAAGGCTTAGGAAGGTTCCCAAATCAGTTATCAAAGAAAAGGTAGCTTTATGGATGGAGCAGTTTCAAATCAGTCACTTAGCTAAGAAAAATTCCCATTACCTTTCAGGCGGTGAGGCACAACGAGTTAACCTTGCAAGGGCGATGATTGTTGATCCTGAAATTCTATTTCTTGATGAGCCCTTTTCGGCTTTGGATTTTCCCACAAAAATTAAGTTAATGGATGATTTTAAGGGAATTGTCGAACGTTCGGGCACGACGACTGCCTTTGTGAGTCATGACCTGATGGAAATCAATTATTTAACGAATTCCCTTGCCATCATGGTAAATGGAGAAGTTAAGCAGCATGGACCTACCCAGAGGGTCCTGGAACACCCCAATTCCGCTACTTCTCCGTTTCTCAATGAATGGAAGAAATTCTATCAAGTGAACTCCCGCATTGAAAAGCCGCTATCCATGTAGATAGCGGCCTTTTTTATGGCTCTTTTCTTAAACTTTGTTGTTTTTTGGAACAAAGTTTAAGAAAAGAGCTTGCAAACTAATTTCATAAGCGCAAAATAACTATTTCACGTTAAAATCGGCTTTAAGATTTTAACAACAATCTTTACGAAAATAACCTTATTATTCATCATCTTCTGGAAACCATAATATAACGCTTGTCCCTTTATTGATTCTGCTTTTTACTTTAATAAACCCCTGATGTGCTTCCATTAACGCCTTCACAATTGAAAGACCAATTCCTGCACCGCCTGTTTTTCGATCACGGGATTTATCACCGCGATAAAAACGCTCAAATATATGTGGAATATCATCCTCAGCCATACCAGATCCTTCATCCGTTACCTTGAAACCAACATAGCCTTCCTTTTCGGTCAATACGGAGATGGTTACATTCTTTCCTCCCGGTGTATACTTTAGAGCATTGTTTAATACGTTAGAGAGTATTTGCATTAAACGGTCCTTATCTGCAGAAAAAGTAAGTTCTTTTTCCGGCTCTTCTATATGAAGATGGACACCCTTTTGCTTAAACAATGGTACAAACATTTCCCATAGTGCTGCAAGAACACTGCCAGCTTCTACCTCTACTTTTTCCAATCGAATTTGGGGATTTTCCGCTGCAAGCAGTTTTTCAAGTTCATTCACTAGCCTTACTAATCGCATTAGCTCTTCATGGCTGGATTGTAAGCGTGCTGGAGTAGGATCCCAAATTCCATCCTGGTATGCCTCAATTTGACTTCTTAACGTGGCAAGTGGTGTCCGGAGTTCATGGGCTAGATCCCCAGTGAATTGTTTTCTTAACATTTCACCTTTTGCCAATGATTCTGCTAAATTGTTAAAAGATATTGCTAGCTGTTTTACCTCTGTAGGTAATCCAGATAATGGAATCCGGATTGATAGATTATGCTGCTGTAGTTCGTTCGCTGCAAAGGAAACCTTATTTAAACCAGTGGTTAGTTTTTTCGAAAATAACATACTAAATAGAATCGATAATAGGATCGTTAAGCATACTGCCGCATAAATGTATAACTGAATGGTTTTTAAAAAATTGTATTCATCATCAATCAAGCCCACTGGATAAATCGCAACGAGCTGTCCAATAATTTGGTCATCTACTCTAAGTGTATAGGAAGCAGAATTCCACTTTTCCCCATTCGGTTCGGGCTCTGCAAGGCCTAAACTATTCAACATCCCTCTGATATTGGATGAATCCATTTGCAGCTGTCCAACACGATCGTACAATTGAAAATAGAGCTGGTCAGTCATCGCGTGTTCATGAAGGAGCCCAAATACAGGATCAGCTGTGAAGTGCCCATTTTTTTTAAAATCTTTTTCAATTTCAGTGATGATTCTATTAATCTGCTTATCACGGTTTCGGTCTAAATAATTCTTAAAGCTTTCTTCAAATCCCCACTGCATAAAAAAGCTGACAAAGAGAATCCCAATCATCGAGCTGAGTAGTAAATAAAAGAGGATTTTAGACCGCAGTGTTTGAAACATCTAACACCCCTCCAAATTTATACCCCATTCCAAATACAGTCAGGATTAACGTTGGCTGTCTAGAATCCAGCTCAATTTTTTTGCGAAGGTTTTTAATATGCGTATCGACACTGCGCTCGTATCCTTCGTAATACATCCCTTCATCCTGGATTTTTTCGAGTAGATCCATTCGACTGTATACTCTTCCTGGATTTAATGCCATATTCGTGAGCAGCTTATATTCAATAGGTGTCAAAATAACATCCTGCCCTTTAACGATTACTTCTTTTTTACTAAGGTCTATCGCTAACTGCTTGTTATTGAATTCAATTCGTTCTACTTTCTCTATTTTCTTTACTCTTCTTAGGATTGCTTGTACGCGCACAACGACTTCACGCGGACTAAACGGCTTTGTTAAATAGTCATCTGCCCCCATTACAATGCCATTAATGCGGTCATCTTCCGCAGACTTAGCAGTCAGCATCAGAATCGGTACATCCGATTCTTTTCTCACTAAGCGGCATACCTCTTCACCGGAAATATCCGGAAGCATTAAATCTAATATTATTAAATCGGGATTTACGGTTTTCGCTTTTTTCAACGCATCTATTCCGTTATCGGCACAATGAATTTCATATCCTTCTCTTTCCAGGTAAGCTTCGAGAACTTCTATGATTCTTTTTTCATCATCAACAAGCAGTATTTTCATTGGTAACACTCCCCTTAAATATAATATATCATGTCGGGGAATTGCTTTTTTCATCTTCACAAATTCATCACAACTTCTTCATAACATCTACAATATTTCCCGATAAGATGAACCTGTAGCAATGAAAGAGGCTTTCACCTCTTTAGGTTATTATGATATTAACCACTTGCTCTCCCAATTTTAATCTCTCTTTTTTTACATACGGGTATCCCAACGTGGGAGCCCTATTTTTTTGCACAAAAAATCCTTACCATTTTTGATAAGGATTCTTTTCGTGCTTATTCTTCAGTTTTTTTAATAGTTGATGTCAGTTCTTCAATGCTTCGCTTCACATTACCTTTTCCTGAGTAGTTTTCGATTAATTCTTTGACATCAATTCCACTAGAAGCCTTTAATGACTCCTGCAGAGTGGCCATTAGATTTGTAGCATATCCAGTGATTTTATTGGCACCGCCATTTTCTCCGGAACCGCCGGTATCAACCACTGTGATTTTATCAATATTCGCTAGCGGGCTTGCCACTTGCTTCGCGTATTCCGGAAGCATTTTAATAATCATATCTAAGATAGCTGCTTGACCGAATTGTTCGAATGCTTCTGCTATCTTTTCCTTTGCTTCTGCTTCTGCTAAACCTTTCAGACGAATGATTTCCGCCTCTGCAGAACCTTGTGCCTTTTGGGCTTCCGCTTTGGACAAACCATCTAAGCGAACTCGTTCTGCTTCTGCTTTCGCCATTGCTTCAATACGGTATTTGTTCGCTTCTGCTTCTGCGATTTGTTTTGCCTTATTCGCTGCAGCTGCTTGCTCAACAGAATATCGGTCCGCATCGGCTTTTTTCTTTACTTCAGAATCATACTGACGCTCACGGCGCAGAATTTCTTTTTCTTCTAATTCAATTTGCTTTTGTCTTTCGATAATTTTAACTTGCATTTCCTGCTCTGTTACTTCCTGTTTCGACCTTGCACTTTCCAATTCGTATGCCATGTCAGCCCGTGCTTTAGCACTATCTTGTTCACGGCGGAACTCTGCAACTTTTAACTGATTAATTTTTTCTGCCTCAGCAATTTCAGTAGCACGCTCTAATTCAGAACGCTTTGCTTCCTTTGCAGCTTCTGCTCTTTTAATCCTAGTTTCTTTATCAGCTTCAGCAGTTGCAATATCAGCATCACGTTTAACTTGGGCAATTCTTGGTTTACCAAGGGAATCGAGATATCCATTTTTATCGCGAACATCCCTAATCGTAAAGGAAACGATAACTAATCCCATTTTCGCTAAATCCTGTGAAGCCACTCGTTGAACCTCTTGCGAGAATTTATCGCGGTTTTTATAAATCTCCTCCACCGTCATCGAACCGAGGATGGAGCGTAAATGCCCTTCAAGAACTTCCTTTGCTTCATTTTCTCGATCTTCCTTAGCCTTACCCAGGAATTGTTCCGCAGCCGTGGCAATTTCACTAATCGAGCCGCCAATTTTTATGATTGCGACACCATCTGCCATAACAGGTACACCCTGCTCAGTATATACTTCTGGTGTAGTGACCTCTAGTTTACTAGATAGCAAGCTAAGCGGCTTTGCTTGTTGAAACACGGGTAATATGAAGCTGCCGCCACCGCGAATGATTTTGATTTTATTGCCTGATTCATCGACATGTACACTACCGTTTCCTAAGAAACTGCCGGTAACAATTAACGCCTCATCTGGTCCTGCAGTCCGGTACTTCGTAACAAAAACACCAATTAACGCGATTAAAATAAATGCAACAATCCCTATGACAATCCAAAAACCTAATTCCATCTAGCCAACCTCCCACTATAATAAATATGTCTCTATTTCTTGATGGGATGACACTTGAAGTACCCCATCTTTGATATCAACCACAAGCACCTTCGTGCCATTATCAATCGGGACACGATCAAAGCTTGTCGCTGGTTTTGCAATTCTGCCGCTAATGCTTTCAATCATTACCTCACCATATCCATCTGCCGGAATCGCTGTAATTACTGCACCAATTCTGCCGCGTAAATCAGATTCTTTATAAACCAATGACTCTTCGGCATTCGATAATGGGATTAGTATAAATACATTTAAAAAAGTAACAAGGATAATAGCGATTAAAACTGAAATTCCAATGATTAGTAAATATTGAATCGAGGTGAGTTTTTCCAATAAATAGCCGCTTGCTGAAAAAATCGTTACAAACGCTAAAATGATTACCGGATTCAGATAATCTGGTCCGTCAAAATGAGCAACATCTGCAAAAAACATGTACAAAATCGTCAAAATACCTGAACCGATTAACCCATACAAATAGATTGTTTCTAATGGCAGGTTGAATACTTCCATTGGCACCACACCCTTCGTTATGTATGTAACTTTAATACGATTCAATAATGGAAAAGTTTCACATTTTACAATAATATTTTACCTAAATAATAAAAAAAGTGCTATGACTT
Source organism: Neobacillus niacini (assembly GCF_031457145.1). GTDB lineage: Bacteria > Bacillota > Bacilli > Bacillales > Cytobacillaceae > Neobacillus > Neobacillus niacini_J. The sequence goes on from NZ_JAVDVZ010000016.1 coordinate 9,048, forward strand.
TTGACATAGCACTTATTGAATCATATTTAAAAACTTTTTTGTCCGTTCTTCTTTTGGATAGGTGAAGATTTCTTCTGGTTTGTTTCTTTCAATAACTACACCTTGATCCATAAAAATAACCTCATCGGCAGCCTCTCTCGCGAACCGCATTTCGTGTGTGACGACAATCATGGTCATCCCTTCATTGGCAAGGTCCTTCATAACCTTTAGTACCTCACCAACAAGTTCAGGGTCTAGGGCAGAAGTTGGTTCGTCAAAAAGCATTACCTTTGGTTCCATTGCCAATGCTCTGGCAATACCAACCCTTTGCTGCTGCCCCCCGGATAGCTGTGCGGGATAATAATCCATTTTATCACCCAGACCCACCTTTTCTAGCAATCCCTGAGCCTTCTTTTTCGCTGAATCTTTATTCTCATTCTTCACCACCACCGGACCTTCCATCACATTTTCAAGGGCCGTTTTATGTGGGAATAAATTATAACTTTGAAACACCATACCTGTTAATCGACGAAAAGCTGCAATGTCTTTTTTCGCTACAGTGTGCGAAAAATCTAAGGTATGATCCTCAATGGAAATAACACCTTTTGTAGGTGTTTCCAAAACATTCAAGCAGCGGAGCATTGTCGTTTTCCCTGAACCTGATGGTCCAATGACAACCACCACTTTTCCCTTCTTCACTTCTAGGTCAATACCTTTTAAAACCTCTAATGTTCCAAATTGCTTATACAATCCTTTAATGGATATCATGTAACATCCCCTCCTATCTATTACACGTACCGTTCCAGTCTCTTTTCCATCATTTGTTGAATGACAGAGAGGAAAAAGCAAATGACCCAATAAATGAGGGCAGCTTCAGAATACACCAATAAGAATTCATAATTACTCGCAGCAATTTCTTGGGCCTTTCGAAACATTTCGGTTACTAACACAAGAGAGGCAAGCGATGTATCTTTTACGAGACTGATAAACGAATTAGATAACGGTGGAACAGAAACGCGAGCTGCTTGAGGAAGAATAATTCTTTTTAACACCTGTGTATAACTCATTCCAATCGAATAACCTGCTTCCCACTGTCCCTTTGGGGTTGATAGGATGGCAGCTCGAATAATTTCAGAAGCATAAGCACCAACACTTAGGGAAAAACCGATTACAGCTGAAATATACGAATTGATAATAATGCCTACGGTTGGCAAACCATAAAAAATGATAAATAACTGAACCAATAAAGGAGTTCCCCGTATCACTGAAACATAAACCCGTGCAATGATTTGAAAGACCTTTACTTGGGAAATTCGAGCTAAGGCAGTGAGGATAGCTAAGATAATCCCAATGATAAAAGTAATGATGGTTAAGGGTATCGTATAAAAAATAGCCCCTTTCAGAAGGGGCAGAAAGGAACTTTGAGCAATATCAATTAACCGGGCAGTTCTCTCTGGGTCAGCAAAAATACTATTTAAGTACATCTTCACCAAACCATTTCTCTGAAATTTTTGTATAAGTGCCGTCCTTTATCATTTCAGTCAAAGACTTATTAACCTCGTCAACAAGAGTATCACTGTTTTTCCTGAACATTAAGCCGCTGACAGAAGCTTCTTTACTTGTATCGACAATTTTAATGGGTGCATCAGGTTTTTGCTTTGTATAATCTAAGACCGTAATCCGATCATTAATCGTTACATCAACACGTTTAGAAGCAAGCAGCTCTACTGCTTGTGAAAAACCTTCTACCCCAACAAGATTCGCACCATACTTTTTGGCCATGTCGCCATAGTTACTAGTCAATGACTGTGCAGAATTTAACCCTTTAATGTCTTCAAATGCCTTGACCTCGTTATTATCCTTATGGGTAATCAGAACAGCGGCAGAAGTAATATAGGGATCAGAAAAATCGTACTTTTCCTGACGGTCAGGGCGAATACCAACCTGGTTGGCAATCATATCAAAACGCTTTGCATCAAGTCCTGCAAAGATGGCATCCCATTGTGTTTCCTTAAACTCAGGTTTCACCCCTAAACGTTTTGCAACTTCTGTAGCAATCTCCACATCAAATCCGGTAAGATTGCCGCTTTCATCATGAAATGTAAACGGTGCATATGTACCCTCTGTACCAATAAGTAACTTTCCGTCATCTTTAATCTTTGCTAATAGATCTTGATTTTCAGCCTTTTCAGCAGTCTTTTTATCTTCTTTTTTATCTTCTTTTGCCTTATCATCCTTTCCACAAGCCGACAAAATTAAGATAAAACTTAGTAAAAGTACAATAAATACGGTTAATTTCTTCATTATGATTACCTCCAAATACTAAAGTTTTCTACATTTAAACTTATCATTCCCAATCTTTTCAACTAAAATGTAAAACACCTGCCAGATGCCCAGCAGGTGTTAATACTTTATTATTATGCAGATAATAGTTCTTTATTTGCATGTTCTTTTGTACGTGCTTTCAACAGTGGCTTACTACTTTGGCATTTTTATTTTCTTCATTTCTAAATGACTTTGGATTGAACCTTCCAGGAAACATTCCTGTCATGTCCATCGCCGTTCCTAGTATAACATCTCCGCCATATTCATCAACCGAAGGTTTAATGGAAATTAACAAAAATTTATCCAGAAATTCCATTTCAAAGGTCACACATTCTTGAAGGTTGTTGGTTAAATAACAATAATCATTCATGGATGCATGGTGTATATGAAGTATTTCCGAAATGGGTCTCCCTACAATTTCCTTCTGACCATAATGAATATCTTTTAACAATTCCCCCTCTATATTTGTACAAATAAAGTGGTTACCCTGCCTCTTCAATCCAAAAAATAATCCTGGATGGTCGAGCATGGATTTTCCCTTGTTCAATTGTGAAGATTCATCTAAGAATTCAGTAAAATAAAATCCTTTTAAAATAAAGTAAAAACCAAATACTTTATAAACATGGCCAAGAAAGTTATCAAGGTCAAAAACACTTTGATAGATAGTAAAGATTAATTCAGTTAGCAGCAAAAAAACAAATGCCAAGGCGAATAATAATTTGTCTTCCCTTTTATCCATATAATATTGGTATAACGAAACCATCAGAGAAATAAATAAAATAAAGCTTACGCCGTACTCGATACTATTTTTTAATAATGTAGTGCCTTTCCCTTCAACTACAAGTAATGGAAGGCTTTTTTCAAAGGAAATAATAATAAATCCGATGGTACCTGTTAGCAGCAACCCTAGAGCCACTGACAAAAAGCGATAATCTCTTCTTACTTTTCGATCAGGCAAAAGTACTAAAGCCAGCATTAGTATCGACTGAATAATCCTCGCTATTACCCAAAACCAAGTTGCTTTTTGGACAGAACTAGGTGTAATAAAAAAAGGCATTCCCTTGTACGAAAGCGTATGGAATATATCAATCATCCCTACTGTAAAAAAAGTAAAAGCCAATAGTAGCAAACGGAGGGATTTTATTGTGCTAAATTTTTTTATTCCATAAAGAAATATGGTAATGGAAATGGCAATACAGATAATTTCTAAAAAGGAGTGTATGCCTACATAGTTAATAGGGTTATAAATGTTATTAATCTGAGATAGGAATACACGTACCATCATCAAAAGAAAGATGGCACTAACCGTATACAGTAGAAATTTTGTTTCTGTTATCGATGATTTCATAGCCCCACTTCCTTTTTTTTCCTAAGTTTATTATAAAACGAAGGGACGAAGTTTATCGGGGTAAGATTTATCATTTTTATGAATTTTTCAAAATAAAAAGGAGGGAAAATCTTCTCTCCTTTACCTCCACCAAGTGTCAAACATCGATGCTGGAAGCTGACGTTTGTGTTCAGTAACCAAAAAACGCTGTTCGATTTTTTCTGCTATTTCACGTGCCACCGGTTTTCCTTCTAAGTAGTCATCAAGTTCATCATAGGATATGCCTAATTCTGTTTCGTCTGCCTGACCTGGTTTGACATCAAGAAGGTCTGCGGTCGGGACCTTTAAATAAAGCTTTTCATCTGCACCAAGTTCTTTTAACAAAGCCTTCCCTTGCCGTTTTGATAGGCCAGTTAATGGTAAAACATCTGCTCCGCCATCGCCATACTTCGTATAAAAGCCTGTAACAGCTTCTGCTGCATGATCGGTACCAATGACGAGCAGTCCTTCCATCCCGCCAAATGCATATTGAGCAATCATCCTCATCCGTGCTTTTACATTTCCTTTATGATAATCACTTAATGGTTCTTTTTTCGAAACTGTATTATATTCTGTTTGAACAGCATCAACAGCAGCTTTGATGTTAAAACTAAACTCTCGGTCTGCTTGGATGAAGTCTAAAGCAAGCTGAGCATCTGATTCATCCTGTTGGACTCCATATGGGAGTCGGACAGCTAAAAATAATGCCTCGTGTCCTTCCGCTCTCAACTCTTCTACAGCGAGCTGAGTAAGGCGGCCAGCCAGCGATGAGTCTTGACCCCCGCTAATCCCAAGGACGTATCCTTTTGTTTTCGTTTTTAACAAGTATCTTTTTAGGAAATCAATTCGATTTCTTATTTCTGCATTAGGATTTATTTCAGATTTTACATTTAATCTTTGTTGAATTTCATTTTGCATCATTGCCTTTGAACCTCCATTCTATGTATTCTTATAAGTAATTTATCATAATTGAAAAACATTAGCTTCCATTCGGGACACTTTTTATTTCAATAAAATGAGTATAGAATACGATTGGAGCAAAAAATAATTCATCTTTACTTTTGGAGGAGACGTATGGACTCAAAAACGTGTAATGAAACTAGAGTTGTAAGAACGAGCAGAATTTTCCCAAATGATGTTAACAACCACAATACTCTATTCGGGGGAAGATTAATGAGCGATATGGATATGCTTGCTTCCATTTCGGCAGTTCGCCTTTCAAGAAGGGAGTGTGTAACTGCCTCCACTGACTCCGTTGACTTTCTTAGCCCCATTACCCCGAATGACTCCGTATGCTTTGAATCCTTTGTCACCTGGACAGGGACGAGTTCAATAGAGGTTTTTGTCAAAGTGATTGCGGAGAACCTAATAACAGGCAATCGAAAAATAGCCGCAACTGCGTTCTTAACCTTTGTTGCTCTAGATGAGCACGGAAAGCCAACAAAAGTTCCATCGATTATCCCTGAAACAGAAGAGGAAAAAAAGCTCTTTGAAACAGGAAAAATAAGAGCTGATAAACGTAAGGAACATCGAAAAAACAGCAAGGAACTAGCAAGTTATTTTACAACTAATAAACCTTGGGAATGAAGGCAGACTGCTATGCAGCCTGCCTTTATTTATTGGTCGATTCTTTAGGCTCCCCTGGCTTCCACGTGCTGATTCCGTCCTCTTCATCAAATTCAATCGTTACATCCACTACACCTTTTTCGGCCATTATTTTTTCCTGCAAGCGGTCCTTTATATCATCTGCCGCTGCGATCGTTAGGCTTGGATCGATTTCAATCTCCAATTCAACATGCAGGTCCTCTCCCTCTTTTATCACAGCCAGGTCTTGGATATCTTTTACATCAGGGTCTGCCATCACTAATTGACCGATTTTCTCTTCCATCTCCTCATCAGCTATCCCGAGAACACCTGCAGCATTATCTAAAAATACCCTGCCGACAACAAAAAACATCATTAAGCCGATTAGAATGGACGCAGCGCCCTCAATCCAGCCGATATGTGCAAAATGAGAAATCACTACAGCGATAATTGCCAGTAACCCTCCGCTAGTTGCTACCATATCCTCCATAAAAACTAGCTTGGTCGCCGGCTTTGCTCTGCCTAGGTTTGCAAAACTTTTGAAAAAGACATTCATACCCCTTGCTTCGGCCCCCACTTCATGCAATACCTCTTTCATTGCTTTAAAAAGGACATACAATTCTAGGATAAGTGCAAAGGCAAGTACACCAATATTTATTAAAAATCCTTCTGATTCAGATGGGTGAAGAATGTGATGATAACCCTCTTGAATGGTTTCAAAGGCCATAATTCCTACTATCAACACAGCACCTAGTAAGACTAAGTTAACCAATCTTCCAAAACCATTAGGAAAACGATTAGTGGGTGACTTTTTGCTTAAGGCAGATCCAATAAATACAAAAAACTGGTTTGCCGCATCACCAAGACTATGCATGGTTTCTGCAAACATTGCGACATTTCCTGTATACGTATAGGCAACACCTTTTGCGATGGCAATGATGGTATTGACAATGGCTGCGATCATCGCTGATTTATTACCTTTTTTTAACAAACGAAATAGTTCTCCCATTATAACCCTTCTTTCTCTCAGCATTTTTACTTATCCTTACTATTTTCTAAAAAGGCAAGTTTCATGAAAATAGTAGGGAATAAAAAACAGCACATCATGCATTTAGAACAAAGAAAAACCCCCAATTCTGGGGGTTAGCTCTACTTTATACGTTTTTCAATACTAAAAATAACCGATTATTTCTCTCATTTTTTTCTTCTTCTGTAGCTAAATCATATTTCTTTAAAAGATGAAATACTTCATTTAATAGATCTTGCGTATGGTCTTTCGCTAAGAATTGTTCAAATAAGGGCTTCATATCCTCGGGAAGAAAAGCTGCTTGTGAATCATATTTATTTCTAACATCTTCCTGTGAATGGTCCAATTTGCATTCGCTCATAACAATCACCTTCCACTATTTTAGTTTAAGAATAACAGGATATCATTAGTATTAACAGTACAAACAAACCCATTCTTTTAATAGAATGGGCTGCTGTTTATACTTTTTTTTGATCTGTTACTTCTAATACATCCAAGATGAAAACAAACACTGGAATACCAATGATTAAACCCCAAACTCCAAAAAAGTGTTCAGAAAAAATTAATACTAGGAATGTATAGAAAACAGGTAAATTTGTTTTGGAAGACATCAAATTTGGATTTAAAATATAGGCTTCGATTGCATGGATAATCATGATGGCGATAAATACATAAAGTACAGTCATGGCTCCACCAATACTATAACCTATAATGACAAGTGGAATAAGAGAAATAATTACACCCGCAACTGGTATCAATCCTAAGAAAAAGATCATAATGGAAAGTCCGCCAAGCTGTGGAAATCCAAATATCCAAAGGGCGATGGTTGTAAGTAAACAGTTTACGACAGCGATAATTAATTGTGCTTCAATTACTTTCCCGAATGTACCCGCAAATTTTGCTGAGAAAAACTCTATTTCTGCGTAAATAGATGCAATCTTACTCGTTTTGAATTTTCTCGTAAATTCAATTAAACGAGGTTTTTCTAATAAGAAGAACAGGCTCATTAGAAGTGCAATAAGTATTTGCAAGCTAAATGAACTAATATTTGTGAAATAGGAAATTACAAAGGTAAAACCTCTTTCCAAATAACTTGATACTTGTATTTCCTCAAGACGGCTAACTAAGTAATTTAATATGATATTGTCATGTTTTTTTGTATAGAAGGCAGTTATTTGCTTAATTAATGCAGCTATTTCACCAACAATCATTGGTAGATATTTAACAAGACCGTAGGAGAGAAGACCTACAATGGTGGAATAGGAAGCAATAACAAGAATCTTCCGGTTAATTGGAATTTTATGAGACAAGAAGATGACCAATCGGTCCATTAAAAAAGTAAAAATGAACGTAAATAAAATTAAGTTAATCATATCTTTTAGTCCATATAGAACTAATGCAAGTAAAACAAAGATTGATATTCTCTTAAAACCGCTGCTTTGAAGTAGTTTATTTATCATATTTATTTACCAAACCCCATTATTTGTCTTATGACTATGTATTAACTTTATTATAACAAATAAGTCCCTGAATGTTACTTTTAAGTCTGAATCTTTTTTAAAAAGATTCATTCAATCTTTAAGGAAATTTCTAAACGATAGACAGGCAAAAAATCCTACTTCTTTTCATACATATTCAAAGAGTGTGGAATTTACTTAATTAATGATTTTTACCCAAACGGAGGGGATTGATTTGTCGGGAGGTCAACGAGCACTTTTATATATTTTGTCTTTTATCATACCCGTTGTCGGGATCATTTTAGGGATTGTTTGGATGAACGATCAGGATATCGACAAGAAAACCGTTGGGAAAACATGTTTAATTGTCGGTATTGTTTCAATTGTTCTTAGTTGTATCTGTTGGTTTGCTGCTTCTGCACTGTCAATTGTCCCTGCTTTTATGACGTTTTAACAGTGATTAGAACCCAATTCACCAAATTGAATTGGGTTCTAAGTAATGGGAGTGATTTGGTTGTCGCATGAAATTTTTCATTTTTTTGGGAGAGCTATTTGTCATCAATTAGAAGAACGTTCACTCCTGGTTTCCGGGGAGGCACTCGCTGTATGTGCAAGAGATACTGGAATTTATATTGGTATTTTTTCTACACTCATTTATTTGCATTTTTTCAAACGGAGACAAAGCATTACGATACCTTCTATAAAAACAAGCTTTTTTCTCCTATTATTTCTTGTACCATTAATAGTCGATGGGTTGGGGTCCTATACACATCTGTTTGAATCAAGTAATCCGAGGCGTTTAATGACCGGCCTTGCCTTTGGTTTCGTCCTGCCTTATTTTATATATCCACTACTTTCGAAAGGATCCCTTGACCATAGGAGTGTGCCAGTACTAAGCAAGAGTATGGATTTATTGATTCCAATACTGTTAAGTGGTTTATTGGGTGGATTATTTTATTTAGGACAACCATCTCATTTAGTTCTGGATAGTTTTATTATTTTTTCAGTCATTGGTTGGTTTAGTCTTTTAGCTTCTTTTCTATTTCCGTTTATTCTTAGAATTGGTTTTAAGTGGGTTCTTTCCTTTATGGTCAGTTTAACTTTTCTTTCAATACTATCTATGGTACATGAATGGATGCTGTCCTTCACTCAATAAAAAATCCGCTCCCTGTATTGGAGCGGATTCTTATTCTGAATTAAGTGCATCAATTAATTCTTTTATTCGTTTTATTTTTTCAGGAGTTAATTGGTCCTCAGACAATTCTATCTCCACTTTAATTTTACTTTTTACTTGGGGTACCCCTTTACAAAATAATGGCGGGTCTTCTTGTTCCCTCCGAACTAACTCCTCAACTGCTATTTCAAACGTCTTTGCTAATTTCTCAAGTATAACTAAGCTTGGGTTCTTTTGAATATTTCGTTCTATTAAGCTTAAATATGACTTTGAAATGCCTGTCCGTTCACTTAGCTTACCTAAAGACATCCCTTTTTCAGTCCTCAAAATTTTGAGTTTACTACCGTCCATCGAACCCCTCCTAGATGTGATTTCATCCTAACCACCCAACCCCTTTGTAATCAGCGTGATGGCCAATGGCCCTAATATCACAATAAATAACGAAGGGAAGATGAAAAAAACCATTGGAAAAAGCATTTTTACTGGGGCCTTCATGGCCTGCTCGCGAGCTGCTTCACGTCGCTGTTCACGAACACGTACGGTTAGGTTTCCTAACACTTTTGCCATCCCAATCCCCAACTGATCTGCCTGAATTAGCGAGGTAATAACACTCTGAAAAGAATCTGAAGGAACACGTTTCCGGAGAGCATAAAAGGCCTCTCTTCTTGATTTACCTAGCTTCATATCCTCTAATGTTTGAAAAAACTCATTAGCCAATGGCCCTTTGATTTTTTTTGAAACTTCTACTAGTGCTAAATCTAATCCCATTCCTGCCTCTAGTAATAGATTTACGGTATCAAAGAAATCTGGCATCGAGACATTAATGGCTTTAATCCTTGCCGTCTTTTTCTTGCCAAGATAAAATACCGGGAGACGAAACCCAAGAAGTGCCAAAGTAAATGTTATCACCCAAGTTAACATTTTGTTATCTGAACTAGGGAGAATGAAAAACAAGAACGGTAAACTTATCCCTGCACTTAGTACAATTTGGAACAATCTGAAATCAATTGCTGATTTAAAAGGATAGCCAGCATCCCTAAGGAGTATGTCTAATTTTTTCCTCTCTGTTGCTGAAACCCTTTTATTCAACATTTCGGTTCCTTTATTCCAGTAGGGGTCTATAGACATTTTTATACTTTTTTTATTATCATCCTTTATTAAATCCTCTTTTTGCTTTTTTATCGGTTCAGCAAAATACTTATTCACTCGTTCATTAAAAGCAATTTGCTTTCTGAAGAACGTTAACAGTATTCCTGCTATTAAGGTTGTTGCAAACCCAGCTAACAAGAAAAGGAGAAGCATATCCAGCATTTCCTACACCTCAATTCGGATGATTTTTTGAATGATCACCCAGCCAATGATAATTGAAACTGAGCCCACGAACAGCAACGCCCATCCTAACGGATGCTCAAGCATGGGTGCAAAATATTCACTGTTTACTAGTGCTAAATATAAACCAAGCCCTACTGGCAATAAGGTAATAATCCAAGATGACATCCTGCCCTGTGCTGTTAATGTGTGCAATTCTTCTAAGATTCGAACTCTTCCCCTAATTGTATCTTCCATAGTCTCAAGCAAGTCAGCCAAGTTCCCTCCACTCCTTCTTTGTGCAAGGATGGCCCGTATGACAACTTCTAGTTCCTTATTGGCTCTTTTGTAAAATTTGTTACTTTTTATACTAAACAGCTTACATTGAGCATCAAGACCCTTGATTAAAGACAAATCTTTCTGGTCATCTATGTGATTTGTCCTCAAGACCCTCGATTAAAGACAAATCTTTGTGTTTACTCATGCGATTTGTCCTCAAGACCCTCGATTAAAGACAAATCTTTGTGATTACTCATGCGATTTGTCCCCAAGACCCTCTTTTAAAGACAAATCTTTGTGATCACTCATGCGATTTGTCCTCAAGACCCTTTATTAAAAACAAATCTTTGTGATCACTCATGCGATTTGTTCTCAAGACCCTTGATTAAAGACAAATCTTTCTCGTACTCATGCGATTTGTCCTCAAGACCCTCTTTTAAAGACAAATCTTTCTCGTCACTCATACGATTTGTCCTCAAGTCTCTTGATCGATCGATTTTCCATAATTTGATTTCAATGAACCGACATATTTGGTCATAAAATCCCATTGACAATGATTCTCATTATCCTTTAGAATAACTAATATAAACATCTTCGGAAATGGGGGATCATCATATGTTTAACATGCTATTTGGGTTAAAGGATATTCATACGGTTATTACTAATCAACGGAAAATTGGCGGTGCTGCAGAGGCAGATTCAATACGCCTTTCTTCTGGTGAAACCTACCTGAACCCTGTGTTTACAAATGTTGATTTCTCAAAAGGTCAATATGTCTCTGTTGGTTTTATCGATGAAGAGGGACAAAATATCATCGCCCATGTCGATCAAATCGCTGTTATAAAAGGTTTAGAGCATAAATTAATTTGTCAGCTTAATAACACTTATATTAAACAAATGTTGGTTCGTGACACATTGCAATACTTACAAAAGCTTTGTGAAGTGAATGCTGGCTTCGTGACTAAAACTTTCAAAAAAGAAGCACTAAGACTTGTTCAGGATATCAGTGTGAATGAATTACAAAAGCACAATATTTCACTCCCATTCCCGGTTGAAGAAAAAATTGTTAAGTTAGCCTAATAAAAAACGAGGTCCCATTCGGTGGGGGACCTCGTTTTTTTTTGCCGTTTTACCTTTCTAAATCAAACAATCTCTGCCTGACATGCCAAGCGGTATCCATTTGAAATTTTATTCTTCAACTTTTCAAACTCTCTCTCGTTTGGCTTAGATAATCCCGGACCTTGTAATACCGTGACTGCACATTGCCCACATGTTCCTTTGCGACATTTATACTGGATTGCCATTCCTTGACTAAGGGCAGCATCAAGAAGCTTTCCCTTTACGGGATGAATTTCGAATCTGCTGCCATTTTGCTCAATAATAATCTCAACTTGATGAGATTTTTCTCTCACTACTTGTTGTGATTTTTCGGTCAAAATAGGTGCCGAAGCTGGTTTTACCATCAGCCTTCCTGGAATGAGTGAGCCGACTGTAAATACACGGTTATTCATTACTCCCCCATAGATTCCAGGGTGCATATGGCAGAAGGACGCTTTATTCGTAAAACAACTGTCTCAAAAACACGGAAAGGATGATTCAATCCTTCCTCTCCTAAGTAAGCTGTTTCAAAATCCTCTGAAACCGCCAAATCTAAATTGTTTCGCCCTGTATTAACCAACACACCTGACTTCCCTTTTAAAACAGGAGACTGAAATACTCCATCGGTAACCAATTCACGAATATGTTCAATTTCTAATACATTTGTATCGCGATGAACTCGATGAACGAGTGAATAAAGCTGCGGTGATAGCACAAGTGCAAAAGGTCCATTGTGATTCATTTCAAGCAGCTTATTTCTTGCATCGACAATGTCCTGAAAGGCGTTCCCTGATTCATACCATTCCCCGGTCAAGTGCGTAATCCTGCCTGGCACATTCATTAAACCAGGAATGTCAAATTCCTTGGCACCATGAAATATCATCTGGTCCTCTAGAATCGCCACATCTCTTGCAGCATTAGCTGCCGGTGAAAAATCAATAGATATATCCAATACCTTGGCCTGCTCTAGGTCCCGCCAATATAATACAAAGTCTTTATAAAGTAATGGAATCGTATAGTTTACCCGTTTACTTGATTCAATATCGTAATCAAATGATCCCTGAAAATCCATTTTTGCTTCTAGGTTTTCGGAGAAAATGTCATTAAAGATACTTTGTACGCCTCTTCCCAGCGGACCATACAATTCAATAAAGCGCCGTCCTACCAATTGCCTCCGTGCGTTATCAATGACGGTTTGATCCAATTGTGCAAATTCTTGATTTGTTAACGGGGCGTCCGGGTATAATTGTGTTTTGTTCATTTGTCTATCCTCTCTTTTCTTAAATTAGGCTTCCAACCGTAAAACCCTTTTTCTGTTTAGGTGAAGTGAAATGTGTGCCCACTGTTGGATCAGATGTCCGGTCTAAATGGTCATGGTCCTCGTCGTGATACGCATGAGGATCTACATAATTGGTATCAAATCGACTATTAATTTCGATCAGCATTTGTTTTACCTGCTGGTAATCCTTATATGAAACTTCCCTTAAGCTATTTAATAGGCTGCTTCGCTCTGCATCTGTAAAGCGAAACAGTGCTAAATCTAGATGTTCGACGAAATTATGTAAACCGAATTTTTCAAGATTTAATTCCTGCAAAAGTCGATTAAATTCATTGTTTGTGGGAGAAAAATCTTTCTCGTCTTTTACTTGTTGAAATTTACTAATGAGCGGTATAAGTACGACTAAGCGGGATAGTCTTTGTTCTTCTTCTTCATAAATATGGTGATAATAAAGGCGCTCATGTTCATCTTCAGCATTTTGAATGACTGGTTCAAGCATATTCATAAACTTCTCAATCGCGTCTTTTGTGGTTGTAAAAATATGATAAAAAATCTTTAATTCTTCCTGCACTTTCTGCACCTCCTAATTCATACTACCCGTCATTATTGACGTTTAATTTCTTTTCTAAAACCTTTACATGACATTCTTTTAAACATATTGGTTTTAAGAATAACTCTGGTCAATTGATACATAATAACTATGGCTATTATCAAACAACTAGGAGGAAAAATATATGATGCAAAACCAGCAAGGACAACAAGGACAAATGCACCAAAACATGCATACAGGGAATGTACCTCCACAGCTTAATCATGGTGGTCATGAGGTCATTGACTTAAATGAAGTACTTGGGGCAGCAGTTGGCAGCCTGAATCAGTATATGTTGTTGCGTCAACATGTCAAAGACCCAGAATTGCTTGATATTCTCAATCGCCAATATAAATTTATGCAGGATGAGTACAACATCACCGTTGAGTGCTTTAGGACAGGACAAAATCCTTCCCATCCTACATCAAGGTATGAAATGAATCAGGGCAACGACTTTATTTATGGTATGAAGCCTGCACAGCCTAAGAAACCTTGGCAATCAGTATCTGAGATTAACGATGAATACATCTCAAGCTGTATGCTGGCAGCTTGTAAATCAGGCGCTTCTATGAAAACCATGGCAGCACTTGAAACAACGAATCCTGTAGTACGACGTGTGCTTGCTGATTCCGTACCAAATTGCATCGAGATGGGCTATGAACTTTCTATCTATCAAAATAAACATCATTACTATCAAGTACCACAGCTGGCTGAGGCCGACATGAATCATTACACAAATGCATTTGCACCTGCACAAGGAATGCCTATGGGACAAAATATGGGGCAAATGCAAATGCCAAACAACAATTTGCCGCATTAAAATCAAAAAGCTATCCATTCATTCATAATGAAGGATAGCTTTTTTTACAAATAAAAAAGACCAGCATCAGCTGATCTTGTTATCCACCTTATGTATGGTGGAGACGGCGGGACGTGCGTTTCCATGCTTTCGTCATGGCACTGACTATATCTTGAACCTGTATACTAACAGGTCCTTCGGCGTATTATGCGAAATATAATTTTTACCTCCAGCAGGCAGGATTTCGCATCCTAGTACTACCATTTAGAATGGCAGCCTATAAGTCGATACACGGCTGTTGGATTACTCCACATACCGCTCGGCATTGCCTTATCGCCATTTTGGCGACGTAGGTTTCACCGATAAAGCCGAATTTTCACTTATGTGTTACCACATAAGGCGACTAAGTTACTAATCGAACCCGCGTCCAAAGATATCGGCACTTAAGCTTCTACGAGTGTAGTCGACATATTGGCGCTTCGCTGATCCTTCTGCCTATCGACAGGCGTCCGGTCAGCTAGTCTGGTTGTGCTCTTCCTTCGCCCTCAGACGGTGGACTCCGGTGTAGCCTACTTAGAGTGAGTCCGCTACCCTACCACATAGGCGATGGAGGGGCGAACAGCTATGCAGTATTAAGCTGCGAAAGCTAGGTTGTTGTTAGTTTTGCCAGTTATAGGCGTTGACGTTTTAACGAGGCCGATCCCCTCGACTCGCAACCCAAGCTCGAACTACCCCTGTCGAATCCTTAGCGCCCCCATAATAAAATGTGCTGAAATCTAGTTAAAGATTTTAGCAAAGACGTAGGATGCTCAACAATAGTTTGAGCAAAAGTTTTATCGCGTATCTCAGCGACAAACTTATTATAACACACTGAGCGCATTTTTCAATTGTAAAGATTTGTAATTACATCTTTTGCCGCTCACGGAATGCACGCTCGATATCTCGACTTGCCTCTTTTTGTTTCAGGACTTCACGTTTATCATAATTCTTTTTACCCTTTGCAAGTCCTAATAAAACCTTTGCAAATCCATTTTTTAAATAGATTTTCAATGGAATTAGTGCGTATCCTGCTTCCCTTGTTTCTCCAAAAAGCTTATTAATTTCCCGTTTATGGAGCAAAAGCTTTCTTTGTCTCAAAGGATCATGATTAAAGCGGTTCCCTTGCTCATAGGGGCTTACGTGCATGTTTAATAAATGCATCTCACCATTATGAATTCTGGCATAGGAATCCTTTAAATTCACTTTGCCAGCACGAATTGATTTGATTTCTGTTCCTTGTAGTACAATACCAGCCTCGTATGTTTCTTCAATAAAGTAATCATGGTATGCCTTTTTATTTTGCGCAACCACTTTCCCTACACCTTTTGGCATGTCTCTCACCTCGTTATGGGTTAATTTTAGCAGAAAAGTGTAGTCATAACAATTGAAAGCAAGCACAAGGAAAAATACCTTTTTCATGAAAACATTCATAGTTACCGTAAATACTCACAAATTCGAATTTTGGGCACTATAAAACCCTATAGTTACCTAAACTCCTCACAAATCTTGATTACGGTCATTATAAAGCCTCTATAGTGACCCGAACTCCTCAAGAATCTTGATTACGGGCATTATAAAGCCTCTATAGTGACCCGAACTCCTGAAGAATCTTGATTACGGGCATTATAAAGCCCTTATAGTGCCCGAAACCCCATCAATCCAAGGTTTCGGGCATTATAAGGACCTGAATTAAAAAAATATTATCTCTTTTTATTTTTCCGCTTCGTGCTTTTGTTTTTTGGAACATTATCGTAAAACTTCTTTTTCTTTCTCGTACCCGAGCCCTGAGCAGCTGTTCCTTCGGTCTTTTGCCCGCGGCCTTCTTGAGCTTTATTGCGGCGCGGTTTTTTCGTATCGCTGCCCGTTTTAAATACCTTCGTAGTCTCTGTTCGCTCGCGGCGAGTCCCTTTCATTCCGACAATTTCAAAGTCGATAGAACGTTCATCCTTATTGACTTTTACCACGCGTACAGTGATTTCATCTCCGATTCGGAATACATTCCCTGTCCGCTCGCCAATCATCGCAAAATGGCGCTCGTCAAAACGATAGTAATCATCCGTCATATAGCTGACATGAACAAGACCTTCAATCGTATTTGGCAGCTCGACAAACATTCCAAAATTGGTCACTGAGCTGATAATACCGTCATACTCTTCGCCAATCTTGTCTTCCATGTATTCAGCTTTCTTCAGTTCATCTGTTTCACGTTCTGCATCAACTGACCGACGCTCCATCTTGGATGAATGCTGTGCAATTTCAGGCAACCTTACATTCCATTTTTCTCTTGTCGTTTCATCAAGTTTTCCTTCAATTAAATATGTCCGGATTAACCGATGGACAATCGTATCCGGATAACGTCGAATTGGCGATGTAAAATGGGTATAGAACTCTGTCGATAGACCAAAGTGTCCAAGGCTTTCAGGATCATATTTCGCCTGCTGCATCGACCTAAGCATAACCGTTGATATAACCATCTCTTCTGGCTTCCCTCGAACTTCCTCAATAATTTCCTGAAGTGCTCTTGGATGAACATCATTGGCCGACCCTTTGACAATGTAACCAAAGTTGGTGATAAATTCAAAAAACCTTCTCAGCTTGTCTTCCTTTGGATCCTCGTGGATACGGTAGATAAACGGTACTTCCATCCAGTGAAAGTGCTCAGCAACCGTCTCATTGGCGGCGAGCATAAATTCTTCAATTAATTTTTCCGCTACAGAACGTTCGCGAAGGACCACATCTAGTGGTTTACTCTCTTCATCTACCAAGACCTTTGATTCTTTAAAATCGAAATCAATTGCGCCACGCTTCATTCTCTTTTCGCGCAATATTTGTGCTAGTTCTTCCATTTGTTCAAACATTGGAACAAGGGATTCGTACCTGCTACGTGTTTCTTCATCTTTATCAACTAATATCTTATTAACATCGAAATAGGTCATTCTCTCCGTAGTTTTTATCACACTTTGAAAAATTTCATGATTAACAACTACGCCCTCCGAATTTATTTCCATATTACACGATAATACCAGTCGGTCAGCCTTTGGGTTTAAAGAACAAATTCCATTCGATAAACGATGTGGAATCATCGGAATAACCCTATCCACTAAATAAACACTCGTTGCCCGTTCTTCTGCCTCTAAGTCAATTGGCGTTCCTTCTTTTACATAGTAGCTGACATCTGCAATATGTACACCAAGCTTATAATTTCCATTATTAAGCTTCGTAACAGTTACGGCATCATCAAGGTCCTTTGCGTCGGCTCCATCGATCGTGACAATCGTTTCATTCCTTAAATCGCGGCGATTTGCCAATTCACTCTCATCAATCGTCTCAGGTGTTTCATTTGCCTGCTTTAATACCTCATCCGGGAAGGACATCGGCAGACCATGCTTATGAATAACGGATAGTATATCCACACCTGGATCATTTTTATGTCCAAGGACGGTAATAACTTCTCCTTCAGCACTTTTCCTGCCTTCTGGATAGGTGGTTAGCTTGACGACAACTTTATGACCTTCGACCGCACCTTTAGACGCTGATTTAGGGATAAAAATATCATTAGCAAACTTTTTATCATCCGGAATTACAAAACCAAAGCTTTTGCTTTCTACATAGGTACCAACAATCTGCTGAACTCCGCGCTCAAGGATTCGGATGATACTGCCTTCCCTGCGCTGTCCTGAACTTTCAGATGAAATCCGGGCAAGTACGGTGTCTCCATGCATTGCTGTATTGGTTTCGTTAGGCGGGATGAAAATATCATCCATTCCCGGCTCATCAGGAATAACGAACGCGAATCCCTTCGCATGTCCCGTTAATTTACCACGGATTAGGTTCATTTTTTGCGGTAGGCCGTAGCGGTTGCTGCGTGTACGGACCACTAGCCCTTTTTCTTCCATTTGAACGAGTGCTTTCACAAATTCCTTAAAATCGCTCGAATCGGCTATTCCAAATGCCGCTTCCAGTTCTTGAACCGTTAAAGGTTTGTAAGCCTCGTCCTTCATATATTGTAAAAGCTTATCAACATGCAGTTGAATATTATCTTCCAATAGAATCCCTCCTCAAAGGATTAATTTTGCCAATCTAATTTTTCTAAAAAGGCGTAAACATCTTCATGAAGCTGATCACGTTCTTTATCTAGCGTAATAACATGTCCTGATTCCTCGTACCACTTGATTTCTTTCACTACCGACTCAACTTCATTGTATATAATGTTTGCACTTTCAGTATTTATCATTTTGTCACGGCGAGCTTGAACCACAAATGACGGGGCATAAATCATATCTACATGGTTGCGGACATCTGAAATTAAAGATTGCAGCTCCTTTAAGGTCTGCATTGGCGTTTTCGCAAACTCATTCATTTCTATTTCGATTTGCTCTTCGGTTTTTCCTTCCCGCACCTTATATTCACGGGCATACTCGAGAATTCCTTGATACATGACTTCTTCACTTTTTATATACATAGGTGCACACATAGGGAAAATACCTTTTATAGGTACAGTGTAACCCAATTTCAAAGAAAATACGCCGCCGAGTGAAAGTCCGCCAACTGCTATTTCTTCATATCCTTGATTTTTCAAAAAATTGTAGCCATTTATGACATCCTGCCACCAATCTTCTGGACCAGTATGGACAAGCTCCTCTGGTGGAACACCATGTCCTTTATAATGGGGAGCATGACAGGTATATCCCCTTTTTTCTAAAAACCGTCCTAACATCCGAACATCTGCAGAACTACCTGTAAAACCGTGAAGCAATAGAACCGCGCGTTTTCCTCCTATAAACGTAAAAGGCTTTGGTGCAGCAATTTTCATAGTAAAAACTCCTTCAAATCAATAAAATCCATTATCTTAGTTTAAGCAAACAAATGGGTAACATTCCAGAAAAAAGCCTCCGATTTTTATGTAATAAAAAAACCTGACAATTAAGCCAGGTTTTTGAGCATTCTTTATTAAACTTCGAAGTATGCAACTAAGACTGCAAGGATAATGAAAAGAACGGCTAAAACAACTGTAATACGGTGTAGAATCAAGTCAAGTCCTCTTGCTTTTTGCTTACCGAATAATGTTTCAGCACCACCTGAAATGGCACCAGATAATCCAGCACTTTTACCTGATTGCAATAAAACAACAAGAATAAGTCCTATACTAACGATTACTAATAGTGTTACAACCAATGCGTGCATGTAGCTACCTCCTGTTAGTTCGTACATTTCACAGTATTTTTAATTTACCATAATATTGTCCTTTTAACAATACCAGTCTTTGTGTCAGCTTTGAGGAAATTACAGTGACCGAGTACCTTTTTATTTTCATGTTTGGGTCACTCCAGACCCTCTGCATTGACTCGAATTCAGTTTCTTCATGTTCTTCGGTCACTCCAGCACCTCTGCATTAACCCAAATGCAGTTTCTTCATGCTCTTCGGTCACTCCAGCACCTCTGCATTAACCCAAATGCAGTTTCTTCATGCTCTTCGGTCACTCTAGCACCTCTGCATGGACCCAAATGCATTTTCTTCAAGCTCTCAGGTCATTCCAGCTCTCCTGCATTGACCCAAATTTCTTTTCCTACCAGCTTTGGTCATTCCAGCTCTCCTGCATTGACCCAAATTTCTTTTCCTACCAGCTTTGGTCACTCCAGCTAAAAAAGACACTCATTCGTCAATGAGTGCCTTTCACTTAGATGATTATTTACTTAAGTTATAGAAAGATTTTAATCCGTTGTATTGTGCTGTTTCACCTAATTGGTCTTCGATACGAAGTAATTGGTTGTATTTAGCAACACGGTCAGTACGTGAAGGCGCACCAGTTTTGATTTGACCTGCATTTGTTGCAACCGCGATGTCTGCGATTGTGTTATCTTCAGTTTCACCAGAACGGTGAGAGATAACTGCTGTATAGCCAGCGCGCTTAGCCATTTCAATTGCGTCAAATGTTTCAGTTAATGTACCGATTTGGTTAACTTTGATAAGGATTGAGTTACCAATTCCTTTTTCAATACCTTCAGAAAGTTTCTTCGTATTTGTAACGAATAGGTCATCCCCAACTAATTGAACCTTTTTACCAAGACGTTCAGTTAGAAGCTTGTGTCCTTCCCAATCGTTTTCATCTAAACCATCTTCAATGGAGATGATTGGGTATTTGCTAGAAAGCTCTTCATACCAATCAACCATTTCAGCAGAAGTTTTAACAACGCCTTCACCTGCAAGATGGTATTTTCCATCTTCTTTGTTATAAAACTCTGAAGACGCAGCATCCATTGCCAAGAATATTTCTTCGCCAGGCTTGTAGCCAGCTTTTTCGATAGCTAGAACAATCGTTTGAAGAGCTTCTTCGTTAGATCCTAAGTTTGGAGCAAATCCGCCTTCATCCCCAACAGCTGTGTTAAGTCCTTTTTCTTTAAGAACAGACTTTAAGCTGTGGAAAATTTCTGCACCCATACGAAGTGCTTCTCTGAAGTTAGGAGCACCTACAGGCATAACCATGAATTCTTGAATATCAACGTTGTTATCAGCGTGCTCTCCACCGTTAACGATGTTCATCATTGGAACTGGAAGCTGCTTAGAGTTGAAACCGCCAAGGTATTGATATAAAGGAATATCTAAGTAGTTTGCAGCAGCATGAGCTACAGCCATAGAAACACCTAGGATTGCATTGGCACCTAATTTACCTTTATTTTCGGTTCCATCAAGCTCGATTAAAGCATGGTCAACAGAAACTTGGTCTAAAACGCTGAATTCTTCACCAACAAGGTGTGGAGCAATAATTTCGTTAACGTTGCTTACTGCTTTCAAAACACCTTTACCAAGGTAACGTTCTTTGTCTCCATCACGAAGTTCTACCGCTTCGTATTCACCAGTAGAAGCTCCACTTGGAACTAATGCACGGCCAAATGCACCTGATTCAGTAAAAACTTCAACCTCAACTGTTGGGTTACCGCGGGAATCTAATACTTCACGAGCATATACGTCTACAATAAATGGCATTTAATTTCTCTCCTTTTTATATAAAAAAATTATTTAATTAATGATTTTCCTGTCATTTCTTCAGGTTGTTCTACACCAAGCAGCTTTAACATCGTAGGAGCTAAGTCACCTAAAATTCCACCGTCACGCAATTCCACATCATTCTTAGTAACAATGACAGGAACTGGATTCGTGGTATGGGCTGTCATTGGATCGCCTTCTGGGGTGATAACCTCATCCGCATTGCCGTGGTCAGCTGTAATAATAGCTGATCCACCTTTTTCAAGAATTAAATCAACAATTTTTCCTAAGCATTCATCAACGGTTTCAATTGCCTTAACAGTTGGTTCAAGCATTCCTGAATGTCCAACCATATCAGGGTTTGCAAAGTTTAGGATAATGGCGTCAAATTTATCGTCCTGGATTTCCTTTAAAAGAGCATCTGTTAATTCATAGGCGCTCATTTCTGGCTGTAGGTCATAAGTAGCAACCTTTGGAGAGTTAATTAATAATCGTTCCTCTCCAGGGAATTTATCTTCACGCCCGCCGCTCATAAAGAAAGTGACATGAGGATATTTTTCTGTTTCAGCAATTCTTAATTGCTTCAATCCATTTTGCGATAAGACTTCACCTAATGTGTTGTCCAAGTTAGAAGGCTTAAACGCAACATATCCGTTAACGGATTCACTGAAATGTGTTAAACAGACAAAGAATAAGTCCTTAGGATGTTTCTCACCACGGTCAAACGGACGAAAATCTTCGTTTGTAAATACGTTAGAGATTTGGATAGCCCGGTCAGGACGGAAATTATAGAAAATGACGGCATCATTGTCTTGAATGGTCGCTACAGGCTTCCCATCTTCCTTTGTAATCACAGACGGAATGACGAATTCATCATAAATTCCATGTTGGTAGGAATCCTCTACAACATCTAATGGATTGGTGTAAGTTGGGCCATCGCCATAAACCATCGAGCAGTAAGACTTTTCGACGCGCTCCCAGCGCTTGTCCCGGTCCATGGAATAATAGCGTCCAGAAATGGTAGCAAATTCACCAACGCCATACTCCTTAATTTTATCCAAAGTCTGCTGAATATATTTAGCAGCAGTTTTCTGACCAACATCACGTCCATCAAGGAAGCCATGAATATAAACGTTTTCTACGCCTTCCTCTTTCGCCATCTTTAACAATGCAAACATATGACTAATATGGCTGTGTACGCCGCCATCCGATAATAATCCGAATAAATGTAAGTTCGTTCCACTTTTCTTCACATGATCCAACGCACTGCAGATGGTTTCATTTTTTTCAAATTCACCTTCACGAATAGCGATATTCACGCGTGTTAGGCTTTGGTAGACAATCCGGCCAGCACCGATATTTAAGTGACCAACCTCCGAGTTACCCATTTGCCCTTCGGGAAGCCCAACCGCCTCACCTGAAGCTGTTAAATGAGAATGAGGGAAAGAACTCCAATAGCGATCGAAATTTGGTTTTTTTGCATGATAGACTGCATTCCCTTTATGTTCATCCCTGCATCCAAATCCATCTAGAATGATGAGGGCAACGGGAGACTTACTCATAGCTTCCTGCCTCCAATAGCTGCAAGAATGAGCGTGCCTCAAGACTAGCTCCGCCTACAAGAGCGCCATCGATATCTGGCTGAGCCATATATTCTTTAATGTTCTCAGGCTTCACACTGCCGCCATATTGAATTCGAACCGCATTTGCAACATCTTCACTAAACTGCCCAGCAACAACCTGACGAATGTGAGCACATACATCATTAGCATCTTGTGAAGTCGAAGATTTTCCAGTTCCGATTGCCCAGATAGGTTCATAAGCAATAACCGTTTGTTTTACTTGATCATCAGTTAAGCCTGCTAATGCTTTTTGAACTTGTGAGCCTACGAAATCCATCGTTTCGCCATTTTCACGCTGTTCTAGCGTTTCACCACAGCAAACAATCGGTGTTAGGTTGTATTTAAAAGCTGCAAGGGTCTTTAAATTAACAGATTCATCTGTTTCATTGAACATTTCTCTGCGTTCTGAATGACCAATAATCACATATTGTACGCCAATTTCAGAAAGTGGTTTTGGACTGATTTCCCCAGTAAAAGCCCCGCTCTCTTCAAAATGCATGTTTTGTGCACCAATTTTCACATCGCTGCCTTCTGTAATTTCTACAAGATTCTGTAAAAATAAAGCAGGTGCGCAAATAATTGAATCGATTTTTTGAGAACTCGGTACAAGACCTTTTACTTCCTCCGCAAAGCTTTTTGCCTCAGCAGAAGTTTTATTCATTTTCCAGTTACCTGCAATAATCGGTTTACGCATAATGGCACATCCTTCCTTACTTGTCTAGCTGCAGCGCCTAGGGGCTCGGGGTCATAAGCCAATCCGTCAAGAAGGTTAAAGAGCAACCTTCATGCCGGCCCGTCTTATGCCTGTCGCCCCGAGGAAAAAATGAACTGCTTTTTTCCCTAGGCAAGGCGCTTCCGCTTTTCTATTTGTCGTTTAATGCAACTACTCCTGGAAGTGCTTTACCTTCCATAAATTCTAATGAAGCGCCGCCGCCGGTTGAAATATGGCTCATCTTATCTGCTAAATTGAACTTTTCGACTGCTGCTGCAGAGTCTCCACCGCCAATCACTGAATAGGTACCTTCAGCTTCTGCAAGTGCTTCCGCAACTGCCTTTGTACCACCAGCGAACTTATCGATTTCGAAAACACCCATTGGTCCGTTCCAAATAACTAATTTAGACTTTTGGATCACGTCACGATAAATTTCAGCTGTTTTAGGCCCGATATCGAGTGCTTCCCAATCAGATGGAATTTCTTCAATAGCCACTGCCTTCGAATTTGCTTCTGCTGAGAAATCATCAGCTACAATCGCATCAACTGGCATATAGAAGTTAACACCTTTTTCTTTAGCCTTTTCGATAAAGGATTTTGCTAAGTCAACTTTGTCTGCTTCTAGAAGTGATTTACCAACTTCATGACCTTGTGCTTTAACAAAGGTATACGCAAGACCGCCGCCAATAATTAAGTTATCAACTTTTTCTAATAGGTTTTCAATAACACCGATTTTGTCCTTTACTTTCGCTCCGCCAATAATTGCAGTAAACGGACGCTCAGGATTGGATAAAGCTTTGCCTAATACATCTAGCTCTTTCTCCATTAAAAGACCAGACACAGCAGGAAGATGGTGTGCAATACCTTCTGTAGAAGCATGCGCTCTGTGGGCAGCACCAAATGCGTCATTTACATACACATCTGCAAGTTCTGCAAAGGATTTCGCAAGTTCGGAATCATTCTTTTCTTCACCAGGGTAGAAACGTACGTTTTCAAGAAGAAGAACATCGCCTTCATTCATGGACTCGATTAAAGATTTAACAGAATCACCATAAGCTTCATCTGCTTTTTGCACGTTTTTGCCAAGAAGTTCAGATAATCTTACACCTGCTGGAGTTAAGCGCATTTCTTCCACTACTTTACCTTTTGGTCGTCCAAAATGGCTCGCCAAAATAACTTTAGCACCCTGATCTATTAAGTATTGAATGGTTGGTAATGCAGCGCGAATTCTTGTATCATCTGTAATTTCCCCATCCTGCATCGGAACGTTAAAATCAACTCGGCAGAAAACGCGTTTCCCTTTTACATCAACATCTTTTAATGTTTTCTTGTTCATGCGAAAAGCCTCCTTATGTATTGACAGCAATTTACACAAAAAAAGGGAAGGGGGAATGTTCCCCGCTCCCCTTTGAATTACCATAAATCATTATTGCTTTTAGATGTAGAAATTACTAATCTTAGCCAATTTATGAATGTAAAATTAGGATTATAGACCTTTTTGAGCGATATATCCAATAAGGTCAACAACGCGGCTTGAGTAACCAACTTCGTTATCGTACCAAGATAATACTTTTACCATATTGTCTTCAAGAACCATTGTTGATAATCCGTCAACTGTAGATGAAACTGTTGCACCATTATAGTCAGTAGAAACTAATGGTAGTTCGCTATAAGCTAAAATTCCTTTTAATGGACCTTCAGCAGCTGCTTTCATAGCGGCATTAATTTCTTCAGCTGTAACATTCTTATCTAATTCAGCAACTAAATCAACGATAGATACGTTTGGAGTTGGTACGCGAATTGCCATACCATTTAATTTCCCTTTAAGTTCAGGAAGAACTAATGCAACTGCTTTAGCAGCACCAGTTGTAGTTGGAATCATGTTCTCTGCAGCTGCACGAGCACGACGGTAGTCCTTATGTGGCAAGTCAAGGATTTGTTGGTCATTTGTATAAGAGTGAATAGTTGTCATCATTCCACGCTTAATTCCGAAATTATCATTTAAAACCTTAGCAAAAGGAGCTAGACAGTTAGTTGTACATGAAGCATTTGATAATACATGGTGGTTAGCCGCGTCGTATTTATCTTCATTAACACCCATAACAATTGTAATATCTTCGTTTGATGCTGGAGCAGAGATGATAACTTTTTTCGCACCTGCTTCAAGGTGTTTCGCTGCATCTTCACGCTTAGTGAAACGTCCTGTAGATTCAACTACTACCTCAACTCCAAGCTCTCCCCAACCTAATTGAGCAGGATCGCGTTCAGCTAGTACTTTTACTTTTTGGTTACCAACAACTAGGTATTGACCGTCAACTTTAACATCTGCTTGAAGAGTGCCATGGACTGTATCGTATTTTAAAAGATGCGCAAGCATGTTTGCATCTGTTAAATCGTTAATTGCTACAATTTCCATCTCTGAGTTATTTAATGCCGCGCGGAATACGTTACGGCCGATACGACCAAATCCATTAATACCAACTTTTACTGTCATTTTAATTTCCTCCTTGTTTTGAAAAAAGGTTTTTATTTAGGCTCTTTTCTTAAAAAGTAGCCTTATTTAAAAAGGATTTACCCTTTTAATAACTTTCTTGCTGCACCCTCATCGGTAATTAGTATCGTCGAGGCTGGTGCTTGTTTCATATATGCCCTAATGGCTTTCGCCTTTGAAGTGCCGCCTGCCACAGCGATTACATTAGGAATCTGTGTTAAATCTTCGAGTTGAAGTCCAATCGTTAAAACTTTATGGACGATTTCACCCTTTTCATTAAAATAATAGCCGAAAGCTTCCCCCACTGCTGCATTTGCTTCTAGCTTTTGCATGATTTCGGGCTTAGAACTTCTTCTTTCAGCCATTGTGATAGCATCCCCAATACCATGAAGAACCATGCTCGCTGATTTTATTAGATGTAAAACTTCATGAATTTCAGGTTCTTTAATAAGGGATTGATAAATTTCGTTACTAACCTGATCGGGTACATAAAACACACGATGCTTTGATTGGGTATTTTTTGACATAATTGAGCTAATCGTATTCGCCTGGTTCTGAACATCCTCACCAATTCCGCCACGAGCTGGAACGAACAGCAATTCCTTTTTGCCAAGCTCTGGTGTAAGTACTTTTGCGATAGCTGCCATGGTTGAACCGCCAGTTACAGCGATAATATTTTTCCCGGACAGATACTTTTTCATGCAAATCGCACTGGCCTTGCCTAGGTCATCTTTAACCATTAAGGATTCATCACTGTTACCAGGTACAATCACTACCTTACGAATCTTTAGGCGGTGTTTTAATTCTAACTCCATTACATCAATACCGATTAATTCACGGATTAGACCTTCTAAATCCTCTAAAAGATTTTTCCCTTCAGAGGTTAAACTCATTCCAATATTGTTAATCGAAATAAGATTTTGTTCCTTTAGGAAATCAACTTCACTGCGAAGAACTCGTTCTGTATACCCAAGATTGGCGGCTAGACTCCTTCTACCTACAGGCTGCATAAAACCAATATGCCTCAGGATAGAATATCGTTTATGTAACACTTGAAGTAGATCAGGTAATAATCTTTTTTGGATATCGATGAGTGACTGCATAACAACTTGCTCCTTTATACTATGTCGCTGGGTCGTAAAATGTCCACCGTAGACAAATTATGTCCCACTCAGTCGAAAAAAAATCACCCCTGCTAACAATTATCATTCTAACAGGAGTGAAAATCTATTTCAACTTAAAATTTTGCTATTTTTTCTTGTAAACGGTTACTCAGGTCATTTTTATCAATAATTCCAAAAGCAACTTCTACTCCATTGATGTGAACCACTGGAATCATGATTCCAAACTTTTCTGTTAAGTCATCACTTTGGGCAATATCAATTTCCTCAAGGGTAAAGTTCCACCGTTCCTTTAACTCCAAAATCGTAGCCTTAGCTTTATCACATAATGAACATTGTTTTCTTGTATATAGGGTAATTATAGTTTGCGACATTATTCATTTCCTTTCAATCAAACCTTTTTCTTTTTGAAGAGGATGCTATTCCAAGTTGATCTCGGTATTTTGCAACAGTTCTCCTTGAAACTACAATTCCTTGTTTTGTCTTTAGTATTTCCACTATTTCTTGATCTGAAAACGGTCGTTGTTTATTTTCAGTTTCAATCATGGAAGATATTGCATTTTTCACTTGACTGGAGGATGTACTTTCGTTTGAAACTGTTTGAATAGTGCTCGTAAAAAAGGATTTAAGTGAGAAAGTTCCGATTGGTGTCTGCACATATTTTTCTTTCACCGCTCGGCTTACGGTTGACTCATGTATTTCAAGCTCATTTGCTACTTCCTTCATCGTCATCGGCACTAAGAATTCTCGACCTTTTTCAAAAAATTGAGTTTGTTTTTCGACAATTTTACTTACAACCCTTGTTAACGTTTCCTTCCTCTGCTCAATACTTCTTATGATCCATTGATAATCCTGTACCTTCTCCTGTAAAAAACGACCTACCTGAGAATCTTGGCTAGTAGTCAGTTTTTTATAATAATGGTCGTTAAAACTGATTTTAGGAATACTGTCATTACACAGCCTTACTGAATATCCATCCCCGAACCGTTCAACGATAGCATCAGGAATAATGTAGGAGGCATTTTCTTGTTCCAAACGTGATCCAGGACGTGGATTCAATTGCTGAATGGTGTCAAATACCTCTTGAATCTTTTGGATAGGAACTTGTAATTCCTTTGCAATTTGCTTCCATTTCTTTTCTGCAAATGGGACAAAATAATCAGTAAGGATGGTTAGCGCTAAATGATCCTCAAAGTTTTCCCGTTCTACTTGAATTAATAAGCATTCTTGCAGGGTTCGAGCACCGATACCAGCCGGTTCTAACGTTTGGATTACAATAATGCTTTCTTCTACAAGTTCTAACGGGACTCTTAACCGTTCCGAAATTTCCTCCGGTTCAGAGATTAAGTATCCGTTTACATCGAGATTCTCAATTAGATATTTGATCACTTTTAATTGAATACTAGAGTATTTATGAAGTGAAAGTTGATTAATTAGTTGGTCTTCCATAATGGATGACTTTGCTGCAATTTGTTCAATCCACTCGTTTTCTGTATGTTTCGTATGTTTGCGCCGATTGCGGTCTATTAATGGGTTAATAGGCTGAATATTATTATTCTCAACCTGTAATAGGGGATTTTCAAGTGCCTTGTTTTCTAAAAAAGAAGAAAGCTCCTGTGCTGAATATTGTAAGAGTGCAATCGCTTGGGTCAGTTCCTGTGTCATTGCCAATTTCAACGATTGCTGTTGCCATAAACCTGCTTTTAAATCCATTGACTATTCCCCCCTCGCTCTATTTTACATGATGAAAGGGTTTTCGTGTACGAAAAATAACAGTTAAAATAAAAAAACTCCCTTTCCAGTGGAAAAGGAGGTTTTATGACGCGCTCGGCAGGAATCGAACCTGCATTTCAAGCTTCGGAGGCTTGCGTGCTATCCGTTGCACCACGAGCGCAAATGTGCGACTTGTCTATTATATGCCAATTTGTGAAACATTGCAAGCTAAAATAGGTTTAAAAAAGCACCAAATGGTTATGCTGAAATAGGGAAAGTTGTCGAACATTTTAAAGGCGAATTGTTTGACCTTAATTGACCATCAGTGTATGATTACTATACATATTATAAAATCTTTCATACTCAAAGGAGGAAGAAAAATGAATTTGATTCCTACAGTTATTGAACAAACAAGCCGTGGAGAGAGAGCATATGATATTTATTCTCGTCTGTTAAAAGACCGGATTATTATGCTTGGGAGTGGTATTGACGATCATGTTGCGAACAGCATTGTAGCACAATTACTATTCCTAGAAGCTGAAAACCCTGAGAAGGATATATCCATTTATATTAACAGCCCTGGTGGCAGCATTACTGCTGGTATGGCTATTTATGACACTATGCAGTTCATTAAGCCAGATGTTCAAACCATCTGTATCGGTATGGCTGCATCAATGGGTGCTTTCTTACTTGCAGCAGGTACAAAAGGCAAGCGTTATGCGTTGCCAAATGCTGAAGTAATGATTCATCAGCCATTAGGCGGAGCACAAGGTCAAGCTACCGAGATTGAAATTGCAGCGAAGCGCATTCTTTTCCTTCGTGAAAAATTGAATGGAATCTTAGCAGAGCGTACTGGTCAGCCTATAGAAGTGCTTCAAAAGGATACAGACCGCGATAACTTTATGACAGCTGAAAGAGCGAAAGAATACGGTCTTGTTGATCATATTATCACTAGAAGCCTTACAGAAGAAAAGAAAGATAAGTAAAAGTGGAGCAGCCGGAAGTTGAACGGCTGCTTTTTTTGTTTATGGGATGCGGTGGAGTGACCGTGAATGCTGCTTAGAAGTGTTTTCGGATCAATGGAAAGGTGTTGGAGTTACCCAAACTAGTTTTCCAAAGGACTTTCGGTCACTCCAGAGCTGCTGGATATACCCAAACTAGTTTTCTGAATGTCTTTCGGTCACTCCAGAAGTGCTGGAGTTACCCAAACCGGTTTTCCGAAGGTCTTTCGGTCACTCCAGAGCTGCTGGATTTACCCAAACCGGTTTTCCGAAGGTCTTTCGGTCACTCCAGAACTGCTGGATTTACCCAAACTGGTTTTCCAAAGGACTTTCGGTCACTCCAGAGCTGATGGAGTTACCCAAACCGGTTTTCCGAAGGTCTTTCGGTTACTCCAGGGCTGATGGAGTTACCCAAACCAGTTTTATGAATGTCTTTCGTTCACTATAACCCCTCATAGTTACCTACCTAAATATAGAAAAAAGAGTTTGACCATTTTTAGGTCAAACTCTTTTTATGTTTAATGTTCATTTTGAACAAAATGAGACAATGCTTCAACCGCTTTTTCTTCATCATCGCCTTCAGCGACAATATTGACGGCCACTCCTGAACCAACTGCTAAGCTCATTAGACCCATAATGCTTTTCGCATTTACTTTTTTACCATCTTTCTCTAAAAATATATCAGATGAAAAACGGTTTGCCTCCTGAACAAATAATGCGGCAGGTCGTGCTTGAAGACCCGTTTTCAATTTTACTTCCACTTGTTTCTCTACCATTATTAAATCCTCCTCATATTTTTCCTCTATTTTCTTGAAGCCATTTCACCTATACGTAATTTTTCAGCAATTTCATCTATTTTTCTTAACCGATGATTAATTCCCGATTTACTAATTGTGCCTCCGGTAACCATCTCCCCTAATTCTTTAAGGGTCACATCTGTGTAATGGAGACGGAGTTCAGCGATTTCTCTTAACTTATCAGGTAGAATATGGAGCCCAACCGTTTCGTTAATATATCGAATATTCTCAACCTGCCGAATGGAAGCACCAATGGTCTTATTTAAGTTCGCAGTTTCACAATTAACGAGTCGATTAACCGAATTTCGCATATCTCGGACAATCCGAACATCTTCAAAGCGGAGAAGAGCATTGACTGCACCAATGATATTTAAACACTCGGTAATTTTTTCCGCCTCTTTTAAGTAAGTAATATAGCCTTTTTTTCGCTCAAGCGTTTTACTATTTAGACCAAATTTATTCATTAATTCGCACAAGGAATCATTATGTTCCTTATAAAGCGAAGCAATTTCCAAATGATAAGAAGAAGTCTCTGGATTATTAACGGAACCTCCAGCAAGAAATGCGCCACGTAAGTAAGAACGTTTACAACACTTCTTTTTCACAAGCTCGCTAGCTATATCATGGATGAAGGTAAATCCTTCACCAAGGATTTTCATATCCTCTAGTATTTCCTTAGCCCGTTGCGATAGACGGACAATGTAAACATTGTTCTTTTTTAAACGCATTTTTTTTCGAACGAGAAGTTCAACAGGCACATCATAGCTCTTTTTTATTAACGTGTAAATCCTTCTTGCAATCGCTGCATTTTCCGTCTGAATATCTACAATTAACTTACGGTTGGAAAAGGACATAGAACCATTCATGCGTATGAGAGCTGAAAGTTCTGCTTGAATGCAGCATGGCTTTATTTCCAAATTCGTCAATTCTTTTTTCGTTTCCGAAGCGAAAGACATCCCTTCACCCCCTTTGCCCACTTTACAGCCGGGTATTAGTATTACGCTTCATGACGCTTTTTGGTTTCACTTAAAAGCAAATTATATAAAATTTTGGCAACCTTTTTTGGATCATGCCTAAGCGCCCCATTTTCCTGTACCGCTATGTCAGCGTGAACTACGTCAAGTCCAAGACGATTGATAATATCCAAATCATAGTGGACAGGATTCGCAAGTTCTTCATTATAGCGGAGTTGAATGTCTTCAGGAATTTCTTTGTCGTTAACCAACATCGTATCCATAAAAGCACAAGCCATATGGTCATAAATGGCTTTTACATGGTCACTGGCTGTGAATCCATGGGTTTCACCTGCTTGTGTCATTAAATTACAAATATACACCTTTTTAGCATGTGAACGGCAGATTTCTTCCCCTAATTTTGGTACAAGCAAATTAGGCAATATACTCGTATATAAACTGCCTGGGCCGATAATAATTAAATCCGCTTGTCTAATCGCTTGTATTGACTCTGGAAGTGGCGTAATAACTACCGGTGTTAAAAAAACTTTTTTAATTTTTTTGCCAGAATAGGGAATCTTTGACTCCCCCGATACAACTGCCCCATCCTCCATTTCTGCATGAAGCACAACGCTTTGGTTGGCTGCGGGCAGAACCTTACCTCGAACATTTAATACCTTACTCATCTCTTGAATAGCATGAACAAAGTTCCCCGTTATCGAAGTCATTGCTGCTAAAATCAAATTCCCAAGCGAATGACCCGATAATTCATTGGAAGTTTTAAAACGGTGTTGAAACATCTCTTCTACTAAGGGTTCAACATCTGATAATGCAACTAACACATTTCGGATATCTCCAGGAGGTGGAATTTGCAGGTCATCGCGGAGCCTTCCCGAACTGCCGCCATCATCTGCAACTGTCACGATGGCGGTAATATCGACTGGATATTGTTTTAACCCCCGCAATAAAACCGGCAATCCTGTTCCTCCGCCAATGATGACGATTCTAGGCTGTCCTAACTCGCTCATATCGTCTGATCCTTTCTCCTCTCAATGTCACGGTGCGAAACAAGTGTCTTGTAATCATTATCAAAGAATTTAGCAAGATATTCTGCCAGAGTAACGGAGCGATGCTGCCCTCCGGTACAACCAATGGCGATGACAAGCTGAGCTTTTCCTTCCCGCTTGTAATGCGGAAGCATAAAGCTAAGCAAATCGGTAACCTTCTCTAAGAATTTATGCGTTTCATTCCATTTCAAAACATAGCTGGAAACTTCTTCATCTAAACCTGTCTTAGGCCTCATATGATCAATATAATGGGGATTTGGCAGGAAGCGTACATCAAAAACAAGATCGGCATCAATGGGAATTCCATATTTAAATCCAAATGACATGACATTGACAGTAAAAATTGATTTTTTATTAGTGGTAAATTCAGTTATGATTTTTTCACGTAAATCACGTGGCTTCATTTGCGAAGTGTTATATATAAGCTGAGCTCTACCTTTTAATTCATCAAGAAGCTCCCTCTCCAGCTTGATTCCTTCTAATGGCAAACCAGATTGTGCAAGAGGATGAAACCTCCTTGTTTCCTTATATCTTCGAACTAACGTAGCATCATCAGCATCTAAGAACAAGATTTGTGGATTAACCCATGAAGTTTCTGCAAGTTCATCAAGTGCCTTAAATAAATGGTCAAAGAACTCTCTTCCCCTTAAATCCATTACCAATGCCACTTTATTCATCTTATTCCCAGATTCCTTCATAAGTTCAAGGAATTTTGGAAGCAAAGTTGGAGGTAGATTATCCACGCAGAAAAAACCTAAATCCTCTAAACTTTGGATGGCAACAGTTTTTCCAGCTCCAGACATTCCTGTAATAATGACCATCTGAGTTTCACTCGTTGATCCGATACTCATAATTATTCCCCCTCAAGTTAACTTGGATCTAATCGATAACTAATTAGTTGAAAATCTTTCGTATACGTAAAAGTACCGTAAATGATTCCTTTTCCATGAATCATATAATCGATAATATGATAGTCACCCGCCGCCATTGGCAGATTTTTGACTTGATCTAGCTGCTGCCATTCAAGCTTACCCTCTTCTGATTCGTCTAACCCCATACCATCAGAATCCGTTGCAAAAAAGGTAAACATCATCCATTCGGATAAGACTTGATCATTTTCTTTCATAATAAAGGTAAAAATACCCTTTAATTTTGGGTTTTTTAAATAGATTCCTGTTTCTTCCCGGAACTCACGGATACAGGAATCTCTAACAGATTCACCAGGCTCCATTTTGCCGCCTGGTGCTACCCACCAGCCACGACGCGGTTTCTTTAGCATTAATACTTGATTATCTCTAATTAATACACAATTGGTGACTCGCTGCACAACATTCACCCTCTATATAACAAGCTATGTAATGGTAAAATAGCGTATATTTATTCTTTTTATTATACTCCTTTTAGTAAGCGGTCACAATGAAACAAACATGTTAAAAATATGTAAAATCAAAAAGCGTAGCGATTCGATGTGACTTATCCTAGGAAGGTTGGCGAAGTACACTAGGCGCTGGGCCGCTTGTGCTAGACAAAAAATAGCACAGGCTCCCTGAGCCTGTGCACCAAGTGAATATTTTAAAGGGGGTCAATTCTTAATTTTTATTCTACCTTATTATTATTTCACCACTGTTACAGGAAAGTTAAAACAGAATTACGTTTATGAAGATTTTGTAAACCTACTGTTTAATTTTCAATTCTTCTTTTAGTTCTTCTACAAAGTGTTGTGCACTTTGAGCAGCGATGCTTCCATCACCGGTAGCGGTTACGATTTGTCTTAGGGTTTTCTCACGTATATCACCAGCAGCAAATATTCCCGGTACCTTTGTTTCCATTCGCTCGTTTGTTTCAATATAGCCATTTTCATTAGTGATTCCAAGGTTACTAAATGGTTTAGAAAGGGGAATCATCCCGATATAGATAAACACACCGTCTGCTGGTAGTTCCTGTTCTTCTCCATTTTGTGTTGAAACTAGAGTGACGCTGCCAACCTTTCCATCTTTGTCATTAATTGACTTAATGGTATGATTCCAAATAAAATCAATTTTTTCATTGGCAAATGCGCGGTCTTGAAGAATTTTCTGGGCACGAAGCTCTTCACGTCGATGAACGATTGTCACTTTAGATGCGAAACGAGTTAAGTAAACTCCTTCTTCAACTGCTGAGTCTCCGCCACCGATAACATACAATTCCTTTTGTTTAAAAAATGCGCCATCACATACGGCACAATAAGAAACACCGCGGCCGCTAAGTTCCTTTTCGCCCGGTACTCCTACCTTCTTATATTCAGCTCCAGCCGAAATAATAACAGAATAGGCTTTATACTGCTTTGATCCTGCGACAACGGTTTTAGTCTCACCATTATCGATAATTTCTTTGATATCACCATAGGCATATTCGGCACCAAACTTTTTCGCATGCTCAAACATTTTTGTGGATAAGTCCGGACCTAGGATACTTTCAAATCCAGGATAGTTTTCAACATCCTCTGTGTTGGCCATTTGGCCTCCAGGCATTCCTCGTTCAATCATAAGTGTAGAAAGATTGGCACGAGAAGTATAAACAGCAGCTGTCATCCCAGCAGGACCAGCACCTGCGATAATCACATCATAAATTTTTTCCTCAGACATATTTGTCACTCCCTATATATAAAAAAATACGATTAAGTGTAGTATTACCTACTTAATCGTATAAAACAATTGTATTGAAGTCCATTTATCTGCTTATTTCAGATACTTTTTCACTAGTTTTACATATTTCCCTAATGTTGAGGGGGAAAGTCCATAGCGATTGGCTATTTCTTGCTGTGATACTTTTTCATTGCTAGTCTTATTCCAGACATATTCCATTGCCCCAGCCCAAGCACGCTTGTTACTCAAGTCCAGCTCAGACTTGGATATTTCTACAAATACCGAAAACCACATTAAATATAATCCTGATTCAACGGTTCCGATTGGCTGATGGATTTCATAAAGTACCTCAGCAATTTCCTGTGCATCTTTTATTACTGAAGGAGTTCCCGATTTTAGGAGAGACACATAATTCTTTTCCATTGTCGAAAGCTTTTGATTCTGATAAAAACGTTTAGAAGTAAAGATCTCCTCTACTTTTCCTGAAACAGATGCCAGGAATATGGCAAATAAACGTTCTTCGATATAATCACTTTCTAATTTTTGAAAAATTGAACCAGAGTGATCTTCAAATCCATTTGCAATAGGTTTTTCCAAATTCCAAGGTTCGAACCCCTCTTTATCAGGGTTATGCGCAAGTACTGTTTTCCAAATCGTTTTCGCAAAGCTTTCATGCTTGGTATGATAAGCCGAATAGGAAAGCCAATAATAATATGGACCGTCACCATCAAATCCATTTTTATATAGTTTTTTCAACCAAAAGTATGCAGAATCATATTCACCAACTAAAGCAAAGGTTGCCCCTAATTTAAATTGGTGGTCGATGAGCATTGGCTGAATTTTCTTTAAGGTATCCATTAAACGTGATACAGCGTTCGTTTTGCCCTGGTAATGAGCAAAAACTAACCGATTACACAATGCATGTAGATTTCCTGGATTTCTGTCTAATACATCATCGAGAATCGATTCTGCTTTTTTTGCTTTACCCAAATAAAAATAAGCGAGAGCTAAGTTGTTATAGGCAGACCAATATTCAGGGTATTCTTCCACAACATCCTTTAACAGCTCAATGGCTTTCGGAAAATAGCCAGATTCCAATAAATCACGAGCCTGCTCCTGCTTAATGATCAGATCATCCTGTTCATAAAGCTCATCTTCTAATCCCTCCGCCTCAAACGAAAGAAGCTCTAGAAGGTCTTCTGTATCTTCAATAAAATCACCGTTTGGCTCCAATTCTAAATACATATTTGCATGATGATAGGAATCTTTAAACAAACCCATATGAGCATAATTATTTGCTAAAAAATAATGGCATTCAGCCATTTCTTCATCAAGATCTTCAAGGATTAAATGCAAGAGACGATTAGAATTTTCAAACTCACCAAGTTCCGTTGAAACTATGGCAAGCTGACAGGTTATCATCGGTTCACCCGGCTCCAGCTGCATCGCCCGTTGAAGATATTTTTTAGCTTTTTTAAAATCACGGCGATGGTATGCCTTAATACCCTTCGTGAAATAATATTCCCCAGTCGGGACAAAGGACAAAATCTTTCCCTTTTGAATTCTTGCTTTCGCGTCTTTAACCATGGAGACCTCCATCTTTACAATAAACTAACTTATGTAGTATACCACAATCCCAACCTGTAGGAGAAGAAAATCAACCGTATGGAGTGAAATGGAAATAATGGACATACAAAAAACGCTGCATAACAGCGTTTTTTTGTATAAATGGTGCCTGTCACCGTTTATGTCTCTCTTCTAAAGTTTTCAAGACTTCTTTTAACGGTAGCCCCTGCTCGACTAGTAATACCTGCAGGTGGTAGAGGAGGTCGGCGGCTTCCCATTTTAGTTCTTCTTTGTCGCGGTTTTTGGCTGCGATAATGACTTCCGCGGCCTCTTCACCGACCTTTTTCAAGATTTTGTCGACGCCTTTTTCGAAAAGATAGGTGGTATAGGCCCCTTCTGGACGTTCTTTTTCTCGCTCAATAATAAGCTTCTCTAAGGATTGTAAGATTTGATAGTCTGCCAGACTTGAGCTTCTTTCTGTAATGCCCTCTGAGAAGCAACTTACTGCTCCTGTATGGCAAGCTGGACCTTTTGGCTCTACGAGCACAAGTACAGCATCCTGATCACAGTCATATTTCACACTTACGACAGACTGAGTGTTCCCGCTGGTAGCACCTTTATGCCACAACTCCTGTCGTGAGCGGCTGAAAAACCATGTTTCCCCGGTTTCAAGTGTTTTTGTCAAAGATTCCTGATTCATATACGCTAATGTTAATACTTCTTTCGTTTCGGCATCCTGAACGATCGCAGGTACAAGACCTTTTTCATCAAAACGAATATTCATCGGACACTCACTCCCTTCTCTTGCAAATAGCTCTTCACCTCATGTACGGATGTTTCTTTATAGTGAAAAATAGAAGCTGCTAGAGCGGCATCCGCTTTTCCGTTTACAAAAGCATCTTCAAAATGACCGGCATTTCCAGCACCGCCTGAAGCAATCACCGGAATGGTCACAACTTCACTTACCGCTTTTGTCAACTTGAGATCAAAGCCGTTTTTCTCGCCATCACAATCCATACTTGTCAGCAAAATTTCACCTGCACCTAATTCAGCAGCTTCTTTTGCCCATTCAATTACCTTACGATCCGTTGGTGTCCGGCCGCCATGTGTATAAACACGCCATGTCCCAAGTTCTTCGTCATACTTTGCGTCAATGGCGACGACAATGCATTGTGTTCCAAAGAAGTCAGCTCCCTCAGAAATTAATCCAGGGTTCAAAACAGCAGCCGTATTTAAGGACACCTTATCCGCACCCGCACGGAGAATGCGTTTCATATCCTCCAACGAATTAATGCCGCCTCCAACCGTAAAAGGAATCGCTAGCTCCGAAGCGACAGCCTTTACCACTTCGACCATTGTTTTTCGTCCTTCCACGGAGGCAGAAATATCAAGGAAGACAAGCTCATCTGCTCCTTGCTCATCATAAAACCTGGCTAATTCAACTGGGTCTCCGGCATCCCGAAGCTGAACAAATTGAATACCCTTCACTACTCTTCCTTCTTTTACATCAAGACATGGAATGATTCGTTTTGTCAGTGTCATTTGCTCACCTCACCAATTGCAAGAGCTTCCTTCAATGTAAATCGATTCTCATAAAGGGCTTTGCCAACAATTGCGCCTTTCACACCCTCAGCATTAAGTGCACGCAAATCGGCTAAACTGCTTACACCGCCGGAGGCAATGACATTTTTCCCTGTTACTTCAGCCATTTCGCATACAGCAGCAATATTAGGACCAGCAAGTGTCCCATCAGTGGCAATATCCGTGAAAATAAACGTATCGGCACCAGCATCCGCAAAGCGCTTGCTCAGGTCTACTGCTCTTACTTCTGAAGTGGTAAGCCAGCCATGGGTGGCTACATAACCATTTTTCGCGTCAATACCTACGACAATTTTCTCCCGATATTTTTGAATCATCTCAATCGCAAACTGCGGATTCGAAACAGCAATACTTCCAATAATCACTCGAGTAATGCCATTTTCCAAATAATGAAGGATATCTGCTTCAGAACGAATCCCTCCGCCAATTTGGACTTTTACCTTTAGCTGCTTGGCGGCTTCAATCACAAAGGAATCATTCACCCGTTTTCCATCCTTAGCACCATCAAGGTCAACCATATGAATCCATTCCGCACCGTCAGCCGCAAATCGCTTAGCCATATCAAAAGGAGAGTCACCATAAATGGTTTCCTTATCATAATCTCCCTGGAGGAGGCGGACGCAATTCCCGCCGCGCATATCAATTGCTGGATAAATGGTGAGTGTCATCGTACCGCCTTCCTTTCTTCAACTAATTTTAGAAAATTATTCAACAAGGCCATCCCTAACTTACTGCTTTTTTCAGGGTGGAATTGCATTCCAAAAATATTATCCTTGCCCACAACGGCAGACACTTCTTCATGATAATCTGCCTTTGCCAGCAGTACTTCGGAATTTTCCACACTTACATAATAAGAATGAACGAAATACACATAGTCTTCTTCTAACCCTTTTAATAAGGGGGACTCATTTACAAATTCAAGCTTATTCCAGCCCATATGAGGAACCTTATATGTTTCCCCTACCGCCGTCTTACCAGGAAAGCGGCGGACTTTGCCGGGTAATAATCCGAGCCCTTTCGTCAGACCATTCTCATCACTATCTTCAAACAAAAGCTGCATGCCTAGGCAAATGCCAAGCAGAGGTTTCCCACTTGCTGCAAACTCCTTAATAGTATCTACTTGTAATACCTTCATCGCGTCTCGGAAAGAGCCAACCCCTGGAAGCAATAACGCATCAGCACTCATGAGTTCTTCTTTGTTCCCTGAGATAAAATATTCTGCATTCAACCGCTCTAGTGCCTTACTGACGCTAAACAGATTGCCCATCCCATAATCGACAATGCCAATCATTTATAACATCCCTTTCGTTGACGGAACTCCTTTGATGCGGGGGTCTATTGTTGTCGCTTCGTCAAGCGCTCGACCAAGTGCTTTAAAAACAGCTTCAATCATGTGATGAGTATTTTGTCCGTAATGAACAATGACATGAAGGTTCATGCGAGCCTCTAGGGCAAGCTTCCACAAAAATTCATGAACGAGCTCCGTATCGAAGGTACCCACTTTAGCATTTGGGAACTCCGCCCTCATTTCAAGGTGTGGTCGATTACTGAGATCTACAACAACCTGTGCTAATGATTCATCCATTGGTACAAAAGCATTCCCATAGCGTTTAATCCCTCTTTTATCACCGAGGGCTTCGCGCAATGCCTGTCCTAAAACAATTCCGATATCCTCTGTAGTATGATGGTCGTCTACCTCAATATCCCCTTTTGCATCCACGGTAAGGTTAAATTGTCCATGTTTCGCGAATAAATCGAGCATATGGCTCATGAATGGAACTCCTGTTTCCAGTTCAGACTTTCCTTCGCCATCAATATCTAATGACAAACTGATTTGAGTTTCATTTGTTTTACGTTCAATGCTTGCGTATCTTTCCATAAAAGGGAC
The DNA here is from genome assembly GCF_031457145.1 of Neobacillus niacini. GTDB lineage: Bacteria > Bacillota > Bacilli > Bacillales > Cytobacillaceae > Neobacillus > Neobacillus niacini_J. The sequence goes on from NZ_JAVDVZ010000016.1 coordinate 49,490, forward strand.
CCCCCAGCAATATAAATTATTGATTCTTAAGTCTCAATTCGACTGCACGCGCATGGGCTTCAAGGCCTTCCATGCGGGCAAACTTTGCGATTTTTTCTCCATTATCTTTTAAAGCTTTTTCACTATATATAATTACACTTGATTTCTTTTGAAAATCGTCGACATTCAGTGGACTTGAAAATCTAGCCGTGCCATTGGTTGGCAGGACATGGTTTGGTCCAGCAAAATAGTCTCCCACCGGCTCGGAACTATACCGGCCGATAAAAATGGCGCCCGCATGACGGATTTTCCCAAGCAGCTCTATCCCATTTTCAGTCAAGATTTCAAGGTGTTCTGGTGCCAGCTGATTAACCGTTTCAACTGCTTCCTCTATGGATGAAGTCACATAGATGACACCAAAATCTGCAATCGATTTAGAGGCAATATCCTTACGTGGCAATTCTGCCAATTGTATCTCCACTTCGACAGCTACTGCTTCGGCTAATAAATTTGAAGGAGTAATAAGGACACTGCAAGCACGCGGGTCGTGTTCTGCTTGAGATAACAAATCAGCAGCAACCTCATCGGCTCGTGCGGAATCATCGGCAATAATCGCGATTTCGCTAGGACCAGCAATCATATCGATATCAACATCTCCGAAAACCTCACGCTTCGCCAACGCGACATAGATATTGCCTGGACCGGTAATTTTATCAACAGGGGCAATCGACTCTGTTCCATAGGCAAGTGCAGCAATGGCCTGAGCTCCGCCAACTTTATAAATTTCTTTCACACCTGCTTCTTTCGCTGCAACAAGCACGGCTGCTGGAAGTTTCCCATCATTACTTGGCGGTGATACCATTACGATTCTTTTCACCCCTGCCACCTTTGCAGGAATAACATTCATAAGCACAGAGGAAGGATAGGCTGCTGTCCCCCCCGGGACATAGACACCAACAGAATCAAGGGGAGTTATTTTTTGACCAAGGATACTGCCATTTTCTTCGGTCGTCATCCACGAAGGGCGTAGTTGTTTTTCATGGAATCTTCTGATATTTCCAGCTGCTTCTTGAACAATTGAAATAAACTCAGAATCAACATTCTCATATGCTTCCTCAATTTCACTTTCTGTTACCGCGAAAGTCTCTAGTTTCACTCGGTCAAATTTTTCCGTATACTCTCGTAACGCTTTGTCACCATTAGTGCGAATATCCGAAATGATATTTTTAACAACGGCTAACTGTTCAGCTGTACCAGATTCAATTGACCGTTTGATTGAAATTAGGTCACTCACTTTAACTATTTTCATTTACTTTCCCTCCAAGGAAACAACACCGCTTAATCTAGTAACCATATCGTTAATTCGCTGGTCTTTCATTCGGTAACTTACAGGGTTGACAATCAGCCTTGATGTGACATCTTTAATTCTTTCATATTCAACAAGTCCATTTTCGACAAGTGTTCTTCCGGTCGAAACAATGTCAACAATCCGGTCAGCTAATCCAATTAATGGTGCCAGCTCGATGGAACCATTTAATTTGATAATTTCTACTTGTTCACCCTGTTCACGAAAATAGGCTGCAGCAACATTCGGGTATTTGGTGGCTACTTTTGGAGCAACATCATTCATAGCTGTACCTGGGAGCCCAGCAACTGCCAAATAACAGGAACTGATTTGTAAATCCAGGAGTTCGTATACATCTCGTTCTTCCTCAAGTAATACATCCTTACCTGCGATCCCGACATCCGCAACGCCATGCTCGACATAAGTAGCGACGTCCATTGGTTTTGAAAGGATAAAACGCATGTTTTCCTCTTCAACATCGAGAATTAATTTCCGTGAATCATCGAACTCGGGTGGAAGGTTGTAGCCTGCATTCCGCAGTAAAACTAAAGCCTCTTCAAAAATTCTGCCTTTTGGCATCGCAATCGTTAATTTCGTACTCATCATTAAGCCCCCCCAATTAAAAAGGTGGTATTGGCAAATTTCTTCGTAAAGGCATCAAGATTCTTAACGCCGTTAATATCCTGAAGGACAATCTTTTTTCCCTCGGCTTTCATTGTTTCGGCCAATTGAAAGGCTTCCTTGCGTCTTTCTTGACTGAAAAAAATACACTCCACTGGCGTGGTAACCTCTTGTGTGCCCATTGCCTCTAGAAGTCTATCGAGCCTAACAGCAAAACCAGTGGCACTCGCATTTTTTCCGAATTTTTCTATCAATCCATAACGGCCGCCATTTCCAATCGGAAAGCCAACATTCCCTGCATAGGCCTCAAATAAAATTCCTGAGTAATAACTCATATGGCTCATAATCGTAAAATCAAATTTCACATAATCCTTAAGACCATAGTCGGTAATAACCTCCCACAATTCCTTAAGCTGGATAAGCGATTCTTTTCCATAGCCATTTTCAATGATATCGAGTGCTTTCCCAATGATTTCTTCGCCGCCTCTTAACTCTAAAAGCTGAAGCAGCCGCTGTTTATCAATGGAAGATAGAGAATAGGAGTTTACTTGCTCACGATAGCCAACATAATTCTTTTCATATAAAAACCGTCTTAGTGCGGTTGCACGTCCATTGGTTCCTAAGATTTGCATAAATAATTCCTGTGCGAAGCCGATATGGCCAACAGATACTTGAAATTGACTCAGCCCAGCTTGTTTTAACGAAGATGCAAGCAATGCGATTACCTCGCCGTCACTTGAAACAGTATCATCATTTATATACTCCACACCGATTTGCTCAAACTCTGCAGGTCGTCCTCCCTCCCGCTGTTGTGCGCGGTATACGTTACCGGAATACGCCAATCGCAGTGGAAGATCATTTTCTAAAAGCCGTGAAGCTGCTACCCTGGCAATCGGCGCAGTCATATCCGGACGAAGCACGAGGGTATGACCATCTTTATCAAGTAATTTGAAAAGCTCCGCATCAAGGATAGCAGAGGCGGTTCCCACTGTTTCATAGTATTCTAGGGTAGGTGTATCAATAAATTGATATCCCCACTGTTTGATGGCTTCCTCCATCAAGGTCCGGACGCGATGCTTTTTTTCATATAACTCCGGAAGCGTATCTCTCATGCCTAAAGGCTTTTCAAACATAAATAAACGGCTCATCCAAATCATCCTTTATTTTCAGAATCCTTTAGTTCGCTAATGCGCTAATAAATTAAAGTTTACCTTTTCGCGGAATATTCGTCAACCGTAATATCATTACTTATGTAAAAAAAGGCCCGGTTCGAAAACCAGGCTTCCATTTAATTTTTAATTGTATTGCCATGAGGCTCTTTTCTTAAACTTTGTTGATTTTGGAACAAAATTTAAGGATTGTGCTAAGTTTCCGCAGGAAAATAGAATAAATTTAATAAGAAAAGAGCCTGCAAACTAAATTCTAAAGCGCCAAATAACTATTTCCACGTTAAAATCGGCTTTAAGATTTTAACAACAATCATTACGAAAACTGCCTGCCATAAATCGGATCTTCAGCCCATCGTTTTTCCATTTCTTCTTTTGTATAGATAATCCGCATTGGGTTGCCGCCGACAAATGCACCAGCCGGGACGTCTTTATGTACTAGTGTTCCAGCGGAAACAATAGCTCCGTCACCAATCGTTACCCCTGGAAGGACGGTTGAATTTGCACCAATCATCACTTCACTTCCAATATTCACAGGACCGAGACGATATTCTTTTATCAAATATTCATGAGCAAGCAGCGTTGTATTGTAGCCAATAACCGTATTACGTCCTACACTGATTTTCTCAGGGAACATCACATCCGGCATGACCATTAAGGCAAAGGATGTTTGCTCGCCGACCTTAAGTCCTAGGAAAGTGCGGTAGAGCCAATTTTTCATTCCGAGGAATGGAGTGTACCTTGCAAGTTGAATGACAATAAAGTTTTTAACAACTTTCCAAAAAGGGACAGTTTTGTAAACATGCCACAAGGAGTTTGCGCCTTCAACAGGGTAGCGGCTGGTATTCCTCATCCTTATTTCTCTCCAAGAATCGTTAATAGGTCGGACATGTTCTCTAACATGTAATCTGGTTCATATTTTGCAAGATATTCCCTGCCCTTGATGGTCCAGGCTACACCTGCCGTTTTCGTCCCTGCATTTTTACCAGCAAGCACATCATGGTAATTATCTCCTACCATCATGGCCTCTTCAGGCTTTGAATTTAACTGTTCCAGTGCAAAATAAATTGGTTCCGGATCTGGCTTTACGTTTTTCACATGATCGTAAGCCACTACTACATCAAAAAACGTATCAAGCTTCATTAAATGTATACCTTTAAGCGCAACATCGTGACGCTTGGTCGTAACAATACCTAGCTTGTAGCCTTTTTCCTTAAGAATTTGTAGAGTTTCAACGACCCCTGCAAATTCCTTCACCATCAAATCATGGTTTGCGATGTTGTAGGCGCGATATTCTAGTACCATTTCCTCCACTCGGTCGGGATCCATGTTACCAAAAACCTCATGAAGGGTTGGACCTAAGAATGGCAGGACATCTTCTCGTGCATAATTGCCTGGATAGTATTTTTCAAGTGTGTGTAAATAGGTTGAAATAATTAACTCATTCGTATCAATCAACGTTCCATCTAAATCAAATAAAATTGTATTAATATTACTTTTCATAATTTGGTTCTGCTCCTTTTCTACTCATGATACCTGACCGCCTCCAGAAGAATCCGACAATCAAGGTTACGGCGATGGCGACTCCCAACCGGATCAAAAAGAGCGGCCAGACTGGTATTCCAAGCGGAATAAAGATTAGCGTATCTTCTACTACCGCATGGCAGGACATTAGAAAAAGAAAAGCCAGGGTTATATCCCTTTTGCTTACTCCATCTTCTTCCACTGCCTGGATCACAACTCCCGCACCATAGGCAAGACCAAATAACAAGCCCGCAGCCATCGTGGTAGAAGTATTTTCATTCATTCCTAGGCTCCTAGTAACAGGAGACATTCCCTGCGAAAATTTATTTAACCATTGCAGGTCCTTTAAAATTTGGATGACAATCATCAGCGGGATGACAATCATTGCTAACTGCAGGATACCCAGTCCGGCTTTTTCAAGCGCTGTGAGTAAAATGGCACCTATTCCTGATACTTGCTCTTCACTTCCCGCCTGTATCAAACCATATTGAGCTTTCTCGCCGCCTCCATGCCAAACAAGATTAATGATAATCGCAGAGGCAAACGCAAGTCCCAGCCGGGTAACGAGGACAACCCAAAGCTTAATTCCAACTTTCATAGCAACGCCCGACTCTACAATTAAATTATGAGAAAATGAGAGCATAACAGCTAAGATAAAAACTTCTTTTACCGTAAAATCAAGTGTTAAAATGGCGCCAATCGCAGCATAAAGATTGAGGAAATTCCCTATGACGAGTGGAATGGCTGCGTCTCCAGATAAACCAATCAGCTTCATCATGGGTGCAATTTTCTCAATCACCCAAGGTAAGATGGGTGTATACTGGAGCAAAGCCACAATAAGGGTTACCGGAAAAATAATTTTCCCTAAGGTCCATGTTGTTCTTATCCCCACCTGTAAGCCCTTTTTTATTGAGTTAATCATTTCTCCAAGATCTCCTTTATTAATTCGTAAATGCTTGATTATTTTTGTCTAGGTATCGTTCTTTCGCAAGGTTTTTCTTTCTACGGTAAATCAGAATCAGAACAGCACCAATAATCAAAACGATTGAGATCGTTTGTGCCATCCGTAGACCGCCGATCATTAAACTATCCGTTCTTAGACCTTCAATGAAGAAACGTCCTACTGAATACCAAATGACATAGGACAGGAATAACTCTCCACGACGTAAATTTACACGGCGCAGTAAAATTAACAGAATAAATCCAACGATATTCCAGATTGATTCGTACAGAAAGGTTGGATGATAGTAGGCACCATTTATATACATTTGATTAATAATAAACTCAGGCAGCTGCATGTTTTCGAGGAACGACCTAGTAACTTCGCCGCCATGAGCCTCCTGATTCATAAAATTTCCCCAGCGTCCGATAGCTTGACCCAAAATAATACTTGGTGCTGCAATATCAGCAATCTTCCAGAAAGAGATTCCACGTTTTTTTGCAAAAACATAGGCGGTTACGACCGAACCAATTAAGGCACCGTGGATGGCAATACCGCCATTCCAAATTTGAATGATTTGCCCTGGGTGCTCAGCATAATAGCCCCACTCAAAGATAACATAATATAATCGTGCTGAAAGAATCGCAATCGGGATCGCCCAAAGCATTAAATCTGCAAATGTATCCTTTGGAAGCCCCCTCTTATCCCCTTCTCTAATAGCTAGAAATAACGCAAGTGCTAAACCAGAACCAATAATTAGTCCATACCAGTGGACTTGAATAGGACCTAAGGCAAAAGCGATTGGATCAAGCGGTTGTATCGATGAATTCATACCATTTCTCCTTCCACATGTATGTAGGTATTTATTTAATCCTCATGGTCTCCTTCTTCAATGACATCAGATAGACGATCTGTAAATTGCTGTGCAGCGTTAACACCCATTTTTTTCAATCGATAGTTCATTGCAGCCACCTCAATGATGACAGACAGGTTTCGTCCTGGACGGACTGGAACTGTGATCTTGGTAACTTCCGTATCAATGATTTTCATCTTTTCTTCATCTAAACCAAGACGGTCATATTGCTTGGTGGAATCCCAATTTTCTAGGTTAATTACCATGGTAATTCGTTTATTACTGCGCACTGCTCCAGCACCAAAAAGAGTCATGACATTAATAATGCCTAGTCCGCGAATTTCTAATAAATGCTCAATTAAATCTGGAGAAGTTCCAACAAGCGTGTCTTCGTCTTCCTGGCGAATCTCTACACAATCATCTGCCACAAGACGGTGCCCGCGTTTTACAAGCTCCAAAGCTGTTTCACTTTTACCCACACCACTTTTTCCAGTAATTAATACGCCAATCCCGTAAATATCCACTAAAACTCCATGTACGGCCGTTGTTGGGGCTAACTTACTCTCTAAAAAGTTCGTAAGCCGACTAGAAAAACGAGTGGTTTTCATATTCGTACGCAGTACTGGGACAGATTCACGCTCTGCGGCTTCAATCAGCTCTTCTGGTACTTCTAATCCCCTTGTAATGATAATGGCAGGCGTGATGTCGGTGCATAACCGTTCCATTCTTGACATACGTTCATGGTCGGACAATTCCGCAAAGAAGGACAGCTCCGTTTTTCCTAATAGCTGGATTCGTTCAGCAGGATAATATTTGAAATATCCAGCGATTTCAATTCCCGGTCTCGAGATATCACTTGTAGTAATCGGACGATTAATTCCTTCCTCACCGCTAATTAATTCCAGATGAAATCTCTCATAAAAATCCTTTGTGCGTACCTTTGGCAAATGATTTCCTCCTTATTGAACAGCGTAAGCGACTTAGGCGCTAACAGCTAAACAGTTATCAATCTAAAGTTTGTTTCAATTTCTTCTTATTTTAGCACTATTTATATTCCATACCAACTTGTAAGTTATTCGAATACTACAATCTTTATTTAATGGGAAAATAAATAAGAATACAACTTCTAGCTGGTATAGACAACTATTCCACTGGGGACTATAATGAAATCAAAGAGGTATTTTATTTGAAATGGAGATGAAGATTTTGAGCCTACTTTTAATGGTACATGGCAAGGCTATTCTAGAAAATGAAGTAGCAGAATCTATCTATATTTTTATTGAAAATGGAAAAATCAAAGAGCTAGGTCCGATTAATAATCTTCCTTCTCACTTAAGTAATGTTGAGAAAATAGATATCCCTACGAATCAAAACGTTGTTCCAGGCTTTATTGACGTCCACATTCATGGTGCAGCGGGTGCGGACACAATGGATGCAACCATTGATGCGTTAGAAACGATAGCAAAAACACTTCCTGCGGAAGGCACAACAAGCTTTTTAGCCACAACTATTACGCAAAAACATGAAAATATTGAAAACGCCTTAAGAAATGCGGCAGGTTATCTTAAAAGCCATAATACTTCTGGTAAGGCAGATATTCTTGGTGTTCATTTAGAAGGTCCGTTTATCAACGCTAAACGTGCGGGTGCACAACCGATGGAATACATTGTTACCCCTGATATTGAATTATTTAAGCAGTGGCAAGAACTTGCTGAAGGAAACATTAAATTGGTTACAGTTGCCCCAGAAGTTGAGAATGGGACAAACTTTATCTCCTATTTACATGAAAATAACGTAATTGCTTCTATCGGGCACTCTGACGCAATTTATGAAGAGATGGAAAAAGCCGTACAAGCAGGAGCAAAACAAGTGACACATTTATTTAATGGAATGAGAGGAATCCACCACCGTGAACCTGGGGTGGCAGGTTCAGCCCTTCTTTTTAAAGAATTAATGGTTGAACTGATTGCCGACGGGATTCATGTAGTCCCTGAGGTTATGAAGCTGGTAATCAATGCTAAAGGAACAGAAGGCATGATTTTAATAACGGATGCGATGCGGGCAAAATGTCTAAAAAATGGTATCTATGATCTTGGTGGACAAGATGTATCGGTTGCAGATGGCAAGGCGCTTCTCGCAGACGGAACACTGGCGGGCAGTATTTTAAAAATGAACGATAGCTTAAAAAATATTCTTGAAGCAGCAGATCTTTCACTATCTGAAGCTGTTCAAATGGCAAGTGTGAATCCTGCAAAACAATTAAACGTTTATGATCGTAAAGGAAGCATTTCTTTAGGAAAAGACGCTGATTTAACAATTCTTACTAATGACTATCAAGTTGAAATGACATTTTGCCGTGGAGAACTGGCATTTAAAAAGGGGTAATGAAATTGAAACTAATTCGTACAGAAAATTATAAGGAAATGAGCTTAGAAGCTGGGAAAATCATCGTAGAAAAAATCCGCTCTAACCCTGCTATAACGCTGGGATTGGCTACAGGAAGCACTCCAAAAGGTGTATATGAGTATTTAATCCATGACTGTGTGGCAAATGGTACCACTTATAGGGAGGCAAAAACGGTTAATTTAGATGAATATATTGGGCTTCCTGCGAAAGATTCTAATAGCTATCATTATTTCATGAGTCAGAGTTTATTTAATCATTTAGATATTAACGAAGATCATACTCATATTCCAAATGGAACTGCTGCCAATTTGGAACAAGAATGTCTGCGCTATGAAGAGCTAATAAATGAGCTAGGCGGAGTTGATCTCCAAATACTTGGTATTGGTCAAAACGGGCATATTGGTTTTAATGAACCAGGAACTCCCTTTTCCAGTCGGACACATCTCGTCACCCTTGCACAAAATACAAGGGAAGCCAATTCAAGATTTTTCAACTCCATTGACGAAGTCCCAACACATGCGATAACAATGGGAATTGCCTCCATACTTGAAAGCAAGGAAATTCTTCTACTCGTATCAGGAGGAAATAAGGCGGAAGCACTTCTCAAGTTAATAAACGGAGAAATAAGTGAAGATTTCCCGGCATCTGCCTTAAAGAACCATAACAATGTCATTGTGATTGCTGATCGGGATGCGTGTAAATATATCTAGTGCTCGCAAGGAGTGTTCACGATGATTAATAAAAATTCACCGGTTCCAATCTATCATCAACTAGAAGAATACATTAAACAGCAAATAGAAAATGGTATTTTAGAGGAAGAAGCAATCATTCCCTCCGAACGGGAATATGCGGAAACACTTCAAATAAGCCGGATGACAGTCAGACAGGCCATTAGTAATTTGGTATCAGAAGGTTATTTGATGAGGCAAAAAGGCAAAGGAACCTTTGTTAATAAGAAAAAGGTTGAAAAAGAACTTCTAGGCATGACTAGTTTTACGGAGGACATGCTTTCAAGGGGAATGAATCCGAGCAGTACCCTTTTATCCTTTCAAATCATTCCTGCTGACAACAAATTAGCTCTAGACCTTAGGATTGAAGAAAACGGATCTGTTTATAAAATTAAGCGGATTCGTTTAGCTGATGGGGCTCCAATGGCACTAGAAACTGCCTTTATTCCGGTTGAAATCGTTCCAGGATTGACGGAAGATAATAGTAACCTCTCCCTTTACCAATATATTGAGGATAATCTTTCTCTATCTATAAGTGAAGCGACTCAGGAAATCGAAGCATCGATTGCGGATAGTCGTAACGCAGAAGCATTGGCCATTAATGAAGGTGACCCTATCCTGTTGATTGAACGTATTTCTTATTTGCAGAATGGGACGCCTTTTGAATTGGTAAAATCGACTTTCCGAGCCGACCGTTATCGCTTTATTCATACTATGAAAAGGTAAAAAAGCAATTGGACTGACCATGAAAAATAAAACGAAGCAAGAGGCTAAGCCGCTTGCTTTGTTATTTTTCCTTGGAGGATTTAAGAATGGTTTTATCCAGAACCAGAGTTATAATCGACATGATTACTGCTGCTAATAATGCCATCCCAAAGCCTGCAATTTCAAACGCGTCGCCCATTAAATAATCAGTTATCTCAAGGGTTAGTGCATTAATGACAAACAGGAAAAAACCTAATGATAAAATTGTTGCAGGCAACGTCAAAATAATGAGTATCGGGCGAACAATAATATTTATGATCGATAATAAGGAGCTTGCTCCCAGTGCAGCCGCAAAGCCTTCGAGTACAAAGCTTTCAGAAAAATATCCCGCTATTGCCATGAACAAAACGGCATTTATTAAGATCCCAATCAACCATTTCATTTATCAAATCTCCTATTATTTGCTTACCTCATCCGATTTATGAAGCGTAATTGATCCCGTTTTCGTATCGACAAAAATCTTTAACATGCGGTCAGGATGATTGACCGATTGGAAGCGAAGCATTTTTTGAATCATTTCGCTCTTTTCTTCTAGAACCTGGATTCCGTCAAGTTTAATATTAAAACCACCAAGGTTTGTCTTTAGCTCTCCACTAGCAGCTACCCCATCAGGAATAAACAAGTCAATCCCGCCTGTAGTCGCTTTAGCAGCAATTAATTCACAGCGGTTTCCAGTTAGGTTATAGGTGGTATTCCCATTTAATGTTTGCGTTTCCACCTTTCTAAAATCACCATCAAGCTTAATCGCACCGTTAATCGTTTCCACTTCCAAATTATCAATAGTACTTGTTTTTAGTGTAATATGCCCGTTTGCCGTTTCAATTTCAGCCTTTTTCCCATTTAGACGAGTAAGTTCAATCTTTCCATTGGCCGTTTTCATTCGTAAATCACTAATCGTTAATTCTTCACTTGATATCGGACCATTAAACAGTCTTACACGAACACGTTCATATTCAGCCTGAGGAACAAACACCACTGCATCGACTTTCATCCATTTCTGCTGTGTCATAAACCGCAATTTTTGCCCATCAATCGCAAACAAGACATCCTTCAAAAAGTTTTCCCGGGCCTGATCTGAGTTATCAACACGATAAACCTTTGCCTGACATTCAATCCGGACATCGTTTTGATCCCATGGAACAAGCTTAAGGGACCCATTGGCGAGATCAATATCCATATCTCGTAAGTAAACATCGCCTTGATGAAAGATGTGTGAGATTTCCACGGACTGACCGAAGTTCAAATCAAAATCAAGGTCCTTAATTTTTTTCAGTGCAGTATCAACAAAATCAAAAATTTTATCCTTTGCCCTATGCGTTTTGCTATAAGTTGTTTCTTCTTTCTTTGCCTCTTCAAACTTAAAAGCCGTTGAGATCTCGTTCGCAATTTGTTCCTGCTTCTGTTCCATCGTTTGCCCAGCCTTTTCTAGCTCTTCGAGTAGAGTCAAGGCTTCATCAACATTCAACTTTCCTTCTTCGACCATCTTTAAAATCCTTTTTCTTTCTTCCTTCATCCTTATCCACTCCAATAAAAGTTTTTTTTAAAATCCTATTCCATCGTGAGGGCTTTTACGCCTTTTATTACATTCCAGATTGTGACAATTAGAGTAACTAAGACGATAATTCCTGCTGTGACAAGTGTAAAAACAGGAATAGCTTCATTGTTTATAGTATTTATATCACTAAATATAGCGAATATTAGCAGCGGAACTGGTATAAGTGGAATTACGTGAGATAAAAATGCTTTTTTAGCATGGCTTTTTGTTACATCATCTCCGGAAGCTAACATCACGACAAGCGGAAAAAGAATTCCAGCAAAAAAAATACTAAAGTAACATAAACCAGATAGGACCTTTCTAGTATCCATTTCCATCACTCCCTTTACCGGTTATTTACGTATTTGAATGAAGAAAGATTCAATTTTTATCAATAAAAAAAGCTAAAACCCAAGGTTTTAGCTTTTTGCAATTGTTTCTTTTTCTAAGATTAGTTCCTTCATTCGCAATCGGTCACGCTCTAAGACGGGTTTTAAATATTTGCCTGTATAGGATTCAGGTACTTCTGCGACCTTTTCTGGTGGTCCTACCGCAACAATGGTTCCACCTTTGTCCCCGCCTTCTGGCCCGAGATCGATAATATAGTCTGTTGTTTTGATGACATCTAAGTTGTGCTCGATTACCAAAACAGTGTCGCCAGTCTCAACTAGCCGCTTGAGAACGACTAGCAACCGTGAAATATCATCGACATGAAGACCAGTTGTCGGTTCATCCAGGATGTAGAAGGTTTTTCCATTTGAACGGCGATGGAGCTCTGATGCAAGCTTCACACGCTGCGCCTCACCTCCTGAAAGGGTTGTTCCAGGTTGCCCTAATTTAATATACCCTAGACCAACATCATAAATCGTCTGCAGCTTCCGACTGATTTTTGGAACGTTTTCGAAAAACTGGACAGCCGCCTCCACAGTCATATCTAGAATTTCAGCAATGTTTTTCCCTTTATATTTCACTTCAAGAGTTTCACGGTTATAGCGCTTTCCATGACATACCTCGCACGGAACATAAACATCAGGCAGGAAGTGCATCTCAATTTTGAGTATCCCATCCCCCTTGCAGGCCTCACAGCGCCCGCCTTTCACATTGAAACTAAACCGTCCCTTTTTATAGCCGCGGACCTTCGCTTCATTTGTTGTTGCAAACAAATCCCGAATATCATCAAAGGCACCAGAATAGGTTGCTGGATTGGAGCGCGGTGATCTTCCGATTGGTGATTGGTCAATATCAATGACTTTATCTAAATAATCAATACCCTTAATATCTTTATGTTCTCCAGGTTTTGTTTTGGCGCGATGAAGTTTATGTGCAAGAGATTTTTGTAGAATTTCATTAATTAGTGTACTTTTCCCAGAACCAGAAACACCAGTAACTGCAATAAACATACCTAAAGGAAGCTTTACATTTACGTTACGCAAATTGTTCTCGGAAGCCCCTTTTATTTCAATATATCTACCGTCCGGCTTTCGTCGCGTGAGAGGTAATGGTATAAACTTCTTGCCAGATAGATACTGCCCAGTAAGCGAATTCGGGTCGGCTAGTACTTCTGCAGGTGTTCCCGCAGATATAACTTGTCCACCGTGCACTCCTGCCCCTGGTCCAATATCAATTAAATAGTCAGCTGCCATCATGGTATCTTCATCATGTTCAACAACGATTAACGTATTTCCAATATCCCGCATATGTTTAAGGGTTTCGATTAAACGATCATTATCACGCTGATGAAGTCCAATCGATGGTTCATCTAAAATATAGAGAACACCTGTTAACTTCGAACCAATTTGAGTTGCCAAACGGATTCGCTGCGCTTCCCCTCCAGAGAGAGTCCCTGAAGCCCGTCCTAAACTTAAGTAATCTAGTCCTACGTTCAAAAGGAAACCAATGCGCTCATGAATCTCATTAAAGATCATCCTACCTATTTGCATTTCTTTTTCGGATAACGATATTTCATTAAAAAACTGATAGGTTTCTTCAATAGATAAATCCGTTATTTGGGAAATATGACGCCCAGAAATAAGCACAGCTAAGCTTTCTTTTTTCAAACGATTGCCCTTACATGTTGGACATGGCTGTTCCCCCATGTATTTCTCCATTTGCTCACGAATATAGTCAGAACTTGTCTCCTTGTAACGGCGCTCTACATTACGGATGACGCCCTCAAATTCAATATTCCCTTCACGAATTTGTCCCCAATCATTCTCATAACGGAAATAGATTTTGTCTCCTTTTACCCCGTAAAGAACTTTTTCGATAAGATGTTGGGGAATGTCTTTATACGGCATGTCCATATCGACACCATAATGATTGCAAACAGCCTCAAGCAGTTGTGGATAATACTGTGAACTCGTTGGCTCCCATGGGGCTATCGCGTGCTGCTTCAAGGATAAATCCTTATTCGGTATGACAAGATCAACATCCACCTCAAGCTTGGAGCCTAGTCCATCACACTCCGGGCAGGCACCAAAAGGACTGTTAAACGAAAACATCCGCGGTTCTAATTCTCCGATTGAGAAACCACAGTGAGGACAGGCATGATTCTCACTAAACAGGAGTTCCTGATCACCAATGACATCAACAATTACTTTTCCTTCTCCAAGCCTTAATGCCGTTTCAAGAGAGTCCGCTATTCTTGCAGAGACGCCTTCTTTAACGACAATACGGTCAATAACGACCTCTATCGAATGTTTTTTATTTTTATCTAATTCAAATTCATCACCAAGGTCGAGCATTTCTCCGTCTACGCGGACACGAACAAAGCCTTGTTTTTTTATATCTTCTAATACTTTGACATGCTGACCTTTACGTCCGGTAATAACCGGTGCAAGAATCTGCATTTTGGTTCGTTCTGGATATTCCATAATTCGGTCGACCATCTGTTCAATTGTTTGCGAAGATATCTCAATATTATGGATTGGACAGGTTGGCCTGCCAACACGTGCATATAGTAAACGCAAATAATCATAGATTTCCGTCACTGTTCCTACGGTTGAACGGGGGTTCTTGCTTGTTGTTTTTTGATCGATCGAGATTGCCGGAGATAATCCTTCAATGGAATCGACATCCGGTTTATCCATTTGTCCTAGGAATTGGCGTGCATAGGCCGATAGTGATTCCACGTAACGGCGCTGCCCCTCTGCATAAATTGTGTCAAATGCAAGAGAGGACTTTCCAGAACCAGAAAGTCCAGTTAAAACAACAAGCTTATCCCTCGGAATGGTGACATCTATATTTTTTAAGTTATGGACTCTGGCACCTTTTACAATCACTTTATCCATCACCATGGCTACGTCATCCTTCCGCTTTTAACTCTAATAATAAATCACGAAGCTCGGCAGCACGTTCAAAATTAAGCGCTTTTGCTTCTGTTTTCATTTCTTTTTCCATCGTGGCAATTAGCTTATCTTTTTCTTTCTTCGACATCTTACCAAAGGATGCTGATGGTTTGTAGTCTTCCTGTTCCTCCGCAGCATGAGTGGCACGGATGGATTCACGAATTCCCTTTTGAATCGTCATTGGCGTAATGCCGTGCTTCTTATTATATTCTTCTTGGATTTTGCGACGCTCTCTTGTTACATTAATCGCTATTTCCATTGAATTTGTCATTTTGTCAGCATACAAGATGACATGACCATTAGCATTACGAGCGGCACGACCGATGGTTTGGATCAATGAACGTTCCGAACGGAGGAAGCCCTCTTTATCTGCATCGAGAATGGTAATAAGTGAAACTTCAGGGATATCGAGCCCTTCTCTAAGCAGGTTAATCCCTACGAGGACATCATACTTTCCGAGCCGCAGCTCGCGGATTATTTCAATACGTTCTAGAGTTTTCACTTCAGAATGCAAATATTGAACTTTAATACCAATTTCCTTCAGATAATCCGTTAAGTCCTCCGACATTTTCTTTGTTAGAGTCGTAATCAATATACGTTCATTCTTTTTTATACGCTCGTGAATTTCAGCGATAATATCGTCGATTTGTCCTTCAATTGGACGAATTTCAATGGTTGGGTCAAGTAATCCAGTTGGCCGAATAATCTGTTTAACCATTTCTGGAGTATGCTCAAGCTCAAATGGCCCTGGTGTTGCTGAAACAAAGATTGCATTGTGAATATGTTTTTCAAATTCATCAAAGGTCAACGGTCTATTATCAAGTGCTGACGGAAGACGGAATCCGTGGTCAACAAGCACCTGTTTCCGTGCTCTATCACCATTGAACATCCCTCTTACTTGTGGCAAGGTCACATGAGACTCATCGACAATCATTAAGAAATCCTCTGGAAAGTAATCGATTAACGTATATGGTGTTGAACCCGCAGGTCTAAGTGTTAAATGCCGGGAGTAGTTCTCGATTCCAGAACAAAAGCCCATCTCGCGCATCATTTCAAGATCATAACGCGTTCGTTGTTCGAGCCGTTGTGCTTCTAGCAATTTATTTTCTTCTCGAAGTACTTCAAGACGTTCTTCAACTTCTTTTTCGATATTTTCAATGGCCTTCAGTAGTTTTTCTTCTCCGGTGACGAAGTGGGAAGCCGGGAAAATGGCAACATGCTCACGTTCACCAATGATTTCACCAGTCAGCGCATCCACTTCACGAATTCGTTCAATTTCATCACCAAAAAATTCAACCCGCACGCAATGTTCATCACGGGAAACGGGAAAAATTTCGACTACATCACCGCGAACACGGAATGTACCACGCTTAAAATCAATATCATTTCGTTCATATTGGATATCAATTAACCTATGTAGTAAATGATTGCGCTCAATTTCCATATCTCTCCTGAGCGAAAGTACCATTTTACTGTATTCTTCTGGTGAACCTAGACCATAGATACAGGATACACTGGCAATGACAATAACATCTTTACGCTCAAATAATGAAGAGGTAGCTGAGTGGCGTAGCTTATCAATTTCATCGTTTACGCTAGAATCCTTTTCTATAAATGTATCTGTCGATGGAACATAGGCTTCAGGCTGAAAGTAATCATAGTAACTGACAAAATACTCAACTGCATTATTTGGAAAAAACTCCTTGAATTCGCTATAAAGCTGCCCCGCTAAAGTTTTATTATGAGCAATCACAAGCGTCGGCTTATTTATTTCTTTGATTACATTGGAAACAGTAAATGTCTTACCAGTTCCGGTTGCACCGAGCAGCGTCTGATAGCGCTTGTTCTCTTTAATGCCTTGGACTAACTGGCGAATTGCTTCCGGCTGATCACCCTGGGGCGAGTATTTCGACACTAATTCAAATTGGTCCTTCACAAAATTCCCTCCCGATAATCAATCACTTTCTAGCTTTTAAACATACAAAAAGCCGGGATGGTGCTGGAAAGTGTTCTTCTTAGATCTAATAGTATCATTCTAACACAATATCCTAAAAACAAACCATTAATATACGAACCTACATTCGTTTTTCTTATGGATTTTCATTTTACCCGCGGAAAAAATGGATTTAATCGCCAAGTTAAGTCATTTACTCGCAAAATTTAACCATTTACTCGCGCGAAATCCTACTTTACTTGCTAACGGTAAAAAAGTCTGCCATTTGATAGACAGACTTCCATTCTCTGATAGATATTTACGTTTTTTTGAGGACTCTTTGTTTCACTTTGGCTGCAAGCCAGAAACCTGCTGTTAAAGACAATGCATCTATTACGATAAGGGGAAAGGTGTTTGTATAACCTTTATAAACAGAAGCAGCAATGAGTCCTACGGTTAAGGCAAGACCGATGTACCGATTATAAGTGACCCGGGTAAAAAGCAAAACAAGCAATCCTGGCAAAATAAACGCTGACAAGTATCTAATGACCTCTTCCAATGAGTACACCTCATTTATTTGTTACTGTTTATATATTTTAGAAATTTATTCACAAAATTGCAACAAAAATGATAACGATTGATTCTTGTTTATGAACTAGTTACATGTTCCATGCGGGCTAGGGCATCCAACCTCAGCTTTTTCAACCTGTATCGTACTATGCTCAATATGAAACTCGTCGTGGAGTATTTTTTGCGAATGAGCCAGAATTTCATCATGGATGGCTACATCTAAAATAGTAATATGACAGCTTAATACTGGATACCCAGAAGTAATCGTCCAGATGTGTAAATCATGGACTTCCTTTACCAATGGGATTTTACTAAGGGCTTCTTTAACCTGTTGAATATCAATTTGCGTTGGTGCACCTTCCATTAGAATATGGAAGGAATCTTTTGTGACGCGGAAACCGCTAATAATGATTAAAACCGCGACAATGACACTGGCAATCGGGTCTGCAATGGTCCATCCAAAGAACATAATCAGTAAGGCTGCAACAATAGCACCGACTGAGCCAAGCATGTCACCTAGCACATGTAAAAAGGCACTTCGAACATTAAGGTTATCATCCTTGTCACCGCTCATTAATATCCAAGCAGCAATGATGTTCACCACTAAGCCTGTTACTGAAATCATCAGCATTCCTGTACTTTGCACCTCAGGTGGAGCAAAGAAACGTTGAAAGGCTTCATAAAAGATATATAAAGAAATGATAATTAGGGTTAATCCATTCAGTGCAGCTGCAATAATTTCAAAACGTTTATAACCATAGGTTTTTTCCTGTGATACTTGTTTTTCTCCTAGCTTAATGGCGAAAAAGCTTAGTCCTAGTGCTGCAGCGTCACTGAGCATATGCCCGGCGTCAGATAATAGAGCTAAACTGTTTGTTAGAATGCCGCCAATAACTTCAACAACCATAAAAGCAGCAATCAAAATAAAGGAACTAAGCAGTGCTTTTTTATTACTCGTATGTGAATGTCCGTGACCGTGTGAGTGCCCATGAGAGTGTCCATGGTGATGGTGGTGTCCCATAAATATTCCTCTCCCAACTAGAGTTGTCTCTTAGTTTTTTCTTATCTCTATTTTACAATACATACCCGAATTATTATCGGCTGGATACCTCGTGCTGATGCTCGAAAGCGATGTGAATGAGTTGTTTCACATGGTCATCATCGAGAGAATAATAGACTAACTTTCCCTCTTTACGGTACTTTGCCAGACCCAGACCTTTTAAATGGCGTAAATGATGGGAAGCAGTAGCCGTGGTCGCACCGACTATATTTGCCACATCACAAACACAAAGTTCCTCTTCAAGGGTGAGAGCATAAGCAATTTTCATTCGCGTTTCATCTGATAAAGCTTTAAAAAGCTTTGTTACTTCAACAATATTACTTTTTTCAACTATAGGCTGAAGCCGTGTAGTTTTATGGGTATCAACACACGTAACCTCGCAAACATCACGTTCCTTCATTCCATCACCTCATTCATTCAAATCTTTACTTGATTATATGATATTCAAATCAGGATTTGAATGTCAAACATTTTTTGTTTCTTCGTGCTTTTTTCCGTATCTTCCATCAAATTAAAAACCAGCTTGAAAATAATTCAAGCTGGTTACTTGTTTCCTATTACCTTTTTTATTATTTTATATCCTGATCTTTTGCCGCCAATAAAAAGGAAACCGCAATGGAAAGAATGACGAACAGAAATGGTGCGTAAAAGATAAGAAAAGCTTCTAACATCTTCATTTCTCCTTATACATGATCATTTCGTTTACCCTGTACATATTCTTTATTAAACAAAAACAGCTTTAACAGCAGATACAAGGATGGCAGGAGTAAGCCGAGCCCGGCAATAAAGGCGATAATTAAAGCTGTTGCCATCGTTTCGTTGGTAAAGCTATCATAAATACTAAGATGGGGATAAAGTAAATATGGGTAATGTGAGATTCCATACGCTAAAAAGGCGAGTGAAAATTGGCCAATTAAGAGCCAAAATGCTAACCAATAGGAATGCCGCTTCCAAACGAAATAAACAGTTCCAATAAAGAAAGCTACGGAAAGCGCAAACATCCACCATAAATCTATTAACCGCTGATAATGTTCGGGATTATGGATTTTCAATTCAACAATAATGCCCGCAGCGGCAATAATTGCTGGTGCTGCCCAAATAAGTGAGTATTTTCTCATAAGATTTGTTGCAGACTCATCCTTTGCTTGATGGGCGTACCAGGTTAAAAATACAGCCGAAATATATAACACAGCTGTTAAACTCAGTACAACAACGCTCCATGATAAAGGACTTGTAAATAGGGCCCAATAATCGAGCACTGGTCCCGATTCTCCTATCGTTACGAATCCGCCCTCTGAAATCGTCAAAACAATTGATAAGGATGCTGGAATAAACAGACCGGATAGCCCATAGATGATGACAAACCTTTTATGTTTTAGTCCTCCATATGTGGTAAATGCATAATAGGATCCACGAATCGCTAGTAGAATAATCGCAACACTTACGGGAACAAGTAGAATGGTGCCGTAATAGTACGCTGTTTGTGGAAAGAAACCAACCATCCCAACAAAGAAAAATACGAGAAACACATTCGTAACTTCCCATACAGGCGATAAGTATCTTTGAATAATCTTAGTCAATATATGCTGCTTGCCCCTTACAGTACTGTAAGCATTAAAAAATCCGGCACCAAAATCAATGGAAGCAATGATAATGTAACCGAAGAGAAACATCCCAAGAACCGTAATTCCAATAATTTCAAGATTCATAGTGCCTCCCCACTCCTTTCAGCAGCTCGGTCTGATAACTCTTGCTCTACTGTATTTTTCCGGAACATTCTCATCAGCACGACTATACTTCCAATTCCCAGGATAAGGTACAATCCAGCAAACAACAGCAGCATAAAATCTACCTGTCCACTCGTTGTTGCCGCTTCTTTTGTACGCATAACCCCCCGCAAGATCCATGGCTGCCGCCCCACTTCATCTAGCCACCAGCCTGCCTCGATTGCAAGAACAGAAAGTGGTCCCCCCAACACAATCAGCCAATGGAACCATCTTGATGAGGTGAAGCGCCATTTTTTCCAGGTACCAACGAGATATACCAACGACAATAATGTCATCCACATACCAATCGTAACCATTACATCAAATAGGTAATGGATATAGAGGGGGGGAACTTCATCCTCTGGAAATTGGTCAAGTCCAATTACTTCTGCATTCGGGGCACTATGAGCTAAAATACTGAGTGCGAATGGAATTTTTAAAGCGTATTTTACTTCCTCATTCTCAAGGACTCCATATAAAATCAACGGCGCTCCTTCTTCTGTTTCAAAATGCCATTCCGCTGCTGCTAATTTTTCAGGCTGATATTTTGCTAAATATTTTCCGGAGAAGTCTCCAATAACAGCGCTAGCTATGGAAAAAATGAGTCCAATTTTCATTGTTAAAAATAAGGCCTTTTTATGATAAATATGGTTAGAACCCTTAAGTAGACGAAATGCACCGACTGCAGCCAGTACAAATGCTGAAGTCATGTAGGCTGTTACCAGGACATGGGCAACCTTAGTCGGCATCGCTGGATTAAACATCGCCACAATCGGACTTACATTTACTAGCTGCCCATTTTCAAGGTCAAAACCCTGGGGAGCATTCATAAATGCATTGACGATTGTAATAAAAACGGCTGAAAAAGAGGCCCCAATCGCAACAGGAATCAGCAGCAGCAAATGTTTTCGTTGATTCTCAAAGCGGTCCCATGTATAAAGATAAATGCCTAAAAAAATCGCTTCAAAGAAAAACGCAAAGGTCTCCATAAAGAGCGGCAGGGCAATGACATTTCCCGCTAGCACCATAAAGTTTGGCCATAGCAGCGATAGCTGTAAACCAATAGCGGTGCCTGTCACCACCCCGACAGCAACAGTAATCACAAACCCGCGTGTCCATCTTCTTGCTAATAATATGTAATGTTCGTCCTGCTTTTTTATCCCCACCCATTGTGCAATCATTATCATCAGTGGAATGCCAACACCAATGGTTGCGTAAATAATATGAAAGGACAAAGTTAATTCTGTTAGGACTCGGCTAAAAAAGACCGCTTCTTCATTTCCCATTTTCCTACCACCTTTTCTTATCCTGAAAATACCCGTCCTATAAAGGATAACCCTAATATGAAAGCCATAATAAAACTAAGCAAGACCAATTTCCGTTCCTGTTTCTTATAAATATTAATCACTCCCCGACTCATAATTACCATCATTATCCTTCCCAAATTTATCCGTTATATAGAAATTTTTTTAAAAATTATTGAAATATAAAAAACTCCTTCTTTTGGGGTGAAGGAGTTTTCGTTCATTTTTGATATTATTATATTATTGGATAGGATTGGTTGATTCCGCATCGGCAAGCGCTTGTGAAGAATGTCTTCTAATGGATAATGTAAGTTCAGCAATAAAATATAACACAACCGCCGGCCAAATCCATGCCCATAAAAATTCGGCTGCTTCATAGGCAGAAATAATGACAGGATGAATCCATTTTATACAGGCTAAGGAAAGGAAAATCCAGCATAGAGAAAATGGTAAACATACATGCCCATGAATCTGCATCGGCATATTAGAATAATCCCACCATTGACGTTGGAAAAACTTCTGCAGTAGCGTTCCACTCAAATACTCGATAAAGGTAGGAATAATAAAGCATAGCAAAAAGATTATTCCCCAATTCGTTTCAGGACCAATCAAATAAACCAAGACCACAGGGGCAAAACCATACATAGGCTTAAAGGGTCCATGAAAGAAATTTGGTTTAAAAAACTTTCGTTTTGTAGCGTAACTGTAGCAATTTTCTATTAGCCAGCCAATCAAAGCATAGATAGTGAAGTAAAAAACAACGGCTGATACTCCTTCAAAATTTAAATTTGCATGAGAGGGAAAATCTAAAAAACTCATCATATGGCTAAACCACCTTTCTTGGATATGAAATTTTCCATTTTAGGTTTAACAGGCAGGCTTCCAAATATACCGGAAAATTCCTATCCTCTTGGCATAGCTCTTTTCCCATTTAAATCAAATTAAAAGCCAAAGAAGGTTAATCCTTTGGCTTATTCCTGTTATTTTTCATAATCCCACGGAATCTGATGCTGTTGCATCAGTAAGTTTGTTAATTAAATTTTTCATAATCTTCCGGAATAGAGCACTATAACTTTTATCTGGAAGTGGATTTTTCACAATCATCCGAAAAAAATATCTTTTCTAAAACATTATATAGTTCCTGTATGGCCTTTAATAAAAATAAAGAGGATGTTTGTGTAGTTATTAATTTAAACATCCTCATAACATTTCTTCGAATACTTTATTAGTTCCTTATTCTCCTAACATCGTTTGAAAAGGATGATGCCTCCTAACAATGAGCCAATCAGTAAGCTCAGTGATGAGACTGGGATTACTGAAGCTACATTGTATAATGTGGAGGAAAGATGCTCGTGCTGCAGGAAATGCGACACCTGGGGGATGGGCAAGGATCTGAACAGCGGAATAGTGAAGATAAATTCCTCATCGTGATGGAAACATACGCAATGTATGGAGCAGAATTAGCTGAGTATTGTCGAAAAAGAGACTTTATAAAGAACAAATAGAGGCATGGCGTGACACTTGCCTTAACGCGAACGGTCGGGAATTTAATCAAACGAAACAGCTGAATCAAGAGCTGAAAGAAGAAAAGAAAAGGCAAAAATGTTAGAAAAGGATTTGCTAAAAAAGAGAAAGCATTGGCGGAAGCTGCGGCCATATTACTTTTAAGAAAAAAGCCCAAGCGATCTGGGGGAACCAAGAGGACGAATGATTAGCCCGTCAGATCGCGCACTAGCAGTAGAACTCATCCAAGAAGTCAGTCAAAACGGTGCGCGATTAGCTCCAGCCTGCAAAGAACTAGATATCAGTGTACGGACGTATGAACGCTGGGTTTCAGAAGGTGGAGTCAAAGAAGATCAACGTCCCATTGTCCCTCGTCCGGAGCCTAAAAGTAAGTTAACAATAGCAGAAAAACAGGAAATGTTGGAGATACTTAAGATGGAAGAGTTCGCCAATCTACCACCCACTCAAATTGTGCCAAAATTAGCCGATCAGTGCATTTATATAGCCTCAGAATCTAGCTTTTATTGTGTGATCCGTGAACAAAACATGCAGCATCACCGCGGACGAAGCAAAAGACCGGAACGAAAATTACCAGAAAGCATCTGCAATAGTTCCAAATCAAGTTTGGACATAGGATATTACCTGGTGTGCGCCCATAAGGAACTATTGAAGAATCTGCACTTTGCAATGCAGCAGAATAATATCACAACTTCTGTTATCAACTGGTTTATCTAGAGACAAAAGTCATAGGAGAAAATAGCATGCCAGGTAAAGCCATAAGTTGATTAGCTGACCATATCACGACTGAATGGCGAGATAATACAGTGTGAACATTACGAAATAAGTCTTGAAAAATTAGTTAAATAAATGCCCTTTTATGTTGTTAAATATGTGGATGATAAATGGGATATTCACTCTCCTCTCACTCTATATCATTATTAGTCGCTCTCAACATTCATTTTTAAAAAGTATGAAAGTAAAATTATTGATAGGTGAAGAAAATTATAATTTGCTTCTGAAAAGTGGATACTTTCCTATATTTATTTTTACAACCATTCCACTTTAAGTTAATGACATGTCGGCTAAGTCCTTAAATAATTTAGAGAAATGACTAAACCTCATTTCTCTAAGGAATAGTGGAGCTATGGGATTATATATCATCCACTACAATATATGTTGCTTTAATCGGACCATGTACACCGATTACGAGAATCATTTCTATATCGGCTGAATTACTCGGTCCTGTAATAAAATTAATGCAAGAAGCTACTAGTTCCCCGCTTTTGACTTTTTCACGAATGATTCGTGCAGCTTGTGTCATTCGGGGTACAATACTACTTTTTGGGACAATAATGATGGAGGTAGCTGGTAAAAAGCTAACTGTTCTCCCTTTATCCTTACTACTAAAAAGGACAACTGTTCCTGATTCTGCTAACGTTATATCACTAATCGTGATTCCGACATTTGCGTGAGACGCTTTTTCGATATTTTCCTCTTTCTTTGTATGATTCCATACATGAAGGTCCACACCTTCTTGAGGCCAATCTTCATTCATTAACTGCGATAAGCCGTATTGAGCAAATCGTTCATCTTTCCAGGTAACAACGGAACCTCCTCCAAAACCGTTAACAACTTCTTTTAAAGAATGGGGTAGATTTGCCGAATTTGTCAGCACAAAATCAGTATGAATATTTTTACATTGCTCTTTTAATACCTCTACCAATTCCTCCTGTGTTGCATTTTTTAACACCGCATCTTGAGGTTGGTAGTTCCACTCTGGTCTTTTTATATTCGTTTTTCTTTCACGTTCTAAACGATGGGCAATTTTCCCCAAAAAAGCTTCACGATTTTGTATCACACCATTCATTATTGTTCCTCTCCTTTTGAACGGTTATTAAACCAATCTCTAAACCTATATTTATTCGGTGCTGGGAATTCCCTAGATTCTGTCCACGTTTTCAGAGGACCCGGACCTTTTGAAATTTTATTTCCTTGAGTAATCAGAGACATCGCAGGAGACGCCATTTTTGAGCCAATCGAATAGAGCGCTGGTGAAGAAGCGCCAAGACCAAATGCTTTCATTAATATTTTTTCAGATATCGGAGCACGACCTTCCTTCTCTACAATGACTTGTCGATGTTTGTGAAGAAGCTCATGCAATGGAATTTTCACTGGACACGCTTCCGTGCAAGCCCCACACAATGTTGACGCATACGGCAATTCCTTGTAATCGTCATAACCGCCAAGTAATGGTGACAGGACGGCACCGACTGGTCCCGAATAAATGGAACCGTAAGAATGGCCTCCAACTTGACGGTATACGGGACAGGCATTTACACATGCTGCACAACGTATGCATTGCAGAATGGATTGAAATTCACCACCAAGAATGTCAGATCTGCCGTTATCGACAATGACAAGATGGAACTCTTCCGGACCATCAACGTCTCCTTCCTCCCTTGGACCGGTTAAAGTCGTGATATAGCTTGTGAGCTTTTGACCTACTGCACTTCTTGTCAATAAACTTACAAGTACTTCCATCTCTTCAAAGGTTGGAACAAGTCTTTCCATTCCCATGACCGTAATTTGTGTTTTCGGCAATGCAGCTACAAGGTCTGCATTCCCTTCATTCGTCACTAATGTGATGGAGCCTGTTTCAGCAATGGCAAAATTACAGCCTGTAATTCCAATATCGGCCGTTAAATATTCATGACGTAATTTTTGCCGAGCATGTAAGGCCAGTTCCTCTGGTTTTTCCGTTTTGGTATAACCCTGATTTTTTTTAAAGACATCACGGATTTGTTCTTTATTTTTATGCAGGGCAGGAACAACGATATGGGATGGTGGATCATGATCATCTACTTGTAAAATGTACTCACCAAGATCTGTCTCAATCACTTCACATCCCATTTTCTCTAAACCTGCATTTAAATCAATTTCTTCCGTTACCATAGATTTTGATTTTACAATCTTTTTAGCCTTTTTCTTTTCGACCACATTTTGTATATAAGATGTTGCCTCTTCGGCGGTTTGAGCGAAATAGACATGACCGCCTCTTTTGGCGACATTATCACTTAATTCATATAAATAATAATCTAGATTTTCTAGTACATGCTGACGGATTTCTTCTCCATGTGAGCGCCAATCTTCCCAATTTCCTAACTCTTGAGCAGCCAAAAGGCGACGTGATTGAAAACGTTCCTGTGCACTAGAAACCGCGCTGCGCATAAATGAGTCATGTATTCCTTTATCCACACGGTCCGTAAACTTTTCTTCACTTGTTTTCATTGCCATATACCCTTCCCCCTTTACAACTTGTTTGTTTTCTTATTTGCTGTTAAGAACTTCTGCAATATGCATCACTTTAATGGATTTTCCTTTGCGATCGATACGACCACCGATGTTCATTAAACAGCCTGCATCTGCCCCAACTAAGATATTTGCATCGGTTTCCTCGACATTACATACCTTTTCATCAACCATTTGTTCTGAAATATCTCCCATTTTGACAGAGAAAGTCCCTCCGAAACCACAGCATCTTTCCTTCCCTGGAAGCTCTGTAAATTCCAATCCATTAACATGGCTTAGTAATTTCATCGGTGCTTGTTTTACTCCAAGCAATCGTGTCATATGGCAGGAAGTGTGAAAAGTTGCTTTCCCTTCTAATTTCGCCCCGACATCTTCTACACCTAATACATCTACAATAAATTCAGTGAATTCATATGTTCTATCGGCAAGTGCTTTTGCTTTTGGTTCCCATACAGGGTCGCCTTTAAATACATGTGGATACTCTTTGAACATATAAGCACAAGAACCTGAAGGCGATACCACATATTCTGCGTGTTCAAACGTCGTAATCATTTTTTTCATCGCATTTTTCGTTTCCTCCACATACCCGCTATTATAAGAAGGTTGACCGCAACAAATCTGTGAATCTGGAAAATCGATTTCGCAGCCGAGTCTTTCTAGCACTTCGACAACAGCTTTGCCGACATCAGCTTGAAACATATCTACTAAACATGTAGCAAAAAGGGTTACTTTCATCTTAATCCGCTCCCTTAACGATAATCTTTTATGTATAAACATTTGATCGATCATTTCTTACAAATAAATCTAGACCCCTACCTGCTGCTTGTCTTAAGGTAAGGGTCGTATTGGTCGATTAGATTATAGAAAAACTATGATTCCAAATTTCTCAAGCCTTTCCATTTACAGGAAGTGACCATAAGAAGTTTAAGCTCCTTTGTCCATAGCCACACCTTTTTCTCTAGCTTTTTGACGCCAAACCGCTTCGATTTCTTCTAACGTTTTTCCTTTTGTCTCCGGTGTTTTAGCGAAAATATAGAAACACGCGATCACTGATAATCCAGAGTAGATCAAAAAGACGTTATATCCTAAAGAGCTTAAAAGTGGCAGGAACGTTGCTGAAAAAATAGCATTCAATGTGTATTGTGAGAATGTAATAATCCCCATACCGATAGCTCTTGCTTGCAGTGGAAATACTTCAGGAATGTAAAGCCAGAATACCGGCCCTAAACCAATTCCAAAGGCAAACACATATAAGAATACGCATACCATACTTAAAATAGTAGAATCTGAAAATGCTAGACCGATTAAAGGAAGTACTTGTCCACCAATACTGTAAATCAATAAAGGTTTTCTACCTAATTTATCGACAATAAACAAGGATAAAGCAGTAGAAATCACCAAGGCAGAACCTACACCAAAGTTTGCAATATTTGAGCCGCTCCATAAAAATCAAATCGCTCTAATCGGTTTATTTCAACAGAAAACTTACTTTTTTGATCAATGACGGCTTTTATTTTTCCCCAAATGATTGGATTTTCTGGATCTCCCTCTACGATATCCATCAGGATGACAGGGGATGGATCATATGTATCTAAAGGAAAAAGAATTAATATAGCACTAAAAAGCTCTTCTACTCCATGACCAGAGCTGGAATCAAACGGTTTGAATGACTTGCAGCCGGAAAATTTCCGTCTGCAAGTACAATTTCATCACCAGGTCCCATTTCCATTAATACTTACATTAGTTTAGGCGATATGATTGGCGGTATACCCTTAAGCATGCTGTAATGCTCCATCTTTTACAAATTTATTTGTCAGTTTACCTAATTTTTCTATTTCCACTGATACTTCATCACCTGGTTGAAGGTAGACACGCTCTTCTACAGGTAGACCGAATACGACTCCTTCTGGCGTACCTGTTAGAATAAGATCACCAGGTTCTAGTGTCATATATTTAGAAATATAACTTACGATTTCTTTACAAGTAAAGATCATATCAGACGTATTCGAATTTTGACGTAATTCTCCATTTACATAGGTTTTCAAATTAAGATTGTTTGGATCACCCACTTCGTCTGAAGTGACTAAATAAGGACCTACAGGACTAAATCCATCAGACGTTTTTCCAAGCAACCATTGATGGGTGCGCATTTGCAAGTCTCTTGCCGAAATGTCATTGACCGTACAATATCCAAACACATGTGAAAGGGCTTCTTCTTGTGTCACATTTTTCGTTCTTTTACCAATCACAATGCCTAGCTCCACTTCATAATCGAGTTCATTTGTGACAGATGGCACTTCAATTTCACATTGGTGACCTGTCAATGTGTTATCAAACTTGTTAAATAAAATAGGTACTTCTGGGTATGGTGAATTTGTTTCATCTGCATGCTTACGGTAGTTTAATCCTACACAAATAATTTTATGAGGTTTAGTCACGCATGGACCCCAAACGACTTCTTCTTCAATGATAACTGCATTATTGTTTGATACAGCTTCTTTGATCTGATCTTCAAATTCTTTTAAAGGGATCTCGTCTAATTCAATCACTTGCATGACATCTGTATAGATTTCATTCCAACCATTTTTCTTTGCTGTTTCTACCACATCTATTAATCTATCATCTACTTGAACCGCTAATCTTTCGTTTTCATTTTTTAAGAACGTTGCAAATTTCATTTTTCATTCTCCTTTATAATGCTTTTTTCCACGGGATCCTCCCGTAACAAGTGCTACTCTATTTTTTAATTTCCCCATCACTTTTCCTCTCTTTTTATAAACTGATGCTAATTCGACTTATACTAAATTCTTGATGACCCAAAATCTCCGCTTTTGTCTGTTCACCTTGTGCGGTTTTGATGACGGTTTCAATAATACGGTTCCCTGCCCCATCAAGGGTTTCTTTGCCCTTCATAACAGCACTTGTATCGATATCAATATTGTCTTCCATACGATTGGCCGTCATTTCATTTCCTGTGATTTTGATTACAGGG
Source organism: Neobacillus niacini (assembly GCF_031457145.1). Taxonomy (GTDB): domain Bacteria; phylum Bacillota; class Bacilli; order Bacillales; family Cytobacillaceae; genus Neobacillus; species Neobacillus niacini_J. The sequence continues at coordinate 79,135 of NZ_JAVDVZ010000016.1, forward strand.
ATTATTGGGTTCCCGGTTGGTGTCCCTCTTCCTGTGGTAAAGCAAACCATATGTACTCCCGCAGCTGCCATACCACTGACACATTCGATATCATTCCCAGGAGAATCCATAAAGTAATAGCCGTTACCTGGAATTTCCTCTGCAAATGGTAATACATCTTTTAATGGGCTTGTCCCAGCTTTGCTTATACAACCTAGTGATTTTTCTTCGATCGTGGATAATCCCCCTTCTATATTTCCAGGGCTTGGATTTCCTCCACGCATGTCTGCGCCAATTCGTTCAACCTCTTTTTCAAATCGCTCCACATACGCATATACTTTATTAGCGACTTCTTCATTGATAGCGGTTTTGGCCACGATATGTTCTGCTCCGATAATTTCGGTTGTTTCTCCCATGACAATCGTGCCACCTTGTTCAATGAGAACATCTGCGGCTTTTCCAAGTGATGGGTTGCTGCATAATCCTGAAGTCGCATCTGAACCTCCACATTTCACACCAAGTATTAATTCTGAAAGTGGGACATCCTCTTGAGGAACTTTTGCAATTTCTACCGCTAATTGTTTAAGCAGTTCAGATCCTTTTTGAATGGCTTTTACAGAACCACCTGCTTCTTGAATATCGATCCACTCAACAGGTTTCCCTATTTCTTCGATTTCTTTTTTTAATACTTTTGCATCAATCACTTCACATCCTAAACTGACTAAGAGAACGGCACCAACGTTCGGATTTTTCCCCATTCCTACTAATAATTTATGTGTACGTTCCTTGTCATCACCAATTTGGCTGCAGCCATGCTGGTGTGGGATTGCCACTGATTCTGGTACAGCCTGCTGAATACGATTGGAAACATGATTCGCACATACCACTGTCGGGATAATTAACAAATGGTTGCGGATTCCCATTTTTCCGTTCGAACGACGATAACCTTTGATCATTTTCATGATTTTTCTCTCCTATCTTACTTTGTCTCCCCTGCCTCTAATTCCTTCGATGTTGTGAACATGTACATGCTCACCTGGCGTAATCTCCGCACTAGCAGCACCGATCACTTGACCATATTTCACAACATGTTCTGATGATTGTATCGGTTTGATGGCGATTTTATGTCCAAAAGGTATTGCTTGTTTTGCCGCCAATTCTTGCTTTACTTCACCCACCATGTATCGTAAAACTTCGCCAGACTCGATATCTTTTAAAAGAGTTGCCACATTATCATTCTCAGACATAACAACACATGTTAATTCTTGTTCATAAGCTAACTTTCCCAAGTCATATCCTCCTTTCTTTAAACTTGTAAAATGATTTTGCATTTCCGGTAAAAATTTTTTCCTTATCAGTTGAAGTTAGATGATTTGGCAAACCTCTTTGAATAATTCTGATTACATCTTCATAACTGCCTGCCTCTATATTTTCATAGAGTTAATTCCACCATATTCTATTTAGACCACAAAAATTCAAGCAATCTAACATAACTTCCCTACGCTTTGCTACATTAAAAGATTCGGCAACCACATGGTAATCCATGGAATATATGTTATCAACAATAACTCAAGTATCATGACCAATAAAAACGGGATAACCTCTTTTACAAAATCCTCAATTTTTGTACCGGTGACTTGACAGGTCGTATACATGATTGTTCCCAATGGGGGATGAATAGTTCCAAGAGCCAAGTTAAATAGTAGGATGATTCCAAAGTGAACTGGGTCGATCCCATATGACTGGACCATCGGCATTAATAGTGGAGTCAAAATAATGATGGCCACATTGCCTTCCATAAACATTCCTAATAATAGAAGAAAAATATTAATTATGAATAAAAACATGATAGGGCTATCAACTAATCCGGTTACAAATTCTGTTGCAGTTTGAGGGATTCTCTCCCATGTAAGAATCCAAGCAAAGGCAGAACCTGATGCAATGATAACCAAAATAGATGCACTGACAGATACCGTTTCACGCAAAGCCTCCTTGAAATGATGGAACTTCATTTCACGGTAAAAAAGCAACCCTAGAACTAAAGCATAAATAACCGCAATCGCTCCCGCCTCAGTCGGGGTAAACATTCCTCCCCGGATTCCTCCGATGATAATTACTGGCAAAAGTAATGCTAATATCGCATCTTTTGAAGCAAATAAGATTTCTTTAGGTCGTGCCATTTTTTCACGATAAGGGAGATAATTTCTTTTCTTAGATATAAAATGTGTAGTAACCATTAATAAAGCACATAACAATATCCCTGGAAAAATTCCTGCTAAAAACAACTTCCCAACCGAAACATTACCGATAAATCCATATAATATCATCCCTATTGCCGGAGGTATCATCGCATCAATTACAGCTGAAGTAGCAATAACTGAGGTTGAAAAACCGGCAGAGTAACCTCTTTTAGCCATTTGCGGGAACATGATTTTAGAGAACATGGCAGAGCTCGCCACGGAAGAACCAGAAAGCCCCCCCATCATAGTACTTAAAAGAATATTGACCTGCGCTAACCCGCCTGGTAAATGGCCTGTAAACACTTCTGCAAAGTTAGTCATCCTTCTTGCGATTCCTGAATAAGTCATTAAAGCACCAGCAGCAACGAAAAACGGAATAGCTAGCAATGGTATTGATTCAACCCCCGCCATCATCCTCTGGATCATTATCATCGGTTGCAAATCAGCTGAGAATAACATGTATACTAACGTACCAACAATTAGCGAGAAAGCTATTGGAACATTCGCAAAAAACAAGATGAATATGGTTACTGTAGCTATCGCGACGCTCATCGTATTCATTAACCCCTTTCCTAATCGTTATCATTAACCTACTTTTAACTAAGTAGATTCACTTTCTTTTTCGGTTAATGGTCAGTTTTCCGATTTTTCCTTAGTAATCCTTTTCCTAATCATGTGCATCAAAGCTAATAAACCGCCAATCGGAACAGCAATGTCAACAAACGTATAACGAATACCTAAAACTGGGGTTAATTTATCCAACGCATGAGTAGATAAATTCATTCCTAAATAAATAAAGACAAAGATTACTACAATAAAAATGTTGATTTCTCTAAATATATCAACAGCTACTCTTGTTCTTCCATGAAGTTTTCGAACAAAATAATCAATACCGACATGTTCATCTCTTTTTGTTACTGCACTTATTCCAATAAAGGCAAACCAGACAAACAATAGTAAACTAACTTCTTCAATCCACTCAAACGGACTATTCAGGACATATCGCATGAAAACTCCGATTATGGTTATTGCGGTAATACCAATGAATGTAAGCGAGGCAATAATATCATCCAGGTTAAGAAGTAAATTTTTAACTCGCGTCCACATATTTAATCCTCCTTAATCAAAATACTGGTAAACTACGTCTAATCTACTTTTCTTCACCAGCAAATGTTTTGACCGTCAGGCCCTGTAATTTAACCGATGTTGGATCCATCCAAGATGGATCCAACATTGGTTTTTTATTTTCCTTCTTTTATTGTCTTTTGTACCTTCTCATATAATCCTGGAGACCATGACTCTACATCACTATATATATCTTTTACTGCCTCCCTGAATGCGGGTTGATCTACTTCAGAAATAGTTACCCCAGCTTTTTTTAGATCTTCAACTAGTTTTTCATTAACTTCTAGCATACTCTTATTTTGGAACTCTCCTGCTTCATTTCCAGTTTCTTTTAATACTTTTACTAGATCTTCTGGCAATGTTTCAATGAATGTCTGACCAGCTACCCACTGTAGAAGCATATTGACATGACCAGTTAATGTTACATGTTTTGCATTTTCATATACTTTTGAACCATGGATAACAGGAAGAGGATTTTCCATCCCGTCGATTACACCCTGCGCAATGGCCGGATAAACTTCACCCAATGGCATAGGGGTTGGGGTTGCCCCCATTTTTTCAATAGTTTTAATGGATAATTGATTGTTTGGTACGCGTATTTTAAGCCCCTTTAGATCGGAAGGCTTTTTTATTGGCTTTTGTGTAATCAAATGGCGATCTCCATAAATCCAATTTGTAGTAACCATATGAAGGCCTTTTCCTTGCAACTCTTTGTCTAATCCTGCAAACCATTCGCTCTTGGTTAATTTTTGCAAATCATCATAGGAATCTGCCAAATAAGGAGCTGATAGAATGCCGATGTCTGGAACATAATCCATTAAGAAACTTGCATCTGCAATTTGAATGACGCCTGTACCTAATTTCATTTGCTCAATCATGTCTGCTTTAGAACCTAATTGTGAGCTAGGATATAATTCCATTTTGATCTGACCTTTGCTCTTTTCTTCAGCAAGTCTCTTCCATTCATGAGCGGCTAAATCTACAGGTTCTCCGGGTTGATTTTCATAAGATACTTTAATCGTATATTCTTTTTTGTCTCCTGATTTAGAATTTGATTCAGTAGATGTACTAGTACTTCCTCCACAAGCGGAAAGTAGAACTGAAAAAGCCAAAATTGCGGAAAGGATGGAACACATTTTTAATTTTTTCATTTTGAATACCCCCATTTTTAATTAAATTCCCGTGAAATTCATTTGTTCTTAAACAGGTTCTTATGATTTATACTCTATGAATCTCTCACTAAATCAATTATTCCTACTTCTCCATCCGATTCGTTAATTGACCCAATTTTTCGATTTCAATCGTTATTCCATCTCCATCTTTCATCCATACCTACTTTTCCTTTGGATAACCAAAAATCACTCCTTCAGGCGTACCAGTTAAAATGATATCCCCGGGTTCTAAAGTCATATAGCGAGAGATGTAACGAACGATTACATCACAATGAAAGATCATATCGAATGTATTGGAATGCTGTCTGACCTCTCCATTGACGATGGTCTTAATTTCTAGTTGATTCGGATTACCTATTTCATCTGAGGAAACAATATAAAGTCCAATAGGACTAAAACCGTCACAACACTTTCCTAATAACCATTGATTAGTTCGGAACTGCAGGTCACGAGCGGATAAATCATTGACATTACAATATCCGGCTACAAAATCTAATGCTCTTTCCTTTGGAACATCCTTTGCTCTTTCTCCGATGACAATAACCAACTCCGCTTCAACAGGCAAGGAGATATCCTCTCCATGTGCAGCAATGGTATTGATGAATTTATTAAACAAAACTGGGTATTCTGGGACTGGCATATTGGATTCTTCTGCATGCTTACGATAATTAAGCCCTACGCAAATAATTTTCCCGGGCTCAGGTACACAGGGCCCTAGCTGAAGATCTTCTTCTTTTAAAAATAATTCCAGTCCTTCTGTTTCCACCTTTAAATGGAGAAATTCGGCAAAAGCATTTCGAGCTTCATTTCCCCCATCCAACCATAGCTTAATGGATAATGGAATCTTCTTCTCTCCATGACTACATTCTCAAGCTCGTGCTACATCCAAAACGCCACGGGTGGCTTTTACGCCAATTTGAAGTCCCTGATCATTTTTAAATGTTAATAATTTCATCTTTATACCCTACTTCAATTCTTTAAGCCATCTTCCCTGAAACAACCCCGCCATCAATATAAAGAGGGGATCCCATCATAAACTTGGATTCATCAGAAGCAAGGAATAACGCTGCTTTAGCAACATCTTCTGGCCTTCCCAAATCACCGCTCAATTGGCGCTTCTTAATGTTGTCTAGGGCTTCTTCCGGGTTATCGTAAGATGTTCTCAGATAATCCTCTACGAATGGGGTTAAAATGGTTCCCGGTAAAAGTGCATTTATCCTAATATTATAAGGTGCGTAATCGACTTGCATCGATTTCGTCAGCGATAGAATAGCCCCCTTGGTAGCGGAATAGACTGCTCGACGCTGAAGTCCCATTTCAGCAATACAGGAAGACATATTAATTATGTTACCTTCCTGGCGCTCCATCATATGCGGCAGGACATACTTGCTTGGTAGAAACACACCCTTCACGTTTACGTTGACTACGCGATCCCACAATTCTTCGCTCGTTTCATGTACTGCCCCGACACCCGAAATGCCAGCATTATTAAACAGAACATCAATCTGGCCGGCAGCCTCCAAGCTTTTATTGACTAATATCTTAACATCATCCTCTTTGGTCACATCTGATTGAATAAAAGTGGCTTGTCCTCCTTGAGCCTGGATTTCAGTCAAGGTCTCTTCTCCATGCTTTTCAGATATATCATTAATGAGGACGTGCGCACCTTCTTTAGCGAACAGAAAAGCGGTACTTTTACCAATCCCGGAACCTGCGCCGGTAATCAAGACAACTTTTCCTTGTAGTCTCATGTCATTGCACCTTCTCTATACTTTTTTTTTAGATTGGACAACATATCCTGCATGCAAGGATAAGCGATTTGCTAATTTAATAATTTCATCGCGGGCTAACTCATACTTTTCTTTCCAGCTGTTCTCCAGCATGGTAAAGCTGACGGCAGCAATAATTTTATTTTCATGATTAAAAATAGGAGCGGCGATGCAATAAAATCCGATCACGGCTTCTTGACTTTCTCCGATAAAGCCATTGTCTCTAATTTTCCCTAGCTGAACCCATAACTGATCAATATTTTTTACAGTATATGGAGTAATCTCTTCTAGCTTCTCCTCAGGATAAAGGGCTTTCAAATGAGCATATCCATATTGGGATAACTGTACTTTTCCCATCGCTGTCGCATGAGCAGGAAATCTTATCCCCGGATCCGTTGCTACCCTTATAGGAGAGGAACCTTCCTCCTTCGAAAGATAAACGATGTGTCGTCCATCTAAGATCGAAAGCTGAATCGTCTCATTTACTCGTTTCAGGGACGTAAGCGCTTCTTCTGAAAACGACTGATGCATATCGAACTGCCTCAAATATGCTGCACTGACCATTCCAAGCGCAGGTCCAAGAGAATAAGTATCACCTTTCTCTTTAACTACCCAACCTAACACCTCCATCGTATTTAATAATGAAAAAATCGAGCTCTTGTTGATACCTAACATTTTGGAGATGTCTATTAATCTAAGTTGAGAAGGTTCAGCAACTAATAGCTTTAAGACTTCATTAGCCCGTTCAATAGCAGGAACCCAATATTTCTTTTCCATGGAGTCAACGCCTTTCAAATATGTAGGTTTAGTTTAGTATAATAAACTAAGTTTTGGAATTTCATTTTTTTTACTATATCATACGCTTCCACAACTTGACAATAGGTTTTATTAGAGAATTAAGAATATTATGCAAAAATAAAATAATGATTGATTTTACCAACTAATCTATAATATAGTAAAACCAATCCATAATATTCAGAATAGTCGAACATAGTTTTATAATATCAAACAGAAGGTGAAGCAAATGCCTATCATTCAATCCGTTGATCGCGCGCTCCGAATACTAGACTTATTTGATGAGCATACAACCGAGCTAAAAATTACAGACATCAGTGAACTGATGGGACTGCATAAGAGCACTGTCCATTCACTTTTGAAAACCCTTCAGGAGCATCGGTATATCGGCCAAAATCCTGAAAACGGGAAGTACAAATTGGGAATGAAGCTTTTCGAACGTGGGAATTACGTAATCAGTTCCATTGATATCATGCAAATGGCTAAAAAGTACCTTTTGGATTTATCTATTAAAACAGGCCAAACAACTCATCTAGTCATCTTAGATGAAAAGGAAGGCGTCTATATCGATAAAGTAGAAGGTTCTATGGCTGTTATTCGTTACTCACGAATAGGAAGGAGAATTCCTCTCCATTCTAGTGCAGTCGGGAAGATTCTCCTTGCCTTCCTTGATACTCGAGAAATAGAACGTATTTTACAGGGATATGTCTATACACAACAAACAGCAAACACCATTACCCATAAAGTTGAATTTATGCAGGAGCTAAAGAATGTAAGAACACAAGGCTATGCTGTGGATAACCAGGAAAATGAACCCGGTGTTCGCTGTATCGCAGTCCCTGTGAGAAATCATTCCAATCAGGTGCAAGCAGCAATCAGTATCTCTACTTTGGTCTCACGCATAAATAATCAGGAACTAGACGAATATTTAGCCCTACTAAAAGGTGCTGGTCAAGAGTTATCCGAACAAATGGGATATTCCCTCTAATAGTCAACTTATAGCTCTCTTCTTTTAGACAATATTACAAAACACAGTTTTATAATATAAAATAACTGGAGGTATTCACATGCGTATTATTCGCTTTTCAAACGAACAATCCGTCCCTGTACTAGCTGCTATAACCCTTGAATCGAAGGTTTACTCATTGCCTCAAACAGATTTTCTTGAATTGGTCAAACAGGCGGCTGAACAACAGCAAACCCCTCTTTCCCTAATTCAAGAAATCATTGCAGATTCCCAACCCATCGAAAAAAATGTTGAGGAACTATCTCTACTTACTCCCATTGATGCACCTGAGGTCTGGGCAGCTGGTGTTACCTATGAAAGAAGCCGTGATGCTAGAAATTATGAAGCCACAGGCGGAAAGCTAGATGCCACTACCTTTTACGATAAAGTGTATCATGCCGAACGACCTGAAATTTTCTTCAAAGCAACCGCGGCTCGTACGGTTGGCCCCCAGGATGACGTCTATCTCCGCAGCGATTCCCATTGGCAGATTCCTGAACCTGAATTAGGTCTTGTCATCAATAAAGATGGGAAAATTCTGGGCTATACCATCGGTAACGACATGAGCTGTAGGGATATTGAAGGGGAAAACCCGCTATATCTTCCACAGGCAAAAATCTGGAAGAATTCCTGCTCCATTGGACCCGCTATTCTTCTAGCAGAGGCTGTTGAAGATGCATATCAATTTGATATTGTTTGCCGTATCTTCCGAGATGGGGAAAAAGTGGTGGAAGGAACAGCCAATACACGGCAATTAAAGAGAAAATTCGATGAACTAATCTCTTACCTCATGAAGGACAATGAGATTTTTGATGGAACCGTTTTATTAACAGGAACATGCATCGTGCCTCCAAATGAGTTTTCTTTGTCCGATGGTGATTATGTTGAGATTGAGATTACTGGAATTGGTACCCTGAAAAATCCAGTGAAGCTGCCTTCAAGCAAATCTATAGCCTTTTCTTAAATTTCCATACAGGAGGTCCATATGAGCAACGAGTTTAAAACCGTTATGATGAAGCCACAAGATAAAGTGGCAGTTGCCCTCGATCACATCCCTGAGGGAAGTATTGTCCAAGTTACTTGTCAAGGCAAAAGATTTACTGTCAAATTGAAGGAAGATATTGAGTTTGGTCACAAATTTGCAGTCGTTTCAATTTCATTTGGTGAGGATATTTTAAAGTACGGTGAGGTCATTGGCGCAGCCATTCAAGATATTCAACCCGGTCAGCATGTTCATGTTCACAACCTGGAAGGAAAACGAGGAAGAGGGGATAAAATTGCATATGACTAGTGAGAAAAAGTTCTGGGGATATCGTCGTCAAGATGGTCGCGTAGGAATTCGAAATCATGTCCTGATTTTGCCCACAATTACATGCGCAACCCAAGCAGCAAAACAAATTACCGAGCTTGTTCAGGGAACCGTCTCCTTTATCCACCAACATGGCTGTGCTCAGGTAGGTGTTGATTATGAGCAAACGTTTCGCACCTATGTCGGTATGGGTTCTAATCCTAATGTTTTTGGCGTCGTTGTTCTAGGGCTTGGATGCGAAACTCATCAAGCCAGAAGTGTAGCGGGTGAAATCGCCAAAACCGGAAAGCCTGTTGAAGTCGTATCGATTCAAGATCATGGAGGTACCTTAATGGCTGTTGCCCAAGGAGCTAAAATCGCTGCAAAATTAGTTCAGGATGCATCAGCTCAAATGCGTGAGCTATGTGATTTCAGTGAATTGATTATTGGTACAGAATGCGGCGGATCTGATGCTTGTTCAGGCCTTTCAGCCAACCCTGCTGTTGGTGTCGTGAGTGATATGATTGTGGACTTTGGAGGCACTTCCATTCTGGCTGAAACAACCGAGCTGATTGGCGCTGAGCACCTGCTGGCAAACCGTGCCGTAAATGAACGGGTGGCTAAACGGGTGTATGAAGTGATTCATGCGATGGAAAATCGCTCCATTCATATGGGAGTTGATATCCGGACAGGTAACCCGAGTCCTGGAAATATCAGGGGTGGGCTTAGTTCCTTAGAGGAAAAATCATTAGGTGCTGCCAATAAGGCTGGTACTCGCCCATTGCAAGAAGTGATTGATTACGCTCAGGTCCCTACTCAAAAAGGACTGGTTTGGATGGATACACCGGGACACGATATCGAGCAGTTGACAGGTATGGTTGCTGGCGGAGCTCAAGTAGTCCTGTTTACAACAGGGCGAGGTACACCGACTGGTTCTCCGATTGCCCCCGTAATTAAGATTGCAACCAATACTTCCATTTTTGAAAGAATGGAAGACAATATCGATTTGAATGCCGGCACGATTATAGAAGGAAAAGAATCCATCGACTCCGTAGGACAGCGAATTTTCGATGAAATTTCAAGGGTTAGTTCAGGTAAGTTAACGAAAGCCGAAATCCTGAAGCAGCATGATTTTGGAATTTGGCGTATCGGTCCTACATTCTAATTTTTAAATGAGGTGAATGAGAATGACAGTAGAAACCATTGCGAAAACGTATTTGAACTATATTAATGGGGAATGGGTTGCCTCTTCCAATCAGGAAGTAGATTCAAGTATCAGCCCTGCAAACTCGAAAGAAATCGTAGGATATATTCAAAGATCCACGAAGGAAGATCTGGATGAAGCCGTTGCTGCAGCCAAAATAGCTCAAATTCAATGGAGAAAACTCTCTGGGGTTACCCGTGGTGACTTCTTATATAAGGTAGCGAATGTTATTGAACAGAACATTGATGATATTGCGGAAACGATGACCAGAGAAATGGGAAAAACGTTCCCGGAAGCAAAAGGAGAAACCGCTCGCGGCGTAGCCATTCTTCGCTATTATGCAGGAGAAGGGATGCGTAAAGTCGGAGATGTGATCCCATCCACGGATGCCGATGCCCTTATGTTTACCCAGCGTGCTCCTTTAGGAGTCGTAGGGGTCATTACCCCTTGGAACTTCCCTGTAGCTATTCCTATTTGGAAGATGGCTCCAGCTCTTGTTTATGGTAACACCGTTGTTATTAAGCCCGCCCATGAAACAGCCGTAACCGCTGCGAAAGTTATTAAATGCTTTGCAGAAGCCGGTCTTCCTGCTGGTGTGGTAAATATGGTTACTGGGTCCGGTACCATTATCGGGCAAGGAATCGTGGATCACCCTGATATTGCTGCCATCACTTTTACTGGCTCCGATCAAGTGGGTAAAGCGGTAGGACAAGGAGCTTTAGCTCGCGGAGCGAAATATCAGCTTGAAATGGGCGGAAAAAACCCTGTGATTGTGGCAGCTGACGCCGATTTAGATTTAGCGGTGGAAGCGACAATAAGCGGTGGCCTTCGCTCCACTGGCCAAAAGTGCACTGCTACTAGCCGTGTCATTGTTCAAAGCGCCGTTTATGAAGCTTTCAAAGAAAAATTAGTTGAGAAAATAGCTCAATTAAAGGTCGGAAATGGACTGTCAGGAGAAACCTGGATGGGTCCATGCGCCAGCGAAAAGCAATTAAACACGGTCCTCACTTACATTGAAAAAGGAATAGCCGAAGGTGCTACTCTTCTCTATGGTGGACAAAGGGTTGTAGAACCTGGTCTTGAAAATGGATTCTATGTAGAGCCTACTGTCTTTGATCAAGTCACCTCGGACATGACCATTGCTCAAGAAGAGATCTTTGGACCTGTTTTGGCCTTAATCAAAGTGAATACTCTTGAGGAGGCGCTCGAAGTAGCCAATGACGTTAAATTTGGTTTAAGTGCTTCCATCTTTACCAAAGATATTGGAAATATGCTTTCCTTTATAAAAGAAATGGAAGCCGGGTTGGTTCGTATTAATTCAGAAAGTGCTGGCGTTGAGCTTCAGGCTCCATTTGGTGGAATGAAACAGTCCAGTTCCCATTCCCGTGAACAAGGCCAAGCTGCGATTGAATTCTTTACATCAATTAAAACCGTATTTGTAAAAGCTTAAGTAGGTTTTTACACCATGATTTATTCATACTTCCCTTAAAACATCTAATTACCCACCGTTAACGAGGGCACCGCAAAAAGGTGATATAGTTTAAGGCATTTATAAAATAAACCACTAAATTATATTTTTACATAATTTAGTGGTTTATTTGTTTGGATTTTAGATTTTGGCCCTTTCTTATACTGTGAAAGGCTTCTAGGTGCTTTATCATCCCCTTTACATTTCGGCGAGCTTCCACACTTCTAGAAGGTCACGTGCTTCCTTTTCTCTCAAGGGGATCTGCGAGATCACTACAGAGTTGTTTGCATACAGAAGTCGATAAATATATTTATTCTAGTGGGAGAATTGGAAACATTTTGATCAAATGGGAGTTAGAATGATATTATATTATAAATGTAACGAGAATATAAAATAACGCACCTAGTGCTGAACGGTATAAATCTTTGTTATGCTTAAAAGCTCTTGAAAATAAATCAAGAGGATTGTAACCATATTTGATCGGTGCCTCAATTACTCGAACATTTCCTTCTTTTAATTCCAATGCAGCTAAGGTCAATCGTCTTCTACCATATTCTGACTACGAAACTCCAGCTATATAGGAAAATATTTGTTTAATTACCCAAATTGTTTCAAACAGTAGTGGAGATTGGAAGTTATATCATATTTTGGGGAGTAGTATTAACTTAAGTGAAGAATAGTTATTACCAGAAACTGTATGTACCTCCAAGTTCAACTGGGAATCATAATCCAAGATGATATCTCAAGATGGTTAACAAATGATGAAATTGCTAATGGAGTCATAGAAGCTTTAAAATTTAACACAAAATTGTCTCTCAGGTAAATGAGTTAATTTACTTAAAGAGCTCAATTCTGTTTCAGAATCCATTTTATAGGGGTTATTTGCAACTCTTTGACTTGTTAAAAGAAAGTTGTATAAATAGCTTAATGAAGGATAAAAGTTTACTGTACAAAGCCTGATAATATACTACCAAAACTTTCATCCTAAAATGGACTATGACAGTCTATTAAATTCATGTTCAATTACCTCATTACTATAGTTTCGGGTAAAATACCAAAATAAAAGTCTAAATAGAGTAGGCGCATGAAAAAATTCATGCGCCTCGCACAGTTCCGTACGTGAGTCTGTCTAACAATTAATTGTAAATTTATAAAGGTGGAAATATTTCTGTTTGATTTTCGATAAAAACAATAAAATATCATAAGATGCATGTAAAAAGGGGGCTATGCCCCCCCTGAATTTTCTTATTAACTCTTTAACTCCGATTATATTTATTAGTCTTTTAAAATTATATGCAAGACAAATAAGACTTACCTCAGAGTTTACTGATTCAAGCCCTCTTGTTAAAAAATATGTATAACCAAAATGTCGTTTTATGGTTCCAAAAAGGTGTTCTATAATAGAGCCCCTTTTCTTATAAATATGATCTTTTCTAATGGTATTTTCAGTTACCTGGTCAATGATTTCTTCATCTTTATACCTGATAATTGATCTTCCGCCTTTTGCGGAAGTACACAAATCTTTTTTTCCGCATTCATTATAGTTTACACATGTATAGCGTTTGATTTCTTTACCGTTTTGCTTTCCATTCCATTTAAAATTTAAACAATAGCCCATCGGGCAAATAAAAACATCCTTTGTTTGATCATATTTGAAGCTTAATTTATCAAATCCGTTTTCAACCTTTTGTTGTTTTCCTTTTTGGGGCTTTATAAGGATTTCGATCTGTTCATCTACCACTTCAATTATTTCAGAAATATTGAAATAACCTGTATCAGCTAAAGCTGTAACTTTTTGGTCCTCAAATACTTCCTTAGCTTTTTTAACCATGTTTGATAATTGACCTTGGTCATTAACATCATTTACTACTTCGAAATCTACAATTAATTTATTTTTATTATCTACAACTGCTTGGACATTAAAGCAAACCTCAAATTTCCCATTATTCTTCATGGACTTTGCGTCTGAATCAGTTAAACAAATTTGTTTCTTTCCTTGTTCCTTTAGTTCTTCTTTAATGGCATTTAATTTCTTTATTCTTTCTTGATAGCTCCCAATTTTATCATTTATTTTTTGTTTCATACTCTCATCATCAGTTGTTCTTAAAACGTCATTGATATATTCCTCAATTTTCGCTTCGTAGTATCCTAATTTCTCTTTAATAATATTTTCATTATAGTGTTTATTTTTTGCGCTATTTGCTTTAATTTTTGTCCCATCGATAGCGACAATTGTGCCATTAATAAGACCAAAACCTTTTAACATAAGAGTAAATTCTTTAAACAGCTGCTTAATCGCTTTTTTGTTAATTTTCATAAATGAAGATATAGTACCATGGTCAGGTTTTATTTTGCCCATTAACCACATTAATTCAATGTTTCTCGTTGCCTCAGTCTCCATCATACGAGATGACCTGATTTTATTCATATAACAATAAATATATAATTTAAGGAGATCATGTCTTCTATAAGGTTTTTGCCCAGCTTTATAACCCGAATAAACAATAAAACCAAGTTCCTCCAGATTTAAGCTATCCACATATGCGTCAATTACTCTAACCGGATTATCCTCATCAATAAAATCTTCCAATGTATTTGGTAATAAATTCAACTGATTTCTATCCTCACCAAGAATATATGGCATACTATCATCTCCTTATATTACAAATTCGACAATAGTTCGGGTTTTCCTATCGGGAAAGTAAGAAAAAGGTGACAATTGTTAGACAGACTCACGTGCGGGTCATCGCATACGGCTCCTCCACTTTATCTCCGTTGGGGATGTAGTTCATCGTAAATGTCTAAAAGAAATACAAGTTTAATTTCACGAAACCTCTCATTGGGAATCGCAAAATGTACATGTTGAGTTTTCGAATTCTTCCATCTAGTCATTACTAAAAGCGGAAGTTCACCCTCCCAATTCCTTTTCCTAAGCTCCCTGTGGAGCTTTCTTATTATTCTCCAGCTTCTTAACTGAATCATCCGTAATCTTCTTCGAATCCATGAATCCAAATTTTGAAACAGTTTCTTTGAAAAACCAATACCAAAGTACCTTCCCCATCCTCTAATGATGGGATTCAACCGATGTTTAACAAATTCCTCCAAATTCACTGTTTGGTTTCTCTTCGTTACTTCCTTGATTCTTTTCTTGAACTTTCCCACAGCTTTATCAGATGATGAATGGTAATATCCTATTTTGAAAACATATCCTAAAAAGACAAATGGTTCTACAAGGTTGTCAACGATTTTTCTCTTTTCTGGGTGTATTTTCAGCCCTAGTTCTTTTTCAAGAAGTTTCACTACTGTTTTCAATACTCTTTCTGCACCCTTTCTTGACTTGCAACAGATTACGAAGTCATCCGAATATCTTGTTATGCGATGACCTCGCTCCATCATCATTTCGTCTAGTGGGTGGAGAAAGATGTTTGCTAACAGCGGACTAGTTACGCCGCCTTATGCAAAGTTAACCATTATGCAAAGTAAATAGCTTTTGAGTTGGCTTTAAGGCACTTATTAATGATTTACTTTGCATAATAATCCACACAAATAGCTGATATAATACGTAAAAAAACAAGGAAAATAGTCCGTATAGTGTAAATAGCTACTATTTTTGCGATATAATCTTAACTTTTTACTATCCAAAGCAAAAGTATTATGCAAAGTAAATTGGGAATGAATCTACTAATATCAGTGGTTTTCATCGTTTACTTCGCATAATTACTTTCTTTGCATAAGGCGGCTTATGCAAAGTTTCCCATAAGCCGCCCTGTGGACTCCCCTTGTCATTTTGATAGTATATACCGTTTTCAAGGATTCATGATTTTAAGAACTGTGAAATTAGTGCTAGTACACTACTATCCACGACTTCTTCCTTGATTAATTCAAGAAGCTTATCATGTGGGATTGAATCAAAGTACGTCTTAATATCAGCGTCTATTACATACGTGTAGCCATCTTTTAAATCCTGACGGATTTGTTCGATGGCCATATGAGCACTTCGGTTCGGACGGAATCCATAACTACAGTCTAGAAACTTCTGTTCAAAAATGGGTTCGAGAATTCTTTTGGTTGCAGCTTGGATAGTTCGGTCTCCTACTGTGGGAATACCTAATGGACGTTTTGAGACATCAGCTTTTGGGATAAAGACTCTTCTGACTGGTTTAGGACGGTATGTTTTTGTACGTAAAGATTCTTGGAGCACTCTTAAGTTGTGTTCCAATTCTTTTTCAAACTCTTTAATCGTTATCTTATCCACACCCTGGGCACCACGATTCTTCTTTACATCATAAAAAGACTGTTCCAAGTTTTGATAGTCCCAAACTTTATCAATTAAGCTGTACCACTTGCGTTTCTTTTTAGAGTTCTCAACTACACGTAAGCTTCGTTCTACTATAGATTTTTCATGCATTCGTTTCCTTCCCCAATAAAATATCAGCAGTATAGTTGGTTCAATTACTGATACCTATATTAGTACTACGCCCTAAACAACCTACTTTCTTTCGGTCTCAACTCTTCGGCTTTCTGCCTCCTTGACATCTGTTTAGTACATGACGAGTAAATAAGTTCGAATTGCTTTTCTTCCATGGGCAGACGGGCTTCGCATCAGTTCACTGCCATTTGGGTCAATGTCTGTCTTACCAACTTCGTGATAAGTCACTTGTCTTTGTGGCATTTCTGACAAGTTTATTCACTACTATCCCCTGCTCTGACTTCTCACCTTCCATAGTCTATTTCTTGTCCATCGCGGCTTTGAAAAAGAGTTACCACCTACGGTGGAGATGATGAGATCTCCTTGGGTCACGTTCATCGCCTTTCACTCGAAGCCAGTCCTCATAACTAATAAGATACATAGTGGTATTGGACATTCCCATCCTTTGCAAGGTTATCCCATCTTACCAGCCAACACGGTTACAGCCACCTGTTCCGAGCTTTGCCTTCAAGTCCTCCGCACGAAATCTCACGATACTCGCACTACCTGTCAGCTATACATTTCCGCCACAACGGCATGTTAGGGACTTTCACCCATTAGAGCGATGCGCTGCCAAGCGCACAAAGAAGAAGCGAAAATACTTCGCTTCTTCTTTAAATATTCAAAACTTTAAAATCTAAATTATTATTGATTAAATTAGCCATTATTAAATTAAAAATGAACTTGGGTTCCGCTTAATTATGAAAAGATTATTCCGGATAATTTTGACGAAATTCCGATTAATTATGAAAAATTACAATTCCTTATCCTATTTTTTCATCAAACTTTTTCTGGTCTTGTACAAATAGAATGCCCAATTCATAATGATCACCTTCATACAAAGCTCGTTGAACAAAACGGACCTCGCCATTAATATCCAAAACTTCGAGCTTACAATGAGCTCGGTTTTTTTGTAATGCTTCGTAAAAAACTTGCTCATCACGAATCAGAACACCATTAATCTTTGATATTAATTCTCCTACTTGAAGACCCATTTTATCAGCAGGTGATTCAGGTATAATCCCAATAATCATTAAACCATTGTTTTTTTTCGAGAAGTAAAAAGGTAAATTATCATCCTTCAATCGTTGCAATAAGGAGATCAGTTCACGACCGACAATCGCTAAAGCCGCAACCACGATGGAGATGAGCGGATACCAATAACCGATAACAGACAAAATCAGTGTCATGCATCCGAGTGCTATTACTCTACGACCGAGCAGCTGAATCGACTGTTTTGGAAGCATACCTTGAATTTGCTGGTTAAAACCAACAGCAAACGGCACAAGAATTAGGGAGTAGGATTCCGCCCCCAGATGAAACACTGGCCACCACTCAAAGGGTAAGGCAAGCGCATCACCTGGGAAAAGCAGAAACATTGGCAGCACCCAGAATCGTTTCACTTCATGGGCTCCGACACTTTGCCCGCGCCTGCTTTTTACCAGCTTAGGCGAGGACCCTTTACTTGCATTTTTAAGAATAAGTATTCCTTCTGCTATTACCAAAAGTGCCAATAGGATGACCACCGACGGATAGACCTTATCATCTATTGCCTGAAAGACCTCTTTAAAGACCGGAATATTCAAGTCATATTCAGCGATTAAGATAACTCCAAAAAATGCCGCACCAACTGTGTAGACTGGCGACATTAACCGGATATTTGTTGTTAAGCTCCATATTAACGTAAAGACAGCGATAAGTAGGATTGCTGCAAATGGAACGGTCAAACCTGCTGTAACGGTGACAATGGAAAGCACTAGACCCAAAATTACTCCTTGTGGAAACAATTGTCGAAGTTCAAAGAAGGCATCAAATGTCCGAGTATGGAAATTTTTCCGCTCCCGTTTTACTCTTGAAACTCCCAGAATCCCGGATAGGAAAATAATATAGTAAAAAACCGGATGAAGGAAAAGTCTCCCCGTCCCTTTTAACAGCTCAAATAGCCATAATTGCACCAATTCCTGCCACCTGCCTCTATCATAAATTCTACTAATCTAGCTCCTAATGATTATTTTACCAAAATGGTAGAATAAAACCTATTGCTAGTTTCTTGTAAAAACAAAAAAATGTCGAATTATTAGCTTATGATAGTGTCAAATTTGTCTTTTTTAGCTTACATTACTTATTACCATGCTAGATTCTGCAAATTTCGGCAATATTTCCTTGGAAATGTTCGACATTTCCCAAGGATTTAAATGTATTTTGTCGCAAACAAAAACAGAGGCTTACGCCTCTGTCCTATTTTTATTTTGCAATTAGTCTCAGTGCGGTTTGCAGCTGGATATCGTTCTTCTCTTTTTTCATTTCTTTTATTGCTTCTTCTTCCAGCTTGGCAGCCGTTTTGGTGTCGATTTTTCCAGTTGGCTGCAGGTTATTGTTCTGCTGGAAGGCTTTAACCGCTGTGGATGTTTCAGAACTAAAATATCCATCGGTACGGCCCGGGTCAAAGCCTAAGCCGGCTAATATTTCTTGTGCATTTTTCACCTGCTCATTATTCATATCTTCTTTAAGTGGTTCCTCTATTTGGAGCGGATGTGTATCAAAAATTGGCGGTTGTTTAATCTCTACATCCGGTTTGATTCCTTTTTTGTGTATCCAATTTCCATCTGGTGTCAGCCATTTGAAGAGGGTCAGCTTAATATTGCTGCCATCTCCCATTGGAACAGCCTGCTGTACTGTTCCTTTCCCAAAGGTGGTTTCACCGACCAGCGGATAACCTGCCGCTTCTTTTAATGCTCCTGCTAAAATTTCCGAGGCAGATGCACTGCCTTTATTAATTAGGACAGTTACTGGGTATTCTTTTTTCTCTGTTAGGTTGGAGAAATGCCGTTCTTTTTCGCCATTTCGTTCCTCGATTTGGATAAATGGTTTATCCTTTGTAACAAATTCTTTTAAGATATCCTCAACGCTAACAAGCAATCCACCGGGGTTTCCGCGGACATCTATGATTAAACCTTCTATATCCTTCTTCTCTAATGAATGTAACTCTTCTTGAAAATCTGAAGCAGTTTCTTGAGAAAAAGAGGTTATTTCAATGTACCCTATATTTTTCCCATCTTTCTTTTTCACAGAAGCATGAATGGTCTCGAGTGGAATTTCATCACGAGTGACATCAATGGTCAGAGGTTCCTTTAATCCCTTTCGAGAAATTTCTAATGACACTTTCGTCCCTTTTTTACCTCGTATTTTCAGGGTCGCTTTATTGAGGTCCAGCCCCTCGACACTTTTTCCATCTACTTTTAAAATTTCATCATTTGGCTTTAATCCTGCTTTTTCTGCTGGAGAATTTTTAAATGGAGAAACAATGACGATTTTTCCATCAACCATACCAACTTCGGCTCCGATACCTTCAAAAGATGATTCTAGAGCTTGATTGAATTGTTGAGCTGTTTCCTTATTCATATAGACAGAATAGGGATCGTCTAAGGTTGTGAGCATTCCTTGTATTGCTCCCTCCACTAGAGTCTCGCTATCTACCTTTTCAACATATCGACTCAGGATTAATTCATAGGCCTGATTTACTTTTACAAGGTCCTCCGTATCAGCTTGATTCGTAACGACTGTTTCCCTTTTCTTTAATGCTTGTTCAATGGCAGAGTTCCCCTCTTCTTTTCCAAACCACTGCATTCCTGCATATGTGCCCCCCGCTCCAGTAAGAAGCGAACCCACCACCATCAGGGCAATCCATTTACTTTTCATCCCGTTCCCCCTCATGTGCAGCATCAATTGACTGACCTTATCATGATTTCCTGCTCGTTTATTTACTAATATGTAAGAGAGGGACGAGTTATGCTAGAAATGTGAATAGGCTCTTTTATCGATTTTTATCCATAAAAAAAGAGAGAAGCACGGCTTCTCCCTTTTCTCATTATGGCATTGGTACAATTCCAACTGGATTTATCGCGTTACTTTTGCTTCCGTTCCATTGCCCTCTATGAAGCTCAAAGTGTAAATGTTTACCTGTTGAATCACCTGTGCTGCCCATGATTCCAATTTGTTGTCCTTTTTTCACAACTGCTCCAGAGCTGACTGACCTGGTTTCCATATGAGCAGATACAGTTGTATAGGTTTGTCCATTTACAGAATGAGCAATAAATACAACATTACCATAGCTACTAGAATAGTAGGATTGAATAACGACTCCATCAGCTGCCGCCCAAATTGGCACACCTGATGCTCGATTGGCAATATCAATTCCAAAGTGGAATGAACCCCAACGCGGTGCAAAACCTGATGTAAAGGTTCCGTTAGCCGGAAGGGTGAAGGCTCCATTTGTGACAGGCGCGGTTACTGTGCTTCCTCCGCCGCCATCTCCACTATTCCCGGTGTTATTACTAGCAGCTGCCGCTGCAGCAGCGGCGGCTGCTGCTTCTGCTTGGCGTTTTTGTTCAAGTGAAATTGCTTGCTGGAGAGCTGCTGCTTGTGCCGCAAGGATTTGTGACTCTTCCTGCAGCTCCATTTTATGTTCATGAATCTCTTCTTCTTGTTGTTCAAGAGAGGCTAATAATTCATTCTTTTCAGCTCTTTGCGCATTCAATTGTTGGTTCATTTGTTCTAAGTCAGCAAGCATGGTTTGGACATTCGCAAGCTCCACTTCCACCTTAGCTTGATTATCCTCTAGGCTCTTTTTGTCAGCCTCATGCTGTTTTAAGATATCTTGGTCTGCTTGCATAATCGTTGCCACTGCACTGGCACGGCCAATAAAGTCACTAAAGTCTTTTGAACCCATTAACACATCAAGATAACTGACTACACCTCCAGTTTCCTGATAGTTACGGGCACGATCCTTCAGAAGCTCATTACGTTTTAGAATTCGCTCCTTGGTAATCTTAATCTCTTCTTGTAATCTAGCTATTTCTGTCTTGGTTTCCTCTAGCTTAGCAGTTTTTTCACTGATTTTTTTATGTGTATCACCGATTGCAAAATCAAGGCGTGTCATTACTTCTTTTACATCCGCCTGCTGTTCTTTTAAACTATTAATCTGTTGGTCTGCATTATTAATATCTGAAGATACTTCAGATTTTTCTTTTTCAATTTGATTTTGTTGATCCTTTAAGCTAGAAATGGAAGATGCTTCAGCGATTCCCCCAAAAATACTGCTTACTACGAACGTTCCTGTAACGGCTAAAGTTAATATTGTTTTATTCAAGTCCAATTTCTCCTTCCCTGATCATTATGTAAGGGTTTATCTATAACTGTAATCAGGAAGGACATTCTTACCTGTCCTTCCTGAAAAAAATTAAACCTTCAAGAATTTTCTTACAGACATCAAACTTCCCCATACCCCAATTAAGCCGCCCATTAAAATCAGAACTCCTGATACTTGATAAACAAATGGACTATAAGGAAGGATTTGAATAAAGTTCCCAACCAACTTTGGCGCAAGATATTCATACGCGTGATAGTAAGCAATCGAAATTAAGATAATTGGCAAGATGGCACCGAATATGCCAAGCCATAATCCTTCTAAGAAGAACGGCCACCTAATAAAACTGTTCGTTGCCCCTACTAGCCTCATGATTTTAATTTCTCTTCGCCTTGCAATAATCGTAATTTTAATCGTATTAGAAATTAAAAAGACAGCAGTGAAGAATAAACCTGCAATTAATACGATACCGACATTACGGCTCGCGTCAATAAAATTAAATAATTTTTCAACAGTTCCCTTACCATAAACAGCCTTTGTGACATATTCTAGTTTCTCAATTTTACCTGCTGCTTTCATGGTTTCTTGCGGATTTTTCGTTTTTACGATGAATACGTCGTTCAGTGGATTGTCTTGTTCAAACAGTTTAAATGCTTGTCCCTCTTCACCCATGCTCTTAATTAAACCTTGAAGTTCTTGCTCCTTGGATGAATACTTAACACTTTGTACCTCTGTTATCTTTTCAATCTCACCTTTTAATGCTTGCTGATCTTCTTCATTCGCAGCAACATCGATGTGAACGCGAATTTGAACATCCTCTTCTATGGTTTCTGCAACTTTATTGAGATTCATCATAATAACGAAAAAGACGCCGACTAGAATTAGTGTTACCGTTACAGCACTGACTGAGGCAAAAGTCATCCAGCCATTTCTGCCGATACTCTTAAAACTTTCACGCACATGACGTCCAAGAGTTCTAATTTTCATAACCGTAATCACCTCTTTGTTCATCACGTGCAATTTTTCCTGCTTCAATCGCAATTACACGATGTTTAATCGTATTAACGATTTCTCTGTTATGTGTAGCCATTACAATAGTAGTACCTCTATTATTGATTTCTTCAAAGATATTCATGATTTCCCATGAAGTCTCTGGGTCAAGGTTACCTGTAGGCTCGTCCGCAATCACAATCTTTGGAGAGTTTACAATTGAGCGTGCAATGGAAACACGCTGCTGCTCCCCTCCGGATAATTCTGTTGGAAGCATTCTTGCTTTATGTTTTAGGTTAACGAGATCAAGGACTTCCATTACGCGCTTCTTAATAAACTTAGGCTGAGCTTCAATAACTTCAAGTGCAAAGGCAACATTCTCATAAACGGTTTTCATTGGCAATAGTTTAAAGTCTTGAAAGACCACACCAAGGTTCCGTCGAAAAATAGGCACTTTCGAATTTTTTATTTTAGCCACGTTTACACCATTCATCGTAATGGTTCCTGAGGTTGGTACTTCCTCACGATACATCATTTTTATGAAGGTTGATTTCCCTGCACCACTTGGGCCAACCACATAGACAAATTCACCTTGGTTAATCCTAACATCAATCCCATTTATCGCTGTAACCCCATTTGGGTATTTTTTAAATACATCCTGCATTTCTATCATTTAGATCACCTTTATAAGTTAGTTTCGAAACAATAATATTCGACAACAACCTCTTATTTTCTTGCACAAAAACAAAATCCTAGACAAAATACTGCAGGATTTCGCATAAATCCATTATAACACTCTATAGGCTTAAAAAAAGCGGTAAAATTATTACAGTTTCTTTTCAAAGCCTACATTAATTGTTATATATATCCTAGATTTTTCGACAAAAGTTAACAAAATCTTAATAAAGTAACATGGATTCATAAAAATAAAAAACGTTCTGTTCAAACACAGAACGTTTACATATATTACTTTTTAGATGCGAGCCATTCTGCAACCTTGTCAAGGTCATCACCTTCGATAAGTCCTGCTGGCATTCCACCAGTAGTACCATCTTTAATGATTGCAGCAATTTCATCCTTTGATTTGCTAGCTCCAACTGCAGTTAGTTCAGGCCCCATACCGCCCTTTAAGTCACCGCCGTGACAGCTTGAGCACTTTTGTGAGTAAACCTTTTCAGCATCCCCAGCTGTTGCTGTGTCTCCACCCTCGTCATCTCCGCCTCCACAAGCAGCAAGACTCATAACAAGAGCTGTTCCTAATAACATTTTTAGTAGCTTTTTCTTCATAAATATTCCCCCTTAAGAAAAAATTTCCATACGAGGATAGTATAGCAGGATTAAGCCCTTTTGAAACCTTCTCCCAACACTTCAGAAGCGTCCATAACAACGATAAATGCAGATGGATCAAGGCTTTTGACCAATTGTTTCAATTTTGTGAACTCACGTTGATCGACAACACACATGAGGACAGGACGTTCATTATCGGTAAAACCTCCATAAGCCGATAGTTTTGTAACACCACGGTCAATTTTATTCAGAATTCCCTCACGAACTTCCTCTTGTTTGTTGGTAATAATCATCGCTGTTTTCGACCTGCCTAAACCGACTTGGACTAAATCTATTGTTTTACTCGTCACATATAAGGCGATTAATGCGTATAATCCACGTTCAATATCAAAGACTAGGGCTGCAGAAAGAACAATCAGTCCATCAATCAAGACAACACTTGTACCTAGGGTTAATCCCGTGTACTTGGTAATAATTTGCGCCGCTAAGTCGGTACCGCCTGTAGAGGCATTTCCTCTAAATACAATTCCTAACCCGAGTCCTACTGCGATACCACCAAACAAAGCACCGAGCAAGGCATCATTCGTCCATGGTTCGATATTCTTTGTTAAAAAAACCACAAACGGTAAAAAAACAGTTCCCACCAGAGTTTTTACGCCAAATTGTTTTCCTAATAAAACAACTCCGGTGATAAACAATGGAATATTAAATGCCCATTGTACATACGCAGGCTCCCATCCCAGCACGCTTAATAATATAGTACTGATTCCGCTAACGCCTCCCGAGGCAATTTGATTTGGCAGCAGAAATACATTGAATGCCAATGCAATAATAGCAGAGCCAATTAGGACATTTATGTATTCTAAAGTAGTTTCAAATTTAGGAGCCCGATGTTTATTTTTTCTTCTATTCATAGTGCAAGTCCCCTCTAAATTACCATTTTGCTATAATTTTCGATTCCAACCGAAGTGAGTATAGCATGGCAATAATTAGCTGTAAATGGCATTGAGATAACGCATTAAAGGGATAAATTTTTTATAGTATTTGTCATTAAAATGGATTTCATGAGGGAATAGAAGAATTATATCTACTTTCAAAAAATGGTATAATTGTCGAATAGAGAAGGTGAAAATATGGATCATCAACTAATGGAAATAATGGAGCAAATGAATAAACAGTTTAAAAAAATGGATCATCGATTTGAAGCAATAGATAAGAAATTTGATGCCATGGATAATAGGTTTGATACCATGGATAAAAGGTTTGATACCATGAATCAAAAATTTGTTGCCATGGATAGCCGATTTGATTTAGTAGATCAGCGATTTAATAAAATTGATCTACGATTTGATAATGTAGAGTCAAAAATTGAATCTCTTCAGGAAACAGTCGAAAATAATGCTACTGAGTTCAGAAGTCATTTTAGGCATGTAGAAGAGAAACTTAACTACCATGATAGAATGTTTAAATTAGTGACTGAGGAACTAATTGGTAGAAGGTAGCTCTCATTAATCAAAATCTTCTAACCTCCCCATAATCATTCCACCATGAGCGGTAACAGTATCCCAATAATAATAAAGCCTTTGCCGACTCATAGGGCAAAGGCTTTGATTGTTATTATGAAATTCTCGAACGCAGGTATGCGTCGATGAATGGATCCAAATCTCCGTCCATAACACCCTGAACGTTCCCACTTTCAGCACTAGTCCGATGATCTTTCACCATAGAATAAGGGTGAAAAACGTAAGAACGAATTTGGCTTCCCCAGCCAATTTCCTTTTGTTCTCCGCGAATTTCTAGCAGTTCTTTTTCTTGCTGTTCGATTTCACGTTGATAAAGCTTGGCTTTTAGCATTTTCATTGCAGCTTCACGGTTTTTAATTTGTGACCGCTCATTCTGACAGGTAACGACAACACCTGTTGGCATGTGAGTAATCCTTACAGCCGAATCGGTTGTATTGATATGCTGTCCACCGGCACCGCTAGCACGATACGTATCTATTTTTAGATCCTCTGTACGGATATCAATTTGAATTTCATCATTAAATTCCGGCATCACTTCACATGATACAAACGAAGTATGACGGCGGCCAGAAGCATCAAACGGTGAAATCCGGACCAATCGATGTACGCCTTTTTCTGCTTTTAAATAACCATAGGCGTTATGCCCTCTTATCGCCAAGGTTACACTTTT
Organism: Neobacillus niacini; assembly: GCF_031457145.1. GTDB lineage: Bacteria > Bacillota > Bacilli > Bacillales > Cytobacillaceae > Neobacillus > Neobacillus niacini_J. The sequence goes on from NZ_JAVDVZ010000016.1 coordinate 105,265, forward strand.
AATCCCCGCTTCATCACCAGGAAGATAATCAAGGGTTTCTACCTTAAAGCCCTTCTTTTCAGCCCAGCGTGTATACATACGCAAAAGCATTGAGCCCCAATCCTGTGACTCGGTTCCGCCCGCTCCTGGGTGCAGCTCTAAAATCGCATTATGTTTATCATATTCTTCACTCAAAAGCAGCTGTAGTTCAAACTCATTTAATCTCGAGGTCAGTTTAACTAACTCTTCCTCAAGTTCTGCCTGTAACTCCTCGTCACTTTCTTCTTTTACAAGCTCGTAGCTGATTTCTAGATTCTCAAATGTTTCGAACAAGTCACTAAACTCATTTACCTGATCCTTTAGTGCATTTGCCTCACTAATGACGGTTTGGGCCTTCTCTTGGTCATTCCAGAAATCAGGATGAAGCATTTGATCATCAAGTCCAGCTATGCGCGCTTCCTTATTTTCAAGGTCAAAGAGACCCCCTAAAGTCCGCTAAACGTTTAGCTGTTTTTTCAAGTTCGTTTCGAATTTCTGCTAATTCCATTTTCTTCACCTCTATAAAAATTACGGTCTGTTTCTAGCATATGTCTTGGTCGTTCGTTTGTTCCTTATCCATTATAGCCTGATTATAGGGGGAATTTCAAAAATCTACATTACTTGCCTAAATAAAAAGATTGATCCCTCATCCCTTCCTGTGGATAAGTTCACTTATCAACAAATCATATTAACCTATAATTGAAATATATGTGGATAAGTAGAGTTATCAACATAATTTTTGAAAAAATCTAAAAATTTAATCCACATATCAACATATTAACAGTACTTATTAACATTATTGAAAGATTTCTAAACAAAAACGAGAGGACGAATCCTCTCGTTTTATCTGGATTTAAAATTCTTGAGCATTCACAACTATCTTCAGAATTATTTTGGTAATTTCCCAGGTGAATGAGCAGCTTCGATAAATGTCTTCGATTCTCCACCATGACAAGTAGAACACCTTACATCTTTATCTTCTATTGTTCGGTGACCAATTATGTCCCCATCACCATTTATTTCTTTAAATTCCGCTGCTCTTCCATAAATTTCAATAGATTTATTATGACACTTCCGACAAAAGTTGCGCTCTTCTGATGGTATCCAATCACCTTCAGATTTATTAAATGCATCTTCAGTTTTTATATTACCGAATTGTTCTCTCAGCAATTTAATATTGTTTGACCCATGTGTATCATGACACTCTGCACAAGGGATAGGACCATTTAATTTACTTCCGTCATCATTTGTTTGTTTACCTTCAGGAATTGTAAAATAATGTCCTGAGTTTGTTTGTAAGTAATATTTTTCTATATTTTTGTTTTTGTCCATGCTATGACACCGTAAACACAGTGAATAATCATTTATCGTTTGAGAGTTAGGATCTGTAATTTTAGTCGATTTTGCACCTTCTGCTGTTATGGACTTATTATAGGAAAAAACTTCATAAACAACATCAGGATACTTATCTCGGTCATAGATTGTGTCATCCTCATGGCAAGAAATACAAGATGTTTCTAAACTATCTACTGTGAGAGTTTCCAAACCTTTTTCCGGATGTGCTTCCTTATGCTTATAAACATAATGGTCTTTTAGCAGATTTTGATTTTCTTCTGACCAACCCGAATGAGGGTTGTGACATGATGTACATGATTCCGCTTGTTTCAATTCATTTGTTCCTGATTCAGTGTATTCAGCTGGATTATTATGATGATACTTTTTATCAATCTGGTCAATTATCGGTGCATTCATTGTTCCATCATGACATGCCATACAATAGTTTGAGGATTGATCTGCTTGTAGCTCATCCTTGAATTTATCCTTATAGGAATTTCCAGCTAAAGTATTAGGAGAACCTTCATGTGTACTATGACAAGCAGCGCACATATTTGTTTTCGCTATATAATGGCCATGTGGATTATCAGATTCCCTCATATCACTCCTAGTTGTAAATTTATAGCTTTTTGTATACAAAGGGTTATTTGCATCATCCATCAGTAGTGAATCGATGTAAACTACATATGTTGTGTTTAATTTCCAATCTAACTGATTACTGTCCGGTGTAAAAAAAATATCATACTTATACATTCCAGATTGATTACCAAGTTCTTTAATTTCTGAAGTCCCGCTTATCTGCTTAGTTCCTACCATCACATTAATAGGGTTATAAGGATTCGTGGTTGCCTCAATTTTATTTAAAAGCTGAAGCATTGGCTGATCATCAGCGACAGTAATTTTAATCTTTGCTTCTAGAGGTACTCTTGTAAGATCTTCACCTACAAGTATGGTGTTATCAGGAAGGAGTATCCCCGTTTCTATTATAAATGGTCTTGTTTTATTTATAGTTATCGTAACACTTTGATTAGCTGACATTGTCTCCTCAGCTGGTGGAATTTCTTTAATTTCAATGGACAGATTATGGGTTCCTTCTGTTAAGATGGTTGAAAAAGTCCAAGTTTTTTCTGTATCATTTTCGACAATGTTCCATTCTTCTACATTTGTCGTGGAGTCTGAAATTTTAACCTCATTATCATAGGCTGTAAAAAGGAGCCCGTCCTTTTGAACATTGTCATCCGTGTATGTTCCAGTAATAACTACATCTGATGTGTTTAGCACTGCATTAGAGACAGGGGTTCCAATTAATATAGTAGGTTTATCTCCAATAGCCGAAAATACATTAGTAGACGGAAAAGAGAAAATCGAGGCACATACTAAAAGTATGATTAAGAAACTACATAATATTTGCTGATATTTAAAGATATTTTTTTTCATCAGTTCTCAACTCATTTTCTGTTAATTTATGTTTAGTTATTATGCTAAAGTTATTTTCTACAGGGATTATATGTATATTATAACAGTGAATACAAAGAAAAAATGGGGCGGAAATGAAGAGATTTTTTGACAGATTTGTGACTATGTGGAATAATAAAAGCAAGGTAACAATATAACTATTGTTACCTTGCTTACTAATATTAAATATCATTATTCTTTTAAGCTAACAAGTAGTGGCGCTATTTGTTGGCTTTTCTTATGGTTTGTAAACACCTGGTTGTAATGAGCTGTAATTACTCCAAGTAGTATCATCACTTGCGATTGATCCATCATGACATCCAAAACATACAGCCATACCGGTGTAACGTTTTAATGCAGATGATGGGTTTGGATCTTTTAAGTAATCTAATGCTGCTGTTTGATTTCCTTCGTATAAACCTCCAGTTGCAGTTAATTCAGCAAGTCCCCTATCTAAAGAGTCCTTCATGATTGCTGCATCAGTACCGTGTGCATAGTGACAGCGTACGCAAGTAAGTCTGTCAGTATCTGTTTGGTGACGGTGAGCGGAAGTAAATACACCAGTATCAGCATTAGCATAAGTTGCTGATAGGTAGTCAGTGTGACAAGATGCACAGAATTTACTCATTTGAACACCACTGTCTTTTACATAAGTTGGTGCAGCACTGTCAAAATAATCATAGTTGTTTGTAACCTTATCAACAGCTGCCCCAATTAAGAATGTAGCTTTATCAACGCTTGCAGCCGTTGTGTCAAGAGGTTTACTATAAGCAAAACCGTCTTTCCAAACAATTACAAATTCTGCAGTTGCAGGTTTAACAACATCAGCTGCTTTTAACTCTGTCATAACTGCAGGTCTACCGCCGTCAGAACGCATCCATAATGAAGAGTCTGCGATATATTTCTTAGCTTTGTAGTCCCACTTGTAAGTTGAAATTGCTACAGAATCTGCAGTAACTCCAGCTCTCTTGAAAAAGACATTGTCATCAGCTGACACAGTATCATCAACTTGAGTTGCTACCACTGTTTGTCTTACAAGGATGTAATCTCCAACATTTGTTGTAGGAAGTGCAGCTAATTCATAAATGCCTTTGTTAGAAAACTTCATACCACCATTTGTTCCTGTAGCAGGATCAATTGTATTCTCAGTCTTAATCCAACCAGCAGGGTCTGTTTTTAATAAACGAGCGCTATCAGATCCGTGGGGATTGTGACAGCTTGCACAAGTGAACTCTTCAGCCCATTTGCCAGTTTCAGTATGATTTCCACCTGGTGCAGCTTTAACGTCAACAGTTCCGTCAGCTAAGTGAACGGACATGTTTCCAGCATGAGATCCGCCGAATGTACCTGATTTTGCTGATGCAGCGTCAAATACTCCATTTGCTCCCATTGTACCATCATGACAGGCAGCACAAGTGCTGTAAGTTCCATCTCTGAATAATAGGTAGTGGTCTTCACCAGTATGTGTTTGGTGACAACTTGCACAAGAGTTTGTGTTATTTTGGTAAGAACCGTGCATTTTTTGACCAGATCTTTTTTTACTTAAGCCTTCAAAACCAGTTTCGTTAGCGTTGACTAAAGTAGTGCTATGGTCAACACCTGAGGTATCAATAATTCCATTGCTATAATCTGCTAATAGCACATCACCACTCGCAACAATAACAGTTGGTGCAGTTTGATATGCTAATTCAACTGAGTACCTTGCTCCAACTGTTAATACTGGAGAAGTATAAGATCCAGTTTTGTCAGCAAGAGTTGTTACATCTACTGTTTCTACAACAGCATTTGCTGCATCTTTAAGTGTTACTGTAAAAACTGTACCAGCAGCATCCGTAGTTAAACCTTTAAACGTTACAGTAGCAGTATTTGCTCCTGTAGTTTGAGTTAATGAGAAACCCATTGCGCTTTTCGCAAAAGCAGCAGTGCTTAGCATACTTACTAAAATTAGAGCTAGCAGTAGTGAGAAGCCTAGTTTTGTCTTACTCATTTCTAAAAACCTCCCTGTTTTCTCTCTCTTTTTCTCTCTAAAACAATCCTTCTACGAACTTATAACTCTTAAATCTAGTTTTTCGCATCACCTCCTTTAAGAATTGAGTAATCTTAAAAGTAAACGGCAACTCTTTGGTTAAAAGTATCTGTAATATACATCTGGCTTTTTTCATCAATAAATAGGCCATTAGGGAGGAAAAATTGATCATTTTCTGAGCCTAGTCCACCAAATTGATAGACTTGTTCTCCCTTATTATCAAACCCATAAACAAAGTGAGTCATATTATCTATCATATAAAGTGTTCCTTTTGAATCTACTGCCAACCCTCTTGGATTAACAAACTTTGATTCACCTTTTGCATCTTTGTTACCATTAATAATACGTACGAATTTTCCTTTTTCATCATAAACAACAACCCTTAGATTACCAGAATCAGAAACATATATATTTTTATCGTTGTCTATGGTAATCGCGTTGGGAGCATTAAACACATCTTCTATGCCAGAGGCGGAAGTAATTTCAAGTAATTTCTTACCGTCCAGGTTAAATACGATGACCTTTTTACTTTCGATATCTGTAACATATAGTTTGTTATCAAAAATTCTTAACCCAGCTGGACTTGTAATTGCTGGTGTAGTACTATCTTTTTCCTCGAAATATTTAATAAACTTTCCTTTTTTCGAGAAAATAGATATCTTTCCATTATATAAATCTGCTACATAAACATTTCCATCCTTGTCACCTGTAATACCATATGGGAACTTAAATTCTCCTTCACCCTCACCCTCTTTACCAAACTTAAATATCGGGGTACCACTGGTATCAAATACCTGGACTTGTTTATTGTTAGTATCCGTTACATAAACATATTCCCCAATTTTCGAGACATCCATCGGTTTATCCAACGGAGATTTGAAATCTCCCTGTATAAAGTAACTAAAATTAGGCTCACCGCCTTTAACATTATTAGCAGCTTTATCAACTTCTTGACCTAGATTTAAGTAATAGATTGCAGCAAACAAGACAACGCTCAATCCAACAATTGTGCCCATCCATATATAAGCGGTTCTTCTTTTCAATGAATTCAACTCCTTTACATTCTAGTTTTTATCTTTGGATGTTAATCTTTCTAGTGCGTTCAAGGCTGGTTTAAAAAGAGGATCATACTCAAGTGCTTCTTTATAAATTGCTTCAGCTTCTTCTTTTTTTCCTTGATCTTCTGCTACCAGTCCGATTTCATAAATGGTATCAGTATTTCCTACGTTTAAACGGTCTGCCTCTGCTAATGCTTCATTTGCTTCTTTATACATTTTTAATTTCCGATAACTTTTCCCCTTCATAAGGTGTCCTTTGTAATCCCTAGGAGAGATTTCGGTCGCTTTAATGGCATTTTGTAGTGCGTCATCTATTCGATCCTGTCTATCATAGACAATACTTAAATTTAAATACGCGTCAAAATAATTCTTATCCAAAGATTTAGCAGTTTTAAATTGTTTGACTGCTTCATCGTAATCTTTATCTAAAAAATATGCATAGCCAAGTTGAACCCTACTTTCAGGGTCATTAGGATTCTTTTTTACTTCTCCTTTATAAAACTTAAGCTGTTCTTCAATTTGTTTTGAATCAGTATTATCCCATAGGAATCTATCACTTATGAAATATCCGGCAACCAAACATATTACTAGTGTTCCTACTAATAACAATGATGATTGCAACCATGTAAACCGATCATTTTTTACTTTTTTTTCAGGCTCTTGGGTTTCAATTTGTTCCTTTGCTTGCATACGAACCCTCCTACTCTACTTAAATGCCTTTAATCTTCTTTATGGCAAGATTGACATTTCTGTTCGTTGTGACATAGATAACATGTCTCTGAAACTTTTACACCCTCAGCAACATTTATCGGGTGAGTCTTTCTCCAATCCTTATTTTCATGGCTACTTGGATGACAACTATTGCAGGTAATATTTGAAATCTCATCTTGTCCATTTTTTTGTAGGTCATGACAGGTTAAACAAGCCTCTTCATTTTCATTTGCAACCTTGCCATGTTTTTTAATAAACCCTTTTTCATGACTTTTTGGACGCTGGGTGTGGCAATCTTTACAAAATGTATTTTCTTTTGCATAATCTATACTACTAACCTGTTTATTTTGGATTTTTTGATCTCTTAAATATTGAGTGTAAGCAGGCTGGTCATTAAATAATGTAATCTCTTTAGTAGACATATACTTATGACAATCATTACACTCTTGAACATCATCTTTAGCCAACGAGCCATGTGAGTTAAGCTTAAAATCCTCTTTTGTATGACTCTTAGGGTACATACTTGAAGTATGACACGCGCTACACTCGGTTGTTACATTTCTAGCTTTATGACAATCCATACATTCTTCCATCTTCGGACTCGTGAATTTTTTCTCACTCATCATCGATTTACCAAGAGATGTATCCCATTTATCATAGTCAGATTTGAATGTTACTTTACGTTCTGCAATTTTTCCGTGTGCAACTCCACTATGGCATTGAATACACTCTACATCTTTCTCTATGTGTTTATCATGAGGAATGATGAGGTCACCTGAAGGTGTTACCTCGCGCAGATTCATATTGTGACATTTTTCACATGCCTCATCTGGAATCTCTTTGGGCATCTGAATGGGTGCTGTATATGTTTGTGTTGTTTTCTTATAAACTTGCAAAAGTCCATTAGCTTTTGCTTTAGTGTATTCTTCCGTGCCTGACCCGATATGACAGTTGACACAATCCACTTCACTATGTGTGGACGCCTTCCACGTATAAAACTCAGGCTTCATCTCATGGCAGGAGGAGCAGAACTCCGAACTTGAAGTTGTTTCTACTCCTACTAGTCCCAATGAGAAGAAAATAACGATGAAAAACAGTGCTACTGTTAAATATTTATATAATCTATAGCGAGTCCTGGGAGGGGGGTTCTGTTCTATATGTTCTTCTTCCATTCTATTTCCCTCCTTTATAACAACTAATCTTTATTTCTTAACATCATCTTTAAAGCCAGTTCTGTGACAGTATTGGCAATAAACATCTGTTGGTGCTTGAACATCTGTCGAATCAGGTTTTGGCTCTTCACGATCGTGACAGACTAAACATTCTGCTTTCGTTTCAGGAGTTTTGGCTTTATCTGCGTGAGCAGTTAACCAAACTTCACTTTCTACGTGGCTTTCTGGGCGTTCACCATGACAAGCACTACAGAATTTATTGATTCGAGATTGTTCTCTAACAACGTTAATATTTGCTGTGTACTTGTGTTCTTTATTTTCTTCCTCAACCTCAGCCATTTTAAGCATAGACACCAGGTCTTCCTTAGGAATATCTCTGAACCACTTGGAATCCTGATGACAATCTACACATGTGTCTAGCTCTTGAAGGGCTGTACCGCCGTGGTTTCCATTCCAGTTTTCAACTCTGTGATTTTCTGGGACTTTTACACGTTGATGACAGGTTTCACATGCCATAGAAAGCTTTACATCCTTTGTCTGCTTTCCAACTGCTTCTAAAATAAGCGCTTGTGTTTTTTCATCATGTGCTTTAACAGCTTCTGCTGCTTCTTCCTCTGTTCCTGCTTCATGCTTGACTGCATTTTTTGTTTCTTTTGTTTCCTCTTTTTCTGCTTCTTCAAGATGTTCTGGATTTGGTGGAACGAGGTATGCTACGTCCTTCCATGGTTTTTCACCGTTGTTCACTTTATCGTGACAATCAATACATGTTCCCATGTTTGGTGCTAAATATTTTTGTTCCATCATTTGTTGAGCTACATCTTCTGTCCAATGGCTACGCACTTCTTCAGTATTGATTCCACGTGCTGCAATCTTTGCGTGTGCAACTCCGGAGTGACAGCTGATACATGGGACACCCTCTTCAATATGTCCTTTATGATTAACAATTAAGTCTTTAGAAGCCGTTACAAGTCGGTTTTTCGAGTGACACTGTAAACAGTTTTCATCTGAAACCGCTTCATGTTCGGTTTGAACGATTTGTTCCGGTATTCCCATTACGTGGTGATAGACTTCCTTTAAGGAAATGACTTTATGGGTCATCATGTTTACAAAGCCAGGCTTGATATGACACTGAACACAGGTGATTTCACTGTGAGCACTGGCGGTAAATGTTGATACTTCAGGTGCCATTTCGTGACAGTTGGCACAGAAGCTTGGCGAGTTGGTAAAGGAGATAACTCCGTATCCTCCGCCAAAAATGACAACAGACCCGATTAGGGCGACAAATAATGCTTTCCATCTTGTAACTGGATCCTTCCAGTCTATGTTCCTGACTTTATGCCAGAGTCTTTTTAATAGCCCAGTCTTTTTTTTATTCTCTCTAGTTTCAGGGTCTGTATCTCTATTTTTTTTCTTCCCCCATAAGGCCACTTGACTCACCCTTCCCATTTTTTATTTTTCTCTCTCTATATTTATCTAAGTTAACCTCTCTAATGGTAGTATCTAACATTGTAAAAGTATTTTCCAATGTACAATTTGTGAATAATTTTTCATAGATAGGATGTGTGACCTTTTTCCTAAAAACAACATGAGAACATTGATAAATAAAGGTTAAGTTAACAATATACACAAGTTGTAAATGTGTATAGTAATTTATTTTTATTCACCTATAAGGTTATTTATTCATTTTCAATGAACACTGATTAGTATTGTAGTCAATCTGATTGCATACAAAAGTTTGACAATTTGACACAATAGGCATTTTCCTTAAACTATCAAGTTTTTCCGTAAATGTGGCTAAACCGGTAACAATGTTGTCACTCTAAATCGGAAGTGGTAAGATAAAAAGGGTAATTATCGAAAATTTTGGATTAAAAAATGGAATATTTTTTGAAGGATAAATTAGAAATAAAGGAGCGTTTCATCATATGATGGGGATTTTAAATAAAGTGTTCGACCTCAATAAGCGCGAGCTGAAACGGCTGGACAAATCAGCAAATCAAATAGATGCACTGTCTGCAGAAACAGCAAAACTTAGCGACGATCAGCTGCGTGAAAAAACAGAAGAGTTTAAGCTTCGCTATCAAAAAGGTGAAACACTTGACGATTTGCTGGTTGAAGCCTTTGCGGTTGTTCGTGAAGGAGCTAAGCGTGTGCTTGGTTTATATCCGTATCATGTTCAGCTCATGGGCGGGATTTCTCTTCATGAGGGTAACATTTCAGAAATGAAGACTGGGGAAGGCAAAACGTTAACAGCGACTATGCCTGTTTATTTAAATGCCCTATCAGGAAAAGGCGTTCACGTTATTACCGTCAATGAATATTTGGCAAGCCGTGATGCAAACGAAATGGGTCAGTTATATCAATTCTTAGGTCTAACAGTTGGTTTGAACTTAAACAGTATGTCTAAGGAAGAAAAGCAGGAAGCTTATGCTTGTGACATTACATATGGAACAAACAATGAGTTTGGCTTTGATTATTTGCGTGATAATATGGTTCTATATAAAGAGCAAAAAGTACAGAAGCCACTTTATTATGCGGTTATTGACGAGGTTGACTCGATTTTAATTGATGAAGCCCGTACACCTTTGATTATCTCAGGTTCTGCCCAAAAGTCGGCTATTCTCTATATTCAGGCTAATGCCTTTGTCCGAACTCTTACTAGGGATACTGATTTTACTTATGATGAAAAAACAAAAGGCGTCATGCTGACAGAAGACGGAATTAATAAAGCTGAGCGAGCTTTTGGGATTGAGAATCTGTTCGATATGTCACATGTTACCTTAAATCATCATATTAACCAGGCATTGAAGGCAAATGTCAGCATGCACCTTGATGTTGATTATGTTGTTCAAGATGGCGAAATTATTATCGTTGACCAGTTCACCGGTCGTTTAATGAAGGGCCGCCGCTATAGCGAGGGCTTGCATCAGGCTATTGAGGCAAAAGAAGGCTTGGAAGTTCAAAACGAAAGCATGACGATGGCGACCATTACCTTCCAGAACTACTTTCGTATGTATGAAAAACTTGCTGGTATGACTGGTACTGCAAAAACAGAAGAAGAAGAATTCCGTAACATTTATAATATGAACGTTATCGTGATTCCAACGAATAGACCAATCGTACGTGATGACCGCCCGGATTTAATTTACTCTTCCATGGACGGTAAATTCCGTGCAGTAGTCGAGGATATTGCTGAGCGTAATACAAAGGGCCAGCCTGTACTTGTTGGTACAGTTGCCATTGAAACATCCGAGTTAATTTCTAGATATTTATTAAAAAAAGGAATTAAGCACAATGTCCTAAACGCGAAAAACCATGAGCGTGAAGCAGAAATTATTGCTGAAGCTGGTCATAAAGGCTCTGTAACGATTGCTACGAACATGGCCGGTCGTGGTACGGACATTAAGCTTGGTGAAGGTGTTGTTGATTTGGGCGGTCTTGCCGTTATCGGTACGGAGCGTCATGAAAGCCGACGGATTGATAACCAGCTTCGTGGGCGTTCTGGTCGTCAAGGAGACCCAGGGGTAACCCAGTTCTACTTATCCATGGAAGATGAACTGATGCGTCGTTTTGGTTCTGACAATATGAAAGCAATGATGGAACGACTCGGGATGGACGATTCACAACCGATTCAAAGTAAAATGGTTTCTAAAGCCGTTGAATCTGCGCAAAAACGTGTAGAGGGCAACAACTTTGATGCCCGTAAGCAGCTTTTACAATATGATGATGTTCTTCGTCAACAGCGCGAAATTATATACACCCAGCGTGATGAAGTGCTAGAATCAGAAAACCTGCGAGAAATTGTTCAAAAAATGATTCTTTCTACTATTCAACGAAATGTGGAAGTACATGCGAATAGGCATGAAGATGAGGAAGAATGGAACCTTCAGGGAATCATCGATTTTGTAAATGCAAACCTGCTTCATGAAGGTGATATTACCGTTGAGCAATTACATGGTAAGGATCCAGAGGAAATAAGCGAAGCGATTTTTGCTAAGGTCAAGGAACGTTACAGTGAAAAAGAACAAATCCTTTCTCCAGAGCAAATGCGCGAATTCGAAAAGGTTGTTACACTTCGTGCGGTTGACAGCAAATGGATTGATCACATTGACGCGATGGATCAGCTTCGTCAAGGTATCCACCTTCGTGCTTATGGACAAATTGACCCGCTTCGTGAATATCAGCATGAAGGCTTCGCTATGTTTGAGTCAATGGTACTTTCCATTGAAGAGGAAGCTTCTATGTATATCATGAAGGCAGAAATTCGCAACAATCTTGAGCGCCAAGAAGTCGCAAAAGGCCAAGCCGTCAATCCGAAAGAAGACGGAGAAGCCGTTAAGAAAAAACCAAAAGTAAACCAAATCGACATCGGTCGTAACGACCCATGTTATTGTGGAAGCGGAAAGAAATATAAAAACTGCCATGGCGCAGGGAAATAATATATATGTAAGAGGGCCGGCGCGAAATTGCCGACCCTCTTATTTTCGGTGGTCACGTTCTGAACCCTATATAGTTACCCTAATTACTTTCTATTTTAGTTTTCGGTCACTATGAACCCTCTATAGTTACCCAAATGCTTTTGGTAATTGGGTTTCTGTCACTCCAGCACCTCTGCATTGACCCATTTCCCTTTTCGAATCGAGTTTCGGTCACTCCAGCACCTCTGCATTGACCCATTTCCCTTTTCGAATCGAGTTTCGGTCACTCCAGCACCTCTGCATTGACCCATTTCCCTTT
>NZ_JAVDVZ010000017.1:0-115954 GCF_031457145.1 Neobacillus niacini
AGGACTAATCTTCTGAGGTCTCCTGTTGGATTTGTCCTCAATACCACCGCTTGAGGACTAATCTTCTGAGGTCTCCTGTTGGATTTGTCCTCAATCCCCCGGCTTGAAGACTAATCTTCCGATGTCTCCTGTTGGATTTGTCCTCAATACCACCTCTTGAGGACTAATCTTCTGAGGTCTCCTGTTGGATTTGTCCTCAATACCCCGGCTTGAGGACTAATCTTCTGAGGTCTCCTCTGGATTAGTCCTCAATACCCCGGCTTGAGGACTAATCTTCTGAGGTCTCCTGCTGGATTTGTCCTCAATACCACCGCTTGAGGACTAATCTTCTGAGGTCTCCTGTTGGATTTGTCCTCAATCCCCCGGCTTGAGGCGTATTAATAAAAAAAGAGACGAATTACCATTCTACACCCTTTGTCTCGAGGGCTTTTCGTAATCTTTTAAGGGCTTGGTTATGAAGTTGAGAGATGCGGGATTTGTGTAATCCAAAGACTTTACTTACGTCCGTAAAGCTTAAGTTCTCAAAGTAGACTAATGCCAAAATCAGTTTCTCTCTTTCTGGCAATGTATCAATGAGCTCAGCTAATATTTTTTTTCGTTCCTTTGCCTCTAGCCATTCATCCTGCTTAATAGATTTGTTGTCCTCAATTTGTTGAACCGCCGCGTTTTCTTCCAAGCTTTTCGGTTCATCTAACGAGTCTTGATATATAAAGGAAAGCTGTAATTGTGTTTGTTCATATTCCTTCATGCTTATACCCATATGTTCACTAACTTCTTGCGGCGTGGGGCGTCGCATGTAAGACTGCTCTAATGTCTCTAAGGCATGCCGGTAAGTTTTCTCTTTTTTTCTTAATGTACGGGAAACATGGTCATTTTGCCGTATTCCATCCAGAATTTCGCCGCGAATCCGCTGAGCGGCATAGGTTTCAAATTTGATTCCTTGGGTAGGATCAAATTTCCTGCCTGCATCCCACAAACCGGTCATTCCAAATGAAATTAGATCGTTTTCATCCGCCGCATCAGATAGGCTCCTTTTCATATGCCTAACAACCTTATGAACCAATGGAATATATTGATCCACTGCCTCTTCCACATTCCAATTCACTATATATTCCCCTTTCCCATTGCATCCTCTTGTTCGAATACAACACAAAACATTAAGACCTTAGCAATCTAGAAAAATTACGAATGAACCCTTTTATGCCTTTGTTTTCTTGTTGAACTTGGGTACCTGCCACAAATCTATCAGCTAAATTCTTTAGCGCCAATGAAGCGGCAGAGCGTGGAAAAGCGGAATAAAAAGGAACTTGTTTCAATACTGCTTGCATCACAGCAGAGTCGTCTGGAATCGCTCCAAAAATCTTTATTTCTTTATTTAAAAAGGATTGAACAGCCAACTTGAATTTACTCGCAACCTCAATTCCTTCTTTTTGGCGTGAAACCCGATTTACCACTAAGTGAAACGAAAGCGCAGGATTTTGGCTATGTAATATTTTTATTACAGAATAAGCGTCTGCAATTGCAGTCGGTTCAGGCGTTGTAAGGAGGATAATATCGTCAGCTGACAAATGGCATTGTTGGGATTCAACGGTTAATCCTGCACCCGTATCAATCAGAATAATATCAGCATACCCATGGAGTTTTTCTAACTCCTGAAAAAAATACTGTCTCTCCTCATCCTGTAAGTGGAGAAGTTGCTGAAATCCAGAACCCCCAGCAATATATTCCAACCCGCTTGGTCCTTTTTCTAATACACTCCATATACTTTTCCGTTCTCGAATCATATCCCACAAGTGGTGCTTTGGGGTCGTCCCCATAAGAATATCTAAATTTGCCATGCCAATATCGAGATCGATCACAACCACTTTTTTTCGCAGCTCCATTAAACTAAGCGCAAAGCTTAAAGTGAAGTTCGATTTCCCTACGCCGCCCTTACCGGAGCATATCGTGACTACTCGGGAAGTCCGCTCATGACTAACTAGTGAGTTAGATAATTGTCTTAATTGGTATGCTTGATCCTGATTCATTCTCATCTACTCCTAGAATCTTTTTTGCCATAAAAAGGGGGTCTGCCAGCATGATATCCTGTGGAACTCCTTGTCCAAAGCTCAAATAGGATAAAGGATACGGATAGTGATAGACCATATTAAGAGCTACACCGTAGCAGCTCGTTTCATCCCATTTTGTTAAAATAAGCTTGTCGATGGGGACGGATTTCATTTGATCAACGATTTTTCGCATATCTCTCCACCGAGTCGTCATACTGAGAACTAAATAATTTTCCTGTGGGGCATCATTGTGTAAATATGTATTGATTTCTTCAATATATTCATCCTCTAAATAATTTCGGCCGGCACTATCCATAAAAACCATTTGACAGCCTTTCAATGCTTCCATAGACTTTTGCAAATCGTCAGGATTTGCAACTACTTCTAACGGGATATTCAAAATCCCCGCGTAGGTTTTTAACTGCTCCACAGCAGCAATCCGGTACGTATCTGTCGTTAACAATCCAACCTTCTGCCTTTGCTGAAAAACGCGGGCTGCCGCTAATTTGGCAATCGTTGTTGTTTTCCCCACACCAGTCGGACCTAATAAGGTAATGAGAGACGAACTCGAACCTGTTTCAATTGCTTTTCCTTCCTCGAAAAGCTGCTCTATTATCTCCAAGAAGACTTGCTCAATTTCTGGAGCGGACAGGTTTTGAAGGCTCACATGTATCTTATTTATCTTTTTTATAATATACTCGATCACTTCTTCGTCAACTTCTTGTTCCCTAAGGCGCCGCACCCATTTTTCAACTGCCGTTGGTATGGCTTTCTTTTCATCTCTTACGATTGTACTAATTAATCCCTTCATCTCGGACAGCTCTTTCAGCACTTCATTCTGAGTGTCTTTCGAAGGTTTTTCGACTTCGACAGCCAATTCTACTTGGGTCGACTTTTCGGCAAAATGATCAGCTGCAGCTACCACTTCAACTTGCTTTTTCCGAAATAACCCGAAAAATCCTCCAGTTTTAATCTGTTTCGTATTTAGGATGAACGCTTCTGCCCCTAAATCATGAAAAATCATTGGATATGCTTCTGTTTCACTGTTGACGATGTAGGTTTTTATTATCATAGATTTACCACTCCAACACTCTGCACTTCGACATTTGGTTCCAGCTCGTTATAAGAAAGAATCGGGGTATCCGCTAAAGCTCGTTCCATCATTTGACGAACATACATCCGAATTCCAGCTGATGTTAAGATAATCGGCCTGATTCCCAGTTGTGACATTTGCTCAATCTTTTGCGTAAAAGAATGTATCATTTGATTGCTCGATTCTGGGTCAATCGTGAGGATATCTCCTTGCTCTGTCCTAGAAATCGAATCTGCAAGTTTCTTTTCAATTCCTGCTCCAACCTGAATCGCGTGAACAACGCCGTTCCGTACATACTGAGACGTTAACTGACGGGCCAAGGCCTGTCTCACATATTCCGTTAGGATGTCAGGATTTTTTGTATAGACCGAATAATCAGCAAGTGCCTCAAATATCGAGGTTAGGCTTCTAATCGAAACATTCTCCTTCAACAGCTTTTGTAACACCTTTTGAACATCACCAACAGAAAGGATATTCGGAATTAACTCCTCTACTAAAGACGGCTGGCTCTCTTTCACATGATTAATTAATTGTGTCGTTTCTTCGCGTCCTAAAATTTCATGAGCAAATTTGCGAATGGTTTCTGAAAGATGCGTGCTAACAATCGAAGAAGGGTCGATGACGGTATAGCCAAAAACTTCTGCCTCATCCTTCTTTTCTTCCGTAATCCATAAAGCAGGCAGTCCAAACGTAGGCTCCACCGTTTCCATTCCCTCTATGCCATGTTCCTCATCACTTGGATTTAGCATTAGGAAATGGTCCAAAAGAATCTCACCCTTGGCCACTTCATTCCCTTTAATTTTTATAACGTATTGATTATGGTGAAGCTGGATATTATCTCGAATGCGAATGACCGGAACGACTAATCCCAAATCCAACGCAATTTGCCGGCGAATTGCAACTACCCGATCCAATAAATCCCCGCCTTGATTGACATCTGCGAGCATGATCAAACCAATCCCAAATTCGAATTCAATCGGATCCTCTCTTAATAACGCAAATACATTTTCCGGCTTGCGGACTTCGTCTAACTCTTGCTCTGTTTGTGTACTCTCTATCGCTTCTTCTTGTTTCGTGCGTTTATTTTGAATGTTATATGCCGCAAAAGCGAGCAATCCGGCTATCCCCCAGGTAAGGAAAATGCCAATTGGTGTGACTACTCCCAGCAATGCAATACAACCGGCTACAATATACAACAGGCTCGGATACGCAGACATTTGCTTCGTTAAATCATCACCAAGATTACCTTCAGAAGCTGCTCTCGTTACCATAATCCCTGTTGCAGTAGAAATTAACAGAGCGGGGATCTGACTTACCAGACCATCGCCAACAGATAATAGCGTAAATGTATTGATAGCTTGCGAAAAATCCATCCCGTGCATCGTCATTCCAATGATAAATCCACCAATGATATTAATAATCAGGATAATAATCCCGGCTATCGCATCGCCTTTTACAAATTTACTCGCACCATCCATCGAACCGTAAAAGTCCGCTTCTCGTTCAACTTTGCTTCTTCTTAGACGTGCTTCCTGATCATTGATCATTCCGGTATTTAAATCTGCATCAATACTCATTTGTTTGCCAGGCATAGCATCTAATGTAAAGCGCGCTGCAACCTCTGCTACCCGTTCCGAACCTTTTGTAATCACGATGAATTGAACAATGACCAAGATTAAAAAGACAATAAATCCAACAACCATATTCCCGCCAATGACAAAGTTACCAAATGTTTCAATAACCGCTCCAGCTTTAGCTGTTGAAAGTATCGTCCTGGTGCTTGATACATTCAAGGCAAGACGAAAGAGAGTTGTCAGCAAAAGAAGGGCAGGAAAGATGGAGAAATCAAGCGGTTCTTTTGTGTTCATTGTAATTAATAGAATCATAATCGAGATTGAAAGATTAATAATTAGTAATATATCTAAAAGTATGGTCGGTAATGGGATGACCATCATCGCCACGATCATGATGACGGCGAGTAATACTCCGAGATTTTTTATGCTCACAACACCACCTCCTCTACTTGCTTAAAGTCCCTTTTACTTTATAAACGTAAGCCAGCACTTCCGCTACGGCTTTAAAAAGCTCTTCTGGAATTTCTTCTCCAATCTCAACACTTGCATATAATGTTCTCGCTAAAGGTTTGTTCTCCATGATGACCACCCGATGCTCCTTCGCCACTTCCCTCATTTTAAGTGCTATATAATCAGCACCCTTCGCTACGACGACCGGCACCTTCGTTTTTCCCGCCTCATAAGCAATCGCAACAGCAAAATGCGTTGGATTGGTGACCACTACCTGGGCTTTCGGAATTTCCTGCATCATTCGTGCACTTGAGATTTGTCGTTGTTTTTCCTTAATTTTATGTTTAATTAACGGGTCCCCTTCAGACTTCTTATGTTCGTCTTTAATGTCTTGTTTACTCATGCGCAAATTTTTAGCATGATCAAATCGTTGATAAAACAGATCCGCTGCCCCAAGGACCAGATAAACAGCAGAAATAACCATTCCTAGCTTCACAGTAAGGGAGCCAAGAAACCCAATCATCTTTAGCGGCTCCATTTGCGGCAATTGGAGGAGCACCGTCTTTTGCTGCCAAAGAAACATCGCTGTTACCGTTAAAATGATCGCTAGTTTTAAAATCGATTTAATGAACTCTACCATGGTTCGTGCCGAAAAGAGCCGTTTCGCCCCTTCAACCGGATTGATTTTTTTCAGGTCCATTTTGACAGCCTCAGCGGAAAATAGAAATCCAACCTGCGCTAACGTTGAGACAAAGCCACCCAGCCAGGCTGCCAAGATAACCGGGCCAGCAATGATCACACTATCCTTTAAAAGTGTAATAAATAATAATGATATCGATTGTTCCGTTAAATCCATCACTAACCAATCCGTGAATCCTTGCCGATACATATGTAAGAATCGTTCGGCCATCTGCTCCCCATAAAAGGACAAGAAAGAAAAGGAACATAACAGGACAATGGCATTCGATAAATCGGTACTTTTGGCTACCTGTCCTTTTTTCCTTGCCTCCTGTTTCTTTTGTGGAGTCGCTTTCTCTGTTTTTTCTGCAAATAATTGTAAATCTAATCTTAGGTACATCGTTTAAGCCCCTAGTATTTGCAACATTTGTTCAAAGGAGTGAATCATCGTCTGAACCAGCTTTTCCATTACCGTCAAAAAGACTGGCATGAATATAAATAACACAATAAAATGAGCAACCATTTTGATTGGAATTCCGACAACAAAAAGATTCATTTGCGGAACCGTCTTGGCTAGTATTCCTAACGCAATATCCACCAAAAAAAGAGTTCCGACTATCGGTGAAGCAATTAAAATAGCGATCCAGAACATGTCCCTCACAATCATCAGCGATAATTGAACGAAGTTTTCCGAAACGCCCAAAGGCAGCCAGGCATCGATTGGAATCCAATTGTAACTGGCCAACACCCCTTTAATCAGGATATGATGCCCGTCTATAGACAAAAAAAATAACATCGCTACTATGTAGAAGAACCTTCCTGTGAGATTCTCCTGAATTCCAGTTTGCGGATTAAACATCGTTGCCATCGCAAAACCACTCTGCAAGTCAATAAAGCTTCCAGCCAACTGAACGGCATACAACAAAAGATTTGTAAAAAATCCTAAGCACAGACCTACAAGGACTTCTTTTAAAACAAGCAGAATAAAAACAGAATCCATCTCAATCTTCTGTTCAGGCTGAATCAAGCCAACCACTAGCAAACTGATAAAAAAAGCACCTCCCCATTTGAATGATGCGGGAATTTTCCGCTCCATCCATAACGGTGCGGTAACAAAAAAACAAGTCAAGCGAACAAACACTAACAAAAATAACGGCAAAAGGTTAAGGATACTCATTCCATTACCCTATAAAACGTGTAAGATTTGACAGGATATTCCTTGTGTAATCAACAAGATGAGTAAGCATCCAAGGACCAAAAAACAACAAACTTACAAAAACAGCAATGATTTTTGGAGCAAACGCCAGTGTTTGTTCTTGAATCTGTGTAATGGCTTGGAAAATACTAATAATTAATCCGACCGCCAAGGCAACGCCTAAAACAGGGGCCAAAACGAGTATGGTTAAATAGATTGAGCTTTGCGCAAGCCCCATAATGCTGTCTGGTGTCATAACGTTACTCCTTATTTAAAGCTTACGAACAAAGATTGCACGACCAAGTTCCACCCATCTACTAAAATAAATAAGAGAATTTTAAATGGCAGTGAAATAAGCGACGGCGGAACCATCATCATTCCCATTGCCATCAAAACACTTGCGACAATCATGTCGATAATAATAAACGGGATAAAAATTAAAAAGCCCATTTGGAAAGCAGTTTTGAGTTCACTGATTGCAAAGGCCGGAACCAATGCGGTTAGCGGAATATCTTCAATGGATTCGATATTCTTTGTGTTTCTGTATTCTAAAAAGAGCTGTAAATCACTTTCACGGGTTTGTTTTGCCATAAACTCCTTCATAGGAGCAACCGCTTGATCTAAAGCATCTTCTTGACTTATCTTTCCTTCTAGAAACGGCTGCAGAGCCTGACTGTTCACATCTTGAAATGTGGGTCCCATAACAAAGAAGGTTAAAATGATACTAAGACCCATGATGACTTGGGTCGGCGGCATTTGTTGCGTGCCGAGTGCGGTTCGGACAAAGGATAGAACAATCGCAATCC
This sequence comes from Neobacillus niacini, assembly GCF_031457145.1. Taxonomy (GTDB): domain Bacteria; phylum Bacillota; class Bacilli; order Bacillales; family Cytobacillaceae; genus Neobacillus; species Neobacillus niacini_J. The sequence continues at coordinate 7,845 of NZ_JAVDVZ010000017.1, forward strand.
TCGTAAATGAAGTCATTAAAAGTAGAATACTAGGCGCAACCGATAGGATCGTAAGGAGGAGGATTAACTTTATCGATAAAGCTGTTCCTTCTAAATCTTCCGAGTCTCCCATATCAAAATGAATCCCTGGAATGGAAGTTGTATCTATTTCAGCAAATACAGGATCTTGTCCTAAAAATAAGAGCAAAGGTGTAAGAAGGATTAGTTTTTTCATCCATTCTCCCCCCTTTTTTGTTGGTCAGGGTCGGATTTCTCGGATTTCACTTCTTTTAATTGCTTTAAGAGAAGTTCATCCCACTTTTCCTGTGAGGTCTTCTTAAGCCCGGAACCCCATTTTGTTACCGTATCAATTGGTTTTTCCGCAACGGATTCTAGAAGCCTTCTTTGTTCTTCACCCGGAGGGATGATTCGAATGAGATTCACATCTTCCCCCACACCTAATAGGTATAAGGTATCTCCCACCATTACCATTTGTAAGGATCGATTGTTACCGAGTGAATGCCCGCCTAAAGCATGAAACGGACCCCCTCCAGCGTACATCTTCGTTTTCTTAGATAGGTATTTTAATACTACAAAAAGAAGCAACAAGATTAATAGGAAAGAACCGATAAATTTTAACGCATAAGGGACCACTGAAGCCTTTCTTGGTTCGGGATTTGCTTTTGTTTCAGATTGATCTGCCGGTGATTCTCTTTCGAACTGTTCATACACGCTTCCCTCTTTTGCTTTAGCGACCGATAGTGGTAAAAGGGAAACGAGCAGACAAATCGTTAGAATTCTAATCCATTTTTTCCATGTACACACAAGACTGTCCCTCTTTACTTAAGGCTCTTTTCTTAAACTTTGTTTAACAATCATTACGAAAATAGCCTTACTTGATTTTTTTCTCTCTTTCCTGATCGGAGATCACATCTGTAATCCGGATTGCAAATTTGTCATCCATGACAACTACCTCGCCGACAGCAATCGAATGTTTATTAACCAGCACATCCACGTATTCTCCTGCTAGTTTATTTAAGCCAATAACCGAACCTGTTTGCAGCTGAAGAATTTCGCGAACCGTTTTTTTGGTTCTTCCCAGTTCAAAAGAAACTTGAAGAGACACATCCGTTAATAGCTGTATTTGTTTTTTTCCTGCAGCTGTGGGCGCCTGGTCTGAAAGTGGTGAAAACTGCACCGATTGAACTGCTCCAAAGACTCCGGTCTTCTGTTCCTTCACGTTTGTCCACTCCTTTCAAAAGCGAGTTTCACATGGATAGACGTTGATGAAAATGGCGAATCGCAGCCATTTCATCCATCAGATCCTGCTCGATTTTTTTCTGTTTCTGGACATATTTCTCAAAGGCTTTGTCACGCAAATGATTCCATGTTTTTTCATCTTTTTGCTTGTCTAATAAATCTAGTTTTTTAACTGCAATTTCTTTATCAATCAGATTGATCTGTTCTTCTAACCTAGACATTTTTTCGTTTAAATACGCAAGATACTCATTTCGTTGTTGGATATCAGCAATGGAGGCAATCCCTTTTCCTGTTTCCATCTGTTGTAAAAATAGGTTTCTTTTCTGTTCCAGGAATCGATGTTCTTCCTTGATAACTTCCTTTTTCCTCCCTATCTGTCCCAACTCTACTAAAGCTTGCTCTTTTTCCTTTTCTTTAAGGTTTAAAATATGAATATATGGAAATTGAAAGGTCACAATCGTCCATCCTCCCCAAATTTAGTTAGTAGTTGATCAATGGTCGTTTCTATCGATGGGGATTCATTTGTCCCTTGCTTCACAAATTGATCTATCCATTCCTTTACATCCACAGCCCGGTCAATATCCCTGTCCGTTCCCTTCTTGTAAGCCCCAATTTGAATTAAATCCTCTGCATTTTGATAGACACTTTTATGCTGTTTTAGTATCTCCGCTGCTTGTAAATGTTCACGAGTTACAATCTCACTCATCACACGGCTTACACTTGATAACACATCAATGGCTGGATAAACCCCTTTTCGCGCAAGGTTCCGATCTAAAACGATATGTCCGTCCAAAATTCCGCGAACACTATCGGCAATGGGTTCATTCATATCGTCGCCATCCACCAGTACCGTATAGAAAGCAGTAATACTACCATTTGCATTCGTTCCTGCCCTCTCCAATAACCGTGGCAGCAATGCAAACACGGAGGGAGTATATCCTTTTGTTGCTGGGGGCTCACCAATTGCTAAACCGATTTCCCTTTGTGCCATCGCATAACGCGTGACAGAATCAAGCATTAAATTGACATTCATCCCTTGGTCACGGAAAAACTCAGCTATAGCCGTGGCAATCATGGCTCCCTTAATTCGGATGAGCGCGGGCTGATCGGAAGTCGCTGCGACAACTACTGATTTTTTCAACCCTTCCTCACCTAAGTCCCGTTCAATGAAATCCAATACTTCCCGGCCACGTTCACCTATTAATCCGATGACATTGACATCTGCTTCTGTGTTCCTGGCAATCATGCCAAGAAGGGTACTTTTTCCTACACCGCTGCCTGCAAAAACCCCTACCCTTTGTCCTTTTCCAACGGTTAATAGCCCATCAATCGTTCGAACGCCTACACTCAATGGTTCTGTGATCCTCGGTCTAGTTAAGGGGTTCGGAGGGAGATTATCCGTTCCAGCCTCCAGGAGTCCAGCAGGAAGAGTGCTTCCATCCATCGGATTGCCAAGTCCGTCTAACACTTTACCTAAAAGGTCCATTCCTACCTTAACTGTTAACGGTTTACCAGTTGATACAACATCACAACCCGGTGCAATCGATTGAAGCTCTCCAAGTGGCATCAATAAAACTTTATGATTACGAAATCCTACCACTTCAGCTTTGATTGGCTTCTGCTGTTGCGGGGAGAAGATATGACAGATATCTCCCAGTTTCACATCAGGACCTTGAGACTCAATGGTTAAACCAATCACCTGTGTTACTTTTCCGTTCATTTTGATGGGATTAATGGTTTCTAGCATGTCGAGGTAGGATTTAATATTCCATTTACTCACGTGAATCCTCCTGTTGATAAGCAAGCAGTACTTTTTTGATTTCACTTAGTTGTACATCAATTCTCGCATCGACACTGCCGGATGAGGTTCGAATAATGCATCCGCCCTGCTCGATTGAATAATCAGGAAAAACCTTTATCTCCACCTGCCCGTTGTTCATGGCTAGTAGTTGTTCTCTTTGCTTTTGAACAAATGAGAAATCTTCAGGAGCCACACCAATTGAAATAGAGTCAGTCTCATAAACAGATGACAGCGTCTGTTTAATAATATGGAGTAAAGCGTCTGGATGAGTTTTCAATTCTTGTTGTATCACCTTTTTGGCAATTTCCATCGTCAATTCAATCACAAACGGGTCAGCTTCTTGAATAATAGCCGCTTTTTCTTGATAGGCTTGCTCCAATATATCAGCTGCTTTTTGCAATTGGATTTGATTCTGTTCCTTCGCCAGTTGATTGCCATCCTCAATCCCAAGCTGATAGCCTTCTTCATATCCCCGCCGTTTTTCTTCCTCCAACTGTAAACAAAAACTTTCCTCTTCCCTTGTTCGCCACTCGTTTAATTCTTGTTGTGCGCGTTCCTTTTGCTGCTCTAACTCCAACAGTAATTCTTCTTTTTGAAGATTAACAAATGGTTGCGGCGGCATATCCTCCGCCATTATTTGCCCCCGACTTGGTACACCGACAACTTTTTGACCATTTTTTGCTACAACGTTAAATGCTTTTACGAGTCTAGATGACACGATTCTCTTCCCCATTTCGAGAAATGATGATGACACCGTCTTCCTCTAATTTACGAATGACCGTTACAATTCTGCCTTGCGCATCTTCCACATCTTTCACACGAACTTGCTCATTCGAGTTCAGCAATTCTTCAAGACCCTCTTCACGGCGTTTTGAAATGTTTCGGTAAATGGCATCTTTTACTCCTTGGGTCGTCATTCTTAGCGCCAAATATAGATCCTGATTTTGAACATCCATTAACACTCTCTGAATCGAGCGATGATCCAGATACGCAATATCATCGAACACAAACATCCTCTGTTTAATTTCATTGGCTAATTCAGGGTCCTGGCTCTCCAATGTTTCCAGAATATTTTTTTCCGTTCCACGGTCTACACTACTTAAAATACTGACAATCGAATCAATTCCTTTTTGTGCTTCGTGCTTTTGAGAGCTTGTCATTGTTAACTTTTCTTGTAAAACCTGCTCTACTTGATGAATAACTTCCGGTGAGGCTGTGTCCATCATCGCAATCCGCTTGGCAATTTCAATTTGTCTCTCAGGTGGAAAGGTGGAAAGCGTCGCCGCTGCCTTTTCTGCATCTAAGTAGGATAAAACCAAGGCCACGGTTTGAGCATTTTCATATTGAAGTAAATGAAAAATTTGTGTTTGCTCGACCTGCTGGATAAACTGAAAAGGTCTGTTATTGGTTCGATTGCCCATCCGTTTAAGAAAACCTGCTGCTTTATCCGGACCAAAGGTGCGTTTTAATAATTCTGTTGCCGTATCAATCCCTCCATAAGATACAATATTGGAGTCGACGGCCAGTTGATGGAATTCCCTTATGATTTTCTCTTTTACATCGGAGGTAACCCTGCGCAATTCGGTAATTTCCTTTGTGATACTCTCAATTTCTTTTTCTTCTAAATGCTTCATGATCCCCGCAGAAACATCCGGTCCGACGGAAAGCAATAATATAGCTGCCTTTTGTGTGTTTGTATACTGTTCCATCTGATCGCTCCTTAACGCTAATCCCTTGAAAGCCAATTTCGCAGCAGTCCTACAAATTCTTCCGGCTGTTGCATTGCCATTTGCTCCACTTGCTTTTTAATCGCCACTTTTTCATCTTCCTTTAACTCAACAGGCACAACGGGTGCTTCTTGAAAAATTGGAAATGGATCATCCTCTTCATCCCTTGACTTTCTCCAGCGCAATAAAGTGAATAGGACAATTAATAAAACCAATCCGACAGCACCAATAAGGGCATACTTCCACCAAGCCCATGCTGGGAGGATACTGGATTCCTCCTCTATCTGCGGCATTTCTGCTTTCCCATTAAATTTCTGAGAGAACACGGTAATTTTTGATTGTAGATCTTGATCGGTTAAAGCTGGATTTGAACTTAATGCTGTTCGAACCACATTGGATAGAAGTTGTTGTATATTTTCCTTTGTTGCATTTGTTAAGGATGCAGGATTATCTGGGTCCGGCGGTTCCACACCAACATTGATGGTCAAATCCTCAATTTTATAGGGACTTTGAACAATCTCATTTGTAATTCGATTCACTTCATAGTTCACACGTTTTTCTAATTCTTCAGATGTATTTTCCTGAGATGGGTTCGTACCTGCATATCCGGGAATATCCGTTTCTCCGGTTCCATCCACACCGGCAGCTGTATCTTTCCCACTGTATTTTTTCGAAATCTCTTCGACACTGACGGCAATACCTTCATTTTCAGTTACTGGCTCTACTAAATCCTCACGCGTCTTCACTTGATCAAAATTCAGACGTACAAAAGCTTGAACGAGTACTTTGTCTTGGCCCATAATCGTTCCGAGCATCTGTTGCAGCTCTTTTTGAATATCTGCTTCAATATCTTTCTGAATCTTCCGTTGCTGATCATAGTTATCTAAAGCACCCGCCAATTGCTCCGGCAGGTACAATCCTTGGCCGCCTTGGTCCGTCATGACAATATTTTCTTTAGGAAGGTTCGGAACACTTTTTGAAACTAAATGGTATAAAACTTGAATTTCCTTTGGTTCTAATTCATATCCTGGCTCCAGTTCAATGACTACGGATGCGGAGGCTTGTTCCTTCTCATCCGGTTGGACAAACAAGCTTTCCTGGGGAGTCGTGATCACAACAGCAGCATTTTTAACCCCTTCGACATGCCGCAGCAGATCGGCAACTTCTCCCTGAAGCGCCTCTTTTTCCATCGCATCCAGCTGTCGGTCCGTTGCCCCAAACTGCAAATCCTTAGTCATGTCAAAAAAACTAATGGTACCAGTTTCCGGGAGACCTTTTGAAGCCAATGAAACTAATAAATTATCAACATCTTCCTGTGGCACAAGAATCGTTGTCCCGTTACGATCCAGTTTATAATCCGTAAAGCCTTCTTGATCCAATCCTGCTTTGATATCGCCAATTTCCTTTTGACTCATCTCAGTTGTGAATAATGGGACATAAGTAGATCTTGATAGAAAAAAGATAGAGAGAGACAAAGCCACTATGATAGCGATAAAAATACCAATATATAGAAACTTCCTTTTTTTACTGACCGAATTCCAAAAATATATGTATTTTTCTTTAAAATCACGTATTTGTTGATTCATGCTCACTCCACTATTTCTCTGTAGATTTTACTAGATTTGCATTCTCATCATTTCTTGATAGGCTTCTACCGCTTTGTCTCGTACTTGTGTCGTTAGTGACACGGCAATACTTGCTTTTTGTGCGGCAATAGTGACATCGTGTAAATTAATGGCTTCTCCTTTTGCTAGCGATAGAGACTTCGATTCAAAGTCTTTCACCGCACCATTTGCGTCCTGGATATACTGATTCAGCAGCGACCCAAACGAGGTAGAGGAATCCGTCGTATTTTGAGGCTTATTTATCGTTGGTAAACTATTCGTAAACGCTTGAATACCTGAAATATTCATTATCTATTCCCACCTTATCTTCCAATCTCAAGGGCTTTCACCAGCATTGACTTGCCTGCGTTAAACGCTGTTACATTGGCTTCGTAGGCACGTGTTGTAGCCATTAAATCGACCATTTCCTTTGTTACATCTACATTCGGCATCATGACATAGCCTTGCTCATTGCTGTCAGGATTCGAGGGATCATACACTGCCTGAAAGGGGTTTGTATCTTCTACGATCTTATTTACCTGCACTCCTGAAAGTTCTTTCTGCAGATGATTGGCAAATGATGTGGTTTGATTTGCAGATACTTCTACCATTTTCCTGCGATAGGGGACCCATTCTCCGTTAACAAATTGCCCTCTTGTCGTGTTCGCATTGGCAATATTAGAGGAAACAACATCTAACTTTAAACGATTGGCCGTTAAGGCTGATCCGCTAATTGAAAGAGATTGAAATATCGACATTTTTCTGATCACCTAGCCCTTATCGATGTTTTTAATAAGTTAAACTCTTCATTCAATCCGTATGTTAACGATTGATACCAAATGGTATTTTCACTTAGCTTCGTCATTTCATAATCCAAATCCACGCCATTACCGCTGGTTTGAAAAACGGTAGTGTCCTGTTCCAGCCTAGGAGTAGGAAGACGCGATGTTTCTCCAATCAGGACATGCTTGGCATTGGTACGGTTCCCAATAAACTGGCTCTTTACTTCTTGCTGCAGTAATTCTTCAAAGGATACCTTGGTAGGTTTAAAATAAGGGGTATTTACATTGGCGATATTATTTGAAATGGACTTTTGACGTAATGAGGAGGCATCTAAAGCTCTCGACATAATCCCGATCATCTGATTCATTTTTTCACCCACTTTTATAAAATCTTCTAAACTACAATGATTTCATCGCCTGTGCCCAAGTTGTTTTTAACTCCTGAAACATTCCTTCAATTTCCTTAAGAATTTCGATGTCTTTCGTGATATTCGCTTCAATCAATCTTTGTTTCATATAATCATAGAGAGAAAAAAGTGAGTTTGATGCTTCTATCTCCATGTTTAACGTCACCATGAGCTCCGTAATAATTTCTTGTGTTTTCATAATCAAAGAATGTGCCTTAGCTGGATCCTTTTTCTCAATCGCCAGCTTTGCCTGATTCAGAAACTTCACGCCGCCGTTATAGAGCATGAGTGTCAGCTCTTCTGGTCTTGCCATCATGATTTGATTTCTTTGGTAGATTTCATTTGGATTGATCATCTTTCCGAGTCTCCTTTACTTCTTACTGTCATAAAAAACTCCCTTTGAAACCGTGACCCGATCTTCATACTGACTTTTAAGGTATTGTTCATTTTGTGCGTAACGAACACGCTTGGACAATTTTTTCATTGTTTGTTCCATCTGAATTTGGATTTCCTTTTCAAGGGAAGCAAGTTCTGCGAGCTGCAACTGAATCCTCTCATTCATGAGGACCATTCCTGCTTTAGCATCGAGCTTATTAATAGTAGAAATACAGACTTCTCTCTGTTCAATCAAACCTAGAACCTTATCTTCTTCCCCTTGATTCAAAGCGTTCAATATCGCTTTCGATAGTTCAAAGTAATGCTTTAGCTGTGTTTCTTTTTCCTCTATCATTTTTTCCTCATCCTAATGCCTGTCATAAAGGAGATTGGCAAATTTCCTTTATTCTTACTCCGAAGTGCTCTTCAATGACAACCACTTCACCTTTTGCAATCAACTTGTTATTCACATACACATCAACTGGTTCGCCTGCCATCTTGTCTAACTCGACAATCGACCCACTGGTTAATTCAAGAACTTCGCTAATTTTCTTTTTTGTTCTTCCCAACTCCACGACAATCTCTAAGGGAATATCTAATAGGAGGTCCAAATTCATTTTTTCATTTAGGCTTTGCCCAAAGTTGTCTGAAGCAAGCTCAGTAAACTGAAACGGTTCATTGATTTCACTCTGTTTGCTGTTCCCAAGAAGTGCATCCATTTCATCTTGTGTGAGTTTCCCCTGTTCAATCATTTTTGCCTTCTCCTTCTATCAAGTGCTCAATCTTAACGGCAACTCTTGACTTCTTAGTTCCCGGATGGGCTAAGAACTTCATTTCTTCATTTACCCTTACTTGCAGCGGCTCATCTACCAATTGGTTTAATTGAATGACATCATTTACATTTAAGCCAAGGATTTCTTCCATTGTAATCGTCGCCCGCCCTAGCTCCGTTATAACAGGAACAATTAAATGCTCAATCCGTTCTTGTAAAAATTCACTTTCTTCCTTGTTTTTCACCCATTTTCCATGACCGTACCAATTATGGGAGGATAACTTTGGAATAAACGGCTCTAACAATATGTATGGAATACAAAGATGCATAGTTTCTTCCACTTTTCCAATGGTTAGTTGGAAAGCAATGACGATAACCGTCTCCGTCGGGATTCCCAATTGTAAAAACTGGGGATTCGTTTCCATGTTCAAATACCTAAGCGGGAGCACCGTAATATCACTCCAGGCCTTCTGCAGGTTTTGAGCAACCCCCTCTAACAAACGCTTTAATACATTCGATTCGATTGGAGTTAAGGCAGACCGTCCCCATTCCTCTACCGTTCCGTTGCCGCCTAAAAGTCGATCAATCATGACAAAGGCCATTTCAGGATTTAAATCCATCGCCATTCGGATCCCCTGTTCACCCGATTCAAATACACTTAATATCGTGGTGTCCGGCAGCTGGTTAATAAATTCCTCATACAGCATTTGTTCAACCGTAGTGACCTCTACTTGGACAAACGAACGTAACTCAGATGAAATGAAGGATGCAAGCTGATAAGCAAAATTCTCATGGATTCTCGTCAGCACCCGCACCTGCTCCATCGATAACCGCAATGCTTTTTTAAAATCATATACTTTCAAATTGGTAGAAATATCGCCAATTTGCGAATTTGAAACACGATAGTCCATTCAATCACACCTCTCCCTTCCGAACTAATTGTAAAAAAGCAACAAAAAAAAGACGAGACTACTCCGAAGAATAGTCTCGTCCATAGCTAAATAAACTAATAGATTAGGACAATCTATATTTTCGGTAACTGGCTGGCATACTGTTTTCACAATTTAGCCCCTATAGCTTTGCGTCCCTGAGTTTCCTCAGATTTGCCTTTTTCGTTTTTTTAAGATTAATTACAAAAAAAAGCATAACATTACAATTATTAATTTTCAAATATATTTTGTAGAATACCCCCACAAAATGGCGAATTATATCGAACGTTTACAAACATTTAACATTTGTGCTGACTAAATTTATCGAAATATATCAAAATATGTAAAAAAAGAGAGAATATCGCGATTGATATTCTCACATTATCTATTATCTTTTTAAATTCACTAATTCTTCCAATATTTGATCTGAAACTGTGATAATTTTGGCATTCGCTTGGAATCCACGCTGGGCGGTAATCATCTCGGTTAGTTCTTCGGATAAATCAACATTGGACATTTCGAGTGCCCCTGAGATAATTTGTGCATTGCTTCCTTTAGTGAGAAGCGCTGCAATGGGATCTGCACCCGGAGTTACATCCGCAACTGCATTAGGTGTTAATGAATATAAGGATCCGCCTTCTTTTAATAGACCCTTCGGATTGTCGACCGTTACAGTTGCAATTGTGTTCAAGGATTTTTCGCTAGTCCCATCCGATTTGACTCCAATAATGTAACCATTCGCATCAATGGAAAAATCGATGTAGGTAGTTCCAAGTGGGATGTTAATTGTATTTCCACCTTGATCCAAGACAAACATCCCGTTCTGATTGACCAAATTGTTGTCGCTGTCTAATGAAAAATTCCCGGCTCTTGTTAAAAAAGGGTTTTGTGCGGAATCCTCAACAACAAAAAATGCGTCCCCATCAAGATAAAGATCTGTGCCGATATTCGTTGTGGTCGGACTTCCCGGTGTGTGAAGAGTATCAATACTGCCAACTCTTGTTCCTAAGCCCACCTGAATTGGGTTTATCCCACCTGATAGCGGCGTTGCACCTGCTGTTTGCGTTGGGCCTGTTGCCCCTTTAACTGTCTGACTGAATATATCTTCAAATACGACCCGGCCTTTTTTAAAACCTACTGTATTAACGTTCGCGATATTGTTACCAATGACATCTAATTTTGTTTGAAAACCTTTCAGTCCGGATACCCCTGAATTTAATGAACGAAGCATGTGTTTGTTCCTCCTCTTATTGATTCATTTCCATCGAATGAATTGAACTTGATAGAATTTCTTGGTCACCGATTTTATAGTAAACTTGATTATTCTTATAATTAATCCCTGTAACCGTGCCGCTCTCTTGCATTTTGGTTTCTGGGTTTGTCCAGGTAACTTTATTCCCAAGAACATAAGAATATTGACTTAGGTTATTGCTTGAATCCAAGTAGGCTGTCAGTGAGTTATTCAAGTTTGAAAGCTGCTCTAATACGCTTAACTGGGCCATTTGTGCCACGAATTCCCCGTCTTTCTGCGGTTGTGTCGGATCTTGTTGCTGAAGCTGCGTAACTAATATTTTTAAAAATGCTTCTTTTCCCAGTTCCTGCTTTGGCTGGGTGCTCGTTGTTGGTGCTGAGTAGGAATTAATCGTATTGATGAATGTCATCGTTTTTTCCTCCCTTACACGGTTGTATTAATTTGTGAAACCCATCCAATGTCTATTATGTAATCGCGATACTCCTCTTGTGTTGGCAGTTGAACTGGTTCACTACGCTTTCGTGAATCCTGCTGACCGGGTCTTCCATTCGAATCTCCCTTTTGAGAGAAAGCTCCCATAAAGTTTAAATTTGTGGAGGTTTGCTGTGTAATATCAATCTTTCCGACTTGCAAACCTTGTGTTTCTAGTGCTGAGCGTAACGCTTGGACATGCGATTCAAGCAATTCCTTTCCTAAAGGAGTACTGGTAAGAAATTCAGCTGTCAGCTGTCCATCCTGAATCGTTACCTTAACATCGACCTTTCCTAAATGCTCAGGTGCAAGAGTAAATGCAGCCTCCATTCCATCTTCCATTCCTGTTACATTTATCGACGATATCAAAAACCTCGCTACTTCTTGATCAAATTGGTTAGCATGTACGGTTTGAGTAGTAGGTTTTACCTTCTCACTTGAAATAATCGGCTGATTTGTCGGCGATGAATTGACCATGGTAAAAAAATCCGCCGGAGAGTTTTTGCTTGTTTGCGATTCTCTCTGCGATTCATTTTGCCCTGAATCCTCACTATTTTGTATTAATCCTTCTAAATCTTTAACCACTTGTTCTGTAGCTGTTCCAGTTCCTTCTTTTACATGGAGAAATGTTGCAGCGTCCAGCTTTATTTCTCCTGTTTTTTCAGCTGATGTCATCGGCTCTTTTACGAACGATTCAGGCACGGGGGAATTTACTACTTGTTTCGCTAATATTGGTGCGCCTTGCGCCTGTGCAAAGGAGGGAATTTCTAATGACATATGCTTGAGAACAGGTTCCATTAAAGGATTCTGCTGTAGAATAAGAGGCAGGTTAACCAACCCCAATGACTCTGCATCCTCTTCTTCCGTTTGTCCAATAAGTTTCAACAATGCATCAAAACCAGTAGCCTGTTCTCCCTCTTTCACTGCCATTTTGCCTGTTTGACTAATACCGTTCATTTGTATTCCTGAAAGCTGAATCATGTTCTGCCACCTACAATTCCTAATCTTTCCTTTATATAAATGGCACCCATTAAGCGAGATTACTCCCTGTCGTTAGGGTATCAAAGTAGCGCTGAACACCTGTTACCCAGTGATTATTAAGTTGAGTTGGGTCATTAGCCGCGCCGATTGGTGCATACTTTGCCCCAATTTGAGCAATGGTTAATTTTCCTTTATCTAAATAGTTTTGACGGAGGTTACGGGCCATATCAAAAATGCTCTCTTCAATGGATGAATAGGTTTTTAAACCGTTTTTCCCCATCATCCCTGCCACATTAAATTTAAAGCGAGCCGCGTTAGACGTTCCGTTACCCGTTTCATGGATTGAGATGGCTGCCAGAAGAGCAGGATCGATGTCATACTTTTTACCAGCCTCGGCAAAAAAGTGACCTGTATTCTGCAAAACTCCCTTGAGATGAGAATTAAGATCGTCCCCACCAGTTTTTGTAGGAGTAAGGGAAGTAGTTTGCAAAGTCCCCACTTCTGGCTTAGAAACAAACGAGTTCAAACTACTAAGGAGCAGAGATGAAATATCTAGATTACTAGTCGATTTCTGATTCATTTCGGTTTGCAGCAAAACTTGTTCAAGCAATTGCTCAAAGGAATTCTTTGTTAGACCTGATAGATTCGAAAGATTACTTTGCCCGAGGCGCGAAGTATCCATAATGGTTTTTTGAAGTAGCCAATTACTAGACAATGATCCAATATTCATAGCCTACATACCCCCGCCCATTTGCTGGGATAACCACGAACTTTGTGAATTAAACCGAGCCATTGCCTGCTCCATTGCTGCAAATTGGCGATAGTATTGTCCTTCTTTACGATACAACTTCTCGGTTTGCCGAGTAATATCCATTTGCGTGTTCGATAATAACTTTCCAATAATACTTTGGTCATATTGGTTATTCCCTGTATAACCCGCTTTATTGGTCAACTCTTTAATCCCGTCCTGTAAAGTCTCGGAAATTTGATTGATAACCCCACTTGTCCCTTTACTTGCATCTCCAAGTTGTGAAAACAGTTTTTCAACTGCATCAGGATCCGCTTGAATGGCCTCTCTTAATTTTGTTTCATCCACATAAAGTTTACCTTTGTCCTGATAGCTTTTAGATGATATCCCGATTGACGAAAGTGAATTGTAGGAACTGCCATTATCGACAATAGAAGTCATCGCACTGCGCATTTTCGTAACCAACCCAGATAGAATTCTGTCACTGCGAAGAAGACCACTTTTCGCTTTTTCCTCCCACATTTCAATTTGTTTCTCACTCATCTCACTTTTCTGGTCTTCTAAAAGAGGCAGGTAATCCCTATAAACAGGGTCACTTACCGCCTTATTTATTTTTTCTAGTAATCCATTATATTGATCAACAAATTCTTTAACATTTTTAATGACTCCATCGGTGTTTTGCGAAACAGTAACCATGCTTGCTCCGATGGTTGGACTTTTAAAGGAAAAATTAATTCCCATGATGGTCGCTTGATTTGATGTTAAGGTCGTAATTTCATTTCCATTAAAAATGACATTGGCATTTTGACCTGTTGCAACTAAGTTTGTTGTGTTTAGACCAAGTGTATTTTTCAAGAATGCCTGACTCTCAGCACTTGTATTCATACTTAAGTCAATTTTGGTGCCAGCTCCAGTTTCCTTTGTTTTTAACGTAAATTGTTGTAAGGTTGGATCATAAAAAGCTTGCAGTCCTAAGCTTTTCCCCGTACTGTCCTTGGCACCATTTATCTTAGCCACTACATCATTGATCGTATCTGTCGTTTTAACATCGATGGTGACCGATTGAAGGGCCGCTGGATTTTTCGGGTCATTATATACATTTATTGCAATCAAAGTATCCGTTGTTAGTTGGCCTGTCCCTTGAACAGAATTTCCAAGTGTCTTTGTTGGATCTAAGCTTACTTTATCTCCAATAAAAGTGGCTGAACCTGCCAATTGTTTCACTTCTACTGAATAGGTACCAGCTAGGGAACTGCCAGAAGCAGATGCCGAAACCGAATTCTCTTGGCTTGAAGTGACATCAAACGTATTATAGGTTTTTGATAGACTCATATTTAAAATCGTATTCGACCGAAACGCTAACAAATCCGCATTCCATTGCCGATATGTATCGCTTAACCATGTTTGCTTTTGTTGGTTTTGTTTCAGTTTATTTAGCGATATACTCTCGGCATTCATCAGCTTTTTAACAATCGAGTCTGTATCCATTCCTGAAGCAAACCCTGTTAACCTAGTGGTAGAGGAAGAATTCACTGCTAGTCACCTCACATAAATATAATCTCTTTTGTAGTATCGGCATGTTATATAAAAAGTAGAGAGCTAAAAGTGTAAATTATTCATTTTTTTAGCCAATTTTATGCAAGTAAAAAAAGGCCTTAGGAATCCTAAGGCCTTCTTGATAAACTATTTAAAAAATTTGATTAGATTAATAAACCAAGATCCTATGTTACCGTAATCGTGATTTTGATTTTGATTTTCTTTCTTAACGCTGACAGTTGTATAGCCAATTACGAGTTGATTGTTGGACATACCTCTGAATTCTACTTGTACTTCTTCATACTTACTGCTGCCTTTTCCAGAATTTCCTCCACCCATAGATTTCCAGTTGAAGTCATTCCGTTCGAAGAAAAACGTTCCCTTTTCTGCCTGTTTAGCAAGCCCTTTATTCTTAGAAATCGGTTTAATCCCATTTAAAGTGACTGTCGAAAGGTCAAAATTAGCTTTCATTCCTTTTGGTAAAGTTACTTCAACTTTAAAAACACCATTGCTTTCTTTGTCATCATCATCATATTTTTTATAGTTATATTCATTCTTATTGCATTTGTGGTCATCATCATCTTTTTCCCCGCCAGGATACACACGAATGGTAGCAGGAATATAACCCATAAACGTTTTCTCTAGTGTTGTTGTCCATCCTGCTTGATCCGTCACCGTTACGTTTGCTTTGTAGCTGCCTGGATCCTTTAGTGTTACAACGTCACCATTCTTATAGGTTTTGCCATTTAAGGTTACTGTTTCAGTAGCCACACCAGATAAGGAATCTGAAGCTGAATAACCAATTTTCATCTGACTTCCTAGTGCATAGTGGTCATTCCCATTCCATGTAACAATAGGGGCTGTCTTATCCACTTTTACTTCTACTGTATTGACATCCTCAATGTTTCCAGCGTGATCTACACTGTAGAACGATACTTTATTTATGCCTTCATCCGTAACAGTGAACGCTGTTCCTTCTACGAATTCTGAACCGTTAATAGAATAGAAGGTTTGGGCTACACCGCTTATGTCATCAGTTGACGTTAATTCAACCGCTACTTCTCCTTTATACCACTGATTGGTTACATTTGAGGTGGTCTCTGGAGCTGCACGATCAATCTTCACTTCTACTGTTTTCACATCTTCTACGTTGCCTGCGTTGTCCACACTGTAGAATGACACTTCATTTACGCCTTCTTCGGAAACTGTAAACGCTGTTCCTTCCACGAATTCTGAGCCGTTAAGAGAATAGAAGGTTTTCGCTACTCCGCTTAGGTCATCAGTTGCAGTTAGTTGGACTGATACTTCTCCTTGGTTCCATAGGTCAGTAACATTTGATGTTGTTTCTGGAGCTGCAGTATCAATCTTCACTTCAACAGTTTTTGTTTCTTCAATATTTTTGGCATTATCAACACTATAGAACGATACTTTATTTACGCCTTCTTCGGAGACCGTAAATGCTGTTCCTTCTATGAATTCTGAGCCATTAATAGAATAGAAAGTTTTCGCTACTCCGCTTAGATCGTCGTTAGCCGTTAATTTTACTGCTACTTCTCCTTGATTCCACTTATCTGAAACATTTGATTCCGTTACTGGAGCCGTTTTATCAATCTTCACTTCAACAGTTTTGGTTTCTTCTACGTTTCCAGCGTTATCAACACTATAGAAAGATACTTCATTTAAGCCTTCCTCGGTAACAGTAAATGCAGTTCCTTCTACGAATTCTGAGCCATTAATAGAATAGAAGGTTTGTGCTACACCACTTAAATCGTCGGTTGCCGTTAATTCAACTGATACTTCTTCTTGATTCCACTTATCTGAAACATTCGAGACCGTTACTGGAGCCGTTTTATCAATCTTCACTTCGACAGTTTTTGTTTCTTCAATATTTCCGGCATTATCAACACTGTAGAATGATACTTTATTTACGCCTTCTTCACTAACTGTAAACATTGTTCCTTCCACGAATTCTGTGCCGTTAATAGAATAGAAGGTTTTCGCTACTCCGCTTAGGTCATCAGTTGCAGTTAGTTGGACAGGTACTTCCCCTTTATTCCACTGGTCAGTAACATTTGATACCGTCTCTGGAGCTACTGTATCAATCTTAGCTTTTACTGTTTGCACCTCTTCTACATTACCTGCGTTGTCCTCACTGTAGAATGATACTTCACTTACTACCTCATTAACAGTAAACGTTGTTCCTTCTACGAATTCTGAGCCGTTAATAGAATAGAAGGTTTTCGCTACACCACTTAGATCGTCGGTCACCGTTAATTCTACTGCTACTTTCCCTTGATTCCACTGGTCAATAATATTTGAAGCCGTTACTGGAGCAGTTTTATCAATTTTCACTTCAACAGTTTTTACTTGTTCTATATTACCTGCGTTGTCCACGCTGAAGAAGGTAACTGTATTCACTCCTGGATCACTTACAAAAACTGTCGCCCCTTTAACATATTCAGAACCATTAACGGAGTAGTAAGTTTTTTCAATCCCGCTAAAATCATCTGTTGCTGTTAGTTTTACTAGGAAGGATTCCTTTAGCCACTCACCTGTTACGTTCGAAGTTGTAACTGGCGGAGCAATATCGATTTTCACTTCCACTGCTTTCACTTCTTCTACATTGCCAGCGTTATCCACACTGTAGAATGAAACAGTAGAAACTCCCGCATCACTAACAACAAAACTTGTACCTTCGACAAAATTGGAACCATTTACCGAATAGAATGTCTTGGCAACACCACTCACATCATCTTTCGCGGTTAGTTCTACAGAAACAGGCTCTCGATTCCACTTATCAACCACATTGGATTCAGTAACCGGTGCAGTTGTATCTGATTGGTCGGCATCGACTGTCACCGTGGTGGATTCGCTGGATTCTTTTCCTGTTGGAGAAACTGGAACGATGACATACGTATGTTCCCCTGGTTCCACACCCTTTACTGCTAATTCAGGGTCAGTCGTATTTCCAACAAGAACCCGCTCCCCATCTACTTCTTCATACACATTGTAGGAATCAGCGTCCTTAACAGGATCCCAGCTAAGAACCACATCGTCACCATTTACTGTTCCCTTTGGAGTCGTTGGAGCATCTAATACTGGTTCAACATTTGCAGTCACTTGGTTCGAAAAAGGTGAATCTCCATACTTACTATGTGCAATTACCTCATAGGAATAAGTTCCATAAGGCATATTGTTAAAAACGATACGAGTATTCGGTGTAGGTTGGACTAGCGTACGTACTCCATTCACTACTTGGTATATATCGTAAGAAGTTGCAAAGTCTACATCATCCCACCATAGAGCAATAGACTTGGCTTCCTGATTCACGTAAGCTTGTACGTAAGGTGCCAATATTTCAGGGTATACAATAGCAGCTTCTACTAAAGAAGCCTGTGCTGATTCACCGAAGCGATCACTGTAAGAGGTGATTTCATACACATAGTCACCTTCTGGTAAATTGTTAATCGCTGTATAGGTATTGTTAATGTCTGAAACAAATTTTCGCTCACCATTTATTACCTGGTAGAGCTTATAGCTTGTTGCATATTCTGCTTTGTTCCATTTTAAATAAAGAGTATCTACATTTAAGACAGTGCCTGTAAATCCTTCAGGCTTTTGCATATCTGGATGGGTCACTTGTTGTTCCAACCTAGCTCCCAATGATTCACCAAAACGGTCGCTATATGCAGTTACTTCGTAAATATAGTTTCCTTCTTCCATATTGGGTAAACTCAGCTGCGGATACGTTGTCTGTTTAAGTAATACCCTTGATCCATCTATGATCTGATAAACCTTGTAATTCGTCGCATAATCTACTTTACTCCAGCTTAGGGCTCCATCATTTCCATTTGTGATCGATAAATTCAAATTCCCAGGAGCCTTTACATCTGGATGAACTAGGTTAACCTCAATCCCAGTGGAATTTTCTGATTCCTTAAAGGTATAACTATAGGATGTTACTTCATAAAGATGTTTTCCTTCTGGAACATTCGTAAGTGTCACATTTAAATTCGTGGTGGAAGTAACGAGTGTTCTCTTGTTATCTTCAACTTTATAAATATTATATTTATTTGCGTAGTTAGAACGATCCCAGCTTAAAGTAACATCATTCCCGTTCGCTACGGTATAACTCAATTTAGCAGGGGCCGCCATATCTGGATATACGACATCCACTTCAACTCGGGAGGCTTGTTCGGATTCTCCAAAAATACTATTATACGTAGTTACCTCGTATACATAGTGTCCTTCAGGTAAGGTAGTAAAAGCGTGAGTGGTCTTCTCTGTGGTAGTGACTAAGTTCCTGACTCCATCCACCACGCGATAAATTTTATAATAATGAACATAGCTTGCTGTGTCCCAGCTCAATGTTACATCATAAAATCTTTCTACCTTTGATTGAATATTACCTGGTGCTTGCATCTCTGGATAAATGATTTCAATAGAAACTGGTTGCGAGAGGGGTGACTCCGATCCATTTACAATGGACGATACAGCGAATGAGTAGGTTCCCTCTTTTAAGGTGATAAACGCTTTGTTAGTAGTTGGTTGTGACGTCAGCGTTTTCGTATCACCGTCCATTCTATAGACTTTATATCCGGAGCTGTAAGGCACAGCATCCCATTCGATCACAGCACTGCCTGGATAACGTTCATAGATTTTTAGATTAGCAGGTGCCTGTACCTCTGCAGCCAACACACCGATAATAGGAAAGAATAGCTGAACGATCAGTATGAAACTAACAATGATTGGGAGTGTTTTAATTTTCCTCAAAAAAACTCCCTCCTTTTTTATAAAATAGTTTTAAAAAAGAGATTTAAGTTCCCTTAAATCTCTTTTTTAGATATTAACGAAGTAATTGAAGTACTGCTTGTGGCTGTTGATTTGCTTGAGCAAGCATTGCTTGAGCTGCTTGAGAAAGAATATTATTCTTTGTGAATGTCATCATTTCTTTTGCCATATCAACATCACGAATACGAGATTCTGCAGATGTTAAGTTTTCAGCCGTTGTACTTAAGCTGTTGTTTGTAAATTCAAGTCGGTTTTGCACCGCACCCATTTTAGAACGCTCAGCAGCCACTGTTTCAATTGCTGTGTTTATCGCTGTAATGGAGGTATTAGCTGCAGCTTGTGTTGAAACATCTGCACCACCTACTTTAAGTTCATTTCCACCAGTTAATGCTACAGTTGCTGAAAATACTGTAGAACCGTCAGCTCCCTTGAATGCAATTCCGTCAATGGTACGTGCTACTACTTCCCCGTGTGTATCTAAAAGAACATTATCTGTTGAATCGAATTTATAAGAACCAGCTTCAAGGCCGCTATTAGCGAATTGGGCAGTTGCTTTCACATTTGTTCCATCGTAGCTTAACGTACCAGATTTAACCGCTTGGCTAAATGTAAATGTATCATCTCCACCAGTTCCGTCGAATGCTTTAGTGGTATAAGTTAATCCATCCGCACTGGATGCTACCACTTTACCATTTTCGTCTTTAACTTCAAAAGTTGCACCATTTTGAGCAACACTGTATGTTCCAGACTTTAATGTATCTCCTGTCGTAGGACCAGCAGTAACCGTGCTAGATTGTTCGATTCCTACACTGCCCGCAACACCTAAGCTAAAGGATTGAGCATCGCCAATCTTAATGCTCATGTTTTGATCTTGGTTCGCACCAATTTGGAACGTGCCGTCAAAAGAACCATTTAATAGTTTTTTACCATTAAATTCTGCAGAAGAACCGATACGACCAACTTCTTCAGCAAGGGTGTCGATCTCAGCTTGAAGTTTGACACGGTCAGATGATGTATTAGTATCGTTGGCAGATTGAACCGCAAGTTCACGCATACGTTGTAAAATAGAATGTGTTTCGTTCAATGCACCTTCAGCCGTTTGAAGTAAAGAAACGCCGTTTTGTGCGTTCTTTTGTGCTACTTCTAATCCACGGATTTGTCCACGCATTTTTTCAGAGATTGCTAGACCTGCTGCATCGTCACTTGCACGGTTAATACGAAGACCTGAAGACAATCTTTCCATGTTTTTCGCTGCCGCGCTAGAGCCAGCATTTAATTGACGATGTGTGTTAAGCGCTGCTACGTTTGTGTTAATTCTCATTTTATGTACCCTCCTATTTTTGAGGAATATTTTCCCTCTCTGCTTTTATGTATCGACAGGATTTTGGATGCTGTAGAGGGGGAAACCGAAAACTTTTAATAAAATTCTCCTTTTAACATGAGGTTCGTTTTTAAAAAGCAAAATAGCCAGGCGCATGCCTGACTATTTCTCGAATCCTATTTAATAGCGATTTTCCTTCGTTCGTTTTCCATGGCAAAGATTGTTTTCATCAAACGATTTTCATCAATTGCTGAGAGATCGATGAATTGAATACCGTATATTACGGCACGTTTTTTGATGTTTTCGACTTTTCGTACGATCCTTCCATTTAACAGGAATTCCTCATGATCCAAATAGAAATGAACCCTGACATACACTTTTTCCCTTAACGGAAAGTCGTAGTCACTCAGAATCCCCACTCCACCAACACTCACATCGACAATTTCACAATCTATGTACTCATTTACATTCAAGCTTCCAATTTTCAAAACTTCCATGACCGTATTTTTGATGTTGATTCGAAATCGAAAGTTATCTCTCCTGTTGGGAGGCTTCACTTCTTTTGTAGTAGTCCTTTGTCTCTTTTTACTATTAGTTTGTGTGAAATATATAATAGAAGAAACTAGGATAATGAACACGACTGCTGCTAATTTAATTACCTGTATTTCCTCCATATGATCCCCTCATTCAAAACATCCCCACCTTAATTCTAAGATGGGGAAACAATAATTATCTTAAAAAGTCAACTAGGCTCTGCTGAAGAATTTTTCCCCCTGCAGATAGTGATGCTTGAAGCAATGTTTCTTGGCTGGACAGCTCCGTAAAGGCTTTTGTGACATCCGTATCTTCAACCATTGACAGCATTTTTTTATTTAGCAACTCGGATTGCTCCAATTTATTCGACGCCAGCTCGAGCATATTTTGATTGATTCCAACCACTGTTCGCTGGGTAATCACATGATCCAATTGTTGATCAATCGAATTCAATAGCGAGCCTGGATTTTCCCCGTTCTCTAATGTCTGCGCCACCACTTCAATGGTTTCGAACAAGTTTTTACCGTCTACTGAAAATCCAAACACAGAGGTTGCATGGACATTCCCTTCTACACTGAGTCCTTGACCGACATTCCACTCTTTCACGATAGGATTGCTCGGCTGCAAAGCACCATTTTGATAGGGCTGCGTATTTAAGTCGGTCCCCGAAAAAAGATAGCCACTTCCATATGCTGTATTCGCAATATTCCCCACTTGATCAATGAGCGAGCGCACTTCCACAGCGATATTTTTCCTATCGCTCGGATTATTCGAGTCATTGCTTGCTTGAAGCGTGAGCTCACGAACGCGGTGCAGTACATTCGTGACATTCCCCAACTCACCGTCCATCGCTGAACTCCAACTAATACCATCTTCCACATTTTTTTGATATTGCTCAATTTGCGACAATGAGGAACGATAAGATAATCCCTTCAAGACTTCACCAGGCTGATCCGAGATCCTTTCGAACTTCTTTCCTGATGAAATTTGTCCATGAAGCGTCTCCATTGATTTGTTGCCGCGATGGAGATTTTGGATAAATTGCTGACTGATCATCTGTTGAGTAACGCGCATCGTTCTCCCCCTTTCATGCCGTGAATCATTATGGTTACTTCATTCCGTTAATCAATGTATTTAACAAGTCATTCACTGCCGAAACATAGCGAGCTGCGGCATTGTAAGCCTGCTGATAGCGGACCATGTTCGTTAATTCTTCATCAATCGATACTCCAGATACCGATTGTCGGCGATTGTCCAACTGCTGTACTATCTTGGTAGCATTTTCAGAGGACTGCTGGGCAGTTTGAACTTCGGTTCCTAATTGACCGATGATTCCTTTGTAAAAATCACCGATCGTTGCATTCGTGCCACCAATATTCATTTTTTGAAAAAGAGCCTCACCCATCGCTTTTGCATTCGAGCCATCCCCAATCGTATCCGAGGAAGCTGCCGCTACCTTTGAAGGGAAATCCACCAGCACCGGGTTAATCATCATACTTCCCGCATTTTTTGGCGGTTGGGTTGGATCATCTTTATCCACAAAAAACAGAAGTTTTTCTAAAGGCGCATTCGGATCGGCACTTCTCGCTTGGATATCATCTAAATTCCTCGCCTCAGCTCCTGCATGTATGGCATTCATACTGTCAGCAATGGTAACCGCCAATAGGTCGATTTTCGCTCGTAAATCAGGGATGCTTCCAACGGTAGTCCCATTGACCGTAAACCCACGGGTTTCTAGCAATCCCTTGATTTCCCCGCCTGCTAATTCAATATCCGTTCCTGCGATTTTTGCCCCGCCGGTTTGCAGATCAAATGTAAATGTGCTGGCATTGTTCCCCTCCACCAGCTTTTCACCGCCGATTGAAACATCGACACGGCCATTTTGTGCTGGTGTAACTTGGATATCGACTAGCTTTGAAAGTTGATCCAGCAGTACATCTCGACGATCCATCAAATCATTCGGCTGTTTGCCGCCTCCAATGTTTTGGGCAATCTTTAAATTTAGCCCTGCCACCTCATTGGCGATGGTATTGATTTCATTGGTTTTCCCTGTAAGTTGATCGGCCAGGAAGGTTTCGTTTTGCTCAAGACCGGTATAGATTTCATTGAGTTGACCGGCCAATTCTTTACCATTCGCGACCACAACCACACGGGCCGATAGATTTTCCGGCTGTTTGGAAAGCTCCTGCAAGCCTTGCCAGAAAGTGTTAAGCGAACTGGTTAGACCTGAATCTCCTAGTTCGTTGAAGACATTTTCGATATTGGAAAGTGCACTTGCCTTTGCTTCCCAATATCCAGCCTCTTTCTGCTCGTTCTGAAATTGACGATCTAAATAAGATTCGCGAATCCTCCGAAACTCCGATACCTCAACGCCTGTGCCCATTTGCATCGGAATCGTCCCGTTATTAGGATTCGGAGAAGCTAGTGGAAGAGTCGCCTGCAGTACAGCTTCTTGCCGCGTGTACCCCTTGGTGTTTGCATTGGCAATGTTATGCCCCGTTGTGCTTAGTGCGGTTTGTTGGGATAAAATCGCTCTTTTTCCGATTTCTAATCCATGAAAGGTTGAGTACATCTTTTTTCTCCCCTATGCTTTTAAATCAAACAAACGAGCATATTCCCTTGAATCTTGGGCTGCAGCTTCTGAACTATATAGACCTGAATCCTTTGATTGCGGCAGCATTTGCTCAATCATGAACTGTGTATAGGTTAAAGACTGCTGGATCAGTTGCTGATTAAGTTTGTTTACTTTATCAATTTCTTCAAATAAACGCTGAAGTAATTTCAATTTCGACGTCCACTCAACTTTTGTTATCCCGTCCGGTTGTTGTTCAATTAACTTCGAAAGTGGAAGATAAGATTTGTCGTGCTCTAATACTTCCATTCTCATCTCATCTGCTTCTTTGATTTTTTTGATGAGCTTGGATTCATCCGCCATGATAGCAAGCAGCGGATTGATTTCTGCAGAAATTAAGATATCCTGCTTTTTCTTTGCGGTTTCTAATAATGTGATATGCAGGTCGGTTAACATCTGCAAAACATCTGTGAGGCTATTCATCGATTTTTGCACCTGACTTCCAAGCTGAGAGTAATTTATCCGCTAACTTTTCACTGTCTACTTTGTATGTGCCATTGGCAATTTGGTTTTTTAATTGCTCAATTTTTGCATCTTTTTCTTTTTGAATTTGCAGTTGAGCTTCGCTCGATAGCTCTACCTTTTCCGTTTGAGTCTGTTTCGTTGCTTCAGCTCGGTTCGGTTGTTGTTGTTTTTGGTAAGCTTGATATACAGTATCGATTCGATTTAAGGGATTAATTTTCATAGGTCCGCTCCTTTTAACTCTATCCATACTTTTTGTATCGGCAGTTTATCGTTTAATGTTTAGGGTTTTTCTCATTTTTTCCAAAAAAAGAAACGGCAGCATTGACCGTCGCCGCTTAATTGGTAAACATTCTGCTATGACCTCATGATCCCATTTGCGATTCCCATCATCTGATCCGCATAGCTGAGCGCGCGGGCATTCGCTTGATAGCCTCTTTGCGCCTTGATCATATCAGTCATTTCCTGATTCAAATCCACGTTAGACGATTCTAGAAACCCTTGTCTGATTTGGTAAGTTGAATTCACTGGAGTAACCACTCCTCCGGTTAACCGGTATACACCGCCATCATCCTTCAACAGTTGTGGATTAGTGAAATCGACCAAACCGATTTGCTGGTTTGTCCCACTAATCGCCCCGTCGCTAGCCACTACAAATTCATTGTCCGTGTTCCATTCAATTGGATTTCGATTTTGATCAAGCAGCATGTCTCCGTGGGCATTTACTAATTGAAATCGACCGCCGCCAATAGGAGATTGCTGAAAAACTCCGCCTCTCGTGTATAAAATTTCCGTTGTTGTTCCTGTTGTTCTTTGTACTTGAAAATAACCGTTCCCTTCGATCATGAAGTCAAATGGTTGATCCGTTTGCTTAGGTGTACCTTGGGTCAGATCCAATGATGTTCCGGCGATTCGAGAACCAAAAGTGGTTCGAATACCAGGAGGAGATAATCGGCCAATCTCCCTTTGCTGTTCGGTTTGGTTTTGAATCGAGATGGTAAGGTTCTCAGAAAAAGCGGCTTCTCTGCGTTTAAAGCCCGTCGATTCTACATTTGAAATATTATTGGCGATGGTATCTAACTTCCCTTGGTAGGCGCGAACACCAGACGAAGCAATAAATAAAGATGTATTCATAGCTTTTATACCCTTCCAATCGTGTTTAATTGTTCTAGTGTTTTATCGTAGGCTTGAAGTACTTTTTGATTCGCCTCATACAAGCGAATATTTGTCATCATCTCGGTAATGGTTTGTGACGTATCAACGTTCGATTGCTCAATCATTTTATGATGCAGCTGCATACCTGCAGGAAGAGTCTGTGCAAGCATAGCTGGAGCTGCCCCCTCTAACTCATACAAACCATTATCTTTTTTAACTAATTGATTCGGGTTATTGACCACCATGATTCCAAGTGAGGCAACGGTTCGTGCACGTGCTGGGTCATCAGGGTTTACAATAATATCCCCATTATTTTGAATTGACACATTTCCAGAAGTCAATTCTTGGTCCGATATCGGTCGGCCATTTTTTCCTAATACCAAATCTCCGGATGAGGTCATCAGCTGTCCGATTTCATTGACTGAAAACCTTCCGTTTCGAGTAAATTGGAAACTGCCATCAGCGGTTTGCACGGCAAAAAAGGCAGCTGGTTTTATGTATTCTTCGTTTTCTAAGATGGGAGGCAGCGCTTGGTCGTTAATCGCGACATCAAAAGGCATGTTGCTGTTCACCAGACTCCCCTGAGAAAAGAGCGGTAAGGTTTCTTGATTATACACCCCCATGGACAATGTACCGATTTTTGGCGCATCTCCCGAAATTTCTGATTGACGAATGCGTTCTAGTAACATTTCCGGGAAGGAACGCAGCGGGCTTGAATCCTGTTTAAAACCTGGGGTTTCGACATTAGCCAAATTATTCGTAAGCGCATTTTGTCTTCTTTGCAACGCGATCATCCCGGATGCAGCGGTATCAATTCCTCGAAGCATAGTCGTGCTCCTCTCTACATGTATAAGTTTACTAATAATCCTTTGATCTCACCAATCGTCTTCAACAGGTCAACTGAAACAGTTTGTTTTTCCATCACCTGTTCTGAAAGTTTGATCAACTGTTGGTCAATTTGTTTAATTAATTTTAGCCTTTTATCTCTACCATTGGAGTGAAATGACCGATACTCTTCTATGGAGTAACCATTTTGAACCACTTCTTTTAAAAACTCTTGAATGCTTTGTTTATACGCCAGTAAATCTTTTACAGATTGAGAAGTACTTAAACGAATACCGTTTTGATCCAAATCTTTGAGAAGAGTTTGCAAACGATCCTGCGTTAAATCAAATTGTGTTTCCTGAAAAATTTGTTGAAAAGAAGGGGATTCTTTCCCTTTCTCCCGCACTGGAATAAAGCGATCCTGACTGATAGCTTGGCTTTGTTGGATCTTCAAGCGGATACCCCTTTCATGAATGGTTAACATCATTTTTTCAAAAAAGAAAATGGTTGAATTTTTTCGATTCACGTACAATGCAAATTATTAAAACTAAATTAAAGATAAACCAAAGGAGAAAATTATGTCTAGTATTTTTGGAATTTTATTGGCACTCCTCATGATAGGTGCAGGGATGATTTTAAAGGGAGCACCCCTCGCATCTTTGAACAATCCAGCGGCATACCTGATTATTTTTGGAGGGACAGCTGCTGCGGTGCTTATTGCATTTCCGTTTCGAGAAATTAAAAAATTTCCGAAACTATTAAAAATTGCTCTGTTTGAACCCAAGCTCCCTTCGAAAGCAGTACAGATTGCTAGATTAATTGAATGTGCGGAAATGGCCAAAAAAGAAGGTTTTCTTGCCTTAGAGGAAATCGCTGAATCGACTGAAGATCCTTTTTTTAAAAAGGGGCTCGAAATGATCATCGACGGCTATGATGTGGATTTCATTGAGGAAGTGTTATTCGATGAAGTCGAGGCGATCGAACAACGTCATAAAATAGGCGCACTTATTTTTACCCAAGCAGGGACATATGCTCCGACGCTTGGTGTACTTGGGGCTGTAGTAGGTCTAATTGCTGCACTTGGGTCGTTATCGGAAATTGAAAAAATCGGCCATTCGATTTCTGCCGCTTTCATCGCCACCTTACTGGGGATTTTTTCCGGGTATGTACTTTGGCATCCATTAGCGAACAAATTAAAGCGACTTTCCAAACAAGAGCAAGAATTAAAGCTGATTGTCATTGAAGGGCTGCTCTCTATTTATCAGGGAGTTTTACCAAGTGCCTTGGAGAAAAAGCTGACGGTCCATATTCCTCCGTCTGAACGCAAGAAAGCAGAAAATCAACCTGAACAAGAAGATGATTATGAGGAGAAATCGGCATGAGAAAACGGAAACGAGCCTTTAACTCTGACCACGATGAACATGTAGATGAATCTTGGCTAATTCCTTATGCTGACCTTTTAACGTTGTTACTAGCATTATTTATCGTTTTATATGCCGCTAGTACCGTTGATAACGAAAAATATCAAGCCATCATGGAAAGTTTCCAATCGGAACTGACAGGAACGAAAATCGAAAGTGAAAAAGCTGGCCTCTCTCCGACCCTGCCTTCTACACAGCCGGAGGTGGGATTGAAGGACGAAGTAACAGACACAAATAAAGAAGAACTGAATGTATTGCGACAACAGCTCGAAAGTTACATTAATGACAATAGTTTGCAGGATATGGTCTCTCTCGAAGAAACGGAAAAGGGAATTGAAGTATCCTTAAAAGACGTAATCTTATTTGATTCGGGAAGGGCAGATTTAAAGGAGCGCTCCTATCAAACCTTAAATGGGCTCATCGGCTTGATCAATACCGTTCCCAATCAAATTAGCATTGAGGGTCATACCGATAATGTTCCTGCCCACAATACAATCTATAGGTCCAATTGGGAACTGTCTGCTGCTCGTGCCGCCAGCGTTCTCCACTACTTTGAGTCACAACAGATTGCGGCGAATCGCATGCAATTTTCGGGATATGGCGAATATCAGCCGCTTTATCCAAATGATTCTGATGAAAACCGGCAGTCAAATCGGCGTGTAACCATTGTGATTTTACGAAACAGCTAAAATTTTTTCAGTGATTGGAGGGTGCAGCTGTGAAAAAGGTTGTTAAATATATTTTTAGTTTAGTTGTTTTGTGTTTGGCTATCTTAGTAGATGTGGGTTCAGATTCTAATGAGGAAATGGCAGTTGTTACTCCCCATGCAAAAGTGGTTTTGGCAGAGGAAATTCAATTGGATGTACCCTTACTCAATCAGATGGATACACCCCGATTATACAATGGCTGCGAAGTAACGAGTTTGGCAATGTTACTTCAATATTGGGGTATTGATGTAACAAAAAATGAACTCGCAGCACAAATCCCACGAGTCCCTCTCCAATATGCAGATGGAAAAAGTGGAAATCCTAATATGGGATTTGTCGGCAATATGGAAGATGGACCTGGCTTAGGAGTCTATCATGGTCCTATTTTTTATTTGGCTAATTCCAATGTCAATGACCTGCTGCATGTTCAAAATCTATCAAACTATCCTTTTTCCTCCGTCCTAGAAAAAGTAGGCCAGGGTCTGCCCGTTTGGGTGATTACCACAACAAGTTTTTCACCTATTCCCGGTATCAATACTTGGTCTACTCCACAAGGATCTGTAGAGGTTACGTATAAAATGCACAGCGTCGTTATTACCGGTTATGATCAGGAATACATCTATTTCAATGATCCCTATGGAACAAAGAACAAAAAAGCAAACAAAGAAAATTTCATTGCTGCCTGGGAGCAAATGGGTTCTCAAGCAATCGTCATTGAACCCAAATAAAGAACTACAATCAATATATGGAACTTTCCATGTCAAAAGAATTATAGGAATGAAAATAAACAAAAGACGATTCGCGGGGGGACTAATCGTCTTTTTGTTTTTACCAGTTATGCAGTTGCTTTAGCCTTATCTTTACCCACTGTTTTGCGGATGAACGGTACCACCCAGCGATCTAAGCCGTATCTGCCTGCGTTGTAACCTGCTGTTAAGATAATGAATCCTAAGAAAATGTCAGTTGGGTTATGTGATACAGTTCCTGCTAAGAAGAAAGCAAAGTTCATGACTAAACCAAAGAACATCGCAGCTGTTGTTAAACATCCGAGCATAAGCCCTAAACCGATTAATGTTTCGCCCCAAGGAACGATGAAGTTGAAGACATCAATGTTTGGTAACGCAAAGCTTTCTAAGAAGTTAACATACCAGCCGTAAACCATGTTGCCATCTGGACCTTTTACTGGATTAGTGATTGCACCTTTTAAGAATCCAGAAGCATCGAATGCACCGCTCTGTAATTTTCCTAGACCTGCACTGAACCAAGCATATCCTAGATATATACGTAAGACTGTTAAAATCGCAGCTGCGACATTACTTTCTCTTAAAAATTTATTAAACATATGTCATTCCGCCTTTCGAAAATTGCTTACTCTTTATATCTCCACTATAGTTGATTTCAAACATTAATAACACGGAGATAGTGTTATGTTCACAGTTTGTTTGAAATGATTTGACGGATTTTTGAACAGCTTATTTATTCACTATTTTCCACTCAATAAGGTTAGTTATGCCATGGTCAGACATAAGAAAATATGGAAGCAGATAAAAAAGACGATTGATGTCCTTTTACTGAGATCGCTGAAAATTATCGTATTGGTATCAATAAGAGGCAATTAATCGCAGCCATTCATAAATTTTTGATACTGTCCTGCTTATGTGTCAAAATAGTTTAATGAGACATAATTTCTTTTATTGAAATATTACCCGAATTGGAGGTCAAGATAATGAGAACAATGAAACTAGGTAGAAGTGCATTAGAGGTACCAGTGGTTGCGGTCGGCTGCATGCGCATGAAATCGCTCGAAAAGAAAGAAGCAGAAACCTTTGTTCAAACAGCTTTAGAGGAAGGGGCAAACTTCTTCGACCATGCCGACATTTATGGCGATGGTGCAAGTGAGGAAATTTTCTCAGATGCGATACATATGAATTCGACTGTCCGGGAGCATATCATCCTGCAATCAAAATGCGGTATTCGTAAGGGCATGTTTGATTTTTCTAAAGAACACATTTTGAATTCTGTAGATGGAATTTTAAAGCGGTTAAAAACCGACTACCTTGACACTTTACTTCTGCACCGCCCTGACGCATTGGTTGAGCCGGAGGAAGTGGCAGAGGCATTTGATATTCTTGAAAGTACCGGAAAAGTACGACATTTTGGGGTATCGAACCAAAAACCGATGCAAATCCAGCTGCTGCAAAAATTCGTAAAGCAGCCAATTGTAGCTAATCAACTGCAATTGAGTATCACAAACTCCAACATGATTTCTAATGGCATCAATGTAAATATGGAGAATGAATCAGCGATTGATCGCGATGGCAGTGTGCTCGATTTTTGCAGACTAAACGATATTACCATCCAGCCTTGGTCACCTTTTCAGTATGGATTCTTTGAAGGAGTTTTTCTTGGAAACGAAAAGTTCCCGGAATTGAATCAAGCCATTGATGAAATTGCAGTCAACTATGAGGTGAGTAATACCACCATTGCAATCGCATGGCTGCTTCGTCACCCAGCAAAAATGCAGCCGGTCATTGGGACCATGAATGTGAACCGGTTGAAGGACTGCATCAAGGCTAGCAAAGTTCTTTTGACTCGTGAAGAATGGTATAGCATCTATCGTGCTGCGGGGAATATCCTGCCGTAGTTTGACCACACCAAATAAACGCTCAGAGATGTGATTCACTCTGGGCGTTTTTTACATATCAATCAATTGAACAATAAGCATCCAAATTGGGACAATAAACAGGAACGCAATCGTAGAAACAGTCACCATTACCGCTGCAGTTGATAAGCATGTATTCTGGGGATAAAATGAAAATTAGGACAAATGGGAGGAATTGAAAGATGGAAGCGAATTTAACTAAAAGTGTGATTGAAAAATTAAATTTCAGTAAATATCCAACACGCCTTATTCTTAATACCCCTGAAGACATTGAGGAATTTAAATCCATAGAGTTTGACACTTCTATTAAAAAGGAACACTATGATCTCATCTTTATCTTTATTTTTAAATTAGAGGATTTCGTTATCAATCTTCAGAAAGTCGTTGAAAAACAGTTAGTGAAGGATAACGGATATATCTATTTTGCATACCCGAAGAAAAATAATCCAAAGTATAAGGAATACATAGAGCGCGACAGTATTTATACAGAACAACATTATGATGAGGAAGGCTATTATCGCGGAAGTAACTTGAAGTTTTCCAGAATGGTTAGTTTCAATGAGGTCTTTACCGTAATCGGTCTGAAGGCAATTCCGGTGAAAAAGAAAACTACCCTTAAGAGCACCAAAAATAGCCAATGTGTGGATGACTATATTGATAATGTAAAAGATATCAAACAATACCTGCAAAAAAATGACTCCTTATTAAAAATATACGACGAACTAACACCAGGTTACCAAAAAGACTGAGCACGCTATGTATACAGTGCAAAAAGAAAAGAAACCCAAGAAAAACACCTGCTCGAAATGGAAACAGTCCTAGCGGAGGGCTACAAAACAATGGACTTGTATCGAAGAGCAAAGAAATAGGAAAAAAAGGTTTAAAAACGGTGCCTGTCACCGCCCGTGGACAGTGTCCACGAGCGGTGACAGGCACCATTTATACATCACTGTATATTCATTACGTGTCATCTTCTTCCACAACTTCTTCCTCTATCGCTTCTGTTGGCTCTTCTTCTTCCTGTTCCTTCTCTGCTTTTATCCTAGTGATTTCTTCATTTAATTGCTCAAATGCATTTAATCGATAGTGGGCACAAGCTAGAAGATTGTCAATGATTTCAATGAATTTTTCATAGGGAACACCATTTTTGCTGCATTCGGTAATTAGTTTAAAAAAGTCTTTTTCAAATAAATGATACCGTTCTTTAAATGTTTTCGAATCCATTGTTAGAAAATACTCATCCTCAACAACAAATTCGTTAAACACCTTTTTGGTTAACCGTTTTTTCGTAACCTCTATATCTTGTTTATCCTGTTCTTTGTCGTAATGGGCTTCATCCTCATACTCGGAGCATAGCGTATCATAGATCTTCTCCAGCAGCTCGGTCGGGTTTAGATATTTCAACTCTTCCACAAAAATCACCCCTACCTATATAGTTGCCCAAAAAAGGAAATTTCCGACACTTGGATTATCCCATAAGCCTATTGTTACCTTATTTTACTTCACCTCAGGTTTTCGGGTAGAATTGCACCTTTATTGTGACCGAATTTTATATTCACTGAAGTTTTCGGGAAGAATCCAAGCTCTAAGTTCATATCCATTCCTACAATTAGACTGAACAAAAAAATCCTAATCGAATAAAGGATTAGGATTCGTATCATGATATTTTATTTGCTAGAATTGTTACTATTGCACTAAGCAAAATCGTGCCAATTGTAATATTTATATAAAGCATGTATTTTTTTATTTTTTTCTTACGCAATGATTCTTCTGGTGTCATCCACATACTTTTTGCCATTATTACTGCTCCCTTTATCTTCTCTAACATTGTATTAAACTTAAAAATCAACTTTTTTATTATACGAAAATAAAAAAATATGTCAATATGCAAAAAAAACTGCCCCAATAGAGGCAGTTCCGGTTTAAACATATACCAATTTTACTTTTTGACCAGGCTTGAGGTAGGAAAGAAGCAGCCAATCGTCTTCTATAACACTTCCGACTACATTCACACGCTCGTCGGCTGGCAAATCACAAAGGGTGATTTGGACCTCTCCCCGGTATCTTCCATAGCGGTCATTATCGATGGTAATCGAGCCAGTCAATCGATCCTTTGTATTCTCTGGGATAACAGGCTCTACACTTCTCGTGTCCATGAACCTAAGAACATCACGGGAAAAATCAGGTCGGAGCCTGAACTCTCCTTCATGAAACCCTTCAATTCGAATCTCGATACTACGGTCACGATCAAAGTCGATTAATTTTCTAAGTAGATCCTCGCTAACCTCTGGGTCGCCTATATAAACGTCTTCAACCCCAAAATGGAACAATTCCAATGCCGACATAAATGAATCCAAATCACGATGCTCTTCCAGGGTTGGCAGCCCTTCAAACAATGGACCGCGCTTTTCTCCGTCACCAGGAATATACGCACAAACTGGGATATCCAGCTTTTTAAAAAGTTCATTTTGCTTTTGAAAAAACGAATCAGATAAACCGGTGTCTCGTCTTGGATAAAAATTATGCCAAGCGAGCAGCTGTTCAGCCTTTAACCCGCCATCCAAAAGTGACCGAACTTCACCCTCAAACAAAATGCTGGCATTTAGCGCAAGCTTGAACTCCTTCGCCAGCTTCAAAATCAACTCGTTTTCAAAGAAGTCATCGAGTCGTAGACCGCTGACCCCAAGTGATTTTAACGCAAACAAACTATCTAATCCCAAGTGACCAGGTGTTTTTAATGAAACATCCGCATAAACTTCTATCCCGGCATCCTTCGCACACTGAAGCAGCGCCACCGCACGATTAGCTAAATCTCCGGATTCTTCGGGAATATGAAGCGAGGTAAATGCCCGCTTCACACCCATTTTTCCAGCAAGTTCAATCCGCTCTTCTGCTAAAGAATCATTTAAATAGAAGGAAATACCGATCAATCAAATTCACCAGCCATCTCATCTTTGAAACCGAATAGATACGTGAATAAGAATCCTGCTGCATAGGCAATTAATACCCCTACCAGATAAAGAAGAACTTGACCTGTTACAACTATGAACGCAAGTGGTAAACCAGATACCCCGATAGCAATTGTTGCGATTCCAAATGCTGCTTGGAACGCACCGCCGACACCGGCACCTAAACATGCTGTTAAGAACGGACGACCTAATGGAAGCGTAACACCGAAGATTAATGGCTCACCAATTCCAAGAATACCTGCTGGCAGACCACCGCCAATTGCTTGCTTTAAGCGTTTTTTCTTTGTTTTTACATAGATTGCAAATGCTGCACCTACTTGCCCTGCCCCACCCATTGCTAAGATTGGAAGAAGCGGGTCATCACCAATCGTATTAATTAATTCAAGATGGATAGGTGTTAGACCTTGATGTAAACCAGTTACGACAAGCGGAAGGAAGGTTGCACCAAGAACAAAGCCAGCAACTGCACCGCCCATATCAAGTAATGAAGTTAAACCTTTTGTGATGATATCTGAAACAAAACCACCAATTGGCATAAAGACAAGATACGTAACAATACCAGTAACCAATAAAGCCACAGTTGGTGTAACGAAAAGATCTAGACTAGTTGGAACAAACTTGCGCACCCGTCTTTCGACTAAAGCTATAAAGATAGCTGCAAATAGAACCCCAATTAAACCACCGCGACCAGGAAGTAAATCGGTGCCAAACAAATGAATACCTGCAACAGCCGGGTTAATAATTAAGATACCCGCAATCGCACCAAGTGCCGGTGAACCGCCGAATTCCTTCGCTGCATTCGTACCAACTAAAATTCCAAGATAACCGAATAATCCACCGCCGATAACAGAAAGAATAGTTGCAAGCTGTGAATCACCTGCTAACCAGCCTGCTTGAACAATGGCTTTTGTGATCCCTGTAATTAATCCTGACGCAATAAGTGCCGGAATTAATGGAATGAAAATTCCCGAAATTTTTCGTAAAAACAACTTAAATGGTGTTGCATTCTTTTTATTAATTTCGGCTTTCGTGCTCGCTGCTTTTTCTTTTAAATTGATTCCGCCTGAAGCGTCAATCAACTTACCAAACTCTTCTGTTACTTTATTTACTTTTCCAGGTCCGAGAATGATTTGAAGTGTTTCTTCTTCTACTACTCCAAGAACCCCATCTATTTTCTTAAGGGCAGCCTTATTGACAACGGACTCATCATATGGTGTAACACGAAGCCTGGTCATACAATGTGTGTAGTTGCCAATATTCGTTGAGCCGCCTAATTGTTCAAGAATTTTTTCCGCTAAAACTTTATTTTCTCCAGCCATTTCATTTCCCCTGCTCTCTGTTGTATTTTTTAATGCTTTCCCCAGTCAAGCACGATGCAAACAGTGTTCACATCACCCCCTGCAAGTCTAATTTCCATCTTTTATAAAGCGAATCGCTTCTCTTGTTTGATCTATCGCTTGAATCGTGTGCTCATATTGAACGGTCGCCATCGATAAAAACAAAATATCAATCATATATAACTGAGCTAAACGTGATGACGTCGCCCCGCTACGGAAAGCCGCTTCCCCTGAATAAGAGGTAAAAAGTTTTATGTCTGCTAACGAAGCAACAGAGGATTGACCGTATTTTGTTAAACTAATCGTTTTGACACCGCGCTCTTTTGCTAGTGACAACACCTTAATAACCTCTGCCGTTTCCCCAGAATGAGAGATACAAAACACGACATCTTCTTTACTTGCATTCGCAATGATGGTAGCGACAAGATGAGTATCGGTAAAAGCGGTTGCATTTTTTTGAATTCGAAGAAACTTCTGTTGGGCATCCTTTGCAATAATATTGGAGGCACCAATTCCGAAGAAATGAACATTCTGAGCAGGCAGCAACGTCTGGACCGCTCGTTCCAATTCCTCATAATTGATGATTTCCTCCGTATCACGGATGCTCTGAATACTATTGCTGGCTGTCTTCTGAGCGATGGAAAAATAGGATTCACCAGGCGCGATGTCCCGATATCCTTGTTCCACAGGCTTCACTAAATCACCCGCAATTCGTACCTTTAAATCCTGAAAACCATTTAAACCAAGCGACTTACACAATCGGATAACGGCGGCCCCGCTTGTCTTCGCTTGAACGCCGATCTCATTGACGGTACTGTCTAAAATACTGCGTGGATTTTCCAGAATAAATTGGGCAATTTTCCGCTCGGAAGCCGGAAGCTGTTCAAGCATGTTTTGGAGCATTTTTAACCCGCCTGCTGACACACCGAATTCCACCTTTTATTTTTCAACATTTTGGATTGCCATTTTCACATAACCGTTGGCTTCTGCTAATAATTTTTCTGCTTGCTCTTTGGTTGTATCTACTTTAATCATGACAATTGCTGTTTTCACTTGCAGGTCCGATGCCTCTAGAGTCTCTAGCGCAACTTCATAGGAAACACCAGTGATTTTACGGATAATGCCAATTGCACGTTCTTTCAATTTTAGATTACTTACTTTCACATCCACCATTAAATTCTCATACGCTTTTCCGATAAGAATCATCGATGAGGTTGAAATCATGTTCAAAATCATTTTATGAGCCGTACCTGATTTCAAGCGGGTAGAACCCGTCAGCACCTCTGGACCGACAATGACCTCAATCGCTTGGTCTGCCTCCTTACTAATCGCTGCATTCCTATTACAAGAAAGTGCGACGGTTTTTGCCCCAATACTTCGTGCATAGCGAAGGGCGCCAATCACATAAGGTGTCCGGCCGCTGGCAGCAATCCCAATCACCGTATCGTTCTCTGTAAGTTCTAGATTCTTTAAATCGTTTACACCAAGTTCTGGGTTATCCTCGGCTCCTTCCACTGCTTTCAAAAAGGCGCCTTCTCCACCTGCCATAAGTCCTTGGACCATTTCAGGGTCGGTGCTGAAAGTTGGCGGACATTCAACAGCATCCAGTACTCCTAATCTGCCACTCGTACCGGCTCCTAAATAAATTAGGCGTCCGCCCTTTTTAAAGGATTCAAATACGAACTGAACCGCTGCCTCTATTTCTGGTATTACCTCCTTAACCGCAAGTGCTACCAATTGATCTTGTTCATTCATGATTCGTAATATATCGACGGCCTCGGCCGTATCAATTTGCATGGAATCTTTATTTCGGGATTCGGTGGTTAGTAGTTCGAGATTTTCTTCGATCATATTCCTTCTCCTCCTGTTAGTTTTTCTAGTTGTAAGCGATTACTGTATCCACAGTATAACGCTATTGAAATTATAATTCAACATTTTTATTAAAAAAGTAAAATTATATTTCAATATCTATTAAAGTAAATAACGGCGGATTGCTTGAGCAACCCCTGCTTCATCATTACTACCCGTCACCACATCTGCTATTTCCTTCACTTCTTTAGGAGCATTTTCCATCGCAATTCCAAGCCCAGCTGCAGCAAGCATCAAGGAATCATTGTAATTATCCCCAATCGCTGCGACCTGTGATATCGGAATCTCTAGCTGTTTGGTTAATTTCACCAACGAGGAAGCCTTGCTAACACCAGCAGGTGAAATTTCTAGATTAAGAAAATTAAGACTGCTGCTAACTTCCATTCCCCCCACTTGTTTAGCGATCACCTTTGAAAAATCAAAAAGCCTATCCTCTTCATCAAACACTGCGATTTTCGTAATCTTCGGCTGTGCGGTCTTGAAATACCGATGTAAATCATCTACCGTTTTTATCTGGCATTTGCCCCGAACTCTCATTAGGTCTTCTACTCTTCCACCTGTTTTTTCAAGGGTTGGAATATTATTCTCAATCCATCTTTCATTCCATTTGGTTACGTCTGGAACGAGGAGCGTTTCTCCTTCGTAAAAATGGGCATAAATCTTTTCCCCTTGACACAATTCCCAGAAACTCAACAAATGGTCATGCAAAAAAACAGATTGTTCAATGATTTCACCATTTTCATCAAGCGTAAATGCGCCATTATAAGCAATGGTCGGCTCCCCTTTTAGACCAATCGTATCGGCAATCCAGCGAGTGGAACTGGGCGAACGGCCGCTGCAAATGACCACCCTCCCACCTTTTTGGCGGAATTCCTGAATCGCTTCTATATTTTCCACATCAATTTCTTTTTGCTCATTTAATAATGTTCCATCCAAATCAGTCGCTAATAATTTATATTTCATTATACTCTCCCCTTTGCACGATTATTTCACTATGATTATAGTAACGGATAAAATAAAATTTCAACAGAGGAAGGTGCTGAGCATGCTTCAACCTGAACTCGCAGAAAAAATAGTCACGGAAGTTCAAAAATTAATATCAGAAGAAATTATTGTCGTGAACACGAATGGTATCATTATGGCTAGCACCAACCAGGGAAGAATAGGTACCTTCCATGAAGGAGCCCTAATCACATCACAGCAGAAGAAAAAGCTGATTATCACTGAAAAAGAAACCCTTAAATTAGCAGGGGTTAAAGCTGGAATCAATCTCCCGATATTTTTTCAACAAGAAGTCATTGGGGTGATTGGGATTACCGGTGATCCTGAAACTGTCACCCCCTTTGGTGAAATCATTCGCAAAATGACCGAGCTGTTAATTAGTGAAAATTATTATGGCGAGCAGTTTGAGTATCATTCCCGCGCGATGGAAACCTTTGTCCTCGAGTGGCTGCAGGCGAAGGAGCCAAGCCCTGACTTGCTTGAGCGAGCAAGAGCGCTGGCAATTGATCTTGCGCTGGATCGAACAGCCGTCATCATCGAGTTTGAACAAAGTCCTTTATCAAGAGTTGTGTGGTCTTCCATTTTGAACTCCTTTTCGCAAAATAAAAATGATGTGCTGACCCGGTCAGGAAATGAACGAATCATCATCTTAATCGATTGTTCTAATTCCGTTACAATTAAAAATCGTCTGGAGAGCTTTTTAAATTTTATTCAGTCAAGCTTTGGGATTTGTGCTTATGCCGGTGTCGGCCAATGTACGATACCCTCTAAGCTTCATGATTCCTATGCACAGGCTGAACGGGCATTGAAACTGGCTAGAAGAAATCGAGGTATCATGTTCGATGAAGAATTAACGCTTGAAATGGTGACGGGGGAACTTACGGCAGAAACAAAAACTGAATACATCCAGCGGACCATTGGACCGATTTTAAAGGAAAAGGACCTATTGGAAACGCTAGCTGAATTATTTAGACAAAATCATTCGTTAAAAAATACTGCACAGTCCCTGCACATCCATATTAATACCCTTCATTACCGATTGAAAAAAATTGAGGAGCTATCCCAGTTAAACCCAACTAACATTCATGATTTGTTCTGTCTGTATCTGGCTACGCTCTTTTTGGATGAATAACCAAATATTTTTAAAAAATAGACCAATTTTTTAGATGTTTATCCATAGCGGGCGTTAGCCTGCTTTTTTTATACTTTAATTAACATGAAAATAGTATGAAAATGGGGGAAATAGCATGCTTTCGAATGAAGTAAAAGAAAAATTGATCGCCATTGTCACTAAAAATAACTTCGATGATTCTAAAATCGAACGTTTAGTCTATTCCTACGATGCCACTCCTAACTTCCAGTCGATGCCGGATGCCATTGTCAGCCCGCGCAATGCAGAAGAGGTTTCGCAAATTTTGAAAATCTGCAATCAATATAAGGTTCCGATTGTTCCGCGCGGCTCTGGCACCAACCTCTGTGCTGGAACTTGCCCAACCGAGGGCGGGGTTGTCCTTCTTTTTAAACATATGAACAAAATTCTAGAGATTGATGAAGAAAACCTAACCATTACCGTTCAGCCAGGTGTGATCACGCTTGATATGATTCATGCCATTGAGGAAAAAGGTCTATTCTATCCACCAGATCCAAGTTCGATGACAATCTCGACAATCGGCGGCAATATCAATGAAAATTCCGGCGGCTTGCGTGGTCTTAAATATGGCGTAACGAGGGATTATGTAATCGGACTTGAAGCGGTATTGCCTAATGGCGATATCATTCGAACCGGTGGAAAGCTGGCAAAGGATGTGGCCGGATATGATTTAACCCGTCTGTTTGTTGGCTCTGAAGGAACGCTTGTTGTCATTACCGAAGCTACGTTAAAGCTGATTCCAATGCCGGAAACTAGGAAAACGATGCTCGCTCTTTATCAGGATCTTTCCGCTGCCGCTCGTTCCGTTTCCAAGATTATTGCCAATAAAATCATTCCGACCACTCTTGAGATCCTGGACCAGGCTACATTAAAGGTGGTTGAAGATTATGCTCAAATAGGACTGCCAACAGATGTTCAAGCGGTTCTTTTAATTGAACAGGATGGTCCGCCTGAAGTCGTTGACCGCGATATTCAAAAAATTGCCGAAGTATGTAGGTTGGAAAATGCGGTTTCGATTCAAATCGCCGCAACCGAAGAAGAAGCAATGGCGCTTCGAACAGCAAGGCGTGCAGCACTTTCAGCAGTAGCACGGTTAAAGCCGACAACCATCCTTGAGGATGCAACCGTTCCACGTTCAGAAATTGCCAATATGGTAAAAGCCATCAATGAAATTACCGAAAAATATCAGTTAACGATCTGTACCTTTGGTCATGCGGGTGACGGCAATCTGCACCCAACTTGCGCGACCGACGCACGAGACCACGAAGAAATGGAACGTGTTGAAAAAGCCTTTGCGGAAATTTTTGAAAAGGCGATTGAATTAGGTGGAACGATAACTGGGGAACACGGAGTCGGGGCCATGAAGGCACCCTATCTCGAATGGAAGCTTAAAAAAGAAGGGATCGCTGCCATGATGGGTATTAAACAGGCATTCGATCCTAATAACATCATGAATCCAGGGAAAGTCTTTGCAAAAGACAGCAAGAAACGCGTGGTGATTACAAGATGACTACCCTACTCGAACAAGAAAAGATTCAAGAACAATTTAAAGAGCGGATGAACGAGGATGAGCTGTTAAACTGTATGCGCTGCGGCTTTTGTCTGCCAACCTGCCCAACCTATATTGAATCAGGCTATAAAGAATCCCATTCACCTCGCGGCAGAATTGCCATGATGAAAGCGGTCGTTGACGGAATCGTAGAACCAGATGAGGATTTTGAACGTTCACTTGATCTCTGTCTCGGCTGCCGGGCATGTGAACCGGTCTGCCCTTCCGGCGTCAATTATGGTCACTTATTAGAAGAAGCACGAGATATTATCAATCAAAACAAAAAACACTCACTGCCTGTACGGGCAGTTAGAAGAACCGTTTTTGAAGGGTTATTCCCACACCAAAATCGTATGCGCACCATGGTTGGCCTGCTTGGGTTCTATCAGCGTTCTGGAATCCAAACTCTTGCACAAAAAGTGGGATATTTAGGTCTTTTACCAAATAATTTAGCCACAATGGAAAAAGTGCTTCCTAAAGTTCCAACGATGAAAGAAATGAAAAATAGGCCTGAACATCTTCCAGCATTAGCGGAAAAAGTTCATCGCGTAGCATTTTTCAGCGGCTGTTTAATGGATACAATGTTCATGAAAACAAACGACGCAACGATGAAATTATTGCAATTAGCGGGCTGTGAAATCGCCATCCCTAAACAGCAAACCTGCTGCGGGGCCTTGCACGGACACAGCGGTGAAAAGGATGCAGCGAAAGATCTCGCCAAGAGAAATATTACGGCATTCGAAGACTTAGATGTCGACTTTATTATTACCAATGCCGGCGGCTGCGGAGCATTCCTGGTGGATTACGATCATTTGCTGAAGGATGACCCGGTATGGTGCGAACGAGCAGTGGCGTTTAAGGAGAAAATTAAGGATATTTCGGAAATCCTAGTGGCGGTCTCTTTCCATAAAAAAGTGAAATTAGAGCTCCCGCCTCAAGTTATTACGTATCAGGATTCCTGCCATTTACGGAATGTGATGAAAACGGCATCTGCGCCAAGAACGCTGTTGCAATCGATACAAGGCGTGAAGTATGTGGAAATGAAAGAAGCCGATCGCTGCTGCGGTTCAGCCGGAATCTACAATATCGTCGAGTCAGAAATGTCCATGGTCATGCTCGACTATAAAATGGTCCAGGCCAAAGCAACCCATGCGACCACCATTGTAACAGCCAACCCTGGATGTCTGCTGCAAATGCAGCTTGGGATTGAGCGCGAGGGCTTATCTGGTAAAATACGTGGGGTTCATATCGTAGATTTGTTGGCAGAAGCGGTGAAATAATAGTGAAAAAAGACGATTCGGAGGAACGAATCGTCTTTTTGTACGATATTATCTGCGATTCCAGGGGGACG
Source organism: Neobacillus niacini (assembly GCF_031457145.1). Lineage (GTDB taxonomy): Bacteria > Bacillota > Bacilli > Bacillales > Cytobacillaceae > Neobacillus > Neobacillus niacini_J. The sequence continues at coordinate 50,206 of NZ_JAVDVZ010000017.1, forward strand.
AATCACTTTACAACTTGTTATGCACTTGCTTTAGCCTTACTTTTACCAACTGTTTTGTTGATGAATGGAACCACCCAGCGATCTAATCCAATGCGGCCTGCGTTGTAACCTGCAGTCAAGATGATGAAACCTAAGAATATATCAGTTGGGTTATGAGATACAGTTCCTGCTAAGAAGAAGCTGAAGTTCATCACTAGACCAAAGAACATGGCGGCTGTTGTTAAACATCCAAGCATAAGCCCTAAGCCAATCAATGTTTCACCCCAAGGAACAATGAAGTTAAAGATATCAATGTTTGGTAATGCAAAGCTTTCTAAGAAGTTTACATACCAGCCGTAAACCATGTTGCCATCTGGACCTTTTACTGGATTAGCGATTGCTCCTTTTAAGAAGCCAGAAGCGTCGAAAGCACCGCTCTGTAATTTTCCTAGTCCTGCTGTGAACCATGCGTAGCCAAGATATAAACGAATAATAGTTAAAATAGCTGCAGAGATATTGTTCTCTCTTAAAAATGTATTAAACATAAGTCATTCCGCCTTTCAAATTTAACTTGTTCTCTATACTTACACTATATTTGATTCTGAGTGTTTATAATATAAGCATAGTGTTAAGTTCACAATTTGTTTGAAATGATATGACGGAATGTTGAACGACTTATTCTACTCTTTTCGATTTCTCACATAGTTGATGTTTAGATAGCTAAACTATGTTTAGGAGGGAAAAACATGTCATCGATTAGTGATATTCAGCTACACATACAGAATATTAAGTATTCATCCCCTACAATTTACTCTGGCATTGAAATTCTCCTTGTATTAGATGGTGAACTAGCTGTTGAAACAGATAAATCCATGCACCAGCTAAGTGAAGATCATTTATTTGTCATTAATCGTAACCAACCTTATGAAATTAGCGGTATCCAAAAAAACACAGTACTTAAAATGGGGATTCCAGATTCTTTTCTTTCCCACTTTTATCCTGAATATCGGTTCCATACATTCAATTTATTTTCTCCTGAAATTGACAGAGGGAAAGAAAATACGATTACAGAACTACGAATGCTGCTAGCTGAAGTTATGGTCATCCATTTTCGTCAAGAAGAAGGGTATAAACTAGAGATGGGTGAAAGGATTTCTAAAATCTTGCTTATCTTAATTAGGCGATTTAAAACTGATAAAACAATGGATGTTGAAGTAAATGTGGAAGATGATCGATTAAAAGCAATTATTACATTCATTGAACAGCATTATGATGAGCCGCTTACATTAGAAGAAGTAGCAAATAAGTTTTATTTATCATTTAGTTACTTTTCGCGTTATTTTAAAAAGCAATTAGGTATTGGGTTTACCCGATATATGATGAATATTCGCTTAAAACACAGCTTAAAGGATCTATTATATACAAAAGATTCCATTACTCATATCGCATTGAAACATGGGTTCCCTAACGCAAAAGCATTTACAAATTTATTTAAAGAGGTTTATGGAGAAACACCTTTTTCCTATCGTGAAAAAAATGCGAAAGAGCATGTTAATTTAGTCCAAAATTATGATTTTGACGATAAAGAAGCCCTTCTAAGTTCCCCTGAAATCTTAATAAAACTAAGACTTTTAATAGCAAAAGGGGAAGATACAAAAACGATTAGTGATATAGAAACAAATTTTGAGTCGATAACGATCGATATCCAATCTCCTAATAAACGGAAATTACATCACCCAGACAATTTATTAATGATTGGTGAGCTTAGAGAACTGCAGAAAGAAAGTGTTCGAAATCAAGTATTATTAGCTAAAGATGGTTTGCAAATAAAATATATTGGGATCCATAAACTGCTGACTGGGAGAACAATTGCTCCTGATGTAGAAACGGATGAATTAATTCCAACTACGTCACCTTATTATAATTCTGATGAAGCAATTGAATTTTTAAAATCCAATCATTTATCTTTATATGTTCATGTTAGATACAATCGGATTGCTTCAGAGCAAGAGGTATATTTGGAAAAACTTCAGAGATTCTTTAAACACTGTATAACAGTGTTCGGTTACAGGTATGTAGAATCTTGGTGCGTGATGATTACTGACGCTTTAGATACATATCAAAATAAAGAGGAACTAGAAATTTTTTATTTAAAAATACACGGATTACTAAAATCAATGATCCCTAACCTAAAAATTGGAGTTCATTTACCCTTCTCATTTAAAAAAGTTGCAATAAACAGTAATGATAATTGGATACTACAGCAAAGTGAATATATTGATTTTATTGCATTTCAAGCAAATATACATGAAGTTATTGATTATAAAGAACTTAATGATACGAATTTTGATTTAGCAAAATCTTTCATTAAAGAAAAGACGGAGAAAGTAAAACGATATTTAAAACATTATTCCATAGAGAAACCACTTCATTTAATTACTTGGAATACGGTTTCGGGTAATACGCGATATACAAATGGTACTTTCTTTCGTGGGGCTTTAGTTTTTAACGATGCGATTAGTATTTCAGATGCGATTGAAACGCTTGGGTTCTGGATTAACACGGAAACCCATGAAAAGGGTTTGGATATGAATAGTATTCCATTAGAAGGAATGGAAATGTTCCATTATTTTAACGGCAAACGGCCTGTATTTTTCGCGATGTCATTTTTCAACAGATTACGCGGGAATATAATAGCTAGCGGGCCATTGTTTATTATGACTGAAAACGAATTAGGTTATCAGCTTGTACTAATGAACTCAACGATTATCAACCCTTTTTTATCAATTGAAGATACGTTTCTTCAAAAATTAATGAAAGAAATAAGAGTCACTATTAACCTTATTCCTAGCGGGACCTATCAAATTCGGAAATTTATTTTTGATAAAGATCACGGTGCATTATATAAGCTTTGGTGGGAAAATAACAGTGAGTTTGGGATCGACCGAGAAATTATTGACTATATTACACAATCAAGTCACCCATCACTAGAAGTCTTTGATGAAACAATTGACGGGGAATGGTCATTTTATTCTTACCTAACTGTAAATGCCATTCATTTTTTTGAAATACGAAAAGTATTTTTCTAATTCTAACCCTACTTAGGTAAAAAAAATGCAGTGAATTTTTATCCCCTATTACCAAGCGATAAGAATATCATGCGTAAATGGACAAAATCCAACAAAAAAAGCCTCCATCAAAAAGGGGCTTTTTTATATACTAATGAACGAAAAGAAAAACACCGGTAGTTTTCCAATCTTTTTCAAAGTCTAAAATCTACTCTTATTTGAAATTATAAAGTAACCGATACGTTCTACTCAGGAGGTAGGAAACATGGAAAACAGTTATAAAGGAACAAATAAATTAATCACAGGGATTGTCTTTGGTGTTATCACATTTTGGCTGTTTGCTCAATCTCTAGTCAATGTAGTCCCTGCAGTCCAAGAAGATTTGGGAATTTCCCTTGGGACATTAAATATAGGTATTAGTTTAACAGCATTATTCTCAGGTATATTTATTGTAGCAATGGGTGGCTTAGCTGACAAAATAGGTCGAAAAAAGATTACCAATATTGGGCTAATTTTAAGTATCATTGGTTCTCTATGTTTAGTTTTAGCCCATGGAGCAACTCTTCTCATTATTGGTCGTATTATTCAGGGTTTCTCAGCAGCATGTATTATGCCTGCAACGATAGCTTTAGTAAAAACGTATTATGAAGGTGCAGATCGTCAACGTGCTCTTAGTTACTGGTCAATCGGTTCTTGGGGTGGGTCTGGTGTATGTTCATTTGCTGGTGGTTTAATTGCTACCTACTTAGGTTGGAGATGGATTTTCATTTTCTCGATTGTTTTTGCCATTCTCGGTTTGATTTTAATTAAAGATACTCCAGAGAGCAAAGCAGAAACTTCTGGGAAATTCAAATTCGACTTTACCGGATTAAGTATCTTTATTGTTGTCATGCTGGCATTAAACGTTTTAATTAACTACGGCTCAGATTTAGGTTGGACAAGCCCAACTTCCATTATTTTGGCTGTCGTGACGGTTGTTGGGGCAATGATCTTCATGAAAGTAGAAAAAAGTAAAAAAGTGGTACTGATCGATTTCTCTTTATTTAAAAATAAGCCATATGCTGGTGCAACATTCTCAAACTTCTTGCTCAATGCCATTGCAGGTACAATGGTTGTTGCCAATACGTATGTACAAGTAGGTCGAGGGTTTAGTGCCTTCCAATCAGGGATGTTATCACTTGGTTACTTAGTGGCTGTTTTAGCGATGATTCGTGTCGGAGAGAAGATTTTACAAAGAATTGGTGCTAAAAAACCGATGATATGGGGAACCGTTATTACGACCATTGGTGTCGCAATCATGGGCTTCACTTTCCTACCAGATTTACCTTATACAATTGTTGTATTTATTGGCTACGCCTTATTCGGTCTGGGACTAGGAATTTATGCCACACCATCTACTGATACATCTGTATCAAACGCTCCATCAAATAAAGTGGGTGAAGCGGCTGGGATTTATAAAATGGCAAGTTCACTAGGCAGCGCTTTTGGGGTGGCGATTTCAGCTACTATTTATGGCATCATGTCAGCAAATAGCCTAGAGGTTGGTGCAACCTGGGGTATAATTACGAATGTTATCTTTGGTGTATTAGCACTTCTTTCCATTATGTTTATGGTTCCTAAAAATGCAGGAAAAGAAGATCAAGAAATTGGAGATCAAGCTGCGTAATTTAGAATGGGGGTAATGACAATGAAAAAAAAATTAATGGAAATGCTTGAAGAACGTAAAGATGAAATCATTCAGATTCGCCGTCACCTTCACGAAAATCCTGAGCTCTCGTTCAAAGAAGAAAAAACCAGCAAATATATTGAGGATTTTTATAAAGGCAAGGATGTACAGGTTGATACCAAGGTAGGCGGAGGCCATGGAATTATTGTCACCATTAAAGGCGGAAAACCTGGAAAAACAATTGGTCTCCGAGCAGATTTTGATGCACTTCCAATCCTAGAAGAAACAAATGTACCGTTCAAATCTAAAAATCCTGGTGTCATGCATGCCTGCGGACATGATGGTCATACAGCTTACCTGCTCGTTCTAGCAGATTGTTTGATCCAATTAAAAAATGAAATCCCTGGTACCATCAAAATTGTCCATCAACCAGCAGAGGAAGTTCCACCGGGTGGAGCAATCAGCATGCTCGAATCTGGCTTATTAGACGATTTAGACAATATATTCGGTATTCACTTATTACCGCTTGGACCAGCTGGTTTAGTTGGATATAACAGTGGGTACGTATTCCCAGGCCGTGCATACTTTAAGTTAAAAGTACAAGGTGTTGGTGGACATGGTTCTTCACCACATTTGGCAAATGACTCCATCGTCGCGGGGGCACACTTTGTCACCGCGGTTCAAACAGTGGTGAGTCGCCGGTTAAATCCATTTGATATGGGTGTGGTCACAATTGGTTCATTTGATGGAAAGGGCACCTTTAATGTCATTAAAGATAGTATTGAAATCGAGGGTGACGTAAGGGCAATGACGGACGAAACGCGGGTAACGATTGAACGAGAAATTCGCCGCATCGCAAAAGGAATTGAAGAAGAATTCAATGTTACTTGCGCGTTAACCTATACACCAGACTATCCACCACTTTACAATGATCCTGAAGTAACGGAAATGGTAGCTTCTTACTTGAAAAAGGCAAACGATAAAGACATTGTGGAGGTTCAAGAATTCCCTCCAATGTCACCTTCAGAGGACTTTGCACATTATGCAAAAAAATTCCCAGCATGCTTCTTCTACATTTGCTGTACACCAAAAGGGGTCGAAAAACCATACTTCAACCACCATCCTAAATTTGATATTGATGAAGATGCTCTTTTAGTCGCAGCAAAGGCAGTCGGAACAGTCGTTTGTGGATATTACAATTTGGAGTAAGGTTGGGGTAGCAAAGACCATTTATTTTTCAACACCTATTCGCACCGTTAAAATGGAAGTACCTATTAAAGGACTTCCTAATAACTCATTAAAAATAAAAAAAGGAGGCTGACTCAAAAGGTCGTTGAATAACGACTCTTTTAAGTCAGTTTTTTATATGTATTTTTAGAAGAACGATTTTCTAACTTTTTTACAAACAAATTTGGTTAGACCTATGTAACTACTGGATTCCATTGGAATATTTCTGAAAAAAGATGTCGAGATTCCTCTGAAATCAAATTTAATATCCCGCAATGACCCAAACCGCATTTCTGAATACACTTCGGTCACTCCAGACCACTTGCATTAACCCAAACCGCATTTCTGAATACACTTCGGTCACTCCAGACCACCTGCATTGACCTAAACCGAATTTCTGAATGCACTTCGGTCACTCCAGACCACTTATGTTGAATTTCTCTGCTTCAAAATGAAAAATATCGTTTATGATATAGAAGAATGATTGTTTAAGGGGGAATTTATCGATGGAAATTCAAAAAATTGGACAAATCGGGGTACCCGTGAAAGATTTAGATCGCGCAGTTCAATTCTATAAGGAGAAACTAGGTCTTCCACTTTTATTTACTGCAGGGACCTTGGCATTCTTTGAAAGTAATGGAACACGTCTTCTTCTAAGCCTTCCTGAAAGTGAAGAATTTGCTCACGCCAGCTCGATTCTCTACTTTCAAGTGGAAGACATTCATGCAAGCTATGAGGAATTACTCTCCAAGGAAGTTACCTTTATCGACGAACCCCATCTCATCGCAAAAATGGGACAAACCGAAACCTGGATGGCATTTTTAAAAGATGGTGAAGGCAATACACATGCGATAATGAGTGAGATTCAAGCGTAAATAACATAAGGTAGGAGATCGTAAATGAACGGTCTCCTTTTTCTTGCCATTCGTTATGATAAGCCAATAATATCCAAGGAATGCATTAACATAGTAAAATTCATTATTCTCATGTATAATTATCCTTAATTCGAGATAACTTAACTTAAAATAATACAAAAAGGTGATAAAAAATGATTCAGCTTACTCCTGCTAACAAACGGTATTCATCAAAAAATGATTGGCTAGAAAGCAACTTTAGTTTTTCATTTGGTCCCTATTATGATTCAGATAATATCCAATTCGGTCCATTGCGAGTATTAAATGACGATATCATTCAACCTGGCAAAGGGTTTGGGATTCATCCACATAGGGAAGCAGAGATTGTTTCCATCGTCCTAAACGGACAATTAAAGCATGAGGACAGTCTGAAAAATGTCGGCATCCTCCAATACGGCAATATTCAAAGGATGACAGCTGGTACGGGTGTCCTGCATTCGGAGTTTAATCCTACGACAGATGAGGAAACTCAACTTCTACAATTATGGTTCCTGCCCAATGAGAAACAATTAGCTCCATCCTACGAGGATATTTCTTTTGATACGGACAAATTAAGAAATCAGCTTCTATCAGTCGTATCAAATAATCCAGGCGAAAATACTGCGATGATTCATCAGGATGTAACGCTATATTTATCTAAATTGGATTCCCAAAAAGAGGTTCATTTTCAGCAGCAAGAAGGACGAAAGATCTATCTATTTGTCATTGAAGGAGAGGTTTTACTAAACGGCGACGTCACTTTACAAAAACGGGATGATGCACGTATTACAGACCTCCACGACTTAACATTACACGCAAAACAAGATTCCTTTTTCCTCTTAATTGATCTGCCCGGGGGTGAGGCATAAATGTTATATGTTCGTCATACAGTTGGCAGCAGACTTCTTTGTGAACCAACGGAATATCAAATTGTACCGGTCGATAACGGGTGGGAAATCTCATTTATCCTCGATAATGAAACAGCAGCTTTGTTAGAAAAGTTTCGGGATGAACTTAATATCTTTCATGTAGAAGAAAATCAAAAGACCTGGTTTTATTCCTCGGAGGGAAAGGTAAATTTCTTGGAAGACGATAGTAAATTTATTATTTCAACCGACCATAAAACAGTCTATCCGGTTTAATACAAAGGCTCTTTTCCCAATATAAAAGAAGGCATGATTCAATCAAACGTTGAATCATGCCTTGTTATTTTTGGGGGTGCCATGGGGACGGTTCTCCTGGCACTTTTGAGCCAGGAGAACCGTCCCTGTGGCTCGTCCAGAGGGGGAGTTCTACCACTACTACAATATGGCGTTCTCCGCTTGCCTGGCAAATCGCCATTTTTCTGGGGTTTCAGTCCTTTTTATATTATGTAACGATTTCTTGGTTACCTGAAATCTTACATAGTCATGGAATCAGTATGGAAACAGCGGGATGGCTGCTTTCCTTTACCCAATTAGTAGGATTACCCGCTAGTTTCTTTATTCCTGTCCTCGCAGGACGTGCTCAATCACAAATATGGATTGCCTTCATGCTAGGGATGTGCTCCATTGTTGGTTATAGCGGATTACTGTTAGGGTCATCCTATCCGATTTTAATCGTTTTGCCTTAATCGGATTCGCATTAGGAGGAGCCTTTCCATTAGCGCTAAGCTATATCGGTCTTCGTGCACGGAGTGCCAATCAAGCAGCTAAGTTATCGGGAATGACTCAATCAACAGGTTACCTCCTTGCAGCGATTGGCCCGTTGTTTATTGGCTATTTATATGATACGGCGCATTTGTGGACCATTCCCATCATTACGCTCATTTTCGTTTCAGTCATCGTGACGGTATTTGGAATGCTGTCCGGACGAAATAGGTATGTATAATAGAAAAAAGACGATTCGCGGGTAGGCGGATCGTCTTTTTTCTATTATAAGTTTCTTGTTCTTACTTTAAAGACCTCTTCAAGGCAACCACACTAAACTGACACCAAGTATTAATCCTAATAACTCAAACCACTTTGCCATACTAGATTCAAATAATCCCAATAATTCCAGTAAGGATCATTCATGCAAGCTCCCGAGTAATTGGTCGAGATCATCAAATACTTTACAGATATCTTGCTGTCCATTAACATTTCGTAAGTATCCTTTTGATTCATAGAAATCAAATAGTGGCTTTGTTTGCTTTTGATTGACTTGTAAGCGATTTTGTACAGTTTCAGCATTGTCATCCGTACGTTGGTATAAATCACCGCCACATCGATCACATACGCCTTCAACGGCTGATGGATTGAAGATAAGATGATACGTAGATCCACAAGATATACAGATACGTCTTCCTGTCAGGCGTTCCATTAAAATCTCTTGATTTACATCAATGTTAATAACAAAATCAATCTTTTTGCTTAAGGAAGCTAGAATGTTTTCAAGCGCTTCAGCTTGACCAACCATTCTAGGAAATCCATCAAGCAAAAAGCCTTGATTACAATCTTCTTTACATAATCGTTCTCGTACTATCCCAATCGTCACTTCATCTGGTACTAAATCACCTTTATCCATAAAGGATTTAGCTTGTAAACCAAGTTCATTTCCTTCTTTAATGGCTACACGGAACATATCCCCAGTGGAAATATGAGGGATGCCGTATTTCCCTACGATTTTCTCAGCTTGTGTACCTTTTCCAGCACCAGGGAGCCCCATTAATACCAAATTCATTCGTATTTCCCCACTTTCAACCATCTATTCTGCTAGAGCTGATTTGCTAATTAAGTTTATTACTGCATCATTCACAATGCTTTTTCCAAAATTTCAACGATGTCAAAGTTTTCTATTGTCTCCTCAACTTCTTTTGCCTTTACACCATCACTGATCATCGTTAAACAATACGGACATCCGCTTCCAATCATTGTTGGTTTTGTTTCAAGAAGTTGCTCTGTTCTTGCGATATTAATCCGTGTTCCAGTATTCTCCTCTGTCCACATCATACCGCCGCCAGCTCCGCAGCACATGGCATTTTCACGGTTGCGGCCAGCTTCAACAACTTTTACACCCGGAATCGCTTTTAAAATTTCACGAGGCGGATCATAAACCGTATTGTAGCGACCTAAATAACAAGAATCATGATAAGTAATCACTTCATTTAGTTCTTTTGTAAATTTGATTCTTCCTTCTCTGATCCATAAAGCCAACAATTCTGTATGGTGATATACTTCTGCCTCCAGCCCAAATTCTGGATATTCATTTTTAAAAGAATTATAGGCATGTGGATCAATCGTTACAATTTTACTCACATTATACTTTTGGAAGTTTGCAATATTGGCATTTGCCAATTCCTGGAATAAGAACTCATTTCCCATTCTGCGCGGTGTATCTCCTGAATTTTTCTCATTATTACCTAGAATCGCAAAGGAAATGCCTGCTAAATTCATCACTCTAGCAAAGGACTGAGCAATTTTTTGGCTGCGGTTATCATAAGAACCCATTGAACCAACAAAGAATAAATATTCAAATTCTTCCCCAGCCTTTTGCTTTTCTTTAACAGTTGAAACAGAAATATCCTCTCGACACCCACGCCAATTTTCACGCTCTTTTCGATTAAGACCCCATGGATTTCCCTGGCGCTCAATATTTGTGATGGCACGCTGAGCATCAGGATTCATTTTCCCTTCTGTCAGGACAAGATATCGACGTAAATCGATAATTTTATCCACATGCTCATTCATTACCGGACATTGGTCTTCACAGTTCCGACACGTTGTACATGCCCAAATTTCTTCCTCAGTAATGACATCTCCAATTAAGCTCACACTTTCCAAAGCGGCAGCAGATTCTTGAGCTCCGGCACCCGCTAAAGCTATTTGATTTCCTAATGTGTTTTTAAAGGCAAAGGTAGGCACCCATGGCTGTCTAGAAGTAATTGCTGCACCTTTTTCTGTAAGATGATCCCTCATCTTCACAATCAGATCCATTGGAGATAACGTTTTTCCAGTTCCTGAAGCTGGGCACATATTTGTGCATCGTCCACATTCTGCGCAGGCGTACAGATCAATCAACTGAGCTTGAGTAAAATCTTCAATTTTTCCGACACCGAATTCTTCAGCTGTCTCATCCTCGAAATCAATCTTTCTCAATTTCCCTACAGGGCCGCTTTTCTTAAAGAAGATATTGACCATGGCAAATAACTCATGAAATTGCTTTGACTGTGGTACAAATACCAAAAATGAAAACACAGTCAACATATGAACCCACCAAAATACATAGAACAACAATGTTCCTGTCGTTGTTCCTATGCCGGAGAACAACAACGCAATGGCACCAGAGTATGGAGCATATACAAGATTTGGTTCATGACTTAGCATAATTGCTTCGAAGCCCAATGTAAGCAGGATTGATGAAGTTAGAGTACATAAGGCGATATAGACAAAAGCAGCTTTGCTATCACGCTTCCATTGCAAGCGTTTTAACTTTTCACCATACCGGCGGTAAAATCCATATACGACAGCCAACAGCATCAGGAACGTAGCCCACTCCTGCAGTAGACTGAAATATTTATGGGCCTCACCGAAGGGAAATTCATATCCTTTAATAAATCCCTTTATTATGAGCTCTATGAGTCCTACTTGGATGATAAAAAAAGTATAAAATAATACTAAATGCATTAGGCCGCTTTTCTTGTCTTTAAATAATTTTGACTGACCAAAGCCATTAACTAATATCAGATTGAATCGTTCTTTAAGGTTTGGTTTAAATTCAGCTTTTTTGCCAAGCTTTATAAACAGATACCGAGTATATACTAGATTGACAAACAAATAGAAAGCATATCCAGCCATTGCTAGGAAAGCAAGTAAATTTAGTAATGATAACATCCTTTTTCATCCTCCCAATGACAAAACTGGGAGGAATTCACTCCTCCCACTATCACATTAGACACCCGTACCAATAGTGATTCTTTTGAATTCTTCCGTTAACAAAGGCACAACCGTGAACAAATCACCAACAATTCCGTAATCTGCAACCTTGAAAATCGGCGCTTCTGGATCTTTGTTAATTGCTACGATGATTTTGGAATTGGACATACCGGCTACATGCTGAATGGCTCCAGATATTCCGCAAGCAATATAAAGATCAGGTGTTACCACTTTACCGGTTTGGCCTATTTGTAAGGAATAATCACTGTACCCAGCGTCGCAGGCACCACGGGAAGCTCCTACCGCACCGCCTAACACATCTGCTAATTCCTGTAATATGGTAAATCCTTCTTGGCTCTTCACTCCGCGGCCACCAGAAACGATGATTTTTGCTTCTGAAAGATCTACCCCGCCTGCTGTTTTACGAATCACATCTTGGACAATCGTGCGTAAATCCTTGATTTCAACATTTATTAAGGATACTTCCCCTGTACGTGATTCTCCCTTTTCAAGTGCTGCAATATTATTCGGACGGATTGTAGCAAAAATCGGTCCTTCCTTTATCACTTTTTTCTCAAAAGCTTTCCCTGAATAAATCGGACGTGTAAAGACAAATTCATCTCCATTTACCTCAAGACCAACAGCGTCTGAAATGAGGCCAGCTTTCAACTTTGCTGCAATTCGAGCAGAAATCTCTTTTCCAATCGAAGTATGTCCGAGAATAATGCCTTCAGGTTTTTCCGTTTCTACCACCTGCGTAATAGCCTGAGTGTATCCATCGGATGTATAGCTCTGTAAATAAGGATGTTCAGGAATTAAAACACGATCGGCCCCATATTGGATCATGGTATCGGCAAGAGTAGCAGCCTCACTGCCTAGTAATAAACCTACCACTTCGCCTCCATCAGCAATTTGTTTTGCTGCTGCAATCGCTTCAAACGAAACTTGACGCAGCTCCCCCTGGCGTATTTCACCTAACACTAGTACTTTTTTTGACATATAGGTCCCTCCTCTTATTTATGTAACGATTGGTCTACTATCTGGCAATTAAATTATTTTTGCTTCTGTTACTAATAACGATGTAAGCTCTTTTACCTGCTGCGAGATTTCACCTTCAAGAATCTTCCCTTCCCCTTTAACTGGCGGTAAGAAACGATCGACCACTTTTGTTTTTGCTTCAACATCGTCTTCATCCAGATCTAAATCATCTAACTCTAGTTTTTCTAACGGCTTTTTCTTTGCCTTCATAATACCAGGCAGAGAAGGATACCGAGGTTCATTTAACCCTTGTTGACAAGTTACAAGCAATGGAAGTGTTGTTTCAACGGTTTCAACATCTCCTTCAGCATCACGCTCAATCACTGCTTTTTTCCCCTCAATCGTTAACTTCGTAATAGTTGTTACAATCGATATTCCTAATTCCTCAGCCAGCCTCGAACCCACTTGCCCAGATCCGCCATCAACCGTTACATTTCCTGCTAATATAATATCCGCAGCTTTATTCTTAAAATAAGCGCTTAAAATAGCAGTGGTAGAATATTCATCACCCTCTTCAACCTCTTCCTCATCAATCAGAACTGCTTTATCCGCGCCCATAGCAAGTGCTGTTCGAAGTTCTTTTTCCGCTTCCTCTTCACCAATTGTGACAACTGTTACTTCTCCGCCATGCTCATCTCGTAATGTCAGAGCTTCTTCAATTGCATACTCATCATAAGGATTGATGATAAATTCTGCGCTATCCTCACTGATTTTTCCATTTTGAATCACAATTTTTTCTTCTGTATCAAACGTGCGCTTCATAACAACATAAATATTCATTTTATTTTCCTCCTTTTCCTACTTTATGATTCTATTAATCTCGCTGATTACATATCAAAGAAAACTCAGTAATCCAACTTTCGTATACTTTTTATAGACGATTAAATATTTACAAAAATCGACTTTGCTTTTGCTACAACCTCATTTTGATCATTGTAAATAAAACAATCGATATGATTTAATGTCCTCCCTTTTTTTATTACAACCGCATCTGCAACGAGAAACTTTCCTTTTGCTGGTTTTAAAAAAGTAGTATTGATGTCTGCTGTAACCATTTTCTGATTATTGTTTTCATCTGCACCAAATATATTGCCCATTGCAATATCTGCTAGTGAACAAATAATCCCTCCATGTACGGCCCCAACACTATTTAAATAGAGAGGTTCTATCGGCATGGTGACCTTTAAATTTGTTTCACTTATCCTCTCGTGTTTAACTTTTAAAAATGCATCGAACGGACAATCAACAAACTTAGTTTGCATCTTTAACACCCCCAAAATGATTTGTCATTTACATATCACTAATATAGACATAGCCACGCTCATCTTTTTTTGCCATTTCACCTGTAGAAAACCATTCATCTGCGTTTGAATTGATAAGATTGTTACAAGAGATAAGTAATTCTCCTTTCACATCGATTGGAACTTCATTTCCATGAGGGTTTACAATTTTCGTTCGTATGAAGGTAAATTCTCTGCCTGCTGAACGTAAAATGTTTGGAAGTTCAAATAAACCGACCAGGTGATCATATTTGGTTAAGATGAGATATGAAAAAAACTGATCATGAAAGCTAATGACCTTAATGAAAATATTCCCGAAAACATCTACAGCCTTTTTTATTGTTTCAACGGGCATCTCCATGCTGTTATATTCAATATTTTTTAAACTAGAGAAATCACATGCTTCTACTAAATCAGATTGAACTAACTCTTCAATCATCATAGGAGTCAACCGAGTAGATGTAACCCTGAATCTTTCTACATATTCAGAAAATAAATTCACTGAAAATGTATCCATAAAAATATTGGCTGCACCTTTAATAAAATACGGCAGTATTTTATTGTTGCTTTCAATTGTGAATGAATCTACGTGCAGGATTGCATCTTCGGGAGTAATATCTAACTCATCGACTAAATTATTATTTAACGAAGCTTTTTTCGAAAATACATTATAAATTGTGCCTTTACTATTACCTTTCATATCTGTAAAATATGAAATTTGACATAAATCTTGATTATCAACATGAACGGAGTAATTTTCTTTCCTGTTCTGCTGAATCAAGCTTTCAAAACTAATTTCTTCGTTATCAGCATGTAAAGGAATATAAATTAAGTCAGGAAATATTTCCTTAAGTTCTTCTTTTATATCTCTCAACGAGCTATCATAAATAATGGCATTAGCACTTGAGTCATTGATAATAGCCATCATTTCCTCTTTTGATAAATCTAGATTGATTTGTACCTTTACCCTCCCTCCTTTCAGGAGTGCGAATTCGCAAATAACAGATTCAGAACAGATTGGCACCCACAAGGCTACTCGGTCAGATTTTTTTATTCCTAACTCTTCTAACCCCCATCCGAGCGCATTGGATAGTTCATGTACTTCTTTAAAGGATAGCAGTTGGCCATTACTTATTAAGGCAGTTTTTTCAGAATTTAATTTAGCACACCTTTCTATCAAATAAGCTAGATCATTCATAGATTCCCCTCCCTATTCTCAATTAATAGATAGAGGCCCAGCAACAATAAGCCTTAGCTCATGTTGCTGGGCCTCTATCTATTAGTTAAGAAAGATTTTTGGACTTTCCCCATAGATAACCAGCATTTCTTATTTCTAAGCGTAAACTGCTGCCTTCGACTCTTTGTATCGATCACAAGCCGATTTGATCGATTGAATGACAGCGCCTTGCGAAGGTATTAGTACACGACTTCGAAGGATATCAATTAAAGGATTAATTCCTTGTTTTAAATCATATCCTCTTACAAGAGAGGTTAAATAATAGTTTGTTAAGTCTGCAATAAAGGTAAATTCAGCATCTTCAATAACTTCTGTTTCAACATTAATAACTAAAACGACTGCCAGTGATTGATATTTCTCATACTGCGTAGTTCCTCTTGGAAGCTGTGCAAAACCAGCGATTAAAACAGTATTATTTTCAGTCACACTTATAACCTCCTTGTTATTCATATTACCATTTTACACTTATTAAGGTTATTAATTCAACGGTTTTTTTACAATTTTCGAAATATTCTTTTGAGTAGAAAAATTACTAGGAACTGAAATTAGAAATGTTGTCCCATTGCCTAATTCACTTTTTACTTTAATGGTTCCTCTCAATGCCCGCACTATGCCATACGAAACCATCATACTCAAACCTGTTCCCTTAGACCCGCTTGTAATATAATATGGCTTTCCCAGCTGTTCTAATTGCTCCTTACTCATACCAGTTCCTTTATCTCTAATTTCAATGATTACATTTGAATGATGTACCTCGGTACAAACAATTAAACTACCGCCTGAGGGCATTGATTCAATCCCATTTTTAATGATATTTAATAAGCATTGCCGGAATTTTTTGGTATTCCCTGTTATCGTTCTAACTGGTAAAAAACTAGTATAAAAATTAACGGAATTTCCTTCGGCTAATGGCCGTAATATTCTAATGACATGATTTAACTCTTGGTTTACATCAATTTCTTCTATTTGAACTGTAAATTGTCTTGAATAAATCAGGTAATCTTTAATAATTAACTCTGCAGCATCCAATTCTTGCTTTACCGTAGAGGTATTGCTTGCTTTTGGTTTTATCAACTTCTGTTTCTTGAAGAAGTTGGACAAATCCCATTGCAGTTGTCAGCGGGTTCCTTATTTCATGCGCGATTGCGGCACCCATTTTTTCAAGCGCAATCGTTCTTTCGGTATCAATTACTCTATTATATAAACGAATATTTTTTAAAGAGATTTCTACTGAATATGAAAAAATAAAAGCTCCTAATGATGGGACGAATAAATAGGCAAACAAGGTTTCAAAATCGAGCGAAGCCCAATTGACCAATGGCAAAAGTAAAACAGTGATGAAACTAAGGCTTATCGCAAAAAATACAGAAAGTGTAATACGTTTTTTTGGATGTTGACTTATAAACCAAGGATGGAACTTTAAAAATAGGAGGGGTAATGAACCATATATGGTTAAATTCGTGAAAAATCCTATGTCAATTCCATAAAAGGCTCTAATAATAATGACGATTATTGGCAGTAATGGTCCAATCCCAAAATATATCCCGCCAATTAATACGGGAATTAGTCTTAAATCGTATGAAACATGGGGAATAGGTTGATAAGAGAAAAGAAAACATAAGATAATAGAGAGCAGGAAGCTGGCAAGAGTGATCCATTTTGGCATTTCTCTTATTCTCTCTAACCAGATCAAATAGAAAAATAATAAAACTAATAATAATGATAAGTTGAACAAAAGATGTTTGATGACTTCCACTTTATTACACCATCCCAGGGCAAAATTGTTTAATAGAGATTTGATGCCAGCACAGGGTGCATCTAATAAACTATCTGTTAATGCAGGTCCTTTATGGAGAAACACCGTTAGTAGCAAAATAAAAATTGGAGCAGCGCTTCCTATTTCCCTGTAAGGAAGGATAGGACCACGTACTCCAATTTGAATAAATTAATGAGAAGGTATCTGACGATAAGAAGCTAAGCTTCTCGCTTTGCCCACCTTGCTTGGGAGTTCGCGCCCGAGAATTCTTTCTGCTTCACGGGTTACCCCCAAAAGCTTTTCCAAGTCAATTCCGGTTTCGATACCCAGTTCGTGGCACATGTGAACAAGATCTTCCGTTGCAATGTTTCCGGCAGCACCCTGGGATCCACCGAATGGGCATCCTCCTAACCCTCCAACTGAGGAATCAAAATGTGTGACTCCCATCTTTAATCCAACATAGGCATTGGCCATTCCCATCCCTCGGGTATCATGCAAATGTAAGATTATGGTTTTGTCTGGCCACCTCTCTTGCACTTGACCCACGAGGTACTCGGTGGAAACCGGATTTGCCCATCCAACAGTATCACCAAGGAGGATACGATCTGGATCAATCCCATGTGCGTTTGCTTTTTCTATTGTTCTAGAAATCAATCTAACCACATGCTGCGGATCAACATTTCCTTCATAGTTACAACCAAAAGCTGTCATAACAGCAATTGTGCTGATTGGAATATCAAAATTACGTAGAACAGCAATTCGTTCATCCATTTCATCGAATGTCTCTTCGATTGACCGATTTGTGTTCTTTCTTGAGAATGTTTCACTCGCTATGATACTAAGAACGCCTTCCAAATCAAATTTCCCAGTGGCTTTGGCTCTCTCAATCCCCTTCGAATTCAGGTATATACATTGGTATTCTGTACCTGGATTCCTTTTAAAGCCTTCAGCAATCAATTCCGCATCTGCCATCTGCGGCACCCATTTCGGACTCACAAATGAAGTAACTTCAATCACAGGAAAATTGCATTCAGAAAGCAAATCAACTAATCGGATCTTATCTTCAGTCGACACAGGTGTCTTTTCAATTTGCATGCCTTCCCTAGGCCCTACTTCACGTATTGTTACCTTCTTCGGAAATGCCAATCTTATCCCTCCAATATAATCTAGTTATTGACCTCCGTCATACTTTCTTCGGAAATTTAGTACAATAAGAGATGCAAGGAGCGTCCCTCACTCTATAAAACCGATTTTAGGAAACCAATAGTATTGTGATAGAGTTTACCGTTAACGTCCTGATAAATGATTAGCTATCTAAGTTGGCAACAATGTTTCTTGGGTTCCGTGCAGTCAAAAATTCGACTGTATCGGTGTTGCTCACATTACGTTCAATATGCGGCAAAAATGGGGGGACTCGAAGAAAATCGCCAGGCTCAAACTCTTCATAGTCTTCATATCTTTCACCATATAAGATTCGAGTTTTACCGCTAATAATGAATCCTGCTGTCTCGGCCTCACCATGGTGATGCGCCCCTGAATCCTTTGAAGGTTCTCCGGTTACGCGTCCAATCCAAAGATTAGGTGCTTGAACTGCGGTTTTTCGGGGCATGAATTTCGTTTGATTGGTTAAATCATTTAAGTCTGATGCTCTTACAATCGAAACTTCTTCACCCTTATTAACATCTCTAGGGATTTCAATATTTTCATTTCGAGCCACATATACTACTTGGTAATACGGAGCCATGGTAGTGACAATATCAAGTGATTCGATGTTGCTTACATTTTTATAGATATACGGATGATAAGGCGGAATATAAATAAAATCGCCTTCATTAAGTTCCACAGAATTTTCATAACCTTCTCCATAAAAAAATACGGCTTTCCCCTTTAATACATAGTGAACGGTATCAGATTGTTGATGATGTTGCGGAACAGATTCAGCACTAGTCTCAGCTATCATATGACCCATCCATATTTTTTCTCCAACCACACCCGTTTTCCTCGAGATGTTCAAATGTTGTGTTTCCTCAACTTTCAATTCATTCTTTTTTGTTACCCCTAATTGACTGTGATCTACTTTACTGTTAATCATATTTTCACCTCATTAAAAGTTTGGAATGTTCAGAATAGGTAAGTAAAAGAACAGAATATTCGTTTACTTCTCATTATCGGACATCATCCGCAATGATTCGGTTTTTGATACCTCCAATTTCAGAAATATGCACCTCTACGACATCTTCTGTTTTTAGTAACATTGGCGGATTACGTTTTAAACCAATACCTGATGGAGTTCCCGTCAAAATAATATCACCAGGTATTATAGTCATCGCTTTTGAAATTTCGGCAATAATCCGGTTTATTGGAAAAATCATAAGGCTTGTATTGCTGGACTGAACAGTTTGACTGTTGACTTTACAATAAATATCCAGGTTTTGAACATCAGTTATTTCATCTTTTGTTACAATCCACGGGCCCACAGGACACGATTTATCCATACTTTTCCCCATAAACCATTGACCACCATGAGATTGCTGTACATCCCTTGCAGAAATATCGTTCGCACACATATACCCGAAAATATAATCAGATGCCTCTTCTTCAGAAATATTTTTTCCTTTATGTCCAATGACAACAGCGAGCTCTGCTTCATAGTCCAATTGTTTTGTAAAGTTTTCCTGCAAAGGAATACCCTCATAAGGGCCAGCTATAGTCTCTGTGGCTTTTGTAAAGACTGTTGGTTTAGTCGGTAGATCAATATCTTGACGGAAACGTTCGTTAAAATGTTCTAAGTAATTCCACCCCACACACATAACGTTTCGTTCTAATTTAGGTATTGGTGGTAATAAATGCTCCCTATTTAAAGGTCTTCGTTCAACGTTTGAACTTAGGATCCTATTAATCTTATCAATCCCATTACGTCCTGCTTTAATTATTGATAAGACATCGGGAAATTCATCGCTAACATCAATCACTGTTTGATCTTGAACTATCCCAACGCTAATTTGATTTTTTTCATTAAGGTAAGAAATTATCTTCATTAAGAAACATTCCTCCTCTCGTTCATTTATAACCTATTAGTTATCTATATTTTGATTTTCTACCATTTCAGGTTATATATGGAATAAAAAAACTCGTCGCTTATCGTCCGCTCCATATTGGCTCTCTTTTTTCTAGAAAAGCATTCATACCTTCCTTTGAATCTTCGGTTTCACCTAAAATAACTACTTGATCACGTAGGTAATTCAATGATTTTTCATAATCCATTCCTTGAATCATTTGCATAGCCTCTCTGCCTAACGTTAAGGCAGTCGGATTTCGTTTTGCCAGCTGACAGGCAAATTGTCTTACTTCCTCCATTAATTTACTATCCGAATAAACTGCGTTAACAAGCCCCATCTCTTTTGCTTCTATAGCATTGACTTTTTTTCCTGTATAAAATAATTCATAGGTTTTTTTAGAGCCAATCGTTTTAATTAATGGTGCACTTATCATCATCCCCCAGAGACCTACATTAATCTCCGGTGCTCCAAACAAAACGCTTTCACTTGCAAAGGTTATGTCACATACAGCAGCGAGTCCTAGTCCTCCTGCCAGGGCATAGCCATTTACTGCGGCAATAATCGGCTTTTTCAATTGATGAATCGCAAGGAGACAATTTTTGTATTTTGAGACATGCTGCTTATAGGTTAAGATATGCTGTTCATTATTTTCACTCATGCCGCCAAGGTCGGCTCCAGAACAAAAGGATTTTTCTCCTGCTCCTGTTAATAACAAGACACGAACATCGGAGTTATAATTCATTTCATTAAGAATCGAAACAAAGTCCTCCATCATATCGCCAGTTAATGCATTATGTTTGTTCGGCCTATTTAATGTAATGGTCGCGACATGATCCTGAATATCAACTAAAATATGATTCTCTCTCACATAAACACCTTCTTCCTACCTTAATATGAGGTATTAATTCACCTTAGCGGCTTTTAAGTAGCTTTCAATGAAATTTGTTGTTGTGTTTCCAGAAATGTATTCCGGATGATTTACGATTCTCTTTAATGTTGGAATATTTGTTTTAATTCCTTCTACAATATAATGATCCAATACTTTACTCATATTTTTTATCGCTTCATTACGAGTGAGTCCCTTTATAATAAGTTTTGCAATCATCGGATCATAAAATGGAGTTACAACAGATCCTTGTCTTACTGCTAACTCGTGGCGAATATTTTCCCCTTTAGGTATACTTAAACTTGTGATTGTTCCAGGGGAAGGGAAGAACGTATTTGGATCCTCCGCATAAATTCTTACCTCAATCGCATGTCCGTTTAATTGAACGTCCTCTTGACTGATTGACAGCGTTTCACCATTTGCGATCCTAATCTGCTGCTCTACTAAGTCTAAACCGGTGATTTCTTCTGTTATAGGGTGTTCAACCTGTAAACGGGTATTTACTTCTAGGAAGTAAAAATTTTTATACTCGTCCATAATAAATTCTACTGTTCCTGCATTCTCATATCCAATTGCTTTTGCAGCACGGACAGCTGTTTCACCCATTTCTTTTCTTGTCATTTCATCAATAAATGGTGATGGAGCTTCCTCCAAAACTTTTTGATTTCTTCTTTGAATAGAACATTCTCTTTCCCCTAAATAAACGGTGTTACCCTCTTTATCTGCCAATAATTGAATTTCTATATGGCGCGGGTTTAAAATGAGTTTTTCTAGGAACATCGATCCATCCCCAAAAAAGTCTTTTGCCCGTTTTTGATTCCCTTGAAAAGCCTTTCTTAGCGCTTCTTCATCATCAACCCTTTGCATTCCAATACCCCCGCCTCCAGCAGAAGCTTTTAACATGATCGGATATCCGATATTCTTCGCTTCACAAACCGCCTCTTCCACATCTGCTAAAGCTGCATCTGTTCCGGGAACAATGGGAACACCAGCTTGGCTCATTAATTTTCTAGCCTCAATTTTGCTGCCCATTTGTGATATAGTTGCAGGAGATGGCCCAATAAAGACGATTTTATTTTCAGTGCATTTCTTAGCGAATTGCGTATTTTCAGATAATAAACCATATCCAGGGTGAATGGCATCAACATTTGCCTCTACCGCAACCTCGATAATTTTTTCCATATTTAAGTAGCTTTCATTAACCCTTGGAGGTCCAATTAAAAAACTTTCATCTGCCAGTTCTACATGGGGAGAATGTTTATCAGCCTCAGAGTATATCGCTACTGTTTTAATCCCCATTTCTTTACATGTTCTAATGATACGGGCTGCAATTTCGCCTCTATTTGCAATTAAGATTTTAGTAAACAATGTTTTCTCCTCCTATGAAGTTATTTTAATTTAATGACCACATCGCCATCGTTAACAAAATCACCTTCGTTAACGATAATTTCATCTACAATACCGCTTACCTCTGAACTGATTGGTATTTCCATTTTCATTGATTCCAAAATCACTACATCCTGTCCTTCACTTACTTGATCACCTGGTTTTACAACAACTTTCCATACGTTACCAGCCATATTTGTTAATACTTCCATTTTTATTCACCTCATGAGTAATTTTAAATTAATGATTCTACCTTTATTTTTTCACTTTCATACCTTTCTTTTAATCGGAATTTTTGAATCTTGCCTGTTTGATTCATCGGTAACTCACTATGCTCAACAAACTTAATATATTTTGGAATTTTAAAGCGTGCCAATCTAGAAGTTAAATAGTCCATAATCTCTTCTTTTGTTAAAGCTGCGTCTGGTTCAAGGACAATCCAAGCCATTCCAACTTCACCCATAACAGGATCTGGAACACCAATAACATAGGCCTGATTTACACTAGAATGACTGGTAATGACATCTTCGATTTCTTTAGGCGATACATTTTCAGCTCCCATTCTATAAATCTCTTTTAAACGCCCGGTTAATGAAATATAGCCATTATCATGAATAAAGCCTATATCTCCAGTTCTAAACCAGCCATCTTCTGTAAAGGCTTCTGCCGTTTCTTTTGGTTTATCATAATAGCCCTTTGTCACCAGCGGTCCTGTTGAGATGAGCTCGCCTTCTCGATTTGCATTAAAAATTTCGCCTGTTTCTGGATCTCTAATTTTAAATGCTATATTGTTACCATTTAATTCATTTAAGCCAAAATGTCCACCTGGAATGGTTTTACCAACATAATTAGTTAAAAAGGATAAATCATCATTCGGGTCAGTCTGCAAAACACCCGCTGCTAATTCCGTCATACCAAAACCAGTGATAAGCTCATTGATTTGCAATTCATCCTTTAGCTCCTGCCATAATGTCACGGATACTTCTGCACCTGCACAGTACATAGCACTTAGGCTTGAAAAATCACGAGGATTTTTTCGCTGAGCTTCTACTAATTTCAAAGCAATAGTAGGGACACAGACAATATCATCTGCTTTAAACTTTTCAATGAGATATGCAGCTTGATCTCCATTAAATTCCAACTGAGGAATAATAGACCCCCCTGTATACATTGAAGCTAGTACTCCCTCAACAAAGCCAAAGGTGTGATAAAATGGGAGAGGTACAAAAATCCTTCTTCCTTCTTGATATCCTCTATTAAGACAGCTGCCATAGGCACTTCTCCATAGCATATCATGAGTGACGATTACACCTTTGGGCATAGATGTTGTTCCTGAAGTGTACATGATTTCAGTCAAATCATGTACATCAATGTTTCTTTCCTGCTGCAGTGCAGTAGTAACAGTGAGTGCTTCCTGTTTGTTACTCGATGCGATTAATTCGTGTAAGTCTAATGTTCCTGTATATTTTTTCCCTTCAGGTGAAAACACAATCAATTTTTTTAAATGCGGAAAAACAGCCGAAGGTTTCCCTTCAAATACCTCTGGACTTAATTCTCGAAGAGCCTCAATGAAATGAAAGGAATTCCATTCATCAATGACAATTAAATAGGAACTTTTCGATTGATTGATTAGATATTTTAGCTCTTCATGCTTTAGTCGAAAATTTACTGGAACCGTAACCGCACCAATCGTTGTGCTTGCCAGTTTTGCAATGACGAATTCCGCGAAGTTAGGAAGAATAAGAGCTACATGATCTCCTTTTTGGATCCCTTGTTCATATAAATTTAGGGCTAATTTACGTATTGCGTCTTGAATCTCTTGATAACTCCACGTTTTTCTTTCCGTTATAATGTAATCATTGTTTTGATATCGATCTGCCATCTCAAAGAAGAACTGATGAATAGGCTTTGGAGTCCAATCCATACTTTTTCGAGCAAATGATTGTCTCCGTTCATTTAATACATCCATTTTTCACTTTCCTCCTCATAGACGGTTATTACCCTCTTCTAACAACTGTTTTCTTTTGTGCAATACCCTCTAAAATATCCCTGTTTTGGCTGTATAGACCAAACCTTTGAATAAGATCCTTACGTAAGCGGTCGCCCGGTACAACATCATCAATATAAAGCTCTGATGCAGGACTCCATACATTAATATCATCATTGTATTTGTCACGCTGTTCTTGAATGAATTTTTGACGTTCAGCAGGGTCCTCAATTGATTGAATCTTGTTATAATACATGGCATTGACTGCAGCCTCAGGACCCATAATAGCAGGCTGCGCCTGCGGCAGGGCGATACACGCATCCGGCTGCATGGAGGCACCTGACATGACGACATATCCCGCACCATAAGCTTTCCTAACAATGACGGCAATTCTTGGAACAGTAGCATTTGCAACAGTTGAAAGCATTCTTGCCCCTCTTCTAATAATGGCTTCCTTTTCAACCTTACTTCCCACCATAAAGCCCGGTAAATCGACTAGGAACAGTAACGGAACATTATAAGCATCGCAAAGCGAGATAAAATGGGCTGCTTTTTCGGCAGATTCTGGGAAAATAACGCCTCCCTTAACCTTTGATTGATTCGCTACGATTCCAATCGATCTTCCGCCTATTCTGCAAAAGCCTGTAATCATTTCTTTCGCGTACAGCTTTTTGAATTCGAAGAAGGAATCCTTATCAACAATTCTTTCAATGACAGGATACATATCCATTGGAATACGTTGATTTTCTGGTACTAATTCTTCAATGTTTTTGCCTTCAATCGGAAGTCTTGTATCGATTATGGCTGGAGTTTCCAACCAGTTCTGTGGAAGATAGCTTAAATATTTTTTAGCAGCATCAAGTGCTTCATGCTCATTTTCTACTAACATATCACCTAATCCACTTACTGTATTATGCATACGGGCGCCGCCCATTTCTTCCATTGAAACCTTTTCCCCTGTAGCCATTTCCGCCATTCTAGGAGAACCTAAGTAAACGCTGGCATTTTTATTGACCATCACAACAAAATCACATAGTGCAGGTAAATAGGCACTTCCAGCCGGAGATGGACCAAATACTAAAGCGATTTGCGGGATAACACCTGACATTCTTGCCGTATTATAGAAAATTTTCCCTGCATGACGGCGGTCAGTAAAGGTTTCAAATTGTTCGTTAAGCCTTGAGCCCGCTGAATCAATCATATAGATGAGCGGAATCTTTCTTTTTTCAGCCAGCTCTTGCATCCGAATGATTTTCTCAATCGTTTTCTTTCCCCATGTCCCTGCTTTAATCGTCAAATCATTCGCGATGATTGCCACTGGCTGGCCATTGATTTTTGCAACTAACGTAACAACAGCATCACCCGGAAGAAAGTCTTCATCCTTACAACGTGCGAAAAGGCCATCTTCAACTTCAAAACTATCTTCATCTACCAAATACTTAATTTTATCTCGAACAAACATCTTGCCAATATCCTTCATTTTGGCGTAATACGGACGATTGGTAGATGTTTTTATTTCATGAGCTTTTTCATATACTGTTTGATCAATACCCTTCTCTTTTGTTAAAGTACTTTTAGTTTCTTCCATATTATTTACCTCCTAAAATGTTCATGATTTTTTCGTTACTAATGTTCATATTGCAGTTAATTAGGATACCATTTTTCTATTACTGGAAAAGCCTCTTCCCATGCTTTTGAATACTGACCTGGTCCAGTCAGCTCTATCCCTAATTCAATAGCAGCTTTTAACGGCCAATAAGGGTTACGTAATAGTTCTCTAGCAATAAAAATTAAATCTGCCCGATTATTTTTTAAGATTTCTTCTGCGTGATGAGCGTTTGTAATTAAACCAACAGCTCCTGTTGCAATTCCAGCATCCTGCCTAATTTTTTCAGCAAGAGGAACCTGATAGCCGGGAAAGACATCGATTCGTGCAGGCACAATGGCTCCAGAACTACAATCGATCAGATCTACTCCCTGTTCTTTTAACCTTTTGGAAAAATAGACAATGTCATCAAGACTATTTCCCTCAGGATGGTATTCATTTACGGATAAACGTACTAACAATGGCCCATCCCATACTTCATTTATTACATCAATTATCTCTTCCAGAAATCGGTAGCGGTTTTCGATTATCCCGCCATACTGGTCATTTCTATGGTTTGATAATGGAGATAAAAACTCATTAATTAAATAACCATGTGCTCCATGAAGTTCAATGACATCAAATTCTGCCACTTTTGCTCTTCTGGCTGCTTCCTTAAATTGGTGTATGATTTCTTGTATTTGAGACAGGGATAACTCATTTGGTACTCGTTGACCTTGTTTATATGGCAAGGGCGATGGAGCGTAGATTTCACCTTCTATATCAGCCTTTCTTCCTGCATGTGAAATCTGAATTCCTGCCTTACTGCCATATCGATGAATTTCTTGGACAAGTTCACTTAATCCTTCAATATGATGTTCGTACCAAATCCCCAAGTCTTTCATGGATATTCTCCCCTGCGGATGGACGGCTGTTGATTCAAGCATAATCAATCCAACTTGCCCCATTGCCCTGCTAACGTAATGCATATGATGGAATTTGCTTACATGTCCATCTCTGTTAAATGAAGAAAACATACACATGGGTGACATGACGATTCTATTTTTAAACACTACATCTTTAATCGAAAATGGTGTAAATAATTTAGTCATTATCTTCCTCCTTAGCAGTTTTCCTCAATCCAAAAAACCCAGAGCTAGATCCAAAAAAACGTTGAATCTTGCCGCTGAGTTATATCCACTAATTAAGAAATAAAAGTATGAGTTTTATTCCCCCATAGATATTCAGCATTTAATCATTCACTTACTTTAGTGAAACGCTTCCAAAAAAACTTAATTAATCATTTCAGTTATAATAATGAGAATAAACGATTATAAGTCCATCTCTTTGGCAATAATTTCTTTTTGAACTTCGTCAGTACCCCCGCCAATTCTCATTAACCGAGCATCCCGCCATTCTCTGGAGATTGGATATTCATTCATATATCCATAACCACCGTGAATTTGCAACGCTTTATCTGCCACTTCATAATAAACTTTAGATGCCAACAGCTTTGACATAGATATTTCTTTAACAAGTACTTCACCTTGATCATATTGAGCAGCCGTATAATATAACAGAGCACGGGCAGATTCAACTTCGGTTTGCATTTCAGCCAAGTAATGTCTTATGACTTGGTTCTTTGACAGTGATTGGCCAAATTGTTCACGTTCTTTAGCATATTGCACAGCTAAATCCAGACATCTTTGGGCACCCGCAACACAGGCAGTAGCTTGAATTAAACGCTCTCCATTTAATTGCCACATAAGCTGCTTAAATCCTTCTCCTTCTTTACCAAGCAAGGCACTATCCGGGACGAAGACATTTTCCAGGAAGATTTCTGCAGTATCTGATGCATGCATCCCGATTTTTTCCAACTTACGTCCGACAGTATACCCTTCTAAATTACTGTCCACTAAAAAGATGCTAAATAACGGTCTGCCATTTTTTTCTCCCGTCTTTGCTATTAAAATTTGATAATCAGCTCTTATCCCATTTGTAATAAAAACCTTGGATCCATTGATAATCCATCCACCATCTGTTTTCTTAGCAGTCGTCCGTATTCCAGCCACATCTGAACCAGCAGAAGGTTCGGTAATGCCAAGTGCAGCAATTTTTTCTCCAGCTATTGAAGGCGCAAGATAGTTTTGTTTCTGTTCTTCTGTACCGAATTTTAAAATTGGATTAGTTGCCATTAATGCCTGTACATTAAATGCCATTCCTAAGCCTGCACAGCCTGATGAAGCAATTTCCTCTGTTACAGTCATGGCTGCGAAGTAATCTAAGTTGCTGCCGCCATATTCCTCAGGATAGCGTACTCCGAATAACCCCATTTGCCCCATTTTCCTAAAAATTCCATTAGGAAATCCATTCTTTTCCCATTCTTCAATATTTGGAACAATTTCCTTTTGTACAAATTTGCGAACAGTTTTTCTTAATTCCTGATGATTCTCCATTACTTCATATTTCATTTGTATTCCCATCCTTTACCTTTTCAATATTTGTCAACTAACATATTCATTCACTAATGCTCCATTTAAGGGTTAACAATCTTTTAAATAGAATCCTCCTATTACCTTAAGCAAAATAAAAAGCCCAGCAAAAAATAGCATATCGCTTTTTTTTGCTGGGCTTATTTATGAATAAAGATTGGCTTTTTTGAAGAGTCAACCCTAATAAATAACAGCTTTTATTTAATTCTTGACCTTATTTTATAAATTAGCCTGTTTAAAGTCAAGTATCAATTTTCGGAAAATATAAAAAAGTTTAATAATTTTATACAAATCTATAAAATACCACCGCTTTTCTTCTTATAGGTATCCGTTTCTGTTAAAGATCGATAAATTTCATTTATGTTTTATTTTTAATATTGACATTTACGCATATCTGCCATAATATTTTGAATAGTTCTAATAAACATGAAAGCGCTGTTATTTACCGGGGTGAACCAAAATTTACCTCTCTTAGTAAATAAGTCCAGCATAAAGTTATTTATTTACTTTATGCTGGACTTTTTTTGTTTGTCTCATCCCAATATAGGGATGTCACAATATTAAAAAGTATTAAATTAAAGGAGGAGATTTTTAATTGAGTTCTATATTTTTCTATCACTAAAGTTGTTTAATATGTAATTTTAACTGAATATCTTATTCTCTAGTAACGAACAAAAATGAATTAAAAAGGGGTTGAGCTATAGTGTCTAAAAAGGGTAAAAAACTCCACTATGCATGGTGGATAGCGGTAGCTTGCTGTTTTATTTACGCAGGGAGTGTTGGAGTTATTGTTAGTTGTGCCGGATTATTCTATAAATCTGTGAGTACTGAATTGGGAGTCGGTACAGCAGATATTGTTTTTTATACAACACTAATGTATTTTGTGATAACCATCACCCTTCCTTTTGCAGGAAAAATCTTTTCCAAATTTAATATACGCCTAATTTTGACAGTGGCTGCACTAACGGATGCCCTTGCATTTGGATTAATGGGCACATATACATCTGTTTACCAATTTTACGTTTCTGGTGTATTCCTTGGTATCGCCAACTCCTTCTTAATTTATGCAGCCGTACCATTGATTATTAACAACTGGTTTAAGCTTAAAATGGGCACTGTTCTGGGGCTGTCCATGACATTCATGGGTATAGGCGGGGCTATCTTTGCTCCCATTGCCGGATATCTAATTGAAACGATTGGATGGAGAAGCTCTTATATGACACTTGGAGTGCTTGTTGCTGTCTTAACACTTCCTTTTACCATTTTTGTTATCCGAAAGGATCCAAAGGAAAAGAACATGACTGCATATGGGGCGGAAATTGCTGAGGAATCTTCCAAGAAGGTTGTTGAGGAATCAGGAACTCCTCTCAAACAGGCAATTAAATCAGTTCCCTTCTACGGTTTATTTATTTTTACAGGTCTATTAGGTCTAGTGGTAACGGTAAGTTTTCACATTCCAAATCATCTTATGTCCGAAGGATTCTCTACTTCATTTGCTGCATCTGTCGTTACGTGTGTCATGATTGGACAAACATCCGGGAAATTTCTTTTAGGCTGGTTAAACGATAAAGTCGGGATAAAGATTACCAATTTCGTTGGAATCGGCTCAGGTATGGCAGGAATCCTGCTCATTTTATTTAGTGGAAGCTTAGGGGGTATTTCTCTATTTATTGGAGGACTTGCTTTTGGTATTGGTTATTCCTGTAGCACTCTGTTACCGCCATTCATGATCAAAGCCGTTTTTGGTAATCGAGATTATGCGTCCATATATTCCATGATCATGGCATCGTCTACTTTAGCGATTGCCGTTGGAACAACTATCTTTGGATTTGCTTATGACATAACTGGATCCTATTATGCTGTATTCCTCGGCGTATTAGCTATCCAAGTTATCGCCATTCTTTTAAGTTTCATGACACTAAGAAGAAAAGCTATGGCCGCTAATAACAACACATATTTAGCTGTTAATGAGAATTAATAGATTTTCACATCATGAATAGGGCGATATGTATGTTATTAAGAGAGAATCCAATTGAAGGTGGATTTACGATTCAGTAATTATGATAGTTGATTTACATAAGATAAAAATACTTCATCAAAAAATGAATAAAAATTTTTATCTTGGTAAACGACTTCTCGCAGAATATTTATGAAAAAAGTTCTAGTCTTTCAGCTAGAGCTTTTTTTATAACATCTATAAAGATCTCAACAAGACGAGAACGACATTAGCGCATATGAATGCAAACAAGTAATCTTGCGCCCATATTATCCGAATTGGCTAGTTTGCTTTTCAATATGGTCGTTTCAGCAGACCAGATTCTATGGATGTTTTCAAAGCGCTTTATTCAGAAGAATATATAATAAAAAAATTTAATAATTAATGTATAATAGGTTGTATATTCATTTATTTAGTTTATAAAAGGAGTTCACAATGGAACTTTTACAATTAAAATATTTTAAAGTAGCAGCTAAATATGAGCATATGACAAGAGCAGCTGCTGAGCTTAATATCTCCCAACCAGCATTAAGTAAGACTATAGCGCGTTTAGAAGATGACCTAGGGGCACCTTTATTTAATAGACAAGGAAAACAGATATACTTAAATGAGTTTGGCAAGGCCTTCCTAGAACGGGTGAATCGTATATTTTTAGAAATAAATGAAGGCATCCTTCAAGTACAAGACATGAATAGTCCTGAGAAGGGAGTCATATCAGTAGCTATGACTCTTCCTCACATCATGACCAAATTTTTTGGCGATTTTCTAAAAGATCATCCGCATGTCAGAATAAAACATAAACAAGCTTCTTCTTCCGAAATGAAGTATCTATTAGAGAATGCTCAAATTGACTTATGTATCTCTACTAGTCCAATACAAGGAGAAAATATTGAGTGGGTTCCCTTAATAGAAGAAGAAATATTTTTATCTGTTCCTCATACCCACCGATTAGCTGACCGTAAAATGATAAATCTTAATGAAGTTTCAGATGAAACTTTTATTGGATTACCCCAAGATTATGGATTCAGGGAAGTTACAGACAAATTTTGTAAGGAGGCCGGATTTACACCTAATACTGCTATTGAACTTGAAGAATCCTGGGTGATTCAACAATTAGTAGAATTAGGGTACGGAATTTCCTTTATTCCTAATCTTTCGATCCTTAGGGATTCAACACCTAAAACTGTGCGAATTAAGATTAATCATCCAGTTTGTAAAAGAACGATAGGTATTGCTTGGCATAAAAGTCATTATTTATCAAAAGCTGCTATAGAATTCCGTCAATTTTCAATTGATTTTTTTAAACATAGTGTTAAAAATTATTATTTATAACAATACCCCCTATTTTTATTACCAAAGGCGCCAGGTACCTCCAATCACGGGTGTTACATAGCGTGCGATTAATTTAACGCGTTCCACATGCTTTAACAACTCCTGAGCCTTAAAATAGGCAGCATCCAAATGATGGATGCTGCCTATTTACTTCACAACCTTCACTCCTAAAATCTGCTATTTTTCTTTTTTGCATCCTGAAAATAGCGATGACAATGCGCAACGAAAGCCTCTGAAATTTTTGTCGGGTATAAATAACGATGCTTTAATAAGCCAATCGTACGTGTAAACTTCCTATTTTTAATTTTTAAATGCTTTATTTTATCTTCATATAGATTAACAGATGTTTCGGGTGTAAACGCTGCCCCACGTCCATTTTTTACAAGCTGTAAAATCGTTGTTGCTTCTTCTACTTCTACTCGATAATTCGGTGTATATCCTACTGATTTACAAAATTGATCTGTAAATTGACGAAAACTGTATCCCTTTGTTAAGCCGATAAAGGGAAGGTTATCTAATTCCATCAAGTCAATTGTGCCTGTTTTCGCTTCTTTGTATGATTTTGGCACAGTTAAAAAAATTTCTTCTTCAAATAATGGTACCCACTCGACATTCGGATGGTCAATCTTCTCTGTGGTAATACACACATCATATTTGCCATTTTCAATAAACTGTTGCAAGTTTTCTTTCGATAACGGAACTTGTAGATATTTCACATGTGGATATTCATTAAAAAATAAATCTACGATATTTGTAAATGTGTAGGGAAGTGTTGTAACGATCGATAAATTACCACTTCCTTCACCTCGTCTCTCCTCCAATCCACGTTCTAAATGATGTAATTCTGAGAAAATACGCTCTGCTCGTTTAAATAAAAAACGGCCATTTTCATTTAATGAAATACGCTTGCCATTACGGAAAAATAAATCCATTTCTAGCTCTGCCTCGAGGTTTGTAATCGCCTTACTTAATGCTGGTTGCGAAATCAATAGTTCTTTAGCAGCAAGCGACATATTTTCCCATTTTGCTGTTATACAAAAGTATTTTAATTTTAAAAAGTCCATCATAACCCCCACCTTTTATAACTAATAGTTATAAGTAAATAATTAATAAGTATTTTCCATTATATCGAAATGTGTATAAAATGTGAATTGTAAACGTTTTGTGAACAATTTGTGAAATATTAACGAATTGTAAAGCACAAATGAATGCGTATACATTCTTAGCAAATAATAGGAGGTTATGGGATATGCGATTAAAAGATAAAGTTGCAATTATTACAGGAGCAGCATCAGGTATGGGACAAGGTGAAGCTATCCGTTTTGCGAGAGAAGGCGCAAAAGTAGTAGTAGCTGATTTAAATGTAGAAGGTGCACAGGCAGTTGCTGATGAAATTAAAGCCTTTGGTGGGGAAGCTATTGCTATTTCAGTAAACGTGATGAAAACCGAAGATATTCTAAACTGCGTAAAAGTAACAGAAGAGACATTTGGTCCAGTTGATGTATTAGTAAATAATGCAGGTGTATTCGATAAATATGCTAAATCATTGGATACGACATTAGACCAATGGAATTTCTTCTTACACATCAACCTAACCAGTGTATTTGAATTTTCAAACGCTGTATTACCAAGCATGATCGAACGCGGTACTGGTTCAATCGTAAACATTGCTTCTATTGCAGGTCTTGTTGCTGGTAAAGGTGGAGCTGCTTACACAGCTACAAAACACGGTGTAATTGGATATACAAAACATTTATCTTCTGAATATGCACGCTATGGTATTAAAATTAACGCCATTTGCCCAGGAACAATTGAAACACCTTTAGTAAAGGATGTTTTAGCTGGTATCCCTAAAGATTTAGTTCCAACTCGCACTTTTGGACAAGTAGATCAAGTAGCTGATTTAGCTGTATTTTTGGCATCAGATGAAGCTAAGTTCATGAGTGGTGCCATTGTACCAATCGATGGCGGATTCACAATTCAATAACTTTATCATGTAAAGCATCTAGACTTATCAAAAATGACAAAGTGGAGAAGCAACAGTGCTTGCTTCTCCATTTTTATGAGGTGGAAATATGAATAAGCAAGGTAAAATTCATTATGCTTGGTGGATTATGGTGGCAAGTTCTGCGATTTATGCCGCAAGTGTTGGTATTATCGTTAGCTGTGCTGGTTTACTGTACCGTGCAGTAGCCGAAGACTTTAATGTTGGTGTTTCTGAAATTAGTTTATATACATCATTAATGTATATAACCATCACTATTTTATTACCTTTTGCAGGGAAAATATTGAACAAATTTGATATACGTTATATTTTAACAATGGCTGGTATTATTAACGCATTAGCATTTGGGTTAATGGGTACTTATCATTCGGTTTTCCCATTTTACATTTCGGGAATTGCGTTAGGGATTGGTAGTACATTCTTAATTTACGGTTCTATTCCATTAATCATAAATAACTGGTTTAAAGCAAAAGCTGGTACTTCGTTAGGGATCGCAATGGCATTTATGGGAGTTGGTGGTGCCATTTTCGCTCAAATTACAGGTGTCCTGATTGAATCCATTGGATGGCGTTCAACATATATCGTATTGGGTGTTATTGTAGCCATATTAATCTTACCATTCTCTATTTTTGTCATTCGTTCAAAACCAGAACAACTAAATATGACTTCTTATGGTGCGGATGAAGTTGCTGCGACTGCTGATTCTAGTGTTAGCTTGAAAAACGCACCTGAAACAGGTGTATTAAAAAGAGTAGCGATTAAATCTCCTGCATTTTATTTAGTTATGTTATTTACAGGATTGTTTGGTTTGGCTTCGACGGTTAGCTTCCACGTACCAAACTTTGTACAGTCAGTAGGATTTACAGCTACAATGGCTGCTACAGGAATAACTTGTGTAACAATTGGTCAAACAGGTGGTAAATTCTTACTTGGGGCAATTAATGATAAATTCGGCATTAGAACGGCTCTATTTGTTGGTATTGGATGTGGTATGGTTGGTGTAGCTGCATTGCTTATTTCTGATGCATTCGGAATTGCTATGCTTTATGCTGGTGCATTACTATTTGGAATTGGGTTCTCTGGGTCTACCTTACTCCCTCCAGTAGTCATCCGTGAAGTATTCGGTGGACGTGATTATGCATCAATTTATACAACCATTATGTCAGCTTCTACGTTAGGTGTAGCATTCGGTACAACATTATTCAGTTACCTGTATGATTCGACGGGTTCTTACTATATCGTATTCATTATTGTAATTGTGATCTTTATTATTACGATTTCTTCTAGTTTATTCTCTTTAAATTGGAAGAAAAAATTAAATTACTAATCCTCTGAGTGATATTAAACCTTATGTATGTACAAGCTGTGGATTTATAGATTTTTACGCAACAGAACCAGAAAAGTTTAATTAAAACGTAATTCGGAAATGGTTATGTTCTTTAATATAAAGGGGTCTATGTTGAATATGGCGATATTATAAAACGCTCAAAGCTTTTTTGCTCTGAGCGTTTTTTGTACCAAAAATGGCGTTAATAAGCCTGTTAATTCATGTGCTTAATCTATTTCAATTTTACCGAAAATTGTCATCTTGTGCTTCAAAACCGAACCCTTTAGTGTGAGAGCGAATCGTCTTTTTGTCCAACTAATTAGGCTGCTACTTTATTTTTTTCTGTATGAGTCTTAGTTGTTTTTCGGATAAATGGTACTACCCATCGATCTAAACCGTATCTTCCTGCGTTGTAACCTGCTGTTAAGATAATGAAGCCTAAAAAAATGTCTGTTGGGTTATATGTTCGTCATACAATTGGCAGCAGACTTCTCTGTGAACCAACGGAATATCAAATTGTACCGGTCGATAACGGGTGGGAAATCTCATTTATCCTCGATAACGGTTTAATAGAAAAGAGGCATGATTCAATCAAACGTTGAATCATGCCTTCTTTTTTTAAAGCACCTCAATTGCTATGAGCTTGCTGTTTCCCCTGAATATGGAACTGACTATCATACATACTGAAATAAAACCCTTTCTTCAGTAAAAGTTCTTGATGGGTGCCCGCCTCAATGATTTCCCCTTGATTCACGACGAAAATACGATCGGCATTTTCAATGGTTTTCAAGCGATGGGCAATGATAAAGCTGGTCCTTCCTTCGGTTAACATATTGATTCCCTTTTGAATTTGTATTTCCGTATTTGTATCAATGCTCGATGTGGCTTCATCAAGAATCAAAATATCTGAATCAGCTAATATCGCCCTAGCAATGGCTAGTAATTGGCGCTGTCCCTGACTTAAATTGGACCCGCCAGAGGTAATTACAGTATGATAGCTTTCAGGCAAATATTTAATGAATTGGTGTGCCGAAGCCATTTTGGCTGCCGCTACGACTTCCTCATTTGTTGCCTCTAACCGTCCATAACGAATATTTTCCATTATTGAACCTGAAAACAAGAACGTGTCTTGAAGCACTACTCCGATTTTTTTTCGCAAGCCACTTACTTGATAATCACGAATATCGCGGCCATCCACTTTTAGTTCACCAGCAGTCACGTCGTAAAACCTCATTAACAAATTAATGATCGTGGTCTTCCCTGAACCCGTTGGACCCACAAGGGCAATTTTCTCACCGGATTTGACATAAAAATCAATATTTTTCAAAATGGGCGAACCTTCCTCATACCCAAAGTGAACATGGGAAAATTCAACATCACCTTGCAATGAATCTACCGCAATCCCATTCTCTTTATCTACTATATCGGGTGTCTCATCCATGATCTCAAATACACGCTCCGCACCAGCGATCGCCGACTGGAACAGGTTAAACAAATTCGAAAGCTGGCTAATCGGGCGAAAGAATTGTCGTGAGTACGTAACAAAAGCGGCAATAATTCCAACGGTTGCCATCCCCTCTACCGTCATGACCGCTCCAATCCCGATGACGAAACATAGACCAAGATTGTTAATAAAGTTATTGACGGGTCCGAGAAATCCAGAAACCGTATCAGCAGCCATCGCTGACCCGCGCAATCGTTCATTGACTTCCGAAAATTGCCCATTCATTTTTTCTTCTTTTCCAAAAAGCTTTATGACTTCATTTCCTGAAATGGACTCTTCGATAAATCCGTTTAATTCTCCTAAATCTCGTTGTCTTTTTATAAATGCGCTGCTGCTGTATGTAATTAGATATTTAGTGGTAAAAATGATAAGTGGAACCACAAGGAGTGTCACAATTGCCAGCAACCAATTAAGTGAAAACATCGCAATCGCCACTCCTAGAAGCATGAGAATGGAGGACAAGATTTGGATGACGCTTTGGCTCAGTGCATTATTCAAACTGTCGATATCATTGGTTACCCTGCTCATGAGGTCGCCATGTGTACGTTTATCAAAAAAACGTAAGGATAAGGTTTGCAGCTTATCCACTAAATCCTGGCGCAAATTCCGAATGGTTCGTAACGATACCCGAACCATCATAAAGGTTTGCAGCCAAGTGAACAAAGCAGCAGCTAAATAAACAACCGCAAGTAAACCCAAAAAACGGAGTGTGCCGGCAATATCCTTAGGAATAATGTATTCATCAATAATCATCCCAATCATATAAGGCCCTGCCAGACCCAGCAGTGTAGAAAGGATGACAAAAATAATGGAAGCAATTAATGCTGCTTTTTGTTGTCCCATAAACAACCATATCCTTTTGATGGTTCCTTTCGCGTCCTTTGCCTTAACAACAGGTCCGCTTAACCCTCTCGGACCACGGACTCGATTCATCATATTTGGTTGCGAAGCGGATTTACTCATGCAAGTTCAACCTCCCTTCCACTTTGCGAATGATAAATATCACGGTAAACCTTGCTCTTTTTCAATAATTCCTGATGTGTTCCACTAGCTTCAATTTCCCCATCTTCCATCACAAGAATTTGATCTGCATCCATAATCGAAGAAATCTTTAATGAGACGATAAACACTGTTGTATGAGAGTAGGTCTTTCTTAATGCAAGTTGTACCTCTGCTTCGGAGAAAGCATCAATAGCCGACGTCGAATCATCGAGGATTAAAATATTAGGTTTACGGATAAAAGCACGCGCCATCGATAACCGCTGTTTTTGACCACCGGATAAATTTGTCGCTCCTTGCATAAGCGTATGTGAAAATTTTCCATCGTATCTATTAATAAATTCACTAGCAGCCGCCGATTGTGCCGCTTGCTCCATATCATTTAGTGTTGCTTCTTCTATCCCAAAGCGTAGATTATCCTCGATCGTTCCGGAAAACAATGTGGCTTTTTGTGGTACAAACCCAATTGCGGTACGAAGTTTCTCAAGCGGAAACTCCTTACTATTAACTCCATCTACAAGAATTTCTCCTGAATCTGGGTCATAAAGGCGTGGAATTAGTTTTGTGAGGGTTGATTTACCACTTCCCGTTGAACCAATAATCCCAATCGTTTGTCCAACCTTGGCCTTAAAAGAAATGTTTTTAAGTACATGATTTCCATTTTTACTATAGCTGAAATTCACTTGTCTAAATTCCACTTCACCTTGTATTCCTCCACCAGAATATGGATGTTCAGGTTCAGCGATCTCAATTTCTGTTTCGAGTGTCTGGACAACTCGACCAGCTGAAGGAAATGAACGCGCAATTTGCATTAATACATGGCTGCTGCTCATTAATCCATTCATCATGATGTTTAGGTAATTAGTAAAGGCTAAAATCACTCCAACCTGAAGTGTTCCTTCATTGATCTTTATGACTCCCATCCAGAGTCCTGCGATAATCCCCAGATTGACAACAAACATCATAATCGGCATTAGAGTTAAAATGAACTGTTCAGCCGACATATTTCGTTTGATTAGCAAGTCATTAACATTTTTAAAATGAACCTTTTCATAATCCTGGCGATCGAATGCCTTGATGACCCGAATACC
The DNA here is from genome assembly GCF_031457145.1 of Neobacillus niacini. Lineage (GTDB taxonomy): Bacteria > Bacillota > Bacilli > Bacillales > Cytobacillaceae > Neobacillus > Neobacillus niacini_J. The sequence goes on from NZ_JAVDVZ010000017.1 coordinate 88,891, forward strand.
GGCTAACATTTCTTGAAGTTTTGTATTCACCTGATCCATGGCTTTTTGTACCTTCGAAAAAAGTTTCCCGGACTTTACTGAAAAGTAATAGATAAAAGCAATTAAAATAGGGATAGATACTAGTAACACCGGAAATAGTTCTCGAGCAGTAAACCAAACAAACACAACAGATCCGATGAATAACAAAGGCCCCCTTACAAAAACACGTAATGTCATCATGACAGCCTGTTTGAGTGTCTCGATATCATTGGTCAAAATGGTGATTAATTTACCAGTACCAAAGGAATCGATATTCTGACTCGAAAATTGTTCCGTCTTCTTAAACACATCACGGCGAAGATCCGCAGCAACATGAACAGCCGTTTTTGCGGAATAAACCGTACACCCTGCTCCTCCAATCAGCCCAATAACCGCAAAGAGTAACATCATAAGTCCTAGTTTGATGACATAGGCATTATCTTGATTGGCTATACCGGTATCAATCATCTTCTGCATGATTGTTGGCTGTAAAAGATCCATCACCACTTCAATACACATAAAAACCGGTCCGAGGATGGCGAAAATGGTGTATGGCTTAATATAATGCAGTAATTTTTTAATGGCCCTCATTAACTCTCTCCTTGCTTAGTGCTTTTTTAGCCGGCCGGTCATTTCATCGACAAAGGCGATTAACTCATGTACTCTTCCTGGATTCCCACGAGCTTGCTTGAGCGCTATACGAAATTCCTTTTCCCAGCGATCCATTGCTGCCTTTAGCTGGACCGACTCCTCCGAATTCTTCCATGTCATTCTCTCTTTCCATTCAACCCAGAAATCGCCTTCCACATGATGAACACTTTCGTCTATCCGTTTTCTGCCATTCTCATTGAGCGAATAAACCTTTTTATCTGAAGCCGTATCAAGTTCGATTAAATTCTGATCCACTAATTCTTGAAGAGCAGGATAAACCGTTCCGGCACTTGCAGAATAAGCACCATTTGATCGTTCTTCCAACTCCTTCATGATTTGATAACCATGCATGGATTCTTCCTTCAACAAGTGCAAAATGGCAACTTGAACAAACCCTCTCCGTTTCCGCATTTTATCCCTCCTAATTATATCGATAATTATAATCGATATATCGGTTGTTATCAATCGTAATAAAGCGAAATAGTTTAAAAAATCACACAATAGAGTAGGCGCATGAAGAAATTCATGCGCCTCTCAAAGATCCGTACATGCGGGTCATCGCAAACTGTTCCTCAAGGTTGTCCACGATTTTCGTCTTTTCTGAATGTATTTTCATCCCTAGTTCTTTTTCAAGAAGTTTCGTTATTGTTTGGACTTTCACCCATTAGAGCGAAGCGCTGCCAAGCGCACACAAAAGTCCCCCTTTGGAATGAACCAAAGGGAGACCTCACATATCATTTACTTAGTTTTTAACTATTTTCTTCAACACTGCTTATCTTCATTTGCCACTGGTGCAAATGTGTTTTTACCTAGACAGCTTAAAATAACACACCTTTAGAGTTGGTTCAGTGTCATCTTAACTGTCCCTGTTGCATTATCAAATTTGCCCATCATATTTTTTAGATTCCCTTTATTGTCCACATAATACACTAAAATTGCATTTGGATTTTCTCCTGCTTTTAATGTATATGGCACTTCTACTGTTGCCTTACCACCATTGAACTTTGAAATCACTTCATTGCCGCTTGTTACAGTAAAATTATACACAGGTCTGTCCGCAATCTTTTTTATTATAGCCTTAGGCTCTGAGAGTGAATTCGTATCTACGATTCTTGCTGAAATTTTTACATCTTCCTTTGCTGTTCCTGCAATTGATTTTAGAGCCTTTTTGTCAAAGGTGATTGCTGCGTCTGGCATTGCAATCTTAAGGGATTCCACTTTGCCTTCAGCTAGTGCTCCAATTGAATCTTTTGGAACAGTTAATTCAACTGCCTTTACATCTTCCGGTGTTTCTACCTTGATTTCAACTGTTGCTTTTGCAAATGCAATTGCATCTGCAACTGCTTTTTCAGTAACTGTTGCAAAAGCTGTGTTGCCTGCATCCGTTTGTTTCATTTCGGCTGTAACGATTATTGTATTGCTTGGGATGTTTTCATAGTCAGCCTTCAATGTAACCTTACTTGCCGGCATCGTAAATGAAAATGAATCTACTGTATAACTTTCATTTTCAAGGCCTGTCGCTGTCCATTTTACGAACCTTTTTCCATTTGGAACAGCCGCCTTAACAGTAACTTGTGAGCCCTCTTTTATCTCTGCTGGACTATTTACCTCATTTCCGTCTACCGTAATCGTTCCACCATCAACGTCCAATGAAGAGACAACCAGGTCGTCCACAACCAATGGAATGGTGTATTCAGAGGAGTTCAAGTCTGCAAAGGTTATAACAAGGTCATATGTCCCTGCAACTAAATTTTCATAGCCAGGAAACCCTTGTATATCATCATAAGCAATTTCAAGTCGATTCTCAGGTGCTCCATAGCCTGTGCTTGGGAACCAATAGCCGCCGGCAGCATCAAGAACCAAGGCATTATCCTTCATAATCTTCACGCTTTTTACCGCTTTTCGCCAGTTTGCTGGTTGAATTCCTAGTGCCCCTTCACCAAAGTCTACCGTTACCCATATATGTGCTGGATTAAATCTGTTATAAAATGCACTTGTTGAAACAAGGCTTGGGACAATACCAGAAGTGGCATCGGAAAGCTTGAACGTAACGTCAATCTTGTGTACCTCGGTAACATTATCAAAGATATATTCGCCTGCCGCAGCAGCCTCAGGATTTTCCAATCCGTCAATTTTTACGCTTGCAATTTCAAAATATTGGTTTGGTGTGAAAGTGAACTTTTGACTTTGTCCACGCTCGACCAAAACATATCCGTTTGGAGAAATTGTCCCTCCAGAACCTGCAGATGCAATAATGGTTACGTAGTTATCCTCTTCACCGCCGCCACTCGTTAACTTTCTAGGAACAGGTACATTGTTCGTTGCATCCCAATCCCATAGGTTAGTAAAGTCCCATCCCAAGGCCTCGAATGTTGCTTTTTGTGTGAAATCAGTTGCCGTTTTTCCAGCAAATGCAGCGACGATTCCAGATGGAAGTCCACTTGTGCTTAATTTGTCACTGTCATAGTAGTTGACTTGATTTTGATCAATGATCGGCCTGCTGCCAGACCAATAACCTCCTATTTTACCTGGTGCAGCATCTGTTACAGCATTAAACACAGCATTTCCATTGAAGGTTTTGAGCAGACTGCCTGAAGAGCCGCCCATATCTCCAACAATGGCACCTAAATATTGCCCTCCTGCAGTCCCCGTGACAGTGCCTGCTACATAGTTATTAAGAATGACTTTTCCAGTTGTTGTATCTCTTACAGTAAGTGGCGAACCTGAACTATTCCAATTCGTACCTCCAATTAAGCCTCCAACTGTAGTTCCATGCACATCAGCATTTAGTATCGAATTTTGCAATGTACCCGCGTGGAGCAAACCGACAATACCGCCTGTATAGCCCCCACCAGTGATTTTCCCATCTACATAACTGTTTTCAATCGTGCCGATGGAAACACCAGCAATACTTCCAGTGTTATTCTTTCCTGTAATATCTACATTCACTAGCTTAAGATTTACAACTCTGCCGCCAGTACCTAGATAAGAGAAGAATCCTGTATTATTGTTGCTGCTCGATATTGTCAAATTACTAATTGTATATCCATTCCCATTGAATGTTCCTAAAAATGGTGCTGGAGCAGAGCCTCCGCCCATTGCTGTGAATGCCACATCTTTCATATCAATATCTGCTGATAGCTCGTATTTTCCGTCAATCGGATAGGTGGACGTGCCAAACCCTTCAGATAATGCAGCCAAATCATTAGCTGTTCCGATTTTTACAGTTGCTGTGCCACTGCCAGCAAGGGGTGTGACTTTAGCTGTAGCAGAGCTTGTTGCTACTCCATTATAAAAACCTGTTCCAGTGGCAACGCTGCGCAAATATGAACCTACATCCTCCGCTTTGATGGTATAGCGTGATGATGTTTCCCCTGCAATGGTTGTCCATGTTGTGCCGTCCGTTGAGCTTTCCCATTTGAAAGAAGCGGTAGCGCTTGATGGGGAAACGGCTGCATTCAAAGTTTGACCTTCTTTTGCAATCCCGTTAACGACAACATTCGTGATTGACAACTCGTTGACATCTTGTGGGACTGTAGGGTAACTAAATGTCGACAAATTAGGTGTACGTGGTGTGTTCGTAATCAGTACATTATTGTCCCCGGTTACCAGAGTACCATTAGAATCAACACCCTTACTGGTGATTCTGATTTCAGCCGGTGAAATAGAAATATTTGAAAACCCCTGACCAACTGGCCTAACATCAACATAAGCTACCTTTTCGGGGTCCCTTTTGTTACTTTCGAAATAAGGTCCGCGTCTGTCGTTATTTCCAGAATAGCTTGTGATATAGGTTGTTCCGTTACCATAAGTCTGAGGCTCAATATTGGCGCCATTTGCATAAATCTTTGTACGGACATAGATATGGTCGTGTCCCGAAAGCACCACATCAATTCCCGCTTCATCAAAAGCAGCTGTCCAGGATGACACAGGATTAGCCATACGATATCCGAAAAGTGATTTGTGCATAACAGCAACACGCCACTTTGTAGGGTTTTGTTTAACGACGGACTTCATCCAGTCCTGCTGCGCTTTAATTTGAGAAGCACTGCTTTGGTCCTGGTAATCCATCATCATGAAAAGGGTGTCACCATAAATATAATAGTAGTTACTTGTCTCAAACTGCTTTTTGTCCAGGCCAGATACCATTCTTTCAGTACCGTCGCCACCGCCATAAAATGGTGCTCCGTTTTTAGGCGGGTTGTAGCGTCCAAACAGGTTTTGCAATGTTGGGTCTACCGAATCCCAGCTGCTGTTCGGGGCCCAGCTATTGCCTGCACCGTCGTACTCATGATTTCCAGTTCCTAGATACAATGGCACACGCGCAAACTTCTCAGCATTTGCTTCAAAAAATGCATCCCATTGATTGGTGTCGAATGCATAGGAAACCTGGTCTCCCGAGCTCAGAATAAATGAAGCATCCGGGAAATCAGTAAATGCGTGTTTGAGAGCTTTGTCATTGTGACTAGAGTTAGGTGCTGCGTGTACGTCAGTAACCCAGTTAAAGTTGAATGTATCAAGATTGCTGGCAGGTGTTTTAAAACTAGCCGGTGATGTTACGCTTGTAACATTCATTGCACCATCCCCAACGGAATATACATATTCCGTACCAGGCTCAAGTGTGGCCGTTTCAGCCTTATGGCTTTGTACCGGCACAACAGAGTACGCAGTTCCTGCACCATTATAGTTCGCATCGGCTATTGCTTTTGAAAGGTCCACCGTGTTATTTGTACCGACAACAACATTTGTGAATTTTCCGCCATTTCTTTCAAACTCTGATTTTTTCGCATAATAGAGCTGCGTTGTTTTTGTTGTTACTGGAGTTACCCAATTGAAACGTGCGATATATTTGCCTTTTTCTTGATTAAATGAATCATACAAAAAGGTTACAGAGGTAGGTTCTTCACCGCCCCCTTTAGGCTGAGTGATCTTATCCCCTGATTTTGAAATAGTAAATGTATCTATAACACGAAAAGGATTTTCAGAGCCTGTAGCTTTATAGTACGCTTTATAGGTTATCGCATTACTAGAAACATCTACCTTGCTATACACACCTGGTGAATAGATGGCTCCGCCGCCTGTACCCGTTTTGTTGATGCGAAGGTCATAAAAATAATCATTCCAAGAAGTGTCACGATTGTCTAGGCTGTAACCGTAATTGTAAACGGATCCACCTATAACATAAGTTGGTGCTTCACCGAAGTTTGCTTTTTCAATGCTCCCTGTACCTGACGAAGCTGAAGTTGTCTTTAATGTTGTTCTGGCATAGGCATGTTCATGACCATGTAAGACCAAATCGATACCTGCGTCTGTCAGCTTTTTACCTGTCACATTGTCCATATTATAGTGACTTGCACCTGGGTCGTAAGGCGGAACATGGAAATATACTATTTTCCATGCCTTGGAGGTATTTGCACTTTCTTTCGCCAAAAAGTCCCATTGGATTTCCTTGTCAGTGGATGATGCAAAAGAATTAAGAGAAATAAACAACGCATCTCCATATTCAAAGGAATATACCGTCCCTTCGGCAGCTTGAGATAAACCATCTGGTTTATGTAAAGATTTATGATTAAATCTTGCTTTATACTGCACAAAATCTCTGTCATAGGATGCCCCGTCATGATTGCCTGGGGTAACCATGATTGGCATCGTATCTAACAGATTTTGAGCTGCATCATAGAATAACTGCCATTGATCTGAAACATGTCCATCTTCTACCACATCACCCATATGAAGAAGAAATGCAGCATCCTGTTCATTCTCCTTAATATAATCGTACAATTTTTTTGTGTTATCAAACGAACTAACGGAAGTTCCCTGTGTATCCGGGCTGACAACAAAAGAAAACGGCTTGTTTGCAGCAGGATCCGCAGGTGCTGTAAAACTAGAGATTGCGCTATATCCGTCGCTGGCATTACCTACTTTATAATAATATTTTGTTTCAGGAGTGAGATCTTGAATCACAACATTAAAGGAATGAATAGCTTTAAAGTCAGTCCTTCGATTCTCTGGAAAAATATCTGTGGCAACTGGAGTAGTCTTTACGGCACTTTTTATTACACCGTTATCTAGGTTAGGCGAAGTATCGTAAATAATTTCTGATGAGTTCACCGTTGGATCTGTTACCCAATTAAAACTCATCGCTGCTTTACCTGCTTCTGCCCCTCCTCCTATACTCATTGCAATTTGGGACGGAATTCCCCCAGGTGCAGCTGCTAATGCTGTCTTAGGCGTTACAAGTCCGGAAACAGCTATAAGCACTGCCAAAATGACTGAAAATAGTTTTGATGCTGATGTTTTTCTTCTCATTTCTAGTAATTCCTTTCTATTAATATATTCATACTATTCTAGTATCCCTGCGCAATGTTAAACTTGATGCACTTTCATGTAAATTATATGTTAATATTCTAAATATTGGTTTTTCGATAGAAAGCCTGACTAGTAAAACACAATGTTCCAGAAGTTTGACATTCCTCAAAGTCAAATTTTATATTTCCTTAGTACAGAAAAAGAGGCCTCTCTGAAAAATCGAGAGACCTCTTTCTATAACCTCACAAACCGTGCCAATAGCTGCCCAAAGAGTTCACAAAAAAACAGAAGTTCCTATTAGAAAATCGGTTATATGATAATGAAAAATATTACAGCCCTTCTTGAGGACTAATCCTCTGGGGGCTACCTCGGGTTTTGGCCTCAATCCCCCTTCTTGAGGACTAATCCTCTAGGGGCTACCTCGAGTTTTGGCCTCAATCCCCCTTCTTGAGGACTAATCCTCTAGGGGCTACCTCGAGTTTTGGCCTCAATCCCCCTTCTTGAGGACTAATCCTCTGGAGGCTACCTCGGGTTTTGGCCTCAATCCCCCTTCTTGAGGACTAATCCTTTGGGGGCCCTCATGGGTTTTGTCCTCGATATTGACAAATATTACTCTATTGAAACTGAAAATGAACTCATTGTTAAATTTTTTGACTATGAAATAAAGGGCATTGGTCAATTCAATCCTGAAGAAACATATTAAATAAAAATCGATTAAAGGCAGGGTCTGTCCCCCACTGGTGTACAACATTTCTTCAGTGGGGGACAGACCTCATTTTTCAGTTCTTTACCTCACATCATCCAGTGATTTCACGACTGTATGTGCGATTGGCTTCCATTCAACCTTTCTAAACAAGGCTACGACCGAAATAGGAATATAAGTAAACATAAATAATGGGAACGTGATGGCATAAGCGATTTTTTTCCAATTGGAACAATGGATGTTTTTCCACTCCGTTACGGTAGTAATGAAACCAAGGATAAACAGGATCCCATAGTACCACACTACGGACTTTAACATCGCAATAGATGTAATCTCAATAATCTCCTTCCCGCCGAATAAATCAAAAAATCCCGCAGTGAAGAAAAAACCATTTATCAAAATACTAATACATGAAATGAGCATGGCGGGCATGATTGTCATCGTCATATCAAAGCAGGAAAACCTATTTTGTTTTCCTTGAAAAATACCGCTGACTAAATCCCTTCCATATTTTGCGAAAACCTGATAAAAGCCCTTCGCCCAACGTAGTCTTTGATTCCAAGACTGACTAAAGGTAGCCGGTTGTTCGTCATAAAATATAGCATTCTTGCAGTATCCAATCTTTTCGCCTTTAATAATCTGAGAAACGGAAAACTCAATGTCCTCGGTAAGGAGATGATGAATCCAGCCTCCATTCTCTTTTATCACATCCTTATTGACGAGGAATCCCGTTCCAGAAATGGCACAACTTGATTGAAGAACCATTCTTGGTAGATTGAGATATTCAGCTTCATGAAGAAACCAAAGAGCATAGCCCGCCGAAATCCAGTTCTGGTCATAGTTCTTAGAGTTTCGATAACTCGTAACCACCTTGTATCCTTGATTAAACGTTTTATTCATCTCTGCTATATAATTCTCATCGAGGAGATTGTCAGCATCAAACACCAAAAACCCGTCATACTTTCTAGATGAATAGTCTCTCCCGATGATCTTCAACATATAGTCAAGGGCATACCCCTTTCCAACCTGGGCTTTATTAAAACGCTCTCTGACAATGGCCCCTGCTTCCCTCGCAATCTGAGCGGTCTGATCGGTACAATTATCCGCCACTACAAAAACATCAAGGAATTCCTTTGGATAGTTCTGGTTTTTTATACTGCTAATGAGGTGCCCAATGACTAATTCTTCATTGCGTGCTGCGATAATCACTGCGAATCTGTTCAGTGGACCATGCTGCACCTCTGCCATCCCTTTCTTTTTAGATTGAAAGGCAACAAACATATAAACCATTTGATACGAATACATCAAGGCAAATAATAAAAACATGAAAAAATTAACATACTCAATAAAAGTCGATAGTTCCAAATCCACACCGATTCCCCCATGGAGTCATTTTTATTTTTTTCTTTCTTCTACTGCTTTCCCGATTAACCTCCTTCACCTGAGGTTTTACAGAATGCAGTGATGTCTAATCTTTCCACGAATCAAAAATAATAACTGACCCTCCTGTTTAGACAAATTTGTATTGTCACTAAAAGGGATCAACTTTTTAGTACCCCTTAAAAATTAAGTATATTATGTAAATTCAAACTAATTGTTAAGGCTATGTAAAGCTTTGGTAAAGAAACTAGATAGCTGTTCCTAGTCTCCGCTCGTTTTTCTTGTTTCATACAATTGTTTCACAGGTCAGCAAATAAAAAGGGAAAGAGCGGAAACACTAAAAGTTAGCATCAACATTTAGAACCTGCAGAGGAGTTGTTATCCATATATAAGAACAAATGGAGTTCGTTGTTTTTAACCTCCCTAAAGGGAATTTCTCAAGTCATTTTTATTGAGAATGCATTCTCGGGCTTTATTATTTTGGTGGCAATCACCATTGCCTCGTATTCTTTAGGAATTATCGCACTTCTATCAAGTGTAATTGGAACATTAATTGGTAGGGTAGGCGGTGCAGAAAAGGAAACGATTAATCAGGGGTTATATGGGTATAACTCCGTTCTTACAGGCATGGCGCTTTTTTTATTTTTACAAGGCGATGAACGATGGTTCATTGCTCTGGTTGGGTCAGCAATTGCAGCTTTACTGACAGCAGCAATGATGCACGTTTTTCGACAAACCGGTATACCGATTTTGACATTCCCCTTTATTGTCATAACGTGGTTTTTTTTGCTCACTACATACAGACTCGTTGCGTTTAAGATCAGCCCAGATCTTACACCACAATCGTTATCCAGTTGGACGTTGAATATTAAAGGAGAGACCAATTGGCTTGACGGAGCCGTAAATGGTATCGGGCAAATATTTTTCCTTGACAATACACTTTCTGGAATTTTGCTTTTTATAGCCGTTTTTTGGGCAGGGCGGAGATTAGGTGTATATGCGGTTATTGGCAATATTGCTGCTTTGTTAACATCATACAGCCTCGGTGGAGAACACTCATTAATTTTTATGGGGCTTTATGGGTATAATGCCATTTTAACTATACTTGCCGTATCGATTGTATTTAAGGGGGACTCCCGGCATGTATTAATAATAGGAATTATTGCAGCCTGTTTAACCGTTCCGATTACGGCTAGTGTTGTAACCTGGCTATTGCCATATGGACTCCCGGCACTAACCATGCCTTTTGTATTTTGTACTTGGATATTCTTAGGAGCCAGGAAAGTTCTCCCAAAAATATAAAAATGGCTGTCTCAAATATAGATTGAGACAGCCATTTTTTCATTGTTCTAAATGGTCACTTAACATAGTAAATACCTTTGATTCAATGGCACTAACGTGTTCTTGCTCAAGTGTTTGTTTGGGATGTGGATTGTACCAATGTATTTTGTTATCCTCAATCATTCCTTTATATTCATTACCTTCTACATTTAAGGAAAAATGCGGACGCTCATGAGCTGTCCCCTCAAACAAATGATTTACTTCTAAGTTTTCAAACATGTATTCCCCTCCTCTGTTCTTATGTTTGAAGTTTTTCCCACTTGATTACCGACTATGCATCGCCTAGATCCAAAGACTAAACAAACCATCGTTCACACCTAAATTGTACATATAATAAAATCCAAAAATAGTACTAATCGCACCTGCAGTTAAAATCAATGCTTTGCTGGCGACCATTCGTTTCATGCTCAAAATAAATGGAATTCCAATAATGGTAGTAAAGATTAACATGCCAATCACTGTACCTAATCCAAACACAATGATATACAAAGCTCCCTGCCATACAGAATGAACCGTGCTCATAGTAAGAAGGACCATGGCCCCGCTGCCGGCAATCCCATGAATAAACCCGATGAAAAGGGATTTATTATATGTACCTTTTTTCACCTTTGTCAGAAGAGGCAAATTTTCATGTTTATGATGATGAGAATGGTCATGTTTTTTACGAATGGAAAACATCGCTGCAATACCTAAGTAAACAAGCATGATTCCTACTAAAAATTCCAAGGTAAGCGACCATTTCTCCGGAATATCATTTTTCATCATAATGAAGATTAAACCAATAATAAATAGTGTGGCTGTATGCCCAATTCCCCAAAAGACACCTGCAAGTGACGCTTGCCATAACTTCTTACTTTGGCTTGCAATGGTAGAAACTGCAATCATATGGTCAGGTTCCAAGGCATGCCTAATACCCAAAATAAATCCTAAGGCTAAAACTGAAAATAACGTAACTTCCATTTTTCTTCCTCCCCAAAAACAATCTCTAACTAGTTCTCCGGCAATTTTCTGTAATTGCCGGGTTATTGCATTAAGGCTCTTTTCTTAAACTTTGTTGCTTTTGGAACAAAATTTAATGATTTTGCTAAGTTTCCTCAGAAAATAGAATAATTTTAATAAGAAAAGAGCCTGCAAACTAAATTCAAAAGTGCAAAATAACTATTTCCACGTTAAAATCGGCTTTAAGATTTTAACAACATTCATTTCGAAAACAGCCATGATTAATATTTTCTAAGTGAATATTGTTTTGATTGAAACCATTCCTGACTAATATGCCGGTGAATTTCCGAAAAAATCCTTTCTATAACTTGTGTCGAATTCGCGAATACCCGAACAGTAAATCCGGATACTGGCAGTAAGGACAGTCCAACTTTATAATCAAATGTATTCTTATCAAGAATGGAATATAACTGATCAAGAAAAGAACTATTCATTTGGTTACAAACGACAATCATCGAACCTAAATGAGTAAATCCTTCCATGAAACCAAGTCCCCTGATATTTTGCAGTGCAGGCTTCAAATGTAAATGATCATAAACAACTAGCTCTCCATCCATATAGATTTCATTTAATAACTGAACGGTTTTATAGCTAAAACGCTCTCCTTGCGGTGACCAACCCGGAGTAATGATATCTGAATAAAGCAAAGTGGCTGATGGATCCATTCGGAACACATTTTTTTGCTTGTAATGTGCATGTTGATAGGCAATCAACGCATCAGGGAAATACTCTAGATAACTTCCAGCTTGCAAAGTAATCTCAGATTCTTGGTAGGCAAAAGATTTTAGCGTCTTATATACCTTTGTCGCTCCCTGTGTTGTTAAGGTTAATTTAGCATTTTCCCCAACCTCAATCTTCATTTGATAGCGATCTCCATCTAGATATCCGCCTCCGGGATTTAATAAATAGTAACAAGACCGTCCGGAATCATCATGATAAATAGGGCGCATAACTTTTAATGCACCCTGAAAATATACATTTTTCGCAACAGTCTTCCCTTTTCTGTCTTCCGCATTTAAATGCAAAACACCTGTCCATTCCTCCATGATTTAAGCCAATCCTTTTAATAAAGCATTTTGCTTCAACCAATCGAGGACATTATCGAGCCCTGCTTCATCTTTTAAATTGGTGAAGGCAAACGGCTTGTCACCGCGAAAACTTTTTGTGTCGGACGCCATGACGTCAAGACTTGCACCGACATGTGGTGCCAAATCGGTTTTATTAATGATAAATAAATCCGATTTAATCATTCCCTGCCCGCCTTTTCTCGGGATCTTTTCCCCTTGGGCAACATCAATAATATAGATCGAAAAATCAACCAGCTCCGGGCTGAACGTAGCGGCTAGATTGTCCCCGCCGCTTTCGACAAAAATTAATTGTACATCCGGATGTTTTTCCTTTAGTTCATTGATTGCCGCGAAATTCATCGAAGCATCTTCACGTATGGCAGTATGTGGGCAGCCACCGGTTTCCACCCCAATAATACGATCGGCGGGCAGGACTCCGTTTTGCATTAAAAATTTTGCATCTTCTTTTGTATAGATATCGTTAGTAACTACAGCCATACTTATTTCATCATTTAAACGCCGGGTAAGTTTTTCAACCAACATGGTTTTTCCTGCTCCGACTGGTCCGCCTACTCCAATTTTAATTGGTTCCATCAAAACACTTCCTTTCATGAACTAAAAATTCGAATATTTACACGTTCGTGCCTCATTTGTGATAACTCGATACCGGGTGAAACGATACCAAAATCGTCTTCATCCAACTCCCCGATAGCCGTAGCAGCCTCAACTAAAACAGGTTGAATATCACGGATCATTTTCTGTCCAGCCGTCTGTCCCAAAGGAATGCCTCTTACAGCATTTTGAACAATACTGGAAACGACAGAATACAGATAAAATAAAACCGTTGTGGATTTGGATACGCCAAGATCGTGAGCAACCATTGTAAAAACAATGGCTGGGTGACCAAAGGATTGCTTTCTACTAATTCGTTTTCTATATGGCAAAAGGACAGGTATTTCATATAAGGATTGGACAAGTTCTAACATCCTCTCCCCCATCCTCATGCTGCCCTCCCTCGTTTCACGAGGCAAATTTTGCACAGTCAACATTCTGTCCAATTTCCATACTTTTTCGAAATCTTCATCCTCTAATGCTTGGTAAACAAGATGACATGCCAGCCCATCTGAGTTTAGCAGCTGCTCTTGGATAAAAACCCGAAGCCATTGTGAAAATGTTTCTACGTTATTCACCGTATTCTCTTGGATATAACTTTCAAGTCCATAAGAATGACTAAAGGCACCTGTAGGAAAATTGGAATCACATAGCTGAAACAGTGCAAGAATTTTATCATCCATGGCTATGTCCAATATGTCGAAAAGCCTGTTTTACTTTTCGCTTTTCACGTTGGTAGGGAATTTCCAGTTCATTTAATAGTTCCTCCACAAGGTAATCATATTGAACCATCATCATATCATTTTCGAATTGGGCCGGGAGGTGCCTATTTCCTAACTGATGAGCGATTGTCCCCATCTCATTGATACTGCGGGGGATGATGACTAATAAATCATCTGCCACCACGTCAATAACAATCATATTTTTTTCATCCATATAGAGTACATCTCCGGCAACAAGATCACGTGGATCTTTTAACCGAATACCGATTTCCCGTCCGTGATCAGTCGTCACTCTTTGAATTCGTTTTACCAAGTGATCACTTTCAAGGTATACCTTTTCGATATGACGCCTTATAATTTCTTCCTTTTCCATTCTTTCAATATTTGTTTCGATTCTTTCAATTAGCACACTTTTTCACCTCAAAATAGAAAATAACGTTGCGTCATCGGCAGTTCTTTTGCCGGGGTACTTGTAATAAGTTCTCCATTGACTCTGACTTCATATGTTTGTGGGTCAACAGATAACTCAGGGGTCTCCGAGTTAAGTTTCATGTCCTTTTTCGTTAACTTTCTTATTCCATGCACAGGTTGAATGATTTTTTCTAACCCAAGTTTTTCATGGACTTTATCTTCATAGGCCGCTTGAGATATGAATGTAATCGAGCTTTTTTGTAAGGCCTTCCCATAAGCAGCATACATAGGACGGCTAATGATTGGCTGGGGAGTAGGAATCGATGCGTTTGCATCCCCCATCATTCCATGAACAATCATTCCACTTTTAATGACCAACTCAGGCTTTACACCAAAAAATGCTGGAGACCAAATAACTAAGTCTGCAATTTTCCCTACTTCAATGGAACCGACATAATCGGAAATTCCATGGGTAATAGCAGGATTGATAGTATATTTTGCAATATATCGCTTTACCCGATTATTATTAGAAAGTTTATTATCCCCTTTAAGGAATCCTCTTTCTTTTTTCATTTTATCAGCAACCTGCCATGTCCTTAGAACCACTTCACCTATTCGTCCCATAGCCTGCGCATCGGAACTAGTCATACTAAATATGCCCATATCCTGCAGGACATCTTCTGCAGCAATGGTTTCCTTTCTAATTCGTGAATCAGCAAATGCGATATCTTCAGGAACGGATGGATTCAAATGGTGACAAACCATAAGCATATCTAAATGTTCATCGACGGTATTAATCGTATAGGGCAATGTAGGATTCGTTGAAGATGGCAGAACATTCATAAAGCTGGCTGATTTAATTAAATCTGGCGCATGACCGCCGCCGGCACCTTCTGTATGGTACATATGAATCACTCGGTCTTTTAAAGCTGCCATTGTATTTTCAACAAAACCTGCTTCATTTAGGGTATCTGCATGAAGTGCCACCTGTACATCAAATTGATCTGCAACCCTTAATGTATAATCAAGCGCTGAAGGGGTCGCACCCCAGTCCTCATGAACTTTTAAACCAATGACGCCGGCCCTAACCTGTTCGGCCAGCGGCTCCTCTGCCGCAGCCTGTCCTTTACCGGTTAATCCAACATTTATGGGCAGACCCTCCACCGCTTCAAGCATTCGGTGGATATTCCATTCTCCAGGAGTAACTGTTGTCGCTCTTGAACCTGAAGTAGGTCCTGTACCGCCGCCAATTAAGGTGGTAAGGCCTGAAGTTAGTGCAACCTCGACTTGTGCCGGATTGATAAAATGAACATGGGTGTCAATTCCTCCTGCTGTTACAATCATACCTTCACCAGCGATAATTTCAGTGGAAGCACCGATAACGATATTGACTCCATCCATTACTAATGGATTTCCCGCTTTACCAATTCCAGCTATTTTTCCGTCACGAATGGCAATATCTGCCTTGTAAATGCCTGTGTAATCTAAAATGACGGCATTCGTAATAACCACGTCAGGGATCCCATCACCACGAGTTACTAGGGGATGTTGTCCCATTCCATCACGAATGACTTTACCACCGCCAAAAACGACTTCTTCGCCATACGTGGTATAATCTTTTTCAATTTGAATGATTAAATCGGTGTCCGCTAGCCGAATAGAATCTCCAGTAGTGGGGCCGAACATTTGGGCATATTGCTTTCTCGGCATTTCAAAACTCATTTTCGATTGCCCCCTTCTAATGGTCCATCAATTTTATTGTTAAAGCCATAAACCTTTCGTTCTCCGCCATATGGAACCAGTTCAACTTCCTTTTCATCACCCGGCTCAAAACGGACTGCCGCACCGGCCGGAATATTTAACCTTTTCCCATACCCATCTTCTCTATTAAATTGTAAGGATTCATTCACTTCAAAAAAGTGAAAGTGTGAACCTATCTGAACTGGCCGGTCACCTGTATTGGTTACCTTCACTCGAAAAAGGTCTCTTCCCTCATTGCAAATAATTGGTTCCTCTTTTAAAAATAATTGTCCTGGTTCCCATTCCATTCGGGTGTCCTCCTGCCTCTAGTTAACGTATTGGATCGTGAACAGTTACTAATTTTGTTCCATCAGGAAAAGTAGCTTCTACCTGGATATCGTCAATGATATCTGCAATTCCTTCCATTACATCATCTCGTGTCAATATGGTAGCTCCATATTCCATTAATTCTGCTACGGTTTTCCCATCTCTAGCACCTTCTAATACTTCGTATGTAATGAGTGCGACGGCCTCAGGGTAATTTAGCTTCAATCCTCTATCCCATCTTCTTTTTGCGAGGTCAGCTGCCACAACAATCATAAGTTTGTCTATCTCACGTGGTACTAGTAACATCATCCATCCTCCTTAACTAAATTTTTATTATAAAATTTATACCCTCCATATAATTGCCAAGCAAGGGAAATTTAAACAAACTATATTTCTTTTTCAAAAAAAAAGAACTTTGATCATCTACACGATGATCAAAGCTCTTCTAATATTTTCGTATGTTAAAGTTAATTATGGAATAGGTCTTACAAAAGTCTAATCACCCTAGTCCTTACCCGTTGACCTTGAGTTTCTTTTTAAATCGGATCGCTACCATTTCAAGAAGGATGGCAATGGCTAAGACAAAATAGGTAATGGCCCCGATTTCCCTAATGTCTAAGTAGAAACTGCTAGCCATAAACATGTCAAATCCAATTCCACCAGCACCTGCTGCTGCTCCCATGGCGATGGCAACCGCGAAGTTAATTTCAAATCGAAGAAACGTCCAAGAAATCAAATAAGTGAGGGAAGATGGAATAACAGCTTGAAAGATAATCTGCCACCAGTTTGCTCCACTCGCTTGAAGGGCTTCGATAACTCCATTGTCTAGTTCTTCAAAGGACTCAGAATAAGCCTTCACTAAATAGCTTACCGAATGGAACGTCATCCCAATGACTGCCGCTACACTCCCGAGGCCTGCCGCCACCGCAAAGATTAACACCCACAAAACGGTCGGAACCGCTCTTATAAAAGCAACAGATCCCTTAATCACGGAAGAAACTCGTTTATTCGTCAGATTTTCAGCAGCCAGTAATCCCAAAAATACAGCGATTATTGCTCCAAACAAAGTGGTTAAAAAGGCTAGACCCAATGTAACAAAAACCTGATAAAGCGCATGTGTAAAGGTGAAATGTTTAAGATGCGGCTCTAGAAACATTGCTTTTAGATTCGCAAAAGTAGATAAAACCGCTTCTCCAACATCAAGCTGTTTGTAGTCGAAACTAAAAAATGCGTAAACCGATAGAAGTGTTAAGATGATCAGTGTGCTTCTTATAACCACAGTCGATTTAGTCAACGTTTTAATTCTTATTTTTTTTTGCAGGTGCGGCTCCAGTAATTGTTTGGTTGAGGTTAATGATTCATTTGCTTCCATTACAGGACCGCCCTTCTGACATAATTAGATACAGATTCAATGAATAAGATAGCTACGATAATGACGACGACAACCAAAGAGGCGACATCGTAATTTAGATTTTTATAATACAAGTTAAACGTAAACCCAATTCCTGAGCCAGTAAGCAACCCAATCAGTGTGGCACTTCTTATATTTGTTTCAATCATGAATAAGATCCAGCTGATCATTTGTGGAAGGCTTGCTGGAATCACCGACTGAAAGATAATCGAAAAGTAACCCGCACCAGTCGCTTGTAACGCTTCAACGGAGCCTCCACTGACCTCATCAATCGTTTCAACAAAAGCTCTTGTTAAAAAGCCAAACGAACCAAAAAACAAGGCAAAATAACCTGTTAATGAACTTTGACCAAATGAGAATAGTAGAATCATTGCCCAGGCTGCCACATCGATATTTCGAAAAATGGTCGCGATTCCTCTACTAATACTTCCAAAAAAGGCATTGACCCTCGTCGTATTCGATCCTAAAATCGCAAATAATAATGCAATGACAGCACCTGTAGTGGTGGCTGCAATCGAAACTAGTAGCGTTTCAATTAACTTATCCAGAATAGCCGGAAGCTTCGTTAAGGATTCTTGTGTTGGATAAAAGTTTGCCAAGCCCCATTCAACTGCTTTGGGAAGGGAAGAAAAGCCTTTGACGACATTGTACTCGGTGATGATAATAGCTAGTACCGTGACAACTCCTAAGATGGCGAGGAACAAGAGCGTATTCCGTTTCTTTTTTTCAAAGTAATCAGCTTGCATGGATGCCTCCTACATCAAAAATAAGATCTTCAGCTTCGGATCCGTAAATACGCTGAATATCTTCTTTTGTTATGTCTTTAGGCGAGCCATTATACACGACTTGACCATGGTTAACCCCGATGATTTTATCCGAGTACTTCAATGCCACATCCACTTGATGTAGATTTACTAGAACGGTAATGCCTAATTTAGTTGAAATGTTTCTCAAGTGATCCATAATGATCTTGGCTGAATTAGGATCAAGAGAAGCAATCGGCTCGTCGCACAAA
Source organism: Neobacillus niacini (assembly GCF_031457145.1). Lineage (GTDB taxonomy): Bacteria > Bacillota > Bacilli > Bacillales > Cytobacillaceae > Neobacillus > Neobacillus niacini_J. The sequence goes on from NZ_JAVDVZ010000017.1 coordinate 107,597, forward strand.
AGCATCCGAGGATCTTGAATAAGAGCACGAGCGATTCCAACTCGCTGCTTTTGACCGCCACTCAATTGATCCGCTCGCTTATAAATATGTTCGTCTAAACCAAGAACATGTAGAATGTTTACAGCCTGCTGCTTTTCTTCTTGACTATAAAGACCGAGAACTCCAGCCAATGTTGATTTTTTTCCTAAATTGCCATGAAGCGTATTTTCGATCACACTTAAGCGATTGACTAGATTATAGTGTTGAAAAATCATTCCTATTTTCGTGCGGACCTTTTTTAAGTCCTTTTTCTTCAGATTCAACACGTTCATGTTATCAAAAATAATTTCTCCGCTCGTTGCCTCAATCATCCGATTAATACAACGAAGGAGAGTAGATTTCCCCGCTCCTGATGGACCGATGATGGAAACAAACTCTCCTTCATTAACGGAGAAGTTAACATCCGATAACGCCTTCGTATCACTACCAAATTGTTTGGACACATGATTTACTTCTAATAAGGCTGTCATAGGTTAACTCTCCTTGCTAGTTGGTTACTTATGGCTCTTTTCTTAAACTTTGTTGCTTTTTGAAACAAAATTTAATGATTGTGCTAAATCCGCAGAAATCAGCAAAAATTAATAAGAAAAGAGCCAGCAAACTAAATTCTAAAGCGCAAAATAGATATTTCCACGTTAAAATCGGCTTTAAGATTTTAACAACAATCTTTTAGAAAACTGCCTTACTTATTTCGAAAGCTCACGAATTGGGTTGAACCAAGCATCCTCTACTTCTACTAAACGCTCGTCTTTTGATTTCTTAAATAATCCTGAAAACTCGGAACCCTCTGGAACGAAGATTTTTTCGTTGTTCGTAATTTCATCCGATGTCATGATTTCAAGAAGTTGAGCTTGAAGCTCTTCATTCACAGTCTCTGAATTAATAGCAAATGGTGCATTTAGGACTGGAGTAACAGAAATGAGTGAAAATTCTTTTCCAACTACGGTGTTAAATGGTTCTGCTGCATCCTTTTTTACTTGATAAACGGCACCAGGTCGGTTATCTTCCCCATCAGCAAGCTCTACATAATTGCTCACACATGTATCACAGAAAGCCGCTACGTCCGCTTTTCCTGATAATAGATTGACCGCCGAACCTTGGTGTGAACCTCCGTATAAAACTTCATTAAAGAAATTATCCTCGCCGCCTTCAAGCAAATCTTCTGTCGTTAAACCTTTGAACTCTGCTTGTTTACTGAAGTAATCAACGATTCCTGTTGATGGAACTTTAAATCCTGATGTAGAACTATTGGATACAAATGAAAATTTCTTGCCTTGAATATTATCAATTGAAAACTTATCGCCACTTTGATAATCTTTTACATTCTCTTTATTTACGGCTAACCAGCTATAATAAACCGCATCCTCCAATGTACCAGACGCACCAGATGGGACAACCAACGGAAGAACTTTTTCATTTTTGTTATGTGCTTCAATGTATCCTTGTGCTCCTAGGAAAGCTATATCCGCGTTTCCATTGGCCACTGCTTCAATGGCAACAATATAGTCTGTCGTTGTTTGATGCTTGACCTTTTTACCTGTTTTCTCTTCGATTACTTTTCCAATCTCATCACGAGCTTCCGTAAGATCTGCCCCTGATTCATTTGGAAGCCAAGCGATGGTAAGAGTATCTTTATCCTCAGTTGCTCCTCCCGCTGAAGCTGAACAACCTGCAAATACGACTAACATAACTAAAGAAAGTAAAAATAATAACGTCTTTTTCATCATCAAACTCCTCACTTTTTTTAAAAATTTGGACACTTCCATACTATATCAGCTAATTGTCAAGCTACTATTAAGCTTATATAAAGATTTGTTAAGAGTTGGTAAAACTAGTAGAATGAGAGAAAATTCCATTTTGCATGTTGTATTCTTGATTACATAAATGATTCATAAACTCAAGGTCATGAAAGATTCCAAGCATCGTTGTGCCTTCTTTCATGAGCTGTTCAATGAGAAGTTTCACCTTTAGTTTAGAATCATGATCTAAACTTGCTGTCGGTTCATCTAATAACAACAGTCTCGGTTTTTTCACCATCGCTCGGGCAATGTTAAGCCTCAGCTTTTCACCACCGGAAAAAGTGGTTGGGTAGCTGTCCCATAATTCTTCATCCAATTCAAAATGCGCGAGAATCTTCTCTGTTTCTTTTTCCGCCAAGTCATGATCGTCCCCCATTTCAAGGATTGCATGTTTCACAAGCTGTCTGGCTGTCGTTCGCGGCATGACATTTAAAAATTGGGACACATAGCCGATTTCATGCTTCCTTAAATAAAGCAATTCTCGTTCGGCTGCCTCTGCTAAATTAATTCGCCCAAATTTTTTTGAATGGTACCAAATACTCCCTTGCTGGATCCGATATGTTCCATAAATACATTTTAAAATCGTCGACTTGCCGCTTCCGCTTTTCCCGGTAATCCCGACAAATTCTCCTTCTTTTATCTGTATATCCACATTGCTTACAGCTCGGATATGTTTGCCCAAATTATGAAGGTCAAACGATTTGGATAAGTTCTTAATCTCTAGAAGAGTTTCCACCTATTCACCTGCTTTTTCGAAATTAGAATTTCAATTCTCATTTAATCTGAACACATCGATTCAGCTTAGATTCGATAATTGGTTTTTTGAATCAGCTTTCCGTCCACAAATACTCCTGTAATCACTGGAAAATCACTAATTTTTTCAATGATAAGCAAATCTGCTTTTTTTCCTTCGCGAATAGAGCCAATTTCTCCATCCATTTTTACTGCTTTTGCTGGGTTAAGCGTGACAAGCTTCATCATGTCAACTAAATCCATGCCATAGTTTTCAACCAACTCAAAGATTGAATGCAGCATGGCTGCCGGATAGTAATCACTGCACAAAATATCAATCGATTGGTATTGAATCGCTTCGGCTGCCCCCAAGTTTCCACTATGAGAACCTCCAAGAAGGACATTTGGAGCACCGGCAATCGTATACATGCCTAGCTCCTTCGCTCGGCGTGCTACCTCTAATGTGATTGGAAATTCACTAATTGTCGTCCCAAAGCTAGAAATGAGTTCAAGCTTTTCAAGGCTATCGTCATCATGGGAAGCAACGGCAATACCTTGCTCATGCGCAAGCTGAGTGATTTCCTTTATGTCTTCAATCGACAGCTTCTCTTTTGTCTGGTGTTTATGAATGAGAACATCAATCGATGAATCACTGATATTGTTATAGCTTTTAACTGTGTTTCGGTAAATTTCTAAGTGGCGATACTGCCCCTGCCCAGGAGTATGATCCATAAATGAAACTAAATGGACTTTATTCTCGGTAATATAGCTTTTGAGATTTTCTATTTCATCAACATTATCAATCTCAAATCTTGCATGGAATCGATGGCGGACAAGGTGCTTCATACTATGGGTCCGGTCAATTAAATCAATAAATCTCCGAACATTTTCAGGCTCACGAATCGGCTTATACTCATAATCAGTCCCTTTGAACAAAGAAAGAGAATGGAACATCGTCGTAATACCGTGTGCGATAAGCTGTTTCTCTGTTTCTCGTAAAGCCAAATCAAAATTCATCAGTGAGGTCGGTCTAGGTGCAGCCATATGCTCGATGTAGTCCGAATGGATATCGATAAAACCAGGAGAAATATATCCCCCTGCTGCATCAATTACCTCTATCTGTTCCTCAAATTTAATCTCACCTTTAGGAGCAATTTTTGTAATTCTGTCCTCTTCAATCAATAGATCATAGCCATGCAAAACTGCTTCTTCAGTGATTAATCTTCCATTCGTAATGACAAACAAACTGCTTCCCCCTAAATTTCAGTATGGAAATCTCACAGCAAGGCTCTTTTCTTAAACTTTGTTGCTTTTGGAGATTAAAAGCGCTTGAATGAGCTATAATTTGTTGCAAAAATAGCCTCTATTGTAAGAAAAGAGCTGCACTCTTAATTTCAAGCACAAAAATAGTTTATTCCGCGTTAAAATCGGCTTTAGGATTTTAACAACAATCATTACAAAAACAGCCTACAGGAGTGAATGAACAAGCTGCTGTGTATATGGATGCTGCGGGTCCTCGAGGATTTGGTCGGTTAATCCTTGCTCAATGACCTTTCCCTCCAACATCACGAGTGTTCGGTCTGCCAGCATACGGATGACTCCTAAATCATGCGAAACGAGAACAATACTAATATTTAATTCACGCTGCAGACTTTTAATTAAGTCGAGGACACTCGCTTGTACCGAAAGATCTAATCCCGTCGTTACTTCATCTAGTAGAAGAAGTGGAGGTCGATTGGAAAGAGCCTTGGCAATTTGAACCCGCTGCTGCATTCCCCCCGAAAAGTTTTTCGGCGCCTCTTTTCGGCGATGCACAGGGATGTTTACTTTATTTAGAAGTTCTGTTCCTCTGTTTTCCATCATGCCAGCATGTTGGTTGCCAGCTGCTATAAGCTTCTCGGCAATATTACCAATCGATGAAAAGTTCATTCTTAAACCCAATAAAGGATTTTGATAGACTTTACCCATGATGTGGTTACGAATATAGCGCTGCTGCTGAGAAGACTCTTGAAAGAGATTTTTCTCACCATTATGGAAGTCTGCTAGATAGGCCTCTCCAGCTGTTACTTCCTGGTCAAAGTAAAGGCATTGCATCAATGTGGATTTTCCACTCCCACTCTCTCCGACGATGCCAAGAACCTCTCCTGGAAAAACATCAAAGGATACATCTCTACAGGCATAGACCGTTCCACAAATCGGACAATAATTTTTAACGAGAGATTCTCCGTCTTGGCAATGTAGACATCCTTTACCAAACTGCTTATTTAAGTTTTTAATTGATAAAACCGGAACTTCAAATTCAGCCATTTATTTCACTCCAAATGGTTCGACTTCATTTAATGTTTCAATACAATAGCTTGTATCATTACATTGATGGAACGTTTCATTCGTCACTTCATCTACAAGCTCATCTAAAAAGACCCCAGTTGAACCACATAACCGGCAATGCTTGTCTGTAAAGGACTCTGGCTCAAACGGATAATCTTCAAAATCGAGCGATACGACCTTTGTATAGGGCGGGACTGCGTACACTTTCTTTTCACGACCTGCCCCTAACAGAATGAGTGCTTCACTTTCATGCATTTTCGGATTATCAAATCGCGGAATCGGACTCGGTGCCATCACATAACGATCATGAACCATCACTGGGTGATCCGCCCCTGTTGTCATACTTCCATATTTCATAATCTGTTCAAACAGCATCAACCAAGCACCACTATATTCTTTCTCACCGTGAAGTTTTTTCGTTTCATTCTCGCTCGGCTCATAATAACGGAGCGGTTCAGGAAGCGGCACCTGCAGGATGAGAATTTGATCCTGTCTTAGTGGAACCTCAGGAATCCTATGTCTCGATTGAATAAGGGTTGCTTTCGTCGTATGATCAGTTGTTTCCACCCCAGTCGTATCAGAAACGAGCTTTTTAATATTGACGGCATTAACGGATTCATCCGATCCTTGATCAATGACTTTTAGAACATCACTTTTGCCAATTAACGATAGAGTTAACTGCAAACCGCCTGTTCCCCATCCTCTACCAATCGGCATTTCTCTAGAGGCAAATGGAACTTGGTAGCCAGGAATGGCAATTGCCTTTAGAGTAGCTCTTCTAATTTCTCTTTTTGAACCTTCGTCAAAAAAAGCAAAGTTATAGGCTGTATTCATCACCTTTTCACCTCTTGTCCTTCCTCATTTTTCGTCCCTTCCTTTTTCGTTTTCCGTACACTATCCAGCTTAGATTGGAAGGTAACGTAATGAGGCATTTTCAAATGCGAGATAAAGCCCGTCGATTCCACTGAATCAATATGATAAAGAACAAATTCTTCATTATGGCTTGGAAAGTCAAGATTTGGATGTTCTAGACAATTATCTAGAATTCCCATTGCAATCGCCTTTGTTTCATTTTGACCAAACACAAAGCCGTAGCCGATTTCAAACTCCAATTCTTTTTTTCCGTATTCTTTTTCAACGGTAACCGGCATGAGCATTTCGACTTCTGTGACCTTTACTTCTCCAATATAAAATGCATCATCATCGTCACCAGCATCTGTTGGATGATCAATCGTAACAGGCAAAGTTCCAACGCGAAGCTCGCCAACAGTCGGATGCAAGGCTCCATAACCCCTAATAACCGCATAGGCGAAGGAAGTGACAGCACCTGTTTCTCCTCTTGTTAAAATTTGCAGTCTTTGACTTCTGCTTGATGGAAACTCCAGACTTTCTCTCGTCACATCATCCGGTTCAATATCGTTGTCTTCACAAGGGGGAATTAAGCCTTCTTTACGTAAATAATCGAGCACTTTTGGTAAATTCAGCTGTTGCTCATCACCTTGAAAGCCTTCCTTTAGATAATGATGAAGCCATTCCTGGACAACTTCGTCACTTTCTTCCATTAAGTTAAAATCAAGCAGCCGATGGGTATAATCAGTTGTTGCCCCAAGGATTTGACCACCCGGGATATCTTTAAAGCTTGCCGAGATCCGACGCTCTACATTCATTTGTTGTGATTCAATTACTCTTGAATAATGCTTTCGAGGGACGGTCGAGCGAAAAGCTCTTAATAGAAAAACAGCTTCTTCCGGGTTTCCTTCTGCTTGTTTGATTGCTAGGGCAGCCAAGGTCTCATTGTATAAACTGCTTTCTGACATCACCTGATCAACTAATCCGCGCATACCGGCTTTAATTTTTTCTACTTCAATTGTTTGTCCATGCTGAACTCTTTCATATTTCAAACGTTTAATCGACTCTTCAATTGCACGCGTTCCACCTTTTACGGCTACATACCCCATTAATCCATCACCCGATTCCTGGTAATTTGTGTGGTTCTAGGCAATGCTATTAGTTGATGATGTTGATCGATAAAAATCAAATCAATCCCTAACGGATATTCCTTGTTTTTTTCCTGGCGGCCTTCTACCCAGTTTTCATTGACATCCAAATGAACAAGCTCTGTGGTGTGAATTCCAGGACCCTTTAACAATAGGGCTTCCCCGCTTGTCACAGATTCCACTTCAACGATAATGAAGGCCGATGAATGTGGATTTTTTAACGTCCCAGCCTTCGCACTGATAATCGCCTCTTCAAAACATCCTTTCTCAGCATCTCGAAGGATTAAAAGAAAATCAGCATTGTTTGCTTCTGTCGGCTTTGCATAGGTTAATTGATTAATGGTTTTCGAAACACTATCTGCTTGAGGTGAAAAAACCTTAAAAGAAACTTCCTGATCAAATAAGGTTAGGGCTATTAATAAAACAGAAGCACTGCAGCCTTTTTGATCCTCTTCTTCTACTAAAGCTGCCTCCTTCCTCAAATCTGAAATGAGCCCTGGTCTTGAAGTAGAATCCACCAATTTTCGATATACAGATTGAAGATCGTGAACGATATCTAGTGTCAAAATCTTTTCCTCCTCATTAAACATCCATTGTTTCAAAGTTTACTTTTGTTTTTAAAATAGAATGACTGGCAGCAGCTCTCTGCTCCTGAATGACTTTCTCCTCGTTTTCAAGCAGTAACTCCATCCACCTAATCGTTTCAGGCATCATCGCTTCAAACGCGGCGTCAATCACAGCAAGATTATACGAAAACTCTGGCTGATCTCCTGTCACAATGCCAATTCCAATGCTTCCTTGAATTTGAACCTTACATTCTGTTACCAACACTTCACCAGGATAAAACAGGCTTTTTTGAGAAGTCTCTCGGACCTTCAACATCACTAACCCACTTTCTGGCTCTTGAATGACCTTCACCTGGTATTTATCTTTTATACAATGGGCCATGTCCTCTACTAGTTTTTGAGAGCCATTAATTAATATCTCTGTTCTTCGTCTTCTTTTCATCGAAGGCCTCCTAATGACTTTGTTCTACATGTTTTACATTATCTTGTTGCCAAGTGAGCGAACGTAAAAGAATGGTTAAGTTTGTTTTGGTTTTGTAAATGAAGGCTGACCTTACACCCGTACTGTTCGTTTCTGGAAACAAAAAAATGTAAGTAGTTCAGTTATCGAGTAGAAAATTAAAATGCACAACTGAACTATCAACCTGATTAAATTGCTTTTGTACGAAATTTAGCAAGTGAATTAGCAAAAAAAAAAACGCTTTGGATACCGAGCATTTTTTTCAGCGTGTCGGAAAACTTATTTGTAAGAAGATTTCCTGACTTGGGACAGGACTGATGTAATTTTGCCATCTTCTGTCCAAAGATACCTCGACTTCAGACAGCACTGATGTAATTTTGTTATCTCGTGTCCGAAGTTGCTTCCACTTCGGACAGGACTGATGTAATTTTGCCATC
>NZ_JAVDVZ010000018.1:0-86430 GCF_031457145.1 Neobacillus niacini
ACACCCGTTCCCATACCGAACACGGAAGTTAAGCTTCTCAGCGCCGATGGTAGTTGGGACTTTGTCCCTGTGAGAGTAGGACGTTGCCAGGCTGTTTTATTTTTAAAATGTGTGCATATATTACTTGTTTTGGCATATACTATATTAGTGCACATAATGTAATATTTTTACTGTCGCGGGGTGGAGCAGTCCGGTAGCTCGTCGGGCTCATAACCCGAAGGTCGCAGGTTCAAATCCTGTCCCCGCAATTGGTTATTTTCAAGAAAAACACTTGAAATAACTTCGGTCTGGTAGTTCAGTTGGTTAGAATGCCTGCCTGTCACGCAGGAGGTCGCGGGTTCGAGTCCCGTCCAGACCGCCATCTATATTTTAGAAATTGCGAAACTAAGTTTCGTTTTTTTTATGCCTTTTTGCTTATATAGCGAAAATTAGGTAAAATACATATTGAATGACATCCTTAGGAGTTATCCTAAGGATTTTTTTTACAAAAATAAGGTAGAATGTAGATAGTGTATGGCTATGTTATAGTAAAAGGTGATTATATGAATCAGTATGAGAAAAATACAATAGACCCCAGTGAAACGTTCCAGCTTGCGTCTAAGCTTGCAGAATTATTACAGCCTGGTGATGTGATCTGTCTAGAAGGAGATCTAGGTGCTGGCAAAACGACCTTTACAAAGGGATTGGCCCAGGGGTTAGATATAAAGAAAACTGTTAACAGTCCGACCTTCACCATAATAAAGGAATATAAGGGCAGGCTGCCTTTATATCATATGGATGTCTATCGGGTTGCCGATTCCTACGAAGATTTAGGTTTTGATGAATACTTTGAAGGCGAAGGTGTAACCGTTGTAGAATGGGCACATTTAATTGAGGAACAGCTTCCAGCGGAGTTGTTAACCATCTATTTGTACCATGAAGGTTTAGAGAAAAGAAAAATAGTGTTCGTTCCTAAAGGGAAAAGATATGAGCAATTATGTAAGGAGATTTTTCTAAATGACCATATTAGCGATTGATACTTCTAATTATCCATTAGGAGTAGCGCTTATTGAAGAAAACCAGGTACTCGGCGAATATATTACCAACTTAAAAAAGAATCATTCGGTCCGAATTATGCCGGCGATCCAGACCTTAATGAAGGATTGTGAAAGAGTCCCAGCACAATTAACCAAAGTAGTGGTTGCTAAAGGTCCAGGATCATATACAGGAGTTCGGATTGGCGTTACCATAGCGAAAACAATGGCTTGGTCGTTAAAAGTACCTTTAGTGGGAGTTTCTAGTCTTGAAATAATGGCAGCTGGGGCAGGAAGATACTTTGATGGTTATATTTCGCCTCTCATTGACGCAAGAAGAGGACAAGTCTATACAGGGCTTTATGAATATCAAAGTGGGGAACTTACTGTTGTTAAAGAAGATCGCTTAGTGTTGTCAGCCGATTGGTCTGTTGCATTAAAGGAAGTAAAGAAACCTATTTTATTTGTAGGTAATGATCTGCCACTTCATCGGACAATGCTAGAAGGCACACTAGGCTCACAGGCAGTATTTGCCGAGATTACGGAACATAATCCCCGTCCGTCAGAGCTTGCTCTGCTGGGTAAAGGTAAACCAGGGGAAGACATACATTCCTTTGTTCCTAATTATATTCGCTTAGCCGAGGCAGAAGCGAAATGGTTAGAAGCAAATGGGAAAATCTTAAATGGATAGGATTAGAGAGATATGGTAGATTCTTTTGTTTTTCGCTACATGAATGAAGAGGATATCGACCAAATATTAGAGGTTGAACATGCCTCTTTTGCTACACCATGGAGCAGAGAAGCTTTTTATAATGAAATTTATAATAATAAATTTGCAGTTTATATCGTCTTAGAAGAAGATGATAAAATTATTGGATACTGTGGTGCCTGGGTTGTCATAGATGAAGCTCATGTAACAAATGTGGCTATACTGCCCTCCTACAGAGGCAAAAAGCTTGGGGAAGCATTGCTTCGCAAAATGATGACCGTTGCGAAGGAAATGGGAGCAAGGAGCATGACTCTTGAAGTCCGCGTAACCAACCATGTAGCACAATCTCTGTATCGTAAATTAGGATTTCAAAATGGCGGCATTCGGAAAAATTATTATTCAGATAATCAAGAAAATGCTTTAGTTATGTGGGTGAATATATAATGAAAGATCAGTGGATTATGGGAATCGAAACAAGCTGTGATGAAACAGCTGTAGCAATTATTAAAAATGGCAGAGAGATTGCCGCTAATGTGGTTGCTTCACAAATTGAAAGTCATAAGCGATTTGGCGGTGTCGTTCCTGAAATTGCCTCTCGTCATCATGTTGAACAAATGACAATTGTCATTGAAGAGGCATTGAAAGAGGCAAATATTACAATACCTGAGCTGGATGCGATTGCGGTAACGGAAGGACCAGGATTAGTTGGAGCTCTATTAATAGGTGTAAATGCAGCGAAGGCTCTAGCGTTTGCACATAACATTCCACTTGTTCCTGTTCATCATATTGCTGGACATATCTATGCAAACCGGCTGGTGACAGAATTAACCTTTCCACTACTCTCATTAGTGGTGTCAGGGGGGCATACGGAATTAGTCTACATGAAAGAACAGGGACATTTCGAAGTCATTGGTGAAACGAGAGATGACGCAGCTGGTGAAGCGTATGATAAAGTTGCAAGGACATTAAAACTTCCTTATCCTGGCGGACCGCATATTGACAGGCTTGCTCAGGATGGCAGTGATACACTTAAATTGCCAAGAGCATGGCTTGAAGAAGGATCTTATGATTTTAGCTTTAGCGGTTTAAAATCCGCCGTCATTAACACTGTCCATAACGCAGAGCAACGGGGTGAAATCATTGCTCCAGAGGATCTTGCGGCAAGCTTTCAGGAAAGTGTCATTGAGGTGCTGGTGAAAAAGACATTGAACGCCACAGCTGAATACAAGGTTAAACAAGTCTTACTTGCAGGCGGGGTTGCCGCAAATAAAGGTCTTAGAAAGGCGCTTGAGGAAGCTTTTGCACATACGCCTGAAATTGAATTAGTTATACCGCCTATAAACTTATGTACAGATAATGCAGCGATGATAGGAGCGGCAGGAAGTATAATGTTCGATAAAGGAATTAGAGCGGATCTCACCTTGAATGCAAATCCAGGATTAGATATAGAATTATACAATTAGCAGTCCTTCTGGATAAGAAGGGCTTTTTTTGTGGATAACTTTTTTTGAAAAATAGGACATTACAGAATAATGTGGGTAAGTATCCCTTTAATTGTGGACAATGTGGATAAGTAAGGCTTTTTTTGTGGATAATGTGGAAAAGTCCCTGAATAGTTGAATCAACTAGTTTCCTTATGTGAATAAAGCTGTGGAAAAAGAATATATTTAGCGTTTTAGTCGAATTTCAAAGGATTTTGTCGATTTATAAATGAAAATGTAAAGAGGCGGTGATATATGAATCTACCTCAAACATGAATAAAGTAAATAAACATAGTCTTTAGAATGGAGGATTAAAATGAGTAAAAATTTATTAGTAGCTATCTTCATGGGATTTTTTCTATTGTTGTCAGCATGTAGCCAACAGCCTAGCTCGCCACAAGGTGAAAAGGAACCTGATGTTGTGGATGAAGAAGACAATCAAGACAAAGAACCTGATGTTGTAAATGAAGAAGGTAATCAAGATAAAGAGGAGAACAAACAGTATGGAAATGAGGCATTTGCTGAAGTAACAGTTTTAAAATCAGGAGATCAGGTAGTGGTAAAAGGAAAAGCAAGGGTTTTTGAAGGGGTATTTCAGTATGCAGTCATTGCTGGAGGTGAAATATTACTAGAAAACCATTATCAAACGGATGGTGCCCCTGCATGGGGGGATTTTGGGATCACGATTGAAAAGGAGCTATTAACAAAAGAAAATGTTTCAATGGAGCTTTTCGTCTATTCAGCTAAAGACGGGTCAAAAACAGACATCTTAACGATTCCTATAAAGTAGTAAAAGGGGCTTGGATATCATCCAAGCCCCAACCTTTTATTCGGCCATTTCGGCCCACTCTTCCATTAACTGCTCGAGTTCAGCTTTTGCCTTTTCATTCTTTAAATTTATTTCTAGAACCTTTTCATGGTCCTGGAAAATTTCTGGCTCGCATAGCTTCTCCTCGAAATCTTGGATGAATGCTTCCAGTTCTTCTATACGTATTTCAATCTCTTCTAATTTTCTTTTTCGCTGCCGCTCGAGCTTTTTACTTTCTTTATCCTGATGATAGTTATTTTTCTCTTGTACTTCCGTTTGAGACTGTTTCTTATTTACGCTTGCAGTTTCTAAAGCCTTTAGCTCCTCCTGCTCAAGCTTTTTTTCTACATAATAGTCATAGTCCCCGAGATACTCCGTACTGCCATTTGGGCTTAGCTCCAATACCTTGGTCGCAATTCTGTTAATAAAGTATCGATCGTGTGATACAAAAATAATGGTTCCAGGGTAGTCGATTAAGGCATTTTCGAGAACTTCCTTACTGTCTAGGTCCAAATGGTTTGTAGGCTCGTCCAAAATGAGTACATTTGCTTTCTCCAGCATTAGTTTGGCTAGGGCCAGCCTTGCTTTCTCACCACCGCTCAAGGTAGATACAATTTTTAATACATCGTCACCTGAGAATAGGAAGTTACCTAAGACGGTACGTATTTCCTTTTCACCTTTTAATGGCCATTCATCCCATAGTTCGTTGAGAACGCGCTTATTGGAGGTCAATTCTGCCTGCTCTTGGTCATAGTAACCAATTGCTAGATTTGCACCATATAGAACCGTACCAGATAGGGCAGGAAGTTTTTTGATAATGGTTTTTAAAAGAGTAGACTTCCCAATTCCGTTTGGACCTACTAAGGCAATACTTTCACCACGATAAGCACGGAAGGAAATCATCTCTGAGACTTTTTGTCCATCATAACCAACGGCTAGGGAATCCACAGTAAGAACATCATTCCCAGTTTGTTTCTCAATTTCAAAAGAGAAGGTGGCAGACTTTTCGTCTCCTGACGGACGGTCCATCAGATCCATTTTCTCAAGTTTTTTGCGCCGGCTTTGTGCCCGCTTTGTCGTGGAGGCACGGGCAAGGTTGCGGTGGATAAAATCTTGAAGATTGGCAACCTCTTGTTGCTGCTTCTCATATAACTTCAAATCACGTTCATAATTAGCAGCCTTTTGATCAAGATAAGAGCTATAGTTTCCAATAAACTTTTGGATTTGTTTACGTGAAATTTCATAAACCTGAGAAACCACTTTGTCTAAAAAATAACGGTCATGCGACACGATTAAGATGGCTCCATCATAGCCCTGAAGATATTGCTCCAGCCAAGTAAGTGTGTCAATATCAAGGTGGTTTGTCGGTTCGTCCAGAATCAATACATCAGGCTTAGATAAAAGCAATTTTCCTAATGCCAAACGTGTCTTTTGCCCACCGCTTAGGCTGGATATCATCAATGAGCTATTGAGAAAATTCAATCCGTGGAGGATGGAGCGAATATCGGCTTCATACTGATAGCCGCCCTGTTCCTTAAATTGCACTTGCAGCTGGTCATATTCTTTTAGAATTCGCTCGTAGCTGCCGGTATCCTCCATTGCAGCAGGATCTGACATCCGTACCTCGAGTTGCCTGAGGGATGCTTCCATATTTCTTAATGATTCAAAAACGGTTAACATCTCGTCCCAAATTGACAAATTCGATTCTAATCCGGTATTTTGTGCTAAATACCCAATGCTCACACCCTTTGGCTTAATAATCTCTCCGCCATCGTGTGACAACTGTCCGGCAATGATTTTCAATAATGTCGATTTCCCTGCACCATTTCGCCCCACGAGTGCAACACGGTCGCGAGTTTGTAATTCTAGTTTTATATTCGATAAAATAAGGTCTGCACCATAGTATTTTGCTAGTTGATTAACCTGTAATAATATCATTGTTTTCACCTCAATTACTAAAATAAGTGTACCTTATTCCAGCAATGTCGGCAATAAAGTGCCATGTTGTTGGAGAAAATAGGGGATAAATCGAAAGAAAAAGGTGTAAATTTTTTCATCACTCGTTCAAAGTTTCACAGACAAATTGTGAAAAATATAGTATGATTTTTTGTAGGAGGGTACTGTTTATGTCTGATTTTACTCATTTTAACGAAGAAGGAAGAGCGAAGATGGTGGATGTTAGCGATAAGCCAGAAACCACTCGTACGGCACTTGCTCATTCCAGCATTACTGTTAGTAACGAAATATATGAAAAAATAACAAATAATGAAATGAAAAAAGGCGATGTTCTAGCAGTGGCCCAAGTTGCTGCCGTTATGGGGGCAAAGAAAACCTGGGACCTAATCCCGATGTGCCATCCAATACATTTGACGGGAGTAAATATATCCTTCTCTTGGGAAAAGGAACACGATACTGCTTATACATTAAATATTGCAGCGGCTGTCAAAACAAAAGGGAATACAGGTGTGGAAATGGAAGCGTTAACAGCTGCTTCCACATGCGCTTTAACTATTTATGATATGTGTAAAGCGGTGGATAAAGGTATGGTTATTGGAAAAACCTATTTGGTTGAGAAAACCGGAGGGAAAAACGGAGATTTTCATAGAACGGAACAAGTTAGATAATTGAACAAACTATTTATAGGGGGTGGGAGAATATGAGTAATGAGACAATGAAAATACCACAAGCGACAGCAAAGCGGCTGCCCTTATATTATCGATTTTTAAAGAACCTGCATTCTTCCGGTAAACAGAGGGTTTCGTCAGCAGAACTAAGTGAGGCAGTGAAGGTGGATTCGGCAACGATTCGCCGGGATTTTTCCTATTTCGGGGCCTTAGGTAAAAAGGGATATGGCTATAATGTCAATTATTTATTAACCTTCTTCCGGAAAACACTAGACCAAGATGAATTAACAAAGGTAGCGTTAATTGGTGTAGGTAATCTCGGTACAGCTTTTTTAAATTATAATTTTTTAAAAAATAATAATACAAGAATTGATTGTGCCTTTGATGTGGATCCAAACAAAATGGGGACAAAAATCCGGGATGTACCTGTCTATCCGATGGATGATTTAGAAAAATATTTAGGTAATGATGATATTCATGTTGCCATCCTAACTGTACCAGCTCCAGTGGCGCAGGTAATTACAGATCGCCTAGTAAATTCTAATATTAAGGCGATATTGAATTTTACACCTGCGAGATTAAATGTCCCTCCATCTATTCGCGTGCATCATATAGACTTAGCGGTTGAGCTTCAATCACTAATTTACTTCCTAAAGCACTATCCAACCGAGGAAGCAGAAGAATAAGAGTAGAGATCTTTTCACTAGTAAAGTGAAAGGGTCTTTTTTTGTCGACAAAAAGATAAGAGGTAAACTTTACATGCGTAACAGTGTTATGTTACATTGTATCTGGAAAGGGGTTTTTAAACATGAATGAGGAGTTAATTTCAAAGAAGGAATTATTAGACTTGGCCGGAATCTCTTATGGACAGTTATATAGATGGAAACGAAAAGATTTAATACCAGAAGATTGGTTTATTCGAAAATCAACGTTTACAGGACAGGAAACCTTTTTTCCCAAGCAAAAGATGTTAGAAAGAATCGATAAAATTCAAACCATGAAAGAAAACCTTTCTTTAGATGAATTAGCGGATATGTTTTCTCCACATCTAAGCGATCTGCAGCTTAAAGGAGAAGAGTTAGTGAGACGTAACATTGTTTCAAAATCGGTGCTCGACTTCTATCTTGAAAATGAAAAAGGCAGTCTCGATTTTAACCTTTCGAGAATACTTGAAGTATTTGTTTTAGAAAAACTGCTTCAATCAGGAGCAATTAATTTGGATGAAGGGAAAATGCTCTTGATGGTAATGATCGAAAATAAGGATCAGATCAAACAAAAAAGTGCTGATTTAGTGATTACACGAAAATTAGGGGTTTCAAACTGTTTATTGCTAATTAATACAGAAGGATACCATTTTGATTCAGGAACGAAGCTGGTAACAGAGATTTCGTTAAATGCATGTATGGAAGAAATCAAATCGAGATTCGTATAAAGGGGAATGGACAATGGAAACGAAAAAGCGGGGAGATCTCATTATAAATGGTCTAGGGTCATCCAATGGCGGACAATTTAACGAGGTAACCTTAAATGGGAAAGGAACTGTAAATAGTGATGTAGAATGCACCAATTTTGACTGCAATGGATTAGGAACGGTAAATGGAAATTTGGCTGCAACTACAGCAAATATTAGCGGTAATGGGAAAATAAACGGAAGTATTGAAGGTCAATCCCTTTCGATAGATGGTACCGCAAAGGTAAAAAATAATGTGATTGTGAAAAATTTAGAAGTATCCGGCAAAACTTCTGTTGGCGGAAAAATAAAAAGTGAAGACATAAAAATAAAAGGCAGAATTACGGTTGGAGAAGATTGTGAAGCGGAAACCTTTAAAGCGGAATCACACTTTACGATTGGCGGCTTGTTAAATGCAGACCTTATTGATATTACTATTTTTTCAGATTGTAAAGCAAAAGAGATAGGCGGGCAAACCATTCTGATTAAACAAAAAGCTACACTTTTCGGCTTATTTCTACCTTTCATCCAAACACAATTAGAAACCGAATTAATTGAGGGAGATCGAATCGAAATTGAAAATACGAAGGCTGACATTGTCCGAGGAAACAACGTAACAATAGGTCCCAACTGTACAATTGGGATTGTTGAATATTCGGGGGAATTGTCACTTGATGAAAAAGCAGTTGTAAAAGAAATAAGAAAAGTGTAAGGGGGAAAGGAAATGACAAAGGGACAAAATCTTACGATTAATGGGTCTGGTAGTTATCCTGGCGGTCAATATGACAAAATCAGCATTAGAGGAGACGGCACGATTGCCAATGATGTCGAATGTTCCGTCATTCATGTTTATGGAACAAGCGAGGCTTTGGAAAATGTTAAAGCGGGTTCGATAAAGGTTTTTGGCGAGGCAGAAGTAAAGGGGAATATACAGGCAGAAGAAATGCTGATTATGGGCACAATGGAGGTCGGCGGCCATGCTGCTTTAAAAAGAATAAAAATCCTTGGAACGCTTGAAGTAGGCGAGCGATTAACCGGTGAAGAGGCAAATATAAAAGGAAGCATTTCTGTCAAAGGAGACGTTGAATATGAAACCTTTGAGTCAACAGGCGGTTTTGAAATCAATGGTCTTCTAAATGCGGATAAGATTATCGTCTCATTACGCTTTGGGCAAAGTTCGGCTGAAGAAATAGGCGGAGGGGTCATAAAGGTTAAGAAAAAAAATTCTTTTCTTCCGTTTGGAAAAGACACCGGAACGTTAACGGCAAAAGTGATTGAGGGTGATGACATCTACTTAGAAAATACAAAAGCTGACATCGTTCGCGGTAAACGTGTGAAAATCGGCACTGGCTGCCAAATTGGGTCAGTGGAGTATACTACAGAATTATCTCAAGAACAGAGTTCAACGATTAAAACAAAGATAAAGCTCTAAAGAAAAGCCTTTTCACATTCAAAGTGAAAAGGCTTCAACCTTATTTTTTTCGTTTTTCTTTTTGCTTTTTGTTAAAGAAGATGATTCTTATACCTGATCCAAAGTCAAAGGTAGCCAATAAAACGAGGAGATAGCTGAAAAATCCCCAGCCGTTTTTCTGAACATCCTCAACGGCAAAGTAAGTAAATAAACCACCTAGAACAATATATATGATTCCGGAAAACAAAGGTGAACGTCTCATAGAAAGCCTCCGATAAAGTTTTGAAGCGATTCAGCCTCACGAATTAATTCGTCAATTTCATCTTTATAAACAGATTGAATAACGACAACCAATGTGTTCATGGCGACATGGGCAAAAATCGGCACAAGGATATGTTTTGTTTTTACATAGAGAAAGGCAAACGTAAAGCCCATTGCAGAATAGAGTAGGATGTGCTGCGGTTCCATATGGGCTAAGGCAAAGATGATTGAGCTAATTAGTGCAGAGAAAAAAAAGTTAAGACGTTTATGAAGGGAACCGAAAATAATTTTCCGAAAAACGATTTCCTCCAAGATTGGACCGATTACTGAGCTGACTACCATGGCGAGCGGAAGGGATTCAATAATGCTTAGAATTTGCTGAGTGTTTTCTGAGCCCATTTTAACTCCCAGAAACTGTTCGATATTAGCAGCAAGGGCTTGGGCAAATAAGGCTAGGAAAACACCAAATACAGCCCATATTGCGGAAAAGCCGAAAGAACTGCTTCTTTCATTCAGGCCAGGTTTCTTCATTTCTTTTCGTAATAGAAAAAGAATAATAAGCAAGGCAATGGTAAAGCTGAAAATTAACCAGTAGGGGACAACCAGCCCTTGATTCAGCCCTAAGTATCCAAAAAGAAACATCATCCCTGGAATTCCTACTATGCTCGATAACTGCATGGCAATATAGACAATTAAAATAATCCAATATTCTCTTTTCAAATTGATATGTCTCCTTTGAGAAGCCTTCATATTATTTTAACCTATTCTCCATTCTACTAATAATATTAAGGTTGTATCAATATTAAAGATTATCTTAAAAACAATGTATATTCCAGCGCGTAATTCACATACTTGTAAGGTTGTAAAAAAATGCCATTTTTTGCAAACGTTTTTTGAAGACCTGTTCAGAACGAATTAGGTACTAGTTTGATTCCCACTAGCATGATTTTTCGTGTTAGACGGTAACCAAAAGGGTTGTTTGGTTCCCGCTAGCATGATTTTTAAGGTTTAGCGGTAACCAAAAGGCTTGTTGATTCCATTCATGTTAGGACATTTTCTATCAATTAGAAAAGTGCCTAAAAAAATAAAAAAAATACAGCTTCATACTTGCAAATTTTTCATGCATTTATTATGATAATAATTGTGTTAGCACTCAGGTAAAGAGAGTGCTAATAAGTCAGAATTACATATCTATTTGAGGAGGTTGTTTGATTTGTTAAGACCATTAGGTGATCGTATTGTCATTGAGCTTGTTGAATCAGAAGAAAAAACTGCAAGCGGTATCGTTTTACCGGACTCAGCTAAGGAAAAGCCTCAAGAAGGAAAAGTTGTTGCCGTTGGTACTGGCCGTGTGCTAGAAAGTGGCGAACGCGTTGCTCTTGAAGTTTCTGTAGGCGATCGTATTATCTTCTCAAAATACTCTGGTACAGAAGTGAAGTTTGAAGGAAATGAATATTTAATTTTACGTGAAAACGATATCCTTGCTGTTGTAGGCGAATAAGGATTTTTTAAATCAATCATTAGTCTAAAAAATACGAGGAGGTTTTTTGAACATGGCTAAAGAAATTAAGTTTAGTGAAGATGCACGCCGCGCAATGCTTCGTGGTGTTGATGCGCTAGCAGATACTGTAAAAGTTACATTAGGACCAAAAGGACGTAACGTCGTTCTAGAAAAGAAATTTGGTTCACCGCTTATTACTAATGACGGTGTAACAATCGCGAAAGAAATTGAATTAGAAGATGCATTTGAAAACATGGGTGCTAAGCTTGTTGCTGAAGTAGCTAGCAAAACAAACGATGTTGCTGGTGACGGTACAACAACTGCAACTGTTCTTGCTCAAGCAATGATTCGTGAAGGCTTAAAGAACGTTACTGCTGGTGCTAACCCAATGGGTATCCGTAAAGGGATTGAAAAGGCAGTTTCAGTAGCTGTTCAAGAGTTAAAAACTATTTCTAAGCCAATCGAAGGCAAAGAGTCCATTGCACAAGTTGCAGCTATTTCTTCTGATGATAAAGAAGTAGGTCAATTAATCGCTGAAGCAATGGAGCGCGTTGGCAACGACGGCGTTATTACCATTGAAGAGTCTAAAGGTTTTACAACTGAATTAGATGTTGTTGAAGGTATGCAATTTGACCGCGGATATACATCTGCTTACATGGTAACAAACACAGACAAAATGGAAGCTGTATTAGAAAATCCATATGTCTTAATTACAGATAAAAAAATCTCAAGCATCCAGGAAATCCTTCCAGTTCTTGAGCAAGTTGTTCAACAAGGCAAGCCATTATTGTTAATTGCTGAAGATATCGAAGGTGAAGCACTTTCTACTTTAGTATTAAACAAACTTCGTGGAACATTCAATGCAGTTGCTGTTAAAGCTCCTGGCTTTGGTGATCGTCGTAAGGCAATGCTCGAAGATATCGCTGCATTAACTGGCGGTGAAGTAATCACTGAAGAGCTTGGCCGTGAACTGAAAACTACAACAATCACTTCTTTAGGACGTGCTTCTAAGATTGTTGTTACAAAAGAAAACACTACAATCGTTGAAGGTGCAGGAGATTCTGCTGCTATTCAAGCGCGTGTAAACCAAATCCGTGTTCAATTAGAAGATACTACTTCTGAATTTGACCGTGAAAAATTACAAGAACGTTTAGCTAAATTAGCTGGCGGTGTTGCTGTAATCAAAGTTGGTGCTGCAACTGAAACTGAATTAAAAGAGCGCAAGCTTCGCATTGAGGATGCTTTAAACGCAACTCGTGCTGCAGTTGAAGAAGGTATCGTATCCGGTGGTGGTGTTGCCCTTCTTAACGTTTACAGCAAGGTAGCTGAGATTCAAGCAGAAGGTGATGTAGCTACAGGTATTAACATCGTATTACGTGCGATGGAAGAGCCTGTACGTACAATTGCTCACAACGCTGGTCTTGAAGGATCTGTTATCGTTGACCGCTTAAAGCGCGAAGCAGTTGGCACAGGCTTCAACGCTGCTACTGGTGAGTGGGTAAACATGATCGACGCTGGTATCGTTGACCCAACTAAAGTTACTCGTTCTGCATTACAAAACGCTGCATCTGTTGCGGCTATGTTCTTAACAACTGAAGCAGTTGTTGCTGACAAGCCAGAACCTGCTGGTCACGGCGGAATGCCTGACATGGGCGGTATGGGTGGAATGGGCGGCATGATGTAATCATGTCCTCCAGCCCTTGATATATAAGGGTTTTTGAGTAAGATGAGAGTGAAATGCTAACATTTTGCTAACATTGAGGATATTAACGGAGGCTTCTCATGAGTTCGCTGAACTTTTGGGAAGCTTCTTTTTTCATTTCTTGCGTAACGTGGAGATACACATTTTTCGTGATTTGATCATCGGTATGACCAAGCCTGTCCATAATTTGTTCAAGTGAGACACCCGCTTCGGCAAGAAGTGATGTATGCGTATGGCGTAAGGAATGTGGTGTTAAATCAGGATTTAGTCCTGAAATTCTAAGTAATCTTGCCATTCTGTTTTGAACGGTTTTAATGACGATGGGATAACCATATTGCCGTTCCATTTTGGCAAATATAAAGTCCTTGCTATAATAATTATCCCCAAGCTGTTCGATGACTTTCTCTTGAACTTTTTTATGTTCCTTTAATTGATGAATCACCTCTTCATCCACAATGATTTTTCGTCGTGATTTTCTCGTCTTTGGTGTGACTAGCTGATATTCCAGCGTATTATTATTTGGATTGTAATAGGTTTTGGTAATGCTGATGGTGTGGTTTTTAAAATCTACATCCTTCCACTTGAGAGCAACTAATTCTCCAACCCTAATTCCCGTATAGGCTAAAATCAAAAAAACTAAGTAATCATGTTCAAGGCCATTGGCTTTGGCAATTTCTAGAAATAATGCAAGCTCTTCTTTTTCAAGATACTTAGGAACTTCATCTTCTTCCAACTGTTCAATCGATTTCTTATCCTTTTTCACATAAGCGAATTCAGTTGGGTCCTTCTTAATTATCTCTAGTTCCAAAGCTTTTCGAAAAATCATCCTCCCTGTTCGATGAATGCCTTCCCTTGTGCTGTCAGAATAACCTTGGTCCTTTAAATCGTTGAGAGCGTCCTGATACATCTTTCTTGTAATATCCTTTAACTTTAATTTGGCAAAGTAGGGCAACAACTTTCCGATTTCATGAAGGCGTACTCGAATCGTTCCGGGCTTTACATCTTTAGAATCACTGTAGATAGGAAGCCATTCAATTGCAAAGTCACTAAACGTTTTTTCTGTTTCCTCTAAATATGTTCCCTGGTTTAATTCGTGAAATAAAGTGGCAGCAGCTTCTTCAGCTTCCTGCTTAGTATTAAAGCCGCTTTTTACCTTTTGTTTTCTCTTGCCGGTGATTGGGTCTAATCCAATATCAATGGTGAAAGCCCATTTTGAACCGCACGAACATTTTTTCTTATTGCATTTACAGCCTCTTTTGTAAAAATGTCCTTTCATCAGCATCCTCACTTTCTGAAAAAATATATTGTTGCTAAAAGTCCATTATTACCAAAGATAAGATTTAAAATTCATAACATTAATTTAAGAAAAATAGTGAGGGGATTTTTTATAAAAAAGGGGAACAAGTAGATAATCCTTTTGGATTGAGGATCTAGGGAGAGTCAATATTCTATTACGTAGTAGACCTATACTGCGCAATAAGCTCCTTCAATTTTAGTGCATTTTGGGAATGATTTCACTCAAACTAAACCACTAACTTGGCAGTTTAGTTGAAATTACAATATCTATTAGGTATTCAAACAATAACTCTATTTTGAAATAAAGAACTTAATATAAAAAAAATTATTATTATTTTTGCTCTTGATAAATGAACAAGCGAAAGGATATGGAAACTGGTTTGTGGAATATAGAAATATTCCGAAAATTATAGGAGTTGATGGGCGTTGGCAATGATTGCTAAAGATCCACATATAAAAAAGGAAGTGACTATTTTTAACCATAATGGAAATAAAATGAAAACAGAAGACAGAGAGATTGACATCATCGCTAGATTAGAAGAGCCATTAGTCGTAGTTTTAGGATCGGTACTGGATGAAGAGGAATGCGAGGCACTTATTCATTTGTCAAAAGACCGCCTTCAGCGTTCGAAAATCGGAGGGACACGAGAAGTCAGTGATATACGAACAAGCAGCGGTGCGTTTTTAACAGACATCGAAAATGATATTCTTGCGAGGGTAGAAAAAAGGGTATCCACCATTATGGGAATCCCAATAGAGCATGGGGAAGGTCTTTATATTATGAACTACAAACCGGGACAAGAGTACAAAGAACATTTAGATTATTTCGCTCCTACAAGCAATGCGGCGAGCAACAATCGAATCTGCACGCTTGTGATGTACTTAAATGATGTGGACGAGGGAGGCGAAACCTTTTTCCCGAAACTCAATTTTTCTGTTTGTCCGCAAAAAGGAATGGCGGTGTACTTTGAATATTTTTATAACGAGCAAATGTTAAACGAATTAACGTTGCACGGAGGAGCTCCTGTAGTAAAGGGAGAAAAGTGGATAGCAACGCAATGGATGAGAAGAAAGAAATTAAACTAAATCGATTAAGCAAAACAATTCGTTCGATGGGCTATTTTAAATGGGATGCAAAAAATATAAATTAATAGTTTCTTTGAAGGATAGAAAGCTGCCGGATCTTCCCTTACCGAGCAGCTTTTTTGTTTCAATCCCACTTTGGTGTATGTTCGTAACATACAATTTAATCCCGAAATGATTAAACCGTCTTCATTACGTTGTAGATATTGATATTAAAGGTTTTTTTGACTCGTAAATGAGTCTTATTTATGCATAAATAGAAGGGTTCTGGGTTCTTCGGGTAGCTCATATATGAGAATAAATAGACTTTGAGATAGGTGGTGCCTTTATTGGGGCACTTTTTATTAAAAAGGAATGCTCTTTTCGTATCCAATTAAAAGGAAGTAAATGTTATTTTTATATTAAAGATGGTTGCTCTTCTATTATAAGTGGAGAAAGCTTTAATACGATATATGCTACAATATTAAAAAAGGTAAACTTTGGAGGCACACCACTGCAATAAGACTTATACGAAATTAAGTTCTTGATATATCCCGTCAAGGACATATTATGAAACAGTGCTTAATAAAGGAGTTGTATAAAATGAATGAAAATAAAGGCACAGAAATAAAACGCTCTTCAAAAGCAGAAAACATTCTAGCTCAGATCAATAGTAAAACGAAGCTGGGCGACTTACGAAAAATTGCGAAGGACATTAAAAAAGATCACGAACTTGCTATGGAACTTTGGTCAACAGAAAAGTTTTTGCCCAGACTATTAGCAATTTTAATTATGGACAAAAAACTTCTTTCACAAGATGTGCTATATAAGCTTGATAAGGATATGCAGACTCACACTTTTGATGAGCGAAATAACTTAATGGATTGGTTAATGGCTAATCAGCTCACCAAAGACAAGAAGAACATTGCATTGATGGAGTCATGGGAAAATAGTCCTTCTGCTCTTCAAAGGCGAGCTTTCTGGTATTATCAAGGTCGATTGAGATGGACTGGACAAACACCGCCTGATAACACCGAATACTTGCTATCTGCATTAGAAGCTACTATTACGCAGGAAGAACCGGAAGTTCAATGGGCTATGAATTTCACCGCAGGCTGGATAGGCGTTTATGATGAAAAGAATCGTGCACGTTGTATTAAACTTGGTGAGAAAACAGGTCTTTACAAAGATGAAAAAGTAGCAAAAGGATGTACTCCCAACTATTTACCTGAGTTCATTACAATTGAAGTTAACAAACGACACAATAATTAGTTACCTCTGAAAAATTTTTTAAGGTTTAATGCAAAAAATAAAGGAATTCAAGCCTCAATATGAAAAATCGTAATAGGCTTGTACCGAAAAATAAAGAAATCAACGCGTTCTGGCAGCTAGTTAGTGAAATATGCAAGGAAGATGTAAAGGATTAACCCAATATCTCTTTTTGATCTTTAGGGCGCTTATCTTTAAGAAGAACAACTTTCCAGCTGGGCAGTACAACGATACTGTTCAGTAGGAAATAAAAAAGGACGATAGCCGTAAAATTGGTAATAGTCCTTCTTCAACTATAGGGTGCATTTGCTGAATGTGGGAGGTTGCCTTTTTAAAAAATCCACTAATTTACATAAATTGTAATATGTGTTATTATAATTTTTGAACCTGTGTTGTCCTTGTTCGGCTTTAAATCGATTAATCAGGGGCATATTAGTTCTGTTAAGGATTAGTATACATACCAGTAACGCACATTCGCAAAAAAGCTTAGTCAATTTGACCGAGCTTTTTTTGTTATAGATAAAGAATAACACTGAGACTATTTTCCCTAAATCATATAATAGGGAGGGGCGATTCGTAATAAAAATCGCTTCTCTTCGTGAACGTTTTATTCAACAGGGTTTGTGTTATTATTCCGTCTGTTTTCTAAGAAGATTTGAATATTAATAATAGCGGTTAAAATGATACCCATCCATAACAAATATTCAGGAAAGGTCATCCCAACATCTATACTAGTGGCCCATAGGTTGTTGATGATTATTGGGCTATATAGGATTAGCGCCCCAAGGAGCAATAACCAAGTAAAGCTTGCGTTAATGTATTTTTTAGGTATTCCAATAAGAGCGAACAGGGATCCAAGTATAGCTAATACGACACGGCCACCATCCAGTACAGGTATAGGAATCATATTAAATAAAGCTAGCATTATACTCAATACGGCAAAACCCAGCCAAAATTCTTGAGCAATATTTGCCATAGAGATATATACTCCAATGTTATTTTCTAAATCATGCTCTGGGGTGATAACATCTGAAAGTTCCAGGTTGGCTATGACTGAGTAAAACATGGGTATTAAAGAAACAAATTTATTGTATACAATAACAAAAGAGTCATAGACGGATTGACCTTGTTGAATAAAGAAAACTGTTAGTCCAATAAAGAAGCAGATAATATTAACAACTATTCCAGCCAAATAAAAAATACATTTTTTAATGGGAGAAAGTCCTTGTTCATTTGATGAGTCAGGTTTTACATATCCCATTATCGGAATAACATGGAATTGAAAATCAGTATTTGAGTATTTAAACCTTAATAGCTTAGGACCGACTCCAACTGAAAAGGTAGAAACTGAAACATTAAATAATCGTGCAGCAAGGTAATGACCCATTTCATGGAGCGTCACGACTAAGAAAAGAATGAAGATTAGTTTTAAAATAAGCATTATTTCCATTAATGTTAAGGGTGGAGATTTTAAGAGATAACTGGATAAAGAGCCTAAGACAATGCCGTATAGAGCAAGTTTCAGAGCTTTACCTATGTAATCATCCTTGTTGTTTTTTCCAATGACCTCCTTTGTCAGTAATATTCCTGCCTTAATTATCATTCCCATCGAAGCTAAAGTAAGTGCCATAACCATTAGAAAATACATAAAACACCTCCTATTATATTACATAAAATATATGTACGAGCTAGAGTGCTTATGTATTTAATGGGAAAAATTGTAATTATGGTTTTTTGGTATTATTTTTGAGTATAATAATTGTTTATATTTGATAGTCCTGAAGAGGTCTTATTATCCTCTAAAAATGACCTGAAGGAGATATAGTGTAAAAAGAGCTAATAGATAAGAGAGGACAGCTTGAAATACATTTTCGCTTAGTAACCTGCTCATAGGCAGCCGAACAAACAAAAATCAGCAAAAGGCCCAACCATTAACTCACGAGAAGGTATGGAAAGTGTAGAACTAATAAGAGAAAATGCAATCTAAAATACAGTTTTTGTTTAGAACTCGACAATCCGCAGGACTTGCATAGAAGAAGAAATCAAAAAACGCTCAGACTTTTATTTGAGCGTTTTGCATAGTTTGATATTCTGTTATATCTTTCGTAGGTACATCCATAATTTTTTATAGAAGCCCCCGCATTAATTGCCCAAATTTATCAGAGGCCACCCTTTTCATTGTAGTGGTAACATGGAGATAAACTTTTCTTGTAGTTTCGTCATCGAAATGCCCTAACCGATCCATAATTTCTTCTAAACCCACTCCTGCTTCAGCAAGAAGAGAAGTATGAGTATGACGAAGTGTATGGTTGCAAACTTTCATATCTAATTTTAAACACTTTGATAATCTATTAATTCTAGATCCAACAAACTTTGTGAGGACCGGGTAGCCTGGATGACGATTGTAATTTGCAAATATATAATCTTGATCAAGATAGGCATCACCCAATTTCTCTTTTAACATCTCTTGTTCGACTTTATGTTTTTTGAATAATTCAATCACTATTTCATCTACAACGATTTTACGTCGAGAACGTTTAGTTTTTGGAGTTCCTAACGTGTATTCCTTTGTGTTGTTTGTTTCATTATTGTAGGTTTTTGTAATATGAATCGTATGATTATCGAAATCGATATCTTTCCACTTGAGTACGACTAACTCTCCGACACGCATACCTGTAAAGGCTAAAGTAGTGAATATTAGTACATCCATAAATAAACCGTATTTCTTAACGGTATTCAAGAAATGCGCAAGCTTCTCTTTTTCTAAGTATTTAGGGATATCTTCTTCATCTGACTCGTTCACAACTTCAGGGTCTCGAGGAATATACGCATATTCTGTTGGATTAATAATAATCATTCTCTTGCTAAAAGCCATTTTAAAAATCATTTTACCAGTGGTATGAAAACCTTCTAAGGTGCTTTTTGCAAATTTTTTATCCTTTAAATCGTTTATTGCTTCTTGATACACCTCTTCTGTAATGTCTTTCAGTTTTAAATGAGCAAGGTAAGGGAGTAGTTTTTTAATACTGTATTTTCTAAGACGTATCGTTCCTTGTTTAGCCCCCGTTCTTTTTTTGTATATGGAGAGCCACTCTTGAGCAAAATCTTTAAAGAGGATAGGGGACTCTTTGATGTAAGTGCCTTGTTTTACTTCCTTAAGTAGAGAGGCCGCAGCTAACTGTGCTTCTTCCTCTGATTTAAAACCACCTTTTGTTGCTTGCTTCCTTCTACCGGTCTTAGGATTTCGACCGATATCTATCACGAAGCTCCAAGTCTTATTACACTTGCAATTAGTTATATTGCAAGTACATCCTCTTTTTGTATAATGACCTTTCATAAGAAACCTCTTTTTCAAGTTAATTATATTTGCTGCAAAATTTACAGATTTGATGGATATGTTATTTATTGACGATTTTTAACTCATTATGCCATTTTCTAAAGGCATCCTTTTTTACTCTTTTGGATGCACCCAATTGAAATACTGGGATTCCACCATTTTCAACTTTAACCTGAAACAGTTCATAAACCCTTCTTCTAGAAATACCTAAGTATGATGCAATTTGTAATGCCGTTAAATTATCTGGTAGGGATTCCCAGGTTGTGTATTTTTTTGTTCTTTCCATTATCATTACCTCCGTATCTCAAAAAGAAAAACCCCAAAGATTTGGAAAGAAAGACAGACTGCATCCCAAGATAAAAGATCATAAGTTTTATACTCATAAACTTTTATATTGGGATCGGCAGGTCCTTCCTGGTCCAATCAATGGGGTTTTACCCGTTTTGATTTAATTTTTTGATTAATAATTGATTATGTAACAAACTATAAATTGTTATATGTTGAATTGTCAAGCACAAAAATGCGATTGAGCAAAAAATGTTCAAGACTATGATTGTAAATGAATAATAGAAAATCAGATACCTTTTTACTAGATATTTTGAGTGAAACTTCTATTCTAAAGCTCAAAATGAAAGTCCGGGCTTAACATTAAATCTTTATTGAAAAAATTCTTTCTAGGTGTTTGACAAAATACATCTGTCATTGTAATGTTTAATTATAAGCAATTTCAGATTCAAGTTTGTTAAAAATAAAATCACTAGAAAATTTAATAATCTATTAATTTAAATAGATTTAGAGCAGAAGCACTGTCTCTATATCTGCAGAAGTACACCATACGTGTATCCTCTGCAGATATATGGACAGTGCTTTTTTGTTGTTACCGAGAAAAATGATTTGCGGTTTTAGTTTTAAAAAAGAATGTTTAAGGGGGATTTTATTATGCAAAACCAAGAGTCACTTCAATTATCTTTATTTGATTTTACCTTCGAAGAAGCGGATCAACAGAAAAGCTTAGACGAGCATTTTTTAGAAGTTGACTTGACTGTTTCCAAAAATGATGTTCATGGTGGTTCTCCACATGACATTTTTAAACAGGATGATGCGGATAAGGAAGAGAAACAATTAGTCGAGAAAGAAGAAGAGACCATCGAGGAATTTGACGGGATAAGCAGTGTAGAAGGCTTTTTGAACAAGTATTTTTCTGGAACTGAGGAAAAGAACATAAGTGCATGGTCCGGGAGTTATCTGAACAAAAATTCGCAGGAACTAGGTTTAAAATCACAGTTGCTAGCTCATAATGGAGATAAGTTTACAAAGGAAGAGTTGATCTCCATTATGGAAAGCTTATTTAAAACCTCTCATCAAAAGAACGTGATTCCTTTAGGAGAGGAAGGATTAAAGCAGTGGTTCATTGATAAGATGATCAGTGACCTAGAGGCCAAACCTATTCAACATTTTTTAGTAAAGCGGTCAAAACAACTTAATTATAAATCGTTGTTTCAATTAATCTTGCGGTTTACTGACTTTGAGTCGTTGGTCAGTAAGGCAACACGAAAAAAACCATTCGATCTTGGACGAGAAGACTTTTTAAATCAGGAACTCTATGAAGAGGTAATCACGAGTCAGTTCTATTACCAAAACTTTGCTTTGTTTTACAAACAAATGAATCCCTTTACAGAATCGTCTTTAACGTATACACCCAAAGAACGGATAGAGGTGGTGCTGCCGCCGGCCGTTCAATCGTTTCTGACTTACAAAAAGCGGCAGGGAACGAAACCCGAGCGGTTAGATAAGTTTCGATACGAACTGCACCGTTTCTTACGATGGTCCTGCAATGTTCTAAATGACTTTAGTTCTTATCCAATCGATAAAGTTCCCATTACCTTGTTTACACAAGAACACTTAAAGACGTATAAAAACTATCTCATCAAGGGGGTCCAAAGCGGCCGGTTGGCTGAAAATGGGTCTATGAAACATTTTAAAAATATCAAAACCTTCTTTAGCACCCTCTATCATATGAGGTTTATTAAAAATGATATTACAAGAGGCATACGGAATATCGAGGGGGATGACTATCAATCTCGTTATATGCCAACGGATACGGAGATCGAAAAGTTCTTTACCGCCATTGAACAATATTCCGACACACCACAACTAGATAAACTTGCATTCGGGTTTATGCTCTATCTCGGATTTCGATCATGTGAACTGGCGAGATTACAATGGGAAAACATCAATTGGAGCCTTAAGGACGTAAAATTTGAAGCAAAGGGAGGAAAGGGACACTCCTTGCCGCTACCTGCACCGCTAATTAGTCTCTTACAAGAGGTAGGAAAACAAGAGAACGGTTTAGTGTTTAGAATGAAGGAACAACCACTAAGAGCCACATTGTCTTTAAAGTACCGAATATTTACCTTGATTGCAGACTGGAAAGAGGCAAGTGGTCCGCACCAGTTGCGCCATATTTATATCACGCGCCTAACCGAGAAAGAGGTAACACCTAAAGCGCTTAAACGTTTGGCTCGACACGACGACCTAGCCACGACTTCCCTCTATATCCATCGAACGGAAGACGAAGTTGGAGAAAAAGCACAACAGATTTCGTTTCCGTGGGAGGTGAATTAACGTGGCATATGTAAAAGAGGACCATCCTCAATTCATCATCCTGGATGAAATACAAACGCTTTTGAAAAAATACGGGCAGGTTCAGGTGGAAAAAGAACTTGGCTCCATAGGTGTCCTTTTAACGGAACAAAAGAATCCTAAAAATAAGGAAATCACGTTGTTGGAGGCAGCAAAGCACTTTTTAGAGGATGAATTTTCAACCTACCAAAGTATTTCCCCTTCCTCACAGTCTTCCTATAAAAGTGAAACGAGAAGTTTTTGCAAGTACTTTGGGGTCAATATCGATAAGAATCTATCCACGGATGTTTTGTTAAAAGAGGTTTTAACCCCTGAAAAGCTAGAGGCTTATATCCAACAGCCAGATATAGCGGAAGCGACGCGAAGAAAAAAGGCGGCTTTTTTGAGAACCTTTGTTGATTCAGTAGCAAGAGATCTGCTAAGCGAGAAAAAAATCAATCAATTAAATAAAAGGGCACTACACCTGAAGCCCCCAGACCCACAGCCCCCACGAGCCTTTACGGCGGAACAAATTGATTATTTGCTTAATTTGTCCCGCTTAACACGTTGTGCCCTTCGAAACTATACAATACTTTGGACGCTTGTGGGAACAGGGATTCGAGTGGACGAGTTACATTTTCAAATGGGTGATGTGAATCTTGAAAAGGGTTGGATAAAAGTCAAAGCGAAAGGAAGGAAAGAACGAGCAAAAGTGAAACGGTTCATGACAAAAGGAGCCATCAAGGCGATGAAATACTATGTCAATTTCACTTACTCTCACTTAAAGAATGTGTTAAGTGAGACGGACTACAATCGCCTTTACGTTTTTTCAGATGACAATGGAAAACACGCCCTGTCTAATCGGGCCATTCAAAAAATGGTCAGGGGGTTAATTGACAAGGCTATTGAGGACAAAGTGATTCAGGATAAAGTATGGGATAGTGATCGTGGAGAAGAAGTGAAAGTGAACTACTCGACGCATTCGTTCCGTCACTCATTTGCGGTCTATGCCCTTGAGAGCGGGATGAATATTTATATGATCAAGGAACTCTTGGGACACAAATCTATAGGATCCACAGAAGTTTATTTAGATTTATTTGATGAGCAGTACCAAAAAGCGATGGATAAACATCCCTTTGCACAGCTTGAAATAGATCAATTAAAACACTTGGGAGTTGATGTCTAGTGGAAGGGATTCTCTTTTCGTCTATCTACTTTCAGAAGTGGAAAGAACTAAATACCTTAAAGCCCAATTCTGTTCAAATGTATATAAGCTATTTAAAAGTCTTTGAGGACTATTTAGGATTAGTGGGATGGATGGGGGAGCTTGACTTTGACAAGTTTTATTACAGCAAGATTCATGATAAGTATGCCCCTATTGACCTTGATTTTATGGATGGATTTATTGAGTTTCTTCATGATAATAAAACAAAATCACAAGCGAAACTTGGTTTTACCGTCGTAAAAAGCTTTATGGACTTATTGGTGGATTATGACTTGATGGAATATAATCCACTGAGACATTTTAAAAATCCATTCTACTACGAATCGTTTCGAAACCGAGCGTTAAGTGAAGAAGAGTGTTTAAAACTACTAAAGGCAGCCTACGATTTGGATCCTTTTTTTCACCAATACTATTTGATCCTTTTGCTGCAAACCACTTGTGGATTAAGAGCCAGGGAATTATGTAGGCTTACGGTTTCACAAATAGATTTTGAACACAATGTCATTGTCATTGATAAAGGGCGTAAAACGAAAATTGGTACAGTTCGTATAACAGATGCCCTCCGAAAGAAGCTTAGGGATTATATGAATCATCCCTATTTTAAAGCTTGGACAAAGGAAAAAGATAAGGAGTTGTTTTTTATGAAAAACAAGCCTTTTACTCCTGCGGATCTTAATAAGTTGTTAGATAAACTTAGAAAAAAGGCAAAAATAACACGGAAAGTAACCAACCATGATCTAAGAGCAACAATGGCCTATTTATTGTATAAAGAGGGAAATGATTATAAGTCGATTCAAAGACAACTTCGACATAAGAGATTAAAAACGACCTTAGGTTACTTACCGATTCATGTTGAACTAAACGGGTACCTTGATTAGTTTAAATGATAATTTGAATAAGTAAGGGTGGTTATTTGTAAGAAATATCTTTAACTACCCTTAAAATGGGTTAGCTGTTGAGAAAGAGTATCTTAATAAAACAAAGAAAGGAATGGGGAAAATGAACAATAATTCAAATGCTCGATTGAAACCGTGGAGTTATTTGCTTCTAGTAATGCATGCTACAGGAGTAAGGCAAGGTGAACTTTTATCACTTAAATGGCACGACAAAGATTCAGCAAGAAAGAATAATTAATCCTGAATAGGTTGTAGAGTTTACGGGAGTATCACTTCACTGGACAAGTAAGTTATATCACTGTTTTAGGAATTCGTGAACGATATTTCTAATTAATAAATAATGTAAAAATTTTTATCGCTTACAATTGCTACGTAGTAATACCTTCAATATAATGAAGGTAATTGAATATTGTTGCCTTATGTAAATGCATTGTGGCTGGAAGAACCAGGGCGATGGATTAGTGACCTCACTATCCGTCTGCCCTTTTTTATTTGCAAATTTTTACATAGGGCAATTATTGAAAGGGGTGATTCCTGTAAAACAATAGAAGTTTCCTGTATGTCAAAATCAATCAATAATGTTTTATTGTTAAACGTTATTTGGCATTAAAGTTAATGTGAATTAAATAAACAAATATGTATGTGAAATGCTGTTGTTGATAGATCCCATACATACTTAAAAATTGGAGGTAATAGGATGGCTAAGAAAGTAGTAATTGAAAATGAAAAGAAAACTAGGTACGCAGTGATTTACGATGAAAGGTTAGATTCTAAAACTGGCAAACGCTATATGAAGCAAAAATTTTTTCCTACGAGTGAAGAAGCCGGTAAGTTTCTTGATGAACTTGGAAGCGATACAAGTGAATTAAGTATTTTAATAGAAACAGAACCAAAAGAGCAACATGCAAAAAAGGTCCTCTTTAATGAATTCATAGAAGATTGGTTTTATGGGGAATATGCTCATGAGATTAAACACCAGACATTTAAAGTGAGACAAGCATTATTAAATAAACATATTGTTCCTTATTTTGGTGATAAGTACCTTCATGAAATCACTAAACAGGAAATAGCAGAATTGCTCGCTCAAAAAGAGCATGAAGGATATTCGGAAAGTACAATTGGTAGCGTTCATTACTTTTTATCAACGTTGTTTCGTTCGGCTGTGAAGAAAGGATATCTTGATAAAAATCCTGTGCGCTTTATGAATATGGTAAAAGTTCCGAATCGTATTCCCATAATTTTGAGTGAATCAGAAGTAGAAAAGTTACTTGAAGTCGCTTACTCAGAAGGTGAAGGTATGATGTATGAATTTGAAATTTCTACAGGATTACGACTAGCAGAGATTTTGGCTCTATCATGGAGTGATATTGATTTTGATCACCAGACGATAATTGTTAAGAAAACCGTAGATACTGGAGTAGGTGGCAAACAGAACAATGTGGAAATGAGATATAATTTTCGAGAGGTTATGATCCATTCACATCTGTTACCTAAGTTACAAAAACACAAAGAAGAACAGCTTAAAATGAAGGCAGAGCTTGGTGGCCAATACGACGATGAACTTGATCTGGTTTTCCCTAATAAAGTCGGTGGGATCCAAAGACCAGCGACCGTTCGTGCTAGATTTAATCGGATAGTTGATAAAGCCAATATTAGTAAAATTAACTTCCACGATTTAAGAAAAACCTATGCTATTTTGCTTGTTAAGGCTGGTATCCCTCTCTACTTTATAAGTAAGCAATTGGGTTACAAGAGTGTTGATACACTTTATCACTTTTTGCCAGCACAATTTTGGGATTCAGTGAAATCAATTAAACTCTTTGGAGTCATTGGCAAGGAGAATGATAATGAGTAATTAACAGCTTTATAGCTTTATATATTCAAATTTTAAAGGAGCTCAGACTGGTTGAGCTTCTTTTATTTCTATTTCTATTAAACTATCTTTATTACTTTAATTTCGCATCAAGTCATACAAAGAAATGTATCGACCTCATGTCCTTATCCACGCGAATACGACTTATCGCATCAAATTTATGTAGATACTACGTTACTTGACCAATTAATGTACCAGATAAAAAGAGACATCGAACAGGAGGAATGGGAGCGGGAGTTGGCGAAGAATAAAGTAAAGAAAAAATTGAGAGGAAGGGATTAGAAAATGTGGTGTGCTTACTGCAATCGTAGTATTGATGAAGATGATGATGTTTCTGAACACAACGGCAGAGATTATCATTCGGGCTGCTTAGATGAACAATTGGAAGAAGAAGAGGAGTATCAAGATATTTGCACGTCTTGCCGTAAATCTGTAGACAGCTGTAGATGCTATTGATTGAATTAAGTGGCTCAATTGGATTATGGGGGAAAAGAAATGGCTAATTATGTGAAAATGACGGTAAAGATTTGGCAAGATGATAAAGGTCATATCAAAATGTCATGCGATGAACCCACAAAAGATTTCATTACCAGTATAAATGACCAACCTAATTCTAAGCGCAGCCATCTTCATGCATTCGACCACTTTAAACGCATATTAAAAGACCACGGAAAGTGGAAGGGAGAATAATCAACAAGGGAGAGGCGCTTTAATGACGGACTATAGCCAGATCATGTATCGCGGTTCCTACGAATTCGGCAATCATCCCGATGGATTTGCCATTATCATCTGGGATGAAAACGGCGGTCCTGAAGCCGATGATTATCTTGATTTTTATAAAGAAGTAAGAGCAATAGGATTGTATTTTCAAAGAAAAGTTGAAGAGTATAGACAATATATAATTAGTATAAGGAAATTAAATATTATTTATTTCTTGAAAGATAGGGTTTGGTTCGAATTGGACCAGGCCTTTTCTTTTTGCTGTTATATACCTTCTGAGCGAATGAGATCATTACTTGAGGATAGGGCAGAATTTAAGATTTAAACCTTCGAAAATTCGGAGGTTATTTTTTGCAAAAATTCAAAAATCCAGTAATCCCAAGGGATGGAAATTTCCTCTGGACGGCAAATTTTTGCCATCTTACAATATAGTTAGTTTATATATTTGGGAGATGAAAACATGAGAGAATATCCGTTGGATATTATGGTTGAAATGTTAGTCGAACACTTCGAGATTAACACCATTGAAAATGAATACTTTCGTATGAACACATTAGAGAACCTTATTGATTTTGGTTTGCTTGAAGAACTTCCGCTTTTAGCAAAGGAGATAAAACGACAACGAGGCGAAATATTATTAGAACCAATGAGGACGATAAATGAAGAAGCTGTGAAGCAATTAGAACTGTGGTTAGAGTTTGTTTAGCATGGAGGGATTACATGAACACAGATATGACGAGGACTGGTATTAGGATTCCAATGGAGCTAAATGCTTGAAGCACTTGCTGATTCCAAATGTCAAAATTCAACTGTCTTCGATTGAACTAAATTTCGAAGGAGCTGGTATAAGTGGGAATGAAATTGATTTATAAAAAGTCACTTGCACTGTCATTAATCCGAATGGGTTACGATTTAGAATACATCAGTAGAAATAGTGAAAATCCAAAGTACCAAGTTTTCTTTTTTGAGCACACAGAAAAGCTAAACCAGGATATTGCTAAACTCCACGAACAATTACATTTAGAAAGGCGGCTTTCAATAAAAAAGTGGAGAATATGAAGTTGTTTAAGGGGCTTGGAGTAAAACCTCTTGGCCATAATTATGATTATAAAGGGAGAGTAGAAAATGAAAAAATTGTTAGCAATAATTGCTGTATCAATAATGCTTGTAGGTTGTACTGAAGAAACAACAAATGAAAAACCAGTTGAAAAAGAAAAAGTCGAACAAAAAGCTGAGCAAAAACCAAAAGAAAAGGAAAAACAAAAACCAAAAGGTGAAATCAGTGAAATTGGAGGAATTAAAATACAGCCTCTTAAAGACATTTTCCGAAAGAAAGATGATGTGATTATATTTATCACAAATCAAAACGATTTTGAAGTTGCAGGAACGGCTTATGTTGCTTGGAAAAACAGACACGGAAACCAAAATGAAAAATCTCAAAATTTAACATTGAAACCAAAAGAGACACTTGAAGTTAATTTCGGAAATATTGAAGTAAACTACATTGAAATTAACACTGACCAAAAACTTGAAACTGGCAATTACACAAAACCACATTTACATTTCTCAACAATATGGACTAATTAAAAATTAATGCGTGCTAAATTGCACGCTTTTTTATTTTTTTTTACAGAAAGATTTTCGTTAACTTGTTCAACTAAATCAAATAATCGATCTCTAATAATTAATTTCACTTTATGATTTTTCGCTAATTGGATAGCGTTCTCGGTAAAATATGAAATTGTAATAACATAAGCTTCATCGCAGCTATAAACAAACTTCCCAGAAAAAACTTCTTGAATAGCTTTGTTTGTAATTTTCCCCTTATATCGCTTGCATTGTATAGCTATTTTCTTACCCTTTTTATTAGCGGCTATGTTCTTAACAACTGAAGAAGTTGTTGTTGACAAGCCAGAACCAGCTGGTCAAGGCGGAATGCCTGACATGAGCGGTATGGGTGGCATATAGAGGATTATTTAACATTGTTCTCTTTTTATCGTGTATTGCAATTCAAGCTTCATTTACTACATTCACAATTGATTAAAGTGAGTCTATAGATTTAAAGTCCAGTTATTTAGCTCCCTTTAAGTATTTTTTACCAGTTTTATAGAAAATAAAAAATTGATTAGATATAATAATATTATAGTTATAGTGCAAAATTTTTCCTACAGAAAACGTTTTATTAAGGGATTAGGAAATAACATTTAATTGGAGTTTGATATGGAGAATATAACTTATACAGTTACTATTCCGACACTAGGAATAGTTAATATCAATTTTTATGATATATCTTTAGAGGTAATAAATTTATTTGAAAGAACAAAGGAATTTGAACGTCAAAAAGAAATTAAACACTTGGGGTTAATTTCTAAAGTGTTTGAAGGATCATCTCACTCTCGGTTTGATTATGTAATGTTACAATGCGCCCTTGTGGATTTAGTTGATAATATTCATAAGGGTTCTTCTAATTTAAGTTTAGGGAACCTAAAAGTAGATGGTGAGGGCATTTCGGGTAACTCCATAGTAAAGTCTTGGTTTCTTCTTTCAAACTTTGGACATACAAAATTTACTTTTGGTGATGAAAAAGCAATAATGTTATATGCTATAAAGTCAAAAGGATTTAAAACCCAGTTACTTAGACCAATTAACGACAGTGAACTGAAATCTTGGTGTGCTAGAGTAATTATGGACTACGATTATTCTAAGATGCATTATGTCTTAGCAATAAGAAGAATTTACAAAGAAACATCATGGAATATTAAGTCAAGGGAAAATTTGCTTAAACTAATTAAATTATTATTATTGGATAAAAGCCAACTAAATTTTAGAGTCAATGAGGAAAAACTTGAACAATTAAAAAGGCTTTTTAATGTAATAAGAAGATTATCCATTATTTCTATTGATGGGCATTATTCTCATATGCCTGTTACAATTGATTTAATTGCATCGATTATTTCATTGGGTTCAATCGATAATACATATAATAATAAAAGTTTGTCTGAACAGTTACAGCCCATACTTTCACTACTCCATGATGAACTCTACTTAAATAAAAATGTCTTAGAACTACAAAGAAATTATGAAATTGAATCACAGAATTTGCTAAGTGCTTATAAAGCAGAAGGTATTGATACATTAATTGAGTTAGCACTTTCAAAAGGTTTGCACAGTGATCTCCAAAAAAATTTAAAACATTTCGCTAGATTACAGCTAAAGGAATCCTTACAAAGTGATAATGATTTCAAATCCGAATTAAATGAATTAGCCAAGGTACGAACAGGGTGTAGGGATACTGAATTTAGCATTGATTATAATCCTGTGAGCGGACTTCGCTATATCGATTTCTTTTTATGTATGGATAATTTTTCACAGGAACAGTTGCCATCATTCATTTTCAATATGTGTAATTATATTGATGGCTTAACTAGTATTCTAGAACAAAATGCAAATTTTGATATTGATAGAGTTTTGGAAAATGTTATTTTAATGGGGGAAGACCACCAGTTTGATAAAGAAAAATTAATTGAAATAATTATCAAATCAAGAAGGTTAACTTTTCCGGAGTTAAATCGCAGGTATATGAATGATATTATTCCGTTATATAAAGAATTACTATGGAGTATTCTTAGGTATTTTATTAAAGATCAATATATTTGGGATGTGAACATACAAACAAGGAAATACCCACAATTTATATTCAACGTTGATGGAAAAAGTCCAAGTTTAAAACGTATTTTTGATTATGCCATAGAAAATGAACCAGATGGTGATCGAGCTTTTGAAATTTTACAGTTAAAAAAATCAGCGACGCGTACATTTGAGGGCTTTATTCTTGCCAGCATGGCAAGAATTACGATATATGATATTACAAAACCACCGAATGAAAGAATT
Source organism: Neobacillus niacini (assembly GCF_031457145.1). Classification (GTDB taxonomy): domain Bacteria; phylum Bacillota; class Bacilli; order Bacillales; family Cytobacillaceae; genus Neobacillus; species Neobacillus niacini_J. Next base: position 31,152 of record NZ_JAVDVZ010000018.1, read on the forward strand.
GCAACTGATATTGATTCTATCCTAATAAAAGTTAATAAAAATAAAATCATAGTAGAGTTTCATGAATCAAAAAACACTAAAAAAACCCCAGAGAATAAAGCGAAAAAGGACTTAAATGGAAAATTCATAAAAGTACTTAATAATAATGCTAAAGGGTATAGAATAAAAGAAGTAAAAGGAATGGGTGCAAAACTTGTGCTATCATTTGATACTCCGTAAGATTAGTTTTATATAACGGATATGCTGTAATTGCTAACATTTTGCTAACGCACTACAGTAAAAAACGGTAAATCATAGTTAAAGATGTTACAGTAAGCAATATCCAAAACCCTGACTTACCGCACTTTTTACACTCAGCGTGTAAAATATTACACACTCTCACCTTTGGGGCGGCATGATGTGATGACTGCTCAAACCCTTGATATATATGGGGTTTGAAGTGATTTGCTAACAAAATGCTAACATAAGTTATAAAATAAATATAAAAGAGGCTTCTTATTAGTTGTATAAACTATTGGGAAGTCTCTTTTTGGTTATATTGTTTGCTACGCGATTGTATTACTACGCAGCCGTTACGACCGGATATGCCGAACGATAATGAAAGCAAATGCCGCGGGAAGCAATCTCCTGCGGTATTTACTCTACCATATGAATAACAAAGTAATTAAAAACCACCAGCAAGATACAGCTCCCAAAACCTATTAGAGAAGTTATACCTAGTTAAATTATCAATCAACAATTTTCAGGAAAGAACAGTAGATAGACTTATCCTTAATTGAGTCAAATCCTGCTGTTCTTTTCTATTGTCTTTTGGGAATGCGTTAACAAGTGTTTGAGTAAGTATTCTTTATCTTTTTCAAATGGATAACTTTGAATCAAGCATAAATAATAACATGTTCGGTATTAATGTAAGGGCCCCTAAAGATTCAAAGGGCCATACATTAAAATTGCCTATACTTTTCTTTTGCAATATTCAGGAATGTAAGGGCTGGGGAAGACAAGGATTCCCCTTTTTTATAACTGACCACTACATGATTCTTATAAACTGGGTTTCCTAAGGTGTAGAAAATAGAATCAGTAATTATATTATCCCGGGTAACCACACTCTCAGGAATAATGGTTAAACCAACACCTCTATTTGCTAACCGGAACGCACTTTCGATATTCTGCGTTTCAATCACGATATTAGGATTAATGGAGTATTCTTTAAATATCTCATCTGTAAGTCTTCTTAAACCAAGCCCCTTTTTAAGTAAAATAAATTTTTCCCCGTCCAGAAGATGGGGATTAAATGGAATATGGGCTATTGGTTTTTTATCAGGATTATAATGCTTATGATTAGGGGAAATAACAAGATACAGTTTTTCTTCATAAAGGATGTCATAAACAATTTCTTGATTAAATATGGGAAGCATGTTTAAACATATATCAATTTTTCCCTCTAAAAGCAGAGATTCCATATCATTCGCAGCTTCCTCAACCAGTTCAATTTCAATCCCAGGGTAATTCAAGATGAATTCAGGTAAAATATTATAGAGGGTATGAGAACCTAATATTGGGTTTATACCAAGCTTTAGCTGCCCTTTTTCCATATTAGAAATTGACTCAATTTCATGTTGCAATTTTGTATATGTCTGTTCTATTTCATTCATATAAGATAAATATCGTTCCCCTGCATATGTTAGCGTTATAGGATTTACTCTCCGGTTTACTAACTCAATTCCTAGTTCATCCTCCAAATTCTTAATATATTTGCTAAGGTATGGCTGTGATATATATAAGGCCTTGGCAGCATGTGAGAAATTCCCGTATTCAGCAATTGACTTTAAATATTTTCCAGAAAGATCCTTCATCTTTCTATAGCCCCCTTATTGACCTTTTTGTCCTATTTACATTTCTAATAGGATAGTGTTATGTAATTTAGTTTCAAAATATTATTATAACAAAATAAGCACGAAGGCATTTCTTATCGATTTATAACCTAGCAGGTATACATACCATAACCTTATTAGTATTTCTAAATGTGAATATTTTGTGACATACTGTAGTGGAACCGTTAGGGAAAAACATTTTTGGGGAATTAATACAGTACAGAAAACAAAGTCAATGGGAGATATCATTAGCATTTATTGCTTTAATAAAGGGGATTTTAATTTTTAGGAATGATTATGCTATTAGAAACCGATTACTAATGTAGGAATTGAATTTAACTAGTTTTTTTACTATATATCTCGACTTCGAGATACATGGATTAAAGATAAACGAACGAAAGATTTCAGGAAATATTAACATAAAAATATAAGGGGGAAGATAATTATGGATATCATTCAGGTTATTGGTATATTACTTGGAATAATAGTAGTCATTTATGGAGCAATGAAAGGCTTTAGTATTTTGATAGTTGCTCCAATTGCAGCGATTATCGTGATCATAACAAACCAGCTAGACTTTTTCACTTCCTTAATAGGAAAAGAGCATTCCTATATGACGGGTTTAACAGATTTTGTAATAAATTTCTTTGCTGTCTTTCTTTTAGGAGCAATTTTAGCTAAATATATCGATAAGAGTGGAGCTGCTCAATCTATTGCGCAAAAAATACTTGAAAAAACAGGAACAAAAAATCCTTTTTCAGTATTAGTAGCACTACTCATCATTACGGCTATTTTAACGTACGGTGGGGTTAGCTTATTTGTAGTTATATTTGTACTTATTCCGCTTGCAAAACCATTATTTAAACAATTAAATATTGCATGGAACCTAGTAACAATTCCTATTCAGCTTGGTTTAGGTACGTTTACGATGACCATGTTACCTGCTACACCATCTATTCAAAATGTTGTCCCTACGGCCTATCTTGGTACAACCCTTACGGCAGCACCACTTTTGGGGATTATTGGAGCGGTTGTAGCAGCTGCCTTTGGTTTATGGTATATGAAATTTACTTTAAATAAAAGTATAGCAAACGGAGAGACATTTGCTGATTTTAATGTGAAAGAATCGGATGAAGAATTAAAAAAGGAAATCCCCTCCTTTTTCTTAAGTATCATTCCCATTTTGCTTTTGATTGCTATTATCATCGTTGGTAGTATTTTAAAAGTACCAAATATTATTGTAATCGGATTAGCTGCTGCTGTTATTGTCTCAGCAATTTTATTTAAAAAATATATCCCAAGCCAAAAAGCAGTGATTAATGAAGGTGCAAGTGGTTCTATTATGCCGGTTTTCTTCACTTCTTCAGCCGTAGCTTTTGGTGTGATTATCACCTTTTCTCCTGGCTTTAAGTATATTTCTGACTTTATTTTAAACATTCCGGGTAATCCGCTTATCAGTTTATCCGTTGCTTCCGCTCTTTTTGGTGGGATAACAGGTTCTGCATCAGGAGCGTTGGGAATTGTTATGCAAGCATTCGGTCAAAGTTACTTAGATATGGGACTTAACCCTGAAGTAATCCATAGAGTATCAGCGGTTGCATCTTCAGTGATTACACTTATGCCGCATAATGGTGCGGTATTAACATTCTTAGCTTTAACAGGACTTACTCATCAAAATGGCTTTAAGTATCAATTTATCGCAGTAACGGGTGCTAATTTACTTGCACTAATTGCAGTATTAATTACAGCCATTATTATTTATTAATATCATAAAAATGTTCCATTTGAGGAGGTGGATCAAAAGAGAAGGTTCCACACAATTAAGTAGTTAATCATTTTTAGACTAAATTATAAATTTTAATAAAACATTCGAAATGCAGGAGGAAATAACAATGACAACTCAAAAAGAACGTACAGTAATCGTAACAGGTGCAGCTCAAGGAATCGGCTATGCTATCGCAGAGGAATTTGTAAAAAATGGTGACTTTGTTGCAATCTTTGATTTAAATGAAGAAGCAGCAAATGGTGCAGCTGAAAAATTAGGAAATGCAAAAGGATACAAAGCAAATGTAGCAAATGAAGAAAGTGTGAAAACAGCAGTTGAACAGGTTATCGCAGACCGAGGAACAGTAGACGTACTAGTAAACAATGCAGGTCTTCAGTTTATTTCACCTACTGATGAATTTCCAGAAGAAAAATGGGATTTAGTGGTTGATGTTATTCTAAAAGGGACATTCTTAACAACGAAACATGTACTCCCAGCAATGAAGAAGCAAAAATATGGTCGTATCATTACAATTTCTTCAGGACACGGTAGAAGACCTGATAAATATAAATCTGCATATGTTGCAGCAAAATACGGACAAATTGGGTTTACAAATGTAGTTGCAATGGAAAATGCTGAATACGGTATTACAGCTAATTCAATTTTACCTGGACCAACTCGTACAAGCCTTATTGAAAAACAATTACCAGTACTTGCAGAAAAAGATGGAACTACAGTAGAAGAAGCGTTGAAAACACATATCCTTGGTAGCCAATGGTTAGGACGTTTACTTGAACCTTCAGAAATTGCAGCAACAGCTCTATTCTTAGCTTCAGACGGCGCAGCAGCAATCACTGGTGAAGCACTAGGTGTTACTGGCGGGGAATAATCATCCAAAGACCAGTTGGACAACTAGAACAATGGAATTTTTAAAGATGCTAGGGAGCCATCTGTATCTGCAAGTACATTAGAGACACCACGTCAATTGCTTAATTTTGGAACCCCAGGGCAGGCTATTGGGCTTTATTTAACTGGTCATGTTTCAATCATTATCTTGATAACTACCTTTATTGTTTTCGTTGATTTGAATTAGGGAAAACTTAGCATTTGTAAAACGAGTTGAGCAAATGCTTATTTCAATCAAGCATGTTGAGTGTGTGAACTACGCCAACAGATTATCTATTTGATTTTGCTAACATTTTGCTAACGCAATCCAGTGAAAAACGATAAATTCCCGTTAAAGATGTTACAGTCAGAAATTAGCAAAGTCTTGATATAACGCACACTCTGCACTCAGTATTAAAGATATTACACACTCTCACCTTAGGGGCGGCATGATGTGATAAGAGCTCTAAAACCTTGTTATATCAACGTCTAAAATGATAATATGCTTTGTCCTCGGTTTTGTCTTCGTTTTCTAAAAAACAAGGCAAACCATGCAAGAATAGTTAACTATAGGAGAAGGCCTTTCATCAGTTTTCTAAACTGTTGGGAGGCCTTTTCTTCCATATCAGAGGTCTTATTTATGTGCATAGATATTCATTGTAGTTTAATATCTGTATGTCCAAGCCGCTGTTGTTTTTCTTTAATGCCGACTCCAGCTTCAATAAATAATGAAGTATGGGTATGTCGAAATGAGTGTGGAGTAAGTTTATTGCAATTCCGCTTTTAAAAATGGAAATATAACCGTTAACAACCCTAGTTATCTTTACTATCAATAGACAAATGCCTAATTATATAAGTCATTGTACTGTAGTTTGTGACCAATTTTGGAGATTTTTTTGGTAATATATCATCATCCATTCTAAAATCTTCCCAGTAAAGTAGGCTGAAATAAGTGTCCCAACTCCGATTGAACCAAATGACTGAATGAATAGTAAACAAATAATCCCACCTATGCTTACATTGATAAAATCACATATAATTTTTGCCCTACCAAATGGTTGATGAAAACGTTCGATGATGGCATATATTAACGCATCATAAGGCATAAAAGGTAGTTTTACTGTGATATATCCAAGTAACCCTGCTGCTATTACGAATAAACTAAATATCAAATAGATCCATCTAACAAAAAGCGTCTCAGGTGTTGGGAATAGTTGTAAAACAAATAGCGTTATGTCATTAAAAAGACCGAACAAAAAAGAAATAGTTAGCTGAAGGCAAAATCTTTTAAGCTCAAATCGTTTATGCAATATAACTTGTAGAATAATATATATACTATTAGCAATGACTGTAGTTATACCGATTGACAAACCTGACGTTAGTGAAACACCATAGGCTAACGAAACTACAGGTGATACACCTAGATTTGCTTGAATCGAAAAGCTCGCACCCAGAGATAATAAAAACAAGCAAAGTACGTATAACAATATTCTTCTGTTTGTTACACTTTCATGATCCATCCCATAGCCTCCACACTATTCGCCATTACCTTTTAACTGTCTCTAAAATCCACTAAAAAATCACCATTTTGAATATTACTAGACTTAGAATAAATATCGATTGTTTTCAATAAAAGAAGGATTTGAAAATTCTCGTTAACATCCTTAAAATCTGTATTCATATACTCTTTTAAGTTTTCTAGTCGATAGAGAAGTCCGCTTTTTGAAATGTTTAATAAGCGCATCGTGGTTTCAATTTTCAAATTGTTATTTAAATATATATAGAGAGTTTCTAAGAGCTCATTACGTTTTTGTTCCTTTAAGGAAAAGATTCCTGCAAAACGATTTTTCGCAAGCTGCTTAATATGTTCTGTATTTAAATCATTAATGAAAATTGACAAAATACTAATATCTTTGAACGCGGTAATGGATGCGTTGGGACTAGAAACTAGGGCAATCGCAGCCTCATTATAGTGAGAACTTGCCTCCCAAATGCTTTGTCCAATATCGCTGTAACCAATTTGAACAGGATAATTAGGAAATTGTTCGATTATAGCTTCTCTTAAATTACTAAAAACTTTTAGAATGAAAGCATGGTCTTTTAAAGGATGAAATAACAAAATAACTAGTTCCTGTTCCTTAAAAGATATAAGGGTACGTTGTTTTTTCAAGTGTCTACGAATAAAATTTTCAATCTCTTTTTGAATCTTTACTATACTAGTACTCCATCTCAAAATAGCAACGGTATATAATTGGTTAATATCAATACCATAGTAGCGAGACCTGGATTGAATCTGATTTTTATCTGTTAACCGTTGATGCAAAATTTCATTAGTAAATTTGGATTCATCCTCTGCTTTTGATTTTGCTAAAACAGAATTCATCATAAGTAGGACAGAAATGACGTTTGTCATTCTTGATAATAGTAAATAGTCATAGGATGTGAATGTTTTTGAATGCATCGATATCATTGACAAATAGGCAACGACTTTATTTTTTACAACAACCGTATTTGTTAAACGAACATGCTTATCTAACTGTATAACCTTTTTCGTAAAGGAAAGTTGCTGACGCTTTTCAAAAAAATACGTCCCTAATTGCTCTCTTTCCTTTTGGTCATAAATCCTCATATCCTGTTCAATAAATTGTCTATCACTCTCTGACAAAATAGTCGAATGAGCAAAGTTATAAAATATATCTTCTATTAAAAAAGTTCTGCCAAAAGTTTTTTCAGCTTCTTTTAAAATATCCTCTACTGTTGCCCCGTCTATAATCGCCTGAATCATTTTACTTTGAATATTACCTATTTCGATTAAATCAAACGATACTTGGTTTTCAGAGCGTTCCTTTGATTCATCAAGTAATTGATTAACCGTATAAACCTCCCATGTGCAGCTTTCATCCCCTCGTGCCACACAGGTTTTCTCCACTACCTTTACCTCAAATTGAAAAATGGTGCTCATATAGCCAGTTGAAAACCCCATAAGTGTATGACAAACCGGTGTATCACTTTGTCCGAAATAATCTAGATGAACTTTTGCCTCGTAGGAATGTAACCACGTTCCCGTACCATAAACAGTCTTAACGGATTTGTCATCATATAATTCGATATATCCCTCGAAGATTAAACCTTTTATATGTCCTTTTTTACAATGAAGAGTAGGTCCTTGTTTAATAAGATCTCGTATATCGAAATATTTCTCTCTCATTTGTTGAGCGTCTGAAACCCCTAATTGATACCCATAATTGAACATTAATTCAGTTGCTTTCTCTAACCCATTTATTTCAATAAGATCTGCTCTTAGAAAACTTAAAGCTTTAGCAATTGAAATGTTATCAATGTCTGTTTTCCATCTTCAATATGAAAAGTAGTCTTATTTATAGGAAAACACGTTGTTCCAAATGAGACCCCTCCTTTAATTGTAAGAAATATCTCAAAAATATAATTATTTCTCTCTTATACTAAAATATCATACAAGTAAAAAAAACCAAACGAATCGCACTGAAAACGTTTTCGAGTTAAAACAAATAGTCTTTTTTCAGAATATTTTAAATTTAATACATTGGATATGTAAATGAAAAAACTTACACAAAGGAGAAATGATAATGTTACCAGAAATCGCTAAACTAGGTCATATTGCTTTAATCACACCAGATTTTAAAAAATCACTATGGTTCTTCTCAGAGGTTTTAGGTTTAGAAGTAACTGAAGTAGTGGATGGTACACATTATTTACGTGCATGGGGTGATTTTGAGCACCATACTATGTCGCTAAAACAAGGGGAAAAATCTAAAGTAGATCACATTGGCTGGCGTACAAAACGTCCTGAAGATGTAGAGAAATATGCTGAATTATTAGCTGAGGCAGGAGCAGATGTAAAGTGGATTGAAGCTGGTCAAGAAGCAGGTCAAGGAAGAGCCATTCGCTTTAAGTTACCAAGTGAGCATCCATTTGAAATTTATTATGAAATGGAAAAAACTCAACCAGATCAAGATCGTAAATCCGTGCTAAAAAACCAAACGTATAAAGCTTGGAGGAAAGGTGCTTCCCCACGCCGTATTGACCATGTGAATCTAGCGACTTCACAAAATCCAGCCGTAATTCATAAATGGTTAATTGATAATTTAGGATTTAAAATGCGTGAATATATCGATTTAGGGAACGCGGGTGTTATGGCTGGCTGGTTAAGTGTTACACCGTTAGTTCATGATATAGCAGTTGTAAGTGAGCCGAATGCTGAAACACCAAATCGTCTACATCACTTGGCCTATTGGTTTGATAATGCACAGGATATTTTACGTGCCGCAGATATTTTAAGTGAAGAAGGCCTTAAATTTGTAGGGCCAGGTAAACATGGTGCATCACAAGCAATTTATCTTTATGTAAAGGATCCAGGGAGTGGCCACCGAGTAAAATTGTTTTCCAACGGTTACTTAATTTTTGAACCGGATTGGGAGCCAATTAGATGGACAGTTGAAGATTTAGACGTAGGAATGACATATTGGGGACAAGATGCTGTAGCAGGTAATCAAGACTCAACCGAAGCATAGGAGGTATAAGAATGAGCTATCAAACAGAAATTTTAGATACAGGGCGTTTTAAAACATTCTACTGTGAAGCAGGGCAGGAAAATGAGGAAGTGATCGTATTCCTACACGGGTCTGGTCCTGGCGCAGATTCAGTTAGTAATTGGCAACATATTTTGCCAGAGCTTGCAAAGGACTATCATGTGATTGCGCCTGATATATATGGATTTGGGAATACAAAACATCCAGAGGTATACCCAAAAACATTTTGGGAATGGACGCAATGCCGAGTTGACCAGCTATTAGAGCTATTAGATAAGAAACATATTCAACAGTTTAGTCTCGTTGGAAACTCAATGGGGGGGTTTGTATCTCTAAACGTGGTAATGCATGCACCTGAACGAGTGAAAAAGGTATTACTTATGGGAAGTGGCGGTGGTGAAACACCTCCAACGCCAGAAATTCTACGTTTGGTCGGATTCTATAAAAATCCAACATTTGAAAACTTACGAAATTTAACAACTTGGTTTGTCTATGATCCGGCATCGATACAAGATTCATTGGCAGATATTTTAGAAACTCGCTATGCAACGGTTCAACGTGAAGACGTTTGCAATTCTTATGTACAAAACTTTTTCCCGATGCCAGGTGAAATTTTAATACCACCTAATGCACTGCGTCAAATGAAGCAGCCAGTATTACTAATGCATGGTTTAAATGACCAATTTGTTCCAAAAGAGAGCAGTATTAATTTGATGGAACATTTACCTAATGCAGAGCTTCGTTTATTTACACAGTGTGGACATTGGGTACAGGTAGAAAAACGCGAAGATTTCATTAAAGCAGCAAGGGAGTTCTTCTAGTTCAACTTATTTTAAAAAGTAAAACTTAAAATGGGAGGGTTACAAATGTCAGTTGAAACAATTCAAAAATTTAAAGGGTTTACAGAAGTTGAGTTAGAGTTGATTGAAAAAGCACGGGAAGCAGGTCAACTAGCAGAATCAGAAATATCAGCTTCAGAACTAAATGCATCCGTTTCTCAAAACTTTGTAAATAAGTTGATTGATGCAGGGATTACACGTGCAATTCTTCCAAAAGAATACGGTGGTCCACAAATCTCATTACGTGGCTTTGGAGAAATTGTACGCACTATTTCGTACCATAATATCTCAGCTGCATGGGTAGGTTATTTCTATCCATTACACAACAGTTTACCAGCACACCTTCCACAAGAAGGTCGAGATGAAATTGTAAATTCCGGTGGCTTAATTGCCGATGTTTTCCCACCTATTGCACAAGTAACTGTAGTAGAAGGCGGCATTCGGTTAACTGGTACTTATAACTATGCAAGCGGGGTTAACTTTGTTGAGTGGATTGGTTTAGGGGCAATTGCTCAATTACCTGAATCGGATCGTCCAGAATTTATCATGGGCTTCATGCGTAGAGATGAAGTGCAAGTAAATGAAAACTGGGATACATTTGGTTTACGTGGTACAGGTAGTAACCAAGTCGTTGCAACAGACGTATTTATTCCAAGAAGTCGTATTGTAAGACTTGAAGTTGCGAATGATACACGTCGTCCACCGGAAGGGTCCAATTATGATCCAGATTATCCATATTATCATGTGCCATACTTCTCTGCTTTCTATATTGGATTCCCCAATATGGTATTAGGTGGGGCCAAACGTTTAATCGATGAATTTAATAAGAGAACGGAAGCTCGGGTGCGTATTGATGGAGATATCGAAAAGGATTCTCCACGTAGTCAGAGACTTCTAGCTCATCTTATGCTGGAATATAAAAAGGCAAATGGGTTACTGGAACAATATTACGATTTACTAGAATCATATGAAACAGACGGACCTTACGATAAAGGGGAGTTTGCTGCTATACGTGCGGAAATCATTAAAATTTGTCAGGATATCGCTACGACAGTAATGGTTTCATTAGGTGGATCATCACTAAAAAAGAATGACATAATTGAAGTAACTGTACGAGACATTATTTCAGTAGCTGTCCATATAACATCTTTATATGAGGATGCACTATACACGTACGGTCGTAATTTATATGGCTTTGAAGGAATTGGCTGGGGCTGATTTCCCGAAATATCGCGATAATAAAGTGAAACTTCAATCAGTGGGGATGTTCCTCATCCCCCACAGATTGTTAGTTGAACCAATCGGGCTGTTACGGGCAGTTATCTCCCACCAGCAGGTGCCCTACTTCCAAATCAGGTAGCCGATCGAATAAAAGCATTTAAACAAGAGATTTCATCAGGGGAGGTTCCAAAAATGGATGATCGTTTATTTAGAAGTGCAATGGGTAAATTTGCAACGGGTGTGACAGTCATTTTGATGGAAACAGATGATGAAACACATGGAATGACAGCAAATGCTTTTATGTCCGTTTCACTTAATCCAAAATTAGTAGTAATTTCGATAAAAGAAAACGCACGTATGCTTCCTAAAATCCAAGAAGCTAAAAAGTTTTCAGTCAATATTTTAAGTTCCAAACAAGAAGAAATTTCTAAAATATTTGCTGGTCAAATAAAAGAACAAGAAGTAACAATTAATCGTTTAATGGATGTACCTGTTATCCCAGGGGCTATTGCTCAAGTAGTTTGTGAAGTTTCTGCTGAACATGTTGAAGGTGACCACACATTGTTTATTGGTAAAGTAACGAACATTACGATTGAAGATGGTGATCCATTACTATTCTTTAGTGGAAAATATCGCAGCCTTGAGGAATTAGTAGAGGTATAAGAAAAATATGAATCTTTAACAAGGATGATTGAAGGAGTTGTGCTAATGAAAACGATTTTAATTAATGCTCAAAATTTACAGGACATCTATAGTCAGGCAACTCCTTGTATAATGGCACTCGGCTATTTAGATGGTGTCCATCTAGGGCACCAGCGTGTCATAGAAATTGCCCGTAAAGAAGCAAATAATCGTGGATTTCCATTAGCACTCATGAGTTTTAGACCGCATCCTATCAACATCCTATCAGGTGGGAAGCGTTGTATTCCCCATTTAACAACACTTTCTGAAATAGAAATGCTGCTTAATGGTTTAGAGGTGGACATATTTTATCTTGTCGATTTCACACTTGACTTTGCGGCATTGTCACCAAAACAATTTGTCGAGACCTATTTATTAAAACTTGGGGTAACCCATGCAGTTGCAGGATTTGATTTCTCTTATGGATTTAAGGGGGCAGGAAAACTTCATCATATTCCCGATGACTCAAAAAATCAAATTACTGTAACTGAGGTAAAATGTGTGGACTATCTCGGTGAAAAAATCAGTTCAACAGGATAAATCTTGTAATGTTTTTTTCAATAGGTAACCTTCACTAAGTATGACACTGTCATTTTTCATTGGTAATTGCTCTATTGCCAAATTTAATTTTGGCAATGATTTGTATCGACAGATACAGAATTTAAAAATAAATTCATTGATAATGAAGGTGTAAACACAATTCATGAAAGGATTTGATAGTGGCGACAAATAACTCCAATAACAGGTGGGACAGGGTTTAGTTACTCCCTTTAAAGAGGGGGATACTTACACCATCGACTTCGATGAATATCGAAAGTTTGTTCAGTATTTTTTGCAAGATAAATTTGTTGATGTAGGTATTGTAAACCCCGAAGCAGCAGAAATTTTCTATCTCACATCAGATGAAAGAAAGAAACTTCTTGAAATTACTTTACAAGAAGTGAATGGAATGGTGCCTGTTTTTTCAGGGTTTATGGATTTAAGATCAAAAGGTTATATTGAACAAGCAAAATAGCAAAGGAATGCGGTACTGATGGACTATTCTTGCTTCCGCCCATTGGGACACAAGATATTACACTCTCATGGGACCCTGTAAAATATCCGGAAAATCTCGTTGACCTCCTGAAAGAGATTGACGAATCAGTAGACATGCCGATCATTATGCATCCTTCAGCGAGTTATTCTCCCACTTTCGGCATTGGATTTCCTGTAGAAACTGTTGTGAAAGTATGTACGGAAATACCAAACATTGTTGGTTGGAAGATGATTTATCCTTACTTTAGATCACCATGTTGCTGTTTTAGCAGGCCCTCCAAATTATTATAAAGAAAATATTTTAAATGACGAATTTGACGGGACTGTCGTTGGAGGTCTTTGCTTTGCTATGGAACCAATGGTAGATCATATACAAGCTTGCAAAGAGCAAGATTATAAGAAAGCATTAGAAGTTGAGCAGTCAGGGTATATGGATCTTATTGATTAAGTTTATTCGGACCCCGGAAGTCTTCACATTCTTTATAAAATAGCTGCATGGGGTAGAAGAAGAGTTCCGGAACCTTTTATGAGACCTCCACAGCCTAAGCCTTTTAAAGAAGAAGTTAATCATCTTATCAAATTGTTGCGTAAAGCAAATTTAGAAACGATTTCAGACGATGTGGTTAATAAAGTTCTTTCTAAATTAACTAAATAGTTTTTCTTAAATCGCACATACAGGGCAAGTTTCCAGCATGGCTTCGTGAACAAACACCGCGAGTACTGCCGAAAAGTGAACTCGACCAAGCAATCAAATACTGTCGTAACCAGAGGGAGAGACTAGAGGCATTTTTACAGGATGGGCGTTTGGAGATAGATAATAACCGTGGTTTATCAAGCCCTTCGAGTTCTACTAGCTCCAAAAGCTAGTGTCTAAACTTGGACCAGAAGTTTTTGTTCGCATCGACCGCAACGGAAACGTAACGCACAAGATCCCTGTAAAAGGACATGCAACTGCCTGTACATTAGGAGGCGAAGATGGAAGAATACTTTACCTGGTAGCCAATGAAATTCCTGATGGAACAGATCTTTTTGAAGCAATGATGAAAGGACATGCCACATGTCGGGACTTAACGGCGACTGTAGATATCCCAAGAGGTGCTGCACGCCCGTGACAAATCCCAACATTCTGTCCTTTGATGTATAAAACCTAATACAAAAACAAACTTAAAGGAGAAGATTGTTTTTGAAAAAATCCAATTTTGCACGAATTGACACACATCACCATATTGTTCCTTCGAAATATTCTGAGTGGTTAAATAATAAAGGTGTACCCGCTATTCCGGAATGGAGCTCTGAAACATCACTTGATATGATGGGGAAAAATCAGATTGAGACTGCCATTCTATCAGTCACTACTCCTGGAGTAGAACCTGGAGGAAGCCTACAAGAATCCAGGAAAATGGCTCGAGAGCTTAATGAGTACTGTGCACAGGTGGTCTCAGATAACCCGGGGCGCTTTGGCTTTTGGGCTACATTGACTCTGCCTGATGTTGACGGTGCATTGAGTGAAGCTGCTTATGCACTCGATGAGTTAAATGCAGATGGCATTGTACTTCTGGCAAACAGCAAGGGCACTTACTTGGGGGATCCTTTGTTTGATCCTCTTTTGGAAGAGCTGAATCGCCGTCATACGGTAGTATTCGTTCATCCTTCAGCTTTAGCCGCTCCTCCAGTTCCTGGCATACCGGCATATGTCTCTGACTTTCTACTTGATACGACACGTGCAGCAACCAACATGGTGGTTAATGGCACCTTGGAGCGCTTTCCGAACATTAAAATAATTCTTTCACATGGAGGTGGCTTCATTCCGTATGCTGCTGATCGAATCGGAATCACTATTGAACAGGCAATGCCGGAGAAATTTACTCGCGATGGTGTGATTAACTCTTTGAAGCGGTTCTACTTTGATACTGCGTTGACTGGAGCAACATCTGCTCTACCGAGCCTGTTGACTTTTGCGGACCCTAGTCGCATCACTTTTGGAAGTGATTTTCCATATGCAGTCTCGGAAACTGCCACATGGTTTACGCAGAAGCTGGACAACTATAAGAACGCCGACCACCATGCAATCAACAGAGGTAACGCAGAAGCCCTCTTCCCACGTTTGGCGTAACTCTTAGCCAATATCAAAAACGTTATCAATTCATCATATTTGATGAATTTCAAGACAGTGCGACACGTTTCTAACTAGTGTGTGATCCTATGAATCTTCAAAATCAAAACTTTAACTTAGCAATGCCAATCAATATCAAGTTAGAGGAGGGGTACAATGAAATACGCAAATTCAAACAAACTTTATATTGGTGGGGTTTGGAAAGACGGTCAAAGTGAAAAGTTATATGAAAATACCAACCCATATAATGGAGAAGTTCTTTCTACCATTAAGTTAGCAAATAAAAGAGATATTGATGATGCATATAATGCTGCCTCACAAGCACAAAAAGCTTGGCAACAAGTAGATAATGCCGAAAAGGTAGCGATATTTGAAAAAGCAATTGCTCATATGGAAAGTAGATTTGAAGATATTGTCCGTTTGATGATAGAGGAATCAGGGAGTTCAATCGCAAAAGCAAATGCTGAAGTTTGGGGCACGATAGCTATTCTACGGGATGCTATTACATACCCTGATAAAATGCAAACAGAAATTTACCATTCGGTCATTCCAGATAAGGAAAATCGGGTGTCAAGGCTACCACTAGGAGTTGTCGGGGTCATTGCACCATGGAACTTTCCGCTAGTTTTAGCAATGCGTTCTGTTGCGGGAGCGATAGCGACAGGTAACACGGTTGTTCTTAAGCCTGATTCACAAACGTATATCATTGGTGGTTCTTTTATTGTGGAAGCATTCGAAGCAGCAGGCCTTCCAAAAGGTGTTTTAAATTTAGTTGTAACGGATCTTGAAGAAGTAGGGGACTATTTTGTTGAGCATCCAATTCCGCGATTAATTTCATTTACAGGTTCAACTGCGGCTGGTAAACACATCGGTACCATCGCGACTCAAAATCTGAAAAAAGTGATTCTAGAGCTAGGTGGTAATAATGCATTTATCGTACTAGACGATGCGGATATTGAACAAGCCGCATCAGCGGGGGCATTTGGCAGGTTCTTTCATCAAGGACAAATTTGTTTATCCGTTAACAGAATTATTGTCGATCGAAAGATATATCCTCAGTATGTCGAAGCATTTAAAGAAAAAGTACAAAAAATGAAAGTAGGAGATCCGAGAGAGGAAGAGACCTTTATTGGACCACTAATCAATCGTAAACAAGTCGATAAGGTGTTAGAACTAGTTCAAAGGAGCGTTTCAGAAGGAGCAAAAGTAGAAATAGAAGGAAAAGTAGAAGGAAATGTCATCTCACCGTTTGTCTTAACTGATGTTACACCTGAAATGGCCGTATCACAAAATGAAGTCTTTGGTCCTGTAGCTTCTATTATCCCTGTAGATAATGAAGAAGAAGCAATCAAAGTTGCGAATGCATCTATATTCGGATTAAGTGGTGCTGTATTTTCTGGTTCATTGGACAGAGGAATAAGAGTGGCTGACCAAATTCATACTGGGATGATTCATGTAAATGATCAAACTATCAATCAAGAGCCACATATACCGTTTGGCGGCGAAAAATCATCAGGTTTAGGAAGATTTGGCGGCGAGTTTTCATTCGAAGAATTTACAACGGTGAAATGGACCTCAGTTCAGAAACAACCAAGACCATTTCCTTTTTAAAAGGTTCTATTAAAGAAAGAATTTTGTTAATATTTAAATTGGGGATCCTGCCGTATCCGTCAAGTTAAGCAAATCATTTCCCCAAGTGAAAAATGCTATTCTTTCTGTAATCTAATGGAAAGGTTAATGTTTTTTAATATGTTTGGGAAGACGCGCATCGTTATAAAATAGCTGCATGGGGTAGAGGAACCTTTTATGAGACCTCCACAGCCAAAGCCATTTAAAGAAGAAGTTAATCATCTTATCAAATTGTTGCGTAAAGCAAATTTAGGAACGATTTTAGAGGATGTGGTTAATAAAGTTCTTTCTAAATTAACTAAATAATTTTTTTAAAATCGTTCATACAGGGCAAGTCTTCATTAATGACTTGCCCTAACCTATGCAATCTTATTCTAAAAATATTTCAGATTAAGAGAAATTAATTAATTCATTCAACCGCTTAATAATCCAAGGCTTTGATTTACTGTTAATAATACCTTGTTGGTTTAGTGTTGCAAATACTTTTGCTACTGTGACCCGTGTTGTTCCGGTATATTGGGCAAGGTATTCTTGAGTAAAATTCGTTCTAATTTCAATCCCATTTTCTGTTTTATAACCAAACTGTTGACTCATATGAATTAAACCTTTGGCAATCTTTTGTGCAGCCGACAAGTATGACTCTTCTATAATTTTATTTGCACCTCTAAGTTTATATACCGTGTCTTCATATAGGTACCAAAAAAAAATAGGGTTTTCAGTAACAACTTCTTTTATGGAGAAATTATCTATTTCTAAACACCTGCTAGGGATAATAGCTTCAGCTGTCATATTGTATAATGAGTAATCAGTCAATGAAACATTTCCCAAAATAGAATTACTTGAACTAAAATTAAGGATCCTTTTCTGACCATCTTGCATCGTTTTGTAACCCACAACCAAACCACTTAACAGTATATAAACTTTATTTCCTTTATCATCTTCTCTAAAAATAATTTCTCTCTTTTTAAAGCTCTTCTCCTTAAAAAACTGAGGGTAATTCTTCAAGAAATTTTGAAGTTCATTGTTAATTTTATCATGGATATTGTTTTGTTTTTCATTGCTTGTATAATTTATCATGTTTTTAAAAGCACCTCACTTTATTTTTGGATTAAGTATTAAGGTTGTCCAAGTCCCTTTTAACAAGATCCTAAATAAAACCAAACATAATTTGAAGAAGGATTATGATTGTATTATATCTTAAAATTCAATTATTTTGTATACCAATACTGAAGCTATAACAAAACATGAGATTTATTAGATGGATTGTATTTTTCAATACAGAACTTTTCATTCATTCATAATATAATTTATCAAATAAAAGATTTTAGGAGGTTGATATTTAAGTCCACATTAATAATTGTAGCAGGAGCCATAGGAACCGGTTCTGTGTTTTTATCTGTTTTGTCCGGGGCTTCGTTTAGCTACAGTTTACTCTGGATCCTACTGGCATCAGTATTATTTATGGCTGTATATTTTGAAATGTTTGCTCGCACAGGGATGTAAGCGGTAACACAGTGATTGCGATTATCAGTCGCGCTATATTATTTATATGTTCTTGTTTAATTTTGTAGGTACTGAATTTTAGAAAAACAAGGGGGAATTACAATGGCAAAGAAAGAAATGAATAAAGATTCATCTTTAAACAAGGGAGTGCCAGATTCTTCACGACGGAAATTCCTTAAAAATACTGGAATAGTAACAGGTGGAGTTGTTGGGGGCGCTGTACTAGGGGGATTCTTAGGTACATTTTCAACTACTACCAAAACAGCGGTGACTCAGAAGTCAGTCAATTATACAGAAGCGTTACAATTTTTTAAACGCAAAGAAGACTTTGATTGCTTATCTGCCGCTTCCGAATCGATTTTCCCAGAAGATGAAAATGGTTCTGGTGCTATTGCTCTTGGTGTTCCTTATTATATTGACAAACAATTAGCAGGTCCTTGGGGCAAGAACGCCGAAGAATATCGTAAATTTCCCTTCCAAGAAGGAGAAAGTTTATTAACACGTGTGGACATTTTTATGATTGGATTAAGAAAACTCAATGAAATAAGTCAATTGAATAAAGGTGTTCTTTTTAAAGATTTAACAGAGGAGGAAAAGATTAGAATTCTCCAAGACTGTGAATCTGGAAAACTCGATATGGGTAAAGCTAATTCTGCTATTTTCTTCTCTTTATTAAAGCAAAGCACTATCGAAGGTTGTTTCAGTGACCCATTATACGGAGGAAACAAGAACATGGAAGGTTGGAAAATGAGAGAGTTCCCTGGAGCACAAATGAGTTATATAAACGAAATTAAAAATGATTTTAAAGTCATTCCACCAAAAAGTGTTAGCGACCATTTTAATATGTAGGAGGGAAATAATATGGTGACAAAATTACCGAAAGTTGACGTTGTAACAGTTGGAGTAGGTTGGATGGGTGCCATTGTTGCACTAGAATTAACAAAAGCAGGTTATAAAGTAGTTGGTTTAGAGCGCGGTAAAGACCGTTCCATTGCAGATAACTTACATCAACACGACGAGCTTCGTTATGGTTATGGCCTTCGAGCAGAATTGCTTCGCGACCCAGCAAAAGATACGTTTACCCATCGACACAATGAAAATCAATCAGCTAGACCGTTTCGTAGCAAGATGTCAGTTACAATGGGTGTTGATGTTGGGGGGAGCGGTTCACATTGGCAAGGTCAAGCTATTCGATTTTATCCTTATGATTTTGAGATCCGGTCGAAAACCATTGAAAGATATGGTGTAGGTAGGATTGAAAACTGGATGGCACTACAAGACTGGGGTATAACCTATGACGAAATAGAACCTTATTATGACAAAATGGAAAAAACGCTTGGCGTATCTGGTGAAGAAGACCCTGTTGGCGTAAAACGATCGAATCCATATCCAAATCCGCCTATGCCGGACACTCCATTGTTAAAACTGTTTAGAGAAGCTGCTAAAAGTTCAGGGTATCATCCTTTTTCAAGCCCTGGGGCAATCGCAACTGAATCGTATAAAAATCCAGACGGAGCTCAGTATGGCGCATGTCAATATTGTGCATATTGTATGTTTTTTTCGTGCGAATATGGCGCGAAAGCAGACCCCGCCGTCCATGTCGTTCCTCTAGCTAAGAAAACAGGTAATTATGAAGTGAGAACACATGCTTACGTCAAACGTATTTTGTATAATGGTAATAAAGCGACTGGTGTTTTATATGTTGATACTCAAACAGGAGAAGAATTCGAACAGCCTGCTGAAATTGTCGCCTTGACTGCTTTTCAAATGAATAATGTTCGTCTACTATTATTATCTGGAATTGGAAAACCGTATAATCCGAAAAATGGAACTGGAGTCATTGGCAGGAACTATACAGATCATACACTTTACCCAGCATCAGTCGGATACTTTGAAGATAAAAAATTTAATCTTTATGCAGGAAGCGGAAGCAATGTGATAGCCGTTACCGATTTTGCAGGAGATAACGTGGATCACACTAAACTTGATTACCTTCATGGTATACAAATTACCTGTTCTCAACTTGGATTGCTTCCAATTGGGTACTACTCAACTGTACCGTATGGAACTCCAACTTGGGGGAAAGAATTTAAAAAGAACCTATTGCATTACACATATCGGAACGTTGTTTTGTCTGGACAAATAGGATTTATTCCTTCCAAATATAATTACCTTGATTTGGATCCCACCTATACAGATGAGTACGGTGATCCGTTGATTCGAATAACAAACGATTATACCGATAACGATAAAAAACTAGCACAATTAGTTTTAGATAAACAAGAGGAATTATTGAAAGCTATGGGTGTCGATATCCTTGATAAAGGGATTGTTCCTGAGCATCCTCATCAGTTCATTGGAACACATACAGCTGGTGGAGCGATTATGGGAGAAGACCCTGAAACATCAGCGGTAAACAGTTATATGCAAATGTGGGATATGGACAACTTGTTTGTTTGTGGGGCTAGTGCTTTTCCTCACCACGGTGTTGGAAACCCAACAAATACAGCGGGTGCACTCACATACCGTGCAGCAGAAGGTATGATTGAATATCTGAAAAACGGCGGCAGTCAATAAATTCAAGTTAAAATAGCGAAACAATTGGTTTAATCGATCATCAAACTGGATGGAGGTGACACCATATGGGTTTTGCAAATATAGGAATTCCAGGTTTAATACTTATCATTGTTCTAGCTTTAATCATCTTTGGACCAAAGAAATTACCGGAGATTGGTAAAGCTGCAGGACAGACACTGAAGGAATTTAAGAAATCTGCTAATGACTTGATGAGTGATGAAGAATCAACGCAAGAACAACAAAAGAACAAGCAAAAAATTGATTCAACGGTTGAAAAAACTTGACCCTGACCGGAATAAATGAATATTTATAAGCCCTAGGCAATTGCCTAAGGCTTATTTTGTGTCCGAAAAGTATCATAGATATAATCCAAAATACTTCAGTTTTCTAGTTTTGTTCCCATTGTTTCTCTAGCGAATAAAAATATCGTAATGACTGATAGAAGGAAAAGCCCAGCCACAATTAAAAAGATAGCAGAGTTATTTCCTAAAGATGTTATAACTAAGCCTGCAACTATAGGAGCAACTATCCCACCAACTCTTCCTGCAGACGACGCAAAGCTAACAGCGGTGGCTCGCATTCTAGTTGGAAATAATTCAGGAGTATACGCATATAGGCAAACCATACTCATAGAAGTAGCAAAATTAAAGATGAATCCAAAAATGATCTGCGAAGTGAAATTGCCGATTAGTCCAAAACCTAGAATTCCAACAATCCCTATGAGATACGAAGCAATCAACAATTTTTTTCTTCCTACTTTATCAATTAGGGGCACCACACAGTAAATACCCGGTATTGATGCAGTTGTTAACAACATCGTGAAGAATAGAGATTGGGAAAGTGATAATCCTTGTTGCACCCATAAAGTAGGTAACCATATAAGAAAACCATATGTCCCATAAAAACAGCTAAACCATACCACAGATAGCATTAAAGTCTTACCTGCATATTGTTTCGTCCAAATTTCCATAATTGGTGCTTTTTTGACACCTTCAATTAACTTTTGCTCTGTAGTAACTTCTGAAAGGATTTTTTGTTCTGTAATAATAGTATTTTCTATTGCTGTAGTAATATGGTCTGCTTCCTGAATTCGGTTCTTTGATAAAAGCCATCTAGGAGACTCAAATAGTTTTAAACGGGCTAAAAATATAAAGATACCTGGAGCTGCAGCAACAAAAAACAGACTAGACCATCCAAAACGAGGTACAAGAATAAAACCTAGAATAGCTGCTAGAATCAATCCAATTGGAAAGAATCCTTCAAAAATCGTAATTAGTTTTCCACGTGACTTCGAGGGAACCATTTCACTAAAATACGATATCATAAGAGGCACTTCTGCCCCTAAACCGATGCCTGTTAAAAGTCGAAAAAGTAAAAAAGATTCTAAATTCCAAGCCAAACCGTTCATGAATGTAAAGAGAACTATAAATAGGATGGTGGTTAAAAAGACTTTTCTACGTCCAAATCGATCGGCCAAAGGCCCTGAAAAAAGAGCTCCTAAGAACATACCAACAAAACCAGCACTCCCAATCAACCCCAGTTGATTAGGTTGTAAGTTCCATTCACCCCCTAAAGAAGCCATTATTGATCCTGTTAAACCAATATCAATTCCATCGACTAATGTTCCAGCACCACAAACCAACAATAAATATTTATGAAATCCTGAAAATGGAAGACGGTCAAGTCTATCAGGTATACTATTTATTGAATGAACCGTATTATTGCGCTGACTTTCTTTTAATGAAAAATTAGCTGAAGGTTCTCCTTGTATATTCATAATTTTATCCCCCTTCAAAACTTGTAATCTTATACTACCATCAGAATAAAGCGTTTTCATCTATTGGTTTAATTTGGATACCCCAGTTCTGAACAATGAAGCGGTTTTACAATAGCCCCGAAAATTTTGGGGCTATTGTTCAAAGAAATGGTTTTTTAAACGTACGATTGTTTATTTCTTTTAATTCCGGTTGATAGTATAGCTTCCTGTTTAGCTAGCACCGTTTTGAATTCTTCCCTACTTATTAGACTTAACCCACTATTTTCTATAATCGTATATAGAGTCTCGGCTTCTTCCTTTGTTGGAGGACCCATTGGTGGTAACATGTAAGGATGGGATATGTTACCACGGAGCCACGTAGCTAGTTTGTACCGGATATGGACACGGGCGCCTCCTTCATAGATGTACTCAAAAAGTGGGATAATTTGTTTGCTCATTACCTTTCCTACTTCTGTAAAATCATTTTTCTCTTTGGCTTCTGCAAGAGCGTAGTATACTTCCTTACCCCAGTTCCATGCTCCTTGAACGGTTCCGTCCACCAAACCACACATCTCTGCTTCCAACCATCCATAAAAAGGTACGTTAAGGATGGAAACATGTCTAGGATAGGATCTTAAGAAATGTGCCACGCGAAAGCTAACAGCATCATTTCCGTAAATCATCTTATACCCAACGATATTTGGAATATTGTCCAGCAACATTTTGATACAGTTGATAGGTAGGGATAGCCCCCAATTATTGCTGTACGGAGCTGCTGGATGTAAAATGATCGGCAAATCAACAGCGTCGTCAATTGCCATTACCCATCTTGTCCAGACTTCAGGGTATTTTACGTTATCTATAGCTATGCTAACCTCCATTGTCCCCGTAGGAGGAAAAATAAATAAACCGTCCACACCTAACTCTTTAGCGTCTAGTGCGCATTCGATGGCCTCATCTACAGTTACACCAAATACTCCAGCGAAAATCGGCATATCATCCAGTCGCTCTTCCATCATGATCTTAATAAGATTTTTTCGTTCTTCTCTTGTCATGTAGAACATCTCGGCTGCTTCAGGATTAACGATAAAGGAGCCTTTCTGTTTGGCATATTGAGGATCGCGAGTGAAATATTGTATGTGTTCTCTGAAAGCGTCATAGTCGATTTCCAGACTATCTGCTTTAAAGGGAGTGATGATGGCACAATAATTTCGGTCATAATAATGTCTATCAGTAATATTCATAAACTCATCTCCAAAAATTAAATTATTTTTTTCAAGATTAAACAGGAAAGCCGTAATGAGTTGTTCGTAAGAGTATTCTCTATTCATAGTTTAGAGAATATTTTCTTAGTGTCATATTCTTTTTTTCTTGCGTTTCTAAAGTAATTTAAGACTCCGATTTGCGGGGAACAAAGCGCCATAAAGCTAAAATTGTGTTATTTGTCTATTGAAAATTCTCCTCTCTATTGTTTAATATCTTACCTTCAGTGTTTATATTACTGGAAAAAGTCCCAAAACTCTGTATTTAGTAATACAATTTAAACAACTATTTGAAATTTTTCTAATTTATAATCATATTAGAATGGTTGAAGATACTTCGAGTAATAGTAAAAACTACTAATGATTTTAAGGTAGTGTCAAAAGTTCTATGAAAACTCATTAGTTGTCTAGATTCTTTTCCACTTACTGGGTGCGTAGGCCACGCAATCGCTCTTGACAAACACGCCAATGGTTTGACTTTCTTTTAACAAGGGCGATGGGGACAAAAAGAAGGCATGCTAAATAGCCCTTGGTTATTTCCATTTTAAACCATTGGCAAGTTCGGTTTGTCAAGAGTTCGCTTCGCCAATTGCTATTTCTTCCAAGGGCTCTGCTAAACAAAAAGTTAGGCTGATTGTTCAATAAGCCATTCTTGTGCTAAACCAATAAGCTTAGACCATCGTGCTGGCATATTGGGGAGCTGCAGTAACTCTGGATTGAGCACTGGAACTTTACCGTCTAATGCAGAATGAGGCCTTAAAAAGTTAAAGTAAGCCACAAGCAGAGTTACGAAAGAAACAGATCCGTGTTCAGAACCAAACCCGTGTGTTGAGCGATAATTGCCTTTAAACGTGCGATTTAATCTTTCAATCACTTGTTTGAGTGGGCGATACTCTGTTGATACTGGATTCTCATTCGTTAGCCCGATAACTTGTTTGATATCAAAGTGAATATCGTGTTGGGCAAAAAAGTGTTGTGCTAAAAGGTAAATTGGATTCCCATCCACCACAAATGTAAGGTCTTTAGGAATCTCCTTCAGTTTCATTAAGACATCATCAATGGCACGAATCGCTGACACCGTATCCCGATTTGGCGATACAGGGTAAGACAGAATAATCCTTTTTACCGTATCAAAGAAGAAAAACAAGTAATGCCAACGGCCGTTCCGTTCACCCTAATATAGGTTTCATCCCCGCAAAACTGATCAGAGAGTTCATAGGGATAGTTATCAACGTAAGGTTTAAGGTACAAGGCTACTGCGTTCTCGTAATTTAAAATACTCTGATGCGATATGGATACACCGTGAACATCTTTCATGAGTGCAGCTGTTTTACGGGCCGAAAGGCCATAGTTGACATGATACGTTAAAATTAACCCCAGTGTATGTGGTGACACATAAAGCCTTGCTAAATCTACCTTGGGCTTTTGAAGAGAAGACCTAGACAATGGCTGAAAATCAATGCGAAACTGACGGAAAATGTATCGTAACTTAAAGGATTGAGTATCCTTTTTAAACTGTTTCTTCTCCTTCGATGACATTCCATTCAGTTTCTTTTGGTAATAAGAACAGTCATTGTTTTTACATTTAAACACATCAAAGTCTTTTCGTTCTTTGACTTTCTCAATTGTCTTAGAACAATGAGGGCACTTTAGTATAGCCTCTTTAAGATAACGACTTTTACACGCACACACCTTACATTGATACTGTCCTTTGTCTCCATTATTGGCGTAAAGATAATCCGATGGAGCACCACACTTCGGACAGCTCATAGATTTGGGCACGCTTGTCTTTGAATTCAACCGCCTTTGAACAGGCTTTAAATGCTTACCGTTTTTCTCTAGGTATTCTGCAAGAAGGCTTTGATAATCAAGCTTCTGAATGGTTTCGATGATCGGAAGATCATCCACCTGAAGTTTACGATAAGGTTTATTTACAGGAGTTTCATCAGGTTTTTCAAACATGCCCTTCCAAATAAGAAGAGTAAGTAATGTTCGAATTGCCTGATCTTGATACTTGATAAATTCCATTAAATAAGTTAATAATTGAGGGTACAAACTTGTCACTTCCTAGTTTTTTAGGATTAAGTGTTCGGTGTCGTAACCTCACTTTTATCCTAAAACTATGGGGGTGGCAAGTTTTTGCGTTTAAACCCCTTTAAATCAAGGATTATTAACTTTTTTAATATAAAAGTTTTGACAATACGTTAATTTACACAGGAGGGTAGTTATGGTAACTGGGCAATTAATACCTAATGTTATACAATTGCTTGACGAAGCACATTTAAAACATCAATCTATTTCACCACTTACATTACAAGAGCCGACGCTGACTATTGATGATGCCTATGCAATTCAAGTTAAACGAATTGAACTCGCAACAATGCAAGGTGATCGTATCACAGGTAAAAAAATTGGTTTAACATCCTTTGCAATGCAAGATCTACTAGGTGTAGATCAACCGGATTATGGACATCTTTTAGAGTCTATGTATGTAGAAGAGGGTGCTGCAATTTCCCTAGGCCAATTATTTCAACCAAAAATCGAAGGCGAAATTGCATTTGTACTGAAGGAAGATTTAGTTGGCCCAAATATTACTGTAGATGATGTTCTACGTGCAACTGACTATATTGTACCTTCCCTAGAAGTTGTTGACAGTCGTATTAAAGATTGGAAAATTAAACTTGAGGATACAGTTGCCGACAATGCCTCTTGTGGACTCTACGTTCTTGGATCTAATAAAGTCAACATTAACAATGTGGATTTAAAGAGTATTCATATGCAACTTATAAAAAATAACCAAGTTATCAATGAAGGTAAAGGCACGGATGTTTTAGGAGACCCTGCTCTTTGTGTTGCTTGGTTAGCGAATAAATTATCGGAATATGGTGTCACACTTAAAGCAGGAGAGGTTATTTTATCAGGTGCCTTATCCGCAGCGATAGTAGTAGAACAAGGAGATCATTTTACAGCCAAGTTTACACAAATTGGTGAAGTAAATGTTAGCTTTGTAGAATAAAATTAGACTCAACACCATTCAATAAAATGATATAAAATACTTTGATGATTTCCCTGCCCCCGTTACTTCTTCACTCCTTTCAGTAAAAATAATCTTGTTGAAAAATTTACATCCGTTTACTTATACTAAGTGGAGTAGTAACAAAATTTAAAATAATCATCCTATAACCTTTAAAAAATAAAATGCTAACATTTTGCTAACGCAATTATATGAAAAACAGTAAATTATCGTTAAAGATGTTACAATTCTAAATTGATAAAACCTTGATATACCGCACTTTACGCACACACCATTAAACATATTACACACTCTCACCTTAGGGGCGGCATGATGTAATAAGCCGTTACAATCCTTTAATGTCAAGGGTTTGTATGTAAGGTGAAAGTGAAATGCTAACATAGTGGATTTTAAAAGAGGCTTCTCATTAGTTGTGAAAACTTTTGGGAAGCTTCTTTTTTCATTTCTGGGGTACGTGGAGATAGACATTCTTGGTGAATTGATCATCTGAATGGCCAAATCTATCCATGATTTTGATAGCAGCTCTTATTGTATGTGCTTATCTTTTTCAGCAAAAACCAAAAAATTGCTCTCTTCTCTGTATGAAGTAGAACGATTTTTTTAAGTTAATCTTACTGATAAATTACATGTTAAATAACCAAATAGTTACAGTTTCACTATTTGTGTTTCAAAATTGTTAATCCATTTTTCTTGCCAGAAGCAATTAATTGTTCTGCTTGTTCTTTTGAAATAGGTTGATTTGGCAATTCAGTTGCTGAAGTAGCAGGTCTAGCGATATCACGAATGACATTTTCAAAGTCAGTTGAAGTTAAAGACAATATTGCTTTTGCCGTTTCAGTTTTTAATCGGAATGTATGAGATTTCCCTCTTGGTACAAAGACTGTATCACCTGCAACAGTATGAATTTCTTGTTCCTCTAAATAGAATGTAATTTCTCCTTCAACCACACGCCAAATTTCATCTTCGTTTTCATGAATATGAAAGGGAGCTTCTAAGCCTTTTACTTCATTAAACTCAAATACTGAGAAATTCCCCTCAGATTCTGTGCTTAATAATAAAGGTTTTACGCGAGCGCCTAAAAAAATATAATGTTCACTCGTCAATAATTCAGTCATATCATTTTCTCCTTTTGTCGATAACGATGTGTAATAGTTTTCCTAAATAAAAAGATCCGTTACAATTTTCATTTTATATATTAAATGACAGATATTCAAGCGGCACGCCCTCCGAATTGACTTGAATCTATTCCTTTGTAATAAAGCGGAATTAGTTTGGTTATATGGGTATTGATATAATGTTTATGAATTATACAAACAGGCGAGAATTCATGACAAATTTACGTATGCATTACCAAATAGATTTCTCAATACTGTAAAATGGAGAAGAAATCACCTATATGGTGGGAAATGGAAATATTCCGATGAGCGATAAAATCAATAGTTTGCAATTACAATAAATATCAATTAATATATTAAATGATAGGAGCGATATTATGAAATACTCATTAAGAAGAATTCGTTTAAGTTATCTGGCATGGTTTCGTTACACACGTTATTTTAACCACAGTATGACCTGCAGCAATCGTCATTTAGCCAAGTGGGGATTAAGAACAGGTCAGTTTGATATTATTAGCCATTTAAAAGAGGGTGAGCGGGTTACACAATCAGAATTAGCGAGTCGTCTTGCAGTGACCAATTCAAATATTACGCAAATTTTAAGCAAGTTAGAAGATGCGGGCTATATTCAACGCGAACAAGAGTGGAAGACAAAATATATCTCACTCACACCAACTGGGGTAGCACTACGAAACGAAGTTGTCCCTGCACAAGAACAATTCAGAGCAGAGCAATTTGCGGATTTAACAGAAGATGAACTTGAACAACTGATTCAACTCCTAAAAAAAGCAAATCAAGGAGTGTATCAAGAGTGAATATTTTGCGAAATGAACAAGCTTATTCAAACGGTGGAGGTGTTTTTTCTCTACAAATTCGTCGACCAGGTTTAATTGATGGGAATTTGGAAAAAGAGGACCATGCATTTGGGCCACTTAGTCGAATTGACCACGCAAAAATCGGACAAGGTGCAACGATACGTATGCATGAACACATAAACGATGAAATTTTAAGTTATATGTGGCAAGGCGAAATGCTGCATGAAGATTCAACAGGCTTGAAAGAATCTTGTTCACCAACAAAGCAAATGCTAATGGGTGCTGGAAAAAGCTTCTTTCATCAGGAATCGACACCAACAGGTCCTGTTGAAATGCTCCAAGTATTTATACGTCCGTCAGAAAAAGATTTAGAGCCATGCGTTCAATTTGCGGACATGCAACTACCAAAAGTCAGTAAATGGCGTTTAATTGCAGGACCAACAGAATCGAATGCTCCACTTGAACTTCGTCAGCAAATCATTGTTTATGATGTACATGGAAAAACAGACGAAGCTTTTACATTACCGGTTGTGGCCGGCTATACACCCTGGCTGTATGTAATGGACGGCAAAATTACTGCACATGGGGAAAGCCTACGTAAAGGCGATGCAATTTCAGATACTGCGGAAGGGCTAACAACAATCCAAATGTCAAAGGATACAACCGTTGTGTTATTCCTAGTCGACCTAGAGGCACCAATGACACTTGCTGGTAATTTTAGTGGTGTCAAACACTTTTAAGATATAGAAATAAAACAGGGCTTTCTCGTATGATGGGAATAAAATAATTGACGAAATTATCATTTAAGGTATAAATTGATAACGAATAAAAGGAGGATACACTGATGACTAATACTAAGGTAAGAGTATTCCAGTTTACAGACCCAGCTTGTACATGGTGTTGGGGTAGTGAACCGATTTTGCGTAAACTAGAAACCTATTATGGGGATCAAATTCAGAATGAATTTATTATGGGTGGGTTAGTACCAGATATTCGTGAATTTTTCGATTCATACAATAACATTGGTGGAAATGCGAATGAATCCAATAAAAGTGTTGCTTCTCATTGGCTTGAGGCTTCAGAAAGACATGGGATGCCAGTTCAAGCTGAAGGATTTGCGCTATTTTCTGATGAAAATCCTTCTACCTTTCCAATAAATATTGCGTATAAAGCTGCACAGTTTGAGGATTATGAATTAGCAGATAAGTTTTTAAGAAGAATGCGTGAAGCTGTTGCAGCGGAAGCAGTACCAGCAAATCAAACCGAAAAACTAATTGAACTAGCGCAGGAATCAGGACTTGATATCGGAAAGTTTCTACAGCACTTTACAGATGGTTCTGCGGAGGAAGCTTTCCAAGAAGATTTAAAAACAACTTATCAATATAAAGCACAAGGATTCCCAAGCTTCCTTGTACAATTTGGTGAGAAAGGTGTCATGTTAAGAGGTTATCAAGTATTTGACAATTTTAAAAACATCATTGATCACTTGTCTGATCATACTGTCAAAGGTCAAGAGAAAGACGCAACAGAAGAAAATATTTTAGCTTTCATTGAAAAATATGATCGAGTAGTGAAACATGAAATTAAAGTAAGCTTTGATTTACAAGACACGCAATTAGATGAAATTCTTCAACAATTAGAGGACAAAAATTTAATTACGGTAAAGCCTATTGCTAATGGATTTTATGTGGAAATGAAAAAATCACCATTAGCATGTGACCCTGAAACGGGGATTTGCCATATTTAATAGTGTAGCTTTCAATAATCACCGGGGAATTTAAGTGGATTTAGTGCAAATCATCATTTACGTCAAGTCCTAACATTCTTAAACATGCCAATCGTTCAACAACCAGAAGTTTACCTTGCAAACTCAATTGAATTATTTGATGGCAATGGCAAATTTAAAGATGTATTTGTTGAATTAATTAAGAAATATCAAGCATAAAGAAATTTCAATCTGAATGAATAATAATACAGGTTGGGGCATTTTACAGATGTAATTCTGTCTATGCTCAATTTTTTGATGGGAACTGAATAAAATAAACTGGTATTCGATTATTATTGATGTTAAGGAAATAGTCATTGATACATTGCTAACGTTTTGCTAACGCAATCAAATGAAGAACAATTAAATGCCATTAAAGATGTTACAGACAAAAATTAGCAAAACCTTGTTATAACGCATTTTTTGCATACATCGTTAAAGATTTTACACACTCTCATCTTACGGGCGGCATGATGTGATAACGCCTTACCAAAAAAAGAAGCTTTTCATTAGTCATTGGACAATTGAGAAGCTTTTTTTTGCTATTAATCAAACGTTTAATTAATAAAAAATCCATTCCTAATTAACTCTAGCCAGAGAGGGTTCCAAAGGCGATGGAGTCATTACAAAAAAGTCCCCTTTGAAGCACATGTCTTTAAAGACTGTGAAACATTACTGTGAAACAAGATTACTCGGAGGGTGACAGGGACCGACTCCAAGTAGCATATGCAGCTTCTAAGTTTACTGTTTGAGGTATGACAAAAGTAGCTGCTTTAGAATTTGCTCAATACAATATTCGTGTAAATTCAGTACATCCAGGAATAATCAATACACCAATACTGGGTGTATCAAAAGTTTCGGATATTCTTGAAGAAGCAACAAAAGCAATTCCATTAAAGAGAATTGCACAACCGGAAGAAGTTTCAAATTTAGTCCTTTATATCGCTTCAGATGAATCTAGTTACTCAACTGGAACAGAATATTATAGATGTTGGGTCAACTTTATAATTCACTAAATAGGTCTATAAAATAGTTGATACTTTATAGATAACTGAAGATGTAGGCTTTTTACATCGCTTTCCGGGTTTCTGTGATGCTGTGTAATTCATAATTAATTAATAAAGCTATAACCACTTCTCATTATTAGAGAGGTGGTTATTTTTTTGCTTCTAAAATTTGCTTATCAATACTTTTTAGTTGTCAGGAAGTTTACAAGATCAAACCTGATAACTTCTACAATCACCTTGTATTTAGTATGAGCGATGAGTTGGTTATTGTATTATAGATAATAGAACGACTGCCTCAATAAATATTTATAATATAAAAATTAAGGAGAATTACATGGCCTGGAGCAAATTGAAGCAAAATCTGGAGAGTTTTCTCTGTCCTGCATTATATGGAAGGGTTGAATACCGTGCAACCAGCTACCGTTATTTACCTGATAAAGCAGGACTTTGTTATATTGCGGTAGATAAAAAGAATGTACTCAATATGAGTGATATAACTTTAATCAGATGGTATCAGACGGAGCTGGAAATTAAGAATGATTCAGGTATCCAAATTCCTATCAACAATGAGGAAATTGAAGCGGTAAGAAAAGAAACCAAGGGGATAGTTCCTGAGAATCGTCTACAAGTAATTGCAAGGGGTAGAAAATTATCAGAATATGCAAAGGAGCTTTTGTCAGCGCAGTCATCATTAAGTAAATCAAATTTTATCGTTGTAGCTAATAAGTTTTTATCGACTTCTATAGAGGAAAGCATAGAGAGCAATGATATCCTATTGAATATTCTAGCTTTAGTGGACAGACGAGTAGGAAAAAAACGAATTTTAAACATGACTGAGAAGATGAAGTTAAAGCATCCAATTGTGCAGTATTTTTATGAACTACGGCTTAGTACGTTATAATAAATAACTCATCACCTGAACATCACTTATTGTGAAAAATTTAACGCCATGTAGATTTTAGTTTTATCCATGAGCCGGTTGTCAGAAGAATGGAACCCTTCCCATCTCCTGAAAACCTTTCATTACTTATTGATTTCCTTCGTGTTCAATCCAAGAGAATCTATACATTTGGTATTGAGTTTACTGAGCTAGCAATTAGAGTAATAAATTCGGGAAAATCAGTGGTTAACTCAGGAGGAAGAACTCTAGAGCATTTTATAAAGTAAATGCTGAACTCAAGATGTAGTTTTAGTTAGGTTAACTAGGCTACATCATTTAATACCTCTGTGACCTACAAGTAACACAGGAGTAGTGTGTGAATAGATTTGCTAACGCAACCAAATGAAAAAAGATAAAATTCCGTTAAAGATGTTGCAATGAATATGTTTACAAATGTTGATATACCGCACTTTTGGAACACATCGTGAAAGATATTACACACTCTCATCTGCGGGCCGCATGATGTAATACAGGCGGCTTCACCCATTGAATTATAAGGGTTTTTGTAAGATGAGAGTGGAATGTTAACATGGAGATTTAATAACGGGGGCTTCTCTTAAGTTGGAGTAAACTTTTGGGAGGCTTGTTTGAGAAGGAGTTGTGATCATGGACATTCCAACCATTAATAAGGTGTTAAAAACAATGATCGTCCAACTTAAGGTTGTATTTGATATATTCGTAAAAACAAATACAGAAGCAGTGCTTTAAATAAAACCGATAATCACCAGCCATTTAGGTCCAAATCGATCAAAAATACGTCCGGTTATCAGTGCCATGAGACCATTAATAATTCCACCTGGTAGCAGTAACAACCCCGCCTGTGCTGAAGAAAAACCAAGTCCCCCCTGCATATACAACGGCAGTAGTATGGTAGAGGCGAATATAATCATGTTACATAAAAGCGTAATGAAGATCCCTAATGAAAACATGGGCTGTCTAAATACTCTTACATTAAGAATTGGCTCCTTCATTGATAATTGCCGAAGGACAAAAAGAATCATTGAAACAATCCCTGCGATCAACGAAAAAATGACTAATGGATATTATGAAGATGGTGAAGAACCGGTTGAATCTTTACGTTTAGCAGTACAAATGATGAACGTTGGAGCATTTACCTCAGAACTCTATTAACAAACTTATAAACGTGATAGCATAGAAACAGAACCTTATATGGATATTCACAATCAAACTGCTTTTGGAAAACAGTTATATGAAGCTATTAAAAATGGATCAGCATTAGTTATGCAAGTCATTGGTATTATACAAGCCGCGCAACAATGATGCGCGATGTTGCATATGGTTACGATTGATTAGAAGATGCCTTAAGTAAAATATCGGCAAAAGTTTTGATAATTTCAAGTTCAAGAGATATGTTGCAACCTACGTTTTATAATCAACAAACAGTTGATAGACTGAAAAAACAAGGTAAAGATGCTGAACATTATGTAATAGATAGTATAAAAGGGCATATGGGAGGAGTAATTGATACTCATCTATTTAGTGAAAAACTAGAAGAATTCTTATCTTGAAATTAAGAAGTTCAACCCTGAAAATATACTTGAGTAATCCTGTATCACATCTTTGGTATAAACCTAGTTAGAAATATACCATACAAATCATTATTTATTTCTGTGGTGAATTTTCAATCAAATATAATATTTCCATTTAAAGGAGGAACAAAAAATGGATATGAATTATGTTGAAAAGCAAAGTTTTACTGTCGATAACTTTACTTTTGAAAGTGGAAAAACCATTCCGGTTACATTAGGTTATGAAACATATGGTGAATTAAATGAAGACAAATCTAATGTTATCCTAGTAAATCATTATTTTAGTGGATCTTCTCATTCAGCAGGGAAATATACACCGGAAGATCCTCTTCCAGGATACTGGGATGATTTAATTGGCCCTGGAAAAGCTGTCGATACAAATAGATTCTTTGTAATCAGTACAGATAATATTGCGAATGTACATGTGAAAAATACAAAGGTTATCACTACTGGTCCACGTTCAATTAATCCAGAAACAGGAAAGAGATATGGCTAGAATTCAACATGAATTTTTAACAAAACAACTAGGCATTAAAAAATTGTATGCTGTTATGGGACCCTCTGCGGGTGGTATTATCTCTATTAACTGGTCAGTTCTCTATCCTGAAATGGTGGAGAGATTAATTGGTGTCATAACCAATTCACAAACTCCAGTTCATACAGCATTCAATGTATGTCAACACGCCATGCGGGTTATTGAGTTGGATCCAAAATGGAATAATGGTGATTA
This sequence comes from Neobacillus niacini, assembly GCF_031457145.1. GTDB lineage: Bacteria > Bacillota > Bacilli > Bacillales > Cytobacillaceae > Neobacillus > Neobacillus niacini_J. The sequence continues at coordinate 65,813 of NZ_JAVDVZ010000018.1, forward strand.
TGAGGATAACGATGGACCAGATGAGGCGACTCGTTTAGCTTGCCAGTTAATGAATATTGGCGCATATACATCAGAATATTTTGAGCAAACTTTTAAACGTGATAGTAGTGAAACTGATCCTTATTTCGATATTAAAGCTAAAACATCCTATGAAAAGCAATTATATGAATTAATCAAAAATGTAAGTTCAGTTACGGTTGATGCAAGCCATTGGTATTATACTAGCCGTGCTACAATGTTGCAGGATATTGCACATGATTTTCATTCCTTAGAGGAAGTGTTAAATAGAATTACAGCCAAGGTATTAATGGTATCCTGTACAAGTGATATGCTATTCCCAACAGTTTATAATCAGCAGATGGTTGAGATATTACAAAATCAAGGGAAAGATGCTCGACTATATAAGATAGAAAGCATGAAAGGGCATATGGCCGGAGTATTCGATACACATTTATTTAGTAATCAAGTAGCAGAATTTTTGTCATAATTTTATCTAATTGTGGGGGACAAGGGGACAGGAACCTTCTCCTATTTTAAGTATTCCCAAATGGTGACAGCTTAGTGGTTTCACAGCCTTCCCTCCATATTTCATGAGATCCCCGAAATTGAGCAACCTGAACATGGTAACCATTTGGCCTTTTATCCGAATGGCATTTTTAATTACCGTTGGTGGCAAAACGCTACGTGAACACTTGGAGGTTCTTAATCATCGGGATGCTATCAAATATGTAGAGGAGATTGTACAAAAGGATGAACCTATGTCGGAGTGGCAAATTAAGAATCTACATCGACTTGTACTAAAAGGAATTGATGATGAATATGCAGGTGTATATCGGGACCAGCAAGTTTTTATTTCTGGTGCTAAACATATACCTCCAGCTCCCTTCCTTATAAAAGACGAGATGGAACAGTTGATGGCATGTATGATCAAGCAGAAACGAAAAAATTGCATCCGGTTGCTCGTGGAGCTATACTACATGCTATTTTTGTTGGAATTCACCCATTTATTGATGGGAATGGTCAGACATCACGTTTGTTATTAAATTTAGAACTCATGAAAGATGGTTTTCCACCAATTGTTATTAAAGTGGAAAATCGAATAGCTTATTATGAAGCATTAGATAAAGCACATACACAAAAAGAATATGATGACTTTATTAAGTTAGTCATCAACGAAGTAGAAGATTCATTAAACCTATATTTAAGTACAATAAATAGAAACACCTAGTAAAACATACTGTAGAGTTGTCAGTCCTAAGTTAGACACCTACACCATTTTTTATCTGAAATGCTAACATTTTGCTAACGCAATTCAATGAAAAACGGTAAAACTCCGTTAAAGATGTTACAGTAAGAATTTAACAATACCTTGATAAACCGCACTTTTTGCACCTCTCATTAAAGATATTACACACTCTCAACTTACGGGTGGCATGATGTAATTTGCCCATCCAACCCTTGATATGATTGGATTTTCAAGTAAGATGAGAGTGGTTTTCTAATATTGAGGATATTAACGGAGGCTTCTCATGAGTTCGTTGAACTTTTGGGAAGCTTCTTTTTTCATTTCTTTGGTAACGTGAAGATAGATGTTTTAGGTGTGACTAAACAACGCATTTAAATAAAATTTGATATTATATGTACAAAATATTGACTCAAATTCAGAATGTAACTAATTAAATTTTTATATAATTAACCATTATCTCCATATTCATAAAAAAGAGGTATAGGCATTATTCCTAGACCTCTTTTTAAAATATATTATTTTTTATTTATTAATTAATCTAGTTTTGGATGATTAGGAATGAATTTCACTCGTAATAGGCTACTGCCATACCCTATGAATCCTCCAACAATAGCAGGAATAATCCACCCTAATCCAACCTCGTACATAGGAAGAATTGCATTAAAGAAATTATTAATAGATGAAAGGTGTATACCAGCTCCATTTAATCCATCAAAGAAACTAATAATAAATGTTAAAAGTAAGCTTCCTTGATAAACTTCAGCTTTCCCTTTAAATAAGGAATGAAAAAATGTTAAGAAAATTAAAACAATAGCTAATGGGTAAATAGCTGTTAATACAGGTACAGAAATAGCAATTAACTGTGTTAGTCCAATATTAGCAACTATTGCACTAAAAATAGACAAACTAATAGCAAATGTTTTGTAAGATACCTTTGGAAATAGTACATGGAAGTATGAAGAACAAGCTGTAACAAGTCCTACGCTCGTTGTTAAACAAGCTACTATCATCATTAATCCTAATAATACCCCACCATAAGATCCAAAATAGTAATCCGAAACTTTTGCTAAGACAGCACCTCCATTATCTAAGCGGCCAAGCTTTTCTACACTTGAAGCACCCATATAAGAAAGAGATGTATAAATAGTCGCTAGGATAACAGCAGCAATTGCAGTTGCTTTTCCACAAACAATCATAATTTCTTTTTTTGTTTTTGCACCTTTTTCTTTAATAGCATTAATAATAATAATACCAAAAACGAAAGATGCAAGAGTATCCATTGTTAAATATCCTTCTTTAAATCCATTAAAAAATGGTTGAACTGCATAATGCTCACTAGGTGCTTGGAATTTACCAATTGGATTAACAAAAGCAACTACTACTAGGATTCCAATAAACCCTAGCTTGATTGGCGTTAATATTCTCCCAACAATTTCGACAATTTTCGCAGGATTGAGAGAAAAAAGGAACGTAATGGTAAAAAAGATGACTGTAAAAATAAGTAAAGGTAAGGGGCCTGAATTTTCCGACAAAAAAGGTTTGACACCTATCTCAAAAGAAACACTTCCTGTTCTTGGGATAGCAAATAAAGGACCAATTGCTAAATAAAGAACGGTTGTGAAAACAATAGCAAATAAAGGATGTACACGACTCGCTAACGACTGTAAATCATCTTTCCCCGAAAATCCAAATGCTAACACACCAAGTAACGGCAATCCAACTCCTGTTACTAAAAATCCTGCATTAGCTGACCAGATATTTTCACCTGCTGATTGCCCCAGCATCGATGGGAAAATTAAATTTCCTGCCCCAAAGAATAGAGCAAATAGCATTAAACCAATAACTACTATAAATGAAAACGGTATTTTATTTGACATGTTAAAACCTCCATGAAATAACTAAAATTTACTATTTCAGGAAAATAATTAATTTTCTGAAAATTATACAAGATTTAAATATATAAGAATTTATCATATTATAACCAGATAATATTATTTTTTCAATATAATTTTTAAGTTTTTATTATAGGTATACAGCGTTGGAGTGATAATAAGAAATCATTAACGGAAGAAATGGTGCGTAACCGTGCGATTAAAGGGATTCAAAAAGAATTGAGTAAAGGGGTGCAATTCATTCGTTCACATGTAGATATTACGGATCCCAATTTAACAGGGATGAGGGCCTTAATTAAACTGCGTGAAGAATTAAAAGATGTTGTCATTTCCTCAAGAAGGATTCTTTAGATATGAGGGAGCAGAACGTTTAATGGAAAAAGCACTTGAAATGGGTGCTGACGTAGCAGGAGGAATCCCTCACTTCGAAATTTCGTATGAACATGGTGTTAAATGCACTTGTTATGAAAAAAGACTATGGCAAATACACCACAGCAAGTCATACATGTAGCTTTGGTTCCGTTGAAAACAGTTATGCGAATAAAATGTTAGGTTTAATTAGAGAATCACAAATTAACTTTATTTCGTGTCCAACTGAAAATGCTCATTTACAAGGTCGTGGTGACACTTATCCTAAACGTCGTGGCCTCACACGAGTTAAAGAGTTATTAAATAACGGAAATAATGTCGCGTTTGCCCAGGATTCAATTGCAGATTACTGGTATCCATTAGGAAATGGTAACATGATGAATATTTTAGACAATGGGATTCATTTAGCTCATTATACACACATTAATGAAATCAATAAGGCGTTTGACTTGATCACATACCACGGAGCAAACATTATGAGAGTGAACGATGAGTATGGCATTGAAGCTGGAAAGCCTGCTAACTTTATCGTTTTAGATGCACAAGGTGCTTATGAAGCAATTCGTGAACGTGCAGAAGTACTTGCATCCATTCGCAACGGTGAATATCTCTTCAAACGTGAACCACGAAAAAATGAAATTGAAATAGATTTTTTTAAATAGTCATAAGTTTTTTAATACCCTTTTTTAAACTACCATGTAGGAAAAGAAAGACATTAAAAGAGCGCAACTTGAAATAACTCAAATTGCGCTCTTTGTTTTATAAGCAGTCTTTTTCTTACTGCTAATAGAAATGACGACAGTAATGAATGATAAGATGATGAATATTCCACCTGCAAATGGATTTACTTCGACTGAAAGTGTATCTACAATTCCAGCACCAATCACTGAACCAACAGCGACACCTAAATGAAGAGCTGAATTATTCAAGCTTTGCTGAATTTCCGATGATTCAGGCGCTATTTCAATCAAATAAGATTGCATGGCCGGCGAAATCGCCCAACTGAGGATCCCCCAAATGATAATGATGGTGAGAAATACTGGAAAGAAATCTGTTGAGTATGGAAATATAAAGAATATAGCACTAAAAAAGACTAGGGCAATAACCATTGTTTTTCTTGATCCCCATAAATCTGCCATTACACCGCCAAGACCTCCACCGACTACAGCAGAAAAACCAAAAATGAAATAGATGACACTAATCCAAGTAGCATTAAAACCAGTGGTTGCTTCTAAATAAGGCTTAAAATAGGCATACATAATCGTATGGCCTGTCATATAGAGGAATGTCGTTGTTAGCCCTAATGTGATTTTGTGATTTTTAAATGCTGCAAGCTGCTGCCTCAATGGAATTTGGGGTTTTGGTTGTATTCTTCCCATTAATACATGAACGCCAATAATTGATAATGCTGTTAAAATAGTTATAAGTACGAATGGTGCTCTCCAGCCAAAACTATCTCCGATGATAAGCCCGAGCGGTACCCCTAAAACTAACGAAGCACTTACTCCCACAGAGACGATCCCAATGGCCCTGCCTTTATACTGTTCTCCTACTAAGCTAGGAGCCATAACTAAACACAATATGATTAATAGCGCTCCACTTAACGCTAAAATAATTCTTCCTATAAACAAAATAGAAAAAGTAGGTGCAAATACTGTTACGATACAACCAATTAAAAAGATGTACAAGCAAACTAATGTTAGCCTTTTTCTTTCTATTTTAGCTGTCATGACAAGTAATATTGGCGCTGCAACTGCAAAAATGATAGCAAAAACAGTGATCAGCAAACCGGCTTGGCCGATGCTTACATGTAAATCCTCTGCAATCAAATCTAAAATTCCGCTAATGATCAGTTCAACCAGACCTATAATAAAGGATATGATCATTAAAAAATATATACGCTTATCCATGTTGTCTCCTTCCTAATTATATCCCAAACTATATACTATCTTTTGATGAGAGTTTACTCAAGAATAAGATAATAATGTCACAATAACATAATTACATAATGGTATAATTAGGTAACTCAACTGTTCCAAAAATAAAACAGATACCACCTACAAGGTTTCCATTGGTAATAAAGTAATAGAAACAACTGATAATCATCCATTCTGGGTTGAACCATGTGGAGTGTGTGAACAACGGTAAAAGCCTATCTGCTTGAAATTGCTAACATTTTGCTAACGCAACCAAATGAAAAACAGTGAATTATCGTTAAAGATGTTACAGACAGAATTTAGCAAGACCTTGATTACCTCACATTTTTTACACACCGTTAAAGATATTACACACTCTCACCTTAGGGGCGGCATGATGTAAGGCTTTCAAGCCTTGCGTTGGAGAAATAGTTAAGGATGTTTCTACCCCGTTTTTCGCCAATTCTGAGAAGTAGTCATGGAAATAATTTATATCAATAGCAATAACCACTTCCTATAAAAATTAGGGAGTGGTTTTTTTGTTGTTAAAATTTGCGTATCAAGACTTTTTAGATGACAGACGTTTCAAGAATACAACTAAGACGAATTTCAAAAATTATAAAATGCTTTTAGGAAAATTCGTGGATTACTGCATCGATAATCAAGTAGTAAATTCAGCATGTTTTTTTTAATTTATGTAAATTTTTGATGAAGTTGTCCATTCAGATTGTTATTATTTTGCATTTAATAAATATAAGGAGATTAGCTCATGGTAGCTCCTCTTTGAGAGTATTGTAGTTAAAAAAATAGAAAATAAAAGGAGGTCAATGACTATGGAACAAGGCATAGACTCCTTGGGACAGCGAATAAATCCGGTTCAATTTATACAAACATTAGAGGGAGGAACCGCCCATGTCATCCTTTTCAGTGACGGAAATAAATATGTAGTGAAATGGAACGGCACTAGAGAAAAAAGAGCCAGAGAAGCAGTTAATGAATATGTGATCGGTAAATTGGCGGAGCTCCTTTCACTTCCCGTTGTCCCCTTCGAGCTTATTTCTATACCGGAGGAATTTATAAAGAAAACTCCTGAATTACAATCCGATAAATACAATTTTAGTTCCGGATATCATATTTGCTGTTTATTTATCGAAAACAGTTTTGTATTTTATGATGTATTTGATAATCCTCCATCCAAGAGCGAAATAAAAAATCCGGAAATGCTTGCTGGGATGGCGGTATTCGACCAGTGGGTGCATAATTTCGATCGGACTGTGAACAATTTACTTCTGGAGCGTCTTAGTGGAGGCTACTTTTATGTTCATATGATTGATCATGGCAGATGTTTTCCGGGAGAATACAAATGGTCTTCAAAAACGCTTAGTGTGTACAGGGAATATAAACCATTTTATCAAGAAACTTACCAATGGATCTTCTCCATTCTCAATGATTGGGAAGAACTTCATTCTTTTGTGGAAAAAATTATATCTTTGCCAAACAAATTAATCGATGAAGTTATCAAATCCATTCCTGAGGAATGGCAGGTATCTCTGCAAGATAGAGAGGCCCTTTACCAATTTCTTGTAGAACAGAAAAATCACTTGCTTAATGTTATAGACGGTATGATCAATTACTATACGGATAAGAAAAAGAAACTTCTGATCACAGGAGCGAACGGAAAAATTGGCCGCCGACTGCACAAGGAGCTGAAAAAACGCGGGAATTACGACATCTTGGGGGTGGACATTGAGCCTGACCAGGATCGTAATGTAGTGCAGCTCGATGTAACGGACATGGCCAGGCTTGAAGCATTGACCGTCGGTGTGCATACGGTACTGCATTTTGCGTGGGCGAAAGACGAAGAGGACTTTCTCGGAAAAGTGCTTCCCCTTAACATAACCGGTGCGTATCATTTATACGAAGCGGCACGCAAGAACGGGGTGAAACGTATCATCTTTGCCAGCTCGAACCATGTCACTGGATTTTATCGAGTTGGGGAGGAGGTTAAGCCGGAAGACCCTTATCGGCCGGACAGCTTATACGGTCTCAGTAAAAGCTATATTGAGCTGCTCGGACGGTACTACGCTGATAAATACGGTATCTCCTCGATTAATATCCGGATAGGCAACTTTTCTGGAGATGACCGCCCTCTTTCTGAGCGAGCGTCCCGCATCTGGATTTCCGGCCGGGATATGGTCCAGTTGACAGTTTGCTGCATCGAGGCTGATCCGGCTATCGATTTTCTCAGCCTGTATGGAACCTCTGCGAACACATCCAATTACTATGATATCGGCTACCTGGAGGATCTGATCGGTTATAAACCGGAGGACAACGCTCAAGCTTTGTTGGAAGAAGAGATACGTCTCGGTACACTGCCTCAAAACAATATACCCTTTCAAGGCGGAAGGCATGCAATAACAGGCCGTGCCGATGATGGAAGTAAGGCAAAGTAAGAAGACTCCCTTAAGTAGAAATGTAACCTCTACTTAAGGGAGTCTTCTTGTTGGCTTCCAAGGATAAATTCAGCAAATCAGCCCTTATTTCCATAGGAGCTAAACGGAGTCAAGCGCAGGAGATCTTCCCGTATATTTGGCAATTCCGACAATGGTGTCCGATAGGCCATTTCAATAATTTGGCTTGCCACCTCAGCGCCATTAGAAGGGATTTGCTTGAATTTTTTTTGAATTTCATGTTTATTTTCTAAAGCTTGCTCGATCTTTGTTACGATTTCTTCCGGTTTTTTTATTGTTCCCAAGTCATTATTTAATATCTTTCTAAGCATACTTATTTTTTGCTCGCGTTCCGCATCATCAGCCGGGAGAAAAAGCAATGGGATCCCTGTCGATATGCAATCTGCTAAAATGCCCATCCCCGGTTTGCTGATGACCAGACTGGCCGCATTGACAAGATTTCTACCGTTAGGGAAAAGAGGGGCTTTGATAATCCTTTTATCAAATTGGTAATCTTCTTCTTGCAATTGCCCGGCCACCACAAATCGATATCTTCCGGCAAGACCGTTAATATGTTTATACCACTCCTCAATCTGCTGATAGCGGTGTATGCCGAGTCCGCCTCCCATTTGGACTAGAATAAACTGCTCGTCCTCCTGAAGCCCCAATTGGCGCTTGACTTCTTCCGGCGACTGGCTGATCTCCCTGGTGATGATAGGAATAGGGATATAGATACAGTTTAATCCCGGATTAACCGGCTTGGGCGGGAAAAGGTTCATGTGCAGAAAGATATCGGAATGATTGGCGATATTTAGGATCTTTTTCTTATATTCCTGCATTTCAATCGAATCATTTCTACTCATTGAAAAGTCACTATGATAGATCGTAACGATTTTTGTGTTTATGTCGAGCAAACCCTCTGTACGAAATCTAACCACTTCGGACCGCCAATCATTTATTAATAACTGGGTTTTTCTGCCTTCTTCGAACTGTGTTGATTCTTCATAGGCCTTTAAAGAGACATTGCTCTTCAGATTATCCAATAAATAATCATGTGTTCCCTCAAAGCCGAACACTTGAACCGGAAGATCTAATTGAAGTAATTTTTTCGTTATGCTAACGCACCTGCTGAGATGCCCCATATTTCTGCCAACTACAAATGAGATCATGTTTCATCCTCCTTTTGTGGAGAATTTATGAGATGGGTAAATACTTGTTCCAGCTTTCGGACTTGTTTTCGGATGTCGTGCTCCTGCTCTACCTTCCTGCGGCCCTTCTCAGCCAGCTGAATCCATTCACTTTGATGTTCAATAGCATAAATGAGCATTGCGGAAAGTGCGTCGACATCCTTTTCCGGAACCAAATATCCTGTTTCACCGTGGTGAATCAGTTCCGGGATTCCCGCATGTGCGGAACTTACAACAACCCTGCCCACAGCCAGAGCTTCCATGAGCACGTTTGGAATTCCTTCTTCATTCCCGTCCGATCCGGTAAGGGAAGCGATAGAGAACAAATCGCAGTTCATCAAATGTTCCCTCACTTCCGAATGACTCTTTTTTCCTACTAGCTTTACGCGTCCATGTAATTGCAGTTTTTCGATTAAGCTCTCAAGATTTACTCTTTCTTCGCCATCCCCAATAATCGTCAGCCTTGAATTCGGATATTTTTCCGCAATCCGGGCAAAGGCTAGAATGAGAATATTCATCCCCTTTTTTTCCGTTAAACGGCCGACGCTTAGGATGTCAATCTCATCCTTCTTTGCGGGTGCTTTGGGATGGAAGGGGAACTTGTCCAAATCGATACCCGATTTGAGCACTACAATTTTATGACTGGGGCAGCCTAGGTTCATTAACCGATTTCGCATATGCTCACAAACTACGGTAAACATCTCGCCTTTCATGAAGAGTTCCGGCAATTTCGCGGTATAGTCCTCTATGAAAGTTTCTGCCTTCCTGGAAACATCGTAACCATGGAATGAGGTAAGCATCGGCAGGTTTGTCGCTTGTTTCACTGGAAGCATTTGCAATCCACCAGTGCCGAAGCGGGCATAAATCAATCTGATATTATGAGCATAGAAATGCTTAATCGTGGTTTCAAGATCCCGATAAGGTATTAGAGTTGAAAATGGAAACGAAGCAGACTCAGCAAGGAGTTCACGATAAAAAACATGCGGGTAGTATTCGGTCATATTGGTTATTTGCTCGTAAATAAACGTTTCACTTAAAGGCAAGTAAAGTCGGCGATACATACATATGTTTTTCATTGGTTTTAACATGAGAAATCTTTCCATTCAAGATAAGATTGGGGGTCGAGATGTTTTACCTGATCCAAAAAGGAAGATAATAAACCCAACTGATATAGATTTGTCATAAGTTTCACAGGTCGATCGTAGTTTTTTGTAAAATGACTTACAAGGTCTACGACTTTCATTTCCCCTTGCTTCGTTACGATGATTTCCTTCAACCTCGAATCCAGCCGGGTGAATTTTAACCGCTTCATTTCTTCTAGCAAGAAAAGAATTTTTTTTGTGACATCTTCTGTTATCGTGCCTTTTTCCTCAAGATATTCTTTAAGAGAAGGGCCCTCAATATACTCCATGACAATAAAGTTTTCTCCAACCTCATACAGTCTTGGAACAATGGACGATTCCTGCGCAGCTTTTAAAACTGTGCTCTCGCTCAAGACGTGCATTTGTTTTGCGTAAATTTTTACGCATTGATCTTTAGAAATTTTAAACACAGCCCCTTGATTCCCTCTTCCAATTAGCGGAAATGAAGTTGGATTATGAAGTACTTCTACTTTCTCCCCTTTGATAAGAGAAGCAACACGAATAGATTTATAATCCTCAAAAACTTTCCATTCCCGATAGAATTCTGGATCGAGCTTTTTTACCTGTTCAAAAAACAAAGATAATAAACCCAATTTTCTTAGACCGTTCAGGAGCTTCTCGGGCAGGGAACACTGTTTTTCCAATGAAAATGAGTACACAAGATCTATGACTTTAAGCTCGTTTTCCTTCGTTATGATGATATGATCTAATCTCGCATCCAACCGGGTAAACTGTAATCGCTTCATTTCTTTCAGGAGAAATAGGATCTTCCAGACAAGATCTTCTGTGATATCGCTTTTTGATTCAAGGTATTGCTTTAAAGAATGACCCTCAATGTATTCCATAATGACAAATTTTTCTCCAACCTCATAAAGTTTAGCTGCAATACCCGATTCCTGTGCAGCTTTTAAAACTATACCCTCGCTTAACGCGTGCTCTTGTTTTGCGTAAATTTTCACGCATTGATCCGCGGAAATTTTAAAAACAGCACCTTGCTTTCCCTTGCCAATTAGCGGATAGAGGCACGGATTGTGAACAATTTCTACTTCATTATCACCTTCTCTGACAACGGAAATAGCTTTGAAATCATTCACTTTGATTCAACTCCCGTATGAAATCCTTCCATTCCTCATAGGACTCGGGCTCAATATGCTTTACATGTTCCAAAAACTCAGGTAATAAACCCAATCTATTCAGACGTGTCATGAGCAATTCAGGCCGCTTGGGACGTTCTTTTAATTTAAAAGAGTTTGCATGATCGATGACTTTAAGGACTCCTTCCTTGGTAAGGTAAATATGCTTTAACCTCGCATCGACCCTGATAAATTTTAATCGCTTCATTTCTTGCAGCAAATCCAGGATTTTTTTCGTCAAATCTTCTGTCAGAGTACCTTCTGACGCAAGATATTCTTGTAAATTAGGACCTTCAATATATTCCAAAACAAGATAGTTTTCTCCAACCTCATATAGCTTAGGGACAATGGACGATCCCTCTGTGGCTTTATAAGCTTCTTTCTCTTTTATGACCTTATTGGGATCTGCGAAAATTTTTACGCATTTATCCGGAGCAATTTTAAAAACGGCACCTTGTTTCCCCTTGCCAATTAATGGGTAGACGGTCGGATTATGAACAACTTCAACTTGATTTTCACCTTCTCTAATCACACGAATAGATTTAAAATCCTCCACGTTTCTTCAACTCCTTTAATAATGTGTAATATGAATCTATTATCTGTGTTTCATTTTTCTAATATATTTTATGTTAACCCACTGGACTTGCTCTGGTTATACGCCGTTTCTTTATACTCTCTTATCCCCATATAATAACCGTAACAATAACCATTGGAGGTCGATTACAATGAAACGGATTGCAATTGATATGGACGAAGTAATCGCAGATTTTCTTTTTAAACACCTGAAATTATATAATGAAAAATTTAACGAGGTTCTATCCATCTCAGATTTACAGGGAACAAGATTATGGAACTTTCGCCCGCATAGCGCAAAAGAAATTTCTGCCTATATGGATGATCCAACATTTTTCCGTGATTTAAGGGTTATGGATGATAGCCAGGAAGTCATCCGGGAATTGCATAAGCAATATGAAGTCTTCATCGCAACTGCGGCTATGAAACACCCTGCGTCATTTACTGCGAAGTATGAATGGCTTAAAGAGCACTTTCCGTTTTTGTCGGATGCTCATTTTGTATTTTGCGGTGATAAGAGCATCATCCGTGCCGATTATCTCATTGACGACAGCCCAAAGAATCTGAAACGATTTATTGGGCAGGGAATTTTGTTTACCGCTCCGCATAATATCCATGAAACTGGATATGTGAGGGTTAATAATTGGAAGGAAGTAAGGGCATATTTTTTAAATGAGAGCACGTAAACTCCCTATAAGTAGGGAGTTTATGTGTTCTATATGAAATCTTTCCATTCCTGATAGGACTCGGGATCGAGATGTTTTACCTGGTCCAAAAACGAAGATAATATTCCCAAATTCTTTAAATCTGCCATGAGGTACTCTGGCCGGTCAGGGCGGTCTTTCTTCGTCTTAAATGAATGCACCAAGTCTATTATTTTAAGTTCCTCTTGATTTGTTACCAGGATGTTACGTAATCGCGGATCCAGCCGGGCAAAATTTAACCGCTTCATTTCTTGTATCAAAGATAGTATTTTGCTAGTGATACCTTCTGTTATAATGCCTTTGGCTTCAAGATATTGTTCTAAAGTAGGACCCTCAATATACTCCATAACGACATAGTTTTCCCCTACTTCATAAAGCTTTGGAACAATGGGCGAATCCTGCGTAGCTTTTAAAGCTTCGCTCTCTTTCAAGATGTTCTTTTGTTTTACGTAAATTTTTACGCATTGATCCGAAGAAATTTTAAAAACGGCACCATGCTTCCCTCTTCCGACTAACGGAAATGGGGTCGGATTATGAACAACTTCCACTTCATTGTCGCCTTCCCTAGTAACAGTAATAGATTTAAAGTCATTCACTTTTTGTCCACCCCGTGAAATCTTTCCATGCTTCATAGGACTCAGGATCGAACTTATTTACCTGTTCCAAAAACGCCGGTAATAACCCCAATTTCATCAGGCCATTCATAAGCTTGTCCGGCCGGTCAAACCGTTTTTTCATATGACTCACAAGGTCTATTACTCTTAGATCCCCTTGATTGGTAACGAAGATGTGATATATGCTTGCATCCAATCGGAGAAAGTTTAACCGCTTCATTTCTTGTAACAAGAATAAGATTTTCTGAGTTATAGTTTCTGTAATTTCACCTTCTGATACAAGATAGTGTTCTAATGTGGGACCCTCAATGTACTCCATGACGATATAGTTTTCTCCAACTTCATAAAGCTTTGGAAAAACGGGAGAGTCTTGTGCGATTTTTAAAGATTCGACCTCTTTCAAAAAGTGCTTTTGTTTTACGAAAATTTTCACACATTTATCCGAAGAAATTTTAAAAACGGCGCCATGATGCCCTCTTCCAATGACCGGATACGAGGTTGGATTATGAACAACTTCTACGTCATTGTCGTCTTCTCTTCTCACTTGAATAGCTTTAAAATCCTCCATTTTTCTCCAACTCCTTAAAATTTCTCCATTCTTCATAGGACTCAGGATCGATAAGCTTTACCTGTTCCAAAAACGTAGATAATAAACCCAAATTGCTTAGACCTGCCAACAAACCCACTGGGATGTCAGCCTTTTTCTTCGAATATGAGAAAACATGATCTATTACTCTAAATTCCTCTTCCTTGGTTACGATGACCTGCTTTAACTTCGGATCCACCCGGACAAAGTTCAATCGCTTCATTTCTAGAATCAAGGACAGGATTTTTTGGGTAATATCTTGTGTTATATTGCCTTTTGCTTGTAGATGTTCTAGTAAAGTAGGACCCTCAATGAACTCCATAATGATATAGTTGTCTCCAACTTCATAAAGTTTTGGAACAATGGGGGAGTCTTGTGCGTTTTTTAAAGCTTCACTCTCTCTCAAGACATTTTTGGGTTTTGTGTAAATTTTTACGCACTGATCCGAAGAAATTTTAAAAACAGCCCCATGCTTACCCGTTCCAATTAGCGGATATGAGGTTGGATTGTCCACAACTTCTATATTATTCTCTCCTTCCCTGATCACACGTATAGAATTAATATCATTCACTAGTCTTTTCCTCCTTTGGAATTATAGTTTTTTGACTCTATGAGCTGTTGTTCACCGCTTTAATATATTTTATGGTGAATGATAGAAAATGCTCTAGACTTCTACCCGTTTAATAGTGGTAATTTAATATTTTTTAATTTACTTTCTTCATATTGTTCAGAAAGAATGATGTCTTTAACTAACGGCTTTGTTTTTTTTATATAAAGGATATGAACTTACACTGGTTACACGCCGTTTCCTCCTATCCTCTTGTCTGCATATAATGAATCATCTTAAATTGTAGGACAACCTTTATAGAAAAGGAGAAAAACAGCATGAGAGATTTCCACTCCATTACCGTCACCCGTAATGAACAAAAAGAACTGGTTATCCATAATCCGACTTCGTACCCTTTTATAGGAAAAGGGCTTCAGGGGGCAGTATTCAAGCTGTCGGATGACAGCTGTGTAAAAATTTTTTTTAAACGGGAGGTCGCTAAACAGGAAAAAGAAGCGATGTTAAAAGGGCGAGGATTACCTTCCATGCCGAAGCTTTTCGAATCCGGCCACAACTATATCGTCATGGAATACATCGACGGTCCTTCATTACGGGATTATCTTCAGGATCATGGTACGATAACAGAATCGATTACCCGGCAGATTGTTTTTATGAAAAGGGAAATGAAACGATTGGGTTTTACCAATTTGGATATCTGCGTCTCTCGCCACATTTTTGTTGATAATCAGCAGATTTTGAAAACCGTCGATCATGCAAATGTATATAAACAGAAACCCATACCGATCCGGTTGTTAAATACATTATCCGAACTTGGACTAATTGACCTCTTTTTGCAGCAGGTCAAAGACATGGACCAGGAATTCTATTCCGAATGGAAAAACTATGTCCATGCCCGACGGAGCCAATATGAAGACTAAACGCAGCAAATAAGGCTACTCTATTTTACGTGGTTTATTTTTCATAGAATAATTGAACCTAGACTAAGGAATGAGTAGATAGGGGTTAAAAATATGCTGAATAGCATTATTGGATATGAAATTTCCTTTGTGCCATTCAGCATAAATGATATCAAAAAAAGCATCAAACCTTGATTCATTCAGGGTTGATGCTTTTTTATTTATTAATATTTTTAACCACAAACATCACAACAAGGGGATCATCTTCGATGTTTTTATCCCCTCCTTCTTTCTAAGATTAAATTTTCAACAAAGCTTTGGAATATTTGCCGATCTCGTGGAGTTAATTCCTTTGGAAAAGCAGACCATTTAAAAAATTGCGCCTTTTGAATTTCGACTTCATCTGCTTTTATATCCCCGCTGCGAATGTCTTCAGTGACATAAGCAAGCGTAATTGGATAGTATTCATCCCCATTAGGCAGCTTTGTAAAAAAGTCCCTTCCTGAAAAAACTCCAATGAGTTGAAGGTTTCCAATATTAATTCCTGTTTCCTCAAATATTTCACGTCTGCAGGCATCTTCCGCGGTTTCTCCTAATTCGATAAATCCGCCTGGTATTTTCCATATTTTACCTGACTGAACCATTAGAAAGCGTCTGTGTTGATCAATAACCAAAGCAGTGACACCTGTAAGAATCAAAGGTCTTGTCCCAACGAGTTCACGTAGTTCTTCAATGTATCCCATATCATTTCTCCTTTCTATAACATTCTCCCTTTCTTAGAAACTATTAAATCTAAAGCTCCCTATATATTAAATTCAAAATCGACAAGATTTGACATGGACAAATACATATTTTTCTACGTATTTTTGAAAATAGGTGAATTATTCTATAAATTTTTAAAACTAGTGATTAGCCGCTTCCTTATAAATGCAAGAACATAAATTAATAATGCATATTATTTAAGTGGAAAAATAGAAAGGAGGCAAATAGTAGATGGCTTTCTCAAAAACTATTTTAATTACTGGCTGCGCAGGTTTTATTGGATTTCACTTGTCTAAGCGTTTGCTTGCAGATGGTTATTCGATTATTGGAGTAGATAATTTGAATAATTATTATGATGTGAATTTAAAGCATGCTAGATTAAATTTACTGAAAAAATATAAAAATTTCACTTTTGTATTTGCTTCTATTGACGACAAAGAAGCAATGGAAAAAATCTTCTCTCATAATGATATAGGTATTGTTATTAATTTAGCTGCACAAGCAGGGGTTCGTTATAGCTTAGAAAATCCATATGCTTATATTCAATCAAATGTCTTTGGTTTTATGAATATTTTGGAATGCTGCCATCGGTATCGAATTGAACATTTAATATACGCTTCATCAAGTTCGGTATATGGTGCAAATCTAAAAATGCCATTTTCAACCAATGATAATGTTGATTTTCCGATAAGCTTGTATGCAGCTACCAAACGAGTGAATGAATTAATGGCACACACCTATAGTCATTTATATAATCTACCAACCACAGGATTAAGATTTTTTACCGTTTATGGTCCATTGGGCAGACCTGACATGTCATATTTTAAATTTACAAAAGCAATATTGAATGGCGAGAAAATTCCAGTTTTTAATTCTGGCAATATGAAGAGAGATTTTACCTATATCGATGATATTGTAGAAGGAATCGCTCGTTTAATTGAAAAAAAACCTGAACGAATGCAATTACCTGCTATTTGGAGTAAAGCTCCCTACAAAATATATAATATAGGGAATAATAAACCGGAAGAACTGATGCATTTCATTTCAGTAATAGAAGAGAAAATTGGGAAAAAAGCAATCATGGAATTTCTGCCAATGCAGCCAGGTGATGTTCAAGCCACATATGCAGATGTTGAAGATTTAGAAAAAGATATAGGATTTAAGCCGAAAATAAATATTGATGTAGGGCTTGGAAAATTCGTAGATTGGTATAAAGAGTTCTATCAAATAGAGTGAACTTATATGGACTTCTACTCCTATATGCCAATTATGGGCATAGATTTCCGGAATTATTCGTGTCTACTATCATGGGCTCAATACACAGGCACCATCCACTTTTTGGATGGTGCCTGGCACCTTTATTCGGCATGCCAATCCGGAAAACATTGAAGAAGTGCTGCGAGACCACCAGGCCTCTATCCTCCAAATTGCCAATGCTAGCGGCTCTCTCACTACAACAGGAAAAGGAGCTATCTCTGCTCTGCCCAATAAGAGGGAAGTTGAAGAACTTCTAAGGTCGTAATACGTTTTTTTTAGAAAGATGATATAAACGGAAGGAAACATGACGCCTGGGTCTTCAGGCGTTATTTTTAATAAATTCTGGTGGATGACCGGTACAAAATAACCAATTTCTTCTTTTTTATAGAATAGCAAAAAAATAGTTCTTATAATAAATAGGAAAATAGAGGGAACGAGAGAATAAGTGGCAAATATCATAATAAAGGATAAGGAATGAAACATGACTTTAGAAACATTGGAACGAATCGAAGAATTACTAATCTATTTTCTCGGTGTTCACACTCTCACCTTACGGGCGGCATGATGTAATAAGGGGTTTAAAATCTTGTTATATCAACGTCTAAAATGATAATATAATTTTCTTGTCCTCGGATTTGTCCTTGTTTTTAAAAAACACCGAATTAGGAGAAGGTCTTTCATCAGTTCACTGAACTGGTGGAAGGCCTTTTCTTCCATATTAGAGGTCATATGAGCATAAATGTTCATTGTTGTGGCAATGTCTGTAAGCCCTAAACGCTGTTGAATCTCCTTTACTCCTAGTTATAGAAAAGAGGAGAACCGTTTAAAGGCTATGGACGGAATTGTAAAAGGTGACCAGGAGGTTGCCTTTTTTGCTTTATCTAAAAATTTTTAAATAGTTACTCTATTTTTCATTTTTATTTTTATTCAATATAATTAATAAAAGTAAATTTAAAAAAGGATGGGCACATTGAGAATAAAAGTACCAAATCGCAAAAAGGTACTTGTTATTGCTCAGTTCATCAAGTATGGATCACTTTAATAGGAGGATTTTTCAATGCATATTGATAACAACTTAGTCAAACAAGCAATTGAGGATAGACGCCATCTACATCAACATCCGGAGCTTTCTGGGAAAGAATATGAGACGTATACATTTATTCGAAATCGGTTGGAGTCTTTAAATATTGAAATTCTAAATTATCAACCACCTAGTGTAGTCGGGTATGTGAAAGGAACAAACGGGAGTAAGACCATTGCTTTACGAGCAGATATCGATGCCCTTCCTATCATGGAAGAAGGTGATAAGCCGTATATATCCAAAAATCACGGGGTTTCTCATGCCTGTGGCCACGATGGTCATACTGCAGTGTTATTAGCTGTCGCCCATTGGTTATCGAACAATAGAAATGAAGTCGGGCCGAATATTGTTCTTATTTTTCAATCGGCAGAGGAAATTACTCCGAGTGGTGCAGATCAACTGATAAAACAAGGTGTCTTAGAACAAGTAGATGCGATCTTTGGTATTCATTTATGGCAGGGTCTGGAGAAAGGAAAAATTGGATTAACACACGGACCAATGATGGCTTCCATTGATGATTTTGAAATTACGATTCAAGGTTCTGGAGGACATGGATCCATGCCTCATGAAACAGTAGATCCCATCTATGTGGCTACCCAGGTCATCCAATCTTTCCAAAGTATTATTAGCAGAAATTTAAATCCCATCGATGCGGGAGTCATTACCGTTGGAAAAATTGAAGCAGGTACAAGCTATAACATTATTCCTGAACAGGCTAAATTAATTGGGACGATAAGAGCCCTGACACCACACGCAGTTCAAACAATTCAACGTCAAATGGTAAAATTTACGGAAGGAATTTGCCTGACTTACGATGCCAAAGGTAACGTTGACTTCATTTATGGAACACCACCGCTAGTCAATGATCGGGAGGTAGCATTGTTTGTTGAATCGGTAATCCGTCAATGCTTTGATGGTGAGGTGTTTACATTAGTAGACCCTGTAATGGGAGGAGAGGACTTTTCTTATTACCTGCAGAAAAAACCTGGGGCATTTATTTTTGTAGGAATGGGCGGTGAAAAGAGTCAATATCCACACCATCACCCAAAATTCGATTTAGATGAAGATGTGTTTCCGAATGCTATTAAGCTATTTATCGAAATCATAAAAAATTATTACTAAGGATATACAAGAGTTTCCTTCGACAAAAAAATTTTCTGGAAAATGGGTAAAAGTTAGGTTTAAAAGGGTTTACTGCACTTTCAATCAAACGTTTAGTTAGTATAATATTTGTTTCTTTTTGTTAGAATATGTATTTCGTTAGTTTCTATTGTCAGTTTTGAAGACAATTCTTAACAAACACAACTTTTATACGACAATTAATTCACTTGAAAACATCTAAAAGTTCGTTTATTTAAAGGGTTTACCCGCTATTTAATCAAATGATTAATTAGTTAAATCAGTTTTAACTAAACGATTGATTAGAAAAGCCATAAATGTTGTCAAACCTGAGTTTCTTCCTCCTTAGTAGAAAGAAAATTTTCGAAAAGAGGATCTAGTTATAATGATGGAATGCTTTTGATGGTATCGAATAATCCCCACCTAGTTTACAGCTCATATTTGCCCTACAAGCTATGATTTTTGTTCCAAGTATCGAAGGTATTAGTCATAATCCACAGACTTAGTAGCTGGAGCCAATGTATTACTTGAAGTAGTTAATGCAGCGTGGAAAGTGTATAAAAAATTGCATACTGAAAATCAAACGCAAACACTACTATATCTATACGTATCTGCTAACATGGTCAAATCATGTTGGCGAATTTATGCTAACATTTTGCTAACGCAATCTAGTGAAAAACAATAAACTATCGTTAAAGATGTTACAGATGAAACTTAGCATAACCTTGATTTACCGCACCTTTTGCATATATCGTTTAAGATATTACACACTCTCATCTTACGGGCGGCAAGATGTAAGGCTTCTAAGCCAAACATTTGAGCAATAGTCATATAAATAATTTATATCAATAGCAAAAACCACTTCCTACAAAATTTTAAACCGTTCCGTTTTCAGGTGCATATCCTGTAAATGACAATGAAAAAAGCGTGTAATCTGACAACAGATTTGACACGCTTTTTTCATTTATTATGGATTCTCTGTCCCCAATAAATTTAAAACGTCTAATTCAAGTAAAGCACCCGTTAGTTTAATAGCAATAGGTAAGATTTTGATGTAATCTCCATCTTTTCCCCTGCTCCACACCCAACGTGCGATTTTCACCGCATTAGGCGTTCCATCTTA
>NZ_JAVDVZ010000019.1:0-76654 GCF_031457145.1 Neobacillus niacini
TCTTAGCTGAAATTGGTACGGACGTTGGAAACCAATTCCCGACTGCCGCACATTTATGTTCATGGGCAGCCTTGGTCCCTGGACACAATGAGAGCACAGGTAAAAGGAAATCTAGTAGATCCAAAATGGAAATAAGTATTTAAGATCAGCATTAACTGAAGCAGCTCAATCAGTCAGGGGTTCAAAAAACTATCTTGGTGCATTGTATCGACGAACAGCTGGACGAAAAGGCAACAAAAGAGCAGCTATTATAGTTGCACATGCGATATTTCTCCACTGGTTGCCATCTGGCTCTATATGCCACTCGAAAAATTGCATGATCGTGTTGTTTCTTTTCATGTTCCTTTCCCCCCAGTTCATTAATCTAAAGATATATGCGTATTTACCCGGTTTGATAGAAAAAAAACCAGTGAAAACAAATATATTTAGGAGTTAGGAGGCAGTCCCCTGTTGCATTAAAGTGGAGGTGGACTGACCCACTGGCCTTTCAAAGTAAAAAACCTTATTGAACTATAAAAGTCAATTCCTTTGGGTGGTTTTGAATTAAATTAACACATAAGGAGACCTCCTGTAAGTTCACTTGAACCTATAGGAGGTCTTTTTGGTTGTTCTAAAAGCAAATGAAAAAAAGGATGTTTAATTCAATAGAGGGCGGGAATATAAAGAGTGTAATGGAATTCTAGTAAAATTAAGGAGGAATTTTTCTATGGCTAAGAATACCAAGAACAATCGCAGCGAAAACCGGTTTATCTGTTATACCTTTAAGATATGACCTACAGCATTCATTTATTAGAAGCGATGCTAATGAATAAGCACCGCTTTCCTTGTTTAAGCACTGAATTAAAGATCTAATAGTGTGAAGAAATGCTTGCTAACATTTTGCTAACGCAATCAAGTAAAAACCGTAAAACCCCGTTATAGATGTGACCTTACTGATCAAGTGAAAACCTTGATATACCACTCCTTTGGTACAGAGCGTTAAAGATATTACACACTCTCACCTATGGGCGGATTGATGTAATCTCCCCCTACAAAGAAATAAATATAAAAGCCGTAACCAATCCTCGACAAAAAATTTTCTTGAAATGATGACAGGGTTCGTTTTTCAAAAGGGTTTATGGCGGTTTTAATCAAATGTTTAATTAGTTCCGATTTGTGCTAATCAATCGTTTGATTAAAAACGTGTTTTTTCCTGTGATGTAGGGCTTAAATGGGTTTTGAGTGGTAAAAAGTTTGTCGAATTTAAGAATGTATTTGTGTGAAGAACTCGGAATAGCAGCATCGAAGAATCTTTCGATCTAGTGCCAGGCACCATTGTTTCTAAATTGGCTTCTCTGGCTGAAAGTTAAGCATGCAAAGAGACCACTTGGGTGGTATACCAAGTGGTCTCTTGTGCTTCTTTCTTTCAACTGAGGCGCTGGACGAACCAGAAGATGCCCATGGCCATGATAAGGGTGGAGCTGGTTGTGACGAAAGCGGGAAAACGTTTGTACTTTCTGGCCATGACAAGCAATGGAAAGACGAGTGCGATGATGGCGATCTGGCCGATTTCGACACCAAGGTTGAAAAAGAGCAGGGATGACGCGACGGTGCTGCTAGAGAGCTGCATTTCCTGTAAGATTCCGGCAAATCCGAAGCCATGGATGAGGCCGAACAGGAGGGTGATGATCCAGCGCTTTTTTAATTGCCACTTTGAAAGGTTTTCGATGGCGACAAAAACGATGCTGAGGGCAATCGCTGCCTCTACCAATTGGCTAGGAAGTGAAACGATGCCGAGTGTTGCAAGGCCAAGTGTGATGCTATGACCAAGCGTAAAAGCGGTGACAACCTCAACGACCCGGCCGAGTGAAATGGCCGCTGGGAGGATCAGACACAACACGAATAAAATATGGTCATAGCCTGTAAGGATATGCTCAATTCCAAGGATGACAAAGTTCGAAGCCTGACGAAGCCAGTTCCGATCGCCGATGACTAATTCGCGTTCGGCAATTGTAAACGTGAATTCTTGGGTTTCTTTTTCGCCTTCGATGGTGGCAAAGTTAATGTGTGAACGGTTGATATCGTCAACAAATAACTCATATGCGATGCGTGTTGATTCACCGCCGCATGGGTACTCCATTTGGAAGTGTGCGAGGGGATAGTTGTCGCTCGTCATGCTGACGTTTGTCCCGGTCACTCGCGGTTCGCAAATAAGTTCGTCACGGTAAACATTCATGCCTGCAGTTATGTAATTCGTAAGGGTTTCTTCATTTTGAGATAGTACTTCTTCCATTTTCTGTATCGAATCTGCGGATTCAAAGGCAGCAATAAACCCGAATGCCTCAGCAAGCTCAGAAAAATCAAGGGCAAGATCTATTTCAACTCCATCGGATCCGTCCTGAACGTCCATATAGCCATAGCTGTTGGCGTGGGCACTTGCCTTATTTGGAAGGAAGCTTGTCAATAAGAGTACGAATAAAAGGATGAAAGAATTCAGAGTAAGTAGTTGTTTCATATAATGTGGGGCTCCTTCCTTTTTTGAAAAAATATTCCTTTGGAAAACAGGGGAATGGAGATGGTATCGTGGTGATCCATCTCCATCCTTGTTTTCTATTACTTCGCTGTTTTAATCTCTTTTATCTGCTTCTCACCGCTTGGCGTTTTATTGATGTCGAAAGCATCATACAATTCGCCAGTGGCAGTACGGGCTTCATAGGAAAGCTTGTTTCCGTCAACCGTAACTAGCTGATAATGCTGTGTATCCTTGCTTGCTTTTTTCACTTCGGCACCATTATCATCCCAGTTTTTCGTTGTAGTGTCGTACATCTTAGGACCGGAAACAGAGACAACGAAGACGGTGTCGGCTTTTTCGCTCATTGCATTTGTTCCTTCAGAAACATTGGTGACCATGCCGCGAGCGTAGCTGTGGTCATGTCCTTGAAGAACGAGATCCACACTGTGCTTTTCGATGACAGGAAGCAGCTTGTCACGAACCTCTTGGTTATTGCGACCAGGAGAAGTTGAGAAAACTGGATGGTGGAATGTCAAAACGGTCCACTTGTTCGGGTTATCGGTCAGAACTTCTTCTAACCAAGCTACTTGCTTGTCTAGGTTTACACCACGAAGGTTCGTATCAAGGGTAATAATACGCATGCCTTGATAATCGGTGTAGTAGACATTTTCCTTGAATTCGGCAGGTCCGTTTTCAGGAAAAGCAAATTGTGGTTGCCAGTATTGGGAAAGTCCACTTGGTGCTCCTTTGACGATTTTGGAGTATTCGTGGTTGCCTGGAGAGGCAATGCTAGGAACCATACCATTGATCCAGCCGCCAGCTTCAAACCATTCACCCCATTGTTCGTCTGCATCCCCATGGTTGATCAAGTCGCCGGCGTGGATGATGAAGTCAGCATCAGGCATATCGGAATAGGCATTACGGATGACACGGGACCAGTGTTCTTTAATGTCATTTTGCGCGTCCCCAACGTAAAGGAAGGAGAAGGGCTCTGCCTGGTTGGAAGCTGTTTCGAATTCAAACCACTCGCTCCAGTTAACGCCATCTCCGACCCGGTACAAGTACTTTGTTTCCGGATTGAGATCTTCAAAGTTAACGGTGTGGTATTTTGAAGTGTATTCCTGATTTCCTTTTACTTCACTTGAGCTTTCGGCATTAACGGTGACCGCTTGCTGTTTGAAGGATGGGCCATCACCTGCAACAGCAATCTGGGCTTGAGGTGTGACTACGCTAGTATCGGTGCGCCAGGTAACAGCTTGTGTAGTGGCAGTGTCACCTTTCCAGTTCAGGATTACCCGGTCTGGTACAGGGGTAGGCTTGTACGTCTCCGAAGCCGGGTACTTTGTTGCAGTCAGGTCGGCAAGGACAACATTCATGGTCGGAACCGCGGCAACCAGCAAGGCTGATAGCAAAATCGTTCTGCTCTTCGTGGTGCTGAACATCTTCTTAACATTCATTCAATCCATCTCCCTTTGTACGAATATGTATTACAATTCAATCATAGGATAGCGTTATTTAGCGGATGTATGAATAGAGTAAAGAAAAGGTAAATCAGGATAAAATGGGAAAAAAGTCTAAAAATGGGCGAGGTAGGGAGGAGATTGACACTTCCTCTTATTATTTAGGAGTGTAGATTTTCACTATCGAGGATGAAATACTAGGCAACAGTACCCAAGTCAAGATTTGTGACCGTTTAATTTTTAACATATTTGTAAATTTTTTGTTAAATTTGTAAACATGAAAAGCCAATTCTAAAGGGTAGTATATCAGCAATGAACTCTAAACAAAGTTGATTAATTCCAAAATAGCATTTTCGAGTAACTTATTTTAAGGGATACCTGAAGAATAGGTAGCAATAAACTAACTCATAACATTTATATACTAGAGATTGCTAACATATTGCTAACGCAATCAAATGAAAAACGGTAAATTCTCTTTAAAGATGTTACACTTCAAATTTACCAAAATCTTGATATATCGCACTTTTTGCACACATCGTATAAGATAATACACACTCTCACCTTAGGGGCGGCATGATGTAGGCTTTAAGCCTACTACATGCACTCAAAATGAGAAATAGTTACGGCTATTTCTCACCCATTTTATGAAGTAGTCATGTAAATAATTTATATCAATAGCAAAAACCACTTCCTATAAATTTATAAACTGTTTCGTTTTGAGGTGCATAACGATAAATTGACATAAGAAATGGCATAAGAATCGACGTATGCCATTTCCCTTTAATATAAGGATTTTGAACACCTCTTATAGAAAAGTGGAACCAATAATGACATAATAAATTTAAAGGACAAAGATTGTTGTACACCCAAAATCAAGTGTCAAATGGTGTGTCACTTGGGATGTCAATTCTTACGATGTTTCCAATGATAAACCTATAAAAAATACATTTGCTTCTTTAACTTACGGAGCAGGTTTCTTGAATAGGGAATAGAAAAGAATATGAAATTATGAGAACGAATGGCAGGTAACATCAAGTGCCTCAAACTATATATTTTTAATTACTGGTACTTAGTGATACACATAATTCATTAAATTCGTTTTAAAATTAGGATTATGCTATTATTTACTTAGCTTGCTAAATATTTATTGAAAGTGAGGTTTTATTGTGATTGATAATGAAATACGTGAACACATTGATAAAATATCTTCTCAGATGCGAAGACAATACTCGGAAATGTTACGAGAACTAGATCTTCATGTCGGTCAAGATAATTTATTATGCAAATTATGGAGAGAAGATGGTATTACGCAGATGCAATTGACTGAACAATTGAATTGTGAGCCTCCTACCGTAACGAATATGGTCAAAACACTTGAGAAAAAGTGCTTTGTTTATCGCAAGAAAGATTCAGTCGATGGTCGAGTGAGTCGTGTTTATTTAACTGAGAAAGGGTCAGCTGTACGTGAGCCTATTGAGCAAATGTGGTGCAATCAACAAGAGAAAATATTAAAAGGAATAACAGCAGAGAATCGTGTACTCTTGAATGAAATCTTACAGCAAATGGAGAAAAATCTTCGATAATTCTTCATTTAATCATTTACTTAGCAACCTAAGTAAATACAGAATTAGTTTTCTGCACAATCATAGTTAAATACTTAGCAAGCTAACAAATTTTGAATTTTAATAGAAATTAAAGGAGAAATATGAAATATGTCGATTAACAATAAGGATATTAAACTTTCCATTTTGGATATTGGTACAAAGTTGCAAGGAAATGATGCAAGTCAAACATTGAAAGATTCCACAGAAAGAGTCCAACTTGCAGATGAATTGGGTTACTCACGCTATTGGTTTGCAGAACATCATAATGCAGCAAACCAAGTAAGCACATCTCCAGAATTAATGATAGCTCATGCGGCTGCACATACAAAGCGTATTCGAGTAGGTGCAGGTGGTATTATGATGCCGAATCACAGCCCGTTGAAAGTCGTAGAAAATTTTTCTCTATTAAAGGCACTGCATCCGGAGAGAATTGATTTGGGAATTGGCAGAGCTACTGGAACAGACCATTTAACTGCTTATGCGTTAAGACGCTCTAAAGAAGCCGTTACCTCTTATGATTTTCCAGAACAATTTTATGAGATGTTATCGTTTTTCCAAAGGAATTTCCCTGCTGATCATCCTTATAGAGGGATTATTCCCATTCCAAATGGTGGAAATCATTCGTTAATACCGGATATGTATATGTTAGGTTCGAGTACGGGAGGAGTAGAATTTGCGATAAATGAGGGGCTTGGATTCGTTTTTGCTTCTCACCTTGCACCACATTTAGCGATTCCAGTATTAAAGAGATATCATAATAAATTTAAACCTTCGGCACATAATTCAGAACCAAAAGGAATTTTCTCTACTATTTTGATAACGGCGGAAACAGATGAAGAGGCAGAGTATCTGGCAGGACCAGTTGAATTATATTGGGCTAAACTACATACCGGCGATATTCATTCACCATTTCCGACATTGGAAGAAGCGAGTAAGCACGTATACTCAGTAAATGAAAAAGCAGCAAGAGCACAAAATAAAGATCGATTTATTATTGGCGGTATTCAGACGGTTGCAGAGAAACTAAGACATATAGGAAAAGAAGCAATGGTAGATGAAGTAATGATTATGGAATTTTACTCTGATAAAAAGGCTAGTCACAATGCTTATCGTATGCTAGCGAAAGAATTTAATTTAAAAGGATAATAACAATATTAAGGGAGTTAGACAGGATGGATAACAAAGCAAAAATGCAATTAGTGATGCAAATGGGTTCAGGTTATGGTTTAGATCAAGGTGCTTGGCATATGCCTAATGCAGTTACAGATGCTTATACAAATATAGATGTGCAGGTTGAGTTAGCAAAAATAGCGGAGCGTGGAAAAATACAAATGATTTTCTTCGCTGATACACCAGCTTTAACGAGCGATATCAGTAATCAACCACCTCAGTCTCCGATGGATCCCATTGTTTTATTGACAGCACTGGCTAGAGAGACCGAACGAATTGGTTTGCTTACGACGATATCTACGACTTTCAACCATCCATATAATGTTGCTCGTCAGCTTAAAGCATTGGATGTTGTCAGTAATGGTCGGATCGGGGTAAACTTTGTTACGACTTCCAACCCTGTGGCAGCCATGAATTTTGGAGACAAAGTACCTAGTCGCCAAGAAAGATACGAACAAGCTCATGAATTTATTCAAATTGTTCAGGGGTTATGGGGAAGCTGGGAAGAAGATGCTCTGCTGCTTGATGTTGAAAATGGAAAGTTTGCTGATATGGACAAAATTCAACCGGTTAACTTGGCTGGAAATTATCTAAAGTCAAGAGGACCTTTACCAATTCCGCCTTCAAAGCAAGGTCAACCTGTTATTTTTACAGCTGGCGGATCCGAAGAAACACTTAAAATTCTTGGACGCTATGCCAATGGTCTGTATACAAATCCATATGATATGAAGACTGCAAGTGTTTACAGAGAAATTTTCCGGGAAGGTGCCAAAAAATTCGGACGTGACCCAAATGAAATAAAAGTGTTTCCGGGTATTATCCCTTCCATTGCACCTACTAAAGAAGAAGCGTTAGCACGCCGAAGACAACTTGACCGTAATGGTGATTTGAGAGGAAGGGTACAATATTTAGGGTCGATGATTGGTGTTCCTTTATCATACGAACAGATTGATCAACCGGTTCCTGAGCAAATGCTTAAACATGCTTTTGCGAACCCACATGATCCACGTTCCCCCCAAGCATTAGAACTTGTTAAGACAGGCATGACCATCCGGGATGTATTGGCACATGGCGTAATTAACTATCATCCTGTTATAGTTGGTACCGCTGAAGAAGTTGCTGATTTTATGGAAGAGTGGTTCGTTAATGGTGCGTGTGATGGTTTTGCCATTCAACCAGACGTAAGTTTTGATGGAATTCGTGATTTCGTTGACCAAGTTATTCCTATTTTACAAGAAAGAGGATTGTTCCATGAAGATTACGAAGGTACTACTTTACGAGAACATATGGGGATACCTTACCAATATGGAGCTATGGAATAAACTTGATTAACATACATGTGAATTTTTAAAAGTAAACAAGGTGCCAGGCACTTTTATTTTTAAGCTGCTCATCCTTAAATATAGCTTGTTTTAGTTGATATCCAGCGACTTCCATAAGGTTATTAAAGTGGGTTGCTGGGACAATTTTATCGTTAATTAATCGTGTGCTTGTTTCTCCACTCTTAAACTTTTTAATTCAAGGTTTAAGTAAGCAAAAGCTTCATTAAGCACTGTCCTTCATCACTGACGACAACTCATGTGAATAAGTAATAGGCATTCACCTTGCCTAAATGAATATCATATTGGTAAAGCTTTCAAGGGGGAATCGGAGTGGGGTACTATGTTAGTGTAGAATCAGGCGTAAAATTATATGTAGAAGATATAAATTCCGAGGGCAGTAAGACGATAGTGTTTTTGCATGGTTGGCCGCTAAGCCATAAACAGTTTGAATATCAATTTGATGTTCTTCCCTTTATGGGTTACCGCTGTATCGGAATTGACTGGAGAGGATTTGGAAAGTCGGATAAGCCAATAAGTGGATATAATTTTGACCGATTGGCGGATGATATACGTACAGTAGTTGATGTACTTCAATTAGACAATTTCACACTTGTAGGTCACTCTACAGGTGGAGCAATCGCGATTCGATATATGTCCCGGCATAATGGTTACGGAGTATCCAACCTTGTCCTAGTAGACGCTGCAGCTCCTATAGGCTTTACTACAGAAACTGCGACTAGATTTCTTACTCAAGCGTTAAATGACCGGCCTAAGATGATGCAAGAAGTGATAGACAACTTTTTCTTTCAATATATAACAAACTCATTCTCTGAGTGGTTTTTTCAATTGGGCTTGCAAGCAGCTGGTTGGTCAACGGCAGCGATCATCAATACACTAAGAGATGAGAAGCTTTATGGAGATTTGCCAAACATACATGTCCCTACCTTAATCATTCATGGTGTTCACGACAAAGTTATTCCATTTGCACAGGCTCATGAACTAAATCAAACAATAAAAAATTCACAGCTTGTTCCGTTTCATTACAGCGGTCATGGTCCTTTCTGGGAAGAACGTGACAAGTTTAACAAACTATTAAAGCAAATTATTGGTTGATAGTCCTCTTCATAAGGAAGCAAGTTTCGAAGACCAAGCTGCCATTTGGCGGCTTTTCTTTTTGAAGTGACGGGGTAGGAGAGTTTACTTAGTAGTGTTTAGTTGAGGTGGCAATGAGATACTGAAAAAATATTTAGAAAGGTTCTTTTTACGAACAAATTAGTTAAAATAGGCTTTTGCAGTACACAAAACGGATAAGCTCTTTTTTTTGAAATAATATACAGGATTAGATATACTTGAATAGTATGATGATTTTTAATAGATCTAGACTATTAAAATAAAAGTCTAAGATTCAACTAATCAGAAAGGTGGAAGTAAAAAGTGAATACACTAGTAGCTCAAGAAAGAAAAGATTTTAAAAGATCTACTTTGAAAACATTGAGAAATGATGGGGGAATCCCTGCAATTGTTTATGGAAGAGAGATTAATACTGAATCTATTTTTATTAAGTACAAAGAATTACGGAACGTGATAAGGAAAGTTGGTAGAAATGGTATAATATCACTAAACCTTGATGGAAAATCAAAAGATGTGATACTAAGAGATTACCAAAATAACCCTGTAACAAAGGATATACTTCATGTGGATTTTCTTCAAGTTGATAGTCACACTGAAATTGATACAAGTGTTAGTGTCATTTTAAAGGGAACGTCTAATGGAGAAAAAGTTGGAGGAGTTGCTAAACAGTTTCTTCACGAATTAAATATAACAGCAAAAGTTAATGATCTGCCTGATAGTATTGAAATTGATATCACAAACTTTGAAATCGGTCATACCGTTCAAATAGCAGATATTAAAAAAGAATATAGTAACTGTACGTTCAAGCATGAGGATGAAGAAGCTATCATGATGGTCGACTATGTGAAAGCTATAACAGAGGAAGAAGAGGATGCTAGTAAGGTGGAAGCATCGCAAGTTTAGTCTCTGAAATAGTAGAAATAGGAACCAACTTATGAAAATTAGCACTCCACGCTAAGCTTCATTAAACTGAGCATATTTCAGACTTTTAATACTGTTTGTCTTTTACCATTAAAAGTATAAATAAAACGAAAAACTATGTCAATACTTTTTTAAGCGAATTTTGATTTGTGTTATTAGAGGATTTTTAACGGAGGCTTCTTATGAGTTCAGCGAACTTTTGAGAGGCTTCTTTTTTCATTTCTTGCGTTAGATGAAGAACATATTTTTCGTTATTTGATCATCGGAATGGCCGAGTCGGTCCATAATTTGTTCGAGAACTACACCGGCCTCTGCAAGAAGCGATGTATGTGTATGTCGTAAAGAGTGTGGGGTTAATTCAAGATTTAAGTTTGCAAGAGCAATCAGTTCTTGCCATTCTCAGTTGTACCGTTTTGATTACGATAGGATATCCTGTTTATCGCTCTGTTTGCAAATTCAGTAGGGTCCTCTTGATTAGCTCCAATTCTAATGCTTTCCGAAAAATCATTCTTCCAGTTCGATGTATTCCCTCCCTTGTACTATCAGAATATCCTCTTTCCTTTATTGACCATTTGATAAGTACGTACTTTTATCATCCCTAGTTTCCAAAAAGAAACTTCTGAAATAAAAAAACGCTAGCAAAATTTCAGCTAGCGTGTATGAGTTGTTATATATTTTGTATCTTTGTTCTTTTTATGTTCTAAATGCAAGGTACTCCATTCATGCATCGCTTCTAAAACTGGTTCAATGGATTTTCCATATGCAGTAATGGAATATTCAACTTTGGGTGGTACTTGAGCATACACTTCCCGATTTACGATATCTTCTTCCTCTAACTCACGCAATTGTGTTGTCAGCATTTTCTGAGTAATGCCCGGTATGGCACGTTTAAGTTCGTTAAAACGCATAACTTTATTTTCGAATAGCAGAAGTAGAATAATTGGCTTCCATTTTCCCACAATGATCTCTAGTGCTTCATCTACTTGACAGTCTCTTGCTTGTTTTTCCAAATTGATACCTCCTTACAGTATCCTAAAAGATACTATAGCACTTTTAAGTGCGTACTTTTTAAAATGTATTGTTAGATTCATAATAACATCATAATAGATTTTTTGAAAGCGAGGTATTTTCTTGGAACAATATCGAATTAAAAAAGATTTAGGTATTGAATTTGGCTTATATTCACTCGGTGATCATCTACCGAATCCACATACAGGACAACGTATTTCTCAGCAACAACGTATTCAAGAATTAATAGAGGCAGCAAAACTTGCAGAAGAAGCAGGTATTGATCTCTTTGGTCTTGGCGAAAGTCATCAAGAACATTTCACAACACAAGCACACACGGTTGTATTAGGAGCTATTGCACAAGCAACGGACAAAGTTAAAATTTCCAGTGCATCTACCATTATTAGCACATGGGACCCTGTAAGGGCATATGAAGATTTTGCAACAATCGATTTAATTTCCAATGGACGTACTGAAATAATAGCTGGTCGTGCATCACGTGTTGGATTATTTAATTTACTTGGATTTAGCTTACGTGATTATGAAGAATTATTTGAAGAAAAGTTTGAGCTACTTAACAAAATAAATGAAGAAGAAATCATTAAATGGGAAGGGAAATTCCGTGCGCCACTTAAAGATGCTGAAATTTTACCACAGCCATTACACGGACGATTGCCAATTTGGCGAGCAGTAGGAGGACCACCTGCTAGTGCTATAAAAGCTGGTTATGCAGGGGTTCCGATGGTATTAGCAACACTTGGTGGACCTGCAGCAAACTTCAAACCATCTGTTGATGCATATCGAGAAGCAGCACAACGTAGTGGATTTGACGTAGATGAATTACCGATTGCGACAACAAGCTTATTCTATACAGCTGAAACAACACAACAAGCCATGAAAGAAGTCTATCCGCATATTAATAGTGGAATGGAAGCAATTAATGGGCGAGGCTATCCAAAGCAATTTTTTGCTCAAGTAGGCGATGTCCGTGATGCTATGATAATTGGTAGCCCGCAACAAATTATTGAAAAATTACTCTACCAACATGAATTGTATGGTCATCAACGCTTTTTAGCACAGCTTGATTTTGCTGGTGTGCCATTTGAAAATATTATGAAAAACATTGAACTAATTGGAACAGAAATTTTACCAGCGATTAAAAAATATACAAAGAAAGAGGCAAAGTAATATGAAAGTATTAGCAATTGCTAGCTCAATTGTGGGTTCAAAAACACGTACAGCGATGAATGCAGTGGTAGATGAATTTAAAAAGTCCTATGTAAACGTGGAAATCGAACTACTGGATTTAGCAGAGTTGAATATTCAATTTAGTGATGGGCGCAATTATTTAGAATACGAAGGCGATTCAGGACGTATTACAAAAGCAATGATGGAAGCAGATGCGATTGTAATCGGCACTCCGATTTTCCAAGCCTCGATTCCTGCTACACTAAAAAATTTATTTGATCTATTACCCGTAAATGCATTACGAGACAAGATTGTTAGCATGGTCATTACAGCAGGTTCACCGAAGCATTTTTTAATCGCTGAGCAACAATTAAAACCCATCCTTTCTTATATGAAGGCACAAATCGTACAAACGTATGTATTTATCGAAGAAAAAGATTTCCATCGTAGGGAGATTATCAATGACGATATTTTCTTCCGGATTGCACGATTAGTCGAAGATACAGTTGTGTTAACAGAGAGTTACGCAAAAATCCGTAAGGAAAAAGAAGAGAAATATGATTTCTAATTAATGATATGTTAAGAAACACAAACATTCAGCATAACAAGAATGGATTCAATTATTAGAACTGAAAGGAAGATAATTCATGAGCAAAAATAATCAAAGAAGTTTTGAATTTGGTGTCTATACTTTTGGAGAAATAATTCCAGATCCCATTACTGGAAAAATGATTTCTGCGGAAGAGCGTATTCAAAATATCATCGAGACAGCGAAGCTGGCTGATGAAGTAGGATTGGATATTTTTGGTTTGGGGGAACATCATCGTTTGGATTTTGCGGTTTCAGCTACACCTGTTGTATTAGCAGCGATTGCACAAGCAACGAAAAATATTCGACTAGCCAGTGCTACAACTGTATTAGGTACAGCAGATCCTGTAAGAGTATTTGAAGACTTTTCGACAGTAGATTTAATTTCAGGCGGGCGTGCCGAAATTATGGCTGGTAGAGGAGCATTTATCGAATCGTTCCCTCTTTTTGGCTATGACTTGGATGATTATCATGAACTTTTTGAAGAGAAATTACAATTGTTACAAGAACTAAATAATAATGAACGTGTTACATGGCAAGGGAAGTTTCGTTCACCATTAAATAATAGCGAGATTGCTCCTAGACCAAAACAAAGTAAGATTCCGATTTGGAGAGGAGTAGGAGGAACCCCTGCAAGTGCAGTTCGGGCTGGGCAGGCTGGGTTTGGAATGGCACTCGCTATTTTAGGAGGTAATCCACTTTATGTAAAACCTTTAGTAGAAGCCTATCGTCAAGCTGGGATTTCGGCAGGACACGCAGAAGAGAATCTAAAAATTGCAATCACAAGCCATGGCTATATTGGCAAGACTGCAGAACAGGCTGTGAATGAATTTCACCCATATTATTCTAATTATATTAGAACGATGATGGGAAGAAATATTCCTAAAGATCAAGTGGCAGCAGCTGTTTCTAAAAACAATGCACTTGCTGTTGGAGGTCCTGAAGAAATCGTTGAAAAAATACTTTATCAGCACGAATTATTTGGTCATGATCGCTTTATTATGCAGCTTGATATTTGTCAGCCGTTCTCCCAAGTTGCAAGTGCGATTGAATTATTAGCTACTAAAGTAATGCCTCTAGTAAAACGAGAAATAAATAACAAATAAATTAAAAAGTTACTATGCCAGAATAGGGCGCTTTAATGAAGTAATGAAAAAGCCCAATTTCTTATTAATTTACGGTGAAGTTGGGCTTTTTAGTATTGGTTTGAAATTTATAATAACAACCTAAGGGAGAGTATGAAATTTTTATGAAAAAAAAATATATTCTAATGATAATCGCTTTATTTATTGCATCATTGAACTTGCGTCCGGCAATTAACTCGATCGCACCATTGCTCGAAACGATTAGAACCAGCTTAGGAATGAACGCCTCCGTAGCGAGTTTGCTAACTTCGATTCCTGTTCTTTGCATGGGACTCTTCGCTCCTGCAGCCATAAAGTTCAGCGGGAAATGGGGTATTGAGCGGGTATTGGGTTGGTCGCTGCTTGTCATCGGAGTCGGTACCATTCTTAGGTTCTTCACGGATTCGGTCTCATTTTTGCTTATTACCGCTTTTATTGCTGGTATAGGGATTGCATTTGCAGGACCGCTTCTTCCCGGATTTATTAAGCGCCACTTTCCTAAGCATGTGCCCTCGATGATTGCGATATACACGGTTGCACTTACTCTGGGAGCAGCACTAAGCTCGAGCTTGATCGTGCCGATGCAGAATAGTATGAACTCTTGGCAGAGCGCGCTCGGGATATGGGCGGTCATCGCATTCGTCGCAGTGCTGTTATGGTGGTTGTTCGTTATGCGGCATATTAGACCGCAAGATCATCCCACTTCAACCGGCACGAAGACGAGAATGCCATGGACAAATAAGAAGGCGTGGCTACTTACACTGACGTTCGGCTTGATGGCCATGCTATTCTATTCATTCACAGCCTGGTTGCCAGATATTATTCAAGGGATGGGCTATAGTAAGTCCTACGCTGCAAGCGCGCTTACGATTTTCGTCGTTGTTCAGATTCCGGTAAGCCTTGTTCTGCCGATCTTGCTTCGTAAATTCCCTTCCCGTCGCCTTTGGCTAATGGTTGCAGCGATGTCGGAACTCGTCGGGCTTGTGATGCTTGCGTCCTCCATTGCACCGTTGATTGCCACGATCTTTATTGGTGTAGGCGCCGGCGCATTGTTTTCTCTCAATCTACTACTGCCTCTGGACGCTACCGACAATCCGCAGGAGGCGGCTGCTTGGTCGGCCATGACTCAATCTGCTGGCTATGTGATCGGGGCAACCGGCCCCCTCATTCTTGGCTGGATTCACGATGCGACGGATAGCTTCTCAACAGCTATAGCGGGGTTGATGGTAATTAACGTAGTGATGATGGTCGTGCAAATCGCCGCCACTACCATAAAAAGAAAACAACAATCGGGAGAAATCAATCACAATCAGAAAGTATCATAAGCCAACCTTATGGGACACAAATTTAGCAGTTTACGAAAAATCAGGTTTTTTCTACTACAAGAAATTAAAACAACATGTGTTTATAGATGGTCAGTTGATTAATAAACAACTATCAGAAAAGATTATGTAATAAAAGAACAGCCTATACGTATGGCAATCATAGATTTCTGGAATTATTCGTGTCTACTATCATGGGCTCAATACACAGGCACCATCCACTTTTTGGATGGTGCCTGGCACTTTTATTCGTTAAACCCTATGAGAAACCCTTCCATAACATGATAGTATCAACCATTCTTTCCGAACTTCGTTGTTTTTATAAGTAATAAAGTTTAGTTCAGACCGCGGGGACGGTTACTGTGCCTTAAACTTGCTTAATTAAATATCCATAGGCCATCCCAGTGGTTATGTTATCGCTGGTTTTTATGTAAAGTAGAATTGAAAAGCTAACATAGCGGATTTTTAAAGAAGCTTCTCATAAGTTGAGCATACTTATAGAAAGCTTCTTTTTCCATATCTTGTGTTACAATGATGATATATTTTGGTTCGATAACAATCATATTAAAGGATTAATGAGAGTGAGGAGTGGAAAAAAATGTACTCTTTTCTAGCATATTTTGTTTCCCTTTTTGTCATTTTGATATCAGTATTTACCACACTTTTTGTCAAGAATGAACTAGAACGATTATTTCGAGAAAAAGATGTGCTCCCTTTTCATATATGCAATGTCGTTATTATCTTAATGGTTTCTATGTTGGCACATACTGTAATGACGAAATATATCATTGGGAATGAATTCAATTGGATCTTACAATTCGTAATCCTTCTGTTCATTATCTTGCCAATTTATATTTTAGGGCACATTGCATTTGAAAAATATAAAACAATTTATCGCAAATACATACCCACGGAGAACAGAAAAGTTGTTGTCCTTAACGAAAAGTATTTAAAAAAGAAAAAGAAGTCTTCAAAATTCAAAGATTATAATTCCTTTTCCAAGGAATAGTTAACTGACCACGGGGACGGTTCTTGTGGTCTGCACTAGCACCATTAATAACCATAAGTACTGTCACCCTGAATTCTCGCCATTACCGAAACTTCCGAGTCCGTATGCAGCCAATCATAATACAAGACTTCGCCGTTTTCGAGCACATAGCACATTGGCTTACTCTCATGTCTGTTTTCAGGTAATTGATTGAGATAAAATTCCCTTAATTTGTTGGTCAAGATTCCATAAAAGAACGCAATGGGTTTTACAATTTGTTTGGTTGATTTTAGTTTACGAATCAACTGCTTAAATGACTGAATGGCTATGCTGAGAACATCCTCTATTTGTTGGTTGCATTCAAATCGAAAAGCAGCAATTTGTACCATATGCCAATATTCCTCAATGGTTTTCGCATCAGAGAAGAAGTATTTTACAAGCTGGACAAATGCTTGTGGAACTTTATCACTAACAAACGAGTGATCGAGTTCAATCGGCGCTTCGTTACGTTTACTACTCTTTTGATTATTTGTTTTTAAAAGATTATTAGTTTCTTTAGGGTGGTTCAATTTTTTCGCATTGGGTGGTTCACTTTTAGGAAAACGATTAAAACAATATAGGTTGCTAGACTGTGAGCCATTTTTTCGTTCTGTTTCATGGATCGTGAGGATTCCTAATTCTTTCGCTTTGATGATCATCCGTTTAAACGTAGAGCGGGAGATTCCGTTTCCTTTATAGTCTTCATTAATGGCCTTAAGGATTGTACCAATCTTTGCATTCGAAACTCCAGGGATTTTTGCAGAAAAACGAACCAGCCTCTTCAATGCGACTAATTCCCCTTTTGAGAAATCCCCCTTCTTCACTGTTAACCACATCTCCATATGTGTATTGAACTCCTTAAGACTCGTAAACTGAGAATATTGTTTAAACCCTTCAATCCTGCCCGATTTTAAATTCATAAAAATGCACCGCCCATTCTACCCTCTATATAGGTTTGAAGAGGGCAAAAGGACAGGGTGGTTTACGGTAAGTTGTTACAAATTTGTGAAAAAGAACTAGGTCTACTTTTATCAATAAAGGCGCCAGTAAATAATCCATATTTTAGATGGTGCCTGGTACTTTTATTGTGTAACCTTATTTGCCTGGTTTAAAAAGAGTTTTCTTCGACAATAAATTTTCCTAGAAAACAGGTAAATGTTTGGGTTAAATGGGTTTACTACACTTTTAACCAAACGATTAATTGAGATAACACCTTGTTTTTATTTGTAAAAATATGTATTTTGTTAGTTTCTATTGTCAGTTTTGAAGTTAATTCCTAGCGCTCACAACTTTTATACGACAATTAGTTCTCTTGAAAACAGCCCAAAGTTCGTTTGATAAAAGGGTTTCACCGCGATATAAACAAACGATTAATTGATTGATTTTGCGTTAACCAAACGATTGATCAAAGAAGCTATAAATGCTGTCAAACCTGGGTTTTACCCTCCTGAGAAGGAAGAATATTGTCGAGAAGAGGATATAGTAAAAAAGGTTAGCATCAAGTATGTAAACAATAAAAAAAGCGAAACTAAAAAAAGCAATTGATAAGAAAAATCAAGTGCTTTTTCTATTGCTAATTTATTGTCAAAACAAATGAGATTTGTTATTTGAATTGGTGTTTTGCGCCTCACAACCAAACCTATACTCACATATGACTAGTTTTTTTGGAAGCTGCACGGTCGTAAATTGTTACCGGGCTTTCTGTTTTATAATGTCTTGCCAATGTGGAGGCAGTTCATGTGTTTCAAGATGTTCAAATTTCTTTAATTTAATTTGATTAGGAATTATTGTTGGAGCAATTTCAAAAGTCAATCTGTCTTTTCCTTCAGAAATATGTGGTCCAACCACTGGTGTAGTTTCTAGTGTGAGTAAAAAATGAAAGGTACGGAACCCACCAATTCTTTCTACATTTACAATTTCAACCTGGTAAGGATAGACCAATGGTGAATAAGTTAGATATTTAGAGTAATAATCGCTTACGGCCTTATCTATTTCTGGACCTAATAAAAGCATTAATATATCATTGACCATCATTTCTTTCGTATCTTGAGGAGGTGTCGTACTTTCATGTTTCCACCCTGTCAGAAGCCAATCAAAAAGCTCAACTGATCTCTTGCCCCAGTATTATCAAAAGAGTTAAAGATTCCAGCATTTGTTGAGGAAAAAGTTCGAAGTGGAAAGCTAGGAACCAAAACAGGCAGTGGGTTATTTACATATGCAGACGAGGAAGAAGTTCAACAGAAAATCAAACGAAGAGATGAAAACTTTGTTAAATTAGCTAAAATAAAGAACAGTTAGAATGCCACAGGGACGGTTCTTGTGGCCTGAAATAGCTTCATTAAAAACCACAAGAACCGTCCCATTGGCTTCTAATCATCATAATCTTTTTTTAAGAGTAATTCTTTCGGGACCTCAGTACCTCGTGAACCTCGAATGTCTGTTTCTTTCATTTCTGTTGGAAAGAAAACGATGAGATTACCGTGATTTAAA
Source organism: Neobacillus niacini (assembly GCF_031457145.1). GTDB lineage: Bacteria > Bacillota > Bacilli > Bacillales > Cytobacillaceae > Neobacillus > Neobacillus niacini_J. Next base: position 18,847 of record NZ_JAVDVZ010000019.1, read on the forward strand.
GAAACTAGTTTTTTAGGTAAGCTTTCTATTTCAGGATGCCACGCAACGGTTCCTCTTCTTGCACTTAATAAAATCACTAGGTCGTTTGATTTAGCATCGTTTAATTCATTTTCATATAAAGATTGCCAACTGCCAATTGACTTAAACTCCACCTTGATACCAGGGCGAATTCGTTCAGATACTTTTTCATATTCATTAAGATCATCACGAATGACGAGACCTTTAATGGTTGTTTGGAGTTGAGATGCGATGTCTTTAATAATGGAAATGGAATCTTCAAAACCCGGTTTGAATACAACATTATTCGGAATGATAAGAATCACCCGTTCCATAGTATTCAACGGTTGTTTGATATTCGTTATGAGCAAGCGTTGGTACGTATGTTCAAGAATATTATCAATAATTTTTCCAAATACCTTATCGCTGCCTTCACTTCCACCATTCCACCCTGCGATGATTGTGGTAATTCGTTCTTCCGTAACAGCCCGTTCGATTCCCCAGCCAATGTTTAGATCCACTCGAGTCAACGGCTTAATAGGAACATCCGCTCCAGATGCATACATAATAGCGCGTCCGAGCATTTTTTCCGCATGTGCTACTTCATTGCTCGCCTGTTTTAAATCCTTTTGAACGACAGTCAATGGATACAAAGGCTGTTCTGTCTTTTTTGCCATTTTTATCACGAATCCTAAATCCAGCAGGGATTCCATCGTTTTTGGATTTGCAATTGGGATTAATATACGTTCAGGCGTTTTTTCGTCTACACCATTTTTATCCTGTGAAGTGGCTAGTTTTCTGCCATATTTTTCGCAGAAGTATGGTCCAATAATACAAGTAGCTAAAATGATAATAATTACGGCATTTATTATTTGCTGGTCTAATAATCCAAAGTTGTATCCAACAAGCGTTATTGCTAATGTTGCTGCAGCGTGTGTGGTGGAAAGTCCAAACATTACCTTGTTTTCTGTCTTGGAATAACCATATACTCTCGTCGTTATCCAACTGGCAAGCAGTTTACTGCCAATCGCTACAATGGAGATGAATATAATTACGAGTAATGCATCAGGACTGGATACAAGAACGCGAAGATCCATCAACATACCCACAGATAACAAGAAAAATGGAATAAACAATGCATTTGCCGTAAATAGGATTCTATTCATTAATGGACCATGATCATAAATGTATCGGTTTAATGCTAGACCCGCCAAGAATGCCCCAATAATTGGTTCTAAACCCACAAATAATGATATTGCCCCAGCGACGAATAAAATTGCCAGAACAAAGTTAAATTCTGTAGTTCCTTCATTGTTGGAGCGTTTAAAGAACCACTTTGTCAGATAAGGGGTGAAAATTAGAACGACTACAGCAAAGAGTGTTGTCGAAATAATCAAGTACATCCAAAATCCAAGTGTTAAATCACCTTCAGCTGCCCCTATTATTACAGCAAGAACAAGCAACGCCAAGCTATCTGTTATTAAAGTACCACCAACTGCTGTTGTAACGGCTTTGTTTTTCGCAATGCCAAGCCGGCTTATGGCAGGGTAGCCTAAAAGTGTGTGTGTAGAGAAAATGGTACCAAATAAAATAGCTGATAGTATACCGAGGTCAAGCCATAATCCTACTAATATTCCAAGAATTAATGGGATTGAAAACGAGAGTAAGCCAAATGTAACACTGCGATTTCGATACTTTTTGAAACCATCGAGGTCCAGCTCAAGTCCTGCTATAAACATGATAAACAATAACCCGACTGTTCCAAGCAATTCGATTGTTGAATCACGTGCTAATAGTTCCAGCCCATTTGGTCCGACAATAATTCCCGCTAAAATAGGACCTATAATAGCAGGTACTCTTAGTTTCCCCATTAATATAGGGAACAGCAAAAAAATTAACACAGCTAGACCAAATATGAGAACTGGTTCGTTCAGTGGTAAATGCATAATAATTCCTCACTTTCGTTAAGCGGTATAGATGATTCGCGGTTATCTAAGAAAGGATTTTATTATTTCAAAACAGACAAAGTTGAAAGGAATGTGGGGTTTCCACTGGGATAGATTATTATGGGTTATTTGACTTTAGAGGATTAGCTATAAGTTTTTATTGTGAGATAAATGGACAAATTTTAAATTCGATGAACAATATCATTTTTATTATGACGTAACTAATAATATGAGAAAATTAGTTAAGGTGTTAGAAAAATGTAACATTTTGCTTACGCAATCAAGTGAAAAGCGGTAAAATCAAGTTAAAGATGTTCCAACTAAAATCTGGAAAAACCATTATATACCACACTTTCCGCACTCCAGGATAAAGATATTACACACTCTCATCTTACGGGCGGCATGATGTAATCCGCCCTCCAACCCTTGATATTTTAGGGTTAGAATAACATGAAAGACTATTTAATTGAGGCTTCTCATAAGTTGAGCAAACTTTTGAAAAGTCTCTTTTTTCATGCCTTTCGTTACATGAAGAAATACATTTCTAATCGTATTATTTATATCAAAAATACAAGAGTTTTCTTCGACAATAAATTTTTCTAGAAAACAGGTAAAAGCTCGAGTTAGAAGGGTTTACTGCATTTTTAAACAAACGATTAATTGGGATAACAACTTGTCTGTATTTGTTAGAATATGTATTTTGCTAATTTTTATTGTCAGTTTTGAAGATAATTCCTAACACCCACAATTTTTTTACGACAATTAATTCTCTTGAAAACAGACAAAAGTTCATTTGATAAAAGGGTTTACTCGCTATTTAATCAAACGATTAGTTGGATGAATCGGTTTTAACTAAACGATTAATTAGAAATGCTTTAAATGTTGTCAAACCTGTGTTTAATCCTCCTTAGTATAAAGAATATTGTCGAGAAGAGGATCTAGTAAAAATGGTGGAAAGCTTTTGCTTCTTTATCCAAAAACAACAATACATCAATAAATTAATAACTTCTAGTGAATTTACAAAATATTTACAATTTTAGTAATTTTATACTAGGACATTTGTTGGTATTGCTATCATTTATTAATGAAAGGGTAGCAGGGGGTTAATGCAAATATTTAGTACACGATAAAAATATGTAATAACATTATTGACTAATAATCCAGATTTTGTTAGTATAATCTTACAAAACTTATCGGAATACATATAATACCTACCAGAAAACTGGAGGCTCTTAATCAATCATTAGGGAGTCTTTTTTTATCATTTAGAAAAAGCCGATCAGATCACTGAAGGCACTTCATTCATAATGGAGTGCCTTCTTTTTTTCTAAAGGAGGGAGGTTGGAAGATGGGTTGATGAAAAATATAACATATTGATAAATTGATAGATTGGGTGATTCCTAGATTATAACAAAAGAGATTATTTAGGTTTAGAACGGCTGAAAACCAATTCAAGGTAACAGAAAAGGTGTGAACGGATGAAATGAAAAAAAAATCTAACAAGCTGCTGCTATTAGTTGTTTCACAGATTATATTTCTCATACTTCTTATAGGATTAATGGAAGTACTTATTCGGGCTGGTATTCTAAACAGTTTTTATTTCCCTGCACCTTCAAATATATTGATGGATATTTTTCAACTATTCACAGATGAATCGATTTGGGTCCATGTTTATACTACTTTAATCGAGTTTATCGCAGGGTATGCACTTGCAATATTATTGGGAATTTCCATCGGAATGTTTTTAGTATTAGTGCCTTGGGCAGAAGAATCTTTCAACCCTTTATCTCAGCTTTGATGGCTATTCCCACAGTGACCATTGTTCCTCTTTTAGCCCTTTGGTTAGGGATTGGTTTGGAGCATAAAATTACAATTGTATTTTTATTTTGTTTCTTCACCATCTTAGTCAATACCATTACGGGTATTAAGCAAACAGAAGAGAAGCATTTGAAAGTCGCAAGAGTCTATCGTGCCACGGTATGGCAAACAATTTGGAAAGTAACACTTCCATCAGCGGCACCCACCATTTTTGCTAGTTTAAAGATCTCAGCTGCAACCGGTTTAGTAGGTGCGTTATTTGCTGAAATGTTAGCTTCTGAAGAAGGGTTAGGAAATCTTCTCTGAGAGCAACGACTCTTCTTAATACGTCACAAGTATTTGCGATTGTTGTCATTGTGACCGTCATTTCTGTCTTAATCATTGCTACGATCAATCTGATTGAAAGAAAAATCTTTCTGAAATGGAAAGGGAAAATGAAATTTAGAGGATAAACGGAGAAACATTTTTATGGTTCATCCATGTTTCATACTATTATTTTTAACCATCGTATTAGCCGAGTGTTCAGAGAAAGAAGGAACGACCAAAAAAAGGTTTATTCCAAAGAAATAGGGGGAATTAGAACGGCCCAATTTAAAGTGCAGCAAGTTTCTAAAGTCTATGAAGGCATTTCGCCGGTTGTCACCTTAAAAAATATCAATCTTCAATTTGAGGATTGCGAATTTATCTGCATTCTTGGACCTAGCGGATGCGGAAAAAGTACATTGCTTGAGTTATTAGCGGGCCTGCAAAAACCAACAAGCGGACATATTTTCATAGACAGTGAGGAAGTGATAGGACCAAATGAAAAACTCGGTGTTGTCTTTCAGGATGCCTCACTCTACCCTTGGCGTACTATTTTCCAGAATGTCGGCATCGGATTAGAATTTGCAGGGTACAAGAGGGCAGCTACTAAACTGAATGTTGAAAAATATTTAAAATTAGTTGGACTTGACCAGTTCGCCGAAAATTACCCTCACCAATTATCTGGAGGAATGCGGCAACGGGCCGGGATTGCACGTGCACTAGTAAGCTCACCGGAAGTACTTTTAATGGATGAACCTTTTGGGGCTGTTGATCATTCAACACGCCTAAAGTTACAAGATGATTTATTGGAAATTTGGGAAAAAGAAAAGAAAACCGTTATTTTCGTTACACATGACGTGAGTGAAGCCGTATATTTAGCCGACCGGGTTGTATTATTATCAGCACGGCCAGGTGAAGTACTGGAAATATTTAAAATAACTGTACCCCGCCCGCGTAGAAGGAATGATCTCCTCCTTTTAAATGCTCAAAATAAAATTTACTCGGCCATCTACCAAGTAAGTTCTGAGGAAAACCTGGAATATAACATTTAAGGAGGTGAAACGATGACTAATTTCGTAGAAACAGCATGGTTAGCGGACTAATAAGATAATCAGTTCTAAAATAAACTGAATATAACATAAATTTGAACTATATATTACCAATAAAGGAGTGGTTTACTATGAACTCAAAAGGACTATCAATTAAAACGGTTGTCGCAATCGGTATTGGAGCAGCAGTGTTTATCATTTTAAGCCGGTTTGGTTCGATTCCAACAGGCATACCTAACACAAATGTAGAAACCTCTTATGCATTCCTTGCTCTTATGTCATTACTTTACGGACCTGTCGCTGGATTGCTGATTGGATTAATTGGTCATACGATTAAGGACGCTGTTTTTTATGGAGCACCCTGGTTTAGCTGGATTATCTCTTCAGGAGTTGTTGGATTGCTAATAGGCTTAGCTGCATCACGGATCAACCTACAGGATGGGGAATTTGGTGGAAAAGCTATTATTTCTTTTAATATCATTCAAGTGATTGCAAACGCAGTTGCATGGTTTTTAATCGCTCCTACTTTAGATATCGTCATTTATGCAGAGCCAGCTAATAAAGTATTCATTCAAGGCCTTGTTGCGGGTGCTGCGAATATCGTAACAGTTGGGGTTTTAGGAACGCTGCTTGCAATAGCATATGCCAAAACGAGAACGAAAAAAGGCAGCTTGACTCGTGATTTGTAAGAAGATAAATGTCGGTGATTTCCCATCATCGGCATTTTTTAATAGCAAATAAACAGAAGGATGTTGATTATGAGCAAACCAGTGATTGAATTTACGAATTTTAGTTTCCATTACCAGGCTCAGTCCTCTCCAACCCTCCGTGAAATGAATTTGACGATTTATGAAGGAGAAAAGATTCTAATTATAGGACCATCGGGGTCTGGAAAAAGCACCATTGGACATTGTTTAAATGGATTGGTCCCCTTTTTTTATGCTGGTGAGATTTCAGGGAGTTTAAAGATATTTGGTAAAGAAACGAAAGAGGAAAGTATTTTTAACCTTTCTTCTCTGGTTGGAACGGTATTACAGGATCCTGATGCTCAATTCATCGGTTTAACCGCAGCAGAGGATATTGCCTTTAAACTTGAGAATCAGTTTGTTCCACAGGAAGAGCTATTAGATGCGGTTAATCGAGTTGCTGAATTGGTAGATTTGAAGGAACATTTGGATTCATCTCCGCAGGATCTTTCAGGAGGACAAAAGCAGCGGGTTGCCATTGCTGGAAGCATCATTGATGATGTAAGGATTCTTCTCTTTGATGAGCCTTTGGCAAATTTGGACCCAGCAACAGGAAAAACGGCAATGGAACTGATTGACCGTATTCATAAGGATGCCGGAAAGACAACAATTATTATTGAGCATCGATTAGAAGATGTGCTCCATCGCGAGGTAGATCGTATTGTGGTCATCGATGAGGGGCGGATAGTAGCGGATTTGACACCTGATGAATTAGTAAGCTCCAATCTGCTTATCGATACGGGCATACGTGAACCACTCTATCTGACAGCTTTGAGATATGCTGGATGCACGATCACTCCAGAGCTGAAGCCAAAAAGTATAGACACATTAAACATAGAAGTCAGTAAAATGAATCTTCATAGCTGGTATGACAACGTGACATACACCGAGGAAAAACAAAAAAATGATGTTCTTCTAGAGCTTAAGAATGTTCATTTCGGTTATTTAAAAGCACAAGAAATTATTAAGGATATTTCCTTCAAGGTTAACAAAGGGGAATTAATCTCTTTAATTGGTAAAAATGGAGCTGGAAAATCAACCCTGGCCAAGTTAATCTGCGGTTTTTGTCTTCCAACAAGAGGAGAAATCTTATTTAAAGGTGAAAATCTTAAAGATCAATCCATCAAAGAGCGAGCAGATCATTTTGGTTTCGTCCTGCAGAACCCCAATCAAATGATCTCTCAAACGTTAGTATTTGATGAAGTAGCATTAGGACTGAAATTCCGGGGAGTATCACCAAAAGAGATAGAAGATCAAGTGTTTCATGCTTTAAAAATTTGCGGCCTTTACGAATTAAGAAAATGGCCAATCTCTGCATTAAGTTTCGGGCAGAAAAAGAGGGTGACGATTGCATCCGTATTAGTGCTAGGGCCGAAATTAATATTACTGGACGAGCCAACAGCTGGTCAGGATTATAAACACTATAACGATATTATGGAGTTTCTGTGGAACATAAATCAGCAAGGAATCACAATTATCATGATAACCCACGATATGCATTTAATGCTCGAATATACGAACAGAGCCATTGTACTGTCTGACGGACAAAAGGTAGTAGAGGACGAACCTGCCAATATTCTTACAGATGAAGAGGTAATCCGTCTGGCTAATTTAAAGGAAACATCCCTTTATCAACTGGCATATAAGGCAGATTTTTCTGACCAAAGAGACTTTGTCAAACGCTTCATTCATTTTGATCGGAGGATGCGGCAACGATGAAATATAAAATTCTTTCTTACATAGATCTAGAATCTCCGATCCATCGACTGACAGGAGCTGCTAAACTAATTTGTCTAATTCTTTGGTCATTAACCACCATGATAACGTATGATACTAGGATTCTAGTGGTCATGTTTACTTTAGGAATAATAATCTTTCATTTTTCAAAGGTTGAATTTCGTTCGATTTCACTCGTAATCTATCTATTCTTATTATTTTTGTTTATCAACAATATCGCTATTTTTATTTTTGAACCGATGCAGGGGGTGAAAATCTATCATACCAAGCATCCGATTCATCACATCATTGGTCACTATACTCTAACCGCTGAGCAACTATTCTATCAAGCAAATTTAACGCTAAAATATTTCACCATTATTCCATTAGCTTTGTTATTTATCGTTTCAACTCATCCTAGTGAATTTGCTGCGTCTCTTAATAAAATCGGGGTCAGTTATCGAATTTCATATGCCGTATCTCTGGCGTTACGATATATTCCAGATATTCAGCGGGATTATCAGAACATCATACTCGCACAACAGGCGCGTGGGATTGATTTATCAAAAAAGCAGAAATTGACCAAAAAAATACGCTATGCATCATCCATCTTAATGCCGCTGATTTTTTCAAGTCTAAATCGAATTGAAACGATTAGTGCTGCCATGGAGCTTCGCGGCTTTGGCAGTCAAAAGAGACGATCATGGTTTCATGAGAGACCTTTTACAAAATCAGATTATTTGGCTATTATGCTCAGTGTCCTTTTGTTTGTTATTTCCATGCTGATTACTTTTTGGGATGGGAGTCGCTTTTATAATCCTTTTACTTATCCTGCAAAAGGAAATTTTTAAATCAAAGTTGACTTATCGGAAATATTGGTAAGGGGGGCTGATGTTTTACTCATAGCTCAACTATTCAGTTTAAGGTATTTTCTCCCTTTTTGTGGATAGATTCCCTCGGTTTGAAACCACTCCCAAAGCAAGGTTCCGCTCTTTCGGCCAATACAGCCACTCATAATAAGTTCAGGAACGATTAAATGGGTGGGCAAGCCTTTTACATAATAGGTTATATTGGTGTTAAATTCTTTTAATACAGTAATCTGGTCAATGATACTTGTAACCTCAAAAAGGCTATCCCATCTTTTCGTACATTGCTTGAAACTCTGGTTAGCTATTTCGATTTGTTGCTCGGGGCTAAAATCTTTCTGATGGAGTTGTGGAAAGTCTCTCAAAAAAATAGTATTCAACATCTGTTCACATACTTTCAGGTCGGAAATTGCCTCTTTAGAATACTTATCAACGACTGTAAACCATGTTGTACCAACACGCTTATCAAGCCACTGGGTAAACATCCTTAATTGGGAAAGGAAGGTTTCTACTTGTTTTTGATCAGGGGTAATTCTCATAACATGAGGAAAGTGGGTGAAAATCAGTTCTTCCCAGAATGGTCGCTTGCATTTTTTCCATGAGGGTGGACAGTCATCTTCCAAAACGTTGGTCATGAAGTTTGATAAGATACGGAGAAACTCATTTCGGTCTTTGTCATAGGGTCGTAAAAGTTTATAGTCAATAAAATCCTTTCCATAAAATAAAAAGTGTCCTCGGTGCCTCATGTCAAATTCAGCACTTATTCTCATATTTTTTAATAGATCTTCACGTTCTTTTGGATTTTCAAAATGCTTCATTAGTACTTTCATCTGAGGTTCTTTCCCGTCACAAATATCCTTCGTATTGTTGCTGTTTTTCATACAATCAACCTGCTTTCATAGTGAATTGTTTTTTTGAAAAGAAAAGAGAGGGTTAAAGGAAGATTTTACTGAGACTACTCATAGTATATCGTTTTCAGAAACGTTTAAATGGTTGATTTATGTTACTTTTGTGAATAGATGCTAACATTTTGCTAACTCAAGCCAATGAAAAACGATGATAAACCAATAATCCCTAATCATCTAACTTTTAATTTAGGAAAAAGAACCGTCCCCATGGTCAAAAATTATTGCACCCAGCTAACAACTCATTAGATAGTTTTATTCAATTGAGGGAATATTACTACCTGAAAGAATTAATTAGGAGTCCGAAATCACATTAAGGAATGATACAAATTCTACAAGGCTTTACCGAAGAGATTTTGCAGGTACATTTATAAAAATACTGACTGATAGGAGGAAGGGATTAAATGATTGAAGATAAAAAGGTGTCCGAACATGACGATATCCCTTTAACAGCTTCGGAAATCGGTTTTCTTTGGGTGCAATATTTAAACGATACATTAGCAACTTGTGTAATGAGATATTTTAAAAATATTTGTGAAGATAAAGAGATCCTTCCGCTTATCGAAAATTCCCTAAGCATAGCACAAAGTGACATTACGATTATTAAGGAGATTTTTTCAAAAGAAAATCATCCTATTCCAGTTGGTTTTACTGAAGAAGATGTAAATCTGAATGCACCTAGATTGTTTTCTGACGCATTTATCCTCATGTATATACAAAAATTAGAGGTAATCGCAATGGCAAGTATCAGTATGGCGATTGGTGTTTCGGCACGTTCAGATGTAAGTGACTTTTTTAGAAATTTACTTATTTCTGTTTCTGAATTACACGATAAGGCAAGGAAGGTTATGTTATCAAAGGGAGTATATATTAGACCACCGCAAATACCAATGCCAGATAAGGTTGATTTTGTAGAAAAACAAAGTTTCTTATTTGATTTTTTAGGTCATAAACGCCCCCTAACGGCAATTGAAATTACACATCTTTTTATGGGTATCCAATCGAATACACTTGGAAAAGCAATGATGATGGCTTTTGCGCAAGTGTGTAAAAATGAAGATGTAAAACAATTCTTTTTGGAAGGGAAAGGAATTGCGAATAAGCATATAAAAAAATTCAGTTCAATAATGAATAACGAGGACATTACTGCATCTATGGGCTGGGAGGCCCTTGTTATGGATAGTACAGCGGCACCCTTTTCAGATAAATTGATGATGTTTCATACTACAAGTTTGATTGCCCTTGGGATAGGAAATTATGGTGCTGCAGCTGGTACTAGCCAAAGAATGGATTTAAGTGCTACCTTTGTACGCCTTGCCGCTGAAATTGCTTTATATGCAGAAGATGGCGCAAACATAATGATTAAACATGCATGGCTGGAAGAACCCCCCAAACTAATTGACCGTCAAGCACTCGTTAAACAACAAAAATAAAAGAAATGATTTTTTTTATATTAGTGGCTCCTCTTTTTGGGGAAGCCTTTTTTATTTGCAAATGACAATACGTGAATACTTGAACAAATGTAAAGGTTGAACGGTTGAAACTAGTGTGTAGAGTATATGAAATACAAAAGATTTTCGACAATAAATTTTTCTAAAATCAAGTAAAAAACTCATTTTAACAGGGTTTACTGTATTTCTAATCAAACGATTAGGTGGTATAAATACGTGTCTGTATTTATAAGGATATTTATTTTTAGAAGGACCACAGTGACGGTTCTGGTGGTTTGAACTAGCTTCATTAAAAACCATAAGAACCGTCACTGTGGCTTGAACCACAAACACGTGTAGACTTATTAAAATCAGATAAAGTGGATATCGTATTAGCGAACTTTACCGTAACACCGGAGCGTCAAGAACAAGTAGATTTTGCAAATCCTTACATGAAAGTAGCCATTGGGGTTGTTTCACCAGATTCAGCACCAATCAAATCGGTCGATCAATTAAAAGGGAAGAAATTAATTGTCCTAAAAGGTACAACGGCAGAAAGCTTTTTTATGAAGAACCACCCAGAAATTGAACTTGTAAAATATGATGCCAACACTGAAGCTTTTGAAGCTTTAAAGGATGGACGGGGAGATGCATTGGCGCAAGATAATGCATTATTATTTGCTGGGCTAATGAGAACCCTGATTTCTCCGTTACATTATCATCTTTAGGTGATTTAATTTAGCTTACATTGCACCAGCTGTGAAAAAAGGCAATTCAGAACTATTAAAATGGTTAAATACCGAGCTTGAAACATTAGGAAAAGAACAATTCTTCCACAAAGCATATGACGAAACATTGAAATCTGCTTTCGGTGATAACATTAGTGCAGATAATGTAGTTGTAGAAGGAAAAGCAGAATAGTTTCAGGAATGGCTGGTGAATGGGAACCTCTCCAAGCGCACTATACAAAAGAACGAGCATGGGAGTCTTTGGAGTTAAAGACTACTTCCTAATAACAGGAGGTGGTCTTTTTTGTTGTTCCATCTTGGGATAATGAGGTTTTTGTTATTTTATATCGAAAAATGTCGTTGATATTATCTGAATATAATGTATAATAAAATAATCAAAAAATTATAAAAAAGGTGTGGACAACAAATGAATATACTAGCAAGAATTAGTACAGTAGCAGGTAACACTTTTATCTACTGGGTTTTACTATTTACGGCTTTAGCCATGATGTTTCCAGGAGGTTTTACCTGGATTGCCCCTTATATCTCCATCCTGCTTGGAATAATCATGTTTGGGATGGGATTAACCTTATCTGTCGAAGATTTCAAGGCCGTATTCAAACAGCCTCTTGCTGTATTCGTAGGAGTTGCTGCTCAATACATTATAATGCCGGGTGTAGCCTATCTTCTGGCCGTAGGATTGAATCTCCCTCCTGAAGTGGCGGTTGGTGTTATATTGGTCGGTTGTTGTCCTGGGGGAACTGCATCAAATGTAATGTCGTACCTGGCAAGAGCAAATGTCGCCCTGTCCGTTGCTGTTTCATCGGTTGCGACTTTGGTGTCACCGATCCTTACTCCGGCGCTTATTTACTTATTAGCTAGCCAGTGGCTTCCTGTATCAGGAAAAGATATGCTTCTCTCGACAGTTCAAATCGTTCTTCTTCCTATTATTCTTGGTATCATCTTCAAATGGATTTTGAAGGACAAAGCAGAAGAAGGGGCAAAAGTTCTGCCGCTTGTCTCAGTAATTGGAATTGTTGGTGTCATTTCAGCAGTGGTAGCAAACAATAAAGAAAATATCCTGGAATCAGGTTTAGCCATCCTGGGTATGGTCATTCTCCATAATTTTGTTGGATTGGTATTAGGTTTCTTTATTTCAAAATGGTTCAAATTCCCGTATGCTGATCAAAAAGCAATCTCAATCGAGGTTGGGATGCAAAACTCAGGTCTTGCTGCAGCATTGGCGACTGCCCACTTCTCTCCACTTACGGCTGTTCCGAGTGCGATATTCTCAGTGTGGCATAATATTTCTGGACCATTGATTGCCACCTACTGGGCGAAAAAGGCTGCAAAACAAGAACAGGAAATGAAACAGGCTAAAAAAGTATCTTAAAATGTTGACTAATAATTTTTATCAATAGCAAAAACCACTTCCTAAAAATGAGGGAGTGGTTTTTGTTGTTGAAAATTTGCTAACAAGATTATTGATAGATAGGAAATTCAAGAAGACATCTAAGACGAACATCAAGGATGTTGAACTTCGGCAGAAGGATATAGTGGTATAATTTGAGTATCTTTTATTAATATTGCAGCAAGGGATACCCCACTTCATGATAAATAAAACTTTTGGATATATTCGGTTAGCAGCAAAAATCAAAACATTAGGGGATCGAGAATGAACCTTAAGCCCTTAATGGAGAAGAGATAAAGGAGGGGACAATGGAAACCACGATTACAAAAATTGATAAGGAAAAGGCTTGGAAATTGAGGCATAAAGTCATGTGGCCAGATAAGGCCTTTGACTACATAAAATTAGAAGATGATCATTTAGGGATTCATTTTGGTCTTTTTAAAGAAAACATGCTGATTTCTGTCATCTCACTTTTTATAAATAAGGAAGAATGCCAATTTCGAAAATTCGCAACACTCCAACGTGAACAAGGTAAGGGATACGGAAGTATGTTGTTAGACTATGTAATAAAGGAAGCTATGGACTGTGGTGTGAAGAGAATTTGGTGTAATGCCAGAAAAAGTAAGGTGGATTTTTATAAAAAATTTGGGTTACAAGAAACTAACTACAGTTTTATGAAAGGAGGCAAAACCTACGTTATAATGGAAAAAGATTTGTAGTACAATATAAAGGAAAACCAGGCACCATCCACTTTTTGGATGGTGCACTTTTATTCTGTAGAGGTTTGTCCACACGTCATGAAATCATTTGATTTCCATAGTCCCTACTCTAGCTTCAATCAATAGTAAAGTGTAAGTATGCCGAAGTGAATGTGGAGTCATGTTCTTTTCACTTCCTGCTTTAATGGTGTTCTACATATAAAAATTGTTCATATAATAGAAGAAATTTACTGCATAATTTTATAAAATCAATTTTTCCATAAAACCTGAGTGAGGGGTTTTAAAATTTTGGACCCTTTAGTGGAGGGACAAATATGTTTTTTCATGAGGTTCAAGCTGGCGATTCCTTATTTACGATTAGCAGCAGGTATGGAATTTCTATTGATGAGATTCGCCATGTGAATGGTTTAGTGGAGTCCAATATTGTCCCCGGCCAGGCATTGCTCATTCCTTTATATACGTATATTGTTCAACCCGGGGATACATTTACAGGGATTGCCAGAAAATCTTACTTATCTTTAGAACAACTAACAGCTGCCAATCCTGCTGTTAATCCGGCTGCACTACAACCAGGAATGAGGCTCACGATACCTAATATATCAAATTATCATGCATCAGCACTGGGCTACTATGTTGTTCGAAGTCCGGAACTGGACCGTGCTTTAATCAGTGATTTTGCACCTTATAGCACATCCATATCCATTTTTGAATATCACTTTGCTAGTAATGGAGATATCGCAAACAACTTAAACGATTTGACTGCTATTCAAACAACTTGGAATTATCGGGTTAGACCTCTTGTGACTGTCACGAACTTAACACCTGAAGGTTTTAGTCCCGAACTTGTTCATCAAGTATTAAACAATCCATCTGCAAGAACGAACCTTGTTAATAATATTTCCTATTTAGTGACCAATAGGGGATATGGAGGAGTAAATATTGACTTTGAGCGTGTTATGGCTGAAGATAGAGATCTTTTTACAGGCTTTTTACGTGAATTACGAGATCGTTTGCAGCCATTAGGACGCACGCTAACAATTGCGCTTCCCGCAAAAACAAGTCAAGAAATACCTTGGCTTAAGGGGTACGATTACGGAGGAATAGGTTCAGTTGTGGACTATATGTTTATCATGGCTTATGACTGGCACCATGCAGGAAGTGCACCAGGACCTACAGCTCCCATTACTGAGGTAAGAAAAACCGTTGAATTTGCCATAAAATATGTTCCTCGTCGAAAAATTATTATAGGTATGCCTTTATACGGATATGATTGGACCATACCGTACAATCCAGGTAGAGTGGCCCCAGCAATTTCAAATCAGAATGCTGTTGAAACAGCCATGAGGTACCAATCACCGATACAGTATTCAACTGAATTTGAGTCACCTTTTTTTCGCTATACAGATCAAAAGGGATTAACACATGAAGTTTGGTTTGAAGATGTAAGAAGCATGGGTGCTAAAATGTTACTTATTCGTGAATATGGATTACAAGGCTTAGGTGCGTGGCAATTAACACTGGGATTCACACAAGGTCCTTGGCTTTTAACAAAGTTTTTTACAATACTAAAGGTGTAAAAATATTGAATCAGGAAAGCCTTGGATCATCTCAATCCAAGGCTTTTAAACTTGCAAGTAGGGGAAATTTACGGAAATTTCCTCGACAATAATTTTTTTTAGAAAACAGATAATAGCCTGATTTAAAAGGGTTTACAGCACTTTTAAACAAACGATTAGTTAGTATACAATTTGTTTCTATTTCCCGGAATATGTATTTTACTAGTTTCTATTGTCAGTTTTGAGGAAAATTCCTAACAACCGCAATTTTTATACGACAATTATTTCTCTTGAAAACAGCCCAAAGTTCATTTGTTTAAAGAAATTTACCTACTTTTTAACCAAACGTTTAATTAGTTGAATCGGCTTTAACTAAACGATTGATTAGAAAAGCTTTAAATGCTATCAAACCTAGGTCTAATCCTCCTGGGTGGGAAGAATATTGTCGAGAAGAGGTTCTAATAAAAAAGATGTTGTATCAAAAATAAGGTGCCAAGTACCTTCCACTTTTTGGAGGATGCTTGGCACCTTTATTCATACCTTTGATCAGTGTACGGTATTACAATCGTAATGGTAGTACCCATCCCAAGTGTACTCTCCGCTGAAATAGTTCCCTTGTATTTATTTAGGATATCCTTTGCGATAGAAAGCCCAAGACCTGTTCCGCCTTTTTCCCTGCTGCGAGCCTTGTCTACTCGATAAAAACGATCAAAAATAAAGGGTAGATCTTCTTGGCTGATGCCATATCCGTTGTCTTGAATTTCTATTTTGTATTTATTTTCATGATTACTGGACCTTATAGCGATTATTTTTTGATCTCCACTGTACTTTATGGCATTATCAAGTACGATGATTAGAACTTGTTTGAACTGTTCTTGCGGAATCGCAAGTAAACGATCAGCTTTCGTTATATCCTCTTTTGCTATTTTTAATTGCTCGTATATGAGTTCGTAGTCGTGAATAACCTCATTCAGGATTTCTGTAGCATCACAAGCGATGATACTTTCATGTTCATCTTGTTTGTCCATACGAGTGAGCATTAATAATCGATTCGTTAATTTAATCAATCGATTGGTTTCCTTAATGCTTGTTTGCAGGGAATTTTCTAATACCTTTTCATCTTTTTTACCCCATCTTTGCAATAAAGAAAGATGGCCATGAATAACAGCAAGTGGTGTTCTGAGCTCATGGGAAGCATCTTCTACAAAGCGTTTCTGTTGTTCCATCGAAGCCTCAATTCGATCCATCATTGAATTAAAGATAGAACTTAGTTGGGAGAATTCATCATTGGTTTCCATAACGGGTATTCGCTCTTGGAAATGCTGGTCTTCAATTTTTCTCATCGTGCGGGTCATGACAGCAAGAGGTGCTAAAAACTTTCTTGCCAAAAGCTGTCCACCCATAATACTTAATACTAGTGATAGAATGGTTCCTGCTAACAAGACCCAAAAAACTCGTTCCATAAATTCTTCAAAGGATTCAACACTCTGGCCAATCTCAAGTGTACCCTTAAAAGTCCCTACGATTAATCGCTCTTTTAACATAAGAAAGTCTTCATCATTTTCCTTGACTCGGTGGAAACCATATTTCAAATCTCTACTTTGAAGGTCAGGAAAGTCTTCAGAAATACTAAAGAGCTCTTGTCCTTGTTGATCCAAAATACGTATCATTTCATTCTGTCCAATAATATTTTCAAAGAAATCTTCAGATAGGGCAGTTTTTATACCGCTGTGTTTGGATTGCTCCTCGATTAATGTACTAATCTCTTTCGAACGTTGATTTAATTGCTCTTCTTCCTGATTAGAGGTAAGAGCATGGATGAGAATAAGTTGCATAACGTTACACAACATAAAAATGATAAAAATGGAAATGGTGGAATAAATGGTCATTCTCCATTTAATCGAAATCCTCTTCATTCTTTTTTTCATCCGCTTTAACCCCTAATCCCGTATGATATATCCCGTACCTCTGACCGTTTGAATATAGGATTCCTCTTCTTTTCGATCTACTTTCGCTCGTAAATAACTAATATAAACATCTACAATATTGGTTTCGATTATATTATCAAACCCCCATATTTTTTCTAATAGGAAGTCCCGTGTTAACACGATATTTTTGTTTTTTAGCAAAAGATACAATAAATCAAATTCCTTTTTGGTTAGTTCTATTTCTTCATTTCCTCGTTTTACGGTTCTTGATTCCATATTGACCTCTAAGTCTTTACAGACGATTGTGTGGTGATTCATGGGAATTTCCGATCTTCTAAAAAGAGCCCTCATCCTGGCTAATAATTCTTCAATCTGAAAGGGTTTTGTAATATAATCATCTGCCCCGCTATCCAGGCCAGATATTTTATCTAAGACACTGTCTCTAGCCGTAATCATGATAATGGGAGTACTACCCACCAAACGAATTCTTCTGCAGACTTCGATTCCATTTAAACCAGGCAGCATTAAGTCTAACAAAATGAGGTCAACCTGTTCATGTAACGCCTGGTCTAAACCATCTCTTCCATTAAAAGCAGTTCGTACTTCATAGCCTTCATGCTCTAATTCTAATTGGATAAATTGAGATAAATCCTTTTCATCTTCAATAATCAATACTTTTTTCATACTAGACCGCTCTCCAATAAAAAAGGTGTCACTTCCGGACTTTCCTTCTTTTTTTAATATAAAATACCGAAAATAGAACAATCAGTACAGCCAATATGAGATATACTACCGTTGAGTAAATGTCCATATACCCGACAATGTCACTCCATGAGGCTCCCACTACAGCACCTACACTTACCAATAGCGTGTTCCAAATTAAAGTACCAATTGTTGTAAACAATAAAAAAATTCCCATATGCATACGGGACATGCCTGCGGGTATTGAAATTAAACTTCTAATCAAAGGAACAAGTCTGCCGAAGAAAATAGCCCAGACTCCGAATCTTTGAAACCAAGCATTTGCCTTATGGATATCCTTTGAGGTAATTCGTAAAATATGCCCCCATTTATCAACAATTTTCTCCAATCGATCCACGTTTAATAATAAGCCAATACCATAAAGAATAATTGCCCCGGCTACTGAACCAATTGTTGAGACGATAATGACCCCGACAACACTTAAATTTGTTGTCGTAGTCATAAATCCTCCAAAGGTTAAAATAACCTCTGAGGGTATAGGAGGGAAAATATTTTCTAATGCGATCAAAAGAAAAATCCCTATATATCCATACGTATTCATAATTTCTGTTATCCAATTTTCCATTGATAGACTCCTTTGTCACAGTATTACCTTCATAATCGAATGAACATTCCTGTAACGTTCAATCCGATAAAGACATTCTTTTAGACCGTCTCTCTTTATATCTTTGGAAAAACCCAATAGCCATTGTGAGCCAAAAGCCACTAGCAAAATATCCTCCGATAATGTCGCTCGGATAGTGAACACCAAGATAAATTCGACTTGTACCAATCATAAAAATAAATCCGCTGCTAATCAAAATCAGAATCGTACGACCTAAATGGGAAGGTATATGACGCCATAACAAGAAAGCAATGATTCCGTAGACGGCAAAGGCATTCATTGCATGCCCACTTGGAAAGCTGTATCCACCAGCCTCAATCAATCGATGTAGATCTGGACGAGTTCGATGGAAAAAGTGTTTTAAAATCTGATTAATAATGGGTGTTCCGATCATAACAGAACCAAATAAGATAAGCTCCGTCCGATGCTTTAAGACAAAATAAAGAAATAAAGCAGCGCATAGAGATATAACAAACACAGATGGAAATGACCCTATAAATGTAAAAAATTTCATGACGAGGGTTAAAGTCGGTGACTCCAGACCTTGTATAGATGAAATCAATACTTGATCAAATTGACTTAGTTTCTGTCCGTTCACTAATATTGCGATGCTGCTAAAACCAATTAGTGACAGCAAACATATCATGAAGCCACTAAATAAATGCGTTAATAATTTCATCCTACTAACTCCTAACCAAGTGTCATGACCCTGAGACACTAATCGTTTTGAATAACCTTATTTATAGTAATGTGAAGCTTTTACTATAAGTACTCATACAAACTCTTTCATTCAATCCCAATTTATCATCATTTTAACCAGCATTCTTTCAAAATTAATGAATGTTCCCACAAAAAAAGTGTCGCGAAATGCTGACACTTTTTCTGACACTTTTTTATGGAAAACTTATCTTCTTTCGTTAAATTGCTTATTTAGCTTTTTCTACTTGGTTTTCAGGGGTGTCACTCTCTTCATCATCATCGGCTTCAACCTTTACAATCTTACCTGTTTTGGCATCCACTTTCACATCTTGTTGAGTACCATCTGTTGAAACCACTTCAATTCCATAAACGATTGTTCCGTCTTCATCTTCTAATTCTACTTGTTTTACAGTTCCAGGTACTTTTTCTAATGCTGCTTTAGTAGCTTCTTCTTCTGATATTTTTGCTTGTTTAGCTAATTCAGCTTGGTTTTCTCCTTCGTCTTTCTCTTCACCATCTTCTTCGTCATCGGCTTCAACTTTTACAACCTTACCTGTTTGGGCATCCACTTTCACATCTTGTTGAGAACCATCTGTTGAAACCACTTCAATCCCATAAACAATGGTTCCGTCTTCATCCTCTAATTCAACTTCCTTTACAGTCCCAGCCACTTTTTCTAGTGCTGCTTTGGTAGCTTCTTCTTCTGTTATTTTCACCTGTTTAACTAATTCAGCTTGACTTTGATCATCGTTTTCTTCTGCTGCCTCAGTAGTAGGCTTGTCTTGTGGAACGGCAGCCTGTGCAATACTAAAGCCTCCTCCTGCTAAAATTGCTGCTGCTATTGCTGGAATAAGTATTTTATTCTTCTTAATTTTCATGATTTTGTTCCTCCTTGTGATTTTTACTACAAGGATTATCTTACGCCTGAAAGATAAAAAGGAGGTGAAGGGCTATTAAAAAAACGATTAGACTTTCATTAAAATTTTTTAATCTTCATCTTTTATTTAATTTAATTAAGAAATATTTTTCATAGAAAAAATGGAAAGGGAGCACCATAAAAATCTAAGGAAAAGCGAAATTAGGAATCTTTTTGTAGATAAAAACCTATCGGTCATTTAATTGGAGGCATTTTTATGTCACATTTGATTACATTATTTGAACAGCACAGTTATCTGATCTTATTCATAGGGATATTTCTGGAACTCCTCGCTCTACCAATTTCTGGTGAATTTTTAATGAGTTATGCAGGATACTTTGTATATCAGGGTAAAATGAATTACATTTTTGCACTTTTGACGGTCTTTGCTTCCGGAAGTGCAGGAATTACTGTAACGTATTGGATTGGAAAAGCAGGGGGGTATAAACTTATTGAAAAATACGGGAAATATATCCACCTTGGACCTGAAAGGTATAATAAAACATCAGCTTGGTTTGAACGTTCGGGCAGTAAATTGTTGGTCATTGCTTATTTCATTCCAGGGGTAAGACATTTTACTGGTTATATTTCAGGAATTTCAAAAATGCCTTTTCGAAAATTTTTTATACCTGCTTATTTAGGTGCTTTTTTTTGGGGAGTTTGTTTTATTACACTAGGAAAAGTGTTGGGGCCTAAATGGGAGATTTTGCATCAAGCTACTAGTAAATATTTTATTATTTTTATTATTGTCCTGGCAGTTTTGTTGGTTGGCTTTTTTGCCTATCGGTTTTATAAAATTCAAATTAAGAACTTTTTCATTCATTTGTTAAATAGATTAAATAAACGTTTAAAAATAATAAGAGTTACCGAAGTATCTCTTATTATCCTTACATTGGTTTTTATTGGTTTATTTATCTTAATGTTGGGACTAGCTCAAGAATATTTATATAATGAATTTACTCAGTTCAATGAAGTCGTTGAATATATGGTTCATTCAGTAATATTTATGAGCTGGATGAAAGGATTTCTAGTAATTACACCTCCATTTGCACTTGGAAGCATTGTTGTGCTAACCATAATTGTTATTTGGATTAAGGGACGGAATAGGGGGCTGGAATTTCTTCTGCTTGCAGTTTCAATATTGGGAGCTAAGCCCTTTCATACTACGGTTATGAAGACATTTTATTACCTTCAATCAATAGGGTTCGTCGGAAAATTTCATTCCTCAAATTTTCCGGATATAAATGCCACTATTTTAACCATCACTTATGGAACCTGTTTATTTTTACTTGTCCGTCATTCAAAATGGAATTTTGTTTCCATAATTGTACCTTTAATTGGAATAGTTTTATTAGTTGGTGTAGCAATTGTTAATATTGCAACGGCTAGTATACTTCCAAGCGATATTGTAGGTGGGTATGTATTTGGAAGTGTCTGGATGTTTTTTAACTTCTTATTATTTGAAATGTTACGCCTTATCGTGGAAAAGATTGATTGTTATCAAAAATAAGGTGCCAGATACCATCCACTTTTTGGAGGGTGCCTGGCACCTTATTTGGTCTACAGAAGGTATAATTATTTTCGTTTTTTTCCTATCAAAAGCGCCACTTGGGCCATCGTAAAAGGAAGAGAAGATTTTCTTCTGTAAGCTAAATATTTAGACTCCCATGAATCTGCATATTTTTCTTTAAATTTCCGTAATCCTTGAAAATGATAAAAAAAATGACCGTGCAAATATATGTGGGAAGCAATCTTTTCACCCAAAAATGAAAACTTGGAGATCCCTACATTAGAAAGGGGCGCCATTCCTAAATTAAAGTTCTTATATCCTTCTTCTTTTGCCCATTCAAATAACGAGAGAAAGATAAAATCCATTGTTCCCGATGGCGAACTCCGTTTAAATCGCATCAAATCTACTGAAATCTTTTCGTTATTATCATAAACCGGCATCAGACTTGTAAAGGCGATGATCTGTGTACCGTTATCTTTCAAAATTGCCATTTCAGACTTATTCAAGTAATCTTCATCAAAAAAGCCTAAGGAAAATCCTTTTTCTTTTCTACCCTGAAGCCAATCAACTGATACTGCTATTAGTTCATTAAACAACTCAGGAGAAAAAGGCGGCTTTATTATTTCAAAATGATAATTCTCTCGTTCAAACTTATTTTTAACAGCTCTTGCCCCTTTCATTTTTTTTCCTGAAAGAGAGAAGTGCACTAAATCAACAAATGCCTCTTCGCCAAGCTTAAAAAAGTCAAAACCGCTCTCATGGAGATAAGGAAGCATGTGATGACTAACTTCATAAAAAGCAGGCGTATATCCATGAAGATCTGAAGTATGCTGAAACTCTTCTATTGCAAGTGGAAAATCAGCTTTCTCTCCGATAGGGTCCCCAAGAATCACGAGCTTGTCAGCATATTTTTGAAAGGAAAATAGAACACTGTTCTTGTTATTCCAGAAAATAAATTTATCATGCAGGAAAATTAAATGGGTTAGAACATTTCCATTATATTTTTTTATGTGTTCCAGTATTTTTTCTTCCTGGCTATTGGATGTTTCCATAAACCTGTTCTGTGGCTTTCTAATGACATTTCCAATTTTTAGTACGAATAAGGCGATGATTAGTCCAATAAAAGCACTGTAAAACAAATCATGATAATCAGTAATAACATAAGGGATTAGCTTTGTCGGTATATTGACTTTTGCGGCAGGTAAATTTAAGTAACCGATGATCACATACATAGAAGTAATAAGTATGACCATTAGAACATCAAAAATGGTTTTGCTCCAAGTTAAAACATAACTCTCCCGATAAAATCGGGACTTGGACCCCCGAAGGAGTATGGCGACAATCAGCACTACAATTGCTTCCTCATAGTCAAACCCTTTGAAAAGGGAAAATATCGCAGCAAAGGATAATACGGCTATGGTTAGATGATAGGCTCGCTTTACTTTATATTCAATTCCTCTTGATAAACCAAGGAGGATAAACCCAGCAGCAACGGAAAGTTGGTGGGATATGCTTATAATAGGGAAGGTTACAATATCTTCGACAAATTTCAACCTTCCCACGATTCCTGGCACAGCTGCCGACAGTAGTAAGATCAACCCAGAAACAAAAACTAATATGGTTAAAAGCACATGGCTTGCATTCTGCACGAGTGCATTTGGGAGATTGTCCCATGAATCATTCCATTTTTCCCAAAAATCTTTTACAAAAAGTACAAATCCAAATATAAATGGAATAATTAAATAGCCAATCCGATATACAATCAGAAGTACCAGTATCTTTTCATTTTCGATCCCTAAATATTGTGTTCCCCAGATGAAAACCAGGTCAAATGATCCAAGACCACCAGGGATTAAACTGACAATTCCAGCACATGAAGCAATAATAAAAATAGGGAAGATTTCATTAAAGTGAAAAGGTATGTTTAACACGTTAGCTAATAGCCAAATAGCCAGAAAGATAGCTGACCATTCCATGAAAGAAGTAAACAAAAGTTGGAGCCTTGTTCGTGAGTCAATGGTGGGTTCCGAACTTTTTTTGTTTTTTATGAAAGATAGGATCATTAGGACTGGAAGATATAGCCCTACTCCGATCACGGCCAAATATAACCATTTTGTTTTTAATAAAAGTGGAATATCCCTGTAACCGGCAAGAATGAACCAGGCAAGCAATGAAATACCTGTAAGATAAAATAATGATACTGTAGCAATTGTTTTCAACAGTCTGCCCTTGTCCATTTCATGTGTTTGATAGAAGTAAGTTCTTAGCAACACTCCGATTAAACCGGCAAAACCAATTAAATTTGAAAAAGAGTTTACAATAAGCGACTGTTTGATTACCCTTTTTGTCGGTACAGTGATACCTAATATTTTTACAATTGCTGAATCATAAAAGAACATTGGAGTAATTGCTGCAATCATAATCAATAGAACGACGGTCAATTTTGGAAAATGAATTTGACTTACTACATCTTGGAGCAATGCTGTATCAATGTTCCCTGTGAATTTTTTGATTTCGATTACGGCGAGAATTAATAAAATAAGTGGAAAAGTAATTTTTAGGAATTGAAATACTTTTGATTTTATGAATTTTTGCATATTCATCCCCTTAATCGTCTTCACTTTTTTTATGGATTGTGTTAAATGCTAAAGATCGAATAATAGATATGGATTAAATTAATGAATTAATCATTAACAGCATTAGCTTGTTCATTTTATTTTAATGTATTCTTAACTAACTACGGAAGAAAATAATATATTACTTCATCCTTTTTTAAAACCAGCCTTCAAAAAGGATGGAACGGTTACTGCTGCAAATGCTTCTGATATTTACAGAATTATAGTGGAAATCTAGGAACCAAAACAGGCAGCGGGTAATTTACATAGCTGTATTGAATATGGACCGTGCCATCATTGTTACAAGTGGCCTTCTAAAAAAAATTGAATGTAAGTGTTGGGTACGTTCATCACGGATCAAAAACAGCTTTCAGAAATTGGTCATAATTTTGCCCAAGATGGTCTTTATTCAATCTTTGTTAAATCGACTGATAAGGCAGGCAATGGACCTGTCACGGTAAACCGGACATTCACAATTGACAAAACCAAACCGGAGATTGAAATTACGGGTGTCGATCAAGACGCTCATTACAATGAGGATAAGCGGATTAATGTCGCTATTCGTGATGTAAACTTAAGTCTTAATAAAATAACGGTAACAAGAGATGGTGCCCGCTACAATGCCGGCGGTTTCACAGTCAGCCATAACAGTGCAGCCTTGAGTCATAATTTTAGCGGCGAAGGCGACTATCATGTCCTTGTAGAAGCGACCGATAAAGCTGGAAATAGCTTCTCGCAGCAAGTGAGCTTCAAAATTGATAAGACGAAGCCAGTCATCACACCTAAATTTAAAGGGCAAACGAGAGTCATTAAAGAGGGTGAATATATAAATGAAATTTTCACACCGGAATTTGCCTTAGATCAGAAGGATGATTCAATCGTCTCCGTTACATTAAACGGTTCGAATGTCGGCAGAACGGCTCCAACTGCTTCGAAGGAAATGGCATATCACTTTAATGTTCTGGCTCGGGATAAAGCAGGAAATGAAACAACGTTGGAAATCAAGTTTACCTTAGATACGACAAAGCCAACTTTATCGATTTCCGGCGTACTTGATGGTTTCTTTAATAAAAACCTGGCACCAGTTGTTACCTATTCAGATATTCATCTGGATACAAGCAGAACATCTGTAACGTTAAATGGCGCTCCGTACAAAAGCGGGACACAACTTGAGTTTGAAAAAGATTATGTTCTAAAAGCAACAGTAACAGATTTAGCGAACAATATAAGCGCGAGAACAATCGTCTTTACGATTGATAAAACATCACCAGCCATCAAGTTTAAAGACCCTATTTCGAATAAGTATTTTAATAAAGATTTAATACCTGAACTGATGATTGAAGATTTTAGCGAATATGACATCATTGCTCTAACCTTGGACGGCTAGGAATATAATCACGGCGATCCGATTACTTCCGAAGGTAAACATGTTTTATTCTTCGAGGTAAAGGATAAAGCAGGTAATATAAAGCAATTAAGTGTCGAGTTTATTATTGATAAAACGGCTCCAAAGGTAATTTACGATGGAATTAAGCGCAATGAGAAATACTTCGAGGCTGTTAAAGCAGCGATTCGTCTTGATAATCCAAGCGATACGATCAAATCAATAATGGTGAATGGCAAGCTGTTTAACTTTGATAAAACAGCAGATGAAAATGGAGCTGCCGTCTTTACATCTACTTTCTCGGAAATCAATTCATATAAAGTTGAAGTTACAGCGGTTGATGAAGCAGGAAATGAAATGACTACAGTTATTCCGTTTGAGATTGTGGAGAAGACAGCTTTAGTAAAGTTTTATGAAAATAAACCATTATTTGCAGGCTCGTTAATTGGGTTATTCGGACTAATGGGAATTGGGATTGCCGTTTTGGTTAGGAGAAAGAAACCAGGAGCAGTTGAAAAATAAAATCGGCGGAGGGCTGTGAATGATTAGAATATCATTCACAGCCTTTTTTTGCTTGTAGGGAAGTTGAGTTGGTCATTTTTTGTTGTTCAAATTCTAATCGAGATTTTGTTTTAAGGGCGTTTCAAGAACACCATTATAACGAATACTAATTTATTAAAATACACTTGTACATATCCGTTTTTTTATTCTTTTCTAAAAATTAGTCAAAACGTATTCTTTGTTATGTTTGGTTAGGGTTTCCTTGGTGTTTTTGGTCATTTCACGAACATTAAACGTCAAACTAAAAATAATATTCGTTTTTAGGGTTGCGAAATATACGTTTATTCTTTATAATCTTAAAAGTGTAAGAGATAGATTAAACCGGAACCTTGTATGGTATTAATCAACATTCAATAATTCTTTTGATTTGGAAAGTGAGGCCAGATATGACGCAGCGAAGAACCCCTTATCTCATCTTGGCTCCAGGATTGATTCTCTTGATTTTATTCTTGGTGTTACCCCTAATTTCCGCTATTTTTCCAACGTTCTTTAATGGAGGGTTCACCTTGTCAAATTATACTTCGTTCTTCTTGGATGAGTATAATTTTGGTATTTTTTGGCGGACGATTAAGGTTTCATTGATTGCAACGTTGATTTGTGTAGTGCTGGGAGTTCCAACTGCCTACTACATTTCCCAAAGTCCGAAAAAATGGCGCGGTTTGTTGATGTCGATTACATTGTTTCCGTTGTTAACAAATTCAGTTGTGCGGAGTTTTGCGTGGATTACGATATTGGGACAAGACGGGATACTAAACAATGCTTTAATGAATATTGGTTTACTTTCTAAACCACTTACTTTACTTTATACAGAATTCGCGATCATCATTGGCTCTGTGTATCTCTTCTTACCTTTAATGGTTATTACTTTAGTGGGTATTTTAGAGAACATTGATTCTGAAATTATGGAAGCAGCAGAAACATTAGGAGCCAATCGCTTGCTTGCTTTTGTGAAGGTTATCTTGCCACTAAGTGTACCGGGGATTATTGTTGGCAGTATTTTAGTTTTCACAGGAAGCATGACAGCCTATACAACTCCGCAATTATTAGGCGGGAACCGAAACATCATGTTAGCTACCTTCTTATATCAAAGTGCAACTGCACTAGGGAACTGGCAAGGTGCAAGTGTCATTGCCTTGATTATGATTGTGGCCACTTTAATCGTGATGAAGTTATTCAACTGGGTTGCCGGACGCATGGATAAAAGAGGTGAGGCAAATGCGTAAAAATGTCAGTTTAAAAATTTTTGCAGGTCTAGTTTTTGCATTTCTAATCGTTCCTTTGCTCATTATTATAGTGACCTCTTTTGGAACCAATTCAACCATTCAATTCCCCATTCAGGGTTTTACCCTTGAATGGTACACTAAGGTATTTAACAATGAATCCTTTATGGACAGCTTCTTTCTTAGTCTACAAGTTGCATTTCTTGCGACGCTCTTGGCGTTGATTATTGGTGTTCCAGCTGCTTATTCTTTGGCACGTCATACGGTGTTCGGACGAAATTGGATTAAGAGCTTTTTCCTTTCTCCAACGATTGTTCCTGGTTTAGTAGTTGGATATTCTATGTACCAATTTATTGTCATCAAGTTTCAATTTCCTATCATCCAAGGGTTGTTATTAGGTCATTTCTTGATTTGCCTGCCTTACGTCATTAGAGTTGTTGGCTCAACGATTGAACAGTTAGATTTTTCAATAGAAGAAGTTTCGTGGACGTTAGGCTGTACAAAAATACAAACTTTCATCAAAGTGGTATTACCGAACATTACTTCGGGAATTTTTGCTTCCTTCATGTTGGCTTTTATTAATTCCTTCAACAATATACCTGTATCTCAGTTTTTATCAGGACCAGGTGTAACCATGCTGCCAACAAGCTTAATGAATTATATTGAATACAACTATGATCCATCCGTTTCTGCTTTATCGGTTGTTTTAATGCTTGGTACAGTTGTTCTGATGTTTGTTATTGAGAAGACACTAGGATTAGCAAGTATTTCATAGGAACATCCAAGAAGTTAACAGCGAAGGGGGTAACACAGCATTATGTCTTATGTTGAATTAAAAGATATTCGAGTGAGTTATGATAACAAAAACAATATCTTAAAAGATTTAAATTTATCCATTGAAAAGGGAGAATTGGTTTCCTTATTAGGGCCATCAGGCTGTGGGAAAACAACCACTTTACGTGTCATTGCCGGCTTAATTGAGCCGAATGATGGTGAGTTTCTTGTTGACAATCAAAACTTAACAAAGGTGCCTGTTCATAAACGCGAATTTGGCATGGTGTTCCAAAGCTATGCTTTGTTTCCCCATCTTACGATTAAGGAAAACGTCGCTTTCGGCTTAAAATTACGCAAGGAAAAAAAGAATAACATAGACAAAAAGGTAAAAGATATTCTTGAGATTACAGGTTTAGAAGCACTCAGTGACCGCTATCCCAAACAGCTTTCAGGCGGACAAAGACAACGTGTAGCTTTAGCACGCGCTTTAGTGATCGAACCGAAATTATTATTATTAGATGAACCTTTAAGTAATTTAGATGCGAAATTGCGCTTATCCATGCGTATAGAAATTAAACGAATTCAAAGCAAATTAGGCATTACATCGGTGTTCGTAACACATGATCAAGAGGAATGTTTCTCGATTTCAGACAAGGTGGCTGTTATGAATAAAGGTGTAATCGAACAGTTTGATACACCTGAAGAAATTTATAAAAACCCAAAAACGGAGTTCGTTGCCCGTTTTATCGGGTTTGAGAACTTCTTTACTTTAACACCAACAGAGGACTGGAAGTATAAGGCTGTTGATGGAACAGTTTTTCAAAGTAATCGCGATTGGGAACCAGGAAAACAAACAGGAACCATTCGACCAGATGATATCGAAATGGCAGCAAGTACAACGCAACATACAGATAATACGGTATCAGGGGTTATAAAAGTTCGTACCTTCCTAGGTAAATCCTATCAATATGAAGTGGAAACTTCTATTGGCACCTTAATCGCAAATAAAGCCGATGATGTGGTTTATCAAGTTGGTGACGCTGTAACATTATCGATTCCAGCGCACAAGCTAATCATCGTTTAACATCTAAGAAAAGGGGAGTACAAAATGAAGAAGACATTAGGTTTAGTAAGTTTAACTTTCGTAACAGCAAGTATCCTTGCTGCATGCGGCGGCGGTAATGGCGGAGGTGACAAATCTGCAAATAAAGAACCACAAACATTGGTCATCTCAACGTTTGGTTTGGAAGAAGATAAAATGCAAGCAGATGTCTTCAAACCATTTGAAGAAAAATACAATGTCGACATTGTGTTAGAAACGGGAACAAGCTCTGAGCGTTTAACAAAATTGAAAAGCAATCCTAACTCAACAGTTGATGTGATTGAATTGTCCCAATCAAATGCGGCTGACGGTGTAACAGCTGGTCTATTTGAAAAAATCGACAGCAAAAATGTTCCGAACATGGACAACTTAATCGATAGTGCAAAAGATTTAGCTGCAGATGGTTCTGGCCCAGCGTACACGCTGAACAGTATTGGTATTGTCTATAATAAAAAGGCAGCAGGTAAAGAAATTAAGGAATGGGATGATCTATGGGATTCCTCTTTAAAAGGGAAAATCTCCATTCCGGACATTACTACCACATTTGGTCCAGCAATGGTATATGTAGCAAGCGGCCATAAAAAGGTAGACATTACAACTGATAATGGAAAGGCAGCGTTTGAAGGAATCACTGATTTAGCTCCGAACGTTGTAAAAACGTATAGCAAATCTTCTGATCTAGCCAACATGTTCCAATCGGGAGAAATTGCAGCAGCTGTTGTCGGCGACTTTGCTGTTCCAATTATTACAGAATCTAATCCAGATGTAGCCTATGTTGTTCCAGAGTCTGGAACATACGCAAACTTTAATACGATTAACGTCAACAAAAACTCGAAAAATAAAGACCTGGCATATAAATATATCGATTGGAGACTAAGTCAGGAAGTTCAAGAAAAAACGGCAGTGTCTCTAAATGAAGCACCAACCAATAAAAATGTAGTCCTTGACGAGGAAACATCTAAAAATAAAACGTACGGTGATGTGGCAGAGCGGACAAATAAAGTGGATTCATTATTCGTAAATAAAAACCTTGAGTCTTGGATTAATCAATGGAATCGAATTTTGAACAAATAAGTTAGGGTATTGAAAAAGGGCTAAGATTATTCTTGGCCTTTTTCTTATAATTAGCGCTTTTCTAAAAGTTTGTTGGTTTAAGTAGATGACTTTAGGGTTTATTAGAATAAGATGGCCCCTCTGGTTACCGTGAACCTAAAAAAACATGCTAGGGGGAATCAGAAGAACCTTTTGGTTACCGTTGAATCTGAAAAAACACGCTAGAGGGAATTAGAAGAACCTTTTGGTTACCGTTGAACCTGAAAAAACATGCTAGAGGGAATCAAAAGAACCTTTTGGTTACCGTTGAACCTGAAAAAACATGCTAGAGGGAATCAAAAGAACCTTTTGGTTACCGTTGAACCTGAAAAATCACGCTAGAGGGAATCAAAAGATCCCTCTGATTACCGTTGAACGGAAAAACATGGGAGTGGGAATCAAAATAGTACATAATCCGCATTTTGAGCCCGAATTTCCAAAACCGCAAAGTTTACGAAAACAGCCTTTAATTAATATTATGAGAAGGGGGAAAATCAAATGAAAGTCGATTTGGCGATTATAAATGCACAGGTTTTTAACACTTTTACCAAAAAGTTTGAAAAGAAAAATGTGTTTATTGTTGAAGATAAATTTTATTATCTAAGTGCTGATGAAATGAAAGAATTTCAGGCTGTCAAAGTGGTTGACGCAAAAAATCAATATATGATTCCCGGATTAATCGATATTCACATGCATATAGAAAGTTCAATGACATCTCCTTCTATTTTTTCAGAAGCGGTGCTGACCCATGGAGTCACAACAGTTGTCGCTGATGCCCACGAAATTGCAAATGTGTTTGGTATGGAAGGGCTAGAAGCGTTCTTTTCCCAGCCATCTGTGATGGATATTTTCTATGCCATCCCTTCCTCTGTTCCTTCGACAACTCCTGAACTAGAAACAACGGGCGGATATATCGGTGTAGAAGAAGTGAAGCAGCTCTTGAAGCATCCGAAAGTAATTGCGCTGGGAGAAGCGATGAACTTTAACGGCATTGTCAATGAACCAGACTCTTTGATTAGACAGATTTTACGCGCTGTTCAAACGGAAAGGCCATTTATGCCTTTAGAAGGTCATGTTCCGCGTGTTTCTGGATTGGAATTATCCAAATTTTTATATGCGGGTATAACAGCTGATCATACCCATCAATCGCCCGAATCGATTTATGAGAAAATCACCAATGGTATGTTTTTAGAGTTTCAAAAGAAATCCATTACGCCTGAGAACATACGCGTTGTTGTTGAAAATCAATTTTATGACTATATGGCTTTTATTACCGATGATGTGATGGCAGATGACTTGTTAGAAGGACATTTGGATGCAAATGTACGCCTAGCGATTTTCTGTGGGATGCCAGCAGAACAGGCCATTTATTGTGCTTCCTATACGCCTGCAAGAAGAATGGGATTCCAGGACCGCGGTGCGATTGTCCCTGGATTTAAAGCTGATTTTATTTTGCTGAATGATGTGGGGAGCTTTGAAATTGGGTCTGTATTTAAAGATGGAAAGTTGGTATATAACCATGGGGATGGAATTAATTATCCAGCCGTGAAACCAGATTTTCCAGAACATTTCTATAAATCTTTACATTGCCGGGCATTAACAACAGAGGATTTACGATTCAAAGTAAAGGCACCTGAAAAGGCCGTAGTCAATGTGATTCAAATTTCAGAAGTGGGTACATTTACAGAACATGTCCAACGTGAGGTTAAGGTCATAGATGGATATTTAGATTGGGAGAATAGCGGGTTAGCCTTAATGGTTGTGATGGAGCGATATGGAAAAACAGGAAGTATCGCCTACGGATTTGTTGATAAAGCTTTAAATGAAAAAGGTGCTGTCGCGACTACTTGGGCGCATGATCATCATAATTTGATGGTAATGGGAACGAGCTCAGAGGATATCGTAATCGCGCAAAAACAATTATTGGACATGCAAGGCGGCTATGTCGTGGTCCAAGAAGGGAAGGTACAGGGTGTTTGCCCGCTTCCAGTTGGCGGTATTATCAGTGATGCGCCGATACAAGAACTAGGAGCACAATTGAAGGAAGTTCGACAAGCCATGATTAGGTTAGGCTACAAAAACAGCAATGAAATTATGTCCTTTTCAACTTTATCCTTGCCGGTTTCACCTGTTATCAAAATTACAGACAAAGGGATGATGAATGTGCGTTCTCAGATGATGATTCCGCTCGTTGAAGGTGAACAATTTTGAAAATAGTGATTAAAAATGCCTGGATATTAACCATGAATGAGCGGATGGAGCAGTTCCCAAAGGGATATATGATAACAGATGGGGAGAAAATTTTAGAAACTGGTGCGATGGATTCATTGCCAGATGACATCACCTTTGACGAATGCATCGATGCCAAGGGGGCTATTTTGCTGCCTGGTATGGTGAATACACATACTCATATTGGCATGATTCCGTTTCGTTCATTAGGGGATGACTATCCCGACCGTTTACGCCGCTTCTTATTTCCGTTAGAAAATGAATGTATGAATGAAAGGCTGGCGTATACGAGCGCAAAATACGCCATTGCTGAAATGCAGCTTGCGGGTGTGACGACATTCTTTGATATGTATTATTTTGAACAACAATTAGCAGAAGCGGCAGAAGAAATGCAAAGCCGCGGTATATTAGCTGAAACCGTTATCGATTCTGTAACGGTTGATGTACCCAAGCCAATGGGGGGCTTACAGTATGCTCAAACTTTTATGCCGAAATGGCAGGGAAAAAGAAGAATTCAAGCATCTGTAGCACCACATGCCCCATACTCAAACACCATTGAAGTACTCCAGCAAGCAGATGCCTTGTCTCAAACGTACGATGTTCCATGGATGATGCATGTTAGTGAGATGGACTTTGAAATGAAAAAATTTCGTGATGAATACAATCAAACTCCGATTGAATTTTTAGAGGAGATTGGTGTATTAAGTCCAAGACTAGTCGCTGCACACTGTATTCATTTATCCGACCATGATATTGAGTTATTGAAGAAGTATGATGTAAAAGTGGCCCATTGTATCGGGGCTAATACGAAATCTGCTAAAGGTGTAGCCCGTGTCCGGGATTTATTATCTGCTGGTATAGCGGTGGGGCTGGGAACAGATGGGCCAAGCAGCGGCAATACCTTGGATTTATTTAGCCAAATGCGTTTGTTTGCCAATTTTCATAAAACGTATTTACAGGACCGCAGTGCCTTTCCAGCAGAAGAAATTGTCAAGTTAGCCACATGCGGTGGAGCGGCCGTTTTAGGGTTGGAGAAACAAATTGGCTCTATTGAGGCTGGAAAACAAGCTGATTTCATCCTAGTTGAAACGGATTCAGTCAATATGTATCCTATCTTTGATCCGTATTCTGCTTTGGTGTACTCCGCTAATGCTAGCAATGTTAGGGACGTATTTATCGCTGGAAAGCAAGTGGTGGCAGGGAAAAAGCTAGTGGATTTTGATGAAGTGCAACTACGTTCAGAGCTTGCTGAAGCTATGGAGCAATGTCAATTTAAAACAAAGGCGTTAAATGCAATGAAGGAATAACATTTTTTTACATTAAGGCTGCTTCCAATTAACAAAAGGTGGTCATTTCAGTTGTAAGGAATTGGTATCCAAAAATATTTATTTTTTAATCTAATTAGTTTTATAGGTAGATTAATTATGGTAGAATACTCATTATTCATAGTAAATCCATAGGAATTAAATAATCTGGAAGAAAATTTAAATAATTATTACTTCGAAGGGGTGGCAAACAAATGGGTTCTCATGTTTTGGATTTAAGAATGTTGCAAAACAATTTTAGTACTGCTGAAATGCGTTCTATATGGAATGATGAAAATCGATTGCAAAAGATTCTTGATGTTGAAGCAGCATTAGCATTAGCAGAAAGTGAACTTGGAGTGATTCCAGAAAAGGCTGGAAAAGTTATTAAAAGCGCTGCTAAAATAGAAAACTTTGATATCGAGACAATCGCGAATGAGGCTGCAAAGTTAAAACATTCTTTAATGGCGACGGTCAACCATTTACAATCGCTTTCAGGGGAGTATGGTGAATATGTTCATTATGGAGTAACCACACAGGATGTGACCGATACCGGAACCATTCTGCAGCTTAAAGAAGCGAATGAAATTATCAGGCGGGATGCGAAGAAAGTTGCTGAACTCTTAATTGGACTTGCTTCAAAATATAAGGACACACCGATGCCTGGTAGAACACATGGGATGCAAGGATTGCCGACAACCTTTGGCTTTA
The DNA here is from genome assembly GCF_031457145.1 of Neobacillus niacini. Classification (GTDB taxonomy): domain Bacteria; phylum Bacillota; class Bacilli; order Bacillales; family Cytobacillaceae; genus Neobacillus; species Neobacillus niacini_J. The sequence goes on from NZ_JAVDVZ010000019.1 coordinate 53,448, forward strand.
AGCTTGCTGTAGTTTTAAGTGAGTTTGAACGCCATTTGGAAAGATTAAAGGCTGCTGAAACGCGTGTCTTAACTGGAGTCCTTGCAGGCGGCGTTGGCACCTATGCTGCATTAGGGAGTGTTGGTCCAAAAGTTGAAGCAAGAGCTTTGGATATTTTAGAACTCAGTGCTCCAACAATCAGCTGGCATTCTTCTCGGGATCGTATTTCCGAATATGGTTCTGTGCTGGGATTAATTAGCGGTTCGCTCGGTAAATTAGGAAATGAATTCTATAATTTAATGCGCACAGAGATCAATGAAGTCGAAGAACCATTTGCACCGGGGAATGTTGGTTCGACAACGATGCCGCATAAACGAAATCCTGCTATTTTTGAAGGGATTGCAAGTTTAACCAAACCAATTCTGCATAGCGTTGCTTTGCTGCACGAGTCATTAGTGATGGAGCATGAAAGAGACGCAATGAGCTGGCGAAGTGAATGGATTGCTTTACCTGAAATTTGTTTATATTTATCCTCCCAGCTAAAAAGCATGATTACGGTTTTACAGGGTCTTGTGGTTAAGCCCGAAAATATGATGAAAAACTTGGAACTGCAGGGAGGACTTATTCTTTCCGAACGTGTTATGTTCGCGTTATCTGAAAAGGTAGGAAAACAAACAGCACATCATCTCGTTTATGAAATAGCAATGAAGGCTACTGAACAAAATATTCCTTTTAAAACGCTTCTTATTCAGAATGAGAAGGTGAGTGCAGTCCTTTCTGAAGAGCAAATTAATCAACTTTTGGACCCTAGCCAGTATACGGGACTAGCGAGCCAAAAGGTAGATGAGGTCATCGCTTCTATTAAAAATGGAGGAAATTTAAGTGAGTAATTTGACCTTTCATCAAGCGACGAATGAGGATATCCCAGCACTGCTCGATTTATCCTTACGAGGCTATGCTTCTATTCGTGAATTAGGAATTCATTTTGCTGCCGCAACTGCTGATGAAGAACTCGTAAAGAAAAATATCAATGAAAATATTTGCTTTTATATGAAGGATGGGGATGAGATGGTGGCCACTGCTTCGATTCGTATGCCGTGGAGCAGCCATCATGGTCCGTATGAAATCCCGCATATTTGGTGGGTAGCCGTGGCTCCTGAGTATAAAAGAAGAGGGTACGCAACCAAAATATTAGATTTTATCGAATATGATTTTTTACGGGACCAGCTTCATAGTCCATCCGTATCTCTTGGAACGGCGAAGGAACATCCCTGGCTTGCAGAAATGTATCTAAAAAGGGGATACAAAGAGGTTGGCGAGACTGATTTAGGAAAAGGTCATATCACCGTTTATTTAGAAAAATTGCTATTAACTAAAACATATAAGAAAAGGTAGGGAATATCATGAAGAGAAAATTTGCATTAATCATTAGTATGGCACTGTTATTATTTCTAGCTGCATGTGGAGGAACAAACGAATCAAAAGAAAAAGGTGGAGAAACTCCAGAGAAAAAGGTAATTCGTGCAGGTTCAACGGCTCAAAGCTATCCAAATGGATATGAAGAAAATGGTAAATTGGTTGGCTTTGATGTGGAAGTATTAGAAAAGGTTGCAGCAAACTTAGGCTATGAAGTGGAATGGGTTAAATCTGACTTTGCAGGCTTAATGGGTCAATTGGAAACTGGCAAAATTGATACAGTTGCGAACTTTGTAGCAGTAACCCCAGAAAGAAAAGAAAAATACAATTTCTCAGAAACGTATGCCTATGCAGGGGCTACGATTGTTACACATAAAGATAATGATTACGACAGCTTAGAAGATTTAAAGGGCAAAACAGTTTCTGGTGTACTTGGCTCTAACAATGTTAAAAACTTAGAAAATTATGATCCTGAAATTATCCCAAAAACGTATGAAACACGCGATGGAGCAATGAACGATGCCATCAACAAACGTGTTGATGGATATGTTAACTCAAAATCTTCTTTAATTGCTGAAATTGAAAAAGGTGATCTGCCATTGAAATTTGTAGGTGATCCATTTGTATATGAAGATATTGCTCTCCCATTCATGAAAAATGAACAAGGTGAGAAATTAAGTAAAGAGTTTAACGCTGAAATTAAAAAATTACGTGAAGATGGAACTTTAACAGAATTATCTAAGAAGTATTTTGCTAACGAAGACATCAGCGTAAAGAAATAATCCTGGAGGTAAAAAATGGAATTAAGTCTAGACTTCGGCTATTTGGTCGAAATTACCCCAGAGCTTTTGACATTCATACCTCTGACCTTATTTCTTGCAGTAATATCGATGATTTTTTCCATTATCGGCGGGTTGATTTTAGCCTTAATTGTTAGATCTAATATTCCTGTATTAAAACAGTTAGCGACGATATATATATCATTTTTCCGTGCCATTCCAACATTGGTACAGTTATTTTTAATCTATTACGGTTTACCGCAGATTTTTCCAGCCTTCACGGCGATGACTGCCATTACAGCGGCCATTTTAGGCCTCAGCTTAAAACAGTCGGCGTTTTTGGCGGAGATTTTCCGTGCAGCTCTGAATTCAGTCGATAAAGGACAAGTGGAAGCATGTCTTTCCGTTGGGATGACAAAAGCCCAAGCCTATCGCAGAATTGTTTTTCCGCAAGCAATGCGTAATGCGATTCCTGCTTCAAGCAACGTTTTTATCGGATTAATTAAAGAGACTTCCCTAGCGTTTACATTAGGGGTAGTTGAATTATTCGCACAAGGAAAAATATTAGCCGCATCGTCTCTTAAATTCTTTGAAACGTATTTAGCATTGGCCTTACTATATTGGATCATGATTATTGTCTTTACATTCATCCAACAGGCGCTTGAAAAACGAATGGAAAAACCGTATATATCGTAAAGGAGTTTTACCATGATAACTGTTACAAATCTGAAAAAGAGGTTCGGTGAAAATATCGTTTTAAATGGCATCGACTTACATGTTAATCGAGGCGATGTATTAGCGATTATCGGCCCATCTGGATCGGGGAAATCGACATTACTGCGCTGCCTTAATCTATTAGAAATGCCCGATGAAGGCATCATTGAAATCGGCGAAACAAAAGTTGATGTAACGAAAATGAGCAGAAAGGAAACCCATTTGCTCAGGCAGGAAACGGCAATGGTTTTCCAGAACTATAATCTTTTTAAAAATAAAACAGCTTTGCAAAATGTCACGGAGTCATTGATTGTTGCAAAGAAAATGGACAAGCAGGAAGCCGAACGAATAGGAAAAGAGCTTTTAGTCAAGGTTGGTCTTAAGGATAAGATTCATCAATATCCTGCTACTTTATCAGGCGGACAACAGCAGCGTGTCGGAATTGCTCGGGCGCTTGCTGTCAACCCGCATGCGATATTATTTGATGAACCAACATCTGCGCTGGACCCTGAGTGGGTCTCGGAAGTGCTTCAAGTAATAAAGAATATTGCCGAACAAAATACAACCATGATTATCGTGACACACGAGATGAAATTTGCCGAAGAAGTGGCCAATCGGGTGATTTTTATGGCAGATGGGAATATTGTCGAAGAAAATGAACCAAAAGAAATTTTCCATAACCCTAAAAATCAAAGAACGAAACAGTTCTTAAAAACATTGGAAAGAGATGAATAACAATTATGAACATGTCTCATGAATTATTACGTGATTTAATTGAAAAACGAAGATATTTGCATGAGAATCCGGAATTGGCTTTTGAAGAATTCAACACAACGGAACATATTAAAAAATGGTTAGAAGAGACCGATATTTCCATCCTGCCTTTAGATTTAGAAACAGGTATTGTCGCTGAGGTCAAAGGGGTAAATCCGGGACCGACCATTGCGATTCGCGCAGATATTGATGCCTTGCCAATAATCGAAAAAACGGACGTGCCGTTTAAATCTAAATATGAAGGCAAAATGCATGCATGTGGGCACGATTTCCATACAACCTCCATTTTAGGGTCAGCGATTCTTTTAAATAGCCAGAAGGAAAAGCTGCACGGAACAGTCAGATTTATTTTTCAAGCAGCAGAAGAAGTTGCTCAAGGTGCAAAGAAATTTGTTGAAAAAGGTGCATTAGAGGGCGTCTCTGCCATTTTCGGTATGCACAATAAACCCGATTTGCCTGTGGGAACCATTGGTGTGAAATCCGGGGGTCTGATGGCTAGTGTAGATAAGTTTGAAATCAAATTTATTGGTGTCGGCGGTCACGCAGGAATACCCCATAATTCAATTGATCCGATTGTCATTGCTAGTCAATATGTAACGGCGGTACAAACGATTGTTGCCAGAAGAATGGATTTGTTTGATAATGCCGTTGTTAGTATCACTAGTATTCATGGCGGAAATACCTGGAATGTGATTCCGGATGTGGTAACTCTTGAAGGAACCGTCCGTACGTTCCAGCCGAAGGCTCGTGAAGCCATTCCTGGATTAATGAGGAAATTAGCGGAATCCATCGCTGAAGGAAATGGTGGTTCTGTTGAATTTAATTGGGAAGATTATTTACCAGTTGTCAATAATGATCCGCAATTCGAAGAAATGATTCGCGCTACTGTCGTTGAAAGTGGCTATGAGATAGCAGAGGCTGTACCGAGTGCAGGTGGAGAGGATTTTGCATTTTACCAAACTTACATTCCAGGTTTCTTTGTTTGGATGGGGGTCGATGGACCGGAGGAATGGCATCACCCTCAGTATGATTTGAATGAAGACGCGATTAAAGTCGCATCCGAGTTTTTCGCTCATTTAGCGGTGAATGTATTAAAAAAATGAGCGACTTTACCAGAGCAATCGCAAGGTTAATTCAAACCACTCCAGATTATCACCAGCTGGGATTAGAGACAAAAGGAAATTTAAAAAAGGGCGTTTTGGACTATTTTATTTCTTGTTATGCAAGTGTGAAATACGATCCAAACTTCCAAAATGTGGTAAATACAGCGATTTATACAGGCTGTGACGAGGTAGTCGTGATTGGTACGGAAAGGAGGGTTCATCCTTTTGATGCGTGCCTGATCAATGGCTATTCAGCACATGCTCTAGATCTTGATGATGTTCATTCCGAAATACGCGGGCATCCCTCTGCGGTCATCTTAAGCTTATTATTCTCATTAAGAGAAGAAAAGAAGGATATGAACTCTATCTATGAAGCTTATTTGGTAGGGATTGAAGTCATGACCCGATGCGCTAAGTTATTGGGAACAGAGCATTATGAAAAGGGTTTCCATACAACAGCAACAGCGGGGGTATATGGCGCCGTAGCTGCTGGCGTTCATTATTTGGGGTTTTCTATAGATCAAATGGCTCAGGCTCTTAACTTATGTGTTTCTAAAATTAGTGGTTCCAGAAGTCATTTTGGGACATTGATCAAACCATTGCACGCTGGTTTAGCGGCTCAAAGTGCATGGCAGGTTCTTCATTTTGTTAAAAATAATGTTACCGGAAGTGAGAATACCATTCTTTCAAAGAATGGATTGTTGTCTATGTACAACGAGAAAGAGAAGAATCCATGGCAGATGCTTGAAAAATGGGGTGAGCCATGGGCCATCGACACCCCTGGATTATGGTTTAAGTTATATCCATGCTGTTCCGCCAATGCGCATCCGATAGATGCGGTTATGAATATTAAAAAAAGACATAGTTTTACATCCGCAGAAGTTGCCTCCGTCGATTTATTTTTCCCTCCTAAAGGGGATGCTGCCTTGGTTTATACACATCCTGAAAATGGAGAACAAGGGCGCTTTAGTGCTGAATATTGTACTGCATTGATATTGTTGGAACGAGATTTATCCATCGAAAATTTTACAGTGAACAGCATATCTGCCGAAGTCCAAGATATGATGGGCAAGATAAAACGGAAATATGATGAAAATATCCCAAAATCAGAAAATAGTTATCCAAAGGGTAGATATTGTATAGCCGAAATTTCCCTACTGGATGGCCAAAGGTTTGTTTCGAGAGTAGATGCTCCTACCGGCTCACCAGGGAAGCCACTCGAAATGGAAGATTTATTAAACAAAGCTGCAACTTTATTAGGTAATCAGGCTGAATTCCTAATCGAGCATTTTTCGGCAGAAGTGGAATCATGGGGAGAGCTATTATAAATAGTAAACCCCTTTAATACAATCAAGGATGGTCTTTTATCTGTTCCAACAGGTGAGAGGCTTTTTTTTTAGAGTCACCTTGGGAATTCTAATAGATTTCCTTACCTTTTAATTCCCCATACTTAACCAAAACTTAGCAATTGAATAAAAATAGTATAGTTATTTAATAAAATTGGTAAACATTTACTTAATTAAGATTTATTAAATAAAATTGAAAGTAATGATAAGATTAAGCTATCAAACCTTATGGAAAAATATTTTGATTCCTAGAACATATTAGTACTATGATAGGTGGAGAAACAAACATGGAAGGTATAAAATTTGTCGTGGAAGATGGTAATCCTGAAGATGCAAAAACGCAGCTAAATTCAAACGAACTTACACCCGATTATGTTAAAGATCTTCATAAAATAAGGAAAGATTTACAGCGCGGAATTCAGCTAGGTGATTTGGAACTTGTAAAGAAATTGGGAAGAAAGGTATCTGAAATAATAGCTGGGGGTGAATTAAACCTTCTTAATAGGGTCCCAGATAATAAGGTTCGCGCCTATAAAAATATGTTATTATCGTTTAATACTCTTTACAGCTGTGAGGCTGAAATTGGTGGATTAAGTCCATGGCACACCCATACTATGTCGGAGAAGTTTGCTATTTTGATTGAGCACGCGGAGAGCATCTCCCAACTCGAAGAAATTCATTCAAACATGCTAAATGACTATGCTGACCCAGCCATTCGAATAACGAAAAGCGAAAACTTAGGCATAGTCGAGAAAGCCGAAAGCTATATAGAAGTGAATTTGGCTGAGGATATTTCTACTGAAGAAATGGCGGGAAAATTACATGTTCATCCTTCCCATTTAATGCGTGTGTTTAAAAAAGAAAAAGGAATAACCATTAGTAAGTATCGAAATCTTAAAAGAATAAAAAAAGCAAAGGAACTAATCGTATCCTCCAATCTTTCTATGACCGATATTGCCATAATGGTTGGTTTTAAAAATTCTCAATATTTTTCTACTCTTTTTAAAGAGGTAGAAGGCATAACTCCAGTAGAGTTTAAAAAGTTGAAAAAGAATTAATGGGTTTATTCATAAGGAAAAGTATCAAGCGCATAAATCATTTATGCGTTTTTTGATATTTGGAGAAGAAAAAAATGTGCAATTATTTTATAAAAAGAATGCGATTTTACTAGAAATTTCATTTTGCTTAAAATTGTATACTTATTTTAGATAATAGATGAAGCGCTTACGTAATTATCTTAACAATTCACTTTATGTAGTAGAGAGATTTTATCAGTAGAATGAAAACGATTTCAAAAAGGAAGAAAAGAAATTCACCTTAGATTTTAAGTGCATGGAGGAAGTTGATGAACTTATTTTAAATTGGAGGGTTACTCTTGAGGAAATTTGGTGTAAGAGATCAATTTGGTTATATGTTAGGGGATATCGGTGGCGGTTTTGTTAACATATTTATTGGCTCATTTTTCCTAATTTTTTGTACCTATGTATTAGATGTCAGTCCTTATTTTATGGGCAGCTTATTTTTATTCGCTCGCATTTTAGATGCTTTTCTCGATGTATTTATGGGAACGATTCCAGACCGTTGGAAACTTGGTAAAAGCGGGGATAAATTTCTTCCGTATATCAGTATTTCAAAATGGCTACTGGCTGCTTCTTTAATCTTGTGTTTTGTTGATGTATCTAACTGGAATTCAACTTTAATTCATATCTGGGTTGTTGTTGTTTATAACCTTTTTGGAATTGCTTACACTGCTGACTCCATACCTTATGGATCACTTGCAGCGGTTATTACAGATAAGCCGGTTGAACGTACAAAGCTATCGCGTTCTCGTGCCCTCGGCGGCATGATTGTTGCATATGGAGCGATGTCCTTTGTCCCGATGTTTATTTACAACAAGGAAGGAGAAGTAATACCGAATGCTTTCCTTATCTTAGCAATTGTATTTGCTGTTTGTTCTCTTTTAGCTTATACAGGACTGCAAAAGTTAACAATCGAACGTATTCGTGATGATAGGCCTGCTGGTGTAAGATCTGATTATAAATTCAAGGATGCATTAGTAGCAGCTTTGAAAAATAGACCTTTACTGGGGATGATGCTGGGTTCGATTGGATCACTAACGATCCTTAATGGTGCAGGCCAATTTGCCGCAATTGTTTTTGCAGAACATTATAAAATGCCCAGTGCATTTGCCATTAACTCAGCTATCATGATCGTCCTTACACTCATCTTATTTGTTTCTTTACCAAAACTTGTTGGAAGGTTTGGAAAAAGGAATTTAATTCTTACTACTGCTACATTTAGTTTAGTAGCTACAAGTTCACTTTTATTATTTGATATTGCCAATGTATACGCCTTCATGGCCGTTTACAATATCGCGACAGTTGGTGCACTCTTCTTCAACATGACAGTTTGGGCACTCATAACGGATTGTTTGGATTATACAGAACTTCAAACTGGCAAACGTTATGATGGTACGCTATATGCCATTTATGCTTTTTCGAGAAAAATAGGAATGGGGTTTGGTGCTGCTGTAGGTAGCTTTGCACTTGGATGGGCAGGATTTGTTTCAGGAGCATCATCACAATCTGCAGAAGTAGCGGCAAATGTCACAAAATTATATGTGTTAGTACCAGTTGTTGCCTTTGTATTTATGCTTGTTGGAGTTGGATTGATTTATAACTTAAATAATAAGAAGACAGCAGAAATGTATAAAACGCTTGAGGTTAGAAGGGCTTCTGCTGCGAATCATTCTTCAGCTAAAGTTGAAGTCATATAAGTAGTTACACCTAATTAAAAAAATAGGTCCCTTAAAGGACTTTCTAAATTCATTAAATAGGAGTGGAAAAGAGTATGATTTATGAACTTAATCATATAGGAGTAATGTGTCAGGATCTTGAAAAGTCGGTTAAATTTTATAAAGAAAATTTTGGAGCTGAGGTTGTATTTGATTATATCGTTGAAGGGACACCGTTTCATATTACGTATATTCAAATAGCCCACGGAATGCTGGAACTTGTCGGCATAGGCGATCAAGCACCAAAATACGGCTATGAACATGTTTCATTTATGTCAGACAGCATTGACGATGATTACCAAAGACTTATTGGAGCAGGTTACGCTTCTATACAGGAGCCTAAAAAAGCTATGACAGGCTATGGGAAAATTGCTTTCGTTGCAGACCCTAATGGCGTGAAGGTAGAGTTAATCGAACGCGAAAGCACATTCCGTATTCCTACTATAGAACAAGGGGATATTCGGGAATTCGACCATATTTGCCTTGCGGTAGATGACCTGGAAGTGTCTGAACAATTTTATACCCAGGATATTTCTATGGATCCTTTAAGCCGTAAGTATGTGGAAGCCTATAATGTAACTTTTTCGCATCTTCATAAGGGATTAGAGAATCTAGAATTGATGCATCCTGGTAATCCAGAGAATGAAGGAGACCGCATCTTGCATATTGCTCTTCGTGTCGATGACGTGAATGCCATGGCAGAGAAGCTTAAAAGCAATGGAGTTGAATTAGATCCTGGATATCCGAAAGCAGCAGCTTTTGGAGGCGGACTAACTGCGAAATTTAGCGGTCCGGACGGCGAGAAAATCGAATTGGTAGACCGAAAGACATTACAGGAAGTTTAATTAAAAGGAGGACAACATGATGAATGAAGTACGTATTGGAATTATAGGACTCGGATTTATTGGCTGCATGCATGCGGCTAGTTTAGCAAAAGGTGATGTGCCAGGGGCGGTTCTGACGGCAGTATGCGATAGCAATCCGGATAAAGCTCAGTGGGTGAAAGAGAATCTGGGTGAGAATGTCACTTTGTTTACAGATGTAGATGAATTTTTGACTTCAAATATCATTGACGGGGTTATGATTGCGACTCCACATCCTTTTCATACCGAGCTCGCCATCAAAGCATTTAAGCATGGATTAAATGTATTAGTTGAGAAGCCAGCAGGGGTTCATACAAAGGAAGTACGCCTCATGAACGAAGCGGCTGCAGCAGCGGGAAAAGTGTTCAGTATGATGTTCAATCAACGTTTAAATCCTTTGTACATGAAACTGCGGGATATCATTGCCTCTGGCGAGCTGGGTGAGATAAAAAGAACCACTTGGATCATCACCAATTGGTTTCGGGCCCAAAGCTACTATGATCAAGCAGGCTGGCGCGCGACATGGGCTGGCGAAGGCGGAGGGGTACTCATTAATCAGGATCCCCACCAGCTCGACCTTTGGCAATGGGTGATCGGTATGATGCCGAAGCGAGTGCGTGCGTTTTGCCATTTCGGCAAACACCACAATATTGAAGTGGAAGATGACGTAACGGCCTATGTGGAATATGAAAATGGTGCGACGGGGACTTTTGTGACGTCAACAGGAGAAGCCCCAGGAACGAACCGTTTGGAAATCAACGGAGATCTCGGAAAAATCGTCGTGGAGGATGAGAAAATAACGTTTTGGCGTTTGAGTGTGCCAACTTCTGAATTTAGTCTATCCTTCAAGGGCAAGGGCTTTCAACAGCCGGAGTGCGAGAAAATAGATGTACCAATTGAAGGCGAAATCAACGAATATAATTGGAGTGGCATCATTCAGAATTGGGTTGAGGCCATTGCGAAAGGCACCGAGCTCATTGCCCCGGGAGAAGAAGGAATCAAAAGTCTTACGCTATCCAATGCTATGCAGTTATCAACCTGGACTGATAATTGGGTGAATCTTCCGATAGACGAGGATTTGTACTACGAGCATTTGCAAGAACAGATAAACAAATCGAAAGCTAAGGTTAACGTTTAGAGAAAACTGTTTTAACAGATATATGTTAGTTGTAATGGATAGGAATCGGGATAAAATCCGGTTCCTATTTTATTTTAATGGATTAGCAATCTACAATGATAGTTACGTTTTGAAACATTTAACCTACTCATCCGTCTACTAATTATTGGTATTTTTGAATATTGTGTGACCTCTTAAAAGGAATTTTACAGAAAAAAATAGAATATAAAGATATAATGTCTTAAATAAGTAAGTCCCATGAGGAGGATGTTACGTGGCCCGTGAACAAATGAACCAAACGATAGAGAAAATTCTTTTAAACATTGAAAAGGTTATGATTGGAAAAAGAAATGTAGCAGAGCTTAGTCTTATTGCCTTATTAGCAGAAGGTCATGTACTCTTAGAAGATGTACCAGGTGTTGGGAAGACGATGATGGTCCGTGCACTTGCAAAGTCGGTTAATGCTAACTTCCGGAGAATTCAGTTTACCCCTGACCTATTGCCATCAGATGTGACTGGTATATCCATATATAATCCGAAGGAGATGGAATTTCAATTTCGTCCAGGACCGTTGATGGGGAACATTATCCTTGCCGATGAAATTAACCGGACCTCGCCAAAGACCCAGTCTGCTCTCCTTGAGGGGATGGAGGAGGCAAGTGTCACCATTGATGGCGTCACACATCGACTGCAAAAGCCATTCTTTGTCATGGCCACACAGAATCCAATTGAATATGAAGGTACATATCCACTGCCAGAAGCGCAGCTGGATCGCTTTTTATTAAAAATGAAGATGGGCTATCCAGAAAATGATGAAGAGATAGAAGTGCTAAATAGGGCACAAAAAGTTCCGCCTATTGAAGACCTCTATCCAGTCATTGACCTCGAAGGATTAAGAGCCCTGCAGCAAGAAATTAAAGAAGTATATGTCGACCAAACAATTAAACAATATATAGTTGATATCGTTAGCCTGACCAGAAGTTTTAGAGGAGTCTACCTTGGAGCTAGTCCACGGGGATCAATCGCTTTGATGAAAGCTGCGCAAGCATATGCTTACATGTACGGTCGTGATTACGTCCTTCCTGATGATATTCAATATTTAGCTCCATTTGTATTATCACACAGGATTATTATGAAATCTGAAGCAAAGTTTGAGGGTCTTTCTGCAGAAGAAATCGTTAATCGAGTTGTTGCGCGCGTTCCGGTTCCAGTACAAAGGCTAGTGAAGTAACATGAAGAAATTATGGATTCCATTCAAAAAAGTATGGAAGTTTGTTATCTTACTCTTTTTGATTCTGCTTACCTTTTCGTATGCGATGTTTCAAGGTGGATTTGTAAGCTGGTTCTTATTTTATAGCTTTTTACCTTTTGCTCTTTATTGTATATGTTTATCGTTTTATTCATTAAAAGAGTTGGAAATTACTCGTCAAATACCTAAAACAGATTACAACGCAGGTGAACCACTGAAGGTAATGGTAAATGTGAAGAGAAACTCAAGGTTCCCCATTTTTTATTTCCTCATTGAAGATCAAATGGATGAAACCCTAATGTATTCTCAGCAGAAAAAGAATTCAAAGGCATTAGTATTGCCTGGTTTTAAAAAGGAATTTTCCTATGAATATATCATTGACGAGCTGCCACGCGGGGAGCATAAATTCCACAGCTTTCTCGTGCGAACCGGGGACATTCTTGGCTTAGTTGAAAAAGAAAAACCTCATGAAAGTGAAAGTAAGATCATCGTCTATCCAGCATATACAGAGTTGCTTTACCGCCCATTTGAAACCCATTTCGATCAAGGGATGACCGCCTCAAGAGAACGGGTTCAGCGGGATACTACATTGGCAATTGGGATTAGAGATTACCAGCCCGGGGACCGTTTTTCATGGATTAATTGGAAAGCCACCGCAAAGCGAAATGAAATCATGACAAAAGAATTTGAGCAGCGTCAATCCCATGATGTTTTTATTGTGATGGATTGTGCTCCTGATATGCATTTTGAGGGAATCGTTTCCTTCACCGCCTCTTTATTACGAGCAGTACTGAAAAAAGGAGCACAAACCGGACTCTTAACCATCAGTCGAGAGAGAGCTTCATTTCCGATAAAGGGTGGGGAAAATCAGCTGCAACAGCTCTTTTACCATCTTGCTAGAATAGAAGCAAAGAGTCCTTCTTCGTTCGACAAGGTGTTAGAGACCGAGGGGATGTTTGTTCAGCAAACCGTTTCCTTCCTGCTAGTTACCGCTCAACTAACAAAGCCTTTAATAGAAAAAGCAGGTTTTCTTGGGCAAAGAAAAGGAAAGATTACTCTTTTTCTAATAAAAGGACAACAAGAAGCTCCTTCGGAAAATGAAAGGTCACTGATCGCACTGGCAAATGCACGAAATATACGTGTGTTGATGGTTCATGAAGGGGAATTTGCGTCGGCCTTTTCGGAGGTGAAGTTGAGATGAAAAGGGATGTTCAATCTTTTCTATTATACTTATTCGGTTTTTTGCTTTTATGGGAATGGTTACGTCCGGTGGAGCAATTAACTGCCACGGACCACATTGGAATGTTCATTATTTTTATTCTGCTATCTTCTGCAGTATCATTTTTAAAAGTAAGGTGGATTTGGCAAACAATAATAAAAATATGGTTCATCCTCTTTTCACTGAATCAGTTTCATTATCAAGACGGTTTCTTCCAATTTAGCTGGCTGTCTTTATTTTTTCGTGATGTTATCACTAATTTTAGCACTATTATCTCTCGTGATTGGGCAGGCCTGACAGATGAATTCCGAACATTTTTGTTTTTCATTCTTCTTTGGCTTATGGTTTACTTGGTCCACTATTGGCTGTTGAATCGAAAGAGGATATTTATTTTCTTCTTTATGACACTTATTTATATAACCGTTTTAGATACCTTTACACTTTATAGTGCGAAAACAGCAATCGTCCGAACCGTTATCGTGGGATTTGCTGTCATGGGGATGTTAACCTATTACCGAATCTTGGCTAAAGAAAATGTAAATAGTGATTCTTTCATTACTCGAAAATGGATGAGGCCTTTAGTGTTAATGATTGCTCTTAGTGTTATTGTTGGGATCATCTCCCCTAAATATGGACCAATATGGCCGGATCCTGTTCCATTTCTCAAGGCTGCTGCGGATAAAGGAGGAGATGAAGGAACTGGCAAAGGTGTTTCTAAAGTCGGGTATGGCGAAGATGATTCCCAATTAGGAGGCCCTTTTATCGGGGACGACAGTATCGTCTTCCATAGTGAAGCAGTTGAAAAGAATTATTGGAAGGTAGAAACAAAGGACCATTATACGGGGAAAGGTTGGATTCCATCCGGTTCATCACCCTTCCAAGTAGGTGGAGATGATTTAATACCTGTCTTTTCTATACCATCTAGAGTGGAAACACGGGATGAAACGGCTTCCTTATTTTTATTTATGGATTATAGTCATCTCATTTATCCGGCTGGTATTCAAAGAGTTCAATTTGAACGCAATTATAAGTTGGAAATCGATTCAACAAAGGAAAAGATTTCAATTTTAGACATTAACTCTGATCCAGTCGCACCAGATGACTATGTAATTAACTATAAGGTTCCGAAATATAAAGCAAGTGATTTAAGGCAGACAAGTGTTGCAGATCCTGGCCAAATTAATCAGGATTTTCTTGAAAAATATACACAATTGCCCGAAAACCTTCCTGATAGAATTAAGGAAATAGCTGAGAGTATTACGGTAGAAGAAACGAACTGGTTTGATAAAGCAAAAGCTGTGGAACGCCATTTTAGCAGCTCTGGGTTCACCTATAGTCAGACAGATGTGGCCATCCCGGGTGAAAATGATGATTACGTAGATCAATTTCTATTTGAAACAAAAATAGGGTATTGTGATAATTTTTCCACCTCAATGGCGGTTATGCTTCGATCATTAGGAATTCCTACACGTTGGGTAAAAGGGTATACGGGTGGGGATTTTATAAAAAACAGTGAGAATGATTCTTCGAAGCAAATCTATGAAGTCACGAATAATAATACCCATTCCTGGGTTGAAGTTTATTTTCCTAACCAAGGATGGGTACCGTTTGAGCCAACAAAGGGTTTCACGAACAATGTATCCATTGATTTTACAAGTGAAGATGGAACACAACCAGCTGCGGAAACCACTGCTCCAGTAACACCAGCACCTCAGAAGGATTTGGAGGAAGATGGAGATAATTCGAAGGAAACGAATCAGTCTTTCACATTGAGTGGTGTTTGGCTAAGCGTTAAAACGTTCTTAAATAATAATTGGAAGTTGATTCTGTTAACCTTTGTTTTCGTCATGAGTGTAGCAGGACTGATATATCGGTTACGAGGAAAATGGATACCGTATTTGTATTTACTGCAGTTCCGATTAAGAAAAAGGGATGAAAATATTGGTAAGGCCTACCTCGTTCTTTTAGACCAATTGGACCGGTACGGCTTAGCGCGTAACGAGGACCAAACTTTGAGAAATTATGCTAGGTACATTGATACTTTCTTTGAAACGAGAGAGATGTCGAGGCTTACGGACAGATATGAGCAATACTTATACCATCAGCAGCTCCCTGAAGGAAGCTGGAAGGATTCACGAGAATTATGGGAAAATTTAATTAAAAAGACTATTGCTTGACCAGTAAAACAACCTATTGTTACAATAAGCTGTGAATTTAATGTCTTTTCCTTCATATATCCTCGAAAATAGGGTTCGAGAGTCTCTACCGGGTCACCATAAATGACCTGACTATGAAGGCAGAAATTTCTGTCATAGCTATTATAAGAATGCTAGAATTCTGCCTTCCTTTTTTTTATTTTGGGAGGAGAATTCTAGTTTTTTTTTGTTATTAGAGCAAATACTATACGTAATATTTTGGAAGAGGTGGCCATATTGACAGGTACGCAGGATATGATTGTAGTTTTAGACTTTGGAAGCCAGTATAACCAGTTGATTACACGTAGGATCCGTGAGTTTGGTGTATATAGTGAATTACACCCGCATACGATAACTGCAGATGAAATAAGAAAAATGAATCCAAAGGGGATTATTTTTTCTGGTGGACCTAATAGCGTATATGATGAAAATTCATTCCGATGTGATGAAGAAATCTTTGAAATGGGTCTCCCAATCCTAGGTATCTGCTATGGAATGCAATTAATGACTGTTCATTTTAACGGTAAGGTTGAAAAAGCGAAAAACCGTGAGTACGGTAAAGCTGAAATGACGATTGAAAATCAAACGAAATTATTCCAAGATATGCCTGAAAAGCAAGTCGTGTGGATGAGTCATGGAGATTTAGTAGTGGAAGCGCCAGCTGGTTTTACAGTTGATGGAACAAACCCTTCATGTCCGATTTCTGCAATGAGCAATGAGGACAGACAGCTTTATGCAGTACAATTTCACCCAGAGGTTCGTCATTCCGTATACGGAAACGAGCTGCTTAAGAATTTTGTCTTTAATGTCTGCGACTGTAAAGGCGACTGGTCAATGGGGAACTTTATTGAAGTTGAAATGGCCAAAATTCGAGAGCTAGTTGGCGATAAGAAAGTACTTTGTGCCCTTAGTGGCGGTGTAGACTCGTCTGTTGTGGCTGTGCTTATTCACAAAGCGATAGGAGATCAACTAACGTGTATTTTTGTTGATCATGGTTTACTTCGCAAGAATGAAGCAGAAAGTGTGATGAAGACCTTTGCTGATGGCTTCCATATGAATGTGATTAAAGTCGATGCAAAAGAACGTTTCATGTCAAAATTAGAGGGCGTCTCTGATCCAGAGAAAAAACGCAAAATCATTGGCAATGAGTTCATTTATGTATTTGATGATGAAGCAACTAAGCTTGAAGGAATTGAATTTTTAGCACAAGGAACGCTGTATACGGATATTATTGAAAGTGGTACAGCTACGGCACAAACGATTAAATCACATCATAATGTCGGCGGGTTACCTGAAGACATGCAATTTACTTTGATTGAGCCATTGAATACCTTATTTAAAGATGAAGTCCGTGCTTTAGGAACAGAGCTTGGAATTCCAGATGACATTGTCTGGAGACAGCCATTCCCAGGACCTGGACTAGGCATTCGTGTCTTAGGGGCAATTTCTGAAGATAAACTTGAAATAGTCCGTGATTCTGACTGGATCCTTCGTGAAGAAATTAAAAAGGCTGGTCTAGATCGTGATATTTGGCAATACTTTACCGTACTTCCGGATATTCGCAGTGTTGGAGTAATGGGCGATGCCCGCACATATGATTATACAATTGGCATTCGTGCAGTAACCTCCATCGATGGAATGACATCTGATTGGGCACGAATCCCGTGGGATGTACTTGAAGTTATCTCTACTCGAATTGTAAATGAAGTCCAACACGTTAACCGAGTGGTCTATGACATTACGAGTAAGCCGCCTGCAACGATTGAATGGGAATAAATTTTATATAATGGTTCTAAAAGCGAACGTTTTTAAATATAATTTAAAAAACGTTCGCTTTTTGTGTTTACAAGTCCGGTAATCCCTGATAAGATGAAGGAGAAGTAAATAATTTGTCGATTTAACTCGTATAATATTGGGGATATGGCCCAAAAGTTTCTACCGAGCCACCGTAAATGGCTTGACTACGAGGCAGTGTTTATCTTTATTACACATGCCCAAAGTCAAGCGTTCCGGTAGATTTTTCGGAACGTTTTTTGTTTTATAAAAAGAAAGATTTTAGGGGGAACAAACAGATGCAGAAGTATTTTATGTTTAAGGAATTAGGGACGAATTATCGCCGTGAGATTATTGGCGGGATAACAACATTCTTGGCTATGGCCTATATATTAGTGGTTAACCCACTAACATTGACTCTATCAAGTATACCGGATTTACCAGACGCACTGCGGATGGATTATGGAGCAGTCTTTGTAGCAACAGCATTAGCTGCAGCAATTGGATCCATTGTGATGGGATTACTCGGAAAGTATCCACTAGCATTAGCACCTGGTATGGGATTGAATGCATTCTTTGCTTATTCCGTTGTGTTAGGAAGCGGCGTTCCATGGCAGCATGCTCTAGGAGCAGTATTCATTTCCGGTGTATTTTTCTTTTTGCTGACACTAACAGGTTTACGTGAGAAATTAATCAATGCG
Source organism: Neobacillus niacini (assembly GCF_031457145.1). Classification (GTDB taxonomy): domain Bacteria; phylum Bacillota; class Bacilli; order Bacillales; family Cytobacillaceae; genus Neobacillus; species Neobacillus niacini_J. Next base: position 71,470 of record NZ_JAVDVZ010000019.1, read on the forward strand.
ATTCCAATAGAGTTAAAGCATGCGGTCGGAGCCGGTATTGGTTTATACATTACTTTTATTGGATTACAGAGTGCTGGTATTGTAGTAAATAATGACGCGACACTAGTTGGATTAGGTGATTTGACAGCTGGACCAACATTACTAGCTATTTTCGGGATTGTTGTGACGGTTATTCTGATGACTAGAGGAATTAATGGAGCAGTATTTTTCGGAATGATTATTACTGTTATCGTAGGAATGATTTTTAACTTAATTGACACACCGGAGAAAATCGTCGATACCGTTCCAAGTATAGCACCTACATTTGGAGCTGCGTTTTCTTCTTTAACGGAAAGTTCGTTTTACACAATGACTATGCTCGGAATTATCTTGACTCTTTTGTTTGTCGATTTCTTTGATAATGCTGGGACACTTGTTGCAGTGGCGAATCAGGCAGGAATGATCAAAGACAATAAATTACCTCGTGCAGGCAGAGCATTAATTGCTGACTCGGTAGCAACAACTGTCGGTGCGGTACTTGGTACTTCAACGACTACATCTTATATTGAATCATCTGCTGGGGTAGCGGCAGGTGCAAGAACAGGTTTTGCTTCACTGGTTACAGCAGCATTGTTTATTCTATCATTGTTCTTCTTCCCATTATTATCAGTTGTAACTGCTGCAGTTACCGCGCCAGCACTAATCATTGTTGGGGCGTTGATGGTTTCTTCGTTAGGGAAAATTGAATGGACAAAATTTGAAGTGGCTGTCCCAGCCTTCCTTACTATGATTGCCATGCCTTTGACATATAGCATTGCTACAGGTATTGCAATTGGATTTATCTTTTACCCAATTACAATGATTGTTAAAGGGCGGATGAAGGAAATTCATCCAATCATGTACTTCTTCTTTGTTATTTTCATTCTATATTTCTTATTTTTATAATGGAGTTGAAAGAGTCTGTGAAATTCGCAGGCTCTTTTTTATGCTGTGAACTACTTCGCGAAATATTCTTTTTTTTCATAATAAAAGATAAAAATTTCCATTTTAAATCTGTATGATTAAAGTTGAATGGAAAGGAGTGTTGAAGGGTGAAGATACTAAGCATTCGGGAGCTGCGAAAAAGCTTTGGGAACTTTGAAGCCGTAAAGGGGGTGTCATTTTCGGTTGAAAAGGGCGAGTCTTTTAGTTTATTAGGACCTAATGGTGCGGGGAAATCCACAATCATTAATATGATGAGTGGTTTATATCCTCCGACTTTAGGTTCTATCGAAATTAATGGTATCAATGTTATTAAGAATCCAAAGCAGGCACAGAAAATGATTGGAGTAGTTCCTCAAGAAATTGCCCTTTATGAAGCATTGTCGGCAAAAGAAAACTTAAAGTTTTGGGGTAGGATGTACAATCTATCCGGAAAAGAACTAGAGAAAAGTGTCGATGAAGTTCTTGAAATCATCGGTTTGACGGAACGGGCAAAAGATAAAATTAAAACCTTTTCGGGTGGAATGAAACGGAGGGTGAATATAGGAGCAGCGATATTGCATCAGCCGGAGATGTTAATCATGGATGAGCCGACAGTCGGAATTGACCCTCAATCTCGAAATCATATCTTAGATACGGTAAAAAGGTTAAACGATGAAGGGATGACGATTATATATACCAGCCATTATATGGAGGAAGTAGAATATCTTTGTGAGCGGATTGGCATTATTGACCACGGGGAATTAATTGCTTTAGGGACACTGCGGGAATTGAGAGAAATGATTGGTGACCGGTCGAGAGTGATCGTGACAATGGATAAGGGCTATTCTAATCAAGTAGAGATGAAGAATTTATTGGAAAGTGTAGTAACGGAAAAAGACATTTTGATAAAGGACCATCAGCTAACAGTATTTCATAAGGAACCACAATTAATTTTAAGTGATATTATTCAGTTGGTGACAAGTAATGGGAAAAGGATTACTTCCGTAGAAATTATCGAGCCTAACTTAGAAAGTGTCTTTTTGCATCTAACTGGAAGAAGCTTAAGGGATTAGGGGGTGATGATGATGGCTTCAATATGGGTGGCTTGGAAAGATTTACTGATTGTCATTCGTGACAAACATGCATTTTTAACCTTAATAGCAATGCCTCTGTTGTTAATTGCCATTTTAGGTGCTGCTTTTGGCGATATGATGGATGGAGATGAAGATGTTACAATCAAGAAATTCACTTTGGGCGTGGTGAATTTAGATAAAGGTCAATTAGGTAAAGTTTTATCAGAAGAGGTATTTATGAATGAGTTATCAGACCAAATTCAGGTTAAATACTATCAGGAAGAAGAGCTGTATAAAAAAATCAAAGATCATAAATTAGAGGTTGGAATTGTTATTGACGAAGATTTTACGGCTTCGTTAATGACAGGAGAACAAGCACAGGCCAAGCTTATTACTGTGCCCGACTCGGGTATAAAGGCGACCATTGTTACAACTGTCATTGAACAATTTGCACAAACAATACCCATTAAAGCGATGTCTGAAAATTTGGCACAGCCTGTTCAAGCTAGTCCCTCCTCAGATGAATCCAGCCAGGAACTCCTCCACGAAACAGCCATTGATTCCACTACAAAGCCAGTAAGTTCTTTTCAGTATTATGCAGCTGCAATGGGAGTCATGTTCTTATTAATGACCGTCGTTCAGGGTGTGTCTACGATGATACTCGAGAAGGAACACGAGGTCTTTAAACGATTGCTAGTATCAAATTTAACCTACCTAAATTATCTAACTGGGAAAATGATTGGCTTAATTGTTATTTCTTTAACACAGGCTTTTGTGATTATCATCGGGACAAAGGTTCTTTTTGGTGTTGAATGGGGGAATTCGATTTCAGGCATTGTGGTTATGACATTTGCATTTGTCATTAGTGCATGTGGGTTAGGTGTATTAGCCGGATCCTTTATTAAGACGGAAAAAGCCTTTAATGCAGCTGGAATGTTGGGAACCCAAATCTTCGCTGCCTTAGGTGGAAGCATGGCACCATTGTATATTTTCCCAGATTGGTTTGTATCGGCTGCGAAAATATTACCGAATGGACTTGCGCTTCAAACCTATTTAGATCTTATGTCTGGGGCAACGCTTTCGGAGATTATCCCAGCTGTACTTGGCTCGGTTGCATTAGGGATATTCTTTTTTGCAATTGGATTAGTTCGCCTTTCAACTGAAAGGAGGGGGAAGTATGCGTAAAATCTGGACTGTTGCATGGCTTCATTTAAAAGAACTTTTTAAATCACCTGGAGCCTTGGTCATGATGTTTATTCTGCCAGGGCTGTTTAGCTGGATTTTTGGCGGTATTGCGATTGAATCGGAACAAAATAAACCTATAGTCGATGTTGTAATAAATGAAGAAGGACAAAGCGAAGAAATTTTTAACCTTTTGAAGAAGAATGAACATTATCAATGGAACAAAGTAACATTAAAACAAGCAAAAGCAAATGTAGAAGATCAGGATACTGTAGCCGCAGTTGTCATTCCAGCTGACATTCAACAAAGAATAATAGAAAAACAACCATTGTTTAACGTTTTTCTTCGCAGTAAAACAGAGGATTATCTTGCTTTAGAACCACATTTACAAGGGACAGCAAATATGATTGTTCGTTCTTATCAGAAGGTTGAAGAGGCAGATTCTGCAGCCTTTTCAGATATCTTGGAAGCAGTAGCAATGAGTAAAGGGGTTAATATAGAAAAACAAACGATTCAAAAGGACGAAAATAATTTGGTTGATATAAATTTAATGTTTGTTGGTTTTGCTATCATGTTTATGATGTTCGGTCTCTCTGGAGCAGCTTCAACCATATTAGATGAACGGATTGGTGGTACTTGGGGGAGATTGATGGTTACTCCAGCCAATAAGCTGCAAATCAGTTTAGGGTATCTGATTGCTTATTTCTTGATGGGCTGGATTCAGTTCGCAGTATTAATGGCAGCTATGAATATCTTGTTTGATACCCATTGGGGGAACTTAGCCTATATGATTCCTTTTGCTTCATTGGTGATCCTATGTGTAGTTGGGTTTGGCCTTATGATTGCTGGTATTGTAAAAACAAAACAACAAGCTGGGGCAATTGGAGCAGTGTTAATCGTAAGCACATGTATGCTCGGAGGTGTTTATTGGTCGATTGACCTTGTTCCGGAGTTTATGCAAAAAATATCTTTAGCGGTTCCCCAAAGCTGGGCGATGTCAGGGTTTAAAGAAATTATCAGTGGCAGCCTCCATTTCGATACACTTCTCAAGGATACGCTAGTATTGCTCGGATTTACGGCGGGGTTCTTTTTAATTGCCATTAGAGGAATTACATATAAGTAGGGATTAAAATAACAAAATAAAAAGAAGCACTGCCTTTCTCATATGAAAAGCAGTGCTTCTTTTTATTTGATAGTATTACGCTTTAAGACAATCAACTATGAAATTTCAATTTAAAAGGCAATTACTAAAGGACACATATTTACTAGAGAAGAGCTACATCAAATTAAACCTTCTTTTTCATTTGTTGTGTTAAAAAATCAATTTGCTGCTGCATTTGCTCCAATTGTTTTTGCGTTTGTTGTTGTTGAAGTGTCTGCTGCTGTTGTTCTTTTTGAGCTTGTGCTTTATCTTGTCTATCTTGTTCGAGTGCAATAGCTTGCCCTATTAAACTAATTAAATCTCCAGTAGTAGTAAACCACTGTCCAACGAATTGTATAATATCAGCGAAGTTGTTAGTAGTGCTGTTATTATTGTTGTTAGTATTGCTGTTATTATTGTTGTTATTATTTTCGTTACTATCAATTAAAGGACACATATTATTCCCTTCTTTACTATTTAAACTGTTTTATCTTATGCCACCAAGGCTTGTTTTGCATTAAAAAGGATTCTTTAATTCCCTGTTTTATCTATCTATAAATAAATTATAATGTTTTGTTGACGCACTCGTTGAACAGTGTTACTATATTAAAGCAGTCGTTACCGACGAGTTAACAACACAATGATATTAAAAAAAGTTTTAAAAAAATGTTGACTCTTAAATGACGAAATGATATATTAGTAGAGTTGCTTCTGAGATAAGTGATTCACGAAGCGATAGAAATTAAAATTGTTCTTTGAAAACTAAACAAACAAGAACGTCAACAAACAATTTTTTAGCTTTTTTTAAAAAGCTAAGCCAACGTAACAAATTGAGCTATATCAACTT
>NZ_JAVDVZ010000020.1:0-52180 GCF_031457145.1 Neobacillus niacini
ACCTCAAGATTCGCTCGACTTGCATGTATTAGGCACGCCGCCAGCGTTCGTCCTGAGCCAGGATCAAACTCTCCAAGAAAGTTGATATAGCTCATAAAAGTTACGTTGGCTTAGCTTTTTAAAAAAAGCTAAAAAATTGTTTGTTGACGTTCTTGTTTGTTTAGTTTTCAAAGAACAATTAATTTATATCGCTCAAAAGCGACTTTATTATCTTACCAAGTTATTAACTTAATGTCAACAACTTTTTAACTTCTTTTTTTGTAGAAGGTTGTTTGTTTCGTTAACAACAGATATTAATATACCACCATTGATTCCCTAGTGCAATACTTTTTTAAACATATTTATCCGATATATTAAAATAATAATTTTCAATTATCTTTATCAACAAAACAAAAAGCACTAGTTGCCCAGTGCTTTTCTAAAATAGTTATTAACGATGGCGCATTAATGGGAATAATAATACGTCACGAATCGATGGCGAGTTTGTTAATAGCATAACTATACGATCGATTCCAATTCCTAATCCACCTGTAGGAGGCATTCCATATTCCAACGCTTCTACAAAATCTTCATCCATTTCATGAGCTTCGTCATTACCCTGCTCACGCTCTTTTAATTGCGCCTCAAAACGCTCTCTTTGGTCAATTGGATCATTTAACTCTGTAAATGCATTCGCGTGTTCACGTGCAACAATAAATAACTCAAACCGATCTGTAAATCTTGAATCATCTTCGTTTTTCTTAGCAAGTGGGGAGATCTCAACAGGATGACCATAAACAAAAGTAGGCTGGATTAACTTTTCTTCAACCTTTTGCTCAAAGAATTCATTAACGATGTGACCATAAAGCATATGTTCAGTGATTTCTACTCCGTGTTCTTTCGCAATCGAGCGTGCCTCTTCCACACTCATTTGTTTCCAGAAGTCTGCTCCTGTATATTCTTTTATTGCATCAACCATGTGCAGCCTTTTCCATTCTGGCTTAAGGTTGACTTCATATTCTCCGTATTGGACAGTAGTGGTTCCTAATACTTCTTGCGCAATATGCGCAATTAGGTTTTCAGTTAGACTCATAATGTCCTGATAATCTGCATAAGCCTCGTATAGCTCAATCATTGTAAACTCTGGATTGTGGCGGGTAGAAACACCTTCGTTACGAAATACACGGCCAATTTCATAAACTTTTTCAAGTCCACCAACAATCAGACGCTTTAAGTGGAGTTCAATAGCAATCCGCATGTATAGTTCCATATCAAGTGCATTGTGGTGAGTAATAAACGGACGCGCTGACGCACCACCGGCAATAGAGTGCATCATCGGAGTTTCAACCTCTAAATAACCATTGTTATCAAGATAACGGCGCATAGATTGAATGATTTTACTACGTGTAATAAAAGTCTCTCTGCTATCCTGGCTGACAATTAAATCTAAGTATCGCTGACGGTAACGCTGCTCCACGTCTTTTAGGCCGTGAAATTTATCTGGTAACGGACGAAGTGCCTTTGTTAAGAACGTATAGTTTTGAACCTTAACTGATAATTCGCCAACCTTCGTTTTAAATAAAGTTCCATTTACCCCTATGATATCTCCTAAATCCGATGAGTTAAACAATTCATATGATTCTTCACCAATAGCATCGACTCTAACGTAAACTTGAATTTGTCCCGTAAGGTCTTGAATATTAGCAAATCCTGCTTTACCCTTTCCACGTTTGGTCATCATTCGACCAGCAAGAGTAACAGAAATATTTTTAGATTCTAGGTCTTCTTTTTCTAATTCTCCATATTGCTCTACCAATTCCTTAATATTATGAGAACGGTCAAAGCGTTTACCAAAAGGGTCGAGTCCTTTTTCACGCATGACGTTCATTTTTTCACGTCTGACCTGCATTTGGTCATTTAATTCTTCCTGACTCATACTAAATCAACTCCAATTACAATCTTTTATGTAAACCTCGGATTCATGCCTGCGACATTCACTTTTTTCTACATACTTTATTATTTTACACAAACTTGACAATTCAGACATTAAAAAAGATTAATTATAATAAAAACTGCCAGTATTTCACTGGCAGCTTTATATTCAAACAAAAGTATTATAGAAAAAGAGCTTATTATTGTCAAATTTAGCCTACAGTAACTTGGCTTTCTTTTTCCTCAACCTCTGCTGCTAATCCATTTAATAATCCAACTAATTGGTCACGTGTATTACATTCATTGATTGCATTTCTTACAAGTGCATTTCCTCGAACACCTTTTAAATACCAAGCAGCATGCTTACGCATTTCACGCACAGCAACATCTTCATTCTTAAGGGCAATTAAGCGATCAAGATGAAGAATACATACATCCATTTTTTCACGTACAGATGGCTCATCCATCAGTTTTCCTGTTTCTAGGTATTGAACAGTACGGTAAATCATCCATGGGTTTCCAAGAGCTGCCCTGCCAATCATAACACCATCAACACCTGTTTCATCCAGCATTCTTTTTGCATCCTGTGGAGTCTGGACATCACCATTCCCAATAAGTGGAATATTAATGTTCTGCTTTACTTCTCTGATAATGTCCCAGTTCGCTTTTCCTTCATACATCTGAACGCGAGTACGACCATGAAGCGCAACAGCTTGCCCGCCTGCTCTTTCAACAGCCTGTGCATTCTTGACTGCAAAAATATGGTCTTCATCCCAGCCCATACGCATTTTAACCGTAACTGGTTTTTCAACAGCGTCAACAACAGCTGCTACCATTTCATAAATTTTACTCGGATCTAATAGCCATTTCGCTCCCGCATCACATTTTGTGATTTTTGGAACAGGACATCCCATATTGATATCAATAATATCTGCATTCGTATTTTTATCTACAAATTGTGCTGCTTCAACAAGGGTTTTCTTTTCACCGCCAAAAATTTGTAGACTTAATGGTTTTTCACGTTCGTCAATGTAAAGCATATTCATCGTTTTTTGATTTTTTAAAACGATTCCTTTATCACTGACCATTTCTGCACAAACTAAACCAGCTCCGAACTCTTTAACCGTTAGACGGAAGGCATAATTACAGACACCAGCCATTGGTGCCAAAACGACTTGATTTTTCATTTCAATATTGCCGATTTTCAACATTACTTGTAATCCCCCCCCTTCTATCTATTCATTTGGTGATAATTCTTCAATCGTGATATTTAAGGTTTGACCGATTTTCTTTAGTAACTCGCCTGTAGCCAGACGGTTTCCTCTTTCAATCTCCCCAATAATTGATACTGATACACCTAGTTCCTTCGCAAAGCCCTCCTGCGTGTAACCCTTTAGCTTCCGATAGGCTCGAATACGTCTTCCCCATTTTTCCGCTTCCATACTCGGACTCCTTCTTTGTTAGGTAATTCATTGATCCATGTTGTGAGTGGTCTTTCTATATTTGGAATTATTAGGTCAGGTCTTATCTCTGACAAAGGAATCATGACAAATTCCCGCTCTAGCATCCGTGGATGCGGAATAACAAGTTTCTCTGTTTCAATATTTTCTTGGTTATAAAGGAGAATGTCAAGGTCAATTGTTCTTGGACCCCAATGAATTTCCCTTTTTCTCCCAAGATCTGATTCAACTCTTAGACAATAATCTAGTAATTCATGAGCACTGAATGATGTCATAATCTCTATCACCATATTTAAAAACAAATCTTGATCCTCGTATCCAACAGGATCCGTTTCATAAACGGAGGAGTTATTTACCAATTGGATACTTGAATGATTTGATAGCTTTTCGATAGCTTCCGATAAATAATCATACCTGTTTTCAATATTAGATCCAAGTGAAATAAATGCTCTATTTCCCATTTTTATCTTCTCCTTGTAATTTCTACTGCAACCGATCGATAATGACCAGGGATTGGCGGATCTGGTTTGATTACTTTTACAGTTGCTTCAGAAACAAGGGAAAATTGCTTCAAAACGGTTTCTGCAATTTTTTCAGCAATGGCTTCCACAAGCTTATATGGTTTCCCCTCAACAATATCTTTACACACCTGAAATAATTCACCATAGTTTACTGAATACACTAGTTCATCTGTTTCTCCTGCACGCTTTAAATCTACAAGAACCATTAAATCTACGATAAACCGCTGTCCAAGCTTAGTTTCCTCAGGAAAAACACCATGATATCCGTAGAATTCCATTTGGTTTACAAATATCTTATCCAATATTGACACCCTTCCCCATTAGAATATCCATCATTTTTGCCATTCTGCTCATTTCCTTAACATCATGGATACGAATGATTTGACATCCCTTTTGGATACCATAGCAAACCGTTGCCCCAGTCCCTTCCATTCTTTCTTTTACCGGAAGATCTAGCGCTTGTCCAATCATGGATTTTTTAGATGTTCCTAAAAGTACGGGATAACCGAGAGCCTTCAGTGTATCTAAGTGCTGCATCATTAAAATGTTCTCATTAAGGTCTTTAGCAAAACCAATTCCCGGGTCTAATATAATCTGATCATCTCGTACACCCGCTTGCTTTACGATGTTGATACTTTCGTACAGATCATTTAACACGTCCCTTATGAAATAGGAATAATTTCGATCATGACGATTATGCATGAGAATAATTGGAACATTGTATTGTGCAGCAACAGCTGCCATTTTTTCATCTGCCTTCGCCCCCCAGATATCGTTAATAATATGGGCGCCTGCCTCAACCGCCTTTTGAGCAACCTGGGCTTTATACGTATCAATAGAAATAGAAACACTCACTTGTTTAGATATGGCTTCAATGACTGGGACAACACGCTCAATTTCTTCCTCATCAGATATGACAGTATAACCTGGACGGGTTGATTCACCGCCAATATCAATAATATCCGCCCCATTTTCAACCATTTCTTTGGCACGCTCAACGGCTTGTTCTAGATTGTTGTATTTACCGCCATCCGAGAAGGAATCAGGAGTTGCATTTAATATCCCCATTATGATGGTTTTTTTATCGAAGTCTAATGTATATGGTCCACATTTCATTCCTGCTGTCTGCATCCTTAAAGCCACCTCATTTAGATTTACTTCTTACATCATACAAGAAAATTGTTTTTTAAAGCAAAAAAAAAAGAGGCTTTAGCTCACGCTATAACCTCCCCTTGTTTTTAATTAGTCTTCATATTGGTAAAGAGGTGTGCTTAGATAACGTTCACCATTGTCAGGAATAATCGCAAGTACCTTTTTACCTTTTCCTAGTTTCTTGGCAACTTCTAATGCAGCATGAATGGCTGCACCTGAAGAAATACCGCCTAGGATTCCCTCTTCTTTTGCAGCACGACGAGAAGCAGCAAAAGCATCTTCAGCTGGAACTTGAATAACTTCATCATAGATTTTAGTATCTAGGACAGCTGGAACAAAACCTGCACCAATACCCTGAATCTTATGTGGTCCTGGTTTACCTCCTGATAATACTGGTGAATCAGTCGGTTCAACTGCATAAATTTTTATATTTGGGAATTTTTCACGTAGAACCCCACCAGCACCTGTGATGGTTCCGCCTGTACCGATACCGGATATAAAAGCATCTACTTGATCCATTTGTTCTACAATTTCCTTACCAGTTGTTCTGCGGTGAACTTCAGGATTTGCTTCATTCTCGAATTGTTGCGGAACGAAGTATCCATTTTCACTTGCAAGTGCGTTAGCCTTTGCAATAGCGCCTTTCATTCCTTCAGGTCCAGGAGTTAGGACTAACTCAGCTCCGTATGCACGCAGCAAGTTTCTTCTTTCTAAGCTCATTGTTTCAGGCATAACAAAAATAGCCTTGTAACCTTTAGCTGCAGCAATCATTGCTAGTCCAATACCAGTATTTCCACTAGTAGGTTCAATAATTGTATCGACACCAGGCTTAATTAAACCTTTTTCTTCCGCAGCTTCAATCATTGCTAAAGCAATACGGTCTTTTACACTACTGCCTGGGTTAAAATATTCAAGCTTTAAATAAACCTCTGCACTGTTTTCTTCTACTAATCTGTTTAATTTCACAATAGGTGTTTGACCAACTAAATCTGCAACTGAATTTGCAACACGTACCATAAGAGCACCTCTTCCTTTATTCCGAGTATTTTTATTGGTATTATATTGAATTTATCAGTTTTCACCTAGTTTTGTCAACCATTTTGCTGAGTAATAATTCCTAATTTTTCAATTTCTCATGTTCTAAATTGAAAATAAAAACACAGAAATATTCCTGTGCTTTTCTTAGTTTGCGTCTTTATTGCCATAAAACCAGTCTACCTTCGCTTCTTCCCAAAAAGTTGTAGTAGAAGCTGATGTTTTCATTTGTTCAAGTGCAATTTCGCGGCGTATTTGTTGTTTAACATCCTTAAACGAATACTTTTCTCCCTTCATTTTCCCTTCAAGTTTCACAATTGCAAACCCGAGTTCTACTTTGATAGGATCACTCCAGGTGCCTTCTTTTAATTTCTTTGCTGCTTGTAAATACTCAGAAGGATACCGTTCTTCTCCTTCCATCAAGTAACCAATATCCCCGCCTTCATTAGCAGAAAACTCCTCAATCGATCGTTCCATTGCAAGTGCTGAGAAACTCGACCCTTGCGACAATTCCTTCATTGCCTTTTCTGCCTCTTCACTTGATTTGACAATAATATGTGATAAATGATAGGCAGCAGGAATATTAAAAAGCTCCTTATTTGCTTCATAATAAGCTTGCATTTCCTTTTCAGAAACCTTTACATCCCTAGTTAGGATTTCTTCCTGAAGAAGACTGTTGCGGATATGTTCCTTCCATTTCTTTTCAGTCGTCTTTTTATTCTCACTTGGCGAGCTGTATGTAGTTTGAAGGATTCTATATTCACGTTCTACATCTTCATTTGATACCTTTATTTTATATTTGGCTGCCATTTCTTTTATTACTTTTTGATCAATCATATCTTTAAGTACATCTTTTCCATATCTCGACTCTAATTCATTGAGCCACTCTTGCCTTGAAATATTACTTTTCCCCACCGTAGCAACGACTTCTTCATTAAACCCACTCCCAGTTACCTCATTCATTTTTGAAAGGAAAAAGGCAATAGTTAGACAGTTAATAAAAATAAGTGCTGCAATAACGATCCATAGCTGCTTTCGCCTCAACTACTCCTCCCCCTAAAATACTATTTTGCCTGACTCTTTAATTCCTCTAATTCTTCTTTTGTGAAAAGATATTTTTCATTACAAAAATGGCAGTGGGCCTCGGCTTGTCCGTCTTCAATAATCATCGCCTCAATTTCCCCTTGTCCTAAACCGACAATTGCATCTGCAAAGCGATTTTTAGAACACACACACTTAAACTGAACAGGCATTGTTTCTAGAACATTAACCTGCTCTTTCCCAAACAGTTCCTCTAAAATTTCTTCAGGAGTAAGCCCCTGTCTTACTAATGTTGAAATGGGAGATATCGTTTTTAAACGCTCCTCAACCTTTGTAATCGTTTCATCCTTTGCACCAGGCATTAATTGAAAAATAAATCCGCCCGCTGCTAAAATGGTATCATCCGGATTTACCAATACACCTACTCCAACAGAGGAAGGCACCTGTTCCGAAGTAGCAAAGTAATAAGTGAAGTCTTCACCTAACTCTCCGGAGACAATCGGTACCAGACCTGAGAAGAAATCACGGAGTCCAGTATCTTTAACAACAGACAATGTGCCATCAGTGCCCACCGCGCGGCGAACATCTAATTTCCCGTGCTCATTTGCTTCAAAGTCAACCTGGGGATTTGTTACATAGCCACGGACATCACCTTTTGCATTACTATCCACTAAAATGAGGCCAATTGGTCCCCCTCCATTAATTTTAATGGTCAATTTATCTTCACCCTTCAACATTGCCCCCATCATTACACCCGCGGTAAGGGAGCGTCCTAGGGCTGCAGAGGCTGTTCGCCATGTTTGATGGCGACGCTGTGCTTCGGACACTACTTCTGTCGTACGTACAGCATACGCCCTAATTTGACCATCATGAGCCAAAGCTTTCACTAAATAATCAGTCATTATGTATCTCCTTTCTAGTTGCTATTCTTTAGAGTATCCATGTTTCTCTTATAGATAAGCTGTAATCCTTTTAAAGTTAAAAATGGATCAACGATATCAATGGTCTTAGACTCTTGAGCAATCAAAGCAGATAACCCTCCAGTAGCTATGACTGTCGGTTTTCGTTCACTTTGGTCCATCATCCTTTTAACGATACCTTCTACCTGACCTACATAACCATAGACAATTCCTGCCTGCATAGCAGCCACTGTATTTTTACCTATTACACCCTCTGGACGTGCAATGTCAATTCGAGGCAGTTTTGAGGCCCTTGAATACAATGCCTCTGTTGAAATCCCAATCCCCGGCGCAATGGCCCCGCCCATATATTGACGCTGTTCATTGATGTAGCAATAAGTCGTAGCAGTACCAAAATCAACAATAATTAATGGACTGCCATATTCGTGAATCGCAGCAACTGCGTTAACAATTCGGTCAGCCCCGACTTCTCTAGGGTTTTCATATTTAATATTAAGTCCTGTTTTCATTCCTGGTCCTACAACTAACGGAGTAAGATTAAAATATTTCCTGCACATTCTTTCTAAAGCAAACATAATTGGCGGCACGACTGAAGAAATAATAATTCCATCTATTTGCGAAAATGAAAGACCTGAAGCGTCAAAAAGGGATTTAATGATCATCCCAAATTCATCTTCTGTTCGATTTCTATTCGTTTCCACACGCCAGTGGTACTTAAGTTCTTCCCCTTTGTATACACCTAAAACAGTATTTGTATTCCCTACGTCAAATACGAAAATCAAAAGAATCACTCACTTACTTTTTAAGATTTTTCAATGGTTACACTGCAAACATCATATCACAATTACTTTTTATCGTGAAAAAAAAGAGTGCTTTTTTAGAAGCACTCTTTTTGAAAAATCTACTTATCCTCAGTTTCGGAAGGCTGACTAAGTGGTTCTTCATCCTTCTTCGTGCTGATAGTTACTTTTACGTCATCTGTTTTCTTTGTATCCACTGGTTTAAACCCTTCAAGCTCTGCAGCAGATTCTGGCATACGGCCATTTTCAATCAAGTAATCGATTTGTTCTGCATTGAGGGTTTCAACTTCAAGAAGCGTATTAGCAATCAGGTCAAGTTTATCTCGATTCTCAGTAAGAATGGTTGTAGCCTTTTCATAACATTCTTTAAGAATTCGTTGAATTTCAAGGTCAATTTCAAAGGCAATGGCATCTGAATAGTTTTGTTCGTTATGGATGTCACGTCCTAAGAAAACCTGACCGCCTGAAGGTTGACCGAACTGTCCAACTCCTAGCTTATCACTCATACCATATTCAGTTACCATTTTGCGGGCGATTCCAGTTGCACGTTGGAAATCGTTATGTGCACCTGTACTTACTTCACCAAAGACAATCTCTTCTGCAACACGTCCACCCAATAAACCTACGATTTTATTAAGTAATTCTGGTTTCGTCATAAAGTAACGGTCTTCTCTTGGAAGCATAACCGCATATCCACCCGCTTGGCCACGAGGTACGATTGTAACCTTATGAACCATGTCAGCTTCATTCAGAACTAAACCAATTACTGTATGTCCGCCCTCATGGAAAGCTACAATATTGCGTTCTTTCTTTGAAATTACCCGGCTCTTTTTCGCAGGTCCTGCAATGACCCTATCTGTTGCTTCATCAATATCTTCCATGTCAACCTTCTTCTTATTCTGACGAGCAGCCACTAATGCTGCCTCATTTAATAAGTTTTCTAAGTCTGCACCTGAGAAACCAGGTGTACGCATAGCGATATTCTTTAAATTTACTGCCTCATCTAATGGCTTGTTCTTTGCATGTACTTTAAGTACTGCTTCACGGCCAATAACATCTGGTCGGTCTACGGTAATTTGTCTATCAAAACGTCCAGGACGTAGTAATGCAGGGTCAAGAATATCTGGTCGGTTTGTAGCTGCAATGATGATGATTCCTTCATTAGCACCGAATCCATCCATTTCAACTAATAATTGATTCAACGTTTGCTCACGTTCATCATGACCGCCGCCTAAACCAGCACCACGTTGACGACCAACGGCGTCAATTTCATCGATAAAGATGATACAAGGTGCATTTTTCTTTGCATTTTCAAACAAGTCACGCACACGGGATGCACCGACCCCAACAAACATTTCAACGAAGTCGGATCCACTAATAGAGAAGAATGGAACTCCAGCCTCACCTGCTACTGCACGTGCTAGTAATGTTTTACCCGTTCCTGGAGGTCCGACAAGAAGTACGCCTTTAGGAATTCGTGCTCCAAGTTCCGCAAACTTTCTAGGGTCTTTTAAGAATTCTACCACTTCGACCAATTCTTGCTTTTCTTCATCTGCACCCGCAACATCTTTAAATCGGGCTTTCTTCTTATCATCGTTATAAAGCTTGGCTTTACTCTTACCAAAGTTCATGACACGGCTGCCCCCGCCCTGAGCTTGGTTTAATAAGAAGAAGAATAAGATAAAGATAATCACAAATGGAATAATCGAGGTAAAAAATGTTACCCAGCCACTTGTTTCTTTAGCTGGCATTACTTCAACCTTCGAACCGGCTGCATCGATACGCTCGAGAATTTTTTCACTGTTAGGTACATACGTTAAAAAGCTCTTACCGTTTTTTACCCCTTTTTCAAACTGCCCCCGAACTTCAAAAACCCCACGTTCAGGCTGCATAGAAAATGAATCCACTTCATTGTTTTCTAAATGGTCAACAAACTCATTGTAGGAAATGTTATCCGTAGGTTCATTGCTGCCATTAAAGAAGCTTACCACGCCAATTATGACTAAAAATATCAATAAATAAAAGATGGTATTACGGAAAATCCGATTCATCTCTTACCTCCTCCCGCGATAAAAACTTTTTTAGATAGTATCATAGAAAATCATTCCAATTCTGAAATTACCCATTTAACAGGGTTAATCATTTTAATAATATAGCTTTTTTAGTTTCACTTAAAGATTATCGCTATATACTTCCGGTTTTAAAACACCAATATATGGAAGGTTTCGGTATTTTTCGATATAATCTAATCCGTAACCGACCACAAATTCATCTGGGCAAATAAAACCTATATAATCTGCTTTTATTGCACTCTTCCTTCCTGTTGGTTTGTCAAGTAAGGTAACAATTTTGATTGATTTAGCTTTTCGGTAACGGAATAAATCAACTAGATAACTTAAAGTTAAGCCACTATCGATGATATCCTCAATGATTAAGATGTCTCTTCCTTCAACTGAAGTATCTAAATCCTTAAGGATTTTCACTTCTCCTGAAGATACCATGGCACTGCCATAGCTTGATACATCCATAAAATCCATTTCCAAATAGCAATCCATTCGTTTTAGTAAATCAGCCATAAATGGCATTGCACCTTTTAATACACCAATCGCGAGAGGGAAGCGATCATTATACTCTTTTGTTAATTGAGCCCCTAACTCCTTGATTTTCTCTTGAAGCTCTTCTTCAGAAAATAATACCTTTTCAATATCCTGTTTCATAATCATTGTGCCTCCTAGAAGAATCATTACCTATGATATGTGAGTAGTATATACTGACTTGCTGAATGATTAATGCCTTCGTATACTGATTTTTTTATTCCTGGAAGCCAAAGAATCCACCCATTTTTATCAGTAATTACTGGCCAAGTGTCGCGCTCCTGAAGGGGAACTTTGCTATCGATAAAGATATCTTTTAGCTTTTTTGTTCCAGACATTCCTTTTAGGTTCATGCGATCCCCCATTTTTCTAGTTCGAATCTCGATGGGCAGTTTAATCTTGTCAGTAGGAAAAAGTGAATAATATCCATTGGTTTCAATGTTTTCTTTACCATCAATTACATCCATTCTTATTCTTGCCCCATTTGGTAAATCAATTACACCAGGTCCTGATAATTCAAAGGAATAAGGAGTAGCTTCTATCACTTCAAATTGGAAAGATAAAAGTGAATAAGATCGAATGACCTTTAAACCATTGGGAAGATCAAGAGTTCCAGAAGGATGGTGATTTCGAGTTAAAGACAGAACATGATCAATATGTAAAGCAGAAAGTGACACTGGTATAACTTTGTAAAGATAGTTTAATATTAGTTGAATACCTCTTCTTTGTAAAGAAATTGGCACTTCTAAAAAAGCGATAATATCAATGATAATTTTATTCTTTTCTCTCATTTTCATTACTTTATTCATTCTTTGGACAGTTAATTCCTGAAGAAGTATCTCATCATTCTGGACATCCTCGCTAAAACGTTGAAAATGTTCGTGAACATGTTGATTTTCTGCTTTTAAAAATGGGAGGACTTCATGACGAAAACGATTTCTGCTATAAATATTTTTCTTATTACTTGGATCTATTCTTGGCACCAAATTTTGCTTTTGACAATAATCTGCAAGTTCTACCTTTGTTAAAGATAAGAAGGGGCGGAAAATAAACCCATTCCCAAAAGGTCTTGAGAACGGAATGCCTGCTCTAGCAGCAGAGGAACTTCCTCTAGTCAACCGCATTAAAATCGTCTCAACTTGGTCGTCACCATGGTGACCTAATGCTAGATAGTTATAACCATACTTACCCATTATTTCTTCAAAAAACTCATATCTTGCTTGTCTTGACGCCACTTGAGCATTTTTCTTCGTTTTCTCAATTATTTGAGGAACATTGATTCTAGCCATTTCAAACGGAATTCCCTTTTGTTCACAATAATCTTTTACGAATAAAGCATCCTCAAATGACTCTTGTCCTCTAAACATATGATCCACATGAGCTGCCACCAGGGAGAGAGTTTGCTTATCCCGTTGCCCCCACAGGTAGTGTAGCAACGCCAGAGAATCTGGGCCACCAGAAACACCAACCACAATTTTTTTATTTTCCATTTCAAATGAATGGCGATCTAGAAAGCCAGCTACTTTTGCTTCCAACATTTTGCATTCTTCCTTAAAAAGATTGTTTAAAAAATTTATGAATATCACTAGCTTACCACTTTTATGACAAAAGTATCAAAAACAAAGACCTAATTAAATAGGCCTTTTTTTCCTTCCCTCTTATACGAATTGTTTAGCTTTTAGTTTCAAAAATCATAGAAGTTTTTGAAAAATATACAAAAAGTATAAAAGTGCAAGGAAGATTGTAATAATGATTGTTTCCATCCAACGGTTTTTTTTCCTTTTTCTTCGGTATGTCTGCCTGGATTTAGGTTGTTGCATTCCTGATTGATTTATCTTTTGTTTTTGCATCGTACTATTGGTATTGGTTACCGCTGATTTATTAAGTGTGTCATGGTTTTTTTTATCTATTATTAACGACATTAGTTCTGTTCTCATTTGAAGTGCGTTGGTATATTGTCCCTGAAGTGCTTTTACGATAACCTTTTCAAATAGAAGTAAATCCTTTTGTTTTTTAATCGCTTCTCTAAGCTGTGATATGCCGCCTATTGTCTTATTAAATCGTTTTGGATAGGCTGTATTAATCATAATCATGGCAACGGCAAATAAATCGTAAGCAGGATCTGCTTTTCTCGTCCCTAGTCCCCAATATCCCCGATCATAAAACTCGGTAAATTCCTTAATCGCTCTTCCTTGTAAAGTTGTTCCGCCGACATCAATGCACCGAATTCTAGGGGTAGGCCCGGTAACAATTAGGTTTTCTGGCTTTAGATCACCAAATACCCAGCCATTAGCATGCAATGTATTCAGGTCATTTAACAATTGTAGAAAAAGAACTGTTGTCCATGATTTCCCTTTATTTTGAAGAAAGGTCAATAAATCAGGACCTTGAATGTATTCCATTGCATAGAATGAAATTTGCCCCCGATTACTTTTCCAATCATCCACATCAAGCAAAGAAGGTCCGAGGGTTGACCCTTGGACCTTTGCAAACGATCTTAATACATTTACCTCTGAGGTAATCGACATTCCGTTATCACTCATCTTTAACGCCACTTGCGTATTTTTAAACTTCGCAAGATAGACGATGCCGTTTGCTCCATATCCTAGTTCCTTTAGAACGGTATATTTATTCGAATGCCATTTTCCTATGATTACAGTGCCAGGAGCTACTTTACATCGACTCTTCAAGGAATGATTCATCATCACCGGTCATGAGACTCCTTAATGAACGTTTTGAATTAAATGAAGATAACGCAGTGCGGATGGCAGGTCCTGTTGGAGTAATTCCTCCTGTTGTAAGCTGCGAGAAGATACTTGTCAAAGATTGTAGCTTTGGTGTCCAATCCAGGATTTTTTCGACATCATTCTTTTTCCCGGGAAATACAAATACAGCAAACTGATTGTCACCTGTCCGTGCATTCAAGCTTAGGGAAAGGTCAATAATGGCCTCTTTAACTGTGGGAAGTTTGTGTTTCATACTTGCACTTGTATCGACAAGAATCAACACCTCTAATTCGACAGTTTCTCCAAGTTCATCGACTACTTCCATTACTTCCCCTCTTTTCTCAGGAGGAAGGTCTTCAATTGTCTGTGAACGGCCAAGAATTTGCTGCAATTCCCGGTTAACTACGCCCTGGATTGTCTGATTCATTGCCTTTCGTGTAACCATTTGGACAGTTTGTGAAAGTTGTTGAGCATAAACAATTTGACTAACGCCGCCGCCGGACATCGCTATTCCTTCAATTTCTGTCATTCCCTTTTCGTCAATGACATCCTGCTCCATCACACCGATGACATTAACGGAGATCCCCTGTTCTCTTGCAAGAGCAGCCATAGCAATAGGATCTTCCCCTTGATTTGAACAGCCGTCCGTAATTAATAGGATCTGACGAATTTTCCCTGTATACATACTCATTCTCCCTCCACTTTTCGAGTTACTTCCATTTTCGACACCGTGGAGGGGATTTATACATAATGGGTGGATAATCCGGATAAAATAGTTGATTAGGCCCTTTTCTTCATCTTTGTCACAGGGATACTTGCCCATTTCGGTGTATTGTGTTTTATTTTTGCCACAGCTATCGTCATATCATCGCCTATCATGTTATCTCGAGAACGAATCACCTCTTCTAAGATTAAATCAGATATTTCCTGAGGATTGTCTGTTTGTAATTCTTGGATTTTCCGTTTCATCCATAAGTCGTAATTTTCGACATGCTTAGGACCCTCAAAGATTCCATCACTCATCATAATAAGTAAATCTCCTGCTTTCAATTGCTCGCTAACCACATCGACTTCAAATTCTTCTAAAATGCCGATCGGTAAATTACTTGCCTGAATTTTGATTACTTTATTTCCCCTTTTAATAAAACTTGGGGTGGAACCGACCTTTAAGAATTTCGCTGATGCGTTTTGGAGGTCAATCATGGCTAAGTCTAATGTCGCAAAGATTTCATCCGTTGTTCGAAGTGAAAGAATGGAATTTATTGATTTAATCGCCACCCTTTCCTCAATACCAGATTGCAGTATTTTTTGTAAAAGCTGCAGTGTTTCTTTACTCTCATAATGAGCTCTTTCGCCATTCCCCATGCCATCGCTAATCGCAATGGCAAATTTCCCTAGTCCTAATTCCATCGTTGAATAACTGTCACCCGATACAAAACCTCCATCCATCGCAGCATGGGCCATGCCCGTTTCGACGGTAAAGGCTTTTGAGGACCTGAAGACTACATGGCAGAAACCATTTGGATATGCAGCACATTCTTCTGAAGTAACAATAATTTGTTCCCCTAGAATATCAGACAGCATTGGAGCTATTAACTTTTCACACTCCCCATGCCCATTGCAAAATGGAACAGACATTTCAATATCGACATTACCGGATTCAAGACTATAAATCTCAACATGCTCTACATGAATACCGAAAGCTTGAATTGCCTCCATAATTTGTTCTTCCTGTTTATGATGGTTCTCTCTTTCGCGCTGTATCTCCTTTGCAAAGTTATCCATTACCTCTGATACACCTAGAAGTTGATCTGCTACTAGTTTTCTACTTTCTTGTACCTGTTTTTTCAGTTTTTGATTAGCTTGATAAAATGTTAATTCTTGCCCGACGGCTTCATATACTCTTTTTGACCGAGTACAGTGCTTGTCCCATTCCCGTGATAGTTTTGTTGAAACTTCTCCATCATTTTGGTCCATCTCATGAATAATTTCTTCCATATATCCATAGGTTGTTTTAAAGTTATTCGCCCAGCAATGCTCCTTCTTAAAGCAAGTGTTACATGTCTTTTCGGTTACATGGCTCATAAAATAATCCATTTCACGTTCATGTTCGTCAACACCAGGTTTTACTTCCATTTGTGAAAAACTTTTTGAGAGAGCATGAAAGACATTGGAAAATTGAGCGACTCTTTGTGCCGTCACATCGCGCATTTTTCTCATGTACTTTTGCTGCTCTGATGTGTATTCAGGTGTACCAGGAATATATTTGGCCAATCTCGAAGTAAATACTTGGGGTGTTAATAAGAAAAGAGCAATAGCCGCAGCCGACTCCAATAGAGTGATAGTTAAATTACCTGAACCACCCTCTTGACCATACATTCCAATTAAGAGTGTCGCAATAATCAACCCTATGGCAACGCCTATTTTTTTCCCCTCTTTTAATAACCCTCCTAATACCCCTGAAAAAGCCAGTAAACTCATATGATAGAAACTTGAAACACTAGCAAGGCTAAATATTAAACCAGTTACGACCCCTACTGTCGAACCAACTGTGGCTCCCGCAATAAATGAAAATACTAAAACAAGATAGCGGGACATAATATGTTCAAGTGATAAATCGTAAATTTTCCATCCAATGGTTCCCGTCATAATCGAAGCAAGCATAATGATTAAGCAAACAATTTCTTCGGTTTTTAACAATTGCCTGCGCTTGTTCAAAATGAGTAAGGGGATACTCTGTAAAAAGATGAGCGTCAGGATAAAGGCTAAACTGGCCTGAACACTAACCATCATCGCGTCATATAATGACAATTGTCTAGAAATGATAAAAGCTTCTGCTAGCTTCCCTACCCCAAGAATGATAGCCACAAAAAATGGTATCATCCTCATTTCATTTTTAATCCATTTCTCACTAATCCGGTAAATAACTAGGAAGAAGACGGATACCAAAAAGGTAAAGGCTGCGTTTTTTAAGGAAACAGTTGCGGCACCCGCTACCAACCCTACTAAGGCTAGCGGAGAGCGGTCTCTTTTTATTAGAAAGACTGCAGCGAAAAATGGCAGACTAAAGGGGGCAAGCGTGGACAATATCAAAGCTCTTCCTAGTAAGAAACCTACTATAAGCAAAAGGTAACCTTTAATTAGGAAGAAGGATTCGACTTTTAATTGGAATTTTTTTAAGATGCTCTCCCAAGACCATTTAGAGGATCGAAAGTTAACCTCTCCGACTGGTTCTAGTAAACTCCGTTCTACCTTTTCCATAAGACACACTCCTCTATTAATTCTCGTTAAAAACTATTATAGGATTAATAGATTTAGAAGTTTGTCAAATTAGTGAATAATCAGAAAATTTCGTTCGACGGTTTTCACTATATTCATTCAAATAATGTTGACAAATTGATTAGATGTCGTAATACGGAGTATTTATTACTTAAAAAAAGTACCGATTATTAATAATCGGTACTTCCTTTGTATTGTCTAGCTGCAGCGCCCCGAGGAAAAAATGAACTTCTTTTTTCCCTGGTCAAGGCGCTTCCGCTTTTCGTTATAGCGGCGGAGGGGATCGAACCCCCGACCTTACGGGTATGAACCGTACGCTCTAGCCAGCTGAGCTACACCGCCAAGTATTTCAGGCACAAACTATATAATACATAGAGTAAAAAAAGTTGTCAATAAGAATTTTTCAAAAAAAGAAAAGCGCAAGCGCCCTGTTCAGCGGCGTATGGCCTCCTCGAAAAAGCTAACGCTCTTTCTTCGTGCGAAGCTTATGCTGCCGAAGCCTTCCTTGTGGAGCGCTTCAACCGAGATAAAGGAAACACGAAGAGCCGGAGGCGATTCGATGTTGACTTATCGTAGGGCGGAGAGCGAAGGACACTGCCGCTAGGGCCGCTTGCGCTAGACAAACAAAAAGACAAGCCGCTAGACCTGTCTTAAATAGGAAATATGTTTTATGAATAAATAAGCAACAAGTTAACCCCTTTTTGCTCCTCTGCCGCCACGCTTAGATTCTGTATGACGTTTTAATGAAGTTAAACGATCCTCACTATCTTTTAAAAACTTCGCCATTTTTGATTCAAACGTTTCAACCTTTGGAGCATTCCGATCATTTGACCTGCTCTGACGAGGTCGTTGTGAATGTGAGTTTGAGTATGAACGGGATTTTTGCGGTGCCTCTGGTTTATCTATTGCTTTTTTTATAGAAAGTCCAATTTTCCCATCTTTTTCAACATTGATGACTTTAACCTCTACTTGGTCACCAACTTTAAGATGATCATTGATATCTTTCACATAATTGTCAGCAACCTCACTGATGTGTACGAGTCCAGTTGAGCCACCAGGCAGCTCCACAAAAGCTCCGAACTTTGTAATCCCTGTTACTTTCCCCTGTAACTTGCTGCCTACTTCGATTGACATAAAAAGAATTTTCCTCCTTAAGAATTAAAAAAATCATACTTATTCTATATTATACAAAATGGGAAAAATAAGTGTCAATAAGACTAGTTATTGCTTGTTTTTACCTTCAATTTCTTCAGGAATATTGAAGATAATTTCACCGTTTTCCGAGAAGAAATATTCTTTTCTAGCAAGCTTAGCCAGGTATTCATCATCGTTTAATTTCACAATATCCTCTTTCAGGATTACCTGTTGCTTTTTTAATTCCGTTAGCTGTTGTTCCAGCTGTTTCTTCTGTGCCACTTTTTTATCTAATGTTGAGGATTGGGAAATAAAGCTAGTAATCATTAAATAGGACATGACAGCTGCGAACACTAAAAACATGGAAAGTCTTCTATACAGTAATTTCCTTTTTCTAGCTGATGCAATTTCTGCTATTTCTTGCTGGTGGACATAAGTTGTCTCGATTTTTGCTATATTCTTGTCTCTAACTGAACTCATTTCCCATCCCCCCCTTACTCTTTTGGTCTTTTCCACCTTTTACTCAACTTTAATAAATAATTCTTGATTCCCAGAAAAATTCCTGCCAATCTATTATATAACTTCTCGACGTTTTTTTTAATACTTTTCGGTAAAAGTTTCCATAGAATTAATATAATTTTTACAATTGGCGTCCAGAATATCCTTAGTATAAACACTAAAACCTTTAAAACAAATTGAACAAGTGAAAAAAGCCCCCTGCCAAGTAGGATAATAATCGATATCACCAACTGGATGAGACCAAGGACAGGTTTATAGATAAGCAGTTGGAAAGCCCTTCTCATAAATCGGTAAATGGCTATTACGGTATTTATCATAAATTCAAGTAGTTTTAGATAAATACTTTTTAATAAACTTTGATAGGCGGCAAAACCACAAAGCAGTGCAACGAAAATGTAGAAACGTAACTCTCCATTGTTAACAAGGAATAGGATATAAAAGATGATTAGTGCTTGAATGACCCAAAACAACAGGTCATTAAAAAAAACAATCCAAGACTTTCGGTTAGGACGATTTAAAAATCGCTGGTAGGTATCAAACATAACCCCAAATAACGCTCCCATTCCTATCATCGAAAGCATGGTAAGGAATTGAGTAGAAAGTGTCATCGGAATAACTTACTAAAGAATCCTTTAGCTTTCTCCCCGTGCTGTTCATCTAAGTAAACTAAGTCAAATATCTTACCCTTAATGGAGACAATTCCTTTTTCCACATCGAGGTTTTTCATTTGCAGGTTTTGCCCTTTAATAGCTAGGAAGCCCATGGACGTTTCCAATAAGAACTCTTCATTATCAAAGCTTTCCACTTGTTTAACACCTGTTATATCGAGGAGCTTTCTCCCTCTCATGATGACATCATGCTCTGGAACAGTACTTTTGACAGAGTTTGTTTCATAATATTGGCTCATCATTCATCCCTCACAATCATTTGTACAACCATTTACTATATTTTTATGTGAAGGATAAATGAATTAGAACAAGCCTTTTTATTGCCATATTAGAACTGTGATTCACCAATTCTTTCGTCTTTAATAATCGTGTACATCTCCGCTGCCGCTTCTTTGCGAGTGGTATCCTGAATTTGGTCAATTCTTGCTGTCACCAATCGTTGCCCAAGGCGGATCGTTAGCTCGTCGCCAACTTTAACTGTTGAACTTGCTTTCGCTTCTTTCCCATTGATAAGAATTCTTCCTTGGTCGGATACTTCTTTCGCAAGCGTTCTTCTTTTAATTAATCTTGATACTTTTAAATATTTATCTAATCTCATTAAAAAACTCCCCCAATTCTAAAGTCCGTTTGATTTTGCTTCATCCCAAAACCGGTCGAGTTCTTCTAAGGAATAATCCTCTATCGGCTTGTTACTTTTCTTTACTTCTGCTTCTATAAACTGAAACCTTCTAATAAACTTCTCATTTGTCTCAAATAAAGCTTCTTCTGGATGGATGTCTAAAAATCTAGCAACATTTACAAAGGCAAACAGGATATCTCCAAATTCCTTTTTAGCATTAACCAGATTCTTTGCTTCTCCAGTGATCTCATTCTCAAATTCCTCAAGCTCTTCTTTCACTTTCTCCAAAGCAGGTGTTATTTCCTGCCAATCAAAACCAACCTTTGCCGCTTTCTTTTGAATTTCGTATGCTCTTAATAAATTCGGCATCGATTTAGATATCCCATTTAGCAGAGAGGCTTCCACCTCACCTTTTTCTTGCTTTTTTATTTCCTGCCAATTTTGAAGAACTTCCTTCGTGTCTCGTGCTTGTTTATCTCCAAATACATGTGGATGCCTGCGAATCATTTTTGCAGAAAGGACCTCAATTACATCTTCAATCGCAAAGTAACCTTCATCCTCACCTATCTGGGCGTGAAGCATTACTTGAAGTAAGACATCACCAAGCTCTTCTATTAAAGGGTCAATATCATCACCATCAATGGCCTCAATGACTTCATACGTTTCTTCAATTAAGTATTTTTTTAGGGATTCATGTGTTTGTTCCTTATCCCACGGACAGCCATTCGGACCTCTTAGTGTTGCAATAATACTTCGCAGCTTGGAGAAGTTTTTAAGCATAATTTGTTCATCCTGTACGGGGGGAACATAGACAGAAGTAAGGTTATCAAGTGTAACTTTTCGATCAAGCTCATATAAAGGCACCCGCTCAATTCGTTCATTGCTGCTTCCTGCGGCTGTAACAATAACGACTTCGTAATCATCAGGAAGTCTTTCCATAAGAGTCAATTTAATATTTGAGGCGACAAACTGGTCATAGACTTGACTGATAAATATATGCTGATCGATTTGCAGCTGGCTGGAGTTTAGCAAAGTTCCATCAAGAAGTTGGAAACCGTCGACTGGATCAATTTTTAATGACTGAAAAAGAGCATCGATAAAGCTTTGACCGCCGCCAATCAAAATCTCAACACCCTCTTTAGGACCATATTCCAAAAGCAACTGGACAGTCCGCTCAGCAACAAGCGGATGACCAGGCACCGCATAAATTACCTTTTCCCCATTTGCCTTTTGCAGTAAAGTTTGGACAATCTCTTGATAGACATCCTCAAACTGGTCATGTTTTTCATAGATTGAATCAAAGGAAGTATAACGAAAATTCTCATGTTCCAATTCCATCACAACAGGATGTTCTTTTGTCCTTAAATAAACATGTGTTGTGTTAATCAACTTTTTATAAACGCCAAAGGGGAGTTGATCAAGGTCTCCCGCTCCTAAACCGAGTATTTCAATTGATTTATCCATATGTTTTTAACTCCTATTCTTCTTGGATAATAACAGGCTTAATTTGCTCCCAAATGGAAATAAGGATAGTTCCTTTTCCAAAAAGATTCCTCCTCTAATAATAATGAATAGGAATAGGAAACCTCCCGAAAAGACACCGCCAAGAGCTTGAATCGTTGCCATTATTCTTTCTGCACCTATGGGTATCGTAACCATATTTGTTAAGGCTAGGTACCCTTTTAAAAATAGCACCATCATAAGAGCTGCTGTTGAAACAATTCGTAGGAAGTGAAAAGTAATCAGCGGAATAGGGTGCATTTTTTTAAATTTTACGTATAAAAGCAAACTGACCACTAGTAACGTGAGCAGAGTAGAATAAGCAGCCCCCATTGTTCCAAATATCGGGACGAATATAGCATTAAGACCATACTTTAAAGGAAATGTCGCTAAAACAGCAACTGCGGGGTAAAGTAAGGAACCTAAACCCTGCATAATGGCAATTATCGTAGTAATGATAGAGCTAAGGAAAATCACAAAGCTTAAAATTCCTAACACCGAGGAACCTGCGTTATTTTCAAATAGCATAATATTAACAGGTCCAATAATTGCCCATAGACCCACAGACGCTCCCAAACTTATGACGATGCTTATCCTAATGGCCAACTGAATTTTATCCTTTAGGAATAAGATATCTTTTTTTAATCGTGCACTTGTTATCAACGGAACAAGCGACAAAGACATGGAGGCGGCAACAATCGTACCTAACTGGATCAATGGCTGCCCACGATCGAATATTCCCTTTATACTTTTTGCCATATCCTTCTCATAACCATTTTCAGAGAGTAAGAAGTATAGGTTCAATGCATCCGCCATTTGGATAAAAATCATTAGCATTCCACTAACACAGATCGTTAGACCTTGAAAGGTAAGTGCTTTTAAGATATCGCCAACTTCTTGATAATAGCCAATGAGCATTCCTTTCCTAGGAGCAATTATTTTCCATTCTTTACGAATCCAAAGGAATGTAAACAAAATAGCGGCTGATACCATACTGCCTGTAATCGATCCAAACATAGCACCTCCACCGATAAGATAGAGTGAATATCCCAACTTTGTTAAAATATAGGCTAAAAAGAGAATCGTAAAGGCTCGAATTAATTGTTCGCCAATCTGTGATAATGCAGTCGGAACCATGTCTCCCTTTCCCTGATAATATCCTCTAAGGATAGAAGCAATTGGAAAAAGCAAAAAAACAATTGAAACAACCTTCAATAAAATAGCTAACTGCTCATCATGCATCCAAAACGCAATATAATCTGCACCTAAATAAAGGATTAAAAAACATATAAGTCCCAATAGCTGTAAAATGATAAATGCTACGAGTAAAAGGCGTCTAGTTTTCTCCTGGTCATTATTTTCCCTTTGTTCAGCATACAGTTTAGATATAACAACCGGAAAACCTGTAGTAGCCAATACCGTGGCGAGGCCATAAAACGGGTATACCTGCTGATATATGTAAAAACCAACATCACCGACAATGTTTTGAAATGGTATCCTATAAACCGCACTTAGGATTTTTGTTATCAGTGCTGCAATGGCCAAAATAAAAGCCCCCCTAAAAAGAGCCTTCGATTGATTAACGGGCTTCATTTCTTATCTCCTAACTGCCTAAACTCGAGTGTATTATAACATAGGAGACAAATAAAAAAGACAGCAAAGGCTGTCTCTTTTATTTGTAAGTATACTATTAGTTCTAGGACTCCATTTGTCTTGCTAAAAATCCAGCGGCCGTTTCAACAGCCTTTTTCTCTACTTCACCAAGTGTGCCTTCTTTTGCATAAATGATTACTGCACCAATTGGGTCGCCATTTGCTATGATTGGTCCAATTGTGTAAGATGAGATAGTTTCATCATTCCCATCTGCTAATGCAATATCACCTTGCTGGGTTACAATAACCGAATTACGGTCTTCCATGGTTTTTTCCACTAAATCGCTTATATTTTTATTTAAATAATCCTTTTTGGAACTTCCTGCTAATGCAATATAACTGTCTCTATCACAAATTAATACCGGGTTTCCGAGGCTGTCAAATAGGGCTTCTGCATATTCTTTGGCAAAATCGCTTAACTCGCTGATTGGTGAATACTTCTTTAAAATGACTTCTCCATCTCGATCAACAAAGATCTCTAACGGATCCCCCTCACGGATACGCAGCGTTCTGCGTATTTCTTTGGGAATGACAACACGACCCAAATCATCGATTCGACGAACTATTCCAGTTGCTTTCATCCAATGTTGCCTCACTTTCATCTGATGATTTAAACTAACTTGGTAATGATATCTTTTCCTATTGAAGGGATCATCACCAACTTTGAACTTAGTATCTTTCAACTGGAAAGTTCTATACACATTCATAATATTTTTTCACAAATAGTAAAATCATCCTATATGAAGTGAGATGAGAAACGACTCGGGTTATACAGGGTTCTCTTGACCCTTCTTTGCTGATTGAAGTCCTTTAATCATTTCAAATGCTATATTTAGCCAGTGTGCAGTCTCGGTTCCTTTAGTTTGAATCGTTAATTTAAGTTTCTGACCTTCCATTCCAAGTCCAATCATTCTTGGGTATTTATTGCTGAAAGCAAAGACCTTTTGACCATCAATTGTACTGCTCGCCCGTTCGTTTACTAATATGGTTACTTCCTGTTTTACTTGCTTGATCGTTTCAACACCTGCGAGCAGTGCATAAACCTTCATCTCCGCCACTTGGAATAGAAAATCGACCTCTTCAGGGTATTCACCAAAACGGTCAAGCATCTCTGCTTGAAGTTCTTCAATATCCTCTAAATTTTGAATGCCTCTAAAACGCTTATACATCTCAATCTTTTGATGACCATCTTTGATGAATGTATCAGGAATATAGGCGTCAATTTGTAAATCAATTTCCACAGTTGCTTTCTGCTCTGCTTTCAAATCGCCTTTTCTTTCCTCTACTGCTTCTTTGAGCATCTGTGAATACAGGTCAAATCCTACCGAGTCAATAAATCCATGCTGTTGTGCCCCTAGTAAATTACCAGCACCCCTAATAGATAAATCACGCATGGCAATTTTAAAACCAGAACCTAGTTCAGTAAACTCCTTAATTGCCTGTAATCGCTTTTCTGCCACCTCTGTCAATACTTTATCCTTACGATGAGTGAAAAAAGCATACGCTACACGATTTGATCTTCCAACACGACCGCGAAGCTGATAGAGCTGAGAAAGTCCCATTCTGTCTGCATCATAGACGATTAGCGTGTTTACATTAGGAATATCTACCCCTGTTTCAATGATGGTTGTGCTGACTAGAACATCAAACTCACCTGATAAAAAGCTAAGCATGACAGATTCTAATTCGTTTTCTGACATTTGTCCATGTGCGAAGGTAACGCGCGCGTCTGGAACGAGCATTGAAATTTCTTCTGCCTTACGTTCAATATCCTCTACTCTGTTATACAAAAAGTATACTTGTCCGTCGCGTGCTAGCTCCCGCTCAATTGCCTCTCTGACAAGAGATCCATTGTATTCCATCACATACGTTTGAACAGGAAAACGGTTTTCAGGCGGTGTTTCAATAACAGACAAATCACGAACGCCAAGCATCGACATATGAAGCGTTCTCGGTATTGGTGTTGCGGTTAATGTTAATACATCAATGTTCGTTTTTAGTCTTTTGATTTTTTCTTTATGGGTAACGCCGAATCTTTGTTCTTCATCAATAATTAGTAACCCTAGATCACGATAGATAATATCTTTTGATAAAATTCGATGAGTCCCAACCACTATATCTACTGTACCCGCTTTTAAACCCTTTAGTGTTTCTGTTTGCTGCTTTTTCGAACGAAAGCGGCTTAGCAGGCCAATATTGATCGGGTAGTCTTGGAATCTTTCTCTCATGGTTTCAAAATGCTGCTGAGCCAAAATCGTTGTTGGCACAAGAAGTGCAACCTGCTTCCCATCCGCAATCGCCTTGAAGGCAGCCCGAATAGCAACCTCTGTTTTCCCGTAGCCCACATCACCGCAAAGCAAACGGTCCATTGGTCTAGGTCTTTCCATATCCTTCTTAATTTCATGGATGGAGCGGAGCTGATCTTCCGTTTCCTGATAAGCAAAGGCAGTTTCAAACTCTCTTTGCATATCACCGTCAGGAGAGAAGGCATAACCTACCGCTGCTTCACGCTCTGCGTAAAGCTTAATTAAATCGTCAGCAATGTCTTGAACAGCAGATTCAACCTTCTTTTTCACCTTTTTCCAATCGCTGCCGCCGAGTTTATAAATTTTCGGCTCTTTTCCTTCTGAACCAACATACTTCTGTACTAGATCAATTTGCTCCACTGGTACGTAAAGCTTATCTGTCCCGTGGTAGCGGATATGAAGATAGTCCTTATGAACGCCATTAATAACGAGCGTTTCAATTCCTAAATACTTTCCTACTCCGTGATTAACATGGACGACATAATCACCAATTTTAAGTTCAGAATAGCTCTTAATTCTTTCGGCATTGGAGAGCTTTTGTCTGTTTGTGGACTTTTTGACACGTTTAGTGAAAAGCTCCTCCTCGGTAATCACTGCGATTTTCTGAATTGAAAGCTCAAAACCAGTTTGCAGATTCCCCTTCATGATTCGCACTTTTCCAGGTAAAAGCTGCTGTCCGCTCTTTGAAATGGAAGCTTCGATTTCATAATCCTCTAAAACACGTTCTAGTTTTTTTACTCTTTCATCATCTGCTCCTAAAAAAAGAACCGAATAATTACCTTTTTTCCATCTATCTACTTCTGCTTTTAGTAAGTGCATTTGACCATGGAAGTTTTGCATTTGTTTACAGGAAACATTAATGATATTTTGCGGGCTTGTATTGGCAACATGTCGAAGAAACAAGCTCATGTAAAGAATCGGAAACTCCCTTTTATGAAGTATTCCTTGTAAGTCATGGGAAATAGTCAAATCATGAATAATTTGACCTTCACTAAGCAAGGATGTATACCATTCTGCTTCTTCTTTAATTAATGACTCATTCATCTCGTGAACTCGGCTTATTTCATCAATAAATACCATTCCGCTACGAGGAAGATAGTCTAGTAAACTAGTATCACCTTTATAAGCTAGTGAAAGATATTTAAATACATGGTCTGGTTTCTGGCCATTTTTAAGTTGTTCGAGCTCATAACTGATATTTTGTGATAGCTGGATCTTTGCTTTATCATCCTTTAGCTTGCGCAGACTCTTTGCCAACCCATCCTCTAACTTTCCAATAACTCGGCTATATTCCTCGGACTCGAAAAGAACTTCTGTAGCAGGGCCGATTAAAACCTCAGTTGTTTTTTCAATGGAACGCTGATCTTCTAAGGAGAAATAGCGGATTGAATCAATCTCAGTATCAAATAATTCTATTCTTATTGGATTACTAACGGTGAGAGGATAAATATCAATTATGCCTCCCCTAATACTAAACTCCCCTGGGGTAGATACCATTTCCGCCCGGACATAGCCCATCTTAACAAAAGTAGTTAGTATCTCTGTTACATCTAAATCATCACCTAATTTAAGTGTTAGTTGGTATTGCTTCCACAATGCTTTTGGTGGAATGACCTTTCTGAGTCCTGCAATCGGAACAATAATAATTCCTTTATCTGTCTTGCTTAAATGGTTTAAGGCTTCAATCCTTTGTGCCTTCAACTCAGGACTAGCAATGCTCATTTCAGCTGCAATTAATTCATTAGCCGGAAATAGAAAAACTTCATCCTCACTTACTAGATTCACAATATCCTCATATAATTTTTGTGCTTGCAGCAGATTATGGGTAATAAAAAGAATCGGCCTCTTCATCTTTTCATAAATAGCTGCAGTTAAAACCGTTCTTGATGAACCCGATAATCCGGCAATAAGTTGTTCCTTCAAGCCTTCTTGGACTCCAGAAATGATGGAGAGAATATCTTCCTGATCTAGGAATAATGTTTTTAACCCTTTCAAAAGCTCGTTCCTCCTCTCTTTGAATCTTTTTTCATATTTTAACTTTATTATTAGTGTTTAATAAAAATAGAAAAATGCTTTGGAGTGCGTCCAAAGCGGATGATTTTTAGTGAATGAGAAAATCATATTGGTGATAATCTGGATTTTTCTCCAATGACTCCTGACAATCCTCACATATAGCAGTAATGTGGATATTACCAGATAAATCATAAGCGACCATCTCTTGTCTTTCTTGTTCGGTTAATTTATGAAGGCCGAGTGCTTCACTGTGGATTGATGACTGTTCAATGGAACCTAGGTTTGTGCCACAATGACGGCAATGGTAATGAATGGCCACGCAGTTCCCTCCCTATCTTACTATTGATAATAGTATTTACTGCAAATAGGGAAGTTATTCATTTGTTTGCTCTTCAAAAAGAGAATGGTTTTTTATTTTATGATAGGAAAGGTTATCTCATGAACATTTACTGATTAAATTCATTCATTACCTGTAAGAACGGCTTTTCTAACCAGGTTTTACACGCTTCTGCACTCTTTTGGACGGCTTCTTCTGTTAATGCCAGTTCATCTTCATGAAAACGTCCTAACACATAATCAGGAACCTTCATACCGTTTTTAGGGCGGTCTATCCCAATTCGAATTCTGTTAAATTCTTGGGTTCCAAGATGTGCAACTGTGGACTTTATCCCATTATGACCACCTGCGCTTCCTTTTTGACGAAGCCTAATTTTTCCAACTGGCAAGTCGAGATCATCATAGATCACTACAAAATCGTCTACATCTATCTGATAATAGTCCATTATCGCTCTAATGGATTCTCCAGATAAGTTCATATAGGTTAGCGGTTTTAATAAAACAACTTTTTCACTATTATGAAAACCAATTCCAAATAGTCCTTTAAATTTTGATTGATTTAAGGGAATGGATAATTGATTGGCAAGTTCATCAATGACTTCAAATCCAATATTATGTCTCGTTTTTTCATATTGCTTTCCTGGGTTTCCTAAACCAACAATTAATTTCATTCGTACCCTCTCTTTCGGTCCAGTCCACCTGCTAAGTAATTTTCGGAGCATGTTATTCCTCTCCCACTTAATAATACGTCTTTTTTTTGATTAAGGCTATTTATGAAAATATTGCTGTTAAAATCTTAAAGCTGATTTTAACGTGGAAATAGCTATTTTACGCGTTAGAATTTAGCTTGCAGGCTCTTTTCTTATTTAATTTTTGCTCCAAAAAGCAACAAAGTTTAAGAAAAGAGCCTTAATAAATGCGACAAAAGACGTAACCTTTTCGAGGTTACGTCTGCATTTTTATTCGCCCACTGGGGCTGTTTCTCTGCCTTCTTCGTTATCAGGGTGGCCGCCTTCTTGCTGTTCACCTGCGTTAATTTCCTCTTCTTGTCTAGGAGGCAAGATGCTTGCGATAACTTCCTCTTCCTCATGGTTAATCGTAAATGACCCCTGATAAAGGATATCGGAAACCTTAATCGTTTCACCAACCTGGAGATTCGATACATCCACTTCAATTTGCTGTGGAATCTCTGTAGGAGTGGATGTTATCGATAGTTCATGAACAGGCTGCTGAAGAACACCGCCATCCTTTACTCCAGCAGCTTCTCCCGTTAGGACAAGTCTTACCGTTACATTAATTTTAGATGATTTATCAACCGCAAGAAAATCGACGTGAATAATTTCCCTTTTAATAGCATTCTCTTGATAATCACTTAATACCACATCATGCTTACTGCCCTCAACATCAAGAGAAATAATGCCATTTCTGCCGACAAGACGAATCGTTTTTGTTAAATCTGCTGAACTTACATAAACAGGTTTACTCTCAACACTTCGCCCATAAATAACGGCAGGGATATTTCCATTGTTTCTAATTTTCCTTAACTCTGAATGGCGTAGTTCCTTACGTTCCATTGCTTGTAAAACAGTACTCATATGTTTAGTCACCTTCCTAGTTTTGTTCAATAACTGTCTCTATAAAAATTCCCCAAAACAGGAAGGTCTAAACATTTTTTTATCAATCAAATAATGTACTTACAGATTGTTCTTCGTGGACACGGATAATGGCTTCGCCCAATAAAGGTGCCACAGAAAGATGAACAATTTTATCTGTCTTTTTCTCTTCTGGAAGAGAAATTGAATTCGTAATGACTAATTCCTTGATATTCGAATTTTGAATCCTGTCAATTGCAGGTCCCGACAATACAGGATGGGTACAGCAAGCATATACTTCTTTCGCACCGTTCTCGACTAATGCATTCGCTGCAAGAGTAATCGTCCCTGCAGTGTCAATGATGTCATCAATTAAAATGGCGATTTTCCCTTCAATATTACCAACAATATTCATAACCTCCGCCACATTTGGCCGTGGACGACGCTTATCAATAATGGCAATTGGTGCCTTTAAACGCTCAGCTAATTTCCTAGCTCTCGTTACACCGCCATGGTCCGGAGAAACAATGACAAGGTCACCATTAAACTCCCGCTTTTTAAAGTACTCTGCTAAAATTGGTACGCCCATTAAATGATCGGTTGGGATTTCAAAGAATCCTTGAATTTGCGGTGCATGTAAATCTAAGCAGATAACACGGGTGGCACCTGCTGTTTCAAGGAGGTTTGCTACTAATTTAGCTGTAATCGGTTCACGTGCACGTGCTTTACGGTCCTGACGAGCATATCCATAGTATGGCATAACAAGATTGATTGTCTTCGCAGAAGCCCTTTTTAAAGCGTCAATCATGATTAACAATTCCATAATATTTTCATTAACAGGTGCGCTTGTCGATTGAATGACGTATACATCACAGCCGCGGATACTCTCTTCGATATTGATTTGAATTTCCCCATCACTAAATCTTGTTACAGAGATTTTTCCTAGTTCAATACCAATCACTTTGGCAATCTCTTTTGCTAACGGAAGATTTGAATTTAGACTGAATACCTTTAAGTTTGGATCTAAGTATTGATTCGACATAATGCCCTCCAATATTTCTACCTATTTTTTCAGATTAAGTTTATTAACATAATTTTCTTTGTTTTCCTGACGTGAACGTGCAATAGACAAGGCATTACCAGGAACATCCTTGGTAATGGTTGATCCAGCAGCTACATAAGCTCCTTTTCCAACTGTAACAGGTGCAACTAGGTTAGAATTACAGCCAATAAACACTTCATCCTCAATTTTAGTTAGGAATTTATTTTTACCATCATAATTAACGGTTATAGATCCACAGCCGATATTTACATCCTTACCAACCTCTGCATCACCGATATAGCTTAGATGTGAAGCTTTACTTCCCTTGCCAAAAACAGCCTTCTTGATTTCAACAAAGTTTCCGATTTTCACTTCATCACTAATGGCTGAATCAGGTCTAATATGGGCGAATGGACCAATATTAACTAGAGAACCAATCGTACTATTATAGGCAGCAGATTGGCGGATGACCGTTTCATCTCCTACCTCGCATGTATCAATTTCTGAGTTAGGTCCGATTTGACAGTCTGCACCAATTATTGTTCTCCCTTTTAGGATGGTGCCTGGTAGAATGACAGTATCCTGTCCGATAACTACATCTGACTCAATGTATGTGTTGGCAGGATCAATTATGGTAACTCCATTTCGCATATGACCCTCATTTATACGACTGCGCATGATTCTTTCTGCTTCTGCCAAAGCAACCCTGTCGTTTACACCTAAGGTTTCTTCCAAATCATTTGTTTGGAAAGCAGTGACTACTTCACCCTGATTTTTCAGGATTTCAACGACATCTGGCAGGTAATATTCACCTTGAACATTATCATTTGAAACCTTTTTCAATGCTTCAAATAAAGCAGCATTATCAAAACAATAGGTTCCTGTATTAATTTCATTTATTTTACGCTCAGCCTCTGTTGCGTCTTTATGTTCAACAATTTTTTCAACTAGGCCCTTTTCATTTCGAATGATACGGCCATATCCTGTCGGATCATCAATCCTTGCGGTAAGAATCGTCGCTTTTGCAGATAATTCTTCGTGATGTTTAAATAATGACTCCATCGTTTCTGCTTTAATTAGAGGAGTATCACCACAAACTACAATGGTAATTCCTTCTTTACCATCGAGCATTTCTTGTGCCTGCATAACAGCATGTGCAGTCCCAAGTTGCTTTTCTTGAAGGGCATAATGACTTTCTTCCCCTAATTGAGCTTTTACCAAATCAGCTCCATGACCAATGACGGTAACCATTTCTTGAATATTTAGCTTCTTCACATGATCAACAACATGTTGAACCATTGGCTTACCGCATACAGGGTGTAATACTTTATAAAGCTTTGACTTCATCCGAGTACCTTGTCCTGCGGCCAAAATCACAGCATAACGATTATGCATGTTTGAGTCCTCCAATTTCACCTTTTTATCCATGGCTCTTTTCTTACATATTGTTGCTTTTTGAACAAAATTTAATGATTTCCCAAAGTTTCCAGAGAAAACAGCATATTTTTTATAAGAAAAGAGCTACAAACACAATTCAAAAGTGCAAAATAACTATTTCCACGTTAAAATCGGCTTTAAGATTTTAACAACAATATTTACGCAAACAGCCTTATCCATTAAAAATATTAACGCAATTAGTCAGTCATTTCAAGGAATGTAAGAAAAGTGTCCGAATTTGTTATTTTGAGAAAATTAGTAGAGGATGTAGGAGGGAGGAGAGAGGAATATAAAAAAAGAGCGCTACTTATGTAGTAGGCTCTAGTTGAATAAATCTTTCTAGGAAGCTCCGGCTTCTTCAAATTCTACTTCTAATTCACCTAAACGATGATACTCAGCCAATACTGCTTCTTGAATTTTACCGCGCGTTCCAGAATTGATTGGATGCGCAATATCACGAAATTCTCCATCAGGAGTACGTTTACTTGGCATTGCGACAAACAAACCATTATTTCCATCAATAACACGGATGTCATGAACTACAAATTCATTGTCTAATGTAATCGATGCAATCGCTCTCATGCGGCCGTCCGTATTAACGCGGCGTAATCTTACGTCTGTTACTTCCATGTGCTCACACCCTTTTCTAATGTTAAAAAGCTAGTGTACTTAATTCAACATGGAATCTAGTAATTCCTTCTTTTATATTTATTTTTTTAAAAATATTTTAGGCAAAATAGTGAACATTTTTAAAAGTCAGATATATCGATAGTATCTATCGTGGTAATAAAAGAAAACAAAAGTAGCGCTCGATTATTTAACGAGCGCAATTACCTCAATTTCAACTAAAGCATCTTTAGGTAACCGTGCTACCTCAACACAAGAACGTGCCGGTTTATTCGTTGAAAAATATTCACCATATACTTCGTTTATTGCTGCAAAGTCATCCATATTTTTAATAAAGACGGTTGCCTTTACGACAGTGTTAAATGACGCCCCTGCTGCTGAAAGGACTGCATCTAAATTTTTAAAAACTTGATGGGTTTGTTCTTTAATACCGCCCTCAATCATAATACCCTCTGAAGTCAATGGAATTTGTCCTGAGCTGTAAAAAAGATTGTTCACAATAATTCCTTGTGAATATGGCCCAATCGCTGCAGGCGCTTGGCTAGTTTGAACAACTTTCATACTATTCCTCCGTTCTACGTTTAAAATAGTTTCCTTCTGCAACCTGAATTGTCTTTTCCTTCACATTAACATCGGTTAATTTTACAAGCGATTTGTATTCATCAACAAGCCGTTCTTCAATTTTTTCAGCCTCAACCAAAACAGCAATTCCAGCTACTGTACCATTAAATTCTTCTAGCAGACTGATCATCCCCATTACAGTGCCGCCTGCTTTCATAAAGTCATCGACAATTAGAACCCTCGATCCTTCTGGCATGCTTCTTTTTGAAAGTACCATCGTTTGAATTCGCTTTGCTGAACCAGAAACATAGTTAATACTTACGGTTGGACCTTCGGTTACTTTACTGTCTCTTCTTACGATGACGACAGGAGTATTTAATTGGCTTGCTACAGCATAAGCAAGGGGAATCCCCTTCGTTGCCACAGTCATAACCACATCGATTTTAGTATTTACATAAGCCGAAGCTATAATTCGACCTGCTTTTTGGACAATGGTTGGATTACCTAATATATCGGTTAAATACAAATATCCCCCTGGCAAAAGCCGATCTGGATGTGCAATTAACGAACATAACTCATTTACAAACGGTCTTGCCTCTTCATCGCTTACATTCACAAAAAATTTAACCCCACCAGCAGCACCAGCCACAGTTTGTAACGTTCCGATTCCTCTTTGCTCAAAGGTCTCTTTTACAATTGCTAAGTCTTCACTGATGGAAGATTTAGCAGAAGAGTAACGTTCCGCAAAGAAGGTGAGTGGTACAAGATGGCGTGGATGGTCAAGTAAATAGCTGGTCATATCTATCAATCGTTCACTGCGGCGAAACTTCATAGTAACCTCCAAAAGGCGAATATTCTAATATAAGGATATCACTATTGTACGTTTTTAATCAAGAGTGTGTCTTTCCCCAAGCATTCTCACAGCAAAAACTTGGTCGCAGAAACCCCTAAGACCATTGTATATCCGATGCATTCTTGAATCGTGCTGGACTATTCCAAAGACAGTTGGTCCGCTTCCACTCATCAGAACAGCGTCAGCACCAAACCTCTTCATTTGCTCCTTTATTTGTGCTACCTCTGGATGAAGCATTAATGTGACATCCTCCAGGACATTTCCGACATTCTCACATACACTTTGATAGTCAGTGTTTTGAATCGCTTTAACCATCTCGTTTATGCTAGGGTGCTTCATTCCATTTAGATCCAGCCGTCGATATACCTCTGCTGTCGAAACACCAATAAAGGGTTTCGCTAAAATTACCCAGCAGGTTGGCGGAGCAGGAAGGTCCGTAATCATTTCTCCTCTCCCCTTTGCTAAAGCTGTTCCACCATACACACAAAATGATACATCCGAGCCTATTTCAGAACCAAGTCTAGCTAGTTCATCTAATGTTAATCCCAGGTCCCACAGTTTATTCAGTCCCCTAAGAGTTGCAGCTGCATCGCTACTGCCTCCAGCCAGACCAGCCGCTACAGGGATTGTTTTCTCAATCGTGATTTGAACCCCTTTTTTCACCTGGTATCGGTCCTTTAGCAATTGTGCCGCTTGAAAAGCTAAATTCCGTTGGTCATCAGGAACATACCGGTTATGGGAAAGAATATGTATCTTATCCCGCTCTAATAAAGTCAGTTCAACTCGATCCGCCAAATCTATTGTCGTCATGATCATTTCCACTTCATGAAAACCGTCCGGACGCTTATATAAAACATCCAAGGATAAATTAATTTTGGCTGGTGCTTTTACTAAAAGCTTCACTTTGCCCACCTACACTTCTATCGATCATATATTTTTTCCTATTTTACCACAAAACTTCTAATAGGAAAAAAAGTCTATGAATAATAAAGGCTCTTTTCTTAAACTTTGTTCCCTTTTGGAACAAAATACATTAAGAAAAGGGCCTACAAACTAAATTTCCAAAGCGTAAAATACTATTTCCACGTTAAAATCGGCTTTAAGATTTTAACACTAATTTTTACAAAATTAGACATATTTAAAGGTCAGGGATTTTCATCGTCCCTGACCTTTACCGTGGTGTCTGTTTTGTTTAAACATTGAGAAGCAATTGCTACTTTGCAATTTGTAGTGGCTCGCTGCCTATTTTACAACTTTTTGTTGCTTTTCATTAGCTGTTCTGAAGCTAATTCAACCGCTCTTTTTACCATATTCCCTGCGTCTTTCGCCTTAATGCCGCCCCAGCCCTCTTTTTGAACGACATCATAAAAGCCAAGTTCTTTAGCAAGTTCTTCTTTAAATTGAGTAGACATGACACCTCTTCTTCTTGCCATCTAAACAACCCCTTTTATTACACTCACGGCATTATTAGTATGGTATTAAGAAATTTTTTCATTAATTTTTGTTTTATAAATAGCAAAAGGCAGAAAATCAGTTGATTTTCTGCCCTAAAAAATTGCCCTATATTCTAACTTAAAGCGATGTTTCCTGCTGCATCTTCATAGAAGGTTATTTGGACTGTTTCAGTAAGAACATCTGCATAGCTGTATGAAACTCGTTCAAATGAATTCTCTTCTTGATCTAATTCGATTACAAAAACCGAAGGGTACGTTTCGGCTAATACACCGGATCGTTCGATTGTCTTTCGACGTCCTCCGTTTGCTTTGAGCAGCAATCTTTTCCCTAAATTTGAATCAAGAGCCTTTTTGATATCGGCTAAGGTTTTTGGCATTCGGTCCACCTCACTGTGTAAAGTATATCACACTGACATAGTACTGTCAAATAAAAACATAAAATTATATCAGTCCGACAAAATAGTTGTCAATATGTTTTCCTCTACTTTTTCTCCCAAATTTCAACAATCCTTATGATTACCTTAATAAGACAGTATTATGTGCAATAAAAAAAATAAGCCCTTATTTTTTCCAAAAGGACTTATGACTCTTCATCCTGGACAGGATTATAAGGCATTCCTGTTCGTAAGACGCCTTTCGTTTCAATGCCTCCCAGTCCTTTTTCTCCTGTTAGTGTGTTACGCAAAACATCCCAAACATTGATACTTTCCATAAACGGTGTAAAGCCGATTTTTGCAACAATATAAACGGGATCTAGGGCATGTATATTAATTCGTGAGGGGGAACTAGCAAAATTTGCACCTGCATGTATCAAGGATTCAAAATGAGACTGACAAGCACCTGCAAAAATGACGAGTTGATCTAAATGAGGTATCTTCCTTCGTGCTTCCTTGACAGTTTGAACGAAGTGCTTTGAGTGGCGGTATGCGTTAATATCCGTTATCTTCCCCTTCGCCTTTGAATAGGCATCATGTCCAGTAATGACTAATATATCAGGACGGTATTGATCAATTAATCCGCCAATTTTATTTGGCATTTCCTTTTCGTTACAATGTATACCGTAAACTGGAATACCAATTTTCTCATATAAAGTCATGCACTTTTGTAAATAATCAGGGTCCCCATCTAGGTGTAGAACCTTCCCTGGCATTTGAAAATAATTGGCTGGCTGCACATAACCGCCTGTCGCTTCATAATCCTGCCTTTGCTTTATTAAATCAATGTCCTGTGCAAATAGCCGAAGGGATTGTTCTTCAAGGTTTTTGTATTCTTGTAGTATTTTGGACCTTACGTTTTTGTTAACAACCACTAAATCCTCGTAAGGTGCGTCTGCCACTAAGCGAAAATCTTCCCCATATAGGATTGCAAATTTCTGGCCATTTAGTACTTGTATATCAATAACTCGGAATAGAATATCACATTTATAGGATCGTCTGCCGACAATATCCATCATTTTTATTTCCACTGCCGTCACTCCAATTAGACCAGCATATAGGCCTTCCAATA
Organism: Neobacillus niacini; assembly: GCF_031457145.1. GTDB lineage: Bacteria > Bacillota > Bacilli > Bacillales > Cytobacillaceae > Neobacillus > Neobacillus niacini_J. Next base: position 37,259 of record NZ_JAVDVZ010000020.1, read on the forward strand.
AAGTTTCTCTTTGATAGGCTATGCAACTACACATGTCTTTGTGAAGGCTGTTTTCGTAATGATTGTTGTTGAGCTTACGAATTTAGTTTGCAGGCTCTTTTCTTATTAAATTTATGCCTTTTTCAGCGGAAACAAAGCACAATCATTAAATTCTGTTCCAAAAGGCAACAAAGTTTAAGAAAAGAGCCTTTGTGAATGAACAGAGTTTGAGTCAAAAAAAATAGACCATAAAGGTCTATTGAAAATAGTTAAGCAATTCGTCGCTCAGAAGTCCAAATTCTTCAACGGAAAGAGTTTCCCCTCTTCTGGTTGGCTCAATTTTGGCTGCGTTTAGTGCATTTAGAATATCCTCTTTCTTTTGTTTCCCATCCGGAAGTTGACTAGTTAAATTATTCAGTAATGTCTTTCTTCTTTGAGCAAAACTCGCTCTAGTTACTTGGAAAAAGAACTTTTCATCTTTTACGATGACTGCCGGCTTTTCCCTTCTAGTTAATCGGATTACCGCTGAATCTACATTAGGCTGTGGTACAAAAACTGTTTTCGGGACAATCATAACCGTCTCAGCCTTTGTATAGTACTGTACAGCTATAGAAAGAGATCCGTACTCCTTTGTACCTGGCTTCGCTGAAATACGATCTGCGACCTCTTTTTGGAGCATACACACGATACCTCTAATTGGTATTTGTTCCTCTAAAAGCTTCATAATAATTGGAGTAGTCACGTAATAGGGCAAATTCGCGACAACCATAATATCATTAATATTTGTAAATTCCGTATCGATGACTTCCTGAACATCTGCCTCGAGGATATCCTTATGAATAATTTTTACATTTTCATATGGTGAAAGAGTATCCGACAGAATCGGCAATAATCTTTGATCGATTTCAAAAGCAACGACCTTTTTACTCCTGCGGGCAAGTTGTTCAGTCAAAGCACCAATACCAGGACCAATTTCAATTGCCCCTGTAGTTTCGCCCATTTCTGCAAAATCAACAATTCTATGTAAGATATTTGTATCAATTAAAAAGTTTTGACCCAGGCTTTTCTTAAAAGAAAAACCGTATTTTTCAAGTATCGCCCTTGTTCGTGTTGGGGTAGCAATGTCTTTATTCATTTCTTTCCTCCTGTACTACAACTGCAAGTGCTTCTGCAAATTCCTGCCTGCTGATTTGGAACATCATTAACCTTTTATGAAGTTGTTTACCATTGGTATAACCAATTTTTAAAATTTTTCCCAACAATATTCGTCGTTCTTTTGAGCCGGATCCACCGATAAGTCCTGCTGTAATTAAATCCTCTTGTGTAATTTCCTCTTTAATCGCCTCTGACATAATCTGTGCGTCTCTTAATGCGTTCCTAATTGCCTCTATTTGAGCATGTTCCACACCAAGACCTTTGCCATTTTTAGCGATAGCAGCTTCTTTGGGTAAGAAGGCATGTTTGGCGCCAGGTACTTTTTCAGCTATCGTTTTTCTTATCTTTTCCCCTGGATAATCAGGATCGGTAAAGATAATGACCCCTCTCGATTCTTGTGCCCTTTTAATTTTCTCAATGGTTTCTTGATTGATAGCAGAACCATTTGTCTCAATGGTATCCGCATTTACAGCCCGTTTAATCGCGGTTGTATCATCTTTTCCTTCAACTACAATAAATTCCTTAATCCTCATTATTTCCTCCGTACTTAAATGATAAATAAATTGAAAAATAATTGAAACATTTTTGTAATGTCCTTCGTCTATATTAACAAATACATTCATATCATTTAGTAAATAACCTATTGATTTCCATGTAAGTATAATGAAAATTAGAGAAAAAGCAAAATGCAGAGGCTTTAATACCTCTGCACCGATAAGCTTATTCTAGAATTTTAATCTTGACCTTTCTGACTCCCCAGCGGAATGCCTCCGCTTTTGTTGGAAAGAAAACATCAATTTTGTGTCCCTTAATGGCGCCGCCTGTATCAGACGCTACAGCATAGCCATAGCCTTCCACATAAACTTTCGTTCCTAGCGGAATAACACGTGGGTCAACAGCAATTACTTTTGCCGCTGGATTAGCACGTAAATCAAATCCCGTTGCTGTTGTCCCTGAACAACCGTTACAATATGCTGTATAGGCAGTAGTATTAACATATAACTCTGTTCCAGTTTCTGCTCCACGGGATACTTGAAAATCTAATTCCTTCGTTCCGACAGCCACAACTTTATCGAGTTTCTCTCTAAGACTCTGCTCACCCATTAATTTTCTTGAAACTTCTTTACCGTTTTCCATGATGACTTCATATTCTCTTGAAACAAGCCCCTGTCTACCTTCTTTAACAGTTATTTGTTTTCCTTTTTCTAAACTCTCATCTTTCTTGGTGATAACGGCAAAGTGAACTGGTTCTTCCACTACATCGGTGACCTTTTCTACGCGTATGATGTTAATAACATCATCCTTTTTCACTGTCCCTGATAATGACGGTTCAACTCGGTCATATTCATTAAGTTTAATTCCCTGTTGTGTTAAAAAGTCAGCGACCGTAGCCGAAGTGGACCATACCTGCTGCTCATTCCCACCGTCTACTAGTGTAAGATGAAGAGCGAATTTAATGCTAATTCCCATCTTATTTTTAATCGTTTCCTGCGGTCTAGGTGTAATTTCGTCTTGTTCGTTCAATACAATGCTTTGCTCTTTTAGGAGCTCAGCAACCGTACCTGCTGTTGTCCATATCGTTTTTTTCTCGTTGTCTTGGACAATTTGAACCTGTTTTGCTTGCTTCCAGACAATCTTTTGATTGTCTTTCACCTTAGCATTAGCTGAAGGTGACAAGTAGTCTTTTGAGGTTACTGGTATTCCAAGTTCAGCGAATAAATCCTTTACCGTTTCGGCATGTGTTTTTATTTCTTTTTGCTGTCCGTCAAGAGTCAATGCTAGCGTTTTCTTTGATCCTTCATAATATGAAAAACCCAGAGTTGCTGCTAAAACTACAAAACTAGCAAAAATGATCGCCAACCTTTTCATACTCAAAGACTCGGAAAACAGGTTTTTCATGTTTTTGAATACGATGAAAAACGCCTCCTTCTCTCGGAGAGATTATTGAGAAACATGCTGTCGGCTGTCAACCCTTGCATTTGTGTGAACGTATTTCCTATTATGCCTATAGTTGGGAAATTTGCAAAGGAAAACTTCTCGACACGTTTATCCTATGAGGAAAAGGAGACGTGTAGAACTTTAAGTTATAGTAAAAAATTAGGACAAGCTTCTATAATCTTCGACATGCTTGTCTATCAGTTTATGTCGAATAATTTTTTAGCATTCACAGTAGTAACGGCTGCAACTTCCTCAAAAGATATGCCTTTAATTTCAGCTATTTGCTCGGCAACAAGCTTTACATACCCCGGTTCATTGCGTTTTCCACGATAAGGATGAGGAGCTAAATAGGGACAGTCTGTTTCAATCAGCAATTTTTCTAACGGAACAACAGATGCCACTTCTTTGGGTTTTTTGGCATTTTTGAACGTTACAGGACCACCAAGTGAAATGTAAAAATTCATTTTTAGACATTCTATAGCAACCTCTGGACTTCCGCTAAAACAATGCATAATTCCTCCAACCTCTGCAGCCCCCTCTTCCTTTAATATCTCTACAATATCAGCTGTTGCTTCCCGATTATGTATGACGATAGGAAGTTTTACTTTTTTGGCTAATCGGATCTGTTTACGAAACACCTCTTTTTGGATTTCCTTTGGAGACTTGTCCCAATGGTAATCTAATCCCATTTCCCCTATTGCCACTACTTTCGGATGGGCAGCTAATTCCTCAATCCAAAGCAAATCTTCATCTTTCATATCAATCGCATCCACAGGGTGCCAACCCACGCATGCATAAATAAAGTCATATCTTTCCGCAAGTTCCATTGCTTTTTGAATGGTTGGTCTGTCAAAGCCCACACATACCATATGTGATACGCCCGCATCCTGGGCCCTAGAAATAACTTCTTCTAAGTCTTCCTCGTATTGTTCCGCATTTAAATGAACATGTGTATCGAATAACATAAATCGACCTCCTTAGTAGATTTTTATCAAGGCTCTTTTCTTATACTTTGTTGCTTTTTAGAATAAAAATTAATGATTTTGCTAAATTTCAACAGAAAGCAGAAAAAGCTTAATAAAGAAAAGAGCTAGCAAACTAAATTCTAAAGCGCAAAATAGATATTTCCACGTTAAAATCGGCTTTAAGATTTTAACAACACTCTTTGAGAAAACAGCCTTTATCACTATTCCCTGTCGAACGTATAAAGAAAAAATGGAAATGCCACGAATTTTGTTTCACGTGGAACATTTCCATTTCAAAAATTTTACTTTACCCTAGAACCGTTAGGCAATGTTTGATCAACTGTTGCTAGTGATAAGGCTCCATCTTTTGAACCAGCCAAAATCATTCCCTGAGACAGTTCACCACGAAGTTTTACTGGTTTTAGGTTCGTAATACAAATGACCTTTCTTCCCACTAAATCCTCAGGTTTATAATATTGGGCAATACCTGAAACCACTTGACGTTTCTCATATCCTAAATCCAACTGAAGTTTCAACAGCTTATCAGCCTTTTTAATTGGCTCAGCTTGAATCACTTCAGCCACACGTAAATCAATTTTCATGAAATCATCAATTCCAATTTCATCAATAACTTCAGGCTTTTCTTCTTTCTTCTCCTCAACCTCAGGAGTTGAACCTCCCATTTTCCCCCGAATAAATTCGACTTCATCTGCAATTTCAAGTCTCGGGAACAAAGGATTTCCTTTTGAAACCTTAGTTCCATTAGGAATAGAACCGAAGTCAGCTAAACAATCCCATGTTTTAGGTTCCTCATTGTTCATACCAAGCTGCTCAAAAATACCATTCGGCGTAACTGTTAAGAAAGGCTGGAGAAGAATAGCTGTTCTCCTTAATGATTCAGCTAAATGTACCATTACACTTGCCAATTCATCTTTTCGTTCTGCTGATTTTGCCAATGTCCATGGCTGTGTTTCATCAATATATTTATTGGTCCGACTCACTAATTGCCAAATCGATGTTAATGCAACGGAAAACTCCATTTTCTCCATTGCTTCTTCATATTTAGAAACCGTTTCACGATTGACTTGAAGTAATGCCTCATCAAATTCTCCCGTAGAGCCAGAATAAGCAGGAATGACACCATCAGTATATTTCTCGATCATCGCTACTGTCCGGTTTAACAGATTGCCAAGATCATTCGCTAAATCAAAGTTAATTCTTTCAACAAAACCTTCTGGTGTAAACACTCCATCGGCACCAAATGGCACTTCTCTTAATAGATAATAGCGAAGCGCGTCGAGTCCATACCGATCAATCAATGTGACAGGATCAACAACATTTCCCTTTGACTTAGACATTTTCCCGTCCTTCATTAATAGCCATCCATGGGCAAATACCTTTTTAGGCAGCGGAAGATCAAGTGCCATTAACATGATTGGCCAATAGATTGTGTGAAAACGGACGATTTCCTTTCCTACAAGATGAACATCTGCAGGCCAATAGTTTAAATATTTACTATCATTTTCAGTTCCATAACCGAGTGCTGTAATGTAGTTAGATAACGCATCTATCCAAACATAGATAACATGCTTTGGATTACCCGGTACTTTTACGCCCCAATCAAAGGTAGTTCTTGAAACAGCTAAATCCTCTAAGCCAGGTTTAATGAAATTATTAATCATTTCATTTTTTCGTGATTCTGGTTGGATGAACTCAGGGTTTTCTTCATAGTATTGCAATAGACGATCAACATACTTACTCATTTTGAAAAAGTAGGATTCTTCTTTCACGATTTCAACGGGTCTGCCGCAATCTGGGCAATTCCCGTTAACTAATTGGCGATCCGTATAAAAGGATTCACATGGTGTACAGTACCAGCCTTCATACTTATCAAGGTAAATATCTCCTTGTTCAAGCAGTCTAGCAAAGATTTTTTCAACTACCTGTTTATGCCTTTCCTCAGTTGTCCGAATAAAGTCATCATAGGAGATATCAAGCTTTTTCCATAGATCCTTAATACCATCAACGATTTCATCAACATATTGCTGTGGAGAGATTCCCTTTTCCTCTGCTTTACGCTGGATTTTTTGTCCGTGCTCGTCTGTTCCCGTAAGATACATTACATCAAAGCCGCGCATCCTTTTATAGCGTGCCATAGCATCTCCTGCCACTGTTGTATAAGCATGGCCAATATGTAAATTCCCGCTTGGATAATAAATCGGGGTAGTGAGATAAAAAGTTTTTAATTTTTCCTGCATTTGATACCCTCCTAATTTAGGCAAATCGACTTATCTATTAGGCTCTTTTCTTAAACCTTATTGCTTTTTGGAGCAAAATTAAATAAGAAAAGAGCCTGCAAACTAAATTCTAAAGCTCAAAATAACTATTTTCTCGTTAAAATCGGCTTTAAGTTTTTAACAATAATCTTTTGAAAACAGCCCTCTATTAAATCATTATTGCCTTTTTTTATCCTCTTCTATCATCAAAATATACCCAAAAATCAGTATTTGTGCAACAAACCCAAATATAAACAATAAATATAATTTATTTTTTTTACAATTCCCCCCATAAAAGTATATATCTCTGTCGAATTTTTTACTAATAATACAGTTGCAAATTGTAGTATTTTGTCGAATTTTTTTTTATACTAACTATGCCATTCTACCTCTACAATAATATTAAAAATCCGTTTAAACTGAATGGAAATTCATCACTTGCTGATATATCAACAATTTGATAAAATGATAATTTTTCCAATTTGTTTTTACTATAAAGTAATTGACGGAAAATGGAATGACTGGTATTATTAGTTTATAAAAATTATGTCGAATATTGACGAATAGATAGAGAAATAAATTAATAGGTTTTAAAACGAGAGGAGCTAGTAAAAATGAAATCTACAGGTATTGTCCGTAAAGTTGACGAATTAGGTCGTGTGGTTATTCCAATCGAATTAAGAAGAACACTTGGTATTGCTGAGAAGGATGCACTTGAAATTTACGTTGATGACGAGCGCATTATCTTAAAAAAATACAAACCTAATATGACTTGCCAAGTAACTGGTGAAGTATCAGATGATAACTTAGCACTTGCTGGCGGAAAACTAATCCTTAGCCGCGAAGGTGCAGAACAGTTAGTAAAAGAAATCCAAAATCAATTTGAATTAGTAAAATAATATAGACTAAGCTTCTCCTAAAAAGGGAGAAGCTTTTATTATGGCCTATTTATCAATATGGTAGGCCTGATACACCTCACGTTTGTTTATACCTCGGTCTTTGGCCGTTTGCTTGATTGCCTCTTTTGAAGGGATATCTTTAACACTTATGTAGTGATTTACATGCTCTTCAATCGATAAGTTGTCCCACCAGCTTATTTCTTCTTCCTTTAGTTTGCCTTCATCTGCACCCTCAATGATTAAACAAAACTCACCGCGAATTTCATCCTGATTCGCCCACCCGATTATTTCTTCTAAACTTCCTCTAATAAATTCCTCAAACTTTTTTGTCAATTCCCGGCAAATTGCTGCCTGCCGATTACCCAATATTTCATGCATGCTTGATAAGGTTTCTTTAAGTCGATGTGGTGATTCGTAAAAAATTAGAGTTCCTGTTTGTTTCTTTAATCCTTCTAACTCTGTTTTCTTTTCCTTTTTACTTCGGTTCAAGAAACCATAAAAATAGAAAGGCTGACAAGAAAGCCCTGAAGCAATTAATGCCGGGAGCGCTGCATTTGCTCCTGGTAATGGAACTACTGTGACTTTCTCAGCTATTGCAGCCAAAACAAGCTCATATCCTGGGTCTGAGATGGCTGGCATGCCTGCATCACTCACTAAAGCAATTTTCAGGCCATCCTTAATCTTATGAATGAGCTTCTCTCCGCTCGATTCTTTATTATGCTCATGATAGCTGACAACAGGCGTTTGAATTTCAAAGTAATTGCATAGCTTTTTTGTATTTCTTGTATCTTCTGCTGCAATTAGATCTGCTTCTTTTAGGATCCGAATAGCACGAAAACTCATGTCTTCAAGATTTCCAATTGGAGTCGGTACAAGATAAAGAATTCCTTTTTGCGCTTCATTCTCAAAGCTTTTTTGCTGCCACATCATAACCACCCTATTCTCCATATAAAATCTTTCTAATCTCCGCTGTGTATTCTCCCTCTTCATTATAAACAAACAAAGGGGGAAGTATTTTTAGATCCGGACTGCCATCTTTTATTGCTTCAACTAGTAAAGTATTTGCTTCCTTCCCATGCTTTGGATACACGAACTGAATGCGCTTAGGTTCAAGGCGATAATGCCGCATTGCAGAAATGATATCCATTAACCTCCCTGGACGATGGACGAAGGCTACCTTCCCACCTTGCTTAACTAATTGACTTGAGGCCTTTACCGCATCTTCTAGTGTACAGAGTATCTCGTGACGGGCTATGGCTAGGTGCTCATTTGGATTCATTTCATCCTTCGAAGGGGTAGTAAAATAAGGAGGATTACAGGTAACTACATCGAATTTCCCATGTCCTAACTGCTGTGGGATTTCCTTAATATCTCCATGAATCATTTGAAGGCGGTCTTGAAGTGTATTATATTGGATACTTCTCACTGCCATATCATAAAGTCTCTCCTGTATCTCAACACCAATAATCTTCCCCTTTGTACGGGCACTTAAAAATAAGGGAATAACTCCATTCCCACTGCAAAGATCGATGATGTTTCCTTTTTGAATAGGCACATATACAAATCGAGCTAGTAAAACTGCATCAAGCGAGAAAGCAAAAACCGAAGGACTTTGGATAATTCTTAAATTTTCAGCAAGCAAATAGTCAAGCCGTTCATCATCCTTTAAAATATCCACATTAATCCACCCCAATAATATGTAAAGGCTCTTTTCTTAAACTTTGTTGCTTTTTAAAACAAAATTTAATAAGAAAAGAGCTTGCAAACTAAATTCTAAAGCGCAAAATTACTATTTCCACGTTAAAATCGGCTTTAAGATTTTAACAACAATCTTTACGAAAACAACCTATGTAAAAAAATGGAGGCTGACCTAAGTCAACCTCTTTGCGAGTTATTTCTTATTAAGAAAGGAGAGGCAAAATAAGCAATCGCCTTCCTTACGTAAACTTCCAAAATGAAGGTTGCAAATATGAAATCCTTCTTGGTATAGACGAGCAAGATTATCATAGCCTTCTCCGATATCTAAAGTTCGATCTCCAGTAGATACACGAGAGGTTGTCTCTTTTTTAACCTTCTCATCTTTCTTATCTTTTTCCGTGGTTACATCTAAACGGCGTCTAAGATGATCATTTTCAAGCTTTAAATAATGATTCTCTTCTAGTATTTCGGCTAAATGCTGCTTTAATTCCCCGAGTTGTTGGTAAAGATGGCCAATTTGTGTTTCCATATTACTTACTGATTCAAATATCTCTTTTTTATCCACGTCGCACACCTCTTAATCTGTGGATTGTATAGAAAAGGCACCTTCTTTAATGATTTCATCTAATGTATACTCCAGAACTCGATCTTGTTCCTTTAGTTCCACCTGAAGTACCCGCTCTAATAAATTTAATCCTACCACTTTTCCTCGACCTTGAGGAGTTTGAATGATTTCTCCTAAATCAGGCAGTTCTTCCTTTGCAGCCTCATACTCATCATTTTCATATTTTAAACAGCACATAAGCCTGCCGCATAAACCGGATATCTTAGTCGGATTTAATGAGAGATTCTGATCCTTTGCCATCTTAATAGACACAGGGTCAAAGTCACCTAAAAATGTGGAACAACACAGCATTCTTCCACACGGACCTATTCCCCCAAGCATTTTTGCTTCGTCCCTGACACCGATTTGGCGTAATTCAATTCTTGTCCGAAAAATGGCTGCTAAATCTTTTACTAACTCACGAAAATCTACTCTTCCGTCAGCAGTAAAATAGAAGATCACTTTATTTCGGTCAAATGTATATTCAACATCCACTAGTTTCATATCTAGTTGATGTCCATTTACTTTTTCATTGCAAACATCATATGCTTCCTGGGCAGCTTGTTTATTTTCTTCAACGATCATTCGATCCTTATGATCTGCAATTCTCACTACCTTTTTTAATGGCAGGACGACATCATGATCCTCCACCTGTTTACGCGGAACGACAGCCTTTCCGTATTCAACCCCGCGTACTGTTTCGACAATCACAAAGTCATCTTTTTCAATTGAGAGGTCTCCAGGATCAAAATAATAGATTTTTCCCGCTTTTTTAAAGCGTACTCCTACAACATCATACAAATGAAGATCCCTCCTGCAAATTTAACACAAGCTCTTCCATCATTAGCTGCGGGTTCATATTCGCCGACAGCTTCCTTTTTGCCTCGAGAATAGCCGACATTTGATCAGACAACCGCCGTCCGGATGTTTCAAGAGCATATTGTCTTAACCGGTCACTTTCAGCTTTAAAGACGATTTGCTCCTGTTTATCTAATTGTATATATAATAAATCCTTAAAAATAAGAAGTAAAAGATCTAAACCACGATTAATCTGTTCTTTCTCTTTAAAGTGCGAGAACCAATCCCCTTGAAGAGTTACCATTGCTTCTAATGGACCCCTTTTCAACACCTCATATAATTTTACCACTATCTTTTGGGCTTGTGCAAACCAATCATCCCCATTTAACTCATAAGCTTCATCCATGCTATTCGTCAACTGCGCTAATAATGGTGCGTTCATTGGATTAACACCATTCTCAGTTAACTGTTGAATCATTGCCTGTGGAGATAATGGTTTAAATGATAATATTTGGCAGCGTGATAGAATGGTCGGTAATAGCTGTTGAGGCTGCTCCGATAATAGAAAGGCTGTAGTTTGTGAGCTTGGTTCCTCCAGAAACTTTAGCAAACTATTTGCCGCACTCACACTCATTTTATCAGCGTCACTAATCATATACACCTTTCTTAATGATTCTACGCCTTTCTTTGAGAACTCCTCCTGGAGGTCTTGAATTTGTTGCTTTTTTATTGATAACCCATCAGGCTCAACTTTATGGACATCTGGATGATTACCGCTATTAATTCTTCTGCAATTATTACAGGACTCACATGGTTTATAGCCTTCTAGTAGTGAATCACAAAATAAAGCCTTGGTGATTAATAAAGCGATTTCTTTCTTACCAGTCCCTCTGATTCCCTCAAGTAAATAGGCATGGGCCACTCGCTTTTTCAATAAACTGTTTTTTAACATTTTTAGTACCGTAGGCTGCAGCTCATTTAATTGATCCCATGTTTTTACCAAGTTCATCACTCACTTACCATTAATATAGATTTAAAAATGCATATATTGTTCGATTGGAAGAACGAAAACTGTTGCACCGCCAACCTCGACTTCGACAGGATATGGTACAAAGGAGTCTGCATTTCCACCCATAGGGGAAACCGGCGCCACTAGTTGATCGCGTGATTTGCAATTTTCTTTTATGATTTGCAATGCACGATCTACACGAATATCCTCTGTGCCAATCATAAAGGTGGTATTTCCAGATTTCAAAAAGCCGCCAGTTGTTGCCAGCTTAGTTGCTCTAAAATTATTATCAACCAATGCTTTTGATAATCTGTTGCTATCCTGGTCCTGAACAACAGCGATGATAAGTTTCATCTCTACCAACCCCTTCAAAACATTTTTTTATCTATCCTATATTATAACAGGTATTTGTCCTTGTTACATTGATATTCGACAGTGGGGATAATTGAAATTTGTCTGAAGATTAAAAAAAAGCCTATTTTGAAGGCTCTTTTTTGAATAAGTATTCTTTTATAACATCCATTGTTGTTGAGTAAACATCATTCACTTCTCCAGAGGCATCTATTTTCACAATTCGATTAGGAAATCTCTCTAAAACCATGTGATATCCTTCCCTAACCTTTTGATGGAAATCTAGGTGCTCTAAATCTAATCGATTGACCTCTCGCCCTTTATTTTTGTTAATCCGTTGTAAACCCAGCTCCGGTTCAATATCAAAATAAATGGTGAGGTCAGGCATCATTTTATCTATTGCAAATTGATTAATGGAATATACCTCATCAATCCCCAAACCACGGGCATGACCTTGATAAGCTAGCGAGCTATCGACAAAGCGATCACACAATACCACTTTGCCATCCTCCAAGGCTGGCTTTACTTTCTCCACAAGGTGCTGTCTTCTTGCTGCTGCATAGAGTAATGCCTCAGTCCGAGAGTCCATGGCTATATTTTCTTTATCCAAAATAACCTTTCTTATTTGCTCGGCAATATCTATTCCACCGGGCTCTCTTGTAAGCAGAGCGCCTTTAAGTTCCTTTGCAACCATACTAATGATAGTTGTCTTCCCTGCACCATCAGGGCCTTCAAATGTAATAAAAAAACCATTCTTCATCATTAGTAAACCTCCAAAATCTTAATTTGTCCTAAATATCGTAATTAGGTTTTTATCTAGGAATGAGCCTCCTTGAAATCTTGCCCCTGCACTTATTAGCTGGTTAAGCTGAGCTATCCTTTCCTCAAGTATCAACTCACCCTCTAGTAGAAGAGGAATACCTGGCGGATATGGTATGATCGTCTCCGCACACACCTTTCCTGCAGCTTCTGAAAATTGTATTACTATTTTTTCATAATTCGACAAGTTTTCATAGGGAACCGCTAATTCAGAGATTTCTCCAGTGCTAAGTGGGTACTCATCCTCAATAGAATGACACGGTAATTCTGATAATACATCTTGTATCTTTCTGCTAGCTTCAAATAAAGGATATTCTTGGCCCTCTTTCAATAAAGGCAGGATCAATAGTACATTATAAGGATCGGCTAATTCCGTAAAAATCCCTGCTTCTTCAAATCTCTTTTGCAGTTCAAATCCACTTAACTTACACCTTGATTGAATGGTTACTTTTAATGTATCCCCTTGTGAGTCTGGGTACTCTAGTACTTTAACACTTCGAATCGTCTTAAGTTTTGTTTTAAATTGATTTATTTCTCTTATTAAATATGCACGATCATTTTTTGCATAGGTTGCTAAATAGTTTCTTGCTAGGTCAAGTGTAGCCATGATTACGTATGAAGGGCTGCTTGACTGAAGCATTTGCAGGTAATCCTTAACTTTATCACTGTTAATCATACCGCTGTTTATATGTAAAAAAGAGCCCATTGTCATGGCCGGAAGAGTTTTATGTGCTGATTGAACAACAATATCAGCCCCTAATTGGATAGCAGAGGCTGGAAATGGATCTCCAATAATAAAATGAGGACCATGCGCCTCATCTACTAAAACAGGAATATGTTGGAGATGTGCAAGGTCAATGATACTTTTTAAATCATACACCATTCCATAGTAGTTCGGATAGGTTAGTACAATAGCTTTTGCTTCGGGATAAAGAAAAATAGCTCTTTCAACTATTTCCTTTGAAACACCTGTCGCCGTTTTCCAGTCCTGGTTATACTCAGGTTCTATAAAAACAGGTCGGGCTTTTGCTAGTTTTAAAGCATTTAAAACTGACTTATGACAATTTCTTTGTACCAGGATAATATCATCTTTTTCGCAGACTGAGAGGACCATGGCTAAATTACCCACGGTAGACCCATTAACTAAGAAGAAACTTTTCTCAACCTGATAAAGATCTGCTAAGAGCTCTTCTGCCTCTTTTATTACACCTTCGGGAGAGTGCAAATCATCTAATCCAGACAATTCAGTCGTATCGATTCTAAGTAACTCTTGAAAAATATTCTTTGCTTGCTTATGGAGAATAGTTCCGTTTTTATGACCTGGAACATGAAATGAAATCGGATTGGTACTTGTATGTTTATATAGTGCTTCATATAATGGAATTCGATTTTGTTTATTCATTGTTTATCCCTTCAAAGAGTCTAATCTATTTTAACAAAAAACGACAAAACCCACACCCTTTGCAAAAAAAATAAAGTCCAAACTGGACTTTTTAAGAGAAAATTTAAGATGTTGTTATTTTTTTTAGTTGTTTTAAGTAATATTTATATTTTGGGTCATGTGTTTCTGTTTTAATTAGGTCTTCTTCACAATCTGTACAAATAAATGAAGTATATAGATGTATCCCTTTTGGTTTTGGATTCTCACAAATAACGCAAGTTTCCTGGTAATGACTATGTGCTAATGAACTCAACCACACCACCTCCATACACCTATTGTTCCCGATACTTTACAATTGTATACAATATTTAGAATTATCCTCTTCAGGGCATCCCTCGGTATATCCTATGTTGGTAATTGCTTTTGGGTGTATGTCTAGTAACGATTTATTATAAAACACTTCGTACTTTTTTATTTTTTGTGCGTAAGTGGTTAGTGGTATTTGGAGGGACAGGGAGTTTTGGTTACTTTTATTGTTATTAAGTTGAGGGAATGGGAGTCAAAGAGGTGTTTTGGTTACCTTATCTTTTGGAAATCTTGTGGGGAGAAAATCAAAAAGAGCTTCTGATTCCCTTTAGCCATGAAAAACCGTATTTGAGGTAAACACATAGGGATTCTGATTTCCTCTATCCAGGAAAAGACCGTTGAAGGGAATCAGATGACACCGCAAAGTTTAATTCTCTGACTATCGCTCCCTCTTTTGGTAAAAATGACACCTCATGGGCATGATTCTCCGACTATCGTTCCCTCTTTCGGTAAAAATGACGCCGCACGGGCACGATTCTCCTGCTATCGTTCACTCTTTCGATAAAAACGCTACCGCACGGTAACGATTCTCCTATCTTATCACTGTGACAATACAAAAAAACACAACCCTAATCAGGTTGTGTTTCGTTTGCCTGGCAACGTCCTACTCTCACAGGGACAAAGTCCCAACTACCATCGGCGCTGAGAAGCTTAACTTCCGTGTTCGGTATGGGAACGGGTGTG
>NZ_JAVDVZ010000021.1:0-50638 GCF_031457145.1 Neobacillus niacini
CACCCGTTCCCATACCGAACACGGAAGTTAAGCTTCTCAGCGCCGATGGTAGTTGGGACTTTGTCCCTGTGAGAGTAGGACGTTGCCAGGCTGTTATAATATTATTCCGCAGTAGCTCAGTGGTAGAGCTATCGGCTGTTAACCGATCGGTCGTAGGTTCGAGTCCTACCTGCGGAGCCATTCTTATTTAAATGCAATTAGCTATGCTTCCATAGCTCAGCAGGTAGAGCACTTCCATGGTAAGGAAGAGGTCAGCGGTTCGAGCCCGCTTGGAAGCTTACCTATTTTAAATATTAATGGCCCCTTGGTCAAGCGGTTAAGACACCTCCCTTTCACGGAGGTAACACGGGTTCGAGTCCCGTAGGGGTCACCAAAGTTTTTTCGTGACAGCGAAAATAACTTACCATTCACGATAGTGAAAATAACTTTCCTTTAAAATGGAGGATTAGCTCAGCTGGGAGAGCATCTGCCTTACAAGCAGAGGGTCGGCGGTTCGATCCCGTCATCCTCCACCATATTTTTTTCACGTAGTGAAAATAAATTTCATTCCTTAGCGAAGCAATGTTTTTCGTGGTAGTGAAAATAACTTTCCATTAGTGCCGGGGTAGCTCAATTGGTAGAGCAACTGACTTGTAATCAGTAGGTTGGGGGTTCAAGTCCTCTCGCCGGCACCATGCTTCTTATTTTCTGAATTAACCTCAGTGGAAGCATGCGAAAAATCCTGGAAGGGATTTTAAGCAGTTTTAATAAGTGGAGGGGTAGCGAAGTGGCTAAACGCGGCGGACTGTAAATCCGCTCCCTCCGGGTTCGGCGGTTCGAATCCGTCCCCCTCCACCACTTATAATTTTTTAAAATGTTGGACAAACTAGTTAATGTCCTTAACATTGGGCTATAGCCAAGCGGTAAGGCATCGCACTTTGACTGCGACATGCGTTGGTTCAAATCCAGCTAGCCCAGCCAAGAGCCATTAGCTCAGTTGGTAGAGCATCTGACTTTTAATCAGAGGGTCGAAGGTTCGAATCCTTCATGGCTCATCACTTACAAATTGACCCCAAGAGAATTATTTCTCTCAAGGGTCTTTATTTTTAATAATAGGAAGTATTCCAGTATCCACTAAAATACTATGGGGCCTTAGCTCAGCTGGGAGAGCGCCTGCTTTGCACGCAGGAGGTCAGCGGTTCGATCCCGCTAGGCTCCACCAAGGTTTTTTGCTAAGCAAATAACCATCACACTACATATAAATTTTCGCCTTAAATCAAATTTGATTTAAGGCTTTTTTTTGTCTAGATTCTAGAACTATGGATATTTGATTGGTGAAATGTTCGTATATATATACATAATCTTGTCGAGTTGAGTCATTGGTTTGAAAACGGTTAAAATAGTTAGTAATGAAGGGCTAGGGGGTAGAACATGAAAAAACTATCTATTATTGGAATGCCGATGGATTTAGGACAAATGAGACGTGGAGTTGATATGGGTCCTAGTGCAATCCGCTATGCAGGAATCAACGAAAGACTAAAACCGCTATTTGAAGAAATCCATGATATGGGTGATATTCCGATTGGAAGACCTGAAGTGGTAATCGATAAAGAATCGAATTTACGAAATTTAGATCTCGTTGCTGAAAAAAGTACATTGTTGGCTGAAAAAGTAGATGAAGTCATACAATCTGGTTCCTTCCCTCTTGTTTTAGGCGGAGATCATAGCATTGCTATTGGAACATTAGCAGGTGTTTCTAAACATTATAAAAATCTAGGCGTCATTTGGTATGACGCACATGGTGATTTAAATACGGCAGAAACATCACCATCTGGAAATATACACGGTATGCCGTTGGCTGCAAGTTTAGGTATTGGTCATCCCTCTTTAACGAATATCGCGGGATATGCCCCAAAAGCAAAACCAGAGAACGTAGTAATTATTGGTGCAAGATCCCTTGATGATGGTGAAAAGATATTAATCAAAGAAAAAGGAATAAAAGTATACTCTATGCATGAGATTGACAGATTAGGTATGGCAAAAGTGATGGAAGAAACGATCGCCTATCTAAAGGAAAAGACGGATGGCGTTCACTTATCGCTTGATTTAGACGGTCTAGATCCTAATGATGCTCCAGGTGTGGGAACCCCAGTCATGGGCGGGATTAGTTATCGTGAGAGTCATTTGGCAATGGAGATGCTCGAAGAGTCGAAGATGATTACTTCAGCAGAGTTTGTTGAAGTGAACCCCATTCTAGATGAAAAAAATAAAACTGCAAGGGCAGCTGTCGAATTGATGGGCTCATTGTTCGGAGAAAAATTAATATAATCATCAGACAGCAGCTTTCCAAGAAAGCTGCTGTAATTTTTTCTACAAAAAACCCCCCTGCAAAAATATCTAAGGCTTCCTTTTATCCAAATAAGTTAATATTTGTTAATATAAAAAGTATATAAGAAGATATTATTTATATTGAAACCTTTTTGCTATTGATTCGTAAGATTGTATAGCCGCATTGGAGCTGAGAAGAATAAATGGACGCCCTTATAAAAAAAAGAATAAAACAAGTAATAAAAGGCGATCAGGATGCATTCGCTGAAATTGTTGAAATTTATAGTAATAGTATTTATCAGCTTGGTTACCGTATGTTGGGAAATCGCCATGAGGCAGAGGACATTGCACAGGAAGCCTTTATTCGTGCTTATGTTAATATCAAATCGTTTAATCAGGATTTAAAGTTTTCAACTTGGCTGTTTCGGATTGCAACTAATTTATGTATTGATAGGATCAGAAAGAAAAAGCCAGATTATTACTTAGATGCAGAAGTCTCAGGAACAGACGGTCTGACGATGTATTCACAGTTGTCATCCAATTCGCCTTTACCCGAAAAAGAATTGGAAAGTCTTGAACTTCAAGAAACCGTTCAAAAGGAAATTTTAAAGCTTCCTGAAAAGTATAGAGCAGTTATTGTTTTAAAATATATCGAAGAGTTATCTTTAAATGAAATAAGTGAAATTCTTGATATGCCACTAGGTACGGTCAAAACCCGTATCCATCGTGGTCGCGAAGCATTAAGACAACAATTACGTTATGTGTGATAAGAGGTGAACACGTTGAAGTGTGAAGAAGAAATCGTTGAGCTAATGCATGAATATTTAGATGAAGAAATTAATCCTCAAAATGAGATTATTCTAAGAGAACACCTCAAAGGCTGCAAGGACTGTGAGACCCTGTTCAATGAATATAAGAAGACGATTGCGGTTGTAAAAGGAACTTCTATGATGCATGCACCACCTAATTTTACAGCTAATGTAATGGCACGCCTGCCAAAAGAAAAGAAAAAGGTTGGTATGCAGCGGTGGCTGCGAAATCATCCACTCATTGCTGCAGCTTCATTATTTTTGGTTCTAATGATGGGAAGTGTATTTTCAACTTGGAATCAAGAACAAGAATTTTCTGTTTCTAAACAGGAAAACCTGGTGGTCCAAAACGATACGGTAATTGTCCCTGAAGGAGAAGTAGTCAAGGGCGATGTAATCGTGCGAAACGGAAAGTTGAAAATTGAAGGTGAAGTTCAAGGTGATGTAACAGTTATAAATGGAGAAGTTATAAATGGAGAGAAGTACTTAGCTTCAGCCGGACATGTTACGGGCCAAATAGAAGAGGTTAATGAAGTATTCGATTGGATCTGGTATCACATGAAAAAAACAGCTTTTGAGGTTATTGATATCTTTAATAAAAGTGAAGAATAATAAGAAGAAGTCACTCGTCGTGAGTGATTTCTTTTTTAATGATAAGGAATCTAACGACAAATAATAAGGTACATGTTTAATTTATGGTATAATAAATTGGTTATAAGTTAGACAAATATACGGAGGAAAAACAATGCCGTTTTTTGAAGATTTTACTATATGGAAGTATTTAGCAAGTATTGTTGATATTCTCCTTGTTTCGTGGGTCATTTATAAACTGTTAAACCTAATTAAAGGAACAAAAGCTGTACAACTATTAAAAGGAATTGTTGTCATTCTCCTTATACGAGTTGTTAGTGAGTTTTTTGGACTTAATACCTTAAGCTGGTTGACGCAGCAGGCTATTGATTGGGGATTCCTTGCCGTTATTATTATCTTTCAGCCTGAACTTAGAAGAGCTCTTGAGCAATTAGGCAGGGGGCGTTTTTTTTCCAGGAGCAGCGGTCCTGATGAAGAAGACCAAGAGAAAATCGTTGAAGCAATTAGTAAGGCAACAGATTATATGGCAAAACGGCGCATTGGTGCCCTGATATCCATTGAACGGGAAACAGGGATGAGTGATTACATAGAAACAGGAATTCCACTAGATGCGAAAATTTCTTCTGAATTACTCATAAATATCTTTATTCCAAATACACCACTCCATGATGGAGCGGTTATTATTCAGAAAAATAATGTAGCTGCAGCTGCTTGTTATCTTCCTTTATCAGAAAGCCCTTTTATCTCAAAGGAACTAGGTACAAGACATCGTGCTGCCTTAGGAATAAGTGAGGTTACAGACAGTATTACGGTAATTGTTTCAGAAGAAACCGGAAATATCTCTTTAACGAAAAATGGGGAACTTCACCGTAATTTAACATTAGAGGGTTTTAAGGAATTAATCTCTCATGACTTGATTGTAACCAACACAAAAGTAAAACCAGCATCTTCAGCCCTTTGGAACTGGAGGGGAAAGAATAATGGATAAGTTGATGGATAATCCCTGGTTTATTAAAATTATGGCGTTATTACTTGCAGTTCTCCTTTATTCAGTCGTTCCAAATTCTGGTGGCAAAACAAACGAAATTAATGTACCGGGAGAAAATACCTCAGTGACATTAGAAGAAATTCCAGTGAAAGCTTATTATGATACCGAAAATCTTGTCGTTTCAGGATTACCCGATGTAGTTGAGGTAACGATCGAAGGTCCAATGCCCCATGTACAATCGGCCAAGGCACTGAAAAACTTTGAGGTATTTGTAGATTTAACCAATGCAAAAATAGGTACCCAAAAGGTAGAGTTTGAAGTAAGCGGGTTATCAGAAAAATTAAAAGCAACCATCAAACCAGCTTCGGTATCCGTATCAATTCAAGAAAAGGTAACGACAGAGTTTAAGGTGGAGGCTGAATTTGATAATGATTTGATTAAAGAAGGTTATTCAGCCGGACAACCTACCGTTAAGCCGAATAAGGTAAAAATTACCGGCGCCAAGGATGTAATTGATCGAATTACATACGTTAAAGCAGTACTTGAAGGCAGAAATCTTCTAGATAGTACTGTTACAAAAGGGGCGCATGTACAGGTACTTGATAAGGAATTAAATAAACTAGATGTAATTGTCGAGCCTGAAACGGTAGAAGTAACGATACCGGTAAAAAGCAACAATAAAACTGTACCGATTAACATCATTGAAAAAGGTACTCTACCAGCAGGGGTAACGATTGAATCAATTGTTTTGGATGTTAAGGAAGCCGTTATTTCGGGAGACGACGTTATTTTGAAAGATACTAATAATGTCCGTGTCGAGGTTGATGTTAGTAAAATAAGCGAAAATACTACCCTCACTCTACCAGTCATTATCTCAAACGGAATAACGAAAGTAACACCTGAAACAGTAGAGGCAACGGTCGTGGTTAAAAGCGAAGAAGAGAAAACCGTATCAGGACTCCCAATAAATATTAAAGGGTTATCCGAACAATATGAAGTGGTTATCAATGACCCAGCCAATCGATTAGTAAATTTATTAGTTTGGGGATCAGGTAATGCCATAACGGGTTTAGGACCAAACGACTTCAATATATACGTTGATTTAACTGGTCTTACAGACGGTGTTCATAACGTTACCATTCAAGTGAATGGACCGCCTAATGTAACTTGGAAACCTGATAAATCGTCTGCAAACATTACGATAATGAGAGACAATGCATAAAACACAGCAGTATACAAGATAAGGAGCGATTTTGATAATGGGAAAATACTTTGGAACCGATGGCGTCCGTGGAGTTGCGAATAGTGAATTAACACCTGAATTAGCCTTTAAATTAGGACGTTACGGAGGTTTTGTTTTAACAAAGGATAAGGACAGACCAAAAGTGTTGATTGGTCGTGATACACGTGTTTCGGGACATATGCTTGAAGGGGCACTGGTAGCAGGTTTACTTTCAATTGGTGCCGAAGTCATGCGCTTAGGAGTCATCTCAACTCCGGGGGTATCCTATTTAACAAAAGCGCTGGGTGCTGAAGCCGGTGTCATGATTTCTGCTTCCCACAATCCGGTTGCAGACAATGGCATTAAATTCTTTGGTCCTGATGGATTTAAGCTTTCTGATGAACAGGAACTTGAAATTGAAGAATTAATCGATATGACAGATGATAAATTACCAAGACCAGTTGGTGCAGACCTAGGTCAAGTAATGGATTATTTTGAAGGGGGACAAAAGTACCTTCAATACTTGAAAAATACAGTGGACGAAGATTTCTCAGGGATTCATATTGCCTTAGATTGTGCTCACGGAGCTACATCTTCACTTGCGACACACCTATTTGCTGATTTGGACGCCGATATTTCCGTAATGGGTGCTTCACCTAATGGTATTAATATTAATGCTGGTGTTGGTTCAACTCATCCAGAAGCCTTAGCAGCTTTAGTTAAAGAAAAGGGTGCCGATGTGGGTCTGTCGTTCGATGGTGATGGAGACCGTTTAATCGCAATTGATGAAAAGGGGAATATCGTCGATGGTGACCAAATTATGTTCATCTGCGGAAAATATCTGAAGGAACAAGGTCGTCTAAAACATAGTACAATTGTTTCAACTGTAATGAGTAACCTTGGATTTTATAAAGGTCTAGAAGGACTTGGGATTCAAAGTGTCCCAACAGCAGTGGGTGACCGCTATGTTGTGGAAGAAATGAAGAAAAACGGATTTAATCTCGGTGGTGAGCAATCTGGGCACATCATTTTCTTGGACTATAATACAACAGGGGACGGCTTATTATCTGGGCTGCAATTAGTTA
Source organism: Neobacillus niacini (assembly GCF_031457145.1). Taxonomy (GTDB): domain Bacteria; phylum Bacillota; class Bacilli; order Bacillales; family Cytobacillaceae; genus Neobacillus; species Neobacillus niacini_J. Next base: position 7,003 of record NZ_JAVDVZ010000021.1, read on the forward strand.
ATATTATGAAATCAACACAGAAAACATTATCTGAATTAGCAGCAGATATGAAAAAGTTCCCTCAAAAGCTTGTTAATGTTCGAGTAACGGATAAGCATCATGTCACTGACAATGAGAAGGTAAAAGCGGTTATTGAGCAGGTGGAAAAGGAAATGAATGGGAACGGACGGATTCTCGTTCGACCATCTGGTACAGAACCACTTGTTCGGGTAATGGCTGAGGCACCTACAGAAGAATTATGCGAAGCCTATGTGGACCGAATTGTTTTTGTAGTAAAAGCAGAAATGGAATTAAAAGAATAGACTTTTATAGAGATATGCATAAGGGAACTTAACACTTCCTTTATGCATATTTTATTATGTAATTGGTAAAAACAGTAACTAGTTGACGAATGTCAATTCATCGGGTACGATTAATTTGCTTTGCCTTTTTTAGCAAAGAATATTCTTAAAAGGAGGGTAGTTAGTAAAAAAGGTAATCATAAAAGCGCCTGAACTAACCTAGGAATGGTTAGTTGACGAGGAGGAGGTTTATCGAATGTTCGGCGGATACCTCCCGGTTGAACGCACAACCGATAGTTTCCTCTTTAAAACATCAAGGTAACTTGGTGCACAAAGAGAGGGAAATGCGCATACTAAACCTAGCAATAAAAAGAAGCAAAGGTATATACAGATACCTTTAAAAAAACAGAGATAAGGGGGCAAGTTGAGCCTCCGAAGCATTCTTGCCCCCTATATCAGGGAGGAAAAGAAATATGTGTGGAATCGTTGGATATATTGGGCGTAATGATACGAAAGAAATTTTATTAAAAGGCTTAGAAAAGCTTGAATATAGAGGTTATGACTCAGCAGGTATTGCTGTAATGAACGAGAACGGAGTACATGTCTTCAAAGAAAAGGGTCGTATTGCTGATTTACGCGAGGCAGTAGATGTAAATGTTTTAGCTAACATCGGGATAGGACATACACGCTGGGCTACACATGGTGTTCCAAGCAGAACGAATTCCCATCCACATCAAAGTGCATCTGGACGTTTTACGCTAGTTCATAACGGTGTTATTGAGAACTATGATCTTTTAAAACGTGATTATTTAGCAGATGTTGCGTTTGTCAGTGAAACAGACACAGAAGTTATCGTTCAAATGTTTGAAAAGTTTGTATATGAAGGCTTAGAGGTTTTAGAAGCTTTTCGTAAAACACTCTCACTCTTACATGGCTCATATGCTCTTGCATTATTAGACGAAAAAAATAATGATACTATTTTTGTTGCGAAAAATAAAAGTCCATTACTAGTTGGCTTAGGCGCTGATTTCAATGTTGTTGCCAGCGACGCAATGGCTATGCTACAAGTAACCAGTGAATACGTTGAGCTCATGGATAAAGAAATCGTGATTGTGACTAAGAACGGTGTGACCATTCAGAACCTTAATGGGGAAACAGTTACTCGTACTTCGTATATTGCAGAATTGGACGCAAGTGATATTGAAAAGGGTACTTACCCACACTACATGTTAAAAGAAATTGATGAACAGCCTGCTGTGATGCGTAAGATTATCCAAGCCTACCAAAATGAACAGGGTGAATTAACCATTGACCCTGAGATTATCCATGCGTTGAATGCTGCAGATCGTGTGTACATTATTGCAGCTGGAACATCCTATCATGCAGGTCTTGTTGGGAAGCAGTTCATTGAAAAAATGGCTAAAATTCCAGTAGAGGTTCATATTTCAAGTGAATTTGGCTATAATATGCCCCTTCTATCTGAGAAACCATTATTTGTCTTCATATCTCAGAGCGGCGAGACTGCAGATAGTCGTGCGGTTCTTGTTACGATTAAGGAAATGGGTTATCAATCACTTACGATTACAAATGTGCCTGGATCTACTCTTTCTCGTGAAGCCGATTATACTCTGTTGCTGCATGCTGGTCCTGAAATTGCTGTTGCCTCTACAAAAGCATATACGGCACAATTAGCTGTTTTGGTGATTTTAGCGGAAGTAACCGCAAAAAGCCGCAATCTAGATCCAGAATTTGATCTTATCCACGAACTTGGCCTGGTTGCCAATGCAATGGAAGTTCTCTGCGACTCTAAAGAGTTAATTGAGCATATTTCTAGGGAGTTTTTAGCTGTAACACGCAATGCTTTCTTCATCGGACGTGGAATTGATTATTATGTTGGATTAGAAGGAGCATTAAAGCTAAAGGAAATTTCTTATATTCAAGCAGAAGGCTTTGCTGGTGGAGAATTAAAGCATGGTACGATTGCTTTAATTGAAGAAGGTACACCAGTGATTGCGTTAGCAACACAAGAAAGTGTAAACTTAAGCATTCGCGGTAATGTTAAAGAAGTCGTTGCCAGAGGTGCAAACCCATGCATCATTTCGATGAAGGGTCTAAACATGGACGAAGATAGCTTCGTTATTCCGGAAGTACATGATTTATTAACACCACTTATCTCTGTAATACCACTACAAATTCTTGCCTATTATGCAGCACTACACCGTGATTGCGACGTTGACAAACCACGTAATCTTGCAAAATCGGTGACAGTTGAGTAAATGGAAAGGCCCCGATCTTACATAGATCGGGGCTTTTTATTGTTCTCATAGGATGATGAGATCCCGTGAACTGCTACAAGAAGACAAACGGTCACTCACAAGGATAATGAGAGCTCGTGAATAGCTAAAAAAAGAAAAATCAATCACTCATGTGGAAAAAAATTAAGGTTCATCAAAAAAGTACCGTTAGTGGAGAAGTTTTTTGGCTAACAGGCAAAATAAATTGAGACCAAAACAATCGTCATTTCGTAGATAAGTAGTGGGACATTTTAATTAAAAGAGAGGAGATACACAGTTGAGAAAGCATTCTTCTGATATCAAATATCTTCTAAAGTCAAAGAGACTAAAACAGGCATGTTTAAGTAAAGATTTTGAGCGAATAGAGGGGATGTGAATGGAACCAACAGAGTTAAGTAGTATGAGATGGAAGCAAGTTTCTGTACCATTGTCCTCTTAATTATTATAAATATTAGTTTGATTCTTCACTTTAGAAAGTGGCTGCTTTAATAATAATTGTCATTACCCTGTCTTTTATTATGTCAGGATTTTAAAGAACAGAGGGGATATGCAAGTGGATAGAAGAATTCAAGAATTAATTGATTTTACAAAAAAGAAATTTGGATTAGAGAACTACTACTTAGAACGACATAGCCTTTCTCGAAACGTCAATATCTTCAATGAGACGGATTATACATTGTGTATGGAATGGTTTCCTAATCATGTACCTTTACAAGAGGATGATGGTTCAAATCCAGAAGGTACAGCAAGCATTGAGTTAAACCTGAAAAGCCGTAAATTTGAAAGTGCTATTTTTGTAATGGGTAAATCATATGCAGAAGATGGAATTATGCTTGCCAATCTTAATACGGAAGATATCATAAAATGGGTTGAAGATGAAACAGGTTTAACGTATGGGAAGCAATTTCAAATACATAAAGAAGAGCAAGGTGAAGTTCATTTTAAGGAATGCATCGATGGTGTTCCCGTTTCACCTTCTGGATATATAGAAGTTAAATTTGATCAAGAAGGAAAACTTACCTTTTTTGCTGTACATGGTCAATTTCCGTCTAAGGAAATGGTTAAAAAAGAAACATATACGCTTTCCCTTGAAAAAGTAGAACACGTAGCCAAGGAACAATTGAGGTTGATTGAATACCCTTCATATGAACAGAAAAAATTATTTCCTGTTTTTGCGGTGGAAGAGATATATGTTATGAATGATCAAATGTCGACGATTCCGTTTGAAATCTTTGTAGATGTAAAGTCGTATTTGCAAATAGACAAAACGATTTATTGGAATGAACCGATTAAACAATCGTTTGATCGAAAAGAGTATAGTTGGATTGAAGATGTATCAGTAGAACAAGCATTTTCCTCTGAGCCATCTCCCGATTCATTCCCACTCTCAAAGGTAGAGCAAGAGAAATGTATGATGGCAGTCAAAAACCTTTTACGTCAGGAATATCCGAAAGATAGTGGAAACTGGATTCTAAAAACCCTTCATCGTGATAGAGGGTATATACATGCAATATTAAGAGCCAACAAACAAGACAATCGTGTATTTCAAAGGAAATTGATGATGATCATTGATGCGAAGGATCTTCAAGTTGTAAATTACATGGATAATAAACCGATGTTAGAAGTTTTTGACCAATTTCAAGCACCTGAAAAAGGAACAGTTAAAAAAGAAGAGGCGTTTGAAAAAATGAAAGAATTGTTTGAGCTTAAACCTTACTATGTATATGACTTTGAACAAAAACAATATGTTTTATGCGGAAAATTAGATTGTGATTATGGGGTGAAAGCATCAAACGGTGAAGTTATAGCGTTAGATGATATATCGTTTGAGTGATTCAGAAGGAGGTGTCTTTTTGGAAAATAGAAAGGATCTGGTAACATCACTTAAAAGCAAAAAAGTAAAGGTGACTGAAATACCCAAATGGGGAACATATCTGCGGAAAAAGTGGGAAGACCATTTTTGCAATCATCTTGGTGATAATGAAAAGAAATCTATTTATCTGGATGACTTTTTATGGCATGTATTTAGTTTTGAAAAAAGGGATTGTATGCAAGAAGAACAAGCGGATATTGCTTTAAATAGAGAATCAAAGAAATTCTGTTATGTTTTTTTTCAACATTCCGATGAAGCGTTCATTCTTGAAAATGCCTCGTCTTTAAATGCAAATGATTTCCTAAATGAAGAAGATGTGTATGTAGTAGATAAGGGATTTAACTGGACTTATGTAAGAACGCATGAAACAGGATTGTGTGGGCCCTATTTTTGCAGAAAAAGTTTGTACTAGCAAACAGAACTATTTTTTGAGAACGTTTAGAAGGTTTTGCGGGTACGGTTATCCATCTCTCAAAAAAAACACGATTTTGAAAACTAATAAAGGTTTTTTTCTAAATTATTTTGTTTGTTACTTCCCTTATACTTAATCCTCTTTTCCAAATCGTTGATATAACGGGATTTTTCCGCATTTAAACAAACGATTGATTAGTTTTTGATCTAAACTAATCAATCGTTTAATTAATATGAGGATAGTATTAAAACTTCTATGACCGAAACAGCAAGTGAAAAAGGCAAAGTGGTAACCAATAGGGGTCATTGGTTACCAAAACAGCAAGTGAAAATAGGAAAGTGGTAACCAATAGGGGTTATTGGTTACCAAAACAGCAAGTGAAAATAGGAAAGTGGTAACCAATAGAGGTCATTGGTGACCGAAACGGCAATTGAAATAGGAAAGGTGGTAACCAATGAGTCTATTCATGCAGAGATAAGAAACCTAATTACATTTACTCATAAGTCAACCATTGCCCAAAACCTAGTGCTTTATAGTTTTTCAATAAAATCTTCCTAATCGTCTTTCTAGACTCGACCACTCTCGACGTCAAATGGAACCTTTTACTCAGCTTATGCCTTTAATAAAGATAATGGTTTGTAGAAAAAAAGAAGGCAGAATAGCCTTCCGATTAATATGTTTCATAAATTATTTTTCCTATCTGGGATGTATCATAACCGCCTATAGAGTTAACTTCAGACTGAAACTGATTTGATGATAAAATTCCCTTTACAGTGCTTATAAGTTGTTCAGTTTCGGGGGTTTTTAGAATAACTAGATCATACTGTTCTGTGATTAATGGAACAAAATCGATCCCAATTATTTTAGCAGCTTTTTCAATTCCCACACCAACATCAGCTATTCCAGTCGAGACAGCGGAGGCCACACTTAAATGATTGGTCTCTTCGTGCTCATAACCCGTAATGTTCCTTGTTGGAATCTCGTTGATTCTGAGTTGTTCATCAAGAAGGATTCGTGCTCCTGATCCTTTCTCTCGATTAATAATTTTCACATCTTCCCGTTTTAAATCAGTCCAAGAGGCGAGGTTTAAAGGGTTGCCCTTTTTAACGTAGAAACCTGCTTTTCTTGAAAGGAGGTTTATTAATATAAAAGGGTATCCCACTAAAATTTTTTTTATATATGGCAGATTATACTCGCCTGTATCCCCGTCAAACAGATGCAAGCTAACGATGTCACCTTCTCCATTGTACATAGAGATTAAGCTGTTTAAACTTCCTGTAAAAGATCTTAATGGTTTATAGGCTGAATGTTTCTCGATATGTTTACCTAGAATGTCTAAAACTAGGTCTTGTCCGCTAATGACAATGTTCCCCTTTGTTTCGTTCTTGTGAGGAACGGCAACAGAGGGTGCGAATGTAGTATTTTGATTCGTCTTATGTTTTTTTATATAATCATCCAAGTCTTTTGCATCTATTCTCATCTGTCTTCCTACACGAAAAACAGGTAGATCCCCTTTTTTTACAAGGTCATAAAGGGTTAATTTCGATACTTTTAATAGCTGCGATACCTCTTCAATCGTATAGGAAAGCTCCTTTGACATTTGCATCCCTCCATTCTTTATTGTAACGTATTATCCGTGAAAAAGTATAATCCTTAAAAAATGAGGAATTGTGACATTTCTTATACTCTTTTTAGTTATAACTAATTATAATTAGTTATAACTAGTTTGAAAGGGAGAGAAAAAATGAAAAAACTTTTATTTTTTTCGATGATGTTATTTTTACTAGCAGTGGCTGGATGTTCATCCAATGAACAAACGAAAAAGCCTGAAGAGAAGAAACAAGAAGCTCCTGCAGAGAAGGTGGAGTTGACCGTTTCAGCAGCTGCTAGTTTACAAGATGCCTTAAATGAGATTAAAACAAGCTTTGAGAAGGAAAATTCTAATGTAACAGTAAATTATAACTTTGGAGCTTCAGGAGCACTCGGGCAACAAATTTCTCAAGGAGCACCTGTTGATCTCTTCTTTTCTGCTGCTGAGGACAAATTTGATAAATTGGTGCAAGACGGACTAATCGAAGAGTCAAAGGGAATAGATTTAGTTGGAAATGAACTAGTATTAGTGGTACCAAGCGATTCAAATAAAGAAATCAAAGCTTTCGAGGACCTTACGAAAGCAGATAAAATGTCCATTGGTACTCCAGAAGCAGTGCCGGCAGGACAATATGCGAAGGAAACATTAGAAAAATTAAATGTATGGCAAGCCATTGAAGGAAAAGTGGTATATGCAAAGGATGTTAGACAGGTGCTTACATATGTGGAGACGAACAATGTGGACGCAGGAATTGTCTATAAAACAGATGCATTGATTTCTCAAAAGGTTGAAATAGCAGCAACCGCAGCTGAGAATTCTCACGCTCCTATTATTTATCCTTTGGGAGTGATTAAGAATAGTACCCATGCTAAAGAAGCCCAATTATTCTACGATTATCTTCAAAATGAAAATTCGATGAAGACTTTTGAAAAGTATGGGTTTAAAGGTCTAAAAAAATAAAATGGCAACTGATTTTTGGTCACCGATCAGACTATCCGTTGAGATAGCCTCTGTCTCTGGAATATTGGTTGTAGTTTTTGGGTTATTTTTAGGGAAGGTTATGGCTAATAAAAAATTCAAAGGGTTAGCCTTAATTGAAACGGTTTTCCTTTTACCGTTAGTATTACCTCCTTCTGTTGTAGGTTTTTTGTTAATTGTTATTTTTGGCAGAAATAGTCCCGTAGGACAAATGTTAGAAGAATTGTTTAGACAGCCTGTTATGTTTACGTGGTGGGCTGCCGTGATTGCCTCTTCTGTTGTAGCTTTCCCTCTTATGTATCAATCTGCTAAGACAGGATTTGAATCGATTGATGAGGATATTGAGAATGCAGCGCGTGTTGACGGGGCAAATGAGTATAAGTTATTTATGTTTGTTACCATTCCTCTCGCATATAAAGCAATCATTTCGGGTGCAATATTGAGTTTTGCAAGAGCATTAGGGGAGTTTGGAGCTACTTTAATGTTTGCTGGAAACATCCCAGGAAAAACCCAAACCATTCCAACCGCAATATATGTAGCCATTGATTCAGGTAATATGGAATTGGCCTGGTTATGGGTGGCGAGTATAATGGTTATTTCATTTTTAATGTTAATTTGCGTACACCTGATGAAATCTTGACCCGTTATGACTTAGAAAACCTCAAAGGCACAATTAGCAATAATCCGCTCATTGTGCCTTTTTGTGTGCAAAACTTCCGATTAACTCCTGTAAAAACCGTTCTTGAGAATTTGAAGGAATTATTTTGCAAAATCGTTCCAGCATAATTCAGACTCTTTTTTTAGACTTTCGATATGAAGCTTTAATACTCCTAGGAAAGTAGGGAGATTTTGTTCCCGCATGGCTTCAACTAAACGATGATGGTGACTATGTCTTTTAATTGTGCTTTCAAGTGAGGTTGGATGCACAATACGAGACAAGGCAACATGTGTATTTAGAGAACTATAAATATCCTTGATTTTATTATTATTTGACCATTCGACTAAAGCTTTATGAAATGCAACATCTAATTCAACATACAACTCAAAAGGGAATGGATTTACCTCTATTAACGAATCCATTTCTTCTACAATATTTTCCCATTCCTCAAGTTGAGTATCGGAGACTGTGTGGATTATTTTCTGTGCTGCCCACATTTCTATCATTAAGCGTGCATCAAGGACTTCAATAAAATCAGTAAATTGCAATTGTGTGACATAGGTTCCTTTACGAGGGACGATTTCGAGCAGGCCCTCATGAACAAGCTGATTAATAGCGCTTTTCACTGGAGAACGACTTACTTCGAAATCGTCTGCAAGCTTATAAATATCTAGTTTGTCACCTGGTTTGTATTTTCCATCGATGATTTTCCCCCTAAGTGCCTTATAAACCTGGTTGGTTAAAAGTGAAGTTTCGATTTCACTAGACAATCTCTATTCACCTCCCTTGATACTTTATGATGTAATGTGTAACATGTCACAAATGAATAATAGTAAATATAAGTAAAATTAATATACAATAAAAATTATAATGAATGATCTGCAAAACGTCAATTTTTTTAAAAGGAGATCTTTTATTATTCAAGACTAAGTATGGAGATAATAGATTTCTGTATTCTATGTTAACTTTATTTATCAGTTAATTCGAAAAAATGTTGACAATTAATTAGAAGGCATTTATTCTAAAAATGTGAAGTGTAACATATCACACTTCACGAAGAATATAAGATGTTTTTAAATGAATGAATTATGTTATGGATTGAATGTAAACGCTGCCACAAGGGGATGGTTCAATGTCTGTAGACACAGTTATTTTTTCATTTAGATTTCAAACGGAAAAGAGAGGAAGACAACATGAAAAGTCTTGTTTGTGAAAAACCTAATCAGTTTGTTATGAATGATGTTAAAAAGCCTTCTATAAAAGACGGTGAAGCATTGATTCGTATTCGTCGTGTTGGCATATGTGGAACGGACTTTCATGCCTATCGGGGACGCCAGCCGTATTTTAGTTATCCGCGGGTTTTAGGTCACGAATTGGCAGGGGAAATTGTCGATATCCAAACCAATCAAAAGAATTTCGTTATTGGTGATCAAGTAACGATGATTCCTTATCTTGAATGTGGAACATGTATTGCATGCCGTAATGGAAAACCTAATTGTTGTACAGAGTTAAAGGTCTTGGGGGTACATACGGATGGTGGTATGCAGGAATATATGACGATTCCCGTTTCTCACTTAATGAAAACTAATGATATCACATTAGAAGAAGCAGCTACAGTCGAATGCTTGAGTATTGGTGCACATGCGGTGAGACGTGCGGACATTGAACCCTCTGAATTTGTGGCTGTCATCGGTGCTGGGCCGATTGGTTTAGGGGTAATGAAATTTGCTAAACTAGCCGGAGCAAAGGTGATTGCTCTAGACGTGAATGAAAAGCGGTTAGATTTTTGCGAAAATTGGGCGGATGTTGATTATGTAATCGATGTTGCTTCCTCTGATGCCATTGAAGAAATCAACAAAATAACAAATGGTGATTTTGTAAACGTTGTCTTTGATGTTACTGGCAATGTAAATTCAATGAATAACGCATACAAATATGCTGCTAATGGAGGACGACTTGTTTTTGTTGGACTTGTTCAGGCAGATATTTCTTTCCCCGATCCAGAGTTTCATAGAAAGGAATTAACTCTATTATCAAGTCGAAATGCAACAAAGCAAGATTTTGAGTATGTGATTCAAACCATTAAACAAGGGCAACTTAATACCAATGCCTTTATTACCTCAAAAACTTCATTTGAGGAAATTATTGGGGAATTTGAAACCCTATCTAAACCAGAGTCAAACACAATAAAGGCAATGATTACATTCTAATTCAGTTAAGCACGGGAGAAACACACATTAAAATAAAGGGGAGATAAGGTAATGAAAAAGTGGAGTATGATTTTAGCAATCGTTTTTATGATCACAACTATATTAGCTGCTTGCGGAAGTAAATCTGATCAAGCATCGGGTAACAAGGATAGTAAGGGTAGCGAGGGCAGTAAAGACCAATCCTTTACAATCAAAGTAGCCAATTACTACGCAATCGATCATCCACAAAATGTTGCATTGAAGGAAAAATTTAAACCGCTAGTTGAAGAAAAGTCGGGTGGAACGTTAAAAGTAGAAATCTACGAAAATAATAAACTAGGCGGGGAAAAAGAGTTTTATACGGGTGTTCGTAATGGGACAATTGAAATGGGGATCCCTGGAATGATTATGCAGGCGGATGTTCCTAAAATGGGCGTTATTGAAAGACCCTTCTTAGTAAAAGATTTCAAACATGCAAAGGCAGTATTAGATGGTCCTATTGGAAAAGAAATGACGGATGAGCTGGCGGAGGTTCATGGTGTTCATACGTTAGCGTGGACTGCAAACGGCTTTAGAATGGTTTCATCGAATCGTGAGGTTGCTAGTATGGATGATTTTAAAGGACTTAGACTGCGTATGCCTAATACACCTGTGTTTGTAGAGTTGGGTAAAGCATTAGGAGCCAATGTCTCACCAATGCCGCTATCTGAAGTATTTACAGCAATGGAACAAAAAGTGGTTGACGCTCAAGATAATCCAATTGGGGTTGTAAAGTCTTCTGGTTTTTATGAAGTTCAAACACATATTTTAGAGTCACGCCACGGCTTTACTCCAAATGTACTTATTGTAAACCAAGCCTTTTGGAATAAGTTATCTGATAATCAGAAGAAGGCTGTAGAAGAGGCAGCGAAAGAATACGCTGATTACGAGTGGAAGCTATCTGAGGAAAACTACGAATCTGATAAAAAGTTCCTCGCTGAAAAAGGGATGAAATTTGTTACTCCAAATGAAAAATTCCTGAATGAAATGGAAAAATCTGTTCAGCCAATGTACGAATCTTACTATAAAGAATATCCGTGGGCAAAAGAAATGGTAGAGAAAATTAAACAACAGGGAAATTAATCATAATGAAAGAGTAAGGGTTCTGAAGGAACCCTTCTCTACTCTTATGTAAGGGGATGTGTTTAGTGGAAGTATTGATCCAAAGGGTTTATTCCTTCTTAAAGTTAATCATCGCACTATTTCTTTCACTTATGGCGATTTTTGTATTTGGAAACGTTGTATTGCGCTACGCTTTTAATTCAGGGATTACCTGGTCAGAAGAAGTATCGCGTTTTTTATTTATCTGGTTAATTTTCTTAGGTGCCATTCTAGCCTTGAAAGATAATGAACATTTAGGTGTAGATTCAATTGTAAAAAAGTTGCCTTTAAAAGGAAAAAAGATCGTTTATGTAATTAGCAATTTACTAATGATTATTACACTTATCCTCATATTTGATGGCAGTTGGAAACTAACAATCATTAACATGGACCAGTCGGCACCAGCTACCGGTATGTCTTATGCCTATATCTATATGATTGGAATGGTAATGAGTGTTTGTATGGGTCTCATTATTATTCTAAGGTTGTTCCGTGCTTTATCAAACAAAATGAGTGAAAGTGAATTTGTCATGACGACGGACTCTGAAGAACTTGTCGAGCAAATGGAGCTTGAACATACGAAAGATGGAAAAGGGGAGAAGATGTCATGACATTGGCCGTTTTTGTAGGATCACTTCTGGGTGTAATGGCGTTTGGCGTTCCCATTGCTTTTGCTCTTTTGCTTAGTGGTATCATCCTTATGTTATTTATGGGTAATTTTGATACGCAAATTTTAGCTGCCAACTTAATTGATGGTGCGGATAATTTCCCGCTTATGGCGATTCCCTTCTTTATCCTGGCAGGAGAGTTAATGAATGCAGGAGGAATTTCCAAACGTATCATTAGCTTAGCGATGGCCTATGTAGGCCATATTCGTGGTGGATTGGGGTACGTAGCTATTATTGCGAGTGTTTTGTTTGCCGGATTATCTGGTTCAGCTGTAGCGGATACAGCAGCACTTGGTGCCATTCTGATACCGATGATGGTAAGTGCAGGGTACAATCGGAACCGTTCTGCAGGGCTAATTGCAGCGGGAGGAATTATTGCACCCATCATTCCACCTAGCATTCCGATGATTGTATTTGGGGTGACAGCTGGAGTTTCCATTTCTAAGTTATTTATGGCTGGCATCGTACCGGGGCTGTTACTTGCAGTAGCTTTAACCATAACATGGACAATTGTAGTCAGAAAAGATAAGACAGTTGCCCAGCCACGTAAGACGGCTAAAGAGAAATGGGCAGCAACTCGTTCTGCCTTTTGGGCATTACTTATGCCACTCATTATTATCGGCGGATTACGGGGTGGTGTTTTCACACCGACCGAAGCGGCGGCAGTGGCTGCTTTTTATGCTTTGTTTGTTGGGTTGGTTATCTATCGGGAATTAAAGTTAAAACAACTTTATGATGTATTAGTGGTTGCAGCTAAAACAACTAGTATTGTCATGCTTTTAGCCGCAGCAGCCATGGTATCTAGTTGGTTAATCACAGTGGCCAATATACCAAGTCAACTTATCACATTGCTAGAGCCATTTATGGATCATCAACTTTCGTTGCTTATCATCATCAATTTAATTGTCCTTATTGTTGGAACGGCAATGGATGTAACGCCAACTATATTAATTCTTACTCCAGTACTTATGCCTGTGGTCACACAAGCAGGAATTGATCCAGTATTTTTTGGGTTATTATTCGTATTGAATAATTGTATAGGCCTTTTAACACCACCAGTTGGAACAGTTCTTAACGTTGCGGCAGGGGTAGGGAAAATTAGTATGGATGATATTATGAAAGGGGTTTGGCCATTTTTAATTGCAGAGATCATTATACTTATTCTATTAACTCTTTTCCCAGCGCTGGTTATGGTTCCGTTAGAATGGTTCCAATAAGAAAGTAGAAAATGAAATAATTGAGGATGTCATTAAAGTATAATTTTTTAGTGGCATCCTTTTATCGTAATTTAGGTAATAGAATGTAAAAATCGAAAAGTATTATTAAATTGAGATAATTGGTGACCGAAACAGCAAGGAAAAAAGAAAAGAGGTAACCAAGAGAGGGTATTGGTGACCGAAACAGCAAGTAAAAAAAGAAAAGTGGTAACCAATAGAGGTTATTGGTTACCAAAGTAGCAAGTGAAAAGATAAATTGGTAACCAATTCAGCAAGGGAAAGTGGTTCCCAGTTTTTTCATTAATAAAAGCGGTCAATTAAGGAACCATTTTTTAACTCGGTTACATTTTCTCATAAATAGACCATTGTCCATAACCTACAGCTTTAAAGTTCTTCTTTAAAATCGTCCGAATCGTCTTTCTAGACTCTACCACTCCACACCAGTCATGAATAATATTAGTGGTGATTTTTAAGTCTGGAAAAAGCAGCATTAATTCTTCCACACTCCGTACAACAGCTGATTCAACCTCCTCCTCAAAGCCACAATCTTTACATGTAACTTTCCTTTCGCCACAAGCAATATGAAAGGAGCTACAGATAGCACAAGTGGACCCTTTTCGCAGTGAATGGTATTCATAAGAGGGTAATTTCGGATACGGAGATTCAATGATATGATCCGCTATCATTTTATCAGCCAGTTTTCGCTGCATCCCATTTAGGTTTGATGGCTTTGAGTTTAGTTTTTTCATAAAGGAGCTTAGCTGTGGAGGGAAAATAATTGAATCGTTTTGGGGAGCTTGATATAAGAAGAATTTGGGATTGATAAAAACCAGATAGGGTACAATTCGAAAAGAGAACCCATTTTTTTTCAGATATTGTTGGAGTAACGTTTCAGCTCTCTTTACTTGGTGTAATGGATTCGTGATTGGCGTTTTTGCACCACAAAAATGAAACTCACCATCCTTGTAAAAATAATTACCTTCAAAATTTTTTATTTCACAAGGGAAAATGGTGTCTTGAATGATCAGGGAGGAATCAATTTGAAATTTTGAATGATTTATTTCGAGCATTAAATCGTTCAGAATATACATTTCGCAATCTAGGGCAGCCGTCAATAGGTCAAATGCTACTTCCCCTTCATATCCTTTCTTCAAGTATAAATACTGCTTCGCTTCGTCTTCCGTTAAGTTCATTCGTGTGTTGAGAAATCCTAATAGCTTTAATAAATCTGATTCAGTTCTAGATTTTAAGAAAATAAACCACGTCCTTTCTACACTAATAATAAAGAAATTTCCCCAACCAAGCTGTGACAATTTATCTACAAAAAACAATTCAAAAAATTCTTGACACTCTTCTGCGTAGAATGGTATTATTTTCCTCTGTGACAAAAAGGGAGGGAACCATTTGATAAAAGTAGAAGGCATAACGAAATCCTTTAAAGTAGCGAAGCGCTCCACTGGATTACTGCAAGCCACAAAGGCTCTTTTCCACAGAGAACATACCATCGTAGAAGCCTTAAAAGATATCTCGTTTACAATCGAACCCGGTGAAATTGTCGGATACATCGGACCGAATGGTGCAGGAAAATCAACAACCATTAAAATTATGAGCGGAATACTTGTCCCTGACGGTGGGAATTGCAGCATAATGGGCTTCACGCCATGGAAGGAACGTACCCAGTATGTAAAAAATATTGGCGTTGTCTTCGGTCAACGTTCTCAGCTATGGTGGGATGTTCCGGTTATCGATTCATTTGAGCTATTGAAAGATATATACAAAGTCCCGCCACAAGAATATAAAACTACATTAGACCTGCTCAACGAAACCCTAGAATTAAAAGACATCATAAACGCTCCTGTCCGACAATTAAGTTTAGGTCAGCGAATGCGTTGTGAAATTGCAGCCTCCTTACTACATAATCCAAAAATCTTATTTTTAGATGAACCAACGATCGGACTAGACGCCGTTTCGAAAATTGCTGTCCGGCAATTCATCAAAACAATCAATCAGGAAAAGGGTGTGACAGTCGTCCTTACCACCCATGATATGAACGATATCGAAGCTCTAGCCAATCGGGTGATATTAATAGGCAAAGGGAGTTTACTGTATGATGGGAAGTTAGAGGAATTAAGAAGACGTTTTGGAACACATAAAACCATTACGGCAGACTACCGTAAAAACACAAACTCCATTGATATACCTGGGACAACCATCATACACTGGTCTCCTGAACACGCTGTCCTAAGCATCGATACAGAACAAATCCTTACCTCGGATGTTATTGCCGAACTATCCAAAAAGGTGGACCTATTAGATGTGACGATTGAATCCCAGCCCATTGAAGACATAATCGTCCAGCTTTATAAGGAGTTCCAAATATGAAGGTATATGCATCGGTTTTAAAACTTCGACTTCTAATTGGTATGCAGTATCGAGCAGCAGCGTTAGCTGGGGTGGCGACGCAATTTTTCTGGGGATTTATTTCGATTATGGTATTTGAAGCCTTTTATGAACATGCGGCGATTACACCTCCCATTTCTTTAAAAGAACTAATTACATACATATGGCTTCAGCAGGCATTCCTAGCTTTTGTCATGCTCTGGTTTCGTGACAATGAGTTATTTGATTTAATTACAAGCGGGAATATTGCCTATGAGCTTTGCAGGCCAGCAGATTTATATGGTTTCTGGTATGCCAAACTTCTGGCACAGCGGTTATCCAGTGCGCTATTGCGCTGTTATCCCATCTTAATTGTGGCTTTCTTTTTACCAAAGCCCTACAACATGACACTTCCTCCAGATGTAACAACCTTTATCTTATTTGTTATTACCCTATTATTAGGCTTACTTCTCTTAGTGGCCATTTCAATGTTCTTATATATTTCTGTATTCGTGACACTATCTCCAATGGGGTCACTGTTGATATTTGGGGTTCTAGGGGAATTTTTTGCAGGGTTGATTATCCCCATTCCACTAATGCCGATGTGGCTTCAAAAAATAGCATTTGTTCTGCCATTTCGCTGGACAGCTGATTTTCCATTTCGTGTTTATTCCGGGCATATACTTCAAACAGAAGCACTAATAGGAGTTTTCATTCAATTAGGCTACCTTTTAGGTCTCCTATGGCTTGGAAAACTGGCATTTAACGCCGCATTAAAAAGAGTCGTTGTTCAGGGGGGATAATAGAAAATGAGCCTTTATTTTAAGTATCTGCAAATATTATTTAAATCGCAAATGCAATACCGGACCTCGTTCTGGCTGCTATCAATTGGACAGTTTTTCATTCCATTTTCGGTTTTTGCGGGACTCTATTTTTTATTTGAACGTTTTGGGCAAATAAAAGGTTGGGAGTTCTTTGAGGTCGCCCTTTGTTTTGCTGTCATTCACATGGCTTTTTCGTTAAGTGAATGTTTTGCTCGGGGATTTGACACTTTTTCCAGTTTGATTATCAAGGGAGATTTCGACCGTGTACTAGTACGCCCGCGAAGCACATTCTTGCAGGTGTTAGGATCTAAATTTGAATTTACCCGGATTGGGAGGCTTCTTCAAAGCGCCATCGTCCTCCTGTGGGCTTTGAGTAATCTTCCTATCGAATGGAGCTTATTTAAGGCTGTTACTCTGCTTTTCATGGTTACTAGTGGTGTCTTAATCTTTACCGGTATTTATATGCTTGCTGCTACGATGTGTTTCTGGACAGTTCAGGGTTTAGAGGTCGCCAATATCTTTACCGATGGCGGCAGAGAGATGGCTCAATATCCGTTAAATATTTACCAAAAGTGGGTGGCCCGAATATTCACCTATGTCATCCCTTTTGGAACCGTCAATTATTTGCCTTTACTATTTATTCTTGGGAAAACAGAGGGAAACGAGATCTTATATATGCTGACTCCTGTCGCAGGCAGCCTCTTTATTCTTCCCTGTTTTCTTGTATGGCAATTTGGGGTCAGGCATTATCGTTCGACCGGGTCGTAAGAAAGCAGTGGGTGGACCCACTGCTTACCTTTTTTTAATCATGTTTTCCTGTGCCATTTTAACCAGCTCACGGACCATGCTGCCGCCTAGTCTGCCGCCAACCTTACCTGCTTGCTGTGAAGTGAGTTGACCGTTGTAACCTTTTTTCAAAGGAACACCAACCTCTTCTGCAGCCTCAAACTTTGCGTTCTCAGGATTTTGTGCCTGAACGACCTTCGCCTTCAAGGCATCTAATCCATTTCTAGCCTCAGGGACAAGAATTTTATTTCTTCTGGCCATGATGATATCCCTCCTTTACGTTAGGGTACCCATAATGTAAAAATAATCAGTAATGACTGGATAAATCCTTATTTATCCAGTATAATAACAACAAAATCAAGTCGGAAAAAATCAATGAAAAAGAGAGTAGTTTTCTGTGAAGTCAAAAGCGAGTCAGGGGTGGTGGGAGCCTGGTACGGAGCAGGGGATGAAGCGCACTTTTGAGATGTCTGCCTGAAAGCAGTAGGGTAGACCGGAGTAATTCTCCGTTAACAAGCCAAGCTGGTTCATTTGAACAAGTAGAGTGGTACCGCGAGTTAACTCTCGTCTCTTCATTATAGAGACGGGAGTTTTTTGTTTTTTAAAAGAGAAAAATAGGAGGTCATAATATGTATTATAAACAGGAGCTTGCTGGGATATTATTTGAAATCCTGAGTCACGAAATGGATGTTAAAGAGCTTGAAATGCTAATCGAAAAGCCAAAAAGTCAGTTGCATGGTGACTTAGCCTTTCCGTGTTTCACATTAGCAAAATTAAAAAGAAAATCTCCAAATGTCATTGCGCAAGAATTAAGCGAGAAGATTCAATCGCCAATATTTGAAAAGGTAGAAGTGGTGGGTGCCTATATTAATATCTTTTTAAATAAAAAATTGGTTTCTGAAGCTATAATAGCTGAAATTACTAAGCAAAAGGAAGAGTATGGTGCACTTAACATTGGAAATAACCGTAATGTAACCATTGATATGTCATCACCCAATATCGCAAAGCCGTTTTCGATGGGGCATTTACGTTCAACCGTTATCGGTAACGCCCTAGCTTTCATTGTGGAAAAATGCGGCTATAAGCCAATTAGAATTAATCATATTGGTGACTGGGGAACACAGTTCGGCAAGTTAATTACGGCTTATAAGCTTTGGGGAGATGCAGAAAAGGTAAAGCAAAACCCCATTAAGGAATTATTAACCCTCTACATTAAGTTTCATGAGGAAGCAGAAAGTGATCCTTCACTTGTCGAGCAGGGCCGGAGCTGGTTTAAACGTCTTGAAGATGGTGATGAGGAAGCATTATTGCTTTGGAAGTGGTTTCGAGATGAGTCCTTACAAGAGTTTTCAAGAATCTATGAATTGATGAACGTCCAATTTGATTCCTTTGCAGGGGAAGCTTTTTATAATGATAAAATGGACCGAGTCGTCAAGCTGCTAGAGGAACAACAACTGCTGGTTGAATCTGACCAGGCTCAAGTGGTAGAACTAACGGATGAGGGATTACCTCCTTGTTTAATTAAAAAGTCCGATGGAGCCACCCTTTATGCCACCCGTGATTTAGCCGCAGCCCTTTATCGGAAGGAAAACTATAACTTTGATTTGTCTTTATATGTCGTAGGGAATGAACAGAGTCTTCATTTTAAGCAGCTAATTGCCGTTTTAGATAAAATGGGCTATCAATGGGCAAAAAAAATGGTCCACATTCCTTTTGGGATGATGCTTAAAGACGGAAAGAAAATGTCGACACGAAAAGGGAAGGTTGTTTTATTAGAAGAGGTCTTAAATGAATCGATCGCGATGGCGAAAAACAGTATAGAAGAAAAAAATCCTAACCTCACGGACAAAGATACAGTAGCGAAACAGGTCGGCGTAGGGGCCGTGATGTTTCATGACTTAAAGAACTTTAGAATGAATGATATTGAATTTTCACTGGAAGAAATGCTTCGCTTTGAAGGGGAAACGGGTCCTTATGTACAATATACGTTTGCACGCGCATGCTCCATTTTGCGTAAAGCAACTTGGCAAACAGGAACGGACATACAAATTTCTTCAACAGCCTGGGAAAAGGAATGGAAGGTTGTCGTTCTACTGACAGAGTTCCCAAATGCGATTAAAAGATCATTTGAGCAGTTGGATCCATCTCAAATTGCTAAATATATTGTGGACCTCGCGCAAGCCTTTAATAAATATTATGCAGAAGTAAAAATTCTTGAAGAAAATGCCGAGCAGCAGGCCCGTTTAGCACTCGTCTCTTCTGTAACGATTGTTCTGAAGGAAGGGCTGAGATTATTAGGGATTGAAGCCCCGGAAGAAATGTAATAACAAATAGTTAAAAATTGGTTGATATTGGTATAGAATAAAGAAGTGTGATAGGGAAAAAGAGGAGGAATAAAAGGATGAGCCAATTGTTGTTTAATAATATGGGGTTAACAAGAAGTTTTTTTATCAAGAATGTTGAGGCACTAGAAGAAGGTCTGGTTGGCATACAGCCTGAAGGGTTTAACAATAATATTCATTGGCATATTGGGCATGTGTTAACGACTGCTGAGAGCTTTATGTTTGGATTTCCTAAAAATACAAGCCATTTACCAGCCAACTATTTGGAACTATTCGCTAAAGGGACAAAACCAGCAGATTGGCAGGGAGATGTACCTTCTGTATCAGTCTTAACGAGTCAGTTGAAAGACCAATTAAAAAGAATGAAGGAGATTCCAGTTGAAGGCTTTAGCAAAAAGTTGGAAGAGTCTTTTCTAGGTCAGGAAACGTTTGGCGAACTTATTAATTTTGTTCTATTCCATGAAAACCTGCATTTGGGGCACATTCAAGCTATGAAACGTGTTATTGAAAAAGCGGAAAAATAGTAATCTATATCAAATTGTTTTCACAAGCCACCTTTCTGGTGGTTTTTTTATTTATAAAAGAGTAATTGAAAGGAGGGGCGGAATAATAAAAAAGTGAAAATCCTGAATTTTACTACTATCACTCAATCGATTGACACTAAATATTGGTACTTTTATAATCTACTTTGTAATAGAAAGTGTCGATATTTGTCGGAATTATTAGTGATTTCTTCATTTTTACATCATTGATAGAACATCATGAATAGGAGAGATATTTTTGAAGTATATAATGTTTCTGGCTGCAATTGCAATCATCTTTTTGTTAGCATATATCGTGAGTAACAATAAGAAACGAATTAAGGTTAAACCGCTTGTCACAATGCTAGTATTACAGTTGATTTTTGCTTTTTTGCTGCTAAATACAGAAATCGGTTTTGTGATTATTACAGCAGTCTCAAGTTTGTTTGACCATCTTTTAAGTTATGCTGCAGAGGGAATAAACTTTGTTTTCGGAGGAATGGCTAACGAAGGTACTGGTCCATTTTTCTTAAACGTTCTTCTTCCAATCGTATTTATTTCTGTATTAATTGGAATTGCTCAGTATATTAAAGTCCTGCCGATTATCATTCGTTATCTCGGCTTTATTTTAAGTAAGGTGAATGGTTTGGGTAAATTAGAATCCTATAATGCAGTTGCCTCCGCTGTTTTTGGTCAATCAGAGGTGTTCATCTCGGTGAAAAAACAGCTTCCTTATATTCCTGAACACCGTCTTTATACTTTATGTACTTCGGCTATGTCAACAGTTTCAGCCTCGATATTAGGGGCGTATATGACCATGATAGACCCAAAATATGTAATCACCGCACTGGTATTAAATTTATTTGGCGGGTTCATGGTTGCCAATATAATTAATCCCTATGATGTATCAGATGAAGAAGATATCATCAATGTTCAAGAGGAAGGAAAGCAAACTTTCTTCGAAGTTATTGGTGAATATATTTTGGATGGATTCAAAGTGGCGATCATCGTAGGAGCAATGTTGATTGGTTTTGTTGCGATTATTAGTATGATTAACCATGTATTCGAAGCCATTTTCGGAATCAGCTTCCAGATGGTCCTGGGATATGTTTTTTCACCGCTTGCTTTTATTATTGGGGTACCTGCAGCAGAGATGGTGGAGGCTGGTACGATTATGGCAACGAAATTATTGTCCAATGAGTTTGTAGCGATGATGGATTTAGCAAAAGTAACCGATTCTCTATCCAGTAGAACAGTCGGGATTATTTCCGTATTTCTTGTATCCTTTGCGAACTTTTCATCGATTGGAATAATCTCAGGTGCCGTAAAGGGTCTGAATGAAGCAAAAGGTAATCTAGTAGCAAAGTTTGGATTGAAATTGCTTTACGGTGCAACACTTGTAAGCTTATTAACCGCTGCGATAACGAGTATTATGTTATAAATCTGTAAAAAAAACAACCACTCGAGCTTAGTTAGTGGTTGTCTTTTTGGTTTTCTTTATTAAGTAGTAAATTACTCCGAGAATCACAGCGCCGATGAGAATTGGTAAAGTATATTGCGCTGCATATTCTTTGATATGTGACCAATTCTTCCCTAACGCATGTCCTAAATAAAGAAAGAGAATGGTCCATGGAATGATGGCTGCTACCGTATAAACAGTAAATTTTGTTGGAGACATTTTAGCAATTCCAGCGGGTATGGATATTGCATGTCGGACTACAGGAATAAAACGGGCAAAGAAAATGACACCAACGCCATATTTTTTAAACCATTGTTCTGATAGGTCAATTTGCTTCTCTTTAATAAGAACATATTTACCGTACTTTTCTAAAAATGGACGCCCACCGTAATAACCAGCCCAATAGAGGAATAACTGCGCAAAAGTCCCGCCTATGGTCCCTGCAATAATCGCGCCTGGATAACCGAGAATTCCTTCCGAAATCATATAGCCGCCGTACCCTAGGACGATTTCACTTGGAATAACTTCTATCATTAATCCTAGTGCGATTCCAAAGTAACCTAACTCGGATAAAAACTCCAATATCGAAAAAATAAATTCCTTCATACTCCACCTTCACTTTTGTAAATATTTTTGCTTTTCTTAGTTTATACCACTTCCGATAAGAAAGAAATAAAAACAGCGGAAATCTCCGCTGCTCTATTCACTACTTAGTGACCTAGATGATGAGAACATATAATTACGATGATGAAATCGAATGCTATAGACGATACCCATGGCGAACATATTACCCATCAACGAACTGCCGCCATAGCTGATAAAAGGCAGGGGAATACCTGTAATCGGAAGTACCTGAATCGTCATCCCGATGTTTTGGAAAACATGGAAGGTAAGCATGGAAATGATTCCTGTACACACATATGTATTAAACGGATCATTCGTATCCAAGGCAGTTTTAATTAAGTGATAAATTAATAGAAAGAATAGACCAATGACAATACTGCCGCCAACAAAACCGTATTCTTCCCCAATCACACTAAAGATAAAGTCCGTATGTCCTTCAGGAATATATACCTCACGATTACCAAAGCCTTTTCCAGTTATCAGCCCAGACCCAATAGCACTCAATGATTTCAACAAGTGATAACCTGAGCTGCTTGAATGATTAAATGGATCGAGCCATGCATAAATCCGATTAAATTTGTACTCCTGGACATGTAAATACTTTTCAAGGATATCCGGTCTTTGCACGACTAAATAAATAATGAAAACTCCAAGTGATGCGCCGGTGGTGAAGATAGGTAAAATAATCTTCCAGGTGATCCCCGAGACTAAAATGAAGCCCACTAAAATTGATAATAACACGAGTGACGTACCTAAATCGTTTTGCTTCATAATAAAGAAAATGGGAATGGCAGTAGTAATCCCAAATTTAATTAATAACCAAAAATCTAATTTAACTGTTTTTACAAGATGTTTTTCCTGGTGCTGGGCAGCGACACGGCTAAGTGCTAAAATTAAAAAGGTTTTTACAAACTCTGAAGGTTGGATGGAACCAAGCGGAGTAATAAACCAGCTTTTTGCTCCATTTCTAATCGGGGCTATACTTTCAGGAGCTGCTAGGACACCTATAAGTAAAATAAGCCCAAACCCATATAAATACCAAGAAAGTCGCTTGTATTGATAGCTGTCAAAAAGGATTGTAATGGAAATGATTGCTGCTCCAACGACGTACCAGAATGTTTGTCTCACTAAAAAATTATCTTCGTACTGTCCAGCAGTTTGTGCACTATAAATGCCTACACAACTAACCAGAAAAAATAAAAATAAAATTAATGTTAACGTCCAATCGAAGCGATCAACTTTTTTTGTGAAATTGTCCATATGCCACACCCAATTTTATCTGTTGTATAGTGCTATGCTAACAAAGAAAAGATTTGGTAACAATATATTTAGGAAATTTATTACAAGTACTTTACTAATATGACGATTGGAATAAAGATTATGTTTCAAAAAAATAAACACGGTCTAAGACCGTGCCTACATGAGATAGTTTAGGAACATCGTTGCGATACCAAAGTAAGTGAGTAACGAAAATATATCATTAATTGTTGTAATCAATGGACCAGAAGCTACGGCGGGATCAATATTTAAACGGAATAAAATCAGCGGGATAATCGTACCAGCCAGTGTGCCGATAATCAGTGTGAAAAATAATGAAACACCGACGACGGCACCTAAGATAAAGCTTCCCTGCCAGATGTAAGCTATGATGGAAATGAGGATTGCGCAGGTAATCCCGATGGTCACGCCAACACCGAGTTCACGGGCAATTAAACGTACAATGACTCCCTTATCAATATCATGTGAAATAAGGCCTCTTACAACCACTGCAAGTGACTGTGTTCCAGTATTTCCAGTCATGCCTGCAATCATTGGCATGAAAAAGGCAATGGCGACAACCTGCTCCAGGGTATTTTCAAAGCTGCTAATGATCCTGCCAGATATGAGACCAATAAATAAAAGCAATATTAGCCATGGAAGCCTTCTTGCCGCAGCCACAAATGTTTTAGTATCAAAGTCAATCGATTTTCCAGAGGCTGATAACTTTTCGATATCTTCATTCGCTTCCTGAATGAAGACGTCAATGATGTCATCAACGGTTACAATACCGACAAGCATATTTCCTTTATCTACAACAGGAATAGCGAGGAAATCGTATCGTTCTGCCATCCTGGCAACGACTTCTTGGTCGGTTGTGACCGAAACAGAGATAACCCGTTCGTACATAATATCATTAATTTTTTCATTGGGGTCCGCCAATAGTAAGTCGCGATAAGAAACAACACCGACCAGCTTTCTCTGTTCATCAACAACATACAAGTAGTTAATCGATTCTGCAAACTCTGCAAACGTCTTTAATTTATCAACCGCTTCTCTAACAGTATAATAATTTCGAATCCAGACAAAGCGATTGGTCATGATTCTTCCTGCCGTCTCAGGCGGATAATTCATGATATCAGTAACAGCTTTAGACTCTTCTACCTTCATACCAGAGAGCAATGACTCTTTTTTCTCAGGTGAGAGTTCGTCTAGGAGTAACGCTAAATCATCATTGTCCATAAGATCCAGAACTTTACTAGATTTCTCAATACCAAGCTTATTTAATACCTCAAGCTGTTCTTCTTTTTCCAGTTCCTGCATCAAGTCAGCAAGTACCTCGAAATTTAAGAATAAAAGAAAACGAAGTTTATGCTTTTCTGGTAAATCCTCGTATATTTTTGCGGTATCATAGGGCTGCAATTCTTCGAGGATGGTAATAAAGTCAGACTTTTTATTTTCTTTTAATAATTTTATAATATGAAGCGATATTTCGTCTTGAGTCATATCTTTAATCATTTTACAGACGCTCCTTTCTAACGGTGCGTTTTATCTTCACTATACAATTATGAAAAAAATGATTTGTTGCTAATTAGGCAGTTAATACTAGTAAGGAGTTTAAGACTAGTATATGTTATTCATAAAATAATCAAGCCAACTGTTTCAAGAGTATCACAAACATCTTTTCATTTGTAAAAGAATTGAAATAAGCTATTTGGACTATTAATGATAAAATGGATAAGGATTGGTTAATATTGGTGAACACTTTAATTCAGTAATTTTCTAACTCATTTTTATAGATTTTATTTTCCATGATTGGAGGAGTTTGGCTTTGAAAAGGCATCATCCAGACATACAGGATCTCGTCTACGTCCACTTAAATCAAAATGATCAGTATGTACTTTCATACGGGATTGAATTTTTCGAATTTGCCGCTGCTTTTTCGGGCTCCTTGAATCATTTACTGTTATTAAAGCACCGCTTTGATGATGGTGACTTTAATATGCATACTTTACTCGAATACTGTCCTGAGGACAGAATCGATAAGCTTGCGCTTGAAGATATATACGGCTACGGTGATTTTTGCTGGATCGACTTTGTTGAAGAAGAAGGGTTAAATGAACTTACTGGGCAAGAAATGGCAGAAGTATTATATTTAGGGCACCAAAAGCAGCATTTAAAACTGCCCTTTTATAATAAGCTAGGTAATCGTTTTGTTTATTTGGCTCATGATGATGGTTTTTTTAATAAAATATATTATCGAAGCTTTAAAGACTTTTTTCATCTCTTAAGTCATGCACTTTCAAGTAAATTAGGAGAGTTGAAACTTGAAAAGTCACTCCTTGGTCTTAGAAAAAAACGATTATATCCACCAATAAATAAGGAAATTCTCCTGTCTTTAACACCCTTTATTAAAGAGGGAATCTGTATTTCCTTGCGAGATGTGGATCATCAGCGTAATAGGCTGGAAATTCCAATCTGGGTGATAGGGGATTTTGCTTCAATGGATGATATGTACGAGGAATATGAACAAATTTCAGGTGAAACCTGTCATGCTAAAATTATCTTTGATAAAAAAACAAAAGAATGGAAGCTTACTGTCATCTAATCTCTCCATTTCAGTGGGGAGATTTTATTTGTGTTAGTGATAATAGGGAGTTTTTAACCAAGCAGTAGGTTTCATAAAATAATAAAAGTGTTAAAATAAAATCGTGAAATGCGAAAATGGAGGTTTACTATGAAAACAAAAATTGGTTTACTATACGGGGGAAAATCCGCTGAACATAAAGTATCCTTACAAACTGCCCTTGCAGTTATTAAGGCGCTCGATCTTGAAAAATATGAAATACATCCGATTTACATAAATGTTGAAGGACAGTGGATAAAAGGGCCTCAGCTTCATGCACCTGTAGAAAACGTCAAAGCATTGGAATTTTCAGCAGAAAATCAATTATCACCATTATCTTTGGCACCATCTCTATTTCACGGGAGTGAAAAGCAGGATAATAGAACGTTAGATGTGATATTCCCACTGCTGCACGGACCAAATGGTGAGGACGGAACAGTTCAAGGATTATTGGAATTGTTAAACCTTCCATATGTCGGTAATGGTGTTTTAGCCTCTGCGGCTGGTATGGATAAAGTAATGATGAAGAATGTGTTCGCTCAAGCAGGTCTGGCGCAAGTAAATTATGTAGCCTTTATAAGGACCGAATGGGAAAAGGCAAAAGATGCTGTCTATGCAAAAGTGGAAGAGAAACTTGGTTACCCTTGCTTTGTGAAACCAGCAAACCTTGGCTCTAGTGTAGGCATCAGTAAATGTACAAACCGCTCAGAGTTAGAAGCGGCTTTCGTTGAAGCCTTTCAATTTGACCGGAAAGTGATCATTGAGGAAGGTGTCATAGCACGTGAAATTGAAGTTGCTATCCTTGGCAACGATGAACCGAAGTGCTCGGTTGCGGGTGAAATTGTTCCAAAGAAGGATTTTTATGATTATAAAGCGAAATATGAAGATGGTGATACGGCATTAATTATTCCGGCAGATGTTACAACAGAAGAGTATCAACAAATTAACGAGATGGCTATTCAAGCCTTTAAAGCGTTAGATTGCTCAGGTCTTGTTCGTGCCGACTTCTTCTTAACTAAGGGTGGTAAAGCCTTAATCAATGAAGTGAATACGATGCCAGGCTTCACACCGTTTAGCATGTTCCCACTGTTATGGAAGCATACAGGCGTTGAGTACCCACAATTGATTGAATCTCTTGTTAATCTTGCAAAAGAAAGACATGCTGAAAAACAAAACATAAAATATACCTTCTAGATTACTTTGACACGGCATGGTGCCGTGTCTTTATTTAACGCTCTTTTCTTAACCTTTATTGCTTTTAGGAACAAAATATAAAAAGAAAAGAGCCTGCAAACTAAATTTAATCGTAAAAAAAACTAATTACACGTTAAAATCGGCTTTAAGATTTTAACATCAATATGTACAAACAGCCATATTTAAACTATTTAACCGGAGGATTAAAATGATAAAAAAAACCTTAAGACAGATATCAGAAATGATTGCTGTCAAAAATGAGATTACCTCCTTTGCTGATTTCGAAATCACAGGAGTGTCCATCGACTCTAGAAAAATTGAAAATGGAAACTTGTTTATTCCGTTTAAAGGTGAAAACTCAGATGGTCATAAATTTGTAGAAGATTCTCTGAAAATGGGCGCAGCGGCTGCACTTTGGCAAAGCGATGTGCCACATCCACCAACCCATTTACCCATTCTTATTGTAGATAATTGTCTAGAAGCCTTGCAGGAATTAGCAAGAGAATACCGAAGACAGTTACCTGTTAAAGTTGTAGGGATTACTGGCAGTAATGGAAAAACAACAACAAAGGATATGACCGCTTCCTTGTTATCCACCACCTATAAAGTTCAAAAAACAGAAGGGAATTATAATAACCATATTGGATTGCCTTTAACTGTTTTAGGCTTGGATGAGGATACTGAAATTGCTGTTTTGGAAATGGGAATGAGTGGAAGAGGGGAAATTGAATTCCTTACAAAACTTGCTTCCCCTGACGCGGTTGTTATTACTAATATTGGGGA
Organism: Neobacillus niacini; assembly: GCF_031457145.1. GTDB lineage: Bacteria > Bacillota > Bacilli > Bacillales > Cytobacillaceae > Neobacillus > Neobacillus niacini_J. Next base: position 35,099 of record NZ_JAVDVZ010000021.1, read on the forward strand.
ATCCCACCTGCTTGACCTTGGATCAAGAGAAGGAATCGCAGAAGCAAAGCTGGAAATTTTGCAAGGTCTAAAAGAGGGCGGTTTGGCGGTAATCCACGGCGATGAACCGCTTCTAATGGAACGAATCAATAAATACAAAGGAAACGTACAGGTTCAAACCTTTGGAAGAAGTAACACGAATGATTTTTATCCTACAGAAATTATCCAGTTAGACCAAGGAAATAGGTTTAAAATCCATGGGTCTTCGGAAAACTTCGAACTTCCAGTATTAGGAACACATAATATATTAAATGCACTGGCAGCGATGATTATTGCTCATTACTTTGAAGTGCCTTTTACAAAAATGAACCAAGGATTAACAAACGTAAAACTAACCAATATGAGAATGGAGTTAGTTGAAGGGGTACATGGGGAAAAGATTATCAACGATGCCTATAATGCTAGTCCTACCTCCATGATGGCAGCGATTGAACTTGTATCAAACCTTAAGGGTTATGAAAAAGTCATCCTAGTTCTTGGTGACATGCTAGAATTGGGACCTCAAGAAGAACAATATCATCAACAAATTGGCGGGAGTTTAAATCCTGGAAAAATCGATTTCGTATTTACCTTTGGAAAACTAGCGGAACGTATTGCTGAAGGTGCACGCTCTACCCTTGGGAAACACCGAGTTTTTTCCTTTATGGAAAAGAATGAATTGATAAAAGAATTAGAGCAGCATGTTAATAATCAAACATTAGTCCTTGTAAAGGCATCTAGAGGAATGAAATTAGAGGAAATTGTGACAGCATTACAAAACAAATAAAGGGTAAAAAGACCAAAAATAAGACTGTATGCTAAATGCTGATAATGGAACAATAAAGAAAAATATTCATTATAAAAGCAGGTGGAGAGAACATGATTGGTTGTTTATGTATTCATGGTTTTACAGGGGCACCATATGAAGTAGAGCCGCTAGCTGAGTATTTAACGAACCATACGGATTGGATATTCAGTGTCCCAACTCTTCCCGGCCATGGCGAAAATCATTCACTAAAAGATATCCAATATCAACAATGGATTGAACATGCAGAGACTGAACTAAAGAAATTGATTGATACTTGTGATCAGGTCTATGTGATAGGGTTTTCCATGGGTGGCATGATAGCTAGCCTGCTGGCGGCAAAATACCCAGTGGACAAGCTTGTACTACTCAGTGCTGCCGCCTATTACGTGAACCCAAAACAAATGGCAAGTGAAATTAAATCAATGATTATTGACTCATTAAAAGGAAACTTGAAAAAGAATGAATTTTTTCAGCGATATAAAAGAAAAATAAAAGCAACTCCCATAAAAGCGACTTTACAATTTCGCAGACTTGTTTCGTACATTAAACCACTCCTCCCGCAAGTGGAAGTGCCAACTCTGATTGCGCAGGGAGAATGTGATGGGATCGTACCGCCAAAAAGTGCTGAATACTTATATCGGACTATTAATGCAAAGACAAAAAGGCTTACGTATATTAAGGATTCCAGTCATCATATTTGTCACTGTGAGGAAAAAGAGGCCCTTTTTTCCCAAGTGTATGACTTTTTGATGGAGCGGTAATGCTTGTATGGGATCTGTCAAAAAACCGCATTAATTGCAATCAAGGTGTAAAAGTGTTATGATTATCAGCAACGTGTCTAAAGAACGATGAATAAAGGGCATACTCCTTGAAGGAGAATGTCTTTTTTTGGTAAAATATAGATGTTACCTACTTGCGGCATTTTGATGCGTGTCTAGCTGCGCGCTTAGGGGCTATTAATCGCTTTTATACCGACGATGAGTCAAAAAAGAAACTCAGGCGTCACGCCCTATAGCGCTTTTCGCCACTGAGCGAGACGCTTTCCGCATTACTGAGTATCGGGCGAAAATATTCAGCACTTTTAAAAATATTTTCACATAGATGAAGGAGAATGAAAACATTGACAAAGTTTGAAGATTTAGGCCTAAGTCAGGCCACTTTAGAAGCTGTCCTCAAAATGGGTTTTGAGGAAGCAACACCAATCCAGGCAGAAACCATCCCTATGGGCCTAGCAAATAAGGATTTGATCGGGCAAGCTCAAACAGGAACTGGTAAAACAGCTGCATTTGGTATTCCTTTAGTTGAAAAAATCGATGTCACCAAGGATGCGATTCAAGGAATCATTATCGCTCCAACACGTGAGCTTGCGATTCAAGTATCGGAAGAGCTTTATAAAATCGGTTCAGGAAAAAGAGTCCGCGTCCTATCGATATACGGTGGACAGGACATCAGCCGCCAAATTCGCTCATTAAAGAAATTCCCACATATTATTGTTGGTACTCCTGGACGTGTCTTGGATCATATTAATAGAAAAACGATGCGTTTAGATACTGTTAATACGGTTATTCTTGACGAAGCAGATGAAATGTTAAATATGGGCTTCATTGAAGATATTGAAACGATTCTTGCTTCTACACCTTCAGAGCGTCAAACTTTACTTTTCTCAGCTACAATGCCAGGACCAATTCAAAGAATGGCTGAAAAGTTCATGCATGACCCACAAATTGTTCGTGTGAAAACAAAAGAAATGACAGTTCCAGCGATTGAACAATTTTATCTTGAAGTCATGGAAAAAAATAAATTTGATGTCTTAACACGTCTTCTTGATATTCAATCACCAGAATTGGCAATTATTTTTGGCCGGACAAAACGCCGGGTTGATGAATTATCTGAAGCATTAACATTAAGAGGTTATACAGCAGAAGGAATTCACGGAGATTTAACACAAGCAAAACGTATGCAAGTCCTTCGCAAATTTAAAGAAGGAACCATTGATGTACTTGTAGCAACAGACGTGGCAGCACGAGGACTCGATATTTCTGGTGTAACACATGTGTATAACTTTGATATCCCTCAGGATCCTGAAAGCTATGTTCACCGAATTGGACGTACAGGACGTGCAGGTAAGTCTGGTATGGCACTTACATTCATCACACCACGTGAAAAGTCTTACCTAACTGTATTGGAAAGAACTACGAAACGTAAGATGGAAAGAATGACTGCTCCAACCCTTGATGAAGCGTTGGAAGGTCAACAACGTGCTGTAGTAGATAAAATTGTGCAAACAATTGAAGGAAATAACCTTCAGTACTATAAAAGAGCAGCACAAGAATTACTTGAAGAAAATGATGCTTCAACTGTAATTGCAGCAGTTCTGAAAATGTTAACAAAAGAACCAGATACAACTCCGGTAAAGTTAACAGAAGAAGCACCGGCTCATCATAAGAGAGACAGAAAGCCTCAAGACCGTGACCGTAGAAGAAGAGATGACAATAGAAGCTATAATTCTTCACGTGGTGGTGAGCGTGGTGGCGAACGTGGTGATCGTAAAAAGGCACCCGCTAAGCCAAGAACTGGTGAAAAGCGTACTTCAGGAAAACCAAGAAGCTTTAATCGTTAATAGGGAAGAGAGCATGGACATAAAAAGTCTATGCTCTCTTTTTCATTTTAATGGTGTTTAATGGGAACAATAGTAGTACAGCTTGTTAGGAGTGATGAGGATGATTGTTAAACTTGGTTATGTAGCAATGAGTATGGAGCTTCAAAACGCATCACCGTCCCAAACGATGACATTTGCACAATTTAGCAAGATTAAAGATCGCGAGGCTGCTATTCGTAAGCTGGAGCGAATTGCCAACTCAAATTTAGAGAATTGCCTGAGGTTGCTAAAACACAATGCCGGAAACCAGATTCATTTTTTTCGCTTAAGCTCTCGGTTAATCCCACTGGCAAACCATGAGGAGCTGCATGATTGGGAGTATATACAGCCTTTGAAAGAATCGTTAAAAAAAATCGGTGACTATCTAAAAGAGCACCCCATACGAATTGATTTTCACCCTGACCATTTTGTTGTGCTTAATACGCCTAACAAGGAAATACTTGCCAATGCGCTAAAGACACTTTTAATGCACAAAAAGCTGCTAAAAGGCATGGAGATAGATACAGAACATCGGTGTGTTCTTCATGTAGGCGGCGGCTATGAGGACAAGGAGAAGGCACTTGAACAATTTATTAGTAATTGGGGACATATCCAATCTGCTATTCAAAAAATGATAATACTTGAAAACGATGATACCACTTTTACAGTAAAAGAAACGCTATACCTTTGTGAGAAGTTGGGGATACCAATGGTATTTGATTATCACCACCATTTGGCTAATCACGAAGAAGAGGAGTGGCAGCAAGACTGGGAACGGGTTGTCAACACGTGGAAGCATTCGCCGCTTGCGGTGAAAATGCATATTTCAAGCCCGCGTTCTGAGAAAGAATACCGTTCCCATGCGGATTATGTTGATCCAGATATGTTTTTGGACTTTCTTAATGGCATAAGAGGTACTGTCCCAGAAATACACTGTATGATTGAAGCAAAACAAAAGGATGCTGCTCTATTTCGATTGATAGAAGATCTGAAAGGACGAACAGGGATTAAAATCCTAGACCAATCGAGTTTTAAACTTGTTTAACAAATGGTGTTTCCTTCCGTGGTATACTACTACTAAAGATACAGTAGGAAATGGGAGGGAATTATGGTACTAGTGCCGCAAAAAAGAATTTCGGAAAAAGCATTAACCGTGTGGAGAATCTCCGCCAGCATAAATGTTATTATTAGTTGGATTTTAGCAGCTGTAGTAATCTTCATTTTACATAAATTTAATGTTCCATATTGGATTAGCGTTATATTAATAGCAATTGAACTTATATTTACTTATTTAAATATATTTCTCTTCCCAACATTAAAGTGGCGGCGCTGGCGATATGATGTCAGAGATGAGGAAATCGAATTACAGGAAGGAATTTTCATTGTAAAGCGCACGTTAATTCCAATGATTCGCGTTCAGCATGTGGATACCGTTCAGGGACCTATTTTACGCAAATACCACCTAGCCTCTGTCATCGTGAATACCGCTGCAACAGCTCATAAAATTCCTGCATTAGAAGAAAGTGAAGCAGAAGAATTAAGGCTCTATATTTCTACTCTAGCAAGGGTGGCGGATGAAGATGTTTGAGCCGAAAAGACTTCATCCAATTGTCATTATCTTAAATATAGGTAAAAGAATAAAGGATCTCATTTTCACCTTCATTGCCTTGTTTTTTATCTGGAATAAAGGTGAGGGGGGTAAGTTAGTACTGATTGCAGCTTCTGCTATTGCCGTAATTTCCATTATCCTGACAAGTGTTTTATCATGGCTGAGGTATACCTATAGGTTAGAAAATAATGAACTTCGGATTGAATATGGTGTTTTCGTCCGAAAGAAAAGATATATTCCTTTAGAGCGAATTCAAAGTCTGGATATCACAGAAGGGCTCCTTCAGCGGCTATGCGGAATGGTGAAGGTGCAAATTGAAACGGCGGGAGGAAGCGGTACAGATGAAGCGGAAGCGGTGCTTTCTGCTATCTCCAAAGAAGAGGCGACTTTTATACAAGAATATGTAGCCAGGGCTAAAAGTCGGTCTGTTGAAGACAAAGAACACGATCAAGGGGTTTCTAGTAGTCACTTTATCTACAAAATAACCCCTTTGCAGCTAATTCTTCTTTCGCTTACTTCAGGGGGAGTCGGGGTAGTTATTTCTGCTGTCTTAGCCACTTTGTCGCAGTTAGATGATTTTATACCTTATGGAAGATTGTTTCGAGGGGTCGAACAATTAGTCGTGAGTAATTTAATTATCATAGCTGTTTTTGTTTTTTTGGGATTTGTCGTGGCGTGGATCATCGCACTGATTGGAACGATGTTAAAATATGCGAATTTTAATGTTATGAAAACAGAACATGATTTAGTCATTTCACAAGGGCTATTAGAAAGAAGACAAATTACCATTCCATTAAAAAGAATTCAAGCGATTCGGATTAATGAAAATATTGTAAGGCAAATGCTTGGGTACGGTGCCGTAATCGTGGAAAGTGCAGGGGGATCAGCAAAGAATCAAGAGGGTTCGAAGGTGTTGCTTCTTCCACTTGTAAAGCTTAAAAACATTGAACAAACTTTGAAACCATATCTTACGGAATATCAATGGACTACCAGTTTTACCCCTGTTCCAAAAAGAGCCATGAGCCGCTATGTTTTTCGAAGTTGGTTTATCATTGTACCCATTATTATGATTTCCATTGTGTTTCTTAAGGCTTGGGGACTTCTGTTATTGATTGTTCTTGCATTGTTTACATTTTGGGGAATATTAAAATATAAAGATGCTGGCTGGAGTCTTGATCAGCAGCAATTGACTCTCCGTTACCGAACCATTGTTAGAACAACGGTGTTTATAAAGAAGAATAAATTACAAAGTCTAGAAATGAAAGAAAGTTATTTTCAAAGAAGGAAAGAACTGGCTAGCCTAGAGACTCATGTGAAAGTTGGTTTCGGAGGTTCTGGAGGCCGCGTTATCGATATGGACCAAAGTGATGTGAAAAAGGTCTACTCGTGGTTTTTAAGGGAAATCAAAAAAGGGGATTGAACCGAAATCTCGGAATCAATCCCTTTTTCTATTATAAATTGCCCCAAGTAAGAATCCTCCCAGTAAGCCAAAGATGTGAGCAGTTATATTAATGTTGGGTTGTATGAAGGTCATAACTAAGCTAAGTGCACAAATGATAAGGATGATTTGTGAGTTTTGCTGAGAGAGCATATGCTTGCGAAAGAGAATCATGCTTATATAATATCCAAATAATCCAAATATGGCGCCGCTTGAACCAACATGCACATAGGTTAAAGGTTCAAGCAGTAAGGTAGCTACATTCGCAAGGATACCGGAAACAAGATAGATAAGGATGAATCTGCCTTTACCGAGCATGCTTTCAAGTGCGGGACCGAATAGGACAAGGGAGAAGCTGTTAAACAAAGCATGAGTTAGCCCGCCGTGCATAAAGATGGGAGAAACCAGCCTCCAATACTCTCCTTCCATAATATAGAGGTTCACTCCTGAAAAAGTAGCTTTAAACCAAAAGTTTGGGAATATGGGTAAAGAGGTAAAAAGATATAAAAGCAAATGGATGGCAATAATAGTAGAAACAACCGGATAAAAGCGGATAAATTCGCGAAAACTTTCTGTTCTCGTAAACATAATAACCTCCAAAGTATTCTTACTTATAATAATAGACAGAATTTTTTCCTTGTACACTAATATGCATTGTTTATTTTAAATAGAAGGGGATAATAGCATGATTAAAGGAATAGGGATTGATATTATAGAACTTTCCAGAATAGAAGAGATTGTCACAAGACAAAGGAAACTAATTGATCGAATACTGACTGAAAATGAAAAACAAACATTTGAACAGCTTCCGGAACGAAGGAAGATTGAATTTTTAGCAGGAAGGTTTGCTGCTAAAGAAGCCTATTCAAAGGCTGCTGGGACGGGGATAGGTAAGGTACTATCGTTTTTAGATATTGAAATCGAAACAGATTCATTAGGCAAGCCCTATATAGTAAAACCTGAAACGAATGGATTTCTTTCTATTTCACACAGCAGAGACTATGCTGTTGCACAGGTAGTCATCGAAGAAAAGTAGAAAAAATCATTATAACCGGACAATCCTTTAACATATTCCAAAAGGTTGTCTCATATATTCATAGGGAAATGGGAGAGACAAGTCTTCTTTATATTCATATGAAAATGAGACAAGAAGGGGTTGAAGGAATTGAAGAAAAGGTTTTTGCTGGTGATTACGGGGTTACTGGTCATCTTTCTACTAGCTGCCTGTGGCTCTAAGTCAAAAGATGATGTGGTGAAAGAGTTAAATGGAAAATTAAATGATTTATCGGGTTATAAAGTAGACGCGAAGATGACATTGAAAATGGGCACAGACTCCCAAGTGTATAACGTAGAGATATGGCATAAAGATCCAACATTCTACCGTGTCAATCTAAAAAATGCTGAAAAAGACCAAAGTCAGATGATTTTACGAAATAAAGAAGGGGTTTTCGTATTAACACCTGCCCTTAAAAAGAGCTTCAAATTTCAAAGTGATTGGCCACAGAACAGCAGCCAAGCCTATTTATACGAATCGTTAATTAAAGACATTGCTGCTGATAAAGAAGCAAAATTCACTGCTACGAAAGAACATTATATATTTGAAACAAAAACCCGCTATCAAAACAATAGTATGCTGCCAATCCAAGAGATTAAACTAAACAAAAAGGATCTATCTCCTGCAGTTGTAAAAGTAATGGATCCAGATCGTAATGCTCTTGTGACAGTTGAATTTTCTAAAGTAAAGTTTAACGCCAGCTTTGATGATAGCGATTTTGATATGCAAAAGAATATGACCCGCGCAGACCTTAACCTTCCAGTGATGGCAGATAGTAAGGATACAGCTTTTTCCGTTAAATATCCGACTGCTGACCTAGGTGCTAAATTAGTTGATGAAAAAGAAGTGAAGCTTGAAAATGGTAAACGAGTTGTACTAACCTACGAGGGTGAAAAGTCATTTACACTTGTACAAGAAAAGGTAACCGTTAAAGAAGCCTCAACCTCACCAACCTATGTGGAGGGAGATTTAGTTGATTTAGGCGTTACCATTGGTGCTGTTTCTGAAGGTTCGATCACATGGACTGAGGATGGCATCGACTACATGATTGCATCCAACGACTTATCGCAGGATGAACTCATTGAAATTGCCAGAACTGTACAAGGTGAGGTTGAAAAATAAGTATTCTATTGCAGGCTCTCAATCAGAGCCTGTATTTTTGTTTTCATTTGACAACAACTATTTCTAGTTTGATAATCAATAAGGTGAAAATATATATTATAAACGTGACTTTATGTAATTAGGAAGTGGAATAATGACAGAGCAGGGCTTTTTCTATAGAGATACATGGGCGGAAGTAGATTTGGATTGCATTCACGCAAATGTTGCCTCCGTTAAAAAACTTTTGCCGCCCCAAGTGGAAATCATAGCTGTAGTGAAAGCGAATGGTTACGGTCATGGTGACCTTAAAGTCGCCGAGAGCGCACTGAAGGCTGGAGCCTCCTATTTAGCAGTCGCATTCATGGATGAAGCTATTGCATTAAGAAATAAAGGAATACAGGCTCCAATTCTAGTATTGGGTGCATCACGTCCGGAAGATGCCGCACTGGCAGTCAAATTTGACATTACGATTACCGTGTTCCAGAAGGAATGGGTAGATGCGGCTAAAGCCTATCTGCCAAATGATAAGGTACTGTCTGTTCATATCAAACTTGATACTGGGATGGGAAGAATAGGGATTCGGGCAAAGGAAGAGTTAGCAGATGTTGAGCAAATGATTTCAAAAGATAACCGGATAGAACTCGAGGGAATCTTTACTCATTTTGCCACAGCAGATGAACTTGATTTGACTTATTTTCAAAAGCAGATTGAAGTATTTCGTGATATGCTTTCGGTATTAAAGAGTCGTCCAAAGTATGTTCATTGCAGCAACAGCGCTGCTTCCTTACGGTTTCCAAGTGCCCATTTTAATGCCGTGCGTCTTGGGATTGTGATGTACGGATTGACTCCTTCGCCAGAAATTGAACCCGAACTGCCTTTCGCCCTAAAGGAGGCTTTTTCACTCCATTCGCGACTTGTTCATATGAAAAAACTCACCAAAGGTGAAAAGGTCAGCTATGGCGCGACATACGAAACTGAGGAAGAAGAGTGGATTGGGACCATTCCAATTGGTTATGCGGACGGCTGGATTCGCAGGCTTCAGGGGCAGGAAGTACTTGTTGAAGGAAAAAGAGTGCCAATTGTCGGGAGAATTTGTATGGATCAATGCATGGTTAAATTGCCGCATTTTGTTCCAGTTGGGACGACCGTTACGTTAATTGGAAAGCAGAATAATGAATTCATCTCTGTTAACGAAATTGCTAAAAAACTAGAAACAATCAATTACGAAGTCCCGTGTATCATTTCCACTAGAGTACCGCGCCTATATAAACAGGGCGGGAAAATTGTCGTATTAAAAAACTATCTTCTACCCGAATAAGTGGCCTAATCCTAAAAATGAATCATATTTATGTTAATGCGGAATTTTTTGCATAAAAGGTAGTTTGTTTGGCCTATAATACAGAAGTATTAGATTTAGTCTTTGCATGTGGGGCATTAAGTGGTATTATTAAATATGGTAGATAGAAAATATGGTGTGTAGTGATGGTGGAGGTGTATGTTTGTGTCTGAATCCGGCGCAACTACGGAAATCTTAGTAAAATTACCGCAACATCTTTTAACCGAGTTAGATGGTTTTGTAAAATTAGAAAACGTTAACCGGAGTGAATTTATTTATCAAGCAACGAAAATGTATTTACGCGAACGAAAAAAGAGACAAATTCGCGAATCCATGAGACGTGGATACATGGAAATGGCGATGATCAATTTAACGATTGCATCGGAAGCATTTCAAGCAGAATTTGAGGCAGAGCACACAGTTGAACGTCTTGTAAGCGGAGGGTAATCCCTTGATTGTCAAGCGTGGTGACGTTTATTTCGCGGACCTATCCCCAGTTGTTGGTTCTGAGCAAGGCGGCGTCCGTCCTGTACTTGTCATTCAAAACGACATCGGGAATCGGTTTAGTCCCACAGTTATTGTTGCAGCGATTACAGCACAAATTCAAAAAGCGAAGCTTCCCACTCATGTAGAAATTGATGCGAAGCGCTACGGTTTTGAACGAGATTCAGTCATACTTTTAGAACAGATTCGTACAATTGATAAACAGCGGTTAACCGATAAAATAACCCATCTCGATGACGAAATGATGGAGAAAGTGGATGAAGCCTTGCGAGTAAGTATAGGTCTCATCGAATTTTAGTATTTACGCACGCTCTTTTAATGAAAAAGGGCGTTTTTTTATACGTATGCTCTAACCTCATATTTGTTACTGCTTTAGCAAGCTATTTAGCTTGCTTCTTTTTTATTTTATGGGAAGGAAACAGTCCTGTAGTGAATCGATTGAGGGAATTTGATACAATATGGTAATAGGAATGGAGGTTTATAGTGTGAATGATACAGTTGTAAAAGATGAACAGCTTCTTGGGAAGGTAGCTAGTGAATTAGCGATACCTCAAAAACAAGTGAAGAGTGTTATTTCTTTATTGGATGAAGGTAATACCGTTCCATTTATCGCCCGTTACCGTAAAGAAATGACGGGGGCTCTAGATGAAGTCCAAATACGAAATATCCAGGAACGCTGGCAATACATACAAAACCTTGAGCAAAGAAAAGAAGAAGTCCTTCGGATCATTGCAGAACAAGGTAAATTAACAGACGAACTTACTCATAAAATAACAAAAGCAGATAAGCTTCAAGAAGTTGAAGATTTATATCGGCCATATAAACAAAAGCGCCGCACCAAAGCAACGGTCGCAAAGGAAAAGGGGCTAGAGCCTTTAGCTGAATGGTTATTAACTTTTCCAAAGACCCCGATTGAAGAAAAGGCAAAGGAATTTTTATCTGAGGAAAAAGAAGTCTTATCTGTTGAGGACGCAATTGCTGGTGCAAAAGATATCATTGCTGAAATGGTTTCTGATGATGCAGAGGGACGGAAATGGGTTCGTAACGAAACATTTAAGTCAGGTAAAGTAGAGTCGACAGTAAAAGACGCGGATAAGGACGAGAAAAAAGTTTATGAAATGTACTATGAATATGAAGAACCTGTAAATAAAATTGTCCCACATCGAATTCTTGCGTTAAATCGTGGTGAAAAGGAAGATATCCTACGGGTATCCATTAAGGTGAATGCGGATTTAATCATTTCCTATCTATCAAGAAAATGGATCCGTGATCAGTACTCATCGGCGGCAGCACTTGTTTCTGAAGCAATTGAAGATAGCTACAAGCGTCTTATTCAGCCTTCGATTGAAAGAGAAATTCGCGGGGAACTAACGGATAAGGGTGAAGAGCAAGCGATTCATATATTCTCTGAAAATCTCCGTAACTTACTTTTGCAGCCGCCATTAAAAGGAAAAGTAGTCATTGGTGTAGACCCTGCATATCGGACAGGCTGTAAGCTTGCTGTTGTGGATGAAACGGGTAAGGTATTAAAGATAGATGTCATTTATCCACATCCACCTGTATCAAAGACAAAGGAAGCAAAAGAAAAGTTCATTCGAATTCTTCGTGATTACAAAGTAGAGATGGCTGCTATTGGGAATGGGACGGCATCTCGTGAAACGGAACAATTTGTCGCCGACATCCTTAAAGAAATGAATGAAGAAATCTTTTATCTAATTGTTAATGAAGCGGGCGCAAGTGTCTACTCTGCGTCTGATATAGCGAGAGAAGAGTTTCCTGATTTTCAAGTTGAGGAAAGAAGTGCAGTTTCGATTGCAAGAAGATTGCAGGACCCGCTTGCAGAGTTAGTGAAAATCGATCCTAAATCTGTGGGGGTAGGTCAATATCAGCATGATGTAACACAAAAGCGTCTTTCGGGATCGTTGCATTTTGTGGTCGAAACAGCGGTAAACCGTGTAGGTGTGAACGTAAATACAGCCTCTGCCTCCTTGCTGCAATATGTTGCTGGGCTAACAAAAACAGCAGCCCATAATATTGTTAAGAAAAGGGAAGAGGAAGGGAAGTTTACTAGCCGGGTGCAATTAAAGAAAGTTCCGCGTCTAGGTGCCAAAACGTATGAGCAAGCCATTGGCTTCTTGCGTGTATTAGATGGGAAGCAGCCATTAGACCGAACTGGGATTCACCCGGAGAGCTATGACGAAGTAAAGAAACTATTGACTAGCTTAGGTTTTTCAGCCAAGGATTTAGGAACAGCTGAATTACGGGATGCGTTAAGTGGACTCGATCTTAAAGCGGTGTCTGCTGAACTATCTATTGGAGAACTAACATTAAAAGATATAATCGATGCACTTGTAAGACCAGAACGAGACCCGCGTGATGACTTGCCGCGTCCTTTACTGAAAAAGGATGTCCTTAAATTAGAAGATTTAAGTGCAGGGATGGAGCTGCAGGGGACAGTTAGAAATGTAGTAGACTTTGGTGCGTTTGTAGATATCGGCGTTAAGCAGGATGGTCTAGTTCACATTTCTAAGCTAAGTAATCGTTTTGTAAAACATCCATTGGATATCGTATCTGTTGGTGATGTGGTAACCGTTTGGGTGGACTCAGTTGATATGAAAAAAGGCAGAGTAGCATTAACCATGCTGGCACCATCTAAATAAAGAAACACTTAATGAAGATGACCATTTTTTTCGGATGGTCATCTTTTTTTGTTGTCTAAATTGGTCCTTTGAGTGGCCTTGATGACCAGAATGAAAAAGAAAATAAGAAAGTGGTCACCAATAGGGGCTATAGGTAACCGAACCAGCGTGAGGAAATAGAAAAGTGGTAACCAATAGAAGCTATAGGTGACCGAAACAGCATGAGAAAATAAAAAAGCGGTAACCAATAGACTTTATTAGTAGCTGAGCATTGTATTCTTATGAAATATGTTTCTTCCTGTAAAAAAACCAGCATTGATTTAACAGTTTAATTTGATATCGGTCCTTCTCGTAGAAAGCTCTTTTCATTTGGTTTTGGAACCAAGTAGGCATAGACTAACCCTCCCGAAAAGTTGATTATTATAGGTATATACAATATATGCTATAATAGGTTGTCACGTTCTCTTTAAAAAGGAGGAGAGATAAATGGAGGATAAGGAACTACAAAAATTAGTTGAAAAAGTCTCGATTGAATCTTTTGGTAAGCCTTTTAGGCATAAAGCCTCCTTTAATAGCAGGCTGCGATCCACTGGAGGAAGGTACCTGCTTGGCACTCACAACATTGATATCAATAAAAAATATTTAGACCAACTGGGCTTAGATGAATTAATAGGGATTATCAAGCATGAGTTGTGCCATTACCATCTTCACATAGAAGGAAAAGGGTATCAGCACCGAGATCCAGAATTTAAAATGTTATTGAAAAAAGTAGGTGCCCCTCGATTTTGTAATCCGCTGTTAGTCAAACCTAAGAAACGCACACCTAATAAAATACTTGTATATGAATGCACAAAATGCCTACAGCAATATCTAAGAAAACGAAGTATTAATACAAGTCGTTATGTCTGTGGTAAGTGTAAAGGTAAGCTAACAAAGGTAAAAGAATTACATCAAGAATAAGGAAGTATTTTGCATCTTATTTTATCGATAAATCATATTGACTTTATCATACATCGTCATTATAATGTAAAGAGTCGACAAGGTGATTGTCCTTGTTTGGTGACTTGTTTAACAGTTAAGTTAATTATTATTCCGCAGTAGCTCAGTGGTAGAGCTATCGGCTGTTAACCGATCGGTCGTAGGTTCGAGTCCTACCTGCGGAGCCATTTTTTTATGGGGAAGTACTCAAGAGGCTGAAGAGGCGCCCCTGCTAAGGGTGTAGGTCGGGTGACCGGCGCGAGGGTTCAAATCCCTCCTTCTCCGCCATAAAAATATAAGGCCCCTTGGTCAAGTGGTTAAGACACCTCCCTTTCACGGAGGTAACACGGGTTCGAGTCCCGTAGGGGTCATCAGGGACGGGAGATGAATTTAGCTCATTTCCTGTTTCTTATTTCAAATAAGTATATGGTCCGGTAGTTCAGTTGGTTAGAATGCCTGCCTGTCACGCAGGAGGTCGCGGGTTCGAGTCCCGTCCGGACCGCCATTATTTTTTAAAAGTTTATCATCGATGGGCTATAGCCAAGCGGTAAGGCATCGCACTTTGACTGCGACATGCGTTGGTTCAAATCCAGCTAGCCCAGCCAAGAGCCATTAGCTCAGTTGGTAGAGCATCTGACTTTTAATCAGAGGGTCGAAGGTTCGAATCCTTCATGGCTCACTAGAATTTTTTGCGCTAGCAAAATAATTTTCCTTTTGCGATAGCAAAATAAACTTCCATATGCGCTAGCAATTTAACTTTCAATATGCGGGTGTGGCGGAATTGGCAGACGCACCAGACTTAGGATCTGGCGCCGCAAGGCGTGGGGGTTCGACTCCCTTCACCCGCACCAACCAATTATTTCCACTTGAAATACAGTTGATAATTTGGTATGATAGTAAATGTCGCTGAAACGTATGCGGTCGTGGCGGAATGGCAGACGCGCTAGGTTGAGGGCCTAGTGGGGGCAACCCCGTGGAGGTTCAAGTCCTCTCGGCCGCACCAAAAAAGTTGTTGACATATTAAAATGAATTTGATACAATATAAAAGTTGACTTTGAAAGTTTGCGCCCGTAGCTCAATTGGATAGAGCGTCTGACTACGGATCAGAAGGTTGTGGATTCGACTTCTTCCGGGCGCGCCATTACTTACGGGAAGTAGCTCAGCTTGGTAGAGCACTTGGTTTGGGACCAAGGGGTCGCAGGTTCGAATCCTGTCTTCCCGACCATTCAACATTAATATGTGCGGGTGTAGTTTAGTGGTAAAACCTCAGCCTTCCAAGCTGATGTTGTGAGTTCGATTCTCATCACCCGCTCCATTTAACCAAAATTGTTCTTTGAAAACTAAACAAACAAGAACGTCAACAAACAATTTTTTAGCTTTTTTTAAAAAGCTAAGCCAACGTAACAAATTGAGCTAT
>NZ_JAVDVZ010000022.1:0-46535 GCF_031457145.1 Neobacillus niacini
GTCACACCCGTTCCCATACCGAACACGGAAGTTAAGCTTCTCAGCGCCGATGGTAGTTGGGACTTTGTCCCTGTGAGAGTAGGACGTTGCCAGGCAATTGAAGCACAACCTGATAAGGGTTGTGCTTTTTTGTTGTCCGAAAGGTAGAAAATCGTGTATCGCGAAACAGCTTGATTCCCTCAAACGAACATTTTCGTAGGTTAAGGTAACCAAAACGACTTTTTGATTCCCTCAACCCAAGATTTCCAAGGGCAAAGGTAACCAAAACCCCCTTCACAAGTTAAAGAATAGCCCCCTTAACAGCAAACAATACTTAATCAAAAAAATCTTTGCCTTTCCTGCTACTAATTTCCTAAAATTGAAATTAACAGGTTTCACACCTGCAAAATATGGAGAAAATCATTAGTAGCAGTTATTTGCAACTACATAAAATTTTCAGTATAATTAAAGTCAAATATAGTCAAAGTCAAAAGGGGGTGGGAAGATGAGAAACATCTCCGATATTATCGAAAAGTATTTGAAGCAAGTTCTAGAAATGAGCGAGCAGGAGCATGTTGAAATAAAGCGCAATGAGATTGCTGATAAATTTCAATGTGTTCCATCACAAATCAATTATGTCATTAATACACGCTTTACCATTGAACGAGGGTATATCGTAGAAAGTAAACGCGGCGGAGGCGGATACATTCGAATCATGAAGGTTCAGTCCCATGATCTAGTTGACTTAATTGATCATTTATTATCACTCTTTGAGAATCGTATCGCACAATCTACGGCAGAAGATGTTATTTATAGACTAGTCCATGAGGAGATAATCACGAAACGAGAAGCAAAAATTATGTTAAGTGTTATTGACCGTTCTGTCCTATATATTGATCTTCCATTCCGAGATGAATTAAGAGCCAGAATGTTGAAAGCTATGTTAACATCATTGAAATATAAGTAATATATACCAGCTAGAGAGGTGAAGTGAAAAATGATTTGCCAGGAATGTAATCAAAGGCCTGCTGCACTACATTTTACAAAAATCATAAACGGTGAAAAAACAGAAGTAAATCTTTGCGAAAAGTGTGCCCAAGAAAAGGGCGAGATGTTCATGTTTACTGGAGGATCTGGTTTTACTTTTAATAACCTATTAGCAGGTCTATTAAATATTGATCCTTCTGTTCAAAAACAGAATCAAAATGCGTTTCATCAAGAAGAAATTCTTCAATGTAATGGGTGTTCAATGACCTTTCCGCAATTTATCAAAGTGGGGCGCTTTGGATGTGCTCATTGTTATGAAACATTTAAAGAGCAGCTTCCACCGGTTTTAAGGAGACTTCATAGCGGGAATTGGTCGCATAGCGGGAAAATACCAAAGAGAATAGGTGGAGGAATTCACCTTAGAAAACAAGTTGAAAATCTCAAAAATGAACTGAAAAATTTAATTCAACAAGAAGAATTTGAAAAAGCTGCTCAGATACGAGATGAAATACGCACTCTCGAAAAAGATATACCGGGCAGTAATAAGGGAGGGGAATAACGTGTCGCTTGAACGCTTTATTAATCAAGCAGTCAGCTCATGGATGAGCGAGGAGGGACCTGATTCAGATATCGTCCTTAGTTCCCGAATCCGTTTAGCCCGAAACTTTGAGAATGTTAAGTTTCCAACATTATTTTCACATGAAGAAGCACAATCCGTTATTTTAAAAATGGAAGAAATACTTCGTGAATCAAATTTCACAAAGTTTGGGCAAATAGAATTACTGAAAATCGATGAATTACAGCCTCTTCAAAAAAGCGTTTTAGTTGAAAAGCACCTGATTAGTCCTAATTTAGCAGAGGATTCGCCATATGGTGCAGTTCTATTAACCGAAAATGAAGAAGTTAGTATTATGATTAATGAAGAAGACCACATTCGTATTCAGTGTTTGTATCCAGGGTTACAATTAGAAGAAGCTTTGGAAGCTGCAAATGAAGTGGATGATTGGCTTGAGAGTTTTATTCAGTTTGGTTTCGATGAGAAGCACGGTTATTTAACAAGCTGCCCTACCAATGTAGGTACTGGTCTTCGAGCTTCTGTCATGATGCATTTGCCAGGGCTTATGTTGACCCAGCAAATTAATCGTATCATTCCGGCAATTAATCAGCTGGGATTAGTGGTTAGAGGGATCTATGGTGAGGGGAGTGAAGCGCTCGGAAATATATTTCAAATCTCCAATCAAATTACTCTAGGAAAATCCGAGGAAGACATTTGCCGTGACCTTAAAGGTGTTGTAAGTCAGTTAATTTCACAAGAAAGGTCCGCTCGTGAAGCATTACGCAAGACTTCGAACATACAATTAGAAGATAGAGTGTTTCGTTCTTATGGCGTGTTATCCAATTGCAGGATTATTGAAACAAAAGAGGCTGCCAAGTGCCTATCTGATGTTCGTTTAGGAATTGATATGGGATACATTGATCATTTGCCTAAGAATATATTAAATGAACTAATGATTTTAACACAGCCTGGTTTCTTACAGCAATATGCAGGCGGGCATTTACGACCCAATGAAAGAGATATAAGACGAGCAGCATTAATCCGAGAAAGACTTAAAATGGAGCAAGATAAAAGGTGAGGAGGAATGGAATATGATGTTCGGCCGTTTTACTGAGAGAGCTCAGAAGGTATTAGCTTTAGCACAAGAGGAAGCAATCAGACTAGGACACAACAATATTGGGACTGAGCATATTTTATTAGGTTTAGTCCGTGAGGGAGAAGGCATTGCAGCCAAAGCACTTTATGGGCTTGGATTAGGCTCTGAGAAAATCCAAAAGGAAGTTGAATCATTAATCGGGAAAGGCCAAGAAGCAACCCAAACGATTCACTATACACCTAGAGCGAAAAAAGTAATAGAACTATCAATGGATGAAGCACGAAAATTAGGACATTCTTACGTTGGAACAGAGCATATCCTCCTCGGTTTAATCCGTGAAGGAGAAGGTGTAGCAGCAAGAGTTCTTAATAACTTGGGAGTAAGCTTAAATAAAGCACGCCAACAGGTACTCCAATTACTAGGAAGTAATGAGTCAGGCGGTCATCAGGGAGGAGCCTCTGTTAGTGCCAATACTCCAACCCTTGACAGTCTTGCTAGAGACCTTACCGCAATTGCTAGAGAAGGAAGTTTGGATCCAGTCATCGGAAGAGGTAAGGAAATACAGCGTGTAATAGAAGTATTAAGCCGCCGTACAAAAAACAACCCGGTTTTAATTGGTGAACCAGGAGTAGGTAAAACGGCTATTGCTGAAGGTCTTGCACAACAAATTGTGAATAATGAAGTTCCAGAAATTCTTCGTGATAAGCGGGTTATGACTCTAGATATGGGAACAGTTGTAGCTGGTACCAAATATCGTGGAGAATTTGAGGATCGTTTGAAAAAGGTAATGGATGAAATCCGCCAAGCCGGTAACATCATTCTTTTTATCGATGAATTACACACATTAATTGGAGCAGGAGGAGCAGAAGGCGCGATTGACGCTTCTAATATCTTAAAGCCATCCCTTGCCCGTGGGGAGCTCCAATGTATCGGTGCAACCACTCTAGATGAATATCGAAAATATATAGAAAAAGATGCTGCATTGGAACGCCGTTTCCAACCAATTCGTGTTGATGAGCCGACAGCTGATGAGTCTATCCGGATTTTAGAGGGTCTTCGTGATCGCTATGAAGCCCATCACCGTGTATCCATTACGGATGAGGCAATCGAGGCAGCGGTAAAGCTATCTGATCGCTATATTTCTGACCGCTTCCTGCCAGATAAAGCAATTGACTTAATTGATGAGGCAGGGTCGAAGGTTCGTTTACGCTCCTATACGACACCGCCAAATTTAAAAGAATTGGAAGTTAAGCTTGATGAAGTCCGCAAAGAAAAGGATTCAGCAGTTCAAAGTCAAGAATTTGAAAAAGCAGCTTCTCTGAGGGATACGGAACAGCGACTCCGTGAACAGCTTGAAGAAACGAAGAAAACATGGAAAGAAAAGCAAGGGAAAGAAAACAGCGAAGTGACTGTTGAGGATATTGCGAGTGTTGTTGCAAGCTGGACTGGGATACCTGTCTCCAAGCTTGCCCAAACAGAAACAGCTAAATTGCTTAATTTAGAGGAAATCCTACATTCTAGGGTGATTGGTCAGGAAGAGGCTGTTAAGGCTGTTGCCAAAGCTGTCCGTCGTGCAAGAGCAGGCTTAAAGGATCCAAAACGTCCAATTGGCTCTTTTGTTTTCCTTGGTCCTACTGGTGTAGGGAAAACCGAATTGGCACGAGCCCTTGCTGAAGCAATGTTTGGTGATGAGGATGCAATGATTCGAATCGATATGTCTGAATACATGGAAAAGCATTCTACTTCTCGTTTGGTTGGTTCTCCTCCAGGATATGTTGGATATGAAGAAGGCGGTCAACTTACGGAAAAGGTAAGAAGAAAGCCATATTCCGTTATCCTGCTTGATGAAATTGAAAAGGCACATCCAGATGTATTTAATATTTTATTACAAGTCTTAGAGGATGGTCGTTTAACGGACTCTAAAGGCAGAACGGTTGATTTCCGTAATACAGTTCTCATCATGACTTCCAATGTCGGAGCAGAGGCATTAAGACGTAATAAGTATGTTGGTTTTAATATTCAAGATGGCGAACAGAATTATAAGGATATGAAGGGCAAGGTAATGGAAGAATTGAAAAAGGCCTTCCGTCCAGAATTTTTAAACCGTATTGATGAAATTATTGTCTTCCATGCCCTAGAGAGAAAGCATTTAGAAGAGATTGTTACATTGCTGTCTGACCAGCTAGTAAAGCGTCTTAAAGAGCAGCATATATCTCTAGAGTTAACGGAAGCTGCAAAGGGTAAAATTTCTGTAGAAGGATACGACCCAGAGTACGGTGCCCGTCCATTACGCAGGGCCATTCAAAAGCATATTGAAGACCGCCTCTCTGAAGAGCTGCTAAGAGGTACAGTTTTAACCGGTCAGCATGTTATAATAGATGTTGATAATGGTGAATTCATAGTTAGAACGGCTGAAAAAACGACTCTAACTAAATAAGCCAGATTAATCACTTTTAAGAACAACTAAAAGGGGTACACGATACTAGTTCGACCGTGTACCTCTTTTTTATTTAGAGTCAGGAGTAGATGGAAATGGCCAAACGGAAAACGAAGTTCATGTGTCAGGAGTGTGGGTATGAATCTCCTAAATGGTTGGGAAAATGCCCTGGGTGCGGAGAATGGAACAAAATGGTGGAGGAAGTGGAGGTAACAGGGGGAAATAGAAGAGGTGCCTTTGCTCATTCTCAAGGAGTATCAACGATTCTCTCTAAACCAACTCCCATTACAGCAATCGAATCCTTATCTGAACCTCGGATTCTTACCGATTTAAATGAGCTTAATCGCGTTTTAGGTGGTGGAGTAGTAAAGGGATCACTAGTTTTAATCGGTGGTGACCCTGGGATTGGTAAATCTACCCTCCTTTTGCAGGTATCATCTCAACTTGCGCATAAAGGTAATCAGGTACTATACATATCTGGAGAGGAATCTTTAAGGCAAACAAAGCTTCGTGCTGAGAGACTAGGGGTACAATCTGAAAATCTTCTCGTTTATTCTGAGACTAATTTAGAAGAAATAAATCGGAACATTGAAAGTACGAATCCAAGCTTTGTTATTATTGACTCCATTCAAACAGTGTTCCATCCTGAAGTAACATCTGCACCAGGCAGCGTTTCACAGGTTCGGGAATGTACCTCAGAGTTAATGAGAATAGGAAAAACGAAAGGTATTGCTATTTTTATTGTTGGCCATGTTACAAAAGAAGGATCGATTGCCGGACCAAGACTACTCGAGCATATGGTAGACACCGTTCTCTACTTTGAAGGGGAAAGGCACCATACGTATCGAATTTTACGTGCCGTAAAGAATCGTTTTGGATCAACCAATGAAATGGGAATTTTTGAAATGAAAGAATATGGACTTGAAGAAGTGGCAAATCCATCCGAAATCTTCCTTGAGGAAAGATCACAAGGAGCGGCTGGCTCTACGGTAGTTGCCTCAATGGAGGGCACCCGTCCAGTACTTGTTGAAATCCAAGCCTTAATTTCCCCGACGAGTTTTGGAAATCCTAGGAGAATGGCGACAGGGATTGACAATAATCGTGTACCTTTGTTAATGGCCGTATTAGAAAAGCGAATGGGAATGCTGCTTCAAAATCAAGACGCATACCTTAAGGTAGCAGGTGGAGTAAAGCTCGATGAACCGGCAATTGACTTAGCGATTTGTGTAAGTATTGCTTCGAGCTTTCGAGACAAAACTACGAGGGCAGCCGATTGTATTATTGGTGAAGTTGGGCTTACTGGGGAAGTAAGAAGGGTTTCCAGAATCGAACAGCGAGTTCAGGAGGCCGCGAAGTTGGGGTTTGAACGGGTTATTTTACCTGCTAATAATTTGGGCGGCTGGCAATGCCCGAAAGGTGTAGAGTTAATTGGTGTATCTACTGTAGCTGAAGCCTTAAAAGCAGCGTTGGGAGTGTAATACATGGAAAATAGAAAGCTGGGTGAACAAACCGTAAGCGAAGTTTTACAGTTTATTGCCCCCGGTACACCTATTCGTGAAGGAATCGATAATGTACTCAGGGCAAATACCGGCGGGCTAATTGTTGTTGGTTACAATGATAAGGTTAAAGGTATTGTGGATGGTGGTTTTCAAATAGATTGTCCCTTTTCGCCGAGTTATCTTTATGAGTTAGCGAAGATGGATGGGGCAATCATTCTTAATGAATTAGGAAATACGATCCTGATTGCGAATGCACAGCTTGTACCAGATTCAAATATTTCTGTTTCGGAAACAGGCATGCGGCACCGTACCGCCGAAAGAGTGGCTAGACAAACAAAGGCACTTGTTATTGCAATTTCCCAAAGGAGAAATGTGATAACCCTTTATCAAGGGAATTTTCGCTATGCACTTAAAGATATTTCTGTGATTCTAACGAAGGCGAACCAGGCTATTCAAATGCTTGAAAAGTACAAATCAGTCCTAGAGAGAAGTATTGCTAACTTGAGTATTTTAGAGTTTGAAGAATCTGTAACGTATAACGATTTTCTTCT
Source organism: Neobacillus niacini (assembly GCF_031457145.1). Taxonomy (GTDB): domain Bacteria; phylum Bacillota; class Bacilli; order Bacillales; family Cytobacillaceae; genus Neobacillus; species Neobacillus niacini_J. The sequence goes on from NZ_JAVDVZ010000022.1 coordinate 7,106, forward strand.
CGTACTGCACCGATTTGAAATGGTTCTTAAAATAAAAAATGAACTCATTACCTATTTAAACGAGCTTGGTACGGAGGGCAGGCTTATTCGTCTGCAAATGAATGAAATATTAACAGATTTAGAAGAAGAGACATCCCTGATTATTAAGGATTATGCATTGGATAGGGATATTAAGGCGAGAGATGTCCTCAAACGGATGCAGGTATTAACCAGTAATGGGTCATTAGATGATATTGCCATATTGAAACTAATGGGCTATCAAGGATATATTCCTCTAGATGAAAATAAACATCCCCGCGGGTATCGGATTCTTAACAAAATACCCCGGCTTCCTATGGTAATAATTGAAAATATTATTAATACCTTTAGTGAGTTTTCTAAAATAATTACTGCTTCAGTTGAAAATTTAGACGATGTAGAAGGCATAGGGGAAATCCGGGCAAAAAAAATCAAAGAAGGCTTAAAATTAATTAAAGATCGCTTATATACGGAGCGACAACTATAGACCTTCTATAAAAATACGGTAAATATCCGTTTATTTGACAGAGTTTTTTTCCAGTGCTACCCTTGAAGTGAAAAATTGACTCAATATCATGTGTTAATTTAATTTGCCTTTTTATAAAATAATCAACAAACGAAGGTTTCATTTTAGGGAATATGTTTATAATGAGTAGAGGAGGTGAAGGAATGTTAAAACGTATTGTGCAAGCATGCTTTCTAATAACCGGTGGAACGCTTGGAATATTGTTAATTCCCCTGTTACTAAAATTAATAAATTTTGATGACATTCCAATAATCAGTAACTCATATGCAACGGCTATTATAGGTGCAATTATTTTTTATCTTATTACTTTTTGGGCAGTAGATTATGTACTAGAGTTTATTAAATGGGCAGAAGATTCGCTGGTGAAAATCCCGGTAACGGACGTGATATTTGGCAGTATTGGATTAATCTTTGGCTTGTTAGTAGCTTTTTTAATCGGATTTGCTCTAAATGCAGTACAAGTACCTATATTAAATGCTGTCGCCCCTATTTTGCTGACATTATTATTTGGTTACCTTGGCTTTCAAGTAGGTTTTAAGAAAAGGGATGAGATTTTAAATCTTTTTGGCAGCCGAGGGAAGAAGAAGTCTGGAGAAGAGGATTCTGAAAAAGCAGAAGGCCAATCGCTTAAGATTCTAGATACTAGTGTAATAATTGATGGACGTGTGGCTGATATCTGCCAAACAGGATTTTTGGAAGGAACGATTGTCATTCCTCGTTTTGTACTAGAAGAATTACAACATATTGCTGATTCATCTGATGTCCTCAAGCGTAACCGAGGGAGACGGGGCTTAGATATTCTAAATCGAATTCAAAAGGAACTAGCTATTAAGGTTGAGATTTATGAAGGCGATTTTGATGATATTCAAGAAGTGGATAGCAAGTTGGTGAAATTAGCCAAAATAACGAACGGCATGCTTGTAACCAATGATTTTAATCTCAATAAAGTATGTGAATTACAGAACGTTTCCGTATTGAATATTAATGATTTAGCCAATGCAGTTAAACCAGTTGTACTGCCTGGGGAAGAGTTAGCCGTGCAGGTAATCAAGGATGGAAAAGAATATCACCAAGGTGTAGCCTATCTTGATGATGGAACCATGATTGTAGTTGAAGAGGGCAGAGAATATATCGGAAAAAGAATTGATGTTCTTGTCACGAGTGTTCTTCAAACATCAGCAGGAAGAATGATATTTGCAAAACCAAAGCTACTGGAAAAGGCATTGTAACTAGAAGATAGGAGTTTGACTATGGCTTATCAAGTCATTATCCCGGCAGCAGGTCAGGGGAAGAGGATGGGAGCAGGGAAAAATAAGCTTCTGTTAGAACTAAATAACATACCTATATTCATCCATTCTCTAAAAGTGTTCGATCAAGATGAGTTATGTGAGGGCATTATTTTAGCTATTAGCCCACAAGATGAAGTAGAATTTAAATTATTACTTAAGCAGTATAAGGTGAAAAAGGTGCTGGGTTTAGTTCCTGGTGGAAAAGAACGTCAGGATAGCATTTATAATGCATTGAAAACGGTGAAGACCGATGGAATTATTCTAGTTCATGATGCAGCTCGTCCTTTTATTCTTAAGGAACATATTCACCGATTAGTAGATACAGCACAAAAAACAGGTGCAGCAATCATTGGAGTACCAGCAAAAGATACCATGAAAACAGTACGTGATAATGTGGTAACAGCAACTGTCGAAAGGTCTAGCTTGTGGGCTGTTCAAACCCCACAAGCTTTTCGTTTTTCTATTCTTTTTAAGTCCTATGAACAGGCAGAAAAGGATTCCTTTATTGGTACCGATGATTCAAGTCTGGTAGAGCGAATCCCTCATCCAGTCACAATGATTGAGGGAGATTATGATAATATTAAGCTTACCACCCAGGAAGATTTATTTTTTGCAGAGGCGATAGTAAAGAAAAGACAAGGGAGTTTTTAAATATGTTTCGAATTGGCCAGGGCTTTGATGTACACCAATTAACGGAGGGCCGCCCTCTCATTATCGGCGGTATAACCATCCCCTATGAAAAAGGACTGCTAGGTCACTCGGATGCGGATGTTTTATTACACACAATTTCAGATGCGTGTCTAGGTGCTATTGGGGAAGGTGATATTGGCAGACATTTTCCAGATACGGATCCTGAATTTAAAGATGCAGATTCCGCTAAGCTAATGGAACATGTCTGGCAGCTTGTGAAAGAAAAAGGATACGAGCTTGTTAATGCAGATTGCACCATTATTGCACAGAAGCCGAAAATGGCGCCTTACATTCAGCAGATGAAAGAGCGAATTGCGCAGTTACTAGACGCCGATTCAGAACAAATCAATGTGAAGGCAACAACAACAGAGAAATTAGGCTTTACTGGCCGTGGTGAGGGAATTGCCTCACAAGTTGCAGTTTTATTAAAAAAGGTTAACGTATAGTCTTTATTGCGTAAATACACAGTGGTAAAATAAATCAGATGTAGAAAATCAAGGTATACGGAGGCATAATGATGTCAAATGAAGTTCGTGTAAGGTATGCTCCAAGTCCAACTGGACATTTACATATTGGTAATGCCCGTACAGCATTATTTAATTATTTGTTTGCCCGCAACCAGGGCGGGAAGTTTATTATCCGAATTGAGGATACTGATAAAAAAAGAAATATTGCTGGCGGCGAAGAAAGTCAATTAAAATATCTTAAATGGCTTGGTATGGATTGGGATGAAAGTGTGGATGTCAGCGGTGAGTATGGACCCTACCGACAGTCCGAAAGAAATGATATTTATCAAACTTACTACAATCAATTACTAGAGAATGGCCATGCCTATAAATGTTATTGTACAGAGGCAGAGATTGAAGCGGAGCGGGAAGAGCAAACGGAGAGAGGGGAAACCCCTCATTACTCTGGGAAATGCCGCCACCTAACAGCTGAGGAACGAGCAAAGCTAGAAAGTGAAGGCCGGGAGCCAAGTATAAGAATACTTGTACCGGAAGGAAAGACATATACGTTTGATGATATGGTAAAAGGACCTGTATCCTTTGAATCTGAAGGAATGGGTGATTGGGTCATTATCAAAAAGGATGGGACACCAACCTATAATTTTGCAGTAACCATTGATGATTACTTAATGAAAATATCACATGTCCTACGCGGAGATGATCATATCTCTAATACTCCTAAGCAGTTAATGGTCTATGAGGCATTAGGCTGGGAGCCGCCGATATTTGGCCATATGACACTTATTGTGAACGAAAGCAGAAAGAAATTAAGTAAACGGGATGAATCCATCATTCAATTCATTGAGCAATATGAAGAATTAGGCTATCTGCCAGAAGCCTTATTTAACTTTATCACTTTACTAGGCTGGTCTCCTGAAGGAGAAGAAGAACTCTATTCTAAAGAGGAGTTTATCAAGATATTCGATGCGAATCGTTTATCGAAGTCTCCGGCTTTATTTGATACTCAAAAGCTTACATGGATGAACAACCAATATATGAAAAAGATAGATATTGACCGAGTTTTAGAGGTATCCTTGCCACATCTAGTTAAAGCTGGACGATTAAGCGAGAACTTAACGGAAGAACAACAGCAATGGGCAAAAAGCTTAGTTTCACTTTTACAGGAAAAAATGAGCTTTGGTGCAGAGATTGTTGGAATATCGGATATGTTCTTTAAAGATGAAGCAGAATACGAAGAAGATGCCAAGGAAGTATTGTCAGGAGAAACAGTTCCCGAAGTCTTAAAGGCATTTTCGGACGAACTTGAAAAGCTGGCGAACTTTAAAGCAGACGAAATCAAGGCAGCAATGAAGGCAGTGCAAAAATCCACTGGTCAAAAGGGGAAAAATCTGTTTATGCCGATTCGTGCGGCTGTTTCCGGTCAAACACACGGTCCAGATTTACCTCAAGCCATTGAGCTTTTAGGAAAAGAGAAAGTTTTAAAGAGAATTCAAAAAATTATTGGTTAACATCGGCAGAGAAATGTAATATAGTAAAGAAATAAACATTCTATATGAAAAAGTGTAGAAGAGGAAAAGTAGAATACGATGCTTTAAAGAGATGACCATCATCGGCTGAAAGTGGTCAAAGCCTCTCATATTTGAAAATGCACCTCTGAGTCCCATTTCGAAAAGATGAAAATCTGTGTAGATATGGGCGGAACCTTTCCGTTAACAGGTTGAGTGAGACCAATATAAGCTAGAAGCTTATCGGTCTAATCAGAGTGGAACCACGCCAAAAGCGTCTCTGTCGTTATGACAGGGGCGCTTTTTATTTACTTGGAAAAACAAGGGGATTATTTTACAGATAATGCTTCATTACATTTAAGGGGGAAATGAAAAATGTTCAAAAGGATGAGGGAGGATATTGAGGTTGTTTTTGAACAGGATCCTGCAGCAAGAACTTACTTGGAAGTTATCCTAACGTATTCAGGATTACATGCCATTTGGGGGCACCGAATTGCACATGCATTTTTCAAGCGGAAGTTTTATTTTCTTGCACGGGTCATTTCTCAAATAAGTCGCTTCTTCACAGGTATTGAAATCCATCCAGGTGCAAAAATAGGCAGTAGATTATTTATTGATCACGGAATGGGGATTGTTATTGGGGAGACCTGTGAAATTGGTGATAATGTAACAATATTTCAGGGTGTGACACTTGGGGGAACTGGGAAAGAGAAAGGGAAGCGTCATCCAACCATTAAGGATAATGCGTTGATTGCAACAGGTGCAAAAGTGCTAGGATCGATAATCATTGGCGAAAATTCCAAGATTGGTGCAGGATCGGTTGTTTTAAAGGAGGTTCCACCGAATTCAACTGTTGTTGGGGTACCAGGAAGGGTAGTTATTCAAAATGGCAAGCGGATTGGTAAGGATTTAGATCATTGTAACCTTCCTGATCCTATCGCAGATCGCATTAAAGATTTGCAAATCGAACTAACTGAATTGAGAGAAGAGTTAATTGAATTGAAGAAAGAAAGGAAAAAAGTAAATGACCATACAGCTGTATAATACACTAACCCGCAAAAAAGAAGTATTTGTTCCGCTCGAAGAAGGAAAAGTCAAAATGTATGTTTGTGGTCCGACGGTCTATAATTATATTCATATCGGTAATGCACGTCCGGCAATTGTTTTTGATACTGTCCGCCGTTATTTTGAGTACCGGGGATACGACATCCAATATGTTTCCAACTTTACTGATGTAGATGATAAATTAATCCGTGCTGCCAACCAGCTTGGGGTAGATGTCCCAACCATTGCTGACCGTTTTATTGAAGCGTATTTCGAAGATGTATCAGCATTAGGCTGCAAACATGCGGATATCCATCCGCGTGTAATGGATAATATGGATATAATTATTGACTTTATTGATCAACTTATCCAAAAGGGCTTTGCCTATGAATCAGAAGGCGATGTCTACTTCCGAACAAGAAATTTCGATGACTATGGCAAACTTTCACATCAGTCGATTGATGACCTGCAGGTGGGTGCCAGAATTGAGATTGGTGAGAAGAAACAGGATGATTTGGATTTTGCCTTATGGAAGGCGGCAAAGGAAGGGGAAATCTATTGGGAAAGTCCTTGGGGAATTGGGCGGCCTGGATGGCATATTGAGTGCTCGGCAATGGCAAAGAAATACCTTGGTGAAACAATTGATATTCATGCTGGCGGCCAAGATTTAACCTTCCCGCACCATGAAAATGAAATTGCTCAATCTGAGGCACTTTCTGGAAAAACTTTTGCCCGTTACTGGATGCATAACGGATATATCAATATTGACAATGAAAAAATGTCAAAGTCACTTGGGAACTTTGTTCTTGTCCATGACATTATTAAGAAGCATAATCCTCAAGTATTGCGATTTTTCATGCTATCTGTTCATTACCGCAATCCAATAAACTATAGTGAAGAGCTATTGGAAAGCACAAAGGCAGCCTTTGAACGAATAACTACTTCTTATCAAAATCTAAAGCATCGTAAAGAATCTAGTACAAATTTAACAAATAACAATCAGGAATGGTTAGGGAAGATTGCAGCTTTACAAGATGAGTTTATCAAAGCCATGGATGATGATTTCAACAGTGCGAAAGCCATTTCCGTCTTGTTTGATCTTTCCAAGCTGGCAAATTACTATCTATTAGAAAAAAACACAGCAGTTGAGGTAATTGATACATTCACCAGCCAATTTGATGAACTATTTAATGTCTTAGGTCTGACGCTAGAAACGGCATCGGAAATGTTAGATGAGGAAATTGATGCGTTAATTGAGAAAAGAATCCAAGCGCGCAAAGACCGCGATTTTCAGCTATCAGACCAAATTAGAGACCAATTGAAGGAAATGAATATTATTTTAGAAGATACCCCGCAGGGTACAAGATGGAAAAGAGGCTAATTCATGCTTGATTATCAAGAAAAAGTAAATGCCAATCAATTGAATAGTCTTGCCTTAGCTTATATGGGTGACGCTGTCTATGAGACATATGTCAGATGTCACCTCCTTCAAAGCGGTAAGGTAAAGCCAAACCATCTTCACCGCGAGGGAACAACATATGTTTCCGCAAAGGCACAATGCCAGGTACTATTTCGGATGATGGATGAAAATCTCCTGTCAGAGGAGGAGCTGGCCGTAGTCAAGCGGGGGCGAAATGCCAAATCGGGCACTGTACCAAAAAACACAGATGTCCAAACCTATCATTATAGCACCGCATTTGAAGCCTTAATTGGTTTTTTATATTTAACAGAGAAAACAGAACGATTAGAAGAACTTATCGTAAAGTCCTTTATGTTTGTTGAAGAAAAGAAAGGAGGAACAAGTGAATGAATGAAAATAAGGATTATATCATTGGAAAAAATCCAGTTATGGAGGCGCTTAGATCAGAAAGGGATATCAATAAAATACTGATAGCAGAATCCTCCCAACGTGGTCAAATGCAACCGTTAATTCAATTAGCAAAAGAAGCAAATGTTATTGTTCAATTTGTCCCAAAGAAAAAAATTGACCAAATTTCTGATGAAAATCATCAAGGAGTTCTAGCTTATGTTGCTGCCTATCAATATGCAGAAATCGATGATTTATTTGCAGCTGCAGAAAAGAAGAACGAAACACCATTCTTTTTGTTATTGGATGAAATCGAGGATCCTCATAATCTTGGCTCAATCATGCGAACAGCTGATGCAGTAGGAGCTCATGGGATTATTATACCAAAAAGAAGAGCGGTTGGTTTAACGGCAACAGTGGCAAAAGCCTCAACAGGTGCAATCGAGCATATTCCAGTGGTCCGAATAACAAATATGGCGAGAACCATTGATGAATTAAAGGAACGAGGTATTTGGATTGCTGGCACCGATGCGAGCGGCAAACAAGATTATCGTCAATTTGATGGAACACTTCCACTTGGTCTTGTGATTGGGAGCGAAGGAAAAGGTATGGGGAGGCTAGTCAGAGATAAATGTGACTTCCTCATAAGCCTGCCGATGGCTGGAAAGGTAACATCATTAAATGCGTCTGTTGCAGCAGCTTTATTAATGTATGAGGTATACCGCAGGCGGCATCCTCTCGAGGGATAGAAAATGGATATTTTGCTTGTCGATGGATATAACATCATTGGGGCATGGCCGGAGCTAAGGGTATTAAAGGATCATGATTTGCCAGCAGCCCGGGACCGCTTAGTAGAGAGGATGGCAGAATACCAAGCTTTTTCAGGCTATCGTGTCATCGTTGTATTTGATGCCTATTATGTCCAAGGAATTGAGAAAAAATATAAAAATCATCAAGTAGAGGTTATTTTTACGAAAGAAAATGAAACAGCAGATGAGCGCATTGAAAAAATGGCTATTTCATTAAATAATCGGAGGACCCAAATTCATGTGGCTACCTCCGATTTTACGGAGCAATGGGCAATTTTTGGACAAGGTGCGCTTAGGAAATCTGCTCGTGAATTACTTATAGAAATGTCCTCGGTAGAAAAAGGAATAGAGTTAAAGGTAAAAAAGATACAAGAGAAAAGGCCGGTCTCAAAAATACCGATTAGTAACGAAGTGGCAGAAATTTTTGAAAAATGGCGCAGGGGTAAAAAGTAAGCGTTGACGTTCAAAAGTTACGGGCAGTATAATAATACTATCTATGCTTGTTCGGTGGAGGGGATCTTAATTGGGTACAGACTTCGGAGAAAAAGGCAACGATCTATTTTTTTCAATGGAAGATGAAGAAATGGTTTATCTAGTGCACCAAGGTAATACTGAGGCATTAGACTATTTAATTCACAAGTATCGTAACTTTGTTCGTGCAAAGGCAAGATCCTACTTCTTAATCGGAGCGGATAAGGAAGATATTGTTCAAGAGGGAATGATCGGGCTTTTTAAGGCCATTCGAGACTTTCGCGAGGACAAGCTTACCTCTTTCAAAGCATTCGCTGAATTATGTATCACCCGGCAAATTATTACGGCTATAAAAACAGCAACAAGGCAAAAACATATTCCGTTAAATTCCTATGTATCATTGGACAAACCAATTTATGACGAAGAATCCGACCGCACCTTAATGGATGTTCTGTCAGGAACGAAGGTTCTGGATCCAGAAGAATTAATTATTAACCAAGAAGAATTTGATCATATAGAAGTAAAAATGACAGAATTATTAAGTGATTTAGAACGGAAGGTTCTGGCTCTATACCTTGATGGCCAATCCTATCAAGAGATTTCAGAAGAACTGAATCGTCACGTAAAATCAATTGATAACGCCTTACAGCGTGTGAAGAGGAAATTAGAAAGATATTTAGAGATTAGAGAATTTAGTTTATAAGTTTGAAAACTATGTCATTTATATGAAACTGCTCATAGAAGCTGTTGACAATAAATAGGGGTCGTGTTACATTTTTAAGGATATAATAGATGGATGTTGAAGGTGACACTTTATGAGTAAAAAGGTTATTCTAGCATGTGCTGACTGTGGTTCACGTAATTACTCCACTAATGCTAATCAATTACAATCCGAACGATTAGAATTAAAAAAGTATTGCAAAACATGCGCCTCCCATACAATGCACCGAGAAACAAAATAATTTCAGTCAAACATGCAATGTTATTCCGATAGTTGGAGGGTTACAGATATGCAACGCTTAAAGAAATTCTTCAGTGATATAATCCGTGAAATGAGAAAGGTTAGTTGGCCAAAACGGAAGGAACTAACGCGCTATACGATTACAGTACTCTCAACGGTTGCATTTTTCTCAATTTTCTTTGGTGTCCTAGATTTAGGAATATCAAAATTGATTCGTTTTATTATTGAATAATAAAAGGTATTTCATGGTATAATGGTGAATAATAAAGGAAATTTTCTTGCAAAACCCGTCTAACGGGTTTTTTCATTTGTCTTTATAAAAATATCTTCATAAAAGTACGGGGAGGGATGGACGTTTAGTCCTCTTGAATGGAAAAAAATTGGTATGTTTTACATACTTACTCAGGTTATGAGAATAAGGTTAAAGCGAATTTAGAAAAACGTGTGGAATCAATGGGTATGACAGATAAGATATTTAGAGTTGTTGTTCCCGAAGAAGAAGAAACCGAAATTAAAAATGGGAAAACGAAAGTTGTTAAACGAAAAGTTTTCCCTGGTTATGTCCTTGTTGAAATCGTAATGACGGATGATTCTTGGTATGTAGTACGGAATACTCCTGGTGTAACAGGATTTGTCGGCTCGTCAGGAGCCGGTTCCAAACCGACTCCCCTTCTTCCTGAAGAAGTACAGGTTATTCTAAAAAGAATGGGTGTTGAGGAAAGACGTATTGATGTTAATTATGAAATCGGTGAAACTGTTCGGGTGAAAGAAGGTCCATTTACAAACTTTACAGGAACCGTTGAAGAGATGGATAAGGACAAGGCTAAACTTAAGGTTCTTGTTAATATGTTTGGTCGTGACACCCCGGTAGAACTAGAATTTACACAAATTGAGAAATTGTAATTAGAAAAGCGGAACCGCCTTGCCCAGGGGCGCTGAAGCTAGACATTCTAAGAAAAATGAATAGTAATTAGAAAAAAACTTGAAATCATTTTAAAAAAGTGGTAATATTTCATAGGTCAGTATGTCTCTTGATGAGACGAGACTTTTAATAAGATCTTTATCTTTATATAAAGACAAATGCCTGAGTGGGAGGGTAAAACCCTATTACCACATCACGGACTTTAAGGAGGTGTGTCTCGTGGCTAAAAAAGTAATTAAAGTTGTTAAATTACAAATCCCTGCTGGGAAAGCGAATCCTGCACCACCAGTTGGACCTGCACTAGGTCAAGCCGGTGTTAACATCATGGGATTCTGTAAAGAATTTAACGCTCGTACAGCAGATCAAGCTGGATTGATCATTCCTGTTGAAATCACGGTTTTTGAAGACCGTTCATTTACATTTATTACGAAAACTCCTCCTGCTGCCGTTCTTCTAAAAGTAGCAGCTGGAATTCAATCTGGTTCTGGTGAACCAAACCGTAATAAAGTAGCAACAGTAAAACGTGATACAGTACGCGAGATTGCGGAACAAAAAATGCCTGACCTAAACGCAGCAAGTGTTGAAGCAGCAATGCGCATGGTTGAAGGTACTGCACGCAGCATGGGTATCGTAATCGAAGACTAATCCATGTAAACTGTTTTTGAAATGAAGGGGGTTGCGTTACTTACGCAACCTTTATTCGTGGGAGTTATTAAACAACGTTAAAACCACAATCTAGGAGGAAATAAAAATGGCTAAAAAAGGTAAAAAGTTTTTAGAAGCTGCAAAGCTTGTAGATCGTACAAAAGCTTACCCAGTTGTTGAAGCAATTGAACTTGCTAAGCAAACAAGCTATGCTAAATTTGATGCGACACTTGAAGTTGCTTTCCGTTTAGGCGTAGACCCTAAGAAAGCAGACCAACAAATTCGTGGTGCAGTCGTACTTCCGAATGGAACTGGTAAAACTCAACGCGTTTTAGTATTCGCAAAGGGTGAAAAAGTGAAAGAAGCAGAAGCTGCTGGTGCAGATTATGTAGGTGATGCTGAGTATATCACTAAAATCCAACAAGGTTGGTTTGAATTTGATGTAATCGTAGCAACTCCTGACATGATGGGTGAAGTTGGTAAACTTGGTCGTACATTAGGACCTAAAGGTTTAATGCCAAACCCTAAAACTGGTACTGTAACTTTCGATGTAACTCGAGCTATTAATGAAATTAAAGCAGGTAAAGTTGAATACCGTGTTGATAAAGCTGGTAATATCCATGTTCCAATCGGTAAATCTTCTTTCGAAAACGAAAAACTTGTTGAGAACTTTAAAACAATATTCGAAACAATGTTAAAAGTTAAGCCTGCAGCTGCAAAGGGAACATACATGAAGAACGTAACTGTTACTTCAACAATGGGACCTGGCGTGAAGGTTGATCCTTCATCAGTTACAGTTAAGTAATTTTTTACCAATTGACAAATATAGATATATTTTATATAATCTATTTTGTTGTTTAAATAAAAACATTTGTACTGAAGACAGCAGGTGCTTTGTATAGCTTAATTCCCTGCCGAGGTAATGCGATAGAATTGGCTGATTCATTCGGCTATTGTATGCACCTCCATGTCTTTACTTGATGTGGAGGTTTTACTTTGCCTGGTATAAATGTAGAGAATCTACAGGAGGTGTAAAGATGAGCAGCGTAATCGAACAAAAGATTCAAATCGTTGACGAAATTACTGCAAAGTTAAAAGCTAGTAAATCAACAATCGTTGTTGACTACCGTGGACTTACTGTTGCTGAATTAACAGAACTTCGTAAACAGCTTCGCGAAGCTGGCATCGATTTTAAAGTTTATAAAAACTCTATGACTCGCCGTGCAGCAGATGCTGCTGAGCTTTCAGAGTTAAATGCAGCATTAACAGGACCGAACGCAATCGCGTTCAGTAATGAAGATGTTGTAGCACCTGCAAAAATCCTTAACGATTTTGCAAAAAAACATGAAGCGCTAGAAATTAAAGCTGGTGTAATCGAAGGAAATATCGCTACAGTTGAAGAGGTTAAAGCACTTGCTGAACTACCTTCACGCGAAGGTTTGCTTTCTATGCTACTCAGCGTTCTACAAGCTCCAATCCGCAACCTTGCTCTTGTTACAAAGGCAGTTGCAGAACAAAAAGAAGAACAAGGCGCGTAAGCTAAAACTTATCGCTTAACAAATAACGGATTGAAAACTAAGGAGGAAAATTAAAATGACTAAAGAACAAATCATTGAAGCAGTTAAATCTATGACTGTTTTAGAACTTAACGACCTAGTAAAAGCAATCGAAGAAGAATTCGGCGTAACTGCAGCTGCACCAGTAGCAGCAGGCGGCGCAGCTGTTGCAGCTGTTGAAGAGCAAACTGAATTTGATGTAATCCTAGCTAGCCCTGGAGATCAAAAAATTAAAGTTATCAAAGCAGTACGTGAAATCACTGGTCTTGGTCTTAAAGAAGCAAAAGACCTTGTTGACAACACACCTAAAGCTGTTAAAGAAGGCGTTTCTAAAGAAGAAGCTGAAGAAGTTAAAGCTAAGCTTGCTGAAGTTGGAGCAAACGTTGAAGTTAAGTAATAACCTTATAGAAAAGCTCGCTGTATAAGCGGGCTTTTTTTCGACAGTTTTTTTCCTCAGGTAACCTCATTAATTACACTCCTCGGAGGTGAACTTATTGTCTGAACATTACTATTCTCGTACCCAAAAGGTTGAAAGTGAACCGAAATATTGGGACTTTACCTTAAGAAATAAGTTATTTCGTTTTAAAACAGATAACGGAGTTTTTTCAAAGAAGGAAGTAGATTTTGGTTCCCGCTTATTAATAGAAGTATTTGAATTGCCAAACGTGGAAGGACCTGTTTTAGATGTAGGCTGTGGATACGGCCCAATTGGTCTTTCAATTGCAAACAATTATCCAGAGCGTAATGTACATATGATCGATGTGAACGAACGGGCGATTGAGCTGGCAAAGGCAAATGCTGAGCAAAATGCGGTACAAAATGTTGAGATTTATGAAAGTGACACTTTGAAAAGTGTAAAAGAATTTAACTTTGCTGCTATTTTAACAAACCCGCCTATTAGAGCAGGTAAAAAGACAGTTCACGATATTTTTGATCAAAGTTATGAGCATCTAGTCACCAGTGGTGAGCTTTGGGTAGTGATTCAGAAGAAACAAGGTGCGCCTTCAGCAATTGAAAAATTAAAAGAACGTTTTACCACAGTAGAAACTATTGACAAAGCTAAAGGTTATTTTATTATTAAGGCTGTAAAATAGTTGACTTGAATTTGTCAAGTGTGTTAGCATTATAAAATGCCATCATAATAATTTCCGATTTATTCCTGAAAATACTTATTTTATTAGTATAAAACGGGTTTAAGACGGAAAAGATGACAAAATAATAGTCTAAATGTGAAATTGTGGTTTTTTTAGATATAAAAACCCTTTTTCTTTTTTTGTCTGATGGGGAACTTTTTGGTTCCTGCATAAGACCAAAATATATGTTTAATAAAAACGCTTGATTTGAGGGGTGAATCAGTTGACAGGTCAACTAGTTCAGTATGGACGACACCGCCAACGAAGAAGTTACGCACGAATCAGTGAAGTTTTAGAATTACCAAATCTAATTGAAATCCAAACCTCTTCCTATCAATGGTTTCTTGATGAGGGTTTGCGTGAAATGTTCCAGGATATTTCACCGATTGAAGACTTTACTGGTAACCTATCACTAGAATTTATTGATTACAGCCTTGGCGAACCGAAGTATGTTGTTGCGGAATCGAAAGAGCGGGATGTTACATATTCTGCACCATTGCGTGTTAAAGTACGTCTTGTAAACAAAGAAACAGGCGAAGTAAAAGACCAAGATGTTTTTATGGGTGATTTCCCACTCATGACTGAAACGGGGACGTTTGTCATTAATGGGGCAGAACGTGTTATCGTTTCACAGTTAGTACGTTCTCCGAGCGTATATTTTAGTGGAAAACTTGATAAAAACGGTAAAAAAGGATTTACAGCTACAGTCATTCCGAACCGCGGCGCTTGGCTTGAATATGAAACAGACGCCAAAGATGTCGTCTATGTCAGAATAGATCGTACTCGGAAACTGCCCGTTACGGTTCTTTTGCGTGCACTAGGGTTCGGCTCTGATCAAGAAATCATTGAATTGATTGGGGATAATGAGTACATTCGAAATACTCTTGAAAAGGACAACACTGAGGGAGTAGAAAAAGCGCTTCTTGAAATCTATGAGCGTCTCCGTCCAGGTGAGCCTCCGACCGTAGAAAATGCAAAGAGTCTATTGGTTTCAAGATTCTTTGATCCTAAGAGATATGACCTTGCAAATGTAGGTCGATATAAAATTAATAAAAAGCTTCATATTAAAAACCGTTTATTTAATCAACGTTTAGCTGAATCACTCGTTGATTCTGAAACAGGCGAGATTATTGCAGAAAAAGGTACGCTTCTAGATCGTAGAAACCTTGATCGGATCATTCCTGCTCTCGAAAAGGATGTTAACTTCAAGGGCTTTAATCCAGCTGGCGGTGTTGTATCAGAAGAAATCATTCTTCAAGGAATAAAAATCTATGCACCAAATGACGATGGAGAAAAAGTAATCAACGTCCTAGGAAATGCCTATGTTCCAGAACCTATTAAGAATATTACGCCTGCAGATATCATTGCTTCTATCAGTTATTTCTTTAACTTATTACATGGTGTTGGCGACACGGATGATATTGACCATTTAGGAAATAGACGTCTTCGTTCTGTTGGTGAATTGCTTCAAAATCAGTTCCGAATTGGTTTGTCTCGGATGGAACGTGTGGTACGTGAGAGAATGTCGATTCAAGATACTGCTACAATCACACCACAGCAGTTAATCAATATTCGTCCTGTAATTGCATCAATAAAAGAATTCTTCGGAAGCTCTCAGTTATCGCAATTCATGGATCAAACGAATCCGCTTGCTGAATTAACACATAAGCGTCGTTTATCTGCATTAGGACCAGGTGGATTAACACGTGAACGTGCAGGATTTGAAGTGCGTGATGTTCACTACTCCCACTACGGTCGTATGTGTCCAATTGAAACGCCAGAGGGACCAAACATTGGTCTAATCAACTCATTATCATCATTTGCAAAGGTTAATCGTTTTGGCTTCATTGAAACTCCATATCGCCGAATTGATCCTGATACTGGAAGGGTTACAAGTCGAATCGATTACTTAACAGCAGATGAAGAAGATAACTATGTTGTGGCACAGGCGAATTCACTTCTTGGTGATGACGGTACATTCTTAGATGAAGATGTTGTTGCACGTTTCCGTGGTGAAAACACGGTTGTAAAACGCGACCGTATCGACTATATGGATGTATCACCTAAACAGGTTGTTTCGGCAGCAACAGCATGTATTCCGTTCCTTGAAAATGATGACTCTAACCGTGCGTTGATGGGTGCGAACATGCAACGTCAAGCTGTTCCTTTATTACAGCCTGAAGCACCACGTGTAGGTACTGGAATGGAGTATGTATCTGGTAAAGACTCTGGAGCTGCGGTTATTTGTAAGCAAGAAGGTATCGTGGAGCATGTCGAGGCGCGTGAGGTTTGGGTTCGTCGAATCAATACAGTTGATGGTCAAGAAGTAAAAGGTGACCTTGATAAATATAAAATGTTGAAATTCATTCGTTCTAATCAGGGAACATGCTATAATCAACGCCCAATTGTTGCAGTGGGTGACCATGTAACAAAAGGTGAGATTCTTGCTGATGGTCCTTCGATGGAACTAGGTGAACTAGCTCTAGGTCGTAACGTTTTAGTTGGCTTCGTTAACTGGGATGGCTATAACTATGAAGATGCGATCATTATGAGCGAACGACTTGTAAAAGATGATGTTTATACATCTATTCATATTGAAGAATATGAGTCAGAATCACGTGATACAAAGCTTGGCCCAGAAGAAATTACCCGTGACATTCCAAATGTAGGGGAAGATGCTCTTCGTAATTTGGATGAGCGTGGAATTATTCGTACTGGTGCAGAGGTAAAAGATGGTGACTTGCTGGTTGGTAAAGTAACTCCGAAGGGTGTTACAGAACTTACTGCTGAAGAAAGGCTTTTGCATGCAATCTTCGGAGAAAAAGCACGTGAAGTTCGTGATACTTCCTTAAGAGTTCCACATGGCGGCGGTGGTATTGTCCTTGATGTTAAAGTGTTTAACCGCGAAGATGGCGATGAATTGCCTCCAGGTGTGAATCAGCTTGTACGTGTTTATATTGTTCAGAAGCGTAAGATTCATGAAGGGGATAAAATGGCAGGACGCCATGGTAATAAAGGGGTTATTTCTCGGATATTACCAGAAGAGGATATGCCTTATTTACCAGATGGTACCCCAATTGATATTATGTTAAATCCTTTAGGGGTTCCTTCACGTATGAACATCGGTCAGGTGCTTGAGCTTCATTTAGGAATGGCAGCTAGAGCCCTTGGTATTCATGTTGCATCACCAGTATTTGACGGTGCAACTGAAGATGATGTTTGGAGCACGATTGAAGAAGCCGGAATGGCTAGTGATGCAAAAACTGTATTATACGATGGCCGTTCAGGAGAACCATTTGATAACCGTGTGTCTGTTGGTGTCATGTACATGATTAAGCTTGCACATATGGTTGATGATAAACTCCATGCTCGTTCAACGGGACCATACTCACTTGTAACCCAGCAGCCACTTGGCGGTAAAGCTCAGTTTGGTGGACAGCGTTTTGGTGAGATGGAGGTTTGGGCATTAGAGGCATACGGTGCCGCCTACACTCTTCAAGAAATTCTGACAGTAAAATCAGATGATGTTGTGGGTCGTGTGAAAACGTATGAAGCAATTGTAAAAGGTGAAAATGTACCGGAACCAGGTGTTCCTGAATCATTCAAAGTATTAATAAAAGAACTTCAGAGTCTTGGTATGGATGTAAAAATCCTTTCCGGTGATGAAAAAGAAATAGAAATGCGTGATACGGAAGATGATGATGAGTTACAGCAAGTTGACACATTAAACGTACCGGAAGCACAAGCATTTGAATCTGAAAAGGTCGGTTCAAAGGAATAAGACTTAACTGAAGCACATAAGTGTGCTTCAGTTAATGACTGTCTAGATAGAAAGGGAGGTAGGCCCCTTGCTTGATGTTAATAATTTTGAGTATATGAAGATTGGTTTGGCATCACCTGATAAAATTCGTTCTTGGTCTTTTGGAGAAGTGAAAAAACCAGAAACAATTAACTATCGTACATTGAAGCCTGAAAAGGATGGTTTATTCTGTGAAAGAATTTTTGGTCCGACTAAGGACTGGGAATGTCATTGTGGAAAATATAAACGCGTCCGCTATAAAGGTGTTGTATGTGACCGATGCGGTGTTGAAGTAACACGTGCTAAGGTTCGTCGTGAACGTATGGGGCATATTGAGCTTGCAGCTCCTGTCTCTCATATATGGTATTTTAAAGGCATTCCTAGCCGTATGGGACTAGTTTTAGATATGTCTCCAAGGGCTTTAGAGGAAATTATTTATTTTGCTTCTTACGTTGTAACTGAATCAGGAGATACAGCTCTTGATAGGAAACAACTTTTATCAGAAAAGGAATATCGTGCATACCGTGAAAAATACGGAAATAAATTCCAAGCAGCGATGGGTGCAGAAGCAATTAAAAAACTTCTTTCTGATATTGATTTAAATAAAGAGGTTGAAGCACTAAAAGAAGAACTGAAATCAGCACAAGGTCAGCGCCGTACACGTGCGATTAAGCGTCTTGAAGTGTTGGAAGCTTTCCGTAACTCTGGTAATGGAACATCATGGATGATTCTTGATGTCCTTCCTGTTATTCCACCAGAACTTCGTCCAATGGTACAGCTTGATGGAGGAAGATTTGCTACATCTGATTTAAACGATCTTTACCGTCGTGTTATCAATCGGAATAACCGTTTAAAGCGGTTATTGGATCTTGGTGCTCCAAATATTATCGTTCAAAACGAAAAACGGATGCTCCAAGAAGCAGTGGACGCATTAATTGATAATGGTCGTCGCGGTCGTCCGGTAACGGGTCCAGGTAACCGTCCATTAAAGTCACTTTCCCATATGTTAAAAGGAAAGCAAGGACGTTTCCGTCAAAACTTACTTGGAAAACGTGTAGACTATTCTGGTCGTTCCGTTATTGTTGTTGGTCCGAACTTAAAAATGTACCAATGCGGTTTGCCGAAAGAAATGGCTCTTGAGTTATTTAAGCCTTTCGTTATGAAGGAACTAGTAGAAAAAGGTTTAGCCCATAATATTAAATCGGCAAAACGTAAGATTGAAAGAGTCTCTCCGGAAGTATGGGATGTGCTTGAAGATGTTATTCGCGAGCACCCGGTTTTACTTAACCGTGCCCCAACACTTCATAGACTAGGGATTCAGGCATTTGAACCTACTCTTGTTGAAGGAAGAGCGATACGCCTTCACCCGCTCGTATGTACTGCATACAACGCGGATTTTGATGGTGACCAAATGGCTGTTCACGTTCCGCTTTCATCTGAAGCGCAAGCAGAAGCTAGACTTTTAATGTTAGCTGCTCAAAACATCTTGAACCCTAAAGACGGTAAGCCAGTTGTTACACCTTCTCAGGATATGGTACTAGGTAACTACTACCTAACTCTTGAAAGAGAAGGCGTTGTCGGAGAGGGTATGATATTTAAAGATACCAACGAAGCGTTAATCGCTTATCAAAATGGCTATGTTCATCTGCACACCCGTGTTGCTGTCCATGCTGGTTCATTAGGAAATGAAACATTGACAGAAGAACAAAATAATAAGCTACTTATTACTACTGTGGGTAAACTTATTTTTAATGAAATTCTTCCGAAATCTTTCCCATATATCAACGAACCAACAAGACAAAATCTTGAAGTAGAAACACCAGCAAACTACTTTGTTGAAAAAGGTGAAGATGTTCTAGCTAGAATTAAAGAAATGCCATTAGTCGATCCTTTCAAAAAGAAAATCCTTGGAAATATCATTGCTGAAGTATTTAAACGATTCAAAATCACTGAAACGTCTAAAATGCTAGACCGGATGAAGGACTTAGGATTTAAATATTCTACAAAAGCGGGGATTACTGTTGGTGTTGCTGATATCGTGGTATTACCTGAAAAGCAAGAAATTCTTCATGAGGCTCAAACGAAAGTTGATAACGTTTTGAAGCAGTTCCGTCGCGGATTAATTACGGAAGACGAACGTTATGATCGTGTTATTGCCATTTGGAGTGCTGCGAAGGATACCATCCAAGGTAAACTAATGCAATCCTTGAATAAAACGAATCCAATATTCATGATGAGTGATTCCGGAGCCCGTGGTAACGCATCAAACTTTACACAGTTAGCAGGTATGCGTGGACTAATGGCCAACCCGGCTGGACGTATTATTGAATTACCAATCAAATCAAGTTTCCGTGAAGGTCTGACAGTTTTAGAATACTTTATTTCTACACACGGTGCGCGTAAAGGTCTTGCCGATACAGCCTTGAAAACTGCTGACTCTGGTTACTTAACACGTCGTCTAGTTGATGTTGCACAAGATGTCATTGTCCGTGAAGATGATTGTGGAACAGATCGTGGATTGTTAATCCGGTCATTAAAGGATGGTACCGAGGTTATCGAAGGCTTGGATGAACGTTTAGTTGGCCGCCATGCCCGTAACCCAATTAAACATCCAGAAACGAATGAAGTGTTAGTTCCTGAAAATGGACTAATCACTGAAGATCTTGCTGAAACCATCGTCGGTGCAGGAATTGAAGAAGTGAAAATTCGCTCTGCCTTTACATGTAATACTCGTCATGGTGTATGTAAAAAGTGTTATGGCCGTAACCTGGCTACAGGTCAAGAAGTTGAAGTTGGGGAAGCAGTTGGTATTATTGCAGCCCAATCAATCGGAGAACCTGGTACACAGTTAACAATGCGTACATTCCATACAGGCGGGGTTGCGGGTGACGATATCACTCAAGGTTTACCTCGTATTCAAGAGATTTTTGAAGCGCGTAATCCTAAGGGTGTTGCGGTTATATCTGAAATTGATGGTGTTGTTGTTGGCATTAATGAAGGCCGTGATCGCCAGCATGAGATTATTGTTCAAGGTGAGATCGAATCACGAACATATAATGCACCATATACAGCACGCTTAAAAGTGGCTGTTAATGATCAGGTTGCCCGTGGTGAGGAGTTAACGGAAGGTTCTATTGACCCTAAAGAATTAATCAAAATCAAAGATGTTAACGCTGTTCAAGAGTACTTGTTACGTGAAGTTCAAAAAGTTTACCGTATGCAGGGTGTTGAAATTGGCGATAAACACGTAGAGGTAATGGTTCGACAAATGATGCGTAAGGTTCGTGTTAGTGATGCTGGTGAAACGGATGTACTTCCTGGTACACTTCTTGACATTCACCAATTCACAGATGCAAATGAAAAAGCATTGTTAAGTGGAAAACTACCGGCCACTGGCCGTCCGGTATTGCTTGGTATTACAAAAGCATCTCTTGAGACAGATTCATTCTTGTCTGCGGCATCATTCCAAGAAACAACAAGAGTTCTTACAGATGCAGCCATCAAAGGCAAGCGTGATGAACTACTGGGCTTAAAAGAAAATGTTATTATCGGAAAACTAGTTCCAGCAGGAACAGGTATGCAAAGATACCGCAAAGCTGAACCAATTTTAAGAGATACAACTTCTGAAGAAACAGTAGCCATTGATTAATTAATAAATCGCGGTACTTGCTTTAGGGCAAGTACCGCATTTTAAAAAAAATGAAATGCTTTGTTGACATATTTTTTAGAAGATGGTATTATATCAAAGGTGCTCCTATTAACCTGATACTTTGGAGGATATGATAAATGTCTTATGAAAAAGTATTACAGGCAAAAAGAATTGTTATAGGAACGAAACAAACAGTAAAAGCACTAAAGGATGGAACAGCCAGTGAGCTCATCATTGCAAGTGACGCTGATACAAAAGTAACAGCAGCGGTAGTGAAACTAGCTCAAGATGTGAACGTCCCAATTATCCACGTTGACTCGATGAAAAAACTCGGCAAAGCATGTGGAATAGAAGTTGGTGCTTCAACTGTAGCGATTATCCGTTAAAAACTGTTTTTGTAGATAGATGGTCTGCAAAAACTTTGTTTTTGCACAAAAATGAACCACCTGGATGTGTGGGCTTACAAAAAATGAAGGGAGGAAAAGTAACATGCCAACTATTAACCAATTAGTACGCAAACCTCGTCAATCTAAAGAGGAAAAGTCAAAATCACCTGCGCTAAATAAAGGTTATAACAGCTTCAAAAAATCACAAACAAATGTATCTTCACCACAAAAACGCGGAGTATGTACTCGTGTTGGTACAATGACTCCAAAGAAACCGAACTCAGCGTTACGTAAATATGCACGTGTACGTTTGACAAACGGTATCGAGGTGACTGCATACATTCCTGGTATCGGCCACAACCTTCAAGAACACAGTGTTGTTCTTATTCGTGGAGGACGTGTAAAGGACTTACCAGGGGTACGTTATCACATCGTACGTGGTGCTCTTGATACGGCTGGTGTTAACAACCGTATGCAAGGTCGTTCTAAATATGGTACTAAGAGACCAAAAGCAGCTAAGAAGTAATAGCATAATAAATAGAAAGCTTGTTTGAAAGGAGGAAATTAAATGCCACGTAAAGGTCCTGTAGCAAAAAGAGATGTGTTACCAGATCCACTTTACAATTCTAAATTAGTTACTCGTCTAATCAATAAAATGATGGTTGATGGTAAAAGAGGTAAGTCACAAGATATTCTTTACTCTGCGTTTGAAACAATTCGTGAACGCTCTGGTAAAGAGCCAATGGAAATTTTTGAAGCAGCAATGAAGAACATTATGCCAGTACTAGAGGTAAAAGCACGCCGTGTAGGTGGAGCGAACTATCAAGTACCAATTGAGGTGCGTCCAGATCGCCGCTCAACTCTTGGTCTACGCTGGTTAGTGAACTATGCGCGTCTTCGCGGAGAAAAAACGATGGAAGAGCGTTTAGCTAATGAAATCATGGATGCAGCTAACAACACTGGTGCATCAGTTAAAAAGCGTGAAGATACACACAAAATGGCAGAAGCAAACAAAGCGTTTGCTCACTATCGTTGGTAGGATTACCTTAATCATAAAAACTTTCATACTAGGAAGGAGAAAGACCAATGGCAAGAGAGTTCTCCTTAGCAAACACTCGTAATATCGGCATCATGGCACACATCGATGCCGGTAAAACGACTACCACTGAACGCGTCCTTTATTACACTGGTAAGATTCATAAGATCGGTGAAACACATGAAGGTGCTTCTCAGATGGACTGGATGGAGCAAGAACAAGAGCGTGGAATCACTATCACGTCAGCAGCGACAACTGCATCATGGAAAGGTCACCGTGTAAACATCATTGACACTCCTGGACACGTAGATTTCACTGTTGAAGTTGAACGTTCCCTTCGTGTACTTGATGGAGCAGTAGCGGTACTTGATGCACAGTCTGGCGTTGAACCACAAACTGAAACAGTTTGGCGTCAAGCAACAACTTATGGTGTACCTCGTGTAGTATTCGTAAACAAGATGGACAAAATCGGTGCAGACTTCCTATATTCAGTAGGAACAATTCATGATCGTCTGCAAGCGAATGCTCATCCAATTCAACTACCGATTGGTGCTGAAGATCAATTCTCAGGTATCATTGACCTTGTGGAAATGAATGCTGTATTCTATGCGAACGACTTAGGTACAGATATCACAGTTGGCGAAATTCCTGAAGAATACAAAGCAAAAGCTGAAGAATATCGTGAAAAACTAGTTGAAGCGGTAGCAGAATTAGATGAAGAATTAATGGAAAAATACCTTAGTGGTGAAGAAATCACTAAAGAAGAGCTTAAATCAGCGATTCGAAAAGGTACTGTTAATGTAGAATTCTATCCTGTTATTTGTGGATCTGCTTTCAAAAACAAAGGTGTTCAACTTATGTTGGATGCGGTTATCGACTACCTTCCATCACCATTAGATGTTCCTGCAATCAAAGGACACGATGTAGATGATGAGGAAGTACTAGTTGAACGTCATTCTGATGATGATGAGCCGTTTTCTGCTCTAGCATTTAAAGTTATGACAGACCCTTATGTTGGTAAATTAACGTTCTTCCGTGTGTACTCTGGTACACTGGATGCTGGATCATATGTCCAAAACTCTACTAAGCGTAAGCGCGAACGTATTGGACGTATCCTACAAATGCATGCAAATAGCCGTCAAGAAATCTCTAAGGTTTATGCTGGTGACATTGCGGCAGCTGTAGGTCTGAAAGATACAACAACTGGTGATACTCTATGTGACGAGAAAAACCTTGTTATCCTAGAATCAATGGTATTCCCTGAACCAGTAATTCAACTTTCAGTAGAACCAAAATCAAAAGCTGACCAAGATAAAATGACAACTGCATTACAAAAACTTCAAGAAGAAGATCCTACATTCCGTGCGCACACTGACCCAGAAACTGGACAGGTTATTATCGCGGGAATGGGCGAACTTCACCTTGATATTCTTGTAGACCGTATGCGTCGCGAGTTTAAGGTTGAAGCTAATGTTGGTGCGCCTCAGGTTGCTTATCGCGAAACTTTCCGTGCTTCTGCACAAGTTGAAGGTAAATTCGCTCGTCAATCTGGTGGTCGTGGTCAATACGGACACGTTTGGATTGAATTCTCACCTAATGATGAAGGTAAAGGATTTGAATTCATTAATGGAATCGTTGGTGGTGTAGTTCCTCGTGAATACATCGCTCCAGTTCAAGCTGGACTTGAAGATGCTCTAAATCGTGGTGTTCTTGCTGGATATCCATTAGTTGATATTAAAGCAAGATTATTCGACGGATCTTACCATGATGTTGACTCCTCTGAAATGGCGTTTAAGATTGCTGCTTCAATGGCACTTAAAAATGCAGCTTCAAAGTGTAAGCCTGTTATCCTTGAACCAATGATGCGCGTTGAAGTTGTAATCCCAGAAGAATATCTAGGTGATATCATGGGACAAATCACTGCACGCCGCGGACGCGTTGAAGGTATGGAAGCTCGTGGAAATGCACAAGTAGTTCGTTCCCAGGTTCCACTTTCAGAAATGTTTGGTTATGCAACTTCACTTCGTTCAAGTACACAAGGTCGTGGAGTATTCTCTATGCACTTTGATCACTATGAAGAAGTTCCAAAATCAGTATCTGAAGAAATTATCAAAAAAAATAAAGGTGAATAATTGATTTTCACCTGTTAATAAAGTATAACTACTTATGTAACCATGGAAACTGTGAAATTGGGACAACCAATTTACAGTTTCCATAAAATATACTTAACTTTTATATATTAAAGGAGGATTTTCCTAATGGGTAAAGCTAAATTCGACCGTTCAAAGCCACACGTAAATATTGGTACAATTGGTCACGTTGACCACGGTAAAACAACTCTAACAGCTGCTATCACATCTGTACTTGCTAAAGTTGGTGGTGCAGAAGCTCGCGGCTATGATCAAATCGACGGTGCACCAGAAGAAAAAGAGCGTGGAATCACAATTTCTACTTCACACGTTGAGTATCAAACTGAATCACGTCACTATGCACACGTTGACTGCCCAGGACACGCTGACTATGTTAAAAACATGATCACTGGTGCAGCTCAAATGGACGGCGGTATCCTAGTTGTTTCTGCAACTGATGGTCCAATGCCACAAACTCGTGAGCATATCCTTCTTTCTCGTCAGGTAGGCGTACCTTACCTTGTTGTATTTATGAACAAGTGTGATATGGTTGATGATGAAGAACTTCTTGAATTAGTAGAAATGGAAATTCGTGATCTATTATCAGAATACGACTTCCCAGGTGATGACACTCCAGTTATCAAAGGTTCTGCTCTTAAAGCTTTAGAAGGCGAAGCTGCTTGGGAAGAAAAAATCAACGAACTTATGGCTGCGGTTGATGAGTGGATTCCAACACCAACTCGTGACACTGACAAACCTTTCATGATGCCAGTTGAGGATGTATTCTCAATCACTGGTCGTGGAACAGTTGCTACTGGCCGTGTTGAGCGTGGAGTAGTTAAAGTTGGGGACGTAGTTGAAATCGTAGGTTTCACTGAAGAGCCAAAATCTACTACTGTAACAGGTGTAGAAATGTTCCGTAAGCTTCTTGACTTCGCTGAAGCTGGAGACAACATCGGTGCATTACTTCGTGGTGTAGCACGTGAAGAAATCGAGCGTGGTCAAGTATTGGCTAAGCCGAAATCAATCACTCCACACTCAAAGTTCAAAGCACAAGTTTATGTATTATCTAAAGAAGAAGGTGGACGTCATACTCCATTCTTCACTAACTACCGTCCACAATTCTATTTCCGTACTTCTGATATTACTGGTATTTGTAATCTTCCAGAAGGCGTAGAAATGGTTATGCCTGGCGACCACATCGAAATGATTGTAGAACTTATTGCTCCAGTAGCAATCGAAGAAGGTACAAAGTTCTCTATCCGTGAAGGCGGACGTACTGTAGGTTCAGGTTCAATCACAACTATTACTGAGTAATTTGAATAATAGAGAGCAGATGGATGACGATCCATCTGTTTTTTTTATGTCAAAAATCTTGTTTCTACTATATAAATAGAGCTCATTTAATATTCAATTAATAAAGCGTTATTAAAGGTTATTTTTGGAGAATGGCTTTTTCTATTGATATTGTATAAACAGGTCGCTATAATAGTAAAAGTGCGCTGAACGCAGCAGAAAATAATTTATTTAAAAAATGTTGCGTTTGCCTAATGTTTTATGTATAATAGACAATGTTGGTCTTTGACTGCGATGATGTGAAAGGTTGCTGACACACCCGGCCGCTTTGCCATGGCGAGTGTGTGGGAAATTTTCACTGAGAATGTCTATTTTTAAAATAGGCGAATAAAGGAGGGAAAATAATGGCAAAACAAAAGATTCGTATCCGTTTAAAAGCTTATGATCACAGAATTCTTGATCAGTCTGCAGAAAAAATCGTTGAAACAGCAAAGCGTTCTGGTGCAGCCGTTTCTGGTCCGATTCCGCTTCCGACTGAAAAAACTATTTACACTGTTCTTCGTGCGGTTCATAAGTACAAAGATTCTCGTGAGCAATTCGAACAACGGACACATAAGCGTCTAATCGATATCGTTAACCCAACTCCACAAACAGTTGATGCGTTAATGCGTTTAGATTTACCATCCGGTGTTGATATTGAAATTAAACTTTAGTTTAAAAAATAAATAACAAATTATCTAGGAGGTGTGACTTAAATGACCAAAGGAATCTTAGGAAGAAAGATTGGTATGACTCAAGTATTTGCAGAAAACGGCAACTTAATCCCAGTTACTGTTGTTCAAGCTGCTCAAAACGTAGTTCTTCAAAAGAAATCAGTTGAAAGCGACGGATATGAAGCTATTCAAATTGGTTTTGAAGATAAGCGTGAAAAGTTAGCTAACAAACCTGAAAAGGGACATGTTGCTAAGGCAAACACTACTCCTAAGCGCTTCATTCGCGAATTCAGCGGAGTTGACGTTACAGGATATGAAGTTGGTCAAGAAGTCAAAGTTGATATTTTCGCTGCTGGCGATGTTGTAGATGTAACAGGAATCTCAAAGGGTAAAGGTTTCCAAGGTGTAATTAAACGCCACGGACAATCACGCGGCCCAATGGCCCACGGTTCTCGTTATCACCGTCGTCCTGGTTCTATGGGACCTGTTGCTCCAAACCGTGTATTCAAAGGTAAACTATTACCTGGTCGTATGGGTGGAGAACAAGTAACAGTTCAAAATCTTGAAATTGTAAAAGTTGATGTTGAACGTAACTTACTTTTAATCAAAGGTAATGTTCCAGGACCTAAGAAAGCATTATTGAAAATCAAAGGTGCGATTAAAGCGTAATATCTTCAAAAGAAAGGAGGAGCAAAAGAATGCCGAAAGTTTCATTGTTTAACCAAAACGGATCACAAGTTGGTGAAATCGAACTTAACGAATCAGTATTTGGTATCGAGCCTAACCAACACGTGTTATTCGAAGCAATTGTTATGCAAAGAGCTTCTTTACGTCAAGGAACTCATAAAGTAAAAGTTCGTTCTGAAGTACGCGGCGGTGGACGTAAACCATGGCGTCAAAAAGGAACTGGTCGTGCTCGTCAAGGGTCTATCCGTTCTCCACAATGGCGCGGAGGTGGTACTGTATTTGGTCCAACACCACGCAGCTACAGCTACAAATTACCGAAAAAGGTACGTCGCTTAGCGATTAAATCTGCATTATCTTCTAAAGTATTAGAAGAAAATGTTTTAGTATTAGAAAGCCTTGCTTTCGATGCTCCAAAAACAAAAGATTTCAAATCAGTATTAGGCGGTCTTTCTGTTGAGAAGAAGGCACTAATCGTTACTGCTGACCTAGATGAAAATGTAGCACTTTCTGCTCGTAATATTCCTGGTGTAACTGTTGTAACAGCTGACGGAATCAATGTGTTGGATGTTGTAAATCATGATAAGTTAATCATGACGAAAGCTGCAGTTGAAAAAGTAGAGGAGGTGCTTGCATAATGGATGCACGCGATATCATTAAGCGCCCCGTTATCACTGAACGTTCTACTGACCTAATGGCTGAGAAGAAATATACTTTTGAAGTTGATGTGAGAGCTAACAAAACTCAAGTTAAAGATGCGATTGTTGAAATCTTTGGCGTAGAAGTTGACAAAGTTAACATCATGAACTATAAAGGTAAATTTAAGCGTATGGGTAAATTCGGTGGTTACACAAATAAACGTCGTAAAGCAATTGTAAAATTAACTGCTGATAGCAAAGAAATCGAATTCTTCGAAGCATAAATTCTATTAAGAAGAGGAGGGAATAAACATGGCGATTAAAAAGTACAAACCTACCTCCAATGGTCGTCGCGGTATGACTACTTCTGATTTCGCAGAAATCACAACTAGCACACCAGAAAAATCTCTAATGGCTCCGTTAAAGAGAAAAGGCGGCCGTAATAACCAAGGTAAGTTAACTGTTCGTCATCAAGGTGGCGGCCATAAGCGTTCATATCGTATTATTGACTTTAAACGTAACAAAGATGGCATTCCAGGACGCGTTGCTACGATCGAGTACGATCCAAACCGTTCCGCGAATATCGCATTAATCAATTATGCAGATGGTGAAAAGCGTTATATCCTAGCTCCTAAAAACCTAGTAGTAGGTTTGGAAGTAATGTCTGGCCCAGAGGCTGATATTAAAGTAGGTAACGCATTACCACTTGTAAACATCCCTGTTGGTACTGTTGTACACAACATCGAGTTAAAACCAGGTAAGGGTGGACAATTAGTTCGTTCTGCTGGAACTTCTGCACAGGTTCTTGGTAAAGAAGGAAAATACGTACTTGTACGTTTAAATTCCGGTGAAGTTCGAATGATTCTTGCTGAGTGCCGTGCAACTATCGGTCAAGTAGGTAACGAACAACACGAACTTATTAAAATTGGTAAAGCAGGACGCTCACGCTGGTTAGGCAAACGCCCAACAGTACGTGGATCTGTAATGAACCCTAACGATCACCCACACGGTGGTGGTGAAGGACGTTCACCAATCGGACGTAAGTCACCAATGTCTCCATGGGGTAAACCAACTCTTGGATTCAAAACTCGTAAGAAAACGAACAAATCCGACAAGTTTATCGTACGTCGTCGTAAAAAATAACGGGATTGACCTACGGTTCACAGAAAGAGCCGTAGAACAATCACGAAGGGAGGTTCATCCATGGGTCGCAGCCTTAAAAAAGGACCATTTGTTGATGATCATTTAATAGTTAAGATCGAAAAGTTAAATGAAACTGAAAGTAAACAAGTTGTTAAAACTTGGTCTCGTCGTTCTACGATCTTCCCACAATTTATCGGCCACACTATCGCTGTATATGACGGTCGCAAACATGTGCCTGTTTATGTTACTGAAGACATGGTAGGACACAAGCTTGGAGAATTTGCTCCAACTCGTGCTTACAAAGGTCATGGTAATGATGATAAGAAAACCAGACGTTAAGAGAGGAGGGCATCCAAATGCAAGCTAAAGCTGTTGCAAGAACAGTTCGTATTGCTCCTCGTAAAGCACGTTTAGTCGTAGATTTAATTCGAGGAAAGCAAGTTGGTGAAGCGGTGGCGATTTTAAATCATACACCAAAGTTTGCTTCTCCAATCGTTGAAAAAGTATTAAAATCTGCTATGGCAAATGCCGAGCATAATTATGAAATGGACATTAATAGCTTGGTAGTAACTCAAGCTTTTGTAGATGAAGGACCAACGTTGAAACGTTTCCGTCCTCGTGCGATGGGCCGTGCAAGTCAAATCAACAAACGCACTAGCCACATCACAATCGTTCTATCAGAAAAGAAGGAGGGATAATCTGTGGGTCAAAAAGTAAATCCAGTCGGTTTGCGAATCGGAATCATCAAAGATTGGGAATCTAAGTGGTACGCAGGTAAAGACTTCGCTGATCTTTTACATGAAGACCTTAAAATTCGTGAGTATATCACGAAGCGTTTGAAGGATGCTTCTGTATCTAAAGTTGAAATCGAACGCGCGGCTAACCGTGTGAATGTAACAGTTCATACTGCTAAGCCTGGTATGGTTATCGGTAAAGGCGGTACTGAAGTTGAAGCACTTCGTAAAGCTTTAAATCAATTAACTGGCAAACGTGTACACATCAACATTCTTGAAATCAAGAGAGCAGATCTTGATGCAAAATTAGTTGCTGAAAATATTGCTCGTCAATTAGAAAATCGTGTATCTTTCCGTCGTGCACAAAAGCAAGCAATTCAACGTGCTATGCGTGCAGGAGCTAAAGGTATTAAGACTATGGTATCAGGTCGTCTTGGCGGTGCAGATATTGCTCGTGCAGAACACTACAGCGAAGGAACAGTTCCACTTCATACACTTCGCGCTGATATCGACTATGCTCATGCTGAAGCAGATACTACTTATGGTAAGCTTGGCATAAAAGTATGGATCTATAAGGGAGAAGTCCTTCCTACTAAGAAGAAACCTGCGGAAGGAGGCAAATAATATGTTATTGCCAAAACGCGTTAAATATCGCCGTCAACACCGTGGAAAAATGCGTGGTAACGCAAAAGGTGGAACTGAAGTAACTTTCGGTGAATTCGGCTTACAAGCAACTGAAGCTTCTTGGATCACTAACCGCCAAATCGAAGCTGCCCGTATTGCAATGACTCGTTACATGAAACGTGGCGGTAAAGTTTGGATTAAAATTTTCCCGCATAAGCCTTATACTGCAAAACCTCTTGAGGTGCGGATGGGATCTGGTAAAGGTGCACCTGAAGGCTGGGTAGCTGTTGTTAAACCAGGGAAAGTAATGTTTGAAATTGCTGGTGTTTCTGAAGAGGTAGCACGTGAAGCACTTCGTCTTGCAATGCACAAACTTCCAATTAAATGTAAGTTCGTAAAACGTGAAGAAATTGGTGGTGAATCAAATGAGAGCTAATGAAATTAAAGACCTTACCACTGCCGAAATTGAACAAAAAGTTAAATCCTTAAAAGAAGAGCTTTTCAACCTACGCTTCCAATTAGCGACTGGCCAACTTGAAAATACAGCTCGTATCCGTGAAGTACGCAAAGCGATTGCTCGCATGAAAACTGTGATTCGTGAGAGAGAAATCAGCTTTAACAAGTAATAATTGAGAGGAGGTTCACATAATGAGTGAACGTAATCAACGCAAAGTTTACACTGGGCGGGTCGTTTCTGACAAAATGGATAAAACTATTACTGTTTTAGTCGAAACCCACAAAAAGCATCCTCTTTACGGTAAACGCGTTAAATACTCTAAAAAGTTTAAGGCTCATGATGAGCAAAATGAAGCTAAGATTGGCGATGTTGTACGTATCATGGAAACTCGTCCTCTATCAGCTACAAAACGCTTCCGTTTAGTTGAAGTTACAGAAAAAGCAGTTATTATTTAATTGTTCGGATTAAGTATCATTCCGAAGGGAGGTTACACACATGATTCAACAAGAATCACGTTTAAAAGTTGCAGATAACTCTGGTGCTCGTGAGGTACTTACCATTAAAGTTCTTGGCGGTTCTGGCCGTAAAACTGCGGGTATTGGTGATGTTATCGTTTGTACAGTGAAACAAGCAACACCTGGTGGCGTTGTTAAGAAGGGTGACGTTGTTAAGGCTGTTATCGTTCGTACGAAAAGCGGTGCTCGTCGACCTGATGGAACATACATTCGTTTCGATGAAAACGCATGTGTAATTATCAAGGATGATAAGAGTCCTCGTGGAACTCGTATCTTCGGACCAGTTGCTCGTGAACTTCGCGATAGCAACTTTATGAAAATTGTATCTTTAGCTCCAGAAGTATTATAATTTAAATTCAAATGCCTTTAAGGAGGTGCTTACGAATGCATGTTAAAAAAGGTGACAAAGTAAGAGTTATCTCCGGTAAGGATAAAGGCAAAACAGGAGTAATCCTAGCAGCCTATCCTAAAGATAGCCGTGTACTAGTAGAAGGTATTAATATCGTGAAAAAACACGCTAAACCTTCTCAAGTGAATCCACAAGGCGGAATTATGAGCTTTGAGGCACCAATTCATGTATCAAACGTTATGCCTATCGATCCTAAGTCTGGTAACCCAACTCGTGTAGGTTATACAAATGTTGATGGCAAAAAAGTACGCGTGGCAAAATCCGGTGAATTACTAGATAAATAAATAGTTTAAATAAGAAGGGAGGTACTATGTATGAACCGCCTAAAAGAAAAATTTGTTAAAGAAGTAACACCTGCTCTAATGAGCAAGTTCAACTATAAATCAGTAATGCAAGTTCCACAACTTAATAAGATTGTTATTAACATGGGTGTTGGTGATGCAGTTGCTAACGCAAAAGCATTAGATAATGCTGTTGAAGAACTTTCTACCATTACAGGTCAGAAGCCTGTTGTAACTCGTGCTAAGAAATCAATCGCTGGTTTCCGTCTTCGTGAAGGTATGCCAATCGGTGCAAAAGTTACACTTCGCGGTGAGCGCATGTACGAATTCTTGGATAAATTAGTTTCTGTTTCTTTACCTCGTGTTCGTGACTTCCGTGGTGTTTCTAAAAAATCATTCGATGGTCGCGGTAACTATACTTTGGGTGTTAAAGAACAATTAATCTTCCCTGAAATTGATTACGATAAAGTAAGCAAGGTTCGTGGTATGGATATCGTTATCGTAACGACTGCTAATACTGATGAAGAAGCACGTGAACTATTAACACAATTTGGAATGCCGTTCCAAAAGTAATCGCTAAATAAGGGAGGCGAAAACGTGGCTAAAAAGTCAATGATAGCGAAACAAAAACGCACGCCTAAATTCGCGGTTCAAGAGTACACTCGCTGTGAACGTTGCGGCCGTCCACACTCTGTATACCGTAAATTTAAGCTTTGCCGTATTTGTTTCCGTGAATTAGCATACAAAGGACAAATTCCTGGTGTCAAAAAAGCTAGCTGGTAAACCCCAAGTCTGGGAAGGAGGTAAAAATAATGGTCATGACAGATCCGATTGCTGATTTGCTTACTCGCATTCGTAATGCGAATATGGTGCGTCACGAAAAGTTAGAAGTGCCTGCTTCTAATATCAAAAAAGAAATCGCTGAAATCTTAAAGCGTGAAGGCTTCGTTCGTGATGTTGAATTTATTGAAGACAACAAACAAGGTATTATCCGTATCTTCTTAAAGTACGGTTCTAATAATGAACGTGTTATCACTGGTCTTAAGCGCATAAGCAAGCCTGGACTTCGTGTTTATGCAAAATCTACTGAGGTACCACGTGTCCTTAATGGTCTTGGTATCGCATTAGTATCAACTTCAAATGGTGTTATAACTGATAAAGAAGCACGTGCTAAACAAGTTGGCGGAGAAGTATTAGCTTACGTTTGGTAATATAGTTTCTGAATGAATGGAGGTGCACTAAATGTCTCGCGTAGGAAAAAAACCTATTGAAATCCCTGCAGGTGTTACGGTTACTTTAAATAATAGTACCGTTACTGTTAAAGGTCCAAAAGGCGAACTTACTCGCTCTTTTAATCCAGATATCGAAATTAAAATCGAAGAAAACCTAGTAACAATCACACGTCCATCTGATGTAAAAGAACATCGCGCATTACACGGAACAACTCGTGCGTTAATTGCGAACATGGTTGAAGGTGTTTCCAAGGGCTTCGAAAGAAGATTAGAATTAATCGGGGTTGGTTACCGTGTTCAAAAGCAAGGTAACAAGCTTGTATTAAATGTTGGATATTCACATCCAGTAGAGTTTGAACCAGAAGCTGGTCTTGAAATCGAAGTACCTGCTAATACAAAGATTACAATTAAAGGTACAGATAAAGAACGTGTTGGTGCATTAGCAGCCAATATTCGTCAAGTTCGTCCTCCAGAGCCGTATAAAGGTAAAGGAATTCGTTACGAAGGTGAATTTGTTCGTCGTAAAGAAGGTAAAACAGGTAAGTAATGCCGCTTAGGTAAACGAAAGGAGTGACGTAAATGATTACGAAGCTTGATAAAAATGCTAGTCGGAAGAAAAGACATGCTCGAGTTCGTTCGAAACTTAGCGGTACTGCAGCACGTCCACGTCTAAATGTCTTCCGTTCAAATAAGCATGTTTATGCACAGGTTATCGATGACATGAGTGGAGTTACATTAGTAAGTGCTTCTACTATGGAAAAAGATCTTAACCTTGAATCTACAAGCAATCTTGAAGCTGCTAAGTTGGTCGGAGAATTAGTTGCTAAACGTGCGGTAGAAAAAGGTATCTCTGCTGTTGTTTTTGACCGTGGAGGATATCTATATCATGGTCGTATCCAAGCACTAGCTGATGCAGCCCGTGAAAACGGCCTACAATTTTAATAGATAAAGGAGGGACACATATAATGATACGTCGTATTGATCCAAACAAACTTGAACTTGAAGAACGCGTTGTAACGGTTAACCGTGTAGCGAAAGTTGTTAAGGGTGGTCGTCGTTTTCGCTTCACTGCTCTAGTAGTAGTTGGAGATAAAAACGGTCATGTTGGTTTCGGTACTGGTAAAGCTCAAGAAGTACCAGATGCGATTCGTAAAGCAATCGAAGATGCTAAGAAGAACTTAGTCGAAGTACCAATGGTTGGAACTACTGTTCCTCACCAAGTAATTGGACGATTTGGCGCTGGCGAAATTCTTCTAAAGCCTGCTTCTGAAGGTACAGGGGTTATTGCTGGTGGTCCAGTCCGTGCTGTTCTAGAATTAGGCGGGGTAGGAGATATCCTTTCTAAATCATTAGGAACAAACACTCCAATTAATATGGTACGTGCAACGATTGACGGTATTAAACAACTAAAACGTGCTGAAGACGTAGCCAAGTTACGTGGTAAATCAGTAGAAGAACTGCTAGGATAAGGAGGGAAATCAAATGGCAAACAAACTATTAATTACCCTCAATAAAAGCGTTATTGGTCGCCCTGGTGACCAAAAAGCGACAGTTACTGCTCTAGGTTTACGCAAATTAAATCAAACAGTTGAGCACCAAGATAATGCTGCAATTCGCGGCATGATTACGAAAGTTGCTCACCTTGTAACAGTAAAAGAACAATAATTGATTGTTTTCTTTCATAAGGAGGTGCCAATATGAAACTTCATGAATTAAAGCCTGCTGAGGGTTCTCGTAAAGAACGTAAACGTTTAGGACGTGGAATCGGTTCTGGTCAAGGGAAAACTGCTGGTAAAGGTCATAAAGGTCAAAATGCTCGTTCCGGCGGTGGTGTCCGTCTAGGATTCGAGGGTGGTCAAACACCTTTATTCCGTCGTTTACCAAAACGTGGTTTTACAAATATCAACCGTAAAGAGTATGCAATTGTAAACCTTGATGTTCTTAACCAGTTTGAAGAGGGTACAGAAGTTACTCCAGAACTTCTAATTGAAACTGGTGTTGTTAAGAATGAAAAAGCAGGAATCAAAATTCTTGCAAAAGGGAACGTAGAGAAAAAACTCACTGTTAAAGCTCATAAATTCTCCTCTACCGCCAAAGAAGCAATTGAAGCTGTAGGTGGAACTACTGAGGTGATCTAATGTTCCAGACAATCTCCAATTTTATGCGCGTGGCTGAAATTAGAAGAAAGATTATTTTCACTCTTTTAATGTTAATCGTATTTCGACTTGGCAGTTTTATTCCTGTTCCAAATGTAAATGCTGAAATTTTGGCTGCACAAGATAAATTAAGTGTCTTTGGTATATTAAATACCTTTGGTGGTGGGGCGTTGCAAAACTTCTCCATCCTTGCTATGGGTATTATGCCTTACATCACTGCTTCCATTATTATTCAGCTTTTACAGATGGATGTTGTTCCGAAATTTACGGAATGGTCAAAGCAAGGAGATGCTGGACGCCGAAAGTTAGCTCAGTTTACCCGTTATTTCACGATTGTACTTGGCTTTATTCAAGCTTTAGGTATGTCTTACGGATTTAATAGTATGTCAAGTGGTCAATTAATCGTAAATCCTGGAATTGGTACTTATTTATTAATTGCAGTTGTTTTAACTGCCGGTACTGCATTTTTGATGTGGTTAGGAGAGCAAATTACTGAAAAGGGCGTTGGAAATGGTATTTCCATTATCATCTTTGCAGGTATTGTTGCTAGTATCCCTAATACAGTTAATCAAATTTATGTACAGCAGTTTGAAAATGCTGGTGAGCAGTTATTCCTCCGTATCGTTACGGTTGTTTTAATACTCTTGGCTGTAATCGCAATTGTAGTTGGTACTATTTTCATTCAACAAGCGATAAGAAAAATTCCAATTCAGTATGCAAAACAAAGATCTGTTAACGGTCGTAATGCTGGTGCACAACAATCCACTCATATGCCGTTAAAAGTTAATGCTGCTGGTGTTATCCCTGTAATCTTTGCAGTTTCCTTTATTGTAACCCCAAGAACTATTGCATCATTTTTTCCAACAAATGATGTAACGCTTTGGATTACAAGAGTATTTGATTATTCCCACCCAATTGGAATGACCCTATATGCTGCTCTGATTATCGCTTTTACTTATTTCTATGCATTTATTCAGGTTAATCCAGAACAAGCTGCAGAAAATTTACAAAAGCAAAGCGGTTATATCCCAGGTATTAGACCGGGCAGGAGTACACAGGAATACTTAACACGCGTACTATATCGTTTAACATTTGTAGGTGCACTTTTCTTAACAGTTATTGCGATTCTTCCTATTATCTTCATTGGAATAGCGAACCTTCCGCAATCGGCTCAAATTGGGGGAACAAGCTTACTAATCGTTGTGGGTGTTGCCCTTGATACGATGAAGCAGCTTGAAGCACAGCTAGTTAAACGTCATTATAAAGGTTTTATAAAATAAGGTGGTTTTGGGGACATACGTTCCCTAAAACCGATAAATAGCACGAGGGGGAACACGTGTGAATTTAGTATTAATGGGGCTACCGGGTGCTGGAAAAGGTACTCAAGCCGAGCAAATCGTCGAACAATACGGCATCCCTCATATCTCTACTGGAGATATGTTCCGTGCAGCGATGAAAGAAGGAACAGAACTAGGATTAGAAGCTAAGTCTTTCATGGACAAAGGTGAACTTGTTCCTGATGAAGTTACAATCGGCATTGTTCGTGAACGTTTAAGTAAAGATGACTGTAAAAATGGCTTTTTACTTGATGGCTTTCCTAGAACGGTACCTCAAGCTGAAGCATTGGAAAATCTATTATCTGACCTAGATAAAAAGATTGATTACGTAATCAATATTAGTGTTGATAAAAGTATTTTAATGGAACGTTTGACAGGTCGTCGTATCTGTAAAGATTGTGGATCAACTTATCATTTAGTATTCAATCCTCCTGCAAAAGAGGGTAATTGCGACAAATGTGGTGGAGAACTCTACCAACGTGCAGATGATAATGCTGAGACCGTACAAAATAGATTAGACGTCAATATTAAACAGCAAGAACCATTGCTTACTTTTTATGAAACAAAAGGTTACCTGCGCTCAATTGATGGTCAACAGGATATTAAAAAAGTATTTGCTGTAATCAAGCAATTGGTCGGGGACTTACGTTAATGGCCATTAGTTTAAATGTGCAATCGACTCTCGAACATCTCTTCAATAAGCTTCAAAAGTATGTAGATGTA
Organism: Neobacillus niacini; assembly: GCF_031457145.1. Taxonomy (GTDB): domain Bacteria; phylum Bacillota; class Bacilli; order Bacillales; family Cytobacillaceae; genus Neobacillus; species Neobacillus niacini_J. The sequence goes on from NZ_JAVDVZ010000022.1 coordinate 44,890, forward strand.
AATGGCTTTTCTATTGTACTGAGTATGTAGGACCGAGAGTTGGGCAAGACTTACATGTGGAATTTGAAATTCCAAACATTGTAGAATTTACTTGCGGACAGTTAACAAACATTATGTTAGAATTACAAGGTTGCTATTGTTTTGTACGAATGAAAAGAATTTGCTTTGCATTTTCGGATCTAATAATTGAATCGAGAAGGGAGACGAATTAATGGCCAAAGATGATGTAATTGAAATTGAAGGTAAAGTCATTGAAACTTTGCCAAATGCAATGTTTAAGGTAGAATTAGAAAATGGTCATACCGTGCTAGCTCATGTTTCTGGTAAAATCCGAATGCACTTCATTCGCATCCTTCCGGGTGACAAAGTTACTGTCGAGCTTTCTCCATATGACTTAACACGCGGAAGAATTACTTACCGCTTTAAATAGTTGCTTGCACTCCGTATTACTAAGGAGGTTAGGATAATGAAAGTAAGACCATCTGTTAAACCGATCTGCGAAAAGTGCAAAGTTATCCGTAGACGCGGTAAAGTCATGGTTATCTGTGAAAACCCTAAACATAAACAAAAACAAGGTTAATCTTGAAGGAGGTGCGCTCATTTATGGCACGTATTGCTGGTGTAGATATTCCACGTGAAAAACGTGTAGTTATCTCTTTGACTTACATTTATGGTATTGGTAAAAATACTGCACAAAAAGTTTTAACAGAAGCTGGTGTTTCTGAAAATACTCGAGTACGTGATTTAACAGAAGACGAACTAAACAAAATCCGTGATATCATCGACAAATTAAAAGTTGAAGGTGACCTTCGCCGTGAAATTTCTCTTAACATTAAGCGTTTAATGGAGATTGGCTGCTACCGCGGATTACGTCATCGTCGTGGTTTACCGGTTCGTGGACAAAACACGAAAAACAACGCTCGTACACGCAAAGGTCCTCGTAAGACTGTTGCGAACAAGAAGAAGTAATCGGCAAAGGAGGTTATTTAAATGGCACGTAAAACTAATACACGTAAACGTCGTGTTAAAAAGAATATTGAACAAGGTATCGCGCATATTCGTTCAACATTTAACAATACAATCGTAACAATTACGGATGTTCATGGTAATGCGATTTCATGGTCAAGTGCTGGTGCGCTTGGATTTAGAGGTTCTCGTAAATCTACTCCATTCGCAGCTCAAATGGCAGCTGAAACTGCAGCTAAGACCTCTATTGAACATGGTATGAAGACTCTAGAAGTTACAGTTAAAGGACCTGGTGCAGGTCGTGAGGCTGCAATTCGTGCGTTACAAGCTGCTGGTCTTGAAGTAACAGCTATTAAGGACGTTACTCCAGTACCTCATAACGGATGCCGTCCACCAAAACGCCGTCGTGTTTAATTTTTCTGTATAGAATTTGTATCTTGCGTCTATAATGGGTTATGATACTAATTTTTCCGTTCTTACAGAAGATTTTATTCCAGTTGTTGTGCACAAAACGGGAACGTATACATGGGGGAATTTCGATTAGCTAATTTTCTAGTCGAGGTTCGACGTTTTGAAGGAGGGTTATTTGATGATCGAAATAGAAAAACCAAAAATCGAAACGGTTGAGATCAACGATGATGCCAAGTACGGAAAGTTCGTCGTAGAACCACTTGAGCGTG
>NZ_JAVDVZ010000023.1:0-42773 GCF_031457145.1 Neobacillus niacini
CCTATCCATATATGTGTGTCTTTGACCCAAATACGGGACGTTGGAAAGACGGAGCGATAATAGCTAGAAAACAAAACTAACCCCGTTACGCCTAAAATAAGAAAAAATATCGCATTCACGTGATGGAGCCTAGCAAGCTTTCTTCCAAATGTTAAGTTACTTGCAAAAAATAGTTTCCAATTCATTCTTGTTCCCCCCCTCGTAATGTTTTACCTGCAGAAATAAGATTAAGTCTTAATCTTAATATTTGTGCCCTTAACCGAGTTGATGATGGTACTTTAAGCGAAGCACGTTTTCTATGACGTGAAAGGACAGCATTTTTCAATTTACCTCTCTCCTTCCCTCTCACTACGATATCACCCCCCGATAACTCCTATTAACTCACCTTGACTATATGTATTGAATAAATAACAGATTGAATTTCAACGAAAGAGTACGTTAACTTGGGCTTTTTTACGAAGAGTGATAGGTTTTTTGTTCAATCTAATCACAAAAAATATGAATATCGATAACCTTTAATTACATGCTTAAGTCTATTATTAATCTTTTCTTGGCTTAAGCTTCTTTCCATTTGATTTTTTGCCCATTCATTTATGTCCTCATGTTCTGGATGGTTTACATCTGCCATAATTCGCAGATATTCCTCATAGCCCCCTTCTCCTCCTACATCTTCAGGAGGTCTCTCTCCGATTCCTGCAACAAATGTTGCACGAAACTCATTTGATTTAACGACTTTTTCCAATGTTATCGTATGTTCACAGGAATCTCCAAAATCGTATTCATTTACGACTTCACCATAGGTTGGAAAAATGTCTTCAAGACCAACAAATCGCTCCTGACGAATCTCAAATACATCAAAATCCAAATATTCCATCGTCTCGGGGCCGTCATCCATCACAATTTTGAGGTCCTTCGTTTCTTACAGCTCACTGTTCTTTATTCCAAGCTGATCAAGCAAGGATTTCGTACATTGGATTAACATTTATCTCATCTTCTCATGTTTTGATTTTCTTCATTTCTATTAAAAAGAATATTTACGTTAATATTATAAATAATACAACAAAAATAGAGTGCTAAATCCTTTGAAGTTTTAGCACTCTAATTGTAATGTTATGTTATTTTCTACTCAAAAATTGAACTACTTACTTTACAACGGTCCGATCTAAAATTGTTTCTATGCCAAAATCCCCTCAATTTTTTCAATTACCTCACTCGTAAGTTCAATTTCAACGGCTTTGACATTTTCTTCTACTTGGCTTGGTCTACTTGCACCAATTAATGCGCTTGAAACATTGGACTGACGTAAAATCCATGCTAACGCAAGGCTAGGTAGAGTGATTTCTAATTCCTTGGCAATCTTCTCTAACTGTTCCACCTTCGTAAAGGTAGTCTCAGTCAACATACCCTTCATGAAGTTGTTGATTTCTGCATTTGAGGCACGGCTATCCTCCGGAATGGTATTTCCTTTATATTTTCCTGTTAAAATTCCCTGAGCGAGAGGAGAAAAGACCACCTGTCCAATCCCATGGTTTGAACTCACCGGAATAACTTCCTTTTCAATATAGCGGTTTAACATGTTATATACAGGCTGGTTCACGACAATTCGATCTAAAAGGAATTTATCAGCCACACGGACTGCCTCTTCAATCTGAGCCGCACTCCATTCACTTACACCAGCATAAAGAATCTTCCCTTGACGAATTAAATCATCAATGGCTCTCAACGTTTCTTCAACTGGCGTTTCCGGATCATAGCGGTGACAGTAAAAAATATCAACATAATCTAAGTTCATTCGCTTCAAGCTCGCATTGGCTTGTTCAATCACATGCTTCCTCGATAATCCGCGATTATTCGGACCTTCACCCATTGGCCAGAACGCTTTTGTCGTAATGACATAGGATTCACGTGGATATTCCTTTAAAGCCCCAGCCATAACTCGTTCACCTTCACCACGCTCGTAAACATTGGCAGAATCAAAGAAGTTAATCCCTAGCTCATATGCTTTATGTATTGTTTTCTCAGCAGTGTTATCTTCAACCGTTTTCCCGTACGTTAACCAGCTTCCTAAACTGATTTCACTTACCTTTAACCCGCTATTTCCTAAACGTCTGTACTTCATCGAAATCATACCTCCCTGAATAAGTAGAAAAGGACTTTCAAATAAACTATATAAAATTTGTACTATTTTTACAATTATGAAATACTGTAGGATTGGATTGGACGTTGTCCCCTATAAATCAAGAAAATAAATCTGGTTTTTCCTTTAGTAAATGATTTAGCAATTCTGTCATTTTTACTGTGTCACATACTCTTACTGTTGCATCGCCAAATTGACCTTTGTACATAACTTGATTTTTTAGAAAAATATCTTCAACTCGTACGTATTTTTCAGAGGTATGACCAATATGTCTTCTTTGTGGTATGGAAATTTCCGTTTTATCCGGTAATATTGTGTAAAGCATTTCGTGATCATCGGTCAATCGACCTGGTATATCAAGCCATTCCTCGACTCCATGAATATATGTACATCTTCGTAAATCGACTCCGATTAACAAGATGGCTGCCTTCTGATCGAGTAATTTCCCCCAACTCGATTCGCGTGCACAAGGTGTATCGAATTGTTCATTTCCCGCAATAAATTCATGTGCTTCTTTTCCCAGGGCAGCTACCGAATGCGTTGGATGCCAAGAGCGAACAACACCCGGACGTTTTCGAAACAGTTCCGTTAATAATCCAACACAAGATGGTGAGTCATTGACATAAAATCGAGGATTCTCCGCATTAATATACGACCATGTATGGGTAGGAAAAACCAAAAGACCATTTTTCATATATTCTGAAAGTGCATCAAGGACAGTATCCGCCCCACCCTCTACTTGTCCAATACTTTTCATTGATGAATGAACAAGTAATGATCCATTTTCGTCGATTCCCAATTCTTTAAGATGATTTAATAAATCTGGTTTCTTGTACATCACATTCAACCTTTCAATCTTTCAATATACCAAAAGAATACCATATTAGGATTATTTGTCTATTTTCCCTGTAGAAATGCAGGATATATAGATAAGCCCTTATACATGTTAAAAATTCCTCAATAAAAAGAGACATTGATTTTTTTAATATCAGTGTCTCTTTTAGGTGTCTGGACTTTTATCGGCAGAAAAGAGGGATTTATGTGTTCCCCCCTTTACCTATCTATTCAGGCTTGTCATTTATTTGTGTCTTGAAAAGTTATTCAATGTATATCATCAATCAAGCCTTAGACTACTTCAGATTGTGAAACCATTGATCGGGTAAATATAAATAGTTATAAGAAAGAGTGATGAAAATGTTACATAAAAATAGCATAATACCACTTTATTATCAACTTCAAGAAATTCTTAAGGAAAAAATAATAGATGGAACTTTGGTAGAAGGTCAACTGGTTCCTTCAGAACGAGAGCTAATGGAAATATATAATATAAGCCGTGCTACTGCAAGAAAAGCATTGGATGGCCTAATGTTTGAAGGGTTAATTAAAAAGAAACAGGGTGTTGGTACCTTTGTAGCTCCCAAAAAAGTTTTACAAGATTTAAACGGGGAAATTGCTTTTGCCCAACTAGCATATGAACAGGGGCTCCGTCCTAGCTTTAAGTTGTACGAAGCAACCATCGAAAAGGATACATCTCCCAGAATTCTGAATATCTTTAACTTGGATAAATCAGATGAAATTTTTAAATTTAGTGGCCTGGTAAGTGCTAATGATATTCCGCTTTTTTATGTAACGACTCATATTCCCTTGAAACTGGCTCCTACTATTTTAGAAAAGAACCTAGAATCAACTATATTTTATGAGTACATTGAAAAGGAACTTAAAATAAAAATTACCCATTCAACATTAGAAATTGATTCAATAAACTTAAATGAATTTGAGTCAAAACAATTGAACACTATATTGGGAAAATCAGCATTGCTGGTTGAGAGAGTTTATTTTTCCGAACAAAAAGCAGTGGTAGTATCAAAAAGCATCGTACTTGGGGAAAGATCAAAATACGTCATTACTCTTAAACATAGTTCAGGAGAAGAACAAGACTATTTGTTTCAGATGAAGATTGATAAAAAGAAGCTGGATGGGGGCGAATAACTCCCATCCAGCCTTTCATTTTAATTCCTAATCACCAGTATAATAATTATATATTATTTTCCAGAATTAAAAGTGCCAGGCTCCTTCCAAATAATGTACTGCACCCCAAAAGTTAGAGTAAAATCTATAACTTTTGGGGTGTATTTTTATGGCTAAATACAGTGAACAATTTAAGCTAATGCTGGTAAGAGAATATAAAGAAAAGATATTGGGATATGAACTATTAGCTAAGAAGTATGATATGAAAAGCTCCACGCCAATTAAAAGATGGGTAAAAGTTTACGAAAAATTCGGGGAGAATGGTCTATTGAGAAAGAGGAATCATGAAACTTATTCTATTCAATTCAAGCTGGATGTATTAAGCTTTATGAAGAGAACAGGTTCCTCAGAAGTCGATACAGCCCTCCACTTTGGGTTAACAAACCCTTCTATGATAGGTTCATGGAAGAGAGCCTTATTAGAGGGTGGCTCTGAAGCCCTGGAAAGACCGAAAGGACGGCTACCAATGTCTGATAAAGCTAAGAACAAAAAAAGTAAACAAACGGAAGAAAAAGAAATGACATACGAACAAAAATTGGAGAGAGAAAATGAACTTCTTCGTTTAGAGGTAGAATACTTAAAAAAGTTGCGAGCTTTTCAGATGGATCCGGAAGGCTATCTCGAAAAGCACAAGCAGCGTTATCATTCGAACTCAAAGAAAACTTCAAATTAAAAGATGTTTTACTCAAAGTAGGTATACCTGAATCTTCCTACCATTATCATATAAAAATGATGAAGAAGGAGAATCCAGACCTAGAGATGGAAGAGAGAATCCACTCGATTTTTGATGAGAATAATGGTAATTATGGATACCGTCGCATCAAATTAGAATTAAAAAACCGTGGGTTCATAGAATTAAAAGTGCCAGGCTCCTTCCAAATAATGGATGATATCTGGCGCTATTCCCGTATATTTTTCGAATAAAAATAAGCAATAATATACAAGTACTGCATAAAATCTTGTATATTACGGCTCATTGATTGTTTTTAGTTCTTTCATTAAACTACTTGGTCAGCATAATAAGCTTTGGCTTATTGGATCTATCTTAGACTGTCTTCAAGACAAACAAATTGGGAAGTATATTAAATAGTTTACTATTGTTTTCTCCAATACCAAAGGGTGCTAAAAAGGAGGAAAATTCCCATGACGATAGCAAGTACGATTAGGCTGAATTCCGACATATTCTCCATTGAATCAAGCCAGCCGATTTTTTTCATACTGAACAGACTGATGTTAAATACAATTCCGATAGAAATAACTGACCATATTGATGAAGTACGGACATAAATAAAGCCATAAATAAGTCCTAAAGCAGCTCCTAGAAGCTGCATCCAGATTCCACCCGGCGACTGCACAGCAGCAATAATTATGGCGATACCTAAAATTGGCCAAAAAACCGGTACATTTTTTCTTGCTTCGTTAAACATGATTCCTATAAATACAATCAATTCCAGGGCAGTGGTTATCACTGAGGAAACAACTAAAGTAGGAAAAGATACAGAGTTAAAATAGGTTTCGGTAAAATCATTCATAGATGTTATGTTGTGAAGGAGCAACAATTTCATTACAGTAGCATTTAAAAGAGTAAACGCCAGACCCATTGTGATCATGTAAATCAAACTGCCCAAACTAATCCTCGAGAATCCAAATATCCCCCAAAATCTTGCAGTTTTCTGTTTCAGTACCCTGTATTTGACAGTATAAACAATGGCGGAAAGTCCAATGGTTGCTGTCAAAACAATAAACACCTGAATCGCAATGTTCTTACCTGTTCCGAACTGTCCCCACCCTAAGACAGGGTTCACAATCATATTGTAGAGAAGGATGACCAAGATCAAAACCGCCAAATAAAGCAAAAAATTTCCTATCATCGATAAATAACTTTTCAAAAAGATCTCCCCCTTTTGTAGAAAACCTTATCTATCTGTTTTAAGATTATTCCTCTCTAGAAAACCGTATTCCACCTATATGAAAAAAACCACCTCAAAAAACCCTTTTCGCTAAGAGGAAAAGGGGTACTTTAAAAAGTGTATGGGGGATCGTTGCTTCATTAATAAATATAAATCCCGTCTTATGTACCAATCACCACATTTCTGGAAAACCGCTTATTGAATAATGTAACTCTTTTCTACGTTGTTTTACATTACTTCACTGCATTATTAATCCTTCTAACATAGGTGGGAATACCAATTAAAAGTGCCAGCACTTTTCCCGATTTCTTTTTGGATTCGTGGTTAACTGAAACGTCCATCTCTCAAGAGTATACCGATGACTCCATTATGAAATTTTTCATATTAAATCATAATATGGGTAAAAAAGGGTCAGTTTCTACCACTTATTAAGTAGTAGGGACTGACCCAGCAATGTTCTATTAATTTACCTTTTTTGTTCCTTTCCAATACATTTCCCTTAAACGATATTTTTGCAGTTTACCAGTTGCCGTTTTTGGTAAAGAAACTACGAACTCCACTTCTTTAGGTGCTTTAAAGTGGGCCATGTTGGATCTGCAGAAAGAAATAATCTCTTCTTCGGTTACCGTTGCACCAGGTTGTAACACAATAATGGCCAATGGTACCTCGCCCCATTTTTCATCAGGAATGGCAATAACCGCCGTCTCCAAGACATCCGAATGTTTATACAAAATCCCTTCAATTTCTGTAGAAGAAATATTTTCTCCACCTGAAATGATCAAATCCTTGGCACGGTCTTGGATTTCAATGAACCCATCCGGATGAGTGACGGCCAAGTCGCCGGTATGGAACCATCCGTCCTTGATGGCAGCTTCCGTTGTTACCGGATCCTTATAATATCCCTCCATCACAACATTGCCACGAGTAATAATTTCTCCTAATTCTTTCCCATTCCAAGCTACTTCTTCCCCGTCTTGATGAATGACTTTTGTTTCTCCATTAAAAGCGAGTTCAATCCCTTGTCTAGCCTTAATCATTGCTTGTTCATCTGAAGACTTTGAATCAAATTCCTTTTTCCATTCACAATAAAGAATAAATGGCGAGGTTTCCGTCAAACCATAGACATGGATCATATTTAAGCCAAGGATTTCTTGTGCTTTTTGAATCAAAGCTGCCGATGGTGGAGCACCAGCCGTCGCCATCCGTGGCCTCGTCTTGATTTCAATTTGCTTCGCTTTTGGATCATTCACCAGCATATTGACGACTGTCGGCGCCCCACATAATAAGGAAATATTTTTATTTTCAAATAAGTCGAGAATAAGAGGCGGATCTACTTTTCTTAAACACACATGGGTGGCACCAGCCGCCGTAATTGCCCAAACACCGCCCCATCCATTTGCATGAAACATCGGCAGTGTATGTAAATATACATCATCATGTTTTACACCAAGATGATACAAGAAATTTGCGGCATTTAGATAATTACCACGATGTGTTAACATAACACCTTTTGGTTTTGAAGTTGTACCACTAGTATAATTCAATGTTAGAAGTTGATTTTCATCAATTTCTATCTCTGGTGGCGCTTCCAATTCTTCAGCATGTTGAAGGAATGACTCATAATCCACACCGGTTAAAGAAGTCTTATGTCCTGCTACATTTACGATAACGATCTGATCTAAGGAAAGGCTACTCTCCATTTCCTCAATCGGCCCACAAAATTCTTCATCTACAATTAACAGTTTTGAATCACTATGATTGATGATATACTCCAAGTCGCCTGCGGATAATCGGTAATTCAAGGGTACCATTACCGCACCCAGCTGACAGATCCCATAAAAACATTCCAACATATAATGTGTGTTGGGTAACATCACCGCAACATGGTCACCTTTTCGGATTCCAGCATTATGTAAGGCTTTCGAAAGCAGATCCGTTCGCTCTCCAAATTCTTGATACGTAAACTCCTTCTCTTCATCAATTACAGCTGTTTTTTGCGGATAATATTTCACCGCTCTACGTTTCCAGTCCAGTGGTGTTAGTGCAGAAAACAAATAAACCAGCTCCTTTTAAAAACTAATTGAAGGTATTGTTAAATAACTCCTATTTATAATAATAATATACTTGCTATTGATTTAATAGATAAAGTACATAATTTTTAGAATAATCAAACTGAAGGACATTATTTTTAAATATTTATTCCACTCGCAAAAAAGTGCCTGACCCCCGGTACGTAATAGTATCGGCAAATATAAAAAAGTAGTTGTCGATAGAATATGACTACTACTTTTTTGAGGTTTAATATTATTATTTCCTGGCTTAGGAACCCTTTAGTTCTTGTTTTTCTAATTCAATTTTCCGTTGTTATCGGACCTGCTCCTTTTCCCTTCAGGTAATTCTCGGGTTCGATCAAAGCGGATATAAGTAGTCTCCCCTATGCATCAAAAGCGATATATCCTTTATCATAAAGTGCATTATGGTAATATGAGATTGTTTTGGTTTGGATGGTACCACTTTTATCGTCAAAAAAGAGGGATCCTATGCATCCCTCCGTTGCCTATCTATTCAGATCCGTTCTAAAAACGAACAGATTGTTAAAATCCCTTTATCAAAGTTTTCCAAGTTAAAATGCTCATTTGGAGCATGGAGATTTTCATCTGGCAACCCGAATCCCATTAAGACAACAGGAGAATTTAGCGTATGGTTGAAATCCGATACAATCGGAATTGAACCCCCTTCTCTTTTATAAACAGGTGCTTTTCCATAGACCTGTTCATAGGCTTCAGCCGCTTTTTGAATCATCGGATGATCGATTGGGGTTAAGAATGGATTACCCGTATCTTGAAGTGTCACTTTTACACTGCATCCTTTTGGTGCTTGTTCTTCTAAATGCTTTTTGATTAAACCCTGGATTTTTTCTGGATTTTGATTATTGACTAGACGGCAGGTGATTTTGGCATGTGCCTCGTTCGGAATAACGGTTTTTGTACCTTCCCCCTGAAATCCACCCCATATGCCATTTAATTCTAATGTTGGCCGAGAACTGATTTTCTCAGGATAAGGATAATTTGTTTCCCCTCCCGTTAATTCTGTTAACCCTAACGATTTTTTTAGCTTTTCTTCATCAAAGCCCAGTGCTTTAATTTGTTCCTTCTCAAATTCTGTCAATTCTAAAACATCATCATAGAACTGATTAACATTTACCTTTCCGTTTGCATCATGAAGTGTAGAAAGCAGCTGCACTAACAAATGGTTAGCGTTCTGAACTCCCCCACCGAACATGCCTGAATGCAAATCTGTATTAGCCGTTTTAAGGGAAACCTCGAGCGCACACAGACCTCTTAAAGAATAAGTAATAGCAGGAACTCCTCGATCCCACATATCAGAATCGGATATGACCACCACGTCACAAGCTAATTTTTCTTTATTTTCGGATAAAAACTGTGGAAGATGAGGACTTCCGATTTCTTCTTCTCCTTCGATGCAAAATTTAAGGTTTACCGGTAATTTATTCTCTACTTTCAGTAGAGTTTCTACAGCTTTAATATGTAAGAACGTCTGCCCTTTGTCGTCTGTTGCCCCTCTCGCAAAGATTTTTTCATCTCGGATGTCTGGTTCAAACGGAGGGGTTTCCCATAAATTAATCGGGTCAACTGGCTGTACGTCATAATGACCGTATACTAATACAGTCGGCGCATTTTCCAGATGGAGCCAGTCTGCAAAAATAATCGGATGACCTTTTGTTTGTACGATTTCAACGTGTTCCATTCCAATGCTTTCTAACTTATTGGCGATCCAGGAAGCTGCTTTTTGAATGTCCTCTTTATGCTCAGATAAGGAACTTATGCTTGGAATACAAAGTAATTCTTTTAATTCCTCAACATTTTGATGATGATTCTTGGATACAAAATCGGATAATTGACTCATGTTCTCACCTATTCTTTTTTATTTTCACTTCTATTTTACACAAAAATTAAGAAGAAAATTGAAAAATCCCCTTCTAAAATAAAAAGCGATAATAACTCGTTATTATCTTATAGCAGATGCGACCATTCTTAAATATGTATGTCTTTTACCTCTTACCGTAACCTGTTCCTGGAATGGGGAAAAGAATGACATCTGCTCCTACTTCTGCAAAGCGAGAAAATGCATTTAAATCAAAAATGCTTCCTGCCGTTCCAGCATTATACACGAAAAAAGTGCCAGGCACCATCTAAAATTTGGAAGGTGCCTGGCACACTTCTCTCTCATCTCCCCTCGCATAAAACTTACTGCAAGAACGAGTTCGGTCTTTTCCTACGTATGACCGCAACACATAGGAGTAAAATGGGAATGATCAGCTGAACTGTTAAGAAATAATAAGGCACAGTTGTACCCATTCCTCGAATCATGTCCTCAAATGAAGGGATTGTCCAGGCTGAAAATAGAATAATTAAAAATCCAATTGGTAAAACAAATGGTTTATAACTTGGCAATTTCAGCCATTGTGAAGTACCAAGAACGAGCATATAAAAAAAGGCGGACAGCTGAATGAAGCCGCCAAGAACCCAAACTGCGATGATGATGGACTCTATATGTTCAAAAAAAGAACCGATACTAACAAATCTTGCCGCCTCAAACACCGGAAATTGTAGATTGATAATAATTTTTCCAAATAAAAAAAGATTCCCAAGGTTAATAAAGACCATCGTCAAAACACTCGCAATGACTGAAAACATTCCCCATTTCATAACCTTTTGCTGATTCGTTAATAATGGCAGCAGAAACGACATTAATGAAAATTGACTTAACCAGGCATGTGGTGCCAGTGAGCCTTTAATTGAGGGCATTACTCCATTTGACATAATCGGCAACATATTTTTCACATTCAAATCAGGTATAAGAAAGATATAAATCAGTACATAGGAAGCTAAAACAATTGGCAAAAAAAGCACAGCGCATCGTCCAATCGTTTGAATGCCCCCATGGACAGCAATGGCGCAAGATATGGCTATACTTCCGGTCACAAAAAGCATAGGTGTATTATGCAAAAAAGCACTTTCGACAAACTCACCGTACTCTCTAAAGCCAATGGCTGTATCATGTAAAAGAAAAAATAGGTAAATGAAGGCGATGATCTTTCCAATGGTCCGACCAAGTATAAGTTCACAATATTCGATTAGTGTTTTCCCTGGAAAAAACCTAGAGAGTATCACAATGATAAAGACGATAAGAAATCCGCTCAAAGAACCCCATATGGGAGACAGCCACAAATCACGCTTTGCATGCTGTACTGTGACATACGGAATATAAAGAATGGCTGTTGCGATAACTGTTGCATACATAATGAGGGCAAGCTCCAAGACAGAAATTCTACCTTTTTCAATCATGTTTGTTCCTTCCTTTACTAACAGGAGTTTCTTTACCAAAAAGGCTTAAATGACTTATAGATGAAATCAATCATTTGCCCAGGGCCCGGCATTTCTGGAAAAATCACAAGTAAGACAGCAAGGACCCAATTAACCATCATGATCGAAAAAAAAGCCATCTTTACCCTTTTTCCACTTCTCTCCAACCCCTGCCGTTGGATCAAAAAAATAAACACCAGTATAACCGTTACCCCTAAGATTCCAACAACCTTCATCGCTCGGCACCTCGTTTAGGTTTTCCATCTGCTAAACCAGATCTTTGGATATTTACCTTCGTTTCAAAAGAAACGGCTACCTTCGGAAAAATTTCATTCCACTGGTTCCTCTTTTGTTTCCATGTTTGTGGATATTTTCTCTCGAATTCATCTGCAAAGCCGAAAATATCAGCATGTAACTTTCTCTGTACTTCCTTAAAAGCGAACCGTTCCCTTTGTTCAATTTCATTCTTAACCTTTTGCTCAGCCTTTTTTATGATGTTTGGTTGTAATAAGTTGAATTTCGTCGTATTTTGAATGACTTCTAGATCTGCGTTTGTTTTGATGTGCATGTTCCATTTGCCGTTTTTAATGGAAGGGATCAATTCATTATGGCTCCTTAAAAGATTTAAGGAGATGTAGCCTTTTTCATCTTTAAAAGATATCGTAATCACGCCTGATTTAATCTCATTTCTTGGCCAAAGAATTCCCCTGGTTCCTTTATCACTTAATCTTCCTACCATTTTTCCATCCTTAAAAATCACTGCTCCGTTAATGGTTGGAATGGCCTTTTTTTTATCCATTTGTGATGGGGATAGGTTTTCAACCCATGGCAGTACGGCTGCATTGGATTCACTGGATAGCATTTGCAATAAATCCTTCACCGTTACTTTTACCCCAATATGTGTTTGGACTATTTTACGAAGTTGTTTTGAGGCGTCTTTTTCCAATTCCGGCATGGCTTTCAAAACAGTCTTTGCCTTTCCTTTTGAAACAAATACATCGGCACGTATCCGAGGTTCCGAGTGCCGCATCCAAAAATCAATTTGGTCGCTTATTCCTTTCTTGGCTAATTTATCTCCAATAAGGAGCACTTCATTTTGTCCCCAAAAAACCTTCCTTGTGAGTGCTTCCTGAAGCCGTGCCATCGCATCTGCAACGGTTTCTCCCTCAGCTGATCTCACAAAGGATTGGCCGCTGCTACTTCCACCTGACATTCCAGAACCTTGTCCACTTTGCTGGGGTTGCGGAATAAAGATAAGGACTGAGAGTTCGATATTATTTTTTTTACCTTTATCCATACCTGTCGCAAGGATAAGAGCTAAGTCATTTACTTCGGTTCGGTCCCAACATCCTGTAAGGACCATCGAACTTAGGCAAATCAGAAAGAATAAAGGGAAAGTCCTCTTTATCGCTCGAATCTTACACATCAACTTCCATCCCCACCTTTGCTTGGACTGGGCATTTGATTCTCGGCTTCACGTCTTAGGTTACTAGTATCTTTTGAAAAAAATTTTGGCCGTGTGTCCATTGCCCACCACGGAGCACGAATAAAGACATTCTTTAAATTTCGAAGCTTAAGTAATTCTGCCGAATCGAGATAGGGTACCCCAAAGGATTTAAGCGTACACAGGTGCGCAACAATTGTGGTAATTCCAAGCATGACGCCCAATAGTCCCAACATTCCAGATAAAATCATGATTGGAAATCGGAGTAGTCGAATCGAGATGCCGGCTGCATATCTTGGCATTAGAAATGAGGCGATACCTGTAATGGCGACCACCATAACCATCGGTGATGATACCAAACCCGCCGCCGTCGCTGCTTGTCCGATGACAAGCGCACCGACAATACTAACAGCAGCTCCAACTTGTTTTGGCAATCTCACACCTGCTTCTCGCAGGGCCTCAAAAGTGATTTCCATCATAAACGCCTCAACCAAAGCTGGAAAGGGGATTTTTTCACGACTTTCAGCGATGGTTAAAAGGAGTGCGGTTGGGAGCATTTCTTGATGAAATGTTAAAATCGCCACGTACGCTGATGGTGCAAGCAAAGCGATGAAAAAGAATATATAGCGCAGCCAACGGATAAATGTGCTGATATAAAATGGATTATAGTAATCCTCAGGTGCCTGTAATAAACTTGCAAACGTACAGGGAGCAATAAGGGTAATAGGAGTGCCGTCAATCAAAATAATAATACGTCCTTCTAATAAACAGGACGCAGCGACATCCGGACGTTCTGTGTTTAAAAGCTGCGGGAAAGGAGAAAATGGGCTATCTTGAATCATTTCCTCAATATATCCGCTTTCTAAAATACCATCAATCTTAATTCGCTTTAGTCGCTGCGTAACCTCATCAACTATAGCGTTATCGGCTAATCCTTCGATATACGCCACGATGACCTGTGTTTCGGTGTAGCCGCCAATATATATTTGTTTCATTTTTAATAATGGATGACGAATTTTCCTACGTAATAGGGAGGTGTTAACTCGTAATGTTTCAATAAAACCCTCCCTAGGACCGCGAATGACGGATTCCGCGTCAGGCTCCATAATACTGCGTTTTTCCCACTTCGGCAGACCAACCGAAATTCCCTTTGTTTGTTTTTCAATTAAAATGATTGGGTTGCCAATGGAAATCTGTTTAAAAATATCAGGAATCGTGTAGATTTCCTTGATATCTGAAACCGATATTTCCTTTTTCGCTCTCTCAAATATAGGACTTTGTTTCGGGCTTTTCAGCTGGATAAGCGGCATTAGCACATGCTTGTCAACTTCTTCGGTATTTGACAGACCATCTATGTAAAGAAGAACAGCATTAATCTCGCTGCCAATACTAAAGTCACGAAATACCACGTCTGAGCAATCTTTATAGGCAGATTTCAGTATGTCTATATTATTATTTAAACTTGGATTTAGAGGAATTTCCGGCATTGAATTCAAAGATTCATTTAATTGTAAATTTGGAATATCCCCCTTTTTTTTCCTAAACCCAAAAAATTTCATCACTAGACCCCTCGATATGTGTTAAGCATATTCTTTGTAAATTCTGTAAAATTAATGCTAATATTTTCAAAGTAATTAACGCCTGACAGAAATTGTAAGATGAGTAGGAGTAGTACTTTCTGTTATCAACTGATAAAGCAATATAGCCAAAGAGTTTATGACTACCTTCAAAAAGATGGATACACAAAAAACCTAGCCTAAAAACGCTAGGTTTTTCCACTTATGGTTACTAAGTTCTTTTTCAGCGATTGTAATACAGTTCAATTTCTTGTTTTCGAAATAATTATTTATAAGAAATATCATTTTAGAACATAAAAAGACACCGCTGTTCGGATTTAACGGTGTCTTTAATGTCCTATTAAATTTAAAGTTACGAAACTATCATGTTCTGAGTTCTTTTTCTTCTTACTGTATTACTTCCCATGAATTTGCCAATCATCACCGGTGCTCCCCTATCATTCAACCAAACTAATAATTTTTATTAAAAACACCTGGAGAAAAATATCCATTAGTATATCTGATTGTTTCGGCTCTTTCGGATGTAATACGTTTATTGGAATCCTGTTGACTGTTTTTATTTTTCCATTGGTCATACGTTAATGGTCGATTCCTGTCATCGTTTAAATATTTGATATAATCATTACCATATATATACATGGTATCACCTCCGCTTAAAAATGTATGCGCTTTCATTAATATAATACAACAAAATATTAAAAAAGTGTAGCTTTTAGACTTGAGTAATGGTCTCACCTCAAGAACTCCAAATGAGTCCCTTATATTTCTTTTATTTGTTTACAATACTACCAAAGTAAAAAAAGACTGAAATGATGTGAACAAATCATTTATATATTTAACTGAGTCCATTCTTGTTTATTTTTCCCACATGTTTTTGGATTTTTTGAGTCGGTTGTATCAATCAATAAATAGTGAGGTGGTTTCATTTTATCCGGTTTTAAATGTCCTTTTGGTCCTCCATTCTTCCTGTATGCTCATTGTAATTCACAAATGCTGATCCAACTGGACCATTTCGATTTTTCGAAACAATGATTTCAAGAGAACGATTCTGATTTTCCTTGTCATTTCTTTTTCATCAATAAATCGAAGAAGTCTGTCGGAAAAGAATTCTTCTTAATCGTCGATCACTTCTATTAATGATTGATTTAGAATTGGCTCGGCTTCTCTAAAATCGTTCATTACCTCATTTTCTTCTATTGTCCGAAAGAAGGTTATTTCCGCTTCCTTCACATAATGCTCATCTATGTATTCGTTGACCCGAAGCAAACAGCTTTTGGCTTAAACCGAACGATTTCTTATCAAATACGACAAGGTATACCTGCATGTCTGATGTCAGTAAGCATTGGCTGATCGTAGAAACAGCAATCTGCAATGCCTCTTCTTTGGGAAAACCATAAATGCCGGTAGAAATGAGTGGAAATGCAATCGATTCACATTCATGCTGTTTCGCAAGCTCTTAAGAATTCTTGTAGGAATCCCTCAACAATTCTGCTTCCCGGTGAGAGCCGCCCTCCCAAATCGGAGTGCTTCTCATTGTGCGAATTGGTGATGTGAATATGTCAAGTACACTTGGAGGTATTGTACTACTTATTGCAGCTTTAACTTGGGCGCTTATGTCTATACTTGTAAAGCTTTTGCCGAGTGATTATTCACAAATTGCTGTAACGACCTATTCCATCTTGGTAGCATTGATCGTGTTGACTCCTTTTGTATTGCCACGCTTACACGAAATTAATATCTCACAAATGTCTGATTTATTTTGAAATATATACAAAACAACTCCTTTTCCTTCTTGGACTAACCTCCCGTTAGCCATCCATGCAGCCCAAAATCAGTGCTTCACCACAGAGAATGAAAATGGTTAGGAAGTGTCAATACTGATACTGACCTTAATCCAGTCAAACCTAATCCATAGACTTTTTAATTACCGCTCTCCTCTTTTTTAACGATTGAGCAGGGTCTTCTTCAGTATTGTCATTTTTCTATTCTTGAAGAAACTTATTTTCATGGTAGTTTAAGAAAGTAATCAATCTTATACTGAAAAAAGGGGCAGGCACTCCGCCCACACCCTCAAATTGCTTTTGCTATTTCGACTATGTAACCTTTTAATTACTTCGGTTCTGACAAGCATACAAGCATTTCTATCATTTCTTCGTAATTATGTATGTGATCGATTACATAGAAGAAAAGAAGGCCCGTAGGCCCATGGAAATACTGTTTAAATCTTTTGCTTTTAGAATCTACGTCTTCTTCTTCTTTCTCTTTTAAATTCAAAGGGGAAAAAGGGGAAAAATAAGAATTTAAAGGGGAAAAACCCTCTTCTTCTAAAATCGTCACGAAAAAATCGATCTCTTCTAAAGTCGTCACGAAAAAAACCCATTTGTAATCATCCTCCTTTCATTTTAGAAGTCTATATGACAAATGGACAGATTAACTTACCCTGCCCTTTGTTCTGTACTATTTAGCAAAATGAAGCCCCTACAATGATTAGAAGTATGAACAATACAACGATTAATACAAAGCTGCTGCTGCCAAAGCCACCGCCGTATCCATAACCGCCGTCGTATCCACCGTATCCGCCGAACCAACCCATTTTTTTCACCACCAATCGGACAAAAGCTATTTCTCCTTATGTATATTTTTTAAAGACAAGGGTTGATTGGACATATATCATTGTTGTAAGGACAAAACAATTTCTAAAAATAAAAAAGCGTCTGCAATACAATGCAAACGCCTCTTCTGAGGTAGTTATATTGGCTTGGCGGCCTTAATAATAACTTATGCACTCAGAATAAAGCTGAATGGGACAAGTGCTGATTAAAAGAAAATTAAGCAGCCTGGATTTCCCGGATCTGGCAACCTGGCCCTATTGCACCTGTTGACCCAGTATAATAAAGTGATAAACGCCGATCCCTTGAAGTGTAAAGGATTGGCTTTTTTATGTATAAAAACATGTTACGGAGTAATCAAAAAGGAGCAGGCTTCAACCCACTCCCTTAACACTTAATAGCATAAAAAAAGACCTTCTATTGACAGTCCTGTTCTTGAACTAAAGCAACCCGTTAGCTTAAGTACACTCTTTCACAAAGTCACATATTTTCGTTTGAACCTGGAACAAGAAAAAGAGTTGCAGCATCAACTCTAAAAGACTCATTGTTTAAGAAATACTCAACAATTTTAGACACTTGGATGTTAACGTTGATGTCTTTTTGATTTTTTCCTTTGATACAAATAAATTGTTTGAAGTAATAAAATGATAATAAAAGCTAAATCAAAATAATCTGCATAATCCTTATATAAAAATCTGCCAATAACTATAATACCAAGTATAAATAAAAAATAAGGGTAAAGTTTGGGTATTCTCCGCAAAATTAACACCATCCAAAAATCCATAATATATCTCAACAATGGCAATCTGACTTTATGTTTGCTATTTATTTTTTTCTTCCCAAACTTTCATTAAATTATTGTGAAATTCCTTTGGCTTTTCGATTAAAATCCAATCAATTGAATGTGCAGGTGTTGGCAGTAACTTCTTACGACGCATTCTTATTTTTTCGTGATTTGTATAGTGAGGGTAAATTACAGTAGCCTTTGAAAAACTGGTGGTACTACTTATAAAAAATTGAATGTCTTCAATTTCATCCCAATAAACCTTATTTCCTTTTAAGTCGATTACAATTCCTTCATCATCCCAATAAAATCCTTTACCTTCATTTCTTTTTCGCCAAAGATGAATTGAAGAACCTATCGTGAAAGTTGAAAAAATAACCATCAAAATTGACACAATGTGGGCAGTCCTTAAAGCCATAATGGACAAAATAAACAATAATATTCCTGCAACCATAAAAACCAATATTAATAGTAGAGATATTCTGTACAATCTTACTTGTCCCACAAAATAACAACACCTTTTTAAATTTGATTTAGGCTATTTTATCAGTTGTTCCTCTTCAATAAAACTCACCCTTAAGTGGAACAACAAAAAAGAGCCGCAGCTACGACTCTTTTTTTTGCTTAAGCAAACCGTTAGTTGAGTAACATTTTTAAATTATTGCAATGAAAAATTATAGCGATACTATTATGAATTTTGCTCTATCGTTGCTTCTACGTAAGTAAGAAAATTACTGTATGGGGAGTTCCCTTTCAAAAATTGTGATACCTCATTTATAGGTAATATTACTATATCTCTCTTTTTAGAATAAAGAACACTCTGTGTTTTGGTATTACTATACGCTCCATCAAAATTAGGAGAATAATTGTATACAGAATCAGACTCATACCAGTATGTCTAATATTATTTTTGATAACTTCACCAATATATGCACCTATACGAATCACTAAATTATCAAAATACTTATTTAAAAGTTCAGTACCAAACTCCGTATTCATTAATCTTTTTGTGTACATATCAATATAACGAACGCTCTCAATAGTGAAGTCTAAATTACTTTTAGTAAGGTTCTCTTTATCCCAGGAATCATCCGAAACATCCTGATACATTAATTTTGCAATGCCTTTTAAATCGTCTTTTTTTAATTTTGCTCTATTTAAGAAACCAAACATAAGATGGGATTTCTCCTTTATCAATTTTCTACGAGTAGAGCTATGCTAATTATATCTATTATTTCACTAACCTTCTACTTATGTTCAATAAGAAAAAGGGCTGCCGCAACAACCCTTGTTCCACTCTTGCACCCTTTAGTTGAATAAGAAACCAATTAAGTGAAAATTACTTATTATTTTTTTCTCTATTTTCAAAGGCAATTTCAATAAAGAATAATAATAAAACGGCAACGATTTCCGTTTTCAATGGAATTGTAATGCTATTCATACATTCATCTACAATATGCAATGCTAACCAAGTAAATGTGCAACCAATAAACATTCGTGTGATAAATGATTTATATTTACCTGATACATATCGGGATAACAACGCGATTAAAGTTATAGAGATTAAATCCACTACACCACCAAAAAGAAACAACAACAATAAAAAACCTATAAGGGAGTATGGCGATGTATATCGTACTCCAAATAGATTAAAAAAGCCTACAAATCCAAAGAATATACTCCCGATAACAAACATAATGGATATGACAACCAGAAGTGTTAAAGCTGTAATAACCAATACTTTTTCAAATAAACCCAAATCTCGAAATCGATTTTTTTTATTTTTACGATTCATTATTGAGTAACAATTCCTTTTTCGTAAACTTTCAAATTAATAACATTTATCGCCCATCATTATAACACACCTTCTTAAACTATCCTGCACGTTACTTCAATACCTAATGTTTCCATTTCTATAATCAAGGCAATAATTCCTCTAATATAACCGATAAGGAGGAATTATTTTGTTATTAGCAAAAGCCTGGGAATTATATGAATCGGATAAAAGAATTGAAGGATTTTCTCCACAGACATTAAAAGCATATAGATTACAATCTAAGCTACTTATTCAACACTTTAGCGATGTGGATATTGGATCATTAACGACAGATCAACTGAAAGGGTATTTTAGCAAAATCCAGTGAACACTTAAAGCCGTCAAGTTTGGCTCACCGAATTCGATTCATTAAATCGATATTTCGTTGGTCACACGAGGAAGGGCATATACCCAAAAATCCAGCTACCAAAATCAAAGAACCTAAACAAGGAAAACGGATTCCAAAGTTTTTGACAGAGAGAGAAATTGAACATTTGAGGGAAGCGTGTTTTACTCCATTGGAAAAGGCATTATTTGAATTTATGTTTTCAACAGGATGTAGAATAGGCGAAATTGTTTCTCTTGATAAAAATCGTATTAATTGGTCCAATCGTTCTGCAATTGTGCTTGGGAAGGGTGATAAGGAAAGGGAGGTCTACTTTAATATACGGTGTGAAATTTGGCTCAAGCGATATTTAGACCTTCGCCAGGATAAAGATCCCGCTATTTTTGTTACTGAACGGTACCCACATAGAATGAGTATTGGACAGATGAGGTACATCATAAAGCGAATATCAAATCGAGCAGGGATCAACAAAGAAATCCATCCACATCAACTACGCCATAGCTATGCTACCCACCTTTTAAACAACGGAGCTCCGATTGATGTTATTCAAAGTCTACTAGGGCACGAAAAAAGCGAAACCACTAGGATTTATGCTCAGTTAAGTGGCAGCATTAGAAGAGAATTTTATAGAAAGTATTTTTAAAGATGTAGTGAGAAAGGCAACGGATTTACGCTGCCCTTTTCACTATTGCACCCGTTAATTGAAGAAGAGAAATACCCTTATTTACACTTAAAGGAATATTCACTTGTTAGATTATTATGTATTTCTATTATGACTTCTCCACTATTCTCATAACATTGAGAAGTTAATAAACTTATTTCTTTGGTATTAAAATAACCAGTTGAAATAAGTAGAAAAGATGCTACTAATAACAGTGTTGCTAAAATCCACATAATTCCTATAACATATTTATTTTTTAATAAAGCCATTATCAAAACCACCTCATTTAAGTAATCCAAATTACCGTACAGATTCTATCATATCATCTTTTGTCTACTTTCCTGCCCAATTAGCACAATAAGAAAGGCATTACTGTTGTTCGATTAAAGCACAGCTTAATAAAAAAACTCTCAAGATTATTTAAAATTACTTGGAATTTTAACGAGAACATAATTTCCAGTCCACATTTGAGTGGTGGCAATTAATCTTTTTCCGTCTTTTTCAAAGAACAGACCAGCACCATCTTTTTCTTTAAATTCCCATCCATTTGAACCAATCATTTGTTTAATATTTTCATCAGCAATCGAAATACCTTTGTTCTCACTACTTGTGATATACCAAATAGAATCGCCTTCTACTGCAATTTCAGCTATTTTACTATCCGATTCTTTCAGTATATCAATCACTTCTTTTGCAGATATATCATCTATCGGAAGAGTCGGATAATGTAATTTATTTATAAATACGAACACTGCAATAACGGCTATAAATAAACCTAAAATCATTCCAACTTTTTTCAATTAATTACCTCCTTTCTAATAAATACGATTATCAATTATTATAAGTTCCTAAGCATTCAAACTTACGTACCTTTGGATTTGCTTATTGGACTAACCTGCTTTGTTAGTGAAAAAGCGACTGCTCCTCTTGAACAATCGCACCCTTTAGTTTAAGTTCAATTCTTCACAAATTACTTCGATAAATTAAATTAGAAAAATTTCATGCCTACATAAACACAAAAGTAGTAACTTAAAAATAAGATTAAACTGTATTGGGCGGAGCTGTCTTAGCTTCGCTTTTTATTTTTGCTACTATGTTACTGTCTTGATTCTTATAATTACTTGCAATATTTAGACTTTTGTTGATTTATAAAAAAACAGGTACTTACCCAAAGCCTGTCTTTATCATCTTTCATAAGTTATAGTACAACATCACAAGAGGGATAGATGGAAGGGAGGGACAGTAGCGGAGTCACCAAAACGTGGAGGTAAGGTCGTCTCAGGAAAGCATCCTGAATTACTAGCTAGATGAAAGGAGAAAAATATGACACATTTAACCGTCTGGGTAACGATTATAACTTTTTTGGTTACCCTCGGATTTATTCTTTGGAGACCTAGAGGTATCAATGAAGCTATACCTGCCGCAATAGGTGCGGTTATTGTCATACTCAGTGGAAGTGTTTCATTAACAGACCTGGGTATCATTTCAAACACCATAAGTGGTGCCGCCATTACGATTATGGCAACGATTGTCATGGCGATTGTTTTAGAAAGTTTTGGTTTCTTTAACTGGGTGGCAGAGAAGCTCGCAGAAAAAGCAAAGGGATCTGGAATTCGATTATTCTGGTATGTCAATCTTTTATGTTTTCTCATGACACTCTTTTTTAATAACGACGGGAGTATTTTAATTACAACCCCCATACTAGTCATGTTATTAAACAACATGGGCTTAAAAAATCGTCAAAAAATTCCGTATTTGCTGTCTGGAGCCTTAATTGCAACTGCTTCAAGTGCTCCAATTGGTGTAAGTAACATTGTAAATTTGATTGCTCTAAAAATCGTCCATATGGATTTATGGTTGCATACGGTGATGATGTTTGTTCCTGCTACTCTAGGATTACTACTGTTGACTTGGTTCTTATTTCTTCGCTTTAAAAAAGAGTTACCGAAAACCGTTCCTACAAATGTTTCGGGTCTGTCAATGTCTACCTACCACCCACTTAAAACACGTCTAGGAATTCAGCATACTACGGAAAAAGATCGTTCTAGATTTATGCGAAATGTTCTTCTATTCGTATTTGCTGTCCGTTGTAGTCTCTTTGTCGCTTCGTTTGTGAACATTCCTGTTTCGCTTATGGCTGTTATCGGCTCGCTTGTTCTTTTAGGATGGAGATGGGCTTATTTAAAAATACCTCCAGGTGATATGCTGAAAAAAACACCGTGGTATATTATCATTTTCGCTTTCTGTATGTATGTCATTATTTACGGTCTGAATAACATTGGTTTAACAGACTGGTTGATCACTTTCATGAAGCCAATGGTTTCTGGTAGCCTGCTCCATACGAGTGTCATGATGGGTACCCTACTTTCTGTACTCTCCAATATTTTTAATAATCACCCAGCTCTCATGGTTGGAACACTCACGTTAATGAATATGGATCTAAGTTTACTCGAATTGAAAATTGCCTATCTGGCGAACGTCATTGGCAGCGACATGGGATCGTTACTGCTTCCAATGGGAACGCTTGCTACGTTGATGTGGATGCATATCGTAAGGAAAGGGAAAGTAATGATCAGTTGGTTGCAATATATTAAAATCACAGTCGTCGTCATACCACCTGCGACATTGTTTACCTTAGTCGTTTTATATTATTGGGTTTCTTGGCTTTTTGGTGGCACTCTTCAAGGATAAGACTTTTGAGAAAAAAGGAGAATTAAGATGCTTATAGATTTTGTTGATTTGATAGGGAAAAAAATTGAAGTTGAACTTTCAGGAGGAAATTTTCACAAGGGAATCCTGTTAGATAGCGGGCTTGACATCATCGTCATTTACGATGGCAAAAATCATTCCTTCCTCTACATTCCATTTAATCATGTTCAAAAATTGAAAGAAACCAGTTTAGAAGAAGAAGATTTATATAATAACCCTCCCACAGAAAAACCAATTGAAACGGATGTTATATCCTTTCGAAAAGCATTAACGGTTGCTAAAGGTTTGTTTACCCAGGTTTATGTGACAGGGAATAAATCAATTCATGGCTATTTAACCAGCATAATGAACGACTATTTTGTCTTTCACTCCCCTGTGTACAAAACAATATTTATTTCGATGAATCATGTTAAATGGCTAATTCCGTATTCCGCTAATACAACACCGTATTCCTTAGACAAGGAAAATCTACCCCTTGTGCCTATATCCACTCCTTTAGCCCGATCTTTTGATGAACAGTTGAAAAGGATGGAAAATCAACTAGTGATTATTGATGGTGGAGACCATACTGAAAAAATAGGCGTACTTCAAAAGATTCGCAATAACAAAATCACTCTAATAACAGCCGAAGGGGAACGGATATATCGAAATGTAGAGCATCTCAAAACGATACAACTACCGTAACAACGATGTGCAACTTGAGATATTAATTCACTCAACATTAAGTAGAAGAAAGAGTGGTGTCCACATGTTTTGTCAATATAAACAAAAAGAATAATCCACCCTGTGTTTGCAGACGAGGATGGACTATTCATTCACCATTAGCGTTGGTTTTGACCGTGTCGTTCGAGTCACGGTCTTTTTTATGTGTACTACATATTGTTAGGATATGTTTTTTTGTTTAATTTTGTTCAAGGTAGAAAAAAATTATTAGGTATATCTTCCCTTTTATCTTTACTAAATTAATAACATTACTTACGTACCTTATGGCTCACTTTCTTCGAATTGTTCACTAACTTTCTTGGAAAATTTAAAAAACTGAATAGGTTGTCCAAACAGAATTACTTAATTTTCATATTATTATATTGATACATCATTTATAAATTGGAGGTGCATAAATGGAAGATCAAGAACCAGAACTTGACATAAAAAGAGGACCTAAGGGGTCAGTTCTAAAATTTGTTTTTTTCATCATTTCAATCTTGATATTAGGACTTAATTTATTTGTTGGAAAATAGTCTTTCTTAATTATTACGTTCTCTTGTGGAACGTATTTTTCCTCACAATAGTTGTAAACTTCCTCTTACTGCGACATCGTAGGAATTCAATCACTTTGAGTAAAATCATCCAATTGCTTTTCATAATTGAAATTTCACCTCTAAAATTATTAGGCTTATTTTATTATTCTTTTATAGTTTTAAACATTTTGGGCAGCCTACATTTCTCCGCCTGCAATAATAAAAGAGCATATTTTTTACCCACGTTTTCAATCCCTTTTCGCCACTATTTGGTTCAAATGTGCCATAAAAAGGAGATGGATTTCATCTTTTTTGTTCCACTAACCTGCCCAGTTACTTTAAGTGTAATTCTTCACAATGTTTATTTACTTTATATCACTTATTTTGTTTAGCACTAAAAATACTAATACCAGATACTACACACAGCAATAACAGTAATAATAATCTTAACCAATCCATTGTAAGCCAAAAGTCTCCGCCATTAACAATTTCAGGGCTTAAATTATACTCATCAACAAAAATCCCTAAATTCCAAAATAATTTAAGCGAAATAAGTAATGAAAAAAGACTTAATAAGAATACTGTAATTGATAATTTCCGTTTTCCCATTGTAAAATCCCCTTTTTTAACAAAATTTTTTACTGAATCTTCTCTAACTTTACCATAATAACCCATAATCCTTATTGAAGTATTCTGCTCGTTACTTGAATAACAAAAAAGCGATCCTTCGTTATTGAAGCATCGCAGCCGTCATTATTCCTCGGTTGGTTTTTCATTTTTATAAAATTCTTTTGGCTTTTCCAAGTCTTCCCGATGGCGATTCATCCAACGGTTTGCAAAACTAGGGAGTGGGTTCTCTTTTTTCCGTTCTTTCTTCTTGTTTAGCCATTCCCGAATCCGTCTACGCAACCTTGACCGCTTTTTCATCGTTCTTCACCCCAGTCACCTTCATATTTCTCCTTTGGCAATCCAACGGGTTTCCATTATGTGTTTCACTTGTAGTGTATGTTTTAATTTTAACAGGTTATAGGCGAATAAGACAAAAGGCTATTTCCCTTTGGTTACAGCATTTGAAGAGAAAAAAGCGGAAGACTCTGTTCCTCAGCTCCTTGCCGCCCTTATTTCTTTTACAAAGACGATGCACTTTTCCTATTCGTAATTCAATTATTACCAGTTTTCTCCCGTAAGGCTATAAGATAAAACAGATTCTTCAACTACCCTACTTCGTTACTTAAATAAGATAATGCGATCCTTCGTTATTAAGCATCGCACCCGTTAGCCATCCATGCAGCCCAAAATCAGTGCTGCACCACAAAGAATGAAAATGGTTAGGAAGTGTCTATACTGATACTGACCTTAATCCAGTCAACCCTAATCCATAGACTTTTTAATTACCGCTCTCCTCTTTTTTTTTAACGATTGAGCAGGGTCTTCTTCAGGATTGTCATTTTTCTATTCTTGAAGAAACTTATTTTCATGGTAGTTCAACAAGATTAAAGCAGTATTGTCAAACGTATCTGTAATAAAATGACAAATTTATGAATCTGGCGAAAAACTCTTTTCAATTTCAGTTTTAATTGATATTATTCATATTAGAACAGTAGGAATAGTGGGTGTTTCCAAAAATGTCTTTGTATGAAAAATTACCAAGTGATTTTTTGATTCAATTTTATTATGAAGTGAAGAAAATGATTTCAAAAGGATTAGTTTCTAAAAATATGTACTATGAATTAGGACTAATAATTGCAGCTGCGTCAAAAAGAGGGATACTATTGGATAAGCCAAAGGATTTTGAACAACACATTGTCCACGAATTATTAATGGAATTAAGTAACTAGAATTCCGCCGTGATTGAATAAATAGTTCATCTTAAAGTCTTCCATTAAACAAACAAAAAAGCCACTGATAAAAAATCAGTGGCTTTCTTCAACTAAAGCACCCGTTAGCCATCCATGCAGCACAAATCAGTGCTGCACCACAAAGAATGAAAATGGTTAGGAAGTGTCGATACTGACCTTAATCCAGTCAACCCAACTCCATAGACTTTTTAATTACTGCTCTCCTCTTATTTTTAACGATTGAGCAGGGTCTTCTTCAGTATTGTCATTTTTCTATTCTTGAAGAAACTTATTTTCATGGTAGTTGAAGATTGGGGATTTTCTATATTTTGTAGATTGTTCAAAAGAATACGCAAGCTTAACTAATGTTCCTTCACTAAAGGCACCGCCAGCAAAAGTTATTCCGAAGGGTCTTCCATTCTCCTTATAACCTGCGGGTACTGCGATGGAAGGATATCCCGCTTTAGCACAAATAGTAGAACCAATATAAGAAGGAAACAATATTGCATCAAGATTATACTCTTTTAAAGCAAAATCAATACCTTGCTCTTGGGAATAATATAAATCTTCTAGTTTCGCATTTAAATATCCAGGATTCGCCAATGTGTTATGTGGTAATCCCTCTCTATAATCGAGCATATTCTGCCCATACTTTAACGCCTTCTCTTCATTCCTAGTATTAAATTCAATTAATTCTTTATCGGAATGTACAGGCAAGTAAGAAGGCAATTGGGAAAGGAAATTTCCTAATGCATGTTTCATTTCATATATAGGAACCCCCCAACTCCATTCCCTGTGAAAAGATGGAATATCTATTTTCTCGATAACCTCTGCTCCATTACTTCTCACTGTCTGAATTACATTTTTAAAAAGGTCTTCATCGTACTCACCTGAATCTCTGTAATAATCTTTAGAAGCATTATTAAAAACACCAATTCTCGCACCATTTAGTCCTTCTGATTCTAAAAAGGCAGTATAGTCTTGACAAGAAATACCTTCACTTTTATATGTAGCTGGGTCAAACTGGTCGACACCAGTTAAAGCACCTAATAAAATAGCTGCGTCAGTAACTGTCCTCGCAATAGGACCAGGGGTATCTTGTGTGTAAGTAAAAGGAATAATTCCACTACGGCTAATTAATCCAACAGTTGGTTTAATCCCCACCACCGAGTTTTGAACGGCAGGACTAAGAATGGATGCGTCTGTTTCTGTTCCGATGGACACTACGGTTAAATTGGCTGCGACCGCCACAGCGGAGCCTGTACTAGAACCCCCAACAAAAAATTCACCTGGACCATAAGGATTTAACGTTTGACCTCCTCTTGAACTGTAACCTGCCCACATCGTTGTAGACATTCCATTCGCTAATTCGGTCATATTGGTTTTCCCAATAATAACAGCTCCTGCTTCCCGTAGTTTTTCAACTAAAAAAGCATCTTTTGTACTCAAATGGTTTTCTAAAGCTAAGGCTCCTGCACTTGTATGCATTTTATCTTTTGTTTCGATATTGTCTTTAATCAAAACAGGAATACCGTGAAGTGGACCTCTAGTTCCTTTAGTTTTTCTTTCATGGTCTAAACCCTCTGCAATAAATATTGCGTCAGGATTTATCTCCAGTATAGAATTCAATTTGGAACCACTTTGGTCATACCTAGCTATCCTGTATAGATAATACATTACCAGTTCTTTTGAGGTTAAAACTCCCGTCTCGAATGCTTCTTGTATTTCCTTAATTGTTAATTCCTCTTTGAGAATTTTGTTAAAAACTAACTCCAAAAAATTATTCACCCTTTCACCTTATGCATAATGATATTCATAATTTTATCACATTTAGCTTTTGTTTCTTTCAACTAAACTGAAATATCAAATACTTCTTACATTATTAGGTGGTTTTATAATTTAACTAATCTGCACCGTTAGTGAAAAAGCGGCTGCTCTATTGAGCAATCGCACCCGTTAGTTTAAGTGAAATTGTTCACAATTATTCGGTACATAATGGAATTGCTCTATGACTTTACATTACTAGACAAAAATATAAATAAAAAGAAAGAACTTGGAGTTTTTCCAAGTTCTCTATCGTTCGTTGTATAGTTAGTGTAGGAAAGTGCAAAAAGATTTCATAGGATTACTCCTGAAAAATCCCCTCTCAGCACTTCCTTTCCATGTTGATTTCCGCATACAAAGGAGGCAGATATACGTGTCCTATTTTCCTCCTTTTCGAATTGCTCAATTCTTACTTCACAAATTATAGTATCACCAGTAAATACTGGTCTTAAAAACTCAAAATTCATTGTACGAGCGAGTACATTGTAATCGCCGCCTATTTTTGTCGGCAATGTAGCGGTTAGTAATCCCTGTACGACAAGTCTTCCCTGTTCATCTGGAGTAACATGGTGAGAGCCTTCATCACCTGAAATCTTGCTAAACAATGCCACATCTTCTGGTGTTAAGGTCCGTTCAGATGCAATAATAGCACCTTCTTTTAAAGACAATTTTGTTCCCCCCTATATTTGAAATACATTTAAAGATAGTAGGAAAAACTCAGCCTCAATTGAAATGTGACATATATTCATAGGCTGTTGTACCATATACGCTTTTAAAGTGTTTATTTAAATGGGTTAAATCAACAAAACCACATTCTGCTACTGCTGAATAAATATCTCCATTTTTCTCTATCAACTTCTTTGCACGTTCTATCTTGCAATTAAGAAAGTATTGGTATGGGGAAATTCCAGTATGAGCCTTGAACAATCTGATAAACTGAAATTTTGATAAATGAAGCTCTTTGCATATGTCGTCCAGTTTCATTACATTTTCTAAGTTTGTATGAAGCCTTTCCTTTGCTTTTCTAATTAGAGCGTCATCTTTCTTAGAGTAGGTAGAAAGATTGGTTTGCATAAGGCTGTCTGCGAGGGATAACAGTAATTCACTGCACAACGCTTCATCTTTTCCGCCTAAAATTGCATTTGAAAGACTTAATATTCTTTGTTCAAGTCTATAATCATATACAATAGGGGAGGAAAAATGTACTATATCCTTTTTCTCCATAACCTCTAATAGAAGTTGTGGCTCAATATATAACATAACATAATCAAGCCCTGCTTTATCATGTGCCATTCCGTCATGTGCCTGTTCGGGATTAAAAAGCATCACACCATTTTGATAGGATAATTGTAAACTGCCATCCAAGTTATACTCTTGAATACCACGCAATGTTACACCTATTGCATACTCCTTGTGAGAATGCTTTTTATACGTAAAATCAGTGATACTTGCTGACAACGCAGTAATACCTGCCGATTTTTTATAGATAAATTTTTCCATTTAATCCACCCCTTTATCTACATCCAAATCATTATAGCAGAATACGCTAAAAATAATGCCATTAGCACATTAACAAACTTTTGATGCTTCTGTAAAAACTCCTTGAACAATGCACCGAAAAGTACCCATGTAATAAATGCTAAAAATCCAATAACTGTTATAGCTATAACACTTATTGTAACCGCAGGCATTGAGACATGGTAGGGCATAATATAGGTAGGAATTACAGTCATTGTAAATAGTACCACTTTTGGATTTAAGAACTGCATAAGGAAACCTGACATAAACGTACCAGTTTGGTTTACAGTTGGTTTTGATGTATCCGTTTTGTAAACTTGATAAGCGAGATAGAGCATATAACAGCTTCCGATTATCTGCATAACAATTAAGATTTTTGATATTATTGTTACCAGTATCGTATTCAACACAGCAGAAATAACAAGTAAAAAGCCAAACGCAATAGTTGCCCCATACGTATACTCCATTGCCTTTTTTGTCCCAGTATTATGTACTGTGGATAATATGACGATATTAGTGGGTCCTGGTGTAAAAGTTACAATAAAACAGTATAGTAAAAAAGATGTAATATTCATGAGGAACACTCCATTCAAGGTATTCTCATAAATGATACACCTGACAATCTCAATTCATATAGTATATTATTGCAAAATTAGGTAGGCTCTTCTTCAACCTGCTGCGTTAGTTCAACAAGAAAAAGGAGCTGCCGACTATCACAGCTCCATCTTAAACTCAAGCCCCCGTTACTTTAAGTACAACATTTCACAATCTCTCTAATTTGGTCTCTTGTTTTATGCTTTTAATATTTTAACAGAAAAGTTTGGAAATAAAACTTAACAGCAAGATTCAACAATTTTTATTCATTCCCTACTTTTTTTCATTATGTAAGAATACCTTGACGTGCCAATCTTTAGGCTTGATGTTCTTATCCATCCATTCCTTTTGTGGTGCTAAGTACGGAGCAGTGGCGATTAAATGATTATTGTGCCAGCTTGCTGCTCTGGAACGAATCATTTCATCGACCAGGACTTGAATAAATTCTTCTGGCTGAATCTGGAAAGCGTAGCGTGAAAAATCTTGGAACCAAGCACAATTTAATAAGTATTTATCAATTTCTTCTTTTGATAATCCGTTTTTCATGATTAGTGTAAATGCAAAAATCCTTTTGCAGGCATGCCATGAAACTTTTTCTGGACTTTTAAGCCACTTTTCAAGTCGTTTCCTTGCTGTATCAATGGAACTAAGTGGATCCTCTATTTCGGGTCCATGTCCTGAATATGCCTGCCTGATTCGGAGCGTGGACACCCGATCTATACTTTCTAATGATCGTTGGATTGATGAAACACCCTCTCGAAAGATGTTAAACCAGCCAACATCATTTCTGTGAAAGAGATCCCCACAAAAGAATATCTCTTCTTCAGGTTCATATAGAGAAATATGCCCTAACGTGTGTCCTGGTGTGTGCAGAACTTGAAAAGTTCTGCTTCCTGTATGAATTTCATCATTATCAGAGAGCTTCAAATCGACTTGGTAAGGTTCCACAGGCTGATCTAACCATTCGGCACTACCAGCTTCAAGGTCACAAGTATTAATTAAATCAGCATCCCATTTATGAGCAGCAATCTTTACTCCATAATTTTTTTGAAGATGGAAATTTCCCCCTACATGGTCACTATGATAGTGAGTGTTCACAATTAGATGTAATTCCTCTGGTGAAACGCCTGCTTCTTTAATTAATTGCACTGTTTCTTCCGCATCACTACCAAAACCAGTATCAATAAGGATTGGAAACTGATCCTTTATAAGAACCATGTTTGCACTTGGAAATTTTCTTTCAAAGAAAATAATACTATTTTTTTCCATATGATGTTATTCCTCCTTAAGTTCAATGATTAAACAATTATGATTGAACGTTCGCTCAATTATATTATATAATATTTACTGAATAGTTAAATAATTAATTATTTTCCCATTTATGATTACAAAAAGTTGATAATCTTTGTTCACTACTACTGCACCATAAAAATATTTAGAATATCTATGTATTTCTTCAACTAAACTGCACCTTTAGTACAATAAAAAAAAGGTTGCCGTAGCACCCCTTTGAAAGGTAACTAAAGTTAGATGAAGAAGAAAAAACAACATTCTTTAACAGATCCAATAAATAAAAACAGGGCATAGGAAATTTCTATGCCCTGTTTTATGGTTAATGAAATTTGTGGTCAACAAGATTCTTTGGTTTGCCGTTTTCAAATTAAAACGGCTCGATGGCTTTCTCGTTTTTACCAGTTTGAGGCTGATTTTCAATTCTTCTTTCTTCGGCTTCCTTGGGAATTTCTTTAAGGTGTTTATTTACTTCTTCTACTTGATTGGTAGTTCGCATTTCATCCATTTTTAAAAACCTCAATTCATTAAAATATCTTTGATAAATATAATATGTCGCAGTGATAAAGATTTTATGTCCGTTAAATCAGACCTGCAATATTTGAATGGACGCCTATTTATATGGCATAGTAATTACAGCAAAAAAATGGCAACGAGTATGATAATTATGAAGGACGTATTTCTTAAAATTTTTTATATCTCAAAGGAAAACTCAGTTACGCAGCGAGGTTCCTTCCCATTAAGAGGAAAAACATAGGAAGTCGTGGCTTATGAAAATGAATCAGAGTCCTTCGGAGACTGTTTTTTTATTGTCTAGAGGATCGCCCCCAGTAATCTCCTTATTCAACATAAGCACCCGTTAGTTGAATAAGAAAAAGACACTTATTCAACAATCGCGCCCTATAATGGAATAACTAAGATACTTATATTGGCTGGTATAGTTCTATAAAAACAGTAAATATTTAAACCTGAAGAGCTTTTTGTAATGATTTTTTCATTGCTTCTACAAAGTTCTGACGTGTCTCTTCAGATAATTCTAATAAGGAAAGATAGGGATTTAAATCTTCTAATTCGACTAATAAAAGCTCCCCTTGTTCGCTTCGACAGGCATCAACTCGTTGAATCCCCCAGTCAAGATTATTCCAGTCGATGAAACGTTTAGCAAAAGCTAAATCTTCTTCCGTAGCTACATACTCTTTCAATTCCCATCTTTTATCTTTATCTGGTGCATAAAGGGCGTATTGAAGTTCTTTATCGATAAAATAAAATGAGACTTCATATTCAAAATTGATAAATGGTTGTACCAATGTATTTTTCGATTCTGAATTAACTTTTTCACTCAATTCATCTTTTGTAACAAATTCCATCCCGATAGAGTCTGCTCCATCTTTCGGCTTTACGATATACCTGTCTACACTAGGGAGTTTATTTAGGGAATCAAGGGTATCAATCGTTGGAATAACAGGAAAATGAGCATTTGTTAGTTCAATTAAATATTCTTTTCCGTTCATATCAGCCTTCCCATCAAACGAATTATATGTGTTTAAATGTTTAGAAACAATTCGGTTGCGGAATGCTTCATATTTGTCTTTAAAATTTGCGACTGGACCTGCATTTCGGAAAACAATTAAATCAGCATGATCTTCAAATGCTTCGATATTTTCAGGATGACAGATGACCAAATTAAAGGCTTCTCTAAGTTTAGAAGTAAGAAATAAATCCTCTTCATAATAGTTTCTTCCTTTTGCTTCATAATATAAATCTGTTACAAATAGTAGCGTCTTCATTACGCCTTCACCTGCTATTCTTAAATTTTTATTGTAAAAACATCCTAAAAAACAAAAAATCCCGTCTCAGTAAGAGACGAGATTGAAACTCGCGGTACCACTCTTGTTTAATAAAATGTTTGAATAACACTTTACTACCCTTTACAAACGTACAATCATACGTTGTCCCTTGTAACGGAGGAAACCGATAAAGCTTACTAAACATTCGGCTTTACTTCTCGGAGATGATTTTCGGTTATTATCTGAACACTGGTTTTCAGCAAAGCACCAGCTCTCTTTGGAACAGAAACAATAACGTACTCTTTCTCTTCATAGAATTTAAATCAAATTGGATTAAGTAGACATTATTATATATTAATCAGAAAATAAAACAAATGGTTATTTAAGGAAGTTTATTGAATTTCTTTATACAATTATTTGCTTCAACACTTTAATATCCAGTTCCCTTTAAAAGTGTTGCAATATGGTCCGATTGTTGAACAAAGCTAAAACATGTTTCTTCAACTAACCTGCAACGTTAGCACAATAAGCAATAAGAGCTGCCGTATCGACAACTCCCAATTCAGCTATCGGACCCGTTAGCTTAATAAAGATAGCCTAAAAAATCTAGATCTCCTTCGCTCCAACCAGACTTACCAACTTCTTTAATCATTAATCCATCAATTACTTCATAACCTATATCCCTTGTAATTTGACTTATATGGTCAATTTTTAACCATTTACATTTGTTCGTAACTGACTTGTACCCATTTTTTAAATACAACGTTTTGTTGTCAGCAAATAACAATAAAAAATCAATATTTCTATTGCAACAAAACTGTTCAATTTCTAAAAGTAACATCGAACCTATCCCCTGTGAGCGAGTGTTTTGGGTGACACATAAATCAATTAGACCAAGCACTCTTATAGGATTTCCGTTAAGATTCATCACTCTGTAATCTATTCCTACCTGTCCTACAAGTTGATTTTTGTCATTAAAAACTACAAATCTAAAATGAGGTAATTGTTTGAAATAAATTCTGTTTTTTGGAAAGTCTTCTTGAAAACATTCGCTTAACAATTCTTGTATATTTGAAGTTAAATCATTACCTATTTCATAATCAAATACCATATCTATCTTCACATTATCTTCTCCAATTATCTTCATTAGAGCAGCCCCTCTAGTCTTAAACTAAAGCACCCGTTACTTTAAGTACATTCCTTCACAATTTCTTTGAAATTGAAATGAACAAGAAAATATCGATGTTACCGTTGCTCATTACCCCGTACCGTTTGAATACTTTGAATATTCTTTACTAATCATTCTAAAAATGATAAAATTTTTTTAAAGGGGTGAAAAAATGGCTAGACACAAAGAATTTGATGAAGCCAAGGTTTTACGAAAAGCAATGGTGCTTTTTTGGCGAAATGGATATGAAAAAACGTCTATGCAAGATTTAGTAGACAATATGAACATACACCGTCGAAGTATTTATGACACATTTGGTGATAAACAGACGTTGTTTCTACGAGCTTTACAACTCTTCGAAGAAACACTCGGAAAAAGAATGGAAGAACAAATTAAACCTATTAATTCAGTCAAGTTAGCGATAAAAAAATTATTTGAAATGGTGGTTTTTTCGGATGAAGAAAAACCCCCAGGATGTTTAATTGTTAATACAGCTGTAGAATTAACCTTACATGACCAAGAAGTTGCTGACAGGATTAGTAAAAGCTTTAGTAAGACAGAATCATTTATATTCGAACTACTATTGCAGGGGCAAATAAGTGGGGAAATATCCGATCAACTTGATATAGAAAAATCATCTCAATTTATTCATAATTCACTTATTGGGCTAAGAGTATTAGCCAAAACAACGAAAGATAAAGAGAAACTTCAAAACATCATTGATTCGACTATAGCGGCATTAGAATACCATTTTTAGAATGAACGTTCTAAAAATTGGTATGACTTGTCTAATCTTTTTTATTTTTATATGGAGGGTGAAAAGAATGAATCATTTAGAGGTTTTAAAGAAAATGGCAGCCGGTGAATTACCTGGAGCTCCTGTTGCGGAGGTATTAGGTTTTAACGTAACGGAAGTGGAAGTAGGCAGAGTTGTAGTTGAAATAGATGCAACTGAAAGGTTACATAATCCAATGGGTACGCTGCACGGGGGAATTTTATGTGACATAGCCGATGCTGCGATGGGCTTAGCATTTGTATCTACATTAGCTGAGGGCGAACTTTTTACGACGATCGAAATTAAATTAAATTTCCTAAAACCTATTTTTAAATCTAGACTTCGAGCTGAGGGAAAATTGATAAAAAAAGGTTCAACAGTCGGATTGCTGGAGTGTCATGTATATGATGAAAAACAAAGTCTCGTGGCACACTCTACAAGTACATGTATGATTTTGAAGGGTAATTCTACCGGAAAAAGATCGAAAATAGAATAATATAACTAATCTCTTCTAAAAAGAAAGTCCATTCAAAGTAAGGTCCATAAAGTTTTAGCTATCATTTAGCTTGTAGTACGATGTAAAGTTCATTTTATCAATATTAAAAAGGTAAGGTGGGAACAAATGCCTTCTATTCTAACGGCTCCTTCCAAAATGGAAAGCACGGTGCACTTACAAGAGAATAAACTTATTTTAGTATGGAGTGTTACCATTTTGTTTGTGGTAATGAATACAACCATGTTTAATGTGGCATTACCCTTTATACTGAAAGACTTATCCTTAAACCCATCCTTGGGCTCATGGCTGGTATCAGGTTATTCCATCATGTTTGCCATTTCAACATTAACTTTTGGTCGCCTATCTGATTTTGTTCCCCTCTCGAGACTTCTACTCCATGGAATTTGCCTATTAGGCATATCATCCGTCATCGGTTTCTTTTCAACAAATTTTTTTCTCTTATTAGCAGTTAGAATTCTTCAAGCAGCTGGAGCAGGAGCCGTTATGGGATTAAGTATGATCATGGCTGGGCGGTATATCCCTCTATCAAGACGTGGAAAAGTGATGGCGATTATTTCTTCAGCTGCCTCTTTGGCATTTGGGCTAGGTCCTGTATTAGGGGGAGTGATTACTCAATACTTAGGATGGAATTATCTTTTCGTTGTCACTATTTTTTCTGTCCTGTCTATTCCTTTCTTCCTAAAGTTATTGCCTAATGAGGTGATTAAAAAAGGACAGTTCGATTTATTCGGTGCTATTCTTACCGGGCTTAGTGTAACAGGTCTGTTACTGTTTCTATCTACATTTTCGTATGGGATACTATTAGGAACAGTTGTTCTTTTTGCGGTATGGTGGAAATATCTTAATAAGACGGAAGAACCGTTTATTCCGCCAATCCTCCTTAAAAATAAGCAATATACAAAGCTCCTTCTTATTAATGGTTCCGCTTTTTTCATTAACTTTTCAAATCTGTTTTTAATGCCCATTATTCTCACAACTGTATTCGGAAAAGAACCAGCAGAGCTAGGAATGATTATTTTTCCAGGTGCCGTTATCGCTGTGGTTGCTGGCATATATATAGGAAGATTCAT
The DNA here is from genome assembly GCF_031457145.1 of Neobacillus niacini. GTDB lineage: Bacteria > Bacillota > Bacilli > Bacillales > Cytobacillaceae > Neobacillus > Neobacillus niacini_J. Next base: position 37,028 of record NZ_JAVDVZ010000023.1, read on the forward strand.
TGACCGTTTTGGGAATGCACCCTTAATTATTTTTGGGCAGTTATTGTTATTAACTGCCTCAATCTTATTTGCATGGTTCTCTTCTGCAAATCCCTATTTTATCATTTTCATTTATATGTTTGCTAGCGTTGGCTTTACGGCAATTTCTTCGAGTATTTCGAACGAGATAACAAGGATTTTGCCAATCAATAAGATTGGTTCGGGGATAGGAATCATCCAATTAATGCAATTTTTCGGTGCAGGTCTCGGAGTGACTATTTCTGGATTACTCATAACCATTCAAGAAGGTTTATCTTTGGAAATGGTTTATCGAAATATTTTTATTTGCTTCTCGATTATTAACATTATGACTGGTTTCATATACGGCTTCTATCTTCGTAGAGCTAGGTTAAAGGAGGAAAGTTAAATTCTTCATCGCTTGAAAAGAAATAGGGCGTCCATAATAGGTTTCCAGCACTCTTCCAGGGGTGCTGTTTTATTTCCAAAGAAGGTCAATAAAATAATTTTTTCAGTTGTGAGTCATTTCATAATTGAACTTTCCCGTTTGCGACATAAATAAAAAGCTACCCTATTGGTAGCTAGATCTATAAAAGGAAAGCACCTTATAGTTTAACAAGAGTTCTTCCACGTACTTGAATTTTAGATTAAAAGGTTACAATAACTTTGCCTTGTGAGTGTCCAGTAGAAACTTTTATTAATGCTTTGTTAATGTCATTAAAATTATAAATTGAATCAATAGAGGGCGTGATATTTTCTTTTTCAACAAGGTTAGTGATTTTTTGTAATTGACTACCATTGGCTTGCACGAATAAAAAGTGATATTCATTTTTATGTTTACGTGCTAAAGAATCTACACGAGCACCCACTAAACCAAACAATAGTTTTTTCCACACTGGAAAATTATTTTCAACCGCAAAGCGATAATTAGGTACGGCTTTTAATGATACTAATTTCCCTTGAGGCTTTAAAATACCAAGTTCTGCTTTTATCTCTTTTGCTCCCAAGGTGTCAATAACATAATCTAAATCAAATAAAATGTTGGCATAGTTTTCCTCATGGTAATTTATGAATCTATCAGCGCCAATCGACAGTGTACGTGATCTACCTCTTTCACTGCCGCTTGTTATAACATATAACCCCATTGATTTGGCGATGGGGATTGCCATAGCCCCAAAGCCACCGGTACCTCCAGGGATAAATAACTTTTTGTTAGGCTGAGCATTGAGTACGTCATTTAATGCTTGATAAGCAGTCAAAGCAGTGAGAGGAACAGCGGCTGCTTCAATAAAGGATAAATTTTTAGGCATTATGGATATAGCATCTTCATTGACGACCGCATATTCAGCAAATGCTCCAATTTGATTAACTGGCAACCTCGTATAAATGTGGTCGCCAACGTGGAAGTTCTCAACATCTTTTCCAACAGCCTCAATAACGCCAGATAGTTCATTCCCTAAAGTTAATGGTAAATCATAATCAGAAATCATTCGAATACTTCCATTTAAAATAAGGATATCTAATGGATTAACACCTGCTGCTTTTACTTTAACGAGTACCTCCTGGCTATTAATTTCTGGAATTTTAACATCATTCAATTCCACTTGAACTTTTTTTGAATATTTCTGCATTTGAGCAGCTCTCATTTTTTCATCCTTTTCCTTTACAATGTTTTGGTGGCTTTTCATAAAATGCAATCTCTAGCGTTGAATGTAGGTGACTCAAAACAAAAACCAGTGCTTGATAGCCCAAGAATGCACCAAACGCCTGAAAATACACGTAATTCATACGTCAAGCCTGATTTTCAGGTTGAGCCAAAAAACGGCACAAACTTTTATTATATTAATACCAAGACAGCTGTTTCCCAAAATGTCTAATTCTGATGAAAGAATGGCGTACAATTTTTCAGTTGTACGCCATTTTTCACCCTATAAGCTATACTTACCCCTCTTGGGATTTTAAATCTTTCATCGTAGGATAATCCGTATAACCCACGCTTCCGTTACCACCAAAGAATGTTGTACGGTCTGCTTCATTCAAAGAAAACCTTTTTTTGAGACGTTCTACTAAATCCGGATTAGCTAATGACCATACACCGACTGGTACCATATCAGCAACGCCATTATCAATATCTATACTAATATCTTCTAGAGATCGACCAGCTCGATTGACTAATAATGGATTTGACCAAATTGAACGAATTTCTTGGAGCAGTGTTTCGTTTCCTACATGCATAACATGAAGGTAAGCCAAATTGAATTGAGCTAATTCTTTTACAAGATGGAGATAAACTTCAGGACCTTGTTCACCTTCTTCAATTCCACCAAGAGGTACCCCTGGTGAGATACGAAAGCCTGTTCTTTCTGCTCCAATTTCTTCAACGATTGCTTTCGTTATTTCGATAGCAAAGCGAGCACGATTCTCTATTGATCCACCGTATTTATCCGTTCGTTTATTAGAATTTTCTCCGATAAATTGATGAATTAGATAACCATTTGCTCCATGAATTTCAACGCCATCAGCTCCTGCTTCAATAGCCGCAGATGCTGCTTTTCGGTAGTCTGCAATTGTCGTTTGAATATCTTCTTCACTTAACTCACGGGGAACGGGTATTTCCTGCATTCCTTTAGCAGTAAACATTTCTACTCCAGGTGCGATCGCAGATGGTGCAACTGCTTGACGATGATGTGGTGTATTGTCAGGGTGCGACATACGACCGACATGCATTAATTGGATATACATAAATCCACCTGCTCCATGCACAGCATCCGTAACCTTTTTCCACCCTTCAATATGCTTTTCAGTATAGATGCCAGGTGACCATAAGTAACCTTGTCCATCATCAGAAGGTTGTGTACCTTCACTAATAATTAATCCCAAAGATGCTCTTTGAGCATAATAAAGGGAACTTAGTTCTCCCGGTGTACCATCTTCTTGCGCTCTACTACGTGTCATTGGTGCCATCGCTAAACGATGAGGTAATTCCAAATTTCCAATTTTCGTTTTGCTCCACAATTTATCCATTTTTGTACACTCCTCTTCAAATTATGTTACCCGTTGTATACGTGTGTCCTTTTACCTTTTGTTTGAAATCTTGGACAAATCACTGAATTAGTAATTTGTATTAGGAGAGATGTGGGTATATCGCAGATACACCACCGGCAAAATTTCTTTGGATCTTTCGGCTCACATCATCAGCAACAATTTCAAAGCTGTCGGATTCTAATCCATCAATAGTAATTTTTGCTATATCCTCAGGTTTGGATTTGGGAACTTCTAAGCTCGATGTCATGTCTGTCTCCATGAAGCCTACATGTAATCCAGCTACTCTCACATTTTGAGGATAGAGATTTAAACGTAGGTCGTTTGTCAATGCCCACTCTGCCGCCTTTGCAGCAGTATAAGCGCCAACAGTTCCCGAACTAGCCCAAGATAATGCGGAAAGAATATTCAGAATCGTTCCTCCCCCATTATTTGTTAGAATCGGTGCGAAAGTACGAACCATGGAAAGTGTGCCAAAGAAATGCGTATTAAACTCCAAATGTATTTTATCGAGATCACCGTCAATCAAAGAAGCACCTGTAGACGATCCCGCATTGTTGATCAAAAGCGTAACATCCTTAGCGACCATAGCAGCTGCATCTACCTCTTGAAGGTTGGTAATATCAAGCTTTACAGGAATTACACCTGGAATGTCAATGGACTCCGGATTTCTTGCACCTGCATAAACCTTAGCCCCTCTGGATAGAAGTTCAAGTGCTAAATGGCGTCCAAAACCTCGATTTGCGCCGGTTACAAATGCGACTTGTTCAGAAATTTTCATTTTAATGTGCTCCTTTTATTATTTAATTTTGGTAAACAAAATGTTTTCCTCTTCAATACTACGCAAGTAATGATTTCCTTAAGGAGAAGTTTTGAAAAAGGGCAAGTCTCGCTATATGGGAATGGTCATTCTAGAAAACACATAAGAATGATCCCTACATGGAGAGAGCTTAAGTAAGGCAAGACTCATATACGAGAATGACCATTCTAAAAAACAAAAGAATAATCCCTTCATGGAGGGAGCTTAAGCAAGGCAAGACTCATATACGAGAACGATCATTCTAAAAAAGGCATAAGCATGATATCTTCTTAGGAGTAAGCTTTACTACAGCTCAGACTTACTCATATAGGACCTATAATTCTAAGAATGAAATAATTACTTATCTAAAAGTTTTATGGATAAATTGGCTATACGGTGTAGTTTTTCTTTGGGAATGGAGGTTCTTGTCATTACCCTTAACCCAACACATACAGTATGCAGATGTTCCGCCAGTTCGCCGGCATCATAATCTGAGGTAAATTCTCCCTCTTCCTGCCCCCAAACAATAATATCCTTGAGTAGCTGCTCTGATAGTGTGAACGAGTCAGTGGACTTTGAATCCACATCATCATCGCGCATTGCCAATTCCACCGCCGAATTCACCATTAAACAGCCTGAAGGCGAGTTCTCTTCACCATGTATCATGAACCTAAAAATAAACTGAAGAGCCTCCGCTGCAGTCTTGGAGCGCTTAACTTCTCCTGTTAGCTCAGCACTGACTTTATCGCGAAATCGGTCCATAGCTTTCAAAAACAACGTATGTTTGTCGCCAAATGTGTCATACAAACTTCTACGATGGATTCCCATATGCTCGACCAGATCGGTCAAGGATGTCTTCTCATAACCTTGTGCCCAAAAGAGCTTCATCGCCTTGTCTAATACTACGTTCTCTTCAAATTCTTTACTTCTTGCCATACTATTTTCCTCCTCCCATAGTCAATATAACATATTGAGAACGAACGGTAAAGAATATAAGTTCATAATACTCATTCTGAAATTTCCAAATATAGTGAAAATACCTATAGTTCAAGTGAAATCAGCATAATCTAAATCCCTTGATTATGTGTTCCCAAGAATCTTATCAAAGGCTGATTCTTAGGGAAAACATACTTTTGTGGAATAAAAAACTGGAGGCTTACAAATACAATATCAATTCAGAAATTTAGTACAAATATCCTTCTATTCTTATTAAGATACCACAATTCGGGGATTTTTTATTCTTTATATTTATAATAGTGAAGCTGTTTCTTTTATGGTTTGCTTGATTTATTTAAACCTTCGTCAAAGCCGCTTTAAATATAATGTGTAGTTCGCACCCATTTACGCTATTCTGCTCGTTAGCACAATAAAGGTTGCTCTACTTTCGCACCCGTTAGCCATCCATGAATCCCAAAAAAAGCTCTTCACCACAAAGAATGAAAATGTATTGAATCCATCCATAATGATTCTAAGGCTGGGAGAGGAAGGTCGATACACTATGGTGCCTTAGAGCCCATCCGTTAGTCTGACTCCAACGACCACGGTGCACCACAAACTGTCGCTCCCTTACGGGAAGCACTCATGGTAGATTAATCCTAATTCTGATTGTTGCACCAGCCTCCAATTTACAAGCCTTGAAAGGAAGATTTCAATGGATGTAATCATTGAAAGAGCATGTGGTTTGGATGTCCATAAAGACAATATCACTGCTTGTATTATGACAACAGAAGGAAAGGAGATTCAAACGTTTTCTACTAAGACTGTTTTTCTACTAAAGTTAATGGATTGGATCAAAGAGAATAACTGTACTCATGTTGCCATGGAAAGCACTAGCGTTTATTGGAAACCAATTGTTAACTTATTAGAATCCGAAGGAATCGAGTTTTTAGTAGTAAACGCTCAACACAT
>NZ_JAVDVZ010000024.1:0-30363 GCF_031457145.1 Neobacillus niacini
AAGATGGAACGCCTAATGCGGTGAAAATCGCACGTTGGGTGTGGAGCAGGGGAAAAGATGGAGATTACATCAAAATCTTACCTATTGCTATTAAAGTAACGGGTAGCTTTAGTTCAAAAAGCTACGAAATAGATACGGATTAATAGCATAATTCATATGGATTGGGCTATTTTTTTGAAAACAAAAGCACCGCAAAAAGCGGTGTGAATTGATATACATTTTGCTTTACCCAATACTAAATCGGGAAAGCCCCTGCTTTTAAGTATGGGGATAGAACCGATTATATTATTATCTATTAATTATAATTTATTTTTGAACCTTTGCACCAATATTCTTTCTGTTGAAATTCTGTCGGTTGTCCTTCATTATAAAGATATAGACATTTGAATAAGTATATTTTTATGAAGGAAGTAGATTATGACGGAAGAAAATATAACCCGAATTGATTTAGATGGTAAAGAAATTATCTTAATTGGTACTGCCCATGTTTCCAAACAAAGTGTAGAGCAGGTAAAGGAAGTCATTGATCGAGAACGCCCTGATTCTGTTTGTATCGAATTGGATGAACAACGATACAAAGCCATTATGGAAGGGAATAAATGGAGAGAGACTGATATCTTTAAGGTTATTAAAGAAAAGAAAGCAACATTACTCATCATGAATCTCGCTATCTCTTCTTTCCAAAATCGTTTAGCTAAGCAATTTGATACGAAACCGGGACAGGAAATGATTCAAGGAATTGAATCAGCAAAAGAAATCGGGGCGGAGCTCGTTTTAGCGGACCGCAATATCCAAATTACTTTTTCAAGAATTTGGAGCAATGTTAGCTTTTGGGGTAAAGGGCAGCTGCTAACGTCTATTTTCTATAGCATCTTCAATAAAGAGTCTATTTCTGAAGAAGAACTTGAGAAAATGAAAACTCAGGATACATTGAATGCATCGCTTGCTGAAATTTCGGAAGCGTTTCCTAGATTGAAAAAACCTTTAATTGATGAGCGCGACCAATACTTAGCTCAAAAGATTAAGGAAGCACCAGGTAAAAAAATCGTCGCTGTTCTTGGTGCAGCACATGTACCAGGGATAACAAAAGAAATTCATAAGAACCAAGATTTACAAGCGCTAACAAAAACAAAACCAAAGTCAAAAGCACCTCAAATCATTGGTTGGGCAATTCCAGCCCTTATAGTCGCAATAATTGCATTTACCTTTTTTCTCAATCCTTCTGCCGGTATGGATCAAGCGATTAGCTGGATTCTTTGGACTGGGATCTCAGCAGCAATAGGTGCAACAGCTGCTTTAGCGCATCCTCTTGCTATTTTGTCTGCCTTTGTGGCGGCGCCAATTACTACCCTGCATCCATTATTGGCAGCAGGATGGGTATCTGGAATTGTACAAGCTTATATTAAACGACCAAGTGTAGCAGATTTTCAAACACTCTCTGAGGATGTTTTTTCAATTAAGGGCTTTTGGCGTAATAAGTTTACCAGGGTTCTACTAGTAATCATCTTGACGAATATTGGTGGTTCATTAGGAACACTTATAGGAGGAGCGGATGTCATCCGTTTATTCTTAGATAATTTTTAAAGGAGGTACCTTCCAAATGGAAGGTGCCTTTTTATCTACTTGGAAGATGTTGTCGAACGGTTAATGCGTAATTAGCTAGTGTGCTGAAGTAGAATAGAGATATCTGATAATTGAAATAAGGGAGGAAAAAGGTGAATATTTATCTCATTCGTCATGGTGAAGCAGAGCATAATGTTGATAAAACAGTGATGGCACATACGCATGATTCGCAGCATAGTTTAACAGAGTTAGGACATAAACAAGCACAGGTAACGGCTGAATTTTTCAAAACGATTGTTACTCCAAGGACTGTTTTGTATAGTTCTCCTTATTTACGCACGATTCAAACGGCAAAGGCCATTCACTCCCAGTTGCCGGAGGAGGTGCCGTTTTTTGAAAGTCCACTAGTTAGAGAATGGGAGCTTGGAAATCTTTATGACTTTACGGATCGTACCCCGGAGAAAAAGAAGGAATTCAAAGCAGCGGGTCAATTTTACTTTCGTTTTCAAAATGGGGAATCCTTAGCCGATGTGTATTTGCGGGCGACGATGTTCATGCATACAGTAGTCGAACGAGCAAGAAGGCAGCAACGATATGAAAATGTAGTCGTTGTCTCTCACGGAGCCTTTATTCATATGCTGCTAACCTTTTTGATGAATTGGCCAACAGAGGAATTGAAAAATTTCAAACCGGTAGAGAATGCATCTGTAATTAAAATAAATGAAGTAAATGGAGATTATCAGTACGAGAAAATATTTGTACCTGTCGTCCAGTAATATTGTAAAAGTACACCCTCAAGCAGTAAATGGGGGTGTACTTTTTTTATCTAAAAGTTAAAACATGAGGACTGACTAATTCTATTCTTAGAATAATAATTTACTTTTTCAAATATAGAAAATTTTACATAATGCTTATGGAAAGGTAATGAAATCGATTACAAGAAAATTATAAATAATTTAAATTGACTGAAAAGTATAATTATATTATTATTCTAGTAATACAAATGTTTCGATTTACGAAATAATACCAAATTCATCCAAGAGAGGGAGAACCGCTCATGTCACAAATGTTAGCTTTAGTCATTCTTTTACTTATTCTATTTATTGGAGATTTAGTTGCCGTTCGAACAAAGGCCTGGGTGCCATCCATTTTCGTTTGCGCTGTTCTGTTCCTTCTAGGTTATTGGACATTCTTTCCGCAAGACATCGTAGCATTGGCAGGAGTACCGCCAGTGGTAGCCACGATGATGATGTACTTATTAATTACAAATATGGGAACTTTGCTTTCCCTTCAGGAATTGAAGAATCAGTGGAAGACGATCATCATTGCGCTTTCAGGTATTTTAGGAATAATCGCACTTCTATTTGGTGTTGGAACATTGCTTTTCGGTTTTGAAACCATCGTTGTTGCGATTCCGCCGCTAGTGGGTGGTGTAGTATCGGCGCTGATCATGTCAGAGGGTGCTAAAGAAGCCGGTCTAGCCACATTATCGGTATTTGCCATCGTCATTTATGTCATGCAGGGATTTGCGGGATATCCGATTACTTCCATCGTTCTGAAAAAGGAAGGGAAGAGACTTCTTCAGCAGTATCGCAGCGGGCAACTTGCTATGACAGCACAAGAAGGGGCAGCAGCGGAGGTCGCTGCTGCAACAGCAGTTGCAAAGCCAGAGCTAAAGCTGTTTAAAAATATGCCGGAGAAATATAATACAGACTTTTTTAAGTTTTTAAGGCTAGCCTTAGTAGCATACCTTGCCTATCTAACTTCAACACTATTAGCACCAATCGTTTCTATCAGCCCGTTTGTTCTATGCTTATTGTACGGGGTAATTGCCACTAGTGCAGGATTCCTAGAAAAGCAGGTATTACAAAAAGCAAATGGTTTCGGATTTGCCATCATGGCGCTTATGCTGTTTATCTTTGATGGTTTAAAACAGGCTACACCAAGCATGATGCTTGAAATCATTTATCCACTTGTAGGTGTTATTGTATTGGGTGTAATCGGAATGTATATCTTCTCCTTTATCGCCGGAAAACTGTTAAAAGTGAGCAAAGAAATGGCGTTTGCTGTTTCACTAACAGCTTTATATGGATTTCCAGCTGACTATATTATCACAAACGAGGTCATAAAATCCTTAACAGAGGATGAAAAAGAAAGAGAAATGCTAACCAGCAATATGCTGCCTCCTATGCTTGTCGGCGGATTTATCACCGTTACGATGGTTTCGGTCATTTTAGCAGGTATCTTTGTAGGGTTCTTGTAAGAAAGGTTGTGTACTTGAATGCATGTGAAAATAGATCGTAATCTAGCAACTATACAGGCAAGGGTTGAAAGTCATATTGATACATTAAGTACCTTTACCGCCACACCGGGTAAAGGTACTACCCGGCTTACATACAGCCATGAGGATTTGCAGGCACGTCAGTATTTAAAAGAAAAAATGAAGGAATACGGCTTACAAGTCAGGGAAGATGGCTTTGGCAATATTTTTGGAAAGCTGCAAGGAACGCTGAAGGATGCGCCAAGTGTCCTTATTGGGTCGCACTTTGACTCGGTTCCAAATGGCGGATCGTATGATGGGCCAGCGGGAGTTGTGGCAGGACTAGAGGTAGCAGCACTTTTTGCTGAAAACCGTTTAACACCAAAATATCCTTTAGAAGTGATTGCCTTAGTCGAGGAAGAAGGTTCTAGATTTGGCGGCGGTCTGATGGGATCACGCGGAATCGTCGGATTATTAGATGAGGAAGGTTTTAATGGTTTAAAAGATAAAGATGGAATTTATGCTGTCGATGCAATGAAGAAAATGGGACTCGATCCTTCGCTTCCGAAAAAAAGAGATCCAAAGACCATGAAGGCCTACCTGGAATTGCATATTGAACAAGGACCGATTCTTGAAGAAAAAGGTATTCCCATTGGTGTGGTGGAAGCGATTGTTGGTTTGACTCAATTAGAAGTTACCGTCAAGGGGCAGGCTGGGCATGCCGGTACGACTCCGATGGATCGAAGGGCAGATGCGTTAGTCACTGCGGCTAAGATGATTGCACAATTCCCAGAGCTTGCGGGCTCGGAGGGAGAGGATACGGTTGTCACAACAGGCAGGTTGAATGTGTTCCCAAATGGAGCGAATGTAATCCCTGATAAAACGGTGTTTACTGTAGATATTCGCTCAGGGAAGGAAGAACATGTCCAGAATGTTATCGAAAAGGTGAAAGAATTAGCAGTATCTTATAGTAGGAATGGAATAGAAATATCCGTTGAGCAGCTTTTATATATCCAGCCAAAAGAGATGAACAAGGACATTGTCTCTTTGCTAAAGAAAACGACTAATGAGCTGGATATTCCTAACTGTTCGATTAACAGCGGTGCAGGTCATGATGCGATGGTCTTTTCCGATTTTACGAATGTAGGAATGCTTTTTATTCCAAGTAAAGATGGATTAAGTCATTGTCCGGAAGAATGGTCTGATTCTCGTGATGTAGCAAATGCAGTCCAAATTCTATTTGAAGCAGCCAAAAAGTTAACGGAGGCGGAATAAATAATGATTCATGCAAAAATAAAAGAAGCGATTCAAATCTATAGTGAAGAACTAACACAACTACGCAGACAGCTTCATAGTGAACCGGAAGTATCATGGGAGGAATTCAAAACCACTCAGTTTGTCTGCGAGTATCTAGATAAACTAGGAATCTCTTATCGTAAAACAGAACCAACCGGTGTTATCGCCGAAATTCAAGGCGGAAAGCTGGGAAAAACTGTTGCCTTAAGGGGTGACATGGATGCCTTACAGGTTGAGGAACTGAACAAGGATTTACCCTATGCGTCCAAAGAAGAAGGTAAAATGCACGCCTGTGGACATGACGCACACACTGCAATGCTCATGATTGCAGCCAAAGCCTTAAATGAAATAAAAGAAGAATTGCCGGGTAATGTACGGTTATTGTTCCAGCCGGCTGAAGAAGTAGCAGAAGGTGCGAAGGCATTGGTGAAACAAGGTGCAATGGAAGGTGTGGATAACGTTTTTGGAATTCACATTTGGTCGCAGATGCCGGCAAACAAAGTAGCTTGTTCGCCAGGACCTTCTTTTGCATCAGCAGATTTATTTAGAGTCACCTTTAAAGGCAGGGGCGGTCATGGGGCTATGCCTCATGCTTGTATTGATGCGGCAGTCGTGGCCTCGTCCTTTGTCATGAATGTACAAACCGTCGTATCACGAACCATCGATGCCCAACAGCCTGCTGTCCTGACAATTGGAAAAATGGTTGTTGGTACGAGATTCAATATCATAGCTGAAAATGCGGTGATAGAAGGAACCGTCCGCTGTTTCCACCCAGAAACAAGGGATCATATTGAAACACAACTCCAGCATTACGCTGACCAGGTGGCGGCAATATACGGTGCAACTGCCAAAGTGGAATACACTCGTGGAACTCAAGCGGTCATTAACGAAGAATACAGTGCAAAACTAGTACAAAAAGTAGCTGTCGAATCATTTGGTAGTGATGCAATATATAACGAAAAACCAACCATGGGCGGCGAAGACTTCAGCGAATACCTCGTCCAAGCACCAGGCAGCTTTGCCCTCGTCGGCAGCGGCAACCCAGAAAAAGACACAGAATGGGCCCATCACCACGGCAAATTCAACATCGACGAAGACGCCCTAGCGACGGGTGCTGAACTCTATGCGCAATATGCTTGGGCATACTTAAACGAATAAACAAATGAATAACAATTAAACAAAAAAATGGATACCGCCAGCGGCAGTATCCATTTTTTTGTTTAATCACTGTCCGCCTGAGGTGGACAGTGTCCACGGGCGGTGACAGGCACCATTAATTAGCTGCCAGCTGTACTTTTTGTTTCCGCCGGTAAACCACCTTTGATAGTAAAACACTGCACTCATATAAAAAGATGAGCGGAATGATTACCAAAATATCTGATAATAAATCCGGCGGAGTGATTAGGACAGCTGTTACGATAAGAACAAAATAGGAGTATTTACGAATTTTTTGCAATCTGTAAGGATTCAAGACTCCAAGACTTGTAAGGAACATGATCACCACTGGAAGTTCGAATAGGAATCCAAATGGCAGGGTCATATGCAGTAAAAACCGAAAGTATTTTTCTGTGGTGAAAAAGGTCATAAACATATCTTCCGATAAAGAGAGAAGGAACTGATAGACGATTGGAAATATAACAAAATATCCAAAGCTGATACCAATAATAAAAAGAAGAAATAACGCTGGAATATAAGCTAGTGTTACCTTTCTCTCCATTTCTTTCAATGCCGGGCGAACAAACAGCCAAAATTGATAGGCAGCCATGGGAATCGTACCTGAAATGGCAACGACACAGGCGAGCAGTAAATACACCCATAAAATATCACTCGGACCTAAAATGGCCAGCTGCACTTCTATGTCGCTAACAATCCATTGATAAATATCTTGTACATAAATAAAGGCGATAATAAACAAAACCAAAAAGGTTCCGATTGTGATAATGAGGCGTTTACGTAATTCTTCAAAATGACCAATTAAATCCATATCCTGTGGCTTAGCCATCATAATCCTCCTTAAAAAAGAAGATGCAAGCACCTGATTTGCGCCTACATCTTCATAAAAAATAGTTTATATCTCTTTTTTAGTCTGCACTTTATCAGATTCATCATCTGAAACTAAGTCGCGCGTCGACTTCTTAAATTCCTTTAAGGTCGAACCAACAGCGCGGCCTAATTCCGGTAATTTGGATGGTCCGAAAATGATTAAGGCAATCACTAAAACGAGAATTAATCCAGGTATGCCTATGTTCTGAAGCATGGACTGTAACCTCCTTTAAATAGCTTTTCTTGTCATGTTCCGCTGGTGATAATATTGAAAAAGCTTATATTTAGCTTTGTTCTTACAAAGATGACAACGAAAGCCCTCTTCCTCTGTAATTAGCTTAATATGAGGAACGTACATAAGCTTCAGGGCATCCTTTACGTGGTTTGAACAAACGAACATGGTGAGAATGGCTCCTTCCACTTGATTATTTAAAGCTTCCGCCTTGTACAGCTACTAAACAAGAGCGCCCAAATGTTTGACCAGGGTATGGATTCCAAGTGCTAGGATGCTGCACATCTAGGAATAAAGTTTTTTCGTCTGGCGTTAACCATGGACCTGTTAGTTCACTGCCTTTTGGACCTGAGGCAAATTGGAAAGGTTCCCCGTATTGTTTTCCATCAGTTGGAATCATGAATACACCACAGTTTTTATAAGCAGCATATTGATTCGTTTCTGTTGCACCATAATCTTCAACAACCCATAGGTTCCCTTTGCTGTCAAAGTGAAGGTTATCTGGGCAAGTAATTCCGCTTTGCTGTCCGCCCGCAACAAATACTTCAAACGTGAAGGCTTCACTAGCATGATCGGCATTTGCAGGAACAAATCGAACGATTTGGCCATGGAAATTTCCGTGCCCTGTATTGTTCGTTAATGCTAAGAAAACAGAGCCATCATGAGGGTGAATTTCCACGTCTTCCGGGCGATCTAATAGCGTACCACCAACGGCTTTTCCTGCTGCACGTGCATTGGTTAAGACATCAGCTTGGTCAGCAAACTGCCCCTGAAGCTTAGAATTTGTTGCATGATCGAGAGCAATCCATTTTTGCTCTTTCATACTGGCCACATATAGAGTTCCGCTTTCTAAAATATCGAAATTGGCTTCACGATTGGCAGGATTAAATTTCTTGCTGCTAATGAATTTGTAGAAACACGCGTCACCTTTATCATCACCCATATATACCACAACTCTGCCGTCATTGGTTAAGCCCATTGCTGTATTTTCATGGGCAAAGCGACCGAGGGCAGTATGCTTGCGTACAGGTCTGTTTGGATCAAACGGATCCACTTCCACAACCCAGCCGTAATGATTATCATTAAAATTAGGCCAGCCATAGTCATCGCCATATTCTGTGTTTTCTTCACAAGATAGAACGGTATTCCATAAAGTACGTCCGCCGCTGCAGTTTCCTAATGAACCAACTACACTCGTTGCGTCACCCACATACTTGGTTCCGCGCGCAGGACCAGTTAATTCAATCGGAGTATTACCATCGACTCGGCGATTATATGTATCATCTACTACAAGCTTCCATCCACCTTTTTCTTTCTTAACGTGGATGACAGATCCACCGACAGCTTCTTTTTCCAATTTAAGAAGCTCAGGGTAGTCTGCAAGGTTCCCTGTAAAAGTAGATTCATTGATTCCTAATAATTTCATATAGTTTTCGGGTTCAGGGAACTCGTGATTTACCCAGATCAAGCCTTCTTCGGAATTGTTTCCACCTTGTAAACTATCCATTGGAAAATAGACTGTAAGATCGGCAGCATCCCCAAATTTTTCACCCTTTGAGTTAATCTTATCACCATAAGAAGCAATAATTGAGTAGTTGTACCCATTAGGGAGTACCACATCGTTTTCCCATGTACGACTTATTGGTTTGAACGGTGAAGTAAGTGATTTACCCTTTCCAGAAGGTTGCCCATTCTGTAAATGGTCTCCAGTCATTGCGTTTCCGGTTAAAGCCCCAATTCCAGATGAAGCGGCAACTAGTGCAGCTGTACTACTTCCAACATATGTTAAAAATAAACGGCGATCCATTTAATCATTCTCCCTTTTTGGTGATTTAGTACTATCAACTATGATTATAGGCAGGCCTAAACCCAATGTTAATTAAGGGAGTGTAAAGATTTGTTAAGAAATTCTAAATTACTTTAATTATCTGTAAATTTAATAAAAATAGTCATAAAGCCCATTTCAATATCGAAATATATAGTTTGTGCTTCACCCTGCGATTGGAAAAAACAAGATCGGTAGCGAAATTCTACAAATAGTTATTGATCATCTAGTGAATTACTTTTTCAGATTGTCGAATATTAATAAGTAAATGGAGGGATTTAGGAAATGGAAGGTTTTCATCAAAAACCAAATATCTATGTGGGCGAAGTCAGTCTTAAAGTGAAAAATTTAGACACAGCGCTAACTTTTTATCAAAATCTAATTGGTTTTCAAGTACTAGAAAAAACAGATCGGAAAGTAGTCCTAACAACAGATGGGAAAAATGCATTACTTACTCTTGAACAGCCTGAAAATGTAATAGCAAAAGAAGGAAAGATGTCGGGGCTTTATCACTTTGCAATTTTGCTGCCAAGCCGTGCGGATTTATCTGTATTCTTACGCCATTTTCTTAGTACTGGGTACCCGCTTGGTGCAGCCGATCATTATGTAAGCGAAGCGCTTTATATTACTGATCCTGATGGTAACGGGATCGAAGTATACCGAGACCGCCCTTCAAAGGAGTGGACTTGGAAAAATGGGCTGGTAGATATGGCTACGGTGGAACTCGATGGGAATGGGATATTAGCTGAAAGTAATGCCGAATGGACGGGGTTGCCTGCTGGGACAATCATGGGTCATATTCATCTGCATGTTGGGGATTTACAGAAGGCAGAAGAATTTTATACAAAAGGGCTCGGATTTAATGTGGTAAGCCACTATCCACAGGCGGTCTTTTTGTCAACAGGAGGTTACCACCACCATATTGCGATTAATACATGGCAGGGAGTGGGGGCTCCAACTCCGCCAGAAAATAGTGTTGGTTTACATTGGTATACAATCGTCTTCCCTGATGAGGCAGTTAGAGTAACAGCGGTTAATCAACTGCAGCAGTCAGGCTTTATGGTAAGGAAAGAAAAAGATTATTTGGTAACTCGTGATCCATCAGGAAATGAAATTAGGTTGATTTTATAAACTGACACCATAATGATTGTTGTTAAAAACTTAAAGCCGATTTTAACGTGGAAATAGTTATTTTGCGCCTTGAACTATAAGAGGTCCATAGTGACCGAGACTCTTCAAAATCAGAAGCACGGGTCACTATAGAGCCTAATTGTGTTCGAGACCCGCAAATAATAAGAGCAATTATATAAAAAGAAGCCTCGAATTGGCCTGGTCCCTGTGTATTGGCATAGGAATCAGGCTTTTTTGTTACTGAAATTGGAAAATTAACCAAAAACTATTGTTATTTGTCAATCAGAGTGATATAGTACATTACAACAGTAATGCACTATATCAGGAAGGAGGAATCGGGTTGATTCTAAATATGGACGGAACGAAGCCGATCTATTTGCAGATTTCGGAGTGGCTAGAGAGAGAAATTCTGAACAGAAATTTTGAAAGCGACCAAAAAATTTACTCCCAGTATCAGCTTGCAGAAATGTTTACGATTAATCCCGCTACGGCAGCAAAGGGATTAACGCTGCTGGTCGAGGAGAACATTTTATATAAAAAGCGCGGTCTTGGAATGTTTGTGGCAAGTAATGCGAAAGAAATCATCACAAATAAACGAAAGAATCAAACCCTTAAGCGATTAGTGGTTGAAATTGTAATGGAAGCGGAACGGTTAGATGTAAGTAAAGAGGAATTGATCCAAATGATTCGTGATGTGAAAACAGGGGAGGCAGGGGAATGAACGTCATTGATTGCAGAGGATTGACCAAGGTTTATGGGGGAACAAAAGCACTTAATAATCTTTCATTTACCATTGAAGAAAATAAGATTACCGGTTTAATAGGACGAAATGGTGCCGGGAAAACGACGCTCCTAAAGATAATTGCCGGATTTATGAGAGAAACATCAGGAGAAGTGGAGGTTTTTTCCGAAAAGCCATTTAATAATCTCTTTGTTTCCGCAAATGTTATTTATATAAATGATCAAATGAATTTTCCAACAGCATTAACGTTAAAGGAATTATTAAATGTGGCAGCAACCTTTTACGAAAATTGGGACCACGAGCTCGCCATGCGTCTTTTTGACTACTTTTCCTTTCATCCAGCCCAACTGTACAACGACCTTTCGAAGGGAATGAAAAGTACGTTTAATATGATAGTAGGTTTATCAGCACGCTGTAGGTTAACCATGTTTGATGAGCCAACAACCGGGATGGATGCAGCAGTAAGAAAGGATTTTTATCGGGCTTTGCTAAAAGATTACCTTGCTTATCCCCGAACCATTTTACTCTCCAGCCATCACTTAAATGAGATTGAGGATTTATTAGAAGACATCTTACTCTTAAAAGACGGGAAAGAATTTCTTCATATGCCAATGGCAGATTTAAAAGGTTGGGCGATTGGCGCACAAGGATTGACTGCGAATGTGAAAGAATGGATACAGGATAGAGAGGTCATCCATTTAAAAACCATCGGTCTAGATCGTATGTATGCAGTGGTTAGGAATGATTTTTCTGAGTATGAAAAGCAGAAAGCACGAGAGGCAGGACTTACCTTTTCGCCGGTTTCTTCAAGTGATGTATGTGTGTATTTAACAAGTAAAACGAAAGGGGGGATTGACGATGTCTTTATCTAAGCCTAGTACGTTTAATATTGTAAAAAAGCAATATGCCTATAAGCTTCAGGCGTATATTCAGGTGTTTATGTCCCTGGTCTTTATTCAGATGTTAGGAATACTCTTCTCCTTTAACGGTGTTGGAATGTCAGGCGGAGGCAGTAATACGCTTGGAGTGAATGTTCATTATTATTCTGCAGATATTGTGATTGCTTTCACGATTGTTTGGGCGATTATTTCTGCTATTCATATCACTACCCAAGCATACAGAAATGACGATTTTGTATTTGTAACGAATAGATTGAGCAGTAATTTTTCCAATATATTGTTTTTGTTGACTGCTAGTATCGTTGGTGGAATAACGGCCATCATGTCCACTTACGTAATGAAAGTATTGATGTATGTATTGGGTCGAACCGAATATCTATCGAGTCCCATTGCTGCAACAGAAATGATCATTGGTTTTGGTGCCACCATTCTCTATGTTTTACTTGGTACTGCAATCGGTTATTTTATTGGAACCCTTGTCCAGCTGAATAAGGTATTTGTTGTCTTGGTACCGGGTGTGTTAATTGGAATGATTGTCCTTGGAGCGGGAAGTATGAATGGGGAATTATTACAAGCTGTATTTAAATTTATTTTTATGGAGTCGTCATTCGCTTTATTTTTTATTAAAAATGTTATTTTAGTCACCTTGCTTTTTTCTAGTTCAGCACTGCTGTCCAATCGATTGGAGGTGAGGTAGATGGCTATTTTACCTCTATTAATCATCGTAATCATTATAATTGCTATAGTAAGACTGTCGAAGAGAAGCGGTCGAAAGAATACCTTCTTTGGTAAGCAAATTCGCTGGATTTTTGGCGGCTATTTAGCCATCCTGGTCATTTGTGCTGGCTTGAGTCCTTGGCTCCCTACTAACGGAAAAACCTACAAGACAATAGATGTAAAACAACTAGATAATGAGAATATGAAGTTATACGAAACAGTGTTAAAAGGGAATATTGATAAGGTGGATAGTAAATATATCAAAAAGACATGGAATCTGGATAATCAAGATCAACAACTTGCTATAACAACTCCAAATGAAGAATTTATCAATATGTCGATTATTGTAGAAAGAAAAACAGTGAATGATGGCGAAATTGAAGCGGTCTACTATAAATTGGGGTCCAGTGTTAATGGCATGGACATCTCTGATTTAGAAAAACCACTCCAATTGAAGATTGAGAAAAATACGGTGAGGATAGAGAATCCAGAAAGATTAACACTAGAATTCACCCAATTTCAACAAGCATTCCCAATTAACCAATTTACAGGAAAAGGCGGCTTCAGCAATTCAAACAACTTTTACGAAGGAAACAGTATCCTTTACCTAAAAGTTCCCAAAGACCTAAAAATCAACGCCCCATCCGAACTTAATGTACAATATGTGGAGTAAGGAAAATAGTAGAGAAAAATAATGATAATTATGGTGACAGGCACCGCTCGTGTACAATTGTGCGTCTGGGGTGGACAGTCACCTTTCATTGAATAATATACCCCTTGGAGAGGAGCGCAGCATTTGAATACTACTTTCACTCATAAACAGATAAAAGAAATGTGCGGAACGGTCTCCTTTAAACGAGGGGATTCTTTTTATAGAGCGGGAAAGGTTTCTTTTGATTATTATAGCCTCATTCGTTGTGAGGCAACGGTTAAGGGAACGGAAGATTTTTATGTCACAATCAGCACAGATGAAAGAGGTACCCTTCGGACGGCATGCAGCTGTCCAAAACTTGACTCTGTTAAAACGGAATGTCAGCATATCGCTGCTGTATTATTGGCGCTTTATGAACATCAACAGCAAGGAACAACCCCAATCGTGGCGAATGGGAGGCAAATTGATTCAACCACCAAACAAGAATTGACAAAAGGACTGCTAACGATTTTTACCGATCAGCCTAAACGTTCAAGTGGTCATCAGCTTCATTTTGAGAATAGACAAGTACTGGGAGTAGAGTTTTTGTGTAAACCAGTGGAAATTCGAAAAGGCATCGAACTACTTGGAATTCAAATGGAGATTGACCATGTAAAAGTAAATAATATCCGAGATTTCCTTGTTGGGATTAAAGAAGGAAATTCTAGCATTCTTGTTGACTCATTCACCTTCAACCCAAACGAGCATTGCTTCCTAAAAGAAACAGACGATGTGATTCAGCTCCTCAGCCTAGTACTGCAAGATGAAAAAGCTTATTTTAGTGCCATATCAGACACCCTAGAAAATACATTCACTTCTGACCAGCTGCTAATACCGCCAACCTCGTGGGAGCAGTTGCTGCCATTGTTGGTAAAAGCACCATCAGTAAGAGTTGAATATAAAGGGGAATCGTTTGAAGGTCTAGTCCTTAATGAAAAAATGCTGCCACTAAGTTTTGTCTTTGCGACTTCGGAGAACAAAGGGTTTCATCTGAGGATTAAAGGGTTAAACCAGCTGATTGTATTAGAGGCCTATCACTTTGTTCTATATAAGGGCAAGTTCATTAGATTGGAAGAAACGGACTGCAAACGATTGGCAGACCTTAAACATATGTTAGAGGATTCAAAAACAAATCAAATCGAGATACCACAGGACCAAATTGATTATTTTCTAGAGAAAGTGGTCCCAGGTTTAAAAAAACTTGGCGAGGTGGAACTGCCTCAAAATCTAACTGACCGTTATAAGAGAACACCTTTAATGGCCAAGCTTTACTTGGATCGTGTGAAAAATCGCTTGTTAGCTGGTTTGGAGTTTCATTACGAAAATATTGTGATAAACCCATTGGATAATCCTCGGGAACACCAGAAAGGTCCCATTCTAATAAGGGATTTGGAAAAAGAAAATCAAATCCTGGAACTGATGGAGGAAGGCTCATTTGCCAATACGGACAGTGGTTATTTTTTACATAACGAGGAGTTGGAGTATGAATTTTTGTATCATACAGTTCCAAAACTGCAAAAGCTCGTCCAAATTTATGCAACCACGGCTGTAAGAAACAGGATTTTTAGAGAAAATACAATTCCAAAGATTAGGGTAAAGGTAAAAAAAGAACGGACCAATTGGCTCGAATTTAAATTTGAAATGGATGGGATCCCTGAGAAACAGATAAAAGAAGTTTTGGCAGCGCTCGAGGTAAAACGCAAATATTATCGACTGCGGAACGGTACCCTGCTCTCATTGGAAACTAGAGAATTTGAAGAAATCAATCGTTTTCTACAGGCAGTTCCTGTTCAGGCTGAGGATCTGGAAGCGGGTTTGAACATGCCAATTGTTCGTGGGATGAAGCTGATTGACGCTGTTGAAGACAATGAAACGTTTACCTTAGAGGAGTCGTTTCGTCAGTTTTTAGAAACAATCCGAAATCCGAGCAGCATGGAGTTTGAGGTCCCTGAATTGGTAGCGCCGATTTTGAGAGACTACCAAGTTGAAGGTTACAAATGGATGAAAACACTTGCTAGTTATGGATTTGGAGGAATTCTTGCGGATGATATGGGACTCGGAAAAACACTGCAAAGTATTACCTTTGTTCTCTCGGAACTGCCAATCATTCGGAAAAGAAAGCTTCCGATTCTGATTGTCTGTCCATCCTCATTGACCTATAACTGGCTTAGTGAAATGAAGAAATTTGCTCCAGGTTTACGAGCTGTCATTGTCGATGGCGATAAATTGGAGCGGAAGGCTAAACAGAAAAAAGAGGTTGAGTCAGATGTTGTCATCACCTCCTATCCTTTGCTGCGAAAGGATATTGAGTGGTTCGAGAAACAATCCTATCACACCGTATTTTTTGACGAAGCGCAGGCATTTAAAAACCCTATTACACAAACGGCAAGAACGGTGAAGAGAATCCAGGCTGATCACCGCTTTGCTCTTACTGGAACACCAGTGGAGAATTCGTTGGAAGAGCTGTGGTCCATTTTTCATGTTATATTTCCGGAACTATTTCAAGGGCTAAAGGAATACAGTCATTTATCAAGAAAGAAGATTGCTAGGAGGATCCGTCCATTTTTACTTCGAAGGTTGAAGGAAGATGTGCTTAAAGAACTCCCGGAAAAAATTGAATCGATTGATTTAGTGGAGTTACTGCCGGATCAGAAGAAGCTCTATGCTGCCTATTTAGCAAAACTACGGCATGACACACTAAAACATCTGGATAAAGACACGCTTCGAAAAAATAAAATTAGAATCCTTGCTGGTTTAACAAGGTTGCGACAAATCTGCTGTCACCCGTCTTTGTTTGTTGATGGCTATAAGGGCAGTTCTGCAAAATTCGAACAGCTGCTGCAGATTTTAGAGGAATCAAAGCAAGCTGGCAGAAGGGTTTTGATTTTTTCGCAGTTTACGAAAATGCTGGAGCTGATCGGAAGGGAAATGGCTGTTCAAGGTATACCATTTTTCTATCTTGATGGACAAACCCCATCAGAAGAACGGTTAGGACTGACAAATCGATTTAATGCGGGAGAACGTAACCTTTTCCTTATATCCTTGAAAGCAGGCGGAACAGGACTCAATCTAACAGGTGCAGACACAGTTATCCTTTATGACTTATGGTGGAACCCGGCAGTTGAAGAACAAGCAGCGGATAGAGCGCACCGAATGGGTCAAACCAATATTGTGCAGGTCATTAAATTGGTTACGCGCGGTACAATTGAGGAAAAAATGAATGAACTGCAAGAGAGAAAAAGAGAATTAATAGAAGAAATTATTGATCCGAGCGAGAAAAGGAATTCTTCTTTAACGGAGGAGGATATTCGGGAGATCTTGATGATTTAAGTAACTTAAACGCTACTCTATAAATAGGCTGCCAAACATTAAAGTTAGGCAGTCTATTCTTCGTGTACCAAGTCCTTTTTATTAGAACCAACTATATTAATTAAATTAACTAATTATGTTATGCTATACAATATGAGACTGTTTATATGGAGGATTTTTTTATGCAGCAGCGTGGCACCTTTCAATTAATGAAATCCGTTAATAGATCAATCATTTTAAATAAAATTCGTACCTCAGAACCAATATCCAGGGCACAAATTGCCAAAGAAACGAGCCTTACTCCCCCGACCGTCAGCACGATTGTAAAGGAACTGATCGAACAGAGGCTAGTAAGAGAAAGTACACTAGGGCATTCAAGCGGCGGGCGAAAGCCAACGATGTTGCATATCAATCATAGCTCATTTTATGTAATTGGTATTGATGCCGGGCCTGAAACGATCAAAGGTGTTCTATCGGATTTATCGGGTGAAATTTTGCAGCGGACCGTTAGCCCTATTAACAAACCAATAACGAATGAACGGTTTCTTTCGATTTTAAAAGAGAATATATATACCATATTAAAATCAACTGAAATCAGTCATGACCAAATTATTGGCATCGGCATTGCGATGCACGGAGTCGTTGACATTGAAACCGGAACCTCCCTGGTTGCACCTATTTTAAACTTAAGAAATATTCCAATTAAAGACGTGCTGGAGGAAGAGTTTAACATAACAATAAAGGTTGAAAATGATGCCCGGGCGATGGCGCTGGGCGAATCATGGTTTGGCGGGCATGGAGAAGCAGAGAGTATGGTTGCCGTAAATATTGGCCGTGGTGTTGGTGCCGGTGTTGTGATGAACGGAAAATTATATCATGGTGCACAAGGGATTGCCGGAGAATTCGGTCATATGACGATTGATATGAACGGTACAATTTGTGATTGTGGAAATCGCGGTTGTTTGCAAACCTTCGTAAGTGGAGCGGCTATTGCTGAAAGGGCAGGAAAACAGATAAATCAAAGCAAAGTCGCCCTAACAGGAAAAGAAGTATTTGAATACGCACAAAAGGGAAATCCATTATACATGGATGTACTTCATGAAACCGGTAAGGTAATCGGAATCGGATTGACAAACTTAATTCACTTACTAAACCCGCAAAAAATTGTTTTAGGTGGCGGGGTAATGAAGAGTGAGGAATTTATTATGCCAGCCATTCTTGAAACCATTCAGCAAAGAGTCTTGACTACGGAGGCGAGAAAGACCGAGGTAATTGTTACGCACCTTGGTGAAGATGCCACCTTGTTAGGTGCAGTGTCCCTGCTGTTGGTAGAGTTATTCAATCCTATAAAAGAAATAGGCTGATCCCTTTTGGGGATAGCCTATTTTTTAATCCTCCACTTGAAAGGCAAATACCGTTTGTTTACGATAATCTTCTCCTGCCTTTAGAATCACCGATGGAAATCCTTTGTGATGTAAGGAGGCTGGTGAGCTTTGAGTTTCAAAGCAGACACCAAGGTATTTGCGAGAAGAGCCTTTTGCTAATTGCAGCCCTTCCTCCAAACCATTTGACGAATACATCACCATTCCAGGTTCATTTGTCTTTACGAGCATTACCCGGCCACTGTCCGGGTCTAGAAGGAGTGCCTGATTTTCCTGGGTGTTGTCAAAAATAAAATAATGGTCATACCCGCTGTCAGCGATTTTATTTTGGACAAAGTCATTGTTAAATCCTTCACCAAGAACACGGCCACCACGATAATCAAAGGTTGTTCCATCAACATCTAGCAGTTTTCCAGTAGGAATAAGGTTTGAGTCCAGCTCAACAAACTTGCTGCTATCAATTGTCACTTGGTGGTCTTGAACAGTGGTTTTTAAATTACCGCTTAAATTAAAGTAAGCATGGTTTGTCAGGGTAAGTGGTGTAGTCTGATCACTCTTTGCTGCATAATCAAGGATGAGTTGATTGTGGTTATTTAAGGTATAAGTAACCTTTATCTCAACGTTTCCAGGATATCCACCGTCCATATCAGCACTTTTATGGGTAAGTGTTAATCCAACTTCTTCATCAGATTGAAAGGTGCTTGCCTCCCAAACAATTTGATGGAACCCACTAGGCCCGCCATGCAGATGGTTATCCCCATTATTTGCCGCTAATGTATATGTCTTATCATTTAATTTAAAGGAGGCACCTTGGATCCTGCCTGCAACTCGTCCAATTAGGGCACCAAAATAATTAGGATTCGATTCATAATCTTGATAATTACTATAACCAAGGACAACATCTTCAATGTTTCCATCTCGATCTGGAACCATGACTTTGGTAATAATTCCTCCAAAGTCTAGTATACTAACACTCATGCCGAGGTCATTTGATAATGTGTATTCCGTCCATTTTTCGTGAATCTGTTTTTTTTCTATATTCATTGTACTGTCCACCTATTTATTTAGTTTGTTAATAAAACGTTCAAAGGCTCCCCGTTCCTTTAATACCCCGGCATCCTGCAATACCTTTACAAATTTCTTTCCTAATTCTTCTCGTAATATTACCTCTGCCTGCTCGGAATCAGAAAGTGTCCCATATTCTGCCTGTATTTGGTCTGCCCATTCCTGATGATACGCTTCAACATGGCTGGATACACCTAATAAAAATTTCTTAATTTCTGCAAGTTCATCCAATAGTCTTGGCGGCAGAACGGCAAGCCCCATAACTTCAATTAGCCCGATGTTTTCCTTTTTGATGTGATGTACGTCTGCATGAGGATGAAAAATTCCAAGCGGGTGTTCATCCGTTGTCCGATTATTCCGAAGAACAAGGTCCAGTTCAAAACAGCCATCCCGCTTTCTGGCAATTGGTGTGATCGTGTTATGCGGTGTTTCTCCAGTAAACGCGAAAACATCTGCCAGTTCATCAGAATAGCCCTTCCAGGTTTGTAAAATTTTATCTCCGGCCTCAAGAAGGGAGGCTTTCTTTGTACCACGTAATCGAATTACAGACATTGGCCAGTTTAAAACAGACGCCTTGATTTCTGGGTATGACTTTAACTCAAAGGTAAATAAATCCTCAGCCCGAGTCATGCCGAATTCATAGCAGCCACCCTGATAGTGGTCATGACTTAAAATAGAACCGCCAACAATAGGCAAATCAGCATTTGAGCCAATAAAGTAGTGAGGGAATTTATCTGCAAATTCCAGTAATCTCTCAAACGCACTTCTATCAATCTTCATATTACGATGTTCTTCAGAAAAAACAATGCAGTGCTCGTTATAGTAAACATATGGGGAGTACTGAAAAAACCAGTTTTGACCTGAGAGTGGGACATGGATAATCCTATGATTGGCACGTGCAGGATGACCAGTTCGTCCTGAGTAGCCTTCGTTTTCTTTACATAACAGGCATTTAGGATAATTGACAGTTTGTTTCATTTCGCGTTCACGCTTAATTTGCTCTGGATCTTTTTCCGGTTTGGATAGATTAATGGTAATATCCATTACACCGTAAGCTGTTTCTACCTTATAAGAGATATTTTTAGCAATCCGATTTATTTGAATGTAATTATTGTTTTTACTTAAGTTATAAAAATAATCCGTTGCTGCTTCAGGTGAGTCCTGATACTTTTGGTTAAATACAGCATTCACAACAGAAGGTCTTGGAACAAAGCAGTTCATAATATTGGCTGCGAGGATTTCCTTATCATCAAATACATCCTCGATAACCTCGTGTCGGACAGCATAGAGAATCATTTTTTCCACGAGGTTAGGGATTGAATCTTCGTAGGGTTCCACTTCCTCATCAGGAAAAGTTTCCAGCTCTAGCAAGCTCATTACCTGATTCCGAACATAAATCTGATCTGCAGCTTCAATTAATTCCACTTCCAGCGCTTTTTGAATAAGACCTGTTATCAGTTGGTAAATCATCTTCACTCCTCCTTTCCATATCCTTCTGGATGAGCGGAATGCCAATTCCAAGCGTCCTCGATAATCTTCGTAATGGAAGTACGAGTTGGATTCCAGCCTAGTTTTTGTTTTGCCTTATCAGACGAAGCAATTAATATACTTGGATCACCGGCTCTTCGTTCGCCAATTTTAGCAGGAATTTCCTTGCCTGTTACCGCTCTTGCAGTATCAATCATTTCTTTTACGGAGAAACCTTGATTGCTTCCAAGGTTGAAAACATCACTGTTATTGCCTTCGTTTAAATAGCTTAGTGCCAGCAGATGAGCATTAATAAGATCTTCAACATGAACATAATCACGAATACAGGTTCCATCAGGTGTATCATAATCTTCACCAAAAATCATAATATGTGGACGCTGTCCTAGGGCGGTTTGTAGAATAATTGGGATTAGATGTGTTTCAGGACGGTGATCTTCGCCGATTTCTCCTGTTTCTCTCGCTCCAGCCACATTAAAATAACGCAGAGAAACATATTTAATTCCGTGAGCCTGCTCGGTCCACTTGATTAATTTTTCCATTGTAAGCTTTGTTTCCCCGTATGTACTGGTTGGGTTTGTTATCATTGTTTCTGTTATCGGGACAGATTCGGGTTCACCATAGGTTGCCGCTGACGAAGAGAAAACGATCTTTTTGATATCAAATTCCACCATGGCTTTGAGTAAAACCTGTGTTCCGTACACATTGTTATCAAAGTATTTAAGAGGATTTTCCATGGATTCACCGACAAGTGAATTGGCACCAAAATGAATAACGGCATCAATGGCTTCCTTTTGAAATACAGAGCGAAGGAAATCGATATTACGCATATCCCCTTCATAAAAAGCGACCTTTGGGTGGACTGCACCTCTGTGACCCGTTTCGAGATTATCGATAATTACGACATTTTCTCCCTGGTCAATTAATTGATAGACTGCATGCGAACCAATATAACCTGCTCCCCCTAAAACCAATACACTCATAGTTAACACTCCTCTGAAATTTCTTTTGCTCCATCACCAATCGCTGCTGTGTAGAAAGTTGCCTCATAGCCAACTTTTTCGCGATAGATGGCGTTAATATTTTTCTTAAAACTATCTACTTGATCCTTTTCAACAACTGCAATTGCACATCCGCCAAATCCGGCACCCGTCATACGTGCACCGATAACACCCTCATGTTCCCAAGCAGCCTGAACAAGGGTATCAAGCTCAAGACCGGTTACTTCATAATCATCCCTTAAAGATAGATGAGATTCATTCATTAATTTGCCAAACCCGTTAAGGTCACCTTGTTGAAGTTTTTCTAATGCATCTAAGGTCCTGGCATTTTCGTATACTGCATGCTTCGCGCGTTTTTGATTGATTACATCGCTGATTATATGCTTGTTATCTTCAAATTCTGTTGGAGATAATTCTCCTAAACTAGTGATTGAGAGTTTCTGCTGTAAATCGCTAAGCGCTTGTTCACATTGGGAACGTCGTTCATTGTACTTAGAACCGGCTAAGGTACGTTGCTTATTTGTATTCATAATGATAATCACGTGATTGTCTAATACGATTGGAGCATACTTGTATTCTAAAGTTTGACAGTTTAGCAGAAGGGCATGATCCTTTTTTCCCATACCAATCGCAAATTGGTCCATAATCCCGCTGTTTACACCGATGTACTCATTTTCAACCTTTTGTCCAATCTGAATCATAGGAATACGTTCTAGATTAAAACCAAAAAGTCCATTTAATAAAACACCTGTTGCCAGTTCAATCGATGCGGAAGAGGAGAGACCAGCACCATTTGGGATATTCCCATAGTACAAAATATCTGCACCTTGTTGAATTTCAAACCCTGCTTCTTTTATATAGAGAAACATTCCCTTTGGGTATTTCGCCCAATTATCAGCATCATTATAAGCTAAATCTGACAAATGGCATTCGATGATCCCGATTTCAGGAAAATTCATGCTGTAGAAACGTAAGGTTTGATCGTCTCGTTTTCTTGCAAGTGCGTAGGTTCCGTAGGAGATAGCGGCAGGGAAGACATGGCCGCCGTTATAATCCGTATGTTCACCAATTAAATTGATCCTGCCAGGGGCAAAAAAAGTTCTTGGAGTTACAGACGTTTCAAAAATGGTTTGAAATTCGCTTGTTAAATTGAGTGTAGTATACATAATGCCTCCTAAATAAATGAAAAATATATTTTATAGGTTAATTTGCGGTTTATACTTAATTAATTAATTTAATTAAGTTACTGTAAGTTTACTTCGATTCCTTGGGAGAAGCAATAAAAATATAAAAATTTTAAATCAATTAATATTCAAATTGAAAAGTAATCTACTGCTTGAACAAGTATTAGAAAAAAGCAAGATTGTAAAAACTTTATTTCTATAAATAGCTAAAGGGTCTCCGAATGTTAAGAGTCCCTTAGTTTTTTTAAATTTGAAAGTTGTTGCTTCTGCATTTGTGTGTTCTATTTATATTTTCTAAGGTACCAAATTAGTGGGAACACCAGAAGAATTAAAACTACCCAAATATGTTTCATGACCATCACAAAATATTCCTTAAACCCTAGGGTTTCATCTTCAGATTGACTTCCTTCTACTTTTGAATTTTCGTTTACTGATTCTGTTACTCCTGTATCTAAAATTGCTTGTCCCATTTCTGATTGGGTATGTCCTTGAAAAACGATGTTATCCTGAGTGAAAACATGTTCAATAACCCTATCATTATAAGAAATCGTCATAAAATTTTGATGTTCCTTATCTACGCTGTTAAAGAAAAGATTGTAATCAATCTCATACTCTTCAATTGCCTGATTATATGAATATTCTATTGAGATATGGAACATGGTGTAATTCCCTCGATTAGTGAGTTGGATATCTTTTACTGTTCCTTCTCCTTTGATTCCATTATTTATTACGGAAAGGTTTTTAAACACAAATTGTTCAACTTCCGACTTTGATTGGGAAATTTCATTTTCTTTCATATGACCATCTTGATTCTTATCGATGTTTAGCAATCCGCCCAGAAGATCCCCTAGTAAAAATAATTCATAGTTTACTTGATTTCCCTCTATTTTAACCTCAGAGTAGCCTGCAGATCCGGAATGTGCCTGGGCTTTTTGTGAATGGAAGATAGAAATAGTTAACAAAATAAGGACAAACTTGAAAAACAAGTTTTTATTTGGGTGCATAAATAGTGTTCCTCCAGTTTATTAGATTGAACTTTTCGCTGTTTTGGACTGTAGGTGAAAGGGTAAATCTTCATCTGACCATAAGTTTAGTGGTTGTTTGTTAATGGAGAATAAATTTAATGTAAAATAATCATAATAATTTTTAAAAAATTCACAAAATTAGTATAATATTACATAAAATTTACAGTGAGTTTAAATCTTTCTAACAATTCACCTTTAAAATAGTCATGAGTTTAAAAAATGGCGATTGTAGGGGGCAAACATGATGAAACAAACGAGAGGGAAAAAGGCAAAAAAACTGGTAGCTAATGTTTGTATAATGTCTATACTTCTTTCAAACATAAGTTTGACCTTTCCAACCAGCACAATGTTAGCTGTTGCAAATGAGCAGAACATTACTACTGAAATAACAGGCTCGGATGTGCCAGTAACACAACCAGAAAGTGAAGTAATTATTCCTGAATCTACAACAGACCAAGAGCAACTCACAAACGATAATGAAATCGTTGAACCAGATAAGACGAATGAAGCAGTAGAAGATGAATCTCAAACTTTAAACCAGGTTTCTCAACCAACTACACCAGGAGAGGAACTGAATCAAGCTGAAATAGTAGATGAAGATTATAATAGTCTGCCGCCTCTTTTGATAACTGAAATTTCCCCAGATACATCTGGAGCAGATAACTATGAGTATTTTGAGTTATACAATAATACGAATCAACCTATGGCATTAACAAATTACTCCTTTATTTACCGTTACACGGATGGCACTCTGTCGGATAAAGAATTCCAAATTGCGCCTGTAACTTTAGAACCGCAAGAAACAAAAGTCTTTTGGTTTAATAAAAGCGGACTTACGTTAGCGGACTATAACAATCATTTTGGAAGTCAATTAACCAGCGACCAAGTAGTAGAGTATAAGGATGTGTTCCCTGGGTTTTCTAATGGAGGTAACCGGGCAGTAGGGCTGACCGATCAACAAGGGAATGAAGTAATATTTGCGGGCTACCTGCCAAATGAGACAGATAATGCTGGTTTAGTCGTCCAATACAAATATCCCTCAACAGGGATTGAAATGGACAAGTTTGCTGTTCTAGCAGTACCTACACCAGGTATCATTGAAGCGGCTCAAGTTCCAGCTGCACCGGTAGTATTAGAAGCCACACCTGCAGACACGACAGCTCCGGAAATTGTACATAGTCCTATAACAGAAAGTCAGGCTTCTACTCCTATAAAAATAGAAGCCACAATTACTGATGACAAGGCGGTCCCTTATGCGACACTTTATTTTAAGGAAGAAGGTGCGGAAAGCTTTACATCCGTTTTAATGCGTGCAAATGCTGAAACACCGTCAACGTATAGTGCTGAAATTCCGGGCATTAGCGTAACAAGAAATTTAATTTATTATATTGAAGCAACTGATGGTGTAAACAGTAAAAAAACAGAAGAGTATACCATTTCTCC
Organism: Neobacillus niacini; assembly: GCF_031457145.1. Lineage (GTDB taxonomy): Bacteria > Bacillota > Bacilli > Bacillales > Cytobacillaceae > Neobacillus > Neobacillus niacini_J. The sequence continues at coordinate 25,294 of NZ_JAVDVZ010000024.1, forward strand.
TCAAGTACCAGCTGAAACATTCAGTGATCTTCCATTGTTAATCACGGAACTATCCCCGAACTCTAAAGGGGGAGGGACCGATTTTTACGAATACTTTGAGCTGTACAATAACACAAACCAACCGATGACCTTAACAAACTATTCCTTTGTCTACCGTTATACAGACGGCACTCAGCCTGATAAAGTATTCCAAATTGAACCTGTAACGTTAGAACCGCAAGAAACAAAAGTGTTTTGGTTTAATAATGGCAACCTTACATTGGCTGATTTTAATAACAATTATGGCTTAGGTTTAACAGGTGACAAAATAGTAGAATTTAAAGATGTTTTTCCAGGTTTCGCAAATGGCGGCAACCGCGCTCTTATTATTAAGGATCATGCGGGGTTAGAAATTGTATCCGCAAGTTACCTAGGTGAAGAAAATGATAATAATGGTGCGGTAATTGAATACAGATTTCCTTCCACAGGAACGGAAATGGAAAAGTATAAAGTAAAAACATCACCAACACCTGGAAACATTGAGCGGCTTCAAGTTCCAACAAACCCAATTGATTTAAATGAAACTCCAAAGGACGAAGAAGCACCGGTCATTACTCACACACCGGTAACAGAAATTGATGCTTTTACTGCCATAACAATCGTAGCGGCAATAACAGATAATATCGCTGTGCCATTTGCAACACTTTATTATAAGAAAGCTGGAGAAGAGAATTTCACTTCCCTAGCAATGAGTGCAAATGCTGCTGATGCAGGAAGCTATACGGCAGATATTCCTAGTTCATATGTAGAAAGTGATATTACTTACTACATTGAGGCAACGGATGGTGTAAATAGCGAAAAAACAGAGGAATATAGTATTAATGTGAACCAACCAGATGTTGATTTTAATAAAATTCCTCAATTTCTTGTCACAGAGGTAGTCCCAGACTCAACCAATGTAGGGTCTGCTGATGGATATGAGTTTATTGAAATCTATAACAATAGTGATAAAGATATGAATTTTAAAGATTATAAGATTCAGTACCGATACGGTGAGGACCCGGCTACCGACGTCATTTGGCCGTCTATCCCAGATGATGTTGTTATTCCTTCTAAAGGCACACTAGTATTTTGGATTATCAATGGTCAGAATAATCAAAGCACCGTGGCTGATTTCAATGCAAACTACGGCACAAGTTTAATAGAGGATAAAGATATTGTAAGAATTAATAGTGCTGGAATGGCGAATGGCAGTATGCGCGGACTTGTATTAGCTACAAATGCTAAAAAAGAAATCGCTGTTTCCTACTACTTTGATGAAGCAAATGTAGACGATACAAATGCGAATAAAGGGATTCTTTACAAATATCCTGTCGATGGGTCTACTAAAATGATTAAAGTAAATCCAGGTTTAAATAATGCTACTCCAGGAAAAGTTGAGGCATTCCAAGTTCCGGTAAAACCTGTTCATATTGAAGAGGATACGATTGCTCCGACTATTGAAAATATGACAGCCGCAACGGAAATTAATCAAAAAGAAAATATTCAAATCTCTGCCGATGCAGCTGATAACAATGAAGTAAAATCAGTACGCTTGTTTTATCGTACAAATACGGAAACAAATTACAATGAGGCGATTCTTGCAGAAAATTTTGATGATATGATGTACCATCATACCATTTATTCTCCTGATATTATTGGGAAGGAATATGTTGAGTATTACTTTGTTGTGTCAGATGGCACTAATGTAGTGACTAGCAATACTTATAAAATCATCGTTACAAGTGATTTGGACAACTCTAGTCTTCGGTTAAATGTAAAGGATGGAGACATTGTTAATGGAGAAAAAATCCTAAAAGGGACATCAGAAACAGACTCCCCAGATCAGGTGAAGCTTTTTATTGATGGTACAGAGTTGAAAGAAAACACATACAAATCAATAGAACATACAGCTTACTTTGCTTTTGAAGTCAATGGTGTAAATACATTCTTCCAAAATGGGGTCACAATGGGTGACGAGATACTAAAGATTTTTGATGACGGTATTAATGATTGGGATACAATCACAATCCCTATTGATGCGGATCGTCTCCAAGTTGGAGAAAATACCATTACAATTCGAGCAGGAAACAAAGCCTCGCCATTTCAATTGGAAGAATCGGAAGAAAACCGTGATGATTATAATGTTCGCAATGCCCGGCTTGTTTTACCGAATGGAACTGTATTAATTGATCCAACCCACAATGATCCAGCTAAAGTTTATGATATGGGTGATGATGGAGTCTACCGGCCATTTGAAGATTTCAAGTTTACGATTGGTCAAGAGTATGCCCCTTCCATGACATACAAATGGGATACAACTGCTGTTTCAGATGGAGAACATGTGGTGAAAACGCAGGATACTGATGAAGAAGTGAGTAAGACCATTTTAGTAGATAATACGGTACCAGTTATCGCTAGCAATTTAATTGAAGGAAAAGAATATAAAGGAATATTTACCATCAATGTGGATGTTACCGATGAAATTGCAGGTGTCGATGTAAAGAAAATCATGTTAGATGATAAAGAAATCGAAGCTCCTATAGAAACATCTTCATCGAAGCTTCTCCCTGGAAATCATAAGCTTACTGTGAACGCTTCGGATAAGGTGGGGAACCTAGCAGAATTAACGATCAATTTTTCTGTAGTAAATGAGAATCCAAACAAGCCTGAACTTGTATCACCAAATGATGGCAGTGATACTCCAGTAGATGGTGACCCGACTTTAAAGGTAAAGGTGACAGATCCTACTAACGATGAAATAAAGGTGACTTTCTTCAAAGGGTTCAAATACGATGCAAGTAATATTAATGATGTTAAAGCGTATCAAAATACAACTGATATGGAACCGCCGCGAACGATGATTCCTGAAGGAGAAAAGGCGTTCGCTGCAGAGGACATTTCATTAGTATCTGCAAGAGACCAAAACTATTTAACCATCGATTCAAGCGACCAATTTCCTTATCATCGATTTGATGTGTCAGTTGATCCATCCATTGATGAAAGTGATATTGTGGAATTAGTTTGGAACGGAAAGTCTTTAGAGGGCAGAAAAGTGTCTATGTATGCATGGAATCACCTGCAAGCTAAATGGTTATTAGTTACTTACAAGATTGCTGGTACAGAGGACTTTGAACTAAAAGCAAATGTAGAAGTGAATGAGTATGTAAATGATGGGAAAATCAATGTATTAATTCAAGATGAAATTCCGCAAACACCGGATGAATACGATTATACTTTTGTTTGGATGTCAGATACTCAATACTATTCTGAAAGCTATCCATACATTTTTGAAAGACAAACTAATTGGATTGCTGAGAATAAGGATAAACTTAAAATTAAATATGTTTTCCATACTGGCGATGTCGTTGACGAAGCAGACCAGGAATATCAATGGAACTATGCAGATGAGTATATGAAAGTATTAGAATATAATCATGTTCCTTATGGTGTCTTAGCGGGAAATCACGATGTCAATCATAAAACAAATGATTATACGCAATTCTCTAAATGGTTTGGAGAGGACCGGTTTAAGGATAAACAGCATTATGGCGGTTCATACAAAAATAACCGCGGGCACTATGACCTAATTTCCTCAAATGGCAATGATTTTATTATGTTGTACATGGGATGGGGTATACAGGATGAAGATTTAAAATGGATGGATGATGTCTTAAAGCAGTATCCGAATCGAAAAGCGATCTTAAACTTCCATGAATACCTATTAGTTTCAGGAAATCGCAGCCCATTAGGAAATAAAATATATAATGAGGTTGTTTTAGCAAATGAAAACGTTATTGCAGTACTTAGTGGTCATTACCATGATTCTGAGACATTAATTGATCCAATTGATGATAATGGAGATGGTACTACAGACCGCGAAGTCTATCAAATGCTTGGAGACTATCAGGGTGGGCCTGAAGGCGGACAAGGGTATATGAAATTACTTCATTTCGATCAAGATAACAATCGAATTATCGTTAATACCTATTCGCCTTATTTAGATGATTATAATTTCTATGACCCGCAAAACTTTCCTGGTAAAGATGAGATGATTATCAATCTTGACCTTTCAGTAGATGAGAAACGAGTAGCAACAGATTATTTTGCGGTTAACGTTTATACTGATACAAAAATTGGGGAGCAGGATCAGGTAGCTAGTGGAAATACGGCTGCAACAGAATGGTTAGGCCTCACAGAAAATAATATGTATTCCTGGTACGCTGTAGCTGAAGATACCTATACAGGAAAAGCTGTATCAGAAATTTGGAGCTTTACAAAAGGAAAAGTGGAGCAGCCAAATATACCAGATCCTTCTAATGATAATGAAAATCCAGTGCCAGGAGATTCTGAAACACCGCCAACGAATGGCGGAGTGCAGCCATCAAACCCTCAGGATACCAGTAATGGCAACAACAACAACAACAGCAACAACAGTCAGCCGAAAGATTCAGGTAAATGGCTTCCAAACACAGCGACTAACTCATATAATTTGTTGCTTATTGGATTTTTAATCTTAATTGCCGGCGGATCCATTTTAATTGTAAGAATAAGATATATGTCAACGAGAAATAGGTAAATAATAAAGATAGAGTATTAAGCAGGTTAAAGGTGCCTCATTGAATTGAGGTACCTTTTTTATTGCGAACTCATATGTTTAATAAACCAGGTAGCTATTGTTTAATCTCATTCTCATGGAGAGTTGTAACTTTTTTAAAGTAAATTTATAATTTGTCTTGATTTTTTTAATGCATGATAGTAATATAGTAAATCTCAGCGGGAAACATTGAAAAACAAATTTGTTCTTCCTGAGTGGTTAGAAAAAGTGTTGACAATATGGATGTTATTTAGTAAAATAAGTTCTGTTGTCGATTTAGAAAAGATATTTTAAAAAAGTAATTGACACGATTTAAGTAAGATGTTATATTGATAAAGTCGCTTCTGAGCGATTGACAAATTGTTCTTTGAAAACTAAACAAACAAGAACGTCAACAAACAATTTTTTAGCTTTTTTAAAAAAGCTAAGCCAACGTAACAAATTGAGCTATATCA
>NZ_JAVDVZ010000025.1:0-25674 GCF_031457145.1 Neobacillus niacini
TCTTTGATATAACCCTTCAGTTCCGTAAGGAACTGTCTAGCCTTTAGCAGAGAGATGTAGCCATCCTCAATTTAAGCTAGAAACATTTCGCACAATTGACCTGCTTCATTAGAAAAACTCAACATAATAAAAAGGTCCCTTGGAATTGTCTAGCCTTTAGCAGAGAGATGTAACCATCCTCAATTTAAGCTAGAAACATTTCGCACAATTAACCTGCCACGTTAAAGAACACGAAAAAGGGCTGCAGCAGCCCACACAATCCCTAACTCTAGCAACCGATTTTACAACATGCATTAAGAATTAAATAAAGTCATGATTTGAATTTGGCTCAATTTTACTTCTTACTTTACTATATCTATCTGAGTTTATTGAGTGGAGCCTTATAATAAATGCTGGAATAAACCCGTTATATAGGATAGTCCTTTTACACTGAATGATTTAACCCAACTTACTTTACCTGGTTTTAAGTTTGGGTCCTCTATATACGATTCATCCTTTGCTACCTTTAAGCTCTTTTTAAAATACTGGTCCATTTCCTTTTCGAGACTTTCGGTAAATTCCACGCTATCAATGACGACCATGGACTCTGTATTTAAAAACGTCGACCTGGAATCCATATTAAAAGCTCCAATGGCACTGAATCGATCATCGAAGATAAATGTTTTGGCATGAATGGAGTCCGGCCCCTGATATTCCCATATATTCAAACCCTTTTTTACCATCCCGTTAATATGTTTAATATGTCCTGAATAGGCGACAACATTGGCTGTCGCTGCTAATGAGTTCGTTAAAATAGTTACCTTTTCAGGAGGTACTTGTAACGTATCCATATAAGGAAGCATAGGTTTCGTTGGAATAACATACGGGCTTTGGATGACTATGGACATTTTCGAATTCTTCATGAGATTTGTTAAATCATACCAAACCCAAGGTTCTTTATTAAATCTTTGTATAGGATTATGAATAAAAGTGATTTTTTTAGTAGGAAGGGACATTTTCACCCAATCATAATGATTATTGAATATTTTTTTATCCGTTTTTCTCAAATTCTCAAGATTCTGTTTTAATTGTTGATTGGCTTTTTTTGCTTTCTTTTGTTGGCGTGAGGATAGATTATCAAAAGGAATCTTTGTAATGGGATGGTCCCAGACTTGATTAAAGTAGCCTTCCATTTGATTCAAAACACTGCCTTCCTTTGTCTTGGGATCCGTATTAATTAACAAAACATCTCGGTCATTCGTAGGGGGTTTTTTACTTTCTTGAATAAAATAACGATTCCCGATATTTCTGCCGCCGATAACTGCATAATTATGATCGATAATAAGTAATTTATCATGGAGTCGATTATTCCATGTCCAAGGGCGTAAAGGATTTAATGGTTCATAAAATTTAATTTCGATATTGGGATGATTGATTAAGGCGTATTGAACATCTTTTAGACTAAATCTAAAACCATGGAAAATTCCATCCAAAAGGATCCTTACCTTTACGCCACGATCGGCCGCATCCAAAATCACTCCAAAAAATAAATCGGTAATATATCCTTTTTGAATGGCATAATAGGCGATATCAATAGACTCCTGTGCATTTTCCATTAAGTTAACACGGGCAAGACCTGAAAACGTTTTTTCTTCCAGTAGAATCACGCGATCCTGTGACGCCTCATTTCCATAGAATCTTTCCACCTTATGCTGTTCCTTATAGGTGCTACTAACCTGCGGATGTTTATCTTTAAAAATAACAATGCCGAATATGGTAATATACATTAAATAAAAAATAAGAATAATCATAACCGCTCTCGTAACCTTTTTTATCGAATTTACCTCCTTTCTAACACCTGTAAGGCCATCCTAATCGTTAATAGTTTGTTCAATATTTTTTACAATATGAAATAACAGAGGAATAAACAACAATAAGTTAAGTTAGGTATGGAAAAAGTCAACTCCCATTCCAAATTCATATTATTCCTATTTGATCATATTCCGTTCCTATAGCAATCATTACCTTAGTTTGGGGCTATTTGCTGCATATGATCCTGAATCACTAACTAAAACAAATATCAATAATCAATAAAGCTAAGAAAAATTTCTTCATCATCTTGACCCCTTATTATTTAAACTTCCCCAAAAGTATCTTGTACGACACTATCAAATTTTCTCTAAAGCAACTAACCTGATCCATTAATCCAATAAAGAAAACGGGATCGCCGCAGCTATCCCGTCCTCAACTAAAGTACCCCTTTAGGTTACAGAATATTTTTTCACAAAGTCTTCTTAAAGGTAACAAAAAACGGAGCTGAGAAAATCAAAGAACCTAAACAAGGAAAACGGATTCCAAAATTCCTAACGGAAAAAGAGATTAATTCTATTCATAAATACCATTTCATCTATACATTCAATTGCTGATTTATTCACTTTCAGGCTTCCCTCCGTCAATATATGCATTAAATTAGCATTAACTCCTTTTTAAATTCTCTACAAATAACAAGAGCTCCTTTTCCTACTTTGAACTATACTGCTTCTTTAGTTATACAAAAAAAGCCGCCATTGGCAGCTAGATTTCAAGTAACGGAAGCTATCCAAAATCTATTCTTCAAGTGGAAGTTCCATTCAATCCTTTTAATCCCAGGATCCCGTATTTAATTTGCCCATTGTTTCTGAACTTGTTCTTGTGCTATACGATAAACTTCTTCTTCTGTTTGGTTTTTGGTAGCAATTACGTTGGTTTGATAGACTTTACCTTTATGTGTTACATAGATTGTATACTTGTACATTTTGTTCTATCTCCTTTATTTAATTCTAACTTTTTGTTCACTCTACTTTTCTAATAAATCCAATTTCATTTAGTTATTCCTACAAATATTTTTGAACTTTTTTATATTTTACAAATAAAATGAAATTGATTAAAGCTAAAAAAAAGGTCAAGATTTGACAAATTCTCAACTTAACAAAAATTTATATACTCACTAGCAACGGTAATGACTGGAAAAGTCAATAAAATCAACAAACTTTATATGATTCTAATCTCTTATGTATTTTGTTACACTTCCTAGAATGCAGAAAAATGTCGAAATATAAAAACTAAAAAAGGCTTACTCCTTATACCGATCTTAAATTACCTTTTTGTTCTAATCTTTGAAACTAAATAGCCCCAAAGTAAAAAAAACACCTTAGATAAGATGAATTTCTTACTTATTTATTAAACTAAACTAACGCACCCGTTACTTCAATAAGGATTATCTATCCAAAATAATAAGACCGGTCCTTTTTAGCTAAGAAAAGGTCAATCTGACTTTCAAAAATTAGTCGCTACTCTCGTCACTGCTTTCTTCGTGAGGTGAATGATGGTTATGATGATGGTCACTACTCTCATCATCGCATTCATTCCCGCATCTCCGAGGCTGATTGAGCGAGATGTCCTCTACAGAGTGGGAGAGGTTATCTAAAGTGCCTTTTATGGTACCATAAGGTGCCGGCCCAAGATTATAGAAACTACTAAAGACATCGGTAACAATCAAGTCTCCTGTTACCTCATCCTCATCAATTCCTGCGACTCCAACGGGTAAAATATATGCTTTAAGAATTGCACCGGTATTAACATCGACTGCAAAAAGTTCAGTTCTAATCTCTCCTGCATCTGTCAGGATGACTTTTCTTCCCCCAAGGTCGCTTGGACGGGCAATCGCAAGGGTATCGTTCCCGTCAATAGTAGGATCTCCTTGGAATGGTATGTCTATGGTTTTAATAACTTTACCGTTACGGGGATTAAGATTGTAAATACGACTGACAAAAATACCCTCTTGTTGATTGAATATCGGTCGGTAAACAGCTGCCCATAGCGAACAGTCATCTGGATCCACGTCTAAAGCACCGATACCTGGTCCATTAACGCCGCCAGGATCAGGGATAGTAAGAATCTCTACTCCTGTAAAGGGATTATTCTTATGAATGAATCCATCACCAAAACCTCCCACTCCAGTCACTCTTGATGTCTAGATATTTCCATCTGATGGGTCGAAGGCAACACCTCTCCCATTTCCGTGTGTACCGTTCCCAGGAACAAAAGTGGTGATAACAATGTCTGACATTAGATCCCAAACACGCATAGCTGCAGCACCAACGGCTGCAAAATCATAAGCCCACAGGAGACTATTTGGGAGAATACTTCCCATTATTCTCATTTCTCCTTTTCTATTTATTAAGTCATTTCTTAACTCTTTCCTTATATATTATTAAACAATTGTTCGAAAGGCTTGTGCTTGTCCTCGTATAAATGCGGATTTTTTAACCCTTCATCTTTTAGCCTTTAAAAATACTGTCCTGTTCCACTAACCTGCCCCGTTTCTTGAATAAGAAAATAATTAATCATTTTTCAGCAGCGCTCGGCTCATTATCTATTGCTTAAATCATATTCCGTAATTTTGATCTCATAAAAACTAGTGAAATAGCCCTTCCCACCTTAATTTCTCAGCATATTTTATAAGGAATTAGCATATAAAGGAGGGCTATCAATGTTTGGATATGGTGGATATGGTGGTTGTGGTGGATACGGCTACGGCGGCGTGGGTTTCGGCTGCTGTTTTGCATTAATCGTTGTATTGTTTATCTTGTTAATCATCGTTGGAGCAGTGATCTGTTTCTAAGTAAAAACCAATTACACTTTTCTAAAAATACAAAAAAGCCCTTGTAGGGCTTTTTTGTATTTGAGAATACCTATTAAGGTGTATGTGCAATGTAGGATAAGGGGCTATGGTTCTTCGGCTACACTATCATATGCATCCGTTCATGTGACTTCCCAATAGGTTAAGCCCTAATTTCGGAAATTTTTTTACTTTATGCTTTTATTAATAAGAATATGGTCGATTAAACAAAAGGTTTCGTCATATATTCTTATATCACTAAACTGACCGTTAGTGGAACAAGAAAAATGGCTGCCGCAGCACCCTTTTTGTTAAACAAAAGCACCCGTTACCTTAGGTACATTTCTTCACAACCTCTAAGACCTACAACTCTTAGTCACCCTTTTATAATATGTATTAGCGATTTAAGACATTATTATTTCTGAAAAAATATAGCATATCAATTGCTAAAAAGATGAGAGTTACACCTATTGAAATGGTCATGTTTATAACTTCATCTAATTTAATTATTCTTCCAATTATGTAGAAGGATGCTACTCTTGAGAATGCTAAAGATAGAACGGCAAAGATATTTTCACCCAATAAATATTCGAAGAACTTTTCAAAAATATTATCAATTGTAATCCAATAAATAAGAAAAGAAATGCTAACAACAAATAGTTGATTGGTATTTATATTTAATGAAAATATTGTATTAATAACATTTGTCGAACCCATTATAAGAAAAAGAAAAAGTGCAAAAACGATTGTGATAATCACTGAAAATAAAATGGCAACAACTACTAAGGTTAGTAAACGGTCTTTATTTCCCTCTTTTTTGTTTTCGTGATGAATGAACCAAAACAATAAGAGAAATGAAAGAATAAAAATTACAGATAAAAATATTGAAAATTCGAACATACTTACTCCTCAATTCTTTTGTTAGTTACTACATTGGAAAGGTCTGTTCACCCACTTATTCTATGTAAAAACAATATTTCTCAAAGTGTCCTCGCTTTATAAAGAAATACGTTTTAGCATAGGGAAAGTTTCATATTTCACTTAAACTAAACTGCTCTTTACTTCAATAAGCAAAAAGAACAACTCCTGCTTCGTTACTTGAAGAAGGAAAAAGCGATCCCTCGTGATTGAAGAATCGCTCTCATTAGTTGGATATCACTGAATATTTCACTGGAACTTATTTAATTTCATACCTCTGAAGTAACTCTACTAATCCATTATCCTTAAACTCAACAAGTGCTAAATTTGATATTGTTTGGTTAAAAGAAGGTGAAGTATCTTTATGTCTTTTTTTAAAAGTATCAAAACTTGTTTCCGATAAATCATCCATTGCAAGAGTAATATGTGGAACCCAATATTCAGGTGTATAATATTGAAAAGTACTTATACAGGACTTTGATAGGATAATATTAATTTCCTTATGTATCTCAATTAGTTCATTGGTCTTCATCACTTGTAAATACACCACTTTAGAAGGGGCTTCAAAGTAACCGAAACCGTCTACAATTATTTCAAATGGTGAAATAATATTACAAAGGTTTGATAATTCATCTTTTAAGAAATCTAAATTTGAGCAATCCCCACCTTGAAATCCTAAATTTGGATGATCACATGATCGAACTCCAATTGAATTATATTCTTTTTCAAAAATATCCCAATAACGTAATACTTCGTCTCTTTCAGACCCCGTTATCAATGTTGCTATACCGATTTTTACAATCACAAACTGCACCATCCTCTCCTTTTTTTACTATAAAATGTATAGGAGTAAAAAAGATTAAAATAGTTTAGACATAAAATATTCGTTATAAAATTCCTCATCAACCTTCAACGATTTTCTTTTTATTCCCTCGATTTCAAACCCATTTTTCTTGTATAAGGCTATTCCAGCTTCATTTTTAGTGACAACTGTAAGCTCTAATCTTGAAATAGTAGAGCCTATTGCCCACTCTTCTAAACGTTGAAATAAACTTGTACCTATACCACGTCCTCTGTAATCTTCTAAAATTCCAATAACAAGATATGCAGAGTGGTTTGTTCTCTTCACGCTACCACCAATGGCTATCAAATAGCCAACCAACTTTCCTTTTTCTTGTTCTGCAACAAATATCGTTGAATTACTTTGCTGTTTGAAATGTTCTAATTGTTTACGTTGTTGTTCTTGAGTGGTTTTTCTTTCTCCTGCACTCATAAGCATAAACTTTGCCTCAGATTCAACTCGCTTAACTAAACAAATAAAATTTTCAGCATCTTCAGGTTGTACCTCTCGAATTAACATAAAAACCCCCTATATCCTCAATATCCAAAATTATACACTATATTGGTTAAATCACAGAGTTCACTATAGTACAAAAAGTATAGGTTCTAGTTTTTTAATCCAGTAGTACCACGGCTTCAGCCTAAAATTGCTAAGGCTCAGCTCTTTAATCAAATGATATTGTTACACTATTAACTCTACCAAGATATTGCTGCCATTCCTCCAGCACCTCAATCAAGATAATAAAAAAAGAGCTGTAGAATCAGCTCAGTGATGTCATTATTTTTTCAAAATTGGAATCCAAATTTCACATATTACAGATGGTGAAGTTAAATCTTTGCTTTTAATCGACAAGATTTCGGGCCCTTCTGTTACTTGATAATGTGAAGATGGAAGCCACTCAGAGTAAATCTTTCCCCAAGTTTCCTGCAGCGTACTAGGAAAAGGACCTGTTGATTCGAAAATCGCCCATGTTAATACTGGAACTTCAAGTTTTGTATAGTTTTCAGGGCATTCTAGTGTAGTTGCCACACCGATATACTGATCAAGCTCACCCTTTTCTTCCATACGTCCTTCTGAAAAGTTTGTAGATGCTTGAATCATCCCTATCGGTTCAACATTAGAGAGATTTTTTAATTGTTCGATTTTCTCCATCGTCAAGGATTTCCACATCGCGGTAATTTCCGGGTTTTCTCCTTCAAAAATAATTGGGACTCTTTTCATGATTCCAACAATGTTAAATGCTTCTTTTTGTTCAATTCGATAATTCATTTCATTTCCCCCTCTAATGGATAATTGAAAGGTCATTAGTGGATAGGCTTTTAATTGCTGTCCATTATTTCTTGCTTCAGACGGTGTTACACCATGCAATTGTTGAAAAGCTCTCGTAAAAGAGTCTGGAGAATTGTATCCATATTTTATCGCAACATCAATGACTTTACTGTTACTATTAATTAGCTCAAATGCTGCCAAACTTAGTCGTCTACGGCGGATGTATTCCGACAAGGTAATACCTGCAAGGAACGAAAACATCCTTTTAAAATGATATTCAGAGCAATGCGCGAACCTTGCCACCACTTTGAAGTCTATTTCGTTAGTCAGGTTTTCCTCGATATACTTCATTGCATCATTCATATTCTTAAGCAAATTCACTTTTCCCCTCCTTCATCAATAGATTAGCAGGAATTGAATGTATCCATCCGACATTCTGTGCACCGTTTTGTAGGATGGATCCTTTCTTTTTTTAAAATCGTTCGGCTTAAAGCGGAGACCCCCCCTGTTCCGGTGGCGGGCACTAGATTTTTAATTCTTTTACATAATTCGAGATTCCGCTATTACTTCCTTCCCTTTATTCCATTTTAAAGCAGTACCAAGTTTGACAATCATGCCTGCTAATCCAATCCAAACATGGACAGAAATTGGTGTGTTCCAGGTTAATCCTTCCCCAAAGTAGAATATTTTTCGTAGACCGTCTACCATAAATCGCATTAGCAGCCATGAATAAATCCAATCCCGATAAAATGGAGACATCATTTCAGGTGCCGTTGCAAGTAGTGGTGCCCCGAAAAATATCAATAAGGGAAAGACAACGATACCCTTAATTCCAACTAACAAAAGTACAGCTAAAATCATAAGGATAAAGCAGAATGAGGTTAGTGTTAAAAATAAGGCGGTATCAAGGAAACAAAAAAACAGTCCAATTCATATGCGAATTGGACTGCTTTTTGTGTATTATTTAATGTTGTCTTGCCAACTAAATTATTCAATCCATCCAGATTCGAAAAGTAAGGTCGTTATCTGATATACCGCACTTAGTTTTATGAATTTTTAAACAGTTTTCCAGTCAGCCGCGAATTTTTCAAGTCCTTGGTCTGTTAATGGGTGTTTAGATAATTGCTCAATCACCTTGAATGGAATGGTTGCAATATGTGCTCCTGCCATCGCTACACGTGTTACGTGATCAGGGTGACGAACAGATGCTGCAATGATTTGTGAATCTAGATTTTGAACACGGAACATTTGGGCAATTTTTGCTACCAGTTCTACTCCATCTTCATTAATATCATCTAAACGTCCTAAGAATGGTGAAACATAAGTAGCTCCTGCACGTGCAGCAAGCAATGCCTGATTGACACTAAAAATTAGGGTAACGTTGGTTTTAACACCTTTTTTAGTTAAATAGCGGCAAGTCTCTAGTCCATCAAGCGTCATTGGAACTTTGATGGTAATATTCTTATCGCCGCCGTTAATTTTAATAAGCTCATCTGCTTCAGCAATCATTTGCTCAGCAGTTAAAGCATTAGGTGTTACTTCAGCTGAAACGGACTCAACCTCCGGAACAGCATTTAAGATTTCTGCGATACGATCTTCGAATTTTACGCCTTCTTTAGCAACTAATGAAGGGTTAGTTGTTACACCAGATAATACGCCAATTTTATAGGCCTTCTTGATTTCCTCTAGGTTTGCAGTATCGATAAAAAATTTCATATTGTATTGCCTCCAATTCTTTTATGTATGTTTCTTCATTCTTCTAATCTATTACTTTATTACTTTACCTTACTATATCTTTCATGACAAAAATCGTCAAATATATTACTTAGAATTTAAGAAATTCAAAATTTACCAGCGATTTATTTTCGAATTCATTGCATTCAAATTAACAGTGTGAAAACGGGGACTGTCACCGTGATAATTTGTGTAGCTAATTCTATTTCCAAACGCTAATGTTTTTCTAAAATCATGTTAAAGATACGTAAAGGCAATTGTTGTTTTATGATAATAAAAAAAAGGTTTTAGATATACTTTATTTTGTTTAATAAGTTGTTATAATTGTTAAATCAGGTTGTAGAGATATTGGTATTCGTTTTACTTACCAAAAATATATGTCGCATGATACGTCTACCTTCTGAAATTTTAATTTTAATTTCGGAGGTAAAAGTATGTATAAGGAAGATAGACTTCCTCAAAACGCAAAAGAAGGCATATTAAGCCTAGAGCCTTTTCAGAACTTTTTTCACAGTTGGTTAGAAATTTTGGTGTAGCATTTTGGATTGAATTATTGCTTGCACAGCCGATAGCAAGATTTGCAATGAAAAAAAGACAGGCTAGTAAAGCAGTGAGTGTAAATCCGTAACACCTAGAATTATGTATCGAAATCACGGAAAAATTTCTTGTATATCTTGAAAATTATAAGAGATTTAACATCTCATTTACACTTTTAATTTTTTCGCTCCCTTTTGCTAATGGGCGCTTTAAAATCAAGAAATAACACTATAAATTTAAAACGCTTGGGTTTCCCTTAAAAAACTCAAGCGTTTTTGTATGTAATTTATAATGCTATTTCAAAAATACTATTGAGCCCATCCATGATAAAGATTAATCTATTTCTATCGATAATATTTTTACTGAGGTGCAAAATTCTTGAAATATACTCTTTGTTTTTTACAAAAAGAAGATGATGTCTTGATGTTATTACGTGCAAAGGAACCGAATAAGGGAAAATGGAATGGTGTCGGCGGAAAGATTGAGCACGATGAAACACCTTATGAAAATTGTGCACGAGAAGTGTTTGAGGAAACGGGATTACTGCTTAAGAACCAAATTTTTAGAGGCATGATAGCATTAAACGGGATTGAATGCATTTATGTATTTGCCAGCAATGACTTCGAAGGCGATCTCCTGCCATCCGATGAAGGAATCCTTGATTGGAAGAAACTCGATTGGATTTTATCCTCAAAGGATGTTGTTGCGAATATCCCATATTTCATTGAGGATGTTTTAGATTTTACGTGTGAACCGAAAGTGTACGACTGCAGCTATTCAGAAACTGGAGAATTAACTGGATTTCAAGTTAAGTCATTTCAATCGATTTAGGCTTAGAATGAGGGATGTACCTTGAACAATAGTCAAATTCACTGTTCAAAACAATATTACCGAAATGTTCTAGGATGCCAAAAAAGCGTTCCTTCTTATTACAGAAACGCTACGTTAGCGAGAATTTTCCGAACTTTCTAACCGATAATGAGATAGTTACTCCTTGCGTAATTTCCATAATTTAAATTGATAAGAAAGATAGGGCAGACCCGGAAAGATAAGAATGATGAGGGAAATCATCCCCAATAACTGAAAAAAGATCCCGATACTTTCAGGTACCCATTCCCAACTACTAAAGACATTAAGCAACCAAAATACAACGGTAGAAATGAAGAATGGAAGAGCAGCCTTCCCCATCTGCTTCTTTTCCCGTTCATATTTTTCAACAGTCGTTGGTTTGTCTGTATAGATTGGTTTGGTTCCTGTAGGGGCGCTAAATATATGAATTTCATTTCCTACAGAACATACATGTGACCATCCAGCAGCCTCAAAGAAAGCAAAGTACTCATCATCTGCTTCCTTCTGATAATCCAGTGAATACTCAATGTCCTTACTTTCCTCTTTTCTTAACTTGTATCCCAGCCCAGCAAATTTTTCTAAAATCCATCCCTCTTTTGCATATTTGGCAAGCTTTTTCATCTCTTTCTCTTCAAAAAAAGCTAAACCACCACTAGGAATATATTTAACTTTTTTCATATTAACTGCTCCCCTCTTTTTTTAAATACTTCTTCTGCATGTGATACCATTTCCCGTCTTCGCTTTACTTCATTTTTCAAAAGGTCAATGCCCTTTTCTGTTGCAATATAGGTTTTTCTTTTCGGATCGTGATCATCAAACAGTTGAATTAATTCGGCAGCTAACAATTTCTTGATTGTTGTATACATAGAGGCAGGTCCAATTGAAAATCGCTGTTCGGTCATTTCTTCAATGGTTTGCATAATAAGGTAACCATGCTTCGCATCAACTAAAGACAATAAAATATAGTAAGCTGTGTCCGTCAGTTCTCCCATTTCTAATGAGACATTTCTCCCCATGATATTTCTCCTTCCTATATCATTAAACGATATATCAATAAATATAATATATCGTTTAATGATATATAATTCAATAGGATATCGCGGATTATTGATACAAAGAAACCCCGTCCTAAAAATTAGGACAGGGTTAACATTAAGTTACTTCTGTATAATTTGAATAAGATTACCGCATGTATCGTCGAGGACAGCTATTGTGACTTCACCCATTTTTGTCGGCTCCATCGTAAACTTCACGCCGTTCTCCAATAATCGATTGTATTCTTTATGAATATCTGCAACGCCAAACATGGTTGCTGGGATGCCGTCGGCAAATATTTTCTTTTGATACTCACTTGCGGCAGGATGATCATTCGGTTCGAGCAAAAGCTCGGTACCATCATGAGCATCGGGAGAAACAAGCGTGATCCACCTGAACTTCCCCATGGGAACGTCATGTTTTTTTACAAATCCCAGCTTTTCTGAATAAAATTCCAGTGCCTTGTCCTGGTCTTGTACGAATAAACTGGTAACAATGATTTTCATATAGTATTGCCTCCTTTGATATTTACAATGTTGGTGCTCTGGCTCCAAGTGAAAAAAACCTACATTTGTCAGAAGTTTTAATATAAACTACTCTATCCATGTTTTTAGCAAATTTTTAAGTGGCTCGTTGTTAAATACCAATACTCGATATTTTCCCTTTCGTTTTGATGATACGAGCCCTGCATCTTCCAATACAGAAAGATGTTTAGCGATTGCCTGTCGCGTCATGGAAAGATCGTGTTTTGTAATGAGACGTACCGTAAGTTCATACAACGACTGCTCGTTACGTTCGGAAAGTTCGTCCAATATGAGCCGCCGAGTCGTGTCGCCAAGTGCTTTGAATATAGCGTCTTTGTTCCAATTCATATATTGAGTATAAGCAACTCTACGGTTGCTTGTCAACTATAAGCAACTTTATGGTTGCGTGACATAGAAACCGTAGGAGGCAACCGTTAAAGTCACATAATAGTAGTTTGAACCTTATAGAAAAATAAATTTTCAGCACTTTTCATATTCAACTAACCCACCACTAATATACAGCATCAACTACAAAACCTTGAAATGGTGCACCTTATATCTTTATTAATCTATATCCATAGATAAGAGTTTAAAGTTTATCTCCAAAATCCTTGTGGTTATATCTGTAAATTAAAATGCTAGAAATAGAACGCAGAGAATGGCAGCTGAGCCTTATCTCAAACATCCGTTTAACCAGATCGATTAAAAAAGGTACTACCAATAATGGTAACACCCTATCCCGCTTTTTATTTATTTGTGTGTTTATAATCTAGTACTTCTACTTTGAACCCATGACTGCATCCGATTTTGGGGCTGTCGCAGGACGGTGATACTCTTACTTTGACCAGGTCATATGCATAGTTGCCAGGGACATTTCTTTCGTCAGGAACTTGAAGACTTATAGAAATATCATAAGAATGATTATTGTTATACACAATACCAACAATCCTTTGTGACTGCCAGCCATAAGTAGCAGCCTGCAATATTTGAATGGACGCCTATTTATATGGCATAGTAATTACAGCAAAAAAACGGCAACGAGTATGATAATTATGAAGGACATATTTCTTCAAATTTTTTATATTTCAATGGAAAACTCAGTTACGCAGCGAGGTTCCTTCCCAGTAAGAGGAAAAACATAGGAAGTCGTGGCTTATGAAAATGAATCAGAGTCCTTCGGAGACTGTTTTTTTATTGTCTAGAGGATCACCCCCAGTAATCTCCTTATTCAACATAAGCACCCCGTTTGTTCAATAAGGTGATGCTTATTTACCAATTAAATATTGTTCAGAATATGATTTTGTTTCAAAAATATCGATACCGATAAAATCTTGACAGTTATCATCTGAAAAATGAAACAATATTGTTTTAACATTAGGGTGATAGATAGACTTTCTCACCATTTCATTATTTAGCCTGAAAGAATAATAATTCTTTCCATCAGGAGTAAGTTCTTTTTTAAATATGTTTGTTTTACCAGCAATCTGTTTAATTTTCCTTGCAGTTACTCCTTCCAGTTCAATTCCTATAATTGGAATTTCTTCTCCAAAATCTAACATTATGTCATCATTCCCTGGAAGTTCTTCGGTATAAGTAACTGTATATTTAAATGGTTCATCAAAGTAAATATAGCCCATATTTGCGTCATTATCATAAGTAACCTGATTTCCTTTGTAGCCCATAAGAATAATCCTCCTAATCCTATTCTTGTTCTCGTTCTATGACAAAATTATATCACTTACTTATTAAACTATTGCTCGTTACTTCAATAAGAAAAATAAGCATCCCTTGTTAAAGGAATGCACCAGTTTGTGAAACAACTAAAAGGCATTAATCCTTATTTCAGTAAAGAATTCATTCGCAAAAACATCAATGATTTAGTCTTTCTTTTTCCAAGACATTAAATCAGAAAAAGCCAATCCAAATGATACACCAAAAGGAATTCCTAAATCCCAAACATCCATTTCCGAACGTTTAAAAAAATTATAAATAAGAAAGTGTGCAACACTTAAAGAAATAAACCAAATAAAAAACGTAAAAAGCCTTTTTTTTATTTGAATCCAATTTAACTTCCTTGTATTCGCAATAACTAGAGAGATGGAGAACAAACCATATAGAAGAAGATAAATTACATATCCTATAACAAATTTAAGAGAAAGCGAAGTATCAATATCCTTATATATAATAAATATCGTAAGTATTGTTCCTGCCAAAAATACAATAAACAAAATTAAGTTTAACGAAATATATTTCTTCATCTTTTACCTCTTACATTCAAAATCTTGAAGCCTTTTGATTATCTCAAAATATCAGAACTTATGCATTGGTAACTCGTTCCTTGTTCAACTAACCTGCTTCGTTCGTATTATAAGGTCAGCCAGAAAATATTTCTGGTTGACCATTTTTTATATGGCTTTATTATAACAGTAGCCAGGGTAGAACGTACCTGCCCGTGGGGCTTGACCCCGTCAGCTAAACCGTTCGCCCCCTACTTGTAGAAACATGATTGAGGCTGGTTGGGACGTAGATCTCGTATAACAAGCGAAGCTGTGACACTGCATGGAGGAATTAGGGGTTACTGGCAAATCACTAGATTAGGAGGAGATTTAGAATGAATCCAGTCGTAGGTCTGGATATATCCAAAGGGGAAAGTCAGGTTCAAGCATTTCTAGATAAAGGTAAACCATTTCGTAAGAGCTTTAAAGTTGATCATACTCTGGAGGGACTTAGTTCACTTGTATCGTTTCTTGAGGACGTAAAGCAAGAAGCTGGGAAGAAACCTTCAGTAATATTAGAAGCTACTGGACATTATCAAACTCCAGTCGTTCAATACTTGGAAGAACGAGGATATTTATTGATTATCATCAATCCACTGATCTCGTATAAGGCAAGAGGATCAAGTTTAAGAAAAGTAAAGACAGATGCCATTGATGCCTATCTACTCTGTGAGTTGTTCTATAAGGAGGAGTTAGAGCCATATAAAAAACGTGGAGTCCAGTTATTAAACCTTCGTAATCTCACAAGACAACATGAAAATATAACTGGCGTTATGATACAAACAAAGCTCCAATTTCAGGCAGTGCTTGAGCAAGTGTTTCCTGAGTATAATGGGGTTTTTGGAGATTTATATTCGGTGGTTTCACTCTTAACTCTTTCGGAGTTTCCTTCTTCAGAGGACATTATAAAGGCAAGTGAAGAAAACATTACGGATAAGATATTTGAGTTTTGTAAGAGCAGATCCAGCAAATGGGCGAATGAAAAAGCGATTCAGCTTAAAGCTGCGGCAGCTCGTAACCCTTTTGAAAAGACAGTTTATCAGAGTCATATATTAAGCCTTGGTATGTATATTACTATGATTCTTCAATACAAAGAGCACCTATCAAAGTTGGAGTCGGAGATAGATGCCCTCGCTAAAGAAATTGAAGAATATAATATCATCAAATCTATCCCAGGTATTGGAGAAAAGATTGCGGCAACGATTATTTCTGAAATTGGTGAGATAGATCGATTTAGCAATCCTAAAAAGCTTGTAGCTTTCGCAGGAATTGATCCGAGTGTATTTGAATCTGGTAAGTTCACGGCCACCAAGAATCGGATTACAAAGCGAGGATCTAGTAGGCTTCGACACGCCTTATATATGGCAGTTCGTTGTGCTATTCGTGATAATCGCAAGAAGAAAACGACTGATGAAATCATCCCTCGGAACAAAAAAATGCGTGAGTTTTACGACAAGAAGCGTGAAGAAGGAAAACCTTATAAAGTAGCAGTAATCGCCTGTGTAAATAAGCTCTTACATTGGATATTTGCCCTTTTAAAGAACAGAACCACTTTCCAAGATATAGCTTAGAACCAATAATAAACTAAATAACACAAATCCTTCCAAAATCAAAATAAAGGAGGGTTATTTGGCATGCGCATTTTTAGTATATCATGACGTTATTAATCTTTTTATTGAAAAATATTGACAAACTATTAGCTGGTTTAGTTGAAGAATTTTTAATTCTTTTTTATACACATTTGATATCTACTGTGTCCATCTGTTAAACCAACAAGTTCAAATTTATTATCCTTATAAAAGCTATTTAACTTTATATTATCCGCAACACAATCTAATTTAAGATATTCTTGATCACTTACATTGTTCTGTATCCAAGTCAGAATACTTCTACCCATACCTTTCTTCATATATGTAGGAATAATTGCAAGTCTATGTAAGTAAAGCGATTTAGAGGAATTATCGTCCCCCCAAATATCCCTATCCCATTCACTTTGTTTAGATAAAAGTGTAAATGTAGCCACAATATCGTTATCTTTCAAAACAATATACGTTTCTTGATTAGATATGGCTTGTTCAATCTCTTCATCATCACCACCATCTAATAGAAAACTCCATTGGTTTATTTCATTATCTTTCATCCATAGAGCTATCTGTTTTAACATTTTAATAATATTACTACTATCCTCATTCGTAGCAATTTTTATATTAAAACCTTCAACAAAATCCAAGTTCATTTTTTATCTCCTCATAGATTTACGTTTAAATACAACAAACTACTTCGACATACCTGACCGTTTATTGAAGAGATTTTTGATTTGTACTTTTAACCTTGAATTGGTAAATAAATCTGTACTTCTTCATCTCCTTCCCCCATAGGGTGATATGTCTCAATAATATAAGAATCTAAATCTCTTTGATAACCTTGTTCTTCTGCCCAATTCAATATATTCAAATGAAGTTTTCCCAAATTAGATATATTCCCTCTTGTAGTTATGTAACTTTTATTTGTTTCAATATACTCCATTCCTATTGGCACTTCATTTAATTTCTCACTCACAATTAACCCTACATAATAATGACCAATCCTATGCTTCTCATCCTTTTTAGGCTCAAATAATGCTATTTCGGTCTCTGTTGGATTTAGGATTTCGTTTGAGCGACTTAATAGTTGCTTTGCAAGCAAGGGTACTTCATTACCAAAGTTAACAAACTCCCCACTCCCTTTTAATCCAACAAGTCTAAATTCTTTTTTTACCATCATAAACGACATATTAACCTCTCCTATTCACATGGAAATTCCATAATATTCTAATTTCATTTATTCAACAGAAAATCCTTACTTCCTGCATTGAAGTAAGGATTTCATACTATTTATGCAACTGTTATTCAACTAAACTGCAAGTTAGTTGAACAAGGAAGTAATTAACTCCAGCACGCAAAAGACACTGAAATTGAATACAATACTAATTGTCCATCATAAAAAAGTTGTCAAATGCTATGGCAAACACATTAAAAATTCGCAGAAACCTTGATAAATAAAGAAAATGCCGTATGCAAATTCATACGTCATTTCTTGTGTTAATTATTAAGAAAGCACCTGAAAACAGAACCCTTTAGAAAATATCCTCTAAGCGCTAATTCAACTCCTGCACCCGCTTGTTTAAGTATATTTTTTCACAATATTTTCGAGCGCTGCGGACCAGCCATCGTAAAAGTACTGATCGCCGGGGTGACCAGCTAATCCGCGCAGGTGAAAACGAGCCGTTCGAATGGTACGACGTCGAGAAACACACCTCCGGTTAGAAACTCCTCGCCGGTCTCGATGTTGACCATTGTGTAGCGGTAAAGTCCGCCTTTGCGAACGTCGAAGGAGATGGTCTCTAGGGGTGTCGAAGGCAACCAATCGGCGAGTTCCTTCTCCTCAGTCCAAGCGCGTCACACGTGCTCGCGGCAGGCATTCAGGGTGCGGGTAATGGTAAACTCCGGTTCAGATGTGGGCATGTTCATTGTTCCCCCTTTGTGACCATGTCAAATAACTTTCACCATTTTACCATATGGACGAAGATCTTATTTAACTATTCTGCCAGTAAGGATGAAAGTTAGCTGCTATAATGATGTCGGGGTTTTAATAATAATCATGATTCCGTTTCCTATTAAAAAAGCAAGGCCCGATTGGCCCTGCTTGTTAATTGACTATTACCTTTCCAACCATTCCTTCCTTGAAATGGTACCGACATATCAGTTCATATGTACCAGGCTTTTCCGGTTTCACGGTAATGGTTTTTTCTTTCCCCGGCTGGACTTCGGCGTCAATTCTAAGCTCTTTCACTGTGAAGGTGTGTTCTTTCGTACCTACGTTTTTCAATATCAACGTTGTCGTTCTTCCATTGGGAATAGTGATGACCTTTGGATTAAAGTACTCATCGTTCAACTCGACCCCAATCGCTTTCACCGTCTCCATAGGCTGTGTTGCAACACGAGATTCGGCAAATACGCCGAGTGAACCTGAAGTTGTCACAACCACAATCATTGCAAGCAAAACGACCAATCCTGTTAACCACTTTTTTACAGACATTCGCAATCCCTCCTTTCCTAATCACTATTTTTTACTAATTCATTAAATATTATCAATATAAATTGGGTTCCAATGTGCTTTCAAATAGTAACTCTTTAATCAAGTGGAGACACCAAGTGAATGGTCCGAAGGTTGGTACAGGAAGGAATCATCAACCTTGAAGACTAACGATATTTAGCTGTTAAAAAATGCCTAAAATGGCAGTATATTTTATGAATGTAAAAAAAGCCAAAATACTCAAATAGTGCTTAAAAACTTGCATATTTAGGCTCTTTAATTTTATTCCTTACTGTGTTAAAGCACCCGAAAGTTTAAGTATAACATTTCACAATCTTTCTTATTGAATGGCGACCTTTAACTTAGAGAATCGCCTCCGTTTATTTTAAGAAATGTATTCTTTATGTTTTACGATAAATTTAATACTTCAATTTTAGAATTTATTTTTTTTAATAATAATTTGGTTTTTTGAGGAAACTAAAAGCAAGAAGGGAGGGATAAAATGCAAGCCTTTTTTCGTATAGGATTGATTTTAATATCATGGGGCACTGTTTTTTTTCTCCCTAAAAAGTCGTTTTTTAAATATCTACCCGTCACACTTTTTTCATCTTTAATTATTTTAACAGAATATCTAATAGGTGCTCCTCGAAACTGGTGGAAAGCAAAGGGTGATATTAAAACGATAGCCAATAATGGATTAGCTTTTGCTTTTGGACCTTATTTCATAGGGAGTCTTTGGGTATTTCGTTTAACTTATGGGAAATTTTGGTTATATACTCTTCTTAATTTAATTTTAGATTGGATACTTGCTTATCCATTAAATACATTTTTTGAAAAAATCAATCTATATAAATTAAAGAAAATTAAACCAATTCATCTTTTTTTATTTTCGTTGGGTTATTCATTTGTGAATTATGGTTTTCAATTAATTTTAGATAAAAACCAACCGACCGAACAACAAATATACCAAAGACAGAAAAGGTCTTAGGGATTAATCCCTAAGACCCTTCATTCTTTAGTTCAATAAGAAAAAGGCTGCCGTATTTAGCAGCCAGTTCTTGAGGTAAAGCACCCGATAGTTTAAGAAGAAATCTTTAAAGTTGGAAATTTAAATCATTTAAAGTCCCATTCAATATTTATCTGATTTTCTCCGCCAACTCTAAAATAATTCCCTCTGGACCGCGAACATAACATAACTTATAACTTTCTTCATACTGCTGTATCTCACTAAAGATTTCCGTGCCCTTCTTTTTCAACTTCGCAACAATAGCTTCAATATCTTCAACAGCAAAGCAAATATGTCGGATTCCCAGCGTATTTGCAAAAGGTTGCTGAATATCTTTTTCATCTGACGGAGTATAAAATTTGACTAGCTCTATCCATGCCTGACCATCTGGCATCCCCAATCCTACACATGCCGTTTTAACATCATTAAGCCCAACTATTCTGTCTAACTGTTCTCCATCCAATTCCCATTCCGCTTGCACTTCAAGTCCTAAATCAAGAAAAAACGCTTTAGCCTCTGAAAGATCATTTACGTTTATACTCACATGATCTATTCTATTGATCTTCATATCTCGTACCTCCCATGTTCCCGTTATTTTCAATACCTATATTCGTGTAAAGTTTGGTTAAAATTCTAATTCGCTTAAGACAGAAAATATCCTTCTTCAACAATCCTGCCCCAATAGTTGAAGAAGCGACAACCTTGTTCAGCTATCGCTCCATTAGTGTAAAAAGGTTTAAACCTCTTCCTGATATATTTCTGATTTTATCGGCTTTAGATTCAAAGGTATTTTAAACTCCTGAAGGTTTTCTATATTATTTAAGAAATCATCTATATCATCATAATCCATTGACCATTCTCCTATTTCTAACTTACTTAATTCATCTGTTGGTTTAAATAAAAATTCACAGTGAAGTTGTTCCATACGAGAATACTCATCTTCTTCATAAACAGTAAACTGACGTACAAAATCAAGATGAAATAGTTCTTTTCCAGTAAAATCATAAACACCACATTGAAATAGGATTTCTTTATCTTCTTCTCCCTCAACTGGCTCTTTACAAAAAGCCTTAAATGTTTCCCAAACCTTTTTTATATCATCGGTATCTTCACCAATCTTATTCTTAAGGTAACTTTCAGCATTCTTAACCGTAATCATTACAACACCTCCGATATTATTATGTAAGTATTCTTAGTCCTCTAAACTGGCCTAATAGTGCAAGAAGCGATTTCCTTGTTCCGCAATCGCACCCTTAGTTGAACAAGATGGCAACCTCATTCTTTGATTCTTAGCATTCTCATTAGTTCTTTAAATGGAGTTGTATAGGAGTCTTGGTACTTCCGAATATGTTGTTTTAACTGAGACCAATTACTTTCTATGGATGGATGTACTTGAGTAGTATCGGCAATGCTATACAATCCAATTAGAAAATAAAGGGTTTCCCATATCAAAAAGTCATCGTCTAACTTAAATAAAATCTCAATGACATTTGGAATGTAGTTAAACGCTTCTTCTGAGGACATTCCTTTAGAAATTGATTCGAAGGAATTACTAAAGTACCATTCGTCATTATCGAACTTATCTTCCCATACCACATATATTTCTAATAACCGACTATCCGTTTTAATCACACTCCAAATTTCACTTTTATACAACTGAATTACACACAATAATATTGTTTCCCTTCTGCAAGTAAACTGCCAGTTAGCTCAATAAAGACAATTTGCCAATAATCGTGCTTACAGCATTTTTATACTAGTTTTGTTAAGGTTTTTATCCAAAAAAGTAAAAAATGAGGTAGTATAAAAAAGAAATAGAATATAACACAGGACTATTATTATGTCACAATTGGAGGGGAATTTAATTGGCAAATAAATATTGCCCTATATGCGGGGAAGTTAATGGATGTATGTCTAGTGCTGGAGAACACGGCAATTGTTGGTGTGATATGGAGGAATTCCCTAAAGAAATCTTTGAATTAGTTCCAGTTGAAAGTATAAGAATAGATTGCATATGTAAAAAATGTTTAATTAAATTTCAGGAAGAACAAAAAATTAAGGGAATTATTCGATGAAATTATAATGACAAAAAACCACGATTTTTTTATGGAAATCGTGGTTTTTATTTGCGTTTTTAAATATTTTTATTGCCTTTTGTCCCCCAAAAGAGAACCCGTTATCTTTTTGACGACCTTTTTTTACTAACGCACCCGTTCAACAACGTGATTTTAGGAAAAAGAATATTTATAAAGCATCAGGAAGATAGTATTTATACATTTCTAAAGCATTTGAGTTTTCTTTTAACGTTTTTATTGTGTTTTGATTTGGATTCGTATAAATGGTTGGAAAGTCTTTTTCATCAAATTCTTCATTGATAGTAAACGCTAATTTTTCTTCCTTAGTAGAAAATTGTGACTGAACACCTGGTTTATTCCCACGGGCATCTAACCGAATCCATTTATCAATTGATTTAATGTAAATTCCATTTAGAGCGTGCAATGAATAACCCTTATCAGGTGTATCAAAAATCATCAGTCGCTGGTAACAAAATCCTGTGGGTATACCTTGAGCCCTTAATAATGATGCGAGTAAATTAGATTTCGCATAGCAAATACCTTCACTGTATTTAAGAACGTCCGAAGCTGTTAAAGTAACTCTCTCACTTTGAATATCCCAAGAATGAGAGATATGGTCTCTGACAAAAAGAAGCTGTCTTGGCCTTTTCAATTTCTGACTGTTTTTCATTGAATAATTCATCGATCTTAGTCTTAATTAAGGGGTGAGAAAAATTAATAACTTCATTTTCCTCAAGATAATCCTTCAGATTTGTTGATTCAAGCATAAGTCTCATAATATAACCAACCCCACTTCTGAACAATCGTATCCAGTTAGCTTAATAACTAAAGCTGTTTCTTCATCGAAACAACCTTTATATTAATACCATTTGGTTTATGTACAACTTCCTCATTATAGACTTTAAATCCTACCGAACTATATAAATTAATGTTTTTTGGGACAGTCAAACGCACTTTACAAAGTAGTGTAGGAATTTCTTTATCTTTCGCATAGTCTTCTAAGGAATTAATTAGTTTTTTGGCAATACCCTGCATCCACATAAAATGAGTATAGGACAGATGAGGTACATCATTAAACGAATATCAAGTCGTGCAGGGATCAACAAAGAAATCCATCCACACCAACTACGCCACAGCTATGCCACACACTTATTGAACAACGGAGCACCCATTGATGTTATTCAAAGTTTACTTGGGCACGAAAAAAGCGAAACCACTAGGATATATGCACAGTTAAGTGGAAGCCTTAGAAGAGAATTGTATTAGAAAATACTTTTAGAAATGGAGTGAAAAGGCAACGGGTACTTCCGCTGCCTTTTTCACTATTGCACCCGTTAGCTTAAGTGGAATCCTTCACAATCTCTTCTACACCTTAATATAACTTCAATTTAAATGTGTTGCTTCAACAATCTGTTTGACTAGACAAAGACGCCTTCTTAATTAAAGAAAACACTCGTTTGTTGAGGATTATTGCTTAAATCTTATTCAAGTCCAGCACCTTTTACTTTAACTCGCTTACTCACATATTTCTAATCTGATAAAAGATAAATAAAAAGATGATACTTTTTAAGGTATCATCCCTTAGAATATTAAACTTGATTTGACTTTAAATCTTAAAGTTTATTCTTGATTAATTGCACTTTCATCCATATAAGCAACTTCCCATAAATGACCGTCTAAATCCTGAAACCCCCATATATACATAAACCCATGATCTTGAGGTTCACTAAAAGATTTACCACCAGATGACAATGCTTTATTTACTATCTCATCCACTTGATCCCGACTTTCAGCTGAAAAGCTGAGAATTGCTTCGGCAGAAGTAGTAGTATCCACAATTTCCTTTTTACTAAATCCTTTGAAACGTTCCTCAATCATTATCATAGCAAAGATATTGTCACTGATGATCATACAAGATGTGGTCTCATCGGAGAATTGTGGGTTGAACTCAAAACCTAGCTCCTTGAAAAAATTGGTGGACTTGTTCACGTCTTTTACTGATAAATTGATAAAGATATTTTTGGATGTGAATGCCATTTTTTATTACCTCCTGTGAAAATTATTGGCAAGAAAACCATGTCATTTAAGTTTTTCATTAAATGTCGCTAAATATTCCACTTTTCTTTAAGTACTTTATTCATTAAATAGCCCATTACATAAAGAATGAGCTTATTTCTTATTCTGAAATTGCACCCGTTACTTTAATAGCAATAGGTAAGACTTTGATGTAATCTCCATCTTTTCCCCTGCTCCACACCCAACGTGCGATTTTCACCGCATTAGGCGTTCCATCTTATTCTTTTAGACTAAAGCAATTAAATTACAAACTTTACGGAATTGGTTTAGCTTCTTCAATTGTTTTTCATCTAATTGAAGAATGTTCCTATATCGTTCAATCGTCATTTCACTAGTAGCATGGATTAATCTATGTACATCTTCATGCACGATTACAAGATTGCTAAATTCATCGGTGCCACCCATATGTCGGGGTAACTTATGGTGACAGTGCAGCCTATCGGATGTCAAAAATTCCCCTGTTACTGCACATTTGCCTAGTTGCACGGAGTACCTTGAAATTCTGTTATCCGCAAATTCTAAGTTGTCTTTACCGTAAGGTATTTGTAACATCTTGTTTATTTCTATGGCAATGTCAACCCTAAGATTTTGATGAAGTTTAAGCCTTCCTTCTTTTGTGTAGTTACATATATCTTGACTGAAATTCATAGCATTGCTTGTTTGTGTATCTCCTAATGGAAATAAGTACAGACCAGCGATTTTATATGTTTTAAAATTATTCTTATGAAGTCTCTTGTAGGTTTCCGATGGATTAATGGGTTTTCCATATTTCCCAATTGATTTTAGACGATTATACAAGGTTTTCGTTAGATGATAGGCTATTTTTCCAAAGTCTTTATTGATATGAGTTGCGATCTTAAAGTAATTTTTAATTCCAAGAATATAAGCGTTATAATCCAAAACAATTTTTGGTGTTGGCTTATTTTGAATTTCGCGAATTAAATATCTAAGTTTTTCTAGTATGCTTTTCTTCTTTTTATCTGAAATGTGTGTATTGGCTACGTATTTATTACGCTTGGATACTGCTTTGAGAGAAAAACCTAGAAAATCGGATTTTCTTCTTCTTAGATTAGTAATCGCTGATTTCTCGGAAGATATATCAAGGTTTAATTGACTTTTTAGATATTCTTTGATGGCGTGATGTATTCTTATAGCAGATTTATGAGAATTTGTGAAAATCTTAAAGTCATCCGCATATCTTACGATATACATTTGTTTGAGATTCGTTTTCTTTAACGCTCTAGTCTTACTATTAGGTGCATAAGAATGTTTTAGTTTTAAGCATTCCCATTGGTTAGCTATCCACCAATCTAAATCATTTAAAACAATGTTCGATAGGAGGGGGGATAGTATACCTCCTTGCGGAGTTCCTTTGGTTGGAGCACCCATGCCTTTTATTGGTGCCTTTAGCATTTTTGAAACAATGGCTAATACTCTTTTATCCCTTATACCTATACTGTACATTTGTTTAATTAATTTTGAATGGCTTACATTGTCAAAGAAACCTTTTATATCAATATCGACTACATGATGTAACTTCACATTATTGACTAAGAACTGACATCTAGCCATTACATGTTGAGTTGACCTATTTGGTCTGAAACCGTATGAATGGTGATAAAACTTCGCTTCACAAATTGGTTCTAATATTTGTTTGAACATCTGTTGTATTAATCTATCTCTCATAGTAGGAATTCCTAATGGTCTTTTCTTTCCATTCGGTTTTGGTATTTCAACTCTTCGTACCGTTTGAGGTTTATAATTCTTTAATGCTTTTCGAATTACTTCAATAAATTCATCAACGTTTTCAATTTTATATTT
>NZ_JAVDVZ010000026.1:0-24094 GCF_031457145.1 Neobacillus niacini
TCGACTTCAGACAGCACTGATGTAATTTTGTTATCTCGTGTCCGAAGTTGCTTCCACTTCGGACAGGACTGATGTAATTTTGCCATCTTCTGTCCAAAGATACCTCGACTTCAGACAGCACTGATGTAATTTTGCTTATACTGTTCAAAGACACTACTGTCCGTATGATGTTTTGAGCAGCATGCAAAAATCGTCCACCTTATTTGAATCATAACTAGGAAATTAGCATTGCGTTTGTCGCCGCAATTAACATATGACCAATAACTATTATCCAAGCTAACAACAAAAAAACTATTTACCAACGTGGTAAATAGTTTTTGAGATTTTTAGATCCAATGAATATATTTGAATCCATAAACAGAACCAACTGTCATAACAATCGTCCAAATAACTAAACTTACTCCCATCCAAGTAACGACTTTAATTTTAGATGAACCGAGTAATAATGCTGTTAATGCAGCTAAATCTGTTCCAAGTAACGAGGGTGAAAGCACTGCAAACACGGGAAGACCATATTTCTCCCAAATATGTCTGGCTCTCGTTTCTCTTTTTGAAGTCTTTGATTTCCCCTTTTTTTCTCTCCGTTTATTACGCCATTCAGAAATTTGTCTAAAAAACATTGCAAAGACTAAAACCATAATAAAATTTCCTAAAAAGGCAATAATCCCAACGGCTACTGGTGACATCTCCAGTACAATACCTACCGGAATAATATAAAATACATCCAGTAATGGCAAAATTGATATCAAAAATAAAGCGATGTATTGCCAAATTCCATCTGCTTGTTGAACCCATTCAATCATTTTTACACCCCTTGTAAAATAACAAAAATTCTCTCTCTTTTTAACACCTTTAGATCACATAAGTAAAACAATCGCTGCGATACATGATCTTCGAATATTCAAGCACTGTCCCTGTTTTCTTATCTACACATCCTGATTCTAAGAGTAAAAGGGGTACAAGGCTGGGACATTTTAATAGATCTCGTTCTACTTTACTTGGAAAAACGACACTCAAATGGCTGCGCGTCGGTTGAAAATCTGTGTATCCCTGTTGTTGATAATAGTGAAAAATGGAGAGAATTTCCTTCCCATCCTTCTCAATAGTTTCAAAAAGGGATTGCGATAAGTACGATGTATGAACAGCAATGGGACAGTCTTCAACGATTCGTAATCGGCTAATCTTATACACAGCGTCTTCACGTTTCACTTGTAAAGTATGATAAATGGAAGAATCGTATGGAATTTTTTCACAGGATAGATTCATAGTCCTAGTATCGTACTTTAGTTCCTTCATTTTTTCAGTAAAACTCACATCTCCGGTTAAAATAAGCGGAATTTGCAGTTTTTGATTTTGAACATAGCTGCCTTTACCTTGCTTCGAAAAAATATAACCGAGTTCCTGCAAGCGCTCATATACCTTTCGAATCACCATTCGTGGCACTTTATACAGATCGGCTAGTTCATTTTCAGATGGCAATTTGTCATTCGGTTTATATTTTCCTTCCCGTATTTCCGAAATCAACCGATCCACTAACAAAGTTTTTTCCGACATCAAGGCTTTGCCCCTTTCGAACACCAAATCTATGTCTAGTATATCGCCAGAATATGAAATAAAGGTTAAGCCTATGTAAATATTTCATAACAGATGGAATCATGCTTCTATTTTAGTGATTAAGAAAAAGCCCTAATACAGGACTAGGACTTGTAACACAACACTTATCCATGCTTTTTTAAGAAAGCGTCCAAATCGTTTAATTCATCAAAATGGGTTTCAAGTTTTTTCCTTGGCCAATCCCACCAGGCAATTTCAAGTAATCGATACTCTACTTCTTTTGAAAATCTCCTTTTAATTGGCTTGCCAGGAACACCCACGACGATCGTATAAGGCTCAACGTTTTTGGTCACAACAGACCCAGATCCAACGACTGCTCCAGTTCCAATCTCTACGCCTTTCATAATAATCGCACCATGGCCGATCCATACATCATGACCAATTTTCACGGTTTGAGTCCTCCGCCAATTAAAAAGGGCTTCATCATCCTCATTGGCAAAGTCGTATGCCACCTTTCGATAAGTCATATGGTGCTGGCTGACTCGGTCCATTGGATGCTGAACCGGATTAATACATACGTGGGATGCAATTGAACAAAACTTACCTATTTCCGCATAGTTAACACTTACATCATCCATCGTGTAGGTATAATCACCAAAGGTCGACTCGATGATATGATTATTTTCTCCAATAGAAGTCCATTCCCCCGCATAACTATTAATAATATGACTTGAATCAGCGATGCTTGGAGTGATGGATAGCTTTTTTTCTTTTTTGGGCTGATAGATAAATGGCATAGGAATGGTTCAGCTCCTTATTTAAATGGATTCGTTTTTTCGGGTCCTCGCTAGTAATGCTTCAAAAGTCTCCATTCCTGGGCTTTTACTCCCAATTAGCACAGGTTTTTCTCCATACTCACCGTGAAAATCGGATCCACCAGTCATGATTAGACCATATTTTCTTGCCAGCTGTTTGGCTTGTTCTTCATGTTTCTCATCATGCAACGGATGCCAAACCTCGATTCCCTGCAATCCAGCTTCCACTAAATCTGGCACCATTTCAAAGTTGCCATACTGACCTGGATGAGCAAGCACTGGTACTCCCCCAGCAAGAAGAATGACCTGAACAGCTGTTTTGGCATCCATATATTCCATTGGAATAAAAGCAATCCCGGGCTTCTCACCATTTTGTCCGCGGTTAAATAATTTCTTATAAAGTGGACCATAAATGGAATCGGTATATCCTGCTTCAATCAATGCATGCATGATATGTTGCTTGTAAACCCCTGTTCCTCCATGAGCAATTTCCTTACAACGCTCCCATGTGATCTTATATCCCGCAGCGATTAATCTTTCAACCATTTCTTCCGAAGCCAAGTGTCTATTTTTAACGAGTGGTTCACAAAAAGATTCAATCCCCTCATGACCAGGTTCAATAAAATAACCGAGAATGTGAACACGCCGACCTTTCTCAAAATCAAACCCTGACATCTCAATGCCTGGAATGACTTCAATTCCATATCTCTTTCCTTTTTCAACTGCCTCCGCAAGACCTTTCGTGGTGTCATGGTTCGTAATCGCTAAGTGTGAGACCCCTTGTGCAAGAGCTAACTCCAAGACTTCATCAATCGACAATGGACAATCTGAAATATTCGTATGACAATGTAACTCAATTTTCATGAAGGTCCCTCCTTTATCTTTGCTTTAAGAATAACTTGGTACCAAGTTATAAAGTGTTAATTGTGAGTAAATTGTTTGTAAATCATAGCCAAAATAGGATTCGGATACTACGAATGGTGTTGTGATATAATGATAAAGAGATTGATTCTAGTTTTTCGTTGCTGATGACTAAATAAGTGAGGATGAAGAAGGATGGAATTAAACAAAGAATGTTTGTATTGCATGGAAGATGAAAGACGTGACAACCTGATGATTGAAATTGCTAAGCTAGATGTTTCTACCGTCTTCCTTTTTAAAGAGCAAACGTATACTGGCAGATGCAATGTGGTTTATAAGGATCATGTAAAAGAACTATTTGATCTTGAACAAGATGAATTAGCTGCTTTCATGAACGATGTAAAAAAGGTTGCCGCTGCAGTTAACAAGGCTTTCGAACCTAGTAAAATTAATTACGGTGCCTACGGAGATACATTACATCACCTACATATGCACATCGTGCCTAAATACGAAAACAAAGAAAACTGGGGATCCACTTTTGAAATGAACCCAGGGAAAACCTATCTTACAGACACAGAATATCAAGAGATGATTGATAAAATTAAAGAAGCATTATAATCCTTAAAAAATAACAAGGCATGATTCAGCTATCGTTGAATCATGCCTTTGTTTATGAGGTCCATTAAGGCTTGAAATTTGGAAAATGGGTCACATGAAGGGTTATTCTTCAAAAAAATTAACACTAGGTAATCGAGGGAACTATTTCATCTGGCTGGGGCCATAGCTATTGCTGCACTTATGTGGATTCTTTTAAAAAAAGAGCATCAAAAAGACGATTCGGGGGGATTCGAATCGTCTTTTTGTGTTTCTACTCGTTATGCAGTTGCTTTTGCCTTACCTTTTCCAACTGTTTTGCGGATGAATGGAACCACCCAGTGGTCTAAGCCGTAACGGCCTGCGTTGTAACCTGCAGTCAAGATGATGAAACCTAAGAATATATCAGTTGGGTTATGAGATACAGTTCCTGCTAAGAAGAAGCTGAAGTTCATCACTAGACCAAAGAACATAGCCGCTGTTGTTAAACATCCAAGTATAAGACCTAAACCAATTAATGTCTCACCCCAAGGAACGATAAAGTTGAAAACATCAATGTTTGGTAACGCAAAGCTTTCTAAGAAGTGAACATACCAGCTGTAAACCATGTTGCCATCTGGACCTTTTACTGGATTTGCGATTGCTCCTTTTAAGAAGCCGGAAGCGTCGAAGCCGCCTGTGATTTTATGAAATCCTGCTGTGAACCAAGCATAGCCAAGGTATAAACGAATGATAGTTAAAATAGCTGCTGAGATCTTATTTTCTCTTAAAAAATGATTAAACATAAGTCATTCCGCCTTTCAAAATTAACTTGTTCTCTATACTTACACTATATTGGATTTTGACAGTTACTAACATAGGTATAGTGTTAAGTTCACAGTTTGTTTGAAATGTTATGACAGAATGTTGAACAGCCAGATTTTAAAGACAGTCGATCCTTTTTATTGTCAGGTCCACCCTAAAATTCTAAATGAAATTTTTCTAGTTTAGCTCGCAGACTAAATATTTACTAAATAGCAACTCCCCGAGATACTTTTGCACTTCTTTTTAACGACTGCTGCATATTCCACAAGTTCCTCCACACTTTCAAATGCTTGACCCTGATTGGTCACAATCGCAATAGACAATGAGACAAGTGCTATCTTTTCTACAACACCCTGCCGGTTTTCTGCTATTACATATTGCTGTGAAAGGTGGTTGGTCGTATAAAAATCTTCAACAATCTTATCAAAATCATTAATGAGGGCTTTGCAAGTAGAATTGATATCATGATGTTCGATTACAGCGATAAAATCATCTCCGCCAATATGCCCTAAAAAGGAGCCTTTATTGGTAAAATCTCGTTTAAGAAGCTCTGCAGTAGCTTGAAGAAGATTGTCCCCTTTTTTAAAACCATATGTATCGTTATAAGCTTTGAAATGGTCTAAATCAAAATATAAAATACTGAACTTTTTCTGTTGGATAACTTCTTTTAGTTTTTCTTCAATGATATGGTTTCCTGGCAATCTGGTTAAAGGATTTAGAAAGCTCGCAAACTCTACTTGGACTTCCACAAACTTCATTAGTAATCTTTGAATACTAACTACCCCGATATATTTATTCTCCTTCGTCACAATAACATAATCGTAACGATCCTTTTCTTCCCTATCCATTGCTAATTTGCTAACCTCTGTTATGGAATGATAGTAATCAACGATGAGAGAATCTGTATTGACGATCAACTCAATGGGTCTCCCTATATAGAGATGATAACCATATTGAGTTCCCAATTTTTGATAAAAATGTGTTCTAGAGATTAGAGAAATGGGGACTTCTTTATTTACGACGACTATTCCTTGTATTCTAGTATTTTCATTAAAAAGCTTATCAACCCTACTATTAATTTCAAATTGGGAAACACAAGGCACCTGTTCTACAAGATCACCAATATACGCAACGATTGTATTCATCCTCTTTCTACTACACTATTCTAACGATTAAATTGCCGGAGAGAATTCATGATGGGGAATAGAATACTGCGGGATTCTTCCTGGTTTTACTTCCTCTTTTGGTTTACCTAAAGCAAACCCTTGACCGTAATCCACTCCTTGTTCACATATAAAAGCCAATTCCTCCATTCTTTCGATTCCTTCTGCAATAATTTCCGTAGAAGATTGCTTTGCATAGTCTATGATTAGTTTCACTAACTGCTGCTGTTCTTTATTTTGATCAATATTTTGAATAAGCGACTTATCTAGTTTAATAAATTCAGGTTTTAAATAAACTAATGTTTTTAGACTATTGTATCCAGATCCTACATCGTCGATAGCAATTCGAAATCCTTGGGCACGATAATTAGATAGGACCTTTTCAAACAGTTTAAAATCTGTAACGGCACTTTTCTCCGTTAATTCAAAAACGACCTGTTTCGGTTCAATCCCTAGCCCAGATAATAGTTGAAGGGTTTCTCCACTGTGATACGTAGAATCTAGTAAGACATTGGGGTGGATATTGATAAAAATTAAGGAGTTTCTTTCTTTATATCTTTCCATAAAACGTTTAAGCGATATATTTCTACAAAAACATTCAAATAAGAAAACTTGATTCGTTTGTCCAACAAAATCATAAAATGATTCTGTGTTCGTAAATAAATTGGTTGCAGTTGGACGATTTAATGCTTCATATCCGATTGTTTCTCCTGAACTTAATTTAAGAATGGGCTGAAAAAATGTATCTAAAGCTTGATTTTCGATGATTTTTTGTAATTCCTTTAACCGTTTATAATGTAAGACCTCATTCTTTCTCCTATTATTTAGGTACATTAGATAGGAATAAAAATGATTCGTTTTTAAATTTGAGAACAATTGACTAGTGGCATGACTATACATTGTGCACCTTCTTTGATTAGATAGTTCTATTTTACTAATTAATTGTTAAGGTACTGTAAATTTACAACAGAATTTATGTTAACTTCGAGAAGGAAAATCGAATAATGTATGAATGGCATTTGCCTATAAAAATAGAGTGATCCGTAGGAACACTCTTCACCTCATATTTTAAAATTTATCTCTTTGCCGAACAGTGCCTTGGGAAAAAATCGGTCACTTTCCTCTTGGGAGGAAGGCGCTCCGAGGAAAGAAGAATAGGTAAGTACTTTCCTTAGTTAACTTTTCATATGTAGGGATTCCGGATGCATTTCCATAAACTCGAGCCAGTTCCCATCGGGGTCTACTACCCAGAATTGGTAGTTTAAAGCCCTTCCTTGAGTAATTTCTGTGGCTAATTGCACTCCCTTTTTCACCAATTGATCTGCAGTTTCATGGATATCATCGACCTCGAAACAGATATGATCCGCTCTGTTTTTAACACCTTCGATACCTCCGTAAAATAATTCAATGAAGCACCCATCCGCCACTTTCACATAGACAATCCACGGTTCACCATTTGGTTGATCCAATTCAAACGCTTTCTTAAAACCAAGTTTATTGCAATAAAAATCCAATGAGCGTTCCATATCTACTACATGAAATCCTTTATGATTAATCCCTTTAATCATCGTCTATCCCACCTTTTATTTTTCTTACCTGCTTTTACCATTATAGCAGATTGTTATTTAGGAACCGCTGATAAACTACTCAATTGCTTCTCACTGACAATATTACTTACTGATTACTAGTTTATTTCAGAAATATTATCGCAATATAAATGCCACGGCTGTAATTGAATTAACACCTCCTTGTTCTTTTTCTTAGAAAATTCTATGTTACGATTAATAAAAATTAGCAACCAAAGAACATGGAGGGTAAAAAGAATGCTTAAAAGAATTATATCAATTTTGACCGTTGCTGTACTCTCAGTAACTGTAAGTGCTAATGTCTATGCTGCAACGATTACTGTACAAAAAGGAGACACCCTTTGGGCTCTATCTCGCGCAAATAATACTTCCGTAGAAACGATCCAAAAGTTAAATAATCTTACATCAGATCTTATACACCCTGGGGATGTACTTACCGTGGCCCCTGAAAAACGTTATACAGTTATACAAGGTGACACATTATGGGGCATAGCCATCGCACATCAGGTAACCGTTTCACAAATTAAAGAGTGGAACCAATTACATAGCGATCTCATCCATCCTGGATTAAATCTAGTAATCTATGAAGGTTTAAAAACTACTACTATTTCTTTATCAGAAAAGCCGGCTCAGCCTGCAGCACAAACAGAAAGTACGCCTGCAGTTGAAGCAACAGCTCCAGCACCTACTGAAACACCTGCACCACAAGCACCAACTGAAAGTGCTCCTGCAGTAGAAGCAGCAGCACCTAGTTCAAAGGAAATTACTGTAGAAGCAACAGCCTATACGGCTTCATGTGAAGGATGTTCCGGTATTACGGCCACTGGAATTAACCTTATAGATAACCCAAATCAAAAGGTCATCTCAGTTGACCCATCGGTTATACCGCTTGGAAGTAAAGTTTATGTAGAAGGCTATGGAGAAGCAATTGCCGGAGATACAGGCGGAGCCATTAAAGGAAATAAAATTGATGTTTTTATTCCTAATAAACAAGATGCCATCAATTTTGGAAGAAAACAATTAAAGGTAACCATATTAAACTAACATTAAAAACACTGCAAAACCTTATCTACTAAGGGGTTGCAGTGTTTTTTTCTTTCAATTGGAAAGAAACAACCTACATAGGATGCGGTTCACAGTAACACATCTATATGAGGTTTAACATTTGATTTTGGTTTTAAGTGGCACTGCTTATGGGCAATATAAGCTTGATTTCTCTTGTAAACCTTCTAAGACTTCTCTTGGCACTTCCCTAACCTTGATATCCCCACCTAGGAATAGTAGCCAATTTGTTATTTCAGTCAATTCTTCGGGATTATTAACATTGATAAAAGTCTTTAGAATGGCTGTGGTTTGGTAAGGATTCGTATAGGAAATTGACACTTTTAAAGGATGGTATTTTTTGAACTGGGCAATCGCCTTTGGACCAAGCTCTAGGACAAGGTTAATTCCTTCTTCCTGCTTGCTAAGTTTTTCTAAAATCTTTTTCTTACTTACTCTTTTTTTCGTAGGGTATGGCTTTACGCTGGTGAGATTGTCGACAGGAAAAATCCGCCTCTTTTCTTCCATTAAGTCAAAGCCTTCAATCAGCCACAGGCTTTTTTCACGATAGAGGTGCAAAAGATAAATTGGATAAGACTTTATTACCTTCTCTACTTTGATGGTAATCAATAAATAGCTATCCGAAAGAAGGATTTGTATGAGTTTTTCTAACATCGGATCGGGGAGGTCTGTCAGATCAAGCAGGTCGGGATTATGGGGATTTGTGCCTTCAAAAAGCAAGATTTGATTTAGAAGAACAAGTTCTTCTTGCTGGTTTTCTGAGATGAGGCCCAGTAATTTTTCAGCTAAAGACTGACGACTCTTTAGATAAGGGAGTTGTTGATTACGTGTGGCCATAAACGCAATAAAAAGAGCTTTAACCTCATTATCGGTAAAGCGAACAGTCGGCAGGACAGAGTTGTTCATGACACAATACCCCCCATCCCTTCCAACATCAGCGACAAGTGGCATCCCCATGGCCTCAATTTCTCTGATATCTCGAATAGCTGTCG
The DNA here is from genome assembly GCF_031457145.1 of Neobacillus niacini. Taxonomy (GTDB): domain Bacteria; phylum Bacillota; class Bacilli; order Bacillales; family Cytobacillaceae; genus Neobacillus; species Neobacillus niacini_J. Next base: position 9,432 of record NZ_JAVDVZ010000026.1, read on the forward strand.
AACGAGAAATGTTAAATTCTCGCATGATTTCAGAAATGGTAAAGTGGGCGCGGTTGTTGATATACCGCATGATGATATTAATCCGTTCAACTTTTTTCATTTCAGCTACGCACCTCCTAAACAGTATCATTTTTTGACATGATTTAAGGTTATTATAAACCCATCAAGTGAAAAAACAATTCATTTGTTTAATTTAAAAAGAGGAAGGTTTTAAATATGGCAAATTATACCCTAGAAGAAAAAGACAGCTTTACCGTTTTAGGAATTGGAACTGGGCTTAAGAGTGACTATACCGACTATGCCGGGATAACCAAAGAAAAGGCAGACTTTTGGTCGGCCGTCAAACAAGATGGAAGGCTTGACAAATTAAAAGCGGTTGCCACAAATGACTACATTTTTGTCGTGAATGAAGCAGTGAATAACAAGATGATGCATTATGCTGGCGTCATGACAGAGGCATCATTACCAGAAGCATCCAGAGTGATTCAATTTCCTAAAGGAGAATACCTAGTTGTAAAAGGAGAAGCAGAGACGGATGAAGCGTTGAGTAATATGGTTACTGGCATTGCCTTTGGTCAAGTATTGCCGGAAGCAAAGGATTTTGCTTATGTTGGCGGCCCAAATACTGCGGTTATAATGGGGCAGCGAAACGGCTCAGTATTTGGTGAAATGTGGATTCCTGTTGTTAGGAAATAAAGGGAGGGAGGGATGGAGTTGTCCTATACCGTTGATTTTAAAAATGTGTCTACGGTTGGTTTAGAGTCTTCACCTGTAGCAGAAGCGCTTGCTGGTTTACGTGCAAATGAAGCCCGTTACTTTATGAACAAATACAAGCATGAGTTTACGGTTGTACCAGCTCGCGAGTCCTGCGAGACCCTTGATTATGTGAACACAATTTTGAAAGACGAACGTGAAATTGAGTTTCCGGCCAAACCTTTAGAAACGTCGCGTTTTCAAGTGGAAAATATCGATTGGACTTACGTCTTTTATGAGGATGGTCTTTCGGTCAACGTCCTTTATACGGTGGATGGCCCTAAGCCGAAGCGCGCCGTTGGTTTTAAGCTTTCTGAGGGGATGGAGGTACCAAAGGAGTTAGAAGGGAAGTTTAAGTTGGCCAGGCAGAAGTCTAAACTAGCCGGAACCATTCGAGGCTCGTATTTTGTCATTAAAGGAGAATATGAAATTAAAAATTAGAAGAAAAAAAGACGATTTGGGGGATTCGAATCGTCTTTTTTCTTCTACTCATTATGCAGTTGCTTTTTCCTTACTTTTTCCAATTGTTTTGCGGATGAATGGAACCACCCAGTGGTCTAAGCCGTAACGGCCTGCGTTGTAACCTGCAGTCAAGATGATGAAGCCTAAGAAAATATCTGTTGGGTTATGAGATACTGTTCCTGCTAAGAAGAAGCTGAAGTTCATCACTAGACCAAAAACAATAGCGGCTGTAGTTAAACATCCAAGCATAAGCCCTAAGCCAATCAATGTTTCGCCCCAAGGAACGATGAAGTTGAAGACATCGATGTTTGGTAGTGCAAAGCTTTCTAAAAAGTTAACATACCAGCTGTAAACCATGTTGCCATCTATCCCTCCGTTCTTCTCATTTAATTACTTATATAAATAAAGTGTTAATGAGAAAAACAGACCTAAATAAGAATATTGGCATGATTTATTCAAAGGATTGAATCTGAAACAAATTACAGAAAAGCCAAACATTCTAGTTGACAATTAATTGGTTCTATATGATAATAACAATTGTATTAGAATTATTCTAATTTGAGTTTTACTTTATTTGAGGAAAAAATTTCAAAACATATACTTAGGAGGAAATTGATTATGTCATTAATCGGTAAAGAAGTACAAGCATTCACAGCTAACGCATACAAAAACGGGGATTTTATCACAGTTTCAGATGCAAACTTTAAAGGAAAGTGGAGTGTCGTTTGTTTTTATCCAGCAGACTTTACATTCGTTTGCCCTACTGAATTAGAAGACCTGCAAAATGAATACCCAACATTAAAAGATCTTGGTGTTGAAGTATATTCAGTTTCAACAGATACTCATTTCACACACAAAGCATGGCACGACAACTCACCAGCTATCGGGAAAATTCAATATACGATGATTGGTGACCCATCTCAAAGACTTACTCGTGCATTTGATGTACTTGATGAAGAAGAAGGTCTTGCACAACGTGGAACTTTCATCATCGATCCAGACGGCGTAGTACAAGCAATGGAAATCAATGCAGACGGTATCGGCCGTGACGCAAGCACACTTGTAAACAAAATTAAAGCAGCACAATATGTACGCAACAATCCAGGTGAAGTTTGCCCAGCTAAATGGCAAGAAGGTTCAGAAACACTTAAGCCAAGCCTTGACCTTGTAGGAAAAATTTAAGGAGTAGATAAAATGTTACTAGATGCAGATATAAAAGCTCAGTTATCCCAGTATCTTCAACTGATGGAGGGCGATGTCCTTCTTAAAGTCAGCGCAGGAAACGATGAAGTATCTCGCGACATGTTGCTTTTGATTGATGAATTGGCAAGCATGTCATCTAACATTAAGGTTGAAAAAACGGAACTAGAGAGAACACCGAGCTTTAGTGTGAATCGTATCGGCGAAGACACTGGAGTAACATTTGCTGGTATTCCTCTAGGACATGAATTTACTTCATTAGTGTTGGCTCTCTTGCAGGTTAGCGGAAGAGCACCAAAGGTTGAACAAAAAGTAATCGATCAAATTAAAGCAATCAAAGGTGAATATCACTTTGAATCATACATCAGCCTGACTTGCCACAACTGTCCTGATGTTGTACAAGCCCTGAATTTAATGAGCCTTCTTAACCCTGGTATTACTCATACCATGATTGACGGAGCTGCTTACAAAGCTGAGGTTGAAGGCAAAAACATCATGGCTGTTCCAACGGTTTTCTTAAATGGAGAAAATTTTGGCGGCGGTCGTATGACGGTTGAAGAAATTCTTGCGAAGATGGGTTCTGGTGCAGACGCATCGGAACTATCTGATAAGGAACCATTCGATGTGCTTGTAATCGGAGGCGGTCCTGCCGGAGCAAGTGCTGCCATCTACGCTGCGCGTAAAGGCATTCGTACTGGTATTGTCGCTGAACGCTTCGGCGGTCAAGTGATGGACACAATGGGTATTGAGAACTTTATCGGTACGAAATATACCGAAGGTCCTAAAGTTGCTGCAAGTCTAGAAGAACATGTCAAAGAATACAATGTTGATGTCATGAATTTACAGCGTGCTAAACGTTTAGAAAAGAGAGATTTCGTTGAAATCGAACTTGAAAACGGCGCTATTTTAAAAAGTAAAGCCGTCATTCTTTCAACAGGTGCCCGCTGGCGTAATGTTGGCGTCCCAGGGGAAGCTGAGTTCAAGAACAAAGGTGTAGCCTACTGTCCTCACTGTGACGGTCCATTGTTTGCAGGAAAAGATGTAGCTGTTATTGGCGGCGGTAATTCCGGTATTGAAGCAGCCATTGACCTGGCAGGCATTGTGAATCATGTCACCGTTCTTGAATTTGCACCAGAGTTAAAAGCTGACTCTGTCCTGCAAGACCGTCTTAACAGCCTGCCGAATGTAACGGTTATTACGAATGCTCAAACAAAGGAAATTACCGGTACTGACAAAGTAAATGGGATTACCTACATTAACCGTGAAACCGGAGCAGAAAAGCACATTGAATTACAGGGTATCTTTGTTCAAATCGGTCTCGTACCTAATACTGATTGGTTAGGCGATACAATTGAACGCACCCGCTTCGGCGAAATCGTTGTGGATAAGCATGGTGCTACAAACATCCCAGGCGTTTATGCTGCAGGTGATTGTACAGACAGTGCTTATAAGCAGATCATTATCTCAATGGGATCAGGTGCGACTGCAGCATTAGGTGCATTCGATTACCTTATCCGTAACTAATGAAAATTCGAAAGCCGCTTTGCTATCTTTGTGATAGTAAAAAGCGGCTTTCTTTTTTTTTGATACTTTCCACCTTTTTTCATGAACTTATTATGGTAAATTTTTAATATCATAAATGACGATTCGGGAGTAACACCCTTTTTGAGGACAAATCTTTTGCTTCCTCACAGGGGATTTGTCCTTAAGAGCCTCTATTGAGGTCTAATCTCTCCCTTCCTCATTGGGGATTTGTCCTTAAGAACCTCTATTGAGGACTAATCTCTTCCTTCCCCACAGGAGATTTGTACCCAAGAGCCTCTATTGAGGACTAATCCCTTGCTTTCTCATTGGAGATTTGTCCTTAAGAACCCCTATTGAGGACTAATCTCTTCCTTCCTCATTGGGGATTTGTCCTTAAGAACCTCTATTGAGGACTAATCTCTTTCTTCCTTATCGAGGATTTGTACCCAAAAGCCTCTATTGAGGACTAATCCCTTTCTTCCTCACAGGAGATTTGTCCTTAAGTCTATAACCATTTATTTTCAATGTTAAATTATTTCAGATTCCTGATCGATTTCTCAAAAACATCAGCATTACTAATGCAAAATAGGAAAAAAAGACGATTCGGGGGGAGCGAATCGTCTTTTTGGTTACTTCGGTTTATGCTGCTGCTTTTGCGTTGTTTGTAGACTTTTTGTTGATTGTTTTGCGGATGAATGGAACCACCCAGTGGTCTAAACCGTAATGGCCTGCATTGTAACCTGCTGTTAAGATGATGAAGCCTAAGAATATATCAGTTGGGTTATGAGATACAGTTCCTGCTAAGAAGAAGCTGAAGTTCATCACTAGACCAAAGAACATAGCCGCTGTTGTTAAACATCCAAGCATAAGACCTAAACCAATTAATGTCTCGCCCCAAGGAACGATGAAGTTGAAAACATCAATGTTTGGTAATGCAAAGCTTTCTAAAAAGTTGACGTACCAGCCATACACAATACTACCATCTGGACCTTTTACTGGATTTGCAACGGCATTTCCTAGAAACCCTGAAGCGTCGAAGCCGCCAGTGATTTTATGAAAACCTGCTGTAAACCAAGCGTAGCCAAGATATAAACGAATGATAGTTAAGATAGCTGCTGAGATTTTATTTTCTCTTAAAAAATGGTTAAACATAAGTCATTCCGCCTTTCAAAATTAACTTGTTCTCTATACTTACACTATATTGGATTTTAATAGTTAATAACATGGGTGTAGTGTTAAGTTCACAGTTTGTTTGAAATGATTTGACAGAATTTTGTCAGGTTGAAATAAGTAGGTAGGATAAAAAAATGGTTTAAAAGAAAAAAAGCTATGAGACACTAACTAACCCACTGTGTCTCTTAGCCTTTTTTGTGATTTCATTTGATACATATTTTTATCAGCTACTTTTATTAGATCGTCAAAGCATTTTCCATCGTTAGGGTATTGGGCTGAACCAATTGAAACACTTATGTTTATATTGTTGAATGATTGTAGTTTCAAATTATCATGTATTCGGGCAAGCATATTGTCCAATTCTTCCTTTTTCTGAATATCTGGAGAAAGGATTAAAAATTCATCCCCGCCCCAACGAGCGACTATATCCGTTTTCCTAACACTGTTCTTCAATTGGTTCGTGATAAGAATTAAATATTCATCACCTGTTTTATGTCCAAAATGATCATTGACCGATTTAAAGTCATTTACATCGAGTAACAGAATAGCAAAACTTTGGTCTTTATGCTCCGATCTAGTTTTAGCCGCAGCGAAAGCAGATTCAACATATCTTCTATTATATATTCCTGTTAATGGGTCATTTTCAGAATAAAACTTCGCTTTATCATATTGCTTTCCAAACCACCAAGCAATTGGAAGCAATATTGGAAAGCCAATTAACTCAATCCAACTTAGAGAACCATCTATAAAAAAAATAAGAGCATTATCTATTACATTTATTACGAAAACTAATAAGGATGTAACGATTCTACCTTTATATTTCATCTCTCTCATCATCCTTTTCTCAACCTACCCAGGTAGAAAGTGTACTATCCTCCAAACGATCTTTATAAGATTTCATTTGATTAGTGATGGCTATTTTTTTCTTTTCATTCTCAAAGAGGCTTAGAAAAACATCGGTAATTTCAGGATCAAATTGTGATCCTTTATTTTTTTGAATCACCATAAGGGTAGCTCCTAAATCGATTTCATTTCTATAAACTCGTTTTGATGTCATGGCATCAAAAGAATCAGCAATCGCCATTATTCTAGCAACTAATGGTATTTCCTCTCCCTTTAATCCTTTTGGATAACCATTCCCATCGTAACGCTCGTGGTGATATAAAACGATGTCATGAATACCATTTTTATTATAGTCCGAAACGTGTTTGATCATTTCATATCCGATGACTGGATGTCTTTTTATAATGGTATATTCTTCTAAAGATAATTTACCAGGTTTCAACAATATATCTTCAGGGATCCCAATCTTTCCAATATCATGTAATAAACCACCTTTATAAACAGATTCAATTACATGTTTAGGTAATTTCATTTTTTTCGCTATTTCTTTAGCGTAAAAAGCTACATTCTGAGAATGATTGGAGGTGTAAGCGTCCCTTGAATCTAAAGCCTTAGTGAGAGCTAAAATGGTTTCTAAATCATCTTTTTTAATTTTTTGATTACTTTTCATTAATGAAACGGAAATAAACATGATAATCAGATAACAAACCTCAAGAATAAGGAGGGAAACAAAGGTAGTAAAGTTAGGTTCCGGAATAAACCTGCAAAAGACAATGACAGTCGTCACTGAAACTAAGAACCAAGCAGACTTATCGTAATAACCGATACCTAAAAATATAGTGGCAAGAATAAATAAAAGGTATAATTGATCCTCATGAAAATTAGTGTAGTATAAAGTCACAATAAGTAAAAGAATAATAATAAATCCAAATCGAAAATAGTTAGGATTACCTAACCATTTATTTAACTGATTATACATCCCTTATTACTCCTATCGTAAAAATCCATGCTTATGATATTGAAATATCACGTATGCCCATCAATCTTCCTTTCGGCACATAATACTATTCTACTATAGAAATAGTGTATATAGATTATTTTCCTTTTAATAGTAAAAAATTAGTAAAAAAATTCATGATAAAATCACTATAATACCTCAATATCTTCATAATTCAGTTTCACCTTTATTAATCTAAGAAGGCGGTCCGGGATACGGCACCGCCTTTTCTGGAATACCTATTAGGCAGTTGCTTTTGCCTTGTTTTTTCCAACCTTTTTGCTGATGAATGGTACCACCCAGCGGTCAAGTCCAATGCGGCCTGCATTGTAACCTGCAGTCAAGATGATGAAACCTAAGAATATATCAGTTGGGTTATGAGATACAGTTCCTGCTAAGAAGAAGCTGAAGTTCATCACTAGACCAAAGAACATAGCCGCTGTTGTTAAACATCCAAGCATAAGACCTAAACCAATTAATGTCTCGCCCCAAGGAACGATGAAGTTGAAAACATCAATGTTTGGTAACGCAAAGCTTTCTAAGAAGTGAGCATACCAGCTGTAAACCATGTTGCCATCTGGACCTTTTACTGGATTTGCGATTGCTCCTTTTAAGAAGCCGGAAGCGTCGAAGCCGCCTGTGATTTTATGAAATCCTGCTGTGAACCAAGCATAGCCAAGGTATAAACGAATGATAGTTAAAATAGCTGCTGAGATCTTATTTTCTCTTAAAAAATGATTAAACATAAGTCATTCCGCCTTTCAAAATTAACTTGTTTTCTATACTTACACTATATTGGATTTTAATAGTTAATAACATGGGTGTAGTGTTAAGTTCACAGTTTGTTTGAAATGATTTGACAGAATTTTGAACAGCCTTCTTAATGAATGAAGAGGTACCATTTCTCATACTCGACCATTGATTATGCTATACTTTAGAAAGTTTGTTTCTCAGAGAGGAGTTACTTTTTTGGAGTTATTACAGTCAAAAACTAAAACAAAATCAGCCTACATATATATTTTTATTGCAGGGATTGTCCTTGTTGCCTTTAATTTGCGCCCAGCCATTACATCATTAGGACCATTAGTTGGCATGATTCGGGAAGATGTTGGACTTGCACATTGGAGTGCTGGTTTATTGATGAGCTTACCATTAGTTGTTTTCGCCGTCATGTCTCCCCTTGTACCAAAAATTGCTGGTCGGCTAACAAATGAACTTACCTTGATTATGGGCTTAACATCTCTTTTAATTGGCATTGCCATTCGCTCGATCCCTATGCCTTTTTTCCTTTTCGCTGGGACTCTTTTGGCCGGTTTGGGTATTGCCATCGGAAATGTCCTTTTACCAGCCATTGTTAAGGATAAATTCCCACAGAAATTCGGTTTAATGACAAGTGTTTATTCAACATCTATGGGATTAATTGCTTCCCTAGCATCAGGAATTAGTATTCCTTTAGCCATTGACTTTAACCTTGGGTGGCAGGGAGCTCAAATCGTATGGGTGATACCGACAGTGGTGGCAATCCTAGTGTGGGTCATCCTTCACAAAAAAAATTCAAGGGATCACAGTGTTATTCAACAAAGTTCAGGTTCTAACTCTAATCGAATGTGGCGCACACCTCTTGCGTGGCAAATTGCCATATTTATGGGGTTTCAGTCGTTTTTATTTTATGTAACGATTTCGTGGTTACCTGAAATTCTGCATAGTCATGGAATAAGTATGGAAACAGCAGGATGGATGCTTTCCTTTACCCAACTAGTAGGATTACCCGCTAGTTTCTTTATTCCAGTTCTCGCAGGACGTGCTCAATCACAAATATGGATTGCATTCATGTTAGGGATGTTCTCCATTGTTGGGTATAGCGGCTTACTGTTAGGCACAAGCTATCCCATTTTAATCGTAAGTATTGCCTTAATTGGATTGGCATTGGGAGGAGCCTTTCCTCTAGCTCTAAGCTATATCGGTCTTCGTGCTCGGAATGCAAAGCAAGCTGCAGAGTTATCCGGTATGACACAATCAACAGGTTACATCCTTGCTGCAGTAGGTCCGTTGTTTATCGGCTATTTATTCGATATGGCGCATTCGTGGACACTCCCAATCATTACCCTTATTTTAGTTTCAGTAGTCGTCATGGTCTTTGGAATGTTGTCCGGTCGAAATAGATATGTATGAAATCACGAAGAAAAGACGATTCGCAGGATGGATGTACGGTTCCGTTTTGAGGTGCTTTTCTGAAATTTAAAGCCGAAATGACAAACGTTTAGACATAGCAATTGGTATAGTAATACGCAAAAACTCACCGCAATATTGGTGAGTTTTCTTTATAAGGCAGATGATGACCAAACCCTTTCAGGAGAACAGAGGAAATGGTCTTCATAGCAAATACCATTTGTTCCATCACAACCTGAACCGCTTAGCAAGTAGAAAAACATTAAAATTGACACCTTAAATGGCAATAATTTTGATGGTTATTTGGAGGTTTTCCTAAACATACATAATTAAAATGATATCAATTGCTTTGTTAAAACCTCTAAAAGATGTTAATAACCTAGATAAATAAAGAAATGCTAATTCATACGTCATTTCTTATGTCGTTAATAAGAAGTGCACCTGAAAACGGAAACCTCTTTTTGAATATCCTTTTCAGGAAAATAGTAGACTGGAAGGTGCCCGCGCTCATGTAAAACAAAAACCTCTTTACTGTCAGCGATATTTAATCCATTAAACTTTACTCGTACCCATCTTGGATTTATATCGGTTTAAACTTCATTTAACTTAATTCCTACTTGACTAATCGGATTAATATGTATTATAGTATTATTATAGAAAACATTATACAACCGACTGGATAGACAGAGGCTCTTGTTACTACGTAGGATGCGACAGGGGCTTTTTTAAAACTCTAATGAATAGGGGAGATATTGAATGAGTAAAATCATTAAGTACGATGAAGAGAAAAGACGTAAGGAATTAATTAACAAACTTATTACTTATGGTGTCTATAAAGTAGACAAAACACATCTTTTTCAATTATCTCTAGCCGATTTAGAAAAGGAATACAAAAGGTTTCAAGATGATGTTCATCCACATTGTACATCGGGTTTACGCTGGATCAATAAAAAGTAAGTTTAATATAAAATTAGAGCCTAATTCCGGTATAGAATTAGGCTCTAATGCATTATGTCAGCATTGTCCCTGAAGACGAGGACAATTGCTGTCGCAAAGACCATCAGTGGACAAAGAATAGAATCCACTTATATTTTGTATAAATAATCTTCATCAAATCAATCCTTAATACAATTTTTCCCTTTTTACTAATTTAACAAGTTAACATTAATTGAAAAAATCATAAAAAACCGAAGGAAAAATCCTTCGGTTCCTATTGAATATTGATTAATTTTTCAAATCAATTTCAACAACTGCATCTTCTTCAGTTAGTTCTGCATCTTCTTCAACAACTAGTGCTTCTTCTGTTTCAGTATCAACTGCTACTGTTTCTTCATCGGCCACTACATCTTCTGTAACCTCTTCAGATTCAACTTCAGTTTCTACTTCAACAGCTTCTTCCGCAGCTACTTCTTCTACTACCGCATGGACAGCTGAATTAGCTGCTGCATGTGCTTTTGCATTTTCGCTTGCATTTACACTAGCTTGTGACTTTGCTTTGTTAGTTGCAGACGGGTTTACTTTTTCAACCTCAGTTACTTCTGCCTCTTCTTCAACTACTTCAGTTTCTTCTGTTTCAGTTTCAACTACTACTGTTTCTTCATCAGCCACTACATCTTTTGCAGCCTCTTCAGATTCAACTTCAGTTTCTTCTTGAACAGCTTCTTCAACAGGTGCGTCTTCAGTAACTTCTTCTGCTACCGCATGGACAGCTGAATTGGCTGCTGCATGTGCCTTAGCAGTTTCACTTGCTTTTACACTAGCTTGTGACTTTGCTTTGTTAGCTACAGATGGGTTTACTTTTTCAACCTCAGTTACTTCTGCCTCTTCTTCAACTACTTCAGTTTCTTCTGTTTCCGTTTCAACTACTACTGTTTCTTCATCAGCCACTACATCTTCTGCAACCTCTTCAGATTCAACTTCAGTTTCTACTTCAACAGCCTCTTCAGCAGGTACTTCTACTGCTACCGCATGGACAGCTGAATTGGCTGCTGCATGTGCCTTAGCAGTTTCACTTGCTTTTACACTAGCTTGTGACTTTGCTTTGTTAGCTGTAGACGGGTTTACTTTTTCCTCTTCTTCAACAGCTTCAGCTTCTTCGTCATCTTCAGTTTTTACAATTGCGTCTGACTCAAATTGGATTTTGGAATCTTCATCCTCATCTTCTTCATCTTCAATTCTTACAACAGAATCGGAGTCAACATCTGTTCCATCTTCCTCTTCTTTTGCCGCGTCATCCTCATCTTCCGTTTTTACAGCTACATCGTTATCAACATCAACTGTTTCTTCAGATTCAGAATCTGCAACTGGTTTTGCCTCTTCATTCTCAGTTGTTACTTCAGTTTCCAAATCAATCACTGGAGTTACAGCAACTGGTGGTTCTACAACCGGCACTTCTTCCTTAACTACTTCTTCTGAAGCCACATTTTCAGCTTTTTCTCCCTTGCCATGAACAGCTGAATTTGGGGCTGCATGCAATTTTGCCGTTTCGCTTGCATGGACACTTGCCTGTGACTTGCTAGCTTTTTCTTCATTAGGCTTTACTTGTACGTTTACTTCAACCTTTGCCTGTACAGCTGGTGCTGCCGGAACAACCTCTTTATCTTTCGCATTAACTTTTGCGTTATTGGATTGTTTCACTTGAACTGTTTTTTCAGCCTTAGCGTGATCAGGTCCAGCCGCTTCAGTAAAATGACCTCCAGCAAAAATTCCAAACGATAATGCTCCTGCAAGTACAAAAGATTTAGCAACTTTATTCGGGTTTAGGTAATGTTTCATTTTTAATTCGCTCCTTTTATTATCATAATCCGTGGCATTTAGCAGCGGGTAACATTGATTAATAAAGGAGCTTTTTGCGGCGGTGGTGCCGGTGGAGCATTCACCCATTGAGTATTCATTAAGGCTAGCCTTGACAGATAAGGCTGGATCAGTTTCATTTCAAAGCTGTAATCCCAATCAAACCATTTATCCAACAAGTTAATAGTATTTAAACCCTGGATAACCCGATCATGAGACTGTCCCCCAGACTGGTTACTTCGCTGGGGTTGGTTTACCATTTGCTTTGGAATCTCTTCGTTGCTGGTCGGAACCTTTTCCGGCACATGTTCCACAGGTGCAGATTTTGTTATAGCTGGGTCTTCCCCTTGCGGTTCGACTGTAATGACCTGTTTCGCTTCTTCGACTTTTACTTCTGTATCAGTAGTTAGTAAGGAAGATTTAGGAGCTGGCTCATCTATGAATACCTGCTTTGTCTGCACAGCTGCTGCTCTTTCATGACCCGTTTCCCTAACGGTATTTTCAGCCTTATTTAATTCAGACCTGCCATTCCCTTTTGCCTGCTCTGGCATACTTTTTAACGTGTCATGGTTAGGATTAACTTTTGGTGGCAGCTGTTTTGCTTCAGCTTGATTGATACGAGCATGTTCTGGTACTGATGTATTTTCAGCCTTTACAGCTTTTTCTGGTACAGTAGCTTGCTCTGGTACTGCTTTTTCAGCCGAGTTTGCCTGTTCAGCTTTTGGTGGGATATTTATTTTTACAGCATCCTTATTACCTTTTTCAGAAGAAGCAGCTTGTCCCTTTTGAGAAGCGAGTTCATTTTTCTCAGCAAAAGCATTGTCTGGAAAAAATATCGCAGCCCCAACCATTAGTGCTGTTATAAGAAATTGGCGGAAGTGCACGATTTCACCCCCTTTCAACGAATCGTGTGTTCATGGACAAGTTTCGAGTAAAAATGTCATTTTTTGTCCTTTCTTTAAAAAAACGATTCTTTTCACCTAATTATCTGTAATCAATATGGGTAGTTTCTAATATCAAAAAGACGATTCGCGGGGGAACGAATCGTCTTTTTGTGCTACTACTTTTTATGCATCTGCTTTTGCCTTGTCTTTAGCGAAATAACCCTTAGCTGTTTTGCGGATGAATGGAATCACCCAGCGGTCTAAACCATACTTTCCTGCGTTAAATCCTGCTGCTAAGATGATGAAGCCTAAGAAAATGTCTGTTGGGTTATGAGAAACCGTTCCTGCTAGGAAGAAGCTGAAGTTCATGACTAATCCAAAGAACATCGCAGCTGTTGTTAAGCAACCAAGCATAAGCCCTAAACCAATTAATGCTTCGCCCCAAGGAACGATGAAGTTGAACAAATCGATGTTTGGCAGTGCAAAGTTTTCTAAGAAGTTCACATACCAGCCATACACCATGTTGCCGTCTGGACCTTTTACCGGATTTGCTATTGCATTTCCTAAATAGCCTGAAGCGTCGAATCCGTCTGTAATTTTATGAAAACCAGCTGTGAACCAAGCGTACCCAAGGTATAAACGAATAACGGTTAGAATAGCTGCTGCGATTTTATTTTCCCTTAAAAATTTGTTAAACATAAGTCATTCCACCTTCCAAAATTTACTTGTTCTTTATACTTACACTATATTGGATAACGACAGTTAATAACATAGGCGCAGTGTTAAGTTCACAGTTTGTTTGAAATGATTTGACCGAATGTTGAACAGCAGATACAAATGATTTTTGTTACAATTTCAGACATTATTATAGGATAACGTCCTGTCCTTCCCTCACTGCTGCGAATTAAACGTATTCAAGTTGATAAAATGGCCTCAAAGATATACTAAAATTATTTACCCTTTTTTCAATTTTTCTACTTTTTAAATGGCCGTTCACACCGAAGAGGAACTATGTTACTATCGTGAAGGTTTTGGAAAAAATAAATCATAACACTTTAAATCATGCCTTCCAAACCACTATCAAAAAAAATACTTATGAGGTGTATGATGGAAGCAAATAAACTTAATCAAATGGAAAACACGAAACTTCTAAAGGACATTGTCAATCTTAAAATACAACTTAGCCAATTATACAATCAATCTGGACCGAACACTTCCGAATATGTAAGTCTTTCTATCCAACTCGATAAACTAATGAATGTGTATTTTGAGGAAAAAGTTGCACAGTTACATTAAACAGTTTGAGACCGGCTTTATAGCAGCTGGTCTCTTTTTTTATCCACCCCCGCTTCGGCCGAAATCATTTTTGATCCTCCTCTTCGTTCACTCCAGAACACCTGCAACGACCCAAATCCTTTTGCATCCTCCTCTTCGGTCACTCCAGACCACTTGCATTGACCCAAATCCTTTTGCATCCCCCTCTTCGGTCACTCCAGACCACCTGCTTTGACCCAAATCCTTTTGCATCCCCCTCTTCGGTCACTCCAGACCACCTGCTTTGGCCCAAACCCTTTTTCATCCTCCTCTTCGGTCACTCCAGACCACTTGCATTGACCCAAATCCTTTTTCATCCCACTCTTCGGTCACTCCAGACCACCTGCTTTGACCCAAATCCATTTTCATCCCCCTCTTCGGTCACTCCAGACCACCTGCTTTGACCCAAATCCTTTTGCATCCCCCTCTTCGGTCACTCCAGACCACCTGCTTTGACCCAAACCCTTTTTCATCCTCCTCTTCGGTCACTCCAGACCACTTGCATTGACCCAAATCCTTTTTCATCCCACTCTTCGGTCACTCCAGACCAC
>NZ_JAVDVZ010000027.1:0-23419 GCF_031457145.1 Neobacillus niacini
GATATGGTACTACTTTGGGTAACTCCTTACGTCGTATCCTTTTATCTTCACTCCCAGGTGCCGCTGTTACATCGATTCAGGTCGATGGGGTTCTTCATGAGTTCTCAACAATTGAAGGCGTCGTAGAGGATGTAACATCCATCATATTAAACATTAAGAAATTAGCTTTAAAAATCTATTCTGATGAAGAGAAAACTCTTGAAATTGATGTGCAGGGTGAAGGTCCTGTTAAAGCAGGAAATATTACTCATGATAGTGATGTTGAAATCTTAAATCCTGATCTTCATATTGCTACATTAGCATCAAGTGGGCATCTTCGTATGCGTTTAACAGCTAAGCGCGGACGTGGTTATACTCCAGCTGAGCAAAATAAGCGTGAAGATCAACCGATTGGTGTGATTCCAATTGATTCTATTTTCACTCCAGTTTCACGTGTGTCCTATCAGATAGAAAATACTCGTGTCGGCCAGATGACAAACTATGATAAGCTAACGCTTGATGTTTGGACAGACGGAAGCACAGGGCCAAAAGAAGCGATTGCTCTTGGTTCAAAAATCTTGACCGAGCATTTAAATATTTTCGTTGGTTTAACTGACGAAGCTCAAAATGCCGAGATTATGATCGAAAAAGAAGAGGATCAAAAAGAAAAAGTCCTTGAAATGACGATCGAAGAATTAGACTTATCAGTTCGTTCATATAACTGCTTGAAACGTGCTGGAATCAATACTGTTCAGGAATTAGCAAATAAAACTGAAGAGGATATGATGAAAGTACGTAACTTAGGACGCAAATCACTTGAAGAAGTGAAGGCGAAACTAGAAGAGCTTGGATTAGGCTTACGTAAGGATGACTGATTAGGTCACATTATAACTAATCCGTTTAATGACTTCAACAAAGGAGGGAACCCTTCATGGCTTACAGAAAGTTAGGACGCACAAGTGCACAGCGTAAAGCTATGCTACGTGATTTAACTACAGACTTAATCATCAACGAGCGCATTGAAACAACAGAAACTCGTGCTAAGGAAATCCGCGGTACTGTTGAGAAAATGATCACATTAGGTAAACGTGGTGACTTACATGCTCGCCGTCAAGCTGCTTCTTACGTTCGTAATGAGGTTGCTGATGCTGAAGCAGGTACAGACGCACTACAAAAACTTTTCACTGACATCGCTCCACGTTATTCAGAGCGCCAAGGTGGATACACTCGTATTATGAAACTTGGACCACGCCGCGGCGATGGTGCACCAATGGTAATTATCGAGTTAGTTTAATACCGAAAAAGCAGACAACAAGGGCGCTGGACAGTTTAGTTACAAACTTGTTCTTGAGCCCTTTTTCTGTATAATAAACTTTATATAATCATACACGAACCAAGCCAAAAAGAGCGTTATGATGAGCGTGACCCTTATTCTTTAGGGCACTTTAGGGGGATTGTTTCCCTTTGGAAAGATCAATGAAAGCCTTTTAGATCTTTTTCGCGTCTCGTCTAGCTCATGCACCTCCTCCCATTTCTTATTTAGAAATCCGTCAAAGCGGCAGAATGTATTCGTTCTTCTGCCCGGGGGTGAGGTGCAGGCTTTTTTTGTATTCCCCGAGCTTAGCATAGAAATGGATCAATAGGTGAGTTGAGAGGAGAAGTAGTAAATGAGAAATTCTGTTGTTTCCTTAAAGAACGTGTCTTTTCAATATGAGAGCCAGAGTAACTACGCTCTTCAGAATGTTAGTTTTGATATTTATGAAGGTGAATGGTTAGCGATTGTTGGGCATAATGGTTCGGGAAAGTCAACTACAGCAAAGCTTTTAAACGGTTTGATATTTCCGCAGCAGGGAGAGATTACGGTCTGTGGCATTCAATTAAATGAAGAGTCCATTTGGGAGATACGAAAGAAACTAGGATTGGTTTTTCAAAACCCTGATAATCAGTTTGTAGGTACAACTGTACAGGATGATGTGGCTTTTGGTTTAGAAAACCATGGGGTCCCTAGGGATGATATGATCTATAGGGTAGAAGATTCTTTAAAAAAAGTAAAAATGGATCATTTTCTTAATCAAGAGCCGCACCATCTTTCTGGAGGCCAAAAGCAGCGTGTCGCTATTGCAGGTGTTCTTGCATTAAGGCCGTCTATCATTATATTAGATGAGGCGACATCTATGCTCGATCCAAAAGGCAGAGGTGAGGTTTTAGAAACGGTGCGTGCTCTAAAGGAAGAAGACTCCCTTACTGTCATCTCGATTACTCATGATTTAGAAGAAGCGGCTAAAGCCGATAGAATAATTGTAATGAATCAAGGTCAAGTTTATCGCGAGGGTACACCGGAAGATATATTCTCATTAGACGATGAATTGATTCATTTAGGACTTGATATCCCTTTTTCTATTAAAATGGGAAATGCATTTCGTCAAAAAGGGATTGACCTATCGAAGCACTATTTATCGGAAGAAGAGTTGGTGAATGAGCTATGGACATTGCGCTCCAAAATATAGAGTATCGTTATCAAGCAAACACTCCTTTTGAACGTTTGGCTATTAAAGATGTGTCTATTGACATTCCGACGGGAACATACATGGCGCTAATAGGTCATACTGGTTCAGGAAAGTCTACTGTTTTGCAGCATTTAAACGCATTGTTACTTCCAACTGAAGGAACTGTACTTATAGATAAGCATGAAATCAAAGCGAAGCATAAGAATAAAAATCTAAGACAGATTAGACAAAGAGTGGGTATCGTATTTCAATTTCCTGAGCATCAGTTATTTGAGGAAAGTGTTGAAAAAGATATTATTTTCGGACCTATGAACTTCGGTGTTTCAGAGGCAGATGCAAAAGTGAGAGCTCGACTTGCTTTGAAGCAAGTTGGTCTTGCGGAGGAAATATTAGAAAAGTCTCCATTTGATTTGTCTGGGGGTCAAATGCGTCGTGTGGCAATTGCAGGTGTTCTTGCAATGGAGCCTGATTGTCTTGTGCTTGATGAGCCAACTGCTGGATTAGACCCGCGAGGACGTAAGGAAATTATGGACATGTTTTATTCACTCCATAAAGAGAGAAATTTGTCTACTATTCTTGTAACCCATAGTATGGAAGATGCAGCAAAGTATGCTGACCAAATTGTCATCATGCAAGAAGGACATGTAGTGAAACAAGGGACACCAATTGAAATCTTTTCCTCTGTTTCAGAGCTTGTTGAGATGGGACTCGATGTACCAGAAGTGGTTCGTTTTCAACGGAATCTTGAAGAAAAATTGGGGATTAAACTAGGGGCAACCTATCTTTCAATTGAGGAACTGTCTACTGCGGTGGCTGATATGTTAAGAGGTGCACCAGTATGATGGAAAAGATGATAATTGGAAGGTATGTGCCTGCAGATAGTTTAGTCCATCGGATGGACCCACGGTCAAAACTTATTATTATTTTCTTGTTCGTTTGTATTATATTTCTAGCGAATAATTTCCTTACCTATGCTCTTATTGGTATTTATACTTTTTTAATGTTAGGTTTATCTCGAATTCCCATCCGGTTCTTATATGCTGGATTAAAACCTGTACTCTGGTTAGTTTTATTTACTTTGATTTTACAGGTTTTCTTTACTAAAGAGGGTAGTTTACTATTTGAGTTTGGTCCGATTAGGATCTATGAAGAAGGGGTCAGACAGGGTATCTTCATTTCAATGAGGTTCTTTTTTCTAATATTAATGACCAGTTTGCTAACATTAACAACCACACCTATAGAGATAACGGATGGTCTGGAAACACTTTTACATCCTTTGAAAAAGGTTCGATTTCCCGTACATGAAATGGCCTTAATGATGTCTATTTCGCTTCGGTTTATTCCAACACTTATGCAAGAAACGGATAAAATTATGAAGGCACAAATCGCACGTGGAGTGGAATTTTCGAGTGGTCCTATAAAGGAGAGAATAAAGGCAGTCATACCTTTACTTATTCCGCTATTTGTAAGCTCGTTTAAACGCGCTGAGGAGCTTGCTATCGCGATGGAAGCGCGAGGCTATCGTGGTGGTGAGGGAAGAACAAAGTACCGTCTATTGAGCTGGAAACTCGCAGATACCATGCAGGTATTGATTCTTGTACTATTAACGATAATATTAATTCTATTCCGTTCATAAATGGAGCTAAATTATGAATCGCTATAAATGCATCATTTCTTACGATGGTTCTGGATTCTCTGGGTATCAGGTCCAACCACATAAACGAACTGTTCAAAGTCAATTTGAAGCCGTTTTAGCAAAAATGCATAAGGGAAGCCCTATTAAAATTTCAGCTTCTGGAAGAACAGATGCAGGTGTCCATGCAAAAGGTCAGGTGATTCATTTTGATTCACCATTACTCCTACCTCAAGAGAAGTGGGAGGTAGCTTTGAATTCTATGCTGCCGGATGATATTTCTGTACAATCTGTTGAAAAAACAGATTCTGCCTTTCATGCTCGTTTCGATGCTAGTGGAAAAGAATATCGATATTTCCTTTATCAAGCTCCGAAAAGAGATCCATTTCAACGCCATTATGCCTATCATTACCCTTATCCTTTAAGCATTGAAGCTATGAATGAGGCATGCCAATATTTACTTGGTACCCATGATTTTTCTAGTTTTTGTTCTGCAAGAACGGATGTAGAGGATAAGGTAAGAACCATTGAAACCATTGAAATTTCACAAGAGGAAGAGCTTGTTAGTTTTCGTTTTGTAGGGAATGGTTTTCTATACAATATGGTTCGGATTTTGGTGGGTACGCTAATTGAAGTGGGCTCTGGGAAACGAAAACCAGAGGAAATAGAGGAAATACTGGCAAAACGTGACCGTATCTATGCTGGCAAAACCGCACCAGGACAAGGTTTATATCTTTGGAAGGTACATTATTAAAACTTCTTAGTATAACAACTGAACCTAGTGTAACATTTTCTTGACATTTTGCTCGAAAGAATTTATTATATTATATGGTTGTGTTTTTAATCCCACGATTAAGCCCCGGAAAGTCTTCATCGTGATTGAAAATATATGATACTAAAAATAGACCGCACAATGGCCTTGTCGTTTATTCCCGGAACAGAACGAACGATAACAGCTTATGTTGGTGCGAAAAAATAATCTTTATGGATTTATATTAGGAGGGAATTTCATGCGTACAACGTTTATGGCTAACGCCAACAATATCGAGCGTAAATGGTACGTGATTGATGCTGAAGGCAAAACTCTTGGTCGTCTTGCTTCTGAAGTAGCAGCAATCTTACGTGGTAAAAATAAACCAACTTTTACACCACATGTTGACACTGGTGATCATGTTATCATTCTTAACGCTTCTAAAGTTGAATTAACTGGGAAGAAATTAACTGACAAGATCTACTACCGTCACACTATGCATCCAGGTGGTTTAAAAACTAGAACTGCTCTTGAAATGCGTACGAACTATGCTGAGAAAATGATCGAGCTTGCTGTTAAAGGTATGCTTCCAAAGAATTCTCTTGGCCGTCAAACATTCAAAAAATTACACGTATATGCTGGCAGCGAACATCCGCACCAAGCACAACAACCTGAAGTTTACGAACTTCGCGGTTAATAAAGAGGGAGGGAATTAACTTGGCACAAGTTCAATATATTGGTACTGGTCGTCGTAAGAGCTCTGTCGCACGTGTGCGCTTAGTTCCAGGTACAGGTAAAATCCTAATTAACGGTCGTGACATCGAAGAATATATCCCATTTGCAGCTTTACGTATGGTTGTAAACCAACCATTAGTTGCTACTGAAACAACAGGCAGCTACGATGTTCTTGTAAACGTAAGCGGCGGTGGATATACAGGTCAAGCGGGCGCAATCCGTCATGGTATTGCTCGCGCATTACTTACAGTTGATCCTGAATATCGTCCAACATTAAAGCGTGCAGGACTTTTAACTCGTGACCCACGTATGAAAGAACGTAAGAAATACGGACTTAAAGGCGCGCGTCGTGCTCCTCAGTTCTCAAAACGTTAATTTTCAACACTTCAAAGGCTCTCAACCATTTTGGTTGGGGGTTTTTTTATGTTTTAATATGAGAAACAATATAAGAATTTGTATATAAATTG
Organism: Neobacillus niacini; assembly: GCF_031457145.1. Classification (GTDB taxonomy): domain Bacteria; phylum Bacillota; class Bacilli; order Bacillales; family Cytobacillaceae; genus Neobacillus; species Neobacillus niacini_J. Next base: position 6,073 of record NZ_JAVDVZ010000027.1, read on the forward strand.
CGAATAATTATAATGATGAAACTGGCGAAATTTATAGCGATTTACTTAAATCTGCAGACTTTTAAAATAAAATTTCACATTTTTGTTAAATATTTTAAAAAAATAATTCTAACGTCGTAATCCTTTTGTCCTGTATAAATGACTGTTCCGGGACTTAGGTGGTATAGACGACTGTACACGATTACCTATATGCTTTAACTATAGATTGTAAGCGTTGCCAGCATCTTGTTATACATAAGGGACATCCCGCCTACAATTCATTTAATTGTAAAAAGGAGGACATATGAAAAGAAAAGCGTTTATGATTACAGCAGTTTGTAGCATGCTGCTAAGCACAACAACAGTATTTGCCAACAAAGACCTTACGAATGAACCATCGATTGAAAAGGTAGAAAAACGCACAATCCCATCTAAGAATCCGCATCCAGCTTTTACATGGAACTCGACTATCATCCCTGTTTCGGGCATACTTCACCCAAGCTCTGCACGAGGAGCTGGAATGGTGGAAGCACCACTCAAGCAAATCGATCAAATTATGAACCAAGCAATTTCACAAAAACTAATGCCCGGTGCTGTCACATTTGTGGCGAGAGCTGGAAAAATTGTAAAACATGACGCTTATGGCTATTCTGCTCAATACATCGATGGCCAGTTTACAGAAATGGAAAATCCAATTCCTATGGAAAACGACACGATTTTTGACTTAGCGTCTATCAGCAAGATTTTCACTGCAACCGCTGTGATGATCCTTTTTGAAAAAGGATTATTCAATCTTGATGATCCGGTGGCAAAACATATTCCTGAATTTGCTGCCAACGGGAAAGAAATCGTAACGGTTCGCCAGTTGTTAACCCACACTTCCGGGTTCACCTCTTGGATTCCTTTATATTCAAAAGGGAATTCAAGAGAAGATAGGCTGAAGTTGGTATTAAACCAGCCGTTGAAAAATGCTTCTGGTACAACATACGAATACAGTGATTTAAACATGATTACCTTAGGAATGTTAGTGGAGCACTGGTCTGGTACTCGCCAGGATGAATTCGTCCGGGAGCATATCACAGAACCTTTAGGGATGAAGGATACGATGTACAATCCACCAGCTTCATTGAAGAACCGTATTGCGGCAACTGAATACCAATCAACACCAAATCGCGGTCTCGTGTGGGGAGAAGTTCATGATGAGAATGCTTGGTCATTGGATGGGGTGGCTGGTCATGCCGGTGTGTTCTCTAGCGCCATTGACTTAGCTAAACTTGCCCATATTTTTATTAATGAAGGCAGTTATGGAGGCAAAAAAATCTTGAAGCCGGAAACAGTACAGTTGCTGCTGCAAAATCAGAATGAGGCATTCTCTGGAAATGACCATGGTCTTGGCTGGGAGTTAGGCCAAGGTTGGTATATGGATGCTTTATCGGAAGGTACATACTCTTTTGGCCATACGGGGTATACAGGAACTTCGATTGTAGTAAGCCCGAACAATAAAACAGTAGCAATTTTACTGACCAATCGTGTCCATCCGTCAAGAAATATGGGATCCATGAACCTAACCCGTCGCTTATTAGCTAGAAATGTAGCAGATTCAATCCCTGTCTCGATTCCTGGTAAGAGTGATGCTTGGTTTGCAGGGTACGGCGACAAGCTAAACCGAGAAATGGAAACGGATCTCCATTTATCTAAGGATACCAAACTCACCTTCTCCACATGGCATATGATTGAGAATGTCTGGGATATCGGTTCTGTAGAGATTTTTAGAGATGGGAGTTGGCATCAACTTGCCCTATTAACAGGCACAAGTAATGGCTGGGAAAAGAAAGAATTGGCTATACCTAGTGATGCGACGAAATTACGGTTTGTCTATCGAACTGATGGATCTACCAATTCACGAGGTTGGTACATTCAGAATCCAAAACTGGATTCTGGAACAACACTTTCTTTTACAAATAATGAATGGGAACTTAGAGATTATTAAAAGTTAGAGGAGGAGAAACAACATGCGCAAATTTTTAAAGACATTTATCACCTCGTTTCTGGCATTTGCTCTATTATTAACGGGAATCCCACTTGCAGGGGCAGCTGCTACGGGAATCGAGGATTTAGTGATTGATCTCAATGTTCCACAGGTTACAAGAGAAGTAAAGGATAGCAAGCTTGATTTAAATGCACTTCATGTTTATGAGGATGGTCACTTTATACTGGCATCTGAGAACCTAAATTGGCAATCTTCTAATAAAAATGTTGCCTCTGTATCTAAAGATGGAGTAGTAACTTTATCCGGTCACAATGGTAAAACATTTATATCTGTCACGGATGGCAGCCATAGCGACAGAATTTCGATTCAATTCAAAGGAAATCAAGAACAGGTCCTCGTTGAAAAAGAAAAAGGCGCACGCTATGACCTCATCGGAAATGCCATTAAGCATATGAGTATGGAAGAAAAGGTCGGACAAATGCTAATGCCCGATTTTAGGAATTGGAATGGCAAAAATGTCACAGTAATGAACGACGAAATTGCCAAGCTTGTGAAGGATTATCATCTCGGCGGTGTGATTTTATTCCGAGAAAACACAGTGACTGCTGATCAAACAACTAAGCTAGTCAGTGCCTATCAGGAAGCTGCGGAAAAGTACGGACTGTTAATTTCCATTGACCAAGAAGGTGGAATCGTTACACGTCTGCAAACTGGTACCGACATGCCAGGGAATATGGCGTTAGGTGCGACTAAATCTGAAGAGCTTGCCGAGAAAGTTGGACGAACAATTGGTGAAGAGCTTAATGCACTTGGTATTAACATGAACTTTGGACCAGTATTGGATGTAAACAACAATCCAGATAATCCGGTGATAGGTGTTCGATCTTTTGGTGAGAATCCTGAGTTAGTAGCTAACCTAGGAAATGCCTATATTAAAGGGCTCCATGAAACGGGCACTGCAGCAACGGCTAAGCATTTTCCAGGCCATGGAGATACTGCTGTTGATTCCCATGTGGGACTTCCATCCGTACCTCATGATATTGATCGTTTGAAGAAGGTAGAATTATATCCTTTCCAGCAGGCAATGGATGCAGGAATTGATGCGATTATGTCAGCACACGTGACGTTCCCAAAAATAGATGATACGAAAGCAATCTCTAAAAAGGATGGAACTGAAGTCGCTGTACCAGGTACACTTTCCCACAAGATATTAACGGGTCTAATGCGCGAAGAAATGGGCTTTAAAGGAGTTATCGTAACTGATGCGATGAATATGGGTGCAATTGCAGATCATTTTGGTCCTGTTGATGCAGCAATCCGTGCTGTTAAAGCTGGAGCTGACATACTTTTAATGCCAGTTGGAATCGTAGATGTAGCAAACGGCCTTTATGATGCTGTAAACTCTGGCGATATTTCAGAAGGTCGACTTGAGCAGTCAGTAGAGAGGATTTTAATCTTGAAACTTAATAGAAGCATCGTTAAGGCAGAAGTAGAAAAGAGTCTTGATGAAAAGGTAGCAAATGCACTTCAAGTCGTAGGATCACCTGAACATAAAGCAATTGAAAAAGAAGCAGCAGAAAAATCCATTACTCTTGTAAAAAATGATGCTGTTCTTCCGCTTAATGTTTCTCCTGAAGATAAGGTTGTTGTGGTTGGTGGATCTGGATTCTCTATTAATCTCCTTGCAGCTGAGGTCCAAAAACACCATCCTGGCACAGTTCATGTTAATGCTTCCGGTCCGCTTAATGCTTCACAATTAGCACAAGTGCAGGATGCGAAATACATCATTGTCGGAACCTACACCTCTAGTGTTGGGGGCAGGGCTCAAGACGCTAGTCAAATGGTGATGACAAGACAACTGATTGAAACAGGGATTCCTGTAGTAGCAGTCGGTGCGAGAAATCCGTATGACATTATGTCCTATACAGATGTAGATGCCTATCTTGTTCAATATGGATTCAGACCAGCAAGCTTTGAAGCAGCAGCAAACACCATTTTTGGTAAAAACAATCCAACTGGAAAACTTCCAGTCACGATTTACAACCATGATGGTAGTGTTTTATACGGTTTTGACCACAGTTTAGGATACTAAGTAGGGGATTTATTAAAGGGAATTTAGTTTCAACTCTGAGAGTTTCGGCTATTTTCCCTAAGCTAGATAGATATAAATGAGGAGGGATACTTTTGAAAAAGTTGTTAGCAGGTTTATTGGTTCTCGTTCTACTACTGTCTACTGTTTCTGCAGCGATGGCCAAGAACGATAAAGAGAAAAAGAATAAAAAGTTTCGTTTGGGTGTTGAGGTTTTGTTGCAGGATGAAATTGATTTGATTAAGGATAAACGCTTAGGGTTGATTACTAATCCAACCGGAGTGGATCAGAACGTTACGAGTATTGTAGATCTACTCTTCAATAATCCCGATGTGAACCTGACTGCTCTTTATGGTCCTGAGCATGGCGTACGAGGAAGTGCACAAGCAGGTGCGTATGTTGAACAATATACGGATGAAAAAACAGGACTTCCTGTTTATAGTCTATATGGAAAGACCAAAAAGCCAACACCTGAAATGCTAAGCAATGTCGATGTATTGTTATTCGATATTCAAGATGTTGGGACACGGTTTTACACCTATATTTATACTATGGCACTAGCGATGGAAGCAGCAAAAGAGAACAATATTCCCATTATCGTTCTTGACCGTCCGAATCCAATCGGCGGTACAAAGGTCGAGGGACCTGTGCTCGAGGATAAGTACTCTTCTTTCATTGGCGAATATCCGATTCCAGTTCGCCATGGGATGACCGTTGGGGAGTTGGCAAAGCTTTTCAATAGCGAATTTGGTATTGGAGCGGATTTAACTGTTGTGGAAATGGAAGGCTGGAAGCGGAACAAGAATTACGATGAAACGCCATTAGAATGGGTACTTCCGTCACCGAACATGCCAACATTAGAAACTGCAATTGTCTACCCAGGTGCTGCCTTAATTGAAGGAACCAATGTTTCAGAGGGAAGAGGAACAACAAAGCCATTTGAATTGATTGGGGCGCCGTTCATCAATAGCGATAATTTAGCTGCAAAGTTGAACTCATACAAATTACCAGGTGTCACATTCCGCGCGGCATCGTTTATACCAACCTTCTCAAAACATGCGAATGTGTTAAGCCATGGTATTCAAATTCATGTCACAGACCGAAACTCTTATAAGCCGTTTGAAACAGGGTTATATATCGTAAAAACAATCCATGATATGTATCCAAACGATTTCCAATTTAGAGCACCGAGTGCAGCAGGAATCTCTTTCTTTGATAACCTGGTCGGCAATGGTTCCATCCGCGCTGATATTGAAGCCGGCAAAAGTGTTGAAGAAATGAAAGCAGCATGGCAGAATGGTTTAGATCAATTTAACGAGGTTCGTAAGAAGTATTTATTATATAAATAGGTGTAAGGTGGCCTTCATTCTTGGAGGCCTCTTTTTAGTAGAAAAACAAGAAATCTAGTCGAATTTTGTATTTTCGGGGAAATAATCGGCAGTTTTTGCTGAATTATTCACCGAAAAAATATATTGGAATGAATGAGAGTATAGCGTCACGCGATATAACTAAGCCTCAGGATGAAACTGTTAAAAGACCATATCGTTTTTCTATGGTAGAGAATTTAAACAAAAAGAAGAGCCGTTTTTAATCCGAACTTCTTCGGAAGGAGCTAAATAGTTCTTTTTTGTTATCGTATCGCTGGGCGATACGCCTTGTATATCGGACATTAAAGAGTTATATCGCCACCCGATACGGCTTAAAAATAATATTAAAAGGGCTTTAAAAGCCCCTTTAATCAATCATTCAAATATCTAATTCTTTTCGAAGCTCAGTTATAAATGAACTGTCTACCCCTAGCTGCTCCGCTAAAACTTTTTCTTCCGCATTTGGGTTCTTTTTTAGCAATTTTTTAAGCGTCTTAATTTGAGCTTTCCGGACTGCTTTCAACACCAAATTTTTATCTTTAGCGTTTTGCACTGCTTCCAGCGCTGAACTTTCTTTAAATTTCGGTTCTACTTCTTGTACCGAATTTTCTTTTGATTTCGGTTCACTTTGTTGGTTGGTCAATAGTCCTGCTTCCAGCGCTGAACTTTCTTTAAATTTCGGTTCTACTTCTTGTACCGAATTTTCTTTTGATTTCGGTTCACTTTGTTGGTTGGTTAATAGTCCTGCTTCCAGCGCTGAACTTTCTTTAAATTTCGGTTCTACTTCTTGTACCGAATTTTCTTTTGATTTTGGTTCACTTTGTTGGTTGGTTAATAGTGATACTGCTCCGCTTAGCGAATCAAGTTTTTCTTTGTACTCTCCAATCAAAGTTTCTTTACTTTCATTGTTTGCTTTCATTTCGTCTACTTTTTTATGAAGTTCTGCAATTTCCTTTTTGCTCTTTTCTAAACTTATAACAAATGACGTAATTACTTGTTCTTTGGTTCCAATTACTTCTTTTAGATCTTTTAGCTGCATTTCTTGCTCAGCTACTAGACTTCTTAACGCCCCAATCAATGATTGAATTTCTTCATTGGACGCTCTCATTTGTGCAATTTCTTTATTGCTGTTTTCAAGGCTTGCAGTAATTGAAGCTATATTTTCTATTTTAGTTGCCAATTCGTCTTTTAAACGAATTTCTCGTTTTGTCATGTTAGCCGCTAACTCATTAATACGAGCCGTAAGGGCTTCAAGTTCTGAATAGTCATCCTTATGATCACCTCCGGCTTCGTTTAAATCATGAATTTCACCTAATCCAACCACTTTTTCAAACCATTCTTTTGGCGTAACACCACTCGAATCAATCATTTGCATTACCTTTTGGTGGAAATCGTCACTGATATCTACCTTGAATCTACTATTATCTGCCATTTTCTTACACTCCCCTTTTGATTCACAATTTAAGTCTAAAATAAAAATCATAGGATTAAGAGAATTTATCACATATGTATAATAAAATATGATGGTAATAGAAAAATGGAATGGACAAGAATCTAAAATTAATGAATAAAAATAAATAAACTTTGTTTGGAGGGGGCTTTAGCGATATGATTAAGATTCAGAATGAAACTGCTGAAGACCATAAAAAAGCCGTTCTTAATAGAACTTCTCTGGAATGAGCTAATTAGTCTTTTTTCTATCGTATCGCTGGGCGATATGCCTTGTGAATCGGACAATTAAAGAGACATATCGCCACCCGATACGGCCAAGCTTCAGGACATACTTGGCAGGGAAAGGGGATAATTGTTCTTTTTATTTATATCGCTAGGTGATATGGCTCTTGAAAATTCATCAGTAACCCTTCATAATTTATTTATAAAAAAGGTGGTCAGATATGCGAAATGATATTCAACCGTTTGAGCGCTCTTTCACTTCCAAGGAAGTAGCTGAGGAAGCTGGGATTGCAACACCTACTGTTCGGAAGTATGGCCAAATTTTAGAGCGTAATGGTTATGAGTTTTTAAAAGAGGGAGATCGGCGCATCTTTGTTCAATCCGACATTGAAGCACTTATAGCGTTACGCGATACGGATAAGCAGTTAGATGATACAGCGAAAGACATTGCGCAACAGCAAAAAGAAAGATTAGCAGGATTTAATGAAACAGAGATAGCGGTAGCCGATACGTATGACAATTTACCCCAAGATCCCAACCACGTAAAAGAAATATTAGCCTATTTAGCCAATGAAATTGCTGCTACACATGAAATGAATGTCCAAGTAATAAACGATATAACAGAGCTTAAAACTACAGTTTCAGGGCTAAAGCAGGATCATCATCACTTAAGTTCTAATATTTCAAATTCAGCTCAAAAAACGCAAACTAGGATTGAGAAATTATCTGAACAGGAAAAAAAACATTATGAAACATTGCTGGAACAGGAAAAACAAAAGAGCGATTATTTACAAAATGAATTACAAAATCTCCGTGAAGAAATGAAAAAAGAATGGCTTTCACAAAATGACTTTAATAAACGCTTAGAAAAAGCCATTCAGAGACCTAAAGATAAATGGGAATGGATTTTCTCCATATTCCGTAAATAAGGTTCTTATAGACTCCAGTCATGCTCCTATATTTCAAAGGCATCTTTTATGAAAATTCCACAGGCTTTCAACCAATTTGGTTGGGGGTCTTTTTTTGGTTTAATTTTAATCATTACTTAGATTGGCTGGGATTTTTCGAAATATCCTTTTTTGACATCTTCCTGACATCTATGGGCGTTACAGTAATAGTACAAGGTCAGCAAGTACAAGAGCCTAATATAATTTTAGATAATCAGGAGGTATTGATTAATGAAAAAGTCAGTTTTAGGATTAACAGTTGCAGGTGTACTATTACTAGGCGGATACGCAACAACAACGTTTGCAGATGACGAGGGAACCACTAGCACTGGTTCAAAGGTTGAAAATGTGATGATGGGCTTTAAAGGTATGTTTGGATTTAGGCATAAAGGAAATATCGATTCAGAAGCATTACTAGCCAAAGCGAAGGACCTCGGGATTAAAATCAGTGGCAAAGATGCAGAAGCGTTAATGCAGGAAATCCAAGAAGCACTTATTAAGCAGGAAGCGAAGGATTTAGGTATCAAGACAACTGATAAAGATATTGATACTCTTGTACAGGAAGTACAATTAGCAAAATTGCAAGAAGAAGCTAAGTCATTAGATATCAAGACAGATGGTAAGGATGCACAGACACTGGGTCAGGAGATTCTCTTAGCTGAGCTTCAGAAAGAAGCGAATGAGCTGGGAGTAACAATAGATGATAAAGATGTAGACACATTAAAGCAGGATATCAGACAAGCTGAACTGAATAAGAAAGCGAAAGAGTTAGGCATTACTACTGATGGTAAAGATCTTACCACACTATCTCAGGAAGTATATACCGCAACAGTCAATAAAGAAGCAAAGGACCTTGGTATAAGTGTCGAAGGAAAAGAAATTAACGAAGTTGCCCAAGAAGTTTATAAGGCAAAAGTAAAAGCAGACGCAAAGGAATACAATATTACTATCGATGGTAAAACGATTCAACAGATTGCTGAAGAAGTGAGAGAACAAAAAATAGTGAAAGTAGCAAAAGACCTTGGTATTACTACAACAGATAAATCAACTCAGGAATTGATGGAGGAAATAAAGGAAAAGGACTCTGCAAAGCTAGAAGAGCTACTAGGGGAGAATACCTTCGGAATGTTGGGTATGGGTAAAGGTGGTCGTGGAATGAGCGGCTTTGGACATAAAAGAGGTGGACATGGCGGTGGTATGCACCAAAGCAATGGTGAAATGGGTAACATGAGTAAAATGGGACTTTAAAAATGATCTCTGAAAATCCTCGGTATATTCCACCCGAGGATTTTTTAGTATATTTAAAGGGATTGGAGGTTGTTAAATAATGAAAACCATTTTGGTTGTCGAAGACGAACAGACAATCTCGAGAGTATTGGCTGTTTACTTACAGCATGCAGGCTATCATGTCGTACAAGCCTACGATGGAGATGAAGCGTTGCGTTTATTTCATGAGAACTGCCCAAATCTTGTATTACTTGATGTTATGCTCACGGGGAAAGACGGTTGGAGTATATTAGAGGATATTCGAAAAATTAGTGCCTGTCCAGTGATTATGCTGACTGCTCTAGGGGATATTGATTACCGTTTAAGGGGCTTAAATCAGGGAGCGGATGATTATATTACAAAGCCATTTGTAGGAGAGGAAGTTATTGCCCGTGTTCATGCTGTGCTTCGGCGTTCGGCTAATGTTCTGGATACAGACAATAGTAAGCAATTTGGCAGCTTAAAAATAAATCTAGATTCCCATGGTGTCACCATTAATGGAAAAGAGGTCATCTTAACACCTAAGGACCTCAGCTTGCTTATCTTTTTAACAGAGAGACCCAATCGGACTTTTACAAGAGACAACCTAATAGAAAGTGTTTGGGGGATGGATTATGAAGGCAGTGATCGTGCAGTGGATTTGGCGATAAAACGGATACGGCAAGCATTGAGTAAGTGGCCTGCCTCTCAAGGAGAAATCCGGACCCATCGCGGATTGGGGTATCAATTCTGTGTTTATGAAAAATAAAAAGCGGACAACTTTACTTAAATATTGGACAACCAGGTATCTTGTGACACTTATTATTGGTTTAATCCTATTAGGTGCCGGCTCTTTATGGTGGATCCAAAAGACCACCTTGGAAAACCGTCTGAAATTAATGGAATATTTAGCCGTTGAAACGGCAAACCGTTTGACTCAATCGAATGGAATGATGGAAGTGGACCCATTTTTCAATCGAATGCTTGAGGAAAGAGCAAGAGTCCTTCAATTAGAAAAGGAACCTGAACTTTTTATTACAGATTTGACTGGGGAAGCGATTTTTTCAAGACCACGTCATATGGGTCCAGGACGCATGGGTCCAAAAGAACAAAACATAATGGATATTCCAAACAGCTTTTTTAAAAATAATAACACCGTTCAAAAGCTGGAAGTAGAAGGTATTGGCATCATGTATGCTGTCAAATCTCCGATTATGGATAGTGACAAACAAGTTGGCTGGGTGGTTTTAATGCAAAGTGCGGATGAGCTATCAGATATAAATCAAGAATATCGGTTACTAATTGTCCTATTAGTTGGTTTAGGTCTATTGGGGTGGGTGGTGATTTACCTGCTTTCTAAAAAAATCCTTAAACCTATTCAGGAAGTGGCCCATGCTGCATCGCAGGTCAAAGAAGGTAATTATGATTTTAACTTAAATACTGAATCAAACGAACAAGAGGTATATGACCTCGTCAGCTCCTTTACAGAAATGACAAATCGATTAATACAGCTTGAAAAGCTACGGGCTGAATTATTAGCAGGGGTTACGCATGATTTAAAAACACCTGTCACCTCGATAAGCGGTCTAGTACAGGCTGTTCGGGATGGAGTTGTCACTGGCAATGAACGGCAGGAATTTCTTGATATCACGCTGAAGGAAGTCAACCGGCTGCAAACGATGATTGCTGATTTATTAGATTATAATTCTTTAGCGGCGGGTGCCTTTTCAATTAGACCTGAATACTGCAATATGAATGAACTTGTTCAAAACATTGTCAGAGAATGGGCAATCACACAGCCTAAGCCCATTCATTATCAAGTAATGGTGCCTGAAGGAGTAGTGTACCGTACCATTGATCCGTTACGATTACAGCAAATAATGATTAACCTTTTAAACAACGCCTCTCAGTCGCTTGATGGCGAGGGTTCAATAACGGTTATCCTCACTAGGTATTCGATTGATATCAAGGATACGGGAGCTGGAATACCCGAAGCAGAACAACCTTATATCTTTGAGCGCTTTTTCCGCGGAGAAAAAAAGAAATTAAAGGTGAGAGGACTTGGTTTAGGTTTGCCATTCAGTAAAATGCTCGCCAAGGCTCTTCAAGGAGATTTACTATTAAAGGAAAGCGGCACTAGAGGTAGTACATTTTCTATAATTTTGAAGGACACCTACAATGATTAGTAAATACGATAAAAATTGGCAATCGAAAACGCATAGGAGTTTGCATTTCTTAGGACCAAGGGATGAAGAATAGTCCTAAGAGGTGAAAAGCAAGTGACTGTAATTACTACCTTTAAAGAAAAACGTCGCGATAAGCAGTTAAAATACGAGCGGTCCGTACTGAAGGACTTATCGGTTAAAACGTTAAAAGAGCGAGTACAGCAATACTTTGGCTCATCAAGAATTGCACAAAGTTTTGTTATGAATACAGGAATTGAAGAGGCCTGTTATGATGTAGCGTTAGAAGCCTATTTATTAGGAGCAAAATTTAGCAAATTTGCTTATTATGGTGAAAGTATAGATGAAGTACGAAAACGTTGTTATCGAGAAGAGAAACACTTGATTGATACACTTTACAATTTCCTTCTTTATTGGGGTAATGGTGAGGAAGCGGTAATGAGTGAAACGCTCTATTACTCCTGTGAGGGGTATATAGATATTTGGTGGAAAGAAGGCTATGAAAAGGCGCAAAGACGCCGCAAGCTGCGATTACATTAATTGAATTCTGTTTGATCAAGCGCGCCAAGGCAATGGGGGGAAATACCCTTTTCCTTGGCGTTCACTTTCTCATTTCTTCCTGTTCTAAACAGTTCCCTTGTCCCATATAGTTAAGTGAATAGGGACGAGCGGGAAGGAATGATTTTGGTGTCAAAGAAAAAATTAAAGGTCATTGGTTTTTCTGTTGGTTTACTTCTCCTATTTCTGATTTTACAATATGATTTTGTTAAAGAGGACACATGGGGGGATTCATGGAATCTTCCTTTATCAGGCAAAATCATCTTGCTTGATCCTGGCCATGGTGGTCCGGACGGGGGAGCGGCGAAAGCCAAAACATTAGAAAAAGACATTGCTTTGGATATTTCATTAAAAGTCAGAGATTATTTGCAGGAGCAAGGAGCCTTAGTAGTTATGACCAGAGAGACTGATACAGATTTAGCGGACGAGGATACAAAAGGATACAGTAGAAGGAAAGTAGAGGACCTAAAGAAGAGGCTAAAGATGATAAATAACTCTGATAATGACCTTTTTGTCAGCATTCATTTAAATTCCATTCCTTCTTCAAGATGGAGTGGGGCACAAACATTTTATGCGTCTCATTTCAAAGAAAATGCCAAGGCGGCAAAATTCATTCAGGATGAGCTAATCGTAAATTTAGAAAATACAACACGAAAAGCGAAGCCAATTAATTCGGTATATATATTAAAAAATGCCAAAAAGCCGGGGGTATTGGTGGAGGTTGGCTTCCTTTCAAATCCAAACGAAAGAGAACAACTAAAAAAGGATGCCTATCAGGAAAAGATAGCTGTATCTATCTATCAAGGGGTACTTCGCTATTTTACAAATGAGAAGGAATTAAAGGTAGAAGATTAAAGAAGGTGGGTATGCGCCTTCTATTTTTCTGTAATTCGACAATAAGTGTGATTCATTTAACTGTTTGAGCTCATGAATATGGTATACTAAAAGCTGGAAACGAATTCATTAGGTGAGGTGTTTGTTTACATGTTAACAGAAGTGAAAATCCGGGAAGTATTAGGTAACTTAAAAGAACCATTTTTACATAAAACGTTAGCAGAATTGAATGCTATCGAAGAAATAAAAATAAAAGAAGAGAAAAATCATGTCAGCGTGAAATTGCAGATTGCTAAAACAGGTACATCTGAACAATTACAGCTGCAAACACAAGTTGTTAATTTGTTAAAAGAAGCAGGAGCAGAAACTGTCGGAATCAGATTTAGTGAGCTTCCAGAAGCAGTGCTAGCTGAACACCGTCAAGCTACAAGCGATACAGAAGACAAAGGATTACTTTCATCTAGTAAAACAACATTTATTGCGATTGCAAGTGGAAAAGGTGGAGTAGGTAAATCAACTGTGTCTGTCAACCTCGCAGTAGCATTAGCACGTCTTGGTAAAAAAGTTGGTTTAATTGATGCAGATATTTATGGATTTAGTGTTCCCGATATGATGGGAATTACGAAAAGACCTGTCGTAAGAGCAGAAAAAATCCTTCCAGTTGAGCGTTTTGGCGTTAAAGTCATTTCAATGGGCTTCTTTGTAGAAGACAATTCTCCAATCATTTGGCGCGGTCCGATGTTAGGGAAAATGCTAAATAGTTTCTTTAATGAAGTAGAATGGGGAGAAATTGATTATTTGCTGTTAGACTTACCTCCTGGAACAGGGGATGTCGCATTAGATGTCCATACAATGCTTCCTGCATGTAAAGAAGTAATCGTAACCACTCCACATCCAACGGCTGCATTTGTTGCGGCACGTGCGGGTGCTATGGCATTACGTACGGACCATGAAATTATTGGTGTTATTGAAAATATGGCTTATTTTGAAAGTAAGTTAACAGGTGAAAAAGAATATGTATTTGGTAAAGGCGGCGGTGATAAATTAGCCGAAGATTTAAACACAGAAGTCCTTGGTCGTCTGCCGCTTAATCAGCCAGATTGGAATGATGATGACTTTGCACCATCTATCTATCAGGAAGATCACCAATTAGGGAAAATATATTTAGAAATTGCCGAGAAAATTACAGGTGTTTTGAAAAAATAATGAAGATAAAGCCTCTTCCAAAAATTCGGAAGAGGCTTTATCTATATTGTTAATTACTTAGAACCGCCACTTTTTTTTGCACTTTTGGCTTCTTCTTTAGCCTTTGTTTCTTCAGCTGCCTTTAAAAGCAACTCCTGTATTTTCATTTGGTATAGCGGGCTTTCGATCGTTTCAGAAATAACCTTTTGAAGATGCTCTCTGTAATCTTTACTTTTTAGTGCATCCGCCATTTCCTTTTGAATTTCTGGTTCTTTAAAAACCTCAATCATCATGCCCCTATACTCAGGATCGTTCATCAAATCCTTCAGAATCTTTTCATTTTCAGTTCGCATACTTTTGGCAACACCCTGGGCGAATTTCTTATCACTGAAGGTTTTCTTCCAAAACTCTGTTGCATTCTCTGAAGTGAGGGTTTGTTGGATCGTATCTGCTACAACTTTCTGGTCCATAACTAGTGTTTCTTTCATCTTATCATCAGACATTACTTCTTGAATTGCTTTCTTACCATCATCCGTTTTGAGAATATCAACAACCATTTTCTTTGTGGCTTCATAATCTATTTGCTCTCCGCTGCTTGCTCCTGAAGAAGCACAACTAGCTAAAAACATGGTGATAAGCAAGAGGAGAAATAGTTTTTTTCCTTTCATATAAAAAGCTCCTTTCACATAGGAATCCTTAATTTCTAGGATGAAGAAAAGAGCGTTAGATTATGCGTGAGGAAATGGAAAAGATGGATTTTTTAAATTTGGATTGGTACAATCAGTATGGAAATTTATTTTTTGTTATTGGAGGATAATGGTGTGACAAGTCGGATTTGGGTTAGACTGTTTATGACTACGCTATTAATTGGCGCAATTACAACTGCAATTGCAGGTTTTATTATCAATTGGAATGAATATGTGCACTATTTTACTGATTTTCGAATCATCAATATATTATCCGCTCTTTTTTGGTTTGTTTTATGGGGCGTTCTTTATAGTGTTATTAGTCAAATGGGATATTTCGCATACCTTACTGTCCACCGTTTTGGACTAGGCATATTTAAATCAGTATCCCTTTGGAATGGGGTCCAGGTAGTTTTAATATTATTTGTAATATTTGACCTTGTGTATTTGCGTTATGAAACCTTTGCAAAATCTGGGGACAGTCTCTTACCTTATATCGGGCTGGCGGCTTTGCTGTTAATTCCGGCAGTGGTCACTGCATGGTATAAAGCAAAACAAACAAATCGTGAAGCTTTTATTCCGGCACTCTTTTTTATGATAGTTGTAACGGTTATCGAATGGTTCCCGGTACTGCGTGTAAATGAACAAAGCTGGGTTTACCTCATGTTAGTTGCCTTAATAGCCTGTAATGCCTATCAATTATTGATTCTTCATAAATTAAATATGCAATCACAGCAGGAAAGACAGAGAATTGAGAGTAAACGAGCAACAAATAAAAAAACAAATGCTTCCAAAAAAACAAGCAAAAAACCGTCCCTTTAATAGAGTGAACGGTTCCGTTATGAGGTTCTTTTCAGAAATTTTAAGCTGAATAACAGACGTTTAGACATAGCAATTGGTATAGTAAATGCAAAAACTCGCCGCAATGGTGAGTTTTCTTTATAGGGTCGATGAAGACCAAATCCCTTTGGACAAATGGAGAGAGTGGTCATCATAAAGGCGATGAAGACCAAATCCCTTCGGAAAATTAGAGGAAATAGTCTTCATAGCAAATGCTAAATGTTCCATCAACCTGAAACGCTTTACAATTAGAAAAACATTAAAATTAACACAGTGAACGGTTTTTTTGATACTATTTTATTTCCTTCGAATCAACAGATCCATTCGCAATCATTTCCGAAACAGTTACAAGTTTCAGCCCTTTATTTCGTAGTTCTTGGAGGATTCCTGGTATTGCCTTTGCTGTCTGTTTGGCAGAATCAGAAGCATGGAGTAGAACGATATCCCCTTTATTCGCTTTATTTACATTGGTTATAATTTGATTAACTCCGGGATTGGTCCAATCCTTTGAATCTACACTCCAATGAACGACCGTATAATCAGATCGTGCTGCTAATTTTAAAGAGCGCTCGTCAAAATGGCCTGTAGGTGCACGCAGAAGCTTTATGTCCTTAATGTTTAACTTTCTAAAAGCCTCCTTTGCTTTGGAGATGTCTTTTTCGATATTCGCCTCTTCTAATTCAGTGTAATCTTCATATGCATATCCAAGAATTCCAATTTCAAAGCCTTCTTTAACGATACGACTGACAATATCCGGGTGCCTTTCAGCCCAGGATCCTGCTAAGAAGAAGGTCGCTGCTTTCACATTCTCTTTTTTTAATGCATCTAGAATGGGTTCTGCCTTTTCATCACCCCAACCAATATTAAAGGTAAGAGCAATATCCTTTTCACCGCGGTAAACGGCTTTTGGTCCATCTTTTGTAGAAAAGACTGGAGATAAGGACAGATTTCCCATAAAGAGAAACAACGCAGTAAAGAATGCAGCAATTACAACTAAAAGAATTTGTTTTACAGATTTACCCTTTAACACAAAAAAGAAATTCACATTGACCACCTCGTCCATTGCTATCCTCGTCTCATACCTATGCAGTTTTTTAAATTAATATGATTAAGAAAAATAATTATAAATTTTACTAAATTGGAAAAGACTACTATAACTACATATTTCATAAAGGGTGATTCAATGTTTGGGCTTCTCATTAATGATAAAGAAGTAAAAGAAATGGAATACCTTATTAAGCGTGAAATGGATGAAATATTATTTGATTTAAAAGATAATCGTATTGATCATGTAGTAAAAAGGGCAATGGAAGAACGATATAAGATTTTATTTACCTTATTTAGAAGAGTAGCCTCACCAAATGAGTGTTTAAAATATATGAGAAGTGATAATAAAAACAGGAAAAAAGGTTAGATAAACTTTCTAAAAAGATAAGGAACAAATTTCATTAAAAATAGTTGACTTATTAAAAGTATGTTGGTATATTAATAAACGTCGCTGCTGACATAAAATAATTCACTTAAAAAAAGTGATTGACATTTACGATGTAGTGATGATATATTTAAAAAGTCGCTTTTGAGCGATGTGAGAAATTGATCTTTGAAAACTAAACAAACAAGAACGTCAACAAACAATTTTTTAGCTTTTTTAAAAAGCTAAGCCAACGTAACAAAATGAGCTATATCAACTTTCTTGGAGAGTTTGATCCTGGCTCAGGACGAACGCTGGCGGCGTGCCTAATACATGCAAGTCGAGCGAATCTTGAGGTG
>NZ_JAVDVZ010000028.1:0-15667 GCF_031457145.1 Neobacillus niacini
TGTATTAGGCACGCCGCCAGCGTTCGTCCTGAGCCAGGATCAAACTCTCCAAGAAAGTTGATATAGCTCATTTTGTTACGTTGGCTTAGCTTTTTTAAAAAAGCTAAAAAATTGTTTGTTGACGTTCTTGTTTGTTTAGTTTTCAAGGAGCAACTTTTCTCAATCGCTCTGAAGCGACTTTATTAATATACCATTAAACAGTTATTTAAGTCAATAACTTTTTTAAATGTGTTTGTTTGTCGTTTGTGACGACTTTTAATATATTACAGCATATCAAATGGTTGGTCAATAGTTTTTTAAAATGATTTTTTAGAAACAAAAAACCGCTGTTTTCCAGCGGTATTTTCAAACTAGATGATGAATTTTTGAATCGCGGCCAGCGCAACCAACCCCGGAATTCCAAGAAAGCCTGAAACAGCTGAGGTTGCGAAATTAATCGGTACATGAATACCAAAGCTATTGCCAGCAGTATTAAGGAAAAACAATAAAATTGCACCAATCAATAATTTAATAACAGCTTGGCCAAGAAACCTAGCTGGTTTAAAAGGAGCTCCGGAAAATAAAAGAATAAGTATGAGCCCTCCTAGTATTGATATAATTATAATAGGTTCCAAAAAGCTATCCCCCTTCAACTCTTTTTATAACAACATATGTACAAGTTATAAAAAATAGACCTTGAATAGGAATAGCATCATATTTACCTTTTTATACTTACATTTCTTTCTTTTGCCTCTCTTAATAGAAAGTAGTACTTTACTTGAGCAATTTTTGTCTGACAAATCGCTTCCTCAGAGGGGTCAAAACTTTTATCCAATAATTGCTTTTGCTTCTGCCAATGTTCTTTATACTCCTGTAGCTGTGTTAAAAGCTTTTTATCATATTCTTTCCGCAGCCACCCTTTTCGCTGAAAAAACATCGTGATTCCCCCGGTACTCTGCTATTCGTTAAAGTTCTCTTCTTCCCTCTAAAGCCTTAGATAAAGTAACCTCATCCGCGTATTCAAGATCTCCTCCAACTGGAAGTCCATGTGCAATCCGTGTAACCTTAATGCCTGATGGTTTGAGCAAACGGGAAATATACATGGCCGTTGCCTCTCCTTCGATATTTGGATTCGTTGCAAGGATGACTTCTTCTACCGTTTCATCATGGAGACGCTTTAATAGGTCAGGAATGTTAATATCCTCAGGGCCTATTCCATCCATAGGAGAGATCGCTCCATGGAGAACATGGTACTTACCATTGAATTCTCTCATTTTTTCCATGGCAATAACATCCTTTGGATCTTGGACAACACAAATCGTACTCTTATCACGGCGCTGATCTTCACATATATAGCATGGATCCTGATCTGTAATATGACCGCAGACCGTACAATACGATAAATTCCGCTTGGCGTTCACTAATGCCTTGGCGAAATCCAGCACCGTGTCTTCCTTCATGCTCAACACGTAAAAAGCCAAACGGGCAGCCGTTTTGGGTCCGATACCTGGCAGCTTCATAAAGCTGTCAATCAACTTTGAAATCGGTTCTGGATAGTGCATTGTTTATTATTCCTCTCCTGGAAAAGCGTATGCGCCTTTAAAAAGGCGCATACGCTTGATTATCCTTATTTAAAAAGGCAGATTCATTCCTTTTGTAAATTGTCCCATTGTGTTGTTTGTAAGTTCTTCTACCTTTTTTAGCGCATCGTTTGTTGCTGCTAAAACAAGGTCTTGCAGCATTTCGATATCGTCTGGATCAACTGCTTCAGGTTTAATTTGTACATCTACCACTTCTTTATGACCTGTTACGATGACAGTCACCATACCGCCGCCTGCTGTTCCTTCAATCTTTTGCTGTCCTAACTCTTCTTGTGCTTCAGCCATTTTCTTTTGCATTTTTTGCATTTGCTTCATCATATTTTGCATATTACCCATTCCACCACGCATATTCCTTCAACCTCCATTTAATTAGTCAATTATTTCTACAAATTCAGCACCAAAGAGATTTTTCGCTTCCGCTATATGCGGCTCTTCTTCTGCTTTAGAGCCAGAACCAGAACTTTCTCCATTAACATGATGCTGTGTGCTTAAAAAGTCTTCTCGAATTGAAAGCCATTGCTCTTCAGGTACACCAAGCACGAAATATTTATTTCCGGTTAGTTCTTGTAGAGCTAGGGTAATCGTCTCGACAAAACGGTTATTATCCATTGCCATTTGGCAATGAATTTCATGTTTGAATTTTAATATAAAAGCATTAGCTGAAGCCGCAACTGGTTCCGCTTCATTCAGTAAGGCAGCATGAGATTTCATTAATCTCCCTCTCATTTCGCCCCATTTGCTCTTAATTTGATTCAAGTCATTCTTTGTTGCATTCTTCAATACTTCATTTATTCTTCCAACTGCCGGCTGGAATCCTTTTCTTGAAGTTTTATGTGCAGGTTTTTGTGTTGCCTGAGGTGCCATATCTTGAACAACAGGTCCATTTGTTTTTAACAGTTGCAGTTCATGCTCTAACTGTTCCATTTTAGTAAGCAGTTGAGATATTTGTCCAGAAGGCATTTGCTCCGTCTGTTGCTCTTTTGTTTGACATAGCTTAACAATAGCAACTTCTAGAAAGATTCTAGGATGATTGGTCCATCGCATATCCTGTTGGGTTTTATTTAATAGGTCAATAAGCTGGTAAATCTGATCATAAGGAACAGCTTCAGCTAATTGACGAAACTCCTCATCTAACATGACTCTATCTAATGATTCCTCAAGATTTGGTGCTGTTTTGTATAGCAGCATATCTCGATAGTACAAAATAAAGTCCTCAATAAATCTTGATGGGTCTTTCCCATGAAATAATAATTCCTCTAAAGCTTCTAAGCCGCTGGCTACATCCCTTTCCATAACTGCTTTGGCAAGCTTATTTAAAAATCCTTGTGAAACAGAGCCTGTAACAGTCAGTGCGTCTTCAACTGTTACTCGATCCTGACTAAAGGAAATAGCTTGGTCTAAAAGACTTAATGCGTCACGCATACCACCTTCAGCTGCTCTAGCAATCATTTTTAAAGCGTCTTCTTCACAATCAACACCTGTTTCATCGACGATTAATTTCATTCGATTCACAATCGCTTGTGCTGTAATCCGTCTAAAATCAAATCGTTGACACCTAGAGATAATGGTTAAGGGTATTTTATGCGGTTCGGTCGTAGCTAAAATGAAAATAACATGCTTGGGCGGCTCCTCTAAAGTTTTTAACAAAGCGTTAAAGGCGCTAATCGATAGCATATGCACTTCATCAATAATATAGACCTTGTAGTTAACAGAGGTTGGAGCGAACTTCACTTTATCTAGAACATCTCGCATTTCTTCCACTCGTGAGTTGGAAGCTGCGTCAAATTCAAGAACATCGGGTATCGTTCCATTGGTAATACCCTTACAGGCGTCACATTCGTTGCAAGGTTCAAAAACCGGTGCTCGTTCACAATTAACTGCCTTTGCTAATATTTTTGCAGCACTTGTCTTCCCTGTCCCTCGCGGCCCGTTAAATAAATAAGCATGGGAAATTTTTTGTTGAAGTAGGGCGTTTTGCAATGTTTTAGTAACATGTTCCTGTCCTACTACATCAATAAATGCTTGAGGCCGCCAAACACGATATAAAGCCTGATAAGCCAAAAACATCGCCCCCTTCAAAAATACTATCCTATTCATTATAACTTATCCCTTTTCTATTTTACAAAGAGAATACAAAAAAACTCATCTCGGGTTACGAGATGAGCTGTCTTTTAATTATAAACTGCCGTGCACCTTCCGTCGACTCCGCACCCATAGGCGCTGCTTAAGCAGTTAGCTCGGCCCAGGCAACCCTGCGGCACATGGGAGCTTCCACTTAATGCTGCTTCCTTCCGGACCTGACATGGTTCATGGATTCCCATTGCGCAGGACCCGGGCGTCAACACCACTTACTTAAGGCGGACCCTACAGGATACCAGCCTCGGGAAGGGATTCAGCCTCGCTAGAGCGGATTGCGAGTACAGGGCACCGCTACCTCCCCGCCTAGCACGGCAAAGTTGATAATGCTTTTAGTGCGTCTTTATGACGCCTTCTTAGTATACTAACATTCGAGAAAAAAATCAATCTTTATCAATTGTAAATTACTGTAAGTTTTGTTTTTTTGCTAGTTTCCTTTTTTCTCGAAGCTGACGAAAGAAGTCTGACAGTAATTGACCACACTCAGCTTCCAACACACCGCTTGTAACCTCACTTTGATGGTTAAACCGCTCATCCTGCAGGAGATTCATAAATGTTCCTGCACAGCCCCCTTTTGGATCTGCTGCACCATAAACCACTCTATCCACCCTTGCTAAGATAATGGCACCTGAGCACATGGCACAGGGCTCAAGTGTGACATATAAAGTAGCATTCGTAAGACGCCATGAACCGGTTTCCTTACAAGCCTGTTCAATTGCCAATAGTTCTGCATGGGCAACTGCACTTTGTTTATTTTCTCGCAAATTATGTGCGCGGGAAATAATCCTTCCATCCATTACGATGATTGCACCGATTGGCACTTCCGCTAAAACTTCTGCCTTTTTCGCTTCCTTTATAGCTTCCTTCATATAATATTCATCTGAAAATTCATCTTTAGTCATGAGGTATACCGCCCACCAATATCTTCATTTTCACTCGATTATTTGAAATTTTATCCATTATATCATGAATCCATAATCTCACTCATAAAATAGTTGTAGCGTTTTTGCTAAGGAGGGGAAGAAGATGCAAATTCATGTTGTGAAAAGTAACGAATCATTAACGACCATTGCCAGGTCTTACAATACAACAGTTAATGATATTGTTGAAGCAAATGACATCCCTAATCCAAATAATCTAGTCGTTGGTCAAGCAATGGTCATTCCAATCGTTGGAAGTTTCTATTATGTTCAGCCGGGAGACAGTTTATGGTCAATCGGGCAAAAGGTAGGTGTACCCTACCAACAAATCGCTTCAGCAAACCGTATTTCACTAAACCAGCAACTTTATGTTGGTTTTCGCCTTTATATCCCACCGGCACCAAAAAGAAGAGGGGAATTTAATGCCTATGTAGAACCGCGCGGCACCTCTGTAGCACCAATATTAGAAACGAGTGCACGGGAGGCAGCACCTTATTTAACTTATTTGGCACCGTTCAGCTTTCAAGCACTTCGTGACGGTTCCTTAAAAGAACCTTTGCTAAATAACTTTCCAGCCATTGCGAGGGCAAATCGAAATGTTTTAATGATGGTTATTACTAACCAGGAAAATGATCAATTTAGTGATGAATTAGGTCGTATTTTACTAAATGATATCCCCATTCAAGACAGATTCCTAAATAATATTGTTGCTACTGCAAAGAAATATGGGTTTCGCGATATTCATTTCGATTTCGAATTTTTACGACCAGCTGACCGTGAAGCCTATAATCGATTCTTACGAAAAGCAAAGGCAAGATTCCAACGTGAAGGATGGTTTATATCAACAGCCCTAGCACCGAAAACAAGTGCTACACAACAAGGGAAATGGTATGAAGCTCATGATTATCGTGCGCACGGGCAAATTGTGGACTTTGTTGTTATTATGACCTACGAATGGGGATACAGTGGTGGTCCGGCCATGGCTGTTTCCCCTATTGATCAGGTTCGAAAGGTTTTACAATATGCAATTACAGAAATGCCTCCTAATAAAATTATGATGGGGCAGAATCTATATGGATACGACTGGACACTTCCATTTGTTCAGGGCTCTGTGGCAAGAGCAGTCAGTCCACAACAAGCTATTGAGCTTGCAGCTGCAAACAATGTTCCTATTCAATATGATACAAAAGCACAGGCACCTTTTTTCAGATACACCGCTGCGAATGGAAAACAGCATGAAGTTTGGTTCGAGGATGCTCGTTCCATTCAAGCAAAGTTTAATTTGATAAAAGAGTTGAATATTAGAGGAATGAGTTACTGGAAGCTAGGTCTTGCCTTTCCGCAAAATTGGCTGTTAATTGTCGAGAATTTCAATGTTGTAAAAAGATGATAAAAACTTCTAACAAAAACTGCCGTCATTCGGCAGTTTTTTCAAATTATCGACATAAAAATCCATTCTTCAACAATTTCCATATCCCTTCCTGTATCAGATTATGATAATATAATATTTGTGCCAAAAAGAACTTTGAATAAAGGTTACCGGTAATTTACTGGTTAAACATAGAAATTGCAGGCAGTTGGAGAAGGAGGACATGCAGGTGGGGTATACTCCCTTTATAACCGTTGAAGGGCCGATTGGTGTAGGTAAGACATCTCTCGCAAAAGCCATTTCAAATAAATTTAATTTTGCATTATTAAAAGAGATTGTCGATGAAAATCCATTTTTAGGGAAATTTTATGACAATATTGAAGAGTGGAGTTTCCAGACAGAAATGTTTTTTCTTTGCAATCGCTATAAGCAATTAGGGGATATTAATACCCACTACTTAAGTAAAAGTCAGGCTGTTGTAGCAGATTATCATATTTTAAAGAACTTAATTTTTGCCCAGAGGACTTTAAACTCCGATGAATATCAAAAATACTATAAAATATATCAGCTCCTAACAGAAGACATGCCAAAGCCGAATGTCATTATTTATTTAAATGCGAGTCTTGATACTCTTCTTAAGCGAATAAAAATAAGAGGACGCGAAGTAGAGAAAAATATTAGCCCCTTATATTTAGAGCAGCTATCAATTGACTATGAACAAACCATAACGAGCTTTGAGCATTCACATCCGGAAATTCCAGTACTTCGATTTAACGGGGATGAATTAGATTTTGTCACAAATGAAGATGATTTAAATTTTATTATCGAAAAGCTCATAAGTTCATTAAAGAAAAGCAGCACGACAAACACACAAGTAAGAATTGGGGGATGTAAGTGAGTATCGTTATTGGTGGTATGATTGGTCTTGGTAAAACAAGTGTAGCTGATACATTAAATGCACATTTTAAAAGAAATGGAATTGAGAGTAAGGTTTTTTATGAAGCTGTTGATAATAATCCAATTCTCCCTCTCTATTATGAATTAACTCCAGAAGAATTAGATGCAAGAAGAATTCCATTCCTCTTACAATTGTTTTTTCTAAATAAACGCTTTAAAACGGTGAAGGATTGTGTAAGTTGGAATGACCCTATTTATACCATTCAGGATCGCTCCATTTACGAAGATTGGTACTTTGCCTATGTAAATAAAAATCTCGGCAGAATTTCTGAGCTTGAATTTAAAATATATGAAGAGCTTGTGGAAAACATGATGGAAGAATTAAATGAGCTTCCAAAAAAAGCCCCAGATTTAATGGTTTACTTAAAAGGTTCCTTTGATACGGTAATTGACCGAATTATGGCACGGGGCAGAAGCTTCGAAATTAACCCTGAACTAAAAGAATATTATTTCGAAGTTTGGAAGGGTTATGATGACTGGGTCATTAATAACTATAACGCCAGCGATGTCTTGATTATTGACATGGATTATACAGATGTTGTGAAGCGCCCAGAAGACGCATTAAGAATATGCCGTGAAGTTGACGAACGACTAAAAGGAATCCTTAATATAACAAAAGCACATATTGGTTAATCCAATATGTGCTTTCTTTTTACGTGCAGCATTATTTTAAAAAAGTGCATAAAAAAATCCGTCCAATTACTTGGAACGGATATTATCTCCAGTTTTATGCGCGATTAATGTTAAAATTAATGGAGGAGGAAGAGGGATTCGAACCCCCGCGCGGTATGACCCGCCTGTCGGTTTTCAAGACCGATCCCTTCAGCCAGACTTGGGTATTCCTCCGTGTCGACAAGATATAGATTAACACAGTAATTTACCCATGTCAACACATTAATTAAAATAAAATGATTTAATATTATTCTGGTACGATAACTTCTTTATTCCCCATATAAGGACGTAATACATTTGGAATGACCACACTGCCATCAGCCTGCTGATAATTTTCCAAGATGGCTGCAACCGTTCTGCCAATCGCCAAACCAGATCCATTTAATGTATGAAGATGTTCAGGTTTCGCCTTTGGTTCCCGTCGGAAACGTATATTGGCACGGCGGGCTTGGAAAGCCTCGAAGTTACTACAAGAAGAAATCTCCCGGAAGGTGCCATAACTTGGAATCCATACCTCGATGTCGTACTTTTTAGCAGCCGTAAAGCCCAGGTCACCCGTACACATGCTTAGCACACGATAAGGCAATTCAAGTAATTGCAGGACACGCTCAGCGTCACTTGTCAGCTTCTCAAGCTCCTCATAAGAATCTTCTGGCTTAACAAACTTCACGAGTTCCACTTTATTGAATTGGTGCTGACGGATTAATCCGCGCGTGTCACGCCCCGCAGAACCAGCTTCGGAACGAAAGCATGCGCTGTAGGCCGCAAAGCGAATTGGCAGCTCGTCACCGCTTAAGATTTCATCGCGGTAGAGGTTGGTAACAGGCACTTCAGCTGTTGGGATTAAGAAGTAATCTTCACTTTCAATTAAGAATGCGTCTTCTTCAAATTTTGGCAGCTGACCTGTACCCGTCATGCTGGCACGGTTGACCATATAAGGCGGTAAAATTTCTTTATAGCCATGCTCATCGACATGCAGGTCAAGCATAAAGTTCATTAGTGCACGCTCTAAACGAGCCCCAAGGCCTTTATAAAAAACGAAGCGGCTGCCCGTAACCTTGCCCGCACGTTCAAAATCAAGTATCCCTAAATGGTCGGCAACATCCCAGTGCGGCTTCGCCTCAAATTCAAATTCACGAACTTGACCCCATTTTCTAATTTCAACATTTTCATCCTCTGTTTCACCAACAGGAACACTTTCATGTGGAATATTTGGAATGCTCATTAACAAATGATCAAGAGTTTCCTCGACACTGCGGAGCTCCTCATCCAAAACTTTAATCCTGTCGCCTACCTCACGCATCTCCACAATAAGATGGTCAGCATCGGCCTTTTCGCGCTTTAAAGTCGCTACCTGTTGAGAAACCTCATTTCGCTTGCTTTTCAATTGTTCGGCCTCAACGATTAAATCACGTCTGCGCTGATCTAAGTCCTCGAATTTCCCAAGGTCTGTCAGGTCCTCCCCGCGATGCTGAAGTTTTTCCTTCACCTCTGCAAAATTAGCTCTTAATACTTTAATATCTAACATTTGTACCACTCCTAACTGTTAAATAAATACAAAAAACTCCCATCCCCAAAAACAGGGACGAGAGTTACCCGCGTTACCACCCTGGTTGACAGTATATTAGTCTGTCCACCTTGAAAAAAATTAACGGTTTTTACCGAAAGTACTTACTAACCCATTAGTGGGTGTTCCATACTCTGCTCGAGGAGGGATTCACAAGCTTCAAACACCGATTTACACCAGCCATCGGCTCTCTTTAGAATGAACTTCCTGTTACTAGTTCCTCTCATTGCTTTAACGCTATATAATTGTTCAGCAACATTGCCTAGTGCGTATGTGCTGTCTTATTTGTTTCTTAATTTACTATAATTATCCACTAAATGCAATTATTTTATACAAGTTGTTTTGCTTTTGCTTCCTTAACCATCTTTACAAAGTAAGCCGTAAGGTCATGATTATCTGTTAATTCTGGGTGGAAGGAACAGCCGAGGTATTGTCCTTCACGTGCTGCGACAATACGGTCATTATGCTTAGAAAGAATTTCAACTTCTTCTCCTGCCTCAACGATATGTGGAGCACGGATAAATACTGCTGGAAAGTTATCGGCAACATCCTTGATTGTAAGGTCTGCCTCGAAGCTATCCACTTGTCGGCCAAAAGAGTTGCGTTCAACCGTAATGTCCATCACACCGATATGGGGTTCATGGCCAACTAGATTTTTAGCTAAAAGTATAAGACCTGCACATGTTCCGAACATAGGTTTACCTTCAGCAGCAAATTCCTTTAATGCATCCATAAAGTTATACTTATCAATCAATCGTCTCATTGCAGTGCTTTCACCACCAGGAAGGATTAAGCCGTCTACTTCATTTAGCTCTTCCACTTTCTTAATAGCGATTCCCTGTGCACCACATTCTTCTACAGAACGTATATGTTCACGAACAGCACCTTGTAAAGCAAGTACTCCTATTTTTACCATGATCTTACCAACCTCTATCCTGCATGCGCGCTTGTGGAGCTATTGAAGAAATTTCAATCCCTTTCATAGGAGTTCCTAAGTCCTTAGAAAGCTCAACAATTAATTTATAATCTTGGTAGTGGGTAGTAGCTTCTACAATCGCTCTAGCAAACTTAGCTGGATTCTCTGATTTAAAAATACCTGATCCTACAAAAACTCCGTCTGCACCCAACTCCATCATCAATGCTGCGTCCGCTGGAGTGGCTACGCCGCCTGCTGCAAAGTTAACAACGGGTAGACGACCAAGGCGCTTAATTTCAAGAAGTAACTCAAATGGTGCTCCCAATAGTTTTGCTTCTGTCATAAGCTCATCTTCATTCATTCCTACCACTTTACGAACCTGTCCGTTTACCTTACGCATATGGCGGACTGCCTCAACGATATTTCCTGTTCCTGGTTCACCCTTTGTACGAAGCATTGAAGCCCCTTCACCAATCCTGCGGGCAGCCTCACCAAGGTCACGGCAGCCACAAACAAATGGAACGGTAAAATCCCTCTTATATAAATGATACTCTTCATCAGCTGGAGTTAATACTTCGCTCTCATCAATATAGTCAACACCCATTGCCTCAAGAATACGTGCTTCAACAATATGGCCAATTCTTGCTTTTGCCATTACAGGGATTGAAACAGCATTAAGTACCTCTTCCATAATCCTAGGATCAGCCATTCTAGCAACTCCGCCAGCAGCACGAATGTCAGAAGGAACACGCTCAAGTGCCATTACAGCAACCGCGCCTGCATCTTCAGCAATTTTTGCCTGCTCTGCATTAATAACATCCATGATGACGCCGCCCTTTTGCATTTCTGCCATTCCACGTTTAACTCGATCTGTACCTGTTTTCATTGTAAGTCCCCCTTGTTAGTCCATTTTTATAAATATTACAAAAAATTAACGTATAAATTTAGGAAGTTGTATTAATTCGTTCGGAATTAGAATATTCCCATAAAAACATTAAAGCAACAAAAAAGGATCCCTGTCAAGACAAGAATCCTTTGTAAATATTCCCTGACTATTTAAACCAGCCTTTAACGGTGGAAGAAATGCCTCCCCAAAGGTCTCCAAAGAATCCCCCGATTCCTCTCATCATTAAGACGAACCAATTAGACTTCTCAACATCTTCAGCTGCAATGACGTCAACTGTAATATGGTTCTGCCCTTTTTCTGTTAAAAACCCTAACTTTTCAGCCTCTTTAGGTTGGATGGTTAACGTTCCAACTTTTTCACCCTTTTTAATAGGAGCAGTAAGTTCACCTTGTTTATTAATTTTCTTTTTATCAAGTGTTAAAACGGTTTTGAAATTATCCTTTTCTCCATTTTTAACAACCATATTAACGGCGTCTTTTGTATAAATTTTTACCTGATCGTCTTTACCTTTGGTTACTGGTAAACTCTTTTTCTCTTTAACTTGATAATGCTTTGGAATAACTTCTTCCTTTGTAAAATTATTAAAAGCGAAATCAAGGATCTTTCTTGTTTCTCTGAATCGTTCTGTTTGGGAACTAGTATTCATAACAACGGATATAAATCTTTGACCATCTCTAGAAGCCGTTCCGGTAAAATTGGAACCTGCAAAAGGAGTTGAACCAGTCTTTAAACCATCCAAACCTTTATAAACAAATTGCTGATAATTCGGGTAATCAGCTGCAAGTTTCTCGTATCCTTCTAACATCCAGTTCCAGTTGTCCATTTTAAAAGCATCTTCGGTACCCTCTGCAAAAATCCTTTCAGGATCACTAGATGTCTCCAATACCTCTGGGAAATCCTTTAACAAGCGGGATGCCAAAATTGCAACATCCTTTGCAGACATTATATTTTCCTCATCAGGATCACCGATGACTTCAGGAAAATGCTTTAACATATCACGATTATTTAATCCTGTAGAGTTTACAAACTTATACTTCTCCAGGCCAAGTTCTTCTGCCTTTTTATTCATCATTTCTACAAATTTCGCCTCTGATCCGCCAACCATTTCAGCAATTGCAATGGTTGCAGCATTAGCAGATTCAATCGCCATTGCTGAATACAGATCTTTCGCCTTATACTTGGCGTCAACACGTAAAAAAACATTACTTAAACTATTGTCATGAGACATTTTAGAAAGTTCGGGAGATATTAAGTACTCTTGGTCCCACTTCGCTTTACCCTCTTTTACTGCTTCTAAAAATAAGTATTCTGTCATCATTTTAGTCATACTTGCAATTCCCAGAGCCGTTTCAGAATTCTTTTCATACAAGATCATACCCGTATCTGCATCCACCAATATAGCCGCAGATGCATTGACATCTAACCCCGCAGTTTCTGCCTCAGCTTTATTCATGCCAGAAAATAGGCTAAAAAACATAATCATTGCCAAGGAACTGGCAAAAAGTTTACGATAAAAAAGTTTGTTCACTCTTAACGCCTCCAACGATTTAAATACACTTTGGTTATTTTATCATAACTGGAGTTCAAATCATAGACAGAGGATAGGACTATCTTTTTACAAAAAAAAGACAGAGAAGCGATGACTTCTCTGTTTCGTCTCTTAAGATAATGAGTAATTTGGTGCTTCTTTTGTAATTTGGACATCGTGAGGATGACTCTCTCTCAGTCCTGCCCCTGTCATTCTAATAAATTGAGCATTATCTCTTAACGCTTCTAGGTCTTTTGTTCCACAATATCCCATACCAGAACGTATACCACCGACTAATTGGTAAATTGTTTCAGCTAATGGCCCTTTATAAGGCAAGCGACCTTCAATTCCTTCAGGAACAAACTTCTTATTATCTTCCTGAAAATAACGATCCTTTGAACCCTTTTCCATCGCTGCAACAGAACCCATGCCGCGATATACCTTAAAGCGTCGTCCCTGGAAAATTTCAGTCTCTCCAGGACTTTCTGTTACACCCGCCAGCATGCTTCCCAGCATAACGGCATGACCGCCTGCAGCTAATGCCTTTACGATATCACCTGAATATTTAATACCGCCATCTGCAATAATAGCCTTGCCATGTTTTCTAGCCTCTGTAGCACAGTCATAAACAGCAGTGATTTGTGGCACGCCTACACCTGCTACCACCCTCGTAGTACATATAGAGCCAGGTCCGATTCCAACCTTAACGACATCCGCACCTGCTTCTATCAGTGCCGCTGTTGCTTCTCCAGTTGCCACATTTCCTGCAACAATTGTTAAATCTGAGTATTGGCTTCTAATTTCTTTAACTGTGTCGAGTACACCCTTGGAATGGCCGTGTGCTGTATCTACTACAATCAAATCAACATTGGCTTTTACCAGCTTATCAACCCTCTGCATTGTATCCTTTGTTACACCGACAGCCGCACCAGCTAATAAACGACCTTGCTTATCCTTTGCTGAGTTTGGAAACTCAATAACCTTCTCAATATCCTTTATGGTGATTAACCCTTTCAAAACTCCTTGATCGTCCACAAGCGGCAGCTTTTCGATTTTATACTTTTGAAGGATTTTTTCTGCCTCTTTTAATGTGGTTCCTACCGGAGCCGTAACAAGGTTTTCTCTTGTCATAACATCAGAAATTTTAAACGAGTAATCTTGAATAAAACGTAAGTCACGATTGGTGATAATCCCTACCAGTTTTTGCTCATCAAGATTATTGACAATTGGCACACCTGAAATTCGATATTTGCTCATTAAATGCTCAGCATCAAATACCTGATGCTCTGGAGTAAGGAAAAACGGATCGGTGATTACACCACTTTCTGACCTCTTAACTTTCTCAACCAGTTCAGCCTGCTGTTCAATGGTCATATTTTTATGGATGATTCCTATACCACCCTGGCGAGCCATTGAAATTGCCATTTCAGCTTCTGTTACGGTGTCCATCCCTGCACTAATAATCGGGATATTTAACTTTACCTTAGGAGATAACTCCACTTGAAGACTTACATCACGCGGCAGTACTTCTGATTTACCAGGAATTAATAAGACATCATCAAACGTTAAACCTTCTTTTTGAAATTTACTCTCCCACATTTTTATGGCCTCCAGGAAAAAATTTTTTAATTGTAGGTTATCAATTGGACAAAATACTGTCAAGGAGAACGATTTAATTTAACTTTTCTGAAAAAGGTGATTACCATTGGCAGCTGACTATAAAGGCTGGAAAAGCTATGCGAGTTTTTTTTCTGCAGAGTATTGCCAGTTATACCTAAAAAACAATTATAGGAAATGGAATATTGAAAACCCTGAACAAAAAAGCTATGAAAACTGCTATGCCTTTCTATATTATCTCGAACACGGGCAAATTTATTATCAACAGGCAGATAATGCACCGCTTATTTTAAAACCGATTCTACTTTTTTATGGTCTCGTACATTTAATAAAAGCATGTATTTTAACGGTTGACCCCGCTTACCCAGAAACAACATCCGTTTTAGCACATGGGGTTTCAACGCGAAAGAGAAAAAAGCAGAATTACCAATTTTTCCAAGATGAAGTTAAATTTCAAAAAAATGGACTCTTTCCCTTTATGTCGGAGAAAATGTTCCACATGAAACAATTGGAAGGAGATAAAATTACAATGGAGGAGCTCCTGCAGCTCATTCCTGAACTTGATGACCTATTTGTTGTACATGAGGGGAAGAGCACTTTCACACCCATATATACTCATCATGGGCAAATGGTACTACCTGAAAAAATATTGGACCATTATCACATGACAGAGGAGAGAATGAGGGAGTTTCTTACAACAAAGTCAGGCAATCAAATTGAATTTACGAGTGAAGGACTTACGTTTCAAATAAATAAGGGATCCTTTACAGGAATTTCTCCGATTAAATTTAATCTAGAAAGTAGTTCATATGTGCTTCCACTAAAGAAGGATAATTTATTCCTTTTCCCAGAGCTGATGGTACATTATCTCTTGCTTTATAATTTAAGTATGATTGCAAGATACGAAACAGAATGGTGGAGTGAATTAACGAAAATGATGCCAAACCGTGATTATCCGTTTATAAAATCCTTTTTGGAGATTACCTTGGAGAAAGGGCCGTTTTTAGTTTATGAGTATTTGATGGGTTAGAGGATTTTAATACCTTTTGAGGAAAGCGGGTTTAAGGTAATTAAAAAGGGGGATTGGTTACCTTGACCCTTGGAATCTTAGGTAAAGGGAATCACATTGGGTTTCTAATTCCATTTATCCTCGAAAAGACTCTATTAAGGGAATCAGATGACACCAGAAGGTTTGATTCTCTAACTATTGTTCCTTTTTAAAAAATAACGCTGCACGGGCAGATCCTTTGGATATCGTTACCTTTTTCTCTTAAAGCATCGCCGCACGGGCACAATTCTCCGACTATCGTTCCCTCTTTCCATAAAAACACCGCCGCATGGTAACGATACTACTATCCTATAACTGTGACAACACAAAAAGCACAACCCTCATCAGGTTGTGCTTCGTTTGCCTGGCAACGTCCTACTCTCACAGGGACAAAGTCCCAACTACCATCGGCGCTGAGAAGCTTAACTTCCGTGTTCGGTATGGGAACGG
>NZ_JAVDVZ010000029.1:0-13980 GCF_031457145.1 Neobacillus niacini
CATCGATCATTAATAAGTCTCTATTCGTACCTTTTAATTCTACATCGATGATAAATGAAGGAGTTTTTGCTTTCACCATGTTTCACACCTACTTTCACAACTAATATAAAACATATGTTCGTATATATATATATATTACCAAAAAAAACCTAAATTCGCAATAAAAAATCGGTTCATCCCCATACTTAAAAGCAGGGGCTTTCCCGATTTAGTATTGGTAAATGAGGGTCAACATAAGTTGGCTACACCAAATGGCCTTTTAAATCAATCACTTCATCTGCGTTGTTTAAATCATTACCTATTGCCTTAAATTGACCGTTTCCCACTAATAATTCATGAGATTCTGGATCTCCGTATATATTCGCATTAATAAATTTTTTCATATATACATCACTCCTTTCCATCATTTTAATAAAGATATTTTTGTATTGCAATGTTAGCCAAGTGCCACGGGGACGGTTCTCATGGTTCGATTATGGTAAGGTATCTCCCAAATCTTAAAATGGTTCAATAATCAATACCGATGATGGCTACAACCATGCAAATAAGCTTATTTTACCCATACCTCAAAGAGGTATAGTAAAATTCCCTCTCACTATTATGTAAATATACTAATCTGTATTCTAGTTTCATTTATTCACATTGGTGTCACTTACTAGGGAGGTACCCATATCTAACTCCTAATATCTCCAATTAAAAAGCTATCAGAACCGTCCCCATGGTTTCGCGGTGTTATGGGAAAATATGAGGATAAGCGCGAATTTTGTCGAATTTACAGTGACTTTTTATTATTTTTATGTATATAATAGGAAGTATTTTATAAAGGCAAACTCACTGAAAGGTGAAGACGCAAAGCTTTAGGGGCTTCTGTCCAAGGGACCAGCCAGCCAGCTACCATCAAACGAAAAAGAGGGATTTTTGATGTCAAAAAGTATGTGGATCACACCTGAAGAGGCAATGAGAAAGAAGAAAATAAAGAAGAACCTAATGTATATTTCAATTATGATTTTCACAATCGTTCTTAGTGCAGTTGTTACAGTACTAGTCAACTCAATATAAAAAATGTGCCGCAGGGACAGTTCTCATGGTTCCACATTGGTCTCTCTTACTAGGTAGGTATCCATCTCTATTTTCTAATACCACAATTAAAAAGCCATCAGAACCGTCCCCATTGTCTCCTGCAAAATCTTAAAATGGTTCAATGATCAACACCGACTACATTTTCTGTGGGCTGCTACCATGTAAGTAAACCTATTTTCCGCGAACCTCGAAGAGATATAGTAAAATTGCTTCTCACTATTATGTAACCATACTAATCTGTATTCTAGTTTATTTTATACACATTGGTGTCACTTTCCTAGAGTGGCATTGAAGAAATGAACAAGACCCTAAAACTCTTGGACATCTGTTTTTCTGATGTGTGAAGATAATAATTCACCAGAATTAAATAAAGTTATAACGAGCAGGTTAGTTGCACAAGTTATCAATTGAATAGTTTAAGGTTATAGAGCATTTCTTTGTAATGAGGAATGTTTTTTATTTTACTTTTTTCTAATTTAACAACAAAAATACTATTAAAATTAATAAAAATTTATTGTTTATCAATAAATTACGTGTTAATATCAAATAAATAAACAAATGTGACGAAGACATTTAAAGATAATAAAGTTTGGTTCATAAACATTGTGGAGGAAAGTAAAACTTAATTAGGGGAGGAATAATCTTGGACACGAACGATTTGATTATTGAAAATATTGATAACCCCCATGAGCTGGAGAAATTGTTTAGAAAAGACCCCAAAGCTTTTAAAAAGTCATTCTCACAAGCCTGGGAACAAAAACCTGATTCGCAGGTCCTTACCGTTTGGTATGAAAGATTGCATTTCAAGGAGACGACAAACACAGATAAAACATCCTTCCTTCAGAAAGGTTTCTTATTCATGGGGATTTTAGCCATCCTGGCCGGGATAAGCTCAAGGATCATTTTCCATTTTGTTGAACAGGAAGCAATTGCGCCATTAAACCTTGCTTTCGGGATTCTTCCCTTTATTGCAGCCTATTTTGTATACAATAATACCACCAAAAAAAATGTTATTTACACACTTGCATTGTTATTCCTAATTTCTGCGGTTTATCTTAATATGCTGCCAATAAATTATATAGACAGTACTATCCTTGCTTATTTACACCTTCCTATATTCTTATGGGGACTGGTAGGGCTTGCATATACAGGTAATGAATATTCAAAAGGCAGCACAAGATTAGCCTATCTTAAGTTTAATTTGGAATTTGGCATACTCTACGCCGGCATGGCAATTAGCGGAATGGTGTTAGCAGCATTAACCATGCAGCTATTTAGCTTTGTTGACTTAAATATAGAAGACTTCTATTTTAGAAATGTCGTGTTATTTGGTGCTGCAGCTCTCGCTGTTATGGCTACCTACCTTGTATCTATGGATCTTAAACTTGCTAAGAATATTACACCATATATAGCTAAAATTTTTAGTCCTCTTGTACTGGTCACGTTGTTGATCTATCTTATAACGGTTATTTTGGTCGGAAAAAATCCATTCTTGGATCGCAATTTCCTGATGGTCTTCAACGGAATACTCCTTATTGTGTTGGCCGTCACTATATTTTCCATTACCGAAAGCGGCACAGATGAGAATAAGAACATTTTTGATTATATAAATTTTTCCCTAATTGTTCTTGCTCTTATCATTGACAGTGTGGCTTTGTCAGCCATAGTGTTCAGACTTTCTTCTTATGGGATTACCCCCAACAGACTTGCTGTTTTAGGAGTAAACATAATAATCTGGGCAAATCTAATTTGGATTATGCTCTCCTATATGCGTTTTCTGCAAAACAAAACCGGATCTTCAACTGTCCAAGATGCCGTTACTAAATATTTGCCGGTCTACGCACTTTGGGCAGCTTTCGTTACATTTACTTTTCCTTTAATTTTTAATTAGAAAGGCACTATTAATACTAATAAAAGCCAAAAATGAACAAGTTTTTATTCATAACTTGTTCATTTTTGGCTTTATTTTTTTCTAAAAAACCTATTATACCGGCAGTCTTTTTATTAAATTTCATTTGAAATGCCTGTCAATATTTAACGGAATATTCACACCCATTTGTTCAATTTTTTTATAAAATAGACTTAGGAATGTTGAAAGGAAGTGGATTATGCTACTTAGAGGAAGGACAGAATCAGATGAATTGTTGAAAATGCGATTATTAAGCACGCGGATGAAGTTGTCACAAGAAGAGAAGTTTTATTATTTCAACCTGGAAAAAGGTTATGAAGGTGAGGTGGAATTTGACCGTAAGGCAAAAAGTCTTCAAGAAGAAAGATATTTCATCAATGACTTGCTGCTAAAAATAAACCATTCCTATTTTCAAATTGATTCAACGCTTATATCACAGGATGTGATTCGTCTCTTGGATGTGAAAAATTTTGAAGGAGACTTTTGCCTGGAAAATGATCGATTTTATGCCGTTAAAACCGGTCGCGAATATAAAAATCCAATCGATCAATTAAACAAATGTACATCACAATTCCGCCAGCTGCTCCGGGACCTCAAGCTTAACTTCCTCGTTGAAGCTTCCGTTATCTTTATTAACCCCGAATTTACGTTATACAATGCGCAAATGGACCATCCCATTATACTTCCAAATCAGGTTAACCGGTTTTTAAAAAGTATAAATACTACATCATCAAAGTTGAATGAAAGGCACGAAGAATTAGCCAAGCAATTGCTATCATTGCATCAAACTAAAAATCCATTTTCACAGGTACCTAACTATCAATATGAGGAGCTGGTAAAGAAAATTTATTGTAAATATTGTAATTCCTTTTCGGTTTCTTTACAAAACCATATTTTTGTTTGCGATAAGTGTAGGGGGCTTGAAACGACCGAAGATGCCATTTTGCGGAATGTGAAGGAATTTCAGCTACTATTTCCTGAACGGAGGATTACGACTACAACTATTTATGAGTGGTGCAACGTCGATTTAACAAAAAGGACATTTTGCAGGGTACTAAAGAAAAACTTTACCGCGATTGGAAAAACAAGTGATTGCTATTATATATGAATTTTGTTCTGGTGGAAGATCAATATTTCTTCGGAAGTAATCACGCTTTATTCTCTCTTCCTTGTCCGAAGTCCCCACGGCTTCAGACACTATCTTGCTTTTTCAGCTCTTTCTTGTCCGAAGTCCCCACGGCTTCAGACACTATCACGCTTTTTCAGCTCTTCCTTGTCCGAAGTCACCGCGGCTTCAGACACTATCTTGCTTTTTCAGCTCTTCCTTGTCCGAAGTCCCCACGGCTTCAGACACTATCACGCTTTTTCAGCTCTTCCTTGTCCGAAGCCCGCACGGCTTCAGACACTATCTTGCCTTTTCAGCTCTTCCTTGTCCGAAGCCCCCACGGCTTCAGACACTATCTTGCTTTTTCAGCTCTTCCTTGTCCGAAGTCAGCTCAGCTTCGGACACCCTCTCTCTTTTTCAGCTCTTTCTTGTCCGAAGTCCCCACGGCTTCAGACACTATCACGCTTTTTTCTCTCTTCCTTGTCCGAAGCCCCCACGGCTTCAGACACTATCTTGCCTATTCAGCTCTTCCTTGTCCGAAGCCCCCACGGCTTCAGACACTATCTTGCCTTTTCAACTCTTCCTTGTCCGAAGTCCCCACGGCCTCGGACACTATCACTCTTTTTCAGCTCTTCCTTGTCCGAAGCCCCCACGGCTTCGGACACTATCACGCTTTTTCAGCTCTTCCTTGTCCGAACTTGAACCAATAATAAAACTGCCTCTATTTATGATACGGTTCACCCCGGTTTATTCGAAACGCTCTCAGTTTCATCAGTTAATGGAGGAAGGTCATTTTTGAAAAGACAGCTGCTGATTTGATTATTTTCTTGTGAATTGTTATCGACATATTTTTTTCAAATCATTGCTTAAAAAACGTATTCTATCACGCTTCAACTCGATTTTAATCAAACGATTGATTAGTGGTTACATGTGCCAATCAATCGTTTGATTAAAAACATGGTTATTACTATTCTTACAGCCTTTCTTGTTAAGATATTGGAAAAATTCTGTAGAGAATTGGAGAAAAAAATGTCATGTAATTCAAAGGTAAATGGTAGAGAAAGTTTCATTAAGACTCAGGACATTTTAAAAGAAAACATCGTTTAGAATCATTTTTGAAGGAAAATATCCATTCTGTTATCCGAATAGTAGGAATATAATAGGGACGAATACCTATTTTATTAAAAGGAGGAATTAGTATGAAGGTCAAGCGTTTTTCTTTTATCCTAGTGTTCTTGCTGATATTGAACACACTCGCAGCGCCACTTGCGTTCGCAAAGGACAAACATGATCCAAAACCAAAGCTTACTATTGTAGCACTGGGAGATTCTATTACCTTTGGTTACCCACAGCCATCAACGACAGCGTTCCCTGATTTAATCACAGGAGCAAAAGAAGTAGTAAAAGTTGGCGAGAGCGGTGCTACTTCTTCAGAATTGTTAGCAGTCATCAACTCCAATCCAAAAAAATTTAAAACCCTCATTAAAAAGGCTGATGCTATTACAATCAATATCGGAAGCAATGACCTCATGCAGGCAACAGGATTGGCTACTCTTTTTGCAAATCTACAACCTTTGGTGCCAAATCTAGAGGTCAATCTGGCAAATGGGGAATTGGCAAAGGTTGTAGCTGAGAATCCTCTCACATCGCTGACAGAACAACAGGTTACTGGATATGCTACAAATCTAGTAAAAATGATTGAAACGATTAGGAAACATACGGATGCTCCTATTATTCTGTATAACCTGTACAATCCTATTGTTTTAGGTACTAATCCAATCCTCGATGGACTGTTCCTTGGACGTTTACATACCTTTGTAGAAGGTAACTTAACAGTTGTAAATGGTGTTATCCAACAAGCAGGTAACATAACAGGCGCACATGTAGTTGATTCATAT
Source organism: Neobacillus niacini (assembly GCF_031457145.1). Taxonomy (GTDB): domain Bacteria; phylum Bacillota; class Bacilli; order Bacillales; family Cytobacillaceae; genus Neobacillus; species Neobacillus niacini_J. Next base: position 5,993 of record NZ_JAVDVZ010000029.1, read on the forward strand.
TCTGCCTTTATTGTAAACCCAGTAGTCAAAATTATTCCGTTTGATATCCATCCGACACAAGCTGGACATAAGGCTCTTGCTGAATTGGCTGATTCAGTGATTACAAATTATGAAAAGATAAAGAAATAGGAATTTACTGGGGATATAAATTCACTCAGTTTAATAGGCACCCTCTTGGGAAGGGTTTTCGGGATCAAAAAAAGGTCTCTGTTATTACTGAATGTTGATTACACTATGTTTGAAAAATATTTCGCTGGATCCCTAATAGAATGATCAACATGGCTTTCTGCACAACAAAAAGGACTGTTTATTGACAGTCCTTTAGGCTAGAATAATGAAAATCTTAAGCTTGTATAGTATAGCTTAGCTTATTAAATCCTCAGCTAATTTAGATTCTTTACTTTTCGAACCATCCAATTTTCCAGAAACTTGATCTAATCTAACATTCTTTGTTTCTGGGAATACCCATGCCCATAAAGCTAACATCATAAACAATGCTGCCCCTCCCAGAATAATCGGCTGATATCCGTATATTGGGAATACTGCTGCTGTAATAAGGGGCGGGAATGCAGATAAACCTCGACCAATTTGTAATGACCACGAAATACCCGTTGAACGGACATCTGTTGGGAATATTTCACTAAATAAAGAACCGAACACAGATGCACCATTTGAGCCAAAGTATAAGAAGAACATTGGTAACAGAATCCATAATGAATCGATTAAGCTTGACCATGTGAAGTAAAGTAAAATACCACCTAAAGCAGCTACAAACGCTAAACTTGATAACGTAATTCTTCTGCCCCATTTATCTGTAGTATAACCAGCAATAAATGAACCTACTAATCCAGCAAATGCTGTAAAGAATAACCACCAGGCAGCTTTCCCCATTTCAAATCCTTCATACTTAACTAAGTAAGTAGGCAAGAAATTTGTAATGCCATAATATGCAAAATACTGTAGTACAGCAGCAATCAATGCGATTGAAAACGGTTTCCAAAATCTATTCAATCCATATTTTTGCTTGATATTTACTTTTACTTTCGTCTTTTTCTCTTTAATTTCTTGCTCCCATACTTTAGATTCTTCTACATCCTTTCTGAGCCAAAGAGCTAATAGAATAGGAAGAGCGGAAAGGAAAAATGTCCAACGCCAGCCGATTACCGGTAAAATAAACCCACCTACAGTTGCACCAAGAAAAATTCCTAGATAGGCACCACCGTACAGCATACTACTCCAAAATCCTCTTTGTTTAGATGGTACAGTTTCACTTACCAGCGCTTGTGCTGCACCATACTCTCCACCCAGACCAAAACCAGCAATAGCACTCCAAAAAATTAGCCATTCATAGTTAAACGTAAATCCACGCATGAAAGTGGCCAAACAGAAAATAACTAATGTAGTAATTAGAATTTTCTTTCTACCAATCTTGTCTCCCAAATAACCAAATACAATGCCACCAATGGCCAGAAACGCCAATTGAACTGAAAATACGGAGGCAACTTGAACGGTTGATAGGGAAAGTGCAGCTGCCATGGGAATAACTAGAAAGCTTAGAACAAAAACTTCATAATAATCAAAAATCCATCCAATATAAGCCCCAAAAAATATCTTATATTTGGCTTTATCCATTTTTTCTGTTTGTGCTGGAATATTATTCGTGATCATCTGTAAACACCTCTTTACTAAATTTGATTATAACTAGTAAACATCGACTCTTATATTTTTATAGGTATTTAATTAGATTTAATATTTAGAAAAAATAAATAACAATTGCTATTACTATAAAATAATACAAACTATTAGAATTCTACTTTTACATCACTAGTCAAGTAGCGTACAGCATGTTCACCTGAACGTTTTCCATACACTAATCCCCTCAGAACGGATGTTCCTTAAGCTAAGGCCGCTGAAGTGCCAGCTACCCCACATCCAACTACAACAATGTCAAAGTCTAAATTTGTATTCATATTTCAGTCCCCCTTTATAATTTCACTTCAATTTTAAGATCCTCTAAAACGGCCAACCCTGCTTCACAAACTTGCATATCATGTGTGTAATGACCTCCACTGACACCAATTCCACCAATAAGTTCTCCGTCAATTTTGATTGGATAGCCTCCTCCAAATATCACGAGTCTTGGAGTATGAACGATGCCATGAAGCAATGGAGGGTCGTTCTTTAATCTGTCATACCATTCATGAGTTGCTCTGTTATATGCCGCTGCTGAAAACGCTTTATTTTGAGCGATGTCTAAACTTAAAACAGGTGCACCATCCATAGCTTGAAAGGCTTTTAAATTTCCTGGTTTATCAACAATCGCAATACTAAAAGGAATTCCTAGCTCTTCTGCTTTTGCTCGGGCTGCTTCTAAAACTCTATTTGCCAACTCTAAACTAATATTTTTTGATTCTACAAAATTTGTCATAATTAATACCGCCTTTTTTGTTTTTAGTTAAAATTAGATAAATACTCTTTTTCCCATTCTTTTACTTGATGGAGTTTAAAGAGGGACTGCCTTTCTTCCCATGTGCAAATCAGATCCATTAAATTTTCTTGTGTACCTTCTTCTTTTAAGACTTTCAGAGCTTGAGTAATCCCTTTTATTGCAGCACGGAGACCGGTATTAGCACAAAGCATAATTTTAAATCCTAGTTCCTCAGCCTCTTTTAAAGAAATTAATGGAGTTTTCCCTCCCTCTACCAGATTGATAATCAAAGGAATTTCACTCAATGAGTTGGTAATCTGCTGTAGTTGTTCAATTGTTGTGGGTGCTTCGACAAATATAATGTCTGCACCAGCTTCTCTAAATGCATGTGCTCTTTCAAGCGCATCACTCATACCATTCACCGCTAATGCATCAGTGCGGGCAATAATCGCTAAATTTTCATCCTGTCTTGTATCCACTGCTGCCTTAATCTTATAAACCATTTCATCTTTTGTAATAATACCCTTCCCACTAAAATGTCCGCATTTCTTTGGAGACACTTGATCTTCCATTTGGATCGCAGCCGCTCCTGCTCTTTCAAACTCCCTAACAGTTCGAATTACATTGATAGCGTTTCCAAATCCAGTATCAGCATCTACAACAATTGGAATATTCGTTACATCTGCCATTCTAGCAACGATATCTACGACCTCTTTTAAGGAAGTTAGACCTACATCAGCCCATCCCAATTGGGCATTAGATATACCAGCTCCAGTTGCATAGACCGCTTTAAAACCAATTTCTTCTACTAATCGAGCCGACATAGCATCATAAGCTCCAGGTATAATAAGGGAACCAGGCTCTTTGAGCAGAATCTTAAATTGTTTTTTTGTATCCATAATTTAAACACTCCTCAGATTATTTTAATTTTTCAGAAATATATATATATTTTTTTTGGGCTCTAAAAAGCCCAAATAATCACAAATTCCCCTTAACCATTGCCCTCCAGCTCGATACTTTTCTGAAGATGTTTTTTAATTGAATCAATTGCAGCTTCTAAACTATTATGAATATGTGCTCTCATCAACATTTCCACTTTTTCAGGGTCTTTCTTTACTAATGCTTCATAGATTTCCATATGTTCTTGTGCCGCTTTCTTACTTCTTTCATTATTTTTAGTAGGACCTAACCTACGGTACCTTGAGATATGATCATTTAATTGGTTTAAGATCTTAACAGCGTTTTTATTTCCACTTATCTGATAAAGATATGAGTGCATTTCATTCCCGTAAAATACAACGTCATCCCTAATATCATTTTCAGAGGCTTCAAGTATAAGTTGAGTAAATTGATTTAACTTTTTTAAATCATTTTCATTTGCTTTCAGAGTAGCTTCCCTGGCAACCAAACCTTCTAACAAACTCCTAACATTATAGATTTCTTCTACTTCCCGAATAGAAATGGGGGATACTTGAAGACGACCATTGGGTAGTCTCGTAATAAGCTCTTCAATTTCTAATCTTTGCAGTGCTTCTCTTATTGGGGTCCTACTAATATTTAGTTCAGTGGCTATGTTCTCTTCACTTATGGATTCGTTCGGTTCTAGAATACCTTCTATTATCCTTTGCTTAATTTCAAAATAAACAAAGTCTTTTGTTGATGATCTTCGGTTTGCATGCTGAAAAGGATTTTTCATTATCAAGCCCTTTCACCCTCCCTAATGTTGTTAAAAAGTATAAATGTATTTTTGTGTAATTGTATACAATTATTATTAATTGCATTTTATTACAAATATTTTTAATCGTCAATATTTTCTGATTACTAAATTAGATTTTTTAATATTCTAATAGGATCAGGACTATTTATCCTACGACAATAATTAATCACCTGACCAAGTGCACTTTTCGACAGTACGTACGGCGTTTATTCACGAACCCATCCTGAAAAAACCTCCAGCACTAGCATCGCTCTAACTTAGCAGCACCTATAAAACTATCAAACTTCGACAAAACTCGAGGAGTTATCGGGGAGTGACAGGCACCGATTTTTCATAGTAAAATCTAAAACCTTTAATATAACAAAATATACATTAATTAAATAGAAGAAAAAGTTACTTATTTTTAAATAAACTCAGATATTTCTTTATATTGTTTATATTCATAATATAATGATAAATTTAAACGATATACAGGCTATCAACCCTGTGTGAAATTTCTGAGAGATGAATATATGAAAGATTTATCATTTGACCTTTATAGGTTAAAAAAGGAGGAATGTATAAAATGAAAAAAAGGGCATTAGCAGTAACCGTATTAATCATACTCTCCCTTATTACTGTTACAGTCGTTGGAGCAAAAGCGTTATATGTAACAAAACCAGTGCCAAAAGGGGAAAGACATTCCATTTCTGAAATTGTTCATCCTAGTAGTCAGTGGGAAAAGGTAGCGACCGGAAGTGGATTTATGGAGGGCATTAATTTCGACCGGAGCGGAAATATTTGGATGGTTAGTCCGCCTACAGGCGAAATTATTAAGGTCGAAGACGATAAGCTTTCAATCGTAGAAAAATATGTAGGGGACCTCCCTGTAGGGACCAAGTTTCACAAGGACGGACGCCTTTTTATCACAGATGTTACTGGAAAACTTTACGCCTATGACCCGGCTACTAGACAGCGTACGACCATTGTTGATTCTTACGATGGCAAACCTTTAAATGGACTAAATGACCTCGTATTTGACCAAGCTGGTGGACTTTACTTTACAGAGCCAATGGGATCGAGTGCAACAAAACCAATAGGCCGTGTCTTCTACCTGCCACCGAATAGTAAAGAACCCATACTCTTTCAAGAAGGTATTGCTTATCCTAATGGTATTGCGATTTCAGCGAACGGTCAACGTGTTTATATCTCTGAATTCGCTACAAATCGCATTATCTCTGTACCTTCAAAGGACGCTAAAGACGCGCGTGAAACACCGTTTGTCTTCGGTCAATTTGAAGGCGGAATCGGTCCAGATGGTTTGGCCGTCGATACGGAGGGCAATCTTTATGTAGCCCATTTCCAGGCTGGCGAAATTGTCGTACTTGATGCTAGTGGATTTAAATACGGTACCATTCGCCTGCCTAAGGACGCGGAGACTTTTACCACCAATTTGACTTTTCATAATGGATACCTTTATGTAACAGAGTCATTGAAAAATGAAGTCTGGCGAATTAAGGTCAAAAAGGAAGGTTTGCAGCCTTACGGGTTGCAATAGAACGATCAATAATAGAGGTTTTTATGGATAATTTATAGACAGAAAATAATAGTTTCTCCCTTCTATAATAAACTCTCGGTTTTTCTGGGGTTATCACAAAACATTTTTGTGATAACCCCTTTTTTTGTTGTATCAAGAGAAAAGACATAATCAGGGACTAGGAATCTATCAAATTTCGAAAAACTGATGGCTTTCGATTTGAGTTATTCGATTGATTGTTTTCATTTGTTAAAGAAACGATTCATAGAGCATTACAAGTTGATTCGTTACAATCCTGAAATAGGAGAACTAAGTATTAAAAACTGGGGGACCAATTTGAAAGCAAAGGTGAGGCAACTAAAAACAACTCATGAGGCTAAGGGACAATCTGCAGGCTATTCAAAATCTAAGTAAAGAGCTACACTTCATACCAAGTATGTCACGAAAGGCAAACTGTTGGGATAACGCTGTTATGAGAGCTTTTTTTCGCAGTTAAAAACGGAATTCCCTTGTTTTTACCCCAACTGCCCAATCGATTCTTTTCATCAAAATTTAAAGAAATATATTCGCTATTACAACGAAAAATGAATCCAGCATAGAATGGGATTCGTTTCTCCTAAAATATATTATTTAGATTACCAAAATGCATCATAAATGCCGAATTTATTGATGTCTATTTTTTGGGGGCTTGACCAAACCGGAATTACTTTGCAAATGAATTTACACGGGAAAGGTATTTCTTTATTATATGTTTATCAAATAATAAATTGGAGATTACATCATGATACCAGACTTCATTCTAACTGCATTAGTTGTGTTTCTTTTAATATGGGTTGTATTTTTATTAAAAAAGAAAGAAAAGCACAAGCGCCCAGAAAATAACCCATTGATAGACAGACCAGAAAACAAGATACTAATAGATAATATTCTCAATAATGATACAGAAGGCGTTAAGAGAAGTTTTGAAAGCTATAGAGCAGCTCCTCATTCAAAATCTCAATTAGGTGAGTCTGCAATAGAATTAGCTATACAAAAGGATAATAAATATATAGTTGCTTATTTAATTAAGTATGGAGCCATACCAAATGCAATAGAAAGGGAAGAAGCCTTTAAAAGTGGAAATAAAGAGATAATTGAAATGCTAGAGACAGGTAACCATTTAAGATTAATTAGCGAGTATGAGTTTTTCAAGAAAACAAAATGATTGTTTATCATACACCCAAATTTTAATGCCACGGGGACGGTTCTCATGGGTTCGTTATGGTAGGGTATCTCCCAATTCTTAAAATGGTTTAATGATCAACACCGACTACATTTTCTGAGGGCTGCTACCATGGCTAATTGAACTTATTTTCCGCGAACCACTTAAGAGATATAGTAAAATTGCTTCTCACCATTATGTAACCATACTAATCTGTATTCTAGTTTATTTTATACACATTGGTGTCACTTACTAGGTAGGTGTCCATTCCTATCTCCTAATTCTACCAATTAAAGAGTTAGCAGAGCTGTCCCCGTGGTCGGCACATCACATGGACCAAAATTACTAACTATCGATTTGCAGAGGTACCAAAGTATTATATTTTTACCCCTAAAAGGACTATTTTTACACTACTTTTACACTATTGTTACATTTTTTATAGTATTATTTAACAGTAAGTTATACATAAACAGGACAATTGGGGGGAAAAGTATGGGAAAAACATTTATCAAAATTGCAACGGTATATTTTTCAATCGGAGTGTTAGTGGGGATGACAATGGGAATGATCCACGATTTCAGATTTACCTCTCTCCACGCTCATGTGAATTTATTAGGTTGGGTGTCTACCGCTCTATTTGGGGTCATTTATTCTATTTATCCATTTGCAGCAAATACAAAGTTGGCTAAAACTCACTTTTGGCTTCATAATATTGGACTTCCTATTATGATGATTGGATTGGCTGGTGAAGTATTAGGCATTTCTGCCGGTCTTCCTGTGATGATAGTTGGTTCATTAGCAGTCGTCATCGGTACATTATTATTCGCCATTAATACATTTAAGACGTTAAGCACAAACTCTAATCAAATTACAAAGACCAATATAAATGCTTAATGCGATTAAGTAAAAGGACTTCCCAAGTGGAAGTCCTTTTTATGCCCACAGGAACCGTCCCCAAAGGACAGTAAAAGTCTCCTAATAGAAACGGAGGCTTTTTTTGTTTCGATAATGGGTTTTATCTTTATAATAACTTTTTAATATCTTCTTCAATTTCTTCAGGATTCACAGTTGGTGCATAACGTTTAACAACTTTTCCATCTTGATCAATTAAAAACTTCGTAAAGTT
>NZ_JAVDVZ010000030.1:0-13515 GCF_031457145.1 Neobacillus niacini
TGGTGCACCGTGGTCGTTGGAGTCAGACTAACGGATGGGCTCTAAGGCACCATAGTGTATCGACCTTCCTCTCCCAGCCTTAGAATCATTATGGATGGATTCAATACATTTTCATTCTTTGTGGTGAAGAGCTTTTTTTGCGATTCATGGATGGCTAACGGGGCAGGTTAGCTTAATAAAAATCAGTAATAATAAACTTTAATTATGTAAGAAAAAGCATAAGTTAGGGTAGCTTAATATCGTAATCTAAGATCATTTAACTTCCAAAGGAGAATTATTCTATGCACATACGGAAATATATGATTGCTTTTTTAGTTGTTGTTTTTATTTCTGATATTACATCCAATACCTTAATTCATGCGAAAAGTTATTCATCCCCTAACCACTTGAATTCAACAAATCTTTTATCTCAATGGAAACTTGTAGAAAAGGAAATAGGTAAACAAGGTGTAATGAAACCAGATGATATATTTTATATCAGCCTCCCACGTAATGATTTGAAAGTAACTGTTAAGGGAATACCAATCCGCACTGGTTTGGCTTTAGGAGGTTGGGTGGCATTTAAACAAATGGGTAACCAAACGATGGTTATGGGAGATTTAGTTTTAACAGAAAAAGAAATTCAACCAGTCATGAGTCAACTGCTTCAACAAGGAATTCAGGTTTCTGCACTACATAATCATTTACTTAATGAAACACCTCGGATTATGTATTTGCACATTATGGGACATGGTAATCCAGTTCAATTAGCTAAAGCAATTCATTCGGGATTGGAACTTACAAAAATACCAAAGAACGAAATAGGTGATTCGTACGCCTTTCCCTTTGATAAACAGAAGCTTGATAGCATATTTAGACATAAAGGTACGATTACAAATGGTATATATCATATCAGTATTTCCAGATTAGAAAAGATCATGGAAGATGGAATAGAAATCCCTCCCGCTATGGGGGTTGCGACATCGATAAATTTTCAGCCAACGGAAAATGGGAAAGCAGCTATAACTGGAGATTTTGTGCTTACTGCTGAGGAAGTAAATCCTGTTGCAAGAACTTTACGAAAACATGGTATTGAAGTAACTGCTGTACATAATCACATGTTAACCGAGAATCCTCGCCTGTTTTTTATGCATTTTTGGGCAAATGACGTTCCTTTCAAATTGGCTAATGCGTTGCGTGAAGCCTTGGATAAAACTCATAGCATGTAGCAGTAGTCTGCCTTGTTCAACTAAAGGGGCAGGATAGTTCAAGAAGGAATTTAACAATTAATTGGAGAATAATGTATTAGGATAAATTTATTTGAAGGTCTCTCTATGTGGAGGTTATTTTTGTATTTCCTTTTATTAATTATAAGTTCATATATTTTATTTATAATAATTAATTTGCTTTTACCAGATGGTGGAGATGTTTATGGTTCGTTACTTATGATTGTCATAATACAACTCTGTCTAATAATCTCTATTCAAATATATTCTTTAAAAATAAAAACAAATAAGGATTGATTGGGTAGCGTTTCTGTAATATGCAGGAACGCTTTTTTCACTAACGGAGCAGTATAGTTTAATAAGGATTGGGTATTATTAGGTAACTATTTTCTTGGGTGGTGATTTACAATGAAAAGTTCTCAGGAATTATATGCTTATGAAATAAGTGAAGACTTTAAATTTAGAATTACTCAAGTCGTGATAACACATAGTAAAGATTTGGCTAAGTATTGGACAAGAGATAATGTAGGTTATTCCAATGAGGAAATAGAAAAATTAAAAATACGGGAATTTCCGTTAGATGAAAGAGTTTTTGTTAGAGATTTTGGAGAAACATCTGCTAGAGAAATGATTGAAGAAGCGGTTCAAGAAGACGATTTTAGTGGTTTTCCAATCGTTGTTTTTTGGAAAAAAGCTGAAAATGATTATTACGAAAATTGGCATTCACATTTCGAGATTGAAGAACCGACCGATTAGTGTGATTTTAAATTACCATGTAAGAATGATATTTTCTTACATTTTCTGTGGTGAAGCAGGCTTCATGGGTGGCTAAAGGGTGCATTTCTTAAATAGAGGTGAAGTTCGTGAAATATACTTGTCCTTGTTGTGGGTATAAAACATTAGATGAGGAACCACCAGGAACTTATGATATTTGCGGTATTTGTTTTTGGGAAGACGATGGAGTTCAATATCGAGACCCTGATCATGAAGGTGGTGCAAATGAGGTTTCATTAAAACAAGCACAACAAAATTTCATTAAAGTTGGGGCTTGTGATGAAGGCAGTATTAAGTTTGTAAGAAAACCAAATCAAGAAGACATTAAAGACCCGAACTGGAAACCGTTATAATTACATTTGCATATATGATTATGTTTCTTATTCAAGGAACGGGGTGCTTTAGTAAAAAATATTAATAAGAATGGTGTATGTTTATGGAAAGTTTTAAAGAAATTTTATCTGCTAACCAAAAATATAAGGTTGTCATTTTTAAAAGTGAAAGGACTTATGAAATCAGGTTGTTTCAATATTTTCCTGAGTGTGTCGATGAAGAAGGCGATACTTGGGAAGAGTTTTGGCAAGAAATTACTACTACTAAAACAATAACTGATACCGAACAGAATGCAGTAAAACTTGCAATAGAGGAACTAGCCTTATTAAGTAACGGGGGCTTGAATTAAATAAGGAGAAATGAAATCATGAAAAAACATTGTTGTGAGGATATGGATTATCATGCAAATTTCAAGTGTGATATTCATGAAAATCCCTTTGACTGTCCTGATAAAATAATCATATTCGATAAAAAAGATAATGACTACGGATTGATAATTCATGATGGTGGTTCTTCAAGTATAGGAATTGATTTTTGTCCGTGGTGTGGTTCAAAATTATAATTTGTTATTCAGCTAACGGGTGCTTTACTTGAAGAGATTTGGCTATAACTGAGTCAACTAATAGGTAACTTAATGTAGGGTGAATTTATGAAGAAAAATTACACAGTTTTTTATATTGCTAAAAAACCACGTGCTGGTGGTATAGGTCGTGAAAGACTTTCATTTGAAGGCACAAAGGAAGAATTTTTAAATTTAATCACTTCAATCATTCTTTCTAAGTATGGATGTTATAAGGTTAATCTTGTACAAGATAAGAAAAAACATATGTGTCTTTTTGGGATTAAAAGGCGGGGAAGAAAAAAAGAATTTAGAGTTTTTATAAAGGATATCCTTAATAAGTAATTACATCTAAAAAAGAAAGAGTGACCTTGTTCAACTAACAGGTGCAAGAGTTTAAGATCCAGCTGCCATTTCTGGCGGCTGTTTTTATTGAGCTAATGGGCAGATTAGTGAAAGAAGGTATTGTTAAAAACAATGGAGAATAAATACCTTAGCATTTATTTAAAAGTAGGTGTTAGATATGAAGTGGAATTTTCCATCAATGGTAATTCTAAAAATAGAAAAGAGCCATTGTTTTGATCAATTTTTGTTCGAAAAGATGAATTTTTATATTCCTTAAATTTAATCAATCTTTTTTCAAAACCAACAATAATGAAAACAAAAAGGAGTAAGAGTAAGTTATGTGCCGAAACATTCGAACATTATTTAATTTCGATCCACCAGCTACCGAAGAAGAGATTCATGCAGCATCTCTTCAGTACATCAGAAAGATAACGGGTTATAACAAGCCCTCAAAGGCGAATGAGGAGGCGTTTATTCGTGCAGTCAATGAGATTGCAATGGTTTCTAGAGAACTATTAAACACACTGGTAACGAGTACCGAGCCACGGAATCGTGAGGTCGAAGCTGAGCGTGCTCGTACTAGAGCAGCTAAAAGGTATGGAACAAATTAGAGGACTAAAAAATAGAAAAAAAGTGTTTGATAGGATAGGTCCTTTAACCAGTGCTTAAATCAAAAAGATAAGCTGTTTCGACAGCTTATTCAGAATTAGTTTGTAAAACTAACACGTGCTTGAGTTGAGGAGGAAAGGCTGCTGCGGCAGCCTTTTTTATTCGACTAACGATGCAGGATAGTGCAATAAGGCAGGACTTTTGGAAGGGTTGTCGAATTACATTTTTATACGATATTGGATAGGGTGATTGAAACGTGTTAAAAAAGCCCACAAACTTTAAGAAAGAAGTTTTCTGTATTTTAGTTTTTCTTATCATTTGGTTTGCATATGTATACCAAAAGCCAATAATGACAACTGAGAAAGCCACAGGTTATGCAGTTTTGTGTTTGAACGTTCCACCAAAAGAATTGGGAATAAAAGCCGTTGATATTAATTTTGATGACATTATAATGGAGAAATTGTCTATTGATACAAAGAATGGTTTTTTTAATCAATTCACTAATCAACGTGAGTTGAGTGTAACACTGAAAACTAAAAATGGAGAAGAACCAACCGTTAGGATGGACGCGTATAATGGAAAATGCCTTGAGGTGACTGGTCCATTAAATTAACAGAATGTCCTGCTGCTAATTGTGCTAACGGGTGCAATAGTTAAGGATGATGATCGCTGCGGCGGTCATTTTTTCTTGTTGAACTAATGAGCAGGTTAATTCAAGAAAAGCGAATAAATAGTATGTAGCAATAAACATTAAAAAAAATGATATGGAGGATTTTTAATGCGAAAAGTTGTAAAAATCGTGTGCTTCTCGTTAATGTATATACTTTTTATTGCCTCCTTTTTTACAAACGCCATTATTGGAATCCCAATAACAGTATTAGTTTTAGGATTGCTTTCTTTATTGATTGGAATTGTTGAACTTAAACAAGCTGGAATTATGGCAAAAGTTTATATGGTCGTGTCGGGAATCCTTTTTTTGTTAGCAATTGTTATGCTTTTGTTTCCTGAAGTTCCAATCCTTATTAAAGGTGGTTTATTTAAGTAACGGGGGCTTGAGTTATACATTGGGATACAGCCACAATCCCCGTTGTTATTGAACTAAAGAAGCAGAATAGTTGAAGAAGGAAATTATAAATAAAAACTTGATCAATTTAAAAATCCCTTTTAGGAGTGGTAAGGTGGAAATTTATATTAGAGAGCAAATGTATGCTTTTAAACAATATCACGACTTTTTGGTAAAGCCTTTACCTAAAACAGTTTACGATATAGATGCAGAAGATATTGAAGAATTTTTCAGCTTACTATTCTCCCAACTAAATCAGTTCCCATTGTATGTTACCTTTGAATGGTATGATGATGATTATATTGGTATGAAGGAAGAATTAGATAAACTTGATGCAGTTTATAGTTATAAGTTTATCCCTCAAAAATCAGCATATAGACTCACAAAGTATGGAAATATTCATTTCGATATATTAATTTTTACGGTCAAGGTCACCAATAAGAATCAACTTACCGAAATTATCAATAAATCCCTCATACCGTATCATCTTTTTATCATATCAAATCAGAATAATGTAACATTTGGTGAAATGTATGATCAAGAAGATAGCGTACAGTTTGAAATGAATGACTTAACGACTTTTTGTAAAATGCAATTTGATGTGCCAGCTACCTATTTGGTTACAAACCAGTTTGAAAGTATGCACGATTTATTAGCGATTCTTCCTCAAGAACTAAAAGTTGTGAAAGAAGATGAGTGAAACCAAAGATTGAGATTCATCGTTCAACAAACGGAGTGCGATTGTTCAATTAGAGCAATCGCTTCTTGTGCTAACGTCGCAGGTTAGTTGAATAAGGTAATATTTGGATTAAGATAGATATAAGTAGAAAAGTTAATAACAAGGGGTGATTTTTTGGAGAAAAATATTGGGGATGTAGATTTTTTTAAACAAGTAGTAAAAAGACTTTGCAAAAAAACAATATTTCCCCTCAGAAACCTAAATTTGAAATCATCGAGAACGTAATGGTTATTAGCATTTACTTCAGTAAAATAAGGTATATTATATTTGTTGAATAGATTCTCTTTAAAGACAAGAAAAGTAGGTGAACAAAGTGGGAAAATATCAATTGGATTACAAAGGTCAGGTAGCTGTGACAAAGTTTCATGAAAAACAGACGCCTGCCAAATTTGATAAAAAGCAGCAACTTGAAAAAATGCGTGCGGAGTATTTGAAAAAGAAGCAAAAACAAACAGATAAATAATATGAATGAAAACATAGGAAGACTAAAATCTCCCTATGTTTTTCTTATTCGAAGTTCTTTTTTTCAATTGATGATAAAGTTTATTATTCCCAATTTTTCTTATTCTTCTTTTACAAAGCATTTCTTTTGTATGGTTTCCAATCCTTTTTTGAAAAGAAAAAGAAATAACTAATGCTTATTAAAGTAACGGGTGCAATAGCGAAAAGGCAGCGGAATATCCGTTGCCTTTTGCCATTCTTCTCTAAAAGTATTTTCTAAAAAATTCTCTTCTAAGACTTCCACTTAACTGAGCATAAATCCTAGTGGTCTCGCTTTTTTCGTGTCCCAGTAAACTTTGAATAACATTAATGGGAGCTCCGTTGTTCAATAGGTGTGTAGCATAGCTGTGGCGTAGCTGGTGTGGATGAATTTCTTTGTTGATCCCTGCCCGACTTGATATTCGTTTTATGATATATCTCATTTGTCCAATACTCATTCTATGTGGGTGCCGTTCAGTAACAAAAATTGCTGGGTCTTTATCCTGGCGAAGGTCTAAGTATCGCTTGAGCCATATTTCACACCGTATATTAAAGTAGACCTCCTTTCCTTAACACCCTTTCCAAGGACAATGGCTGATCGATTCGACCAATTAATACAATTTTTATCAAGAGAAACAATTTCCCCTATTCTACAACCCGTTGAAAACATAAATTCAAATAATGCCTTTTCCATTGGAGTAATGCACGCTTCCCTCAAATGTTCTATTTCTCTTTCTGTTAAAAATTTTGGAATCCGTTTTCCTTGTTTAGGTTCTTTGATTTTCGCAGCTGGATTTTTCGGGATATGCCCTTCCTCGTGTGACCAACGAAATACCGATTTAATAAATCGAATTCGATGTGCCAAACTTGATGGCTTTAGGTGTTCACTTGATTTTGCCAAGTATTCTTTCAGCCGATCAGTCGTCAATAATTCAATATTTACATCGTTAAAGTATTGGATGAGTAGCTTAGATTGGAGCTTATATGCTTTTAATGTTTGAGGGGAGAATCCTTCAATCTTTTTATCCGATTCATATAATTCCCAGGTTTTTGATAATAACAAAATAATATCCTCCTTATCGGTTATATTGGAGGAATTATTGCCTTGATTGTTGAATTGGAAACGTAAGGTGTTGAACTATCGTAGCAGGTTAATGTGACAGGGAATTGTTTATACATAAATTTATAAAATGAATTTAATGGAGGTGAAAAATGAATTGGTCGGTATTAAAAGATTTAAAAACCATAATTGGCTTTATAACGTCATCTCTATTAGCAGTTGTCGGAGTTGTACTGGCAATAAACAATAATAGTTACTGGGTTGTATTTGTAGTCTTGTCCATAATGTTATCTTTTTTTAGCATAAGAAGAGCAGACAAGTTATACAAACAAAATAACAAATAGCATTATATTTTCACTAACGGGTGCTTTAGTAAAAAATCATTAAGAAGAATGGTGCATATTCATGGAAAGTTTTAAAGAAATTTTATCTGCTAACAAAAAATATAAGGCTGTCATTTTTAAAAGTGAAAGGACTTATGAAATCAGGTTGTTTCAATATTTTCCTGAGTGTGTCGATGAAGAAGGCGATACTTGGGAAGAGTCTTGGCAAGAAATTACTACTACTAAAACAAGAACTGATACCGAACAGAATGCAGTAAAACTTGCAATAGAGGAACTAGCCTTATTGAACGGGTAGCGTATCTACAAGAAGTGGAGACGCTTTTTCACTAACGCAGCAGGCTAGTTCAAAAAAGAGATGTTAATTGTAACATCTCTTTTTACTCCTCTTCTTCTTCAGTTTTCAGCATTTCTTCATCTATGATGTCTACTAATTCTTGAAGACTATACATATATAGAACAACCTCTTTTGAAACATCTTCAATATGAATTTCCGCTTCAATGCGTATTTTTGTGGGTTTTCCTTTATAAATAACATCAAAGGTTCCAATTTCCTTTACTTCGTTGTCCTCTTTCATTGTGTTGATTTCAGATTGAATAGTATCAATGTAATCCTGACTAAAACCCGAATCTAATACTGAGGATGATAAATGTTTTAAAAAAGGTTCTACCTCTTCAAGGTCAAAATTCATTCCCGCTGCATATGGTGCTTCTTTATAGTCATTTTTGTTTGTGATCATATAAATAGAACCTCCAACTAAAAGTATTATAAGAACACCGATAATCCATTTGTACAATAGGATTTCCCCCTTTCTCTCCATTATTATAAAGAAGAAATAATCACAGATAACTATAAAAATAATTCCAGATTGCTCTAATTGGAAATGTCATTGATTGAAAGGTTCTTCTTTAACTAACGGGTGCGATTGTTCAGCAGGAACAGTCACTTCTTGTGCTAACGAACAGGTTTCTTTAATAAATATTTGAAGAAACCAAATGAAATATAAATGTTAAGATTGAATTGTATCGACTGAGGAAATTCGTTGAAAGATTAGGAGGGGTTATATGAAAACGATAATAAATCGAATAGCACTTGGAGTGTTTGTACTAGTTATAGCGTTATTTTCAGTAGATAAATCTTCTTTAGGATACTGGTATATAGGTATTATCCCTTTTACGTCATTAGTTTTAGTAGTTAATTACATTAGTATATTAGAAAAAAAAGCTGAAATTGATAAAAAAGTAAAAATAATAAGCTGGATTTGTTTTTTTGCAACTGTAATTATAGGATGGTTGCTAATCATTTCGTTTCCTGAAATTTTTAATACATATGGTTTATAGAACAAGAGAAAACGGCTTTTAACTAATTCAACAAAAGAGTGCAATAGTTAAACAAGGCTGTCACTTCTTCAACTATTGGGTAGCTTTACTTCAACAGGAGTAATGCGTTCTTCTTCTTCAAGTAAAGAGCAGGTTAGTTGAACAGTGTTGTATAATAAATGGATATCTTTAGTTTGAAAATCACATGTTGTACTGGGAGGATAGTATGTGGAGTTTTAGCACTTTTAAAGACAAACGTTACTGGATTCTTTTGATTCCAGCTATAATTATCTTGGTCTTGTTCGCTGTTTTTACCCCTGATTATATTCTTGAAAAAACTTACGTTTCACCATTTTTAATACTTATATCTCCAGTTTTATTTTGGTCGACATACCATCTTTGGAAGTATTTTGGTGATAAAAAGAAGAGGAATAATACGGATGACAGTTGCGATTTGTAACTTGCTTGTTGAACTCCCTCAGTTAGATACGATTATCTCTCGAATACTCACTTATTCGCAGGATTTCAAATCACTTGAAAGAATAGAAGGGGATAGATTGAATGAGTTTTGACCATTTTGGCTACATGAAGGCGTACTTAAATAAAGGAGGGTAATGTAAACTCCAGTAATTTCCATATAATGTACGTATTCTCCACGCCACCCTTGGAGGTTTTCACTCCCATGTCTCAACGGGTCAAATGCCCTCTCATTCCTTCGTCACACCTATCCAAGTGGTAGAGGCCGGTCTTTCTAACGGAACGGGTCAGAGCCCTTTTGCTCAATAAATCCGGTACTTCGTACTTTCTTTGAGATCCTACGAATAAGCCAATATTCGAAAGATATTAATCTTAAAGTTTAATTATTTTGATTGATTCTAAAAAATGTAGTCAATTTTCACTTTATGCAGCTAATGGTGTTAAGGGCTGGACTTTAAAAGGACGATAAGATTCATTCTTTCTGGCCATCCCAACTAATACTCTTGCGAGTTTATTAATTAATTTCATAATCGATTTCATTTTCTTCATCTTTTTCAATTTAACATTGTTAGCGTGGAGCTCCTTAAAATCAGGGTTGTTCATGACAAGACTCATAGTGGCTAAGTACAAGAATCGCCGTAAACGGGATCTCCCACGTTTGGAGAGGACAATTTGACCTTTCCATTTACCTGAACTAGCCTCTGCAAGATGCAATCCAGCATGACGCAATAAAGAATTGCCGTGTGCAAATCCACTTAGATCTCCGGATTCTCCTAAAATGCCTGCAAGGGCAATTTCGCTAATCCCCTTAATGGCAAGTAACTTCCTTGCGAAAGGTATTCGTTTAAGGACTTCAGTGACTTCCTTTTCAACTCGCTCAAGTTGCGCGGTTGCTAGATCAAACTCTTCAATTAATTGTTCTAGGTGCAGTTTATAAGCATCAAGTGCTTGTTGAGTCCCGACTGAATGCATAGCTAATTCAATTAATACCTGTGCTTTTATTAACCCAGGTTGTCTCTTCATTTGGGTTTTCCAGCCTACAACGATATCTGGTGCTTTCATTGAACGTAGTTCAATTGGTGTAGGGAATAAGCGAAGAGTTGCCATTGCCCCTTTACCTTTAACATCTTTGAATACCTGTCGAAGTTCAGGGAAAACAATATCCACCCAACGGTTGATTTGATTGACAGCACTGACAAGTCGTTTAACCGTCATGTCACGGTTAGACATTAAAACTCTTAGTTTTTCAAAGGTCTCTGAAGTGGGACGAATAAAGGAATAGTAACCATTCTTGACCATATCAGCGATAACAAGAGCATCCTTTTTATCACTTTTCGATCGGCTATTATCTCGGTTTTCCTTATTCTTTTTTACGAGGTGGGGGTTAACGGTTACTGCTTCAATATCTTGATCATATAACCATTTTGATAGGTTAAGCCAGTAATGTCCTGTAGGTTCCATCCCGATTATAGTAGAAGCAAATCCCTTTAAGGTTTTTAACTGGTTAATCCATTGTAGTAATCTAGCAAAACCCTCTTCATTATTTTCAAATGTAAGAGGATCTCCGACTATTATTCCACGGAAATTGACGGCTCTAGCTACGTGCAATTCTTGTGCGATATCCACACCAACCACAAGGTGTCTATCGGAAATTCTCTCAATTAGTTGATTTTGTTTGTCTTGCATCTTAAACTTCATATTAGGGTTCCTCCTTAGGGTTTTGAGTTAGAGTGGTGTCTATACTCATATCTTACTGAGGGACCTAATTTTTTTCAAAGTTGAGAATTAGCTATCTACAGGAATTCTAACGGGGGCTTTAATTGAATAAAAAAGTGAGAAGATCATCTTAATCTAAGGTGGTTTTTTTATTTTGGTGAATGTAACAAAATACCTAAAAGGTTACATTGATTTACTTTGTTCAATCGTTGCCAGCGCTGATGGATTTATTGGTTGAAATAGCAAAAGCGATCTGAAGGGAGTGGGCGAACGCCTACCCCTTTTTTGTTACTCCATAACAAGTTTTTATACATAAAAAAGCCAATCCCTTAACTTCAAGGGATTGGCGTTCTTTTCTTCTATGGAATCGATCCCATGGAAACACTGTTTAAATCTTTTGCTTAAAAGAATCTGCGTCTTCTATCGAATTCAAAACGTCTTCTTCTTTCGAAGTCAAAGCCGAAAGGGAAAAATGGGAAAAATCTTCTTCTTCTAAAGTCATCACGAAAAAACCGATCTCTTCTAAAGTCGTCACAAAAAAAACCCATGTGTAATTATCCTCCTTTCATTTCAGAAGTCTATATGACAAAAAGGGCGATTAACTTAACCCGCCCTTTGTTCCGTACAATTTAGCAAAGAGTAGCCCCTACAATGATCAGTAGGATGAACAATACTACGATTAAAACAAAAGTGCTGCCTCTATTGAAGCCACCGTCGAAGCCACCGTCGAAGCCAAAACCGCCACATCCAAAGCCCATATTTTTTCACCACCCTATTTGAAATATCTGAAGGAAAAAACTTATCACTATGTATAGATATTCCTTAAGACAAGAATGGATTAGACAATCACCCTATTGTTGGAACAAAATTAGCGATTTACCTAAAATGAAAAGAAGTGTCTGCAATACATGCAAACGCTTCTTTGGAGGTGACATGTTGGCTTTGGCTTGGCGTCCGGTGGTAATAATAACATATGCACTCAGAATAAAGCTGAATGGGACAAGTGCTGATTAAAAGTAAATAAGCAGGAAATGTAAGGTGTTTTTTTATTTGGCTATGTTAAAGGCTAGGGTTGAATTTTCGTGAGATGGTATTGTTTGTGAAATATTACACTTAAACTAACGTTGCAGGATAGTTCAAAAAAAAAAATAAGAAAAATATGGAGCTAGGAAGGATAAAGATACATAAAAGAAGAAAGTTTATACCATAAAATATTGGAAGGGGTCAATAGAATGATCGATAAATTATTAAGGGTAGGAACTACTTATATACCAGTGACTAATGTAGAACTATCTTCTGAATGGTATGTAAACAAATTAGGTGCAGAGTTGAGCTACAAAGACGAAGATAAAGCAATTCTTAATTTTGCAAACCAAAGCATTTTTCTTGTTAAATCTAATGAAAATCAAAGCTCCAATTTCTATGATATTAACGGTGTCGAGCGTTTTTCTTTAACATTTGAAGTTAATGGATTAAGTGTCTTAAAAGCTATACATAAAGATTTTACAGAAAAAGAAATAAGAGTTGGAGAAATTGAAAACAGAGGACACTCTGGAAGGAATTTTGTTTTCTATGATTTAGATGGAAATAAATTTGATGTGTGGAGTGAATTAAGTCCAACTTTCAAAGAAAAATATCTAATATCATAATAGCAAAAACTATTTATTGTTGAACTCATGGGTGCGATAGTTAAGATCACCATCTGCTTCGGCAGCCTTTTTTTCTTGTTCCACTAACGGTGCAGGTTAATGGAAAAAAATAAAATAAGGATTTTGGTGGAGGTGTAGCAATGAAACGTTGGTGGTATTGGTTATTTAGTGCGGTACTTTTTGGATTCATCCTTATAACCCGTGGCTTATTTTCCTCTTATAAATTGGAGGGAGAACATCCAGGTTCATTAAATGAATCTTTATTAAGCATTTGGTGGGGCTGTATTGCAATTTTGGTAGTGTTATTATTTCTTAAACGGATTAGCGAAAAAGGACAATAAAAGACTGTTAAGGTTATTGATTTGTGAAGTATTATACTTAAAGTAACGTGGTGCATTACTTCAACATTGAGGTAATGCCATTTCTTCTTAAACTATCGCAGCAGGTTAATGAAAGAATTATCCCCCTAACGTAAGGTAAAATGTGGTAATGTTTAATTAGGGGTGCATTGTGAAAGTCTTTAGAAAATATTTATATATTATTTATTTTATTATATTGTATATAGGTCTTATTGCTTTTGATTACTTTGACAATAATGATTTCAATTGGTTTGAGAATTTAATTCAATCAATTTTTTATGTTCTGTTCTTTATGTTTTTTAATTGGGCATTAAATGATAAAGATAAGAAAAAAGAAAAATAGATATGAACTTTTTAAATACAATAAACCAATACAATTAAGATTGTGAAAAAATGTACTGTGCGAAACGTTTCCTTATAAGTGCTAAAGCACGAAATAGGAGGATTGCTGAAACGCAATTATAACTGATTAATCGAAACTCGGAA
>NZ_JAVDVZ010000031.1:0-9604 GCF_031457145.1 Neobacillus niacini
CATCCTCCTCTTCGGTCACTCCAGACCACTTGCATTGACCCAAATCCTTTTTCATCCCACTCTTCGGTCACTCCAGACCACCTGCTTTGACCCAATTCCTTTTTCATCCACCCCTTCGGGCACTCCAGACCACCTGCTTTGACCCAAATCCTTTTTCATCCCCCCTCTTCGGTCACTCCAGACCACCTGCATTGACCCAAATCCTTTTTCATCCCCCTCCTCGGTCACTCCAGCTGATACTAGTAAATTTATTTTCCATGACCATGTCCTTTTTGCCTACTTTTTTATATATAAAGGGTGAAAGGAGGTGATCACGATGGCACAAGCAGTGATAGCAACATCCAAATTACGGTTGGTGTTTCAGGTGGGCATGGATGACGAAGGCAAACCGCTTCTAAAGGCGAAGACTTTCAGTAATATCCAGAAATCTGCAACTCCCGACCAACTTTTACAAGCGGCACAGGCCTTTATTGGTTTGTCCAGCGATACTCTCAGCAATATCGAGAGAGTCGACAACTCTGAACTACTAGCGTAATAGAAAAATTAACTAGAATAGGAGGTGAATGAAATGGCTAAAACATTGGAGTTAGAGTTTGTTACCGAGTTTGGTAAATCTGCTCGTATATCGGTAGAAAATCCGAAAGAACCGATTGAAGAAGCAGTAGTGAAGCAGGCAATGGAGGAAATGATCGCGGCTGGCGTTTTTACTTCTAAAAACGGAAATTACGCTTCTGTTAAGGGAGCACGAGTCATTGATCGCAATGTAACTGAATATGAAATTGTTTAATAGAGTAGAAGGCCGGGTTCCATTGGAAACCGGCCTTTATTAAAGGCTCTTTTCTTTAAGATTTTAACAACAATCTTACTGAAAACAGCCTTATTAAAAGAAAGGAGTGAAAGCTCGTGGAGCAAATGATCCCTCTCATCAGCGAGGTAGGATTTCCAATCGTGGTCACCCTCTATTTGCTATATCGGATAGAGTCGAAGCTGGATATGGTGGTCCAATCGATTCAAAATCTTCCCGAACGCATGAAGGCGTAAAGGCAAAACTAGTGGCACACCAAAATTAATAGAACCTTAAACCTTTGTTCATAGTTTGTTCATACTTAAGGGGTAAGATAAATACATGAAGAGGACAACCTTTTTATTCTCTCTTCCATAACCCCCTTTTATAGATTTCTTTTAGATTCGGCAACCGGCCGAATCTTTTTTTTTTACTCATGAGATACCAGCCATTTTATTTTTTCAGCCAACAAGCTTGAGACATTTTCATTTAACAGCCCTTCTTTGGTGTGAGCAGGAGTAAGGCAGCACACCTTTCCTTTTCCATAGGAATGCTTCCATCCTGCGATAGTATCCCCATAAGCCCCCGTACTCCGAAGGTATATTTCTGTATTTGCCTTATCACAATGTACAAAGTAAAGTTCATCGGAAATAGTAAATGTTGTATCATTGCCTTTATATGTAACTTCTTGAAGTCCAGGTGGATGGTAATCAAAAGATCCTCGGAGCATTTGAGTATAGGAGCTCTCACTAGAATATCCAGCCAGACCAGCATGCCAAGCTAGGACACTGCCGCCCTCATTGACATAGTTTTCTATCTTTTGATCCAATACCTCCGATAACCACGTAACTACATGTTCGTCTTTTGGGTTAAGCTTGTTCATTCTCGCATTGATAAATAGTTCTGGTTTATTATCGAGTACAGTTGAAACTTCCTCATAGGTAATGTACTGAAGTTCAATTTCATCCTTGTTCGGTAATCGTTTGACGGCTGCTTCTAAACCTGCCTGTGCAGCCTCACCATCATGCCAATAATCTCCTACTAATGCTACTATTTTTGCCATTTGCGCACCTCTCCTGACCTGTTATCTATATTTCATATTTCAACATACACAAATAGATCCGTCTTTTCATTTTCGCGCAAAATCGACGTGAACAACCTGTATTTTTTATTAACCAATCATTTAATTAAAAATGCCCTAACCCCTTTTAAAAAACGAACTTTGGATATTCTCCGGGAAATTTTTTGTCGAGGACTTGGAGTGTTTTTTATGGCACAGTTACAAAAACTGCCACAAAGGGTTAAAGGTTGATACCAAGAGCAGCACGGTTTTTCTCACTATCTATCGTGCTAAGATTGTCGAAGGAGAAAAGAATTTATTCTTCAACCACTATATGTATACGAACAAAATAGTTTTCTAGTAGCTCCCCTAACTTACCATTAAGTTTTTCATATTCCCATCTCTCCCACTCTATTATTACATCCAAATTTCCATTTTTAGTACTATAACGGAATGACTCTGAACAAAGTGAAATCCCACCAAGATTAATACTATTTTTCCCCTTCGTCACGATCATAATTATGTTTTTCAATTTGGACCAACCATTCTAAACAAGCCCAATGGGACCAAAGCCCTTTTCTTTCCAACGATTAAAGAAACTTCCCGGCAACACTAAATTGGCCGCAAATACAACATGGTTCTAAAAAGTTTTTTGTTGGTTCTGGGTAAATGCTCATTGGTAAACACTCCAATTTTCTGGGAATCCTTTCGAAAACCCATTTTCATAAAAGGTGGGATTTGAGATAGTATATTCAAATAACATTCCGCATGCTTGGACAATATGAAAAAGCCCCTGAATCATTTTCAAGATCATTCAAGGGCTTTACGTTAAAACGATATAATCATGCCGTCTTTCCCAGCATAGGTTCCCATTGTGGCACCCATGTAATTGACAATGACTTCTTTTGGATGGAATCTCTCGATAATTTCCTGTTTCATGGCTTTCGCATCTTCTTCATTTCCAGTGTGAGTGATTCCAAAGATAATGGCAGAAAAATCAGTGCCTCTTTCTTGGATGACATCAAGCACTCGCTTTTGGAACTTCTTTTTCCCGCGTATTTTTTCAAAAATCTCTACTTTTCCGCCCTCAACTCTTTCTAGCAGTACCTTGATGTTGAGGATTTTTGCCAGCGAGCCTTGAAATTTACTAAGCCTGCCGCCTTTCACAATATTCTCTAATGTATTTAAAAGAACAAGTATATTCATATTTTCCCGGTACTTGGTAAGATCAGCTACAATCTCTTCGACTGTACGCCCCTGATTTGCAAGTTCGGCTGCACGGATAATTTGCAGACCATGCCCGAGTGAACCCGCCAGTGTATCAAATACGGTAACCTTGGCATTGGATAGGTCTTTTCCAATACAAGCGGATTGATAGGTACCGCTGAGTCCAGATGAAATGGTAAAACAAAGGATTTCCGTATCTGGACCGAATTGGGAGAATGCTTCAGCAAAAGAGGCAGGCGAGGGCTGGGACGTCTTCGGAAGGACCTCGGTTGAAAACATTTTTGTGAAGAATTCCTGCGGGGTAAGATCAACTTTTTCTAAATAGTCGGTACCCTCTATCGTTACCGTCAATGGCACTAAAGTAACATCATATTTCTCTATTAATTCCTTTGGTAAATCTGCTGAACTATCTGAAATGATTTTAATCATGTTCTTCCACCTTTAGTACAATTTACTTATTCCAATTATACCAGTCGGGATTGTTTTTCTGCTAAAAAAAGACTTTGTAAGGTTTTTCCCCCCAATAGGGAATAATAGTAAAACTGTAGGATTGCGGAATACTGTTTTGTTCTGGATATTTACACCGAGCCACTTTTAGCATCATTTATTTTGGCTGCATACAAAAAGGAAACCATCATTTAGTTTAGAATGTCCGCCAAGGTGTTATTGAGTGTATCAAAGGTAAATATGTACCCTTCTCGTTCCAAACGTTCTGGAATAACCCAGCGGCTTTTTAACACCAATTCCGTTTCTGTTCGAATGAGGACGGAACCTAGTTCAAGTAACCATTTTGGGGAAGGCACCCCAAATGGCACTTTCATTTTATCTCTTATTAATCTCATAAACTCTTGGTTACTAACTGGATTCGGTGCAGCACAATTAAATATCCCGCTTAGGTCTTCTCTTTCCTTTAGAAAAAGGACAATTTGGAACAAATCTTCAATATGAATCCAGCTGAATTTCTGTTTTCCTGTCCCCTGAACCCCGCCGAGCCCAAACTTCACAAGATTTCGATAAGGTGTCATGACTCCACCCTCTTTGCCAAGAACAATCGCAATTCGGAGGGCGATGATCCGTGTTTTTGGCAGATCAAAGGCAAACAACGCCTTCTCCCACGCTTTTGCAACATCAACTGAAAATCCTGATCCAATTTCCCCATTTTCCTCGGTCATCGGACGGTCGTCTGCGTGACGGTAAATTGTTGCCGTGCTGGAATTCATCCAAACCTTAGGTGAATTTTTACAAGCGAGGATAGACTCTCCTAATATCGTCGTCGTCTTGATTCTTGAGTTCATGATTTCACTCTTATTCTTCTCATTGTATCGACAATTCACCGATTTCCCTGCTAGGTTAATGAGAAGTTCCGCTCCTTCTAAAGCGTTTATGATGCCAGGTATATCATCCCAAGAAATATTCAGAGGCTGCCTTGATATGATTTTCACCTCATATCCAAGCTCAGTAAATTTTTTCTTAAAATAGTCGCCAATAAAGCCTGTTCCGCCAGCTAAAACTACTTTCATCATAGGGAACCCCCAAACTATTTTTCTGTTATTTACGTTTACTTATATTAACATTAATTGGAATAACCGTCCGTTTCAACATCTCTGAGAAATAAATAGAGACCAATCCATGATGGATTTGGTCTCACATTAATGTTACTCAAATGATTTGATTGGTGGAGCCTCATAGTTTAGGAATTTATCGAGTAAGGCAGCAGGCTCATCCTCGATAATCGCCATCGCGCGGAATTTTTCCTGGAGAAATCTCTGGTCGATCATATGATTAAACAGACTGATCAGCGGTTCATAATAATGATTGATATTAAGAAGGCCGCATGGCTTTTGGTGCAAACCAATCTGACCCCAAGTGAAGACTTCAAAGAACTCTTCTAACGTTCCCGTCCCGCCAGGCAGGACGACAAATCCATCCGCCAACTCCATCATTTTTGCTTTCCGCTCGTGCATAGTTTCCACAGTGATCAATTCTGTTAACCCCTTATGGGAGATTTCACGCTCCGCAAGTAATCTAGGAATCACACCAATCGCATGCCCGCCTTCACTTAACACCGTATTTGCGACAGCACCCATCAGACCGATACTTGAACCGCCATACACCAACGTTATATTCCGTTTCGCCAGTTCTTTTCCTAATTGAATCGCACCTGTTTTATAAGCCTCAGAAGCACCCAGACTTGAACCACAATAAACCGCTAATCGTTGCATGCCGCTGCCTCCCATGTTTACAGTTTTAATTATGATTATAGTGAAAGTTTAAAATTAAAACAAACATGAAAAAACAGGAGTATTCACCTCCTGTTGGTTAGGAAAAGCTGCGTTCCTGCTTTGTATAGATGTTAGACATTTCTCTCGGTTTCTTCCATACATAAGGCAAATGGCTGGTTTTTTGATTAAAAATGGAAATAAGTTCATCAAAGCCTTTCATTGCATAGAGATTAAACGCAGGACCGCTTGCCGTCTTAACCAGCATACGCCGAGTAGTCAGATGATCTTCTTCGCTTTCATTATCATAGTATTGTGTCTCCTTGACCTCTTCCCAACCGTATTCATGGAGGGACATCCCCTTACCCCTACTCACAATCTTTACCGTGAAGCCCTTTTCGTGACAGATAACTGTTGTATCACTTCCGTAATAAAGAAACAAAAGGAAAGCAATCGCCGCCAACAAGAGAATCACTGATCCCAATAATACGTTTTTGGTGATGACTCCAATACCAACAATTCCAATAATGGAACCTGCAATAGCCGCCATCCTTATAGAATTACTATTCGTAAACTCCTTACCCATCACAACACCCCCTTTATAATAATTTATGAAAATCCTTACATTATATGTATGTCCACAAAATCTCCATACAAAACACACACCATCACCCTTTAATATTCATTAATCTATGTATAAATGAATAAATGGTGACAGGCACCATGATTAATAGATTCTTAACGTTAAATTAATATTGAATTTACATTTAAAAGATAGAATTAAATACAGGAAGAGGACAGCCAATTTACCCTTTTTCATGACCCCTTTTGTTGATTCGGCATTTGCCGGATCTTTTTTTTTTGAAACCCTTACCACTTTCAATCGTATTACTACTAGGAAAGAAGGTGACGCACATGTTAAAAAAGTGGTTTACTAGCTTACTATTCCTTGCTTTGTTATTTATTTTTCCACTCCAAAGTTTGGCTGTGGAATATTCCATTACCAATGTTAACATGGACGCTTACCTGCAAGATAATGGGGATGTGAAAGTCGAAGAAACTCATACCTATGAATTCGACGGTGATTTTAACGGGATTACCCGTGAAATCATTCCGAAAGAAGGAGCAGCCATCAGCCAATTTACCGCAACGGAACAGGGTGAGTCTTTGCGGGTTGAAAAAGAGGATGACCTCTATAAAGTACACCGAAAAGGAGCGGATGAAACCATTACCGTAACGCTTCATTACACGATTGAAAACGGGATGGAGATCTATCAGGATGCTGCCCAATTTTACTGGCCGTTTTTTGATGATCGAAATGAATCCTCCTATGAAAATCTGACGATCACCATTCATCCACCTAATCCGACGGACGATGTGATTGCCTTCGGTTATGATGCAGCCAATAACACTGAAACCATACAGGAGGATGGGTCCGTCCTTTTTCAGTTAGGGTATGTTCCTGACGGGACCAATGGGGATATCCGCGTGGCCTATCCATCTAGCCTTTTCCCGGCTGCGCCTAAAACCGCAGTTAAGCCAATGAAAGAGGAAATCCTTAAGGCACAGCAAGAATTGATAGACCAAGCTGAGGCAGATGAAGCTACAAGAGATACCCTTTCAACGATTAGCACGATAGGAATTCCAGCATTCATCATTATTCTACTGCTATTAATGGGTAGAGATTGGCTGACATCACGAGCCAAAACAAATGATTTCTTACGGGAAGGCACCAAGTTTCATAACGTACCAAAGCAAATCATGAGTTTGCCAGCAACGATTTTCTTTACAAACAATGGCTATTTACCACCACAAGCCATGGCTGCTGGATTACTAGATTTGGTGCGACAAGGGTATGTGAAAAAAGCGTCAATCGACAGCTTCCAACTTATAAACGCAAAAAGCCCTTTAAAGCATGAAACTGTGTTAATGAAGTGGCTTTTTGATAAAATTGGCTCGAAAAATACCTTTAGCTTTGACGACTTAACAGCTTTTTCAAAAAACAAGTTAAATCATGATAGATACCGCCTATTTCAAGCAGAGTGGCTGCAGGCAGTTAAACAAGAAGTCGTAGACCGCTCCCTCTATGAAAACAAAAAGGTCTATCGATTACTAGTCGGCTTTTCCAGTGTATTGCTGCTGCCATTTCTATTCCTTTTCCCGATTTATGATCTGCTAGGCACATTTTTCGCTGCACTTCTATTGTTTTTTACAGTGGTTATCTACGCGATTGTCTATCGTCCAAAAAACTGGGAGGGTGCCAAGATTGCCTACGAATGGAAACAATTTAAGACTCGCTTTAAGGAAACAACACAAGATGAGTGGGAAATCTGGTCGGAAGACGATCAGATGCGCGCTTATATTTACGGACTCGGAATCAGCAGCAAAGAAATCGATCGAAAATACGATGCACTAATAGAAGCCCTCACTTCAGATAACGATTATTATGATGATACGGTTGGATTCTACGCCATTGCCTTTATCGGACCTGACACTTCTGCTAAATTTCGTTCCGCTAATGACTCAGCAAGCAGCAGCACCAGCGGCGGGAGCTCCAGTTCGGGAGGGGGAACAAGTGGAGGCGGCGGTGGATCCGGTGCTTTCTAAAGGTAGCTTGAGGAAATCCTCAAGCCTTTTTTCTATACAAAAAAGAAGGATACTGAACTATACAACGAGAAGTAATAATATATTGAATCTATGAAAAAAATGGAGGAAAACACATGTATCCAAATATACTAAGACATCCTGGACCAACTCCAATCCCCAAAAAGGTCCAGCTTGCCATGAACCACGATATGATTAGTCATCGCACGGAAGAATTTGTTCGTTTATATCAAGAAACAACCAATCGGGTAAAACCTATTTTCGGAACGGCGCAAGATATTTTACTACTGCCAT
The DNA here is from genome assembly GCF_031457145.1 of Neobacillus niacini. GTDB lineage: Bacteria > Bacillota > Bacilli > Bacillales > Cytobacillaceae > Neobacillus > Neobacillus niacini_J. Next base: position 8,189 of record NZ_JAVDVZ010000031.1, read on the forward strand.
CAGGCGGTACAGCAGCACTAGAAGCAGCAGCGGTCAATACCGTTTCCCCAGGCGAAGAGGTCGTGGTCATCACGGTTGGCGCCTTTGGCAATTATTTCGTCTCTATTTGTGAGAAATATGGGTTCCACGTACATAAGCTTGAAAAAAATTGGGGCGAGGCTTGTACAGAGGATGAGCTTATTGAGTTTCTAAAACCTTTATCGAATGTAAAGGCTGTTTTTGCAACCTATAACGAAACCTCAACCGGTATCTTAAACCCAATTGAAAAATTGGCAAAGGTGGTTCGTACCCATTCCGACGCGCTTTTTATCGTCGATGGAGTCAGCTGTCTTGGCGGTGCGCCAGCGGAAATGGATCAATGGGGAATTGATATTCTAGTAACAGGGTCGCAAAAAGCGATGATGCTGCCTCCTGGCCTTGCACTTTTAAGCGTCAGCGATAGGGCATGGAAAGTGATAGAGGAAACGACTAAACCTGCTTATTACTTAGATCTACTAAGCTATCGGGAGTGGGCGTCGAAAGGGATGACACCTAACACCCCTGCCATTTCATTGATTTTTGGACTTTCCGCTGTTTGTGATTTAATTGATGAAGAAGGCGGCTTTTCACAAACAGTTGCTAGGCATGAACTAATGAAAAATATGGTTCGTGAATCCATGAGAGCTCTTTCTATAGGACTATTGACATCCGATGAATATGCGTCCCCGACAATCACGGCTATATGCGCTCCAAAAGGCATAGAAATCCCAACATTTATTGGGCATTTAAAGGAGAAGTATCACCTTGATTTTGCAGGCGGTCTTGGTCACCTGCAAGGGAAGATTTTCAGATTTGGCCATATGGGTTATTGCTTCCCAAGCGATATCCTTCAAGCCGTTTCGCTAATCGAAGCTGGGTTGCAGGATTTCTCCTATTCCTTCGAACCTGGGGCAGGAGTAGCAGCGGCACAGAAGGTTTTCTTGGCTGCTCAGCGGAAGTAGTCCTTAAGCAAAAGGGAAAGAGACATGACGGCCATGTCTCTTTTTTCAGATTATGATTAGAGGTCACTCCAGCCCCCCTGCATCGACTCAAATGCTTTTTCTGAATGCTCTTCGGTCGTTCCAGGCTCCCTGTATCGACCCAAATGCTTTTTCTGAATGCTCTTCGGTCACTCCAGGCTCCCTGCATCGACCCAAATGCTTTTTCTAAATGCTCTTCGGTCACTCCAGACCCCTTGCATTGACCCAAACGCTTTTTCTGAATGCTCTTCGGTCACTCCAGGCTCCCTGCATCGACCCAAATGCTTTTTCTGAATGCTCTTCGGTCACTCCAGACCCCTTGCATTGACCCAAACGCTTTTTCTGAATGCTCTTCGGTCACTCCAGGCTCCCTGCATCGACCCAAATGCTTTTTCTGAATGCTCTTCGGTCACTCCAG
>NZ_JAVDVZ010000032.1:0-7237 GCF_031457145.1 Neobacillus niacini
TTAGTTGGAACGCCGTATGCGGTGAAAGTCGCACGTACGGTGTGAACAGGGGGAAAAGGAGGCGATAACTTCAAACCCTTACCTATCTGTATTAACAAGGTGATGGGGATATATGGTAAAATTAAAATAAAATATAAAGGTGGAGAGTGGTACTAATGAAGGTACTATTGGAGTTAATACGAATAGCTTTCATATTTGTATTTTTCGGAGGAATTTTAAGTGCGTTTATAAAGTATGTCTACTCAAAATTAGGGACTGATACCAATACTTATGGGTGGATGGGACTAATAGCGATTCTTATTTTATTTTTGGTTCTATATAGGAATAAATTGCAGTTTAGTGGATGGTACAAAGGTAAAGGTAGAGAAAAACTCCCAAAAAAAGTATCAAAATTGCTTATTTCCAGTTCAATATTATTATTGTTATTACCTCCGATACTAAGTTTCTTCTTAAGCTAACGGGTGCATATGTTGAAGATCCAGCTGCCATTTGGTGGCTTTTTCTTATTGAAGTAACGATGCAGGTTTGTTTAATAAGAATATTGATAAAATGTGATGAGATTTAAATAATTGAGGGAGTTAGTTTAACAAAAAATGTTAAAATGGGATTGTATAGGTTTTAAGCACTTAGCAAATTCAAAATTCAAATTTTAAGGAGGGGTAGTATGCAAAAATGTGAAAACTGCAATTCACCACTTAGCTGGAGTAAAATCTATAAATCCACTGCGTGGTTATATAAATCAATTGAATGTGACAACTGTGGTACTAAACATAAGATAAACCTTTTTAGTAAATGTACAGTTGTAGCCCTTTCTATTTTACCACTTTTCATATTTTTTTATTTCCTTTCTCCTTTCAATAACGGCTATTTAAACCTTGGTATAGGGGCTCTTATATCAATTGTTGCTTGTTTGTTCGCTCCATATGTTGTTCGATACAAAGAGGAATTGTGAGAAATTATATCTAAACAAACGGGTGCAAGAGCTTTAGATCGTGCTACCAAACAGGCGGCACTTTCGTTATTCGACTAAAGGTCCGTTAGTTGAACAAGCATCCAGTGTATTTATCCAGAATAAAAATCAAAAAATACTAAGGATAATACAAGAAAAGAAGGTCGTGGAATCCTTGTTAAAGAAGATTTTTATTATATTTTTTATTACGTTTTATATCTATCCTTCTGTGTCAGTATTTGCTGAGACAAGTAAAAATACAGTGTCGGCAATACTGACTGCCAAAGTTACGACAACTATTAACCCGTTGGGAGAACAAGGTACTCCAATAAGGAATGCTCGGTTAGTTGTAATAAATTCATTAGGGAATATAATAGCAACAGAATTTACAAATTCTCAAAGGGAAGCAATAATACCTGTTACGGTCCCCAAAGACCCTAGATTTCCTATGAAGAATATGGCAGAGGTTACGGTCATAGCTGTTGCAAAGGGCTATAACGAACATATCAACTTCAGTGTGCCTATTAATGAATTTAAAGATCATACAGGAAGAGTTTCAATCCCACTTTGGCAAATAGACCCTAAGAGGCGAAATGAACCGCAATTTCTCAATGGGGATTTTCATCGCTTTACTGTTTTTGAAATGCTTGATTATTATGCTGGAAGTTTTGGGCTAAAGAGACAGATTATAAAAGAAGAATCCGTCGTACCAGCTCCTTGGGGACCTGAATTAAGCAAACGTTAAATCATGTTTGACTTTGTTCTTATTCATTTATCGGGTGCTTTTTCTTTACATATGGCTGCCAAAAAGCAGCCTTTTCTTATTCGACTAATCGGTTAGTTTATTAAAGAATTTAATAGTTATGTCGTACAAGATACCTATTATTCACTTCTTTTGGGGAAGTTTAAATAAAAAGGAGTGAAAACAATTAGAAAATATTTTTTATGCTTAGTAGTAATGATTTTAGTTTGTCATACAGGAAAAGCATATGCGGTTCAGAGAGTTGTTACATCGCACATTATATCTGATGTATGGTATGAAAACATTTTTCTAATTGCAGATAAGGTAGATGGTATGGCTACTAAAAACTTTACTGTTCAAGTCGGCGGTGGAGTCGACAGTGTAGGTGGTGAATTATTATATAACTTTCCAAATTGGTATAATTCCAAGTTTGCCCCTAAATTATTTTATGAAGATATTAATAGTGATGGACTAAAAGAAATTATAGTCGCATTGATTTCTGGTGCTGGTTCTGGAGTATCCACAAAAGAAATTCATGTTTTGAATCAACTACATGACCCTTATCGAAGATATGAAGAAGCGCCAGTTGAATCAATCAATGATGCAGTCAAACGATTTGTAAAAATGGAACAAAACGGCAATGAAATTGCTATTCAAATTGGTAAAAAGAAATACTTAGTGGACTATTTAAAATTTGGTTACTACACACCTGTTGACCGTCCAGGAGTAGGCTCAATAGAGGATTATAAGCCTGAAAATGGTGTTCTTTATGGTTATACAACTGTATTTGTTTCTATTCCCGAGGCAAGTATTGGTAGCCTAAAAGTTAAGTATCATTGGGATGGAAAAATGTATAAAGCAGAATCTGTTACTTTTAGCGAAGCATAGCCAAAGTCCCCGAAATAATATAATAAATACAAGTCAGCGAAAGTTCGGAGCTGTCATTTTGGCAGCTCTTCTTATTAAGCTAAGAATAAAAATCAATAATCTTCTCACAACTACAATAATTCACCTTAAACTAATAGGCGTAAGAAATGAGTCCGATTCTACTTTAGTGGTTACTTTTAAATATCATAAATATTAATAATCTTGCGAAAAAGTGAATAAGGTAAAACAGTATATTCTTGAAGGGGGAGTCTAATTGAAATACTTTAGAAAATGGATAAATCTGACGTTCAATCATTATCCCCGAAAAAAATTGAATCTCGTTATGGGAGCTCCATACGAACCGCAAACATTTGGACAACCAGTTGAACGAAACCAAACTTCGTTAATAAGTACCAGAGATGCCGAAAAATACTTTCGTCCTTCCCGCCTCCCAATTAAAAATACCCTTGTCAAGAACAGCCAATTTTTTGATCCCTATTATGAAAAAAACTACAAAGAAATTAAACTCCCTGCAACATTATCTCGGACTCCTGATGAAACTGTTTTAAACTACTTTAGTATTTTAAGAGAGGCAGAAAACCTCACTCAAAACCAGTTGGGTGGGTGCGGAACTGTGGGGATGGCAAAGTTGCCCTATCCAATTGCTTATAACTTTTTTACTAAAGACTATCACAAAAGGGTTTCCTATAATGAATATCTTCAATCGTTTGCTGGAATTGGACATCTAAATTTAATTAAGATGAACAGACTTCCTGATGAAAAAGGCATTGTTCCTTATTTCATTGAGCTAGAAAGCATCGAAGGTTCATCAAAAGGTGTCACCTATTTTGCTTATTATTACGGCTATGTCCAATTAAAAAAAGTTCAAAACCTGTATAAAATTGACCAGATGAAATTGTACGGAGAGGACTTCCTATGTGCCCCCTATCATCTTTGGCAGCATGATGCGGAAGCAGTCGTGGGTATTATGTATGGAGAATGGTGCAAATTAATAAAAAAACAGCTACCTACTAAACAAGATGGTTACGTCAAAACCATTGATTATATTGGTACGGACGGAGCCAATTATCGGTTTATCTTTTATCAATTAACAAATGATACAGATGTATTAATTTCTCAATATAAAAAGGATTCTGAAGGAAACTGGAATTCCATCAGAATTGATCCTATCAAATGTCTGAAAAACTAAGAGTGATATTAAAGAAACTCGAGCCTTTACCCTAATGCACAAAAAATGGCTTTCATTAAATGAAAGTTCTTTTTTCTATGTGAAATATTGTACTTAAACTAAAGGGTGCTTTAGTAAAATAACTGCTAAGTCATTTTACATTTCTTTCGCATTTTAAATATTCAGCAATCGGGCGCTATTCCAAAGGAGGAAGCGTTTTTTGGGGTATTTGTCATTGAAATTTCTACTTTTGTAGGTAGTTGAATAAGTATTAGAGTTGAAAGAAATATAAATATACTATAAAATACTAATTAGTAAAAAATAACTTAGTTGGTATTTATTAGTATAATAACTTATAGAATGGAGGATGAAGATGAGTATAACTTTTGAATGTAGTATCAAAGAAGATGTTGTGGAAAAATTCAATCTTGCTTTAATACTTAATAAGGAAGAAGCAGACGATGTAATTGAAAAATATATGATGCAGTATATATCAAGCAGTTTTTCGAAGGCTTCACAAACATATAAAGCACCACCGACATCAAAAATTCCTAGAGTAATTGATGTTATGAATGTTGATACGGGGAAGGCAAAAAATAGGATCCCTAAATGGGCTTTAAAGGCAGAGCAGTATAATCATAAAATCGTGAGAGCATATTTTCAAGTGGAACGTGAATTTGGTCATGTACCTTTGGATGAACTAGAGAAAAGATGCAGTGATGAAGTAACTTTTCCCACAACTTACGTTAGGGATTTCCGTGGCAACTTTAATCAAATGAAGATTGATGCACCAAAATCTCATGGAAAGGTCTTCGAGATTGATAATGGAAATATTGTGATTTGGGATTATGTTAAAGAAACCTTGATGAAAAACAAAGAGTATTTTTGTAGATAAAAATGGAATCTCTCCAATAAATGAAAATAATTAATAATCTTCCGCAATCGGGCGCTTTTCTTGAAAATGAAGGCGTCTTTTTGATATGCCCCTACACCATTAAGGGATTAGAATTTGTTAAGGCAAAAAAAAGATTGTGAAAATTTCCACTTAAACAAACGGGGTGCGTTAGTTCAACAAAGGGACCGTCATTTTGACGGTCTTTTTTTGATATGATTGAAGAAAATCTCGAAATGTTTACTCAATTTCATTAGGGAAATAACGAAATAGAAGATAATTCAAAGTCCTATTCCTTAAATCATAATCTTACTCTTGTACTATGTTAGATTAAAATAAAAGATTTCTTGTAAATACGAGAAAAAAACATTTTCTATTCGTTATATAAGGTGTAAAAGCTTTTACAAAAAATAAGGGGAATCTGTCCATGAGGTCTAATGAATCAAATTTTATACATCGATTACAACGGCAAAAAGAAGATGCTCTAGAATATATCGTTGATAATTATTTGCCATTAATAAAGGGGATTACTTATAAAGTGCTTAGTCCCTTAAATAACAATGGTGTCATGGAAGAATGTATCAATGATATTTTTCTTTCCATCTGGAACAATTCGAAGAAGTTTAGCGGAGAACCAAACGATTTTAAAAAATGGGTTGGTGCCATTGCTAAGTTTAAAGCTATTGATTATTACAGAAAAGCTAGTAAGCAAATTGAATTTACCTCAGATAATATGGATCAAAATGTTCAAAAGTCCGCAGAAGAGGAATTACTTTTTGTAGAAGACAGAAATGAATTAATCAAGTTAATTAATCAACTTGAACCTGTTGAAAGGGAAATTTTTATTATGAAGTTCTTTCTAGGTTTAAAGTCTGAGGATATATCCATAAAACTGGGTTTGACTAAAGCTTCAGTTGAAAATCGGATTTATAGAGGGAAAAAGAAACTCAATCAACAAGCTACCAACCTTAAGTTAGGAGAGAATGGAATATGAAGGACATTTATGTATTATTCAATGATATTGCCATAGATGAAAATGAATTTGAGGAAATGGAAGTTAGCGAGATTGAAAAGGTTAAAGTGAAAAAAGCTTTGAAAAAGACCATTCATGAGAAGAAAAAGCGGTATAAAGTTAAAAAGAATGTTGTGGCAGCGTCCATCGTCGTTTGCATTTCCGCTACAACATTTGGGTTGACGTTTCCTGCATATGCTAAAAATATCCCTGTCATTGATGATATTTTCCGCATTTTTGATCAAGACAGATCTGGGCATAGTAGTATAGAAAACATCAGCGTTAGAAATGATAGCCAAAAGAAAGAAACTGGACTTTATTATGAGTATAAGCAATACTCTAATGAAATCAATATGACCATGGAAAGTAACGGTATAAAGTTCACCGTAAATGACGGCGTATTTGATGGGAAAACGGTTACATTAACCTATACCATTGAAAGTGAACAGGAATTAGGCAATGCAGGTCTTTCTATGCCTAATATTGAAGGGATGTTCGGTGGGGCAGGGTCAGGCAAAACTACGAAAATTGATAAAAATAAATATGTTGGCATTCTAACAATAAGTAATTATGAAGATAAAAAATTAGATGTTGCAAACATTGAATGGAACATAGACACAATTCTGAATCCAGATAATAAGACAGAGATTAAAGGAGATTGGAATTTCTCTTTTAGTCTGAATGCTGTTGCAAGCAATACGCAGATAAGCGACAGTAGTTCGGAAAAGAATGGAGTAAAAGTAAATATAGAAAAAATATCGGTTACTCCAATGTCTTTTACCGTTTATTACGAACAAGAAGTTTCTGAATATGTAAAAAGCATCTGGGATGGGGTAGATGTGGAATTAGAAATTAAAGATGATTTAGGGAATGCTTACTCAGGTGAAGGTATGGGTGGCAAAGGTACAGATTCCTATAATATAAGTTTAAATAAAACATTTGAAAAATTGGCACAGAAGGCAACAAAGTTGATTATTACTCCTCACATTACTTTTAGGGATTACAATTCGGATAATTATTCTTCAGTGCAGATTACGAAGGACGGGAAAAAGGAAATGATACTTCCGTACAAACCTGGCAAAGGGAAAGAAGAATTTACATTAGAAGACATTATTATTGAATTAGAAAAATAACATAGTAGGTTGGACTGCGATTCTTCGATATTGAAGGGTCGCTTTTTCCCTGAACTAACTTGCGAAAGGATACTTAAACTACCATGAAAATAAGTTTCTTCGAGAATAGAAAAATGACAATACTTAAGAAGACCCTGCTCAATCGTTAAAAAAAAGAGGAGAGCGATAATTAATAAGTCTATGGATTAGGGTTGACTGGATTAAGGTCAGTATCAGTATTGACACTTCCTATCCATTTTCATTCTCTGTGGTGAAGCGCTGATTTTTTGGCGCTTCATGGATGGCTAACGGGGGCGATACTTGAAGAACCAGCTGCCATTTTGGTGGCTTTTCTAATTGTTCTAACGCAGCAGATTAGTTGTGCGAAATGTTTCTAGCTTAAATTGAGGATGGCTACATCTCTCTGCTAAAGGCTAGACAGTTCCTTACGGAACTGAAGGGTTATATCAAAGA
>NZ_JAVDVZ010000033.1:0-6836 GCF_031457145.1 Neobacillus niacini
TCACACCCGTTCCCATACCGAACACGGAAGTTAAGCTTCTCAGCGCCGATGGTAGTTGGGACTTTGTCCCTGTGAGAGTAGGACGTTGCCAGGCATAGCCCCTTTGGGGCTTTTATTTTCTCGTTTTTTAATGATGGCCCCTTGGTCAAGTGGTTAAGACACCTCCCTTTCACGGAGGTAACACGGGTTCGAGTCCCGTAGGGGTCACCAAAGTTTTATTGATATAGTGGAGGATTAGCTCAGCTGGGAGAGCATCTGCCTTACAAGCAGAGGGTCGGCGGTTCGATCCCGTCATCCTCCACCAAAGTTTTTTCACGATAGTGAAAATAACTTTCAATTTTTCACGAAGTGAAAATAATCTTCATATTATCGCGGGGTGGAGCAGTCTGGTAGCTCGTCGGGCTCATAACCCGAAGGTCGCAGGTTCAAATCCTGTCCCCGCAACCAATTAAATTACTAGGTTTAAGCTGTTAAACCTCAACTATATTATTTTGGCGGTTGTGGCGAAGTGGTTAACGCACCTGATTGTGGTTCAGGCATTCGTGGGTTCGATTCCCATCAGCCGCCCCATTACAATATTACATATTGGGCTATAGCCAAGCGGTAAGGCATCGCACTTTGACTGCGACATGCGTTGGTTCAAATCCAGCTAGCCCAGCCATTTTTTTGCGGGTGTAGTTTAGTGGTAAAACCTCAGCCTTCCAAGCTGATGTTGTGAGTTCGATTCTCATCACCCGCTCCATATTAGGGCCTATAGCTCAGCTGGTTAGAGCGCACGCCTGATAAGCGTGAGGTCGATGGTTCGAGTCCATTTAGGCCCATAAATATTTTAAAAGAGTGATTGCTAACAATAGTAATCACTCTTTTTGTCTTTTTCTGCATGTGGGATTAAAATAAGAGTGAGATACAGTACGACAAATCCAAAAGTAAGAAAGGAGGACCAACATGAGTCTCATTGAAATCATGAAGAAACGCCAGTCAATTAGAACGTTTGATACTCAATACATCACAGAAACCGATTATAAAAAAATAAGAGAATATATAAACAATAAAGAAAACTTAGTTGGACCTTTTGGGAATAAGGGGAAAATTGAGTTTATTCAAGTAACTAATAATGTAAGTGACAAAGGCATAAAGCTAGGTACATATGGATTTATTAAAAATCCACAAGGTTATTTGGTTGGTGCCACGGAAAATAGTAAATACACACTAGTGGAGTTTGCATATGTCTTTCAAAAGCTGGTTTTATTTTTAACTGAGTTAGGAATAGGTACATGCTGGATGGGAGGCACCTTTAACCGAAATTCATTTGAACAGGAAGTCCAGCTTGGGGAAGGAGAATTCATCCCCTGTATAACACCAATCGGCTATCCGAATCAAAAACAAAGGGTCTTTGACAAAGCTCTTCGATACGTTGTAAAGGCAGACAATAAGAAGACTTGGGATAAGCTATTCTATGCTGAAACATTCGAAACCGGCTTAACTAAGAAAGAAGCAGGTCCTTTTGAAATTCCTATTGAAATGGTTAGGCTTGGACCATCTGCCTCCAATAAACAGCCCTGGAGACTTGTATTATCTGCAGATCGTAAAGTCTGCGATTTTTATATAGAGCATACGCCAAATTACAGTTCCAAATTAGGATATGACATGCAGCTCTTGGATATGGGAATTGCCATGTGTCAATTTGAATCAGCCTGTAAGGAATTGAATATTGAAGGTCGTTGGGTTATAGAAAATCCCAATTTAAAGCTCCCTAATGAGCATACAGAGTATATTGTCAGCTGGAATACATATTAATGAAGTTAGAAATGGAGAAGTAAGAAATGCCTGTGATAGAGCATAAACAATTCATAAAGGCGCCAATAGAAATTTGTTTTGACTTAGCTAGAGATGTCGAGGTTCATACTCGAACATCAGTTAAAACAAAGGAAAGGGCTGTTGGAGGGGTTACAGCAGGGCTTTTGCAGGAAGGTGATAGTGTTACCTGGGAAGCTGTACACTTTGGTATCAAACAAAGGTTAACAGCAAAAGTGATATTTATGGAAAAACCCCATAGTTTTGTAGATGTAATGGTAAAAGGTGCATTTAAGTCCTTCATCCACATCCACCAGTTTATTGAAGAAGAAGAAGGTACAACCATGATTGATCATTTTCAATATAGATCGCGATTTGGCCCAATTGGTATACTAATTGATAAGTTGTTTTTAGAGAAGTATATGAGAAAATTTATAGCTAATCGAGCAAGAGGTTTAAAGAAAATAGCCGAAAAATAGCTATATAATGGAACTAATCAAACGTTTGATTAAACGGGTTGGATACCTGATATAAATGGGTTTTATTCAGTTAGAAAGAAACTAATCAAACGTTCAATTAAATATCTTGTTATCGAAATTTATAATTAACTCTTCGACAGCTCCACTTTTCTTTTTTCAATATCCATAGCAGAGACAATATAGGCAAATCCATTCATTAATAAGTAAATAACATTGGATTGGACCCGTTCAGTTTCTCCTAAATAGGTATTTAAAATAATGACAACAGAGAATAGAACAACAAAAAATAGAGCAATTTTATTGAAGATTACCATTCAAACAACTCCTTTATTAGGATACTTATTTTTATCATATTTACCTCAAGCTGAACTTATGCAGGGCATGAAGCATTTGGTGTGTAGTTTAACGACTGGTATCTTTTTAAAATGTATAATATTAGGTTGATAGATAAATTTAAAAAAATTTAAACGTTTAATAGTGAGTAATTACAATGGGGGAATGTCTGTGGAAAAGGTGCTTATTCTTGGTGCAAGCGGTCTTGTGGGGAAAGCGTTAATTGAGGAATTGAAAGATGGATTTGACTTATTCGGAACCTATTCATCTTCGTTAACCAATCTCCCTAATGAGAAGCAGTTCCAATTGGAAGTCCAGCAGATTGATAAACTGAAGGAAATACTAAATTCCATTCAACCTGATATTGTAATTTCCTGCCTAAGGGGAGAGTTTGATCAGCAGCTCAAGTTTCATAATGAATTGGCTTTGGAATTAGTTAATACAAAAAGTCGTGTGTACTACGTGTCTACCACCAATGTTTTTGATGGGGACTTTTCAAAACCACATTTAGAAACAGATATTCCTATTGCCGAATCAGATTATGGCAAATATAAAATTGATTGCGAAAATATGCTAAATGATATTTTAGGAGAACGAGCAATGATTATCCGTATCCCAGCAATATGGGGTAAGGATTCTCCTAGATGGAAATTAATTAAAGAAAGTATAAAAGATCATAAAGTGATTGATGTATACAGTAATTTAGTATGCAATAATCTTTTAGATATTCAGTTATCAAGGCAGCTACGGTTCATTATTGAAAATGGGCTCAAAGGAATATTTCACTTAGGTTCAGTCGATATGCATACGCAGAGCGAGTTTTTTGAACAGATTCTAAGTAACTTTGGAGGCAAAAATGACCTTCTTCGAGATAGCTCGTTTCAAGACGATAGCCAGATTTATTATTTTACACTGACAACCAATCGAAATGATATTCCAGATTTCCTTCAGTGTACAAATAAAGAGATTATTTCGTACCTGCTAGGATAATTTCGTGAAAAAATAAATAAAACCAGGTGAGAATATGAACCGCAATAACTTGTTAAAAGAGAAAATAAAAGTAGACAATTACAAAGTATTTGCCTTATTAAGCAATTATTTAAATCATGCACCTGACTTTATTACCAAAGAAGAAATCGATGAGATTGTTACTAGTGGCGTATCGTATGAATATGCATTCGTTGTCATACTAGCTGCTGCTTTCGGGCTGGAAATTGTAGATAATGATGAAGATAAGGACTTGTTCAACCAATATATTAAAAAAATGATTCATCAACTTGATGCAAATGATTATTATGACAATCCATATTATAAAAATATCAAAATCCCAACGATAAAAATCGGAAAAAGCGAGCTAAAATATGAAAAATATAAACCTTTTGAAGGCTTTGTTTGTAATGATATTATCCAAACAAAAGAGGGAAGACAAATACCTCAAATCGGATTTTTTGATAAAGAATTTATTTTCCCAGCCGTATTAGAAAATGATCGAATCTGGATGACCATTACACCGAATGAGATCGAAACAATGAAAGATGCGGTTGATGGCGCATTTGGTAACGTGCTTACATTTGGGCTAGGGCTTGGTTATTATGCCTATATGGTTTCTGAAAAAGAAAATGTAGAAAGCGTCACAATTGTGGATATGAATGAAGATGTCATTCAATTATTTAAAAAATATGTATTACCGCAATTTAAAAATGCTCATAAGATTAAGATTATTAAGGCAGATGCGTTTGAATATGCACAAAAACATATGTCTAATGGCAAATATGATTTTGTGTTTACGGATTTATGGCATGATGTATCGGATGGGATTGACATGTATCTGAAAATGAAAAAGGTTGAAGAACAACACCCGAATACTGTATTTTCGTATTGGATAGAAAAGTCTATTTTGTGCTATTTGTAATAGGTTTTGAGTATCAATCGTATAAAGTTTATTAAAAGGATTTAGGATTTACTTTAGCTGAAATTGCTAAGTTACTTGGAGTCGTTGATAAAGACGATGAACGATGTAAAGATATGTATAATTTTGTTGTTAATAAAATTGAAGATGTTCAATTGAAAATTAGAGAGTTAAACAGGATTGAGCAAATGTTATTTAATCTAAAAGAAAGTTGTCCTGACGAAAAATCTTTGTATAATTGTCCTATCATTGAGACTTTAATGATTGGCGATAAATAAAAAGGAGGTCTTAATATGGTCATACAATCTAATATGTCTCCAAAAGCGATTGTTGAAGTTTGGAAAGAAACAGCTCCTATTTTTGTCAAATTTAATTTACCTCTTACTGAAAAGACATTGGAAACTATTTTGGGAACTGATACTCTTACCGCGCTTCTTATTGAATTAAATGCTGCCGTTAGAAGTTCCACTGCTACCTGTATTGAAGGAGGCTGACAAATGCCAACTAAAAAGGAGTAGGATACTCCTTTAATAATGAACTTATCATAGGGGGGTATTTATGGATTATTGTACAAAAATGAGAGAAATGATTGGGACTTCTCCATTGATTATAGTACGACCAAGTGTAGCTATTATTAATAAAAAAGAAGAGATTTTATTAAGTAGATATTCAGGTGCAACTTGGGGGATTCCTGGTGGAATATTGCAATTAAATGAGTCAGTGGAAGACTGTGTTAAAAGAAATGTACAAGAGGATATAGGGATACATATTAATAATTTAAAATTATTTGGTGTTTATTCTGGTATGGAATTAAATACAAAGTCAGCGGACGGTGAAAATGAATATCACACTGTTGCAATAGGATATTTATGTACTGACTTTAAAGGAGTAGTTACGCCTGATGAGAATCAAGCAATTGAAGCTGGATTTTTCAGATTAGACCAATTACCTGAAGAAACAGACCTTTTTATTAAGAAAAAGTTAATTGAATTAAAAGGGCAACTAGAAAAATACTCAATGTAAAGTTCGTAACTTAGCGTGGGTCCGATAAATCCTTTTTCTCAATTTTGAAGTAGCCCTTATTAAGCTAAAGGGAGCTTTAGTTCAAGAACAGGACTGTCAATAGAAGGTCTTTTTTTATGCTATTAAGTGTTAAGGGAGTGGGTTGAAGCCTGCTCCTTTTTGATTACTCCGTAACATGTTTTTATACATAAAAAAGCCAATCCTTTACACTTCAAGGGATCGGCGTTTATCACTTTATTATACTGGGTCAACAGGTGCAATCGGGCTAGGTTGCCAGATCCGGGAAATCCAGGCTGCTTAATTGTCTTTTAATCAGCACTTGTCCCATTCAGCTTTATTCTGAGTGCATAAGTTATTATTAAGGCCGCCAAGCCAATATAACTACCTCAGAAGAGGCGTTTGCATTGTATTGCAGACGCTTTTTTATTTTTAGAAATTGTTTTGTCCTTACAACAATGATATATGTCCAATCAACCCTTGTCTTTAAAAAATATACATAAGGAGAAATAGCTTTTGTCCGATTGGTGGTGAAAAAAATGGGTTGGTTCGGCGGATACGGTGGATACGACGGTGGTTATGGATACGGCGGTGGCTTTGGCGGCAGCAGCTTTGTATTAATCGTTGTATTGTTCATACTTCTAATCATTGTAGGGGCTTCATTTTGCTAAATAGTACAGAACAAAGGGCAGGGTAAGTTAATCTGTCCCTCTGTCATATAGACTTCTAAAATGAAAGGAGGATGATTACAAATGGGTTTTTTTCGTGACGACTTTAGAAGAGATCGATTTTTTCGTGACGATTTTAGAAGAAGACGGTTTTTCCCCTTTGAATTCTTATTTTTCCCCTTTTTCCCCTTTGAATTTAAAAGAGATAGAAGAAGAAGACGTAGATTCTAAAAGCAAAAGATTTAAACAGTATTTCCATGGGCCTACGGGCCTTCTTTTCTTCTATGTAATCCGATCACATACATAATTACGAAGAAATGATAGAAATGCTTGTATGCTTGTCAGAACCGAAGTAATTAAAAGGTTACATAGTCGAATTAGCAAAAGCAATTTGAGGGTGTGGGCGGAGTGCCTGCCCCTTTTTTCAGTATAAGATTGATTACTTTCTTAAACTAACGAAGCAGTTTAGTTGAAGAAACAAAAGCTAAACGTGATAAAATAATGAATATAATTTTATGCATAAGGTGAAAGGGTGAATAATTTTTGGAGTTAATTTTTAATAAAATTCTCAAAGAAGAATTAACAATTAAAGAAATCCAAGAAGCATTCGAGACGGGAGTTTTAACTTCAAAA
>NZ_JAVDVZ010000034.1:0-4049 GCF_031457145.1 Neobacillus niacini
CGATGTTTATTTATCTTATAGACACCATCCAGATAGTAGTCTTTTAATAGTGGATGTTTCTTACTTACAACGTTCCGATTAACCTAGCTTTACATATATCTGTAGGTGCTTACTTTAAGCCTGTCAATTCTATATCCTCTTTAGTTAGATATTCCGAGGTTCCTATCTACTAGTCGTACTTTTCGGTGTTTGACACTGCATTTACAGCATACGTCTTTCGATCGTATTAATTTCTAGACCCGTACATTCGCAAGTTCGTCAGTCCATCTGGACATTCTCACCATAGATATTTTGTAGCATCCCGACCTATCATGAATCATATTCTGTTTAAGAACTTAGGTACATTTCAGCCGACTTCACCTAGCTTCATACACGTTCGGGCTACTACCATTCCATGCATGCAGGAGTATCAGATAACTCGTTTCAGCTCAACATGACGGCTTTCATTCCGAGTTTCGATTAATCAGTTGTAATTGCCTTTCAGCAATCCTCCTATTTCGTGCTTTGGCACTTATAAGGAAACGTTTCGCACAGTATAATACTTCACAAGCTTCTTCGTTAATCAAACAAAAAAGTAATGCCTTGTTAAACATCCCACCCCTATATTCATATTTGTAGTATTAATCAAAATCATTTTCTTCTTCGATTTTTAAAATTCTTCTTGGTTTTGCAAGAATCTCAACTTCGAATATTCTGTTTTCTGATGTTAATATGAAAACTTCAGGATAAATCATACAAAATTGCGAAGATAAATAAAAAGAGAGTAACCTCTTAATTTTGGTTACTCTTAATTATTTTCACAAGCAGTTTCACTTGTTCCTTGAGATCATCAATCTCTTTCACCTGTTCCTTGAGATCATCAATCTCTTCCCGCATCTTATCCTTCTCTTGATTTGACTTAAAATCATCCACCTGTGATTGCAAATCGGCAGAAACATCTATATCTAGTTGAATGATTGCCCCAATAGTCCCCAAAGCGTCACCCACAGTAACCAATACATCGCCAAAAATACCTATAATATTCCCAATATTATTAGGTGGCTTATATTCAAAATTCGCAAAGGTTGAATTAGAGTTAGAGTTATTACCGTTATTGTTGGCTGTAGGAGGGACAGGAGGGGCAATGTAAAGCCTTTTATTCTTCTTCATGAACTCACCCCATAACTATAAACAAGGATTTATATGATCGTAAAGTAAACAGTAAGATGGACCTATATAATCAATTCTATTCTTATTTCAGCCATTCTATAAACCTAATCGTTAATCCTGTTATAAAGCTCTGTTTTCTATTTGTTTTTGTAAAAGTCTTATTATTTCCTCTGTCTGTGTCATTAGTTGAAGGGTTTGTTGAAGTTGCAATAGTTGCAATTCTTGTGGTTCTTTCTCTTTTTGGTCTTGAATTTGCTGTAGCTTATCATTTTCTAATGCAATTGCTTGCCCTACAAAGCTTTTTGCATCTCCTGTTGTGGTTAACCATTGTCCAACTAATTGTAAAATATCAACAGAATTAGAGTCTTTCCCACCATTCTCAATATTATTACTCATAATATCCCCTTCCTTATTTTGTAACTGTTCTAGGCTATGCCAAAAGGGCTTGAGTTGCATCAACGAAATTCACTCAAGCACCCGTTAGCTTAAGTGAATTTCTTCACGATTAGTTCGAAGTGTTCACTCCATTTACTCTGTTTATTGTCAAACATTCTGGTATTTTACCCACACAAGGAATTCATTGTTACATAAGATGCACTTAGATAGATAGTGAGGAGGAGGATACATTGATGAAAGATAACCATAATTCCCCTAAACCTGAACCTCAAAATTTCAATATGGAAAATCAAGCGGCACAGCTTGCAGTTATTGCAGGATTAATAACTACACTAGGTGATGACCTTTCAACAGTCGCTGCCGCACTTGCTCTACAAGAAGCACAACAGAGTAATCAGAACAATATCATGAACAGTAATAGCGACCTACATACTATGCAAAACAGATTAATGATTTATCTAGAGAAATAAAACAAATAAAGAAGCTACTTCTAAGCAAGGGAATTTAATCTTACGAACTGTTCATTAATAAGAACTTATCTTGTAGGATAAGCTTCATTTTATTAATTTAACCCATATATTGAGATTGGAGGTGATAATTTAATGAACCTTAACTCAATGCAGCCTTCTGCAAACATGGAAATCATCAATGATATTTCGAAAGCAATCAATGGAGAATATCGTGCTATTCATTGCTATGAAGCATTAGCAAATCAGGCTCCGAATATTGGGGTTAAAAACAAAATCTTTGAAATCAGAAATGATGAAATAAGACACTATCACGCTTTTGCTCAGATTTATTTTTCATTAACTGGAAATCAGCCAACCCCTAAAATCACGGAACAATGCTCAAAAGATTATAAAAGTGGAGTGCTAGCCGCATTTATAGATGAACAGGAAACGGTAGATTTTTATCATGGAATTGCAAGGAAATACAATTATGACAACATCAGAAACGCATTTACGCAAGCCTCTGCTGATGAACAAAACCACGCTGTTTGGTTTTTATATTTTATGAATCATCAGTAATCGATTTGTAGCTAGCCAGCGATTATGTTGGATTTTGCTATTGCACATTATTTTTCAATTGCAAAAAAAGACCGATATATAAGTTCCCCCTCTTCTTAACCTGCTCCTTTAGTTTACTTAACATATCAAATTATAATAATTCTTCCTCTGAAACATAATGAATTTTCCAACCTTCATTTGACTTTACCAATATCATTTCACCCAAAAAGGTTGTTTTCCTATAATTTTCACTTGTATGGATCAGTTTGTAATATGCATAGGAGGTATAAGTAATTATAGATACTACTTCAAACTCTAACAAATCTATCTGACCAAAATTCTCAATATTTTGCCTTATGAAATCCTTATCACCATAAGTTACTTTAATAAAATAATCACTTAAGGTTTGAATATAACCTTCGGCATCTTTTTCATTTATTGCAGTAATCATCGAACTAACAAGAAAAGTTACTTCTCTCTCATCAGTTGCGTTAAACCCTGTTAACAATATACTGCAACTAAAAACTAGAATAATTAGAAGTTTCTTCATCAAATTATTCACACCAATTTACAAACCTTTCCAGACTCTGCATTTACCCTATATAATTTCTGCATTTAAATACCAAAAGAGCTTTAAATCTACTTAGACTAAAGCAGTCTTCCCTATTTAAACTACATTATTAAAGTTCCAAATTTCCTTAGCTATTCCTGCCAGATAAACACTCCTATTAGATATTTCCTCGAAGGTTATCAATTGACATCGTTACACCTCTCAGTTGGGTTTATATCAGGAATTATTCCCTTTAGGCATATTTTTATACATATATTATGCAATTTGGCATAAGTAAACTTTTTTTTATTCATTTTTGCTATGATATTTATACTTATACAAATATATAAAAAGCTTAATTATAAAACATAAAATGAGGGTTTTGTATGAATAATTTGGGAGAAAGAATTAGAAGAATAAGATTAAGTAAAGACATATCAACTGAACAACTTGCAATCCTTGCTGGTGTTAATCAATCCACAATTAGTAGAATTGAAAGTAATGTACGTTCTACGTCAATTGAAACCCTTTACAAAATTTGTGAAGCATTAGAAATAACGATAGTCGATTTATTTGAGGATAATAAAAGTCTTCCTCCAGATTTGTTAAACCTGATTATTACTGCAAAAAAGTTAAGCCCACAACAAAGGAAAAAAATCACAGAAATGATTGAGTCATTTATTAACTAGTTAGAGTTTTTTATAAAAAAATTCCCTTATAAAAAACAAACAGACTAGAATAGCTTATATATATGTTAGTTTACTAGAACATTTGAATATAAAAGAAACCCACATAGTAGACATATCTAATATGTGGGTTTCTTATTTACTTCTTATTGAACTAAAGCCCCCATTACTTTAATAGCAATAGGTAAGATTTTGATGTAATCTCCATCTTTTCCCCTGCTCCACACCCAACGTGCGATTTTCACCGCATTAGGCGTTCCA
>NZ_JAVDVZ010000035.1:0-2943 GCF_031457145.1 Neobacillus niacini
TTTTAGGTTAAGTTAGAAAGGGCGCACGGTGGATGCCTTGGCACTAGGAGCCGATGAAGGACGGGACTAACACCGATATGCTTCGGGGAGCTGTAAGTAAGCTTTGATCCGGAGATTTCCGAATGGGGGAACCCACTGCTCGTAATGGAGTAGTATCTTTACCTGAATACATAGGGTATTGAAGGCAGACCCGGGGAACTGAAACATCTAAGTACCCGGAGGAAGAGAAAGCAAACGCGATTCCCTGAGTAGCGGCGAGCGAAACGGGACATAGCCCAAACCAAGAGGCTTGCCTCTTGGGGTTGTAGGACACTCAACATGGAGTTACAAAGGAACGGGGTAGATGAAGCGGTCTGGAAAGGCCCGTCATAGAAGGTAAAAACCCTGTAGTTGAAACTTCGTTCCCTCCTGAGTGGATCCTGAGTACGGCCGGACACGAGAAATCCGGTCGGAAGCTGGGAGGACCATCTCCCAAGGCTAAATACTCCCTAGTGACCGATAGTGAACCAGTACCGTGAGGGAAAGGTGAAAAGCACCCCGGAAGGGGAGTGAAATAGATCCTGAAACCGTGTGCCTACAAGTAGTCAGAGCCCGTTCATGGGTGATGGCGTGCCTTTTGTAGAATGAACCGGCGAGTTACGATTACATGCAAGGTTAAGTTGAAAAGACGGAGCCGCAGCGAAAGCGAGTCTGAATAGGGCGAATGAGTATGTGGTCGTAGACCCGAAACCAGGTGATCTACCCATGTCCAGGGTGAAGGTGAGGTAACACTTACTGGAGGCCCGAACCCACGCACGTTGAAAAGTGCGGGGATGAGGTGTGGGTAGCGGAGAAATTCCAATCGAACCTGGAGATAGCTGGTTCTCTCCGAAATAGCTTTAGGGCTAGCCTCACGTTGTAAGAGTCTTGGAGGTAGAGCACTGTTTGGACTAGGGGCCCTCATCGGGTTACCGAATTCAGACAAACTCCGAATGCCAAAGACTTATCCGTGGGAGTCAGACTGCGAGTGATAAGATCCGTAGTCAAAAGGGAAACAGCCCAGACCACCAGCTAAGGTCCCAAAGTTTACGTTAAGTGGAAAAGGATGTGGAGTTGCTTAGACAACCAGGATGTTGGCTTAGAAGCAGCCACCATTTAAAGAGTGCGTAATAGCTCACTGGTCGAGTGACTCTGCGCCGAAAATGTACCGGGGCTAAACGTAACACCGAAGCTGTGGATTGACATCTACGATGTCAGTGGTAGGAGAGCGTTCTAAGGGCGTTGAAGCTAGACCGTAAGGACTGGTGGAGCGCTTAGAAGTGAGAATGCCGGTATGAGTAGCGAAAGACGGGTGAGAATCCCGTCCACCGTATGCCTAAGGTTTCCTGAGGAAGGCTCGTCCTCTCAGGGTTAGTCGGGACCTAAGCCGAGGCCGAAAGGCGTAGGCGATGGACAACAGGTTGATATTCCTGTACCACCTCTTTATCGTTTGAGTGATGGGGGGACGCAGGAGGATAGGGTAAGCGCGCTGTTGGATATGCGCGTCTAAGCAGTTAGGCTGGTAAGTAGGAAAATCCGCTTACCGTAAAGGCTGAGCTGTGATAGCGAGGGAAATATAGTACCGAAGTTCCTGATTCCACACTGCCAAGAAAAGCCTCTAGCGAGATAAAAGGTGCCCGTACCGCAAACCGACACAGGTAGGCGAGGAGAGAATCCTAAGGTGTGCGAGAGAACTCTCGTTAAGGAACTCGGCAAAATGACCCCGTAACTTCGGGAGAAGGGGTGCTTTTTGAGGTGAATAGCCTCGAAGAGCCGCAGTGAATAGGCCCAGGCGACTGTTTAGCAAAAACACAGGTCTCTGCGAAGCCGCAAGGCGAAGTATAGGGGCTGACGCCTGCCCGGTGCTGGAAGGTTAAGAGGAGGGGTTAGCGCAAGCGAAGCTCTGAATCGAAGCCCCAGTAAACGGCGGCCGTAACTATAACGGTCCTAAGGTAGCGAAATTCCTTGTCGGGTAAGTTCCGACCCGCACGAAAGGCGTAACGATCTGGGCACTGTCTCAACGAGAGACTCGGTGAAATTATAGTACCTGTGAAGATGCAGGTTACCCGCGACAGGACGGAAAGACCCCGTGGAGCTTTACTGTAGCCTGATATTGAATTTTGGTACAGCTTGTACAGGATAGGTAGGAGCCTGAGAAGCCGGAGCGCTAGCTTCGGTGGAGGCGTCGGTGGGATACTACCCTGGCTGTATTGAAATTCTAACCCGCACCCCTTATCGGGGTGGGAGACAGTGTCAGGTGGGCAGTTTGACTGGGGCGGTCGCCTCCTAAAGAGTAACGGAGGCGCCCAAAGGTTCCCTCAGAATGGTTGGAAATCATTCGTAGAGTGTAAAGGCACAAGGGAGCTTGACTGCGAGACCTACAAGTCGAGCAGGGACGAAAGTCGGGCTTAGTGATCCGGTGGTTCCGCATGGAAGGGCCATCGCTCAACGGATAAAAGCTACCCCGGGGATAACAGGCTTATCTCCCCCAAGAGTCCACATCGACGGGGAGGTTTGGCACCTCGATGTCGGCTCATCGCATCCTGGGGCTGTAGTCGGTCCCAAGGGTTGGGCTGTTCGCCCATTAAAGCGGTACGCGAGCTGGGTTCAGAACGTCGTGAGACAGTTCGGTCCCTATCCGTCGTGGGCGCAGGAAATTTGAGAGGAGCTGTCCTTAGTACGAGAGGACCGGGATGGACGCACCGCTGGTGTACCAGTTGTCTTGCCAAAGGCATCGCTGGGTAGCTATGTGCGGACGGGATAAGTGCTGAAAGCATCTAAGCATGAAGCCCCCCTCAAGATGAGATTTCCCATAGCGTCAAGCTAGTAAGAACCCTGAAAGATGATCAGGTTGATAGGTCAGAGGTGGAAGCGTGGTAACATGTGGAGCTGACTGATACTAATCGTTCGAGGACTTAACCAATT
>NZ_JAVDVZ010000036.1:0-2716 GCF_031457145.1 Neobacillus niacini
TTGTGCGAAATGTTTCTAGCTTAAATTGAGGATGGCTACATCTCTCTGCTAAAGGCTAGACAGTTCCTTACGGAACTGAAGGGTTATATCAAAGAATCAAATGACGGGGTAACGCCCTGAAGGGTTCTCTCTTAGTCGAATAGCACTGGATTTAGTAAGAATGATAGTGTTATAAGCTCGGTGAAAAGGCGTGAGAAATTACCGTACCAGTTCGGCTGACGAAAGCCTACTCGATGGAGTGGTGTAATTCATGATGCTTGAGTTGAATGAATATGGTGAGAATGCGAATAAACCTACAATAAAAGGTTAAGCTGACGAACTTCTGAATGTACGGGTCTATACCTGCGATACATAGAAATGTGTATATCACCAAATTGTGAGGTTAGATGTGGGCGAGTAAAAATAACTGATATGAAAATCCATGATACGTTACAGGCGTATGAATACTAACAGGCTTAAAGGAAGCACCTAAGTTCATTCTTTAATAGATATAACTCAACGTTGTAAGCTGATAACGTGGAGGACTTACTACTAATGAAACGTTAGTAAGGAAAACAATAATTAAACTAGTTGTTGTATAACTTACTTTAATATCAGTGAAAGTGGTGGCATAGTACCAATGAAATGTCTAATCCACATGGAGGGATAGCCACTAGACTAATAAAGATTTATTCAACCAAGTAAGGCAGTTCTTTATCGATTAATAAGGTTCTTGTGAGACTAAAAGAGGTTTAACTCCGGAAGGAGTCACCAACTTATTGAAACGGAAGAAACTGAGACACAGTGAGTATTATAGTATGCAAGATTGTTTCGATACACTATATGCTAAAAGTGTCAGTGGTCATCACTTCTATGACTTAACAGAATTAATGTGTTCTGAAGATAATATACGACTTGCCTACCGAAACATTAAAAGAAACACAGGTAGCAAAACTGCGGGAACAGATAAATTAACTATTAAAGATATTTTACATTTAACAGTGGAAGATGTAATAGCAAAGGTTCAATCCATGTTTAAAAGGTATGAACCACAAACAGTAAGGCGGGTTTTCATCCCAAAAGGAAATGGCAAAACCAGACCTTTGGGAATTCCAACTATTTGGGATAGAATCTTTCAGCAGTGTGTTCTTCAAATCTTAGAACCAATTTGTGAAGCGAAATTCCATAAACATAGTTATGGATTTAGACCGAACCGCAGCACTCATCATGCCAAAGCTAGGCTTGAATTTCTTATTAATCAGTCTGGACTCCACCATTGTGTTGATGTTGATATTAAAGGTTTCTTTGATAATGTTAATCACAGTAAACTTTTAAAACAAATGTGGTCACTAGGTATAAGGGATAAATCACTTCTTTCTATAATTTCCAGGCTATTAAAAGCAGAGATTGAGGGAGAGGGTATTCCTACAAAAGGTACTCCGCAAGGAGGTATTCTATCACCTCTACTTTCAAACATTGTATTGAATGAATTGGATTGGTGGATAAGTGACCAATGGGAAACGTTTGAGAGCAGATATACATACTCAACAAATGGAAGCAAATATCAACATTTAAAGAAAACTACTTTGAAAGAGTGCTTCATCGTCCGCTATGCGGACGATTTCAAGGTAATGTGCCGAACTAGGTCACACGCAATAAAAATGAACTACGCTTTGAAAGACTTCTTGAGAAAAAGACTTCATTTGGAAACAAGTGAGGAGAAATCGAAGGTAATTAATCTAAAGAAAAACTCTTCCGAGTTTCTTGGATTTGCAATGAAAGTTGTAAGGAAAGGGAAAACAAGATTTGGCTATGTAGCAAGGTCCGATATGTCGGAAAAGGCTAAAGAAAACGCCTTTCAAAAGATTAAGGAAGCTATAAAAATAATCAAGAAAAAACCTTGCATTCAGACAGTTTGGAATTTCAATACTGTCGTGATGGGAATCCAAAACTATTACTCTGTCGCTACTAACATCACCACCAATCTAAATGAGTTAAACGCTCATCTACGCAAAACGTTATATAATCAATTAGGGAACATTAGAACCGAGGCAAGTTTCCAAGAGATGACAAAAACCTTTCAGAAAAGGTACAAGGGCTATAAGGCTAAACTGTATAGGATACAAAAAATGGTTTTTGCCCCTATCCACGCACAACGATGGAAAAAGACACTTGGTTTCTCCCAAGTAATATGTAACTTTACTGCCGAAGGTAGAGCAAAAATTCATAAAAGCCTAAAAGCTATTGATAAAAATACACTTTCTTACATCATGAGAAACTACATTCCAAACAGATCCATTGAATATAACGACAATCGAATCAGTAAATTTATTGCTCAATATGGTAAATGTGCCATATTAGGAGAAGAGTTAGGGATACATGAATGGCATTGCCATCACATAAACCCTTATTATCTTTCGAAAGATGATAGTTATTCAAATTTGATTATTATTCATAAAGCAATTCACCAATTAATTCATCTAAAAGATAAAGCTAAAATAGAAACTCTTTTACAATCTTTAAAACTTACTAGTAAGCAGAAAGAAAAAGTAAATAAGCTACGATTAAAATGTCTAAATGGAATAATCTAACTTTGGAAAAACGGCACTCGTCTGCTTAATACATAGAACGAATAAATTGGATTAGTTGGAACGCCGTATGCGGTGAAAGTCGCACGTACGGTGTGAACAGGGGGAAAAGGAGGCGATAACTTCAAACCCTTACCTATCTGTATTAA
>NZ_JAVDVZ010000037.1:0-1312 GCF_031457145.1 Neobacillus niacini
TAGTGAAGGAACATTAATTAAGCTAGCGTATTCTTTTGAACAAATTACAAAATATAGAAAACCCCCACTCTTCAACTAAGGGGGAAAGAGTTAAACAAGGTGTTGCAGCGGCAGCATCTTTTTTCTTATTCTGCTAACGAAGCAGATTAGCGAACATTTCGAGTATTTTTATATTAAAATTAAATAAGTGCAACATTAGTGAAAAAATATAAAAAAATAAATTATAGTCTTACAAGGTGGGGCAACAACCACTAAAATAAGCGCGGGGGGTTAAAAAATTTGAAACAATTGGGGACGCTATACTTTTTCTGTGGAAAAATGGGCGCTGGAAAATCAACTAAATCAAAACAATTGGCGATAGATAAACATGCGGTACTGTTGTCTGAGGATGAATGGCTTTCATCTCTTTATCCCAATCAGATTGCATCATTTGAGGACTATATAAAATTCTCAGCGCAGCTCAAGCCGTTGGTGAAAAAGCATGTCCAAAACATATTAAGTGTCGGTACAGATGTAGTGATGGATTTTCCAGCTAACACTCAAAAACTGCGAAAGTGGTTTTTGGATATGGCGTCAGAGGTCAATGCAAGCCATCAACTAATTTTCCTTAATCTAAATAACGAGCAATGCTTACGTCAAATTGCACAAAGGCGTAACGAACAACCCGAAAGAGCAGCTTTTGACACGGAAGTGGTGTTTATTCATGTTACTAAATTTTTTGAAGCACCAGAGGCATCCGAGGGTTTAAATATTTTAGAGTTTAGCGGAAAAGAATAACAAGGAGTTCAATGATTCGTGTGAATAGAGTACCTTCTGTTCTGGGAGGTACTCTATATGATATGAAATGAAATGTGAGTAAGAAAAGTTTCAATGTATATATGTTAAAATCGATGTAACTTTGTGAAGTGGTACACTTAAACTACCATGAAAATTAACTTCTGTGAGATCCGA
This sequence comes from Neobacillus niacini, assembly GCF_031457145.1. Classification (GTDB taxonomy): domain Bacteria; phylum Bacillota; class Bacilli; order Bacillales; family Cytobacillaceae; genus Neobacillus; species Neobacillus niacini_J. The sequence continues at coordinate 952 of NZ_JAVDVZ010000037.1, forward strand.
AAAATGGCAATACTTAAATAGACGCAGCTCATTCATTTTTTAAAAAGGGGAGGAGCGTCTGATCTTTGGTGTTTATATCATTATATGATGGTTTAGGAAACTTCTGTTATTGTAACCGTATAGCCTAAGTTTTCTAGTCTTCGAACCGAATGGCGTACAATAGATACCTGTCTTCGTTTATCAAAGTAGTCTTCGCCTAAGTCTACATACATTTCTTTTCTAGTTAACAGGTAGTATGCGATCCGCAATATCGCGTGTGCAACTACAATAGCTGCTCTTTTGTTGCCTTTTCGTCCAGCTGTTCGTCGATACAATGCACCAAGATAGTTTTTTGAACCCCTGACTGATTGAGCTGCTTCAG